>CAWCNP010000001.1:0-797176 GCA_963796885.1 uncultured Solirubrobacterales bacterium
GCGCGTTCGCTTGAATCGTTAGCTGCGGGCCCGTCTGCCGGCTAGCGCCGGCCGACAGCTGACGATCGCTGCTCGCCTGAGACGGTCGAGGTCGGCTTGCGCTTCGCCACGAAAGGGATCGCCTGGTCGGCGCTGGCCTCGGCGATGCCTATAGGCACTGGCGAAGGCTCTCGTTGAGACGGAACGGCGGGTCGAGGCGCTCGCTCGACACGCTGGCGCTAATCGAAACGCCCTCCGGAGGTGCGGAGGGCGGTTCGAATTCTTTGCGAAGGTGGAGACGGCGGGAATTGAACCCGCGTCCGCGGTCGCGTGAAAGATGGCGTCTACGAGCGTAGCCGGCGCTCTGATCTCGCCCTCGACTCGCCTCGCCGGCGGGGTTGTCTAGGGCCATCTCCGTAAGTTGTCCTCGGATCGGACGGAGCGGACCTCACCGAGCAAGCCTGCTGGTTGATCCCGGTGGCTCCGCCGCAGGCGAGCGAAGGCCGAGACGAATCTAGGTCAGCTGACTAAGCGGCAGCCAGACCGAGATCGAAATTGTGCGTGTCCGCACTTATGGTTTTCCCGGGGGTTTTACGAGGCCTCCCGGGACCTCGACTCGCAACCACCCCCACGGATCGACCACGTCGAAGCCTGTCGTCCCCAGGGGTTATATGTGGTCCTACCGAGTATAGGGCCGGGCTCGCAAATCGGGGCCCGGCAGATGATTCCAACGTTGTGCTCGATTATGGGGAACAACGTTGGAGTCGGCGCACGCTGGCACCACGCCGAATAAGACGATAAGAGCGGCGGGTAGGCGACCCGGCCGGTGCCACAATTAACAGCAACATGGAAGCCAACACACCGTGGATCTCGGCCCCTCCGGCCTCCCCCGCCCCGCCGGCGCCCCCGGCCCCGCCGGTGCCCCCGGCGGACATCGCCCCGGAAGCCAATCTGCCCCAGGGAGACGGCGACCCGTTCGGGCCTCGCAAGCCCGGATTCATCAAGCGCACGTTCGGCCCCGTGATCGCCGCCATCGTGGCGTTCGCGGCCAAGTTCAAGACGCTGCTCGTGCTGCTGCCCAAGCTCAAGCTGCTCGCCACCGCGGGGACGATGTTCGTCTCCGTCGCGGCCTACGCCTGGCTGTGGGGCGTGCCCTTCGCGGCGGGATTCGTGGTCCTGCTCCTCGTTCACGAGATGGGCCACGTGATCGCGCTGCGCCGCGAGGGCATCAAGGCCAGCGCGCCGATGTTCATCCCCTTCCTGGGCGCCGTGATCACCGCGCGGTCGCTGGGCGACAACGCGCTCGCCGAGGCTCGCGTCGGCCTGGCGGGCCCGATCCTGGGCAGCATCGGATCGGCCGCCTGCATCCTCATCTGGCACGCCACCGGCAACGACATCTGGCGCGCGCTGGCGTTCACCGGCTTCTTTCTCAACCTGTTCAACCTGCTGCCCGTGGTACCGCTCGATGGAGGCCGGGCGATGGCGGCGATGGCGCCCTGGATGTGGTTTGTCGGCTTCGCCGCGCTGATTCCGCTGCTGTTCGTCTTCCACAACCCGATCATGCTGATCATCCTGATCTTCGCCGGGCTGGAGACCACACGGCGGTGGAAGGCCCGACGGGCAGGTGGAGAGGCCGAGCAGTCCTACTACGCGGTCAAGCCCCTCGGCCGCGCGCTGGTCGCCGGCGTGTATCTGAGCTTGATCGCCCTGCTCGTCGTGGGCATGCACGCGACGAACCTGCCGCGCACATTCGGCTAATCTAATCGGCTAGTACCGCGGGTCCTGAGGGGGGCGCGTGGCCTGCGTGTCGTCGCGGCGCTGGCGCGCGGGCCACCAGAACGTGTGCAGCAACGCGAGCGGGAGAGCGACGAGGCCGATCACGAATAGGACGGTCCCGGCGGTCTGGATGTCGATCCAGCTGACACTCGCGGTCACGGCCCACTTGAGGATCGCGCCCACTGCGATCAGGGCAAATGCGGCGCCAATCGTCATGGGGCAAAGCGTACCCGCGCCCGGGACGGATAACCAACCGAGAAGCTGGCGGCCCGCCTCGCGCAGCTAGTACGCCGGTACTAGCGTCCCGCCTCGCGCAGCTAACGCGCCGGTACTAGCGTCGCGCCTCGCGCAGCTCGCGCTGGACCTCGCGAGCCATCTCGCGCGTGCGGATCGTGTCGCGCTTGTCGCGCACGTCCTTGCCGCGGGCAAGGGCGATCTCGACCTTGGCGCGCCCGTCGCTGAAGTACATCCGCGTGGGCACGAGCGTCAGGCCGCGCTCGCGCGTCTTCCCGGTCAGACGCTCGATCTCCTCGCGGTGGAGCAACAGCTTGCGCGGCCGCTCGGGCTCGTGGTTCTCGCGCGAGGCTGGGCTGTAGGGGGGGATGTAGGCACCGATCAGCCACACCTCGCCATCGCGAACGGCCGCGTAGGAGTCCTTCAACTGGGCCTTGCCCTCGCGCAGCGCCTTGACCTCGGTCCCGGTCAGGACGATCCCGCACTCGAACCGTTCCAGCAGGTTGAAACGGAACGACGCCTGCCGATTCGTCGCCACATCGCCCGGAGCAGTCTTGCGCTTATGTCCCTTGGCCATCGGTCAATCCTCCCCGATCGTGTCCGGCGACGCCGGCACGAGGTCCACGCGCCCGCGAGGCGCATCGACCCCGTCCACCTCGACGCGCAGCGAATCGCCCAATCTGATCGCTCGCCCCGAGTGCGTGCCCTGAAGCATCGTCGCCTCCTCGTTGAGTTCCCACCAATCGCCACGCAGCCGCCGCACCGGGAGCATCCCCTCGAACGCGAGGTCGGGTCCGAAGGCCAGGAACGCGCCGGCTCCGATCACCCCGACGACCTCGCCATCGAACACCATCTCGGCCCCGCGGTCGGCCAGCCGCCGCTCGAGCAGGAAGCAGCGGGCGACGTCGTCGGCATCCCGCTCGATCGTCATCGCCTCGCGCTCGCGGGTCGAGCACCATGGGCCCGCTGACGCCACCCACGAGGCGTCGGGCGCGGCCTGTGAGCCGTCGATCGCCGACAGCAGCGCCCGATGACAGATCAGATCGGGGTAGCGACGTATCGGCGAGGTGAAGTGGCAGTAGCGCGGCGATTGCAGGCCGGCGTGGCCGAGGTTGCGGTTGTCGTAGTAGGCCTGCTTCAGTGACCGCAGGACGAGGCTTCTCAGCGCCAGGCCACCTCGGCCGGTGCGCTTGACCCAGTGGGCGACGAGCTGGGACGCCTCGCCGACGACGTCGGCCGCTTGCTGCGGCGTCAGGTGGCCCCCGGGCACGGCCGGTGTCGGCACGCCGAGCGACGCCAGCTGCTCGATCAGACGCTCCACCGCGGGTGCGTCGGGGCGCTCGTGGACGCGGTAGAGCGCCGGTATCCGACGGGTCTCGAGCAGCGTCGCCACCTGCTCGTTGGCGGCGATCATCAGGTATTCGATCAGCCGATGGGACTCCGTCTGGGCCACGGGCTCGGCGGAGACGACGTTGCCGCGCTCGTCGAAGGCGAACTCCGGCTCCGGCGAGTCGAGCAGCAGCGCGCCGCGCGCGACCCTCCGGGCGCCGAGACTCGCCGCGGCGGCCCGGGCGGCGGCCAGCGGCTCGCCCCACGGGTCGGCGCCCTGCTCCGAGCCGGCGAAGATCCTATCCACGCGGTCGTAGTCGAGCCGCTGATCGGACCTGATCAGCGAGCGATAGAAGGCCGGGCCCCTGATCTCTCCGTCCCGCACCCGCATCTCCACGGTCACCGTCCGGCGATCCTGGCCGGGGACGAGCGAACAGGCGTGGTTGGAGAGCTCTCTTGGCAGCATCGGCTCCACCGCGCCCGGTACATACACACTCGTGCCGCGCCGGTAGGCCTCGCGATCGACCAGGGACCGAGGTGCGACGTACGAGGACACGTCGGCGATGTGGACCCAGATTCGCCACGAGCCGTCTTCCTCGCGCGCCGCGGAGATCGCATCATCGAAGTCGCGGGCGCTCGTCGGGTCAATCGTGAACGTCGGCAGCGCCCGGAGGTCGCGGCGACCGTCGTCCTGCACCGGGGCATCGTCGGCCGCCCGGGCCTCGCGTTCCACGGCCGGATCGAACCCGCGCCGCAGGCCACGGTCGATCATCAGCGCCTCGAGTACATCCCGCGCGACATCGGGCCGGCCCAGTCGTCGCGCGACGACGGCCCGCCCTCGCGCCCGCCCGTTCCGGCTCGGTGCGGGGGCCACCACGACCAGGTCCCCGATGGCGACGTTGCGATCGCGGCTGAGGGCCAGGCGCGGGCCTGTGCCGAAGAACGGTTCGGCGACGAAGAACTTCCCCCGCCGCTGCACAACCGCGACGCGTGTCCCCGCTGGCACCGCCGTCGGAACCACGCTCACTTCAGTTCAGCGGCGACGGTGCGCTCCGCGACCGCGAGTGCCTCATCTGGAGTCGTGCGCGGATTGTCCAGCGCGTAGACAGTGGGCGAGATTCCTGCTCCTTCGCGGACGCCGCCGCCGCCGAGATTGTGCCCGCTGGGCGTGAAGTACTCACCGACCGTGATGTCGAGCGCACCACCGTTGGAGAGCTGCTGGATCTCCTGGAACACACCCTTGCCGTACGTGCGCGTGCCGACCACCTTGGCGCGGTTGCGATCCTTCAGGGCGCCGGTGACGATCTCGGCCGCCGAGGCGGTGCCGTGATCGACGAGCACGACGAGGGGGATTGTTGCCGACACCGGATGGCCGCTGGCCGTGTAGACCTGTTCGGGCTGGCTGCGCCCGCGCGTCGAGACGACTGTCCCGTCGGGGATGAAGATGCTGGCGGCGTTGACCGCCTCATCGAGCAGCCCACCGGGGTTATCGCGGAGGTCCAGGACCAGCGCGCGGGCGCCCTCGTGAATCACCTTCACGACCTGCTCGCGCAGCGCTTCGCCGGAGCCGTCGGTGAAGCTGGTCAGCCGGAGATCGCCGATCTTGACGCCGTGATAGTTGACGATGCCGCCACTGGTGACGAGCACGTTGGCCCGGCGGATCGACACCGTATGCCGGCTGGTCCCGCTCAGGACGGTCAGCCTCACGTCGGTCCCCTGCGCCCCGGTTATCAGGTTCGTCCCCGTGTTGCCGCGCCCCGCCAGTGACTTGTTGCCGACGGCCACGATCACGTCGCCCGCGCGGAGCCCGGCTCGCGCCGCGGGCGTCCCCGGGAACACCGCGACCACCCGCAGGCCTCGCGCCACCGCGAATACATCGACGCCCACCCCGGCCACGTGCGGGTTGGACTGCGTCTGGAAGTGCTGGTAGTCACTCGGATCGAGGTAGTGCGAGTAGGGATCGTTCAGGCTGGCGACGGCAGCGGCGAGCCCCTTGTTGATCAGGTCGGACTGATTGACCTTGCGGTAGTAGTCGCGGCTGATGATGTCCATCGCCTGTTGCACCAGCCGGCCGTTGCTGTCGTCGATCAGCGTCCCGCGCATGAACGACGGAACCCAGCTCGGGTGGCCGCCGATGAACACGCCCAGCACTAGGACGATCACCGCGGCGGCGACGCCGAGCGCAATCCGTGGCAGGCGTGAGCGGCGGGGATACATGCTTTCCGAGAGAGTAGCCAGGTGCCGACGAAACCCGACCCAGCGGGCTCGCCGGCACCGACTACAGCAACGTCATCAGACCCGCAGGAAGCGGCGCAAAGACAGGCCGGAGCCCAGCGCCGAGACACCGACTCCAGCGGCCAGAAGGACCGCGAGGAGGGCGGGGAAGGCAATCGTGTGCAGGGCAGCCACCAGCGTCCAGTCGCCCAGGATGGGATCGAGCAGCAGGATCTTGGCCAGCACGAGGATGGCCACCGCTCCCACCGCACCCGCGGCACCGACGACGACGCCCTCGATCACGAACGGCCAGCGGATGAACCAGTCCGTCGCGCCGACCAGCTTCATCACCTCGACCTCGCGGCGGCGGGCGAACAGCGAAAGACGGATCGTGTTGGCGATGAGCGCAATCGAGGCCAGGATCAGCAGCGCGGTCACCGCGATCGCGGCGATCGTCACGCCGCTGGTGATCGTCAGGATCTTGCGCGTCTGGCGCTCGTAGCCCGACAGGTTTTGGATCGCTGGATCGATCATCCGGACCTGGCCGTCGGCGGCCTTGGGCTGAAGGGCATCGCGCACTGCGAGCACGTCACCCGGCGTGTCGGCATACACGTGGAACGTGTCCGGCAGTGGGTTTGAGGCCAACAGTGAGAACCCCTGTGGGTTCTGCTTCATCTCCTGTTTGAGCGCCTGCGCCTTCGACACGAACGACACCGACTTCACGTGCGGGATCGCCAGCAGTTCGTGCCGCACCCGCGCCTCCTGCGCGGGCGTGGCGCCCGTCTTCATGAACGCCTCGACGTACACGCGGCCGCGGACCTTGCCGGCCTCGCCCTGAGCTGCCTGGACGATCGGGATGAACACGCCGAGGACCAGCATCGTCACCAGAACGGTGGCCAGAGCGGCGAACGATGGCGCTGCGTTGCGGCGCATGGCGCGGAGCGCCTCGCGCAGGAAGAAGCCGAACCGCATCGCCTAGATCCCCGGAGGACGGGTCGTGGGAGCCCGCATCCGCTGCGCGAACTCACGGGTCGTCTCGTCGCGCGCGTAGAGACCGGTGGCTTCGTCGCGCACAATCCGTCCCCGAGACAGCTCCAGCACGCGCCGGCGCATCTTGTCGACCATTGCCTGATCGTGGGTGGCGACGAGCACCGTGGTGCCCGTTCGGTTGATCCGGTAGAGCAGTCGCATGATGTCGATGCTCGTCTCCGGGTCCAGATTTCCGGTTGGCTCGTCGGCCAGCAGCATGGGCGGATGGTTGACGAACGCACGGGCGATGGAAACCCGCTGCTGCTCGCCGCCCGAGAGCTGGTCGGGATAGTTGTGAAGCTTGGTCGAAAGACCGGTGAGGCGCAGGACGTCGGGCACCTTGGCCCGGATCTCTCGCCGGCCGCTTCCGGTCACCTTGAGTGCATAGGCGATGTTTTCGTACACCGTGCGATTTGGCAGGAGCTTGAAGTCCTGGAACACCACGCCGATATTGCGGCGGTAGAACGGGATCCCCTTGTGCTTGATTTGGGCCAAGTCGTGGTTGGCGACGACGATCCGACCGTCGGTCGGATCGAGTTCCTTGATCAGCAACCGCATCACGGTCGACTTGCCGGAACCGGTTGTGCCGACCAGGAAGACGAACTCGCCGCGACCGATCGTGAAGGTGGCCTGATCGAGGCCGATATCGCCCGCCGAGTAGTGCTTCGAGACGCCCCGAAACTCGATTACCGCCGGTGCGGCGGACGCGGGCTTGGGGCGTTTTGCGCGCGCGGCGGGCGCGTTTGCGGCGCGGCGCGCGGTGCGATTTTGTGATTCAGATGAGGTAGCCATGAGGTCCGGGCAGCGTAGCGGCACACCCCCGTCGCCGTCCCCGAAAAACCCCCCTTGCAACACGATTTGCAGGCGTTTTATGTAAAGAGGAGTTCAAACCCCAGCAACGACGGGCTTTATTGCCGTCGTGCGCCCGAGGCGCGTAATCCGCACCCCGCTACCGTTGTAGTCAATGCCGTCGATTTCCCACACCGTGCTTCCCAACGGCCTGCCGCTGTACCGCATCGCGGTCGAGGGGACGCGCGCAGTCACGCTGCTGATTGCCTTCGACGCCGGCGCGCGCACCGAGCGGCCCGAGGAGAACGGGATGGCGCATTTCCTCGAGCACCTGGTGTTCAAGGGCGGCCAGAAGTACCCGACCTACCGGGATGTCAACGAGGCCGCCGAGCGCATCGGGGCCGTACTGAATGCCTACACCAGCCACGATCTCGTCGCCTTCCACATCACGGCCCGCGCGGCCAGGGCGATGGAGGCCGCCGATCTGCTCTCGGACTTCGTCGGCCGCCCCCAGATCGACGCCGCCGAGCTCGATCGTGAGCGCGGCGTCGTCGTTCAGGAGATCGCCCGGGCCAACGACCAGCCGGCCGCCGTCGCCGAGCATCTGATCGACGAGGCCGCGTTCGGCGATCACCCCCTCGGTCGGCCGGTGCTCGGCACGACCGAGCACATCCGAGACCTGTTCACGCGCGAGAGCGTGCTGTCCTTTCGCACGCGTCGCTGGGCACCTAGCCGGGGCGCTGCGTTCGCGGTCGGCAACCTCGAGGCACTGCCTGGAAACGGGCAGCTCGACGAGCTGTTCGGACGCTTTGACCCCGGCCCCGAGCCTGGGCCCTTCGAGCCCGCACCCTCGTTCAATCCCAAGGTCCTGATCGGCGAGCGTGACTCCAACCAGTCCCACCTGCGGATGTCCTACCGGCCCGACCTTCCCGTCTCCGACCCCAACCGGCGCGCCGCCCTGACCATCTACGCCACGCTGCTCGGCGGCTCGATGGGCTCGCGGCTGTTCGACGAGATCCGCGAACAGCGCGGCCTCGCCTACTCGGTTCACGCCACCGCGCATGCCCTGGCCGATGTGCCGATCCTCCAGCTTTCGGCCGGCCTTCAGTCGAGCAAGATGACGGAGGCCTACAAGCGGATGCGCGAGATCGTGACCGAGCTTCGCGACGAGGGCCCGACCGAGGCGGAGGTCGAGCGGGCCAGGGCCTACGCGGCCGGCGCCCGGGCGATCGCCTTCGAGAACACCGGAGCGGTGGCGCGCCACGCGGCCCAGCAGGCCATCGTCTACCGCGAGGACGTCGACCCCGACGCCACGATCGAGCGCCTGGATCGGGTCACCAGCGACGACGTCCGCACCGTCGCCCGCGACGTGGCCGACGAGCTCGCCATCGCGGTCGTCGGGCCGCACACGGCCGCCGACTTCGACTGACCGCCGGCGCTGCCCGGGCCTGACGGGTGCCCGGCCGCCGTCGCCCTGTGAACCCGATGTTCATCTGTTGCCATGTCTCGATCGGATGAACATCTCACGCAGACGGCCACACGACGCATCCGTCTCCACGATCCGCCATCCTTCAGCGAACATGGAGGGGGTCAAGGGGAAACTCTCGATCACGATTGCCTGCGTGGCGTTCCTCGCGGGTTGTGGCGGTGGCGGACACGCCTCCGGCGGCGGCACGAACGCATCCGACGGCGCACCGGCGCTCGAGCAAACGACCACTCGCACGACGCCGGCTTCGCGCCCGGCTCCGTTGACACCCAGCCTGATCAGGCTTCGTCACGGCCTGCGCGACCAGCTGGCCAATGCCGGCCACGACGTCGGTGTCCTGATCGTCGACCTCACCCATCACGAGGTGCTGTTCGCCGACCGGGCCGGTGTCGAGCGGCCGCCGGCGTCGGTCGAGAAGATCTACACGACCGTCGCGCTGCTGAAGCGGCTCAGTCCCGGCACGCGTCTTGATACGACTGTCCTCGGCCGCGGTCACCTTGACGGCGGCGGCACCTGGCACGGCAACATCTACCTGCGCGGCGGCGGGGATCCCACCTTTGGCGACGGTGAGTTCAACCGCGTGTGGGAGCTCGGCTACGGGCCGACCGCGGCGCAGGTGACCAAACGGCTTCGGTCCATGGGGATCCGGCGCGTCACCGGCCACCTGATCGCCGACGAGTCGTACTTCGATACCCGGCGCGGGGGCCCGAGGACCGCATACAAGCCCGACGTTCCCGACTTTGGCGGCCAGCTCAGCGCGCTCACCTACGACCACGGGAGCACGGCCCCCGGGCTGGGGCCAGCGACCTTCGCCGCACGTCAGCTCGCCCAGACCATGGGCGCCCAGGGCATCACAGTGCAGGCTTCCACGCGGACGGGGCGAGCGCCCGCCGACGCGCGAACGCTCGTCGTCGTCCACTCGCCTCCGCTGTCGGTGCTGTTGAAACTGATGGACGTGCCATCCGACGATCTCTTCGCCGATCTGCTGACCAAGCAGTTGGGCAAGCGATTTGGCAGCGGCGGAACGCTCACGGCCGGCGCGCACGTCATCTCCGGCGAGATCGCCTCGAGCTACGGCCTTCACCCCCGGATCGGCGACGGATCTGGGCTCTCACGCGACGATCGCACCTCGCCGCGTCAGGTCGTCGATCTGCTCACCGACCTCTGGCACACCCCGATCGGCCACACGCTCGATGACTCGTTGCCGCTGATGGGAGTCACCGGGACCGTGCGGACGATCGCCACCCGGACGCCGGCGCAGGGCCACTGCATCGCCAAGACCGGCACCCTCGATTATGTGACCAACCTGGCCGGCTACTGCAGCAGCCGCGGCCATCAGAAGCTCGCCTTCGCGCTGTTCATTGACGGACCGGAAAACTGGCAGGCGCTGGCTCTGTTCAACCCGATGATGGCCGACATCGCCAAGTACTGACACCTCACTTGCCCTCACCCACCCGAACGCGCGAAAATCGCCGCGTGGAGCTGGGCATCGCCCTGAACCGGCGTGAGCTGCAGCGCTACCTGAGTCGCGTCGACGATCGCTGGCCGATCGAGGTGGCGTTGCTCAGCGGCGCGCGCGTCGCCGATGAGCGCGGCGCGCCGCCCCAGCGCGAGCGCGGGCCCGAGTTCGTCGTCGTGCTGGTGTCCTCGGCCTATGAGGGAATGCCGTGGCTCGAGCGCGTCTACCAGGCCGGCTCCTTGTGGGACGCCCTGGAGATGGGCGCGCCCGCCGACGTCCACTGCTACACACCGGCGGAGTTCGAGCGCAAGCGCGAATCGCTGCGAGCGGTGCGCGAGGCCGTTCAGCAGGGTCTCAACCTGCTGGCCCTTTCGGCGGCCTCGGCTAGCTGATCGCGACCATCCGCTCGATGGGAACTCGAGCCCGCTCGGCGATACCCGCCGGGACCTTCACCTCGTACACGCCGTCGCGGAGCGAGTCACGGAGCTTCGAGAGCGTGATCATCTTCATGAAACGGCAATGTGCGGCCTCGTTGGCGGCGATGAACTCAGTGTCCGGGGCGGCCTGGCGCAAAGGGTGCAGCATGCCGGTCTCGGTGGCGACGATCGCCGCTCCGCCCGAGTGCTCACGCGCGTAGCGGAGCATCCCGCCGGTCGACAGCATGTGGACTCCGTCGGCCGATATGTCGCCGGCCGCGACATATTCCATGACGCTCGTCGAGCACCCGCACTCGGGATGGATGAGGAAATCCGCCCCCGGGTGGGCGCTCCTGACCGCGGTGATGTCGCTGGGCCGGATACCCGCGTGGACGTGGCATTCGCCGTCCCAGACGTGCATCGGGCGTCCGAGGGTCTTCTCCACGTACGCCCCCAGAAACATGTCCGGACCAAACAGGATCTCGGTCGCGTCGCCATGCTCGCGGTAGATGTGCTCGACGACCTGGACCGCGTTGGCAGACGTGCAGCAGTAGTCGGTCTCGGCCTTCACCTCGGCCGTGGTATTGACGTACATGACCACGATCGCGCCCGGATGGCGGGCCTTCCACTCGCGCAGCTGCTCCACCGTGATCGAGTCGGCCAGCGAGCAGCCGGCTTCGAGATCCGGGATCAGCACCCGCTTGTCGGGACACAGCACAGACGCCGTCTCGGCCATGAAATGGACTCCACAGAACACGATCGTCGCGGCATCGGCCTGGGCCGCACGCTGCGACAGGCCGAGCGAGTCCCCAACGTAGTGCGCGACGTCTTGGATCTCTGGCAGCTGGTAGTTGTGGGCGAGGATTACGGCAGCGTGTTCATCGGCCAGCGCGCGCACCTCGTCTTGCAGCGCCGGGATGTTTTCTAGTAGCAGAGGGCCGTCGGAGGCCCCGAGCATCGGCAGGTTCATGACAAAGGCTCAAGGATGAGGGACAGATCGAGCGCCGGGGCGCTGTGGGTGAGGGCTCCCACTGAGATGAATTGTAGGCCGGTGCTGGCGATTTCCCGGAGCGTCTGAAGGGTCACGCCGCCGCTGGCCTCGAGCTCGGCGCGTCCGTCCACGTGGCGCACGGCCTCCCGCAGCTGAGCGGCCGACATGTTGTCGAGCAGGATCCGCGGGGCCCCGGCCGCCAGGGCCTCCTCAACCTCGCTCAGGTCACGACACTCGACCTCGAGGGGCAGTTCCGGCGCCCGCTCGCGCGCCAGCCGCACCGCGGGGCCGACCCCGCCGGCGATCGCTGCGTGGTTCTCCTTGATCAGGATCTCGTCGTACAGGCCCGTGCGATGGTTCGTCCCTCCTCCCGCGCGGACGGCCGCCTTCTCGAGCATGCGCAGCCCAGGCGTCGTCTTGCGGGTATCAAGGATGCGGACGCCGGTGCCCTCCACCGCCTGGACGCATCGGGCGGTTAGCGTGGCAACGCCGGACAGCCGCTGGAGAAAGTTGAGCACCGTGCGCTCTGCGGTGAGAATCGCTCGCGCCGCGCCCTCGACCTCGGCCACGGGCCCCCCGTCGCGCCACTCACCCTCGTCGGCCAGCGCGTCGAACGCAATTGCCGGGTCGAGCAGTCGGAACGTCTGCTCGGCGGCCTGGAGGCCGAACACCACCCCCGGAGCCTTTTGCGTGATGAGCGCTCGCGCGCGAGCCTGCGCGGGAACGGTTGCCGCCGTTGTTACATCGCCATCGCCGACGTCCTCGGCCAGCGCCCGCGCGACGATCTCGGCGATGGTGTCGGTGCTCATCGCCTGGCGAGCATACGGATGGCTGCGGTAGTAGGCTTCCCCGCTCGGATGGCACGGGGGCCATGATCGGCCCCACGCCTCGGGGCGGCCGGTTGCGTTCTCGGGGTGTAAAACAACCCTTGGGGGGGTGTTATGAGACGTATTTGGGGAATAGGAGACCATCGGCGGCGTAGTAGGCTGCGCCCCCGTCAACGAGGTCCGTGGGGGGTCTTATGAAGAGATGGGGTAGGTTGGCGGCGGCAACGACTGCTGTTGTTGCCCTTGCAGTAATTCCGGCCAGCGCCAGCGCGCTGACCAAGACGGTCTACGCTGGCCCGCCGCAGTCGGCCCTGCCGATAGCCGAGCATGCGCTCGGGAAGAAGTTCATCCAGAGGTACAGCCCGGAGGTCAACAGCTTCTTCAACACGCGTGTGACGATCAACCAGGGCGATTCGGTGTCGTTCAACATCGAGGGGTTCCATACCGTCGACATTCCGGCTGTGGGCGGCAATGACCTGCCGCTCCTGGTCAGGGGTTCGACGGTCTCGGGCGTCAAGGATGCGGCCGGGAAGGACTTCTGGTTCGACGGCCACGAACCCAGCATCGGTCTCAATCCGGCGCTGTTCAAGCCGAAGACGTCCGCCACGTACGACGGTACGCAGCGGATCGACACCGGTCTTCCGCTGGGCAGCGGGCCGCCGAAGCCGTTGAAGGTCACGTTCGCCAAGCCCGGGGTCTACAGGTACTTTTGCGACGTGCATCCGGGCATGATCGGCTACGTCGTGGTCAAGCCCACGGGCCAGAAGATCCCGACCGCGGCGCAGGACAAGGCCGCGTACAAGAAGCAGCTGAACGCAGCCATCGCGTCGGCCAAGAAGGTCGCCAAGCGGAAGGTCCCGAAGGATTCGGTGAGCGTCGGCGAGGGCGATGGCAAGGGTGTTGACTTCCTGGCCATGGTCCCGGCCCAGGTCAAGGTCAAGCAGAACACGACCGTGACCTTCTTCATCGGCCACGGCTCGCGTGAGACGCACACCGCGACGTTCGGGCCCCGGTCGCTGCTGAAGAGCCTGGCCAACGCGTTCCTGCTCAAGCCGAAACAGACGGCGCAGGGCGCGTTCCCGAGCAGCAAGCATCAACCCATCCCGGAGTTCCCGAAGTCGCACGGCGATGGCTTCGCCAACGTCGGGTTGATCGATCGAGACCCGGGCACGGCGTTCGTTCCGACCTCGGGCAAGATCAAGTTTTTGAAGCCTGGCGTGTACCACTTCATCTGCTTGATCCACACCAACATGCGAGGGACGATCATCGTCACGAAATGAGAAGCGCGCTTGCCCGGGCTCCCCGCGAGCCCGGGCAGCCGCGTCTCAGTCGCCGGACCCGCTACCCCGTGGAATCGAGCAGTACGCGCAGCGTCGCGAAGCTCGGATCGGCCGCGCCGTGCAGGCGGGCACCGGCCGCCGTCAGCTCGCGCAGATAGTCGATCACCTCGCCGGTCACCCGCTCGCCGGGCAGCAGCGCCGGGACTCCCGGGGGATAGCCGGCGATCGTCTCGCACGAGATCCGCCCTACTGACTCGTCCACCGGGACGGCCTCGCTGGCCCCGAGGAAGGCGTCGCGTGGCGGCACCGCCGTCCCGCGCTCGAGCGACGCCGGCGGGCTGGAGACGACCGGGGACTCGCCGGGGCGGGCCATGCGCCTGACCGTTTCCCCGAAGTCGTGGGCCAACAGCTCGAGCGGCTCGACCGGCTGCCCCAGGCCCAGGATCAGTACCAATGTGGCGTGGGTGGCCAGCTCGACGTAGATGTCGTAGCCGGACCGCAGCGCCGCTGCCAGCTCATAACCCGTGCAGCCCGTGCCGCGCACGTCGATGACGATCCGCAGCGGATCCCAGCCGGCAATTCCGGGTCGGCCGATGAAACCCTCATTCACCACGGCGCAACCGGGAACGGCGTCGATCGCCTCGCGGGCGTGCGCGGCCGCGGCGATCGTCCGCTCCAGCAGCGCCTCACCGTGCACGGCCAGCTGGCGGCGAGCAGCATCGAGCGAAGCCATGAGCAACGAGCTCGGGCTGGTCGAGCGGACTAGCCGCACGGCCCGTCCGACGGCCCCGGTGTCGACCCGGTTGCTGTCGCTCACCAGCAACATGGCCGATTGGGTCAGACTGCCGACGATCTTGTGCGTCGAGGCAACCATCGCGTCGGCGCCCAGCCGCATCGGCGACTCCGGGAGCACCGGATGAAAACCGAAATGCGCGCCCCAGGCATTGTCGACCACGAGCGCCACGCCGGCCTCGTGGGCGACCCGCGCGCAGCCCTCCACATCCGTGGCCATGCCGTAGTAGGTGGGCGAGGTGATGAACGCCGCCCGAGCCGTCGGTGTGCGCTCAAGCGCGTCGGCCAGCGCCTCGGGCGTCACACCGTGTGCCATTCCGAGCTCGGGGTCGTATTCCGGCGGCACAAAGCTGGCCAGACCGCCGCTGAGGACCAGGCCGTCGACCAGGCTGGCGTGCGAGTTGCGTTGGAGCACGACGCGTTCGCCCGGCCCCGCCAGGGCGAGGCACAGTGCGTGGTTGCCCTGCGACGCACCATTGGTGAGAAACCAGGTGCGCTCCGCCCCGTAGGCGTCAGCGGCCAGCTGCTCGGCGCGCTCGTACGGCGTCGGGCTGGGCCCGATGTCGATGCCCTCGATGTCCTGCGGGACGTCGAGCAGCAGGGCCCGCGGTCCGAGCGCGCTCCGGAGCCCCGGATCGGCGCCCTCGCCGCCCTTGTGGCCGGGCACGTGGAAGCGGGTCGAGCCACGAAAGCCGTAGGCGGTGACCGCCTCCAGGTAGGGGGCTGATGGCTGCGCCGGGGGCTCGCGCACCGGCGTCGGGCCGGCCTCGGCGTGACCGTCGAGTGCCGGAGCTACGAGCGACTCCTCGCGGGCGGCCACTACTTCGCCGCCTTGTGCAGGTACGCCCGCGCAAACCCGTCCAGGTCGCCGTCGAGCACCCGGTTCGTGTCCCCCATCTCGAAGTCGGTCCGGTGGTCCTTGACCATCGAGTAAGGATGCAGCACGTAGGAACGGATCTGCGAGCCGAAGTTCACGTCCTGGGCCTCGCCCTTCTCCCGCGCGATCTCCTCCCGGCGCCTGCGCTCCTCGAGCTCGATCAGCTTCGAGCGGAGCATGGCCATAGCCTCGGCCTTGTTCGACGACTGCGAGCGCTCGTTCTGACACTGGACGACGATCCCGGTCGGCCGGTGGGTGATCCGGACGGCGGAGTCGGTCTTGTTCACGTGCTGGCCCCCCGCGCCGCTGGCTCGGTAGGTGTCGATCTGCAGGTCGTCCTCGTCGAGTTGGACGTCGGCGCTCTCAGGCACGACCGGCGACACCTCGACGCCGGCGAAGCTGGTCTGGCGCCGGTGCGCTGCGTCGAACGGCGACAGGCGAACGAGCCGGTGGACTCCCTTCTCGCTGCCGTACAGGCCATAGGCGTTCTCGCCCTTGACCACGAATGTGGCCGATTTGATCCCGGCCTCCTCCCCCGGTGAGACCTCCAGCAGCTCGACGTCGAAGCCACGCTTCTCCGCCCAACGCATTTCCATCCGCAGCACCATCTCGGCCCAGTCCTGGGCGTCGGTGCCACCCGCGCCGGCGTTGACGGTGACAAACGCATCTCCTGAGTCGTATTGGCCGGCGAACAGCCGCTGCTCCTCGAGCGCGTCGAGTCGCTCCTGAACCGAGCGCATCTGCTCATCGAACTCGCCGCCGAGGTCCGGATCCTCCTCGGCCAGCTCGGCCAGCGGCTCGAGGTCGTCGACGTCGCGCTGCAGCTCGCCGAACATCCCCAGCTTGCGGGTCGTCCGCGCGTGCTCGGCGCTGATCCGCGCCGCCCGCTCCTGGTCATCCCAGAAACCGGGCTCACCCATCTCGTGCTCGAGCGCCTGCGCGCGCTCGCTCAGCCCAGCGGGGTCAAAGATAATCCGCGAGTAGCTTCAGCTGTTCGCGGATCGCCGCCAAGCGTTGCGAGAGCGGCTCTGACGTTGCGCTGGACACGAGATCTACCCTAGCAGCGGGGCCTGCTATCGCCGGGCCCGGCGCTGCATCACCCCAGGGCCGCAGCCCACAGGGCCGTGTCGTGGAAGTTGTCGTTGCCACTCACCTTGCCGTCGGTGAACACGAACACATGGGCGAACGGGGCGTCGAGTTCCCTGCCGCCGCCGGTGCGCGCCTTCACCCGTCCCGTCACCACGACCTCGTCGCCGGCCTCGATCCACCGCTCCGGGACGAGCTCGAAGCGCTCGAAGTGCTCTGGCACCTTCGCGAACACTGGCCTCGTGGAGGCGTCGAGTCCAACGATCCTCTAAATAATCTCGAACTTCGTTGGAATGGAGGCGAACGCGGGCGCGCTAGGCGCCGTGGCACTTCTTGAACTTCTTGCCCGACCCGCACCAGCACGGATCGTTGCGCCCGAGCTGCTCGGTCTCGTCGACGCGCCGCTGCTCGACCACCGGCAGCGGTGGCGGATCCTCGTCGGTGTAGCCCTCGGCCGCGCCGGCGCCCGCGGCAGCCATGGCCAGGGCACTCGGCTGGGCCACACTGCCGCCTGAGTAGGTGACGTTGCGGCTCCCGGTCGAGGAGCTCGAGCTCGCGCTCGGCCGTCTCGGCGGGGGCACGGGCGGTCCGCCGCCGTCGCCCTCGATCGTCACTTCGACGTGGAAGATCATCCGCGCGAAGTCTCCCCACACGCTGTTCATCAGGTCGCGGAACAGCTCGAAGGCCTCGTTCTTATAGGCCACCAGGGGCTCGATCTGGGCAAAGCCGCGGAGGTGGATGCCCTCGCGCAGGTAGTCCATGTCGTAGAGGTGCTCGCGCCAGCGCTGATCGATGATCTGCAGCAGGAGGAACCGCTCCAGGGCACGCATCAGCTCTTCCCCGAGCTCCTCCTCGCGGTGCTCGTACTGGGCCAGCGCCTCCTCCTGGAGCTCGGTGGTCAGCAGGTCGCGATCGACGGTACGCGGGTCGATGCTCGAGATCCGGGCGCTCGGAGTGAAGATCTCCTCGATGCGGCGCACCAGGCCCTCGACATCCCAGTCCTCGACGAAGTCGCCGGCCGTGTACTCCTGCACGAGGCGCTCGATCAGGCCGGCGAGCTCCTCGCGGGCGGCGTCGCCCATGTCGCGCCCCTCGAGCACCTCGTCGCGGTAGGTGTAGATCACCTCGCGCTGCTGGTTGAGCACATCGTCGTACTCGAGCGTGTGCTTGCGCATGAGGAAGTGCTGCTCCTCGACCTTCTTCTGCGCCTTCTCGATCTGCTTGGACAGCATCCCCGCCTCGATCGGCTCCTCGTGGCCCTCGTCGTCGGTCGTGCCCAGCCGGTCGAGGATCTTGTAGATCCGCTCGCCGGCGAACAGCCGTACCAGGTCGTCCTGGGCGGAAAGGAAGAAGCGCGACTCGCCCGGATCACCCTGACGGCCTGAGCGGCCACGAAGCTGGTTGTCGATGCGCCGAGACTCGTGGCGCTCGGTGCCAAGGATGAACAGGCCGCCGGCCTCGAGCACCTGCTCGCGCAGCTCCTCCACTCGCGTCTCGATCGTGGGCAGTGCGGTGGCGTAATGCTCGTCATAGTCGGGCATGTCCGGTTGGAGGCCGAGCTTGGCCATCTCGATCTGGGTCAGGTGCTCGGCGTTGCCGCCGAGCTTGATGTCGACCCCGCGACCGGCCATGTTGGTGGCGATCGTCACGGCTCCCGGAGCACCGGCCTCGGCGATCGTCTCACCCTCGCGCTCGGCGTGCTCGGGCTTGGCGTTGAGCACCGTGTGCTTGATGCCCTTGCGCGTCAGGTTGTCGGAGAGCAGCTCGGAGACCTCGACTGAGATCGTGCCGACCAGGACGGGCTGGCCATTCTTGTTGCGCTCCTCGATCTCGCGCAGGACCGCGTCCCACTTGCCGTCCTTGGTCTTGTAAACTTGGTCATTGCGGTCGGCGCGGATCATCGGGCGGTTGGTCGGGACCTGAACCACCGGCAGCTCGTAGATCTTCATGAACTCGGTCGCCTCGGTCAGCGCCGTTCCGGTCATGCCGGCGAGCTTGTCGTACATGCGGAAGTAGTTCTGCAGCGTGACCGTGGCCAGCGTCTGGTTCTCCTCCTGAACGCGGACGCGCTCCTTGGCCTCCACGGCCTGGTGCAGGCCCTCGGACCAGCGCCGGCCCTCGAGGATGCGGCCGGTGAACTCGTCGATGATCTTGACCTCGCCGTCGACCACGGCGTAGTCGACGTCGCGCTTGTACAGCGACTCGGCCTTCAACGACTGGATCAGGTGGTTGACCAGATGGCCGTTCTCGGCGCGATACAGGTGGTCGATGCCGAGGAAACGCTCGCTCTTGGCCACCCCGCGCTCGGTGATCGAGATCGTCTTGTACTTCTCGTCGAACTCGTAGTCGAAGTCGGCCACGAACTCCTTCTTCATCCGCGGGTCCATGCCGTCCGGGGTCTTGCCCGGCTTCAGCTGCGGCGCCAGCCGCGCGAACTTGGCGTACAGGTCAGCCGCCTGCTCGGGAGCGCCAGAAATGATCAGTGGCGTCCTCGCCTCGTCGACCAGGATGTTGTCGACCTCATCGACGATCGCGTACGTGTGGTACGGGGACTTGCCCTCCTCGGGCTTGGGCCGGCCGCCGTGCTGGACCTTCTCCTCCAGCGAGGTGGCCATGTTGTCGCGCAGGTAGTCAAAGCCGAACTCGGAGTTCGTCCCATAGGTCACATCGGCGGCGTAGGCGTCGCGCTTCTCCTCATATGGCTGCATGTTCTGGAGCACGCCGACGGTGACCCCGAGCATGTCGTAGATCGGCTTCATCCACATCGCGTCGCGTCGGGCCAGATAGTCGTTGACCGTGACGAGGTGGACGCCGCGGCCGCCGAGCGAGTTGAGCACGACGGGCAGGGTGGCGGTCAGCGTCTTGCCCTCGCCGGTCTTCATCTCGGCGATGGCGCCGTCGTGGAGCACCATCCCGCCGATCAGCTGGACGTCAAAGTGACGCATGCCCATCGAACGCCTGCCGGCTTCCCGGACCAGCGCGAAGCACTCGTACAGCAGGTCATCGAGGCTCTCGCCCGCCCGCCCGCGCTCGCGTAGCTGGTCGGCCGCCTCGCGCAGCTCGGCGTCGCTGTAGTGCTCGAGCTCCGGTTCGAACGCATTGATGCGTCCGACCCGCTGCTCATATACCTTGAACTTCTTGGCTTCGCCCATGCGAAGCGCGCGGTCCAGGAAGGACATTTGGTTAGCGTAGCAGTGGGTTAGAGGGCGTTTGTAAGGGGTTTATCGGCACGTAAACCCGCGCCTAGACCGGCCCATGGGGCACCCCGAGAGCGCGGAAATGATCCCTGAATCCGACCCCGTAGTCGGTCGGTGTACCGCGATAGCTGGTGATCAGAGATGGCTCGTTGTCGCAGCTGGTGCTCCCCGAGACCGCGTTCCAAGCCCAGCCGAGGTAGCTGATCCCGAGACGGTCAGCAAAGCGCATCATCCGGTCGATGTAGGTGTGACGGCAGTCGGTCTCCCCCAACTCGCCGAACACCACGGGCACCCGTCGATGCGTGGCCGCGACCGCCCCACGACACGCCGCCGCGCAGGGCCCGAGGACACCATAGTTGTGCTCCGAGGCGAGCAGGCGGTGAGCCGGATCGTGGGGCTCGTGGCTGAGCCAGCCGCTGAGATCGCCAGCCCAATCGGTCCCGCCGAGGAGGAGAGGCTGGCGGGCCCCCGTCGATCTCACCGCGTCGATCAGCTGCTGCATCCCGGCCGCGCGATAGCCCGGTCGTCCGTTGGCCGCCGGCGCCTGGCAGCCCGAGCGCCAGCACGACCACGAGATCCCGTAGGGCTCGTTGAATAGGTCAAAGATGACCGCGTGGTCGGATTTGAACGTCTTGGCCACCGAGCGCCAGAAGGCCTGGGCGTGATCGGCATCGGCCATGGGGATCTGGCCCGTGGCCGGATAGTGGCCGGGAGCGGCCCAGTGCAGATCGAGGATCACATAGAGGCCGGCCGCGTTCAGAGCCGCCACATACCGTCGCACGACGCGCCGATACGCCGGGCCCGAGAACCTGGCAGGCGCGTTGATCCCCAGCCAGCAGTCCTCGTTCAACGGCACGCGCACCGCGTTGATGTCCCAGCTCTTCATGGCCGCGATCATCGACGCATCGTCGATCTGATCCGGATGGGGACTGTCGAAGAATCCCCAGCCCTGAATGCACGCGTACTCCAGACCCGAGCGGTTGACGCCGCGCAGCTGGACCGTGTGTCCGCGGCCGGCGCCGTCGACGAGCCGGCGGCCGCTGACCCGGAGGTTGGGCGTAGCGGCGGTCGCCGCGGCCGCGCCGAGCAGAACCAGCACAGCCGCGATCATCGCGCCCCACAGCCTTGTCCCCCTCATCGGTCCTAAGCCTACGCCGCGGGCGAGACGTCCCCCGTGACCGGGGGGCCCGAGCTCGCGATCTCCTCGGGCGCTGCCGACGCTGCGGCCCGGGATTCCCGCCGCTTGCGCCGCTTGTCGCGGTGGCGCTTGACCTGGACCGCGAGCTCCTCCGCGCACAGGTTGATCGAATGGATGATGTCGGGCGATGCGTCCCGCGCCCGCAGCGTGACGCCCTTGAGGTGAAGCGTGGCCTCCGCGACCTGCGAATCGGCGATGGCCGGGTTGCGCTCTTCGAACACCTCGACCTCGAGCTCGGCCAGCTCCGATACCTGCCGCGATACCTTCCGGAAGCGCTTGTCGACATGCTCCCGCAGGTCCTCTGATACGGGCAGATTGCGGCCTTTGACCTCGATGCGCATCGGCCGACCTCCTTGCTCGAAGGATGGATATGCGTTAAGTCCTCAGACTAATCCTCGACTGCCCGTTTGTCGATTGCCAGAATCTCCGGTTCGTGGATCCAACGATCACATGGTCGCTTGAGCCGACCGTCCTGGTCGGCGTCCTGGCGCTGGCCCTCGTTTACGTGAAGGCGTGGCGCCGTGCGCGCGCCACCGACGAGCGCCATCCCCCGGGGATCGGGCGCCTGCTGCTGTTCGGCGGCGGGCTGGCGGCGATCCTCGCCGCGCTGGTCTCGCCCATCGACGGCCTCGGCGATCAGCTGATGCTGATGCACATGCTCCAGCACATCCTGATCCTCGACATCGCCCCGATCCTGCTCATCCTGGGGCTGACCAAGGTCCTGCTGCGGCCCGCCACCCGCCGGCTGCAAATCGTCGAGCAGAAGGCCGGGTTCCTGGCCCATCCCGCGTTCGCCGTGGCTGCCTACGTCGGCTTCATGTGGCTCTGGCATGTCCCCGCCATGTACGACCTGGCCCTACGTCACAGTGCAGTCCACGCACTGGAGCACGTCTGCTTCGCGGTGGCCGGGACGCTGTACTGGTGGCACGTGTTCTCGCCCATCCGCGGACGCATGCGCCTCGGCGGGATGGGCCCGATTCTGTATATGAGCAGCACCAAGCTGCTGGTCGGCGCGCTCGGGATCGTGCTCGCCTTCGCGCCCACAGCGATCTATCCGTTCTACGCCCACCACCCCCACTACTGGGGCCTCAGCTCGCGTGAGGACCAGAACATGGCTGGGCTGCTGATGGCCCTCGAACAGTCGATTGTGATGGGGATCGCCCTCGTCGTGCTGTTTGTCCAGATGCTCTCGGAATCCGAGCGCGAGGCCCAGCGCGGCGAGCGCTTCGAGGTCGTGTAGGGCTGCCCTTAAACACCTCCGGCGCCGCCCCTTTGCAGAGGAGCGACGCCGGAGATGAACAACTTCCAGCCTCAGCAACTGCCGAGGCTCAGGGGATCAGCACGGAAACGAGCCCTTGATCGTCGTCTTCTGCGAGTTATGGCCATTGGTCGTGGCCTTGTACGTGACCGACCACGGCCGCTTGCCGTGCAGGCAGCCGACTGAGACGTTGTTGCCGACTGTCTTGCCCTTGACCTTCGTCGTCACCTTGTACCAGTTCAGGACCTCCTTGATCAGCGACCCGTAGAAGTTGGGGATGTTCGCCACCTTCGTGGAGACGTCCGCCGGGAGGTGCACCTTGGTGAGCTCATACTTGCCCTGCTGGGAGACGAAGCCGGGGTACGGCGCGGTGGATCCGGTCGTCAGGCCAGCGCACTGCGTCGCCGAATGCGTGGTGAAGAAGAACCACAGCTTGCCCTTCTTATCGGCGTTGAACACGTCGAGGTTCGGGTTGCACTTGGTACGGTTCGACTTAGCGAGGGTCGGATCGCCGAGCAGGGAGTGGACCAGGCCATGGGCGAACTTGGACTTCTTGGGGCAGAACGAGTCTGACTTCAGCGCCACCATCTTGGCGGCGCTACACGTCGGGAAGTCCTTGGCGTTCGACTTCAGACCGTAGATCTTCACGTTGATGTCGGTCAGCACGGCGGCCGCCTTCGTGCTGTCGTTGTTCGTGGCCTTCAGCGTTTCCTTGAAGCCGACGGCCACGGGCTTCTTGGCGCTGCCGGAGCCCTTGGTGAACGAGAAGCTGGTGCCCTTGTAGTTGTTGGCCTGCGTGGCCGCGAATGCGGCCCCGGCGCCCACGAACAGGCACAGCGCCGTTATTGCTAGAACTTTCCGTCTCAATGTTTTCTCCTTAGCTGGGACGGTGTTATCGATATGCGAGCAGCGCCGGCCGATGCTCATGGCAGGGGCTTGAGGGTTGGGAAAGCTTGGTGCTGTCCCGTGGTCTTCTCTCCGAGCGGGCTCTGCCCCTTGCACACGGGCCCACCCGGCTTCGATGTGTAATACACGTCCTTGAGTATCGACATTAGGTTAGCCGGTATCGTCGGGCCGATGGTAGGTTGGGGCTGGCTGGTGCAGAGATACTCGCCGAAGACCGAGAGGCCGTGCAGCAATTGCTCGTAGCCGCCGGGGGCCATGTAGGGGTTGCCGCGGTTGCTCTCGAGGCGTCGTTCGTACCTGGTCAGGACCTCCGGATTGACCGGATTTGAGATCCGGATGTAGTGGAGCAGCCCGGTCTGCGCGATGTTCTGGCCCGTCGCCTGCGTGGTCGCAGTCGCGTTGGCAAAGAACGCGGCAATCTCGCGCCGGTAGTCATTTATGTAGTTGAAGATCGGCACGAAGTTTCCGAGATACGGCTTCAGCCCCGCCAGCCACGGAACGCTCACGTTGAGGAAGCGCTCCAGCGCCGGCACTCCCGTCTTCGACGCCTGCGTCAGCGGCGCGAGGTTCACGAGCAGGGTCTTCAGCTCGGGAGCAAAGACAGTGGTCTCCTGCAGGGTTGGCGTCAGTTGCACGGCGGCTGGGCGCAGCTCGTCGATCAGCGGCTTGGCCAGCACCGCGAACTGGTGAACGCGGTCCACCGTCAGGCGCGTGGCGACTGTGAATCCAGGTAGGGCGCGGATCGTGTCGGCCAGCGCCACGTTGCGCGCCGCCGTCGAGGCAAACACGGCGCGCGAGTTGCGCACCAGGCCCTGGAGCTGGGCGGGCGAGCTGGACAGCGCCCCGAACACCTGCCCTCCCTCGCGCAGCAGCGTGGTCGTGTCGGCGTCATCGCGGTTCAGCACGCTGAGTACCCGGTCGACGTTGGTGGCGAAGGGATACAGATAGGCGAAGGCGGCGTTGAAGTCCTCGCCGCGGCCCGTCAGCGCGATCCCGTCCTGCTCCATCCAGGTCGAGAACGCTCGGCGTGTCGCGGCGTCGAACGTGGACAGGATCTGGTCGAGCTGCACGGTGGGAGCGATCTGCCCCGGTGGGAGCGTTCCCCCGTCTGCGAGCTTGGGTCCGTTCTCCGTGCCCGGCGAGAGTTCGATGTAGGTCTCGCCCAGCAGCGACTTCTGGCGGAGGATTGCGCGCGTATCGGCCGGGCGCGGCGCGTACTGGCTGTTGATCTGGACGATGGCCTTGGTCAGCCCCCGCTTGCGGTCAAGCGAGACCGAGACGACCTTTCCGACGCTCACCCCGGAGATCCGCACGTCCGACTCCTGAGCCAGCTGGACGGCGTCGTTGAAGTCCGCCTCGATCCGGTAGCCCTGGGGCGCGAAGGGGACCGAGCCGCCGAAGGAGATCCACAGGAACAGCAGCAGCCCGATGCACGAGGCCGCGAACAGCACCATCGTCAGGATCTTGGCCGGGCTGGGCGCCTGCTTGTTCACGGGACCACCGCCGTCGGGCAGTACTTGCTCTTGATCTTGCTCCAGTCGGGAGCGTTGAGCAGCGCCAGGAGCGGCTTCAGCGCCGGGTTCGAGCTGGCCAGCGCGACCTCAAACAGCTGAAGCTCGCTGCAGGTGCCGATGAACAGGCTGCGCACGATCGGGCCCTGAGCGTCCTGGAGGCTGGTCAGGCTGTTGGCGATGTGGCTGAGCCACGAGCCCCAGAACAGGTAGCCCTGCTGGCCGTGCGGCTGGTAGGCCAGGGTGTTGAAGAGCGCGTTGAGCACCTTGACCGACCGCGTCAGTGGCGGCGTGGCGACATTCAGCTTGGCCGCGGCCGGGGCGAGGATCTTGGCCAGCGGCTGGACCGCCACCGAGTACGGTCGCAGCTGGTCGCGGATCACCGAGGTGGTGTCCTGGAAGAGCGGGCGCGCGGCCGCCAGCGCCGGCCCGAGCGCGTGCGCGAACGGCAGCAGCTTGCGCAGCGTCGGGGTGCTGGCATTGGCGAACGACTGCACCTTGCCCAGCGTTGTCGTGGCCTGCTGAAGGGTGCCCGGGAACAACGACAGGCCCTGCTCGAGGTTGGCGTCCTGTGAGGAGATGGCTGCGAAGTTGGTGTTCGAGGATTTGATCAACGAGGTCAGCGTCCCCTCGACCGAGCCCAGTGCCTGCGTCACCTCCTGCAGGTTGTGGATCGAGTGGCGGATGTCCTGGGTCCGCGTCTTGAGGAGCTTGGTGAACGTGACGGTGTCGCGATTCAGCGGCGCGAAGCGCTGGAAGGTGCCACGCAGGCTGGCCACGGCCTGCGGGCTCGGAGCCGCGCCTGTGGCGTTGCCGTTGTGGAACAGCTGGGCCCCTCCGGCCAGCAGCAGGAGCAGGTAGTTACGCGTGTCGGAGTCGAGCGAGGCGAGGATCTGATCGACGTCGATGTCGGGCTGCGTGTTGGCCACCGGCAGCATTCCGTTCGGGGGGATGGCTCCGGCCGATTTGGTCCCCGGATCCAGCGACAGATACATGTCCTTCAGCGGGGTCCGCGGGCGCAGCAACACGGTGGCGTTGCGGTAGATCGGCTCGTACTTCTTGTAGATGTTCATCGTCACCACGGCACGCCCGTTCTGCAGATTCACGCCGCCGACCTGGCCCACCTGCACGCCGGCCACGTCGACCGACTGTCCCTGGCCCGCCGTGACGGCCGCCGCATTGGCGAATTGGGCCCGGACCGTGTAGTAGGTCTTGCCCAGCGTGAATGAAGGTTGGTGCTCGAGGATGTAGCCGACCACCGCGATCGCGGCGATGACCAGCGCGATGATGGCGGCGAAGTCCCGGCGGTGGACGAGGATCGCGCGTTTCACGGCCCGGGTCCCGTCTTGGCGCTGTTGAGCGACGGCACCGCATTGCGGTAGCAGGCCACATCCCGCCGGAGCGGTGGCGGCGCGCCGGCGAATGCCGGTCGCGTCCCGAGGACCGGCACCACCACGTTGCCGTACCCCGGGCCGCCCCCGCCGGGCAGCAGGGGCGTCTGCACCTGGATCCCGCCGCCACCGGCGTTGGAGCGGATGTAGCGCCCGTTGCCGTCGAAATTCTGCGATGCCCCGGCCAGGCCAACGGCGCTCTGGAACAGCTCGCGATAGACCGGCTCGCCGGTGCCGATCGGCGGGTCCGCGATCACCTGGTTGCCGGTCGGCACGATGTTGTGGTCAAAGCACCGGCTGAGCAGGTCGGCCTGGTTGATCAGCGCCTCGGTGTTGGGGATCGACGCCCCGGTGTTCTGGACCGCGGGCGTGAGGAACTTGACCAGCCCACCGAGTTCCTGGGGCGACATCAGCGCGGTCGCCTGGGCGATCCACGGCAGGCCGGCGGCAATCGTCGGGCCGAGCTCTCGGGTGCCTGGCAGCAGCGCGCGGGCGAAGGCCTTCGTCGGCCCGAACGAGGCGTCCAACGCGCTGTCCGAGGTCTGGGTTATCTGGAGCAGCGGCGGTAACAGCGAGATCGTCTGTGCGAGTTCTTGCTGTCGTGCGGCGAGCGCAGCCATCGTGGCATTGAACGTGGTCACGAAGCTGGAGAGCGAATCGCCGGCCGCCGCAAGGCCCCGGAACACGTGCGCGTTGCCTGCCACCACGCCCGAGAGGTCGTGCGGCTGGGTTCCGAGCAGAGCCTGGTTGACCATCGATGAGGCCTGGAAAGCGTCGGCTGAGTACTTCAGCGAAAGGTTGAGCGACTGACCGCCGGTGAGATTGCGCGTGATCGGATCCTGTTCGGCGTTCTGCGAGGGCGTCCCGGTCGTATCGAGCGCCGCGCCCAGCCCGCGGAGCAGCGTCTGGAGGTTCGTGCGTGCATTGACGTTCAAGATCGCCAGGACGCGATCGAGTTGGACCGGCCCCGAGGTATGACTCGCCGAGAGGGTCGCGCCCGAGTTGAGCGTCGGCGAGGACGGTGTGCCGGGAGCCAGCTCGATGTAGAAGTTGCCCTCGAGGAAGATCCGCGACCGGATCTTGGCCGTGGCATCGGCGTGGATGGGCAGGCCGTTCTTGTCGATGCTCATCGTCACGACGGCCGCCTGTGAGCTGGCACCGGGCAGGCGCGTGACCGAGGTGACCTGGCCGACATCGACGCCGGCGATGCGCACCGGCGAGGGGATGTGCAGCTGGGTCTGTGAGGTGAACACAGCCTTGAGCTGGAACGGGGTGCCGGCCCACGGCAAACCGCCGCCGAAGACGAGGTAGCAGGCAACGGCGATCACCACGATGCCGATGAAACCGGCGGCCAGGTTCGTCACGCGGGGTCGGTGACGCCTCATCCCTTGGGCCTCTTCGTCTTCTCGGTGTGTACGCCCACATTGCCAGGCGGGTTGCCGATCGCCGCCGCCGGGGTGTACCGCTCATTGCCCGCTGAGCATTCTCGTGTCTGCCCGGGCGAGGCCGTGTTCGGGTAGGGGTCCACGTGGAGTGCCCCGTGCTCGTTGTTACCGCTCGCGTTCTCAGTGAGGTACGGCTTCTGCGACGGGACCGCCTCGCTGCCGAGGACGTCATCGATGATCACGACGTTGAAGCGCAGCGCCGTCCCGTTGCCGAACGGCTCGGCCAGCGAACTCCCGGTGTTGCGCAGGAACAGCGACACGTAATTGCACGTCGCCTGCATCGGGGTCAGGAATGACAGCGGAGGCCGCAGCACCTTGAGGGTCTGCGTGAGTCGATCGAGGCCACCCTTGACCGCCGGGGTCTGCCCGAACTTCTCCAGACTCTTGGACAGGCTCAGCAGGCGCTCGTCGAGCTCCTTGGTACCGGGCAGGTTGTTGGCGCCGGCCACGAAGGCGTCGGAGAGCACGGGCGCGCTCGCGGGCACCAGGGCAACGGCCGGGCGAAGGTCCTTGAACAGCTGCGCCGTGTCGGTCAGGAACGACTGCTCGCTCGGGCTGTCGGCGATGACCGTGCTGAATGTGGGCGGCGTCTCCGAAATCCAGTCCTGCAGGAATGGGACGGCGACCGGTGCCAGGGCGCGGAACGTGGTGTCCAGGTTGACGTACAGGTCGGCCTGAGCCTGCGCGACGGGCGTCAGCGCGCTCGAGAATGACTCGAGCCCGCGGAAGAAGCCGCCGAGGTCGGTCTTGCGCGACGAGAGGTTCCTCGCCACCGGACCGAGGTCCCGGACCAGCGGGAGGAACGCCCCGATCGCGTTGTTGATATCGCTGCCCCGACTCGCCAGGGCGTCGCTGAAGCCGACCGTCGACTCCTGAACGCCCTTCCGAGTCGCCGGGTCGAACATCGAGAGCACCTGGTCCAGGTCGACCTCGGACGTGCTGCGGGCGAGCGGCACCGTCGCGTTGTCGGGATAGGTCTGTTTGGAGTTGCCGGGGATGATCTGCAGGTACTTAAGCCCGATGGCTCCCTTCAGGCGCACATCGAACGTCGAGTTCACCGGCAGCGGCTGGACAACCTTGTCGAGCTTCAGGTTGAGTACGGCGATTGGTTGCCCGTCCGAAGCGCGCGACGCGCTGATCGTGTCGACCAGGCCGACCAGCGCGCCGCCGACATGCACCTCGGCCCCGTGGGTCAGCTCGCTGGCATCGGCGATCTGCACGTGCAGTGTGTACTTGGGCACGAACGGGAGCCCATTGTTGGCCTGGTAGGCGAGCGCGACGGCCACGATCGTGGCCAGCACGGTCAGAGCGCCGATCAGGATCGGGTTGCTCAGCATCCCCGGCTCACGCCGCGTCCGTCCGTTCATTGCTGGTGTCCGATCAGGTAGCCGAGGAGACCCTGGAGGTCACGCTTGTTGCGCGGCTTGACCTTCGCCACCGCCGACTTGGCCAGGCGCGTCACCTTGGCTCGCGCGGCAGGCGTCGCCTTCGCCAGGTCGGCGGTGGGGCCGGACTGGGCCGTATCGGCGGCGACACCGCCGCCGAAGAAGTTGGCCGAGCAGCCCAGCACCGGATGCTTGACGTAGGCCGAGCACGAGCCGACCATCGGCTCGGCGCGCGCGAAGTGTCCCAGCCTGTCAAACGTGTTGGTGGCGCTGACCCCGTAGTACAGGAGCGACATCAGGTACTCGATCGCACCCGTGTTGTTCAGGCTCGAGGTGAGGGTGTCGAGCAGCTTCGCCGTCGGCTCGGCATGGTTCCCCAGGCTGAGCAGCTGCCTGGCCAGCGGCTCGGTGGCCACCAGGGCGGGCTGGGACTGGGCCGACGAGTTGCCGAGCTCGATCAGAGCGGGCCGCGCGGCTCGGGCGAATGGGGCCAGGGTCTGGAACTCGCGCGCCAGGTCGCTGGCGCTCGTGCCCAGCTCATTCATCAGCGGCGTGCCCTGGTCGGCCAGCTGCCCGAGGTCGGCGAGCAGCGGCCGGAGCTGGCTGAGGAACTGAGGGAGAAGCTGGATCCCGCGGGAGATGTCGGCCGCGCGCGCGGCGCTCGCCACCGAGGTCGTGTTGGCCTGAACGACGAAGTCCGACAGCTCGTGCTTGGCGCGCGCCAGCGGGGAGAGGACCGTATTCGAGTCGGTGGCCAGCTGCGCAAGCAGTTTGTTCTCGTGGGCGAGGATCTTCACCACCTTGTCCGTCTGCCCGAGCGCAGGGTTGGCGCGGCGGATCACCGCATTCAGGTCCGAACCCCTCGCTGCCAGCCCCGTACCGAGCTCGTCGAGGATCAGCGCGAATCGCTGGCGGATGGACTCTTGCGAGATGTCCTGAACGATGTCCGTGTCGACCGGCGAACTGGTGCGGGTGATCGGGAGGTAGTACGTCCCCTCGCCCGGCCCGCCGGTGATCTTGTGCAGCGGAGGTTGACTCGACGTCCCCGGCGTGCAGTCGACGTACTTCTCGCCGATCAGCGACTGCGGGCGGATGGCGCAGTGGGCGTTGGCGTGGAAGGGCGTGAAGTCGGCGCTGTTGATCGCCAGCGTCACCGCGGCCTTCTTGTCCGCGGTGACGTCGAGTGATTGGATCGACCCGACGGGAGCCCCGGCGATCCTGACGTCCTCGCCGGGCACCGCGAAGGCCGCGTCGTCGAAGATCGCGCGGACGTCGTAGGTCTTGCCGCTGCCCTGCGAGGAGCTGCTGGCCACCGCGATGGCCACGATCGCCACGATGAAAGCAGCGCCGATGCTCGCCAGCCGTCTCATGGTCCCGGTGGCGCGTTGGCCTTGTTGCACCCCGGGACCCCCACCGGCGACGAGCCGTCCGGAGACGGTTGCACGGCACCTCCCGGGCAGCGCTGGTGAACGTTTTGGAGGCCGTCGTAGCGCTGCGACGGGAATCGGTTGGTGAGCTCGTTGGCCGCGTTGAGGCCGAAGGCCCCGAACCACGGCTGGGTCCGCGCGTAGTGACCGTTGGCGTCGTAGTAGCCGCCGATCTGGCCCAGGTTGGTGAGCGCGGCGACTACGTCGGGGGTGTACTCGCGGAAGTAGTCGACCTGTGGCTGCGAGTCCTTGAACTCCTTGATCATGCGCGGGAATGCCGCCTCGGCCACGCGAGCCAGCGACGGCGTCGCCTGGAGCAGCGAGATCAGGTCGCCACCGCCGGAGGGATTGCGGATCAGCGCGTTGAGGCTGGCGACGGTGGGGATCGAGAGGACCGTCAACTGGTGCAGCGCAGTGAGGAATTCCGTCAGGTGGCGGTTGGCGGGAATCGACTCACGGACGAGCGGCGTCAGCACGTCGAGCGTGCTTCGCAGGCCGGCGAACGTCTGGGTCGAGTGGTTGAGTGCCGGTGGCGCCAGGGACAGCGTCTGCTCGAGGGCCTGGCTCTGGCTGGCGATCGCCGACATCGTCGAGTTGGTGTTGGCCACCAGCTGCGTCAACTGCGCAGTGCGCGAGCCGAGGAGTTGCAGCGCCTTGGCGCCCTGCACCAACAGGTCATCGAACTCGGGCTCTGAGCGGCTCAGCTCGGCCGTGACCTGGCTCGTGCTGTACAGCCCCGGGGCCAGGTACTTGAGGGTTCGGTTGCCCGCGTGCGCACGGCCCTCGATGCTGGCCGCCTCGCCCTGGATGAACTGCCGGAGCCCGATCCGTGTTAGCGGATCGAGCGTGTCGAACAGCTGGTCGAGGCTGACCTGAGACTGCGTGTTCTCAGCTGTGATCAGCCCTCCGTTCGGGATCTTGAACGCGCTCGAGCCCGGCTCGAGCACGACGTACTTGTTGGCGATGCCCGACAGCGAGTTCTCGTAGACCTTGGCCACGGTGCCCTGAGGCATCTCGCCGACGCCCGAGTTCAAACCCATGCTCACCTGCGCCTGTCCGTCGGGCGTCAGCGTGATCGACTGCACGGAGCCGACCGTGGCCGGCCCGATGAGGACCAGGTTGCCGGGGACCAGCCCGCTGGCGTTCTGGAAGTTCGCCTTCAGGGTGTACGAAGACCCGCCCTCGAACAGGACGAGGACGATGAGCACGACGACAGCGACCAGAGCCCCTCCGGCGGCCACCCTCGCAACGAGACTGGTCCCGCCTACCGCCGGCTCAGCACTCGACCTCGCAGGCATTCATCCTCTCTCCTCCTGGGCGTTCGGGCCGGTTTGATGCGCTCTCGTGCGTTTTCCTTCCCCCCAATCCATGGGCGCCTCGACGCAATCCTGCCAAATCTGACCCGTCGCTGCCAAGGCCGAACCGTCAACCGGCAAGCAACCCTTATCCTGGGGCTAACGCTACCGCCGCGTCTGTCGCGCAAGCAGTGCCGCTCCGACTGCGCCGCCGAGATCGCCGAGCGCCGCCACCGAGACGTTCGGCGGATTCTCGTCGTTGAACAAGTGGGGTTGCATTGCCTTTGCGATGCGGTCGGCAAACGGCTGGCCGAACCTGACGCCGAGCCCGCCGCCGATCACCACCGCCTCGACGTCGAGCAGGTTGATCGCCGAGGCGATTCCCGTGCCCAGCGCCTCGATCGCTTCATCGATCAACTCCGTGGCCATCTTGTCCTTGCGCTCGAGCGCGTGACCCCAGATCCCACTGGTCAGACGCGTGCGCTTGTGTTCCGTCATCAGCGTGAACAGATCGGTCTTGCGGCCCTTGTCGACGTGCTTGCGGGCCTGGGCCTCCATCGACGCCCGACCGGCGTACGCCTCGAGACAGCCGCGGCGCCCGCACGTGCAGCGGCGACCGTCTTGCTTGACCACCATGTGGCCGATCTCGCCGGCTCCGCCACGCCCTAGCCACGGCTTGCCGGCCAGGATCAGCCCTCCGCCGACGCCGGTACCCCAGAACACGCCGAGCAGCGACCTGTACGGCTTGCCGGCCCCGAGCTTGAACTCGGCGTCGGTGGCGACCTGCACGTCGTTGCCGACGAACACGGGCGTGCCGATCGACTCGGAGAGGGTCGGCCCCAGAGCAAAGGTTCCCTTCCAGTTCGGCAGGTTGCGGGCGGTGGACACCTCGCCGGTGGCGGCATCGATCACGCCCGGCGAGCCGACGCCCACGCCGCGCAGCTCGGAGGTCGCGATTCCCGCCTGTTCGGCGGCCTCGCCGACCGCCACGGCGAGCTGCCGGGTGATCGCAGGTGGCCCGCCCTTGGTCGGCGTTGGGTGACGCGCGGAGCCGAGCACGTTGTTGCGCGCGTCGACGATTACGGCTTCGATTTTGGTCCCGCCGAGGTCGATTCCGCCTCGCGCGGCACTGCGTGTGGTTGCAGCCTGCATGCCGGGATCCTCTCAGACGCGGCCGACGGCGGCTTTGACGATCAAGTCGGGAGCCACTAGCTCCACGACTCGCGGTAGTGCGTCTGCTCGGCCGTCGGCTCGTCGATCTCGACCCCCAGCGCGGCCAGCTTGAGCCGGCCAACCTCGCGATCAATCGCGTCCGGCACGGCGTGCACGCCGGGGACGTACGCGTCGCGCCGGGCCACCAGTTCCTCCACGCACAGCGCCTGAAGGGCGAACGACACGTCCATCACGGCGGCCGGATGCCCTTCGGCGGCCGCCAGGTTGACCACTCGGCCACGGGCGAGCAGGTTCAGCCGCCGGCCGTCGGCGAGTTCGTACTGCTCGACCAGCGGGCGCACCTGGGCGACGCCGCCGGTGGCCAGCGCGTGCAGATCGTCGAGGTCGAGCTCGACATCGAAGTGCCCGGCGTTGGCCAGCAGCGCCCCATCCTTCATCCGCTCGAAGTGGGCACGGTGCAGGACGCGGCGTGACCCGGTGACCGTGATGAAGACATCCCCGCGCGAGGCTGCGGCGAGAGCGGGCATCACCTCGTAGCCCGCCATCCGCGCCTCCAGTCCCCGCAGCGGATCGACCTCGCAGACGATCACCGCAGCGCCGGCGCCGCGCGCGCGCTCGGCGATCCCCTGGCCGGCCCACCCGTAGCCGACGACGACGACCGTTTGTCCGGCCAGGAGCACATGACTGGCCCTGATGACGCCGTCCAGCGCTGACTGCCCGGTTCCGTGACGGTCATTGAGCGCGCGCTCGGTGCGCGCCTCGTTAACGGCCAGGACCGGACAGGCGAGCCCCCGCTGCTCGTCGAGCCGGCGCAAGCGCACGAGGCCGGTCGTGGTTTCCTCGGTGCCGCCGATCAGTCCTTCGAGCAGCACCCCGCCGGTCTCATGGGCGGTCATCAAGAGATCGGCACCGTCGTCGATCGTTACCTGCGGCGAGCCGTCGAGCAGCGCGCGCACGTGGCGGGCGTAGGTGTCGAGGTCCTCTCCCCGCACCGCCCGCACCTCGGCCCCGTGCTCGAGCACCAGCGCTGCGGCGACATCATCTTGGGTCGACAGCGGATTGGCCGAGCACAGCGCGACATCGGCCCCGCCTGCGATCAGCGTCAGCACGAGGTTGGCCGTCTCGGCGGTTACATGCAGGCACGCGGCGATCCGAATCCCGGCCAGCGGCCGCGCGTCGGCGAACCGGTCACGGATCTGCCGGAGCACCGGCATCTGCCGGCCCGCCCAGACGATGCGCGCCACCCCGTCGGGGGCGAGGCTCAGATCGGCGATGTCGTGCGGGGGGACCGACGTGCGTGCCATGGCGATCGGCTGTGCTGGCCTGCAGCCCGCCGGGCGCGATTGATCAATAGCGGTAGTGATCGGGCTTGTACGGGCCTTCGACGGGCACGCCGAGATAGGCGGCCTGACCCGCCGTGAGCTCCGTGAGCCTGGCCCCGAGCGCACCCAGGTGCAGTCGCGCCACCTTCTCGTCGAGGTGCTTGGGCAGGGTGTAGACCTGCCTGTCGTAGCGGCCGGTGTGGCCGAACAGCTCGATCTGCGCGATCACCTGGTTTGTGAACGAGTTCGACATCACGAAGCTGGGATGTCCGGTGGCGTTGCCGAGGTTGAGCAGACGACCCTCGGACAGGACGATGATCGAATGCCCATCGGGAAAGATCCACTCGTCGACCTGGGGCTTGATGTTGATCCGCTCGATCCCGTCGATCTTGCCCAGCCCGGCCATGTCGATCTCGTTGTCGAAGTGGCCGATGTTGCCCACGATCGCCTGATGCTTCATCCGCCCCATGGCCGCGGCCGTGATGACGTCGCGGTTCCCCGTCGCGGTGATGAAGATGTCGGCGATGCCGACGACGTCATCGAGGGTCTGGACCTGGAAGCCATCCATCGCCGCCTGCAACGCACAGATCGGATCGATCTCCGTGATGACGACGCGAGCGCCCTGACCCCGCAGTGATTCGGCGCAGCCCTTGCCGACGTCACCGTAGCCGCATACCACGGCCAGCTTGCCGCCGATCAGCACGTCGGTGGCGCGGTTGATCCCGTCGATGAGGCTGTGGCGGCAGCCGTACTTGTTGTCGAACTTCGACTTGGTCACCGCGTCGTTGACGTTGATGGCCGGGAACAACAGCTGTCCCTGCTCGGCGAACTGGTAGAGCCGGTGCACGCCGGTCGTCGTTTCCTCGGTCACTCCCCTGATCCCTGCGGCGATGTTGGTCCATCGCTGCGGATCCTCCTCGAGCGAGCGCTGGAGCAGCTCGAGCACGATCCGGAACTCGTCCGACTCGGCGCTGGCCGGATCGGGCACCGCGCCGGCGCGCTCGAACGCGGCACCGTTGTGAACCAGAAGCGTGGCATCGCCGCCGTCGTCGAGGATCATGTTCGGGCCGTTGCCGACGCGGCCATCCGGGCCGGGTGCCGGCCACCTGAGCGCCTGCTCGGTGCACCACCAGTACTCCTCGAGCGTCTCACCCTTCCATGCGAACACGGGCACGCCCTGCGGATCCTCCGGCGTGCCGTTCGGACCCACCACGACCGCCGCCGCAGCGTGATCCTGGGTGGAGAAGATGTTGCACGAGGCCCAGCGCACCTCGGCACCCAGCGCCACCAGCGTTTCGATCAGCACCGCGGTCTGGATGGTCATGTGCAGCGACCCCGTCACGCGCGCGCCGGCCAGCGGCTGGTGTTCGGCGTACTCGCGGCGCGTGGCCATCAGCCCCGGCATCTCATGCTCGGCGAGCCGAATCTCCTTGCGGCCGAAGGTGGCCAGCTCCAGGTCGGCGACCTTGAAATCGGTCTTGGCAGCGGTCGTGCTCATGTGTTCTCCACAGTGGTAGTCATCAAGTTCTCCTCATCCGGCGACGGCGAGCAGCTTTTCGTGCTTGTCCTGTTCGAAGCGCAGCCAGTCCTCGGCATCGACGTCGTCGGGGCGGCGCGGTTGGGCCTCGAGCCAGCTCTCGACGGCTCCCCTCAGCTCAGGGTCGCTGGACAGGCGGGCAGCAAACGCCACGTCTGAAAGCTGGATCTCGAATGCCGTCAGCAATTCCTTCAGCGTCCGCAGCCGCTGCAGCTGAGCGGGCCCGTACAGGCGATAACTCGACGCTGAGCGCGCGGGAACCACCAGCCCGGTCCGCTCCACGTAGCGCAGCATCCGTGCCGACCACCCCGTGGTCTGCGCCGCCTCGTGGATCGTCAGGCCGTCCATACGCGGCCAAACATTACCACGAGTGTGTCAAGGTTTGGGCGAATTCTCGCAGATTGCGGCCTGGCCGGGAAGAAGCACTTAAAGAATTTCGCTCATAGCCGATACATGTCGTACGTCTGCAACTGCGCCCACGTCCACCCATGGAAACGCACAGTAAGGGGATCTGCGTAGCGCTCTCGGCTGCCCTGGTGAGCGCGATCATCGCTGCAGCCGCGGCCTCGGGTCATCCGGGACACGAGTTCAGCCGCGACTGGCATGGCCACGGCCACGGTGGGGGGCATAGCGCCAGCCACGGCCACGTCTACGGCGATTCACACGGGTACGGCGGTGGGCACGGGTACGGCGGCTCCCACGGCCACGGTGGTGGCTGGCATCACGGCTACGGGGACTCGCATGGCTATGGCGGCTCGCGCGGCTACGGCCGCCACCGCGGCTCCTCGGGGGGCGACGGCGGTCATCGCGGCTACGTCGGCACCTCGCACCACTACAACGGCGGATCCGCAGGCGAGCACGGCAACGGCCACGCCTACGGTCATTACCGGCACGGCTACGGCTACCGCCACCAGCATTTGGACAACCGGACCAACCCTGCCTTCACCGGCCACGGCGACTCCAGCAGCCACGGCTGCAGCACGTGCGATTACCGTCACGGCAGCGGCTCTCAGCCGTCCGGGCTGACCGGCAGCTCGCCGTCGTCCTCGGGCGGGGGATCGCCCTCTGCACCCCGGTTGCCGTCGATCGTGTCGGCCACCCTGTCGACGCCGTCGTCGATCGGCAGCTCTAAGCCGTCACACTCGACCTTCTCCTCCCAACCGCTCTCCCCCGGGACCGACGTGCTGACCATCCCGCTCGGTGGGTCTGCCTCATCCCTGTTCGGCGGGAGGTCGAGCGCGGGTGCAGGCGATCGGGTGGCCGGCCTGTTCGGCGTGCCACTGCGCGCCGGCCTGGCGGCGGGTGTCTCGCCGTTCGCAGCGCCGGCGACGCGAGGCGCCACCGTTTCGGCAGCCACCAGCTCGGGGGCGCCCGGAGGTGACGCCACCACCCCCGGGGGCGCACCGCTGCCGGTCAAGCCGCGGCTTCAGCAGCCGAGCGTGATCGAGCGGATCGAGCGCGTGATCCCGGGGTTCGTGTGGCTCGCGATCGGCATCTCCCTCGTGTTGGCCGCGGTCGGCGGCGCGGCGACGCTGTGGTCAGGCCGTCGCGTGCGCCGCCAGGCGGGGCAGTTCGCGGCCGTCAGCGCGGCTGCCATGACCGACCCGCTCACCGGCGTCCTGAACCGCCGCGGCTTCACGGACGCCGCCGAGCGCGAGCTGGCCCGGGCCCGTCGCTACGAGCGGCCCTTCGTCCTCGCCTACGTGGACGTCAGGGGGTTGAAGGCGGTCAACGACAGCGAGGGGCACCTGGCCGGCGACGAGCTGCTCAAAGAGGCGGCGCACCTGCTCCGCACCACGGCCAGGGCCGACGACGTCGTGGGGCGGATCGGCGGCGACGAGATGGCGCTGCTGCTGGCCGAGCAGACGACCGCCGGCGCGATTCCGGTCGTCGACCGCATCAGCAGCCAGGTCGCCATCCGGCGTGCCGAGATGGGTCTACGCGCCCCCTGGGACCTGACGATCGGGACCGCCACCTACCCCGATGACGGCGAGACCGTCACCGATCTCCTCGGAGCCGCGGATCGGCGGCTCTACGAGCAACGCGGGATCGCGCTGTAGGCGCAGTCGCTGGCCGGTCGCTGCGAAGAGGAGCGCGCCGGTCAACGTGAAACTCGACCTCGCCAGCGGGGCGAGTGTGACGTAGACGGCGTGGGGCGCCGTCAACGTGAAAGTGGCCGATGCCGGCGCGGCGAGTTTGACGTTTACCGACGTTCCCCCCACGCGAATGACCCCAGCGTTCACCGACCCAGCGCTGAGCAGCCCGAGCGCTCAGCCCGTGGCCAGCGTCCGCTTCAACCGTTCGAGCGACTCGACCGGCGATGGGTCGACGCCCCGCAGCACGGCGAGGTAGATCGACACCAGGTCGCCGAGCAGGACCAATGACACGAGCCGCTCGGTGCGGGTCTGGCCGATGCTGTCGATGCGGAACGTCACCGCCGCGTGGCGGGCGATCAGGCCGCGAGTGAGCTCGATGCGCTGGCGGATCCGGGGGTGGAGGTCCGAATCGTCGAGGAACACGGCACTGAAGCGGCCGAGCTCGGCCGCCCCCTCCCAGCCAGCGATCTCGTTGTGGTCGAGCTCGGGCAGCTCTTGGACGAAGCTGGGCAGCTTGGCGTTCTCGTTGATCTGGGTCTTCCAGCGGTAGGCAATCGGCGCGGTCAGGCCGGCGCCGGCGAGCTGCGGGATCGTGCCGTGGAGCCCCCGCGCCAACTCCTTGGCCAGGGAGTCCTCATCGGCCTCGGGGCCCCAGCTCTCGACCAGCCGCTCGGCGTGGGCGGCGGCGACGTCGATCTCGGCGTGCATGCGTTCACCGGCTCCGCACAGACTCGCCACCTCGAGCGCCACCACCAGCGAGTAGGCCACCGCGGCCCGAGGCTGGAAGCCGCCCGGGATCGGGACGACGGGCACGCCGTCCGCGCGGGCGGCCTGGGCCAGCTTGCCGCCGGTCGTGGTCACTATCCGCCGGGCGCCGAGCGCGCCGGCCGCCTCGAAAACGGCCAGCACCTCCTCCGTCTCGCCCGAGTAGCTCGAGCACAGCACGGTCGTGTCCGGCGTGGTCCAGGCTGGCAGGGCATAACCGCGAGCCAGCACGATCGGGCGCGAGGCGCGATCGCCGAGCGCCGCGCGGGCGAGGCCGCCGCCGATCGCCGAGCCGCCCATCCCGGCCACGACCAGTCCGTCGGGGGCGTCGTGGGGCTCGAGGTTGGCCGACTCGACGCGCCAGACGGCATCGCGCAGTTGGTCGGGCATGCCGAGCACGTCGTGCAGCAGCCGATGATGGTCGACCGAGGCGATCGTGTCGGGGTTCAACTCGGCGGTCGCACTCAAAACCTGATCGCTCCTTGAGGTAGCTGGACGCCCGGGAAGATACGCGCGCCGGCGGCAAGGGTGTTGTCCGACCCGATGTTGACGTCCTCGCCGATCACCACTCCGCCCTGGATATGGCAGCGCTCGCCGATCGTCACTCCGGGCCCGATGATCGCCGAGCTTACCGTCGTGCGGGCACCGACCCGGGTTCCGTCGAGCAGCACCGAGCTCTCCACATGGGCGCCCCGGCCGACGCACACATCGACGCCCAGCACGGCGCGAGAACCGACGATCGCGTGTTCCTCGACCACGGCCCCCGCTCCGGCCAGCGCCGGCGGAACCACCCGCCCCGCGATCCGGGCGCCCTCCACGACGGCCATTCCGGCCGCACCCAGACGGCGCCCCACGCTCGTGTCGACCGTGCCCTCGAGGATGTCGAAGGTCGCCTGCAGGTAGCGCTCGGGGGTGCCGATGTCGAGCCAGTAGCCCTCGGCCACGTAGCCGTACAGCCCATGCCCGACGATCCCCGGGAACACGTCGCGTTCAATCGAGAAGTGCGAGCCCGCGGGAGCCATCCGATCGAGTACCTCGCGCTCCAAGACGTAGGCGCCGGCGTTGATCAGGTCGGTATCGATCTGCTCCGGACCCGGTTTCTCGACGAACTCCTCGACCGCGCAGGCCCCGTCGACGCGCACCAGACCGTAGGCGGACGGATCCTCCACCGGCACGAGCGCGAGCGTCGCGCGGGCACCGGTGCGTTCGTGCTGCTCGAGCTGGGCCGACAGATCGAAATCGGTGAGCACGTCGCCATTGAGCATGAAGAACCGCTCGTCCAGGAGCCTCTCGGCGAACTTCAGCGCCCCACCCGTGCCCAGCGGGCTCGGTTCGTCGAGGTAGCGCAGGCGCATCCCGAGCTGCTCACCTTCGCCCAGCACATCCCTGACCCCGCGGGCCATGAACCCGCAGGACAGGATCACGTCGTCGACGCCGTGGCCGGCTAGCCACTCCAGCATGTAGGCGATGAACGGCCGGTCGACCAGCGGGACGACGGGCTTTGGGATGGTCGAGGTGAGTGGTCGCAGGCGGGTGCCCTCACCGCCGGCCAGGATCAGAGCCTGCAAGTGGTCGCTACCGCCCGATCCCTTCGTACACGAATCCCGCCGCTTGGGCCGCCTCCCGGTCGCCGAAGTTGCGCCCGTCGATGACGACCCGCCCTGTCATCCGCTCGGCCGCGGCGCGCCAGTCCAGCTCGGCAAACTCGGGCCATTCGGTGACGATGATGCACGCGTCGGCACCGGCCAGCGCATCGAGCGCCGAATCGGCAAAGTCGACGCCGAACAGCAGCTTGCGCGCTTCCTGCTCGGCCACCGGGTCGTAGGCGCGGATCTTGGCCCCGTCGGCCTGGAGCCGGGCGGCGAGGACCAGCGATGAGGCCTCGCGCATGTCGTCGGTGTTGGCCTTGAAGGCGAGACCGAGCAGCGCCACCGTCTTGCCCACCAACGACCCGAGGTGCTTGTGCAGCTTTCCGATCACCCGTCGCTTCTGCAGCTCGTTGACCTCGATGACCGCGGTCAGGAGCTGGAAGTGGTAACCCGAATTGCCGGCCAGCTGCTTCAGCGCCGAGACGTCCTTGGGGAAGCAGCTGCCGCCGAACCCGATCCCGGGCTTGAGGAAGTGCGGGCCGATCCGGTGGTCCAGACCCATCCCGCGTGCGACCTCGAGAACGTCGGCCCCGGTCTCCTCGCACACGTTGGCGATCTCGTTGATGAACGAGATCTTGGTGGCCAGGAACGCGTTGGCGGCCAGTTTGATCATCTCGGCACTGGCAATGTCGGTCCTGACCAGCGGGGTATTGAGCGGTTCGTACAGGTTGACCACGGCTTCGCCCGCCCAATCCCCGTTGTCTCCCACCACGACCCGGTCGGGGGCCAGGAAGTCCTCCAGGGCCGAGCCCTCCTTGAGGAACTCAGGGCAGGACACGTAGGCGAAGTCGGGCTTGCCCTGCGCGATGAACATCCGGCGGATCGCCGCTCCGGTGCCCACGGGCACGGTCGACTTCATCACCAGCGCATGGGTGTCGGAGGTCGGCATCGCCTCGACCACGGCATTGACCGCGGACAGATCGGCATCGCCGGAGTAGGTGGGTGGCGTCCCCACCGCCACGAACAGCAGCCGGGTGCGCTCGAGGGCCGGCGCCAGCTCGGTGGAGAAGTGCATCCGCTCGCGGTTGCGCGCCACTGCCTCGGGAAGACCGGGCTCATAGATCGGGATCTCGCCGTGCTCCAGGCGGTCGATCTTGCTCGCATCGACGTCGACGCACCACACCTCGCCGCCAAGCTCGGCAAAGCCCGCCGCGGTGACGAGGCCGACGTATCCGGTGCCGATCACGGCGATGGGTTCAACCGTTCCAGTCATGGCCCGGGGAGCGTACAAGGGGGTGGTTGGCGAGCAGGCGCCGACGCGCCGCGGCTGTCCGGAGGCAAACCGTCAGCCGCGCGTCAGCGAGGCGGCGATCCCGGTCAGCTGCGAAGTGCTCAGATCGTCGGTCAGCGTGTTGGAGATCCAGTAGACGCCCCAGGATGTGCGCCAGGCGACGAGCGTGGGCTTGTGCCCGTTGAAATAGATCTGCAGCTGCCGGCCCTTGACCGTCTTGGTCTGGTGGGTTCCGTTGAGGATCGGCGGATTGAGCCAAGTCGTCCCCTGGACGCCGTAGTACTGGCCGAGTGCGGGGTTCATGACCAGTGTGATCCGGTAGGCCGCGTGGCGGTGACCGCCCTGATCGGGAATCCTGTAGGCGCGGGGGTAGGAGTTGGCGACCGGGCCGATGGTGCAGGTGCCGTTGGTGCAGTACTGCGAGCCCTCGGCGATCACCCGCGGGTAGTAGACCGGCATACCCGCGTGGGGCATCGCGGCGACCTGGCTGCGGCCGTCAGCCACGTCAGCAGTCAGCGCCCCAGGCGCGGCGCGCGGGCGCGCCTTGTGGCCGCCGCTGCTGCCGGACCCCGGACCCGTGGGCGTCATGAACTGGGTGAACGCATTGCGTAGGGCGCCTCTGTTGGCGGTCACGTAGCAGGCCGAGATGTCACACGTGTCGAGGATCGCCGGGAACCTGACCTGCTTGATCGTGTGTCCGGCCGAGAAGGCAACGAGGTTGAACAGGTTGATCAACCCGTCGGTGGTGTGCAGGTTGTGGTCGGTCTGGGCGTGCTCGCCGAAGATCTTCATCAGCTTGTTCCGGTTGTCGACCAGCTTGGCGGCGCTGTACTGAGCTTTGGCCCAGCGGATGAAGTCCTGCTGGCGGGCGTTGCGGACGAGGTCGTTGTCGGTGTGCCGGAAGCGTACGAAGGACAGCGCGTCGTTGCCGCATAGCTTCTGGTAGCCGGGCTGCAGGTCGATGCTCGAGTAGTCGGTGATCGCCGTATTGTTGTAGTAGCGGTGATCGACGTCGGTGTACACGCACCCGATCGCGTTCACCAGCGCCACGAAGCCGCCAAAGTTCACGTCGACGATGTGGTTGACCTTGAGCCCCGGAAACACCTGGTGCTTGAGCACCTTGAGGAGCAGTGCGGGTCCGCCCGCCGAGTACGCGGCGTTGATCTTGGAGGTGTAGCCGCCGCCGGGGCCGGGGAGCGTGACCTTCAGGTCACGCGGGACCGACACCACGTTGATCGTCGACGATTTGGGATCCAGCCGCACGAGCATCATGGTGTCCGTGTTGGCGGACTTGAAGGGCTCGCCGGCCCGGTGGTCGGAGCCGATCACCAGGATCGTCTGCGGATTACCGGGGTCGGCGATCGTCACCTCGGCGTTCCGGATCGACGGGTTGACGTTGAAATACTGGGTGAAGGTGTTGATCTGCAGCAGCCCGGCCACCGCGGTCGTCGCCGCGGCGAATGCGATCACGATGAAGCCCGCGAGCAGAAAGCGCCACAGCATCCCGCGCCGAGTGGTGGGGATCAACTTCATGCCAGGCCGCCTTCGATCGCCCGCAGCTCGCCGGCGCTCCGATCACCTTCCTCGAGCCAGATCGGCAGCCCGCGCACGAAATCGCCCAACGCCCGGCGGTAGCGGACCAGCGAGGACAAGGAGACCCACTCCTCAGGGCCATGGTGCCCGGCTCCGGTGGGGCCAAATTCGACCGCAGGTATGCCGGCCTCGATGAAGGCCGCCGCGTCCGAGGCGCCGTCGCGGCCAACGCTCATCACCTCGCCGCGCGTCGAGCGAGAGACGGCTTCGCGCAGCGCCCGCACATACGGGTGCGTGCGGGGCACGGTGACCGGCGGGTAGATGAACGTCCTCGTCACCGCGATTCCGGGGATCTCGCCCACCTGGGCCATGATCTCGGCCGGGTCCTGGCCGGGCAGGTAGCGCACGTCGACCGCCATCGTGCAGGCATCGGGGACCTTGTTGAGGGCGTCTCCGCCCTCGATCCGTCCCAGATTGATCGAGGGCCGGTCAAACATCTCCGAGGACTCCCGGCTGAACGGAAGCGACTCGATCGCCCGGAACACGTCGACGGCCTTGAGGATGGCGTTGTCGCCCAGCCACGGGGTGGAACTGTGCGCAGCCCGTCCCTGGACTTCGATTCGCATGGCCAGCACGCCCTTGGCTTCCACTCCGATGTGCATGTTGGTCGGTTCGCCGGTGATGGCAAAGTCCCCCCTGACACCGCGCTTGACCATCAGATCGGTCGAGCGCTCATCAATCTCCTCGGATTCTTCGTCGGGCACGCACATGAAGCGCACCCGCACACGCTCCTGCTGCTCGACGTCCTTGAGCGCGCACATCATCGCAGCAAGCCCGCCCTTCATGTCGTATGCCCCGCGCCCGATGAGCTGGTCGCCGTCGAGGCGCGGCTCGAACTGCTCGGGCCGTCCGGGGACGACGTCGACGTGGCCGTGCAGGATCACGCAGGGGGCACCATCGGACGCCGGTCCGACTTCCGCCACCAGCACGGGCAGCCCGTTGTGCTCTTGATCGTGCACCTCGATGTCGCGGGATTCGAGCCATCCCTTGATAAATCCTGCGGCGGCCACGATCCCATCGGGACGCGAGGTGTCATAGCGGATCAACCGCTCGGCCAGGATCCGTTCATCAAGCATCGGAGCCCAAGGATAAGCGGGCTGATTAAGGTTTCGCCTTCCATGGAGCTAGTCCTTGCCACGATGAATTTCTCGGTGCCCGGTGGCAGCGAGACCTACCTCCTCACCGTGGCCTCCCAGCTGGAGCGACTCGGACACAGCGTGACCGTGTATGCCCAGCTCCTGGGTCAGATGGCGGATCTGGCCGCCGAACACGGGATTCGCGTCACCGACTCGCGGCGTCGGCTTCCCGCCCGGTGCGACGCCGCGCTGGTGCAGGACGGGGTCGTCTCCTACGCGCTCGCCGAGCGCTATCCCGACACGCCCCAGGTGTTCCGGGCCACCAGCGAGATCCTCGACGTCTGGCTGCCGCCCAACCTGCCCGGACTCGTCAGCCACGTCGTCGTCCTCAGCGATCGGGTGGGCCAGCGGGTGCACGGGCTGGCCACCTCGCACGAGGTGGTGCGCCTGCGCCAACCGATCGACACCGAGCGCCTGAAGCCAGCCGGCGACATCCGCCCCACGCCCCGCCGCGCCGTTCTGGTCGGCAACTACCTCCGCGGCGAGCGGCGAGACACGATGCGCAGCGCACTTACGGCCCACGGGATCGAGTGCGTGCAGATCGGGGCCACCGCCTCGATCTCCCTGTCGCCTGAGCAGGCGATGTGGGACGCCGACATAGTCGTCGCCAAGGGGCGCGCTGCCCTCGAGGGCATGGCCTGCGGGCGCGCCGTGTTCGTCTACGATGCGTTTGGCGCCGACGGCTGGGTGACGCCGGAGCGCTACCCGGCCATGGAGGCCGACAACTTTGCCGGCCAGGCCACCGATACCACCAGCGACCTCAGCTCGGTCATCGCGGAGCTGGCGCGGTACGCGCCCGGGATGGGGAAGGTCAACCGCGATCTGGCCACCCGCCACCATGGCGCGCGCTATCACGCCAACCAGCTGAGCCAGATACTGGGCCGTGCTGCGGCGCCGGCGCCGCCCCCGAACTCCCCCCTTGCCGAGCTGGCCCGGCTCGTCCGCCTCCAATGGCAGACGGCCAAGCACGTCGAGTCGCTCGAGCAGGCCCACGTGCAGGCCCAGATGCGCATACGGGAACTCGAGGACCAGATCGGCGAGCTGTGGGCCGAGCACCGCCACCTGCTGGCGGCCACATCGACTCGCCGTCACCGCCTCGGCGAGAGCCTCGGGCGGGTCGCTGACCGCGTGCGCGGCGCGGCAGGCCGCGCGCGATGAGTCGCCTCCAGAGCTCGAGCCTGGCCCCCGGACTGCTGCTGGGTAAAGGCGTGAGCATCGGCGCCGATGTCACTTTCGGGGGGCACGTGGTCATCCACGACGGCGTCGTGATCGGCGATGGCTGTGAGATACAGGACGCCGCCGTCATCGGCAAGCGCCCACAGCTTGGGACGCGCTCAACCGCTACGGCCGTTGCCGGAGGGGCACGGGTGCAAGCCGGCGCTCGCATCTGCTGCGCGGCCGTGATCTCCGCTTCGTCGGTGATTGGCGCCAGGGCGGTGATCGGCGACCAGGCATTCATCCGCGAGGGCGCCGTGATCGGCCCCGAGACGGTCATCGGTCAGGGGTGTGCAATCGGGCGCGGCGTCCGCGTCGGAGCGCGCTGTCGGCTTCAGAACCGCGTGATCATCGCTCCTGGCTCGGAGGTCGAGGACGACGTGTTCATCGGTCCAGCCGTCACCGCAATCAACGACGCGACGATGGGCCGTCACGGCCACGAGAGCCCCGCCAACGGGGTGCGAGCACGCCGAGCATGCCGCATCGGCGCGGCCGCGGTGCTGATGCCAGGGGTCGAGATCGGCACCGAGGCGGTGGTCGCCGCCGGGGCCCTGGTCACACGGGACGTGCCGGCACGCATGGTCGTGGTCGGTTCACCCGCCCAGCCCGTGCGCCGCATCGAGGATGATGAAACGATCGAACGGTGGACCTAGTTGTCTGTCAGCGCCCCGATCATCGATGACGCCGTCGCCCCGCCACCGCGGCATCCGCGCTTTCCACTGATCGATGGCATGCGGGCGATCGCGGTGCTCGCCGTGGTCGGTGTTCACGCGGCGGACTCGGGGAATGCCCTGTCGAGCGGACTCGGCGGGCGCCTGCTCGCCCACCTCGACATCGGCGTCTCGATCTTCTTCCTGATCTCCGGCTTCCTGCTCTTCCGGCCGATGATCGCCCACCGCGCAGGAGGTGCCGCGGCGCCCCGTGTGGGCGACTACGCCAAGCGGCGCTTTCTGCGCATCTACCCCGCCTATTGGCTGGTCGTGACCGTGCTGCTCCTCGTGCCGGGGGCGCGCAGCGTGGTCGATGGCCACTGGTGGCCGATGTACGCCCTCGTGCACACGCTTCCCGTCTACCACGGCCGGCAGTGCATCGACCTGCCGATGAAATGCGGGCTCGCCCAAACCTGGAGCCTGGTGGTCGAGCTCACCTTCTACGTAGCGCTGCCGATCTACGCGTTCTGTGTCGAGGGGGTGACCCGCTGGCTCCGGCTCCGCGGTTGGGCGGTCGCACAGCTGCTGCTGCTGACGCTTCTGTCCGCGGTCTCGATCGCGCTTCGCTTCGGCGACTGGAACGGGCTTCCCGCCTGGTTCGGACGAAGTGCCGCGGCCTACGTCTTCTGGTTCGCCCTGGGGATGGGGATGGCCGTCGTGTCCGTGGCGGCCAGCGGCCGGGCCCGTCAACCGCGCGCCATAGCCTGGGTGGCCAGGCACCCAGGGTTCCTGTGGACGGCAGCGCTGGCCGTTTACATCGGGATCTGCCTCGTGCTGCCGCCCACCTCGTTCCTGTTCGAGCGAAGCCAGCAGTTGCTGGTCTTCCTGTCCTTCGGGGTGATCGCCGCTCTGCTGATGGCGCCCGCCGTGTTCGGCGAAGACGCCGGCGGCATCCCGCGGCGGGTGCTGGCCCATCCCCTCGCGGCGTGGCTCGGTCTCGTTTCCTATGGGATCTTCCTGTGGCACTACGCGGTGGTCCTCAAGCTGGGCCAGGGAGGGGCCGACGCGTCGTTCATCGTCGTCCTGCTGGGGACGCTCGCCATCTCCACCGGCGCTGCCGCGGTCAGCTACTACATCGTCGAGCGACCGCTCCTGCGTCTCAAGTACCACCGGCTGCGCGATGTGCTGCGCCCTCCACAGGTTGGCAAGCCGGCCGAGCCCTCAGATGGTTGATTCCATCTAGACCCCCTACGAACCCTGGGCGATGCGCAGGAACTGCTCCCAGCGATGCTTGTTGCGCTCGGCCACGCGCCGCTTCTCGGTGTCGTCCTTGGCTTCGCTCAGCTCACGCTCGGCCTCCTCGAGCCGTTCGCGCAACAGGCCGGCGTCGAGATCACCGGGCGCGTGTGCCTCCTCGACCAGCACCAGCACGTGCTCGCTGGTCACCTGCATGTAGCCCTCGGCCTGAGCGAAGCGCACGACATCCGACTCGGTCTTGTAGAGCCGCAGTTCGGTGGGGTCGAGCATGGCCAGCAGCGGCGTGTGATGGGCCAGCACGCCGATCGAGCCGGACGTCGTCCGGGTCGAGACCATCTCGACCTCGTCGTTGAAGACCTCGCCCTCCGGGGTGAGGACCTCGACCTTGAACTTGGTGTGGGCCATCAGCCGTCCTGGTTCTCGTCCTTGCTTTCCTCTTCCTCCGCCGGCTCGGCCTCGTCCCCGCGTGCGTCGGCGACCACGTCCTCGATGCCGCCCTTGAGGAAGAAGGCACGCTCGGGGACATCGTCATGCTTGCCCTCGAGGATCTCCTTGAAGCCGCGGATCGTGTCGGCGATGGGTACATACACGCCGGGGGTGCCAGTGAACTGCTCGGCCACGTGGAACGGCTGGGAGAGGAAGCGCTCGAGCCGGCGAGCCCGGTTCACTGTCAACCGGTCGTCATCCGAGAGCTCCTCGATGCCGAGGATGGCGATGATGTCCTGGAGGTCGCGGTAGCGCTGGAGCACTTCCTTGACTGCGTTGGCCACCTCGAAGTGCTCGTCGCCGAGGATCTCGCGCTTGAGGATTGTCGAGGTCGAATCGAGCGGATCGACTGCCGGGTAGATGCCCTTCTCGGCGATCGACCGCGACAGCGTGGTGGTGGCGTTCAGGTGGGCGAAGACCGACGCGGGAGCGGGGTCGGTGAGGTCGTCAGCCGGCACGTAGATGGCCTGGATCGAGGTGACCGAACCCTTCCGCGTCGAGGTGATCCGCTCCTGCAACTGGCCCATCTCCGACTCCAGCGTGGGCTGGTAGCCCACCTGCGAGGGCATCCGGCCCAGCAGCGCCGATACCTCGGACCCGGCCTGCACGAAGCGGAAGATGTTGTCGATGAACAGCAGCACGTCCTGGCCCTCCTGATCGCGGAAGTACTCCGCCATCGTCAGCCCGGACAGAGCGACCCGCATGCGGGCCCCGGGAGGCTCGTTCATCTGGCCGAAGACCAGCATCGTCTTCTCGAGGACGCCGGACTCCTTCATCTCCAGCCACAGGTCGTTGCCCTCGCGCGAGCGTTCGCCCACACCGCAGAAGGCGGACAGACCGCCGTGCTCCTGGGCCAGGTTGTGGATCAGCTCCTGGATGATCACGGTCTTGCCCACGCCGGCGCCGCCGAACAACCCGACCTTGCCACCCTTGGCGTAGGGCGCGAGCAGGTCGATGACCTTAATGCCGGTTTCGAACATCTCCGTCGTCGGCGTGAGCGCCTCCACGGAGGGCGCCTCGCGATGGATGGGCCAGCGCTCGAGGTTCTCGTCGAGCGGAGGGCCCTGGTCAATCGGCTCGCCAAGCAGGTTGAAGATACGCCCCAGCGTCGCGTCGCCGACGGGCACGGTGATCGGCGCGCCCGTATCGATCACCTCGGTTCCACGGGCCAGACCGTCGGTGGTGTCCATGGCCACGGCGCGGATCCGATCGTCGCCGAGGTGCTGCTGGACCTCGCAGACCAGCCAGTCGGCCGAGTCGATGTCGGGCTCGTCGACCGGCTCCTCCTCCTTGTTGGCCTCCGAGCGGCGGATCCGCACAGCGTGGTTGATCTCGGGCAGCTTGTCCGGGAATACCGCCTCGATCACGACGCCCTGGATCTCTTCGATCCGGCCCGTGTTGGTCGTGGTTTGTTCCGTGGTGGTTTCAGTTTCAACAGCCATTGCTTCTCCAGTCACTCAGTCCAAATCAAGTCTCTAGCCGGAGAGGCCTTCGGCTCCGGCGACAACTTCCAGGATCTCCTGCGTGATCTCAGCCTGCCGCGCCCGGTTCATCTCAAGCGTCAGCCCCTGAATCAAGTCGCCGGCATTCTCGGAGGCATTGCGCATCGCGGTCATGCGCGCGCCGTGCTCTGAGGCCGTCGACTCAAGTAGTGCTCGGTAGATCGACACCTCGACGTAGTCGGGGACGAGGCGGGTGAGGATCTCCTCGGGATCGGGTTCGTACTCCACCAGGGCTCGCTTTTCGGAGCCGTCGCCTGACTCGGAGGCTCCGGGGTCCGAGCCCTCCTCGAGCAGGGTGGCCTGCTGGAGCGGGAGCAGCGTCTCGCGCCGGACCACCTGCGAGATCGGGGAGATGTAGCCGTTGTAGAAGACCTCGACCCGGTCGACCTCGTTGTCGATGTAGGCGGCCATCAACGTGTCGGCGATGCGACGGGCGTCGGCATATGCCGGGCGGTCGGTGAAGCCGGTGAAGCTCGCGGCCAGCTCGAGGCCACGGAACCGCACTGAGGATGCCGGGCGTCGCCCCGAGGCGTAGTACACGGCCCGGCGCCCCTCGGCCGTGTGCGAGCGGCCGGCCGCCGACCCCGCGCGGACGATGTTGGAGTTGAACGCTCCCGCGAGCCCCCGGTCGCCGGCCACGAGGAGCAGACCGACGGTGTTGACCTGCTCGTGCTCGGACAGGATCGGCAGTTGCGGGACGCTGCCCGCGGCCTCGGCCGCCTCGCGCGTCATCCGCCGGATCGCGCCCGCGTAAGGCCGGAGCGCCTCGATGCGCTGCTCGGCCCGGCGCAGCCGGGCGGCGGCGACCGCCTCCATCGCGCGGGTGATCTTCTGAATGTTCTTGACCGCGCCGATGCGGTTGCGAACGTCTCGTTGGGTTCCGGCCATGGGCGATCAGGCAACGCGCTCACGCGGCTTGTGCCTGGTCCTCCTCACTGGCCCGCTCTTCCTGCGGGCTGCGCGCCGGGGGCATGTCGTCGCCCTCCTCGAGCGGATGTCCCTCCTCGTCGAGGTCGAACCCGAAGTCCTGCGCAAATTGCGCGATGGTCGCGTCGAGCTGCCCCTGGATCTCATCGCTCCAGTCGCCATCGGCGATCTTCTTCAGCAGCTCGGGCTCGTTCCCACGCAGGTAGTCGGTCGCCCCGGCCAGGAACCGCTCGACCTTGTCAACGGTAATCCGGTCCAGATAGCCATTGGTGGCGGCAAAGATCTGCACGACCTGATCCTCGACCGGGAGCGGTTGGCGCTCGGCCTGGTTCAGCGTCTTGACCAGACGCTCGCCGCGGGCCAGCGTGCGCTGCGTTTCGGCGTCGAGCTCGGAGCCGAACTGGGAGAACGCCTCGAGCTCGCGGTACTGCGACAACTCGAGCTTGAGCCGCCCCGCCACCTTGCGCATCGGCGTGATCTGAGCGTTGCCGCCCACGCGAGAGACCGAGATCCCTACGTTGATCGCCGGTCGCACGCCCGAGTAGAACAGCTTGGGCTCGAGGAAGATCTGTCCGTCGGTGATCGAGATCACGTTCGTGGGGATGTAGGCGGAGACGTCGCCGGCCTGCGTCTCGATGATCGGCAGGGCGGTCAGCGAGCCACCGCCAAGTTCGTCGCTCAGCTTGACGGCCCGCTCGAGCAGCCGGGAATGCAGGTAGAAGACGTCGCCCGGATAGGCCTCGCGACCGGGCGGGCGCCGCAGCAGCAGCGACATCTGCCGATAGGCGTACGCGTGCTTGGTCAGGTCGTCGTAGATGACCAGCGCGGCGCGACCGTTGTACAGGAAGTGCTCGGCCATCGCGCAACCGGCGTAAGGGGCCAGGAACTTGATCGGGGCGGCCTCGTCGGCGGCCGCCATCACGATGATCGTGTTGTCGAGTGCCCCCGCCTCCTCCAGCGTGTTGGCCAGCGCCACCACGGTCGACTTTCGCTGGCCAACGGCCACGTATACGCAGAACAGGTCACGATCCTGGTTGTTGATCATCGTGTCGAGGGCGATGGCCGTCTTGCCCGTCTGGCGATCGCCGATGATCAGCTCGCGCTGACCGCGGCCGATCGGAATCATCGAGTCGATCGCCTTCAGTCCGGTGAGCATCGGCTCCTTCACCGGCTGGCGGGCGACCACCCCCGGAGCCTTGTGCTCGGCCGGTCGGGTCTTCGAGGCGCCGATCTCGCCCTTGCCGTCGAGGGGTCGACCGAGTGGGTCGACGATCCGACCCAACAGTTCGTCGCCGACGGGGATCTCGAGGAGTCGCTTGGTGCGCCGGACGGTGTCGCCCTCGGAGATCCTCTCCCACTCGCCGAACAGCACGGCGCCGACGTTGTCAGACTCGAGGTTCAACGCCAGACCCGTCACGTCGTGCGTCAGGTCGAGCATCTCGAACGACATGCAGTTCTCGAGGCCGTGGATGCGAGAGATGCCGTCGGCCACCGACAGCACGGTGCCCACCTCGGTGAGATCGGCCCCCGATGTGTCGAGTCCCTCGATTCGGCTCTTGAGGATTGATGTGATCTCGTCTGGCTTGATCTCCATGGATTGCTCCTTGACAGGCGCGGCTGCCCTGTGGCTACGCCTGCGCGACTTGCTTGCGAAGTTGGTTCAAACGGTTTCTGATCGAGGCGTCGAGAATAAAGTTGCCGACGCGCAGGATGATCCCGCCGAGGATGTCCGGATCGACGGTGCTGGTCAGCTCGACCTCGCGGTCGGTCTGCTCGCCGATCCTGCGCCCGATGTTCTGCACGGTTGCGGGGTCCAGCTCGACCGCGCTGGTCACCTGGACCGGCAGCAGGCGCTTGGCATCGTCCCACAGCTCTCCGAAGCGCGCGCGGATGCGGAAGATCGCCGGCATGCGGTGACGTTCGATCAGCGCCTGAAGGAAGTTCATCACGATCGGGTCAGCGTCCTGGACCGCCCGTGCCAACCCGTCCTTCTTCTCCTCGGTGGAGAAGTAGGGCGAGAAGAAGAACACCGCCAGCTGGCGATTGGCCGACAGCGCGTCGGCGAACTGGCCCAGCTGTTCGTGGACGACGTCGAGCTCGTCGCTCTCCTCAGCGACCTCGAACAGTGAACGGGCGTAGACCTCTGCGATCTCTTCCATCAGTGTCGGCTAGGGCCCATAGTCGGGGGTTCCCGGGCTCAGCGCGCTGAAGTCGAGTTCGCTCAGCGCCTCCTGTACGAGCCGCTCCTGATCCTCCTCGGACAGCGTCTTGCGAGTGACCTTCTCGGTTGCCATCACAGTCAGATCGGCGACCTCGCCACGGATCTCCTGTATCGCGCGACGCGTTTCCGCCTCGATCTCGCGCCGGGTCTGTTCCATCAGCTGCTCGCGACGGGCCACGGCCTGCTCGGAGGAGTCGCGCTCATGGGCTTCGGCCGCCTTGCGGGCGCGGTCGATGATCTCGTCGGCCTGACCGCGCGCATGCGCCAGACGCTCGCGGTATTCCGCGAGCAGGTCGTCGGCCTCGTGGCGCGTGCGCTCGGCGGCCTCGATCGAGTCCTCGATGGCGTGCTGACGCCTCTCGAGCGCTTCGGAGATGCGCGGGAATGCCAGCTTGTACAGCAGGAACATCGAGAGGAGAAAGAGCAGCAGCGTCCAGATCATCAGCCCGACATTGGGTGTGATCAGGAACGAGCCGCTCGAGGCTGTGGTCAGCATCTACTTGAGCACCCAGGACAACAGCCCGGCAACCAGGCCGTAGAAGAAGCATGCCTCGGTGAGCGCGAAGCCCAGCCACTGGATGCTGGTGATCTCGTCGCGCATCTCGGGCTGGCGCGTGATCGACTCGATCACCTTGCCGAAGATGATGCCGATGCCGACGCCGGCACCGACCGCGCCGAGTCCTCCACCGATCCCGATGCCAAGGCCCGCGCCGACGCCAGCCGCGATATGGAAGATGGGAGTGAGCACGTGCGAATCTCCTTTTCAGGTCAATGATGTGAGACAGCGCCACCGAGGTAGATGGCAGAAAGCGTGGCGAAGATGAAGGCCTGCAGAGTGGCCACAAGGCCCAGCTCGAAGACATAGATCGCGACGCCGAACGGCAGCGTCAGCCAGCCGGCCCAGCTCGCGCCCAGGATCACCGCCAGGCCCCCGGCCATGAACAGGATGATCATGTGGCCGGCGAGGATGTTGGCGAACAGTCGGACGGTCAGGGAGATCAGCCGCATGAAGAGCGAGATCACCTCGAGTGGGGCAATTAGGAACAGGATTGGACCGTGCACACCTGCCGGGATCAGGCTCTTGAGGTAACCGATCGGACCGTGAGCACGGACCCCCTCCCAGTTGAAGGCGACGAAGGTCACGAGCGCGAGCACGAGCGGGACGGAGATGTTGGCCGTGGCCGCGTACAGCGCGAACGAGGGGATCTTGGCCCCGAAGATCTCGAACTTGGCCTCGGAGTTGGTGGGCAGCGGCAGGTAGCCGATCAGGTTGCAATACCAGATGAACAGGAAGAGGGCGCCCAGGTACGGGAACCACTTGGCCGCCATCGAATCCTCCATGTTCCCGCGCGTGATGTTGTCGCGCATCAGGCTGAACAGCACCTCGACTCCGGTCTGCACCTTGTTCGGACGGTCGTGCATGCGGTGGGCGATGTAGACCATCGTGGCCACGGTCAGTACCGCGGCGATGAGTAGGTAGACCACGGCGCGGTTGATGCTGAACACCCCGAGGTCAACCCAGTTGATCAGCTTGAACTCGTTCTGGGGCTGGAACTCGTGGTTGGTGTGGGTGGAGATGCCGAAGACGACGGCGAGCAGGATCAGCCCAATCAAATAGAAGGCAGCGATGCCAAGCAGAACCTTTCGCGTATTGCTCATGAGCGTGTAGGTCGGGTGGCGGCGGTAGCTACGAGCTCGATGGTGAACGCCACGACGATCACAGCCAGCGCCGCCAAGCCGTCGTTCTTGCCGCCTGCCTGCCGGGCCACGATCACCGCCGCGGCAAGCAGGAACAGCCTTCCCAGCATGTACCCCAACCGGGCGCTGACTTGCGCGCGCGCGTCGCGGCCGCGAATCGCCTGCTCGACGGCCACGCCCGCCACGCGCAGGAGGATCCAAGCGCCGGCGCCGACGAGGTAGCCGAGCGCGGGGACGCCGATCACCAGCAGGATCGGGGCCGCGACAACCAACAGCGCGACGTCGAAGTAGCGGATCAGGAGCATTGGGGCGGCCTCAGGGGCCGAGGAAGCGTTCAGCGACATGATCCACCCCCTGCCAGCCCACGGTCGCCCGACCCTGCCAGGGCTCTGCAATCACGGATGGGGTCATGATGTCGATGAGTGCTGGTCAAGCTGTGAGCAGGGTCCGAGGGGCGCCTAGGCTACCGGCAGGCCGACGCGGGCGTCGCCTGAAAACAACGGCAGACGCGTGTCGACAGCCACCGCCGGGGCGACCTCCAGACACGCGTTCCTTAAGGTGAGATTAGCGCGCTTTGGCGGAAATCAGCGCGCCGGGCCGGCACCTGTGGCTTCCACAGCTGACCCTCGGCCCACAGCGCGGCGATGCCCGTTCGCGGGAGGCCGAAAGCCCCCTCGTAGACGAGGTAGCGCGGTTTCCAGGTCGGGAAGAACTTGGCGTTGAAGCGGTACAGGCTCTCGATCTGGAAGAAGGGGTTTCCGAGCGTGACCAACCTGCCGAGCAGCCACTCGCCCCGCTTCTCGGGGCTGTGCATCCACCTGGCGAAAGCGGCGAAGTTCAGCGACAGCTCCCTGAGCCCCTGATCGCGCAACAGCTCGATCGCGGCAACGACAAGGAACTCCGTCAGGCCGTTGGGCGTCTGCGGATCGCGCCGCATGAACGACAGCGAAACGGCGGGGCGGCCGTAGACGGGGACGAAGTGCAGCACGCCCCTGATCGCGTGTTGCTCATCACGGGCCAGTACGACCTGGGTGTCAGCACACTGAGAGGAGCAAATCGAGTCCATGGCCATCGAGAAGCCGCGCTCGGGCGCGCCTTCGCGCCCCCGCTCGAGCACGTGCTCGATCTCCTCCACCGTCCCCGGCTCGAGGTCGCGGAGCTGGTGCAGCTCGGCCGTGTAGCCGGCCTTGGTCAGCCGCGACACCGACTGGCGCACCTTCCGAATCGCCCGCCCCTGCAGCGAGAACGCCTGGAGCTCGACGATGGCCTCGTCGCCGAGGTAGATCGTTCGCAGTCCGAGCTCCTCGTACAGCGGGCACAGCTGTTCGCTGGCCCCGACGGCCCCGAGCTTCAGCCCGCGGATGTCGGCGAAGGCGCGCAACTCGCCCAGCAGCCCGGCAATGGCATCCTCCGGCCCGACTGGATCGCCGGACAGTAGGAGCACGCCATTCTCGATCCTGTAGCCGACGAACGCGCGCCCGTCCCGGCTGAAGAAATAGTGCTTGTCGGCCCGGAGCTTGAAGAACGACAGGGTGTCGTTGCCGTGGGCGCGTACCAGCTCGGTGGCCGCCGCCCGCGCGCCCGGGCCGGGCAGCGTCCTCGGGGCGGCCAGCGGCCGGAAGATCACGTAGGCGATGGCCAGCAGGGTGGCGATCTCGAGCAGATGGACCCCGGGCGGGATCCACTGGAAGTGGTGGTGATAGTGGATCGGGCCCGTCTGCCAGCGCAGCAGATCCCCGGTTTCGCGCGCCACATCGCCCCATGACGGCCGGCCCTGCGAGACCCAGGTGGCCAGCGCCGCCGCGAGCAGTCCAAGGCCGCCGAGCAGCGGGACCCGCCAGATCGCCGACCGCAGCGTGATCGGGTCGTGGCGGACCCGGAACGCATCGCCACCGGCCAGCAGGATCGCGGCCGTGGCCCAGGTGATCGCCGTCTCCTCGATGTCGAGCCCCTTGAGGAGGTCGAATGCGCCGAGGAGCACCATCAACAGAATTGCCGCCTGCCAGGCTCGCCTCCGCTGCTTCAGCAGGTACGGCGCTACCAGCACCAACGCAGCGCCGGCGGGAAGCGCCAGCGCGTGGAAGACCCGCATGGCCTGCACCGGCTCGAAGTCGAGCAACAGATGTCCGCGCCAGCGGATGCTCGGCGTCAGGGCCGAGGCGACGTTGACCAGACCGACCAGGGCGGCGGCCAGGGCGGCCAACCGGGGCAGCCAGCGTGAGAGGGGTTGACTGGAGAACATCCGCTGGGTAAGGGGTGTGGAGGTAAGCCTCGGGCGCGTACGGGCCGATTAGAAGGGATATGTCGCGCCGTGGAAAACCGTCCAGGATGAGAGTACCGCGCCGCTCATGGATTGTTACGTCGCTCGTCGCGGCGATCCTGCCTCTCCTCTGCGCTTCCGGGGCCGACGCTGAGGCGTTCCTACCTCCGGCCGGCAAGATCTATGCCGGTGTCGGTGGCCAGCCACTGTCGGCCTACCAGCACGCCGTGGGCAAGCACCCGGCTGTCTACCAGGTCTTCTCCGCCTGGGGCGAGTATCTGCCCGGGATCTTTCAGGACGCTGAACAGGCCCACGCCAGGCTGATGATCCACATCACGACCGCCTCGGGCAGCCGCGAGATGATCACGCCCGGTGCCATCGCCCGCGGTCAGGGCGACGCCTGGTTGATCGCCCTGAACCAGGCCGCCTACGACAGCGGGCTCGTGGTCTACGTGCGCCTGATGGCCGAGATGGACGGCTATTGGAACTTCTATGACGCCTTCGGGCCCACTGGCCCGCGCGACGCGGACCATTCGACGGCGGCCTTCAAGCGCGCCTGGAAGCGCGTGACGCTGATCATGCGCGGGGGGTCGCTCACCACCATCGACGCCCGCCTCCGCCGGCTCGGTATGCCGCCGTTGCGGACCAGCCACGATCTGCCCCGCCCCAAGGTCGCGATGGTGTGGTGCCCCCAGACCGCCGGGGACCCCGACGTCCGTGGCAACCAACCCAGCGACTACTGGCCCGGCCGGTCGTGGGTCGACTGGGTGGCCACCGATTTCTATAGCAAGTTCCCGAACATCGCGGGACTGAAGGCCCTGTACGACGCCTACCCGAAGCTGCCGTTCGCCCTGGGCGAATACGCGCTGTGGGGCGCCGATGACCCGAGCTGGGTCAGGCAGCTGTTCAGCTGGGTCCACACGCATCGGCGCGTGCGGATGATGGTCTATTACCAGGGCCTGCAGAGCGAGGGCGAGTTCAAGCTCGCCCACTACCCGCGCTCCGCGCGAGTCCTCCGAGCCGAGCTCGCGAGCTCGACGTTCCCTGCTTATGCGCCGGAGTGGACTTCGGCAGCAGCAGGGTGAGCGCGAGAGCCACGAACGGCAGCAGGGCGATTGTCACGAATACCGACGTCAGCCCCTGCGCGTCGGCCAGCAGCCCCAGCAGCGGCGCGCCGAGTCCGCCCAGCCCGATCGACAGCCCGATCGTCACCCCGGCGGCGACGCCGAGCCGGCCGGGCAGGTATTCCTGGCCCATCACGATCGTGACGGCGAAGGTGGCGATCGTCACCGCGCCGATCACCGCGGCCAGGAACACGGCCAAACCGGGGCCGGAGATCAAGAACAGCGCCAGCAGCGGCGGGAGCAGCAGCATCGAGCCGATCAGCACGGCACGACGTCCGAACCGGTCCGCGAGCGGCCCCCCGATGAGCGTCCCCGCCGCGCCGCCCAGCAGCATCGCCGACAGCGCCGTATTGCCGAACGCCTTGCCGGTGCCGAGAACGTGGATGAAGTACAGCGGCAGGAAGGTGACCAGGCCGAAGTAGACGAACGAGCGCACCGCGATCACCCCGCCGAGAAGAGCGAACGCACCCCATTCCTCGTGGTGCTCACCGGTCTGCACTCGCCCCCCGGAAATGTCGGTCCGGAACGTCTTCAGCTCCGGGAGCTCGCGGATCAGGATCAGCGCCATCGCCCACAGTGGGATGAGGATGAAGACTGTGCCGTGCAGGCCGAAGGCGAGCATCAGCGGGGTGACGAGCACCGGACCCAGCGCAAACCCCACGTTGCCTCCGACGGAGAACAGGCTCATCCCGCTGGCGCGCCTGGCCCCGGACACGTAGTTGGCGAAGCGCGAGCCCTCGGGGTGGAAGGCGGCGACACCGATGCCGCTCACCACAACCGCGGCGAAGGTCAGCGGATACGTCGGTGCAAGCCCGGCCAGGGCGACGCCCAGCCCGCCCAGGAACGGTCCCAGCGGCATCAGCCACGGCAGCGAGATGCGGTCCGAAACGTGCCCGAACAGGGGCTGGATGATGCTGCTCGAGACCGTCGCCGCCAGCACCAGCGCCGATGCCGCTGCATAGTTGAGGTGATCCTGGGCGATCAGGAACGGCAGCAGCGCCGGGATCGAGCCCTGGGAGACGTCGGTGAACATATGACCGCACGACAGCACGGTCATGGCGCGCCGGTTGACGCCCTCGGTCACTTGGCCAGCTCGCGCAGCCGCCTGTGGATCAGCCGTCGTCGATCGCTCAGCTCGGCCTCGAGCTTCTTGAGCTCGCTCTTGCGCTCCCGGACCAGATCGAGCTGCGTGTCGATGTGGCCGAGCGCCTCGTCGAGGATCCGCTTGCGCGTCGCCGGGACCTCGGTGGCGTGATACTCGCGCTTGAGCTCGGCCCGGGCCTCCTGGGCGGCCAGCAGCTGGCGCAGCTGGTCGAGTGACAGCCCGAGCAGATCGCGCAGCGACACGATCTCGTTGATCCGCTCGACGTCGGCCTGCGTGAAGCATCGGTGCTGCCCCTGGGCGCGCCGCTCGGCCCCCGGTAGCAGCCCGATCTCCTCGTAGTAGCGAATCGTGCGCGGGGTCGTGCCGGTGAGCTCGGCGACCTCGCCGATCCGCAGCTTCTCGGTGGTGGGCTCGGCTGTCGCGGTCATCGCAGCGCCGGCCTGGGTTCCGTGGCATTGGCCTCGACCGGTCTGGCCTCGCTGACAGCGGGTTCCGGGGCCGGTTGCGTGACGTGACTCGGCCGCGCCGCAGCGACCACCGCGCCGAGAAGCGAGATGGCGGACAGACACCAGAGGGCGGTGTGCATGTTGGAGATGAACGGCGTCAGCTCGGCGTTGGAGATGTGGTTCGCCAGCCCGCTGAACACTGCGAAGAGGACGGACTTCGGCACTGCCGAGGTGATGATGGCGATCACGAATGCGATCGACATGACCGCACCGGTGTTCTGCACGAGCACGCGCGCCGCGGCGGCAATGCCACGTCGCTGGGGGGCCACGGTCCCCATCATGGCGGCGGTATTGGGCGAGTTGAACATGCCCGACCCGATGCCGACGATGAATAGGTACGTACCGCTGGCCCAGTACGTGCTGTCGCGCCCCAGGGTGGTCATGAGCGCGAGCCCGGCGGCGCTGACCAGCATCCCCATCACCGCCATCCCTCGCGAGCCGCGACGGTCGGCCCAGATGCCGGCCAGGGGCGACGAGATCAGCATCCCCAAAGCCAAGGGGGCGAGCTTGACGCCGGCCAGAATAGGCGAGTCGCCCTGCACGCCCTGGAAATAGAAGACGAACACGAACATCAGCGCGAATCGCGCCAGCCCGTTGAGGAACGCCGCAGCAGCGGCGGCCGAGAACAGGCGGTTGGAGAAGATGCTGAGGTCGAGCATCGGCGAGCGGCTGTGGCGCTCGATCACGACGAATGCGGGCAGGAATACGGCCGCCGCTATGAGCCCTCCGATGACGACGGGGGAGCTCCAGCCTGAGATCCCGCCCTTGGTGATACCCAGGACGAGACCGGTCAGACCGAACAGGAAGGTGATCGTGCCCGGAAAGTCAAAGCTCGTGTCCTCGCTGCGCCCGGTCAGCTCGCGCAGGATCAGGAACGCCCACAGGCTTCCGGCCAGGGCGAAGGGGACGTTGAACCAGAACACCCAGGGCCACGAGATGGCCACCAGGGCGCCCCCGAGAACCGGTCCGATGACCAGCCCCACGGCGGCCACCATCGTGTTGGTGCCCATGGCCAGGCCGAGCTGCTCGCGGGGAAAGGCGTCGGTGACGATCGCTGCCGCGTTGGCAAACAGGAACGACCCGCCCACGCCCTGGAGGATCCGCCAAAGAATCAGCTGGGTGCCGTCGGCGGCAAAGCCCGCGCCCAGCGAGGCGATGGCGAACACGATGAAGCCGCCGATGTACGCCTTCTTGCGCCCGAACTGATCCGACAGGCGTCCGGCGCTCAGCACGAGCACGGTCGAGGCGATCATGTACACGAGGATCACCCACACAAGCTCCAGCAGGCTCGTGTGCAGGCTCCGCTCCAGATCGGGCAACGCGATGATCAGCGTGCCCGAGTTGATCGTGGCCAGCAGCATCCCCAGGCTGGTACACGACAGTGCCCACCACTTGTAATGATCATGCTCGGCATGGACGCCGATTCGTCGGCGGGCTGGCGGTTGCGTCGCCTGAATCGTCTGCAGAGCTCTCGCGCCTCCTCGGTGTCAGAATCTTACGTAAACGTAAGAATAGCAAGGCGCTACGTCTCGAAGGCGGCCACCGTTGCCAGGATCACGAAGGTGGCGATCAAGGCGACGCCCTCGAACGCCGTCGCCTCGCCGTCGCCCGTGATCTGCCAGACGATCAGCGCCGTAACGAACAGTGCTCCGATGTACACAGGCGCCAGCGAGAAGGTGAGCGTGGTGGCCGTGAGCAGCGACACCAGGACCAGCAGCGGATACAGAAAGGCCGCGATCTGGGCCACCGAATTCTTGACCACTGAGATGGCGAGCTCGTAGCGCCCCTTGGCCGCGAGCACGATCCCCGCGACGTTCTCCACGGCGTTGCCGGCGATGGCCACGATCACCAGCCCGGCGAACGCTTCCGAGATGTGCAGCGTGTCGATCGTGGGCTGAAGCGCATGGACGAACCAGTCAGAGACGAACGCCGAGGCGGTGCCGCCGATAGCCAGGAGCACGATGCTCGTGGTCGTTGAGACCCTCGCCGGCTCGGACTCCTCGCCAGACTGGTTGTCCGCGCGTAGGTATTGGACCAGCCAGACCGTGTAGGTCACGAGAATCGCCACTGCACCGATGACTGAGATCGTCTTGGTGTGACGACTCGCCGGATCGTGGGCCAGGTTCGCCAACCCGATCAGTACGATGATGAAGCTGGCCAACAGCAAGAGTGTCGCGGTGTCGTTGGGAAGTCTGGGGCTGAAGCGCATCACTCCATCCTTCTCGCGATGAGCTGCGACGGCGATCACGATGCCAAGGACCAGCAGAGCGTTGACCAAAATTGATCCCAGTATCGCGGTCTCGGCGACGACCTTCTGCCCAGCCTGCAGGGCGAAGATGACGACAAAGAATTCCGGCAGGTTGCCCAGCGTCGACTGCATCACCCCGGTGACCGCCGGTCCGTAACGCTGGCCGACCTGCTCGGTGGCCGACGACACGATGTACGCCATTCCGGCCAGGGACAGCGCGGCCAGAACAAAGGCCAGGACCTCGGACACACCGCTGGCATAGCGGGTCACGCCAGCCAGGATCGTCACGAGAACGATCAGGCCGAACATGATCCGCTGGATGCGGCTGATTCCGCTCAGCTCAGCGTCCTGTCATGACCGTGTCTTCGTCCGCATAGGCCGGCGCGCAACAGCACAGCAGCACGAGCGGGGCCTCGCCGCCATTCCAGAGCTTGTGCGGTGTGCCGGGCGCGATCACGACACAGTCGCCGGCCCGCACCTCCAACTCCTCGTCACCGAGGCGCATTCGCCCGTCTCCGGCGACGAAGTAGTAGAGCTCCTCCGCCCGCGGGTGGTAGTGCTCGGCGGTCTCGCCACCGGGCGGAACGGTTGCCTCGGCCAGGCTCTGATTCCGCGCGTCGGTCCAGGCCGGGCCGGCCAGCTCCCTGATCGTCGAGCCGTCGAGGGTCGTGAACGACTTCAGGTCCTCGAGGTTGGCCTTCCGCATCGCGGGGACTATCGCACGCGATCAAACTCGCCGGTCTCCAGGTCTCGCCGCACGCGTTCGTCGATCTCGTGCTCGCTGGTGTCGGGATCGGCGGCCTTCATCTCGGTGGCCCGCCAGTGCTTGAACTTGAGAATCTCGAGCACGTAGACGAGGTACACGCTGGCCGCGGCGACGACGATCAGGAGCGCCGCCATCACCAGCGACCAGCCGAGGCGGTAGTGACCGTGGTGGTTCGAGTACGGAACGAAGTGCAGGGCCAGTGCCAGCGCGGCCAGCAGCAGCGTCCACGTGTACAGGTAGGCGATCGTCTTGCGCTGGCTGAATCCGATCCGGGCCATGCGGTGGTGGAAATGGTTCGTGTCGGCCATCCACGGTGCTTGACGGTACTTGAGGCGTTTGGCCACGACGAACCCCGTGTCGAGGAACGGCACGGCAAGGATGATCAGCGGCGCGACCAGGGCCAGGACCGCCCCGGTCTTGATCGACCCGACCACGGTGACCACCCCGAGCAGGTAGCCCAGCAGGTTCGAGCCCGAGTCGCCCATGAACACCTTGGCGGGCGGGAAGTTGTGAACCAGAAAGCCCAACGACGCCCCGGCGGTGATCGCGGCCAGCACGGCAGCAGCGCTGATCTCCAGGTCGAAGGCGATGATCACGAACGTGATCCCACCGATCGCGCACACGCCGGCGGCCAGCCCGTCCACGCCGTCGCTGAAGTTGACCACGTTCATCATTCCCACCAGCCACACCGCGCTGATCGCGCCACCCGCGTTGGGGAACTGGAGGGCGCCGAGGAACGGGAGGGTCACGTCGGTGACGACCGCACCCGCCCTCACGGCTATCACGGCGGCGGCGATCTGGCCCAGCAGCTTGAGCAGCGGCGGGAGCGCACGGATGTCATCGATCACGCCGACGAGGGCGATCACGCACGCCCCGCCCATGATCGGCCACGTGTCGACGCTGCCGCCCGACCCGGGCCGTCCGTGGGCGGTCTTGGGCAGGTTGAAGTGAGACGGCATCCAGATCGCGGAGGCGACCAGCACGGCGGCGAGAATCGCCAGCCCTCCCAGCAGCGGCGTTGTCCGCGTCGCCAGCCCCCGCTCGCTCGGCATCGCCACCGCCCCCACGCGCAGGGCCAAGCGCGCGGCGAACGGCGTCAGGACCGCCGCGATCGCCACGGCAACGAGGCAGGCAAAGACGGCGTCCCAGTAGCGCATGGCTCGAGTGCAAGGATGCCAGCCAGGGAGGATCGCGCGCCCGGTTAGGGCTTACGCGGCCCTGCGGGCCAGGGCCTGCGCCAGGCGCGCGAGCACCGCCATCGGCTCCTCCTCGAGCTGACGCCACGTGATCCTGATGACCTGAAACCCCGCCGTGGCCAGGCGCTGATCGCGCCGGCGGTCGCGTTCGAACGCGGCTCGGCTGCCGTGGAATCTGAATCCATCGACCTCGAGCACGAGCCTGGCGTCGGGCCAGTAGAAGTCGACCAGGAGGCCGGCGAGGAGATGGTTGACGAGGGGCTGGGGCAGGTCGGCGGCTCTCAGCAGGGAGCGGAGCCTGCGCTCGCCCTCGCAACGCGTGAAGCCCGACTCGAGACCGCTAGCCAGCAGCGACTGGACACGCGCCCGCCCGGGATCGTTGGCCGGCGCCCGCTCGGCCGGCCCGGCGCTGTCAGCTTCAGGCCCCGTCGAGTGCTGATGTCAGCCCGTTTCAGGGTGTCGAGGCAACGAAGGGAGATGCCGTCGCGTGTCCGGACTCGCCGACCAACCAGCGTGACGCTGACCCGATCGGAACGTGGCTCACAGATGCCCCACGGCGCCAAAGCCGGCGCCGAAACCCCTAAACGACGACAGCCCTGTCCCGCAGCCCCGCGTACAGCGGGTACTTATCGGCGATCACCTCGGCCCGACCGGCCAGCTCGCCCCGCCGGCCGTCGAAGTCCCCCGGCTGCAGCGCCGCGCCGATGATCTTCCCGATCTCGACAAAGTCCTCCACCTGCAGGCCTCGCGTCGCCAGCGCCGGCGTCCCGATCCGCAACCCCGAGGACACCGCCGGCGGACGCGGGTCGAACGGGACCGCGTTGCGGTTGACGGTGATCCCGACGGCGGCCAGGCGATCCTCGGCCTGCTGGCCGTCGAGCTCCGATTCCCGCAGGTCGCAGAGAACGAGATGGACGTCGGTCCCGCCGGTCAGGACGCTCACCCCGCCGCCCGCCGAGACGAGCTCGTGCGCGACGGCGCGCGCGCCGGCCAGGGTCCGCTGCTGGCGCTCGCGGAACGGCTCGGACTGGGCGATCCGCAGAGCCACCGCCTTGCCGGCGATGATGTGCTCGAGCGGCCCGCCCTGCTGGCCGGGGAACACGGCCGAGTTGATCTTCTTGGCGTGCTCCTCGGTGCACAGGATCATCCCGCCGCGGCCGCCACCGATCGTCTTGTGGATGGTGGTCGTGACCACGTCCGCGTACGGCACCGGGTTGGGGTGCAGGCCGGCCGCCACCAGGCCGGCGAAGTGGGCCATGTCGACCATCAGGTAGGCCCCGACCTCGTCGGCGATCGCGCGGAAGCGCTCGAAGTCCATCACCCGCGGATAGGCGGACCAGCCGGCGAGCAGCATCTTCGGGCGCCGCTCGAGCGCGATCCGTCGCACGTCATCCATGTCGATGAGGCTGGTCTCTCGGTCTACCTCATACGGCGCGATGTCGTACAGCCGGCCCGACAGGTTGATCTTCATGCCGTGGGTGAGATGGCCGCCGTGGGCCAGCTCGAGGCCCATCAGTGTGTCCCCGGGCTGGAGCAGCGCGTGGTACACGGCGGCGTTGGCCTGCGCGCCCGAGTGCGGCTGCACGTTGGCGTGCTCGGCCCCGAACAGCGCCTTGGCTCGGTCAATCGCCAGCTGCTCGGCGATATCGACGAACTCACAGCCGCCGTAATAGCGCTTGCCGGGGTAGCCCTCGGCGTACTTGTTGGTCAAGACCGAGCCCTGGCACTCGAGCACGGACAGCGGCACGAAGTTCTCCGAGGCGATCATCTCGAGCGTGCGCTGCTGGCGGTCGAGCTCCGCGGCGAGCACGTCCGCGATCTCCGGATCGACCTCAGCCAGGGGCCGGTTGAAGAAGTCGGGCGGCAACTCGACGCTCACAGGCCGCGACCATATCAACGTGTTCGGCCCGACCCCAGCGCGGCTTCGAGGTCCCCCACAGCCACCGCACCCGGCCGCACGATCGACCACTGTCCATCGGCCTCGTAGGCGCGCAGATCAACCACCGTCGACGGCGTTCCGGGCAGCTCTCCGCCATCGATGACCAGGTCGGCCGATCGCCGGATCGGGTCGGGAACATCGGCCAGACGCATCGGATCGGGGCCGCCGGCGAGGTTGGCGCTCGACTGCAGTGCGGGCCAGCGAACGCCGGCCAGCTGGGGGAGGACCGGCACACGAACCCCGAGCGTACGCGGATCGTCGCCGCACGCGAGCGAGAACCGCTCCCCGGCGTTGGGGAGTAGCACCGTGAGCCCGCCCGGGAGCAGGCGCTCGAGCGCCTCCCGGGTCCGCCGCCCCAGCTCGGGCATCGCCGCCAGCGTCAGCTCGACATCGAGGAACATCACCGCCGAGGGTTTGTGCAACCGCCGGCGCTTGAGCCGGTACAGCCGCTCGACGGCGACGCGGTTGCTGACATCGCAGGCCAGCCCGTACACCGTGTCGGCTGGAAACACCGCCACGCCGCCGACACTCAGGCAGCGCTCGAACGCCTCGGCATGCGACCCCGTCACCGCATCCCCACAACGACGCGCTCGTGCCCGGCCAGATCATGCCGGCGCTCGACCCGGGCAAACCCAGCCGTGCTCAGCAGCGCGGCGACCGCGGATGCCTGGTCGAAGCCAACCTCGAGCGCCACCAGCGGCACCCCGTCGAGCATCCCCACGAGGCGCCGCAACACCGCCAGCCCGTCGGCGCCGGCAAACAGTGCCTCGGCTGGCTCGTACTCGACGATCTCCGGGGGCAGCGAGCTATCCGCGCCCACATAGGGCAGATTGGCCAGCACAGCGTCGAAGTCGTGGCGGCCGGCGAGCAGATCCCCGCGCTCGAAACAGACGTCAAGCTCCAATCGCGCCGCATTGCCGCGAGCCACCGCGAGCGCCTCCTCGCTCACATCGATGCCACTCACGTCGAGGTCCGGGCGCTCATCCTTCACGGCCAGGGCAACGGCGCCGCTGCCCGTCCCCACGTCGACGACCCGGGCGCCGGCCGGAAGCGGGAGCGCCACCTCGACCAGCAACTCGGTCTCCGGCCGAGGGATCAGCACCCGAGCGTCGACGCCGAGACAGATGCGCCGGAACTCCTTGCACCCCGTGATGTAGGCCACAGGTTCGCGCGCGGCCCGCCGCGCCAGCAGCTCCGAGAACTGCGCGAGAACCGCCGGAGGCAGCGCTTCACCCCCCCGCGTCACCAGCTCGGCGCGCGAGCATCCACAGGCAAAGCCGAGCAGCACCTCAGCGTCGAGCCGAGGGGTGTCGCACCCGGCCGCCGCCAGCCTCGCCGACGCATCGCGCAGCGCCTCGCCCGCAGAAGCGTTCATCGCCACCACGGTAGCGGCGTACCCCGGCGTCGCTCGGCCTCGCCGGTGACCCTCGGCGTGACGAAGACCTCTCCCGCGACACGGGGTTGTCAGCCCGCCGCCTCGGCCAGCCGCCGGCGCTTCTCGTCGTCCTGAAGCGCCCCGGTGAGCTCGTCGAGTTCGCCGATCAGCACACCATCGAGGTTATGCACGAGCAGGTTGATTCGGTGGTCCTTGACCCTCTTGTCCGGGTAGTTGTAGGTGCGGATCTTCTCGGCCCTCTCCCCGGTGCCTACCTGGGCCTGGCGGCTGGCGTCGATCGACGCCTGCTGCGCTGCCAGCGCCCGTTCGTACAACCGCGCGCGCAGCACGCGCATGGCGCGCTCGCGGTTCTGAAGCTGAGACTTCTCGTCCTGCATCGAGACGACGATCCCGGTCGGCCTGTGGGTGATCCGCACGGCCGAATCGGTGGTGTTGACCGACTGGCCACCCGGTCCCGAGGAGCGCATGACATCGATCTGGAGGTCGTTGGGATCGATATCCACCTCCACGTCCTCGGCCTCGGGGAGCACCGCGACGGTCGCCGTGGAGGTATGGATCCGTCCCTGCGACTCGGTCTCCGGTACCCGCTGGACGCGATGGGTGCCACCTTCGAACTTGAACACGGAGTAGGCGCCGTCGCCCTTGATGGCAAACGTATACGTGCCATCCCCGATCGACAGGGGCTCGACCGTGAATCCGCGCCGCTCGGCGTACCGGGTGAGCATCCGGTACAGGTCGCCCGCCCACAGACCGGCCTCCTCGCCACCGGCGCCCGGCCGGATCTCGACGATGACGTTCTTGTCGTCGTTGGGGTCGCGCTCGACCATGGCCAGGCGGATCTCCTCCTCCAGCACGTCGATGCGCTGGCGCGAGGTCTCGAGCAGCTCGCGCAGCTCGGGGTCGTCGCCGTCTTCAGCCAGCAGCTCACGCGCGCCGGCGAGATCATCCGCGACGCGGCGGTACTCGCCAGCCAGCTTGGCCGCTGGCTCGAGCTCGCGGTACGCCTTGCTCACGGCGCGGAAGCGCTCGCGATCCCCGATCACCACGGGGTCGGACAACTCGCGCTCGAGCTCGCCGAAGCGCGCCTCGATCTGGGTGACCAACTCATCAATCATCTCGACGGCGAGTGTAGGACCGCCGTCGATCAGGGACCCTGGAACCTACGCCACGACCTCGACGCCGACCATGTCCTGCGCTGAGGCCCCGCCGGGCGTTTCGACTGCGAGCACCGCCTTCAGCGCGGCGATGGCCACGGCGAGCTGCTCGAGGTCCGGCTCCCGCGTAGTCAGCTTCTGCAGCTGCAGGCCGGGAAACATGATCGCCCGCACCCACCGCCGGCGGCGGTTGCGCCCGGCCCACTTGATCACCTCGAACGACAGCCCCGCGATCAGCGGCACGCCGAGGATGCGCGTCAGAACGAGGATCCACCAGGCCGGCAGTCCGATCGGAGCAAACACGAAGATCGCCATGATCATCACGATGAGCAGGAAGCTCGTGCCGCAACGGGGATGCAGCCGCGAGTACAGCTTGGCCCGTTCGGGCACCAGCTCGTCGGAGGCCTCGAAGCACGAGATCGTCTTGTGCTCGGCACCGTGGTACTCGAACACGCGTCGCAGGTCGGCCAGACGCGAAAGCAGCACCAGGTAGCCCAGGAAGATCGCCGTTCGCAGCACGCCCTCCACGGCCCAGAACACGACCGAGGAGCCGAGCTGATGTTTGATCAGGCTGGTTAGGCCGACCGGAACGACGAAGAACAGGCCGATCGCGAAGAGCAGCGAGATGATCACCGTGCCGGCCCAGACCCCACTCGAGATCTCCTGCTCGGACTCGGGGAGCTGAGCGTTGGCCGAGATTCCCAGCGCCCGCAGCCCGATGGCCAGGGATTCGACCAGCGCGACGACGCCGCGAATCACCGGCGCACGATAGATGCGCCGCCGCTTGGTCCAGGAGACCAACGGGGAGGCCTGGACGTCGATCGACCCCAGCCCCACCTCGGCCGGCTTGCGTACGGCCACCGCCCACGTCGAGACGCCGCGCATCATCACGCCCTCGAGAACGGCTTGGCCGCCGACCGGAGCGTCCCGCGACGCGGTCAGTGGACCTGCGGTGCCCCCGACCTCGCCGCTCACGACGCCTCCGTGTTACGCCCCGGCTGGCGCGCGAGAAGCCCGGCGACCCTTCGCCACGCGACGCTGGAATCGCTCGACGCGGCCGCCGGTGTCGACCAGCTTCTGCCGGCCGGTGTAGAAGGGATGGCACGCCGAGCAGATCTCGACGTGAATCTCGGGTTTCGTGGAGCGGGTCGTGAACTCGTTGCCGCAGGTGCAGCGCACGTGAGCCTCGACGTACTCCGGATGAATTGCGGTCTTCATATCCCCACCCAGTTTAGCGGGCAGAGTCGGTCACGAAACCGGGCAGGTCGCGGTCAGCGTGTTGTTGCCGCGGTTGAAGTCGTCGACCTGATCCGTCGAGTCCGCGGTGATCGACGGCGGCGCCGAGGCGTCACAGGTGGGACCGATGAAGCTGACCCGGGTCTTGGCGCGAGACCGGAGCGAGGCGACCGGCTTTGTCTTCCCGTATGTGCCGTCGACAAACTGCACCTCGAACGGGCCCGAGGCAGTCACCCCGTTGTTGGCGATCAGCGCGACGTAGAGATCCGTGCGCGCGTGCTTGGGCCGCGGCTTGACCGCGATCGCCTTGACCTGGAGATCCGGCCGGCGCTCGGGCTGGAAACAGACGTCACTGGCGCGCACCGCGGTCCCGAGAACCTTGCCGTGGGAGCCCGTCCAGCGGAAACTGACCCGGAAGCGGTAATAGGCAGCGGCGAGATCGCGCACCTGCTTGTTGACGATCCATTTGGTGATCGGACGCTGACCACGCGGTTGATCGGCGATGCTCTTCCACTTGCCGAGATCGCCGTAGCGAACCGTTGTGGCCGGTCCACCGCGCTCGGAGCTCTCCAGGAGGTCGAAGCGAACCGCCATCCGCACCGTGTGCGCCAGCGGACGCATCACCGACGACACCGTCATTGCCCGCGCCGACGGGTCCAGCGCGGTGAGGCAGTGGAAACCCTGCAGCGTCGCCTTGCCCGCCGACGCGCTGGCCACGGGTGAGCCGGTCGCCGGTGCGGGCACCGCCACCGCGGCCAAGGATCCAGCTATCACCAACCAGCGCTTCATACCCTTACAACAACCGTGGCCGACAGAAGTTGCCGCCGCGTATCCGACCTTTAGGTAAGCGTATAGAGCGGTCCGTCGCCGCCCTCGGGCGGGGTCAGCCGTCCACCTTTGGCCGTGATCGCCCCGCACTGCACGCAGTTCGTGTAGTTGACGATCACGTCGACCTCGCCCTCGGCCGGAGCGTCGTCGGGGATCTCGTACACGCCGGCGGGACACATCCACCGCCACGTCTCGGCGATCTCGCGCGGGACATTCCTGTGTAGGCGAATGTGGTTGGGCGCGTCATCGCGTGTGGCGTTGCCCGAGATGTAGACCGACGAGAGCTTGTCGAAGGTGTACTTGCCGTCGGGCTTGGGGTAGCGCTCGCGCGTGTCGCCGATGAACATCGGCTCGGCGTCGTCGCGATGCCAATCCTGTCGGCCGGGCGGCACCTTGCCCTTGGACATGATGGATGGACCGGCCAGAAGGCTGCCGACGAGGAAGCCCTTCTGGAACGCCTGCCGGGTGTTTCGCACCTGGTAGAGCTCCTGCCCGATCGACGACTTCTCGACCGCACTCTCATAGCTCTCGAGCGACTGGCCGCTCTTCAGCGAGCGGTAGATCGCCTCGGCGGCGAGGATGCCGGACTTGATGCAGTGGTGGACGCCCTTCAGCGCGGCCGTGTCGACCATCCCGCCCGAGTCGCCGACGAGGACGGCCCCCGGCATCGACAGCTTGGGCATCGACCAGTAACCACCCCCGGGAAGCGCCTTCGCCCCCCAGGCGACCCGCTCGCCGCCCTGGAGGATGTCCCTGACCAGAGGATGGGTCTTGAACGCCTGGAGCAGGTCGTGGGCCGAGGTCGTCGCGTCGCGGTAGTTGAGGTCGACGACGAACCCGATCGAGACCAGGTCGTCGCCGGTCTTGTCGTCCTTCATCGGGTACAGCCAGGTGCCGCCGAGCTGCCCGTACTTGGACGCCACCTTGAGCGGCCACGGTTGGACGAAGGTATGGATCACCCGGTCGAGCGGCTTGGGAACCTTCCATATCTCCTTGACGCCGAGCTCCCAGACCTGCGGCTCACGGCCGTCGGCGAGGTCGAACTCCTTGATCGCCGGACCCGTCAGGTGGCCCCAGCTGCCCTCGGCCAGGACGGTGACGCGGGCCTTGATGTCGGTGCCAGGCTCGAAGTTGCCCAGGGGCTCACCATCTTTGCCCCGGCCCTTGTCACCCGAGCGCACCCCGACGACCCGGCCGTCCTCGACGATCAGCTGCGTGGCCGAGGTCTCGGTCAGGACGTAGGCTCCACCCTCCTCGGCCTGACGCTGCTGGTAGCGGGCCAGCGCCGCCACCGAGATGACCTCGTTGCCGTGGTTCTTGAAGTTGGGAACCGCGGGGATCGGGACCCGGAGCTTGGTCTTGGGACCGGTCAGCATGTAGACCGACTCCTTGGTCACCTCGCCAAACGCGAAGCGCTCCTTGCGCCAGTCCTCGCGGCTCAGATCGGGGAACAGGTCCTGCAGCGGTCCTGGGCGCATCACGGCGCCCGACAGGTTGTGCCCACCGCACGTCTTCGCCTTCTCGATCACCGCCACCGGGACCTCGCCGAGGCTCTCCATCAGCTCGAGATCGTCGCCGAGGAGCTGGAGGAGGCGGTTGGCGCACGCCAATCCGGCCGTGCCACCGCCGACGATCGCCACGCCCACATCGATCCGCTCGTCCTCGGAGTCGAGCTCGCGCTTGATGAACTCCTTGCGGGCGTCGACCGGAGGTGGGAACTCGCTGGGGGCTGGGTGACCGTTGCGAGACGGCATCGTCGTCAGGACCCCTTCTTGTCCTTGATCGCCTCGGTGAGCTTGGGGAGGATCTTGTTCAGGTCGCCGACGATCCCCAGGTCCGAGAACTCGAAGATCGGCGCATTGGCGTCCTTGTTGATGGCGACGATGTTCTCTGAGGACTGCATACCGACCTTGTGTTGGATCGCTCCGGAGATCCCGGCCGCGAGGTACAGCTTGGGCGAGACCGTCTTACCCGTCTGACCGATCTGGGCCGCGTACGGGTACCAGCCGGCATCGACCACCGCTCGGGTGGCGGCGACGGCACTGTTCCCGCCAAACGCCTTGGCCAGATCCTCGGCCAGCGAGAAGTTCTCGGCCTTGCCGAGGCCGCGTCCACCGGCGACGAGGATGTCGGCGCCCTCGATGTCGACATCGGCGCCGCGCTGCTCGCCGCGCTGGACCATCTTGGCCTTGGTCGACCATGGCGAGAGCTCGACCTCGACGTCCTGCACCGCGGCCGAGGCGCCGTTGCCCTGCCGCAGCTCGAACGCGTTGATACGGCCGATGATGATCCCGAGGTCGCCCTTGTACTGCGACACGGAGATCTTGGAGTCCTGGAGGATCGGACGCTCAGCCACCAGCTTGCCGTCCTGCGCGCGGACCGCGGTGACCTCCATGGTCACACCGGCCTGCTTGCGTGCGGCCAGACCGGCTCCGATCTCGAAGCCCAGGAGGCCGCCGCCGAACAGCGCGTAGCTGTGCCCGTGCTCGTCGATCACCTTGGCCATCACGTCGACCACCGGCTGCGCCAGGCCCTCGGGGCCCTTGCCGCGGAATACCTTGGTGGCGCCGTAGGCGCCCAGCGACTGACACAGCTCATCGGTCAGGTCATCGCCGCCGACGACGACCGCGTGGCACTCGCCGCCGATCTCAGCCGCCCGAGCGGCACCCTCGGACACGGCGCCGAGTGAGTTCTTGTTGAACTCGCCCTCGTAGTGAAGGACGTAGGTCAGAACATCAGCCATGTCAGATCAGCTTCCTTTCGTCCAGCCAGGCGACGATCTTCTCGACCGTCTCATTCGTGTCGTCGTCCTCGATGATCTGGCCGGCGGCCTTGGCCGGCGGATCGTGGAAGTCGCCGCACTGCACGCGCGAGCCGTCCGCGCCGACCAGTGAGGCGTCGATCCCGATGTCACCCGCAGCCACGGTCTCCAGCGGCTTCTTCTTGGCGCCCATGATCGCCTTCAACGACGGATAGCGAGGCTCGTTGATCGCGTCGCCGACCGAGATCACGGCCGGCAGATCGACCTGCACGGTGTCGTAGCCGTACTCGGCCTGGCGTTCGCAGCGGAGTCCACCCTCCTCGGTGTCCATCTGGATCACCTGCGTCAGCGACGGCATCTGCAGGTGGTCGGCCACCACCGCGCCGATCGTGTAGCACTCGCCGTCGTCGGACTGCTGGCCGAGCAGCACCAGGTCGGGCTGCTCCTTCTCCAGCGCCTTGGCCAGGGCGTAGCCGGTGGCCGCCACGTCGGAACCGGCGAGCGCGTCGTCGGTCAGGTGCAGGGAGCGATCGGCGCCCAGCGATACGGCCTTATGCAGCGCCCTGACGGCGGACTCGGGGCCCATCGTGACGGCGACGATCTCGTCCACCTGGACCGAGCCACCCTCGCGAATCTGCATCGCCGCCTCGATGGCGTGCGTGTCGTAGGGGTTCAGGTTCTTCTCCCCTGACCGATCCATTCGCCCCGTCGAGGGATCGATGCGCTTCTCGACGGCGGCGTCCGGTACCTCTTTGACCAGGACGCAAATCTTCAACACTGCCTCCTAAATGGGGTCCTCGGCGGGGCATCCGGTCCCGCGATCTGATGATGTCGTTCGGCCTCCGGCCTCTCTTGCCGGTTCGTGCGTCGCACTCACTATCACGGCGAGAGATATTACCCGGTTGACTGACGAGTCAATCGGTTCAGGTACAGCGGCTGTGCCCGCGGCCGCTCGCGCGCCCGGCACCCTACGCCCGCACGGCGCCGCGGATGAAGTCGATCGCTTCCTGCGTGGACGCGCCGGGGGTGAACACCTCGGCCACCCCCATCTCCTTCAGAGCGTCCACATCATCGGAGGGAATCGTTCCCCCCACGGTCACGACGACATCATCGATCCCCTCCTCGGACAGCAGCTCCATGATTCGCGGCACCAGCGTCATGTGCGCGCCCGAGAGGATCGAGAGCCCGACCGCGTCCGCGTCCTCCTGGATCACCGTCTCCACGATCTGCTCGGGCGTCTGATGAAGCCCGGTATAGATCACCTCCATCCCCGCATCGCGCAGCGCGCGAGCGATGATCTTCGCCCCGCGATCGTGACCATCCAGGCCCGGCTTCGCGACGACGACGCGGATCTTCTTATCGGTGGAGGCAGACATCGGGACGACCCACGGGAGCGCCAGCGGCGACCGCAGGGCGCGGGATTCTAGAACGCTGGCGTCTCGGCGTAGGTCCCGAACACCGTTTGCAGCGTCTGGACCATCTCCCCCTCGGTCACCTGCGCCCGCGCGGCGTCGACCAACAGCGGCATCAGATTCGTGCCCGGCTCTCGCGCGGCCCGCTCGAGCTCCTCAAGCGCCGCCCGGACCGCTTCGCCGTCGCGTCCGGCCCGCACCGAGCGCACGCGCTCGACCTGCAAGGACTCAAAGGCGGGATCGATCTTCAGGATCGACGTCGCCTCGTCATCCCCCTCGGTGTACGCGTTGACCCCCACCACCTTGCGCACCCCGGTCTCGACCTCCCGCTGATAGCGGAACGCGGCATCGGCGATCTCACGCTGCGGATAACCGCGCTTGACCGCCTCCACCATCCCCCCCAGCTCATCGATCTTGCGGAAATACTCGTACGCCTGCTCCTCCATCCGATCGGTCAACGTCTCGACGAAGTACGAGCCGCCCAACGGATCGATCGTGTTCGCCACCCCCGTCTCCTCGGCAATGATCTGCTGGGTGCGCAACGCGACCCGCACCGCCTCCTCGGTCGGCAACGCCAGCGCCTCGTCAAACGAGTTGGTGTGCAGCGACTGCGTCCCCCCCAACACCCCCGCCAACGCCTCAATCGCCGTGCGGACAATGTTGTTCAACGGCTGCTGCGCGGTCAACGACACCCCCGCCGTCTGCGTGTGAAAGCGCATCAGCAGCGACCGCTCATCCCGCGCCCCGAACGTGTCCCGCAACTCCCGCGCCCAGATCCGCCGCGCCGCCCGATACTTGGCGATCTCCTCGAAGAAGTCGATATGCGCGTTGAAGAAGAAACTCAACCGCGGCGCGAACGCATCCACATCCAACCCCCGCGCCACCGCCTCCTCCACATACGTCAACCCATCCTTCAGCGTGAAGGCCAACTCCTGCACCGCCGTCGAACCCGCCTCGCGAATGTGATAGCCGCTGATCGAGATCGGATGCCACCGCGGCATATGCGACGCGCACCACTCGATCATGTCCCCCACCAACCGCATCGCCGGATCAACCGGAAAACACCACTCCTTCTGCGCGATGTACTCCTTCAGGATGTCCGTCTGAATCGTCCCCGACAGACGATCCGCCGCGACCCCCTGACGCTCGGCCGCCACCACATAGAGCGCCAGCATGATCGGCGCCGGCGCATTGATCGTCATCGACACGCTCACCCGATCCAGCGGGATCCCGGAAAACAGCATCTCCATATCGGCCAGCGAATCGACCGCCACGCCCTCCCGACCGACCTCACCCAAGGACCGCGGATGATCCGAGTCGTGACCCATCAACGACGGCATGTCAAACGCTGTCGAGAGCCCCGTCTGCCCATGATCGAGCAGATACCGAAACCGCCGATTCGTCTCCTCCGCCGTGCCGAACCCCGCGAACTGACGCATGGTCCACAGCCGCCCGCGATACATCGACCCATACACGCCCCGCGTATACGGAAACTCGCCCGGCAAACCAATCGACCCATCCACGTCGGCCGGCAGGTCCGCCTCCGTATACAGCGGCCGCACCGGCTCCCCCGAAACCGTCGAGAACGGCGCCGCCCGCTCGGGCGCACGACCGAACGTCTCGCGCTCCCAGCGATCCAGATCGGTCAGCCGCGGACTCGTTGCCATGGGGGAAGTCTACGGCGACTCCAGCTGTCGACCATCGGCCCCTGGGCGCGCTCAGCGCAACCGCAGCCCGAGCAGGCTCCGGTCGCGCAACCGGAGCAGGCTCCTGTGCTCGCGACGCGCGCGGCTGGCCAGCGCCGCGCTACCGACACCGCCGGCGACTGCGGCCCCGGTCAGCGCCACCGCCGTTCTCAGCCTCCGTCCCAGCCGGTCAAAGCGGAGGATCTGCCAGCCCTGCTCGCGCGCCATGCGCGCCAGCTCTCGGTCCGGGTTGACGACGACGGGATGGCCGACGGCCTGGAGCATGGGCAGATCGGACTCCGAATCGGAATAGGCGTATGACTGGGCCAGATCGACCCCCTCGCGCCGGGCCAGCGCCTCGATCGCCGTGGCCTTGCCGGTGCGATAGATGAACAGCCCGGTCGGCTCGCCGGTGTACACGCCGTCGCGCACGCTCGAGAACTCCGAGCCGATCGCGCCGTCGAAGCCGAGCACCCGGGCGAGCAGCTCGGCCAGCTCGTGCGAGGCCGCGGTGACGATGTAGACCTTGCGCCCCGCGTCCTGATGGTCGTAGGCGAGCGTCAGCATCTGCGGATAGATCCGCGGCAGGATGCCGGCCAGCACGGCGGGTCCGAGGCGCTCCAGGTCGCGCACCCGAGTGCCCGCCAGCGAGGCCGAGATGCGGTCTCGCAGCGCGTGCGTATCGGCGTCGGTCGCACCGCGCAGGCGGAAGCGAACGTTCGCCCACGCGTCAGCGGCCAGCCGGCGCCGGCTCATCAGCCCCGCCCGGTACACGGCACGCCCGAACTGGAAGGCCGAGGAGCCTTCCATCAGTGTGCGGTCGAGGTCGAAGAAGGCTGCGCTCGCGCTTGCCCCCGTCAGCCGCCGTTCACCTCCACGATCACCGCGTCGCCCTGACCGCCACCCGAGCAGATCGCCGCGCAGCCCAGGCCGCCACCCCTGCGGCGCAGCTCGTAGACAAGTGAACCCAGGATGCGGGCGCCCGAGGCGCCGATCGGGTGACCGAGCGCGACGGCCCCGCCGTTGACGTTGACGCGGTCCTCGTCGATCCCCAGCATCCTCATCGAGTTGAGCGCGACGGAGGCGAACGCCTCGTTGATCTCCCACAGGTCGATGTCCTCGGCCTTCAGTCCCGCCTTTGCGAGCGCCTTGTGGGCCGCGTTGGCCGGTGTCCGCGCCAGATAGGGGAAATCGTCAGCCACCTGCGCCTGGGCCACGATCGTGGCCAGCGCCGGCTTGGCGTTACGCCGAGCCCATTCGTCGCTGGCCAGCACCAGCGCGCCGCCGCCGTCGTTGACTCCAGGCGAGTTACCGGCGGTGTGCGAGCCGTCCTTCATGAAGATCGGGGGCAGTTTCGAGAGCGTCTCGAGGCTCGTGTCGCGGCGCGGCGCCTCGTCGACCTCGACCACCGTCTCCCCCTTCCTGCTCTTGATCGTGACGGGGACGATCTCCTCGGGCAGCCGTCCCTCGTCCGTGGCCTGGATGGCGAGCTGATGGGAACGCAGCGCCCAGCGGTCCATGTCGGGGCGCGTCAGCTCGAGCTCCGAGGCAACCTCGCTGGCCTCCTGGGCCATGTGCTTGCCCGAGAAGGGATTGGTCAGCCCGTCGCTGATCATCGAGTCGATCGCCTTCGCGTCGCCCATGCGAAAGCCAAAGCGCGCCTCCTTGAGCAGATAGGGCGCCTTGGACATCGACTCCATCCCTCCCCCGACGCCGAGCTCGATGTCGCCCGCCCGGATCGCCGCATCGAGCAGCCCGGCGGCACGAATTCCAGAGGCGCAGACCTTGTTGATCGTCTCGGAGGACACCTCTTTGGGGATCCCGGCCTTGATCTGGGCCTGGCGCGAGGGGATCTGACCCTGACCGGCCTGGATCACCTGGCCCATCACCACATGATCTACCTGATCGGGCGCGACATCGGCGCGATCGAGCGCGGCCTTGACCGCCGTGGCGCCCAGTTCGGTTGCATCGAGGCTCGACAGACCGCCGCCGAGCTTGCCGATCGGCGTGCGCGCGGATGACAGGATCACGGTTTTGGGCATGGCTTTCGGTTCTCCGATTTCGGTGACTGGAGGTCAATGCTATTGCGGCGCTGGCACGCCGGCTCCACGACCGGTTCGCTAGTAGGACTTCGGTAGGTCGTCATGGCGGCAGCCTGCGCTGGCAGACCGGACAGCGGTCGTGCCAGCAGGCCAGCGCGGTTTGTAGGTCGCGTTGGGCTTGGTAGAGGCTGATCAGGCTGCCGCCGTTTGAGGGCGGGCCGCGTCGGGATCGCCGCGGGGGAGTCGGCAGCAGGTCAGGAACGCGTGTGCGACGGTGACGCAGGTGAGGTGGTGGTGCAGCCCGCCGAAGGTGCGACCTTCGTAGTGGTCGAGCCCGAGGCATTGCTTGAGTTCGCGGTAGTCGTGCTCGACGCGCCAGCGCAGCTTCGCGAGGCGGACCAGGGTCACGATCGGTGTGTCGGTCGGAAGGTTGGAGAGCCAGTACTTGACCGGCTCGTCCTTCCCGTCGGGCCACTCGGCCAGCAGCCACCGCTCGGGCAGCACCCCGTCCTCGTCGCGTTGGGCGTCGTTGGCGGGCCTGACGCGCAGCGCGATGAACTGGCTGGCGAGTGGGCCTCGGTCGCCCTCGCGCCAGCCGATCGTACGGACCTGCTCGCCGCCGGCGGCCAGCACCAGATCCCTGAGACTCGAGGGCTTGTCGGGATAGCGCGGAACGGGCGGGCGGCCGAGGCCCCGATACTCGGGCGCGAGCGGCGTCGCGTCGGCCGGCTGGGCGGAGGTCACGCCCTTGACCTGCACCACGTACTCCAGGTCGCGCTCCTCAAGCCCAGTACGGAAGGCGGTGATGTCGCCGTAGCCGCCGTCGGCCTGTACCACCCGACGCTCCAAGCCCCACTCGATCAGCTGATCGATGATCTCCAGCGCCAGCTGCCACTTCGGGACATGCCGGATCTCCTCAGGGATCCGCGCCCGCCGCCGGCGCTCCTCATCCTGATCCCAGGACTGCGGCAAGAACAACCGCCACTGAAGCGGGCACGACGCGCGATCCGAGGCGGCGTTGACCGACACCAGCACCTGGCAGTTGGCGGTCTTGCCGAGCGCTCCGCAGTACTGGTGCGCGACCCCGGGCGAGAAACGACCGTCCTTCGGCAGCCCGGTGTCGTCCACGATCCATCCCTCAGGCTCGATCTCGTCGGTCATCCGCCGCGCCAGCCGCCGCCTAACCGGCTCGTCATCCCACGGCGAGTCGGTGATGAAGTTCTGCAACCCCTCCTGATCGCCATCCGACAGCCTCGCCGCCATCGGCTGGATCGACTTGCGCCGCCCCTCCAACAACAGGCCGCGCACGTACTGCTCGCCCTTCGCTCGCTGATCGCAACGCACCAGCGGCCGATACATCTGGGCCGCGAACTCGATCAACGCCGCCCTCTGCGCCTGCAGATCAGCGGCCCTAACCCCGGACTCCCGGACCTGAATCCTCGCCATACCTCACAAGTTCCCTGCAACCGCAAGAACTCCTGCAAACAGCTACCGAAGTCCTACTAGTGGGCTCCGCCCAAACGTTTCGCTGGGTATGGGGAGACCCGGGGGTCGTCAGGCGCGGACGCAGGATCCGACGTGCAGCAGGGCTGCACGAGGGGGCACCGCCGGCGCAGCCGGTGGTCAGGACAAAGCCTGGCGGCCATCCGGGGCCGCCATAACCAGTGGAATGTTTGGGCGGGGTCCACTAGGTTGCGCGGGTGCAAACCGAGGCGACCACGTCTGGCCCGCTGCAGACCAGCGCCGATACGGTGGTGATCGGCCTCATAGAGGGCGAAGGCATCCCCCACGATCTGCCTGGGGGCGAGCTGTCGGCTCTGGTCAGCTCGGGCGAGGCATCGGCCGCGTTGCGCCGCCTGGCCGTCACCCACTACGAGCAGCGCCGGTTCATCCTCGTCGGGCTGGGACCGCGCCCAGAGCTCGACGCCGAGCGGATGCGCGTGGCGGCCGCCGGCGCCCATGGGCGCGCCCGCGAGCTGGGCACCTTCACCCTCTGCTGGGAGGTCCCCCATCACGTCGATGACACTGTCGTCGCCGCGATCGTCGAGGGCACCGCGCTCCACGATTACCGCTTCGACCGCTACCGACAGCGCGACGAGCGGCGGGCCCTCGAGCGCTTGCTTCTCAGCGCCCACCACGACATCTCGGAGGTGGTCCACCGCGCCACCGTCGTCGTCGCGGCCCAGAACCGGGCCCGCGATCTCGCCAACACCCCGGCCAACGACCTGCCGCCGCCGGCACTTGCCGACTACGCGTCGGAGCTTGCCGCTCGGTTCGATTCGCTCAACGCGACGATCCTCGACGAGCCCGACATTCGTGAAGCTGGGATGGGGGCGTTCGCCGCCGTGTCGCAGGGCTCGCAGCAGGACGCCCGTTTGATCCGTCTCGACTACGCCGGACCCGGGGCCGCGTCGGCGCCGTTGCTCGGGCTCATCGGCAAGGCGGTCACCTTCGACTCTGGCGGCCTTTCGCTCAAACCGCCGGCCACGATGCACGAGATGAAGTTCGACATGGCCGGCGGCGCGGCGGTGATCGAGACCATGGCTGCGCTGGCCGAGCTCGAGGCCCCGGTCCGCGTTCTGGCGCTGGTCGGCGCTACCGAGAACCTCCCGGGCCCCGCTTCCGTCAAGCCCGGCGACATCGTCCGCGCGCTCGACGGCACCACGATCGAGGTCAACAACACCGACGCCGAGGGCCGGCTCGTGCTGGCGGACTGCGTGACGTACGCACGGCGCGAGGGGGCACAGCGGCTCGTCGACGTGGCCACGCTGACGGGGGCGATCGTGGTCGCCCTCGGGTCGACCTACGCGGGCCTGTTCGCCAACGATGACGCCTGGGCTGCCGAGGTGCGGGACGCCGCCGGCCGGGCCGGCGAGCCCGTGTGGCGGCTGCCCTTGCACCCCGATTACGCCCACTTGGTCAAGGGTCAGTACGCGCAGCTGACCAACCGACCCGACCGCCGCGAGGCCATGTCGATCACCGCGGCGGAGTTTCTGCACCACTTCGCCGGCGACACGCCGTGGGCTCACCTCGACATCGTGGGCACCGCGTGGAACGTCCGCCGCCGCTACTTCGTCGGCAAGGGGGCGACCGGGTTTGGCGTTCGGTTGCTGGTCGAGCTCGCTCTGGGGAGGAGCTGACTCGCCTCCCGACCGTGCGGCCAGGCAGGGCGATGTGGCTCAAGCGGGGTGCCGCCGGCATCCGATAAGGACTCCAGACAACTGGGTGAGCCGCTGCCCGGCGCGGTGCTGCCCCTCGGGACCACGGAGGAGCATCGGCGTTGAGCAGCATCAAGTCCGTCCGCGCCGGGATCGGCGAAGAACAGGGATTCACGCTCGTGGAGTTGCTGATCGTGATCCTGATCATCGGCGTGCTGGCCGAGATCGCCATTCCCGCCTTCCTCGGTCAGGCCTCCAAGGCCAACGACGCCGTGGCCAAATCCGCGCTGCACACCGCCCAGACAGCGATCGAGACCTACCGCCTCGATCATGGGGATTACTGCGGGGCACAGCGCTCCGACCTGATCGCGATCGAGGCCACGCTCGTTGATGCCAACATGCTGACGGTGAACTCCTGCGGAGGCGGTGACAAGAACGCCTATGCGCTCTCGGTCACCTCGAAATCGAGCTACCGGACCGTGTACACGGTCAGCGTGGTCGACGGCGTCACCGATCGCAGCTGCTCCACGCCCGGCCAGGGCGGGTGCGCTCCGGGCGGGACCTGGTAGGCGCCTCCGACCCGTGGGGCTGTGACAATGCCTGCGTGGAGCACGACCACCACCTGCCCGGGGCGCGGCGGGCATGATCCGGCGCCTCGTCATCCTGACCAGCCTGGCCTGCGCCTGCGCGGCGACTGCGAGCCCGGCCGCCGCCGCGCCATCGACCGGCAACGCACGGCTCCAGGGCGAGTTCGTCATGAAGGGCACGGTCACCACGGCCGTCAACATCCACGGCGAGCACAAGGGCGAGACCGTGACGCGCCGCTGGACCTTCACGCCCACGTGTGCATCCGGTGCGTGCTCGACCATCCAGCTCGCGCGTAAGCGCAGGCACGCGACCGATCGCCTCACGCTGACGCTGACCCAGCCGGGCGTCTACGCCGGCACGGGACTCTTCTACGCCCCCCTGCGCTGCGGCGGCAAGACGTACTCCCGGGGCGAGTCGGTTCCGTTCACCATCCAGGTCACCGTCACCGCCGCCGCGCGCATCAACGGCGCCGTGCGCGCGACCCAGATCAACGCCACGTACAAGAACCGCGTCCGCCACAACCTGACCAACTGCGTGGCGATCCCGGGCCACGACGCGGCGAGGTACACGGGCACGCTCGAGCAGGGCAGCTTCCCGCTGTAGCCGCCGGGGGCGGCCCAACGACCACGGACACCCGAACGGGCCCGGGCCCGTCCCCCGCCTACCGGCCGATCGCTTGCGGGAAGTTGAAGAAGTGGTGCGGGTCGATCGTCTTGCGGAACGACTGCAGGCGCGCGTAGTTCTTGCCGTAGTAGGCCTTCTGCCAGTTGGGCTGCTTGCGGTCGATGTAGTTCTGGTAGGCCTGACCTGAGACATAGGATCGCATGCCATTTTTGGTCTGGTCGATCCAGCTGGCGCTCCCCTGTGTGTAGTACTGGATACAGAACAGCTGGTCCCGGTGCACGAATGCGGTATCCGTGGGATGAACGCGGTTGATCGCGCCGCCGTAGCAGTCGAACAGGGTCGCCCCCGCCCCCGACTTGTTGGACTGTGAGAGCAGAAACTGGATCGCCTTCGACGGCAGCGCCTTGGCCACGTAGTCGGACCTGGCGTGGAAGGCCGTCCGTGGCAGCACGCCCCCGGGGGACGCGTTGGCCGTATGGCACTGGGTGAACGAGTACTTCTGGTAGCAACCGGCGAACATCATCTGCAGGTTGAAGTACGACGCGTTGCCGGACGAGACGCGCCCGCCCGAGTTGCGCAGCGGCGCCAGCAGTCGGTTGAGATCGCTGGCCGGGCCCATGTACTGGCCGCTCACGTTCACCGACGAGCCGTGATTGATGTGGAATATCGAGGTGAGCTGGTCGCGTGCGTGTGGCGCCCAGGACTGCCAGGCCGCGATCGCGTCCGCCGCCCGCGACGACGGCCAGCTGACGAAGAAATACGAGGTCTGCCGGGGGATCTTGTGGACCTTGAAGGTGAACTGGGTGGCCACACCGAAGTTGCCCCCTCCGCCGCCGCGCAGCGCCCACAGGAAGTTCGGGTCGCTCTGCTTGTTGACGTGGTGCATCTTGCCGTCGGCGGTGACCATGTGCGCGCCCATCAGGCTGTCGCAGCTCATGCCCAAGGCGCGGGCCGCGAGGCCCATGCCGCCGCCCAGGGTGACGCCGCTCACGCCCACGGACGGACACGAGCCGGCCGGGATCGTCACGCCCTTCTTGGCCAGCGCGTTGTAGATGTCGATCAGCTGGGCGCCGGCCCCGATCGTCGCCGTGCCGGCACGAGTGTTGACCGAGATACGGCTCATCTTGCGCAGATCGAGCATCACGCCGTTGGGGACGGTGCAGTAGGCCTCGTAGCTGTGCCCGCCGGAACGTGCCCGGAGCGCGACGTTGTGCTGGACGCACCACTTGACGGCGTTCTGGACGTCGGACTCGCTGACCGGCCGGGCCACCCAGTGGGGCACGACCGAGTCGAACACCTTGTTGTAGACCTCTCGGGCCGTGTTGAAGCCCGGATCGCCACGAGTGAACACGTGGCCCTTCATAACGCTCTGGAGCGAGCCCTTGGGGGCCTTGGCGATACGCGCCCGTCCCCCGGCCACTCCGGGCAGGGCCACCGACGCGCCTACTGCCCCCGCCGCGATTAGAAATGATCGCCGATCAACGGGATTGTCCACACCTACCCCCTTCGCTCTGTTCCATGGCGGCTACAGGGTGGCACACGCGGCGGGGGTTGAGAAGACCGGGCGCGAAAATGCGCGCCTAGCGCCGAGCAATGCGCAGCGTCGACAGCAGGTGGTCGAGCACCGCCAGCTGACGGCGCCGCCCGCTTCGCGGACCTGCGATCACGACGTAGAGGCAGAACGGACGCTCGCCGGCGGAGAAGAAATGCTGGACCCCCGATTGTCCTGGTCGGGGATGGGCCAGCCCGTTGGCTGAGAAGCTGGTCGGGTCCAGCCGGCGAGGAATCCGCTGCGGCGAGAACAGGCCGTGGCCCGGTTGCAGCCCGGACCCGGGCCGATACTCGGTCAGGGCCAGGAAGGCCGCGCCTGACTGCATGAGTGCCGTGCTGCGGTCGCCGAACTCGCCGTCGTTGAGCGGCAGGGCGAAGCTCGCGGCGTGCAGCGTGGCCACGCTCTGACCTCGGCTGAACACCCGCCCGCTCCAGGCCGCGGGCAACTCGACCCTGATCCCATGGGCGTCGAGGATCACCCCAGCACCCCGACGATCGCCAGCGCGCAGATAGCCACCAGGAGCCCGGTGCTGGCCAGCCTCGCGCTGGCTCGCCACCGGGCCAGCCACCGGTGCAGGGCCAGCAGTTGCTCGGGCGCGCGGACACCGGCCGCCGCCAACGGCGTCAGGCCGCGCACTAGGCCGAAGACGCCCATGATCAGCACGCCTCGAGCCGCGTTCCCGCTCAGGAATGCGGCGCACATGGCCAGATACGTCGCCGCGCTGGAGACCACGGTGGTCACGCCGAATCCCAGCTGGGCGCCATAGCCGAGCCCGTACACCCAGCCGCGGTACTGATCGCGCCACCGCTCGTTGACCTGACGGTTGGGTCCGGGAATCCGCCGCGCTCCGGCATCGAGGGCGAAGGCCAGCAGCGCGGCCGCCGCGAAAATTGCCTCGCGAACCGAGTCCGACATCGCCGGAAGCAGCGAGCCAAGCGCCCCGAGGAGCGCCCCCAGCGCGGCCCCGGCCGCCGTTGCGCCAATCAGGAACGCCGACACCGTCAGTGCCCAGCTCGTATGCCTGCCCCGCTCCCCGAGCGGAGTGATGCTGGCCAGCATCGACTCGCCTCAGGGCGACCAGGCGGACGCCACCGCCCCGGTCACCGCGGCGATGCACCCCAGCACCACCAGCTCGGTCATGTCCCTGGAGTTCTCCCCGCCGGATAGAGGCTGGGGTGGTCGGGACCGATTCCCGCGGCGGTGAGCGTGTCGTCGACCCGCCGGGCCCGGCTGTTGCCGTTCCCTCCCTCGGCCTCGTCCGCGATCGCGTCGGATACGAGTGACGCGACGGCCGGCCAGCTGGTGGCCACGCCCTCGCCACGGATCATCCCGTCGACGAGGACGAAGTAGGGCGCTCCGGGCACGCCGTAGTCCTCCCAGGCCCGGCTCGACATCACCACGGGAACGTCCGCGGGGGCCAGCGACCGTAGCTTGGCCGGACGCTCGCGCTCGCTCCCGTGGGCGACTATCACGGTCTGCACCTGCGGCGGCAACCGCCGCTCACCCAGACTGTCCCAGAACCCCGCGCACGTGCTGCAACCGCTGGTCAGAAACGCCAGCAGCGTCGGCGAGGCGCTCGGCCCATCGAACGACAGCGCGACGACGTCGCCGCTCGGCGTCGCCCCCGAAAGCGCCGGGGCCGGCTGATCGGCGTCGCGCCGCGGAGTCGGCGGTGGCGTCGCGAGGTCATCCGCGGGGCCGAGCCGGCGAAGGATCTCGGCGTGGCTGCGCAGCAGGCCGACGACGAGCACGATCAGCAGCACGAGCAGCAGCGTCTCGGCGGCGACGAGCGCGGTCACACGCCACCGCCCCCGGGAAGCTGCTTGGCCAGGCCCCTTAGGCAGCTGGCCTCGTGCGAGCACGTGTTGTCGTCGATCATCAGCGTGTCGTTGCAGTTGAACTCGTCCACCGAGGCCGGGTTCTGGCAGCTCACGAGCCGGCATACGACCTCGGTCGTGCCGTGGATCTGCGTGTTGCACTGGCCGTAGCGGAAGTGGTTACAGTCGACGCGGCGCTTGCTGCAGTCGCCGTGCGCGCACTGACAGCCGCCGGGGAACGTGTGGCCAGGTTTGCGGTTGCAGTCGATGTAGTAGCGCACGCCCGCGTCGCGGCACAGGTGGTGGCCCTGATAGGAGGTGCACTTCCACCAGCCGGCCACGTAGGTGCCATCCGGGCACGTGTTGCGCCCGTGCTCGATCTCGCAGCAGAACGCGGTGTAGCCATCCGTGCACAGCCCGGAGGAGCAATTGCCCGGGCCGATCACCGCCCATGCCGTTCCGGGCCGGACGAGATAGCGGATCGGAGCCACGGCAAACGCCGAGCCGGCCACCGCCGCTCGCGCCATCGCGCTCCGCCGCGACACGCGGCGCTCCAGGAGCGCGCCGAGCCTGGTGGCGAGCCGCTCGGCCAGCATCACCTGGCGCTCCAGGCGCCCCACGCCAGGGGCAGGTCGGTGTAGGCAGCGACCGTCGCGTACACAGCCCCGCCGGCGGCGATCAGCATGGTCGCGGCAAACCAGGCCTGCTGGCCCATTAGCCAGGCGATGCCGTGAGGAGGCGAGGCTGCGGCGACGATGGCGATCGTCGCCAGCCCGGCGCTGAGCAGCGCCTGGACTGGCGAGGCGGGCGCGTCGCCCTCGCCGAAGCACCCGCACGCCGCGCTTCGGCGCGCCAGCACCACCGAGAGCCCCGAGAACGCCAGGTACAGGGCGGCGAGCGCGGCGGCGCCGGCGCGAGTCGGCGCCAGCGCGGCCCAGGCCCCCAGCGCGATCTCGACCATCGCGAACCCGCGGATCATCCACGGACGCGCGATGAACCCGGCGGCACCGACGGCGCGGACCGCGCCGGCCGGTGCGCGGAGCTTGGCCACGCCGGCGACGCAGAGAACGGCCGCGGCGACCAGAAACGGTGCGATCAGAGCGGTCATTCCTGCTCCCGAGCCTCGAGGATCCGGGTAGCCGCACTGGCGGGGTCGAGCTGGCGGGCCACGACGCTGTCGAGCAGCTCCTGGACCTCGGGATCCTCGCGTACCGAGGCCTCGAGTTCGCGCCGCATCCGGAACGTGGCGATGGCCAGCACCTCGCTCATCAGGTTCCGTCGCCGGCGCTCGGACAGTGTGCCCTCGGCCTCGATGTACTCGCGGTGCTCCTCGAGCCGGTCGACCAGCTCCTCGATCCCCTCGCCACGGACAGCCTCGGTCTTGACGATCGGCACCTGCCAGCCCTCGCGTGGGCCCAGCGCCAGCACGCCCTTGATCTCCCGCACCATTGTGTCGGTGAGCGGATGATCTGCCTTATTGACGACGATCACGTCCGGGATCTCCATCACGCCCGCTTTCAGAGCCTGGATTGAATCACCCGATCCGGGCATCAGCACCAGTACCACCGTGTCGGCATGATCGATGATGTCGACCTCGGCCTGTCCGACGCCGACGGTTTCGAGCAGCACGAGATCGCGCCCCGAGGCGTCCATCAGCAGCGCCGCCTGCAATGTCGCCTCGCTCAGCCCTCCAAGTGCCCCTCGGTTCGCCATTGACCGTATGAACACACCGGGATCGAGAAAGTGTTCGCTGAGCCGGATGCGATCGCCCAGCAGCGCTCCCTTCGTGAACGGCGACGAGGGGTCGATCGACAGCACCGCGACCGTCTTCTCGCGTTGACGTTGAAGCTTGGTGATCGCGCCCAGTAGCGTCGACTTGCCCACGCCGGGCGGGCCCGTGAAGCCGAGCATCGCCGCCCTGCCGGTGTGCGGATACACCTCGCGCACGAGCTTCCACCCCGCGGGATCGTCGTTCTCGACCAGTGAAATCGCCCGAGCCAGAGCTCGCTTGTCCCCCGCCAACAGGCGCTCGGCGAGGGGCTGGTCGGTGGTCGGCATAGCGGCGGCCAATCATGCCAGGGGTGGGTCGAGGGGTGGGCCGCATGCGTAACTACGCGGCGGGCGGGGAAGCTGATCGGCATGGAGGTGCAGCTCCCAACTCGCGTGGATGCGCTGCTCGGCGACGGAATCGAACGGACGGTGACGCTCAAGCACCGTCGGCGCCTGCGCCGGCTGAGTCAGGACCACGCGCTGGACCCACCCGATGGCGGCATTTGGGCCAGCGCTCACACTCCTCCTCGTCCGGGATGCGCGGTCGAGGTCCTCATCGACGGGGCAAGTGCGCTGCCCGAGATCACCCGAGCCCTCCGCAACGCCAGCCGGTTCGTGCACATCACCGGCTGGCACGTCCAACCGGCGTTCCAGGTGCAGCGCGGCGATCAGCAGGTCGTTCTGGGCCGGCTGCTGGCCGAGCTCGCCGAGCGCATCGACGTACGCGTCGTGGTGTGGGCCGGGGCGCCGGTGCCCGCGTTTCATCCGACACGATCAGAGGTTCGAGACGTGATCGTGAACCTCGTCCGCGGCACCCGCATCCGTTGCGAGGCCGACCCGCGCGAGCACCCGTTCCACTGCCATCACGAGAAGACGATCGTGATCGACGACGAGATCGCCTTCGTGGGCGGGATCGACCTCACCGACGATTCGGGCGATCGCTTCGATTCTCAGGCCCACGAGGCGCGCCGGCGGCTCGGCTGGCACGACGTCGCGGCGCGTGTGCGAGGACCGGCCGTGGCCGACGTGGCCAACCACTTCGCTCTGCGCTGGAAGGAGCTCACCGGCGAGAGCCTCCCCCAGGCCGAGCCGCCCCTGCCGGCGGGCGAACAGACGGTGCAGATCGTGCGCACGGTGGCCGAGAACATGTACGACCGCGTACCCCACGGCGAGTTCAGCATCCTCGAGAGCTACATCCGCGCGCTGCGCTCGGCGCAGCAGCTGATCTACCTCGAGAACCAGTTCCTGTGGGCACCCGAGATCGTCTCGATCCTGGCCGACAAGCTGCGCAATCCGCCCAGTGCCGAGTTCCGCGTCGTGCTGCTGCTCCCGGCCAAGCCCAACAACGGCCGCGACGACACGATCGGGCAGCTTGGCGTACTGGTCGAGGCCGACCCGGCCGATTACCTGCTGGCCGCGACGATTCGCTCGCTCTCCGACGGGCGCCACGACCCTCTCTACGTCCACGCCAAGGTCGGGATCGTCGATGACCGGTGGCTGACGATCGGCTCGGCCAATCTGAACGCCCACTCGTTGTTCAACGACACCGAGCTCAACCTGGTCAGCGACGATCCGCAGCTGGCTCGTGATACCCGCGTGCGGCTGTGGGCCGAGCATCTCGAGCTCGGCGTCGGCGAGGTCGAGAATGCCCACCCGGCCAGGCTGGTCGACCAGCGCTGGCGCCCGATCGCCTACGAGCAGCTCCAGCGCGACCGGCACGGACAATCGCCGACCCATCGCCTGCTCGCGCTGCCCGGTGTGTCGGGGCGAACACGCCGGCTGCTCGGCCCGCTGAACGGGCTGATCGACGACGGCTGACGTAGGATCCCGGCGTGCAGTCGCTGCGCACGCCGCAGATCGAGACCCTTCGCAGGACCCCGGCGCCACCGGCCTTTGTGCGCAGCCAGCCGCCGCCGCTGCGCGGTGGGCCATGGACTTTCCTGCGTTTCGCGAAGGCCCACGGGATGCTGCGGCCGGGTTATCTGAAGCTCTACGTGCGCTGGCTGTGGCTAAAGCTCCGGTGGCGTGGCCGGCTGCAGACCGACGGCATGTGCTTCGTGTGCCCCAAAGTCAAGTTCGAGATCGGGCGCGATGCCAGAGTCTTCCTCGGCCGCTGGTCCTGGATCGGCCACGGCACCAAGATCCGCGTGCATGAGGGTGAGGTCCGCATCGGCGCCAAATCGGTGCTCGGGCAGGAGTGCACGATTTCCGCCTATCAGCACATCTCGATCGGCCGCGAGTGCATCATCGCCGACCGAGTGATGATGATCGACTTCGACCACGGGATGGTCGAAGTCGAGCGCCCGATCCGCGCCCAGGGCATCTACAAGCGCAACGTCGACGTCGGCCACAACGTGTGGATGGGCTACGGAGCGTGCATCCTGCGCGGCGTCACGATCGGCCACAACTCGGTCATCGGCACGAGCTCGGTGGTCACGTGCGACGTTGCCGACAATGCGGTGGTCGGCGGGATCCCGGCGCGCCTGATCCGCATGCGCGAGGCGCCCAAAACGTTCCGCTGGGCATAGCAGCACCCGCCCCCAACGCCGGCGACGGCTGCGCTACTCCCAGCCCGCCAGATCCGGGGCGAGGTTTCGCAGCGCACCCTCCAATCCCGAGCCGGCCAGCGCCTCATCGAGCGCCTCCGCATGACCGCGTGCCCGCTGGCGCGGGTATCCGCCGGCCATCTCGCGGGTGACCAGGAACGCCCAGTCGCTGGCCTGCAGGGCCAGCAGCTCGCGCAGGGCGCGATCGCTGGGCCGGCGACCGGTGGCCAGCAACCGCAGCTCCGCCGTGCGGGCCGACCAGGCCAGATCAGCCACCGCGGGTCCGCTCCACGTCCGCAGGTCGCCGCCCTCGCCCCATGTGCTCACGCCGAGATCGGCCGGCGCGGGCACGGGCTCGTGATTCTCGAGCGCCCCATCCAGCGTGGTGAGCGACAGGCCCTGGCGCTGGCACTCGTCGATCACCGCGCTCAGCCAGCTCACGCCCTCGTACCACCAGTGTCCGAGCAGCTCGGTGTCCAGCGCGCACACGCACACGCCGCCCTCGCTCACTCGCGCACCGACTCGAGCCACGAAATCGGCCGCGTCGGCCCGTGCCTGCGTACATGCGGCCGCGTGGTCGTACGGCGCGCCGTCGTTGCGCCACACGCGATGGTGGTGCTCGGTCAGCCCGTGGTAGTTGCGGTACGGGGCGCCCGACGGATAGCCGTCCCGGCCCCACACCAGCGCGATCGCCTGACGGTCGATCGGCCACAGCACAGGGCCGTCGTCAGTCTGCAGCGGCCGCAGGTGACGGGCATCGCCGAGGCCAAAGGGCCCGGTCAGCTCGACGCATGTGGCCCGGACGCCAGCCTCCTCGAGTAGCGCGCCCAGCCACGGCGCGTAGCCGCACTCGGGCAGCCAGAAGCCGCCCCCCCAGTCACCGAACCGCCGGCGGTGCGAGGCGATCCCGGTCTGCACCTGCACCGCGATCGAGGGGTCGGTGGCCAGCAGCGGCAACAGGGCGTGGGTCGCGGACGACGTCCAGCTGGCGTGGGCCCCGAGCGCTGGGAGCAGCCCGCCGGGCAGCCCCCGCAGACGATCCGCCACCGCCGCGTACTCGTCCGCCGACCGCTCGAGCTCGGCGATCAGATCCGACTGACCGCCGGCGCGAAGGCCCTCGACATCCCGCCGGTGCGACTCAGGCCGGATCTCCTCGAGGAACTGCACGCAGCGTTCGAGCGCATCCGGTGCCTCGAGTTGATCGCAGAGAACCGGGGTCAGCGACAGCGTGATCGGCGCCCGGCCCAGGACGTCGAGCAGTGGTACGTACGAGGTGGCAACCGCCTCCCACAGCCACTCCTCGCCGAACGGCCACGTCCCAAACCCCTCCACGTAGGGCATGTGGGTGTGCAGGACGATCGCCAGCTGCCCGCGAGATCGATGCGCAGAGGATGACGTCATGACGCCTATCGCAGCACGACCCGACGGTCAGGGCAGCTGGAGCACCTTCTTGCTGTCGGGCAGCCGCTTACAGGCAACCTTCGCAGTCGTCTTGGACGCACATCGACCGCCCGTCGCTGTCAGGTGCGGCGCGGCCGCCGCGGACTGGGCGATGACGAGCAAAGCAAGGCACGTTGTCACGAACCGCAGCAGCGCACACCTACACGCGCCCTCCATGAACTCCCTCGCATCGATCCCCCCAAAGGTTCAATTTTCTTGGGTAAGCGCGCTAGTCGGCACTGTACCACCGGGGACGTGAACGTCACAGTCGCCCGGCGCTACGGCGCGAGGGTGACGTCGACTCCGCCAGCGGCAGGCGCCGCGAGCCGATATCGAGACCTCCGACCACGATGCAGCTCGCCGGTGAGATGCACGACACCGCGTACAGGTCGGCCGCGGTGGCCCGCCGCGGCCGCCGGACCGCGTCGGTCGACCACTGACCACCGGTCCAGCGATCGGCGAACGGCATGTCGCTGAGGGGGAAGGGCCGAAGCACGGTGACGTTCCCCACAGCCACGCATGTGGTCGCGCTCGGGCACGAGATGCCGGTGAGTGTCGGGTCAGCGCCGAGGCGCGGACGTGGCGGTCGCTGTGGAGACCAGCCAACGCCATCCCAGCGCTCGGCCAGCGATCGGCTCCCACCGTCGGGCGCAACGTCCGTGCCGATGACGGTGCACGCCGTCCCCGACGCGCAGCTCACGTCCTCAAAGCTGGCGTTGACCGTGCTCACCGACCAGGCCCCCGGCCCGGCGCCAGGCGACCAACGCCCGATCTCGCCGTCGCCGGCCATCGCACACAGCATCAGCGTGGGACACGACACGCCGGTCAGCGGCCCGTAGGGAAACGGCGAGCTCTTGATCCGCCAGCCGCGGCCCGTCAGGCGCTCGACCAACGGACTGTCCATCCCGGATGAGCTGGGTGAGGCCGCGGCGATGTCGACCTCGCCCACGGCCGTGCACGCCGTCGTCGAGCTGCAGGACACGCCGCCCAGCCCGGCGCTGACCGGTAGAACCTGGCCCAGCTCGCGCACGGTGCACGGTGCCGCACGCGGCTCGCGTTGCAGCGACCACACGTGGCCGTTCCACCGCTCGAGCACGGGCACGCTGCAACCGTGGATGCCCGCGGCCGCACCGACGGCGACGCAATCCGTCCCCGAGCCACAGGACACGCCGGCCAGGGCCATATCGGTCCAGCTGGGACGCCTTGCCGACCGCTCCAGCTGCCAGCGACTTCCGTTCCAGCGCGCGATCAAGGCTCGCCCGCGGTGGCGCCGGTCCTGAAAGCCGCCCACCGCGGTGCAGGTCGACCGAGCGCTGCAGGACACGCCGGCCAGGTTCGCATCCGTCCAGCCGGCGGGGATGGGCACGCGCTGGACGTACCAGCTGCGGGCAGCCGCGGGGCCGGCACCCAGCAGCGACAGCAGTAGGATCACCCGGCACGCTCGGATCGACGATCTGCCCGTGCTGACGATTACAGCACCAGTGACGCCTGGGGAACAAACGGCCGCTCAGGCCCGGCAGACGGCCAGAAAATCAAGCGCCCGCTCGAGGCCGGCCGGCCGTAGAACAAAGTCGCTCGTCGAGATCGCCGGCGTGAAGCGGTCGTAGAACGGTTTGGTGATTCCCAGCCGGCCGTGGACGGCATCCCATCCGCACCGCAGCGCCAGCTCGTGCACCCGCAGCTTGCGGGCGTGGAACAGGCCGAGCAACTGCACCGAGCCGAACACGGAGTGGCACAGCGCCTCGAATTCCGACGCCCGATACTCCTTCAGGTGCCAGGGGTTGTCGGACTTGGCCGCCCCGGGCGGAGCCAGGGTCAGCAGGTTGGGAGTGGACACAAACGCAACGCCGCCCGGGCAAAGGATGGACCGGAAGTGCGTGAGCACGCCAACCGGGTCGAAGACGTGCTCGATCGTCTGGAGAAAGACCACGGCGTCAAACTCGGCCGCGGCGCCGAACGTCTCGACCATCCCGCGCTCGAAGCTCAGCCCGGGTCGGCGGTAGCGCAACCGCGCGTGCTCGAACGCCTCGGGGTTGGCATCGACTCCCACGACCGACGCTGCGGCGCGTGCCAGCGCGTCCGACCCGTAGCCCTCGCCGCAGGCCATGTCGAGCACACGCTGTCCGGCCACGCGTGCCGCGATCCATTCGTACACGCCCAGGTGACGCCGGAACCAGTAGTTCTCGGCCGGAACGTCGGGCAGCGTGCGCTCGCCGGTCAGCTCGAGTGGCGGCACGCCCGGCGGCTGGTTCTGCTGAACATACGCGTTCAATGGCACCGGCGACAGGGTAATGTGACGGCCGCCATGGAGGCACTCCGGAGCGCGGACCAGATCCGCGACGTCAACACCCGCTATCACGACGTTGCCGCGGCGAGCTACGACGCCAAGTGGGGCATCGACTTTGGCGAGGTCGGGCAGACCCAGGTGATCGGAAAGCTGCGCAAGCTGATCGGCCCCGAGCTCGATCGGGGCTATCAACGCTCGCTGGAGATCGGCGCCGGCACGGGCTATTTCAGCCTCAACCTGCTCCAGGCGGGGATGGTGCGCGAGGCCACCTGTACCGACATCTCCCCCGGAATGGTGGGGAGGCTGGCGACCAACGCGGAGCGTTTGGGCCTGAAGGTGAGAGCCGCCCGGGCCGATGCGGAGTCTCTGCCCTTCCCGGACGAGAGCTTCGACCTCGTGCTCGGCCACGCCGTGTTGCACCACCTGCCCGACCTGCGCCGTGCCTTTGCCGAGTTCGATCGCGTGCTGGCGCCGGGCGGACGGATCGCCTTCGCCGGCGAGCCGTCGAGGGTGGGGGACCGCCTGGCCTCGATCCCCAAGCGGGGCGCGAACGCGCTCTCGCCGTTGTGGCGCCGAGCGATGCGGGCCAGCGAACTCGAAGAGGACGAACCGTCGTCCAACGGCCACGGCCCTGACCACGACCTCGAGCGCTGGGTCGACATCCATGCCTTCTCGCCTGGCGACCTGGCTACGCACGCCCGCAGCGCCGGATTCACCGACATCCGGGTGCGCGGCGAGGAGCTGGTGGCCAACTGGTTCGGCTGGTTCAACCGAGCACTCGAGGCCACCGCCACGCCCGACGACGTGCCGATGCTCTGGCGCCAGTACGCCTTCCACGGCTATCTGATGCTCCAGCGGGTCGACGAGCGCGTGCTCGAACCGGTGCTCCCGCCGGCAATCTTCTACAACCTGCTCCTCACGGCACGAAAGCCATAGCCTCCCGGCCCGCGATTCCTACACTCACCTGCAATGCCGGACCAGCTCTCGAACGAGTTTCCGCTGTTCCCGCTCGGAATCGTTGCGCTGCCCGGCGAGGTGATCCCGCTCCACATCTTCGAGGAGCGCTACAAGACGATGATGAACGAGTGCCTGACCGAGGAGCGCGAGTTCGGCATCGTGTGGCTGTCCGACGACGGGCTGCGCGAGGTTGGCTGTGCGGTGCGGATCGAGGAAGTGCTCGAGCGCATGGAGGATGGCCGGATGAACCTGCTGACGCGGGGGACGCGGCCGTTTCGCGTGGTCGAGCGCCAGGGCCACCTGGCCTACCCCGCGGGCGTGGTCGAGTTCGTCGATGACCGCCACGAGGCGGTCGACCCCCAGCTGAGCGACGATGCCCACGAGGCCTACGCCGATCTGGTCAAGCGGGCCACCGACAACGAGCCCGACCCGACCGAGCTGGCCGAGATGAGCGCCTACGCGATGGCGGCCACGGTCGATTTCGGGCTCGACGCCAAGCAGGGCCTGCTCGACCTGCGCTCCGAGAACGCCCGCCTGCGGCTGGTCACGCGCCTGTTCCGCGCCGCGCTGAAGCGCCTGGACTTCGTCGACCGCGCCCAGGAGCGGGCTCGCTCCAACGGCAAGGTCCGCTTCGGCTAGTGGACCCCACCCAGAAGCTCTAGGCGTTGTAGATGATCATCGCCCCACCGAACACGATGCAGTAGATCCCAAACGGGATCAGGTTGCGCGTCTTGAAGTAGCGGGTCAGATAGTGGACCGTGACGATCGCGGTGATCGCCGCCGCTATCGCCGCGATGACGGCCTGGCCGCGGACGCCGTTACCGAGGCTCCCGGTCAGGTCTGGAATCTTGTAGAGGCCGGCGAGCAGGATCGGCGGCGTCGCGAGCAGGAACGCGAAGCGCGCCGCGTCGGAGTTGTCGAGACCTCGGACGAGTCCGGTGCTCATACACACCCCGTCCCGGCTGATTCCGGCAATCAGCGCCGAGGACTGAGCCACTCCGATCACGCCCGCCTCGCGAAACTCCAGCGTGTCGAGTCTCCGGCCGCCGTCGCTCTTCATCCCCTCGCGGGCGGCGAGCGCGCGAATCTCCGAACGCCTTCTCAACCGCTCGGCGCCGATCAGGATCAGGCCGTTGATGACGAGGAATATCGACGCGTAAAGCGGCTTGGCCAGGGCCACGCGCACCGGGTGCTCGAGCACCAGGCCCAGGATCCCGACTGGGATCGTGGCGCAGATGATGAGCCACGCGAGGCGTTCGGTGGGCGTTTCGATGCGCCGCTTGGAGACCGTGGCGAAGAACGCCTTGACGATCGCCACCCAGTCCTTCCAGAAATAGATCAGCAGGCCGACCGCGCTGCCAACATGGAGCATAACCACGAACGCCAGCCACGGCGACTCGGATTGCGACTGCCAGGCCACGATGTTGTTCCAGCCGAACAGGTTGGGGAAGATGACCGTGTGGCCGAGGCTCGAGATCGGGAACAGCTCGGTCGCACCCTGCAGGATGCCGAGGACGATCGCCTGGAACGTCGTGATCAGTTGTTGGGTGGCTATTGCCAGCACAAGCCGCGGAAGGGTATCTGGACCCCTAAGTCGGCGCTAAGCCAAACCCGCCCAGCTAATAGGACTCTCATCCCGGCAACCCGCAGGCCTGCTGAGCGGCCGTGACGGCGAACAGCTCGGCCTCGGCGAGCTCCTTGTGCTTGCCCGCAGCGGTGTCGGGGAACGAGATCGTGCCGTCCTGGAGGCGGATTCGGTACATGGCAACGCTGTCCGGCGAGCGCGGGATGTTCAGCGACTTCTTGGCGTCGGTGTCGAGGTCCGAGGCGAGGTCGCGAGCCTGGATCAGCAGCGTGTCCGCCAGGTTGCGAGCCTTCCCGCCGTTGCAGCGAATCGTCCCGCTGTCGTTGACCAGCAGCGTCAGCGGCGCGCCCTGACCCGTGCGGGTGAGCAGGAACAGATCGGGCGACTGCACGTTGAGTCCACAGCCGGAGATCAGCGCCGCGACGAGGATCGCGCTCGGGAGCCACTTCACGAATCTGATTGCACCACGATCGCCTCGCCACCGCGCCGGGGGTCGCCACCGCCCCAGAACCGACCCGAGATGTCGCGCTGCACCGCCTGCACGCCGCCGAAGAACAGGTTGCGGTCGTGGAAGCGGGCGATGGCGCGCCCGGCCCGCTCGAGCGCGGTCGTGTCGATCCCCGGTTCGGCGTACACGACGCCGTCCTCGAAATGCACCCGGGGCGCCTCGACGGCCTCGCCGGCCGAAATGCTCTCGTCGATCACGCGGATGATCGTCTGCAGGATCGCCGAGCGGATCCGGTTGGACCCGGCGCTGCCCAGCACGAGCTCGGGCACGCCGTCGCGAAGCACGACCGTCGGGGCCATCATGCTCGGCAGCCGGCGGCCGGGTGGGTGGCGGTGGAACCCGAGCGGGTTCAGGTCCTGCTCGCCGAGCATGTTGTTGAGATGCACGCCCGTGCCGGGGACGACCACACCCGAGCACGAGCCGCTCGAGGAGGTGACCGAACAGGCCCCGCCGTCCCGATCAATCACGGCGACGTGTGTGGTCGACCCAAGCGAGCGGTGGCGGCGCATGAAGCGCTCCACGAAGCCCGGATCGGCCAGGCCCTCGAGGAACTCGGGCGTCCGCTCGGCCTGCGTTCTCTCCATCACCTCGACCGTGCGCTCGACATCCGGCGCGCCCCCATCGGTGCCCAGCAAGCCCAGGGCATGGGCGATGAGGATCCCTCCGGCCGAGGGCGGCGGGTTGGTCAGCACCTCGCGGCCTCGGTAGCCGACCCGCACTGGGGCTCGGTCGACGACCTCGTAGACGGCGAGATCTTCGCGGCCGAGCAGGCCGCCTCGCGTCTGCACCCAATCCACGATCGCCGCGGCGACGTCACCGGTGTAGAACGGCGCCGGCCCCTCGGCTCCCAGCCGCTCCAGGGCGTCGCCGAGCTCGGGCTGGCGGATGACCTCGCCGGCGCGCAGCAGTCGGCCCTCGGGCGCGAACAGCGCCGCGCACTCAGGCGTGGCGCTGACGATGTCTCCCAGGATCTCGATCACGTACGCCTGCTCGGGGTTCAGGGCCACGCCCTCGCGCGCCAGGCGTGCCCCCGGCCCGACCAGGTCGGCGAGCGGGATCCGCCCGAACCGCGCCGACGCCTCGGCCAGCCCGGCCGGCAGCCCGTAGGTCCCCACCGAAGCCGCCCCGATGTTGAAGACCTGGATCGCGTCGCCGAACGAAACGCTGATCGGCACCAGCTCGGCCCGCTGGATGGGGTCGGCGTCGCGACCGGGCGCCTCGACGAAGAAGTCGAGCAACACCTGGTCCTGGTCGGGCGCGGCCACCAGCATGTAGCCCCCCGCCCCGAGACCGGTCAGCAGCGGCTCGCACGCGCACGCCGCCAGCACCGCGCCGATCGCGGCGTCGACCGCGTTGCCGCCCGCCCGGAGCACGTCGGCTCCGCTCCGGGCACTGACCGGATGCCCGGCCGCGATGACGCCAAGCGAACTTATCTGCGTGGTATGAACTCTGGCACTTCGAGCTCGAAGGCCGTCTCCGGCTCACGCCGCACCCGGCTGACCCGGGGCTCGCCGCGGGGCTCGCGCAGAGTGGTCCGCGAGTCGCGCGCCGGCCGTTGCTCCTGGGCACGGGCCTCGCCGCGACCGCGGCGATCGCGGTCGTCCTCGACCCGGCGGGGACGGCCGTTGCCGTAGCCGGTCGCCACCACGGTCACCCACACCTGATCGTCGAGCTTCTCGTCGACCATCGCTCCGAAGATGATGTTGGCGTCGGGGTGAGCGGCCTCGGCCACCGCCTTGGCGGACTCGTTGACCTCCCACAGGGAGAGGTCGTTGCCACCGGTGATGGACAGCAGAATCGAGCGCGCGCCCTCCATGCTGGTCTCCAGCAGCGGCGACGCGACCGCCTGCTCGGCGGCGTCGATCGCCCGGCGCTCGCCGGTTCCCATGCCGATCCCGAGCAGGGCGTTGCCGGCGTTGGACATGATCGTCCGCACGTCGGCGAAGTCGAGGTTGATCAGACCGGGCAGGGTGACCAGGTCCGACACGCCTTGCACACCCTGCCGCAGGACGTCATCGGCGACGCGGAACGCGTCGACCATCGAGACGTTGCGATCGAGCACCGACAGCAGCCGGTTGTTGGGCACGACGATCAGCGTGTCGACCTCGGCGGCCAGCGCGGCGATTCCCTTCTCGGCCTGCTCGCGGCGCCGCGTGCCTTCGAACTGGAACGGTCGGGTGACGATCCCGACGGTCAGAGCACCGAGCTCGCGGGCGATCTGGGCCACGATCGGCGCGGCGCCAGTCCCGGTGCCACCACCGGCTCCGGCGGCGATGAACACCATGTCGGAGCCGCGGAGCATGGCCTTGATCCGGTCGTACTCCTCGCGCGCGGCCTGGCGACCGACATCCGCGTTCGAACCCGAGCCGAGGCCCCGTGTCAGTGCGTCGCCGATGTGCAGGGTCTCGTGAGCGGCCGACTGCTGCAGTGACTGCAGGTCGGTGTTGATGGCCAGGAACTCGATGCCCTCGATCTCCGCTTCGACCATCCGGTTGACGGCGTTGACCCCCGCGCCACCGACGCCGACCACGCGGATGACCGGACCGCCGACGCCGCGGGCGTTCGAGAACGACTCGCGCTCGGGACGGGCGTAGACATCGTGGGTGGGGGTGTCCTGCCGGCTGGGCGGCTCGAGCAGGTTCTCGGGGATGTCGGAGGAGAAGGCGTGGCGCAGACGCTCCTGCGGGCTTGGGACATGGCGGTCCTCGGGCTCCGGGTCAGGGGCGGGCGCCTCGAACGACGGGTGCGGGAGGGAGCGTCGCTCCGTCTCCGGGCGGGCGGGGGGTGCCGACGGCGCCTCGGGCTCCGGAGGGGTCTCGGGAACCGGCGGGGCCTGGCTCTCGGGCTCGCCGCTCTTGGCGCCCGTGTCCTCGGCGGTCTTGCGGAACAAAGCCGCGAGTGGCCCTTCGCGCATGCTCGCGCGCTTACCGGTTGGCATTTGAGAGGACCTCCTTCGCGAGCTGCCTATAGGCGTGAGCGGCCAAGCCGTCGGGATCGTACTTCAGGACGGACATGCCTTTCACGGGCGCTTCGGCAAAACGCACCGTTTTGCGGATTCGTGATGCGAACACGCGGTCGCCGAAGTTCTCCTCGAGCAGCTCGATCGCCTCCTTGGCGTGCAACGTGCGGGAGTCGACCAGCGTCGGCAGGATGCCCTCGATGTCCACATCCGGGTTGAGGTTCTCGCGAATCATCGCGAGGGTGTTCTGCAACTGGATGAGGCCGCGCATCGACAGATATTCGCATTGGACGGGGACGATCACCTTGTCAGCGGCGGTCAGAGCGTTGATGGTCAGCAGTCCGAGGCTTGGTGGCGTGTCGATGAACACGAAGTCGTAGTCGTCCTCGACCTCCTTGAGTGCCTTCTGCAGCGAGCGCTCGCGGCCGATCATCGTTGACATGGCGATCTCGGCTCCGGCCAGGTCGATCGACGCACACGCGACGTCGACCTCGCGCTTGCGGATCACCTCGCGGATCGAGATGTGATGGACGAGCACGTCGTACATCGACTTGTCGAGCGTGTCCGGGTCGATCCCCTGAGACATGGTCAGGTTGCCCTGCGGGTCCATGTCGCAGCACAGCACGCGATGGCCCTCCTCGGCGAAGGCCACGGCGAGGTTGAGCGTGGTCGTTGTCTTGGCGACGCCGCCCTTCTGGTTGGCGAACGCGATGACCTTCGAGGTGGCCTTCACGGGAGGCTTCTCCGATACGTCGGGGAACTCATACGCCGCCTGTATTCGCAAGGAAGTGGGGAATTCCTCCGTATTCTGCGCCTCCGTGCCCGGCCTGCTCGACCATCGGCTGATCTTCGTCACCGGCAAGGGCGGGGTCGGCAAGTCCACCGTCGCCATCGCGCTTGGCCTGCTCGGCGCACGCCGCGGCCTGCGCACGATCGTGGCCGAGCTGGCCAGCCAGGAGCGCGTCGTGCGGACGTTCGGCCGCCAGGACGCCCACGCGCGCGAGCTCGAGTTGACGCCCGGGCTGTTCACGATCTCGATCGACCCACAGCACGCCATGGACGAGTACCTGCGCATCAAGACCGGCCCGGTCGGTCACGCGCTGGGGTCCACGCGCATCTTCCAGGCCTTCGCCATGGCCACCCCGGGCATGCGCGAGCTGCTCAGCATCGGCAAGGTGTGGGAGCTGGCGCAGCTGGAGCGCCAGACCCGGCTGGCGCCGTATGATCTGGTCGTGGTCGACGCGCCGGCCACCGGCCACGGAGTCGGGATTCTGCGCACGCCGCGCACGTTCGCCGAGATCGCCCGCGTGGGGCCGATCGCCCGGCAGGGAGCGAAGATCGCCGCGACGATCGCCGATCCCGACTTCACCGCCATCGTCGCCGTGGTCACCGCCGAGGAGATGCCGGTCAACGAGACGGTGCTCCTGCACGACGCGCTCGACGAGGACGGGCTCGAGCTCGCCGCGGTGATCCTCAACGCACTGTACCCCGCGCGCTTCGACGACGCCGAGGCCGGCGAGCTGGCCACCGCCCTGACCCAGACCCGCTCGCCGCTCGCCCGCAGCGCGCTGGGCGCGGCGCTGTCCGAGCACGCCAGGGCCGGCACCCAGCGCGAACAGCGGCACAGGCTGGAGCGCGAGCTCGGCCTGCCGCTGATCGAGCTCCCCTACGTGTTCTGTGAGCATCTCGGGCGCGAGGAGCTCGAGCGCCTGGCCGACGTTCTCGGGGAGTCGCTGTGAGCGTGGCCGAGCTGCTCGAGGGCAAGCGCGTGTGCGTGTGCGCCGGGTCGGGCGGCGTCGGCAAGACGACCACCTCGGCGGTGATCGCGCTCGGCATGGCCGCCGCCGGCGCCAAGGTCGCCGTGGTGACGATCGATCCGGCCCGCCGGCTCGCCAACGCGCTCGGGCTCGAGGAGCTGTACAACGAACCACGTCGCGTGTCTCCCCGGCGGCTGTTGGCAGCAGGACTGGAGGTGCGGGGCGAGCTGTGGGCGATGATGCTCGACCCGAAGCGGACCTTCGACGAGCTGATCGATCGGATCGCCCCCGACCCGGACCGGGCGGCCGAGATCAAGGCCAACCGCGTCTACGCCCAGCTGTCCACAGCGGTGTCCGGGTCGCAGGAGTTCACCGCCGTCGCCAAGCTCTACGAGCTCGACCGCGAGGGCGACTTCGACCTGCTCGTGCTCGACACCCCACCCTCGCGCAACGCGGTCGACTTCCTCGACGCGCCCGGACGGCTGACGTCGTTCCTCGAGGGGCGCGCCCTGCGCGCGTTCATCCGCCCCACCGGGCTGGGGATGAAGGTCATCGGCCGCGGTGCCTCGCCGTTCCTGGCCGCGCTGCGCCGCGTCACCGGTGTTGATCTCCTCACTGACCTCTCGACGTTCTTCGCCCTGCTCGGCGACATGACCGACGACTTCAGCGCCCGCGCCCAGCAGGTCGAGAAGATGCTCCGCGCCGATACGGCCGCCTTTGTCCTCGTCAGCACGGCCCAGACCGAGCCGATCGACGAGGCGATCTGGTTTCGCCGCACGCTGCAGGAGAGCGGGCTCCCGTTCGCCGGAGTCGTCGTCAACCGCGTCCACCACGATCTCCTGGGCGCCAGCGAACCCGACGACGTCAAGGCGGCCCTGCGCCGCAGGCTCGGCGCCGAGCTGGCCGGACGGGTGGCGCAGAACTTCGATGACTACCACGTGCTGGCGCGCCGCGACGAGCAGAACGTCGCCCGGCTGACCGCCGCGCTCGACGGCGCCACCCCCCTCCTCGTCCCCCACCTCGACGACGACGTCCACGACGTCGCCGGTCTGCTGCGGGTGCACCGCTTCCTGTTCGCCTCGGCGGCCGAGCGCGACCGCCTGATCGCCGAGGTGGTGGCCTAGCGAGTGCGTGCATAAAAAGGCGGGGCGGCCCCTTGGGGGCCGGCCCCGCCCGTGTTTAAGCTTCGATCAGCAGCGCTCCTCGCGCGTCCCCGCTCCATGTCTCCCAGGCCAGGATGATCGGCTGCCACTCCTCGGGTGCCACGGGCTGGCCGTCGCGGCTCATTCGCACGCGCCGCTGGTGCAGCAGCTCCCATACCGCCATCTCGGCCAGCGCCAGGCGCTCGGACGCGCGGCGCTCGGGCCACCGCTCATTGGCCAGGGCCAGGACATCGCGAAGGGTGAGCGGGACGCGTGCCTCGGTCTCGCCTTTGAGCTGCTCGAGCGATGGGTCGCGGGCCGCCTCGAGCACGCGCTCGGTGACCTCGGTCCCGGTTCGGGTCACGTTCCCCCAGCCGCGGCCCATGCCGATCTCGTCCGTGGCCAGCGCGCGCCCTTCGTAGATGGCCAGGCGAGCCTTCTCGGGCGAGAACCGGTGCTCGCCCGATTCGATCATGCGCCCCTCCAGCCAAGGACGCACAAACCGCTGCTGGAGCTCCTCAGCGCTCAGGTTGAACGCGCGCGCGACGTTGGGGAATTGGCGAAGCTCGAGATGAAACAACGGGTCTAGAGGCGCTCGAGGAACGCCTCGCGCGCCGAGTCGATCGTCTGGAGGGCCGCCGCTCGGTCGTCCCACCCCTTGACGTCGGAGCGGCGGCCGGGGTCGAGATCTTTGTACACGCTGAAGAAGTGCGAGATCTCGTTGCGCAACTGCGTGGGAATGTCGTCGACGTCGCGGAGCGGATTCCACCCCGGGTCGTTGCACGGGACGCATACGATGTGGTCGTCGGGACCCTTCTCGTCGGACATCTTGAACAGGCCGATCACGCGTGTTTCGATCATGCAGCCGGGAAACGTCGGCTCCGACACGCAGACGAGAACATCGAGAGCATCGCCATCCGGCGCCAGGGTCTCGGGGACGTACCCGTAGTCGGTCGGGTAGACCACCGATGCCGATACGAACCGATCGAGTTTGATACCGCCGAGCCGAGGGTCGTACTCATACTTATTACGGCTGCCCTTCGGTATCTCGATTACGCAGATGAGAGTCCCTTTGTCCACAGAGCGCTCCTTCCCGCCGGATGGGTAGCAGGGAAGGATCCCACCGATGAACCGCCAGATGGCGACGGTCGGCGTCGCCTACGCCTTCCTGGTCACGATGATCGGCACGACGATGCCGACGCCGCTGTACCCGATCTACGAGCAGCGGTTCGACTTCGCGGCGCTCACGGTGACGATCGTCTATGCCGTCTACGGGATCGGCGTGCTGGCCACGCTGCTGCTCGTGGGGCCGCTTTCGGACCGCGTCGGGCGCCGGCCGCTGCTGCTGCCCGGGCTTGGCTTCGCGGCGGCGAGCTCGGTGGTCTTCATACTCGCCCAGGGGCTGCCGGCGTTGTTCATCGGGCGCGTCCTGTCGGGCATCTCGGCCGGCCTGTTCACGGGCACCGCCACCGCGGCGTTGCTCGACCTTGCCTCCGACTCGGACAAGCAGCGCGCGACGCTCCTCGCCACCGTGGTCAACATGGGCGGCCTCGGTCTGGGGCCGCTGCTGGCGGGAATCCTGGCCGAGCTCGCCCCCGATCCGCTGCGTCTGCCCTACGCCGTGCACCTCGTGCTGCTCGTACCCGCCGCCGCCGTGATCCTGTTGATGCCCGAGCCGCACCCCGCGGAGCCCCAGCCGCACGCCCGCCGGGCGCCGCCGATCAACCTGCACATCCCCGCCGAGGTCCGCAGCACGTTCATCCGTGCCGCTACCGCCGCCTTTGCCGCCTTCGCCACGCTAGGGCTGTTCTCGGCCATCGCGCCGGTGTTTCTCGGCGAGCTGCTTGGGCTGCCCAACCACGCGCTGTCGGGCGCCGTCGTGTTCACGCTGTTCGCCGCCTCGCTGGGCGGGCAGCTCTCCCTGCCGTGGTTCTCGGCCCAGGGTGCTCTCCAGGCGGGCTGCGGCCTCATGATCGCCGGGCTGGCGGCGATCGCCGCCGGGCTGGCGGCGAACTCGCTGCTCCTGCTGTTGCTAGGGGCGGCGGTGGCCGGCTTCGGCACCGGCCTGAGCTTCCGGGCCGGCCTGTCCGCGCTCAACGCCCAGACACCGCCCGAGAAACGCGGCGAGGTCAACTCGGCCTTCTTCCTGGTTGCCTATGTGGCCCTGTCGGTCCCGATCATCGGCGTCGGGGTGGCCAACAACGCGTTCGGGTTGCGCGCCGCCGGGCTGGTGTTCATCGGCTGCGTGGGGCTGCTCGCGCTGCTCGTGCTGCTCAGCCTGCGCGGCCCCGGCGAGCTCAGTTCAGAGCCCCCCGAGCAATCGCCAGACACGCCTCACAGCGCGGCCAGGGCGGATTCCACGGGTAATCGGTGACGTCCCTGCCGCACAGCGCCGTGTCGGGGTCATCCTCGGTGACGAGATGACACAGCTCCTCGAACCCGTCGTCGCCGATTCGAGGCACGTTGACGCAACGGGGATGGACGTTGGGAGCCGTCGGCTTGGTGGGCGCCACGGAGCTGAGCATAACCGCGGTGCAGCGCTCAGAGGGTTGATGCCATCTCAGGCCGCGATCGTCTCGCGGATCCGGCCGGTCCGGGCGGGGCCTCCGAACTGCATCGTGCCGTCCTCGAGCGAGCCCAAGCGCAGCGCGACGATGTCGAACGCGTAGTTCTGATACAGCCGCCACGGAGCGGTCGCCCCCTGCTTGGGAAAGCTGTCGATCGAGCGTGTGATGTAGCCCGAGCTGAAGTCGATGAACGGCTCGCGCGCCACCGAGGGCGGCGGCTCCTGGGGCACGCACCAGGTGTGCCCGCCGGCGTCCATGTGGTGCAGCAGCCGGCAGACGTAGCCGCAGGTCAGATCGCACTTGAGCGTCCACGACGCGTTGGTGTAGCCGAACGCGATGGCCATGTTGGGCACGCCGCACAGCATCATGCCCTTGTAGCCGACGGTGTGAGCGACGTCGACCGGCTCGCCCTCGACGCTGAGCTCGAGACCCCCCAGGGGAAGGAGGTTCAGCCCGGTGGCGGTGACGATCAGATCGGCCTCGAGCTCCTGGCCGGTGGTCAGCTTCAGCCCACCCTCGGTGAACGTATCGATCTCGGCCGTGCAGACCGACGCGCGGCCCTCGCTGATGGCCTGGAACAGGTCGCCGTTGGGGACCAGGCACAGGCGCTGGTCCCACGGGTTGTAGCGGGGAGTGAAGTCAGTGTCGACGTCGTAGCCGATCGGCAGCTGCGATTCCACGCCCCGGCGGATGAGCGACTTCATCATCTCCGGCCGGCGGCGCGAGAGCTGGAAGCTCAGCAGCGTGAGCATGACGTTCTTCCACCGCACGGCCCCGTAGGCGAGTCGAGGCGGGAGCACCCGGCGGGCGACCTTGGCCATCGGGTCGTAGGCCGGGAGGGAGACGATGTAGCTCGGCGAGCGCTGGAGCATTGTCACGTGAGCGGCTCGCTGCGCCAGCGCCGGAACGAGCGTGACAGCGGTGGCGCCGCTACCGATGACCACCACGCGCTTGCCCTCGTACTCGACATCCTCGGTCCAGTGCTGCGGATGCACGATGCGCCCGCCGAACTCCTCGGTGCCCTTGAAGTCGGGCGTGTAGCCCTGGTCGTAGCGGTAGTAGCCGCTGCACATGAAGAGGAACCCACAGCTGATGCGGACGGTGTCACCGTCGGAGGTGCGGGCTTCGATGCGCCAGCGCGCGTCCTCGGCCCGCCAGTCCGCCCTCACGACCCGATGGTTGAAGCGGATCCTGCCCTCGATGCCGTTCTCGCGCGCGGTGTCGCGGATGTAGCTGAGGATCGACTCGCCGTCAGCGATCGACTTTGCCTGGCGCCAGGGACGGAAGCGGTAGCCCAGCGTGTGCATGTCCGAGTCCGAGCGGATGCCGGGGTAGCGGAACAGGTCCCAGGTTCCACCCATCCGGTCGCGCGCCTCGAGGATCGTGTACGTCTTGCCCGGGCACTCCGTCTGCAGGTGGCAGGCCGCCCCGACTCCCGAGAGGCCGGCTCCCACGATCAGCACATCAACATGCTCGAGTTCCATGACTGTCCGTCCTATTGTCCCGTCACCGTTGCGCCCCTCGGGTCAGATGCAGCACGAGCGGGCGATGAGCCCGCTCGAGAAGCTGCGGTCGCGCTCCCCCTAACTACTTGGGAGCCCCAGGACTTACGTGTTGAGCCTGGCGGCAAAACACTCCCAGCCCCTTGCGGGACCGAGTAGGGAGCGGCCTCCAGTCAGCCTAGCGCGAAACGCCCGCCGCCACCGCGTCGGCCAACAGATCGTCAGCGATTCCGCGCAGGTCGGCGTCGAGGTGTCCGCAGAAGACGTCGCGCAGCAGGGCGCGGAGATGGTCGGCGAGCTCATCGACCAGCGCGTCGGCGTTCGGGCCGGCCGGCGCCAGGCCGGCGATCACTGCTCGCTCGAGCGAGATCGCGTGGGCCGTGCGCTCGGTCAGATCCGCTCGCTCCTCGGGTCGGGCGCAGATCATCGCCAGCCGCCCGGCGAGACGGCCGCTGCTCGGACCCTCGGGCTCGAGCAGCGCCCGCAGCGCGAGCAGGTAATCGGTCAGCGCCTCGAACGGCGCCAGGCGCTCGCATCCCATCTCGAACCGTGCCAGCGCCCAGGCCAACTCACCGCTGCCCGGCACCCGCCGGGCCACGAGATTGCAGAACGCCCGCAGCTCGTCCTCCTGGTCGGCCTCGATCGCCGTCACCAGTCGCGGACGGCCGCTTCCCCCGAGCGCCACCGATCGCCATGGTCCCATGTCGGTCCGCGTCCACGCGATCGGCCCGAGCGCATAGCCGCCGCTGTCGAACAGTCTCAGCGCGGTCAGAGTGCGCCGGAATCGTGACCGCGCCTTGGATACGGGCGGCGGGCCCGCGCGTTCCTGGGTCACGGTCAGCACCGCCAGCACGTTGGGCTCCTCACCGTCCCCCCACACCGCCTCGGCCGGAGCGTCCTCGAGGCTCTCCCCCCTGAGCAGCGAGAGCTCGTCGTCGAGCCTGAGCTCGGAGGTGTCAGGGTGCAGCGACACGCCGAGCAGCGGGGCGACCACGGTGCTCACGCAGCGCCCCTCGTACAGCGAGTTCTCGAGCTCGGCGTAGGCGCTCGCAAAGCGGTCTGGGTCGAAGCCGAACTCGCTGCGCTCGGCGAACATCCCGCTCAGGAAGGCGCGCAGCACGGCGTCGGCCCGCTCCCGAGCCTCGCTGGGGATCCTGGTCTCGCCGCGCGCCCGCAGATATCCGTCGAGGCCGTCGAGGCCGCTCAGAGTGCGCGCGACCGGAGCGTAGGTCTCCAGTGCGGCCAGCAATCCGAGGTGTTCGCGGATGAATGATCCGGTCAGCGGCCGGTAGCAGTACAGCGGCACCCGGCCGGTCGGCCGTCCGTCGGTCTCGACGAGCTCGAACGGGATCTCCGCCCCGTTGGCCGTCTCGGTGGCGAGCTGAGCGGCGGCGTCGCCGATGAACTCCTGGAGCTGCTGGTGAAGGGTTGTGTTTCGCACATGCGCCGTTTCGCGGTGCGCGAGGGCGATCCTTCACGGCGAGCCGCGGCTTGCAGCTTCGCGCCCGGCGGTGCTCAGGCGGTGCTCAGGCGGCGACGATCGCCGGCAGCGTCTCGGGGGTGGCGTCCTCGACGGCGTCGTCCGGGCAGCTCCCCCCCAGCCACTCGAGTCCGTACGCGCGCATGTCCTCGATCAGCGGGACGAGCGCGCGGCCCTTGGTGGTCAGGGCGTACTCAACGCGCGGCGGTACCTCGGGAAAGGTCTGGCGCTCGACGATCCCCTCTTCCTCCAACGCGCGCAGGCGTAGCGAGAGCGTGCGCGGGCTGATTCCCCGGAGCGAGCGCTCGAGTTCACAAAAGCGCGAACGCCCGTCGGCGAGGTCGCGGATGACCAGGAGCGTCCACTTGCCACAGACGATGTCTGCCGTCCGGCAGACCGGACACGTGTCGTTGGAAGCCATCAGAAAGCCCAGTGTAGCGCCAATGCTTCACGAACTGAAGCACGGGGACGGCACCGGGGTTCTGCGGCCCGAGTGCTAGGCCGCGGGCGCGGGCGCGGATGGTGGCGGGCCATGCGAGCCGCTCGGCGGTCCGGGCACGGGCGTGAGCGGTGCCTGGGGCCGCCGGAGCGTCACCGGGCCGGCGCTGATCCGGCTGGCGTCGACGAGGTCCTCCATCGAGGTCGCCGTCCGGCCCTCGGCGCTGACCAGGAGCTTGAAGTCGTGCGGGCTCGAGGCCACCCTGAGCGCATCCTCCATCGACACGCGGCCGGCCTGGTAGTGATAGAGCAGCGCCTGGTCGAAGGTCTGCATGCCGTAGTACTCGCCCTCGGCGATCACCTCGCGCAGTCGTCCGGTCTGCTCGGGGTCCATGATCATGTCGCGCGCCCGGCCGGTCATGCGCAGGATCTCGCACACCGCGACGCGACCGTCGCGGTCCGGCGTGGGAACCAGGCGCTGAGAGATGACGCCCTTCAGCGTGCCCGCCAGCATGGCCCGGGCCTGGCTCTGTTCGTGCAGCGGGAAGAAGTCGATGATCCGGTTGACCGTCTCGGGGGCATCGAGCGTGTGCACGGTCGAGAGCACGAGGTGGCCGGTCTCGGCGGCTGACAGGGCGGAGCGAACCGTCTCCTCGTCGCGCATCTCGCCGATCAGGATCACGTCGGGGTCCTGCCGCAGGACGCGGCGCATGGCGCGCTTGAACGATTCTGTGTCCATGCCCACCTCGCGCTGGTTGATGATCGAGGTGCGGTCGGTGTGCATGTACTCGATCGGGTCCTCGATCGTGACGACGTGCCGCGGCTTGGTGTCGTTGATCTGGTCGATCATCGCGGCCAGTGTGGTCGACTTCCCGGAGCCGGTGGTCCCGGTGAGCAGGATCAGTCCGCGCTCCTCGTCGGCGAGCTCGGTCATCACCGGAGGCAGCCCGAGCTCGTCGAGTGTGCGCACGGCAAATGGGATCAACCGCGCGACGATCGAGACCGAGCCGCGCTGGCGGAATGCGTTCACGCGGAACCGCGCGAGCCCCTCGACCGCGTAGGCGAAGTCAACCTCGTTCTGGTCATCGAACTCGGCCAGCTTGTCCGGGTCGACCAGCATCTCCTTCAGCACCCGCTCGGTGTCTTCGGGGTGGATCAGGTCGTGGTCCTCGATTGGCTCGAGCCGCCCGTGAATCCGCGCGATCGGACGCGAGCCGACCTTCAGGTGGAGGTCGGACCCCTCCTTGCGCACGATGTAATGCAGCGCCTCCTGGAGCTCAAACATGCTGGAAAGAGCATCGGCGCCGGCGGGCGCTGGCTTGAGGAGTGGGAGGGCGCCTGTGGACGCCCTCAGCGTGTGTGAGGGCGCCGGTGGACGCCCCCCGAGCTAGGCGACGTCGCGGAGCTTCTGCGCCTCAGCCAGCGACTGCAGCTTCTTCAGCGACTGGTTCTCGATCTGACGGATGCGCTCGCGGGTTACGTTGAACGTCCGCCCGACCTCGTCGAGGGTGCGCGGGTGCTCGCCACCGAGTCCGTAGCGCAGCTCGAGTACGCGGCGCTCGCGATAGCTGAGGTTCTCCAGAGCCTCGCGCAGAGCCTCCTTGGTGAGGATCTCGGCCGCGCGCTCGTAGGGCGACTCGGCCCGCTCGTCGGCGATGAACTGGCCGAACTCGGACTCCTCCTCGTCGCCGACCGGCTTCTCCAGCGACACCGGGGCCTGCGCCGAGCGCTTGATCGACTCGACCTCCTCCGGCTCGATCCCCGTGACCTCGGCGATCTCCTCGGCCGTCGGCTCGCGGCCGAGCTCGGTGACCAGCTTGCGCTCCGCGCGGCCGATCTTGTTGAGCTTCTCGACCACGTGCACCGGGATGCGGATCGTCCGCGCCTTGTCGGCCAGGGCGCGCGCAATGGCCTGTCGGATCCACCAGGTGGCGTAGGTGGAGAACTTGAAGCCCTTGCGGTAGTCGAACTTCTCGGCCGCGCGAACCAGGCCAAGCGTGCCTTCCTGGATCAGATCGAGGAACGGCAGGCCCTGGTTGCGGTAGTTCTTGGCGATCGACACGACCAGGCGAAGGTTCGACTCGACCATCTTCTGCTTGGCATCGAGATCGCCGCGCTCGATGCGCTTGGCGAGGTCGACCTCTTCCTGGGCCGTCAGCAGTCTGACCTTGCCGATGTCCTTCAGGAACAGCTGAAGGGAATCGGTGGTCATGTCCGGCTTCAGATCAAGCGCCGTCTTCGGTTTGCGCCGGCCGCGCTTGTCGGGGGCCCGCTCGACCTCGGTGGCGGCCAGGGCCGGATCCACTTCCTCGACGAGCTCAATCTCGGCCCGCTCGAGGAATCCGTGCAACTCCTCAACATCGGCCTCGTCGAGATCTAGCTCGGAGACGGCGCCGGCGATTTCGGCGTACGTCAGGACGCCCAGCTGCTGGCCGCGATTGACCAGACCCTTGATCTCTTCGAGTTCCTGCAGTTCCGCTACTGACATCTGGTTCCGTTTCCTTCGTAGTACCAATCGATAGGCGCTGACCGGCACTGAGGATAGAGAGCGGGCGAGGCCACCAAGGGCGCACGCCCGCTACTCAAGCATCCGTCCTAACTATAGGTACTATCTTTTTTGAAGTCAAAGGCGTGGTCGCCCATTCCTCCGGCCCAGAACCCCGCGCCGATGGTCGATTGTGCACCGTTGTCGCGAGAGTCCGCTGCTGACTATTACGCAGAACGTGCCCAGCCGTTTCAAGTTGCGGCCGCAAAGTCGACATAAAGGTCCATAAATGTCCGCGTCAGATTGCCCGGGCCTGGTGATCCATTCGCCTGCCCACCCGGGTGATTACCGCCGTTATCGGAGCCGCCATGGGCCCACTTGAACTCGGCCGCGGCTCTGCCAACGGACGGCGACGCGAGCCATGCGCGATCATGTGCCGGTCATGACCGACGAGCGCCCATCCGAGGTCCTCGGGGCCCTCCCCCACACCCGCCCGCACCGCCGCAGCCAGAAGCGCGCCGCGCGCCCGGCCAACGGAAGCGACACGGTCGACCAGACGAAGGCATCGGCACCGAAGATAGCGGCGGCGAAGAAGGCATCTCCCGTCACCGCGCCCACGGCCGCGGCCGCGGCCGCGCCCAGGAGCTCGAGCCCGCGGCGGAGAGCGAACCCGCGCAAGCAGACGCTCCGTCAGCCCGCGCAGCCCGCCGGGACACCGGCCGCGCTCGGCCCGCGCAAGCCCGTGCCCCCCGGTCGTACCGACGTGCTGGGGACCGCCGTGCAGGCGACGGCCGAGCTGGCCGAGATCGCCCTCACGGTGAGCGCCCGCGCGCTCCGCGGCGCGATCGCCCGCCTGCCCCGTCCTTAGTCCGAGCGCCCCGGGATCACTTGGCGAGCCCGGCGCGTTCAGTCCGATCGCCTCGGGCCGGCGCGTCGCTTCGGGAACGGCTCGCTGGGCAAGGGGGTGGGTTGCTTTCTGCGGCCGACACGGTGGCCGAGTCTTTGCCCTGGTCCTCGGGGGTCCCCGCCACCGGGAAAACGTGACAAGGCTCTCCACGCCGGCGCGCCGCGGTCAGATAAGCCCCTGGGGCGCGCTTATTTGCAGGCTGGGTAGCAACGCCCGCACAGTTTCGTATACTTCCGCGCTTCCAGCCGAGCGATCAGCCGTCCGCGGTTGATCGGCGGGGGAACCACTTGCGGTCCGTCAGGGCCGCAGGGGCGAATCGGTCCCGCAAAGGACCGTAGCGCTCACAAGGCGCGAGCCCGTCAGCTCACCCCGTAGGCACCAATCGAGACAAGAGGGACGGACCGGCTTATCGTGCTTCGTCGCGCCAGTGTTTACGTGGTGGCAGTGCTGTCCGTAGGCCTGATCGGGCTGGGGCTTCCGGCGGTTGGGCAGGCGTCCTCGTCGGGCGGTGCCGGGCTCGGATTCTCGGGTTCGAGCAACTCCGGGTCGAACACGACGACGACCTCTCCGTCAACGTCGGGCGGCGGCAAGGTGAGCGTCAGCGGCAACGGGATCACCGTCGTCACGCACGCCGCCCGGATGTTCCGCGACCCCGAGCGGTTCACCGGCAGCGCGGGCAGCTCCGCGGCCGGTGACGTGATCGAGATCGAGCGTCGCGGCCGCGAGACGCACGGACGCTGGGACCCGACGGCTCACGGAACGGCGGGCCGGCATGGCCACTTCACCGCCACCTGGCCGACCAACCACATCGGGCAGTTTGAGATTCGTGCCGTGATCGAGCACAGCCTGGGCGCGCGTGCCGCCGCCGCATCACCTTCGCTGACGATCACCGTCTATCGCTCCTCGATCGCCACCTGGTACAGCGACCTGGGCTCCCAGACCGCGTGCGGCGTGACGCTGCATAAGAACACGCTCGGCGTGGCCAACCGCACGCTGCCCTGCGGGACCCCGGTGGCGCTCTACTACCGCGGACGCACGATCACCGTGCCGGTCATCGACCGCGGACCGTACGCCAACCACGCCGACTGGGACCTGACCCTGGCCACGGCCAAGAAGCTCCACACCGTCGCGATCGGTGTGGCCGCGATCGGCGCGGTCGCGGTGCCCAAGCACTGAGCACCGGCCACTAGACGGCCCCGCCCAGCCCCTCCTCCGGCTCGGCCTCGCGGTCCCAATAGTCCACCGCCTCCTCGAGATGGAAGAAGCGCCGCAGGCCGTCGTCGCGCGGATGCCTGAGCCCGATGCCGAGCTTGTTCGAGTCCGGATAGATCACGATGTCGGGGTGGCCATGGCTGCTCACCGAGAGGAATGTCACCGTCTCGTCGGTCCGATTGACGAGCTGATGCGCCCCCGTCTCCCCGAGCACGAACCGGACAACATCGCCCTGCTCGAGTTCGTTCGACCCCTCGGGTGTCCGTAGGGTTGGGCGCCCGCGGATCACGAACACCAGCTCCTCGTCGGAGTAGTGGTAGTGGTACGGGTAGGCCGCCTCCCCGGGCGGCACCTCCCACAGACTGCAGCCAACACGCTCGGAGCCGAGCTGCCGCCCTATCCGCGCGCGGCGGCTCCTGAACCCGGTCGGCCGCTTCTCGTCGTCCCAATCCGGCGTGTTGATGTTCGGCACGCGGCCAATCCTAGTGTCGCGACCCCGGCTCACTCGCCGGGCGGCGGCTGCGTACCGCCGTTCGGAACCTCGGGGGCGGACGATTCCGAGCCCGGCATCACGGGCAGACCCGAGGCCGAGGCGGCGAAGCGCGCCTCCTCGGCGGCCTCGATCAGGCTGTCGGGATCGAGGCCGTCCTCGCGCAACACGGCCACTCCAAGCGTCGCGGTCATCGGCGCGCCGTGCCAGCGCTTGCCGGCGCGGACCGTCTCGGCGATCCGCCTGGCCAGCGCCTGGGCCCCGGGGCGCGCGGTGTCGGTGGCGATGATCCAGGCGCGAGTATCGGTCTCGCACACGAGGATGTCCTTGCGGCGCACGGCGGCGCGTACGGCCTGGGCAAACCGCCCGAAGGTCGCCCCCGACACTGATTCCGGTTCCACGGCCATCACCCTGTCGGCCTCCTCGAGCTCGGCCAGGAGCAGCGACAGCGCCGAGCCCGAGCGCAGCGCGCCGGCAATCTCATCCTTGACCGCTTCGATCCACAGCACCTCACCCGGCGGCTCAGCGCCGGGCGCGGGCGGGCCGCCCGGCGGAGCAACGCGTAGCGGTACCGGCCCGGGGGCGCGCTCGTGGTCGCCCGGCGGCCCGTCCTCGCGTGGCGCCGATGTCGCGCCGTGACCCGGCCCGGGCGTGGCCTTGCGCCGCAACACCGCCGCCCGGACCAAACCCGTCACCCGCGTCAACCTCTCGGACAGCTCCGAGATCAGCTCGGCATCGGGGCCGGGGAGCTCTGAGCGAAGCGCGCTCCAGACCACCGCATGGAGCGCGTCGATCGCTCCCGACGCCGACTCGGCGTCGGGCGCGCCGGCAAAATCGGCCGCGCGCGAGACGAGCGGCTCCAGCGCGCCGCCTGGCTCGATGCGGCGCAGGTCGCCGTCATCCGCCAGTGCCCTGACCACCGCGTCGCAGACGCGGGGCCCGTCACGGGCCAGGTCGGCGGCCAGAATCCCCGGTGCGGCCTCGAGCGGCGATTGCTCGAGCAGCGCCAGCAACCAACCTTTGGCTAGGTCCTCAGCCGAGACAAGCAGAGCATCGATCGGGGCATCGGCCACCGGCCGCGCCCGGCGCCGGCGTGGCGGACCGTGCTCCATGGGCCGGTCTTTTATCACTACTTCAATAACGCTGAAGCTCGGCAACAATGTCGGGGTGGCAGATGATTTGATCTCAGTCAGCGAGGCCCGACGGCAGGTTCTCCGAGCCGCCGGACGGATGGACCGCGAAGCGGTCAGCATCGACAGCGCGCTCGGTCGAGTGTTGGCCGAGGACGTCCTGGCCGGGGGCGAGGTGCCGCCGTTTCCCTGCTCGGCGATGGATGGATACGCGATCACCGCCGGCCCGACGGGTCGCTTGCTGACGGTGGTCGGCGAGTCGCGCGCGGGCCTGCCCACCAGCCGCCGGCTGGCCGACGGCGAGGCGATCCGCATCTCGACCGGGGCGGCCGTGCCGGTCGGAGCCGAGGCGGTCATCCGCCAGGAGGACGTCACAGTGCGTGATGGCCAGATCGAGACCGGAGCCGCCGTGGCGGAGTCGGACAACGTGCGCGCGGCCGGCGAGGACATGCACCACGGTGAGCTGATCCTTCGTGCCGGAGCGGTCCTCACAGCGGTCGAGATCGGCGCCGCGGTTGCCGCCGGGGCGGCCGACCTGATCGTGGCGGCGCAGCCGCGGGTCAGCGTGCTGTGCACCGGCGACGAGCTGCGTGCGCCCGGCGAGCGGCTCGCGCCGGGCGAGATCCACAACTCCAATGGGCCGATGCTGACCGCGCTGGCCATTCGCTGTGGCGCCCTCGCGGGCCCCGCGCGGCGCCTGCCCGACGACCGCGGCGTCACCGAGGCCGCCCTGGCCGTCGCGCTCGAGCAGTCCGACGTGGTTATCGTGTCCGGCGGCGTGTCGGTGGGCCCCCACGACCACGTCAAGCCGGCGCTCGAGGCCCTGGGTGTGCGCGAGGTGTTCTGGCGCGTGGCGTTACAACCGGGCAAACCGACCTGGTTCGGGACCCGGGGACGCCAGCTGGTGTTCGGGCTGCCGGGCAATCCGGTCTCGGCCGTCGTCACGTTCACGCTGTTCGCACGCGTCGCGCTGGAGGCGATGCAGGGCGCCGACCACAGCACGGCGGGCGACCGTGAGGCCGTGCTCGGGGTGGCCGTGCCGCGCAACCACCAGCGGGAACAGGCGATTCGCGTCCGGCTCGAGCGCGACGGAAGCTCGGCCGTCGCGATCCCCAATGGGCCCCAGGGCTCCCACATCGTGACCTCGCTCGTGGGGGCCGACGCGCTGGCCATGATCCCGGCGGGCGATGGAGAGCTCGCTGCGGGGACTCGAGTCGCGCTGGAGCCGCTGGTGCACTGACGCGCACGGAGGGGTCAGAATGACTGTGTGCCCCAAGCCCTGATCGCGATCATCGGAGCCCTGGCCGCGGTGGTGACGATCCGGGTGCGGCGGCGCCGACGGCTACCGGCCCGCGCGATCATCGTCACGCCGGGGCAATCCACGGTGATCGCCCGTGACGGCGCCGTGCGATCCGTCCAGTCGGCCGAGCTCGTGATCTCGATGTCCGATCTCGAGCGGCTGTGGAATCCAACCAACCTCGAGAACCTGGCCCGGACATACTGGCGCTTCTTGACCCGGGTGACTCTCGGGCTCATCCGTGTCACCTACGGGGCCAACGAGCGCTCCGTGGTCCTGCTCGGGCGGCCGCTGACGCTGCTGCGCTTCGAGGCGCCGGAGTACGAGATCGCTCCCGACCACGGGTGCGTGCGGTGGCGAATCCGCGACGGGTTGCTGGTGGCCAAGGCCGGCCGCGGCTGCGGGTTCCTTTCCCTGAGCGTGTGGCTCGGCACCGACCCGCCCGTGAACGGCCGCAGCAAGGTGCGGATCGACATCGAGGTCTCGAACTTCTACCCCGCCATCGCAGCGGGCTTCAGCACCCCGGTGTACGAGGCGACGCAGTCCTCGATCCACGTGCTCGTGACCCACGCTTTCCTGCGGTCGTTGGCCGGGCTCGAGCTGGCCGAGTCGAAGGTCGGCCGGCTGTCCGCGGTCACCGCGGTCGCACCGCCCGAGGCGATCTCGGTCAACGCGAACCCGGCCGCCGCCGACCAGGAAGCGCCTCAGCCATAACGGACGCCGGTGAGCGCTCGCAGCTTCGCACGGTCGTGTCGAGCGAACACCCGCCGGACCGTACCCGAGCGCGAGCGCATGACCAGCGACTCCGTCGTGGCCCCGGCGCCTCCCTGGTAGCGCACGCCCTGGAGCACGTCGCCGTCGGTCACTCCGGTGGCCGAGAAGAACACGTCCTCGCCGGCCACCAGGTCGTCGCAGTTCAGGATCCGCGAGAGGTCATAGCCGGCATCGATGGCCGCCTGGCGTTCGTCGTCGTTGCGCGGCCATAGCCGTCCCAGCATCTGGCCTCCGGTGCATTTGATCGCGGCGGCCGAGATCACGCCCTCGGGGGTGCCACCGATCCCCCATAGGAGGTCGACGGGGGAGTTGTCGCTGACCGCGAGCAGGGCCGCCGACACGTCGCCGTCCAGGATCAGGCGCACGCGGGCTCCGGCCTGGCGGACCTCGCGCATCGCCTCGTGGTGGCGCTCGCGATCGAGCATCACGACCATCACGTCACGGACGTCGATCCCTTTGCGCTCGGCCACCAACCCGATGGTCTCGGGCAGCGACCGGTCGAGGTCGAGCAGATCAGCGATCTCCGGGCCACCGGCGATCTTCTCCATGTACACGCACGGGCCGGGGTCGAACATCGAACCCCGCTCGGCCAGCGCGATCACGGCGATCGCACTCGGCATGCCGAGGGCGGTCAGCCGGGTGCCCTCGAGGGGGTCGACCGCCACGTCGACCTGGGGCGGATTGCCGTCGCCGATCTGCTCGCCGTTGTAGAGCATCGGCGCCTCGTCCTTCTCGCCCTCGCCGATCACCACGATGCCGTCCATCGACACCGAGTCGAGCACGTTGCGCATCGCGTCGACGGCGGCTTGATCGGCGCCTTCCTTGTCGCCGCGGCCCACCATGCGCGCCGCGGCCAGCGCGGCGGCCTCGGTGACTCGCACGAGCTCGAGGGCCAGGTTACGGTCGGGTCGGAGTACGTCTTCGGATCTGCTCATAGGACTCCCGGTGGCTTGCGGCGGGCGGCGCCCTCCTGCGAACGCCAGATCGAGCCGGCCAGAATCAGCAGGCCGCCGGCGAGCGCCAGCCACCAACCGATGTCGACGCCGATCTGGCCGGGCGGCGTGCCTGGCTTATCGATGACGCCCCGGAAGACCGTGAAGGTCAGCGCTGTCAGGGCGGTCACCGCGGTCAGCTCCCCGCGTGGCCACGACAGCGCGTGGCCACGGATGATGATGTAGGCCAGGATCGCCGGAGCGATGGCCGTGATCAGCAGCAGGTAGCGAACGATGGTCAGAGCATGCCAGCCCGTGCAGGTCGAGTTCGGTCCCTTGCACGAGTTCAGAACCGTGAACCGGTTGCCCAGCGTGTACCACGACACGAACAGTGAGACGCCGAGCAGGATCCCTCCCGCGGTGGCGATCAGTTCCCCCCTGTCCAGCTGCCTGAAGTCCATCGGCGCCCAGCCTAACCATTTCCTTACAGCCCAGTCGAACCCCGACTGACCGGCTGCGCGAGGCTGCTAGGTTCGGCGTCGGTGCAGTTCCGTCAACTGCTTCCAGAGGCCGCCACCGTCGAGATCGAGCACCTGCTCGGATCGCTCGAACTCGCCGCCAGGGCGCCCGAGGACCGTCCCCTGACGATGGTCAACCTCGTGGCCAGCGCCGACGGCCGGGCCACCGTGAAGGGACGCTCGGGCGGCTTGGGTGATGACGGCGATCGCGCCATGTTCCATGGCCTTCGCGAGCGTGTCGACGCGGTGTTGGCCGGAACCCGCACGCTGCGCACGGAGAGCTACGGCCGGATCCTCGGCAAGGCCGAGCGACGCCAACGGCGAGTCGAGCGCGGCCTCACTCCCGAGCCGCTGGCCTGCGTCGTCACCCGCAGCGGAGATGTGCCCACCGAGATCGACCTGTTCGCCGAGCCCGAGGCGAGAATCCTCGTGTTCTCGCCGAGCCAGCCCGACCTCGGCGGCTGCCGGGCCGAGGTGACAACGGTCGAGCTGGACCCTGCCCAGCCCATCATGACCGCCGTGCTACGCCACCTGCGGGTCGACTTCGGCGTCAGGTCGCTGCTCTGCGAGGGCGGTCCGACGGTGTTCAGCGCGATGCTGTCCGAGCAGGTCGTCGACGAGCTGTTTCTCACGCTGGCGCCCAAGCTGACCGGGGGGGGAAACGGCCCAACAATCACCACCGGAGCCGAGCTGCCCGAGCCGGCCGACCTCCGCATCGAGTGGGCGCTCGAACGGGAAGGTGCCCTGTACCTCCGCTACGCCCTGCGACAATGACTGTCATGGCGAGCGGCCTCCGTGGATCAACCCGGACCGGCGCGGCGGCGGTGGCCGCGCTGAGCGAAGCGCGCGAGCGGACCCTCGGCCTGGTTGCTTCGGTGTCCGAGGACAACCTCGAGCGCGTTCATTCGACGCTGATGAGCCCACTGGTGTGGGACCTCGGACACATCGCCGCGTTCGAGGATCTGTGGCTGGTGCACCGCCACGGAAACCGGCCGCTCCTGCACGAGGACCTGACCGCGGTCTACGACGCCTTCGAGACGCCCCGCGCAGCCCGCGGCGACCTGCCGTTCCTGCGCCCGCCCGAGGCTCGCGACTACCTCGAGCAGGTGCGCACGCGCGTCCTCGAGGTTGTCGAGAACACCGGCATCGGCGACGGGTTCGTGTTCGAGATGGTCGTGCGCCACGAGCACCAGCACGACGAGACGATGCTGCAAACGCTCCAGCTCGCCCGGTTGACCGACTACGAACTTCCGAGCCCGGAGCCCCACCCGGCCGCGCCCACGGCAGCGCTCACCGGCTTCGAATGGGTCGAGGTCCCGGAGGGACCATGCACGATCGGCGCGCCCGCGGCGAGCTTTGCCTATGACAACGAGCGACCCCGTCACCGCACCGACGTACGCGGCTACCTGATCGCCCGCTCGCCGATCACCAACGCGTCCTACCTCACCTTCGTCGAGGGCGGCGGATACGAGCGCCGCGAATGGTGGTCCGACGAGGGCTGGGCCTGGAAGGAGCAGTACGACATCACACGTCCTGGAGCCTGGACGGCGGACCTCAGCGCCGAATGGCGCCTCGGGAAGCTCGAACCGCTGCACCCGAGCCGGCCCGTCGTCCACATTTCCTGGTTCGAGGCCGACGCCTTCGCCCGCGCGAACGGCGCCCGGCTCCCGAGTGAGGCCGAGTGGGAAAAGGCGGCGACCTGGGACCAGGAGACGGGTTCGGCGCGCCCGTACCCGTGGGGCGACGAGCCGCCCACGCCGGGGCTCCACGCCAACGTCGATCACGTCTCCCGCGGCCCGGCGCCGGCGGGGGTCTACCCGGCGGGCGCGTCGCCCTCGGGCTGCGTGGGAATGATCGGCGACGTGTGGGAGTGGACGTCGACTGAGTTCTACGGCTACCCCGGGTTCGCCGCCCATCCGTACCGCGAGTACTCGGAGGTCTTCTTCCGCGACGGCTACCGGGTCCTGCGCGGAGGCTCGTGGGCCACCCGCGCCCGCGTGGCCAACCCGACGTTCCGCAACTGGGACTTCCCCCAGCGACGCCAGATCTTCTCCGGCCTGCGACTCGCGCGCGATCTATGAAGGCGCTGCTGCAATCAGAAGACATCAGGATCGAGTCCTGGCTGTCCGAGCAGGACGAGCGGATGCTGGCCAACGACGTGCTCGATGGGCTGACACGGCCGTTCAAGGAGCTTCCGCCCAAGCACTTCTACGACGCTCGCGGCTCGGAGCTGTTCGAGCGCATCTGCGACCTGCCCGAGTACTACCCCACCCGAACCGAGAAGCAGATCCTCAAACGCAACGTCGAGGAGATCGTCGACCGCACGCGGGCCGGCGAGTTGGTCGAGCTCGGCTCCGGCGCAGCCGACAAGGCGCGGATCATGCTCGACGCCATGCAGCGGGCCGGAACGCTGAGGCACTACGTGCCGCTCGACGTCTCCGAGACCGTCGTCGAGGAGGCGGCGCGCCTGCTCGTCGACGAGCACGCGGGACTCAAGGTCCACGGCGTGGTCGGCGACTTCGAACGTCACCTCGATCGTGTTCCGCCCGGCCGGGGCACGCCGCGCATCGTGGCGCTGCTCGGCGGGACGATCGGCAACTTCCCACCGGGCACTCGGCGCGTGCTCCTGCGCAAGATCGCCGCGCTGCTCGGCCCTGGCGATCGGCTCCTCCTCGGCACGGACCTGGTCAAGGAGCCGGCGCTGATCGAGGCCGCCTACGACGACGCCGAGGGCGTGACCGCGGAGTTCAACCGCAACGTCCTGCATGTCATCAATCGCGAGCTCGACGCGGACTTCGCGCCCGATGCCTTCGAACACGTCGCGTTCTTCGACCGCCGCCACGAGTGGGTCGAGATGCGCCTGCGCGCGAAGCGGCCGTGCAGTGTGCTGATCGCCGATCTCGACCTCCGCGTCGAGTTCGCCGCCGGCGAGGAGGTGCGCACGGAGATCAGCGCCAAGTTCACCCGGTCGCGGCTCGAGGCCGACTACCGAGCCGCCGGGCTGCGTCTGGAGCGCTGGTACACGGACCCGGACGAGCTATTCGCGCTGTCGTTGGCCGTGCGCCGATAGCGCGCGAAGTAGGGTTCCGGCCATGGACATCAACGGCAGTGGCGCGCTCGTCGCCGGCGGCGCCTCGGGACTTGGCGAGGCCACGGCTCGCCAGCTGGCGGCGGCGGGAGCAAACGTCGTCATCTGTGACCTCAACGAGGAACGCGGTGGCCCGCTGGCCGCCGAGCTGGGCGGCGCGTTCGTCCGCGCGGACGTGACCGATAGCGACACGGTGCAGGCGGCCGTCGAGCGGGCCGCCGCGTTCGCCGGCGGTCTGCGGATCAGCGTGTGTTGCGCCGGCATCGGCTGGGCCGAGCGAGTGGCCGGGCGGCGGGGGGCCCACGGGCTCGGACCCTTCGAGGGGGTCATCGGGGTCAACCTGATCGGCACTTTCAACGTCCTGCGCCTGGCGGCCGCAGCGATGCTGGCCAATGAGCCGACCAGCTCCGGCGAACGCGGCGTGTGCGTGAACACCGCTTCAATCGCCGCCTTCGACGGCCAGATCGGCCAGGTCGCCTACTCGGCCTCCAAGGGCGGGATCGTCGGCATGACGCTGCCCGCCGCGCGGGACCTGGCCACGGTCGGCATCCGCGTCTGCACGATCGCCCCGGGCACGTTCGACACGCCGTTGCTGGCCGGGCTGCCGCAGGAGTCGCGCGACGCGCTGGGGGCCGCGATCCCGTTTCCTCCGCGCCTCGGACGACCGGAGGAGTTCGCGGCCCTGGCCGCTCACATCGTCGAGAACCAGATGCTCAATGGCGAGGTGATCCGGCTCGACGGGGCGCTGCGCATGCCTCCGCGATGACCCAGGAGCTCTCGCCGGCCGATCGATCGTCGCTGGCCGCGGAGCACGGCGCGGTCAACATGGCGGTCGGGGGGCTGATGGTGTTCGACCCCGAGCCGGCGCTCACGCGGTCGATGGTGACGCAACGGATCGGCGAGCGGATCCACCTCGTCCCGCGCCTGCGCCAGCGACTCGCGGAGCCCCCACTCGGGCTGACCAGCCCGATGTGGACGGACGACACCGGGTTTGACGTCGATTGGCATGTCCGACAGGCCAGCCTCCCTGCGCCCGGAGACGACGCCGAACTGGGTGCTCTGGTGGGACGTGAGTTCTCACACCGCCTGGACCGCTCGCGCCCGCTGTGGGAGGCCACCCTCATCGAGGGCCTGGCCGGCGGGCGCACAGGCCTTCTCGTCAAGGTCCATCATGCGCTGGTCGACGGCATGGCCGCGCTCGCGATGGCCGCGGTCATCCTCGACCCGGGCGAGGAGCCCCTCGACATTCCTCCTCCCGACCGGGAGTGGTCGCCGCGCAGGCATGACGTCGGGTGGCAGGTCGTGCGGATGGCCGGGCAGCCTCTGGCCCTGGCTCCGAAGCTGATGATGGAAGGCGTGCAGCGCGCGCTCGACCCCGACCCGCGCCGCGCCGCGGCCGACATGCGCAATGCCACCGAGGTGGCCCTGGAGCTGGCGCGGGCCCGTCCACAGGCACCGATGACGCCGCTCAATCATCCGATCTCGCCCAACCGCCGCTACGCGGTCGCGCGCGTCGAGCTGGCCACGATCAAGGCCGTCGGTCGCAGCGCAGGCGGCACGGTCAACGACGTGATCCTGGCGATGGTGGCCGGCATGCTCGGCCGCTATCTCGACGACGCCGGCCCAGCCGCCTCGGACGACCGGCCCCCGGTGGCGCTGGTTCCGGTCAGCGTTCGCAAGCCCGATGCCGGCGGCGAGCTCGGCAATCGGATCTCCACCGTGTTCGTCGATCTGCCCGTCGACGAGAGCGACCTCGGGGCCCGGGTGGCGGCGATCGCGGCCCAGACCCGGGAGCTGAAGGATTCGGCCGCGGTTCGCGCCGGCGCGCTGTTGGTCGGCGCGGCCGGCTGGGCGCCGCCGCTGGTGTCGGGGATGCTCTCGCGGGCGATGGGCGCGGTGCGCGCGTTCAACCTGGTCGTCTCGAACATACCCGGTCCCCAGCAGCGCTTCTACCTCGATCGGGTGCCGCTGCGCGAGGTCTACCCGGTGGTGCCGCTGAACCCGTCCAACCAGGGGCTGAGCGTGGGGATCCTCAGCTACGACGGCCAGGTCTGCTTCGGCGTGCTGGCCGATCGAGACCTCGACCCACCGCTGGCCAGCGCGGCGCAGGGGTTAGCCGCCGCCCTGGACGAGGTCCGCGCCGCGGCGGCGGCCTGACTCTCGGCGTCGCGTACGATCCAAAGCAGGATGTCAGCGCTCGCCGAGCTCTACACGATCCCGCAGGAGTACCTCGACTTCCGCGACACGATCCGCCAGATCGCCATCGAGCGGATCGCCCCGCGCGCGGCGGAGATCGACGAGAAGGCTGAGTACCCGCACGACCTGCGCCAGCTCCTGGCCGAGCAGGACATCCTCGCCCTGCCCTTCGATTCCGAGCACGGCGGCACCGGGACCGGCGCGCTGATGCTCAACATCGCGATCGAGGAGATCGCCAAGGTGTGCGCCTCGACGGCGCTGATCCTGATGGTCCAGGAGCTGGGGACGTTGCCGATCAAGCTGTTCGGCTCCGAGCAGCTCAAGGACCGCTTCCTCCCCCGTTGCGCCAGCGGCGAGTGGAGCCCGGCGTTCGCGCTGTCAGAGCCCGAGGCCGGCTCGGACCCCGGAGGGATGATCACGCGAGCGATCAAGGACGGCGAGGAGTGGGTCATCGACGGGACCAAGAACTGGATCACCAACCTCGGCATCGCCGACTTCTACATCGTGTTCGCGGTGACCGACAAGGAGGCCGGGCATTCGCGGGGGATCACAGCATTCGTGGTCGAGGCGGACCGCCCCGGGTTCAGCGTCGGCAAGCTCGAGCACAAGCTCGGGATCCGCGGATCGCCGACCGGGCAGCCAATCTTCGACGGCGTCCGGGTCCCCGCGGAGAATGTGGTCGGGGAGGTGGGCGCGGGCTTCAGGGTGGCCATGGCGACGCTCGACCGCTCGCGCCTCGGCGTGGCCGCGCAGGCGCTCGGGATCGCGCAGGGCGCCACCGACTACGCGGTCGCCTACGCCCGCGAGCGCAGGCAGTTCGGCAAGGCGATCAACGCATTCCAGGCGATCCAGTTCAAGCTTGCCGACATGGAGACGCAGTGTGCGGCCGCGCGCGAACTGCTGTACCAGGCCGCGGCCAGGATCGATCGCGGCGATCCCGAGCTGGGCAAGTACTCGGCCATGGCCAAGCTGTTCTGCTCCGACGCCGCAATGGCGGTGACCGTCGAGGCGATCCAGGTTCTCGGCGGCTACGGCTACGTCAAGGAGTACCCGGTCGAGCGGATGCTGCGCGACGCGAAGATCACGCAGATCTACGAGGGTACGAACGAGATTCAGCGCCTCGTCATAGCTCGTACCCTGAGATAGAGCATGAGTGGATCGCCGCCCACACTGCGCCGCATCCTCTTCTCCGCCGTCGCGGCGTTGATCCTGGGCCTCGGCGCGGCCAGCCTGATCGCCGGCTTCAGCGACTCATTTCCCCTGCGGCTCCTCCAGGGCCTGGCCGTGTTCGCGGCCGGCGCCGTGATCATCGGCGGCGCGGCGGTGCTGGTGATGATCCGGTTGGCCGGTTGGCGCGAGCCCGAATCCGAGGAGGACTTCGAGGCGCTCGTCCAGCGGGCCGAACGGCTGGCTGCCGACGACTCATGGGGCGATACCGAGGACTACGAGGGCGTCGATGAGGACGAGGACCTCTTCGATCCTCACAACGAGGACGATTTCCGGGTCCTCGTCCGGTCGGCGATCGACGACCTGCCGCTCGAGTTCCACCGCGCGCTCGAACACGTGGCCGTGGTTGTCTCCGACGGCGGGCGGCGCCAGCGAGCCTACGGCCTGTACCAGGGCGACACCGTCGCCCATGACTACTTCCACGATCGGATCGTGATCTTCCGCGACACCCTGCTGCGCGATTTCGGTCACGACCCGGAGCTCCTCAAGGCGCAGGTGACGCGCACCGTGCGACACGAGCTCGCCCACCATCTGGGCTGGGACGAGAACGGAGTCCGCGGGCTCGGGCTCTGACGTTTTCTACGATCCGATTAGCCCTGATTAAGGACCAGAGGAGTTCGAGATGCCTGAAGCAGTAATCGTGGATGCCGTCCGCACGCCCATAGGCCGGGCGGGCAAGGGTTCGCTGAAGACCGTTCGCGCCGATGACCTGGCCGCCATCCCGCTGCGCGCACTGATCGAGCGCAACCCGGAGGTCAACTTCGCCGAGACCGGCGACGTGATGATGGGCGCGGCCTCATCGATCGGCGAGCAGGGGTACAACGTCGGCCGTAACGCCTCGCTCCTGGCCGGCATCGATCACCACGTCCCTGCCTGCACCGTCAACCGGTTCTGCGCCTCGTCGCTGCAGACGATCCGCATGGCATTCCACGCCATCAAGGCCGGCGAGGGCGAGCAGTACATCGCCTGCGGAGTCGAGGCGGTGTCACGCGCCGGCCTGGGCGCGGGGATGATGGAAGAGGCCAAGCACCCGAAGCTGAACGGCTCGAACGGCTCGCTCTACGACGTCTACATTCCGATGGGGCTGACGGCCGAAAACGTGGCCGACCGCTGCCACGTGACGCGCGAGCAGCAGGACGAGTGGGCGGTGATCTCGCAGAACCGTGCCGTGCACGCGCGCGACTCGGGCCACTTCGACGCCGAGATCGTCCCCGTGCCGGTGCCGGCCCACAAGGGCGTCGACAAGGAGGGCAACGAGATCGACGTCCCGGACGCCGTTGTCACGAAGGATGACGGTCCTCGGCCGGGCACGACGATGGAGGTCCTGGCGAAGCTCAAGCCCGCCTTCCGCGAGAACGGGACCGTCACGGCCGGCAACGCCTGCCCACTCAACGACGGCGCCGCGGCCGTGCTGGTCATGTCCGAGGACAAGGCGAACGCCCTCGGTCTGAAGCCGAAGGCGAGGATCCTGGCCTCGACCGTCGCCGCGGTCCGCCCCGAGATCATGGGCCTCGGCCCGATCCCGGCGATTCAGGCCCTGCTGAAGCAGACCGGTATGGCGATCGAGGACGTTGACGTCGTCGAGATCAACGAGGCCTTCGCGGCCCAGATCGTGCCCTGCAAGGAGGAGCTGGGCATCCCCGACGACAGGCTCAACCCGTTCGGGGGCGCGATCGCGCTCGGCCACCCGTTCGGAATGACCGGCGCGCGCATCATGACCACGCTGATCAACGGGCTGAACGCGCTCGACGGGACCTATGGGATCGAGTCGATGTGCGTCGCCGGCGGCATGGGTCAGGCGATGCTGATCGAGCGGCTGACCTAGCCGCCGCCCGTCGCTACGCTGGACCGGTGAGCCACGACTACACGCCCCGCGAGGTCGCCGACCTGCTGGCCCGAGACGAGATCCAGCTCATCGACGTCCGCCAGCTCGATGAGCACGAGGCCGGACGGATCGCCGGCGATCGCCTGATCGAGCTGAACCAGCTTGGGGCCGAGGCCCACACGATCGACCCGGGTCGCCCGGTGGTCTTCTACTGCCGAAGCGGCAGCCGCTCGGCGATGGCGACCCAGGCCTTCCGCGGGGCCGGCTTCGACGCCTACAACATGACCGGCGGGCTGCTCGACTGGCAGGCCACCGGGCTTCCGCTCGAACCCGACGGCGGATACGTCGCCTGAGCCTGGCCGTCCCGGTGGCGGCGGGACAGCGGCTACGAGGCCGCCACGGTGGGCGGCCTCATAGCGCTGGCGAAACAGCTGCGCGGGGCGCACAGACGCGCGTGGATGCTGTCTCGTCATCCTCCGGGGGCGCGGAAGCTCCATCCTCTCAACGAAGCCAACCCCCCAAAGGTTGGTTAGTTAGGAAAAGTAAATATTTGCGCGCCTTCAACGGCTGGACGTGTGCTTAATCATGGCAGTCCGGCATGCGGAACGTCCACGGACGTCGTCAGCAGGACGCCCTCTCGGGCCTGCCGCCGGTTGTGCTCGAGGAAATCGGGCGCCGCGCACAGCAGCAGCGTCCGCCCATCGCGACCCCCGAGCGCGGCCGCGTAGCAGCCAAGGCCCTCGGGGGTCCGGACCTCCTCGACGATCTCGCCACCGGATGCGACCCGGATGCACCGCCCGCCGACCTCGTCGGCACACCAGATGTGACCCTCGGCGTCCTGGGTGCACCCGTCCGGGCCCACGGTGATCTTGGGCAGCATCTCCTCGAACGAGCCGAGCTCGGGCGTGGGGGCGAGCTGCGCCCACACGCGACGATCGCTCAGCGTGCCGTCCGCCTCGATCGTGAACGCCGTGTACCGGCAGCCCGCCGTCTCGCCGACGATCAGCGTCGAGCCGTCGGGCGTGATCACCGAACCGTTGGGGAAAAACATGTCCTCCGCGACCACCGACGCCGTACCGTCGGGGTCCACGCGCATGAGCGGCGCCGGCTTGGGATCGGCGAACCCCATCAAGTCAAAGCCAAAGCACCCGACCCAGGCGCGTCCCTGGGCGTCGACCACCATGTCGTTGAGCCAGCTGTCGGTGAACTCGCTCAGGTCGGCGTGCACCGTGACCTCGCCGCCGGCCGCGCGTCGCAGCAGTTGCTGGTTGCGCATCGAGACGATCAGCTGCGAGCCGTCCGGCATCCACCCCAGCCCCGACGGCTGCGCCGGCACGCTCAGCACCAGCTCCTGCTCGCCTTCCTCGGTCACCGTGTACACGCCCTCGCGGTAGAAGTCCGAGACCCACCAGCGGTCCTCGTGCCATCGCGGCCCCTCGAAGAAAGCTCCGCCGGCAGATAGTTCGATAAGCGTTCGTGTTGGCATGTGGCCAACCCTATAGGCCGGTGGCGGTGAGTCGGTCCGCGTGGCGTTCAGGCACTTGGCGTTCAGTCCCCGGACGACTCCAACGTTGTTCTAGATAATCGGGGACAACGTTGGAGTCAACGGCGTTCTCGCCCGAGGCGGACCACGCGTCAAGGCGCCAAGCAGTAGCGTCAGATTTGACTTATATAAGTAGCTGTTGATACTCTTTGCTAAGGCCATGCACGCCTTCGACATCCTCGGAGATCCCGTCCGCCGGCGCATCCTCGAGCTCCTGGCCGATGGAGAGCTGGCTGCTGGCGAGGTCGGTGCGGTGATTCAGCGCGAGTTCGACATCACCCAGCCCGCGGTATCGCAGCAGTTGCGCGTGCTGCGCGACAACGGATTTGCGACCGTCCGGCCCGAGGGGACGAGGCGGCTGTACGCGGTGCAGCCGGATGCCCTGCACTCGGTCGACGAGTGGCTGGCGCCATACCGCCGGTTCTGGAACCCGCGACTCGACGCCCTGGCCACCGAGCTCGCCCGTGGCAAGCGCACGCGCCGGCAGACTACGAACGCGAGAGGAGCCAAGCCATGAATGTCCAGTTCACCGGACCGCAGCCCGAGCTTCGACACCGACGGATCGCCGCTGGCGAAGCCCGAGTCGCCGTGTTCACCCGCTTCTACGATGCGCCGGTCGATGACGTTTGGGATGCCTGCACCAACCCCGAACGGCTGGCGCGCTGGTACGTTCCGGTGAGCGGCGAGTTCCGAGTCGGCGGAAGGATCGAGCAGGCGATGATGGGATCGGGCGAGATCATCGGCTGCGAGCCGCCGCGCCGGCTTCACCTGGCCCTCGGCGGTGGCGCCGACGAGATCGAGCTGCACCTATCACGCGGCGGGGATGGCGGCACCAGGCTAGAGCTTCAGCACGCCACGACCATCGACGAGCACGAGATCGGCGGTCAGATGTTCGACGCGATCTTCTGCATGGGCGGGGGCTACTACCCCCGCTTCGTCGCCCTCGACCTCCATCTGCGCGGGGAACTGCCCGACGACTACGACCCGCTGAGGTTCCACGAGAGCGAGAACATGCGACCGGTCATCGAGCGCGGGAGCGCGGCGATGGCCGCGCTCCTCGAAGAGTCGAGCTAGTCAGATGGTTGATTCCATCTAGGGGACGGTCCAGGTGTCGCCGCCGAGCAACAGCTCCCCCAGCTGGTCCTCGGAGGCGGCTCGGGCGCTCACGCGGTCGCTGCGGCCGTAGACGTGGCGCTCGACGTCGCGGAAGATGCCGATCGGGGTCGGCCCGGTCGGGTCTTCGGCAACGGTGGCCAGCGCGAAGGCCAGGCCCGAGTCCGGGCGATGAGGGTCGTGCACGAGCAGCGCATCCTCCCCGACCTCAGCGACGTCGACGATCCGCAGGCCGCCGTCGGGGGCCTGGGCGATGCCGCGCTCGTGATCGGCGCCGAAGCGAATCGGGCGGCCGGGGTCGAGGCGGATCTGGTTTTCGTCCTTGACGTCCTTCTCGGTCAGCGCCGCGAACGCGCCGTCGTTGAACACCGGGCAGTTCTGGTAGATCTCAACCAGCGCCGCGCCCTCGTGTGTGGCGGCCGCACGCAGCACCTCGGTCAGGTGCCGGCGGTCGCGGTCGATCGTCCGCGCCACGAACGTGGCCTCGGCGCCGAGCGCCAGCGCGATCGGGTTGAAGGGATGGTCGGCGACGCCGAACGGCGTCGACTTGGTCACCTTGCCGACCTCCGAGGTGGGCGACGCCTGCCCCTTCGTCAGCCCGTAGATCTGATTGTTGAACAGCAGGATCTTGACCGGCACGTTGCGGCGCAGCGCGTGGATCAGGTGGTTGCCGCCGATCGACAGCGAGTCGCCATCGCCGGTGACCACCCAGATCGACAGATCCTCGCGGGCCGTGGCGAGCCCGGTGGCCAGCGCCGGGGCGCGTCCGTGGATGCCATGCATCCCGTACGTGTTCATGTAGTAGGCGAAGCGCCCGGCGCAGCCGATCCCGGTGACGAACACGATCTTCTCGGGCGGGATGCCCAGCTCGGGCATGAACTGCTGCACCGCCGACAGGACCGCGTAGTCGCCGCAGCCCGGGCACCAGCGCGTCTCCTGATCGGACTGGAAGTCAGCCTTGGTCAGCTCCGGCCCGGCGTCGCCGTGGCCATTCGTCACCACGCTCATCGATCGTCCTCCGTCCGGCCGGCGTGGCCATCGTCATCGGCTCTCATCGCGATCTGCTGCTCGATCTCGCCGGTGAACAGCGGTTGTCCCTGGACCTTGCAGAACGACTCCACGTCGACCAGATACTTGGCCCGCAGCACCTGCGCGAGCTGACCGGTGTTCATCTCCGGTACCAGGACCCGGTCGAACGAGCGCAGTACGTCGGCGAGGTTGCCGGGCAGCGGGTTGAGGTGGTGCAGGTGAGCGCAGGCCACCTTGTGGCCCGCGAGCCGGGCCCGTCTCACCCCGGCCCGGATCGGGCCCTCGCTCGAGCCCCAGCCGAGCACGAGCAGATTGGCTCCGGGCTCGGAGTCGACGATCACCGGTGCAATGGTGTCGACGATCCCCGCCACCTTGGCCTCGCGCAACTCGGTCATCCGCGCGTGGTTGGCGGCGTCGTAGGAGATGTTGCCGCTGCCGTCGGCCTTCTCGAGCCCGCCGATCCGGTGCTGGAGGCCGGGCGTGCCCGGTGGCGCCCACGGGCGGGCGAGATCCCCGTTGCGTGCATAGGGCAGGAAGGTCTCGGCTTGATCTTCGGTGGCGAAGTCCGGATCGATCTGGGGCAGATCCTCGACCGCCGGCACCGACCACGGCTCCGACGAGGAGGCCAGGAAGGTGTCGGAGAGCAGGATCACCGGCGTGCGGTAGCGGATGGCAATCGATACCGCCTCGAAGGCGGCATCGAAGCAGCCGCCGGGCGTGCTGGGCGCGATCACCGGCAGCGGCGACTCGCCGTGGCGGCCGTATAGCGCCATGAGCAGGTCGGACTGCTCGGTCTTGGTCGGCATGCCGGTCGACGGTCCGGCCCGCTGCACGTCGACGATGATCATGGGCAGCTCGAGCGCGACCGCGAGTCCGATCGTCTCGGCCTTGAGGTCCATGCCCGGCCCGCTGGTGGCCGTGACGCCGAGGCGCCCACCGAAGGCGGCGCCGAGCGCCATCCCGGCGGCGGCGATCTCGTCCTCGGCCTGAATCGTGCTCACCCCGAAGCTGGCGTGGCGCGAGAGCTCGTGCAGGAGTTCGGAGGCGGGCGTGATCGGGTAGCTGGCCAGCACGAGCGGGAGCCCGCTGCGCACGCTGGCGGCGATCAGCCCGAGCGACAGCGCGGTGGTCCCGTTGACGTTGCGATAGGTGCCGGGCGGGACGTCGGTGGCGGGCTTGACCTTGTACTGAACGTCGAGCAGCTCGGTCGTCTCGCCGAACGACCAGCCGGCGTTGAACGCGGCCAGGTTCGCCTTCAGCGCCGCCTCGCGACGGCCGAACTTCTGCTCGAGCCACTTGGTCGTCACGTCGGTCGGGCGGCCGTAGAGCCACGACAGCAACCCGAGCGCGAACAGGTTCTTGGCCCGGCCGGCATCGCGGCTGCCGACGCCGTCGATCGCTTCGACCGCCCGCGTGGTCAGGGTGGTCATCGGGATGCGGTGGACGCGATAGGCGGCCAGCGACCCATCTTCGAGCGGGTTCGCGTCATAGCCGGCCTTCTCGAAGTTGCGCTTGGTGAACGCGTCCTCGTTGACGATGATCGTCGCGCTGCGCTCGAGCTCGGGCAGGTTCGCCTTGAGCGCCGCGGGATTCATCGCCACCAGCACGTTGGGCGCGTCCCCCGGCGTGAGGATGTCGCGCGAGGCGAAGTGAATCTGAAACGCGGAAACCCCTGCCAGGGTGCCGGCCGGAGCGCGAATCTCCGCCGGGAAGTTGGGCAGCGTGGCCAGGTCGTTGCCGACCACCGCGGTCGCGTCAGTGAACCGGCTCCCCGCCAACTGCATACCGTCGCCTGAATCTCCCGCGAAGCGGACGATAACCCGCTCACGTTCCTCCACCGTCTTACTCACGTCGTTCCCTTCCCGCTGTGCCGCCATGCGCGCCCGCGTGGCCCGCTTCCCAAGACTCAGCTGCTAACCGATTGTAGGGACCGGCATGGACGCGCCGGCGGTTGGTGGCAAAGCCGCCACCGTTTCTTAATCCGACCCCCGGTCCCGGGGGTCGTCGCGATCGACGTTCCAGTAACGCAGAACCTCTGCCCGCTCGCCCTCGACGTCCGGCCAGTCGCTGACCCCGAACCGGACGATCGTGCGCTGGCCGCCCTCGTGATCCCCGAACAGCAGGTCGATGATCACCCGCTCGCGCATCCGTATCGCCTCGCGCACCTCCGCGTACATCGGATCATCGCGTTCGCGGATCGCGCCCTGCCAGAACCCGGTGTCGCCGGCCGGGATGTACAGATCACGCTGCTGTCGGCGAAACTCCTCCAGCGCCGGCACGGGCACGTTCACGATCGCATCGCCCACGGCGACGTGCCAGCCATGGATGACGGCCAGCCCGCTCCCGCCGTTACGAAGCGCGATCGCCATATAGAGCCTGTCGCGCACCTCCTGCACCGCGCCGCCGTGGCCCGGGACGGTGAGCAGCACGCCGTCGCCGAAGCGAACGCGCTCCGGCGTGTCCTCCTCGCGCGAGGTAATCAACAGCGGCCGTTGGCCCGACAGCAGCGCGCGTTCTGCCACCCGCGCCGAGCGGCTGCCCGACTTGACCGAGCTGAACGTCGCCACGGCCAGGACCAGCGTCCCGCCGGCGGTGGCCAGCGACGAGATCGTCACCCAGTCCGCCATCGGTCACCTCATCCCGTGATGACGTCGGGAGGAATGGGCCGGGAGCTCGTGACCTCGGGTCGCGCGATCTCCCGGCCGCCTCGAGAGCTAGAGCTTCTGAACGTTGATGGCCTTCGGTCCCTTGGGGCCGCTCTCCTCCTCGTAGGACACCTTGGCGCCCTCCGACAGCGAGCGGTAGCCATCCGCGTTGATGCTCGAGTGGTGGACGAACAGGTCCCGGCTTCCCTCATCGGGCGTGATGAAGCCGAAGCCCTTCTCGTCGCTGAACCACTTGACGGTTCCTGTTGGCATGTGGAGTTATTCCTCCGGAGCTCTGAGTGCTGCTACCGCGGAGGAATGCTCTGCACGTACCCCGAGGCCTGCACCTTCTCTCGCCGCCTTGTTTCTGCGGCCTTACGGCGCCGGACGGTAGCACGGTGCACGGCTGGGAGTCGGACCCAAAGGCGCGCCTGTTCACAACTTCTAAACCGTCATCCTTCTGGAAATGGAAGACCCGATGCGATTGCGCCGGGACGCCGCGATTCCCCTGCGCGAGGTGGAGCTGCGCACGTCGCGTTCATCCGGGCCCGGCGGCCAGCACGCCAACGTCACCGCATCGCGCGTCGAGGCCGTCTTCGACGTCGAGCGCTCGCAGTCGTTGACCGCCGATCAGAAGCGCCGCGTGATCGCCCGCCTGGGACCCCGGGTCACCGCGGTCGCACAGGACGCTCGCAGCCAGACGCGCAACCGTGAGCTGGCGCTCGAGCGTCTGCGCCGGCGACTCGAGGGCGCGCTGGCCATACCGCGAGCCCGGCACGCCACGCGGCCCACCCGGGCGTCGAGACAGCGCCGGCTCGACGCCAAGCGACGCCAGGGCGAGCGCAAGCGTGCCCGCCGCCGTCCCACCGGCGAGGACAGCTGAGGCGATGCGCTGGCTCGTCGACGGGATGAACGTCATCGGGACCCGGCCCGACGGGTGGTGGAAGGACCGCGACGGCGCGATGCTCCGGCTCGTCGACCTGCTCGAGCGATGGGCGGTGGCGGAGGGCGAGGACGTGACCGTCGTGTTCGAGCGGGCCCCCTCCCCGCCGATTCGCTCGACCGTGATCGATATCGCCCACGCGCCGAGGGCCAAGGCCAACGCGGCCGATGACGAGATCGTCCGCCGGCTCCGCGCCGACCCCGACCCGGCCCAGGTGCGGGTGGTCACCTCCGACCGGTGGTTGGCCGATCGCGCCTCGGCGGCCGGCGCGACCGTCGAGGGGGCGCAGCCGTTCCGTTCGCGGCTCGAGGGTTAGAACCCGGGTAGCGCTCTTGCGACAATCAGAGGATGGCTGACCAGCCATCACGATCGAACGTGGAACAGCGCAAACGACCCGCGCCGCCGAACGGTGAGTCGCCGTGGTGGCGGGTGACACCGGCGCCCGACGGGCGGGGTGGCAAGCCGCCGGAGAAGCCGCCATCGTCGGGCTTCAACCCGAGGTGGTTGGTCCCAATCCTGATCCTCGCGCTGCTCGGGCTCAACCTGTGGATCTCAACTCAGGCGCTGAAGCCGAACGCGCGCGTGGCGATCCCCTACTACCCCACCTTCATCAACCAGTTGAAGTCGGGCAACGTGAGCGAGATCTCTTCGACGGTCGACGCGATCCAGGGCGAGTTCAAGCACAAGGTCACCTATCCGTCCAATGACGCCAATGCGACGGCGACGACCGACTTCTCCACGCTAGTCCCGTCGTTTGCCAACCACACCCAGCTGTCCAATCTGCTCGAGCGGGAGAACGTCACGGTCGACGCCCACCCAGCCGATACGGGCCCATCGTTCCTGGAGAGCCTGCTGCTCGGTTTTGGCCCCACGCTGCTCCTGGTCCTGCTGTTCGTGCTCATCATGCGCCGGGCCGCCTCGGCGGCCGGCGGCGGTGGTCTGATGTCGTTCGGGCGCTCGCGCGCGCGGCGCGTGGAATCCGCGGACCAGCCCGTCACCTTCAGGGACGTGGCCGGCATCGACGAGGCCAAGGAAGAGCTGACCGAGATCGTCGATTTCCTCAAGAACCCCGACAAGTATCTGCGGCTCGGCGGGCGCATCCCGCGAGGCGTGCTGCTCAGCGGATCGCCCGGCACCGGCAAGACGCTGCTGGCGCGAGCGGTGGCCGGCGAGGCCGGGGTCCCGTTCTTCCAGATGTCGGCCTCCGAGTTCGTCGAGATGATCGTGGGTGTCGGTGCCTCGCGCGTGCGTGATCTGTTCCAGCAGGCCAAGGCCGCGGCGCCGGCGATTATCTTCATCGACGAGCTTGACGCGGTCGGGCGCTCGCGCGCGGCCGGTGGCCCCAACATCTCGGGCGGGCACGACGAGCGCGAGCAGACGCTCAACCAGATCCTCACCGAGATGGACGGTTTCGACCCCCGCGCCGGCGTGATCGTGCTCGGCGCCACCAACCGGCCCGAGGTCCTCGACCCAGCACTGCTGCGGCCGGGGCGATTCGACCGTCGCGTCGCCGTGCAACCGCCCGACCGCGCCGGCCGCGAGGCGATCCTGCGCGTGCATTCGCGCTCGGTGCCCCTGGCCGCGGATGTCGACCTCGGCGCCATCGCCGCCGCCACCCCGGGGATGGTTGGCGCGGATCTCGCCAATCTGGTCAACGAGGCCGCGCTCCTCGCCGCCCGGCGCAACCACGAGAAGGTGACTCCGATCGACCTCAGCGACGCGCTCGAGCGGATCATCCTCGGCGCCGAGCGAAAGGTCATGCTCAGCGACGATGACCGCAAGCGCACCGCCTATCACGAGGCGGGCCACGCGATCGTCGGCATGCTCACCCCCGGCGCCGACCCGGTGCGTAAGGTGTCGATCATTCCCCGAGGTCAGGCCCTCGGCGTCACCTTCTCCGCGCCCGACGCGGACCGGTTCAACTTCGACGAGCGCCACCTGTTGGCGCAGATCAAGGTCGCGCTGGGCGGGCGAGTGGCCGAGGAGATCGTGTTCGGGGATCTGACCACCGGCGCCGAGTCGGACATCCAGCAGCTGACCCAGATCGCCCGCCACATGGTTGGGCGCTGGGGCATGAGCCGGGCCATCGGGCCGATCGCGGTGCTGCCGCAGGACGGCATGAGTCCGCTGCTGCCCGGCGTGGCGGCTACCTCCGAGGCGACCCAGCGCCTCCTCGACGAGGAGGTCAGGCGCATCGTCGACGTCGCCCACACCGACGTCTCCAGGCTCCTACGCGACCGCCGGAGCAACCTGGACTCGCTGGTCGGCGCGCTGCTCGAGCAGGAGACGCTCGACGAGGTCGACGCCTACGCCGCCGCCGGCTTGCCGCGCAGCCCGGTCGCCGCCGAGCCCGTCCACTGACAGCTACAACGGACGGCGGCCCGCGAAGCCCGCGTCGGGCTCGTGCCAGAAGCCGATCTCGTCCTCGTCGAGCAGCCAGCAGAGGTACACCTCGTGGCCGTCGCGAATGGCGGGAAAGTCGATCAGTCCGCGATCGAGGTCGCGCAGGACGATGTCCATCGCCTCGAGCTCGCCGACCGCGCGGCTGAGCTCGACCAGCGCCTCGGCCACGTCCCGGCCGGGATACGAACCGCCGAGCTGGGGATCGAGTGCCGCCAGCGCGTCGCCGGCCCGTGAGCCGATCGCCACAAGTTGGGCCCGTGCGTCGCGGATCCACGCCACCCGGGTGCTCACCCACCCGCGAGCCGCGTTGGCTTGCTGGAGCGTGTAGTGGCGCTGGTGCTCCATGGCCCCCGGCGTCAGTCGCCCAGGCGCGTCATGCGGGCGAGCGCCTCGTGGCACTCGACGACGCGCTGCTTGACCGGATCGTCATCCTCGCGGTCATGTACCAGGTCCCAGGTGCGATCGGCGACTTCGCGCGCGGTCTCCGGTGTTGCCGTCTCCCACAGACGGTCGACGAGCTTGATCTCGAATTCCTGAATCTGGTCGGCCGGATCACCGGGGGGCAGCTTCGGCAACGGTTCTCCGGTCGCCTCCCGCCACATGCCGGTCGCCACCAGCAGCCGATTTCTCAGCGTGATCGGATCCATCTGGTGCTCATCCTAGTCATCCGACGCGCGGGAGTTCCTGTTTTAGGCTGAGCAACGGAGCAAACAGGTCCCCCGACTCCTCGAGACGCCTCAGCACCTGCTCGGTATCAAAGACCAGCAGGGCGCCGTCACCACTATCAAGACACTGCCCAACCTCTTCCCAGGCCACCGGGGTGGACACGGTCGCGCGCTCGCGCGCGCGGACCGAATACACGTTGACTGTCGTCTTGTGCACGTCGTTCTGACTCCAGTCGACGAGCACCTTGCCGGGACGCAGACGCTTGGTCATGCGCGAGACAACGAGCTCGGGCATCCGCTGCTCGAGGAGCTCGGCGATCCGGCGCGCGAACGGCTTGGTTCGGGAGTAATCCGTCTCGGTGTTGAGCGGCACGTAGACCTGCATTCCCTTGGACCCCGAGGTCTTGGCCAGCATCTGCAGCCCCAGCTGCTCGAACAACCCGCGCAGGACGAGCGCAACCTGACAGCACTCGACGATCGTCGCCGGTGCACCGGGATCGAGGTCGAAGACGAGCATCGTCGGCCGCTCGGGCCTGCCGGCCAGCGACAGCGACGTGTGGAGCTCGATGTCGGCCAGGTTGGCCAGCCACACGAGCGTCGCGCGATCCTGCGCCAGCGTGTAGTCGACCCCGCCGATCGCCTCGGTGGCGACCCAGTCGGGCCGGTGCGACGGCGACTGCTTCTCGTAGAAGTACTGGCTCTCGACGCCGCCCGGATAGCGCTTGAGCGTGAGCGGCCGGTCGCGGAGATGGGGCACGACCGCCGGCGCGATCCTCGCGTAGTAGGCGATGAGCTGGCCCTTGGTGAAGCCGGTGGCCGGGTAGAGGACCTTGTCCCAGTTGGTCAGCTTCAGCCGGCGCCCGTCAGTGAGCACCTCGAGCGCGCCCTCGGGCAGCGCGCGGACCTCGTCGAACAGCGCCTCGGGCGCATCCGGAGCATGCCCGGCATCCCCTCCGCTCTCGGGCCCAACCTCGCGCGGGGGCTTGTCCTCGCGCACGCCCTTGAACGACGGCGCGCGCATGAGCCCCTCCCGAGTCCACTCGCGGAACTCGACCTCGGCCACGCACGCCGGCTCCACGAACACCGCGTTGCGCGGAAGCTTGGGTCTTTCTGTGAACGGACTGGTGTCGCGGCGCAACGGCTTCAGGCGCTTTCCCAGATCGTTCAACGTGGCCTCGGTGAAGCCCGTGCCGACACGCCCGGCGTACACGAACGAGCCGTCGCGGTAATAGCCCATCAGGAGCGCGCCGATCCGGTCGGTGCGCCGACCCTCGCCTGGGATCCAGCCCCCAATGACAAGCTCCTGGCGCAGTGTGTGCTTGATCTTCAGCCAGGCGCCGGTGCGCCGTCCGGTCTCGTAACGCGAGTCCAGCCGCTTGGCCACGATGCCCTCGAGTCCCTGCTGACGCGTTGCCTCGAGCAGCTGCTTCCCCTGGCCCGGGTGGGCGGCGGGCACGCGCCATGCCGGACCGCCGAGGCCGAGTTCCTCGAGCCGGGCCCTGCGCTCCGCGTAGGGCAGCTCGACCAGCGAATGACCGTCGAGATAGATGAGATCGAAGATCGCGTAGACGACCGGGGTGCTGGCTGCGAGCCGGCGCACGGCCGACGGCGCGCTGACGTGCATTCGCCGCTGGAGGCGTTCGAAGCTCGGTCGGCCGGCCGCGTCGAAGGCCACGATCTCGCCGTCGAGCACGGCCTCGCGCATGCCGAGCTGGAGGCTCAATCCGCGGACCTCGGGATAGGCCTCGGTGACGTCGTTGAGGTTCCGGCTTTCAAGGCGCAGGCGCCCGGGCTGGGCGTAGGCGATCGCCCGCACCCCGTCCCACTTGACCTCGAACGACCAGTCGGCCTGTCTCGTCGGCAGCCCCTCGGCGGGGCGGGCCATCATCGGCACCAGATGCTCGGGCATCGACTCGCGGTACTCGGCCGGCGGATCCATGCGGTGGATCATCCAGTCGTTCTCGTTCGTCCCCGCCCGGCCGATCGGAAACAGGCCATAGCGCCCGTTCAGATGCTCGCCATGGAAGGTGATCTCGACCTTGCGCGCCTCCCACTTGTGGATCTCGAACGTCCCGCGATCCCAGATCGTCATTGTGCCCGCGCCGTACTGACCCTTGGGGATCTCGCCGTGAAACTCGAGGTACTCGAGCGGGTGGTCCTCGGTCCGCACGGCGAGCCGGTTCTCCTTCGGGTCGGGCGGGATCCCGTTGGGGATCGCCCACGAGGCCAGCACGCCGTCGTGCTCGAGGCGCAGGTCCCAGTGCAACCGGGTGGCGTGGTGCTCCTGGACCACGAAGCGGTGGCCGCTCTCCGCGGCATCGGGTTCGCCCACGGGCTCAGAGCTGGCCTCGAAGTCCCGCTTGGCTCTGTAGGTGCCGAGCTTCTCGCGCGCCATCTCGTATTGATTCTGCCGAGATCGGAGCGTACGATCCGCGCACGTGGGCAAACGGGTCCGGGGATCTTGGAAAGCAGCTGCATTGCTGGCTGTCGGCTTGGCCGGTGGCGCTGCTGCAGTGGCCGTGGCCACCGTGCCTGACTCAGGCGGCGTCATCCATGCTTGCTACGAAGTAGCCGGTACGCGGACCGGAGTCGAGCCGGCCCAGGGGCCGAACCTACAGGTGATCGATCCCAGCGCAGGACAGACCTGCAGCGGCGCTGTCGGGGGCCCCACCTCGCCCCAGCCGATCTCGTGGAACGTCACCGGTCCCCAGGGCCCACCCGGGCGCACCGGCGTCCAAGGTCCTCCCGGCACGCCCGGAACCGCCACCTTCACCTACACCCTCGTCCCGCCGACCGTCAAGGTGACCGCCCCGCCCGAGGGTGGCGTCGTACTCGGCACCGGCCGTAACGCGATCAAGTTCCCGTTGCTGAGCTTCAGCTTCTCGATCAAGGGCGGTGGGCACGGTAGCGGCGGCGGCCAGAGCAGCCCCGGCGTCATCACCCTCACCAAGGCTCAGGACAAGAGCAGCCAGCAGTTGTTCAAGCTGGCGCTGACGGGCAAGAGCTTCCAGCAGGCGACGATCACGCTCGTCAAGAAGACCGGCGGCAAGCAGCCCTACGTGGTGATAACGCTCAACAACACGCTGATTTCCTCGTTCCAGGTGGGCTCGAGCAAGGGCGGTCAGCGGCCGGAGGAGACGCTCACGCTCAGCTACGCCAAGATCTCCGAGCAGTACGTCAAGTAGCCGCTGACAGCGCTTCTTCACGAACTTTTACGCGCACGCGGCACAATTCCGTCATGGCGCGCGTTTTGGTGGTCGATGACGAGCCTGCCGTCCGGCGAGCGCTCGAGCGCGCGCTGCGCCTGGACAACTACGAGGTCGCTCTCGCCGAGGACGGTGAAGAGGCGCTCGACGCCATCGCCCGCACCCCGGTCGACGCGGTGATTCTCGACGTGGCCATGCCACGACTCGACGGCCTCGAGGTGTGCCGGCGGATGCGAAAGGCCGGAGATCGCACTCCGATCCTGATGCTCACGGCCCGCGATGCAATCGATGATCGGGTCACCGGACTCGACGTCGGCGCCGACGACTATCTCGTCAAGCCGTTCGCGCTGCGCGAGCTGCAGGCGCGGATCCGTGCCCTGCTGCGGCGCTCGGGGGAGGGTGAGGGCGACGGCGAGGTGCTGCGCTACGGCGATCTCGAGCTCGATCCGCTGGCGCACGAGGTGCACCGCTCCGAGCGCCTGATCGAGCTGTCGAAGACCGAGTTTCTCCTCCTCGAGCTGTTCATGCGCCATCCTCGACAGGTGCTGACCCGGTCCACAATCTTCGAGAACGTCTGGGGTTACGACTTCGGGCCCACGTCGAACGCGCTGGGCGTGTACATGGGCTATCTGCGCCGCAAGACGGAGGCCGGCGGAGAGTCCCGTCTGCTGCACACCGTGCGCGGCGTGGGGTACGTCCTGCGGGACTGAGCATGTCGCTGCGCAAACGGGTTTCCTTCGTGGCCGCCGCCGCGGTGGCGGTTGCCATCTTCCTGGCCGCCGGCGTGTGCTACTTCGTGGTCCGCGATCAGCTGCTCGGCCAGGTCGACACCGCGCTGCACGACCAGGCCGAACTAGTGCTCGCCAGCGGAAACTTCGGCCTCGGGGCCCCGTTCCCGGGCCTCCCCCCCAACGCCGGCGGCCGCGCCCCGTATTCACAGCTCGTGGGTACTGATGGGACGGTCCTGAAGAACAACGGCGGCCTGATCCTGCCGGTGAACTCGGCCACGCGCCAGGTCGCCGAGTCGCCCTCGGCCAGCGTGCTCGAGACCGTGTACGTCGGCAATAGCCATCTGAGAATCTTCACCTTCCACGACGCCGTCGCCGACGGAACGATCCCCGTGGCCGTCGAGCTCGCTCGTCCGCTCGGGCCGGTCGACAACGTGCTCTCGAAGCTGCGGCTGATCCTGCTCCTCCTGTGCGCCGGCGGAATCGCCCTGGCCTGGATGCTCGGCCGCGTGGCCGCTCGGCGGGTGCTGGCGCCGCTGGCCGAGGTCACCCAGGCGGCCGAGATCATCGGCAAGACAGACGACCTCTCACGCCGCATCGGGGTCCATGCCGACGACGAGGTCGGACAGCTCGCGACCAGATTCAACGCCATGCTTGAACGGCTCGAGGGATCGCGCGCCGAGCTGGACGAATCCGTACGCGCCCAGCGCCAGCTCGTGGCCGACGCCTCGCATGAGCTTCGCACCCCGGTGACCAGCCTGCGGACCAACATCGAGGTGCTCCTGGCCGGCGCCGACCTCGACGACGATGAGCGCAAGCGGTTGCTCACCGACGTGGTCGAGCAGAGCGAGGAGCTCAGCTCGTTGGTCGGCGATCTCATCGATCTGGCTCGGGGTGATCTCCCCGCCGATGCGGCCGAGGACACCCGCCTGGACCGAATCGTGGGCGAGTCGGTGTCGCGTTCGCGGCGCAACTCCCCCAGAATCACCTTCGACGCGCGCCTCGAGCCGGTGATCGTCGACGGGATTCCCGAGCGGCTCGGCCGAGCGGTCAACAACCTGCTCGACAACGCCGCCCGCCACTCGCCCGCCGGCGGGACCGTCGAGGTCCAGGTCGACCAGCGCGGGATCGCGGTCCGCGACCACGGCGAGGGGATCCCCGAGCAGGACCTGCCTCACGTGTTCGATCGCTTCTTCCGCGGCGCCAACACGCGGGGAAAGCAGGGAAGCGGGCTGGGCCTGGCCATCGTGCGTCAGGTGGCCGTGCAGCACGGCGGCTCGGTCAGTGCGGCCAACGCTCCCGACGGAGGCGCGATCTTCACCCTCTCGCTCCCCACCTCGCCCCCGCTGCCCGGACATGAGCGCGGAGAGCAGCCGGCCGGCGCGGAGTCGCCGGAGCCCGTCAGGGCACAATGACGTGCGGCCACTAGCGCCGAGAGCGAACGACCCGAGCCTGACGGGCAATCTGGAATCGCCGGCGCAGGAACCAGAACAGCAGCGCGAACAGCGAGCCCGACACGGCCAGCAGCAGCGGCGCCCGGTCGGCCTTGTCCCCAACCGCCGAGATCACGCCGATGCCGATCGCCAGCGAGGGAATCGCCGCCAGCAGCGAGGTGTGCGATCGGTAACCGGAGAGATGCTCACGGGCGGTGAACTCGACCACGCCGAGCGCCGTCACAGCCAATCCGACCACGAGCGTCGCCGTGCCCCCACGAATCAGCCACACGATGATCGCGACCAGGCCCGCGAAGATGGCGATCTCGGACACCGGCAGCCCACCGAACGGGCTCGGCGGACGCTCACCCTCGGTTCCGAGCTGGCGCTTGGAGCGGGACCGGTCGCTCGCCGTCGTGGCCTGGCGTTCGGCGCGTTCGACACGTCTCGGGGACGCGACAGCGCGCGGCGCGGACGCCGGATTGCGTTGCTTGCGCGAGCGCCGCTTCGATCGTTGAGGAGCCAAGGTGCAGTCAGGATAATGAGCCGGGATTGCCGCACGGACTCTGAGACCGTCACTATTGTTCGCCCATGAGTGCGCAAAGACCGCTCGAGTTGATCCTGGCCCGCAACCTGCTCTCGAGTCTGTCCACGCCGGCGTTCTTGGTCGGGCAGCAGGGCTCACTGCTGTTCTACAACGAGGCGGCGGCCACGCTCGTGGGCCGGAGTTTCGAGGAGGGCGGCTCGCACGGGCCCAGACATTGGACGAGCGTGTTCGGACCCTTCGGGAACGACGGCGAGCCGATAGCGCTCGAGGACATCCCCGCCACCACGGCGTTGCGCCACAACCGGCCCTATCACGGCCACTTCCGGATCTCGGCCCCGGGCGGCGCTCGCCAGGAGATCGAGGCCAGCGCCATTCCGATCGTCGGCTCCGGAGGCTCCAGCGGAGCAATCGTCATCTTCTGGCCCGCAACGGAAAGTGAGGCACCAACGTCATGAAGATCAAGGTGTGGGGGGCGCGCGGCTCGATCCCAACTCCGGGACCCGAGACGATGCGCTACGGCGGCAACACGTCGTGCATCGAGGTGACGTTGTCGGACGGCAGTACGCTGATCCTCGACGCTGGCACCGGTATCCGGCCTCTGGGGATGGCCCTCCCGCAGGTCGAGCAACCGATCCACATCCTCCTCACCCACCTGCATCTCGATCACATCCAGGGGCTGATGTTCTTCGCCCCGGCGTTCCGGCCCGAGGCGGAGATCGTCATCTGGGGTCCACCCTCGCCCGAGGCGTCGCTCCAGGACCGCGTGGCGCGCTACATCTCCGCCCCGCTGGCGCCCGTGGAGATGCGCGAGCTGCCCTCGCTGATGTCCTTCCACGACGCCGAGACGCACGAGTGGGAGATCGGACCGGCGCGCATCAGCGCCCAGCCGGTCAACCACCGCGGGCCAACCCTCGGCTACCGGATCGAGGACGGCGACTGCGCGCTGTGTTACATCCCCGACCACGAACCCGGTCTGGGCGCCCCGCTGACCGAGCTCGACGACGACTGGATCTCCGGTTTCGCCCTCGCCCGCGGAGCTTCGCTGCTCGTCCACGACTGCCAGTACACGGACCGCGAGTACCCCGAGCACATCGGCTGGGGCCACGCGCCCATGTCCGACGCGCTGGTGTTCGCCCGGCGCACCGCGGCCAAGAGGCTGCTGCTGTTCCACCACGACCCCCTCCACTCCGATGCCTTCCTCGACAGCTTGTATGGGACGGCGTGCGAGCGCTGGCAGGAGCTCGGTGGCGAGGCGGGCGACGTCGAGCTGGCCGCCGAGCGCACCGAGATGGTGATCGGCGAACCGATCCGGCGTACGGCCCCCCTCGCCGGAGCGTGAGGTCGTAGGGGCGTCACGACGTGCCATGAGCCTCCGCCTGGCCACGCTGCTCGCCGCACTCCTCGCCATGACCTGCCTGCTCCCCGCGGCGGCGCTGGGTGACGGCGATCCCGCCAGCGATGTCTTGCTGGGCGAGAACGTGTTCTACCCCTACCAGCCGCCCGTATCGTCGGCGCTCCAGAAGTCTCTGAACGCCGAGACGGCCGCGGCCAAGCGCGCCGGCTTTCCGATCAAGGTCGCGCTGGTCGCCAGTCCGGTCGATCTCGGCGTGATCCCCGCCCTGTTCGGCAAGCCGCAGAAGTACGCGGACTTCCTCGACCAGGAGATCAGCTTTCAGACCAAGCAGCCGCTCCTCGTCGTCATGTACAACGGCTACGGCGAGCGCGGGCTGCCCGCGAAGTCTGTCAGCGCGCTGGCGTCGGTCCCCAAGCCGGCGGGCAAGGCGAGCAACGACCTGGCCACGGCGGCGATGAACGCGGTCCAGAAGATGGCCGACGCGGCCGGCCACCCGCTGGCCGGCGAGCAGTCGTCGTCGAGCTCGGGTGGCGGCAACTCCACGCTCCTGATCGCTGCGATCGCGGCGGTGGCCGTGCTCGCTGCGCTCGTGTTGGCCGTGGTGACCGTGCGTCGGCGCCGAACGGCCGCCTAGTGGGCTCCACCCAAACGTTTCGCCGGGAATGGTGAGACCCGGCGGTCGTCAGGCGCGGACGCAGGATCCGACGTGCAGCAGCGCTGCACGAGGATCCGAGGACAAAGCCTGGCGGCCACCCGGGGCCGCCATAACCGGTGGAATGTTTGGGTGGGGTCCACTAGCAACCAGGCCGAGTCAGGACGGATGCGCCGGGGCGGTGACCCCGAGCAGCTCGCGCACGAGGATCGCCAGCGTGGCCGGCTCGGGACGCTGCGCCGCGTGAATCTCGAGCTGCAGAGTGGCCGGATGCGGGCCCACCACCGAGCGCAGTGCGTCCCAGTCGACGTTCCCCGCCCCGGGACACAGATGAAGGTCGAGCTTGCCCGGCTCGATGGTCCCGGGAAGGGGCCCGGAGTGCAGTGCGCCAAAGTTGTCATGCACGTGGAACACGATCACCTGGTCGACCACGGGCCCGACCAGCTCGACCAGCCGGCAGCCGGCCAGGTCGGCGGCGATGTGCGCATGTCCCACGTCGAGGCACATCCCGACCGAGTCGGAATCGAGCCGGCGGACCAGCGCCGCCACCGCACCGGGGTCGTGACAGACCAGCTCCGGCCCGGGATAGACCGGGGCCAGGTTCTCGATGGCCAGCCGTGCCCCGGATCCTTCTAACGCCGAGAGCAGCCGTCTGAGCGACCGCTCCTCGTCGGCCAGCCGAGAGCGGACGCGGCGATGGCGGATCGGCATGCGAGCCCCGTGATAGACGAGCACCTCGGCTCCGGCCAGCGCCGCGTAGTCAAACGCGCCAGCCAGCTGGCGGTCGTGCTCGGGAGAGCCCGCCAGCAGCTCGTCGGGAGCGTGGAGGATCAGCGACAGGCCGGTGAGCGAGAGACGCTGGGCCAGCGCGCCGGCATGCGCGATCCGGAATGTCTCGTCCTCGAGCATCGCCCGCGGCGGCATCCGCACCTGGACGTGGGTGAACCTGGCCGCCTCGTAGGACTTCAGTCGCGGCGTCGTCGGCCACCAGCCGGCGGGCTGATCGATCCCCAGTGCCCGGGCCGCAGCGCCCTCGACGATCGGACAGGACTCGGGCTTTGCGGGCGAGACTGCCACGCGCCCGAAGATACGTCTCGGGCCCGCCCCCGGTGTTTAGTTTCAGTGATGCGCCTAAGCCGGTGCGGAGGCGTCCTGAAACTCGCGGAACAGCCCCGTGACCACGAACACCGTCTGCTCGGCGATATCGACCGTGTTGTCGCCGATCCGCTCGAGGCAGCGCGCGACGAGGATCATGAACATCGCCCACTCGCGCACCTCGGTGTCGTCGCCGATCTCGACCGCCCGCCGGAAGAGTCGCGGTTGAGCTGGTTGATCTCGGCATCCTGGCGGACGAGATCCTGCGCGAGCTCTACGTTGCGGGTGGCGAACGCGTCCTTGGCCTGCGAGACCTGCGAGCGCGCGAGCTGGCCCATGCGCTCGATCTCGTCGAGGAGGTCCTTGTCCTTGGGCGGCTCGTAGCCCGACAGCGGGACCAGCTTGGCGATGTTCACGCACTGGTCGCCCATCCGCTCGACGCAGCGAATGACGTGCAGCAGTGCGGCGACGATCCGCAGATCGCCAGCCACCGGTGCCTGGCGCGCCAACAGCGAGAGGATTCCCTGGTGAACCTCGAGGTAGCGCCCGTCGATCCGGTCATCGTCGGCCACGACCATGCCGGCCAGCTCGACGTCCTGGTAGCTGATCGATTCCAGCGCGCGGTCGATCTGGAGCATGACCAGGTCTAGACCCCCCAGCGCCTGCTGCTCGAGCTCCTTGAGGGTCTCGCGGAATTGGTGGCGCGTCTCCTGGACCATTGCCTCACCCGAACTTTCCGGTCACGTAGCGCTCGGTGCGCTCATCCTTGGGGTTGGTGAAGATGTCGTTGGTCGGCCCGTGCTCGATCAGCTCACCGTTGAGCATGAACGCCGTCGAGTCGGCCACGCGCGCCGCCTGCTGCATGTTGTGCGTAACGATCACGATCGTGTATTGCTGTTTGAGCTCGTCGATCAGCTCCTCGACCTTCAGCGTGGCCACCGGATCGAGGGCCGAGCACGGCTCGTCCATGAGGATCACCCTCGGCTCGACCGCGATCGTCCGCGCGATGCACAGCCGCTGCTGCTGTCCCTCCGGACAACCCGATGCCCGGCTCGTTCAGCCGGTTCTTGACCTCGCCCCACAGCCCCACACCCCTCAGAGCCCGGTGCACGGTCTCGCGCAGGTTCTCGCCGCGCGTGCCGGTGAGGCGAAGGCCAGCGGCCACGTTGTCGAAGATCGACATCGTCGGAAATGGGTTTGGCTTCTGGAACACCATGCCGATCAGCCGCCGCACGGACGTTACATCGACGCCGGAGTCGTACACGTCGAGGTCGTCGAGCTTGACGCTGCCCTTCGCATAGGCGCCGGGAATCTCCTCGTGCATGCGGTTGATGCAGCGCACGAGCGTCGATTTGCCGCACCCCGAGGGCCCGATCAAGACCCGTCACTCGACCAGCGGCGAAGTCCAGGTCGACGCCCTTGATCGCGTGCTGCTCGCCGTAATAGGCGTGCAGATCGCGCAGGGTGACGCTGTGCGCACCGGTGCCCTTCTCCGCCGGAGTCTCGACGGCGCCCGGCGCCTCCGGCTCGGACGTCGCCGGCCGCGAGACCTCGGGCCGTGAGTCTCCGGGCTGCGGTGTGGTCACAGGCGTTTCGTCGTCCTGGGTATTGGTCGTTCTTTGGCCGTCAGGAGGGATCATGCAATGCGACTCCTCCGCGATGCAAATCGCGCGATCAGGTTTAGCAGCAGGACCAAGACTACGAGAGTAAGCGCCGCCCCCCAAGCCCGCGTTACCACGTCGTTGCGCGGTGACTTGATGTCACTGAAGATTTGCAGGGGCAAAGCGTTCATCGGCTGGCCGAGATCGGCCGTCGCGCTCATCACTCCGAACGCGGTGAACAGCAGCGGTGCGGTCTCGCCGGCGCCGCGGGCGATCGCGAGCAGGGTCCCCGTGACCAGACCCGAGAGCGACGTTGGCAGGACCACCCTGGTGATGACCCGCCAGCGCGGCGCGCCGAGTGCCAGCGCGGCCTCGCGCAGGCTGGAGGGCACGAGCAGGAGGACGACCTCGGCCGATCGTATGACGATCGGGAGCATCAGCAGGGCCAGCGCGATCGACCCCTTCCAGCCCGCGAACGAGCCACCGACGCCGCCGAGCACCAGCACGACGTAGATGAACAGCCCGAACACGATCGACGGCACGCCGGTCATCACGTCGACGAAGTAGCGCACGACGTTGGCGAACCACGACTCCTTGCCGTACTCGGTCAGCCACAGCGCGACCCCGATCCCGAGCGGCACCGAGATCAGCGTGGCCAGGGCGACAATCTCGATCGTCCCCAGGATCGCGCTCTTGACGCCGCCCGGATAGCCGAGGAAGTTTCCGTTCGGGTCGGTGGTGAAGAAGTTGCCGCTCCACGCGCTCAGCCCCTTGTGCAGGAGGTAGTACACGACCAGCACCAGGGGAATCAGGGCGACGATCGTCAGCACGCCGAGCAGGCCGCGCATGAACTGGTCGGTCCACCGGCGCCGGCCGGAGATCTGCGGCAAGCCGCCCGCGCCCGAGACCGCGCTCATGCGCCCACCGTCGCCGCCTGCTCGCCAACATAGGCGTCGCCACCGCTGACCCGTTTACCGCGCGCGCCCTTGACCACGAACTGGCGCGCGATGATGTTGACCACCAGGGTGAGCACGAACAGGACCAGGCCGGCCGCGAACAGCGCCGAACTGTGGACCGGCGTCGAGGCCGCCTCACCGAATTCGTTGGCGATTACCGCGGCCAGCGTGTACCCCTGCGAAAAGATCGAATGGCCGAGCGTCGGCGAGTTGCCGATGACCAGCACCACGGCGATCGTTTCGCCGATCGCCCGGCCGAGCCCGAGCATCGCACCACCGGTGATGCCGGCGCGCGAGTACGGCAGCACGGCCATTCGGATCATCTCCCAGCGCGTCGCGCCCAGCGCCAGAGCCGCCTCCTTGTGCTCGGCCGGGACGGTGGAGATCACCTCGCGAGCGATGGCCGAGACGATCGGGAGGATCATGATGGCCAGGATCAGCCCGCCGATGAAGTAGCTCGGCCCCGCCACTGTGCCGCCCACGAAGGGCAGAAACGAGAACGCGTTGGCCAGCGACTGCTGGAAGCCATGCAAGTGGGGGATGAGGACGAACACGCCCCAGAGCCCGTACACAACCGACGGCACCGCGGCGAGCAGGTCCACGAGCATCGACAGCGCGGGGCGGGCGCGGCGCGGACAAAGCTCGGTCAGATACAGCGCGGTGGCCAGCGCCACCGGCACCCCGATGATCAGGGCGATGGCCGAGGTGATGATCGTTCCCAGGATCAGCGCCCAGGCGCCGAATGTGCAACCCGCATTTGATGCCGTCGCGCAGGCAGCGCCCTGGTTGAGCTGGGACACGTCCCAGTTGTTGCGAACGAAGAAGTTGAAGAACCCGATGTGGCTGAACGCCGTCGAGGACTCGCCGATCAGCCGGATGAAGAAGTAGACGATCAGGATCAGCACCCCGGCGGCGAGGGCGCTGAGGCCGAACTTCAGAACCTGATCGGGCAGGCGGGAAAGCGGTGACCGCCCGAGAACCGAGCGGCCACCGCCAACTGCAGCGCTTGACTCCACTGACCCTTACTTCAGTGCCGACCCGTTGCAGGTCAGGTCGTTGAGCTGCGCCTGAGCCTTCGACTGCAGCGACGCGGGGAGCGGGGCGTAGTCGAGCTGCTTCGCCACGCCCTGGCCGTCACCGAGGCCGTAGGTGATGAACTTCTTCACGCCCGAGGCCACCGATTGGCTGGCCCCCGCCTTGCACATGTCCTTGTACACGATCACGAACGTCTGCGAGGTGATCGGGTAGGCGGCCGCGTTGGGCGAGTTGATCGTCGAGATGGCCAGGTTCGGCGGCACCGTGATCCCTTCCGCCGCCGCGGAGGCAGCCGAAAGACTCGGCGCGATGTACTTGCCCGACGAGTTCTTCATCGAGGCGTACGTGAACCCGTTCTGCAGCGCGTAGGCCTGCTCGACGTAACCGATTGCGCCGGCCGTCTGCTTGACCGCCGCCGCCACGCCGGAGTTACCCGAGGCGCCGGTGCCCGTCGGCCACTTGACGGTCTTGTCGGGCATGCCCGCGACCTTCGTCCAGGCCGGGCTGTAGTCCGACAGGTACGTCGCGAACCCCTTGGTCGTTCCCGACGCGTCCGAGCGGTGCACGACGGTGATCGACGTGCTGGGAAGGCTCATCCCGGGGTTCAGCGCCTTGATGGCGGGATCGTCCCAGGTCTTGATCTTGCCCATGTAGATGTTGGCCAGCGTCGGGCCGTCGAGCTTGATCCCGCTCTTTACGCCCGACAGGTTGTAGGACACGGTGATCGCCCCGAACGCCACCGGGAACTGCTCGACCGGACCCTTGCCGGCGCTGATCTCGGTCGATTTCTCGGCTGGGTCGCTGCCGGCGAAGTTGACCGTCGCCGACTGCAGCTGGGCGATACCGGCGCCCGATCCGACCGGGTTGTAGTTGACGGTCAGGCCCTGGGACTTGAGGTTCGACCCCCACTGCTGATAGATCGGAGCGGCGAATGTCGAGCCCGCCCCACTGATCGTCGCCGAGCCGCCGCTGCTCGAGCCCGAGGACCCGGAGGCGCTCGACGTGGCGCTGCTGCTGCTACTGCTGCTCGACCCGCAGGCTGCGATCGTCACCGACGCAGCCACGACGAGCGCCGCGACACTGATTCGACTTCTAGTCAAGACCATCTCCTTCTTCGCTCTAGGTTCGGCGCAGAGTCTCGGTGCATCGGCAGGCCCAGGTGTTAACCGGCTGTGAACGGCTCGTTCGCGTGGTGTTGGCGCTCGGGCGCCAGACGGTAGCCAAATCCGAAGTGCGTGTGGATGAATCGCCACGACGGCAGGGCCTGTTCGAGCTTGACCCGCAGCTTGCGCACGTACACGTCGACCGAGCGGTCCCCCGCCCGCATCTCGCGGCCCCACACCAGCCGGAAGAGCTCCTCGCGGGCCATGATCCGGTCCTCGCGGCGCGCCAGCTCGGTCAGCAGCCGCAGCTCGCGGACGGACAGCATCATCGCCCGGCCTCCGGCGCGCGCGAGGTGCTCGTCGGGGACGATCTCGAGCGGGCCGACATGAAGCACCTCGTGGCCCGGACGCGCGGACAGCACCATGCGCCGCGATGCTCTTCACTGCCGGCCCGCCCGGCGTTACCGAGTCGTGATGCGGATGTGAAGAATTTGTTAGCTCACGGCCTTCGCCGCAAGCCAACGCACCGCGACGGTGCCTCAGCTAGTCAGCGCGGAATCGAGCTCGGTGGGCTCGTCGAGCAGCTCCGTGCCGGCCCGCTCGCTCCCGAGCTCGTCGGGCTCGGGAGCGAACCGGTAGCCCACGCCGAAGTGCGTGTGGATGTAGCTCCACTGCGGCGAGGCGGTGCGGAGCTTCTGGCGCAGCTTGCGTACGAACACGTCGACCGAGCGATCGCCGTGGGCCATCGCATAGCCCCACACGCGTTCGTAGATCTCCTCGCGTCGCAGCACTCGGTCCGACTGGCTGAGCAGGTGGAGGATCTCGAACTCGCGGGCCGTCAGCTCGAGGCTGAGCTCGCCGGCGTAGGCCTGGTAGAGGTCGGGGCGAATCGTGATCTCGCCGACGGTCTGAGCGGCGTCGAGCTCGGGCATCTCGTTGCGGCGATGGCGTCGCACGGCCGCCTCGATGATGCAGATCAACTCCTCGGCGTGGCAGGGCTTGGTCACCCAGGCGTCGGCCCCGAGCCGCAGTCCGCGCACGCGCTGCGCGACCGACGAAGGCCCCGTGCACACGATGACCGCCAGACCGGGGAGCCGCGCGCACACACGCTCGAGGTACTCCCAGCTCCCGGGGCCGAGGATCGCGACGTCGAGGACCAGCGCGTTGAGGCGCATGGTCACCAGCGAGTCGGGCGTGACCGCCGTGGAAAGGGCGCGATGATCCCAGCCCAGCGTGCCCAGCCGGTTGGACAGCACCTGCATGAACCCGGGGTCGCGGTCGATGACCGCTAGCCGCAGCCGGTTGTTGGCTCGCTGCGTGACAGCGGACGGCGCCAGCTCCACTTCGCTTCCTTCGCGCGACATGCGGACCACTGTAGTGCACGCTCCACTCAGACGACCGGGCCGAAAACTGCTGGTAACAGGTTGTTTACACGCAAACAGCGGGGAAATGCCCCAGACTGAAAATGTGTCCTATCAGAAGGGCTCCGGGAGTGCAATCCCAGGGACCGGGCGGGCCCAGCTCCCCGGCACGGCATTATCAAGAGCATGAAACGGATTCTTCAGATCGCCTTGGGGCTTATCTCGGTCGTCGTGCTGGGCGGCTGCGGCTCCTCTGCGTCACACACAACCAGCAGCACCAGTACCACCACGCAGACTCAGGCCTCGGCCCAGACGCAGTCGAGCGCCGGCCCTCCGCCCGCCGTCAATGAGCTTCCGGCAGCGACGAACCCCAAGCGAAGTCAGTTCCCGGCCACCAAGGGACGGTCGCTCCAGCAACTCGCCGCGCTGGTCAAGTCGAGCGCGCAGTTCGGCTCGGCCACGCCCAACTTCACACCGGGGACACAGCGTCTCGCCTTTGCCCTCAACGCACGGTCCGGTGCCTTCATCTACGCGCCCACGGCGGTGTATCTGGCCAAGAGCCCGAGTTCGCCGGCCAAGGGGCCCTACCTGGCCCCGGCCGATCCGATGGAGGTGGCCCCTCAGTACCGCAGCAAGCAGAACAGCGGTCCCGGGGGCATCAAGGCGATCTACGAGGCGGACCTGCCGCTGCCCCACGCGGGCACCTACACAGTGCTGACGCTCACGCGGACGACCAAGGGGCTGATTGGCGCACCGGGTGAGGTCGCGGTCGCCTCCAGCTCGCCGATCGCCGACGTCGGCCAGCGCCCCCCGGCGATCACCACCGATACGAGCGGCCCGGTCTCTTTGCTGACCACCCGGGTGCCTCCCGAGAGCATGCATTCCGTGTCGTTCAGCAAAGTCTTAGGAAAACGTCCCATAGTCCTGCTGTTCTCAACTCCTCAGCTCTGTACCTCCAGAGTCTGCGGACCGGTCACGGACATCGCGGTCCAGCTCCAACACAAGTTCGGTAACAAGGTGACGTTCATCCATCAAGAGGTCTACGTGGACAACAACCCCAGCAAGGGCCTGCGGCCGCAGCTGAAGGCGTTCCACCTCGAGACCGAGCCGTGGATGTACACGGTCAACAGCCACGGCGTGATCGTCGGTCGGCTCGAGGGCGCGTTCGGCGTGAACGCGGCGACCAAGGCGATCCAGGCCGCGCTGCAATGAGACGTGCCCTCGCGACCGTGGGGATGGGCCCCGTACTTGCCCTGGGCTTTCTGGCGCTTGCCGGCTGCGGCAGCAGCTCGAGTGGCTCCACCCTCAGCACCCCCACGGTCGCGCCGGCGCGCGTGTTCACGCTGTCCGACTTCAAGCCGACCGGAACCGTCAAGCCGAACCATGCGACGACGGTTTCCTTCACGGTGCGGCTGCCGAGCGGCAAGCCGCTCACCGCCTACAAGACAGGCCCGGGGCCCCACACGGGCGTGCATCTGATCATCGTGCGCGATGACCTGGCCTACATCATCCACCAACATCCGCCCGTGAGCCCCGATGGGCAGCTGCGCCAGACGGTCACCTTCCCGGCCCCCGGCCCGTATCGGGTCCTGGTCGACGTCTATCCGAACATCCCGGGCGGACAGCCGAACTTCCAGCTCTTCCACAACCTGACGGTCACGGGGGCCTACCACCCGCAGAAGCTGCCGCAGTTCAAGGCTGAGCAGGTCGTGAACGGCTACCACATCGTGATGCAGAGCCACCCCAAGCTCCACGCCATCCAGGCCCAATTCCTCCACGTGACCGTGACCGACCCGCATGGACACAAGGTCACGTTCACCCCCTGGTTCGGGGCGCTGGCTCACGCGATCTTCTTCCACAAGGGATCGCTCGACTACTTCCACACCCACATCTGCGCCCCCAACGCCCCCAACTGCGGGACGCTTCCCGGCCTCGCCGCGTCGCGGGTGACCGGGACCTCGACGGCACCCGGCAAGCTCACGGTCGGTGTTCTGCTCCCGGTTCCCGGGGTGTGGCGACTGTTCCTGCAGATGAAGCTGGGAGGGAAGGTGATCACCGCCCCGTTCACGCTGCCGGTGAGCTCGTGAGGCTGCGCCGCGCGGCGATGGCAGCCGGCGGGGCGATGCTGCTCATGCCGGCCGGCGCCCTTGCCCATGCCCGGGTCAGCCCCTCGGTGTCGGTATCAGGCGAGCTCCAGCTCTACAGCGTGGCGGTCCCGACCGAGAAGGACAATGCGACCACGACCAAGGTCGTGCTCACCGTGCCGTCCGGATTCTCGATTGACTCGTTCGTGCCCAGCCCGGGCTGGCACCGCGTCCTTCAGCAGTCGGGATCGGGCGAGAGCGCCGTCGTTCAGCGCGTGACCTGGACCGGGGGGCACGTGCCGACCGGCGAGGACGCCCTGTTCCAGTTCCTGGCCCAGCCCGCCTCGAGTGGCACGTACAGGTTCACCGTCGAGCAGACGTATTCGGACGGATCGATCGTCGACTGGACCGGATCCGAGAATTCGCAGGCGCCGGCACCCACGATCGAGGTCAAGGACTCGCTCGGCGGCGGCGGCACCTCGGTGCTGACCATCGTCGCACTGGTGCTTGGGGCGCTCGGCCTCCTGGCCGGCGGCTTCGCGCTTATCGGTGGCGGCGGCAGTCGAGGCGACCGGCCGCTGGCGTGAAACGCCTGGCCCTGATCGTCCTCGCTGCGCTCGTTGTCTGCGCAGCGCTGGCGTCGAGCGCCTCCGCGCACGCCTACCTGGTCAAGACCTCACCGGCCGCGAGTCGCATCCTCGACACCCCGCCCAAGCAGGTGGCCCTGACCTACGACGAGGCGGTCGAGCCGCGCTTCGCGATCATCTCGGTCACCAACGCGGCCGGTAGGCAGGAGACCACGGGCCCGGTCAGCCGTTCGCCGTCGGCCCCAACCCGGGCCCGGCTCCGCAGTTCTCGGTGCCCCACATATCCGCCACCGCCGTCACGCCGCAGCTGCTGATCACCCGGGTGGTTGATGTTCGGCTTGGTCATGAGCGCCATCGGGCTCCTGGCGCTGCGTCTCGTCATCGCGCGGCCGGTCCTCAGACGACGGCCTGAAGCCAGCCTGCGACCGCTCTCGATCGCCTTCATGGTCACCAGCACCCTCGGCCTGATCGCGATCCCGGTGTACCTGGACTTCGCCATCGCCAACCACTCGTTGCGCTCGGTGTTCGATCTCGGCGCGCTCGTTCCGCTGTATCGCGTGACCGCATTCGGTCGCGGCTATGTCGATCTCGAGCTGTGCTTCGCCCTCTTCTGCATCGCCGACTGGATCGCCCTGTGGGTCGATCGACCTGATCGCGAGCGCCGCTCGGTGGCCGAACGGCCGCCGGCATCGGCGCCGTCCTCGGCGCCGCCGCCGTGCTTGAGATTCCCGGCGCCGTCGGCCATGCCGGCCAGACCTCGCCGCGCGGGCTCTCGCTGCTGTTCGACTTCATCCACCTGTCCGCGGGATCGGTGTGGCTCGCCTGACTGATCGGCCTGCTCGTGCTCTGGTTCACGCTGGGGTCGACCAATCGAGCGCGCGGGCTGGGCGTCGGTGGCGCCGACGTGACCCTGACCTTCAACCACACGGAGATGGAGATGCCACAGCAGGAATACCAGCTCAAGGAGACGGTGCCCGGGGTCTACTCACGCTCGGCCCCGGCGCTGGTCATGGTCGGCCGCTGGGCGCTCGGATTCAACGTCACGCCGCCCGGTGGCCCACCCTTCACCGCTCTCATTCTCGACCAGGCGGACGGCTGATGAGCCCGGGGCAAATCCGCCTTCGCCTGTTCGCCGCGCTGGTGGCAATCTGCTGCGGCACCGCGGCTTTGATCGTCGCTATCCTCCTCGTGAAGGGGGTTCTCGCGTAGCTCCCGACCTCGATGGCCTCTCGGACTAAGCAAAAGGAAGAAGCGCGCGCTCGGCGGCTGGCCGAGGAGCAAGCCCGTCAGGAGCGCGAGCGCAGTAAGCGCCGGCTACGGATGCTCTCGGGCGTCGTGCTGGCCGCGATCGCCGTGGTGGCCGTGGCCATCGCCATCTCCAGCGGTGGTGGTGGCGGCAGCAGCACCACCGGCCTCCAGACAGGCGCCAAGGAGACCGCGACCGTCAACGCGGTGCAGAAGCTCCTGAACGGCATTCCACAGAACGGGGCCGTGCTCGGCAACCCGAAGGCACCGGTCACGATGACCTACTACGGCGACTTCGAATGCCCGATCTGCCAAGACTTCACGCTCAACGGTGGCTGGCCGCAGCTGGTCCAGAACGAGGTGCGCCAGGGGAAGGTCAAGGTTCTCTACCGCGCCTTCCAGACCGCCACGAGCGACACGAACACATTCCAGACTCAGCAGACCGCCGGGCTGGCGGCCGGTCAGCAGCAGAAGTTCTGGGACTACATGGAGCTCTTCTACCGCCAGCAGGGGGCCGAGGACTCGGGCTACGTGACCGAGGGCTACCTCGACGGGCTGGCCAAGCAGATCCCAGGCCTCAACTTCAACGCGTGGAAGACGGCGCGGAGCAGCCCAGCGCTGCTGGCTCAGGTGCAGGCCGACGGCGCTGCCGGCAACGCTGCCGGCGTCAGCGGGACGCCGACCCTGATCTTCAAGGGTCCCAAGGGTCAGGCCTCCCCCAGCAGCGGCGTGCCGAGCTACAGCGACCTCCAGAAGGCGATCAGCCAGGTCTCATGACCGCCGTGGGGGAGCCCACGAAGCGATCGGCGGGGCTCGATCGGCGGCTCCAGATCGCGATCGTGATTCTGTGTCTGCTGGGGATCGGCGACGCGGGCTACCTCACCTATGTCCACTACGAGGGTCTCAAGGTGCTGTGTTTGTCCAGCGGTGGCTGCGAGACCGTCCAGGCGTCGAAGTGGGCCAAGCTCGATGGCATCCCGGTGTCGGTGCTCGGGCTGATTGGGTACATCGCGATCCTGCTCACGCTGCTGATTCGCTCCGAGTTGGGACGCGCGGCCGGCTTCGCGATCGCGCTGATCGGCTTCGGCTTCAGCATGTACCTCACCTACCGCGAGCTGTTCACGATCCACGCGATCTGCCAGTGGTGCGTCGGCAGCGCCGTACTGATGACCGCGCTGACCGTCGTCACCGGCCTGCGGTTCCTGCGCTATGAGGACACATAGTCGGTCCCGCCCCTAGCGCTGCGCGTTCACACGCTCGTAACAGGAACTTCCTCGATCGATCACTAAACCGGGCGGGCACCGGGCCAGTCTGTTTGGTCATGACAAATCCTGTGCGACTGCCCGGCACCATCAGAGTGGCGGTGATGGTGGACAGCGAACCGGGCGACTATGGGCTCTCGACGGCGATCGAGCAGATGTGCGAGCGCGGCGTCCCGGGCTACGAGATCGACGTCATCGGCTCGCGTGGGCCGATCGGCGCCTACCACCTGCTTCACCTCTGCAACCTCGGGCCGGGAACGCGCGAGGCGCTGCTCATTGCTCATGCCGTCAGGCTGCCGGTCGTGGCCAGCTTCCACGCCGGCTTGATCGGCGCCCAGACATGTCCGGCGGACGGCTACGCGGAGTGCGATGTTGTTCTCTCCCCCAGCCTCGCGGCCGATGCCGTGCTGCACCGCGCGGGCGTGCCGGACGGCGTGCTGGCGCGCTGGCGAGCGGGCGTGGACCCGCATCGCTTTCATCCGGCTCGCTACTCGCCCGAGCCGCTCCCTCCCGGACCGCGCCTGAACGTCCTCTATGTCGGCTCACTCGAGCCCAGCCGTGGTCTCGACCTGCTCGTCGAGGCGTTCCTGATCGCCCGCGGCCACGACCCGCGGCTACATCTGATCGCCGCCGGACGTGGTCCGGTCGAGGCCGACCTGCTCAGACGGCTCGGCGCGGCGGTGACCATCGCCAACGGGTCCGACCGCGAGGCGCTGGGCGAGCTCTACGCCAGCTGCGAGTTGTTCGTGTTCTGCAACGCCGATGATCCGCTCGGCCAGAGCATCCTCGAGGCGCAGGCCAGCGGCCTCCCGGTACTCGCGGTGGAGGCCGGCGCGGGCCGCGAGCTGATCGACACGGGTCGAAACGGCTGTCTCGTCCCTCCCGAGACGCCCGCACTGGCCGCCGCGATCCGCGGGCTGGCCCGCCGCGCAACGCTGCGCGAGCGGCTCACCACCGGGGGGCTGCTCGCCGCGGCCCAGCACTCGTGGGAGCGCTCGCTCGGTCAGCTGGGCGGAGCGTACGGGCTGGCCATCGCTCGTAGTGGCGCGCTGGACCCTAGGCCCGAGCGCCTGCACGCGGCTTGAACGCGCCCCACCACAACTCAACGTCCGCGACGTTTCGCATGATGCGGCCATGAGCCGCCGATCCTGTCCGGCCCGCCCATGAGTTGGCGATCGACGCGCGCCTCCGCACGGGCGGCCAACACGGTCCAGCAGGTTGCCGTGATCGACCTGGGCTCGAACTCCTGGCGGCTGGTGGTCTTCACCTATGCGCCGGGTTCCTGGTGGAAGCTGACCGACGAGCTGTACGAGACGGTCCGGATCGGGGCGGGCCTCGACGCCTCGGGCCGGCTCAGCGACGAGGCCATCGCGCGAGGCCTGGAGACGCTGACCGTGTTCGAGCGCTTCTACCGAGCCAACGACCTCGAACCCAAGGACGTTTACGCGATCGCCACCAGCGCAATCCGCGATGCTGGCAACCAGGCCGAGTTTCTCGAGCGGGCCCATGCGGCCTCGGGGCTGGAGATCGAGGTGCTCTCGGCCGAGGATGAGGCGCGCTACGGGTACGTCGCCGCGGTCAACACGTCCACGTTGCACGACGGCGTCGTGGTCGAGCTGGGCGGCGGCAGCATGCAGCTGGTCGAGGTCGCCGATCGACGCGCCCACGACCTCCGTTCGTTCGCGCTCGGCGCCGTGCGCATGACGGAGAAGCTTCTCCCCGGCTCCGGCCCGGTCAGGAAGAAGGACCTCCAGCGCGTCCGGGCCCACGTCCGCAACTGCCTGACCGACGTTCCGTGGCTCGCCTCCTCGGGCAGCTCGCTGGTCGGCATGGGCGGCGCGGCGCGCAACCTGGCCTCGGCGGTGCAGCACCTCGCCGGGCAGCCCGACATCGGCGTCCAGGGATTCGTGATCGCCCCCGATGCGCTGTCGGAGCTCGTGTGCACGCTGGCCGAAATGCCCGCCTCGGAGCGGGGCTCGCTGCCCGGCATCAAACCCGGCCGTGGCGACATCATTCTCGCCGCCGCGGTGACCCTGGAGACCGTGCTGGCCTTGGGATCGTTCGACGGCATCGAGGTGACCGAGGCCGGCCTGCGTGAGGGCGTGTTCCTGGCCCGCACACTGCTCGCCGGCGGCGAGCCGCTGATCGAGAACGTTCGCGAGGCCGCCGTTCGCAACCTGGCCATCCAGTACGAGTCCGACATGGCCCACTCCGAGCACGTCGCCCGGCTGGCCCTCCAGATGCACGATTCGCTCGTGGCCGCGGGCCTGTTTGAGCCGCGTCCCGACGAGCGCGAGCTCCTGTGGGCCGCCTCGATGCTCCACGACGTCGGGATGACGATCGCCTATGACGACCACCACAAGCACTCGCAGTACCTGATCGTCAGCGCCGAGCTCCCCGGCTTCAGTCCGCGCGAGCGGGCGCTGATCGCCCAGATCAGCCGCTACCACCGCAAGGGCGCGCCCAAGCTGGGTGACATGTCGGCCCTCGTGCAGGAGGGCGATGACGAGCTCCTCGACCGCTGCGCGATGATGGTCCGGCTGGCCGAGCACCTCGAGCGCGGTCGCGACCAGTCGGTCAGCGAGGCGCGCCTGCGGACCAACGGCGACGGCTTCGACCTGCACCTTGACGCCGCCGGCGACCTGACACTCCCACGCTGGAGCGTCGAGCGGTACGGCGACAGCGAGCTGTTCGAGCGCGTGTTCGGGCGGCGGCTGCTGATTGGTTGATCAGCTGGGATCGGACCCGCATGACGCGACTCGTCGGAGCATGGATCGCTGCCGATCTCGTGCCAGCCCTACGGCTCGCAGGCCCAGGCCATCACCACACAGATCGCGCGCTATCACTCGGCCTACTACCTGCTCAACGGCGCCTACGGGACGGCCAGGGAGGCGCCGTCGCCGCTGCTGATCGTCAACGGCTTCACCGACGATCTGTTCCCGGTCGACGAGGGCGTGCGCTACTCCAACCTCGCGCACTCGCTGTATCCCTCTGACAGCGCGGACTCGTGGTCCACGAGTTCGTGATCGTGTCGCGCAGCGCGGCCCACGGGCGCTGTCGGTTCCTCACCTCCGGCGGTGAGCTGAGCACGCCGCGCTCGTGCCGGCAGCCCATCGAGTTGCGGGCCGAGGGCACGACCCACTGGACCCTTTCGCGCCAGCATCTTTCGCCGACGCCGGGCCGTTACGAGATCCGCTCCGACGCGGTCGACGGCCTCCACCACCACCAGAAGCGCACCGTAGCTTCGGTGGACGTCGTGCACGTGCACTGACAACACAACAGTCGCAAGGGCGCGAAGGGCGCTGCATAGACTCGCCCTGCCTGCGCCCCCGAGGTTCAGGGGCGACCAGATGCGCGTAGAGTTTGCCTGTGCTCTGGTTGCTCCGACACGCCGAAGCAGGCGATGGAATGCCTGACGACGAGCGCCCTTTGACCGACCGTGGTGTGCGACAGGCCGAGGCGGCTGGACGCGCCATGGCCTCGCTGGGTACGCACATCGACGCCTGCCTCACCTCGCCCAAGCTCCGTGCAGTGCAGACCGCGCAGCTGGCCTGCGAGCCGCTGGGCGTCACACCGACGATCGAGCCCGCGCTGGGCGGCGAGCCGTTCGACGTTCACGCGCTGACCGCGGGGCTGGGTGAGGTGCTGCTGGTCGGCCACGATCCATCCTTCACGCTGACCCTTCACGACATCACCGGGGCGCAGGCGCGGATGCGCAAGGGGGGGCTGGCCGGAGTGGCCAAGGGCGAGCTCGTCGTGCTGCTACGCCCGGGCGAGTTGAGCGCAATCGCTGCTGTCCACGAGAGGGTTGCATGACCGACACCGAGATCACCACGACTGATGCCCCCATGACGACCAAGGCTGCGACCGATGGCCGCGGCCCGGATCTCACCGACCCGTCGCTCTACGCCAATCGCGAGATCTCGTGGCTCGATTTCAACGACCGCGTGCTCCAGCTGGCCGAGGATGAATCGCTGCCATTGATGGAGCGGCTGAAGTTCCTGGCCATCTTCGCGACCAACCTCGACGAGTTCTTCATGGTCCGGGTGGCCGGGGTGCACGATCAGGTCGACGCGCGCGTCGATGCTCGTGGTCCCGACGGTCTGTCCCCCACCGGGACCCTCGAGGGAATCTCCAGGAAGGTGCGCGAGCAGGATCAGCGCCACGCCCGCCAGTTCACCGAGGTGGTCCGGCCGCGGCTGGCCGAGCACGGCATCCGCATCGTCACCTGCGACAGCCCCGACGCCGGCCGGGACGAGATCGCGCGCCACTTCCGCGAGCAGATCTTCCCCGTCCTCACGCCGCTCGCCGTGGGGCCCGGACGCCCCTTCCCCTACATCTCCAACCTCTCCCTGAGCCTGCTCGTGCGGCTCCACGACCCCGACCTTGATCAGGACGCCTACGCACGCGTGAAGGTGCCCAAGGAGGTTCTGCCGCGCTTCGTCGAGATCTCCAAGGACACGTTCATCCCGCTCGAGGAGATCATCGCCCACAACCTCGACGCCCTGTTCCCCGGCATGCAGATCATCTCCTACGACCTGTTCAGGGTCACCCGCGACGCGGACTTCGAAGTCTCCGACGAGGCCGATGACCTACTCCAGGCGGTCGAGGACGAGCTCCGGCGCCGGCGCTTCGGCGAGGTCGTGCGCCTGGAGATCGGCGCGACCATGGACCCCGCCCTGCGCGCGCGCCTGATCGAGTGGCTCGGAGTCGACGAGTTGCAGGTCTACGACGTCGACGGACTGCTCGACCACGGCGATCTGTGGGAGATCGCCGGCGTCGACGGCCATCCCGAGCTCCACCAGGCGCCGTGGACCCCGCTCACCCACCCCGCCTTCGGCCCCGCCCCCGGCGACCGCGACGAGCAACCCGACGTGTTCGCCCCCATGCGCCGCGGCGATGTGCTCGTCCACTACCCGTACCACTCGTTCGCGACCAGCGTCGAGCGGTTCGTCAAGCAGGCCGTCGACGACCCCAACGTGCTGGCCATCAAGATGACCGTGTACCGGACCTCCGACGACTCGGCCCTGGTGCCATCGCTGATCGAGGCGGCCGAGAAGGGCAAGCAGGCGGTCTGCATGGTGGAGCTCAAGGCACGCTTCGATGAGCGCCAGAACATCCGTTGGTCGCGAGCCCTGGAGGAGGTCGGCGCCCACGTCGTCCATGGCATCCCGGGGCTCAAGACCCACGCCAAGGCGATCCTCGTCGTCCGCCGCGAGCGTGAGGGCGTGCGCCACTACGTGATGATCGGCACCGGCAACTTCCACGCCAAGAACGCGCGCCTGTACGAGGATTTCGGCCTCTTCACTACCGACCGCGAGATCGGCGAGGAGGTCGCCAACCTGTTCAACACGCTGACCGGCTACGGCCACCCCGAGCGCCAGAAGAAGGTCCTCGTCGCGCCCGGGTCGTTGCGCGTCCCCCTGCTCGAGGCGATCCAGGACACCGCCGACGCGTTTGCCGCCGGCGAGGAAGCGCGGATCCAGATGAAGATGAACTCGCTCGTCGATCAGCAATGCATCGAAGCCCTGTACCGCGCCTCCCAGGTTGGCGTCCCCATCGACCTCAACGTGCGCGGGATCTGCTGCCTGCGCCCGGGCGTCCCCGGCGTCTCGGAGACGATCAGGGTGGTCTCCGTCGTCGGGCGCTTCCTCGAGCACTCGCGCATCTACGCCTTCCACCGCGCGGGCGAGAGCAGCTACTACATCGGCTCGGCCGACATGATGCCCCGCAACCTCGACACCCGGGTCGAGCTGTTGACCCCGGTCGAGGACCCCGAGCTGCGCGGCGAGCTCGACGACACGCTCGAGCGGTGCTTTGCCGATGACACCAACGCCTGGACGCTCGAGCCCGACGGCGACTGGCGCCGGCGGCAGGGTGGTACCCGCTCCGTCCATCGCGAGCTGATGGAGCGCACGGTGGCGCAGATCTCAAGTGCGATCAGCTAGAGCGACCCCGGGGAAAAAATAAGGCCCGGGCGCTTGGGAGCTGGCGCCCGGGCCTCTTGCTCGGCGGATGAGGCTGTCCGAACCCCGTTTACCCGCCGGAGGGTGTGGATGCCGGGCGAGTGCCCAGCTTCAACTGGATGTGCTGCGTGGAACCGTTGCGCTTGACGGTCAGGGTGATCGTGTCACCCGGGTTGTAGCCGTCGACGGTGCCGATGAAGCCATCGGTGGTCGTGACCGCCTTGCCGTTGATCGCGGTGACCACGTCGCCGGGCTGCAAACCCGCAGCCGTGGCCGGCGAGCTCGGCTGGACCGAGCTGATCTGGGCGCCACCGGTCGAGTTCCCGTTCAGCTCAACGCCGACATAGGCGTGCTTGATCGGGTGGCCGTTGATGATCGCGTTGGCCACCCGCGCGTCGCTGTTCGACGGGCTGGCGAAGCCGACGCCGGCGCTCGAACCCGAGTTCGTCTGAATCTGGTCGTTCAGACCCAGCACGTGGCCGTTGGCATCGAGCAGCGGTCCACCCGAGTTGCCGGGGTTGATCGCCGCGTCAGTCTGGATCGCGCCGGGGATGGTGAAGTTGTTCGGCGCCTGGATGCTTCGACCAACCGCGCTGACGATGCCCGCCGTGGTCGTCTCGGGGAGACTGAACGGGCTGCCGATCGCCACCACCGGGTCGCCGACCTGGGCGAGGTCGGAGCTCGCGAACGGGATCGGGTGCAGCTGGCTCGACGGCACGTTGACCTTGATCACGCCGATGTCGGTCGACGGGTCGGTGCCGAGCACCTTGGCCGGGGCCTTGTAGCCGTTCTGGAACGTGACGGTCACCTTCGTGGCGCCCGCCACGACGTGCTCGTCGGTGAGGATGTCGCCCTTGCTGTCGTACACGACGCCGGCGCCTTCACCCTGGGTCTGCTGGCTTCCGTTCTGCCCGAACGGACCGAAGCCACCCGACTGGGACTGCGACGTGACCTGGATGTCGACGACGCCCGGACTGGCAGCGCGATAGATCTGGTTGACGGTCAACCCCTTGCCCGAGGACAGCGAGGTGGGCAGCGACACGCCGGTGGACCGGTAGACGGTGGTGGTCGTGCTCGAGTGGCTGGTCGTACCACTCGCCACTGCAAACGCGATCACCCCCCCAGCGACGGCGCCGCCGAGGATTGGGATCCAGCGGCTCATACGGCTCATGATCGGAATCTCCTAGAGAAAGTGGCACTCATTTCAATCCAGTACAGCATCCGTCCAGAAGATTCCCTTCAGAGGCCGATGAGAACTGTGTAAGAGCGCCGTCGGTTACGGAGTGGCCGGAGCGGCGGGCCCGAACGGCGGGTGACCCACCTTTCGGAAGCCGAAGTGCGGCGCGCGATTGACCTTGGCGGTCAACGCGCTCGATACTCGGCTCAGGATCCGCTGCTCCTGCGCGCTCGTCATCAGCTTCGCCGAGACGGCCTTGTCGAGCCGGGACTTGATCGATTTCAGCATCGCGGCCTTCAGACCCGACACGCTCTTGTTCTTCGACTTGGCCACCTGGGCCAGCGACTTACCCGAACTCAGGTCCTTGAACAACTGCTGCGGGCTGACGCCGAGGTAGGTGGCGGCGGCGGCCAGCAGGCCTATGCGCGGGCCACCGGGGGGCGGAACGCCGGGTCCTCCGGGTCCTCCGGGTCCTCCGGGGCCGAAGCGGTGGAAGAAGCGATGGCCGAGGAAGCCACGGGCGCCGAGGCCGAGACGGCCGCCCTGCTGGATCCGCTTCTCGATCGCGCTGGCCTGGGCCTTGGTGACCCGACCCGCCGCCACCGCGGTATTGAGACGGTCGATCAGCGCGCCCTGCAGCGCCGAGCGGAGCTTCGCCGGCGAGACATTCAGGCGCTTGGCCGCGTCATTGAGGAACGCCTGCCGCGGGGTCGTGCTGCTCTGCGTGGCAGCGTAGGCACCCCCGGCCACGGCCACGAGGGCGACGGCGACGATGGCGCTGACAAGCTTGGTCTTCCGGGACACGGTGCCTCCTGCGGTTTGAAGCCTTTGGGACGCATGAAAGCAGGACAGTTTGAGAGGAACGTAAGAACCCTTCAGGCGGCCCGGCTTCGCCCCGCCAGGATGGCCTCGAGACGACTCGCCTCGACCCGCGGGCGGTGCCTGAGCCGTTCCCACGTGATCCGGATGGTGGCGATCCCCAGCAGCAGCAGGTCGGCGTCCTTGTTGCGATCGTGCTCGAACGCGGCGCGTGTGCGGTGGAAGTCCCACCCGTCGAGCTCGACGGCCAAGCGATGCTGCGGGAAATAGGCGTCGAGCTCGTATCCCGCCACCGGCTCGTTGAAGCGTGGCGTGGGCAGGCCGAAGCGCAGGCAGAAGGCGCGAAAGGCCTCCTCGAACTCCGAGCGCGTGGGGCCTGCCGCATCGAGCACCGCCACCACGATCGAGGCGCCGGGATGTCGGGGAAAGCGCGCCAGCGCCTCGGCCAGGCCCGACCGGCGCAGGTGCTTGGACACTTGGGCTTCACTCAATAGCCGCCTGAACTCCGCGAACCTCAGGATCGGCGCACAGTCCAGGACCGTCCAGGCCGGGCTCGTCACGCGGATTCCGTAGTGGGTCCGGATCTCGCGCTGGGTCAGGGCCTTGCAGCGGTGGCAAACGACTCCATCTCGCACGTGGCTCGACGGGGCGGTGATGTGATACGGCGTGGACCACGGCCTCCGCCAGCCCCACAGCATTGCCGCAGACAGGTGGCTGAGCGCGGCGTCCGGCCCACAAGCCAGGACAGCGCCGGCTGCGTAGTCCATCGGCATCAGGGGCAGGTGGCCCACGGCGTACACGCCGTTGTGGTGAGGGACGAGCAGGTTCTTCTCCACCCGGCGATGGATCCACGACCGGTTGGCCCCGAGACGCAGCAGCTGGTCGCGCGTCACCCAGCCACGCTGCTTCTCCGCCAACACAGCTATCCGCTTGTCGATCTGCTCATCCACGTTGCTCGAAAAGTCCCGCATAGCGAGTCTTTTCCAGCAAACCTCCCACGTCAGCGCCCCTAAGTCCGGGAAAGCGACAAACCTTTTACGCTTTTGCCAGCGTCACGAAATAATCGAGCGCCTCGGGGTTGGCCAGCGACTCCCGGCTGGCCACGGCCGACGCCTCGGCGCCCATCAGGATCCGCTTGACCGGCACCTCGAGCGCCTTGCCCGACAGCGTCCGGGGCACCTCGGCGATCTGCCGGATCTCGTCGGGCACGTGGCGCGGAGAGCAGTCCGACCGGATCGCGCGCGCGATCGTGGTCTTCAACTCGTCGCTCAGCACGGCATCGGAGCGCAGAACCACGAACAGTGGCATCCAGCCCTCGGTCCCGTCCCGCGGCACGTCGACGACGAGGGCGTCTACGACCTCGGGCACCGACATCACGGCGCGATAGATCTCGCTCGTGCCCATCCGCACGCCGCCCCTGTTGATCGTCGAATCAGACCGCCCGAAGATGATCGCCGTGCCGCGGTCGGTGATCTCGATCCAATCGCCGTGGCGCCAGATCCCGGGGTACATCGAGAAGTACGAGTCCCGGTAGCGCTCCCCGGACGAATCTCCCCAGAACCCGATCGGCATAGACGGCATCGGCCTGGTGATGACCAGTTCGCCGACGTCGCCGACGACGGGCTTCCCAGAGCCATCCCACGCCTCCACCGAGGCCCCGAGCGAGCGCGCCTGGAGCTCGCCCCGGTAGACGGGCAGGGTGGGCACGCCGCCGACGAACGCCGTGCACAGGTCGGTCCCGCCCGAGGTCGAGAACAGCCACGTGTCTGCGCCCACATGGTCGTAGATCCACTGGAAGCCCTCGGGCGCCAGCGGCGACCCCGTCGAGCCCACCGCCCCCAAGGCACTGAGATCGCGGCCGGCGCCCGGCTCAACCCCCGCCTTCATACACGCTGAGATGAACGCCGCGCTGGTCCCGAGGCAGGTCATCCCCGTCTCCTCGGCCAGCGCCCACAGGCGACCGAGATCGGGGTGGCCGGGGTTGCCGTCGAAGAGCACGATCGACGCCTCGGTCAGCAGCACCCCGACGAGGAAGTTCCACATCATCCAGCCCGTGGTCGAGAACCAGAACACCCGATCGCCGGCCTGGGCGTTGAGGTGCAGGTTCATGTGCTTGATGTGCTCGAGCAGGACCCCGCCCGCGCCGTGGACGATCGGCTTCGGCAGACCCGTGGTCCCCGAGCTGTAGAGCACCCACAGCGGGTGATCGAACGGCAGCGAGGCGAACGACAGCTCGCCGGCCGGCCCGAGGAACCCGTACTCCCACCCCGATCCGTCCAGGTAGCCGAGGCGCACGACCTCGGCCCCCACTCCCGCCGCGATCTCCGCCACCACCGCGCTGCGGTCGAACTCGCGCCCGCCGTAGCGATAGCCGTCGATGGCCAGGAGGACCTTGGGTTCGATCTGGGCGAAGCGATCGATCACGCTCCGCGCGCCGAACTCGGGCGCCGCCGAGGACCACACGGCCCCGATCGACGCGCAGGCCAAGAACGCCGCCACCGTCTCGGGAATGTTGGGCAGGTACGCGGCGACCCGATCGCCCGGCCCCACGCCCCGTGCCCGAAGGCCCGCGGCGATCGCGGCCGTGCACGAGCGCAGTTGCCCCCACGTCCACGTATCGAGCTCGCGTAGCTCCGACGCGTGAAAAAGCGCCACGTCCTCGTCGCGCTTGCCGCGGAAGATGTGCTCGGCGTAGCTGCACCGCGCGCCCGGGAACCACTCCGCCCCCGGCATGTCGCGCCGGCCCAAGACCGCGCGAGGCGGCTCGGAGAACCGCACGTCGAAGAACTCGACCAACGCCGTCCAGAACGCATCGAGCTCATCGACCGACCACCGCCACATCGCCTCGTAGCTGTCGAACCGCAACCCGCGCGTGTCCTCGAGCCACCGCCCGAACCGTGTCAGCGTCGCGCGCTCGATCTCCTCATCGGTCGGTCGCCACAGCAGCTCGGCGGATGCCATGGGCGGCAATATAGACTCGCCTGCCGTCCGCGAGCCGGGCCGCGCGAGTCATCACGTCCGCACGACGTAGGGGAAGCTGTTGTCCCGTAGATGCTCGGATACGGACGGTTTCAGCCCTGAGGGCACAGCTGTTCCCGCGACGAGGGACAGCGACTCCGAGCCATGGGCAACACAGCGACGAGCTCGAGCACGTCGAGCTTGCTGCCACATAGCAGCCATCCCAGATCAGCTTCCTCACCCCTCCAGACCCAAAAAGCGGCCCGCAAGCCAAGGAAGGCTCACGGGGCGGAGCGACCTTGCCACAGCCGCTCAGTATCAAGCACGGAAACTGGCGAACAGGCTTGGATGCGTCTGATGGCCCCATGCCGGATCCCCCAGCCCCCACGCGACCGCGGATCAACCATCAGGGCCGTGTAGGGTTTCGCGCGATGAGCGGCGAACCGACGAACGCCCTCGCCGACATCGTTCTCCCCGATCACGAGGGCCACGACGTCAGGCTCGGGGATCTATGGCGCGACGGTCCCGTCGCGCTCGTGTGGCTGAGGCACTACGGGTGAACATATTGCCGCGCGCACGCGGTGCAGTTGCACCGCGCCCGTGAGCAGTTCGAGGCCGCCGGCCTGCGCGTGGCGCTGATCGGCCAGGCCACGCCGCGCGATGCCGCCCGGTTCCGCGAGCGCCTGCACATCGACCTGCCGATCCTGGTCGACGAGCAGCGCATCACCTACAAGGCGATCGGCGCCCGCCGCGGCGGTGTGGGCGAGCTGGTGGGGCCGAAGGTGGTGGCGAAGGGGTTGCTGGCCAGTGCGCGCAATCGGGTCCACCAGGGGATGACCGTCGGCTCGTCCACCCAGCTCGGCGGGGCGGTCGTCGTCAAGCCCGGCGGCGAGATCGCCTATATGCACCTGGCCCGCGACGCCAGCGACAACGTCTCACCCGAGGATCTCCTCGCCGCGGTGCGATGATCCGCGCGTGCCGCAGAGAGATCTGATCGCTCCGTTCGGGGGCACGGTGATCGCCATCGCCCACTCGGCGGACGAGAGCGTCCCGCCCGGCGCCGCGGTGATCGTGCTCGAGGCGATGAAGATGGAGCACGAGGTGATCAGCGAGAGCGGAGGGATCGTGCGCAGCGTCGAGGTGGCGGTCGGGGACACCGTGGAGGAGGGCCAGAGGCTCGCCGTCCTAGCTGCCGGCGACTCCGGGACGCCCGCGCCCACCCCGACCCAGGGCCAGGACACCGAACCGCGCGAGGATCTCGACGCCGTCCAGCAGCGCCACGCCATCGGCCTCGATGCCGCTCGCCCCGAGGCGGTGGGCAAGCGCCACGACCGCGGCCGTCGCACCGCCCGCGAGAACCTGGCCGACCTGGTCGACCCCGGTACGTTCGTCGAGTACGGGCCGCTGATCTTCGCCGCCCAGGAGCGCCGGCGCTCGAGGCAGGAGCTGATCGAGCGCACGCCCGCCGACGGGCTGGTCGGCGGCGTCGGCGACGTGGATGGCAGCCCGGCGGTCGTCTTGTCCTACGACTACACGGTGCTCGCGGGCACGCAGGGGATGCGCAACCACCAGAAGAAGGACCGGCTGTTCGAGGTGGCCGAGCGCCGCCAGCTACCCGTTGTGCTGTTCGCCGAGGGGGGCGGCGGCCGGCCCGGTGATGTCGACATGCCGATCGTCGCCGGCCTCGACTGCCGCGCCTTCAATCTGTTCGCCCGCCTGAGCGGCCTGGTCCCGCTGGTCGGGATCTCCTCCGGGTACTGCTTCGCCGGCAACGCCGCCCTGCTCGGCTGCTGCGACGTGATCATCGCCACCGAGGACGCCAGCATCGGCATGGGCGGGCCGGCCATGATCGAGGGCGGTGGCCTCGGCACCCACGCGCCCGAAGAGGTGGGCCCGATCGGCGTGCAATCCGCTAACGGTGTCGTCGACCTCCGGGTCGGCGATGACGCCGAGGCGGTGGCAACGGCCAAGCGCTACCTGTCGTACTTCCGTGGCTGCACCGAGCCGGCCCCGTCGCGGGACCAGACCGCGCTGCGCAATCTCATCCCGACCAACCGCAAGCGGATCTACGATGTCCGCCGGGTCATCGACGCCCTGCTCGACGACGTATTCGAGCTGCGCCGCGGCTTCGGGCTGGGCATGGTCACGGCGCTGGCACGCGTCGAGGGCAACCCGCTGGGGGTGATCGCCAACGACCCGACCCATCTCGGTGGCGCGATCGATGCCCATGGGGCCGACAAGGCGGCGCGCTTCATGCAGCTGTGCGACGCGTTTTCGCTGCCGCTCCTGTTCCTGTGCGACACGCCGGGGTTCATGGTCGGACCGGCCGCTGAGCGAACGGCGACCGTGCGCCACTTCGCGCGGATGTTCCTCACCGGTGCCAACCTCCAGGTCCCCACCGGCACCGTGGTGCTGCGCAAGGGCTATGGCCTGGGGGCCCAGGCGATGGCGGCCGGAAGCTTCAAGGCACCGCTGTTCACCGTGGGCTGGCCGACCTCGGAGTTCGGCGCGATGGGCCTCGAGGGCGCGGTCCGGCTGGGGCTGCGACGCGAGCTCGAGGCGATCGAGGACCCGGGCGAGCGCGAGCGGGCCTTCCAAGCCGCGGTCCAGGCGGCCTACGACCGGGGCAGGGGGATCAGCATGGCCGAGTACGGCGAGGTCGATGACGTCATCGACCCCGCGGCGACGCGGGACTGGATCAACACCCTGTTCGACAACCCGCCCGCCGAACGGCCGCTGGCCAAGCGCCTTCCGTTCATCGACGCCTGGTAGTCAGTGGCCCTCAGCTAGTCGCAGCGTCCGCAGTCGCCGCGCAGGAGCACGTCGTGGCTCTGCACCCTGACGCCGAGCCGCTCCGACAGCCGGTCGATCGCGTGCTCGAGTCCGGGATCGTCGAACGCCACCAACCGGCCGCACTGCTCACACACCAGGTCGTGATGGTGCACCCCGCCCGGCTGGGCACGCTCGAATCGAGCCTGGCCATCGCCGACCTCGAGGCGCTCCACGAGTCCGTGCTCGATCAACAGGTCGAGCGCGCGGTAGATGGTGGCGCGGCCGGTGGGGCGGCCGCCGATCCTGAGTGCCTCGTCGATCTCAGCCACGCTGAGCGCGCATGGCTGGCTGGCCAGGAGGTCGATCACCCGCTGGCGCGCGCCACCGCGCTTCACTCCCGCCCGGTCGAGGACGGCGTGCACGTGGTCGCTCCATTCCATTTGCCAGGCAAGACTAGCGCCTGGACGGTCCGCTGATAATGAGACTCATTCTCATAAATGTGGTAGGTTGGCCCCCAGCGTGTCCGCCCGTACCGCCACCGCCGGCCTGCTCGCCGCGGAGTACGCCGCGGCCGCCCTGATCAGCCGACGAGGTTAGTGTCGCGAGTTAGCAAATCGCCGCAAGGCTGGGATGTTCACGCACATGGCCTGGAATCGGGTGCCAACGCGAACACTGGCTTCAGTGTACGATTCCGACAGCATTACATGAAACGATGTCACATCGTTTCATGTACCGTTTGAGGCCGACCCGATGGGCGGATCTACCGGGCCCCGCTCGCGGGCGGATCCGACACGCCGTTCGAGTCAACCTGTACGGGGTTCCACGATCTCCAGAACTACCCCTCGAGAATCGCGTTCGAGGGGTGCCCGTCGAACGGCGGCCAGGAGCTCGACGTCGCCGGTAAGAGCGGTGCCGGAGATGTTGTCATCGGGACCGCCGCCAGTGGCACCAACGTCACGCTCAATCAACCGAACTGGCGTCCCGACGGCGGCAGGATCATCGCCTACCAGGGCGGCGCGGATGAGACCTACACCCCCGGCCTCTATTCCTACAACCCGGCCGGCGGGCCAACGCGGACGCGCGTGCTGTACGCGCCGCTGGACCCGAACAGCACGGGCTCGACCAAGACTCCCTACGTCTTCTCAAATCCCCGGTACATCGGTGAGGACAGGATCATGTTCAGCGCCGACAACAACCTGTACACAATCTCCGCGGGGTGCGGCAACTGCAAGTTCCCCGCCGTGGCGACGCTCCTGATACCGAACGCCACTGCGGCGTTCTGGACGCCACTATCGCTCAGCGCGACTCCGACCGCGCCGAAGTTCCTCCACCTGGCGCTCGCCCATAGCCAGGTCACGCCGAGCCAGGGCTTCACCCTCGAGGTCAAGCTGAACGAGGCCGCCAAGCTGGTGGTCCGCGTCTCCCGGGTCGTGCATAAGAAGATCCACGGCAAGCGCCATACCTCATACAAACTCGTCGGGGTCGTGGCGGGCAATGCCCGCGCCGGCGCCGGCGCCTACACGAGCAAGACGGTGCACGGTCACAGGCTCAAGGCCGGCACCTATCGCCTCTCGGTCTACGCCACCGCCGCGGGCAAGCGCACGGGCACGCGCCACCTCTCGCTGACCGTGAGCTGAGCTCAGCGCGTGTCGCTCATGGCGATGATGCCTCCGATCACGCCCAGATAGGCGGTTCGGTTCGGGGCGAGGGCGATGCCGGCGTAGTTGTTGTTGTAGCCGACGAACCCGGTTCCGCCCAGCTGCTGGTAGACGACCTTGCCGGTGCGGAAGTTCAGCGCCGTCCAGTACCAGGGATCCTCGACGCCGGGCTGCTTGGTGTAGGTGTAGATCAGCCCATTGGCCAGCGACAGCTTCGACACCACGCTCGGGGCGCGCTCTGTCCGGTTGGTCCAGACCCGGTGACAGCCACGCCCGTTCCGGTTCAGGTCGACACGGGCGAAGCCGGCGCGCTGAGCTTGCCGGCCATCACCGATGTCGGGCCCGTGTAGCCGTAGTTGTTCTCGATGATCATCGAGCGGCCGGCGCCGATGATCGAGTTCTCGGTGGCGCTTGCGCCCTTCCTGAACAGCGGCACATGGCAGACCATTCGCGGACCCTGGACGTGACGGGCGGTGCGGTACACAACGACATCCATCGGATCGGCGTTGTCGGTGATGTTGACGTAGCCGCCGGGCATCACCGTCGGCGTGGTGCCCGTGCCGTCATCGACCTGGCCCGGCTTGTGCTCGTGGCTGTCCGGATAGGCCACCTGCCAGACGATCTCCGGCACGCCACCGCGACCGGCCCGGAACCGGTACAGCTTGCGGTTGGTGGCGATGTACACGCCCCCGTGGGCGTCGGTGGCGAACGAGTTCTCGATCTCGTTGGTCGAGTCGTGCCCCATGTGCCGCATGTGGATCCGCCCGGTGGCGAAGTTCAACGTGCCGACCACGCCGTCGGTCTTGGTCACGAACCACAGCAGGCCGTGCTGATCGGGCAGGGCCGAGGTGATCTGCTCGCCGCTGGTCAGCACCTTGCTCAGCTCGTAGTCGTGGACGAGTCTGAAGCACGGCTTGCCGGCAGTCTCGGCGATCACGTAGATGTGCCTGGTTGTCGTCGAGGTCACCACCCGGTCGTGTGAATCGAGGTAGAAGTAGCCGCCGCCGGTGAAGTCCTGGAACACGTTGGTGGGGACGCTCTGACGCAGCGGCAGGGAGAACGTGGCCAGCTCGGCCAGCGTCCTCGGGTCGAACATGAACAGCTCGGGTCCTGTCAGCCCGGCGCAGATCGATACCGGGCGGCCCCCGGCGGTCGAATGTGATCGAGCCACAGTCCCGGTCGACGGCCTGCGAGACTGTCCGCGGCGAACGGCCGAGCGGGCCGCCCCAGGCGTAGGCGTCGGTCTGCCACCCGTCGTCGTGGATCCGAGCGCCCGTTCGGGGCCATGAATGGATTGCGCGGAGTGGCCGGCACGCCGTGGGCACGATGTGGCGTGGCGGGCGTGGCGACATACGCCGGCGACGCCGGCACCGATGGGATCGGCATCGCGGCCGCCGTGGCGGGCAGCCACGCCGCGGCGGCCAGGACGCCCACGGAGATTGCCCATCGAGCATTCATCAGAGCTGATTGTGCACACGGCCGACGCCGTGCGTCGCACATCACTTTCGCAGCGTGAACGGCACCGACCCGAGGGCCCCCGGCCAAGCGAGACCGTGAGCCGGTAGCGGCCGGCGGGCAAGCGCTGGCCGTTCAGCTTGCCGCGGAAGGCAACCCGGTTGCGGCCCTTCTTGCCCGCCACGCCGAACTTGCCCTCGAGCTCGACCGCGGTGCAGCGCGCGCCGTGCCTGCCCGCGGCCAGGCAGCGCTTGCCGTGCCTGTGCCCCTGCACCATCGCCGGCACGGTGTTTCCGCGTTGCAACGGCGATCTCAGAGCGTCGCGGCTTCGCGCCGCAGGACCTCCCAGGCCCGGGTCACGTCATCGGCGGTCGTGCTCATCTGGCCCACGGCCAGGCGCAGCACGTAGCGCTCGTTCAGCACGGCGTGCGAGATGAAGATCTCTCCGCTGGCGTTGACGCGGCGCAGCAGTTCCTGATTGCTCTCGTCCGATCCGCGACGCCGGAAGCACACGACCGAGAAGTGCCGCGGGGCGCACAGCTCCCACTCCGGATCCTCCGCCACCCAACCCTCGAAGCGCTGTGCCAGGGCGACGCCGCTGCGGATGTGGGCCTGAAGGCCGCTGCGCCCGTAGCAGCGCAGCACGGCCCAGAGCTTGAGCGACCGAAACCGGCGCCCCAGGACCGGGCCGTACTCGCTGAGGCTCAGTGCATCCTCGGCGTCGGGCGTGCGCAGGTACTCGGGGACCAGGCTGAAGGCGCGACGGTAGTCCTCGGGCCGGCTGGTCCACAGCAGCGAGCAGTCCATCGGCGTGAGCATCCACTTGTGCGCGTTGACGACGACCGAGTCGGCTCGCTCCACTCCCTCGAACGCCCAGCGATGCTCGGGGCAGACCATGGCCGCGCCGGCGTAGGCAGCGTCGACGTGCAGCCACGCGCCCGCCTCGCGCGCCGCATCCGCCACCACCTTCACCTCATCCACGGCCGTCGACGCAGTCGTACCGACGGTAGCCACGATGACGGCAGCATCGGACAGATCACCGATCGCCTCGGTCCGCATCCGGAACTGCTCGTCCACCGGGACCTTGCGAACCGACAGGCCCAGCATCTGGGCAGCCTTGTCCACCGACGAATGGGCCTGCTCCGAGCACACGACGACATCGCGCCCGGTGGCCGCCCGCGCGGCGATCACCGCCGTCAGGGTCGAGGTCGAGGCGGTGTCCTCGATGTGTCCGTGCCAGCCCTGCGGCAGGCCCAGGAGGTCGGCCGCCCAGCCAAGCACCACGCCTTCGAGCTCGGTCGACGCCGGAGCGGTTCGCCACAGGAAGCCGATCGAGTTCAGGGTGGCCGCGAGCAGCTCGGCCAGGATGCCAGGCTCGGCGGCGCTGGAGGCGAAGTAGGCGAAGAACCGGGGGTGCTGCCAGTGGGTGACGCCGGGCATGAGGACGGTGTCGAGATCGTTCAGGACATCGGCGAATGACTCCGGCTCATCGGGCGCGCGGGCCGGCAGCCGCGCGCGAATGTCCCCAGGCTGCACCTGCGCGAGCACCGGACGGTCGGCCACCGTGTCCAGATAGTTGGCCGCCCACTCGAGCGCGGCCGCCCCATCTGCACGCAGATCGGTCAAAACTCGAACTTGACGCCCGTCAGCTGCTCGGACACATCCCACAGCCGGCGCCAGGCCTCCTCGTCGTAGGCCCTGCCGGCCGCGGTGACGATGTGCGGATGGCCGCGCTGCTCCATGAACCCGTCCGGCCCGATGAACGATCCGCCGGGAACCTCGGGGGCCGTTGCCGCATACAGCGTGGGCAGCGCCCCCATGTCGGCGCTCTGAGCCACCACCTTGTTGGTCACCGTCATGATGCCCTTCTCATACCACGTCGCCGGCCCGGCAAACTGAAGGTTCGTGGCCGCGTATCCGGGATGCGCGGCCAGGCTCGTCAGCTTCGAGTCGGCGGCGGTGGCGCGGCGCTGGAGCTCGAAGCAGAACATCAGGTTGGCCAGCTTCGACTGTCCGTACCAGAGCCAGTTCTGGTAGTGCCGGTCGCCGTTCAGGTCCTCGAAGCGAATCCTGCCCATCCGGTGGGCCCCGCTCGACAGCGTGACCACGCGGGGTGCCTGGGCGGACAGCAACCTGGGCAACAGCCGCCCGGTGAGCGCGAAATGCCCGAGGTGGTTGGTGCCGAACTGGCTCTCGAACCCGTCCTTGGTCATGCGGCGCGGCGGTGCCATCACGCCGGCGTTGTTGATCAGCAGGTCGAGCTGCCCGTCGGTGGCCTGCGCGAACGCGCGCACCGAATCGAGATCGGCCAGGTCGAGGGGACGTATCTCGAGCTTCGCCTCCGGGACCTGCTCGCGGATTGCCCGCGCGGCCTGCTCGCCCTTGTCGGTGTTGCGGCAGGCCATCACCACGCTCGCCGCCGCCCGCGCCAGCTCACGCGCCGTGGCCTGCCCCAGACCGCTGTTGGCCCCGGTGACGACGGCCACGCGGCCGGTCTGGTCAGGGATGTCCGCCGCTGTCCATCTGGAGCTCATCTGCCGCTGCGCTGCGCGACCGAATCGCCATATGCCTTCGGTCGGAACTTCAAGACCGGGTCATCAGAGCATTCGATCCCGTCCACGACCCGGCCCGGGTCGAAGACCAGGATGTCACCGCCGGTTTCGCGCTCGGTCTCGAGTCCAGTCATCTCGAGCGTCCCGGCCGCGACCCGTTCCCGGTCCTTCGGCCACACCGAGGAGGGGTCGTTGACGTTGTCGCCCGGAGCGGCGATCTGGAGCTCGAGCGTGAAGCGGACCGGGCTCTGCTTGACCCGCTCGATGATCTCGTCGTGGAGGTAGTCGCGCCCGCGCCGCTTGGCTTCGCGCGGGCCGATCCGCTGATCGCCGGCCTCCGGGTCGAGCGTGTAGCGGACGTAACGCTCGCTTCCATCGGCGGCGATGAAGCGATAGGCATGAATCGCGTAGTAGCGGCAGGTCGCGTAGCTGGCCACTGGCCGCAGCGCGGGCAGGTTGGGCGTCAGCTTGGCGATCGCCTCCGGGTGCCGGGCGAGGAACGCCGGAAGCTTCCAGGCCATGGCCGGTCCGGGCTTCTGCGCCATCAGCAGCTCCAGAAACGCCTCGGGCGTGCGCACCGGGAACCGCGGGGCGCTCTGGGCGACGATGTCCGTCCGCGACCCGTCGGGGAGATACATCTTGATCGCCAGACCGCGGACATCGGGTGTGTAATCGGGCACATTGGGGTTCCCCCCGCCGTTGGACACGCGCACGGTGGCCGGCACGGGCTCGCCCTGCATGTGCGCAGCCCGGGTCAGGCGCGAGGCGTAGGGGGTGGCGGTGAACGTGCCCTTCAGCAGGACGCCCTTGGCGTGCAGGACGCGATAGCCAGGGTGTGTCCCGAACACCTCATGGGCGGCCTGGGTGGACTGCTCTGCAGTGGCAGTCATGATCGCACCTCGAACTTGATGCCGGCCTTGATCAGCCGATCGATCAGCGGCTGGCCCATGGCCACCGCCGGCGTCAGCTGACCGGCAAGCGCGGGAAGCTCGTCGTGGGCCAGGCACAGGGCGGACTGGGCCAGCATCTTCGATGTCTCGCCGTAGCCGGGATCGCCGCCCCTGACCTCGGTGGTCACCATGCGCCCGCCGCCCGTCCCGACCAGACGCACGCGAAACCACGACTTCTCGCGCTCCTGAGGAGTCGGCCCTTCGCCGGGGTCCTTGAACCTCAAGAGGAGGTCGCGGGTGGGCGGCAATTGCGCGAGGGCCACGACCGCTCCCGCCGCGACCGTGGCGCCCACCAGGACCGGAAGGCTCCCGAGCACGAGGTAGTGGCTGTACGTGAACTGCGGTCCGTAACGGTCCAGGGCACGGGCGGAGCGCAACACCGTCACCGGATCGATGGTGGGAAACGGAGCCACCCACCCGTCGATGGGGTCCCGGTGGGGCTTACCCGGCCGGCCCTTGACGCGCCGGCCGTTCACCGACGCTTCCCGCCGGCGGCGCTCGCGCCCGACTCGCGAGGCCTCGCGCAGGCGGCTGAAGATCTCGATCGCCGAGTGATAGGTCCCGCCCGAGAACGTCCCGCCGACACGTACGAAGCACTGGACATCGACCGGCACATCCTCGGGAAGCTGCGAGACCGTGAACAGCGTGCCGAGGTCGTAGGGGAGCGAATCGAAGCCGCACGAATGGACGATGCGGGCACCGCTGGCCTGTGCCGTCTCCTGGTAGGCCAGCCACATCCGATCGGCGAACTCGGGCTCCCCGGTCAGGTCGACGTAATCGGTCCCCGCCTGCGCACAGGCGGCGACGACCGGCTCGCCGTACTTGATGTAAGGGCCCACGGTCGTGATCACGACCCTGGTCGACTCGGCCAGCGCGCGCATCGACGCGCCATCCTCGATGTCGGCATTCAGCACCGGCAGCTCCGCGCACTCCGGGTTGACCACGGCCAGGCGCCGCCTCACCGCTTCGAGCTTCTGCCGGTTGCGGCCGGCGATCGCCCACCGGGTGCCCGGATCGGCATGCCCGGCGAGGTACTCGGCCGTCAGCGCGCCGGTGAACCCGGTGGCCCCGAAGACGACGATGTCGTGCGCGCGATCAGGCATCGAGCTCTTTGGCGATCCTCAGCGCCTCGTCCGGCGCCACCCCGGCCTTCGCCGCCACCCAGCAGGCGACGGGCGCGGCCACGCGCTCGGAGGAGTGGGCCGCCTCACCGGCAAGGTCGAGCAGCACCTTGAACTCCTCGGTGCTGGGAGGATCAGTCCCGAGCTTCTCTGCGTATGCGGCCAGCCACTCGCGCGCGTTCATGAGCCGGGCCGCACTCTAGTGGGTCGGCGACCCCGGGCCCGCAGATGTTCCGCCTCGATCCGGCCCAGCTCGGTGACCGGATCCTCATCGAAGATCACCTCGCGCCCGATCCGGTACCAATTGTTGGTGGCCTGGAGCTGGCAGAGAATGCCGAGCACGAGCCCGAACGCGCGCAGGGTGACGATCTGGTTGGCCGGCAGGCGCAGCTCGCCGAAGCCGGAGCGCATGTCGCCGTGCTCGAGCATGATCTCGATGACGTCCTGCGGCGTCAGCCGCACCTGACGGTCCTCGAGGAACCACCACGTGGCGGCCCGGTACTTCTCCATCAGCGGCTCGACGAGCTCGCGCCGGCGCTTGGAGATGATGCCCTGCTCGACGGTCAGCTCGAACAGCCGCTCGGCGTCCTGGGCATAGCAGGCCTTGAGAATGTCGAGCTGATCGTCGACGTCCTCGGGCGTCTGGCGCTTGAAGAACCCGAAGTCGATGAACGCCACCCGCCCGTCGGCCATGAACACCGAGTTGCCCGGATGGGGGTCGCCGTTGAGCAGCAGGTGCCGGTAGGGGCCGTTGACGTAGAAGCGGAACAGGATCTCGCTCCACCGCGACCGCTCGGTGTCCTCGTCGCCGCGGATGTCGGCGAACTTCCGCCCCTCGACGTACTCGGTAACGATGACCCGCTCGCGGCACAGCTCGGTGATCACGCCGGGCACGGCGATGAACGGGTGGTCGCGATACTCGCGCGCGAGCGCTCGGTGGTTTGCCGCCTCGAGCTCGTAGTCGAGCTCCTCGGTGACCCGCTCGGTGATCTCCTGGGCGATCTCCTTGGTGTCGAGGCCCGGGGCGAAGCGCGCGGCCAGCCTGAGCACGAGGCCCAGGTTCTTCAGGTCGGCGGCCACGACGTTGTTGATCCCCGGGTACTGGACCTTGACCGCAACCTCGCGGCCATCGTGGATGCGGGCTCGGTAGACCTGCCCGATCGAGGCGGCGGCGATGGCCTCGGGGTCGAAGTCGGCAAACGCGGTCCGCAGCGGCTCGCCCAGGTCCTGCTCGATCACCCGCTGCATGTCCTTGAACGGCACGCTCGGGGCCATTGCCTGCAGTTTCGCCAGCTTGGCCTGGAACTCGTCTCGATACGGCTCCGGCACCATCCCCGGGTCGAGTACGGACAGCGTCTGGCCGACCTTCATCGCGGCACCCTTCATCCCCCCGAGGACGTTGACGATCCGGTCGGCGGTCTGGAGCGCCTGCCGGCCCAGCGCCTCCTCGGCCTCCTCGTCGGAGCGCACCGTGTTGACCGCGCGCGTCCCCAGCTGGCGGGCGGCGGCGCCCGCGGCCATCGTGCCGATGCGCGTGGCGCGGCCAAGGCGGGATCGGTTCAGCGGGCTATCGGGCACGTCTGGTCTCCCCGGGCGGGGTGAGCCAAATGTTCATTTGTCGCCATATGTTGACCAGATGCACATCTGGCTACGGCCGGGGCGACTAATTGGCACAATGCCAACAGTACATGGATCGTGCATCACCGCGCGGCGGTCGTCCGCCGGTCACTGACAACATGCGCGCGCTCCCTCTTTCAACGAAAGGCAACGACATATGACAGTCCTCGACGGCAAGGTGGCCATCGTCACCGGCTCGGCGCGCGGCATCGGCCGCGCCACCGCCGAACTGCTCTCCGAGCAGGGCGCGAAGGTGCTCATCAACGACCTCGACGGCGACGTCGCCGAACAGACCGCCTCGGAAATCGCCGGGGACACGCTCGTCTTCGCCGGCGATCTGACCAAGCCCGGCGTCCCCGACGAGCTCGTGCAGAAGGTGATCGACGAGTGGGGCAAGGTCGACATCCTGGTCAACAACGCCGGCTACACGCTCGACGCGCCGATCCACAAGATGAGCGACGAGTGGTTCCAGCGCATGCTCGACATCCACTCGATCGTCCCCTTCCGGATGTGCCGCGCCGTCGCCCCGCACATGCGCGAGCCGGCCAAGAAGGAGCGCGAGGAGGGGCGCGAGGTGTTCCGCAAGATCGTCAACGTCTCCTCGATCTCGGGCACGATGGGCAACGCCGGCCAGGCCAACTACTCATCGGGCAAGGCCGCCGTCACCGGGCTGACCAGGACGCTGGCCAAGGAGTGGGGCCAGTTCAAGATCAACGTCAACGCCGTGGCCTTCGGCTACATCGAGACCCGCCTCACCGCCTCCAAGGAAGAGTCCAACACGATGCAGATCGACGGCGAGACCGTGCAGCTCGGCATCCCCGACCAGCTCCGCGGCATGGCGCCGATGCTGATTCCGCTGGGCCGCCCCGGCACGCCCCAGGAGGCCGCCGGTGGCGTGTTTTTCCTCTGCTCGCCGTGGGCCAACTTCGTCCACGGCCAGATCCTCAACATCACCGGCGGGCAGTTCAGCGGCATGACGATTTAGGGGGTGGGCCGCATGCGGCCCACCCGGGCGGGGCACATGTGCCCCGCCCCCGCCGGGTGCATGCACCCGGCGGCCGGGGCGGGGGGAGCCGGCAAGGTGAAACTCGCCGCGCCACCGTCGGCCAAATTCACCTTGACGGCCCCCACGGCCGTCAACGTGAAGCTCGCGCCCGCCGGCGAGGCGACTTTCACGTCGACCGGCGCCGGCACGACAGATCACCTTGTTGGCACAGTGCCAACTTCTGCTAGCCTCGACCTCAGACGCCCTCCGAAACAACCGTCATGGCCCCAGCCTCCTCCCCCACCCCCCGCTGGCAGCGGCTCGACCATGACGAGCGACGGCGCCAAATTCTCTCGTGCGCGCGCCAGCTGTTCTCGGAGGGCAACTACGCCGCGGTCAGCACCTCGGAGATCGCCAAGCAGGCCGGCGTGGCCCGCGGACTCCTGCACCACTACTTCGGTACCAAGCGCGAGCTGTACCTCGAGGTTGTCCGCGAGCTGGTGCGGATGCCGTCCAACCCGGTTCCCCTGCACTCGCCCGGCCACGGGATCGAGACGGTCATCGACGAGAGCGTCGACCGCTGGCTGACCATGCTCGAGCGCAATCGCGGCACGTGGCTGGCGGCGCTCGGCGCCCGCGGCCTCGGCCACGACCCCGAGGTCGAGCAGATCCTCGACCAGGCCCGCGAGCAGGCGTCCGACCGGCTGATCGAGGCACTTCAGACCTACGAGGCCGCCCAGGCGCCACCCGAGCTGCGCGCCACCGTCCGCGCCTACGCCGGCTTCGCCGAAGCGGCCAGCGTCGAGTGGCTGCAGCGCCAGCGGCTGACCCGCGAGCAGACCCAGACGCTGCTCGTCCAAGGCTTTTTCAGCATCGTCCGCGACGTGCTGCCCGCCGTCCAGCGGACCACCCATCAGAACAGCAACAGGAGCACGAAATGAACAAGACCTACGTGGTCGGCGTCGGGATGACCAAGTTCGACAAGCCCGGCACCAAGGAGGGCGACTACCCCGACTGGGCCAAGGAGGCGGGGCAGAAGGCGCTTCAGGACGCGGGAATCCCGTACGACGCGATCGAGCAGGCGTACGCCGGCTACGTGTACGGCGACTCGAGCTATGGCCAGCGTGCCGTGTACGAGCTCGGCCTGACCGGGATCCCGGTGCTCAACGTCAACAACAACTGCTCGACCGGTTCGAGCGCGCTGATGCTCGCGCGCCAGGCGGTCAAGGGCGGTCTGGTCGACTGCGCGCTGGCCATCGGCTTCGAGAAGATGGAGCGCGGCTCGCTGGGCGTGAAGTACACCGACCGCACGCCGGCGCTGGACAAGCACATGACGCGCATGTTCCAGATCCGCGATCCCGAGTCCTCGCCGTTCGCGCCGCAGATGTTCGGCAACGCCGGGCGCGACCACATGGAGAAGTACGGCTCCAAGCCCGAGCACTACGCCTGGATCGGGTGGAAGAACCACAAGCACTCGACCAACAACCCCTACGCCCAGTTCCAGACCGAGTACACGCTCCAGGAGATCAAGGACGCGCCGGTCATCCACGAGCCCCTGACCAAGCTGCAGTGCTCGCCGACCTCCGACGGCGCCGCCGCCGCGATCGTCGTCTCCGAGCGCTTCGTCGATGAGCACGACCTGTGGGATCAGGCCATCGAGATCGCGGGGCAGGCGATGGTCACCGACCTGAGCTCGAGCTTCGACGAGAGCGCCGACTGCATCAGCATCGTCGGCTACGACATGAGCCGGGAGGCCGCCCGGCGGGCCTACGAGGAGGCCGGCGTCGGCCCCGAGGACGTGCAGGTCATCGAGCTCCACGACTGCTTCAGCGCCAACGAGCTGATCACCTACGAGGCGCTCGGGCTGGCGCCCGAGGGCGAGGGCCACAAGCTGGTCGACAGGCAGGCCACCACCTACGGCGGGGACGGACCGGTGGTCAATCCGAGCGGCGGGCTGATCTCCAAGGGCCATCCGCTGGGCGCGACCGGGCTGGCCCAATGCTCGGAGTGCAGCTGGCAGCTGCGCGGCCAAGCCGACAACCGACAGGTCGACAACGTTAAAGTCGCTCTGCAGCACAACATTGGTCTAGGCGGCGCCGCCGTCGTCAGCATCTACAGAAAGGCCGCGTAGCCATGGCGACCACAACTGAGCAGAAGACAAACGGAACCCCCAGCAGCGCCGACTCGATCGTCGTCGAGAACCCGGCCACCGGGGAGGTGATCGCCACCCTGACCGCGTGTTCGCCCGAGCAGCTCTCGGAGATGGCCGCGCGTGCCCGGCGCGCGCAGCCCGGCTGGGCGGCGCTCGGTTTCGAGGGCCGCGGACGGATCCTCAAGCGGATGCAGAAGTGGGTGCTCGACAACGCCGACCGCTTCCTCGACACGCTCGTCTCCGAGACCGGCAAGACGCGCGAGGACGCCGTGATGGCCGAGCTCGGGTACGCGGCCAACGCGTTCGGCTTCTGGGCCAAGAACGCCGCCAAGTACCTGTCCGACGAGAAGGTCAGGACGAGCAACCCGTTCCTGGTCGGGCGCAAGGTCATCGTGCGCTACGAGCCGGTCGGGCTGGTCGGCGTGATCGGGCCGTGGAACTACCCGTTCACGAACACGATCGGCGACGCGATCCCGGCTCTGGCCGCGGGCAACGCGGTGATCGTCAAGCCGAGCAGCGTAACGCCGCTCACGTCGCTGCTGATCGAGGAGGGCTTCCAGGCCTGCGGCATCCCCGACGACGTATTCCAGGTCGCCGTCGGACGCGGCGGCCTCGGCAGCACGCTGATCGATGAGGTCGATTCGGTCATGTTCACCGGCTCGACCGAGACCGGCAAATCCGTGATGGAGCGCGCGGCCAGGACCCTGACCCCGGTGTCGCTCGAGCTCGGTGGCAAGGACCCGATGATCGTGCTCGCCGATGCCGATCTCGACCGTGCGGCCAATGCCGCCGTGTTCTGGTCGATGCAGAACGGCGGCCAGACCTGCATCTCGGTCGAGCGGGTGTACGTGGAGGAGCCGATCTACGAGCGGTTCATCGCGCTCGTGGCCGACAAGGCCCGCGATCTGCGCCAGGGCGTCCCCGGCGACTTCGGCAGCGTCGACGTCGGCTCGTTCATCAATCCGCCGCAGGTCGACATCGTCGAGGAGCATGTCAAGGACGCTGTCGACAAGGGCGCGAAGGTGCTGGCCGGCGGTCACCGCGGCACGGGTGCCGGCACGTTCTACGAGCCGACCGTCCTCACCGACGTCACCCACGACATGGACTGCATGCGCGAGGAGACCTTCGGGCCGACGCTGCCGATCATGAAGGTGGCCGACGCCGACGAGGCGATCCGGCTGGCCAACGACACGCCCTATGGCCTCCAGGCGTCGGTGTACACCAAGGACATCGTCAAGGGCGAGGCGGTGGCGCGGCGGATTCAGGCTGGGGCCGTGGTCGTCAACGACACGTCGGCGAACTACATTGCCCTCGAGGCTCCGATGGGCGGCTGGAAGACCTCGGGCCTGGGCGTGCGCCACGGGCCGGAGGGGATTCGCAAGTACACCAAGCGCCAGACGATCCTGCTCACGCGGTTCGCGCCCAAGAAGGACATCTACATGTTCCCGTACAAGGCCGGGACCTCGAAGGCGCTGTTGCGCGTGTTGAAGGTGCTGTACGGCCGCGGCAAGCGGGACTAGCTAACCCAACAAAACCAGTGACTTGAGCTCGCCGGGATCACGCCGGGCGGCCGTGAGCGCGAGCGCGGTCTTCTGGAGCGGGTAGCGCGAGGTGATCATCGCCTCGAGCGGGATCCGCCCGCTGGCCGCGAGCGCGATGGCTTCGGGAAAGCAGTTGGCGTAACGGAACGAGCCGACCACGGTCAGCTCGCGGCGCTGCAGGTGGTCGAGGTCGAGCGCAACCGAGCCCTCTCTCGTCATACCCACGACGACCACGGTTCCGGCCGGGCGCACAGCGGCGAGCGCGGGATTCAGCGCCTGCACCGAGCCCGAACAGTCGATCAGCACGTCGGCGCGGAGCGTCTCGGCGCGAGTCGCCAGCTGATCCGGGGTCCAGGCTTCCTGCAGGCCGAATCGGCGGGCCAGCTCCAGCCGGCGCTCGTTCGGATCGACCACCACCACCTCGGCGCCGATCGACCGCGCCGCCGCCGCAGCCAACAGCCCAATCGGTCCGGCACCGACAATCAGCACGCGGTGGCCCGCGGTCACGCTCCCCCGCCGGCACGCCCACAGGCCGACGGCGAGCGGTTCGATCAGCGTTCCGGTCTCGTCGCTGACCTCGTCGGGGACCGGGAAGGCGAGCTCCTCGTGGACCGACATGTGGCGGCGGAGCGCCCCGTCGACGGGCGGCGAGCCGAGAAAGCGCACGTCGCCGCACAGGTTGTAGCGCCCGGTGCCGCACTCGACGCACGTCCCGCATGGCGCGCCGGGCTCGACCACGACGCGGGTTCCGATCCGGTGGCGGGCCGCGTGCTCGCCGCAGGCCACGACCTGGCCGCACACCTCGTGACCGAGGATGTGGGGGGCGTCCACGACGTTTGCACCGAGGAAGCCGTCCTCGAAGTAATGGACATCCGATCCGCAGATACCCACCGCACTGACCCGGATCAGGACCTCGTGGCCGGTGGGCTCGGGGACTCGCCGCGGCTCAAGCCGCAGGTCTCCGGGCCCGTAAAGGACGACAGCCGCTTCGATCCCGTGCATCGCTTAGTGCCCGCGGGACACTATTCCTCCACGGCGAGCAGCGCCAGGGCATCGGTGACCCGCTCGGCCACACTCAGCGCCGCAACCGCATCCTTTCCTCCGAATCATCGCGCCCAGGAACACCTCGTCGCGGTCCCCTTCCCACACCGCCGCGTCCCACATGAACGGCGGCCGCTCATATCCGGACGTGCCCCACACCTCGAGCCAGCAGGAGTCCGCGTGCGGGAACCGCCGTCCCAGCGTGACAATCCCCGCGGCGCCACCCGACAGCCCGGCCAGGACCGCGGCCGCGTCCGGGTCCCCCCGGGGAGGCGTCGAACTCCTGGCCCAAGAGCCAGCGAACCTGGTCGAACTCGTGCACTCCCATGTCGATCGCGATCCCGCCGCTGTGGATCCGGAACTCAGTCGAGGGCGGCTCCTCGTCCCACTGGTTGCACATCACCTGGTTGATCTCCCCGAGCATGCCGGCGGCGATTTCCTCGCGCAACGCCCGCAGCGCGGGCACGAAGCGCGCCAGTAGCCGACCTGCAGGACGATCCCCGCCTCACGCGCCGACTGGCCGCAGTGGCGGCATCCTCGAGCCGCACACCGAGCGGCTTCTCGCACAGCACCGAGACCCGCGCGCCGGCAAACGTCTGTACGAGCCCGACGTGCTGATCCGAGGGCGCCGCGATCAGCACCCCGTCCGGGGCGCCGGCCTCGAGCAGCTGCTCGACGCTCTCGTTCACGACGAACCCTGGCCGGCCAGCTCCGCACGCCGGGCCGCGAACGGCTCGACGATGCCCGCGAGCTCGATGGCCCCCGAGGCGAGCAGCGCGCGCAGGTGGACGCTGCCCATGCGCCCGGCCCCGACGAGCGCGACGCGCACCTGTGATCCGTCGCTCACAGTCCGTGAGCCCGCAGGTAGTCCCGATTGCGCGCCTGATCCTGGGCCGGCTGGTCAGGGGCATCGCGCTCGGGCAGCGTGTCCTGCTCGACCACGAGCCAGCCGCTGTAGGCCTCCTGGCGCAGCAGGTCGAGCACGTCGGCCACCGGGACATCCCCGGTGCCGAGCGGGCAGAAGGCGTGGCGCTCCCAGATCGCCCGCACCGGGGCTCGGTCGCGCACGATCTGATCGATCACGTCCTGGCGCGCGTCCTTGAGATGGACGTGGTTGATCCGCTCGTGCCAGTCCGACACGGCCTGGAGCGGGTCACCGCCGCCGACGAGGATGTGACCGGTGTCGAGACACACGCCGACATCGCTGCAGTCGAGCAGCCGGTCGATCTCCCACGGTGCCTCCACGTAGGTGGCGGTGTGGGGATGGAAGGTCGGTTCGTAGCCCCGCCGGCGGCACCGCTCGGCCAGGCGCGCCAAGGAATCGGCGAACGTGCGCCATCCCGCCTCGTCCCAGCCCAGCGTGTGGTCGTCCTGCGCCCGCCCCGGCAGGCTCCAGCGTGACAGCGATCCGGCATCGGCCAGCGTGGGCCGCGCCGGCGGCCCCCCGCTCTCCGCCGCCTCGAGGGTATCGAGCAGCAGGTCGAGCCGCTCGAGTTCCTCGTGCAGCTTGGCCGGGTCGGAGAACTGCACCTCGAAATAGCCGCCGGCCAGCGACAGTCCGCGATCCTCGAGGCGCCCCGGCAGCTCCTCGGGGCCGCCCAGGTACCCCAGCGGTCCGAGATCGATGCCCGTGTAGCCGGCCGAGCTGACTGCATCGAGCAGGTCGAGGGCCGGCGGCACCAGCGGGTCGATCCCGACGGTGATCTCAAACGCGCCGTAGCTGCACGGAGCGTTGGCGATGGCCATGGCACCATTGCCGCTCATGCCTGCACCCCACTGCCGATCGGGTGGCTCGGCTGGGCGACCTGCTCGCCGGTGAGGTCGGCGCGGGCCAGCCCGTGGCACCGGGCGACGTCGTGCAGCCCATCGGTGCCGTCCGTGCGCGGCGCACGTCCCTCGCTGATCGCGGCATGAAACTCGATCGGCTCGCGCTTGAACGCCTCGACGTAGGACACCGTTTCGACTGTACGCCACGCATGCGAGTTGTCGGCCTCGCCGCCCTCGATCGCCAGCTCGGTCGGCATCCCACGCAGATACGGCGAGGGCAGCGTGAGGATCATCCTCGCGTCGAGCCCGTAGAAGGCGAGCTGCTGCTGGAGCGCGCAATGCCCGGCAGATCGACCCACGACAGGTGGCAGTCGACACCGTCGAAGGTATGGACGAGGTTGTCGAGCAGCATCCAGCGGTAGCAGAACAGGGACTCGTCGCCGGCGCCCGGCAGGGCGGCCTGCAGCCGCTCGCGGTCCTCGGCCTGGAGCTGCTCGACGATGTCGGGCGGGGCCTGGGGCCGGCGGGGCCATCGCGTAGCCCTCGGCGTAGGGACGGAAGGGAGACTCGGGCGTCGTGACCCGGATCAGCCGCAGCTCGCCGGCCTGGGGCAGCACCTCGAGCAGCCGCTCGCAGGCCGGGTCGTAGCGCTTCATCGTCCCGACCATCAGCCGCACTCCAGCTGCGTTCGCGGCCTCGACCATCTGAACGCCCTCGTCGGTTCAAGCACATCGGCTTCTCGACCAACACGTGCATGCCCGCCCGCGCCGCGGCGATCGCCACCGGAGCGTGCGACCCCGAGGTCAGCGCCAGCACCGCGTCGAGCGGCTCATCCTCGAGCCCCACCAGTCTGAGCGCCTCCTCGATCCGCGGGCGCGCCCTCGATCAAGCTGCCAGCGGGTCGGCGGGCGGGCCGGTGGCGCGAGTGCCTGAAAACGTCATCGTCGCCGCGACTCGACCGGCCAGTGCGACGTTCACGGCTGCCCACGCCGTGAACGTAAGTCTCGACCCAGCGGCCGGCTCGAGTGTGACCCCTTCAGACGGCCGTCAACGTGAAACTCGCCGCGCCCCGACCCTCCAGATTCACATCGACGGCCCCCACCGCCGTCAACGTGAAACTCGCCCCATCCTCGGGCTCGACTTTCACGTTGCCAGGTGCTCCGATTGGCCGCACGACTGGACTCCTGCTCGCCAGCCTGACGCAGCGCTGCTCGCCAGCCCGACGCCGCGCCTACAGCCCCAGCGTCTTGCCGATGATGTCGCGCTGGATCTCGCTGGTGCCGCCGTAGATCGTCGTCACCACCGCGGTGCGGACCTGGCGCTCCATGTCGTACTCGACCGCGTACCCGTAGCCGCCCATCATCTGCATCGCCTCGAGCGTCATGCGCTTGGCCATCTCGGTTGCCTTGAGCTTGGCCATCGAGGCCTCGCGGGGGAACAGCGCGCCCGGGTTGGCGTCGACGCGCGCGGCGCAGTCGTACACCAGCAGCCGCGTCGCCTCGAGCTCGGTGGCCAGATCGGCGATCCGGTGCTTGAGCACCTGGAAGCTGCCGATCGGGCGGCCGAACTGCCTGCGCTCCTTGACGTAGACCAGCACGTCGTCGAAGGCGCGCTGGGCCATGCCCAGGGACTGGGCGGCGATGATCAGGCGCTCGTTGTTGAGCCCGGTCATCAGCTGCATCCACGCCTCGTCCTGGCGGCCGATGAGGCGTTCCGCCGGGACCTCGCAGTCGGTGAAGAACAGGTCGTTGACCTCGCGGCCGCCCATGGTCTCGATGCCGCGGATCTCCAGCCCGTCGCTGTCGCTCGGGACCGAGAGCATCGTCAGCCCCTCGTGCTTGTTGTCGGTCCGCCTGGTCCGGCAGACGAGCAGGATGTGGTCGGCGGCGTGGGCACCGGTGATCCACGTCTTCTGACCGTTGATCACGTAGCCGCCGTTGGCGCGCTCGGCGCGGCACTGGAGGTTGCCGACGTCCGATCCGGCCTCGGGCTCGGACATCGCGATCGCCTCGACCCGCCCGCGCGTCACTCCCCCGAGGATCTCGTGCTTGAGCTGCTCGTCGCCGAAGCGCTCGACGGCGCCGACCGTGATCATGCTGACGCCGTGGAACGCGATCGGGATCAACCCCCGCGTCGTCTCCTCGAACAGCAGGCACATGTCGACCGCGCCGCCGCCCGCGCCACCGTAGGTCTCCGGGATCGCCACGCCGAGCCAGCCCAGATCGCCCAGCCGCTCGTACACCTGCTGGTTGTGGGGCTCGCGGCCGCTGTCGGTCAGGGCGTCGCGCTGCTCGCGGGTACCGCACTCCCGCTGCGCGAAATCGCGGATCGCCTCGACGAACGCCCGCTGCTCGTCGGTCAACGTTTGGATGATCATGGCTCTCTCCGGGACGAAATCGGTGTCTGGCCGATGGTAACTGGCGATGTGCCAACAGTGCGTGCTAGGAATCGCACGCTCCACGCCTATGCCGGAAAGTGCGCTTACGATCGACGATGAGAAGGCGCTTAGAGACCTGGCCAACTCGGTACTGGCGGGTGCGCCGCGCACTTAAGCTTCACTTCATCGAAGTGCTTGATGCTCATCCGCGATGCCGACGCCCAACGTGAGCCACCCGCGATCAAACCGTCTCCGCGCATATAGCGCTGACGCGCGTGTGTCGCTGCCCTTCCGGGCCAGCGCGCGGTTATGCGAGGCGCACCACTCCCGGAGTGTCGTGATCCCCCAGCTCCTACCGAGCAACCCGGATCCGCCGCCAAGGGTCAAGGACCGGTAAGTGCCGACAGATTCCCGCTGGCCCGGCGATCAGTCCCGGGGCCCAAGTCACACGCGCGCGCCCAGGGGCCTGTGGGGCCGGCGCAATTTCCGCGTTGCCGTCGTGCTGCTGGCCGTCGCCAGCGTCGCGGCGGGGTTGGCCAACGCCTCGCAGAAGGACGGCCCGAAGTCGGCCGCCGTCAAGCCGGCGCACATCGACAAGCCGTCGCGCCCCGTGCGCCCGATTCACATCGCGCGCCGGCACCGGTCCACAGACACGCGGCCGAACATCGTCTTCGTGCTCACCGATGACCTGTCGATGGACCTGCTGCGGTTCATGCCCCACGTCCAGCAGATGGAGCGCCGGGGCCTGCGGTTCTCGGATTACTTCGTCTCGGACTCGCTGTGCTGTCCCTCGCGGGCGTCGATCTTCACCGGCAACTTCCCCCACGACACGCACGTGTTCAGCAACGTTGGGCCCGAGGGGGGTTTCCGCGAGTTCTTCAAACGCGGAGAGCAATACCAGACATTCGCCACCGCGCTGGCGCGAGCCGGCTACCGCACGGCGATGATGGGCAAGTACCTCAACGGCTACCTGGATGTGCGCGGCACGGCGAGCGACGGGGCCGGTCCCTCGGCCGTCGCCCCGAGCTACGTCCCGCCGGACTGGAGTCAATGGGACGTGGCCGGCTACGGGTACCCCGAGTACAACTACCTGCTCAACCACGACGGCGCGCTGCAGTACTACGGCCATCAGCGCTCGGACTACCTGACCGACGTGATGGCCCGCAACGGGGTCGACTTCATCAACCGGGCTGCGTCGGCCGGATCGCCGTTCTTCCTCGAGCTGGCCACCTTCGCCCCGCATCGCCCCTACGTTCCCGCCCCGCAGGACCTCCAGGACTTTCCCGGGCTGAGGGCGCCCGAGCCGCCGAGCTTCAACCGCCTACCCACGCACGCGCCACGGTGGCTCGCCCGCCATCCCCGGCTGACGGCGGACCAGATCGCCCGCATCAACAACGTGTTCCGGCGCCGAGCGCAATCGGTCCAGGCGGTCGACCGGATGATCGGGGAGATCGAGCAAACCCTGGCCGCCGACGGCGTCAGCCGCAACACCTACCTCGTGTTCAGCTCCGACAACGGTTTGCACACCGGCGAGTACCGCCTGCTGCCGGGCAAGCTGACCGCGTTCGACACCGACATCCGCGTGCCCCTGGTCGTCGTCGGCCCGGGGGTTCCCAGGGGCGCCAAGACGACCGCCATGGCCGAGAACATCGATCTGGCCAAGACGTTCTCCCAGATCGGAGGCACGACGATGCCGGGCGACGGGCACAGCCTCCTGCCCCTGCTGCGCGGACGGCATCCGTCCAGCTGGCGCAACGCCGTGTTGATCGAGCATCACGGGCCCAAGTCCTCGGTCAACGATCCCGACTTCCAGCAACCCGCCAGCGGCGACCCGACCACCTACGAGGCACTGCGGACCCATGGCTACCTCTACGTCGAGTACGCCGACGGCGAGCGCGAGCTGTACAACCTGCGCCGCGATCCGTTCGAGCTGCACAACCTGGCGCCGTTCACGCCGCCGGTCGTGCTCGAGCAGCTGCACGTCGATCTGCTGGCGATCGAGAACTGCCACACGGGCGCGAGCTGCTGGGCGGCCATGCACGTGCCGCCGCTATCGAGCTCGTTGCGGCGGCGCCACCGCCACCGCCCCTAGCGGTCCTCGTCGAGCAACAGGGCCAGCGTCGGGCAGGCGTCGGCGGCCTTCCTCGCCAGTCCAAGCAACTCGGGTGGGACCTCGGGTTCGTCGATGATCGGGTAGCCCCAATCGTCAAGCCGGATCAGCTCGGGCAACAGCTCGGCGCACAGGCCGTGGGCCTCGCACATGATCGGGTTGACGCGCAGCCGGGCGCTCATCGCGAGCGGCTCCTCGGCTTGGCCCCGGCCGCCCTGCCCCCGGCCGACGGCACGGGTAGGCCGGCCGCTCTTGCCCCGCATCGCGAGCGCCGGTGCCAATCGATCTCATCGCCGAACACGTTCAGGGCGCTCTCGACGAACCGCGCCGCGCCATCGGGGTGGTGGCATGCCCCCCGCCCGCGGATCTCGGAGCTCCAGCGCAACACGCGATCGAACTCGCGCTCGTGCGCCCTGCCGTCAGCCATCGCCGAGACAGCGTCGGCGATCGCTCGCAGGCCGTACACGCATGGGCCGCACTGGCCCGCCGACTGGTCGGCCAGGTAGTTGATCACCCGCATGCTCTCGTGCAGACCGCACGAGCTCTCACCCAGGGCGATCAGCACGCCCGATCCCAGCGAGCAGCCCACCGAGCGCAGCTCCTCGCGGGCCAGCCGGAGGGCAAACGCACTCGCGGCGTCGACCCAGGTGCCGAAGTATCCGCCGATGAGCAGGGCCTGGAGCGGTTCGGTTGAGCCGCCGGCGGCGGCCAGGAGGTCGGTCATGGGAGTGCCGAAGGCAAGTTCGTACACGCCCGGGGCGGCCACCGCTCCGGAGATCGTGACCAGCGCCGACCCCGGGTCCGCCTCGGTGCCGAGCTCGCGGTACCAGCGATCGCCGTAGCGGGCGACCAGGGCGATCTGGGCCAGCGTCTCGGGGTTCTGGACCAGGGTTGGTCGGCCGTGGTAGCCGCGCTCGAATGGGCGCGGTGGCACGAATGTCGGCGCCGACAGCCCGCCGTTGAGATATTGGACGACGGCGCTCTCCTCCCCCATCACGTACCCGTCGGGCGCAGCGACGAGATGGAAGCTGACGCCATCGCGCCCGCGCGTCGCGATTGCCTCGTCCAGCGCCCGCAGCGACCGGACCGACGTTTCGCCGACCTTGACCAGCACCTCGCTCGCCCCGATGGCCCGAGCGGCCAGGACGGCCCCGTCGAGCACGAGGTGCGGAAGCCGGGTCAGGAGCAGACGATCCTTGGCGCTCGCGGGCTCGGTCTCGCTGCCGTTGACGACCAGTGCAGTCCCGCGACGGGCCGTGGCCACCGCGCGCAGTTTGCGGGCGGTGGGAAAGTCGGCTCCCCCGCGCCCACGCAGCCCGCTGTGCTCGACCGCCTCGATCAGCTCGCGAGGTGTGGGGCGCGGCAGCTGGCCGTGCACGCGTTGGTGCTCGGCCAGCGGCATCATCGCGCCGCTGTCATCCAAGCCAAACAGCAGCCGGGGCAGCCCGGGCGGAGCCTCGGCGGTGACGCTCACTACGGCCCCCCCGTCGTCGCGTGCAGGCTGCCGGACACCGAGTCATCGGAGTTGTTGATCTCGAGCTCGGCATGGAGCTGGAGTGTCGAACCGTCGCTCCCCGCGACGTGGGCAACGAGGCGCCCTCCCTCGAGAAACACGACCTTGCCCTCCATCACCGAGGGCAACCCGCGGGCCAGGAGGTCGACCTGGCTGCCGGCCAGCGAGAGCCCGCCACCGGCCACCGGCGTGCCGGCCAGGCGCACCCGCAGCCGCCCGCGGGCACCGCCACTCATCCGCAGCGCGAGATCGACGATCGCCCCGTTCGACACCGAGTGCTGGGTCACGTGGCCGTGGAGATCGGCCGAGAAAGGCGCGCGCAGGGTGGACGCAGTCGTGCCCCGCCCCGAGGTCGACGCGGTCGTGCCCCGCCTCGAGGTGGCCACCGGGCTGAAGCTGTGAGAGAGCAGGCTGGGCGGGGTGCCGGCGCGCCGGGCCCAATGCGGTTGCAGGGGCCCGATGACGGTGAAGAACGCGATCGCCAGCGGAGTGGCGATGCTCAAGAGCACGACGGGCGCGCGCACAGTCTCGGAGTCATCGGCGCGGGCGATCCGTACGAACACGGCGGCGACCACGGCGGCGACGCACCCCGCGGTCAGCGCCAGCATCCACCACAGCTTCGTGTCGCTGCCCGTGCCCAGGCCGTGAAAGATGGCGATCGGCCAGCTGGCGTAGGCGAGCCAGTGGATCGCCCGCCACGATCGGTAGCCCAGGCGCCGGCGCATCAGACTCGTGATCACCAGGGCCAGAAGGAGGTCAAACGACAGCGCCCCGAGGCCCATCCACAGCGGTCGGTAGGCGGAGGCGAACGGGATCACGGCGTCGGTGAGCTTGATCGGGGCGAAGCTGTCGAGCACGCTGGTGATGATGTGCAGTGCCAGCAGTGCCAGCACCAGCAGCGAGACGTCGCGGTGCAGCGAGTCGATCGCGAAGCGCGGCCAGCGCGGAGCGGTGAAGCGCAACGAACCGAGGATCCCGAGGACCACGCTCGCGGTGAGGAGAACGAGAGCCACGGCGCCGGTGCCCCGGGCCAGGTACCAGTAGGCACTGGGTCCGATGCTGGCGAGCACGCCACTCATGCCACTGCGTCCAGCTCGTCGGAGGCGAGATCGTCGCCATCGGCCGGCCAGCCGGCGAGATGGCGGACGCGGCCGTCGGCGCGCACCAGCCGGCTGGGCAGTCCCAGCAACGCGAGCCAGCCGGGGGCTTGGTGTCCGCGAATGATCGCGGCGGTGCTGGCGATGTTGGCGTCCAGGCAGCTGGCGGCGGTCACGCTGACCGTCCGCCACACGGCATCGACCGGGGCCCCGGTGGCGGGATCGATCAGGTGGTGCAGGGCGCGCACGCCCGCCTGCCAGCGGCGCGTGGTGATCGAGGATGTGGCCAGCCCGCCGGAGTGCAGTGCGATCCACTGACCCGGTGCTTGGTCTCCCGCGCGGTGATCGTCGGTCACGCGGACCCGCCATCCACCCGCCGGCGCGGGCCCACCGATGGCGATGTCACCGCCGAGACCGACGAGCACGCCACACTCGGCGGCGGCGTGCGCGGCCATCGCGGCCCGGTCGGCGGCGAGCGCCTTGGCCGTCGCGCCAAGGTCGAGTGTCACCCCGCCGGGCACGCGGATCGTGGCGGCCGTCTCGTCAACCCGCACGGCTCGCCACCCCGGCGCCGGCACGATCGAGATCTGGCGGGCGCGGGCGCCGGCCGAGTGCAGCGCATCGAAGTCGCGGTCGTAGCCCAGGGCGATCAGCGCCTGCCCCACGGTCGGGTCGACGTCTCCGTCGGTCAGCTGCGCGGCACGGAGTGCGGCCAGGGTCGCCTCGAGCAACAGCGGGGTCACGCGCATCTCGGAGCCGGCCGCGGCATTCAGCGCACACAGCTCGGAGTCGTCGCGAAAGCGCGAACAGGCCAGGTCGAAGGCGGCAACGGTTTCCTCCACCGCCGCCCTCGCCGGGGCGAGCCGCGTCGCCTCGGCGACGGCGACGATCGCGATACTGCCGAGCGCCGCGAAGCTGACGCTGGATTCACGCTCACGCATGGCTGACGCGACTACGAGCCGCCCGATGTGGCCCCGCTCGGGGCCGGCGCCGGAGCCGGTGCCGCCTGCTGGGTGGGAGCCGGGGCGCTCTGCTGGGTGGGAGCCGGGGCGCTTTGCTGGGTCGGACTCGGGGCCGGCTGCGGGTTGCTCGACGGGCCTTGCAGGCCGAGTTGGCTCGGCCTGGCCAGCGGCGGCAGCTCGGCACTCCGGGGAGCCGTCGCGGCGCCGCGCGCAACTGATTCACCCCTCGCCGCGCGCCCGGCGCCGAGCGTGTGGCCGGGGGCGATCGCCGAAACGAACGCCGCGAAGCCAGCGGTGAGAGCCGCCGCGCCGCCGATCGTCCAGCGGCGCAGCCGGCTCACGCGCACGAGGGCTGCGTCACGTTCGAGCTGGGCCATTGATTTGCTGCGACGGGGTGACACGCGACGTTCTACGGCGATCATGATCAGAGGGTCCGCCAAGAGCATCAGGTTTCAGTAAGAGCAGCATGAGAATTTGCCTATACCAGCAGCTCATCGCATAGCGCCAGCTCGACCGTGAAGGCCGGCCCGTCGACGCTTATCTGCCCGCCGTGACGGTCGACGATCGCCGCCACGATCGACAGCCCCAGGCCTGACCCGGGCCGCTGACCCGCCTCGGTGCCGCGCCAGAAGCGCTCGAAGAGATGATCCTGATCTGCCCGGTCCGGCCCCCTCCCCTCATCGCGAACCGTTATCAGCGCGTGGCCGTCGTCGGCCCGCAACGCCACCGTGACGTGCCCCCCCGCGGGCCCGTGGACGAGGCCGTTCTCAATCAGATTCGCCAGCGCGCGACGAAGTGCCTCGGGGTCGGCGCGGACGCGCGCCGGCTCGACCTCACCCAGCTGCACGCGATGCTGTGGGTCCTCGTGGGCCGCGACCACTCCCCGGACCAGCTGGTCCAGCGCGACCGGCTCGAGCGCCGCCTCGGCGTCGTCGGCGCGCTCGAGCACCAGCAGGTCATCGACCAGGCGCGCCAGGCGAGCCACACCTGCGCGCAGTTCGGCCAGCAGCTCGTCGTCGACGCCGTGCCGCGCAGCGTATTCGACGTTGCCGAGCAGCGTGGTGACCGGGGTGCGGAGCTCGTGCGAGGCATCGGCCAGGAACCGGCGCTCTCCCGCGCGGGCGGTTTCGAGCGCCGACAGCATCCGGTTCAGCACCCCGGTCAGCTGCCAGATCTCGTCCGTGCTCGCCGGTTCGGGCAGCCGGCGCGATGGATCCGCCGTGCGCTCGATCTCTCCCGCTGCAGCGGCCAGCTGCCCCAGCGGGCGCAGGCCGCGCCGGGTCAGGACGGCGGCCGCGAGCGCGCCCAGTAGCGCCACGCCCGCCCCGATCAACCCGAGGACCAGTCCCAGATGCGCCACGGTGTTCGAGATGTCGGTCGTGTCCGAGGCGACGAGGACCGCGCCGCCCGCGGCCGGGCCGCCGGCGTCGGCAATTGGGGCCGCGTACACCCGGAACGAGCGCCCTGTAATCCGAATGTCCTCGTAGGCCGCGGTCCCGCGCGTCAGAGCAGCGCGAGCAACGCGGTCCTCGGGGAGCAGCGAGGCACCGAGGGTCAGGGATCGAGCGATGATCCGGCCGCGCCGATCGAGTACCTCAACCGCGATCTGGCGGCCGGACACCGGCGTCTCGAGCGCGCCGGGGCTGGTCAGAACCGCGGGAGCGGACACGGCGAGCTGGGCCACCTGTTGCGCGCGCGTCCGCAGCGCCTGATCCAGCGAGCTGTGCAGCTCGTGCCCGACTACGACGACGGTGACCGTCGTGAACAGTGCCATCGCGGCCAGGATCGAACCGGCGGCTACAAGGGCCAGCCGTCCGCGGAGGGTCCGCGGTATGCCGCGTGCGGCGTGCAACTCACCACCTTCCGACCCGCGGGCGCTGCTCGACGTAGGCAGGTTTAGTTAAGAAGCGGGAGGTTTTTGTCGATATAGAGGTCATGGACTCGTCACAACAGCCGGGGGCAGATGAAATCGGCGTCCTTCTCGTTGAGGATGACGCCCGCGCGGCAGCGGGGATCGAGCAGGCCCTTGGCGCCGGACTGGGCAACGGAACGAGGATCACCCATGCGCGGCGCCTGAGCGATGCCGGGCCCGTGCTGTGCTCCCGCGACACCGCCTGCGTGCTCCTGGATGCCTGCCGGCAAAACGGCGGTCCGTTGATGGCCATCGGCCGGATCCGCAGCCTCGCCCCGGATGTCGCGATCGTCGTCCTCGCGGCCGAGCGCGACGACGAGCTGGCGGTTGCCGCACTCAATCTCGGGGCGCAGGACTACCTGGTCAGATCCGAGCTGAATCCCGCCCAGCTGGCTCGCGCCGTCCAGTTCGCCGTCGAGCGCAAGCGCTGTGAGCGGTGGCTGGTCAGCCAAGCACTGCACGACCCGCTCACCGGTCTGCCCAACCGCACCCTGTTCCTCGACCGCCTGGGCGTGGCGCTCGACCGCTCGCGCAGAACGAACGCGACCGTCGCGGTGATGTTCCTCGATGTCGACGAGTTCAAGACGGTCAACGACTCGCTCGGGCACGGGGCGGGAGACCGCGTGCTGGCCGGCGTGGCGACGGAGCTGAGAACGATGCTGCGCCCCATGGACACGATCTCGCGCTTCGGCGGCGACGAGTTCACCGTGCTGGTCGAGGACGTCTCCAGCGAGAGCGAGGCGGCGTTCATCGCCGAGCGAATCGGCCGCGCGGCCGCGACGCCAATCCGACTCGAGGACCGCGAGGTCTCGATCACGGTCAGCATCGGGATCGCGATGGTCATCGACCCTGCTCTCGCTCCGGAGACGGTGATCGCTCAGGCCGACGCGGCCATGTACCGGGCCAAGCGTCTCGGTCGCGCGCGCCACGAGGTGTCCGTCGACCGGGCCGAGCTGTGCGTTCACCATCGGCCCAACGTACCGCTGGCGCGAGCTAAAGCCCGACCTCATGCGCGAAGCGTGAAACCTGCCCCGCGCACGGTCCGGATCAGCGACGGAGAGCCGAGCTTTCGTCGCAGCCGGGTCACGTAGCGGTCGACGACATTGGGCTCGGCAGCGCCATCCCAGATCACCTCGATGGCCCGGTCGCGCGTGATCGTGCGCCCGGGGTCTCGGAGCAGCAGCTCGAGCAGCGCCGCTTCGCGGCCCGTGAGCTCGATGGCCCGGCCCGAGCGCCGTGCCGTACGGCCCTCCAGGTCAAGGATCAGATCGGCGTAGGACAGCCGCGGCTGGGCCTCGGCGTGCCGACGCGTCAGCGCGCGGACGCGGGCCACCAGCTCTTGGACGGCAAAGGGTTTGATCAGGTAGTCGTCGGCGCCGGCCTCGAGACCGGCCACGCGGTCGGGCACGGAGTCGCGCGCGGTCAGCATCAGGATCGGCGTCGGCAGTCCCTTGTCCCGAAGCCGGCGGCACACCGCCCGCCCGTCGAGCCCCGGCATGGCGACGTCGAGCACGATCACATCCGGCGCCGCACGCTCGGCGGCAACCAGGGCCGCGCCGCCGTCGGCCGCGACGGCGACGTCGAACCCCTCGGCGACCAGCGTGCGTTCGAGCATCCGCCGCAGCGGTGGGTCGTCGTCGACCACGAGAACCCGTTCGCGCCGGGATGTCTCCTCGGCGGGCTCAGCCACCGGCGACGTCGCGCCGCAGGAACACCAGGTACGCGCCCACCAGCGCCGGCACGCCGTACAGCGCGCACACCCAGGCGGCGCGGACGATCGGCGCCCAGTCGATCGGAGTTCGGAGCAGGCCCTGCCAGGCGTTGAACTGCGTGCTGAGCAGGTAGGGCTGCAGACCGCTGAGGCCGGGCAGGATCCCGATCAGCTGGATCAGCAGCGAGAACATCAGCGTGCCGACGACCGCGGCGGCGCTGTTGTGGGTGATCGTGGACAGCAGCAGTCCGATGCAGACAATCGCGGCGATCGGGATCAGGTACACGAGCAGGCTCACGTACACGAGCTCGAGTGCCTTGGGTGCCGACACAACCGTCCCGGACAGACTGACCAGCGGGTTGAAGCCGGATTCGATGCTGCCGGCCACGACCGCGACGGTGCCGCTGATGAAGATGGCGGCGATCGCGTAGGTGCCGGCGGCCAGAGTCTTGCCGGTGAAGATCTGGCTGCGCTCGAGCGATCGGGTGAGGATCGTCTTGAGCGTGCCGTTGTGATCCTCGGAGGCGACGATGTCCCCGGCCACCAGCGCGGTGATCAGGGGGAACATCCAGATCGCCCCGAAGAGCAGGATGACCAGCGGGATGGCGAGACCGCTGCTGTGGATGTAGCCGCCAAACGGCACGTCGTTGGGACCGCCACGACGGAAGTGGGTGGCGACGACGAACAGGATCGGGACGATCGCGGCAGCGCCGAGCCCCAGGTAGGTGCGCTTCTGGTAGCGGAGCTTGGTCAGCTCCCACCGGTAGACCGTGCCCACACCGGGGTTCACGTTGCCGCCTCGAGGCGCTCGGGCGCCGCCTCGCCGGGCCCTTCGACCGGCTCCGCGCCCTCGGTGAGCGAGAAGAACAGGTCCTCGAGCGTCACCGTCTGGGGCGCCAGCGCCTTGATCAGTGCACCGGCCTCGACCAGCGCCTGGGAGAGCTCGGCCACGGCCGCTTCGTCGGCGTTGAAGCAGATGCGATCGTGCAGCGTGCGCACCTCGGTGATCCCACGCTGGGCGCGGCACACGGCCAGCGCGCGCTCGTCGTCGGTTGTCTCGAGCCTGTATGTGGTGCCGGCGCCCCGCTTGAGGTCGGCGATCGCGCCCTCGTAGACGATCTTGCCCGTGCGCACGATCGCCACCCGGTTGCACACCTCCTCGACCTCGGCCAGGAGGTGGCTCGAGAGAACGACCGTGATGCCCTGGTCGGCCAGCCGGCGGATCAGCAGCCGCATGTCGCGCATCCCCGCCGGGTCGAGCCCGGTCGCCGGCTCGTCGAGCAGCAGCAGCTTGGGGTCGCGCAGCAGCGCGGCGGCGATCCCCAGGCGCTGGCGCATCCCATGGGAATAGCCGCCGACGCGGTCGCCGGCGCGCCCGGCAAGATCGACCGCATCCAGCGCCGCGGCGATCCGCTGCTTGGCGTCGTGGCCGTCGAAGGCGGCCAGCAGTTCGAGGTTTCGCCGCGCCGTGAGGTACGGATAGAACGTCGGCGCCTCGACGAACCCGGCCACGCCCTCGAGAGCCTGGACGGTGGCCAGCGGATTGCGCCCGAACAGCCGCACCGTTCCGGCGGTGGGCTGGATCAGCCCCAACATCATGCGCAGCGACGTGGTCTTCCCGGCGCCGTTGGGACCGAGATAGCCGTAGACGTCACCCGCGTTCACGGTGACGTCCACGCCGGCGACCGCGGTCAGTTCGCCGTAGCGCTTGACCAGGCCCCGGACCTCGAGGGGAACGGGACCGTGCGGCCAGGGGTTCATAGCGCCCGTGCGGCCTGATCGGCCGCAACGGGCGGCACCGAGCCCAGCACCGTGTAGCTGACACCGGCGCGGGTGAAGCGGACCATGGTTCCGAGCGCGGTGTCGAGCTCCTGGGCGGTGTTGCCGTTGATCGACACCGTGGGCAGGCTGAGGCCGCGATGGTGCTCGCCCGACGCCGTCGACGCCTGATTGGCCTGTGCGGTCTGCTCGAGCACGGCGATCCCACCCAGATTCTGGCCGTAGGTGACCAGCGCCGCGGGGCTGCCCTTCCAATCGAGCAGGGTCACCGAACGGCGCTGCAGTCCGACCAGGGTGCGCGGCGCGTCGAGCTTGAAGCTCAGGTGGCGGGCCACCGCCGCGGCTCCCGAGACGACCTGGCGGCGCCTGGCGCTATGCCTCGTCAGCCTATGCGCGGCGGCCGCGGGCGTCTGCACACGGACGACCTTCGCCCGCGGCGGCGCCGCGGCCGCGAAGTCGGACGCCGGCACGGAGCCGTAGGAGATGTCGGTCGCCTTCAGCTCGAGGACCGGCGAGCTCTCGCCGCGGGCGTAGATCGCGAAGCGCAGCGGGATCCCGCGGACGGCGTCCCAGGCCATTTCCGTCGCGCCCAGCAGTCCGCCGTCGTGCTTGGGCGAGACGCGGATCGTGTATGCGGCGTGACCGGCGACGTCGCTGGGAATCGCCCCAGAAAGGTTCACGTGGCGCGCTATCCGGTTGATGCCACGCTGGATCTGGGCCACCGAGGGCATGGCCTGTGGGTGCCTGGCGGCGGCGTGATGCCTGTCCGCCGGCAGCTTGCCCTCGTAGACGGTGTTGGCCGACGGGTCGTAGACCCAGAACGAGCCGTTGTTAACGACGACCTGGGCGTCGCCGTTGTTGGATTGGAGCTCGAGCCGCAGCCGGTGATCGGTCGTCGACAGCCACAGCCGACCGGTGGCGCCGGTGAGGATGGGATCGGAGCCCTCGATGTTCGAGGAGGCGATCAGGTGATTGGTGAAGCTGATGCGCGCCGTGATGCCGGGCACCTGGCGGGCGCCGATCGCCGTGTGAATCGCCTTGGCCAGCGGGCGCTTGGCGGGCACCGGGCCGGTCCCGGCGGCGGCGATGGCGATTGCCGTGCCAGCCGCGATTGCCGTAATCAGACCGACGATGAGCGCCAGCAGGCGCCGGGTCGAGACCGTCCGTAGAAACTTCGTCACAACTCCACCTTTCTCGTGATGAGCTCACGATAGGCCACAAGCTTGAAATTACCTTGACAGATGAAAGGCATGTGTCAGAAGGGGGCGCGGCGCGCGCTCAGCCACTCGCGTGGCGCTCGCGCAGCTCGCGCTTGAGCACCTTGCCGGTTGGATTTCGCGGCAGCTCGGACAGGAAGATGATGTCGCGTGGCACCTTGTACCGGGCCAGGTTGTCCTTCACGTAGTCCCTGACCTGCTCGTCGGTGAGCGCCCTCCCCGGCCGGAGCACAACGAAGGCGGCCAGCCGTTTGCCGAACTCCGCGTCCTCGACGCCGATCACCGAAGCCTCCTCGATGGCGTCGTGGGTGATCAGCAGCTCCTCGACCTCGCTCGGGAACAGGTTCTCACCGCCCGACACGATCATGTCGTCGTCGCGGCCATCGATGAACAGACGGCCGGCGGCATCGAAGTGGCCGACGTCCCCGGTGCTCATCAGACCGTCGATCAGCTCCTTGTTCCCGCCGCCGGTATAGCCGTCGAACTGGAAGCCGTTGCCGACGAAGATCCGGCCGGAGCGACCCGTCCCGACCACCGGCCGCCCCTCGAAGTCGTACAGCCGCACCACCGCCCCAAACGGCACCCGCCCGGCGGTGCCCGGCGCCTCGCGCAGATCCTCGGGCGTGGCGAAGGTGGCGTACGCCACCTCGGTCGAACCATAGAAGTTGTAGAGCTTCTCTCCCAGCGTGCGGCGCGCACGCCTGACCAGCTCCGCCTCGAGCTGGGCGCCCGAGCAGAACACGATGCGCAGTGAGCTGGTGTCGTGACGACCCGGCTCGGCCTCGAGGAGGCTGACGATCCGCTGGAGCATCACCGGAACGACCACCAGCGCCGTCGGGCGGTGCTCGGCGATCGCCGCCAGAACGCGCTCCGGGTTGAACCGCCGCCTGACAATCGACGTGCTCCCGAGCGTCACCGAGAGGGCCATCTGCGTGAAGCCGAGTCCGTGGAACATCGGCGCGGCCACGTACATCGACTCGCGCGAGCGGTACGGGACCTTGGACAGCAGGGCCCCGGCCGGAGCCAGCGAGCGGCCCTGATGGCGCGGCGCCCCCTTGGGCGTCCCCGTCGTCCCGCTGGTCAGCAGGACCACCGAGGCCGAGGTGCTCGGCGGTGGCGGCGTCTGTCCGGCGAAGGTCTCGATCAGGCGCTCGAGCGAGTCCGGCGACGGCGCACTGTCGGTGTAGGCCTCGAGCCGCGCGGCCTCGATCGGCGCCACCAGGTCCGCGTATTCCTCGTCGTGCACGAGCAGAGAGACGTGCTCGCGCCGGCACACGTCGCGCAGCTGGGGTCCGGCGAAGTCCGTGTTCAGGTACAGGATCCGAGCGCCCACCTTGGCGGCCCCGAAGGTGATGTCGAGGAACCCACGGTGGTTGCGGCACAGGACTCCCACCCCATCGCCCTCACCCACGCCCCGCGCGCGCAGCCCGCAGGCCACCGCGTCCGAGCGCGCGTCGAGCTCGGCGAAGGTCAGCGTGCCTCGCTCGTCGATCAGGCCCGGCCGGTCGCCGTGGCGGAGCGCGGCGATGACGATGGCGGAGCCGATCTGGCCGAGACGATCGATGGCGCGAAAGATCTCCACCGTGCGCCCGGGAGGGTCGAACCCGAACAGCCCCGCGCGCCACGCGTAAGCAAACGCGCGCGACTCAAGGCCGGTGCGGCGGCCGAGGTTGCGCGCCCTGGGGACGAGGCCACGCCCGTCCCTCACCGGGCTCTCCACGGAATGTGCGCCCTGGCGTGGGCCGGGATCATCACCCACTACTTTAGGGTTGATTCGCCCGTGCAGCGTGCCGCGCGGGCGGTCGGCCTATGCCACCATCATCGGATGACCACGGCGCGCGACACGCTCCCCCCGGGACCGCGCCTGCCCCGCGTGGTCCAGACGGCGGGCTTCATGCTCGCCGGGCCGCGGTTCCTCGAGGCCTGCCGGCGCCGCTACGGCAACGCGGTCACGTTTCGCACGATCTTCGACTCCCGCTTCGTGATGGTGTTCGAGCCATCGCTGGTCAAGGAGGTGTTCCAGGGCTCGGGCCAGCAGCTGCACGCCGGCGAGGCCAACGCCCTGCTCGGTCCGGTGCTCGGGGAGCGTTCCGTGCTGCTCCTCGACGGAGCCGAGCACCTGCGCCTCCGCCGCCTGATGCTGCCCGCGTTCCACGGCAGCCGGATGCAGGCCTACGCGCAGGAGATTCGCGACTCGGCCGACATCGAGATCGACTCGTGGCCGTGGGGCGAGTCGTTCTCGATTCTGGAGAGCATGCAGTCGCTCACGCTGCGGGTGATCATGCGCGTGGTCTTCGGCTACCGCGCCGGCGCCGACGAACAGGCCCTGCGCATGCGGCTGCGTTCGATGATCGAGCCGCTGGCGCGCCCGCGGGGGCTGTTCGTGCTGATGCTGCTCACGGGCGGCCGGTTCAGTGGCGACCGCGGCGCCGCGCGGCGCTTCGAGCAGAACCGCCGCGCGGTCGACGAGGTCCTGTTCGCCGAGATTGCCCGCCGCCGCGCCGAGCCCGACCTGGCCGCGCGCGATGACGTGTTCTCGGCCCTGCTCCTGGCCGAGGACGAGAATGGCGAGCGGCTCACCGATGCCGAGGTGCGCGACGAGCTGCTCACGCTGCTGCTCGCCGGACACGAGACAACGGCCACCGGCCTCGCCTGGACCTTCGACCTCCTGCTGCACTCCCCGTCGGTCCACAGGCGCGCCCTCGAGGGCGACGATGCCTATCTCGACGCCGTGGTCAAGGAGGGCCTGCGGATCCGGCCGGTGATCCCGGGTATCGGCCGCGTGGTCAGGGGCGAGGACTTCAAGCTCAATGGCTACACGATTCCGGCCGGGATCGAGATTAATCCCTCGATCCGCATGATCCACCGCCGCGCCGATCTGTACCCCGACCCCACCACGTTCCGGCCCGAACGCTTCCTCGGTCCGGACGCGCCCGACACATACACCTGGCTGCCGTTCGGCGGCGGGATCCGGCGCTGCCTGGGAGCAAGCTTCGCCCAAATGGAGATGCGGATCGTGCTGCGTCGGGTCCTGGAGCGCGCCGCGCTCCGACCGACCAACCCCGAGCTCGACAAGATCCAGTTCCGCGGCATCACGCTGGCGCCCAAGGAGGGCGTCCAGGTGATGCTCGAGCGCCCGGTGGCCCAGGTCTAGCGCCAGAGCGCGCGGCGGTCGGCTCCGGGCCGTATTCGTCAGAGGGGTGGCGAACACCACACCTTGGGTCCCTGGGCGGGGGCCCTGAAAGCCGGGAAAGTCTTGGCCACAACCGAGACCGCCCGCCAAGGAGATCCAGATGCCCAACATCCGCACCCTCGCCGCCCTCGCCGCTACCGCCGCGTCTCTCGGCGTCGTGCCTTCCGCCCTGGCCCACACCGACAACGTCGGCAGCGCCAGCGGCGACCCGACGATGAACGAGTGCGTGGCGATGATCGACTGCACCTACATCAACTACCACAACGGCAAGCCGAGCGACGTGATCAACCACTCCGGCACGCTGACCAGCTGGACCGTGAACGCCGGCAGCTCGCCCGGCACCGTCCGGCTCCGGGTCCTTCAGCCCACGGGTCACCACCACTTCAAGGTCGTGTTCACGAGCAAGGTCAAGACCGCCAACAACGACGGCAAGAACACCTTCTCGGCCCACGCCAAGGTCAAGAGCGGAGAGGTGCTGGCGCTGAGCAACGACACCAGCGAGCTGCTCATGGCCTCCGCATCGTCGAGCAACTCCGTGCGCTTCTACATGGGCTCGCTCGACACCGGCTGGTCCTTCGACGCCAATATGAACGTGTCCCAGCTGCACCTGCTCCTCAGCGCGAAGGTGAAGTCGTAAAGACCCCAGCCCCGCGCGCGTTCAGCGACTCGACACGCTTCGCCGCCAGCGCCCCGGCTCGAGCCGGGGCGCTGCCTCGTTCCGTCCGCCGCCGTGCCCCTGGCATCATCCGCGCGATGCTTCTCTACAACTCCCAGGTCTCGGGCAACTGCTACAAGGTCCGGCTGCTGTTCGCCCACCTCGGCCAGCCCTACGAACGCCGCGAGGTCGACGTGATCGATCGCTCCGATCGGCCGGAGTTGCTCGGCCATCTCAATCCGGTGCTGCGAGTGCCGACGCTCGTGCTCGACGACGGCCGCGCGATGGCCGAGTCGAACGCCATCACGTTCTACTTCGCCGACGGCACCGAGTACCTACCCGACGAGCTGTGGGAACGCACCGAGGTCCTGCGGTGGATGTTCTTCGAACAGAACAACCATGAGCCCAACATCGCCGTGGCCCGGTTCTGGCGGATCGCCGGCCGCGACCCGGGCCCGAACGAGCTCGAGGCCAGACGACAGGGCGGCGAGGCCGCACTGCGCGCGATGGAGGCGCACCTGACCGACCACGAGTTCTTCGTCGCCAATCGCTACACGATCGCCGACATCGCCCTGTATGCCTACACGCATGTCGCGCCCGAGGGCGGGTTCGAGCTCGACGGCTATCCCGCCATCAACGCCTGGCTGACCCGCGTCCGGAGCAAGCCCGGCCACGTGCCGATCACCGACTGACGCATGGAACTCGAGCAGGCCATCCGCAGCCGCCGCACCCACAAGGCCTTCGCGCGGGAGCCCCTGCCTCGACCGCTGCTCGACGAGCTGCTCGAGCTGGGGCGGTGGGCCCCGAACCATCACCTGACCAATCCGTGGCGCTTCCGCGTGCTCGGGCCCGAGTCGCTGGCCGCGCTCAAGCAGGCGGCGGGACCGGAGGCGGCCTCGAAGCTCGATCGCGCGCCCACGCTTGTTGTGGCCACGGTGATGCGCTCCGACGATCCCGTGCAGGACGAGGAGGATCTCTGCGCCACCGCGTGCGCCACCTACGCGGTCCTGCTCGGAGCCCACGCGAGGGGTCTGGCCGGATACTGGCGGACGCCCGGGGTCCTGCGCACCGAGGCGGGGCTCCGGGCGCTCGACATACCGGAGGATGAGCGCTTCGTGGCTCTGATCCACCTGGGCTGGCCTCGCCAGGAGAAGGCACCACCCGAGCGTCTCCCGCCCGAGGACGTCATCAGCTACCTCGACTGATGCTGTTCTTTCGCGAGCGCCCCGCCGACCCGAGCCGGACCCCCGACGGCCTGCTCGTGCTCCACCACGGGCGAGGCAGCCACGAGCTCGACCTGCTCGGCCTCGCCGATGTCATCGATCCCGAGCGCCGCCTGCACATCGTCTCGCCCCGGGCGCCATTGCAGCTGCCCGGGTCGCCGGGCTATCACTACTACGTCGTCCGGCGGGTCGGGCATCCCGACGAGGGCACCTTCGCGACCTCGTACGCCGCTCTGGCCGAGCTCCACGACGAGCTGTGGGAGCGCACCGGGATCTCGCCCGAGCGCACGGTGCTGGGCGGGTTCTCGATGGGGACGGTGATGAGTTACTCGCTCGGGCTCGGCCCCGACCGGCCGGCTCCCGCCGGTCTGCTCGCCTTTTCCGGCTTCATCCCCACCGTCGATGGGTGGGACCCGGATCTGACTCGCACCGACACGAAGGTGTTCATCGCGCACGGTCAGGGCGACCCGGTGATCGGCGTCGAGTTCGCGCGTCGTGCCCGTGATCTGCTCGAGCGCGCGGGGTTCGCGGTCGACTACCGCGAGTCGGGTGCCATGCACAACATCGACCCGCCCGACATCCCGCGGGCGGTGCAGTGGCTCAGCGCCGTGCTCCCCCGCGGTTAGACCACGACCGCAGCAACCGCCATCGCGGCATCGGCACGGTCATGGCCAGCCGTTCCTCGAGCTCGATCTCGCGCAACACGCCGGCCCACGTGTGTCTGAGGAGGGTCCGCGCGGCGGGCGACTCGTCGGCGACGCGCGGGCCGGTGGCCATGAACGCCTGCAGCCGGCGATCGGTGATCACATCGCGGGAGCGCAGCTGGGCGTCGTAGTACGCGCGCAGATCGTCGCCACGCTCGCGCCCGTCGCGCAGCACCCTGCGCTCGAACTGCTCGAAGCTGCGCATGGGAAAGTGAAGGATCTCGACCGCCCCGATGTCGGGACCAAGCGACATCACGGGATCTCGAACGCCGGGCCCGATGACGCCTGCTCTGGCCGGACGTTGTGCCCCCTTGGGCTCGGGCTCGGTCCCGCCGACGGTCACCGAGTGCCGGTGGCGGACCACCATCCGCTGGTGGAACGGTCCGTCGGTCTCGGGAACGGGGACGAAATCGTGCCGGGGCACCCTGATGCGGCCGTAGCGCTCCGGGATGGCTTGGAACACATCGCGCAGCGACCCGGCGGTCGGCATCCAGAACTCGTCGGCGTCGGCATGGATCACCCACTCGGGCCCAAGCTCCTCCGCCGCCAGCGCCAGCAGACGCGCCTGATCGTGGCTCGGAGCGTCGTCGTTCAGCCAGCGCAGCCGCCCGCGGCGCTCGTACTCGCGCAGGATCTCGGGCGTGGCGTCGGTCGACCCGTGGTCGAGAGCCAGGATCGCATCGACTCCCTGCGCGAGGTGGTAATCGAGGTTGCTGGCGAGGATCTCCTCCTCATCGCGAACCACCAGCGTCATGGCAAGGAAGCAGGCCATCCTCGGAAGCTAACCGCCCCGGGCGGCGGCACCGATCGCGAGGGCGTAGATAGAAAAAGGGCGGCGGGCACCTCCGGTGCCACGCCGCCCCGTGTTTTCACCTTCAGAACCTCGACGGCTGTCCCGTGCTCGGATCGAGGAACAGCCGGCGCACATGCCGCCCGTGCTCGCCGCGGAAACGGAACAGACCCGCGAGGTCGAATGGAATTCCCTCGCTGTGGTCGGTGTGCCGCAGAACCTGGTCGGCGGAACCCGGGATCCCCGGCAGACCCCAGTTGTACTCGACCAGATTGATGATCGAGGACTGATCGCTCAGGTTGTGGTCGACGCTGTCGCGGCCGGCGAACGGCGAGATCACCAGCAGCGGCAGCCGCGGACCGAAACCGCACCGTCCCTGCTCGCCGCCCAGCGGCGCGTGCGTCTGCGGACTCGGGCCGCACCGCTGCGAGGTTGGCAGCGTGAACGTGGTGTTGGTGAGGTTGTCCGCCGGCGACAGCGACGGGTTGGTCACCCCGCTGTACGCGTGGTCATACCAGCCGTCGGAGTCGTCGTAGGAGATGATCACCGCGGTGCTGGACCAGTCTGGGCTCCGCTCCAGGGAGTTGATGATGTGCGTCACGAACTGCTGCTCATCGGCTGGATCGGAATAGGCCGCGTGGCCGTCCTCGAAGCCCGGGGCCTTCAGGAAGCTGACCGCCGGGAGCGCCGAGCCCGGGAGCTCGTGGTGGTTGATCGCCGACACGAGCTGATCGAAGTCGCTCATGTCGTAGTTGTGGTTGGGCGTGTTGAACTGCGGCACGCCATGGACGTAGCTCTGGCTGTCGCGACCGATCTCGCGCAGGCCCCCCAGGGTGTCCTGACCGCTCGAGTTGGCCGGGATCGTCAGGTGGTGCGGGTTGGCCGTCGACGCGTAGTACTGAAACGGCTCGTGGTGGGGGATGTAGTCGTCCTTATAACCCCACTGGCCGGTACCGCCGAGGGCGACGCCCACCGGATGAACGCTGTCGCACAGCCCCTGGTTCGAGGAGTGCGGCACGGCGTTCTGGAAACCGGTGTTCTGGAACTCGTCCGGAGTGAAGCCGCTGGTCTTCTGGGTCGTGTGGCCGGTTGCCTGCAACGCAGCCTGGAAGCTCTCGCTGGGACGGAAACCGCCTTCGAACCAACCCCACGACAGCCCGCGGGCGTTCAGCTCGTCACCGATGTTGTTGCCGTTCAGGGCCACCGCATCACGCGTCGAGCAGTCATCCCAGTACGGCTGGGCGTCGCTGGTCAGCGAGAAGCCGCCCTGGCCGTCGGGCGTGAGGTCGCCGTCGGGCGAGGTCGAGGTCGAGATCGATGGGCTGTTGCCCTCGTGGGCGGTGTCGACGTTGCCGGTGTCGCCGGCCACGAGGTTGATCGCGCCCGGAGCCGAGGGCCCGAACGTCGTCCCGTACGAGTTGTCGCTCATCGAGAAGTGCTGGGCGTAGTTCCATAGCGCCGTGACCGTGTTGCCGTCGTAGTAGTCCATGACCGTCTTGGGGTCACACGCGGTGCCGAACGGCGAGGTGCCGGACCCGGTGCCGACGCTCTGGACGAAGTGATCCATGTTTCCGTCGTCGAACGCCTGTTGCTCGTCGCTGTAGTCGTGATCCTGGTCACAGGTGAGCTGCCCGCCCGGACCGCTCGACGCGCCGGTGGCGCTGCTGTCGAGCCGCTGCGGCAGTGACTCATTCGGATTGCTGGTCAGGAGGTTGGTCGTGTGTGCAAGCGCCGGAGGCAGCGACGGCGAGGTGGCGGGAGGCAGACCGTCAACGGCCGGCGTGTGCCGCCGCGCGTAAAACGTCTGGCCGTCGGTGTTGGCGGCGTTGGGATACGTCCCGAAGTAGTGGTCGAAGGAAACGTTCTCCTGGTAGATCACCACGACGTGCTTGATCGGGGTGGCGGCCCGACCGTTCTGGTCCGGGCGCCGTGCCCCATGGTGATGGTGGCGGTCCTGGTGATGCAGGCCATGCGCCATGGCGACCTGAATCACCCCTACGCTCACTGCCACCGCGGCTACGGCGGCTGACAGCAGGACAAAGTTGCGCTTTCGCGCCATCAGATGAACTCCTCTTGTCGTGCGGTGGACGTTGGGCGGCGTTACGCCCGCACGACACTCTTCCCCCGTCGGCGCGGGTTCACGTTGCCAGGTTGTGTCCGCGCTGTTGGCTGATCGTGATCGGGGGTTTCAGGTCCGGGTGATCAGCACCGTGCCGCCCACGACGAGCACGAAACCAGCCACCCGGCCCAGGCTGAGCGGCGCGTGATGGATGCCGAACCAGTGGTAGCGGTCGGCGAGCAGGCCGGCGGCGAGCTGACCGGCGACCAGCAGCGCGGTCAGCACGCCCACACCGAGGGGCCTGACCGCGACCAGCGATACGCCCACGATCGCGGCGCCGGCAATTCCACCGAGAGCCCACTCGGGCTTGAATGCACTCAGACCGCTCAGTCGGCCGGGATGACCCGCCACCAGCAGCAGCGTCATGAGGATGGTGAACGAGATCGTGATGCTGACCGCCGCGGCACCGATATCGCTCACGTGCTTGGCCATCGCGGCATTGGCCGCGGGCTGGATGCCGGCCAGGCCGCCCACGAGCAGCATGCAGATGAAAGCAACGGTGCGGCTCACTCCGGGTCGGTTCCCCGTGGAGCGATCAATCCCTCCTGCGCCTACCATGCGGACGCCATGGCCGCCACCGCCACCCCCGCGCCACCAGCCGCCGCCGACGAGCGCACCCTGCGCGAGGTCGTGCAGGCGCTGGCTCCACTGCAGCGGCGGGCCGGCTCGCCCGGCGAGGAACAGGCCGCCCGCTGGCTGGCCGAGCGTCTGCGCCGCGCCGGTTTGGAGACCCGCATCGACGAGGAGCGCTTCCTCGACGGCTACGCGCAGGTCATCGGAACGCTGGCCGCCGGCAGCGCGGTGGCCGGCGCCGCCAGCCTCAGCCTGCGGTGGCGCAAGCTGGCGGCCGCCGCGGCCGCCGCGGTGACCGCATCGATCGCCGACGACATCTCCAACGGCCCGCGTCTGTTTCGCCGCGCGCTTTCCGAGCCGCGACCGACCTGGAACGTGATCGCCTCGTGCGGCGACGCTGGCGCCGAGCGCACGTTGGTCGTGCTTGCTCACCACGACGCCGCCCCGACGGGCGCAATCTTCGACCCCCGCTTGCAGGCTTGGCTGGGCGAGGCGTTCCCCGGCATCATCGAGCGGATCGACACGTCGCTGCCCCTCTGGTGGGCGACGCTGAGCGCCCCGGCGCTGGTGACGCTCGGTGCCCTGCGGGGCAGCCGCACGATGACCGGGCTCGGCGTGGCCGGCTCGGTGCTGGCCACGGCCGTGTTTGCCGACGTCGCCCGTGCCCCCGTGTCCCCCGGGGCCAACGACAACCTGACCGCGGTGGCGGTGCTCGTGGCGCTGGCCGAGCGGCTGCGATCGCGGCCGCTCGAGGGACTCCGCGTGATGCTCGTCTCCTGCGGGGCCGAGGAGGTGCTCCAGGGCGGCATCCACGGCTTCGCCGCCCGTCACTTCCCCACCCTGGATCGCGACCGCACGTGGGTGCTCAACCTGGAGACCGTCGGCTCGCCCAAGCTGATTCTGCTCGAGGGTGAGGGGCCGGTCGTGATGGAGGACTACCACGACCGCAGCTTCCGCGATCTCGTCGTCGCCGCGGCCGAGCGGGCCGGAGCCCCCCTGCGCCGCGGGATGCGCTCGCGCGCCTCGACCGACGCCGTGATCCCCAGCCGTGCGGGCTATCCGACCGCCACGATCACCTCGATGGACCGCTACAAGGCCCTGTCCAACTACCACCAGATGACCGACACACCCGAGAACGTCGACTACCGCACGGTCCTGCAGGCCTTGCTGGTCACCGAGCAGCTGGCGCGCGAGCTGGCCACGAACCCCTGGCTGGGGCGCTAGCTGCACTAGATCCCGAGTAGGCTCGCCTCATGCCCGCGGCCGCCGAGCTCTCGCTACCGAGCTTCGACCACACCGACCCGAGCCTTCAGGGCGAGCGCTACCGATCGGCCATGGCCGCGCTCGAAGGCCATGACGGATGGCTGGCCGCCAACCCGTTCGGTTTCACCGTGCTCGACCGCGAGTCGGCCGAGTTCTTTCTCCGCACCAAGGACGCCGTGTTCCCGGGGCTGACGATCGCCTCGCTGTTCCAGATCGAGTCCGGGCCGCTGCACGAGGAGATCGTCAAGAACATCATCAACATCAACGGCGGCGATCACCGCCGGCTGCGCAACCTGGTCAATCCCGCGCTGGCTCCGCGCGCGGTCGATCGCTATCGCCCGGCGATGCAGCGGTTCCTGGGGGAGCTCGTCCCCGAGTCGGGATCCTGCGAGTTCATCGCCGACTTCGCCAAGCCCTATCCCTCGTTGGTCATCGCCGAGGTGATGGGTGCGCCCCTCACCGACGCGCCGCGCCTGCACCGCTGGTCGAACTGGATCCAGCGCCAGTTCGATGCCCAGAGCCTGGTCTCGCAGCGCGCCGAGATCGAGGCCGCGGTGAGCGAGTTCTACGCCTACGAGGATGAGCTGATCGCGCGCCGGCGGCTGGATCCCGGCGACGATCTGATCTCGGCGCTGATCCAGGCCGAGGAGGCCGGGGATGGCTTGGCCCACGATGAGCTCCGGAACCTGATCCTGAACATCCTCGTCGGCGGCGTGGACACCAGCCAGAGCCAGCTCGCCCACGCGGTTCGGCTCCTGGCTCTGCACCCCGATCAGTGGGAGCTGCTGAGAGCAGACCCCGGAGGCCTGGTCCTCAAGGCGGTGGACGAGGCACTGCGATACGAGCCGATCACCCCGTTCACGGCCCGGATCACGGTGGCCGAGGTGGAACACCGCGGAGTGACCTTCGCGCCCGGAACCGTGGTTCTGGTCTCGGCCTGGCACGCCAACCGCGAGGGCATCGACGAGGATCGCTTCGACATCACGGCCGAGCGCCCGCGCGGGCGCGTGCTGACCTTCGGGGCCGGCATTCACTACTGCGTCGGCGCCAACCTGGCTCGGGCCGAGATGCAGGAGGGCCTGGCCTTCCTCGCCGAGCGCGTGCGCAAACTGGCCCTCGACGGCGAGCCCGAATTCGGGACGCCGTCCGGGATCTACGGACTCGAGACGCTTCCGCTGGCCATCGAGCGAGCCTGAGCCGTCAGGCGGCTCGCCACAGGGCGTCGTCGCCGAGCTGGCGACGGACCGCGCGCCCGTCGGCCACCAGTTCGATCAGCGCGGCCTCGGCCCCAGCGCGGTCGGGTGCGTCGTTGCTCACGGTGAGCAGCGCCGCCACCTCCTGCGTGGTCAGTCCGTCGGGGAAGCGCTCGAGCAGCGGCTCGGGCGAGGACGGTGGCGGCTCCCGGTGCAGGCTCGGGTCGAGGTTGGCGATCAGCACGTCGTAGGCCTCGACGGGCTGAAAGCCGCCGGCGATGAGGCGCGAACCGTCCGTCTCGAGCACCACCGACGGCGCGGTGAAGCGAACCGGCCCATCGGTGTTCGCTGTCTTGCCCTGGAGCTCGGCCGCCGAACCCTCCGCCGTGCGCGCTTCGGCGCGGTCGCGCTCGTAGGCCTCGGTCACCGCGGGCGAGTCGAGCTCGGCGACCAGGCGCTCGACGTCGATCTCCGGCACGCTCCGCAGTGCGTCGGCGAGCTGGGCGTCGTCGTCGAGTACCAACGGCGTGGTGAACTGGCCGAGCTGGAGCTCGCGATACACGTCCCATTCCTTGCCCGGCCACAGCAGACGGGCAGCCACGATCGCGCGGCAGGCGCGGGCGGTGGCGCTCACGCGCGGCTTGGGCGACGGGGAGAACGGCATTCCGAAGCGGCGGAAGCGCATCTGACCGAGCGCGCCACGAACCGGGGTGTACCCGCGGCGGACGTACTGCTCGGCCGACTCGGTGAGTCCGATGACCACCAGCCGCCAGTTCAGCTGCGCGCCGTAACGCCATTGCACGACGCGCAGGGCGGGGCTCTCGGAGTACGCCCACGGACACGCCGGATCGCTGTAGAGAGTTGCTGAGATCACCTGGTTGATGCCTCAAGTATATGCACCAGCCCGCTCCCGGGCCCCCGCATCTCGGGAGCCAGGGCGGCGGCGCGGTGGACATGCGCGTCGTTGAACCCCGCCTCGTGCAGGGCGGCGGTCGCCTCTCTGGAGTCCTGGAAGTGCAGATGGACCTGGCCGCGCACGAATGCCGACAGTAGTACCCGGAAGGCGCGGACCTGAGCCGTCTGGACGCCGCCGATGTGCAGGTCTGACACGTACACGCCGCCGGGGAACTGGCTCAGAGCGGTGGCCAGGCGCCGCCACAGCCCGTGCACCGCGTCGGTGGGCAGGTAGCCGAGGAGGCCTTCGGTGACTACGGCGAGGCCGGCGGCTGGATCGAGCTCGGCCACCACGGCGTCGAGACTCCGATCCGACAGCGCGTCGAGCTCGCGCACGCGGTGGCGGTCCGACAGCGAGTCCATCTGCTGAAGGGCCACCCGCTTGCGCTGCGCCATCTCGGGCAGATCGGTCTCCACATAGGTCAGCTGCGGATAGCGCTGGGTGAAGCGCCAGCCGCGCGGCGAGAGCCCGCAGGCGACCTCGATCACCTGCGTGACGCCGCGCTCCTCGATCGCCCGCCCGAGCAGGGCGTCGATGGCGCGGTGGCGGGTGAGCAGGTAGACCTCGAGCGATGAGCCCCCGAGCATCCGGCTGGCCGTCATCACCGGCCGCAGCGTTTCGAACAGCAGCCTCCCCTGCGTGGTCTCGAGCCTCGGGTGCGAGAGCGAGTTGCGCGCCCACACATAGCCGGTGTAGTGCGCCGTCGGGCTGATCGTGCTCATGCCGTCGCGCTATGCGGCCACGTCGCTGAGGCGATCCAGCAGGGCGGCCTGGGCCGGGTTGATCTTCTCGCGCGCAGCCTTAAGGGTGAACCACTGCGCCCGGTCAACCTCGGGGATCTCGATGCGCTGGCCCGATCGGGGCGGCCACTCGAGCTCCAACGTGTTGCTGACGATGTGCTCCGTGTTCAGCTCGCCCTCGAGCGCCCACGCCCGCACCACCTTGCCCGAGCGCTGGCGGATCTCCCCCAGGTCACGGGCCTCGCCTCCTGGCGGCGCGCTGCCGAGCTCCTCCTCGAACTCGCGCCGGGCGGCGGCAAGCGGATCCTCAGCGTCGTCGTATTCGCCCTTGGGGATCGACCACGCGCCGGCGTCGCGCCGGGCCCAGAACGGGCCGCCCGGGTGGACGAGCAGAACCTCTAGCCCATCGTCACGGCGGCGATGGAGCAGGATCCCTGCACTGCGAGCCATCCCGTCATCGTAGTTCGAGAACGTAGTGGCGGTAGACGATTCCCGGGCCCCAGTCGTGGCGTTCGCGGTCGCCCGTGGCCCGGAAGCCGACGTCGAGATATAGCCGCGCCGCCGCCTCGAGCTCGGTGTAGGTGTCGAGCTCGATCTGGCTCAGACCCGCGGCCCGCGCCTCCTCGAGCAGTTCGGCCAGCAGTCGGCGCCCGAGCCCCCGGCCGCGCAGTACCGGCGTAAACACGAACCACCGGAGTTGACCAACCGATTCGGCCTCACGCGTCAGGCCCAGCGACCCATCCACCCGGCCGTCCGGGCGCCGCATGAGCCAGACGGCGCCGCCACGCTCAGGCCACCCCGCAGCCAGTGCGTCCTGCACGGTCTTGGCCACCGCGGATACGAACGCCTCGTTGCGCTCGAACTCCGCCGTGTACACGCGGCGATGCAGGTCGACGATCGACTCGGCGCCGTCGGGGCCGAGCTCGCGACAGATCACCAGGTCCCGATCGGGCGTCACGCGCGACACGGACAAAGTGTCTCGCCGGAGATTCAGCGTTTCAACATAATTTTGTCACTAGATCCATCGCGATCTAAGATGAGTCGGGTCATGGAGGTCCGGCAGCTGCGCTACTTCGAGGCCGTGGCACGCCATCGGCACTTCACGCGGGCCGCCGAGGAGCTCCACGTCGCCCAGTCGGCGCTGTCGCACCAGGTCCGGCGGCTCGAGCGCGAGCTCGGGGTCGAGCTGCTGACCCGCACCACCCGGACGGTGACGCCGACCGAGGCCGGGGAGCTGGTCGCGGCTCGCGCTCGGACGGCGATGGCCGAGCTCGACGCCCTGCGTGGCGAGGTCGACGAGCTCCGCGGGCTCGTCCGCGGCCACGTGTCGGTGGGGGCGCTGCTGTTCGGCGGCGAGCTCGACATTCCCCGCACGCTGGCGCGCTTCAGCTCGACCTTCCCCGACGTCGAGGTGGGATTGCGGGAGGGAACGGCGCGCCGGATGCTCGAGATGCTGGCCAACGGCACGATCGACGTCGCCTTCGCACTCGAGCTCGCGCCGCCGGAGGGTCTCGAGCGGATCGAGCTGTCCAGCGAGGAGCTGGCCCTGGCCATGCGTCCCGGCCATCCGTTCGCCGGCCAGGGCCCGCTGGCCGTCGCGGCCCTGCGGGACAGCCGGCTGATCGTGTTCGAGCACGGGGCCTCGACCCGCCAGCTCGCCGACGCGGCGCTGGCCGATGCCGGGATCCAGCCGCAGGTCGCGCTCGAGGCCAACGACCTGGCGCTGGTCCGCTCGCTGGTCGCCGAGGGCCTCGGCCTGGCCATTCTCCCGCGTTCGTTCCTCGAGCGGCCCGGCCCCCCGGTGGCGATAAGGGCGCTGCGCCCCGAGCTGCGGATGAAGGTCGTGCTGTGGTGGCGATCGGACCGGCGCCTGTCGCCCGCGGCCCAGGCATTTGTCGAGTTCACGGCGACCAGCGCGTCGCTGTCAGACAAATTTCAGGGAACCTCGCCACAATGACCCGCGATGAGATCCCTGGCGAGATGGTGCTTCAAGCACCGCCGGATCGTCGTCGTCGCGTGGATCGCTGCGTTGTTCGGGGTGACAGCGATCCATACCGGCGTCGGTAGCGGCTACAGCGACAACTTCAAGCTTCCCCACACCGAGAGCTTCGACGCCGTGCGGCTGCTCCAGCGCAACGCCCCCAAGGCGTCGGGCGACACCGATCAGATCGTCTTCGCCACCGACCATGGCCGGCTGACCGATCCGGTCAACCGCGCGCGGGTCCAGCGGGTGCTCGCCAGCGCGGCGCAGACCGCGCATGTCACCAACGTCAGCTCCCCGTACGGCCCATTCGGCGTCAAGCAGATCTCGCCCTCGGGCCGGATTGGCTACTCCAACGTCACCTTCGACATCCAGCCCAACAAGATCTCGCACAGCGATGCGCAGGCATTCGTGAACAAGGTCACCTCGGCCTCGGGGAACGGGCTCCAGTTCCAGGTCGAGGGCCAGATCGCCGAGCAGGGGCAGAAGGACAACTCGACGAGCAGCCTCGGCTTCGGCTTCCTCGCCGCGGCCATCATTCTGTTCGTCGTGTTCGGCTCCCTGCTGGCCACAGCGCTGCCGCTGATCACGGCGGCGATGTCCCTGGGCACCGGGATCGGCGTCATCGGCCTGGTGTCGAACGTGATCTCGATGGCCTCGTTCTCCAACGAGCTCGCGCTGCTCATCGGCCTGGGCGTCGGCGTCGACTACGCGCTGTTCATCGTCACGCGCTACCGCCAGGGCGTCCTGCGCGGCCTGTCCGGCGAGGAGGCGGTGGTCCAGTCGCTCGACACCTCCGGCCGCGCGGTGCTGTTCGCGGGGGTGATCGTGTGCATCGCCATGCTGGGGATGTTCGCCCTCGGCGTGAGCTTCCTGTACGGCGTCGCCATCGCCGCGTCGATCGCCGTCGCCTTCACGGTCATCGCCGCACTCACGTTGCTGCCGGCGCTGCTCGGCTTCTTCGGCCGCTTGGTGCTCCGGCGGCGAGAGCGGCGCTCGGTGCGCGACGGCCAGCTGCGCACGAGCGACGAGTCGGCGGCCTGGGCCCGCTGGGCAGGCTGGATGGAGAAGCGCCCGGCCGTCTTCGCCACCGTCGCCGCCGCGGTGATGATCATCCTCGCCATCCCGTTCTTCTCGATGCGACTGGGCTCCGCCGATGCCGGTAGCGATCCCGCCAACACGACAACGCGCAAGGCCTATGACCTGCTCGCCCAGGGCTTCGGGCCCGGATACAACGGTCCGCTCCAGCTCGTGGCCGAGGTCGCCACGCCGGCGCAGCGGGCTGCCTTCCTGCGCGTCCAGCAGGCCGTGGCGCACACTCCGGGCGTCGTCGGCTCGACGCCGGCCCGGATCATCCCCGGCGCCGGCGACCATCCGGCCGTGGCGCTGGCCGACATCTACCCCAAGGGCTCGCCCCAGGACGCCTCGACCGCCGACCTGTTGCATCACGTCCGAGGTTCGGTGATTCCTGCCGCCCAGGCCGGCACGGGTCTGCGCGTGCTCGTCGGCGGTCAGACGGCGATCTTCGACGACTTCAGCCACGTGCTGGCGCGCAAGCTGCCCCTGTTCATCGGCATCGTCGTGCTGCTCAGCTTTCTGCTGCTGATGGTCGTGTTCCGCAGCATCGCGATTCCCCTGACCGCGGCGGTCATGAACATGCTCTCCGCCGCCGCCGCGTTCGGGGTGGTCACGGCCGTCTTCCAGTGGGGCTGGGGAGCCTCGCTGCTCGGGATCGACAAGACGGGCCCGATCGAGTCGTTCCTGCCTGTGCTGATGTTCCCGATCCTGTTCGGGCTGTCCATGGACTACGAGGTATTCCTGGTCAGTCGCATCTACGAGGAGTGGCACCGCCGGCGCGACAACACCGCGGCGGTCACCCACGGCCTGGCCGCCACCGGCCGGACGATCACCGCGGCCGCAGCGATCATGGTGCTGGTGTTCGGCGCCTTCCTGCTCGGCGGCCAGCGCGTCATCCAGCTGTTCGGCGTCGGCCTGGCCGGCGCCGTGCTGCTCGACGCCGTGATCGTCCGCTCGGTTCTCGTGCCCGCGGCGATGGTCATGCTCGGCGAGCTCAACTGGAAGCTCCCGGCTTTCCTCGATCGCATCCTCCCCCACTTCCGCGTCGAGGGGCAGGTCACGGACAACGGTGACGACGGTTCGCGGCCCGAGCCCGCCGTGCCCGAGCCTGTCGCCGGCTGAGGCTGCCGGCGGGGCGCTGGCCTTGCGTCCGGTTCGGCTGCGGGCGGTATGCGCCCGTGCAGCGCTGGAAAAGGTGACAAACCTCCCCACGCCGCCGAACCCCGGCCACATAAGCCCGCGGGAGGTGCTTATGCGACCAAGGTGAGGGCGCGACGGGAGCCTTGTCACGTTGTTCATGCCGCGCGGGCCCGCCGGGCGGCACGGTCCCCGGCCGCCGTTCCCGGCCGCCAAGGCGAGCCCGGGAACCACGAACTCGGCGGGGACCAAACTAACTACCCCGCCGCCCCCGCCACTCGGTAAGAATCGCGCCTGACCAGCCCGAGGGAGGAACAAAACGGTGATTGTCGATTGCGCCCACTACCGAGATGGCCGGCGCCAGCACGACGGGCCGATGGAGCTCGACGATGCCGCCACCATCTGCAATGGAGGTGACGACGGCTTCGTGTGGCTCGGCCTGTTCGAGCCCAACGAGGCGGAGCTGGGCCAGGTGCAGGAGCGCTTCGGACTGCATGAGCTGGCCATCGAGGACGCCCAGAACATGCACCTGCGTCCGAAGATCGAGCAGTACGACGGCGGCAGGACGACGTTTGTCGTGCTGCGCACGGCGCGCTACATCGATGAGACCGACGAGGTCGACTTCGGCGAGGTCAGCGTGTTCATCGGTCGCAGGTTCGTGCTGGCCATCCGGCAGGGCGCGGCCAGCGAGCTCCACGACGCGCGCGTTCGGCTCGAGGCCAACCCCGAGCTGCTCGCCGAGGGCCCCGAGTCCGCGCTGTGGGCGATCATGGACAAGATCGTCGACGACTACCTACCGGTCGTGAACTCCGTCGAGCACGACATCGAGGAGCTCGAAGGGATCGTGTTCGGCGGCGAGGCGGCGCCCAGCGAGCGGATCTATTCGCTGCGCCGCGAGACCACCGACTTCTACCGCGCCGTCCACCCGCTGCTGGTTCCTCTGGACGGCATCGAGCGCGGGACCCAGCTCCAGATCGGGCCCAAGCTGCGTCCATTCTTCCGCGACGTCAACGACCACGTGAAGCTCGTCGAGGAGGAGATCGTCACCCAGCGCGATGCCCTCGGGGCGATGCTTCAGGCCAACATGGCCGTCATCTCGGTGCAGCAGAACGAGATCAGCGTGCGCCAGAACGAGATCAGCCGCCAGCTCACCGTGATCGCCACCGTGTTCCTGCCCTTGACGTTCATCACCGGCTTCTTCGGCATGAACTTCGGTTGGATGACCGACCGCATCAGCCACGTGTGGGAGTTCCTCGTGTTCGGCTTCGGGAGCCTGATCGCGTCGCTGGTTGTCCTCTGGCTGTGGTTCCGGCGCCGCGGTTACTTCGACGACCCCGACGAGCGCGAGGCCGAGGCCGAGGCCTCTTAGGCTTCTCTTACTTCGGATTCACGTTGGCATGCCGGTTGCGTGATGAAGTCGCGCCATGGCCACCGAGGCTCGGCGTCACCCCGCCCGATCGTTCGCCCGGGGGAGGGCTCGTCGCGGACTGTATGTGGCGATCGCCGACGGCCACGAATCGCGCCTGGTCGAGCTCGAGACGCGCGTCACCCACCTCGGCCGCGGTCTCACGGCCCATATCCGGCTCGAGGATGACCACGTGAGCGTCGATCACGCGATCATCGTGCGCCATGGCCGACACGCGCGGCTCCTTGATCACCAGAGCCCCAGCGGGACGTTCCTCAACGGCCGCCGGATCCGCTCGGCCAACCTCCACGACGGCGATGTGATCCAGCTCGGATCGATCCGCCTTCAGTACGTCGAGATCAGCTGACCGGGTCTTCGGCCCGATCGCGGTCGACCAGCGCCGCGTAGAGCCCGCCGCGTTCGAGCAGCTCCTCGTGCCGGCCCCGCTCGACGATCTTGCCGCGATCGACCACGACGATTTGATCGGCGTCCCGCACGGTCGAGAGCCGGTGGGCAATCGTGATCGTCGTACGCCCCTCGGCCAGACGTTCGAGCTCGGCCTGGACCGCTGCCTCGGTCTGGGTGTCGAGCGAGCTGGTGGCCTCGTCGAGAACGAGGATCGGCGGATTGCGCAGGACGGTCCGGGCGATCGCCATGCGCTGCTTCTCGCCGCCGGAGAACCGATAGCCGCGCTCACCGACGACCGTGTCATAGCCATCGGGTAGCGAGGCGATCAGATCGTGGATCCGCGCCGTGCGGGCCGCCTCCTCGATCTCGTCGTCAGTGGCATCGGGCCGGGCGAAGCGCAGGTTCTCGCGCACGGTGGCGTGGAACAGGTACGTCTCCTGGGAGACCACGCCCACCGTCGCCGCCAGCGATTCGAGGCTGGCCTGCTTGACGTCGACGCCGTCGACCGTGACCTTGCCTTCCTGGGGCTCGTAAAGGCGCGCGACCAGATAGCCCAGTGTCGTCTTGCCGGCCCCGGTCTCGCCCACCACCGCGGTCCGGGTGCCGGCGGGCACGACGAGGTCGATCCCGTGCAGGGTCCAGGGACCCTCGCCATAGCGGAACGACACGTGCTCGAAGCGAACCTCGCCCAGCACCTCGTCGGGGCGCAGCTGCACCGGATCGGACGCCTCGACGATGTCCACGGGGAGGTCGAGGTACTCGAAGATCCGGTCGAACAGGGCCAGCGAGGCCTCGACATCGGCCCCGGTCGACAACAGGCTCTGGATCGGGAACAGCAGCCGGGTCTGCAGCTGGGTGAATGCGACCACCGTGCCGATCGAGATCGCGTGACCCCCGTGGACGAAGTTCTGCCCGGCGATCCAGTACACCAGCGCCGGCTGGATCGCGAACACCATCTGGATCGTCGACATCACCCACCGGCCGGCCATCCGCGATCGCACCTCGACGTCGGCGATGTCGCGCGACTCGTCGGTGAAGCGGCCGGCCAGATCGCGTCCCCGGCCCATCGTCTTGCCGAGCATGATTCCGGACACCGAGAGCGACTCCTGGACCAGCGAGGACAGATCGGCCAGACGACGCTGACGCTCGCCCGTGATCCGGCGGCGCACCTGGCCGACGCGACGCGTCAGCCACACGAACGGGGGCACGAACACCAGCGAGATCACGGCCAGCCGCCAGTCGAGCAGGATCATCGCCGCGATCGTCGCGATCACGGTCGTGGCGTTCTGGGCGATCGACGTCGCCGTCGTCGTGACCACGCTGTCGATCCCGCCAATGTCGTTGGCGATCCGCGACTGCACCTCCCCCGTCCGCGTGCGGGTAAAGAAGGCGAGCGACATGCGCTGGAGATGGCGATAGACCGCGGCCCGCAGGTCATGCATGACCTGCTGGCCGATGACGTTGGAGATATACGTCTGCCACACGCTGAACGCGGCGGTGACGATCGCGATCGCGATCATCCCAGCCACCAGCTCGGTCAGCAGCGTCGCGTTGCGCTCCGGCAGCGCGGTATCGAGCACCGCTCGGAGCAGGAACGGCGAGATCATGCTGAGCGCGGAGGAGAAGATGATCAGCCCGATGACCGCGGCCAGGCGCAGCTTGTAATGCGCGAACAGGGCGATGATTCGGTGCGTATCGCGCTTGCGCTCAGGGTCCATCAGAGGCGGGGGCTGCTTGCCCGCGCCGCCCCGCATCCCGCGCATCGAGCCGGGCGCGGCGCCGTTTGCCGCTCCCCAGCCATGTCCTCCGATTGCACTCATCTGCATCCATGATGACGCACGCGTCGCGTCCATCCGGCCGGATGGCCACAACCGTGACCGCCGCACCCGCCGCGAACGCGGCCGCCGAGACTCCCATCGCCTCGTGCAGTCCGGTGACGAACGGGCCTCGCGCAATCAGCGTGCCCAGCAGCGCGACCCCGATCGCGCCCCCCGCCTGTCGCGCCGCGTTGAGAACGCCCGAGGCGATCCCCGCCCGACTCGCCGGCGCCGCCTCGATGATCGCTGCGGTCGCCGCCGGCATCGTGAACGCCATGCCGAAGCCCGCCGCGACGAGCGGCGCGACCAGCCACGGGTAGGCCGTTCGGGACGCGGCCGCGATCAGCCCGAGAAAGCCCGCCGTGCCGCACAGGAGCCCCACCAGCATCGGGTTGCGTCGCCGCGCCTGCACGGAAACGAACAGAAGCGCTACGGGGACGCAGGCGATCAGCGGCGCAACCGCCGCGATCGAGGTCCAACCTCGCGCCCCGCCCTCGATCACGCCCGTGGTCAGCAGCGTCAGGGTCATGATGCCGGGCAGCTGGCCGGCCGGATCGAGCGCTCCGTCGGACCGCTCCTCGGTGGCGCGCACGTGACGCGCGCCGAGCCACAGCGCGAACGCGCCGACGGGAACGTTGACCACGAAGACAGCGCGCCAGCTGACCAGGCCGACCAGGAGCCCACCGAGGATCGGCCCGGAGGCGGCTCCGATGCCGGCCGCTCGCCGGTGGCGACGGCCAGTTCGACCGCCGGCGCACCCGCCAGGACCGCCTCTCCTCGCCCGGCTTCGATCTCGACTTCCGGCTCACCGATACCGGCGTCGAGCAGCTCCGCGAATTCGGAATCGACTTCGAGACACTGCCGCGCCGCCGCCCGCTGATCCGCTACTGCGTCGACTGGAGCGAGCAACGCCACCATCTGGCCGGGTCACTCGGCGCAGCACTGGCGGCCGAGATGTTCGAGCGAGGCTGGATCCGCCGTACCCGCCACACCCGCGCTGTCCACGTCAGTGACGACGGATACGCCGGCCTGCGCGAGTCTTTCGGCGTCGAACTGGCACGAGCCTAGACTCCACAGGCGTGTCCGGACCAGAGGTCGGTCTCGCCGTCTCGGTGTTCCTCGCCTGCGCGGTCGAAGCCGTGGAGGCGCTGACGATCGTGCTCGCCGTCGGCACGACGCGGAGCTGGCCCTCGGCGTTCGGCGGCGTCGGCGCGGCACTGCTGGCCCTCGCCGTGCTCGTCGCCGCGATCGGGCCCGCCATAACCTCGCTCCCGATCAATGTCCTGCGCGTCGTTGTCGGCGCCCTGCTGCTCATCTTCGGGCTGCAGTGGCTGCGCAAGTCGGTGCTGCGCTGGGCCGGGCGCAAGGCGCTGCACGACGAGGCGGCAACGTTCGCCAGCGAGCGCGAAGCGGCTCGAGCGGCCGGTCGGCCGACCGGCGAGTTCGACGCCTACTCGTTCACGATCGCCTTCAAGGGCGTGCTGCTCGAAGGGCTCGAGGTCGTCTTCATCGTGCTCACCTTCGGCGCCAATCAGCGCAACGTGGGTTTGGCCGCCGCGGCCGCCGCTGTGGCCGTCGCCCTGGTCGCCCTCGCGGGCCTGGCCGCCCGCGCCCCCCTGGCCCGGGTACCGGAGAACACGATGAAGTTCGCCGTCGGCGTGATGCTCACGTCATTCGGGACGTTTTGGGGTGCCGAGGGCGCCGGCGCATCATGGCCGGGCGGCGACGCCGCGCTCCTGGTCATCGTGCCGGCGGTCGCGCTCGTGTCACTGGGCATGGTGCAGTGGCTGCGCCGCGCGCCGGTGGTCCGGGCGGCGGCCAGATCGGGGGCCGTGTGAGCAGGCTCGCCCGCATGGCCCGGTGGGTGTGGGATTTCGTGGTGGGTGACGACTGGGTCGTCGCACTCGGTGTGATCGTCGCGCTCGGCGTGACAGCGATAGTGGCGGCGGCCGGCATCGCCGCCTGGTGGATCATGGCGCTCGCGGTGCCGCTGCTGCTCGCGCTCTCGTTACGGCGCGCCACCGGCTGAGTCCGCTGCTCGATGCCTCTAGGGTCGCTCGGACCAGTCCCTGGGCGCAACCAGCAGCGACCAGATGCGTGCCGGTCGTTGCGGCACGAGCGTGCGGGGCGGTTCCGGACGCGGGGGCGGTTTGTCCTTCGCCGGCTCGACGGCTGGCTGCGCGGCGCGGATCTCTGTGGCGTTCAATTAAGCCTCCTGCCTTCTGCGTTGTCGACGCTTCCTTCTACCCCGACCTGCGCATTCGAAAGCAAACCGCCTGCAAATTGATTCCAACTCTGCATGCAACGGCCCCTCGGCGCCGCGCGGTGATGTCGTGAGCGCCGCGCCGGCTCTTCTCCTGGCCGCCGGCGGCGTCGGCTTCGGTCACGCCGTCCTGCCCGATCACTGGGTGCCGCTCGCCGTCGTCGGGCGCACGCAGCGCTACCCGCTGCGCAAGGTGGCGCGCCTGTCCGGGCTGGCCGCCGTCACCCACGTGCTCGTGTCCGTGGCTCTCGGCGCGGTGATCGTCGTTATCGGTCTGCAGTTCAAGTCACGCGTCGAGCAGGCCCAGGACGCGATCATCGGTGGGCTGCTGATCGCTACCGGGCTCGGCTTCGCCATGCTCGAGCTCACCGGGCACGGGCATCGACACGACCACCCCCATTCGCATCAAGAAGAGCCTTCGCGCTACCGCGCCGCCTCGCTGGCTGCGGTCGTGGTGCCCTTCGGTGCCGCCGCCTCGCCCGACCTGACCATCCTCCCCGTGTTCCTGGCCGCCACGACTGCGGGCGCCAGCGTGGCGATCGGTTCGGTGCTGGTATTCGCGCTGGCCACGATCGGCACGATCGTGGTGCTAACGCTGATCGCTGCCGCGGGCGGGTATCAGATCCGCGGACAGTGGCTCGAGCGCTGGGCCAACGTGATCACCGCGGCGATCCTGATCCTGATCGGGGCGCTCGTGCTGGCCGGCCTGCCGGTCCTGGTGCCGGCAGCCTTGCGTTGACCGGGTTTGCCCGTGAAGCGATGCCCGGCGCCCTCGTGGATTCGGCCGAGCTTCTTGACATCGATGTAGAGCAGCTCGCCAGGCCGAGCTCGCTCGTAGCGCTGGACGGGCTCCAGCCCGACCCTGCCGAGCTTGCCCATCCCGATCCGTGTCAGGATCCCCGAGACGGTCGAGACCGCCATCCCGAGGCACTCAGCGATTTCCGCGCCGGTCATCCGCAGCCGACGTAGCGCCGCGATCACCTCTAGGCGCCGCTCATCGGTGCGATTGGCCACGACTGCCGGAGCCGAGGAACGATCCAGCAACCCTGCCAGCCCGTCCTTGCGGTACCGGGTCAGCCACTTGCGCACGGTGCGGTCACTGACTCCGGCCGCCTCGGCGGCCTCCGTCAGCGACCACCCCGCATTCTCCACGCGATCGACCAGCAGCTCGCGGCCCTTGACGCTGAGCCGAGCGTTACCGTGCAGCTTCATCCGGTGTCCTCCTTGGAACTGAGTGGCTTGAGCACCTCTCAGCCTCCAAGGAGCGCCGGATGGCTAACTCATCGGCGGAACAACGTGGTCAGATCTAATCTAGTGGACCCCACCCAAACATTCCACCGGTTATGGCGGCCCCGGGTGGCCGCCAGGCTTTGTCCTGACCACCGGCTGCGCCGGCGGTGCCCCCTCGTGCAGCGCTGCTGCACGTCGGATCCTGCGTCCGCGCCTGACGACCCCCGGGTCTCACCATTCCCGGCGAAACGTTTGGGTGGAAGCCCACTAGTCGCGCGACAGTGGCGCGACAGCGGCGCTACGGCGCCGAGTTCAGCCGCACCGGCAGCGTCTTGAGCTGGTTGAGGAAGGCCGACTCGACCCACTTCAGCTGCCCCGCCGACTCGATCCGCGGGTAGCGCGCCAGCGTCTCCTCGAACAGAACCTGGAGCTCCAGACGGGCGAGAGCCGCCCCGAGACAGAAGTGCCTTCCTCCTGCCCCGAACGCCTGGTGCTCCGGATTGCGGCGAACGTCGAACCGGTCGGGGTCCTCGTAGCGCGTCTCGTCGCGCCCCGAGGACACGTACCACATGACGACCTTCTCGCCCTCGCGGATGTGCGCGCCGTTCAACTCGGTGTCCCGCGTGGCCGTCCGCCTGAAGTGGGCGAAGGCCGGGAACATCCGCAGCGACTCCTCGACGGCGCTCGAGACCAGGGAGGGGTCGTCGGCCAAGGCCTGGCGCTGCGTCGGGTCCTCCATCAGTGCCCGCATGCCGCTGCAGTACGTCGCCTTGGTGCTGTCGTTGCCGGCCGCGACGAGCAGGAAGAAGCCCATCACGATCTCGTGCTCCTCGAGCATCTGACCGTCAATCTCGGCGTGGACGAGCACACTGGTCAGGTCGTCGGTGGGGCGCTCGCGGCGCTCGGCGATCATCCGCTGGCAGCGGGCGAAGATCTCGGGGATATCCTTGCTGACGACGCTCTCGATCCCATCCGGGTTGAGGTCGGGATCGCCGGCGCCGAGCGCCGAGTTCATCAGCGTCGCCCAGGCGTGATCGTCCTCGGGCGGGATGCCCATGAAGCTCCCGATCACCCGCGAGACCGCGGGCTGGGCCACGTCGGTGACCAGGTCGCACGTCTCGCGCCCCTCGAGCCGGTCGAGCACGTCGACGACGATCGCCCTGATCGCGGGCTCATGTCCGGCAATCCGCTTGGGCGTGAAGCCGGCCTGGAACAGCTTCTTCAGCCGGTCGTGCTTGGGCGGATCCATCCCGATGAACATCGCTCGCATCAGCTCGATCGGGAACACGTCGGTGACGGCCGTGATCCCGCCCAGCTCCGACGAGTACGTCTGCCAGTCGCGACTGACGGTCTGGATATCCTCCGGGAGGGTGACCGACCAGTACCCGGCCTCATCGGGATATTCGGTGATCCGCGGAGTCCAGTGCACCGGGCAGGTGTGGCGCAGCTCACGGAACAACTCGTGCGGCGGCCCGTGCTGCCAGTGCTCCCGCTCCCCGACGAGGATCTGCTCCAAGTCGCTCCTGGTCGATGACATCAGCCCTCCTGATAACCCGTTCGTAGCGAGCGCTCCATCCTACTGGCTGGCTAGCCAGCTTGGGGCGCCCGGCCCTATCGCGCCACCACTCGGGCCAGTGGCTCGGGGCGGCCGATGAAGTGACCCTGGGCGAAGTCGATCCCCAGCTGCTCGACGAAGCGCAGCACCGAGCTGTCGCCGACGCATTCGGCGATCGTCTTCTTGCCCGTGCCGCGGGCGATCTCGACGATCGTCTGGACGACAAGCTGGTCGGTCTCCGAGTCGGGGAGGTCGGAGATGAAGTCACCATCGATCTTGAGGTAATGGACCGGAAGGTGCTTGAGGTAGTAGAAGGAACCGAAGCCGGTGCCGAAATCATCCAGAGCGAACTTGCACCCCAGCGCGGTCAGCGCGCTGGCGAAGGTCTTCGCCTCATCCATGTTGGCGATCGTGGCCGTCTCGGTGACCTCGAAGATCAGACGGCTGGGGTCGATGCCGGTCGCGCTCAGCTCGCGCGAGATCAGCGCGGGCAGCTCGGCGTCGCCGAGCGAGGTGCCCGACAGGTTGATCTCCAGGGCGTGAGAGCGGTCGCGTGGCTCCCAGTCGGCGATCGCACGGATCGCGCGCGAGACGACCCAGCGATCGATGGCCAGGATCAGTCCGAGTCGCTCGGCGGTGGGCATGAAGGCGCTCGGCGTGAGCAGCTCGCCCTCCTCACCGGGCATCCGCAGCAGCACCTCGTGGCGCGTGGTGCGGCCACTGGCCAGGTCGCGAATCGGCTGGGCGTAGAGCTCGAACTGATCTTCCTCGAGCGCCCAGCGCAACCGCTCGGCCCACGTGTAACGCGCCTTCACGCGCGCCTCGCGCGCGCGCTCGGGGCTGTAGACCGAGACGCCGTCGCGGCCGCCGCGCTTGGCCTCGTACATGGCCAGATCGGCGTCGGCCAGCAGCTGGCTGGCGTCGGTGCCGCCGTCCTCGAGGAGCGCCACGCCGATCGAGGCGGTCATTGATACGCGCCGGCCGCCGACGGCCACCGTGTGATGACGGATCTCGGTCAGGAGATCGGTGGTCACGCGCTGGGCGGTCTCGGCGTCGGTGGCCCGCAACAGGACGGCGAACTCATCGCCGCCCAGCCGGGCGATCACGTCGGTACCGCGCAGGCGGCGAGAAAGCAGCCGGGCGACGCTCTTGATCAGCTCGTCGCCGGCGCCGTGGCCGAGCGTGTCGTTGACGTATTTGAAGTTGTCGACGTCGAGGATCAACGCGGCGGCGACGCCCCCGTAGCGGCGCACCTGGGCGATCGTGTCGGCCAGCTCGTGCTCGAAGCAGCGGCGGTTGAGCAGGCCGGTCAGTCCGTCGTGGTTGGCCAGATGCTCGAGCTCGCGCTCCGAGCGCTTCTGATTGGTGATGTCGCGGAAGCTCCACACGCGGCCGACGCTCTTGCCGCCAACCACCTGGGGCTTGGATACGCGCTCGAACACGCGGCCGTCGCGGAACTCGAGCATGTCGTGGCTCTCGGCCTGGGGGTCGGCGTACAGCTCGCGGATCCTGCGCGAAAACTGCTCGGGGTCGGAGAGCTGTTGCATCATGAAGGCGACGGCGCGGCTGTCCTCGCGCGCCTCCAGGATCTCGGCTGGGATGCGCCACAACTCGGCGAATTTGCGGTTGTGCGAGACGATCCCGCCGTCGTTGTCCACGACGAGGATTCCGTCGGCGGTCGAGTCGAGCGTCGCCGCCAGGAGTGACAGCGTGACCTCCATCTGCTCCTTGGAGTTGCTCAGCTCGGCCGTGCGCTCCTGCACCCGGCGCTCGAGCGAGCGCGACAGCGCCTCGGAGGCGGCGAAGCCCTGGGCGTTCTCGAGTGCCGCGCCGGCCAGCGAGGCGATGTAGTGGGCCAGCGCCTCCTCCTCCTCGTCGAACAGATCGGGTACGCCGCTGTAGGTGGCGCAGATGCAAGCCTTCGCCTCGCCGCGGACCAGCACCGTCGCGCACAGCGCCGAGGAGGCCTGGCCGGCGTCCTGATCGCTGCCCTGGAGGTCCTCGAACGTGGTCACCGAGCTGCCGTCGGCCAGGGCCTGGAGGGCGAGCTCGAGGCGCTCGGCATGGTCGGCGTCGCCGGCCACCGGTGCCAGCCGCAGCTCGGAGTCCGTCCTTTCGACCGCGAACACGGTGCACGACTGGACCCTCAGCAGCGCCACGGCGGCGTCGTGCGCGGCCTCGAACACGGCCTCGTCGGTCAGGGCGGCGGCGATCGAGCGACCGGCCTCGAGCACCATGGCGAAGCGATCGGCGAGCGACAGGGTCGTCTGCTCACCCTCGCCGGCCGTGGCGCCCCCGGCCATCGCGCCGGTCATCCGGATGGCCTCGGTCAGCTGGTCATCGCCCTCCCGCCACCCAAGCGCGACGCCGACCGCGCCGCGCGCGGCCAGCGTCTCCGCGTACTCGGCGGTGGCGTCCTGTCGGTCGGCGACGACCAGGCTCAGGTCCAGGAAGCGGCGGGCCCGGCGCGCACGGCCCGAGCACGCGGCCAGCATCCCCCGCTCGCGCAGCGCGTGCGGCAGGTTGTTCGGGTAGTGGCGGGCGAGGCGATGGGCGCGACGTGCGGCGCGGCGGGCGCGACGCAGGAGCTGGCTCCGGCGCCTCGGGGCCAGCGCGGACTCGCGCGTGAGCGCAGCCCGCAGCGCCGTGGCCAGCCAGGCCGGCACCGGTGCCACGTACTCGTCGCGCAGTCTGGCCTCGCGGACCAGCTCATCAGCCCGCTGCAGCGCAGCGATCGCCCCGCTGGGATCACTGGCCGCCAGCCGGCCGAGAGCCTCGGCCTGCAGCACCTCGGCCGCGGTGTGCACGTCTCCGCGGTGGGGCCGCAGCGCATCGCGCATGTGCTGGCGCGGCACCTCTCCCCCGGCCGCCTTGGCCCAGAACCCGAGACTGACTCCGGCCGCCTGTTCGTCGCCGAGCTCGACGGCCCAGCGGTGCACGTCCTGGGCGATCTCCGCGGCCTCGGACAGCCGTCCCAGCCGGTACCAGCAGGCCGCGATATGCCACCGCGCCGTGCTCAGCGAGCCCTGATCGCCGGTGCGCTTGAGGATCTCCTCCGCCGCCCGGCAGCTTTCCAGCGCCTCGGGTACGCGCCCGGCCGCGTACAGCACGCCGCCGTAGAACAGCAATGACTGGCCCTCCCCCCAACGGTCGCCCAACTCGCGGCGCATCTCGATCGAGTGCCAGGCGTAGGCGATGCCTCGCCGGAACCAGGGGATCGTCGACATCACCGGCGCGTGCTCGGAGTACGCGCGCGCGAGCTCCGGCGTGGGTGGGTAACGCTCGGCCAGGTTCATGCCGCGCAGGTGCGCCCACCCGCAGGGCACGCGCCCGGCGCCATACCAGTAGGCCCGCGACAGCTCCGAGAACAGGCGCGCGGCGAGCAGGTCGCGTTGCTCGCCCTCGGCCTGCCGGCGGCCGACGAACACGCGCCTCAGCAGGGTGTGGGCGATCTGGACGATGATCTCGCGCAGCAGCGGCAGGACGAACCCAGCGCGCCGGCTGGGCATGTGCTCGCCCAGCAGCTGCAGCGCCCGCTCGTGGCGCCCGGCGGCCGTCATCACATCACCGCGCTTGAACGCCAGTTCGCCGAGCCGACCCTCGATCTGGGCCTGGGTGGGGGCGTCGTCGCACACGTCGAGCGCGTCGCTGAAGTGTTGCTCCGCCTCGTCGTAGCGCCCGCGCAGGAGCGAGATCTCCCCCAGGCCCTCGCACACCTCCCGGCGGGTCGCCCGATCCTCCGGCGTCACCGCCTCGAGCGCGATCGCGTAGTGACGTTGGGCGATCTCCAGCGAGTACCGCCCGCGCGCATCGGCGGCGGCAGCCAGCGCGTAGGGAAGTGCGTGCTGCAACTCACCGGCGGCCTCGAAGTGGTAGGCCAGGTCGAAAACGGCCTCGGGCGCGGTGGCCTGAATGCGACGGGCCACCCGCAGGTGCAGCGCGCGCTGGGTCTCGGCGGGCAGGCGGGCGTGGAGCCGCTCGCGCAGCTGATCGTGCAGAAAGGCCCACTGGCCGGTGTCGAAGTCGAACCACACGATGTGGCGGCGGCGGGCCTCGGCCAGTGCGGCCAGCGTCTCGCGCAGCTGCTGTCCCGACAGCTCGGCGGCGTCACGCACGGCGAACTGCTTGCCCAGGATCGCGCCGGCAGAGAGGACCTCGAGCACGTCGTCGGGGAGCTGGGCGATCCGCTCGCCCACGACGACGGCGGCGCGCATCGAGGCCTGCGCCTCGGCCATGCGCTCGGGTTGCAGGCGCCAGCCGTCGTCCTGCGCAACGATCAGGTTGCACTCGACCAGGCCGCGCAGCACCTCGGCGGCGACGAACGGGCTCCCGCCCGCCGCCTGGACGACGATGTCGCCCACCTCGGGGGGAACGCGACCGGCCATCGATTCGACAAGCCGCTCGATCTGCGACTCGCGTAGCCGCGGCAGCGTGATCCGCTCGGCGTCGGACTCGAGCAGCGCCGCGGCTGCACCGGGCTCGTCCGAGCGCAGGGCGGCGACGATCAGGACGTGGCGCTCGGCGTCCTGCTCCTCAGCGCCCACCCACCCCGTCAGCAGCTCAACCGTTGGCTCGTCGGCCCACTGGCAGTCGTCGAGTATGACCAGGGCGGGGCAGTCGGGTGTCCCCAGCACGCCCAGCAGCGTGGTCAGGACCTGGAGGGTCCGAGCGTGCTGCCGGGTGGCGTCGCTGTCCAGCTTCGTACCCGCGCCGCCGAACAGCGTTGCCAGCTGCGGCATGACCGCCATCAGCTCTGGCGCCTGTGCGCCGAGCCGCGTCCGCAGCCGCGCGGCAAACGCCTCGTCGACCTCGGCCCGCCGGCCGATCGCCGCGATTACGCCGTCGAGGACCTGGTAGGGGTTCTCAGCTCCGAGGCTGCGTCCGTGGCCGCGCAGCACCCAGACTCGGTCATCGGCGCAGGCGCTGGCGAGCTCGTCGAGCAGCCGCGTTTTGCCGCCGCCCGACTCGGCCTCGACGACGACCAGCGCCGCCTTGCCGGTGCGCGCCCCGTCGAGCTTGGTCTTGAGCGCCTCGAGTTCGGCCTCGCGTCCGATCAGCTCGGGCTCCGTGAGCGAGCAGCGGCTGCGGCCGCCAGGTCGCCGCAGCGAGTCCGGCTGCTCGCCGCGCTGCAGTGCGTCGATGATCTCCCGCAGATCGGAAGCCACCGCCCCGGCCGACGGATAACGGTCGTGGGGCTCGGTGGCGAGCATCCGGGCCAGCACGGCCTCGACCGCGTTGGGCACCCCTGGGTGAAGCCCGCGGACCACCGGGGCGCCACCGCTCAGCTGGGCACGCAGGACCTCGTTGACCGAGGCGCCGTCGAACGGGGGATGGCCGTACAGGCTCTCGAACAGCACGCAGCCGGCCGAGTAGATGTCCGAGCGCTCGTCGACGCGGCGGTGCAGGATGCCGGCCTCCTCGGGCGAGGCGTAGTGGGCGGCGTCGGCCACCAGCTCGCGCGAGGTGACGACCCGCGCGCTGCGGGCAAAACCCGTGTAGGCCAGCACCGTCTGCTGATTCTGGCCCTCCGGTAGCCTGATGTTCGCCGGCTCGACGTCGAGGTGGAGGAGGCCGCAGTCATGGATCGCCCGGAGCCCGAGGGCGACGTCGTGGGCCATGGCGAGCGCGTCGAGGACGCGCAGGGGACCCTGCAGGAGTCGCTCGGCCAGGGTCATCCCCGGCACATGCGGGCGCACCACGAGGAGGAGGCCGTCGGACTCGTCGAGGCGGCTGAGCGGGGCCAGATATGGGCTGGAGACTCCCCGCAGCGCGACCAGCTCGTTGCTCAACCGCGCTCGTGTGGCCGCGGTGACGGCCGCCGAGGGCACGGCCAGGATCGTGACCTCACCGCCCGTCTCGAGATCGATACCCCGCAGCGTGCTGATCCCCCCGACCTCGGGGGATCGCGCCACCACGCCGTAGCGGCCGGCCAGGGTTGACGGTTCGACTGTGCTATGAGGAACTTGGGCTACCTGCACGCTTCTCCCGGCAAGGCAACGGTGCCCCCATATGGCATATCGGAGCCTCGGCGCTTGACCTTTAGCCCTGCAATTTGGGCCTGATTGGCAGTGCTGGATAGTGTTGAGCCCAATCACCGGCTCGCAACATACAAAGGAGCTCATCCCGTGAAGATTCGCGCCGCGGTACTCGAGGAGTTCGCCCAGCCGCTCAAGATCACCGAGGTCGAGCTCGACGAGCCGAAGGACGGCGAGGTGCTGGTCCGGCTCGAGGCCTGCGGGGTGTGCCACACGGACATGTACACGGCTTCCGGGGCCGATCCGTCGGGGTACGCACCGACGGTACTCGGGCACGAGGGCGCGGGCATCGTGGAACGGGTCGGTGCCGACGTGGACAGCGTCAAGCCGGGCGATCGCGTGGTGACTCTGTTCAGCCCCCAGTGCCGCAAGTGCGAGCACTGTCTCAGTCCGAACACGAACCTCTGCCTGGCCATTCGCGACCAGCAGAACAAGGGTTTCCTGCCCGACGGGACGACGCGCCTGAACCGCGACGGCGAGCGGATCCGGCACTTCATGGGCACGAGCACGTTCGCCGAGTACACCGTGATGCCGCAGATCGCGCTGGCCAAGGTCTCGCCGGATGCGTCTGCAGACCGTGCGGCGCTGTTCGCCTGTGGTCTGTCCACGGGGTTGGGGGCGGCGATCAACACCGCCAAGGTTCAGCCCGGGTCGACCTGCGTGGTGTTCGGAGCTGGCATGGTCGGCCTCGGCACGGTGGCCGGATGCCGCCTGCAGGGCGCCGAGCGGATCATCTGCGTCGACCTGTCGGAGGACCGGCTCGCGCTGGCCCGCGGTCAGGGCGCCACCGACACGTGGATCGGCGGACCCGACACCGTGCAGAGGGTGCTCGACGAGACACGCGGCTTCGGCGCCGACTACACCTTCGAGGCGACCGGGCTGGTGGCCGTGATGCGCCAGGCAGTCGAGTCAGCGCGGATGGGCTGGGGTCTGTGCACCGTGGCCGGCGTGGCCGGGAAGGGCGAGGTGCTGGAGATCGTGCCCCGCTTTCTGATCACCGGACGCCGCGTGTGCGGCTCTTCCTTCGGGGGCGTGAAGGGGCGCGATCAGGTCCCGGAGCTCGTGCAGCTCTACCTCGACGAGAAGCTCGACGTCGACCCGTTCATCTCGCACCGGATCACGCTCGACGACGTCAACCGCGGCTTTGAGCTGATGGAGCGCCAGGACGGCATCCGCAGCGTGATCATGTTCTGATCGCCGCGCGCGCCGCGCCGGCCCGCCGGGTCAGCTCAGCCACCTCGGCCAGGCGCGGGTCGTCCGGGCAGCCGGCCAGGTTGATCTGCACGAGTCGGGCCGCGGCCTGGGCCGCCGCCTCGGCCAGCAGCACGGCGGCGGCGGCGTCCCCCTGGAGGGCCGGCTTGCTGTCTTTGACGATGCCGGCGGCCAGCTCGGCCACCTCGGTGCTTACGCGAGCAATCGCCATCGGCGCCTCCGACGCGCGGGACAAAGCATCGCCCAGGCGCTCGGCCCGAGACGGGTCATCGGCTGCAAGCCGGACCGCCTCGAGCACGGGCGCGTAGGAACGGAGCTCCTGCTCGCCGCAGTCGAGCAGCTCAGCCTGCAGACGTGTCGCTCGTGCGGCCGCGGCGCTGTCGCCGACGAACGCCGCCGCCATCTCGAGCAGGGCGGCGGCGAGCGCCCCGGACCAGGCCGACGCCGAGCCGCCGCCGGGCGCCGGTGACCGCGCCGACAGCGCGGCCAGGAGGTCCGCCAGCGGGCGCTCGGCGCTCGGCGACACGAACTCCGGCTAGAACAGTCCGACGGTGCGGCCGGTCTCGGTGATGTCGACGTGGATGGCCGCCGACTGTTTGCCGAGTCCCGGCATCTGGGTGATGTCGCCGCACAGCGGCACGATCCACCCCGCGCCGGTGTACGCTCGCACATCGCGGACGGGCAGGATGAAGTTCTCCGGCGCGCCCAGCAGCGCCGCGTCCGACGACAGCGACAGGTGTGTCTTGGCCATGCAGATCGGCAGGTTGCCGAGCCCATCGGCCGTGAACTGCTCGAGCTTCTTGGCCGCCTCGGGGTAGATGAACACGTCCGAGGCCCCGTAGACGCGGGTGGCGACGGAGTGGATCTTCGTGGCCAACGGGTCGTCGTCGTTGTACATCTGGCGGAAGTCGTTCTTCATTTCGGCCGCGTCGACCACGGCGCGGGCGAGATCGGCCGCGCCCTCGCCCCCGTGGGCGAAGCCGTCGTTGATCTCCGCCGCCTGGGCGCCGTACTCGAGCGCCAGGCGCTTGACCAGCTCGACCTCCTCGTCGGTGTCCTCGGGGCGCCGGTTGACCGCCACCACGCAGGGGACGCCAAACTCGCGCACGATGCCCAGGTGGCGCTTGAGGTTCTGCGAGCCGATGACCACCGAAGCCATGCGGCGTGCGGCGTCGGCCTGAGTGCCGCCCAGACCGCCATGATGCTGCAGAGCCCGCACCGTGCAGACCAGCACGACCGCGCTCGGTCGCAGGTCGCCGACGCGGCACACGATGTCGAACAGCTTCTCCATGCCCATGTCCGAGCCGAAGCCGGACTCGGTGATCACGTACTCGCCCATCTTCAGACCCAGCGACGTCCCCACCAGCGACGAGTTGCCGTGGGCGATGTTGGCGAAGGGACCGCAGTGCATCAGGCACGGCTGACCCTCGAGGGTCTGGATCAGGTTGGGCTTGATCGCGTCCTTGAGCAGCACGGTCATCGCGCCGGCGGCCTGAAGGTCCTCCGCGGTCACCGGCTTTGAGCCGTTGAAGCTGTAGCCGACGGTGATCCGGCCCAGCCGGCGGCGCAGGTCGGCGAGGTCACGTGCCACGGCGACGATCGCCATCACCTCGGAGGCGGCCGTGATGTCGAACCCGGTCTCGCGGGGGTAGCCGTTGGCTCGGCCGCCGAGGCCGATCGTGATTTGGCGCAGGGCGCGATCGTTGATGTCGACGGCTCGCCGCCAGGAGACCCGCAGCGCGTCGATCTTGTGCGGGTTGCCGTGCAGGATCGAGGCGTCGAGCATCGCCGAGAGGAGGTTGTTGGCCGCGCCGATCGCATGGATATCGCCGGTGAAGTGGAGGTTGAGATCCTCCATCGGTACGACCTGGGTCCAGCCGCCGCCCGCCGCGCCGCCCTTGATCCCGAACACGGGACCGAGCGAGGGCTCGCGCAGGCACAGCACCGGCTTGCGACCGATGACCCCGAGGCCCTGGGTGAGCGACACGGCCGTCGTGGTCTTGCCCTCGCCGGCCTTGGTCGGCGTCATCCCGGCCACGCAGATCAGCTTGCCCTCCTTGGTCGAGGACAGGCGCTCGAGCGCCGTGAGGTTGATCTTCGCCTTGTAGCGGCCGTAGGGCTCGACCTCTTCGGGCAGGAGCCCGACCGACTCGGCGATCGACTCGATCGGCTGCATCTCCGCCGCCTGGGCGATCTCGAGGCTGCTCGGCATGGCGCCCTCGGCCAGGCGGCTGGCGCCTCGCCGGGCGCGCCGCGGCGCCGCTGCTTGTCCGTCCCCGCTGGAGACGACCGTGGCCTGCTCAGTCTTCTTGGATGCGCTCATTTCAACCCTCAAACGGAATGGTGGATGGTGATCACGGCCATCAGTGGCTCACGGCCGCCGCGGCGAGCTCGGACACGAGCCGGTCCTCGTAGAACCGCTCGAGCGCGAACGGGGCGATCAGCTCTGGCGTACGCCCGCTGTGCACGAGCTCGGCCAGCGTCTTGCCGACGATCGGGGCCGCCTTGAAGCCGTAGGTGCCCCAGCCCGCGCTGATGTGGAAGTTCTCGACCTCGGTCTGGCCGAGGATTGGGCTGTAGTCGGGCGACAGGTCGCACAGCCCGGCCCATGCACGCAGCAGCCGTGCGTGCTCGAGCTGGGGGAACAGCTCGAGCGTGTGCCGCGTCAGGTCCTGCAGAAAGTTGAGCGTCCCCTGCATCCGGTAGGTCGTCCAGGGCTCGATCTCCGAGCCCATCACGAACTCGCCGCGATCGGACTGCGAGATGTAGACGTGCATCTGCGAGGAGACGATGACCACGTCGAGCAACGGCTTGACCGGCTCGGTCACGCAGGCCTGGAGGATGTGGGTGGTGATCGGCAGCTCGACCTTGGCCATGTCGCAGACCAGCGTGCTCCAGCCGGCAACGGCGCTGATCACCTGGCCGGCTTTGATCGTTCCCCGGTTGGTCTTCACGGCGTCGATCCGCCCGTTGGTGCGCTCGAAGCCCTCGACCTTTGTGTAGGGGTGGATCTCGACGCCCCCGCGGTCCGCCCCCCGCGCATAGCCCCACACGACGGCGTCGTGACGGATGATGCCACCCGGCGGGTGGTAGAGGGCGCCCATGATCGGATACGTCACGTCCTCGGAGACGTTGAGCTGTGGGCACAGCCGGGCCACCTCGGCGGCGTCGACCAGGCGCGAGTCGATCCCGTTCAATCGGTTGACCTCGGCCCGGTTGGCCATCACGAACATGGCGCGATCGGAGTGGGCCAGGGTTAGGTGACCGCACTGCGAGAACAGCAGGTTGAAGTCGAGCTCCTTCGAGAGTTGCTCGTACATCTTTACGCTGGCGTCGTAGAAGCGCGCTCCCTCGACGGTCTTGTAGTTGGAGCGCAGGATCGTCGTGTTGCGGCCCGCCGCCCCCGAACCGATGTAGTTCTGCTCGAGTACGGCCACGTTCTTGATCCCCATCTGCGACAGGTAGTAGGCGGTGGCCAGGCCGTGCGCGCCTCCGCCGACGATCACGACGTCGTAGCTGTCGCGCAGCTCGCCGCGGCGGCGCCACATCCGTCCCGGACGGAAGATCTCACGCATGCGCCGGTTCCATTCGGCCGCTCATCACATCGGCGCCCACCGGCCCGCCGCCGAGACTCTCAGCCGCGTCAGCGACGACCTCCCACAGGTATTCGCCCAGCGCCCAGCCGACGAGGATCAGCAGCTGGTCCTCGCGCTCGCACAGCAGATACCCGGGCGTGCGGGCCACGGAACCGGGGCGAAAGCCCGTCACGGGCGTCACCGCCGGGCGCACGTCGATGGCACAGAAGCGCGCGAGCAGCTCACGGCAGCCCGGGCCGATAAGCGCCATCGCGGCCAGGCCCGAGGTCACGTCGAGCAGTGTGATCGCCTTGTCTGTGATCGCCTCGGACACCGCTGAGTAGACCGTCGAGGAGGGCTCGGCCAGCACTAGCAGGCGCTCGGGGGTGACCGGGCACCACCAGGCGCCGGCCGCGCGGGTCGCCTTCCCGAGTTCGAGCGTCGCGCCGTCGCCGGCCTCGCGGGTAATCGTGGCCAGCTCCTCGCGCGGGCCCTGCAGCTCCAACTTGGTCAGGTGCGAGCGGTCGGCGAAACCGACAGTCTGGCTCGCGTGACGCTGCTCATCGCCGCCGTAGGCGACGGCCACGTTCCAGCCGGTTCGGGCCTCGAGACGGGCGCCGGCGGCCTTGGCCAGTCGCTCCATCGGCGAGCGGGCCAGGGCGCCGAAGGCGGGATCAGTGCAGGCAAACGGCAGCGCGCTCACGAGCGCAGCAGCTCCCCGGCTGGATCGTGGAACGGCTCAGTGATGACCGAGCCCACCATCCGTGTGCCGTTGTCGGCAATCGTGATGCTGGCTCCGTCGCTGGCCAGCGTGGCCGGCACCCAGGCCATCCCAATCACCTTGTCGAGCTGGCGCGAGCGGCGCGCGCTGGTCACCTGCCCCGCGGCCAGACCCTGCTCGTCGAGCACCACCGATCCCTCAGTGGGAACGGCGCCGTTGCTCAGCGTGAACCCGACGAGCGCGGTGGCGGCGGGATCTTCAGCGGCCCGGGCCAGCGCCCACTTGCCGATGAAATCCTCGTCCTTGTCGAGCTTGACCGCCCACGGCATGGCCGCCCCGTACGGAGTCGATTCGGAGTCGGTGTCCTGACCCACGATGATGTGCTGCTTCTGCAGGCGCAGGATGCGCTGCGGCTCGAGCCCGAATGGGCGGATGCCGTCGGCCTTGCCCGCCTCGAGGATCGCGTCCCACAGGTGCTCGCCGTAGGCGGCCGGGAAGTGAATCTCATAGCCGAGCTCGCCCACGAAGCCGATCCGCAGCAGCAGGCAGCGGACGCCGGCGACGAGCTCCTGGCGCGAATCGAGGTAGATGAAGGCCTCGGGCGAGCAGTCAAACTCGGTCAGCCGCTTGAGGATGTCCCGGGCCCGGGGCCCGGCCAGGTTGACCGCCGACAGTGTCTGGGTGACGTCGGACAGGTGAACGTCCATCTTCCAGTCGGCCAGCCACCACGAGAACCACTGTTCGACCGCGCCGGCGCCGCTCGAGGTGGTGGTGACGTAGAACGTCTCGTCATCGATCCGACTGACGGTCCCGTCGTCCATGATCCGACCCGCGTCCGAGGTCAGCACGCCGTAGCGCACGCGCCCCGGCTTGAGCGTCGACATCCGGTTTGGGTACAGGCGGTCGAGGAACTCTCCCGCGTCGGGGCCGCGCACGACCAACTTGCCGAGCGTCGAGACGTCGATCAGGCCGGCTGAGGTGTGGACGTTGAACGCCTCGCCCTCGGGGTCTCCGTAGTCGTAGGGGCGCTCCCAGTCGCCGGCCCAGCGGATCGCCCCGCCGAGGTCGCGATGGCGGCCCTGAATCGATGAGCGCTTGGCCGGCTCGATCGGGCGCCCGGCCAGCGCGCCCAGCGGGACCGTCGACCATGGAGGCCGGGCGGTCGTGGTACCGACCTCCTCGAGGTTCTGACCCGTCTCGCGAGCCATCAGCCGAATCGCGGAAAGCTGGCACATCCGGCCCTGACACGGGCCCATGGTCACGGTGGTGTAGCGCTTGCAGAGCTCGATCGAGTCGTAACCCTCGGCCACGCTCAGCTTGATGTCCTTGGCGGTGACGTCCTCGCAGAAACAGGTGAACGCCTTGCCTCGCGAACCGTTCGGAGCGCTGGCCGGGGGGGCGGCAACAGCAGGCTCCTGCTCGCCGTCGAGCTGGCGGGTCAGCTCGACCGTGCGGGCACGGGAGCGATCGTCGCCGAGCCCAAGCGCGTGGGCAGCCTCCAGTCCAGCACGCTCGCCCGAACCCGGCGCGGCGCGGAACAGTCCCCGGCCGGCCACCTCGCCCGCCATCCACACCCCGGCGGGGAGCTCGGCCACCGTGAAGTGCCCGAGGTCCGGGTCGTACGAGGTGCGCCCTCCGGCCTGCGAGATCAGCGAGCTGGCCGGCGCATCGCCACCCGACACCAGCACGAGATCACATTCGAGCTCGCGCTGCTCGTGCGAGGCGCCCACCGGTGCGAGCACCACGCCGGTCACGGCCTTCTTGCCGCGCGCGGCGAGGACCGTCCACCCGTAGTGCATCTCGACGCCGAGGCGATCAAGACGCTGGGCGCAGCGCGACGGTTCGCTGCGAAGATCGGCGACGGCAAGTATCTGGATCCCGGCCTGGTGCAACGCCAGCGCGGCTCGCAGTCCGCGATCGGAGGCCGTGGCCACGACCACGCGCTGGCCCGGAGCGACTCCGTAGAGGCCGACCAACCGGCGCGCCCCACCCGACAGCATCACGCCCGGGAGGTCGTTGCCCGCGAACACCAGCGGTTGCTCGATCGCACCGGTGGCGAACACGTGCTGGCGCGCGCGCACCTGGTGCAGCGTGTTGCCCTGGAAGATCGGCACCAGCCCGTCGTAGTAGCCGAGCGCGGAGGCCGAGCTGAGCAGCTCGACGCCGCGCTCGCGGGCCCGGTCGGTCAGCTCCTGGGCCTGCTCGCGGCCACCTTCCCACAACAATCGCCCGCCGGGCTCCGGGCCGTCGTCGGCCAGCACCACATCGGCGCCGAGCTCGGCCGCGGCCACGGCGGCGCTCAGCCCGGCGTGGCCACCGCCCACCACGAGCACGTCGGCGTGGCGACGACGGTACTCCGTGCGCCACGTCCGCTCGGCTTGCTTTTCGGGGAGCTTGCCGAGCCCGGCGGCGTGGCGCAGAACCCACTCGTACGCGGGCCACAGCTTGCGCGGACGGATGAAGGTCTTGTAGTAGAAGCCGGGCGGAGTGAACTTGCTGCCGACGCTGTCGGTGACCGACATCACGTCGACCTCGAGTCCAGGCGATGCGTTGATGTGCTCGACCTTGATCCCGGTCTGGGCCGGCTCGGTGCACGCGCGCACGCCGGGCGAGCCGTCGACCGACACCAGGCAGTTGGGGCAGTTGCCGCTGCAGCACATGAGCCCGCGGCGGCGGTGGTATTTGAAGCTGCGCGAGAAGGTTCGCCGTCCTTCGGCGTACAGCGCGGAGCCGATCGTGTCGCCCTCGTGTCCGGTGACCTGCTTGCCGTCGAACGTGAACGTGATCGTCTTCGAGCGGTCAATCCGCTCCCCGGACTGCTGCGGCATGCGGCTCATGCGGCCTCTCCCGGCCCGTGCGGCGCATCGAGCTCGCCAGGGAGGCCGACGCGGACCACCTCATTGGTGCGGGTGTCGCGGTCGGCCACGAACCACGTCCGGCAGCCGGAACGGTGATACCACCACTCGCGCTGGACGCCCGCGACGTTGCGGCGGAAGTAGTTGTATTGGTTCAGCTCGCGCGTCGAAGGCGATCCCTTGGGCCGCCTGGTCACCTCGCCACCGAACGCGAAGTCCGCCACCTCTCGGGTACCGCAGTGCGGACAGTCCAGAACGAACGACACAAGGCGCGATCCTAGACAACGATGGCGCTGAGCGCAATACTATTGCCAATGGTGCAACAAGAACCGCGTACGAGGGCCCGCCCCATCGCATCGGTCGCCCGCGCACTGGCCCTGCTCGACGAGCTACGCGACAGCGAGACGGGGCTCGGCGTCAACGAACTGGCCCGCCGGATCGGCGTGAACGCCAGCACGGCATCGCGGTTGCTGGCCACGCTCGAGTCCGCCGGGATCGTCGAGCGCGACGGCCAGGGGCCATTTCGCCTCGGCCTGCACCTGGTCACGCTGGCCGACCGCGTGCTGGCGCGGCTCGACGTGCAGGCCCTGGCGCGGCCGGTGCTGCTCGAGCTGATGGAGACCACCGGCGAGACGGCGACGCTGTCGCTGCCGGGCGAGCGCGAGGCGATCACCGTCGACTCGGTTCCTTCGCGCAGCAGTGTGGTCAGCATGGCTCGCCTCGGCCGTCCAAGCATCTCCCACGCGACGGCCGTGGGCAAGGTGATGCTGGCCTTCGGAGGCGACGGCCTGCCCGGTGAGCGCGAGCTGACCGCGCTCACCCCGCGCACGATCACCGATCGCGGCATGCTGGCAGCCGAGGTCCGCGGCGTCCGGCAGCGCGGCTTTGCCACCGTGTTCGGAGAGCGCGAGGTCGACGTCAACGCGATCGCCGCACCCGTATTCGATCGCGCCGCCGCGCTGGCCGCGATCCTCGGCGTCCAGGCCCCGGCCAGCCGCCTGGCCGACCCGACTCGCGTCCTGCCGGTCCTGCTGTCCGGCACGGCGGCGCTGACCCGCGCCCTCGGGGGACGCCGGTGAGCTCCGACGCTCCGGAAACGCCCCCAGCCACCGGCCGCTGCCTGTGCGGGGCGGTCCGCTACGAGGTCCGCGGCCCCCTGCGCGACATCCTGCTCTGCCACTGCATCGAGTGCCGCCGCTGGCACGGCCACATCTCGGCCTGCACGGCGGCACGCAAGCACGACCTCGTGCTGACCGAGGCCCGCGGTCTGCGCTGGATCGACAGTTCCGACAGCGACGCCGACGCTCGCCGCGGCTTCTGCGGCGAATGCGGCTCGAGCCTGTTCTGGGACCCGCCGCGACGGGACTCGATCAGTATCTCCGCCGGCACCCTCGACGACGCCGGCGGGCTGCGTGTGGCCGGTCACTGGTACACCGCGCAGGCCGGGGCCTACTACGAGGTGCCCACCGACGGGCTTCCGCACCACGCTCACAGCGGTGAAACTGAACTTCCCTGATCGGCGGTGACAGAATGCCCGCCATGCAGAGGTGGCACGCTCGCTCCGGAGTGCTGCGATAGCGGCGCGATCCTCCGCCGGGCGCACCCAGCGATCTTCGGATGAACGGGGGCCGCGACCATCGCTGGTCGACAGCGCGGAGCAGGCGCTGCGCAACTGGCTGGCCCCGGGCCGCCACCGTCCAGGCGACCGCCTGCCGCCCGAGCACGAGGTCGCGCAGATGCTCGGCGTCTCCCGCGGGACGCTACGCACGGCGCTTCAGCGCCTCGAGGCCACCGGCGAGATCGTGCGCCGGCAGGGCAGCGGGACGTTCGTCGGTAGCGTGACGCTGCCCAGCCAGCTGGGCGAGCGGCTCGAGCGGCTCGAGCCGTATTCCTCGCTGGCCAAGCGCCGCGGCGTCGATCTGGCCGCCACCCGGCTACAGATCGAGGTCCGCACGGTGGGTCACGAGGTCTGCGAGCTGCTGCACCTCGACGCGGGCACCGAGGTGCTGACGATCTTTCGCGTGCTGGTCGCCTCAGGCCAGCCGGCGGCGGTGATGTTCGACGTCGTGCATCCGGACGTTCCGCTGCCCGACCCACCGCGCCTGCGGAGGATGCTCGAGAACGGGCAGATGGTGCTCGATCTGCTGGTCGCCACCGGAGTCCCTGTCGCCTTCGCCCAGACCCACGTGATGCCGGCCCTGGTCACCCCGCGCGAGCAGGTCGGCAAGGCTCTCCAGATCCGCCGCACCACCGCGGCACTCGAGCTCGAAGAGGTGATGTACGTGTCCGGCGGTGATCCGGTGGCCTACGCCCGTGACCTGTTCGCCCCCGGAGCACTCGATGTCCGGGTGATGCGCTCGTTCGAGGCCGACAGCCCGGTGCCCATCGTCACGAGCAGTGGCGCCGGACGTCGCTCGCGCGGCGCACGGCGCGCGCGCTGATCAGCTCCAGGGGTACGGGCTGTGGGAGACCGGGTGCAGGTCGCCCGTGGCGAAGCGCTCGTAGCGGAACGGCGCCAGGAGCGAGGAGTGCTCTCCCGACAGCACGCGGGCGATCTCGCGTCCGACGGCGATCATCTTGTAGCCGTGGTTGGAGTCAGCGGCGACGAACACGTTGTCGCGCATGAAGTCGAACACCGGGAAGTTGTCGGCCGTGAACGCTCCCACCCCGCCCGAGCGCACCTGGCGGTACAGCGGACGGGTGCCGGAGAAGCGCTCGAGGCAGTGCGACAGCGCGGCGCACCACATGTCGGGGAAGCCGGGATCGACGGTGCCGGTCGGGTACGGGTCGACCTCGAACGTGTTGCCGACCGGCAGCGGCGCGGCACCACCCTGGACGCTGGCGCGATCGGGCTTGAAGTAGATCCCCCACGGCTCGTCGGTGATCAGACGCCCGTCGTCGTCGCGCAGCGGCTGATCCGAGTCGAGGTGGATCACCGCCGAGGAGCGGCCGTCGGCGGTCACGAATGTGGCCGGATCGACCGCCAGCTCGCCCTCCTGGAGATACCAGTAGGTCCACATCGGTTGGTCGCGGGCCACGCTGCCGTCGGGCTGATGGACGTCGAGCCGATCGGGAAGCCCGAGCATCGACCACAGTGAGGCGATCCACGGCCCGACCGCGACCACGACCTGCTCGACCTCGATCGCGCCGGCGCTCGTCTGCACCACGCGCACGGCTCCGGACTCGTCGAAGTCAAAGCCGGTCACCTCGACGCCGCTGGCGATCTGGGCGCCCGCGGCGCGCGCCTTGTCGGCCAGGCCGAACATCGATTCGCGGTTGAAGGCATAGCCCCCGGCATGCTCGTGCAGGCAGGCCGTGATCCCGGACGCGCGCCAGTCGGGGTAGTGCTCGCGCATATGGGCGATCACCGCCTCCTCGCCGATGTGAAGCTCCGAGGGATAGCCGATGCGCTGCTGGCGCTCATAGACCTCGATCAGATCGCTCTCCTGCGACGGTGGACCCAGCGCGATGTACCCGCTGCCGTGGTAATGCAGCGCCTCCGGATCGGACTCCCACACCTCGACGCAGGCCGCCATGAGCTCCGACATTGCGGGCTGGAAGTAGTTGTTGCGCACGACACCGCAGGCGATCCCCGACGCTCCGGCGGCGATGCCGGTCTTGTCGACGACGAGCACGCGCTGCCCGTCGGCGGCCAGGTGCCAGGCGGTCGACAGTCCATGTACGCCGGCCCCGATCACCAGCACCGGTATCCGGTCGGGAATCGTCTCGCTCACTGTTCCAGTCACCTTCCGTTGCCTAGGGTGCAATGCCTTTGCCATATGTGCAAGGGCCGGAGTAGGCTACCGCCAGCAACCGATCCGGTCAACGATGAGCACCTCCACCCTTCTGTCCCCGGTCTGCCACGCGCGGCGCGTCGCGCTCCCGTGGACGCTGAGACCCGAGGACGCGGCACTGCTCGTCCGCGACGACGCCAGACCGTTCGCTCTCATCGGCCGTTGGGCCGGCGGCGGTGCTGTGATCGGCTCCGAGCCGGTCCGGGTGGCCCGGGCCGACGAGGATCCGTTCGCACTGCTCGATGAACTGCCCGAGGTGGCCCGTGATGAGTGTGCCGGGTTGGGCGCGGTTGGCGGTGGATGGTTTGGCTGGCTCGGCTACGAGCTCGGGCGCCGGATCGAGCCAGTGAGCGCCGGTCCGCCGCCGGTTCGGCCTGCGCCGTTCGCGCTGGCCTTCTACGACCACCTCCTGCGGCTCGACGCCGACGGACGATGGTGGTTCGAGGCGCTGTGGAGCCAGGAGCGCGACGCCTTCCTGCGCTCCCGCCTCGACGCGCTGCGGGCGCGTGCGGGCGCGCCGCCACAACCGCGTGCGTTCCACACCGAACCGTGGCAGGCCACTCCGTCGGCGGCCGGTCACGCCCTGGCTGTGGAGACGTGCCGACGGCGGATCCACGCTGGCGATCTGTTCCAGGCCAACATCTGCGTGCGGCTCGACTCTCGCCTGGACGGCACACCGATCGACCTGTTCGCCACCGCGGCGGCGTCCCTGCGTCCCGACCGCGCGGCTTTCCTCGGCGGACCGTCTGGCGCGATCGCCAGCCTGTCTCCAGAGCTGTTCCTCGAGCGGCACGGCCGTCGCATCCGCAGCGCGCCGATCAAGGGCACGCGCCCGCGGGCAGCCGACGCTGCCACGGCGGCGGCCCAGCGGGCCGAACTGGAGCGCTCGGCCAAGGATCGCGCCGAGAACATCATGATCGTCGACCTCGTCCGCAACGACCTCGGACGCGTGTGCGAGCACGGGTCGATCGGCGTCGAGAAGCTGTGCCAGGCACGGGCGCACACCGGTGTGTGGCACCTGGTGTCGGAGGTCGGCGGCACGCTGGCCGAGGGCATGAGCAACGCCGAGCTGGTCGAGGCGGCGTTCCCGCCCGGCTCGGTCACCGGCGCACCCAAGATCGCTGCCATGAACGTGATAGCGGAGCTCGAGAGCACCTCCCGCCGCCTCTACACCGGGGCGATCGGCTTCGCCAGCCCGCTCGGCGGCCTCGAGCTCAGCGTCGCCATCCGCACCTTCGAGTTCAGCGGCGGGCGGGCCTGGCTGGGCGTCGGTGGCGGGATCGTCGCCGACTCAGATCCGGTCGCCGAAGCGGCCGAGTGCGTGATCAAGGCCGCGCCCCTGCTGGCGGCGATCGGTGGTGAGCTCGCCGCCGGCGATGCCACCCGGCCCCGCGCGCCCGAGGCCGCGTCCGCGCCCCGGCGACGCTCGCCCCAACCGCTCGCGCGCCCCGACCCGGTCCACGGCGTGTTCGAGACGCTGCGCGTGGCCGCGGGCCGACCGGTCGCGCTAGGCCTTCATCTGCAACGACTGGCGCACAGCGCACGCGAGCTGTACGACCGCGGTTTGCCGCCCGACCTGGCCATAGAGCTGCTGGAGGCAGCGGCGCGAGGCGGAGACGCCCGTCTCCGGGTCGACTTCCATCCCGACGGCTACTCGAGCTTCGAACTGACGCCGCTCGTCCCGCGACGGACCCCGGTGCACCTGCGCCCGGCCACGGTGCCCGGCGGCCTCGGGGAGCACAAGTGGGGCGACCGCCGCCTGCTCAGCGCGCTGGCCGCCGAGTGTGACGGCGGCGAGCCGCTGCTGTGCGATCTCGACGGACTCGTGCTCGAGGCCGGGCGCGCGAGCGTGTTCATCGTCGAAGGCGGCCCGCGCCTGACGACGCCACCGACCGACGGGCGAATCCTGCCCGGAGTGACGCGCGCGCGTGTGCTTGCCTTGGCGCGGGAGCTCGGCTACGAGGTGGCCACCGAGCCGATCCACCTGGCCAGGCTCGCCGACGCGGAGGAGGTATTCGTCACCGGAGCCCTCGGCGGTGTCGAGCCGGCGCAGCTGGCCGGGCGGCCGGCCCGTGCGGATGCGGTGACGGTGGCGCTGGCGCGCGCGCTCCGAGCCGATGTCAGAGCCCTTTCGAACAAACTTGTACACGCCAACGTATCGGGGAATACTGAGTTCAGGTGTCAAGAAACCTCGTAGAGCTAGTCCGCCGTCACCACGCCGTTCAGGCACCCACCGCGCTTGAGGTGCTCAAGGCGGCCATGCAGGAGCGCGGTGAGATCACCGACGAGGATCGGCGCGCCGCGGCGGAGGCGTCGGGCATGCCCGAGGCGGCTGTGTACGGCGTCTCGACCTTTTACGACGATCTCCTCCAGCCCCGCGGAGCCCGCCACATCCGCGTCTGCACCGGGACGGCGTGCTTCGCCGCCACGGGCGACGCCCACGTCGACGAGCTGCGTGCCGAGCTGGGCCTCGAATTGGGCCAGCGCAGCGAGGACGGCGAGGTGTCGCTGGCCGAGACCGTGTGCCTGGGCTTCTGTCATTCCTCGCCGGCCGTGCGCGACGGCGAGACGATCGACGCCGGCCCCGACGTGATCGCCCGCGTGCTCGGCGACCGCACTCGCGACGCCCGCGAGCCCGAGTGGCGCAGCGTGCTCGAGGAACCGGTGCTCACCCGGCCGGGCGACTGGTCGGGGCTCGAGCGTGCGCTGGGGGAACTGTCGCCCGACGCCCTGCTCGAGGAGGTCAAGGCGGCCAACGTCCGCGGTCGTGGCGGAGCGGGCTTCCCGGCCGGCACCAAGTGGCAGTTCACCCGCAACGCGCCGGGCGAGGAGAAGTTCATCGTCGTCAACGGCGACGAGGGTGACCCGGGTTCCTACATCGATAAGTATCTGATGGAGCAGAACCCCGAGCTCCTGCTCGAGGGCATGGCACTGGCCGGTTACGCCGTCGGGGCCGAGCACGGGTTTGTGCTGACCCGATCGGAGTACCCGCGCTCCAAGCCGGCGCTCGAGGAGGCCGCCGAGCGCGCTCGCGAGGCGGGGTGGCTGGGCGAGGACCTGAACGGCAGCGGTGTGCGCTTCGACGTGACGATTCTCGAGGGCGCGGGGTCCTACGTCGTCGGCGAGGAGACCGCACTCCTGGCCTGCGTCGAGGGGTTGCGGGGCACGGTGTCCGCGCGTCCGCCGTTCCCGGCCGTGCGCGGCCTGTACGGGATGCCCACCGTGGTCAATAACGTCGAGACGCTGGCCAACATGCCGTTCATAGCTCGCCACGGCGCCGAGGCCTACGGCGCGCTGAGCCCGGGCGCCACGCCGGGCACCAAGCTCGTGTGCTTCAACGAGCGCTTCGCCCGACCGGGCGTGTACGAGGTCCACTTCGGCACGCCGATGCGCGAACTCTGCGAGCAGCTGGCCGGCGGGATGATCGACGGCCGCGAGCTCAAGGCCGTACAGGTCGGCGGGCCGCTGGGCGGGATCCTGCCTGGCTCGCTGCTCGACACGCCGTTTGACTTCGAGGCGCTGGCCGCGCAGGGGTGCATGGTCGGTCACGGCGGGATCCTCGCCTTCGACGACCGCACCAACATGCGGACGGTGGCCCGCCACCTGTTGCGCTTCGGCGCGCACGAGAGCTGTGGCAAGTGCTTCCCCTGCCGGATCGGTCTCCAGCGCGCCTACGAGCAGTTCTCCTCCGATCAGCCCATCGACCGGGCGCGGTTCGAACAGCTGCTGGAGACGCTCGAGGTGGCCAGTCTGTGTGCACACGGTGGCGGCATCCCGGCACCGCTCCGCAGCTTGTTGAAGCATTTCCCCGACGAACTGGAGATGGCGTGATGCGCGTCCAGATCGACGGACAGACGGTCGAGGTGCAGGACGGGAGCACCGTGCTCGAGGCGATCCACGCGCTCGGGCGCGATGTGCCGACGCTCTGCTATGACGATCGCCAGGCCCCATTCGGCGCCTGCCGCGTGTGTCTGGTCGCCGCCGAGGGCGCGCCGGGGCCGATCCCCGCATGCACGACCCTGGTCCGCGACGGCATGAAGATCGACACCCAGGATCCCCAGGCCCGCCGCGTCGCCGCCGCGGTCGTCGAGCTGGTGCTCTCCGAGCTGCCCGAACCACCCGCCGCGCACACCGAACTGGCCGAGGTGGCCGGCGAGCTCGACGTCGTGCTCGGCGGCGAGCTGCGCTGGCCCGGGAAGGCCCATGAGGTCAAACATGACCGCCGTCACCCCTACCTTGCCTTCCAGCATGAGCTGTGCATCTCGTGCGGGCGCTGCGTTCGCGCCTGCGATGAGGTGCAGGGAACCTTTGCCCTCACTGCCACGGGACGCGGATTCGGCGCTAACGTGACAGCTGGCCTCGACGCCGGTTTTCGCGACTCGACCTGTGTCTCGTGCGGTGCGTGCGCCGACACTTGTCCCACCGACGCGATCACCGAGATAACGCTTTTGAACTTGGCAGAAGTAGCTTGAGGAGAACCCAATGAGCGACCGCTTCGACTCCACCGTCACCACCACCTGCGGCTACTGCGGCGTCGGCTGCCGGCTCGAGGCCCACGCTGCCGGCGGCAAGATCGCCTCGATCTCCCCTGCCATCGACGGACCGGCCAATCGCGGCCACACCTGTCTGAAGGGCCGCTTCGCCCACCAGTTCTCGCGCTCGCGCGAGCGCCTGACCGCGCCGCTGATCCGTGAGCACGGCACCTTCCGCATCGGCACGTGGGAGGAGGCGACCAATCTGATCGTCTCCGAGCTGACGCGAATCAAGCGCGATTTCGGCCCCGACGCGGTCGCCGGCCTGGCCTCCTCGCGCGCCACCAACGAGGACTGCTACGCGATGCAGCGTCTGATGCGCGGGGCGATCGGGACCAACAACATCGACAACTGCTCGCGCGTCTGTCACTCCCCCACGTCTTGGGCGCTGCGCAAATCCTTCGGCCTGTCGGGTGCAACCGGCTCGTTCGACGACGTCGACCGGGCCGCCGCCATGATCATCATCGGCGCCAACCCGACCGAGGGCCATCCGGTCGTCGGCGCCCGGATCAAGCAGGCAACGCTGCGCGGGATGAAGCTGATCACGATCGACCCGCGCCGGATCGAGCTGTCGGACTACGGCGTCCTGCACCTCGCTCCCCGGCCGGGCACCAACGCCGCCGTGATGCTGGGCCTCGCGCACGTGGTGGCCCGCGACGGGCTGACCGATGACGAGTTCATCGCCCGCCGCACCGAGGGCCATGACGAGCTCGAGGAGCTCCTGGCCCTGTACACGCCGGAGCACGTCAAGGAGATCACCGGGATCCCGCCCGCCGACCTCGAGGCCGCGGCCCACATCTACGCCGAGGCCACCGAGTCCTCGATCGCCTGGGGCCTCGGAGTCACCGAGCACCGCTACGGCTCCGAGGTCGTCCGCCTGATCTGCAACCTCGCGCTGCTGACCGGCAAGGTCGGGCGCCCCGGCTCGGCGCTGCTGCCGCTGCGCGGGCAGAACAACGTCCAGGGGTCCTCCGACATGGGAGCCCTGCCCGACACATACACCGCCTACCGCTCGGTTGGCGACGACTCGGTTGCGCGTTCGTTCGAGGAATGCTGGGGCGTTCCGCTCAGCCGCCAGAAGGGCTACACGATCCCCCAGATGTTCGACGCCGCCGTCGACGGCAAGCTCAAGGCGATGTGGATCTTCGGCGAGGACGTCGCCCAGACCGACCCCAACACCACGCACGTGATTCACGCGCTGGAGTCGCTCGAGTTCCTCGTCTGCCAGGAGATCTTCGAGACCGAGACGAGCAAGTACGCCGACGTGATCCTGCCCGCCTCCTCATTCCTGGAGAAGTCGGGCACGTTCATCAACGCCGAGCGCCGCTTCCAGCTCGTCGCCCCGGCGATCGATCCCCCGGGCGGAGCCAGAACCGACTTCGACATCATCACGACGATGTCCGCGGCCCTCGGGCACGAGATGGGCTGGGACGGCCCATCTGACGCGATGGACGAGATCGCCGCCCTGACCCCGACCTACGCCGGCGTCAGCCACGAGCGGATCGGCCGCACGGGCCTGCAGTGGCCGGTGGCGCCCGACGGCACCGACTCGCCGATCCTGTACCGCGACGAGTTCGAGCTCCCCGGCGGCAAGGGTCAGTTCGCAGCCATCCCCTTCAAGGCCCCGGGCGACGCGGCCGACGACGAGTTCCCGCTGATCCTGGTCACCGGCCGGCGTCTCCAGCACTACAACGCCGGCACGATGACCCGCCGGACGGCCAACCTCGAGCTCGTCGACCGCGAGTGGCTCGAGATCCATCCAGACGACGCCTCCCGCCTGTGGGTCACCGACGGCCAGAAGGTCTCGGTCCGCAGCCGCGTGGGCCGAATCGAGGTCGAGGCCCGCGTCACCGACCGGATCGAGCCCGGCCACGTGTTCACCGCGTTCCACTTCCCCGAGGTCCGGACCAACCTCCTGATCGGGTCCTCGGCGGATGTGAACACCAGCTGTCCCGAGTACAAGGTCGTGGCCGTCGACGTCCGTCCGATGGCCGAGCAGCCGGCGTTCACGCCGGCGGTGGCGTAAGTCCGCGTCGTATTAGCAGCCGGCGAGCAGGCTCTGGCTTTCGACGAAACGTCGCACAGCGCTCCCGGCCAGTGGCGCCATGCAATGTTTCGTCGAAATAGCAGCGCTTTCGTTACTCAGCGCCAGGCGACGGAACCGCCGCGCAACGAAATCGTCGTTGGACAGCCCGCAGCAACGGCCCACAGCCCTCTTCCCGGGCGCCGTTTGCCAAGCCGCCGGGCCGCGGGTAGAGCGCCCCTCGCCGCGCTTGTCCGTCCCTGAACGAACTGGTATAAGACATCAAGCAGGGCCTGTACCAATTTGTCCACACCGCGGATTAGGAGAGAGATGGCAACCGAGGGCATTGTCGACGCGCCGGTGTTCGGTGGCGACGTTCGGACCGTAATCTCGAGCCCCCGGATCGCGCCGCCGCCGGCGACGCTTGCCGAGGCTCGCAGCGCGCCCGGGCGCGCCGAGAAGATCGAGCAGCTGACCCGGTTGATCGATGAGCGCGACATCAAGTACGTGTTCTTCCAGCAGATTTCGATCACCGGCCGGGTGATGGGCAAGGGCGTCGTCTCGTCCTTCTTCCCCCAGGTCGCCGCGAGGGGCTACCAGCTCGTCTACGGCGCCACCGCGAACCTGTTCACCGACCGCCTCGGCAACTACATCGGATTCGGGCCGGAGGAGTCCGAGCTGGCCGCCATCGCCGACCTCGACACGTTCGCCATCCTGCCTTGGGACGAGCGCGTGGCCCGCGTGTTCTGCGACTGCTACGACACCGAGACCGGCGAGCTGATGGACGCCGACCCGCGCCAGAACCTCAAGCGTGTCGCCGACGCGTTCGAGTCCGAACTGGGTTACCAGTTCCTGATCGGCATCGAGCCCGAGACGATGTGGCTCAAGCGCCCCGATGAGGACGGCGGCGAGCTCGAGGGCGTGACCAAGCCCTACTGCTACCACATCCATCAGTTCGAGGAGCTCCGTCCGGTGCTGCTCGACGTGGTCGACTACTGCCAGCGGCTGGGGCTCGACATGAGCTATGGCGACCACGAGGACGCGCCCGGACAGCTCGAGCTCAACTTCCGTTTCGACCGCCCGCTCCGCACGGCCGACAACATCACCACCTACCGGCAGGCGTGCGCGGCCGTGGGCCGCAAGCACGGGGTCCTGCCGACGTGGATGCCCAAGCCGTTCACGGGTGTGTCGGCCAACGGCCATCACCATCACTTCACGCTGGTCGACGAGGACGGCAACAACGTCTTCCACGATCCCGACGGGCCGGGACAGCTGTCGGAGATCGCGCGCCACTTCCTCGGCGGGATGCTCGACCACTTCCACGCCCTGATGTGCGTGGGCAACCCGACGGTCAACTCCTACTGCCGCATGTGGGACACCGGCTTCTGGGCCCCGATCTACAAGAACTGGGGCTGGCAGAACCGGACCACGACCGTGCGCGTGGCCAGCGGCGGGCGGTTCGAGTACCGCGGGGTCGACTCCTCCTGCAACCCGTATCTGACCACGGCGGCGCTGCTCCAGGCCGGGCTCGACGGGATCCGCAACAGCAGTGATCCCGGTCCGCCCCAGCAGGGCAACACGTACGACCTGCTGGCCGAGGGGGCAGAGATCGAGAAGGTGCCCGAGAGCCTCGGGGCGGCGCTGAAAGAGCTGGCCAAGGACGAGGTGATCAAGAGCTCGATGCCCGGCCGCCTGTACAAGGTGTTCGACTGGTACAAGCGCGATGAGTGGGAGCGCTACCTGGCCGCGGTCACCGACTGGGAGCGCGACGAATATCTCGAGGTGTTGCCGTAGCCATGTGCGGAATCGCAGGAATCATCTACAAGAACGGCAACGGCGCCCACCGGATCGGGCGCGACATCACCAGCATGCTGCAGGCGATGAAGCACCGGGGGCCCGACTCGACCGGGTTCGCCCTGTATCGCGCCCCCGCCCAGGAGATCGTCCTGCGGGTCAAGCTCGCCGACGCCAACACGCCGCGTGATCTCGAGTTCGAGGACGACCTGCGCCGCCACCGACGCGAGGTCGAGGCGCGGCTGCGGTCCGCGGGCGCCGACATCCGCTCGATCGACGAGAACAACGAGTACTCGCTGACCGTGACCATGCATTACGACGGCGACCTCAAGAAGCTGGCCGATCACGTCGAGTCGGTGCCGGGCGCGGAGGTGCTGTCGGCCGGTCATTCGCTGGAGATCGTCAAGGACCTGGGCGACGCGAGGACGGTGTCGGCCGGCTACAAGCTCGACGACTACTTCGGCAGCCACGGCATCGGGCACGTGCGAATGGCCACCGAGTCCGACGTCGACATTTCCAACGCCCATCCCTACTGGGCGTATCCATTCTCCGATGTCGCCGTGGTCCACAACGGGCAGCTGACCAACTACCACCAGTGGCGCCGGCGGCTGGAGCGCGCCGGCCACCGCTTCGCCTCGGAGTGCGACTCCGAGATCATCGCCGTGTACCTCGCCCAGAAGCTCGAGGCCGGGATCTCGCTCGAGGACGCGATGCGCCAGAGCCTCGACGAACTCGATGGCGTGTTCACCTACATCTGCGTGTCCGAGGACGCGCTGGGCATGGCCAAGGACGAGCTCGCGGCCAAGCCTTTGGTGCTCTACGAGGGCGATGACATGGTCGCGCTGGCCTCCGAGGAGATGGCGATCCGCGCGGTGATCGACCACGAAATCGAGACGTATGACCCCTACGAGCGCGAGGTGATGGTGTGGACACGGTAACCGCCGACGATGGGCCGCGCTACGACGCACGCGGGCTGGTCGAGCTCGACGAGGTCGTCCCCAAGATCAGCCAGATCGACGGCGATAGGGCCACGCTCGACGCCCACCGGCTGACCACGCGGCGGATCAACCTCGAGCTGCGCTGGCTGCTCTACGAGCAGGGCGTCAAAGACGTGACCGTGCTCAATCCGGGGGCCAAGCACTCGCTTGCCGCCGGCATCCTGACCCGTTGCCGGATCACCTTCGCGGGGAGCCTCGGGTACTTCGCCTGCGGGATCATCGACGGACCCGAGATCCACATCACCGGGCGCGTGGGCTGGTCGGCGTGCGAGAACATGATGTCCGGGGTCGTGGTGATCGACGGCAACGGCGGTTCGTTGACCGGCGCCGCGCTGCGCGGCGGCGATCTCATCGTCAAGGGCCAGGTCGGCGCCCGCACCGGGATCGACCAGAAGGGCGGCACGATCATCATCGGTGGCAATGCCGGCTCGATGACCGGATTCATGATGCAGCGCGGGCGCCAGATCATCCTGGGCGACGTCGGCCCCGGGCTGGGAGACTCGATGTACGACGGCACGATCTATGTCGCCGGCAAGGTCGCCTCGCTGGGCATCGACTGCGTACCCGGCGAATGGAACGACGCCGACACCGAGCTGATCGAGCGCAAGTTCCGCCTGCACGGACTTGGTTCGCCCCCGCAGCTGCAGAAGTTCGTCTGCGGCAAGAAGCTCTACAACTACGACAACCTCGAGCCGTCCGAGCGCAAGCTCGTGCTCTAGGGAGGCGCCTTATGACTGACGAGACGGCACCTTCGCCGCATAACCGGCTCGGGCACAGCCGGATCTTCACCCCCGAAGTGATCGACGACATCCACGTGAAGTCGGAGCTCGGTCGTTACCGCATGCGCGGCTTCTCGATGTTCAAGCCGATCCCCCACTGGGACGAGCTCATGTTCCTGCCCGGGACGCTGACCCGCTTCGTGATCGAGGGCTATCGCGAGAAGTGCGAGACCAAGACGATTCTCGGCGCGCGCTTCGCCAAGAAGCCGATCGAGCTCGACATCCCGGTCTACATCACCGGCATGAGCTTCGGTGCCCTGTCGCTGGAGGCCAAGATGGCCCTGGCCAAGGGCGCCTCGATGGCCGGCACGGCGACATGCTCGGGCGAAGGCGGCATGATCCCGCCCGAGCGCGACCTCTCGACCAAGTGGTACTACCAGCTCATCCAGAGCCGGTACGGCTTCAACCCTCACCACCTGATGCTCGCCGACGCGTGTGAATTCTTCATCGGTCAGGGTTGCAAGGTCGGGCTGGGTGGCCACCTGATGGGCCAGAAGGTGACCGAACAGGTGGCTGAGATGCGCTCGCTGCCCGCGGGCATCGACCAGCGCTCGCCGGCCCGCCACCCCGACTGGCTCGGGCCCGATGACCTCAGCCTCAAGATCCAGGAGATCCGTGAGGCGACCAACTACGAGATCCCGATCCAGCTCAAGCTGGGCGCCGCCCGCGTGTATGACGACGTGCGGATGGCGGCCAAGTGCAGCCCCGACATCATCTACCTCGACGGTGCCGAGGGCGGCACCGGGGCCGGCCCCCACATCGCCGCCGAGGAGACCGGCGTGCCGCTGATGGCAGCCATCCCCGAGGCGCGCCGGGCGCTCGAGGACGTTGGCCTGGCCGACGAGATCGACCTCGTGGTGGCCGGTGGGATCCGCAACGGCGGCGACGTGGCCAAGTGCCTGGCGCTCGGCGCCACCGCGGTGGCGATCGGCCACTCGGCGCTGATGGCGCTCAACTGCAACAAGGAGATCCCCGGCGTCACCGATTACGAGGGGACCGTCGGCGTTCCGGCCGGCCAGTGCTACCACTGTCACACCGGACGCTGCCCAGTGGGCGTGGCCACACAGGACCCAGAGCTGCGCAAGCGACTCGTCGTGGACGAGGCGGCGGGCCGCGTCTACAACTTCCTCCACACCCTCACGCTCGAGTGCCAGATGCTGGCCCGGGCGTGCGGCAAGACCGACGTGCACAACCTCGAACCCGAGGATCTGGCGGCCCTGACCACCGAGGCCGCGGCCATGGCCCGCGTCCCGCTGGCCGGCACCAGCTACATCCCCGGCGTGTCGGAGGAGCGGACGCTGGACGAGATCAAGCGACTGCTCGAGCGTCATGTCGAGAACCCGATCGACTACCTGACCGCGCAAGCCGAGCGGACTGGAGCCCAGTCATGAGTTCTGATTCCCAGCACAGAGTTCCCGGCGAGCCCGAGAAGATCATCGGCATCGACGCCGAGTACCTCTCGGGGCACCGCTTCCCCTACCAGGAGGACATCTCGCTGGTCCAAGACATCGACCTGGTCGCAGCCACGCCGGGCCCGGATATCAACTGGCTCGAGGACGTCACCCTGCTCGAGGAGGAGGGCACGCCGGCGGTGTTCGACCGCTATTCGAACTCGTTCATCAAGCTCTATTTCGACATCCCTCCGGGACGCGGGGACGAGATCGCCCGCCAGGTCCTGATCAAGCACCTGCAGTCGGGCAACTCGTATGGCATCGCGCTCAAGGAGCGCCACTGCAAATTCCCCCAGCCCGAGCTCGGGCCGTGGGTCGAGAATTCGCGCACGGTCGGCACCGACTGGACGCCGCCGGTCCTCGAGGGCTGGGAGCCGCCGGCGCATTAGCGGCAGCGCTGCCCGTCAGGCCGGGTGCGCCACACTACGCCCATGAGCGACAGCGCGGTGCTCTCGAAGGATGTCCGGCGAGGACCGCCGATAACCGTGAAGTGCGAATGCGGGGAGCGGCGGGAGCTTCGCTACGGGCAGCGCTGGAAATGTGAGAACTGCGGGCGCAGCTACGACACCAACAAGATTCCGGTCGAGGAATACGCCTCATTCCGGCGCCAGCGGGTCCGCGATCGGATCCTGCCGGCGATCTTCGTGGCCGGGATCGTCATCATCTCAGTGGGATTCATCCTCGCCGGCCGTGCCCTGGCGCTGATCCTCATCATCCCAACCATTGGCTTCATCTGGTCGACGTTTGTGCGCCCCAGGCGCCGGCGCAGGCAGTATCGGGCGATCGCCGAGCGCCCGCGCTGGAAGATCAAAGCCGATTGACCGCAGGGCCCACGCGGCGCCCGGAGTGCCCGCCCTTATCAGTGAACGATCAACACGTCGCAGTGGGCGTGGTGCACCACCGCGCCGCTGACGCTCTGACCAAGCAGCCGCTGGGTGATGCTCGGCTCGCGCGTGCCGACGACGACGAGGTCGGCGGCGCGCTCATTGGCGAGCTCGACGATCGTGTCGGCGGGGTCGCCGACCGCGGGCGCATACTCGGCACTCAGCCCCTTGCCCTCGAGGTAAGCGCGGGCCGCCTCGAGCTCCTGCCGGTGTTTCTGGGGCGGATCAACTGGATCCACGGGACCCCCGGATCGCCCCACGCTGACCATCAGCGGGGCCACGCTGGTGACGATCAGCTCTGATTTGAACGCCTCGGCGAGCGTCGCAGCGCGCTCGAGTGCTCGCTGCGCCGCCTCGGTGTCGTCATAGCCAACAACGATTTTCTGCATTGTCTCTCCTTGGTCGCGCGCGAGCGTCGGTGACGGCGTGGCCTGGGCCTCGGTTGCCGGTCAGCTCACCGCCGGAGCAACCGGCTGCGCGGGAGCCTCGAAGCCCTCGGGCCAATCGCCCTCCGCCGGCATCGTCGGCGTCTCCTCGCGCAGGTGGATCTTCTCGCCGTCCTGGACGACGCGGCGGAAGATGAAGAGCAATACCGAGGCGATGAGCACGCCGACGCCGATCGCGAAGTCCGTCCAGGTTCCGTAGCCGTTCAGATGGGGGGCCAGGGCGCCGACCGCCAGCAGGAACGCAACCAGCGCCGTCATGAACCAGGCAATCGGTATCCAGACGGGGCCAAGTTTGTGAGGCCTCGGCCAATTCGGACGGTCCTTGCGCAGGAGCAGGAAGCCGCTGACCGCCAGCACGTGAGCCAGGACGTAGCCGATGTTGCTCATGTAGAGGATGGCCAGGTTGCTCGATATGAACAGCACGAGCAGGACGTTGACGACCAGATCGACCGTCATCGCGTTGCCGGGCACGTGGTATTTGTTCAGCCGGCCGAGCTGCTTGATGGTCAGGCCGGCCCGCGAGATCCCGTACAGCGCGCGGCTGCCGTCGGCCGTCGAGGACGACATGGAGAGGATCAGGCTGGCGATCAGGCAGATCAGCAGGAAGGTTCCGAACGTGTGTCCGGCCAGCGTCTGGAGTGCCGTCGTATAGAACTGGCCCTCCTGCGTGGCGGTCGCCGGGACCCCGGTGACGCCGCCCAGGCCGAGGGGAACGAGGATGAACACGCCGACCACGAAAATGGCCGAACTGCGCATGGCTATGTTCGTATCCCGCTCAGTCTTGTATTCGGGGGCAAAGGTGGCGCACACCTCGCATGCCCACGAGGACCAGCCAAGAATGAAGAGGTAGACGAAGGCCAGCTTGGTACCACCCCACGGGCCGGTGAACGTCGCGTGAACGTTGCTGGAATGCCAGTGGCCGCTGATGTACGGCACGAACATGAAGAAGATCAGTACCAGCGCCAGCAGCCCGGCGGTGACATAGGTCAGCCCCTTCATCGGGCGGATGCCGAAGATGTTGAACGCCCAGACAACGACGATTACTCCGATCGCGATGAAGCTGGAAAGCGTCAGGTGCACCACACCGTCGTAGACGCTCCAGGTCGAGCTCGAGAACCACCGCGACACGACTAGGTCGCCGATGATCTTGCCGAAGATCGCCAGGACGACCGACCAGCCGATCCAGTAGCCGAAGGTCGCGATCGGACCGACGAACGTCGTGTACTTGCGCCAGGCCTCGTTGGCGTAGAGCGAGATGCCGCCCGATTGGTTCGGGAACATCATCGCCGGCTCGACGTAGATCCACGTCAGGATCATCCCGATGATGGCCGAGACACCCCACAGGATCACGGATCCCCACACGCCGAAGATGCCCAGCGTGAAGCCCAGGGACGCGAACAGGAAGCCCGGGTTGCACATAGCGATCGTGAACCCGTCCCACCACCGCAGTGACTTGATCAGGTGGCGTTCCTCAACAACTGCTTCGGCCATGCTTCAACCCCTCTCCGGGTGACTAGCTTGAACCTGGGCTCCCGTGGCGCGGAGATATACCAGTTTGTACAAAGTCGGTCAACTTAGACTGCGTAAAATCGCCGAAAACCCTGCGGCGTAGACTCTGGGTGGCCATGGCACCGATCGTCGACTCGGGCCGCCGCGAAACGGCGCATACCGGCGTCAGTCCAACCCGGGCCATGCCGGTTGTGCTCGCGACGCTGTCGGTGCGAGTCGACCCCAGGGCCGAACAAATGGCGATCGAGAGCGCGCAGCAGGCCGGGGTCAGGTTGATCGTGGCCAATATGCTCGTGCTGCCGCCCTACCCGCTGACGGTGATGCTGGCGCCGGAGTTCGCGACGCTGCCGCACGAAGAGGACCTCGAGGCGGTCCGCGCGACGGCAACGCGCGCGGCCGCGCTGGGCGTTCCGACCGAGCTGCTGCGGGTATCGAGCCGGAGGCCGATCGTCGCACTGCTGGAGCTGGTTGGTGAGATGGACGCTGGGCTGCTCGTGTTCGGTCCCGACCGCTCCCGGCTGACGCGCCGACGCTTTCGCGCCGCCGAGCGGACGGTGCGGCGCAAGGCGTCGTGTCTGGTCTGGACCGCCTCGGACTACCTCGTCGCTCCCGGTCCGGGGTCCTAGAAGTTGCTCTCGAGGTCCTGGACGGTGCCGAACCGTCCTGTGTAGAACAGCAGGGGATTGCCGTCGTGCTGCGCGACCTGCTCCACCTCGCCGATCCACAGCTCGTGGTCGCCGGCCGTGTGGACGTCGACGACCTTGCATACCACGTGCGCCAGCGCGCCCTTGAGCAGCGGTAAGCCGTCGCGCCAGTCGAATTCCGGCTGCACCGGTGACACGCGCTGAGCTGAGAAGTGCTCGGCGAAATGCCGTTGATCGTGAGCCAGCACGCTCACGCCGTAGCGCTTGGTGTGGGGCAGCATCTCGCCCATTCGGCAGCGGCCGAGCGAGACCAGCACCAGGGGCGGGCGCAGCGAGACCGACAGGAACGCGTTTGCCGTCATGCCGTGGATCGTGTCGCGGTGGTAGGTGGTGATCACGGTCACGCCGGTGGCAAAGCGGCCCATGACCTGGCGCAGCGAGCGCGCCGCCTGCTCGACGTGCGCCGCCTTCGGCGTCAGCGTGGCAACCCCGGTGGCGGGTAGCAGACGCCCGCGGCGCGGCGCGGCCGCGTAGCCCCCGCGCAGCGGCTTGGGCGGAGGCATCAGGCCGGAGCTCGCCGTCGGTACGGCTACCCGCGTTAGTCGCGCAACTCCCTCGCGCTCGGTCACGACCGTGGCCGGGTCTTCTCCGGGTCGTAGAACGGAATACGAACCACGCGGGCCGGGATTCGCTTCTGCAGCCCGTCGAGCTTTCCGACCTCGACCTCGGTGTCGAGCTCGGCGTACTGGACCGCCATCCGGCACAGCGCGATCGACTTGCGCAGCGTCGGGCTGCGCGTCCCGCTGGTGATCACGCCGACGCGGCGCCGGTCAACATAGACCTCGTCGCCATGACCGGCCGTCTCGTTGCCCTCGAGCTCGAGGCCGACAAGCTTGCGCTGCGGGTGCTCCTTGCGCTCGAGCAGCGCGTCGCGGCCGATGAAATCCTCCTCGTTCGCCAGCGCCACGGTGAAGCCGATCCCGGCCTCGAACGGGTCGACCTGGTCGTCAAACTCGTAGCCGGCGAAGATCAGCCCGGATTCGATCCGCAGGATGTCGAGAGCCTCGAGCCCCAGCGGCTTGCATCCCAGCGGCTCGGCGGCTCCCCACACGGCATCCCAGACGGCCGGCCCATCGGACGGATGGCAGAAGATCTCGTAGCCCAGCTCGCCGGTGTAGCCGGTCCGCGAGACGATGATCGGGATCCCGTCATGGGTCCTGATCCGTCCGACCAGGAAGCGGAACCACTTGAGTTCCTCGAGGCCCGGCTGGGTGGGCGGCGTCCACACGATCTGCTTCATTGCCTCACGGCTCGACGGCCCCTGGAGGGCCAGGTTGTGGAGCTGGTCGGTGGCCGGTTTGATCCACACCTTGAGCCCCTCGCGGTCGGCGACCTCGCGCAGCCAGACGCCGTCGTACTCGTCGCCGCCGATGAAGCGGAAGTTGTCCTGGCCGAGCCGGAACACGGTGGCGTCGTCGATCATCCCGCCGGTCTCGTTGCACAGCGCCGTGTACACGACCTGCCCCACCGCGAGCTTGCGGACATCGCGGGTCACGATCCGCTGCATGAGCAGCTCGGCGTCGGGACCGAGCACCTCCCACTTGCGCAGCGGCGAGAGGTCCATCAGTGCCACCTTCTCGCGACACGCCCAGTACTCGGCGATCCCGCCCTCGTTGTTGAAGCAGTGCGGCAGCCAGTAGCCCCGATACTCGACGAAGCTCTTGGTGAGCTCGGAGGTCCGCGGGTGGAACGCGGTCTCCTGCGTCAGCACCGGCGGAGCGTCGGCAGTCACGCGGTGGGCGACGGCCATCGAGAAGCGATTCTCCGGCGGATACACGCGCACATGGACATCTGTCACCTCCCAGGCATTCGATGGGTCGATGTCGTCGGGACAGGCTGATGAAGCGCAGACCAGATCCTCGAGCGCGCGCATCATCACGTAGTCGCCGGGCCGCGACCACGGCTCGTCCATGATCAACTGCATGTCGCAGTCAAATCCGGTGTTGTAGAAGAAGTTCAGCGCCTCCCACCCCTTGCGCGGGGCGATCTCGAACCCGCTCAGCGCACCGTTGAAGTTGTCGGTGCAGTTGATGTGGCCTGGGTAACCGAGGTCCTCGTAGTACTTGGCCTGGCAGGCCAGGGCGAAGGTGTCGTGGCGACCCACGGTGTCGCGCACCACCTCGACCAGCGGCACCATGTCGAGGTCATAGAACTTGCGGTACAGGCCGGGCATCGGGTACGCGTTGCCCATCAGGGTGCGCGTCACGGTGGCGTCGAGCCCCCGCTCCATTCCGTCCTCGAGCTTGGCGCGGTGGAAGGCCAGGAAGTCCGAGCACTGCTTGCCCTTGACGTCGATGATCTGGATGTACTCGCCCTCGCGGACCTCGTAGCTCGCGGCCGTGGCCGGGTCGATCCGGAAGTCGAGCCGGGGTTCGGCGAGTGGCTCTGGGAGCTCGATCTCCTCTCGCGGCCGCGGCGCGGCGCGCCTGACCTCCAGCAGCAACTCGGTCGCCGGCTGTTCACCGTCGACGATCCGACCCCCGGGGGCCGCCACGACGAGCGTGGTGTCTCTGTCCGCTGTCAGCGTGAGACCGCTGCCCGGGGGGGACTCGGGGCCGAACAGACGAACGGCGCGCTCCTCAGCACCGGTCAGCCCGTTGACGACGCTCGCCTGTGCGTCGGCCTTGAGCCCGAGGGCGCCGAGGTCCTCAGCGCGCTGCACTCCGAGTGCGGTCAGCTCGGCCACCTGGCCCCCGTGCCGGTCGACGATGCGGATGCGATCGTCGCCGGCCAGCCTGATCGCGGTCGCCCGCCCCGGCGTCACCCGATAGGTCTCGAGCGTCGGGTCAGATGCGAGCAGCCCGCCGACAAGCAGTCGAGGCGGTGACGTGAGCGTCGTCATCCTGTCCAGAGGCTAGCTCGGTGCTCCAGCCTTGCTCTGCTCCTGTTCGACCTGCCCGAGCAGCTCCTCGGCCAGCTTGCGCTTGCCGTCGGCATCGAGCTTCTTGACCTCGTTCTCGACGGCGCGGCGGTTGTAGGTCTGGTTCCAGTAGTCGAGGGCATCGAACCCGAGCAGGACCGCCTTGCCGACGAACTGGCGCAGGACCTCGTTGGTCGGCCCCATCACCCAGCCGGCCTTGGCATCGCGCAGGTAGCGCTCGAGCTCCATGTCGCGCTTGTAGCCCGTGCCACCGCAGGCGTGGAGCATCTTGTCGACCACGTGGGCGGTGTTCTTGGCCGCCTCGAACTTGATCTGCCACGCCCAGTGCAGGAAGTTCGCCCGCGCGAACTCGCCCGGACCCAGGCGCCGCGTGTTGTTGTCGGTCGCGTTGTCCATGGCCTGGGCCACCGAGAAGACGAACAGCCGGGCCGCGTTGGTGTCCATCACGGCCTCGCCGATGTAATCCTGAATCGTCGGGTAGTCGGCCACGCGCAGGCCCACGTCGACGTGACGCTTGCGCGTCGTCTGGCGCTTGGCGATATCGATCGCGCCCATGGCCAGGCCGTTCCACACCGACGAGGAGCCGAGCAGGAACCATGGATCGACCGATTCGTCGTTGGAGGCCGCGCCGTCACCCTCGGGGCCGACGATCTGCTCGCCCGGGATCTCGACGCTGTCGACCTCGATCGGACCCGACTGGTTGCCGCGCAGCCCGAGCGCATCCCAGGTAGACGGCTGGGACTTGACGTCCTCGCCGTCGATGACGAACACCGACAGGTCGTCGTAGCCGGTGAACTCAGGGCTGGTCGTCTGCACCACGTAAAAGTCGGCGAACCCACCCGACGTCGTCCACGACGCCTTCTTGCGGACCTTGTAGCCGCCATTGGAACGCTCGGCTCCCGAGGAGATCGGATACCAGAAGTGCGAGCCGGTCTCCGGATCCGAATACGACAGCGTCCCGATCTTGCCGCCGTTGAGCGGGCGAATGTAGCGGTCGATCAGCTCGTCGGTGGGCCGCAGCATGATCGTGTTGACCGCGCCCATGTGCATCACGTAACACATCGCCGTCGACGCGCAGCCGTAGCGCGCGATCGTCTCGCAGGTCATCACGAAGGCCACGTGGTTCTCGCCCAAACCGCCGTATTCGGTGGGCACCGTGAGCGCGAGGAAGCCGTGCTCGCCGAGCAGCTCGAGGTTGCGCCGGGGGAACTTGAGCTCGTCGTCGGAGACCTTCGCGTTGGCGCGCATCTCCTTCTCGCACAGCTCGATCAGCAGGTTACGCAGCTCCCGCTGGTGATCGGTGAGGACCCATTCCGGGTCCCATTCGTAGCCCAGGCCCCAGAAGCTCTCTCCACCCCAAGTCTTTTCCGACATCTATTCCTCCGACTCGTGCTTGTCGACGTCTGGAATGACCCAGACGACCGGACTACGATCCAACCCCGCAAACTCGACAACGTCATCTAGTCTGCACAAATATGTTCAATACATTTCTAGCGGAGCGGGTCGGTTCTGTCTAGGGTCGTGAGTCATGACTCCGATGTCACCGAGAGGGGTCGCCCGGGGTCCTGGCCAAGGACGCAGGAGCCGACGCGCAGCAGCGCTGCGCGAGGCGACGAGGACACAGCCCAGGGGGCCCCGGGGAGGACCCTCGAATGACAGCGGACTCATGACTCACGACCCCAGGTCTTGTAGCACGTCGACTGAGCTGCCCTGGCTGACGGTCACGAGGCGCGCGTAAGGCGGCGCCACCACCGGCATGGCGGTAACCCTGACTCAGCTCGTCGCGTTCCTCGCCGTCACCCGGCGCGGGTCGGTCACCGCGGCGGCCAAGGAGCTCGTCGTCACGCAGCCATCGGTGTCCGCCGCCGTGTCCGCACTCGAGCGCGAGCTCGGTGTGCAGCTCACCGAGCGCGCCGGCCGCCACCTCATCCCGACCCCCGCCGGGCACGCCTACATCCCCTACGCGCTCGACGTGATCGGCCTGCTCGAGCAGGGCCGTCGAGCTGCGCAGGAGGCCGCGCAGCCCGACGGGCAGACGCTCCGCGTGAGCGCGGTCACGACCGCCGGCGAGCACCTGGCGCCGCTGCTCATCCAGGCCTTCCGCGAGCATCACCCCGAGCTGCGCGTCAGCCTCGATGTCGGCAACCGCTCGACCGTCTTCCGGCGACTCAACGAGCACGCCGTCGACGTGGCCATTACCGGCCGCGTGCCCGATACGGCGCGCCTGCACACCGAGGCGTTCGCCGAGGTCGAGTTCGTCATCATCACTGCGCCGACGGACCCCCTGGCCAAGCGCCGCTGGGTCGCGCCGCAGGAGCTGAGCGACCGCCCGTGGCTCCTGCGCGAGCCCGGATCCGGGTCGCGCGCGATGACAGAGGAGTACCTGGCGGCCCACGGCCTCGAGCCCGACGTCCTCACGCTGGGTTCCAACGGCGCCATCCGTCAGGCGGCGCGGGTCGGTCTCGGGGTCGCCCTGACCTCGCGAGTCGCCGTCGAACTCGAGCTCAAGCACGGTCTGCTGGCGGCGATCCACGTTCGCGGCGGCCTGCCCAAGCGCTCGTGGTATGTCACCCGCCCGGCCGTCGGCCCCGTGCCCGACGCGGTCGCCCAGTTCACCGCGTTCGTGCGCTCGGACGAGGGTCGGCGAGCGCTGGCGGGGTAGGCGGGCTCAGCCCGGGGAGCTAGCCCGCAGCCGCCGCGGCCAACACCGGCTCGTCGCTGAGGACGTCCTCGAAGGCGGTCAGGACGATGTCGGCGGTCTCCTGGCTGGCGTTTGGCCCCATCAGTCCGATGCGCCACATCGGTGGCGCCAGGGGACCGAGGCCGCCGCCGACCTCGATGCCGTGGTCGCGCAGCAGCTGCTGCTGAACGGCCTTCCCATCGACGTCGTCCGGTACGCGCACGGCGGTCAGCGGCGCGAGCTGGTGGCGCGGCGTGGCCAGCAGCTCAAGCCCGAGCGCCTGCAGACCCTGCTGCAGGTAGGCGCCGGCGACGCGGTGTCGGTTCCAGCGACGCTCGAGTCCCTCCGTGAGCGCCAGCCGCAGAGCCTCGTGCAGCGCATAGATGTGGAGCACGGGGACCGTGTGGTGGTAGGCCGCCGGACGCTCGATCCAGTACAGACGCAACTGCTCGATGTCGAGCGAGAACGGAACGGCGTGGCTGCGATTCTCGATCCGCTCCAGCGCGCGCGGGGACAGCGCGATCGGTGACATGCCCGGAGGCGCGGCCAGGCACTTCTGCGTGCACGAGTAGGCATAGTCGACCCCCCACCCCCCGAACTCGAGTTCGATTCCGCCCAGCGACGTCACGCAGTCGGCCATCAGCAGGACATTCTCACCCCTCGGGTGCGCGCTCAGGGCACTGCCCAGCGCCGCCAGCGGATGCTCGACACCGGTCGAGGTCTCGGCGTGCACGACCGCCATCATGCGCGTCTCGGGATGCTCGTCGAGCGCCTCGAGCAGCGCCGCGTTGGAGACCGCTTCGCCCCAGTCCGCCTCGACCACGACGACGTCAGCGCCGTGGCGCCTGGCGATCTCGACGATGCGCCGACCGAAGAAGCCGCACTGGCCGACGATGATCGTCTCGCCCGGAGCCAGCAGGTTGACAATGCCCGCCTCCATGCCCGAGGTGCCGGTCGCCGACAGCGGCAGCACCAGGCCGTCACCCGCCCGGTACACCAGCCGCAGCATCCGCACAACCTCGTCGAGGAGGTCGTGAAAGTCGGGATCGAGGTGTCCGAGCATCGGGCGCTGCATGACGTCGAGCACCCGTGGGTCGACGGTGGACGGACCCGGGCCGCACAACAGGCGGCTCGGCGGGTCGATCGGTGGAGACGGCATCGACTTGAGCATCTACCCAGACTGCTGGATCACACCTTTGAACTCAAGCTAAGAATTTCCAGTCTTGCATCGAGGTTGCTCTATATATCGAAAAACGCTCAGCCCGATACCAATTTGTCTAATTTGACTTGCCAGCTCGCTCCAGTTGTGGTCCACTTGCGCCTCCCTCGGCGTGCGCGCTGCTTCTTGCGCACCCCAAACGAGTTTCCGGAGGTTTCGATGGTTGCTCCCCGTCTCCACCGATCAGAGCTGGCTGTGCCCGGATGCAACATTCGGATGCTCGAACGGGCCCCCGATCTCGGCGCCGACGTGGTCATGCTCGACCTCGAGGACGCCGTGGCCCCCGATGACAAGGAGCAGTCACGGGCCAACGTAATCGATGCCCTGCGCGACCTCGACTGGTCGCGATGCTCGGTCTCGGTGCGGATCAACGGACTCGATACGCACTACTGCTACCGGGACATCGTCGACGTCGTCGAGGCCGCCGGGGATCACATCGACACGATTCTCATTCCCAAGGTGTCGGGCGCCGGCGACGTCCATCTCGTCGCCACCCTGCTCAGCCAGATCGAGGCGGCGACGGGGATCAAGCGGCAGATCGGAATCTCGGTGCTGATCGAGACGGCGATCGGGATGGTCAAGGTCGACGAGATCGCCGTCGCCTGCCCGGAGCGGATGGAGGCGATGGTATTCGGGGTGGCCGACTACGCGGCCTCGATCCAGAGCCACACGACCTCGATCGGGGGCATCGACACCAACTACGCCGTGGGCGAGGACCTCGGGGACCAGTGGCACTACCCGCTGTCGCGTATCGCCGTGACCTGCCGGGCCCACGGGCTGCGTCCGGTCGACGGCCCGTACGGCGATTTCACCGACCCCGAGGGGTATCTGGCCGCGGCACGCCGGGCCGCCGTGCTCGGCTACGAGGGCAAGTGGGCCATCCACCCGTCGCAGATCCCGCTCGCCAACGAGGTCTTCACCCCGCACGAGCGCCTGATCGAGCGCACCCACCGGATCGTCGCGGCGATGCGCGAGGCCGCCGCCCAGGGCAAGGGCGCGGTGTCGCTCGACGGGCGGCTGATCGACGCCGCCTCGATCAGGATGGCCGAGAACCTGCTGGCCAAGCTCGAGCTGATCGAGCAGCGTCAGGCAATCGCCGCCGAGGACGAGAAAGACGGACCCAGGCTGGCCTCAGCCTAGACAGCCGGGGCGGCGCACGGCGCGGGTGCCCCGGGCAAGGTGAAACTCGACTGACCGCGACTGGCGAGTTTCACATCGACGGCGCCCCACGCCGTCAACGTGAAACTCGGCCCGATGCGGTGCATGAGTTTCACGTTGGCCGCCGCGTTGCCCCGGGCCGATCGACGCCGAGAACGCGGACGCCTACTTCGCGTAGTAATCCGCGTTGAGCTTGGTGAAGTTGCGCCACTCCTCCGGGAGCTGGTCCTCGGCGAAGATCGCATCGACCGGGCACGCTTCAACGCAGGCGTCGCAGTCGATGCACTCCTCCGGGTCGATGAATAGCTGGTTCACATCCGCGAAACCGGCCTCATCCTCGGTGGGGTGGATGCAGTCGACCGGGCAGACCTCCACGCACGAGAGGTCCTTGAGGTCGATGCAGGGTTCGGCGATCACATAGGTCATGGCTATCGATAGTCTGGGTTGATGCTGCTGGTTCTGCAGCATATTGCCTGTGAGCCTCCCGGCGCGTATGAAGACGAGCTGCGCGAGCGCAATGTCGAGTTCGTGCGCGTCGAGCTCGACGAGGGAGAGCCGCTTCCCGACTGGCGTCAGTTCGAGGCCATCGTGGCCATGGGCGGGCCGATGGGCGCCTACGAAGACGACCTGCCGTGGATGAAGCCCGAGAAAGCGCTGATCGCCGAGGCCGTCGACGCCGGCCTGCCCTACTGGGGTGTGTGTCTGGGCGCCCAGCTACTGGCGGCGAGCCTGGGCGCAAGGGTCCACCCCGGCCCGGCGCCCGAGGTCGGCGTCCTCTCCGTCCACCTCACGCCCGAGGCCGCGAACGACCCGGCGTTCGCCGCCCTGCCGGCCGAATTCCCGGCCCTGCAATGGCACAGCGACACGTTCGAGCTGCCCGCCGGCGCCACCCGCCTCGCCTACTCGCCGGCGTATGAGCAGCAGGCGTTCGCGTTCAAGCGCGCCTACGCGCTTCAGTTCCACCTCGAGGTCTCCTCCGCGCTGGCCACCGAGTGGGGCGACGTGCCCGCCTACGCGGAGGCCCTGGAAGGACAGCTGGGCCCGGGCGGCCTCCCAAATCTGATCGACCAGATCAGGGCTCGCGAGGACGAGATGCGCACCCTCTCGCGCGGCATGTTCGCCACCTGGCTGGACCAGGTGGTCAAACTCGACCGCGACCCCCTGGCGACGAGAAACTAGCCCGCCACGCCGGGGACCCAGCTCGTCCCCGCCAACGGGACGCGAGCCATCGCCGCCGCCTCGATCGTCAGCGCCACGAGATCCTCGGGCTCGAGGTTGTGGAGGTGGGACTTCCCGCACGCGCGCGCGAGCGTCTGCGCCTCCAACGTCAACGTGCGCAGGTAGTTGGCCAGGCGCCGGCCGCCCTCGACCGGGTCCAGGCGAGCCGCCAGCTCCGGCTCCTGGGTCGAGATTCCCGCCGGATCGCGCCCGGCCTGGTAGTCGTCGTAGTAGCCGGCGGCCGAGCCGATCTCGCGGTACCCGTCCTCGTGCTCGGGGGCGTTGTCGCCCAGCGCGATCAGGGCCGCGACGCCGATCGAGACGGCATCGGCCCCCAGCGCCAGCGCCTTGGCCACGTCGGCGCCGGTGCGGATGCCGCCCGAGACGATCAGCTGGACCTGGCGGTGCATGCCGAGCTCGACGAGCGACTCGACGGCCTGGGGAATCGCGGCCAGGATCGGGATCCCGACGTGCTCGATGAACACCTCCTGGGTGGCCGCCGTGCCGCCCTGCATGCCGTCGAGCACAATCGCATCGGCGCCCGCCTTGACGGCCAGTGCGACGTCGTAGAAGGTCCGGGTGGCGCCGACCTTGACGTAGATCGGGATGCGCCAGTCGGTGATCTCGCGCAGCTCCTCGATCTTGATCTCGAGATCGTCGGGCCCGGTCCAGTCGGGATGCCGGCACGCGCTGCGCTGATCGATGCCCTTGGGCAGATCCCGCATCGCCGCGACCCGGTCGGAGATCTTGTGGCCGAGCAGCATCCCGCCGCCGCCGGGCTTGGCGCCCTGGCCGACGACGACCTCGATGGCGTCGGCGCGCCGCAGGTCGTCGGGGTTCATGCCGTATCGAGACGGCAGCAGCTGGTAGACGAGGCTGCGCGAGTGCTCGCGCTCCTCGGACGTCATCCCGCCGTCGCCGGTCGTCGTCGAGGTGCCGACCTCGGTGGCGCCCCGGCCGAGCGCCTCCTTGGCCGGGCCGGACAGGGCCCCGAAGCTCATCCCGGCGATCGTGATCGGGATGTCGAGCTTGATCGGTTCGCGGGCGAACCGGGTCCCGATCGTCACGTCGGTCGCACAGCGCTCGCGATAGCCCTCGAGCGGATACCGGGACACCGACGCGCCGAGGAACAGGAGATCGTCGAAGTGCGGCACCCGGCGCTTGGCGCCGAAGCCCTTGATCGAGTACATCCCCTCGCGCGCCGCCCGCTGGATCTCGGCGATCACATTGCGGTCGAACGTCGCCGACTCCCGCAGCCCCGGCTGCCACCTGTTCACGGACGACATCAGTAGCTGCCGAGATTGTCGACGTGGAAGTTGTACAGCTGCCGCGCTGAGCCGTAGCGCCGGAACTCGCCGGCCTCGACATCGGAAACTCCAGCCCGCGAAAGCAGCGCGCTGAGCTGCTCGACGTGCTCAGCCCTCATCTCCTTCTCGACGCAGTCGGCCCCGAGTCCGGCCACCGATCCCCGCACATAGATGCGCGCCTCGTACAGCGAGTCGCCGAGCGCATCGCCTGCGTCCCCGCACACGACCAGGCAGCCGCGCTGGGCCATGAACCCGCTCATGTGTCCCACCGAGCCGCGGACGACGATGTCGGCACCCTTCAGCGAGATACCGCACCGAGCCGAGGCATTGCCGTGGACGACCAGCAGGCCGCCCCGGGCCGTCGCTCCGGCGGCCTGGGAGGCGCTCCCCGAAACGATCACCGCCCCCGACATCATGTTCTCGGCCACGCCCACCCCGCAGTTGCCGCGAACGCGGATCGTGGCCTGCTGATTCATGCCGGCGCAGTAGTAACCGACGTGCCCATCGATCTCGACCTCGTGGGCGACCATGCACCCCACCGCGACCGCATGCCGGCCGCCGGGGTTGAGAACGCGGACGCGCTCGGGTTCGCTCGCCTCGTGCAGGCGCTGATTGAGCGAGCGCACCGACTCGGCGGCCAGGTCGACGGACACCACGCCATCGGCTACGTCGGTCGCCGCCATCACGCCAGCGCCTTGCTCCAGCTGTACACCCTTCCCGGCTCTGGCTCCCACGTGCGCGCCTCCTCCGCGCCCGGCAGGACGGCGATCGCCCTGTACTCCGACGCCATCGCCACCCAGTCGTCGTTTTCGGCCATCACGGCCGGCTTGCAGGCGATCGGGTCACGCAGAACAGCAAAGCCATCGACCGTGCCGACGGCGAAGGTGAAGAAGCCATCGAGATCCTCCAGGCAGCCCTCCAGGGCCTGCTCCAGGCTGGCGCCCTCGCGCATCCGCCAGGTCAGATAGCCCGCCGCAACCTCGCTGTCGTTGTCGGTCTGGAAGCGGATTCCCTCGCGCGCCAGCGACCGGCGCAGACGGTTGTGGTTGGACAGCGACCCGTTGTGCACCAGGCACAGGTCGAGACCGGTCGAGAACGGATGCGAGTGCTGCGTGGTGACCCGGCTCTCTGTGGCCATCCGCGTGTGCCCGAGAGCGTGGGTGCCGTCCATCTGCTCGAGCTCAAAGGTCTTGATGAACTCCTGCGGAGGTCCGGCCTCCTTGAAGATCTCGATCGTCGCGCCCGCGCTCATGACCCGCAGCTCGGGGCGGTTCCCGGCCAGCCAGCTGTCGACCTCGGCCGCCGGGGCGCCGACCTCGAAGATCGCGTGCGTGGCCCGCACCGACGGGCCGACGACGGCGCCGAAGGCGCGCTCCAGATCGCCTCCGACCGCCCCCCAATCCTGCTCGGGATCGGCCGAATACAGCGAGACCTTGCACCAGCCGTCGCCGACGGGATCGCGATAGAACGCGACCCCGGCGCTGTCGGGACCGCGGAACGCGAGCTGTCCAAGCATCCGCGACAGCAGTGCGCCGAGCTGCGGTTGCAGCTCTTCAGATTTCAGATACAAACCCGCGATGCCACACATCGGCGTGACAGTAGCCCCTCCGCCCTGAGCCGGAAATAGCGCCCCCGAGCACACTTTCAGCCACAACTATGGAGATCGGCTCCACTTCTTTGCGCCGTCTTAGCGCCCAACCGCGGCTATCGCGCGACCGGCACCCACGCGTTCAGGAGCTTCTGAGCCTTCCGCACCACGCCGAGAGCCTCGCGCAGATCGGTGTGGCTGATCGCCGGCAACGCGCCGGGATCGATCAGGTTGTCGGCCGGTAGGCCCGAAGCGATCAGCTCGGCGTGGTGTTCGAAGCGCACACGCGTGATTACCTCGAAGGACTCGCGCAGTGAGTCGGCGAGATCGCGCTCGATTCCCCCGACCTTGGCCACCGCCTCGATCCGGTCGAGAGTGGGCGAGATCGTGACCCCATTGGCGAGCGCGTGGAAGCGCACGAGGTTGACCAGCGGGATGATCGCGCCCCGCTTGATGTCGAGCCGGCCCGGCGGATCGCCGTCGCGACCGCTGGCCAGGGCCCCGCGGAATCCCAGCGCCACCGGGTAGCCCGTCGCGCTGCGGGCCATCAGCCGCATGAAGGCGGGATGCTGCCGGGCGGCACGGATGCGGTCGGTCAGCGCAGCGGTGATTGCCAGCCCGCCCGCCGAGGGCCGGAAGTCGAATGCCACGGTGGCGCGGATCAGATGCGATTCATCGGGCTCGGCGAAGCACTCGTCGAATGTGCGCACCCAGGCGGCGTCGGACATCCGCCACAGCCGCTTGCCGGCCAGAACGCCGTTGTTATCGACGCCGATGCCGCAGCGGGCCAGGCCGGCGTTCACATCCGATCCCATCTGCTCGAAGTAGGCGTCGACCGCGGCGGCCTCCTCGTCGGGCGGGGTCGCGTAGGCCAGCGCGTTGTCCTGGTCGGAGGCGAGGGTGAACTCGCGCCGGGCCGCACTCCCCAGATCCAGCCACGCCCACGGCAGCGGCGCCGGGTCGTGCTTCCAGATCGAGAAGTCGACCAGGCGCGTGACCACGGCGTCGTGCTGGAGGCTCAGGACGCGGCCGAGGTCGCGCGAGGGCACCCCGGCCCTGACCAGGAGCAGGAACAGCCGCGGGAGCTGGCCCACCGCGGCGCTCAGCGAGTCCTCGTCGCTCGCGCCCAGGATCCGGTGGCGGAGCGCGATCGGGCTGCGGGCGTCCAGGCCGAGCAGATCGGCGGCGGACAGCATCCCGCACACGCGCGAGCCGTCGAGCACCGCGACGACCTCGCCGCCGGCGGCCAGCATGTCGATCGTCGCCTCGACGGCGAGTTGCGTGACCGGGGTCGTGGGTACTGGGGACCGGGCGATCCCGCGCGCCGTCATCCCGTCCGGGCTTGCGTCGGCTACCGCGGCCCGGATCTCGGCGTCGGTGATGACTCCGAGCTCATCCCCGCCCAGCGAGACGAGCAGCGCCGATCCGGGAGCCGCGTTCAGGCGCCCGGCCACCTCCCCGGCCGAGTCGTCGGGCTGGCAGAACTGGACCGGTCGCATGATCGCCGAAACGGGCGTGGTGCCGACATCGAGCAGGCCGTGCACGGTGTGGCCCGCTCGTGTCAGGCGTTTGCGCATCGTCCTCGCGACGTACGCGGCACCCGCCGGAGTACCCAGCACGCGGCGCCCGAGGTCAGGACTCAGAATCGCGCAGGTGGACGCCTCGCGGGCGCGGATCGTGAACGCCGGAGCCAGGCCGGTCAGCAGCGACGGATGGCCGAAGCATTCGCCCGGTTCGAGCACCTGAATCGCCTCGCCCTCGTGGACGATGTCCATCGAGCCGGTGAGGATCACCCACAGTCCGGCGGCGGGCGCACCGTCCTCGACCAGGGCGATCTCGCCGCTCCTGTAGGTCCGCTGGGCCGCCTCGGTCGCGACCTCGTGAACCAGTTCGGGATCGAGCGACGCGAACGGCGGGTGACGGAGAAGAAATGTGTCCAGGTGCTCCATGCCGAGCGCAGCAATTGTGTTCGCATCACGTATGGCGAGGCGTCCGCTCGACGTGTCAGCCTAACGCTCTCACATCACCGAATCGAGGAATCGGGAGGGATATATGGCGGACGCTTCCGGGGCTGGACAGGACGAACTCGTCTACGAGTCTGCCGGACTACCCAAGTCCACCAACTGGTGGGGCGCGTTCGTAATCGGGCTGGCCGGGACGATCCTGGTCACGGGGATCGCTCCAGTGATGGTCACCGAGCTGGGGGCCGCTTCAGTGCCGGTGATCGTGGTGATCACCATCACCGGCTACCTCCTGTGCCTGTTCCTGGCCGAGCTCTCGGCGATGATGCCCGACCGCGCGGGCGGCTCCCCTTCCTACGCTTATCCGGCCTACAAGGACAAGTGGCCGCGTTTCGCCGAGCATGTGAACGGCTTCACGGCGTGGGCCTATTGGCTCGGGTGGTTCCCGGTGGCGCCGCTGAACATGATCCTCGCGTCGTTTTACCTCGTGGATCGCTTGGGGCTCTCAACCAAGGGGTTCACGCCGATCCACACCCCGATCGCGTACTGGACGCTCGCAATCTCGATCGTCGGCATCCTGCTGCTGGCAATTCCGGCCGTACGGGGATTGCGTTTTGGCACGGTCTTCGCGACGACGCTCGCGCTCCTGTCGATGATCCCGCTCACGTTCCTGGCCATCGCCTGGATCTTCAACCCGAGCGCCGTCGACTTCTCATGGCTGTGGCACTTCCGCCACACCAACCTGACCGGGTTCTTCCACCCGCTGTTCGGTCACGGTTGGCTGACGCTGTACCTCGCCTTCTCATTCCTGCTGACCTGGAACGTGATCGCCATGGAGGCCGCCGCCTGCTACATCGGCGAGACGAGAGATCCCGACCGCGACGCGAAGATCGCGATGAACGCGGAGGGCCTCTACGGCCTGTTCATCTACACGATGATCCCGATCGCGTTCATCATCGTCGTCGGGCTGCCGGCGCTGGGCAACGCCGCGCTGGTCGACCCGAAGACGATCTTCGTCAGCTTTAGCGCGAAGGTCTTCGGCACCGGCGCGGGCAGCAACCTGCTCGAGTGGCTGATCGCGCTGATGCTGATCATCGCGCTGATCCTCTCGGCGCTGAACGCGATCACCGGCACAGCGCGCTCGCTCCATCAGATGTCGACCGATGGTCAGTTCCCGCGCTTCTTCCAACATACCAACAAGCACGGGGTCCCGAACCGCTCGATGTGGTTCAACGTGGCGTGCTCGATCGCCGTGGTGTTCATGGGCGGCGCGGTCGAGATCTACACGTTCTCGAACGTCGGCTACCTGGCGTCGTTCCTGCCCGTGCTGGTGGGTTACTACCTGCTGCGCAAGTACCGGCCCAACGTCCGGCGGCCGTTCAAGCTGCCCGAATGGATGAAGTACGTGGCGCTCGTGGTTGCGGGTTTCTACGCCATCATCTACTTCTACGGAGGACCCACGTACGCGAACTGCACGTGTAACGCGGCCGGACGCAAGACGCTGCCGTACTACTTCATCGGCATCGCCGTGCTTCTGTCATACGTGTTCCTCTACTGGTACCGGAAATACTTCGAGGACAAACGTCATGCCCCGGCCGAGGAGGCGGCAGCGCCCGTCACGGCAAGTGGCGCGAGTCCGTGAACCCCGGCAACGCCGTGGCCGTGCGCGATGATCACGTCACGGCCACGCAGCACTTCCAGCGAATATTGCTCGCCTCGGAGGGGCGCCCGATCTCAGACGCCGCGGTTGCGCGGGTGATCGAGCTCGCGGACCCCTCGGGGGCGAGCGTCCGCGTGTTCTCAGTGGCGCGCATCCACGGGGTCTCGTTCGGGCTGCAGACCCCGGGCCTCTTCCCTAACAAGCGTGAATGGGCTGAGCAGCGGGACATTGTCGCCAAGGCCGTCAAGCGGCTGCGCCGAAAGGGGATCGAGGCCGACGGTCACGTGTTCGGGACGCGCAAGGCAACGAAGCGCATCTGCGACGAGGCTGCGATTGCCAAGTGCGAGGCGATCGTGATGACCGCGGACGCCGACCGCAACCGGTTTGTCGCCGATTTCATGTGGACGCAGGAGCCCCAGCGAGTCCGGCGTAAGGCGCGGATTCCCGTGTTCCTCGTGCTCGAGGAACCCGGCGAGGGTTAGCCCCCGCCGGGCGCCCCGCTGGGACGCCCGTGCAGCCGGGCGAGCTTGATTGCCAGTTCGAGCGACAGCAGGTCGTCCATGTCGAGGTCAAGTCCGGTCAGCTCCTCGATCCGCCGCAGCCGCTGGCGCAATGTATTGGGGTGAATGAACAGCACCCTCGCGCTTTCGATCACGCCGCGCCGCTCGCCCAGGTAGCGCTCGAGCGTGTCGAGCAGCGCGGTGCGGCGCTTGGTGTCGTAGGCGATCAGCAGGTCCACGGCGGTGCGCATGCGGTCACGTGGCGCATCCTCGGGCGCGACCTGGACCAGATACCGATAGGCGCCGACCTGCGAGTAGGCAATCGCCCCACCCTCGCCCAGCAGTGCACGGCCGATCGTGGCGGCGTCGAGCGCCTCGCGGTAGGCGCGCGCCGCGTCGGCCGGTGACCGGCGAACCTCGCTTAGCCCCATCGCCGCCCCGCAGCGCCGGCCCAGCTCGTGCGCGGCGGCCACCAGCGCCTCTGGCCCCTGACCCTCGCGCGCACTCACCGCGAGCAGCGCCCGCACCGGACCGGGACCGGCCTCGATCGCGCTCCTTGGGGCGAGCCTGGCCAGCTCGCGTCCGAGCAGCTCGGCCGCGGCTCGCCACTCTCCCGAGGCGGACTCGCGACCGCCCGCGGGTTCCGCGCAGGCGATCACATACGGCGCGCTGAGATCGCAGCGCACCTCAGCCGCCTTGGTCGCGGCGAACCCGGTTGCGCCGGCGGCCAGCGCCTCGAAGATGTCCTTGATGATGTTGGCGTTGGTCAGCCCCTCGATCAGCTCCACGCGCTTGATCGCCACCGCGGTCAGATGCGCGACCGCGCGGGCGATCTCGGTGTCCTCCTGGCTGAACGCGCGGCCGGGCGAGGACCCGGCGCACAGCGCGCCGACCCGCTCGCCGCCGGCCGACAGCGGCGTGACCAGCAGCTCGCCGATCTCGAGCTGGGGCCACAGGCTGCGAGCGGCGCGCCGCGACCCGTTGCCATCGAGCGTGTCGAGCAGCAGTGTCGCGGCGGACAGCGTCTGCGGTGCTGAGGGACCGTCGGGCGAGGAGGCCAGCATCTGCAGGCCAGCGCCGGCGGGGTCGAGACGGTAGAGCTGGCACACCTCCGCCCCCAGGAGGCGACGGATCCCGCGCGTGACGGCTGAACCGAGCTGCGCCACGTCGCCGGCCGCGGCAACCTCGTGGGCGAGCCCCGACAGGCCGGTGAGCGCGTCGACCCGCCGGCGTTGCTGGTCGTAGAGCTGGGCGTTCTCGATCGCGCCGCTGACCAGTGAGGCGATGTTGACGAGTAGCTTCAGCGTCTCCTGCGCGAACTCGTGCGGCGCCTCGGTGTGGAGCACGATCACACCGATCGTCTCGCCGGCCCGCGACAGGATCGGCACCGCGACCATGGATTGAAAGCGCTCTTCCTGGAGCTGGGGTACGTACTTCATGCGCGGGTCGTCCATCGCGCGATCCCGGATGAACGCCGGCGCACGGTGCTGAGCCACCCAGCCGGTCAGGCCCTCGCCGACCTCGACCTCGACCGTGCCAACGGCATCGGCGAACACCGGCGAGGCGGCACGCAGCGTGAGGTGGGTGTCCTGCACCAGGTAGATGAAGCAGGCATGGCATCCGGTGGCCTCGGTGGCCAGGTCGACGACGCCATGGAGCATCGGCAACAGCTCGAGCGAGGACGACACCAGCTTGATGACGGCCGACAGGGTGCGGTTCTCCTCGCGAAGCCCGCTGATCTCACTGCCTGCGCCGAGCGCGTCGGCCCTAGTGCTGCTCACGGACACTGTCAGCTCCACCTCCTATGTGCGACTCGAACATGCTAGCCGTCGCTTACAAGTGTTCCCAGCCATTGCGGCGAGCCCCGCCGCACGGATATATGTAGGGATATGAGCACGCCCCCCCAGAACGCCGACGATGCCCGGCGCATCGTGACGGACAATGGCATCGAATTTCTCTTTGCCCAGTTCGTCGACATGCACGGGAAGCCCAGCGCCAAGCTGGTGCCCGCGCACCACATCGATGACCTGCTGAACGACGGTGCCGGCTTCGCCGGTTTCGCTGCCGGTGACCTCGGTCAGGGACCGCACGATCCCGACATGATCGCCATGCCCGATCCCGCCACCCTGACGATCCTGCCCTGGGAGCCCACCGTGGCCAGGTTTGCCTGCGACGTCACCGTGGAGGGCAAGGAGTGGCCGTTCTGCCCGCGCACGATCCTCCGCCACTCGCTCGACCGAGCCGCGGAGCAGGGCTACGAGCTGCGCATCGGCGCCGAGCTCGAGTACTTCCTGCTGCGCCGCAACGACGACGGCGAGCTCGTGGTCGCCGACGACCGCGACACACTCGACCTGCCCTGTTACGACATGCGCGCCCTGACGCGCAACCTGGACTTCGTATCGACGGTTTCCAAGGCGGTGACCGAACTGGGTTGGGACAACTACGCCACCGACCACGAGGACGCCAACGGGCAGTTCGAGCAGAACTTCCAGTTCGCCGACGCGCTCACCACCTGCGATCGGGCCGTGTTCTATCGCTACATGGTCGAGACGCTGGCGGCCCAGCGCGGCCTGATCGCCACCTTCATGCCCAAGCCGTTCGGGAACCTGACCGGCAACGGCTGCCACTTCCACGTCAGCCTGTGGCGTGACGGCACGAACCTGTTCGAGCGCGATCCCTCGGAGGACCCGCGCGGTCTCGGTCTGTCCGAGCTGGCCTACCAGTTCATCGCCGGGCTGAAGGCCAACGCCAAGGCCTATATCGCGCTGACCGCACCAACCGTCAACTCCTATAAGCGGCTGGTCATCGGCGCCCCCACAAGCGGTGCCACGTGGGCACCGGCCTACATCAGCTACGGCTACAACAACCGCACGCAGATGCTGCGCGTTCCCGACGCCGGCCGGATCGAGGACCGGACCGTGGACGGGTCATGCAATCCGTACCTTGGAGCCGCCGCCATGCTCGCCGCCGGCCTCGACGGAGTCGAGCGCGGGCTCGACCCCGGCGATCCGAACTCGGCCAACCTGTACGAAATGACCGCCGAGCAGCGCACCGCCGAGGGCATCGACATCCTCCCCGCGAACCTGCTCGACGCGACGCGCGAGTTGCAGTCCAACGCCGCGCTTCGTGCCGCGCTGGGCAAGACCCGCGACGGCGACTACGTCGACTACTTCATCAAGATCAAGCAGGCCGAATGGCAGGCGGCGCACGAGCAGATCACCCAGTGGGAGCTCGATCGCTACCTGCAGCTGTTCTGAGGCTGGTCAGCCGAGACGTCGCGGTGCGCTGCCCGCGCTGATCAGCGACCCGACCGTCGACGGCTGTGTCGCCTCGAGGTGACTGGCCAGGGCGACGAACGCCTCGGCGGTGCTGAGCGCATCGCCGAGGGCATGGTGGGGAGTCTCGGCCGGCACGCCGAGCGTTCGGCACAGCGCGGCCAGGGGCAGAAACGGCGGCGCGTCGCCGTCGCGTTCGCGTATCAGCCGTCGCCCGAGGACCTCGGTGTCGGCGGCCTCGGGCAGACGCACGCGGCGGCGGGAGAACAGCCGGCCCAGGAACGCCCGCTCGACCGCCGCCGTGTGGAAGACGGGAACACGCCCGGCCAGGAGGTCGAACACGACATCGATTGCCTCACCGATCCGTGGTGCGTGAGCCAGGTCGGGGACTCGCAGCTTGTGGACCAGCACCGCGCCCAACTCCGAGCGGCGCGTCGTGCGCACGAGCGTGTAGGCGCTCTGGTGCAGGATCACCCGCCCGTCCTCGATCGGCACGGCGCCGATGGCGATGATGTGATCGCGACGGGGATCGAGCCCCGTGAGCTCGAGATCGAGCGCGCACCACCCCACCTGCCGCCAACCGCTCTGCTCGGGCGGTCGCTCGATCTCGGCAAAGGCCGCCGCGCGGCCCCGCGGCGACCCGAACAGCCTCACTGCACCAGCCCCCGCTGCACGGTCGTGACGGCCCGGAACACGTCGCGCAGGTGATCGCGCATCAGCGGGCTGATCTCTGCCGGCTCGATGCGGTCGTCGGGAGCCTCGCCCTCGGCCATTCGGCGCATGTGGTGCGATACGCGCAGCTCGAGGGCCAGCTCAAAGGCGTCGCTCAGGCTGGTGGCGTCGGCCTGGCTGAGCACGCCCGCGTCCGCGGCGGCGCGGACCCGGTCGGCCGTCGAGCCGGCGGTCAGGCCCGCGGCCGCGCCCGCCCACCGCGCCAGCTCGACGATCGGGATCACCGCCGCGCGCCGGATGTCGAGCAGCGTGCTGCGGGTCCCGTCGGCCTCGAGCACCGCCTCGGCGTCGAAGCCGGTCGGCGGCTGGTAGGCCAGGGCCCGCCTGGCCAGCGCGGCCATCGCCCGCTCGCGGGGCTCGCCCGCCAGGACCGGCAGAGGCTCGCGCGGCGTTCCCCACAGCGGTCGGCGCTCCGACAGAACGGTCAGCACGATCTCGTCGTCGTAATCGGCGTCGAGCCAGTCGCGCCCAGACCGCGCGGCGGGCGGTCGCGGGAGGCGGCAGCGGACCATCGCGTCGCCGAGTGATTGCAGCCAGTCGGGCGGCGGCGGATCACTGCACACGAGCGCTCCATGGGCAATCGAGGCGGGCGTCATCTCGCGCCGCGCCTGACTCCCGAGGGCGACCCACACCAGACCATCGCTGGGCAGCTCGCCGGCGGTTGCCGATAGCTCGAGGACGCGAACCGTGAGCGCGTCGGTCAGCGCCGACAGGATCCGGGCCACGTCAATCGCGCGCACGTTGGAGGAGTGCAGATCGAGCACGATCTCGGGTACGCGGGCGGCGACATCGACCAGCGCATCGATGTTCTTCGCTCGCGCGATCGCGCGCCGCGCGCCGAACCACGAGCTTGGCTGCACGGCGAACAGGTCGGAGTCCTGCACCACCCCGACGAGCTCGCCCCCCTCGTCCACCACGACGAGGTGCCGAATACCCCGCTCGAGCATCTCGAACATTGCCTCGCCCGCCAGCCGCTCGGGCGGCACGGTGACCACCGGGACGGTCATGACAGCGGAGACGGGAGCATTGAAGTCCAATCCCGCCGCCACGATCCGAGACCTGACGTCATGGTCGGTGACGATGCCGAACCCGCGCTGGCCGAGGTCGACCACAGCCGAGTTCGTCCCCAGCTCGGTCATCCGCCGCGCCATCTCACCCACGGTCGCATCCGGCTGGCAGCGGACGGTGGGCGAGCGGATCAGGCGGATCACCGCCCGGTGCCCCGGCTCGGAGCCCACCTTGATCTCCTGGCTGCGGGCCTGGTCGAGCAGCGGCCGAGCCACCGACACAGGGACGCGGTAGCAGAGCGTGTCCTCGGCCGCCCGGGCCTCAAACCCGGGAGGCAGGCCGGCCATCATGGCCGCGTGGCCGAAGGTGTCGCCCGGACCGAGCAGATCGAGCAGGTTGCCGCCGTGGGAGATGTCGACCGCGCCGCTGTGAATCACGCGCAGGAACGTGACCGGGCCCCCGTCCTCGGTCAGGATCGCCGCCCCGGCGAGATGGAACTCGATCTCGGTCTGGGCCACGAGCTCGCCCAGGTCCTCGGCTGCCAGCGCGTCGAACGGGGCGCGCTGGGCCAGAAACCGAGCGATCTCGCTCCGACCGGCGTCGAGGGCTGCGGCCATTTACCCGCGTCCGCGCCGACGACGCTGCTTACTGCTCTGAGCCGCCGCCGCGGCCCGCCGTCTGCGCTGCTGGATCCGGATCGCCAGCCCGATGGCCGCGCCGAAAAACACCGCGCCGATGTACGCCGGGCGCACGATGATGACCACGGCGATTCCCAGCATCGCCATCCAGATCGCGGGTCGAAAGTCGCGCCAGTCGCCTGTCAACTCGTACTCCCCATCTTCAGCTCAGCAGCAATCCTTCTCTGTATCGAAGCTACCGCACGGAACGTCTCTCTGAGATACGTCCGGGTCAGCGCGCTGAGCTGGCTGGGGTCGACGTGATTGTCGGGCTCCTCGCCACGGCGCAGCTGACCGACCTGATGCTCCAGGCGCAGCGAGCTGATGAGCTCGAATGCCTCCTCGAGCGTATGCGCGTCGCGGTCCGGCAACGTGCCCGCCTCGCCGGCGGCCCGTAGCCGGACGGGCGTCGACGCGCTCGTCACGCCGGCGGCCATCCCAGCCCAGCGAGCCAGGTCGGCGATCGGGATCATCCCGCCGTGCTTGAGATCCAACCGCCCTCGGTGCTCACCCGAGTGCTCCACCACCAGCCCGCGGAAGAAGCCGGTCGGCGGTCGCTGCGAGAGCGCAAAGCGGGCCAGAAGGCGAAGCATGTCGGGGTTCTCCGGGGCCAGCCGAAAGATGTCGGACACCGGGCTGCCGGTGTGAGCCCCCCACACCGGCCGACTGTCGACCAGCACCGAGGCGAGTATCAGCGCCTGCTCCTGAGTCGGATTGGCGATCCAGCTGCGAGCGGCGTGGCGCCACGATTCGAGAGAGCGCACAAACACTCGATTCTGCGCCGACGCGCCGTGGGCGTCGTCGTGAAACCCGCACCGGTCCAGTCCGGCCACGACGGTCGCCCCGAGCTCGGTCAGCCGATCCCTGATCTGATCCTCGGGCGTGCCTCCAAACCACACGATCGCGCTGTCGATGTCCGAGCTGGGGACCGCCTCGCGCCGGGCCTGGCTGCCCAGGGCGAGCCATGCGAACGACCCGGGTGGGTCGTCCATCTCGGCCACGGCGAGCTCGAGCAGCCTTCGCGTGAGTGCGTCGACGACGACGGCGTAGATGGCCATGATGTTGAGCGCCGCGCTGCGCGCGTCGTGCAGGGCGATCACCGTGGGCCGCAGTTCCGCGGCGGCGTGCACCAGCTCATCGATGTTCTGCGCCCGCGCGATCCGCTGGCGCAGGAAGAACGGTGAGCGGGTCTCGACGGCGATCAGGTCGCCGGCCTCGATCACCCCCAGCACCTCTCCCCTCGCCGAGACGACCGGAAAGTGGCGAAACCCTCGATCGAGCATCTCGAGCAGCAGCTCACCGGCCAGTCGCTCGGGGTCGGCCGTGTACGCGGGGAACGACATCACGCTCGACACCGGGTCATCCGCGGAGCGCCCGGCGGCGACCATGCGCGTGCGCAGATCGCGGTCGGTGACGATGCCAAGCTCGCCGTCGCCCACGGCCACGACGATCGAGTTGGTGGCCGCCGAGGTCATCATCTCGGCGGCGGCCCGGATCGCGAGGTCGGGCTCGCAGACGACCAGATTGGCGCGCACCAGGCTCCCGACCGGCAGCTCGGACGGCTCGCGCGCCGGCTCGTCGTCGCGGGCCGCGAACGGCGTCTCCAGCAAGGATCGGGCGACGAACCGCATCCCCGCCGGCGCGGCCAGCAGCCCCTGGGCGGCCTCGGCGTCGAGACGGAAGCACACGGTGTCCTCGGCCGCCCGCGCTTCGAACCCGGGCGGCAGTCCCGACAGCATCGAGGCGTGCCCAAACAGCTCGCCCTCACCGAGCAGGTCGAGCACCCGGCCGTCGAAGATGATCTCCACCGCGCCGCTGCGCACGACGCGCAGATGGTGCACGGGCTCGTCACCCTGCGAGAAGATCGTCTCCCCGGCGCGGTGAAACTCGACCTCCAGCGAGCCGCAGAGACCGTCGAGCGCGATCGGCGACAGCCCGTCGAACGGCGGGTGCTGGCGCAGGAACCGGGCCGCCTCGGGTGGCGCCGCCGCCTGCGTCAAACCGTTCTCAGCGGTACCACGGGCTGCGCCGTGGCCAGGCTCTGACCCTTCATCACCGCCGCGCACTTGATCACGGCGCCGCATCTCCCAACGGAGCCGGGATCGGTGCTTCTGGCACGTCGGCTCGATGTTCAGCCAGTACCCCCGGCGGCTTCTTGGCCTGGACCAGGAAGTAGTACAGCGAGCCAATGATCACCACCGCCCCGATGAACAAAAACGGCGCGTACTGCCAATACCAATGGGGTGTGCCGACCACGTTATAGATCGTGTTGCGCGGCCACGCGATGTTGATGGTCACGAGCGTTCCGTACACCACGGCGACGATGTTCACCAGCATGCCCCATCGCCCGAGCGAGAAGTAGGGCCCAGGGTCGGGCTTGGGCCAGTCCCCCCGCAGGCGGCGAACCAGCATGGGCGCCGTCACCCCGAGATAGGCCAGGTAGAACATGATGATCGCGATGGCGGTGATCACGTAGAAGGCGCTCTGGTTGCTGACGTTAATGAGCAGGAGCACCAGGGTCAGGATGCCGGTGACCAGCGCAGGCACGATCGGCACCTTGCGATGCCCCGACACGCGAGCGATCTGGCTACCGAAGGGCAACCGGTTATCGCGCGCCATCGAAAACAGCATCCGGATCGTCGCCGTCTGTACCGCCAGGCAACAGACGAAAATGGCCAGCGCGGTATCCGCGAGAAACACGTTCCCTGTGGTGTTGCCAAATGCGCTCTTGATCACATAGGGCAGCCCGAGCAGCCCAATATTCTTGTCAGCGATGTTCTTATTCGACATGATGCCGAGCAGGATCACCAGTCCGCCCACGAGTGCGGCTGCTGCGATCGCGCGGATGATCGCCGGGGGTGCATGCTTGCGCGGATTGTTGGTCTCCTCGGCAAGCGTCCCGGCGGTGTCGAAGCCGTACATCACGTACGCGCTCACTAGCCCGCCGATCAGCAGCGCCCCGAAGTAGCCCCAGGAATGGCCTGCGCCATAGCCGTAGGAGTGCACGATCACCGATGGTGGGTGATGGAGGTGGAACAGCAGCAGAATGATCAGCAGCGTCGAGCCGACGAGCTCGGCGGCGACGCCGACGTTGTTGATCCGTGACATCAGCTTCACGCCGAGCATGTTGATGATCGTGGTGATCGTGATGAGGATCGCGCCGAGCAACAGGGCATTTTGCGCCCCGCCCTTGGTGCTGGTGAAGCCAGCGTCGGCCGAACTGCCGAGGATCTGAAACTTGGTGGTGATCTGGGGCAGGACCACCTGCCAGTCAACTGCCACCGCGGCGATCGTGACGATCGCGCCGACGATGTAGATCCAGCCCGTCATCCACGACGTGTAGCCGCTCGAGATCTGCTTGGACCATTGGTAGACCGACCCGGCGATCGGATACTGCGCCGCCATCTCCATGAAGCACAGGGCCACCATGATCTGCCCAAAGACGACGACGGGCCAAGTCCACCACACGCCCGGCCCGGCATTGAGGTAGCCGAACCCGAATAGCGCTGTGACGCCGGTCAGGATCGAGATATAACTGAAGCCGGCCGCGAACGCCGAGAAGCTGCCCAGCGAACGGTCGAGCTCCTGCTTGTAGCCGAAGCCCGCCAGTTCGTGACTGTCGTCCCTGTGTTCTGCGGACGGCGTCGCGTCAGTGGTTGCCATCAATCAACCTCCCCGGTCCGCGCGTGAGCGCGGGTCGTGAACGCCACACTTTTCAAGGCCACGCCGCCACCGCGCGACCTCGAGTTGGCCTGCTGGAGCCACGCGCTGATCTAATTGACCCAGGCCTGATCGGCCTGTTATATATCAGTTGTCTAACTGTGTCAACGCGGTGGGCCTCGAAGCGGGAGACCCGCGGCCGCGAATGAGGAAAGAGCCGATGGCTACAGCCGCGAGGAGGCCACCACGCTGATCGAGTCGCCCCCGACTGGCCCGCGCCAGCTGCTGGCTGACCGCGCCTACGTGGAGCTGCGCGACCGGATCATCACGCTGCGCATACCGCCGGGCGCGCCGATCGACGAGGACGCGCTCGGGGCCGAACTCGAGATGGGGCGCACGCCCGTGCGCGAGGCCATCAAGCGCCTGGCCCTGGAGAACCTGGTCACGGTGTTCCCCCGCCGAGGCACGTTCGCCTCGGAGATCAACATCACCGATCTGGCCCACATCTCCGACGTGCGGGCACAGTTGGAGGGCCATGCCGCCTATCGGGCGGCCGAGCGCATCACCGGCGCTCAGCGCGAGGAGCTGACGGAGCTGAGGCAGGAGTTGGCCCAGAGCGAGGGCGGCCAGAACCTCGCCGGGCTGATGGGTCTGGACGCCCGGGTGCACCGGTTCATCTATCGCTGCGCCGGAAATCCGTTCATGGAAGAGACGCTGGGCCGCTACCTCAACCTGTCGCTGCGGATCTGGTATCTGGTCATCGACCGCTTGCCACACCTGTTCGCCCGTGTTCACGAGCACGAAGTCGTGCTGCGGGCGATTGCAGCGGGGGATGCTGCCGGGGCGAGAGACACGCTTGCCGAACATATCGCCACCTTCGAGCGCGAGATTCGCTCCGTGCTCTAGAGCCGCGCCTGGAGGAGAAAGCAAACGGCTTACGACACCATCATCGTGGGCGGAGGCTCGGCCGGATCGTGCCTGGCCAACCGCCTGACCGAGGACGCCGGCCACCGCGTGCTCGTGCTGGAGGCCCCATGGACTACGCGTGGGATGTCTTCGTAACCGCGGCCGCGCGGCGCGGCAGGACTCAGTCGCCCAGCTCGGTCCGCCTGCGCGCGACGAACTCCTCGAGCTCGGCGCGCACGGCCTCGTCAATCGGCGGCTGTTCGCAGGACTCGAGCGTCGAGCGCCAGATCTCACCCGCCCGCGCGGCGGTATCGCGGCTTCCGCGCTTGCTCCAGCGATCGAAGTTCTCGGTCGAGGACAGCAACGGGCGGTAGAAGCACTCGCGGAACCGCTCGAGCGTGTGGGCGGCGCCCAGGAAGTGACCCCCCGCACCCACCTCGACGTGGGCATCGAAGGCGAGCGAGGCCTCATCGATCTCGAGCGGCGTGAATTCGTGGCGCAGCTCGCGCAGCAGCTCGATGTCGACGATGAACTTCTCGTAGCACGACACCAGTCCGCCCTCTAACCAGCCCGCCGAGTGCATGACGAAATTCGCGCCGGCCAGGAATGTGGGCAGGAGCGTCATCAGCGACTCGTAGGCGGCCTGGGCGTCGACAGTCTGGGAGGCGTTGAGCGCGCCCCCTCCCCGCCACGGCAGTCCGAACCTTCGCGCGATCTGACCGGTGCACAGCACGCCGATGCCCGACTCCGGCGTGCCGAACGAGGGTGAGCCCGACTGCATATCGGTGTTGGACAGAAACGATCCGAACACGACCGGAGCACCGGGGCGGATCAGCTGGGCCAGCGCGATGCCGGCCAGCGCCTCGGCCATCTGCTGAACCAGCGCCGACGGCAGCGACACCGGCGACATCGCGCCCATGAGGAGGAATGGCGTGATGACCACGGCCTGGTTCGCCTTCACGTACTCGAACATCGCCGCCAGCATCCGGTCGTCGTAGCGCAGCGGCGAGTTCACGTTGATCAGCGAGATCGACACCGGCGCGCGTTCGATCGCCTCCCGGCCGCCGAACAAGATCTCGCCCATGCGGATCGTGTCGGCCGCGTTCGGCCCCGACGTCACCGAGCCCATATAGGGCTTGTCGGACAGGGTCTGCAAAGCGAACACCATGTCGAGGTGGCGCGAGTCCAACGGCCGGTCCTCGGGCTCGCAGATCGTTCCCCCAGGCGAGTCGAGCTCGGGAAAGGCCTGGGCGAGCTTGACCAGGTTCTCGAAGTCGGCCATCTTGGCGTCGCGGCGGACGTCGCCCTCGCGGATGAACGGACACCCGTAGACGGGCGCGAACACCATGTGATCGCCACCGATGTGGGCCGTCATCTCCGGGTTGCGCGCCTGGAGCTCGAACTCGCGCGGCGCCTTCGCCACCTGCTCGAGGATCCAGTCGGGATCGAACCGCACCCGGTTCTCGTCCTCGACGATCTGGCCCGCCCCGCGCAGCAGCTCGACCGCCTCGGGGAGCAGGAACTCGATGCCGAGCTCTGCGACGATCCGACGCCAGCCCCGATCCAGGACGTCCATCGCGTCTTCGCTGAGGATCTCGTACCGCGGCATGGCGTTGACGAACACGGATGGCCTCCTGGGAATTGGGCTTGACGAAGCGCTTCCGAGCCGTAATATAACCGCCGTGGAACAAGAGTTCCAAGCCCTTGCGAAAGACGCCAACGAGGCGGCCCTCCCGACCCACGGCACAGCCGCCGTCGATCGGGGGGCCGATCTGTTGCTCCGCGTGCTCGAGAGCGAACGTCCCGTCGGCCTGACCGAGCTTGCCTGCGCAACCGGCATCCCCAAGAGCACGGCCTCACGCCTGGTCAGTGCGCTCGAGCGCCGCGGGCTGATCGAGCAGGACGGCCAGCGCGGCCGGCTGCGGCCGGGCCCGGCGATCCTCCGCGTGGCCGAGCGCGGCATGCTCCAGCGCAACATCGTCGAGCTCGCCGGGCCGTATCTCGAGACGCTCTCCCGCGCCAGTGGCGAGACGATCAACCTCGCCGTTCCCGCTCCGATGGGGGTCGAGCACGTGGCCCAGCTCGACAGCCAGCACTTCCTCGGCGTTGGCCAGTGGCTCGGTCGCTCGGTCGACTTCCACAGCACGGCCAACGGCAAGGTGTTCCTCGCCTCCGATCGTGCACCGCTGCCCGAGCAGCCGGTTCCGGCGCACACCCCGCACACGATCGTCGACCCCGAGCAGTTGACGACCGAGCTCGCCAGGGTGCGCCACGACGGCTACGCGGCGGCGGTCGACGAGCTCGAGGTCGGCCTGGCGGCGATCGCGGCGCCCGTTCGCGGAGCCCGCGGAGACGTGATCGCGGCGCTCAGCATCTCGGGACCGACGCTGCGCATGACCCCCGAACGAATCGACGAACTGAAATCGGTCCTGATCTCCGAGGCGCAGGCGCTCAGCCGCCGCCTTGGCCACACCGAGGAAGGAGAGAACGCCGCATGACGCATCAAGAGCTGCTGCAGATGCTCTATGACGAGACGCTGGTCGGCAACGCGCCGGCGGTCGCCGACGGAGTGAACCAGGGACTCGAGGACGGAATCGAGCCCGAGCGGATGCTCTACGACGCGCTGATCCCGTCCCTCGAGGAGGTCGGCGCGCGGTTCGAGCGCGGCGACTACTTCGTTCCCGAGATGCTGATCGCCGCCCGTGCGATGCAGGCCGCGCTCGATATCCTCCGCCCGCTCCTGGCCGACACCGACAGCGCCCAGGTCGGGACGTTCTTGATGGGCACGGTCAAGGGCGACGTTCACGACATCGGCAAGAACCTGTGCAACATCATGCTCGAGGGCGCCGGCTTCACCGTCATCGACCTCGGCGTCAACGTGCCGCCGGAGAAGTTCGTCGAGCAGATCGAGGAACACAAGCCCGACATCGTTGGCTTCTCGGCCTTCCTGACCACGACGATGCCGATGTTCAAGGCCAATATCAACGCGCTCGAGAAGGCCGGCATTCGCGATCAGGTGATCGTGATGGTCGGCGGGGCGCCCGTGACCCAGGAGTACGCCGACGCCGTCGGGGCCGACGGATACTCGGCCGACGCATCCTCGGCGGTCAAGAAGGCGAAGGAGTTGATCGAGCTCCGGCGGGAGAAGGTCCCCGCGTGAGGACCCGCGCCGCGATCGCGCGCGCCGAGCACGTCGTCAAGGGCCCGGTGTGGGGCTGCCAGATGTGCGGCCAATGCGTCCTGCATTCGACCGGCCTGACGTGCCCCATGAACTGCCCCAAGACGCTTCGCAACGGACCCTGCGGCGGTGTGCGGGCCGACGGCACCTGCGAGGTCAAGCCCGAGATGCGCTGTGTGTGGTTGAAGGCCTACGAACGTTCAGAGCGTCTGCCGTTGTGGCGCGGCCACATTGACGATCTGCGCCCGCCGGTCGACAACCGCCTCAAGGGAACCTCGTCGTGGATCAATCTGTTCACCGGCCGCGATCGTGAGCTACCCGTCGGCTGGGCCGATGTCGAATCTTGAGCGCAAGCTCAGGGCCCGCGAGTTCGTCGTCACCGCCGAGCTGCCGGTCATCGACGCCGGCGGCCACGAGGAGATCCTCCGCCAGCTCGAGCCGATGCGCCCGTTCGTCGACGCTTACAACGCGACCGACAACCCATCCGGACATGCCCACTGTTCGTCGCTGTCGGTGGCCATCGCGCTCCTCCAGGCCGGCGCCGAGCCGGTGATGCAGCTCGCCTGCCGCGACCGCAATCGCCTGGCGCTCGAGGCCGACCTGATGGGCGCCTCGATGCACGGCGTCACCAACATCTCCTGCATGACCGGCGACGACGTCAGCGCCGGCGACGAGCCCGAGGCCCGGCGAGTGTTCGACCTCGACGGCCCGCAGCTGATCACGCTGGCTCGATCCCTGGAGAGCGGCCGTTACCTCTCCGGACGATCGTTCAGTCCCTGCCCCCACTTCTTCATCGGCGCCGTTGAAAACCCTGGCACGCCGCCGTTCGAGTATCGCGTCAGGCGGGCGGCCATGAAGGCGACCGCCGGGGCGCGCTTTCTCCAGCTTCAGATCTGCTATCGCCCCGAACTGCTCGCGCGGTTCATGCGGGCCGCCCACGACACGGGGCTGAGCGAGCGGCTGGCGCTGATCCCGTCGATATGCATTCTCCGCACCGTGGGCGGAATGCGGTTCGTGGCCACCAAGGTGCCTGGCGTCGACGTGCCGCCAGAGACCGTGGCCCGCGTCGAGCAGGCGGCCGACCCCGAGCACGAGTGCTTCGAGATCGCCCACGAGCTGGCCTCGCACGCGCTCGCCCAACCCGGAGTGGCCGGGCTGCACTTCATCTCGTTCCGCAAGGACGCGGGCATCGCCAAGCTGTGCACACGACTGGGCATTGCCACCCGAGCCGAAAGGGAGACCTCCAGCATCGAGTACTCCGCGTGCTAGTTTGCCCGCCTCAGCTCGGCTGAGAGTGTCAGGGATCGCTATCAGGGATCGGTATGTCGCGATGGAGTCCGCGAGGTTGAGGGTCGCAAGTCGGCGCCTGCTGTTGGCGGCGCTGGCCCTGCTCGCCGGGTTGGTGTGGCACGCCGCGCCCGCCGGCGCTGACGTCGTCAACAACGACGGCACGGTCAAGGTGGTTTTCGTCGGTGCAGTTCATCGCGACTTCGGCGCGCCGAGCACCCTGAGCGGTACCCACAGACCGGTGTTCAAGATCCAGGTTCTGCAGCCGAACACGCCGATCCAATGCCAGACCAACGGATACGGATCCCTGGACCATCTCACGGCATGCGGCACGCAGCAGAGCACCGGGTGTCCGGCCTACCAGTGCTGGACGTACTCGCCCTCGGTTCACGACGCCCAGTTCAACACCCTCTACGTCAATGAGGAGCCCCCGGAATTCGTGTGGACCGACATGGAGATCGACTACACGACCTACACCAAGCCGCCGCAGACTAGGATTGCAACACCGCCCGATGTCAGCCAGCGCTACGTCGGTGTGCAGGTCTGGGAACACCCCGTGTTCTCCTTTTCCGACAATAGCTCCGATCCCCTCCCGGTCACCTTCCGCTGCACCCTGTCCGCCCTTTCCGCACGGCCTGGGCGCTGGCGCTCGTGTCGGATGCCGCGCCTGCGGCTGACCGGTGTCTACAGGCTCCGCGCGCGGGCGGTCGACGTCTTCGGCCGCCCCGACCCCACCCCAGCGCAGTATGTCTTCAGCCCGACGCCCTGCCGGACGAGTGTCCGCGGCCGCCTGCCCAGCTATTCCCAGATCCGCCGGCACGGTCTGCCGCTCACCATCAGCTGCATCCAGCCCTCGCACTTTGAGGCCGATCTCAACCTCCCATACTCGTGGGAGTACAGCTGCCATGGCCAGTCGACAGCCGGGCTCGGCTACCTCAGAGCACACACGACCCGCGTTCGGCAGACGCTGCACCTCACGCTGCACGCCTTCGGGTGCGCGCCAACTCCCGCCTCGGGCATAACGCGGATCCCCCTGCAGCTGCTGATCACCCCGGCGCCCTACGGAGCCAGCCAGCTGCGCAAGTTCAGCGCCCGCGCCTGAACGCACGGCGACCCATTGACGCGTCGCCCGCTTGGAACTAGAGTTCCAAGTAGCCGGGAGGCAACCTGGCACGGACTGGACCGAAGGCAGGTCGTCAGGATTTGAGTCGAAAGGGAAACCAATGGATACAGTGCTTCGGTCGCGGTCCCGGACCGTGACCATCGGCGCCGAGCAGCCGTTCTGCATCATCGGCGAGCGGATCAACCCGACCGGGCGCAAGACGTTTGCCGAGCAGCTGCGCGGCAGGGATCTGTCGACCGTCGGCGTCGACGCCGTCGCTCAGGTCGAGGCCGGTGCGGACATGCTCGACGTCAACGCCGGCATTCCACTGGTTGACGAGCCCGAGCTGCTCAAGTCGATGCTCCGGGCCGTGATGGAGGCGGTCGACGCTCCGATCTGCATCGACTCCTCGGTTATCGAGGCCCTCGAGGCGGGGCTGAGCGTCTACGAGGGTCGCGCGCTGGTCAACTCGGTCACCGCCGAGGACGAGCGCCTGGAGGAGATCCTGCCCCTCGTCGCGCGTCACGATGCCGCGGTCATCGGCCTCGCCAACGACGAGACGGGAATCCCCGAGACGCCCGAGAAGCGGCTCGAATGCGCACGCAAGATCGTCAGCGCAGCGGGTGATCACGGCATCGCCGCCGCCGATGTGGTCATCGACCCGCTGGCCATGACCGTCGGCGCCGACACCGAGGCGGTCACCACGACCCTGCGGACGATCAGCCTCATTCGCGACGAGCTCGGCGTCAACATGTGCCTCGGCGCCTCCAACGTGTCCTTCGGTCTCCCCCGCCGCCACTCCCTCAACGCGGGCTTCCTTCCCATGGCCATGGCCGCGGGGCTGACCAGCGCGATCATGTCGACCGCCGAGGTGTGCGTCGACAGCGTGCGCGCCGCGGACCTGCTTCTCGGCCACGACCCCTGGGGCGCGAGCTGGATCGCCACCTACCGCGCCCGCCAGGCCGCCGTCGAGCAGGAGGCTGCGGCCGCGACATGAGCGCCGCCGCTCCCCGCCGCCTGCCGCCGCAACCCGCGCCCGAGCCCTCGGATGGCGCGGGGCGCGTCCAGCTGCGCTTCCTCCCCGACGGCGCCGAGGTCCGGGTCCCGAGCGGGACGCCGGTGTTCGACGCCGCGAGCTGGAACGGAATCGCCATCGACTCGACCTGCGGCGGTCACGGGACGTGCAAGAAGTGCAAGGTGCGGATCGTTTCCGGCGAGATGCCGGTCGAGGCGCTGGACCCGCGTGCGTTCAGCCCCGACGAGCTGCGCGAGGGCTGGCGCCTGGCCTGCCGAGCCAGCGCGCGCACCGATCTCGTCGTCGAGGTGCCACCGCTCCAGACCCGGCCCAAGGCGGCGCTGGCCGGCGTCGGGCGCCACGTCATCCTGCGCCCGTCGGTGCAGAAGCGCCACCTGGTCCTCGACGAACCCACGCTCGAAGATCAGCGCTCGGACCTCCAGCGCGTCCTCGACGGGCTCGACGACCTCGAGCCCAAGACGTCGGTCGAGCTGCTGCGAACGCTGGGCGCGACGCTGCGCCAGGCCAACTTCGATGTCACCGCGGTCGTCTGCGATGACGAGCTGATCGACGTCGAGTCGGGCGACACGACCGCTCGCCGGCACGCCATCGCCTTCGACATCGGCACGACCACCGTGGTGGCCACCCTGCTCGACCTCGACAGCGGCCAGCCGGTCGCCGTGCGCTCGATGCTCAATCGCCAGCAGCCGTTCGGCGCCGATGTCATCACCCGGATCTCGGCCACGATGATGGACTCGGGTGCGCTGGCCGCACTGCGCGATCGCGTACACGAGACGCTGGGCGAGCTGGTCGACGAGGTCTGCGCCGAGGCCCGCGTCGAGCCCCGAGAGGTGTACGAGATCACCGTCTGCGGCAACGTGACGATGATGCAGCTCACCCTGGGGATCGACCCCGAGCCGCTGTCGATGGCGCCGTTCGTGGTCTCCAGCCACCAATTCCCGCCACTCACCGCGCGCGACGTCGGCGTCGAGGTCCACCCCCGTGCACCCGCCTTCATCTTCCCCTCGCTCGGCGCCTACGTCGGGGGTGACATCGTCGCCGGCATGCTGGCCACCGGGCTCACCCGCGACCGGCGCCTGCGGCTGTTCATCGACGTCGGCACCAACAGCGAGATCGCGCTGGGGTCGGTCGACCGTGTGCTGGCCACGGCGGCGCCGGCCGGCCCGGCGTTCGAGGCGGCGCAGATCCGCTGCGGAATGCGGGCTTCGGAGGGCGCGATCGAGGGTGTCAAGATCAGCGGCGACGCGCTCGAGCTCGAGGTCATCGGCGACGTCGAGGCCGTCGGTATGTGCGGATCGGGCCTGGTCGACGCGGTGGCCGGGCTCGTGCACAGCGGGCTGCTCGACCACTCCGGCCGCTTCCTGCCCGACGAGGAGGCGGCGGAGCGCCACCCGGGATTGGCCGATCGGTTGACCAAGGTCGGCGAGGAGCGCGTGTTCGTGCTGCACTGGCGGGGCGATGACCCGAGTTCCTCGGTGTTCCTCTCCCAGCGCGACGTGCGCGAGCTCCAATTCGCCAAGGCCTCGATTGCCACCGGCTGGAACATCCTGCTCTCCGACCTCGGCATCGAACCGGGCGACATCACCCAGGTGCTGCTGGCCGGCAGCTTCGGCGCCTACCTGACGCCGCTCAGCGCCGTGCGGATCGGCCTGGTGCCCCCGCTGGCCCTCCCGCGCATAGTGTCGGCCGGGAACGTCGCCGGCGAGGGGGCCAAGATCGCCGCGCTGTCGCTGCGCGAGCGCGCCGAGGCCTACTCGATCCTGCGGGAGGTCGAGTACGTCGAGCTGTCCGGCCGCGCCGACTTCAACGACATGTTCATCGACCAGCTGGCCTTCCCGGGATGAGCCGCGCCGCCGTCGTGGCTTGCGGCGCGCTCGCCGCCGACGTGCGCTCGATCTCGCGCCGACGGGGCTGGGACGTCGACGTCCACCCCGTGCCGGCGCTGCTCCACAACCGCCCCGAGCGGATCGCGCCGGCCGTGGCCGGCCGCCTGGCCGAGCTGCGCGGACGTTACGAGCGCGTGGCGGTCGCGTACGGAGACTGCGGGACCTACGGCGCCCTCGACGAGCTCGACGTCCCCCGGCTGCAGGGTGAGCACTGCTACGACGTGCTCGCCTTCGACGAGGTGCACGCGGCGCTGGCCGAGGAGCCGGGCACCTACTTCCTGACCGACTTCCTCGCCCGGACCTTCGAGCACACCGTCGTGCGCGAGCTCGGGCTCGACCGCTACCCCGAGCTGCGCGATGACTACTTCCGTGGCTACACCCGCGTGGTGTGGCTGGCCCAGCGCCCCACCCCGGCCACGCGCGCCGCCGCCGAACGCGCTGCGGCGCGCCTCGGCCTGCGACTCGAGATCCGCGAGGTCGGAAACGCGGGGTTGGAGCGTCAGCTCGAGCGCCTGCTCAGCTGACCTCGCGCAGGCGGCCCGACTCGACCTCGTAGATGAACCCGCGCACCGAGTCCTTGCGGGGGATGAACGGCGAGGCCTTGATCCTGGCGATCGACTGGCGCACGTCGGTGTCGAGGTCGGAGAACGCCTCGGCCGCCCACTCGGGCTTGATCCCGGTGTCCTCCTGGATCGACTGCTTGAACTCGTCGTCGGTGAACGTGAGCATCCCGCAGTCGGTGTGGTGGATGAGGATGATCTCCTCGGTCCCCAGCAGTCGCTGTGAAATGGCCAGCGAGCGGATCTCGTCGTCGGTGACGACGCCGCCCGCGTTGCGGATCACGTGAGCGTCCCCCTCCTTGAGACCGAGAGCGCCGTACACGTTGAGGCGGGCGTCCATGCAGGCCACGACGGCGACCTTCGCCCCGGGCGGAAGCGGCAGATCGCCTTTGTCGAATGACGCCGCGTACGCCTCGTTGTTGGCGAGCAGCTCATCGGTGTGACTCATCTGGCCTGCCTTCCTTTCATCCAGCACTAATTTGATTGATTTTACAAACTTTAGCCGATGTGGGCGGGGCGATGTTAAGGCGGGCGGCGCTAGCGGTCGCTGGGCTCAATCGCCTCGACGAGGAGGGTCGCCACATCGGCCACCCGGAGGTTCTCGCCGGCGCTCTGGACCCCGTCGTCGAGCATCACGGTGCAGAACGGGCAGGCGACGGCGAGCGTTTCGGCGCCGGTCTCGGATGCCTCTCGCACCCGCTCGACGTTGATCGGCTTGGCCCGCTCCTCCATCCACATGTGGGCACCGCCGGCGCCGCAGCAGAACGTCTGCTTGCCGTGGCGCTTCATCTCGGTCGCCTCACCCACCGCGCCGACGATCTCGCGCGGGCTGTGGAGCACGTCGTTGTGGCGGGCCAGGTAGCAGGAGTCGTGGTAGGTGATCTTCAGACTGTCCGACCGCGTGGGCGCCAGCCTTCCCTCACGGACCAGGCGTGAGAGCAGCTCGCTGTGATGGATCACCTCGTAGTGGCCGCCGAAGTCGGGGTACTCGTTGGCCAGCGTGTTGAAGCAGTGCGGGCAGTTGGCGATGATCTTCTTCACACCGGCCTCGTTGAGCGTCTCGACGTTCTGCTCGGCGAAGGCCTGGAACACGTACTCGTTCCCCATGCGCCGGGCCGGATCTCCTGTGCAGCTCTCGCGCGGCCCGAGCATCGCGAACTCCACACCGGCCTGTTGGAGCAGCTTGGCCGTGGCGCGCGCCGTCCGCTGCGCCCGCTCGTCGAACGATGATGCGCAGCCGACCCAGTACAGGTACTCGGGCGCCGGATCGCCCGGCTCCAGCACCCGTACGCCCAGCTCGGCCGCCCAGTCGGCCCGCTCGGATTGAGCCTTGCCCCACGGGTTCGAGGCGCGCTCGACGTCGCGCAGCATCGGCTCGGCCTCAGCCGGGAAGCTCGACTCGACCATGACCAGATGCCGCCGCAGGTCGACGATATGGTCGACGTGCTCGATCGACACCGGGCAGGCCTGGACGCAGGCGCCGCAGGTCACGCAGTCCCACACCGACTCCGCTGGGACGGCGGCGGGCACGAGCGCATCGTCGCTCTGCGCGAACACCCCGTCGCGCAGGCCCATGATGAGAAGCTTGGGCGAGAGCACCTTGCCGGTGGCAAAGGCCGGACACGCGTCCTGGCAGCGGCCGCACTCGGTGCACGAGAACGTGTCGAGCACCTGTTTGCGGGTCATATCGGCAGCGGTCCCGGCGCCGAAGCGGATGTCCTCCTCGGGCACGTCGGGATCGTCGAAGCGCAGCGGCTCGAGGCGGCCTCCGGCACCCGTTCGCCCGAACCAGACGTTGATCGCGGCCGTCGCGATGTGCAGATGCTTGGAGCGCGGGAGATAGGCCAGGAAGGCGAGGATCGTCAGCACGTGAAGCCAGACGAACACGCGCTCGAGCACGCGCGTGGCCTGGTTGTCGGCGAACAGGTGGGACAGGAGGTTCGACACCGGCGCGTCCGACGCCGGCCACTCATTCAGGCCCAGGGCAATCCGCGTCGCGTGCCACAGGAGCAGCGAGGTGGCAATCGTGGCGATCATGGCCAGGATCAGGTCGGCCTCGCCCAGGTGGCTGCCCTCAAAGCGCTGCGGGCGCTGCACCTTGCGGATGTAGAGGGCACCCAGCACGCCGATCAGGACGAGCACCGCGAATAGGTCGACGATGAAGGCGAACCACCCCTGATGGCCCAGCCAGGGCAGCGTCGAGTGCTTGTCCACGGCGCCGATCAGCGCGATCAGGATCGTCGGCAGCAGCACGAGGAAGCCCCAGAAGATGAACGCGTGCATCAGCCCGGGGCCGAAGCGCTGGAGCAGCTTGCGCTGGCCGAGCACGATCGTCACCTCGTTGCGCGCGCGCCGGCTCGGCTCGTCGCTGCGGTCAACTGGTGGCGCGGCCTGGACCAGCCCTGTGAGGAACGACACGCGGCGGATGAACAGCGTGCCGCTGATCGCGATCGCGGCCGCGAGGGCGACTGCGGCGATGACCGTCCCTATGTCCCTCGCGCCTTCCTGATCTCGGCCGAGATCGCCGGCACCACCTCGTGCAGATCGCCGATCACGGCGTAGTCGGCGCTGGCGAAGATCGACGCCTCGGCGTCGGGGTTGATGGCCAGCAGCTTCTTGGCGCCCTTGCACCCGGCCATGTGCTGGGTGGCCCCGCTGATCCCGCAGGCGATGTAGATCTCGGGCGAGACCTTGGTTCCCGTCTGGCCGACCTGATCGGTGTGCGGTCGCCAGCCGGCGCTGGTAACCGCACGCGAGCAGCCCACCGCGCCACCGAGCAGGTCGGCGAGCTCCTCGATGATCCCGAACCCCTCGGCTGAACCCACCCCGCGACCGCCCGATACGACCACATCCGCGCTCTCGAGCGACACGCCCGTGGTGACCGTCGGCACGCGCTCCTTGACGGCGACGGCGCCGTTCGGACTAACGGTCAGCGCGACGACCTGGACGTCCGGGGCCTGCGCGGCCACGGCGTGCGGAGCCACGGTCACCAAGAGCGGAGTGCCGTGCAGGCGCGCCTCCTCGAGGAGACTTCCGCCCCACCGTACGCGCTTCACCGTGGCCGGATCGCCGGCGGCGAGCGCAACGCAGTTGGCGGCCATCGGCTGGTCGAGCATCGCGGCGACGTGCGCCAGCACCTCGTTGCCCCGGTCGGTGCCGGGGGCGATCACAACGCCCGGCGATCGCTGCGCGATCTGGCCTGCGATGGCCTGCGCCCACGCCGCGGGCGCGTACGTGTCGCTCACCGAGACGGCCTGAACGTCCTGACCGAGGCTCGCGGCGAAGGTCAGCGCCTGCTGCGATAGCTCATCCGCGGCGTCTTCGACGAACACCAGCGTCAACATCAGACCAACCCCAGCTCGCCGAGCACGCCGACCACCGCCGGCGCCGCCTCGGGCCCGTTGCCGAGCACCTCGACCTGCTTACCCGAGCCGGGCGGGAGGACGAGCCTGACCATCTCGAGTCTGGGCGCCGGCCGCTCCGGCGTGCGGGCATCGAGCGGCTTGCGCTTGGCCCGCAGTCGCCCGGGCACCGACGGATAGCGCGGGAGGTTGATGCCCTCCTTAACCGTCACCACCGCCGGCGTGGGCACGACGTATACGTCGCGCCCACCGGGGACCTCCTGCTCGCATCGGAGCTGGCCGTCCTCGGTCAGCGAGATGCCCTTGATCCCGGTGACGCATGGCAGGCCGAGCCTGTGGGCGACCCGGATCGCCACCTGGTAGTTGCCGGCGTCGGCCGACTCGTTGCCGAACACGATCAGGTCGAAGGGCTCGGGCTGTGCCTTGATCGCCTCGGCGATCGCCTGCGCCGTGGCCTGTGGGTCCCACTCGCTGCCGTCGCTGAGGAGGTGAACGGCCCGGTCGACGCCGATGGCCATCATGTCGCGCAGCTGCTCCTCAGCCTCGGGCGGTCCCAGGGTCAGCACCGTCGAGGACCCGCCGTGCTGCTCGACGAGCCGCACCGCCTCCTCGGCGCCGCACTCCTCGTGAGGGCTGACCGTGAAGCCGAGGTGGCGCGTCGAGATCGCCCGCTCATCGTCGGTGAGGACGATCTTGCCGCCGGTCAGCGGCACCCGCTTGACGCAGACCAGGATGTTCATGAGCGGACCCGCGTGTTCTCCGGGTCGAACACCGACGTCGCGTCGCTGCTCTGCACGGTGACCGGGTAGCGCTCGCCCATGTACTGGACGGCCAGCTCGGCGCCCACCTTGGCGTGCTCGGGCGGGAGATAGCTCATCAGGATGTGCTTACCGATCGACGGGCCCGCGCCGGCACTCGTCACGTAGGACCGGCGTCCCTTGCCGTCGGTCAGCGGCTCTCCGTCGCGCGTGAGGATCGGCTCGCCGCCGAGCATGTAGCGCTTCACGCCGGACCGCGAGGTGTGGTCGTCGACCGTCAGCGTGCACATCACCGTCGAGGGCTCCTCCTCGCGGTGGCGCACGTGCGCCTCCTTGCCGATGAAGTCCTGGTCCTTGACCTTGCCCCACGCCATTCCGGCGTCGACGACGGTGTAGTCGGTCTCGAGCTCGGCGCCGTACGCGCGATAGCACTTCTCCAACCGTCCGGTCGTCCCGTAAACGCCGATGCCGGCGGGGACGATGCCGTGCGGTTCACCCGCCTCGGCGATGATGTCCCAGAGCCGCGCCCCCTGCTCGAACTCCACGTACAGCTCCCAGCCGAGCTCGCCGACGTAGGAGATGCGCGAGGCCAGAACGCTGAGCGGACCGATCTCGATCGTCTTGCAGGTGGCGAACCTGAAGCCCTCGTGCGAGACGTCCTCGCCAGTCAGGCTGGCGAGAATGTCGCGGGCCCTGGGTCCCCACAGCCCGAGCGTGCACCACGAGCTCGTGAGGTCGGCCAGCTGGGCCGATCCGTCCGCGGGCAGATGGTCGGAGAACCACTTCTTGTCGGACATCCCGTACGCCCCGCCCGTCACCACGCGGAACTGATCGTCAGCCAGGCGCATGATCGTCAGGTCCTGCTTGAAGCCGCCGCTCGGGGTGAGGATCGGGGTGTACACGACCCGGCCGGTGGCGACGTCCATCTGGCGCATGGCCAGCCTCTGCACAGCATCGAGCGCGCCGGGACCGGTGACGTCGAAGATCGTGAACGCGGTCAGATCGATCATCGCGCAGCGGTCGCGCATGGCCAGATGCTCGGCGTTGATGATCGGCGACCACCAGCGAGAATCCCATTCGGCCTCGCGCTGGTTGATCCGGTCGCCGTACTCCTCGAGCAGGGACGCGTTGCTCGCGTACCAGTGGGGGCGCTCCCAGCCGGCGGTCTCGTAGAACACGGCGTCGAGCCGGCGCTCCTGCTCGTAGAACGGGCTCAGGCGGACCCTGCGATCGGACTCCCACTGCTCGCCGGGGTGGACGATCCCGTACATCTTGTTGAAGCCCTCGGAGGCGCGGGCCTTGATGTGGGTCTTGGTCCGCTGGCACGGATAGGCGCGCGCGATGTTGGACTCGTGGACGTCGATCTCCGACTCGCCGTGCACCATCAGCTCGGCCACGGTCTTGCCGGCGCCGGGGCCCTCCTTGATCCAGATCGCCGCGGCCGACCACAGGCCCTTCACCTCGGGCGTCTCGCCCAGCAGCGGCATGCCGTCGTAGGTCACCGACAGCACGCCGTTGATCGCGTACTTCACCCCGACGCTCTCGTCGGCCACGATCTCGGGCATCAGCTCCAGCGCGATCTCCATCTGCGGATCGAAATCCTCCTGGGTGAACGGGAGCTCGGTGGGGGTCAGTGCCGACTCCTCGATGCTCGGGATCTCATCGGCGTCGAGTGTGATCGGACGGTGGGCGTAGGAGCCGATCTCGAGGCCGGTGCCCTCCTGGCGCTCGTACATATTGGTGTCCATGTCGCGGACGATCGGGTACTCGATCATCCCCGTGGTGTCCGCGAAGCGGGGAGCCGGACCGATGTCGATCATCTGGTGGACCATCGGCGTCAGCGGGATCGACGCACCCGCCATCGCCGCCAGCCTCGGGCTCCAGGCACCACTCGCGATGACCAGCCTCTCGGTCTCGATGTCGCCCCTCGTCGTGCGCACGCGCCTGACGCGCCCTCCCTCGACATCGATGCCGAGGACCTCGGTGTTGGCGGCCACGGTCAGGCCCTTCTCCTGGGCCCGCTCACGCATGAGCGTCGCGGCCCGCAGCGAGTCGACCACGCCGGCCCCGGGGGTGTAGAAGGCGCCGACGATCAGCTGCTCGTTGATGAATGGAACCAGTTCCTTGACCTCATCGGGTGTCAGCATCGACACCGGCTCGATCCCCCAGCTGATGGCCGAGCTGACCCGGCGGCTGAGCTCCTGCATCCGTTCGGCGTTGCGCGCCACCTCGATCCCGCCACTCTCGATGAACACACCCAGTTCCTTGTACTGCCGCATGCTCTCGAGCGTCAGCGACGCCATCTCCTTCGAATGGTCAACCGGGAAGATGAAGTTCGACGCGTGCCCGGTCGAGCCGCCCGGGTTGGGTAGCGGGCCCTTGTCGAGCAATGTCACGCCGGTCTCGCCCAGCTGCGTCAGGTGATGAGCGAGGCTGTTTCCAACGATCCCCGCCCCGATGATCACGACGCGCTGAGCAGCCGGCAACTGCCTCGATGACTCCGCAGCAGTGGCCACCATTGGTGATATATCAGAAATAGGTCACGGGCGTCAACTTGAGCACACACTCCAGGCGCGACCCGGCCAGGGCCGGGTCGCGCATTTGCGTCACGTCGTGGGCACCGCGCCTGGAGGAGCGCCATTCTGAGCGCTCGGCGCGCCCTTGGGAGCGCCCTTGGGGGCGCCGTTCGGGCAATGACCACGCGTCATCCCCTTGCCGCCCGGAGGCGGCGGCATCGTGCCGGCCTTGCCACCAGGCGGAGATCCGGGCAGCTTGCCGCTGCCGGGTCCCGACGGCCGGCTCGTGTGAGACGAGCTCGTGGCCGTGGTGGTGGTGGTGCTGTGGCTGGTGGTCGACGTGGATGCGCTGGCCAGCGCGGCGCCGCCTCCGATCAGCGCGCCGCTCGCGGCCAGGGTGATGACTACAGGCTTTAGTCGCATCGAGTTCACCTCCTTTCTTACTCGACTGCGCACACGTTCGCGGACGTGTGTCGGAACGGTGTAGGAATGACCTAAGAGCGCACTCCTGCACCGCGTTCGACGGGCCGAGCGGGACCTCGATCGTCAGGCGGCGAGTGGAAAACGCGGAGGCCGTGGCCACCCCGGAGCGTAACCCCGGCGGCCCCGGGCGCCAGCCCGAGGGCCGCTATGAAAATCAATCCCAGTAGCGTGCGTTCAAGCTCGCGGACGTTACCCCACAGGTAATCGACAAGGCAAGCGAAGCCCTCGTGGTTAGGGGGTTTCGTCGTGTTTGGGCCGTCTATGGAAGCGTTTTGGAAGCGTTGGTGGCCTGGAGGCCCCGGGCGCTGGGATGCTCCGGAACTAGCCTCTATCGCGTGGCACGCATCGCATCGGCGACGATTTCGAAGTCAAAGGCTGACCGCGCGGGTCAGTGGACCCGCGAGATGCTTCGGGAAGAACCGCTGGTCTTCTCCGTCGAAGAGGCCGACCAGTTCGTCCGGACTTTTGAAGATATTGATGACTGGCGGCGGACCCACGCGTATCCCCTGGCGCTCGTCACTCCGGGTGTCCGCAATTGGGTCAATCAAGAGACGTCCGGGGAGGTCATCGTTGGCCAGCGATTGAAGAGGTTCGGGCGCATTCTGGACAAACTGCAGCGACTACCGTCGATGCGGCTCTCGCAGATGGAGGACATCGGCGGCTGTCGAGCGGTCCTGTCGAATCCGAAAGAGGTCGAGGCGGTCGCGCGCCGGATCAGGCGGAAGTGGGAGGTCCGAGAGGAAAGCGACTATCGAGAGTTCGGAAGCCCGGAACCGGGTACCGAAGCCTTCACGTCGTCGTGAAACGTCGGGATCGCCTCATCGAGATCCAACTACGGACGCCCGGTCAGCAGTACTGGGCGGAGGTGGTCGAGAGCACATCTAGCCGCACACGCATAAACGTCAAGGACGGAGAGGGCCCGAAGGACCTAATCGACTACTTCAGGGTGGCCTCAGACATCACCTGGCTTCAGGAAAACGACCGACCCGTGCCGGAGGACTTGAGCGACGAACTGGCGAATCTAAGATCACTCGTGAGGCACCATTTCGTGTCCGACCAGCAGTCGAGGCGCCAGAGCCGCTAGGGTCGAGTCCGGAAAGACGATGTCGCTCAACCACTTCCTTCTCATCTATGACCACGACCAGCACAAGTTGGTCGATCACCTCGACCTCGGCACTCGTGGGGAAGACGCCGCGCGTACCTACGCGGAGTACGAGGAGCGCTATCGCGATCAGAAGGGGATCGAGATCGTCCTCGTGGGCGCCGACTCGCTCGAGACGATCCGCCGGACACACGGCCACTACTTCTCCGAGTCCGCGAGCGACCCGTTCGAGACGCTAGTCGCCCAGTAAGCGGCAATACGCAGCGAGTCGGCCGCCGCTGCTGCCTTGTAGCCGCTATCCGGTGCTCGTTCGGACAGTCGCCTCCAGCCGGAGACACGAGCGGCTAGGCTTCGCCCGAGTCAAAAGGGGTTCGTTTGACGGCCGAGGCAAGGTGGGTATTCGAAGAACATCGCAGGCCTTGAGATCGCTGGCTGCAATCGTCGCTGTCGTTATGGCCGCTATTGCGGCCGGAGATGCGCTCGCGTCCGACACGTCTCAGGCGTGTCCGCAGATTCGGAGCATCAGCACGCCGTGGGGACCGTCGCACGTCTCGGTCCACCGCGTGAGCTGCCGGACCGCCTACCTCGTAGCCGATGAGTTCGGGACGTCCGTGGAATTCTTGTACTACGGAAAGGCCCGGTTCTGGGTCATGGGCCGGCAGCGGCATAGACGGACGTGGTCTTGCTCGTACGTTGGAGCCAGCGTGACGGAGCTTCGCTGCACCTCGGGCCGGTCCAGGTTCACCTTTCAGTGGAAACGCTCGTTCCCGGGGGTGTCAACGATCATCGGAATTCCCCAGGTGTGATCGCGAGAATTCCCCAGGTCGGGTCGCGCACGTCGGTCGTCGACAATGGCGTGATGCTGGAGGAGTTCATCGAGCCGCTTGCGGAGTGGGAGCTCGGATTGCTGCCGCCAGAGGACGTGCCGGCGCTCGCGGTCGCTGCGCTTGAGCGGGGTTGCGAGCTTCGGGAAGTTGCGGTGCTCGCCGGGCTCGAGCGACCGCTGCACGGTGATGTCGATGAAGAGGTTCGCGACCTTCTGCGCCGGATCGGCTGGTCACGCCCGACGCGCGAGGAGGCGTTGAAGACCGTCGTTGACGCGCTTGCCCGTCGGATTGTGGACGGCTCAGTGGATCCAGCTCTGGGCGCGCACAGACTGTGGCGGTTGTCTCACCAGGTGTTCAACGGGCCGCTGTTTAGTCAGCTCGCCATCTTCGTTGGGCTAGCGAGCGAGTGGGACGACCACCCGCCGTCGAGGTCGGCGATCGCGGCGCAGATCGTTGAGGAGGCTGACGCGTTGGTTGCGGCTGGTGGGCTTCGCCTCGCTCAGGATTGAGGCGGGTTCAAAGCATCCCGGAGCTGCGCGAGCTTGGCGCGGTGGCCGCGCATGCGGTAGCTGTCGCCGTCGATCTGCAGCACGGTGGCGTAGTGCAGGAGCCGGTCGAGGATCGCGACAGCGACGGTGGTGTCCTCGAAGATCGTGACCCCACTCGGCGATCCCGCGGTTCGTCGTGAGGATCACGGTGCCGTGGAGGTAGCGGCGGGTGATGACCTGGAAGAGGTGGCTGCCGGCTTCGCCGACCATCGGGAGATAGCCGAGCTCGTCGACGATCAGGACCTGTGGTCCGGCCCAGAATCGCATCGTGTTCTCCCAGCGGCCTTGGTCGGCGGCGCGGCTGGTGCGGGCGACGAGGTCGGCGGCGGTCGTGTAGTGCACGCGGTAGCCGGCCTGGACGGCTTTGAGGCCGAGCGCGATCGCGAGCATCGTCTTGCCAACGCCCGGCGGCCCGATCAGCAACAAGTTGGCCTTCTCCTCGACGAACCGCAGCGTCGCGAGCTCGTTGACGAGCGCGCGGTCGATGCCGGGTTGGGCGGTGAAGTCGAACTCCTCGAGCGTCTTGGTCGACGGGAACCCGGCGAACCGCATCCGGCCGGCGAGGCGGCGCTGCTCGGTGGCGTCGACTTCGACCTGGAGCAGGTCGTGCAGGAACTGCGTGTAGCCGGGCTTGTCCTTCTCGGCCTGCTCGAGCGCGGCGGGGAGGTGCTCGGCGACGGCGGCGAGCTTGAGGTAGGCGAGATGAGCGCGGAGGTCCTGGTAGCTGGCGTGCTTGTTCATCGCTGACCTGCGACCTTCGCGATCCGGGCGTACTGATCGAGATCGACGACCACGCCGCTGGGATCCTGGCCGCGCAGACGGGCGGCCTCGGCGAGCGCCCGTTCGCCGGGCGGCCGGTTCGGCTTGCGCGGACACTTCTTGTTCGTCGTGAACCCGGCGAGGACGGCCTGCTCGAGCAGCCTGCGCGTGCTCCGGGCTGCGGAGAACCTGCCCGGCGCCGTTCGGCGCGCGGCGATGCCTCGCGATCCGCCGGCCGGCCTGCGAGTAGATCTCCAGGTGAACGTCACCGAGCCGGGCTCGGACGGTGACGTCTGCGCGGCGTAGCCGGGCGGGACGCTGTAGCGGTTGCTCTCGAACGCGACCAGCGCGTCGTCGGCGACGACACGCTCGGCGTGATGCTCGGCCGGGAACGCCAGCTGCGGCAGCGCCAGCAGCGGCTCGGCGGCGGCGAGCTCGCCGACCGTGCTGTGACCGCGCCGGCGGCGGTCTGCGACCGCGACGGACCAGCGGTCCAGATCGGCCTGCGCCTCCGCCGGCGTGGACACCGGCGCCGCGCGCCACCACGACTGCGTCACGTAATCGATCGCCTTCTCGACGACACCCTTGCGCTGCGGCCGGTTCGCCGGACACACCGCGACGGTGACGCCGTAGTGCTTCGCCGCCGCGGCGGCCTCCGGGCGCAGCCGATCGGTGCCCGGGTAGACGACGGTCGCCATCCGGTCGGTCCGCCACGACCTCGTCGTCCCGCCGAGCCGACGAAGCACACCGTCCGAGCGCCTCGATCAGGTGCGCGAACGTCATCCCGTCGGCGAACACGCCACGGACACGGCCGGAGTGCGACAGCGCGCCGACCAGCACATACGCCTTCTCGCCCCACGGCGTCTCCGACAGCTCGAGCCAGTCGAGCTGCAGCTCATCGCCCGGCTCATGATCGAGCCCGACGGTGACCTTCACGCCGCCGGCCTTGCAGCAATCGCACACCGGTCGCAGCCCGAGCTCGCGGATCTCCCGGACCAGCGTCGGGTAGGAACGATCGAACCCAAGCGGCACGAGCTCGCCGAACAGCACGCTGGCGCGCACGTGCGGGTCATCGACGAACCGCGCCTCGAGATAGGCGCGGTAGCGGCTCAAGGCAGCTCGGCGCCGGCTCCCTCGACGGGCCCGTTGCCGGCCAGGTACTTCGCGACCGTCTTGCGGTCCCGGCCGGTGTGCCGGGCGATCGCGGACTTCGACCAACCCCTGCGCGCGAGCGCGTGAATCTCCACGTCGTCCTCCTGGGTCAACATCCCCCACGGTCCTCCTCATTCGACAGCTGGCTTGAGAACCGCTGACGGTGAGGGGGACCCCCGACAGAACCGCGCACGCGCGCGGATCGACTCCGGCTCGGCCCTCGGGCCTCGCCTCCGTCGAACCGCGCGCGTAACTCCTACGCGCTACCGCCCTGGGGAATTCTGGTGATCAACCCTGGGGAGAAAACCGTGATCGCGGGCAGGGGCCTTCCTCTGCGGGCGCGTCGCACTCGATGACCTGATCGACTCGATTGAGTTGGACGCGTACGTCGAGCGCACGGCCAACGTAACGTGCGGAGCGCCCAGATCGCTAGTCGGGCGGATGTACTCGCAGGGGATGGCCGCAGTCAATGGGGAACGTCGCACCTTCCAGCTGGCCGAATCGACGTGGATCTGCAAGACCGAGGGTGGCTACGGATACGTTGGTCCGAAGAACCAGGGGATAACTCGAATCACGTGCCTGACGAGGTCTCCGACCTCCAGCCTGCATCGTGAATTCGACTTCTCCATCCCGTTGCAGGTGATCGACGTAGAGTGCGACGGCGCCTTATGCACCGAAGAGTCGCCGGTGGTGAATGGCGATTACGGGGACGTCAGCGGATATAGATCAGCCGGTCTTGTGTTGCGGTCGTTCCCGGACGGCAGCAGGGGTCAGGTGCCAGCGACGGGGCACCTCAACCGACTCGCGCTGTGTGTCTGGCACGACGAAGGTCGCGTGGGGCCCCTCCGTAGTGAGAGGTACGTCTGCTTGTCACCGAACAAGTGACATCCGCCGGGGCTAGAATCCTCCGGCACAAACCGAATAATCCGTCGGCCGTGAAGTAGAGCGGTCAGGCCGCGGAAGACGCCAAGGGCCATCAGCGAGACGCTGGGCCCAGGGCTTGCAACGAGCCGTTGCGCCCGGCAGCTTCAGCGGAAGAAGACTGGGCCACACGCGGAGCCGCGTGCAGAGCCGAGACTTGAACACCTAGCCGACATCGACTAGCCACCCCGGAAGGGACGGGCTCGATGTCTAGAGCGCTACGCCTCGCGAGAGAGGCACAACAACTATTCCGTCAGGCCGATGCTGAAAACCGGCCGCTCTCCGCTGACGAGCGGTCCTACGCTCAGCAGCTGGTCGACGAGGCCCAGGAAGTCGGTAGGGCCGAGAAGTCGATCCACGACATCGGTGTGGCGTTGGGGTCGCCGGGGGGTGCGTACCCGGATCCGTTCGCTGACCGTGGCGCCGCCGGTGGCGTCGGCGACGCCTTCGTCCAGTCCAAGGGCTGGCAGGCGATCGCGGATCCCGGCACCCGGCCGCAACAGTGGTCAACCGGCGCGATTGAGGTCCCGCCGTTCCGCAAGGGGTCGTCCTACCGGACGAAGGCGGGCACCCTGCTTGAAGGCGTCGGAGCTCCCGGCACCGGAACCGGCGGCGGATTGATCCCAGTCCCGGAAGTGATTCCGGGTGTGGTCGAGACGCTGTTCGAACCGCTGGGCGTGGCCGACGTGTTCGCGCAGGGGCAGACGGCGAGCAACACTTGTCGCTACATCGTTGAGGGGACCGCGGTGAGCGGCGCCAGCGGGGTCGCCGAGGGCGGTCTGAAGCCCGCGTCGGACCTTGCGCTCAGCACCACCGACGAGCCGGTCAAGAAGGTCGCGACGTCGCTGATCGTCTCCGATGAGTTGTTCGAGGACGTCACGAGCGTTCAGTCGTATCTGAATTCGCGGTTGACCTTGTTTGTCCAGCGGGAAGAGGAGCGGCAGATTCTACGCGGCGCCGGCACCAATGAGCTCGTTGGCGTCCTCAATAACGCTCGCTCGATCAACAAGTACGCCGCCGGCACCGTCGACAACAACGCGGTGGCACTCGCGAAGGTGATTGCCAACACGCGCGGGTCGTCGTGGCTGGAGCCCGACGCGATCATCATGCATCCGAACAACTGGCTGGCGACCAGGCTCCTCACCGACACCGCCGGCCAGTTCTTCGCTGGCGGACCATTTCAGAGTCAATATGGCGGCGGGGCACCGATGGTCGGAGTGTTCGGCGAGTCGCTGTGGGGTAAGCGCGTCGTGCTGTCCACCTACGTCGGCGCCGGCACCGCTCTGGTCGGCAGTTTCGGCCAGGCCGCGAGGATCATGCGACGAGGAGGCCCGACCGTGGAGGCTACGAACAGTCACGACAATCTGTTCGTGTATGACCTTGTGGCGGTCCGAGCGGAGACTCGTGCCGCCCTGTGCGTATTTAGGCCTAGTGCGTTCACCGAGGTGTCAGGGCTCGATTGATCCAAGGCTTCGGCGTGCTCCTCCGCTCCGCCGAAGGTGCTGGAGCAGGGCCGGGCGTGCTTTTGCTCATTTGGGCGCACCCGGCCCAACCAAATGAGAAAGGACACCGCGATGGAATTCGACACCGAACAGTTGGAGATCCTGTACCGAGCGAAACTGCTCGGCGCTGAACGCGGCCAAGTGCTCGAGGATTGGGCATATCCCTCGGCTCACCGACTGGCCGAGGCCGGATGGCTTCAGCGGCGCTTCGTCGGCGACGAGTTGGCGTGGTTCTTAGCGCCGACGGCAGAGCTGGCGTTCGAGTTGCACGGCCTCACGGAAGACGCCAAGAACCGGCAGAACTAACGTGACCGGCGAGTAGCAGAGGACTAGTGATAGGTCCGAATGACGCCGATCGTTCCGCTCGGACTCTGCGCGGCGTCCCCGAAGTTGACGACGATGATATTGCCGGTCTTGTCCAGTTCAGAGACCGCTCGTGACGGCACGTCGAAGACAACGTCCCCAGTCTTGGACTCACCGGGCTGGATGCCGTTCTGGGACAGCTGGTTTGCAATGAACGATTGCTGGTCCGGCCCATTCTCGGCTTGGAAATCCTCCGTGTAGACCTTGTTGCCGAGTTCGAGCGCCGTCTGGGGCGTACCAATCTGGTCGAACGTTTGCGGCGTGTCGAGCTTGTTCGCGATCGTGAGCGAGATGATGACGAACTCACCGTTCGCTGTTGCCGTAGATGCAGGGGCACTGAGCGAGTTTTGCGTGCGAGCACCGTTGAACTTGGCCGTCAGTGATCGCAGGTGAAGCGTGCTCGCCTTGTTCACGACGGTGAACTTCTCCCCGTTCGTGAAGCAAGTTCCTTCGCGGAGGCCCTTCGAATCGATACCCAGAGCATTGCAGTCCGTCGGTTTCGACGTTGATGACGAGGTAGTCGAAATTGTGGTCGACGGGGACGAAGTCGCCGCGATGGTGGTGGACGCCTGTGGCGCAGTTACCGTGCTCACAACCGTCTTGGTGCCACCACCGCAGCCGCTTAGGATCGCCGCCGCCCCGAGAAGTGCAAGTCCGATACCCCATCGCGATGTTCCTATACGCCCCATGAGCGTCACCAGTTGAGCGCCGTCCTAACAGCCTCCAAGCACTTGACAAGCGGCGTGACTGTGTTCGACTGCACGAACACGACATCCGTCCCGTTGGGCGCGCGCAAGATGTTCTGTGTCTGGTACTCGAAGTTAACTGCGTCCGCGCCAAGCTTGACGTAGCAGTCACCGCTGTTATCCCCCGGAGCGATATGGTGGTTCAGATTGAAGGATTCCGTATCGTTGAGCCCAATCTTCTTGATAAGAATCCTGCGGATTGCGTCGGCTCCGAGCTGCGCCTGATTGTCGTTTGCCTGAGCCGCCTGATGGATGACCTGAGCGTTCTGGGAACTCGCGTTGGACGCGGCGGCCGTATTGCTCGATTGCGTCTGACTCGTCGTGGTCGTCTGCGTGACCGTCTTGGTGGATCCACCGCAACCGATGAGCGCGATGCTGCTGACGAGCGCCATCGCGGTCAAAGCCGAAATCTGGCGAAGTGGCAAGACGCGGAACATGGAAGAGTTCTCCCTTGCGTGAAACCGACTTCGGGGCAATAGTGAGAGCCCCGTTCGTACAGCCCCGCGCAGACTGTATCGCCGAGCGTCCGCGCGAGTCAACCGACGACGGGGGAGCGTCTGCACTTCCACCATTGCGCGAGAAAGACCGCCAAGGACGTCAATTCGGCAAAGAGGCTCAGATTCACACACACGAAAATGGATCACACACAATGACCACGAGACTTGATGCACTGACCCGGCTGGCGCTTTCTGAGGCCACGACGGAGCCTGGGTTGCAGGCGAAGGCGTCCGCTTTGGTTCGGCTCGCCGGCGCGGGCGATAGCTGTCCGGTTTCGACGGATCGTTTGCGTGCCGAGCTCCGGGCGGTGGTGGAGACGGAGGCGTTGTCGGCTCGTGGGTTGGCGGGCGTGCTTCAGGCGTTGCGGGGGCTTGAGCGTTTGGACGAGCCGGCTGGCGTGTGGCCGTCTGAGACGCCGGATGAGCGTGCCCCGGATCAGTACTGGCCGCATGAGGATGCTGGTGCGGGCGATCGGATGATGGCGTTGGATGCGTGCGACACGATGGGCCGGCGTGATCGGTGGCGTGAGCGGGTTGAGGGTTCGCCGCCGTGGCGCGGTAAGGCCCGGTCTCGCCGCGGATAGCTGTCAGTCCGCGCTGGTACGCTCGTTGAGCGCGGGCTTGGTCACCCGCGTAGTTGGATGGTCATAACGAGTTGTCTCGGCGCCGGCCTTCGGGTCGGCGCCGGTCGTTTCCGCATCTACCGATGTATCTGTGAGCGCGCCGCCGGTTCCTGCCGCGGCCGTGGCTAACATGCGGCGCGACCTGTTATGACCTCGTTCTCGACCAATGCCGCAGCGCCCAGCCGGTAACGGCTTCACCGGCTACTACGGGCTCGCTGGTGCGGCGACTGCCGACATCAACCCGAGGCTCATGCTGACCTTCGCCGCTGGCGGTAAGGGGCCGCTGGCTCCTCCGAAGGTTTCCTACCTGTTCCCGCGACGTCACACGTTCCGACCATCGGTTCGGCCGAGCGCTCGACGGTTTTGTGCTCGTCCTCGTCAGCGGCAGCAGCGTTACCGGCGACGTTCGAGGGGTTCGGCACGCGCCGGGCCTTCTGACGAAGGTGAGCCCGCGAGGCCCACGCTTCGCGGGCGGCAACAGCGTCATGTAGTTCTCCCTGAGGGTGGCGTGCGGTGAACTCGCCGCGGGATGACGAATATCGGCGCCGGCTGCGAGGTCGCGTGCGACGCGATGAGTTGTGGCGTCCACCTGAGCCGGAACAGCTTGAGTTGCTGTCAGATCCGGGCGGCTTGCGGCATATCGGTGGGCCGCTCGATCGGTTTCTCGCAACGCGGGGAACGGCGGCGTGAGCGTGGCTGCGTGCCGCTGCAGCGATCCGGTCGCCTCACGCTACGGCGCTGAGCAAGCGTGCTGGCGGTGCTTCGCGACCAGCATGGGCGACACCAACGGCCAGATTGCCGAACCGATGCCGGAAGAGGCCTATGCGCTGTTCGGGGCGGGGCGGCCAGGCGACCCGACCGACTACGGGCGGCCATTCAGAGGCGCCGACTTCGACCAGGATGGCGCGGGACCGCAGTCAAGCGAACTGGCGATCGTTCCGCTCGAGCAGTTCATCGAAGTGGACGAACCCGGAGCCGCCGCGCTGGTCGGCGGTGAGGATGACGTTTTGATCCCCGAGGGTGGGGACGTGATGTTCTACGGCGACGGCGGGGCGGGGAAGACCACGCTCTCGATCGACCTCGCGTGCCATCTCGCCGCCGGCGAGGACTGGCTCGAGATCCCCGTGTCCCGTCCGGTGCGCGTGCTGATCGTCGAGAACGAGGGTCCGCGGGCGTTGCTGCGCAAGAAGCTGCGACGCAAAGCGAAGGCTTGGAAGGGCGCGCCGCTCGAAGGGCGCATCAGTGTGTTCGAGCGTCCCTGGGGGCAGTTCACATTCGCCACCGAGCAATGGCGCGCCGAGCTCGCCCAGATCGTGAAGGTCCGGGAGATTGACGTGCTGATCGCCGGTCCGTTGACGCGGATCGGGATGGACGCCGCCGGCACCTTGCAGGAGGTCGCCGCGTTCCTGCGGCTGATTCAGGAGGTGCGCGCACAGTCCCGGCCGCTCACGGTCGGCTTGATCCACCATGAGGGCAAGAACGGGACCGTCTCGGGCGCCTGGGAAGGATCCGGGGACACGCTGCTGCACGTCGAGGCGCGCGGCAACGGATACACCAGCATCCACGTCCAAAAGGCCCGGTGGTCGAGCGCTCATCACAACACCACGCTCGAGCTCGCCTGGGCCGACGGCGACGGGTTCCGGCTGAAAGAGCCGCGCAGCCTGATCGACGAGGTGGTGGCGCTGCTGTCCGATGGCGAGTGGCGGACCGCCAGGCAAATCGCCGCACCCGAGGAGAAGGCCGGCATCGGCGCGAATGTCGACAGCGTCAAGGCGCTGCTCGATGAGCATCCGGAGCGGTTTGAAAGCCGGACCGGCGAGGCCGCGCGAGCGCTTCGACGGAACCCCAACGCCGTGCTCTGGAGTGTGACTCGGGCGTCTGAGTCAGTCGAGTCACACACTGACTTTTTGGGGGGTGGAACGGGGTCTGACTCTCTGACTCCCCCCTTAAGGGAGTCAGAGGCTCCGAGGCACCCCCGGCCGCAGACGCCAGGTCTGACTCAGACCCCCGAGTCAGTCGAGGCCGTCGGCCGTCCCGAACGCCACCCCGACACACCGCTCAAGGAGCACCCATGACCGTCCTTGCTTCCGTCCCTGACTCGCCGCTTGATCGCCTCGCCCGTGAGATCGCCGCGGAGCACGCAGCAGCGGAACGCGCGTGGGAATCCGCAGTCGAGCACGGTCACCGCGCCGGCCAGTGTTTGCTCGAGGCGAAGGCGCTCTGTAAGCACGGCGGTTGGCTGCCGTGGCTGCGTGACGTCGGTATCCCCGCCCGGACGGCCCAGGTCTACATGCGGCTCGCGCGCAAATACGCAGATCCTGCGCATTTGCCCTCGACGATCACCGACGCGCTCGACGCCCTCGAGGACCGGGACCGGCGCGCTTACCAAGAACGGATGCGAGCGCTCAGCGCCGATTTCGATCGTGCGATAGCGGCGCCCGCAGTCCGTGCGCCGGACCCTTCGGTGCGGCGTTACCGCGACCTGATGGCCGGGAACCCCGATTGGGCTTGGAAGCGGGTGGAGGCGCACGTCCAGGAATTCGTCGGGGCTATCAAGGACATGCCGACGGTCCCGGCAAAGTCGAACACCGCCTCGGAGCTCCGCGAGGCTGTCGTTCAACTGGAGCGGCTGCTGGCCGATAAGCCACAGCCGCCGCGTAGCCGTCGGAAGCCGAAGCCGCCGAAGGACATGATCGGGTGAGCACACTCGGCGGTCACCACCCCGAGCAACTCTCGCTGCTGCTTGACGAGTTGGCCCGCGAGGCCGGACTCGCGGACCGGCTCGTTGACCGTCGGCGGATGCCGCCCACCGGCGCCGCGCGGCTGCTCAAAGCGCTCGTGATGCGCGAGCTCGAGCCGGCTGCGCTTCCCGCCGCGGCGCTGCTTGTGGTCGAGCTCGACGCCCAGGCCCGGCGCGACGAGCGGCTCGTGGAGCGAACAACGTGACCGAACTCGGCCGCGCTCTGCTCGCCCAGCTCGAGCCCGAGGATCTCGCGGGCCTCGCCGAACGGCTCGCGCCATTCCTGCGCACGCCGGCCGCGAGCGATGACGGCTGGCTGAATACCAAGCAGGCGGCCGAGTACTTGGGGATCAGCGTCCATGCGCTGCATCGGCTGACCGCCGAGCGGCGCATCCCACTTCACCAGGATCGGCCGGGAGCGCGCTGCTTTTTCCGCCGTTCTGAACTTGACGAGTGGCGGGGCGGTAGGTGAGCACAGGTTCCGGCATCCGATGACGCCAGAAGGCGGGAGAACGCGTCTCAGGCTAGTAATTGCTAGCACCTGCTAGCATGGCTGCTATGACCACTACAAAGCCAGTTCCAGTCAGGATCCCGCCCGAGATGGTGGCCCGCTTGGATCGACTGCGCGGGCTTGTGCCGCGCGAGACGTACGTCCGCGCGCTGCTCGAGAAGTCGCTCGCGGCCGAGGAACGGAAGGCGAAGAAGCGATGACGAAGCAATCGACACCCAAACGACGTGAGAAAGTCGAGCCCGGCATCTACCGGCGCCGGGATGGTCGCCTCGAGATCGGCTGGCGCGACGCCAGCGGCACGCAGCGTTGGCATGTGGTCGAGGGCGGGATCAAGGCCGCCCGCAACGCGCTTGCGACAGAGCACGCCAAGCGCGCCAAGGGCGAGCGCATCGCGCCACCGCGACTCACCCTCGCACGAGCGCTCGACGCCGCCTGGGAGCAGAAGCGCGGACGGCTCGCGCGATCCTCCCAGACCGTCTACAAGGCCAGTTCTAAGCGCGTCCGCGAGTATTTCGGCAGCCGGCGGCTCGACAGCATCACGGTGGGCGACGTCGCCGCCTACGTGGCCGCGCACGGCGCCCTGAGCGCTGAGACGTTGCGCAAGGATCTATCCGTGATCTCGGGGGCGTTCGCCTATGCGATTCGTCACCTTGGCTTCACCGGCGCCAACCCTGTCCAGCTACTGGAGCGCTTCGAGCGTCCGCACGGCGAGAGCAAGCCGAAGCGGATCCTCGGAGCAACCGAACTGCGTCAGCTACTGCTCGCGACCGACCCGCGGCTACGGCTGGCGCTGCGATTCATGGCCGAGACGGGCGTACGGCTCTCAGAACTGCTCGGACTTGCTTGGGGCGATGTCGACCTCGACGCCGAACAGGTCGAGATCACCTATCAGCTCGACGCGCACACCGGAGCTCGGGTGAAGCTGAAGACAGCTCGCTCGCGGCGTCCGATCGCGATCACGCCGCAACTCGCCGCGGAACTGCGCAAGCTGCGCCCCAAGGCCGCCGGCAGGCACGAGTTCGTGTTCTGCCAACTCGGCGGCAGTCCATATAGCCAGAAGCTGATCGAGCGGGCGATGACTCGCGCCGCGAAACGCGCTGGACTCGGGGACGTGACGAGCGGCCGAGCCGTGATTGAGCACGCTCCGACCCCGCACGATCTGCGCCACAGCCACGCGAGCGCGCTGATCGCGGACGGCTGGGACGTCGAGTCGGTCAGCCGCAGGCTTGGGCACGCGAACAGCGCGATCACCTTGCAGACCTACACGCACGAGTTCGAGACGGCGCGGCGACAGTCTGAGCAGCGCCGCAGCCTCACCGCGATCTATGGAAGCGCTATGGAAGCGTCAGAGCGCAGCGAAGCGCAACAAACCGACTCAGCGTCACTCGCCGAAGTTGCCGATTTGCAGGCAAAGCGCAACACGGCGCAGTAGGGCGCAACCCCACCCTTTTACCCCACAGGTAATCGACACGCGTCAGCTCGGCTGGGACCGTGCTCGTCATGAGCACACTCCAACTGACCCAGACGCGCATGGCGGCTCTGCGTGACAGCCGCTGGGCGCCGCTACCAATAGTTCTCGCCGGCACGTTCATGGTCGTGCTGGATTTCTTCATCGTCAACGTGGCGCTGCCGTCGATGCAGGCTTCGCTACACGCGTCCGACAGCGCGATCGAGTGGGTCGTGGCCGGCTACGGCCTGACCTCGGCCGTGTTCCTGATCACCGGCGGACGGCTCGGCGACCGCGTCGGCCGCCGCCGCGCGTTCGCCATCGGTCTGGCCCTGTTCACCGCCAGCTCCGCCGCATGCGGGGTGGCCGGCGGCCCCCTGATGCTGGTCGTGGCCAGGCTGGTCCAGGGCGTCGCCGGCGCGCTGATGATGCCCAACGTGATGGCGATCATCGGGGTCGCCTACACCGGCCCCGATCGTGTTCGCGCCCTGTCGGTGTACGGGATGGTGATGGGGCTGGCCGCCGTCGGCGGACAGCTGCTGGGCGGAGTGCTCGTGCAGGCGAACGTCGCGGGGCTGGGATGGCGCAGCTGCTTCTTGATCAACGTGCCGATCGGGCTGCTGGCCCTGGCCCTGACCTCGTCGTTCGTGCCCGAGTCCAAGGCGCCGAACACCCGGGGTCTCGACGTGGTGGGCACGACGCTGGTCACCCTCGGGCTGACGGCGATCGTGCTGCCGCTCGTCGACGGGCGCCAGCATGGGTGGCCCCTGTGGACGTGGCTGTCGCTGTCCGCGGCCCCGATGATCCTGCTCGCCTTCGCGATCCACCAGCGCGCGCTCCATCGCCGGGGCGGCGCGCCGCTGCTCGACCTCAGCCTGTTCAGCCAGCGCACGTTCAGCGCGGGACTGCTGGCCCAGCTGGTGTTCTGGTGCGGCCAGGCCTCGTTCTTCCTGGTCCTGGCGCTTTACCTCCAACAGGGCCGCGGCCTCAGCGCTCTGCACGCGGGGCTCGTCTTCACGATCCTCGCCGCGGCGTATCTGGTCGCCTCGCTTAGGGCGCCGGCGCTGGCCACGCGCCACGGGCGCACCGTCCTCGCCGTCGGGGCGCTCGTGCTGGCGGCCGGCCACGGGCTCCTGGTGGCCGCGGTCTCCGACGTCGGCGTGGGCGGCTCGCTGGCCCTGCTGGCGCCGGGCCTGATCCTGGTCGGCGCGGGCATGGGCCTCGGGATCACCCCGCTGACGACGATCATCCTGTCCGGGATGAAGCCCGAGCAGGCCGGCGCGGCCTCGGGAGCTTTGACGACCATGCAGAACGTCGGCAACGCGCTCGGTGTTGCGCTGATCGGGGTGATCTTCTTCGGCGCCGTGCATTCCGGCTTCGCCACGGCGTTCGAGCTGAGCCTGGCGGCTCTGGCGGCGATTCTCATCGGCGTCGCCGCGCTCACCCGGCTGCTCCCCGCGACCGTGAGTGCGTCATGAGCACCGGTACGCTCGTGCGAAGAATGAACGGCAACCGCGTGGGGATCATGCTGCGTGACTGGCGTCAGCGCCGGCGGCTGAGCCAGCTCGATCTCGCGCTCGAGGCCGGAGTCTCGACCAGGCATCTGTCCTTCGTCGAGACCGGCCGGGCACGCCCCAGCCCGGAGATGGTTCTCCACCTGGCCGAGCAGCTCCAGGTACCGCTGCGGGAGCGCAACCAGCTTCTGCTGGCCGCCGGGTACGCGCCCGAGTTCGGCGCCCGGGCGCTCGATGACCCCGAGCTGGCCCCGATCCGCGAGGCGCTCGGGCGAGTCCTGGCCGGACACGAGCCGTATCCGGCCATCGCGGTCGACCGGGGCTGGAATCTGGTCGCCTCCAACAGCGCGCTGGAGCCCCTGCTCCGGGGGGTCAGCGAGCAGCTGCTCGTGCCCCCGGTCAACTGCATGCGTCTCTCGCTTCACCCCGAGGGCCTGGCGCCGCGCATCCTCAACCTGGCCGAATGGCGTGGGCATCTGCTCGATCGCATGGAGCGGCAGATCGCGCTGACCGACGACGAGTCGCTGCGCGAGCTCTATGCCGAGCTCGAGGACTACCCGGCGCCGGCGGCCCAGGACCACCACTCTCTGGCCGGAGAGATCATGGTCGAGCTGCGGCTGAGCTCCGAAGGCGGGCCGCTGGCCTTCTTCAGCACGGTGACGACGTTCGGGACGGCGGTCGACATCACCGTTGCCGAGCTGTCGATCGAGGCGTTCTTCCCGGCCGACGAGCGCACGGCGGCGGCGCTGCACGCCCAGGCGTCCGTGAACTGAGTGCGTCGATGGCCGTCAGCCGCGCTCGCGCTGGCGGTGGCCGCCGGCGCGGCCGGCTGCGGCGGACCGTCGTCGTCCTCGTCCACATCGACGGCGTCGAGCGCGACCACGACCGCGGTGGGTTCGGTCACCGCCAGCTCGACCGTGGCACGGCGCACGCCTCGCCCAGCCCGGCTTCGCATCGCGCGGACGTTTCATCTGCCGGCCGCACGTTCGGGGGCCGCGGCGACGAGCTTCGGGCGCGGCGTGATCGTGGCCGGAGGGTTGTCGGCGGCCGGCGTCTCGACGACGTCGGTGTTCAGGATCGGGCCGATGGGAAGGGCGTCCTCGCTGGGATCGCTCCCCAGCGCGGTCCACGATGCGGCCACCGTGCCGATTTCCGGGCGGGTGCTGCTGTTCGGGGGCGGCGTGTCGGAGGGCAGCAACCGGATCGTGCGCGTGCTGCCGGGAAGGCCGCGGCTGGTCGGGACGCTCCCCCAGGCGCTATCCGATCTGGTCGCGATGCCGATCGGAAACCTCGCCTACGTGATGGGCGGCTGGAGCGGGAGCGACACCAGCCGCGCCATCTATGCCGTCCGCGCGAACGGTTCGCTGCGCAAGGTGGGCACCTTTCCCGTCGGCGTGCGCTACCCGGCGGTCGGAACGCTCGGCGGCCGCCTGATCCTGGCCGGGGGCGAGATGGCCTCGGGCAACCCGACGGCGAGCGTCTGGTCGTTTGACCCCGCCACCGGCCGCGTGTTGCGACTCCCGGATCTGCCGGCCCCGCGCGACCACACCGCCGGCGCGACGCTCGACGGCACCCTGTACGTGATCGGCGGCCTGCGCCGGGGCGAGCTCACCGACACGATCCTGTCGTGGCGCCCCGGGCAGCGCCGGTGGCACACCGCTGGGCGGCTTCCGGTGGCGGTCTCCGATCTGTCGGCGGTGGCGTTCGACGGCGGGATCCTCGCGCTCGGCGGCCGGGGCGCGGCGGGTACGGTGGCCAGCGCCGTCGTGCTGCGGCCCGCGTTCTAAGGGTGGCCGGCCCGGGCCGGCTACCAGGACCTAGTGTCCTGAGTTGGAAATTCGGTGCCACAAAGAGTGGCCACTGGCATCCAATTTCTAACTCAGGACACTAGGACCGGTCGGCCACGGCGGAGCGATCGACCTCGGACAGGATCTCGCGGCCGACGCGCTGGAGCCCGCGCAGGTAGTCGAGGTGGGCGCGCCAGGGCTCGCTGGCCGCCAGATCGGCGTCGACCAACCGGCTGGTGTCCTCGTGCGCGTCCAAGAGCTCATACACGAGCTCGGTCAGGTGGTGGAGCGCCTTTCCCCCAGCCGGTTGTGAGTTGAGCACGGCCTAAGCTCCGTATGCGCACTTTCAGCCGGCTGGAACCTCAGGACAGTCCAGCCTGGCGTAAAGGAATGGTGAACGATCCTTCGGACGTATTACCCAGATCGGAGGCAAATCAATTGCAAATCCAGTGGTACGGCCAGTCCGCCTTCCGGCTCACCTCGCCGCAGGCCACGGTGGTTATCGACCCGTTCGGTGATATCTCGGCGCTCACCTCGCGGGGAATCCAGTTCGACTACCCGCCGATCACCGATGCGACCGCCGATCTGGTCCTGATCACGCACGAGCACGGCGACCACAACGCGCACGACGTCGTCAAGGGTGATCCACCGGTGCTCCGCTCCACGGCCGGGCGCCTGGACTCTCCGATCGGCGAGGTGACGGCCGTGGCCTCCGAGCACGACCCCGCGGCGGGGACGCAGCGCGGACCGAACACGATCTTCGTCTTCGAGCTCGACGGCACTCGGGTCGCCCACCTCGGCGACCTCGGCCAGCGCTATCTCCGCGACGAGCAGGTCGAGGCGATCGGCCCGATCGACCTGCTGATGATCCCGGTCGGCGGCGGCCCGACGATCGACGCCGCCCAGGCCGCCGCCGTGGTCGGCCAGCTCGCGCCGCGCTGGGTGGTGCCGATGCACTACCGGACGCCGCGGGTGAACTTCCTCGAGCCGGTCGACCCGTTCGTCGCGCGCATGGCCAACGTTCACCGCCACCCTGAGAGTCACTTCGAGCTCGGGGCGCTCGGGCGCACCGAGCGACCGCTCGTCGTCGTGCCCGAAGCCCCATAGCCGGCGGGGGCGCGCCACCGTGGAGCGCTCGCGGAGCCGCCGCGCTGTGGGGCCCCGGGACGCCTGCGGCCAACGTGAAACTCGGCTCGCCGAGCTGGGCGAGTTTCACATCGACGGCCCCCCACGCCGTCGATGTGCATCTCGCGGGTCTGGGCGAGTCGAGTTTCACCTCGACAGGAGGCAGCCAGCACCGCGCGGTCAACGTCGAACGCCGCGCTCCGCCCGGGTCAAAATGGGCGTCGCTACCGCCGGCGCTCGCTCGCGGCCAGCGCCGGGTTCTGCCACCCGCCGTCGGCCGGATTCATGTTCGTACCCGGCGGCACGATCTCGTCGATGCGCTCGAGCACGTCGTCGGACAGCGTCACCTCGGCGGCCGTCAACTGCGACTCGAGATGCTCCATCGTCCGCGGCCCGATGATCGCGGCCGTCACGGCGGGGTGGCGGATCACGAAGGCCAGGGCCATCTCGATCATCGTCATCCCGGCTTCCTCGGCCAGCTGGGCGAGCGCGTCGGCGGCTTCGAGCTTGCGCTGGTTGCCGGGGAGCGACATGTCGTAGCGACTCGGGATCAGCTCTGCGCGACGCGAGCTCGGCAGGTCGGCGCCGAGCCGGTAGCGCCCGGTGAGCCAACCGCCGGCCAGCGGACTCCAGGGGATCACGCCCATCCCGTAGCGCCGGCAGGTCGGGAGCACGTCGTTCTCGACGCCGCGGACGAGGATCGAATACGGCGGCTGCTCGCACACAAACCGCTGGCGTCCCCGCCGCTCCGCGACCCACTGGGCCTCGACGATCTGGCTGGCTGGGAACGTCGAGGACCCGATGTAGCGCACCTTGCCGGCGCGAACCAGATCGGTCAGCGCGCCCAGCGTCTCGTCGATGTCGGTGTCGATCTCGGGGCGGTGGATCTGGTACAGATCGATCCAGTCGGTGCCCAGGCGGCGCAGGCTGTTCTCGACCTCGCGGATGATCCACCGCCGGGAGTTGCCGAACTCATTGGGATCGTCGCCCATCGTCCCGTGGACCTTGGTCGCGAGGATCACGTTGTCGCGGCGGCCGCCGGCCAGCGCCTTGCCGACGATCTCCTCCGACTCGCCGCGCGAGTACACGTCGGCGGTATCGATGAAGTTGATGCCGGCGTCGAGCGCGCGGTGGATGATGGTGATGCTGTCTTCGTGGTCAGGGTTGCCCCAGCCGCCGAACATCATTGCGCCGAGGCACAGCGGGCTGACCTGGACCCCTGTGCTGCCAAGTATGCGTGTTTCCATAGACCTAACCGTAGCGAACTCGAGTAGTCGGCCAGACTACCGAAAAGTAGGCGACTCGGACTACCAAGTTTGCGTCTAGCAGACGCATACCTGGTAGTCTCACGGACGCATGGAGAATGTCAACCCGTTCATCTACTCGCACCCGATCTCGCCCGAGGACATCATCGACCGCGACACCGAGACGGAGACGCTGCTGCGCAACATCGTCGGCGGCCACTACGTGCGTCTGTTCGCTCCGCGCAAGTACGGCAAGACCAGCCTGTTGCGACGGGCGTTGCGCGACGGCGAGGCGCGCGAGGGCCTGATCCCAATCCTGGTCGATCTGTACCGGATCTCGTCGATGGCCGATGTGGCGATCCGCTTCGAGCGCGCCTACTCCAAGCAGCTCAAGGGGGCGCTGCGGAGCAGGGTCGAGGACTTCCTGCAGAAGACGGGGATCGGCCTGTCGCTGGGCGCCTACGGGATCAGCGCCAAGCTCCAGCTCGGCGCCAAGGTCGACCCGCTGCCGGCGCTGCACGCGCTGCTCGACCTGCCGCTGCGTCTGGAGGAGGGCGGCGGTTACCGGGCCTTCATCGCGCTCGACGAGTTCCAGGACGTCGCCAAGGTCCCCGACCTCGATGGCCTGATTCGCAGCCACATCCAGTACCAGGGCGAGGTCGCCTCCTATGCCTTTACCGGTTCGGAGCCGGGCATGATGAAGCAGCTCTTCGAGCACAAGGACCGACCGCTCTACGGCTCCGCTGTCCCCATGCGCCTCGGCCGGCTGGCCGCTCAGGACATCGCGCAGTACATCGGCGATCGCTTCGCCCACACGGGACGCTCGCCGGGCGAGGCGCTCGGCCCCCTGCTCGAGGCCGCCCGGGGCCACCCGCAGCGCGCGATGCTGCTGGCCCACCGCCTGTGGGAGGAGGTGCCGCGTGGCGAGACCGCAACGCTCGATCACTGGGCGCGCGCTGACGCGGCGGCGCTCCGAGAGCTCCTTCCGGAGTTCGATGCGCAGTGGCGCGGCTTCGACACCTCCGAGCAGAAGACGCTGCGCGCGGTCATCGCCGGCGATGGGTCGCCCTACAAGGCCGACGTCCTGGGCCGCCTCGACCTGACCAAGGACATGGTGCGCAAGGCCCTGCCGCGGCTGAGCGCGACGGCGGAGATCGAGACGGTCGACGGCAAGCAGGCGGTGGTCGATCCGCTGTTCGCGGAATGGATCGCCCGGGTCAATCAGGGCGTACCGGATCCCTGATCAGGCGACGATTCCGAGGCGCTGCGCGCGCTGGACCGCCTCGGTGCGGTTGCGCACGCCGAGCTTGCGGAACACGGCGCTGGTGTGCTCCTTGACCGTGTGCTTTGACAGATGCAGCGCCTCGGCGATCTCCGGGTTGGTCGACCCGGAGGCCATCAGCTCGAGCACCGACCGCTCGCGGTCCGAGAGCCCGAGGACGCCGGGGCGGTCGTGGCGCTCGAACACGGTCTTGCCCATCCCGACCATCCGCACCGCGCTGGCGATGCGCCGCGCCGGCCAGTCCTTGTAGGCGAAGCCCGATGCGCCGGCGGCGCGCGCCGCCTGGGGGGAGATCTCGCCCGCGCCCGAGAACAGCAGCACCCGTGTCCGCGGCTCAGCCGCGCACAGCTGCTCGCAGACCTCCGCGCCCGACTCCTCGCCGATGAACAGGTCGACCAGGGCCACGTGCGGCCGGTAACGCCGGGCCATGACCAGCGCCTCGCGCCCCGAGTGCGCGCTCACGCAACGCTCGACCCAGTCCTGCTGGGTCAGCATCAGCCGAAAGCCCCAATGCACGACGTCGTGGTCGTCGACGACGAGCACGCTGAGACGATCCGGACTGCGGAGGTAGTCAGCCATCGAGTGGCACGACCAGTCGAAGTAGCCAGGTTCCCTCATCACGCGGCCCGAACTCGACCACGCCACCGCTCTGCAGCGCCTCGAACGCGGCCAGCCGCAGACCCATCCCAGCGTGCCGTTCGCGCCCCGAGACACCGTCGTTGGCCACCTCGAGAACGAAGGCGCCATCCGCCTGCCGGACGCGTACGCTCACCTGGGTGGGGTTGGCGTGCTTGTGGGCATTGCGCACCGCCTCGGCGAGCACCGACTGCACCAGGGGCTCGAGGGAGGGCGGGACGTCGGCCGCCTCGCCGGCCTCGAGCGTCACGCCGAGGTCGGGATGCACCCGCGCGAGCCGATGAACCTCGGCGAACAACGTCGTCTGCGTCGAGCGGGGCGCGCGACCGAGCGGCCGCTGCAGCGCAGTGCGCAGGTCGCCCAGCGCGGCCTGCGTCTCGCTGGCGCAGCGCTCACGCGTGAGGGCGGGAAGATCCCCGTCGCCGTCGAGGGCCATGGAGACGCCGAACAGGCGCTGGATGACGACCTCGTGGATCTCGCGCGCGAGGTCGATCCGGTGCTCGAGCTGTCGCGCGGTCTCGGCCTGGGTGGCCACGACCCGCGCCACCGAGGCCAGCGCGGCCGACTTGCCGAGTGTCCACAGGAGATGCCGCACAGAGTCGTCGAGGGGTGGGGCGGACAGCAGCCGGTCGGCCAGGATCACCCCGATCGAGCGCCCGGCGGCGTACATCGGAGCGCAGACCAGGCGCACCGGCTCGGGGAACAGGGCCGAGTACTCGTCGGGGAACTCGTCGCGCACGTCGCCGACGATCTCGACCACTTGGTCCTGGGCCAGGGCGCGCGCGGCGATCGGCGCCGACTCGACCGTGACGTGTGCGTCGGCGAACTGCTCGAGGTCGACCCCGTGCGCGCCGGACGCCCGGACGCGGCGGACGGCGCTGTCGTAGCGGAATATCACCGCCCGGCGCATTCCGGCCAGGCGGCACACGGCCTCGCACAGCCGCCCGTAGAAGCGCTGAGGGCTCGACGGCTCGGACTCGGACAGGACCTCGACGAACAGCTCGAGGGCCTCCATTCCGACCGGGGCGCGCCCTTCCGTGGCCCGGGTCGCGCTCACGCAATCAGGGGTGGCCGGTGGCCATCAGCCCAAACCGCAGCGCCTGTTGGGGAGCCAGGTAAACGCGCCAACGGGTATCGCAGCTCGGGCAGCGACATTCCACCGATGGATCGTAGCCGTCCAGCGCCGCGTCCCATTGCACGTGTTCGCTGCACAGGCAGAGCGGACAGGCCAGCGAAGCACTGACCAGCTCATCGGGATCGTCGGCGCGGAAGCGGGCCGTGTCAACCAGCATCGTCACGAGCCTCAGCATGCTCGCTGCGCGGGGATACGACAACCCGGGCCGCACGCAACCCCCCGGTTGGGGGGCGCTCGCACGGCGGGCGAGCCGACGGTCAGACCGGGCGCGCGTCCACCCGGGCGATCGGGCGCTTGCCCCACCGGCTCAGAGTGGCGAAATCGAGCAGTCGCTCGAGGTAGTCGCGCAGCGGCGAGACGCTGATCCCGAGCGGCACCAGCCGGGCGCGCGTGGCCGCGTCGTCGAACTGCGTCTGGACGCAGAAGTACGGGAAGTAGACGCCGCCCTCGTGGTTCTGCCCGGCGTACTCCTCGGGCGCGAGGACGCGCGGGGGCGGCCGCTTGAAATAGCGGCTTGCGGCACTGGCGATCTCGCCGATCGTGCTCGCCTGGGCGCCGGCGGTCAGGTGGTAGGTGGTGCCGGTCTCGCCCTCGCTCTCGCACAGGGCGTGAATCGCGTCGGCGACGTAGTCGACCGAGACCACGTCGACCGGGGCCGAGGCGATCGCCGGCACCTCCGTGAACAATCCGCGGGCAAACGCACGCAGCGGCCAGTAGAGGACGTTGAACGCCGACGTCCACCCGCTGCGCCGATCACCGACGACGATGCTGGGGCGAAAGATCGTGTACGGAAGCTCGGGTCGAGATCGGACCAGCTGCTCGGACTCGAACTTCGACTGCTCGTAGCTGTTGCGGAACTGCTGGTTGACGTCGAGGTCGCACTCGCTGAACGAGCCCGAGTGGTCCCCGGCCACGTAGGCGGTCGAGATGTGCGCGTAGCGCTCGAGCCGCGGCAGCTCGGCGGCCAGGTCGAGGATCCGGCGCGTGCCCTCGAGATTGATCGCCCGAGCCTCGTCGAGCGGGAGGGCGAACGACACAGAGGCGGCGCTGTGGACGATCGTCGTAACGCTCTGCGCGAGCTCGGTACGACGGCGCGCCGACAGGCCGAGCTGCGGAGCGGTCAGGTCGGCGGCCAGCGCGGTCACGCGGGCGGCGTAGGCCCCCGCGCGCACGCCGAACAGGTTGCTCAGCGTGTCATCGGCGCGGCCCTGGGCCTCGGCGTCGCTGCCCGCACGGATCAGCAGCACGACATCGCGATCGCCGCGCTCGAGGTACCGCGCGAGCACCTCCATGCCCACGAAACCACTCGCACCGGTGATCAGGACGCGATCTCTCTGCGGGCTTGCAGGCATATCCACGAACAACACGGTGCTCGAAAGCTGCCCGGCGACCTATCAGGTAAAGCAACTAACCCGACAATCGGGGGGTAGGGACCGCTAGCGTCCGCAGCTCCATGAGCGAGACCGCTGCACCGCTTCCTCGCTTGGGCCGCCTGGCCCGCTGGCGCCACGCTCTCAGCACGGTCAATCCGCCCGCCGGCGAGCTCGATCCGGTCTCCCGGTGGCTGGTCATCACGCGCGCCGGCGTGCTCCCGATGACGCTCACCGCCGGCGCCGTGGCCGGGCTCCTGGCCGTCCGCCACAGTGGCTTCGCGGCTGGCTGGTATGCGCTGTCGTTCCTGGGGATCGTCCTGGCCCACGTATCGAACAACCTCGTCAACGACTCAGGGCCGCGGTCGCCGTCAACCTGGCCGACGTGGTGATCCTGGTCGTGCTGGTCGTCGCCTGCGTGGCGGTCGAGGCGCTCCCGTGGCCGGCGCTGGCCAGCTTCGGTGCGCTGCCGCTGCTGCTCCGGGCGATCAGGGCGCTGCACCGTCCCCGGCCCGAGAGACCGCCCCAACGATTCCCGGTCTGGCCGCTGTGGTTCGCCGCCTTCGCGTTCACGCACACGCGGCGCGCGGGGGCGCTGCTCGTCGGCGGCCTGCTCGCCGCCGCGATCCTGGCCATCGGGCCCGCCTGGCTACATTGACACCGGCGTGGCCCTGACCGTTCGTCGGCGCACGGTGAGAGCGAACAGCGTCGTGAAGATCAGCGCTCCGAGAACGTTCAGGACCAGCTTGTAGTTGACCTCGATCGAGCCGAAGATGTCGGCGCGGGTGGGACGTGGACCGGTCGGCACCAACCCGAGCAACTCGAACGCACCACCAACCAGCAGCGCCGCCACCGCCATGGTCACGAACATCAGCGCCGTGATGCGCCAGGCGAAGGAGCGGCCGTAGTACTTGATGTAGATGGCGATGATCGGGAGCACGATCAGGTCGGCGAACAGGAAGGCCAGCACGCCGGCAAAGCTGATCCCGCCCGACCACAGGACCGCCGCCAGGGGCACGTTGCCAACCGAGCACACAAAGCTCAGCACAGCGATGAGCGGGCCGACGATGACGTTCTCGATCGTGGAGAGCGGCGCCGGCGCGTTATGGATGAACAGGCTCTCGAAAAAGTTGTTGCCGAACTGGGCGATGAAGCCGGCGAGCAGGAACCCGATCGAGATCTCCTTCCACAGCATCTGCCAATCGCCGCGGAAGTTGTGGGCCACGTCCGTCCAGGCGCTGACCGAGGTGAGCCGCTCGCGCCAGCCGAGTTCGGCGGCGTCACCGGGGCCGTGGTGGTGATGATGATGGTGGCCGGCGTCGGCCTCGAGCGCGTGAGCCCGCGCCTCTTCCTCGACCTTGCGATTGACGAACAGGCGCAGCAGCATCGTCATCAGTACGATCATCACGACCCCGCCCAGGTACTCGGCCAGCGTGAACTGCCAGCCGATCAGCACCCACAGGACGAGCCCGAGCTCCCACACCAGGTTGGTCGAGGCGAACTGGAAGGCGAGCGCACTGGCCGCCCCGGCGCCCTTCTGGAACAGCGACTTGGCGATGGCGATGGCGGCGTAGGAACAGGACGACGAAGCCGCCCCCAACCCGGTGGCGACGGCAATGGTGCGAGGGCCTTCGCCGCCCAGTGCGTGCTGGATGCGCTCGCGCGGGACCCAGGCCTGGACGATGGCGGAGATGGCGAAGCCGAGCACCAGCGCCCACCACACCTCCCACGCCATCAGGAACGAGTCGCGCAGGCCTTGCCAGATCACATCGAGGACGGAGTTCACACTTCGGAGTATACCCCTGGGGGGTAGTGGTATGCTGTGCCCATGCCACAGACCGCTTCACCTCAGCGCGGCTACAGCGCCACCAAGGATCAACTGCTTGCACGGCTGCGGCGGATCGAGGGCCAGATCCGCGGCATCGAGGGGATGGTTGAGAACGATCGCTATTGCATCGACGTGCTCACGCAGATCTCCGCTGCCCAGGCCGCCCTCGACAAGGTGGCCCTGGGACTGCTAGACGACCACGCCCACCACTGCGTCATGGGTCCCGCCGACCCGGGCGAGCGCGAGGAGAAGACCGCCGAGCTGATGGCGTCTGTCGGACGGCTAATGCGCCGCGGCTAGCCTCGGGAGAAGGTTTCACTCCCGCACCCGAAAGGCAAGCACATGCAGATCACAGTCGTAGGCAAGGGGAATGTCGGTGGAGGGCTCGCGGACCTGTGGGAGCGCGCCGGGCACACGGTCGCCCGCATCGGAAAGGAGGGCGGCGACGTCAGCAACGCGGAGGTCGTGCTGATCGCCGTGCCAGGACCGGCGATTGCGCAGGCACTCGACGGCGTGACCGGGCTCGACGGCAAGACGGTGATCGATGCGACCAACCTCATCGGTGCCGCCCCGCCCGGCGGATTCGCCTCCAACGCCGAGTACGTGAAGTCGCGCACCGGCGGCCCGACGGCCAAGTCCTTCAACCTCAACTTCGCCAGCCTGTACGGCAGGTTGGGCGAGGCCCGCGCCCAGCCGGGGAACATATGGTGCGGAGATGAAGAGGCGCGCGCGGCCGTCGAGCAGCTGATCGGCGACGCCGGCTACGAGCCGCTCCATGCCGGCCCGCTCGAGAACGCGTCCATTTCCGAGGCGTTCCTGAGGATGATCTTCGCGATCAATCAGAGCGGGATGGGGCCATTCGTGTACCGGATGGCGCCGCCGGATCAGCTCTAGGCGCCCCGCAACGCCCGATCTGGGCCGGCGTGCTCGATAGTGCTCGCTATGCGAGTCAAATCGAGCACGCCCTCCGGACAGCCGGCAATAGTTGTTCCCACAACTATCTGCTAACCTCAACGCCAGCATGGAACTCGGACTCGCCACCTTCGCCGACCTCTCATCGGGTGTCTCGCCTGAGCAGCGGATGCGCCAGCTGCTCGAGGAGGCGGAGCTCGCCGACCAGCTCGGCCTCGACGTGTTCGCCATCGGCGAGCACCACCGCTCCGACTTCCTGATCTCCTCGCCGGCGGTGGCGCTGGCGGCGATCGCCGCCCGGACGGAGAGGATCCGGCTGTCGAGCGCGGTGACCGTGCTCAGCTCGGATGACCCGGTGCGGGTGTTTCAGCAGTTCGCCGAGCTCGACCTGATCTCCGGCGGCCGCGCCGAGATCATGGCCGGCCGAGGCTCGTTCATCGAGTCGTTTCCGCTCTTTGCCTACGACCTCGACGACTACGACGAGCTGTTCGCCGAGAAGCTCGACCTCCTGCTGGCCATCCGCGAGGACCACGGCCACGTGACCTGGTCGGGCCGGCTGCGCCCCGCCCTCGCCGATGCCGGGGTGTGGCCAAAGCCGATCCAGGATCCGCTCCCCGTGTGGGTGGCGGTGGGCGGAACACCTCAGTCCGTGATCCGCGCCGGCGCCCTCGGCCTTCCGCTCACGCTGGCCATCATCGGAGGCCAGCCCGAGCGCTTCGTTCCGCTCACGGACCTCTACCGGCGAGCCACCGATCAAGCCGGCCACGATCCCGCCGTGACCAGGCTCGCGATCAACACGCACGCCTTCGTGGCCGAGACGAGCGAGCAGGCCGACTCGGCGTTCGCGCACTCCTACCTGGCCATGATGAACCGGATCGGTCGCGAGCGCGGATGGCCGCCTTCCGGTCGGCCCGAGTATGAGGCGCTTCGCTCGCCGCGGGGCGCGCTGGCGGTCGGCTCACCCGAGCAGGTGGCCGAGAAGCTGCTGTTCGAGCACGAGCTGTTCGGCCACCAGCGTTACATGGCGCAGATGAGCGTCGGCGCCGTCGCGCACCACGACGTGCTGCGGTCAATTGAGCTCTTCGGCACCGAGGTGGCCCCGATCGTGCGCGAGGAAGTCAGCCGGAGAGAGACGCGTGCGCCTGTCGGTACTTGACCAATCGCCGATCTCCGAGGGCTCGACCGGCGCCGACGCGCTGCACAACACGATCGATCTGGCCACGCTGGCCGACTCGCTGGGCTATCACCGCTACTGGGTGGCCGAGCATCACGGCGGCCCGATGCTGGCCAGCGCCAGCCCCGAGGTGCTGATCGGCCCGATCGCCTCGGCGACCAGTCACATTCGCGTCGGCAGCGGGGGCGTGATGCTTCCCCACTACAGCCCGCTCAAGGTGGCCGAGACGTTCACGATCCTCGCCGCGCTGTATCCGGATCGCATCGACCTGGGCCTCGGGCGCGCGGCCGGTACCGATCCGCTGACCACGCTGGCCCTCCAGCGCGACCGCCGGCAGGCAGCGCCCGATGACTTCCCGCAGCAGCTGGCCGAGTTGCTGGCCTACTTTGACGACAGCCTGCCCGCCGATCATCCGTTCCAGCGGCTCGCGGCCACGCTGCCGGGACGGCCCGGCATCCCGGCCGTGTGGCTGCTCGGCTCCTCGCCGCAGAGCGCGATCTGGGCCGCCCAGCTCGCCCTCCCGTACGCGTTTGCCGATTTCATCAACCCGAGTGGCGAGGAGATCGCTCGCGTCTACCGCGAGCGCTACGCCAGCGAGCACGGCTCGTCGATCTCGCGCACGGCGGTGGCGGCCTGGATCCTGTGCGCCGACACCGACGAGGAGGCGGCACGGTTGGCGGCGAGCAGCCGGATGACGTTGACGCTCCTGCGCCGCGGACAGCTGATTCCCGTTCCGCCGCCTGAGAAGGCGATCGAGTTCCTCGAGCGGGAGGGCAAACCGACCGCGGGCAACCTCCCTGGCCGGCGCGGGATCATCGGCTCGCCGGAGACGGTCCGGGCCGGGGTCGAGAGGCTGGCGGCGGACTACGGCGCCGAGGAGGTGATCGTGGTCACGATCACCCACGATCACGGCGCGCGGCGGCGATCGTACGAGCTGCTGGCCGAGGCCATGGACCTCGAGCCGCCGGCCGCCGTGCCGGCTCAGGCGGCTACCTGACGCGGCGGCTGTGCCGGCACCGCGTGCCGCGCCGCCTCGCCCCCAAGCCCCGTCGCCGTCGCGGCTGACGGCTCGCGTCCGAGCGACGATTGCTGCTCGCCGGTGAAGCGCAGCGCCAGGATCGCGATGTCGTCCCGCTGGCCGGCCGGATTGGCCGCCAGATCCTCGACGATTCCGGCCAGCCGCTCCGCGTCAGCCCCGGCCGGGCGTTCGCCCAGCGCCTGCGCCGGCAGCCGCTCCGGCCCGGGGCCTTGATCGGTGACGCCATCGGTGTAGGCGACAAGGCTGTCGCCCCGCTCGAGCTCGAGCTCGACCGGCTGCAGGCGAACGTCGGACCAGACGCCAAGCAGGTCGCCGCGGGCCCCGACCGGCCGCGGGTCACCGCTCGCCGGGATGAGAATCGGCTCCGGTGACCGGCGCAGGCGATCTCCGCGCGGGCATGCTGGCCGGTGACGGTGATCAGGAGGTAGGCGATCGTGACGAAACGTCCGTCGTCGCACTGGCGCAGCATCACGTCATTGAGCCGGCGCAGCGCCTCCGCCGCCGAGGTCGTTGATGCCGCGTGGCCGCGGAGCGTCCAGCGCGCCATCGCGCTGATCGCGGCGGCGGCCGCGCCCTTGCCGCAGACGTCGCCGACGACGACCGCCCAGCCACCGTCCGCGACCTCGAACACGTCGTAGAAATCGCCGCCCACCGTTCCCCCGCCCTCGGGCGTGAAGCGGACGGCCAGCTGGCAGGCCGGGACGGTCGGGATGTGGGCGGGCAGAATGCTCTCCTGGAGGCTCTGCGAGGTCCGCTCACTTCGCTGCCGCGCCCGCTCGCGCTCCACGGCAACGCGACCGAGCCAGCCCCCGAGCAGCGCCGTCAGCAGCGTCAGCGCCACCAGCACGATGATCGCCTCGGCGATCGAACGGTTCGCCGTGTGCTTGGCGGCAAGCTGGCGCGTGGCTTCGCGAGCCGATACCAGCCCCTCGAGCTGGGCCGCCTGGGCCCGGATCGCGTCGACCTGCCGCTTACCGGCCAGGGTCGTCTGGTAGGTCCGAGCGGCGGCCGGGTTACGCGCCGCCAGCTTGATCACCTGGGGTAGGTAGGTCGAGAAGTACAGGCGCGTCTCGCTGATCAGCTCCGCGGCCTGCTGAGCAAACGCGCCGTTGGCCGCTGCCGAGGCGCGCAGCGCGGCGTTCGCCCCCGGTAGCCGGGCCTCGGCTTGGCGCGTGGGCGCGAGGAACAGCGGACGTCGGGTGATCACGTAGCCGCGCAGACCGGTCTCGGCGTCGACGACCAGGCGCTCGAGGTTGGCTGTCGCGGCCAGGTACTCGTCGGCCTGAGCGGTCGCCTTGGAGGTATCGCGCAGGTCGACGGTGTTGCTCAACACGAGCGCCACGCCCACGGCAACGATCAGCGTCCCGATCGCCACGATGATCGAGATCTGCCCTCGCAGCCGTGCCTCGCGGCTCATGCCGGGATCTTCGCCGATCGGGCCGGCGCGCGCGGCGCTATTGCACGACTCGTCAACGGTGGCCTCACGCTACCGCCGCCCGAGGCGTTGTAATGAGTCATGGAAACCATGATCTACACGACGATCCAGAGCCCGATCGGCGAGCTGCTGCTGGCCGGTGACGGGGACACCCTGCGCCACCTCGACATGCGCGGCGGACGGCGACCGCTGAAGGTCGAGCCCGAGTGGGAGCAGCGCGACGAGGCCTTCGCCGAAGTCCGAACCCAGCTTGATGAGTATTTCGCCGGCTCCCGGCGGAGCTTTGATGCTCCGCTCGACCTCCGCGGGAACAGCTTCCAGCTCCGCGTGTGGAGCGCGCTGTGCGAGATTCCCTACGGCGAGACGGTCAGCTACGGCGAGCTGGCGCGGGAGATCGGCGAGCCCGGCGCCGCGCGCGCGGTCGGCTCGGCCAACGGACGGAATCCGGTTGCGCTGATCGTGCCCTGTCACCGTGTGATCGGCTCCGACGGGACGCTGACCGGATACGGTGGCGGGCTCGAGCGCAAGCGCTTCCTGCTCGACCTCGAGGCCGGGGTCCTGTCGCTGGCCTAGCGGATCGAGACCACTAGGATGCCGGCGTGGCCGGCGATCTATTCGACGTCTCAGGCAAGACCGCGCTCGTGACCGGTGGCTCGCGCGGCATCGGGAGGATGATCGCCGCCGGTCTGCTCGACGCCGGTGTGCGCGTGATGATCTCCTCACGCAAGATCGATCAGCTCGAGCAGACGGCGGCCGAGCTCGCCGATGTCGGGGAATGCGTGGCCATCCCGGCCGACATCTCGACGCCCGAGGGCACCGCCGACCTGGCCCGCGCGGTGGCGGCGCACACCGACTCCCTCGACATCCTGGTCAACAACGCCGGCGCCAACTGGGGCGCACCGCTGGAGGAGTTTCCGCCCTCGGGTTGGGACCGGGCCATGCACACCAACGTCGAGGGCATCTTCCACCTCACCGTCGGGTTGCTTGCGCTGCTCAGAGCCGCGGCCAGCGCCGAGGACCCGGCCCGCGTCATCAACATCGGCTCCGTCGACGGGATCCGCGCGCCGATCATGGATAACTACAGCTACAGCGCGAGCAAGGCCGCTGTCCACATGCTCACCCGCCACCTGGCCAAGCGGCTGGCCGCGGACCAGATCACCGTCAACGCGATCGCCCCTGGCCCGTTCGAGAGCAAGATGATGGCGTTCTTGCTCGACGATCCCGAGCGGCGCGAGATGGTTCGGGGCACGGTGCCGCTGGGCCGGATCGGCCGCCCCGATGATGCGGCAGGACTCGCGCTGTTCCTCTCCAGCCGCGCCGGCGCTTATCTGACCGGAACCGTCATCCCGCTCGATGGCGGGATCACCGGCTGCGGTTAGTCGAGCACCCTCTTGGCCGCGGCGATGAAGTCGCCGGCGAACGACTCGCCCATCCCCGAGACCGGAACCAGCCGTGGGATCGAGAGGTTGGCGTACATCTGCAGCTCGATCCGGCCTGACTGGACCAGCCAGGTGACCTCGAACCGCTCGGGGTCCGGGGGTTCGTGCGCCAGGCGAGTCAGCTTGACGCGCGTCAGCGGATCGGCCTCCACCCTCAGCAGCAGGTTGAACTCCCGAGTCAGCGGACCGTAGGCCACGTGCAGCTGGGCCCGCGCCCTGGCCGGCTTGCCGTCGGGGGCGCGCTGCACCACCTCGACCCGGCGCACAGCCTCCGGATACCACTGGGGGTAGCCGTCGACGGCCTCGAACAGGGCGAAACATCTCTCGGCGCTCGCCGTGACCGGGGCGCTCGCTCTCCCTTGAAGCTCCTTCATCGGGTCGGGAGCTTAGTGGTCGTCTTCTCAAATACGCGGCGAGTTTGAAGGAGTCATAACTGGGGTGGCGAATCCTGGTGGCGATGGCGCAGACGTCTCCGCACCAGGTGATCTTGAGCGATGAGCAGCGACGCGCGTTGGAAGGTCGGGCTCGGGCGTACTCGGGCCCGCACCGTGACGTTGTGCGCGCGAAGGCGATCCTGCTGGCGGCCGACGGTCATACGAACACGGAGATCGCCGAGCGGCTGGCGGTCTCGCGCCAGGCGGTGTCGCAGTGGCGAATACGGTTCTGCCTGGAGGGGTTGCAAGGTCTTGAGGAGAGACCGCGGCCGGGTCGGCCGCGGCGTTTTTCCCCCGGCGCAGGTGGCCGAGGTCAAGGCGATGGCGTGCGCGTTGCCCGCAGAGCACGGGGTGGCGCTGTCGCGTTGGTCCAGCGCTGAGCTGGCGGTCGAGGCGGTCAAGCGCGGAATCGTCGCGACGATCGCGGCGGTCACGATCTGGCGGTGGCTGCACGAGGACGCGATCCGTCCGTGGAACTACCGCTCGTGGATCTTCCCGCGCGACCCGCAGTTCGCCGAGAAGGCCGGCCGGATCCTCGATCTCTACGAGGGCCGGTGGGAGGGAAAGCGGCTCGAGCCCGGGGATTACGTGGTGTGCTGCGATGAAAAGCCCTCGATCCAAGCCCGCGCACGAATCCACCCCAGCGAGCCGCCCAAGCCCGGCGGCGATGGGCAGCTGGTCGAGCACGAGTACCGCCGGCAAGGCGCGCTCTGCTATTTCGCGGCCTGGGACGTTCGTCGCGCCAGGCTGTTTGATCGGTGCGATGAGAAGGACGGGATCGTCCCGTTTGACAAGTTGATCGAGCAGTTCATGAGCCAGGAGCCCTACCGCTCCGCCAAGCGGGTGTTCGTGGTCGTCGACAACGGCAGCGCACACCGTGGCAAGCGATCGATCCGACGACTCCAAGGCCGCTACAAGAACCTGATCCTCGTCCACACTCCGGTACACGCCAGCTGGGTCAACCAGGCCGAGATCTACTTCTCCGTCGTGCAACGCAAGGCACTGACCCCCAACAAGTTCGCCGATCTCGACACACTCGAGCGGACACTGCTGGCATTCGGCCGCCGCTACGAGCAGATCGCCCGACCGTTCGAATGGAAGTTCACCCGCAAGGATCTCCACAAGGTGCTCGAACGACTCAACCAGCCAGAAGCGACCCTTCAACTCGCGGCATGACCCCCGAATCCGTCACCGAACTTGAGAAGACGACCACTTAGTCGTCGAGCTTGTCGCGCCTGCGCCCATCCCGCCGGTCGGCCTCGTAGACCAAACCGACGGCTGGCCGAGGCTCACGGTGCGGCGGCGATCAGAATCGACGCGTGCAGCTCGCCGCCGGGGCTGAGGATCCACCGCCGGTCCCCGTTCGCCACCACGACCTTTTCCCCCGGCTGTGACGGATTGCGGAACTCCATCTCGACATCGAGCCACTCCGGGTCGCGTCCCGTCAGGAGCTCCTCGTCCAGGACCGTCCAGTAGGCGGCGTTGTTGACGTGCTCGGCGACGTCGAGCTCGCTGGCACGGAACTCCCACCTACCGCTCGCAGTTGTCTCCGCGGGACGGGGGTGGCGCAGGCGATGACTAATCTGGCGGTCGCCCGCCGTCTCGCCGTAGACGGCGATCTCCTTCTCGGTGAACGGCGCGGGCCGCCCATTTTCCGGGTCGAGGTGGACCCACAGCGAGACGGACTCGATGTCACTCTCGGTCTCGCCGGGCCGGATCACCGAGGTCCGCCGCTCGGCCCAGGCACGACCCACGCCGCTGCAGAACGTCGCCAGCTCGGCCTGCTCGCCGAACTGGGGAAACCGGTTGATGCGCATCCGCGCGCGGCGGACCACCCACACCGCATGCGTGGCCACGCCCGCGTCGGCGACGTCGGCGTAGGCGACGTCCTGCAGCCAGCGGGCCAGGGCATCGAGCCGCATCCGGCCCGACGGTGCGCAGTCGGACAGCGACGCGCGCCGCGGCTCGCGGTACACCCGACCGTGGGCGGGGGGCGGAATGAGCTCGTCGAGGTGGGCGGCCATCATCGCGTGGCAGCGTCAGTCTCGTAGTCGAGCTCGGTGTACACGCCGAGATCGTTCAGCGCTCGGTTGGCTTCGGCCAGGCTCTCCGCGCCAGCCACGGCATTGGCCAGACGTCCACAAGTCCGCATGGTCGACTCGACGTCTAAGTAGAACGTCAATGCAGCGGCCTGGGTGAGCTCGACGCTCCGCTGGCCACCGCGGATCGGCACCGTTCCCGACGCGCCCCGGAATGCCCGCACCGCCTGGGCGCTGGCCTCGGTGGGTACAAGCTCCATCGCCCCCTCCAGGCGCGACGCCACCGGATCGGTCAGCCCACGCGCTCCGCACAGCCCACCGCCGCCCGCGACCTCGGCCAGCAGGGCCAGCACCTCGAGCGGCGTGAGCTCGGCATCGCAGCCGATCCCGAAGATTCCGGCCAGGATCCGATTGCCGCGCTCCGCCAGGGCGGCGCCGGCCGCGAGCATCACGGCATCGCACAATGGACTGCGCAGCCCCGGCTCGTCTCCCTGAGCCAGCACGTCGCCGCCGACATCGATGAGGACGAGGAGATCGGACCCGAGCGCGGCGCTCGCCGCCTCGAGGCTCGCGGCCACCGCGCGCGGTCCGGCGTCGATATCGATCAGGATTGTCTCCCGCCCCAGGAACTCGGCCATCCGCGACTCCGCAAAGTACACGTCGCGGTCGCGCACCCGCGTGCTGGCGCCGGCCAGCATCACCCCTGGCGCCAGCTCACTGGCGTCGACGATCTCGTCCACCCGGCGCGGCCCCGGGGCCGGGTCGATCGGTCGTCGCTCCCACGACACTCCCCCCACGACCGGGTCGCCGCCGTCGTAGATACGAACCGACTCGGCGGTGGCCAGTGCGCCGACCACGTCACCGCCGCCACCCATGCCGATGACCAGCGGACGTCGCGCCCCGCGGAGCATCCGCTCAGCGTCAAGCATCTGCCCCGAACCCCTGCTCGCGGAGCCAGGCCACGGTCCGGCCCAGCCCTTCCTGCACCCCCACGCGCGGCTCCCAGCGCAGGACACGGCACGCCTTGGCGTTCGAGTACGTGCCCTTGCGCAGCATGTAGCGCACCGAGGCCGGGTTGATGTCGTTGTCGCCCTTGGTCAAGCGCGCCAGTTGCTGGATGACCGCCGACAGGCCGATCGCCACCGGCGTCGGCACGGTTATCAACTTCCGGCCCACGAGCTCGGCATAGGGGGCAAAGAACTCGCGGCACGGGACTCCGACCCCGTCGCTGAGGGTGAACACCTGGCCCTCGGCCTCAGCCGTGCGTGCCGCCAGCACCACCCCGTCCACGAGGTTGTCGATGTAGACCGGCGAGTGGATGCCCCGGCCACCGCCCGGCAGCGAGAAGCGCCGGCTCCTGATCAGCTCGGCTGGGATCACCGCCCAGACGCGCGATCGCGGGCCGTACACATCGCCGGGGCGCACGATCGTCGCCCCCACCCGACCGTCGAGCTGCGCCTGCAGCACCACCTGCTCGGAGGCGATCTTGCTGTCGGGATAGGGCACGTAGGTGTTTCGGACCGGGTAGTTCTCGTCCACGCCGTCGGGGAAGTCGAACCCGAACACCGTCACCGAGGAGAAGTGGACGAAGCGGCCGACCTGCGCCCGCTCGGCGGCCTCCAGTGCGTTCCGTGTCCCCAGCACGTTCGCGCGCCACACGTCTTCGCGCCGTTCGAGCCGGAACGAGACCGCGGCCGCGGTGTGGATCAACACATCGCATCCGTCCGCATGCTCCTGCCACGGGCCGGGCTGGACGACGTCCCCGGCCACGATGTCTCGCAACGGGTCCGCGGCGAGATCGCAACCTCGCACGTCGTGTCCCTCGGACTGGTAGCGCTCGTAGAGCGCCCGGCCGATGAATCCGGACGCTCCGGTTATGAAGACCCGCATCCGGGTGGCACTCTAGGACACGACCACGGATGCCGACGCGCACGTGACCAGCGCCAGGCGAAGGTCCCGCGCCTCGACGCCCCGGAGGTCTGGATGCTCGACGTCGATCTCGACCGTGGGCTCTTCGACGAAGCCGAGGCTGCGCCGGCCGTTGGCGATCAGCTCCGCCCACAGATCCCCCACAGCGGCGAGCAGACCGGTCCGGAGTTGCTGCTCCCGGCGCGAGCCGGTCTCGAGCTCGCGGGCCTCCTCGAACGGGTCGATGCGGGTCTGCGAGTCGCTGCCGATGGCCAGCGGTACGCCCGCGCCCGCGTAGGCCATGGCCGGCAGGTACCCGTCGCCGAGATTGCCCTCGGTCGTCGGGCACGAGACCACCGTCGCGCCGGCCCGCGCAACCAGCTCGACGTCGCGAGCGCTCACGTGGATGCCATGGATCACGCTCGTCGCCTGGCCCAGGAAGCCTGTCTGCTCGAGCAGTTCGATCGGCGAGCACCCGTGCTCGGCCTGGCACTGCTCGAGCTCGCTGCGCTGCTCGTGGGCATGGACGTGGAGGACAAGCTGATGCTCCGCTGCGTACGCGGCGATGGCCTGAAGCCACGACCTCGGGACCGCGCGGACACTGTGCGCGGCCACGCCGACCTCGACGCTGTCGCGCCCGCCCGCCCAAGTCCTCAGCTCCTCGACCCGCGACAGAAAGCTCTCGACGTCGGGGTCGCAGAAGCGCCGCTGACCCTCGAGCGCCGGGCGGTCGCCTCCGTCCCAGCCGTTGCGGTGATAGGCGGCCGGGAGCATCACGATCGGCAACCCCACCGAGATGGCGGCCTCGGCCACCGCCTTTGCCATCTCGTTGGGATCCGCGTACGGCGTCCCATCGGCCTGATGGTGGACATAGTGAAACTCGCCCACAACGCCGTACCCGCCGCGACGCATCTCGTCGAATGTCTGTAGCGCCACCGAGTGCATCGACTCGGGGGTGAGGCGGCCGGCCAGGGCGAACATCTCGGTGCGCCAGGTCCAGAAGTCGTCGGCCCGGTCGGGCGCCAGCCGCTCGACCCGGCCCCGCAGTCCGCGTTGGAACGCGTGCGAGTGCGCGTTGGGCATGGCCGCGATCCGCATCAGGCGAGGCTCCGCAGCGCTCGTCGCACCAACTCCACGGCCACATCGGCATCGTGCAGGTCGACGTCCTCGGCGGGCGAGTGGCTGACGCCCGTCGCGTTGCGCACGAACACCATGGCCGCCGGAAGCTTCGCCGCCAGCACCCCAGCATCGTGGCCGGCCAGGCACACGACCTCGGGAACGGGCCCGCCGATCAGCTCCGCGCCGACGCCGGCCAGTGTCCGGCGCAAGTCGGGATCAAACGCCTGGCCCGACGATTGCGAGGCGATCGCGATCGTCGTGGGAACCGGGCCGGACCGCAGCTCCTCGCTCAGCTCTCGAAGCCACGCGTCGATCGCCCGCTGGTCCGGCGAACGAGCATCGATCCACAGACGCACGTGCGAGGCGATTGTGGTCGGTGCATTGGGCTCGGCGATGATCCGAGACGCGGTCACGGTCAACTCGGGGTGGCCGGCGCCGAGCTCCTCGGCGGCGACGATCGCGCGCGCGGCCGCGGAGAGCGCATCCTGGCGTTCCTCGCGCGGGGTCGTTCCAGCATGATCGGCGCGGCCGTCGAGATCCACCTCGAGCCGCACCCGGTTGGCCAGCGCGCTGACGATCCCCACGGGAACCCCGGCGCGGGCCAGGTCGCGGGTCTGGTCGATGTGCACCTCGATGAATCCGGCCAGCCGCTCCAACCACCGCGGGGCGGCCCCGATGTGCTCCGGATCGACGCCCGCGGCGCGCATCGCCTCGGCGATCGTCACCCCGTCGTCGTCGCAACGCTCGAGCACGGCCGACACGTCGAGCCGTCCCGCCAGCGCCTTGCTTCCGAACGTCGGCGTGTTGAACCGCGCGCCCTCCTCGTCCTCGAAAGCGATCACCGCGAGTGGCGTCCCGCCCCTCGCCGCGACCTCAAATCCACAGACCACGCCCAATGGCCCGTCGAACCGACCCCCTCCGCGGACGCTGTCGAGATGCGACCCGATGCCCCACCACGGCGGGTCGGACTCGGGGCACGCCCACAGGTTTCCGGCTGGATCGCGCTCGACGGCGAGGCCGCCATCTCCGGCCTGGCGCTCGAACCACTCGCGACACGCCGCGTCCTCAGCCGTCCAGGCCAGTCTCCAGATACCGTCCTCGCGCTGGCCGATGCTGTCGAGGCCGGCGAGACGCTCGGCGATGCTCACCGGCTGGTTCTCCAGGCCTGGTCGGGGCGGACGTAGACCAGCCTGCCGCCGACCAGGACCGCCGCCACCGGGTTACGGCCGAACCGGTACGGAATCTGCTCGATCGGCCCATCCACGACCACCACATCCCCTCGCTTACCGGGCTCGAGCGAGCCCAGTTGGTCGGACAGACGCATCACCCAGGCCGCGTTGAGCGTGCAGGCCAGCAGCGCCTCGAGTACCGACCAGCGGTAGCGACGCACCGCCAGCCCGATGATCACCGGCAGCGAAAGGATCGGCGAGGTACCAGGGTTCAGGTCGGTGGCCAGGGCGCAGATCGCGCCGGCGTCGGCCAGCGCGCGCGCGGGCGCCACGCGCTCATCGCCGAGGAACTCCGCCCCGGGGAGCAGGACCGCCGCGGTTTCCGACCGCGCCAGCGGCCCAATCTCCTCCTCGGCGATGCAGGCGAGATGGTCGACGGACCGCGCCCCCGCCGCCAGCGCCACGGGCACCGAGTGGTTGGTGTTGAACTGCTCGACGTGGGCCCGGAGGTCGAGGCCGTTCTCGCCGGCCAGCTCGCCCATGCGGCGCAGGTGCTCGTTGCCAAAGGCCACGCTCTCGACGTAGATGTCCAGGGCGGTGGGCTCGCCGTCCTGGAGGACCGCCGGCATCATTGCCTCAACCTCGTCCATCCACCCATCCGCGTCGTAGCCCTCGGGCACGGCGTGGGCCAGCAGGGCCGTCGAGGTCAGTGTCTGGGACACCCCTCGGCGCAGCTCGACGGCCAGCCTGACCGCGCGCACCTCGGCGGTGGCCGACAGGCCGTAGCCGCTCTTGCACTCGAATGTGGTCGTGCCGTGGGCGAGCATCTCGGTGGCGAGCGTGTTGGCCTGATCGAGCACCTCGGCGTCGGTGGCCCGGGCCAGGGCTCGGGCCGAGGAGCGGATGCCGCCGCCGCTGCGCGAGATCTCCTCGTAGGAGGCGCCCGAGATCTTGAGCGCGTACTCGCGCTCGCGCCACCCCGCGAACGGCATGTGCGTGTGACAGTCGACGAGGCCCGGCAGCACAGCACACCCGCGCGCATCGATCTGCATCTCCGCCTCGCGCGAACCCTCGTGGCCGGCAATCGCAGAACCATCGAGCAGGAGCGAACCGGGCTCGAGCGTCAGCTCGGCGGCCCGGTCGGAGCGCAGGTACTCGAGGCCGTCACCCGGCGCACGCAGAACCTGGGTCGCCCCGTTGATGCTGACGCTCACACCGTCGGGGGCTCGGGATCGAGCATCGGCATGTGCAGCTTCTGGTGGCGCGCGAACGCGACGGCGTCCTCGTATCCCGCGTCGGCGTGTCGGACGACGCCGAGGCCCGGGTCGGCACGGAGGACGCGGCGCAGCCTCTTGGCGGCGCTTGGGGACCCGTCGGCCACGATCACCTGTCCGGCATGGATCGACTTGCCCATGCCGACGCCGCCGCCATGGTGGACCGACACCCAGCTGGCCCCGCATGCGGTGTTGAGCAGCGCGTTGAGAATCGGCCAGTCGGCGATCGCGTCCGAGCCGTCGATCATGGACTCGGTCTCGCGCTGCGGAGACGCCACCGAGCCGGCGTCGAGGTGGTCGCGGCCGATCACGATCGGGCCGCGGAGCTCGCCGCCCGCCACGAGCTCGTTGAAGGCCAGGCCGGCGAGATGGCGCTCGCCATACCCGAGCCAGCAGATGCGCGCCGGGAGGCCCTGGAAGTGAACCTTCTCGCTGGCCAGCTGGATCCACCGCGCGATGTGCTCCTGATCGCCGAACAGGTGGAGGATCGCCTGGTCGGTTCGCTGAATGTCGCGGGGATCGCCGGATAGGGCAACCCACCGGAACGGCCCCTTGCCCTCGCAGAACAGTGGCCGGATGTATGCCGGAACGAACCCGGGGTAGGAGAAGGCCTGCTCGTCGCCGTGCTCGGCGGCCAGGCCGCGCAGCGCGTTGCCGTAGTCAAACGCCTCGGCACCCTGCTCGGCCAGACCTCGTATCGCGGCCACATGCCCGAGCACGCTCTCTCCGACCCGCTTCAGGTAGTCGTCGGGGTCGGTCCGCCGCAGCACCTCGGCCTGCTCGACGGTCAGGCCGGAGGGGACATAGCCGTTGAGGGGGTCGTGGGCCGAGGTCTGATCGGTCACCACGTCGACGTGCACGCCCCGGCGAACGAGCTCGGGCAGCACGTCGGCCGCGTTGCCGAGCAGCCCGATCGACAACGCACGGCCGTCGTGGGCCGCGGTATCCAGCCGGGTCAGGGCATCGTCGAGATCGGCCGCCCGCTCGTCGAGATAGCCGGTCTCGAGGCGGCGTTCGATGCGGCGCAGGTCGACCTCGACGCACAGTGCCGTCCCGCCGCACAGCGTGATGGCCAGTGGCTGCGCTCCGCCCATCCCGCCGAGCCCCGCCGTGACCACCAGCCGGCCCTGAAGCGAGCCGCCGAAGCGCTTGCGTGCCGCCGCGGCGAAGGTTTCATACGTTCCCTGGAGGATTCCCTGACTGCCGATGTAGATCCACGAACCGGCGGTCATCTGGCCGTACATGATCAGGCCGGCGGCGTCGAGCTTGCGGAACTCCTCCCAGCTCGCCCAGTCAGGTACGAGGTTGGTGTTGGCGATCAGCACGCGCGGCGCGTACTCGTGGGTCTCGAAAACCGCCACCGGCTTGCCCGACTGCACCAACAACGTCTCGTCGTCGCCCAGGCGCATGAGCTCGCGGCGGATCGTCGCGTAGCTCGTGTGGTCGCGAGCTGCCTTGCCGATGCCGCCGTAGACGATCAACTCGGCCGGGTTCTCGGCCACATCGGGGTGAAGGTTGTTCTCGAGCATCGACAGCGCCGCCTCCTGTTGCCAGCCTCGACAACGAGGCGGGCGAGTTGACGGTGAGACGGCCATGCTCGAGGCCTCACCCTACCTAACGTCAGCGGCGATCTCCCGCCGATGGGCGGCGGCGTCCTGGAGGCGATCATCGCCCCAGAAGAGTTCGTCGTCGATGGCCACCGTGGGCACGCCGAACACTCCGCGTTCGTGAGCCGTCTCGGTCGCTGCGCGCAGCGCGAGCTTGATCGCCGGATCCTCGGTGGCGGCCCGGAGGTCGGTGGCGCTGAGCCCCGCAGGTCCGGCCGCTTTCAGAACGTTGGCCGGGATGCTGAGGTCCGCTCCGTTCTGGAATGCGGCGCGAAAGGCGGTGGTGACGAACTCACGGCCGCGGCCGGCGCCGAACGCGAATGTCGTCGCCCGCATCGCGAACAGGTAGTCGCTCGGCCACGGATCGGGCCAGCGCATCGCCGGCAGGCCGTAGCTCCTGGCCCGGCGCTCGATCTCCGCCATCCCGGCCTCGCGGCGCCGGTAGTCCCCGAGCGCCCACGAGCTGCGTCCGGTCAGCTTGAACAAGCCGCCCAACAGCACTGGCTGCCAGCAGACCGGCTCGGGGAGGACCTCGTCGAGCCGCTCCGCCGCCAGATACGCGTACGGTGAGCCGAGGTCGAAGTAGAAGGTCGTGGTCGCCACCGTGCCGTTCATTATACTGAACGTAATGTCTTCTTTGCTTGATCGCAGCGTTCCGGCACTGCTCGCCGCCAACCTCCGCCGGCTGCGAATCGCCCGGAGTCTGTCGCTGTCGGAGCTGGCCCGGGCGACCACGATCAGCAAGGCCACGCTGTCGGGCATCGAGAACGGTCGCGCCAACCCCACGATCGAGACGCTGGTGGCGCTGGCCGCGGCGCTGCGCGTGCCGCTCATCGAGCTGCTCGAGGACCTGCCGCTCGGGGAGGTCCGGGTTCTGCGGGCCGCCCAGCGCCAGGAGGGCGCTCGGGCGTATCGCCTCGACACGATCGCCGGAGCCGGCGATATCGAGGTGGCCGAGATCTCGGTCACGGCCGGGGAGGTGCGCGAGCTCGAACCCCTGGCCGCCCGCACCCGTGCGCACGTGTACGTCCTGTCCGGGAAGCTGCTGGCCGGCCCGGTGGAGCGCGTCACCGAGCTCGGCCCGGGGGACTATGCCGTGTTCCCGGCCGACGTTCCCCATTCGTACGAGGCGCGGCGCCATCCCGCCCGGGCTCTCGTCCTGACCCAGGAGGGTGACTGACCGATGGGGCGCGCACTGTTGGCCCCACCGCCGGGCGCGGGCGACATCGTCATCCGCGAGCTCACGCCATCCGATCGGGCAGCGATCGCCTTCTCCCTCGCGCATCTGGGCGAGCGGTCGCGCTATCAGCGCTGGCTCGGTGCGGGTCCCCGCGAGACGCGCGAGGCGCTACGGCTGAGCGCCGCCGACCACTGGCACCACGACGCGCTGATCGCCTTCTCGCCCGTGCCCCGCACACCGGTCGGGCTGGCCGAGTACGTCCGGCTTGAGCAGTTCGACGTCGCCGAGCTGGCCATCAGCGTCAACGACGGTTGGCAGCGCCGTGGCATCGGACGGGCGCTCGCCCACGCTCTCCGCGCCCGCGCGCTGGCCGCCGGGATCCGGCGCTTCACGATGATCGTCGCGCGCGGCAACCGCGGCGCGCTGGCCCTGGCCCGCGAGCTGGGCCAGTGCACCGTCGTCGGGGCCGACGGACCGGCCGTGGAGCTGCAGGTGGAGCTGTAGGGTTCGTTTGCGCGATGACCGCGACGGGACCGAAACCGAGGCTGATGATCGTCGTCGCCTCGACCCGGCCCGGCCGGATGGGAACGCCCGTGGCCGACTGGTTCGTCCCTCGCGCGCGCGAGTACGGCGCCTTCGATGTCGAGGTGGTCGACCTCGCTGAGCTCAACCTGCCGCTGCTGAACGAGCCCAACCACCCCCGGCTGCGCGACTACAAGCATCCGCACACCCACGAGTGGAGCGCGCGGGTCGACGCCGCCGACGCGTTCGTGTTCGTCACCCCCGAGTACAACCACGGCTATCCCGCCGCGCTGAAGAACGCGATCGATTACCTGCATCAGGAATGGCAGCACAAGCCCGTCGCCTTCGTGTCCTACGGCGGCATCGCCGCTGGCACGCGCTCGATGCAGCAGCTCACGCAGGTGGTTACCGCCGTGAAGCTGCTGCCGCTCGACGAGGCGGTGAACATCCCCTTCGTGCGCACGCTCGTCCACGATGGCGTGCTGCAGGCGAACGACTCAATGGAGCGCTCCGTGCCGACCATGCTGGACGAGCTGCTGCGAGTCCAGGCCGCCCTGCGACCGCTACGTGACGCCGCTGCGGAGGCCGGTTAGGGCATGATGCCCGCGTGCTCGCCGCCTTCGCCACCGACACCGATCCCGAAGATCCGCTCCGCTGCCTGACCATCGGGGAGCGCCCCGAGCCCGAGGCCCCTGACGGCTGGACGACCATAACGGTCAGGGCGGCCTCGCTGAACCACCATGACCTGTGGTCGCTGCGCGGCGTCGGACTCGGCAAGGATCAGCTGCCGATGATCCTCGGCTGTGACGCATCCGGACTCGACGAGAGCGGCAACGAGGTGGTCGTCCACGCGGTCATCACCAGCGACGGCTGGCGTGGCGATGACACGCTCGACCCCCGCCGCGCGATCCTGTCCGAGCGCCACCAGGGTACCTTCACCGAGCGGGTCGCCGTGCCGAGGCGAAACGTCCTGCCCAAACCGAGCGAGCTCAGCTTCGAGGAGGCGGCCTGCCTGCCGACAGCCTGGCTGACCGCCTACCGGATGCTGTTCACCCGCGCCCGCCTTGCCCCGGGCTCGACCGTGCTCGTCCAAGGCGCCACCGGTGGCGTGGCCACGGCGCTGATCGTGCTCGGCAGTGCGGCCGGGCTCCGGGTGTGGGTGACCAGCCGCGCCGAGGACAAGCGCGAGCGCGCCGTGCTGCTCGGCGCCGATCAGGCCTTCGAGTCCGGCGCCCGCCTCCCCGAGCGCGTCGACGCCGTGATGGAGACGATCGGCAAGGCCACCTGGGGCCACTCGCTCCGCGCGCTCAAACCGGGCGGCACGATCATCGTCTCGGGCGCCACCACGGGCGACGCCCCGCCTGCGGAACTCTCGCGCGTGTTCTTCCTCCAGCTCTCGATCGTCGGGTCGACGATGGGCACCCGCGAGGAGCTCGAGCGACTCCTGCGCTTCTGCGTCGACCGCGACGTTCGGCCCCTGATCCACCAGACGTTGCCTCTGGGTGAGGCGCGTCAGGGGTTCGAGACGATGCTCGCCGGCGACATCGTGGGCAAGATCGTCTTCACGGTCTAGCTAGGAGTCACGACCAGGAAAATGCTCGACACTTGGGTCCGGCCCGCGGACTGCCGAGAAAAATCCTGCTCCAGACGGGCAAAGGCGTGCCACCCGGCCAGAACACCGGGAGGTGCTTGAGATTTTCCTGGACGTCCTACGGCGCGCCCCGACGCGTCAGGCAGATCGCGCCGCGCTCCGCCCCGCAGTGCGCCGCCTCCGTCACCGACATGCCCGCCGCCAGTCCGTACGTGAACCCGGCGGCAAACGAATCGCCGCAGCCGTAGGTGTCGAGGGGTGGACCCGGCGGTGGAACGGGAGCCCAGGTGCCCTCGGAGTCGCCCCACCAGCTGCCGCCGTGAGCGCCGTTGGTGGCCACCAGCACCCGCGCGCGGTGGGCGATGCGCTTCGCCCACTCGCTCTCGTCGTGGTCGTCGGCGCTATAGACGACCGCGTCGATCGTGGGCCCCTCACCGGCCAGGGCGTGGCGCGCCCGCGGCGAGGCCACGACGATCCTGGCCTGGCGGGCGTGGACGAGCGCAGCGCGATCGCCGGCCGTCACGTACACCCCGTCCGCGTCGCGCAGGCGCTCCCATCGCAGATCGTCCTCACCGAGCGGATCGAGCCGCTCGCCCATCGTGATGATCGTGCGCTCGCCGACGCTCTCGAGCAGGGTCAGCGCTCTCCGGGTCGGCTGATCGCGCCATCCGACGTGCATCGCCACGCCCTTGCCCTCGAGCTGCTCGACCGCCGCCCGCCCCAGGGCGTCGCGCCCGAGCGAGCAATAGAACTCGACCGACGCACCCATCTCGGGCAGCACGCCGGCCACCACGCCGCCACCGCCGCCGGCGCGGGCGAACGCGCCCTGGGCGTGCACGACCTCCCCCGAACGTGGCATGTGCTCGACGGGGATGAAATCGACCCACTCGATGTGCCCGACCACGTCGACCCGCATGGCGGTACTACACCGTCTCGCCCGGGCGCTGGAAGACGACGTCCGGGACCACACAGGCCGGGGACACGCGGAGCAGGAAGCGCACCGCCTCGGCGATGTCCTCCGGCCGCAGCATGTCGTCCTGCGAGACCGAGCCGCGGACGAACTCGGTCATGTCGGTGTCGACGAATCCCGGGCAGAAGGCCGTGGACTTCACCCCGTCGCCATTCAGCTCCTTGTTCATCGCCTGCGTGTAGGCAATCACCGCCGCCTTGGTCGCGGAGTAGACCGACAGCCACGGCTGCGGTGCCTTTCCGGCGATCGACGCGAGGTTGACCACCAGCGCGTTGCGATGCTCGGCGCCGGCGGCGCGCAGCATCTCGGCGCACTCGCGGTAGAAGAGCACGATCGCGCGCAGGTTCACCCCGAGCTGCAGATCGACGTACTTCGTCTGCTGCTCACCCGCCGGCGCCCCGATGCCGACGCCGGCGTTGTTGACCAGCACGTCGAGGCGGCCGAACCGGTCGCGGTGGGCCGCCACCACGCTGCGGATGCCCTCCTCGTCCGCCATGTTGGCCGCCACGTGCCCGACCTCGTACCCCTTGTCGCGCAGATTCGCGGCCGTCTGCTCGAGTGTGTCCGGCTTGCGCGCGGCGACGGTCAGGGCGAAGCCCTCCTCGCCGAGCGCCTCGGCGATGGCGAGGCCGATCCCTCGCGAGGCTCCGGTAACAATGGCAGCACGGTCAGGCATGCGGAGGACCCTTTCTGGCGACGAGCAGGAGCGCGAAATCTATCCCCCGTGCGGGGCGCACCGATTGATGGTCTACTACGAGCTGACGATGGCCGAGCGGAAATGGGTGTACGACTTCGCCGAGGGGTCCCGCGAGATGCGCCCGCTGCTCGGTGGAAAGGGCGCCAACGTGGCCGAGATGTCGCGCGTCCTCGGGGTCGACCGGGTGCCGCCCGGATTCACGATCACCACCGAGGCGTGCGTGGCCTACATGCGCGAGGGCCGCGAGCCCGACGGCCTGACCGAGCAGGTCCACGAAGCGCTCGAGCGCTTGCAGGAGCTGGCCGGAAAGCGCCTTGGCGATGACCAGGATCCGCTGCTGGTGTCTGTCCGCAGCGGTGCACGCGAGTCGATGCCGGGGATGCTCGACACGATCCTCAATCTCGGGCTGGGCGACCGGTCCGTCCTCGGCCTCGCCGAGGCGACCGACAACGAGTGGTTCGCCTGGGACTCCTACCGGCGGCTGGTGCAGATGTTCGGCAACGTCGCCTACGGCGTGCCTGGGCAGCACTTCGAGGACGCGATCGCCGAGGTGAAGGGCCAGGAGGAGGTTGAGACCGACACGGAGATCTCGGTCGCCGGTCTGCGAGCGCTCGTCGAGCGCTTCCGAGGCTTCTACGAGTTTCCCCAGGATCCGCAGGACCAGCTGGCGCAGGCCATCCGCGCGGTGTTCGACTCCTGGACCGGCGAGCGCGCTGTCTCCTACCGGCGGATCAACCGCATACCCGATGACTGGGGCACGGCGGTCAACGTCCAGCGGATGGTGTTCGGCAACATGGGCGACGACTGCGCCACCGGCGTTGCCTTCAGCCGCGACGAGGTGACCGGCGAGCCCGAGCCGTCAGGCGACTTCCTCGTCAACGCGCAGGGCGAGGACGTGGTCTCGGGCGTGCGCACGCCGCGCGAGATCTCCGAGCTGGTCGAGGTGATGCCCGAGGCCTACGCCCAGCTGATGGACATCCTGCGCCGGCTCGAGTCCCACTACAAGGACATGCAGGACACGGAGTTCACGGTTGAGCAGGGCCACCTATGGATGCTGCAGACGCGCAACGCCAAGCGCCCCGCCCAGGCGGCGGTCCGCTTCGCCATCGACGCGGTCGGCGAGGGCCTGCTCACGCGCAAGGAAGCGCTGATGACGATCGACGCCGGCGCCCTCGACGCGCTGCTGCACCCCACCTTCGACCGCGGCAAGGGCTACAACGTGCTGGCCCAGGGCGTGGCTGCATCTCCCGGCGCGGCGGCCGGCGAGCTCGTGTTCAGCGCCCGCGATGCCGTCGCCGCCGCCGGCGAGGGCAGGGCTGTGATCCTGGCCCGGCCGTTCACCGAGGCCGACGATGTGGCCGGCTTCCATGCCGCCAAGGGGATCCTCACCTCCGAGGGCGGCAAGGCGTCGCACGCCGCCCTGGTCGCCCGCGGCATGGGCGTGCCGGCGGTCACCGGCACCGGCGTCGCGATCGATGTTGACGCCGGCGAGCTGCGGATCGACGGACGTGTGTTCCGGACCGGCGATGAGATCGGCATCGACGGCAGCGAGGGCACGATCGTCGAGCCCGGGGCCCAGCTGATCGAGGCCGCGATCAGCGAGGGCTTCGAGCAACTGCTCGAGTGGGCCGACGGCGCCCGCCGCCTCGGGATCCGCGCCAACGCCGACACGCCGAAGGACGCCGCCCATGCGCGCAAGCTCGGCGCGCGTGGCATCGGCCTGTGCCGGACCGAGCACATGTTCATGGCCGAGGACCGCCAACCGAAGATGCGCGCGATGATCATGGCCGGCGATCGTGAGGGCCGCCGGGCCGCGCTCAGCGAACTGCTCCCGCTGCAGCAACAGGACTTCGAGGGCATCTTCGAGGCCATGCAGGGGCTACCGGTGACCATCCGCCTGCTCGATCCGCCACTGCACGAGTTCCTCCCCAACCTCCCCGAGCTCCGAGCCCACGTCGAGCGCGCCCGGCTCGAGGAGCACGACGAGCTCGAGGAGCTCGAGCGGCTGCTGACTCGGGTTGAGGAGATCCACGAGGGCAACCCGATGCTCGGCACCCGCGGCTGCCGTCTCGGGATCCTCTACCCCGAGATCTACGAGATGCAGGTGGAGGCGATCATGCGCGCCGCCCAGTCCGTCGACGAGCCGCCCCACCCCGAGATCATGATCCCGCTGGTGGCCTACGAGCACGAGCTGGAGATCCTGCGCGACCTCGTCGTGCGGGTGGGATCCGAGCACGGTATGCGGGAACGCACCGACTACACGGTCGGGACGATGATCGAGCTGCCGCGGGCCTGCTTCGTCGCCGACCGCATCGCCCGCCACGCCGACTTCTTCTCCTTCGGCACCAACGATCTCACGCAGACCGCGATCGGCCTCTCCCGCGACGACGCCGAGTCCAAGTTCGTGGGCACTTACATCGAGAGCAAGATCATCGACCGCTCGCCGTTCGAGACGATCGACGCGCCCGGGGTCGGCTGGCTGGTCCGCCTCGCCGCGTGGGTCGGTCGCGAGGCCCACCCGGGACTCAAGCTCGGCATCTGTGGCGAACACGGCGGCGACCCCGACTCGATCGCCTTCTTCGAGATGGCCGGGCTGGACTACGTCTCGTGCTCCCCCTTCCGCGTCCCGGTCGCCCGGATCGCCGCGGCGCAGGCGACGATCGCCAGAGTGAGTTAGGGGCGGCCGCCTGCGGGGCGGCCGCCTGTGTGGTGGCTTGGGTCAGCACCGTGGCCGTTGCGGTACACTCACGTACCGTGACCGCCACGGCGACCCCACAGCGCCCGTCGGGCAGGTTCACGGAGACCTCCGCTCCGCCGTCGCCCGCCGGCCCCGTCGACCCCGGCACATCGATCCGCCTCCCACCGCTGCGCCACGGCGGCCGACTCGCCCAGACGGTCCGCTTCGTGGCCAATCCGCTTGGCACGAGCCTGGCCACGCAGCGCCGGTACGGCGATGTGTGGCAGGTACAGCTGCTGTCGCGCACCGAGTCATTCGTCGTTACCTGCCACCCCGACCACATCAAATCGCTGTTCATCGCCAAGCCCGAGGACGCCCCGTCGCTGACCGGCGAGTCGCCGCTGCGACCGATCCTCGGGCCCAGCTCGGTCCTCACCTCGGTGGGCGAGCGGCACATGCGCCAGCGCAAACTGCTCCTGCCGGCCTTCCACGGCGAGGCGGTCCAGCGCTACGTCGAGATGATCGAGGAGGTCGCCGAGCGCGAGATCGCGCGCTGGCCGGTGGGCAAGAGCTTTGCCCTGGCGCCCCCGATGCAGGCGATCACGCTCGACGTGATCATGGCCGGGATCTTCGGCATCGGCAGCCACCCGGCTCGCGGCACCAGCGAGTGGCGGCTCCGCAACACGATCCGGCGCCTCTCGCTCGCCTCGACCAACCCGCTCTACCAGCTGATCGAATTCCAGAATGCCGGCCGCGCCGAGCCGAAGGGGATTCTTCGCTCCCTGCTCCAGATCGTTGATCGGCGGCTGTATGCCGTCATCCGCGCACGCCGGGCCGCCGCCGCGAGAGACGACCGCCACGATGTCCTCTCGCTCCTGCTCCACGCCCGTGACGAGGACGGGCAGGCTCTCACCGATCGCGAACTCCGCGACGAGCTGCTCACGCTGGTGCTGGCCGGCCACGAGACGACGGCCAACTCGCTGGCCTGGACATTCGAGCGCCTCCTCCGCACGCCGGCCGCCTACGACAACCTGCGTGAGCTCGTGCGCGCTCGGTCGCCCGACGCCGATGCCCTCGTCGAGGCGACCGTGTATGAGGGCATGCGCACCCGACCGGTGATCCCGATGATCGTGCGGATGGCCAAGCGCCCGTGGCGTATGGGCGAGTACGTGCTGCCGGCGCGCACGCCAATCGCGGTCAACATCGTCGCGCTGCACCACCGCGAGGACGTTTACCCCGAACCGCTCGCCTTCCGCCCGGAGCGCTTCGTCGATCACAAGCCCGGCACCTACACGTGGATCCCCTTCGGCGGCGGGATCCGCCGCTGCCTCGGCGCCGCGCTGGCCATGGCCGAACAGCGGGTGGTGCTGCGGGCGATCGCTGAGCGCGTCGACCTGGCGCCGGCCAAGCCGGCCCGCGAGCGCGCCCAGCAGCGCAACGTGACGATGATTCCGCGCCGCGGCGCTCGTGTCCTCGTCCAACGGCGACTGGGCTAGGCCGGTGGCCATCGAGCAGCTTCAACCTCCCGCCGAGTGCGGAGACCACCGCGACCGGCTCATCGAGGCCATGGCGGCCTCGATCGAGGAGCGGGGGTACCGCGCCACCACCGTGGCCGACGTGGTGCGGATCGCCCGCACCTCGCGGCGGACGTTCTACGAGCACTTCGCCGATCGCGACGCCTGCTACCTCGCCCTGTTCGACACCACCAACGACGCGACCATGAACACGATCGCCACGGCCGTCCATCCGGACGCGCCACCGGAGGAGCAGGTCGACCAGGCCCTCGAGGCCTACATCGACAGCATCTGCACTCACCCGGCGCTGTATCGCAGCTTCGTCCGCGAGCTGCCGGCGCTCGGCCGGGCCGGCGCCGAGCGCCAGCTGGCCGTGATCGAACGCTTCGCGCAGCTGCTCATCAACCTCGTCGAGTCCGGCCGGCGCGAGCAGCCCGCCCTGGACGCACGCCCGCTGACGATGGATACGGCGATCATGATCGTCGGGGGGCTGCGCGAGCTGGCCGTGATCTCGATGCAGCGGGGCCGCGACATCCGAGACCTGCGCACAAGCGCGGGCGACACCATCAAGGCGATCCTCATGGGGACGCTTCTGCAAGGAGAATTGGCACGATGACCGGTGGCGAAACGATCGTTGATGTCGGCCGCGGGATCAGCCTGTGCTGTGAGCAACTTGGCGATCCGGAGGATCCCCCGATCGTCCTCATCATGGGCCTCGGACAGCAGCTGCTGGCCTGGCCCGAGGAGCTCTGCGACGGCCTGCTCGACCGCGGCTTTCAGCTCGTGCGGTTCGACAATCGCGACATCGGCCGCTCGACCCACGGCACCGTGCGGCCGCCCAACTTCAAGCAGCTGATGGCCCGCCGATTCGATCCGGACCAGTACACGCTCTCCGATATGGCAGCCGACGTTGCCGGGCTGATCGACGCCCTCGAGCTCCGGCCGGCGCACGTCGTTGGCGTATCGATGGGGGGCATGATCGGCCAGACCCTCGCTGCCCACCACGCCCCGCACGTGCGCAGCCTGGCCTCGATCATCTCCTCGACCGGCTCACGCCGGGTCGGCTGGGTCGCGCCGTCGACGCTGCGTCTGATGTTCAGGCCCCCGCCTCGGGAACGCGACGCCGCCGCCGAGCGCGCCGCGGTGATGTGGCGCCACATCGGCTCGACCGGTTTCCCCTTCGACGAGGAGACCGTGCGGAGCCGGGCGAGGAGTTCATTTGACCGCGATCCGCGCGCCGCAGCCGGCACCGCCCGGCAGATGGCGGCGATTCTCAAGTCCGGTGACCGCACGCCCGAGCTTCGCGGCATCACCGTTCCCACGGTCGTGATCCACGGCGACCGCGACCTGCTGGTCCACCCCTCGGGCGGCAGGGCGACGGCCCGCGCGATCCCCGGGGCGAAACTCGCGACGATTGCCGGCATGGGCCACGATCTGCCCGCGGGCGCGATGCCCCAGTTGGTCACCCTCATCGCCGACAACGCCGCCCAGGCTGATCGCTCCGCCGCGCCAACGCCCGCCTGATCTCCTCGACACTATTGTTGGCTCGTGCCCGACGAACCCCACTTCGGCCCGCCCGACGCGACGCAGTCGCCCCGCTACAGCGGCGTTCGCACATTCGCCCGCCTGCCTCATGTGCAACTCCCCCACCCCGGCATCGACGCCGCCGTGCTCGGGGCCCCGTTCGACACCGCGACCAGCTTTCGCTCCGGCGCCCGCTTCGGCCCCGAGGCGATCCGCTCGGCCTCAGCGCTGCTCCGGCCCTATCACCCTGCGCTCGACGTCGATGTGTTCGAGATCCTCTCGGTGGTCGACGGCGGCGATATCCACATCACGCCGGGAAACGCGCTCAGGACCACCGAGCAGATCGACGCCACACTGCGCCCGCTGATCGCCGGCGGCGTCGTCCCCCTGATCCTGGGCGGCGATCACTCGATCGTGCTCGGGGAGCTCCGCGCGCACGCCGCCGTGAACGGACCGGTGGGGCTTGTCCTGCTCGACGCCCACGCCGACGTATGGGATCAGTACTACGGCGAGAAATACTTCCACGGCACGCCGTTCCGGCGCGCGGTCGAGGAAGGGTTGGTCGACCCCAAGCGCTCGCTGCTGGCAGGCATGCGGGGACCGCTGTACGCGCGTTCTGATCTGGCCGAGCCCCAGAGCCTCGGGTTCGAGGCCATCAGCGGCAACGAGCTCATCCGGCTGTCCCCCGAGGAATATGCAGCGCGGGTTCGCGCCCGCGTGGGCGACGGCCCCGTCTACATGTCGTTCGACATCGACGTGCTCGACCCGGCCTCGGCGCCTGGCACCGGCACGCCCGAGGTCGCCGGCCTGCAACCGCGCGAGGCGCTGGGCTTCCTCCGCGCGCTGGCCGGCATCGCCTTCTGCGGCTTCGACGTCGTCGAGGTCTCCCCGCTGTACGACTCGCCCGGGCAGATCACCGCGCTCAACGCGGCGGCCGTGGCGTTCGACCAGCTGGCGCTGCTCGCCCTCTCGCGGCTGGTTCGGCCATCTTCAGCTGCTTGTAGACGCGCACGACCGCCTGGGTGGTGAGCTGTTGGGCGGGGCAGGTCGTGCGTAGTACGTAGAGCCCGTCGAGCGCGGCCTCCTCGGCGATCTGCTCGGTCTTGCGCGTGTAGGCGAACGCGCCGTCGGCGATGTGCAGGTCGAAGTGCTTGGCGACCTTGTACTTGTTGATGACGCGGCCGGCGCGCTGCCCGATCTTGCCGGCGTCGGCGTGGTGCAGGCGACCGCGGGGGTTGGTGACCGATGCAGTGACCTTCTCCAGCTCGCGCTCGGTCGCGGCGAGCAGGTCCTCGCGTTTGCGGGCGCGCTCGGTGGCGAGGTGCGGGTTGCGGCACACCACGAGCCGCTCGCCGGCGAACTCCGAGGCTGGTGATCTCGGCCAGGTTGCTCTGATCGAACAGCGATAGCTGCAGATCTCCCGCCTTCATCAGCTTGCGGATCTGCGCGCTCTTCAGCGCGGACACGAACCCGGCACCGAGCTCTTGAGCGTTTGAGGCGTGCGCGTCGGTGATCATCGCCCGGTCGCCGACGAGGATCACCCGTTCGATCCCGAACCGCTCGCGGACGGTGTCGATCACGCCGGGCACGGTGCTCGGGTCGGCGGTGTTGCCCGGGTGCACCTGCACCGCTACCGGCCGTCCTTCTGGCGAGCACACAAGCCCCCAGTTGACCTGCAGCTTTCCCGGCTTGCCATCGCGGCTGTGACCGAGCGCCGCCAGCGGGCAGCAGCGGCCCTCCACATAGCTCGAGGAGAGGTCGTAGAGCACGAAGGCGCCCTGCTCGAGATGCCGGCGCGCGAGCGTGTTCTCGATCCGCTCCTGGCGCTCTGCCAGCCAGTCCATCACCGCCAGCAGCTCGGGCTCTTTGACCTCGCCGAGCGACAGCTCGTCGGCCAGCGTGGTCTGCGCAAAGCGGCGGGTCATCGACAACTTCGAGGCGGGCGCGATCACCAGCTGACAGATCATCGCCACCGCCAGATCCCGCTCGCGGCACCGCTCCCGCGAGATCAGCCGCTCCAGGTCCAGGTCTCTGAGCACCCCCAGTACCCCGGCCACGTGCCCGTGCGGCAGCGAGCTCTCGATCTGCAGCTGCTCGTCGAGATCGACCAGCACCCGGCCTGCGAGCATCTTGCGGATCGCGTCGATCACCTCAATCGGCAGGTGCGAGAGGTTCCCCAGGTTCTCGTGGCGGACCTTCCCGCCCTCCCGGTAGGAGCGGCGCAGCAGGTAGGACGTGTACACCGTCCCGCCCTTCCCCTTCGTCCTGATTGTGGCTACGTGAGCTTGACCGCCACGACGAGGCATTCCCGACATCCTAGCCGATTGGCCGGACAGAATCAAGACATAACTTTGGCTACATCAAACCGCCAAAACAAAGCCCGATCCCGTAAACACGGGCGATCGGGCCAAACCAAAAACCCGGCTAGACGATGATTGATTCCTCTAGGTTCGCGGCAGGAACACGACACGGTCGCGCAGCTGCGCCAGCGTGCCCGGCTCGAGGTCGAGAACGACATCGAGGTCGTCGGCCGAGCTGAAGCCGTCGGCACTCTCGCGCAGCTCGACGATCTGCTTGGCCTTCTCGGCGTCGATGCCGGGGAGCGTGGCCAGCGCCTTGGCATTGGCGTGGTTGATGTCGACCAGACCGCCATCGTACGAGCCCTTCACGTCGGGGCGCCCGACCCCGAGCTGCAGAGCGCGCTTCGGATTCTGCTTGACCAGCCGGAGCGCCCGCGCACGGCGTTCCTCGCGCTGCTGGGCCTCGAGCAGCGTCGGATCCTCGAACAGTGCCAGCTGGCGCCCGTACTCGTTGCGAATGGCCAGCGTGTGCGCGCAACCCGCCGCCGCCAGCAGGATCAGCAACAGCCCGGCGAACGTGTTCAGACCACCATGACCGTGGCCAGCGACCGCGAGCAGAACGCCGGCCACGACCGACAGCGACAGGTACACGCCGGTGGCGATCTTAAACTTCTGGGCCCCGGTGCGCACGGTGGCGTACAGAAACGGCGCCCAGCTCAGCGTTCCGAGACTGACGAGCGGCACCAGCGCCCAGACGATGTTGAGGGGCTCCGCTTGTGCGACCTCCTGCGGCTCGGACGCCGCGCCCCGTTGCGCCTGCGCATTCATCGGTGCCCAGCGTAGAGCTTCGGGCACCGCATGTCACGTGCGGGGTCCGCTAGCGCACGATCAGCAGGATCACCACGATCAACAGCAGGAGCGCGGCGCCGGCACCGGCCACCGGCCACGGCTGACGCCAGAACTCGGGCTTGGCGCGATCACGCGAATAGTGGCCCTCGGGGGGAACCCCGACCCAGTCATCGTCGTCTTCATAAGGGGCCATGGTTCAGACCCTACTCCGCACACGCTGGCGCTCGGCGCGGATCGTCCGCACGATGCGTTGCAGAGAGCGCTACTTAGAGACTTCTCATGCGTTAGGGACGGTCATGGGGTTACGCTCCCCAAGCGTGAGGTGGGCAAAAGTGGCAGCGATTCTGGTGGTCCTCGGCGGCCTGAGCCTGCCCGTATCCGCCTCCGGCAAGACCGTTCGCTACCGCGGCCTGCGGCTCAATGTGCCTGCAAACTGGCCTGTTTACCACCTGACCGCAGGTTCGAGGACGTGCGTGCGCTTCAACCGCCACGCGGTGTACCTCGGCGCCCCCTCGGCCGTCCAGGACTGCCCCGCGCACACGGTCGGCCGCACCGAGGCGATCCTCGTCGCTCCGGCCACCGCGCACGTGGCCGGCGACGCCGCCACTGCCGCGCAGTTGCCCGCCGTTACCGCTGCGGCGGCCCAGTCCAGCCAGGGCTCGGAGGCGCAACTCCATCTCCACGGCACGGAAGTGACCGCGACCTGGCACACCCGCCCCGGCGTGGTGGCGCGCGCGATCGGGGTGCCCAGGCTGACGGCCGAGACCACGAGCGCAGCCGTGGCCCGGGCGCAGTCGGCGACCCGCGCGCGTGCAGCGGCACGCGCCCGCCCCGCGGTGGTCAGCGGCGGCGTCTACACCGGCCCCGGCTTCGATCCCTGCGAGGCGCCGACCACGTCTCAGATGTCGGCCTGGCAGGGCTCGCGATACCACGCCATCGGGGTCTACATCGGGGGCACCAACGAGGGCTGCTCGCAGCCCACCCTGACCTCAGCCTGGGTGCGCAAGGTTCTCGCCGCCGGCTGGCATCTGATCCCCACCTACGTGGGGCTCCAGGCGCCGTCGAACTCGTGTGGCTGTGCGTCACTGAGCCCGAGTCGCGCCACCGCACAGGGGAAGGCCGCGGCCAGCGACGCGATCGACCAGGCGCAGGCGGTCGGCATCGGGCCGGGCAGCCCAATCTACTTCGACATGGAGGCGTACTCGACCGGCGGCCGGAGCACCACCGCGGTGCTCAAGTTCCTCGCCGCGTGGACGACCGCGCTCCACACCGGCGGCTATCTGTCCGGCGTCTATAGCAGCGGCGCTTCCGGGATCTCCGACCTCGCCGCCCGCTACCAGAGCAGCTACCAGGAGCCCGACGACATCTGGATCGCCGACTGGAACGGCCGCCAGTCCGTCTCGGACCCGTACGTACCCTCCGCCGACTGGCCCTCGCACCAGCGCGTGCACCAGTACGACGGCGGCCACGACGAGACCCACGGCGGCGTGACGCTCAACATCGACGGCGATTATGTCGACGGCAGCACCGCCGGCCCGGGCGCGGTCATCACGGCTCCCTCGCCGTCGTTGAGGGTGCAGCCCGAGCCCGACGGTTCGGTCCGCCTGCACGCGACCTGGCCGGGATCGACCGCCGTCACAGCCTGGCGCATCATGGCCGGCGAGTCCGCCGACGCGCTCGGCAAGCTGGGCACGCCGATCAAGGGCGGGGCCGACACGACCATCCTCGTCCACAGCCAGTTCCCGTACTTCGCCATCGTCGCGCTCGACTCGTCCGGCAATCCACTCGGCACCACCAAGACGATCACCACCCGACCCACCCTGGCCATATACGGACGCAGCGCGTTCGTCCCCACCCACGGGCCGGTCGGCGTTCCGGTGAGCTGCTTCACGGGTGAGGACTGCCAGATCTCGATGACGGTGACCAGCGGGAGCACCGTGATCGCCTCCACTCAGCCCAGGGCTGTGCCGGCGGAGACCGGCGCGATCCTGTACTTCAAGCTCTCGCACGCCGGTCGCACGGCGCTCTCGCAGGCCGGCGGCCACCTCCCCGTGCAGGTGCATCTACACGACGTGTCCGGCGTGACCTCGACCGCCTCGTTCAAGCTGATCCGCTACGCCACTCACGGTCGCAGGCCGCAGCGTTCGCTCACCCCCTCGCCGGCCGTGGGCCTCGTCGGCGCCACCGACTTCGTCCATGCCAGCAAGGTCGGCGGCCTCCTGGCTGGCTGCTTCGGCAACCTCCCGTGCAAGACGCGTACGACGATCACCGCGGGTCACACCACGATCGCCGAGGCAGGCCAGTTCCTCGGCGCCCACGAGCTCGGCTACCTGATCTTCCGCCTCACCGCCAAGGGCCGCAAGCTCCTGAAGCGCGCCCACGGCAACCAGCTCCCCGTGACGGTCACGCTCACCAGCGGCGCGTCCACGGCCACTGGACGCATCGTCCTCGTGAGCTTCACGTAGTTCCGGCCTCGTCCTTCGCGACGAGTCCAACGTTGTTCCCCATGATCGGGCACAACGTTGGAGTCATTGATTTCCCGGCCGCCCCTGCGCCGCGCGAGCGCCGCGCTAATCCTTCAGCTTGCGCGAGTCCCGCGGCTCCAGGAACGGCTCCTTGTCCTCGGCCAACCCGGCCTCCATCTGCCGCCCGCGCTCGATCGCGGCGTTGAACTCCGCCCCGAGCAGGATCGCGATGTTCGACACCCACAGCCAGACGAGGAACACGATCACGCCGCCGAGGGCGCCATAGGTCTTGTTGTAGGACGAGAAGTTGGCCACGTACAGCGCGAACACGGCCGACGCGATGATCCACAGCAGGACGCCGAGGACGCTGCCCGCGCTGACCCAGATGAACTTGGGCTGCTTCACGTTGGGCGCCGCCCAGTAGAGGATGGCGAACATCAGCATCACCGCGAACAGGATCACCGGCCACTTGGCGATGTCCCACACGGTCACGGCAGTCGAGCCGATGCCGAGCACCTTGCCCACCTGAGTGGCCAGGCCCGCGGTGACGGTTACGCCGACGCCGACCACGATCAGCATCGCCAGCAGCACGACCGTGATCACCACTCGCGTGCTCAGGGTCTTCCACACGGGGCGACCCTCGCCGATGTCATAGATCACATTCGAGGCCCGCATGAACGCGCCCACGTACCCCGACGCCGACCACAGCGCGCCGCCCAGGCCGATGACGAGCACGATGCCCGACCCGGTCTGGCTCGACTGCAGGTTCTGGATCGCGTTCTTGAGGATCTGCTCGGCGGGGCCAGGCGCCACCTTGCTCAGATTCTCGAGCAGGGGCTGGGTGGCCGAGTGCCCGATCAGCCCGAGGACCGACACGACAGCCAGCAGCGCCGGGAAGATGGCCAGGATCGCGTAGTAGGTCAGCGCCGCCGCCCAATCGGTGAGGTTGTCATCGAGAAACTCGCGGATCGTCCGCTTGAGCACGGCCAGCCATGAGTGACGGCTCAGCTGGGTCGGGTCCTTCGGTGCGGCCTCCTCAGCCTGGGCCACATCCTCTGTGCGCGTTTCGGATGCCATCTCACCTCTGCCTCGGGGGGCTTCCCGCGTCAACCTCACGTGAACGCCAGGTGTCACACCGCCACCGGCGCCTCGCGCGCCTGGCGCGATGCGCCGATCGAGGCGACCACGACCATAGCGATGCCGGCGACCGCGCGGGAACTGAGTCCCTGGCTGAGGAACACGAAGCCGATGATCGCCGCGATCGCCGGCTCGAGGCTCATGAGCACGCCGAACACCGCGGGTCTGATCCGGCGCAGCGCCTCGAGCTCGAACGAGTACGGGATCGCCGATGACAGGAGCCCAACCACCGACCCCAGAAGCAGGGCACGTGGCGAGAGCAGCTGGGTCCCCGCCTGCGCCACGCCCAGGGGCAGCGCCACGACGGTCGACACGCACATGGCGATCGTCAGACCGGTCGCGCTTTCGAACACCCGCCCAAGCCGTGCGTTGAGCACGATGTATGACGCCCACAGGGCACCGGCCAGCAGGGCGAAGACGACGCCCAGGGTGTCGAGGCCGCCCGTACTGCCCTGGGTCAGGGCCAGGATCCCCGCCGCGGCCAGCAGGACCCAGACCAGATCGATCGCCCGCCGCGAACCTGTGATCGCCACGGCCAGCGGTCCCACGAACTCGATCGTCACGGCGATGCCCAGTGGGATCCGATCGAGCGCCTCGTAGAAACACGAGTTCATCGTCGCCAGCACGAACCCGAAGGTCACGGCGAGCGCCAGCTCGCGACGTGGGCGGCCGCGTATCCGTGGCCGGAAGAGCAGCAACAGAATCACGCTGGCGGAGGCCAGCCGCAGAAGTACAGCCCCGCCCGGCCCCAGCCGAGCAAACTGCTTGACGGCAATTGCCGCGCCCAACTGCACCGAGATCATCGCGCCCAGTACCAGCCCGCTTGAGGGCGCGCGGGCCATCACGAGGCGAGGAACGAACGCGTGTGCGCTAGCGTCATAAGGAGCACAGTGCTAAGGGATCGCTTAGGTCGGGTTGCGCGGCCACGATAACAGCGTGAATCATTCATCTTGGAGTGGCAGATGCAGGTGAGCGTTTCGGTCAACGGGCACGAGTACACGCGCGATGTCGAGCCTCGCGTGCTGCTCGTTCACTTCCTCCGCGATGAGCTGCGACTGACCGGCACGCACTGGGGCTGCGACACCTCCAACTGCGGGACCTGCGTGGTCCAGATGGACGGGGAGCCCGTCAAATCGTGCACACTGCTGGCCGCCACCGCCGCCGGGCACGAGATCCTCACCGTCGAGGGGCTCGAGGTCGACGGCGTGCTCGACCCGATCCAGCAGGGATTCACCGAGGAGCATGGGCTGCAGTGCGGCTTCTGCACTCCCGGAATGATGTTGACCGGTCGCGCGCTGTTGGATCGCAACCCGTCCCCCACCGACGCGGAGATCCGCGAGGCCATCTCGGGACAGATCTGCCGCTGCACCGGCTACGCCACCATCGTCCGCTCGATCCGCTGGGCGGCCGAGCACCCGATTCAGGAGGTCGCGAGTTGATCAGCGACGAACTCTCACGCCGCATCGACCAGCTGGACGCCGATCGCATGCCGTTCGTGCTCGCCACCGTGGTGCGAGTGCACCATCCGACCAGCGTCCGCCCGGGGGACTGCGCGATCGTACTCGCCGACGGCTCGATCGAGGGGTTCGTGGGCGGCATGTGCGCCGAGTCCTCCGTTCGCCTGCACGGGCTGAGGGTGCTCGAGACCGGCGAACCGCTGCTGCTCCGGCTCGATCCGGGCGCGCCCGAGAGCGGCGAGCGCCCCGATCCCGTCGACGGAGCGGTGGTCGAGCACAATCCGTGCCTCAGCGGCGGGTCGCTGGAGATCTTCCTCGACCCCAAGCTCCCCGCCGCGCGCGTCGCCGTGTTCGGCTCCTCGCCGATCGCGCTGGCCATCGAGCGCGTGGCACAAGCAGCCGGCTACGAGGTTGCCCGCGGCCGAGCTGACAAGCTCTCGATCGCCGGCAGTTCAGCGGTGATTGTCGCCACGCATGGTGCCGAGGAGGAGCAGGCTCTGGCCGAGGCACTGAAGGCGGGAGTCCCCTACGTCGCCCTGGTGGCCAGCCATAGGCGAGGCTCGGCCGTTCGCGCCGAGCTCGACGTTCCTGACGAGCTGCGCGGGCAGCTGCACACGCCGGCCGGCCTGAAGATCGGCGCCTCGACACCCGAGGAGATCGCCGTCGCCATCCTCGCCGAGCTGATCTCCGAACACCGGCGGGACGCTCCACGACCGATCGTCGAGAGCCACGCTCCGACGAGCGCCACCGACCCGGTGTGCGGGATGGAGGTCGCGATCTCTGCGGCCAGCCCGAGCCTCGAACTCGCCGGCGAACGGATCTACTTCTGCGGAACGGGCTGCCGCGACGCCTATGCCAAGCTTCACGCCGGTGATGTCGCCGCCGGCTAACGGCCCCGTCACCGGCCTGGTTCTGGCCGCCGGCGGCTCGAGCAGGCTCGGTCAGCCCAAGCAATTGCTGCGTCTCGGACCGGCGACCCTGCTTGACCGCGTGCTCGACGTCGCCCGGGAGTGTCCGTTTCAGCAGTTGCTGTGCGTGCTCGGTGGCAGCTCGGAGGACGTGCGGGGCGCCGTCAATCTCGACGGGGTCGAGGTGGTCGAGAACCGGCAGTTCGGCGAGGGGTGCTCCTCCTCGATCGCCGCCGCGCTCGGGGCTGTCGACTCCCGGTCTGAGCTGCTCGTGTTGATGCTCGGCGATCAGCCGGGCGTCACCTCCGACACGGTCGAGCGCCTGATCGCGGGACGTGGAGAGGCGCCCTTGGCCGCCTGCGCGTACTCCGATGGGCGCGGCCATCCGCTCGCGTTCGCCCGCAGCATGTTCGGGGAGCTATCGTCGATGCACGGAGACAAGGCGGTGTGGAAGTTGCTCGATCGTCACAGCGCCGAGGTGGCCGACGTTCCGATCGCGGAACCCGTTCCGCTCGACATCGATACGTGGGAAGACTACGAGGCAGTGCTCGCGAAGGAGGCAACATGAGACGGAACTCGGTTCTCGAAAAGCTCGCCGCATGGTCGACCCGCGGCGACCGGGTGGCCCTGGCCACGGTCGTCGACACGAAGAAGTCCGCCCCCCAGCCCGCGGGGACGAAGATGGCCATCAACGATCACGGGGATCTGATCGGGGCGGTGTCCGGAGGATGCGTGGAGGGCGCCGTGGTCGAGGTCGCCGAGGGGCTGCTCGACGCCGGCATGCCGCGATTGCTCCACTACGGGATCGCCGACGACGAGGCGTGGGATGTCGGGCTGCCGTGTGGCGGCGAGATCTCGGTCTGGGTCGAGCACTACGACAGCTCGGGACTCCAGGGTCAGTTCTCGGAGCTCTCCTCGAGCGGAGGACGCGCCGCGCTGGTCACCGCGATCGAGGGCTGCCCGAGCCCGGGAGCCAAGCTGCTCGTGGCCGCCGACCGCGATCCTCTCGGCACCCTGGGGGATCCCGAGCTCGACTCCGCCGCCGAGGCCATCGCCCAGGACGCCCTGTGGTCCGAGAGCAGCGAGCTCGTCGAACACGGTTCCGCCAAGCTGTTCGTCGACGTCGCCGCACCGCCGCCACGGCTCATCATCGTCGGCGCGGTCGACTTTGCCGCCCAGCTCACCGAGGTCGCGGGGATCGCCGGCTGGCGCGCGTTCGTGGTTGACCCGCGCAGCCGCTTCGCCACCGAGGAGCGCTTTCCCGCCGCCGAGCGCGTGATCGCCGCGTGGCCGCAGATCGCCCTCACGCAACTGGCCCCGATCGACCGCGCGACGGCAATTGCCGTGCTCACGCACGACCCCAAGCTCGACGACGCCGCGCTGATCGCGGCGCTCAGCTCCGACGCCGGCTACATCGGGGCGATGGGCAGCCGGCGGGCGCAGGCGCACCGGCGCGAACGTCTCCTAGCCGCCGGCATCGAGGAGGCCGAGCTCGAGCGGATCTCCGCGCCGATCGGTCTCGATATCGGCGCCCTCACCGCGGCCGAGACGGCGCTGTCGATCATGAGCGAGGTCATCGCGTTGCGCCGGGGCCGCACCGGCGGCCGCCTGATCAACGCCAGCGGGCGCATTCACGACGCGACGGCCGCGTGACGGCCCTGGCCGATCAGTAGTAGTCGTCGACCTTGATCGACCAGCGAGCGGTGTCCGACCCGGGCGACACCGACACCTCGTAGATGCCCGGACCGCTGGTCTCCGTGTGCGTCCGGCCGTTCCCTTCTCCGAGCCCAAACTGATCGACGGTGGCCCCCGTCTTGACGTTGGTCACGGTGGCCGTCGGGCCGGAGCAGAAGAACACAAACGTACACGTGCCCTCGTAGCTCATACCGTAGACCAGCTGCCAGCGTGAGCCCCTGATCTCGAACGGCACCGAATGCCCGCCCGAGGTCCCGGAGACGCTGGTCAGCGGCCGCCAACTTGGCGCTTCGGCGACCGAGATGCTCACGCTCGAGTCGGGCCGAACGCTCGCCCCGGGGGCCGGAGACTGGCGAGTCACGGTGCCTGGACTCACCCCCGGCGCCGGCACCTGCGTGGCCGACGCGCGCAGCTTGACGGTGTTGAGGAGGCTCGTGGCCTCCTCTTCGGAGCTGCCGAGGAGCTTCGGCACTTCGACGGGTGCCGGGCCGGCGCTGAGCGTCACGCGGACGGTCGTCCCGTCGCCCACCCGCGTGTGGGCGCGCGGGTGCTGATCGATCACCGTGCCCCGCGGCGAGTTGCTGTAGCGGTGTCCGAACGTCAGGTTCAGGCCCGCGTGGTGCGCCGTTGCGTTGGCGCGTCCTCGAGTCAGGCCGTGCAGATTCGGCACCCGCACGTGACGCGGAGCCAGGGCGACCGCCCCCACGACCATGCCCGCCCCCAGCAGCAGCACGAGGCCGAGCAGTGCAATGCGTCGCCGCCGGGCGGCCGGATTGACGTTGCGACGCGGCGAATACGGGTCTCCGATTCGCGTCGCCTCGGGCTGGGGGTCATTGGCCGGCGCCGGCGAGACCGGCCCGCGGAGCGGTCGCGTGGGAGCCGCGCGCGTGGTGGTGGCCGCGTCGGGCGGGGCCAGCAGAGCGACCGAACCCGAGCCCGAGGGCGCCTCAGCGCCGTCGTCGAGCTCGTCCTCGAGCCTCCGGGCCTCCGACAGCGCCACGGCCAGGGCGGAGGCATCGGGATAGCGATCGTCGGGGTCCTTGGCCAGGGCGCGGGCGACGACCTGCTCGAGCATTTCCGGCGTGTCCGCAGGCAGCGGCGGCGGCGTGTCGTTCACGTGGCGCATGGCCAGCTCGACGGCCGACCCACCGCGGAAGGGTGGATGCCCGGCCAGCATCTCGTACAGCACGACGCCGACCCCGTACACGTCGGTGGCGGGAGTGATGTGCCCGCCCTGGGCCTGCTCCGGCGCCATGTAGCGCGGGGTGCCGACGACGGTTCCCGTGCCGGCATCGGTGCTTCCCTCGGCCAGCCTCGCCACGCCGAAGTCGGCCACCTTGACCCTGCCGTCGTGGGAGATGAGCACGTTGCCGGGCTTGATGTCCCGGTGCACGACGCGCTGCGCGTGCGCGGTGGCCAGCGCACGCGCCAGCTGCTCGGCGATGTCGACCGCCTCCGGGGCGCCGAGCGGACCGTCGGCGAGCCGGTTGACCAGGCTTTCGCCATCCACCAGCTCGGCCACGTAGTAGATCCCCTGAGGCGCCGATCCCACATCGAAGATCTGGACGATGCCCGGGTCGCTGACGCTGGCCAGCAGCTGCGCCTCGCGCTCGAAGCTACGCACCCAATCGGGGTCCTCAGCCCACCAGGGCTTGATTACCTTGACGGCGACAACCCGCGCCAGCCGCCGGTCGCGGCCTCGGTAGACGCGTCCGAACGCGCCCTCGCCAATGATGGCGTGGAGCTCGTAGCGCCCATCGAGTGCGAGGCCGGAGAGATCGGGTGCGCGAGGCAAGACGGTCAGTTCTTCCGTGAAATTTGGTTTGTACATGATGGACGATCGCGCAGGCAATGCCTGCAAACCCGCGATTCGCCACCGCGGCGCGTACATTTGGGTCGGATTTGGGGGCTAGCCATCCATCTCTTTCGGCAGGCAGGGTCCGGCGCTTGGCAGCGTCCCGGCCTGGCCGCCGCATGCTCACAGCCGCAGTCGGCCCTTTTCCTTGCCGGTGGCGCGCTGTTCGCCGCTGGGGCCGGTGCCAGTCCGGCCCCACACGCTCTGCAGGCTAGCGTGACCGTCGGCTCACCGGTCGAGCGGGTGCCGCATTCGTTCTTTGGGCTCTCGGCCGAGTACAACGAGCTTCCCGCTACGAACGGTCGTCGACGCTGTTCGATCGCTTCATGTCGCTCGTGCGCCCCCGGGACGGCTCGCAGCTGCTGTTGCGGATCGGCGGCAAGTCGGCCGACGACGCATACTGGGAGACGCCTCGGGGCAATGCCCCCCGCTGGGTATTCGAGCTCGGACCGTCGTGGCTCGAGCCGGTCGCCAGCCTGGCGCGCCGCGACCACCTCGGCGTGATGCTCGACCTCAATCTGGCCGTCCATTCGCCGGACATGGCGGCGGCGTTCGCCGGCGCCGCCCAGGCCGCCCTGCCTCGTGGCGCGCTGGTTGGGCTGGCCATCGGCAACGAGCCCGATCTCTATCACCATCAGCCCCATCTGGCCCTCGAGCGCGTGGCCACGACGATGCCCTCCACGCCTTCCGACTGGCCGCTGATCTACACCACGTCCGAGTACCGTGACGACTTCCGTGCCTACGCGAAGGCGCTGCGGGACGCCGTACCCGGTGTCCCGCTGGACGGCCCCGACATCACCTCCTCGACGCCGAAGTGGGTCTCGGCGATCAGCAACCTCGGCGTCTTCACGCCGCAGCTGATCACCATGCACCGGTACGCGTTTTCGACCTGCTATCCGCCGGGTTCGCTGTTCTATCCCACGATTCCCGGGCTGCTGGGTCAGGGGGCCACGGTCGGCCTGGCAACGCGGCTGCGGCGGGCGCTGACCGTCGCCAAGGACCACGCCATCCCTCTGCGCATCACCGAGCTCAACTCGATCAGCTGCGGCGGCAACCGCGGCGTCGCGAACTCGTTTGCCACCGCGCTGTGGGCGCCTGACGCCCTGTTCGAGCTGATGGCCGGCGGCGTGGTCGGCGTCAACTGGCACATCCGCCCGCACCTCCTCAATGCCCCGTTCCACCTCAGAAGCTCGGGATTCAAGGCCGAGCCCGAGCTGTATGGACTCGCCCTCTTTGCTCGCATGATCGGACCGCAGTCAGACCTTCTGGCCGTGAACGCGCCCTCGTTTGCCCGCGAGCAGCTCAAGGTGTGGGCGGTCAGATCGCAGAAGTACGTGAGCGTTCTGCTCATCAACAAGGGCACGCGCCGGGTCGACGCTCGACTGAAGGTCACGGGCACGTTCCGCGGCCGGCCCATGGTGCAGCGCCTGAGCGCTCCGAGAATCGATGCCGAGAACGGGGTCCCGGAAAACGTGACAAACCTCGATTAGCCCCGGTCCCTCGGCCACATAAGCGTCCCCCAGGTGCTTATGCGACCAAGGTTCCGACGCGCGGGGAACCTTGCCACCTTTTCCAGCCGCCGACGGGACGCCAGCAGGCCACCGACCCGCCCCACCCCTTCCCTAGCCCTCCCAGCCGCCCTCCCTCAGCACAAGAAATCGCGGGTCAGCTCTTCCCCGCCGGCACGGTCAGCATCGCCGCGCTGGCCGCGGGCACGTTGACGATGTAGCGACCGTCGGTGGCCGAGATCGAGCCGTCGCTGAGCAGCGAGTCGCGTGCGGAGTTGATGCTGGGCGCGCGCAGGCGCAGCACGGTCGCCGCGCCGTGGTCAGGGAGCCGCACACCGACGATTCGCGAGCCGGTCAGGCCCTTGTTGATCAGCACCACGCGAATGCTTCCGTCGGGAGCCTCGGTGGCCCACAGCTTGAGCTTTGACCCGGTGGCCGGGCCGACCGTGAGCAGCCGCGAGCCGGCCGGTGTGGCTCGGGCGAACATCAGCAGGCCGTTGTACTCGGGCGACACCGAGGCGCGCCACCCCGCGCTCGTGTGGGTGAAGTGGAATAGCTCATACCCGGCCCCCGTGAACGTGTGCATGTTGACGCCGGCGACGCCGACCCGCGCGAACTCGAACAGGGTGTCGAGCGCCCACAGCGCGGAGGCGAACGTCTGGCTGACCGACGGGACCGCGCCGCAGGCGACGGTGTTCAGCTCGTCGATCCGCAGCGGGAGGTGGTGGGCACGGGCGATCGCGACGTACGGAGCGAACAGGTCGGCCAGACCGGTCGATGCCGTTGGCGAGAGCAGGTTGGCCAGCGTGGGATAGCGGGGGTTCTGTGGCTTGATGAAGCAGTGCTGCAGCGGATATCGGTGCAGGGTCACCAGCCCCAGACGCGGCTCGGCGGCGAGGAATTGGGCCAGCGACCTGTTCCACCCGAGCGTTCCGAACCCCGGGCCGGCGAGGGGAATGCCGCTGGGCAGGTCCGCCGCGGCATCGGTGAAGTCCTGCGTGAACGCGGCCACGTCGTAGTCGTGTGGACGGCCGTTGACCTTGGCCCCGCTGGGCGTGCGATACCACGCGAAGCGTCCGTACAGATCGGGCTCGTTGCCGAGCTCGAATGCACGGATGGAGCGGGCCCCCAGGCCGCTGATGAAGGCATCCGCCTGCGCGGCAGCCACGCTCGGGCTGCCGGCCTCTAGATTCAGGCCCAGGATCAGCCTCGCCCCCAGCGTCTTCGTCAGCGTCCTGGTCACATCGAGCCAGTGGGAGTCGAGCGTGAGGTTGACGCCAGGCGGCTGGGAGAACCCCGGGGTGGGCCACCAGGTCCGGTCCGTGCTGTCCCCGCCGATGCGGAGCACCGGGACCTGCCCCGGGGCCAGGGCGCGAACCAGGCGTGGGAACAGCGGGTTGGGCGCTGATGGATCGGACCCTGCATACGCCTCCACCGTCCGATATTCGATCGACAGCCCCAGGAAGCTTCGCGGGATCACCGTCGCCTGCACGGGTCGCCGCACGGTTACCGCCACGTCTGGCCGCTCGGTGGCGGCGGTGGAGCCGAGCATGGCCAGACTCACGGTCACGATAACCACGACCGCGACTACGAGCGCGTCGGTGCGCCGGTAGCGACCGCGAAACGGACCGTCGCTGCGCTTGTCTCTCGCCCGGACCGCGGCGCCTCCCTACAGGTTGACCGACGCCATCCCGGCCTTGTCGTAGCGATCGCCGGCGACGGACGGCAGTTCGTTCTCGATCCGCTGCAGCTCGTCGTCGGTGAGCTCGACATCGGCGGCGGCCGCGTTCTCCTCGAGGTATTTGCGCCGCTTGGTGCCCGGGATCGGCACCAGATCCTCACCGCGCGAGAGCACCCATGCCAGCGCGAGCTGGGCCGGGGTGATGCCCTTCTCCTCGGCGATCTCGGCTACCTTGCCGGCCAGCTTCAGGTTGGCCTCCAGGTTGTCGCCGGTGAAGCGCGGCCCGCTGCGACGAAAGTCACCCTCGTCGAGCTCGTCGGGGGACTTGAAGCGACCAGACAAGAAGCCGCGGCCCAGTGGCGAATAGGGAACGAAGCCGATCCCCAGCTCGCGGCACGTGGGGATGATGTCCGCGTCGGGGTCGCGCGTCCACAGCGAATACTCGGTCTGCACCGCGGTGATCGGGTGTACGGCGTGCGCACGCCGGATCGTGTCCGCAGCGGCTTCGCTGAGGCCGAGGTGGCGCACCTTGCCCTGCTGGACCAGCTCGGCCATCGCACCCACGGTCTCCTCGATCGGGACCTTGGGGTCGACACGGTGCTGGTAGTAGAGGTCGACGTGATCGGTGCCCAGGCGCTGGAGCGAGCCCTCGATCGAGCTCCGCACGTGCTCGGGCGAGCCATCGAGCGGGCCGAGCGTCGACAGGTCGCCCGGCTCGGTCGTGGACTCGATCCGCCGGGCGAACTTGGTCGCGATCACGTACTCGTCGCGGTGTCCCTTGATCGCGCGGCCAACCAGCGACTCGTTGGTCATCGGGCCGTAGAGCTGGGCGGTGTCGAGGAAGTTGATCCCCAGCTCGAGCGCCCGCTGGATCGTGGCGGCCGCCTCGCCCTCGTCGGTTGGGCCGTAGAACGCCGACATGCCCATGCACCCGAGTCCGAGCGCTGATACCTCGAGCGAACCGAGCTTGCGCGTCTTCATCTTGCTCCAATCTTTCGGCTTGCGTGACTCATGCCCTGCCGGTGGCACGGCACCCCTCACGGTAGCCATCTCGAAGCGGCCGCTCAGGCAGCGACTCGTGCGCGCAGGCTCTTGCGGTCGATCTTGCCCACCGCCGTCAGCGGCAGGTTTTCGAGCACGTGCAGCTCCCGCGGGTACTTGTATCCGCCGATGCGCCGGCGCGCCCAGTCGATCAGCTCGTCCGATGTGACCTCGGCATCGGGGCGCAGGGCCACGAAGGCGACGACCTCCTCCCCGTTCACCGGGTCCGGTTTCCCAACCACGCCGGCCATCTGCACATCGGGATGCTCCACCAGTGCGTCCTCGACATCGCGCGGATACACGTTGAACCCGCCCCGGATGATCAGGTCCTTCTTGCGATCGACGATGAACAGATAGCCCTCGTCGTCGAGGTAGCCGATGTCGCCCGTGTACAGCCAGCCGTCGCGCAGCGCCGCGGCCGTCGTCTCCGGCGAGCGCCAGTAGCCGCGCATTACGCCGGGCGAGCGGCTGGAGACCTCGCCCGGCTCCCCCGGCGGCAACGGCCTGCCCTCCTCGTCGCGGATCACGATCTCGGTCCCCGGGACGGGGAGACCGACCGAGCCGGGCTTTTCGCACCCGGCCGGATTCGTGGTCAGAAGCGCAGCGGTCTCGGTGAGGCCGTAACCCTGACGGATCGACACCGACGGCACTCGCCGGCGAAATTCCTGCTCGACGTCCGAGGCCAGCGGCGACCCACCCGAGCCGACGTAGCGCAGCGACGACAGGTCGTACTCCTCGAGCGGCTCGGCGAGCAACAGCTGGAGCATCGAGGGCACGACGGCGGCAAGCTGCAACCGGTGCTCCTGGATCAGCTCGAGAAACTGCGTCGGGGCGAACCACCGCAGCATCACGGTGACCGGGCGCTCGGGGGAATGCAGCGCGGCCAGCGTGACCAGGAGGCCGTAGGCATGGGACATCGGGAGCGTCATGAGCCCGCGATTGACGCCCTCGACACGGCCCGATGCGTGCGCCGAGCGCCCGGTGAAGTGCAGGTTTGCGTGCGACAGCATCACTCCCTTGGCCCGTCCGGTCGTCCCGCCCGTGTACAGCAGTGCGGCCAGATCGTCATCGTCGCGTCCGACGATCCCGCCCGGCTCGGCCGCCTCGAGCGTGGCCAGCGCCACGACATCGTCGGACGCCTCGGTGCTGATCACGGCGCGGACGCAGTGCAGACCGGCCACCGCCTGCCTGACCTTGTCGACGAACTCGGGCGTGGTGATCACCGCGCACGCCTCGGCATCGGCGACCAGGTGGCGGAGATCGTCGGGGGCGAGCAGGAACATCGCTGGGGTCACCACGCCCCCGGCCCTCCAGATGGCGTTGTAGACCACCGAGACCTCGGGGCAGTTGGCCATCGTCACGACGACGCGGTCTCCCGGACCGACGCCCAGCTCGATCAGGCCCGTGGCCAGCCGCTGCGAGCGCTCGAACAGCTCGCCCGAGCTGTACCAGCGGTCCTCGAACCACAGCCGCGGGTAGTCGCCCGCGCGCTGTGCCGACTCGTCGGCCAGCCGTGCCAGATGGAGCCCACCCACGCGCCGAACAATAGCCGTCAGCGGCGGGCAACCAGCACGGCGAAGCGGTGATCCTTGAACAGGCAGTCGACCTCGCGGAAGTCGGCTTCGCGCAGCCACGCGAGCTGGATCTCAACGTCGGCGCAACGATCCAGCTCCATCCGCTCGAGCGCTCCGCGCCACTCCGCATCATCTGTACCGGCGCGGCGAGCCTCCCGCTCTTGCCAGATGGCGTACAGCCGATCGAAGAACGGCGTTGGTCCCGCGACCTGATCGGCGTTGACAAACACCCCGTCCGGAGCGAGGCCGATGCGCACGCGCGCGAACAGCGCCCGCTTGTCGGCGTCGTCGAGGTGATGGATGGCCAGCGCCGAGGCGATGCAGTCCCACGGGCCTCGCGGAAGCGGGTCGAGTAGGTCGGACTCGAGGTAGCTGACTCCGTCCCCGAGTTGATCGCGCGCGCGTTGGAGCATCTGCCCCGCAATGTCGAGGTGGGTCAGCTCGGCCGCTGGGTAGGCGGCGCACAGGCGAGCCGACAGCATCCCGGTGCCCGCCCCGAGGTCGAGGATCCGCTCCGGCGGGGCGGCTCCCAACCCCGCCGCCGCCACCGCTCTCGTAGAAGTGGTCAAAACATGGCAGCAGGCGGCGACGTGGGACGTTGTAGCTCTCCGCGTGCGCGTTGAAGATGGTGGCGGCGGCATCCGTGTGCGTCATAACGTACTTATGTACGTTATCACGTCGCAAGCCGTCCATGCGCGAGTGCCAGCGCGGCCCGCGCGTCGGCCGTGAGCTGGGCGACGGTCTCGACCGCAGGCAGGGCCTGCGCGAGCCCGTGAGCCTCGCCCGCCCACAGGTTGATCAGCTCGGGATTGCCCTGTTCCCGGGCCCGCGCCCGAATCGGGGCGGTGACGTAGTGCAGCTCCGGGTAAGCGACCGGCGCCGCGCTGCCATGCTGGTCCATGAACTCGTTGCGGATTCCGCGTGCCTGGCGGCCGGTGAATGCCCGCGTCACCGCCGTCGTGCGTTCGGCCTGCAGAGCGGCACGGTGCGCCGCGGCCGTGCCCGCCTCCGGCGCGAGCAGGAACGCGCTGCCGAGCTGCCCGGCGCGGGCGCCTGCGCACAGGACGGCGGCCAGAGCCTCGCCGGTGGCGATCCCGCCCGAGGCGACGAGCGGCACCGGCACCGCCGCCCGGGTCAGCTGGAGCAGCGCCAGCAGTCCATACGCCGGCGCGTCCTCGGTGTCCACGAACGTTCCCCGGTGTCCGCCGGCCTCCGCCCCCTGGGTGACGAGCACGTCCGCACCGGCCTCCACGGCTTGCCGAGCCTCGTCCGGGCTGGTGGTGGTCACCCAGACCTCCGATCCCACGGCCTGGAGGGAGTCGATGACCTCCGCCGGCGGGCAGCCGAACGTGAACGACACGACATCGACCGGGGCGTCGCGGAGCAGCGCGAGCTTGGCGCCCCAATCGTCGTCGCTGTAACGAGGCTCGCCGAGCTCGTGCCGATCGCGCGTCGCCCATCCGCGCGACCGGTCCAGGTACCTCTCGTACTCGGCCTGGTCGCTCGGGCCCGATCCCGGCGTGGATAGGTTGACCCCGAGTCGACCCCCGGTCAGCTCGCGGGCGGCGCTCACCCGCGCCGCCGTGGCGTCGGCGGACAGGTACCCCGAGGCCAGGAAGCCCAGCCCGCCGGCGTTCGTTACGGCGCCGTCAGCTCGGGTGTCGACGGCCCGCCGGCCAGCGGGGCCAGAACGACCGGGGCGCTAAGTTCGTCGAGGATCACTTTCTTCACAGCTCCCGTTCGTAGTAGTAGTTGACGGGACCGTCTGGGCGTCCCTCGCGGTTGCTGAACCCCAGGCTCTCGTACAGCCCGCGCGCCGCGACGTCGTGCTCGCCGGTGCCCAGATCCATGTAGGCCGCACCGCGAGCCCGCGCCAGGTCGATCACCGCCTCCATCAGCGCCCTTCCCAGCCCCCGCCCGCGCCTGTCCGGGACCACGTACAGCTCGGCCAGGTAGCACTCGGGTGCCGCATCCCAGATCGCCTCACGGAAGCGGAGCACGGCCACGCCGTCGGGCCCCGGCCCGATCAGCAGAACCGCGGTGTCGCCACCGTCGATCAGCTCGGTGATACGCCGCGCCAGCCAACTCGGCTCGGGCGTCGGGTCGTCGAACTCGCGGTTGAAGTCGTGTAACAGCCGCCCGACCGCGGGCGCGTCGGCCTCGGTGGCGATCCGGACATCGGCCATGGCTTCAAGCTACCGATGTGCTTCGGCGGCACGATCGGTCCAGGCCATCTCTCCTCGAGCGACAGCGACGCCCAAACTGCCTCGAGCCTGCCACGTTCCTCGACCCCACAACCTGGACAACGTGACCAACCACCCCAGCCCGGCCCACTCCGGGCACATAAGCACCCGCGACGGGCTTATCTGCACGATGTCGGGGGGTGGCTGGAGGCTTGTCACGTTTTCATCTAAGGCCGGTTCGCCGGCGCGTTCGCGTCGCCCCCGGCGGTGGGTCGCCGACGGCCTACCCGAGGTGATCCGGAATCGGCTGGATGTCCTTGTGGCGCCCGACGACCGCCACCGTGCGGTCATACGACGCGCGCAGTTCGCTGGCATCGGCGTGATCGGTGCGCCAGGCGAGTCCGGCCGGCAACACGACGAAGTCCGGGTGGCGGACCCAGATCGGGACGTAGTGCACGAAGCTCACGCGCGCGCCGTGGCTGTCGACGGTGATCGTCAGCAACGCCATCAGGCCGTCCTGGGAGGCGGCGGGGCAGCAGGCGACGGTCTGGTTGGAGATCAGGTTCCCCTCGCCGAACACCACGAGCTTGCCGTTGATCCGGCGAATCGGCTGGACCACGTGGACATGCTGTCCGATGATCGCCGTGATGTCCGGGGAGGCGGTCAATCGCCTGGCCAGGTCCATCTGGAAGCTGTTCGGCTGGGTGACGTTTTCATCGCCCCAGTGGAGGTTCACGATCACCACCTTGGCGCCGTCGCGGCGCGCCCGACGTGCGTCGGCCAGGATCTGACCGGCATTGGCGCGATTGACCGACCACGGGTGCGGTGAGGGAATCCCGTTGGTGATGTCCGTGTAGGACATGAAGGCCACCCGAACCCCCTTGATCGTCATGATCAGCGGGGTGCGCTGCGCCGTGGCAGAGGCGAATTCGCCGGTGTTCAGGACACCGGCATGATCAAGGGCGCGAACGGTGTCGTCAATTCCTCGCTGTCCCTGATCGAGCGAGTGAGTCGCCGCCGTCGAGCACGCCTTGAACCCGGTCTGGTGAATCGCCCGGGCCAGCTCGGGCGGCGTGTTGAACGTCGGATAGCCCGTCGGCGGCGACGGGGTCATCGGCGTCTCGACGTGACACAGTGGCAGGTCAGCGCGCTCGATGATCGGCTTGATCTGTGCCAGCTCCGGCGCGAAGTTGTAGTGATGGCCGCCCCCATCGACCAGCGCCTGCTCCCACACCGGCGAATGGATGAGCAGGTCTCCGCTGGCCTCGACGACGATATGAACCGGGCGCACCTTGCCATGGTGCGCCACCTGTGCGGCGGTCCGCGGGTGGAGGCTCGAGCCACCGCCAGAGCCCAGCGACACCACCGCGGCAGCGACCACCACAGCCCCGACCACACCGACCAGCAGAAGGCCGCGCCGACGACGCCGCCGGCGAAGCTCGCGTGCCTGCGCCCGCCGGCGCCGAAGTTCCTCCGCCGACAGCGGCCGGTGCTCGGGTGCGGGCCCACCGTGGCTCACGGCGGTGATCGTAACCCGCACGCCGCCTGACTGGGAAAGCCTCCGAGAGGAGTCGAACCTCTGCACCCGAGCTGGTGGCCCGGTGCTCTTCCGCTGAGCTACGGAGGCAGATGAAGGACGCGGAGGTCCTTCGGGTTAGCGCGATTGCCGGCACCACTGGATTACCGCGGCCAGCGCGCGCACACATAGGGGTCAATTTCGCCACGGCCACGGCGCCTCGCGTCACGCGTCTCGCTCGCGAGCCGGTGGCTCACTTCCAGCCGCTCGACCTGTTTGCGGCGCCTTGATTGCCTCAGCTGGCTGACCCATGACTTCCAGCCTCGGCGTGAGAAGGTCGGCGAGTAGGTAGCGCTCGCCGCCTGGATGTCTCCACGCACGGGAGATCCTCCTTCGACGGATCGATGGTTGTAACTACGGACAGATTGGAATGTGGCCCCCCCGGGGGACTTCCCCCCGTCACAAGAATGCACAGCTGACTGTCACCTACACGGGTAGGAAACTCTGCTCCCTGCTGGGCTGTGCGGGTGTGACTATTTGCGTCTTAGCTTGAGCTGGCTATCACCTCCGTGGTGTGAATTGGGCACAAAAAAGGCGACCCGTTTGGGTCGCCCTCGCTTTGGTCGCTTTGCGTTCAGGAACTAACGCAAATACCTCCCAGCGAGGGCAAAGTCGTTGCCAGACGTGCGGACGATGTGACGGCACGCCGTGACCGACGCGAGCTTCGTAGCTGCGGTGGGGGAGTATGTCGTCGCGAAGGTCAGCATGGCATTCATCCTCGTGGTAGCGGCCAGGGTAACTCAGCGGCCGGACAATTGCAAGAGCAAAACAGTGATAAGTGTCACTCGGTCGACATTCAGCAGGCCTCGAGGCGAGCGAGCGTCGAGAACGTACACCAATAGAGGTCGCGTGCGAATCCGGGGGCCGGGAACAGGACCGACTGGAACATGCTCGGCACGCGGGCACGCGCGCGTTCTGCTCCGGTCTCGATGTCGACGATCACGACGTCGTCCCCCGAGCCGCGGGCCAGCGCCCGGCGCACCGGCGCCGAGCGAGCCGGCCCCGACCAGCGGCGGGCGATCGCTCGCGCCGGTCCGCTGGCGGCGATCGCCGGCCCGCTGAAGTCCTGCAGGACGAGTTCGCCGGTGTCGGGAAACTCGATCATGTGGGCGGCGTGCTGGAGCTCGCGCCGCCACAGTCGCTCGAGCCTGTCGCCAAACCGAAATGCCGACACGATCCCATTCGCCGAGTCGTAGCCGATCGCGATCCGCCGCCCCGCGTCGTACAGGGGCGGGTCCGTCACCGCGCCCCGGGGCAGTCCGCACACCTCGACGATCTCCCGATCGGTCGCGTCCTCGAGGCTGACGCGGTGCAGACGCACCGGCCCCGAGGCGCGTCCGGCGTGGCGCATGGTCGTCGTGTAGTCATGAGCGCCGTTGTCGAGGAACCACAGCTGGCCGCCCGCGATCACCGGATCCCATCCGTAGCTGTGGCGGGGGCCCCCGTGGTAGCGGACCTGCCAGCGCTCGTCGCGCAGCAGCTGCGCCCCGTCCCAGCGGTAGCGCCACACGGTGCTCGTCCCGACCACATAGATCATGTCTCCATCGGCACTCAGCCGCGCGATCGCGGGTTCGGGTACGCGCACCTCCCGGCACCGAGGCACCAGGGTGTCCGGATCGAGCAACGTCAGCGCGGCGGGAACCCGGAGCTCGAGGTCGAGGTCCTTCATGGCCAGCGTCCCGTCTCCCAGCACGACGAATGAGTTGTAGGGCCGGGGATGGGGCAGCTGCCGCGTGGCCAGCAACTCGAGCCGGCTCGAGAGGCGATGGCAGTAACGCCCGTGGACGACGTGCAGCGAACCGTTGGCGTGCGCGGCCAGGCCACCCGGCCAGAACGGGCCGCCCGGGAGCTCGGGCGAGCGCGCGAGCACCGCGAGCGTCCGCGGGTCGATCCGCTCGACCCACGAGCAGCTCGGATGAAGCAGCGGCCGGCGACCCATCGTGTGGCGCAGCACGAACGCCTCGCCGGGAGCGCGCAGGACGACCATCGTGGTGGCGAACGCATCGCGCACCGCGGCCAGACGAAGGGTCTCCCCCGGCCCGACCCTGAGTCCGCCCAGCCCGGCGGGCGCCTGCCGGCGGAGCGGCCCACCGTCCTCAGCAGGCCACGGACTGGGCCACAGAGCGGCGTCGGTCAAACGGGGAACGGCTTGCAGGCGATCAGCCGCGAGTCGGCCAGCGCCGCGGCCCGATGCGCGTGGATGGCCAGGTAATCCGGGTCGCTGGTCATGCTCAGAAACGCACGGCGGGAGGGGTATTCGGCCACCAGCACCATGTCCCACTCGCCGTCGAAGGGGCCGATCACCGACTCGCTGGCCGCCATCGCCAGGACCAGGCGCCCGCCGGCGCGCTCCAGAAACGGAGCCACCGCCGCGCCGTATCTTGCGTACGCCTCGGCCCCGCTGATGCCGTCCTCGGCATCGACACCGTCCGCGCGCTCCTTGAAGCGCAGCAGGTTCAACATCAGCACCGGGCTGTCGTCATCGGATTCGGCAAGGCGGTCGAATTGCTCCGGCGTTGGCTCGATGCTCACCGCTCTCATCCTCGCCTGCGTGGGTGGGTGGACAGGATCACCGCCGGTCGCGGCGACTGCTTGAAGTTGAAGTCCCGGCGCAGGTCACCCAGGCCCGGGGCGTTCTCCCGCACGTCGGGCCGCGGGTCCCAGCGTCCGTCGGTCTTCGGGTTGAGGCGTCGTCCGCTCAGGAAGTCGTCCTCGATGAACTTGGCGAAGGCGTCGAAGCTCAGCTGCTGGTGGTCGATGAAGTGGCGCCTGGCGTAAGGGCTGATGACGAGGCCGGGAACCCGGAAGCCGTAGCCGTTGGCATCGATCTTCGGCGGGCGCACGTTGTCGTAGAAGCCTCCCCAGTCGTCCCAGGCCAGGAAGATCGCGGTGCTCTTCCACGCCCGGCTGCGTCCAATCGCGTTGATCAGCCCTGTGACGTATGCCTGGCCCTTGTGGATCGAGGAGGTCGGGTGTTCGCTGACGATCCCGCTGGGGATGACCCAGGAGACCTGCGGCAGGCGGTTCTTGCGCAGCGCGGTGAAGAACGAGCTCGTGTCGCGGACGTTGCCGAGCTGGTGATCCTGACGGACCGTGTCGAAGCTGGGGAGCGGGTTCCAGATTCCGGGCGTGCGCGGGCTCTGATCCTGGTAGGTGCAGAACATCTGCGCCGCCTCGCAGTCGGGCTCGGGACCCTTCTTGATGTAGTAGCCCCAGCTGACGTGGTGGTGGTAGAAGAGGTACGTCAGGTCGGTCCACGCGTAGTCCGGAGGGCTGCTGTCGTGCGGCGGTCCGATGTCGGTCGGCAGTCCCGGCACCTCGATGTTGGAGGAGCAGCTCGACGCTTCGCCGGGATGAACGCACATGGCCGACCACTCCGATACCAGGTACAGGTGGGCGGGCAGGCTCCACGACGCGTTGGACTCGAACATGTGGTCCTGGAGCACGAAATCCTTCGCGTAGGCCCAGTAGTTGGGGATCTCGCGCTGATCGTGGTAGCCCATCATGTCGGGCGGCAGGTTGGGGATGCAGTCGTTGGGATCGAGCGCGTTGGTGCAGCTCTCGCGAGCGCGGATGAAGCCGTCCATCTTGCCGTGGTCGTAGTCGGTGTCGAACGCGATCGCATCGTGCGGGCCGCCGTAGTCGATGTCGTGCGAGTCGTGATAGGGGCGCATGCACCGGTGGCGCAGGGGGTCGGGCACACACACGCTCGGCTTCCCGTGGCGCATCGGGATTCCGTCGGCCCCGGGGAAGGTCCCGAAGTAATTGTCGAACGACCGGTTCTCCTGCATGATCACCACGACGTGGCGGATCTTGTGGATGCCGTTCGCCGCCTGCGCGGTCGAAACCGACGCCCCGAGCGCGACGAGCGCCGCCACGACGACGGTGCGGGCCGCCCTCACGATGCGTGCACGACAGACGATGTCGCCAGCACCTTCCCGCGCGAGTTCAGCGCGCGCACGGCAAACCGGGTGGCCGAGCTGCGCACCTCGACGCGGGTCTCAAAGCTCCGGCTCACGGCCGACCCCACAGCCTTTGGCGATCCGCTGCCGGTGGCCGCGAGCACCTGCCAGCGAGCCACCGTGGTGGCGCCGTTCCAGCTCGCGTACACCGCGACATGCCCCCCCGCAGCCAGCTTCGCGACGGCCTTCGGGCGGGTGGTCGGAGTGGCGCTCCACGGGAAGGTGAACTCGCGGTAGGAGCCATCGTCGGTGGGCAGACGGGCGTCGAACAGCAGCGCGCCCGACGGTGAGAATTCCGAGAAGAACGGCGTCGAGCCAAAGCCGACGAACAGATTGCCTCCGGGGAGGGTCTGGAAGCTGCCCTCGCTGTTGGCTACCGGGCCGCCGGCCGGCCGGCGATATTGGCGGGCGATCCTGGCCGTGTGGTTGCGTAGATCGAGGGCGAGGATCAGCCCGCGGGACGAGGACGCCTTGATCGGCGGCCCGGCCTCGTCGTCGAACAGGCTGACCCGATTGCCCGGGAGCATCGAGGCGTCGTGCTGGAAGAAGAAGCGGGAGCCGGCCTGCATTCGAAAGCTCGACGCCTTGCCTCCGAGCGTCCAGATGATCCGACCCGTGGTGCGGTCGATCTCATAGATCGCCGAGGTGTCGCGGGCCGACACCAGCAGCCGGTTGTGTGCCAGCGGCTCGATCGAGTTCATGTGGTACGCGTCGAAATAGGCGCTCGTGGCAGCGGTGGCGTACGAGTCGGCCAGCGGGATGTGGCCCAGCGCGTGCCACTCCCAGGTGACCAGGCCGGTGCGGATGTCGACGGCCTGGAGGATCGAGTCGAGCACCGGCGAGCGCTTGCTCGGCGCCGTTCCCGGGAGGTGCATCATCACGAGCGAGTTCACGGTGAACAGGGCGTCGCCGGATCGCGTGAGTCGGAACTCGTGCAGGTCCGCCTGGTAGCCGTTGCCCACATGCACGATCTTCAGCGTGTGGTACCGGGTGTTGGCGATGATCCCCTCGCCCAGACCGAAGGCGGCGATCGTGACCTGGCCCTGCCACCAGGTCAGCACCTTGCGACCCTTGTATCGCTGCAGCCTGAGGTTCGTGGCCACCGTCGGCGGCGGGAGCTGGCGGAACCACACCAGCCTGCCGTGCCCGTCGATGATCATGGGGCCGCCGGGGCCGACCGGGTTGATCGTCAGCGAGTTGTTGCTCTCCGGATGGATCTCCGGCGAGGGCAGCGGCGTCAGAAAGACATCGCCGGCGAGCGATCCTTTGCGAACGGAGATCCGAGGCGGCAGCAGCTGCGGCTCGGTGACGAAATGGTCGAGCTTGGACGGCTGGAGCTTCGGGATGTTGAGCACCGGCGGGACGGCGGCCAGGTTCGCGACCGTGAACGAGAACCTTCGCGAGGCCCGATGGGCAAAGCGAACCACCACCGAGACGTGTTCGCCACCCTCGAGCGGCCGGCCGAGGACGAAGCTCGCCCCTCGCCGGCCGCTGTAGGGATGGAACGCGCCCCGATGAAGTCCGGTGCTCGAGCCTTCCACGCGTACAGACCGAAGCTGGCCAGGCGGGATGCCGAGGATGCTGATCTGGGTGGTCGGAGATGCGTCGGGGGTTCCGGGAGCGGGGCTGATCGCCACCGGGCCCATCGCCGCCGGGCCCGAATCGCGTCCGCCCGAGGCCGCCAGCGCCCCGGAGGCGGGCAACAGCATCGCCGACGTGGCGGCAAGTGCCCCGATCAGCCTCAGTGACACTCTGTCTGACTGCACGACACCGTTATATACAGAGCGAGTGACACATTGTCAAACAAGCCGTCACCCGACCGCTATGATCCACAGCCGTGAGCTCTGCAGCCCAGCGCGTCCGCCATCGAGAACAGCGCGAGAGCACGCGCAGCGAAATCATGGCCGCAGCCGATCGGGTCCTGCGCGACAGCCCCTATCGCGAGCTGTCCGTGGAGACCGTCATGGCCCAGACAGGGCTCACGCGCACCGCGTTCTACCGGCACTTCGACGACATCACCGATCTCGTCCTGCGCCTGTTCGCCGACGTCGGTCGTGAGCTCTACAAGGTCGGCGAGCGCTGGGTTCGCTCCGCCGGATCCGGCTACCCAACCCCGGCCCTGGAGGGCCTGGCCGGCATCGTGGACTTCTTCGTCGAGCACGGCCCGCTGGTGCGGGCGATCGCCGAGGCGGCGGCAACCGATGAGCAGATCGAACGCGCCTATCGCGCTTCGATCGAGACGTTCATCGACATGACGACTCAGGCTCTGGATCACCTCGTCGAGACCGGCCAGCTGCGGGTGTCCCACACCGACGCTCTCGCCCGTGCGCTGACGCTGATGAACGAGGCATTCCTGCTCGAGGAGTTCGGGCATGCGCCAGGCGGCGATCCGCAGGTGGCCCTGGAGACCCTCCAGACGATCTGGCTCCGGGTGGCGGGGCCACAGGGTCACGACCCCGACCTCGCCCCGGAGACGCTCCAGATGATCTCGCTCCAGATGGGGTCACCGCAGGATCGCCAGCCGGAACGCGAGGAGCTCGGATGAGACTGCGGCTGGCGGGACTCGTCGGACTGGCCGCGGTGCTCGGAGCACTGCATCTGCTGCCGGCCGCGAGCGCCCGCACCACCAGCGCCGCAACCCACGCCACGAGCGGCGCCCAGTCCGAATACGACCGCGCACTGCAGCTGGGCATCAAGGCATACGTCTACGGGATCCCGCTGCTCGACACCAACCGGGTGTTCCTGACCAGCACGAGCGTGAACGTCCCCGATGGCGCCGGCGGCGGGCCGGTCAACCAGTTCTCCAACGTCCGCCGCCTGGCCAACCCCTCAGATAAGACGGTTGTGGCCCCCAACCACGACACGCTGTACTCGATGGCCTGGCTGAACCTGTCCCGACAGCCGATCGTCGCGCACATGCCCGTGGTCAAGCACCGCTTCGTGGTCTTCGAGCTCGTCGACCCCTATACCAACAACTTCGCCGCCATTGGATCCGTCGGCTACCCACCCGGAAACTACGCGATCGTCCCGCCCGGGTGGCACGGCCGCCTGCCCCACGGTGTCAGGCGGATCAACTCCCCCTACACGCGCGTCTGGGTCATCGGGCGCACGTACATCAAGGACCGCGCCGACACACCGAACGTGGTACGGATCCAGAACAAGTACTCGCTCACGCCGCTTGACAAATGGGGCACGAACTACAAGCCGAAACGGCCCAAGCACATCGACCGCAAGTCCAGGCAGTACAAGATCCCCGGCACCCAGCCGGGGGAGAACCCGCTCGCGTTCTTCGATGCGCTCGGCGACCAGTTGAAGAAGTTCCCGCCCCCGAGCGCCGACCGGCCGTTGCTGCGCCAGCTGGCCAAGTTCGGCATCGGACCCGGAATGCGCCCGAGCGCCGACGGCCAGCTCGATGCGGTGACCCGGCGAGGGCTCCGCGACTCCGTGGCCGCGGGGGCCAAGCAGGTCATGGCCGACGTCCAGACCACGTTCCTGACCGACGCCCCCAAGGACAACGGCTGGCTGGTGGCGCGCACGGGACGATACGGCACCGATTACAAGACTCGTGCGCTCGTCGACTACATCGGGCTCGGCGCGCCCGTCTCCAAGCTGGCCATCTATCCGTTCACGGTCACCGACCGAAACCTTCAGCCGTTGACCGGCGCAAACCGCTATGTGGCCCACTTCTCGGCCGCCGACCTCCCGTTCCCGGTCAAGGCGTTCTGGTCGATGACCATGTACGACTCACACGGCTTTCTGGTCCCCAATTCTGCGCACGTGTACCTGATCAACAATCGCTCCCGCCTGCATTACAACGCCGACGGCTCGCTCGACATCTACATCCAGCCTGCGCAACCGAGCTCGGCCCTGGCACGCCGCAACTGGCTGCCCGCCCCGGCCGGACGCGCGTTCCGGTTGATCATGCGCTTGTACAAGCCCGTGAACGTCGCGGGAATCCTCAGCGGGCGAAGCTGGCAGCCCCCCACGGTCCTGCCGTGCCTGGCCGGCAATCGCACCGCCGACGGCGTCCGCTGCGCCGGTTGAGAGACAGCGTCCCCGCGCTGAAATAGCCGCACCGTCGGCGTGGACGAACGTACTAACCGGGTCACGAGGACCTTTCGCGCGCGCGCCCCAGCGCCGATCCGACCAGGAGAACGATCGATCCGCCGGCAGGCCGCCGCGCTCCTCGTCTCCTGAGAGCTACGACGCGGTGCGCTGTGAGTCTGCGGCAACAGACACACATGCGAAAGATCACCTGCATTCTGGGCCTCTTTGCCGCCTCCGTGCTGACCAGCAGCCCGGCGCTCGCCGCCACCCATGTCCACGGGCGCGTCAGCTTCAGCCAGTCCGCATACTGGGCTCACGAGAACCAGGGCCTCGTGAACATCACGATCCGTCGCACCAACCCGACCGTCGACGAGTGGATCCGCTACGGCGTGCGGCAGGCCTCCGCCCTCAGCGGCAAGGACTTCGACGCCATCCCCAATAGCCTGGCCCACTTCGCCCCCGGTCAGAGCACATACACGTTCAAGGTCCACATTTACGACCGCGGGATCGTGGGGCCGACGCTGCGCGCGGTGGCCTACATGTACGGCTCCTATCCGCAGAGGATGGTCGCCCCGCACGAGGACAACATCTACATCCTCCGCGACGACCGGCTCGAGACGCGCGATCCGACCAACCCGCTCGAGACCAACCCCGCCCCGACCGACGGCGATCCGCTCCAGTATGCGAAGTTCTACATCGCCGGATCCCATTCGCCGGCCGGCATCGCCGCGAACCGCCTGCGAGGGAGCAACCCCGGATGGTCCAAGGCGCTCTCCGTGATCGCCGACGCTCCGGGCGCCCGCCGGTTCTGGTTCTGGAACGAGCCCAACCCAACCAAGCTCGTGGCCGGCTACCTCGAGTGGACGCAGCTCGTCCAGCCGGGGACCGTGGTCCAGCTGTCGACGTATTCCCTGGTCCACGGTGGCTGCGGGAGAACCGAAACGCCTGGCTTCGCCAAGCGTTATCTGCGCTGGATCGACCGCCTGGCCAAGGGCATCGGCAACTTCCACGTGGTCATGTTCTTCGAGATCGACTCGCTGATCACCACCGGCTGCCTGACCCCGCGCCAGCGGTACATCCGCCTGCAGGAGGAGCTGCGCCCGGCCATCGACCGGCTCGAGCGGGACCCCCATCTCGTCCTCTATCTCGACGGTGGCGCCGCCGATGCAGCGCCGTGGCGCGCGGAGGCCAGAATGCTGGACAAAGCCGGAGTCCACGAATCCCAGGGGTTCTTCCTCAACGCCACCCACTTCGACTGGACGACGAAGGAGCTCTACTACGGTCAGCGGATCGCCCGCGCGCTCGGCGGCGTGCACTTCGTCATCAACACCGGCGAGAACGGGCGCGGGCCGCTCATCCCGGCCAATCGGACGCGCTACGGCAACGAGATTCTTTGCAACCCGCCCGGCCGAGGACTCGGGCCGCTGACCGTCGACACCGGCTACAAGTGGGCCGACGGATTCCTGTGGTTCTCGAACCCCGGTGGCTCGGGTGGTCCATGCCGCCCCGGCGCGCCGGCCACCGCACACTACTGGCCCGCCTACGCGGTGATGCTCGTCCGCAACGCGATCTACAGGGTCACCGGGCCTTCGTACCCGCTGATCCACGACCCTGGGTCGAGCTACGCAGGACCTAGACTCCCCGGCCATGCGGCAGGCCGGATGCAGTCGTTGCACCTCTCGATGCAGTAGTCAACATCCGGACCTGGCGAGCGCGTGATCGCCGCCTGCACGACGCACGTTCCCCTGCCGCGGATCCCCGCGCACGTGATCGTGGTGCGGGACCGGCGACGGCTGCACCCGCCGAGGCGCGGTCGGCACCCCGGACTGTTCCTGGAGCGCGGCGATGAGATCCGTGTCTCCGCTCCTGGACGGCTGACGTTCTCGTACGCCGGCAATCGGTATCGCGTCCCCCATGCGCGGCTGGCGCTGGAGTGCCGCCGGGTGTTGCTGAACGCACGCCCGCGGCCACGCAAGGTCGCGGCCCTGACCGTAGCCATCGAGTCGGGTCGCGTCGAGGTGCGCTCGGGCCCGCATACACGGCGGGCGCTGGTGCTCAGCCCGGAGATGCTGGCCATGGCCACGCAGCCAGGCACGCACTTCATCGTCAGTCGCAACCCCGCCGCGCGCTCCACCCACGCCTGGACGCTCGACAGGCCGATCGTGGCGGCGCGGGCCAGCGACCAGGCCCTGCGGATCAACTCGCGAATCACCTACACGGCAATCTCGGGCCGCCACGGGCTGCGCCTCGACATCTGGCCGTTTGCCATCTCGCGCCTCCAGCGCCCGACCACGCGCGCCGACCATCTGGTGCGCTTCTGGGCCGACGGGCGGCCGTGCTCGGTGGGCTGCACCGCCCCGGGAACCCGCCCCGGCTGGCCGCTGAAGCCGTTCCATCGCCAGCACGCCATTCGAGCCGGGATCAACGAGCTGCGGCCGGCCAACTTTCACGTCGCCGTCGACATCGAGGCACACAACTTCGAGCGGGTGTACGCGCTCCAGTCCGGCTACGCCACCATCCGCTATCCCGGCACCGGCGACGTCAACGTCGACGTTGGGCGCTTCTTCTATTGGCACATAAACCCCACCGTCCATGACGGGCAGCACGTCGTCGCCTACCGGACCGTGATCGGCCGCGTCCTGTACGGCTTCGGACACGTCGCGCTGTCCGAGGGCACGACCTCCGACTATCTCAACCCCCTGCGGCCGGGCGGCAGCCTGCATCCGTACCACGACTCCGAGCCGCCGATCATCGGCACCCCGCGCGTGTTCGCCGACGGCCGCGTGATCGTCGGCGCCTTCGACCCCCAGAGCTTCGTTCAAAAGGCGCATTACGAGACCCCGGTCCTGGCGCCGTCCTCGCTGGCCTGGCGGCTCTACAACGTCCACGGCCACGCCCTCACCGGGCTCGAGTGGGCGATGCGAGGCTCGCAGAACTACCCGCCCGGCCTGAGGCCGGTGATCTTCGCCCCCGGGGCGTCAAATCCCGGCTTCGAGTGCTTCTTCACCGAGGTCAGGTGCATCCCCAACTGGGTCTACTGGCTGGCCGGCGGGTTGACCGGGCCCCTGCCGATCGGGAATCTGCACGCCGGCCGCTACCGCCTGACCGTGTACGCCTGGGATTGGGCGGGGAACACCTCCGCGCTCGACTACTGGATCAAGCTCCCGCTTGCCCGCGCCGCCTCCCCGAGCGCCGAGTTCGGGCCGCTGGCGCCGAGGTTCGACTATCCGTAGGTCTTCCCATCAGGCGTCGCGCTGCTCGACCCAGCGGTTGATCAGGAAGCGCGCGATCGAGACCGGGGGCGGCAGGCGCAGGGCGGGGTTGTCCGTGAGTCCCGCCTCACGCACCGCATCGTGCTCGAACCAGGCGACCTCCTCGAGCTCGCCGTCGCGCGCCACCGGCTCGCCGCCGTCAGACGCCGCCTCGAACCCGAGCATCAGCGAAGCAGGGAAGGGCCAGGGCTGCGAGCTCACGTAGGCCGGATCGCGGGCCAAGATACCCGCCTCCTCCGCCACCTCACGGATCACGGCCTCCTCGGCCGACTCGCCCGGCGAGATGAATCCGGCCAGGACCGAGAAGCGCCGCGCCGGCCATCCGGCCCGGCGACCCATCAACAGCCGGTGCTCGTGCTCGACGGTCATGATCACCACCGGGTCGGTGCGGGGAAAGTGGTTGGCTCCGCAGCGCGGGCAGCGGCGCGAGTATCCGCCCTCGACGATCTCGGACTCCGCCCCGCAGTTGGCGCAGAAGCGGTGGCGGCGGTGCCAGTTGAGCAACGCCGTCGCGTACGCCGCCAGCCCGGCCTCGGCGCGCGCCAGCGTGACGCCGGCCTCGCGCAGCGAGATGAGCTCGGCGCCGTCCACGATCCGCGCGCGCTCGGTGTCGGCGAGGGCATCGAGGTCGAGGGCGAACACGCCATGACCGTCGTCGAGGCCGAGCAGGATGGGCGCGGGCGGGCGCTCCGCGGAGCGGAGCAGCTCGCCGCCGCGAACCACGACGCCGTCTGGACCTGCCAGGACCGACCGGGCGGCCGGATCCTCGAGCAGCCGCTCGAGCTCGTCGGGGTTCTTTCTCTGCTCGGTCGCGCGGTCGAGCACCATCCCCGTGAAGGGACGCGCCGGGGGTGGTCGGTCGTCGCGTGCCATCGTTCCAGTCTAGGCTCGATATATGCCAGAACTTCCCGAGGCCGAACGAGCCCGCCAGGCGCTGATGGCAGCGCTGGGCCGCCGGATTGCCCGTGTCGACGATCGAGATGCCTACGTGTGCCGCCCCCATGCTCCGGGCGAGATCGCCGACGCACTGGTCGGGCACGAGCTCGCCACGGCCCACCGGCGCGGGAAGTTCCTGTGGGTGGAGACCGACGACGGTCCGGTCCTCGGCCTGCACCTTGGCATGGCGGGCTCGATCGTCGTCGATCCCGAGACCGCATCGGGGTGGGATCGCTTCAGCGTGGAGTTCGTCGACGGAGGGCGGTTCGTGCTCAGGGACAAGCGCCGGCTGGGGCGGGCGGTGCTCAATCCCGACTTCAGCCACGTGGGGCCCGATGCAGCCGAGGTCAATCGCGAGACCTTTCGACGCCTGATCGGGCGCGGCCGGGCACCGATCAAGGCGCGGCTCCTCGATCAGGGCGCGATCTCGGGAATCGGCAACCTGCTGGCCGATCAGGCGCTGTGGCAGGCGCGGATCGCCCCGGGCCGACCGGTGTCCGAGCTGGATACCGAGGATCTCGATCGCCTGCGTCGTGAGCTTCGCGGCGCCGTCCGTTCCGCCATCCGCAAGGGCGGCGCGCACACGGGTGCGTTCATCGAATCGCGTGGACCGACGGGGACCTGCCCCCGCGACGGCGCCGTGCTCGAACGGGCGACGATTGGGGGAAGAACTACCTACTGGTGCCCCGTGTGTCAGGTGTAGGCGATCCAGGTGCCGGCCGCGGCCGGACCGGCCGCGATCTGGCCGCCGGGGCCGGGCGCACCACCGCGCGGGTGGCGCGCTATAGCGCGCGCGTCGCCCGTGGGCAGTACGTCCAGGCGACCGGTGGGCCCGCTCGCGCCCGCGTGATCCTGCTCTTCGGCGCCGTGCTCGCGCTCAACGGCGCCGACAACGCCACCGTGGGTGCCGTTGCACCGCAGCTCGAGCATGCCCTCCACATCGGCAACACCAAGGTTGGTCTGCTCAGCTCCGTCTCGCTCCTGGTCGGAGCCGTGTTCGTCCTCCCGGTCGGGATGTTCGTCGACCGTTTCAAGCGGATCCCGATCCTGTCGATCAGCATCGTCTTGTGGAGCGTCGCCACGCTTCTGAGCGCTTTCTCGGCCAACTACTCGCACCTGCTGCTGACTCGGCTCGCCCTCGGAGCGGTGACGGCGTCGGCCGGGCCGGCCATCGCCTCGCTGACCGGCGACTACTTCCCGGCCCGCGAGCGCGGCCGCATCTACGCCTACATCCTGGGCGGCGAGATCGCCGGCACGGCGGTGGGCTTCATTATCAGCGGCTCGGTGGCCAGCCTGATCTCCTGGCGAGCCTCGTTCCTGCTGCTCTCGATCCCCGGGTTCTTCCTGGCCCGGGAGCTGTGGCGCACGGTGCCCGAGCCGTTACGAGGCGGGCAGAGCCGGCTCGAGCCGGGCGTGGTCGATCTGGGTGAGGCGGTCGCCGCGGCACGGTCGCAGGCCAATGGCCCGGATGCCGAGAAGCCGGCCGACGACGAGGAGCCCGAGCCCGATGAGATCGCCCATGAGTGGGTGAGGCAGCGCGGGGTGAGCGCCGATCCCGACATGGTGCTCAAGGAGGACCCGAACAAGATGGGCCTGACGCGGGCCATCACCTACACGCTGAAGGTCCCGACCAACCTGCTGCTGATCATCGGCTCCGCGCTCGGCTACTTCTTCTTCTCCGGGCTTCAGACGTTCGCGCTGCTGTTCGTGCGGGGGCATTACCACGCCGGCCAGGCCACGGCCGAGCTCGTGCTGGCCATGCTCGTGCTCGGCGCTCTGATCGGGACAATCGTCGGTGGGCGGCTGACCGACGCACTGCTGCGTCGCGGGGTGCTCGAGGCGCGCATTTACGTGCCCGCCGTTTGCTACCTAGGCTCGGTCGTGCTCCTGCTGCCGGGCTTCATCTCCACGTCCCTGACCCCCGCGCTGTGGTTCGACGTCGCCGGGGCCGCCCTGCTATCGGCCGCCAACCCCGGCCTCGACGCGGCCCGACTCGACATCATGCCCTCGGGCCTGTGGGGTCGGGCCGAGAGTGCCCGCACCTTCCTGCGCTCCCTCGCCCAAGCGCTGGCCCCCCTGCTGTTCGGCGGCCTCTCCGAGCTGATCGCCGGCATCGCGCCCGCCCAGACCCCGGTCGGCACCCACGCCGGCGTGATCTCGCCCAGCGAGGCGCGGGGACTGGAGATCGCATTCGTGCTGCTGCTCGCCTCCTTGGCCGCCGCCGGCGTCGTCCTCCTCCGCGCCCGGGTCACCTACCCGCGCGACGTCGCCACCGCGGCGGCATCCCAGGAGGAGATGAAGGCAGCGACGGACGAGGCTGCGGGGGTCACCGGCGACAGCGCTCCGGGAACCGATGTCGCGCGGAGCGGGACGGGAGCTGTTGTCCCCGGCGGCGCGACCCCGGCCGAGCAGGAGGACGATGCCGACGAAGGCCCGACCATGGTCATGTAGTCGGTGGAACAATCGAGTCATGACTCAGAGCAACCTCGAACTGGCTCGGCGCGGCTACGAGGCCGTCCTGGAGGGAGATCTCGACGTCATCGCCGACCTGCTCGACCCCGAGGGCAAGTGGCACGGCGGTAACCCTGCCGGCGCGGGTGCCTGCCACAACCGCGAGCAGGCGCTCGACTTCATGCGACAGGCCCGCCGGCGCGGCCCCCTCGGCGAGCTCATCGAACTCGTCGATGCCGGCGACAAGATCGTGGTGATCCTGCGCCCGCGCTCCCTCGGCGGCGAGCCGCCCGACCCGGTGGCCGGCGTATAGCCCGCGGCCCGGGCGAGCAAGCCGACCGCGCACCCCTCCCCAAACCCCGGGCTTCAAACTAACGTCCGTTAGTTACGGTGATAGGATCCCGCCACCGCCCGCGAAACCCGGAGGCAGACGCCACGTCCCCCGCCAACACCCCCCGCGCCGCCGACCTCCCCTGGCCCGACCTGCGGGCGCGCCTCGAGCAGGGCACGCCGCTCATCCTGTCGGTCGGGTCCTTCGAACAGCACGGACCCCACCTCCCGCTTAGCACCGACGCGCTGATCGCCGAGGCGCTGGCCGTCGCCGTCGCTGAGCGGTCGGGTTCGCTAGCGCTGCCGACCCTGCCCTTCGGCGCGCCGTCGCGTCCACGCTCGGGCGGTGGCGACGTGTTTCCGGTGCCCGACCTGCCGCTGACCACGTTGATCGCCGCCGTGGAGGGCCTGGCCCGCGGTGCGCTTCTGGCCGGTTGTCGCTGGCTCGTGGTGCTCTCATGGCACATGGAGAACGGGGCCGCCCTCTGGGATGCGCTGCGGGGGCCGGCGAACGAGGTCGCCGGCGCCAGCATCCAGCTGTTCGACGCGCCGTGGGATTTCCTCACCAAGGAGCTCGAGGGTGAGCTGTTTCCGGACATGGAACCCTCGTGGGCCGACGACCACGCGGGCCGGCTGGAGACCGCGATGATGCTCCACCTGGCCCCCGCGCTGGTGGGCGAGCCGCCGGCGCCCGTGCCGTTTGTGGCTCGCCGTTACGACGTGCTTCCCACCCCCGTCGACGCCGTGCCCTCGACGGGCGCAATCCTCGACTCCGGTGGGATGACGGCCGAGCTGGGCCGGCGCAGCACCGAGGCGATCGCCGCTGGCATGGCTTCAGCGATCGCCGAGGAGCGCGCTCGCCACTAGCTGGTCCACTGAGCGAAACATAGATGCGGTTAGCTGACCACCGGCCGTCGCCGGCCACGGCTGCCGGCGAAACCTGGCGCCGGCCTTCGGTGGAAAACGTGACAAACCCCCAACCGCCGCCCATCCTCGGTCGCATAAGCATCCCCCGCACGCTTACATGACCGCGGCGCGCCGGCGTGGAGTGTCGTGTCACGTTTTCCCGGTGGCGGGACCCCGGCGTAAGGGCAAGCCTCGGCCACCGGGTCCGCTGGCCGAGCAGGGTCGGGTTAGGGCAGCACGGCGTCCATCGTCGCGCGGTCGTAGCGCGGCTCGACGTCGAGCACGCGATCGCCCACCACCGAGAGGACGGCGTGGGCGGCCAGGCGCGCCGTCCGTCCCGCGCCGGAGTCGTAGCGCGGCAAGATCTCGGCCACGTCGAAGGCTCCGAGCTTCTCGCACCGGCCGACGATCGATAGGGCCTCGAGGATCTCCCCCGACGTGAGACCGCCGAACACCATGCTGTTGGTTCCGGGCGCATAGGCGCCGTCGGTGGCGTCGATGTCGAAGGTCACATACAGCGCGTCGGCGCCGTCGCAGGTCCGCTCGATCGCCTCGCTCAGCGTCGCCTCCAGGCCCCGCTTGTGGATGCTCCGCACCGTGTAGCCGACGAACCCGCGGTCGCGGCACAGCTCGAGCTGGTCCGGTTGCAGGATGTTGATCCCATTGAGGCCCCACCAGGCCATGTTGCCGACCGCCTCGTGCTCGGCGATTCGCCGCGAGAACGTGCCGTGGTTGAGACGACCGAGGTCCTTGAACTCGTCCCACAGGTCGAAGTGGCCGTCGATGATGAGCACGCCGACCTTGGCGTCGGGCTTGCGCGCCCGGAGGCCCCGGACAAAGCCGAGAAAGCCGGGGTAGGGGATGAAATGATCGCCCCCGAGCAGCACCGGCATAGCGCCCCGCTCGGTGATCGCGGCGACGGGTCCGGCGATCGCCTCGATCTGCGCCTGGACGTCCGCCTGATGGACGCGCACGTCGCCCACGTCGAACAGCCTCGGCTCGTCCGGGATCGTCCATACGTCGCCGGTCAGCGCGTTGACGTAGCCGATCGGCTCGGGCTGCAGGCCGTAGTAGCCGGCCAGGTACAGCGACGCCTCGCGCGCCGCCCGCGGACCGTAGCGCTGGCCGTTGTGGCTGAGCACCCACGAGTCGATGGGCACGCCGAGAACCGCCACCGACCCGGCGGGCACCTCGTCCGGCGCGGCGAGGGGCGAGCGAAAGAAGCTGATCGGACCAACAAAGTCGTGAACGAAGTCCAGCTGCGGCAAGGCGACCCTCCTTTGGGTCCGGGCGACTACTTGATGAACAGCTCGCTGGCGACGTTGTTGAGCACCTCGGGCCCGTGCTCCGTGATCAACACGTTATTGCCGATCATCATCGTTGCCCCGTCGGCGTAGGACAGGCCCGGCTCCATCGTGATGACCATGCCCGGCTCGATCACATGGGGGTCGCCCTTCATCAGGCTGAGGGCGCCGATCCAGATCGGCGGGTAGGCGATCTCCATGCTGAAGCCGAAGCGGCCCCACGTGTTCTGCTCGTAGCCCCGATGACACTCGGCCACCAGGTCGACGATCTCGCTGACCGGGGTTCCCGGGACCATCGCCGCCGTGGCGCGGTCGATGGCGTCCCTGACCAGGGCGTACAGCTCGCGGACCTCCTTGCTGGGCTCCCCGACCACGATCGTGCGTGAGATGTTGCAGTGGTAGCGGCGCACGACGCCGCTCACCTCGATGTACACGGTGTCGCCCTTGCCGAGGATCTTCCCGATCGGCGTGCCGTGCAGCGTGCCGCGAGCATCGACCAGGGTCGGGTAGGCCGGGAACTCGCCGCCGTTCAGCGAGACGGCGTGCTGCACCGCGGCCATCACGTCGCGGTCGGTCACACCCTCGCGGGTCGCGTTGATGCCGGCGGTCACCGCGAGGTCGGCCACGTGCGCGGCGCGCCGGAGATACTCGATCTCGGCCGGGCTCTTGACCAGGCGAAGGTCGTCCATGCCGGCACAGACGTCGACCAGCTCGGTCCCTCCGAGGGCCGCCTCGAGCTCGAACGCGTAACGAGCCTTGAGGTGGTAGCTCGACAGGTTCACCCCCACCCGCTTGGGGCGATCGAGTCCGCGCTCGCGCAGCACCTCCATCGTTCGCGCAACCTGGTCCTCGTGCGTCCACAGGGTGCGCACGTCGGCCACCCAGCAGGTCTCATCGCACAAGAGCAGCTCGGCCTTGTTGCACAGCAGGGTGAGCGGCTCATCGGCCGCGGTGACGATCAGCGCCTGGTAGTAGAAGACGCTTGTCGGCTCGTATCCGGATAGCCAGTTGTAGTGCTCGGGCTGGGTCAGGATCAGCAGGTCGAGATCCTCGGTGGCCATCCACTCGCGCGTCTTGGCCACCCGCTGCTGATACTCCTCGAGCGACACCGCCATGCGCGGCGCCGGTCGCGATCCTCGATCAAGCTCATGCGAGACTGCCATTGGCTGTGCTCCTCTCGGCGTCGATTTGCGCCAGTGCGTCCCCTGGGACGCACTAGCCGACGATTGTCCGGCTCTGCTCGCGCATGAATTGCGGCACGTAGTACGCGCCGAGACCGCCCTTGCCGGTCGAGCCGCTCGACTTCCATCCACAGAAGGTCTGGGTTCCCGGCCATGCCCCGGTGGTCGAGCCGGCATAGCGATTGACGTACACCACGCCGGCCTCGATCTCGTCGAGGAACTGGTCGGCCTCGGCCTCATCATCGCTGAAGATCCCCGCGGTAAGTCCGTACACGGGCGCGTTGGCCTCGGCGATCGCGTCGTCGAGCGACGCCGCCGACTCGACGGTGACGAACGGCAGGAACAGCTCGCGACGGGTCAGATCGTGCCCGCGGGGCAGGCCGGCCACCACGGTCGGCTCGACGTAGTACCCATCGCTGCTCGGCTGGCCGCCCCCTGCCAGCACGGTGGCGCCGGCATCTTTCGCGGCCGTGACCGCCTCGGCGAAGCGTTTCGCACTGGCGCGGTTGATGACGGGGCCCAGGAAGGCATCGTGCTCGACCGGATCTCCGAGCCTCAGCGAGCCGGCGAAGGCGGCGAAGCGCTGGCAGAACTTCTCATACACGGGTTCCAGCACAATGGCCCGCGAGCAGGCGCTGCACTTCTGGCCCGACAGCCCGAAGGCAGCCCGCGCCACGCCCTCTGCCGCCTTCTCGAGATCAGCGTTGGTGGTGATGATGGTCGGGTTCTTGCCCCCCATCTCGGTCAGGGCCGGTCGCGCATACGGACCGTCCTGCATCCGGCGAGCGATCTCGCGACCCACCTCGGCCGAGCCGGTGAAGGCGATGCCATCGACCGCCGAGCCGACCAGCGCCTCGCCGACCGCGGGACCGCCGTGAACGAGGTTGAATACGCTCGGCGGCAGCCCAGCGACGGCCACCGCGTCGGCGACCAGCGCGGCGCTCCATGGGGCCTCCTCGGAGGGCTTGAGCACGACGGTGTTGCCGGCCACCAGCGCCGCCGAGGTCATGCCGATGGTGAGCGCGAAGGGGAAGTTGAACGGCGAAATCACGCCGAACACGCCGTAGGGCCGCAGCACGTCGGTGTTTCGCTCCGACTCGACGAAGCTGTCAAGGGGCTGCTCGAAGCCCCCGTTGCGTTCCATCTCCCCGCAGTACTTCACGATCAGGTCGATGCCCTCCTGAACCTCGGCGATCGACTCGACCCGCGTCTTGCCCGTCTCGAGGCTGATCACCGCCGCGATCTCGATGTGGCGGGCGCCGATCGCCTCCGCCGCGGCCAGCAGCTTGCGGTTGCGCTCCGCGAACGGCGTGTGCCGCCACCCCTCTCGCGCCGCCTCTGCCGCCGCCACGGCGCGGTGCACCAGAGCCTCCGGCGCGGAACGGGCGCGGCTGGCGACCTCGTCGGTCTGAGCGGGGTTCTCGCGTGCGAACACGTCACCTTCGACCACCGTCTGCCCGTCGATGAGATGTGCCAGCGGCTCTGGGTTGCGCTCCCGTGCCGCCGCCAGATGTCCGTCGAACTCGTCGTCCAACTCGGTGCTCAACGAACCGCTCGTGTAGGTGAGCCGCACGGTCATTTATGTCCCTTCTCCGCTGTGCCTCCGGACCACCCAGACGTGCGTCCGTCTTGACTTACTAACGCTTGTTAGCATATCTGGAGCCGCGGCAAAGTCAAGCGTGCCACGGCCGCTACGCCAACTCGTCAAGCAGCGCCACAGCGTCGTCATCGAGCGCCAGCGAAGCCGCGGCCACGTTCTCCTCAAGGTGGGCCACTGACGTCGTCCCGGGGATCGGCAGCAGCCGGGGCGAGCGCTGGAGCAGCCAGGCAATGGCCACCTGGCTGGGCGAAACCCCGTGTTCGGTGGCGATCCGGGACAGCGTGGAATTCGTCCGCGGCAGCTCGCCGTTGGCCAGCGGGTACCAGGTGATGAACGTGAGCCCGTCGCGCTCGCAGACGCTCAGCAGATCCTCGTGCTCGCGGTCGCGCACCGAGTAGTTGTTCTGAACGCTCACCACGTCGACCACGCTGCGCGCCACGGCGAGCTCCTCGCTGGTCACGTTCGAGACGCCCACGTGCCTGATCTTCCCCTCCTCCTGCAGCTCCTTGAGTGCGCCGACAGACTCAGTCAATGGCACGTTGGGATCCGGAGAGTGCAGCTGGTAGAGCGCGAAGCAGTCCTGGCGCAACCGCTTGAGACTCGCCTCGCAGGCAAGCTTGAGGTGCTTCGGGTCCCCGTTGCGCGGCCACGGCGTGAACCCCCCGATCTCGGGGCCGTCGCGCTCGAGACCGCCCTTGGTGGCAATGACGAGCTCGGGTGGGTAGGGGTGCAGCGCGTCGGCCAGCAGCTGCTCTGACCCGCCGTAGCTGTCGGCGGTATCGATGAACTCGACACCGAGCTCGAGCGCGCGGTGCAGCAACCTGCGCGCCGCGCCAGGCTCAGTCGGCGGACCCCAGAAGCCCGGCCCCGACAGGTGCAGGCCGCCGAATCCGAGGCGGTTGACCTCGATTCCCTCGGCGACCCTGATCCGGTCCTCCGCGCCCACGTCCCACCGCCCGCGCAGACCGCTCAGCGCCCTCCCAGCCCGCGCCGGATGAAGTCGGTGTAGATCCCTGCGATCTGCTCTGAGGTCAGCTCGCCGTCGGCGCGGAACCATGCATCGACCTCGGTGCACATCGTCTCGATCCCGATCGAGATCACGCGGAGATTGCTCGAGCGCCAGCGGCGCTGCTTGGCACCCCGAGCGAGGATGTCGCGCAGAAGCTTCTCGTGGGAGTCGCGGACCTCGATGACCGCCTGCCGGTTTTCGGGCTGGAGGTAGTGAAGCTGCGTATCTGTGACCCGCGACGCCTCCCGGTACTCGGCGTGGAAGGTCACGTGCCAAATGATGAACTTGCGCAGTTGCTCCTCGACGTCGTCGACCCCTTCGAGCGTGGCCACAGCGCCGTCATACAGCCTGCGGCTCGTCTCGATGCAGATCCGCAGCAGGATCTCCTCTTTGCCCCCGTAGTGGTTGTAGAGGCTGCCGGCCTTGATTCCGACCTCGCTGGCGATGTCGCGCATCGTCGTGGCGTGATAGCCGTTGGCGTAGAACAGCCTCGTCGACGCGTCGAGGATGCGCTGCTCGGTAACCGGCAGCGATGGCGTGGCAACGACGTCAGACATAACTAACGCTTGTTAGCCTACTGCTCCCTTTGCCCACAGTCAACTTGCGAAATTATGACCCCCGCGGCGGACCGTTCCTGATGCGCTCGCGCAGCTCCTCGAGCGCTCCGCGCCGCGGCTCGATCACCTCGAGCCACCAGGTCGCCCCCTCCGCCGCGAACGCGTCGAGCAGCTCCCGATCGGCGGTGCCGGGACGGCTCAGCCCGGCGGTCACCAGGTCGAAGCCGTCGAGATCGTCGCGGTGCGCGCCGACCGCGGCAACCATCTCGGCGAACTGGGACGGCGCCAGCATCCGCTCCAGGTCCCAGGTGCGGTTGATCGGGAAGAAGCCCTGACAGCGAGCGGCGCGCCGGGCCGGCGCTGGCGATGTGCCGTAGCGGCCGCCCACCCAGATCGGGATCTGGCTGACCGGGCCCGGCGCGATCGCCGCGTCGCACAACTGCCAGGCTCCGTCGTGGGTCACGATCTCGCCCGCCCACAATCGCCCGAGCAGGTCGAGACCTTCGTCGAGACGGTCGCCTCGCGCAATCGCGGGCCACGGACCAAAGGCGTCGAACTCCGTCCGCTCGCCAAGGCCGGCGCCGAGGATCAGCCGCCCACCCGAAAGCCGGTTCAAGGCGATCGTCTGGTGCGCCAGCTCCCAGGGCTGCCGGCGCGCCACCGGCGTGATCATCGGCCCGAAGCAGAGCCCCGTGCGCTCGCCGATCACCGCGAGGACCGTCCATGGGTCGACACTGCGGACGGCGCGGCCCTCGATGACCATGATGTGGTCGTAGAGGAAGAACCCGTCCCAACCCGCCCCCTCGCTCTCCAGCGCCAGATCGATGACCGTGCGCGGCTCGCCGAGAAAGCCGAAGTTCGCGCAGAACACGCCGAATCGCACGCCGCCAGTCTCTCACTGAAACGAGCTAGTCGCGCTCGGCGACCCGCAGCGACGGGCGTCTCGGGGCCAGCGCAGCACCGTCGCCGACCGCGCGGGGCTCACCCGCCGTGATCCAATCGGCCACCAGCTCGCCGACCACGGGCGAGAGCTGAATGCCGGAACCGCCGCACCCGCCGGCGGCGATCACCGTCCCCGTAGCGTCGACGGGACCCACCTGGGGAACGCCGTCGGGGCTGACCGGATACACCCCGGCCCAGCCGTGGGCGAGGCCGGCGTCGGCCAGCGCGGGAAGGCGTCCACTCAGCAGCCGCGCCACCTCTTCGAGGAAATCCGGGTCGGCGGAGCGAGCGAACCCATCGGGGTCGACCGTCGGCTCGGTCGCCTCCTCGGAGTGGACCCCGGCGATCAGCTGGCCGGGGCGCTCGTGCCGGAAGTACAGACCGCTCTCGCCGCTGTGCGGCGTGTAATCCATCACCGAAGGCATCATGTAGCCGAGGTCGCGACCGAGGTGCACGACCACGGCCTGATGGCGCTGCGGCTCGAGTGGCATCTCGTATCCGAGCACTTTGGCCACTCGATCGCCCCACGGTCCGGCTGCGTTGACGACGTACCGGCAGGTGAACTCACCTCGATCGGTTCTGAGCACATGCGATCCGTCGGACCCCGACTCCGCTCCGATCAGCTTGTGCCAGCCGAGCACTCGCGCGCCCAGGTTGGCGGCCAGCTCACCGAGCAGGGAGCAGTACAGGTGGCCATCAATGAACCCGTCGGTGGGCCCGAACAGCCCACCGTCGACATCGTCGGTACGCATGTGCGGCACGAGCCGGGCGACGTCGCTCGTGTCGAGCCACCTCGCATCGCCGATTCCCAGCTCGTGCTGGATCTCGACGCTGCGCCGGAAGCTGGCCTCCGTGTCCGGGCTGTGGGCGAGCCGCAGATAGCCGTTGCGGGTTACGTCCAGTCCGTGGTCGCGTTCGAGGCGGTGGAAGAAATCCATCGCCCGCACCCGCAACTCGATGTCGAGCGGCTCGACGTACTGTGTCTCGATGATGCCGACCGACAGGCCAGAGGTTCCGGCGGCGATGTGACGGGCCTCCAGCACGATGACGTCGGTCACCCCGCGCAGCCCAAGCTGTACGGCGCTGGCCAGACCCGCGGCGCCGGCTCCGATGATGCAGACCTCCGCGCGCTCAGGCATCGGGAACCACGCTGGCGAACGCCGCCAGGGCTCGATCGATCTCGGCGTCGTTGATCGCGGTGGAGATCGCGGTCAGGCCGTTGCCGGCGATCATCACCCCCGCCTCATACAGCCGCCACCACTGGGCGGACGGATTGGCCGAGTGGATCCGCAGCAACGAACCGCGGCCGGTCACCGTCCAGCCCCGATCATGAAGCGCCGCGCGCAGGCGATCGCCGAGCGCGTTGATGCGATCGATCTCCTCGGCGGGGAGGAGCGCGAGTGCGGCCAGCCCGGCCCGCATCGTCACCGGGTTGGCGGAAAACGTCCCACCGTGCACCAGATGGTCGGGCGAGCGTGGGTCGAAGATATCCATCAGCTCGGCACGCCCGCCGACTGCCCCGATCGGGTGCCCACCCCCGATCACCTTGCCGAGCGTCGTGATGTCGGGCTCGAGGCCATAGAGGCTCTGCAGGCCGCCAAACGCGATTCGGAACGTGATGATCTCGTCGTGGATGAGCAGGATTCCGCGCTTGCGGGTTTCCTCGCGCAGGAGGGCCACAAACTCGGGCGCGGCGGGGACGAGACCGGCGCGGTTGGGCATGGCGTCGAACAGCACACAGGCCAGCTCCTTGCCGCGCGCCTGCAGCGCGTCCCTCAGTGCCGCCTCATCGCCCACGGGGATGCTGATGATCGAGTCCGCCACCGCCCGCGGCACTCCGGGCGCACCGGGCGCGAGCGCGCCGTCGTAGCTTCCGTGGTAGCAGCCGTCGAAGCGCAGGACGAGGTCGCGGCCCGTGGCCGCACGTGCCAGCCGCAGCGCGATCATGACCGCCTCGGTGCCCGAGCTGACAAAGCGCCACCGCTCGGCCGCCGGCACACGCCGGGTCAGCTCGGCGGCGAGGTCGATCTCGTAGGGTGTGGGCAGGCTGAAGCAGGCACCGTCGTTGATCGCGGCCACGGCGGCGGCGACGATTGCCGGGTGCGCATGGCCGTGGATCAGCGCCGTGTAGTTGCCGACCAGGTCGAGCACCTCCCGGCCGTCGACGTCGAATACGCGGCATCCCTCGCCGCGCACGATGTACGGCGGATGCGGATCCACGAACACCGTCGTGCGGGAGTTGCCGCCCGGAAGGTGCTCGACAGCCTGCGCGTAGAGCTCGTCGGAGGTGAACACGGTGAGGTTGTCGCTCATGAGACTAACTAACGTCCGTTCGTAGGATACAGGTTCGGCGTTACGCGCGATCAGCTTGGCGTCAACTGCGGGATCAGCTCGGCGCCAATTCTCTCCATCTGCTCGAACTCGCCGTTCATGAACGCCGGGGCGACCTGCGAGACCCCGATCCGCTCCAGCTCGGCCAGTCTCGCGGCGACACGTGAGGCTGGCCCGACGAACGCGAAGTCGTCGATCAGCTCTTCCGGGATCCAGCGCGCGTGATCGGCTTCGCTCACGCAGTGCCCGCCGTAGTAGTCATACGTTCCATCCATGCTCGGAAGGCCGCTGCCGCTGGCCACCAGTTCGCGCCGGAGCTCGACCAGCCGGCTGAGCTCGGGCGGCATGCCGTGAGCCGGGTTGTTGTGCATGACCTCGGAGATGTGGTTGGCCGCCGAGGCCGGCGCCCAGCGACACCGCTCGCGCGCGTCCGCGATGTCCTCCGACAGCCACATGGCACACAGAACGACGACCTCGATCTCGGAGGGATCACGCCCCGCCTCACGCGCGCCGGCGGCGATGTTGGATCGCGCCCATTCGATCGCCTCGGGGCGAACCCCGATCTCGAGCGTCACCAGGTCGGCCAGCGCCCCGGCCAGCCGCATGGTGTTCGGCCCCGTGCCGCCGAGCATCAGGGGAACCCGGGCGCCCGCCCACGGGATCCGGATCTCCGTCCCTTCATAGTCGATCGGGTCACCCGCGAGCAGTCGCTTGATCTCCGGCACCAGCGCGCGCATCTGGGCGACCTTGGCCGGCTTGAGGCCCAGCGTGCGAATCGAACTGTCGCCGCGGCCAAGCCCGAGGACGACCCGGCCAGGATGGATGGCGGCCAGCGTCGCGTGACCGCTCGCGGTGACGGTGAAGTGGCGCGTGATCACGTTGGTCACGGCGGTTCCAAAGGTCAACCGCTCGGTCGCCTCGAGCCCGCGCGCCATGTACACGTAGGGGTCCTGCCAGATCATCTGCGAGTCACACACCCAGGCGTGGCTGAACCCCGCGCGGTCAGCGCAGCGCACCGACTCGAGGTAGGTCTCGAACTCGACCGGCAGGAAGTAGGCGCCGAGCTTCATCGCGCGAGCCTCACCCGCGGATCGACCACGCCGTAGAGAACGTCGGCGGCGAGGTTGAGCAGCGAGTACACCAGCGCGGCGAGAATGATCGCCGCCTGCACCGGGGCGTAATCCTGAGACAGGATCGACTGCGCGACCCAGCCTCCGACCCCGGGCCAGCTGAACACTGCCTCGACCAGCACCGCGCCGGCCAGCAGGTCGCCGAAGGCCAGCGCCGACAGCGTGATCACGGGCAGCATCGCGTTGGGCAGTGCGTGACGGAACAGCACGCGATTCTCGCCCGCTCCCTTGGCGCGCGCGGTGCGAATGTAGTCCTGTCGCGAGACGTCGGCCATGCTGCGCCGGACGATCCGCGACAGGTAGGCGGTCAAGGGCAGGCCCAGCGTGATCGCGGGCAGGATCAGATGCCCGAGCGCGTTGCCGAACGTGTTCCATTGTCCGGCGATGAGGGCGTCGACGGTGTACAGGCCGGTCACGTGGGGCGGTGGCTGCACGCTGGGGTCGAGGCGCCCGAACGGCGCCGGGGCAATCTTCAGCTTGGTGAAGAACACGAGGATGAGCAGGAGGCCGAGCCAGAACGACGGCGTCCCCAGACCGACCACCGCGCCCCAGCGGGACACGCGATCGAAGCGGCGGTGGCTGGCGGCGAACACCCCGATCGGGATGGCCAGCACGATCGAGAGGAGGATCGCGTACAGGGCCAGCTCGATCGTCGCCGGCAGCCGCTGCCCGAGCTCCTTGCTCACCGGCTCGCGGTCCTGCCACGAGATCCCGAAGTCTCCGCGCAGCAGATGCGAGACATAGATCCCATATTGCTGCGGGATCGACTTGTTGAGTCCCATCTGGTCCTCGAGCTGCGCAACCGCCTGGGGCGTGGCGGTCGGGCCGAGAATCTCGCGCGCGGGGTTGCCCGGCGCCATCCGTAGCAGGACGAAGGAGATGATCGAGGCCACGAACAGGACCGCGATCATCCAGGCGACTCGTCTAATAACTAAGCTTGCCATAGGGGTCGAGTCGATCGCGGAGGGCCTCGCCCAGCGACAGGCTGAGGCCGACGAGGATGAGCAGGCCGATGCCGGGGAAGATCGAGATCCACCACTGGCCGGTGAGCAGGTAGTTCCGGCCTTCAGTGATCATCGCCCCGAACTCGGCTGTCGGCGGACGGACTCCGAGACCGAGGAAGCCGAGTCCGGCGATGGCCAGAACCGCATACGCCACGCCCAGCGAGGCCTGGACGGTGAGTCCGCCGAGCACCGACGGGACGATGTGGCGGCGCAGGATGCGGCGCCGAGGAGCGCCGAGCGCGCGCTCGGCATCGACGAACTCGCGGGATCGCAAGGACAGGACCTCGCTGCGGACCACGCGGGCATACCAGGGTATGCCCGCGATGCCGACGGCCAGGGCGGCCGACAGGGCGCCCGCCCCGATGGCCAGGGCGAAGGCCATGCCGAGAATCAGGGCCGGGAAGGCCAGGATCCCGTCGAGCACGCGCGAGACGACGCTGTCGGTCATGCCGCCGACCAGTCCGATGAACGATCCGACCACCAGCCCGATCAGCGCTCCGCCCGCCACCGCGCCGACGCCAAGCACGAGCGACAGCCGTGCTCCGTAGAGAAAGCGAGCCAATACGTCGCGCCCGTACTCGTCGGTGCCGAAGGGATGGGCCGCGCTCGGAGCCCGCAGCGCATCTGTCAGGTTGACGGCGGTCTCGTTCTTGTGCCAGAGCAGCGGACCGATCAGGGCGACGAGGATGAACAGCGCGATGCCGATCAGGATGAACCGCATGCCCGCAGTGCCGGCCGCGCGCCATCGCCTGCGCACCCAGCTCGGGCGATTGGCCGCGATCGCCGTCATGCTTCGCGGCTCTTTCCCCCCATAAGGGCGCCGGGCGGCAGCTGCTCGGCCAGCTCGGCCGAGAAGTGGCAGGCCGCCTGGCGAGGCTCCCCGGGGTCGGTCGGCACGAGCGCCGGAATCTCGGTGACGCAGCGCTCGGGATTGCCAAGCTGCTGGCGCAACCAGCAGCGCGTGTGGAACGGGCAGCCCGCGGGCGGCTTGCGAGGATCGGCCGGATCGCCGTGCAGCAGGATGCGTTCGCGTGCCCGTTCGCGCGCCACATCGGGCACCGGCACCGCCGACAGCAGGGCGGCGGTGTACGGATGGCCCGGCGCCGCATAGATCTCCTCGGACGGCCCGTACTCCATGATCCTGCCGACATACATCACCGCGACCTCCGAGGCGATGTGGCGGACCACCGCGAGGTCGTGAGCGATGAACACGTAGGCCACTCCGAGCTCGGACTGAATACGCTCGAGCAGGTTGAGGATCTGAGCCCGCACCGACACGTCGAGCGCACTGACTGCCTCGTCGAGGACGATCAGCTTGGGACCCACGGCCAGCGCGCGGGCGATCCCCACCCGCTGTCGCTGTCCCCCGCTGAGCTCGTGTGGCAGGCGCGTGGCAAACCGCGGGCTGAGCCCGACGAGCTCGAGCAGCTCGTCGATCCGCTGCCGGCGGGCCGTCGCGCCCGGATACAGCCCGTGAAGCTCGAGCGGCTCGGAAAGGATCTCGTTTACGCGGTGGCGCGGGTTGAGGCTGGCCTGCGGATCCTGAAAGACGATCTGAAAGTCGCGACGAAGCGGCCGCAGCTCACGCTCGCTCAGATGGGCGATCTCGTGGCCGTGGACGGTGATCCTGCCGTGCGTCGGCTCCAGGAGGCGGACGATGGCCCGCCCGAGCGTCGTCTTGCCCGATCCCGACTCCCCCACCAGGCCAATCGTCCTGGCCTCGCCCAGATCCATGTCGACGCCGGCCACCGCCCGCACAGGCTCCGGCCCACCGGGGAGCAGGCGCCGACCGACGCTGTAGACGACCTCCACCTGGCCGACCTCGAGCACGGGCTCGGTGCCGGCCACCTCGCGGCGCTGCACGTCATCGATGGCGTCCTGCACCGATGCGTCACCGGCAAACGGGTGCCAGCAGGCAAAGGCATGGCCCGGGACCTCGGCCGTCAGCTCCGGACGCTCCGCGCACTTGTCGCTGGCGCTATCGCAGCGCGGGGCGAAGGCGCATCCCTGGCGCACGTGGTCGAGATCGGGCGGGCTGCCCTCGATCGCCTTGAGCGGTGCTCCGCGCCGGGTGTCGAGCCGCGGCAGCGAGCGCAGCAACCCCAATGTGTAGCGGTGGCGGGGGCGCCGGAGCACCGTCTCGGCCGGCCCGCTCTCCACGATCCGCCCGGCGTACATGACGAGGATGCGGTCGGCGATACCGGCGACAACACCGAGGTCATGGGTGATCATCAGGACGCCCATCCCGCGGTCGGCGCGCAGGCCCGCGATCAGCTCCAGGATCTGGGCCTGGACCGTGACGTCGAGAGCCGTGGTCGGCTCGTCGGCGACCAGCAGCGGGGGCGAGCCGGCCAGCGCGATCGCGATCATCGCCCGCTGGCGCATCCCCCCGCTGAACTGGTGAGGGTATTCGTCGTAGCGGCTGAGGGGGTCGGGGATACCGACCTGGGTCAAAAGGTCAATGGCCGCGCGCTTGGCCTCGGCTCCGCGCTGGCCGCGCTGAAGGGTCACGGTCTCGCGGATCTGATGCCCGACCTTCTGAACTGGGTTCAGGCTGGACAGAGGGTCCTGAAAGATGATCCCGACGTGCGCGCCCCGGACCTCCCTGAGCGTTGTCTTGTCCAGCCGGGTCAGGTCATAGTCATCGAGACGACCTGAGGCCATGTGAACATGAGCGCTCGGTGGCAGCAGCCCGAGGAGCGCCAGCGCGCTCACCGTCTTGCCCGAACCGGACTCCCCCACCAGCGCGACGACCTCGCCGCGCGCGATCTGAAGGTCGATCCCGCGCACCGCGGCGAGCGTCCCCTCGGGGGACTGGAAGGCCACCTCGAGGCCCCGCACGTCGAGGACAGGGGTCTCGTGCGCCTGCTCCGTGTCGGCTCGCTCCACGTCCGCGGCGGGAGGCCTTATCGCTTCCCGCGCGAACATGCGTGCGCTCCAGACGGAACCAACGGCACCGTCACGCTACTTCGAGATCGGCCAGAACACCGTCTCCCCGTCCGGATACTGCACGTAGCCGGTGAGAGACGGATCGGTGATGATGATCTCGTCGGGCGTGAAGATGGGGACGTAGCCGGGGTCCTTGACAAAGATCTGGGAGATCTGCTTGTACAGCGACGCACGTGTCGAGGGGTCGGTGGCCGTCGCCGCCTTGGGCAGCAGGTCGTTGATCTGCTTGTTGCAGTACTGCGGCCAGTTGAACGCGTTTCCGCACGCCACGATATAGCCCAGAAGGTACGCCGGATCGTTCAGCGGCGACCCGTCGAGGAGCAGGTAGGCCTGGGCCTTGAAGCCGCCGACCGCGTTGAAGAACGCCGATGAGCCCATCGTGTTGATCGTTGCGTTGATCCCGATCTGCTTGAGCGAAGACTGGACCACCGTCCCGATGTCGGCCTCCTCCTGCTTGCCCTCGATCACATCGATGGTCAGCTTCGCGCTGCTGACCCCGGCCTGCTTCATGAGCGACTTCGCCTCGGTGAGGTTGGGTGCCGCCACCGGAAGGTGGGGATAGAACGGCATCGCCGGCGGGATCGGTCCCACGTACGCATGTGCGTACCCGTAGCCGAGCGTCGACGCAATCTGGCTTACGGGGATGACGTCGGCGATCGCCTTACGGACCTTTGGATCGTTGAGCGGAGCCATCTTGTTGTTGAGCCCGAGGTACGAGTAGAACGGGAACGGCTCGGCGATCACCTTGCGACCGGCCGACTTCATCGAGGCGACGCCCTGAAGCGGCACTCCGTAGACCATGTCGGCCTGACCCGAGCTGGCCAGCGTCTGCAGCGTGGTCGGATCGGTGACGACCCGAATGTCGACCTTGGTGTTCTTGGGCGTTCCGCGCCAGTAGTCCTTGCGCGCGGTCAGCACGACCTCGTTGTTGGGCTGGTCGCTGGTCAGCGTGTAGGCACCGGTGCCGGCGGAATGCGTGGCGATCCAGTTGTTGCCGGCCTTGCCCGTGCCGCCGTGCTGCTTGAGTACCTTCTCGTCCAGCGGGCCGGTGCCGGTCTGCGCCAGCTGGTCGAGCAGCAGCGGATCGGGCTGCGCCGTCGTCAGCTGAACCGTGTTCGGGCCGAGCGCCTTGATCGAGGTGAACTTGTTGATGAAGGTGAGAACGTAGGCCTGGCAGCCGCCGGAGTTGATCGTTCGGTTCAGCGAGTAGACGACATCGGCCGAGGTGAGCGGGTTGCCGCTCGAGAACGTGACCCCGTGTCGCAGCTGGAACGTGTACGTCTTTCCGCCATTGGAGCTCTTCCAGCTCGTGGCCAGCGCCGGCACGATCTGGCGCTTGCCGCCAGCCACGACCTTGGTGCCGTAGTCGACCAGCGGGTCATAGAGGTTCTTGACGATCGTGTAGTCGTAGAACGCCGTGCACGCCTGCGCCGGGTCGAGCGAGGTGACGCCCGAGTTGACCGCCACGACGAGCGGCTGCGCGGTGCTCGAACTGGCCGTCGCGGACGAGCTCGAGGAGCCGCCACAGCCGGCCAGCAGGCCGGCCATGACAATCACCGCGGCCGCCAAGGCGGAGAGGCCGCCCCGTCCCGTAGTGCGTCGCCCAGACTGCGCCGAAACCTGGGCGGTTGGGGCGGCCTCCGACCGTCGATCGTTGCCCGTCTGCTCCGTCCGGACGCCGATGCGTCGGGGTTGCAGAGGCAACGCAGCGTGATCTCGCTTGCGCCACATTCCGATGGTCAGAATCTACTAACTAACGTTAGTCACGTCAAGTTAGGGGTTCGTAGGAAGCGGCCTCAGCGAACGAACAGCTCGGTCGAGACGTTGTTGAGGATCTCCGGCCCGTTGTCGGTCACCAGCACGTTGTTGCCCAGGCCGAACGTCTCGCCCCTGTGGTAGGCCAGACCCGGCTCGACGGTCACCACGACACCGGGCTCGAGCACGCTGATGTCGCCCTTCATCAGGCTGAGGGCACCGATCCAGTGCGGCGGATAGGTGATCTCGCAGCTGAATCCGAACCGTCCCCAGGTGTTCGCCTCGTAGCCGCGGTGGCACTCGGCCACCATCGCCACCACATCGGCAACCGTGACGCCGGGGCGCATCGCGTCGGTGGCCCGGTGAAGCGCCTCGAGCACGATGTCGTACATGCGCGCCGCGTCGTCGCTCGGCGGGCCGATCACCACCGAGCGTGAGATGTTGCAGTGGTAGCGGCGGACAACCCCGTCGACCTCGAGATAGATGACGTCGCCTCGTGCAAGGATGCGCCCGATCGGTGTGCCGTGCAGCGTGCCCCGAGCATCGACCAGCCCGGGATAGGCCGGGAACTGGCCCCCGTTCTGGGCGACGGCAAACTGAACCGCGGCCATGGCGTCGCGATCGGTGACGCCCTCGTGAATCGCGTTGATGCCCGCCACGACACCGAGGTCCGCGATGTGAGCGGCCCGCCTCAGGTGGTCGATCTCGGTCTCGGATTTGACCAGCCGCAGGTTGTCGAGGGCCGGGTCGGTATCGACGAACTCCACGCCGGGGATCGCGGCGCGCAGCTCGAACGCATGGCGAGGCTTCAGGTAGTAGCTCGAGAGGCTCAGCCCGAGCCGGCGGACACCATCGAGCAGATTCCGCTCCCGCAGCACGTCGAGCGTCCTGGCCACCTGATCCTCGTAGGTCCACAGAACCCGCACGTCATCGACCCAGCACGTCTCGTCGCACAGCGCGAGCTCGGCCTTGTTGCACATGAGCGTCACCGGCTGCTGCGCGCGGGGGACGATCAGCACCTGGTAGAAGAACGTGCTCGTCGGCTCGTATCCGCTCAGCCAGTTGTACTGCTCGGGTTGGTAGATGAGCACCAGGTCGAGATCGGCTCGCCGCATGTACGCGCGCGTGCGCTCGAGGCGATCCTCGTACTCGGCGAGGGGGGCGGCCATGCGCGGGGCGTCTCTGGGCATTCACATCCTCCTGTTCATGAACCGGCGATCACGGCGCCACCATTGATCGGGATCGTCTGACCGGTGATAAAGGCGGCGTCGTCCGAGGCCAGGAAAGCCACCAGTCGCGAGACCTCCCCCGGCTCGCCGACCCTGCCCAGCGGCGTCTGCGCCGCCACGGCGGCCAGATCCTCATCGGCCGTCATCCGCGTGGCGATCGTCCCCGGGGCGACCGCGTTGACCAGCACCCCGTCGGGAGCCAGCTCGACCGCCAGGTTGCGCGCCAGGGCCAGCAGCGCTCCCTTGGCCGCCGTGTAGCCGTGCGCGAACCCCGGGCCCCGCAGCGCCCATTCCGAGGAGACGATGATGATCCGCGGCTGGCGGCTGCGGCGCAGCCAGGGGACCGCGGCCCTGATCAGATGAAACGCGCCGTCGACGTGGACGGCGAACTGCTCGCGCCACTGGGCATCGGTGGTGTCACCGATACCGCCGGCAGCGTCCCCGATACCCGCGTTGCTGACCACGATGTCGATGCCGCCGAAGACGCCCGCCACCGCGTCGACGAACGCCGCGACCGCGACCGGGTCGCGAACGTCGCACTGGTGCCCGCGCGCGGCCCCTCCCCCGGACTCGACGCTCGCGACCAGCCTGTCGAGCGCACCGCCGTCGACGTCGGCGAGTCCGAGCCGGGCGCCGCGGCGCGCCAGCTCGAGGGCGTGCGCCTCGCCCATCCCGTGCCCGGCGCCGGTGATCACCGCGACGCGTCCGGACAGGGTCATCGCGGGCCCGTCAGCACGTCGTCGCTGATGCCGAGCAGCGCGCGTGCCTCATCGGGCGTGGCCACTGGGCGGTCGCACGCGGCGGCCAGGCCGACCAGCCGTTTGATCAGCTGGCTGTTGCTGGTCGCCAGCTCGCCACGCCGAAAGTAGATGTTGTCCTCGAGCCCGGTGCGTGCGTTGCCACCGAACCCGAGGCTGACCAGGTTGAGCGGCAGCTGGTGGCGCCCCACCCCGAGCAGCGACCACTGGGCGCCGAGCGGCAGACGGCCCAACATATGCGTGACGGTGTCCAGGTCCGCCGGAGCGCCTCCACGGACGCCCAGGCAGAGCTGCCAGACGCCCGGCCCCTCGATCAGGCCCTCTTCGATCAGGCGCAGGCCGTTGGCGATCATACCCGTGTCGAACGCCTCGATCTCGGGGCGGATACCGAGCTCCTTCATCCGGGCCGCCGCGCTGCGGAGCCAATGGAACGGGTTGCTGAACACCCGCTCGTCGCCGAAGTTCATCGATCCGCAGTCGAGTGTGGCCATCTCAGGCCGGAGCTCCAGGCACTCGAGCCGCTGCTCGAGGCTGGCCCGCCCCCCGGCGCTGCCCGTGCTGAGATTGAGGATCCCCTCGCACCCCGCCTCGCGGATCCTCCGCGCCAGCTCGCGAAACTCCTCCACGTCCTGGGTCGGCTCACCGTCGGCCCTGCGAGCATGGAGATGGATCACCGCCGCGCCGGCCCGCCAGCTCGTCACCGCCGCCGCGACGATCGCGTCGTGGGTCACCGGGAGGTACGCGCTGTCGCTGGCCGCGGTCACGCTTCCAGTGATCGCGGCGGTGATGATGATCGGCGGCGGCATGGCTAACGTACGTTAGTAAGCCTACTCCCAGTTGACCAAACTAACAATCGTTAGTACGGTGCTTTTGGGTGCTGACCGAGCGTTCTGTCCTCCGATGAGCACCGCCGAGGGCGGCGGCCCTGCCGACGCGCCGCTCCTCTCCCACGCCGGCATACCCACCTTCCTGCGAGCTCCCATCCGCGGCCTGCATGAGCTCGAGCGCGGGTCGATCGCCGTGTTCGGCGCCCCGACCGACTGGACGCTCGGGACCCGGCCCGGCGCGCGCTACGGCCCCAAGGCGATTCGCGACACCTCGATCCATCTGTCCTGGTACCTGGAAACCTCGCGCAGCGGCAGCCTGGTCGATCTGCGCAGCGGCCGCACGATCTCCCTCGGGTCGGGTGCGCCGCGCCTGTTCGACGCCGGCGACGTGGCGATCTTTCCGGTCGACGTCGATCGGACAATCGCATCGATCCGCGCCGCCGAGCAGACCGTGCTCGATGCCGGGGCTCTCCCGATCATGCTGGGCGGCGATCACTTCGTGACCTATCCCGCGGTGCTGGCGCAGGTCGAGCACGCCGAGCGCGGGGGGCGGCGGATCGGCTTCGTCCAGTTCGACGCCCACTTCGACCTCATCGATGACAACCCCGTGTTCGGTCGCTATTACCACGGGAGCCTGACCCGGCGGATCGCCGAGCTTCCCCACATGCGCACGGAGAACATGGCCTGGATCGGGATCAACGGGTATGCCCGCGTCGAGCAGCTCGAGTTCATCGAACAGCGCGGCGGAAACGTGTACACACGAGCCGATCTGCGCCGGCGCGGGGTGGCCGAGGTCGTCTCCGAGGCGCTGGCGCGCGCCACCGACGGCTGCGACGGCGTCTACATCTCGATCGACATCGATGTCCTCGATGGCGGCCTTGCCGCCGGCGCTGGCTCGATCAATATCGACGGCTGCTCACCCGGCGAGCTGCTCGACGCCATCGAGGCGCTTGCCGGCGCGCCGGTTGTCGGACTCGACCTCGTCGAGGTCTCACCGCTGCTCGATCCGACCGGCTACACGGCCCGGGTCGCCGCCGTGGCCGTGACGAACTTCATCTGCGGCCGCCTTGGAGCTTCGCCATGAGCGCCGGCGTGCGCAGGATCGTCGACCTCTCGATTCCGGTCGACGAGGAGACCCCCGTCTATCCGGGCGATCCACTGCCGCGCTTCTGTCTCGCCCACACGATTGCCAACCACGGCTTCAACGTGTCCCGGATGGAGATGTCCTCACACTGCGGAACGCACTGCGATGCGCCGTTTCACTTCCTCGCCGACGGCGCGCGGATCGACGAGGTAGCGCTGGAGCGGTTCATCGGTCCGGCCGTGGTGATCGACGTGCGCGGTCTCGACGGGCACGCGGCAATCGAGGCCGACGCGGTTGCCGGCTACGCGGACCGGCTGGCTCCTGGAGCGATCGCCGTCCTGCACACGGGCTGGTCCGCGCGCCTGGGCACCGACACATACTTCGACCATCCGTATCTCTCCGAGGCGGCCTGCCTGTGGCTGCTCGACCGAGGTGTTCGCACGATCGGCATCGACGCCATGAACATCGACGAGACCACAGACAGGCCGATCGACCGGGCCGCGTTTCCGTGCCATCGCGAGATCTCGGCCGCCGGTGGGGTGATCATCGAGAACCTCACGAACCTGTCCGCGATCGATTTCGACGATCCGGTGCTCAGCGTCCTTCCACTGCGCTTCGTGGGCGGCGACGGCGCGCCGGCCCGCGCAGTTGCCCTGGACCTGAGGTAGTGTCGTGAGCCGGGTGCGCTGGGCTGTCGATCACACCGGATTCACCGTCCCCGACCTCGAGCAGGCCATCGACTTCTTCCGCGACGTGTTCGGCTGCGAGCTCGTGTTCCGGGCCGGACCCTACGAACACGTCGGCTACCGCTGGCCGGGGGAATCTCAGCCCGAGCCCGCGACCCTGACGCTGGCGATCCTGCGCCTCGGCCAGGCCCACAACATCGAGCTCCTCGAGTACGCGGACTGCGCCTCGAACCTACGCCGCGGCCCGGCGCGCCCGAGCGAGCTGTACGCCGGCCATCTGGCGATGTATGTCAACGACGTCGGCGCCGCCGTCGAAGAGCTGCGCGAACACGGCGCCCAGATCCTCGGTGAGGTGATAGAGGAGTCCGACGGACCGCTGACCGGGCTCGAGTGGGTCTACACCCTCACGCCGTGGGGAATGGTTATCGAGCTGATCCGCTGGCCGCGGGGAATGCCCTACGAGCGGACCACCACCGCCCGGCTGGCCGAGCCGCCTGCCCTGCGCGACTGGCCGCGCTAGTCGCGTCGCGGGTTCGGTTAGTGTCGCCCGCTACGGAGTGAAGCCGAGCTCGGCGTAGGTCGCCCCGAGCGCCACCGTGAATGCCTCAGCCGAGAACTTCCGCTCGTAGGCGCGGCGTGAGCCCGCGGCCAGGGCCGCCCGACGCACCGGATCGGTCAGCAGCGTCATCAGCGCATCCGCCAGTCCTGCGGGATCTCCGGGCTGGACGAGCAGGGCGTCGACGCCGTCGCGGAGATCCTCGGGGATCCCGTCGCAGGCGGTGGCGATGACCGGCGTTCCGCTTTGCAGGGCCTCGAGGACCGAGACCGAGCCGCTGGCCTCGCCCCAGGAGGGCAGCACGAACACGTCGGCCCGCCGAAGGTACGGCCGGACGTCATCGACGCGGCCCGGCACGGCCACGGCAGCGCCCAGGTCGAGATCCGCCACCAGCTTCCGGTGGGTCTCGAGCAGCCGGCCCGGGCCGATGATGCATCCACGGACCGGCAGCCGCGCAGCGTGGACCCGGGCCAGCGCCAGCAGCAGCTGGTCGACGCCCTTGCGCGGATCGTGACGCGAGACCGCCACGACGAGCGGGGCATGTTCGGGTGTCAGGTGCGCGATCGCCGCCGGCATGGCGCCCTCATCGCCGGCCTCCGACTCGGTGAACGCGGCCGGCGCGGCGTAGGGCAGCCGGCGGATCTCCAGAGCGTCGCCGTAGGCGGCGATCAGCAGCCTGCTCACCGACTCATAGTTCACCAGCACGACGCGAGCTCGCGAGTATCCCCGCCTCTCGACGCGATCGTCGACGAGCCGGATCCATCGCAGCCACGCGCGGTAGCGGGCCCGCTCGGCCTGCGCATAGCGCGGCCCCAACACGTTCTGCATCACGCCAACCTCATAGGCGCGGGTTCCGTAGGCGCTCGCCACCGGGGTCGCCGGCACGCCGGATCGGGTCAGCCGGTCGCTCGCAGCGGCGCCCGCGGCCGACCAGATCGCGAAGCCGTGAATCAGGTGGGAGCCTCGCTGGCCGGCCAGGAAGGTCGCAACCGAGCGCGCCAGCAGGGTCTGCTGAAGCGCCACCGGCAGACGCACGCCGAGCGGAGCGGCGACCGTATGGACGGTGCCGAAAGCCTCGACATCGAGCCGATTTCGACGCCCGAAGCAGAACACGTGGGGCGTGAACCCAAGCCGGAGGCCCGCCAGGGCATGGGCGCGCACGTAGCTCGGGTGTCCCCCCACCTCCCCGCGCACGTCCTTGCCCGAGATCAGCACCAGCGGCCTCCGGCCGGCATCAAGCACGCTGGTAGGGTAGCCCGAGCCGGTGCGCGCGATCTTCTTCTGCAACGAGATGCTCGGGCTCGGTCACCTGCGGCTCTCGCTCGCGCTGGCGAAGGCACTCATCGAACGCGACGAGCGCGCGACGTCGCTGATCGTCACCGGGGCGGTGGGATTTCCCGGATTGGCGCTGACCAATCGCGTCGATGTGCTCAAGCTGCCCACGCTGCCGGTCGACCGCGGATCGGCCTGGAGCGCGACGACTCATCGCCCACCCGCGGGACTGGCCATGGCCTCGTCCGAGGTCAGTGCATTACGGTCCGCCGTCGCGACCGCGGCCGTCCAGGCCACCCTCCCCCAGGTCGTGGTCGTCGATTACAAGCCCACGGGAAGAAACGACGAGCTGCGCGACGCGCTGGAATGGTGTCGGCACCGCACCGACTGCACGGTCGCGCTCGGCCTGTGGGAGGTCGACGACGCGCCCGATCGGCTGCGCGAGGAATGGACGAGCTCGCGCCTTGCGGACGTGCGCGATTTCTACGACTTCGTGCTGGTGTACGGCCCCGAGGTGCCCGGCGACGTGCGGGCCGAGCGACTGCGCGCCGCCGGCGTGACCGTATGCCACACGGGCCTCGTGGCCTCGCCGCCGGCCGCGGCAGGCCCGCCTGATCTCGGCGACGGCTACCTCCTGGCCACCGCCGGCGGAGGCGCCGACGGCTTCGGACTGCTTGCTGCCATCCTCGCCGCCGTTGAATCTCACCCGCTGAGGCTGCCGGTCGTGCTCGTGGCCGGGCCGAATATGCCCCCCGACCAGGTGGAACAGCTGCGAAGGACCGCCGGTGGTCTCGATGCGCTCGTCGCCGATCACCGCCCCGACATGGAGGAGGTGTTGGCGGGAGCGCGGGCCGTGGTCGCTATGGCCGGCTACTGCACGGCGGCCGAGATCCTGGCCAGTGGCAAACCGGCGCTGCTGGTGCCACGCACGTTCCCGCGCGAGGAGCAGCTCAACCGGGCCCGCCTGCTGTCCGAGGCTGGACGCATTGAGATGCTCGATCCGGCCCGGCTGCAACCGGACACCCTCGCCGCCGCGCTGGCCTCACTGCTCGAGCAGCCTCCCCGCCCGCCCGAGCGGCTCGGCGGCGCCGATGAGGCGGCGCGCATCCTGCTGGCGCACGCCGCGAGCAAGGCGCGGCCGACGTAGGCGGCGCCGTCTCTCGCGCGCTTTCATCAGCATTACACAGACTTGTGTAACCCCGTTGCTGTCACGCTGAGAGCCGTCCACTCATCGGCTCTGCGTTCACATGTGAAAACCGTCACGTCTGCTTGACATCGGGTGCGCGCGGGAGCGAGACTGGCTCTGCCCACACGGGCGAGGTGACATGGCTGGTGTCGGACCTCGCCGATCGGTGCTGGGCGCAATCGTCCAACGTTGAGGGAGGCTTTGCGGTGCGCAAGATCGCGCGGTACGGATGGACTCGGGATCTGCCCGACGGCCGGGACCTGATGTATGGGGCTCCTCCGGAGGTGGTGGCCAAGCTGCCGGACAAGGTCGACCTGCGGCCCGGCTGCCCGAAGGTGTACAACCAGGGCCAGCTCGGTAGCTGCACGGCCAACTCGATCGGCGGCGCGCTCGAGTTTGACCAGATTCGCCAGAAGCAGAAGCCGTTCACGCCGTCGCGGCTGTTCATCTACTACAACGAGCGCGCGATGGAGGGCACGGTGGACTCGGACTCGGGCGCGCAGATCCGCGACGGGATCAAGTCCGTCGCCCAGCTCGGGGCGCCGCCTGAGAAGGACTGGCCCTACCGGATCAAGCAATTCCGCGAGAAGCCGCCGGCCAAGGCGTACACCGACGCCAAGCAGCATGAGGCGATCATCTACCAGCGGCTCACGCCGACGCTGCAACAGCTCCAGGGCTGCCTGGCCTCGGGGTTCCCGTTCGTGTTCGGCTTCACGGTGTACGAGAGCTTTGAGAGCCCGCAGGTCGCCAAGACCGGTGTGGTCCCGATGCCGCGTGCGCATGAGCAGCAGATCGGTGGCCACGCCGTGATGGCGGTCGGCTACGACGAAAGCGATCAGACGTTCATCGTGCGCAACTCGTGGGGTACCAGCTGGGGCATGGAGGGCTACTTCACGATGCCCTACCCGTACCTGCTGCAGGGCACGCTCGCCGACGACTTCTGGACGATCCGCTCGGTCGAATAGCCAGCTGTCCGGGTCCGCTTACGCGATCTGGGAGCCAAAGTGGCAGATCGAGCGGCTCGTCGGCTGGGACTATCCGGATGAGGAGTACTCGGACTATCCGGCCGTGACGACGGCGACGAAGAAGAAGATCCTGGGACTGAATGCGGCCAAGCTCTATGGGATCGAGGTCCCGGCCGAAGGCCGGCTTCCCGATGAGGCCGGCACCCCCGCAGCGAAGGACGACGCTCAGCTCGTCGGTGAGTCGGCATGAGCGAGCGGCGCGTCCTCGCCGCGCTCGCCGGGGTGCACGATCCCGTGCTCGATGAGCCGATCACCTCGCTGGGGTTCGTGACCTCCTGCGAGGTCTCCCGTGAACGGCGCTATCTGCCGTGACCTGCTCCGTGCTCGCCACGGTGTTAAGGTCGAGCGAACTGCTCAGGAGGTGACGCGATGAAAGCGGCGAGGCTGCACGCCTACCGTGAGGCGCTGAAGCTCGACCAGGTCGACGAGCCCAGGGCCGAGGGCCCGCTGGATGTGATCGTGCGGATCGGCGCCGCCGGACTGTGCCGGACCGATCTGCACATCCAGGAGGGGCAATGGGCCGAGAAGTCCCGCGTCAAGCTCCCCTACACGCCGGGGCACGAGAACGCCGGGTGGGTGCATGAGGTCGGTTCCGCGGTGAGGAATGTGGCGGTGGGAGACACGGTGATCGTGCACCCGTTCATCTCGTGTGGCCTGTGCCCGCCCTGCCGCGCCGGGGATGACATGCACTGCCTCAGCGGCTCCTTCCCGGGGATCGATCGCGACGGGGGGTTCGCCGACTACCTGAAGACCACGGCCCGTTCGGTGGTCAAGCTCGACCCCTCGTTGCACCCCAAGGACATCGCGGCGCTGGCCGACGCCGGGCTGACCGCGATTCATGCGGTGAAGAAGGCGATCCCGGTGTTGACGGCGGGTACACACGCCGTGGTGATCGGCGCCGGGGGCCTCGGGCACATCGGCATCCAGTGCCTCAGGGCCATGACTCCGGCCGAGATCATCGTCATCGACCCCTCTGAGCCCGCGCTGGCCCTGGCCGGCGAGGTGGGCGCCGACCACACGCTGAAGGTCGACGGCACCCACCTCGAGAAGGTCAAGGACCTGACCGACGGTCTCGGCGCCGAAGCGATCATCGACTTCGTCGGCGAGAAAGGCGCGATCGAGGACGGGATCGCCATGATCCGCGACGGCGGGTTCTACTACGTCATCGGCTATGGCGAGAACATCGACATCCCGACCATCGACGTGATCTCCCGCGAGATCTCCTTCATCGGCAACCTCGTCGGCACGTACAACGACCTGGCCGAACTCATGACGCTCACTGCCCAGGGCAAGGTCAGCCTCCACACCACCACCTACCCCCTCGACGCCATCAACGACGCCATGGCGGACCTCGATGAAGGCCGGCTCCAAGGACGAGGCATCCTCATACCCGCGGCGGCCTGACCTCACTTCACCGCCGACCGCGCGAACGTCCGGATCGAGATCGCCGTGAACGCCACGGCGAAGAAGAATGACAGGACGGCCAGCGATCGCCGGCGGCCGGATCACGAGCGTGAGCATCGTGGCCGACCCCGACAAGCTCCGGCGCGTCAGCGTGTCGGCGCGGCTGCGGGGCTGCAGCGCAGCCCGGCCGCCTGGAGCACCGTCAGCGCCGGAGTGTCGAGGTCGTCGAGCACGCCGAGCAGGCGATCCCCGGACAGGTCGGCGACCTTGTCCTCGAGCTCCTCGGTGGCCACCGGACGCCCGGGCGACCCGCCCGGGCCATCCACCCGGGCCAGCTCGCGACCTGCCGCGGTCAGCACGGCTCCAAACTGTGGGACCGACTCGTCCAGGGTCACCCGCACGCGCTGTGCGTCCGCGCGCGTGGCCGTCTCGACGGCGGCAAAGTCGCGCACGCGCGGAGGACCGTGGGACAGTGTGTGCGCGACGCAGTACGGAATCGAGAACTTGGCCGAGAGCCCGTCATCGACGTCGTCGAGGTGCGCGGCCTGACGCGCCACCGGATTGACCACCACCTCGAGCCGCTCGTGATCGAGCTCGTGGCCGTCCCGGCGTGCCCGCTGCGCCGCTTCGATTGGCGAGTGCGTGCCCAGGCAGCTCGGGTAGAGCTTGATCCAGTTGCCGTCGATCGCGCGCGGACCGTGCCGCTCGAGCACCCGTCCGAGACCGCCCTCGGGCCAGCTTGCGCCCGTGACGGCCAGGAAGCCAACCGGGCCGTGGATCGCGCGCGGGTCGATCGCCACCGCGCCGCGGGCCAGGAATGCGGCCTGCACGCCGGCCGCCGAGGCCAGCCCGACCTGGATCGACTTGCCGTCGGAGCCGAACGCCCCGCGCGTCCCGCCTGCCCGGAGCAGTGCGGCGGCCACGGCGTTGTCCCGCTGCGCCGGGGTCAAATCGAGCAGGCGCGAGGCCGCCACGACCGCCCCGATCGTGCCGCAGACGGTGGTTGGGTGCCAACCACCGTCGTACAGGGCGGGGTGGCTCGCCGCCGCCACCGCACCCATGGCCTCGAAGCCGTCGGCGTACGCGTCGATTGCTTCAGCGAGCGAGCGGCCGAGGTGAGCGGCGAGCACCAGCGCCGCCGGCGCCGTCGCCGCGCTCACATGCGCCACGCCGTCGGAGATCGTGTCGTCGAAATCGAGGACGTGGCCCGCCGTTCCCGCGAACGCCACGTCGGTGAGCAGGTCCTCGCCCGAGGCGCGCACCGCGCTCGGGGCTCGCTCATCGGCCCCGGCACAGGCGCAGGCCAGCCAATCCAGGAACGCCACCCGGTAGGCGGCGCCGTCATCGCTTCGCCCTGCGGTCACACCTGTAAGCGTAGTGGGGCGTTCGCGTTGAGTTCGGCTGCCGGCGCCGCACGCCCGCGCGCCCGCGCCGGGGCCGCAGGGGCGCGCAGCCCGCCGACGATCGGGCGGGTCTGGCAGGGTACGCGGCTATGAGCTACCGGCTGGCGCCTGCACGAGCCCCGATCGTCGGCTCGGAGGTGATGGTGGCCACCAGTCAACCGCAGGCAACCCTCAGCGCCATCGAGGTTCTGCGCGAGGGCGGCAATGCGATCGACGCGGCGTTGTGCGCGGCCGCTGTCCTGTGCGTGGCCGAGCCCTACGCGACGGGCATCGGCGGCGATCTCTTCGCGATCGTGCGGTTCGCCGACGGAAGCCTGCACGGCCTCGACGCCGCGGGACCGGCACCGCGCGATGCCCCGAAGGAGACGCCGGCGATGAGCGGTCCGCGCTCGGTGACCGTCCCGGGATCCGTCGCCGGCTGGGTGGAGCTCGCGAGCCGCTTCGGACGACTCGGACTCGATCGCTGCCTGCAGCCGGCGATCGATCTGGCCGCCTCCGGCGTGGCGGCCGGGTTTGAGTGCTCGACGAGCTGGCGGGCGAGCGACCGAGCGCCGGTGGCGCTCGGCCCGGCCCCTCGCTTCGGCGAGCGCTTTCGCCTTCCCGAGCTGGCGGCGACGCTCGAGCTGATCGCCACACAGGGCCGCGACGCCTTCTACCGCGGCGCCGTGGCCGACGCGATCGTGGCCGCCTCGTGGCTCGCCCCCGATGACCTGGACGAGTACCAACCGCGCTGGGTGCAGCCACTGACTCACACCTACCGGGGGTTGACGGTGTGTGAGCTCCCACCACCGACCCAAGGCGTCGGCGCCCTGGAGGCGCTGGCCATCCTCGGGGATCGGGAGCCGACCTTGGCCGACGAGGTCGGGGCCGTGTCGCTCGCCCTACAGGACGCCTTCGACAACGTGCGCGACGGCGCCGACGTGTCCGGACTGCTGTCGCCCGAGTACATTCGCGGGCGCGGCGAGCAGGCACCGCCCCACGTCAGAGAACCGGCCGGCGGAACCACGTATCTGTGCGTGGTCGACGGCGATCGGACCGCGGTGTCTCTGATCCAGAGCGTGTTCGAGTCCTTCGGTTCGGGCGTCCTGGCCGGTTCGACCGGCGTCGTTCTCCAGAATCGCGGCGCCTGCTTCGCCGTCTCCGGCCACGTCGTACCGGGTCAGCGCTCCTACCACACGCTGATCCCGGGCATGCTGGTGCAAGACGGCGAGCTCGTGGGCCCGTTCGGCGTGATGGGGGGCTTCATCCAGGCTCAGGCCCACGTCCAGTTCGTCGTCGAGCTGCTTCGTAGCGGCCTCGATCCTCAGGCCGCGCTCGACCACGGCCGCTTCCGGATCGACGGCGGCGCGCTCAAGCTCGAGCGCCCCCTGTGGGATCGGGCGGGGGAGGTCGAGCAGCTCGGGTTCACCGTCGAGCGGCACGATGACGTGTCGACGTTCGGCGGGGGCCAGGCGATCGTGCTACGTCAGGGCACGCTGTTCGGCGGCTCGGACCCGCGCAAGGACGGCTGTGCGCTCGGCTACTAACGTAGGCGCTCGATGAGCACCGTGGCTCAGCTCAGCTTGCCCAGCGACAGCGAGGGCATCCCCAACAACCCCACCCTGCCGGTGATCATCCATCACGGCGTGGAGGAGATCGCAGGTGACCCGGCCGCCTGCGAGCGGCTGTTTCAGTCACACGGCTGGGGTGGCAACTGGCGCAATGGGATCTTTCCCTTCCACCACTTCCACAGCAACGCCCACGAGGTGCTGGGCATCGTGGCGGGTGTAGCGGAGGTGACGCTCGGCGGCCCCGCTGGCGAGCGGCTCACCGTCGGGCCGGGCGATGTCGTTGTGCTGCCCGCCGGCACCGGCCACAAGCGCGAGGACTCGGGTTCCGGCCTCCTGGTCATCGGCGGGTACCCGGCCGGGCAGGAGAACTACGACCTGCGGCGGGCCGATTTGGCGGCGCTCGATGCGATGCGGCGCAACATCGCCGGTGTGGAGCTGCCCGAGGCGGACCCCGTGCTGGGAGCCGGTGGCCCGGTCACGGTGGCGTGGGCGCGGAACTAAGGCAGTTTGACCGGCAGAGTCGAGCTGACGGTCTTGCCGTCTGACGCTGGCCCGGAACGCGACCACGATCAGCTTGGCCTGTGGGCGGGGGCGGGCTTGGCGGTGAACCTGCTCACCGAACCGGCGTCGAGCTCGCGGAAGGTGTCGCTGCTGAACGGCTGCCAGGCCACGGCACTGGCGCCCCATGGACACGCGGGATTCGGCTAAACCATTGACAGAGACGACGAAAGATGTAGCCTCAAGCGCCAAGATACGCGGATTTCGCCGTGTTGACGGCTCAGCTAGGCGATTGCTGAACAGCAAGGAGAGGGAAATGGCAACTGGAGCCCAGGCGCATGACCATTACGTGACCTTCGGTCGACGGGAGGGCGATGAGGACTTCCCCAACAGCCTGATCTCGGGCATTTCGACCTTCCTCGGCGCCCAGGTGCTGCCGCCGGTCGCCGAAAGGCTCTCTGAGGCGGGCGTCAAGGCTGCCGTCCTCGGCCTGCCGTGGGAGGGGACCAATACCTGTCGGCCAGGCGCCAGCTACGGCCCGCGCTCGATCCGTCGCGCCACCGAGCATTACCTCAGCTACCACGGCGAGTTCCAGGTCGACCTGTTCGACGCTCTGCACCTGACCGACTGCGGCGATGTGTCGATCGTCCCCGGCAACGCGCAGCGGACATTCGAGCGCGCCGAACGCTGCATCACCGAAATCGTCAACGCCGGGGCCTTCCCGATCATCTTTGGCGGCGATGACTCGTGTCCGATTCCCGTCACCAGCGCGATGTCAAAGTTGATCGACGGCAAGATGGGCTACATCCAGATGGACTCGCACATGGACACCGCGGAGGACGTGGCCGGCGAGCGCCTGAACCATGCCTGCCCGGTGAGCCGCACCGCCGAACTGCCGAATGTCGACCCGCACAACGTCGCGCTGGTCGGGATCAACGGACCGCTCAACCCGCGCGTCGAGCGCGAGTACGTGGACCGCACCGGCATCCAGATGATCACGATCTGGGACATCGATGAGTGGGGGATCGAAAAGACCATCGACCGGATCCTCGACATCGCCTGGAACGGGACCGACGGCGTAGTTCTGCACACCGACCTCGACGTCATGGACCAGGGTTTCACCACCGGCGTGACGACCCCCGAGTGCGGCGGCCTGAGCCCGCGCGAGGTGATCAAGATGATCCGCGCCTTCGTCCGCCGGGGAGTCGAGGCCTACGTGATCACCGAGTGCTCGTCGGTGTATGACCCCGCCAACAAGTCGGCTCGCGTCGCCACGCGGCTCGCGCTCGACGCACTCGGCGTCCGCGCCAACCCGGAGGGCACGGGCCGGGTGTAGTCCAATAACGCTAAATGGCCAGGACGAGGCCGTCTTCGCCGAGCTTCAGCGTGACGGCAGGATTCCATTCACCACTCTGGCCGGCCGCCTGGGGCTCTCCGAAGCCCACATCCGCCGGCGCGTGAGAGCACTCACCGAGGCCGACGTGTTCGCGATCACCGCGGTCGCGGACCCCGGCCTGCTCGGTCTGAGATGCATGGCCTGGATCGGGTTCGAGACGCACCCCTCGCACGTCCAGCGCGTCGCGGAGGCGCTGGTTCACACAGCCGGCGTCGACTACGTCGTGATCAGCTCGGGTCGCTTCAGCGTGATGTGCGAGGTTGCGTGTCGCGACGCTCAGGATCTCGAGCCGATTCTCGTCCAGCTCCGTGGGATCGCCGGTGTCCAGCGCACCGAGGCATTCGTCTATCTGTCGTTGCGCCACCAGCAGTTCCAGTGGCTACGCGCACGACAGCCTGTCGCGCCCGAGGAGGTCAGCGGCGTGACGGTCAGCCCGAGCCAGCTCGAGTCGCTCGACATCGAGATCGTTCGCGGGCTCGAGCGCGATGGCCGGGCATCGTTCCGCGACCTGGCCCGCAGCCTCGGAGTGTCCGAGCGCCTGGTCTCCAGCCGGTTCTCCCGTCTGGTCGACGACAACGTCCTCAAGGTGATCGCCGTCGGCAATCCACTCAACCTGGGATTCGACGCGATGGCCTGGCTGGGGATAACGCTCGACAGCGACACCGACCCGGGGACGGTCGCCTCGAGGCTCGCCTCAGTGCCCTCGATCGACTACGTCGTGATCCCGTCCGGCCGCTATGACCTGATGGCCGAGATCGTCTGCCGCGACCGTGCCGAGCTGCTCGACGCGATCACCGACGACATCGGCACGATCGCCGGTGTCGCCCACGTCGAGACGTTTCTCTACCTCCGCCTGCTGTACAGCAGCACCGCGGGCGCCTGGGGCGTGGGGCGATCGATGGCCCGAGAGAGTCCGGACGATCCGGCGGCGAGCCGAACGCGCCGTTCTACCTAAACGTGTATTCGATTGACGGCCACCGGGACGACTGACAACGTCCGCGGGCCGTGCGTCCGCCCGTTTCCACCCGCCCCGTGGCGGCACTGCGCCGACTGTCCGTCGCGGCTGGAGTCGCGTCGCTGTTGATCTTCGCCGGCCCGGCCGCTCGCAACGTTGGACTCGTTGTGGATCCGTGCGAACGCGCGACCGAATGACGCCGGCGCGGCCCGTCAAGCGAGGCGGTAGTAGGCCTCGTTCCAGCGCAGCTCCTTGGCGAACTCGCGGGTCCGCGTGTCGCCGTCGATCACCAGCAGCTCAATCCCGGCGATGTCGGCAAAGTCGGCGAAGATCTCAGACCCGAGTGCCAGGCTGAGCACGGTGTGGTGGGCGCCACCGGCCATCAGCCAGGCCTCCGCAGCGGTGCTCAGATCGGGCTTCGGCGTCCACACGGCTCGAGCCACGGGTAGCTTGGGCAGCGGCTGGTCGGGCGCCACCACCTCGACCTCGTTCAGCAGCAGGCGGAAGCGATCGCCCAGGTCCATGAGCGCCACGCACACGGCGGGCCCGGCGACCGCATCGAACACGAGCCGTACCGGATCCGCGCGAGCACCGATCGAGAGGGGGTGGATCTCGCAGGACGGACGCTCGGCAGCCAGTGACGGGCACACCTCGAGCATGTGCGCCCCGAGAACCTTCGGCCCCCGCGGCGACAGCTCGTACGTGTAGTCCTCCATGAACGAGGTACCGCCGGGCAGCCCGCGGCTCATGACCTTGGCGATCCGCAGCAGCGCCGCCGTCTTCCAGTCCCCCTCCGCCCCGAACCCGTAGCCCTCGGCCATCAGGCGCTGCACGCCGATCCCGGGTAGCTGGACCAGCGCGCCGAGATCCTCGAAGGTGTCGGTGAAGGCTTTGAACCCGCCGGCGTCGAGGAACGCCCGGAGCCCGGCCTCGATTCTCGCTGCATCGAGGAGCGATGTCCGTTGCGCGCCGCCCTCGCGGAGGGTGGGGACAAGCTCGTACTGCTCTTCGTACTCACCGGCGATGCGTCCGACCTCGTCGTCTCCGACCGCCTGCGTCGCCTCGACGAGATCCCCGATGCCGTACCCGTTGACCGCGAAGCCCAGGCGCAGCTGCGCCTCCACCTTGTCCCCCTCGGTGACCGAGACCTGCCGCATGTTGTCCCCAAACCGCGCAACGGCCAGCGCCTGCGCCTCGTGCCAGCCGCACGCCGCCCGCGCCCAGGTGCCGATCCGCTCCGTCGTCGCGGGGTCGCTCCAATGGCCGACGACGGTCTTTCGGCGGATGCCGGCCCGCGTCTGCAGCGACGCGAGCTCGCGATCGGCGTGGGCCGACTGATTCAAGTTCATGAAGTCCATGTCGAGCTCGCTCCAGGGCAGCTCGCGGTTGAACTGGGTGTGGAGGTGAAGCAGCGGCTTGGCCAGCACCGACAGCCCGGCGATCCACATCTTGGCCGGCGAAAACGTGTGGGCCCAGATCACCACGCCGACGCATGCCGGCGCCGCGTTGGCCTCGAGACAGGCGGCGCGGATCGAGGCCGGCGCGACCACCGTCCCGCGGTAGCTCACCGAAACGGGGATCTCGTCCAACGCGTCCAGCGCCGCCGCGATCTCGCGCCCGTGTTCATCGACGCTGCGCAGCGCAGCCTCGCCGTACAGCTCCTGCGCGCCGACGGCGAACCAGATCTCGTACTCCCCGAGCGCCTTCATCGTCGCTTCGCATCCGGGGCCATGCCCGGCATCCTTGCAGGGATCAGGCCGATGCGGGGTGCTCGCAGAGCGAGACTCGCCAGTCCATGCCTCAGCTCGAGACGGTCAGCCCAACCCGCTGGCGCTCGGCGGCGCAGCTATCGACATACGCCGCGAAATCGCGCTCGAACTCGGGCCACCACACGGGTCCGCCGTCCGGCGGTCGATCGGGGGGATTTGGACCGCGGCCAGGGCCGCCTCCGTGACGGCCGTCGCCGTCGTGCGGATCGTCACCACCCAGCCGTCGCTCGCGGACTGAACTCGCCGCCAGCCAGACCGTGATGCAGGCGAAGCCCACGAGGACGACGACCAGCGCGACGTAGCCAATCCAGGCTGGGGATTCGCTCACGTGACGCCCGCCGGCCAGAGCAACGGCGACGGTCATCGATCCTCCGTCAGACACTCGGCATCCATAGTTCCTGGTTAATAAGTCGGTCGAGGTGTTCCATAACTAAAGACGCAGGCAGGCCCGCATTTCTTGCCGCCCGAGCCTCAGATGCGCTTCGGTGGGGTTCCCAGCTTGTGTGCGACCGAAACGCTTCAGCCAGTAAAGCAAGTTCAGGCGGCGACGCGACTCAGCACGCCGGGCCTGGAGATCGTGCGGATCTCATGCGGCTCGGAGACGCTGTCGATCGCCGTGCCCATGGCGGCGCTTTCCTCGCGCTCGGTCATGATCTCGACCAGGATCGGCAGGTGCCGACGCTCGCTCTCGTGGGTCGCCCACTCCAGCGCCGGCCGGATGTCGTGGGGCTCGGTGACCCGGATCCCGTCCGCGCCCATCGACCGCATCAGCGCGACGTGATCGACCCCGACGTGGCCGTCGAGGCCCGCGTACGCGAGATCGACCTCGAAGTTCATCTCGTAGCCGACCTCGGCCTGCCTGATCAGCCCCATGTAGCCGTTGTTGAGCATCACGAGCACGAACGGAACGCCGTACTGGACGGCGACGGCGACCTCCTCGGCCAGGAACTGGAACGAGTAGTCGCCGACGATCCCGACCACGTCGCTCTCGGGGCGCGCGAGCTTGGCTCCGGTGCAGGCTGAGACCTCCCAGCCCAGCGGCCCGGCCTGGCCGCAGCAGAGGTAGTGCCGCGGGCGGTACGCATTCTGGAACTGCCCGCCGAAGATCTGGTAGAGCCCGATGGCCGTAACCACGGTCGCGTCCTCGTCGAGAAAGGCGTTCAACTCGGCGTAGACGCGTGGAGCGCGGATCGGAACGCTGTCGTAATCGGCGAACCGCGCGCGCGTGGCGCGCAGCTCGGCCAGGCGCCCCACCCACGCCGCCCGCGGCCGGAGCTTCCCGCGCCGGGTCGCCTCGACGTGGAGCGCTTCGAGGGCGAGCTTGGCGTCGCTGACGATCCCCAGATCGGGCCCGAACACACGCCCGATCTGCTCGGCGGCGATGTCGATCTGGATGAACTTCCGCGACCCGCGGTAGACGTCGAGTGCCCCCGTGTGTCGGTCGCCGAAGCGTGCCCCGACGGCGAGCACGAGATCGCTCTCGAGGAACAGCTGATTGGCGAACGGCTGGCTGGTCTGAATCCCCACCGTCCCGGCCCACAGAGGATGATCCTCACGGATCGCGCCCTTGCCCATCAGGGTCGGGCTGACGGGCAGCTCGAGCAGTTCGGCCAGGCGAACGAGCGCAGCGGCGGCGTCGGCGATGATCACCCCGCCGCCGGCCAGCAGCAACGGACGTTCGGCGGCCTCGATCAGGGCGAGCGCGCGGTCGATGGCCGCCGGCGGCGGCGAGACGAGTTCGACCGCCAGGCGCGCATCGGAGGCGGGGTCGTAGGCGATCGGGGCGGCTCGCTGCACGTCCACGGGAAGGTCGATGAGCACCGGCCCGGGCCGGCCCGACCGTGCCACCCGGAACGCCTCGCGAAAGATCCACGGCAGCTGCGCGGGCTCGCGCACCTGGGCCGCCCACTTGGTCACGGGCCGAGCGATGGACACGATGTCGACGGCCTGGAAGGCCTCCTTGTGCAGGACGTTGGTCGGCGCCTGCCCGGTGATGCAGATGATCGGGATCGAGTCGGCCAGCGCCGTGTAGAGCCCGGTGATCATGTTCGTCCCGGCCGGGCCCGAGGTACCGATGCAGACTCCCGGCTCGCCGGTCACCCGCGCCCAGCCGTCGGCGGCATGCGTTCCGCCCTCCTCGTGCCGCACCGACAGATGGCGAATCAACGGCGACCGGCTGAGCGCCTCGTACAGCGGGAGGATCGCCGCGCCGGGTACCCCGAAGGCGACCCGTACGCCCTCATCCTCGAGGACGCTGACGACGGCGTCCATCGGCGGGGTGCTCACGACTGCTCCGAGGTGATCTCGTGATTGGACAGCCCCTCGATCACGGTCAGCAGGGCTGAGTGATCGTCTCCGCCACGCCCGTGCCGGCGGAGGCTCTCGAGCATCTGCTCCACCGCCGCGGTGTTGGGCAGAACAGCGCCGCTCGAACGCGCGGTGGCCAGGGCGATCCCCAGGTCCTTGTGGTGCAGGTCGACCTTGAATCCGGGGGCGAAGTCGTGCTCCAGGAACTTGTCTCGCCGCATCTCCATCACCCGGTTGGCCGCCAGCCCGCCCGACAGCACGCTGATCACCACGCCGGGATCCACGCCGGCCTTGGAACCGAGCACGAGCGCCTCGCTCACCGCCTCGATGACCAGCGCCACCACCACCTGGTTGCACGCCTTGACGACCTGCCCCGCACCGCTGGCACCGACATGCGTGATCGTCGATCCCAGGCACTCGAAGATCGGCCGGGCGCGCTCAAACGCTGCCTCGCTCCCGCCGACCATGATCGACAGCTTGGCCTCGCGCGCCCCGACATCGCCGCCGCTGACCGGCGCGTCGAGCATCTGGAGCCCCAACCCGTCGCCGCGCTCGGCCAACTCACGCGACACCTCGGGGGCAATCGTGCTCATGTCGATGATCAGCTGGCCGCGGGACGCCCCCGGAAGCACGTCGTCCATCACCTCGGCCACCTGGGGCGAGTCGGGCAGCATCGTGATCGTCACCTCGCTGCGCTCGGCCACCTCGCGCGGCGAGTGGGCCGGCTGGGCGCCCTCGCCGGCCAGCGCATCGACGGCGGCACGGCTCCGGTTGTGTACGACCAGCGGATAGCCGGCCCGCAACAGGTTGGTGGCCATTGGTCGGCCCATGATCCCCAGGCCGATGAATCCGATCGTTTCGGGCATCACTTCTCCACGGCGTCTTGCATCCACTGCAGGCTCGCCTCCGTCGTTGTTGTCGTGGGCCGGTACTCGAGACCAACGTAGCCTCGGTAGCCGATCTCCCTGAGCACGCCGAACAGGTACGAGAAATTGATCTCTCCCGTACCCGGCTCTCCGCGACCGGGAGAATCGGCGATCTGGATATGGGCGATCCCCTCGGCGTGGGCCCGGATCGTCGCGGCCAGGTTCCCCTCCATGCGCTGCATGTGGTAGGCGTCGTACTGAATCGCGACGTTGGGCTCGCCCACACGCTCGATCAGCGCGGCGGCATCGGCGGTGTGGCTGACCAGATAGGGGCCGTTCTCGATCGTGTTGACGGCCTCGACGAGCACCTTGGCCCCAATCGCCGCCGCGTCGCGGGCCGCTCGTCGCAGGTTCTCGACGGCCAGCTCCAGCTGCTCATCACGGCGCAGGACCGTGCACTCGAGCCCGATCAGGGCATTGAGCTGGCGACATCCCACCTGCTCGGCCAGTTCGAGGGCCACCGGTACGTTGTCGAAGAACTGGGCCTGACGATCGGGAATGCTGAGCAGCCCCCGCTCACCCGCGGCCATGTCTCCGGCGTCGAAGTTGAACAGGGCCACGGTGACGCCGCTGTCGGCGATCGCCGCCCGCACCGCCGATAGGTCCTCGCCGGCCGGCCACCAGAACTCAACCGCGTCCAGCCCGGCACGCTTGGCCCGTTCGAAGCGTTCCAGAAATGGGACTTCCTGCCACAGGAGTGACACGTTGGCGTCAAAGTCTATTCCGGATTGCGAAACACTCATTGCGCTCCATGAAAAAATATCGTGGGGTCAGATTGTTGTCAACGGCGAAATTCTAAGCTACCTTTGTTTCGTATGGCGGAATCCGTTCAATCGGTTGGCCGCGCTCTCGATCTGCTCGAACACCTCGGTGCGAGCGACGGCGACATGTCGCTCGGCGACCTCGCCCGCGCCACCGGGCTGCACCCCCCGACCGCGCATCGACTGCTGCAGACCCTCGTCCAACGCGACTGGGTGGTGCGCAATCCAAACACGACCCACTATCGCTTGAGTCGGAAGCTGCTGTCCATCGTCGGCGACATCGAAGCGCGAACGGCGCGACTGCGGGCACTGGCCCGACCGCATCTCATCGCGCTGCGAGACGACACCGGAGAGTCGACCAACCTGGTCGTCCTCGACGGCCTGGCCGCGGTGTACATCGACCAGGTGCCGAGCCAGCGTCCGATCCGGATGTTCACCGAGATCGGCGCGCGCGTACCCGCGTACGCCTCCGGAGCCGGAAAGGCGATGCTCGCCTTTCAATCCTCGGCGGTCGATCGAGCGCTCGAGCGCCATCTACTGGAGCCGCTCACCGCCCATACGCTCACCGATCACGGCGCACTGAAGCGATCGCTGCGACAGGCCCGTGCCCGTGGGTACGCGTTCGACAACGAGGAGTACGAGCTTGGCGTGGCCTGCACGGCGGCGCCCATCCGTGGCGGCGACGGGATCGCCGTGGCCGCCATCAGTGTGTCTGCTCCGGCCGTGCGCTGGCGAGCGCTCGATCGTGCGCAGCTGGGACGCCAGATCGCCCAGCACGCGGGCGAGATATCGACCTTGCTGCCGTCCTGACCGGGCGCGCGATGAACTCGCCGCCGGGGCGGCCGACGAGCCGATCGCCCTCGATGACCACCTGCCCGCGCGCCAGCACCAGCTCAGGGGCGCCGGCCACGGCCATGCCCTCGAACACGTTGTAGTCGACTCGCGAGTGGTGGGTATCGGCCGAGATCACCAGTTCCCGCTCGGGATCGAACACGACGACGTCCGCGTCGCTGCCCGGCGCGATCGTCCCCTTCCGCGGGTACAGCCCGAAGCGGCGGACGCGGCGCGTCGGTGGCGCACAACCCCGTGTGCAACCTGCGGATCGGCTCGGGGGTGGCGCCGCTCCGGGCGCTGCTGCGCGGTGGGGTGAACGTCGCGCTCGGCAGCGACGGAATATCGAGTAACGACAGCTGCCGGCTGTTCGACGTGCCCAAGCCGCTGATCATGGCCGTGGCGATCGCCGCCTATCTGTTCCCGGGCCAGTTCCCCCACGGTCTGTAGACAGAGCGCGCTGGCTAGGTCGGCTTCAAATTGGCTTCGAGCCAGCCCAGCAGCGTGTCGTTGCGCAGCGTGGGCGCCATCGGCTCGCAGTGGAACTGCGCCCCTTCGGCCACGGTGAACCTGGCCAGCGCTCGGCGCACCCGGAGCCAGTCGTACATCTGCTTGGACTGACCGGGGAAGAACTGCTCCTGCTCGGCTTCGGCGACGATCGTCGGCGCCCGCATCCGCCCGACCACGGCCGGCGAGAGCACGAACTTCTCGGCCAGTCGCATCTTGGTGTAGAAGCTCCCATTGCCGTAGATCTCCGAGCGCTTGGCGATGTCGAACTGAACCGTGGCCGGCAGGTGGGGCAGGATCGCTGCCCACTCGCGATTGAACTCCTGCCGCTTGCCCTGGTTGAGCAGGGTGATCAGCTGCGCGGGCAGCTTGTGGCGCCAGCTGATGAACGCGTTGGTGGCACCCGGGTCGACGGCGACGCCGGCCAGCCGGTGTTCAAACGCCGCCGCCCGCGGCACCAGGTAGCCGCCGAAGCTCGAGCCGAACACCGTGATACGCCGCCTGTCCACCTCGGGGCGGTCCCGCAGCCACGACACGACCGGCGTGATCACCCTCTCCCAGTCCGGCCGGAACGGGACGTTGTGCACAAACAGGTTGGAGCCCTGCCCCGGGCCCTCGAAGATCAGCGCATTCCACCCGCGTTCCAGCGCCGCCGCCCCGCCACCGGCTATGTACATGTCGACGTTCTGCCCGTCGCTGCCGTTGTTGAGGATCAGCGTCGGTCGGCGCGCGCGGGAGCCGCCCGGAGTGAGCAGCCACCCGGGCAGACGGCGCCGTTCGCACGGAATTGCGACGGGCTCGAACGCCGGGCGAAAACGCGCGGCCGCCGCGGCCCAGCAGCTCTCCATCTCGCGGTAGACCGCCCCCTCGTGCGCTCGCGTCGGCGTGTCCGACGCGAGCACGTAATACAGCGCCTGGTCGAGGTAGCTGGCGGCCCGCAGGTAGGAGTCGCGCGCCGTGGCCCGCCGGCCCCTGTCGGCCGCCTCGTCGCCCAACCTGCGCAGGCGCCGGCCCAGGGCCAGGAACTCCTCGAAGTACGCGCGATACGTGTCGCCGCGGGCATGCACCCGGTTGAACGTCTCCAGCACCTCGCCGGGCTGGGCCGCGTTGTAGGACACGGCCCCGAGGGCGAACAGCGCCTGGAAGTTGAGCGACTGGTCCGAGAAGAAGTCGATCGCGTTGGGCGTCTTGGGTGCCGGCGAGGCGTCGGCCGACGCCGCGCCGGCGCTCGGCAGCATCGCCGCCACGCCGCCCGTGAGGGCGCCGGCCAGCACGCTCCGGCGCGAGAGCCCCCCGTCGATGTCCGAACCGTTCTGCACGCTAACGCAGGAGTCGGCAGCAGCGCGGTCGCGCTTTAGCGGCTTGGTCCCACGCGTCTCGCCTCCGTCCGTGTGGCGGAGGGCGAGGCAGCCTAGTCGAACTAGTTGCTCGACACTGCCAGACAGGGCAACGCCGGCAGGGCGACCCTCCGCAGGCTATTCGGGAAGGCAACGTCCGCGAGCGCGACTGCGATGCCGTCGCCGAGGAACCCGCCCGGGCACGGCAACGTGCTGTTCAGCAGCACGACCACCGAAGCATGCGCTTGGGGGAGATACCACAGGTCGGTGTTGTAGCCCGGCGGGGCATAGACGCCGTTGTGGCCCAGCAGATTGCCGGCGTTGACGAGACCGAGCCCGTATCCGCCGACCACGCCCGTGCTCGGGCCCGTGCCGGCGAGTGGCCCGAACAGGAACGGACTGGCAGCCAGACGCAGCCGCTCGCGCTGCGTGCGGGGCTTCAGCAGCGTGCCCTTCCCCAGCGCACGAGCCCAAATCTGCAGATCGCCGAGCGTCGAGATGATGCCCCCGGCACTGAAGAGGAACGACGGACTGACCAGCGGTCCCTGCTGGTAGCCCAGGACCGCCGTCTGCGCCTTGTTGATGACCGGGAGGTGACCGACGGTGGCGGGCTCGGGCATCTTCAGGCTGCGCGTGGGGAAGCTGGTGTGCGTCATGTGCAGCGGATTGAAGATCATGTGCTGGAGCAGCCAGCCCATCGATTTGTGTGTCACCTTCTGGGCGATGATCCCGAGGATCACGTAAGCGGTATCGGTGTAGTTGAAGACGCCGGGCGCATATTCGGGTCCCTGCTTGATGGCCAGGTTGACGATCTCCTGGGGCTTCCAGTATTTGCCGCAGTGGGGAGACGGCTTGTGAATGAAGCAGTGCTTTTCAACCCAGGCTGACAGCAGCGATCCCGGGCCGCCCTCATCCCAGATCCCGCTCGTCATGTTGAGCAGCATGCGGACGGTGATCTGCCGCGCATGCTGGACGCGTGGCTCCCACTTGTAGATCGACTGGTTGAGCCGGAGCCTGTGGCGATCGACCAGCTCGAGGATCACGGTGGCGGTGAAGGTCTTGGTCACGCTGCCGATCCGGAAGTGATCGTTCAACTGCATCTTGTGCCCTACCGAGGCATAGCCGAATGCCCGCTCGAAGTTGCCGGCGGAACCGCCGGTGACGCCGATGACGGCCCCGGGAATCCCGAGCGCCTTCACCGTGGCCACGACGTGGTTCAGTTTCCTGACTACGCGCGCGTGGTTGCCGCCATCGCTTCTGGCCGCGGCGAGCACCGAGCCGCAGGCCAGCGCCCCCGCCACAAGTGCCGCGGCCAGCGCGGCGAGCGTGCGACGGCGGCCCCGAGTCAGCTCGCGGCCCCCCAGACCAACACCGACTGAGGATCGTCGGGGTCGACCTTGACGAGGATGTTCGCGCCCTGCTCGACGCCCTTGAGCGTCACGTCGTGGAGCGACTGCGACACGTGGACCTGGTAGTCCGCGCCACCGTCGGGATGGACCGTCAAGTCGAACTCGATCTGGTGCCCGCCTCCGAGCTGGGTTCCCACCTCCTGCATGGAACCCACCGTCGCTTTCATCTGAACGCCCGACTTGCTGATCCTCATGATCTTGTCGCGTTCACCCGCCTGCGCCGCCGGGTTCATGGCCTGCTTAGCCGTCCCTTTCACCTTGTCGAGAAACCCATTGCGTCCCTTTCCCTCTCGAATGCCGGTCCGAACGGTCCGACGAACCGATTTGGTCCCGCGGGAACGGTATCACCGGTTAACGGCAGATTCGACGTTTGTCACGTCGTGACTCCAACGATCCTGGTGATTATCTAGAGCAACGTTGGAACCAACTGTCGACTCGGTGGCAGGATGTGCTCATGCCGCGCCACCGAACCCCGCTCCCGGCCGCCGCCGAGGTGGTCATCGTCGGTGGCGGCGTGATGGGATGCAGCGCGGCGTTTCACCTTGCCGAGGCCGGCGTCGGTGTTGTGCTGCTCGAGCGCGACGAGCTCGGCAGCGGCTCGACGTCGCGCGCCGCCGGCGGAGTGCGCACGCAGTTCTCCGATGTGTTGAATATCGAGATCGCCCGACGGAGCATGGACGCGTTCCGTGCCTTTGACCGGCGCCCGGGCTGGGAGATCGACCTGAAGGAGGTCGGCTACCTGTTCGTGCTCAGCCGCGAGGAGGATGTGCGGCAGTTCGAGCAGAGCGTGGCGCTGCAGGCCTCGCTGGGTCTGCCGACCCGTCTGCTGACCGCGGCCGGAGTCCGCGAGCTGTGCCCGTTGATCCAGGGCGATGACGTTCTCGCCGGTGCATTCTCCCCGGGCGATGGCCACGCCACGCCGGAGGGCGTCGTGCAGGGTTACGCCTCGGGCGCGCGCGCCCACGGCGCCGAGATCAGGACCGGCTGCGAGGCCCTCGAGATCGAGACCAACGGCGGCGAGATCACGTCCGTGCTGACCAGCGACGGCCCGATCCGGACCGGCGCGGTGATCTGCGCCGCCGGGGCGTGGTCGCGAGCGTGCGGCGAGATGGTCGGCGTCGCGCTGCCGGTCACCCCGCTGCGCCGCCAGATCCTGTTCACCGAGGCGATCGACGGTCTTCCGGCCGCACTGCCGATGACGATCGACTTCGCCTCGAGCTTCTACTTTCATCGCGAGGGGCCGGGGCTGTTGATGGGCATGTCGGACCCGAACGAGCGGCCAGGATTCAGCATCGAGACCTCGGATGACTGGCTGCCCGAGCTGATGGCCGTGGTCCGCCGGCGCGCGCCGCGGATTGCCGAGGTCGGCATTCGTGGCGGCTGGGCCGGCCTGTATGAGATGACGCCCGATCACAACGGGATCATCGGCGAAGCGGCCGGCGTCTCACGGTTCCTGTACGCCACCGGGTTCTCCGGCCACGGCTTTCTCCAGGGCCCGGCGGTCGGCGAGATCCTCCGTGACATTCTCCTGCGCCGACCGACGTTCGTCGACATCGCCCCGTTCAGCGTGGACCGCTTCGACGCCGCCGCGCTGCGACCCGAGTACAACGTGGTCTAGATGATTCATTCCGACACCGAACCGACAGCATTGACGACAACCGGAGCTGACCGGCTCGTCTCGGCCCTCGAGCAGCTCGGCGTAACGCTGGTCTTCGGCCTGCCGGGAGTTCACAACCTCTCGATCTGGGACGCCTTGGCGCGTTCGCCGATTCGGCTCGTCGGAGTTCGCCACGAACAGACGGCCGTATATGCGGCCGACGGCTACGCGCGTGCGACCGGCGCGCTCGGCGTGGCACTGGTCACCACCGGGCCCGGCGCGGCCAACACGCTGGGCGCCACCGGCGAGGCGATGGCGTCGGGTTCACCGGTCCTGGTGATCGCCACCGACATCCCCGCCGCGCTTCGCCGCGAGGGTGTGTACCGGGGGGTGCTGCACGAGACCCGCGACCAGGCGGCGATGTTCAAGCCGGTGACCAAGCTGACCCGGGTGGCGGCCAGCCCCGAGGAGATTGCCCAAGCGACGCTCGACGGGGCATCAGCGGCCACCTCCGCACCGAGTGGGCCCGTGTACCTGGGCGTGCCGACCGATCTCCTGTCCAGTCCCGTGTCCGCCGCCCTCGAGTCGCGCGAGACTGAGACCCATTCTCAGCGGACCGCCGATGAGGCCGCGATCAGCCGTGCGGCTCAACTGCTCCGCGAGGCGCAGCGCCCCCTGATCTGGGCGGGCGGCGGCGCGCTGCGCGCGCGGGCCGGCGAGATCGTCGGCGAGGTGGCGCTCAGGCTGGCCGCCCCAGTGATCACGACGTACATGAGCCGAGGGCTGGTGTCCCCCGACCACCCATGCTTCGTTCCCGGACCCGTTCACACCCCCGCCGTCGGCGCGCTGTGGGACGAGGCCGACGTGGTGCTGGCCGTCGGCACCGACTTCGACGGGATGATGACCCAGAACTGGCTGATGCCGCGACCGCCGACGCTGATCGCCGTCAACATCGACGAGGCCGACGCCAACAAGAACTTCAGCGCCGACCTGACGCTGGTCGGCGACGCGCGCGCGGTGCTGGAGCAGCTGCTGCCGGAGGCGCCCGAGCAGGGCGACCTCCCCGCGCTCGAACGGCGCCTGGCCCAGATCGCCACCGACCTCGCGGCGTTCGTGGAGTCCGACGACGCGCAGGCCAAGCGCATGCTCGAGATCCTCGGCCGCGCCCTCCCGTCTGACGCTCTGCTCGTCGCCGACATGTGCATACCCGGCTACTGGCTCGCCGGCTTCTGGCCGGCGCCGCGACCGCGGAAGCTCGCTTATCCGGTGGGCTGGGGAACGCTCGGCTTCGCCTTCCCGGCTTCGATCGGCGCGTGCCTGGCCGGGGCGGGCCCGACCGTCTGCGTCTGCGGCGACGGCGGCTTCCTGTTCGCGTGCGGCGAGCTGGCCACGGTCGCCCAGGAGCGGGTCCCGCTGACGATCGTGCTCGTCGACGATGGCGGCTACGGCATGCTGCGCTTCGACCAGGCCCGCGCCGGACGCGAAACCTTCGGGGTCGATCTGAGCACGCCAGACTTCGTGGTCATGGCCGACGCGTTCGGCATCCCCGCCACGCCAGTCGACGGCTTCGGGCCAGCGTTCGAGCAGGCACTGACCAGAGCCGTGGCCGGCGACCGGCCCAAGATGATCGTGGTCAGCGCGGCGCTCAAGCCGCCGCCGACGACATCGCCCCGCTGGTATCGACGAGCCTGAGAGGAGAGCAATGAGCACGACAACGGTGATGACATCGACCGACCAACTGCGCGCGCGGGCCAGGCGCAGCCTCGACCGATGCGGCGTCGAGCTCGGGCCCGTTGCCGGCGCCGGTCTCAGCGCCCGTTCGCCGATCACCGGCGAGGACCTGTTCGAGGTTCCAGCTGCCGGCGTGGCTGATGTCCAGGCGGCCATCGCCGCCGCCGCCGGCGCGTTTTCGACCTGGCGTGCGACTCCGGCCCCGATTCGCGGAGCGCTGGTCAAACACTTCGGCGCTCTGCTCGAGCAGCACAAGGCCGATGTCGCCGAACTGGTGACGATCGAAGCGGGCAAGATCCCCTCCGAGGCGCTCGGCGAGGTCCAGGAGATGATCGACATCTGCGACTTCGCGGTGGGCCTTTCGCGCCAGCTTGACGGCCGCACGATGCCCTCGGAGCGACCAGGCCACCGGCTGATGGAGACGTGGCATCCGCTCGGAGTGGTGGGGGTCATCTCGGCATTCAACTTCCCGGTGGCGGTGTGGTCCTGGAACACCGCGGTGGCGCTCGTTTGCGGCGACACGGTCGTATGGAAGCCGTCACCGATGACTCCGCTCAGCTCGCTCGCCTGTTCCTCCCTGCTCGATCGCGCCGTCGCCGAGTGCGGAGCACCGGCCGGGCTGCACCAGCTCGTCCTCGGTGGGACCGACGTCGCGCAAGCGCTGGTCGACAGCCGGGACGTCGCCCTCGTCAGCGCCACCGGCTCGGAGCGGATGGGCGCCCAGGTGGCACCGCGGGTCGCCGCCCGGCTGGGCCGCTACCTCCTTGAGCTGGGCGGCAACAACGCCGCGATCGTGGCCCCCTCGGCCGACCTCGAGCTCGCCACCCGGGGCATCGTGTTCGCCGCCGCCGGGACCGCCGGCCAGCGCTGCACCACGCTGCGACGGGTGATCGCGCACGAGGACGTGGCCGAGGAGCTCGTCCCCCGGCTGGCCGAGGTGTTCGGCCGACTGCCGATCGGCGACCCGTTCGCCGAGGCAACGCTGGTCGGGCCGCTGATCAACGCGCAGGCATATCGCGGAATGCTCGACGCACTCGCGCAGGTGAAGGCCGATGGAGGGGAGCCGATCGTCGGGGGCGCCCGCCGAGAGCTCGGGGGCGCCTCTGACGCCTACTACGTCGAGCCTGCGCTCGTCCGCATGCCGGGCCAGACCGATCTGGTCCGGCGCGAGACGTTCGCGCCGCTCCTGTACGTCATGACCTACCGCGAGTTCGACGAGGCGATCGACTTGCACAACGGCGTCCCCCAGGGCCTGTCCTCGAGCATCTTCACACGCGATCAGCGCGAGGCTGAACGGTTCCTCGCCGCCGACGGCTCGGACTGCGGCATCGTCAACGTCAACATCGGCACCTCGGGGGCGGAGATCGGAGGCGCCTTCGGCGGAGAGAAGTCCACCGGTGGCGGCCGGGAGTCGGGCTCGGACGCCTGGCGCGCCTACATGCGCCGTGCAACCAACACGATCAACTACTCGGACGAGCTGCCGCTCGCCCAGGGAGTCGAATTCGGCTGAGGGAGCCGGCCGGGCGGCCTCGGTATGCTCCCGGGCCGGAGAGATAACAGCACGTCCGGCTCGGGGCGTGCTCGATTGATAGGGAGATCACGGATGCGGAAACTAAGGATGGGCGCACGGATCCTGACCCTGGCGCTCGCGGCCGCGGCTGTCATGGTCAGCCTGGCCGCAGCGGCCTCGGCCTCGGCCAAGACGGTGTGGCTGTGCCGGCCCGGGCAGCACCCTGACCCATGTACGCCGGGGCTGTCGACGACGGTGTACTCGCCCACCCTCAAGAAGCTCAAGGTGACCCATCCCAAGCAGGTCGCGCATCCGGCAATCGACTGCTTCTACGTCTACCCGACGGTCAGCGATCAGAAGACGGGCAACGCGAACCTTCACGTGGATCCCGAGGAACGGTCGATCGCGCTCTATCAGGCCGCGCGTTACTCGCAGTACTGCCGCGTCTACGCGCCGATGTACCGGCAGGTGACGCTCGACGGCATCGGCCTCGGCAAGCCGACGACCAAGCCGAACCCGGCACTGGCCACCACCGACGTCCACAACGCGTTCGAGACCTACCTGAAGAAGTACAACCACGGGCGCGGGTTCGTGCTCATCGGCCACTCGCAGGGCTCGTTCGTACTGCGCCAGCTGATGGCAAAGTACGTCGATGCCAAGCCCGCTGTGCGCAAGCGCCTGGTGTCCGCGATCCTGCTCGGCGGCAACGTGCTGGTGAAGCAGGGCAAGAAGATCGGCGGGGATTTCAAGCACATTCCCGGCTGCACGAAGCCGGCCCAGCTCGGATGCGTGATCGCGTTCTCGACCTTCGACCAACCGGTGCCCACCCCCAGCCTGTTCGGGCGCCCCTCGGGCGGCGCGGGCGGAGGCACTGCGCCCAAGAGCGACGTCGTGCTGTGCACCAACCCGGCGGCCCTCGGTGGCGGCAGCGCGCTGGTCAATCCGATCTTCCCCAGCGCGCCGTTTGACCCCAAGAGCACCTTGGCCGCGGGCATCGCGCTGCTCGGATTGACCCAGCCGATGCCGCCCACCGTGTGGACATCCGAGCCGGGCTCATACCGAGCGCATTGCTCGTCGGCCAACAATGCCCACGTGCTCGAGATCACCGGGGTTGGCGGCGCCAAGAACCCGAATCCGAGTCCGACCCCGGAGTGGGGCCTGCATCTCGTGGACGCGAACATCGCGCTGGGCAACCTGATCTCGATCGTGAAGGCCGAGGCGGCCAAGTTCGTCGCCAGCGGGCGCTAGACCACGCGTGAGCCGCGCCGATCCGGTGATTACCGGGATCGGTGCGCTGACGCCACTCGGGCTCGACGCGCCCGGCACCTGGTCTCGGCTGGTTGAGGGCGACTCGGGAGTCGGTGCGATCGAGTCGTTCGACGCGTCGGGGCTGGCGGTCCGGATTGCCGGCGAAATCAGGGACTTTGACCCCGAGGCTCACCTGGGCAGCAAGCGCTCCCGGCGATCGGCTCGGGTCTCTCAGCTCGCGGTCGTCGCCGCGCGCGAAGCCGTCCGTGACGCCGGGCTCGAGGTCGAGCGAGCCCCGGACGAGATCGGCGTCGTGATCAACACCGCGGTGGCGGGCGTACCCGAGACCGAGGCCAACGTGAGGGCGCTGCTGGGCGCGGGCCCGCGGTCGGTGAGCCCGTTCTACGTGCCGTCGACGATCCCCAACATGCCGGCCTGCGAGGTCGCCATCGACCTCGGAGTGCACGGACCGGTCACCGCGGGCGCGCTGGCCTGCGCGAGCGGCAATGCTGCCCTGCTCGAGGCCCGGCGGCTCATCCTGGCCGGCGAAGCGGAGGTCATCATCGCCGGCGGCGCCGATGCCGGGATCTCCGCGGCCATGTTTGCCGGGCTCGCGAACATGGGCGCGATGTCGCAGCGCAACGATGAGCCCGAGCGCGCGAGCCGTCCCTTCGATGCCGATCGCGATGGGTTCGTGTTCGGCGAGGGGGCCGTGGTGCTGGTCGTCGAGTCCGCAGCCCACGCTGCTCGGCGCGACGCCCGGACGTACGGGTCGCTACCCGGCGGCGCGCTGACCTCGGACGCATTTCACATCAGCGCGCCGGAGCCGTCGGGCGAGCAGGCGGCCCGCGCGCTGTCGCTGGCGCTTGAGCGCACCGGCACGCGACCCGAGGAGATCGACTACATCTGCGCCCACGGCACCGGTACCAGAGCCAACGACGTGGTCGAGACCAAGGCGATCCGGACGGCGCTCGGCCCGGCCGCCGGCGAGGTTCCGATCAGCTCGCCGAAGTCGATGGTCGGCCACCTGATTGCCGCCGCCGGGTCGCTGTCGGCGATGGTCACGCTGTTGGCCATGCGCGACGGCGTCGTGCCCCCGACAATCAACCTCGAGTGCGCCGACCCGGAGTGCGACCTCGACTATGTCCCGCTCCAGGCGCGCGAGGTGAGCGTCGGGACGGGGCTGGTGAACGCGTTCGGGTTCGGGGGACAGAACTGCGTCGTCGTGCTGCGGAGGCTCGGGTGAACGGTGGCGCCGACCCTGCCGTGGTGGCCGATCAGGCGGCGATGGTGGCGAGCGCGTGGTCGGCGCCGGGAAGTCCAGCCTCCTGGCAGCTCACGGCGGAGCAATTCCGCGTCCTCAGCGAGGATCGGGAGCTGCTCGCGATCGCGGCGACGATCCCGCCGCACAAGCTCCCACCGCTGCTGTTCGAGGCCGCGGCGACGTTCCTGGTGCTCGAGCTCGAGCCCGCTCCGCTGCGCGGCTGGTTCCCACGCGTCGGCGAGCCCCAGCCGCCCCTTGGCGACTCGTTCAGGCCTGAGTTCCGAGGCTTCTGCCTTGATCATCGTGATCGGCTGGTCGAACTCTGCGCCGCCCATCGCTACCAGATGAACGAGGTCGGGCGCTGCACCGACCTGATTCCCGCGCTGGCCAGCTCCCCGGCTGACGAGCGCGAGATCGCGCTGATCGACATCGGGACCGGCGCCGGTCTCGCTCTCCGAGCCGACCGCTATCGCTACGTCTACCGCGAAGCCGGCGGGAAGGTCAACGTGACGGGCGATCGGGGGTCGAGCGTGGTGCTGGAGACCGAGGTGCGCGGCCTCTTGACGCCCCCACTCCCGTCGGCGCCGATGCGGATCGCCGAGCGCGTCGGCATCGACACCGAGCCCCTCGATCTGAGCGATCCGGCGGTGACGGCCTGGCTGGGCGCATGCATTCCCCAGGAGGTCGATGCCGTGACCCGCTTTCATCACGCCGTGCAGGTGGCCAGAGGCAATCCGGTCCGCACGGTGCGCGGCGACGCCGTCGAGGTCCTGCCCGAGGTTCTGGCCGGTGTCCCGGAGGACATGCGCATCTGCCTGCTCGACAGCTACGTCCACGTCTTCTTCTCCGACGCGGAGCTGAGGTGCTTTCGGGAGATCGTCGACATCGTCGGTTCCCGCCGCGACCTCGACTGGATCTCGGTCGATCCGCTGGTCCCGATGGGCAATAGCGCGAAGGACAGCGTGCTCGGCGTCCGCGTCCCAAGCGAGCTGATCGAGCGCAACCGGATCGAGGGCGTGTTCGGCGTGATTGGCCGGATGAGCTACCGCGATGGGCGGCGCACGGCGGCGCTCCTGGGCATCGCCCATCCGGGGGCGGCGTGGCTCGAGTGGCTCCAGGCGCCGGCGGGCCATCAGAGCGCCACCGGAGCCCCTGCGTACCCTCAAGGGTCGTGACCGATCGGCAAGCCTCCCTGCTCGGCGAGTTCATCCGGCGCCAGCGCGAGCTCTCCGAGGTCTCCATGCGTCAGTTCGCCGACATCGTGGGAATCTCGAATCCGTACCTGTCGCAGATCGAGCGAGGGCTGCGGGCGCCGTCAGAGCAGGTCGTGCAGGCGATCGCCGACGCGCTCCACACCTCGGCCGACGCGCTCTACGCCGGAGCGGGCATCAAGCCGGGCGCGGACGGCGACTCGAAGGTGGTCGCGGCGGTCCGCGAGGATCCTGACCTCACGCCACGCCAGCGGCGAGCCCTGATCGAGGTCTACCGCTCGTTCACCTCGTAGAGCCTCAGCCGGTCGCTCAGCGCCATGTGACGGCCCAGTCGGCCGTACGCCCCCGGCGTGTCGCCAGCGGGAACACGACCAGGCCGCTCCGTCGATGGAAGCGCACCGATCGCCCCGCCGCCCACGCCACGACGTTGCGCGCGCCCGCCGGGAGCCCACCCACCTCGAGCATGACTCGCCCCGAGCGCTGCACCACGAAGTAGCCCCGCAGCACCCGAGCGCCGCGCGCGACGCCGACCTCGGGCAAACGCAGGAAGAACCGCCTCAGCACCGGCCGGATGACGAATCCATGCTCGACCGCCTGCACGCCCGCGAGGTGCACGGCGTTCATCACCATCCATGTCGGCTGCTCGGTGATCTGGCCCTCGTAGGTGTGGTAGAGCGGGATGCCGCACCGCGCCGGGTCGTGCGCATAGAACGCGTTGCAGGCATCGTCGATCGAGATCGTTCCGTCCCAGTGTCGCGGGAAGGCATGGGCATGCGCAGCGAGCGTGTCGCGCGTGTACTCGCTCCACGCGTAACGCGCGGCGTCCGGCACGACTCCGTTGAGCGTGCCCAGCGCCCACGTCAGCCAGCCATCGACGTCGAACCACACCCCGCCGACGTACTGGGAGGCGCCGTCGAGCGTCGCGCTGCCACCCGTTGGCGCCTCGGTGACGCCGGGGTCGCGGGCGGCCGGCGAGATCGCGGACCCGATCTTGGCCGGCCCGTTGACCACGGCCGGCGCGCCGATCCCGGTCAGGAAGCGCCGGATGTTGTGGACGAGCACCCCCGCCCGCCGCGCACTCGGCGCTCCGGCGAGCACGGCCCAGGGCTGGGGTTCGCCGAAGATCGCCCCAACGCCGATCGGCTTCGAGCCCGAATAGCCACGCAGATACCAGCGACCCGTCCAGTCGCCGCGGACTACGGCGAGCAGCTGGCGTGCGCGGGCGCGCAGCTGCGCCGCGAAGTGATGATCCCCGCGGAGATCGGCCAGCGCCGCCAACCGTGGGTACGCGTAGGCCAGCTGGGCGGGCACGAGCATCGACTCGGTCATATGCAGGAAGATGGCGGAGAAGTCCGACCAGTCGCCATTGGTCCCGGCCAGGTATCCGCCGTGCGGCCCGCGCAGCGATTCCTGATGGCGGAAGGCGATCTTGAGGTGTTCCCAGATGCTCACGCGCCGGTGGGTGTCGTAGAACGGGATGCGCTCGGAGAAGAACGACACGTCGCGTGAGCCCAGCCCGTACTCGGCAGCGGCCAACAGGAGCCAGAAGTCGAGGTCGTCTGACGTTCCGAGCTTGTTGAACAGCGTGCACAGCGGGCCGGTGCCGTACGGGATGTCCCCGCCTCGCTGCGACTGCAGAGAGACGGAATAGCGGAGGATCTGGCGCGCCATCGCCGGATCGGCGTAGACCATCGGCAGGAGATAGTGCAGCCAGCTGCGCGACCCCAGGTTCAACCCGCTGCTGTACTGGTAATAGCCGCCCTGGGTGATCGTGTGGTAGCCGCAGACCTCCTCGTAGACCGACGCGGCGCGGAGCAGGTACGCGTCCCACTGCAGCTCGCGTGCGACCCAGCGCCACCGCGCTCCGAACGATGCCCTCGGGAGCCATCGTTCCCACGCGTGCTCGCTGGCCGCGAAGGGATCCCGCGCCGCGCGGTACTTACGCACCAGACCCGGGATCGCACCTGGATGGGCCATCCCATACGCGTAGCGAAGCGTCACGGACTGGCCGGGGCGCAGCCGGACCGGAGCCCGAAATGCGAACAGGGTCGAGCCGCCCACGCCGGAAGCGGCCGGCTCGGCGATCCCGTCGCGCAGTCGATCGGCCGCCACGGCAGCCGGCGACGCCCGGCTGCCCCTCCCGAAGAACCCGCCGACCGAGGTCTCGAATCCGTCCACGGGGCCGCGCAGCGCGGCGGCAAAGATGCTCAGCGGCCGGTGGTCACCGTCATCCGCTGCCTGAGCCACCGACAGACTGTGCAACGCCGGGTTCCACCGCGGCCTGCCCAGCCCTCGCAACCGAGCCGCCGTCTGGTCGTACGGATTGACGTCCCAGTACTCGAACCACGACACACGCTCCGCGTGCGACGTGGCGTTCGTGATCGTGACGTCGTCCAGCAGCAACGGGTCGTTGCCGAACGGTGCGTACACGTCCTCGCGGACCGCGACGCCGTCCGCGCGCACGCGCCGCTCGTAGTAGCCGACCCCGAACACTCGACGAAACGTGGCCCCGGCGGGCCGGTCGAGGTACAGCGTGCTGATGACCCGCCCGTTGACGTTGAGGTAGCCGTAGCCGCCGGCGTAGTGGCGGCGATCGGGCTCATAGCGGTTCGCCCATTGCGCCAGCCGGTCCTGGCTCCAGAACTGCGTGTAGCCGTCGTTGAACGCCGCGGCGACGATGTGGTCGTTGCCGAGCTCGTGCTGAGCGGCGGTGGCGCCGTCCAGTTCGGGCTGTCGAGCCCGAGCGGCCGTTTGCTCGTCGACGTCGTAGCGATATGCCGGCAGGCCAAAGCCGTCGACGATCCAGCGACCGAACGAGCCGCTGCCGTAACTCGAGCGCACGTCGGCGCGCCCGTGATCGGCCGACAGCGGGGCCGGTGCCGCCGCGGCGGCAGACGGCAAGACCAGTCCGGCGATGAACGCCAGCAGGATCAGCCTGCCTCTCGCGGTCACGTGCACGTCGTCGCACAGCCTATGGCGTATGGCAGAACCGCGCGGCCGGCTCGAAGATGTTGATTGCCCGCCTGCCTAACGCGTAGGCTGAGCGCCATGGCGCTTGCCCACGTCGTCGTTCCGTTTGCGCTGGCCGGCGGAACATGGATCTTCCTCGCCGTCGTGGTGCTGTTCTTCTTCGCGGTCGTGCTCGGTTACTACACGCGATCGGGCAGCGGAATCAGCCAGCGTCCCTACCGGCGCGCCGGCGAGGCTCCGGAGACACCGAGCGAGCTGGCTCATGACACCACGCAGGATGTTCGGAACTGGACACGCGGCACCGAGGGGCACCGTCGCCGGCCGCCGGGCCCGGCGCGCCAGCCCGGCGACCCAGGGGTTGCTGAGGCACTGGCCGACTGGCGGGCGGGGTCCACCGTCGCGGCCACGCTCGATCCACCGATCGGGCCGGCCGACCACGTCCGGGGAGCCGAGGATGCGCGGCCGGTGGCCGTGTACATCGACGTCTCCTCGGAGCCGTCGCGGAGCGCCTACCGGCTGCTGTGCGAGTTCGTCGACGCGGACCGGATCCGCCTGGCCGTTCGACAGCTGCCGATGGCCGACGTCCACCAGCTCTCGCTCCCGGCCGCCGAGGTGCTCGAGGCAGCGGCGGCGCAGGGGAAGTTCTTCGATGTCCTCGACCACCTGGCCAGCATCGGCTGCACCGACGAGAGCCAGGTCCTCGACGCCGCCACGCGCTATGCGCCCGATCCCGATCGCCTGCGGCAGGAGGTGCGTGACGGCCACCATCGAGCAGCGATCATCGAGCAGATCCGCCAGGGCACCACGAGCGGCGCTCACGCGGTGCCCGAGGTGTACATCGACGGCCAGCGCTACGGCGGGCCGATCATCCGGGACGACATCGCTCGCGCGCTGCGGCGGTGAGGGCCGGGGCCGCGACAGCCGAGCGGTGAGGGCCGCGGCCGCGGTCGACAAGCCTGACAACGTCTCCGGCGCCGTGCGACCGATGCCCATTGCCCGGCCTCTCGCCCGCCCCGCCACCGGGAAACGTGACAACCGTTCCCCCGGAGCCCCACCGATCCCAGATAAGCCCCTCCCAGGGGCTTATCTGACCAAGATTGAGGGGCGCCCGGAGGCTTGTCACGTTTCCCATCGAAGCCCCCCGAGCCGGGTTCGCCGGCAGCCAAGGTCCGGCCACCCCGCCGCTCCCGAAGACCCCGTCACGAACCTGTGCCGGACCTACAACTGAGGGCCGGCCACGCCGAGACGCAACGCGCCGGCGGCCTCGGCGAGCGCCTCGCGAGCCACGCGGCCGCTCGCGAGCATGCTGAGGAACCCGTGAATCAGGCCGGGATGCCGGCGCAGCGCGACCGGGACGCCGGCCGCGCGCAGCCGGTCCGCGTATTCCTCCCCCTCGTCGCGCAGAGGGTCGAAGCCGGCGGTGATCACGTACGCCGGCGCCACGCCGGGCAACCCGCCCGCCAGCAGCGGCGAGCAGCGCGGGTCGCGGACCTCGTCGGGCTGATCGACGTACAGGCCCGTGAACCAGTCGAGCTCAGAGACGGTGAGATAGAAGCCCTCCTCGAACAGGCTGTGGGATGGGCGCTTGCTCGACAGGTCCACCCACGGATAGATCAGCAGCTGGAATGCGGGCCCCGGCCCGCCGTTCCCCGCCGCTTCGCGGGCGGCTCGCTGCGCCACGCCGGCGGCCAGGTTACCGCCGGCACTGTCCCCGCCCACGGCGATTCGCGACGGGTCCGCACCGAGCTCAGCGCCATGCTCGGCCGCGTACCGGAACGCCGCGAAGGCGTCCTCGGGCGCGGCCGGAAAACGGTGCTCCGGCGCCAATCGATAGTCGATCGAGACGACACGAACCTCGGCGTGCTGCGCAAGGAACCGGCAAGCCGGGTCGTGGGTCTCGAGGTCGCAGATCACGAACCCGCCACCGTGGTAGTAGACGAGTAGAGGCCCCGCCTCCGGCGCGCCGTTGGGCGTGTACAGCCGTGCCGAGAGCAGGCCCGCGGGGCCCGGGATCTCGATCTGCTCGACGCTCATCTCCGGCGTTGCACCGGCCAGGATCCGCATGTTGGCGACGACCTGGGCCCGGGCCTCCTCGACGCTCAGTGTCTCGAGCTCCGGCCCGCCGATGATCGCCGCCCGCTTGAGGAACAGCTGGGTCTCGAGGTCGAGCTGCTGCCCGTCGAGGACCACAGGCTCCCCGACCAGCGCCCGGAGCACGCGCTCGGGAAGGTCGGCCAGCCCGCGCATCAACGTCGGCTCGAGGCGCGCGCGCAGTTCATCGGCGCTCAGCACGGGCTGATTCTATGGCCCCCCTGTCTAAGGCCTGTCTCCACAGGCGTAAGGCGCCGGAGAGCGAAACTCGATGCATCTTCCCGATGTGCGCGACGGGCATCGGCTCGATGATGTCCCCAGGCCTCGCAACGGAGAACAGGAGACTCAATGGCTTCGATTCGCAAGGAGATCTGGATTGACACCAGCGCTGAGAACGCCTGGGATGCACTGGGTGATTGGGGCGCCCTGCACCAGCGCCTCGCGCCCGGGTTCGTCACCGACGTGCAGCTCGAGGGACCCGACAGACTGGTCACCTTTTTCAACGGCGCGGTGGCGCGCGAGCGGCTCGTCGATCTGGACGAGCACGCCCGCAGGCTGGCCTGGTCGATCATCGACGGCCCCTACACCCATCACAACGGCTCCGCCCAGGTGTTCGGCAGCACGGACGGAGTCCGCCTCGTCTGGACCACCGATCTGCTACCCGACGAGCTCGCGCCCCGGACCGAGGCGATGATAGAGCAGGGCCTGAACGCCATCAAGGCGAAGCTCGAGAGCGCACCGGCGGTCAGTGTTCGGTGAGGCACACCTCGTCGAGCACATCGTCGTTCCACAGGGCGAGCGTTCGCGCCCGGCGGTAGGCCCGCTGGAGCGGGAATTCGAGCGTGAATCCCACCGCGCCGGCCACCTGCTGGCACGTCGCGGTCACCTCACACAGAGCGGGTCCCGCGTGGGCCAGCGCGGCCGCGCCGGGAAGATCCAGAGCCAGAAGCCGAAGTCCCCTGACGGTTGTCGCCGCTTGCGCCAGCATCTGCTGCACCGGAGCCAGGCCGGCCAGCGTGGTGCCGAAGGCGCGACGGTGGCGCGCGTAGTCGAGCGTCTCCTCCAGAGCGAACGCGCCGACGCCGGCGCAGTAACCCACCGTCGCGGCCATCCAGGCATTCAGGCGCGTCGCCGCCTCGTCGCCCCGGATGTGTCGTTCCTCAGTGAGCTCGGCCTGGCGGCGCACGCCGATCGCGTCTCCGTACGGGCAGTGGACACCGCCGTCAGCCCGGAAGTAGGTGAGACCGTCCGACTGCACCCGTACGGCAATGCGGGAGCTCTCGCCGTAGCGGATCAGGGCGCCGGCAAGCAGGCTGCCCCCGAGCAGGCTGTCGAGCTCGTACAGCGGGGCAAGCCGACGTCCCAGCTCGAATCCCCCCGGTGCGCAGAACGGCAACAGTGCCGGGTCCTCGGCCAGCGAACCCCAGCCGGCCTCGCGCAGGGCCCGGGTCAGCCCGGGACTTCGATCCTCGTATGTCGAGCCGGGCTCCCAGGATGGCGTCTCGGTCAGCGCGCGCGCGGTCGCGGTGGCCACGCTCTCGGCAAACGACCGGGTCTCCTCCTCGAGCCGGCTCACCCGGTCACTTCCGCTCGCAACTCGGCCAGCACCTCGGCGGTGTGCTGACCCAGGCCAGGCGCAGGACGGCCGCCGGGCCTCGCCTCGCCGTTGACCTTGAACAGCGAGCCGAGCTGGCGCACTGACCCGACGCCCGGCACCTCAACGCGTTCCACCAGGCCGTTGGCAATCACCTGGGGATCGTCGAACAGCTGACCGAGAACCCGCACCTCGGCGGCCGGCACGCCGACCTGCCGGAGCCGGCTGACCCATTGTTCGACCGTCCCGGCGGCAAACGCCGCCTCCAGGCGCCGGGTGTGCGCGACACGCTCAGCGCGCTCACCGGCATCGGCAGGGATGGCCTGTGGGTTGCTGACGTGGGGGTCGCTGCTGCCAATCACCGCCAGCACCCCGCGGCGCTGACGCTCGGTCAGGCAGGCCACGGCGAAGAATCCGTCGGCGGCCCGATAGGCGCGGTAATAGGGCTCGATCTCATCGTGAGCCACGGTCCTGGCCGCCTGAAGGGCGAGGTCTTCCCGCGTGGCCATGGGCGGGCCGGCGAGCCGCTGCGCCCGCACGGGCGTGTCGATCGCCTCGACCGAGACGAAGCTCTGGGCCTGCACGGCAAGCGCCGAGCCGAGCAGCGACACCTCCAGCGCCGGCGCGCCGCCGTTCGCGGCTGTGCGACCGACCAACCCGGCCAGCACGGCGATGGCGGCCAGCAGGCCGGCGGTGAAGTCGGCCATGGCGATCCCGCCCGCCCGATGGGGAACCTCGTCGCCCACACGGGCATCGGCGAGGAGCAGGCCGGCCAGGGCCTGCGCGACCAGATCGAACGCCTTGAGCTCGGACTGGGGCCCGTCGCTGCCCAGGGCCGAGACAACGCAGCACACGGCGCTCGGGTTGAGCTCCGCCACCCGCTCGCGGTCGAGTCCGTAGCTGCGCGCTCGCCGTGGTGGAAAGTTGTGCACCACCGCGTCGGCCCCGGAGATCAGCCGCTCCGACTCGGCGCGCCCGGCCTCGCTCTTCAGGTCGAGCACGATCGAGCGCTTGTTTCGGTTCAGCGCATAGAAGTAGCGGCTGTGCCCGTCGCGGAAGGGCTCATAGCGGCGCCACGCATCTCCATGGGGCGGCTCCACCTTGACCACATCGGCTCCGAGATCGGCCAGCAGCATGGCGGCGAACGGACCGGCGACGTACTGCGCGTACTCGAGCACGCGCACCCCCGCCAGTGGGCGCCCGGCTGTGGCGCCGGCGTCCGAACTCATCGCGGGCACCCGAGCTCCCGCCGGGCGATGACCGAGCGCTGGATCTCGGCCGCGCCGCCCGAGATCGTCGTCGCGACGGCGGCGCGAGCGAAGGCTGCCACGCGCCCGGTGAGCGTCCCCACCCCCTCCTCGAGCAGCGCTGCCGGACCGAGAAGCTCGGTGGCAGCGGCGGCCAGGCGCTGCATCAGCTGGGCGATCGAGAGCTTGGCCATCGAGCTCTGACCGCTCGCCGGCAGCCCGCCATCGAGCAGCTCGGCCGCCCGCCGCCCGTGCAGTCGGGCCGCCAGCGCCTCGCCACGCAGGCGCTGCAGCCGCCGGCGCTGCTCCCTCGTCTCGGCCAGCGACGCGAGCGCGTCGAGCAGCGAGAACACCACGCCGACCTTCTCGCTCGTCACGCGTTCGTAGTCGAGCGTTCCCATCAACACGCCCCAGCCGCCATGCAGCTCGCCGACGAGTTGATCGGCGGGAATCTCGACATCGTCGAGCTCGAGCTCGCCGATCGTGCCCCCGCCGAGCGTGCGGTGGGTGTGGACCGTGATCCCCGGAGTACTCAGATCGGCGACGAGCACCGAGATACCGCGGTGGCGCTGACGCTCGGTGTCGGTTCGCACGGCCAGGTAGACCCAGTCGGCGTAGTCGGCGCTGCTGGTCCAGATCTTTCTCCCGTTGACCACGAAGCGATCGCCGCGGGCGACGGCCCGCGTTCGCAGCGCGGCCAGGTCCGAGCCGGCATCGGGCTCCGAGAAGCCCTGGCAGAACAGCAGGCGGCCTGCCGCGACCTCCGAGAGCAGCCTCGCCTTCAGCTCCTCGGTGGCGAACTTCCCGAGCGCGTTGCCGACCGTCTTGACCGACAGCAGATAACCGCTGAGGGGCAGCCAGTGATACCCAAAGCGCTCCTCACACCCCACCGTATGCAGGTGGGTCAGTCCGCGTCCGCCGAAGCGCTCCGGCCAGTGGATCCCGATCCATCCACCCTCGCCGAGCGCGGCATAGATGGCTCGGGAATCGCCGTCCGATGGCATCCCCTGGTAGCGAAGTCGCGGATCTTCGAGCACGCGATGGGCCAGCCCGCGGGCGAAAGCGTCCGCTCGGTCGGCGAGCTCGTCCTCGCTGTCCAGAGCGTCAGTGAGCACCTGGACTCCTGAGGTGCGCCGCTGCTCCAATCGCCTCCGCGCATCGTCCCAGCCGCACCTCGAGCTCGGCCCGGACGTGGCCGCTGGCTCGCGCGGTCGGTAGCGACACATTGATCGCGGCCGAGCCGCGCCCGTCCATCCAGGCCACCGGGACCGCGATCGACACCAGGCCGATCTCGTACTCCTCCTCCGAGCGCGAGACGCCGGTCCGCCGCACCTCGTCGAGCGCCGACCGCATCTGCCTCCACGACGTGATCGTGTCAGGGGTCCGAGCTTCATAGGGCTCGCTCCCGAGCGCGTGGCGGGCGGCGTCCTCGGACAGGTAGGCAAGTAGGCACTTGCCGAGCGCCGTGCAGTGGGCCGGGAGCCGCTGGCCCACACTCGCCTGAAGCGTGAGCAGCCGATCGCCGTGCTCGCTGAGCAGATAGACGATCTCGTCGTCGTCCAGGACGGCGAGATTGGCCGTCTCGTGCACGTCGCGGGCCAGATCGATCAGGTGTCGGCGGGCGAGATCCGGCAATCGCATGCCGGCGAGCAGGGGCGACATCAAACGCGTCACCTCGAGCCCGAGACGCAACCGGCGGCTCTCGGCGTCGCGGTCCAGAAAGCCTCGTTCGGTGAGCACGGTGGTCAGCCGATGCACCGTCGGCAGGGGAAGCCTCAGCGCCTCCGAGATCTCCGTTTGAGAGAGGTCTCCACCGGCGGTCGGGAACAGGGTGAGGATGTCGAGGCCTCGGGCCAGTGTGCCGATGGCGGGCGCACTTTCATTTATCGAAACTTGCTTTCGTTTATCGATAGTGAAACTATATGCGGCGGATGTCGGTGCGTCAATCAGTCGAGACCCTCCCCTGGTCCTGGTACTCCGATCCCGGGGTGCTCGAGCTCGAGCGCCGACGGATCTTTGAGCACTCGTGGCAGTACGTCGGGCACGCGGGCGAGCTGCAGGGTCCGGGCAGCTACTTCGCCGCCCACCTGGCCGGGATCCCGATCGTGATCACCCTGGACCGCGACGGGATCCTCCGGGGCTTGGTCAACGTGTGCCGCCACCGCGGTGCCATCGTCGCCCGCGGTGCGCACAAGCGGGCGACGCTCCAGTGTCCCTACCACGCCTGGACCTACGACCTCGACGGATCGCTGCGCGCGGCACCGCGCAGCGACCTCGACCCCTCGTTCGACTGCTCCGAGATTGCGCTGCGCCCCATCGCCGTGGGCACCTGGGGGCCGTTCGTGCTGGCCAACCTCGACCCGGACGCGGAGAGCCTGGCCGACGCGCTCGGGGATCTACCCGACGTGGTGGCCGAGCACGGCCTGGACGTGGATTGTCTGCGCTTCCACCAGCGCTTCTCCTACGAGCTCGCGACCAACTGGAAGATCGCGCTCGAGAACTACCTCGAGTGCTACCACTGCGCCGTCAACCATCCGGGCCTCGTGCAGGTGATCGACGAGCGGGCCCTGACCCTCGACGGGCAGGGCCTCCGCGCCAGCATGTGGGCGCCGGCGCACCGGCGCGCGCTCGATGGCAGGGCCGGGCTCGACGCCGACGGCCCAGTCGCCGAGGGACAGAACCATCTCCTGCTGCCGGCCATGAAGTTCAACGTGCTCCCCGGCCATCCCAACCTCTCGATCGGGCCGCTGTGGCCGACGGCCACCGATCGCTGCGCCGGTTTTCTCGATTACTTCTTCGCCGCCACCGCCGGGAAGGACTGGATCGAGGACCTGTTGGCCCTCGACGAGGCGATCGGCCACGAGGACACGGCTCTCGTCGAGGACGTGCAGGTGGGCACCGCGACCGGGTTGATCGAGTGCGGCCGCCTGCTGGGTGGCAGCGAGACGCTGATCGCCCACTTCCAGAGCTATGTGCGCTCGCGCGTGAGCGGCTGACTCAACGCCTCGTCAACCGCTCCCGGTCCAGCATGCCCTTCTCGACAACGTTGTCGATGTCGAGTCGGACCGCGCGCATCACCCCGCCGAGCATGGCGTAGAACCCGGCAATGATCAGGAGCTCGAGCAGCTGGGAGGAGCCGAACTCCTTCTCGACCTCGGTGACGAGCTCGGCCGATGGAGTTCCCTCCTCGAGAAGCTGGCCGACCAGCCTCAGGGCGAGCAGCTCTTGCCGATCGAAGTGAACGTCGGAGATCTCGCCGGACCTCACCGCCTCCACCTTGGCGTCGTCAATCCCGACCAGCCGCGCGATCTCGACATGCTGAACCCACTCGTACTCGGTGCCGGTCAGACGCGCCGTTCTCAGGATCGCCAGCTCGCGCACGACAGCGCGAAGGTCGCTCCTGGTCAGAATCGCCTCGCCCAGGCGCAGCGTGGGGCCGGCCAGGGCGGGCGCGTTCGCCAGCATCGTGAACAGGTTGATGCGGGGTTCGGGGAGGCGGCCGACGACCTCGCGCACCCGCTCGTCGCTGGAATTCTCGTCTGCATATGGGATCAGTGCCATGCCGCGACCATACCGTTTGGGCTAGCGTCCACCCCGTGACCCACCGACACGAGAAGACGATCGAGATCCGCTGGCGCGATATCGACGACTTCGGTCATGTCAACAACGCCGTCTATCTGACCTACCTCGAAGAGGCGCGGGATGAGTGGGTCGAGCTGACACTCGGCGAGCGGGCCGCGTGGGACTTCGTGCTCGCCCACCTGTCAATCGACTTCAGGCGCGAGCTGCGCCAGGAGGACGATTTCGTCCTCGTCTCGTGCGAGCTCCAACGCATCTCGCGTTCCAGCGTCGTCACTCGAGAGGTAGTGAGAACTGCGGGAGACGAGCTGTCAGCCGAGGCAGAGGTGGTGCTCGTGGCTCGCGACGCGTCGACCGGACGCTCGCGTCCGATAACCGACGAGGAGCGGACGCGACTCGAGGCCAGGCTCGCGCCGGAGTAGATGGCTCACCTTCGAAGGAGGCAAGATGGCGGAGCGCTGGTTCTCAGACGACGAGCTCGAGCAGATGTCGCGCCCGACGATGGATCGCGCCATCGAGGCGCTCGACAGAGGCGATGTTGCCGGGGCCCGAGCGTTGTGCGAGGAGATGAAGCACGAGTGGCGCTATCTGCATGATCTGATGGTCGAGGGGATCGGCGGACTGATCTCATTCATTCAGGAGCGGCTCGGGGACGACGGGGTGGCCGACGCCTGGGCCTCGGGTCAGGGGCGTGGCTGGCGGCGCGATGTCGAGGCGATCGCCGGACGCGAGCGCAGGGAGATCGTCCATGCGCTCGCGGCGACCTGGCGCGCGCACTCGTGCAGCGGCACCGGACCCCACCCTGGGGCGTTCACGATCACCGAGGACGACGAGAAGTTCACCTTCGCGATGAACCCCTGCGGGTCGGGTCAGCGGCTGGTGAGGATGGGACGCTACGAGGGGCCAAACGCGCTAGGCGTGACGCAGTCAGCGCATGACTGGAGCTACGGTCGCCAGGGCTTCCCCCTCTACTGCACCCACTGCTCGTTCATGAACGAGTCGCTCCCGATCCGCTGGATCGGATACCCGCTCTACCCGAGCGATCCGCCGGACGATTTCGGGCGCGACCCGTGCACCTGGTACTGGTACAAGGACCCGGCAGATATCCCGGAGCGCCATTGGTCGCGCCACGGGCTCACTCGCTCCGAAGGCCCGGCCGATGCCGGCTAGCACGACGCCGCGCGGGCGTCGAGTGATCGTCACCGGAGCCGCCGGCGGGATCGGTCGTGCGGTGGTCGCGGCCCTCGGTGAGAGCAATTGCCGGGTGGCCGCCTGCGATGCACCCGGGACCGCGGTTGCCGACGTCGACGGGGCTGCCAGCACCGCGGCCTTCGACGTGCGCGACCCCGACGCCGTGCGAACCGGCGTGGCTGACGCGATCGCTGCGCTTGGTGGCTGTGACGCCGTCGTCGCCAACGCCGGCGTCGTCGACACGATCCACCGTGCCGAGCGGTTCGCGGACGACGAATGGCGCAAGGACCTCGAGACGAACCTGTACGGCGCCTTCTACCTGGCTCAGGCCGCGTTCGGCGAGCTCGCCGCATCGGGCGACGGTCGCGTCGTGGTCATCTCATCGGTTGGCGCCGAGAGCGGTATCCCCGGACAGGTCGCCTACGGGGCCTCGAAGGCGGGGCTCGTCGGCATGATCCGGACGCTCGCCGCCGAGTGGGCACCGCGCGGAATCCGATGCAATGCGGTGATGCCGGGCTTCATTGCCACCCCCAAGGTGCGGGCGATGCCTGACGAGGTCCGAAGCGCGGTGGTGGCTCGGATCCCGCTCGGTCGGTTCGGCGAGACGGACGAGCTGGCCGGAGCCGTCAGCTTCCTGCTCTCCCCGGCGGCGGCATACGTCACCGGCGCCGTGCTCCGAGTTGATGGAGGGTTCGGGCTGGCGGTCAGGTGACCGATCGAAGGGTGCGGAGAATGCGAGACTCGCATACCGTCGACGGCCGAATTCCGTTTCGGCTCCGAATCGGGGTCACCGGTCACCGCGATCCCCTGGATCTCGAGGCAGCCGCCGCGGCGGCGCGCGAGCGGCTCACCGAGATCGAACGACGCTTCCCGAGTTCGGAGTCGACCGAGGTGAGCTTCGTCGTGCTGTCCTCACTGGCCGAGGGAGCCGACCGCATCGTGGCCGAGCAGGCACGGGAGGTATTGACCGATCGGGGCGTCGGGCTGCACGCCGTGCTCCCGATGAAGGCGGAGGACTACCGGCAGGACTTTCCCGACTCGGTGTCAGCGTTCGACGCACTGCTCGGGCCGCCCACCGTCACGACCGAGCTATCCGCCGCCAAGGATCGCAACACTGCCTACGAGCTGGCCGGCAGGTTCATCGTGGACCACAGTGACGTAGTCATCGCGCTGTGGGACGGACACACGGCCTCCGGCCCGGGCGGTACGGCCGAGATCGTCGGCCACGCGCGTCGTCGCGGGGTCCCGGTGCTGGTTGTCGCGACCCGACGCGTCAAGGACCCCGATCGCGCGCCGCACCAGCCCGAATGGGCACAGGAGCCGTGGGCGCTTCGCGATTGCACCTCCGAGTCCCTGCGGCGAATCGACGAGTTCAACCGCGGCCACATGGAGAGCCGAGCGTCGTCCGCGCACGTGGAGCGCAAGCGGGCGAGACTGGGCGAGTCAGCCGCGGGCTCCCCAATCCACTGGCAATTCGAGGTGGTGGCGAACTGGGGGTTACCTCGGCTGGTCCGCGCGGATGCACTGGCCCTGCGCTACCAGCGGCTCTTCTACCTGCTGGGGGACGCGCTTTACGGACTCGCGGCGCTCGCCGTGGCTGCGGTTGCCGCCCAGTCACAGTGGCACTGGAGCCGGAGGATCGCCCTGGTCGAGGTCGGTTTCATGCTGGTGTTGCTCGCCATATACGGGGTCGCTCGGCACATCCGAGTGCACGAGCGCTGGGTCGGTTACCGGTCGTTGACGGAGGCGTTCCGTTCGGCGGTGTTCATCGTTCTCTCCGATGCTCATCGCCGGCGCGCTGACGCCGGCCAGGAGCTCGGTCCCACCGATACGCCCTGGTTTCAGCGGGCGTTCTCAGAAGCATGGGTGGACCGCCCGACGATCCAGCGCGCGCGCGCCAATGCCCGAGACCTCCGCCGGTTCCTCGCCGAGGCCTGGCTCGACGATCAGATTCGTTACCAGCGCAACGCGGCCCAGCGCTACCGACACCGACGAGAGCGATTGACGGGGATCGTGTTCCTCATGTTCGGCGCCACCGTCGTGATCGGAACGCTGCATGCCTTCGGTGCCGCGCGTGGTTCCGCCGCAGAGGAGCTCTTCACGTTCCTCGCCATCGCCCTTCCGGCGTTCGGAGCAGCACTCGTCGGCATCCGGGATCTACGCCAGTTTCGCGTGCACGAGGACAGGTCGGCCCGTACCGCCGCCCGTCTGGAGCGACTTCGCCGCGACATGGAGTCGCAGACCACACTGCGTTCGGTCGAGAGGCTCGCGGCGCGGATCCAGGCGTTGATCGAGAGTGAGAACCTCGATTGGTCCGGGGTGATCGAGTTTCAGGATCTGGAGATGGTGCTGTGATCGGCGATCGAACAGCTAACACGGCCGGCGGAGGGAACCGATGTTGCCGCTTGCTTCCACTCCTGGGCGGCGCGGGCCTGGTCTATGTACTGACACACCTGTCGCAGGTAGACGTCGATCGGGTGATAGGTCCAGAGGAGGACCGTACGGTCGCCGCTTGCGGCCGCGACGGTCTCGTCCTGCGGACCGGATGCGAGCACGGACCCGCTGGGGCTGAACGCGACCGCGTTGATCGAGGCGACATGGCCGCTCAGCAGCGGCGTGTGGCTGGTCAGCGGAAGGCCGAGCGGACGGCGGCTGGCCACATCCCACAGCTGGACGGTTCCGTCCGCACTGCCCACCGCGAGCGTCCGCCCATCCGGACTGAACGCGACTGTCCCGCGAGACCGGCGGCAAACATGCCGCAGCCAGGGGATGGGTAGGCTGCCTGGCGTGCCGACAGCATTCGTCACCGGCGGGTCCGGGTTCATCGGCGGCAGGCTGATCGAGCGACTCCGCGCAGAGGACCACGACGTCCGGGCGCTGGCTCGCTCGGACCACGCCGCGGCACAGATCAGCGCGCGCGGAGGCCAGCCCGTGCCTGGCGACGTCGGCGACGTCTCGGCACTCCGGGCCGGCGCCGACGGTTGTACCTGGGCCTTCCACGCAGCCGCCATGCTCGGCGACTGGGGCAAGCGCGAGGACTTTGAGCGCGTCAATGTCGAGGGCACCGCGAACGTGCTCCGGGCATGCGCCGACGCCGGCGTTCGCCGCTTCGTCCACGTCGGCACCGAGGCCGCGCTGATGGCCGGCCAGCCATTGGTCAACGTCGACGAGACGGCGCCGCTGCGCCCCGACTCTCCGGCCCTGTATAGCTCCAGCAAGGCGCGGGCGGAACGGCTCGTTGTCGGCGCGAACAGGGCCGGGTTCGAGACCGTGGTGATCCGGCCACGATTCGTGTGGGGCCGTGGCGATACAACGCTGCTGCCGACCATCGTCGGGCTCGTGCGCTCCGGGCGGTTTGCCTGGGTCGGCGGCGGCCGCCACCGCACCTCGACCACCCATGTCGACAACGCGGTCGAGGGCCTCGTACTCGGGGCAAACCGCGGAAGGCCGGGCAACGCCTACTTCGTCACCGACGGCGAACCGGTCGTGTTCCGCGACTTCGTCACCGAGCTGCTCGCCACCCAGGGCGTGGCCGCGCCCGGGCGGAGCATTCCGCCGCTCCTGGCCCGCGCCGCAGCGATCACCGGGGAGATGGCGTTCGGCGCGTTGCCCCTGCCGGGTAACCCGCCGATGACACGCTTCGCCTACTGGATCTCCTCGCAGGAGTGCACGATCAGGATCGACAAGGCCCGCGAGCAACTCGGTTACAGGCCCGTGCGGTCGATCGCCGACGGGCTTCAGGAGCTCGGCGGCACGGTTGGCTGACGCGTCGGCTCGAGTAGTCGTCATCGGGGGCGGCATCACCGGATGCAGCGTCGCCTACCATCTCGCAGCGGCCGGCTGGCGCGACGTCGTCGTGCTCGAGAAGGGCGAGCTGACCAGCGGCTCGACCCATCACGCCGCGGGGCTGGTCACCCAGTTCAACCCTTCGGCCACGATGATGCGATTCCGTCGCTACAGCGTGTCGCTGTACAACCAGCTCGGGGTATTCAACACGGTCGGGAGCGTGCGGATCGCCTCGAGCCAGGACTCCTTGCACGATCTGCAGCGTGCGGTCAGTCGCGCTCGCGCGCTGGGGGCTGGACGCTGAGCTGCTTGAGCCCGCCGAGGTGTTGGACCGTCTGCCGTTCGCCTCGCCGCAGTCGCTCTGCGGCGGCGTCTGGATGCCCGACGATGGCCACGTCGACCCCTACATCACGACGTATGCCGTGGCCGACGCTGCGCGCGCGCTCGGGGCCGGGATCCGGATCCGGACGCGGGTCACGAGAATCGAGCTGGGCCGACAGCACGAAGTGCGGGCGGTCATCACCGCCGCAGGTCGGATCGAAACCGAACATGTGGTCAACGCCGCCGGGGTCTGGGCACCGCAGGTCGCGGGGATGGTCGGCACCCGCGTCCCCTCGGTCCCCGTCGACCATCAGCACGTGCTCATGCAGGCGGTCGCCGGCGCCGAGGTACCCAGGGGCAGCCCGTGCTTCCGGGATACGGACAACCTCGTCTACGGCAAGGACGAGGCCGGCGGGATGCTGATCGGCGGATACGAGGCCAACCCGACGGTGCGCTGGGCCGACGGCGTCCCGTGGGAACACGGCGCGGCGACTGCGGACGTTGACCGTCGGGGACGCGGAGTACCTGACGATCTATGGCGGCGAGGCCGTGCGTCACGCCGGGAACGTGGTCGGACGCGTCCGCAGCTGCGGTTACGGGTACACGGTGCGGCGGAATATCGCCCTGGCTTCGGTCCCGGCCGAGCTCGAGCAGAGCACCGAGCTGACGGTCGACGTGTTCGCGGGCGCCGTGCCGGCGCGAATCGAGTGCGACGTGCTGTACGACCCGGAGGGGGACCGCATCCGTGGCTGATCCGGCCAGCGACACGATTCGCGCCATCGTGCTCGATTTCAACGGCACCCTGGCGCAGGACGATCACCTCGTGCTCCGCTGTATGTCGACATGTTCGCCTCGGTGGGGGTCTCGCTGACGGTGGAGGACTACCACCGTGATCTGGGGGCCATGCCCGACCGCCAGGTGGCCGAGCTCGCGCTGAGGCGAGCCGGCCTGGCCGGAGATGAGGCGCGCCGGGATGCGCTCATCCGGGCGAGGCTCGACGGCTACCTGGAGGCTGTCGCCGAGGACCCGCCCATCACCGCGCACGCGCTCGAGTTCGTGCCCGCAGCGGCGGCGCGTGTCCCGCTCGCGATCACCTCGGGGGGGTTTCGCCGCGAGATCGAACATGTTCTGAGCGCCGCGGGTGTGCGAGGCTACTTCACGACCGTGGTGGCGATCGACGACGTGCGCAACGGAAAGCCCGACCCTGAGGGATTCGGGCTCGCGCTCTCGAAGATCAATGCGCTCACCCGCGCCGATCCGCCCATCGCGGCGCGGCAGGTCGTCGCCGTCGAGGACGCGACCGATGGAGCGCTGGCCGCGCGGGCGGCAGGAATGCGAGTGACCGCGATCCGCGGCCCGGCGTTCGATCCCGTCTGCGAGCACGCCGACCTCGTGATCGAGCGTCTGGATCGTGATGCACTGGACCAGATGCTCGCGCTCGGCTCGCCGGGGTCAGACTGAATGGACCACGAGCTCGAGCGGATCTGCGAGCAGGTGCCGGAGTTGGCGGCGCCGGATCGGCGGGTGGCACCGATCACCGGCGGGATGACCAATCGCAACTACCGCGTCACGACGGGCCACGGCGACTTCGTGGTCCGGATCAGTGTCCGCGAAGCCGGTGAGCTCGGCATCGACCGCGACAACTCCGTGCTCGCCGCCGAGGCTGGCGTGGGAGCTCCCGTCGTGGCTCGAGTCGAGGACCCGGAGGCGCTGGTCGTGGGCTTTGTCGAAGGCGTGACGCTGACGCCGGCGGACTTTGCCGCCGACCCCGTCGTGTTTCGGCGCTGGCCAGCGGACTTCGGCGCCTCCACCAGGCGCCTCCGTTCGCCCGCGACTTCGACATGGTCCAGGTCCAGAACCGCTATCTCGGCATCGTCGAGCAGGGCGGCTATCCGCTCCCGGCCGACTACGACCGTTACGCCGATCGCGCCAAGCGCCTTGGCGCCGTCCTGACCCAGACCCGCCAACTGACCGCGCCGTGCCACAACGATCTGATGCCGGGCAATTTCATCGAGTCCGACGGGCCCGGCAGCCACCTGTGGATCGTCGACAACGAGTACTCGGGCAACAACGACCCGTACTACGACCTCGGCGACGCGATCAACGAGCTCGAGCTCGATCCCGGCCTCGCCGAGCAGCTCGTATTCGAGTACCACGGAGAGGATCGCCCGACTGAACTCGCGCGGGCGAGGCTGTGGTCGCTGATGTCCAAGTACGGCTGGAGCCTGTGGGGCTCGATCAGGATTGGAACGACGGGTGACCCTGAGATTGTCGAGTGGGCGCAGGCGCTGTGGGCGCGGGCGGTGGCGGAGTTTGAGTCGGTGGAGTTCGAGGAGCTGATGGAGCTGGCGGGGCAATCGTCAGCCGGCTGAGTCTCGCCGCCACGATCAGGACGAGCAGCCCGGACCCCGCGACGAAGTACGCCGCCCGCGGCGAGAACACCGCGGTCAGCAATCCGCCGAGGAGGATGCCGGCCCCCGGGGCGATTGCCGCGAGCGCCTCGAGTACCGCGGCGGTGCGCGTGCGAAACGACTCCGCCACCAACCGGTGGATGGCCGTCTCGACGCTCGCCCACTGCGTCCCGTTGCCGATCCCTCCGACCACGCTGGCCGCGCATGCGACGGCGATCGTCGGCGCCACGGCGGTGCCGAGATAACCGAGCGCCACCGCGCCGGTGGAGAGGAGGATCATCGTGGAGCCGACCCGCCGAGCGAGACGGATCTGGATCGCGGAGCCGATCGCGATGCCCACTCCCCAGCTGGCGAGAATCGCTGCATACGCGCCGGCGCCGGCATGGAGGGAGCGCGACGCATAGACGACGGTCACCGGCACGACGAGGTAGAAGAACACGAAGGCGATGCCTTCGCCGATGATCAGACGACGAATCGCCGGATGGCGGGCGATATAGCGCAGGCCCTCGCGCAATCGGCCGCGCTGCGCCGGGGATCCGTCCGCGGGGGCGGTTCTCAAACCCGGCGCTCGCGCGATGAGGCCGCCGGCGATGAGGAATGAGCCTCCGTCGATCGCCAGGGCGGTCGACGCTCCCAGCACCGCCACCGCCAAACCGGCGATTATCGGGCCACCGATCATGGCCACCGCCAGGGCCACGTTGAACGCGGCCTTGCCCTCGGGCACGAGGTCGTGGGCGACGAGGGTCGAGGCGGATGCTGAGCGCGTGACCGTCCGCCCAGCAAACGCCAGAGTCGCATCAATCAGGGCCAGAGCGACGATCGGCGCCGCCCCGACCTGGCTGACGATGGCGGCCAGTGCGGCGAACAGCGCGCCCTCGATGAGGTACAGCGCCGGCAGGATCCGCCCCGGCGCGAGGTGATCGATCCGCGCCACGATTGCCGGGCCGATCACCCCCGGCACGAACTGGGTGGCCAGAAACAGGGAGGCCGTCGCCATTGCCGACCCGGTCAGCGCCAGAATGACCACCGCCAGCGCCAGCGAGCCGACGACATCGCCGGCCCGGTTGATCACGTATGAAACGAGCAGCGCCCGGAAGTCTGCGACCTTGAGCGATGCCCGTAGCCCCGCCACCGATGCCCTGCCTCAGGCTGGGACGCGCGGCTGCGCGAGCTCGCGGATGTGTTCCTCCATCGCGAGCTCGGCCTCGAAGTCGGCGTCCTCGGCATGCGTGAAGCCGATCTGCTCGCGCTCGACGATCGCCACGAACAGCTCCACGAAATGGGCGTCGAGCTGCGTTCCGGCCACCCGGCTGAGCTCGGCGATCGCTTCCGCCGGCGAGACCGGGGTCCGATACGTATCGCGACCAGTCATCACGTCATATACATCGGCAACCGAGATCATTCTCGACAGGGCGGGAATTGCCTCGCCCCGCAATCCATTGGGATAGCCGCGCCCATCGACTCGCTCGTGGTGGGTCAGGATGATGTTGGCGATCTGCTCGAGACCCTCCACGCGTCCGACCAGTTCCGCCCCCTGCGCCGGATGGGCGCGGACGATGTCCCAGTCCTCGTCGTGCAGCTCGCCGTAGGCAAGGAGGATGCGATCCGGGAAGGCGAACTTGCCGATGTCGTGCAGCAGTCCGGCCGTGTGCACGGTCCGCAGCTCGTCCTCCGAACAACCGGCGGCTTCGGCGATGGCCAGCGCGTACCGGGCCACGGCCGCCGAGTGCCGCGCCGTGAAGCGGTCGCGCAGCGACAGCGTTCGGGCCATGGTCACCAGCAGGCCGACCTGCAGCGACGCGAGCTGCACCGTGCGCCGTTCGAGTTCCTCCTGGCGCTGCTGCGAGTTCAACAGCGCGGCCAGCAGGGCATAGAACGCGCCAACTAGGGCCAGCGAGAGAAGCAAGGAGGTGGCGCCGGCGCGGTAGTAGAGCGTGGCCAGAACCCCCGCGATGATGTTGGGCGCGGCGATCCACGGCAGGGCGGACATGAAGTTGCGGCGAACCTGCTGAGCGACCCGAGCCCCGGTGTGGATGCGAATCCAGATCGCCGCCAACACGAAATTGATCACGTTGGCGACGCTGATGGCCCCGGCGACGACGAGCGCGAAACCGGCGCTCGTCTGCGACAGGCCGGCGTTGACCGCGAGTTGGATGATCAAGCTCCCGATCAGAACGCCGACGTACATGCCGAGGTTCCAGATCAGGGCCAGACGACGGCCGACCAGCCTGATCCCGTCCGCGAGGACCGCGTCGATGACGCGCGACAGGATGCAGATGCTGACGGCCGGCGCGGGACCCAACAGGGCCATCGCCAGACCGACGATCGTGAGGCCGGCCGAAAGTCTCATCTGACCGGTGCGGGCGGCAACTCGATCGCCCAGGACGCCGAGCAAGGCAAGGGTCAGGAACAGCCACAGCGGCTTCCAATCAGACGCATGCGAACTAACCGCAGCGCCGACGATCGTGATGGTTAGCAGCCCGACAGCCGCGAACTGAAGGGCCCGCAGCGACCCCGGGCGCATGTGCCCCATCTGACTATCGATCCTCACAACCTGACGCGCTTTTCCGCTGCAATCAAGCGGCGAGGCGATTACGAACGATTAGATGCTCCAATGCATCATGGATCCTCCCCACCGCAGGGGTCTGCGGCCGTTGTCTTTCGTCCAGGGACCGGGGTGGCCTCGGCCCTCCGCTACATCCGTGCGGCTCCTAGACCACCTGGATAGGAGGGGATTTCGGCCCCGGTGCGCCGCGGGTGTGGCTTAGTGGCGCCGGGCTGGACGAAGGTTTGACCGAGCGCGCTCAGCCCGCTGGGATCGACAGCAGGGCGGCCGAGAACGCGGGCACGAACACCTTGTAGGCGCCATGGCGTTCTCGCACCGTTCGTGCCACGAGCTTGCCCTGCCAGTGACCGTGGGGCCCGAATCGCTGGCCCGCCAGCTTGACCGTGCTGTTGGCTCTGATCGACGAAGCGCTCAAACGCTGCAGCGAACCCGAGCGCCGCGACGGCCAGAGGAGGGTGGCCGCGGTGGGGTAGCTCGACTTGTTGATGTAGACGACGCGAAGGCTGCCGTCCTTCAGGCGAACGGCCCAGACCTTCAGCCGCTCCGGCCCGCCGTTGCGGGCTACCTGCATGAGCGTGGCGCCGGGGCCAAGCGCTCGGGTGAAGAACATCATGCCGTAGAACAACGGTTCCGCGTAGATGCCTGCGGGCGTTTCTTCGAGCGCCGAGTTGGCATAGCCCTTGGCGCGTATGTGGATGTTGACCCCGGCCACGCCGGTCACCGCCAGCGAGAACAGCAGGTCCGGAGCCCAGAGCGCCGTGGCGAAGGTGTCGGTCTGGCCCGCGAGCCCACCACAGTAGCTCGAGCCCGCTTCCGTGATGCGCAACGGCAGTCCGCGCCTCGCGGCATCCGCCACCACCCTGCTCGCCTGGCGTGCCGGGGTCCTGATCCAGGCATCTTTGAGGTACTTGGTCAGCGCCGGGTACCTGGCGTCACCGGGGAATGCACATCCATCGAGCAACGGGTACTCGTGCGTGGTCACCAGCGACAGCTTGTTCGCCTGGCGCGATGCCATCAGGTCGCTGACCCACCGCGGGTCCTCGCTGGTCGTCGACGGGCCGGCGATCGGGGCATCGCCAAAGACGCCATCGATCGCGCGGACGTAGGCGCCCAGCAACGACATGTAGTCGGGGATCGTGAAGCTGAAGGCCCAGTCGTTCGGTCCGCCGCGTCTGGCTCGCGTCAGACCGACAAATCCTCGCTGGAACAGATCCGGCTCGTTGCCTACCTCGAAGGCCGAGACGCTGTGCGCGGGCAGGTTGCGGCGGGCCGAAGCGACCTCGTCGGCCGCCATCTTCGGAGAGTGCGCCGCCAGGTTGAGATCGAGTATCACCTTGAGGCCGGCCGCCTGAACCAGCGACCCCAGGTGCGCCATCCACCGGTCCGTCAGCTCATAGGCGTGCCGCTGGCGATAGGCAGGCGCCACGAGCGTGTCCTGGTCGGAGCCCCAGACCGAGCTGTCCGCACTCTCACCGCCGATCCGCACGACCACCGGCGAATCGTCGCCGCGCGGGCGAAGCGCGGACAGCAGCCCCGCAAACGTCCGAAACCAGTGCTCGTAGAGCGGCAGCTCGTTGTCCTCCACCGACAGGCCCAGGAACGACGGCGGCATGCGCACCAGCGCAGGGCCGATCGAAACCGTCATCTGCGAGGAGCTGGACGCCGCGACGGCGCCTGGCGCCCCGGCGCCTGCGGCGGCGAGAACGGCGGAGGCGGCGAGTACCCCTCGCCTCGCCAGGGCCCACATGCCTCTTCGCCGTCGTTGTCCTGCGCAACCGGCGCGCCGGCTGTTCATGCCGCTTGTACCCCATTCGTCAGGTTCTCCTGCCTGTGGCGAGCAATGTAGCCTAACGACATCGTGCCAGCCGCCGCCCCGTAAGTGCGCGCCGTCGTCGCCCAACAGTTCGGCGGTCCGGGCGTGCTGGCCGAGGCGGACATCGCCGCTCCTTCTCCGATTTCCACGGAGGTCCTCGTGGAGGTCCACGCCGCGGGGGTGAATCCGGTCGATTACAAGACGCGTGGCGGCGAGGGCGTGGCCAAATGGGCTGGTCCTCCGCCCTTCGTGCCCGGCTGGGATGTCGCCGGTGTGGTGGTCTCGACCGGCTACGGCGTCACGCGGTTCGTTCCCGGCGACCGGGTGTTTGGGATGCCGCGATTCCCTCGCGCCGCCGGGGCCTACGCCGAGTACGTCACCGCGCCCTCTCTGCAGCTGGCACGGATCCCTGACGAGCTCGGGTTCATCGAGGCGGCCGCCATCCCGCTCGCGGCCCTCACGGCCTGGCAGGTGCTCTTCGACGCGGCACGCCTGACGTCCGACCAGACCCTCCTGGTCGACGGCGCATCGGGTGGCGTCGGACACCTGGCCGTCCAGCTCGCCGCTGCTCGTGGTGCCACGGTGCTTGCCCTGGCCAGGGCGCAGAGCCACGAATTTCTTTCTGCGCTCGGGGCCAGCGAGCTGATCGCCCGCGAGGTCACGAGCGTCGAGCAGGCCGCCGCGGCCGTCGATGTCGTCCTCGACCTGGTCGGTGGCAGCGAGACCGTCGCAGCGCTGACGACGCTCAAGCCGGGCGGTGTGATGCTCGCCGTCGCCGATGGCGCCGACGAAGCCGCTCACGTGATGGCGCGCGAACTCGGCGTGCGCGTGTTGGAGCCGTTGGTCGAGCCCGACGGCCGTTCACTCGACGCCATTGCCGAACTCGCCTCGCGCGGTTCGATCAAGGTCGCGCTCGACTCGGTGCTGCCGCTCGAGTCGGCGGCGGAAGCCCATGCCCAGCTCGAGTCGGGCGGAACGCGGGGCAAGATCGTTCTCGCGGTGCGCGACCCCTGACGCATGATTTGATAGGCGCCACAGCGAGCCGACCTACCCAAACCAGACGATTCGGAGCTGATCGACGATGCCCGAAGTAACGCTTTCAGACGACGTTGCCCTGGCCTACGACGACATGGGCGACCCTCAAAGTCCGGCCATCGTGCTCCTCCATGGAGTCTCGATGAGTCGTCGCTACTTCCACCGCCAACTGGAGCCGCTCAGCGAGCGCCACCGGGTCCTGGCCGTCGATCTTCGTGGCCATGGCGACTCGCGCAAGACCGAGAACGGGCACACCATCCCCCAGTACGCGCGCGACATCAGGGCCTTCATCGAGGCGCTGGGGATCGAACGCCCGGTCCTCCTGGGCTGGTCCATGGGCGCGTTCGTCGCCTGGGACTACATCCGGCAGTTCGGCACCGGCCAGCTCGCGGGGCTGATCATCAGCGATGAGGCGGCGTCCGACTTCAAGTGGGATGACTTTCCCCACGGCTTCATCGATCTCCCGACCCTGCACTCGCTGATGAGCGACGTTCAGGAAGACCAGGACGCCTTCCTGCGCCACCTCGTGCCCGAGATGTTTCACAACGAGCAGCCCCCCGAGGACGTCGAATGGATGGTCGCCGAGTGCGCCAAGCTGCCGATCGGCGCGCTGAGCGCGATCCTCTTCGACCAATCGGTCCAGGACTACCGCGAGACGGTCGCCACGATCGACATTCCCACCCTCATCTGCTGGGGCCGGCATGACGAGTTGCTCGCGGTCTCCGGGGCGGGCGACCTCCAAAGCCGGATTGGCGACGCCGAGGTCGTGATCTTCGAGGACAGCGGGCACTGCCCGTTCATCGAGGAGACCGAGAAATTCAACGCCACCGTCGAGGAGTTCACCGCGCGGATTCTTGCTCCGGCGGCTTAGACGGGGCGTCAGAGCGCTTCGAGATACCGGGCGATCTCCCAGTCGGTGACGGCGCTCATCTGCGCCTCGCACTCGGCCGTCTTCATCTCGACAAAGTGGCCGACAAAGTCGTCTCCCAGCCAGTCGCGCGCCACCTGGCTCTCCTGGAGGAGCTTCGTTGCCTCCGGCAGACTCCGCGGTAGCTCGGGGACCTCGCCCGGCGCCCGCGCGTAGATGTCGCCGTCGGCCAGTTTCGGGGCCTCGATGCCCTTTTCGACCCCGTGCAGGCCGCCGGCCAGCGCGGCGGCCGCGGCGAGATAGGGATTGACATCGCCGCCGGCTTGGCGGTGCTCGATCCGCGTCGAGGCCTCACTTTCACATACCGCCCGTAGCCCGGTGGAACGGTTGTCCAGTCCCCATGTCGCGGTCGTTCCCGCCCACGAATACGGGGTGAACCGGCGGTAGGAGTTGATCGTCGGAGCCATGATCGCGGTCAGCTCGCTCATCGTCGCCAGCGTGCCGGCCACGAAGTGGCGCATAACGGGAGAGATCCCATGCTCGGCGTCGGCATCGAAGAACGCGTTCTCCCCGCTCTCGCCCGCGAGGCTGATGTGTACGTGGCACGAGTTGCCCGCCCAGTCCGAGCGCGGTTTGGCCATGAAGGTCGCCATCAGACCTTGCTGCGCGGCCAGCTCCTTGACCGCCGCTCGGAACAGGAAAGCGTCGTCCGCCGCCTTCAGCGCCGGGGCGTAACGCAGCGTGATCTCGAACTGGCCGGGGCCGGTCTCCGGATTGCAGGCCTCGACCGGGAGGCCATAGGCCAGCGCGCTCTCGCGGATGAGCCGCGACAGCGGCTCCTGCCGGGAACCCATGGTCACGCCGTAGGTGCTCGGCCGCTCCTCGAGGGGCTCGAGCTCTGCCGGTCGGCGCGTCAGGACTGACCCGGGGGTCTCGCGCAGAACGTAGAACTCGAGTTCGATACCGCACATCGGCTCCAATCCCATCTCGCGTGAGCGCTCGATTACGCGGCGCAGCACCGTGCGGGGCGAGATCGGGATCGCTCCACCGTCCTGGCGCTGGAAGTCACACAGCATCAGCGCGGTCGCCTCGTGCCAGGGAACCAGCCGCAGCGTCGAGAGGTCTGGGACCGCCGCGATGTCGGGATACCCGTCGCGCTCGGTGGGAAAGTAGCCGGTGTGATCGTGCGGACGCGGGACGAGATCGGATTCGTCGACGTGGATCACCCAGAACACGTCGCACATCGCCATGCCGTGCTCGAACAGGTGCTCGAGGCGCTCGATCGGCACGCGCTTTCCTCGCATGATCCCGTGCGTGTCCGCGCCGCCGAGGATCACGGTCCGCACTCCACCATCGCGTAGCCGCGCCAGCGCCGCCTGGACCGCGGACGGGTCGTCACCGGGCACCGCGGGCATGGTCTGGCGGCCCGTGACCGTGTCGCTCATGCGACCGCGCTCTCGGCGTCGGCCGCGGATTCGCTATCGGCGCTCAGCCGGAAGCCGTGATACCCCTGACTGGCAACCTCATCGCACTCCTGGCGGTAGGGCCCGCATCCACCCACGTAGGGCATGAACACCCGGGCCTTTCCGGGGATGTTCGCGCCGACGTACCAGGACGTGGCGAGCGGATAGAGGGTCGTACTCGCCACCTCGCTCACGTGGTGTACCCACTCGTTCTCGGCCTCCGGCGTCGCCTCCATCCGGTCGATCCCACGCCGGCGCATCGCCGCAATGCAGTCGCTGATCCAGTCGACGTGCTGCTCGATTGAGACGACCATGTTGCTCAGCACCGAGGGGCTGCCCGGCCCGGTCACCACGAACATGTTCGGGAAGCCCGCCACCGCGATGCCGAGATACGTTCGCGGCCCGGCGGACCAATGCTCTCGCAGGCCCCGCCCTTCGGCCCCCCGGATGTCGATGTCGATCAGCGCCCCGGTCATGGCATCGAACCCGATCGCGAAGACGATGCAATCGACCTCGTACTCGGCCGAGGCCGTCCGTACGCCACGCGCCGTCAGCCTCTCGAGCGGATCGCGACGCAGGTCGATCAGCGTCACGTTGTCGCGGTTATAGGTCTCGAAGTAGTCGATGTCGACGCACGTACGCTTCGTTCCGATGTGCTGATACGGACACAGCGCCTCGGCGACCTCGGGGTCGCAGACGATCTCGCGAATGCGCGCGCGGGCGAACTCGGCCGCGCTGCTGTTGGCCGCCTGGCTGGAGAAGAAGTCCGTGAACGCATACGACAGCGCGTTGATGCCGCCCCGCCGCCAGCCCTCCTCGTACATGCGCCGCCGCTCCGCCGGGGTGACCTCGAATGTCGCCGTCTCGGGCGCGGGGAAGGGCACGCCCGCTTCGGACTGCTCGGCCAGCCGGCGCCGGTGCGCGTAGTTGCGCCGCACCTCGTGCAGCTCGGCCGCCGTCAGCGGCCGGTTCTGCGCCGGCATGCTGTAGTTCGGCGTCCGCTGAAACACGAACAGCTGCGATGCCTGGCGCGCGATCTGGGGAATCGCCTGGATCGCGGTCGAGCCCGTGCCGATGACCGCCACCCGTCGGCCCGTGAAGTCAACGCCCTCCTCGGGCCACCGCGCGGTGTGAAATGACTCGCCCTCGAATTCGTCCATGCCCTCGAAGCTGGGCGCCTTTATCGACGACAGGTTGCCAGTCGCCATCACACACCACTGGGACGAGAAGCGCCTGCCATCCGCCGTGTCCAGGACCCAGCGGTTGGCGTCGTCGTCGAAGCGCATCTCCTTCACCTCGGTCTCGAGTTCGACGTCGCGCCGAAGGTCGAAGCGGTCGGCCACGTGGTTGAGGTAGCGCAGGATCTCGGGCTGAGCCGCGTAGCGCTCGGTCCACTGCCAATCGTCGAGCAGCTCCTCCGAGAACGAGTAGCAATAGTCGACGCTCTCGATGTCACAACGGGCCCCGGGGTACCGGTTCCAGAACCACGTGCCGCCGACCCCGTTGCCGCGTTCCAGCACCCGCACCGTGAAGCCCATCGCCCTCAGCCGGTGTAGCGCATACAGACCGGAGAAGCCGGCTCCGACCACGATTACATCGAAGTCACGGGTAGCGGTGGCGCGCTCGTCAGTCGTCACGATTGCTCCTCAGTCTCACCTCAGCGCAGCGCTCCGGTCCTCTTGCCCGAGCGCCGTCGCGAAGGCATACCGTACCTCCTGCTCACTCCACGGCACGGGGGACTGCGTGATGAAGAAATCCTCCAGCGCGATCATCGTGAGCTCGTCGAGATGCTCCTCACCCACCCCCAGCGAGGCGAGGACTGGGAAATCGAGCCTGGCCAGCAGCGTGCGTATCGCCTCGACCGCCCGCGACCCGTCGCCGGAGCCATCGTCGGGTACCTCGAGCGCATCGGCAACTCGCTCGAGGATGGCCGGCACGTGCTGTCGCTCGCGCTCGAGCGTCTCCACCAGCACCAGGCCGATGGTCAGACCGTGGGGAGCCTTGAACAGAGCGCCGATCGACTGGGCCAGCGAGTGCTCGGCCGTGCAGTCCGAGATGTTCATCGTCAGCCCCGCCATCAGGCTCCCACACGCCATCTCCTCCCGGGCGGCGGCGTCGTTGCCGTTGTCGTAAGCCACCGGCAGCGCCCTGCCGATCATCCGGATCGACTCGAGCGCGATCGCATCTCCGATCGGCGTCCGCACTCGCGCCAGCATCCCGGCGATCGCCTGCGCAAGCGCGTCGAACCCGGTGTAGGCAGTCAGCGCAGGCGGCACGGAGTGCGTGAGCAGCGGGTCGACGAGTGCGTTCTGGGCGCGGAGTGCCGGGCTCGCGATTCCGGCCTTGCGCGTCTGCCTCGGGTCGGTGATGACCGCCCCGCCCGACACCTCAGATCCAGTTCCGGCGGTGGTGGGGACAGCGATCAGGGGCAGCGAGGGCTCGGGAAACACGCGTTCGGACTCGAGGAAGGTGCGGAAGTCCATGCCGCACTGCACGGACAGGCGCGCCGACTTCGCGGTATCGATGACCGAGCCTCCGCCGATGGCCACGACGGCCTGCGGGTCGGCGCGGCGCAGCGCGCCCGCGGCTTCATCTACGACGTCGATCGTCGGCTCGCCCGGCGGCTTGACAAGGCGCTGGACGTCGATCTGTGCGTCCCTGAGCGCCGCGATCGCCGCGGCCACGCCGGCGCTCTGCTCCTCGAGCCCGGCATCGATCATCACCAGAACGCGCCGCGCGCCGTGCGACTCCACGACGGACGGGAGCTGCGCAGCCACACCGTCACCGAAGCTGATCCGGACAGGCAGGTGATTTGAGAACGCGTGGACGCCGGCGATCTCGCTCATCTCGTGTTCACCGCGCGGCTACCGAGGCTTTGCCGCGTCGAGCCAGCGGCTCAGCGCGTGGCGGCCCACCAAGGTGATCTCGCCGTCGCCATCGAGCCAGTCACGGCTACGCAGCTCGCGAACCAGTCCCAGCGCATCGCTCGTTCCCGGCCCCTCGCCGCGTGCCGCGAGTGCCTCGGTGCCCGGCTCGACCGACCAGCGGCCCGAATCCAGCGCCGCCAGAGCCAGACCCTGGTCGTCGGTCGGCAGATCGAGCGGATGCGGACCGGCGTGGCTGAGCGGGTCAACCTCAACCGCTCGGTCTCGCGACAGCGCGCTGTGAGTGGGCATCGACTCGCCCATGTGCTCGACCTGGCCGCGCAGCCAGTCACCGGCGGTGTCGACCCAGTTCCTTGCCGCGTCGGGATCCAGCCCGAACGCTTCCGCCGCGCCCTCGACATCCGCCTGCGCCAGCTGGTCGTCGAGCGACCGGCTCACCTCAAGCGCCATCGAACGCAGCATTTCCTCGAAACTCATGTGGCTCTCGTCATCAGCGGACATGAGGTAATGATGGCATGTGGCCGCCGGCCGGATCGGGCCGCGATGTGCGATGTTTGCCGAGTGCTCGAGAACGTGACCGCGGTTCTCATCGATCTCGACGGCGTTCTGTACATCGAGGAGGAGCCAGTTGCCGGCGCACAGGAGGCGGTGGAGCGCCTGCGCCACCGGGGTCTGGCGCTGCGGTTCGTCACCAACACCACCGCGCATTCGCGCGATCGCACGCTGGAGAAACTCGCCCGCCTGGGGTTCTCGGTCTCCGATCATGAACTGACCACGCCGGCGGCGCTCGCCGTCGCCCACTGCCGGCACCAGGGCCACGATCGAGCGGCGCTGATCATGAACGACGAGGTCAAGCGTGATTTCGCCGCCTTGCGGGAGACGGCGGAGGAACCGCAGGCCGTGATCATCGGTGACCTCGGCTCAGCCTTCGGCTACGACGTTCTCAACCACGCGTTTCGCCAGGTGATGAACGGCGCCGAGCTGATCGCGTTGCAGAAGAACCGCTACTGGATGCGCGCCGACGGCTTGTCTCTGGACGTGGGGCCGTTCGTCGCGGCGATCGAGTTCGCCACCGGGAGGGAGGCGTACGTGGTCGGCAAGCCGGCGCGGGCCTTCTTCGACCAGGCCGTGGCCGACATGGGCGCGACCGTCTCCGACGCCGCCATGGTCGGCGATGACATCGAGTCGGACATCGGTGGCGCACAGGGCGCCGGGCTGGCGACGATCCTCGTGCGAACCGGCAAGTACCGCGAGGATCGCGTGCGCGGTTCCGGGATCGAGCCGACCCGTGTCGTCGACTCGATCGCCGACGTGCCCGGCGTGCTGGCGGGCGAGTCCTAGGTCGGGGGGTGGCGTAACTGGTCCGCGAGCCTGGGGGCGCTGTGCGGACCGTTTCGTGGACAACCGTGGACGTTGCTCGAAAAGGTTCGCCATGCGGCACTTTTCCAGCACCCTGGCCCGAGTCCCAGGCCCCATGGGCCCTCAGCCCGCGTAGTCGAACGTCGTGCCGTAGCCGCACGTTCCGCTGAAGCTGAACGCCAGCGGCCCATCCTCGACCACGAGCTGGTCGGCGATGAGCTCCTCGCCGACGCGGTCATGGCCGGGGATCACGCAGGTGACCGTCTCCGGGCCAGCGTAGCGATCGCGGATCCGGACGCTGACGTGGTCACGGATCCGCAAGAGCTGGCGGCGCCGGGTGTGATCGACCTCGATCTCCACGGTACGTACGGCCACGAGCTCACCCTGCTTCCACGTCCACGGGAAGTGGGCGGTGGCGGCGCCACCGAGCTGGCCGGTGAAGATCGCCTCGAGCGCTTCGCGCTGCCCGCTCGACGCGCCGGCGTCGAGGTAGAGCACCCACGTCCACGGCGAGCCCGGCTCATCGTCGCTGTAGCGGATCGCCATCGCCACCGGAAGGCCGGCCAGGTCGGTGCCGTCCAGTCCCCCCTCCTCGATCAGCCACGACAGCACTCCCATGCAGACGCCGTGGGTCGAGCGGCCGCCCGCCGCCCCACCGATCCGGCGGCACGGACAGATAGCGTCGCAGTTGCACGACTCGAAGTAGGTGCCGCGAATCCTCCAAGTCATCCCAGAGATGGCAATCCTACCCGAGGCCAGGTCGCCAATCGCGTGCTCGCCTGGCCCCACCACGGGTATGCTCCGTACCAATGACCGAGCCAGCTACTGCGCCGCTTCTCATCGGCGGCGAGTGGATGGATTCCGCGGTCGCCGAGCGCACGAATCCGGCACGGCCGGCTGAGGTCGTCGTCCGAGCCGCCCAGGCTGGGTCCGACCACGTAGACCAGGCCCTGACGGCTGCCGCGAGTGCGCAGCCGGACTGGGCCCGTACCGCGCCCGCCGCGCGCGGAGCGATCCTCGCCCGCGCATCCGAGCTGTTGCGGGCGAGAGCGGGGGCGGTCGCCGCCGAGCTCACCGCCGAGGAGGGTAAGACGCTCGCGGAGGCGACGGGCGAGGTCAATCGTGCCGCGGACATCCTGCGCTTCTTTGGCGGCGAGGGCTGGCGCCTGGGCGGCGAGGCGCTGCCCGGCGCTGACGGTGCAACGCAGCTGCTGACCAGGAAGGAGCCGCTCGGCGTGGTCGCCGTGATCACGCCATGGAACTTCCCGATCGCGATCCCGACGTGGAAGATGGCGCCGGCGCTCGTGTCTGGCAATGCCGTCGTGTTCAAGCCGGCGTCGCTGACACCGCTGTCGGCGCACCGGCTCGTCGAGTGCTTGATCGAAGCGGGCCTTCCGCCGGGCGTCATCAGCGTCCTTCATGGCTCGGGCTCGATCGTTGGAGACGCGCTGGTGAGGGACGATCGCGTGGCCGCCGTGTCGTTCACCGGATCGACCTCGGTCGGCATGGGCATCCACCGGCTGGCCAGCGACCGGCTCGCGCGGGTTCAGCTCGAGATGGGCGGGAAGAACGCCTTGGTCGTCCTCGACGACGCCGACCCGGCGCGGGCGGCTCAGATCGCGGCGGCAGGCGCGTTCGGACTCACCGGTCAGGCCTGTACGGCAACCAGCCGAGTCATCTGTACCCCGGGGGCGATCGGGCCCGTAACCGAGGCACTCACCAGCGAGGCGCAGCGGTGGCTGGCCGGCGACGGAGCCGAGGACGGGACGCGCATGGGGCCGGTGGTGTCGGAGGCGCAGCTGCGCACCAACGGTAGCTACCTCGAGCTCGCGCGCGAGGAGGGCGGCGAGCTCCTCTCAGGAGGCGCCCGGTCAGACCTGTTCTTCGATCCGGTCGTCGTCACCGGCCTGCAGCCGGGGGCACGGGTCGCGCGGGAGGAGATCTTTGGACCCGTCGTGAGCGTGTTCGAGGCGCACGACCTCGACGCGGCGATCGAGCTCACCAACGACTCTGACTACGGCCTCACGGCGGGGATCGTGACCAATGACATGAGCAGCGTCATGCGGTTCATCGACAAGGCGAATGTCGGCGTCGTCAAGGTCAATCGCGCCACCACGGGCCTCGATCTGAATGTGCCCTTCGGAGGCGTCAAGTCGTCCTCGACTGGGACATACCGCGAGCAGGGAAGCGGCGCGGTTGACTTCTACACGCGGATCAAGACGATCTACCTGGGCGCCTGAGCCAGATCGGCCTGGCCCGACCCGAGCCAATCCACATCAGTCCGCGGGATCGAGGCGACGAGGCTCTTTGTGTACTCGTGGCCCGGTTGGTCAAGGATCTGGGCCACGGGGCCGTGTTCGACGATCTCGCCTCGACGCATGACGTAGATACGGTCAGCGATCTGGCGCACGACGGCGAGGTCGTGGGTGATGAACAGGTACGCGAGCTGCGAGGCGCTGCGCACCTCGCTGAGCAGGTTCAGTACCTGGGCCTGAACGGAGACATCCAGGGCTGAAACCGGCTCATCGCAGATGAGCAATTTTGGCTCGGTGGCGAGCGATCGGGCGATCGCCACCCGCTGTCGTTCTCCGCCTGACAGCGCAGCCGGCTTTCGCGACGAGTACTGGGACGGAAGGCCGACCCGCTCGAGCAACTGCGCCACCTGCTCGTCGATATCGACGACCTGCTTTCTGCGGACCCGCAGGGCCTCTCTCAGCGTGGCTCCCACCGTGCGGACGGGGTTCAGGGATGAATACGGGTCCTGAAAGACGATCTGAATCGTGCCGCGAAATCGCTCGAGGTCCGATCGCGAGAGCCGGGAAACGTCACTGGCGTCAATTCCGTCGAGGATGATCTGGCCTTCGGTGGGTGTCTCCAGTCCCACCAGACACCGAGCGAGAGTTGTCTTCCCCGATCCAGATTCGCCGACGATCCCGACGCTCTCTCCCGGCGCGACACGGATCGATGCGCCGGCGACGGCATGTGCGAGCGTGCCCTCAGAGGCTCGGCCGAAGGCCTTGTGGACATCCCGGACCTCGAGCAGCGCGGGCGGCTCATCATCACCGACATGAGCGTCGCCCGCCGCGGCGGCTCGGCGGCGGCGGTAGGCGCGAAGTTCGGGGCGGATTTCGCTGAGCCGGATACACGCCGACAGCACCTCTCCGTCGACTTCGCGCAGCGGCGGCGCACCGGCCTCGCATTCTGGCCGGCACCAACGACAACGTGCCGCGAAAGCACATCTGTCGCGCACCTCTTCTCCCCGCGGGACGCTGCCGGCTATCGCCTCGAGCGTCTCAACCCGATGTTCAGGCGGCGGCTCCGACAGCAGCAGACCCAGCGTGTAGGGGTGCGACGGGTCGTCCTCGATGCGGGCCGCCGGGCCCATCTCGAGCTGGGCCCCCGCGTACAGGACGCAGATGCGATCGCACATGGAGAAGGCAACGCGGAGGTCGTGCGTGATCAGGATCAGCGCCATGCCGCGCGAAGCCTGCAGCGACTTGAGGAGACCGAGGATCTCCTTCTGGGTTGTCACGTCGAGCGCCGTGGTCGGCTCATCGGCGATGAGCACCTCCGGATCGCGAGCCAACGCGGCGGCGATGCCCACGCGCTGCCGCATTCCCCCCGACAGCTCGAACGGGTAGCGATCGGCCACATTCGGGTCCGCGATCCCGACCTCTTGCAGTCGCCGGATCGCCTCCGCCCGAGCGTCGCGGCCGCGAAGCCGCTTGCCGCGCTCGTCGCGCAGAGCCTCGGTGATGTGGCGACCGGTCCGCAGCAGTGGGTTCAGCATGGTGAACGGGTCCTGGAACACGAGGCCCACTCGCGTGCCACGAATCGCCCTCAGCTTGCGCTCGTCGGCGCCCAGCAACTCCTGCCCATCAAGGGTGACGGAACCCTGGGCGCCAAGCCCAGGCGGAAGAAGCCCGACGATGGCCCGGGCGGTCATCGACTTTCCGCTCCCCGACTCTCCGACGATCGCGATCGCCTCGCCCTTCTGCACCGCGAGGTTCAGGCCCGAGACGATCCTTCGCTCGGTCTTGAGGCCCGGGTCACCGATCGTCAGGTCGCCGACCTCGAGCAGCGGGTGCTGGTCATCCGGAGGGGACGGCGGCGCGATCCGGTTCACGCTCGCATTCTCCCTGCATCCGACACCCACTCATAGAGCCAGTCCCCGAGGATGTTCATGCTCGCGGCCAGCAGAACGATGGCCAGCCCGGGGGCCAGCGCCGTCCACGGATTCTGGAAGATCAACAGTCGACCGTCGCTCAGCATCCGGCCCCAGTCGGGCGTACCTGGCCCGGCACCGAGCCCGAGGAATGACAGCGCGGCAAGGTTGACGAGCGCAAACGCGAAGTTCAGGAAAGTGTTGGCGATCACCAGCGGCCAGAGGTTGGGCCATATGTGTACGGCCATGATCCGCCGTGGTCGCAGTCCGAGAACCTCCGCCGCCTCCACGTATGGAAGCACGCGCTGCTCCAGTGTCGCCCCACGAATGATCCGCGTGTCGTAAGGAATCTGGAGCACCATCAGGATCACAACCGCGAGCGCGTAGCTGCCACCGAGAGTGCCGACGACCACGATCGCGATGAGCAGCACGGGCAGGCAGACCATGAAGTCGACCCATCGCATGATGACTGCCTCGACCGCGCCACCGCGATAGCCGGCGATCAGACCGAGCGCGTTGCCGAAGATCATGGCGCCAAGGGCGATGATCAGAGGCCCGACAATCGCCGTTCGTGCGCCGGCGATGAGGCGCGAGAGCACATCGCGTCCTAGCTGATCGGTGCCCAGCAGATGCCCGGGGCCGGGCGGGCTGACCCCTAGGATGACATTCTGGGCGCTCGGGTCCTGCGGGGCCAGCAGCGATCCGGTGATGGCGCAGATGACGACGACCCCCACGATGAGCATGCAGATCGCGATCAGAATCGGGAAGCGCTTGCGCAGCGCGAATCCGACCCTGATCCGTTCGAGCTCGACCGCGCCCTCTGTCATGTGTTGGTTCCGTACCTGATGCGTGGGTCGACAAACGTGTAGGCGATGTCGGTGAGCAGATAGACGAACATCACGATCGCCGCCGTCAGCAGCGCGATCCCCTGCACGACCGGGTAGTCCTTCGAGTCGACCGCGGTGACGAGCAACGCGCCTACCCCGTTCAATGAGAACGCGTACTCGACCAGGACGGCGCCCGTGAGGACGTACCCGAGCACGAGGCCGGTGGCAGTGACCACCGGCACGAGCGCGTTCCTGAATGCGTAACCGACCAACACGCGATTCGGCTTGATTCCCCTGGCGCGGGCAAACGCGACGTAGTCCTGATCCAGCGCGGTGATCATCGCGCTCCTCGTCAGCTTGACCACCAGAGCTGCCGCCGACGCCGCGAGGGCCATCGCGGGAAGGGTCATGTGGTACAGCCGATCGGTGAAACCGCTACCGGCGCCGAAGGCGGGAAAGATCCCTATCAGCACCGAGAAGATGTAGAGCAGGAAGAGACTCGTGGCGAAGGGCGGCGCGCTTACGGCGATCACGGAAACCCCGACGATCGTGCGATCGCTCGCCTTCCTCTGCCTGAGCGCCGCGAGCACGCCGAGCGGGACCGACACCACCATGACAAGGACGAAGGCGTAGAGACCTAGGAATATGTCGATCGGCGCGCGCGACCGGATGATCGACATGACGTCCTGGCCGGTCTGAATCGACTGACCAAAGTTCAGATGAACGGCTTCCTTCAGCCATAGCCAGTATTGGACGAGGAACGGCTTGTTGAGGTGGTACTGCTCGCGCACGGCGGCAAGCGCGGCCGGACTCTGCGGTTTTGCTCCCAGCAGCAGCCGGGCCGTGTCGCCCGGCGCCAGGTACAGCAATGAGAAGACGCCGAACGAGATGAGGACCAGCAGGATCAGGAACGCAGCCGTGCGTCGAGCGATGAACTTGAGAAGCGCCTGCTGCCTCACGCCGTATGTCGAGCGTTGAGGGCCGCCGTCGGCGGCCCTACGCGGCCGCGACCTTGAACCGACTCGCCCAAGGCTGGATCCATGTCCACGGGTTCAGGCCCTCGAACACATACTTGTTCTTGAGTGCCTGCGCCGTGTCGTTCCACCACACGTACACCATGGGGACGTCCTGCGCCAGGACCGCCATGATCTGAAACAGCGCGTCGAAACGCTTTGGATCGGTGGCGTTGAGCCCATGTTCGTAATCCAACATGCGATCCATCTGGGGGCTCTTGTAATTCACGAAGTTGTACTCGCCATTAACCGCGAACTTGCTCTGGAAATTCAGATAGAGATTCTCCCCCGGATCGTTGTAGTCCGCCCCGAGAGTCGCGGCGATCGAATCAATCGCGCCCTTCGGCCCAACGAGCATGGCATTCCACTGGTCGATGGGGATCTCCTTGACATTCAGCTTCACGCCGATCTTACCGAGATTCTCCGCCAGCGCCTGAGTTGCGTTACCGAGCTGGGTGTCGGTGTTGGCATAGACCATCGTCGCCGTGAAGCCCTTGGGGTGTTTCGATTTCGCCAGTTCTGCCTTGGCCTTGTCGAGATCAAGGTTGTAGGTTGTCAGCGCCGCGTAGCGCTTCTTGACCTCGTCATCGGGAAGGAGTCCCTTCCACAGCGCTGGCGGGGGCATCGCGTTGGCCGGCTGCCCGTATCCACTCCACAGACCCTTGACAAGTCCAGCGCCGTCAGTGGACCAGGCCACAGCCCGCCGGACGTGCACGTCATTCCATGGCTCGCGCTGGTTGTTCATGCCGAACACCCCAAGCTGCAGCGACGTTTGGTAGTTCACGTGAACGTCACCGATGGAACTCCACTGCGATGCCTGGTTGACAGGGACGGAATACAGGCCGGCGCCATCGATCTGGCCCGAGCGCATCGCGAGTAGTCGGGCAGAGTCATCTGGTATGGGGTTAATGATGAGCTTCTGGAGGCGTGGCTTGGGGCCCCAGTACAGCTCGTTGCGCTCCAGGACCACCTCGCTTCCCGGCACCAGCTTGGTGAACTTGAACGGACCAGTACCCATCGTTAATACTCCGGGTGTGCCGATCGTCTTCTTGTGCGCCTCGTAGAACTTCTTCTGGACGATCTGCGCAAAGTATGTCCCGGGTATCCAGCGGAACGTCGCCTCGGGCGCGATGAGCTTGATGGTCACCTGTCGCTGCCCGGTTGCCTCGATGGATTTGACCGACGAGAAGTACGTGTTCACCTGAGAGGCGTTCTTCGGGTCGGCCTGGTACTGGAGAGTCCAGACCACGTCATCCACGGTGACGGGGTCGCCGTTCCAGAACTTGACACCCGGACGCAGGTTGTACACGTACGTGGTCGGATCGGGTTGGTTCCATGATTCGGCAACCGAGGGCACCAGCCGTCCGGCATCGTCGATCGCGAGCAGGGACTCAAGCGCTGCATTGGTCACATAGATAGTGGGGATGTCGGCCGAATTCGGGAGGAACACGTTCTGGATGTCACCGGCGATTCCCCAATGAATGACCGGGATCTCCTCATTCGTGGCGGCAGCGCTGCCTCCCTTGGTGAGCGAGCTGCTCGAGGACGAACTTCCGCCGCATGCAGCGAGTACTCCGGGGAGCGTCACTGCGGCCCCCCCGGCGGCGATGCGCCTGAGCGCCGCCCTGCGGGTGATCTGATCCCTGATGACCTGCTCCAGTCCGAACCCGTCGGCCACGGTCAGCTCCCTTGTGCGATTTGTGAAACCGCCGAGAGCATATCCCGTGTTTGCTGGCTGTGCAAGCTGTTTGGTAGGCAAACAGGACGCAAAAGCCCCGCCGCTCCGGCAGCTATTGCGCCGGGCTATTCGCCGACGGCGGCGGGGCGCCGGCTGGCCGCGGCCGAGCCGCCAAAGGAGGTCGTCAACAGCGCCGCGCAGCCCTTGACCGCCTCGATCACGTTGTCCAGCTGGTCGCCGGCGAGACGCGCTGGAGCGCTGGTCACACTCACCGCGAACATGACCTGTCCGGCAGGGCCGAACACCGGAGCCCCGACGCAGCGAACGCCGGGACGGCTCTCCTCGTCGTCGAGCGCATAACCCCGCTCGCGGATCCGACCGAGGTCGGCGAGCAGGTCGCTGACCGAACCGAGCGTCGCCGGGGTCCGGCGCGGCAGCGTCTCCCCCGGGTACAGACGCCGCACATCGTTGGGGTCCATCGTCGAAAGCAACGCCTTGCCCAGCGCCGTCCAATGGGCCGCGTCGCGTGTCCCCATCTCCGCTGCAAACGGGGTTCCCGACTCGGGCACCGCCCTCGCGATGTGGACGATCTCGCTCTGTTCCAGCACGCCGACGTGAACCGTCTCGACCACGGACGCAGCCAGCCGATCGATGACAGGCTGAAGCCGAGCCGTGGTGTCGTAGGTATTTGAAATCAGTATCGACAGACCCAGCATCGTCGGGCCAACCGCGACTCGGCGTGGGCCGTCGCGCGAGCCTGGCGCCTGGATCCACCCGCCCTTCTCGAGTATCTCCGACAGGCGATAGATCGTCGATCGGTTGAGACCGGTCACCGACGCGACCTCGGCCAGCGTCATTCCATCGCGCGACGCGGCGAGGGCCCGGATGAGGAGCAGTCCCTTCTCGATGCTGCTCAGTTCGGCCAGGCCGCGAGAGCTCTCGGCACTGGTCGGGCGAGGGGTTTCGGAGGGGGCTGATTCGGCGGTTGACATCTGTTCCGCGGACCATTCTGTCATTTCGTACCGCAGACGATATGATCGTTAGACAAAGCAGCTGCCCTCTCTGCGAACAGCTGACCCATCGAGCTCGCCTCGGACCTGTCGCGATGACACCTCCCGAACCCGCCACGACTACCGCCAGCGCCGGCGGACGTCTGAGCGGGCGTGTCGCCATCGTGACCGGGGCGGCGAGTGGCATCGGGCGCGCCACCGCTCGACGCTTCGCCGGCGAGGGCGCGAGGCTCGTGATCAGCGACATCGACCAGGCCGGCCTCGACGCGACTCTGGAGTCACTCGAGGGCGGTGGACACCTCGCCGTCCGGGGTGACATCGCGCGCGAGCAGACCGCGGCCGAACTGGCGCAAACTGCGTCGCGCGAGCACGACCGTATCGACGTATTGGTCAACAACGCCGGCATCTATCACCTCATGGATGTGACGGCCATCGACGAGGCGGAGTTTGACCGTGTGATTGGCATCAACGTGAAGAGCATGGTCTGGTGCTGCAAGCACGTCCTGCCGGTCATGGAGCGCCAGCGCAGCGGCTCGATCGTGAATCTCGCGTCCGTCTCAGCATTTACCGGTCAGGAACACGACGGTCAGAGTCAGTGGCTGTACAACGTATCCAAGGCCGCGGCGTACCAGCTCTCAGTGTCGCTGGCCACTCGATACGCGCCGGTGGGGATTCGGGTCAACTGCGTCTGTCCCGGGGTTGTGCAGACCCATCTGGTGCGCGCCGAAGGGCCGGAGAGCAGCCCGGAGGCCGACGACCGCATGTGGCGCAGCGCTGCCGCCGCGACCGTCCCGCAGGGCCGGCCGCAGCAACCTGAGGAGATCGCGGCGGCGATCCTGTTTCTGGCCTCCGACGACTCGGCCGTGGTGACCGGCGCGCCGCTGATCGTGGACGGCGGGTTCCTGGCCCGATAGAGCGTGAGCAACGGCGACTCACTATCGAGAAGGCTCGACGGGCGCGTGGCGCTCGTCACCGGCGCCGGCAGCGGTATTGGGCGTGCCACGGCAACTCGCCTCGCCTCGGAGGGCGCGCACGTCGTCGCCAACGACCTGAACGAGGGTGGTCTCGCCGAGACGGTGAGCAACCTAGACGGTGGCGAGCACGTGAGTCTGGTCGGCGACGTTGGCCTCGAGACGACAGCTCAGGGCCTGGCGGAGCTCGCGACGAGTCGCTTCGGTCGCATAGACGTGCTCGTCAACAACGCCGGTATGCCATGCGTCCGCGATGTGACCGAGACCACGGTCGACGAGTTTGACCGGGTGATTGGCGTCAACCTGCGCGGCATGGTTCTGTGCTGTAAGCACGCGATCCCCTCGATGCTGGAGAGGGGATCGGGCTCGATCATCAACCTCGGGTCGATATCGGCGTTCACGGGGCAGGAGGACGACGCGGGGACCAGCCAGTACCTCTATAACGTCAGCAAGGCGGGGGCGGTGCAGCTGGCGATCTCTCTCGCGACCCGGTATGGACATGACGGGATCAGGGTCAACGCGGTCTGTCCAGGGGTCACGGCAACGGGCATCCTCCGTGCCCGCGCTCCCGAGGCCAGCGACGCTGAATACAAGGAGCTGTGGGACTCGCTCGCTCGCGAATCGACGCCTCTGGGTCGATCCGCCGACCCATCAGAGGTCGCCGCGGTCATTGCCTTCCTGGCGTCGGATGACGCGTCGTTCGTGACCGGCACCGCGGTCAGCGTCGACGGCGGATTTCTGGCTCGGTAGCTCCCGTCTGCTCGCCAGCCACGTCGGTCGTAACGACTCCAACGTTGTTCCCGATAATCGGGCACAACGTTGGACTTAGTAACTATCCATAAACCCGCTCTGAGCAGGAGTTATGTCTCCTTGAGGTGAATGGGCAAGGCACACCACCTCGCGAAAGGAGCGTGCCTTGCCGCCTGCCGAGACTACCCCTGCGCCGGTGTTGCCGACGATCTGGGAGCTGCCGGACGAGTTGTGGGAGCGGATCGAGCCGATCCTGGCCAGGCGTTATCCGCGTGCGGCGACCGGCCGGCCCAGGGCGGATCTGCGGCTGGTGTTGGAGGGGATCGTCTACCGGCTGCGCTCGGGTGTGCAGTGGAACCAGCTGCCGCGCAGGTTCGGCTCCGACTCGACGGTTCACGCCTGGTTTCAGCGGTTCGTCGCGGATGGTGTGCTGGAGGAGATCTGGGCGCAGCTGGTGCGCCAGTGTGACGAGTTCGGCGCGGTCAGCTGGGCATGGCAGGCGGCCGACGGGGTGATGGGCAAGAGCCGCTTCTGCGGCGGCGCGAGAGGCCCAAACCCCACTGATAGAGCCAAGATGGGAACCAAGAAGAGCGTGCTGGTCGAGCAGCACGGCGGACCGTTGGCGGTCTGTATCGACGGCGCCAACGTGCACGACACCAAGCTGCTTGAGCGCACGATCAACGCGATCGTGATCGAGCGCCCGGACCCCGAGCAGGTGATCCAGAACCTGTGCCTGGACAAGGGCTATGACAACCCCACCGGCGAGACCGCGTGTCAGGCCGGCGGCTACGTGCCCCACATCCGCCGGATCGGCGAAGAGAAGCTCGACAGCGACGATCAGAAGACTCATCCCGCCCGCCGCTGGGTCGTTGAGCGCACGATCGCCTGGCTACAGAAGTGCCGCGCGCTGCTGATCCGCTACGACAAGAAAGCCCAGAACTACCAAGGCCTAATCCAGCTCGCCTGCGCCCTGCTCTGGTACCGGCGCCTCCACCGCCTCAACCAGGCCGACGGAGTTTCTGGATAGTTCCTTATTGGTGCCGCTACGGACCGGGGCCGGATGAGCCCTACGGACGGTGCTCGCGCAGCTCCTCGACCAGCCCGTTGTCGCGTCGCTCCCGCGCCTCGGCGAGATCGTCGGGCGCATACGTGATCCATCGCCCGAGGTCCCGAACCGTGTGCTCCGTACTGAGCACCGGGAACAGATTCTCGGCCACCCGTTGCCATGCATCGACCCCTCCCAGCGCGATCGTCTCGAACGGCCCGGTGTAGCGCGACCGGCGTGACAGGCCTGAGCGGACGACCTGATCGATCGCCTCTGGGGATGCGACGTCGTTCTCGACCAGCCAAACCACCTCCCGAAGCAACGCGTGCTGCAGCCGGTTCCAGATGAACCCCGGAACGTCGCGATTGACCACCACCGGCTGCTTGCCGTTACCGGCGATGATCTCTACGGTTCGCTCGAGCACATGGGGCGCCGTATCCTCGCTGGCGACGACCTCGACCGGCGGCATCAGCAGGGGTGGGTTCCAGTAGTGAGTGCCGACCAGCTGCGTAGCGCAACCCGCGGCATGACCCAGTTCGGAGATGGAGAGCGAGGAGGTGTTGGTGGCCAGGATGGCGCCGGGCTCGGCCTCGGCGGCCTGCCCGAAGAGCTGCGCCTTGAGGGCAAGATCCTCGGTCACCGACTCGACGGCGAGATCGAAGCCGGCGCCGAACGCGGCGCCCACGTCATCGGCGACCGAGACGGCCGCACGCGCCTGGGCCAGCTCGTCGTCACTTCGCAGCTCATACCGGGCCACCAGGTCGAAGGCGGCGTCGACGCGTGAGGAGATACGGTCACGGTCGCGCGCCGCGAAGGTCACCGCGTGACCGGCGAGCGCATATTCCAGGCCGATCTGCGACCCCATGAGCCCCGCGCCGATGACGACGACGCGAAGTGGCTCAACCCTAGATGCCGCGTCCGCGCTCACACCGAGCGCTCCGTCAGGTCGGGGACGGCGAGGTCGGCCGGGCGCTTGACCCCGCCACCCTCCAGAAGCTCGGGGGCGCGCTCGCGGATGAGGCGTACCACGAGCGCCGCGCGTCTCACCTTCTCGCGGGCCTGCGCCTCCGCGACGGTGACGAGATGACCGCCCGACGGATACACGTTGGCAGCGTTGCGGAGACCCAGCTTCACGTGCATCGGTGAGCCGACTCGGATCAGGTCCGGAACCTCGTAGTAGCGCACGAAGCCGCCCAGGTCATCGGGCGACTCGACGTACAGATCGAGCGGCAGGTTGGTCGCGGCACGCAGGTCACCGACCTGCTCGATCGAGAGGTCCGGTGGGATATTCAGCGTGTTGGCGCCGAGCGACTCGAGCGTCCGCGCGCTCGCCGGGTTTTGGCACGGCATCATCACCGACGTCTTGAAGCGAAGGTCAGGGGGGAGATCGCCGGCCGTGCGGCGCTCGGCAAGCCAGGCCAGGGCTCCCAGATCGGCGATCAAGAGGCCTCTGATTCCGAGATCACATGCACGCTTGGCTTCGGCGAACGCCCAGGTCAACCCGCGCGCGCCTCGGATCGTGCCGGCTGGCGTTTCGCTCAGCATCGCCTGCCCACCGATCTCCCATTCTGCCCGCGGGCCGAGGAACAGCGCGACCTCGATGCCGTGCTCAGCCCCGAGCTCAGCCATCTCGGAGATCTCGGCGTCGGTCAGCATCATGACGCCACTCCCCTGTGAGACCCGTTGGACGTGGACGCCCTGGTCGTGACCCTCCTCGATCACCCCGCGAAGCACCTTGGGACCCTCGACGCTGGCAATCTCGATCCGGTAGCGGCTGCCGTCGGCAAAACGCTGCGGCGATTCCACGACTGCGGCGGCCGCAGCCTCGCTACGTCGGCGGACGACTGCGCTGAGCACAGTTTCCGCGTTACTGCGACTTGCAGTCGTACTCATTTTCTCCCCTTTGGTCGCGCGTTCACCAGCCCCCGATCCAGCCGGAGAACATCCCTATGGTGTCGTCTTCGGGCTCCCCGTCGACCGGCAACAGGAAGTCAAGGTCACAGCCTTGGTCAGCGCCGAGCACGTGCTCGAGATACAGGGCACCGTAGCCACGTCGGTAGGCCCGTCGCGGCTCGCCCCAGTCGCCCAGTCGCCGTTCGATCTCGGCGTCGGGGACGCATAGCTCGATCCGTCTCGCCGGATGGTCGAGCAGGATCTCGTCGCCGTCGCGAACGGCGGCCAGCGGTCCGCCCACGGCGGCCTCTGGAGCAACGTGCAGGACGATGGTTCCCGAGGAGGTGCCGCTCATCCGAGCATCGGAAACCCTGACCAGATCGGTGACGCCGGCCCGCAGGAGCTTGCTGGGGATCGGCAACGCGGCCCATTCGGGCATCCCCGGACCACCGCGCGGCCCCGCGCCGCGGAGCACGAGCACCGAGTCGGGACGAACCTCGAGGTCGTCGCTGTCGATCCTCGCCATCAGATCATCCATGCCGTCGAACACGACGGCCGGGCCGCGGTGGCGGAGTAACGACGGCGTCGCGGCGCTCCGCTTGATCAGCGCGCCGGCCGGCGCCAGGTTGCCGGTCAGAACGGCAATTGACGCGTCGCTGTGAAGCGGATGCTCGAGCGCCGCGATCACGCTTCGATCCGGGGCGGAATGCGGGTTCGGCGCCTTTGCGAGCGGTCCGGTCACCGTGGTGACGGCGTGATCAAGGGTCGGAGCGAGCTCGGCCATCAGCGCGGGCACACCGCCGGCGCGATCGAACTCAGCCACCAGATGCTCGCCGGACGGCTGGACGTTGACGAGCCATGGGATCTCGGACCCGACGCGCTCAAGGCGCTCGAGCGTGAGCGGCACACCAACCCGCTGGGCGATCGCGATCAGATGTATGGGTGCATTCGTAGATCCGCCGAGCGCCATGAGCGCGCGAATCGCATTGTCGAACGCTGCGGCGCTCATGATCTGCCTGGGTCGGATGTCCGAGCGAGCGAGCTCCACGGCGCGGGCGCCGGTCTGGACGGCAAATTCGATCCGGCGGCGGTCCGTGGCGGGAACGGTCGAGGAACCGGGCAGCGACATCCCGAGCGCTTCGGTAACGGCCAGCATGGTCGACGCGGTCCCCATCTCGTTGCAGTGGCCAACCGATGCCTTGAGCGCGCCCTCGAGCTCATCCAGAGCGTCGACCGACAGTTCTCCGCGACGGTATTCGTCGACACGGCGCCACAAGCTCGAGGCCGAGGACATGCTCTCGCCGCGAAAGGTCCCGGCTCGTGCGGGCCCACTGCCCAACATGATCGCCGGGACATCGGCGCTGGCCGCACCCATGAGCTGTGCCGGGACGGTCTTGTCACATCCGGCCAGAAGCACCACCGCGTCGAATGGATACGCACGTAGTGATTCCTCGACATCCATCGCCATCAGATTCCGGAACAGCATGGCCGTCGGCTTCATCAGATCCTCGCCGAGCGAGATCGTCGGAAACTCCAGCGGTAGCCCTCCGGCGTTGAGGACACCGCGCTTGACCGCTTCGGCAAGCCCGCGAAGGTGCGTGTTGCAGTGCACGACCTCCGAGAACGAATTGCAGATTCCGATCAACGGCCGCGAATCCGTGCCACCTGGGCCGAGGCCGACACCGCGCAACGCCGCCCGGTGCATCAGAGCCGGGAGATCGCCGCCCGCCAGCCAGCGAGCACTTCGAAGGGAGCTCGGGGAGCCGTTGTCACTCATCAGTGGCTCCGCGCAGCTCAGCGGTTGCCGACTGATCTATCGCCGCCAGGCCATTCGCATCACGCATGAGCACGACCTGGTAGCGGCTCCGAGCCTCTTCGATCGTGAGCCGCTCGTCGATCACATCCGCCAGCACGGCCTCCGGATCCCGCGACGCCGCAGGACCCCAACCGCCCCCACCCGAGGTCCGGAGACTGACCACCGTTCCGGGTGCCAGAGGCCCCAGACGTGACACTCGGCGCTCCAACCTCTCTGCCTCCGAGGTGTCTGGATTCAGGACAACCTCGTTGGGTTCGCCGTCCGCACCCCCGTCGACGCCAGTGCACAGGACTTCGAGCGCGTTCTCGTTGGCCGTCTGGAGATAGGTCCCCGTCTCTAGGACTCGATAGTCCCGGCGGATTCCTGCCCCACCCACTTGTCGCCCGGCGCCTGCGCGACCGGGAAGCAATTCGTGGCGCTCGCACCGGAGCGGATAGCGGAGCTCGATCACCTCGCTCGACGTGTTCGACGCATCACCGTCGGCAAACCGCGTCAGCGTGTGGCCATCGCTGTTCGCGGAGCCACCGCTGCCACCATGGACCGGCTCGATGAACATGAACGGGGCTCCGTCACGAGGATCGACACGCGATAGGAACACGGCCAGAAGCTGAAGGCCACCGGCGATCGCCCGGTCCGGAACCGCGGACGCGAGGGCGTGAAAAACGAGTTCTCCTACGGCGCCGTTCACGTAGCCGTAGGAGTCGCACGGAGCCGGTCTCTCCGGGCTGACGATCAGACCCGACGGCAACTCGAACTGCAGGTCGCAGAAGTGGCCCTCGTTGGTGCGGTCAAACGGCATGAGCATGGACTTCAAAGCGATGCGAACTGCGCCGCGCGTTCCAATCGCCGGAAGGTTTATCGGCCCGCGGGCCGCAGGGCCGGACTCCGTCATCGAGGCGGTGATCGTGTCTCCGGAGATCGCTACCTCGACGGCCACGACGTGGCGCGCGTCGGTAACCCCATCCCAGTCCATTGTGATCTGAGCCCGGTAGAGGCCGTCAGGAAGTTCCTTGACGCGACGGCGCATCGCCGAGCGGGTCCGTTCGATCGCGTCCGCCATGGCCAGCCTCACGCCGTCGACCGTGTAGCGCAGACAGAGCTGACTGACCCGTTCAACGCCACGCCGGCAGGCGGCGATTTGGGCTTGGAGGTCCCCCCAGACCGTCTCGGGTAGGCGCACGTTGTCGAGAATCAAATCGCGAATCTCGCGATTCTCGATGCCGCCGCGCACAAGCTTCTGGTGGCCGAAGCAGATGCCCTCCTGGTAGACGTCGATCGAGTCCGGACACCAGCCGCCCGGCGCCTTGGCCCCGATGTCCGCCCAGTGGGCCGTGGCTATCGCGAAGGCAACCAGCTGCTCGTCGACGAACACCGGCATGTAGACCGACACGTCAGAGAGATGGGTTCCGCTCAAGTACGGGTCATTGACCAGAAGGACATCGCCTTCTGCGAACCCGGCCTGTCCGAGCTTGGCCAGGCCACCTCGGATCGTCTCCGCGAGACAGCCCGTGAAGATCGTGATGCCGGGCGCCTCACCCCATACGGCACCGTCTCGATCGACAATCCCCACACCAAAGTCCTGAACGTCATAGAGGAGCGTGCTTCGTGCCGTTCGGGCAAGCGTCTTGCTCATCTCGACCGCAGCGTTGGTCAGCCCATTTCTGATGATCTCGGTCGTGAACAGGTCAACGCGCTGTCTGGTCGCTGTCATGCCGCGCCCTCACGCTTGAGAATCATGTGACCGCGCCGATGCATCCGGGTCATCCAGCCTGGGGGAATCAGCGTGGTGGTGTTCCACTCCTCGACGATCGCCGGCCCGGTGATCTCCTGCCCCAGCGTCAGTGCCGTACGGTCGAATATGTCAGTCTCGAGCGGTCTTTCCGCTCGCGTGAACCAGACATCCCTCCTCACCCGTGGCCTGGCAGGCGCCCCGGTCTCGAGAGGCTGTACTCCGGGCGATGTGACCTGCCCTGTCCCGCGACAGCGGAACGTCACAACCTCGAGTGGATCGTCGGCGTCACCGTAGCCAAACAGCCTGTTGTGCTGATTCACGAAACGCTGCCGAACCCCCGCCACCAAAGCCTCGGCATCAGACAGCCACGACGCATCCAGCTCGACGGTGATCGTGTCGTCCTGCGTCAGGTAGCGGACATCCAGCCGGTAGGTGATGAGCGACTCGTGCGGCGTGAACCCGAACCCCTGGAGTTCTCCCCGCACCTGATCGGCGAGCTCTTCGAGAGCCCTGAGGAGCCCCGGCACGGCTTCCAGGACAAGCGGCTGAATATTGGTGCGCGCCGCGTCCTCGCGGTAGTCCGAGCCAAGAATGCCGGCCGCCGAGAAGTTGGCCGCGGCAGCGGGAACCACGACGGTGCTGATCCCGAGCTCGTCCGCAACCTCGGCCGCGAACAGCCCGCCACCGCCGCCGTAAGAGCACAGCGCGAAGTCGCGGGGATCGAGCCCTCGCTCGACCGTCAGCGCCCTGATCGCGTACGTCATGTTGGTCTGTGCGATCCGCAATACACCCGTCGCGGCTGACTCGAGCTCAACCCCGGTGGTAGTCGCGACGTGCTCACGGATTGCCCGCTCAGCGGCATCGACATCCAGGCGCATGCGCGAGCCGAGAAAGCTCTCGGGGGCCATCCGTCCGAGGACCAGCTGGCAGTCGGTCACCGTCGGGAGGGTTCCGCCCTGGCCGTAGGCCGCCGGTCCCGGAACCGCCCCGGCGCTCTGCGGGCCGACCTGCACCGCGCCGCTCTCATCGATCGATGCGATCGAGCCACCGCCGGCTCCGATCGAGACGATGTCGATCGACGGACCCACGATCGGGCGGCCGTCGACCACGGTCTCCGTCGTCTCGACTACCGCGCCGGCTTCGATCAGCGCGACGTCGTATGTCGTGCCCCCAACGTCTGCGCAGATGAGGTTCTCGAGGTCGAGCTCGCGCGCCAACGCCTGCGCGCCGATGACGCCACCGGCCGGCCCCGAGAGCAGCGTTTTCACCGGGCGCCGAACCGTGGCCGCCGCGGACATGACGCCCCCGTTGGACTGCATCATCGCGATCGACCGCCGAAAGCCCCCGGACGTCAGACCGCTGTCGAGACGGTTCACGTAATCGTCGAGCAGCGGCTGGATGTAGGCGTTGATGACGGTGGTGGACGCACGCTCGAACTCGCGCCATTCCGTAGCCACCTCATGCGACAGCGAGACCGGGATCCCCGGGCGGCGCTCACGAATACGCGCGGCTGCCTCCCGCTCGTGCGCCGGCTCGCGGTACGAGTGCAAGAAGCAGATCGCAATTGCCTGCGCGCCAGCGTCGAGCAGGTCGTCCACCTTCGCGTCCAGATCTTCGATCTGTAGCGGCAGCAGGACAGTTCCATCGGCGGCCAGTCGCTCACGAACGCCTCGGCGCAGGTGACGCGGGACCAGTGGTGCGGGAGGTGCGTACAACGTGTTGTAGACCTCGGGTCGCCGCCCGCGGCCGATCTCGAGCACGTCTCGGAATCCCTCGGTCATGAGCAACCCAACGTGGGCTCCGCGTTCCTGGACGAGCGCATTGATCCCCGCCGTGGTGCCGTGGAAGATCCGCGCGAGGTCGGCCAGCGGCACGTCCAGCCGGCCCATCCCCGCCAGGAGCTCGTCGACCAGCGCGTCCGGTGTCGAAGGCTGCTTTTCGATGGTGACCTCACCGGTCAACTCGTCGTGCGCCACAAAGTCGATGAATGTGCCGCCCACGTCGACGGCCAGGTGGACGTGACCCGCGGGACTATTCATCTCCTCGATCCGGCTCCAGTTCCGGCGCCGTGCGCCGATTCGCCGTGCGGCCTTGCCGGAGCGCTCGCATCTCGCGCCGCAACGCAGCGGTCGCGGCCTCATCGACCGAGAGGCCGTCGATGTCGATCACGACTCCGTAATTGCGCCGCACGTACTCCGAGTCGAGCTTCTCGTCCAGCACGTCCGAGAGGACTCGGCCCGGATCACGATCGAGCGGGTCACCCCAGCCGCCGCCACCCGCGGTCTGGATCCTGAGCACATCGCCGGAGCGCAGCTCGAGCGCTTCCATCGGCAGCGTTGGCAACACCCGTTCACGCTCGGTTCCGGGGTTGAGGATGTTCCATGCCGGCGTCCCGGGATCGCCGCCGCTGAGCCCGTATGGCAAATGGCGGCGCCGGTCGGTGCGGATGGTGAGAATCGCCTCCTCGGTTCTCACCCGATATTCGCGCTGGAGTGCCAGCCCGCCGCGGTGCAGACCGGCTCCCCCGGTGTTTTCAACCAGGCCGTACCTGGTCACCTGCAGCGGGTGCCTGGTCTCCACCATCTCGATCGGCTGGTTGGGCTGATTGCCGCCGGGATGGGGAGCTCCCTCGGCACCGTCTCGATTCGGGCGCCCTCCCCAAGTCCCCATGATCGACTCCACGTACGCGAAGGCCCGGCCTTCGTGGTAGCCACCGATCGTCGGCCAGTAGTTGTCGCCCCCGGTGCATGCTGGGATCCGGTCCGGGACCGCCTGCGCGAGCGCGCCGAGGAGCGTATCCAGCATCCGCATCGCGGTTATCCCTCGCGTGGCGCAACCGGCCGGCTCAAGCGGGTTTACGATCGTTCCCTCGGGAGCGATCGTCTCGAGGGGGCGCATGTAGCCCACGCAGTTGGGCAGAGGCTCGCGGACCAGCAATCGCGCAGCCAGGGCGGTCGCCGCCTTGGTGTTCGGCAATGGCGCGTTGATCCCAGCCTTCACCTGGTCCGAGGTGCCGGTCCAGTCGACGTTCATCCGCGAACCGGCGATGGTCACCGCGGCTTGGAACACGATCGGCTCGGGCTCCTCGCCGAGCCCGTCGATGTAGTCGGTGAACTCATAACGTCCATCCGGGACCTCGCTGAGGACAGCACGCATGACACGTTCGGAGTACTCGATCATCGCCTCGAAGTAGGTCTCGAGCTGGTCGACTCCGTACCGATCGGCGAGCGCCAGGAAGGAGCGTTCTGCCACTACGCAGCCCGCGACCTGAGCACGCAGATCGCCGAGCACCTTGACCGGGAGGCGCGTATTCTGCGCGATGAGCGCGAGGAGAGTCTCGTTCGGCACGCCGGCATCGTGCAGCTTTAGCAACGGGATGCGGAGGCCCTCCTGGTAGATCTCGGTCGAGTGCACGGGGTTGCTGCCGGGCGTGATCCCACCGATGTCCGCCATGTGTGTAAGCGTCGTCACGAAGCCCAGTGGTCGGGGACCCACGAACACCGGCTTGATGACGTATACGTCGGGCAGGTGCATGCCGCACGCCGAGTACGGGTCGTTGCAGATGAAGATGTCCCCCTCCTGCATCGTGGCGCCGTGGACTTGCAGCAGGTTGGCCATCGCGTCTGGAAACGACCCGATGTGAAGAGCAGTCGTAAGGCCTTGGGCGAGCATCTGGCCCTTGGCGTCGAACACCGCGGTCGAGTAATCCAGCGAGTCGCGGACGATGGCTGAGTACGCACTGCGAAACAGGGCAATGGCGGCCTGATCGGCAATCGAATCGAGGGCATTGGTGATCACCTCAAAGGTGACGGGGTCGATCCTGGCACTCTGGGCGGGAATGCTCATCGCTCGTGTAGCCAGATTCGGAGATTGCGCTGGCTGTCAACCCTCACCAGGGCACCCGGCGGCACGACCGTCGAGGTATCGAACTCCTCGATGATCACCGGGCCCATCACCGGGTCCGCCGCCACCTCATCCCGGCGTAGGATCGACGTGGCGAGCGTCCCGATTTCAGGGCCGTAGTAGACGTCCCGTCTTGGCTGAGGTGCCGCCTCACCTGCCGCGCGGCGGCCGACGCCTTCGCCGGCCGCCACGTCGGCGGGGATGTGCGCCGTCACGCGGAGCGTGACCAGATCCACCGGTTCTCCCTCGGCGCGGTGCCCGTAGGTCCGCATGTGCTCGCCGTCGAACGCCTCGATCATCGTTCTGACCGAGTCGGCGTCCAGTCGACCGTCGGGAACCGACACCGGAAGTTCGTATCCCTGCTCCTCGTAGCGCATATCGACCGTTCTGCTGACGCTGATCTGCGACTCGTCGTACCCGTGCCCGACCAACGCCGCGACTGCGCCTCGTCCCAGCGTGATGAGGTCGGTCTCAAGTTCGCTGCTCCGATTGGGCTCGGCGCGTCGTAGGTAGGTCCGCGTCACGACATACTCGAGGTCCGAGCGGAGCAGGCCGTAGGCGGAGAAAAGTCCCGCGTCAGGTGGAACCACGATCTCAGTGATCTCCAGGTCATCAGCGAGCTGAGCCGCCACCACAGGCCCGTTCCCACCGAAGGCGATGAGCTTGAAATCACGAGGATCCCGACCACGGTAGGTGGTGACCGCCTTGACCGCGCGCGTCATCGAGGCCGACGCGAGGGCGTGGATTCCAAACGCCGCCTCGAGCATCGGCAGCCCCAGAGGCTCGGCCACCTGCTCGGTGATTGCCCGCTCTGCCAGGTCACGGCGAATCTGGACGGCGCCACCGGCGAGCTGCTCCGGATTGACAAAACCGAGGACGACGTGAGCGTCGGTGACCGTCGGACGCTCGCCGCCCAGGCCATAGCAGGCCGGCCCAGGGATGGCACCCGCACTCTCGGGGCCCACGGTCAGCCGACCGGCGCGATCCACCCGCACCACGCTGCCCCCGCCCGCGCCGATTTCAGACACATCGACGACCGGGATACGGAGCGCATAGCCCCCGCCCTTCACGAGCAGGCTGCTGAGATTGATGCCAGCTCCCACCTCATACTCAGACGTGAGCGCGACCTTGCCGCCGACGACGGTAGACGCCTTCGCGGTCGTCCCCCCCATGTCGAGCGTGATCGCGTGGTCGATCTTGGCGTCGGTCGCCAGCGCCGCGGCAGCCTTCACTCCGGCGGCTGGTCCCGACTCGACGATGTAGGCCGGCCGCTGGCCAGCCGCCTCGGCAGTCATCATCCCACCGCCACATTGCATCACCATCAGCGGAGCGTCTACTCCCGCACCGCTGAGTCGGGTACGCAGCTGCTCGAGGTAGCGCCGCACGGGCGGTCCGACATATGCGTTGATCACCGTCGTGCTCATGCGTTCGTATTCACGGAGCTCGTTGAGCACCTCGGTGGAACACGTCACGAACACGTCGGGCAATGCCCCTCGGACCGCATCGGCGACCGCCTGCTCGTGACTGGGATCTGCGTAGGAGTGCAGTAGGCAAATCGCCACCGCCTCGACATCCGCCCGAGCGACGCGCTCGGCCGCCGCCCGCACCGACTCGCCGTCGAGGGGTTCCCAAACAGCGCCAGCGGGGCCCATCCTCTCGGCGACCTCAAAGCGCAGCCGCCGGGGCACGAGCGGCTTGGGCCTCTCGTAGAAGAGGTTGTAGAGCTCGGGGATCCTGATCCGCTGCAGCTCGAGCACGTCGCGGAACCCAGCCGTCGTGATCAGGGCGGTTCTGGCGCCGCGTCCCTCGAGGATCGCGTTGGTTGCCACCGTCGTGCCATGGATGACCTCCGTGACCGACACCGGACCGAGTCCGAGCTCGTCGAGCGCTCCCTCCATCGCCCTGACGATCCCGATCGAGTAGTCGTGAGTGGTCGACGCGACCTTGCGCGTGACCGTCGCTCCGGTACTCGATTGACAGACGAGATCAGTGAAAGTGCCGCCGATGTCGACGCCGATGCGGCAGGCGCCAAGCGCGGTGGCACTCACGGGCGGCGGCTCCGCATGCCGAATCGCTGCCCCGCGCGCTTCATGCAGTCAAACTTGAGATTGAAAGTGTTTGCCAGGCGAACAAATCGTCCATTAGGGGGAAATATATCGTCTTACCCGACGACGGTAAAGCTGGACCGCGTCGCGACGTTCGCGGTGCCTGGCCGCGAATCCCCGCGTGAGCAACGTGGACCGACGCAGCGGCCCGGCCGCTACGGGTTTGGCGGCGCCAGATCCGGATCCTGGGCGACTGCCGGCTCCGCGCCGGCCACGCCGGCGCCAGCGCCACCGCCCGCGTGGCCCCACTCCTCCATGACCTCGACCACGCTCGGAGCGGCGGCCAGCAGCCGCTGTGTGTAGGCGTCCTGGGGCTTCTCGAGCACCTCGGTGGTCGAGCCGCGCTCGCAGATCAGCCCGCGCTGGAGGACGAGAACCTCGTCGGCCACGGTGGCGACCACGCCGAGGTTGTGGGTGATGAAGAGCAGGCCGAGCCCGAAGTCGCGGCGCAGATCGTTGAGGACCTGGAGAACGGCGGCCTGGACGGAGACGTCGAGCGCCGAGGTGATCTCGTCGCACAGGATGACCTCCGGGTCGGCGGCCAGCGCCCGCGCGATGGCAACGCGCTGGCGTTCGCCCCCCGACAGCTCGCGCGGGTAGCGGTCGGCGATCCGGGCCGGGAGGCGGACCGAATCGAGCAGACGGCTGACTTCCTTCGGAACCTCTCGCCGACCCATCGCTCGCAGCACCTGGGCCGGGCGGCCGATGCTGTCGCGCACGGTCCGACGTGGGTTCAGCGCCTCGGCGGCGCTCTGGAAGACGAGCTGGATCCGCCGGCGCTGCTCGACCGTGCGCCGCCTGACCAGGCTCGGTACCTCCTCGTCACCCAGCAACACGCGGCCGCGGGCGATCGGGTGCAGCCCGGCGATGGCCCGGGCGATCGTCGTCTTGCCGCTGCCCGACTCGCCCACCAGGGCCACGCAAGCCCCGGCGTGCACGGTGAGGCTGACATCGGCCGCCGCGACCACTCGCCCACCTCCGTGGACGGAGTACTCGGCCTCGAGCCCCTCCACCCGCAGCACGGTCCGTCGGCCGCTGTCGCCCAGGTTCTGTTGCCTCTGCAGCAGGATCGGGTTGATCTGCGGCGTCTGCTGGTAGCAAAAGCACCGCACATCGTGGCCGGGTTCGATGGGGTCGAGCGGTGGCACCTCGATCGCGCATTGGTCGACGGCGAGCTCGCAGCGCGGCCGAAACGCGCAGCCCGTCGGCCGCTCGCCGACGCCGACGGCGATCCCGGGCATTGCGTCGAGCACGCGCGGCCGCGCGTGATCGGGAATCGAGGCCAGCAGGCCCCGCGTGTAGGGGTGGCGCGGCCGGCCGAGGACCTTGTCCAGGCTGCCTTGCTCGACCACCCGCCCGGCATACATCACCGCGATGCGATCGGCGATCTGGGCAACGACGGCCAGGTCGTGCGTCACGTAGATCATCGAGATCTTCTGCTCGTCTCTCAGGCCGACGAGCAACGAGAGGATGCGTTCCTGCGTGATCACGTCGAGCCCCGTCGTCGGCTCGTCGAGCACGATCACGGTTGGGTCTCCGACCAGTGCCATGGCGATCAGCACGCGCTGCTGCTGGCCGCCCGAGATCTGGTGGGGAAAGCGCCGGCGGAACTCCTCGGTCGACGGCAGTCCCACCGCCTCGAGCATCCTCCCCACCACGTCATCCTTGTTGCCACCCCGCGAATGAGCGGTGGCCACGTCGACGATCGCGTCAGCGATGCGCAGCGACGGATTGAGCGCGCGGCCCGGATCCTGGGGCACGTAGGAGATCACCGACCCTCGCAGCGAGCGCAGGGAGTCGTCGATGCGCACCGTGCTCCCGCCGAGCTCCAACGCCCCGGTGGAGACTTCGGTTCCGTCGGAGGTGAAACCCAGCAACGAGAGCGCGGTCGTCGTCTTGCCCGACCCCGATTCGCCCACGATGCCCAGGATCTGTCCCGGCGCCAGTTGCAGATCGATGTCCTGCACGATCTCGGCGCCGCGCCGCAGGCGGACCGTCAGCCCGGAGAGCTCGAGCGCCGACTCGGGGGTGCCGGTAGCCGTCATTGGGGTGGCTCCGTACGCCCTAGGCTGCGCACGTACGCATCCCCGAGCAGGTTGACCGAGATCGTGAGCAGGGCAAGCATGATCGCCGGCGCCAGCACCGACCAGACGTTGGAGGAAACGATCTGGAGGTTCTCGGCGATCATCAGGCCCCAGTTGGCGGCGGGTGGCTTCTCCCCCAGTCCGAGGAAGTTGACGCTCGCGGCGAGGATGATGACAGCCGAGAAGCGGACCCCGACGTCGGCGATGATCGCCGGCGTGATGTTGGGCAATACCTCCCTGCGCATGATCGACAGCGTCCGTTCACCACGGGCCACGGCCGCTTCGATGTAGGAGGTCGTCGAGACCTCGAGCGTCGCCGTGCGCACAATCCGGGCCACGCCGGGGAACAGCACGAGCACGATGCCGAGGATCAGCACCCCGACTCCCGTCCCCGCCCCCGCGATGAGCAACAGGAGGAGCATGAGCGGAGGAAACACGAGGAAGACATCGACCGTCCTCATCAGGATCGGGTCGACGATCGACCTGCTCAACCCGGCGGTCATCCCGACGGCGATGCCGATGATGTATGTCAACACGCTGGCGATGAGCGAGATCACGAGCACCGAGGTCCCCCCGTGGAGCAGCCGGCTGAGCACATCGCGACCAAGGTAGTCCGTGCCCAGCGGGAAGCCGGGCGATGGCGGGCTCCCGGGGACGCCGACCGGAGCGGATAGCGAATGGGGGGCCACCAGGGGTCCGATCAGGGCCACCGCGAGGACGAAGGCGAGGATCAGGAGGCCGACAATGCCCGGCGGGCTGCGCAGGAAGCGAGCCCCGCGAAAACGGCCGGTGCGGGCGACGGGGACCGCGCTGGTCTCGACGACGGCACTCATCTCAGGCTCGTGCGGAGCTTCGGGACCAAGAACACAACGACCACGTCGGCCAGGATGTTGATCGCGATGTACAGCGCGGCGAGCACAAGCGTGATGCCCTGGATCAGCGTGAAGTCACGCTCGGAAACCGCCTGCACGAGCAGCTGCCCGATACCGGGATAGCTGAACAGCGACTCGACGACGATGATGCCCCCGAACAGATACTGGATCGACTGGGCGAAGGTCTGCACGCTTGGAGCCAGCGCGTTTCGCAGCGCGTAGCGGATGAGGACCCTCCGCTCGCGCATTCCCCCGAGTCGCGCCATGGTTACGTAGTCCTGCCTCAGCGCCTCGACCACCCCGGCCCGGACCTGGCGCGCCGAGAAGGCCAACGACACGGCCAGCAGCGTCAGCACGGGAAGGACAAGGGCCTTGGTATCGCCGAGCGGGCTGGCCCCGGGTGGCACCAGCGCGACCGGTGGAAGCAGGTTCAGCCACGAGAAGAACACGGCGATCAGGAAGGTCCCGACGACGAACTCCGGCAACGACCCGACGATCAGCGCGCTGTACGAGAGGACGTAATCGGTCGGTCGGCTGGCCCGTACCGCGGCTGCCGTGCCGGCCAACAGGGAAAGGGGTATCAGCAGGATGACCGTGAACAGGGCAAGAATCGCGCTGTTGCGCAGAGGCGTCTTGATCATTTGCCATATGGGCGAGTTGCCCTGGCCGTTGGCCAGCTGTACCGCCGATTGCCCCAAATTGCCTGTGACCGCATCGCCCAGCCAGTGGACGTAGCGGACGACGAGCGGCTCGTTGAGATCGAGCCTTGCTCGCAGCGTCTCGAGACGGGACGGGGTGGCATAGCGACCGAGGACCACCTGCGCCACATCCCCGGGCAGCGCGTTCGTGGCCACGAAGATCAGTGCGGAGGCAACCAACAGCGTCGCGAGACCCGCCAGCAGCCGCCGCCCGACGAATCTGGCCACCGGATGCCGGTGGGTTCGCCCCGGAGAGCCCGAATCGCTCTCGCCCGTGGCCGCGGGGCCAGTCCCGATCTCCTTCTCAGGAAAGTCCGCTGCTGCGAGGCTCACGGGCGGGATCTCATCACGTGGGTGTCCGGGACGCCAGCACCAGTCGCTACCCTACGTCAGCCAGCCGCCCAGCAACCTGAAGTAGTTCATGTAGCCCTCACGACCCACCGAGATTCCGTGGACGTTCTTCCCCACGGCGGCCAGGTCGTCGCTGTTGCTCCACCCGAGTATCCCGCCCTCGTTGTACTGCTGCAGCTGGACCTCGTGCCAGAGCTGCTCGGCCTTCGCCGGATCGACGGCTGAGATCGCTTCGTTGATCAGATTCCAGGCCGCCTGGCCGCCCGGGCGCTGGTGACCCCACCACGTCTCGTTGAACGGTGCCCCCGGCGTGAGGAATGTGCGGTACACCTCGCTGAGCGACTGGAACGGGGCCCCGTAGTCAAGCCCGATCGGCCGCTTGAGGAAGCCGCCCGAGGGCGTGTAGTACGTGTTCGCCGACACGATTTGCACGTTCACCTTCACACCGGCCTGGGTCGCCTGCTGGGCAAACAGCGTGGCCGACGGGTTGAACCCGGGCAGCGCGTTGCACGTAGGCAGATTGAAGGAGAAATTCTCCTGGCCGGCCTGCTTGAGCAGCGACTTGGCCTGCTCGATGTCCTGCTTGCGCTGCGCCAGGTCGCTCGCGTAATACTGGGTGTCAACGCCGAGCAGATCGTTGGCCACGGTGCCGTAGCCGGCCAGCGCGCCGTCGATCAGCGCCGGGCGGTCGGCAATGAGCTTCATGGCCTGGCGAATGCGGTTGTCGGCGAAGGGTCCCTTGTCGACGCGCATCAGGAACCAGTACTGCACCACCGACGGCGACCGCAGGAGCGTTGCCTCGCTCGAGGATTCGAGGCTCTTGGCCACGAGGGGCGGCAGGATCGGAGAGACGTCGATGGCCCCGCTGAGCAGGGCATTCTTCCGGGAATTCTCATCGGCAAAGCTCGAGTTGACGATCACCTTGTCGACGTACGGCTTACCCTGCTGCCAGTAGTCCGGATTTCGTGCGAAGACGCTCTGCTGGCCGGGGTTGAAAGAGACGAACTTGAACGGTCCGGTCCCGACCGGGTTTGAGTTCAACTGGGACTGGGTGGTGCCGTTCTGGATGACACACTGCTGATTGAACGTGAGAACGGACGGGAACTGACCGGCCGGGGTCAGCAGCGGCACCTCAACCTCGAGATTATTGACCTTGCGGACAGCGTTGAACTTCACCAGGCCGGCGACCTGTCCATGGGCGTTGCTGTTCGGGTTCGCCCAGGAGCGCAGCGTGTACACAACGTCGTCGGCTGTGAATGGCTTGCCATCATGCCACTTCACGTTCGGCCTGAGCTTCAGCGTCCATACCGTCGCATTGCTGTTGGGTTCGGCCGAGAGGGCGAGGGCCGGGACTAGGGTCTTGACGTCAGGCCCTACCGTGAAGAGGTTGTCATAGAGCTGGGCGATGCGAAGCAAATCTGAGAGGTTTACGGACTTGGCTGGGTTGATTGTCTCCGCCGGACCCGCCGTGAGCATGCCGACCCGGAGAGTTCCGCCACGCACGGGCGCGCCCCCGCCGGCACTCGTCGTCCCAGAGCTGGATGAACTGCTGCCTCCGCAGGCTGCGAGCAATCCACCACCGCCCAGCGCCAGCGCGCCCTGCGCACCGATCGCCATCAAACGCCTGCGCGTGATGTCCTGACTGGTCGCGTCCTGGCGGTCGTCTTGCATTGTCATTCTCCTCTCGCACACGTTCGCCCCACCACGAAGGCAGCCTCCCAGCCGTTACGCCTGTCCGCACATTCTGACGTACTGCCCGGTCGGACGTCAATCGCCATCAGGCCAGGTATCCGCCGTCGACGGCCAGGACCGCCCCCGTTACATACCGCGCCTCGTCGCTGGCCAGGTACGCGATGGCCGCCGCCACGTCGTCGGGCTCGGCGGCATGGCCGAGCGGTACGCGGGACAGGAACGCCTCGAGCCGCTCAGGCGGATCCTGGGCTGCTCCCGGCGTGGTCACCACCGAGGGGCAGACAGCGTTGACGCGGACTCCTCTCGGGCCGTACGTCAGCGCTGCATTCCGCGTCAACATGACGACGCCGGCCTTGGCCGCCTGGTAGGCGGGCGCGTCCGGCTGGGCCGTCATCCCCGAGACCGACGCCACGTTGACGATCGTGCCCTTGCCGCGCTCGAGCATCTTGGGCAAAGCCCATCTCATCCCGAGAAACGCGCTGGTGAGATTGAGCTCGAGCGTCGCGCGCCAGCTGCCGAGGTCGTGCTGGTCGATCGCGTCGGCAGTGAGAAGGCCGCCGGCATTGTTGACCAAGATGTCGACATCGTCCTCGTGCACCTCGTTCCACTCCTCCTCGCGCGTAACGTCCGCAGCGCTGAAGTCGCAGCCCAACTCTTCGGCGGTCGCCGCTCCCTGCTCGGCATCGATATCGAGCGCCCGCACGGTCGCCCCTTCGGACATGAGCCTGGCGACGACGGCCCGGCCTATCCCCCGTGCGCTTCCAGTGACGATCGCGCGACGGCCGGCAAGACGGTCACGCACGCCGATTGACCGCCACGATGTCCAGCTCGCCCTCCATGTGCCCCCCGGCGTCGAGCATGGTCCAGAACGCCGCGTCGGCGTACTGAACGATCGTGGTCTCGAGACTGGCCCGAACAAACGAGCCCTCGGCCATGTAGGAATGCACGGCCACGCAGTGCACGACCGGCTCTGGGAGCTCCACCGTCAGTGCCAGGTGCGCCCCGTAGGCGGGATGCCGAAGGGAGGGGCTGCCGGTGTGCCGCCGGTCCTCGGCCCAGCGGTCCCAGTGCTCGTACTCGTAAGCCTTGCCGACATCGTGTGTCAGCGCCGCGGCGATCAGGATGTCGTAGTCGATCTCGACGTGGGGCAGGACCTCCTGCATCCCGCGCGCCATGCCGATCGCCATGGTCGCCACCCCTCGATAGTGATCGGCCTGCGTGCCCTGCTTCATCAGCGGGCTGTCGGGCACGCCGCTGGCGGGAATGTCCTCGATCCGCTTGAACCTGGTCTCGGCAAGGGCCCGAGCGTGAACCTCCACCACCTTGTCGCGGAGACCCTCGTCCTGGATCTGCGAGACCTCCGGGAGGCTCTCGAGCACACCCGCACGTAGCTCGGCGAGCGACCGCGAGTCAAGTTCTACAGCCATGTCCCTCTCCTCTGTGCTGCGTGACGTCCGAATCAGCGAGGAAAGGTCCGGAGTCGGGGGGCTTACTGCTCCGAGTCGGACCTGCCTCTCGGTGCTCTTGTCCGTACAGGATGATGATAGTATGTTCCGCGCTGTACGGTGTCAAGCAGAACAGGGTGGGTTCTAGGTGAGGGTCCTAGCCGTCGGCGACTCCTATATGCCTCGCAGCGTGTTCCGGAAGGCCTTCGAGACGCTGGAGCGCAGCCACCAGATCGAATACATCGACATCGATGGTGGCATCTCCTTCGCTCCGGCGACCGAATCGGAACTCCGGCTGCGTGAATACTTTGGCTCGCCCGACCAGGTCGCCGCCCGGATGGACGGAGTCGAGGTTCTCGCCGTCCACGGGGCACCGGTCACCGACGATGTGCTGGCCGCGTCGAACGTGCTTAGGCTGGTCTGTTGCGCGCGCGGAGGGCCGGTGAACGTCGACGTGGAGGCCGTGAGCAGTCGCCGCGTTCCCCTCATCAACACTCCCGGGAAGAACGCCGAGGCGGTGGCCGATCTCACGACCGCCTTTGTTGTCATGTTGGCTCGACGCTTGCCCAATGCCATGCGCTTCCTCGCCGACGGTGGCCAGGTGAGTAACAACTGGCAGGGTTCCCAATTCATGGGAAACGACCTGCGAGGACACACACTGGGGTTGATCGGTTACGGGCAGGTGGGTCGTCGCGTCGTGCCCCGGGCGGCCGCGTTCGGGATGACACAGCTGGTGTATGACCCGTATGTCGACGTCGACGAGATCGAGCAGGTCGATGACCTCGAGGATCTGCTCGCACGGTCGCAGTTCGTCTCCGTCCACGCCCGCGCCACCGACAGCAACTGGCACCTGATCGATGGCGATGCTCTGGCCACCATGCAGCCGGGCGCCTGTCTCGTCAACACCGCGCGCGAGTCGCTGATCGACGAGGACGCGTTGGACGCCGCCCTGTCGTCCGGCCACCTCGGCGGCGCCGCGCTCGACGTGTTCGAGCAGGGCGAGCCGGGACACCGGTCGCGCCTACTTCGCCACCCAAACGTCGTCCTGACGCCGCACATCGGCGGCGCCACGACCGAGACGCTGCTACAGGGCGCGCGCATGATCGCTCAGGAAATCGAGCGGTTCGCCGCCGATCAGCCCCTCGCGAATGTCGTGAACCTGCCCGTGCCGGAATGAGCGACGGTCTCCTCCTCGCCGTTGACGCCGGCACGGGCAGCTGCCGCGCGGTCCTGATCGCTCCTGACGGCGTTCAGGTCGGCATTGCCCAGCGCGAGTACGTCCACCAGGCGCTTCCGGGCGTCGAGGGTTCTCAGGTATTCGACACGGAAACCAACTGGCAGCTGATCTGCGAATGCATTCGCGAGGTTCTCAGCGCCGCACCCGGTGGCGCCCGAGATGTGCGAGCGGTGAGCGCGACAAGCATGCGCGAGGGAATGGTCCTGTACGACGCGCGCGGTCGCGAGATCTGGGCATGCCCCAACGCCGACTCGCGAGGCGTGGAGGAGGCGACCGAACTTGTTCGCTCGGGCTCGGCACAGGACATCTACGAGCATTCGGGCGACTGGGTGTCGATCACGGCACCGGCGCGTTTCCTCTGGATAGCCCGCCACGAGCCGGACATATTCACCTCGATCGCGCACGTCGGCATGCTCGGCGACTGGATTCTCACCAAGCTCTCCGGGGAGTTCGTCACCGATCCATCGCTGGGCTCGAGCTCGGGGATGTTCGAGCTGGCCGAGCGAAACTGGTCGGAGCGCATCATCGAGTTCTGCGGCCTGGATCGGTCCGTCTTTCCCGAGGTGACAGATCCGGGCACGGCCATCGGCGGCGTCACCGCCACCGCCGCCCAGGACACCGGCCTACGCGAGGGAACGCCCGTGGTGGTCGGCGGCGCCGACACTCAGCTGGCCCTGCTGGGGCTGGGGATTGCCCAGCCCGGTTCCTTCACGATCGTCGGGGGGAGCTTCTGGCAGCACACCGTCGTCCTGGCCGAACCGCTGATCGACCCGGAGGGCCGCCTGCGGACGCTCTGCCACACGGTTCCCGACCGCTGGATGATGGAAGGGATCGGCTTCTACTGCGGGCTCGTCATGCGGTGGTTTCGCGATGCGTTCTGCGACCCCGAGGTCGCGGAGGCAGAGCGCGAGGGTGTGGACGTCTACACCGTGCTGGAAGGCACGGCGCAGTCGGTGCCGCCGGGATCCAACGGCGTATTCGGAACGTTTTCCAACCTCATGCAGGCCAACCGCTGGGTCCACGCCTCGCCGGGATTTGTCGGTTTCGACATCTCCGATGCCCAGCGCAGCGGGAGAGCGGAGTGCTTCCGTGCCATCGAGGAGAGCGCCGCCTACGTATCGCGGGGCCACCTCGGCATCGTCAAGGAGCTGATCGACTACCCGGTGCAGGAGGCCATCCTGACCGGGGGCGCGGCCAAGGGCACACTGTGGCCGCAGATCATCGCCGATACCCTGGCGCTGCCGATCCGGATCCCGAAGATCAAGGAATCGACGGCGCTGGGCGCGGCCATCTACGCAGGCGTGGGCGCCGAGGTGTTTGCCGATCCGGTGTCGGCGGCCAGCCAGATCACCCGTTTTGAACGCACCGTCGAGCCCCGGCCCGAAGCCGCCGCGGCGTACGACGAGCTCTACGAGCGCTGGAGCGAGCTGTATCGCCGGTCACTCGAGCTGTCCGAGGCGGGGCTGGTCCGCCCGCTATGGCGCGCCGCCGGAACCTGATCAAACCAAGGAGCACAGTCCGATGCCAGAGGCCGATAGCTACAAGGAGCACAACTTTCACGAAGACATCCCGGTGGCCGACGAAGGGTTCTTCCTGAAGGGCGCGCGCGCCTACGACTGGGGAATGAAGAATCGGCTCGCTCGGATCTTCCGACCCGAGAGCGGCCGGACCGTGATGCTGGCGATCGACCACGGTTACTTTCAGGGGCCGACGACGGGACTCGAGCGCGTCGACCTCAACATCGTCCCGATCGCGCCGCATGCTGACGCGCTGATGCTGACGCGCGGGATCCTCCGCTCGACGATTCCGGCCACGCACCGCGGCGGCGTCGTGATGCGCGCGAGTGGCGGACCCAGCGTGCTCAAGGAGCTCTCCGACGAGCGCCTCGCCATCGACCTCGAGGACGCTCTGCGAATGGGCGTCCACGCGCTGGCGGTCCAGGTGTTCGTCGGCGGCAAGCACGAGACGCAGTCGGTGCACAACATGACCCGCCTGGTCGATGCCGGCTACCGGTACGGAATGCCCGTCCTGGGCGTCACGGCGGTGGGTAAGGACCTGGTCCGCGACGCTCGCTACCTCGGACTCGCGACGCGCATTTGCGCCGAGCTCGGCGCGCAATTTGTCAAGACGTACTACTGCGCCGAGGGCTTCGAGCGTGTGACTGCCGGCTGTCCGGTACCCATCGTGATGGCCGGGGGCAAGAAGCTTCCGGAGATGGAGGCGCTCGAGATGGCCTATCGCGCGGTGCAGGAGGGCGCCGCCGGCGTCGACATGGGGCGCAACATCTTCCAGAGTCACGCCCCGACGGCCATGATCCAGGCCATCGGCAGAGTCGTGCACGACGGAGCCCGGCCCGCCGAGGCGTACGAGCTGTTCACCGAGCTTGCCCACGAGCCCGCACCGGTCTAAAACTCCGCTCGATGCCCGCGGGGTTACGCCAGGGACTCACCACCTACGGGGACCCTGAGTTCTCGCTCTTCCTGCGAAGAGCGTTCATCAAGGCAGCCGGCTACGGAGACGACGCGCTCGATCGGCCGATCGTCGGAGTCGTCGACACGTTCAGCGAGTTCAATCCGTGCCACGGGAACGTCCCGGCCCTGATCGCAGCCGTCCAGCGCGGGGTGCTGTTGCAGGGCGGCCTGGCGCTGCGCTTTCCCACCATCTCGATCCACGAGACCTTCTCGCACCCCACCAGTATGTACCTGCGGAACCTGATGGCCATGGATACCGAGGAGATGATCCGGGCACAGCCGATGGACGCGGTCGTGCTCATCGGCGGGTGCGACAAGACGTTGCCGGCTCAGTTGATGGCCGCAGCCAGCGCCGATCGCCCGGCGATCGTCCTTCCCGTGGGGCCGATGCTCACCGGCTTTCACCGCGGCGAGGTGGTGGGCGCGTGCACTGACTGTCGCCGGATCTGGGCCGACTTCCGCGCGGGGAGCAGGTCGGCCGAGGAGATCGACGAGGTCACCGGCCAGCTGGCTCCGACCGTCGGTACGTGCATGGTCATGGGCACGGCGAGCACGATGGCGTGCCTGGCCGAGACGCTCGGCATGGCGCTGCCGGGAAGCGCGACCGCCCCAGCGGTTCATGCCGAGCGCCTTCGCCTGGCCGAGCAGACCGGCACTCGGGCGGCCGAGCTGGCTCTGGCGGGAGGACCTCGCCCCAGCGAGATTCTCACTGAGGCCTCGATGCGCAACGCGATCGTCGCGCTTCAGGCGATCGGCGGCTCCACCAACGCGGTCATCCACCTGGCGGCGATCATGGGCCGACTCGGCATCGACCTGAACCTCGACGAGGTCGACGCGCTCGGACGCGAGGTCGACGTGATGGTTGACATCAAGCCCTCGGGGACCGGGTACATGGAGGATCTGCACCGCGCCGGCGGCATGCCTCGCGTCCTCGCGGCGATCGCCGAGCACCTGAGTGGCGACGCCCTCACCGTGACGGGGGAGCCGCTCGCGGCTGGCTATGAGCAGGTGGCGGAGTGGTCGGCGCCGCCCATGCATCGGGTCGGTCGAGCCGACGGTGCGCTGGCCATCTTGCGCGGCAACCTCGCCCCGCACGGCTCCGTGATCAAGGTCGCGGCCGCCAGCCCTGAGTTGCTGGTGCACAGGGGCCGTGCCGTGGTATTCGACTCGGTGCCGGACATGATCACACGGATTGACCGGGACGACCTGGGGGCGAGCCCCTCGGACGTTCTCGTATTGCGGAATGCCGGACCGCTCGGCGGACCGGGTATGCCGGAGGCGGGGCAGATCCCGATTCCGCGGTCACTCGCGCGCGCGGGGGTCCGGGACATGGTGCGGATCTCGGACGCAAGGATGAGCGGTACTTCGTTCGGCACCGTCGTCGTCCATGTGGCCCCGGAGGCGGCCGTCGGCGGTCCGCTGGCCGGTGTGCGCGATGGTGACCTGATCGCGCTCGACGTTCCTGGGCGACGGCTCGACGTGCTCGTCACTGATGAGGAGCTGCAGCAACGGCTGTCGGAGGTCGTCCCACCCGTGGCGGAGCCGGCCAGGGGATACAGCGAGCTGTATCGCCGGAGCGTGCTCCAAGCCGACCAGGGGTGTGACTTCGACTTCCTGCGCGCGCTCGAGTAGCGCCGTTTCCCTCAGCCGCCCAGGCGCGCGAGCACCTCACCGCCGCTGTGCACGACGCCATCGAAGCGCTCCGGGCGCCATGGCTCCGCCGAGGTCAGCCTGGCTGATCCGTGAACCACCAGCTCGGCGAGCACCTTGCCGAAGCCCGGGGCGTGGGTGACGCCCATCTCGTTGCACCCGGCGAGGACGAAGAGCCCTTCGAGTTGAGGGATCGCTCCGACCAAAGACCGATTGTCGGCCGTGTAGCACGGCACACCGTGCGCGACGGTGATGCTGCGATAGCGATCCAGCAGCGGTACAACGGATGCTGCTCGCTGGCCGGCACGCTGAAGTTCCTGGATGCCGTCGAGCGGAAGTTGATCGAAGCGCGGCGCGACCGGCTGGTCGACGAACATCAGCCGCGGCGCGGCGGAATAGTGCGCGCCCCACAGCAGACGGCCCTCCTCCCCGCGCAGGTACAGGTATCCGACCTCGTCCTCACCTTCGGTCACCCCAGGAACGAAGAACGGCGGAGTCGCACGCGGGACATCGAGCGGTTCGGTGACGATGCGCGATACGACCAGGGGAACCATGGAAAGAAACACGTCATGGGAGGCGAGCAGCTGATTGCTCCAGGCACCGCACGCGAGCACCACGCGAGCGCTGGCGATCGGCCCATGGTTTGTCTGGGCACCCGCGATTCGGTCGCCCTGCACGATCAGCTCGCGCACGGGGCGGCGTTCCTCGAGACGACCTCCGGCGCGTTCGAATTCCCTGGCCATCGACTTGGCGGCGCCGGGGGCGGACACCTGTCCGCTGTCCGGGTGGAACACGCCGCGTGCAACCGCGTCGGTGCGCACCAACTCGGTCACCTCCCCGATCTCGTCGGGTTCGAGCACCCGAGTCTGGACCGACGGATAGGTGAGGATGGGGGTCAGACGCTCCCACTGCTCATCGTCGATGGCGATCCACAGGCAGCCATTGGCCAGGTGGGACACCTCGGGGTGCTCCTGGCCAAGCTGGGCGTAGAAGTCCAGGCCGAACTCCTCCACCGCCAGCTCCTCCGGGCCCAGGTGCGGATTGGACCCGGCTGCCCAGGGGTCGATGAACCCTGCCCCCGCCGCCGACGTACCTTCGCCGACGCCGTCGCGTTCGAGCAGCACGACGTCGCCGGCACCCTCACGGACCAGGTGGAGTGCCGCGGCGGCGCCAAAGACGCCACCGCCGACGACGATCACATCGGCTGTCTCGGCCATCGTGTTCGTGATATGCGCATAAGCGGATGTACGGACAACTTCGGTAGTCTCGGCCGCGGGCCTCGGCGTGTCAAGCGGCACGCGCCCGGGGACCGGCGCAGACCACAGGCAGACAGTGAGGTGAAGGCAGATGACGCTGACGACTGGCGCAGATACCGTTCAGGCGCTGCTGATTGGTGGCGAACGAAGGATGGCCGGGAACCATCACGTCAGGCACAGCCCTCGTAACCGGCACGAGGTTGTGGGACGCGTCAGCGTGGCTGACCGCCAGGACGTCGAAGCTGCCGTGGAGTTGGCACGACGCGCTCAGCCAGCCTGGAACGGCCTGGGGTCCGTGGCCCGCGCGGGCATCCTCCGCGAGGCGTCCATCGCTCTGCGCGACCACGCCGAGGATCTCGCATCCCTGTTGGCGCGGGAGGAGGGTAAGACGCTCGCCGAGGCCCGCGGCGAGGTGGCCAGGGCGGTCGACAATCTTCTCTACCACGCCGGCGATCTGTGGGCGGCCACCGGCGAGACGTTCGACTCGGCTGCGCCCGGAGAGGAGATCGAGGTGATCCGGTCCCCGCTGGGCGTGGTGGGGATCATCACGCCGTGGAACTTCCCGGTGGCGATTCCCGTCCGCAAGATCGCCCCAGCCTTGGCCTACGGAAACGCGGTCGTGTGGAAGCCGTCGACCGAGGCGTCGGTGACGGGACTCGCCATGGCCGAGCTCCTGATCGAGGCCGGACTCCCGCCGGGGGTCTTCAACGTCGTCACCGGCGGCGACGACGTGGGCGCCGCCCTGGCCGATGCCGACCTCGACGGGCTGAGCTTCACCGGCTCGACCGCCGTGGGGTTCTCGCTCCGGAGCAAGCTGGCCGCACGTGGTGTCGCCGTGCAGCTCGAGATGGGCGGCAACAGCGCCGCGGTGGTGTTTGCCGACGCGGATCTCGAGGTCGCCGTGCGAGACATCGTCGACGGCGCGATGATTTCCACCGGCCAGCGCTGTACAGCGACACGGCGCATCATCGCCCACGCCGACATATACAGCGAGCTCCGCGAGCGGCTCATTGCCGCGGTCGGGGAGCTGCGGGTCGGGGATCCGCTGCACCCCGACACGGACGTCGGGCCGCTCATCTCCTTCGAGGCTCGCGACGCCGTCATGGCGGCCATCGCCGCCGCCCGCGCCGACGGATGGCGAGTGCTCACCGGGGGCCGAGCGCCGGACGGAGCCGAGTACAGCGACGGCGCATATTTCGAGCCGACGCTGCTCGCCGATGGGCCACTCGAAGCTTCGATCTGTCGCGAGGAGGTGTTCGGGCCGGTTTCCACGCTGGTCTGCGCCGCCGATGACGACCAGGCGATGGCGCTCGTCAACGACAGCCGCTACGGCCTGTCCGCCGCCGGGTTCACGGCAAGCCAGGCCCGGGCGAGGCGGTTCAGGGACCAGGCGATGGTCGGTGTCGTCCACATCAATGGCCCCACCGTGGGGGCCGAGCCCAACGTCCCCTTCGGAGGCTGGCGCGACTCAGGCAGCGAAGCGCCGCCGGAAATGGGAAAGACCGCGCGCGAGTTCTTCACCCGCGTCAAGACTGTGTACGTGCGCAGTCCGGGCTACCCGGCGTGATCGAACCGCTCATCCGGGCGTTCATTGACGAGGCCCTCAACCAGCATGACCTATCGGCGTTTGATCGTTTCTGCGCGCCCGACTACCTGTGGCACGGCATGGATGGGGCCGAGGTGCACGGCCTGGAGCCATTCAAGCGCGAGGTCGCGGTGTTCTTCGACGCCTTCCCCGACATCAACGTCGAAGTGCTCGATGTGGTCGTCGGGGCTGACCGCGCCGCAGTGCGGTTCCGCGAATCCGGAACGCATGCCGGGCAGCTTGCCGACCTGCAGCCCACAGGCCGAAGGGTGGCCTGGGACGGAGTGGCGATCTACCGTGTGGCGAACGAGCTGCTGGTCGAGGAGTGGTCGGTCAGCGACAGACTGGGCATGTTCGAGAAGCTCGGCGCGTCGCCGTCAGACGCCTTGAATTAGCTGACCAAAGCGCTCCGGGTCGACGTTGCCGCCCGAGAGGACAACCCCGACGCGAACCTCGGGCGTGAGCGGAAGCTTGCCGGCGAGGAGCGCCGCCAACCCAGCCGCGCCACCGGGCTCGATCACGAGCTTGAGGCGCTCGAAGGCGAACCGCATCGCTGCGACGAGCTCCTCGTCGCGGACGGTCACGATCGAGTCGAGCAGTGCCCGGTTGATGCTGAAGGTCAACTCACCCGGCATCGTGACCTGCAGGGCATCGGCGATCGTCGACGGGACATCGATCGCCAACCGCTGGCCAGCCTCGAGCGAACGCCGGTAGTCATCGCCGGCCTCGGGCTCGACTCCGATCACACGCGCGCCCGGACACGTCTCCGTGACGACCGTGGCACAGCCGGCGATCAGCCCGCCGCCGCTGACGGGAGCGATCAAGACGTCCAGCTCGCCGGCGTCCTGCACCAATTCGAGCGCGGCCGTTCCCTGGCCGGCGATGACCAGCGGGTCGTCGAACGGGTGCACGAAGGTCAGGCGGCGATCCGACGCGATCCTCCGGGCGAGCGCTTCCCGATCCTCGGTGTAGCGATCGTAGGTCACGATCTCGGCGCCGTAGCCGCGGGTGGCGGCCAGCTTCACGCCCGGCGCGTCCGCCGGCATGACGATTGTCGCCCGGAGACCGACGAGCCGGGCAGCCAGAGCCACCGCCTGCGCGTGATTGCCAGACGAGACAGCCAGCACACCGGGCCTCGATCCCTCCGCGGCCAGCGACGAGATCTTGTTGAACGCGCCTCGGAATTTGAACGACCCGGTGCGCTGCAGGCACTCGGCCTTGAGCTTGACGGCACCGCCGACGAGCTCATCGAGCGTGCGCGAGGTGATAACCGGCGTTCGGTGCGCCTCACCCTTCAGGCGTCCCGCGGCAGCACGCACATCGGCCATGTCGACCATCGCGCCGGCTCTCAATCGAGGGACGGCTCGACGGAATCGACGATGTAGTTCGCCAGCGCGAGTGAGGCGGTGGCCGCCGGCGACGGCGCGTTGCAGACGTGCAGCGCGCGTGGGCTGGTGACGAGGACAAAGTCGTCGAGCAGGGCGCCGCTGCGCGCGACGGCCTGCGCCCTCACCCCGGCCTGCGAGCGCGGCTCGACGTCATCGGCGCTCAGCGTGGGCACGTAGGCACGCGCCTGCGCGACCAGCCTCGAGCGGCTGACCGCGTGGGCGATCTCGGCCATCCCTGTGCGCCACCAACGCCTCGCCATCCGCCACGTCCCCGGCCACGAGAGGGTGTCAGCGGCATCGCGCAGGCGGATCTCGCCCGCGCGGTAGGCGGTTCGCGACAGCACGGGCAGGGCGGTGGGGCCGATGGTCACCGTGCCATCGATGTGCCGCGTCAGATGGACGCCCAGAAACGGCAGCCGTGGGTCAGGCACCGGATAGATCAGGGCCCGGATGACATCTCGCCGTGCCGGCCTGAGTTGCAGGTAGGCGCCGCGGAAGGGAACGATCCTGTGATCGAGCTGGGCGCCACAGCCCAGGGCAAGGCGGTCGGACCACGCGCCGGCGCAGAACACGGCGAAGTTCGCTCGCACGACGCCAACCGGGTGCTCGAGGATGAGGGCTCGGTTCGAGGGCCGAGTGGCGCGCACGGGGCAACCGGTCAGCACCCGCCCGTCCCGCTCGCGGATCTCCTTCGCCAGCTCGTTGGCCACGAGACCGAAGTCGACGACACCGGTCGAGGGGGAATGGAGAGCGGCCACACCACGCGCGGCCGGTTCGAAGCGTTCGATCTCGCCCGCGCGGATCCGCGTGAGGCCCGGGACGCCATTCTTGTGGGCACGCTGCTCCAGCTCATCCAGCGCTCCCAGCTCGTCGTCGGTGCGGGCGATGACTAGCTTTCCGCATCGCCGGACGGGTATGCCGCGCCGCTCGCAGTATTCGTAGAGGGCATCCGCTCCGCGCCGGCAGAGTGTTGCCTTCAGCGAGCCCGGCCGGTAATACAGACCGGCGTGAATCACACCGCTGTTGTGGGTGCTCTGGTGAGCGGCGACCACGGTCTCGCGTTCGAGCACGACGACGCTGGCCTGCGGGCGACGCAGCTGCACCTCACGCGCTACGGCCAGTCCGAGGATGCCGCCGCCCACGACGGCGACGTGGCAGCGATCGACGTCACCGTTCGGGGCTGCGAAGTCCGTCATCGCGGTGCCCATCGCCACGCTCAGCCAAGCTCCCCATCCGCCCACGCTTCCAACCGCGCGCGCTCCGGTTCGCTGAGATCGCGAAGCGGGGGCCGCACGTCTGGTCTGATCGGGATTCCCTGACGGGCGAGAATCCGTTTCAGGGCCGCATGTCGCTGCAACCCATCCACGGTGGCGCGCACCTGCGCAAGGCGCTCGGCTCCTGCCGGTGTGGGCGCGGCGACGACGCGGGCCACCAGCTCCGGCACGGCGGCGGCGAGGGCCGAGATCGCGCCCACGGCGCCCGCGCCCATCCCCCGCTCGATCAGGGCCTCGGGGCCGACGAGGACATCAAAGCCGTCCAGCAGGTAGGGCGCGAATGACTCCCACGGCGTGTCTGACACCTTGATTCCGCGTACGTTCTCGCAACTCTCTCGCAACCTCATTAGCATTGCAGGATCGAACCGGTATCCGGCCGCGGCCGCCAGCTCATACACATAGAACGGCACCGGCGCGCAGACGTCGGCGATCGCCCGCAGGTGGCGATACTGGGCTTCGACGTCGAGCTGAAAATAGGGCGGCCCGATGGCCGAGATCGCGTCAACGCCAGCGGACGCGGCGTGCTCGGCCAGCGCCACCGAATCCGCTGTCGTCTGCGCGCCGCAGTGGGCGGCCACCAGCAGGCGGCCGCCGGCCACATCGAGAAACAGCTCGGTCACTCGTTTGCGCTCGTCAACTCGCAGGAGGATGCCCTCGCCCGTCGTTCCGAGGGTCATCAGGCCAGTCAGGCCCGCGGCAGCGAGGAAATCGACGTACGGCCCCACGGCATCCTCGTCGAGCTCGCTGCCGGCGCACCGCAGCGGCGTCAGCGCTGCCGCCATCGTGCCGTGCAGCGCCCGGTTCGCGCTCTCGTTCCCGGCCATGCTGGCTAGGACCAACCCTCGAGGGCAAACGCCTCGACCGCATCATCATCGAGCGTGATGCCGACGCCCGGCGTCGACGGTAGCTCGATATGCCCATCCCGGACCATCAGCGAACGGTCGAGCAGCCGACCGAAGTTGAACACATCCACGCCCGGGAACACCTCGACGAACCGACCCATCGGCGTGCTGGCCACGAGATGGGCGTGCACATCCTGGAACCAGTGCGGACACACGGAGATCGTCAGGCCCTCGGCCATCCCGGCGATGCGTCGAAACTCGGTGACCCCACCGCACACGGCCACATCGGGCTGGATGATCATGGCCGCGCCGCTCCTCATGAGCTCCTTGAACCGCCAGCGACCAGCCTCGATCTCACCGGTGGCGATCGGGATCGAGGTCAGCTGTGCCAGTCGCGCGTGGTTGTCGATGTCGTCGGGCGAGAACGGTTCCTCGATCCAGTAGGGATCGTATGGCTCCGCCATGCGCGTGAAGCGGCGCGCCGTCTCGAGATCGGCAAACGCGTTGTTGGCGTCGAGCATCAGCAGAGGCTCGGATCCGATCTCTTCCCGCACGGCGCCAAGACGCTCCTCCTCGCTTCTCAGGTCCGCGTTTCGGCCAACCTTGATCTTGAGCGCCGAAAAGCCGCCCTCCATATACGAGCGAGCTTCGGCCGCCAGCGCCTGCGGTGATTTGCCATCGACGTAATACCCGCCGCTGGCGTACGCCGGGACCCGATCGCCGGCGGCCGCGGAGCCGAGGAACTTGTGCAGCGGCAGGCCGGCGGCGATGGCATTGTGATCCCACAGGGCGATGTCCAGCGCGCTGAGCGCTCGCATGACCACGCCGGTGCGTCCGTGGAGGAGCACCTCCTGGTAGAGGTCCTCCCACAGCCGCCCGACGGCGTGGATGTCGGCCCCGCGCGCCGCTGGTGCCAGCAACACGCGCACCGCGTCCGCGACGAGCTGTCCGCCACGATGCCCCGCATAGCAGAACCCGGTCCCGACGATCTGGTCGTCTCCCTGCACCTCCACGAGCACGTAGTGGCGCTCGGTGACCGATCGGGTGGAGAAGGCGGGCTGGGGATCGAGCGGGACGGCAACCGCTCGGACCCGGATGTCGGCGATGACCGTCACTCTGCGTAAACGAATACCGCGCGGAACTCCTCGACGATGTTCCACGTCTGTGGAGTGCCCTTGGGGAACGAGACGAAGTCTCCTCCCCTGAGGACGATTGGCTCGTCCGTATCGGGGATGGAAACGTGGGCCTCGCCGGCGAGCACGAACACGGTGTCGTCACCGTCTCCGCTTCCCTCCACGCCCTCCTCGGGTTGGGCGATGATGAGCCCCGCGCGAAGCACCGACCAGGAACCCTCGCTCTTGCGCAGATAGTGGTGTTTCTCGTCGTAGTCGTCGCTCTGCACGTAGTCCGTGGTGCTGACATTCGTCTGAAACGGCAACATCGTCTCTCCTGTGGCTAGTGATTTACGCGTTCTGCGCGCCGTCGACCAGCAGCGTGGCACCGGCCACGTGCCGGGCGAGGTCGGAGGCGAGGAACACGCAGACATCGGCGATTTCTTCGGGCTCGGCCATCCGCCCGAGCGGAACCATCTCGTCCTCGCCTCGCCGCAGCACGTCGACCTCCACGCCGGTCCGCATCGAGTCCTGCGCCATCGTTTTGTCCACCATCGGGGTGTGGACGCCGCCGGGACACACGGCGTTGACGCGCAGGCCGCGAGGCGCGAGCTCGAGGGCCAGGCAGCGCATCAGGCCAACCACGCCGAACTTGCTCGCCCCGTAGGCCGTGTAATTGGGTGCGCCCGTCAGACCGCCCGCCGAGGCGATGAAGGTCAGCGATCCGGGACCCGTCGCCGACTTGGCGAACTCGCGTCCGATGAGAAAGCTCCCCGTGAGGTTGGTCTCGAGGATCGTGTGCCAGAGCTCCAGCGAGACCTCCTCGATGGGCTCGGTGGAGGCGATCCCCGCGCAGTGGACGACGTCGGTCGGGCGGGGGTCATCCCGGAATAGAGAGCTGACGTCGCGCTCGGAACGCACATCGCATCGGACGACGCCCTGGGCCTCGTCCCTGTCAACCCCGATCGTGTGGGCACCGGCCCGCTCGCACGCCTCGACGACCGCGCTACCAATGCCGCTGGCGGCCCCGGTGACCATCACGCGGCGGTCACGCAGCACGCCCGGAACGGCGCTGTTCGCGGTAGCTCGCGACGGGTGGCTCAGGTGATCCACCCGTCGAGGAGTCGCCCGATATTCAGGTTACCCGCAGGAGTGGTCTTCAGGCCCTGGACGTTCGGGGACACCGCGTCTATGTAGTCGGCGGTGGCGTAGACCAGGGTCCCGCCCGCGCTTTGCTGCTGGGTCTGTGCCTCGTGCCACAGGTCCTGCGCCTTGCTCGGCTCGAGCGCGCCGATCGCCTCGTCGATCAGCTTCTCGGCCGACGCGCCGCCCGCCTGGTGTCCCCACCAGGTCTCGTTGTACGGCGCGCCCTTCGAGTACCAGGTCTGGAAGAGCAGCGTCAGCGACTGGTAGGTGGTTCCGTTGTCCATGCAGATCGGGCGGGTGAGGAAGCCGGCCGCCGAGGTGTAGTACGTCGCGGCCGGGATGTTCTTCACGTTCACCGTCACGCCGGCTTTCGAGCACTGCTGGGCGAACAGGGTGGCGGCCTCGACGAAGCCCGGCACCGCGTTCGACGTCGGCAGGCTGAAGGTCAGATTCGGCTGCCCGGCCGCCTTCAGCAGCGACTTGGCCTTCTCGATGTCCGGCTGCGGTGCCGGGAGATCGAGGTAGTACTCGGTGCCCACGCCGACCAGATCGTTGCCGGGCTGGCCGAAGCCGACCAGAGCGTCCTTGACGAGCGCCTCTCGATCCGCCAGGGCCTTGAGCGCCTGGCGAATGCGAACGTCGGCGAACTGCCCCTTGTCCACACGCATGAAGATCACGTACGGATCGGGTGAGTGAGACTGCAGGAGTTTGATCTGGCTGCTCGAGCGCTGACTCGCCGCGATATTCGGCGGCACCCAGCTCGACACGTTGAGCTGCCCGCTGAGCAGCGCATTGAGCCGCGCCGTCTCATCGCTGAAGCTCGAGATGATCACGACCTTGTCGACGTAGGGCTTGCCTCCGCCCTCCCAGTAGTGCGGGTTGCGGATGAAGACGCTCTGCTTGCCGGGCTCGAACGACTGGTACATGAACGGGCCCGTACCGATCGGGTGCGTCTTCAACGATTGGTTGGTGGCTCCGTTCTGGACGATGAACGGCTCCTGAAAGCTCAGGATCGACGGGAACTGGGCCACCGGCTTGAGCAGTGGCACCTCGACAGTCAATGGGCCCTTTTTCTTGACGCCCTTGAAGTCGACCGTGCCGGCGAAGAGCGCGTTGTTGTAATTGCTCGACTCGCCCCAGAGCTTGAAGTTGTAGACGATGTCGTCGGCTCCGAACGGCTTGCCGTCGTGCCACTGCACGCCGGGGCGAAGGTGAATTGTCCACACCGTCGCATCCTTGTTCGGCTCCGCCGACACGGCAAGGCGGGGGACGAGCGTCTTGATATCGGTTCCCGGGTTCCACAGGGTGTCGTAGAGCTGGTGGCAGCGCAGCGTGTCGACGAGCGCGATCGCGATCCCCGGATTCAGCGTCTCGGATGCTCCGCCGGTGATCATGCCCACCGTGAAGGTGCCGCCCCGCTTGGGCGTTCCCGACGCGGTCGTGGTCGAGCTGCTGCTGGTCGAGCCCGACCCGCTCGACCCGCACGCGATGCCGCTCAGTGCAAGCGCACCCGCCGCTCCGCCGACCACGAACTGGCGCCTGGAGATGCCTGTCTCCCGGCGCGGTAGACCTCCCGGTCCGCCATCGCCCATATCGATTCGCTCCTTCTCCGCCACATCGGGGTTGCGAACATTGCCGCGAGGGTGTGCGATCGTACTTTCATACGGATGTCCTGTCAACCTGACCAGAACGCTCCGCGAGCGCGCAGATCGACCCTGCGGCGCGTTTGCATTCGTGTTGAGGCTCTGTTAGCAATGTCCGGACATGCGTGCATCAGTATTGCCGGATACTGATCGTCTGCTGAACAAGCTCGTCGGGGCGATGGCGTCAAACTCTCCGGCCGCCGTGGCGGCGCTCTACACCGAGGACTGCCGGCTCGCCGACCCGTTGATGGAGACCGTCGGACGAGATCATCTGCTCGACGGTGTCACGCAATTCTTCGCCGCCTTCCGGATCGAGTCGATCCATATCGACGAGGTGATCGAGCAATCGCCGCACCTCGCCGTTCGCTGGAGCTGGAGCGTGATCCACCAGGGGGATTACCTCGGCGTGCCGGCGAGCGGCCGCCGCTTCGACACCTGGAACGTGATGCTCCTGGAGCTGCGCGACGGGCTGATCTGCAGCGATACGTCGGTGTGGGACGCCGGCGAGCTCCGCCGGCTCGAGGCCGTGGGCGCCGACGGATGACGGACCTCGCCGGCAAGGTTGCCGTCGTCACCGGTGGAGGACGCGGAATCGGCGCGGCCATCGCGCACCAGCTCGCGGGCCAGGGCGCTCGGGTGGTTGTGGGCGAGCTCGCCGAGCGTGAGCAGACACCCGCCGAGGCCTCGATCACGTCGCGCAGGTGCGACGTGCGGCGCTACGAGGATCTCGTCGCGCTGCATGACGCCGCGCTGGCCGAGCACGGCCGGCTCGACTACGTGATCGCCAACGCGGGGATCACGGACTGGGGCCTGATGTCGGACGGCGACCCCGACCGCTGGAGAGCCGTGCTGGAAACGAACGTCCTCGGCACCGCGTTCACCATCCGCGCCACGCTGCCAACGCTGCTGCGAGCGGGCGCCGGCCACATCGTTATCACCGCGTCGATCTCCGGCCGGGTCACGTACGTCGGTGAGCCCATCTACATCGCCAGCAAATGGGCGCTCGTCGGTCTCGGCCGCGCGCTGCGCAAGGAGGTGGCCGGCTCGGGGGTTCGTGTCACCTTGATCGAGCCGGGGATCGTCGACACCCCGCTGGTCAGCGGGACCGAGGAGGGTCGTCGGGAGCTGGCCCAGGTGCGAGCGCTGTCGCCCGAGGACATCGCTCGCGGCGTCGCCTTCGCCCTCGGCCAGCCCGAGCACGTCGATATCGAGGAGCTCGTGATCTCCCCCACCGAGCAGGCGCTCTGACCAGCCGTGCCCCAACACCAGGAGGAGCCCGTGGAGGAATGGACCAACGATGAGTGGCTAGTCGCGAAGGATTCGTGGCGCGTCGACATCGACGTGTGGGTCAAGGATCTGCGCGCGGCCGCGGCCGCATACACCGAGCGATTCGGCCTCGGGCCGTGGAAGTACACCGAGCTCGAGGTGCGCGATGCCCGGTTCAGAGGAGAGCCCGTCGAAGTCGACCTGGTCGCCGCGATCAGCGAGCTCGGGCCGCTGGGGATCGAGCTCCTCGTTGTCCGCGGAGGTTCGGACTCGGTCATGAGGTGGGCCGAGGAGATGCCGGACGGCTACTGGCACCCCTGCGCCTACCACGCCACGGTCGAGCAGGCCGAGGAGGCGTTTGCCGAGTTTGAGAAACGTGGCTTCACCACCGTTCTCAGCGGGCGCATCGCCGGATCGAACTTCTACATGCTCGACGCCTCGGAACTGCTCGGGCGGATGGTCGAGGTCGCCGGCGGCCCGCTGGCGAGCATCGAGTGGACCCCGCTCGACTAGATGTAGGACCCGAGGAGGTTGTTCAGCTCGTTGAGGCGAGCGATGGGCGGCTTGTGGCTGAGGGCGCCGTGGGGTCGTCTGGTGTTGTACCAGTCGACCCAGCCGGCGAGCGCGGCGGTGCGTTCTGTGCTTGAGCGGTAGACGGCGCCGTAGGCCCAGCCGCCCAGGAGGGTTCTGATGAAGCGTTCGGCCTTGCCGTTGGTCTGGGGTCGGTATGGGCGCGTTCTGAGATGGCGGATGCCGAGCATGCGGCAGGCGATCGCGTGGACTGTCGAGCGGTAGGCGGAGCCGTTGTCGGTGATCAACCGCTCGACCTGGATGCCGTGGGCGGCGTAGTGGTTGACCGCGCGGCGGAGGAACGCGATGGCGGTGGTGGCCTTCTCGTCGGCGAGGACCTCGACGTAGGCCAGACGGGTGGCGTCGTCGATCGCGATGTGCACGTACTCCCAGCCGACGCGATGGCGGCGGTGGCCATCGGCATCGGTCCTGGTGCCGGCAGCCTTGCGTTGACCGGGTTTGCCCGTGAAGCGATGCCCGGCGCCCTCGTGGATTCGGCCGAGCTTCTTGACATCGATGTGGAGCAGCTCGCCAGGCCGAGCTCGCTCGTAGCGCTGGACGGGCTCCAGCCCGACCCTGCCGAGCTTGCCCATCCCGATCCGTGTCAGGATCCCCGAGACGGTCGAGACCGCCATCCCGAGGCACTCAGCGATTTCCGCGCCGGTCATCCGCAGCCGACGTAGCGCCGCGATCACCTCTAGGCGCCGCTCATCGGTGCGATTGGCCACGACTGCCGGAGCCGAGGAACGATCCAGCAACCCTGCCAGCCCGTCCTTGCGGTACCGGGTCAGCCACTTGCGCACGGTGCGGTCACTGACTCCGGCCGCCTCGGCGGCCTCCGTCAGCGACCACCCCGCATTCTCCACGCGATCGACCAGCAGCTCGCGGCCCTTGACGCTGAGCCGAGCGTTACCGTGCAGCTTCATCCGGTGTCCTCCTTGGAACTGAGTGGCTTGAGCACCTCTCAGCCTCCAAGGAGCGCCGGATGGCTAACTCATCGGCGGAACAACGTGGTCAGGATCTACAACTAGACGACCTCGCCGCCCGAGACGAGGATCGAGGCGCAGGCCACATGGGCAGCCAGCCCGGAGGCCAGGAACACGCACACGTTGGCGATGTCGTCGGGGTCGGCCAGCTGGCCGCGCGGGACGCGGGCGTTGTGCTCGGCGCGCTTCTCCGGCACCGAGACGCCGTCTCTGACCGCCTCGAATTCGATCGTCGCGTCGCTCATCGGCGTGCGAACCCCACCTGGACAGACGGCATTCACCCTGATCCCGTCGACGATGACCTCGCGCCCGATGGACTGGGTGAGCGCGCTGACGCCGAACTTCGATGCCGTGTAGGCGGCCTTTCTGGCATCCGAGCGCAGGCCACCGATCGAGGACATGAAGGTGAGCGACCCACCCGAGGAAAGCCGGCGCGCCGACTCGCGCCCGACGAGAAACGATCCCGTGAGGTTGACGTCCAGGATGCGCTGCCATTCATCGAGGGCGAGCTCGCGGATGGGGCTGAAGCGAACGACGCCTGCGCAATGCACCACGTCGGTCAGACCCCCATCGCGCTCGGCCTCGTCGAATGCCGCGATGACCGACGCCTCGTCACTGACGTCGACGTGGATGCAGCCATTCGCGGTGTTGAGATCGGCGCCCACGACGCGGGCGCCGGCCTCGGCGAACCGACCCGCCACCGCCTTGCCGATCCCGCTCGCCGCTCCGGTGATGAGCGCGCGCCGTCCAGCTAGCAACCCGTCCACGCGACAGTCATACACCTGTCCGCTCATCACGTCAAGCAGACAGGCATGGTAGAGTGGCCCCGCGGCCAAGTCATGGTGAGGTGATTGCTGTGAAAGCGATGACAGTGCTCGGTCCCGTCGACGCGAACGCGCTCGGGTTCACCTTGCCCCACGAGCACATCATGTTCGACAGCAGCGTGTGGGTGGCCGAGCCGGCCGATCCGTGGAAGCTCGAGGTCTCGAAGCGACCGGTGACCATGGAGAGCGTCGGCGAGCTCCGGCGCGACCCGATGATCTGCCGCGACAACCTGGTTCTCGAGGACGAGGACGTGGCTCTGCACGAACTGGCGATGTTCAGCGACGCGGGCGGCTCGACGATCGTCGACGTCAGCTCTATGGGGCTCCGCGGCGATGTCGAGCGCATCCGCCGCCTCGCCGAGCGCAGCGGCCTGAACATCGTCGTGGCCACCGGCTGCTATGTCGCCGAGTCACTTCCCCCCGATGTTGCGAGCCAGGACGTGGACCAGCTCACCGAGTGGATGATCCACGAGCTCAACGTCGGCATCGACGGCACGGGTATCCGGGCCGGAATCATCGGCGAGCTCGGGGTGAGCGAGGGCGGGATGCAGCCCACGGAAGAGCGCGTCCTGCGCGCAGCCGCGGCCGCTCAGGCCCAGACCGGCGCCCCGATCACGATCCACAACGCGATCCCGCACGAACGGCAGGGCTTCAAGGTGCTCCACGTGCTCAAGGCCGCCGGGGCTGACCTCACTCGCGTGATCATGGGACACATGACCCAGAGTGTCCCCGACAGCGCCTACCACCGCGCACTGGCCGACACCGGCGCCGTTCTGGAGTTCGATCGCTTCGGAGCCGAGCTCTATAACGACAGCTGGGGCGGAAAGAACTACTGCGAGCAGCGCGATGCCGAGGTCGTGGTCGAGATCGCCGACCTCATCCGCAAGGGCTACAGCGACCGCATCCTCCTGTCGCACGATGTCGGCTTCAAGGTCCAGCTCTCGAGCTACGGCGGGCTCGGCTATGCACACATCCCCCGGCGGGTGGTGCGCTATCTCACCAACCTCGAGGTGCCCGACGAGGCCATCCACCAGATGACGGTGCTCAACCCGGCGCGGTTGCTGGGGAACGAGCGGCTCAGCGAGGCGAGCGGAGCCGCGGTGGCGCAGGCCGGCGCCACCTAGCTCGCTGGTCGGATCCCACCGTCCGGATCCCGGGCGCCGGTTGGAGTCACCCGCTGGATCAGACACGACAGCGGGCCGCGGCGCTCCGTGGAAAACGTGACAGGAGACCCGCCACGCCGGCTTCTCGTGCAGATAAGCACCTCGGAGGTGCTTATCTGACCGCGGTGCGGCGGCGTCGCGAGGCTTGTCACCTTTTTCACCCCGCCGAGAAGGAGGGATAAGAGCCTCTCACCCCGCCACCCGGAGCGTGCCGCCGCTCACGCCGCCTCAACCGGAAGGCGGTCAAAGCCCCGCAGAACGTGCGACGGCGAACGCCGTGCCGGCCCGGCCAGCCGAAGCGTGGGCAGACGCTCGAGCACGACCTCGAGCGCGGCGCGGACCTGCATCCGGGTCAGCGCGATCCCCGGGCACGCGTGGACCCCGTAGCCGAAGCACGCGCCGTGCCCGTCACCCCGGTCGGGGTCGAACTCATCCGGGTGCTCGTAGCGGCGCGGATCCCGATTCGCCGACCCGAGGAGGAGCATGACGCGATGGCCCGCCGGAATCACGCGCGAGTGAATCTGCACATCGCGCGTGGTCACCCTGGAGACCCATTGCACAGGCGCGTCGTGGCGCAGGAATTCGCTGATCGCGGCGGGGCGCACCCGCCCCTTGCCATCGCACACCTGCTCGCGCGTCACGCGCGAGGTGGCAAGCGCGTGAATGATGTTGGTCAACAGGCCTGCCGTGGGCTCCACGCCGGCGACGAGGAACATCAGACCCAGCCCCGACACATCGCCACGCGAGATCGCTCCGCGGCTGACCGCCGCCGCGAGATCGCCGATCAGGTCCTCGGTGTGTCCCCGGCGAGAGCGCTCGACCACGCGGGCGAGGAAGAGCTCCGCAAGCGCTGATCGTGCGCGCATGCGGGCGGCCGCCGAACCGTCACCGCCGTCGGGCCAGATCAGCTGCCGCGCGAGCTCGCTCGCCACCGGGATCTCGGGCTCTGAGATGCCGAGCACCCGGCACATCACCAGCGCCGGCAGCCGTTGCGCGAAATCCCGGCTCATGTCCAGCTCGTCGCTGCCGGCCTGTTCCAGCAGCTCGCCGGCGCTCATCCGAGCAAGCTGCTCGAGCCGGTCGACCACCGCAGGCCTGAGACGCCTGGCGAGCGGCCGGCGAATGCGGTCGTGCTCGGGCGGATCCATGTCCATCAGATCGCCGCCGCGGCTCACCCCCTGCGCACTCGAGAAGGTTCTCCAGTCTCGTAGCGCGGCCGAAACGTCGACCTCACGGGACAGCGCCCAGAACGACTGCTCGCGATTTCGGTACGCGGGGCACCGCTCACGCAGCGTCGCGTACACCGGATAGGGGTCCTCGCGACATTGCTCGGAGAAGGGGTCGTACGTACATCGCCTCATGCGCGGGTCACGCACAGCCTGGGACTGGCGTTCAGATCGATATCACCAGACCGTCCGACGTGACCTCCACCGCATAGGTCCTGACACGTCGGTGCGGCCATGCGAAGATGCGTCCGGTCGGAATGTGTACCTCGAGGCCGTGCCACGGACATGCCACCACCTCGCCCTCGTGAGTCCACGCAGGGACCGCTCTCGAGCTAGGGGGCCCCTCCGAGCTCTCGTAGGACAGCGTCCCCGAGATCGCACCTCCGCAGAGTGGACCTTGCTGGTGGGGGCACCGGTTGGCCAACCCGTAGTACGTGCCATCGATGTTGAACACACCGATCTGCCGTTCGCCTACCGACACGATCCTGCACGCGCCATGTGGAATGTTGGCCTCCCCGGCTGGGTATCCAGCGGCCGAGCTCACGGGCTGGCGTGCTCCGGCGGTTTAGGCAGATTGAGGAACCGCAACGCGTTCTCGCCCATGATCTTGCGCATCGACTCCTCGGGAAATGGTAGGTTCGCGCAATGTTGGGGATGATCGAAATCATGATGGGGCCAGTCGGAAGCGAACATCGCGTGATCCTCGCCACCGAATAGTCGAAAGATCGACACGATGTCCTCGCGTCGGTCGGGCTCCTCGATCGGCTGGGTGGCGAAATACCACTGACGCAGGTAATAGCTCGGGCGCTCCTTGAGCAGCGGGAGCTCTCGCCGGCGGACGAGATAGCTCTTGTCAAGTCGATTAAGCAGGAAGGGCACCCAGCTCACGCCACCTTCCGTAGTGGCGAATCTGAGTTCGGGAAAGCGCACCTGCACCGCGGTCTCCACCATGCTGATCATGTTGGCCATCATCGAGACGGGGTGGGCGAAGGTGTGGCGCGCAAACGACGTGTTGTACTCGTCGAGCTGGAAGGGAAAGGCTGGATACATGGCCTCGACGCTGTGGAGCATGAGCGGCAGACCGACCTCGGTCGCCGCCTTGTAAATCGGGTCGTACGATTGATGCCCGTACAGCGGACGGACTCCACACGCCGGCAGGTAGACGGCGACAAACTCCGCCGAAGGCCCGTGCTTCATGATCTCGGCGGCCGCGCGCGCCGGGTCCTGCGGAGCGACCACGATCGCTCCCAGGAGCGTCCTTTCCTCGAGTAGCCACCTCTCGTACAGCCAAGAGTTGTACGCGCGCGCAAGGGCCAAGGCGAACTCCGGCGGGCGCACCATCGGTAGTAGCAGCAGGTTGTCCGGGAACAACACCGCGCGGTCTATGCCCATCTCGTCCAGATCCCCGCGCATGTTGGCGGGCGTCGGAATCGTCACCCCGTATTCGGCGCCGCCCCCTCCGGGGAACGCTCCACCCGGGAACGGCAGAACGTAGTCGGCGCGGGGCGCCACTCCGGGAATATCCAGATATCGCGCCGGAGCCCGGGCCACCTCCCGCAATCCGACGTCCCAAGGAGGTTCGATGTACTCGGCGAGCTCGAGCAGCGGCTCGTTGACATGGACATCCGTGTCGAAAATGAAGAAATCGGCCGGCGTCCTACGGCTCTGTGCGTGCTCCGGGGATCCAGCACGCTCCACGTCGGTCAGCCTCCTCGATGCCGGATCTGCTGTACGGACATTCTGACGTACTTCTTGAATTGTTGTCAAGCGTTCGACTTGCCACGACCTCGGCTCTCAAGCGACCGCGCTGCGCGTGCACCTGGCGCGTCGTCCCCTTGACAACCGGCGGCGAGTTCTGAGAACTTGTCCGTACAGACGGCCATCCAGACAGGACGCTCACATCTGAGGGAAGGAACATCGCAGACCAATGACAGCTCCCCCCGAACAGCTCGCCACCGGCTGGGCCGGGCTCCAGTACCCGGTCACACAGGTTTCCCTGGCGGTCCACGATCTCGAACGCACGATGGAGATGTATTGGCGTGCCTTCGGTTGGAGCGGCTGGGATGTATTCCACCACCAGCCTCCCGCTCATCACAACACCGAGTTGCACGGCGAGCAGGTGCACTACACGCTGAAGGGCGCCGAGGTGATGGTGGGGTCACTGAACTTCGAGCTGCTCGAGCCCGTCGACGGTCCCAGTCTGTGGAAGGAGTTCATCGCCGAACGCGGCGAGGGCATCGCGTCGATCGCCGTGATGTTCCAGACCCTGGACGAGGGTGAGGCCGTCAAGCGCGAGTTCGCCCAGAGGGGCATGCCGGTGACGATGAAGGCCAACATCGGCGATCACATCGAGTACTACTACCTCGACACCCAGGATCGCTTCGGGTGCCTGATCGAGTCCGGGAGCGGCCACGCCACCGACTTCGTCAAGCCGGCGTACGTCTACCCCACCGACGATGCGCCGCCGACGGAGAAGCCCGATGGCCTGAGCTACGACATAACCCAGATCTCCGTCGTGGTCAGCGATCTCGATGCCCGGATGAAGGCGTACCACGAGGCGTTCGGGTGGGGGCCGTGGAAGATCTATGAGTCCGACGGCGAGGTCATCATGCACGACTGCGAAATCAACGGCCAGCCGGTGGACTTCTTCAACATCCGCTGGGCCGAGACCGAGGTTGGAGACCTCAACTTCGAGCTGATCCAGCCGATGGGCGGCGACAATCCGTGGCAGCGCATGCTCGATGAGCACGGCGAGGGCATCGGCTCGATCGCGGTCATGTTCAAGACGCGCGAGGAATCCGAGAAGGTGATCGAGGAGTTCCGCCAGATGGGCATGGAACGCACCGCCGTCGGCCACATCGGTGATCACATTCAGTGGTACTACCTCGACACTCAGCCGGGCTTCAAGTGCATCATCGAGTCGGGAAGCGGACACGCGCTCGACTTCATGCAGCCGGCCGCCGTGTATCCGCCCGAGGCGGCCGGTTAGCCTCGGGTGAGGTCTGGTTGGTGTCGGTAGCCGGGGCGCGGGCTCAGAGCCACGCGCGCCCCGGGTGCCGGGCCAGGACGGGCCAGATGTCGGTGACGACGCCGTCGCGCGCTACGTAATAGACGTCGTACAGGTTGGCCGTCATCGGTCCGTAGCCGGGCAGAAGCGACACCCGGTCCCCGAGTCGCGGCAGCCCTCCGCCCGAGACACCCATGTGCTCCTCGTGGATGAACGAGATCGACAATGGCGAGTCGAGCAGGCGCGGGGGCTCGTCCTCGGAGTTGACCCCCTTCTCGCCGATGTCGACGATGGCGACGTCTTCGCGGCGGCTGACCACCGTGCCGATCACGGTCATGGCCGGCTCGAACTCCGGGACGAGATCTCCGTGGAAGGCGTCCATGACCATGTAGGACCCGGCCTGCGTCTCGGTCAACGGCGGGCCTGCGGCCGATACGAAGTACGTTCCCGTCCCGCCCCCCGAGACGATCTCGCACGGGAAGCCGGCGGATTCCAGGCGCGCCACCGCACCAGCCAGCCGATCCATCGCCACGCGAGTCTCACGCGCGCGCTCCTCGCGGTCGGGGATACCCATGCAGTGTCCCTCGTAGCCCTGGAGGCCGCGAAAGCGAACGCCCGGAGCAGACACCACCGCGTCAGCCAGCCGCGGTAGCTCCGACTCGTCGCGAACGCCCGACCGCCCCATCCCGATGTCGTATTCGAGGAGAACGTGGAGACACGTGCCCTCGGCACTCGCCGCGGCGCTCAGCGCTTCCAGGTTGGCCAGGTCGTCGACCGCGACCATCAACGTACCCTCGTCGGCCAGGCGTGCGGCGGCCGAGATCTTGTCGCGCCCCACGACCTGGTTGGCGATCAGCACGTCGTCGATCCCGCCGCGGATCATCACGGCCGCCTCGGCGATCGTCGCGGTGCACACGCCGTGCGCGCCCCCGATGCGCAGCTGGAGCCGGGCCGCATCGATGCTCTTGTGCACCTTGATGTGCGGGCGCAGGCGGACCGAGCTCCCCTCGAGGAAATCGCTCATGCGCCGCAGATTCCGCTCCGCCGCTGCGATATCGATGACCAGCCCCGGAGTGGGCAGGTCGGCAACCGGCCGGCCGATGTCGGCGAGATACGGATCGACGATCGCGCGCACCTGCGCGGCGAGTGTCTCTCCCGAGGCCGAGAGCATCAACGTCTGACCGACTGAGGTGTGGCGACTTGTACGAACAACAGCCTAGGCGTATATGCTTACCATCTTGGTCATGGCGTGTCAACCGGCGCGGTTCTGCTGGGTTCGGTCCCCGGATTGTCAGTCACGAGGGGAACCATAGATGTCCGTACGATCGTCGCAAGGGCGGTGAGAAGGATGTTCGACCTGGTTATCAAGAATGGTCGTGTGATCGACCCATCGCAGGGGATTGATGGTGACCTCGATATCGGCGTGGCTGCGGGTCGCGTCGCGGCTCTGGACCGCGATATTCCCGACGAGGCTGCCTATCAGACCTTCGACGCCACCGAGCGCGTGGTCCTGCCGGGGTTGATCGACTTCCACACCCATATCTTTCATGACTTCACGTACTGGGGCGTCGAACCCGACTCGATCGGATCGTTGAGCGGCGTGACGACCTGGGTCGACGCCGGCTCCCCGGGGGCAATCACACTGCCCGGCTTCCGGCGCTTCATCGCGGAGAGCAAGACCGTGCTCGTCCGCACCTTCCTCAACATCGCCTACATCGGACTCATCGCTCCCGATTTCGAGCTCCGCAGCATGGAGTACTGCGATGTTGATCTGTTCGAGCGGATGTACCGGACCCACGGCGACATCGTCGTCGGGGTCAAGGTCAGGATGGGGACTCCCACGGTGGGCGACAACGGCGTCGAACCGCTGCGCCGCGCCGTCTCGGCGGCCGAGCGATGCCAGCTGCCCGTGATGGTTCACATTGCCGATGCACCGCCGGAGATCGACGACGTGCTCGACCTCATGCGCCCGGGAGACATCATCACCCACTGTTTCAGTGGCGCAACGATGAAACTCGTCGATGACGACGGCCGAGTCCTCGACAGCGCTCGCCGCGCGGTGGACTCAGGCGTCATCCTCGATGTTGGGCACGGTGCAGGAGGAATGACCTTCTCCAGCGCCGAGGCGATGATCGCTGAGGGTCTGAAGCCGCATGTGATCTCGTCCGACCTGCACCAGATGAGTCGCCACGGTCCCTCGGTGATATCCAGCGACGCGGCCGAGTCCCCATTCATCCGGGTATGGGATGACGAGGTCCCGAAGTTCGATCTCCTCAGCTGCGTGAACAAGCTCATGGCCGTCGGACTCGATCTCGACGAGGTGGTGCAGGCGGTCACCTCGAGTCCCGCTGCACTGATGGGATGTCAGGCCGACCTCGGGACGCTCTCCGTCGGCGCCCGCGCGGACATCGGCGTCTTCGACCTTCAGGAGGGCACCTTCGAGTTCCACGACACGGTCGGAGACAGAAGGACCGGCACGCGGCGGCTGGTCAACGTGGCCACCATCATCGGCGGGCGCGAGACCGACCGGCAGACGCCACGTGCCCCCGCCCCGTGGGTCGATCTGGTGTCGCGGGTCGAAAACGTCGTCTAGCGGGTGGGGTCCACTAGCCCTTGGCGAGAGCGTCGCGCAGCGCCGTCACGGCCGCACCCAGGTCGTCGGCCTTGAACACAGCACTCCCCGCGACCAGGAGGTCGGGGGCGTGCTCGCCGATCGTCGCGGCATTGTCGAGTGTCACGCCGCCATCCACTCCGACCAGCACATCGCCTCCGGCGATGAGCTGTCTCACCTCGGCCAGGCGGTCGAGGGTTGCCGGGTCAAACGATTGGCCCGACACCCCGGGACTGACGGCCAACAGCAGGACCAACTCCAGATCATCAAGCAGTGGCTCGATGGCCGTCGCCGATGTGCCCGGGTTGACGGCCACGCCACGGGTCACGCCTCGACCGGCGAGCCGCGCGAGCACCGCACGCGGGTCGGGAGTGGACTCGATGTGGAAGGTGACGATGTCGGCCCCGGCGGTCACGTAGGCGTCCACCTTTTCCAGCGGGTCGGCGATCATCAGATGGACGTCGATGACGAACGGATCGGGCAACACCGCGACCACCGGCGGACCGACGGTCATCTGGGGGCAGAACACGCCGTCCATCACGTCCACGTGCAGCAGTGACACGCCGGCCGCACGAAGTCGCTCGAGCTCATCGCCGAGCTGCAGCAGATCGGCGCTGACAATCCCGACGCTCAGCTCGGGAGTTGCGATCCCCCCGGGAAGATTCGTCACCCGGCTCCCATCTATCAACTGACAGGTACGTGGCCCTGTAAGTACGGGATGATGTCCGAACAGTATTCTGAGCTCAGACCGATGTCAAACCGCGCTGTTTCGACGGGAACAGCGGATCCGCCGCGATCTCCTGTACGGTGGCGGTTGTAAATTACGGTTGTTCGTACGGTAGGACGCCCGACCCAGAACATGGTTTTCCCCGAAACGGCGAAGATCGACCGCTCGTCGCCACTTCCGCTCTATTTCCAGCTTGCGCGTCTGTTGACCGAGGACATCGTCCGCGGGCGACTGTCTCCGGGCGAGCGACTGACCTCGGAGCCCGACATCGGCAATCAGTTCGGCGTCTCGCGCGCGACTGTCCGCCAGGCGCTCCAGCGTCTGGAGAGCGAGGGTCTGATCCAGCGGATCAAGGGCCGGGGGACGTTCGTGGCCGGCTCGCGCGAGCACTCGTGGCTGCTCCAGTCCTCCGGCGGCTTCTTCCACGAGGAGGTCGACCGGATGGGGTTCGCGGTCACCTCGACGGTGCTGCGGGCCGAGGTGGCGCCGCTCACGCATTGGGCGACCGACGCGCTGGGGCTCCCCGACTCAGCCAAGGGGGTCATTCTCGAACGGCTGCGCTTCATCGACGGCAAGGCCGCGCTGTACGTGGCCGATTACCTGCCCGCCCCGTTCGCCGACGCGGCACTCTCGCTGTCGGACGGAGACGGCTCGCTCTATGACCGGTTGGAGCAGATGACGGGCGTCACTGTGCACGGCGGCCGGCGGACGCTCGAGGCGGTGCACGCGGAGGCGCGGGTGACCGAGATGCTGGGCGTGCGGTCGCGTACCCCGCTGATGTTCATCGAGTCCGTGTCGTGGGACGCTGAGCTACAGCCATTTCACGCCTTCCAGAGCTGGCTCAGAACTGACCGCATCCGTGTCGAGGTACAGGTGACTCGCACTCAGTCGATCGACGCGAATGTGAGCCCGTCGATCCACACGAACTCTCACTGATTTCTGGGATCGGCCCGTCAGCCGGCGGCCGCGGCCGGCTCGAGCACCCTCACCTCGTACGGCTCGAGGGTCACGTCGGTCATCTCTGAACCCGTCGACCAGGGCAGACCTCGGATCGCCGCCGGCTGAGCCAGCGGCGTCAAGTTCGCCACAACCACGCGGCCCTCGGTCGCGAGTGCCGCGACAGAATCGCCCGGGCTGACACGACAGCCAAGAAGCGCCTGTCCGCGGAGCGGAGCGAGGGCCTCGAGAACGTGGTAGGCGGGGAACAGCGGCCCGGCGGGGCGCGGAAACTCCGGATGCGCTGACTGCTCGGTGCCGAACATCACGCCGGCCATCCCCACGAGCTCGAAGTAGGTGAGCGAGGCGGCACCGCCGTAGGCGAGCCCCGCCACGCTGCCGGCCAGCCAGGCCGCGCAGAACGGCGTGGCCTGTCGGGGATCGACGTGTGCGGGCAGCCCATCGGGATCGACGGCAACGGGCGGACCGGTCGCGGCTGGATTGAATCTCGCCTTGAGCGTTATCGGCCCCAGGGCGAAGGGGCGCTGATCGCTGAACGAGCGAGCGGTCTCGAGAGTCGCGACCTGGCCACGCAGCGTCTCCATCACGGAGACATCGTCGGACGCATGGACCTGAGCGTTCATCGACCAGGCAACCATGTCCATCGCGGCGGGATCGGGATGCGTCCGATTGAGCTCGGCGAAGTCCATGTTCGTGCCGCCACCAACCGGAGCGAGATGCCCGAGGGACCTGCGCACCATGATCACCAGGTCGGGCGCACTCGTCTCGGTGCTGGTTTCGGCCCGCGCCAGACGGTGGAAGGCCAGGACCCGGGCGACCGGTACCTCCGCCGTGCGCAGAGCGGCGTCAACGTTTGCCAGCAGTGACTCATCCGTGGACTCCAGGTGCAGTGCGAGCTCCAACGGCACGTCTATCCGCTCACACGTGGTGATGGCCCGCTGAAGGTGCTCGTCGAGCGACCCGGCGCCGAGCTCGACATCCGCGCGGACATGACCGAGGCCGAGTCGGCGCAACTCGCGTGCCTCGTCCTCGGTCGGCACGCGCAGCGCGGACCCCATCGCCAGTCCCAGCGGTGGCATCGACCGCGAGCTCGACGACCCCACCTCGAGCGTCACGGCGCCATCCGGTTCTCGGACCGCGATGTCAAAGCCGCCGGCTTCGACGTCCACGCTCTGACGGAAGACCTGGTCGCGGCTCGCGCGGTGGGGGCCCCCGAAGCTGGCGGGAGTGCAATACGTCTTGAACGAATCGTCGGTCCAGTTGCGCTGGTCCTCCATCTCAAACAGGTCGCCGGCGAAGACAAAGTTGAGCTGCCCACCCGTGGCCGGTTTCAGCTCCAGGGCATCGCACTCGGGAAACAGGGCAATCGGGATGCCGTCGCGCGAGACCTGTGGAGTGATCCCCGCCGAGAGCACCCCGGAATGCGATCCACTCGATGACGAGCACCGGTAGGCGGCCCCGGCGCAGGTGGCCACGGGATGTAACACACACAGCCCGATCCGGTTGTAGGTGAACTCGGAAGCCGCGCGTCCCTCCAGCGCGAACGCGATCCGTCCACTCGTGTCGGCACGGATCGACGCCGTCCACCGGAAATCGATCTCGCCGGCAGTGTGCCGGCCCTCGAGGGCGATCTCGAAGGAGTCGGCGTCGGAGGTCATCGACGACGACAGCACCTCGGGCTGGAGCGTGTCCCAGTTGATGTCGCGAACCGTGATCAGGATCCGGCGCACGACCTCGGTCGCTCCCAGGCGGACGTGGGTGAGGTCGGACCCGTCGAGCGTGGCTGTGAGCGCGCCCGCCCTGAGCAGACTCGGGGCCGCGCCGATCGTCGATTCGTCAGGCATGGCGTTCTCCTGTACGGACAGCGACTCATCCTACGCGATCGGACGCGCATGGGCCACACGGACGGAGGCGCTGTCGGCGACGCTCAGTCGCCGACGTGTCCCCACAGCCGCTCGCGCAGCCCGGACGCCCGCGATACCGGCCGCGCCACCGCGTGGCGCACCGCCGCCTCGGTTCCCGCCAGGATCAGCTCGCGACGGGCGCGCGTGACCGCCGTGTAGAGCAGCTCCCGCGTCAGGATCCGCGACTCCACGGACGGCAGCAACACCGCCGCCGTGTCGAACTGGGAGCCCTGGCTCTTGTGGACGGTCATCGCATAGACGGTCTCGACGGCACCGAGCCGCAATGGACTGAAGCGCAGCAGCTCTCCCCCGCGCTCGAACACCGCCCGAGCGCCCTCTGCCTCGGCCTCGATGATCACACCGGTGTCGCCGTTATAGAGCCCGAGCTCATAATCGTTCTCGGTCACCAGCAACGGCCGGCCGACGTAATCACGCTGGTCGAGGTCGAGACTGCCCACGGCGGCGCTGAGCCACGCCTGCACGCGCGAGGTCCAGTCGCTGACGCCGTATGGCCCGCGGCGGTGCGCGCACAGCAGGCGAAAGCCGCCGAGGGCGTGGAGAGCAGCGAGCGCCTGTCCTTCCCGCGCCGCGCCGAGGACCGCGCGCGCGGTCGCCACCGCCCGGTCGCGCACCAACTCGAGCTCGACGTCCGCCCTGGCGTCCTCGACGTCCACCGGCAGCCACGTCACCTCGTCCGGGGCGTTCCTCAAGACCGCGATCGCACCATCGCCGTCGCCCCGACGGATCGCATCGGCCAGCCGGGCGATACCGCCGCCATAGCGGTGCACCCGCTCGAGCACGACGATTCCCTGTCCGATCGCCGCCCCCGCCGCGTCGCCCTCGCCGGCGCCAGTACCGGGACCGACGATGTCGCCAAGCACGACCCCGGCTTCGATCGATGTGAGCTGTCCGGGGTCGCCGACCAGGATCAACCGCGCATCGGAACGCACCGCCTCCACGAGCCGCGCCATCAGTGACAGCGGGACCATCGATGTCTCGTCGACGATCACCACGTCGTGGGGAAGTCGATTCCTGCGCTCGTGGGCGAACCGGCTGTGGCTCCCCGGCCGCCATCCGAGCAGCCGGTGGAGTGTCGAGGCCCGCAGGCCAAGCAACAGTCGCTGGATCTCGTCGCTGACCGGCAACCGGGTCGTCTCCTCGTGCACCGCCTCCTGGAGGCGTGCCGCGGCCTTGCCCGTCGGCGCTGCCAGAGCCACCAGCGGCGCCCGCGCCCCGCGCGGGGCGGTCTGCTCGGCCAACAGGGCGACGATCCTGGCCACCGTCGTCGTCTTGCCCGTGCCCGGACCGCCGGCGACCACGGCGAACCGCCGACGGACGGCCGCGGCGGCGGCGTCACGCTGGCGCTGGTCGGCGTCGGTCGGGAACAGGCGGGCAAGACCAGCCGTGAGTCCGGATTCGGACACGCCGTCAGCCGTGGCCGCCAGCGCACACAGGTCGGACGCGACCGCGCGCTCCTCGCGCCAGTAGCGGTCGAGGTAGAGCCGGGACCCGAGCAGGCGCAGCGGCCGCGCGGGCCGCCGGTCGTCCTCGCCCACCGCGACCAGTTCGCTTGCCCCGACGGTCGTTACCCACTCGCGCGGTTCGGGCCAGGGCAACGCGGACAGGTCGACGGGCTCGTCGGACTCGACACTGGCCGTCTCGCGGATGGTGTGCAGATCGACGAACACGTGGCCGAGGCGGGGGCCGCGGACGGCCAGCGCCACCCCGAGTCGCAGCGCCTCGTCGGTGTCGCCGACCAGTCCGGCCAGGCGCATCGCCACCTGCACGTCGGCGGCCGACAGCACGCCGATCTCATTGAAGACCTGGAGGAGCCCGGCGGCGCCGGTGGCGATCCGCGGCTCGAACGGATCACGCTCCGCGCGCTGCGTGGTCGTGCTCACGCCGCGCCCCGATCGAGCAGGTCGCTTAGCCCCCGAACGAACGCGCCGGGTGGACGCCAGGCGAACACTCCACACGTCAGCGCGGCCACCGTCGGGGTGTCCTGGCCCGCCATCCCACGCAGGAACAGGTAGAGCACGCCGGCCAGGTGCTCATCGACGTCGTAGCCGGGCAGCCGCCAGCGCAGATAGCGGTGAAGCGCGACCGTGTAGAGGATGGCCTGGAGGCCGTACTGGGCGCGAAGCATCTCGGCCCTGAGCGCGCTGGGCGCATAGTGGCTCAGCGTCAGGGGCTCATCGGCCGGCCCGAGCCAGTTGGTCTTGTAGTCGACAATCGCGAACCGCGAGCCGGTCGACGCCGGAACACGGATGACCAGGTCGATGCTTCCGGTGAGAAAGCCACGGATGTGCGAGCGCAGAGCTGGATCCTCGAGGCGGGCCGCGTATTCCAGCATCGGATCCCCGGCGCCGAGATGGGCCCGGAGCGCGCCGGCGATGGCCAGCAGGGTCAACTGCCCCGACGGATCATCGCCACCGACGAGCGGTAGCTCGAACTCGAGCTCGTCGAGGCGATCGGCCCGGCTCACGTCGCGCAGGCGAAGGCCGTCAACCATCGCACCCAGCGGCGTCTCGATCGCCGCACGCAGACCGGCCACCGCCTCGCCGGGCTCTCCCAACTCGGCGCCCCGCCGCGACCCGACCGCCGATACGTGCTGGCGAAGCTCCCCGTCCAGATCGGGCGCCGCGAAATCGGTCGCCTCGAGCACCGTGTGGATGAAGGTGCCGAACTGGACGCCCACCGGCATCCCGGAGAGCGGCGAGACCCGATCAAGCGCCGGGTCCGTGGTTGGCACCGGATCGGTGGCGATCGGTGTGGGCGCCCCAGGCTCATCGGTCAGCACCGGCCGCTCGGGCTCGCTGGCCACCAGCGCATCGTGTGCCTCCGCGGTGATGTCGCTGTAGGAGGTGCGCCGCCACCACAGGTCGAGGCTGCGCTCGAAGCGTGCCGCCTCCAGGTCCGCCGCCGCTTCCAGCGACGGGCGCCACGTGACCGGGAGCCCGAGCGTCGAGCGCTCAACGCTGATGCGACCGGGCGCGCCGGCCGCCAGCTCGTGCAGGCGGGCCTCAACCGCGGTGTCGCCCGGCGTCGCTCCGCCGAGCGCCCGCACCGTCCCGTCGGCGTCCCGGCTGAACAGCAGCCGGGTCAGCGGCCCATCAGCACTGTTCTTGGAACCCGCCCACCAGATCACGGCCTGATGTTTGGCCCGAGTCAGCGCGACATAGGCCAGGCGAAGATCCTCCCCTCGTTGCTCGAGCTTGTGCTGGCGCGCGTGGCGGCTGAACGTGCGGCCCTCGAGCCCGACATCGATCGTGTGCTTGTAACCGGTGTCGGGGTCGTGAAACGAAACGGGTTCCTTGGGGCGGATCCATGTCGGATCCCAGATGAACGGGCAGTAGACGATGGGAAACTCCAGCCCCTTGCTGCGGTGGATGGTCAGCACCTGGACCGCCTCGGCGTCCGACTCGAGCCGCCGTGCCCGCTCCTCCTCTCCCTCGTCGCGCTCGACCTCGGAGACGCGGTCGGCCAGCCAGCCTCGCAGCGCCGTCACCCCGAGTCGCTCGGTGCTCGCCGCGCGATGGAGCAGTTGGGCCAGATGGCGCAGATCGGTCAGCCGCCGCTCGCCGTCGCCAAACGTGAGTATCCGCGCGGCCAGGTCCTCGCCGGTCATGATCGCCTCGGACAGCGCCGCCACGCCGCGCTCGCGCAGGATCCTGCTCCAGCGGTGAAGGCGCCGGTGCACCGCCTCCCAGTCCGCTTCCTCCGCAGTCGCGACCCGCTCCGCGCTCCAACCGAGGAACGGCGTGAGTGCCGCGGTGCGGGCACGGATCGCCGAGGCAGGACGCTCGAGCGCCTCGAGCAGGACCAGCCAGTCGCGCGCGGCCGCCGCCGCGAACACACTGCCGGCGCCGTTGATGACGGCGGGCACGCCCGCCGCCCGCAGCTCATCGCAAACCAGCTCCGCGGTGACGTGCGTGCGGACGAGCACGGCAATGCGCCCGGGGCACACCGGCTCGTCATCGATCCGTGCGTCCGCGGACAGCAGCGAGACAATGTCGGCGGCGAGATCCTTGGCGATGTGCCTGCGCGCCGACTGCACGGCAGCGAAGCCGTTGTATGTCCTTTCAATCGAGGGCTCGTCGCGACGGACGACACGGATGCGCAGGGCGGCCTCGCTCGGAGCTCCGGACAGCCGCGAGGCCTCGTTTTCCGGCGCCGCCCGGACCTGGCGGTAAACGATGCCCTCGTGGCCAAGTCTGGCATTGGCAAACAGGGCGTCGTAGGCGTCGATCAGCGGCTGATCGCTGCGGCGGTTCTGCAGCAGCGTTTTGCGCGTTCGGGCAACCCGGGCGGCGGTCAGATAGGCGTAGACATCGGCGCCGCGAAAGGCGTAGATGGCCTGCTTGGGGTCCGCGACGAGCACGAGCGTCACGTCCTGGGAGCCGAACGCGCGCTCGAGGATCTGCCACTGGATCGGATCGGTGTCCTGGAACTCGTCGACCAACACGACGTCGAAGCGGGAGCGCAGCCGCTCGCGCGCCGCCTCCCCGCTCGGGCCCAGGAGGGACTGGTTCAGCCGAGTGAGCAGATCGTCGTAGGTCATGATCCCCTGGCGGCGCTTACGCAGCTCGATCTCATCGCGCATGACCCGGGCCAGCCGGTAGCGCATGGCCGCCGTGCTGTCGGCCGACTCGCCACGGGGCTCGAGCTCGGCCATCGGGTTAAACACGGCAGCGCGGGCGATCTTCAGCGCCTCGGCACGGCTGAACCGGGCCGTGTCGCGCGGGTAGAAGCGGCGGACGTAGAGATCGTCGAGCGTCTCCTCGAGGAGGTCGGACACGTCCTCGACGAACTCCGTGTCGCGATCGAGATCCCCGACCGTCCCGAGCTCGGCCAGTACCTCCTGGCAGAAGCCATGCGTGGTGGCGATCGTGGCGGCATCGAAGTCGGCCACGGCTCGTGTGAGCCGGTTGCGCCGGCGTTCGAGGTCCTCGGCGGCCAGCAGCGTAACAATCGGGTCGGTCTCAGGGTCGCGGGCGCCGGCGAGGATGCGCGAGAGCTCCTGCTCGGTGAACACGAGCCGCTCGCGGACACGGTCGCGCAGCTCTCCGGTGGCAATCCGCGTGAAGGTGATCAGCAAGAGGCGCTCGAGCGGCGTTCCCTCGGCCACATAGCGTGCCGCCAGCGCGGCGATCGTGTAGGTCTTGCCGGTGCCCGCACTTGCCTCGAGCACGGTCACGCCCGATGGCAGCGGACCGCACAGGTCGAACTCGGTCGCCGCCGCCACCGCGCTCATCGGTCCTCGATCACCTCGCTGGCCAGCAGACCGTCCCACAGCTGGTAGGCGTAGTGCTCGAACCGCGGCATCGCGGCCAGCTCGACGAACGGGAGCTGGCCCCCGTAGACGAGCAGGTGCTCGGGGCGGCGATCCTCCTTGTCCCAGTCGAATGTGCTCGTCCACGCCTTCTCGGCCGCCTGAACCCCGCTCTGCGCGTGAGCGGCCGACGTATCGCACGCCATCGGCAGCGGCTCGCGCATCCCCCGGTCGTATAGGTCGAGGAGCAGGTTCAGCTGTTCAAGCGCGGCTTGCCGTCGCCGCTCCGGCGTTTCCGCCAGGGGCTCGATCCGCGCCACCGTGACGTCGGCGTGGGCCGGGCTCCCGGCGCGCAGACGTCCGATCACCGTCGACCGACAAGCCAGCTCGGGTCGGGCGGCGGTGAGCGCCAGCAGCCTCACCCATGCACGAAGCCGGTCGCGTGGTCTCACGCGCGAGTAGGAGATCGTGCGGAGCACGTCGCCGCAAACGCCGGTGACCGTCCCGGCGAGCAGGCGCCCGTCGGGGAGCGCGAGGTTCACGTCAAGCGATTGGGGCTCCTCCATCCTGCTCGCCTCGCGGGCCAGACGCTCCACGGCCTCGGCGATCTTGTCCAGCGGGGGCACGCCGAGCTGACCGGGCGGCAGCGTTCCCCGCGCGACCTCCGCCTGGCGGCACGTCTCGAGGTCGGCGCCGGCGAGCACACCCTCGAGCAACCGCTGGCCCACCTCCCACTCCTCGAGGTTGTCGAGCTCGACGGGCATCCCGTCGTGGACCTCGTCGCGGTAGTCGCCCACGCTGATCCCCAGCCGATCGCGCAGGAACGTCCGGATCGGCTGCTCGGCGAATCGCACCAGGCTATTCAGCTCGATGACCGGCTGATCCAGCTCGGGCAGGGGCGCGGAAAGGAACGGCGGGTGCGGCCGGCGGGGTCCGCTCAGGGCGCGTGCCCCGGCCAGGGCGTGCCGATCGAATCCCCATGAGTGTTTCTTCACCAGCTCGCCCGGCGTGAAGTTGCGCGCGTCGAACGGCTGCAGCGGGTGCTGGGTGACGATTTGCTCCCGGGACGGGCCCGAGTCGTGGCTCACCGTCCGGTCGACGATGTCGAGCAGCTCGCCCACCGGCACCGCGGGCGGCCGTCGCAGGTTCGTGCGCTCGTCGTTCCCCGTGTAGGTGATGATCAGTCGGTCGGTCGCCGCCAGGAGCGCGTCGAGCAGCATCTGGCGGTCCTCCGCCCGCGGGTCGCGATCGCCGATGTGCGGGTCGTGGAGCATCAGATCATCGCCGTCGCGGCGGGTCCGGCGCGGGAACTCCCCGTCGTCGAGACCGAGAACGCAGAGGACTCGATGCGGCACCGACCGCATCGGGACCAGCGTGCAAATCGTCAGATGGCCGGTGCGGAAGTTCGCGCGGGTGGGCCGGCCGCGCAGCGCGTCGGCGAGCAGCGCACGGATGTCGGCGAGCTCGAGCGTGGTTGAGTCCTGCTCGGACTCGGAGGTCACGGCGTCGAGCAGGCGGCCCAGCTCGCGTCGCTGCCACGAGTCGCGCTCGGTGGTGGCGGTAAGTGCGTCGGCGGCGTCGCCGATCGCGGTTGTCCACCTGTCGATCGGTTGCGAGGAGTTGAGTTTGTCCAGGGCGGCCTTGGTGCGATCGACAAACTCGGCAAACCGTCCGGCCAGCTGGATGGCCCCGCTCTCGACGTCGTCCAGCGGCAGCACGCCGCCGAGCAGCGGGCGCTCGTCCTCGGTCATCGCGACGCCGACCAGGATCCGGTCAAGGCCGCTACGCCAGGTGTTGGACTCCAGGCCCCCGAGCTTGAACGGCTCGCGGTGCGGGGCGTCGAACCCCCAGCGGATGCCACTCGCCGACACCCACTCCTGCATCCGAGCCAGGTCGTCGTCGTCGAAACCGAAGCGCCGGCGGACGGGCTCGCGCGCGGCCAGGTCGAGTAGCTGGGATGCGGTGGCGCGCTGGTCGGCCAGTGCCAGGACCTGGCTGACCACGCCGAGCACCGGGTTGGTCTGCCGCAGCGAACGATCGGCGAGCCGGACACGTAGGTCGGGCAGACCGTCCTCCCGCACTTCGTCGTCGCTGACCGAGCGCGCGCCGAAAGCGGCCTGGATCAGCGGGGCGAACGTCTCGATGTCCGGGCACATGACGATCACATCGCGCGGCTCGAGGGTGGGATCGTCCTGGAGCAGGTGCAGGATCGCGTCGCGGAGCACCTCGACCTGGCGGGCGCGACCATGACAGGCATGTACCTGGAGGCTCTCGTCCCGAGGGTCGAGGGGTGGTCTCTGCTCGGGTTGGCCCGGGAGGGGCGGACCCGGCGGCTGCTTGTCGTGGCGGATGTCGCTCTGGATGCGATGAAGAAGCGTGCCGCGGTTGTCGTCGGGCAGGTGATGATGGTGCTCGGTGGCCTGCCCCGCGCCGGCGATGACCAGCTGGAGTTCGCGGGCATCGCGGCCCCACGACGCCAGCAGGCGGTTGGTCGGCAGGGTCGCCGTGGTGTCCTCGCGTCGGCTGGTCGGCGTCCCCGGTTTGGCGCGGATCTGATCCCAGAGCGCCGGCGAGGGGTGCAGGACGAATAGGTTGACGTCGCGGTGGTGGGCGATCGCGGTCAGGACGTCGAGGTAGGAGCGCGGAATGCGGGTCAGCCCGAACAGCGAGAGCCGCGCGGGGAGATCGAGCAACGTCGGGTCGTTCTCGATGCGCTCGCACGCGACTGTCAGCCGCTCGGCCGGGCTGGGTACGTCGATCTCAGCTCGCAGCCGCCGCCACAGCTCGGGTTGCCAGCCGTGGTGGCGAGGAGAATCGCGCTGCGCCCAGGCCCGCACCATCTCCGGCCGGTGGACTCCGTAGCGGTCGAACAGGTCGGCGATGTGGCGGACGACGCCGAACCGTCGCATCGGCTCCTCCGCTGCACCGCGTGCTCCGTTCAGGTGCCGCTCGAGCGTAGCCAGCCACGGGTCAGCCAGCGACCTGTCGACCACGCGCAGCAGCGGCCACACGGACCGCTCGGCAAGCCACGGATCGGCGTCGGGCTCGATGCCGCCGGCCGCTGCCAGCTGCGCCAGGATCAGCCGCCCGGGAAACGGAAAGTCGATGTTGGCGCACACGCCGTCCCTTCTTTCGCTGTCGCTCGTCCCCAGCCGGGTCGACAGGCGCTGGGTCAGCCATCGCTCGATCCCGCGCGTCGGTACGGCCACGAGGTCGGCTCCGAACGGGTCCTCGAGCGGCGCCAACAGCACCTCGGCCAGGCCGTCGGCCAGGCGATCGGCGCGTTCGGCTCTATGCACGTGCAGCATCTACGGAGCAACTTAGCTCCGGGGGTGGTCTGAAGGGTGCTCGCGCGGGCTGGACCGACCCGCCACACCTCCCGGATCAACGCGCTAAACCGCCATCATGCCGCCGTCGACGACCAGCGCATGTCCCGTGATGTAGGAGGCGTCCTCGGAGGCGAGAAACGCCGCGGCGCCTGCCACCTCGCGCGGCTCTCCCTGACGTTGAAGCGGGACCCGCGCGAGTAGTTCGCCCTCGCGCTCGCGCCCGCCCAGCAGCTCCCAGATGGGGTCGTTGAAACGGGTGTCGATCCAGCCTGGACAGATGCAGTTCACGCGCACGGCGGGTCCGAGCTCGGCTGCCAGTACCCGTGTCAGGTTGATCACGCCTGCCTTGGTGGCCGAGTAGGCCGCCTGGCCGACGATCCCCCGAAGGCCGCCCGTCGAGGCCATCAGGATCACCGACCCAGCGCTGGCCCGGAGGGCGCCAGCGGCCGCCCGGACAAGGGAGAACGGATGGAGAAGGTTGGCCTCGACGGTGCGCATGAACCGCGCATCCGAGAGCTCCTCGAGCCGATCCGGGTCGAGGATGCCGGCGTTGGCCACGACCACGTCGATTGAGGGCCGTTGCTCGAGGGCAAAGGCGACGAGTGTGCGGAGATCCTCGACGTTGGTTACGTCGGCGCGGCGCGAGGATGCGCCTCCGCCCGCCGATTCGATCTCCGCCACCAGGGAGCGCATCGCATGCTCGTCCACATCGCCGGCAACGACGTGGGCGCCCTCGGCGGCAAACCGCGTGGCAACCGCTCGGCCGATCCCGTTCGCGGCGCCTGTGATCACGCAGGTCTTGTCGCGCAAGCGATCAGCCGCCACGGCTCTCGGTGGTCAGGAAGCGGACCTTCTCCTCGTCGACCTCGATGCCCAGCCCGGGGCCGCCAGGCACATGCAGATGGCCGGCCTCGAAGCGGGGTGCCTGCACCAGGACATCGTCCTCGTAGTAGCGCCCGGCGCGCCGAGTGCTGTCAACACCGCTGGGCGCAGGAGCCGAAATCACCGACGGCAACGAGATCGCCTGGCAGGCGGCCGCGAGCTGCACCGAGGCCAGCGTGCCAATCCCCGACTCGAGCGAACCGTTGACGTCGCAGGGCACCGCGTGAGCGTGAGCGATCGCGGCGATGGCCTGGGCCTGACCGATCCCGCCCGCCTTGGCCACGTAGATGGAGATCGCGTCCGCCGCCCCAGCCTCGATGACATCGAGCGCGTCCTGGACCATCCAGCAGGACTCGTCGGCCATGATCTCGACCCTCACGGCGTCGCGCACCGCAGCCATCGCGGCGAGGCCCTCCATCGGCTGCTCAACGAGATCGATCCCGGCATCCTCGAGGGCTCGCACGGCAGCGATGGCCTGCTTGAGGGGGAGGCCTCGATAGCCCTGATTCACATCGCCTCGCAACAGTGGGTCGGGTCCCGCCGCGTTACGCACTGCGGCCACCTTCTCCACGTCGTCGGCAACGACGCCGGTCAGCTTTATCTGGAATGCGCGGATCCCATCTCCGAGCGCTGCCTGAACCTCTTGGACCGCCTCGGCGGGCGTCATGAGTCCAAGCATGTGGGCAACTGGGATCTCGGAGCGGACGGCTCCGCCCAGCAGGCGGTGGATCGGCTGACCGCTCAATCTGCCTCGCAGGTCCCACACCGCCATCTCGACCGCCGCCCGGGCATACGGATGCCCTCGAATCGCCGTAGCGAAGCGCTGCTCCAGCGCTCCCTGGTCCCAGATGTCGAGCCCGAGAATGGCGGGAGCCAATCGGTCCTGCACGACGTGCCGCACGGTCGCCGGGGTCTCGCCGTAATAGCGGCCGTAGTCACCCCCCCAGTCCGCCAGGGGGGTTGCTTCACCCCAGCCCACGTGGCCGCTCGATGCTTCAGCGCGAACGAGGACCCACCGGCCCACGTCATCGCCCAACCCGCGCCATCGCCATTGTCGCCTCACTGCAAGCTCGATGGGGATCGCCTCCACGGCGGTCAGATGAACGCCGGATGCGGAGGGTGGGGTCACGAGGCCCGGGACGGTTCGATTAGCTCCGCGTAGGCGGCCGGGTCGGTCACACCCTCGGTCAGCAGTAGGAGGCCCACCGTATCGTCGGGTAGGTCAAGAGCGTCGCGCCACGACGATGCCAGCACGTCGCGTGCGCCCCCAACCGTGCCGCCGGCGCATTCACCTGCCTCGATGCCCACGTCGGCCAGCAGTCGCATCCCCTCCCGGGCGCTGTCGTCATCGATCTCCACGTAGAGATCGAACCCCACCGAGGTCTCCGGCCACGCGACTATCGAAGGGGTGCCGCAGTTGAGGCCAGACATGATCGAGTCCTGCCGGGTGTCCAGCGTCAGAACCGAGCCCGCGCGCACGGAGGCCATCAAGCACGAGGCATTCACTGGCTCTACGGCGACCAGGGCCGGAGGCCTTGTCAATCCGGGACGTCGATAGTGGCGCACCGCCGCGGCGCCCAGCGCCCCCACGCCGACGGGAACGAAGACGACATCGGGGTCGGCCGCGTCGCTGCGGCGCAGCGCCTCGTCAATCTCCCAGAAGATCGTCGAGTAGCCGTCGATGACCGCGCCAGGAATCGTCTCGTAGCCCGGCCACGACGTGTCAGACACGACCACGTTTCCGCGCTCCTCATCCTCGGCCGACAGCTCGACCGCATCGTCGTAACCACCCTCGACAACGATGACCTCCGCCCCCTCGTCGGCGATGGCCTGCCGGCGCGCCGCCACCATGTCACAGGGAACAAAGATCCGGGCCGCGAGGCCAAGCTGGCGAGCGACGTTGGCCACCGCCCGGCCGTGGTTGCCGTCCGTGGCAGCAGCGAGCGCGAAGCCCTGGCGATCGCCCGGCAGCCGCGCCCGAAGATCGGCCAGCGTCCGAACCTCGCTCGGATCGAGACGCAGACGCTCGACGAGAGCCACCCTGACGGCCCACGAGGCACCGAGGATCTTGAACGACGGCAGGCCCAGGCGCGAGGACTCATCCTTGCACCACACGCGACCCAGACCGAGCTGGGCGGCCAGACGCGGCTCGTCGCGCAGCGGTGTTGACGCATACCCGTCGAGCGTCCGGTGAAAGCTCAGCGGGGCAGGCGACGGACCGTGCCCGACAACGCGCGCGGAATTCCGCGGCACCGCATCGGTCACCAAAGCGCTCGCCCGCGTTCGACGACACGGCCGGCGACCAGAACCTCCCGTACGGCAGAAAGACGTCCCGGCTCGGTGATGATCAGGTCCGCCACCGCGCCCTCCCTCACGTAGCCGCGATCCGGCGCCAGACGCGGCAGGACGTCGGCCACCGCTCCGGTGACCATCCGCACCGCGGGACCTAGTTCGACCGCGCCGGCCTCGTGCGCGCGCTCGAGCATCAGCAGCATGGGGTCCCAGAATCCGCCGGCGTAGTCGGTGGAGACGAGATCGACCAAGCCGTCGGCGAGGAGGCGGTGCGTCACCTCGGGCGTGGGTTGGAAGACGCCGGCCGACCAGCTGTCACACGACATGATGTCGATCACGCCACCGGCCTCGCGAATCGTCCGTGCTCGCCGTGCCGCGTCCTCGGCATCGTGGATCTGGAAGTTGGAATGGCCCGCGATGATGGGGGCGCTCGCGCCGCGCACCGCGTCGAGCACGATCTCGTAGGTCCCCGGCGTGTGGTGCAGCACCATCGGCACGGTCCGCTCGCGCGCCGCGTCCACGGCCTCCTGGAGGGCCTGCTGAGCCAGGCCGCGCCAGGTCACGGTCGCTTCATGCACATCGAGCAGCTCGTCGACCTGTGAGCCGTCGAGCCCGACGCCTGGCAGCAGCTCGGCGATCCGCGGGCGGTCCGCCTCCTCGGCCGCCAGCCGGATCTCGCGCGCCTGCATGGCGGTGGCCCGCCCCCCGCGCTCCGCCACAGCCTGAGGGATCAGCGAGTAGTCCGCCCAGTGCGCGTCGCAACCCGGGCCCGCCTCGCCGATCGCCGGCGCGCCTCGCTCCAGCATCTGATCCAGGGTCCAACGGTGTCGCGGCTTGACCCCGCCGAACGGGAACGGACCGTCGACGGCCCACTTGAAGTGAGTGGGTGTATGGAGCGTGGCCACCTTGACCGTGACCGGATGCCAGCGTGTCTGGGCCGCGGCGTCCTCCACGGTGGCGAAGCCGTCAACGTTCATCGCCGTCGTGACGCCCTGACCCAGAAGGCGATCGAGGTTCGCTCTCACGCGCGTGTCGGACAGCGGCGGCTCCCCGACGATCATCAGTGGACCCCGCGTCAGCCCGTGGACGTGGTGATTGATCACCCCCGGCAACAGAAAGCCACCGCGGGCGTCGATTACCACCTCGGCCGTGTCGTAATAGGGCGCGTAGGTCTCGATGACCTCCTCGATCAGATGATCCTCTACGACGACCGAGACAGGGGTTCGGGGCGCTGCCCCACTGCCGTCAACGAGGACCGCATTGACGATGAGCGTGCGCAAGGTTCGGCGACGTTATCAGACTGGATCCAGCGACGACATGGGAGTCGTCGTTGAGTGGCTGCATTGGGCGTGAGTAAGCGGGATCAGCATGGATACAATGTGCTCGCATGAACGCGCTCCGCCTCCCGCGGCCGTTGCTGCGTGGGACGCGTGGCGTGTGCGCGTGCGGGCACCCGCTTGGGGCAGGCGCAGCGGCCGAGATGTTCACCGCCGGCGGCTCGGCCGTGGACGCCGCCGTGGCGGCCGCCGCCGCCCTCTCGGTCGTCGTGCCGGACCTGTGTGGCCTGGGAGGCGACGCCTTCCTGCTCGTCTCGCCCCCGGACGGCGATCAGGTCGCCTTCAACGGTTCGGGGAACAGCCCGCGAGCCCTGACCGGTCCAATCCCTGAGGACGGCGGTGGGACGGTGGCGGTCCCGGGTGCAGTCGCCGCCTGGACGGATGCGCACCGCCGGTTCGGTCGCCTCGAATTGGCACAAGTGCTGGCACCGGCTGTCAGGCTGGCCGCCACCGGCTTTCCTCTGGGCGAGGAGACGGCAAGCGCCCTGTCCAGACAGCGAGCGCGCCTCGAGCGGACCGCGCAGAGCTTTCCTCTTCTTGCCACTGGGGTCGGCCCGGGTTCGCGAGTCCGCTTCCCGGAGCTTGCCAACACGCTCCGGCGCATCGCCAGCGATGGCGCTGAGGCCTTCTACACCGGAGCGGTGGCACGCGCCATCGCGAGCGCGGCGGGGCGACATGGCGGAACCCTTGATGAAGACGACCTTGCCTCGCACCGGACGGTCGTCGTGCCGCCGATCTCCACGCATCGGCTGGGTTACTCGCTGACCGCCCAGCCACCCGTATCGCAAGCCACCCTCGCCCTCATGGCCCTCGGGACGATTGAGCGGGCGAACGCCTCCGATCCGGCTCAGCGCCTGCACATCGGGATCGAAGCCTGGGAGGCCGCGTTCGCCCACCGGCACCTCCTCACCGATTCGGCCAGGGCGGTGGAGCTTCTGGACGAGCCGCTCGACATCGACCCCGAGCGCGCCCAACGCCGAGGGGGGGCGCGCTCCGACGCCCACACGACCGGCGTGGCCACCGCCGACGACGACGGCATGGTGGTGTCGATGCTGATCAGCGTGTTCGATGACTTCGGGTCGGCGGTCCTGGTTCCGCAGGGCGGATTTCTGCTCAACGATCGCCTGTACGGATTCACGGCCCCCGGTTGCGAGCCGCGGCCAGCTGCGCGACCCGTCCACACGCTGTCACCGGCCCTGGCCAGCACTCCGGACCAGCGCTTCGCACTGTGTACGCCCGGGTCCGACGGACAGGTCCAGTTCCTCGTCCAGGTGCTGCTGGCGCTGTCGGACGGCGACACCCTTCCGGTGGCCTTGGACCGACCACGGGTGCGGACCGTCGACCGGCGGCTCGCGGTCGAGGACGACCTCGATCGCGCTGTGCTCGGACACCTACAGGAGCGCGGGCATGACGTCTGGTTGCGCCCGCCGGGCGAGGCCCGCTTCGGCGCGATGGTGGCCGCGGGCGTCGAGCACACCAGCGGCGCACTGTTCGCTGCCGCCGATCCGCGGCGCGAGGCCTGGGCGGTGGCCGTATAACCGAGGTCGTCTAGCGGTGGCCGCCGGCCGGATGCCGGGCCGCGTTCCAGATCAGCTGATCGTGCCCGGGCACGAGGCGTGCGTCGAGGGCACGGGCCTCGCTGATCAGGCGAGCCAGCGACGTGCAAGCGGCGGCTTCACCTCCGCTGCAGGAGCCTGGTGGCTTCTCGTCGTGGATGTTCTCCCCCAGGTCGGCGGCGTCGACGGCGAACAGCCACGTTCCCGTCTGCTCGAGCTCGATCCGGTAGGACATGTGCCCCGGCGTGTGTCCGGGAGTGAAGATCACGTCGATGCCGGGGGCGAGTGGCCCGTCGCCGTCCAGCACACGCCAGTCGATGTCTTGACCCTCCCAGTCGGGGGCGTAGAACCCCTCGGCCGGCGTGGCCGCTGGCGTGCCAACGAACTCGAGTTCGGCGCGCTGGATCGCCACGGGAATCCCGGCGCGGGCCAGCGTGGCCAGGCCCCCGGAGTGGTCGAGGTGAAGGTGGCTGACCGCGGCCAGGCTCAGATCGGCTGGTGCCACGCCGTGCTCGGCCAGCGCACTCACCATCGGGTCTCCCTCCAGCCCCCATGTCCACACGCGATCCTCGGGAGCCGAGGGCGCGAGCACGCTGGGACGGTGCACGGCGTCGGACCAACCGGCGGCGCGTGCGGCCATGGCATAGCCCTCCTGGGCCGCGGGGTCGTCGAGCGCCCGGCGGCCCATCCCGGTCTCCAACAGGATCCAGCCCTCGGCCGTCTCGACGAGCAGGCCGACGATGGGCTCCCAGCTCAGGCGCGGGCCGCCATCCGGCAGCGAGATGGACTTGGGCAGGCACTCCGCGCCGAACTGCAGAAGGAACAGCCGGATGGCCCGCTCAGACGCCACGGCGCTCGCTCCGAATTTCATCCAGCAGCTTCGCGCACGCGTGGATGGTGTGCGTATGCGGGGCGTGGAGCCCAAGCAGGCCGGCGATCTCGACGACGGCACCGGTTAGACAGTCGACCTCGAGCGGCTTGCCGGCCTCGAGATCCTGGAGCATCGACGTCTTGTGGTCACCCACCGCGATCCCCGCCTCGAGTCGCCGTTCGAGCGAGACCGGCAGCATCACGCCCAGGGCGTCGGCCACCGTGCTCAACTCGGTGAACAGCGACCGCAGCAGGTAGACCATTTCGGGCAGCGAGCCCAGCTGCCCGAGAGTCGCTCCGGTCAGCGCCGTGATCGGGTTGAAGGCCACGTTGCCGAGGAGCTTCAGCCAGATCTGATTTCTGATCTGCTCGTCTATCGGAGCCTTGAGCCCGCCTTGCTTGAGGGCATCTGACACGGGACCCAGCCGATCGGCCTGCTCGCCGCCGGGCGCACCGAGAACAAACCGAGTGCCTTCGACGTGGCGGATGACGCCGGGCGAATCGATCTCGGTCGAGCAGTAAACGACACAGCCGACGATGGACTCCGGAGGAATCGACCGCTCGATCCCTCCGCCCGGGTCGACGCTCTCCAGGATGGTGCCGTTCAGCTCACCGGGATAGGACTGGAAATACCACCAGGGGATGCCGTTCTGGGCCCAGATCGTGAGTGCATCCGGCTTGAGCACATCGGCCAGTCGAGGCGCCATCTCGGGGAGGGCGTATGCCTTGAGGGCAACGAAGACGACGTCCGCGTCAGCCACCACCGCGAGGTCGTCCGTGGCCTGTGGATGCGCGCTGAAGTCGCCCCTGGGGCTGAACACCTGCACGCCGCGAGCCCGCAGGGCGTCGAGATGCGAACCCCGGGCAATCAAGGTCACGTCGTGACCTCCGCGCGAGACTGCCGCACCGACGTAGGCACCGATCGCACCGGCGCCGAGGACCGCGAACTTCATGCCTCGGCGTCGAGGAGAGAGCTCGCCACCCGTCTGCGCTGGAGCTTGCCCGTCGGCGTCCGCGGAATCGCGTCGAGGATGTAGACGACCTTCGGCACCTTGAAATCGATCAGCCGGGCGTGGCAGTGTTCGATCAGCTCTCGCTCCGTCGACTCATCGCGCAGCGCGACGGCTGCGGCGACTTCCTCACCGTATTTCTCATCGGGCACGCCGAAACAGGCCGCGTCGGTGACAGCGGGGTGCAGAAGCAGCACCTCCTCGACCTCGAGCGGAGACACGTTCTCGCCACCCCTGATGATGAGCTCCTTCAGCCGTCCGAGCAACCTCACGTAGCCGCCGTCGATCAGGCCCAAATCGCCGGTACGGAACCAGCCGTCGATGAAGCTCTCGGCGTTGGCCTTGTCGTTGGCCAGATACCCGGTCGTCACGCCCGGCCCCTGAATTTGCACCTCACCCGGCTGCCCATCCGCCATCACGCGTCCCTTGTCCACAATGCGGATGCGCGTGCCGGTCGGAATGCCCACCGAGCCGAGGCGCCGCTGCCCGGGGGGCACCGGATTTGAGGCGATCTGATGGCTGGCCTCGGTCATGCCATAGGCCTCGAGCATGGGTACCCCGTAGTGGCGCTCGGCGCGCTCGCACAGCGCGGCCGACAGCGCCGAGCTGCACGACCTGGTGAACCGCAGATCGGGAAAGTCCGCCGTGTCGTCGCCGGCGTGCTCGAGCAGCATGTGGTGAAGCGTGGGCCCGGCCGAGAACCATGTCACTCCGTAGTTCCGCAAATGCTCGCTGAAGCGACGCCGGCTCACCTGCCTGGGCACGACCACGGTGCCGTCGGCGGCCAGCGTGGACAGGGTCGAGGCGACGAGCCCGTGGACGTGGAACAACGGCATCACGCAATACGAAACGTCGCCGGGACCCAGCTGGTAGTGCTCGACGATCGCCGTTGCGCTGGCCAGCAGGTTTCGGTGCCGCAGCGGGACCTGCTTCGGCCGGCTCGTCGTTCCGCTCGTATGCAGCAGGAGGGCCACATCGTCGCTGTCTGCCGGCTCGAACGTGCTCGACTCTCGGACTTGGCGGCCCTCATTGAAAAGGTCGACCTGAGCCCCGTCGCTGAGGACGTCGAGCACCCGGGCGGCGGCCGGCTTGGCGGCGCGAGCGGCCGCGATCTCATCGGCCGGCAGGAGGAGCAGACGCGGGGCCAGATCGCCGAGGTAGAACGCGTACTCGTCCTCGGTGTAGGCCGGGTTCAGCGGGGCGGCCGCCGCTCCGAGCGCCATGACGGCCAGGAGCAGCTCGACGATGGCGGGCCCGTTCGGCAGGGCGAGGGCGACGCGATCGCCCCGCCTGACCCCCAGCGTGTGAAGCCGGCCGGCCAGCGAGTTGACGCTCTCGGCCAGCTCAGCGTAGGTGAGCGGCTCATCGGTCTCCGGGATGCGGAGGGCGACATCTCCATTGCCCACACGCAGCAGGTCGTCCAGCGTTCCGACCGATGGAGATGTCATTGGATCCAATTCTAACCTAGAATTCCGCCGTGTAGACGCGTTGTTCGCGCTAGCGTGTCGGCGGCGTCCGTGATTGGGATACACGGGCAGGGTCGCCGCGCTGGCGACCGGTCGACGGCGCTTGCGGAAGCTCGGGCAGGTCGCCGTCGGAGCTCGCATAGCGACCAAACCACCGCACGACCAGGTCACCGGCGCGCAGGACGTGCTCACGCATGGCGCGGCGTGCCTCGGCCGGATCGCGCTGTTCGAGGGCAAGGCGGATCCGCCGGTGGGCGTCGATGTTCTCCTCCAACAGCCCCGGGTCCGCGATCAGCGGACCGGCGGTGAGCGAACGCGGAAACGACGCGTGCAGATCAGCGATCGAGCGCAGCAGCCGCCGGTTGTTGGCCGACTGCTGGACGGCCAGATGGAAGCTGTCGTTCGCCGCGATCCACGCGTCTCTCGCCGCCCCGGCCATGCGCGCGTCGCGATCGAGCTCGGCGAACCGGCGGGCCGCTTCCTCGAACATCGTCTCGGCGTGGCGCAGGGCCTGCAAACGTTCGTCATGGAACACAGGGGCGGCGAGTTCAGCGGCGAAGCCCTCCAGCTCGGCCCGCACCATGTAGGACTCGAGGATGTCCCGCAACGACGGCCCGCGCACCAGTGCCCCACGGTGCGGGACCATCTCCACCGCACCGCTGGCCTGCAGCTTGCGGATTGCCTCCCGGATCGGGGTCCGGCTGACCCCGTACTCCGCGGCCAGCCGTTCTTGGCGCAGCCAGGAACCGACCGGGATCTCACCGATGATCATGCGGGCTTGGATCTGGTTTGCCAGGTCGTCGACGAGGAGCTGTCCCGAGCGAGCGTTGGCTCCCGCCCGGGAAGCGGACGCGCCTCTTGGCTTTACGGTTGACCGAGCCATACCTTCATCGCGTGCCGACGCGGACGTCGCGCATGACGGTTCGGACCGCGTCTGCGATCTCCTGCTGGCCGACCAGAACCCGCTGCTCGAGCACGGGCGAAAACGGGACCGGCGTGTCCTCCCACGCGACGCGGAGCGGAGCCGACGTCAGCGCGTCGTGGGCTCGCTCGACAACCGAGGCGACGATCTCCGACGCCGCGGAGCACGTCCTCCGCGCGTTGTCGCATACGACCAGTCTGCCGGTCCTGCGGACGGACTCGATGATCGTGTCGAGGTCCATCGGTACCAGCGTGCGGGGATCGACAACCTCGACGGCAATGTCCTCGGCGGCGAGCTTGTCGGCCGCGCGCAGCGCGTGACGGACCAGCCCGCCGATGGCCACGACCGTGACGTCGTCGCCCGATCGTTTGATGTCGGCGACGCCGAGCGGCACTTCGTACGTTTCCTCCGGTACCGGGCCCTTGGTGCCGGCCAGCGCCGCATCCTGAAAGTAGATGACCGGGTTGGGGTCCCGCACCGCGGCCAGCATCAGTCCCTTGGCGTCATACGGCGTACCCGGCATCACGACCTTGAGCCCGCCGGCGTTCATCAGCATCGGGTGTGGGTTCTCCGAGTGCTGAGCCGCTGCCGCCCCCGATGGACCGCTGGCCGTGAATAGCACCATCGGCAGGTGCACCTGGCCGCCCGACATGTACGGGAGCTTCGCGGCTTGGCTGACCACCTGATCCCAGGCCACGTACAGGAACGAGCCGATCATCATGTCGGCCACGGGTCGCAGCCCGGTCGCCGCCGCCCCGACGCAGGCACCGACGAAAGCCTGCTCTGAAATCGGTGTGTTGCGGACGCGCTCGGGTCCGAATTCATCAATCAGTCCGCGGGTCGCACCGATGATCGAGCGATCGACATCCTCGCCCAGGACCACCACGGTCGGGTCCTCGGCCATGGCAGCCCGGAGGCCCTCGTACATCGCCCGGATGAAATAGGTCTCGCGTTGGTCAGACATCACAGAACTGCTTTCTCGTTGTCGCCGGCAGCAAAGAACACGTCTTGGAGCGCCTCCTCGGGATCCGGTAGAGGACTGCTCTCGGCGAAGGCGACGGCCGCCTCGACGCGCTCGCCCTCCTCGGTCCAGATCGCATCGAGCGCCTCCAGGTCGTGGGTCTGCCATGTCTCCAGCCGGATCCGCAGCGCGGCCACCGGGTCCCGCTCCTGCCAGCTGTCGACCTCGTCGGCGGGGCGGTAGTTGCCCGAAAACGCCTCCTCGCCCTCGTTGTGGCCATGCCAGCGCATCGTGCACGCTTCAATGAGCGTCGGCCCCTCGCCGGCCCGTGCGCGGGCGACGGCGGCCTCGGTCACGGCGCGCACCTCGAGGACGTCGTTGCCATCGATCTGGTGGCCGGGGATGCCCAGGGCAACACCCCGGTCCGCGATCCGCCCGGCGGTCAGCTTCTCGGTCGGCGTCCACTCCGAATAGCCGTTCGCCTCACACACGAAGACGACTCCGAGACGCCATATCTGAGCGAGGTTCATGGCTTCCAGAAACACGCCTTGGTTCGACGCCCCATCCCCGAAGAAGGCGACCGCCACGTGGTCTTGGCCCAGCTGTTTTGCCGACCACCCGGCGCCCACGGCGATCGGAATGCCGCCCCCGACGATTCCGTTGGTGCCGATGATGCCGAGGCCGAAGTCCACCGTATGCATGGACCCGCCCTTGCCCCTGCACAGTCCGTCCACCTTGCCGAACAACTCGGCCATCATGCCGTTGATGTCAGCCCCCTTGGCGATCAGGTGACCGTGTCCGCGGTGGGTCGAGGTGATGCGATCCTCGCGCCGCAGCACCGAGCACACGCCGGTGGCCACCGCTTCCTGGCCGGTGTAGAGATGCACGAACCCTGGCAGCCGGCCGCGCTTGAAGAGCACGGAAAGTTGCTCCTCGAAGCGGCGGATGCGCACCATCGTGCGGTACAGGTCCGCGAGCGTCTCCGGGTCGGGTCGGGTCGCGACATCGGGTGAATCGTTCGAGTTAGTTGTGTCCATACAGTGCTCCTGGCCTGGGGTTCATACGTATGAAGAGGGTGGCCGACGCCGTGTTGGCCAAAAGTCGGGATCGTGGCCTGGCCACACGCTGACCCCGTCTTGAGCGTCCAACTCATGCAACAGTTCGATCGAACGCTGGGCCGCCGCTTCGAGCGACGGGTGGGTAGTGGTCCCGCAGGGGATTACCGCCTCGATGTTGCCGCGCAGGTCCGCGGCATCACACGCGAGCACGACGGTCCCCGCGACCTTGAGATCAATGGCGAACGACATGTGTCCCGGGGTATGACCCGGTGTCGAAATGACCCGGAAGCCGTCCGCCAGCTCGTGCTCCCCATCTATCAGTTTCCAGTTCAAGTCGTCGCGGCCATAGTCAGCCCGGAAGTACGCCTTCTGCACTGTCGCATCGCCCATCGCAAAATCGAATTCGCGCTGCTGAAGAACGACCGGTGGGCCGTCGGCGAGGAGCCGGAGGCCGCCGGAATGGTCGCAGTGCAGGTGCGACATCGCACAGAACGCCAGGTCAGACCATGTCAGTCCGGCGGCGGCCACCTGATCGACGAGCGGGTCGCCCGGAGGGATGACTCCGATATATGACGGGTTGACGTAGTTCTCGGCTCGCTTGGCCGGGTCGCGGATCAGCTCTGGATTGAAGCCCGTGTCGATCAGGGCCCAACCTTCATCGAACACGACCGCCGCCCCGGTGACCGGCTCAAGCAGGAACCGGTCCTCGGCGCCGCCCTTGCGCGATCTGGCCTCCGGGATCGGCTCCCAGCCGTAGGTGAAGCAGTAGAGCCGTCGGGGTGAACCGCGGAGCGCCATCCGTCACGTCTCCGGGCCCGCGCCGCTCTCGCCGGTGTCGGCCGGCGAGAGCGCACGCGTGGTTGGCGTTGGAATAGCGGGCACGCTCAGCCTTCGCGCACCGTGCCGAGATCGATGTTCCACGGGACCGCGGGAATCGGATTGAAATCAGTCAGATTGCCGCGATACACGATCACGTCATCGACATCGGCGAACGGCAGGAAGGCCCCATCGCCGAACAGCGTCTTGGTGCCCGAGAAGTACAGCGAGTTGGCCGCCGATGCATCAGCGAGCGTGAATGCCTTGTTGAAATCCTTCGTGGCACTCGGATTGGAGTAGTTGAACACGTTCAGCGGCGAGCCCGACACGTAGAAGTCGCCGACCATGCTCTGGGGACTGGCGTCATCCGGGTTCTCCTGCACGACCACCAGGTCGGCCGGCGCGGAGGCTGGGTTCTTGTACCAACTCGTCACCTGCGCTTGTGGCACAGCCCGAGCGTTGGCCTGAATGCCCGCCGCCTGAAGACGTGCCACCAGCAGGTCCGACACCCGCTGCTGCACTCCGGCTTCCTCCTGGGTGTAGATGACCCGCACCGGCGGGATGCCACTGCCGCTACCCGAGGACGTCGGGTACACGAGTGGCGAGGAGGGTTGCGGCATCAGTTTGGGGAACAGGGAGTGCGCCGTCGTGGCCCACTTTCCGAATGCCTCGTTCACCCAGCCCGATGGATTGAGCGCCGCCACGACACGCGTCCGCCACGCCGTGTTCTTCAGCGGCCCGGAGGCATTGATGTACCCCATCTCGAGACCGAGGTCGTTGTAGGTGTATATGTGCTCAGGCGATGTGACGGTCTGGAGCTGGTCGAACGGATAACCGTGCAGCACCATGTCCAGCTGACCGCTCTTGAGCTCGAGGATCTGCTGTTCGATGCTCGGGATCACGGCAATCTTGACCGTCTGGAAGTACGCCTTCTGCCCCCAGTAGCTGTTGAATCGGGTGAGGGTGTAACTCTGGCCCTGGCTGAAGTTGGTCAGCATGTAGGGCCCCGTCCCATCCGCATGGGTGTTGAGCCAGCTTTGAGAGGAGTCGTTGCCGGCATGCGTCACGAGCGCGTTGGGCCCGACCACCTTGGGGCCCCATGCGCTGGCCAGCGAGTCAAGGAAGTACGGCTCCGGTGCCGACAGCTTGACGACGAACGTCTGCGGATTCGGCGTGCTCATCGACTTAACGCCCAGGAGGAAGTACGAGAGAATCAGCTTCGGGTTCATTCTCCGCTTGAAGGAAGCCTCGACGCTCTTCGCGGTCATCGTCGTCCCGTCTTGGAACTTGACACCCGTGTGGAGATGGAAGGTGTAGGTCTTTCCGTCCGACGAGATCGTCCAGTTCTTGGCCAGCAGGCCGATGAGCTTGGTCGAGTTTGGGGCATAGGTGACCAGGCCCTGATACACGGCGCGGATGGCCCCGAGACCAGCGACTTCGAAACTGTTGTCAGGGTCAAAGCTCGCGATGTTGGCCTGATAGGCGATATGCAACGTGCTGTTGCTCGTCCCCGACCCGCCGCTCGAGCCGCTACTCGACGCACTGCTCGAGCCACCGCTGCTGCTCGACGACCCACAGCCGGCGACGGCCCCGCAGAGCATGCCAACCAGGATCAGCTGTAACCACCTCGTCCTAGACATCGTTGCCCTCTCCTATCTGTTCATTTGGTTGCCGTGGCCGTACGAAGGAAGTTCTCGTCATTCCAGGGTGATCCGCGGATCGAGCAGGACCTGGCCGACGTCAATGAGCGCGTTGATGATCACGTAGGCCGCACCGAACACGACCGCCACGCCCAGCACCGCGGTCAGATCGGACTGACCGAGCGCCTGGACGGTGTAATTGCCGAGCCCGGGCCAGGAGAAGATCGGCTCGATGATGAGGATCGTCGCGAACAGCAGACCGATCTGCAGCCCGGTCATAGACAATGCCGCCGAGGCCGAATTGCGCATCCCGTGCCTGCGCACCACCTGACCCTCGGTCAAGCCCTTTGAGCGCGCGGTCCGGGCATAGTCCTCGCGCATCACGTTGTGCAGGGACGAGCGCAGCTGGCGACCGATGGCCACGCTGGCGGGAATGGCGAGACACATGGCCGGGAGAAACAGATGCCACAACGCGTTGACCGTGACGTCGGGGCGCCCGGCCAGCAGCCCGTCAATGGTGAGAAACCCGGTCGGGCCGGTAGGCGCGTTCTGGAAGTCCGTCCGACCCCCGTTGGGGAACAAGTGGAGCTTGTACCAGAGGAAGTACAGGCACAGCAGACCGGTGAGGAAGATCGGTGCCGAGGCGCCGCCCACGAGCAGCACCCGCACCCAGCCCGAGTGCGGGAGCAGCGTCTGCGCCAGGGCCAGCACCATTGCCAGTATCAGCGCGAACAGCAGCGCGTAGCAGATGAGCTCGGCCGAGGCCGGCAGGAACTGACTTATGTCGCTGCGCACGGGATTGTGCGTGATCGGCGACGTTCCCAGATTGCCCTGGACGAGCTGCTTCAAGTAGTTCCCGTACTGGACCAGGATCGGTTTGTTGAGTCCCAGTTGCACCCGGAACGCCTGTACCTCCGAGGCCGGGGCGTTGGGACCCGCCGCGACCCTGGCCGGATCGACCGGGATGACGCTGCGCAGCAGGAAGACGACGAACGTCAGGGCGATGAGTACCACCACCAGCCCGACCGTGCGCCAGAAGATGAAACGAAGCATCAGATTCCCATCACGTGGAGCGGAGCATGTTGCGGATGCCGTCGCCGGCGAGGTTGGCGGTCATGGCGAGGATGAACACGGCGATGGCCGGGAAGATCGGGATCCACCAGGCGATGGTCAGATCGCTGAGTGAGCGGGCGGACATCGCCCCCAGCTCGGGCGCCGGGGCCGGCGCGCCGAGGCCAAGGAACGAAAACAGTGCGAAGACCAGGACGACGTTGGCCACGTCGACGGTGGCGGTGATCACGACCGCAGGGATCGCGCCGGGCAGGATGTAGCGCAACAGCAGTCGCGACCGAGATGCCCCCGCCAGCTGAGCGGCCTCCACATGCGGGCGGACGACCGTGGCCCGCGTCTCGTTGCGCACGATGCGTGAGTACCACGGCCACCAGAAGATTGAGATGGCGATGACCGTATGGGCCTGCCCGGGCCCGAGCGCAGCGATCACGGCAATGGCGATGAGCGTCGAAGGGAGGACGAGGAACAGATCGGTCAACCGCTGCAGGCCACGGTCGGTCCAGCCCCCGATCGCGCCGGAGACTAGGCCGATCGTGCCACCCACGAACACGGCGATGGCGATCACGATCAGTGCTGGTATCCAGGTCAGGCGTACGCCGGCGATGACGCGAGAGAACACATCGCGACCGATGTCGTCGGTCCCGAACAGATGATGCAGCGACGGGGCGACGAGCGGCTTCCCGGAGGGGAGATTCACGCTGTATGGGACCAGCAGCGGCCCGAAGATCGCGATCAGTGTTATCACCGCCAACCCGATCAAGGCCCCGCGTTCGAGCAGGCCCAGGCGCCGGAAGCGCCGCAGCCAGTCTCCGTACGCGCTGGGCGACGTGACCACCTGGGGGGCGGGTGCGGCGACGCTCATCCCTTGGCGATCTCCTGGCTCGACGGCATCGAGGCGATCAGCTCCTTCGTGTACGGATGCGACGGGGAGCCGATCACCGTGTCTGACGCGCCGCTCTCGACAACCTCGCCCGTGCGCAGCACGATGATTCGCTCGGCGATGAACCTCGCCGCGGCCAGGTCGTGCGTGACGAACAGCATTGCCATGCCGAGCTGCAACCGGAGCGTGGCCAGCAGGTTGAGGATGGCCGCCGCGAGCGAAACGTCCATCGCGCTCACCGGCTCGTCGCACAGGAGCAGTCGCGGCGGCACGATGATGGCGCGCGCGATGGCCACGCGCTGGCGCTGACCGCCGGAAAGCTCGCGGGGCCGGGCGCTGGCCAGCGAGCGCGGCAGGTTGACCGCTTCCAGCGCGGCGGCGGTCTTTTCATGGCGCTCGCGACGACCAGCCCCCTCGGCGCGGAGCCGCTCGCTTACGAGCTCCTCCACGGTCAGCCACGGTGTGAGCGACGCGGCGGCGTCCTGGTAGACCATCTGCGGCTTGTCAGGTTTGCGGCGATTGATTGTGCCGGTATCCGGCTTGAGGAGACCGGCAATGATCCGCAGCAGCGTTGACTTCCCCGATCCGCTCTCGCCGACCAGCGCCACCGCCTCGCCCTCGTCGATGGTCATGCTCACGCCCCGCAGGGCATCGACCACGTGCTTTCCACTGAACAGCCCGCGGGACACGAATCGCTTCGTGATGTTCTCCAGCTCCAGGAGCGCCCGCGGCTCGTGCTCGCTCGGGTCGGGCCAACCGCTGGCCGTGCGCGCCCAGATCTCGGGCGTGACGAGGTCGGAGCGAATGCAGCGGGCGACCCCGTCGTGCTGGCGGACCGGCACGAGCGGCGGGAGCTCGGTCACGCATTCTGGGACCTGAAGCAGGCAGCGGGGAGCAAACGGACACCCGGGCGTCTCGACCAGCGCCACCTGCGCGGCATCTCCCGTGAGCGTGGGCAGTTGCTTGGCCTTGTCGGCATCGAGTCCGAACCGCGCGCTCAGCAGTGCCGCGGTGTACGGATGCGCGGGCCGCTCGTGCACGCTCCGGACCTCACCCATCTCAACCACGCGGCCGGCGTAGAGCACGACGATGCGGTCGGCGATTGCCGAGGCGACGGCGAGGTCGTGGGTGACGAACAGGAAGGCGCTGCCCTGCTCGTCGCGCAGCGTTCGGAAGAGCTCGAGGATCTGCGCCTGGACGGTCACATCGAGCGCCGTCGTCGGCTCGTCGGCGATGATGAGACGCGGTTGAGCCGTCATCGCCATGGCGATCATGGCTCGCTGTCGCTGTCCGCCCGACAGCTGGTGGGGGAACGCGCGAACACGGGCCTCGGGGTCGGGCACGCCCACCCGCCCCAGCCATTCCGGTGCCGACTGACCGTCCCGCGAGACCTCGACGACCTGCTTGCCCACCCGCATGGTTGGATTCAGCGACGTCATCGGATCCTGAAAGATCGAGCGGACATCGAACCTCCGCACGCGTAGAGCCGCATTCGGCGCCGTTCCGACCATCTCGTGCCCTTCGACGAGGATCGAACCGTGCACGTCGGGATCGTTCTCGCGCGGGAGCAGTCCTTGGATGGCCAGACCCAGGGTCGATTTTCCCGAGCCGCTTTCGCCGACCAGCGCGACGATCTCACGGGGAGCGATGTCGAGGTTGACGCCGCGAACCGCGTGAATCGCACGGCCGTCGCGGTGGAGCGTGACCTCCAGATCCCGGACCCGGAGGATTGGCTCGGAACTCCCACCGTCGGAGCGAACGTCGCCCCCTGGAGGCCGATTCTCGGCGGCTAGGTCGGGTCTAGATCCGGACAAAGATTGGATCCACGTTGCGGCAGGGGTGGCATCCTACACCCTTGTCCTAAAGCCGTGAAAGGTCTTTACTTGCTGCCGACAAAGCCATCCGTGCGACGCTATGACCGAGGATCCAAAGTGGATGTCGTTGTCGTCGGGGCCGGTGCCTCGGGGGCCGTCGCGGCGTGTCGTCTGGCTGCCGCCGGCGTCAAGGTTGTGTGTCTGGAGCAGGGCGAGTGGCCACAGGCCCGGCACCGGTACCGGGGCGCCGACGCCGACTGGGAGGTGACGGCGCTGAAGCAGTGGCACCCCAGCCCCAACGTCCGCGCGAGCCCGGCTGACTATCCCGTCGATGACTCCGCCGCCGAGATGAAGCCTCTCATGTACAACGGCGTGGGAGGAAGCACGGTGCTCTACGCCGCCCAGTGGCCGCGGCTGACCCCGTCGGATTTCCGGGTCGCGACGCTCGACGGCGTAGCCGACGACTGGCCGCTGAGTTATGGCGAGCTCGAGCCCTACTACGACACGGTGGACCGGGACTTCGGCGTGGCCGGCCTAGCCGGCGATCCGGCCTACCCACCGGGCGCGGCCCCGCCGCTCCCGCCACTTCCACTCGGTTATGCCGGTCGGCGGGTGGCGCGAGCCCACAACGCGCTCGGCTGGCATTGGTGGCCCGGACCGAACGCGATCGCCTCGCGCGCCTACGGAGCGCTCCGCCCCTGCGTGCTGCGCGGCGTCTGTGGTTGGGGCTGCCCAGACGGCGCCAAGGCGTCGACCGACGTCACGCACTGGCCGCGGGCGATTGACCACGGGGTGCAGCTCATCACCGGAGCACGCGTCGGCAAGATTCCGCTGGCCGCCAACGGCTGCGCCGCCGGCGTCATCTACGTCGACCGTCTGGGCAATCAACGCCTGCAACGAGCCGATGTCGTCCTGCTCGGCGCCAATGCGATCGGGACGGCTCGTCTGCTGCTGCTCTCAGCGTCCGCCCGGTTCCCCGACGGACTGGCCAACCGCTCGGGCCTGGTCGGCCGGCGCCTCATGCTCCATCCGTACACCCGGGTCGTCGGGTTCTTCGACGAACGGTTCGAGAGCTGGCAGGGGCAGTGGGGACAGAGCATCCAGTCGATGCAGTTCTACGAGACCGATCCGTCACGGGACTTCGTGCGCGGAGCAAAGTGGCAGCTCATGCCCAGCGGCGGGCCGCTGGGCGCCTGCCTGTTCCCATGGCCCGGCGAACCCCGCTGGGGCGAGGCGCTGCACCAGCATGTCGCGAGATGGCTGGGTCACGCCACCGTATGGGGTATAACCGCGGACGATCTGCCCGACACCGCCAACCGCGTGACGCTCGCGCCCGAGTTGACCGATGGCGACGGGCTCCCGGCGCCGAGGATCAGCTACCGGGTGTCGGATAACTCGCGCCGCATCCTCAGCTTCAACGAGGCGCGCGCGCACGAATCACTCCGGGCCGCGGGCGCCGCGGCAACGATGTCCGTTCCGCTGATGGGAGAGTTCGGCTGGCACCTGCTCGGGACCGCGCGCATGGGCACCGACCCGACCACCTCGGTGGTCGATCGGTGGGGCCGCAGTCACGACGTCCCCAACCTGTACGTGATCGACGGCAGCACGTTCGTCACGGGGGGAAGTGTCAATCCAACCGCGACCATTGCCGCGCTGGCCCTGCGAGCCGCGGACCAACTCGTCGCACGGCGGCGAGCGCAGGTGGTGCCGTGATTCCCGACGATCTCGCCGACGTCCTGATTCCCGCCTCGGGCGGAATGCCGAGCGCCAGCGAGGCGGGTGCCACGGGCGTATGGCTGGATCGAGTGCTGTCGGCTCGGCCCGACCTCACCGACGAGCTGGGCCGAATCGTGGCGTCTGCGGCCGGCCAGGACCCGGCCGCTGCGGTCGAGCGCCTGGCGCGCGAGCGGCCGGGCGATCTCGACACGCTGCTGAGCGCCCTGGCCGGCGCCTACTACATGAGCGACGACGTGCGCGGGCGGTTGGGCTACCCGGGACAGCGGGCCATCGCGGGCGATGCCGAGGGCGGCGAGCCCCCGCTCGGCCTCGACAGCCCATTGCTCGGACCGGTCCGGGCCCGCGGCCCGATCTATCGCCACGCCGATTAGCCGGTGGCGTCGAGCCAGTCCAGGCGCTCGAGCAAACCGACCAGATCGCGGAGGAACTCGGCTCCGTGGGCACCGTCGAGCACGCGGTGATCGCACGACAGCGACAGCGAGACCTGCCCGTCGGGGGTGATCGCTCCCAGCGCGAGGATCGCCGCCTGCGGGGGCACGACGAGCGCGCGGAATCGTCGCACGCCATAGGGGCCGAGATTGGAGATCGTGAACGTCGTCGAGAAGACGTCCTCCGGGGTCAGCGTCCCGGCCTGGGCCGCCGCGGTCAGGCGCTCCCTGGCCTCGACGATCTGGGCCAGCGTCAGCCGGTCGGCGTCGCGGATGGCCGGCGCGATCAGCCCGTCCTCGAGCGCGACGGCGAGGCCGATGTTGACCACCTGATGCTCCAGAATGGCGTCGTCGCCATACGAGCTGTTGAGTCCCGGATGGAGCTTCAAGGCGCGCGCCGTCGCCGCCACGAACAGGTCGGAATACGAAACCGACACGCCGGTCGACCCCCGCTCGCGCCGGAACTCGGCCAGCGCGTCCACGCTGGCGTCCGACTCGATCGTGAACTGCGGGACGAGCGCGCTCGCGCTCATCGACTTGACGATCGCCCGGCGCATCCTGGTCGGGGCGCGGCGGATCGGGTCCGGCGTCACGTCGACCGGATCCGCGCGATGACCGAACCGACCTCGACCGTGGTTCCGGCCTCCACGATGATTTCGTCGAGAACCCCGCTGGCCGGGGCCTCGAGGTCGGCATCGACCTTGTCCGTCTCCACCGTGGCCAGTACATCGCCCTCGCTCACGGGGTCTCCGGCGGCGACGTGCCAGGCCGAGATCGTCCCCTCCTGCATCGTCATCCCCCACTTCGGCAGCGTCACGTCCATCGGCTTCAGCTCCGTGGCAGTTTTTGGATACATATTTCCCGCTGAACCCCAATCTACACGAAGCCGAGACAGCGTGAGCCCGCGCTGTAACGAAGGGATGGAGCCCAGACTGACGCGACCGGCAAACTGGATCCAAAACCGTTAACGTGTCGGCCAGGGCGCCCCTCGACGGGTACAACAAGAAAGGCGGACGGACCTCGATGGACCTGCTCAACGATCAAGTCGCGTTCGTCTCCGGGGGTGCCGCCGGCATCGGCCTGGCCATCGCACAGCGGTTCGCCGAGCACGGCGCTCGCGTGATGATCGGGGACATACGCGAGGACGCCGCTGAGGAGACCGCCGCGCAGGCACGCGCATCGGGTCTCCACATGTACGCCACCCAGCTCGACGTCGCCGATGAAGTCTCGGTCGAGCGGGCCTTCGACTCCGCGCAGGAGCGACTCGGTCCGGTGACCGCGGTTGTTCCCAACGCCGGGATTCTCCGGCTCGCCCCCGCCATCGATCTATCGCTCGAGGACTTCCGGCGGGTCCTGGACGTCAACCTCACCGGCGCGTTTCTCACCGCCCGCGTCGGCGCGCGCCGAATGGTCTCGGCGTCCACGTCGGGAACGATCACGTTCACGGCGTCGGTGGCCGGCGTGCGCGGTCTGCCTGAGAACGCGGCCTATTCCGGGGCGAAATTCGGCGTCGTCGGCATCGCCCAGGTCCTGGCACTCGAGCTGGCGCAATCCGGCATCCGCGTCAACTCGGTGTGTCCGGGACAGGTCGATACGGCGATGTTCCACGACGTCTCGCGCCAGCGCAACGTGACCACCGAGGAACTCCTCGCGCGCGTTCCGATGGCGCGCCTCGCCTCGGTGCAGGAGATCGCCGACGCCTTCGTGTGGCTAGCGTCACCGATGTCCAGCTTCGTCACGGGCCAGACCCTGATCGTCGACGGCGGTTGGACCGTTACCTGAGCGACAGCTCGAACCCCTCGTAGCCGCGGGCGGCCACCTCGTCGCATCGACGCCGGTAGCGCCCGCACCCGCCGACGTAGGGCATGAACGTGCGCGGCTTGCCGGGGATGTTGGCGCCGACAAACCACGAGTTGGCGACCGGGAACAGGGTGGCGTCGGCGAGTTCGGCTACGTGATCGACCCAGCCCTGCTCCGCCTCGGGCATGGCGGCAATCCGCTTCACCCCGCGCCCTCGCAGCGCTGCCAAACACTCGGAGATCCAGTCGACGTGCTGTTCGATCGAGACAACCATGTTGGTCAGGACGGAGGGGCTGCCGGGGCCGGTGACCATGAACAGGTTGGGAAAGCCGGCGCTGCTTAGCCCGAGGTATGCCCGCGGGCCGTCGGCCCAGTGGTCGCTCAGGGTCCGCCCCTCGACGCCCCGGATGTCAATCCCGAGCAGGGCGCCCGTGATCGCGTCAAAGCCGATCGCGAAGACGATGCAGTCAACGTCGTACTCGGCGGCGCTGGTCCGGATCCCGCGCTCGGTCAGCGTCTGAATCGGCTCGCGGCGAAGATCGACCAGCTCGACGTTGTCCCGGTTGTAGCTCTCGTAGTAGCCGATGTCGACGCAGGTGCGCTTGGTGCCGATGTGCGCACTGGGCGACAAGGCCTCAGCGACATCCGGATCGCGCACGATCTCGCGGATCTTTCGGCGCGCGAAGGCGGCCGCCGCCTCGTTGGCCTCGGCGCTGGTGAAGATGTCGGTGAAGGCATTGAGCAGGGCGTTGATGCCGCCCCGCTGCCAGCCCGCCTCGTAGATCCGGGTGCGTTCCTCCGCTGAGACGTCGAACGTCGCCCGGGTCGGCGCCGGCAGCGGCACGCCGGCATCCTGCTGCTCGGCGAACCGCCGGCGCTCCGTGTAGTGGCGGCGGACGTCGCGCAGATACTCGGGATCCAGGCGGTGGTTGTGAGCCGGCATGCTGTAGTTCGGCGTCCGCTGGAGCACATAGAGGCGCTCGGCCTGACGGGCCATCTGCGGTATCAGCTGGATACCCGTCGAGCCCGTTCCCACCACGGCCGCCGTGCGCCCGGAGAAGTTCACTCCGCTCGGCGGCCAGCGCGCGGTGTGGTACCAGTCGCCGCGATACCGCTCGAGGCCGGGAAACTCGGGAGGCTTCACCTTGGAGAGGCACCCCACGCACATGACACACCAGCGCGCCGAAAACACCTCCCCGGCAGCGGTGGTGATCATCCAGCGGTCGTCGCAATCTCGATAGTGCGCCGAGACGACCTCGGTGTCCAGCTGGACGTCGCGGCACAGGTCAAAGCGGTCGGCAACGTGGTTGAGATAGCGGAGAATCTCGGGCTGTGTCGGGTAGCGCTCGGTCCACTCCCACTCGTCGCGCAGCTCCTTGGAGAACGAGTAGCTGTAGTCGACGCTCTCCGTGTCGCAGCGCGCGCCGGGATAGCGGTTCCAGAACCATGTCCCGCCCACGCCGTCACCCCGTTCCAGCACCCTGACCGAGAACCCGAGACCACGCAGCCTGTAGAGGGCATACAGGCCCGAGAAGCCCGCTCCGACGATGATGGCGTCGAAGCTCTCCGGTTTCCTTTTGCTCTGGTCGGTCATTGGCCCTGGACACGGCAACGTAACAAGCTGGTGCGACCCGACCGCCCGACCGGCGACCCGCTGGACGCGTTGACACTCCGCTGGCCCGCTGCTAGAACGAGCCTTGGTCGCACGGAGGAGCCACCGTCCGGGCCGCGTCACGCCCGCGGCACCGACTGCTCCATGCAACCACCGCCACGAATTTCGCTACGAACGGTTATGGCCACCGCCCTGACCGCGGCGGCGCTGGCCGCAACGGGGTGCGGCTCGAGCGCCAGCTCGACGTCATCTACCTCATCGGCGTCAACCGCGTCGGCGCCACGCGACACCGGACAGGCGCTGGGTGCGGTCAGCGACTCGCCGACCGCGCGCACCTACTTCGAGTGGAGCGATCTCCGCGCGATCCGCCAACTCGCCCGCGCGCCCGACAATGCCCGCGCATTTGCTCATGCCACTCCAGATCAGCGCTGGTTGAGGATCTTCGGAGTCGGTACCAACGGGCTCGCAGGCATGGAGCCCGCGATCACCTCGAAGACCGGCATCGACATCTTTGCCGCCGACAGCGCGGTCGGGATCGGCCAGGCTCCCAACAGCGCCATGCGCATCTTTGGTCCGGGGATCGACGCTGCCACGATCACGCAATCCCTGACGGCCCTCGGCGCCAAGCACCAGGCCGCCGATGGAAGGGCGTTTCTCGCCATGGGTCCCGAGCGCTCGATAAACGTGAACTCGCCTCTGGCTGCCCTCGGCATCGTGAATGAGCTCGACCGCGCCGTGGCCCAGGGAGACACCTTTGCCGCCGGTTCGGCGCTCGCACCGGTGATCGCGGTCCTCGGTGGTGGCCGTTCGCTCGCCGCCGATCCCGCTTACAGCGCCGCGGCCGGCTGCCTCGGCGACGTCGTGGCGGCGGCCATCGCGCCGCCGGCCAGCCTCAACGCCTCCACTCCGGCCCAGCTGCTGGCGGTTGGCGTTCGGCGGCCGCCCGACGCCTCAGCCCCCGTGGTCGAGGTGCTCTGCGCGATCGATCCTCCCGGGGGCAACACCCACTCACAGGCCGCCAGGCTTCAGGCCACGCTCAGCGGCTCGAGTCGCATTCCGGGCAACACACAGCGTATGAACTCTGTCGTCGGCTCGCGTACGGTGGGGGCCATGCAGCAGGGCAGTCTGCCGGTCGTCCGCGCCATCATCACGCTGCAACCGAACCAACCGGCGGGCTTCCTCTATCAGCTCCTGCTGCGCGGAAAGCTCGGTGCACTGATCGGCTCCGAGCGCCAGCCCCAGCAACCCTAGGGTCCAGACTGGCCCGCACCGGCCGTTGACCCCGATCAGGTCGTCTGGTAGAACGGGACCTGGCCGCGCGCAGCGCCACCGTCCAGGCCGAGTGCGACCACCGTCCGTCGTGCCAGCGCAGGGAGGTAGGAAATGAAGGCTCGTGTCCTGAGCGTTTTTGTCGCCGTCGTGGCATGCGCCGCCGTCGTCGCTTCGGCCGCCGACGCCGCCGGGTCCGCCCCGGACGGTCCGGGAGCGCCGAGCTACTTCGACCTCGCGCGCAAGGACTGCGTGGGGACGGCGCGCAACTCGACCTCGAAGGTGTGGTTCACGGTCGCCGGCGGCGTGCTGTCGGACGTTTATTGGCCGACCGTCGACGCCACCAACGTCCACACGCTCCAGTACCTGGTCACGGATGGGCGCAGCTTCACCGACCTGCAGACCCGCGACATGACGTATACGAGCAACCCGGACCGCACGGGGATGGCCTGCACAGTGGTGGCAAGCAACGCCGCCCACGGCTACCGGATCACCACCACCTACATCGCCGACCCGACGCGGAACGCGGTGCTGATGCGAGTGCGGTTCCAGGGCCCGCGCGGCGATCACCTGTACGTCCGGCTCGATCCGCTCGCCGGGGGCACCGGAGGGGGTGGCACGCAGAACGCCGGCGCAAACACGGCCCAGCTGGCCGGCGCCGGGGGCGCACCCGTCCCGGTGGCCTCCAACACCAACACCACCACCAACGCGGCCAACCGCGACTACGCCGTTCCCACCTTCGAGGCTCTGAGCGCGTCGACGACCTTTGGCAGCGCGAGCGTCGGCTACGCCGGCACCGACAGCGACGGCCTGGCCATGCTCGATGCGGACCATGCCCTGACCGATACCTACACCGACGCGCCCAACGGCCACGTCGCCCTCACCGCCGGCCTCAACCTGCCGCGCCACGGAAGCCTCAACCTGGCCCTTGGCTTCGGCACCACCCAGGCGCGGGCGATCAACACCGCCACGGCGTCGGCATCGGAACGCTTCAATCGTTCCCAGGCCGCCTACGTGCGCCAGTGGCGCCGCTACGACTCACGTCTGCGCCGGCCCGCTGCCTGGGTCGGCCGCGATCAGTACTACCGCTCGGTCAACGTGGTCAAGGCCAGCGAGGACAAGACCTTCCCGGGGGCAATCGCCGCCGGGCTGGCCTCTCCTTGGGGACAGTCGGTACCCGCCGGCGACGCGACCGGCGGCCATCCGACCTACTTCGGCTCCTACCGCGAGGTGTTCGCCCGCGACCTGTACGAGGCATTCACCGGCCTGCTCGTCGCCGGCGATCTCAGCACGGCTCGGGCGGCCACGCGCTTTCTGTTCGATCGCCAGCAGCAGGCCGACGGCTCGATGCCGCGCAACTCACTGCTCAACGGCAAGCCGGCGCCGGACACCGGCGGTCTCCAGCTCGATGAGACCTCCTACCCGATCCTCATGGACTGGCAGTCCGGGTTGGCCGGCGATGCCGGCCTGTATGAACACCACGTCATCCCCGCCGCCGATTTCCTCGTCGCCAACGGACCGTCGGACGGCGTCGAGCGCTGGGAGGAGCAGAGCGGCTACTCGCCCTCCACGATTGCCGCCGAGATCGCCGGTCTGACCGCGGCATCCCGGATCGCGACGATCAACAACGACCGGCCGCGCGCCCGGATCTACCAGGCCACCGCCGATCAGTTCGCGCGCAAGATCAAGGACTGGACGATGACCACCACCGGCCCGTACGGGCCTAGCTATTTCATCCGCGTCTCCAAGACCGGCGATCCCGACGCCGCGATCTCCTACGGCCTCGGTAACGGCAGCATCACGGCCGATCAGCGCTCGATCGTCGACGCCGGGTTCCTCGAGCTCGTCCGTCTCGGGGTCCTCCCCGCCTCGGACCCCGACGTCCGCGCCTCGCTCGCCGTGATCGACCGCGTCATCAAGCGCGGTACGCCGAGCGGCCCCGGGTTCTACCGATACGGGACCGATGCCGCAGGGTCCGAGGACGGATACGGCGACTGCTACGAGCCCGACGCCACCAGCTGCTCGCCCACCGGCGCTCCGTGGCCCCCGACCGACACCGGGTCCGGCCACCTGTGGCCCGTCCTGTCGGGCGAGCGGGGTGAATACGATGTCGCCGCGGGGCGCGGGTCGGCTGCGACCACATTGCTCGACGCGATGCGGCGCATGACCTCGGGCGGCTACCTCGAGCCCGAGCAGGCGTGGGAGGACCCTGCGGTTGCCGCGTCACCGTACGGCACCGACCCCGCCACGGCATCGATCGGCTTGCGCCCGGGGCACCCGGCGGGCTCGGCCAGTCCGCTCACCTGGGCCCAGGCCCAGTACGCGCGCCTGGCGCTGGCTGTCGGCGCCGGGCACGACCTCGAGACACCGCGCATCGTCAGCGCGCGGTATGTAAGCAACGGCATGCCGGGGTCGCTGCCGCTGACCGTCGGATCACCGGCCGACGGCACTCATGTCGACACCTCAACCGTGACGGTGAGCGGAACCACCGGGGCGGGAGCCCGCGTGGACGCCGAGGCCGAGCCATCGACCGGCGGAACCGCGGCCAGCGCGTCGACGACGGCCGATGGCACCGGCGCCTGGTCGCTGTCCGTGCCGGTCAGTTTCGGCACCACGAAAATCACCGTCGCCGCCACTCGCGGCCGCAGCACCGGCTACGCACAGCTGTCGGTGGTCAACGTGAAGCTGCCTGGTAACAGCGCACTCGACGTCACCGACCCGACGGGCGACGACAACGGCCCGGGCACGTATCAGTACCCGACCAGCGGCGACTTCCAGCCCGGCGCGTTTGACCTAACCGGGTTCCAGGTCAGCCAGACCGACAGCGACGTGTACATCCAGACCACGATCCGCAACCTCGCCTCGACGTTCGGCAACTCGTTCGGCGCCCAGCTGCTCGACATCTACGTCCGCGACCCGTCGGTCAGCGATACGTCGACGACGGCTGCATTCCCGTCGCGCAACTACTCGATCGCCTCCGCCGACGCGTGGAGTGAGCGGGTCGAGGTCCAGGGCTTCGCCGCACCCGTATGGGTCAACGCCGCCGGCGACTCACTTGGGTCGCTGCAGATGGTCGTCGACCAGCCGAGTGGGACCGTGACGCTGATCCTGCCCGAGTCCGCCTTCGGCACCGTCGGCTCGGGCTGGACGTTCACTGTGGCGCTGACCGGTCAGGACGGATTCAGCGGCGATCAGGCCCGCGGCTTCGCGGCAACCCCCCAGCCGTTCCTGTTCGGCGTCTGCGCGACGGGCAACAGCAGCCCGATCTGCGGCGTCGATCCCGGGACGGTGCCCAAGGTGATCGACACGATCACCCCGACCGGCGTGGATCAGGACACCGAGCTCGATCCGACCAACCCGCCGGTGCAACTGAGCGGCGTGAGCATTCCGTAGCGCGCTATCGCGAACGCGGCGCCGCAGGGTCCGCGGCGCCCGGCTCGGCCAGTGCTCGCTCGATCGCGCGCGTGTCGGTCAGCGTTTGGACACACGTGGCCTTGCCGTCCTGGATCTCCCAGATCTGGACGTACGGAACTCGAAAGCTGCCGGTCGCCGCTTCGCGACTTGCCTCGCCGATAACCAGTACGCGTTCGCCGTGCTGTATGTAATCGTGGGCAGTCGCTGCGAAACCATGGGCCGCCTGCCGCGACTGTCGGTGCAGCTGTTGCACCGTATCCCTGCCCGTCGCCGCACCGCCGCCCGGCAGTTCGTCGTTCCAACCTCGCCAGTCGATGTCGTCCGCCCACAGTTGCCCCGAGGCGGAGAAGTCGCCGCTCGCGAGTCCGTCGTGCCACAGGCGGGCGATCTCGACATGGCCGTCGGTCGACCTGTGCGTGGGCGGCCACAGGGCACCGATATCCCCTTCCAGCGCGCTCTCTAGCGTTGCCTTCAGGTCGGCCGGACCCTCAATGTCCTGGCGTATGCCCTGCACGTAGAACGTCGGGGCGCCGTTGACGCCACTCCGGAGTCCGCTGTCGAAGTCCTGGAAGATCCGCTCGTCGGTGGGGCGAAGGTCCATGTCGTCCTCGAAACGCTCGCGGTCGAGCCCGAGTTGCCGCGCGATCGCCAGGATCCGACGTCGGTCGACCTCGCGTGACCCGGATCGCGAGTGCGCGTGGACAAGCGCCTCGTGCATGTCCCAAAAACGCCCCTGGCGATCTGCCGCCTCAGCCGCCTGGGCGCCGAGCCAGGCCTCGGGATAGCTGTCGATCACCGGGAAGTGACGAAAAACCAGAGACAGCTTTCCCTCGGCCAGCCACCCGCGCAGCATCGCCCGGACCGCGGCATCCTCGTGCGAGCCGGCCAGTGAGCCATAGCAGCCGTACTCCACGACCACGACGGGCGCAGCAGGATCGCCAAGCACATGGTCACGTGCCGTGTCAACGGGCTCGGCCAGCTCCGAACCGTGGTGAAAGTGGCCGCGCCAGAGGTGCAATCCCTCCCGGACGCGGGCCTGGAGAGCTTCGGTCAGATCCGACGGCGGTTGGTCGTGAGCGATGACATGAGTGCGGAAGTGCATCTCACGCCATCACAGCATGCCCCGGTCCGGCGACGCCTCCGTGGGAATCCCCAGTCAAACGAGGCAAGCTACCGAACGCCGCTTCGCTTTCCCCTTACGCGAAGAACTCCTTGATGGCAGCGTGGGTCAGCCGGGGCCGCTCGATCTGCGGCACGTGCCCGCAGTCGAGCTCGACGTGACGCGCCCGCGGCAGCGTGTCGGCGACGTGGCGGGAAAAGGAGATCGGGACGAGTCCGTCGCGCCGGCCCCACACGAACAGCGCATCCGGCTGTAGACCGCCGAGGCGGGTCCAGAAGCCGGCATCGCCGTGGGGTTCCTCGAGGTAGATTTGACGTGCGGCGGCGTAGAAGGCGGCGCGACCGGCCGGCGTCAGGTAGGCGCGGAGGAACTCGTCGACCCCGGCGGCTGTCCAGCCCTCGTTGGCGCCGGGGATGAGGCGGTGAACAATCGCCTCGACGATCGGCCGGGGCGCGAGCTGAACCAGCCCGAGCTCCGGCCGCGTGAGCCTGACCAGCGGTGCCCACGGTCGTCCCCGCCGCCACGCCAGCGAGGGAGCGAGCAGCGCGAGTCGGTCGACGCGCTCGGGTTGCCGGAGCCCGACCTCCAGCGCGACGCGGCCGCCGAGGCTGTTGCCGATCAGATTGACGCGGTCGAGCCCGAGCGTGTCGAGCAGGTCGATCACCGTGCGTGCGAAGAAAGCAGCGTCGTACGCCGCGCCGATCGGCTTGTCGGAATCGCCAAACCCGGGGAGGTCGAGTGCGATCACGCGAAAGTGTTCGCTCAGCGCGACCACGGTGGGCAGGAACGAGCCCTTGGTGGCGCCGAGTCCGTGCACCGCGAGTATCGCCGGCCCCCGCCCGGCCTCGAATGTCGATAGCCGTGCACGGCGCGTTGCGACGGTCCGGAAGCGCAGACGAGCCGGATCGCTGAGGCCACTCGTCGCGGCAAGGAACCCGACTCCAAGGTGCAGGTTGCGTCGTATGGTCAGCCGCCCCGCGTTGTACGCGTCCATCCCGCCCCGAACATCCTCGGCGATCGCCGCCCATGTCTGTGCGTCGGCGGTGAGCGTCGCATCAGCCCCACCCTCGGCGGGCTCGAGCCGCATCGTGCCGCGGTCGATTACGGCGTCCCAGGCGCCGCTTCCGAGAACGGCGATCCGCACGCGTGCCGTCCCGCGCTGGGGTGCGAAGACGGTTTGGTCGTAGCGGCCGGCCAGTGCCTCGAGGTAAATCGGGACTCCGGTTGACGGCTTGGAGCTAACCGGCTCTCGCGAAGCCACCTGAGGCCATCGGGATGCTCTGCGCCGGGGGAGTGGAGCTAACGAGCTCGGCGATGCCGCGCTCGATGCCGTCACACAGGACGCCGATGTCGGGAGCTGTGTCGAAGTCACCCGTCACGCCGAAATTGATCCCGCCGTCGTAGGAGAAGATCGCCACCCCAACCCGTACGTGTCCACCGAGCGGCACGAACGGAAAGGCCTCAACCATGCGTCGGCCAGCCAGATACAGCGGCGACTGAGGACCGGGGACGTTGGTCGTGACCGTGTTGACTGCGCTTTGCGGCAAGCGGGTACCGACCCGTCCGCCGAGTGCCAGCAGCATCGCGGGCGCGAACCCGCCGAGCGCGGTCAGCCGTTCGGCGGCCACCGCCTGCCCCGAATGCTTGAGCTCCTGCATCTGCTCGTGCAACGAACTCAGCCGCTGCACCGGATCGGCGATGTCGACCGGCAATTCCGCGAACATCGCCGAGACCTTGTTGTCGTATGTCCCGTGCTCGTCCTCGGCTCTCACCGAAACCGGCACCAGCGTGCGGATCAAGCGTCCGTCGAGAGACTCGCCCCGAGACTGCAACAGCTCGCGGAAGCCGTGGGTGATCGCCGCCAGGACCACGTCATTGATCGTGGTGCCGTGCGCCCGTCGGACGGCCTTGACATCCGACAACCGCGCCCTGGCCCAATCCCAGCGGCGGTGCGGCCCAATCGGGCCGTTGAGCGAACTGGCCGGATTGGGATTGAGTAGCGACCGCAGGTTCGCCGCGCCACGGACGGTTTCGACCCCTTTTTTGGCGACGCGTCGCGGACCCCGTGCGGCCGAAAGCGCCGTGCGCAGCGCCTCGTATGGACTGGCGGCCCGCAGGGCGAGCGAATGGGTGACGAGCTCGAGGGCGTTCGGTTCGGGCTCGGCCTTCCAACCTCCGGCCTCCACCGGGCCCGGCTCGGCCTCCTTGGTGAGGATCACGCTCAGCAGATCCGTTGCCGAGACGCCATCGACCATGCAGTGGTGCGTCTTTGAGATCACCGCCCAATGCCCATCGTCCAGACCCTCGACCACCCACATCTCCCACAGCGGCTTGGCGCGATCGAGCTGCTGGGACATGACCCGCCCGACCAGGTTTCGCAGTTCCTCATGGCCGCCGGGCGCCGGCAGTGCCGTGCGCCGAACGTGGTAGTCGAGGTTGAAGTGTGGATCGTCGACCCACGCCGGGCGGCCGAGCGCCAGCGGGACGAACCGCACCTTCTGCCGGTATCGAGGCACCAGCGCCAGTCGCGCCGCGATCGCCGACCGTACCTCACCGGGGCCGGGCCCGGGACCCTCGAAAATCCCCACGGACCCGATGTGCATGTGCGTCACCGCGTCCTCGATGTGGAGAAATGACGCGTCAAGTGGGCTCATCGTCTGCACTGGCAACCCTCCTGCGCTGGATACCGTGCCGGGGCACGGCCCGAGCACAGAACCGTACCGCGGATCGTCGACCGGTGGCGCCCCCGTAGCGCCGCGCGGCGCCATCGGGTCGGCCTCCTGCCCAGATGGACCCGAGCTTAGCTGCCGTCCTTACGACCCTCGAGCGTTGCGCAGCGTTCTGATCCCGCCGATCGTTCCGAGATAAAGGGTTCCGTCGCGGCCGATAGCGAGACCGGCATAGTTGTTGTTGGCCGTCAGGCCGTCGCCCGCGGCGACCTTGAACACGGTGCGTCCGGTCCGAGCGCTGATCGCGACCCACGACCACGTCTGTCCACCGGAGCCGTTTAGGTCCTGCGTGTAGGTGTAGACGAGTTGGGTCGCGGTTGAGAGCTTCGGCACGACGCTCGGCGCGCTCTGGGTGCGGTTCGTCCAGACCAGCCGGCAGCCCGTGAGGTGCTTGTTGACGTCGACCCGAGCGAAGCCCGGCTTGGTGATGGCACCCGCGTGCGGGCCGAACGGATCCTGGTAGCCGTAATTGTTCTCCACGATCAGCGACCGTCCCGACCCGATGAGCGAGTTCTCCGTGGCGCTCGCGCCCTTGCTGAACACCGGTACCTGGCAGACGACGCGACGTTGATCACGGCGCAGTCGCGTCGCCGTGCGGTACACCACCACATCCATCGGGTCGGCGTTGTCGGTGATGGCGACGAGACCGCCGGGGAGGATCGTCGGGGTCGACCCGGAGCCCGCATCGACCTGACTGGGCTTGTGGATCCCCGAGTTGCGATACCTCACCTGCCAATCGATATGAGGGTGGCCGCCGCGACCCACACTGAAGCGGTACATCCGTTTGTCGGACACGATGTACACCGCGTTTCGGCCCACCGCGAACGAGTTTTCGATCTCCTCGCCGGTCCGAAAAACCCGGACGACTCGGGTACGGGTGTTGAGGATGCCCACCTTGCCGTCCTTCTTGGTCACAAACCAGATCCGCCCGTTGAAGTCGGGCAGCGCTGAGGTGATTCGCTCCTGGCCCTTGACGATCGAGGTGAGGTCGTAGTCGGCCACCTTGCGCAGGCGCCGGCCGTGATCGGACTCGGCAATCACGAACAGGTGGTTGCTCTTGGTGGCGCTCCACACCCGACCCCGTTGGTCAAGGAAGAAGTAGCCGCCGCCGGCGAAGTTCTGGAACGCCGGCGTGCCGGGCGGCGTCGGCAGGCCCTTGGGCAACACGAACTGCGCCAGCACGCCCAGCGTGTTCGGGTCGATCACGCGCAGCGTCGGCGGCGAGGTGGTCGACGGGCAGACGCTCAAAATCCGGCCGGCTCGATCAAAGGTCAGCGAGCCGCAGAGCGACGGAGGCAGCGGACCGAGCCGGGTCTCGAACCTGCCCGCGCGCGGGCCCGGACGCGAGTAAGTGTCGGTCATCCACGTGTCGTCGTGGATATTGCTGCTCGGATTCGGCGCCAGATGGGGATTCTGAGGCGGGTGTGGCGCGCCTATCGCCGGGGCCGCCGACGCGTTCACGGGCGCGGCGGCAAGGGAGGCGGCCAGGACCGCGGCGATGATCGTCAACAGCGACCGTCTGGGCCGAGGCCCGGTGCTTTTCTGTGGCTTTGGACGTCGGTGCGTGCTCATCATCTTCGCCTATCGCGCCGGACAGCCTAGTTTCTCGAAGGCTCGCTTGTCACTGTAGTAGGTGCCGGTCGGCAGGTAGGCGCCCATCACGCTGCGCTCGTCGCCGGGTACCTTCGTGTCCTGGATCGCGTGGTGGAACGAAGGCGACGGGAGCATGTTGCGAAGTTGCATCCAGCCGAAGTCGTGGTCACTCCCACCATCGCCGCGGGGCGACCAGGCCAGCCAGGCCACCCCGCACTTGGCGACCGCGTTAGTCGGGCGGTCCTGGGGACGACTGGTTACCACGACGTAGCGGCGACGCGGGCCGAGAGGAATCTGCTCGTCGTCGACGCAGTCCATCACTCTCGTAGTGAGGACCGATTCGTTCATGCAGAACGACACATACCGGAGCTGCGTTGACTGTGTCATGAAGCGTTCGCCTCCGAACGTCTTGGGCGTTGTCGGCATCTTGCCTCGAAAAGCGACGACCCTCCCCAACTTACGGTTGACCGCGGCGCGTGCGTACTGGTTGTCGATATTCGGGAAGAAGCCCCCCTGGCCGTTCTTGGTCACGTCCGTCAAGGTGGGGTGGTAGGTCGGGCCGTCGTACAGCGCGAGCAGGTATGCGCGGTTGTACTGAACTCTCCACACAGGATGTCGCTTGGCGGGAAAGTAGGGCGGGACACCGGGCTGATGCCGCAACGAGTCGTACTCAGCCTTGGGGATCAGGAGTGCTGACAGATCGGGGAGTCGCTTGACTTGCGAGGTCAGGGTCCTGCACAGCTGTTTGCCGGTCTGAACTGTTCCATCGGCCAGCCTCAGCACGGGCCGCGGCAGCGGCACGCCGCCGCGGAGGCCCCGTCGCTTGTCCGGCACGTACACGCGCCAGAGGAGGATGTGTAGTCCGGTTGTGTCTCCGACCGGTTTGGTGTACAGGTAGTTTCGTGCCGGCTCGCCCGTTCTCTGGTCCGGGCTGAGCGCGTTTGGTGGCGAGGAGTTGAGCAGCGTGATCGTGAAGGACCGCCGCTTGACATCACGTGGGACGCGGGGACGGAAAGGATTGCGCGATCCGCGGTCGGGATTGAGCTGATAGTCGACAAGCGCGTCGGTGGGCACGCCGAGAAGGTTGTAGGACGAAATCGACACGAAGCGGGCGTGCGGATACTCCCCTTGTAGCTTCAGGGTCGCTCCGGGCGGAACTGTGTAGCCCGCCGCCCAATAGTTCGCGTCGGCGTCGGGGTAGGCGATGTTGATCGTGCCACCGTTGACCACTCCGATGTTCCAGAAGCAGGTGGAATCCTTGCCGCCGTACAGATTGGGGAGGTTGTAGGCGGCGGCGACCGAAGCGGCCAGGACGAACACGAGAGATCCGACGACAAGGAGCTGCGCGCGCCCCGGTACCCGCACCGCCCGCCTCACTGGCCGTGACCGAGTTTGTGACAGCCGCGTCGCTCGAACGCGGCGGTCGTGGTGTAGTGCGACCTCGGGAAGTACGGCCCCATCACCCTGGCTTCGGTACCGGGAGTCTTCACCTTCTGAGGAGCCTGCTTGAAGCTCGGATTGGCCGCCATGAACCTCATGTAGACGAAATCGACGTAGTTGCGGGCGGCTGGGCTCGGGTAGTTCTCGCCCTTGGCAAACGTCAGCCACCGGTAGCCGCAGGCCGGGATTGCGTTGCGCGGACGGTCGCTCGGCCTGCTGATCACGAGCGTATAGCGTCGATCGCCGCGCAGCGGGACCTGCTGGTCGTAGACGCAGTCATAGCCTAGGCCTGAGACGGGCGAGGAGCCGGTGCACAACGACCAGTAGCGGATCTGGTACGGGTACGGGTGCCACGTCAAGCTGGCCGGAAGCGTCTTGGGGAATGTGGGCAGCTTCGCGGTAACGGTCACGACCGACCCATACTTCAGGCTGACCGCCGTGGTGAGGTAGCGAGTGTCCGGGTTGGACTGGAAGCCGCCGTTATCGGTGGGCGGGTAGGTCTTCGCGCGCAGACTCGGATTCTTGATGAAGATCCCCGCGATGCTGTACTGAGCGTTCCAGAAGCGCTCCCACTTCGGCGGGTCGACGGCCGGAGCATTGACTGGATCAGACGATGAGGCGACGAGCTGCTCCCACGCCGCCTGCGGGAAGGTCGATGTGCTCACCGCCTTGGACGGTTGCAGTACGTGGCAGGCCGCGGTGCCGTGGAGCTTGGTCCCGTTGACGAGGTTCAGCGTCAGCTGCGGTAGGCCGACGCCTCCGGTGCCGTCGCGACCGCGATCGGGCAGATAGTTGCGCATGCTCATTCCCACGCGCGCGGTTGGATCGGTTGAGCCGGTGTACAGCGTGTTCCGAGCTCGTTTGCGCGGGATCGGGCCAGCGACAACATGCAGCGTGTAGTTGCGCGGTCCGGCATTGCGGCGGCTCATTGGCAAGAACGGATTCAGCGAGCCCGGGTCGGGCGTGATGTCCACATCCCTCAGGTGGTCACCGGGTCCGATCTGCCCACCGATCAGCGACTTGAAGATGGTCCAGGAGAAGTAGCGCTCGTGCGGGTAGCGGCCATGAAACGTCAGGCTCGCGCCGGCGGGAAGGATGTACTGACCGACGAAGTAGGTCGAGCCCACGTCGGGATAGAGGTTCGGCTTCTGGATCGGCTGTGCCCCGGGGAGGTTCGCGTAGTCCATCCCCTTCGGACCACCCCAGAAGCAGTCGTGGTTGTAGCGCGTGTTCGTCAGCTTGGCGAGCTTGGGCGGCAGATAGGTCGTGCCGGCCTGGACGCGACTCGCCCCGGCGATGAGCACGCCCGCTCCGACGACGGTCGCGCAGGTCGCGCAACGGGCGACGGAGGACCTACGGAAAATCGTCCAAGCTGTGCGGCCAAGCAACATCTCTGCCCTCCTCGGGCCGGTTTGCCACCGGCACCTTAGCGCCATTATTGCCAAATAGTCAAGTTGCCGCCGCGGCAATAGCGCTAGGATCCTCGTATGACTCAGAGGTCCGGCCCTCGTGACGGGTCACTCGCAACCGCGCCGCGCCGATTGCCGTGGCATGCGCGCCACGAGCAGTTGACCGCCGCCGCGATGCCAATCGTGGCCAGGCATGGCTTTGCGGAATTCTCTCTCGACGAGGTCACCACCGAGGCGGGAGTCACGCGCAAACTGCTCTATCACTACTTTCCCCGCGGCCGTCCGGATGTCGTGCTCGCGGTGGCTGAGCGCGCCGGACACCAGCTCACCGACGACTGGATAGTTGATGAGGCCGTTCCGCTGCAGCAACGGCTTACGACCAACATCGGCCGGATCATCGCGCACGCGATGAGACCCAGCGACGCCTGGAGGATCTATCGACTCGCCCGCGCCGTGTCCGAGCCCGAGATCAGCGAGGTGGTCGAGCGCTTTGTGGATGTCGTGATCGCGAGCATCTCGCAGAACCATCTTGGGACCAGGCACCCCCCGCCGCTCGCCCGTCTTGCCATCCGTGGCTACCTGGCTCTGTTCGAAAGCATGCTCGACGATACGCGGGCGACGGCCGCCCCCCTCGACGCAGTCCTGGTCATGCTCAACGAGTTGCTGATCGCCTCCATCCAGTCCGCGCTGGCGGCCGCGGATCAGATGGAGTCGCCAGAAGCCACCAGGTAAGCCCCGGCCGGTCGCTACTGGCCGCTTATCGCCTCGACGACGTTCACGTTGTCCTCGATGCCGTTGGCGAACGCCTCCATGCAGCCCTTGTTGATCGCGGCCAGCACGGCGTTTGGATTGCCGGCGCCGCTCGGCAGAGGCCCATGCTCCTGTAGGTACAGCTTCCCGTAGGCCTGCTGCTTGGTCTGGTTGGTCGAGCTCCACCCCGAGCACAGGGTCGAGTCGCTAACCGCTCCGCTGCTGCCGGCCAGCAGGCCTATCGCCACCGCCGCGAGCATCGCTGCGACCAGCGCCGCCACGCCGATCGTCAGCGGCTTGTTCGCGCTCATCAGCTCGCGCGCGCTCCAGCCGTAGCTGCCGTCTACGTCCGCTGACGGCGTCTGCGTGGAATCACTCACACCCATCGCTCGCCGCTTCGATACTACGTGACCGGCGCGGCATCGGGGCTGCGGTCCCCATCGCTTTGCCGCTAGCGCATTGCCGGCAGGGCGGTCACGAAACCGCGAATCTGCTCGAGCGTCTGTTCCGGCTGCTCCAGATGGGGCGCGTGCTGGCAGTCGAGATGCACGCGCACGACCGGGCCCCGCGCCCGGCGCTCGACGCCATCGATCTGGGCCAGCGTTCCGTATTGGTCGTGCACACCCTGAATCAGCAGGAGCGGGCACTCGATCCGGGCCACCGAGTCGGTGATGTTCCAGGTCCGGAACTCGGGGTGCAGCCACACGTCGTTCCAGCCATGGAACGCGGCATCCGGATCACGGTGGTGGCGGGCCATCCGCTCGCGCAGTCCTTCGTCGACATAGGCCTCGCGGGCGCAGCGGATCTCCTCCAGGCACAGCTCCTCCACGAACACATGCGGGGCCATCGCCACCACGGCGCGTGGCGCATGCACAGCCGCGTAGATGAGCGCGATGGAGGCGCCGTCGCTGTGGCCGACCAGCACCGGTTCCTCCGCGCCGAGCTCGCGCAGCACCGTGGGCAGCACGTCCAGCGCCTCCTCGTGCATGAACCGTGGCGTCCGGGCGCTTGCCGGCGGGTCGGACCATCCATGGCCGTAGCGCGAGAAGGCGATCGTCCGGCCACCGGTCGCCGCCGCCAGCGCCCTCGGGAATCCCCGCCAGAGCCCCACCGACCCCAGCCCCTCGTGGAGGAGCACGAGCGTCGGGCCATCCGGAGTGGCGGCTTGGATCTCGAGCAGCTCGAGCGAGCCGCCCGGCAGCCTCAGCCTTCGCTCACGCGCCGCGGGCATTCTCGAGCTGCTGGAAGTACTTTCGCGCCTTGTCCTGCCACTGGCCATGCCGTCCGATGAACAGCTCGTGGGCGCGGTGGCGCGGCCAGCGCGCGGGCAGCAGCTCGGCCGGCAGATCGGGATCCAGAAAGGGAAACTTTCGCCAGGCGTGGACCAGCAGGGTCTGCATGCGAAAGCACGCCTCGGGCGAGGCGGGCCGAGCGCGGGAGAAGTCAGCGATGAACGCGGCGTAGTGGGCCCGTACGACGTCGAGGTCCCAGGCCTGCGCGACGACGTCCGCGGGGCTGCCCAGACCGCCCAGTTCGGCCACGAACGACGTCGCCTCCGCCGCGGGTTCGTCGCGGATCGCCGCCGCCAGCTCCGGCTCGCGCTCGGTGTGCGGCGTGAGCCAGACACCCCCACCCAGCGACCCGAGTCCCGCCCAGGCCAGCCTTGCGCGCAGCTGATGACGCACCTCGCGTCGGCGCTCGGGCACCCGCAGGACCAGGACCAGCCACCGCCCGTCCCAGTCCCACGGCTCGGCGAACGAGTAGATCCGCTGGGCGCCGCTGCGCAGCAGCTCGGCCGTGTCGTGAGTCAGCGACCTGCGCACCCGGCGACCATGGGGCTCCGCAATCAGCCAGCCCTCGCGGCCGCTCCTGGCCAGCGCCTGCCGGGACGCGTCCGACGTGTAGCCGAGCGTGGCCAGCGCGCCCACGAGCGTCTCCTGCCACACGGGCTCGCCGCGCGGGAGCACGTATTCCCCCAGGATCGTCAGCAGCAGCGACCGGGCCGCCGCGGCGCCGACCGAGCGGCGGCGGAGCAGTTGCTCGGACGATTGCGGTGTCGCGGCCGCTACGGCGGTCAACTGGCCTCGGTCTCAGGCTTCGGGGTCATCTCGAAGTCCTCGCGGACGGCCTCGAAGTAGCTCTGGCACGCGCGGCACCGCATCTGGCTGGTGATGATCTGGCCACCCCAGGCGGAGACCAGCTCGACGTCGGGCGAGTCGCAGAACGGGCAGGTCGGGCTCATCGCTCGCTCCACGTCGGCTGGGCGAGCGCGAGGGCGACGCCCTCGGAGCCGAACAGCTCGGCCAGCCACGTGCCCACGCGCGCACGGATCGCCGACGGTCCCTCGCTGACCATGCCCTGCTCGATCGCCTCGAGATATCCGCGGTCGTCATCGGGCCCAGCCCAGCGGCCCGCCTCCGCCCACATGGTCTGGACCCGCTGCCTGAGCAGCTCGAGGTCGGGGTCGCCGCCACGGCAGATCCGCCGCGCCCACGCCTCCGCGTGCACCTTGTGGGCGCCCTCCTCCTGGAGAATCTTGCGCGCCCGCTGCGCCAGTGGCTCGATCGAGCTGTCGCGCGCGGTGGCCACGAATGTGGCCAGGACGCCGTCGACAACCAGGTTCGCTGCGATGAACGAGGCCCAATCCGGGAGCTCCTGCGCGATCACGCGCATCGGGTGGCCGGCATCGAGGCCGTCCTCCGCGCGCGTCACCCCGAGCTTGGCCAGGACGGGGTACGTCGAGCGTGCGTGCCCCAGTTCGTCCTGGGCCATCGCCGCGGCCGCCACCGCCGACTCGATCGTCGGCGCGCTGACCGCCCATTCGCCATAGCGGCGGCCAAGCGCGCTCTTGTTGTCGGCCAGCGACGCGATTAGCGCAATCATCGTTGCCGTGGCCGGACTGGTCGTCGTGCTCACGCCCGGATCGCCTCCCGGATCTCGCTGCGCGGCACGAGGATCATCTCGATCCACGGCTGCTCGTCGTAGATCGCCCGGGCCGAGACCACGGCCAGGTCCTCGTCAGCCTCGGTGACCGTCCCTACATGGTGCAGCGTCTCCTCGTATGCCATCCGCGCGAACACCTCCCACACCACCTCGTCGTCGCGGCTCACGTGGCGATTCCCAGGGCTCGCATCTTCTCTCGCGCCTCGGCGCGCAGCCGATCCTTCGTCCACACGGGATCCCACACGACCTCGATCGTCACCTCGTCGACGGCGGGATCGGCCAGCAGCGCCTCGCGGATGTCCTCCTCGATGAACTCCATCGCCGGGCAGCCCATGGCGGTGAACGTGATCTGCAGATCCGCCAGCCGCTTCTGTGGCCGGTAGGCGAGCGACACGATCAGCCCCATGCCCACGACGGACACCGGGATCTCCGGGTCCTCGACGTGGCGCAACGCCTCCCACAGCCGTGCTTCGACATCGGTGCGCGCGCTCATCGGCCCTTCCGGAGCGCCGTGGTCTGGTAGCCGCGCTGAAGGGTCCGCACGTATTCCTTGTTCATGGGGCCGCGCCGCGCCCATCGCGCCAGCACCTCGTCCCACGTGCACGCATCGTCCCACTCGCGCCTCTCCTCGTCGAAGCTCGATGGGAAGGGGCAGTCGATCACGTAGCGGTCCTGGCCCGGATCGAGGTGGGCGGGGACGTCGATCCCGATCTCCCCCATGAACGGGACGACCTCAGACATCCAGTCCTGGCGGAGCTCATCGTTGGACTTGCCCTTGAACCCGTAGTCAAGCTGCTCGGAGTGCTTCTTGAGCGCGTCGGGCAGCCCGAACCACTCGAGCGTGAGCCTGAACATCCAGTCGACCGCCCGTTGGATCTCGGCCCTCCCCTCGGGAGCCTTGGCCAGCTTGCGCAGCCACGTACGGCCGTGGCGCAGATGAAACGTCTCCTCCTTGTCGACCTTGGCCAGCGCCCGCTTCCATGGGCCGAACGTGCTCGACCGGTAGACGTCGCTCAGCAGCACGAACCCCGCCTGGTCGTACATCGCGTTCGCACACACGAGCTCGACCCACGAGTTCAGCGGCACGTCGAACGCGTACGGGTACTTGAACCGCTCCGCTGGGCGCTCGTAGACCAGCCAGTCCATGTCGACGCCGAGGTCGCCGAGCAGCCGGTAACCGATGTGGGCGTGAGCGAGCTCATCCTGAATGATCGACATCGCCGAGCCGAAGTTGTTGAGCGCCGGGGCGTGCTGGGCCGCCCGGAGGTAGGACGGCGCGCTGACCAGCTCGGTGTCGGCCGACACCGTCAGGATCCGCCGCATCCCCTCGAGGTACTTCGGCGACATGTGCCGCAGCCCCTCGACCAGCTTGCCCGCCGCCAGGTGCTCCTGCACCTGCTCTTCCGTCCACGGCGCTAGTTCTTCGATCGGCGTGGCAACCACGACCGCCTCCACGTGTGACACTTGACTTACGCTCGGCTGACTATAGTCTCTCCATCGTGCGGTGAAGTCAAGCTGGCATGACAAGAAGGAGGCAGCGTGCCCGAGATGCTGATCGGAGGCGAGTGGCGCCAGGCGGAGGCCCACGAGCAGCTCGAGGTGGTCAATCCCGCCACCGAGGAGACCGTCGACACCGTTCCGGCCGGATCACCGGCCGACGTCGAGCTGGCGGTGGCCACCGCCAAGCGGGCGTTCCCCGAATGGTCGCGGCGCGACGTCGAGGACCGCGCGGCAGTCCTGTCCCAGGCGGCCAGCCTGGTCCGGGAGCACGCGCGCGAGCTGGCGGCGATGCTGACCGCTGAGCAGGGTAAGCCGCTCGCCGAGGCGGCCGGCGAGGTCAACCACCTCGCCCACGGCGTGCATTACTACGCCGAGGCCGCCACCAAGGTGCGCGGCTCCTATCAGGAGCTGCCGTCGACGCTCGGACCCGCCTACGGTCTGGTGATCCGGCGGCCGATGGGCGTCTGCGCGGCGATCACGCCATACAACTTCCCGCTCACGCTGCTGGGCACCAAGGTCGCACCCGCGCTGGCCTCCGGCAACACGGTGGTGGCCAAGCCGGCCGCGACCACGCCGCTGGCCACGCTGGAGGTCGCACGGCTGTTCTCGGAGGCCGGTGTCCCCGACGGAGTGCTGAACGTGGTCACCGGACAGGGATCGGCGATCGGCGATGCGCTCGTCGGCCACCCGGACGTGCGACGGGTCGCGTTTACCGGCTCGACTTCCGTTGGACGCCATGTCGTGGCCGTGGCCGGGCCGGAGCTCAAGCGCGTCACAGTTGAGCTCGGCGGCTCGGATCCGGTGATCATCTGCGCCGACGCCGATGTCGATGCCGCGGTCAAGGCGGTCATCATCGGCCGCTACTGGAACGCCGGGCAGGCGTGCCTCGGGTGCAAGCGTGTGTTCGTCCACGACTCGGTCTACGACGCGTTCGTCGCCCAGCTGGTCGAACGGGTCGGCCGCTATGAGCCCGGCGATGGAACCGTCAAGGCCGAGAAGCCACGGCTCCGGATGGGACCGATCCACACTCGCGCCGGTCGGGATGAGCTGGTCGAGCAGATCGAGCACGGCGTGGCCTCGGGCGGCGAGGTGCTGATCGGCGGTGGCACCGGCGGCCACGAGCGCGGCTACTTCCTCGAGCCCGCGGTGATCGCCTCGCCGAGCGACGACTCGCGGCTGATGCGAGAGGAGGTGTTCGGTCCGGTGCTGCCGGTGATGCGCTTCACCGACTTCGACGATGCCCTGCGCCGGGCCAACGACACCCCCTACGGCCTCGGGTCCTCGATCTGGACCCACGACTCGCGGGTGATCCACCGCGCCGCGCAGGAGATCGACGCCGGCATGACGTGGGTCAACCAGATCCACTATGGCTACGACGAGCTCCCGTTCGGCGGCGTCAAGGCGTCGGGGTTCGGCAAGGAGCACGGACTCGAGTCGCTCGACTCCTACGTGGAACTGAAATCCGTCGTGGTGGGAGGGCTGTCCTGATGGCGGTCTCGTTCGCAGCCGAGGGCGCGCTCGGCTTCCTCACTCTCGACAACCCGCCGGCGAACTCGTATGACATGGAGTTCATGCGCGAACTGGCGGACTCGATCGGCGCCGCCACCGATAGCTCTGTGCGCGTGGTGATCGTGCGCAGCGCGAGCGAGAAGTTCTTCAGCGCCGGTGCCGACGTCAAGCGGTTTCTCGCCAACGACGTCGACGCCAACATGGAGATGATCCGCCTCGCGCACGCAGCGCTCGCCGGCATCGCCTCCTCCCCCAAGCTCTTCGTGGCCTACATCGCCGGCCATGCGCTGGGCGGCGGCTTGGAGATCGCCCTGGCCTGCGATGTCCGTTACGCCGCCGAGGGCACCTATCGACTCGGCACTCCGGAGGTCACCCTCGGGCTGCTGCCGGGGAACGGCGGTACCCAGCGGCTCCCGCGTCTGATCGGCGTCGGCCCGGCGCTCGAGCTGCTGCTCACGGGCAGGCAGATCAGGCCGGAGCAGGCGGAACGGCTCGGCCTGGTGTCGCAGTTGTTCGATGGCGAGGACGAGCTGCGCTCGCACGTCGAGAAGCTCGCTGCGCTGCCGCCGTTGGCCCTCAGCGAGATCAAGCGAGCCGTCTACGAGGGCGTCGACCGGCGGCTCGATGGCGGTCTCGAGCTCGAGCGTCAGCTGATCGAAAAGCTCTTCCGATCCCAGGACGCCTCCGAGGGGCTCCACGCGTTCGTCGAGAAGCGGCGGCCCGAGTTCGTGGGCGCATGACGACGGTCTCGACCTACCCGGGCTCGTTCATTGGCGCCACCGAGCACGCGAACGGGGGTGAGGCGATGCCGGTCACGAACCCCGCCGATGGGAGCGTGTTCGCGTCAGTCGCGGGCGCGGTTTCCGACGATGTCTTCGTCGCCGTCGCCGCCGCCCGGGGAGCGTTCGATTCCTGGTCGGAACTCGCCGTGTCCAAACGCGGCGAGATCGTGGGCCGGGCGGCGCACCACGTCGAGGAGCACCTCGACGAGCTGATCCCGCTTCTCACCCGCGAGCAGGGCAAGACGCTCCGCGACTCGAAGATCGAGCTGACCAAGGCCGTCGACACGCTGATGCACTACGTCGGTCTGTCGAAGGCGCTGCGCGGCGTGCACACCCCCGGGCTCGACCCGGGCATCGACGGCTACGTGCTGCGCCGCCCCCTCGGTGTCGTCGGCGCGATCGTGCCGTGGAACTTCCCCACCACGCTGCTGTGCAACAAGCTCGCGCCGGCGCTGGTCGCGGGCAACACGGTCGTGGCCAAGCCCGCGGCCACGACGCCGCTGACCACGCTGCGGTTCGCCGAGCTCCTGTCGGAGGGCGGGCTGCCCGCGGGGGTGTTCAACGTCGTCACGGGGCCGGGCGCCGTGGCCGGCGAGGCCCTGGCCCTACATCCCGACGTGCGAAAGATCGCCTTCACCGGGTCGACGCCCGTGGGCGAGCGGATCATGACGCTATGCGCCCCCGGCGTGAAGCGGGTGACGCTCGAGCTCGGCGGCTCGGACCCGATGATCATCTGCAACGACGCCGACCTGGCCGGCGCGGCCAGCGCCGCCTCGATGGGCCGGTTCTACAACTGCGGCCAGGCCTGCCTGGCCATCAAGCGGGTCTACGCATTCGAGTCGGTCGCCGACGAGGTGATCGAGGCGATCGTGGCCAAGGCCAAGCGCCTCAAGGTCGGACCCGGACACCTGTCCGGGACACAGATGGGCCCGATGCACACCGGACGTGGCCGCGCCGGGCTGGACGACCAGGTCTCTCGGACGCTCGCCATGGGTGGCACGCTGCTCACCGGCGGCTCCGCGCCCGACGATCCCTCGCTGGCGGACGGGTTCTTCTACCAGCCCACGATTGTCGTCGACCCGCCGCACGATTCGCCGATGGCCACCGAGGAGGTGTTCGGTCCCGCGCTTCCGATCTGGCGGGTGCGCGATCTCGAGGAGGCGATCGAGCGCGCCAACGCCTCGTCGTTCGGCCTCGGCTCGTCGGTATGGACGCGCGATCTGCACCGCGCGCGGGTCGCAGCCGAGCGAATCGAGGCCGGCTACACGTGGATCAACGCCCGCACGAAGGTCTACGACGAGCTCCCGTTCGGCGGCTGGAAGTCGAGCGGCTACGGCAAGGAACACGGCATGGAGGCGCTGCACTTCTACACCGAGTCCAAGGCGGTGGTGGTCGGTGGATAGGCAGGACCGGCCCTGGGATTTCGACACGCTGCCGTCGCCGCGGATCCCCCTCGAGCGGACGTTCGAGGGGTTCCTCGGGCTCGACTGGGTCGAGCTCACCGACAACTCGGCCCACGTGCGCTTCGACGTGCGCGACAACCTCAAGCAGCCGCTGGGGCTGCTCCACGGTGGCATCTACTGTGCCGTGGCCGAGACCGTCGCCTCGGTGGCAACCGTCCGTGTGGCCTGGCGCGAGGGCTTGATCGGCTCCGGACTGAGCAATTCGGCCAGCTTCCTGCGGCCGGTCACCGACGGCACGCTCGATGTTCTCGCGAGGATGCGCGCACACGACGAGCGCGAGTGGTTCTGGGGCCACGAGTTCCGCGACGAGCAGGATCGGCTGTGCGCGCTCGTCGACGTGACGATCGCCGTGAGGCCGGCCCCTACCGCGTCGGGGTGATCAGGTCCGGGCCGGGCTCGGCGGCGTAGAGCCGTTGCACCTCGGGCTTGCGGCACTCAAGACACCGGCGCTGGTTGACATAGCCCTTGTCGGTGATCTCGCCGGCGTCGAGGCTGGGCGGCGCTCCGAGGAGGAGCAGGCGCTCGATGCGCGCCGCCGATCCGGCCCCATGGTTGAGATGCGTGAGCGTCAGCGCGAGGTGCGCGCGCAGGCGCTCGTCGCTGCGGAAGAGCCTGCCGGCCTCGGCCTGGTTGACCCAGGCCAGGGCACCCACGTACTCGCGGTCCTGGCCGCAGATGACCGCGTCGGTGAGCACTCCGGCCGCGCTCAGCAGCTTCAACCGCAGCGGCCCGACGGTGACCCACGTCCCGGTCAGCAGCTTGAAGTCCTCGGCGATCCGGCCGTCGAACACGAGTCCCCGGTTCGCGTCCCGGGGGTCCACGAGCCTTACCGCGTCGCCCGAGCGGTAGAAGCCCTCGTCGTCGAACGCGGCGCCCGTCAGCTCTGGCTGACGGTAGTAGCCGGGGGTCACGTTGGGGCCGCTGACCCGGATCTCGAGCTTGTCGGCGACCGGCGCGATCTTGATCCTGTTGCCCGCCAGCGGCACCCCGATACACCCGGTCACCGCGTCCTCGAAGTGCGCGCTCGTAGCCGCCGGCGAGGTCTCGGTCGTCCCCCAGCTCGACGTGAGCGGGATCTCGTGATCGGCCACCGTGTCGGCAATTGCCCGCAGGCGGACCGCCAGCGCCTCGGGGAGAGCCGCTCCGGCGTAGAACATGAATCGCAGTCGACTGAAGAACCGCTCAGCCAGTGCGCGGTCGTTCTCGAGGGCCGGCGCGAGCAGCGCGAACCCGGCCGGAACGTTGAAGTACGCGGTCGGGGCGATTGCCTTCAGCGCCGCCAACGTGCGCGTGAACAGCGGTGGCGCGGGCTTGCCGTCGTCGATGTAGATCGTCCCACCGTTGAACAGCGCCAGGTTCAGGTTGTGGTTGCCGCCGAACGTATGACTCCAGGGCAGCCAGTCAACCAGCACCGGAGGCTCCTCGGCCAGGAAGGGCCAGATCTGCTCGAGCATCGCCTGGTTGCAGCACAGCATCCGGTGGGTATTGATCACGCCCTTGGGGACGCCGGTGGATCCCGAGGTGAACAGAAGCTTGGCCGTGGTGTCGTTGGTGATCCTCGGGGTCGCCCCGGCGGGGGTTGCTGTGATCAGCTCGTTCAGTCGCAGCGCGTCCGCTCTGTCCCCCCGTGCCACCAGCGTGTTCCTCGGTGCGAGCGCGTCGAGTGCCTTCGCGAACGCGCCGGCGTCGTCGGCGAACACCAGCCCGGGCTCGGTCAGGGTTGCGATCGCCCTGATCTGCGCGTGGTCGGCGCTCAGCAACGAGTAGGCGACGCTGATCGGCATCACCGGGACGCCGGCGACGTAGGCGGCGAGGGTGACCAGTAGGTGCTCGATGGAGTTGCCCGACAGGACCATGACCGGCCGCTCCGGACCGAGCCCAAGGTCGATGAAGGCCCGGGCGAGGCTGTTCGCGTTTCTCTGCGCCTCGCCGTAGGTGAGCGCGAGCCACTCATCGCCGGCGTCGCGCTGGGCGGCGAGCGGCCGATCGGGATGCTCGGCGGCCCGGGTGTCGAGCACGGCCGGTACCGACTCAGCCCAGCCCTGGAGCGCGCGGCGCGAAGTCAGCACGACGGTCCCGTCGTCGCGCCGCTCGATGGCCGTGTCAGGCCCGGCGAACGTTGCCGTTTGGAGGCTCATCCGGGGCGGTCGATCAGCGTCGAGAGGACGATCAGGGTGCGGGTACGCAGCACGTTGGGGTCGTGGCGGAGGCGCTCGACGAACTTCTCGAGGTCGGCGATGCTCTCAAACTACCGGCTTTGGTGACAGCGCCCACCGTCAGATCTCGCCCGCCAAGACGGCCAGCCTGCAGCAGAACGTGCTGCGCTTCATTGGGTGCGGGACGGGACCGATCACCTCGCCCGAGGTCGTCCGCGTGATGATGCTGCTGCGCGCCAACTGCTTGGCCAGGGGCAACTCGGGGGTGCGCGTCGAGCTGATCGAGCGGCTCCTCGCGCTTCTGAACAACGACGCCGTGCCCGTGGTGCCGGAGCGCGGCTCATGCGGAGCCAGCGGCGACCTGGTGCCGCTGTCATACGTGGGCCGCGTGGTGACAGGGGAAGGGAGGGTCCGGTTCGAGGACCGGATCTATGAAGCCAGCGATGTGCTGGAGCGGCTCGAACTCGAGCCGTTTTTGCTGGAGGCGAAGGAGGGACTCGCGCTGACCAACGGCACCTCGTTCATGAGCGCATTCGCGTGCCTGGCCGTCGGCGACGCCAGACAGCTGGCCGACGTGGCCGATCTGATGACCGCGATGGCGTCCGAGGCGCTGCTGGGCAACCGCGGCCACTTCAACGCGTTCCTGTTCGACCGGGCCAAGCCCCGCGAGGGGATGGTTCAGAGCGCCCGCCACATCCGCGAGCTGTTGGCCGGGTCACGGCTGGCCCGCGACAGCGAGGAGATCGTTGTCGGCGGGCTCGACGGGGCGGATTTCGCCGAGCTGGACCGCCCGGTCCAGGACCGCTACTCGATCCGCTGTGCGCCCCACGTGACAGGCGTCCTGCGCGACGTGCTCGCCTGGGTCGAGGACTGGATGGGCACCGAGATCAACTCCTCGGACGACAATCCGCTGTTCAACCTCGACGGCCGTCGGGTCGAGAGCGGCGGCAACTTTTACGGCGGCCACGTCGGGCAGGCCATGGATTCGCTCAAGGTCGCGGTGGCCAACCTGTGCGACCTGATCGATCGCCAGCTCGAGCGATCGTCGACGAGAAGTTCAACGCCGGCCTGACGCCCAACCTGATCCCGCGCCTGGCACCCGGTCATCCCGAGGCGGGCCTCCATCACGGCTTCAAGGGGATGCAGCTGTGCTGCTCGGCCATGACCGCCGAGGCGATGAAGCTCTGCAACCCCGCGACCATCCACTCGCGCTCAACCGAGTGCCACAACCAGGACAAGGTCTCGATGGCGGCGATCGCCGCGCGCGACGCCCGGACGATCGTCGAGCTCGCGCAGAACATCGCCGCCATCCACCTGATCGCCTGCTGCCAGGCGCTGGAGCTGCGCGGGGTCGAGCGGTGCAGCCCGCGCACCCGCGACGCGTTCCGCCTGGTGCGCGAGCGCGTGGCGTTCCTCGACGGTGACCGCTACCTGGATGACGACATTGCCGCTGTCGTCGATCTGATCCAGTCGGGCACTCTGTCCGGCGTGGTCCGTTCGGCTTGACTGGCTCTCGCGCGCGGTCCTAGAGTCTCGTCGCGAGTGGCACTCGGCGCCGCGACACCCGAGCGAATCAACGCGAGCACGCTGCTCGACGCCAATCTCGATGCCGGTCGGGAAGGGTTGGCGGCGCTCATGCTCGCGGACGGGGCTCTCACCTACGGCGAGCTGGCGCGGCTGACCGCTGGGGTTGGTCGCTGGCTGCGCGAGGCGGGGGTGCAGCGCGAGCAGCGGGTGTTGATGATCCTCGACGACTCGCCCGCCTTCGTGGCCACGTTCCTGGGCGCGATGCGGGTCGGCGCGGTGCCCGTGCCGGTCAACCCGATGGACCGGGTCGACAACTTCGACTACTACCTGCAGGACAGCTACGCGCGGGTGGTGGTGGTCGATGCTGGGCTGCTGTCGAGCCTCGAGCCGATCCTGGCGGAGCGGCCGGAGGTGCGGGTCGTTGTCGTCGGTGGTCCCGGGGGCGCGTACGACACGTTCGATTCGGTCGTCGCCGATGACGGTTCTGAGTTGGCTGCGCCGGCGCCCACCCACCGTGATGACCCGGCGTTCTGGCTCTACAGCTCGGGCTCGACCGGGCGGCCCAAGGGTGTCGTCCACCGCCACGAGGACATCGGAGTCACCGTCGAGAACTATGCCCGGCAGGTGCTGCGGATCTCGGCCGAGGACGTGTGCTACTCGACCACGAAGCTGTTCCACGCCTACGGGCTCGGGAACTCGTTGTCGTTCCCGCTCTCCGTGGGCGCGCAGTCGGTGCTGGTGCGGGGCCGCTCACTCCCCGACCAAATTTTCGAAACCGTGGCTCGTTGCTCGCCGACGCTGCTCTTCTCTGTGCCTGCGCTGTATGCGGCGATGCTGAAGGTGCCCAGCCTGGCTGACGTCGACTTCTCCTCCGTGCGCGCCTGCGTATCGGCGGCCGAGGCCCTGCCCGGAGCCGTGCTGGGCCGCTGGCGGGAGATCACCGGGGTGCCGATCCTCGATGGCATCGGCTCGACCGAGATGCTCCACATCTACTGCTCCAACACGCTCGAGGAGGTGACCCCTGGCACCTCCGGCCGCCCCGTCCCCGGGTACGCGCTGCGGATCGTGGACGAGCAGGGTCGCGAGACCAAGCCGGGTGAGACCGGGGATCTCCTCGTGCGCGGCGAGAGCTGTGCGGTGACCTACTGGCACCAGGCCGAGAAGACCCGGCACTCGATGCGAGGCGAGTGGTTCTACTCCGGCGACCGCTACGTGATGACCGCCGACGGCCACTACGCCTACCAGGGACGCGCCGACGACATGATCAAGTCGGGCGGGCTGTGGGTCTCGCCGGCCGACGTCGAGGCCTGCCTGGCCAAGCACGAGGCCGTGTCGGAGGCGGCGGTGATCGGGGTACAGGTGGAGGACATGAGCCGGATCAAGGCCTTCGTGATCTGCACTTCCGCGGTCTCTGACCGCGTGGCGTTGGCGGACGAGCTACGCGGGTGGTGCAAGCTGCACCTGCGGCGCTACGAGTATCCCCATGTCGTGGAGATCGTGGACGACCTGCCGCGGACGGCAACCGGGAAGGTGCAGCGGTACAAGTTGCGCGAGGCGGAGGCAGGACGCTAGATGGCCGAGTTCCTTTCGTCACGGCCGGCGGGCCGGCCGACCCTGCGTGAGCTGTTCGCGTCGGGAGACATGGTGCTCGCTCCGGGCTGCTACGACGCGCTCGGTGCTCGGCTCGTGGAGGAGGCCGGCTTTTCCGCCGTCTACATGACCGGCTTCGGCACCGCCGCCTCGCGGCTCGGGCGCCCCGACGTCGGCCTGCTGACCCTGACCGAGATGGTCGACAACGCCCATCGCATCGCCCAGGCGGTCGAGATCCCGGTGATCGCCGATGCTGACACCGGCTACGGCAGCCCGGTCAACGTGATCCGCACGGTGCGCGAATACGAGGACGCCGGCGTGGCGGCGATCCATCTCGAGGATCAGGTGATGCCCAAGAAGTGCGGCCACATGGACGGCAAGGAGGTGATTCCGCCCGCCGAGATGGCGGCCAAGGTCGCCGCGGCCTGCGCCGCGCGCCGGTCGCCGGACTTCGCTGTCATTGGCCGCACCGATGCGCGTGCGGTCGAAGGGCTGGACGCCGCGCTCGAGCGGGCCCGCCTGTATCGCGACGCCGGCGCCGATGTCCTGTTCATCGAGGCGCCACAGTCGGTGCAGGAGATCGAGACGATCGCGGCGGCGTTTCCTGACACCCCGCTCCTGTTCAACTATGCCGAGGGCGGCAAGACACCTCCGGTGACGCAGGAGTTCCTGCGCGAGCTCGGCTTCTCGCTGGTGATCTTCCCCATCGGCACGCTCCTCGTCGCCACCGCAGCCATGCGGTCGGTGCTGGCGCGGATCAAGGAGGACGGCACACCCATCAGCGTCCTGCCGTCGCTGTTGCCGTTCGGCGAGTTTCTGGATTTCATCGGAATACCGGAGATCCAGGACCTCGATCGTCGCTTTTCCGATGTGAACCCGGCAAATCAGTAGGAGGTCGAGTTGAGCAGCACGTTCGAGAAGGCCAGCGTGAGCACGGAGCTGGCGCACCAGATCATTTCCGACGCGGAAACCAAGGCGACCGACATCGGAACCCCGATGGTCATCGCGGTCTGCGACGAGTCCGGAGTGCTCAAGGCGCTCAGCCGCATGGACGGCGCCGCGCTCCTCAGCGTCCAGATCGCTCAGGACAAGGCCTACACCGCCGTCGGCTTCGGCATGCCCACCGACGCCTGGCACCCCTTCATCAAGGACGACCCGCCGCTGGCCGGTGGCGCCGTGGGCGGCATCGACCGCCTGGTCATCTTCGGCGGCGGCTACCCGATCAGGCTCGGCGACCAGATCGTCGGCGCGATCGGCGTCAGCGGCGGCCATTACTCGCAGGACATGGAGGTCGCCCAGGCCGGACTGGCTGCGGTGGGTTAGCTTCCGGGTGGCGGGGCGGACAGCAGTCGCCCGACGATCTGATCGAACGCTCCATCGGCTTGTTTGGCCAGCTCCGCGGCGCTGAGCAACTGCACAGGATGCTTCGTGAAGACCATGCGGTACTCGGGCATGCCGAGCATTCGTGCCTGCTCGAGCGCCTCGTCGGCGAATGGCTCAGTCGCGACGGCGGCCGTCGCGATGCCCAGACGTTCCAACGCCACCATGTCGTGCACACTGCACGACGTGCAGGACCCTCAGTCGGCCAGACCTTCGATTGCGAGATCGCCACGGTCGGCGATCCGCCGGATGATCTCCGGGCCCGCAGGCTTCGAGAAGATCTTCTTGACGAGCCGAAACGTCTGCGCTCCCTCCGCACGCACCAGCGCCTCGATCCGGTCGAGAAACTCATCGCCTCGGCGCTTGTTGATGTCGAGCAGGGCGACGGTTGCCCCCTCGAGACTCAACGGCCGCGCCGCCAGGGGATGCGTTTCCCGGTGGCGCTCGTCGAATGGACTCACGTACTCCAACTGACCTCCTCGGAGACGGGCTCGGTATCCATGCCCAGGCAGGGGCCGAACACGGCAGAGTAGCGCCCGGCCTCGCCGCCGGCGACGATCAGGAGGATGTCCTCGGGCCTCGTCCATTTCGGGATCAGCTCACCATCCGGCGCCGCATTGACCTGCGGGGTGGTCTCTCCCCAGCGCAACTCTCCGGCCGGGCGACGCACCGCGGCGAACATCTCCTCGCGCAGCCGGCGCTTGCTCCAACCGGCCGCCCGGAACAACTCAGCGTGCTCGGGGCAGATCACGAACAGCGAGACGCCACCCAGCGGCCACCAGTTGGGGCTCCACGTCGCCGCCGCCGCCCAGCCCAGCACGCCGGCGAGCTCCTCGGGCGTGCGACTGCGGTGGTCCGAGATCGAGAGCGGGGCGTCGCAGGCCACCAGCGTCACAACCGATCGTCCGGCTGGGTAGCCGCGCTCCACGTGCAGTGGCTCCCACGGACTGACGATCTCGTCCTCACCCACACACATCCCCAGCTTGCCCGGCTGTCCCAAGGTGGCGCGATCCAACCGACCGGGGAACCCGCCACCGGTCAGGCTGACCAGCAGACGCAATGCCCGACCAATGGTCATGTTCGCACGCGTACCCGGGCCAAGCGCCCCGATCGACCCGTTGAGCCCGATCGCCTCGCGCACGGGACCGTTGACGATCACCAACTGCCCACACGGCTGAGTCGTGACCGCTTGCCCGCCGAGGTTGAACGCCGGCCGCAGAGCTGCCTTGGCCGCTGCGATCACGACCGGGAAATACTCCGGCCGACAACCCGCCAGCACCGCGCAGGCGGCCAGTCGGGCCAGGGTCGCCTCGCCCATCCCGGGGGGTACGGAGCCCAGCGAATCCGATGGATTGTGCGCGCCGAGCATCGCCTCGACGCGTTCGCTGGTTGGCGGAACGACCGGTAGCCCGTCGCTCCACCCGCGGTCGAACATCTCCTCAATCTCGTCGATCCCGAAGCCGCCGTCGAGCAGGACGAGCGTTTCGGGGTCGTAGGTGGCTTTCGACGCGCAGCCCGGCTTGCGCCGCGGCGATTCGTCTGTGACTCGCGGGGCCGGAGTTCCTGCCGAGAGGCATGCCGCTTCGAGCAGCCGATCGATCCCATCGGCATCCCAGCCGACAACCCGCTGCGCCAGTCGACCCTGTTGATCCACGAGCACCAGCGTGGGAACACTGTCGAGCTCGTAATCGCGCGAGAGCTCATACGGCGCCGGCTCAGAGAGCACCACCCCGTTGAAGCCGGCCCGCCGGGTGGTCCGCGCAGCCACCTCGAGCGGATCCTCGAACACCGCCACCGAGGCCACCCTCGACCGCTCGAGCCTGTCCACCAGCGGGCCCAGCCGGCGCAGCGTCATGGCGCAGGTCGGACATTCCTCGGCCACGAACAGCAGCACCGCCGGTCCACTTCTCAGCAGGTCCTCGAGTCGCACCGGGCCCCCATTGACGCTCGGTAGCTCAAACTCGGGCGCGCGCCCGGCAGCTGCACGGTTCGGGCCGGCAACGCCCGGGCCAGCTGTGCGCACCTGGTCGCTCTCACCGCCGCCCGACGTCATCGTCCAAGCATGGCATCTCGCGGCGGTGCGCTTCCGCGTCCCTCTCGGCGCCGGCACGCGTCCCTCTCGGCGCCGGCGCGCGTCCGTCCGGGGCCGGAAAAGGTGACAAACCATCCCCCGCCGGCGCACCGTGGTCGTATAAGCACCTGGGAGGTGCTTATTTGCACGAGGTGGCGGCGTGGCGAGAGTCTTGTCACGTTTTCCGCGGCGGCGGCCGCGGCGGCGCGGCCGCGTTTCGCGAACGACGGCCGGCCCCGACGCGGGCGCCCTGCCCGGGGGCTCTCAGCACCCGGGCGAGTCTGGTTCTCGCCCCGCTGGCGCGGTGGCGGTCCGCCGGCGCTCACGCTCGGCCTCGGTCGCCGCGGCGTCGACCTCGAGCCGGCTGTGGGCGGTTTCATCCGCATCGACGAGGATCACGCCGTAGACGCTGCACGCGCGCTCGCGCGCCACCCACCCCTCCCGCACGTCTTCGCACACCGCATCCGGGTCCCGCGTGAGCGGATCCCCGTAGCCGCCTCCACCCCCGGTCCGTGACAGCACGCGCTCTCCCGCGACGATCTCCATCGCAGCCGCCATCGGCACGTCCACGCGGTTGCCGTCGCGATCGATCTTCCAACCATCGGAGGGGGCGCCGGCTTGACCGCCGCGCACGCCCTGGGCCGGATTCTCGTGTCCCTCGAACGTGTAGGCGATCATCATCGGCCATTCCTTGGGGCCATAGACCACCTCTGATCCGAGGGCGCCGCGGTGGCGCCCGGGCCCCTCGGAGTCGGGCATCAGACGCTTGGCGTGGACGTGGATCGGATACTTCTGCTCGTCGACCTCGGTGCTGTCGTGGTACATCAGCGATGCCGCGACCGGGAGGTAGTACGTGGGCCAGCCGTCGGCCGATGGACCGCCGGGGCCGCCGCTGCTGCCCAGGAAGATCTGGTTGACGTACGGCGCGCCATCCAGGCGCGCGTCCTGGCCGGAGATGACGGCGTAGGAGATCCCCATCCCAAGGGCACCCTCCGCCAGTCCGAATCCCTCACCCAGTTCGGCGAACGCAGCCTGGGTCAGACAGACCAGACGATCGGCGATGTTCGTCGTCGCCATCGAGCAGGAATGAGGAAACCGGGGAATGCCGGCGATGCAACCCTCGCGGAGCGTCACCTTGATGCGCCGAAAGCTGCCGGCGTTGTGAGGGACGTCGGGATCGATCGAATTGAATACGCCGGTGATCACGTTGTTCGTGGCGCACGCCCTCGACTCGTTCAAGCCGCCCGGATAGTTGTCCGGGTTGTCCCGTAGGTCGAGCTCGATGAATCCCTGGCCAGGATCGATCGTCACATTGACGGTGAGCAGCACGCCGTCCGGAACGCCTGGATAGGGATCATGCGTGGCCCGCCCGACCAGCTGGCCGGCCGGAAGCTGGCGAACGGCCTCGACCATGCGTCGCTCGCTGTAGTCGAACCATTCGCGGATGAACGCGCGCACGGTCTCGAGGCCGTACTGCTCGCACAGCTCCTTGAGGCGCCGTTCCCCGATCCGGGCGGCGCCGAGCGTGGCCAGGTAGTCGCCGTACCACTGGTCGGGAACTCGAATTCGTCGCCGGCACATTCGGATGATGTCCTCGACGTCGCGGCGCTCATGCTGCACCCGGACACAGGGGAAGATCAGTGCCCCCTCCTCATACACATCGTGGGCACCCGGCATGTAGGTCGTGGGCAGCGCGTTCCCGCAATCGGCCTGGTGCGCCTTCGCGCACGCGGTGAACATGTGCTGGCCCTCGACGAAGACCGGAACGAGGATCGCGTGATCAGCCGGATGGGTGTTGCCGAGATACGGGTCGTTGTGAAGGAACGCGTCGCCGTCGGCGAAATCGGGGTGAAGCTCGGTCATCGTCTCGGCCAGGAACTCGGTGCCGATCACGTGTACCGGCAGCCCCTCCGCCGAGGCCAGCAACTCGTTCTCAGCGGTGATCAGCGAGCACGAGAAGTCGCGTGCCATGTTGAGCACGGCCGAGCGTCCAGAGCGCAGCAGCGTGTTCGTCATTTCCCGCACGATGCTCTCGAACCGGTTGGCCAGCACCGCCAGCAGAATGGGGTCAAACGTGGTCGCCGGCGTGCTCATGGCCGTTCACTCTCGCGGCTCAACAGATAGTCACCCGTGGCGGTCACGGTGGCGACCCAGCCCGGGTAGACGACAACTGTCGTCGTCGACTCGGAGATGATCGCCGGCCCGACGAGACGGTGGCCGGCCGACATGCTCTCGGCTTGGAAGCACGGCGTCTGGAGCGCGCCCTGGGCTCCGAACCACGCCTGGCGGACCTCCGCAGGTTCGGGCTGGAGGCCGTCGGTCCCGGCCCGCGCCAACTCGGGCTTGGGCAGTCGGGCCGTGGCGCGACCCTTCCAGTAGATGCACTCGATGTGCTGGCCCGGCTCGCTCACCGCGAACACGCGCTCGTGCACGCGGTGAAATCCCTCCACCATCTCATCGACATCCGCCTGTCCCTCGAACCGTCCGGCCGCGAGCGGGACCTCGAGCTCCCACACCTGGTACGGATAGCGCGCCTCGACAAAGAACTCGCTCGAGCGCAGATCCGCGGGGGTGTCCAGGCGGCCGAAGAACTCTTCGATCTGCTCGGCGAGGTGAGCGAGCCCGCGGTTCACGGCCGCGTAGTCGAAGCGGTTGGTGTCGGCCCGCTGGCTGACACTGAACTCGGTGACGATATCCGAGAACAATCCGCCACAGGCAGACAGCGTGCCTGCCGTTCGGGGCACGAGCACGCGGTCGCAGCCGAGCTCGTCCGCGATCCGTCCGATCGTCATGCCGCCAGCACCACCGCCGGCGAGCACCAGCGAGTCGCGGGGGTCGAGCCCCTCGTTGATCGTGATTTCCCTGATCGCCCCGACCATGTGTTCGTTGGCAATCGTCAGGATCGCGTGGGCGGCGCTCTCGACATCGATGCCGAGCGGCCCCGCTATCTCGCGAGTCACCACGTCCCGAGCCGCCTGGGCCGAGAGCCGCATGCGTCCGCCCAGGAAGTAATCGGGGTCTAGGTAGCCGAGGAGGACGGCGGCATCGGTCACCGTGGGCAGGGTCCCGCCGGCGCCGTAGCAGGCGGGCCCTGGCTGGGCGCCAGCGCTCTGCGGCCCAACGCGCAACAGACCCCCTGCATCGATCCAGGCGATGCTGCCGCCGCCGGCGCCGATGTTCTTGATGTCGACAGCCGACAGACCCGTCATGTGACCTGTGAACTGCCCGCCGAGCCAGGTCTCACGGGTGAACTTGATGTAGCCGTCGCGCACCAGGCTGACGTCGAAGCTCGTCCCGCCCATGTCGCAGACAATGACGTTGCGCTGCTCGGGGGCGTACACGCGCCCCGTGACCGGCGCCATCGCCGGCGCCGAATTCACCGAATAGACCGGGCGCGCGGCCACGTCCTCGACACCAAGCACACCACCGAACGATGTTCCGACGAGCACCTCGCCGGCGAAGCCGGCGCGGTGCAGGTCAGCGGCCATCTCGTCAAGGTGGCTCTGCATCAACGGCTTCAGCGACGCGTCAATGGCCGTGGACGAAGCGCGCCGGTACTCCCGGATGATCGGGTTCAGCCGGTGTGACAACGTGAACGGCAGCCCGGGCAGGTCCGCCATCAGCAGTTCGCCGATTCTCTCCTCGTGCACGGGGTTCACGATCGACCAGAGCAGGCACACCGCCACCGCCTCCACCTCTCGTCTCCGTACCTCGGCGAGCGTGGCCCGTAGCGCCTCCTCGTCGAGGGGCGCTGTTACCTCGCCCTCCGAGTTGATCCGCTCCTGCACCTCGAAGGTCAGGCGCCTCGGTATGTACGGCGCCGGATATGCGTGACGAAAGTCGAACGGGTTGACCTTGCCGCCCTCGCGCAGAACGAGCGTGTCGGGATGCCCCGCGGTGGTCAGAAACGCCGTGCGCGCCGTTGTCCCGGTCAGGATCGCGTTCGTGGCCCGCGTCGTCCCGTAGATGAACACCGACGCCTGGCCCAGCAGCGCATCGAGTGTCAGCCCGTGCTCGCTGGCACCGTAGTCCAGCGCCTCGGATATTCCATCGAATATGCGCTGCGGCGTGGTCGGAGCCTTGCTCACCCAAAGCTCGCCGCCCGCGGCATCGGTGACCACAACATCGGTGAACGTGCCGCCGGTATCGACGGCAATGCGAAGGCTCATCGGTTGGTCATCGGCTGAAGCGGGGGCACAACGGCCGGCCGTAGGGCTCGGCCCGCCACGCCCTGACGGCGGGCGCCGCAGAATAAACGATGGGAGTGGCCCGCGGGTCAAGCGCCGTGCGCTTGTGGCCGAAGTAAAGGTCAGCATGTCGGAGAAGACGGGCACGAGACGGGCGTTCCTGCGCCGTGCCGGCGGTTCGCTGATGGCTGCGAGCCTGGCGGGGCAGCTGGAGCTCTTGGCCGGCTGTGGCGCGGGGAGCAGCGCCGCGTCTCGGCCGCGCTGGGATGAGCTGGCGGCAAAGCTGGGCCGACGCCTGGTGAGACCGGGCGATCACGGCTATCTCCAGATCAGCACACCCCTGAACACCCGGTACGCCCACATCCACCCCGGAGGCGTCGCGGTGTGCGCCAGCGTCGAGGACGTGCAGACCGCCGTGAGGTGGGCGCATGACAACGGCGTTCCGGTGGCGGTCCGTTCCGGCGGTCACAACTACGCCGGCTACTGCACCGGCCCGGGCCTGGTCGTCAACGTTGGGCGCATGCGGGGGGTGTACGTCGACGCCGCCAACGGCACGGTGACCGCTCAGCCCGGCGCACGAAACACGATGATCTACGCGGGCCTTCAGCCGCACAACGTCGCGATCTCGGCCGGGCGGTGCCCGACGGTGGCGGTGGGCGGGTTGGTGCTCGGCGGGGGGATCGGCTTCAGTTCCCGCAAGATGGGACTGACCTGCGATCACCTCGTCTCGGCCGAGGTGGTCACGGCGGACGGGCGGCTTCTGAGGTGCAGCGAGCGCGAGCATTCAGATCTCTTCTGGGCGCTCCGCGGGGGTGGGGGCGGCAACTTCGGCGTGTGCACCTCGTACACGTTCACGACCAACCCTGTTTCCGACGTCACGCTCTACGACATCACGTGGGAGTGGGCCGATGCCGCGGCGGTGTTCGAGGCCTTCCAGCGGGTCATACGGCGGGCACCCGACGAGTTCTCAGCCCGATTGGGCGTCGGCACCGCCGGCAACCCAAAGACCGGCGGCAAGGAACCGCCGACGATCTCGGCGCTCGGGCAGTACTTCGGGCCCAAGCACGAGCTGGTCGATCTGCTGGCGCCCGCGCTGCGCGCCGGACGGGTTTCCAAGCAGCTGATCGCGCGCCGAACGTTCTGGCAGGCCAAGGACTATTTCTTCCACACGACCCCGACGATCGCCTACGAGGTGAAGTCCGCATATCTCAAACGACCGCTCAATGATGCCGGGGTCGATGTGCTGCTGCGCGCGGTCGAGCGGTGGCCCGGCAGCCACAACGAGGACGGCGCCGGCGCGGCCATGTTTGCCTCGGGCGGAGCGATCAACCGCGTGCCCGCCGATGCCACGGCGTTCGTACATCGAAGCGACTTCGCGGTCCTCGCCACCGAGACCGAGTGGACGCCGCGGGACTCGGCGCGCACGGTGGCGCGCGGTCTGGCCTGGATAGAGGAGCTGGCGGACGGACTCCAGCCGCACACGACTGGCGCCGCCTATCAGAACTTCATCGACCGCGCGCAACCGGACTGGCAGAACGCCTATTACGGCAAGAACCTGGGGCGCCTCACCGAAATCAAGCGGCGCTACGACCGCGCCAACGTCTTTCGTTTCCAGCAGAGCATCCCGCGCGCTGCCTGACTCCCTGCCCTGGACTCACAGGGCCTCGCCGGCAGCGCGCGCGACGCGCCCGGTATCTTCATCACTGGGGGCGGCGTGGAGATCCCGGCCAGCCGGGTGAGAATGGGTGATTTCGACGTCCAGGACACACACGGGGGATTCCCATCGCAGTTCGTGCTCGGAACGCACGAGTTGCACCTCGCGACGTCGGCGTTCCCGTCGGCCACCGTGACGGACGCGATGTTCCGGCCCGTGGACCGCAACGGCTACGGCCTCCAGCTCTCCCGGTTCGTTTGGACGGCGTTCAAGCCCGCGGCGCCACCGACCCAGATGACGAACTGTTACGGAGGTTGACGGCGGGTACGCGAAGCTCGGGCGCGTCGTCGGCTGGGAACTCGTCGAGTCCGAATCCGGCCGCGTCCAGAGCGGGCACTACGACGCTGGGGTCAAGCATCTCCGGCGTGCGGACGCCGGGCATTCGCACCTCGCCTCGAGCGACAAGTTCAGCGCACACGGCGGCCACGCCGTACGTCGACCGCCAGCGTTGGTGGCTGAGATAGCGCGCCGCCCGGGCGACCTCGGCCCCGGCGCGACGGCCGACGAGGACCACCCGTGCACCGTCGAGATCGCCGAGGTTTGCCTGTGCGCTGGCGACCGCGGCGTGGGTCGGACTCGCCGTGAAGGCCGGCGAGGTGAGGAACGCGCCGATGAAGGCCTCGGGGACCATCCTCTGGCCGTCGGCGTCGATCGGCTGTCGTTCCAGCATCCCCGAGCGACCCAGCGAGCTGACCAGGTCGAGGAACTCCGGCGCCGTGTAGGAGCCCCGGATCGTGGCCTGCCGGAGCCCGGGAAACCTGCGTCGCAGGGTCACCGGCTCGGGGTGCGTGCAGATCGCAGCGGTGAACGTGCCACAGCCTGGCCACTGCACCGCGATGCGCGAGCCACCACCCGGCATGGTGATGAGCTCGCCATCGCAAACGGCAGCCGCGTCACCTCCGAACAGCTCGACGCGATGGACCATGAGGTGCGGACTGACTTCGAGGGTCACGCTGCCGAGCCAGGTGATGTGGATCTGCTCGACCTCGTCGAGATCGGCGGCTAGATGAGCGGCCATGATGTTCGTCAGGCCGGGCGTCCAGCCGGTGCAGCAGATCGCGGTCACGCCCGCCGCAAGCGCCGTCTCGTCGCGTCCCCAGTACGACTCGATCAGCTCCTTGTCATCGAGCAGGTCGACGTAATCGACCCCGCACTCGATGGCCGCGTCGAGCGACGAGAGCCCGGTTGAACGGTATGGGCCGCTGCAGTTGAGCATCAGGTCCGGGGCCAGGTCGCGCAGCAATGAAGCGACCGCGGCCATGTCCGAGGCCTCCACCCACGCTGAGCTGGCCTTCGGCCCCAGATCCGCTGCCTCGCGTTGTGCAGCATCTCGTTGCGCGTCAACGACCACCAGCTCCTGCACGTGTTCGCTGGCGGCCAGCATGCGCGCAGCCCTGGAACCCTGAAAACCTGCCCCGCCCATGACAAGAATTTTCGTCATTGCATTTCTCCGTTCGCTCGCCCAGCGGGGCGCCGCCCCGGCTCGTTGACGACAATTATCAAGATGCCGAGCGAGCCACCTCCGTCGTCGCCCCACCCCTGGCAACCATCCGGCGGGAGGCTGTCGCCCGGCGATGTTTTCGCCGACTTCGTCATTGAGCAGCAGATCGGGCGGGGCGAGATGGGGATTGTCTACCGGGTCAAGAGGCGCGCGCTCGACCGCACCGAGGCGCTCAAGGTGATCGCTCCGAAGTACGCGGCCGATCCGAACTACCACGCTCGCTTCAAACGCGAGGCGACACACGCCGCGCTGGCCCACCATCCCCACGTGGTGACGGTGTATGACGCCAATGAGATCGATGGCCGGCTGTACATCGCGATGCAGTTCGTCGACGGAGAGGATCTGCGCAAACGGATCGCTGCCGGCCCCCTGCTACCGCCAGCAGCGGCCGAGATCACGCGCCAGGTCGGCTCCGCGCTGGACGCCGCGCATCGGGTGGGGTTGGTCCATCGCGACGTCAAGCCGGCCAACATCCTGCTCGCCGCCCACGGTGCCGGCGACCATGCCTACCTGACCGATTTCGGCGTCAGCCGCCGCATCAGCACCGACGACGACCTCACCCAACCGGGCATGTTCGTCGGCGCGGCCGACTACGCGGCACCCGAGCAGCACCGCGGCGAGCCCGTGGATGCCCGCACCGACGTCTACTCGCTCGGCTGCGTCCTGTTCGAGATGCTGACCGGCCAGAAGCCCTTCGTTCGCGACTCCTCGACCGCGGTGGCGATGGCCCACTGCCTCGACCCGCCGCCCGCTCCGACGTCCCTGAACCCGCGGCTCGGCGAGGCGTTCGACCGCGTGCTTCTGAAGGTGCTCGCCAAGCAGCCCGACGATCGCTATCAGACAGCGCTCGCGCTCGGCGAGGCCGCCGTGGCAGCGGCCGCCGGCGCCGACTGGGATGAGATCGCGGAGCCTCACGACGAGGCGGCGACCGAGCCCCCGCGCACCGACGAGACCCAGATCCTGCCCCCGGCGGAAGGGCGATCGCCCGGCAGCGAAGACGCAACCCAGATCCTCCCCGGTGCCCGGCGCCAACCGAGCCCCAAGCCCGCGGCGCCGCGCGCCCCGGCCGGGCCTAGCGCTCGGCGTGCGCCTCCGCGCCGGAGCCGTTTCCGCTGGATCGCCGCCGTGGTCGTGGCGCTGCCGGTCGTCGCCGCCATCGTGGTTTTTGCCCTCACTCGGACCTCGGGCGGTAGGAGCGCCACCGTCGCGGCCGATACCAACATCCGCTCGAGTCCCGAGGTCCCCGCGGACAATCCACAGGCCAATGTCGTCGGTTCGTTCAGCAGCTCACAGCACGTCAAGGTCAGCTGCTGGACAGCCGGTTCCGGGGCTGCGGGTGGCTGGGCCCGGCTGCAATCGCCCGATGGCGGGCGCTATGTATCCGCCGCCCTGCTCTCGCCGGTGATCAGGACGCCCGTCTGCTAGGCCAGCAGCGCGCGGCACACCTCGATGTGGAACATCGTCGCGTAGCCGAGATCATCCACGTGAATGCGCTCATCGTGTGCGTGCACGCCGGCTGCGGCGATCTCGTGGGGCGTGGTTCGCATGGGCCAAAGCCCGTAGGCCACCGAGCCGAACGCTGCGCGCGCGTAATGCGAATCTGTGAATCCATCGCAGACCGTCGGCAGGACGATGGCCTCCGGGTCGTGTTCTCGGATGAACGCGCAGCAGGCATCGAACAGCGGGGACTCGATCGGGGAGATCGTCCCCCCGGTCAACGGTTCGAGCACCTCGAGCTCGTAGGGCACATCGTTCCCCAGCGCTTCGCGCAGTTCGGCCAGCAGGTCCTCCTCGGAGGTTCCCGGAAGGACGCGGCAGTCGCAGTCCACGCTGGCCCGGGCGGGGAGGACGTTGAGGGCGCTCGAACCATGTAGACGGGTTGGTGCGATGGTGGTGGCGAACAGCGGCGCGACGAACTCGCGGAAGGCGGGATGCAGCTGCACCGCGCGGGCGATGTCGCCATCGAGATCCTCGCCGAGCGGCCCAATGAGACTCTTCAGCATCGTCCGGGTGGCGGGCAGCAGCCGCCGCCGGGGCCTGTAGTCAGCCAGCCGACGGATCAGCTCGGCCAGCGCCGGCACGGCACGGGGCGCCAGGTACGGGCTGGCGGAGTGCCCGGGAGTGCCGAGCGCCGTCACACGGACCGCTGCCGCGGCTTTTTCGCCCACATTGAGCGTCACGATCGTTCGCCCGTCCTCCAGGACGAGCCTCTCGGCCGCGCCCTCGTTGAGCACGTAATCGGTGGCCAGGTCGGGTCGCTCATCGACCAGCCACGACATGCCGACCCGGTTCGTCCCATCCTCCTCGTCGGCCTCGGCGACGAACACGAGGTCGCCCGACAGCCGCACGCCCGATCGGGCGATTTCCGCCACCGCGACCGCCCGCGTGGCCGTCTCATTCTTCATGTCGCAGGCACCGCGCCCCCACACGTACCCGGCCTCGTCGAGCACGCCGGCAAACGGCGGGTGCGTCCAAGCGCTCGCGTCGGCGGGAACGACGTCCGTGTGGCCGAGCAGCATCAGCGACCGACCGGGTCCGCTGCCGGGGATTCGGGCCACAAGATTGGCCCGCTCCGGCTCCGCCGCGACGAGCTCGCACGCGACGCCGTTTGCCTCCAGGTAGTCGCGCAGCAGCTCGGCGGCCGGAGTCTCGCGCCCCGGCGGGTTGGAAGTGTCGACCCTGAGCAGTGCGCGCAGCAACTCGGTCGCCTCAGCTCGAAGCGCGTCGAAATCCACGCTCATCCCGCTAAGCAAACGGGGAACCTCGCTGCCGCAACTCGCGGTCGATGTACGCGACATCCGCATCGCACAGGTAGTCGACGTAGCCTCTAACCGCGCCGCGTCGCACCTTGAAGCTGTCTGGGTCGGCCGCATCGCCGGGCCGCAGGCACGGATCGTCAAATCCGTCCGTGCGCTCGAGCTCGTGCATGTGCTCGAAGCTGGCGTAGGCGACCGCGGCGGCGAGGTGGCGCCGTTGCAGGTCGGGGCCACCGATGAATCGCAGGACCGACCTGAGCGCATCCTCGGGCGCCGCGTGAAGCTGCTCGTAGCGGATCAGGAGGAAGTCCCTCGGCACGGTCCGATTCCTCGACCAGATCTCGTAGAACGTGGCCACCTTCCTCGCGCCGAAGACCGGGGAGCGCACGAACTCCGCGAGCGTGCCGTCGAACCAGCAGGGGTCCTGCTCGAAGACAGACATTGCCTTGCCCAGCAGGACTCGCAGCCAGGTGCGTCCCGACTTCGGGTAGGAGACGATGCGGACCTGCGGCCCTGCTGGCATCAGGGCGCGCCCCCCGCAGACAGTCGGTCGAGCACCCACACCGGGACCTCCGCACCGAGCGACTGCCGCAGCCACCCGAGCGCCTCGCCGACCGTGGCTGCCTCGCACCGCCCATGAGCAAGCTCGAGCACCCTCTCCCAGTCGAGCCCGGCCGATCGCAGCACGGCGGTTGCGTCGGCAACCCAGGAAACGGTCGCGACTTCATCGGCGCCGGCGGCGTGAGCGCACGTGTGGACGAGTTGCTCGGGTGCAGCGAGCGCGAAGGTCGGCGTGCCCATCAGCTCGAACGGTACGCGGGTCTCCCAGACCTCGCCGCCCGACCCGGCGAGCATGTCGAGGTGCTCGAAGGGTCGGGCACCGACATCGCGGTAATGGAGCAGCGACAGCGCCGCCCCGTTCAGCACGATTACCTCGACTCCCGCGGTGCGCAGGTCCGCGATCACGCCGGCCCCTCGCTTGAGCGCAAGCTGATTGACGTACCAGGCGCGCCGGTACACCCCTCCGGCCAACGACACCATCGGATCATCCGCTCCAAGGCGACGGAGCGGTCGGTATGCGGCGGCCAGCAGCCAAGCCTCGCCGTCGGTCACGATCTCCGGCGTCACCTGGCTCCGCCACGCGTCCCACGCGCGCCGCGCCCGGTCGTCATTCCAGGCCACGGCGCGCAACAGCAATGTGTGGCGCTGATCTGGGAGGGAGATCGTGGTCAGGCCACCGACACGCTTTGACGGCACGAGCGCGGGACGATCAGCTTCAGCTGCGATCGTCCGTCCGACGGCCGCAGCTCGGGCGGCACCTCGGCCCGCATCCGGGCGGCGGCCGCGAACGCGGTGCCGAGCGTATCGGCGAGCCGCGGCTGCCCGAGCTCGGAGGCGATCGCGATCAGGTCATCCCCGATCATCTCGTCGGCGTCGACGAGCCAGTTGCTCCGGTCCCAGTACAGAATGCCCAGGTCGACGTACTTCTCCAGGTAGTCGGCCAGCTCGACGCAGATCAACCGTCGCTGTACCCCGCTGCGCCGGGGAAGCGCGGCGAGCCTGCTCGATGTTGTGTTGCTCGATCCGTAATTCGCGGAACTGGATGAGGAGCTCCTCGACGTGGGCACCCACCGCGGCGCGGACCAGATGGCGGCGCGAAGCCGTCGCCGCCTCGCTGCGGCCATCGCCGAAATCGGCGTTCCCGTAGACGTTGTGGAGCAGACCGACCGCGACGATCTCGGCGGGGTGGTCGAGCTCGGCGACAATGCTCGCAACACCCACACAATGCGCCACGAATGGCTTGCCGTCAGCCTGAAAATGGGCGGGATACAGGGTGGTCAGGAGCTCGTAGGCGCGGTGAACCAGGACCAGATCCTCGAGCACAAGCCCCTTCTCGCGGAGCTGGTTATAGAGCTGAAGATTCGTTTGCGCGACCTGCATCCGCTCCACCCGGGCCAGGCTACCGATCGGCGGTCTGGTTGTATTTGACATCAGCTGGGCCGGACCCCACAGCGAACCATCGCGAGATGCCGCGCGTACGTCAATTCAAGCTAGATCCGCACCGGGTCGTCGGCGAGACGATCGACGACGAGACGATCCTGGTTGACCTCGAGACCGGGGCCTACTACAGCCTGACGGGCTCGGGCCCTCAGATCTGGGCTCTTCTGGCCGCAGGCTGCTCTGAGGAGAACATTGTCGATGAGCTCTGCCGACGTCATCCTCGAGATGGCGCGGCGATCGCCGGCGAGGCGGCAGCCCTGATCGACCAGCTACATGATGAGGGCCTGCTCGAGGAGAGCGAATTGAGCGGCGAGCCGGCGCCTGCGCCGGTGGAGGAATCGTCAGCGGGCGAGCGGTTCGAGCCGCCGGTTTTCGAGCGGTTTACCGACATGGAGAACTTTCTGCGCATGGATCCGATCCACGAGGCCGGGGAGGATGGCTGGCCTCACCCGCGGACCGCGGAGCGCGGCAACTCGCGCTAGATTTGGGATGGCTCTGGATCTCGGAGTCGAGGTCGACTAGGTGGAGGGGCATCCCATCGTTTTGAGCAGCTTGTCCGCACGCGTGGTTGCGATGCTCCTCGTGGTGGGCGGGTTGGCGGCCTGCGGTGGGTCGGGTAGGTCCGGCGGCTCGGGCGGAGGCTCGACCACGACGGTCGTGCATCTCGGCTGCCATCAGTTCTGCCAGCAGGCAGGTGGATTCGGTGGCGGCCCGGCGGGCCGACCGGTCGTCAGGTTCGACACCCAAGGGGAACTCGCGCCGGGCAGCGACGGCACGGTGACACTCACGCAGACCTGTTTGCTTCCTGTGCGCTGTGCAGGTGCGCTTCTGCTCGGTCCAGCCAGCGACGCCCTGGACACGGTCTGCAAGCCCTTCTTCGGGCAGGTGGACTGGTGGGGACAGTCCGATCTGGGCATCCCCGCACGTGCCACGCAGTCGCTTGCCGTTCCCCTGTCGCCGTGCGCCCGCGAGCAGGTGGCGAAACGTGGTCGGGTAAGGATGTTCGTCACGGCCGATGTCGGGTTGGTCCCGGCCTGCTCGAAGATCCCCGCGCTCGCCGCAGCATGCCACCGGTTCGTCACCAGTCCGGGCCACACCCCCGACGAGGGAGATGGCCTGAATCGGCTGGTGTCGGGCGACATCACTCTGGTCGCGAAGAAGACCGGGTCGTGATGAGCGACAGCCGAAGCGCAAACCGCCGTCGGCTGTCGCTTCGGAACGCGCTGCTGTTGGCGGTGGCGGTGTCCGCCGTGCTGCTCAGCTTGATTGTGTACGCGACCGGCGCTCTGAACGGGCTCGAGCGTAAGACGATCGATGCCAGGTTCGGGATCCGGGGAGCCGAGTCTCCTGGTTCCAAGATCGCGATCGTCGCCGTCGATCAGCAGAGCCTCAGGGCGATAGACGAGCGGCTCCCCATTCGGCGAATCTTGTACGCGCGACTGCTGGACCGCATCAAAGCGGATCGGCCGGCGTTGATCGCAGTCGACGTCCAGTTTCTCGGCCGGACCGATCCCCGGGACGACAACGCCTTGCTGGCCGCCGTCGCGCGGGACGGCCCCGTCCTGCTGGCCACGCATGACTCGCCGGCGAGCGGAACGCTGCCGGTGCCGGCGGGGGTCGTGAGTGCCCGCGGGGCGATTCTGGCCAGCGCGGCCATCGATACGGACCCCGACGGCGTGCTGCGGCGCATGATCTACGCCCCCGTCACGCTCAGGACCCTGGCTGTTCGCGCGGCCGAGATCTTGCAGCATCACGCCGTCGACCCGAACCAGATGCCCGAGAACCATGCCTGGATCGACTTCCGGGGGCCGCCCGGGACCTTTCGTCCGTACTCATTTTTCAATGTGCTGACCGGTCGATATCCGAAGGGGACGTTCACCGGGAAGACGGTGTTGGTCGGGATCACGGATCCGGCCGAGAAGGATCTGTTCGTCACAGCAGCCTCGTCGACCCCGATGGCCGGCGTGGAAGTCCAGGCCAATGCCTTGACGACGATCTTGAACGGCTTCCCGCTCCAGTCGGCGGGCGCGGCGCTCACCGTGATCCTGCTGATCCTGTTCGCCGCCCTGCCCGCGCTGCTCAGTGTGCGGCTCGCGGCCCTGTACGTGCTTGCCGGTGCCGTGGCACTGCTGATCGCGTTCCTGATCGTGTGTCAGCTGGCATTCGATGCGGGTTCAATCGTCCCGATCGCCGACCCGATCCTGGCGCTGGTGCTGGGAACGGCGGGCGCGATCTCGGCCGACTCGTTCGTCCAGCGCCGCCAGCTGCGCAAGCTGCAGGAGTTCTTCGAGCTGCTGCCGAGCCCGGTGTCCGACTTCTTCATCTCCTACCGTCGTGGCCCGGACTCGTTCGTCGCCAACACGCTCAGAAAGGGACTGGCCGACAAGTTCGGGCCCAGGAGCGTGTTTCTCGACACGGACGAGATCGCCGCCGGCGAGCAGTTCCCCACCCGCATCGAAAACGCAATTGCCGCCTGCCGCGCCATGCTCGTGGTGATCGGCCCCGACTGGCTGAATGTGAGCCGGGATGAGGGCTCGCGACGGCTCGACGAGCCGGACGACTGGGTGCGGCGAGAAATCGAACTCGGCCTGGCGCGCCACGACATCGCGATCGTGCCGGTGCTATACGGCGGCGCCACGATGCCGCGGCCGGAGCAGCTTCCCGAGACGATCAGAGAGCTGGCTCTTCACAACGACGTTGTCCTGACCGGCAATGACCACCAGGCCGAGATCGACGCGCTGGTCAAGTCGATGGAGAATGGCCGGCTCAGCGACTTCCTCCAGACATCGCACGCCATCACGGTCCCGGCCTGAGCTACCGCGCAGTGTGGGCGTGCAGCGGGTTCAGATGCTCGCGCAACCGCAGCAGCCGCGGGCAGGGCTCGTCGGTGTCGATCAGCACCGCGGTGCCTGGCCACGCGTTTCGCAGGTAGCGGACGTACGCGTCGTGCGAGGTGAGGTCGGGCTCGTAGATCCACGAGCCCGTGTTCCAGTAGCGGACGGCGCCACTCGGGCCGCGCACGTCCTCCAGCGGTGCATGGGTGTGAGCGAAGACGATCTTGTCGGTGTCGCGAGCCCAGCCCAGGCGCGTGACAACGTGCTCGAACGCGGCGACCGCCGCGTGGTGCGGATCCCGCGGTCGCACGACCTGACCGAGCGCCCGCCGCGCAACCTCCCCACCACCAGGAGCGCCGATCCGCTTCCGTCGCTCCGCCTCGGAGGCCATTGCCATTTCGTACGCGGTCATCTGCGCCTTCCGGCTGCTGACCAGCCGGCGGAGCATCGGCCCCGATGAGGATCCGGACATCGTCAGACGATGCGCCAAGTCGGTCACGGTGCGCTCGAACCCCCGGACCGGCGCTGTGCCGGTGGCGATGATCCGCTCCAGCGCCTGGAAGCGGGCAAACGCCCAACGTTGGGCATGAGTGCCGTTCGGCAGCTGCGCGATCGTGAACAGCAGGCCGGTCAGGATCTCGGTCGTTGCCTCGAGATCGTCGCTGGTCGGCTCCTGGTCGCCTCGCCCCACCGCGATCGACCACATCAGCCGCGCCAGCAGCCTTCCCGGAACGGCGCCACGGCGCGCGGCGTAGAAGTCCAGATAGTGGCCATGCGTGCAGAGCACCCCCCCGAACATGTAGGTGGGGTACCGAATGTCGACCTCGACGCCCTCGAGCCGGCGCTCGAGGAACCGGCGAAACGAATCGGCGCATACAGGCGATCCCGACTCTCCGTCGACCTGTCGCTCGGTCAGTTCAAGCTCGACCAGCTCTTCCTGCCGACGCGCGACCACGCTGTGGTCGTGGTTGCCGGCCAGGAAGACAAACCGCCTGCCCTGAAGTCGCTCGCGCAGGAGGTCGAAGAAGCCCGCCGCCGCGGTGAACGCGTCGCGCGAAGAGGCGAACAGGAGGTCGAACAGGTCCCCGAGGATGATCACCTCGTCGACATCGAGGTGCGGTGCCAGCAGAGCCAGGTTCTCGGGCTCGGACAGGATGTCCTCGCCGGTCCATGCCCCGAAGTGGGTATCGGAGATCACGAGCGCCCGCACGAGCCCATTGAACCCGATCGAAGCACATAGCGCGAAACCGAGCTCAGACGTGGACCGTCGCGACCGCCACGGCCGCTCGGCCGTCGCGCTGAGCCAACGCGACGCGCAAGGTCACTGTCTGAATCCCTCGGGCGATATGGAGCGATTGCCGATGATCGAGCCGCCTGGCGACGAAGCGATGCCCGCGTTTGACGGCCACGGCCAGCTTTCGATGGCTTGCCGGGCCCCGGACGCGGATGTAGATACGCCGGCCCTGGACGCGGAACGTTGCCGAGTCCGGCGCATCGGCCAGAAACAGCATCCCGTGCTTCTTTGTGACGCGGAGGGAGCCGTTGCACCTCGGTTGCGGGATCACCCGTATCCGAGTCGAGGTCAGGAACGGAACGGACGCGAGCCTGCGCCCTTTGCAGGTCACCTGGGTGCCGCTGCGAATGACGATGGCGCTCTCGCTCGCGTTTCGCGCCGTCTGCGCGACCGCCGGCCGGCCGGCGATTCGCAGCGGAACCGTGATCTGGCTTCTCGTGACACCTCTGACGAACGGCGGTCGGCCGACGAGCGATGGCGGGAAGGGTGGATTCGGGCAGCCGGCGGTCGGCGGGCTACCGGCAAGCGTCTGCTCGACGTCGCTGGCGATCCGTGGATCGTCCAACAGGCTGTACTTGACGTCCGGGACGAACGGCAGGAACGTGTTGCTGTGCACGTCGGGGAAGGCTGGGAAGCACGACAGCTCGGGGATGATTCCGCTGGCTTGAAGCCCCACCGCCTGTGCGCTCTCGATCCCGACCAGGAGGTCGTTGGGTGAGATGTATGGACTGCTCAGACCTCGGATAGAGATGGCGTCGCCCCCGATTGCCGTGAGGGGAATGCCGTCCAGAGAAGCGCCCTGCCCCAGGTTCCACTGCGCCACCGCTGCGGCGGTGATCTGACTCATGGCCGGTTCGAAGTACGACTCGCGGAAGGCGATCAGGAGGTAGGCCAGCGTCTTACAGCTGTCGTCGCTTCCGCACAATGACGGATCGACGGCTTCCCCGATATCGGCCATGAAGCTGCCAAGGTGCGGAGTGCCGAGCGTGGTGATCGATTGCACCTGCACGGCTCCGAAGAGACTCGACGCAAGTCGCATCGCCCCCCGCGTCCACAGTCCTCCGTAGGAGTGAGCCACGAACCGCACGGTGTTCACGGCGAACTTCGAGTGCAGGTAAGCGATGAACGAGGCCAGGGCTCGCGCGTTGGCGTATATGTCTCCGCGCGAGTTGATCGTCATGCTCGCCGGCAGCTGGCCAGGGCAGCCGGAGAATTGCCGAGGATTGGGCTTGACCGGGCCGGCCCCGTAGTTGACCGGTGCCGTGTACACCCTGTAGCCCGCGGCGGCGAACCGGGCGCCATCGTACGTCCACGTCAAACCACGCGGATACCTGCCCGTGCACACCGCGGATGGAGTGGTGAACGGGGTGGTCGTGGTGATGCCCGAGACGAGCACGACCGCGTCCGTCGGTGTCGAGGCGGCGGCCGCTGAGTTGGCCGCAATACCGGCGAACATCAGCCCGACGGCCAGAACTGCCAGCCCAGACCCCCACACTCGCCCCTCGATCGCCCGCCCCGGCATCACCGTCTCCTATCTGGATTGACGCGAGCTAAGCGTAGCGCTCACCCGGACGTGAACCGCGACTTCGCGGCCGCGCACGGCGCGCCCGTCGAGGTCTTGGAGATCTTCACGCTGCGCACCCGCACGATGGCGCGGTTGCCGCTCCATGGCGCAAAGACGCCTCTTGCCGGGTGGCTGCCGCATGGTGGCGTCAGCACGAGTGCGCGCGGGCCGCCATTGAAGCTGAGCGCGAACCGCGTGAACGGAACCTGCGGGAGATTGTCGAGACTGGTGACGACAAAGGAGTTCTCGAAGCCGTTGTCGGCGATGAGCTTTGCGTTCTGACCGTGGATATCGATCTGAATGAACAACCGCAGAGGGTTGGCCGCGGTCCCAGCACCGAAGAACACCAGGCCGTGGAGGGTGCCGAGCAGCGGGGTCGTGAAGGCCACCTGCCCGACCTGCGAGGCGGTCCGACACCTCGCCGGAGCGGCTGAGGAGCTGTTGAACTGCGCCGTGGTGCACTGCACCAACCCGCCCGCCAAGGCGGCCGTGTTGATCGACGTCCCAAGCGGCAGGAAGACAACGTTGTTCTTCAGGTGCGATTGCCGTCGTGGCAGCTCGTGGCCGGGCAAGGTCACCGTCACCGACAGCGCCGAGGGCGTGCGCGCCCGAGTCGAGCCGAAGCTGAACCTGATTCCCGGGTTGAATGGCTCCTGCGCACAGCCCGTCGGGGTGAAACGCGATGCGGCTCCAGAACGCGCCGAGGACTCATACGACGAGGCAGCGCCGACGCCAGTCGCGCTGGCGCAGCTCGTGGGATTGGTCATGAACGCTGCGCTGCCTCCCTTGACGAGCCCATCGAGCGTCAGCGAGATCGATTCGATGGTGATCGGGATGCGGACAACGCCCAGGACCGGCGGCAGCGTCCGCGGCAGGTTGTCGAACGTCGTCACCAACCCGAAGTCACCCGGGATCCGCAGCGTCACCGGTCCCGACATCGAGAACTTGCCGAGCACGCCGCCCACCGGACGCACGACCATCCCGATCCGTGCCGGCTCAGAGCCGGTCGGCGTGACGTCGTAGACATCCCCGGGGGCGGTGACCGGCAAGGGCAGGCCCAACGCCTGCGCGGTCACCGACACCGTCCCAATCTTCGAGGCCGCGGGGCACGAATCGCCGGCGAGCTGCGCACTCGAGCACTTCGAGACCGCGTTGGGGTTGCCGAGCAGTCCCGCGGGCAGGTTGACCTGCAGGCGCTTGAGGTCATCCGTCGTGTCCGAGTACCTGAAGTTCGCCGACACCGTCACATTGGGATGAGCGCCCGCGACGGTCGTCGACGGCGTCATCGTGAACGACGTCATCGTCACCGATGCATGCGCGCCCACCGGCCCGACCAGCAACGCTGTGAAGACCAGCATCGACGCCAGCACGAACCTTCCAGCTCGAGTCCCGCCCGCTATCTCCCCTCTGATAGGACGTGCCTCCACGCGAACCACCACCTCCGATATCTGGTCGAGGCTGCCGATCCTACGACGATTCTGCGTCGCGTGAGCCAGTAACCGGCGACCGTGCGGCCCCGGTGCGACCGCGACGACCCGGCGACTCTCAGTCCTTGTAGGGGTCGTGGACGTCGCGGCCGGCCATCGCTACACCAAGCGGGCGGAGCGTGTGCGTGACGCGGATCGAACCGGCGTGGGCGGCGAGCACATCTGGGAGGCGCTTGTAGACCTCCGGGGCCTCATCCGCGCCCCCGCCGATCACGACGATGCCCTGCTCACGCAGGCGTGTCTGGACCGCCGGCCAGTCGACGAGACCAGGCTTGACCTGCTCCTGCACCCACGTCTTCATCATCCGCGAGCCTGGGTGATCCGGGCAGCCTTCGCCGGGTGACTCGAACAGCCGGTTGCAGTCGCGGACGCTGCAAGCCCACCGCTTGCGGCGGCGGACCCGGCCGGCGGCCTGGGTGCGGCTCATGATCCGGCCGGCGCCGTGCACGGTCGAGAACAGAGACTTCTCCGCCTCGTCGGATGCGACCCCCTCCAGGATCACCGACTCGTCGCCCATCGAGCCGCCGACGAAGCCCTCCTGGCCCGGCTGAGCCGGCGTGCAGCCTTTGCGGATGACCCAGTAGGTGTGACCGAGGTGGTCCTCCCGCCACGCGAAGTTGTGGTGGTTGTGCACCTCGTGCCTCGGCTCCGCCGAGAGGATCGCCAGCACTTTGTCCACGACCACGTCGCGGCCGGCGTAGGCGTACTCGCCGGCCAGCTGCATGGCCGCGATGTAGGCGTCGCCAAGCTCGGTCCCGAGCTCGAGCAGCACGGGCGGCGAGTCCATCTCGCTCTCATCGGCGCGCGCGCCGAACGCGAGGCCCTGCGCGAGTGCCAGGAAGCCGGATGCGGTCTTGTGGCCGAAGCCACGCGAGCCGAAGTGCACACCGACCCAGACGTGACCCTGCTCGTCCTCCATCAGATTCACGTAGTGGTTGCCGGAGCCGACCGTGCCCAGCTGCGAGTCGGCGAGATCGGCCAGCTTTCGCTGCGGTTCGAAGTCCGCCGTGCGGATCCTGTCCAGGACGGGATGGTCCCCACGCTCGCGGGCCGGTACGCCCATGCCGAACGACACCCGCCGAGTGATCTCGCGCATGACCATCCCGACGCCGCCGAGCTCGTCGAGATCCGCGCGGGTCAGGTCCGTTCGAACGGCCTTGTTGCCACAACCGATGTCGTAGCCGACACCGGACGGCGACACGTACCCCTCGTAGGCGACCGCGCCGCCGATCGGCTGGCTGTAGCCCGGATGATGGTCGGCACACAGCACGCCGTACTCCGCATCGCCGGCGACCATGCAGCGCTCGAGCTGCTTAAGGCTACGGTCATCGACCGGACCGAACGTCTTGATTTGCATGAGTGGTCAGATCCTCCCATCGAGGATGCCGAACCGTATGCTTCCGCCGTGACGAGCGATGAGAGGACAGGGCCGGCGACGCTTGTCGACCTTCTGTCCAGGGCGACCGATCGTCACGCCAGTGAGCTCGCCCTGATCGAACGCGATGGCGAGCGGTTGCACTCGGTTGCCTTCGCCGAGCTGAGTGCCGCGGCGGCCGCGCTGGCCGGCGAGCTGCTCTCGCGCGGCGTGGTTCGCGGGGACGTGATCGGGGTGTGGCTTCCGAACTGGATCGAGACGATCGTGTGGGAGTTCGCGCTGGCGTCGCTGGGCGCTGCCGCGCTCGGCATCAACACGCGCTACGGCGTCCACGAGCTCAGCCACCTCATCGAGCGGGGCGGCCCCGTCGGCGTGGTCGCCCCGGCGCGGTTCCTCAAGCTCGACTTCGCCGGTCGCCTCCGTCGCGCGAGCGAGGATGCGGGCCGCGCAGATCAGCCATGGGTGGCGGTGGTCAGGGCCGCTGCCGGCGACGACGTGATGGGCTTCGACATCGGCGCAGGAGCGCCGCCGCCAAGGTGGTGGCTGTCGCCTCACCCGGCGGCAGCGACGTCGCCGTCGCCTATGTGCAGCTCGCCGCCGGCGGCGCCACGACCACAGAGGAGCTCACCGCGTTCTGCCGCGATCAGCTCGCGCCCTTCAAGGTTCCCGCGCACGTGAACCTGGTTGACGAGTTCCCAACCACCACGGGGACGAATGGCACCAAGATAGTGACGGCCGAGCTGCGCAGGCGGGCCGAGCGTCAGGTGGCGGCGGGACCACCCTTGTGATCTATATCTCTTGACGCGGCCTCCCCGGTGCGTACGCTCCAGCCAGGGCAAATTGGAGACTTGATCGAGACCGGGTGATACTGACGCGCGGGCGATCCAGGACTATCGTGGACGAGCCGAGTTGGCTCACCGTCGATAGGGCGGCGGAGAAGTGACCTCAAATACTCACATGTTCGGGTGGTGGGAGCGTGACATGGGCAGAGCGATGAACATCAGGCGTCAGGCCGTTTCGGCTGCTGTGGCGTTCGGACTTGCGGCGAGCGCGCTGGCGGTCGCGGCTGGGGGTGCCCAGGGGGCGATCCCTGATCAGTGGGGGTTTGCCTTCGTCAACAAGCCATCGGTTCCGGGCATCCCGGATGTCAACCACCAAGCCGGCAGCTGGGCGCCGGCATTCAAGGTTCACGTCACGCCGGGGGGTGTTGGGCAGGTGTTTGTGACCCTCCCGCACATTGCCGGGAAGGGCGGCGTGGTCCATGTGACGGCCGTCGCGCCCAACCCCGTGTGGTGCCAGGCGCAGAAATGGGGCCCGTCGGGTGTCAACGAGGTCGCTGCCGTCCGGTGCTTCCGGCCCGGTGGTGCACCGGTCTTCGTCCCATTCTCGATCACCTTCGCGAGGAGTTCGAAGGGGCCGATCCCGCCCGGCCGCGCGTTTGGATACGTTCACTTCACGCCCGGAAGCGGGATCGCGGCAAGCTTCAACTCCGCGGGCGCAGCTAACCACGTCAGCCCCGGCGGGCTCGGGGTGTGGAATGTCGCCCTCCCCGGTCTCGGCTCGCCGACCCAGGCCGGGAACGTTCAGGTGACTGCGGTCAATTCGGCCAAACCGGCCAAGTGCGAGGTCGGGGGGTGGACGGCGAAACCAGCCGGGCAGGTCTTCCAGGTCCGTTGCTATGACTCCACCGTGACGCCTCTCGACACCGGATGGACACTTACGTACCACCGCGGTCGAACGGTGCTGGGGACTCAGCCCAAGATGTTCGCGTACACGTTTGACAACCACCCGCTCGTGGCCGGGCCCTACGCGCCGGCGCCGCCAGCGGTGAACTTCAATTCGGCCGGTCCCTTTGTGAACACAGTGAGATCCGCCGGCGCTGGGCTGCGGCTCGTGACCTTCCCGAGAGTCGGCACGCTACCGGACAACGTGCTGGTCACGCCGTTCAAGGTCGGCCCAGGCTTCTGCAACCTACTCGCGCCGTGGGCCACGTCAGCCGCCGCTCCACAGGTCATCGTGCGCGACGTGGCGTGCTACACCCCCGCCGGGAAGCTCAAGAGCCAGGCTTCGTTCGTCACCTACGCCTCCCGGTTGTGATGCGAGCCGATCAGGCGGCTTGCATCACCGCGGCCGATCGGCCGGGATGAGCTGCCGTCAGGAGCGCTCGGGCGTCCGTCTACCCCTCGACCTTGCCGGGCGGACCGCCGAGCGAGGCGATCAGGGCTGAGAAGTACAGGCCCGGGGCGCTCGGGATGTTGTTCGCCTCGTGGACGGCGCTCCACTGCCCCGCCTCCGCGGCATAGCTCCTCGTGCTCTGACCGGCCGCCCAGCCGATCTCGATTCCGCTCGAGGAGTTGGGGATGATCATGGCGATCGTCTGGCCGGCGGAGACGGCCTCCCCCAGGTACAGGCCCGCCGCTGGCGTGACACCCTCGGCGTAATACACGTAGCAGCCGTTGTCAGGACCGCCGAGGAGCTGATATTCGATGAACGCTCCCGGCCAGCCGGTGTTGGTGGTGGCGAGAAGAGTGATCCTCGCCGGTCCGATCGCCAAGAGCGCGCCGGACCCGGCGTAGTCCACGCCCTGGTCGATCCGCTCGCCAACCACATCAGCTCGAGCCAGCGGGTTGACGTACCCATCCGATCTGTCGGTGAGCCGGCATGTCGTCGGCTCCGCGGGTCCAGACGCCGGGGAACCCCCGGGGTCGCCAGGGTTGGCAGCCGACGAGCGGACAGCCGCACCCCCGACATGCCGCCGTGCAGCCGTCACCGAGACGGCAAGCGAGTGATGGTGAGATTTCGACGACATTGCCGCCGCGACGAGCGCGGTGGCAAGAATGCCGATGGCGACGATGGTCAAGGACATCGATCGCTTGGCCAGGGCTCGCCAGCACAGGCGCCAATATGACGGGAGCTCGCGCGCCAACTCCTCGGGGCGTGCCTGCTCACCCCCTGGGCGTAGCGCATTTCGCTCGACCGGAATGAGCGGAGGCTTGCCCCTCCGCGCGCGCGAGCGCTCGAGCGATTCACGCCAGGCGTCAACCCTGATCGGATCACGCATCGTGTCCACGAACCCTCCCTCCTGGAAACGACTCGGGAGCCTACGGAGTTAGCTGACGGGCTCGCGCTTTGCGCTACGCCGCTTGGCGGCGACGACTCGCCCCAACGATCACATCTGATCGCATTGGGTCCCCCGCTCGCCGGGCACGGATGGCCCGGCGACTCGGCTCGATATGTTGCGCCGGCAAGCTATCACCTGGACCAGCGGAAGAAGTGCCCTGCCCAGCCCAGGCTACCTCTCACCGGTCTCAGTAGTTACCCCCAGACCTATTGCACGTTCTAGCGGACCGCGCCCGCGCTGGCTCGACCTAAGCTATGGGTGCAATGTCAATGAGGACATAGCACCGCTCTAATAGCGAGCGAAAAGGAGGTTCACATGTCCGCCCTGAAAACAAATGGGGCGCGTATGGAGACTGTGCGGGACACGAGTCCAGCGCTGACCTACGAGAGCAAAGAGCCTTCGTACAAGGGCGCTGGATGGGTCCTGTTTGCGGGGATCATGTTCGTGATTGCGGCATGCCTGAATGTCATTTGGGGCATCGCGGCGGTCTCGAACGCGCATTTCTTCGTCGCGAACGCGCACTACATCCTCAGTGGCTTGAACACCTGGGGCTGGGTGGCGATCGTGTTCGGGGCCGTTGAGGCCCTGGCCGCGCTCTCGATCTGGCGCGGGGGTTCGTTCGGGCGCTGGTTCGGGATCATCGTCGGGAGCATTGCTGTTCTCGTGGCGATGATGACCATTCCGGCCTATCCGCTGTGGTCACTGACGCTCGTCGCGCTCTACATCCTGGTCGTCTACGGCCTTGTTGCATATGGCGGCAAGCCCGAGTTGACCCGATAACCGCTAAGGCAAGCACTGTCCGGGCGACCTCCACAGAGGTCGCCCGCGGCATGTCTCGCGCCGGTGGGCGTCGGTTGGCGCCTATCAGAATGGTCGCGTCTACCGGAATGCCAGGACGCTGAACGTGCCGGCGTGGTCAGAATCCCAGAAGCCGTGCATCGGGTGACGCCCAGTGATCACTGAGCGCACCAGCCGGACCTTCCGTGGCGTGTTGGTCATCACGTGGTCGACTTTGTGGTCGAAATCGCTGACTCTGCCGCCGCCGCCTGGGGCCCTCAGCACGGCTGTCTTGAGGCAGCAGCTCAGCGGGTTGTACGTGCTCCGCTCCCGGAAGCCCGCGTTCAGAAGGGTCCTATCTGCCAGTCCGTCTCCGGGCTTGAGCGGAGTCTTGACATCGGAGTTCAAGTCGCCGACGAGGACGACCGGCGACCTGCCGGTGGCCGGGCCGTCCTTGCCGATCAACTCCTGGGCCTGCGCCTGACGCACCTTGCCGTTGCCCACATCGGTGCCCTGATTGGTGGGGTTGCTGGCCTGGCTATCGAAGGACTCCAGGTGCGTATCGACAAACCGGAACCAGCCGCTGCCGCGAACTCTGGCGTCGATGCTGACCCAGCCTCGGGTCACCGGCACGGTGACCAGCCCGACAAGTTTGGGCGCGAGGAGGGTCTTGAAATGGCCCGACATGGGGTCCTTCACCGTGACGCCGGCATGGACGCGGGCAAGGATCGCATCGCGCATCGTCAGCCTGATGTCCTCGTCGCAGCTATGGTCGGGGCTGCCATTGGTGTTCGCCTCGGTCTCGAAGTCGAACTCGGGCTGGATTGCCACCACCCTGTAGCGCTGCTGGCCTTTGTTGAGCTGTTTCAGGAGCAGCTTCACGTAGTCGTAGGCGACGTGCCTTGCCGTGTACGGGTTGGGCGGGAGGATGTACTTGCAGGTCGGCTCGGTGCGCCACAGGGCCGCCTCCTGCAGTCCCACCAGGTCGGGGCGCGTCTTGAGTATCTCCTGGGCCAGGCCCTCCGCCCGAACCGGAAAGTCGTTCTCCTTGACCTGGTTGAAGATCTCTCCCGCCGCATCATTCAGCTGGGTCAGGCTCCCGGCCTCCAGACCGGGCGTCAGATCCGCACCCAGGTACAGATTCCGGGTCATCACCCTGACAACGTGCTCGGACTTCGCCGCCGACACGGACGAGGCGGCGAGGGCCAGAATGGCCATTGCCGCCAGTGGCGGGGCAAAACGCCACGCGCGACGCTGCCGAGGTCTATCGCCCGCATGGTCACTCATAACCTGCGGGATCATCACGAACCATCATCAAGACGCGCATCCGGGCGCACCACACGACTGCGTCCGTATTACGCCGCAGATGCCGAGCCCCACCCCGTGGCAACAGGGCGTGCTACCCGCGACGTCGAACCCGGCCGGATCCAGGGTGCAGGGCATCCCCGCATACGTGAGCGGTCCGGCATAGTCGGGCTTCTCGCCGTAATCGCGCCAGCGTTCCATTGGATCGATCATCATCCGTAACGACACTGGCGACGGCACCCTCAGGGCCGACACCCGGCCGGTCTCAGAGGGACGTCGCCCAACGCCACCACACGAACCAAGGAGCAAGCAATGGCGCGCAGCCCGCAGGAGGTTTTCCAACATCATGCCGAGGCGCTGGGAGCCGAGGATCTCGACGGGATCGTCAGCGACTACGCGGACGATGCGGTGTTCATCACGCCCGACGGCGTCCGCCGTGGCAAGGACGGAGTTCGCGAGGGCTTCGTCAAGCTGCTGGGAGACCTTCCTGGCGCCAGCTGGGAGCTGCCCACCCAACTCTACGAGGACGACATTCTCCTGCTCGAATGGAAGGCCGAGTCGGAGCACACCAAGGCCGATGACGGGATCGACACCTTCGTGTTCCGCGACGGCCTGATCCGCGTGCAGACCGTGCGCTACACGGTGGTGCGCAAGGACTGACGATTTCTCGGCGCGCCTGGGTGGAGACCGGGCGCGCCGATAGCGGCGCGCGACCGCGGTGCCACAATTGCTGAGCGTGGCCGAGCATTATCAGCGTCCGGGTTGGTTCACGACCAACGTCTTCAACCGGTTGGTTGCTGCGCTGACGCGCGTGGGGATCAGCGTCTACGGCTCGCGGGTCCTGGAGATCAGGGGCCGCAAGTCCGGGCAGTGGCGACAGACCCCGGTCAACCTGCTGCGCTACCAGGGCGCCGACTACTTGGTCGCGCCGCGCGGCCACACTCAGTGGGTCAAGAATCTGCGCGCCAGCGGCGAGGGGAGGTTACGCGTCGGTAGGCGCACGCAGCCGTTCCGCGCCCTTGAGCTGGGTGACGACGAGAAGCCACCCTTGCTTCGAGCCTATTTGAAGAAGTGGAAATTCGAGGTCGGCGTGTTCTTCGCTGGCGTGGGACCGGACTCTTCAGATGAGGAGCTGCACCGCATCGCAGGCGATCATCCGGTCTTTCGCGTGACCGACGCCTGAGCGTCATCACACTGCCCGCGCCGCTGGCTCTGAAGGTTGGCCGTTCACCGAACGGTCAGGAGCGCATGCATCCCCCGGGCCTCGTGGGACTGCCGCGTGCCGGCAAACAGCGAGCAGATCAGCCGGTAGGTGCCCGGTCGCAGGCTCTCGGCGATCCTTGCCGACCCGCCCGATTGCATCATCACCGTCGCGATCGGGCCGTGGGGCCCGATGATCTCCATGTCGTGTGCGTCCTGACCGCGGTCGTAGGCCGTGAAGTGCACGAGGCCGGCTGCGACGACGGTTTGCGAGGGCAGAACCGACCATTCCTGCTCGTCGACCGTCAGGCTGTGCGGCAGCGCGGGCAGCGGGCGGTGAAGGCGGTGCAGGCGGCCGGCGGCCGGCGCCGCGGCGACCACGGCGAGCGCGATGACGGCCGAGATCGCGCCAGCGGGTCGCATCACTTCATCAGGGAGGTACCGCTGTCGTAGCGCTGGATCCCTGGAAACGGCCCGGCAGGCAGGATCGCGGCAGGATCGCCTCCAAGCCATTCGCTGATCAGCGCCTGGTAGATCGAGCGGTAGTCGGTGATCGGGACCAGGTTGCCCTCGCCGTCGTCGACGAGCACGCCCGGATGCTCGCCGGCCAGGCCTCCACGCACGCTCGAGCCGCTGACCAGCACCAGCCCGCCGGCGCCATGATCGGTGCCGGCCGAGTCGTTGGACCCGATCCGGCGGCCGAATTCGGAGAACACCATCGTCACCACGTTCTGCTCCAGGCCGCGAGCAGCGAGGTCCGCCTTGAACGCGGCCAGCGCGCTCGAGAGCACCGCGAGCTGGGGATCCTGGGCACTCACCTCGTCGCCGTGGGTGTCGAACGAGCCCCAGTCGATGGTGATCACGCGGGTTCCGAGATTCGCGTCGAGCAGGGTCGCCGCCAGCTGGAGCTTGCGTGAGAGGTCCGAGTCGGCCGGATAGCCGGTTGCCGGTGGGCCGGCGTTGACCCCGCCGAGCTGTCTGGAGACCTGCACCGTCTCGCCGTAGATCGCGCGTGCCCGCGCGAGCGCTTCGTTGCCGCTGTGCGCCGGGACCGCCGCCAGCTGGGCGATCTGGGCGTTCGCGTTGACGCTCGTGTTCTCGACCTGGAAGCTGATGCCGGTCAGATCCTCGATCGCACACACGGGCGCCTTCGAGGTCCGGATCTGCTTGGACAGGGTGGAGTCCAGGGAGATTGCCTGGAGCGGATTCGACGCCGAACCGTAGGCGTCCAGCCAGCGACCGAGCCAGCCGGTCTGGAGCTGCTCGAGCGCGCCCGCGAACCAGTAGTCGCGGCTCTCGAAGTGAGACAGGTTGGGTGGCGTGTAGTCGGCGGCCGGAAACACCGCGAGGTCGGAGCCGGTACCACCCGAACCGTCGCCGTAGAGCGTGTCGAAGCCCTTGGTGTCGGCGTTGTTGCCCGCGCCCGAAACGCCAGGATTGGCAAACGCGAGCGTCGCGCCGGTCCCGGGCATCACGGTCGTGCCGACGCTGCTGCCGGTGGACGGGCCGAGCACTCGGGCGATGTTGCCGCGCTGGGCCACGTAGCCCGCGTACTGGTTTGACGCAACCGGAACGATCATGTTGAGGCCGTCGTTGCCCCCGTTGAGATAGATACACACGAGGCTCTTGCCCGCGGGCTGCGAGGCGTCCGCGGCCGCCGCGTCCCAGATCGATTCCCGGCTGAGGCGGGTCATCGAGTAGATCGACGCCACCCCGATCGCCCCCCCGCGCAGGAACGCACGCCGGTTGATGCCACGCCGAGGCCTCGGCACCCCGTCCGGAAAGCCCATCAGCGCCTGCGCCGGAATATCGACCGCCGACGTCGGCGCGAGGTCGGTCACGCGGCTGTCCGACCGCGCGCAATCGGCGCAGCGCAGCGCGTGGATCTCCGTGCTCTTTCGGGTTGGTCTCATCACATCACCTGTGCGTCGGGGCCGGCAAGGATCAGCGTGCGCAGCGCGCGCTGGCGCTCGATCCGAGCGTTCGCGTCGCTCGAGTCGACCGTCCCCGCGAAGTTGCGCAGCACGGTCTGGGTGCCCGGCGCGAGCCACGGCTTTCCCACGGCGGCATAGGCGCGGTTGTACGCCGCGACGGCGGTCTCTCCGGGCACGTCGTCGATCTTCGCGTGGGCGAGCAGTGCCGAGACGAACCCGAACCGCGCCAGCGCGGTGTCCGTGTTGAGCCACGACAGCCCGCCCTCCCAGCCGGACACGTTCGGCGGGAAGTACGGCGTCTGGCCCATCGGGTCGAGATAGTCGGTGGCGGTCGTGTCGGTGACGGTCAGCCCGAGCGCTCGCATTGCGCCGACCACGAACACGACCGGCGGCTTGACCATGTCCGGCTCGCTCAGCGACGCGAACAGCGCCGGATGGGTGAGGATCTCCTGGATCAGCGGCTTGATCTGATAGCCGCTCCCCCCGTAGGTCCGGATCAGCTTCTGCAGCGTGACGGCGTCCGGGGAGCCGCCGATGAACTCATCCCACAGCTCGGTGACGATGAATGCCGGATGGGCGGGGCGGCTGAGGACGAGGTTGACCGCCTGCGCCGAGTTGTAGTTCCCAAACGTGCCGAACACCAGCTTCGGGCCGTCGTACCAGCGTGACTGGGTGAAGTAGCTGTGGACCGCGTCCGGATTCGTGTCGTCGATCTGCCATCCCGACAGTGCCTTGGCCAACTGCTCCACGTCCTGCTGGCTGTAGTTCGGCGTCCCGGCCGCATTTGTCACGCCGAGCGTGAACAGCTCCATCAGCTCGCGGGCGTAGTTCTCGTTCGGTGCGCCCCGAACGTTGAGCTCGCCGGTCAGGTAGCGCAGCATCGACGGGTCGACCGTGACCGCCTGGGCGAGGTTCCTGAACGAGGCCCGCGGGTTGGCGGCGAGGTCGGCGTAGCTGCGGAACAGGCGATTCTGGGTCATCAGCAGCTGCGGTGGCGAGACCGAATCACGCGAGTTGGCCCAGTGCCGGTGCCAGAAGAAGGTCAGGCGCTCGACGAACGGATTGATAGCCCTGACCATCACGTCGATCCAGCTCAGCACGAGGTCGGTGTCGTTGCCGGTCGGGTCGAGCGCGCTGCCGTTGTCCGTGCCCGGCACACCGGCGACGGCGGCCGGCGTCGAGAGCATCCAGTTGACCGCGTCCGCCACCGGCCGCCCGGTCCATGTCGCGCGATCGCGCTCGCTCGGCCCGAAGCCGGCTCGCCAGAACAGCCGGTCGACCATCGCCGCGCTGAGCAGCGGCCCGGTTCCGCCGCCCGGTCGATGTCCGGGAGGCCGATGGAGGCGATGGCGGCGCGGCTTGGCCTGCGGCCGCTTGCGGTGATGGTGCCTGGTCTTGGGCTTGTGCCTGTGCTTCATCGGCAGCTCTCCAGCAGAAGGCTCCGGAACGCGGCGATGACGAGCGAGCCCTGCAGGCGGAAGTCGCCGTTGGGGTCGTTGACGTCGTACCAAACAACTCCCGCGAGCCTGGGCATGCCGGTGCTCGCCAGACTCGCGAGCGACTCGATCCAGCCGGCCTTGTCCCCACCGGTTGCCGTCGAGCCGGTCTCCGCGAGCCAGAAGGGCTTCGGGGCAAGTGACTCGATCGTCGTGTAGGCGGAGGCGAACAGAGCTCCGGGGTCCGTCCACTGCAGCGGCGCGGCTGCGCCGAAGTTGTAGCCGCTGGCGCCGACCAGATCCACCTGCGAGGCGCCGGGGAAGTAGGCGCGTGGCTGATTCGCGGCCGTGTCGGGGATGCTGGCTGCGTACGGAGCCCACAGCAGCCTCACTCTGCGCCCGCCTGGCGCTGAACGAACGATCCGGCGGACGTGCCGCCAGGCCGACACGAACTGAGCTGCAGTGTTGCCGTTGCCCGTGCCCGACCATGCGTACCAGGGCGTGTTCATCTCGGGCATCGGGCGCAGCACGACGCCTCTGTGCACACCGCCGAGCTGGTGTACGAGCGCCCGCAGCGACTTGTCGTAATGGCCCTTGGCCACGTTCTTCAGCCGGTAGCGAGGCTGATTGGCACCGTCGAAGCCGCCGTCGGGCTCCCAGGTGACGATCAGGCTCGCGTGGCGGCGATTGGCGGTGTCGATCAGCGACTTCGACAGCGGTCGGCCCGCGGTGAGGTAGGTCGAGATCGCGGTGATCCCCGGACCGGTGCTCCGCTGCAGCGCGGCAAGCGAGCTGGCTGGATTGTCCTGGTAGACGCCGACGGTGATGCAGGCCGAGGCGGTGGGCGCCGCCGCCAGCGCCGCGACGGCGGCAATGGCAAGACGAAGCGATCTCACCGGGCGAGCACCAGAGTCGTCGTGGCGGTGGTGTGGCCCCGGCCGTTGGGCGAGGTCGTGACGATGCGCAGGACGTAGCGGCCGCGGCGCATGGCGGGCGTGCGCAGACGCAAGATCCGCGACCTCTGCCCGGCGAGCTGCACAGATGCGGTGGCCAGCGGGGCGCTCGTGCCCACGCGCTCGAGCGTCGCCTGCAGCGTGCCCATCCCGTTGGTCTTCACGGAAACCTTGAGGACCCAGTTCGCGCGTCTCAGGTCTCGGAGCGAGCGTTTCTCGTGGGCGGGGGCGACGACGCGCGGCGCCTGTGAACAGCTTTGCTTTGTTGATGGCGTGCGGACGTACGCGAGCGGTCGCGAGGGATCCGACACCCACCCCATCAGGGGATTGACCGCGACCACCGTGATTGTGACCGGTGCGCAGAGCGGCGTGGAGAGCTTGAGCCTCGAGGTCGCGGTCGTCTCCAGCGCGGTCTGCGGCGCGGAGCCGTCGGTGCTGCGCAGCACGCGGTAGCGCTGCGCGTCCGGGCTGCGTGAGGTGAAGCTGAGCAGGCCGGTTGAGGATTGGATCGAGAGCGCGGTCGGAGAGGAGTCCTGTTGTTTGTGGCCGCCGAGGCCGGTCGGGTTGCCGTCGCCGCCGTCGCTGTCGATCACCTTCTGATCGTCGAACAGTGGTGCGTCGGTCCACGCGTAGATCACACCTCCGGCGCCGCCCGGACCCTGGTCGTATCCGTAATCGCCGCCGTCGCCGCCACGCGAGGAGAGCGAGACCACCGGGCCGATCGCGTGGGCGACCACGTCGATGCGCCCACCGCGTCCTCCGCGTCCGCCGAGCTTGCCGCTGACCGAGTCGTTCGAGCCGCCCCCACCCTCCGCGGAAGCATCCGAGGCAAGGCTCAGCGTGCCGGTGGCCGCACGGAGCAGGACCTTGCCGGCGTTTCCGCCCGTGAGCGGCGGGTTGGCGTTCCCGTTGGCGTCGGAGCCACTCGCGTCCAGACCGCCGCCGACGGTCAGATCGCCAAGCGCCGACAGCGTGATCGGCCCGCCGTCGGTGCCGGGGCCGTTGCCGGTGTAGCCGCCCTCAGACTGGACATCGGCGACCGAGATGGAGCCGGACGTGCTCGTCACCCCGACCGTCCCGCCGGCGCCCGGCAGACCTCCGCCGTACGCGTTGGCGCCGCGGGCGTCGACCGAGCCGAGCGAGGCGCCACCCGGAGCGCTCACCGCGATCGCGCCACCGCGCCCACCGCGGCCTCCCGTGGGCGTGTTGCCGCCCACCGCGCTGAGCGTGCCGGCCGTGACCGTGGCGCCGCGGACGGTGATCGCCGCGGCCGCCGAGCCTCCGCTCGGCCCCTGCGCGCCGTCAGAGTAGACGCCACCGGCTGAGGTGAGTGGTCCGGCGGCGCTGAGGGTGATGTTCGCAGCCGGGGTTGGGCTGCCCGTCCCGCCGCCCTGGCCGCTGGCGTCGAACTGGCCGAGCGCGCTGAGTGAGCCACGCGCGGTGACCCTGATCGGGGACGAGGCGCCGGGGACCGACGCCGCGCTTGCACCGCCGGTCGCGTAGATCGCGCCGGTTCGGACGTTCGAGCCGGTGATCGTGACCGGCGCCGCGTTCCCGCCGCCGAGCCCACCCTGGGTCGGGGCATCTTGCCCATACGCATTGACGTCGCCGTCGATCCGCACGTTTCCCGTGCTCGAGCTCACGCTCACGGGCCCGGCGGACGGCGCACGGGAGGGATTGCCGGAGGCAATCTGGTTGTTGCCATCGGTGTCGATGTCATCGCCGACTTCGATCCAGCCACGCGCGCCCAGCGTCACGCTGGCGCCGGGGGCGTTGATCCCGCCGGTGGCCAGCGAGCTGCCTGACGCGATCGAGACCCGTCCGGACGGCGCCCCTCCCGAGCCCGCGGTGGTGATGTTGCCGCCGACGGTGACCGGCGACCCCGATAGCGAAAGGTTGCCGCCGGGCTGCAGCGTGCCGGAGCCCGCGGTCAGGTCGATGTCATTGGCGACGGTGAGCGACCCGTTGGCATGGAGCGTCAGCGAGCGTCCGGCCGTGCAGCCATTGTCACCGGTACCGGCAACGAAACACGTCAGCAGATAGGCATGCGGGCCGAAGTAGATCGAGTTGGCACCGATCGACGTGTTTCCGGCCAGTCGCAGATCCCCGTCGACGTAGACGAAGCCGTAGTGCAGATTCCCCGAGAGGGTCGCGCTGTCCCCACTGAGCAGCAGCAGGTCGTCAGCGCGCGCCGCGGGAACCGCCACGCTCAGACCGAGCAGAGCGAAGAAGTAGACGGCAACCGTGCGCCTGAATACGCGCCCGATCGGCGTGGACGGGGCGCTCGGCGAGCAGCCGGCAAACGCAGGTCGGCTTCGCGCGCGCGGTGTCTCCACAAACCCCATCAGCCAGGCAAGCGTCGGCGCAGACGTCCCCCGCCTTGACTCCTGAATGGCGCGGGCGGACGATCAGCCGACTCGCGGCGCCGTCAGGTCTCGAAGCTCGTTAACACTAGCCGACGAAATAGCTGACCGTGAGCCGCGTGCGCAGGCCGTCCCTGGAGCGTGCGGCCACAGAGAAGCGGTGCTTCCCGGACCCTGAGGTATCGATTGGCTTGCCGTTCCCCACGGACCCCTGACAGGACTTGATCCCCGATCCGCCCAGACCATCACGGCACCGGAAGTCGGCCAGCACCCGTGCGCCGCGCGCGTGGTGCCTGCCGGCCAGCGGAGATGCGATCGTCACCGACGGTGGCGCCGCTACGCGGAAGGCGATGCTGCGGCGCACGATCAGGGTGTCGCGGCTGATCGCGGTGACGGTGTAGTGGAAAAGCCCGAAGTGGGAGGTGTCGAGATGCCCGCGCGGTGAGGAGGCACCATTGGAGTCCGCGCACGTAGTCAGGCCTGGTTCGCCGGATCCTTCATGGCAGCCGAACCTCGTGGCGACCCGCGCACGGAGCCGATATGTCTTGCCCGAGCGGGGTGATGTGATCCGCACGGACGGCGCATTGGCGACGAGATACCGCAGTCGCACGACGGCGCTCTGGCCGTCCCGACTACGCGCGGTCACGGAGTAGGTGCGGGTACCGACTGTGGAGGTAGAGAGGTGCCCACGCGGCCTTTTTGCACCGTTCGAATCCTTACAGGACGCCAGGCCAAGCCCGAACGTGCTCTCGGCGCAGGTGAATTGGGTCGGCACCGAGGCCCCGCGGGCGAACGTCCTCTGCGTCGAGGGCGAGCTGATCCGCACGCTGGGTGGCGCCGGCGCGAAAACCGAGATCCCGGCGCTGAACCGAGGCGCGGCGAGCAGGCCAGTGGGGCTGAAGGCGACCGCGTCGGGAAAGCTTCTGATTCCCACCGACAGCGGCGAGCCGCTCGCCGGCGTCAGGCCGCCGGTCTGATCGTTGACCGCGAACAGCGACAGCGTATGACCACCGTTGTTCGACGTGGCGAGCAGCCTGCCGGTGGGACTGAAGGCGACGCCGCTCGGGCTGGCCCCGGTGGACGCAGGGGTTCCGCGCGCGGTCAGCGCGCCGGTCGAGGCATTGACGGAAAACATCGAGACCGTGTCAGCGCCCTGGTTTGCCACCGCCAGCAGCTTTCCACTGGGGCTGAACGCGATCGCGTCCGGTTCGCTGCCGGTCGGCGTGGGGGTCCCGATGCTGGTCAGGCTCCCGTTGCTGGCGACCGAGAACATGCGGATCCGGTCGGAGTCCTGCAATGACACCGCCAGCAGGTGCCCGCTGGGATTGAACGCCACTCCGCTCTCGCTACCGGTGAATGGCTTGAACGGGCGTGTTGTGAGGCCGGCGTTCCCGACGGCATACATCTGCACGCCCCCGTAGGTGGCCACCGCGAGGCGCGTTCCGGCGGAGTTGAAGTCCAGCGCCGTCGGACCTTCGGCCAGCGTCGAGGGCGTCCCGAGCTGAGTCAGGTTTCCCAACGAGGAGACCGAAAAAAGCTCGGCGCTGTTGTCCGTGGCCACGCCGAGAAACATCGTTCGCGCGTTCGTCCCGAACTCGACCGCGTTGGGGAACGACCCAGTGCTCTTCTGACCCAGAACCGTCAGCTGCCCGGTCGCGGGATTGACCGCGAGCATCGTGATCTCGGCGTTGAAATAGTTCCCCGTGGCGAGGTACGAGCCCGTGGGGCTGAACGCGGCCGACCAGAGGTTCTCGCTCCCCCCGGCAAACGGTGAACCGGGAACCTGTACGTATGCGGGCCCTGCCGTGGCGGCACCGGCAACCGCGGCGCACGCCACCAGCGCGGCCGTCGCGGACAGAACCAGACGCCACATCCTCATGGGAGCCGCAACCCGTGCAGCCGGATAGTGCGCGGACTGCCGCCATGCGGCTTGAACATGACATCCAGCGCGAGCTCGAGCGACGCCGGCGCGCTCCGGAACACCCGGCGACCGGCGGCATTCGGCGAAACGTGGACCCGAACAACACCGGGACGTTTGACGGCGCCGTGCTTCTCCCCTACCCGGCCATGCCCGGCAGCCGTGACGACGGCGGTGACCGATCCGGCCGCGTTGACCGTGGCCACGAAGCTGACCTTGCCGTCGCGGGCGACGTCGACACCGGTCACGGTGAAGTGGTTATCGGCCTTGGCACCCGCGTGGCGCACCGTGAGCGTGAGCGGATGGCTGGCGGGGGGCGAGACGCCGTTGGCGGCCGTGACGGTCAGCTTGTGTCGGCCGATGGCTTTCCCACCGGGCGTGCCGGAGATGATCGCCGTGCCTTGGCCCGCATCAGCGGCGAAGCTCAGGCCGTGCGGCAGCGGACCCTTGAGCCCGAGCGACGGAACCGGAAATCCGGTGGCGATGAGCACCAGGCTTCCGGGTTGCCCGAGAACGAAGGCATCGCTCCCCGGCGAGACGATCGCCGGCGCCTCACGGACGGTCAACGTGAACGCCTGGGCGGCGGATGGCGGCACGCCGTTGGCGGCGGTCACTTGAAGGGCGTAGACGCCGCCGCTCGCTGCCCCCGGCGTACCGGAGAGCAGTCCCGTGCCCACCCCGTTGTCCGCGAGGCTCACGCCGTCCGGGAGCTGACCGCCCACGGCGATCGACGGATCGGGTCCACCGGTCGCCGTCACGTCGAAGCTACCGTGATGACCGGCGATGAACGTGGCCGCGGCAGCGCTGGTGATGGTCGGCGCCGCGAAGGTCTGATTGCTACCGCCGTAGCCGAGCTGATTGGGCGTCAGAGCGTTGGCCGAGCTCGTGGTCAACGCTGCCATGTCGAACGACGACACCACGGGCACCGCGAACGCGGTGCCAATCACCAGCCGCCGCACAAGCTCGCGGCGGTTGATCGTCACCCGGGAGAGGACCTCGTCGTTGAGCTGGTCAGGTTCCATTGTCTCGCTGCGCCCCGTGGCTCCCCACGGCCGCTCGCCGGCCTTGATCCCCATCCACCGGCATCGCCAGCATATTCAAGCTCTCGACCCTGCGCCAGTGACTTTTTCACACGACGGCCCCTCGATAGATTCCGAGCCGTGGAGGGCGTTAGAGGCGTGGCGCGCCGCGAGCGCGAGGAAATTGGCGACCAGGACCCGACGGTCCTGATCCTGACGCCCGTCAAACAGGCGGCACCGCACCTCGACCGATACTTCTCTCTCCTCTCCGGGCTCGACTACCCGCGGCAGCGGCTGAGTCTCGGCCTCATCGAGGGCGATTCCACCGACGGCACCTACGAGTCCGTCGATGCTCGGCTAGGGCCTCTGCGAGATTCCTATCGGCGCGTCACCCTGGCCAAATGGGACGCCGGCTTTCACATGCCACCGGGGTCCCCACGCTGGGCAGCACCGCTGCAGTTTCCCCGCCGGGTCGTCCTGGCCAGGGCGCGCAACCGCCTGCTCAGCGCCGCGCTCCAAGACGAGGCTTGGGTGCTGTGGCTGGACGTCGACGTGGCCGATTACCCGTCAGACGTACTGCGGCGGCTGCTGGCGACCGGGAAGCGAATCGTCACCCCGCACTGCGTGACCCATCCCGGGGGCCCGACGTTCGATTGGAACGCCTGGCGTGAGGCGGGCCGCGTCCGCATGGATCAACTGCGAGGCGGCCCCGAGCTCGTGAGGCTGGATGCCGTGGGCGGGACGATGTTGCTCGTCCAGGCTGATCTCCACCGGGAAGGGCTGATGTTCCCGCCCTACCTGTACGGGCGGCGCAGCCCGTTCGCCCGAGACCCGAGCCCGTTCGACCCGCGCGGCGTGGGCGAGGTGGAGACCGAGGGGCTCGCCCTCATGGCCAAGGACATGGGACACGAGTGCTGGGGCATGCCGAACCTCGAGATCGTGCACCGCAACGAATGACCGCCGGGCTCGAGGGCGCCCGGCCCGAAGCGGTCCTCGTCACGCCGGTCCTACCCGCCGACCACGGCAACGGGCTGGCGATGCGGGCGCAGTTGCTGCTGACCGGATGCTCGCGCGCTTTCAACGTCACGGTGCTGGTCGAGTCCGGTGGCGCTCGACCCGCGACCGACACCCGGGGGGACCTGATCGAGCGTCTGCGCCTACCCCACGGCGCCGAGCGCATTCGGGCGGCACACCCACTCCCGTCGCTCGCCCGCGCCGCCACCGCACAACGGGCCATCGCCATCGCGCCAACACTGCAGCGCGCGGACCTCGTCGTGGTATTTCGCACCTACCTGGTGCCGTTGCTGGATGCGATTCTGGCCGATCCGGGCCGGCCGCCGATCCTGCTCGACGTCGACGACGTCGAGTCCGCGCTTCACGCCGAGGTCGGCGACGCACAGGAGGCGGAGCGCTTCACCCGGCTCGAGGCGCACTACCTCCCCCTGATGGACGCCGTCATCGCCTGCTCCGTAGAGGATGCCCGGCTGCTCAGCCAGCGTTATGACCTGCGAGAGCTCGCCGTGATCCCCAACGCGGTCAGCGTCCCGCCCGCGGCGACTCGCGCCGACGCACCCGACCACGACATGCTGTTCGTCGGCAATCTCAGCTATGCCCCCAATGTCGAGGGCGTCCGGTGGTTCGTTCGCGAGGTGCTTCCGCGCCTGTGCGGCCTGCGCGTGGCAATCGTGGGCAGCCGTCCGGTGGCGGAGGTGCAGTCGCTGGCCAGCGATCCTCGCGTCACGCTGGCTGCTGATGTGCCGGACATCGGGCGCTGGTACGCGAACGCACACCTCGCCCTTGTTCCCCTGCTCCACGGCGGCGGCAGCCGAATCAAGCTGATCGAGGCGCTGGCGCACGGGCTGCCGGTCGTGGCCACGACCCGGGGAGCGGCCGGCCTGCCGTGGCGCCGGTCCGGCAGCCCGGTCGTGGTCGCCGACGACGCCGAGGCTTTCGCCGGCGGTTGCCGCGAGCTGCTGCTCGATCGGGCCCGCGCGCGGACGCTCGGCGATGCCGGCCGGGAGCTCGTACGCCAGTGGGCATCGATCGGCGCCGTGGCGCCGCAGATCGATTCCCTCGCCCGTTCTATGGTTGGCCGATGAGCGCGCCCCCGCAGCGAGCCGAGGGCATCGAGGTCGTGTCCGCCGCCGACGGCTATGTCGTGTACGACCCGGGGCGTGACCGCGTCCACTATCTCAATCACACGGCGGCGCTGGTGCTCGAGTTCGCCACCGGCGAGAACAGCGACGCCGAGATCACACGCATGCTTCAGGTGGCCTACGACCTGCCCGAGCCGCCGTCACAGGAGGTGCAGGGCTGTCTCGAACAGCTCCGCGACGAAGGACTGATCGCATGAGTCGGCCCCTGCTGTCTGCTGCGCTGATCGTGCGCGATGAGGCCGTCACGCTGCCCGACTGCCTGCGCTCGCTCGAGGGCGTGGCCGATGAGATCGTGATCGTCGACACCGGGTCGGCTGATCGCTCCGTGGAGGTTGCCCGGTGGTTTGGCGCGCGTGTGTTGACGCTTCCGTGGCGAGGAAGCTTCTCCGAGCCGCGGAACCTCGGACTCGAGCACGTCCACGGAGAATGGGTTCTGTACGTGGATGCCGACGAGCGGCTTGCGCCCATCGCGCGCGAGCGCCTCGTGGAGCGGTTGCAGTCAGCGCGCGAGGTCGCGCTGCGCATCCTGCTGCGGCCCTTCGCCCACGCCACGCCCTATTTCGAATACCGCCTGTGGCGGAGCGATCCGCGCATCCGCTTCCGCGGAGTCATGCACGAGCGCGTGGTCGACGCCATCAAGATGGTCGCCGTCCAGGACCGTGCGCCGATCGGCGACTGGCCGGAGCTGATCCTGAATCACGTCGGTTACGACAACGACCAGGGGGCCAAGCACCGCCGCAATCTTCCGCTCCTGCAGGAACAGCTTCGCCGTGAGCCCGGAAACATCTACAACTGGCGACACCTCGGCCAGGTCCTCCGCGCCCTGGGGCAGGAGACAGAGGCCGACGAGGCGCTGGCGCGTGCCGTGGACCTGGCGCGTCTGCAGAACCCTCCGAGTGGGGACGGAAGCCTCGCCTGGGGCGAGCTCGTGCGCTGGCGGCACGATCGCGGCGATGACGTGGGGGAACTTCTGGCCGAGGGTCGCGAACGGTGGCCCGAGCAGTGGCTGCTGGTGTGGATCGAGGGACACGTGCATCTCGACGCGGGTCGCCCCGAGCTGGCTGAGCAGTCCTTCCGTCGACTATTGGAGGTGGATGTGGCGGAGCTTCCCGTGCGTGGTGTCGCCTACGACGAGCGCATGTTCGGGACGTTCTCGTTGGAGTCGCTGGGATTGGCCCTGTTCCGGCAGGGGCGATACAGGGAGGCGGCGGACGTGTATGCCGAGGCCGAGAGCCTTGATCCGGCTCGGCTCGCGTATCGGGCCAAGCGGGTCCTGGCCGAGGCTCGGGCCACGGATGAGCCCGGCAGCGCCTAGGCTCGTTGCCGAACCTCTAGCTCTGCCACGCCTGTCGGGTCCGTAGAACCCCGCCCCAGAATCGCTCATTTTCGCCGATGTGCTCGACCAGCACCGGCGCGATGCTCGCCTTGCGTCACTCTCGAGCCGCGTGAGCGGGCGGTTCGGGTTTCTGAGAGTGCGACCGAGAGGACGAAAGATGAGCAAGGCTCCGACGAACCCTGTGGCCAAGACAAGCGTGGCGTCAGTTCTGGCCCCGACCGCTGGTGTGCGCACATCGCCCGTCCTCGAGCGTTCCGGGCTGGAGCGGTCGACCGGCGCGGAGACGCTGGGAGCGATGATTCTGCAGGCCGCACGACGTGATGGCGTGGCGCTCCGCTACAAGGAGAACCACGACTGGCACGAGGTCTCCTATCGGGAGTTCGTCCGGTCCGCGCGGGATATCGCGAGGGGACTCATCGCCATTGGGATCGAGCCCGGCGAGCGCGTCTCGATCCTGTCCGACACGCGCCAGGAGTGGACGGTCGCCGACGCCGGCAGCCTCTGCGCCGGCACCGTCGTTGCCCCGATCTACCAGACGAACTCGCCCGAGGAGTGCGAGTACGTGTTGCGCCATTCCGAGGCGCGCGCGGTGTTCTGTGAGGACGAGTCACAGCTCGCGAAGATCGAACAGATACGCCACCGCTGCCCGGCGCTCCAGCACGTAATCGCGTTCGAGGGCACCGGCTCCGGCTCGCTCACTACGCAGGAGCTCATTGAGCTGGGACGCGGCGTTGCTGACGAGCAGGTCGACGCGAGGGTTGATGCGGTGAGTCCCGAGAGCCTCGCCAGTCTCGTCTACACGTCAGGTACTACTGGGCCGCCCAAGGCCTGCATGCTCACCCACCGCAACTGGATGGAGCAGGCGCACATGATCGAGGGCAGCCTCGACCTCGGCCGCCACGACGTGCCGATCGAGTTCTTTCTGTTCCTCCCGCTGGCACACGTGTTCGGTCGCATCACGCAAGTGTGCACGCTCGACCTTGGGGGGACCTTGGTCTACTGGACGCGGGACCCCGCGCGTCTGCTCGACGACATCAGGGAGGCTCGCCCAACGTACTTCTCGTCGGTTCCGCGCGTGTGGGAGAAGATCTACACCGCCGCTACCAGCGGGATCGCCGATCAGCCACGGCTCAAACGCGTGCTGTTCAACTGGTCGCTCGGCGTCGGGCGTCGGGTGCGCGAACACGAGCGCCGCGGTGCTGCGCCGGGCCGCCTGCTCACCGCCGAGCACCGCATAGCGGACCGACTCGTGCATCAGAAGGTGCGCGACCTGTTCGGAGGCCGGGTCGAGTTGGCGGTGACCTCAGCAGCGCCGATAGCGCAGGAGGTTCTGGAGTTCTTTGACGCCTGCGGAATCATGCTGCTGGAGGCCTGGGGTATGACGGAGATGTGCGGAGCCGGCACGCTCAACACCGACCGGGACATGAAGATGGGAACCGTCGGCAGACCCGGGTCCGCACTTGAGATGCGGGTCGCCCCCGATGGCGAACTGCTTGCTCGCGGTCCGATTGTCTTTGCCGGTTATTTCAAGAACGAGGAAGCCACCCGCGAGGCGCTCCCAGAGGGGTGGCTCGCCACTGGCGACCTGGGCTCGATCGACACCGAGGGGTTTGTGAGGATCACCGGGCGCAAGAAGGACATCATCATCACCTCGAGCGGCAAGAACATCACGCCGGCCAACATAGAGAACGCGCTCAAAGAGACGCGCTGGATCTCTGAGGCCGTCGTATACGGGGACAACCGGCCCTACCTCGTGGCGCTGCTGACACTCGATGGCGAGGAGGCGCTGAAGTTAGCCGACCAGCTGGGAATCCCGCCAGATGTGGCAGCGATGGCAGACGATCAGCGGGTCCGGGCGGAGGTCCAGAAGGCGCTCGAAGCTGCCAACAGCCGATTCGCGCGGATCGAGCAGATCAAGCGCTTTGCCATCCTTGGCCGCGAGCTGACTCAGGAGGACGGCGAGCTCACACCAACCCTGAAAGTCAAGCGCGCTGTCGTCTACAGGCAGTTCGAAGATGTCTTCGACTCCCTCTACAGATGAGCTCGTGAGACTGGGGGCGCCGGTCGCGCTCGGCGACGGCGCCCGCGTCCGGATCCGACAGGGGCAGAGCTCGGACCGAGACCTCCTGTTGCGCGGGTTCGAGCGGCTCAGTCCGCAATCCCGCTATCGCCGGTTCCTGGTGCCCACGCCGGAGCTGAGCGAGACTGCGGTGCGCTATCTGACCGAGATCAACCATGACGATCACGAGGCCATCATCGCCCTGGACGAGGAGACCGGCGAAGGCATCGGCGTCGCGCGGTACGTCCGTCACCTCGAGCGCCCCAACGCCGCGGAGATGGCAGTCACGGTGATCGACGATTGGCACGGTCGAGGCGTCGGGACGCTGTTGGCTGGGGTGCTCAGCGCCCGCGCGCGTGAGGAGGGGATCACGACGTTCACAGCGTTGATGCTGGCCGACAACGACGAGATGATGGACATCCTCAGTCATGTTGGGCCGGTGCGCATCGTCGGTCAAGAACCCGGCACGGTCGAGATCGAGATGCCGATCCCGCCGGTCGGGCTGGCGCCGGCGCTTAAGAAGCTGCTGCGGATCGCGGCCCGGCACGATGTGGTCGTGCCGCCGGCCGGACGCCATCGCCCGCGGCGCATGGCGCCTCGCCGCTGAAGATGGAGAATGGCCATGCAGCAGGCATGCATTGCTCATCGCATCCATCGAGCCTCGGAATCCGAACGCGGGTCACGAGGCGCGGGTAGGCAACACCGCGCGCCCGGTCCCGCCCCCGACGGCGAGAACCTCGTCAAAGCCGCCCTGCAGGCAGTTCATCAGTACCTCGGGGTCGGGCACGGCACCGGTGTCGATGTTGATGCCCACGCAGCACCGGCCGCAGTAGGACATCAGCGTGACGTTCACGGCGGCGCCGATCGTGGGGCCAAACCCGTACCAGCTTTCGACCTTCGCGCCAGCGAGATAGAGCGGCACTGGGATTCCGGGCACGTTGCTGGCGAGGAAGTCGATGTGCTTGAGCATCCCGCCGATGACGGTATGCGGCAACAGGTTCAACGTGCCGGCGATCGCGTTCGTGAAAGGCAGTGACCGGTCGGTCTTCACGGATTCGCAGCGACGGTGAGTCTCCGCCATCCGCTCGCTGGGGTCGGCGATGCCCACCGGCACCTTGAACCTCATGAGCGTGATGCGGTTGCCGCCGATCGGGTCGTCCGCCTTGCGGATGCTGACCGGCATCGTCAGACGCAGTTCGTCGACCTGGGTGTCGTGCAGCTCGTGGTACCGGCGAAGTCCTGCCGTGACGCCGGACAGAAAGGCATCGTTGTGCTTAGCGCCCGCGGCGTGCGCGGCATCCAGCATGTCGGTCAGCGGGAGCTCGAGGACGTCGTAGTGCCAGGTCAGATGGCGCTCGGTCATAACCGGAGAGAGCGTGTCGGACACCGGCGCAACGAAACGCGCGATCGACTGGCCGGTCGCGACAGTCTCGGTGACGGTTTCGCGGGGGTGCCGCACTGCGTGCGTCACGTCGCCGACCGCCGAGGTGAGGTGACGCTTGGAGAAGTCGAAGAGTGCTGACCAGTCGTAGCCGAGCGCATCCCGGGCCAGATCGACGGTGCCGAGGTGCTCTCCCACCGGTGCCTCGGGCATCGGTCCGAGGTCGCCGGGATCGGATTCGACGTCGAACAGCAGGCGCGCAATGTCCATGCCACCCACGCCATCGGTCAGCGAGTGGTGAAGCTTCATCACCAGCGCCGTCTGGTCGCCCTCAAGCCCCTCGATGAATGTGAACTCCCATAGCGGCCGATCGCGATCGAGGCCTGCCATCCCGGTCTTGCGAGCGAACTCCAACACCGTCGCCAGCGTCTTCGGCGGTGCCGCCTCGAACCGGCGAAGGTGCCAGGACAGATCAAAATCGGGATCGACGACCCAGCGGGGCGTGGCCAGCCGGAGCGGAGGCAACACCACCCGGTGCCGAAACCCAGGCGATAGCCGCGTGCTGCGCTCGAGCCGTTCGGGCAGCCGATCCCAGTCGGGGCTGCCGTTCAGGAGCAGGACGCACACCACCGTCGAGCGCAGCAACGGGTCCTTCTCCATGTACCAGGAGAACGCGTCGCTATCGCGCATGTGCACCTCGACGTGTTCTGGCAACGCGACCACTGCACCCTGTTCTTCGACCCTGTTCCGCGCGAGTCGGTTGTCAACGCTTGCCAACGAGCCGGCCACACGGGCCTATAACCAACGGCAACGACTCTAACAGCCAACGTCAGCGTCTGGTCCGGGGTACGCTTCGATCCGCTGCCAGGCCGTAGTCATGCGCTGCTAGCGAGGCGAGGAGCTGATCGGCGTGCACACGAGTATGAAGTTGCAGGAGGTCGTCGTTCAGGCCTTGGATGCGGCGCGGCTTGAGTCGTTGATCGGGCCAGCGCGGATGGCGAATTTCGAGAAGGCGGCCGATGCGGCGCAGAGCTCGCTGGCCGGGCATGCCGTGCTGAACGTCAACTCGACCGCGACTGGGGGTGGTGTGGCGGAGATGCTGCAGACCCTTCTCGCGTACGCCCGCGGGGCGGGTATCGATGCGCGCTGGCTCGTGATCGAGGGCGATCCTGAGTTCTTCGCGATCACGAAGCGAATTCACAACGGGCTCTACGGCTCTCCTGGTGACGGCGGGGCGCTCGGGGAGGCTCAAAGGAGCCATTACGAGCGGGTGCTGGGCCGAAACGCCGACGAGCTGCTCGCCCTCGTCCGGCAGGGCGATGTGGTGCTGATCCACGACCCCCAGCCGGCGGGTCTCGTGACGGCGGTCAAGCGCGTTGGCGCAAAGGTCGTGTGGCGGTGCCACGTCGGGCGGGATCAGCCGAATGAGTGGACGGAGCGTGCGTGGGAGTTCCTGCGCCCTTACGTGCAGGAGGCAGACGCGTATGTGGTTTCGCGAGGAGCGTTTGCGCCGCCGTGGGCAGAGCCCGGCAGAACACACGTGATCGCGCCCTCGATCGATCCGTTCTCGGCTAAGAACGAGCCGATGTTGCGCCGGAACGTTCGTCTTGCGTTGAGCTATGTCGGCCTACTCGATGGCGACGGCGAACCGCCAGTCGTTCCGTTCATGCGTCGTGATGGCTCGCCGGGCCGGATCAACCGTCACGTCGACATCGTGCAGAGCGGGCCTGCAACGCGCCCGGAGGTACCGCTCGTGACGCAGGTATCCCGGTGGGATGCGATGAAGGACATGGCCGGCGTGATGGAAGGCTTTGCCAAGTACGTTGATTCGGCACTGGGCGCGCATCTCGTGCTGGCTGGCCCAGCTGTGAGGGGAGTGGCGGACGACCCGGAGGCCGTCCAGGTGTTTGACGACTGCATCGAGCGCTGGCGCGGGCTCCCGCACGCGATCCGCGGGAGGGTGCATCTGGCTTGTGTGCCGCTGGCCGACCCTGACGAGAACGCGGCGATCATCAACGCGCTGCAACGGCACGCAAGCGTCGTGGTGCAGAAGAGCCTGGCCGAGGGCTTCGGCCTGACGGTCGCGGAGGCGATGTGGAAATCGCGACCGATCATCGCCAGCGCCGTCGGCGGGATCTGCGATCAGATCACAAACGAAGAGCATGGGCTGCTAATCGAAGATCCGTACAACCTCCCCGCCTTCGGTGCCGCGGTCGAGCGGTTGCTACGCGACCCTGAAGGCGCAGCGCGACTGGGCTACAACGCTCGTACACGTGCGGCTGCGGAGTTCCTCGGCGACCGTCACCTCGAGCAGTACGGCGAGCTGTTTGCGAGCTTGAAGTGACCGCCGGCGACGGGTGGCGCTCTCCCCTGTCACCGAGCGTTCTCATTGGTCGAGTACGCTTCCAGAGTGGTTGCACATTGCGCCCCTCGAGCCTTTGTGCCGAGGCTGATGTTCTGATGTCAGGCCCGGCTTCAGGGCGCGCGTGGACGCGGCTCGGCGGCGACACCAATCCGTAGGAGGACACGATGCCTGGACTTGCTGGCCGCATCTCGACACTCACCAAGGCCAAGATCTCGCATATGCTCGATCACGCCGAGGATCCAGCCGAAACGCTTGACTACGCCTACGAGCGCCAGCTCGAGGATCTCCAGAACGTCAAGAAGGGGATCGCCGATGTGGTGACGGCCAAGAAGCGGCTGCAGCTTCAGGAGACGAACCTGAATCAGCAGGCTGACAAGCTCGACACTCAGGCGCGAGAGGCGATGACCGCCGGCCGCGAGGATCTTGCCCGCACGGCGCTCGAGCGCAAGCAGATGATCGTTCAGGAGACAAGCTCGCTCGACCAGCAGGTGTCAGAGCTCGAGTCACAGCAGGATAAGCTGACCGCGGCCGAGCAGCAGCTTCAGACCAAGATCGAGCAGTTCCGCTCGAAGAAGGAAGTCATCAAGGCGCAGTATTCGGCGGCCGAGGCGCAGGTCCACATCTCCGAGGCGGCCACCGGCGTGGGGGACGAGATGGCCGACGTCGGTGCAGCGATGCAGCGCGCGATCGACAAGACCGACGACATGCAGGCGCGTGCATCGGCGGTCGAAGAGCTCCAGGCCGCCGGCACCTTCGACGACTTGACGACGCTGGGTCCCCCCCAGGACGACGTCGACCGCCAGCTCGATCAGCTCGGCGCCAAGACCGCCGTCGATGACGAGTTCGCGAAGCTCAAGGCCGAGGTCGGATCCGGCGCCAAGCCGTCCGAGCTCCCCGCGGGACAGCCCGCCGCCGGAGGGGATCCGCAGTCCGGTCAGGCCGATCCCGGTGGGCAGCCAGGATCGGGCTAGCGCTCTTGGAGGGGCGCGCCTGAGGGTTGGCGCTTCGGGCCGTGGCCCGTGTCGGCGATATCAGGCTTCGACGGCTTCTGCCTGGGAGCGCAGGAGCTCGGCCCAGCGCTCGATCGAGAACGTGGAAGCGTCGGTGGTTGCCATGAAGTCGTTCACGACATCGATGAAGCGCCCGGGATCGTCGAGCTGGGGAAGGTGGCCCGCGTCCTCGAAGATTTCCAGCCGGCTGCCGGGGATTGCCCGGACCGCGCCGTGTGCGTGGTCGACGGGCAGCACGGCATCGTGCTCGCCCCAAACGATCAGCGTCGGCACGTGTTGAGCGAGATACAGGCGGTCGCGGGCGTCGACGAGCTGGCCGCGCGCTCCGACCACCCCGCGCAGGGTGCCAAGAAACGCCGCGCGTGTGTCGGGCTCGGCGAGCGCAGCGAACGCACGCGCGTAGTGCTCGGCGTCAGCGGCTGCGCGGATCCGCAGCCGGCGCCCGGCGCTCGCGGCCCAATTGACCAGGCAGCGCCCTGCCGGGGCGGTGAGCGAGAGGAACAGCTCGCTACCGGGAAGGGTGGCGAGGCGAAGGACGAGTCCCACATCCGGGCCAAGGCCGCCGCTTGAAACCAGCACCAGGCGCTCGCAGCGCTCGGGGAACTGGTAGGCGAACTGCATCGCGATTCCGCCCCCCAGCGAGTGGCCGATAACCGTCGCGCGCTCGAGGCCCAACACCCCGCCGAGGTCGCGCAGCGTGGTGGCGAGCGCGCCGAGCGAGTAATCGCCAGCCCCCTTGGCCGAGCGGCCGTGGCCGGGCAGGTCGACGGCCACGACGTGGTGCCGCTGGGCGAGCCCGTCGAGCACCGGCTCCCACGTGCGCCAGTCGCCGCCGATGCCGTGAATGAGCAACAGAGCAGGGCCCTCCCCGCCTACGACACACGCGACGTCGCGCCCGTGCAGGCGAACAGAACGGTGATCGAGCGTCATCTGTAAACAAAGGTTACACCATCGGTTACACTGGGGTTACACTGTGTGGGTGCCAACATCTCGGCAGTCTCGTGCGGCGCTCCGCCGCGCGCGTGAGCACCGGATTGTCGACGCGACCCGTGCCCTGTTCGACGAGTGCGGGCGCCAGGATGCCCGCATCGACCGCATCGCGCGACGCGTTGGCATCAACAAGGCCCTCGTTTACCGGCACTTCGTCTCCAAGGACGAACTGTTCGCGCTGACGACGACGCGCTACCTGGCCGAGATCAACGCCCTGCTCGACGCTGTCGACGAACAGACCAGCAGCGCCAGGGAGCGGCTCGGCCTCGGCTTCGAGGCGTTTGCCGATTACGCCATCGAGCATCCCGCCTTCCTCGACTGCGCGCTCTCCCTCGTCCGCCAGCCAGCCGCCGACCTGCAGGCGGAGGTCTCCGAGGTCGTGTGGCTGCGCCTGGGCCGGGCGATGGGCGCGTGGATTGGTTGGCTCGCCGATGTCCTGCGTGACCTCGACGTGGCCGAGCCCGACCTGCGCGCCAACCAGCTTTACCTCCAGGCGATCGGGGTCCTGCATCTTGCCCGCGCCGGTGGCGGAATGCGCGAGGTCCCGCCCGGCCTGGCAGAGTCCTTCGCGATCACCCCCGAAGAGGTGCGCGACGCTTGCGTGCATCTTGCCCTCGCCGCGGCCGGCACGGACTGATGTGCCCTGCGAGCCGGCACTCACCCTCCGGCGAGCTGGCGCCATTCGTTGCGTCTCTGGCTGTAGCCGGGCGGAAGGGTGCCGTCGAGCTGCTCGACGACCTCGAGCCAGCGGAGCGCTGAGCGGTAGTCCTCGTTGTTCGCGTCGGCGAGCGCGAAGGTCAGTGCGAGCTCGCGCGCTTCGCGGTGGCCCGCCTGCACCTCTCGCGGATCATCGCTGGACACGCGCGGGTCCTCGAGTGGGCCGTCATATTGCTGGCGGAGCACTCGGCTGAGATAGGGCCCCAGGTGACGCCCGGCGATCTTCGTCGGTGGCCACCACAGGGGGTCGGCGGCGATCTCGTCGTGATGGGGGAACGTGCCGCTGACGCTCGCGCGCAGGTAGATCGACGTGATGCCGGTCATCAGCATTCCCCTCAGCATCGGCGCAAGCGGCGCCGGCCTCGGTCCGGCACCGAGGCCCGCGGCGATCATCTCGACCGCCACGTCGGCCTGCTGGGTAGCTATGCCCCCCTGCTTGATCGGGAACGCGGTGCCGTCTCCGGCAGCGTAGACATCGTCAAGTCCGACAACCTGCGCGTAGTCGTCGATCTCGATGAATCCCGAGTCATCGGCCGGCAGCCCTGGCAGACGCGGCCCCTCAAGCTCGGGAAGGGACACGACCTCGTCCACTCCCACCACCTCGCCCGAAGCGAGCCGCAGAGCACCGCGGGCGAGGCTTTCCGCCGTTGCTCGCCCACGCAGACGAATGCCTCGGTCGGCGAGCAGGCCACGCAGCGAACGGCTCGCCGCGGGGCCGAAGACGCCGAGCGGCTCCTCCTCGGCAGTGACGATCGTCAGCTCGATGCCGGTCAGATGCCGCTCCGCGATCCACGACGCGGTCAGCAGCGCCAGCTCGTACACCGGAAGGGTCCAGCTGATCCCCGCCGGCACCACCAACGCGACCCGTGAGACACGGCCCTGCTCGAGCCGGGCGAGCAGCTCGCGAAACGACGGTGCATCCGCGGGGCCGGTGAACGTCAGGGCACCTGGCAGCCATGGGCACCGCCGCGCTCCAATCGCGATGATCAGGCGGTCGTAGGACAAGCTGGTCCGACCGCTGAGGGCAATTCGTCGCCTATCCGGCTCTACGGCTTCCAGGGGCGCCACGTGCAATTGCGCGCCCTGCTCCGCGGCGACCGTCACCATCTCAAACAGACGTGCTTGCGCGAGCCCGAACGGCTCCGCCACCGCGAGGGGTTGGTAGATGAACCGCCGGTTGGGCGCGATCAGATCCACGTGCGGACCCGGCCCGAGCAGCGCCCGCAGTCCCAGCAGTGCCTCGATCGCGGCCACCCCGCCACCGCAGATCGCAATACGCATCGGTCTCCCGGCCCGATCCACCCAGCCTTTTGCCGACGCTGTCATCTCAAAGCCTCGCCGACCATGATGGCGCAGGGCGGAAAACAAGCCGATGCCGGCACCGGCTCAGCGTTTCTCGAAGACGAGCCGGAAGTGGTCGAGCAGCTCGCGCTCGAAGCAGATGCTGTTGGCGCTCACGCCCGAGGCGAAGGCCAGCCGGAACTCGCGGCTGACGAGGTAGCGGGGCACGAGCCGGGCCTTCAGCATGGCCTTGCGCAGGCTGCGATTCGCGAAGCGGGCGCGCCACTGCTTGATCGTCTCGATGTAGTCCAGGCGACCGCTCACCCTCTCCACCAGGCCGAAGTAAGGCTCGGCGGAGCCGATCACCTGCTCGGGGCCCAAGGGAAGAAACGAGCCGGGGAACTGGTGCTGCATCAGCCCGAGATACCAGGCATCGGACTGTGGGGGCGCTTGGATCGAGACCGCGTCGATCGGGATCATGTTGCGCCCAAAGACCATCGTCTGCAGATACATGCGGCCGCCATCCGGAAGGACGCTCGCCGCCCGGGCGAAGACGTCGCGGTAGATCTCGTCCTGGCGTCCGGCGCGGTAGTCCTCGGGCGAGCAGAAGTGTTCGAAGGCGCCGAGACTGGCCACGGCGTCGAAGCCGCCGAACGTGTCGCGGCTGACCTCGCGGACATCCATCAGATGGACGTCCAGCCCGTGGCTACGACAGGACTGCGCCTGCGCCGACGAGAGCGTCACCCCCACCCCCACTCCACCGCGCTCGCGGGCGAAGCTGAGCAGCGGGCCCCAGCCACAGCCAAGATCGAGCAGCCGCCGGCCCGGTCCGATCCCAATCCGCTCGGCAACGTACTCGTGCTTTCGCCGTTGCGCGTCCTCGAGCGAGAGCGAGAAGTCGCCGTCGTACTTGGCGCCGCTGAAATCCGCCAGCTCCCCGAGGCTGAGACGAAAGATGCGATCGATCAGCGAGTACGTGAACTCGAGGTCGTTGCGATCCGCCACAACGAAGGCAGCGTACGCGACTCGCCGTCATTGATGGCGGCGCGTCCCCGGAACGCAGCGAAGAGTTTTGTTCAGCCCCTCGGAGGGCTCCAATCAATCTGGCAGGGCACCGGGCCAACGGTCTTCACCTGCCGCGGCGGTGTGGCCAGTCCGAGATGGGAGGGGTCGAGCACAGGCCCGACCGTCAGTCCCGGTGCATTCGCACGGACAGCGATCACGTGGGGAAGCTTCGTCAGCCCGCTGTCCGCGTACGCCCGGTACGCCGCCGCCGCAACGCCGAATGCCAGCCGGTAGGCCGCCTCGGTCGCCGACCGAACCTGGACCTGATTCTGTCGTTGCTGCTGAAGATGGGTCGGACTGGCGCCCTTGCTCGGGAGCGCTGCAGCTCGACGAAGCCGAACGCTCACCGCCAACCAGCTCGGCTACGTCCTCTACTCCACCTACCTCACCCCCGGCCGCCCGGCGAACACAGCCCGGTTCGTGTTCCTCGACCCTCGCTCAGAAGACTTCTACGAAGACCGGGACCACGTCGCCAACGAGGTCGTCGCGATCCTCCGCTCCGAAGCCGGCCGCAACCCATACGACCGCGACCTCACGACCCTCATTGGCGAGCTCTCCACCCAGAGCGACCCGGCTCCAACTCCGAACAGGCGCTCAGCCTCCTCGGAAGCTGGGCCGCCACCATGGCCCAGCCCCGCCGCACTCCCTCGACCGACCAGGCGTGACCGGCGCGCCGGAAGGCCACCGGACCTTCGCGACCGTGTTCGGTCAGAATGCTTGAGGGCGTGACATGGACGACGACCGGCACAACCGACTGGCGGGCGCGGGCGACAGCCGGTGAGTAACTCAGGAGCCTCGCGCTACGGCGTGCTGTTCGAGCCCGTGCAGCTGGGGCCGGTGACGGCGCGTAACCGATTCTTCCAGGTGCCTCACTGCAATGGGATGGGACACCTGCGACCGTCCGCGCTGGCGGAGATGCGCGGCGTGAAGGCGGAGGGTGGCTGGGCGGTCGTGTGTACCGAGGAGGTCGAGTTCCATTGGGCCTCCGACCTGGCGCCGTACGCCGAGGGGAGCCTGATCGACGACGACGACCTGCCGATGCACGAGCTGATGGTGAAGCGCGTGCATGCCCACGGCGCGCTGGCTGGGTGCGAGCTGGTGCATTCGGGGCCGACGGCCACCAACCTCGAAATCCGCCAAGCACCGATGGGGGTCGCCCCACTACCGGTCGCCGGAACGCACCCGGTTCAAGCCCGCGGGATGACCGCTCGAGACATAGCCGACCTGCGCCGTTGGCACCGTCAAGGTGTGGAGCGCGCGATGCGAGCGGGGTATGACCTGGTCTACGTGTACGCCGGGCACGGGCTGGCGACGCTGCAGACGTTCCTCTCGCGCCGCTTCAACACGCGGACGGACGCCTACGGAGGCTCGCTGGAGAACCGCGCGCGACTGCTCCGGGAGGTGCTCGAGGAAACGCTCGAGCTGGCGGCGGGGCGCGTGGCCGTGGCCTGCCGCATCTGTGTCGACGAACTCGTTGGCGCGGCCGGTCTCGAACGGTCGGAGACCGAGGAGCTGCTTGGCCTGATCGGCGAATTGCCCGACCTCTGGGACTTCATGGTCGGCGACTGGGACTTCGACTCGATCACTTCTCGCTTCGCGGACGAGGGCTGGCAGGAGCCGTACGTGCGCGGCCTGAAGGCCCTGACGTCCAAGCCGGTGGTCGGCGTCGGCCGCTTCACCTCGGCCGACACGATGGTCCGGATGATTCGCGACGGGGTGCTGGACATGATCGGCTCGGCTCGCCCGTCGATCGCCGACCCGTTCCTGCCCAGAAAGATCCAGGAGGGGCGTTGGGACGACATCCGCGAGTGCATCGGGTGCAACATCTGCGTGGCCAGCGACTGGACGATCACCTCGATGCGTTGTACACAGAACCCCACCGTTGGCGAGGAGTGGCGCCGCGGATGGCATCCAGAGCGGATCCGTGGCAAGACGAGCGACGCGAAGGTACTCGTCGTCGGTGCCGGCCCGGCAGGACTCGAGGCCGCGGTCTCCCTTGGCCAGCGCGGCTATGACGTCATCCTCGCCGAGGCGGCGGCCCGCGAGCTCGGCGGCCGCGTGGCGCTCGAGGCTCGACTTCCGGGGCTCGCGGCATGGATCCGGGTGATGGACTATCGGCTCGCGCAGCTGCGCAAGCTCCGCAACATTGAGATCGCGCGGGGAAGCACGGTGACCGCCGCGGAGGTGCGCACCTATGACTTCGACCACGTCGCAGTCGCGACAGGGTCGCGCTGGAGGGCGGACGGGGTTGGCCGCGCCTCGATGCACCCCCTCCAGATCGACGACCGCCTCGAGGTCCTCACTCCAGACGACCTCCTACGGAGCCGCCTTCCGGCGGGCGAGCGCATCGTGCTCTACGACGACGACCACTACTACATGGGCGGGGTGCTGGCGCAGCTGCTCGCGGGCGCCGGAAAGCAGGTCACGCTGGTCACACCCGAGTCGCTGGTCTCCGCCTGGACCCAGCACACGATGGAGCAGTCCCGCATACACGCCCAGCTCGTGTCCGCCGGCATCAGGATCATCCTCTCCCACTCGCTCAGGACGGCCGGTCCAGACGCCGTCCACTTCGGCTGCGTGCACACCGACCAGGGCACGACGCTGGACGCGGACGCGATCGTGCTGGTGACGGCGCGGCTGCCCAACGACCAGCTGGCCATCGATCTCGGCGCAGGCGACGACGGACCGGTCGTCGAAACGATCGGAGACGCACTCGCCCCGGGCACCATCGCCCAGGCCGTCTGGGACGGTCATCGTTATGCAGAGGACCTCGACGACCCCGCGGCGCGCGACCGCGACCGCGCTCCGTTCCGGCGCGAGATCATCGCACTGGCCCACGGCTGAGCGAATCATGATGCGAGCACGAAGCGCTGCTGGTGAGTTGTGAGTGGAGGCGAGGAGACGAGGCAGGCCAGTCTGGGGGGTGACGATCCGGCCTACGAGCGCTTCGACGCACGCATGCGGGAGCGACTGCTTGCACTCCCACTCGAGTCTCTACTCGCCGAGCATCGCCGGCGCCCCTTTGGCCCGCACGGCGATGAGCTCGCTCGCCTGCTGTCCTACTTCCGCGGCGCCGAGATAGCCGGGAAATACGTGATCTTCGGCCTGGATGGCAACGCGGGCTGGGTGCTCGGGCGGATTGGTCGACCCCGAGCGGAGGGGTCGGTCGAGTTGGACATGTCAACCGTCTATACGTCGTGCGAGGAGGCCGAGCATGCCGTGCTCCTCGCGCGGGTGCAGGCGCTGCGCGAGGAGAGCGGACCCAGGTGAGCATCCCCGATCCGCCTCCGAGGCTCTTTGGCTACGCGTCGACCTTCAGCGCATGCGCAGACCAGACACTCTCGTTTCACGTCAGCGGCGAGAAGGTCGACGGGTACGTCGCGCAGCTGGTGAGGCTCCGGCACGGTCACGACGGGCCAGGAAGCCTGGGCTTGCAGGAGACCGAGATCGAGTCGGCGATCGACGGACCACATCCCGCCACGTTTCATGAGGCTCGCCCCGGCTCGTCGGTCGTGGTCGCCGATCCCGGCGGCGCGCTGATGGCCGAAGTCGAACTCGAGCTCGGCGTGATCCTGTGGGCTACCACGCCTCAGCGGACGGGACGGCAGGGGATCGTCGGCGCCTGGTCTGATGATGATCGCGCCGGCTACGCGATCTACCTCGAACAGGGACACATCGTGTTCGTCGTCGGCGACGGCCGCGACAGTTCGGCGCTGCGGATCGAGACGCCGGTGCGGCCCCGTACGTGGTACGCGATCACGGCCGGATGGAGTGGCGTCGAAGCGACGGCTTGGGTACAGCAGGCTTGCTGCGATCGCTTGGCCAGGGCACGTCGGCTCGATGAGCTGAGGACCCGGCGCGAAGACTCGGTCGCTATCGCTCCCAGCTCGACGGCACCCTTCCGGCTCGCGGCGCTCTCGCAGCGCGCCGGTGGCGAGTGGACGGGCTGCTGTTATTTCAACGGCAAGCTCGAGGCGCCGTGGGTCGCCAGCACTCGGGATGGCGAGACCACTCGCGCTTCGTGGCGATTTGAGTTGTCCTCGCGCCCCGACGGGCTGCTGCTCGATGACGTGGTGGACGCCTCGGAGCACAGGATGCATGGGGTGACCGTGAACCAGCCGACGCGAGGCGTCGGCGGTCACAACTGGTCAGCCACGACGGACAGCTACCTCCTGTCGCCCGACGAGTACGGGGCGATTCACTTCCACGAGGACGACCTGGCGGACCTCGAGTGGCCCGCCGCGTTTGAGCTGACCATTCCCGAAACACTGCGCAGCGGCGTCTACGCCGTCCGCCTCCGGGGTGACGGCTGCGAGGAGCACATTCCGTTCTTCGTCCGCCCGGCGCCGGACGGGCCCCGGCAGCGCGTCGCCGTCCTGTTTCCTACCGGTTCCTACCTTGCCTACGCAAACGACCGTCTGCCGCTCGACGTGCCTGGGGCCGAGCTGTTGATCGGCCATGTCCCGGTGCTGCACTCGGATGATCTTGACCTCCAGCGACATTACGACTTCGGGCACTCGTGCTATGAGCTGCACGCCGACGGGTCGGGGGTGGTGTTCAGCTCGCGGCGCCGCCCGATCGTGAACCTGCGCCCCCGCTACCGCGGTTGGTTCATGGCTGACGCCCCGTGGCAGTTCCCCGCCGATCTGATGATCGTCGACTGGCTCGATGCTCAAGGGTACGAGTGGGATGCACTCACCGATGAGGATCTTCACCGCGACGGCGTCAGCCTGCTCGAGCCCTACCAGGTCGTGCTGACCGGCAGCCACCCCGAGTATGTGTCGCGTCAGGAACTCGACGCCCTCGAGGACTATGTCTCGGGCGGCGGCAGGCTCATGTACCTCGGCGGCAACGGGTTCTATTGGCTGGTCTCCTACCACCCGGAGCGGCCCTACGTGATGGAGGTCCGCCGGTCGGAGAATGGATCCAGGCCGCACTCGGCCCCGCCCGGCGAGCAGATTCACGCCACGAGCGGCGAGCGCTGCGGGCTCTGGCGCAACAAGGGACGCGCGCCGCAGCGCCTCACGGGTGTCGGCTTCTCCGGAGAGGGGTTCGATCGCTCGACGTATTACGAGCGGCTTCCCGACAGCTTCGACGCGCGCGCCGAGTTCATCTTCGACGGAATCGGCGCAGATGAGCGAATCGGCGACTTCGGCATCGTCGGCGGCGGCGCAGCCGGCGCTGAGATCGATCGCTACGACCAACTGCTCGGGTCCCCGCCGGGCGCGCTCGTGCTCGCGTCCTCGATCGATCACTCCGACGACTATCAGCGTGCGTCGGAGGAGTTGCTCGAGACACCGCCCACGACCGGCGGCTCGCGCGACCCGGCATTGCGCTCCGACCTGGTGTACATCAGCTACCCGGCCGGAGGTGGCGTGTTCTCGACCGGATCGATCGCGTGGACCGGAAGCCTGTCGCACAACGGTTACGAGAACAACGTCTCGACGATCACCGGGAACGTGCTCCGTCGTTTCGTCGATCCCGAGCCGTTGCCACAGGCATCGGTCTAGGCTGTCCGGATGGATGTCTTCCTGGCCGTTGCGAGCAAGCGCGAGGTGCGCGATTACGACAGCCGACCGGTGCCCGACGATGTCCAGCGACGGATTCTCGAGGCGGGCAGCGTCGCCGGCAGTTCGCGCAACAATCAGGCCCGCCGCTTCATTGTCGTCACCGACCCTCCTACGCGCGAGCAGCTGGCGGATGCCGTGTACGCATCGAGCAACGTGCGCGGCGCCGCGCTCGTAGTCGCAATCGTGGCCTGGGGGCGAGGGCCTACCGCCTTCGATGTCGGCCGTGCTGCTCAGAACATGATGCTGGTCGCCTGGGAGGACGGCGTCGGCTCATGCCCGAACGGGATCGCCAAACCCGATCAGGCAGCTCAGGTGCTGGGGCTAAACGACGAGGAGCGTGCCGTGATCCTGATCACGTTCGGCTACCCCGCGCATGGCCGCGAGCCCGAACGGTACTCCCGCCGAGTGGATCGCCCGCGCCGATCGCAAGCCTTTCGACGAAGTGGTTCAGCGCCTGTAGCCGGCCAAACCGGCTCACCGGTCCACCGTCATAGCCGCCGCGCGGGCTGCAGCGAGTCCAGGTCCCCGGCGAACACCTCATAGATCATGGGGCGGGTGTCCAGGTAATAGAAGTACATCTCATCGATCCACGCGCTGAGCAGGATTTCCGTCCCGTCCTGGGTCAGCTGCTGTAGGAGCGATTCAGCCACGTCAATGCTGGGCGCCCAATAGCCGACGTGATGTACGCCCTCGCCGTGCGTGGTGAGCCAGTCGTGCAGGAGGCCATTCGGCGAGGTCGGCTCGAGCAGCTCGACATACAGTCCTGGCGATATCTCCGTCTCGGCGCCGAGCCAGGTGAACTCTGCCGGCGAACCGCGTACCGTCAGCTCGCGCACCCGACCCGGAACGTATTCGTAGACATCCCACGGTCCCCATCCCATCGTCTCGCGCAAATGTCGGACGCTGCTGTCGAGGTCGGCGACAATCGAGGCGATCTGGCTGATCCCAGGACGTTCCGGCTCGCCGTTCGCCGACACGGGACCAGCGCGCAACTTCGGTTCGCTCACAACATGCCTTCCGTTTCCGTCATACCGGCAAGCCGGTGGTTGACTCCCTCAAGTGACGTTTGCGCTGGTACGTACACGGATTCGTACAGCTGCTCGTAGAGTGCCGCCCGTCGAGGATCGGGCTCGATCGGCACGGTCTTCGGCGCGAACCTCGCGACGGCATCCTCATAGTCTCGGAACAGCCCAATCCCCACCCCGGCGAGCATTGCCGCTCCACGGGGGGTTACGTCCGGGTCGTCGACGACCTCGAGTTCCCGCCCGAGCGCGTCGGCGCGGGTCTGCAGCCAGAGCCTGTTCTTCACGCCGCCACCCATGACGACCAAGCGTCCCGCCTGCACGTCCGCCGCCTCCGTCAGCGCGTCCACCGAGGCGCGGGTCTGGTAGCTGAGCCCCTCCAACACGGCCCGTGTCATCGTCGTCCGGGTTGTCGAGCCGGTCAGGCCAACGAATGCGCCGCGTGCCAGCTCATCGTGTCGCGGGCCGTAGGAACCGAACAGGTGCGGCAGGAACACGACTCCTCCAGATCCGGCGGCAACCGCCGCGCACCCGGCGATGATCTCGTCCCACTCGCCCGGAGCGTCACCGTTGCGCTGAAGTTCGCGCCGGCACCATTCGGTCACGCCGCCGGAGAGCGCCTCGATCCGGATCGCCCAGCGGCGCGGCGCCACGTGCGGATCGCAGATGGCCCCGCTCTCGCACGCCACCGCTGTCAGGCACGGCTCACGAAGGCATGCCGTGGTGAGCTCCCATGTGCCGGTGAGGATGCCGACATCGCCAGGCTCGGTGAGGCCGGCGCCGAACACGCCGGCCATCCAGTCGGCGCCACCGAGTACGACCGGTACCCCGGCGTTGATACCGGTGGCACGTGCCGCCGGTGATGTGACCTCGCCGATCGTCACCCCCGCCTGTCTGGGCTCGACGAAGAGACCCGGGGGGAGGCTGAACGCATCGAGCAATCCTTCGCGCAGGCGTAGCTCGCGCTGATCGAGCGTCAGCGTCTGGGAGGTAATCGAGTAGTCGGTGGCGAGCACGCCCGATAGTCGGTGGGCCAGCCAATCACCGACGAACACCCAGCGAACCATGCCGTCGGCGAAGCGTGGCTCGTGCTCCGACAGCCAGCCGATCCAAGCGGGAGGGTAAATCGAGTTGAGGCGGTTGCCCGCGACTGCGAACAGTTCCGTGTCGGTCAGCCCGCTGCGGGTCAGGATCTTCGCCGTTCCGGCCGATGGATCCAGCCAGGTGACAAATGGGAAGGTGGGCGCACCGCCGTCGTTCAGCGGTACGCCGATCAGTCCAACCTGCGCGATCGCGAGCGCATTCACAGCGCCGGCGAACGGCTCGACCGCGCGCCGACAGAGATCGGCGACCGTCGACCACAGCTCCTCCGTCTCCCAGATGTCAACGGCCACGCCCGCGACCTGGACGCGACGGTCTGGCGGGTCGGCCCGTTGTTCGTGGATGTTGCGACCATGCTCGTCGTAGACCACGGCCTTGAACGAGGTGGTCCCGAGATCGAGCGCCAATAGCCGGGTCATCGTGGTTCTCCCCCTGGGCGCTCGGGGCCACCGGTCCAGCCAGGGCCTCGAGCGGTGATCTGCCACACGTCGACGATCTCGCCGCCCGAGGCAACGAAGTACACGTCGTGGAGGTTGATCGTGCCGCCGCTATAGCCAACAGTGACCTCGAGCACATCACCAACGGCGGCGCTCGCGTCGTCTGCCTCGAGATCGAGCAGCATGTGCTCCTCATGCAGCTCCCGCAGCTTTCCGACCGGCGGTACGGGACCCGACACGTCTCCGGCAATGGCCTTGCTCCCACAGTCGAGGACCGCGGTCGTCCCCTTCCGGCTCACGATGGCGGCGAGCACAGTCAGCGCGGGCTGGAATGCCGGAACGAGGCGCGCATAGCCCGCGTCCATCACGGCGTAGGTCCCAGCCTGCAGCTCGGTCACGCGGGGATCTCCGCCAGTCATGTCGTACGTGTTCGTGCCCCCCGCGGACACGATCTCGATCTCACGCCCGTCGGCGCGCAGCGCGTCGACGTGTCGCGCGAGCAGATCCATCGCCTCGCGGGCGCCGTCGCCGCGCCGCTGGCGATCGGGTTCGGTCACCACATGTCCCTCGTAGCCCATCACGCCGCGGAGCCTGATGCCCGGCAGCTCGGTCAGCCGCTGGGCAAGCGCCCGCCCCTCCTCGATCGACCGCACCCCACCTCGGTGCATGCCGACATCGACTTCCTCGATCACCCCTACCTCGGTTCCCTCGCCAGAGGCCGCGGCCGAGAGCATGGCTCCGACGTCTGGGTCGTCGACAGCGACGGTGACCCGGGCCTCACCGGCGAGCTGCGCGACGAGTGCCGCCTTGTCGGGGGAAACGACCTCGTTGGCGATCAGGATCTCGTCAAAGCCGTCGCGAACGAGCGTCAACGCCTCCCACACCGTCGCCGCGGTCATACCGATTGCGCCAGCCGCCACCTGTTCGTGCGCGATCTCGAGGCACTTGTGCACCTTGAAGTGAGGCCGGACGGCGATTCGCCCAGCCGTCCATGAGGCCATGGTGGCGATGTTCTCGCGCATTCGGTCGAGGTCGAGCACAAGCGCCGGCGTAGGCAGTTCGGTTCGGACACGTCCGATCATCCGGCGCGGCGTTAGCTGAGCGTCCGATAGCAACTTGCCGCGTCGAGTGCCTGTTGGATCCGGACCTACAGACATGTCTGCCCTCCGTCGACCATGAAATAGCCGCCGGTGGCGTAGCTCGCGTCGGGTGAGGTGAGCCACGCGACCATACCGGCGATCTCAGCCGGCTGGCCGATGCGGCCAAGCGGAATCAGCCGTTCTGCCTCGGCGAGCAACTTGGCGTCGGCGACGACGTGGGCATTCATCGCGGTGTCGATGAAGCCCGGCACGACAACGTTGACGCGGATCCCGAGGGGGGCCAGCTCGCCCGCCATATTGCGCGCGAGTGCATGACAGCCTCCCTTCGAGGCGCTGTAGGCATGCTCACCGTAGGCGAACCCATACATCCCTGTCGGCGATCCGATCATCACGATCGATCCCCCTCCGGACGCCGCGATCAGTCGGACTGCGTGCTTGCACGTGAGGAACATCCCGGTCAGGTTCGTGCGGATGATTCGCTCCCAGACCACCAGCTCCAGCTGATCGACGCGAGCGTCGCCGGTGGTGCTCATGGAGATGCCCGCCGCGGCGACGGCAGCATCGAGACCGCCCCAGACGTCTGCAACCTGGTCGAACGCGCTCACGACCGCCGCCTCGTCGGCAACGTCAGCGACGAGTTCGAGAACGTCAACTCCGTGTCCGCGTGCCTCCTGCGCCACGGCGGCGAGCTCGCGTTCTCGAATGTCCACCAGCGCGACCGAGGTGCGTTCGGTCGCGAGGCGGAGCGCGGCCGCCTTGCCTATGCCCGCCGCGGCACCTGTGACCAGCGCGCGTCTCGGTGTCTCGTGCATCAGGTCTGCAGCGGGCACGTCATCGCAGCGCCTCGTCGGCTTGCATCGCGGGCGTCGCCGCACCGAGCCTGGTCAGAATGTCGCCGAGTGTGTCGTGGCCACGGACGAGGTCGATGACCGCGCGTTGCATCTCGAGGGGCGAGGGATGCCCGATCACGTTGCGACCGAACGCAGTGCCGGCCACCCCACCGCGGAGCGCGTCGTCGACCGCCTTCAGCACCTCACGCGGATCGCCGGGAGCACCGCCGGCGATCACGATCGGGATCCCGGCCAACTCGCAGATCCTCGCCATCGCCTCCGCCGAGCCGCGGTAGGACACCTTCGCGAGGTCGGCGCCAGCCTCCCGGGCGGCGCGGGTCGCCCACGCGAGAGCCTCCACCTCAGTGGTTCCGCCAGAGGAAGGCGCTGGCGGTACGTGAACCTCCGCCAGCACGACGATGCCGAGCGCCTCGGCGTCCTCGCACAGTCGCGCGAGCGCGGCCAGCGACTCGTTCTCCCGGTCTCCTCCCAGCTCGACATCGACGCAGACCGCATCCGCGCCGATCGACACGCTGGCCAGCACCGTGTTGAGGACGACCGGCGGCCGATCGATGTCGTGCAGACCCGTGGCGCCACTCACTCGGACGATCAGCCCGACGGAGCCGGACAGACGATCCGCGAACCGCTTCGCCTCTCCCCACCTGAGAATGACGGCATCGACCCCGGCTGCGCCGGCCATGTCGACGAGCGCGCCCGTGTCCTGCGCTCCGGCGAACGGACCCACGGGCATGACGATGTCCAATGGCAGGATCACGGCGTGCCCGGATGGATCGACCACGCGCTGCATCCGTCTCGCCTTGCCGGGGGCCGTCACAGCTGCGCTTCACCCCCTCCTCCATCATCGGGGCTCGGGTACCTGTTCCACCCGCCCTGTCAGAGCGTTTCGAGCGCCTCCGAAGGCCACTGAACCGCGGGCGGGTGCCGCCTGAGCGGTGTATTGTTGGTACATTACTACTAACGCGCGTCCGCTGCAACTACGGTGCCGCGGAGTCAGCGCTCTCGTTCGCGTCGTGTGCTGGAGGCGGCGGTTTCGCCTCGACCGTGGCGGGGGACGCGAGATGGCACGCCACCTGCCGACCGGAGGGAAAGGTCTGCACGGCCGGCACAACGCGCCTGCAGACGTCGATCGCCTCCGGGCAGCGGGTGTGGAAACGACAGCCCGCAGGCGGATTGATCGGACTTGGAATGTCGCCGCGCAGCGACACCCTCGCTCCGCTCCAGCCCGCCGCCGGGTCGGGTGGTGGCACCGCGCGCAGGAGCGCCCGGGTGTACGGATGAGCGGGACGCGAGAAGACCTCATCACGCCCGCCGAGTTCGACCAGCTGGCCCAGGTACATGACGGCCACACGCGTGGCGATGTGACGAACCACGGCGAGGTTGTGCGCGATGAACAGCATTGTGAGCGAAAGTTCATCCCGCAGGTCGGCGAGCAGGTTGAGGACCTGCGCCTGCACGGACACGTCGAGGGCGCTGACGGGCTCGTCGGCGACAACGAACTCGGGCCGGAGCGCAAGCGCTCGCGCGATGCCGACGCGCTGGCGCTGTCCGCCTGAGAACGCGTATGGAAACCGATTTGCTGCATCGGGCGGCAGGCCGACGAGCTGGAGCATCTCGGCAACGCGATCGCGGCGCTTCCTGGCCGAGCCGTAACCGTGCGTCTGCAACGGCTCGGCGATGATTGCCCCAACCTTCATGCGCGGGTTCAGCGAGGCGTAGGGGTCCTGAAAGATCATCTGCGTCCGGCCGCGGAACCGCTTCAGCTCGGCGCCCTTGAGTTTGGTCACCTCGGCGCCATCGAACCGGACCGAGCCGCGGGCCGGGCGACACAGCCCGAGCAGAGCCCGACCCGTCGTCGTCTTTCCGGAGCCCGACTCGCCAACGAGGGCGAGTGATTCTCCCCGCTGAAGCTCGAAACTGACACCGTCGACGGCACGCAGTACCTGTGGCTTCCATTTCCAGCTGCGTGCCGCGAGCTCGAACGTGACGGCCAGATCGTCTGCCTGGACGAGTGGCACCGCGCCGTTCTCCTCGCTCATCCGCCCTGGTCCTCCTTTCTCACGTCGATCAGGCAGGCCGCCTCGTGGGTGGGTGGAGCTTCCGGGACCCGCTCCAGGGGCGGGTATTCGGTGCGACAGGCAGCCCGTACCCACGTGCACCGAGGCGAGAACGGACACCCGGCCACCTCTCGATAACCGGTCGGCGGTGACCCGGGGATCGTCGCCGGACGCTCGTCGAGCGATGAATCGATCCGCGGCATCGAGTTCATCAGTCCGAGCGTGTAGGGGTGCCGAGGATCGGAGAAGATGTCTTCGGTGCTGCCAGATTCGACCACGCGGCCGGCGTACATGACGATCACGCGGTCGGTCACGCTGGCGACGACACCAAGATCGTGGGTGATCAGAATCAATGCCATGCCGCGCCGTTTGCGCTCGCGCTCCAGCAGGTCGAGGATCTGCGCCTGGATAGTCACGTCGAGCGCCGTGGTCGGCTCGTCGGCGACGAGCACGTCGGGGTTCGCGGCGATCGCGACTGCAATCGCAACGCGCTGGCGAAGCCCGCCGCTCAGCTGGTGCGGATACTGGCCCAGCCGGGTGACGGGGTCCGGCACGCCGACCTCCTCTAGTAGCTCAACCGCCCGCCGGCGCGCCTCGTCGCCGCTCATCCCGAGGTGAGCCACCATGCTCTCGGCGATTTGCTTTCCGATCGGCATCAGAGGGTCAAGCGACGTCATCGAATCCTGGAAGACCATCGCGATCCTCCGCCCGCGGACGTTGCGCAGGAGCTTCTTGTTGGCGTTCACGAGCGAGACGCCTCCGAGTGATATCTCGCCGTCGACGATCCGTCCGTTGCGGGGCAAGAGACCGAGGAGCGCCAGGGCAATTGCGGTCTTCCCCGACCCGGACTCCCCTACGATCCCTACGGCTTCGCCCGCCTCGATCCGGAACGAGACATCGCGGACCGCGACGATCCGGCCATACGACGTTCCGTACACGGTCGAAAGGCGCCGCACGATAAGCGCAGCCGAGTCGCGGCCGTCGGGCAGCGTTGCCGACACCGTCTCAGTCATGTTCCGCTCACGCCCTCCCGTATTCGGTCAACTCGGTGACGGTCATCCGAGACCTCCGAGTTTGACCTGGACGGTGCGCTCGAGAGTGGGATCCAGGGCGTCGCGGAGACCGTCCCCGACGAGTGAGAAGCCGAGCATCGCGAACATGATCGCGATCCCGGGGAGCAGAACGAGCCAGACGTCGTTGGTCATGTAATTCTGCCCGTCAGCGATCATGTTCCCCCACGAGGCCGTCGGTGGATGGATCCCGAGGCCGACGTAGCTGAGCGCTGCCTCGAGCTGGATCGCGGTTGCCACCCCCAGGGTGCTGAACACGATCACGCTCGGCATCACATGCGGCAGGACGTGGCGCACGAGGATCCGACTGCGGCTCACCCCGGCCGTGCGCGCGGCGAGAACGAAGTCGCGTTCGCGCAAAGTCACCACCTGCGTGTAGACCACGCGGGCCAGATAGGCGCCGAAGCCGATCCCGACGATGATGCTGATCGACGCTACTCCCGGCTGCGTCACCGCCAGAATCGCGGTCGCGAGCAGCAGTATCGGAAAGCTGAGGAGAACGTCTGCCGAGCGCATCAGCAGCTTGTCTGTGAACCCCCCGAACAGACCGGCAACGCCGCCGATCAGGAGACCGAGCGCAGCACCGATGGCGGCCGAGCCAAGGCCGACGACGAGCGAGATCCGCGCACCGAACAGAAGCCGCGACAGTTCGTCACGCCCGAGCGGGTCGGTCCCGAGCAGAAACAGGCCGCCCGGCGGGCGCGGGTTCCCGGCCAGTGTCAGGCCGGTCGGAAGTTGTGTATTGGGGCCATAGAGCGCGATCACCGGCGCGAAGATCGCGCCCAGGATCAGCAGGATCACGAACAAGAGACCGATCATCGCCAGCCGGTCATGCCGAAACTCATACCAGGCGGTGCTCCAGTAGCCGCGCTCGGCGCCGAGCGGGTCGGACTCCCCGATGTCCTGTTGGCCGGGTGCTGTCTCGTCGGCAACCGCGGCGCCGACGCTAGCTGCCCTGGCCCCCGCGTTGAACGGTGAGAGGAACGCCTTCAGGCCCCTGCCCACGCCGCGGCCGGGTGGGGTGCGAGCGTCGGCGACTGTCGGACCCTCGCCTGGAGGCTCTGGTTCTGCGAGACGGTCCTCCACAAATCTACTTTATCGTAATGTAACTACATTGACAACGAGGAGCGGACCTAGCCGTCGCCTTTGGCAACGGCAGTTCATCTTGCCAATGTAGCGACATTATGATATTTGTAACCAGTGCGGACGGTGTGTCACTTGTGCTCGTCGCCGCGCCTGAGGCTATGACGTACGCGCGCCCGTCACCGCCGAGGGGCGCCGTCCGGGTGTGGCCTCGAGGTCTTCGATGACCCGTTACGTCGCTGGCAGGCTCGGCTGGGCTCTCGTTGTCGTGTTTGCGATGACTGTGATCACGTTCGGCGTGACGTTTCTGTCTCCGGTCGACCCGGCGCGCCTGTACGCGGGCGTGCGCGCGTCACACCAGGAGTACGAGCTTGCCCGGCACACGCTTGGACTCGATCAGTCGGTGATCGTGCAATACGTCCGGTACCTCGGCCGCCTACTGCACGGCAATCTCGGGAACTCCTTCTCAACCGGCGAATCTGTCCGCTCGCTCGTCCTCGGGCGCCTCCCTGCGACACTCGAGCTCGCCGCGGCGGGACTGCTGATCGAGGTGGCCATCGGCCTTCCGCTGGGGTTCTTGGCCGCGACAAGGTGGCACGGGCCGGCGGATCGCGCCGTGCTGACGGGCTCATTGTTCGGCGTCGTGGTGCCGCAATTCGTCCTGGGCTTCGTCCTTTTGTACCTGTTTGCCTACAAGATCCCGCTGTTTCCGCTCGGGGCGTCAGCGTCGCTGTCCGCGCTTGTGCTCCCGGCTCTCGCGCTCGGCCTGCCAGGTGCTGCCTGGTACGCGCGGATGGTTCGCTCGTCGGTGCTCAACGTGCTCGGCGAGGATTTCGTGCGCAACACCCGAGCGAAGGGACTGTCCGAGTGGAGGGTGATGGGGCGTCACGTCCTCCGCAACTCCGTCGGTCCGGCGATCACGATGATCGGACTCGATTTCGGGATCTTCCTCGGGGGCGTCTTGGTGGTCGAGCAGGTGTTCGGCTGGCCGGGGATCGGACAGCAGGCCTGGAACGCGATCAGCGCCAATGACATCCCGGTCGTTCTCGGCACCGTCCTCGTCGCGACGACCGCGGTCGTCATCTTCAACCTGATGGCGGATATCGCGAACGCACTGCTCGATCCGCGGATCCGGTATGCCTGAGAGACCCCTTGGAGCGGTTGCGAACACTCCTTGCACTGCCGGCGCAAAGATAGTATTGTTGCGACATTACTGGGCGGCGCCACATCGCGCTGCTGACTCGGGAGGCAGCGCCGAAGTGGTCGTTGCTGGGTCCACGCGCGATTCTGTGGGCGGCGTGGGCTTCCACCGGAGAGGGAGGCCTGTATGGCCGATGCATTCGAGCCGGGAACGGCAGCCGATTCCATTTCTGGACATCTGACCCGGCGCCAGCTGTTGGGCCAGGGAGCCGTGTTCGGTCTTGGAGCGGCCGGACTAGGTGCTGTGTTGAGCGCGTGCGGTTCGAGCGCAGCCAGTTCCACCAGCGCACAACTCAACAAGCAGGCTGTCCTGAAGTTCTCGATGAGCACCACGATTCCTGGACTCGATGCCCAGAAGTGGTGGAACGGGGCGGCGGCTTGCGGTCAGCACGCGCTTTACGAGTCGCTGCTCACGCTCGATCCCTACAGCAACGGCCATCTCGTGCCGCTTGTTGCCACGGGATTCCCGAAGATCGAGAACAACCATCTGCGCTACACGTTCACACTGCGTCCGGGGATCAAGTTCAGCAACGGCATGCCGTTGACCAGCGCCGACTTCAAGTATGCCTTCGAGCGCCTCGTCACCCCGTCCTTTGCCTCGGAGATCGGCCCACTGTTCACGTCATTGCCGATTGTCGGCATGTCGGCCGTCCTGAACGAGAAGGCGAAGACGCTGAGCGGGGTCACCACCCCCGATCCTCACCACATCGTGTTCGATTTCGACGTTCCCGACAGCGCTTTTATCTATGTCAACTCACACTACATGGCGGGTGCCGTCCCGCAGGCGCTGGTTGAGCAGATGGGGTTCAACCGCTTCAACTGGGCTCCTGTCGGCACTGGACCATTCACTGCCCACGTGACCAATCGAGAGAGCTCGATCACGCTCAACCGGAACAAGAGCTATTGGCAAGCTGGGATACCACGATACGCCGGTGTCGCCTGGCGGATGGGCATCCAGAGTTCGCTTGGCATGATCCGGATTCAGGATAACCAGGATGACATGATGTACGACCCTGTCCCCGCAGGTTCCGTCGCCAGCGTCCTCACACCCAGGTACACGAGCGACCACCAAACTGTCAAGACGACCCAGAACAATTGCTATTGGCTGTCGTTGAGTCTGAAGGACCCGGTGCTCAAGAACCTCAAGGTGCGCCAGGCGATTGCCATGGCCGTCAACAAGCCACGGATCCTCCAGGCGATGCACGGACTCGGTACGGTCGCGAACGGGAGCTTCTTCTCCCCCCTGAGCCCCTATTTCGATGACGGCGTCGCCTACTCCTACAATCCCGCCGCGGCCAAGAGCCTCCTGGCCACCGCCGGCCTGCCGAGCGGCGCCAGCGTCAAGATGTGGAGCTCGAACCGCTTCCCCTTTGAGGCCGTCGCACAGGTTATCCAGGCGGACCTATCGGCGATCGGGCTCAATGTCAACTACATCCCGATGGAGTATGACGCATTCGTGACACTCGCCGGCGGCCTTCCCGCCGGGATGCTGCTGTGGGCGTACGAGCTGCTGTATCCACATGGCTCCTACATCGTCGACACTTCGTTCACCACGGCTGGAATCTCGGGCGGCACCAACTACTCCTACGTGAAGTCGCCAACACTCGACAAGCTGGCCACGCAGGGGCACCGCGCGACCAATCCTTCGGACATCGCGTCGATCTACCGAAAGATCGCCAGGATTGTCGTGCGCGACGATGTGCTCTGGATCCCGCTCGTGTACCCGCAACGGCTCGACTTCGTCAGCGCCCGGGTGCGCGACTTCCAGGCATCGGCGAGCTACGGTGAGGACCAGGAGAGGAACTTCTATAAGTACGCGCTCGCGTGATGCGCGTTAGCGGGGGGATAGGGAATTGACGTGCCTGTAGGCCACAGTCAACCGACACAGCGCAGCTCAAGCTCCCGGAAGACACGCTGGACTGACGCAACCATCAGTGAGGAAACCGGGGTTCCCCTCTACCTTCAGATCCGGAATCTGCTTCGCGAGAGGATCCGGCTCGGCGAGTGGAGCGCCGAGGAACCGATGCCGACGGAGGAGGATCTGGTGGCGCACTTCGGCGTCAGTCGGACGACCGTCCGGCAGGCAATGAGTGATCTCGCCAACGAGGGTCTCGTTGTGCGCCGGCCCGGGCGCGGCACATTCGCTCGTCAGCCACTGATGGTGCTGCGGATGCAGCAGTGGCACAGCCTCACCAAGGACATCGCGCAGCGCGGATTGTCGCCGTCCAAGAAGATCCTGTGCGTGGAGCGAAGAACGGCCGGTGCTGAGATCGCCGACCGGGCGAAGGAGCTCGTCGAGGGCGAGATGCTTCACATTCAGTCGATCCGCTACGCGGATGACATCCCGATCGTCCTGCTGGACCAGTATTACCCGTACGAGCTGTGTGGATTCCTCGCTGACGTGCCGCTGGATGACCCGAACCTGACCAGTGAGGGCATCCTGGCGGAGCACGGAATCATCGAGATGCGCGCTGAGGGGGAGATCATCGCGACCACGGCTTCGGAGGCCGAGGCGAAATACCTGAACGTAAAGCCCGGGTCGGCACTGATAGAGATCGCAACCAAGGCGTACAGCGCCGACGGTCGCGTCGTGGAATACACGCGCGGCGTGGTCGTCACCGCGTCCTACCCGCTGGCCCTGTACAGCGACTGGAGCACCGAGGGCGTGGCCTTGCCGCCACCCCTCTCTCAACGCCGATCACAACCCGACCCGGCGGATTAGAGGACGTGATCAGGACGTTACGCGAGCCGTCACCGGGCTTAGGTGTCCGGTATGTCCGCGTTGCCCCCCTCGTCGAGCGGCCGGATCACGAGTTCGCTGATCACCACGTGCGGCGGCTGTTGAAATGCGAACACCAGCGCTCGAGCAACATCCTCCGGCGCCAGTGGATGAATCTGCTCGAGAACGGCTCGGACTGAGGCGGGCCCCCGGGTCAGCGGCGTATCCACAGTCCCGGGCTCAACGACGGTGGTGCGAACGCCGTACTCGGCGCACTCCATCCTCAGCGCATACGAAAAACCGACAACCCCGTATTTGCTGGCTAGGTACGCGGGCTCTCCCACGTACGGCTCGCGGCCTGAGGTGGACCCGACGATCAGGATATGACCCTCACCCTGCTCTCGCATCACTGACAGTGCCGCACGAACGCAGTGCATCGTGCCGAGCAGGTTCGTCTGCACGACTGCGGCCCATCGGGCCGGATCGCCGCTGGCGATCCGACTCTGCTCCGCGATGCCCGCGTTCGCGACTAGGAAGTCGACCCGCCCCAGATCAGCACTCGTCCGCTCGACGAGCCGCTGCACGGCCTGATAGTCGGTGACGTCGCATTCGGCCACCGTTGCCGTCCCCCCGGACTCGTCCACCTCCGCGACCAGTTGCTGTCCATGCTGTACCGCGACATCAGCCAGCACGAGCGACGCCCCAAGTCGGGCAAATTCCACTGCCGTAGCGGCACCGATCCCCGACAACCCGCCCGTGATTATTCCTACGGGCCCCTTGACCGTGCTCATCGAGTCGGAGTCTACTGAGCAGACAACTCAGTCAGATCCAGCTGAAGCGAACGTCAAGGTCGGCGAACTCACGGTAGCGCCGCCGGTTGAACGCGTGGGGAACGACCGCCGAGAAGAAGTGATCGGCCGGCGCCCACATCGCCACCCAGCCGATCAGGGTGATGCCCTGGGCGATGCCCGCAACCACGAGGTCGTCGGTCGCGCGCTCGAGCACCGTCGCCACGCCAATGCTGACCACCAGCGCGAACAGACCGACCACGAGCGTCACCCGATCCCGGCGCGAGAGTGGACCGGCGTGGCGCAGTGGCCCGCACGAGGCCCGCAGATCAGCTTGGATCGCCGCCCGGACCGCATTCTCGTCCGTGCTCGCGCGCTCGGAGGCGGGCAGGATGAGCGTCAGCGCGCCCGGGGGCGAGGCGCGAACGCCCTCCCAAATGTCAAGCAGATGCTCGTGGACATCGTCGCGCATCGGCCGCTCGGCCACCGGACGCGCGTCGAACTCGTAGAACAGGGCGTCAGTGCAGGGCAGCGCAAGCGCGAACTCAGACTGGCAGTGCGACATGCTGCAAGCATCGCATCGCCCCCGGTCGGGCCAGCCGCCGTTGGCCTGCCAAGCTGCCAGGCGCCATTGCGACCGCGTCGCAGATCGAGCTAGTGTCGTCGAATGCTTGGGTCGCAGCGAACATCTCCGCGTGTCGGGTCTCAAGGATGATTGTGGTGGGCGGCGAGCACCAGCTCTACCTGTTCGACAGCGGCACGATCCGGCTCGGTGGCGTGCAAGTGCCGGTGCCCTTCTACCTCGTACGCCACCCCGAGGGAGACGTCCTCATCGATGGCGGCAACCCGCTCGCGGTGGCGCGCGACGCGGTGGCGTCTTGGGGTCCGCTGGCCCGCGAGTGGGAAGTCCACATGTCAGAGGGGCAGCACTGCGCCACCCAGCTGAGGCAGCTCGGCGTGGAGCCCGACGCGGTTCGCTACGTGGTACAGACTCACCTGCACATCGACCACACGGGCGCACTCGGACACTTCCCCAGCGCGCCCGTCGTCATCCATGAGCGCGAGCTCGCCGCCGCCCGCGCCGTGGATCGGCCTATCGCGTCCGGTTACCAGCCTCGGGATTACGCAAGCCCGCACATCCCATGGAAGCTCTTGGATGGCGAACTCGACCTGTATGGAGACGGGGCCATCACCCTTCTCCAGACGCCGGGACACGCCGCCGGTCACGTATCGGTGCTGGTGCGGCTGGACCACACCGGACCGGTGCTGCTGACCGCCGACGCGGCAGACAACATCGCTCAGTGGGAAGGCAGCGCTCCGCTGCGCGCGCTGTTCTCGCGCGAGCAGGCCACCGCGTCCGTCGAGCGACTACGCGAGCTCGCGATCGACACTGGGGCGCTGATCGTCTTCGGGCACGACCCGAACAACTGGGCGGGGCACAGACACGCGCCAGACTGCTACTCCTAGCCGCGTCGAGCCCCGGCGGAGGTTCACCACCGTCTTCGCGCTTGCGATGCTGACCGTGCTCGTGCTGTCGGGCTGCGGGCAGGGTGCGGCGACCGGCACCGGCTCCACCGGCGCTGTCTCGAGCCCGGCCGTGGCGAGCACCGCGTCGAGCACGCAGACACGTGGGGCACATAGGCGATCGCATCGGAAGGCCAAGCGCGGCAGCCCGGGTCGGCTCGTGTACTCGACCGCGTCGGCTCAGGTCGTGCAACCCCAGCCTGCCGCCGGCAGCTGCCACGCGATCGGGCACGGGCGCTACTCGCGCCCGGACCCGCGCTGCACCCCGGGCGCGCTGAACCCGGCCGTCACCCAGACCACGATTGGCCAGACGATCTGCGTGCCGGGCTGGAGCGAAACGGTGCGCCCGCCCGAGTCGGTCACCGAGACCGAGAAGGCTCGGAGCCTGGCGGCCTACGGGGATAGCGGGTCGTTGCACGACTACGAGTACGACCACTTCATCCCGCTCGAACTCGGGGGGGCGGTCAACGACCCGCGCAACCTGTGGCCCGAACCCGGCGCCAGCCCCAACCCCAAGGACTCGGTAGAGGACGCTCTGCGCCGGCAGGTGTGCGAAGGGCAGACCACGCTCACCCGCGCCCAACACGCGATCGCTGCCAACTGGATCAAGCTGGCAGGCGCATCATCGACCCCGGGCAGCGGCACTCACACGGCACCGGCATCCGGCGGCGGCCAGTGCTCGCTCACCGCCACCTACTCAAGCCACTACCACGACTACGACGTATACCTGCACTCAAACCAGCCCGGTGACACTGTCACCGTCACCGACAGCTCCGGGCGCCGAGCCAGCTGGCACACCGACTCCACCGGCTACGCGGACGTCTACTTCAAGGCCCCCGCCAGCGCCTCCGGCGAGACCGTGACCGTCCACGTCGGCACCGCGGCCTGCCGAGGCGCGCTCTAGCCGCCGAGCCGCCTCAGCAAGACACCTACCGGGCCGCGAAGTCGGGTGTGGTCACCTCACGTTTGAGGACCTTGCCGGTTGGACCCTTGGGCAACTCGTCGGCGAACCAGATGTGCCGCGGGTATTTGTAGGCCGCCACTCGGTCCTTGAGAAATCCGCGGATCTCGTCCCCGCTGGCGTCCATGCCGGGTCTGAGAACGACCGCCGCGGCGACCTCCTCGCCCAACGCCGCGTCGGCAACGCCGATCACCGCGGCCTCGAGGACCGCGGGGTGCTCGTAGAGCACCTCCTCGATCTCGCGCGGGTACACGTTGAAGCCGCCCCGGATGATCATGTCCTTCTTGCGGTCGACGATGAAGAAGTAGCCGTCCTCGTCCATCCGCGCCAGATCTCCGGTGAGCAACCAGCCGTTGTTCAGGACCTGGGCGGTCGCGTCCGGACGGTTCCAATAGCCCTTCATCACGTTGTGACCACGGATGGCGATCTCGCCGACCTCTCCAGACGGTAAGTCTCGGCCCCCATCGTCGACGACCTTCATCTCGACGCCCCGGATCGGCGTCCCGATCGAACCGGGCTTGCGCTCGCGCTCGAGATGGTTGAACGACGCCACGGGCGAGGTCTCTGAGAGGCCGTAGCCCTCGAGCACGACACAGCCGAACGCCCTCTCAAACCCGCGCATGACCTCCACCGGCATGGCCGAGCCACCAGACACGCATGTTCGCAAGGACGAGACGTCGTACTCCCCGCGCTCAGGGTGGTTGAGCATCGCGTGGTACATCGTCGGCACGCCGTCGAACACCGTGACCTGGTCGCGCTGGATGATCTCCAGTGCCTTGGCGGGTTCGAAGCGCGGAATCATCGTCAGGCAAGCGCCGGCCCGCACCCCCGTGTTCAGGCAACACGTCTGGCCGAAGGAGTGGAACAGTGGCAGCGCGCCGAAGATCACATCCTGCTCAGAGACGCGCATGAGCTCGGTTCCGCCGTGGCGGCAGTTGTCGAGCATGTTGAAGTGGGTCAGTTCGGCGCCCTTGGGGGTGCCCGTGGTGCCCGAGGTGTAGAGGATCACGGCGGTGTCCGAGCCATCGCGATCGACGTCGTCGGGTTGCGGAGTCGCGGCGGCGAGTAGCGAGTGAAACGCACCGGGCTCGACGATGATCACCTCGGCTCCTGCCGCCGCGGCACCTTCCTGGGCCGACGTCGCGAAGGCACCCCAAACAAACAGCTGCTTGGCGCCAGAATCCGAGAGATAGAAGCCCACCTCCCGTCCCTTCAGCAGAACGTTCATCGGCACGACGACCCCGCCAGCCCGTAACACGCCGTAGTAGATGGACCCGAAGTACGGCACGTTCGGAAGCATGACCCCGACGCGGTCGCCCGGCTGCACGCCCTTTGCGGTCAGCAGGCCCGCCACTCGGCTGGCGGCCTCGTTGAGCATGTCGTAGCTGATCGTGTTCTGGTCGAGCTTCAGCGCGGGCCGGCCGCCGTGCCTCGATGCCGTCTGGGTCAGAAGCCGCGCGAGGTTGGTTGCCATCGTTTATCTCCCTTCTCGCACTACACGAGGCTGTTCTCAGCCCGGAGCGTCGAACACGCCGGAATGGATCATCCATGCGCGCGCGACCGCGGCGCATCCGAGGATCGCCGCACCGCTAGCCGAAGAACTACGGAGGCACGCGCGAGCGATCGGAGCCGTGGTTCGCGGCCTCTACGAGCTCGGGGGCCGAACGGGAGGAGCTTGAGGCTGGCTTGGGAGTAAGCGGTGTCCGTCGACGACCGCCGCGGCTAGGTCGACGAGCTTACGGTTGCTGTTGCGCGACTGCTCGCGCAACATTTCGTAGGCGTAATGCTCGTCGATCGCATGGCGTTCCATCAGGATGCCCTTGGCGCGCTCGATCAGCGCGCGGCGCCCGAATGCCCCTTGCAGATCGTGGTACTCCGCGAAGCGTCGTAACACGATGTCGATCGCGCTCTGCCAGTCCTCGACGTCTGCATCATTGATCTGCGCGAATACGCCGCGTTTGGATGCCTCCTGGACGAACTCACGATCCGTGGCGTGGATCAGCACGATCACTGGACAGGCGGCCTCCCGCACGATCTTGTCGATCAGCTCCAGCGCGTGCTCCGAGCTCTCGCCAAGCCCGACGAGCGCGACGTCGGGCCGCTCTCGGGCAGTGACGGCACCCACATCTTCGACCTCGATCTCGCGCGCGATCACCTGGTGTCCCAGCGCAACCACACTCGACGCCACGAGAGCAAGGCGATCCGTTCGCTCGTTGGCGATGAGGATGCGCAGATGCTCGGTGTCGCGATAGCTCATGAGCAGCTGAGGCCTGACTCGAGTCTAGCTCCGGGCAGTCCGGCGTCAGGCCTCTCGCACGGACATCGGTGCCTTCGGGTGTATGGTGGGTGTTCGCTCCGCTTCAAACCTCGGCGGGCGACATTTCTCCGGCTCCAATCCACGGCCGGCGACGACGTGGGACCTGAACGGTCCGCGCCGCGTCAAGCGTAAGGAGCAGCGATGACCATACGGAGCCCCACCCGCTCTGGCCGCATCGCCCGACAGCAATCGAGCGGCCATGAGGAACGTCACAACCGTGCCGTAGCGCAGACACTCAGCTGGGCAAACGAGGCGGCCGCGCGCGAGGCATTCGACGACGCGCTCCAATGGCTTCGCACCGTTGAGGTGGTGGACGGAGAGCTAAGCCAAGGCTGGCAGCGGACAAAGACTTCCTGGCGCCTCATGCGTGTTCAACAGATGCGCCACGAGGTCGGCACCACCTCGGCAGAGGATCAGCACGGTGTAGAGCTGAGTCCGGGGCTGGAGACGAGAGTCAGATGATCGACGACGAGACAATTCGCAAGCTCCTCATACGCCTCTCGAGGCAAGACCAAAGTGGCCGGAGGGTGATCGAGCGCGCCGCGATCCTCGCTGAGGGCGCCGACTCCCAATCGATCTTGGCCTGGGTCCTCGCCCACGACGGGCAACCCGAGGTACTGGCTGCCGCCGGCGGTCGGGGAGGCCTGCACGGCGGTCGCCTGAACGGTGAAATGAACTCCTCCGCACCGCGACGGTACGTGCTGCCACCCGGCGTCCTGTCTTAAGCCGGGAGCATCTACCCGCCCCTTCAATGTTCAGGCGCACCACCGCGCTACCGGACGAACCGCCGGCTCTGCGGTTTGCCCTCAGGTGCGAATAGGGTCAGTTCTTGCCCGGGAGGCCACAGCCGCAGGACGTGCCCGCACTCACAGCGGTACGTGGGCCGTCCTTCAGGTTGCCCATGACCGGCGGACCGCTCCTGCGGCGGGATCAATGCTGGGCTGCCTTGGGCTCACTGAGCGCATCAACAAGTCTACGCGGTACTCTAGTTGCAGAAAACTAGGGATTTGTTTCTAGAAATAGGCCTAGCTCAATGACAAAGCCCGAGTGGAGCTTTCTTACCAACCATGCCCGAGTGCTCGTCTGCATCGCGCACGACCCCGGCGTGCGCCTGCGCGACATCGCTGCCACGCTCGGCATCACTGAGCGCACCGCGTTCGGCATCGTCTCCGACCTGACCGGAGCCGGTTACGTCGTCAAGGACAAGGACGGCCGCCGCAACCGCTACCGCATTCAAGACCGCCTCCCCCTACCAGACGGCATCGCTCGAGAGCGGACGATCGGCGAGGTGCTCGAACTGCTCATCGACACCCGAGCCCCAGAGTCCGCGCAACGGACAGATGGAAACGCCGGTTCGCACGGCCCGGCGCCAACCCGTGCCAGACGTTCCGCCGCGTCGTGACACTGTCGCGACCGTTCCACGATGGCGGGTGGCTCAGAATGCTGTTGGCGCGTTCAGGCCACGCGGTCTGCCTGCTGTCCCACTCTCGATCCTCGCAAACTGCGGTATTGCGGCTTGCCAAGAGTCTCGGTCTTTGCTAGTCCGGTTATCCGCTAACGGGACTGTCTCTGGGCGCCAAGAACAGCGGACGGGACCAGAAAGGAGGCGCGGCCATGATAGGCACCGCGCCACTCTCCTTCGGCCGCGCCACCGAGGAAGTCGAAGGCATGATCCGCGAGGGGAAGTCGTTCGCCTGGGTGGAGGACGCGATCGACGCCACTCAATTCTCGCAGCTCCACAAGGCAGCGCTCTGGCTCCTCGCCTGGTCGCTACGCGACCCGGCGATCCAGCGCCGCGATGCTCGACTGATGGCGGAGGCGTTCGCCGCGGACGGGCCGTAACCAGCCCGCGTGCGCGGAGGACCCCAGAGGGAGCTGGGTGTCCGTTGCTTCACGCGTGCCGCTCGCGCGGCAGGAGGACCTCGCCGCACGACCGTTGCCACCGGCGATGATGAGGGCGATGTGGAGCAGCGTGAGGTATTGGGCCCGCCCGGCCGGTGGTGTGGGCCTGCGGCCTGTGCTCTTCTCCTCCTTGCGCGGGTATCGGCGGGCGTGGGTGACAAGCGACGTGCTTGCTGCCTTCACGCTCCTGGTGATCGCTGTGCCAGAGCAGCTGGCCACAGCCCGGTTGGCGGGCATGCCCCTGATCACTGGTTTTTACGCGTTCGTCGCAGGCACGGTGCTGTTCGCGCTGCTCGGGTCCAATCCGCAGATGTCGGTGGGCGCTGATTCGACGATCGCCCCGCTGTTTGCGGTGGGGATTGCCAACCTGGCGCCCATCGGTTCTCCCAGGTACGTGGATCTCGTGGGGGTCCTGGCCGTGGCAGTGGGAGTGCTGGTGGCGCTGGTATGGCTCCTGCGTCTCGGGTGGATCGCCGAGTTCCTCTCGGCCCCGATCATCACCGGATTTCTGGCCGGTATCGCGGTGGTCATCGTCGTGCATCAGATACCCGATCTGTTCGGGCTCGCGGCGGCCAGCGGCGGCACCGTGCACCGGATCGCGGTCGCCGGCAGCCACCTCGGTCAGACCAACGGCTGGGCGCTGGCGATCGGGGCGGCCGTGTTGGCGATCATCGTCCTCGCAGAACGCGTCGACCGCAGACTCCCCGGCGCGCTAGTCGGGCTCGTCGCCTCCACGATCCTCGTCGCCACCCTCGGCCTTCACGGTGATGGCGTGGCGGTGCTTGGCACGGTGGCTCACGGTGCGCCGCGGTTCGGGCTGGAGGGTCTGTCCTGGTCAACGCTCGGCAGCGTGGCGCCGATCGCTGGCGTCGTGGCCCTTGTGGTGGTGACCCAGTCAGCAGCGACTACTCGCGCGTTCGCCTACCAGGGAGGCTACGAGGTGGACGTCGGCCGCGACTTCCTCGGAGTGGGCGCCGGCAGCGTCGTGGCCGGCTTCACCGGTGCCTTTCCCGTGAACGCAAGCCCTCCGAGAACCGCGGCCGTCGCGGCGGCGTCCGGGCGGACACAGGCAGCCGGTCTTGGTGCCGCAGCGGCGATAGCGCTACTCGTACCCGCCTCGGCGGTGCTCAAGGATGTGCCGGTGGCGGCCCTGGCGGGGGTGCTCCTGTACGTGGCGACGCGGATCTTCCACGGCCGCGATCTGCTCGCGATCGCACGCTTTGATCCGTTCGAGTTCGCCTTGGCATTGATCACCCTGCTCACGGTGGCATTCGTCGGCGTGGAACAGGGCATCGCGGTGGCGGTCGGCCTCGCGATCCTGGACCGCACCCGCCTCAGCGCGCGGCCTCAACTGCACGTCCTGGGCCGCATCCCAGGCACCACCAGCTGGGCCCCGGTCAGCAACCCCGAACGGCCGGTCCAGGTACCGGGAGTGCTCGTCGTGCTGTTCGCCACCCCGCTCTGGTACGCCAATGCGGTCCACTTCCGCGCCCAGTTGCAAGTCGCGCTGACACGCGCCGTCGGACCTCCGAAATCAGTCGTGCTCGACGCGATCGGGATGAGCGACCTCGACTACACCGGCTCACGCTCCCTTCGTGACGCGCTCGACGAGTTCGACCGCGATCACATCTCGTTCGCGATCGCCAGAGCGGGAGAGCACGTACGCACCAGCCTGGCACGAAGCGGCCTGCTCGAGCGGATCGGAGAGGACCGACTCTTCCCATCGGTAGACGAGGCGGTCAACGCGTTGCGCCAACAGCCCCCCGGCTCGCTGTCGAAACCAACAGACACCAGCGGTCACCCAGACGAGAACTGATCGATCAGAGCACTTCCCGCGGTGACCGCGCGGAGTCCAGCCCGAACCGCACCCTCCGTGTTGGGTCCGCCTGCGCGGTCCCCACCCATCGCCGGTTAGCGGAGGATGTTCACGGCCCGCGCAGCCACCAACAGCACCGTCGTCGCGGAGACCGCCGACTCCGCGAGCATCATCATCTTCACTCGCCGGGTGAGCGGCATCGCATCCGTTGGGCTGAACGCGATTGCGTTGGTGAACGAGACGTACACGTAGTCGGCCAATCGGGGGTGCCAGCCGGGCTCGGCGAGTGCCGGGTTTTCATCCTGCGGGAACTGGAAGCCACGCGGCGGCGGATCGGGCTCACGGCGGCGGATCGGGCCGCCGCGGTCGAACTCCCAGAACAGCAGCCCGAACGTGATCACGTTCGTGCCCCAGATCGTGGCGCCCTTCAGCAGCAGCTCCCCCCCGCTCTTCTCCTGTGCACTCAGCAGTGATGCGATCAGAGCAAGGAGTGCAAGCACATTTGCCATGGTGATCACGGCGACGAGCGCGAGCGCGACGGTGCGACGATGGCCCAGCTGCTCGAGGCGATGCCGGGGTGCCGACCACGCCAGCGCCAGCAGCAGTGCCGCCTCCGGAACGACAGGGATTAGCCAGACCCACCCAGGGAGCCCGATCAGCTCCCAGCCGGCTCCAAGGCTCACCAGCGCGAGCGTGACCTGCAGCCCAATCACAAGCCCGACGGCAAATGTCGCCTCGTACCGGGACTCGACCTCCTCCTCACGCCATTCCACGTTGCTCACCCCGCCGGCTGCTGCTCTGCCCAGGTCTTCAACGCCCGCTCGCTGTCTTGGTCTCGCTCTCGGAGCTCTCGCTCCGCTTCAGCGACTGCTGAAGCGTCTCTGGATATTCGGCTTGACGAAGAGTACGCTCGTCGGACCCTATTGAGAGCGCGGCGGTCGGAACGGCTGAGCGCGCGATCAGGAAGGGGATCGGATGATCCCCACGGAAGGTACGGCGGGTCAAGCACCGCCCTTTGGTAGCGCAAGGGCTGGAGCTGCAAGGGCTAGAGCTGCCGATGGGCTTGCGATGATGGCGAGCGCTTCGGATCAGCTCGTGCCGCGGTTGCGCGGCGTCTCGCACGCAGTCGCATCCGTGGTGGCCGTGGCGGCGGCCATCGTGGCCGTGGCGCTCGCGCCGACTGCTGGCACGATTGTCGCGCTCGGCGTCTACGGCACGGGCCTCATCGCGCTCTTCGGCGCCAGCGCGCTGTATCACCGCTGGCCGGGGCCTTCGCGCTTCAAGCCCGTGCTCCAACGGATCGACCACAGCACGATCTACGTCTTCATCGCGGCTTCCTACACCCCGATCGCCGTCGTCCTGTTGCATGGCGCGCTCGCCTGGACGATCCTGGTGGTCGCCTGGGCGGGCGCCGCGGCCGGCGTGGCGTTCACACTCGGGTGGATCGAAGCACCGCGCGCCGTCGTTGCCGGCAGCTACCTCGCACTCGGGTGGATCGCGGTGATCGCCCTTCCGCAGCTTCTCCAGCTGCTCAGTCCTGTCCCACTCATCTTGCTCGTTGCCGGCGGCCTGCTGTATTCCGTCGGAGCGATCGTCTACGCATGGCAGCGACCGAACCCCTGGCCACGGACGTTCGGCTTCCATGAGATCTTCCACGCGCTCGTGATCGTGGCCGCGGCCGCACAGTACGTCGCGATCGTCGGCTGGGTACTGCCAGCGTCGTGACGATGCACCCGGCGGTCGCCTGGTCTCGTCGTGTGATCGTCTAGCGGGGGCTGGGACCGTGTCGGTTGGCTTCCATCGCGCTGCGATTCGCCCGGGGCGCGGTAAGGCGTCGTCGGGCATGAATTGCCCTGTCGAACGATCGAGCTCCGCGATCGCGGGTCCACTCGCCTCGCCTGCGCGCTGCCTGATTGTCTTGCGTTTCCCTCATGGCCTCTGAGCCTTCCCGTCCCTCTATTCGCGCCGCGCGGAGGAAGAGGGGCGAGGACCCCCGAGCGTTGATCGAGTAGAGACGCGACCACCGAGCCGGTGGGGTGACGCCGTAGAAGCACGTCACCGGCCCCGCAGTCAAAACCAGTAACCCCTGCCTCCCGCCTCGTGGCGCGGGACGCGCCGTTGGTGGCTGTCGGGCTTGGGCTGAGAATTCTGGCCGCAGGGCCAGTCACTTACTAACTGTACTCCTATTGCGGGCGCTGTGTGACCCAATCCCAAAACTCGTCGCCGTGAACCAGGGACTCGACCCTGGCGATGCCCGATCAGCCAGATTGGTCGGTTACGCGCTTCGAGAAGGAGTATTGTCAGACCCAGGGCCGTTATCGGCCGCTGCTGCTCGATTCTCTCGCGCAGGCTGCGGGCGGGCAACACCCGCCTCTCGCTGACCTCACGGGCCGTTTCGTCCAAAAGCGACAGAAACGCCGTTCACAAGCAGGACCCGCCCTGATTTGCGGAGGTCTTCCCAAGAGGTCAACCATGACAAGTCTGCAAGAGCCGCCACAGAGCGGCGATGGGCAGCCGGGGGAGGAGTAATGGCTACTGCCGAAGCAATAACCCTGACCGAGAACGAGCAGCTCGCGGGGATCAACGCCGACTACGAGCAGCGCTACGGGTTCCACGACGCCGAGAACTATCTGTACAAGGCGCCGAAGGGGCTGAACCGGGAGATCGTCGAGAAGATCTCGGAGTTCAAGTCCGAGCCGGCGTGGATGCGCGAGTTCCGACTCAAGGCGCTCGGCCACTTCTTGGCTCGCCAGCAGCCCACGTGGGGCTCGCCGATGCTGGCCGAGCTCGACTACGACGACATTCGGTACTTCGTGCGCGCGTCCGAGACGCCCAGCCGCTCTTGGGACGACGTGCCCGAAGACGTCAAGCGGACGTTTGATCGTCTCGGCATCCCGGAGGCGGAGCGGAAGTTCCTGTCCGGCGTCGGTGCGCAGTACGAGTCAGAGGTCGTCTACCACCAGATTCATGAGGACCTCGCGAAACAGGGCGTGATCTTCACCGACATGGACACGGCGCTGCGCGAGCACGAGGACATCGTGCGCCGGTACTTCGCGACCGTGATCCCGCCCAACGACAATAAGCTCGCGGCGCTGAACTCCGCGGTGTGGTCGGGCGGATCGTTCGTGTACGTGCCCGCGGGTGTCCACGTCGAGATGCCGCTGCAGGCGTACTTCCGGATCAACACAGAGAACATGGGGCAGTTCGAGCGGACCCTGATCATCGCTGAGCCGGGCTCGTTCGTTCACTACGTGGAGGGTTGCACCGCTCCCACCTATAGCTCGGACTCGCTCCACTCGGCGGTGGTGGAGCTGATCGCTCTTCCGGGCGCACGCATCCGTTACACGACGGTCCAGAACTGGTCGACCAACGTCTACAACCTGGTCACCAAGCGCGGCGTCGCGCACGCCGATGCCACGGTCGAATGGGTCGACTGCAACCTCGGGTCCAAGCTGACGATGAAGTACCCGAGCATCTACCTGCTCGGAGAGCGAGCCCACGGTGAGGTCCTCTCAATCGCGTTCGCAGGCGCCGGCCAGCACCAAGACGCGGGCGCCAAGATCATCCACGCCGCGCCGAACACGACCTCGAACATCTTCGCCAAATCGATCGCCAAAGACGGAGGCCGCGGGTCCTATCGCGGCCTGCTCGAGATCGCCAAGGGCGCCCATGGCTCCCGCTCCAAGGTCGTCTGCGACGCACTCCTGCTCGACGAACACTCGCGCTCAGACACCTACCCAACCATCCGGATCAACGACGACGACGTCAACGTCGCCCACGAGGCGACCGTCTCAAAGGTTGGCGACGAGCAGCTCTTCTACCTGATGTCGCACGGCATCCCCGAGGATGAGGCCTCCAAGCTGATCGTCAACGGCTTCATCGAGCCGATCATCAAACAGCTCCCGATGGAGTACGCAGTCGAGATGAACCGCCTGATCGAGCTGCAAATGGAGGGCTCGATCGGCTAGCAGCCCTGCCCCGCCACTGGCCTCGATGCGGCTCGTGAGCTCTGCGGCTGTCACACATCAGCCCCTTCCTCGTAACGCAGAAGCGCTTCCTCGACGAGCTTGACCATCTGCCAGTACGCGATGAGATCCCGCTCGGCTCCCGTCGTATGAGCGAAAAAGCGGCGGGCGATCGTCAACTCGCCTCGATCGGGCCCTGCCGCCTGTTCAGCAACCCAGGCGCGATCGATCCGCTGTTGAGCAATCAAACCGATCGCCGACTCGATCTCCGAGCCGGTGCAATCACCGAGCCGCTTGAACACGCCGCGACCGATCTCGAGCTGTTCTTCCGGATTGACCTCGCCCATCGCCACATGATCCTCTACCACCCACGCATGGACAGACCCGCCGTCCTGGCGCTTGTTGCAGGCAAACCTGCATGGATCCGCGCAACTGTTCTCACCTGGCCTCGTCTTAGCTCTAGCCTGTTCGAGTTCACGACTCTGGAGGGATCGCGATGAGCGGAGCATCCCCAAGTGGCTGGCGTGCGGTTGGGCTGCGCCAGATCCGCTTAGCGGCGACCCTGTCCTGCTTTCTCGCCGCAGCCGCAGCGGCTTCGCCGGCTCAAGCTGCGAGCGGATTCAAGTGGTCTGCGCCTAGACGCATCGACACGGCAACCGCGTACGTGAAGCCCGCGCTGCTCGGTGGCATCTGGTGCCCGTCAGGTGGGCCGTGCGTCGGCGTTGGTTCGTACGGATCGGTCGAGACCTCCACCAACCCCACGTCGCCAGGCTCGTGGCACGGGTTCTCGCTCAATCGCAAAAGCTACGTCGAGGGCGTGTCGTGTCCGTCGGCCACATTGTGCGCCGCGGTGTCCAACCTCGGTGACATCTACACCACGGCGAACCCGGCCGGCGGCGTGGGCGCGTGGCACAAGCAGAGCAAGGTGCTGGACAACCCGGAGACTGATCTCGGCGCGATCGCGTGCCCGGCGAGCACCCTGTGCGTCGCGGTCAACGGAAGCGAGGAAATCGCGACGTCGACCAACCCGGGCAGCACCGCGCCAATTTGGCATCACGTGACGATCACGGGCGGGCATCAGTTCGGCGGTGTGTCCTGTCCCTCCCCTTCCGAGTGCGTGGTCCTCGACTTCAACGGGGTCGTGCTCGCGTCGACGAACCCCACGGGCGGGGCGTCGGCATGGGTTCAAACGAGCGCACCGTTCAACAACGATGGCCCGCTCAACCAGATCGCGTGCGTCTCGACGACCTCCTGCGTCGTCGCCGATCAGATCGGCCAGGTGGTCACCTCTTCTAACCCGTTTGCTGGGACACCAACTTGGACCACGGCTCGGATCGATGGTCTCGACTCGTTGAACGCGATCGGCTGCACCGCCAGCGGTCTGTGTGTGGCGGGTGACGACAACGGAAAGCTGTTCGCGTCCACCAATCCCGGCGGCGGGAAGTCCGCGTGGATGAAGACGAAGGGCGTGGACCCGAGCGGTTTTCGGTCCGTCACCTGCCGGTCTGCGTCGCTGTGCCTCGCCGGCGGCGACTCGGGCAGCGTCGCCACCTCGGTTGCGCCAGCCTCGAGTCATCCCGACTGGACCCTGACGCCGCAGCTCGGCAGCGGCGCCGTGCGCCCGGCGCAGCTCACCGGTGTCTCGTGCGCATCCATCCACATGTGCGTGATGGTGGACGACACGGGCCACGCACTGGGCAGCGCGCACCCGGCGGGCCTGAGCAGCGCCTGGCGCCTGAGGTCGATCAACCCCGGGCTCGGCATCAACGACATCTCCTGCGTGAGCGGCCTCTGCGTGGCAGTGGGATCCGGCGGCGGTTACGTGGCGGCGTCGACAAACCCACTCGGCGCAGCGGCGAACTGGACGCTGACCGACCTCGACAGGCATTCGTTCGACAACAACGGCGTCCCCGAGCTCGACGGGCTCACCGCCGTATCGTGCGCGTCGCGCATCTTCTGCGTCGCCGCCCGTAGCTCGTTCAGCACAAAGGACCTCGAGGTCTCATTGAACCCGGGCGCCCCCAGTCCGATATGGAGCACGCGGGAGGTCGGAGCGTTCGACGTCGACTTCTTCCGGACCGTGTCCTGTGCGTCCCGCTCGCTGTGCGTGGCGGCCGACCCACAGTTCGGCAGGATCGCCTTCTCCACCGACGCCGGCCGGCACTGGACGTTCACGACGATCGAACCAAAGGATGAGCTGAACGGCAGCCTCACCCCGAGCGTCAACGGCGTCTCCTGTCCGACCAAGTCGTTCTGCGCCGCCGTCGACGATCACCGCCAGGTGATCACCACCCACCACCCGGCAGGCTCTCACAAGGCCTGGCACGTCGTCCGCCTCGGCCCGGCACACGCGATGTCCTCGATCACGTGTGCTTCGCAGTCGCTGTGCGTCGGGCTCAGCGAGCACGGTCGAGTTCAGTTCTCCTCCCAGCCCGCCGGACCCGCTTCGGCCTGGAAGCTCGCCCCGATCAAGGCTCGCGCGATCGACGCGTCGTGCCCGTCAGCGAAGCTGTGCCTGCTGGTCACGAGCAACGGCGAGTTGATCGTGTCCCGGCGGCATTGATGGTGGTGCGGAAGGGCGGCACCCCGCGCTAATCAGGAGGAGGACCAATGCATCGGTTTCTGACACGGCTGGTTCCACGGCACGACACGCAGTCCTTGCGGGTCACGGTGACGTGGAGCAAACGACGAGTTCGAAGAGTCAGGTTCGAGTACACGAGGCCTCACTTGCTACGGCGTTTGATCGAAGCCTTGAAATGACGCGCCGGCCGAGAGCGAATCGCGGGCCGTCGGGCCGGCTCGTGCTGCTGGAGTCGGTGCCGGTGGCCGCGCCCTGCCCGATGGTCGCGCCGCTCCGCTGAGTCGCGACCGTCCTCCAACGCATGGATCCGCAGGCGCTCCCGCAAGTACTTCGTAGAGTAGGATGCGATCGAGTCCGTATGAGCGCAATCCGTTACCACTGGGAGTCTATGTGCCCACCAGGTGTCAGTCATGCTGAATCAAGCACCGGCACCTGAGGTACCCGAGACGTACCCGGCCAGTCGGGTGTATCGAATATTCACCGGACTGTTTGTGTTCGGTCCACCCGCCCTGCTCGTGGCGTCATTCCGGAAGCGGTGGTTTCTGGCTACGCCCACCAACCGTGGCATCTTTGGCGTGTTCTATCTGCTGAGTGGGTTCGGTATCACGGCGGGCTACCATCGGCTATTCACTCACCGCAGCTTCAGGACCTACCCGCTAATCCGAGGCGTCTTCGCTGTTCTCGGGTCGACCGCCATCCAGGGGTCGGTTCCCGACTGGGTGGCGGACCATCGGAAGCACCATGCATACGCCGATGAGGCGGGCGATCCACATAGCCCGCATGTCGGCCACGAAGGCGGCCCGGTGAGAGGCTTTGTTCATGCCCACTTTGGCTGGCTGTTTGCCGACGAGAAAGCATCGCGACAGCGCTATGTCCCAGACTTGCTGGATGACCCCGTGGTGATGGCGGTCCACCGCCGCTTCGGACTTGTGGTGGTGCTGAGCTATTTCGTGGCGCCATTCACAGCCGGGCTGATCGCTACCAGGAAGCTTCGGGGTGGACTAGGAGGCTTCTTGTGGGGTGGCGCACTGCGCGTCTTCTTCGTGCACCATGCCACCTGGAGCGTGAACTCGGTCTGCCACCTCTGGGGCAAGCGTCCGTTCGAAACCCGAGATCAGAGTCGAAACAATCCCCTGGTTGCACTGGTGGGACTTGGCGAGGGCAATCATCACAATCATCACGCCTTTCCGAGGTCAGCCAAGCATGGCTTGGAGAAGTGGCAGTTCGATCCAACGTGGTGGCTCATCTGGCTGATGGAGAAGACGGGCCTGGCGTGGGACGTGCAGCGAGTCACCCCAGAGGCGATGGAGCGCAAGCGAGTCGGTGAGCGAGTCGAGGTCTCCTATCCGGTCGACGCGCCGGAGGAGCCGATACGTGAGCTCAGTCCTGTCGATGTTGCTTAGTCGCGAGCTGGCGGAAGTCACCAAAGCACCGCAGTAGGCGCACCCGAGCAGCTCCTCCCTATTCCGCGCTGGTTGACCAGCGCCAGCTTCCGTCTCGCGTTCACGTCCGTCGTGAGGACCAACCCAACGGCGCTGGGAACGGGTTCTATCCACGCCCGGTCGGACACACGTCGAGACCGCGAGCCGGTCGTCTAGTCTAGTACAAACGTTGAGAGGCCGCAGTAAGCAACGGCATACCCCGGCGGCATCGCCCGGTGGGCAGCCATCTCGCTGGCATCGGTCAGCATCGGGTTGGCCGGGGTCGCCAGTGCCGAGGGCTGGGGCCACGGCCCCGAGAGGCCCGGGAAGGGCTGTGGGGACCGACACCACGCCTCGCCGGGCCCGTGGGTGGGGACCCACCTGGTCCCTCGGAATCGCCTGGTCCTCTATCCGCCACCGACCGGCCAGAAGTACTCGCCCTTAGTCACCGGCTTGGGAGCGACCACGGCGTTGGCGTTGTAGTTCCACGGGTCGTAGTCCCATAGGCTGGTCGTCCACGCGTCGGGGGACGGCGTGCTCGTGTCCTGCATGTCGTAGCGGTGCAGGTATTCGTAGTAGCCGAATGTGTCGTCGTCGATGCAGACGACGATCTTGCAGAACGGGCCCTCCACGGGACCGGCGCGATTGGCGGGGCTACCGGGTCCCCCCACCCAGTAGAACCCGATCTTGCCCTGGTCGGCATCGGCGGGCGCGGCCGTCATCGTGAGCCCGGTCTCCTTCTGGAGCCACTCAAGCGGGGTCTTGCCCTCCCAGCCGTCGAGCAGGGACTTAAATTGAGCCTCGGTCGCGAGCTCGGGTCCCAGTCGTGCCGAGTCGTGCCCGGGCGGATCGCAGGTGAGGTGGCTGACGTTGACAAAGAACCTATGGCGCACACCCCGCTGGTCCACGCAGTAGTGCTCGAGCGCCCCGCCGTTGACCCAGCTGACCGGACCCCACAGCAGCAGCGTTCCATTTCTGTCGGTGCGCAGGTCGATGAACGTACCCGGCGGCAGCGGGGGCTTGAGCAGCGTTTGCTGGTCGGCAATGTTCTTGGTGATCTTGTCGATCACGGTGTCCTTGATCGTCTTCGGGCTGAACGTATCGGGGCGGGTTGAGTAGTAGTTGGTGAGCAGCACCGACAGACGCAGCTGCATCAGCTGGTAGTAGTCGAACACGGCCTGCATCGTCTTCGAGGACGCCTGCGTGAAGAATGGCTTGCGGGAGCCGAGGTAAGCCGAGGCGGCCTGCAGGATGCCGTACGCCGCGGGTGCCGATGGCGCCAGTACCTTGTTGAGGTCCTCCACCGCGTTGTGGTTCTCCACGAGCTGCTGGCCGATCGTCGCAACCAGGTCGGCGTTGTAGTGCGCCAGCGTCGGGTCGTCCTTGGACATGCTCGACTCGTACCGCATGCGATCCCACAGTTCGCTGATGTCACCATCGATCGAGGACACCCTGGCCACTAATTGGTTGTACTGACTCTGCTCGGTGGCCTGGATCCCCTCCTCGACCAGACCCTTGACCGCCGTCACCTGCGCGGCGATCTCGTTCAGCTGATCGACGATGTGGTAGAGCGGGAACAGAGCATCTCTGATCTTGCCGAGCCCCACCGCGTCGAGGAACTTGGCCAGGACCCAGCTGGCTCCCCCGCCGGCAACCGCCTGAAAGACGCCTTCACCGAGCGATGTGAGCCCGCCCTTGACCAACGCGCCGATATCGGCGTCCTTCCACCATTCGGCGAGGCCGGCCCCCTGAGCGCTGGGTGGAGCACGGAAGCTGACCACATGCTTGCCGTCACGGATCTCGAGCACCAGCTTGCCGGTGACGCGATCAAGCGTCAGGTGCGCGCGGATGTCCCGCAGGAAGATTCTGCCGTCCAGCCACTTGTCATCGACGCTCAAATCGATCCCATCAACCCAGCGAGGGATATGCAGAGCGCGGTCGACCATCATCTGTGCGCGAGCTTTGCTGAGGCGCGGGTCGACCCGCTGCAAGGCATCGATGAGAGTGGTCACCGGGTTAACGTGCACGATACGACCAGCGCCGACGCCACCCACGGAACTGCCATCGGCGTATCCGTGCACCTGAGCGCTCAGCGACCCCCTCAAGGGCCGCCCGAGAACCCGACCGCCATTGACCATCACGGTGAACACGCGCGGCAGGCGAGCGAACTCGAGCGTCACCACTCCGTCGGCGTTGGTGGACTTGGCGCGACGGTTCAACGGGACGAGCGCGGCCCTCGAATGGCTTCGCGGTCCGCCCGCATAGACGCGAACGCGCCCGCCGGAAACAGGCGTGCTCCCGTCGAGATCAGCCCAGACCGGCAGTAGCACGGCTCGGACCCGCGATGCCGGCGCCGCCGGCGAGCGCGGCCCCCGGGCACCACCGCTGTCGGCGCCAAACGCCGTCGGCGCCGCCCACAGCGATAGGACCAGCGCGAAGCCCAGAGACCAGCAACGCAGCGCATGGCCACCATATCGGCGAACCTCAACCACCCGTTCCGATCCCACAATCGATCATTGCCCCGGGGCCATTACATCACATTGGTCTCCCCAGGCCGGCGGATCCATCGACATCAACGCTCTGTCACATGGTCCGCGCACCCGTGCCGGGGCGCAAGCAAGACGACTGCCGCTCTGAATGGCCGACGAGGGTGTCGGCGAGCCATCGGCTCAGTGCTGGTGGAGCGTGATCTCCTTCGTCCTCGTCGTCGGGAACCCGCGGCTCGGGAAATAGCGCAAGGTGACTGAGACGGTGACCTTGCCGTGCTGTTTCAACTTCTTGGCCACCGAACCCGTGGGAACGATCTCAAGCTTGATCGTTCCGCCTCGCTTCACGTTCTGGCGAACGCTCTTTACGCCCTTGCCGAAGAGAAGGACGCTGCCCGAGGCTCCGACGTGCATGGTCTGCGTCGCGGTTCCATTGCGCCGGTGCTCCGCCGTCGGCCCGAGGTACACGCTGTAGTGGACGTACTGCCAACGCTTGACGCGGATCTGGAACGAACCCGTCGAATCCGCGCTCGCGTCCTCGGACCAGGTCACCCATGGGACACCTGCGACGCCGGTGAGCGCGGGATCCGTGGCGTCGTGGCTCGGGTCGACATTGAGCGCGCGGCCGATCTGGCTCCACCCACCGCGAAGTGGGTCCCAATACTTGACGTAGATGCGGTTGATCGTGAGGTCCTGAGATGCCTCGCGCCATGCCACGGTCGGCACACCACCGATGTCCGCAATGCTCGGTTCGTAACCCTCCTCGTCCGGGTCGAGGTTGAGCGGTGCGCCCACTGTCTGCCAGCCACCGTCCTCCGACCACCTTCTGACGTGGACACGAGTGGCAAAGCCAACCGCGATGGGGGGATTCGACAGGCGACCCCATGTTGGTCAGATGGTGGTCAACCGTGCGGTCGTCCGAGGCGTCAGGCGGGTGTTCGCGATCCTGTTCGCAGCTCGGTTCCCGATCCGTCACATGTGGCTAGTCGATCGCTTCGGCGGTAGCGACTATGACTCGATTCAGGCCGACAATACCTCCGCCTTCAACTGCCGGGATGCGACCGGGGCCACGCGCTGGTCCGAGCACGCCTATGGGGAGGCGATCGACGTCAATCCGATCGAGAACCCATACGTTTTCGCGAACCACACCACGTCGCATCCGGCTTCAGACCCCTACCTCGATCGCGCAGACGTACGCCCCGGAATGGCCGTGGCCGGCGGGAGGCTGGTGCGAGCATTCACCTCGATCGGGTGGGGATGGGGCGGACGCTGGCCGCCGCCGACCGACTACCAGCACTTCTCGGTTAACGGCCGCTGACCGGTCTATCGCCGAGGGCCAGGACCAGCGCGCACCTGGGGCCCGAGGCCGACGGAAGGTGGGCCCCTGAGAAATCCCGCCCGTCGTTGTCCCCTTGACCGATCCTCGTTCGTCTCATCGGCAACGGCATCATTCGAACCCTGGAGGGAAGCCAATGTCGGATGTCTCAGTCATGCGGGTCGAGGAGTTTGATTCCCCTAACGGCGGGGGGTTCTGCCGTGCCCGGGCGAGCCTGGGCGTGACGTCCTTCGGGATGCAGGTCGAGAACTTCCCGCCCCATTTCGAGCATTTCCCGGAGCACGACCATGCGGCGGATGGCCAGGAGGAGGTCTACACGGCGCTGTCCGGCTCGGCCACGCTGCACGCAGACGGACAGGCACATCGCCTCGAGCCCGGCGTGTTCGCTCGTGTGGGTCCTGGGGTCACGCGCAAGATCACCACGGGCGATAAGCCGGTACAGCTGCTGGCCGTCGGTGCAACTCCGGGCACGCCGTACGCGCCTCCCGCGTTCACCGAGAAGGGCGCTCCGCTCCCTGGCTGAACAAGTCGGTTCGGCCCGCGTGCTGGGTACGCGGGCCGACCGCCCCGCTGACGCGGAGCCGTGCTGCCCGACATCTCAGGGGTAAAGGCAGAAGGTGTCGGCCTTGGTTTGCTGGCCAGCCCTCACCGTCGCCCGACCCCGACAACCGCCGCTCTTCAGCGTGTAGCCGCCGGACGGCACGACCAGCGTGTAGCTGTGGCCGCCGGCCACCGTCTCGCGGGCCTCCACCGATCCGCCCGAATCGAGCGCCTCAATCGTGTAACGCTGCGAGACGCACGCGTCCATCCCAGGGAATGGGCCGCCTTCGCCGTAAAGACCACCGGTGATCCAGCCGTCGCCGTGGGGGATCAGTGGAGGCGGTGTGGGTGGGGCGCAGGGCACATAGGCGGAGCCGATCGCCGAGGGCGCGGGGCGACTCGTGGCCAACACACGGCCTCGCTGGCGTACGGCCAGCCGCAGCGAGATTGGCCCGATCGCTGTCCCTTTGACCACCGTCCAGGGGATGGTCACGACCCCATGACGTCCCACGGCGTGCCGGGCGAGCCTGGCCCAGCCGCGCTGGCGCTTGCCCTGCAGGACGGCGGTGGAGCCCATCGGCACATCGTCGGCGCGGCCTCTGATCACGACCGACTGACCGATCCGGACCACGCCGGGAGGTGGTTTCGAGAAGCTGATGGACGGCCCGCTCGGTGCGCCGGCGCTGCCGGGCGCTGCGGCGATCAGCGTCGCAGCGATGGCCACGACCGTTCCCGACACCGCGATTCGTGGGGTTGGCACGCAACCATTATGCGCTGTCGGCGCGCGGTTAGGCGACTCCGGAACCCGCCTCCGTAGCTCAGCGGAAGAGCACCGGGCTTCGAGCTCGGCGCGCAGAGGTTCGAATCCTCTCGGGGGCCCCTGGACACCGAGGCCCGGTCAGGAGAATGGGCCGCGAGACGATTCCCTAGGCGGACTGCACAAGGTGGCACTCGAACGCCCAGACGGTCGCGGCGGACCGGGTTCGCACCCCCGTCTTGTCGAAGATGTGCTGGACGTGGTGGCCCGCCGTCTTGGCGGAGATGCCGAGGGACTCGGCGATCTCCTTGTTGGTCTTTCCCGCGGCCAGCGCGAGCAGAACCTCGAGCTCGCGGTCCGTCAGGCCCGCGGGCAGCTCGCGTGGCCGTTTCACCACGCGGTGTCCGGCCGCGGCGAGCACGGCGTCGACCGCCTCCGGGCACAGACGGCCCTCGTGCGCGTCGCGCAGCAGCTCGGCCTCGGCGCCGGCGGCGTCGAGCGCGGGGCGGTGCGGGCGCCGCTCTCGCATCGCCTGATAGGAGTCGGCGGCGGCGAGGATGCGCGCCGCTCGGCCGAGCGCGGGCGCAAGCGTCTTGCGGTGGTAGCCCGCCCCGTCGAGCCGCTCGTGATGGGCACCCGCCAGCTCGCCGATCGAGGCAAGTGCGGGCGCGTGGGCGAACGAGCGCTCGGTGAAGTATGGGTGCAGCTGCACACGCTCCCAATCGGTAAGACCGAACGGCCCGGGTTTCTCCCAGATTGCGTTCGATACCGCGACCCGGCCGAGGTCGAGCGAGAGCGCGGCGCGCCGCACCATTGTCACCTCGTCCTTGGGGAGACCGAGGCGCCAGGCGGCTGCCTCGGCGAGCTGAGACGTGCCCTCGGCATGTCCGCGCAGCCAATACGACTTCAGATCGGTGAACGTCCCGACCACGCGAAACGCGGCGTCGATCTCCTCGCCGGTCATCCACCGCTGGGGCGGCGGCTCGGCGGCCATCGCCTGCTCCCAGATCAGCGCGTCGTCGAGCCCATCGAGCAGCTCGTCGAGGTGGTCGGTCGCGAGGGCGGCCAGATCCGGATCGTAGGCGCCGCCCGCGCGCCGCTCGATTACCTCGCCCGCCCGACCGGGACCCCCGGCCGACAGGAAGACCGAGATGTCGCGCGCGACATGAAGTACCCGCGCCGGCAGCCCGATCGCCTCCCCCGCGGCCGCGCCCGGGAACCCGTTCCCGTCCCAGCGCTCGAAGACGTACGCCAGGTTCGAGATGACGCCGGGGCCGAAGCCGAGCCAGCCGGCGAAGCGCTGAGCGACCTCGCAGTGCAGGGCAAACGTCGAGCGTGCGATCTCGAGCGCGTTCTCGAGCGCATCGGCGACCATGACCTCACGAACCTCAGGCGGTCGTCCTTGTCCCACCACATCCATGAGGAACGCACCGACCTCTTCCGGGTTGCCTCCGTCGACGAGTGCGAACTTCGCGCGGGGCTCGATGTCGTCCCCGAAGAGCTCGGTCTGCTCGGTGGCGTCCGACGTGCAGCCAAACGAGTGCAGCAGAGAGATGTAGTAGGCGTCCACGAGCTCCGGCGGCGACAGCTCCGCGAGCTCACCGAGGCGGACCGCGAGGATCGCCGTTCTGAGCGCGTGCTCGAGCGGCTGACCGGTGCCCAGATCAGTCGCTATCGACATCGCGCCGATCACCTCCGCAGCGCGAACCGGCGCCTGGCCCCCAGACGATCGCGCTGCACACGGACTACTGCCGTCGGACCCCATCGGGGTGGATCCTACGCATTTCGACGCCCGAGCGTGAGGCGTCGGAGTTGGAGCGGCCCGCTCCCACCGCGTGAGGCTCGTCAGGATGACGCCGAGATAGCGCCGGTTGCTCGGGCAGTACAAGCGAAAACCTGAAAAGGAAAGCCGCCCACGTGGGCGGCTTCCCCTCCATCGGTGGCGTCCGTATCTATCTACGCCACTGCTTGCAGCTGCTCGTTGGGATCGATCGCCCCCAGACTCTCGACGACCTCGAGCGTGCCGTTACGCACCTGGGCGATGTAGACGTTCATCCGCACGTGGTGCTGACCTGGCACCATCTCGGCCGCACCGCCCGGGCCCTCGGCGATCTTCGCGTGGTCGAGCGCCGCGACGACGGCAGCCTGGTCGAGCGAGCCGGCTTCCGTGACGGCGGCCTCCCAGAGCTTCAGGCCGCGGTACATGCCCGTGCACCCGCTCCCAGCGCTGAAATGGGGACCGTCCGGGAAGCGAGCGTTGTAGCGGCCGAGCAGCCCCCGGCTGAACGGGTCACTTACCGACTGGTAGTAGTCGATGCACCCGTACAGCCCCTCGACGTGCTCGGATGGCAGCGCGGCGACGAGGTTCTCGTCGAAGTACGTCGTGACGACAAGCCCGCCACGCTTGGTGAAGCGGGACTCGCACAGCGCCTCTAGGAACGGGAAGCACCCGGGAGGCACGGTCGTGTTGAACACGACGTCCGCGCCGCTGGAGTTGATCCTGTCGACCGTCTCGACCCAGTCGGCGTGATCGAGGGGGAAATACTCCTCCCCGACGATCTCGCCACCGTTGGCCGAGGCGACCTCGTGGACCTTCCTGTTCATCACGTGCGGCCAGATATAATCCGCCGAGGGCAGGTAGAACGTCCGTGCTCCAGTCTCCTGCATCACCCACGGGATGAGCGGCTCGACCTGCTGCGCGGGAACAGCGCCGGTGCAAAAGAGGAGCGGGTGGTACTCCTGCCCCTCGTACTGCTCCGGGTAGATGTAGAGCGTCTCGCCCTCCACCACCGCGGGCTTCTTGATGGCCTGCCTGGTCGAGCTGAAGATGCCGCCCAACAGCACGTCGACGCGGTCTTCCTGGACCAGCTTGGTGGCGGCCGCCGCCGCCTGCGCGTCGTCGGTTGCGCTGTCTTCGATGAGCAGTTCGACGCGACGGCCGAGCACACCGCCCGCCGCATTGATTTCGTCCACGACCAGTGTCGCGGCGTTGGCCTGGGCGCCGCCCATGATTGAGAGGGGCCCCGTCTGGTCGGCGATCACGCCGATCTTGATTGCGTCTCCCATGACGTGGCTCCTACGCCTCGTAGTGGGCGCGGAGTTCTGGCACCTGCGGCCGGCCCTTGTGCCCGGCCTCCTGCATGATCGCCGGGACCTCAGGGTCGGTGGCGAAGCTCTGCCAGCCGTCGAGATCCCAGTCGAAGATCACCCACACCCGGTCGTCCTCGTTGGGGTCGCGGAACACGAGCGCGCCCTTCGAGCCGTGCTGCTTGCGCTTCTCAGCACCCTTGGTGGAGAAGACGTTCGTGAAGCGGTCGAAATCCTCGACCGTGGTCGTCGCCAGAAGCATCCTGGTCCTCCTAGTTCGTTTCCGGCGTCTCCTTGATGACGCCGAGGCTGGCGCGAGTATGCGTTCGGGGCGGGCGGCGCACATCGGGCAAATGCCCTATGCGGCGACTGTCATCCCTGCCGGCCGCTGAGGAGCTGGCCCGCCCGGGCCATCCCCGCGCGGGCCTGAGTCCACTGTCAGGACGCGAGCGCAGCGTTGGCCGGAGCCGCGGGCGCACGGCGCAGCGCCGGGACAGCGAGCGCGACGAGTGCGCCGACCGCGAGCACGACCGCCGCGACGGCAACCGCCGGCGTCAGTCCGTTGACGAACGTGGTCGGCGTGGCGTAGCCACCGGCGCCGCTGAACACCGACGAAAGCACGGCGATCCCGAGTACACCGCCGACTTCGCGGATGGCGTTGGTCGCGCCGGACGCCTGCCCCGCCTCTTCGACACGCACCGAGCCGAGCACCGCGTTGGCCGCGGGTGCGAAGACCAGCGCCATGCCCGCGCCGGCGAGCATGAACGGGAGGACCATGCTGCCGTATGAGAGGGTCGGGCTCAGCTCGCTGGCCAGCCAGGCGAGCGCAGTCGCCTGCAGGGCCAGCCCGAGGAACATCAATGGCCGGCTGCCCAGCCGGTCAGAGAGCAGTCCCGCGACGGGCGCGACGAAGATCGGCATTGCCGTCCAGGGCAGCGTGCGAAGACCTGCCTCGAGCGGCGTGTACCCCTGAGCCGTCTGGAAGAACTGCGCGAGCAGGAAGATCGCGCCAAACATCCCGAAGTACATGGCCAACGAGACACCGTTGGTGGCCGAAAATGCGCGGCTGCGGAAGAACCGCATCGGCAGCATCGGCGTGCCCGTGCGCTGCTCCCACACAACGAAGGCTGCCAGTAGCACAGCACCCGCGATAGCCGAGCTGAGCACGGTGGCGCTCGTCCACCCCAGTGCGTTCGCTCGAACCAGCGCGTAGACGATGCCCAGCAACCCGCCGCTGGCGAGGGCCACGCCTCTGAGGTCGAGGTGACGGTTCGGGCCCCGGCTCTCGGTCAGTTTCGCCAGCGCGAGCGGTGCGACGACGATCCCGATCGGAACGTTGATCCAGAAGATCCACTGCCAGGAGATACCGCTGACCACCGCGCCGCCGATCACCGGCCCAAGCGCGACGCCGAGGCCGCTCACGCCCGACCAGATCCCTAGCGCGACACCTCGCCGACCGTCTGGGAACGCCTCGGACAACAGCGTGAGCGTCAGCGGAAGCACCATCGCCGCCCCGGCTCCCTGGATCGCGCGTGCCACGATCAACGCGCTCGTGCTGGGTGCCAGCGCCGCGAGCGCGGACGCGGTCGTGAAGACGGTGAGCCCGAGCGTGAGGATCCGTCGGCGCCCGAAGCGATCGCCGAGCGCGGCGCCGGGGAGCAGCAGCACGGCGAAGCTGAGCGTGTAGGCGTTGACGATCCACTCGAGCCCGCTCAGCGACGCGCCGAGGTCGATTCGGATCCGCGGCAGAGCGGTGGTCACGACCAGGTTGTCGAGCGTGACCATGAACAGCGCGGCGGAGACGAGAACGAGTGTCCACGCGGCGCCGGAACGTGTCTTGGACATGTTGGTACCTCCGGTCTTGGTGGCGAACCCAGCCGGGCTCAAGTTATTGATTGACCTATAAGTTCTCATGGCAAAAAAAATTGAATCAGCTGGCGGCGAGCTCCCAATCGAGCGCCGGCGCCACGATCTCGGGGAGCCCGAGTGCGGTCGCGACATTGATCAGCATTCCGCAAGCGAAGAACTTCGACACTTCCTCGGCCGAGGCGCCGCTCACCCGGAGCACGTCGTCGTAAAGGCTCTTGAACGAGGCCGCAACGGCGGGGCCGATGTCTGGATCGGTGGCCGTCGCGTGTCCCTGCATCTGCAACAGCAGCTCGTCGGGATGCGCCTCGATCAGTGGCCTGTATGCCAAGGCCATCGCCTGCAGCCGCTCCTCTGGCGTGTCCAGCCCAAGCGCGGCATTCACGAACGCCGCGCGTAGCCGGCCGATCATCCGCGCCTGCGCCGCCAGGAACAGCTCCTTCTTGTTCGGGAACAGCGCGTAGATGTAAGGCTGCGAGATTCCGGCCCGCTCAGCGATCGCGACCGTACTGGCGGCGTGATATCCGCGCTGGGCGAACTCGTGCGTCGCGGCGTCGAGCACCTGCTCTCGGCGCTCTTCGGCGGTTTGGCGGCTAGCCGTCGTGGCTGGCATAGCCCATATTATTGATTAGCCAATCAGGATTGTCAAGTGGGGCATGCGCCCGGGGCACGTCAAGTGGGGCATGCGCCCAGGGCACGCGCGCCGTATCGCGGAAACCCGCTCTGATTGGGAAACAATCCATTCTGATATTTTAGATTTCAGTGCTCGGTCCGGTCGAATCGCCGTTGCTCCGTGACTTGGCCTACCGCAGGTTGCGCGGCTCGATCTTGAGCGGTGAGCTCGCTCCGGGCGATCCGTTGCGGATCGATGAACTCGCTGGGCAGCTCGCCCTGTCCAGAACGCCCGTGAGGGAGGCGCTGGCGAGGTTGCGTGACGAGGGGCTCGTGCAGACGCGGCCGCGCTCGGGCACCAGGGTCTCGCCGCTGCGGCTGGACGAGGCACGCCAGGCGCTCGCCGTGATCAGCGCGATGCATGAGCTGGCGGTGCTGAGTGCTGTGGCCCGCCTCCACGAGCATCATCTGGCGCAGCTGGCGCAGGCTGCGCGGCGCTTTGAGCACGCGGTGAAGGCGGGGGATCATGAGCGCGCGATCGACGCTGATGACGAGTTTCACGGGGTGTTTGTGATCGTCGCGGACAACCGGCCGTTGCGCGAGACGATTGTGCGGTTCATGCCGCTGCTGCGGCGAGCGGAGGCGTTGCGGTTCGGCACGTTGCCGGGGCGGCGATCCATCGCCGCGCACAGGCGCATCCTCGACGCGGCGCGGCGCGGTGACACCGAGGCGGCGGCGCAGGCCACGCGGGGCAACTGGGGATCGCTGGCCGAGCAGATCGAGCAGTCGATGACCAACGACTCTGAGGAGGATGGACCGTGAGCCTGGAAGCGTTCGAACGTGTCGAGCTCCTGTTCGGCCCCTCGCCGATTCACCGACTCGAGCGTGTCAGCGAGCACCTCGGGGGCGGTGTCGAAATCTGGGCCAAGCGGGAGGACTGCAACTCGGGCCTCGCGTACGGCGGCAACAAGGTGCGCAAGCTCGAGTATCTCGCGGCCGACGCGATCGCGACCGGCTGTGACACGCTGGTCTCGATCGGGGGCGTGCAGTCCAATCACACCCGTCAGGTGGCGGCAGTCGCCGCGCGTCTGGGTCTTGGGTGTGTGCTCGTGCAGGAGCACTGGGTCGACTGGCCTGACGCGGTCTATGACAAGGTCGGGAACATCCTGTGCTCGCGGATCATGGGCGCCGATGTCCGCTTGGACCCCGCCGGCTTCGACATCGGCGTTCGTCCAAGCTGGGAAGCGGCGCTCGAGTCAGTCAGAGAACGAGGCGGCAAGCCGTACGCGATCCCGGCCGGCGCGTCGGACCACCCGCTCGGTGGGCTCGGTTTCGCCCGTTGGGCCCAGGAGGTACACGAGCAAGAACAAGAGCTTGGCGTGTTCTTCGACACCATCGTCGTTTGCTCAGTCACCGGCTCCACCCAGGCAGGAATGCTCGCCGGGTTCGCGACACAAGCGCGGCCGCGCCGCGTGCTCGGGATCGATGGCTCCGCGACGGTGCAGCAAACACGCGAGCAGATCAAACGGATCGCGCAGCAGACCGCGCGCGCGATCGGGCTCTCGCGCGAGCTTCGCGACGACGAAGTCGTCCTCCTCGACGGATGGCACGCAGGCCGCTACGGGATCCCCGACACCAGGACACTCGAAGCGATCCGGCTCTGCGCCCGACTCGAAGGCATGCTCACCGACCCCGTCTACGAGGGCAAATCGATGGCGGCGCTGATCGACCTCATCCGAGCCGGCGAGATCGCTCCTGGCTCAACCGTTCTCTATGCGCATCTCGGCGGCCAGCCAGCGCTCAACGCGTACGCCGGAGCGTTCTGACCGCGCCCGAGGCCGGTTGCCCGACGCAGGCCGCCCAAGTCTCGCTCTCGCCCCGGACCCCGACCGACACGTTCCCATGACGGCCCTGCCTTGCAGAGCCGACAAACCACGGTGAGGGCGCTATAAAGGACGCTTATGTCTGAAGGCCTGGAGCCGGGCTCGACCTTCGCCGGATGCCGACTCGAAGCCGTGGCCGGACGCGGGGGCATGGGCATCGTCTTCCGAGCGACGCAACTCGCGCTCCAGCGGCCGGTTGCATTGAAAGCGATCGCACCGGATCTTGCCGCAGACTCGGCGTTCCGAGAACGCTTCCAGCGCGAGTGGCATCTCGCTGCGTCGATCGATCATCCCAACGTGATCCCGGTCTACGAGGCCGGCGAGCTCGACGGGACGCTGTACCTGATCATGCGTTGGGTGCAAGGAACAGACCTGCGGACTCTGCTCGCGAGCTCGGGACGACTGTCACCAGGTCGGGCAATCAAGTTGCTGCGGCCCGTCGCCTCTGCACTGGCCGCCGCACACGCACACGGCCTGGTGCACCGGGACGTAAAGCCGGCCAACGTCTTGGTCGCGCGGGGACCCGACGAAGACGACGATCATGTCTATCTCACCGACTTCGGCATCGCGCGCCGAACCGACAGCGAGTCGATCACACGCACCGCCGTGTTCGTTGGGACCGTTGACTACATGGCGCCCGAGCGATTTGAAGGTGGCAAGGGAGACGCAGCGTCTGACATCTACTCGTTCGGCTGTGTGCTCTACGAAACATTGACGGGCCACGTGCCGTACCAGCGGGCCTCGGCCGTCTCCAAGATCTATGCGCACGTCGCCGACCCGATTCCCTCAGCACGGGACGAGGTCTCGGACATTCCGGAGCAGCTCGACGCGATCATCGGTAAGGCCATGGCCAAGCGCCCGGAAGACCGCTTCGGGTCCGCGCGCGAGCTCGCGGCCGCGTTGGGAGAGACGCTGCGGGCCCTCGACACCGCCGAGCGCGCCGTCGCTACGGGAGAACCAGCGCCCGACGTAACAGACCCCTCCGCGCCCACCGCCGTGACCGACGACGCTCTGACCCGCGTCTCGCCTTCCACCACCCACGCCGAACCGTCCACAATCCATGCCGGGCCGGGCCCCACCCACGCCGAGACCGCCGCAACGGTGAGCGAGCAGACGACGGCGAGCAGGCCTCAAGCCGGGCGTGTCGAGGAGCCTCCGGCTCGCGCGCGGACTTCTCGCCGCTCCCCGGTTCTGTGGCTGGTGCCAATCGTCCTCCTCTCGCTGGTCGGCGTGCTGATTGCGACTTTCTCCGACGTCCGAAGTAATGCCGGCACGACCGCCGCGACGTCGCCGACAACCGGCACAAGCTCCAAACGGGTGGCGCTCCGGGGTAGCGGCATGACGATAGGACGGACGATCGGACTCGCCGGAGTGCCCGCCTCGGTCTCGATCGGTAGTCGAAACCTCTGGGTCTCGCTGCCCGACCGAGGCGAGCTCGTCCGCACCAACTTGAAATCGGGCGCTCACAGTACGTTCCCGGCCAGCGGTCGTCCGACCGCGCTCGCCGCCGGTTCTCGGGCTCTTTGGGTGGCCCAGTCGGCCCTCCCATCGTTGGCCCAGTTCAACGGCGACAGCGGCGCTCAAGTCCATGCGGCCAAACTCAATGGCCGTCCCAAGGCAATCGCGCTCGCTCAGAACGACAGCACGGTCTGGGTTGCCGATTCGAGCGGCGCGATAAGTCATGTGGCGGTAGCCGCCGGAGCGACCGGCACCTCCGCACCGGTCATCGGCGCGCCCGCGCACACTGATCCCGCCGCTACGAGCCTCGCCTGGGGGGAGGGCTCACTATGGGCCACGACCGGTGCCGCCAACGGCCTCGTTCGGGTGAGTCTCGACACGAGCGGGTCCAGCAGGGCATACCGCGGCGGTCAGCACCCGGTTGCGGTGACTCTCGACCAGGGAGTGTGGGTCGCCAACGCAAATGGCCACGTGACGCGCTTGGATCTCCGAGCCAGCCAACCTCGAGTCGACGCCGACATTCGCGTCGCACCGCAGCTCGACGCGATCGCCGCCACGGACCCGGGGCCATTCGTGTGGGTGGTCAGCACGAGCCAGAAGAGGGTCTACAGGCTGACGAACACGCCAACGCCCGCCGTGACCGGAAGCATCGCGTTCGACAGCGCACCGGTCGCACTCGCGGTCGGCGCACACTCGGTGTGGGTCGCCACGCAAGACCGCAAGGTCACCGAGATCCGATTCTGAGCGTCACCATCACCACGCGGCCGATCAGCGACCCGCGACGCCGGAGACGTACGCCGCGACCGCGCTGATCTGAGCGTCGCTGAGCTTGCCCGAGAACGACGGCATCGCCCCGCCTCCCGACCGCACGATCCCGGCGACAGTCGCGGCGCTTGGCCGCAGCTGATCGAGGTCGGGGCCGATCGTGCCGGTCGCGCCCGCGGCCTTGAGCGTGTGACAGCCACTGCAGCCGGCGCTCGCGAAGACGGCCGACCCGGCGGTCTGACCGCCCGCCGTTGACTGGCCACTCGTCGTTGACTGGCCGCCCGTCCTTGACTGACCGCTCGTCGTTGACTGACTCCCCGTCGTTGACTGGCCCCCCACCGTTGGAGTCTTGGCGCCGATCAGGCTGGGACCGGCGAACAGCAGTACGACGACCAGCGCCACAGCGATCCAACAGACTGCCGCAAGGCCACGGTCGAAGAGGCGCAGCATCAGCGTGCGGGGAAGCCAAACTGGTCGATGTACCAGAGCCCCGACAGAAGCCAGACGTACACCAGCAATAGGAACACCAGCCCACCGACCAGCGGCAAAACGCCAGCCGGTAGGCCACGCGATCGAACGACCAGGACCTTGGCTGCGAACGCTCCATAGAACAGGCAGCCGAAGGTCGAGTGGAGAAGTACCCGGGCGCTCGAATGCTGGAAGCCGAGCTGGTACAGACAGGTGTAGGCGACCGGCAGGGTCAGCAGAAACGCAAGCCTGCCTGAGATCCGGTGCGCGGTACCGAGCCATGATGGCGCGGCGCCAAGCGGCAGGCGGCCGTACATCCACAGTGCTGAGAAGAGCTGGATGACCGCGAAGCCAAGTGCGATCGTCGTGAGCCACACCTTCATCGTGATCGTGTTGGCGAACCCCAGCGTGAACGTGAGGTCCGAGGACGGGGTGTGCGCGTTGGCGTAGATCCCCAGGGTCAGGGCCACTGCAGCTCCGACCAGCCCGATGATGAGCAGCCTCCGAAACGCGGGGTCGGGCTGCTGTACTACTCCGGGATCTCCATGGGACAACAGCGTCTGTCCGGACTCTGACTCCGCCAACGTACCCTCTCTTGTGCTCCTGCGGCCATCCTAACCCGCAGCCACGTCAAGCGCCAGGTGTTCTCGAGCACGCGCTGGCACTGCTGGCTCCGACTCAGGCTAGGGAGCCGCCGGTTGACCGACGCTGAGCCGGAGGGATTGGTGACGGCTCAGGAGCGGGTCCTGACGAACGAGTATCTCCTCGTCGTCAAACATGCACTCCCCAACACCAACTCGGATTCAAGTCCGATTCTCACCGGGCACGCGACGCGCGTCCAGGTCGTGGGTGTCTGGGTACGAAGGTCTGTCATACAGGCGCTGACCTTTAGGCCCACGTGTCTCCCCTGACAGCTTGGGTAAAGCGTGCGCTACGCAAGGAGGTCCGCGACAGGTGGATCACCCTCACCCACGCCCAGCACGCCATCGTGTCGACAGGGAGCGTGCCCGCCCGCCGGTGTGGCGGTCGTCGAGCTGGCGCTCATCGTCCTGGCCGTAGGCGGCGGTTGGTGGCTACGGTTGGCGGGCGCGGAGAAGCATGTCCAGGTTGACTGCACGAGCCATGGCGCGGTACCCGGCGTCGTTGGGATGCAGGTGGTCGCCACTGTCGTAGGCGCGCCTGAGCCTCTCCGGATTGCGGGGATCGGCAACCGTGGCGGCAAAATCAATGATCCCGTCGAACGCGCCGCTCCGGCGGATCCAGCGGTTCACAGCGTCGCGCATGGCCCGGTGTGTCGGGGTCCAGTAATGGGATCCCTCGAATGGGGTGAGCGTTGCCCCGTAGATCTTCACGCCGGCGGCGTGGGCCCGCTCGATCAATTGCCGGTAGCCGCCAATGATCCGCTGGACGGGCAAATCGGCACCGTGCCCGATGTCATTGATCCCCTCGAGCACGATTACCCCGTTGACGTTTGGTTGTCTGAGCACATCGCTGTCGAATCGTGCCAGTGCGCTCACCCCGCAGCATCGCGAGCCTTCCAGTAGGCGATTTCCACCGATCCCGGCATCAACGACGCTGAGTGTCGCGCCACGCCGGGTCTTCAATCTCCGCGCCAGGTCGTTTGGCCAGCGAGCGTTCGCGTCCGTGCGGGACCCAACGCCGTCAGTGATCGAGTCGCCGAAGGCAACAACCGTGCCGGCGCCGCGAACCGAACGCCGCACTTCCACCGCGGTGGCGAAATACCACGAGACGGTGCGGGTCCGGAATTCCTCAGGCTCGCGGTCGAGTGCATGGTCTCCAGTGGCCACGTAGTTGATTTGTTGCGCTCTCCGGTGCTCCGTCGGCGCTCCCGTCGGCCCGGACAGGTAGACGCTCACGGCAAGACGCTCAAACGGGCGCACGGCCAGCCGGACCGCGTCGCTAAGGACCTGACCCCCAGGCGGGATCACGACATTTGGACGGTTGTGAAACGTGAGCGACGCATTTCGCCCACCGACGACCGCAGCGCCGGCCCCAGCCCGTCCGAGCGCGGCACGCGAAATCCGAAGCGCCCGGCGCCCAAAGGCATTGCTGAACCGGACACGTGCCCAGCTCCCGCCAGCACTCGTGAAGACAACATTGCGCACAGTCTGGTCGTGGAAGCCGAGCGCAAACGCGCTCCGAGGGACTGCAGCCTGCGGACTCGCACTCCACCCAGCGACCCAGCCGGCCTCTGAAGCAGGATGGCCGAGGCCCTGCCGGCGTATGCTGGCCCGATCTGAGCCGGGATCCGAAGCGCGCGAAGCAAACCCGCGTGCGCCGACCGCCACGAGTACGGCGGCGGCTAGCAGCAGCCACAGATAGCGTCGATGTCGACCAACCCGACCGGGCAAGGCGGGGCGCAATGCTAGCGAGCCCCGCCGTGTGCCCCGGTCAGAGGTTTGGCATCTTCATCCAGCTTGCACGGCCCCCGGCTTCTCGTGCATGATCGGCAGCATCGCATGGGCGAGAACGGGCGAGATGAACCTCGACCATGCTGGGACCATGTGCGCGTCGTCGCGATACAGCAGGATGTTGCCGACGATCACGGGACATCTGGCCGGCGTGCAGAACCACGAGGTCGGGTCGATCGAATCGAGCTGGTATCGGCGCGCGAGCGCGAGGTCCTCGGCCATGGCCTTTGGGTAGTAGACAGCCTCCCGGCGCGGCGTGGTGCACGGGCGTACGTCGGACAGGTGTCCAGATACGCAGTCGGGCGCCGACTGGCTGAGCCGGGGCACGTCGGAAATGAACAGGACGCGGTGGGCCGAGCGGTGGAGGAAGCGGAAGGTCGCCGCCATCCCGTTCTCCCACGTGTCGCCATACCGCGTCGGCACCCCCGACAGCGGTTTCGCTCCGCCGACGTAGCGCGAGGTGGTGATGACAACGAGCGCGGGCTTCAGTGCCGCGATCTGCTGCTCGGCGTTTCGCCTCCAGGCGGTGCAGTTGCGATACGGCTCGTCATGACGCCTTAGTGCGACCTCGGCAGGCGGGCATCCGGCCTTGGTCAGATCGACGAGCCGCCAATGCTCCTGCTTGCTGATCGTGTTCAGCGCCGGGAACCAGGCCGCCGCGTGTGAGTCACCGAACAGCACCACCGAGGTGTGAGACGCGGTGTCACCGTAGATGCAGGGCCTGCTCCTCGTCCCAGCGTCCTGCAGCGAGCATCCATTGCTGACGATGACCGAGACCGCTTTCGCCGCGTCGGTGAGCGGCGGGGTGAGATTCGATGGCACCCGCCTGGTCCTCACTCCCTCGCGAAGGTCGGCCGCGAGCCGCGAAGCGGTCAGTGTGTGGTGCGCCGCGAGTGCCGGTGAAGCCACCGGCGGACCCAGCGAGAGCGACGCGAACACGGGGCCGGACAGCGCAATCGCTCCGAGAGTTGTGCCTATGAGTGCACCTCCGGCCGCGAGGCCAAGCGCGGGCTTGCGGACGATCAAATGCATGCGGCGGGTTGGTCGCTCTATCAAGAGAAAGCAGACGACCGCAACAACAAGAGAGACAACAACCATGATGAGAGCCTCCAGTTCGGAGAGAGGATGCCCGAGCAGGGCGGGCGCGAGTATCAGGATGGGCCAATGCCAGAGGTACCAGGAATACGACCACGAGCCGACCCGCTGGGCGGGTGCAACGCCGAGGAGCGCCTCCGCACCCCAGCCCCCGCTTGCGGCAACACCCGCGCCGATGATCGCGACGGCGCCGGCCACAGGGAGCAGGGCGGCAACTCCGGGATACGGTGTGGAACCACTGAACGTCATCGCCGCGACGGCGATGAGACCGACGCCGATCCACGTCAGCAGAACCGCCAGCCGTCGATCGATCCGCCGCGCGAGCGGCACAGACAGGGCGACAAGCGCGCCAGCAGCAAGCTCCCAGGCGCGCGTGAAGATCGAGTAGTAGGCCCACGACGGCGATTCCGGTGTTTGCACGAGGGATGCGATAAGCGAAGCCGCGCCCGCGATGCAGAGGACCGCGACGATCGCGCCGGGTCGCGGCCGGCGCCTTCGGCGCGCCTCGCCGGCGTTGCCGTTTCCGGTGCCTTTGCGCCCGCGCCTGACCAGCCAGCGAGCCGCTCCCAACCAGGCCAGCGATGAGACGACCAGAAGCAACGGCCAGGCAAAGTAGAACTGCTCCTCCACCGACAACGACCAGTAGTGCTGGAGCGGCGATGGCGGGAGACTGTCGTTGAAATAGTTGGCATCGCGGGCGGCAAAGTGGATATTCGCTCCGAACACCGCCGCGGAACGGGCATCGCCGAACACCCGCATCGCCGGCAAGGGCGACAGGAGAATCCCGGCCGCAATGACAGTCACGATCGTTGTCACCGTGGCCGCGGGCAGGATCCGGCGGACCCTTCTTGCATAGAACCCGGCGAACGAAATGCGCCCATTCGCCTTCAGCTCGCGCACGAGCTGGCTGGTGATGAGGAACCCCGAGATGACGAAGAAGACGTCGACGCCGACGTAGCCGCCCGGGATGCCCAGATGAGCGTGGTACAGCACGACGAGCAGGATCGCTACGGCTCGCAGTCCCTCCACGTCACGACGAAATCCGTGTCTTTGTGTCGTCGCGGCGCCGGTACCCGGCACCACGTTTGGCGGCCGGTCGGCGGCGGGCAACAGGGGGATGTCGGTGACGGCTTGTGGGCCTGTCAAAGCCGCTGCGGAGGCTGTCCGGAGCGGCCCGAGTGACGCAATGGGGCGTGGACTGTTCTCACCCTGTCTGACGTCGACCCCGTAATGCGTAGAGTGGCTCTGAGACATGCGGAGCACTCTGGCCACTCGCCGTCGGCTTCACATCGGGTGAACACCCACATTTGCCGACACCCTGCGGGTGGTCTCGGCGTGTGTTCTCAGGGCGCGGGCGACGCCCACCCACGGCCTGGGTGCACCGGCAGGAGCTCGGGCGCTCGCGGCCGCTGATTGAAGTCGAAATCATCGACCAGGTTGCCGAGCACCGGGCTGACCTCCCTGACGTCCGGTCGTGGGTCCGGACGGCCGTCCGTCCGAGGATTCAGCCTCTGCGCCTCGAGGAAGTCATCCTCGATAAACCTGGTGTACGAGTCGTGGCTCAAGGTCTGATGATCAATGAAGCCGCGGCGCGCGTACGGGCTGATCACCAGCCCCGGTACCCGCATGCCCAGTCCGAGATGATCGACAGTTGGAGGGCTAACGTGGTCGTAAAAACCTCCCCAGTCATCCCAGGAGAGGAAGATCGCGGTGCTCCACCAATCGCGGCTGCGCATAATCGTGTTGATGAGCCCGGTCACGTAGGTCTGCCCGGCGCTCACCAGGCTCGGCGGGTGTTCTGAGACCCTGCCGTTGGGAACGATCCACGAGACCGCCGTTAGTTTTCCGCGCCTTGCGGCGTGGAAGAAGTGTGATAGCGACTGCACGTCACTCAGCTGGTGATCCCGGTGCACGTCGGTGAAATCCGGCAGTGGGTTCCAGATTCCCATCGTCTTGGGCCCCTGGAGGACGGGGTTACAGCTCATCGCGGCGTCATTTTCACAATCCGGCTCGGTGCCCTTGAACACGTAGTATCGCCAGCTCACGTGGTGGGCATGCAGCAAGTAGGTGAGATCAGTCCACGCATAATGCGGCGCCCCATCGGAGGGTCCTCGTATACCGAACTCCCAGTCGGGATTCGGATGATCGATAGCCGAGTGGCATGAGAAGGCATCAAATGGGCTCGTGCAGAGGCCTGACCATTCCGACACCAGATAAAGGTGCTCGGGCAGACTCCATGACGAGGTCGCCTGGAACATGTGGTCCTGTAGCACGAAGTCGTGTGCGTAGCGCCAGTAGTTGAGGATTTCCCGCGCATCGTGATACCCCATCACATCCATACACATGTTCGTGACCAGGCGGAGCTGACGTTGCTTACACGGGCTGCACCTGGGATCGACCGAGCTGCAGCCCTCTCCTCTGTCCGCTTCGGCCACGAAGCCGTTCATCGCTCCGTGATTGATGTCAGCCTGGGAATCCCAGCCCCCGTGGGGCCCGCCGAAATTCCGGTCGAACGGGTCGTGAAACGGCTTCACGCACTTACGACGCATTGGATTCGGTACACATATGCCGTGCGGGATCCCATCCGCACCCGGATAGGTGCCGAAATATGAGTCAAATGACCGGTTCTCCTGCATGATGATCACCACGTGCCGAATCTTGTGGATCCCCCGCCGGATGACCCGGTGCCGGCTCATCGTGACCGCCACTGACCCCCGGGCAACCGCCGCCCGCGTGTTCGCCGAAACGGCCCCCGCAGCCAACCCGACCGTCGTGACTACGGCCAATAGGCCACACAGCCTGGGATGGTCGGACATTGGAAGATCCCCCAGATGTCATAGAAGCTCCGGGCCTACTAGTAGCCCTGGCAGCCGAAGTGCTTGTCGGGGCTGCCGTTTCTGCCTATCACGTACCACCGTCCCCAACGTCCGTGGTCGATTCGGCAGCTGTCGTCGACCGCGTAGCTGGGGCTGCTGTCGTCGGTCGCTGTGTACAGGGGGTGGTGGTTGTATGTGACCTGCTCAACGTCGTCGCTGCGCTTGATGACGCCGAGGAGCCCTCGCCGTACGCCACCCCAGGCTGTCACGCGTTTGTCTGTAATGACCGGCTTGAACCTGAGCGTGCATCGCCCGAAGCAGCGGCTCTTATCGCGTCGGTCGTGCGTCGATATGTAGATCGCGTAGCCGTAGCCGTTTTGCAGCCTGAGTGCGGCTCCACCTCCGTAGTACGTCTTGCCCAGGCGGATGGTCGCAGCGCCGGGACTGGCAATCGCCAAGCCGGCCAGTGCCAGGACGACGACCCCGGTAACAAAGAGCAGCCGCGGGCTCGCTGCGTGGTGTTTTGCTCCGGTCATTGTCATAGCTCCTTCGTAGGCGGCGATTGGCCGCTGTCATGGTGTTGAGCCCGGACCCGGCCTTGGGTCCAGTCGCAGCAATGTGGGTTTGCGGGGTTGCTGTTTGAAATCGAAGTCGGCCGCGAGGTCACCGAGAATTGCCACGTTGTCGCGGACTGTGGGTCGCGGGTCCGGGCGCCCGTCGGTCGAAGGGTCGAGTCGCTCGCCGCCTAGGAAGTCATCTTCGATGAACTTGTTGTAGGCGTCGAAGCTGAGTACCTGATGGTCGATGTACCCGCTCTTTGCGTAGGGGCTGATGACCAAACCGGGGACGCGCAGCCCGTAGCCGTTCTCGTCGACATGCGGTGGAGTCACGTTGTCGTAGAAGCCGCCCCAGTCATCCCAGGTGAGAAAGATCGCCGTGGAGTTCCAGTCGCGGCCACGCATGACCGCGTTGATCAGTCGGGTTACATAGCGCATCCCCGCTCTAACGCCGCCGGGGAAGTGCTCCGAGGCGGCGGCGCTCGGCACGAGCCAGCTGACTGCCGGCAGGTTGCCGTGACGCGCGGCGGTGATGAAACTCGAGGTGCTCCGAATGTTGCCCTCCTGATGGTCTTGGCGGACCGTGGCGAAATTGGCCAGCGGATTCCAGATACCGGGGCTGCCGGGCCCCTGCGGCGGCTGCTTGCCTCGGCACAGGGCCGCGTCATCCGCGCAGTCAGGCGGCGTTCCCGGCGCGACGTAGTACCGCCAGCTGACGTGGTGCCTGTACAGCAGGTAGGTCAGATCGGTCCACGCGAAGACGATCGAGTGTGGAAGCAGGCCTTTGCATAGCCAGCAAACCCTGTTCCGGATCGCGTCCAACTGGTGGTCGTTCACACAGCTGCCTGGCTTCGACGTCTTGCAGGTAGCCGACCACTCCGAGACGGTGAACAGGTGCGCAGGCAGGCTCCACGCGGTTACCGGCTCGAACATGTGATCCTGGAGCACGAAGTCGTGCGCGTAGGTCCAATAATTGGGTATCTCCCGGGCGTCGTGGTAGCCCATGACGTCGGTCTTGACTGGGACGTGCTTCGGACACACGAATTGGTGATCGACGAGGCGGCAGTTTTGGGCTGCGGCGATGAACCCGTCCATCTTGCCGCCGTCGATGTCGACACTAGAGGCCGTGTCAGTGTGCGTGGCCCCGACATTCGTTAAGCCAGTCTCGTGGTAGGGATGATCGCAGCCGTCTGTGGCTGGATTCGGTACGCACACGCTGAAGTGGCCGTCGTGAGCCGGGATCCCGTCGGCGCCGGGAAAGGTGCCAAAGTACGAGTCGAACGAGCGGTTCTCCTGCATGATCACGACCACGTGCTTGATCTTGTGAATCGCCTCCGGAATGGCCGGGGAGCTGCTCGCGCCGCTGTAAGCCGCCCGCCTCGGGGCACTGCGGCTAGAGGCAGTCCGACCGCCGGCGGACACAACCACGGCAGTGGCAACGGCGACTGCGGCAAGCGCGCTCCAGAGCCTCCGTGTCTGTTTCACGCCGACCATCCCGCCGCCGTTGCCACCATGCCCCCACGCCCCAACGCATTTCTCCGGCGCGGTACACCAGAAGACGAACTCGCAAGCATTCGCCGATCTTGCGCGATGCCATATTTGCTCGCATCGGGTGAATGCCTTAATTACCTGGATCCCGCACTGCGGCCGCCGACGGCGCCCCGTGCGCTCCGGCAGTCCGCATGGCCGCAGATGAGACAGGCATGACCGGCGCAGAGGGATCAAGAGATCCACAGGCGTGGCATGCGGACGCAGGTATCAGGGGCCCGTTGGGCGCGGCACCTGGGTCAGCCGGACCAGCGAATGGCTAGGGGCCGATCGCGCTTGTGCACTGAGGCGACTCCGACCGCCACGCACATTGAAGTTGATGGGCATGAAACGGCATTCAGGGCATCCGGGCCAGGGATTTGTTCCAGCGACCATGTCCTGCCGTTCCAGCGCTCGGCAACGTAGCCAACCGCAAGGCATGCGGTAGTTGACGCACACGAGACCCCATACAGGTCGTAGTTGACGTTGTTGTTCGGATCAACGTCCTCGTCGACCGACCAGTTGGTTCCGTTCCAGATCTCGGCCACAGAGCTGTCCGAGACGTTCACGCTGTCCGCATTGCTGCCCCCGCCGGCGGCCGCGCAGAAGCCTCTCGTGACGCACGACACCGCACCGAGGCCGCTTCCGTTGACGTTGTCAGGATTAGAGCCCGGCTCAGCCAGCCAGCGTGCGCCATTCCACCGGACGGCCAGACCCTCGTTGCCGGCATCCTCACCCACCGCCGTACACGCGGTGCTCGACGTACACGACACCTCAAAAAGGAGGGCGAGCCCGTTGGTGCTGTCGACTGCCTGGCCAACTGACCACCTCGAGCCGTTCCACCGCTCGAGCAGCGGGAACGGGTCGCCGTAGCTGTCATCCCGTTCCCCGACTGCGAGACACGGACGCTTGGAGAGGCATGAGACTCCGTAAAGAGCGCTGGTCGCGTAGCCGGATCGCGTCGGGACGGACTCAGGTCTCCAAGCGCTGTCGTCCCATCGTTCGACCAATGCTGTTGCGCGCCCCTTCTTCGTCATCGTCCCAACGGCGACGCACTCCGTCCTCGATTTGCAGGAGACGTCGTTCAGAACGGTGGCGCGCGCGCCGGTCGGAGGAGGGACGCGGAGCATGGTCCACTCCCGGCCGTCCCATCGCTCGGCGAACATGCGTCCGCGCTTGGTCTCTGGGCCGCCGACTGCCATGCACCATGAGCGTGATCTGCACGACACGCCGATCAACGCGCTGCCGGCGGGCTCGCTCGGGTCCGGTGTCCGCTGGGGAGCCCAGTGCGCGGCCGCCGATGACGCACCGGTCAGTGTGCTTGTGCCCCGTTCGGTTGTTTTGGGCGATCGGTGGAGGGTCCATCGCGCCGCGGCGGCGGTCCCTGCTAGGCCCATGCCCAGCGCCATGCAGCTCGCAACGGCGCACGCCAGGACGCCGTACCGGGCCAGGACACGACGACTGCGACTTGAGGGTGTTGGGCAGCTCATCGGGCCAGCATCCGCGTTCCGGGCTCGGCTCACATCGGGTGAATCCCCACATTGCCGCGTCACCGTTGAGGCGAGCGCATCAGCCTTCCACGCGAAGGCCCGGAGTCAGAGATCTCGTTCCGCCACGAGACCGCATTGGAACGCGTATTCGACCAGGCGCGCGCGCTTCTGATTTTGCGGCAGGTCTGCCATCGCAAATCGCTGGAACAGAAGCCGCAGGTGATTCTTCACCGCATCGACACCGAGGAACACCTCGCTCGCGATCTGCTGGTTGCTCGCCGGTGTCGCGTACGCGCCGCCCGCCTTGTAGGGGCGGCAGAGCGCGATCAGGATCTTCCGCTGCGTCTCCGTGAGATCCTGGACCGTCGGCAACAACGAGCTCGAGGACGTGGCCGCCGTGGAGCTCTCGCGCGGTGAGCGGAACTCGACGACCGTCCTGCCAAACACGAGCACGTCCCCATCGACAAGCCGGCGCCGCTGGGTGATTCGCTTGCCGTTTACAAAGGTTCCGTTACGCGAGAGACCGTCGTCGCTAACCGTCCAGTCTTCGCCGATCAGCTCGAGCTCGGCGTGCGTACGCGATACCTCGCTGTCACCAGATAGCACGACGGGATTGGACGAGCGCCGGCCAACCGTTGCGTGACGGCAGTTGCTGAGCCCGAAGATCTGTTGCGTCCCCTCCATGTCGCGCCAGAGCAGGAACGGCTGTCCACGGCGTTCGGCCTCGATGATGCTCTTGAGCTCGACCGCTGAGCGGGCGTGAGGAGCGGGCTCAGCCGTGGCTGGCTCACGTTCCTGATCACTCACCCATCCACCTGACGATTCAACAATTTGCACCCGGCCCAGTGCCCTCGCGAGGCACTGCAATCCGACCGGCAGAGCATATCCGCAAGGCTCTCCGGAAATAAAGCCTGCGCCGAACAGGTGGCAACGCGATACCCCTAGGTCATCTTGGCAACGGTCGGCGCTTGCGAGACGCTCCATCGCAGAGAAAGCGATGCCCTGGATCTCGACACCTTTCCCGTTCGGCGACGGGCTCCGACGTCGGCCTCCGAGAAAGAAGGAGCGCGACCAGTCGGACGGCCGGTCCCAGCGCAAGGCAGGCCCACCTGCAGGCGAGCGGAATCTGCCGGCGGCGAAGGAGCAGCCGACGGGGCAGCGCGTCCGACCGGATGGATCAGCTCATGGCAATTAGCGATCATCCCAACCGGGTCGCCGCCGACGCGTGCTCGAATGCGCAGCTCGCGGTACGCGGATGGCAACTGGTCAATCGCGCCGCGATCGACGCAGTGCGCGGTCGCGAGTCAAGCTGTCGGGCAAACGCGGCCGAGGCGGGGGTTCTGGGACAGCGAACCGGCTTGGTCATCTTGGATGTCGCGGCGGATCACGTCCTCGGCCTGCTCGAGCTCTCGATTGGGAACCTCCCTGTGGCGGCGTGGCATCTGGCCAGGTGCGAGCGGATGGCCAATACGGTGCGGATGATTGATCCGTATTTCGTGCGCTTCGGGCCGGATCTTGTCGAGGTGCTCATTTCGCTCGGACATCGCTCGGAAGCGTGGCTGTTCTCGGTTTCGCTCGCGGCGAGAGCGGAGCGCGTTCCCTCAGCCTGGGGGTGGGCGGCCGTCGCTCGGTGCCGCGGTCTGCTGGCGGACGAAGCTGTATTCGAAGCTGAGTTCCAGGGAGCCCTGGCCCTCCTGAGCCGCGACGGGAATCCATTCGATCTTGCTCGCACGGAGCTCTGCTTCGGTGAGCGACTGCGGCGAGCACGACGCCGCGCGGAGGCGCGTGACCACCTGTCCGCAGCGCTCGACACCTTCCGACGCCTCGGCGCCGAGCCATGGTTCGATCGCGCCGCGCGGGAGCTTCAGGCAACCTCGCGGACCGCTCGGCGGCGCGGCGATCCGAGCAACATCGACGACCTCACCCCGCAGGAACGCCAGGTCGTGCGGGTGGTGGGGCAGGGCGCGACCATCCGCGAGGCGGCGGCCCGAATGTTCCTCAGTCCGAAGACCGTCGAGGCGCATCTCGGTCGCGCCTACCGCAAGCTGAACGTGCATAACCGCGCGCAGCTAGCGACGGCCCTGGCCCGGGAGACTCACTCCCTATCGCGTTAGTCCTTACGCCGTCGGATGGCAGGCCAGCATCCAAGCAATCCGTGCCCTCGCTTCGGGTTAATACGTATTGCTGACTTGATGAGCGGGTGTAAGAATGCAAGGCCATGGGGAGAGCGCGCGGGACCGGCGCGGTTCTCGGGACAGCATTGCTGTTGCCGCTATTCGGGGTGGCCACACCAAGCTTCGCGCGGGCGCGACCCGCTTCGGGTGCGAGCCCTTCGGGGATTCGCCCGCCTTTCCTATATACCGAGTCCAAGCGCCACCATCGGAGCACGCTCACGGGCCTACGCGTGGTCGGTGTCCCTCGAAACGAGCACGTGACAATCGCGTGCTCGGACTGCGGGGCGACGAGGTTTCCGAAGACGGTCCAAGCGCATCGAGTGCTCCTGAGCGTGTCGCCTCCGCTGCGAATGCGATCGAGCACACGGGTTATCGTCGGAGTTACCGCTCGCGGGGCCGACGGTCGTTGGATCGACATCGGCTTTGACTTTGACGCTAAGAAGCCTCACTACAACGAGCGAGGCCTCGGATGTATGCCGCCCTATGTCAAGCACCTGACCGCCGCGGACGCGGCGGATCCCTCCCTCATTCCGAAGGCGCCCTGTGGAGCACCGGAGCCCGAAACCGAGTACGTGTATTGGCGAGGAATCGACGGGCAGTTGTGGGAGCAGCAATATGCCGCGCAGAAATGGGACGTCCCCGAGCCAATTGGATCGCCCCATGCGGTCGCCTCGGCGCCGACGGCGGTCGTGCTCGCGAATCGCAACCGGCAGGTCTTCTGGGAGGGAACCGACGGCTGGCTCTATGAGATGTTTTACAACGCTTCGACCACGCTTTGGAGCAGCGCCCAACGGCTGCCGGGGAGGCAAAAACTGTCCTCTCCGCCGAGCGCGGTGGTGGACGGACATGGTGTCGTGCACGTGTTCTTCCGATCTACCGACGGATTCATTTGGGAGCAGGCGTATAGAGATCGCAGCTGGGCGTCTCCCTGGAGGTTGCCCTCTGGGCATGTCGAGTCGGCGCCCGCGGCCGTGACCCTTCCCGACGGGTCGCTGGAGTTGTTTTGGTGGGCCGGAGGTCTGTGGGAGATGCACTACCTAATCCAGGGAGCGGGGCACAAATTGCCGGGGGCCGGACAGCTCGGCTCCGCTCCAACGGCCGTAATCGATACCCACCACACTATCCATGTGTATTGGGAGGGCACCAACAGGTGGCTGTGGGAACTCTCGAACCCCGACGCAGGATCCGCTTCCGTCCAAGTGAACTCCGGGGAGCTCGGATCGGCGCCATCAGCCGTCATCTACCCCGACAATGGGCGGGATGTCTTCTGGCGGGGCACCGGCGGCGGACTTTGGGAGAAGCGGTGGTACTCGAAGGAATGGCACCCTGCGGCCGCCGTGCCGAATGCCCACGATCTCGGCTCAGCACCCGCCGCGGTGATCGGTCTGTGACCGCCCGCCTCCAGTGGTTGGGGCGTTGTCGAAGCTCCCAGAGACGGGATACGATCCACCCAGACCCGCCCGGACTCCGGGCGGACGGGACTGGGGATAGCTACTTGAGCCCCCTGGGTACATGACAGCGACTGCGGTGGTCTTGCCGCCGGGCGAGGTTCTCGGCGGCTTCCGCGTCCGCGAGGCAATAGGGATCGGCGGAATGGCCGTCGTGTATCGCGCCGAGCAGTTATCTCTCGACCGCGAGGTCGCGCTCAAGGTGCTGTCGCCTGAGCTGGGGCGCGACGAGGTCTTTTCGGAGAGATTTCGCCGCGAGGGGATGCACGTCGCGCGGCTGGATCATCCAAACATCATCCCGATCTACGATGCCGGCAGGGACAAGGGGCGGCTCTTCCTGGCGATGCGGCTCATCGATGGGATGACGCTTGCCGAGCGCATACGCGTAGAGCCGCTGTCAGCCGAAGAAACATTGCGGATGCTGGCGCCTATCGCCGATGGCCTCGATGCCGCGCACGCCACGGGCCTCGTGCATCGCGACATCAAGCCGCAGAACATCCTGATCACGGAGCGAGGCCACCCTTATCTGACGGACTTTGGTGTGGCGAAACGGGTCGAGTCCACCGGGCTGACCGAAACGGGCGGGTTCGTCGGAAGTTTTCACTATGCCGCTCCTGAACAGGTCCTCGGGATGCCGACCTCGCCCGCCACCGATGTCTACGCCCTCACGGCGGTCCTCTACCAGTGTCTGACCGGCACGGTTCCCTACTCGAGCTACACCGACGCCGGCGTGCTGTTCGCCCACGTCAATCAGCCCCCGCCTCAGGTGCCGCTGCCCGAGGCGCACGAGCTCAACAGCGTGATCGAGCATGGCATGGCTAAGGACGTCGCTGACCGATACCCGAGCGCATCGGAGCTGATCACCGCCACCGAGCGTTCTCTCGATGGTCTACCTCCTGCGCGCCTACATCGACGGCCCACCTTCCAGTCGGCCCCGGACACACCGTATGAAGACGGAACCGTCGCCCTGCCTGAGATCGGAGACGACTCGTCGTCGAATATCGGCACCGCGCGGCCTCTTCCGCCACTCACGACCCCAGACGTCGAGCCGAGCGAGTCGGCGGGCCCCGACGCCGGCGGTACCCACAGGAACAGGCGGCGAATGGTCGCGGGCGCCGCTGGCCTTGCCATTGTCGGCGGGGCAATTGCGGCACTGCTGCTCAGCAATGGGGCTGCGGCTGCTTCGCACGTGGCCCACTCGGGCGCTCTCTCGATCAGCTACCGATCGCCGTGGACGAGGACTCGCGGGGCGTTCGCCGCCTTGGCGGTTTCGCCAACCCGCCGGAACGCTGGTCAGGGTCCGATTCAGCTGGTGTCGGGCGGGGCGACGCTTGCCGCTGGATCAGTCGCTAATTCGGCGGTGGTTCCTGGCGGACCCCCACCTGCTCTGGTGGCGCGGTTCGGGCACCCTGCCGTGCACACAACGGCCCAACTCGCGAACGGAGCCAGCGCTGCGACGTATCGCTGGAACTCGGCCGCCGGGCGCAGCCTCGAGACGTGGGTGATTCCAACCGCGCGGGGCGATCTGGCGATCATCTGCGCTGCGCCGGCCGAGATGACGGCTGAATTGCGGAGCTGTGCCGAGATCGCGACCCGTGCCGGCGTGAGCGGAGGCGCTGTGTTGCCAGTGGCCTTAGTCCATTCGCTTGAACGTGCCGTCGGCGGCGCTACCGCGAGGAGACGAACCCTGCAAGTCTCGGGTCAACGACTTGCGGCCACGGCAACAGCGATCGCGCGGGAGGACACGCGGGCCGCAACGAGCCTGAAGAGGTTGAACGTGCCCCCGCGCTACGCCCGGATGGTTTTCGGTCTGGCGGCTGCCTTCAATGCTGAAGCCCGGGCGCTCACGAATCTCGCCCATGTCGCAAACACAACGGACCGCAGGAAATACGTGCTTGCCTCTGAGGCGGTCGAGGCCGCAAGCCGGAAGGTGGCGGCAGCGAGCCGGCGAGTCGCAACGGCCAGGCTTCTAACACTCAGCCTGGCGGCACTCACCGTGCCTCGAGCGCCGGCGGCGCACCAGACGACCGCCACATCGGGATCGACAAACGGCGCTCCAAGTGCCAGCACGACGACGACAGCCGCTTCATCGGTCACCACCCCGACCCAGAGCAACACGCCGTCGAGCCCTTCATCGGCCACCGGTTCCACCCAATCCTCCCACACCTCGACGGGCTCGACACAACACGGCTCCACGACTTCGAACTCCCCAAACAACTCGCCGCAGTCCGTTTCGAGTTCGCCATTTTCCTTTTAGGAGATGGGGTTCGACCATCGCTCCACGGCGTCGTTAGGCCGCGGAGCTCGGCAAAGCCCTTCTGACTGTGCGCTTACCTCGGCCTTGCCCTGGGGGTCCACGCTACGCGACATGCACTCAAGTCCTCGATTCGGCGGACGGAACGCCAAATCTCTGGGGGCGAGCCGCTCCCGATGACCCACGCGTTCCGCGTGCCCAGCGGCGACCCTGGAGCATCGTAGGCTACGGGTGTGGCGGCAGCAGCAGCGGCGCGCGCGGTCGCTGAGAAGAGTTGAAGCTCTTGAGAAGGTTGCCGAGCACGGGAGCGTTCTCCCGGCCGACGACGGCGGCGCGGGCGATCAGGGGGTCGGCGTCGTCGCCCCACCCGACACTCCACCAGGTGGAGGTGGTGGACGGGTGACGCCAGCACCCGGTCCTCCTGCGTCAGCACATCCGGCACCACACCCTGACGGGGTGGGTGGGCTGGCACCCGAGGCGGACGAGGCGCTCGCTGAGGTCGCCGGATGCCGGCTCACGGATGAGCCAGTACCCGAGGACGAGCCGCCACGGGGCACGATTGGTGTGGCTCGCCGCATACGCCGACGATGTCTGTGTCGCCTGGACGACGAGCGTCGACGTGAGGCGGAGCGTCGCCGAGCACGCCTTCTCGTTCGGGATCTGACCGTCTGGCAATGCCGGCCGCACCCGACCAGGCCGAGCGAACTGGAGTTTGCGGGGCGACTCCCCGAGCCACCGCAGCCGGCAATTACCGCGACCGCGAGTCCGACCGCGAAAAGCCCGATCACAAGCACTACGCGCAATGCCGGGCCGAGTAAACCTCTGGGGCACGCGCTGGCTCCCAGTCGCCCCATCGATTTCAACACTACTCCCACCACCGCCGCAGCGCGAGTGATCTTTCAGCACCCAGCCGTCAGAGTTGACGAGCTGCTCGTGCGCCACGCGGCTGGACCTTCGCTCGGCAGCGTCGACGCCGGGCTCAGGCCAGAAGGTCCGGAAACGCCTGGCAGTAGCCGGCAAACGCCGTTTTGATCCGGACGTCGTCAAGCCCGTACTCCTCGGCCGTGTAGACGTGCCGCCCGAAGTGGTGGGCGGGTCGTCGCGATTCGACGCGAAACCTATCCACGCTTCACCATCTCTTGACAATCCTTCTACCGACAACTAGCCTTTTGTGCTCGAAGGGCGTAAGGAGAAGGATCGTTGGGGGCAAGGGTAGGCAATCTGACCGCCGCCGCGGGAGTGCATATCGGCTTTGGTTTCGCTAGGAGCGATGGCCTCCGCGTGCCCACCCAACTCACGTCGTTGCGCTGCCTCCGACGCAGCGCACGATGCGCCCGGTCTGTTCGGTGCAAATGTCTCTGTTCGCAATCAACCCGAGGACACGCGCGGTGAAACGGCTTATCTACCTGGCTATGTCGATGGGGATTCTCATAGTCACCAGCAGCGCGATCGCAAGCCCGGCCCTCACAGCCGTCCCCAAAGGTGCGGCCGCTTCATCGGCAGTTTTGTCTCCGGCAGATAACACGGCAGATGCGCTGGGCGCGAGCGCGGTCGCTCCGCTCGCAGTTCCGGCCCCCGTTTCCGTGGGGACGGTGGATACAAACATGCGCGCCGCCCCGCCGATCGTGCCGCGCACGCCCATGGTTCAGAAGACGAACTGGTCGGGCTACATCAACGTCGCCAAGCGCGGCATCTTGTTCAACGAGGTTCGGTCTTACTGGGTCGTCCCGAAGTTCACGTGTCGCGTGCGCCGCATCGGACGGCACGGCAGCCAGGCGGGCCAGTGGATCGGCATTGACGGCAGCGACGGTTCCCACACCGTCGAACAAGAGGGAACCGCGGTCGACTGCCTCTTCGTCAAGCCTCACACGTTGGAAGCTGTGACAACCATATGGTGGGAGATGTTTCCACGTCCTCCGCACCAGTACGTCGGCGTGGTCCATCCGGGCGATCGAATTGGAGCAGTGACGCGATACGCGGGAAACAACGCGTTTCAACTCTATATCAAGGATTTGAACAACGGGAAGTACATCAATACGACGCAGGCATGCCCCGCGACGTGTTACCTGCACACGAGCGAAGCGGTCAACGAGTTGCCTGGCAAAGGTGTGGCCGCGGGTGTCACGTTGACCAAGTTCGGCCGCTTCCCCTTCTACAACTTCTACAACACGATCTACAATTCGTTCACCCGGACCGACTTCTACGGCTATCTGAACCCGACCGTCTATTGGGGCACGACCAAGACGATCATCGATGACCCGAGCAATCACGGGCGGATCTTGGACACCATCGGACCCCGGTACCAGGGCGGGCGCGCCTTCAACGTCTACTGGAAGCACGGGTTCTAGCGGGATCAACGGCCGCAGGGCGATCGGCGATGTCGCGTTGTCCCGCCCTACTTCTCACCGCCAGCGCGGCGACTGTCGAGCACGTAGCGAACAAAGGCCGTTCCAGCTGGGAGCGGACGGTCGGTCCATGCGAGTGCCACGCGGCGGATCGGAGTGGGTGGTGCGATGCGGACGATCCTCGCCTCCGCGTCATCCTCAGCGAAGGAGCGCGGCAGCATCGCGACCCCGAGGCCTGCCGCCGCAAGAGCTCTGACGGTCGACAGAGCCGAGCTCTCGTACTTGGCGTGCGGCTTGAGCCCGGCGCTCTGACACGCGCTCCGAAACGCTGTGTCGATCCCCGTACCTTTCGTGAAGACGATGAAGTCATCCTTGGCGACCGCCGACAGGCTGACTTCGCCGCGATCCGCGAGCGGATGTTCCGTGCCGACGACGAGCACGAACTCTTCGGCGTGCATCAGTTCGGCCACGATGCCGGACGGCAGTGGATCCGGAGGCTGAATGAAGGCGACGTCGAGCTCCCCCGCGTCGAGCATCTCGAGCATCCGCTCGGTCGTGCTTTCCCGCATCACGACGTCGATCCCTGGGTAGCGCTCACCGAACGAACGCAGTAGCGCCGGCAGCTGGATGGGGCCAAGCGCTCGCATTGTCCCGAGCACGATCTCGCCCCGGACCAAGCCGGTGAACTGCTGCATCTCAGCGGCCGCGGCATCGAGTTGCTCGACGATCTGCGCGGCGCGAGGAAGCAACGCCTCGCCAGCACGAGTGAGGCGAACCGTGCGACTCGTGCGCACGAACAGCTCCACGCCGAGCGAGAGTTCGAGCTGGCGGACGTGGTGCGAGACCGATGACTGCGACGAACCGAGCTCCTCGCTCGCGCGCGTGAAGTGCCGGTGCCGCGCGACAGCGTAGAAGCAGCGCAGCTGTCGGAGATCCATCGGCTGCGACGCTACCACGAAGCGTCGCCCGCACAGAGCACTGCCGGAGGTCAATCGCCGGCGGGTGAACCGACGGGCGAGTCCTCCGGAATGTCAGCGGGTTGCGACGCCCGGTAGGGCGTGAGCCGCTCGCGCGCAACGGGCGCGTGTATCAGGTACGGCCGATCGCTTGCGATCGCGCGTTGTACCTCGTCGATCAGTTCCGCGGTGGTCGAAATCGAGCACGCGTCCTAGTCCGAATGAGCGTGCGAAGTCGACGAAATCCGGGTTGGCCAGCTCGGTGCCCAGCAAGCGATCGCCGTAGCGCCGCTGCTGGTGCATGCGGATCGTGCCGTAAAGGCCGTTGTCGATCACGACGAACACGACACCGGCGCGATGGCGGACGGACGTGGCCAGCTCCTGTCCACACATTAAGAAGCAGCCGTCGCCGTTCAGCGAGATCACGGGTGCGTCCGGACGGGCGAGCTTGGCGGCAATCGCGGCGGGGACTCCGTAGCCCATCGATCCACTGACGGGCGCAAGCTGGGTACCGAACCGACTGAAGCGCCAGTAGCGGTGGGCCCAGAGCGTGTAGTTGCCGGCTCCATTGGTCACGATCGTCTCGGCTGGCAGCAACTCGCTCAGCTTGGCGAGCGCCTGCCCTAAGTCGACTGTGTCGGGAGCCGGCGGCGCTTCGATGATGGCCGCGTAGTCGTCGGCGGCCGCGCGCGTCCAGTCGGTCCACCGCGCCGGGTCCGGAGGGTCGACCGCCAGCGCCGCGCTCGCGAACTCGCCGCTGCCTGCGTTGATTCCGAGCACGGGCTCAAACACCCGCCCGAGCTCGGCGGGATCCGAGTGGACGTGAATCAGGGCCTGGCGCGGGCGCGGCGCTTGAATCACGGTATAGCCGGCGGTCGTCGGCTCATCGAGCCGTGCACCTATCGCCAGCAGCACGTCGGCCTCGCGAGCGCGGGCCGCGATCAGCGGATCCATCCCGAGGCCGAGGGTGCCGCAGTAGACGGGCGAGAGGTTGTCGACGTAATCCTGACAGCGGAATGCCGAGGCGACCGGGATGCCCCAGCGCTCGCACAGCCGTGTGACTTCGGTCGCGGTCCGCGTCGACCAGCCGCCGCCGCCGACGATCGCAAGTGGTCGCTCGGCGCGAGCGACCATGTCCCGAACGCGAATCGTGACGGCCGCGGACGGCGACGGTCGCACGACCTGATGGGGTGCCGCGTCCACCACGTCGCTCACCTCGCTGAGCACGTCTTCGGGCAGTGCCAGCATGACGGGTCCCGGCCGGCCAGCCGTGGCCGCACGAAACGCCCGGCTGACAAACTCGGGAATGCGCGCCGGGTCGTCGATCGTCGCCGCCCATTTCGCGAGCGGCGCGAACATCGCGTCGATGTCGACCTCCTGGAAGCACTCGCGCCCGCGGAACTCCCGGGGGATCTGCCCAACGAGCAATACCATCGGCACGGAGCCCTGCATCGCCGAATGCACCCCCACCATCGCGTGCGAGGCGCCCGGACCACGGGTGACAAAGCAAACGCCCGGCGTTCCATTGAGCTGGCCGTGCGCGCACGCCATGTTGGCGGCTCCCGCCTCCATTCGGCACACGACCAGCTCCAGCTCTGGTGTGTCGCAGATCGCGTCGATCGCCGCGAGGTAACTCTCGCCCGGCACGCAGAACACTCGGCCCACGCCGTGGATGACGAGTTGATCGATCAGGATTCGGCCGCCGGAGCGAGGATTGCTCATAGTTCGATCGGTTCGTCGACGAACACCTGGTAGCGCTGGAGCTTGGGTCGGTCGCGGTCGCTGTCGCGCACGTACTGGATCGAGGAGCGTCCGAGCAGCTCTCGCGGCAGCACCATCACTCGTACGAACGCGGCGGGTCCGTCGGACACCGCTCGTGCCTCGACAGGATCGCTCCCCGTCTCGAACCAGGCGCCGTAGCGCTCCACCGTGTGCCCGACACCGTTGACGTCGACCCGGAAGCGACCCTCGACCAGACACCGAATGCCGGGCCCGCGATGGGTGTGCAGATAGGCGATCCCGCCGCTGGGAAGCTCGACCCGATCGCAGCGCACGAGGTAGTCGGTGAGCCGCGGGAGCTCGAGCTCGACGCTCATCTGGGAGTCGAGCGCCTTCTCGGCCGCGAGTTCGTAACGGAGCAGGTGTCGCCCGGCGTCCGCGCCGAGTTCCACGGGGCCGGTGCTGTATTGCGCAGTATTGGCGTCGATCGAGTAGATCACCCGAGGGCGCGGCGGAAGGCTTACCGTCTGACCTACCTCGAGCCTGTCCTGAAACAGCTGCAGGACCGGCCTCATTCGTAAGCCTCGATCTGGGGGGAAAATGCCGCTGGGATCAGGATCTTGTTCTCCTGTGTGACGATCAGAGGCCTGACCGTCTTCACGTACTCCTGCCATCGTGGGTCGGACGACAGACGAGCTCGACGCTCCTGTCGCTCTGCAAAGTCGCGGTATGCCCACAGGTGAACGATCTGGTTCAGCGGCCCGACCTCGGTCGAGAAATAACCCACCAGGCGTCCAAGCGTCGCGCGCTGGATCGCGAGACCTTCGGCCTCGTAGCGACGCAGATACTCAGGGACCGCGCCCGGGACCAGCTTGTAGATGCGCTCCTCGACGATCACTCGGCGCCGACGCCCCCGAGCAGCACGTACTTGATCTCCAGCCAGTCGTCGATTCCGTATTTCGACCCCTCACGACCAATTCCGGATTCCTTGACCCCACCAAACGGTGCGACTTCGGTCGAGACGAAACCGGTATTGACACCGACGATCCCCGTCTCGAGCTCCTCTGCGACGCGCCAGACTCTGCCGACGTCGCGGGCGTAGAAGTAGCCACTCAACCCGGTGCGGGTGTCGTTGGCAATCGCGATCGCCTCCTCCTCGCTGGAAAACGTCTGTATCGCGGCGACCGGACCGAACGTCTCTTCATTGGATAGAAGCATCTGCGAGGTCACGCCGATCAAGACCGTCGGCGAGAAGAAGGTGGCGCCGAGCGCGTGCGGCTCCCCGCCGATCAGGAGCTCGGCCCCGTGCGAGCGGGCGTCGTCGACGTGGCGGAGCACCTTTTCCAACGCTTGGCGGTCGATCAACGGGCCGACCTGCGTCGCCGGCTGGAGTCCGCTGCCGACGACCAGTCCGCTGGCCGCCGCTCGCAGCCGCTCGGCAAACTCCTCCGCGACTCGGTCCTGCACGAGGATGCGGTTCGCGGCGATGCAAACCTGGCCCGAGTTACGGAACTTGCAGATGACCGCGCCGGCGACCGCCGCGTCGAGGTCGGCATCGTCGAACACGATGAACGGAGCGTTGCCTCCGAGCTCGAGCGAAATGTTCTTGACCTGGTCGGCGCACTGGCGTATCAGCAACTTGCCGACCTCGGTGCTCCCGGTGAAGCCGAGTTTCCGCACGGCCGGGTTCCCAGTCAGCTCGGCCCCGATTAGCGGAGCGTCGTCTGCGTCGCCCGTGACAACGTTGAGGACGCCGGGGGGCAGGCCGGCCCGCTGCCCCAGCTCAGCGATCGCCAGCGCGCACAGGGGTGTCTGCTCGGCCGGCTTGAGGACCATCGTACATCCGCTGGCGAGCGCTGGCGCGGCCTTCCGAGCCGGCATTGCGGCCGGGAAGTTCCATGGCGTGATCCCCGCCCCCACTCCGATGGGCTGCTTCAACACCACGATGCGATTGTTCGGGTCCGGCGATGGGACCGTGTCCCCGTACACCCGCTTGCCCTCCTCCGCGTACCACTCGAAGAAGGCTGCCGCGTAGGCCACCTCAGCGCGCGCTTCAGCAAGTGGCTTGCCCTGCTCCAGCGTCATCAGCAGGGCCAGCGGCTCGCGATGCTCGATCAACAGCTCAGACCAACGCCTGAGCACGCGCGCTCTGCTGGCGGCCGAGTCGCGCCGCCAAGCCGGCAGCGCATCGGCGGCAGCCTCGATCGCGGATCGTGTCTCCAGCGTGCCCATTCGGGGCACGTCTCCCACGGGCGTGTCTGTTGCCGGATCGCGAACGGTGAACGTGTCGCCAGCCGCCGCCGTAACCCACTCCCCGTTGATCAGACCGCGATCCTTGAGCAAGCCTTCGCGTGCTACCTGCGCAATCGCGGCCTCCACCTGTCCACGCGCTTCGACGAGCACCATGCGGGCCAGCGTAGATCAGCGAAAACGTCAGTGTCAAACTCGCCGCGGCATTTATCGACAGCGTCGGTAGCTGCCATCTGCTATGTCGATGTTTGCCGCTGGCTGACTCAGATTGCTTGACAGCCCGCGGAGCGGGTGCCTACTGTTGCCTGATGTCAGCGTCGCTTGAAGTGACGATGCCTGAATCAGCCGCTGAGGCGGTTCGGGCCTTCGACGAAGACCCTGGTGTAACTGTGATCGCCGGCGCGACGATCGTATTACCTGAGTTGTCTTCGGGACAGCGGCACGCCGGGCGGGCGATGCTCCTGAACGCGGCTGGGATGGACCAGGTCAGTTGCAGCGGCGGAGTCTGGCGGATCGGCGCGATGGCGACGCTCCAAGCGCTCGCACAGACGCCCGGCCCGCTGTCGTCGGCGGCGGCAAACGTCGGCGATCCGGAACTCCGCCGGCAGGCGACGATTGGGGGCAACCTGTGTGCGCCGCCCGGTCGAGCGGCGCCGCGGGGCGATCTTCAGGGGCCACTCGTCGCGCTCGGGGCACGCATACGATGGTCCGCTAATGGCTCCGAGCACGTCGACGGCGTCGAGGAGTTCCTCGCGGGCTCTGCAGCGAACCGGCTCGTGCTCGAGATTGAGTTTCCAACCCCTCGAGCCGGCGCATTCGCCGCGCTTCAGCGACCGCACAGCCACGGCTACACGGCGCTTGCGGTGTCCTGTGCGGACTTCGGCGGAGAACCGCGGTTGGCGGTGACCGGACTGGCGCCGACGGCGCTGCGGCTCCGGTCGGCTGAGGATCCGTCGCCAATCGGCGTCTCGCCGATCACACCGCTGCACGACGCGCTCGCGTCATCTTGGTACCGGCAGGAGATGATGCCCGTGCTCGTGCGCCGCTGTCTTGCGCAACTGGGCGGCGAGCCGTGAAGCTGATCGTCAACGGCACCTTGCACGACGGGCTTACCAGCCGACCGCTGAGAGCGCTGCTCGACGTCCTGCGCGAGGAGCTCGGGATCATGAGCCCGAAGCCCGGCTGCCGTGGCGGAGCGTGTGGGGCGTGCACGGTACTCGTCGATGGCGAGCCGTTGAAGTCATGTCTGACGCCGCTGGCTGCCGTCGCCGGCTCGGAGGTCACGACCGTCGAGGGGCTCGGGTCCCCGGAGCGGCTCGCGCCTATCCAGGCCGCTTTTCTCGATGGTTACGCGAGCCAGTGTGGCTACTGCACGGCCGGGATGCTCATCGCCGGGCACGCGCTGCTGCAGCGCACCGGACGCGAGCTCACAGCAGACGAGATCGCGGAGGCGATCAGCGGCCATCTGTGCCGTTGCACGGGCTACGTCAACATCATCGGCGCGATTCAAGAGGCCGCGCGCCGGTCCGCTGCCGCCTCGTCTGAGCAAGCCTCGCCGGACCGTTCGGCGGGTGCTTCATGAAGGCGATCGGCGCCTCAACACCACGCTATGACGGCGTCCGCAACGTCACGGGCGGCAACGCGTACGTTGATGATCTCCGGCTGCCGGGCATGCTCCACTGCAAGGTGCTGCGCTCGCCGCACCACAGCGCCGCGATCATCCGCATCGATACGAGTACGGCGGAACGGATCCCGGGTGTCCACGGCGTGATCACGGCCGCCGACGTGCCACGGCTCGTCGTCGGGCCGCTCGAGGCGCAGGGGATCCCGGGCGACGAGCCGCTGCTGGCCCTCGATGAGGTCCGCTATCAGGGCCAGCCGATCGCCGCTGTGGCGGCCGAGACCGAGGAGGCAGCTAGAGCTGGGGCCCAAGCAATCGCCGTCGATTACGACATGCGCGAGCCGTTTCTGGACGTCCGGCGCGCGGTCGACCCCGATCAGCCACGGATTACCCCCGACGGCAACCGCCACCACTACGAGCGCTACTACGAGCGGCGTGTTCGCCGGGGCGACGTGGAGCGCGCTTTCAAGCAGGCGGACCTCATCGTTCAGGGTGTCTACCGACCAGCGGCGATCGAGCACTGCCCGCTCGAGACACAGGCTGCCGTGGCTGTTCCCGAAGCCGACGGGCGGCTCACGATCCACTCCACGACGCAGGCGATGTACTACTCGATGGGGATCGTCGCCGAGCACCTCCAGGTGCCGCTTGGACGGCTCAAGTTCGTCGGCGGTGTCGTCGGCGGCGGGTTCGGCGGCAAGGTTGACACACCGTGTGAGAGCGTTACCGCGCTGCTCGCGCTGCGGACCGGGCGCCCGGTCAGGTGGGCGTTCAGCCGTGAAGAGGAGATGCTCTGCTCATCGGTGCGCGCAGCGTGGCACATCGAGATCGCCGATGCGGTCAGCGCCGACGGCTGGATCCTAGGCCGGCGGACGCTGACGCTGCACGACGCGGGGGCGTACAACCGCCTTTCGCCCTACGGCGTCAACAAGCACACATTCCACATGGGCGGCGCATACACGATCCCCAATCTCGCGTTCAACAGCTACGTGGTCTGGACCAACCGGGTGCCGTCCTCGTCGATGCGTGGATTTGGTGTTACGTCAGCGTCATTCGCAATCGAGACGCATATGGACAGGGTCGCGGTGGTTCTGGGCATCTCGCCCTGGGAGCTTCGGCTTCGCAACGCCACGCGGGCAGGGGATCTCACCCCAACCGGTGTCTGCGTCGAGGATCCGTCAGCGGTGGCGACGATCTCCGCCGCGGCGCAGGCCGCAGACGTTGTGCTGGCCGAGCCCTATCGGTCGATGGGCGACGTGCGCGGCCCTTCTGAGTTCCCGGAACACCTGAGTGCGGTGACCGGACACGGTGCGCGCAGCCAGGTTGTGGGATGACGATGCGAGCAGAGGTTGACCTGTGAGCGTGCACGTCGGCACCGGCATGGCGGCGATCGAGTACCCGACCGGGATGAACCAGGGCGGCGACCCCAGCCAGGTGTGGATCAAACTCAAGCCCGACGGCCACGTCGACGTGTTCACCGGCACGGTGGACGTCGGCCAGGGCTCGAGGACCGTGCATGCTCAGATCGCCGCTGACGCGATCGGCGTCCCCTACGACTGGGTTACGCTGGATAACTCCAACACTGACTCGTCACCTGTGTGCACCGGCACGTTCGCGTCCCGCGGTACATTCGTCGCCGGCAACGCGGTCCGACTGGCGGCCGAGCGTGCACGCGACGAACTCCTCGAGGTCGCCTCCGAGATGCTTGAGGTCGACCCCGTCGATCTGACATCGGAGGATGGTTTCATCTGGCCGGTCGGCGTCCCATCCAAGCGCATGTCGATCACCGAGGTTGCGCTCGCTGCGACCTGGACGTTCGGACGGATGATCACGGGCCAGGCCGCATACATGAAGCCGTTCTCGGCGCCGGACCCTGACACCGGTGAATGCGACCCGCACTACGCGCTGTCGTACGGCGCCTGCGTGGCGGAGGTTGCTGTCGACGATGAGACGGGCGAGGTCATCGTCAACAAGCTCATCCAGGTCTACGACGTTGGCCGCTCGATCAACCCGTCGCTCGTGGCGGGACAGATACACGGCGGCGCGATGATGGGCCTCGGCCTCGCGCTGCTGGAGGAGTCCTACCCCGATTATCCGGCGCCGGACAATCGAGGACCGAGCTTCGGTAGCTACCTCGTCGCGAACGCGACCAACGTGCCGGCGCTGCACGACCAGGTTCTCGAGAACCCGTCGGCCGTCGGGCCCTTCGGCGCCAAGGCGATCGGTGAGATGGCATCGAATGCGCAGCCACCTGCGATCGTGAACGCGATCCACGATGCGGTCGGCGTCTGGATCACCGAGCTACCTGTCAAACCCGAGCGAGTGCTGCGGGCGCTGCGCGACCGGCCGCAACCGCGCCGGGAAGGCAAGCGCGTGATCTTCGACGAGCACTTGTCTGTGAGGAGCAGCTCGAGCGCCGCAAGCGCCGGCTGGCTGCTGGTCGACGACTGAAACGACGAGACCACGAGCACTGGGGGCACATGCCCATCGGCGCGGAAAGGCTTGACCTTCCAATGAGCGATCCGACTTCCTACTGGCACCCGTTCGCTGATATGGGGGCCGTCCGGGATCACGAGTTCGTCGTCACACGCGGTGAAGGAGTGCATGTGTTCGACCTCGACGGACGCCGGTATCTCGACGCCGCCGCCGGTCTGTGGTATTGCCACGTCGGCCACGGACGCCCGGAGATCGCCGACGCCGTAGCGTCACAGATGCGTCAGCTGGAGTGTTACTCCACCTTCGGGGATCTGATGAACGAGCCGGCAGCCGCGCTGACGAGCCGGTTGGCGGGGATGAGCGACATCGCCGACGCTCGCGTGTTTCTCACCTTGGGGGGCGGTGACGGAATCGAGACCGCGGCGAAGCTCGCACGCATGTACTGGTCACTGCGGGACAAGCCGCACAAACACCATCTGATCGCGCGGTCCTTCAGCTACCACGGCACGCACGGATTCGGCACGACCCTGGCCGGGATCGACTCGCTCCGCAGCGAGTTCGGCCCACTCACCGGCGCGGTCAGCCGGGTCGCCTATGACTCGCTCGACGCGCTCGAACAGGAGATAGCGGCCGTCGGCGCTGACAACATCGCCGCCTTCTTCTGCGAGCCGGTGATCGGCGCCGGCGGGGTCCGCCCCGCGCCACCCGGCTACTTGGAAGCGATCAGCGATGTCTGCCACCGCAACGACATCCTGCTCGTGATCGACGGCGTGATCTGCGCGTTCGGACGGGTCGGAACCTGGTTCGGCTACGAGCGCTGGGGGGTCCAGCCCGACATGGTCGTACTCGCCAAGGGCCTCACCAGCGGCTACCTGCCACTAGGCGCCGTCCTGATCAGCGGCGCGGTGGCCGAGCCCTTCTGGTCGGAGCCGGGCCGCATCATGGTGCGTCACGGCGCGACGTACGCAGGCCACCCCACGTGCTGCGCCGCGGCGCTGGCGAACCTCGACATCCTCGAGCGCGACCGCCTCGTCCCTCGAGGACGAGAGCTCGAAGCGGCGCTGTTCGAGACTCTCGCGCCGCTGTCAGATCACCCTGCCTGCGGCGCGGTCCGAGGCGGCGTCGGGCTCGCTGCCGCCGTCGACGTCGACCCGGCGCTGGCAAACCCTGGCGAGGCCGCGCACGATCTTTACGACGCGATCCGTGACGCCGGCGTCATCGTCCGCGGCCAGGCGACCGGCGTCGCGATCGGGCCTCCCCTGACCGTCGACACCGAGCAGATTGCGGAGATCGGCAGAGCGGTTGCGGTGGGGCTCGACACAGTCGCCGAGCGCCACGTCAGCGTAGCCGCATCTTGACACGCAGCTGGTGACGCGGGCGCGTGGTGCTCAGCTCAGCGCCCGACAGGTGCGCAACGACTCGAACAGCGCGTTGCGGCGCGCCGCGTCTCGGTCTTCAGGTACCGCAATCGTGATTCGCGTTACGAGATCACCGTAGCGCCGCTGGATCTCCGCAACTGCCTGCTCGGGCGTGCCAATGATCGCGAATGTGTGCAGCACGTCGTCGTCGATCAGCGCGGACATCTTGTCCCACTCGCCTCGTTGCGCCCTCGCGTTCAGTTCGTCCTGAAGACCGCCCCATCCGTGAAGCTCGACCACCGGGCGGTACGCCGGGGTCGATCCGTAAAACGCGATCTGCTGCTTGACGAACTCTGTGCCGGCGGCGATGTCGGCCTCGGAGTCTCCCGCCACGATCAGTGACGGTCCGCTGATCTCGAACCCTTTGATCGTCTTTCCCGCCTTGGCACGGCCGCGCTCGAGCGCCGGAAGCGTGACCTCGCGTAGGTAGCGCTCGGTCGAGAACGGGTGGCAGAGCAAGCCGTCGGCGACTTCGGCCGCTGTCTCGGTCATCAGCGGACCGACGCCGCCGAGCATGATCTTAGGGTTGCCGTGGGGATTCGGGCCCGGGTTGAAGAACGGTGTCATCAGCGTGTGCGTGTAAAACTCGCCTCGGAACCTGAGCGGCGCGCCGGTCGCCCACGTGTTCCAGATCGCCCGGATCGCTAACACGAACTCCCGCATCCTCGCGGCTGGCTTGGACCACTGCATCGAATAGCGGTTGGTGATGTGAGGTTTGATCTGCGAGCCCAGACCGAGCACGAACCGACCCCGCGAGAGCGCCTGGAGGTCATTTGCCTGCAAAGCAACCGTCATCGGGTTGCGGGCGAGCGCGATCGCGATGCCGGTGCCAAGATCGATCCGGTCAGTTCGCTCAGCGGCGACAGCGCAGCCGAGGAACGGATCGATCTGCGTCTCGGTGGCCCACCAGCCGTCATACCCCGCCCCCTCGGCCGCGCTCGCCGCGTTCCCCGCTTGATCAACCGACGAGCAGTATCCACCGGCATCGACCTTCATCGTCGCGCTCCAATCACGTCGATTTGCGCTTCACGACCTCGGCCGGTCCGCGCGCGACGAACGCGCCAACTCTCCGTCGCCCGATTCGGGTTTGAACCTCAGTCGCCCGGGTCGTACTTGAACGAAACGTTCAGGCGCACGCGGTAGCTTGCCACCTTGCCGTCCTCGATCGTGACGTCGAAGCGGTGAGCCTCGGCAATACGCAGGTCCCTCAAGACCTTCGCGGCGGTCTCGATCGCGTTGCGAGCAGCAGCCTCCCAAGACTCGCTACTGACGCCAACCAACTCGGTCACGCGGTAGACGCTCTCAGCCATCCTCATCCTCCTTGTATTGATTGTCCCTACGACACAATTGCAGATCGCTCGACGCCGCTCGTGTTCGAGCGTCGCTCGGGGTCAGCGGTGCTGGCGCGTCAGGCTCAGCTGGGCGTCGGCGAGGCCGGGGGCTTTGCGGACGACACGGCGATCGGCTCCTCGGCCGCGGGCTCGATCGGCGGACCCGCCGAGGGCGGGCCGGGCTCGGGCGTCCGGGACATCGTCGTGCGAAGCGGCACCTCTTTGAGCAGCCACGAGAGCAGGAACGGGATCACCGCCAGCGCCACGCCCCACAGAAAGACCCCGTGCAGCGCCTGCGCGAATGCCTGCAGGAACTCGGCGTGGATCGCCGGCGGCAGGAGCTTGGCCTGCGCAGGGTTGAGGTGCACGCCGCCGCCCAGGCGCGCCGTCACCGACGGCGGGAAGTGCGACAGCTGGTCAGCGAGCCGGGTCGCGAAGATCGTCCCGAAGATCGCGACCCCGAAGGCGCCGCCGACCGACCTCGAGAAGGTCGCCGTCGATGTCGCCACGCCGATGTCCCTGGGATCGACGTCGTTCTGGACGACGAGCACCAGAACCTGCATCACCAGTCCGATCCCGACTCCGACGACCAGCATGAACACGGACGCAAGCCACGGCGCGGTGCCTACCTTGAGCAGTGACAGCAGGTACATGCCGGCGATCAGGATCGCGGTGCCTGCGATCGGGAACACCTTGTAGCGGCCGATCGCGGAGATCACCCGCCCGGAGGCGATCGTCGCGACGAGCAGTCCGGCGATCAGCGGCAGCAGGCGCAGGCCCGAGCTCGTCGGGCTGGCGCCGTACACGATCTGCAGAAAGAGCGGGATGAAAATGATCGCGCCGAACATCGCCATCCCGATCGCGAACCCCATCGCGTTGGCGATGCTGAACACGCTCGAGCGAAACAGCCTCAGCGGCAGGATCGGGTCCGGGACTCGGTTCTCCCACCAGACGAACGCCACCAGCAGGACGGCGCCGGCGACGCCGAGGCCGACGATCGTCGCCGAGCCCCACGCGTATTGGGTGCCGCCCCAGGTCGTGAGCATGATCAGCGCACCGACGCAGCCGCTCAGCAGTGCGGCTCCGATGTAGTCGATCTTGTGGCTGCGGTGCGGTGTATGCAGGTGCAGCCGGGTGATGACGATCCCGATCGCGACGAAGCCGATCGGCACGTTGACGTAGAACACCCATCGCCACGAGAGGTTTTCGACCAGAAAGCCGCCGAGCAGCGGCCCCGCGACTGACGCAACGGCGAACACCGAGCCGATCAGGCCCATGTACCGACCCCGCTCGCGCGGCGGGACGATGTCGCCGATGATCGCCTGCGCGCCGACCATCAGCCCGCCGGCGCCGATCCCCTGCAGCGCCCGGAAGCCGATCAACTGATCCATCGTCTGGCTCGCCCCGGCCAGGATCGAACCTACGAGGAAGATCACGATAGCCGCCAGGAAGAGGGGCTTTCGCCCTACCGTGTCACCGAGCTTGCCGTACAGCGGCGTCGAGATCGTCGCGGCCAGCAGGTACGAGGTGACCACCCAAGATAGGTGGTTGAGGCCGCCGAGATCGCCGACGATCGTCGGCAGCGCCGTGGAGACGATCGTCTGATCGAGCGCCGCCAGGAACATGCCCAGCATCAGCGCCCCGAAGACGGTCCACAATGCGCGCCCTGTCAGCCGTTCCTCCTGCACGCTATCCACCCGGGAGGTCACGGACGACGCCGTAGGTGTGCGAGACCCGGAAGCGGACGACAAGCCTGCGGGCGAAGACCATCTCGGCGAAGAACGGGTCCGGATTGCGTGGACCGTGGAAGGCGTTGTGGTCCGAGCACGCCTTCGCGGTGCGTCGCGATCACCTCGAGCATTTTTTCGTCGAGCGCCAAGTCGCTCAGCACCCGTGTCTTTCGGATGCGCAGTCGCCCGCGAGGCTCGCCCGGAGCGCGACCAGCAGCACGCGCAGCTGCTCGCGCTGATCGTCGTCGAGGCCGGCGAACAGCTCGTCCTCGGCGTGGCGCTGGGCCTCGACCGCGGTCTGCAGGCGCCGCTCACCGCGGGCGGTCAGCTTGACCAGATGCCGCCGGCGGTCGACCGTGTCGCGCTCGCGCGAGAGCAGACCCCCGCTCTCGAGCGGGTTCAGGAGCGTGACGAGGATGCTCGGGGCGGTCCGCATCGCCTGCCCGAGCTCCCGCTGGCTCATCGGCCCGTTGTCGTGCAGCAGCCCGAGCAGCTCGAACTGCCGCGGGGACAGCTCGTGGCCCGTGTGCGCCTCGCGCAGGCGCCGCATCGCCTGGTGGCCGAGCAGCGCCAGCAGCAGGCCGGGGCTCGACCGCCGCTCTTCCAGCAGTCCGACGGCCGGCTGAGCCGCGGCTGGCTCGATGGGGGCGCGAACGGGGACGATCACGAATATACCGACTTGGAGATTATTGAGGCTGCTACACGGTCATGTGACCTCAACTGGTCAGGCGTCCAGACATCGCCGTTCACGGTGTGCAGCGTCGGGCGGCTTCTCGGGGGTACAATCAGCTGTAGACGCGGCATTTTTGTACCGCCCGTTGCGGGACTGGCCGCGTATCTCACGCAAGCGCTCCGGCTGTCGCACGGGTCGCATCCTCGGTAGCTTGCCCGTCGCAAGGAGGGCAACTTGCCCACTAAGTCCACACCCACTCCGAAGCCGGCCGCGGCCGGCTCGGCCGATCCGAGCCCAGGCCGCCCTGACCCGGACCTCGCTGCAGCCGCTCAGCAACCGACTGCAGACTTCCCGTCTGACTCCGATGGGGTCCGGTCGCCTGCCGAGCAGCGCGCCGCTGAGCGAACTGAACGCCGCCGCCAACGGACGGTGGCCCACGAAACGCCCACGCCCGCTCGCGCGCCGCGCAGAGCCCGACGGAGTGCGCGAGCGACCAAGTCAACGAGCGCCCTGAAGTCGCCGGGTCGTCTGACGCTCCGAGACTCGATGTCGGTCAACGTGATCGGTGTGCTCGCCGCCGGCGGCGTGGTCGGAGCAATCCTCGGGGCGCTAAGCGCTGCCGGTTGGGTCATCGGACTGCTCGTGGCCGGGCTGACCGTCGTCCTCTCGGCAGTGCTTCGGTCCTACCAACGCTCGACGTAAGCCAGGGTGCCAGTCGGTCATCCTTGTGGCCGTCCCGCACACGCGCAGGCACGCCGCGCGCGAGCGGGGCCCCGGAGTGCTGACTACCCGTCCTGAGCTTGCATGGTCGTGAGGGCCAATCAAACACCTTGCGCGCAACGTGCGCTTTTGCACAGTTGTGCCTTCCCCCAGGAAGTAAGCTCGAGCTCGGCAAGCGACGAACGGGGGTACGAGGTGACCGGGCTACGCAGGGTGGCAGGACTCGCGGTGGTCGTTGGTGTGGCGGTGTTGCCGAGTGCCGCACAGGCAAAGGTGAGCTGTGCTTCGGCTCACTCGAAGACGCTGGCCAGCAACAAGTTCGCGCGGGTCTTCGGGAAGTCAGGAAAGGTCTACGTGTGCCTCAAGTCGAGCGGCAGGACAACGCTGCTGAAGGGCGCCAGGCCGAAATGCCAGATGGGGCCGGACGTCAACATCTGTGACCAGTTCGCGCTCGGCGGGAAATGGGTCGCGTGGACGGCCAAGAATCCAAGCGACGTCGATGTGATCGGCGGGAGGCTGACGGTCATGTACATCCCGACGCGCTCGGTCAACCGGCGGTGGTATCCGACCCAGCAGCTCGGCGGCGAGATCTACAAGATCGTCGTGCTCGCTGACGGCGCCGTGGCATGGACCGAATCCGTGTCTGACGGCGGCGGCGGCGCGTTCGCCGTGGCTGTGTTCGGGACCAACAAAAGGAACCACCGGTTCGATCGCCTCGACACGTGCGGCGCGAGCGTCGAAACAGAGGCCACCTGTTACATCGGGGCCAACACACTCCGCGCCGTGTCGGGCAAGAAGGTGGGGTGGAAGTACAGCAAGGACGCGACGAAGAAGCCAACCACGACCGCGACGGCGAAACTCTACTGACCGCGCTTTTCAAGCAGCGATCAGTGCGTTCTCGCAGGGTGAATCCCACGGTGTAGACGCACGTTCGCACTCCCCGGTTCTGTGAGGTTCGCTCAGTTTGGAATCTGGTTTGGTACCCGCCCCCGGCCGGCGGCTTGCGGAGGTCGCCGACAGGCCGCCGACAATATGCGACATCCTCGCTGCTTGGGATCAGGTAGTTCTCCAGATGATTGATGTGGTGGGTTGCGGATGGGCCGGCGATGTGGCGACGGTTACGCTTCGCCCCACGACATGAGGTTTCGTCTGGTATTTCTGATCATGGCGCTGCTCGCGGTGACAGCCGGAGGAGTTATGGCCGCAGCGGGAGCCACGCGGGCGCGCAACGTGCATCTGCGTGGCACCGCCTATGAGTTCAATGACGTCCACACACTTCTCGCCGGCGCAACCATCCGTGTGGTGGAGTTCCCACGGCTCACGGCAGTGGTGCAGCGGGATGGCCGCTACGACCTCATCGTGCCCGACCGGACGAGGGTGACGCCTTACATCGTCGCGCGTGGATTTCACACGATCTATCTCCAGACCTTCACGACGGATGGCGAGAATCTGGCCAACGTGAACTTTCAGACGCCCACGGAGGCGGTCTATAAGGGTCTCGTTGCCCTGCTGGGCGTTCCAGTCGACGCGCAAGGCAATCCAAGCAAGTGCGCGATCGTGTCCACGTTCAGCACCCGGAACATCCGCGACCTCAGCTACGCCAAATTCATTGCCTACGGCGCACACGGTGTCGCCGGCGCGACCGCCTCGGCCAGGCCCGCGCTGCCCAAGCCGGTCTACTTCAACAAGAACGTCCTGCCGGACCCTGCTCAGACCGCGTCCTCACAGGACGGTGGTGTCGTCTGGACAAACGTGCGGTCCGGCGTCTACACGGTCACCGCCCACGATCCGCGGACGCGCTTCGCCAGCTTCGTCGCGACGTGCCGCCCCGGCCGCGTGATCAACGCGAACCCACCATGGGGCCTCCACCAGCTCGGTCTCGCCAACCCAGCGCGCATCTCCGCGGGATGGTCGGTGACAGGAGCACGAACCGTCACACGCCGGTTGCGGCTTGTGGCGCTTCCGAAGCGCGGTGTTGTGCAGGTCCGGTGCTCAGGGCGAGGCTGCCCCTTTGGCTCTCGAACGTTCCATCCGCCAGGGTCGCGGCTTGACCTCCGCGGCGCGCTCGGGCCCTTCAGCCTGCGCGCCGGCAACCGGCTGGCAGTCATGGTCTCCGCCCATGCGTTCAACGGCACCGTCTGGCGTTGGGCGATCCGTAAAGCACGGGCACCCGAACGGACGACACTGTGCGTCCCGCTCGGCAACACGAAGCCGCGCCCGCGCTGCGCCTCAAGTCACGCGTAGGGGAGTGCGACCGCGGAGCGTCGCTCACCGTGGTCTGCGTTCCGCTACTCAGCTGACCCGTTGCTCTACTCGCGTGTGACCGACGCGAGCTAGACCGCGGCTGCTGGCGCAGGTGCTCGCGCGAGCTGCGGGGAGCTGGGGGCGCCGGTGTCGCCGGTGGCGTGGTTCCAGGCGGGCAGTGGATCGAGCTGCCACAGATCCGCCGGGTGCTCGTCGATCCAACGCTGCGCGTCGGCTTGGCCGAGCTGGATCAGTTCCTCCGCGAATTCGCCGGAGAAGAAGACGTAGCTCAGCAACTCGCCGTGGGTGGCGTCGGCACCGCCGTCGAGGATCTTCCCTAGTAACCATAGATCCCGGCGGCCTACCTTCCAGGGGCGTCCGTAGTTCTTGCGGTAGACGCGGCGGGCGATCTCGCCGATCGCCGAGGGGTCCTCCGGCGCGATGAAGATGTAGGGCACGGGCTGGACCGACTCGTCCAGACTGCCGCGCTGCGCCCGGCGGGCACCGAGGCCTTCGCCAGGAGATCCATTTGCGTTGGCAGCGAGGCGCCCAGCCGCGATCAGCGCGTTTGTATTAGCCAGCGTTCGGATGTCCTGGGCCAGCGGGTCACCCAGCGCGGCATGCAGGAGGTGCGCGGCCCCGACATGGAAGTCGGGCTGCCGGTCGGGCGGTGGGGTGGGGCGGCTCGGGGCGACGGAATTGACCGCAATCACGATCACGCGCTTGGCTCCGAGCCACAGCGCCGGCTTGATCGGCGTGTTCAGGCGAGGGCCACCGTCGAAGTACCAGCCGGCTGCGTGGTCGGGCTTGGTGACCTGGGCGGCAGGGAACAGCGCCGGGATCGCAGCGGACGCCAGCACGTGCTCTGCGCACAGCCGCGTCGCGGCCTGCGCCGTTCTCCCCGCTCATGTCCGCACCACGGTCATCGGCCGCGCAACCAGGCCACGCCGCCTGGCGCGACCGCAACGCGACACGAACTCAGGACGCGGGCCAACGCGTGCGGTCATGGGATCAAGCCGAGGTGTTCCAGCATGTCGGGGTCGCTGAGGTAGTGATGCGCGGCCGCGATCAGGCCACCGGCGATCCGATGCAGCGCGCAGAATGACGCAGTCTCGAAATTTCCCCCGAGCCTCAGCGAACCGACTGCGAGGACTTTGGCATTCCCCGAGCCGTGAACGTCGGACAGGACGATGACGTACTCGTAACGCAACTGCCTCAGCCGTACGAACCACCGCTGAACGCCGTCATGGCCGTCGTAGGAGCCATCGAGCCCGCGGAGCCTCAGCGGGTGAAGGCGCACCTCCGGGTCAAGGCGCGCGAGCATGCCCTCGAGATCCCGGGCGTTGAATGCATCCACCCACTGCCGCACGAGCACATCGGACGACAGCGCGACAGTGGCTCCTGACACGCTCAGCGTCTCCGCTCAGCGACCGGCGGCGCGACGAATCGATTGGCACCGGGTGCTGCGTCGGCAGCGTACAGCTCGCCGGTTGGCAGCGTTGAGGCGAACAGACCGACGGGGATGCCATTGCGAGCCATGCATCGCGGGCAATGCTCGACGGGCAACCGGCTTGCCCTCGGTGTGATCGTCAAGCCGCAGCGAGGGCAGTTCAAATAAGTCGCCCCGACAACGCTGGAAGCCGAACCGCGCGTCTGACGATCCGACATCGACGGCATCAACCCACGGGCCGCGATGGGCCTACGCGAAGGCAGGCTCGCGTGCGCACCCCCGACATCCGTGCCGCGCCCAGAACGCTGTGACTCAGGATCACGGGCCCCACGCAGCGATACGCCGATCGAGTCGAACTCGATCGAGCCACCAACGATCGCAGGAACAGGAACGAGCGACGAGTCCGCCTCGTCCTGGTGCGGGGACCCAGACGAAGCGATCGGAGGTCCGTCCACAAGCAAACTCCTCGACCAAAACCAGGCCGAACCGAGTGCCACGGACCCAGCCGTACGGCCAGCGCGTGACCGCGAACTCGTTCCGCTCTCAAGGCGCAACCCCCCGATGCGGTCAGTGACCACCAATGGGGAATCGCTGTGCGCCGAGCTTACCGGTCACGAACGCACACGCGACGAAGAGCACTCCGTACTTTCCCACACATTTCGACCAGCCACTTCGGGTGGAGGGTGTCCGAGAAGAAGTAGTTCGCCCGGACCTGGGTGTGGGAATTTCCCGATGTGTGCCGGGGCCGCTGGCATCACAGTCGGTGGCTGTGTCGGATCAGGGTGGCTGTGGATGGGATAGCGAGCCGGGCTTGGCCCGCAGAGCTGCGCTTGGAATCTTCGGCGGGTCCTACGCGGTCCGTGAGGGCGCCGTCCGCGCCCTCTGGCCGACGGTGTCTCGATGGGTCGGCAAACGCGAGGAACTGCCCTGAGGTCCGATGCCTGAGGACAGATTCACCCGGCGGAGGTTCGTGGCGGCGGCCGGCGCGCTCGCAGCCGCCGCTGGCGTCGGCGCGCCCGCCGAGCCCGCGACCGCGCTCGAGTCACAGGGCGTGTCCGATGGCTCTTTCCCGAGTACCCTGGGCTCGGGTGGCCGGCCGACGAGCGACAAGCGGCTGGCGGCACTGGCGCGCGAGCACGGCCGGGGTGAGCCGGTGGTACTCGTCGATCTCGCCGCGGTGGATCGCAACGCCAGGGTGATCATTGACTTTGCGCGAGCAAACCGCTGGCACGTCAGACCTGCACTGAAGGCTTTTCAGTCACCGAAGCTGTGCGCCTACATCCTGCATCTTCTGCCCAAGCCGCGGGGATTGGTTTTCCATCTGCGGACGGTCGACCAGATCATGACCGCAGCTCCTGCAGGCACGGACCTCCTGATGGGCTACCCACCAACTCGCGGTGAATTGCGCGCGTACCTGGGTTCAATCCCGCCTCGCGGCCAGCGCCCACACCGGTTGACACTACTGGCGAGCTCGATTGAGATCCTGCGCGACATGGCACGGCTCGCGAAAACAACCCGCCGGCCCGTGCCGCTCGATGTCGCGTTGGAGTTCGACTCCGGCGAAGGTCGCGGTGGCTTTCACCATCCACCGCAAATCGGCGCCGCGATCAAGTTACTACGGAAGGAGCGCCACCTGCTCCGCCTACGCGCCGTCGTGTGTTACGACGGCCACGCGACCCTCACTGGACAGGAGAGCTGGCGCAAGTTCGTCGCCAAACAGTCAAGCCAGTACCTCACGGGCTACCTTGATCAGCTGCACGCCGAGGGCGGGGATCTGTACGACCCGAGCAAGCTGATTCGAAACGGCCCCGGCAGCGCCAACTACCGAAACTGGGCTGGGAAACCCGAGATCAACGAGATCAGCCCGGGATCAGCATTCATGTACGCCGGCTACCTTCACGACGGGTTTGACACTCAGGGGCTATCGCGGGCGCTGACCCAAGCGGCGCCAGTGCTCAAGGACGTCGGCCCTTACCCGTCGACCGAATTCACCAAGATCCCCATCCCTCCGATCACAGGCGAGGAATACTTCCTCAAGGGATCCACCTGGCCGGACCAAGCCGGCGTTGAACCGCCCTTCGTCTACCCACCTGGCGTCCAGGACGATGAACGCGAAGGCGGCCGGTGCATGGTCTACTCACCACGCGGCGAACTCACAACCTCCGACTACGTCCTCTGCTGGCCGAACCAGAGCGGAGACGGAATCGACTACTTCGGTGCGCTACACGCCCTCCGCTCCGGTCGCGTCATCGACACATGGCCGACATTCACCCGTTGGGGGACACACACCAGTTGATCGACGCGAAACGGTGGCCGGTAGAACCGCGCTCGCGACCGCCGCGGGCATCACGACAAACCCGCTGACCTTCGGTTTATGAGAGCCGCCGCGGGTCCCGGGAGCGTTAGGCATGCGATAGTTTCGGTTCGACACTAGGCGGAGCGGCCATCGATGTTCGGGCAGAACAGGAAGAAGCTGGTATCCGATGGGGCACAGGCCGAGGGAGTGGTGCTGAGGGCCTGGATCCCCACTCCCCACAACCTCTGCGTGCGGGTCCAGGTCAGGTTTCCTGACGGGTCGACGGACGAGTTCGAGCAGTATGGGCTCTGGAAGCCCAGAGTCGGGAGCCTGTGGGAGGGCGACGTCGTGCCGGTCCGCTACGACCCAGCCGACCACGCCAAGGTGACAATCGATTTGCCCGCGCTCGAGCAGCGCTACGCGGAGGAAAAAGCGAACCGGGTGTCCGAGATGACGGCCAAGCTCAGGCGGAGCGAGGAGAAGAGGGGCTCTGCGGATGCGGCTCTCAGCCGAGACGCGCCGGTCGAAGCGTCCGACCCACTTGATCGGCTCGCGAAGCTAGCCGACCTGCACGAGCGGGGAGCATTCACCGACACCGAGTTCGCAACCGAGAAGGCCAAGATCCTCGGCGAAAGCTGATCACCGCCGCAACTCTGCATCGGTTCGTGTCCGCACGGAGTGTCGGGTCCATCGGGGCGTCGATGCTGTGGTGGGATGAGGACCTCTGCCGGACGCTAGCTGGCGCAGGGCGCTTCGTGATCCGCTACGACCACCGCGACACCGGCCGCTCCATCACCTACGAGCCCGGGCATCCCAACTACACCGGCGCGGACCTGCTGGCGGATGCGGCCGGAGTGCTCGACGCGTATGACATTGCCAGCGCACACATCGTCGGCGTCTCAGCCGGCGGGGCATTCGCGCAACTGCTCGCGCTCGAGTTCCCTGACCGCATCCGCTCGCTCGTCTTGATCAACGCCTCGGCCGCGACGTCCGGCGACCGTGACCTGCCGCCCCCAACCGATCAGCTCCTTCGATTCGTCTCCACCGCCACCGTCGACTGGTCCGATGAGGACTCAGTCGTCGAATACGTGGTTGGCTACTGCAGAGTGCTCGCGGGAGACCAGCGCCCGTTCGATGAGCCGCAAATCCGCGACCTCGTCCGCCGCGACGTCGAACGCGCGCGCGACTTCGCCGCTCGCCGGAACCACGATCTGCTCACGGACGGTGAGTCGCAGAGCGCGCCACTGTCCTCGATCACCGCGTCCACCCTCGTCATCCACGGCACCGCAGACCCGATGTTCCCAGTCAAGCACGGAGAGGCGCTTGCTCACGAGATCCCCGGTGCGCGACTACTGAGGCTCGACGGCGCCGGCCCCGGGATTGACCCGGCGGACCGAGAGACGATCGCGGCCGCGAGCTCGCGCTCACGTACGTAGGTCCAGAACTGCTGCTCGAATCGCGCCCAGTCAAACGAGATACCGCCTAGTCCTCCGCTCGGGTCGAGCGGATCTGACCCCTCGCGCCAGCGATCCCAGCGCTGATCGTCGTCATCCTCGCGCCGCGGAAGTGCTCGCCCCAGCACGATCACCTTGCGCCAGCAGACCGGGCTGACGATCACGACGAGCCCCGCGAGCGGCAGCGAGGCCACCAACGGGATACCTGTCCCCGTGGCGCTCGCGCCCACGAATGCAAGGGCGACCGGCAGGAACAGGGTGGGTACGATCGCGCGCCGCACCGCCGCGCACAGCAGGCGCTCCGGATGGTCGTCCCCATGCCCGGAGTGGCGTCGGTCCCACGCCATCGGATTCCTCTCGTTATTAGCTGCTTGAAGCCCGCCCGACCATGTCCCGCCGGACGGATTGCGCACTGTACAGGTTCGGCTTGTGCGTTGCGGATCGTCCCCGCGCGCCGCCGCTTATCCCGATGGTGCGCGGGCGGACAAGTCCCGAAGGCACCGACAGCTGGAACGCGGGGACACGCTGGTTTACCGTGCACTTTCCGCCGCGACTAGGCGTGACTGGTCTTGCCGAAGCGCCGCGAAGGCGGCGTTGGCGATCTCACCGGTAAGCGCCAGGTCGGCGTCTGTGTGTGCGGTGGTGAGAAACCCGTTGTGAAATGCCGTCAGGAGGGCGCCACGCCGCGTGCACTCGGCGGTCAACAGGCTGGACAGGGGAAGTCCTTCTTCGGTGTCTCCAGCGATTCGCACGGACGGAAGCGACGGGACACCGGTGATCGAGAGCTCGTAGCCGTTGGCGGCTGCTGCCTCGTGCATCACCTTGGCGAACTGCTCGCCCTTCTGGATCGTGAGACGGGCAGCATCGAGCGCCCTCAGCTCCCGCAGGGTTGCGATGGCGGCCGCAATCGCGCCGGCCTCGCACCAGAACGTACCTATGGCGGTGACGCCGCTGATGGCGTCGCGGAGGGCGTCGCTCCCGACCAATGCCGAGATTGGATAGCCGTTCGCCATCGCCTTGCTGAAGCACATCATGTCGGGCCTGAACCCGAAGTACTCGTTTGAGCCGCCGAGGTCGAGGCGGAATCCGCACCGCACGTCATCGACGATCAACGCGATCCCCTCGCGGTCGCAGATGCTCCGGATCGCCGCCCAATAGCCGTCGGCGGGCAGGACGTCGTCGCCGGACAGCGGCATCCAGTACGGGGCCGCCATGAACCCGGCAATTTCACCGGGGTTCTCGGCGATCACGCGCTCGAACGCGGCGACGTCGTTCCAGTCGATAGAGATCACGTTTTGGACGTCCTCGGCCGAGATCCCGGCACTGTCGGCAGCTTGCATCCAAGCCGCGGTCCCGTGGTAGCCGCCGTTGATCAGCACGATCTTCTTTCGGCCGGTCGCAGCCTTTGCGGTGATGACAGCGAGCGCGGTGACGTCCGCCCTGTTCTTGCAGAAAAATGCCCAGTCGGCGATCCCGACCATGTCGACGAGCTCTTCGGCAAGGTCGATGCTGTTCGGCGTCGCGCGCGACATGACGGTCCCGTCGTCGATCTGGCGATGAACTGCCTCGTTCACCTTCCGATGGCTGTAGCCGAGGATGATGGGTCCGAAGCCGCAGAGATAGTCGACGAACTCGTTGCCGTCGGCGTCGGTGAACCGCGCGCCCGACCCGCGCGTCGCGTAGTTGGGGTAGAAGTCAGACTGCGGATACCAGGCCGGCGACAGGTTGCCAGGGATCCCAGTCGGGATCACCCGCTCGGCGCGGCGCAGCAGCTTCTCGCTCTCTGGATAGCGAAACGTGTCCATGTGATCTTCCATTCTTGGTCAGGCTTACGCTGTCGCAGAACGTACGGCGGACAGCACCCCAGCGAATGTCCGATAATGAGACAGTCGGGGCGGGCCGCTCAGTAGACCTGCCGCACGTCCAGACGATAGGCCCTGATCTTGCGGTAGAGAGTCGATCGCGCGATCCCGGGTTCAGCCGCCGCCGCGACCTTGTTTCCGCGTCGATTTCGCAGCATGGCTGCGATCGCTTCCCGCTCGATTTGTTGCATCGGCGTCAGGACCAGGTGGTCGAGTGTCGACTCGATCTCGGGCGGAAGGTCCTCCGGGCGGGGTGACGACACCTTGCGTGAGCCGGGTGCAAGAGAGCCTCGAAGCGCTGGGATCCGAGGTGCTCGTGTTCCACGCGACCGGGACTGGCGGCGATGCCATGGAGAGCCTGGTTCGGGACGGCTATTTCGATCTCGTCCTCGACCTGACGACGACCGAGCTGGCAGACGAGCTTGCCGGTGGGGTCTGCCCAGCCGGATCCGGCCGCCTCGACCTCACTGCCGGGCGGTCGGCTGTCGTGCCCCGAGTCGTTTCGCTCGGGGCGCTGGACATGGTCAACTTCGGGCCTCGCGCAACGGTTCCGAGCCGCTACCGCTCCCGACATCTGTACGCGCACAATGAACACGTGACGCTGATGCGGACGAATGTCGAGGAATGCCGCCTCCTCGGAGAACGGCTCGCGGCTCGACCAAGTCGAGCGGTCGGGCCGGTCGCGGTCGTCCTGCCGCGTCTGGGCTTCTCTGCGATCGACGCGTACGGGCAGCCGTTTCATGATCCCGACGCCGACGAGGCCCTCATCGCCGCGCTGCTCGACAGCTTGGCCCCACACGTCGAGGTCCTCGACCTGCAACTTCACATAAACGATCCCGCGTTCGCGGATCAGGTATCCGCATTAGCCAAGCGCTTTCTCACGACATCGGCTGACGGTGCCGCCGCCGGGCCTCTGGCATCGCGAAACGCATGAGCGTCGCTACGGAGGCGACGGTCCTGCGCCGGGCCGGCGACCCGCGGACAGGGGAGGCCCCGCCGTTCGAGGCCTTGGCGTTGGAGCACGTCATGCTGGCGGAACCAGCGGCGGGAGAGGTGATGGTCGAGGTTGCGACGGCAGCCATCTGCCAAAAGAAACACCCGACCTGAGAGCGGGGTTCTTGTTCGTAGTGGGGGCGGGATTCGAATCCGCCACCTTCGGGTTATAAGCCGACGAGCAGCCTCACTCCTCATGCCGCCGGTGATGCCCATTCTTGTACGAAATCGACGTAAGTAGAACAATCTCGATCATGACAAGCATCACGCTCATCGGGGCCGGCAGCGTCGAGTTCACGCGGATCCTCCTTGCCGATCTGGTTGGGTTCCCCGAGCTCGCCGGATCGACGATTACTCTGCACGACATCAATCCCGAGCGGCTGGAGACCGCGGAGCGGATCTCGCGCTACACGATTGAGACCACGGGAGCAGAGTTTCACGTGCGGGCAGAGCTCGATCGTCGGGCTGCGCTGGAAGGCGCGGCGTTCGTGGTCAACGAGATTCAGGTCGGCGGCTTTGAGGCGACGCTGCGCGACTTTGAGATTCCTAAGAAGTACGGACTGCGGCAGACGATCGGCGACACCATCGGCGTTGGCGGAGTCTTCCGGGGACTTCGGACTATCCCGGTGTTGCTCGCGATTGCACACGACATGATCGAGCTCTGCCCGAGCGCGATGCTGTTGAACTACACCAACCCCATGGCGATGCTCCCGTGGGCGGTGTGGGAGGCGACCGGCCTCGAGAACGCGATCGGCCTCTGCCACTCGGTGCAGAACACGCACGACCAGCTGGCCGCCCTCGTCGGGGTCCCGGTCGAGGAGATCGAATTTCTGACGGCGGGGCTCAATCATCAGGCGTTCGTGTTGCGGTTTGAGCGTGACGGCGACGATCTGTACCCGCTGCTCGACGCCGTGATCGAGCGCGACCCCGACGGGCTGGGACGGCGCGCTCGGATGGAGATCTACCGACAGTTCGGCTTCTTCCCGACGGAGTCAAGCGAGCACAGCGCCGAGTACGTGCCCTGGTTCATGTCACATGATGATCAGCTTGAGCGCTACCGGATTCCCGTCGATGAGTACATCCGCCGCTCACGTGAGAACCTTGACGAGTACGAGCGGGTCCGCGCCGCGCTCGCGCAAGGGCAAGGATTCCCCATCGAGGGCGAGGGCGAGCTGGCACCCCGCTACATCCACTCGCTCCTCACCGGCGAGCCGCGGATCGAATATGGAAACGTCCGCAACGAGGGCCTAATCGACGATCTCCCCCACGGGTGCTGCGTCGAGGTCCCATGCCGCGTCGACGGGACCGGGGTACACCCGATCCGGATCGGCTCACTTCCGCCGCAATGCGCCGCCCTGAACCGGACGTTTGTCAATGTCGCCGAGCTGACGGTGCGCGCCGTGCTGGAGCAGCGACGCGACCACGTCTACCAAGCCGTGATGCTCGATCCGAACGCTGGCGCGACGCTCACGATCGGGCGCATACGCGCGATGGTCGACAAGCTGATCGACGCCCACGGCGACCTCTTGCCCGAGGGCATACGCGCCGGCTCTCGGGCTACACGGTCGTAACCACGAGGCCACTCTCCTGCAGCCCAGACACAGCTTCCGGATCGGCTCCCTCGTCGGTGATGAGCTCATCCACGGCGGATAGCCCGCAGATGCGCGCGAATGCGACCTGGCCGATCTTTGAGCTGTCGGCCACGACGATCACCTGGCGTGCGCGCTCAAGAAGGGCCCGGTTGGTCCCGGCTTCGACCTCGTGGTGCGTGGTGAGGCCGGCCCGCACGGAGATTCCGTTGACGGCAAGAAAGACGATGTCGAGGTTCAGGCCCTCGAGGCTGGCCTCGGCAATCGGCCCTATCAGCTCGTAGGACTCCGCACGGGCGACGCCGCCCGTGACGACGAGCTTGAGGTTGGGACGGATGACTAGCTCGGAGGCGATGTTCAGCGCGTTCGTCACCACCGTGAGACGCTGACGCTCGACCAGCATCCGCGCCACCTCCGTGGTTGTCGTCCCACCGGTGAGGCCGATGGCGGAACCGTCTAGGACCCGCGAGCCCGCCTCGCGCGCGATCTGCAGCTTCTGCTCGTGCTGCCTGGCGCTCTTGTAGCGGAGCGGGAGTTCGTAGAGGACGCCTTGCGCAACCGCACCTCCGTGGGTGCGGCCGAGCAGACGCTGGCTCTCGAGTAGGCGCAGGTCGCGCCGGATCGTCGCCGGAGACACGTCGAATGCCTCCGCGAGCCGAGCGACGCTGATCGTGCCATTCGCCGACAGCCGCTCAAGAATCGCGCCCAGACGCTCAGGCTGCTGCATGGGGCGCCTCGGGCGTGGATGATCGTTTGGTGATCATGAACCGCATATTTTGATGTTGCATCCTGCGCATCTCAAGCATATATTGCGCATAAATGAGCATCACTCAGCGCGAGATCGAAAGCCAGCCGCAGCTGTGGCGCCGCGCCACCGAGATGCTCGTCGAGGTCGCGCACAAGCTTCCGGCCCTTGGTCGGCGGATCGCGATCGTCGGCTGCGGGACCTCGTTCCACATCGCGCAGGCCTGCGCGGTCGCTCGTGAGTGCCGCGGGCTGGGGGAAAGCGACGCGTTCGTAGCCTCGGAGTTCCCCACCACCCGGCACTACGACATGGTGATCGCAATCTCACGCTCCGGCACAACTACGGAGGTTGTGCGTACGCTCGATGCGCTGCCCGCGGGGACGCCGACGCTGGCGATCTCGGCCGTCGCCGGGGCGCCGGTAGTCGAGGCCGCCGCCGATGCGATCCTGCTCCCGTTCGCCGATGAGCGCTCGATCGTGCAAACCCGGTTTGCCACCACAGTGCTCGCGTTGATCCGAGCTCACCTCGGCGAGGATGTCACCGGCGCGATCGCAGACGCGGGGACGGCTCTGGCGCAACCGTTACCGGTGGACCTGTCCGAGTTCGAGCAGTTCGTGTTCCTCGGGCGGGGTTGGACGGTCGGCCTCGCCTCGGAGGCTGCCTTGAAGCTCAGGGAGGCCGGTGGAGCGTGGACCGAGGCCTATCCGGCGATGGAGTACCGACACGGTCCGATCAGCACCGCTGGGCCGGGGACGCTGGTGTGGTGGCTGGGAGATGCCGAGCCGGACCTGGTCGCCGACGCGCGCGCGACGGGCGCTTCGACCATCGAGAGCCGCATCGACCCGATGTCGGAGCTGGTCACGGTGCAACGGGCGGCGGTGGCGCTCGCGGAGGGGCGTGGCCTCGACCCGGACCGCCCCCGGCACCTGACCCGATCGGTCGTACTCCCGTGAATGACGGAGGAGCAAGATGAAGCGCATATGCCTGTTGATCGTTGCCAGCGCACTGGTCCTTGGCGGGTGCGGAGGCAGCGGTGGATCCTCTTCCGGATCCTCGTCCTCCTCGTCCAAGGGCGGCCACGTCAACATCGTGATCTGGCATGGCTACACGATGGTCGAGGCCACTGCGATCAAGACACTGGCCAACGAGTTCAACGCAACCCACCCGAACATCACTGTCACGCCGCAGTACTACGGCAACTCGGACTACGCGCTTCAGAAGGTGCTCGCCGCCATCGCGGGCGGAAAGCCGCCCGACATCTCATACCTCTACGGGTCTTGGGCCGCAAACATCGCCACCAATCCGGGCGTCGTCAACCTCACGCCCTACGTCACTCAGCCGTCGTTTGGCTGGAGCGACTTCTGGCCGGCCGAGCGGGCCGTCGCCACGGTGAACGGGAAGGTGGTCGGTATCCCCGCGCTCGTCGACAACCTCGCGCTTGTCTACAACAAGCGGCTGTTCGCGCAGGCCGGCCTCTCGTTACCGACATCGAACTGGACTTGGACGGACTTCGAGAACGCCGCGATGAAGCTGTCCGACCCATCGAAGAAGCAGTTCGGCTGGGCCTATGTGAACGACGCGAGCGAGGACACGGTGTGGCGGTATTGGGCGATGCTTTGGCAGGCCGGCGGGTCAATCCTCACGCCTGATGGCAAGCACGCCGCGTTTGACTCCCAAGCCGGCGTCAGCGCGCTCACGCTCCTGCAGAGGCTGGCAGCGCACAACGCCATCTACCTTGACAACGGCAGCGACAACTACCTCGGGCTCTTCACCTCAGGACACATCGGAATGCTGTGGACGGGGCCGTGGGATCTGAGCCAAATCATCGCCGGCAATCAGCCGTACGGCGTCGGGATCCTACCGGCGGACCAGAACCATCAGACGATCTCCGGGCCGGACAACTGGGTGGTGTTCAACAACGGCTCGGCGCGGGTCCATGCCGCGATCGAGTTCCTGAAGTGGTTCACCTCACCCGCGATCGATCTGAAGTGGTCGCTGATGACTGGCGACTTGCCGATCCGCGCCGGGGTGACCAAGCTGGCCGGATACAAGCAATTCATTCAGAAGTATCCGGGCATCGGAGTGTGGGTCCAGAACCTCAACAACGCAACCCAGTCGCGCCCAGTCACCACCATCTATCCGAAGATCTCCACAGTGGTCGGACAGATGGTTCAGTCGGTGCTGCTCGGCAAGGCGCAGCCGCAGCAGGCACTCAGTCAGGCTGCCCAGCAGGTGAACGGCATCCTCGCGGCGCCGAGCTAGGCGCGTGAGGCGGCAATGACCGCGCAGGCAGAGCGAAGCCAAGCGGCGACTCTGGAGCGTCCTGCCCTGTGGAAACGGGTCCTGTGGTCCGAGCATCTGGCCGGGTGGGCGTTCGTGATGCCGGCATTCATCTTGATCGCGATCTTCGCGCTGGTGCCGATCGGCTGGTCGCTGATCCTGTCGCTTCAGAACAGCAACCTCATTGCGCCTGCTCACTACGTTGGGTTTGCCAACTACAAGGCGCTGGCCAAGGATCCCCAGTTTCGGTCAGCCATCGGGCACACGCTGGTGTACACGGCCCTGTTCGTCCCGATCTCGGTGGCGGGAGCCCTCGGCCTGGCCGTCGCACTGAACCGCAAGATTCGAGGGATCCGCTTCTATCGGCTCGCGGTGTTCGTTCCGCTGGTGACCTCCACCGTGGCCACCGGAATCGTGTTTCTGTGGCTGCTCGACCCCACCTTCGGGCTCTTCAACTACATCCTGCACTCGCTCGGGCTACCCCAGCAGCAGTTCCTTCAGGATCCGAACGAGGCGCTCTACTGCATCGTCGCGATGACCGTGTGGGGGTGGCTCGGGTTCGACGTGATCGTCTATCTGGCCGCGCTACAGGGAATCCCGGAGGAGTTGCTGGAAGCCTCCGAGATCGACGGTGCCAGCAGGTGGAGAACGTTTCGGAGCGTCGTCGTGCCGCTGCTGGGACCGTCCACGCTGTTCCTCGTCGTCTGGTCGACGATCAACGCACTCCAACTGTTCGATGAGATCTACGTGACGACCCGCGGCGGTCCGCTCGGATCGACCACGGTGATCGTCTACTACCTCTACCAACAGGCCTTCCAGTTCTTCAATGGGGGCTACGGAGCGGCGATCGCGTACGTCCTGTTCCTCGGGATCATGGTCGTGACCTTGATACAGCTGTGGATCGGTCGCCGGCGCGTCTACTACAGCTCATGAGGTGAAGTCATCGCGACCCAGCCCGTAGCGACCGCGCCCCGTCTGCTCCCGGTGGAGACGCCCCCGCAGAAGCCAAGGCGCAGACTGCCGTTCAGCCCGTGGCACCTGTTCCTCGCGCCGGTCGCGGCGATCATGCTGGTGCCGCTGATCTGGATGGTGATCCTGTCGCTAGAGACCAAGCAGCAGGCGCAGAGCTTTCCGCCGGTCCTGATCCCGTCCTCGCTCCATTTCAGCAACTACGCCGCGACCTGGAATTCCGTCCCGTTTGGCGACTTCTTCCTGAACAGCGCGATCTACTCGGTGACCACGGTGGCGGGCAATCTGCTGTTCTGCAGCCTCGCCGCGTACGCCTTCGCCCGGCTGCGCTTCGTCGGCAGAGACGTGTTGTTCATCGTGTTCCTGGCCACCTTGATGGTCCCCTACCAGGTCCTGCTGATCCCGACCTTCCTGATCGTCAAGAAGCTCGGCCTAGTGGACAGCGTCGGCGGCCTAATCGCGCCAAACCTATGCAGCGCGTTCGGCGTCTTCATGCTCCGCCAGTTCTTCCGCACACTGCCGATCGAGCTCGAGGAGGCGGCTCGGATCGACGGCACCTCACGCCTGGGAGTCCTGTTCAAGATCGTGCTGCCCCTGTCGCTCCCGGCGCTGGCGACGCTCGCGATCATCCAGTTCATCTGGTCCTGGAACGACTTCCTGTGGCCGCTGATCATCATCGACACCACCAGCCACGCGCCGCTCCAGCTGGGCCTCTCGATGCTCCAGGGCGCCCACAGCACGGAGTGGAACCTGCTGATGGCTGGGACGGTGATGAGCCAGATCCCGATGCTCGTGATTTTCTTGTTCGCCCAGCGGTGGTTCATTCGCTCCATCGCCTTCACGGGGATCAAGCAATGACGGGATGGTGCTCCTGAGATGCCGGGCGTGGTCCTGGAGGAGGTGACCAAGGAGTTCCCTGGCGGCACGGTCGCGGTCGATCACCTGTCGCTCGAGATCGCCGACGGAGAGTTCATGATCCTGGTGGGATCCTCGGGCTGCGGCAAGACGACCGCCCTGCGGATGATCGCGGGGCTCGAGAAGCCAACCTCGGGAACTATCCGAATCGGTGGTCGTGTCGTTAACGAGATCTCTGCGCGAGATCGCGATATCGCGATGGTCTTCCAGAACTACGCGCTGTACCCGCACATGACCGTCTATCGCAACCTCGCGTATCCGTTGCGGCAGAGGCGAACGCCAAAGCGCGAGGTCGACAAGCGCGTGCACGAAGTCGCGGAGATGTTGAGCCTGGAAGCCCTTCTCAAGCGCCGGCCGGCCCAGCTCTCGGGCGGCCAGCGCCAGCGCGTCGCGATGGGACGAGCACTGGTCCGCGAGCCGAGTGTGTTCCTGCTGGACGAGCCGCTGTCCAATCTCGACGCCAAGTTGCGCGTGCAGATGCGCGCAGGGCTCAAGCGGCTGCACAGCCGGCTCGGAGTGACGACCGTGTACGTCACTCACGACCAGGTCGAGGCAATGACGCTGGCCGACCGGATCGCCGTCCTGTCCGACGGCGCCCTGCAGCAGCTCGGGCCTCCGCAGGAGGTCTACGACCATCCAGCGAACGTGTTCGTGGCGGGGTTCATCGGCAGTCCGCCGATGAACCTGCTGCGCGGCACGGCCAGCGGCGGCACGGTCACCGCAGGCGAGCTCGTACTCGAGCGGCGTGGGATTCCGGATGGTCATGTCGTGGTCGGTGTGCGCCCCGAAGCGATGCGGCCGGCGAGCGACGGCACGCCATCGCTGGACTTCCACGTCGACGTGGTCGAGCCGCTCGGAGACGAACTGATCGTGCATGGCACGCTCGCGGCCGAACTGATCACGGTCGAGGCCGACCTGACGGAGCAGTCGCTTTCCTCGTCGAACGGGACTGGGACCGAGGCCGTAGCTCGGCTCGACCCACGCCACCGACCCACCGAGGGAAGCATCATCCGGCTCGGTATCGACGCCGCCGAGATCCACCTTTTCGACGCGACCAGCGGGCTCGCTATCCGGTGAGCTCGGCACCGCCGGTCGCGCGCACCTCGGCGAGCGAGGCGAGCCTGGTTGCGCGCTGGGGATCGAGCACGCCAGCGCCCGGAACCTCCGCGTTTGCGGCAGCCGCGCCGAGGCCCAGGGCGACCGCCTCCGGCCAGCCTTCGGCTCGCTCGAGCGCGATCAGCATCCCGGCGAGGAAGGCGTCACCACTGCCCACCGGGTAGCGCCCGCGCGCGTCGAGGAACCCCCGCCAGTCCCTCCCCTCCGGGTCCGCGAGCGCCATCCCCTGCTCGCCCACCGTCACCACGGCGGCGTGACCGTGGCCACCGGCTCGCGCCCGGACCTCCCGCGCCGCGATCTGCGCCGACTCGATCGTGGAAACCTCCGACCCAAGCAGCCCCTGCGCCTCGAAGGCGTTGATCTTGACCAGTTGCGGTCGCTCCCCGATCGTGTTGGCGAGAGCCTCCCCGCGCGTGTCCAGCGCCACCCAGACGCCGGCGTCTCGTGCCTGCGCCGCCAGCCTGGCGTACGCGTCGGTCGGCGCACCGGGGGGAAGCGAACCCGCGAGCGTCAGCCAGCTCGCCTGCGAAAGAAGCGAGCTGACGATGGCTTCGAGCGACGCCCACTCGTCGGCCGTGACCGGAACGCCGGCCTCGTAGAACTCGGTGAGGCGCCCGGTCTGCCGGTCCGCGACCGACAGGCTCGACCGGGTCTCACCAGCCATCTGCGCGAAACGTCCCTGCATCTGCTGCGCCGCCAGCGCTTCTCCCAGCCAGCGACCGGCGTGCCCGCCGAGCAACCCGGTCACGACCGCATCCGCCCCCAGCGCCGTTGCGACTTGCGCCACGTGAATTCCTTTTCCGCCCGGGAGCTGCACGAAGCGCTGCGGTCGATGAATATCGCCGACGGTGAGCCGGTCTACCTCGAACAGCTTGTCGATCGACGGGTTGCCCGCGACGCAGAGGATCACGCGTCAGGCCCCAGAGCGGCGCGCGCCTCGGTCAGGGTCGGCTGAGCAGCTGTTCCGCCCAGAGCACGGGTCGAAAGCCCACCGCACGCGCAGCCCAGGGCCAGGGCCTGTTCGGTGCTCCAGCCGCTGAGCAAGCCGGCCAAGACCCCCGCATCGAACGAGTCGCCTGCGCCGACAGTGTCGACGGGTTCGATATTCGGAAGGGCACGAACCTCGGTCAGCGCGCCGTCGGGGCCGGCCGCTAGCGCCCCGTCGGCGCCGAGCTTGATCCCCACGAGCGGTCCAGCGGCGGAAAGCGTGCGCGCAGCGGAAGCAGGGTCGGGCGCCTCCGCGATGCGCATCGCCTCGACGCCGTTGGGCAGGAGCACGTCCGTGTGCGGCAGCAGGCTGCTGAGTCCGCCGTTCCACTTCTCCTGGGGGTCCCAGTTGGGATCGATCGACGTCGACGCCCCCGCCTCGCGTGCGCGAGTAAACACTTCGGGCAACGCCGGCGCCAGCGCCGTCTGCAAGAAGAACGACGATACGTGCACGTGGCGGGCGGTGGCAAGGAGTTCGCAATCGACCGCCTCACCGGTGAGCGCTGCGATCGTTCCCGGGAAGGTTAGGATTGCGCGATCTACACCTCGGTCGAGGATCACCGTGACACCCGTCCGAGCGGTCCCCTCCACCACCACGCCGCTGGTGTCGACGCCCCGCTGGCTCAACGACTCGATCATGAACCGGCCGAACACGTCGTCGCCGACGACGCCGATGAGCGCCGTGCGCAAGCCCAGGCGGGCCGCCCCACACGCCACGATGCTTCCCGAGCCGCCGATAGTCAGCTCCGCGTTCGCCACCAGTCGCTCCACCTGACCGAACTCGGGCTCGACCTGGTGTCCGTTCAGGATCAGGTCGGGATTGCAGTCACCGAGCACGATGAGGTCGAACACTGTCGTCGACACGCGCGGAGCATATTTCGCGAGTCGGTGGCCCTGCAGCCATATCAGCGTCGGCGGTGGGCAGCCCCGTAGCAGGGGTTGAGGCAGGGTTTGCGCCAGACCACCGTCGAGAGGGGCTGGTCATGGCGAAGCCGCCGACGCACGTGGGCGCACATGGGGCTGACAGTCGCGTCGCCCGCAACGGTACGTCCCGGGTCGAGCAACAGGAGGATGACCATGGGCAATCGCCAGCGGCGGAGGCGTCGCGGCCTGAAAGCACTCGTCCAGCCGCTGGCCCGCGCGGCTGCTCCACGGTCTAAGCCAGCGGCGGGGCGGGTGGTTTGCGCGACTGGTGGATCCTTTCGATTGCACTCGCGGGCCTGACAGCACGGGACTGCGGGGGATTGCTCTTCGGGCCGAATCGTTTGCAGCGGGAGCGATCTTCGGCTAGCGCAGCCGGCTGGACGGGCGGAGCCGCCGCTCTCGGATGTAGGCAACAGCAGGCGCTCCCCGTCGCGCAGTTGGACGAGGAAGCGTCGCACGGCCAGACAGACCCAACCGCTCACGTGTCCATGCAACTGGAGCAGACGACGTTCCCGTTACTTGGCGAGCCTCACGTCAGAGTTCGTTGGCCGCGTTCCAGCAGACCTTGTAAGTGCCAGGGCCGTTGAGGTCAACGCTGAATAGTGCGCCCCAGATGCCCCACTTCCGATCAGACGGACAGAACCTCGAGATCTTCTCTCCGTCCTGGCGATACTCCGCGTCGAGGATCGGCTTGCCAGCCGCAAGGTAACGGTTCCAGTCACCGCTGGAGCCCGCGCATGGATCGCGGTAGAAGTTGCACTCCTCAGTGATCACGCCATCGAACAGCGGCTCGTCGACCCTCGCGTTGACAGGGTCGTTCTTTTGCACGACGGCCAGTCCGTTTGCGTGCGCCTGGTAGGCGAGCCACCGCTGGAACCCCAACGCGTCCCGCTTGGTCAGCCCCCAGCCGCCGCCCTTCGTTCCCGTTGCGCTCCTGTTTGAGTAGCCATCGATATCGTCGGGCTCCACCGCGTCCTGACCCTCCAGCCTGCACCACTTCAAGCGCTTGTCCAGCCCCGACGCGATGTTTCGCGCGGCGCCTTTCAGCGTGTAGCGTCGCCCGGCGACGTAGTGACGGAAGCCCCGGATGTTGAAATACCACTCGTCAGGGAAGCCCCGAAGCTGGTGGCGCTTGGCGCGATGACCGTAGTCACGCGGTGCGAAATCGGTCCCGTCGGGAAAGTTAGTCTGGTAGGCGCCGGCCTCGACGTAGCAGATGCTGTAGTGGCCGGCACGATGAAGCGCACCGACGACACTCGACGGCCGCGTTGGAATGCCCAGCTTGCGCCCGGACGATGTGTTGGAGTCGAAGAAGAGGTCGGTATCCCAGATGTGGGCGCTGCCGGGCCGCGGATAGGGCGCGCTCACTGGCGGAAGGCCGCCGAGACCGGCCTTCGGCGGATCGATCTCCCAATACCAGGAATCGCCCGCCGCCGGCAGCGGCTTGTACCGCGCCGACGCCCCCGGAGCAGAGAACAGCAGGCAGCCGATCGCAACAATGATCAGCGCGGGCCTCAGGCTCGCCGCGGTCTGGTATCTCACAGTGAGCCGTATCGTACGCTCGCGCTGGCAGCATCACACACTGCGTCAGCCGTCCACCCGCCGGTCGAACTCTGAGGCCAGCAGATCGTCGCTCGGGCCGTACGACCAGCGCGCTCGTGCATGCAGACGCGGATACACCCCAGGCCTCTTCGACGGCCACAGATCAATGGCGCGGAGCACACGAACTGCACAACGACCGCCGGCATGGGACCGCGGCGGTAATCCTCCGATGACAAAGAGCCCCGGGAACGCCGCGGGGTCCCTCGACGAGCATCCCGGGCGCGTGCGTGCATCCCTGCTTGGTGATCCGCCATGGCTGCCGGGCTGCTTGACGCGCGGGTTCAATCCCAGATAGGAGACCAGCCGCTTGGGGTGACGGAACCGGCGGAAGTCCCCGACCGCAGCCACGATCGACAGCGCAACGGTCGCTGGCCCGCCGGAGCAGGTCTCTACGCCGCCCCCGCTAGGGAGCACTCCATCGGCAGCGACCCATGCCAAGACGGCTCGCCAGGCGTTACAGCAGGTCGGGCGATCATCGTCCTCGCGGCCCCGTCCCGTCCGCGTCAGCCGGTGCCACGAAGGGTTCGGAGGCTTTTGGGTCCTACGCCCTGGTCGGCTTGGATGGATAGGAGGCGGGATTCGAACCCGCGACCTTCGGGTTATCAGCCGACGATCCTGGTGCTGAATCATCCCGCCACGTCCGCCTCAGTCCTCGCCGGTTCGATCCGGGCTTCTGGGGATGCGGCCGGGTTCGGAATCGTGCCGGCGCGTACGGCTGAGTTCGTTTGTCTTCGGTTTGACCTCGGCCTCGTACGGCTCCCAACGCGGGCCTGACCGTCCCGGAACCGCCCCACCTCGGGCTAAGCCGCCGCCTCGCCCCACGTCACTACCAGTTCAGCATGGACGCGGCGATGATGTGATGGAGATCCTCGGCGGCCACGTCTTTCGGTGCGACGGCGAGCAGACGTTGCTGCTTCATGGCACCCTCGACCAGCTTCGGGATGTCGTCCTCGACATATCCGAACTCGGCCACCCCACGGGGAGCGTGGACGTCGTTCATGAGCTGGCGCAGCACATCCGGGAGCGTGTCGGGGCCCTTGTCCTCGAGCGGTTGGCCGGCCAGGAGCTCGGCGACGTGATGGTGGCGGTCCGGGGTTACGTCGTAGGTGAAACGGAAGGCGGCCGGGGCGGTGACGATCACGGAGTGGCCGTGGGGCACGAAGGGATGGTCGTCGGGATAGCCGGGCGGCTGGTACTCGTGCTTCATCGAGGCGATCGGATAGGCGCAGGCGTGGGGAATGTGTACACCCGCGGAACCGAAGCCCACACCCGCCATGGTCGCCGCCAGCATCATGTGCCCGCGCGCCTCGAGATCCTCGCCGTCGGCTACGGCACGGCGCAGAAAGCGGCCGCCGAACTCGAGCGCTTTGGCCGACCAGACATCGGCGACGGGATTCGAGCCCTGATACGGCGGCCGAGCGTCCGGGGAGTCCGGCCGTGGACGGGTATCGAACGGCTTGGAAAGAAACGACTCCGCGGCGTGGCAGACGACGTCGAGCCCAGTCGCGGATGTGACTTCTTGGGGCAGCGAGCGCGCTAGGTCGGGGTCGACGATGGCTTGTGTCGCTCGCAGGTAACGATGCGAAATGCCGGTCTTGATCTTCATCTCGGGAAGGTCGAGAACAGCTACCGTCGTCGCCTCCGAGCCGGTCCCCGAGGTGGTGGGGATTGCCAGATGCGGCTTGAGCGGAGCAGGAGGCTTCTTCCCGGCGCCGATTGGCGGGTTGACGTAGTCCATCACTGGAGCCGGGTGGGTGCGGACGAGGTTGGCGACCTTGGCGGTGTCCATGCTGGAGCCGCCGCCAACCGAGACGAAGCCGTCCATGTCGTGCTCGAGGGCAAAGTCCGCGGCATGCTGGAGCGAATCGATCGTCGGCTCGACCCGCGCACGGTCGTAGAGGACAACCTCGATGCCCTCGACCTCGATCAACCGTTTGATGCGCTCCGGGTGACCGAGCGCGGCCACACCTGGATCTGTCACCAGCATCGCCCGCTTCACGCCCAAACGCCTAAGCTCCCATCCCGCGTCGGCGGAGGCTCCGGCGCCGAACTTCACCGGCGTGGCCTCCATCGTGAATATCGTCTCGTGATCGGAAGCCATTGCTGTACCTCATGTCGCCGGTCTGCCCTTCCCTGGAATTTTGGTACCCGCCATCGCCCTTGAGCGCGCCCTAGCCGAGGTCGTAGGCGTCCGGCACGTGGCGAGCGACCCCGAGGTGAAAGCCACCTTCGAGCGAGACTACACCGGGCGTTATGTCGGGCGGGCGCGATTGGTCGTTAGCCCTGCCGACACTCGGGAGGTGGCCGACGTGGTCGCGATCTGCAGTCGAGAGCGCACGTCGATCGTGCCGCAGGGCGGCAACACGGGGCTCGTGGGCGGGGGCGTCCCCCGCCACTCGGAGGTCGTCCTCTCGACGCGTCGCCTTGATCAGATCGGTGAGGTCGACGTTGCGGCCGGCCAGGTCACCGTCGGAGCGGGAGCAACGCTGGCGGCGCTTCAGCGCACGGCGCGCGCGGCCAACCAAGACGTTGGGCTGGACTTCGCGGCTCGAGATTCGTGCACGATCGGGGGCATCGTCGCCTGCGATGCGGGAGGCGCGCGAGCCCTCCGCTATGGCACGGCACGGGCGCGCGTGGCCGGGCTCGAGGCCGTTCTGGCCGACGGCTCGCTCACATCGCGACTGGCAGGACTCAGCAAGGACAACGCCGGCTACAACCTCCCGGCCCTGCTCGTCGGCTCGGAAGGAACCCTCGGCGTCATCACGCGCATCCGGTGGCGGCTGGTTCCGCTGCTCAGCTCTCGAGTGACGGCCCTGATCCCGCTCGCCGGGATACCCGAAGCCGTCGAGCTGCTGGCTATTCTGCGCGCCCAGGCGCCGTCGCTCGAGAGCTGTGATTTCTTCCTCGATGAGGGCCTTCAGCTCGTGCTTACGCACCAGCGGCGCAACTCGCCACTGCGCACGCGTGCACCCGTCTACGTGCTGGCCGAATGTGCCGGACGCACTGATCCAACCGAAGAGCTCTCGGCGGCGCTCATGAGCGCGGGGGTCGCGGACGCACTGGTGGCCGACGACACCAACAGCCGCGAGGGTCTGTGGAAGTTACGCGAGGGCCACACCGACGCCATCAACGCGGTCGGTATCCCCCACAAGCTTGATGTGGGCCTTCCTCTCGACCAGCTCGACCGTTTCCTGGACGCAGTTACCGATGTTGTTCTCGCCTCCGGAGCCGACCGTGTGATTCTGTTCGGCCATCTGGGCGACGGGAACGTACACGTCAACGTGCTCGGGGCGGCCCCCGAGGACGTCGGCGTTGATGACGCCGTACTCGAGTTGGCGCTCGACTGCGGCGGAACGATCAGCTCCGAGCATGGGATCGGCGTCGAGAAGACCCACTGGCTCGAGCGCGCGCGAGGAGCCGCTGAGCTGGCGGCGATGCGCGCCATAAAGAACGCGCTCGATCCCGAGCACCTGCTGAACCCGGGCGCGGTTCTGCCCGCGCCTCATCAATAACGTCGCGGCCCCGGCGCGACGTTATTGATCCGGACGCCGGTGCCAAAGCGGGAAGAGACGCGAAAAGCCCATGCGTCAGCGCGCCTCCCACTGGAACCAGCGAATTCCGAGTCCCGCAAAAACGACGATGTAGCCGAAGCACACCAAGAGCGACAGGGTGTCGCGACCGTCCCATGAGTGCAGGTTGAGGACGCCGGCGAACAGCGTCATCACCACCCCGACGGGGCTCCAGCGCGCAATGTCCTGCCAGGCGCTACCCAGCGCGCCGCTCTGACCGAGTGTGCCCAGCAGGATTAATATGGCCAGCAATACCCGCGCGATTGCCTGAACAGTTTCGGCGGAGCGCACCAGTCCGACCAGCGCCTGGGCGATGCTTAGGAACATCGCCCCGCCTATCAGCGAGACCAGCAGGACCAGAACGTACTGACCGATCGACGGCGAGAGACCGTGGATCCGGGCGCCGACCACCACTACCACGAGTGAGAGGATCAGGTTGGCCACTGACTGCATTACCAGGCGGCTGGTCATGATCGTCCAAGTGGGAGCCGGCGTGACCCGCAGACGCTGGAAGACACCCTTCTCCCGGTCTCGTGCGACGGTCAGCGCGTAGCCAACGATCGAGGTGGCCGCCAGTCCATAGGCGATCGCTAGCCCCACGACGAACACGGCCCCGCCGAACCTATGGGTCGCCTTGTCGCTATTCGTGCTGATGAGCAGGAACAGCGGAAGCAGCAGGCTGACCACCAGCGCGCGCCGATGCTTGAGGAAGACGAGAAAGTCCGCCCGAAACAGGGAGGCGAAGACGGTCCCCAGCGGCGGCACGGCGGAACGCTCGAGGCTAGTCACGGATGTCGCTTCCCGTCAACCCGATGAACACATCCTCGAGGGTCACGTCGCCGTGAGCCACCGCACGCACGGCGGGGTCGTCCTCGTGCTTCTTGATCAGATCGCGTGGAGTCTCCGCGGTCAGCAGCCGGCCTTGGTCAATGATCGCGACGCGATCGCACACCGCCTGGGCCTCCTCCATCGAGTGCGTCGTCAGCAGAATGCTGCCGCCTTCCTGACGAAGGTGCTCGATCCGTCTCCAAAGCTGACGCCGCGACTGCGGGTCCAGACCTGCAGTCGGCTCGTCAAGCAGCAGCAGCGACGGCTCGTGAATCACCGCGATCTGCAGGGACAGCCGCTGCTGTTGCCCGCCGGAGAGCTGCTTGAACGGCTTGTCGGCCTCCTCGCTCAGCCCGACCTCTCGCAACCTGTCTTGGATCTCATCGTCAGGGAGTCGCAGTCCGTACAGGCCGGCGTACAGCCTGACGATCTCCTTGATCGTCAGCTCAGACTGGAAGCTCGTCGCCTGAAGCTGCACCCCCATCCGAGATTTCGCCTGTGCTGGATGGCGGCGAATATCGATTCCGTCGAGCTGCAACGTGCCCGCACGAGGTTTCAGCAGGCCCTCGATCGCGCTGAGCGTGCTCGTCTTGCCAGCGCCGTTCGGTCCGAGCAGCCCGAAGATCTCCCCGCGTCGGATGCTGAAGCTGACCTCTGACACAGCTGTCTTGGCGCCGTAGGTGACCGTCAAACCTTCGATCTCGAGGATCACGGCTTGCGCCGGCACGGCGGCTCGGGACCCAGTAGGCGCCGACGCCTTCGATCGCACATCCGACGGCCGAGACGACTGTGGCCGCAGCAGCAGCGTGCCGTCCCCATGCTCTTCGGCGACGACGTAACTGTCCGAGCGACCGCCCCGGACCACCTGCACCGTCTCGTCCACGAACTGGACGCTAGCGCCTTCCGGTAAACGCCACCTAGCAATTGCCAGCTCCAAACGCGCCCCGCCGGCGAGTCAGGCCGACGTCACTCAAAGGGCACGCGGACGACCAGATTCAGCGTTGGCGCCGACCCGAGTACTGCGCGCTGAGAATGCACACTTCACCCGGATCTGGAAGCGAGCCTCCAAGGCTCAGCGTGTCACGTTCGAGGCTCTCGCGAGCGATCCAGGCCAGCCACCGCGCTACGAACCCGCCTGGACGCAGCCTCAGCGCGAAACCCATCGTCAGCGATGCCCAGCCTGATCGCCTTCATGTCCGAGCGCTCGTCCGCCCTCTCCCGAGTTCCAGGGCTTGTCAGCCCTGTCGTTGACAACCTGAGCGGCACCGGATTTACTGCTGCGTGGTGAGGAAACGCTGGGGGCAGAGTCGGACTGAGTGGGTCGCCGTACTGGTGGCTGCGTTCTGCGGCTTGTTGGCCGCACCCGCTATCGCAACGGCAACGCCACCGCCGGCGGGCGGCCTCGAGCTCCTGCCCGGGAATCATTGCCTGGGCACGACAGCACTCGCCACTGGGTGTGTTGCGACCTCACATGCGCTGCAGGCGCCCGAGGGACTGGCGATGAGCCCGAACGGCCGGACGGTGTATTTGGTGTCGAGCTATGGATCAGGTGCGGTGGTGGCCATCCGCCGCTCCCCGAGCGGCGCGCTCGGCCCGGTGCTCAATTGCATCAGCGCGACGGCGACGTCGGCCTGCAGCTCGACGGCGAGCGGGTTGGGTGGCCCCCAGGCGATCGCCGTGTCCCTGCAGGGTCGCGTTTATGTCGCCACCGAGCAGGATGCGTTGGTCGCCTTCTCCGTTAACGCCGACGGATCGCTGAAGGCTTCGCTTGGCTGTGCGTCGAGTCCGGCGCAGGCGGCTACGTTGGGCTGCTCGTCGGCGAAGGGAATCGGGTACGCCGAGGCCGTGACGGTCGGTCCCGGCGGCACCGTGTATGTCGCGTCGTTTCTTGGATACACCGAGGGTTCACTCGTGTCGATCCCTACCTTGGCGGACGGATCGCTTGGGGCCGAGTCGGGGTGCGTACAGACGACCGGGGCGTCCGCCTCATGCGCGACGACATCGGCGTACATCGAGGCCGGCACGGCGGTACGCGTCGCGGGCTCGACGGCGTATGTGACGTCGGCCGACTACGAGGCGAACTATGGGATGGTGACGGCCTTCAGCCTCAATCCTGGCGGTGGCCTGGGCAGCTTTGACGGGTGCGTGGGTAGCGCGTCGTCGTCGTGCCCAAATGTTGTATCCGGGTTACTCGGCGCGCGCGGACTCGCCATCAGCCCGGACTCGCGGCTCTACGTGGCCGCCTCACCGATCCCGAGTGGCGGCAGCGGGGGCACGCTTGCCGCGTTCACGTTACGCGGGGACGGCGGCATCAACACACCCGAGCTCAACTGTTATGGCGCGACGATCAGCACGGGCTGCACGCCCGCCGCCGGCCTGCTCGGCGTCGACGCGGTGGCGGTCACCGCAGAGGGCCGGATCTACACCGCCGCAAACGGCGGCAGCGGCGACGGCGCCGTGGCCGCGTTTGCCCGCGCGGCCAACGGGGCGCTCTCGTCGGAGATCAACTGCATCGGCGTGACGAGTGCCACCGGCTGCGCCACGCTCGCCTCGGGGCTCAACGGCGCCGCCGCGCTCGCGGGCAGTCCCGACGCAGCCACCACGGACTTCTACGTCGCCTCCGAGTTCGACCCGAGCGGCACCGATGGCGCGATCGTCCCGATCACGCGAGAGCTCGGTCCTGCCTGCACGCCCCGTCCGTCGACTACCACTGCCGGGCACCCCGTGACCGTAGCGCTCGGATGCGCCGACCCGAACCTCGACGCGGTGACCGTCTCGATAGGCACCCATCCGTCCCATGGCACGCTCGGACGTGCGACCGCGGGATCGGTCACCTACACACCGCGTTCCGGCTTCTCCGGGAGCGACACCTTCACTGTGTTGGCCAGCGATGGGAGGCTCCACTCGACCCCTGTCGCCGTCACCGTCACGGTGACCCGTCCGATCCCGGCACTGTCGCAACTGGCGCTCCATCCGACAGCGTTCGTGGCGGCGGCAAGCGGGAAGCCCGTCGTCCGCCCCAAGCGCAAGCCGACGAGCGGCACGACCGTGAGCTATCGCGACACGCTGCCGGCCGAGACCACCTTCACCATCACGGCGGCGATCCCCGGCGTGCGCTCAGGCAAGCGCTGCGTGAAGTTCAGCGGGCGGCACAAGACCGGGCAGAAGCGATGCACGCTGCTTGTGGTCAAAGGCCATTTCACCCATAGCGACATGGCTGGCGCCAATACCTTCCACTTCACCGGACGGGTCGGCGGCAAGAGGCTCAGCCCTCGTTACTACACACTCAGCGCGCAGCCCGTCCTAGACGGCAAAGTCGGTATGAGCGTAACCGCCCACTTCACGATCCTCCCACCGAAGAAGTGATCGGCTTCGACAGCCGGAGCGCAGACGGCCCGACCCCGTGAGTTCGGTCCGGTCCGTGTGAGAGCTTCGATGACCCTGTTGAACGGGTCAGAGGAGCGCATCGATGAACAGGCGACGTCAGACCCCGGAGCGATCGTCGGCAAGCTCAGGGAAGCGGACCGGCTGCTGGGCGAGGGGCAGGAGCTGACGGAGGTGGTCAAGCAGTTGAATGTGTCGGAAGCGACGCCTCGACAGGTCCGGCCCGTGATCCTGCCTCGCGTAGAAGCGACCCGTGATCGTCTTCTCGCGCGGGGCCTCGACCGATGCGCCGCTGGTGCCACTGCCAGAAGTCGGCAACGTGCGCCTGCTCTGTCGCCATGCGATCACGCACGTGGGCGGTCTCTGAGATCCCCGCCGCGGCTAGGGAATGCGCGAGCGGAGCTCGCAGCGCGACGCGTGGTCGTGGCCCGAGCCACCGTTGCAGCGGTCTTTGCCCGACCCTCCATCCAGGTGATCGCGACCCGAGTTGCCGCTCAGCGCGTCGCGGCCGGGGCCACCGCTGAGGAAGTCGTTCCCGCTGCCGCCGGACAGTTGGTCGGCGCCGCCGTCGCCAGACAACCTGTCGTTCCCGGGGCCTCCCGCGATCCTGTCTGCACCGGGACCGCCACTCACCTGGTCGCGTCCTGGACCGGCGCAGATCACGTCTTTGCCGCGGCCTGCGCGGATCCGGTCGTCGCCGCCGAGCCCGGCGATCACATCGTTGCCGCGCGTTCCGACGAGTACGTCGTTGCCGGCTGTGCCGACGATGGTCGCCCGGTGTCCGCCGCACTTCGGCCCCCGTACGGTGATCGTGACGGTGCTGTTGTCGGCCCCAAAGCCGAAGTCGTCAAAGCTGCCGACTTTGAAGGAGTCCGTGCCAACGAAGCGGGCATGTGGGGTGTAGGTGAATCGGTCGCCGGCCGGTTCCTGCTTGACAATGCCATGGCTTGGGTTCGTCTTGATGAACTCCTTGACTTTGGACTGCTCGTACGCGGGGCCGGTGTCGCTGCAGGCGACGGTGACCGTCACTGGCTTGGTGACCGTCGTGGTGGCCGCGACATCCGGGCAGGTGGGCCGGCCATCGGGTGCCCAGTCGGGGCTGCCCTCGAACACCCCAGCGGCATTGGTCAAGTCGATCGGAACGCCCCTCCCGTCGGAGTTGTTCATGAAGATCTCGCCGTTGCCCGCGTAATCCTCCGTGTAGGCGATCTTGGTTCCGTCCGGCGACCAGGTGCAGTTGTAGTCGCCCTTGCCGCTGGCCGCGATAACGGTGAACGAGCCTGGCGCGCTCAGAGGCGCAGCGACGACGGCGGCGCTGGTGCTGTTCCCGGCGGCCGTGCTCGTCGTGTAGCAGAGCTTCGTCCCGTCGGGGGAGATCGAGGGCTGGAACACGTGGGCGCCGCTGATGTGTAAGAGCTCCGTTCCCGCGCTTGCATTGTTCGCCGGCTGCTGATAGAGCCTCACGTCGTTTGTGTTGCCATTCGGCGGCTGGCTGATGTCCCCCACCGAGTAATAAAGAGTCTGTGAATCCAGGCTCCAGGCCGCCTTCCACGCCTTGGGAGTGAGCGTGCTGGTGAGGTTGAGATCGCCACCGCCATTCAGGGGGTGGACGATGATGTCGTTGCCGCTCTCGTATGCGATGCGGGTGCCGTCGGGCGACCAGGCCGGGCGGTCGTCGGTAACGCCTGAGGAATTCGTGATGTTCTGAGCCGTCGCCCCCGGTGTAGTGAGATCGAGGATGTAGATGTCGTAACCGATCGCACCGCCCGGACCCTCGGCGAACGCGATCTTCGTGCGGTCAGGCGACCAGGTCGGGTGGCGGTGCTGCTCCGCTAGCCCGGTGGCGAGCGGACCGGTGGTGATCCCGGCACCTGTGCTGCTCGTGACGCTGCGCAGGAAGAGCTGCGTGTTGCCGAAGGCGGGCCCCTCGATGAAGACAATCCGGCCGTTCGTACCGGCGAGCACGGCGCCGGCCGAGGCCGGAAGAACCAACAGAGCCACGAGCGCGAGTCCGATGGCAAGCCGCCCGAGCACGGCCGTTACGCCGCGCGGCTCTTCGGCGCGCGGACGCATCGCGCCCCGCTGGCAAGAAACGCCGTCATGAGCATCGCCAGGCCCCATTCTTAGGCTTGCCAGGCTCGCATGCACCGGCGCCGGCCGGAATGGAGTCCGGACTCCATCTCGCCGGCTGGCACCCTGGAGAGTCGTGCGCGGCCACGATCCCGGGAACAGGCGCGCGCCGATGAGGCTCTCGACTCGCATGACGCGATGGTAGTCCGGGGATTGCTCGGGCTGTGGAGAGTCCGATAGGTCCGGGTCGTGCAGGTCAACGGCATTCAGCTCGCGGTCGCCGAGTACGGCCCGGCGGACGGACCGGTCGTGGCGCTGCTTCACGGCTTTCCTGAGCTCGGGTTGCGGCTTTGGAGAATCCGACGCGCCAAGCGCGGCAGAGGAGTACGCGATCGACGTCCTCGCGCGGGATGTGCTCAGGCTGCTCGACCATGCTGATGCGGAACAGGGAACGTTGATCGGACACGACTGGGGCGCTGATTTGGCGTGGCCGTCGAGGGCATCTCGCTCAAGGTCCACGGACGATCCGTGAAGCTGCGGGGCTGCGCTCCGGACGGTCGGTGAACTTGAAGGTCGGGGCGCTCGTCGTCACCCAGCGTCGGATGCTCGGGAGCGTGGGCGCTACGTGCTCGTCGACTCTGCCCTTGGGCCCGATGAGGGCCCGCATCGCGTCAGCCTTGCGGCCGACGGCGTGAGGCTGACCTCGGATCTCGCCGCGTGGTTCCGCAGGGCAGCGGAGAGGTCGAGTTTCACCTGGGACGTCGAGCTCGACCCGACGGTGCTGTCCTCGCTTCCGTCGGGCCCGCTCTCCTGGGCGAGCGCGGGCATTTCAGCCCCCTCGACTTCGAGGCCGGGTGTCAGCTAGGAAAGCTGGGCGCAAGGCCGACGTTCGCTGCCTCCGACGACCATCGCCCGGCGAGCCGAGGTCGCCCGTCGACGGCGCCTCGAGGGCGAACCGTGCAGCCGTAACGCAGGCAGAATGGTCAGAGGTCGTACGAGATTCCGGCCAGTCCACGCGCGGCCAGGCGCCGTTTCAGGGATGCCAGGGTCCGGCTGGCTGGGGCCAGGGACTCGGCCACCTTCATGGCCGAGTAGACAGCTGATTCCTGTGAGTCAAAGCCGGTGGTGTACTGGCCGCTGAAGTACAGGCCGTTGCGTCCCTGCAGCGGACGTAGGGCGCGGGCGGCGTGGATTGTCGATCGGCTAATCACGGGATGTTTGAACCGCCGCTCCAGCAGGATGTGTCTCGGGTCGGCGCGTCGGCGCTCAGCCCATGATTTGAACACGTCGATCGTCCTGCCCGACGGTAGTTTCTGATGAAGCGCGCCGTACCAGACACTACCCTCGCATTGGCGACCGTCGGCTCCGGCGTTGTAGGTAGCCCAGTTACTGCGATTTTGTTGTACGTAGGCTGGGTCGGTGTGGATCAAGATGCGCGAGTCGAAGTATTCGTACGCGCTCAGCAGGGCCGTGACGTGCGCGAAGCCGGGGAGCGCACACAGCAGATTGCGTCCGGCGCGTGGTGGTGCGTTCAACACGACAAAGCGATAAGGCCCGTGGTGACCGGTCGGCGTCTCCACGAACCAACCTGTGCGCTTGCGCCTCAGCGCGTGCGTGTGCGTGCGGAGGTGCACGCGCACCGCCGGGCTGCGGTCCAGCATGCGTTTCAAGTTGCCCTGCAGGCCGATCGTCGAGTTGTATGTAGTCGCGCCCTGGGCAATGTTGGCCGGAAACGCCAACGCGAACGTCTGCAGAATCGACCGGGCCGACGCCCGCAGCGCGTCGGCCCGAGGGGACCCGATCAACGCCGTGATCCATGGATACACGACATCGTTCTTGAACGACTGGTCGACGGCCAGGCTGCGGATCCATTCGTCGACGGTGGTGTCCCACGACAGGTCAGAGAGAACCGCCTGTCGCGCCAGTTTCGTGTAGGTGACGAAATCGAGTGCCCGGCGTGGCGTCGCGAATGGGTTCGACGACGAAAAGACCGGCGGGCCACCGGCCGTCGGGAAGATGCATAGGCCGGCAGGCGCCTGCAGCGTGTCGTCGGCGTTGGGGTGGCCAGGATCGTAGAGGCCCAGCTGCTCCAGAAGGGTGACGTAAATCGGATGCGTGTCGGGATGAAAGAACTGGGCGCCGAGATCGACGGTGAGGCGATGCCCCCGATAGTCGATGACGTGCGAATCACAATGGCCGCCGATCTTGGCCCTCGCCTCGAAGATGTCGACGTCGTGCGTGCCGGCCAGAAAGTAGGCCGCGGCTACGCCGCCGGCGCCGGCGCCGATGATGGCCACGCGGTGCCGATTCGATCTGCGCCCAGCGTTTCCGGTGCGGCCGGCGGAGTCAGCCGCCGCAGCGTCGCGACCCACCATCACCGAGCCGGCGCCGAGCGTCGCCAAGGCGACCGCGCCCCTGACAACGTCGCGGCGCGTCATCGTCGTGGGAAGACCGGAATGTTCGCTCATGACTGGGCACGTATCTTCCACGAAAGGTGCTGTTGCCACGTCGCCGAAGCACGCGAGTGTTGGATCGCCGTCGGCCGCGACGAAAGCAGTCGTGAGCGCGCCGCTCCGGCGCCCAATTGCGTGTAGCTCCAGCTGGTGCCATCCCACACGTCGGCATCGAGGCCGATACCGCCCTCGGGGGAGTGCTGCCAGCGCCCCTGCGCTCACCTGTGGTGAAGGCCTCGCCTCGCCAAGGAACTTCAACCTGACCATCTCGCAATCACCCGGTCCACGCGGCGCGGTCCATGTGCTGGGCTGCGAGGTGGAGGTCTACTCCGTGGTCCCGATCGCCGAACGACACTCGCTCGCGACCGGCATGGTGCGCTACCGCCGCGAGCTGTTCATCGGCTGCTACGCCGACCCCGAGGCGCTCTCGGAAGTCCACCGGCTGCCTGAGCTACTCGACGCTGAGCTGCAGGCACTTGCGTGCCAAGGGGCATAACGGGACGTGCCCGCCACTCACGCTAACGCGGCCTGCTCGACAGAATCAGCGGCCGCCTCGGTCGCTGATTGAAGTTGAAGTCTCGCGTGAGGTCGCCGATGCCGGGGTTGTCTTCGCGGACGTGGCGACGTGGGTCGGGACGTCCGTCGGTTCGCGGGTCGAGTCGCTGGCCCCTGAGGAAGTCGTCCTCGATGAACTTCGCGTACGCGTCAAAGGTCAGCTGGTGGTGATCGATGTAGTGGCGCCGCGCGTATGGGCTGATGACCAGCCCTGGCACACGGAACCCGAGATGCATGCCGTCGAGTCTCGGTGGAACGACGTGGTCGTAGAACCCGCCCCAGTCGTCCCACGCGAGGAAGATCGCCGTGTGTCTCCAGTTGCGGCTGCGTGCTACAGCGTTGATGAGACTCGTGACGTACGCCTCCCCAACGCTGAGTCTTGCCGGTGCGTGTTCGCTGACCACGGCACTCGGAATGACCCACGACACGGCCGGCAGATGTCCGTGCCTGGCGGCACGGTAGAACGAGTTGATCTCCCGGATGTTGCCGAGCTGATGATCCCGGCGCACCGTGGCGAAGTACGGGAGCGGATTCCATATCCCCGGCGTGCTGGGCGCCAGATGCTGGTAGACACAGAAGACGCCGCCGGTCTCGCAGTCAGGTTCGGGCCCCTTCGTGACGTAATAGCCCCAGCCCACGTGGTGTCGGTGCAGCAGATACGTCAGGTCGGTCCACGCATAGTTGGGGTCACGGTGTGGCGCCCGGCCATAGTCGGGCGGGTTCTGTGGCGCGGTGATGTCGCGCTTGCAGCTGAACGGGTTCGTCGGGCTAAGACAGCGCCCAGACCATTCGGATAGGAGCCAGAGGTGAGACGGCAGGCTCCAGCTCGCGATCGGCTCGAACAAATGGTCCTGAAGCACGAACCGCCGGGCATATGCCCAATAGTCCGGGATCTCCCGTTGATCGTGGTAGCCCATGGCCTCCTTCACCATCTCGGGCTCGCAACCCAGCGCGCCACCCGGGATCGGACATTTGGAGGCGACGCGGGCGAATCCGTCCATTCGCCCGTGGTCGTAGTCGTCGCGCCACGACCAGGCGTCGTGCCACTCATCGTAGTCCGCGTCGTGCGGATCGTGCCACGGTCGGATGCAGTGGCCCAGAACAGGGGCCGGCATGCAGACCTTCGGCCGGCCGTGTCGCCTCGGGATGCCGTCCGCTCCCGGGAACGTCCCGAAGTAGCTATCGAACGACCTGTTCTCCTGCATGATGATCACCACGTGGCGGATCTTGTGGATGCCGCCCACCGTGCGCGCCTGCGCTGCACCGGCCGCGAGCAACACGGCAGCGATCATCGCCAGCCGCAAACAATCTCCGATCTGTCGACCGGGCCCCATGGCTCTGCATTGTCGCGCGGAGCTGATCGCGAGCGCTCTCTGGCGGCCCGCGGTGTCAGCGAACCGACCGTGAAACCCCGGCTCGACGGATCCCGGGCCATCGACGCACCGACCATCGGTGACGTCGTTGGGCCAGAGCTCGGGAGTTTTCTGGCCGTTTGCCCGGCGGCTCGCTGGCCGCGAGCTTGATGGACGCGCACCAACAAGCCTGGGCTATGAGCTGATCACCTTCAACGTGAGCGGCCCGCCTCCGTGAACGCAAGCTTGACCTCGAGTCCTCGGTTCGCGGTTTTGGACTGAGAATTGCTGGATCCGGCGGCCGTTCAGGGACCTCGGTTCAGTTGATCGACCAAGCCCAATACCTGCGCAGCACGTTCCGGTTATGAGTCGGGGTTTGGCGCGTTGGGCACCTGCAGCGCTTACGCCGCGTCACGTTCGAGCGCGCTGTAGCGCTCGACCGTGATCAGCACCGCGCGCATCTGGTTGCGTTGGGTCAGCACAATTTTCTCGAGCTCCCCCTCATCGAGCTGGTCGAGCAGCCGGCCGAGCTCGCGCATCGCTTCGCGGACGGTCGCGAGCTCCTGGTTCGAGACACGCAGCTGCGCGGGATCGTTCATCGTGACCCGGACGGTACGTCCCAAACCGGACGGATCCGTCGTCAGTTGCGTCGACGTTCTGTCCGCACTCTGCGCGACACTCCCAGGAATGACTCAGGCGGCAGTGTTGGATCGTTCGGCGGTGCGGTTCGGAACGGCACGCGGCCGGTACTTCCGGGAGAACTTCGCACAGGGCGGAGTCGATCTCGTCCAGATCATCCCCGAGCTGGTCACGAATGCCGATGCGGCGATCGCCGCGTCAGGCCGGCCGTCCGGGAGGATCGTGTTGACGGTTGCCGCACCCGAGGCGGGGTTTCTGTCCGCCTGGCGGGCGCAGATGCGGTCGCTGCGCTCACCGGCGTTGCTGTCGTGGAAGCATGAACTGCGCTGCACCGACGATGGCGTGGGCGTCGACGCAGACGTGATCGACCGTCGGCTTGGCGCGCTCGGGGTCGAGCCGCCCCGGGCAGGCCAGCGCGGCCTGTTCGGACGCGGCCTGCGGGATGTGTGGCTCGCGCAGGGCGCCGGCCGGATCGAGGGGATCCGCGGCGGCCGGCTCGTCGAGTCATGGTTCTTCCCCGCCCCGGGAGATGAGCCGTACGCATTCGTGCACGTCCGTGACCGGGCCGCTGGGGCGGTTGATCTCGCAGCGCTCGCGCGTCAGCGTCGCGGGGACGCGGGTGACGGTGCCGCTGGCGGCAGCGAGGCTGCCGGCCCCGGGCCGGTTGCGCGCGCTCGTATCCCAGCTCGTGCAACTGCGACCGATTCTCGAGGACCCGACCCGTGCGGTCCTGCTCGAGCAGCCGGGGCACACCCCGGCGCTGGTCACCTACCCGGCCCCGGAGCCCGACGTCGAGCGCCCCGTGTTGTTTGACGACGACGTGCAGGTCACCCCGGCGGTCAGCGCCAGGATCACCGTGCGTCGAGCGAAGGAGCCGCTCTCTCAGGGCTTCTCGCGCGCGACCCGGCGCGGCGGGCTGGTGATCCGCTCCGGTCGAGCCGCGCACGAGACGACCCTCGCCGGCTTCGAGGGGCGCCCGGGTGCCCGCCACCTGTATGGCGAGGTGGTCTGCAATGCGATCGAGCAGCTGCAGCGCGACGCGCTCGACAAGCCGCGCCCCGAGCTCGTCGTCAAGGTCGACCGCTCGGGGCTCAACCACCACCATCCGATCGTCGAGCGACTGTACGCCGCCATCGACCGCGTGCTGCGACCGATCGTTGCCGCGGAGGAGCGCCGCGCAGGCGCGCACCTGATCGGAGCCGCTCGCGCCGTGACCGCCCGCGACCAGGTCGGACTCCGTGCCCTGAATGACCTGCTGAAGGTCGCCTTCGACCAACCCGGCAGCGCTGCCGCCCAGCCCGGCACAGATCCAGCTAGCAAGCCACCGACCCAACCCGCCGACTGCGACTTGGGTGCGGAGGACAACCGCGTGTCCGGCGAGTCGCAGGTGGTGCCTTCCGCACCGCCGGTGCCGGAGGTGCAGCCGCTCTGGTTCAAGCAGTCACCTGTACGACTTCACCCCGGCGAGAAGCGGACCGTCACCCTGTACGCCGACCCGACGACCGTTCGCCCCGGGACCGTCGTCGAGATGGAGGCCGACCCCGGGCTATCGCTGACGCTTCGCACGCACGAGGTCCCGGCGCCGGGCGCCCGCGGCTACAGCACCCTCCAAGTCGCTATCCGCGCCAAGGTCACGGTCGAGCCCGGCTCTCGGCTCGTTGTTCTAGCGGCCGCGGGTGAGCACACATGCGAGCTGGAGGTCGTGATCGTCCGTCACCGCGCCTCCGGGTGGGTCCGCGAGATCGCGCGTAAGAGCGAGGACCAGGTCACGGAAGCCGAGTTCGACCCGGAGACGGGGATCGTCACGGTTTACGAGGGCCGTCGCGAGTTCCGCGAGCTCGAACGCGCCGCCCGCAAGGCGGGCTACGGCAAGAAGCGCGTCCCGGAGTATGTCCCGTACCGGATGCTTGAAGTAGAGGCCGCCGCGAACACCGTGTACGCGTGGGCGGCCGAGCAGATCCTTGCACGACGCCTGCCCGAAGAGCGACCGAACGACCCTGCGGAGTACGCAGCCGCCGTCCGCCACGAAGCTCAAGCGCTCCGCCACCGTGCCCACCACAAGCTGATGCAGGCGTTCCTCGAGCCGGAGATCTTCGAAGGCGCCGTCAGCCTCAGGCGCATGCCGGTCGCCGCTTCGCCGCAGCTACGGCTGGTGGGCGACGAAGAATCAGGTTGACGCGGGACGCGCCGCGAACGCACCTCGCCGTCGGCGGAGCGGTCGTCACCGCGCTCATGGCCGAGGTCACTCTCGAGGTCGACGACGGCTCTCAGCAGTACGCGTGGTCAGCGCCCGTCTGGTTCTGCGAGCCATGGGCACCGTCGTTCGGACTCCTCGGCCTGACCGGCTTCTTCGACCATTTCACGGTGACGATCGCCTCATACCAAGAGTGGTTCGAGCTGACTCCACGCAGCTAAGCGCGCCCTGCCCTGCATCACCTCAGTCGTCGATATCGGTCAACGAGGCGGTGTAGCGGTAGCCGTCGCCGAGGCCGTCGGCTTGACCGAGGGCGACGCTGTGGTGAAAGCCGCCGCGACCGACAGCGCGCTCGAGCGTCGCGAGCACTCGTTGTGGGTGGTCGTCAGGCCCGTTGATGTACAACGGCTTGCCATCCCTGCCGAACGTGATCGAGCTCCGGCCATCCCACGATCCCAGGGCCCGCCCCGCCCGCCGGAAGCCAGGGTGCGGCTCGAAGCCGAGGCTCCGTGCGTAGTCGACAGCGCCGAGTACGAGGTGCCGGGCGAGCTCGAGCGGGACCGGGATTCCCTCCGACTCCCACGGTCCGAAGTACTGGCGCTTGAAGACGTCGAGCTCGCGCTGGCCCATCCGCTGTGGCCCGATCGTGTTCTTGACCCCCAGACACCATGTGTCGACGAGGTAGCCGCACACGGACAGCTTGTCGCGCCTGTCAGGCGACGCGACGAGTACGCAGGCGACGCCACTGTCGCCGGCTTCGCTCGGCGCACCGGCGTCGTCTGGCCAATCAGAATGGCCGTCGATTCGCAGCCCGTGCCGCCAGCCAGGGTTAACCCAGCACCGAGTCTGACTCGCGACCGCTTCGCCGTTGGCGTTACCGCCGGCAGCGGCCGTCGCTTGGCTCTCCCGCTCGCATGCCACGACGCGTACGAGTCGGGCAGCATCGGCCTTACTGACGCCCAGCGCGCGAGCGATCTCGGTGGGCGTGAACCGCCGCGCTCGCAGCGCGCGGACCGTGGCAAGCAGCTCCTTTTCCATGAAGTGACTTCTACGGAACGCTGCGGACGGAAGTCGCGACCGACTTGACTACGCGCCTCGCGGCCCGTCTGCCCTTCAAATCGTCGGTGCATGGATCTTGAGTTGTTACATCGTTTGTTGCACGCCTTGAGGTCATCGGTGCCGCTTCGCGGGAGGACGGGACCCGAAATCACTGCGACGCCGACAGCAGCACGAGACGCCCACAACCGCGCTGGCCTAATCGCCGGCGTCCGTAAGATCCCGCGGTCGGTTCAGGTCAGCGCGCGCCGTACGTGCCGCCGGCCGTTGCCTTGCCTCAGAGCAAGACGAGTTTCGTAGATCTCTTGCTGGTCGCGGTGCGGCCGGCTTGATCGTGCGCGACCACAGTGACCGTCACGCTCACAGTGCTGCGCGTGCCCAGTACCTTCAGCATGCGTTTGATCAGAGGAATGGCGATCGGCTTGATCGCGCCGCCGGCCAGGTCCGGCCGGGCGCGTGCAAGCAGGAGCCGTCGCGGCTTGCCTGATGCCTGAAACTTGTGGGCCGTCTTCAGCGACAAGGTTCCCGTACAGAAGGTCTCAGCGGCGGGGCAGCTCAGCGTGATCCGCACCAGCCCGTTGACGTCGGTGAGCGGGCCTGAGGCAATGCTCACCTTGGGAAGTAGTGCCTTGACCGCTACGAGCGCTGCCCCATGGCTCGGTGCATGGTTCGGGTCTCCGCCATAGTTGGCCGTGATCTTGTGCGTGCCGGCGCCGACGCCTGACGGCGTATACGGAAGCTGGCAGGAGGCCACTCCGGCGGTCGCAGTCGGAACGAGCGTGCACGAGCCGCCATGGCCGAAGGAACCGGCCGCGTTTGTCGTGAAGTGCACATTGCCGGTCGGGCTTGTGCTTCCCGGGCCCGTGGCGGTGTCGGTGACCGTGGCCGTGCACCTCGCGGCATGCGCGACGAACGTTGACAGCGGGCGGCAGCCCACGGCCGTGGCCGTCGAGGCGGGCCTGACCGTGATCGGCGAGGCCGCCTGACTGCCGGAGTGTCCCCCGTCGCCGCCAAAGGCGGCGGTGATCTTGTGAGTTCCGGAGCCGACGACTGCGGGCGTGTAGCTGAGGTGACAGGAGGCCACCCCGCTGGGCTTGGTCGCGAGGGTGCAGGACCCGCCGGCGCTGAACGACCCACCCGCGGAGCTGGTGAAACGAACCGAGCCGGTTGGGGTTAGGTGATGCGACCCTGTGTCCTGCACGGTCGCCGTGCACACGCTGGAGCTTCTGACCACGACGTCGCTCGGTCGGCAGGCCACCGCCGTTGCACTCGGCGCTGGAGTCACTGTGAGCGAGGTCGTACCTCGGCTGCCGGCGTGAACGGAGTCTGCCTCGTAGCTACCGGTGAGCTTGTGCGTCCCCGAGCCGACGCTGCTCGGCGTGTAGCTGAGCTGGCATGACGCGATCCCGGCGGTGGCGCTCGCCGCCAGAGTGCATGAGCCACCGCCGCCGAACGACCCGCCGGAGTCGCTGCTGAAGCTCACGGAGCCAGTGGGCGTCGTACTGCTGGAGACGATGTCCTGGACCGTGGCGGTGCAGGTGCTCGGTTCTCCCGGCACGGTCGCCGGCTGGCAACCGACCGCTGTCGAAGTGGGGTGGCGGAACACGTACGCGGCACCCGCGTAGTTGGTGTTGTAGGGCGCGCCGGCAACGATGCCTGTCCCATCGGGGTACAAGGCCACCGACGAGCCCAGGGTATCGCCGGGGAACAGGTTTTCGGGGTCGGCGGGCGCGCCATCGGAGGCGGTCACCCTGGTCCGCTGCGTGGTACTGATCCATCGCAGTTGTCCGAGGCGAACCGACTGGGTGAAGACGTACGCGGCTCCTTCGCCGCCGATGCTTCCTGGAGACCCGGCCACCGCCATGTAGCCGCTGTTGGAGATCGCCACCGAGCTGCCCAGACCGCCCGCGTCGCCGTCTGAGGCGGTCAGCTTCGCGCCGCCGTTGTAGCTCTTCCAGATGGTGGATATGACCATATTGAGGATCACGGTCTGCTTGATGAACACGTACGCTGCGCCGGCACCAGCGGCGGCTCCCGGCGCGCCCGCGACCAGCGTCGAGCCGTCGCCCGAGATCGCGATCGAGTCCCCCAGCTCATCTCCGTTCGCTCCGTCCGAGGCAGTCAGTGTGACCGGGCCGCTCCAGTTGCCGCTGCTCTGCACGAACACGTACGCCACCCCGTGGCCAGTAGTAGTCAGGCCTTGAGGGGCACCCACCGCCACAGCCGAGCCGTCGCTCGACGTCGAGACCGACGCGCCCATTTGATCGCCTGACCCGCCGGTCGTTAACTTGGTCTGCGAATGGCTGGCCCAGCCGTTGGTAGTCGCGAAAACGTAGGCGGCTCCAGCGCCATAGGTTTGGGTAACGGTGTTGAACCCGTTGTTCGGCGCCCCAGCCACAACCATCGTGCCATCGCCCGATACGCCCACGCCGGCTCCAAGCCCGTCGTAGGCGGCGCCGTCCGAGGCGGTTAGCTTGGCGGCCTGAGTGGAACTGCTCCAGCCATTTGGCGAGGTGAACACGTACACGGCCCCCGGGCCATTGCTGTTGCCGCTGTGATGCGCCTCATCCGCGCCTACCGCGATCGTCGAGCCATTCGACGACGCGGCCACCGACGAACCGAACCTGTCACGCGCCACACCATCTGAGGCGGTCAGCTCGGCCGTCTCGTGCGCATCCGCCCAGCCGCCTCCGGGACGGACGAACACGTACGCCGCTCCCGTGCCGCCGCTCACGCCGGAGGCACCCACCACGACCGTCGAGCCATCGCTCGATATCGCCACCGACGAGCCAAAGACGTCCTCAGAAGCGCCGGTGGCGGCCGTCAGCTTGGCCGCCCCCACCACGGGGTCAACGCGCACCGGGTACCTCGCGCCGCGGTCATCCACACGGACCAGCAGCTGTCCGTCGCCGGCGTGCAACCAGGTCCGCAGTGGACGGCCGAGTGCATCCGACGCGCTGAGCCCCGAGTAGCGCAGCAACTGCGCACCGCCACGCTCCAGCACCGCTGAGCGAGCATCCTCGGCCAGCGAGGCCCGCGCGCCGGGCGGAAGCCCGAGCTCGAAGGTCAAGGGACCGCGGCCAGCCGGCCGCAGCCGTCGGAACAGCGTGAACCCCTGTTCGATCCCCAGTGGCCCGTTCCGGTACCACTCGTCGAGACCCGCACGCCGAAACACGGCCCGATTCGCGCGGACCTGCGGCTGGACGCCGCGCGTCGGGATTAGCCGCGCGCCGTAACCCACGGCGCGCAGAGCCATCGACCATGAAAGGCTTTCCGAGCTGATGGTCACGCGCGTCGGCGCAAACTGCACTCGTAGCCCCTGAGCGGGGTTTCGAGCGCTCAGGCCCTTCACCCAATACGTCTCGTTCTCACGGCCGATGGCGCCGGAGATCGGTGCTTGGGCCGCCGCCGGCAACCTCGACAGACCTGGTTGTGCCGCCGGCCGGCCGGACCCCAACCAAGCAGCCCCAGACCGCGTGCGAGGCCCACCTCCAGGAGCAATCGCGCACGCCGTAGCCGGCATGAGGAGCATCACGATCACGCCGACGTGAACCGCTACGGACGCAACGGACTTCCGCAGATCCAACCTGTTCGCAGTCTTCACCCAGCTCCACCCCAGATCCGATTCAAGCCAGGACAGCGCGCCGGACCCCAAGAAATCGAAGCATGCACGCCGGCACGCTGGCCCTCGGGCAGCGACGATACACCCCGCCGGAGGACGTGTCCACTGACGTGGGCGTCCCTCCGGACCACCGGCGCTGCTGCCGCGTTGCTATTGGGAGAGCGCCTCCGCCGCGTTCAGCAAATGGGCGTCCTTCTTGCGACATGGGCCGTCGCAGCCATGGCGAGCGGCCGTTAGCCAGAGAGGGAGCCGGTCGCGACGAATGTCAGTCTGCCTGAGTGCCCGAGCGGATATAGCGTCAAGTGCGCACGGCCAAGTGGCCGTCCACGTCGAGTTCCTCGACAATCGAGGGCGACGTGGCGACGGAGCGGCAGCGGCCGTGCTGCTTGCAGGGCTCTTGGGCTGTTCGCTCCTCGGCGGATCGGACTGGCCTCGGCGCGGTTGGGACGCGACGCGTGAGTGTCGGCATCGCAACGGGAGATCCAAGACTTGCGATTTTGCGACGGGATGGAGGCCCGTTGGAGGTCCGGATTTACGGGTATTTCTCATTGGTAGCGGGGCGGGAATCGAACCCGCGACCTTCGGGTACGAACCGGGTCGCTTACAGCCACAGTGTCGTGCCACCGCATGAATTACACCCTTTGGCTGGAGCGTTGTATTGCGTCGGTGGTAGGCGCCTAGCCCAGGAACGCGGGGGGATACGACGGAGCGAGCAGCGCTCCTACGCGCTTGAAGATCGCCGGCGCGAATTCGACCCCCGAAGGCGCTTTGGCCTTGGCGGTCGTGAAGATCACGACGGTGAGCTGCTTCTGAGGCAGGTACGTCACGGCCCCGCTGAAGCCCTCCAGACCGGGCGCCCCCCCGATGATCCAGTGGTTCCCAACCGCCAACCCGAGCCCGTAATAGAACTTCTTGGTGAGCGGGCCGAGTCCAGCGGTGTCCGGGGCGATTTGCCGGCGGTGTGACCGGGCTGACAACAGCGAGCCCGTGCCGACGGCTCTTGCCCAGCGCCCCAGATCCCACAAGGTTGACGTCATGTCGCCTGTGTAAGTCGCCCAACTGGGACTCCAGAAGGTGTCGTCCTCGTAGACGCCACGCTCGGTCGTGTATCCATGCAGGACCGGCGAGGGCGTGTAGGCCGTCGTCGTCATCTGCGTATGGGTCATGCCGAGCGGGTTCAGGATCATCTTCTTTAGCTGCACCGCCACCGGCGCGCGGCCGACTCTCCGCAGGATCTCCCCCAGGAGGACGAAGTTGGTGTCGCTGAACGACCAACTCTTGCCGGGCGCAAACAGCAGTCTATGGCGCATCCCGACCGCCACGAGCTCATTCGGAGTCCAGTGCCGGAAGGGTGCGGCATTGACCGCGTCTTCGAACCGCTTGTCCAACACGTAGTGGAAGTAGCCCGAGGTGCTCGAGGCCAGCATGGCAATGGTGACCTTGTTGGCGTCGGGCAACGCCGGGAACCACTTCGACACACGATCACTCAGACGAATCTTTCCCATGTCCACCAGCTTGAGCAATAGAGTCGTCTCGATCGCTTCGGTCGTGTTGCCGATCCGAATATGCACGTTCCGGGTCGTCTCGACGCCCGGATATGCGTTGCCGATCGCTCCCGACACCACTTGGTGCTTGCCCTGCCAAACGCCGAAGACCACCGACCTCAACGAATACCGTGCTCCCATCGAGCGGATGACCGCAAGCACCCGGCGTCCGCGCTTGTCCCCCTTGGCCGCGCAAACATTCGCGGCGAGTGGAACCTGCCGCTTGTCACATTTGGCCAACCCACGCGCGCCGGCCGACCCACCAAACGCAGCGTACGCAGTCAAAAGGCTCGCGCACACAAGGCCGACTCGCACAGCGACCGTCACGGATCCAAAGCGCAGACGCGGCATCGACTATTTCACGATCCTGCAGCCCGCGACGACTAACGCCAACCGCGCCACCACACGCCCTCCGCCCCACACCCGATCCATGAAATCCCTTCCCGGTCGTCTAAATCGTTCCTCGAGCATAGCCTCAGCCGCGCGCGCCCGGCGTCTCGGTCCGATGCGTCTCATCTATCACTGCTCGGTCGAGAGCACAGCATCCAGGCCGTCAACGAGTACCGGAATGTGCCCGACGTCGAAGACCAACGGAGGACGCACCTTGAGCACGTTGCTCTCCGGCCCCGTCCGCCCGATCAAAACGCCGCGGTCACGCAGCCCGTCTGCGACCCGCTTGGCGAGCGCTGCGCCCGTAGCACCCGTCGCATCCACCAACTCAACACCGGCAATCAGCCCCTGCCCGCGAACCTCACCAATGCAAGCATGCCGTTGGCCAAGTTCCTCCAGAGCCGATCTAAGTCGGAGTCCGACGGCAGCAGCTTGATCGACCAGCTCCTCATCCTCGATCACGTCGAGAACCGTGAGGGCGGCCCTGGCCGCCACCGGGTTACCCCCGAACGTGCTGAAGTAGTCGGTCCCTTCCGCAAATCGCTCCGCCAGCTCTCGTCGTGTGATCAACGCCGCCACCGGATAACCGTTGCCCATTGGCTTTCCCAATGTGACTATGTCCGGAACTGCTCCGCATCCGGCAAACGACCACAGATGTCTTCCCGACCGCCCGAACCCTGCCTGCACCTCGTCGGCAACAAACAATCCGCCCAGCTCGTGGGTCGCGAGAACCAGCTCGACCATCGCATCGGCATCCGGCGCAAACACGCCGTCGCTCATGAAGGCTCCGTCTATGAAGGTCGCCGCGACCTCATGGCCGCTGACCGCGAGCTCCTCGCTCGCGCGCCGAATCTCTGCCGCTGGGCGCCAGCCCGGGACTGGAGGAGCAATCCGTCCAATGTTCGGCGGCAGACGCGCGCCCAGCCATATCTCGGGCGAGAGATCTGTGACCACATCGGTCACACCGTGATATGCAAAGGACGTGACGACACCGCCGCTGCGACCCGTCCACGCCGTAGCGATCCGCCAGGCGAGATCGTTCGCCTCGCTGCCGGAGTTCATGACCATTACCGTGTCAAGCCCGCTCTCTGCCGGCATCGACATCACGAGCCGTTCGGCAAGCTCTATGAGTGAGTCATAGAGATAGCGCGCATGGGTGTTCAGCACACGCGTCTGACGAACGACCGCCTCCGAGACGCGAGGATGACAATGCCCGACAACGGGCACATTGTTGTACGCGTCGAGCAAGCGTTGACCGGATCTATCGAATAACCACACGCCCTCGCCACGGACGAGATGGACCGGATCGCGATACGTCAGGGGAGTGATCGCCGGGCCTAGGACCTGCTGCCTTCGGCGCGCGAGCTCGTGTGTGTCGCCGGTATCGCGGGGTGCCCCAAACTCACTGGCCCACCGGTCCCACCCAAACTCATCGCAGAACTCAAGCAACTCCCACGAATCCGCATCCCACACCTGGTTGTACTCGGCGTTCTCCGGATGTTGTTCGGCGAGCCACGCACCCAGGACGACCAGCGCGACAAGCCTCGCCGCAATGAGGTCGCCGAGGAGGGCAAGCTCCACATCCTCGAGTGGCCTTCGGGTCTGGTAGCCATCGATGATCCGCCGACCTGCCCGAAAAATGCCTGGTCCAACACGGCCGCGGAGGAGCGAGGTGACGGCAACGGCCACGTCGGCGATCTCGGCCGTGTGGACCATGTCACCAAAGTCGACAATGCCCGTGATGCGGCCGGCCTCATCGACGAGGACGTTGTCGAGGCTGAAATCGGCGTGGACGACTTGGGCCCGCAGGCGATCCCACTCTGGCGCGACGTTCGCGTCATACCGGCCCAGCACACGCCCAACGATCGCGCGCCGGCGGCTGTCAGGGATCGCGTGCATCAACGCCCGCAATCGCGCGGCCTGCTTCAGATCCCACAGGAGTTCCCGGCCCGCAGCCGGGTGAAAGAAACCACGTAGGGCACCATTGAGGCGCGCATGCGTGGCGCCGTAATCCCACAGTGCCCGTCCGCTGAGCTCGCTGGCCTCCGGATCGGAGCCGTGCATACGATCGAATAGCCGAATGTAGTGAGCGCCGTCGGGTCCAGAAACAGCGGTCGGTCCCGGGATCGCGTCGGTACCCGCCCCCAGCTCCTCCAGCGTCGGACGGAGCTGAGCCACCGGGAGCTCAGGATCCACATCCCGGATTCGCCGAATTGCCTGACGCTCAAAATCGAGAAACGCGGGGTCCTCGCGAATGTTCGAGATCTTGAGCACGCCTCCGTCGGCCTCGCCCTCGATCAGAAACGCCTGATCACGCTCGCTCCCCAGCTCCACGGCAGTGCCGACGAGGCCAAACACCTCTCTCGCGATTCTCGATGCGTCCTCAGCCGAGAACCTAGGCCGGGCGGTCTCGAGAACAGTTGGCCCACTCGTCGGTGACACATCACCTCGCTCTTTCCCAGTAGTCGTCATCGCGTGAACAGATAGCTCAATTATCGCTGGCAGACACCATCGGTCGCTCATGGCCGACCTCCGACGCCGAGCCAGCGGCGGCTCATGCCGAATGAGGTCGCCTTCGTAGCTGGGCGGAGTGTCCACAGTACGATCCGCGCCATGACCGGACGCGGAGCCGGCGATCGCGTCCTCGACGAGTCGATCCTCTCGCCGGATGGATGGGTATACGCATCGACGAAGCCGACCAGCGCGGATGATCCCGGTCGGTTCCACGCGCTCTTCGGGCGTGATTCCCTGATCACCTCGCTTCAGGTGCTGCCAGCTCAGCCGGAGGTCGCGCGCGCGACGCTGCGGGTGCTGGCCTCGCTGCAGAGCCGCCAGACCGACCCAGAGACCGACGAGGAGCCGGGCAAGATCGTGCACGAGTACCGGCAGCACCCCGAACCGCGCTTTGCCGAGTCCGGCTGGCCCCTTCGCGACGGAGAGCTGCGTTACTACGGCTCGGCCGACGGCACATCCTGGTTCCTGGTTCTCCTTTCGGCGGTGAACGAGCGCGAGCTTGCCGACGAGCTCTCTGCCGCGTGGCAGGCGGCGAGTCGTTGGCTCGAGGCCGCGCTCGAGCGCGGAGGAGGGCTGGTGCGCTACGGCCCGCGGCTCCACTCCGGCGGCCTCGCACAGCAGGGCTGGCGGGACGCGATAGATCCGCTCGCCGCGCACGGACCGGGCCTCCTTGAGCCTGATGGCAGCCTGCCCGAGCCGCCGCTGGCCGATGCCGATGTGCAGGCGGTGGCGGTTGCCGCCCTGCGCGCCACCGCGCGCCTGTCCGGCGAGACTCGCTGGCGTTCGCGAGCCGATGAGCTGGTGGCGCTGATCGGCGAGAGGTTCTCGCCCGAGACGATGGCGCTCGACGCGCATGACCGCCCGGTCGTCGGTGCCGGGTCGCAGCTCGGATGGCTCCTCTGGGCGGATGCGCTGCCGGCTTCTGAGCGCCAGGCGTACGTGAGCCGGCTCTGCCAGCCGGACGTGTTGACGGACTTCGGGCTTCGGACTCTGTCGTCCGAGCATCCTCAGTTCGCCCCGCACGCCTACCACCGCGGGGGCGTCTGGCCATTCGACTCGTGGTTCGGCTGGGGAGGCCTCCGGGCGGCCGGACGCCGTGCCGAGGCCGAACACGTGCGGCGCGGTGTGCTCGCGGCGCTGAATCGGCTTGGGGATGCCTCAGAGCTGTACGCGGTGCGCGATCGCGGACCCGAGCGGATCGAGATCGCCAACCGCGCCCAGGCCTGGACGATCGGAGCGCGGTTTGCGCTGGAGCGCGGATGGGACGGCCGGGCGTGGTGAGCGCGCGTTAGGTGCGGGGCGCCGCGAGCTTCGCGTGCGGATACGCCTGCGCCCGCGACTGGAACGAGAGGATCTTGGGGTTTTGCACGACGCCGTCGCGGATCTCGATCGCCTGGCTGATGGTCCGGTCCTCGTCCCACGCGTGCGGGCCATTCATGACCGTCGGCAGGAACGGGATGAGCGCCTCGCTGATCTCCCACGTCGCCGAGTTCCAGAGCAGCGACGGGCTGTGGTCGACCGCGTAGTAGACCGCGCCGTTCCCCACGTTGAACACCGGCTCGGCGAACGACGTCGGGCGAGCCCAGTCAAAGCCCATGCCCTCGTCGCAGGAGACATCGACGAAAGCGCTTCCGGGCGTGAACAGCTCCAGCTCTTGGCTGGTTACGAACATGAGCGGATCGTCCGTGTCCTGAAGGATGCAATTGACCACGATGTCGTGTTCCGCCAAGAACTCGGCCGCCGGGCGACTGCCGAAGCTGTTCAGCACCAGCACGCGATGCTGGTGCTCCGAGTCACGCTCGAAGTGGACCAGTCGCGCCGGCGCCATCGGCGCAGCCACCGCGGCGACACTCCTGTGGGTCAGCACGTCCACGTCATGGACCCCGAGGGCGAACAGGGCCGAGACCGCTCCCCGCCCGGTCGCGCCGAAGCTGATCACCGCAGCCCGCAGCCGCCGACCGTAGGCGCCCGTCAGCCCCATGAGCTCGAGCGCATGAATCACGCTGCAGTACCCCGCGAGCTCATTGTTCTTGTGGAACACGTGCAGACCGAAGGCGCCGTCATGGGTCCAGAAGTGCATGGCCTCCCAAGCGATCACGGTCTGACGGCGATCGATCGCCACCTGCGTGAGTCGCTCATCCTGCACGCAATGAGGCCATCCCCACAGGACCTTGCCCGGGGGCAGCTCTTCCAGGTCAGCGGCGAGCGGCTTGGGCAGGAGCAGCACATCGCATTCGTGCATCAGTTCTTGTCTCGAGCGCAGGCCCTTTGCGACGGAAGCGATCTGGTTGTCTGGGACGCCAAACCGCTGGGCGTAGTGATGCTCGAACAGCATCCGGCTCCGGACGTTGGGGTCGATCCGTTCGATATGGAGCGGGTGGATCGGAAGGCGGTGCTCGTCGGGCTTGCGCGAGGCTCCGGCGACACCCAGGGTCAGGGGCGACATCGAGATCGAGGAGTGGCAGCGAGACAAGACTTCATCGGCGGGCATTTATAGCGAGGAGTGCAACTCTCGTGGACCTGCTCGCGCCGCTCCCCCACCTGCGGGGCGCATTCCGCTCGTCGCCGTCACCCGCTGCTAGGCCCCCTCTATCGACGCGTCGCCCGTAATGATGTTGCCGGCGGTCTGGATCTGTCTGAGGCGGTCGGCGGCATCGTCCAGAACGCTTCACGACGCCCGGAGATGACAACAGCGTGCCGCCTGCACATGACTCGCCTGGCGCACGCCAAACCCGCTTCGGTTCCTCCGCCATGATCAGCGCTCCTGGTCGAGCGCGTGGCCAGCATCGGCCAAATCTAGACGAACCCCGGGAGACAGCGGGCCGGATGATCAGATCTCGGGCGGCGACGGCCACGGCCGCAGGGTCTCGAATGCCTCGGCGGCGTGAAGCACTGTCACGTCATCGCCGAACCGGCCGATGATCAATAGCCCGACCGGTAGCCCGCTGTTGGTGAGCCCACACGGAACCGAGGCGACCGGCCGACCGGTCAGGTTCCACGCGATCGAGAAGGGCATAAAGGTTCGCCAGTCGGCCTCGACCGACCTGCCGCCGATCTCCGTTGGAAGCTCGCCCACGGGAAACGCGGCGGTCGCTGTGGCCGGCGTCAGCAGGAGATCGAAATCTTCGAAGAACGCGTCGATCGCGGCGCGGAAGACGTGCCGGTCGTGCCAGGCCCGCGCCAGGTCTGCGCCCGTGAGTTCCTCCGACCCGCGGAACTCCGCGAGCGTCTCCGGGTAGAGCTCATCGCGGTGTCGGCGAATTTGCCGAACTTGTTACACGGTTTGTTACACGGTCTTGACCGAGTCTGACCCTGGGGCGCCGACTCCCCGGGCCGCAGCGCTGGGTCTCACTTGGTGCGGCGGAGAGGATGTCCCAGCCGTGTCGCAAGAGCGTAATGACGCGGGGTGGATCTCCGCGAATTGCGGCTCAGGCCGGAAGCTCCGTGCTGCTTGCCGCGGGCTCGATCAGGCTGCGACATCGCGCGGCACGGTCGGCCACGACGTCCAGGAGCTTGCCGGGCATGCCGCGGTCCAGGGCGACGATATCGGCGGCGCTGACGGAGTCAGCGAACGCATCGGGTGCGACGTCAACGAGCTCGCTTACGCGATCGGCCAGCTCGCCCTCGTCCAGGCCGAGATCGCGGGCAGCTTGGGGCCATGGGTTGCGCTGAAGAAATACTCGGTAATCGCCGCCGAGCTTCATCGCGAAGCGAAGCTTGCGTTCGTGCATGCCGTAGGGCAGCGCGGAAGCGATGTCGTAGACCGGAGCGAGCCGAACCTGGTCGCCGGCCAGCAGCAGCGAGTAGTTCTTGGCGTGCGCGTCGGTGCCGCCGATCAGCCAGTTCCAGATCAGCGCATCGATAAACCGCCGAACGGCATCCTCGGCGACGACAGGCGGCATCGCCTCGCGCAGCAGCCGAGTGATCTGCGCCGACCCTGGCCCACTTTCGTTCTGATACTTGCGGCTCGGGGGCAGGCCGAGGGCCTGGCAGAGATCCTCCTGATGGACGCGCAGGATCTCACCCCCGGGCGCCACATGGCGGTCATATCGAGTGACAACGACGGCCGTCTCATCGCCAAACCGCGAGACCGAGGTGCGAACTACGAGAAGGCCGGCACGCCGCGCTGCGTCGAGACAGAGGTGCTCGTTCAGGTCATGGTCATCAAACCCGCTGACCGCCGGCTTGAGGATGTGGGTGGTGGGCGTCGAGCCCGACGGAACGCCCCAGCGCCCGTCTCGAAAGAGCAGCGCGGTCTTGGCTTGCGCGCCGGCGAGACTGAACTGGCCGGTGAACGCCCGGCCCAGCCAGGCGGTCGAATCTTCGCGCAGCTCCCGCAGCCGCTCAGCCACGTCATCGTCTGTGAGCCACGCGACGTCGCCCGATCGTCCGACGACCCGATCGACCTCTTCCGGCAATGCGAACCGGACGGCGCCGGCGCAGTCCTCTCCGACCGGGGTGGCCAGCAACGAGAAGGGGGAGGATGCCGAGACGTGAAACTCGCGAGCCCACCGTCGCAGGACGGCGTCGTTGTCGGGCAGCAGACCCCACAGCCACGACGTCACCACCTGGTCTGGATGTGATCGAACCTGGATTGGCATCGACAGCGATAGCGGCGTGCCACCGGACCGCTCTCGGTACTCGTCGCTGTAATCGAACCGCAACCGTCCCCCACGCAGTCGCGTTACCGTCCCTGCGGTCTGGTCTTCCAAGATGACCAGCAGCGAATCGGTCATCGCCCGCGGTAGTCCTCCAGCAGAGCATCGAGGTCGACCGTCCCGCGCCTCGGCGGCTGGTCGCCACCTACGCTAGCGGCGAGCTCATCGACGTTGAGGCGAAGCCCAAGCGCGTCGAGCAGGCGTATCACCAGTCCGAACTCGGCGCTGGGCTTTCCCGACTCGAACTCGCTGATCCACTGCCTGGATACGCGGGCGCGGGTTGCCAGCTCAGACTGGCTGAGGCCAAGCTCAAGACGGCGGCCGCGAGCGGCGGCGGAGAGATCCCGGATCGAGTTGATCGTGCTGGGCATCGTTGTCGGCGTGCGCTTACACCGACGATCAGCAAGCGTACGGCGACAAGCCTATCATGTCGTCGTACATAGACAAGCGTATCCTGTCGCCGTACGCTGACACCCGCAGCTGCTTCCTATGCAGCCGCCCGCCGTTCGAGCTCCGAGAACCGCTCCAGCGACACGACTACTGCGCGCATACGGTTGCGCTGCGTGAGCACCACCTTCTCGAGCTCCCCACGCTCGAGCATCTCGACGAGCCGGTTCAGCTCGCGCATCGCCTCGCGAACGGTCGCGAGCTCGTCGTTGGCCACCCGCACGGCGATCGGCGTGTCATCCATGGCAGGACGAAAAGCTAGACGACGGGCCGGACGGCATGTCGCCGCAGCCCAGTCACATGCGCGACGGAAGCCGCGACGGATCCGTCACGGCGGTTCCGTCCGGGCCACGCCTCACGATGTGCGATCGATGGCGATCGACCCCGCGCGCAGCCAGCCCGACCCGTCCCCCCGGCACCGCCCCGCGCCACCGCTGCTCGCCGAGGCGGCGGGCGAGGCGCCGCAGCCGGCCGGCCGCGTCCGCGCGTTCGCGTACCTCGACACCGAGAACAGCCATCGCTACCGCCAGCTGATGGGCGTCCTGCTCGCCAACAAGCGACGGTTCGGGCTGCGGATGGCGCCCGCGCAGCTGGCGACGCGGCTCTGGGAGCGCTTCTCGGTCCGATACGACACGACCGAGGCGCTCGAGCGCGACCTCGAGGCGCTGTGCGGCTGGGGCGCCGTCGACCGCTATCAGGACAGCTCGCGCGCGTCCTCCACGCGTGAGTTCAAGCGCAAGCGCTTCACCTACGACATCACCGCGGCGGGCGAGATCGCCGAGCGCGCGGCGCTCCAAGTCGACCGCTTGGCCGAGCGAATCGGAGCGCTCGAGCGCTCGCAGGTGCCGGAGTTACTCGACGCGCTGATCGCACTGGCAGTCGAGGCCGAGCGCAACGACCCCAGGCCGGGCAAGCTCGTCGCCCACTTCAACGACGTCGCCGCAAAACTCGAGCGGCTGCGCTCAGACACCGGCGACTTCATGCGCGAGCTGGGCGCGGTGATGGCCGACGAGCAGGCGGTCGAGCTCGAGCCGTTCGAGCGCTACAAGCGCCGCGTGATCGACCACCTGACCGGGTTCCGCGCCGAGCTGCGGCGGCTCGACCCGCAGTTCAGCGCGGCGATCGACCGGGTCGAGGCAGTCGGACTGGCGCGGATCGTGGCGATCGCCGCCGAGAGCGACGACCCGCCGGTGTGGGGGCTCAGCGACGAGGAGGTCGCCGCGCGGCGCGGCGAGCGTCTCGCGGACGAGTGGAACGGGGTCCGCCGCTGGTTCCGCGGCGGTGCCGGCGAGGCGCCGCCGTGGCACGAGCTCGACCGCGCGCTCGGCGACGCAATCGAGTGGATCATCCAGTCCGCCCAGCGTCTGCTCGACCGCCGGACGCGGCGAGTGGACCGCGCCGCCGAGTACCGCGCGCTGGCGCGGCTGTTCGATCGCGCCGAGACCGCCGCCGACTGCCACGCCCTGTACGCAGCGGTCTTCGGCCTCTACCAGCCCCGCCACTTCTCGGTGCCCGAGGCCGATCCCGAGCTGAGCCCGTCCACCGCGTCGTGGTGGGAGGCGGTCCCCGCGCCTGTCGAGGCGACGCTGTACCGCCCCGGGACACGGGCGCCCGGCGCGGGCCGCGCCTCAGATCTGCCCGACCACTCGATGGCGCGCCAGGCGCTCGCCGCCCGCCGCCAGCGCGAGCGCTCCCAGCTGCGCATGGCGCAGCGGCGCTTCACCGGCGCCGGGTCGCTGCGGCTCGATCAGCTCGGTCACCTCGACGCGCTCGAGTTCCACTATCTCCTGCGGTGGCTCGCCCGCGCGCTGAACGCCGCCGCGGCCGCCGACGGGACCCGGCGCGCCGAGTCCGAGGACGGACTCGTCCGGCTCGATCTGCGCCCACCGCCAGCGGGAGGCGAGCTCGTCGAGATCGCTACCCCGGAGGGCACGCTCGCCGCCCCCAACTACGAGATCCAGGTGGTCGCGTGCTGAGCGCCCTGGATGAGCGCGTCGCCGGGGAGCGCGAGCACGCCGCCCGCGCGCTGCTGATGTGTCCGCTGCTCACCGCCGCGGGCGATCCGGGGTCGTTCACGCTCGTGCGTCGCCACGCCGAGTGGCTGACCGACCGCTTTCGCCACCTGATCGGCTACCGGCTGGCGATCCGCGGCGATCACGCGCGCCTCTACAAGCGCCCGCGGCTTGCCTACCGTGACCGACCCGCCAGGATCCGGCCGGGCGGGGCCCGCCCGGGCCCCGAGGACGGGTGGGCGCCGTTCACCCGCCGCCACTACGTCCTGCTGGCTTTGGCGCTGGCGACGCTCGAGGGCCATCACGGCCGCTCGCAGGCGCTGATCGGCGGACTCGCCGGCGAGGTCGCCGCGCTCAGCGCTGAGCTCGCCCTGCACGTTGAGTTCGAGCGCCGCGACGAGCGCAAGGCGTTCGCTGACGTGCTCGAGCTGCTGTGCCGCCTCGGCGTGCTGCGCCAGCGCGACGGCTCTCGCGACGCGTTCGTCGCCCGCGACGAGGCGCTCGAGGAGGCGCTGTTCGACATCGATCACGCGCGCCTCGGAGACCTGAAGGCGACGCCGCTGGCGCTGACCGGGATCGAGCGCGTCGAGGAATTGCTCACCGAGGACTACCCCGCCAGCGAGGACGGCGACCGCGCCCGCCGCCGCCACCGGATCGCTCGCACGCTCGTCGAGGAGCCCGTCCTGTATGTCGGCGAGCTCGAGGACGCCGAGCAGGACACGTACCGCTCCCAACGGCACCGGCTCGAGCCCGAGCTCGAAGCCCTCACCGGCCTGCAGGCGGAGCGGCGCGCCGAGGGCTCGGCGCTGATCGACCCCGCCAAGCGCCTGACCGACGTTCGCTTTCCGACTCGCTCGAGCGAGAGCCTGCTCGCGCTGCTGGCGTGCGAGCGCCTGCGCGCAGCCGCCCACGACTCCGCTCGCAACCCGCTGCCGCGCAGCGAGGTCGAAGCGGCGCTCGCCGAGCTGCGCGAGCGGATGGGGCTCGATGCGGGGCCCGAGCTTGACCGCGCGGCGCTCACGCTGCTCGAGGCCCACCGGCTGCTCGCCCACGAGGAGCCCGCGCAGGTCCGGGTGCTCCCGGCGACCGCTCGCTTCGCACGGCCGACCCTCCGTTTGAGGGAGCCCGAATGAGCATCACCGTCCTGCACCGCGCGCCCGCCGGACGGCTCGGGCGCTTCCGCCTGCACCGCGCCGGCCTGATCGGCCTCTACGAGTACGAGGACGAGACGTTCGAGTTCGAGCACGGCCGGCTGCTGCTGCGCGGCCCGAACGGGAGCGGCAAGTCGAAGGCGCTGGAGCTGCTGCTGCCGCTGCTGCTGGACGGCGAGCTCCGTGCCGAGCGCCTCGATCCATTCGGGGGTCGCGGACGTTCCATGCGCTGGAACCTGATCGGCGACCAAGAGTCGCGCGCGCCGGCGGTCGGGTTCTCGTGGCTCGAGTTGCACCGCCGCGACGAGCAGGGCGTCGAGCACTTCCACACGCTCGTGCTGATGGCGCGCGCGAACAAGGGCGAGACCGGCGTGAAGTCGTGGTTCGCGCTGCTGCAGGCCCGGCAGCCGCCGGCGGGCGAGCTGCACGGCCCCCGGATCGGCATCAATGCGTTCCTGCAGCGAGACCGCCACCCGATCGCCCGCGCAGCGCTCGCGGAGCTCGGCGAGCTAATCGAGTCGGCCTCCGCCTACCGGGAGCGCGTGAACGCGCTCCTGTTCGGCGTCACCCAGGATCGCTACGACGCGATCGTCCGTCTGCTGCTGTCGCTTCGCAAGCCGCAGCTCTCTCAGACGCTTGACCCGCAGGAGCTATCGGCGCGGCTGACCGAGGCGCTGCCCGAACTTGACCGTGACGCGGTGCTGCGCGTCTCCAGCCGCCTGGACCAGCTTGACCGCCTGCGCACCGAGGCGGCCGAGTTGCGCGACGTTCGCGGCGCGGTCGCGGCGTTCGCGCGGACCTACCGCGACTTCGCGCGGGCCGCCCTGCGCGAGCGTGGCCGCCTCCTGACCGAGTCCGTCGCCGCCCGCGCGCAGCACGCGGAGGCGCTCTCGCGAGCGCAGGAGGCGATCATCGGCGCGCGGGAGCGAGCGTCGGCGCTCGCAGTCCGGCGGCGGGAGCTCGACTCCTCGCTGGCCGCGGCGCGTGGCGCCGAGCGCGAGCTCCGCGCCTCGGAGGACTGGCGCGCGGCCGAGCGCCTCGAGGAGTTGCGTCGGCTCGCTGAGGCCGCGCGGGCGGCCGCGGCGGCCGCCGCCGACGAGCTGACGCGGGCGCAGGCCGAGCTGGACGAGCTTGACAGCGCGGCGTCGCGGGCGGACGCCGCGCTGGCAGAGCAGAGCACCGCGGTGGACGAGCTGCTTCGGGCGTGCGCGGCGGACGCCGACCGCGCCGGCGTGCCCGCCCACGAGGCGGCCGTCGAGGGGCTCGTCGCCGAGGACCGCGAGCTGACCGCGGTCCGGGCGCTGCTCGATCAGCTCAGCGCGGCACGCGCGGACGCGATCGCGGCGATGGTCGAGCTCGCGCGGGCGGTGGCACGGGCCGACCAGGAGTACCGGGCGGCGCGGTCGCGCTTCGAGGACGCCGAGGCGCGCCAGCGCGAGCGACAGGCCGAGCGGGCCGCCGCGGCCGAGCGCCTTGAGCTGGTGCGTAGCGAGCTGCTGGCGGCGCTCGAGGGCTGGGTCACCGGCCTCGAGGAGCTTCCCGTCGACGACGCGTTGGCCGCGGAACTGGCCGCGCTGCTGGCGCGCGCCGGGGAGCCTGGCACACCGGCGGCGCGCGAGCTGGCGGGTGAGCGCGCCGGCGCCGCCGAGCAGGGGCTGCGCGAGCAGCGTGCCGGGGTTGCGGCGGCGCGCGTGACGCTCGCCGCCGAGCGCGAGCCGCTCGCGGCTGAGCACGCCCGGCTCGCGGCGCACGAGGACCCGGTGCCCGAGCCACTGCCATTCCGCCCCGCCGGCCGCGACGGCCGCCCTGGCGCGCCGCTCTGGGCGCTCGTCGAGTTCGCTGACGGGATCGACGACCCGCGGCGCGCCGGGCTCGAGGGCGCGCTCGAGGGCGCCGGCCTGCTCGACGCCTGGGTGATGCCCGACGGCGCCTTGCTCGACGCGGACGATGCTGTGCTGGTGCCCGGCGGCTGCGGGCAGTCCGGGATCATCGGTGGGCGGACGCTCACCGACGCGCTGGTTGCGGTGCGCGACGCGCCGGTGCCGCCCCCGGTCATGGCGGGCGTGCTCGCGCGGCTTGCGCTGAGCGACTCCGGCCCGTTCGGGGGCGAGCACCCCGAGGTGGGCTTCGACGGCAGCTTTGCGCTCGGGCCGTTGCGCGGCCGGCGCCGGGTCGATACCGCGCGGTTCATCGGCATCGCCGCCCGCGCTGCCAACCGCGCCCGCCGGCTCGCCGAGCTGGCGCGAGAGCTCGCGGCGATCGATCGGCGCGAGCTTGACCTCGAGGCACGGACCGGCGAGCTCGAAGCTGCGATCGCACGCCTGCGCGACGAACTCCGCCGGCTGCCCGATGACACGCCGGCGGTCCGGGCGCACGCGAAACTGAGTGCCGCGCGCGACGAGGAGCAGCGCGCCGCGGCGGTGACAGCGGCCGAGCAGGACACGATGACGGCGCGCGCGGCGGCGCTTGCAGCGGCGCGGGAGCGCGCTGTCGCCCACGCGCGCGAGCACCGGCTGCCGGCGCCCGAGGACGAGGCCGGGCTCACCGCGGCCCGCGACGCCCTCGCCTGCTACCGCGGGGCGTGCAGCGAGCTGATCGGCGGCGAGCGCATGCGCCGCGAGCGGCTGCGAGCGGCTGGAGCCGCTCGCAGCCACGCCCACCGCGCCGTGGCGGCGCTGGCTTGCGCGCGCGAGCGCGCGCGCGTGTGCGAACAGGAGGACAGCGCCCGCACCGGCGCCCACCGGGAGGCGAGCGCGGCGGTCGGCGCGACCGTCGAGCAGCTGCGCGCGCGGCTCGCCGCGCTGGAGACACAGATGTCGAGCGCCGAGCGGGGCCTAGAGGAGACGCAGCGCGACGAGATCGTCGCCGCGTCGGAGGCCGCGGCGGCCGAGCGCGATTCTCAGCATGCGGCGGCGGCGCTGGGCGGGGCCGAGCGCGACGTCGCCGCGAAGCACGCGGGCGTGGCCAGCCTCGGGCGGCTTGGCGCCTGGCTGCTCGCACTCGGAGATGCGGCGCCGGAGGATCACGCCGACGCCGGCGGCTGGCCGCTCGAGCGCACGCTCGCCGAGCTCCGCTCGACCTCCCGGGAGGCGCTGGCCGCCCGGCGCGGGCTCGAGACGCTGCTCGGCGACGTCGACCGCGAGGCCGACGACCTCCGCCACCGCCTTTCCGCCAGCGCTGAGTTTCAGGTCAGCCGCGAGCGGGTCCCAGACGATCCCGAGCTGACGCTGGTGCAGGTCCGACATGGGGGGCGCAGCCACCCGATCGCCGAGCTCGACCGCTGGCTCGAGGGCGAGCTGCACGTGCGCGAGCGGACGATCGCCGAGGAGGATCAGCGGCTGTTCGAGTCGTTCTTGGTCGGCGGGCTCGCCGACGCGCTGCGCGAGCGGATCGGCAGCGCCGGCGCCCTAGTCGCGAGCATGAACGAGGCGCTGACCGAGTGCACGACGAGCTCCGGGATGCGGATCGAGCTCGACTGGCGCCCGCGCGAGCACGAGGAATCGAACCCGCCCGCCCTGCGCGAGGCGGTCGCGCTCCTGCGCCGCGACGTCGCGCTGTTGACCGACGACGCCCGGGCGCAGCTTGTCGAGTTCCTCCGCGGGCGGATCGAGGACGCGCGGCACTCGCTCGAGCAGGGCTCGAGCACCGAGCATGTGATGGCCGCCCTCGACTACCGCGAATGGCACGAGTTCCGGGTGATCCAGCTGCTGGACGGCCGCCGCGAGGTGCTCACCCGCCGCCGCCACCAGCAGGGGTCGGGCGGCGAGAAGTCCGTCGCCCTGCACCTGCCGCTGTTCGCCGCCGCCGCCGCGCAGTTCGCCGCCGCCGCGGAGACCTGCCCGCGGATGATCCTGCTCGACGAGGCGTTCGCGGGCATCGACGAGCGGATGCGCGCGCAGCTGCTCGGACTGCTCGAGCGCTTCGACCTCGACTTCGTGCTCACCTCGCACGAGCTGTGGGGCTGCTACCCGGAGCTGTCGGCGCTGGGCATTTACCACCTCCACCGCGAGCCGGGGATCCCCGGCGTCGCGACCGCGCATTTCCGTTGGGACGGCAGGCGACGAGTGGAGGTCTCGGCAGCTGCATGAGTCCGGAAACCATCACGTACCTCTCCCGGGCCGGAATGCGGCGGGTGCTGTTCGCCGCGCGGGAGCGGTTCGAGCGCAACGGCGGTCCGTACGGCAGGCTCCAGCTGACCCAGCTCTCTCCCGACGAAGCGCACACGCTGAACGGCCTGCTCACGCCCCAGCGTCCATTCGAGCCCGGCGGCGAGGCGTGGATCAAGCTTCCGCGCTTGGACGCCCAGCTGCGCGACTCTCGGTTCGCAATCTCGCTCGAGGACGCGCTGGTGGCCGTGGACGGCCCGCTGGGCGACCGCCGAGCCGAGCGCGTGGCCACTGCCGAGGCCCGGAACGCGGCCTGGGAGCGCGTGCTCCGTCACCCCCAATCGAGCCGACCGGAGCTCGCGCCGTGGCTCGAGCATGCGCGCCGCCGGTACGGTGCCGCGTCGCCCGAACGCGCCGCCGTGATCCTGCGCGCCCTCGATGTCCTCTCGGTGCTCCCGGCCGACGGTCTTCCGCTGGCCGCGCTCGCCGCCTCGTATGCCGGAGGCGACGCGCACGCGCTTGACCGCAACCGGCCGCTCGGCCGGCTCGTGACGGCAGCCTTGTTCGCGCTCGAGCACGCGCCGCCGCGCGAGCCGGCGAGCGCTGACGAGTGGCGGGCGCTGTGGGCGCGGGTCGGCGTCAGCTGCGACGAGCTGTCGTGCACGGCTCTGACGCTGGGGCTGCGACCACACCGGCTCGCGCGCGGCTACCTCGCCGGGCGACTGCGCGCGGCCACGAGAGCCGGCAAGCCGCTTGTGCTGACGCTCGCCGAACTCCGCACTGAGCCACCGCGGCTCGCCGGCGACACGCTGTTCGTCTGCGAGAACCCGTCGATCGTCTCCGCCGCCGCCAGTGCGCTCGGCGCTCGCTGCCCGCCGCTGCTCTGCACCGCCGGTTGGCCCAACACCGCGGTCGCGTTCGTGCTCGACGCCGCCGAGGCGGCGAGCATGGAGATTCTTGTGCACGCCGACGGCGACGAGGCCGGCGCTGCGATTGCCGGGCTGGTGCTGAAGCGCCCCGGAGCACGGCCGTGGCGCACAGTCGACGCGCGCGCCGGCATCCACGAGGAGTCGCTGCTCGACGAGCTGCTCGATGACCTCGGCAGCGGCGTCGTCGGCCAGCGACGACTCGCACCCGGGCGACTCATGCCGGCCGTGGACTCGGAGCGCGAGCCTGCGAGCGATAGCGAGCGGGGCCGTGCGTGAGCGCCCACGCCCAGGGCACCCACACTACGCCGCGTCGCTCAGTTCGTCGTCGGAGTCGGTTACCGACACGGTGTAGCGGTAGCCGTCGTCCAGCCCGCCAAGCTCGTCGAGCGACACCGTGTACTGGAAGCCGCCGCGGCCGACAGTGCGCTCCAGCGTCGCCAGCACTCGCTCCGGGTCCTCGTAGGGACCATTGACGTAGTACGGCTTACCGTCGCGGCCGAACGTGATCGCGCTCGGTCCCGCCCACGCTCCCAGCACCCGTCGAGCCCGCCGGAAGTCCCGGTGCGGCTCGAAGCCAAGACGCCGCGCGTACTCGACCGCCCCGAGCACGAGGTGCTCGGCGAGCTCGACCGGGATCGGAATGCCCGGCGACGCCCATTGAGCGAAGTACGCGCGCTTCAGCGCCTCGAAATCGCGCCTGGCCATCCGCTTAGGCCCCAGCGCGTTCTTCACCCCGAGGCACCACGTATCGACCAGGTAGCTGCACACCGACACACGGTTGTGCCTGTCCGGCGCGGCGACCAACACGAGCGCGACGCCGCTGTCGCTTGCCTCGGCGGGGACACCGGCGTCGCCTGGCCAGTCGCTGTGACCCTCGATTCGCAGCCCGTGACGCCACCCCGGGCTGACCCAACATCGAATCTGGCTCTCGGGCGCACGATCGTTCGTGGCGCTGTCGGCGGTAGCACCCGAAGCGCTGTCCCGCTCGCACGCCACAATTCGCACGAGCCGTGCTGCCTCGGCCTTGCTCAGGCCCAATACGCGCGCGATCTCAGCCGGCGAGTAGCGCCGCCGCCGTAGGCCGCGGACCGCCTCGAGTAGTTCCTCGTGCTCCATGGCACGACTTGTACGCGCCGGCCCGGACGGAAACCCGGCGCCCCGCGACCTCTCGACCGGGCGAAACGCACCCGATCCCAGGCACAGCCAAGCTCGGCACAGCGACCGACGTCCCGGTCATCACCTCCGGCGCTCTCACCCGCCGCCGCTCGCGCGCGTCGTCAGTGGAAACGTCAATAAGGTCTTGGCCACCGACCTTCGGGTTCGGAACCCGCGCTTGAAACCGGGATTCCCTTTGCTTGAGCGCGGTTGGCTCAGGTCGCCTCAGCTTGCGAAGGGCCTGAGGGCCCCATTCGAGGACCGTGTAACACGAATCATACTTATTCCTGCGACCCACCCTCACTGAGAAAAACCCTGCGGATTTCCGGGGCTTTCTCATAGCGGGGGCGGGATTCGAACCCGCGA
>CAWCNP010000002.1:0-386463 GCA_963796885.1 uncultured Solirubrobacterales bacterium
CCTGCCGGCTATCGGCTCAGACGGTCCCGGCGAGCGCGCCGTCCGGGACGAACCACGAATGATGCAGCGTCGTGACCGTGGCGATTCGCTCGTAGTCACGGTCGTAGTGGACGAGCGGCACTTCTGCCAGCTCCGCAGTGACGGCAATCAGCAGGTCGGCTGGCGGCACCCGGCGATGGTCACCCGTGGGAGCCATGGCGAGCTGCACCTCGCGTGCTCGCGACCACACTGACAGAGGCATCGGTAGCGCTTCGAACGCGTCAAGACGCTCAGCCAGCGCCCGAGCTCGCGCCTCATTAGGGGCTAAGCGGAGCAGCTCTAATACGACCAGGTCACACACCAGCACCCGCCCGGACCGTACCTCGGCGTTGAACCATTCCGCCAAAGCTGGGTACCGCCGGTCCCGCGCCCACGTCCACACCGCGGTGTCGACTAGCGACGGGCGCGTGAGCGCAGCCGGCTCCGGCTTAGTCGGCTGTCGCCCCGCCACGGCTCTCGCGCCCGGACTCCACGTCGGCGGGAGTCCCGTCGACGTCCCGGAGCACGTCAAAGTCGGCAAGGGCAGACTGGCGCGCGACCTCGCGAAGCGCGGTGTTAACTGTTGTGCTGAGACCGCGCGTCCCGAGCGCGGCCTTCGCTGCGGCAAGCGCGGCCTCGTCGACATCTACGGTGGTGCGCGTCATGCGCATCACGATAGCGCATCAGGATGGCGATCTGTGGAGTCAAAGATCGTTGCCATGCAGAAGGTCGAGGGTTCGAGTCCCTTCAGCCGCTTCAAAGGAAATCGCTGGAAATCAGCGGCTTTTGGTAACCGTTCAGTCCTGGGACACATAACAAGGATCGCCTGGTTATCCGGCGAATCTTGGGGGTGTGGATCGTGCCGAGGCGGAGGCGATTTATGACTCGGGGCGGGAGCGTTGTGTTGAGGTGATCCTTGAGTTGGCGGGGGCTGTGGAGGTGCTGGGGGCGCGCTGTGAGCAGCTTGAGGGGCGGATCGGGCGGCTGGAGGGGCAGGCGCGGCAGGACTCACGGACGAGTTCCAGGCCGCCGTCGCAGGATCCGCCCAAGACGCGTCAACAGCGGCGGGCGGAGGCGCGCGCGAAGGCCAAGGAGTTGTTGGCTAAGCAGGGCGATGCCGAGCGCAGGGCGGGCGGACAGGAGGGACATCGCGGTACGGGACGCGAACTCGCCCCCGAGGATCAAGTCGATGAGATCGTCGCCCACTACCCGCAGGCGTGCCTTGGTTGTGCTCGCGAGTTCTCAGAGGACGAGCGCCGGCCGGGCGGCCGGTTCGGCCGCCACCAGGTATGCGAGCTGCCGCCGATCAGCGTGCTTTTGGTCGAGCATCGCACGCACCGGCTGCGCTGCCCGGAGTGCGGCACCCGAACGACCGCGGCGTTGCGGGCCGGGATCGGGGGATCGGCGTTCGGGCCACGGTTGCGCGCGGCGATCGTGACGCTGACCGCGCGCAACCGGATCTCCCGCCGGGGGATCGCGGAGCTGGCGGGGGAGCTGTTCGGCGCCCGCCTGTCGACCGGCAGCGTGGACGCGATCTGCCAGCACGCCTCGACCGCGCTCGAGGACTCCTACAGCGCACTGCGTGACTGGATCCTCGCCCAGGACGCGGTCCACGTCGACGAGACCGGCTGGCGGACAGCAGGCGATCCGCGGGCGTTGTGGACCGCGGCAACTGAGGGCGCCTCGATCTTCGAGATCGCCGAACACTGCAACCTCAAAGCGGGTCCGGGCGCACACGATTCTTCACGCGGCAATCCGATCCTCCCGAAGTGCGCCACCGCGTAGTCCTTCACGCGACCGGAGAAGCGAGCCACTGCGGTCTGGCGAAGTAAAAGCAGAAGTCGGCTGGCGCCGTGCGAACGGTCGATTCTGATGCGGTCAGCGCCGGCCACAACGCGGCCGCGTCAAATGCTTCTCGGAGACCGGTGGGCCGCTGGCTCCATCCTGCGTATGTGGCTCCACGCGTAGCGCGATTGGTGACGCCGATGCTGAGGCTAGCGGCGTCGGCCGTGCCTCGCTTCGTGCACGTGCGTCGATGTACGGTTCGGTGAGCGGGCCGACTTGTTGTCGTCAGCGTCGATGTGCTGCTTTGCGCTTCGGTGGCCTTTCCGAGTACTTGCCGCTCAGCCTTTGCTCGGCACCTGATCGGCGAGACGCAGTGCTGTGGCGAGCGCGGGGAGGTCCTCGTCGAGCGGGCGGCAACGGAGATCGGCGGCGCGCTGGAGGTGGTAGCGCACGGTGCGCTCTGAGAGGTGCAGCCGGCGGGCGGTCTCCGCCGCGCTACAGGCGCACTCCAGCCAGGCACCGAGCGTTTCACGCACTGTGCCGGCACGTCCGCCGGGCCCGGCGAGGCCCCCGAGCGCGTGCGCGACGAGTTGCTCGGCGGCGGCCGGGCCGCCCCACACGAGCGCCTGCACGGCCACGTCCTCGTAGCGGACTGTCCCGACGGGCCCGCGCAATGCGACCTCGAGGGCGAGCAGAGCCTGCTGGTGGCTGGCGATGAAGCCCGGGAGTCCGACGGCCGGCTGTCCGACGCCGACCCATCCGCCGAGCCCGCTGAAGGCCTCGAGCCGCAGGCGTGTGCCATCACACCAGGCCCAGCTCGTTTGCGGCATCGGGACCGCGGCGAGCACGGCACCGACGTTCGCCGCGCGTAGGATTGCCCCGAGCTGTTCGGCGCCGGGACCATTTGCAGCCACCCCGACGTGCGAGCGTTTCTCTCGGATCCCGAGGCGCGCCTCGTCGAAGGGCCCGCCCGCGAGGACACTGCGGATTGCGGCCAGGCGTGTCGCCTCGAGCGTCTCGGCGCGGTGGCGGGCTCCAGCGGCGTGAGCGTTGGTCACGTGCGGAATTAGCGCCTCGGAGAAGGAGGACATCAGGGCCAACCCCTCGGCGGTCTCCGCCGCTGTGTCGGCCCACTCCTCGCTGCGGGCGACGAGCAGCTGCTGTAGGCGCGCGAGCGCGATCCGGTGGCCGGTCAGCAGGTCGGTTAGCGGCACCCCGTTGCGGCCGGTCAGGTCGCTTGTCGCCTGGCTCCACGCCACCTCTGCGTCGGCCATCTCCGGCCGCGGGTCGATCATCCATCCCGCGAGCGCCTGGATCAGCCCAGCCATCGTCCGTGTCACCTGCTTGACCTGCTCAGGCCGGTTGAACAGCTGCGGAGCGTCCACGCGATGCGTGACGGCCTCCATCATGCTCGCGGCGAGATCGTCGGCATCGCCGAGCAGGCGTTCGGACAGGCGCGTGCGCCACATCGGACAGATGGTCGCTGATTTGCCGGGTTACGGCAAGGGCGCTGTCAGTTATGCCGCTCTCCGTCATATGCAGGTGGCGCTGCGGGCGCGAACCTGGGTCGGCCAAACCTGACAGGAGAGAACGGTATGAGAGCAGTGCGAAGCAAGCTGATCGGTCAGAGCATAGTGGTGATCATGGCGACCACCGCGATCCCGGTGTCCGCAACCGCGCTGGCGCAGACCGCGCGCGCGGTTGCTAACACGCGCGCCGTTGTCAGCACTCGTTCGGGCGCTGTGCACGGGGTCGTGCACAGCGCGTACCGCGTATTTGAGGGCGTCCCATACGCGGCGCCCCCAGTCGGGCGGCTGCGCTGGCGTGCACCCCAGCCCGCCGCGCGATGGAAGGGGATCCGCGACGCCACCCGGCCCGGCAGTCCTTGCGCGCAGGTGCCGCTGACGCTGCTTCCGGGGGGCAAGGCACTTCTGCCGGGCGCGTCAAATCTCACCGGCAGCACTTCGGAGGACTGCCTCTACCTGAACGTCTGGACACCCACTCGTCCGGCACATCCACGGCCGGTGTTCGTGTGGTTCCACGGCGGGAACGACATCTACGGCGCCGGCAGCGACTATGACGGCTCAAGGCTCACGGTCGAGGGCGGGGTGGTCGTCGTGACCGTGAACTACCGCCTCGGCCCGCTCGGATACCTCGCGCTTCCGGGGCTCTCGGCGCAGAGCCCCGATCACACCTCGGGCGACTACGGCTTGATGGATCAGGTGGCGGCGCTGCGCTGGGTGCGGGCGAACATCGCGGCGTTCGGCGGCAACCCTCAGCAGGTGACGGTCGGCGGACAGTCGGCCGGCGGCTGGGCGGGCTGCGACCTGATCGCGTCCCCCGCTGCGCGGGGCTTGTTCGAGCGCGCGATCCTGGAGAGCGGCACCTGCGCTGCCGGAGGCTCGGGAAGCAACGCGACGGCGCCCGTTTCGACGCTGGGGGCGGCCGAGGCCGCCGGCCAGACCTTCGCCGCCTCGGTCGGCTGCGGCGATGCGGCAACGCAGCTGAACTGCCTACGCGCGCTACCCGCCTCGAAGTTGATCGCGGGTGAACTGGCCGCGACGTGGGGGGTGAACGCCGGCCCTGCGGTGCTCCCGATCTCGCCAGCGGCAGCGTGGGCGAAAGGCCAGATCAATCGCGTGCCCGTGCTGGTCGGCACCACCCATGACGAGTATCGCTTCCGCACATTCGTCAACGTCAACGTGCTCGGAGGCGGCCCCCTGACTCCGGCGACCTACACCTCGCGCGTCCAGGAGGAGGATCCCGGCGGCGCTGGCGCGATCCTTGCCAAATATCCGGCAAGCGCCTACCCGTCGCCGGATCTTGCCTACGCCACGGAGAAGACAGACTCGCTGTACTCCTGCCCGGCCCACGCGGACGACCTGCTCTACTCGACCCGCGTCCCGGTGTATGCCTACGAGTTTGACGACCAGCACGCACCCCCGTTCTTCGACGCTCCCAACAGCATCCCGCAGGGCGCGTTTCACGCCTCTGAGGTCGACTACCTGTTTCCGTTCCGCAACCTCGCGCCGCTGACCGCAAGCCAACGGCAGCTCTCGCGGGTGATGGTCGGCTACTGGTCGCACTTCATCGCCTCAGGCAACCCGAATGCTGCCGGCCTGCCGTCCTGGCCGCGGTACCGCAGGCCCACCAGGCGCGGCGGCGGATCTGGGACAAATCTCATCGAGGAACTGAAGCCTCGAGCCGTCAGGCCGTTCGGATCGTTCGTCACGGACCACCATTGCGGGTTCTGGCAGAAGCAACTCGGAATCCCGGTGCGGTGATGCGATCCCACGCCGCGGGCCCCGCGCCTTGGCATGCGCCGGAAGCGGAGGTGCTGTTAGGGCTAGCGGCGGGCGCTGTATGTGACCGCCGACGATTTCGCGATTGGACAACGAGAAGGAGAGTGATGTGATGAGCGCAGACGCACACGAGGAACAGATCGATCCCGGCACCACCCGCGGGGAGCAGTCAACCGGCGGCGTCTCCCGTCGTCAGGCCTTGGGCTCGGCGGTCGCGGGGGCCGCGGGCGTTGCCTTCGGTTCGTTGGCATCGCGGGCGGAGGCCAAGTCGCGGCGCCGGTCCGGTGCGACGGTGGATGTGCTCGTGGTTGGTGGTGGTATCTCTGGCCTGACGGCCGCGTATCGCCTGCTTCGACATTCGAATCTGTCGGTGCAGGTACTCGAGGCGAACGACCGCGTCGGTGGTCGCACTGTCAACCTGCCGCTGCCCGGAGGGAAAATCACCGAAGGGGGCGGCCAGTGGACAGGACCCGGACAGGATCGGGTGCAGGCGCTCGCGCGCGAGTTGGGGATCAAGATGTTCGACACGTATGTCACCGGCGAGTCGGTGTACGTCTACCAAGGCAACCGCCAAACCCACACCGGCACGCTCCCGCCGCTGGGTCCCGCCGCGCTGGCTGACGTCGTCCAGAACCTCACGCGGCTCGATCAGATGGCCAACACCGTTCCGCTCGACGCGCCGTGGCAGGCGCCCAACGCCGAGCAGTGGGACGCGACGACGTTTGGCCAGTGGCTGGATCAGAACGTGGCGACCGCCGAGGCGAGATCGCTGTACACGCTCGTGTTTTCGATCATTAACGGCCAGGACCCGCACGCCACCTCGCTGTTGTTCGCGCTGTTCGTGATCCACTCAGGCGGCGGGATCGCCCGCCTGATCGGTACGTCGGGCGGCGCGCAGAACTCGCGCTTCGTGGGCGGCTCGCAGGAGATCTCGCTTCGCATGGCCCGCCGGCTGGGATCGCGCGTGATGCTCCAGGCACCGGTCGATCACATCGACCAGACCAGCAGCAGGCACGTGCTGGTCCGCAGCGGCAAGCAAGAGTTCGTCGCGCGACGACTGATCGTCGCGATGACCCCGCAGGACGCAAACCACATCCGTTACGCCCCGACGCTGACCACCCAACGGATCATGTTGCAGAAGATGTGGCCGATCGGTGGCGGCTGGAAGACGTTCGCGGTCTACAAGAAGCCGTTTTGGCGCGCCCAGGGACTCAACGGGGGAGCGATCACCGATCTCCCGGCCGCGTTGTACACCGCCGACAACTCCCCGCCAGACGGCAGCCTGGGAGTGTTGCTGTCGTTCTTCGGAGCCGCCAATCAGAAGTTCGAGTTCGGTGGTTCACCACGGCAGCTGAACGATCTCGGGGCCAGGCGCAGCGCGGTGCTCGACGCGTTCGCGACGATCTTCGGCCCGAAGGCGCTACACCCGATCGAGTACATCGAGAAAGACTGGATGCGGGAACCGTGGATCGCCGGCTGCAAGGCTCCCGTACCACCTGGGCTGCTCACGATGTACACATCGGCCCTGTCCGACCCGGTTGGCCGGATTCATTGGGCGGGCACCGAGACGGCCCCAATCAACGTGGGCGCCATGGACGGGGCGGTACGGGCGGGCGAGCGGACGGCGCGCGAAGTTGCCGCGGCCCTCGGCCAAAACCCGTCCTCAATCCCCGCTTGAGATGCGTAACCCGGAGATGCGCTGATGTCGATCGTTGTGCAGCCTGATCCTTCGCCGTCACCGTCCCGTCACCCGTTGCCCGACCCGGGGGAGCGGGTCCCGACGCTCTCGTGGCCGATCGTGGGGATCTTCACGGGCGCGCTGGCTCTGTTCGGCACGTCGACGTGGGCAGCGGTCGGGCACGACGCGCCGCGGGTGGTGACGATCGTGCTGAACGCGGTCGCGATCTTCGTGATGTTCACGGTGCTGCACGACGCGGCGCACTATTCGATCAGCTCCAAGCGGTGGATCAACGGCGCGTTCGGGCGGGCGGCGATGCTGTTCGTCTCGCCGTTGATCGCGTTCCCGGCGTGGGGATTCATCCATATCGAGCATCACCGGCATACCAACGACGACGAGCGTGACCCCGATCACTTCGCCAGTCATGGCCCGTGGTGGCAGCTGCCGGTCCGGTTCGCGTTGATGGACGCGCCGTACCTGAGCTTCTACCTGCGCAACCTCAAGCGCCGTCCCAAGGTGGAGGTGGCCGAGACCATGGCGCTGATGATCATCTCGATCGCGGTGATCGCGACGACGCTGATCACGGGCAGCTTCTGGCTGTTGGCGGTCACCTATCTGATCCCCGAGCGGATCGCGATAATGGTGCTGGGGTGGTGGTTTGACTGGCTGCCCCACCACGGGCTCGAGGACACACAGAGCGAGAACCGCTATCGCGCGACTCGTAACCGTGTCGGGCTGGAGTGGCTCTTCACCCCGTTGATGCTGTCTCAGAACTACCACCTGGTGCATCACCTGCATCCGTCGGTTCCGTTCTACCGCTACCTGCGCACGTGGCGACGCAACGAGGAGGCATACCTCGAGCGCGACGCGGCGATCTCGACCGCGTTCGGCAAGTCGCTCAACCCCGCGGAATTCCGCGAGTGGAGGCACCTGAACCGCAGGCTGCTCAAGGTCTTGCCGGTGCGGATGCCGACCGGGTCAAGCGCCCCGCACGCCGTCTTTCACCGGCTCCCAGTCGCGTCCGTCGACCCGATCACAGCCGACAGCACGCTGGTCACCTTCGCGGTGCCCGAGCAGCTGCGCGACCAGTTCCGGTTCGAGCCCGGGCAGCACGTGACCGTCAGAACCGATCTCGGCGGGGAGGCGGTCAGGCGCAACTACTCGATCTGCGCGCCCGCGACCCGCGCGATGCTACGGATCGCAGTCAAGCGGATCCCAGGCGGCGCGTTCTCGACGTTCGTCGCCGAGCAGCTGAAGGCGGGCGACGTGCTGGAGGTGATGACGCCGACGGGCCGGCTCTGCCCGCCGCTCGATCCGCTCACTCGCAAGAACTACGCCGCGATCGTCGCCGGCAGTGGCATCACTCCGATCCTCTCGATCCTGCAGACCACACTCGAGCTCGAGACCGACAGCCGGTTCACGCTGATCTACGGCAACCGCACGCACGAGTCGACGATGTTTCGCTCCGAACTCGACGAGCTCGAGTCCCGCTACGCCGATCGGCTCGAGATCCTGCACGTCCTCTCCCGCGATCCGCTCCATACACCCGTCCTGCGCGGCCGGATCGACCGCAACAAGCTCGAACGGTGGCTCGCCGGCGGCCTGGCGCCAGACACCGTCGAGGAGTGGTTCCTGTGCGGCCCGATCGAACTGACGGCGCTCGTCCGCGAAACGCTCATCGACCGGCGCGTCGATCCCAAGCGCATCCACGTCGAGCTGTTCCACGGATACGACATCGACAGCGCCGAACCAGCGCAAGCGTTCCCGGCCTCGACCATCACACTCACCCTCGCAGGCCGGAGGGGAACCGTCGAGCTCACCCCCGGTGACTCAATCCTCGAAGCCGCGCTCCAGGTCCGCCCCGACGCACCCTACGCATGCATGGGCGGCGCCTGCGGCACCTGCCGGGCGAAACTGCTCGACGGCACAGTCGAGATGGACCACAACTACGCGCTCAGCCAAGCCGACCTCGACGCCGGCTACGTCCTCACCTGCCAATCACACCCCACCAGCCCGACCGTCAACGTCAGCTACGACGCCTGACCACCCTGGTCTCCCGGAACTCCCCCGTTCGCCCCCAACCGTCAACCAGCCGCACCGGCCCGGCCACGGCGAAACGGGTTTCCACCCCGCCACCACGACCACACCAACACCGCGCATCCAACCAGCACCGCTAAACCCACGCACCGAAAGGTAACCACGGCATGTTCAGCGGACTTGAGAACCCAACCCACCTACTACTCGTCTTCCTCGTAATCCTGCTCGTTTTCGGCGCCAAACGGCTACCGGAGATCGGGCGCGGAATCGGCAGCGGAATGCGTGGATTCAAGGACGCCCTCACCATGCCCGAACCACCGAACACCACGCTCAACGCCCCGCAGCTGCCGCACGACCAACAGCCCTAACAAAACACACGGAAGCCCTCGCGCTGCCACTCCGCCACGAACGGGACCGCGCCATCCTCCGCGAAAGGGCCGACATGAACGAATCACCCTTGCGGTGTCGGTCACTCGGCGCCGAATCTCTACGGAGGCATGAACCACGTGCTTGCACAAGCCCTGACACGAGCGATGTGACCTACCCCTAGGCCGTTACCTCAACGAACCACTCACGTCGACCGGCGTGGCCCCTGCGGATACGACCGGTCACACGCTGCGGCCCCGCCGGCTGCCTATCTCGATTCGTGCCTGGCGTCCACGCTGGCCCGCTCAGCATCGAACGCCGCTCGCCGCTCGCCGACTTGTGCTTTTACTTCGCCCGACCGCGGCTGCTCACTTGCGGATTCGCGTGAACGCACCCGCGCGTGGGCGCGCTCCGCGACGACCGGTTGCCACGCGTGCGCTCAGCTCTGAGCTCTCGCCGCCCGGCCTCCACGATACCCGCGGAATCACCGACGCAGGACGGACCGGTTGGCGGTCCGCAGGCCCGAGATTCGCCAAAGGTGCGCATGTCGGCGCGCTCGGCCGTCCGGCTCCCGTCGGCGGCCCTCCTTTGCCGCGGTTGCGAGAGTCGTCGAGGTGCTTGCCGGCGGCCCGATTCGCGGCGACCGGCAAGCACACCTCGCTGTCGCTCCCCCTCGCCCAGCAGTCACCGAGCGTCGACGCCCGCGTTGCTGCTCCAGCGACGAATGACCGTCGCGTGTGCGGCGAACCGTCGGCGCCCCCGTTCACCGATGGCCAAGCGCAAGCGAGGGTCGGTGCGGCATTGAGGCCCAGGCGTTCAGGCGCCGCCGAAGGCGTCGGCGCGGGCCGCCGCCCAACTGCCGTGCAGATCGATGACAGTGGACGGGGCGGGCCATTCTCCGGCCTTTAGTCTTTTGAGCGCTTCGTCGCCGCGCCGGCCTGCGTGCGTGCGCGACCAGTCATACGAGGCGCATCGCCGTAGCGCGCTTGCCATGCGCGCATCGCTTCGCGAACCCGTTCCCGGGTCCATTGCGGCGCGATCGCGCCGGGATGGCAGCGTTTGCAATATCCGTACGCGTCGCCCTTGCCGTTCCGTGGCGTGGTGGGCGCCCCGCAGCCGCGACACACTCCCCGGTAGCGCGCCTTGACCGCGCGTGCCTTCTCGCCGGTCGGATCGTAGAGATACGTCTTGATGGTTGCTTCCGCGCGTCCCAGCCGACGTGCGATCTCCGCGATCGACAGACCCTCCTGGTCGCGGTAGTGGCGGGCGAGTTGCGCTGCGCGGCGCCGTTCGATCACACCGTCGAGCATAAGAACCCCGAACCTACCGGAGGTGCTGGACAGCCAGCCCAAGCGCATTAGCGTGCGGGCTGTTCGTAGGTCTTTTGTTAGCATCAGAAGGGTCCTAGAAGTAGGCTTTGATCGTTGCCGGCGAGCGGCCGAGCCGGTTGGCGATCTGGACGATCGACAGCCCTTCAGCCTCGCGGAAATGCCGCGCGACCGCGCGGCGACGCTCAACCACCCGGTCATACCCGATCGACGAGACCCTAGCGCCCATATGTGCCAGGTATGGCTCGACCCGGTGCCCGTCTCGGGGCTTGTTTGTGCTTGCCGACGAGACGAAGCTGATCTCAGCCTCTCGTTGTCCTTGTAACGACCTGACTCCGCCACGGCAGACGACGGGGACCCACTGCGACGAGTCAACATTGGCCTGGCCATGCATAGCCCTAGCGGACGGTTCCCTGTGCTCGCTCGTCGCCAGCTAACAGCGGGCCGGTCGCGGAGTTGCGCTCGGTCGCCTTTGCGATAGCCCGGCCCGCGCTGGCGCGAGAAGAAAAGCGATCGTCGCATCGGCCGGCCCCGGGGGATCATCGCTGCGAGGGGCGTCTGTCCGGCAAGGTTTCTCGGCGCCGCTGGGATCACGCGGTTGCGCCAGCGATCCACGGGCCTCGCTGACCGCTGCTTCGCTCGCGGCCGCTGCGGTGCTCGGCTCGCGGGCGTTTTGCAGCCAGCGCACCATTCGACTCCTGCGCAAATGGCCCGCCGTCTTGACGGCGACCGTTGCTTGGCTGGCGGAGGGACACGCTGGGCCAACCGCGGGGTCGCGTGGTCGTGCTCCTCGCCCGGGTCGACTGCTGATTGCCGAGGTGATCCAGCGCTGTCAGGCCCAGAATGGGACCGCTGTTGGTAGCCCGATACGGCTGTCTGCCGAGCGGTCGCTGAGAGTGCTGCTCGTCCTCGCAAGCAGCCATCTGCCCGAACGCTGCTGGAGTCCCGGGGGAAGCGCGGCGGTCCGTCGTGTGGCGACGGCTGTCACTCAGCGCGGCCTCAGTCTGGGCCAATCTCGCTGGGCGAATTGGCCTCGCGCGCCTCGGGCGTGTTCTCGGTCTGGCCGCGGTGGCGCTTGCGGTGCGCTGTGTGGTGGTGCTCAGCTCATGAAGAATTGTTGGTAGAGCAGGAAGGCGTTTAGTGCGCTGATGATGATCACGAGGGTCCAGGCGATGATCGTCGTGGCGCGGCGGTTGACGTGGATGCCCATGACGTCGCGGCGGCTGGTGAGCATGACCAGCGGGACGAGCGCGAGCGGGATGCCGAAGGAGAGCACGACTTGGCTGAGGACGAGCACGTTGGTGGGGTTCATGCCGACGGCGAGGACTGCGATCGCGGGGATCATCGTGATCGCGCGGCGGAGAAGCAGGGGGATGCGGATGTTGATAAAGCCGGCCATCACGACTTGTCCGGCGTAGGTGCCGACGCTGGAGGACGAGGCGCCGGAGGCGAGCAGCGCGACCGCGAATGCGAGCGCGGCGGTGCCGCCGACGAGGTGTCCGAACTGGGCGTGGGCGTCTTGGATTGTGCTCAGACCTGACAGGGCTGGCGTGTGGAACAGTTTCGCGGCGACGGCGAGCATCGCCATGTTGACGAGGCCCGCGAGTCCGAGCGCGATGATCACGTCGAGTCGCTCGAAGCGCAGCACGCGGCTGCGCTCGTGGTCGTCGCGGCACGGCATCCGGCCCTTGGTCAGTGCGGAGTGCAGGTAGATCACGTGTGGCATCACGGTCGCGCCGATGATCCCGACCGCGAGGTACAGCGAGCCGCTACCGTGCAGGTCGGGCAGCAGGCCGCGCATCGAGCTGTGTACGGAGGGTCCGATCCGCAGCGTCTCATAGAGAAAGCCGGCGAAGATGATCCCGAGCAGCGCGCTGATCGCGAGCTCGAAGCGGCGAAAGCCGCGCGTCTGTAGCTCAAGGATCGCGAATGCGATCACGCCGGTCATCAGACCGGCTGGAAGCAGCGGCACGCCGAACAGCAGGTTCAGACCGATCGCGGCGCCGAGGAACTCGGCGATGTCGGTCGACATTGCCATCAGTTCGGCCTGGATCCACATGCCCCACGTGACCGCGCGCGGGAAGCGCTCGCGCACGACCTCTGGCAGGTCGTGGTCGGTGACGATCCCGAGCTTGGCCGAGAGGTACTGGATCAGCATCGCCATCAGGTTCGCCGCGAGCACGACCCACAGCAGCAGGTAGCCGAACTGCGCGCCGCCCTGCACGTTGGTCGCGAAGTTCCCCGGGTCTACGTATGCGATCGAGGCGACGAACGCGGGGCCGAGCATCGTCAGTGTCGCGCGCACTCGCCCGCGAGCGAGTAGGCGCTCGAGTGCGCTCGCCTCAAGCGCCTCGGCCAGGGGGAGGCCGCTGCCGGCCGCGCCCTCGAGCACGGGAACCGGCCCGCCCGGCGGTGGGGTCACGGCTCGTGCGTTTCGGTTTCGATCCGCATCGCGCGCGCGAGCTCACCGCCGATCGGATGCTCGCGCTCGCCGAAGCGCACGAACACCGGCCCACCGAACGGCTGACGATCGATGACCTCGAGGCGAGTGTCGAGCGTGATCCCGCGCGCGGCGAGGTAGCGGAGCATCTCCGGGTCGGAGTCCGACACGCGTACGAAGCGTCCCGCGGCACGGACCGGCAGCTCGTCCAGGCTGCGTGTCTGACCCTCGTCGATCTCGAACTCGGGCGTGGGGATCGGATCGCCGTGCGGGTCGACCACCGGGTCGCCCAGCCGCGCTGCGATCAGCCCTTCAAGCTCCTCGGAGAGCGCGTGCTCGAGCACCTCCGCCTCGGCATGCACGCGATCCCAGGACATCCCGAGCTCCTGCGCGAGGAACAGCTCCAGCAGGCGATGATGGCGCAGCACCTCCAGCGCCACACGGCGACCCTGCTCGGTCAGCCGAACGCCGTGATAAGGCTCGTGTTCGACGATCCCGACCTCCGTCAGCTTGCGCACCATCCCCGACACCGAGCCGGGCGTCACCCCGAGCCGCTCAGCAAGATCATTCGTCGAAACCGGGGAGCCGCCGCGAGCCTCAAGCGCATACACGGCCTTCGCGTAGTCCTGCACCGACGCCGAAATCAATTGTTGCGATGCCATGCGACCGAAATTATGGCGTGCCAAACATGTCTTGTCAACCCGCCGAAACTGTCGTTGTTCAACCCTTGGTGTCGCCCGCGCGGGCCAGCCCGCCAAGACCAACCGCTCAGCGCAACGCACGTTAGGATGAGAGCATGTCTGGTGAGCGCTGCGACCTGCTGTGCCTCAACCTCCCACGCGCTGAGCACATCCGCCAGGGTCTCGACCAGGCGGCGATCGCCGACACCGCCGCGCGGGGGAAGGCGCTGGGTGACCCCACGCGACTGACGATCGCCGTCGCCTTGCGCGAAGGCGGCGAGCTGTGCGTGTGTGACCTGGCGTGGATCACCGGCCGACCCGAGAACCTCGTCGGCCACCACCTGCGCACGCTGCGCGCCGCCAGCCTGGCGCACTCGCGACGCGAGCACAAGATCGTCTTCTATGCCCTCACCGAACCAGGCCGGCGACTGCTCGACGCGCACCTCGAGCTCGCTGAGGTCAGGCAGTGAGCACCCCGTCGCTCGAACTTCCCACTCTCGCCGCGCCGCCCACCGCTCCGCAGCAGCAGAGCGCGCTCAAGCCGGCCGAGCGCGACCGGCTGATCCGCCGCGCGAAGGCGCTCTCCTGGCTCAGCCTCGCCTACATGACCGCCGAGGGCACGATCGCGATCACCGCCGCGATCCTCGCCGGCTCCGTCGCGCTGCTCGGCTTCGGCCTCGACTCCGCGATCGAGGGCCTCGCCTCGACCATCGTCATCTGGCGCTTCACCGGCACCCGCCGACTGTCCGAGCGCGCCGAGCAGCGCGCACAGCGCCTCGTCGCGATCACCTTCTTCCTGCTTGCGCCCTACATCGCCCAGGACGCAATCCGGACGCTCGCAAACGGCGAACATCCGCGCACCAGCTGGCTCGGGATCGGCCTGTCGATCTCGAGCATCATCGTCATGCCGCTGCTTGGCGACGCCAAGCAGCGGATCGGCCAGCGCCTCGGCTCAGCCGCGACCGCAGGCGAGGGCTCCCAAAATCTGCTCTGCGCTTACCTCGCCGCTGGCGTCCTTGCGAGCCTTGCGCTTAACGCTGCCTTCGGCCTCTGGTGGACCGACCCCGCGGTCGCGCTTGGCATCGCCGCGATCGCTCTCCACGAAGGCCGCGAGGCCTGGCACGGTGAAGGCTGCTGCGCCGCCCCTCCGATCCCCAGCCAGTCGAGCCCCCCGACGGCACCTAACGAGATGCCACGCTGAACGAACTCGAAAACCTCGGCTTCCTCCTCGACGCTCCCGCATCCCCCAGCGGAATCCGACGGTGTCCGCCGGCGCCGACGGTCCGAGCGCCCCACGTGGCGCGCGACCCTGATGCGACCGCACGACTAGCAGTTCCTGTGCGATCGCCCGACTAGGAGGGGTTTGGCGGAGCGATTGGCGAAACTCGGCGACACAATCATGGGTGGGGTTGTCGCATTCGTTCCCGAGCACTGCGGAAAGCGACCGCGGGCGGGCATCCGATCTGACGCCGATTTCGGTAGTGGCGCAGTAACTTTGCCATGGGGTCGGTGAGCGTACTGCTTACGCCGTGGGCGTCACGGCGCGCGCCCGTGCGAGCGCGCGCCGTGCTTGGCGAGGTCGTCAGGTCGACGCGGAGTCCACACGACCCAGTCCACGGACGCGGAGCGGCAGGACCAGCCGTTCGCTCGACTGCACCGCGTGAACGATGGCTGTGAACCGCGCGCTCTCGCTGCGACGGGAAGCCTGAGTGCGCGTCAGAGCTCGGCGCCTGGGGCTATGGCTGTGATCGCGGGGTGCTTGGCGGCTGGCTATCGGTGCGGCCGGCGCCGGCGCTGTGCGGTGCGTGTGTCTGGGGGCTCTGGCTGGAGCAGCCGCACGCCGACCATCCTGCCGTGGTCATGGACGCGCTCGATGAGGTATCCGTTCAGCTCGAGTTCGGTGATGACGGCGGCTGGGAACGTGATCCCGTCGGCGTGCAGTTCGGCGAAGGCGACCGGCTGCTCGCCAGCCTGGCGCAGTCGGTCGAGCAGCCGCTGTTGCTGGGGATCAGCGGGCGTCATCGACCGGATTGTCACCCTCCAGCGAGATTGGGGACGCGGCGGGCGTTTCCGAGCCGCGCTGCTGGCGCTTGACTTTTAGCGACCGGGGGTTTGGTTGCGGCCCACCACCGCGTCCGCCGCAGCCGGCTCACGCGCTGTGCGATCTTGGCGAGTGGCCTGCAGAGGGCGCCGCGCCAGAGGCCGAAGCCGGGGTTGGGCGTATCACGTGGCGCTGTCGCGACGTCAGGGCAGTCAGGCTGTCGAGCGCTGCGGGCGCCGATCTGTGATGCTGGTGTGAACGTCGTGTGAACAAGAGATTGGAGTTGATGCGTTGGAGGCCCATGCAATCGCGGTTGAGCCGATCCCTGAGACATCTGGTGCCGAGCGGGCTATCGCCGACGCGCTGGCGATCGGTGCGCCGGCTGCGGAGGCTGAGCGTGTCCGCGATTCGGTTGCGCTGTGGTTTCACACGTTCGCGCTGGCGCCGGGGATCTACACGCCGGGTATCGCCCGCGATCACGGCTACCGCCTGGCGGTGTTCGGCACGGATCGTTTTGCGGGCCGTAGCGTGCTTGATGTGGGCGCGTTTGACGGCTTCTACAGCTTCCTCGCCGAGGCCCGCGGCGCTCGGCGCGTTGTCGCGGTCGACAATGAGCAGTACGTCGACTGGGTGGGTGCTCGGTTCGGGGTGACGCTTCCGGGCGGCGTCGGCTTGCGCGCGATCGCCGGGCTGATCGGATCCCGCGTCGAGTACCGACGCATGGACGCGCTCGATATCCATGAGCTCGGCGAGCGCTTCGACGTCGCGTTGTGTTTCGGCATCTTGCACCGGGTGACCGACCCGATCGCCTTGCTGCGGACGCTCGCGGGCGTGCTGGCTCCGGGCGGCGAGCTCGTGCTCGAGACCTACGGCTCGCATCTGGGCCCCGACGCACCCGCGATCGAGGTTCACGAGCCGGGCGACGTGTACGCGCGCGACGACTTTGTTTATTGGGGCTTCTCAGCGGAGGGCCTGCGGCGACTGGCACGCATCGTTGGCCTCGACGTCGACGGCGTAGACGAGCTAGAGATCGATGGCCACCCGCGGATTCTCGCCCTGCTACGAGCAGCCGGCTGACCCGCCTGCGACAGCGCCCTCCCGGGGCCGTTCAGGCCGCGTGCGACGTCGGCGACGAGCAGCTGAGTGCGTCGGGGACCTGATGCTCGTGTAGCTAATCGCCGCCCGGGCGTTCGAGATGGCGATTGCTCCGGCCTCATCGTCCAGGCGCAACACCCTGGGGTGATGGTGCTCAACCGCCAGCGAGCGGATAGGCAGTCGTCGATGTCAGGACGGGGCAGGCCCTTCGAGGATCGCCTTCAGCCGTTGGAGGTCCTTCCGATTTGCGCGGCGCATCGCGGCCGCGACCATCGGCGCGGTCAGCTTCGCGAATCCCGCGGGCTCACCGCGGTTGCGCAGGAACATCCGCGTCGCTTGCCCGTCGGCGTCCTCCCATGTGTAGGTCGTCTCCATCGCGAACGGTCCCTGTGCTGTGCGCATCACGAATCTCTCGCCCGAGACCAGCTCGGCGACCTCGTACGTGTACGCCAACCGCCGACCCAAGAATTGGGCGACGAACTCGAGCCTCGTCCCGACAGCGAGCGGTCTGGGCGTCTGCCAGACCACGGTCTTGATGTTCTCGTACCAATCGGTGGCGTTATCAGGATTGCTGGCGTAGCTCGCCACCTCGGCGCGCGGCCGTGCGATCTCGATCTCCGTGAGAACCTCCACCGGCATGCGCTCACCCCTTAGGCGGAAGGGTGCCGGCGAACCCAACGCCACGTGCGACCCACTCGCCAAGCTGGCTCTTTGTCTTCACGCCCTCGGGCGCCACCAGGATCCAGCCCCTCATCGGCCGACCGGTCATATCGAACAGCCGCGTGTGTGGCCGCGCGAGAGCGTCGTCCGTCGCATCGCGGCCGACGCGCACCATCAGCTCGCCGCTGTTGGAGATACCGACCGCCATGTTGCTGGGCAGCAGGAACGCCAGGCCACCGAACATCGCCTTCTCAGTCACACCGTCCTCATCGCCGAGATGCTTGCGAACGCGGTGCGCGAAATCCTCGTCATAGCCCACTTACGGCCACCTCAGCAGGACGCCAGCGGCGCCGGCAACCGCGAGTGGCTGGCAGGGGAGGCATCCGTGTTCCACCAAGTACGTGAACGCGGCCAGTGACCGCCTGCTCAATCGCCGCGCCTGCAACGCGGACACGGCTCAAGCAACCGGCCAAACGCCCCCGCCCTTGACCGTTACCTCGGCGCGCGGTGCTCAGCAACGTGTCCGCTCCCTCAGCAGCGACAGACCAGGTGTTCACGGCACGCTCGACGAACGGGAGTCCGCTGACCTCGTACATAAATGAACGGTCTTCATCCCACGCGGCCACCGCTCCACGATCGTGATGCCCCCTTCAGGCGGCAAATGCGCCGCGCACCTACCCCGAGCAGCGCGAGCCCATCGCACCGGGCGCTCTGGACTGCCTCAGACCACAGCACAATGTCCTCCAACTGAGCGAGCGCCGCCCAAACATCGCTCACCGGCGCCTGGATACAGGCTGACGCTGAGAGGCTGAGCACAGCTCGATCGTACGCAGATCAGACCGCTCGCGCCATCCCGTGCAACGCGTCCTCCGACGAGCGGCGCATCTGTTTTGTCGAACACTCGGGATGCTCGGGACCAAGAAGGAGGTACCCACCGAAGCACAGCCCTCCGAAGCCGTGAGCCCCGGCTCGTTTAACGAGCGCCAGGGCGGGTTCCGTGGCGGTCTACTGCAACTGCTCGACCACCGTCGGACTCGGAGGAGCGGCCACGAGCTCGAACAGAAGCGCAAACGCGCGCATCGCCTTTCTTTGCAGCATCCGCGGGAGTGTCGGAGACCCTCGAGCACGGGCTCTAAGCGCCAAAGTCTCGTTCCGGCCTCGATTTGAAGGGCGTTGCGCCGACGGACGAATCCGGGCTGGTTCCCGAGCTGGCGAGCTAGGTTTCGTCAGCCACTTCGAGAGCGCTGGCCGGTCGGCCAGCGGCGAAGCGCGGCGAAGCCATTCAGCGAACAGCCGGTCAACGATGTACCACGAGCCATCCCGCTGATCCACGAGACCCCGCCGCTGCAACCGCACCAGCGCAGTGCACACGCGCGAGTGGCTCGAGAAGCCATACCTGGTCACCATCGGGCGGCTGGTCACGTTATCCCCGCCACTATCGGCCAGCAGCTGGACCGCCCGGACCTCGCTGATCTCACCGTCATCGCCGCTCATCAGCGTGTTGAGCACCGAGGCGAACTCCGAGCGCTCAATACTGGAAGTCCAGGTACTCGATGAAGTCGGCCCGGCTGATGGCCGGCAGCTGCATTTCCTTGGCTTCACCGCTTAGCGGTTGCTCTGAGCTCTCGACCATCATCTGCAACGCGTTACGAATCGAACCCGTGAACAACAACGACACATGGTTGGCGCCCGAGCTCATCAGAGCGGAGCGGAGATCGCCAGCGGATCGCCGGGACAGTGGCGCAGGCGCTAACACTCGTCGAACACCACCAGCAGGTGCTCCGACAGGGACCGTAGAGCACGCAGCTGGGCATGCAGCGTCTCGGCGTCCTGCGCCGGATCCTGGGCCGGGCGCCTCACCGTCCCCCGGATGACCTTGATGTCGAACCCGATCTCCTTCTCCAGCGCCCCGATCTGGCGCAACGCAGCCCGCCTCATACGCTTCACCGGATGGGTCACCGTCGCGCCATGGACACAGCCGATAAATCCAGGAATGCTGACCACCCGTTGGAGATTCACCTTGTGGCGCAACCGCAATCGTGGCGCGGAGCGGAAGTCCACACCGGAAACTGGATCCCCTCCTCAGATCGTCTGGGAGGGGCATGAATGTGGGTGCGACAGCGACGGCTCCGATCTGCGCGCAGGCGAAGGCAGAACCGTTGCGCGTGTCATCGTCGGTGCTGTCGCTTTCTCGCAACGGGGGTTATAGGGCAGCGATGCGCGTAGTTAGGACGGATGCCCTCGGGCCGCTCTTGCGGGAGCGTGCTCGACCAATAATCCGCGTTGGGCGATGACCGGAGTCGCAGGAGTGTCAGCAGGGCCGTGCGGGCTTTCTGGAGGCACCGTTTGTGAAAGGGAAAAGGATGGCTAGGCGCAACGAAACGGATGCGATCAGCCGACGAGGCGGCGGTCAGCCTCGGGTGGTCCGCTGGCGGCGTGGACTACGACGGCTTGCGGCGTTCGCCGTCTTGCTTGGTTTACCGGCGATCGTCATGGCTGGTCCAGCGCCGGCGGGCGGGGCGGCCGACACCGGAACGCAGAATTGGAAGGTGCAACGAACGCCGAACCCGGTCCGCGCTGATATCAGCTACCTGTCATCGGTAGCGTGCCCCTCGCGACAAGCCTGCACCGCAGTTGGCGGGTCCTCGCACACTCTTTCCAGCTCTTCGCGGATGCTCGCGGAACGATGGAACGGCAATCGCTGGAGTATCCAGCCCATTCCCACTCCCAAAGGAACCAGCGATGGCCTCTCCGGGGTCTCGTGCCCGTCGGCGCGGGCTTGCGTGGCCGTCGGCGGCGCGTTCCACAGGGCGGGCAGGCGCCAGACGACGCTGACAGAGGCTTGGAACGACAAGCTTTGGCGAGTTCAGGCCACTCCGACCATGAAGGCTCCGTCCGCGCTCTATGCGGTCTCCTGCACATCGGCGAGCTCATGCGTGGCGGTCGGCCACACCTTGCTTGAGCCCTCGCAAGGCATCGTCGAAAGATGGAACGGCAAGACCTGGCGCCTACAGGCGATACCGCCGCTCGCCAAGGACACCCAGTTGTCGGGGGTGTCGTGCTCCAGCCCGCGCGCCTGTACCGCCGTCGGCTGGAACAACGCTACCGGCACCACTTGGCCCCTCGTCATGTCCTGGAACGCGAAGAATTGGCGGGTACAGTCGGTCCCCCTGCCGCACGTAGCACCCCCCTCACGCGGTCCTCGTATTCCTCGCACGGGGATGTTCGACGCGGTCTCCTGCACGTCACCGAGGGCCTGCACGGCAACCGGCACCGACTTCAATCATCCATACGGCCCCACGCTGGCGGAGAGGTGGAACGGCAAGACCTGGCGCGTTGAGCCGACCCCAAACCCGGCGAATTGGTCCGCGAGCCTCGCCGAGGTCACGCTGGATGGCGTCTCGTGCACCTCCGCCAAGGCATGCACCGCCATCGGCGAGTACAACCCCGGTCACAGGACGGAATATTTCATCGAGTCCTGGAACGGCAAACGCTGGCGACTCGAGCCAGCGCCACACCCTGCCGACTTCGAGCACGGGGCTCTACTTGGCATATCGTGCGCCTCCGCACGCTGCACCGCCGTCGGCGCGTACACGGGCAGCGTTCGCCTCCAGGTGACCTTGGCCATAGGGGACTGAAACCGGAGTGCCGGGCCCGGCACAAACCAGGACTCGTCGGCTAGGCAGGCTCGCTTCTCCTCATTGTCGACGGCAGGTGCCGTCGGCGGCGTCATCGGGCTCCTGCGCTGCGCGGCCAGCGGAGCCGGAGCGCGTCGTGCGGCTACACCACGGGCGGGCACCGAAGCCACCGCGTGCGCTAGATCCCGCGTCATCGCGTGACCGAAGGCCGCTGGCACGACACGATCGAGTTCCCGGCCACCGCCGTCGGCGTCGCGTTGACGTTCCGCGCGGCGTGTTGCCATGCAGGAGGTCGAGGTTTCGAAAAAGGGCCAGCTCGTGTAGACATCGCCGATGTCATGACCGCCAGGCCCACGACGAACGCCAGCGGCGAGATCTACATCTCAGGGCGATCGGGCTGTCGATTCCCGGTCTTCCCGCTTGTCTTTAGGCACGACGAGGCACATCGGGTCGAGGTGACCCACGACTTTAGGAGTGACCGTGACCGGCTCTTCCACGCAGGGAATCAAGACCGTGCTGCATCCCGTTTCCGACCTGGCGACGGCCAAGGCGGTGTACGCCGCCCTACTCGGCGAACCGCCGAGCACCGACTCCTCCTACTACGTCGGCTTCGACGCCGCCGGTCAGCACATCGGGCTGGTGCCGGGCGGTGGCCCGCAGGGCATGACCTCACCGGTGACCTTCTGGCACGTGGCGGATATCGAGGCCAAGCTGGCCGAGGTGACCGCCGCGGGTGCCACGGTGAAGGAGACCGCGCACGACGTCGGCGGCGGCCGCCTGGTGGCCACGATCACCGACCCCGACGGCAACGTGCTCGGGCTGCTGCAGGACCCGTGAGCCCCGACCCCCGCGCTCGGCGCCGTCGGGACACCGAGCCACACTACATTGACCGCTATGGACACCACGAGTCAGGCGAGCTTGGTCCCGGCTCCAGAAGTCACGCGCACGGAGCGCCAGGCCGCGGGTAGGGAGGCCCGCCGTCGGGTCCCGCGCGAGAGCCACGCGACATGGGAGCGGTGGCCCGGCCGCCCGGATCCGGTCGACCTGCTCGAGCAACAGGCAAGGTCGAGGGTGCCCGAGTTGGTGCCGATCCGCTACGGGAGAATGATGGTCTCGCCGTTTGCCTTCTTTCGCGGCGCGGCGCTGCACATGGCCGCCGATCTCGCCCACACCCCGAATTCGGGGCTCAGTGTGCAGGCCTGCGGCGATGCCCACCTCGCCAACTTCGGCGGGTTTGCGTCACCCGAGCGGGACTTGGTGTTCGACGTCAACGACTTCGACGAGACACTCCCGGCGCCGTGGGAATGGGACGTCAAGCGGCTGGCGGCGAGCCTGGCGATCGCCGGACGTGGAGCCGGTCTGAGCCACGCTGAGCGACGTGAGGTTGTGCTCGCCGGGGCGCGCGCCTACCGCGAGGCGATGCGCGGATTTGCCGAGATGGGCAATCTCGAGGTCTGGTACTCGATACTCACGGCCGAGAGCTTGAGCGAAGCGCTGTCAGCCGGCAAGCCCGCGCGGCCGCGGAAGATCGAGAAGCGGCTGAAGAAGGCCAGGGCGAAGGCCGAGGCCAAAGACAGCATGAGAGCATTCAACAAGCTCACGACCGTCGTGGACGGACGGCTTCAGATCGTCAGCGACCCACCGCTGATCGTGCGCGCTGTCGACCTGTTCGCACCGAGCGAAGCCGACGAGATGGTGAAGCGCCTGCACGAGGTGATCGGACGCTACCGGGCGACTCTCCCCGACGATCGCCGTCGCCTGCTCGAGGGCTATCGGACCGTCGACGTGGCCCGTAAGGTGGTGGGTGTCGGCTCGGTCGGGACTCGCTGCTGGATCGTGCTGCTCGAGGGCTCCAGCACCGACCAGGATCCGTTGTTCCTGCAGGTCAAGGAGGCCGAGGAGTCGGTGCTCGAGCGCTTCGTCGGAAAGAGCCGCTTCGACAATCACGGCCGCCGGGTCGTCGAGGGCCAGCGCCTGATGCAGGCCACCAGCGACATCATGCTCGGCTGGCTGCACACCGACGCCGGCCTCGATGGCCGGCCGCGCGATTTCTACGTGCGCCAACTTTGGGACTGGAAGGCGTCGGCGCGCCTCGACGCCGGGGCGGCTCGGTTCCTGGCCCCGTACGCCGGGATCTGTGCCTGGACACTGGCACGCGCCCACGCCCGCTCGGGCGATCGGGTCGCCATCGCCGCCTACCTCGGGCCCGGCGATCAGTTCGATCGAGCGATCGCCAAGTTCGCCGAGGCCTACGCCGATCAGAGCGAACGTGACCACGAAGCGCTAGTGGCGGCGGTCAAGCGCGGCCGCATCACGGCCGACGCGGGGCTTTGACCGGATCCGTCACATCCGCACAACGGGGATGGACTCGGGTATCCGCTGATCCGTCGGGGGCGGCATCGGCGGCAAGTCAGCGCCCGGCGCGTTCGCTCTGCGCCTGAGCCAGGTAGCTGACCGCATCGCTCAGGGTCGAGAGCTTGGGGTAGTCACGCTCGGGGATCTCGATTCCCGTCTGCTCGTGGATCGCGACAATGATGTTGAGGAAGTCCATCGAGTCGATATCGAGCTGCTCGGCCAGGTCAGCCTCGGGATCCACTCCGTCCGGGTCGACGTCCGGCGCGACCTCGACGAGCGCGCCCAGGACGACCTCGCGCAGTTCGGGTTCTGACGTCATAAGTCCTCCGGTTTCTGCAGGTGTCGATCGATCAAGGTCAGGAAGCGGCTCCCGGCATGCCCGTCGCTGGCCCGGTGGTCGCCGGCGAGCGTGGCGATAACGGTCGGCCGAACGCCGAGCATCCCGTTGGCGGCCCAGGGACGCTCGCGCACCGCACCGAAGCCGACAAGCGCGACCTGCGGCGGATAGATCACCCCGTGCACGAGATCGACGCCGCGCTCGCCGAGATTGGTGACGGTGATCGTCGGGTCGGACATCTCGGAGCTCCGCAGCCTTCCCGCCCTCGCTCGCTGAACGAGGTCGCGCACGCCCCGCATGATCTCATCGAGGGTCTTGCGGTCGGCATTGTGGAGCGCCGGCGCGACCAGACCCCCACCACGCAGCGAGATCGCCACCCCCAGGTGGACGCCACCGCCGCGTCGGAATCCTCCGTCGGTCCAGAATCCGTTCATCTCCGGCATCTCACTCGTCGCTCGGGCCACGGCACTCAGCAACAGCGCCGACGGGAGCAGCCGCTCATCCATGGGGCGGATCCGGTTAGCCTCGCGCAGCCACTCCAGCGCAGTCCCGAGCTCGATCTCCAGCTGCAGGTAGTAGTGGGGGATCTCGTGTTTGGAGCGGGCCATGAGCGCACCGATCGCTGCCCGCATCGCCGCATGACGGTCATCTTGTGCAGGCGCGACCGGCGGTTCGGGGCGCTCCTCCGCCGCCCGCGCGGCGTGGGCTGCGGACTTACGCTCCACGTCGGCCCGCGTGATCGCCCCGTTCGGTCCGCTGCCGTGAACCTCGGAAACGTCCACGCCAAGCTGTTCGGCCGTGCGCCGAGCCAGCGGGGACACACGAATCCGGTGGTCTGACTCGTTCGCCGCCGGTACAGCCGGGGGGATGCGAACCTCTACCGCAGGCTCGGCCTTGGCCTCGGCCACGGGCTGGGGTTCGACCTCGACTGCGGTGCCTGGCGCTCCAGCGGCGGCCGCAACGGCCGTCGGCCTCTCAGCGCCGGCCGGCCGTACGGTTGCCAGCACCGTACCCACTGGCACGCGAGTGCCCGCCGGAACGAGCAGCTCGTCGACGACCCCGTCTTCGAAGATCTCGACCTCGATCTCGGCTTTGCTCGTGTCGACGAGCGCGACTATGTCGCCGTGTTTGACGGCGTCGCCCGGCTTCACATACCACTCGAGCAGCGTGCCGGCCTCCATGTCGGCACCGAGCGACGGCATGACGAAATCACCCACTGCCACTTCCGATCATCTGGCGAACCTCCTGGACCACGGTGCCGGGCTGCGGCAGCGCAGCTTGCTCGAGATGCCGTGGATAGGGCACTGGCACCTCGGCCGAGCAGACCCGCGCCACGGGCGCGTCGAGCTCGTAGAACGCGTGCTCCATGATCCTGGCGCTGACCTCGGCGGCGAGGCTGCCCGATCTCCACCCTTCGTCGATCACGACCGCACGGTGCGTTCGTGCCACCGAGGAGATGATCATCTCCTCGTCGAGGGGACGAAGTACTCGCAGGTCAACCACCTCGGCGTCGATCCCGACGCCGGCGAGCTCGTCCGCGGCAACAAGCGCGGCGGGGACGGTGCCGCCGTAGGCGATCAGGGTCACGTCTGCGCCGGGCAGCCTGACCGCGGCTCGCTCGATGTCCACCGCGCTGCGCTCGGCCAGCAGTTCGCCCTCAAGGTTGTAGAGCGATCCGTGCTCGAAGATCAGAACCGGATTGGGATCAGCCAGTGCCGGGGCAAGCATGCCACGCGCGTCGGCGAGTGTCGCCGGAGCCAGCAGCTTCAACCCTGGGATGTGCGCCAGCCAGCCCTCGAGGCTGTGGGAATGTTGGGCAGCGACCTGCCTGCCCGCCCCGGTGGTCATCCGGATCACCAGTGGGATCTGAAACTGGCCACCCGACATGTGCGAGATCGTCGCGGCGTTGTTGATGATCTGATCGAGCGCCAGCAGGCAGAAGTTAACCGTCATCACCTCGACGATGGGGCGCGTGTCGCTCATCGCCGCACCGATGCCGGCACCGACGAAGGCCGATTCCGATAGCGGCGAGTCGCGGATGCGTTCGGGACCGAACTCCTCGAGCAGACCCCTACTGACGCCGAAACATCCGCCGTAGGCGCCGACGTCTTCTCCCATGAGGAACACCCGCTCGTCGGCGAGCATGGCCTCGCGGATTGCCTCGCGGATTGCCTCGCGATAGGTGATCGTCTCTGCCGGTGCCACGCTCACGTCGGTCCGCCCTCGGCATACACGAAGCGTTCGAGCTCCTCGACCGACTCGAGCGTGCCGGCCTCGGCGAACGCGATTGCACCCTCGATCTCCTCGGCGACGGACAGCTCCAGCTCCTCAACGTCCTCCTCGACGACAAGCTCCGCTGCTCGCAGGCGCTCGACCAGCGCCGGAATCGGGTCATGCTGCTTGTAGCGCTCGATCTCCTCCTTGCTCCGGTAGAGGTCGGGGTCGTACATCGAGTGCGCGCGGAAGCGATAGGTCTGCAACTCGAGGAAGCATGGCCTCGAGCCGTCACGGATCTCGACAACCGCACGTCGCGCCGCCTCCTCGACGGCGAGCACGTCCATGCCGTCCACCGGCCACGCGGCCATCTCGTAGCTCGCCGCCTTGAGCGCGAGGTCCGTCTGGGACTCGTAGCGGTCGATCCTAGTGCCCATGGCATAGAGGTTGTTCTCGCACAGGAACAGAACCGGCAGGTCCCACAGCGCGGCAAGGTTCATGCACTCGTGAAACTCGCCCTCCGCGACGGCGCCATCGCCGAAGAAACACGCGGTCACCCTCCGGCGGCCCCGGAGCTTGTCCCCCAGCGCCAGGCCCACCGCCAACGGCAGGCCACCGCCGACGATCGCGTTGCCGCCGTAGAAGCGGGTGGCCGCGTCGAACAGGTGCATTGATCCGCCGCGCCCGCGGGAGCAGCCCTCCACCCTTCCGTACATCTCGGCCATGACCGAGTCCGCCGAGACGCCTCGAACGAGCGCGTGTCCGTGCTCGCGGTACGTGGCGACCACTGCATCGTCAGGCTCGAGCGGCTGCATCGCCCCGACTGCAGCAGCCTCCTCGCCTATCCCCAGGTGCATGAACCCGCGGATCTTGGTCGCGCTGTAGAGCTCGACGCACTTCTCCTCAAATCTGCGCACCAGCAACATCTGCCGCAACAGAGCAAGGCCATGATCACGATCGACGACGGAGCCGTTCACGCCTCTGGCTCCAGGGTCGAGGTATCACCCTCGGGAAGCCCCAACTCGCGCGCCTTAAGCAACCGTCGCATGATCTTGCCGCTGCGGTTGCGCGGCACCGAGCGCACGAACTCGATCTCCCGTGGCGCCACCGCCGCCCCCAGGCGCCGGCGCGCGAATGCCAACAGGTCGCGCCGCAGCTCCTCGGATTCCTCATATCCAGGCTTGAGGGCGACAAACGCCTTGACAATCATCTTGGCGACCGGATCTGGCTTGCCGATCACGCCCGCCTCCGCGACCGCGCGATGCTCGAGCAGCACGCTCTCGACCTCGAACGGGCCGATCAGGTGGCCGGCGGATTTGATGACATCGTCGCCCCGTCCCACGAACCAGAAGTAGCCATCGGCGTCCTTCCGGACGAGATCGCCGGTCAGGTACCAGCCCCCGGCGAAGCAGCTGCGGTAGCGGGACTCCTCGCCCAGGTAGCCGCGGAACATCGACGGCCACCCCGGCCGCAGCACGAGCTCGCCCTCCTGGGACGGATCCTCGACCAGCTCGAGCGTCCCGTCGGACGCGAGCACCGCGTTGTCATCCTCATCGCGTCTTGCCACCGCTGCCTGTATGCCCGGTAGTGGCCGCCCCATCGAACCGGGCCGGACTTCCATCGAGCGGAAGTTGGCGATCATGATCCCGCCCGTCTCGGTCTGCCACCAGTTGTCGTGCGCCGGCATCCCGAAGGCCTCCTGGGTCCACAGGACGACCTCGGGGTTGAGCGGTTCGCCGACGCTGGCGATGAACCGCAGCGAACTCAGGTCGTACTCCTGCGCCACCTCCGCCCCCGCCCGCATCAGCATCCGCAAAGCCGTCGGCGCCGTGTACCACACCGTCACCTTCTCGTCCTGCAGGATTCCGTACCAGCGATCGACGTCGAGTTCGGCCTGGTCGACGATCGTGGTGGCGCCCAGTGTCAGAGGAGCAATGATCCCGTACGACGTGCCGGTGACCCATCCAGGATCGGCGGTGCACCAGAAGGTGTCTCCCGGCCGTAGGTCGAGGACGGTCCGGCCCGTCTCGCGATGCGCGACAACCGCCTCGTGCACATGAACTGCGCCCTTCGGCTTTCCCGTGGTGCCGCTGGTGAAGTGAAGCAGCGCCATATCCTCCGGCATCGTCGGGACGATCTCCCCGGAGTCCGGAGCGGCTTCGATCAGTGCCCGATAGTCATGGACGTTGGGAATGTCGGCGATCTCCTCTGAGTCGCCGACGAGCAGGACGTGGGCGAGGCCGGGCAGGCGCTGGCGCAGTTCGGCCACCTTGCGCCGGTAGAGGACGGTCGTGGTCACCAGCACCCGCGCGTCCCCGAGGCGGAGGCGCTGCTCGATTGGCTCGGGCCCGAAGGCAGAGAAAAGTGGGCAGAACACGCTCCCGTGCCTGAGTGTTCCGAGCGCCGCGACGTACAGCTCCGGAATTCTCCCGGCCAGCACGAACACACGCTCACGCCGGCTCGCACCAAGCGTGGCGAGCACGTTGGCAAACCGGGCCGTCTGAACCTTCAGGGCCGCGTAGCTGAGCTCCGAGGTTGCGCGGCGCTTGCTCAAGAAGCGCAGGGCGACGCGGTCGGCCAGCGGGCCATCGGCCTGACGATCGACCGCCTCGTAAGCGATGTTCAGCCCGCCGCCGGGAAGCTCGGCGAGTCGGTCCCGGGCCGACGCCCACGAGAATTGTGCGTACGCCTGGTCGTAATCGACCATGTTCGCAGGGAGCACCGGCGAGAACGTCTTGGTGGTGGTGCGCGACGCGTGTGTCACAGGGTCGTCTCCAGGTCGGCAACGATCTCCGCGGACAATCGCGACTCCGTTGTCGGCTGCGCCGGACCCTAGGCCAGGCCGGCGCCGACGGTATCCGCAGAACGGCTACGGTCGTTTCGGCAAACTACGTACGCCAACCACGCCTCTGGGGTCGCGCGTGCGCCAGCACCCGCTCTGTCATGCCCGGCCAGGTGGCGATCGGCTCGCTTGAACGGACGACATGCATGCCTGCGGCCGCGTACCGCTCAAAGGCCGCGTCTGCCTGGTCGGTGTAGTCGACCGCACCGGGCACAACGACCGGCGACGTACAGTCCTCGAGCAGGTAGGTTCGCTCGGCCAACCGTACGCGGGCCTCTTCATCCTCCAGCAGGTCATCGATTGTCCAGGCAAGGCAATGGCTCTTCGCCTGGCCGGCAACGATGACCGCATCAAACGTCATCAACTTGTCGATCAGCTGTCGGTTCTTCGCCCCGAGTGGATCGCCGTCCGGTCCCTCGGTCACCTCGGGGCCGAGCATCGAGTAGTGCTCCGTGAGCGGGTTGTCGCCCTTGACGTGGAAGTCTGGCTGGCTGTAGCGGGCAATCGAGTGGAAAAAGATCGCCTCTTCGACCGAGGACACCAGGGCGTGCCCGATCCCGCCGAGCATGGCGTGGTACGGCCAGACTGTCAGCTCGTACTTGCCTCCGTCGGCCAGCTGACGGGTGTAGTGCGCGAGGTGGCGCTCCAGGTAATCGATGTCGAGTCCAAGCGCACCAGCAATGGAGTGATTGATACGAAAGCGCCCACGGTCAACATCGGCGGCCGAGACGAGCGTGTAAGGGTCCGGATGGTTGCCGTGTTCGTCGACGAGCCAGATCGCGTGGAACACCTGCATCGTGTGGTGCGTATCCAGGCTCGGCGAGATCTGCGAGATCACACCCAGATTGCGGTACAGGAATTCGACGAGACGACGGCAGTCGTCCACCGCACCACGACCCGATCGCCCTCTCACGAACAGCTCAAAGTCAGGGATGCAGAAGGTGTTCTGAAGGTCGACGACGAGCAGACAAAGCCGAAACGCGTCCTCCGCCGCCCTCGTCAACGCGTGCTTGCGCGCCCACACCTGGGCATCACGCGCACGCTCCTCGTAGGCGACTCGCCAGACTTCGCCCACATGATCGGGATCAAAGTGCGCCGGAAGCGGGAGCTCCTGCATGTCGCGGTCAAGTCTAAGTTGGTTGGCTTTAGAGCCCGTGTCCGGCCGTCGGTCCGCGACGAGCGACCCAGCGCACGCGTGCGGCCTGCTCGCGCTGGCTCTCGTCCAGGGCGAGGTCGAGTTGGGCCAGCGCTCGCTCGTGCTGGGGTATCCATCGCTGCTCCAGGGCGCGCAGCCGTCGTGCGGCGAGGGTGAGTTCGGCTGAGACCGCGGCCTCGACTCGCTGGGCGACCGCGTAGCGTGCCGCCGCAGCGGTGGCCGCGCCGCAGGCTCGGGCAAGCATCACAGTCGCGGAGCTCGCGCCAAGAGCCGAAAGTGGCGGCGGCTCGGGTACCGTGATATCTACGAGGCGCGGGATCCGCGCGCCCATCAGGTTCGACCAACCGAGCTCGAGGGAAGCGGCCAGCCGGACGTGATTGGCGAGCAGCTCGAGCCGGCCGGCGCCGTCGAGGATCGCGGCACGGTCGCTCCAGAGCGCAACCCGCGAGGCCGCATCCTCCCATGCGTGGCGGGCCGAGGCGGCATCCGCGCGAGCGCGCGCCTGCTCTGACACAAGCGCTCGGCGCTTGCGGTCGAGAAGCTCTGCTCCGCGCCGGGCGATCTGCAGGCGCTCGACGAGCCAGATGCGACCGGCTCTACCGGGCGGGACCCGCAGCGTCATCTCGGTAATGGGCGGCAAGCGTCGCCGGGTCGATCATCGTGAGCTCGGAGCGCGGCAGACGCGATGCCACGCCCCATGCCCGATCGAGCGTCTCGTCAAGCGAGCGGACCTCATCGAGCGATTGGAGGAGGAAGTCCCGCTCGAGCACGTCGCGCACCCGGAGATAGTCGCGGTCGCTGGGCGACAGCGCGTCCTCGCCAACGACTTCCGCCAAGTCGGCGGCCGCTCGCGCTCGGGCAGCAATCGCGTACAGCTGGGCGGATATCTGAAGGTGGTCATCGCGTGTCAGACCGGGACCGGCCCCGTGGCGCATCAGCCGAGAGAGAGAAGCCATGAGGTCAAAGGGCGGGGATACACCGCGGGCATAGAGCTCCTGGCTCAACACCAGCTGGCCCTCGGTGATATATCCGGTGACGTCCGGGACCGGATGGGTGATGTCGCCGGCCGGCATCGTCAGCACGGGCAGCTGGGTCAGTGAGCCGCCCACGCCCTTGATCTGTCCGGCACGCTCCAACAGCGAGGCGATATCGCTGTACAGATAGCCCGGGTAGCCGCGACGGCTCGGAACCTCACCGCGCGCAGCGGACACCTGGCGTACAGCCTCGCAGTAGTTGGTCAGGTCGGCGAGCACCGCCAGCACGTGGCGACCGAGGTCAAACGCGAGGTATTCGGCGACGGTCAGGGCCACCCGCGGGGTGACGATCCGCTCGACCACGGGATCGTCGGCGGTGTTCACGAATAGCGCCAGGTCGCCGAGCTGCGCACGGCGCGCGAGCACGCTGCGCACGGCATCGACGTCTGCGTGCGGCAGGCCCAGTGCGGCGAACACGATCGCGAACGGTTCGCCTCCCGCGTCGGCCTGGGCGGCTATCTGCGCGGCTAGCTCCAGATGCGGAAGCCCGCCGACGGAGAAGATCGGCAGCTTCTGGCCACGCACGATCGTGGCAAGGCCGTCAATCGTGCTCACCCCGGTGAAGATCGCCTGACGGGGTGCGGCGCGGCTCGCCGGATTGATGGGAGCACCCACGACCGCGCGGCGCTCATCACCGGTCACCCAAGGCCCGCCGTCGATCGGTGCGCCACGGCCGTTGCAGGTACGGCCGAGCCATCCCTCACCCACGGGGATTTCCATCGGCGAACCCTCGAAGGCGACGCGCGCCGAATCGAGCCGCATTCCCGCAGTGCCCTCGAGAATCTCGACCACAGCGAGATCGTCGTCGACGTCAAGAACCGTGCCGTGCCGCACCTCGCCCGACTCGAGCGTCACGCGCGCAGTCTCGTCCCAGCCAACACCACTCACGTCCTGCACGACGATGAGAGGGCCGCGGATCGAGCCGATCGCACGGTATTCGACCGGCGCCCTCAACGCGTCCCGTGGGGGCTGAGGTCTCTCGGCCGTGCCTTTACGGTCGACGTCGGCCCGGGCCGGGTCGCTCGGTGGCGAGTCGTTCACGGTGCAGCCCCGAGGGCGTCCACCGCGACCATCAGCTCCTGGCCAATTTGCTCAACCTGCTCAGCCGCGTCCGGCAGCGTGTCGTGGCGGGCGCGCAGCACCGCCGACAGATCGATCGCGTCGAGCGATGTCGAGGTGAGGCCCCGTGCCAGTGCCGCCATGAGCCCGTCGTGGACCTGGAGGACCAGGGCCAGCAACGCTCTCTGCTTGGCGGGTGAGCTGTACTGATCGTTGGCAAGCAGCGCGCTCTGCTGCAGCACCGCCTCGCGTAGCAGGCGAGCGGTGCGCAGCGTGACGCGCTCCTCGGCGGTAAGTGCCTCGGCTCCGACCAACTGCGCAATCGACTCGATCCGGTCCGCATCGGTCAGAAGGGCAAGCGCGCGGCGGCGACGCTCGCCCCAGTCCCGGTCCTCATGCTCGGCCTGCCAGAGGGCCAGCTGCTGGGCGTCGCGTGAGGAGGAGTCGCGCCAGCTCACCGCCGGATAGTGACGGGCGTACGCGAGGTCCCGGTCAAGCGACCACACTGAGCGGACGAACCGGCGAGTGTGGGAGGTGACCGGCTCACTCAGATCACCTCCGGGAGGCGAGACCGCGCCAAGGATGCTCAGCGATGCCACCTTGCCATCCAGCGTCTGGACGCGGCCGGCGCGTTCATAGAAGGCGGCCAGCGCCGAGGACAGCCCGGCTGGATAGCCCTCCTCGGCTGGCAGCTCGTCGGTCCGAGAGCCGAGTTCGCGCAGCGCCTCCGCCCAGCGAGACGTCGAGTCGGCAATCACAACCGAGTCGTAGCCCATGTCGCGGTAGTACTCGGCCACGGTCACGCCCGTGTAGATGCTCGCCTCGCGCGCCATCACCGGCATGTTCGAGGTGTTGGCGATCAGCACGGTACGGTCGAGCAGCGACTCGCCTGTGCGGGGATCGTCGAGTCCCTGGAACTCCTGCAGCACGTCGGCCAGCTCGTTGCCACGCTCGCCGCAGCCGACGTACACGATCACATCAGCGTCGCACCACTTGGCGATCTGCTGCAGGAGCACGGTCTTGCCGGTACCGAATCCGCCGGGAACCGCCGCCGTGCTTCCGCGGGCGATCGGAAACAGTAGATCGAGCACACGCTGGCCGGTGATGAGCGGCACGGCCGCCGATAGCCGGGTCTTCGCCGGTCGCGAGCGGCGCACCGCCCAGGTCTGGGAGAGCCCCAGCTCCTTGGCGCCAACGGAGGCGATGGACTCCCCGATCCGGTACTCCCCGTCCGGCGCGATCCAGTCGAGCACACCGCCGCCTGTGGGCCGAACCAGGACCCGGTGCTCGATCGCGGCCGATTCGCGAACGATGCCCAGGACCGCGCCGGCCCCCACCTTTCCGCCGACCACGGCGGTGGGAGTGAAGTGCCACGCCCGGTCACTGGCGGGTCTTTCGCGCGTGCTCCCAGGCTCGATCCGTGCACCGGTGCCGTCCAACCGGCGCAACACGCCGTCGAACACGCCGCCCAGCAGGCCCGGCCCCAGCTCGACCGACAGCGGCCCGCCGCTCGACGCGACTGCCTCGCCGGGTCTGAGGCCGCCCGTGTACTCATAAACCTGGACGGTGGCGCGGTCGCCGTCCAGCGCGATCACCTCCCCGGGCAGTCGCCGCGGCCCGACATGAACGAGGTCGAGCATCGCCAGCCCCTCACCTGCCCGGACCTCAACGACCGGCCCGTTGACGCGGGTTATGACCGCGCCGCTCATGTCAACAGGCGCTCCAGTTCGCGCGCCATCGCCTCCAGGCAACGGCCGACCTGCGCGTCGAGGGAGCAATCGATCTGCCGGGTGCCGGCCCGGGCGACGAAGCCGCCGCCGGCAACCGGAATGATGTGCACCGGGCCCGCGTCCCGGAGACGCTCGCGAGCGTCGGCAGCCTGGCGCTCGATCAGCGACTCGTAGCGCGGGTCTCCGATAACTTTTGTGGCAGCGGCGCGAGCGGCTGCCGTCGCTTCGGCGAGCGCCGTTCGTCGGGCCGCCAGCACGATCGCGCGTGCCCGCGCACGCGCGTCGGCAATCTGCTCGCCGGCCTCCAGATCCGCCAGCCGCTCGGCTTGAGCGTGACGGGCCGCCGCGACCTCGCCCGCCTCGGCGCGCGCCGCGGCCAGGATCTGCTCGGCGCGCTCGCGACCGGCGGCAACGATCGCCTCCGCCTGTGTGGAGGCATGCGCCTGCGCCGCTTCCTGCACGGCCTCGAGCGTCATTCCGGCAACACGACCGCCAGCGGCCGGCGCCCCCGCTGATGGTCCTCGTCAGCAAGTGCGCGCCGCGCCAACCTGGTGAGGATCACGAGTTCGACCTCCCCCCCGAGCCCGCGCCACGCCGTCTGCACGGCGTCGGCGTTTTCGGCCACAACGACTGTCACACCCGCGAGGGCGAAGCCCTGGACACGTGCACGCTCTCCGATCGCGACGATCGGGCTCATACCTTGCCGATCAGGATGACCGCGATGATCAGCCCGTAGATCGCGATCCCCTCGGCCAGGCCGACGATGACCAGCGCACGGCCGAACATCTCCGGCTTCTCGGCGATCGCCGCGAGTGCCGCCGAGCCGGTGTAGGAGACCGCCACCCCGGCACCAAGGGTGGAGCCGGCTACGGCGATGCCGGCTCCAATGAACGCGTCTCCGGCGCCGGGCTTCGCCGTGGCCGTCGCAGCCTGGGCGGGATCGACCACCCCGGCGAGCATCAAGAGCAGGGCCACCAGTGCGGCGCTCGCCACGCTGAGGTTGATCCTGACGAGCCAGCGGACCCCGATGCGCGGCCAGCGACGCAGCACGGTCTGTGCCAGCAGGCCTCCGGCGACAGCCGCCGGCACGGCAAGCAATATCGTCTCGGTCACTTCGCCTCCTCTCCGAATAACAGCGGCAGGCTCCATGGCCTGAAGGGACGCCCGTCGCGCGCGAACACGCGCGAGAACAGTTCGTAGTACTCGAGGCGTAAGGCCTGGACGGCCACGACGATACCCTCGAGCGCGAATGCAATTCCAGAACCGAGGACGAACAGCGCGCCGGCGGCCAGGTCGCCGATCACGCTGCCCGTGAGCCCACCCGCGGCGTGCAGCACGACCAGGCCGATGGCAGCGTGCATCAGGCCAAACGCGGCCAGCCGCGCAAACGAGAACACGTTCGAGAACATCCGCAGCAGTGTGTCGAGCAGGCCCACGGCGACCATGCCGACCGCCGTCCCGCCGGCGCCGGGCTCGGAGCGTAGCCCGGTGCTCAGGGCGGCCAGCCCGACGGCGGCGAGAATCAGGCCGATTACCTGCAGGGCACTTGCACGGACGCTCAGGCCCAGCGCGAAGAGCCCGCCCCCAATGAGCAGGATGAGCCCGGGCAGTCCGGACTCCGTGGTGAGTGCGAGCGCCACCCCACCCTCACGCAGGCGGTTGACGATGCCCACGAGGTAGCTGGCGGTCAGCAGGCACGCCCCGACCAGCACGGCCACGGCCAGCAGACGAGTGGGAGAATCGAGCGGAGCCGTCCACAGTGCGGGCACCAGCTTCGTCGGACCGAACAGCTCGCCATAGAGGGCTCCGAAGAGGATCGCCGAGGCTCCGCAGGCCGCGATCATGGGCCATGCCTTTCGCACACCCTGAAACCGCCCGTGGCGCGCCCGCCGTAACAGCAGTGCGCCCAGCAGGATCAGCAGCCCGTCGCCCATATCCCCGAACATCATCCCGAACATCAGGCAGTAGGTGACCGCCACGAACGGTGTCGGGTCCACATCCTCGTACGGGACGGCACCATAGGTGTTCACCAGCGGCCGGAACGGATCAGCCGCGGGCGCCGGCGCAAGCAGGGTCGGTGGCTGCATACCCGGCGGTACGCGCAGCTCGACCACTGAAGCCCCCAGCGGCGTCAACCGCGCGGCCAGCGACCCAATCGTCGTTGCCGGCGCCCAGCCGACGAACACGGAGAAGTCGCCGTGTTGGATGGCCGCGTCGCTCCGGCGCTCGATCTCGACCTCCCCGGAGAGGAGATTGCGTGCGCCATCGCGCTCGAGCTGCTCGACGTCCGGCGCCTCAGCGGCGAGGATGGGCGCAGCATCCACACCACCGGAGCCGTGAGTCTCCAGTCGCCGCAGCGCCGCAAGCGCCGGGCCTTCGCCGCTTCCCAACGGACCCGACAGATCGACGACGCCGCTCTGTGCCAGCGCCACCAGCACCTCGCGGACCCGATCGCGTAGAGCAACCACGGCAACCCGTCTCATCCGCACCGGGAGCGCCCGCTCAGTGAGCTGCATCAACCAGCTCCACCAGTGCGGGATCGCCCCCGCGCGCGGCCGTCTCTAGCGCGCGTGCCACGCGCTGCGCGTCGGCCCCCAGACACGCGACCGCTCCGAGCACGCTCGGCACGTCGTCCCACCGGCGCAGCAGCGCGATCGCTTCGCTCTCGACCCGCGACCACCAGCCCAGCTCGGCTCGCCACAGCTCGCCGGGGTCCGTCGTTTCGGCCAGCGCCCAGGCTGCGTCGGGTCCGAGCCTGCCGCGCAGCTCGTCGAGCGACGCCGCGGCAAGCGGTCGCTCACCGATACCAGGAAGCCGACGCAGCTGCACCGCCCGCGCGCGGCTGTCCTCGACGAACAGCTCTCGTGCGACCAGCAGGGCACCCGCTCCGGCGACCCAGTCGCCCGCCCTCGGGGCAGCTTCGAGCACGCGCCGGGCCCATTGGACGCGCAACCCGAGGACCAGCTCCGCGGGCGAGTGTCCCCCGGGGTCGCCCCACGCCGACCGAGCCACAGCCGCGATCAGATCGTCGATGGTCCGTGCCCGGTCGATCGTCGGCCACGCAGTCGCGAGCGCGCCGAGCGCGAAAGGTGGCGGCTGTCGGCCATCGCCGACGAGGGCCGCCACGCGTGCGTCGATGTTCTGAAGCTCAAACCAGGCCGCCAATGCCCGGATGAGTCCTGCGCCCGTCGGCGGCAGCCATCCCGCCAGGACCCGCAGATGCCACAGCAGGGTGTCGGCGACACCGCGCCGGGCAGAGACGAGGTCCGCCTGCGGCCGCACGCGCTCACCGTACGCGCTGGCCGCGATCGCGGAAACGGCCGTGTCGAGCGACGGCCGCGTAGCGATTGCGCGCGCCTGCTCGGGCCCGAGCATCCGGTCCAACAACAGACGCCCCCGCGTGACTCCTGCGGTCCACCCAGGCTTCACGGGGCGCTCTCCAGCAGACGCGCGACGACCTGCTCGACCAGCGCTGGCGTCTGAGTGCGGCCGCGTGCCGACACCTGCGCGGCCTCGTGCTCGGCATCGGCAATGATCGCGCGCACGTCCCGGTCGCAGCTGGCCCGCCGCCCGGCCAGTAGCTCGACGGCGACCAGCTCGGCGTTCGCGCGAGCCTGCTCCAGCATCCGCTGTCGCTGCTTCATCGCGGCGGCCTCGATCGTCTTGGCCTCGGCGCGGGCGGCCAGGATAATCGCCCGGCTGCGCTCCTCGATCTCATCCAGCGGCTCGAACAGGAACGCCACCTCGACCGCCAGCTCATCGCCGGCCGAAGGAACGGCAACCACGCTGGCGGCCGGACCCGGCGGGGGCCGCATCCGGCGCAGCCGGTCAAGCAACTGGCTCAGGGCTGACATGCCGACGCTCGGCAGCCCTCGGCCGCGAAATCACCTGTCGCTCGTATGAAATTCAGAGGAGTCCTCGTGATCCGCTTCGGCATATTCGCCGATCGGGCGGCCGGTGTCGACCTGGGGAAAGGAAAGCGCCCCGGAGCGGGTCCGGTCACCGTGCTCAGCGGCCTCACGCGCCGTCGGGTCGACGTGCGGGAAAGTACGGAGACAAAGCCGCACCGACCACGGGTTCCAGACCCACGCCCCTGAGTCAGGCTTCGCCTATGCCGATGCGGTCGACTGGAAGTGGACGATGTGACGGAACCGGCTCTAGCCCTAGCTGTTTCTCTCGGTATCGGGACCCTGCTCGGCATCGAACGAGAGCGTCGTAAGGGCGAGGGACCCAATCGAGCCGCGGCTGGTGTGCGCACGTTCGCCCTGGTCGGGCTGCTCGGTGGCGTCAGCTGGCGGGTGGGTGGCGCCGTGACCGCCGCCGTCGCGCTGGGCTTCATCGGGCTGGCGGCAGTGGCTGGCTACGCCCGCAGCCACGAGACCGATCCGGGGCTGACCACCGAGGTCTCACTCGTCATCACCTTCCTGCTTGGCGCGCTCGCGCAACGCGAGACGGCCACCGCTGCCGGGTTGGGCGTGGTCACCGCGATGGTGCTGGCCGGCAGGGAGCAGATCCACCGCGTCGTCCGGGACTCGCTGTCCGAGCGTGAGCTGCACGACGGCCTGCTGTTTGCGGCATGCGCGCTGGTGGTGCTGCCGCTGCTCCCCGACCGAAGCTTCGGCCCCCACGGATCACTCAATCCGGCGGTCATCTGGCGGCTGGTGGTGATCGTGATGGCGATCCAGGCCGCGGGTTACGTGGCTCTGCGCACGATCGGGCCGCGGTACGGCCTGCTCATCGTCGGACTGCTCGGCGGGTTCGTCTCGAGCACGGCCACGATCGGCATCATGGGAGCACGTGCCACCCGCGAGCCGCAGCTGCGCCGAGGGGCGACGGCGGCCGCCGTGATCTCCTCGGTGGCGACGATCATCCTGCTGGCGATCGTCGTCGGGGCGGCCGACGTGGCGGCGCTCAAGAAACTGGCCCTCCCCCTGGCCCTTGCCGGCCTCGCGGCCACCGGGTACGCGGCCGTCTTCGCCGTCCGCGCCACACGGATACCGGCGGACGAGGAAGTCAAGCAGGGCCGTGCCTTCAACCTGCGCCTGGCGCTGCTGCTGGCCATCACCGTCACGCTGGTCATGCTCGCCTCCAGCATCCTCACCGCGGCCCTCGGTCGCGCCGGCCTCATCCTCGGTACGGCAACGGCCGGCCTTGCCGATTCACAGTCGGCCGCGATCTCGGCGGCGGCACTCTCGAGCTCGGGACATGCCAGCACAACCGGCGCCGCGGTGGCCATCCTGGCCGCGCTCACCTCCAACACGTTCAGCAAGGCGACCGTCGCCGCCGTGATCGGCAATCGCCGCTACGCCGCCGACGTCTGGCCGGGGTTGGCACTCATCCTCGCGGGCGCCTGGGGCGGCTGGGTCCTGACCGCGATCGCTTAGGCCAGATGGTCTCGCGGCCGGTCGATGCTCATGTCAGTCACCGCCAGAGCTCGAGCACCGCGGCCGCCAGGAGCGCTGTGCTCGGCAGCGTGATCAGCCAGGCGATGGACATGCGACGGACGACGCGCCAGTGAACGTGACGCCATCGCCAGCGGCCGCCTCCGACACCGACCACCGAGGATGCCACGACCTGTGAGGTGGATGTCGGCGCCCCGAGCAACGAGGCGGCGAAGATCACGCCGGCCGACGCACCGGTGGATGCCAAGCCCTCGATCGGCTCAAAGCGGTAGATCCCGCGGCCCACCGTCCGAATGATCCGCCATCCGCCCAGCGCCGTTCCCAGCGTCAAGGCAGCCGAGGACATGATGACGACCCACGTCGGAGCCGAGAGCGAGTTGATCCGCCCGCTGGCCAGGAGCAGCGCCGCGATGACCCCAATCGCCTTCTGAGCGTCGTTGGCGCCATGGCTGAAGGCCAGCGTCGCGGCGGTCACCCACTGCCCTGCGCGAACCGGCGTGCCCCACCGCCGTGTCGCCCGCCGGACCAGCCGCCGAAGGATGCGGATTGCCAACAGCGCGCCGAGCGCCCCGAGCGGTGGCGAGACGATCAGCGAGACCAGCGTGCCGACGACTCCCACCGGATGCCCACCCTCGAACCCGCCCCAATTGACGGCATCGACGCCGCCCTCCGCCAACGCTGCACCGACGAGGCCGCCGACCAGCGCCTGCGCCGAGCTCGACGGGAGCCCCTGTCTCCACGTGGCCAGATTCCAGACCACCGCGGCGGCCAGCCCGGCACCGATCGTCTCGTTGGCGGCCGAGGGCGCCACGCTGACGATGCCCCCGACAGTGTTCGCCACCGCAGCGCCAAGCAACAGCGGGCCCAGCAGATTGAACACGGACGCGAGCACGATCGCCTGCACGGGTGTGGCTGCGCGGGTTGCGACCAGAGCGGCAATCGAATTGGCCGCGTCGTGAAACCCGTTGGTCACCACGAACACGACGGCAAGGGCGATCGCTGCAACGAGCCCGGCGTCCATTGACCGACTCTACGTCCCGGCACGGCGGGTGTGTACTGTCCCGATTGCCGCGCAGCCCGCGGCGCGAACCACAGAGGAGAGAGCATGGCGACGGTGGCTGAGGAGCGGACTTTCATCCGGCCGGATGGAAAGGAAAAGGTGACGGGCGCGGGTCGGTACACGGCGGACCTGACCCTCGCCGGACAGCTGCACGCCCGGTTCCGCTACTCCGACCACTCGCGGGCGCGGATCGTCCGGATCGACACAACCCGCGCCAAGGCGCTCCCCGGGGTGTTCGCGGTCGTGACTCACGAGGATGTCCCCGACGTGCTCTACGGGCAGCTGGTCAAGGACCGGCGCCTGTTCGCCAAGGAGGAGGTCCGCTACGAGGCCGACATCGTCGCCGGGGTGGCCGCGCTCACGCCTGAGCTGGCTGAGCAAGCGGCCGCGCTCATCGACGTCGAGTACGAGCCGCTGCCCGCGCTCATCGATCCGGAGAAGGCGCTCGAAGCGGACGCGCCGCTCATTCACACCGACTGGAGCTCGTACGAGGCCGACGAGAACCTCGGCCTCGAGGGCAACGTCCTGGGGCACTCGACGATCGTCAAGGGGGATGCGGACGCGGCCATGGAGGCCGCCGACGTCGTCGTCAAGAGCCGCTATCTGGCCGACGGATCCCATGGCGTGCCGATCGAGCCTCGAGCAGTCGTGGCGCAATGGCACGGGGACAGCGTCACCGTCTGGTCCTCGACGCAGACGCCGTTCGCCGCCAAGGGCGGGGTCGCGCAGACACTCGGCATTCCCGAATCGAACGTCCGCATCATCGTCCCGCTGCTGGGCGGCGGCTTTGGCTCGAAGTGCGACTTTCACTACGAGGCACACGTGGCCGCCCTGGCGCGAACAGCGGGCCGGCCGGTGAAGCTTGTGTTCTCACGCAAGGAGGAGTTCATCGCCCCGGATCACCGCCGTGAGAGCATCCTGGTGGAGCTCGAGACGGGAGCCCGCCTGGACGGCACCCTCCTCGCCCGCCGCGGGCGGCTGATCCTCGACGGCGGTGCGTACTGTGGCGAAGGCGGCTTCTTCGCCCAGATCGCCGCCATGCACGCCTGCGGCCCGTACGTGCTCGAGAACGTGGACGTCGACGCGAAGCTCGTCTACACGAACAACCAGCCCTCAGGTTCGATCCGTGCCCCCACCGCGCCGCAGACCTGCTGGGCGGTGGAACAGCACATGGATGAGCTCGCGGAAGCGCTCGGCCTCGACCCGGTCGAGCTCCGTCGCCGCACGCTGATCGGTGAGGGAGACGAGAGCCCGACGCGTCAGGTGTTTGGGCCGCTGGGGATGAAGGAGTCGCTCGAGCAGGCGGCCGAGCTGATCGGCTACGGGCAGGAGCTGCCCGAGAACGAGGGCATTGGGGTGTCCTGCGGTTGGTGGCCCTCGTTCGGCGTGCCGTCGGGCGCCTACCTGAAGCTCAACGCCGACGGCACGGGGACGATCGTCACCGGGGCCCAGGAGAACGGAAGCGGAGCGGTGATGGGCCTCCCACTGCTCGCGGCCCGGGTTCTGGGCATGCGTCCCGAAGATTTCTCGGTCCTCTACCAGGACACCGAGGCCGGCCCGTGGGACATGGGCTCATCCGGCTCTCAGACCACGTTCAACAACGGCCGGGCCGTCAAGGAGGCCGCGGGCGAGGTCCGCGACAGGCTGCGCGAGTTGGCAGCGGAGCAACTCGAGATCGACCCTGTCGACCTCGAGCTCGCCGACGGGATGGTGCGGGTCAAGGGCTCACCGCAGAAGGCGGTGTCGATCGCCGAGCTGGCCGGTAGCGGCGCCGCGATCCTGGGCAAGGGTTCCGGCAAGGTGCCCGACCAGCCGGACACCAGGCCCGACAGCGGGTGCCTCGGCCGGCTGGGCATGGAGTCCTTCCTGGAGCCGCAGCTGATCACCCACGCCGTCCGCGTCAAGGTCGACCCGGAGACGGGCGTCGTTCGTGTGCTGCGAGTCGCCGCGGTCCACGACTCGGGGACGATCATCAACCCCATCGGCGCCCGCGGACAGGTGCTCGGTGGTGTGGTGATGGGCATCGGCCAGGCGCTGTCGGAGGGCATGCAGCTCGACGATGCTGGCCGCCAGCTCAACCCGCACTTGCTCGACTATAAGCTCGTGACTTGTGCCGACGCGCCGCCAATCGATATCGCGTTCGTCGACAACCCGGCGCTCGACGGAGGACCCGAGGGCTCCAAGGGGATGGGGGAGCCTCCCTGTGTACCGACGCCCGGCGCGATCGCCAACGCCATCGCCAACGCGACGGGTCGCCGCGTGCGCCAGTTGCCGATGACGCCCGAACGCGTCTGGGAGGCGACCCGATGAGTGGGTCGCTGCTCGTCGCCTCGTCGCTCGACGATGCCCTGCGCGAACTGGCCGACGGCGGGCGGGCCGTCGCCGGCGGTACTGACCTCGTCGTCGGGGCACGCCAGGGGAAGGCGCCGCTGCCCGAACGACTTGTGGCCATCCACCGGCTCGAGGAGCTCCGGTACACGCGCCAGGCGGATGGGGCCTTGCATGTGGGGGCACTCGCGACACACGCCGAGCTCGCGGCGGATCCGACCGTGCGCAGCCGACTGACCGCGATCGCGGACGCCTCCAGCATCGTTGGATCGCACGCTACCCGAGCCCAGGGAACGCTCGGCGGCAACCTGATGAACGCCTCGCCGGCGATGGAGACCGGTGGCCCGCTGCTGTGCTTCGGTGCCACCGTGACGCTGCGATCGGCCGCCGGCGGGCGCTCGCTCGGCATCGCCGAACTGCTGGCCGGGCCGGGGCAGACGACCGCCGCGCCGGGCGAGCTGCTGGAGTCCGTCGAACTGCCGCTGCCGGTCGCCAACACCGGAAGCTGCTACCTGCGCCTCGAGTACCGGCGCCAGATGGAGATCGCCGTCGTCGGCGCCACCGCCGTGCTCACATTCGATGGCGGCAAGGTCCAGGACGCGCGGGTGGCCATCACCGCCCTCGCCCCCACAATCCGGCGGGTCGCCGAGGCCGAAGACGCGCTGAGGGGCAGCGACGCCGGACCCGAGGCCGCGCAGGCAGCGGCGCAGGCCGTCGCCGCCGCATCCGTGCCCATCTCCGACCAACGCGCGTCCGCCGACTACCGGAGCGCGATGGCGGCCGTGATCGGCCGGCGCGCGATCGAGGTCGCCGCCGCCCGAGCAAACGGTCGAGACATTCCCATTCCGGCCAGCCCCGCACTACATGGAGGACTCAATTGAAGGTCGCCGCGACGCTTCGTGTAAACGGCATCGACTGCCCGGTCGAGATCGACCCACACGCCAGCCTGCTTCAGACCGTGCGCGAACAGGTCGGACTCACAGGCGCCAAGGAGGGCTGCGATGACTCGGAGTGCGGCGCCTGCATGATGCTGCTCGACGGGCAGCCCGTGAACTCCTGCTCCTACCTCGCGCTGCAGGCTGAGGGTCGTGAGATCACCACGGTCGAGGGACTCGCACCGCCGGGTCAGCTGAGCGAGCTTCAGCAGGCGTTCCTCGAGCAGGGCGGTGTCCAGTGTGGCTTTTGCACGCCGGGGATGCTGGTCTCGGCGACCGCGTTGCTGGCGCGCAACGGAACGCCGAGCGAGGAGGATGTGCGGATCTCGCTGGCCGGCAACCTGTGCCGGTGCACGGGCTATGACGGCATCGTCAAGGCCGTCGTCCTCACGGCGGAGGACTCGGCGGCGCCAAAGACAGCCTGAACGCCGAGGGCGTACCGTGTCGTCATGGCCATGTTGGTTGAGCTGCCGCGCGCGGAGTGCCTCCGGCTGCTGAGCGTCAACGGATTTGGGCGCGTGGGCGTCAGTCTGGGAAACGCCCCGCCGCTGATCCGTCCGGTCAACTACATATTCGATGAGGCGTCGCAAACCGTGGTCTTCCGTACCGCACCGGGTTCGAAGTTCCACGCTCTCGTCCGCAGTGCGGACGCGGTGTTCGAGATCGACGGCATCGACGAGGCGACGCGAACGGGATGGAGCGTGATCATTCGCGGAATGACCCGCGAGGTAACCGATCCTCTCCAGACACGCAGGCTCGATGGCCTTGGGCTCCGGCCCTGGGTCCCCGGCGACAAACCGCATTGGATCGAGATCCGGGCCTGGACGGTCAGCGGGCGTCGCCTCGAGCTGACGGATGAGCGATGACGCATCCGTACTTTTCCGAATCAAGCCTGCGGCCCAGACGGGGTTGGAAAGCCGCAGCATTCAACGTAGGCTGACTGGATGCCACCGAACGATCACTCAGCTCTGAAAGTCCTGATCGCCGGCGGCGGCGTTGCCGGCCTCGAGGCGGCCCTAGCGCTGCGCGAGCTGGCCGGCGACCGGATCGCGGTCACGATTCTGGCCCCCGATCCGGAATTCGTGTACCGCCCGATGAGGGTGCGCGAACCGTTCGGCAGCGCCGCCGCGCGTCGCTATCCGTTGAACGACATCGCCCTTGACATCGGCGTCGAGCTCAAGAAGGGGGCGTTCAAATGGCTGGAGCCCGACAAGCGGCTCCTGCATACCGAGGACGGCGACGCTCTCGCCTATGACGTCCTGCTCCTGGCCATGGGGGCGACGCCACGCCCGCACTACGCGCATGCCGTGACGCTCGATGACCGTCGACTTGACGACCAACTGCACGGCCTCATCCAGGATGTCGAGGGCGGGTACTCGCGCAAGCTGGCGTTCCTCGTGCCGACCGTGATGGCATGGCCACTGCCGATCTACGAGCTCGCGCTCATGACGGCCCGGCGGGCGTGGGACATGAACGAGGAGGCGGTGATCACCGTGGTTACGCCGGAAGACGCGCCTCTGGCCGTTTTCGGGGGTGAGGTGAGCAGCGCCGTCGAACAGCTACTCGCGAACAACCGGGTGCAGACGATCACCTCGGCACACGCCGAGATGCCGCAGCCAGGCCAGGTGGAAATCCATCCCGGCCCCCGGTCGCTCACCGTCGACCGCGCCGTTGCGCTGCCGGATCTCTACGGGCCCCCGGCCCCCGGAGTGCCGACCACCGCCGACCGAGGGTTCATCCAGGTGGATGCTCACTGCCGCGTACTCGGGCTCGACCACGTGTACGCCGCCGGGGACGCAACCGACTTTCCGGTCAAGTTCGGCGGAGTGGCGGCCCAGCAGGCGGATACCGTGGCACAGTCAATCGCCGCCACCGCCGGGGCTCCGGTCGAACCGACCCCATTCGATCCCGAGGTCCACGCGATGCTGCTCGGCGGCGATCGGCCGCTGTATCTCAGCGCTCATCTGACCGGTGGCCACGGAGCCAGCGCTCGCGTCAGCGACACGCCGACATGGTCGCCGGCCAACAAGATCGCCGCTAGGTACCTGGCGCCATATCTCGAATCCCGCGATCAGGCTACCGTGCGTTGATGGCCCCGTCCGAAGATCAAACCCCGCCCGGCGACGAGCCCAAGGAGAGCGGGCTCATCCGGGTCGTGATCGCCGACGACCACGCCGTCGTGCGGCGAGGGCTGCGGCAACTCCTCGACGCGGAGGAGGGCTTCGAGGTCGTCGCCGAGGCCTCCGATCTCAACGGCGCCCGCCGTTACACCTTGGGCCACCACCCCGACGTGCTCGTGCTCGATCTCAACCTGCCCGAGGGATTGAGCCTGAACGCGATCCCTGAGATTCGGACGCAATGCCCCGACACGCAGATCGTCGTTCTCACCATGCAGAATGAGCCCGCTTACGCGCGACAGGCCCTGACCGCGGGCGCCCTGGGTTTCGTCCTCAAGGAGTCGGCCGAGTCGGAGTTGGTCGAGGCGATCCGGCGAGCGGCGGTCGGTGACACGTATCTGAATCCACGGTTGGGCGCACGTGTTGCCGCCGAGCCTCCGCCCGGGCCTCCCGACGGCCTCTCGGATCGCGAGGTCGACGTGCTGCGCATGATCGCGCTGGGCCACACGAACGCCGAGATCGCCAAGGAGCTGTATCTGTCCGTGCGTACGGTGGAGACGCACCGGTCGCACATCCAGCAGAAGCTGCGGCTCGGTAGCCGGGCCGACCTCGTCCGCTATGCGCTGGAGCACGACCTGCTCGACGCCTAGTTGGATCCCACTAGATCTGCGGATCCTCGGTAACCGCTCCCTTGCGTCCGCTGGGGCCCGCCGTCTCCCCCTCTCGCGCCGCCCGGGTCAGCACGAGCAGTGGGCAGCGGCAGCTGCGGGCCAGCTGGGCAGAAGTGCTCCCGTGCACCAGGCGCCCGCCAGGGCCGTAGCTGCGGGAGCCGACCAAGAGTAGATCGACCGAGTCGCCGTACAGGGCCAGCTCTTCGGCGGGTCGACCGTAGGCCACGCGTGGCTCGACGTCGCCTTGGGCAGCGATCTCGGCTCGGGCTTCGGCCAGCAGGTTCTCGAGGACTGCGTCCTCCTCGGGCGTCGCTCCCGTGAACATGTAGCGGGGAAGCCAGACTGCCTGGAATGCCGAGACGTTGCTCCCGTGCTCGCGGGCCAGCGATTTGGCCACGGTTAGGGCGTGCCTGCTCTCGGGCGATCCGTCATAAGCCACGCCGATCTCGCGCACAGCGGCCTGGTGCTGCCAGTAACCGGCCGGAGCGATGGCGATGGCGCACGGCGCGCCGTTCAACGCCCCCCGCGTGTCGTCTCCGCTCACAACACGGCCGAGCAACCCGCGGCGGGAGGACCCCACCACGAGCAGATCAGCGGCCGCCGACTCGGCCAGCTCGTGCAAGCCACGCCCGACCGAGGCGGCGCCATGCCAGCGCAGCTGGGCTTTCACGCCGGCCTCGTCGCGGACGCGCGTGAGCAGCTCGGAGGCCCGCTCACCCTGCTTGGAGTTCTTTGACCGACGAGGTCCTCGCCGTGTGTGCACGTCGTCCCGGAACACGTATGCGAGCGTGATCTCGGCCTGGGCCAGGCGCCCGGCCAGCGCGATCGCGTCTCTCCCACCCTCGGACCCGTCCACGCCGACGACAACGTTCCTAAACATGGGGTCGTGCCGTCTGTTCCGTCTCGATCAAAGGCGGTCAGACCCCTGGCGCAACGGCCGTCCGGCTCCGGTCCTCGCGCTGTTCATCCGCGCCCTGCTCGAGCAGACTCCGGGGCAGCACGAGCAGCGGACAGTCCACGTGGCTGACGAGATAGTTGGAGACGCTGCCGTGGAACACGTGGCCGCGCGGACCGTAACCGCGCGAACCCACGATCAGCAGGTCGAGCTCCTTGCCCAGGCGCGCCAGCTCCTCGCGCGGTCCACCGTAGACGGCAACACCCTCGACATCGCCCAGATGGTGCAGGCGTTCAGAGCACTCCTCCACCAACCGCTCGCGTTCCTGCGGCCAGTCTGCCGGGATCGGCTTCTCCTCCTCGACGTCGTGAAGCGAGACGACCCACATCGCCGTGACTCTGGCTTCGTGCTGGGCGGCCAGCTGCCGAGCAACGTTCAGCGCGTTCGCGCTCTCGGGGGACCCGTCGTAACCGACGCCCAGTCGTTTCAGCGCGTGGGCAACCTGGAGGTATCCGCGCGGGGCGATGGCGATCGCACACGGTGCTCCGTTGAGCGCGGCGCGGCAGTCGTCACCCATGAGGACGCGGCCCAGCATCGCGTGCCGGGTGGATCCGACCACCAGGAGATCGGCCTGGCGCTCCTCGGCGAGCTGATGGAGCCCGCGGCCAGCGGTGTGCGCACCGTACACGGTCAGCTCCGCGTCGAGCATTCCGCGCTCGCGCTCGTGCTCCAGCAGATCGTGAAAGTTCGCACGCTCGATCGGCATCTCCAGCGCGGACCCGCGACCGATCATGAAATTCGTACCGTAAATGTGGGCCAGGGTGATCGTCGCCCCCGGCGCCGCCAGCCGCTTCGCGAGTGCCACCGCATCGCGGCCACCGGACCGACCGTCGACACCGACAAGAACGTGGTTGAACATCGAACCTCCAGAATCTCGGCTTGCAAACGTGAGCGTACGTTGACCGCACCCCCCCAGCATCGGGGTCGGCCACCTCGCGAGTTGCGGGTTTTTACCGACCCCGGCGGAGAGCCGACGCCCGCTCATCCCGGAACGCCCGGTTGCCCAGACGGCCGTTGAGCGCGTCCTGCGCAGCGGCACACAGTGCACTCTGGCCGATCGAGCGTCCGCTCGTATCGGTGAGGACCGTGTGGATCTTCGCCGATCGCGGATCGAGCGCGCAGCGCAGCTCGGATGAGATGATCTCGCCGCTCCCGACCGCAGCGGGCTCGGCGACGATCACATGCTCGCTGTGAGCGAGCCGATGCGCCAGCTCGTTACCAGGGAATGGCCGGAAGCACTCGAGCGCCAGAGCACCGACATCCATCCCGCGTGGCCGCAGCTCATCCACGGCTTCGCTGAGGGCAGAGAACATCGGTCCCAGGCCGAGCACGACGGCCCTTGCGCCCCACATGTGACGGGAGATGAGCAGGCCACCTGATGCCCGGCCGAAGTGCTCGCGGAAATGAGCGGACACCGCCGCGATCACGCGGGCAGCCGCAATCCGATCGCGATCTCCGCTCGGATTCGGCCGCTCCAAGAAGAGCTGCACCTCATCCTCCGTCGGAACCGACACTGCCCCAACGGGGCTGAACCTGTCCAGGCACACCATGACCGGGAGCGACAGCCGCTCGGCGATTCGAAATGCCTGCACGTGAACGTCGACGGCGTCCTGGAGGCTCGACGGGAAGAGCTGGACCCATCCGAAATCGCGCATCGCCATCACCGCGCTGAGCCTCTCTGAGTCCGCAGGATCACCATCGAGGCCCACGGTCAGCACGATCGGAAGCTCGAGGCGGGCGGCCCTGAACAGTGACTCGGCACCGCCGAAGAGCCCGCGGCCGGCGCAACGTACATGCACCCGTGTCTGTGACCGGCAAGCGTCGATCGCGGCGGCAATCGGATCACCCCCGTCCCCCCCACCGATCATCGCCGGATTGCAGCTCGCAATCGCCCGCTCGAGCTCAGACGCGATCTCGAGGGGCGGATGCGACTGCCAATCAGCGCCGCTGGCCGCGCCGTTTGACCGCTCGACCGTCGTCGGCATTGCCAATGTTGCGTTCATAGCCAGAACATAGACTCGATGGGTCGCGCCGCCATCGGTGCGCCGCCGCAGGAAATTGCGCATTCTCACGGAGCGCCGGTCGGTCTCGTGTGCGTAAATGACGGGCGTGAGTACCGCGGCCAGACTGACCCCGCTGAACAACGAGGAGCGGGCGACGATTGACGCGTGGTGGCGAGCGGCGAACTACCTCTCGGTCGGGCAGATCTATCTGCTCGACAATCCGCTGTTGCGCCGGCCGCTCGCCCCCGAGCATGTCAAGCCGCGGCTGCTCGGCCACTGGGGCACCACGCCCGGGCTGAACTTCGTCTATGTCCACATGAACCGGGCGATCGTCGCCCGCAACCTGAACGCCATCTACGTGACCGGTCCCGGGCACGGCGGGCCGGGGCTCGTGGCCAGCGCTTACCTCGACGGCACCTACACCGAGGTGTATCCGCACATCGGCCGCGACGAGGAGGGCCTTCGCCGGCTCTTCCGGCAGTTCTCGTTTCCGGGCGGAATCCCCAGCCATGTCGCCCCTGAGACGCCCGGATCGATTCACGAGGGCGGCGAACTGGGCTACTCCCTGCTCCACGCCTACGGGGCGGTGTTCGACAACCCGGACCTGTTGGCCCTGTGCGTCATCGGAGACGGTGAGGCGGAGACGGGCGCGCTCGCCGCCAGCTGGCACTCGAACAAATTCCTCAACCCCGCGAGGGACGGCGCGGTGCTTCCGGTCCTCCACCTCAACGGGTACAAGATTGCCAATCCCACGGTGCTGGCCAGGATTGACCGCGAGGAGCTGCGCTCGTTGCTAGAGGGCTACGGTCACGACCCGCGCTTCGTCGAGGGCTCCGAGCCGGGCGAGATGCACGAGCTCATGGCGGCAACGCTCGACGCGGCGCTCGACGACATCGCGGCGATCCAAGCCCGGGCACGGTCCGAGGGCGATGTCACCCGTTCGCGCTGGCCGATCATCGTGCTCTGCACGCCCAAGGGCTGGACGGGGCCCAAGCGCGTCGACGGACTGCCCGCCGAGGGATCGTTTCGCTCCCACCAGGTCCCGCTGGCCGAGGTGCGGACAAATCCAGACCATCTGAACGCCCTCGAGGCGTGGCTGCGCTCGTACCATCCGGAGGAGCTGTTCGATCAGGGAGGCGAGCTACGGGCAGACATCGCCGCTCTGGCGCCGTCCGGTCCGCTGCGGATGAGCGCGAACCCGAACGCCAACGGCGGCCAGCTGCTGCGCGAGCTCGAGCTGCCCGATTTCCGTGGCTACGCCGTCGACGTGCCGGAGCCGGCGCGAAGCTCGAGCGAGGCCACGCGCGTGCTCGGAACCTGGCTCCGTGACGTGATGCGCCTGAACATGGACCGATTCCGGATTGTGGGTCCGGACGAGACGGCGTCAAATCGCCTGTCCGCCGTCTTTGAAGCCACCGATCGAGCCTGGGAGGCGGTGCGACTCGACACCGACGACCACCTTTCCCCCGACGGCCGCGTCATGGAGGTCCTGTCCGAGCATCTATGCCAGGGCTGGCTGGAGGGCTATCTCCTCACCGGCCGCCATGGCCTGTTCAACTGCTACGAGGCATTCATCCACATCATCGATGCGATGTTCAACCAGCATGCCAAGTGGGTGAAGGTAAGCCGCCAGATTCCTTGGCGGCGGCCGATCGCGTCGCTGAACTACCTGCTGTCCTCGCATGTCTGGCGCCAGGACCACAACGGCTTCTCCCACCAGGATCCTGGGTTCATCGACCACGTGGTGAACAAGAAAGCGGAGATCATCCGCGTCTATCTGCCGCCCGACGCAAACTGTCTGCTGTCCGTGGCCGACCACTGCCTGCGTAGCCGAAACTACGTGAACGTGATCGTGGCCGGCAAGCAGCCCGCGCTGAACTACCTGACCATGGACGAGGCGGTCGCCCATTGCACTCGCGGGATCGGCGTGTGGAGCTGGGCGTCAAACGACCAGGGCGTTGAGCCCGACGTCGTCCTGGCCTGCGCCGGTGACGTTCCCACCCTCGAGGTCACCGCGGCCACGGCCATCCTGCGCGAGCGGCTACCCGACCTGCGGGTACGGGTGGTCAACGTCGTCGATCTGATGCGTCTGGAGCCACCATCGGAGCACCCGCACGGTCTCCCCGACTGGGAGTTCGACTCGCTGTTCACGGCGTCGAGACCGGTGATCTTCGCCTACCACGGCTATCCCTGGCTCATTCACCGGCTGACCTACCGACGGACGAATCACCACAACCTCCACGTCCGTGGCTACTTGGAGGAGGGCACCACGACAACACCGTTCGACATGGTGATGCTCAACGATCTCGACCGTTTCCACCTCGTCATGGATGTGATCGACCGTGTGCCCGGCCTCGCCGAGCGAGCCGCCCACCTGCGCCAGGAGATGGCCGATGAGCGTCTGCGGCACCGGGCCTACACTCGCGAGGTCGGCGACGATCCACCCGATGTGCGCGATTGGACCTGGCCGGATCCACGCGGCTGAGGGCGCCGATGCGCGTCCTGGTTGTCAACGCCGGTTCCAGCACACTCAAGCTCAGTCTGATCGGTGACGATGACGCCCCTCTGGGTCAGCGCGAGCTGGCAGCGCCACGGGCAACCGTCAAGCCGGAGGAGCTGCGGGCGGCGTTGGGCGATGGATTCGACCAGGCGGACGTGGTTGGCCACCGGATCGTTCACGGTGGCGAGCGGTTCCGCGATCCCGTCCGAATCGATCGCGACGTCGAGGCGGGGCTGCGCGCGCTGGTCGAGCTGGCGCCGCTGCACCAGCCGAAATCGCTCGCGGCGCTGGACGCGGTTTCCCGCGTGCTGCCCAGCCTCCCGGCGGTGGCCTGCTTCGACACGGCGTTTCACGCGACGATGGCTCCCGCCGCCACCACCTACGCACTGCCGGCCTCGTGGCGCGAGCGCTGGCATCTCCGCCGCTACGGATTTCATGGGCTCTCGCACGCGTGGATCGCCCGCCGCGCGGTGGAGCTGCTCGATGCCTCGCCGGCGCAGCTGCGGATCATCAGCTGCCATCTCGGCGCAGGGGCCTCCCTGTGCGCGATCTCCGGTGGCCGCTCGCGGGATACCACGATGGGCTTCACCCCGCTGGAGGGCCTGGTCATGGCAACCCGCTCGGGGAGTGTCGACCCGGGCCTGCTCGTGTGGCTGCTCGAGCGGACAGGCATGAGGGAACGGGACCTGGCCGAGGCCCTGGAGCACGAGTCGGGCTTGCTCGGGCTGGCCGGCAGCCCCGACATGCGCGAGGTCCTCGCCGCCGCTGACCGGGACGAGCCCGACGCACGGCTTGCCATCGAGGTCTACCTGCACCGGCTCCGGGCGGGAATTGCCGCGATGGCCGCGACGCTGGGCGGGCTCGACGTGCTCGCCTTCACCGGCGGCGTTGGGGAGCACCAGGCGCCGATCCGTCAGGCCGCGGCGTCCGGACTCCGGTTTCTCGGGGTGAGCGTCGATGCTGATCGAAACGACGCGGCCCAGCCCGATGTCGATATCACCGCGGGCGATGCGCCCGCGCGCACTCTGGTCATCCGTGCGCGCGAGGATCTGGAGATCGCCCGCCAGTCACGCGCGGTCGTGGCGGGATGAACCGACAGCCCACGTTCGACGCGGAGCTGCTCTCGTGGCTGGGCGACGAGCCGCCCGGCGAGCGGGCCGCCGACGCCGAGCGCATCCGGCAGATCGCGACTGAGTTTGCCCTTGGCTTCGATCGTCTGGCCGGGCTGGGCCCGGCCGTGAGCGTGTTCGGCTCGGCCCGGACGCCCCCCGAGCACCCGCACTATGCACTCATGCGCGCGGTCGGTGCCGAGCTCGGACGCGCGGGTTATGCCGTCATCACCGGCGGTGGTAACGGGCTCATGGAGGCGGCCAACCGCGGCGCCGCTGAGGTCGGCGCCCCATCGGTCGGATGCAACATCGAGCTCCCCCACCAGCAGAGCTTCAATGACTACGTCAACCTGGGACTGAGGTTTCGTCACTTCTTCGCCCGCAAGGTGATGTTCATCCGATACGCCACCGCATTCGTCATCGGGCCCGGCGGCTTTGGGACACTCGACGAGCTGTTCGAGGCGCTCACCCTGATCCAGACTGAGACCATTCGCCATTTCCCGGTGATCCTGGTCGGTGGAGACGAGTGGCGCGGTCTGCTCGACTGGTTGCGCACCGCTGCGGTGGCTGACCACCTGCTGGACGCGGCGGACCTGGCCAGTCTTCATCTGGAGTCGGATCCGGCCAGGGTGGCGGCGATCATCGCCGCCACCGCTGGCCGTCGGGCCATCCGTAGTTTTCCGAGCCGGGAGTGATGGCATGCGCGGATGGCCGAACCACGCGGGCGGGGGCATGCTCTTGGCATGCTCAAATCTCAACAAGATCACATCCGCGTGAAAGACGTCATGCATCCGGGCATCCTCACGTGCTGGACCGATGCACCTCTCGGCGAGGTCGCCGCGATCATGGCCAAGCATCACGTGCACGCGGTCGCCGTCATGCAGAGCGGTGACCGACATCCCGTGGGCGTCGTGTCCGACCTCGACCTCGTCGCAGCGGCAAACAGTGGCGACGAGCCGACGGCCGGTCAGGCCGCCGCAACGGAACCACTGTCCATTTCGGCCAGCGACGGACTCGGGCGGGCGGCCCAGCTGATGACCGAGCACGGCGTCTCTCATCTCGTCGTGCGGGATCCGGCCGGAGGCTTCCCCGTCGGCATCATCTCGACGCTTGACCTGGCCGCCTACTACGGCGTCGGAGAGGACCAATGATCCTGATCTGCTACGACGGCTCCGCCGACGCCAAGGCCGCCATCGTGCAGGCCGGCGAGCTGTTCGAGCGACAACCGGCGACCGTGCTGACCGTGTGGCAGCCATTCGTCCAGGTGCTCCTCCACATGTCATCGGGTCTGGCGCTCACACCGGACATGCTCGACACCGAGGAGATCGACGTGGCCAGCCGGACCAACGCCAAGCAGTCGGCGCAAGAAGGAGCTGAACTGGCCCGCCAGGCGGGTTTCGAGGCCACGGCGCGGTGCTGCAAGCAGGCCACGACGACCGCCCACGCGATCCTCGCCGAAGCCGATGCGCTGGGCGCCAGCGCGATCGTCATGGGGTCACGCGGTCTGACCGGTCTGAAGTCTTTGCTGCTCGGGAGCGTGTCGCACGCCGTGATCCAGCACGCCGACTGCACCGTCGTCGTGACTCCCTCCCCCGAGGTGGCCACCGCACGGGCTCGCGATCGGCGCGCGATCGACGAGACAGGCCAGCCAAGCTGAGAACGGAGGCCAGACCATGTTCAAGAGAGTCGTGTTCGGGACGGACGGATCGGCGGCATCCGACCACGCCCTTCCGGTGGCCAAGGAGCTGGCCGACGGGGGCGGTGAGATCATCGTCGTGCATTGCACGGAGTTCACCTTTCCCGCCAAGGGGGGCGGAAGATTCCCCATCTACGCCGACGAGGACGAGCTCAAGACAAAGATCGAGCAGCAGGTTGCCGATCTGTCGCGCGACGACTTGAGAGCCTCGCTGCAAACCACCAGCGCCGGGGTCGGCGAGGCGGCCGACGTGATCGCCGGCGTGGCGCAGGACAGTGGAGCCGATGTGATTGTCGTCGGAACGAGAGGTCGTAACGCGCTCAAGGGACTGCTCCTCGGCAGCGTGACCCACCGACTGCTCCACATAGCGTCCTGCCCCGTGCTGGTGGTACCTCCCGACCGCCCATGAGCGAGGACGGCTCTCCCACCCCTCCCAAGAATCCGCCGGACAAGGCGCCGGCGCGCGATCCTTGGAGCGGCCAACGCTCGCCGCTGGTCCGGCATGACGGCAAGCCGACGGCATCGGGTGGCCTGAGGTGGATGTGGCTGACGATTGCCCTGCTGCTGATCGTGAATTGGGTGGTCGCAGGCGAACTCTCCTCGCACAAGTCGATCACGCTGAACCTTCCCTACAGCGTGTTCCGCACCCAGGTGCACGAGCGCAACGTGGCTGAGGTCACGGCCACCGGCGAGACGATCCGGGGCGAGCTTCGCACGTCGATCACCTACCCGACCGGCGCCGGTGCCCAGACCGCCAAAGCGTTCAAGACCGAGCGGCCGGTGTTCGCCGGAGACGAGATCTTCCCACAGCTGCTGGCGGAGGGCGCGACCGTGGGGGCCACGCCAACCGGCTCGTCCACTCCCTGGTGGCAGAGCGTGCTCTTTGGCTTCGGCCCCACGCTGCTGCTCGTCGGCCTGTTCGTGCTCATTATGCGCGCCACCTCACGTGGCCTTGGCGGCGGCGCGGGGAACTTCGCCGGGTTCACCAAGGCCCGAGCCCGGCGATATGAGCCCACCGAGCAGCGCATCACGTTCAAGGATGTCGCGGGCATCGACGAGGCGACCGAGGAGCTGTCCGAGGTCGTGGACTTTCTCAAGAATCCGGATCGCTATAGCGCTCTGGGAGCGATGGTCCCGCGCGGCGTGCTGCTGACCGGCCCTCCCGGGACGGGCAAGACGCTGTTGGCCAAGGCCGTGGCCGGCGAGGCGAACGTGCCGTTCTTCTCCATGTCGGCCTCCGAGTTCGTCGAGATGCTGGTCGGCGTCGGGGCAAGCCGAGTGCGCAATCTGTTCGAACAGGCCAAGGAGGAGGCGCCGGCCATCGTGTTCATCGACGAGCTCGATGCCGTCGGTCGCTCGCGCGCGGCGAGCACCGGGCCCGGCGGTGGCCACGACGAGCGCGAACAGACGCTCAACCAGGTGCTGACCGAGATGGACGGGTTCACCGGCAACGAGGGCGTAATCGTGCTCGCGGCCACCAACCGGCCGGAGATCCTCGACGCGGCGCTGTTGCGCCCTGGCCGCTTTGACCGGCGGGTCGCGGTCAGCGCGCCCGACCTGCAGGGCCGCGAGGAGATCCTGCGGGTTCACACGCGCTCGGTTCCGCTCGGTCGTGATGTCGACCTCCACGCCATCGCCTCATCGACGCCCGGGATGGTCGGAGCCGATCTCCACAATCTGGTCAACGAGGCGGCGCTCCTCGCCGCTCGACGCGGCGAGCGCACGGTCGGACGCGACGACTTTGCGGACGCTCTGGAGAAGATCATTCTCGGGGCTGCGCGGCACATTCTCATTTCGCCGGAGGAGCGCGAGCGGACCGCGTACCACGAGGCCGGCCACGCCCTGCTCGGGATGCTCGAGCCCGGAGCCGATCCGGTACGCAAGGTGTCGATCATCCCTCGCGGGCATGCACTCGGAGTGACGTTCCAGAGTCCTGAGAAGGATCGCTACGCGTTCGATGAGGACTATCTGCGCGGGCGTATGACCGGCCTGCTGGGCGGTCGGGCGGCCGAGGAGCTGATCTACGGCAGGGTGACGACGGGCGCCGAAGCAGATCTCGAGCAGGCCACAGCACTGGCGCGGCAGATGGTCGGCCGCTGGGGGATGTCCGACCAGGTCGGGCTGGTCACCGTCCTGCCGGCCGAGGGCACCGGGCCCTACGGCCTTCTCGGCGAAGGCATCACCTCAGAGCGCACGCGACAGATCCTCGATGAGGAGGTGCGACGACTCACCGATGATTGCCACGAGCGCGCTCTGAGCGCACTGCGGGAGCATCGTGATCAGCTTGCGTCCCTGGCTCAGGCCCTGCTCGAGCGCGAGACGCTCGACGAACCCGACGCCTACGCGGCCGTCGGCATCCCGCACCTGCCCACGCACGAGCCGGTCAGCTCGACCCCTTAAGGGGGTTGTGCGGTAGCGCAGCGCCGGCTTCACGCGCAAACTCGCCGGCCGACTGCTGGCGGTCCTGGCGATCTTTGGCCAGTGCGCGGTCCACCGCCTTCCCGAGCGGGACCGGAAGGTCCGGACGCAGCGACAGCAGCTTCGGCGGCGGCTCGCGGACGTGGGCCCAGAGCTTGTCGAGATCGCTGGGACGATCGAACAGGACGGTTCCGCTCTGGTGCCATCGACGTAGCGCATGGGGCGCGCAGCGCGCGGCGGGCGTGAGAGGGCTCGCCATCCATGGTCAGCACGACGATTGCGGTCCGCGGCGAGACCTCGAGGAAGCGGGGTATCGCGGGAAGCGTCGGGGCGCCCGGCATGTTGAGGTCAACGACCACCACGTCCGGCTGGTGGTTCCGCGTCTCTCGAATGGCCGCGTCGACGTCGGCGGCCTCGGCAACCACCGTGAGACCCGGCTCGCTGTCCAGGACCCACCGCAGGCCGCTGCGGATCATCGCGTGGTCGTCGGCCAGCACGATCTCAATCCTCACCGAGCCGGTATCAACCGAGTCCGCCACCGGGCCACTGTACTTTCAGACCGCCCAGGTTTCGACTCAGTCTTGGCGCAACCGTCGTCAGACCGGCGTCGGCATCGAGGCCAGCAGCGCCGTCTTGAGCCCCGGAACCGACGCCAGTGTGCAACGCGAGGACAGATCGTGGTCGCGACCGTCGAGGTCATAGACCTGCCCACCGGCCTCGCGCACGAGCAGCGTCCCAGCACTGACGTCCCAGGCGCGGTTGGACAGCATGATCGACGCAGCAACGCGTCCACAGGCAACCCAGGCGAGGTCCAGCGCCGCCGAACCGTGGGTGCGCACCCCCAGCGCCTGCGGGGCGATCCGGCGAAGCATGTCGATATGTAGCGGGTTCTCCCACCTGCGGTCGTCGGCGACGGCGAAATCGGTCATCGCGATCACCGCATCGTCCAACCTCGCTATGTCGCGTATGCGCAGGCGGATGCCGTTCAGGTACGTCCCAGCACCCCTGCGCGCGACGTACCGCTCGCCGAGCAAGGGCAGATCGACGATCCCGAACGCCGGCTGGCCTGCATCCAGGAGAGCCAACGAGATCCCGCAGAGCGGACTGCCCTTGATGAAGTTGGTGGTTCCGTCGATCGGGTCGAGCACCCAGGTCAGATGCTTGTCAATCCCGCCGCCCGTCTCCTCACCGAGGAAGGGAATGCCGGTGTCGAGCGCCGATAGCGAGGCTCTGATCTGTGTCTCGATGCTCAGATCGACTCTGGTGGCGTAGTCGCGGTCGCCCTTGGCGAGGAGGACACCGACATGCGAACGCCCATCGATCATCATCCGTTGCCCGAGGTCCACGGCGCGGCCGGCGGCCAAAACCAGGTCGTTGAGCTCGGCCGTGCCGCCCATGCTCAGCTCGGGCGCTGGTGGAGCGGCCACACCTTCAGATCGCCCGTGGCGACGGCGCGAAGCCAGCGCATGAGCTGGCCGGGACCTTGCTCGGGCAGGTCGATGGCGAGTTCGACCGTGCCCTGCTCGCGGGGTCCGGTGCGCGCCTGGCCGAGCTCCTCGGCCAGATTCAGCATCAGCTTGTTGTCCGCCAAGACCAGTCCGGTGAATGTCGTTATCCCCTCTTCCCGGGCGCGATCGGCCAGTGCCGCGGCCAGCCTGGTGCCGACCCCGCGGCGTTGCCAGTCGTCGACCACGGCAATGGCCAGCTCGGCCACGTGCGGGTCCTCCTCTGACCGGACGTAGCGCGCGACGCCCACTCCCTCGCCCGTCTGCGGGTCGATCGCCACCAGGGCCTCGTGGTTGTGGTGATCGATCTCCGTGAAGTAAGTGAGTTCCTTGTCAGACAGCTCGTCGTGCGGGGAGAGGAAGCGCCGGTAGCGCGATGTTTCGCTCAGCCGCTCGAAGCCGGCCTTGAGCGCCTCCTTGTCGTCGGCCCGGATGGGCCGAATATCCAGATCGGCGGCACCAGGCTGCGCCATCGCGTCGTGCGACGTGTGGACCGTGTCCATGATTCGAGGCTACGTTCGACGCCGGAGCAGGCCATCCGGGGTTAGCGCGTCTCCGCATCCGTAGAAGTTTCGGATGCCGATGAGGCGGCCGACCTCGATACTCGGCTCATGAGTCCTGCCGACGCCTCGGTCTACCCGCGTGATCGGGAGGCCGAGATCGCCCTGCGTGACGGCTCGACCGTCCACGTTAGACCGATCCGGCCAAACGACGAGGCCGAATTCAGAACGTTCCTCGAGGGCGTCTCGCGGGAGTCGATTGGATTTCGCTTCTTCGGCGCCCCAAGTCTCGACTGGGCCACGAACTGGTCGGTCGACGTCGACTATGCCAGTCGTTTCGGGCTCGTCGCCGAGACCGGCATGCCGCGCCGGATCATCGCGCACGCCGCGTACGTACGACTGAGCGATGGTGCAACAGCGCGCGCCGAGGTCGCCTTCCTCGTCTCCGACCAGTGGCAGGGCAAGGGAATCTCGACCGTGCTGCTCGCTCACCTGGCGGAGGTGGCCGGGCGGCACGGGATCAGCACGTTCACGGCCCAGGTTCTGCCCCACAACCACCGGATGATCAAGGTGTTCCGCGAGAGTGGTTTCCCGGTCGAAATGCGCTCGACGCCCGACGCGATTGCCGTCGAGTTCCCCACCTCGCTGTCAATTGACGCCGTCAGGCGGTTCGAGGAGCGCGAGCGCCTTGCCGCCATCGCGGCCGTACGCAGCTTCTTCGAGCCGCAGACCGTGGCGGTGATCGGTGCCTCGCGTCGCCGCGGGACGGTTGGCGGAGAGATTCTGCACAACTTGCTCGCCGCGGAATTCCAGGGCGCGGTATATGCGGTCAATCCGCGGGCCGACGTTGTCCAGTCGCTACCGGCCTACCCCTCGGTCCGTGACGTGCCCGTCGCTGTCGAGCTGGCCGTGGTGGTGGTACCGGCCGAGGACGTGGCCGGTGTGGCGCGTGAGTGTGCCGAGGCCGGCGTGCGCAGCCTGCTGGTGATTTCGGCCGGCTTCGCTGAGACCGGCGAGGCCGGAGTGTTCCGGCAGCAGGAGCTTGTCTCGATCTGCCGCGATGCCGGGATGCGGATCGTCGGCCCCAACTGTCTCGGCGTGCTGAATACCGCCCCGCGGGTGAGCCTCAACGCGACTTTCGCACCCCGCCCCTCGGTCTCGGGGCGCGTCGGGTTCATGTCACAGAGCGGTGGATTGGGAATCGCGATCATCGAGGCCGCGAGCCGACTCGGCGTGGGCCTGTCCACGTTCGTGTCGGTTGGCAACAAGGCCGACCTGTCGGGCAACGATTTTCTGACCTACTGGGAGCAGGACGCCGACACAGATGTCGCGCTGCTGTATCTGGAGTCATTCGGCAATCCGAGAAAGTTTGCCCGCCTCGCTCCGCGCTTCGCTCGCGAGAAGCCCCTCCTCGCGGTCAAGAGCGGCCGCTCAGCCGCCGGCGCGCGAGCGACATCTTCACATACCGGAGCGCTGCTGTCGGCCTCCGATGTAACCGTCGACGCGCTGTTCGAGCAGGCGGGCGTGATCCGCACCGACACGCTTCAGGAGTTGCTGTCAGTGGGAACGCTCCTCACCACGCAACCCGTCCCGCGTGGCGACCGGGTGGCGATCGTCACCAATGCCGGTGGCCCCGCGATCATGTGCGCCGATGCCTGCCAGGCTCACGGGGTCCAGGTCCCCGAGCTGTCGCCTGCGGTGCGTGAAAGGTTGTCGGAGTTTCTCCCCGCGGCCGCGTCGCTCGGCAACCCAATCGACATGATCGCCAGCGCCACCGCCGACGATTACCGGCGAACCCTGCACAGGCTGATCGAAACCGACGCCTGCGACGCGGTTCTGTGCATCTTTGTTCCCCCACTCGTCACCGAGGCCGCGGACGTTGCCAGGGCGATCCGCGAGGTGGCCGAGACGGCTCCGTCGGTCGCCATCGCGGGGGTGTTCATGACCGCCGAGGGCCCGCCGGACGAGCTGCGATCGGAAACGGCACGCGTGCCCGGATACGAGTTCCCGGAGGACGCCGCCCGAGCCGTCGCCCTGGCGGCGAAGTACGGCCGGTGGCGCGCGCGTCCCAGCGGGCGGATCGAACCACCATCGCACGTCCATCCGGAGCGCGCGGCGGCGGTGATCAGCCGCGAGCTGTCGGCCGGCTCCGGGTGGCTCTCGCCGGCCAGCGTGACGGAGCTGCTGAAGTGCTACGGGCTGCCGCTGATCTCCACCCAGGTGGTGGGTGACGCCGACTCGGCAGTCTCGGCGGCAAGCAAGCTCGGCGTGCCGGTCGCGTTGAAAGCGAGCGCGAGCGGCCTGGTGCACAAGAGCGATGCCGGCGCCGTCAGGCTCGGTCTGTCCCAGCCCGCCGACATACGTGCGGCGGTCAGTGAGATCGAGGCCGGCGTCAAGCGGGCCGGTTTTGAGCTCGACGGCGTGGTCCTGCAACCGATGGCGCCCTCCGGCGTGGAGCTGATCGTCGGCGTGGTCAACGATCACAGCTTCGGTCCGGTGCTCGCCTGCGGCGCCGGCGGAACGGCAGCTGAGCTGCTCCAGGACGTGGCAGTCCGGATCACGCCGATCTCGGACCTGGACGCCCGCGAGATGCTGCGGACGCTGCGCACGTTCCCCCTGCTCGACGGCTACCGCGGCGCGCCCCCGTGCGACGTGGGCGCGATCGAGGATGTCCTGCTCAGGGTGGGCGCGATGGTCGAAGCCCACCCAGAGATCACCGAGCTCGACTGCAACCCGCTGATCGCGGGGCCCGACGGGGCGGTGATCGTCGATGCGCGCGTCCGAGTCGAGGAGGCTCCGCCGGTCCCGCCGATGTCATCGCTGGCCGCCTAGCCATGAGCGATGCGCTGACCGCGCTCGATGCGACGTTCCTCGAGCTGGAGCAACTGGACGACGGCGCACTGATGAGCATCGGGGGCGTGATGGTGTTCGACCCGCTCCCCGGCGGCCGCGTGCCATCGCTGGCTGACATCGAAACCGCGCTCGCATCCCGACTGCGATCACTGCCTCGCTATACCAAGCGCCTGTCCCACCCTCGGGTGGGAGGGCTGACCTGGCCGCATTGGGAGGCAGATGAGCGCTTCGAGGTGGGAAACCACGTCCGCCACATCGCGCTCCCCGCCCCCGGCACCGGGCAGCAGCTGTGCGACTTCACGGCCGATCTCTTCTCGCACCCGCTTGACCGCAAGCGCCCGCTGTGGGAACTGGTGCTGGTCGAAGGACTCCAGGACGGCCGGTGGGCGTTGGCCCAGAAGACGCACCATTGCCTGGTCGATGGGATCGGCTCGGTGGAGGTCGTGAAGCTTCTCCTCGACAGCGAACCGAACGGCCATCTGGGCACCCCCGACGACGCGCTCCCACCGCGTCGTCGTCCACGCGCCGGCACGGCGTGCCGCATGTGCCGGGGCTTCACTCGGCCCAGGAGCTGTTCCAGCGCTCGCGTTCGCTGACCGAGCTGATCGTGCGCGAAGAGCTCATCGGCGCACCGTCAAGCTCGCTGAACCTCCCCATTGGTCAGACACGCCGCTTCGCCGTCGTCGACATACCCCTGCACGAGCTGAAGACGGTTTGCCACACCCTGGGCGCGTCGGTCAACGACATCGTCCTCACCGTGTGCGCCGAGGGCCTGCGCCGTCTCTTGCTGTCGCGCGGCGAGCCCCTGCCGGCTCGCGGGCTGCGCGCGATGGTCCCGGTCAACCTCCGTGATCAGTCGGGACGGCTGGCGCTGGGCAATCGCGTGAGCTCGGTGTTCGTCGACCTGCCCGTGGCCCTCGAGGATCCTGTGAGCAGGCTGCGAGAGATCGTCGCGTCGACCCGTCGGCTCAAGCGGTCGGGCGCGGCTGTCGGAGCGAGCACTCTGATCGACCTGGCCGAGCTCGCGCCACCCGTGGTGCTGCACGCCGCGCTGGCCCGCACCAGCTTCTCGCGGCGACTGTTCAACCTGACGATCACCAACGTTCCCGGTCCGCAACAGCAGCTCTACGCCCTCGGCGCCCCTCTGCGTGAGATCCATCCGGTCGTGCCGCTGGCCTCCGATCATGCGGTGGGGATCGCCGTGTTCTCCTACAACGGCGTGATCACGTTCGGAATCAATGCCGACGCCGAGTCGACGCCCGACATCGCCGTGCTCGCGGACGGTATCGAGTCCGGCGTCGAGACCCTCGTGGGCCTCGTTCGCGCCCGCGAGCCGTCTGTGGCGAGCGCAGATCGTTGATTCCACGCGGCTGGTGCGTCGGCGGCCGTTTCTTCCCGCTACTAGCGGTCAACGCGAAACTCGACCCGTACTGAGGTGCGAGTTTCACATCGACGGCGTGGAGCGCCGTCAAGGTGAAACTGGCCCGGCGCGCGGAGCCGAGTTTCACATTGGCGGCGGCCCGCGGCGCCATCCGGCGCCGAAAACGTCACCCTCGCCACCCGGCCCGGCGCCCGGCGACTGTGACGAAATCACGACCGCTCCGGCGGCGCCCCACGCCGGTGGCGCGGATTCTCAGCCCCCGTAGCCGAGCTTGAGCAGCTCGATGATCTCGCGGACGAGCGGGATGCGCGGGTTGGTGCGGATGCTCGGATCCGTGAATGCAGCCTTGGCCAGTTCGGGCAGCGCCGCCTCGAACTCATCGCGTGCGACCCCCAGCTCGGCCAGAGTTCGGGGCTCGCCGACCTCGGCCAGAAGGTCATCGAGACGGGTGAACAGCCGCTCTCGCCGAATCTCCTCGGTCTTGCCGCCGAGCCCGAGGATCCACGCGACCTGGGCGTACTTCTGTGGCGCCACGTAGGCGGAGTAGCCGGGGGCCGGCATGAACTTGGTGGGCAGCGATGCGTTGTAGCGCACCACGTGCGGGAGGAAGATCGCGTTGGCCCGGCCGTGGGCGATCCCGAAACGGGCGCCGACCGGATGCGCGAGTGCGTGGTTGAGGCCTACGAACGCGTTGGAGAAGGCCAGGCCGGCGATCGTGGCGGCATTCGCCATGGCGGTGCGCGCCTCGATATCCGACCCGTCGCGGTACGCGCGCGGAAGCGCCTCGAGGATCATGTTGATCGCCTGCATGCAGAACGCATCGGTGAACGGCGAGGAGAAGATCGACACGGCCGCCTCCAGCGCGTGTGTGAGGGCGTCGATCCCGGTGTCGGCGGTGATCTCGGGCGGCATGGTCAGCGTGAGCAGCGGGTCGACGATCGCCATGTCGGGGACCAGCGAGTAATCGACGAGCGTCACCTTGCGCTGCCCGACCGTGATCACGGCGGCTGGCGAGACCTCCGATCCGGTGCCGGCGGTCGTGGGGATGGCAACCAGCCGCAGCTTGTGGTCCACCTCGGGGAAGGCGGCGATTCGCTTGCGCGCATCGAGGAAGGGAAGCGAGAGCTCCCGCACGCTGAGCTGGGGGCTCTCGTGGAACAGACGCATGGCCTTTGCCGCATCCATCACCGAGCCGCCTCCGACCGCGATGATGGCGTCGGCCTCGGCGCGCCGCAGCTCGCGTACGCCGGCGCGGATCTGCTCCTCGGTCGGCTCCGGCTCGATATCGGAAAACACATGAACGGCGTCCCGCCCCAGGTGCTTGCGTACCTCGTCGGCGACGCCGCGGGCCTCGGTCGGCCCGTCAGTGATGATGATCGGCTGCGAGGCGCCGAGCTGGCCGAGGCTGGCCAGCGATCCCGTGTTGAAGTATGTGTCCGAGGGGACGCGGAACCACTGGGGCGGAGTCTGGCGCCGTGAGACGGCCTTGACATTGAGCAGGTTGCGGTAGTTCACGTTATCGGTGGTGTTCGAGCCGCCCCACGTCCCGCAGCCGAGCGAGAACGTCGGCGTCATCGCGTTGTAGACGCCGCCCAGCGCGCCGACCGCGGTCGGCGCGTTGACGAGGATCCGACCCGTGCGGATGGCCAGGGCAAAGCGTTCGATTATGCGCTCATCCGTGGCGTAGACAGCCGATGTGTGACCTAGTCCGCCGTGCTCGGTGACGAGCTCGCAGGTGCGTATCGCGTGCTCCACCGACGGAGAGCGGACGACGCCGAGCACGGGCATCAGCTTCTCGGCCAGGAACGGATGCGCCGCCAGGTCATCGAGGTCCGACGGCAGCGGGGCGAGCAGAACCTTGTCGGCCTCGGCGGCCTCGAAGCCGGCCAGCGCCGCCAGGTTCACGCACGATTGCCCCAGCGCCTGGAATTCGACCGTTCCCTCGTCGGTGAACGACTTCGCCGCCAGCGCCTCGGTCTGCGCCTCGTCCAAGACGCGGGCGCCCATCCGCTTGAACTCCTCAATCACCTGGTCATAGACCGCGTCGTCGATCACGCACGTCTGCTCGGCTGGGCAGATCACGGAGGAGTCGAACGTCTTCGAAATGAGGATGTCGACGACGGCCATGGCGACATCGGCGCTCCGGTGGATGTATACGGGCGCGTTACCCGAACCCACGCTCAGGCACGGCTTGCCCGCCGCGTTGGCGGCCGCTACAGCCTTGGGCCCACCGGTGGTCCAGATGAAGTCGACGCCGGGGTGGTGAAACAGGTACTGCGAGACGTCCAGAGTGGGATCTGGGATGACCTGAATCGAATGGGCGGGCAGGCCGGCCGCCTCGCCGGCTTGCTGAACGATCTCGGCCGCCCGCGTGGCGCAGCGGGCCGCGCGCACCGAGGGCCGCATGATCAGCGCGTTGCGGGTCTTGGCGCAGACGATCGACTTGAACAGAGCGGTCGAGGTGGGGTTGGTCACCGGCAGCAGCGCCAGGACGACTCCGATCGGCTCGGCGATGTACTGGATCGCCCGCTCGCTGTCCTCGTCGATCACTCCGACCGACTTCTTGTCCTTCAGGTAGTCGTACAGGAACTCGGTGGCGATGTAGTTCTTGAGCACCTTGTCCTCGAGCACACCGAACTGCGTCTCCTCCATCGCCAACTCGGCGAGGTCAACCGCCTGCTCGAGGCCCGCGACTGTCATCGCCCATACGATCCGGTCGACGGCGTCCTGGTCAAGCTGCCGCATCGCATCGGCGGCACGCTGCGCGCGCTCGACGTAGCCGTCGAGCCGAGCCGTCCACTCGCCGCTCATCGCGGTCGCCACGCCATCGGTCTGGATCACCATTGCCACGGAAGCCTGGTCGCAGTCGCGCCCGGAGGCATCCGTGAGAGTCCGCAGCGATCGCGTATTTCTCACCGATTGCGTACTTTTCCGCAAACGATCCGTGGTCGCCAGCGCATGAACCCCGCGCTCGTAGGCCATAAGCTCGCCCTGCCGGTAACGATCATGGGTATGGCGACATACGACGCGAGCGGCTTCGTGCTCGCCTACGAGGGCTTCGACCCGAGCTCCGAAGGGCTGCGCGAGGCGCTGACCTCGACGGGCAACGGCTATTTCTGCATGCGCGGCGCGGCCGAGTGGGAGGACGCCGACGACGTCCATTATCCGGGCACGTACGCACATGGCCTCTACAACCGGGAGTCGACGATCGTCGGCGGCCGGCCGATCCCCAACGAGGACCTGGTCAACCTGCCGCGATGCCTGTCGCTCAAGCTGTGCATCGAGGACGAGGACCCGATCCGTCTCGCCAACGTCGAGGTCCTGTCCTACCGGCATCTGTACAACGTGCGGGACGCGCTGCTGACACGCGAGCTGCGCTTCCGCGACCGCGCCGGCCGCGAGACCAGCCTGACCAGCCGGCGGTTCGTAAGCATGGGCCGGATGCACCTGGCCGCACTCGCGTGGGAGCTCGTGGCCGAGAACTGGTCGGGCCAAGTGACGATCGTCGCGGCCCTCGACGCGAGGGTCCTGAATCGTGGCGTGGCCCGCTACCAGCAGCTCTGGGGCCGTCACCTCGATCCCCAGGGACCGCGGCTCCACGGTCCGGATGTCATCGCGCTGAAGGCACGCACGCGCCAGTCGCGGATCGAGATCGCGCAGGCCGCACGGACGCGGCTGTTCAGCGGCGATAAGGAACTCGAGGTGGAGCGCCGCACCCATCAGATGGAGGACTACATCCAGCAGACGCTGACGTGTCAGGTCAACCGCGGGGCCCCGATTCGCGCCGAGAAGGTGGTGGCGCTCTACACCTCGCGGGACCGCGGAATCAACGAGCCCCTGGCCAACGCGGTCAAGAGCGCGGCGCGCTACCCGTCCTTCGCGGAGGCGTTCGCGGGCCACCTTGAGGCGTGGAACGAGTTGTGGGAGGTATGCGACATTCGATTCCCGGGCGACGAGCGGGTGCAGTTCCTCCTCCGCTTCCACGTCTCCCATCTGCTGCAAACGACCTCGCGACTCACGCCGCACCACGACGCCGGCGTGCCGGCGCGCGGTCTCAACGGCGAGGCGTACCGCGGCCACGTGTTCTGGGACGAGCTGTATGTCTTCCCGTTCCTCAACTACCGCTTGCCCGAGATCACGCGCGGGCTCTTGATGTACCGCTACCGACGGATCGGCGAAGCGCGTGCGAGTGCTCGGCAGAGCGGGCTGCGGGGGGCGATGTACCCGTGGCAGAGCGGGAGCGACGGCGAGGAGGAGACCCAGATCGTCCACGTCAACCCGCTATCCGGACGGTGGGAGCGGGACCTCAGCCGCAACCAGCGCCACGTCAACGCCGCGATCTTCTACAACCTGTGGCACTACTACCAGATCACCCATGACGTCGAGTTCCTGCGCGACCACGGGGCGGAGATGATGCTGGAGATCGTGCGGTTCTGGTCCTCGATCGCGCACTTCAATCCGAAGCGTGACCGGTGGGAGATCCACGGTGTGATGGGGCCCGACGAGTTCCACGAGAAGTATCCCGGCTCGAGCGAGGATGGCCTGCGCAACAACGCCTATACGAATGTGATGGTGGCCTGGATCTGCGAGACCGCCCTCGAGGTCCTCGACCTTCTCCCCGCGAGCCGGCGCGACGTGCTGGCCACGCGACTGGGGCTCACCGGCGCCGAGCTGACCCGATGGGACGAGATGAGCCGCAAGATGTACGTCCCCTTCCACGGCGACGGCATCATCAGCCAGTTCGAGGGCTACGAGGAGCTGGAGGAGCTCGATTGGGGGGCCTACCGGGAGAGGTACGGAAACGTTCAGAGACTGGACCGGATTCTGCGCTCCGAGGGCGACAGTCCCGACCGCTACAAGGTCACCAAGCAGGCGGACACCGTGATGCTGTTCTTCCTGTTCTCGGACCTGGATCTGCAACGCGTGTTCACGCGGCTCGGCTACGAGTACACCGACCAGACCGCGGTGAGGACGATCGAGTACTACGACCAGCGCACGTCCCACGGCTCCACATTGAGCCTCGTCACGCATGCCGGCGCGGTGGCCCGAACGGACCCGGACGCGTCGTGGAAGCGCTTCTGCGCCGCACTGGACACCGACCTGGACGACGTGCAGCGCGGCACGACCAAGGAGGGGATCCACGTCGGCGTCATGGCCGGCACCCTGGATCTCGTGCAGCGCGCGTATCTCGGCACCGAGATCCGCGACGACGTGCTCCACCTGTCTCCGAGGATGCTCGATCGGCTCGACGGGCTCAGGCTGCCGATGCACGTCCGTCGCACACCGATCATCGTCTCGCTCAACGGAAGCGAGCTGACCGTCGAGGCGCTGGCCGACGGGCTCACGCGGCCGATCACGGTCAGCGTCGGTGGCGTTGTCCGCCAGCTGTTAGGGGGCGACAGCGCAACGTTCACGGTCGCCCCACCGCGGGCGGCATCTCACCAGGCGTCGTAGGCGCCGGCGTTGGCGGCCCGCATCGCCGCCACGTAGCCGGCTCGCTCGAACGACGCCTGGTCGGTGTGCGCCGGTACGGCGAGCATGCCGCGCAGCTCATCGAGCGTGCTGAATCCCTTGCGGGCCATCCACGCTGTCAGTCCATCGACCAGCTCGGTCGCGTACTCAGGGCCGTGGCGCAGCAGCGCCGAAGCGCTCATGACCACGTCGGCTCCGGCGAGCAGATACTTGGCGACATCGGCAGGACCCTCCACACCGCCGGTGGCGGCGAGAGCAGCGTTGACCCGGCCACGCAGCAGAGCAATCCATGTCCGTGGCAGACGTGCCTCAGCCGGACTCGAGAGCCCCACGGCCGGCCTGATGGCCAACTCCTCCGGATCGATGTCGGGTTGCAGGAAGCGGTTGAAGAGCACCAGCGCGTCGGCACCGGCCTGATCCAGCGCGAGCGCGATCTCCCCGGTCGAGCTGAAGTAGGGACTGAGCTTCACGGCGATCGGGACGGTGACGGCTTCCTTCACCCGCCCAAGCACATCCAGGTGGCGCTGCTCCACCGCGCGACCGGAGATATGCGGGTCCCCAGGCAGGTAGTAGATGTTGAGCTCGACCGCCGCGGCCCCGGCATCCTGCATGGCGCGCGCGTACTCGGTCCAGCCCTCGGGGGTGGTGCCGTTGAGACTCGCGATCACGGGAACATCGACCGCCGCCGCCGCCCCCTCGAGCAGGCTCAGATAGGCTCGCGGCCCGGCGTCCTCGGTGGCGGCACTGGGGAGGTAGTCGAGGGCCTCGGCGAAGCTCTCGGCCGGCCGATCGACAAGCTCCGCGGTGAGGGCCGCCCGCTCGCGCAACTGCTCCTCGAACAGGGAGAACAGCACGACCGCGCCGACGCCGGCGTCAGCCAGCCGCCGGACACCCTCGAGGGTGTAGGACAGCGGCGAGGCGGAGGCCACCAGCGGGTTGCGCAGGCTGAGGCCCATGTAGCTGGTCGAGAGGTCCATCACTCGTCCTTGCGGGCGTCGGCCGGGAACCGGTGCGAAGCGCGCGTGGCCATCTCCTCGTAGGTCCGCCAGCGCTCGTCGGCCGCGTCCTGCGCCAGGTTCAACAGTCGCTCGGCCTCGGCCGGGTTGGACCTCGCGAGTGCGTTGAACCGCAGTTCGCGCTTGCGGTAATCCGCCAGCGGCATGCGCGGCTTGGGCGAGTCGAGCAGGAACGGATTGCCGTCGATCGCTCTCACCATCGGGTCATACCGGATCAGCGGCCAGTGACCGCTGGCGACGGCGCGGTACTGCTGGTCGAGGCCATCGCGCATGTCATAGCCGTGGGCGATGCAGTGGCTGTAGGCGATGATGAGCGAGGGCCCGTCGTAGGCCTCGGCCTCGCGGAATGCGCGCAGCGTCTGCTGCGGATCGGCACCCATGGCCACGCGCGCCACGTACACGTTGGCGTAGGCGATCGCCTGGAGCGGAAGGTCCTTGGTCGGGACGGCCTTACCGGCCGCGGCGAACTTGGCCACCGCGCCGAGTGGCGTCGCCTTGGACATCTGCCCGCCGGTATTCGAGTAGACCTCAGTGTCGAGCACGAGAACGTTGACGTTGCGCCCGCTGGCGAGCACATGGTCGAGTCCGCCGGAGCCGATGTCGTACGCCCAGCCGTCGCCACCCACAATCCACACGCTGCGGCGGATGAGATGGTCGAGCACACTGCGCAGGTCGGCCACCGCGGGGTCTGCGACGCCCTCCAGCCGGCGCTCGAGCTCGGCGACCCGCTCACGCTGTGCGTGCAACTCCGACTCACGCAGCTGCGGGGCGTCGAGAATCTCGTCCACGAGGTCCGCGCCGACGGCGTCGCGCAGATCGGTGAGCCGGAGTCGAGCCAGCTCGGTGTGACGGTCGGCGGCCAGCCGGAGTCCCAGCCCGAACTCGGCGTTGTCCTCGAACAGCGAGTTCGACCAGGCCGGTCCATGGCCATCTGCATCGGCCGCCCACGGCGTCGTAGGGAGGTTGCCGCCGTAGATCGATGAGCACCCGGTGGCGTTGGCAATCGTCAAGCGGTCGCCGAACAGCTGGGAGAGCAGTTTCAGATAGGGCGTCTCGCCGCAGCCGGCGCACGCTCCGGAGAACTCGAACAGGGGCTCGAGGAACTGGGTTCCCCGCACGGTGCCGAAGTCCACCCGGGCACGGTCGTTGGGCGATAGCCCCTCGAAGAAGGCGATGTTCTCGCGTTCTGCCGCGACAATGGGCTCGCGTGCATCGAGGTTGATCGCCTTGTGGATCGGGTCGCCGCCGGCGGAAATCGGGCACGCCTCCACGCACAACCCACAGCCCGTGCAGTCCTCGACGTACACCTGCAGCGTATAGCGGCTGTCGGGAAGGCCCGGTGCGTTGAGCGGAGCTGACCGGAAGCCGTCGGGCGCACCGTCCAGGCTGGCCGGCTCGTAGTACGCCGAACGGATCACACTGTGCGGGCACACGAAGCTGCAGTTGCCGCATTGGATGCACAACTCCGGGTCCCAGACGGCGACCAGGTCGGAGATGTTGCGCTTCTCGAACGCAGCGGTGCCCGTCGGATAGGTCCCATCGACCGGCAGCGCGCTGACCGGCAGCTGATCTCCGAGTCCGGCCATCATCGTCGCCGTTACCGTGCGCACGAACTCGGGCGCGCCGTCGGGCACGGCCGGGGGCGGTTCGCGGGCCGGCGTGTCCCGCCCGGGCAGTTCGACGCGGTGAAGCCCCTCGAGCGCGCTGTCGATCGCAGCTTGGTTGCGCTTCACGACCTCGGCTCCACGCCGGCCGTAGGTCTTCGCCACCGCGTCCTTGATGCGCTCGATGGCCCGGTCGCGCTCGAGCACGCCCGAGATGGCGAAGAAACAGGTCTGGAGCACGGTGTTGGTGCGGCCGGCCAGCCCCGCCTCGCGCGCGATCCGGCCGGCGTCGATCACATAGACCTGGAGCCGCTTGGCCAGGATTTGCTCCTGGACCGATCGCGACAGCTCGCGCCAGACCCGGTCAGGCGGATGGTGGGTGTTGAGCAGCAGGGTCGCGCCCGGCGCCGCGCGTGAGAGTACCTCGGCCCGCTCGAGCAGGCCGAACTGGTGACACCCGACGAAACTGGCCTGCGAGACGAGGTACGGTGCCCGAATCGGCCCTGGCCCGAACCGCAGGTGCGACACCGTTTGCGATCCCGACTTCTTGGAGTCGTAAACGAAGTACCCCTGGGCGTGCAGGCCCTCCTCCTCGCCGAGGATCTTGATCGTGTTCTTGTTGGCACCAACGGTGCCGTCCGATCCCAGCCCGAAGAACACGGCCCGCACGGTCTGTGGTGACTCGATGTCGAGCTCTGGCTCATAGCTCAGGCTGGTGTGCGACACGTCGTCGTTGATTCCCACCGTGAACCGCGGCTTGGGCCTCTCGCGCGTCAGGTCGTGCAGGACTCCCGCGACCATTCCGGGAGTGAACTCCTTGGATGACAGCCCGTAGCGCCCGCCGGTTACGCGCGGCAGCCGCTCGCGGCCGCCGTCGAGATGCGCCTCAGTCAGCGCTGCCAGGACGTCGAGAAACAGCGGCTCGCCCAGCGATCCGGGTTCCTTGGTTCGGTCGAGCACAGCGACGCTTCGCGCCGTCTGAGGCAGCGCGTCGATCAACGCCTGCGCGGGGAACGGCCGGTAGAGCCTCACCCGCGCCACGCCGACCCGCTCGCCGCGTTCCTGCAGATAGGCGACGGTCTCGCGGGCGGTCTCTCCGCCCGAGCCCATGATCACGAGCACGCGCTCGGCCTCGGGGTGACCGCTGTAGTCGACCAGGCGATAGTGGCGTCCGGTGCGCTGCGCAAGACGATCCATCGTCTCCTGCACCACCGCCGGTGTCCGGGCGTAGAAGGGGTTGACCGTCTCGCGCGCCTGAAAGTAGACGTCGGGGTTCTGCGCCGTGCCACGGATGAATGGGTGCTGAGGGGACAGAGCGCGCGCCCGGTGCTCGCGGATCAGCTCGTCCGAGAGAAGGGCGCGCACGTCCTCGTCGGCCAGCGGCTCGACCGTGTTGAGCTCGTGCGAGGTGCGAAATCCATCAAAGAAGTGCACAAACGGGACGCGAGTCCGCAGGGTCGCGGCGTGGGCGACGAGGGCCAGGTCATGCGCTTCCTGCACCGATGCCGACGCCAGGAGCGCGAAACCGGTCTGACGCACGGCCATCACATCGGAGTGATCGCCGAAGATCGACAGCCCCTGGGCGGCCAATGAGCGGGCGGCGACGTGTATCACCGCGGCGGTCAGCTCGCCGGCGATCTTGAACATGTTGGGGATCATCAGCAGCAGGCCCTGCGACGCGGTGAACGTGGTGGCCAGCGCACCGCCCTGGAGTGACCCGTGGAGAGCACCCGCGGCGCCGCCCTCGCTCTGCATCTCCACCACCCCCGGAACGGTGCCCAAGACATTGGGCCGACCGTGGCTCGACCACTCGTCGGCCAGCTCCGCCATCGGTGAGGATGGTGTGATCGGGTAGATGCAGCAGACCTCGCTGCAGCGATAGGCGACCGACGCGGCCGCCTCGTTCCCATCGACGGTCGCTCGCGTCATCGCGGTTCCGGAATCATCTCGATCGAGTGGACCGGGCACTGCTCGAAGCACGCCCGGCAACCGGTGCAGCGATCGTAGTCGAACCGGTAGCGAAGTCCGGGGCCAAGCTTGATCACCGCGTCTTCGGGACAGGCGCCGAGGCATCCATCACACTCGCAGCAGTTGCCGCACGACAGGCAGCGGCGGGCCTCGAACATTGCCTCCTGCCCGGTCAGGCCGCCGACCACCTCGGTGAAGTCCGCGATCCTCGCCATCGGCTCGAGCTCGGGCTGCCGGCGGGGCGCCGCGTCGCCGAAGTACCACAGGTTCAGCATGTCGAACTCAGCCTGTGGGTGCTTGGGCGGACGCTCGAGCCGACCGCCGCGCAGCCAGGCGTCGATCTCCGCCGCCGCCCGCTTTCCATGTCCCACGCCCACGGTGACGGTCCGCTCGGCGGGCACCATGTCGCCCCCGGCGAACAGCCCAGGGCACCCGGTCATCAGCGTCTCGGCGACCCGGACGGTGCCGTCTGACTCAAACTCGACTCCGGGCACCCCGCGGAGGAACGCGGTGTCGGTCTCCTGTCCGAGGGCCAGGATCACCGTGTCGGCGGCGAGCGTCTCGAACCGACCCGTGGGTTGGGGGAACCCAGACTCGTCGAGCTCCATCACCTCGACCCTCAGCTCCGGACCCTCGAACGCCTTGATCGTCCGCAGCCAGTTGATCCGCACTCCCTCCTGCTCGGCGTCCTGCGCCTCCTCCTCGTGCGCGGGCATCTGCTCACGGGTGCGGCGATACACGATCAGCGCTTCTTCCGCTCCCATTCGGCGCGCGACGCGTGCGGCATCCATGGCCGTGTTGCCGCCACCGTAGACCGCGACGCGCCGGCCGATCACCGGCCGCTCTCCCGACGCGACTCCGCGCAGGAAGGCCACCGCGTCAACCATCCGCCCGGTGTCGGAAGCGGGAATTTCCACGCGCTTGGAGAGATGTGCGCCGACGGCGACGAACACCGCGTCGAAGCGGCCCTCGGTGCGCTCGGCCTCGAGGTCGACGACCCGGTGGTTGCTGGTGATCCGCACCCCCAGGGCCTCGATCCGTTGGGCCTCCGCGCTCAGCACGTCGCGCGGTAGGCGGTAGGCGGGTATCCCGTAGCGCATCATCCCACCCGGCTCGGGTCCGGCATCGCGAATCTCCACCTCGTGGCCCCGCCGGGCGAGGTGATAGGCGGCCGAGAGGCCGCTCGGACCGCCGCCAATCACCAGCACCCGCCTGCCGCTGGCGGCGGGCCGCGGGAACTCCCAGCCGCGCTCGACGGCCAGGTCGCCGAGGAACCGCTCCACGGCATGAATCGAGACAGCGCTGTCGAGGTCGGCGCGGTTGCAGTGCGACTCGCACGGGTGGTAGCAGACGCGGCCGTGGATGGCGGCCAGCGGATTGTCCGAGACCAGCTGGCGCCAGGCCCGCTCGTGCTCCCCGTCGGCGACGTGCGCCAGCCACGCCTGGATGTTCTCGCCCGCGGGGCAGGCCGCATTGCACGGCGGCAGCAGATCAACGTAAACCGGCCGCTCATCTCGCACCGGGCCCGCCCGCGAGCGCCCGTGCACGAGGTCCGGCAGCGGCGTGATGTCCCATGGCCGGCCGCTCACGGCTGCGAGACCGGGCGCCGGCCGGCGCACCGAGCGCTGAGGCAGCCGAGGCATACGCGCAATCTACGCCTCGCCTCACGCGCCCGCGTACGTAGTTTTCCGCACGGCGAGGCGCCGGAATCCCGTGCCGAGCGCGGCGGCGCGCCGATGGCCGCAGCCGCCAGGCGAGCTAGCTTCTCGACAGCGAATGAAAGGTGTGGACCCGTGAGCCACGTCCTGTTCCCAGTCGTGTGGGCGATCGCGCTGCTCGTATTCGCCGTGCTGATCGCCATGAGAACTCGACTACTGCTGGCCGCCAGGCCGGCGAACCGTTTTGACCGGATGCCCAAGCGGCTTGGTCGCGCCGTGGTCTACGGGCTCGGTCAGAAGAAGTTCCTGAGCGGCGAGCAGCCCGCCGGGATCATGCATGCGCTGGTGTTCTGGGGGTTTGTCGTGCTCATGATCCAGGTGATCACGCTGTTCGGCCGCGCGTTTGACTCGACCTGGAACATCCCCGGCTTCGGACCCGACCAGCTCCTGGGCCCGCCATTCTTCATTCTCCGCGATCTGCTGGAGGCGGTGGTGATCGTGGGCGCCACGTACATGCTCTACCGGCGGGTCGTCCTCCACACGCCCCGGCTATTCGGGATCGGCAGTGCCGAGCGCCGCTACCACGACGCGCCGCACTGGGAGGGCGTCCTGATTCTTGTCTTCATCATCCTGATCATGGTCGGCGGCCTGCTGTACGACGCCGCCCATCTCGTCGCGTACAACATCCACGGCAACGAGCGGGACTTCGCGCCGCTGACCGCGCTCGTGGCCGACGTCCTTGGGGGGCTGAGCCGCTCCACGGCGCAAACCGTCAGCGAGGTCGGGTGGTGGATGCACTGCGTGACGATCCTGATCTTCCTCAATCTGCTCCCGCTGTCCAAGCACTTCCACATCATCACCGCAATCCCGAATGTGTTCTTCGGCAAGCTCCCACCGCGGAGCGAGGAGCGGCCGCTTGCGGTCACCCACGTGCCGGCCGCGCCGGTCGCGGCGCTCGACCCACCCCCCAAGGGCCTTGTCGGCGTGGCCTCGCTGGCCGACGTCAGCTGGAAGCAGGTGCTCGACGCGTTCACGTGCACCGAGTGCGGCCGCTGCACGGCGGTCTGCCCGGCGACCGCGAGCGGCGCTCCGTTGGCGCCGCGGCAGCTGATCCTCGACATCCGCGACCGCCTGTACCAGCACCCCGATGAGCAGCGCGAGGAAAACGGCAGCGAGCCACTGATCTCCGACGACGTGCTTTGGTCCTGCACGACCTGCATGGCGTGCGTGGAGGCATGCCCGGTCGGGATCGAGCACGTGCCGACGATCGTCGACATGCGCCGCAACCTGGTCGATGAGGGACGAATGGATCCGCTGCTGCAGCGGACACTCCAGAACTACGGCAGCCAAGGCAACTCCTACGGCAAGTCATCGCGCATGCGCGCCCGCTGGACCAAGAGCCTCGAGTTCAAGATTCCGGACGCCCGCAAGGAGCCGGTGCAGTACCTGTGGTTCGTGGGTGACTTCGCCTCGTTCGATGAGCGGGTGCAGGTTGCCTCGCAGTCCGTGGCCCGCCTCTTGCACGGTGCCGACGTGAGCTTCGGGCTGCTCTACGAGGGCGAGCGCAACGCCGGTAACGACGTGCGGCGGATCGGCGAGGAGGGCCTGTTTGAGCTGCTGGTGGAGCAGAACATGGGAGTGCTGGGCGAGGCGCAGTTCGAGGCGATCTTCACCACCGACCCGCATTCGCTGAACACGCTGCGAAACGAATATCCGGAGTACGGCCTTAAGAAGCCGGTCTACCACTACACAGAATTGCTCGCCGACCTCGTATCGCGAGGCGTGATCTCGTTGCGCACCCCGCTGACGGGAACGCGCGTCACCTATCACGATCCGTGCTACCTGGCGCGTTACAACCGAATCACCGAGGCGCCCCGCAAGCTGATCGAGGCGACGGGCGCCGAGCTCGTCGAGATGCCGCGCCATGGTACAAACACGTTCTGCTGCGGGGCCGGCGGCGGCCGGATCTGGATGGGCGATGACGAGTCCGTCGAAGAGCGACCGAGCGAACAGCGCATCCGCGAGGCGCAGACGCTCGGCCGTCTCGACTATTTCCTCGTCAGCTGCCCCAAGGATCTGGCCATGTACTCAGACGCAGCCAAGACCGTTGGAGCAGCGTTCGAGGTGGCTGAGCTGACCGCGCTGATCGAGCAAGCGCTCGGCCAGGCGACCGTCGACGTCAGCTGACCAGTTCGGTCAGCTCGTCGGCGATATCGAACAGGTCACCGACCACCCCGTAGTTCGCGACGTGGAAGATGGCCGCGCCGGGGTCGCTGTTGACCGCGATGATCAGCTCGGCCCCCTGCATTCCCTCGACGTGCTCTGGCGCGCCGGAGACGCCGAGGCTGAGGTACAGCTTGGGGGTCACGTGGGCGCCGGACTTTCCGATCTGGCGGGCCTTGGGGAGCCAGCCCGAATCGACCACGGGCCGCGACGCTCCGAGGTCGGCGGCCAGCGCGGACGCGAGGTCCTCGGCGATTGGAAGGTTCTCCGCGCCACCGATCCCACGCCCAACGCAGACGATTCGCTCGGCCTTGGTCAGATCCACGCCCTCGTCCGCCGGCGTCACCGATTCGATGAACCTGGTCCGCAGCTGATCGAGGTGCGCCGGCGCGGCCAGCCGCTCCCGGGCTCCGTGCCCGGCTGACTGCGGCGCGTCGTGCAGGGCCGCGGAGTTGACCGCGAAAACGGCGGGCAGCGGCGTGCGCACGGTGGCCTGCAGCTGCCCGCCGTACGCGCCGCTGATGGCCCGAGCCTGCCCAGCCTCGAGCGACAGCCCGACGCAATACCCCACGAACGGAAGGTCCGCGGCGGCGGCGCTCGCCGCGCCGAGGTCATAGCCGGCGGTCGTGTTCTCGAGCACAACCAGGTCCGGTCTGCGGGCCTCGATGGCCGCGTTGAGCGCCGCCTGGTGCGCTTCGGGCAAGTAGGGGGAGAGCGCAGGATGAGAAACCTCAAGCACGACGTCGGCCGCCGTCGCCTGATCGGCGGCCGACGACTCTGAGTTCAGCTCGAGCGCCACAAGGGCTCCTCCGGCAGCGTCGGCCAACGGCCGCGCCCACGCCAGCAGGTGCTCCGGGTTGCCCGACCGATCCGTGTATACGAGTACGTCACCCATCAGTTCACCAGAGCTCCGTGTTCGCGCAGCAGGGCTGCGATTTTTGCCGCCGCCTCAGCGGCGTCGCCCTCGAGCATGGTGGCGCCCGCCGTCTGCTCGGGCCTGGCGATGGCCGCGATCTCAGGCGTTCGTCCAGACGCCTCGACGTTCACACTCAGCGTCTCGGTGGTGGCCTCGCTCATCGCCTGGCGCAGCCGCGCCATCGATATGTAGCGCGGCGGAGAGCTGGCCGACTGGACGCCGACAACGGCCGGGAGGCCAAGCTCGAGCACCGCGAGCCGGCCACCCGCGTACTCCTGCACGACGCGCGCGCTGCCGTCGGCCAGCGTCACCCCGACCACGACGTTGGCCTGGGGCCAGTCCAGCCCCACGGCGAGGTAGGGCGCCGTCTGTCCGAGCACGTCCGACGGCGTCTGCACACCGGTGAGGACGAGATCGGGGGCCAGCTCGCGAAACGCCTGAGCAAAGGCCATAGCCGCCGTGCGTGAGTCGTACGGATCAATCTCACCGGCATCCACGAGCACGACCCGGTCAGCCCCGCGCGCGTACGCCACCTTCAGCGCCTGATCAATTCCATCCGATTGCAGCCCCACAGCGGTCACCGTGGCGCCGGTGGCCTCCTTGATCAGCACGGCCTCTTCCAGGGCCTGCTCATCTGATTCGTTGAGCACCATCTCGACGAGCTCACGGTCGATGTCGGCCCCGCCCGGCTCAACCTCGAGCTCATCGCCCAGGTTTGGCATGAGTCGTAACGCCACCGCGACGTTCATTGCTCCGCCTCCGCGTCGAACTCGTACATGTCGGGAGCCTCCCTCGTGGCTGGACTCGCTGCGACCGGTCCGGTTGGACCGGGTCACCAGTGCACGGTAGTGCCATGCGACGCGGGCCGCCTCGGGGCGGAGTGCCCCAACCGACTACGTAGTTTGCCTCCGTTGCTCGCATCCGGGACACGATGCGCTGAACGACATCCGCGTGCAAGCTGGTTCCGTCCGCAGTGGTAGGAGGAACCATATGCAGAACGGGCTTGACCTCAACACCCTGAGCATCGCCCTGAAATCGATCAGCGAGTTCGCCTCCCGCGAGCTCCCTGACACGCTGTTGCTCGAACTCGATGAGCGCGACGAGTTCCCGGAGGAGATCGTGCGCCGCATGTCGTCCGGCGAGGAACTCGGCATCCAGCTGCTGTTCGTCCCCTTCGAGTACGGAGGCATGGGCGGCGGCGCCTTCGACGTGTATCGCATCTGCGAGCGGATGGCTGCGATCGATCTCGGCCTGGCCACGTCCGAGCTGGCCACGTTCCTCGGCAGCGACCCGCTGCGGGTCGGCGGCACGGAGGAGCAGAAGCGCGAGTACCTGGGTCGGATCGCCAAGGAGGGTGTCATGTTCGCCTACGGAGCCACCGAGCCCGAGGCGGGAAGCGATCTCACGGCGCTGAAGACCGTGGCCGAGCCGGTCTCCGAGAACGGAACCGTCACCGGCTACCGGATCTCGGGCGTCAAGCAGTGGATCTCAAACGGCGGCGTCGCCGACCTGTACACGGTGCTGGCCCTCGCCCCGGGCGGTCCGACGTGGTTCGTGGTCGAGGCCGGCGCCGAGGGGTTCACCCACGGCGAGCACGAGGACAAGCACGGGATCCGCCTGAGCAACACCGCAGCGCTGTTCCTCAGCAATGTCCACGTCGACGCCGACCGCCTGATCGGCGGTATCGAGGGACAGGGCCTCGTGCAGGCCCAGGAGGTGTTCGGCTACACGCGCGTCATGGTGGCGGCGTTTGGACTCGGAGCCGGCTGGTCGGCGCTCGACCGCGCGATCCCGTACTCGAAGAAGCGCATCGCCGCCGGCACTCCCCTGTCGGAGAAGCAGGGATTCACGCACAAACTCATCACACCGCATGCGATCGCCCTGGAGGCGGCACGGGCGGCGATCGAGGCCACCGCCTCCCGGCTGGACGCCGGCGAACCCGGGCTCCAGATCGAGGGAGCGATCGCCAAGTACCTGGCCACCGAGGCCGGCGACGCCGCTGCCGACGCCGCCATCCAGGCGCACGGCGGCTACGGCTACACGCACGACTACATGGTCGAGAAGATCAAGCGCGACGTTCGCATCACGCGGATCTACGAGGGCACCTCGGAGATCATGGAGATGACGATCGCCCGCGGTCGCTGGCAGGAGCATCTGAAGACGGCCGGCGACTACTACCACGCCAGGGCCCGCGAGCTCGGGGCGCTCCAGGGCGAGAGCCCCGAGGTCGGCGCCGACGTGGGCGCACTGGCCTACCACGCGCTGGCCGAGGTGCTGGAACGGTGCCGGGTGCAGCGACTGACCCGCGAGCAGCACATCCTGTTCCGCCTCGGAGCCCTCATCTCCCAGGCCGAGGGGGCGGAGCTGCTGGCCAGGCGTGCCGCCATGGCGGCGGCCAAACAGCTCCCGGAGAAGGCATCGAAGCGACTGAAGCCGGATGCACTCGCGGCCGCCTCGCGGGTAAACGCACGCGGCGCGGCGATGGCGATCGCCGGCGAGGGCATCCGCTGGATCGCTGGAGCCGACGGCGGCGACATCGCCGAGTTCGAGCAGCGCCTGAACCTGGGCGCCATCCATCGAGCCCAAGCCGGTCTGATGGCAGATCTTCAAACCGTGACCACCGCCGTGTACGGACGCATGCGGCCTTGAACGAGATCGATGCAACCGAAAGCGAACCGCGATGACCGACTCACTTGAAAACGCTGCCGCCATCATTGGCGTCGGCGCCATCCTTCCCGACGCACCCGACGCCTCAGCGTTCTGGAACAACGTGGCCGGCGGTCGCTATTCGATCACCGACGTCGACTCGGCCCGCTGGGACCCCGCCCTGTATTACGACCCCGACCCGCAGGCACCCGAGAAGACCTACTCGAAGATCGGCGGCTGGGTGAGCGACTGGGAGTGGAACCCGCTCGGCTGGAAGCTGCCGATCCCGCCGAGGGTGGGCGAGGCGATGGACGATGGCCAAAAGTGGGCGGTCGCGTGCACACGCATGGCTCTGATGGATGCCGGCTGGCCGGATCGTCCGCTCAATCTCGACCGCACCGCGGTGATCATCGGGAGCGCCCTCGGCGGGGAGAAGCACTACATGACCACCCTGCGGATCATGTACCCCGAGCTCGCGCGCGAGCTCGAGCGAGCCGAGACCTTCGCGGCACTCCCTGCGCAGGCGCGCGAGAGCATCGAGCGCGAGCTACGCCTCAACTTCGAGGCCTGGCTCCCGGGAATCACCGAGGACACGATGCCCGGCGAGCTCAGCAACTGCATCGCCGGCCGGGTCGCCAACCTGTTCAACCTTCACGGTCCGAGCTTCACAACCGACGCGGCCTGTGCCTCGGCGCTGGCAGCGATGGACTCAACCGTCGACGGGTTGCTCGCGCACGATTTCGATGTTGCGGTGACCGGCGGCGTAGATCGCAACATGGGCGCAAACGCGTTCGTGAAGTTCTGTGCTATCGGAGCCCTCTCCCCCACCGGCACGCGTTCCTATTCCGAGGGCGCGGACGGTTTTGTGATGGGCGAGGGAGCGGCCCTGTTCGTGGTCAAGCGGCTCGCCGACGCGGTTCGTGACGACGATCGGATCTACGCGGTAGTGCGAGGCGTTGGCGGCTCGAGCGATGGCCGGGGCAAGGGCATCACCGCGCCGAATCCGATCGGTCAGCGCTTCGCCATCGAGCGTGCCTGGCGCAACGCCGGGCTCTCCCCCGCCGAGTGCAGCATGATCGAAGGTCACGGAACGTCGACACGGGTTGGGGATGCCGTCGAGCTGGGTGCCCTCATGGACGCCTTCAGTGGAGCCGATCTGCCGGTCGGATCGGTGGCGCTCGGATCGGTCAAGTCCAATATCGGCCACCTCAAGGCAGCGGCTGGAGCGGCGGGCATGCTGAAGACGACGCTCGCGCTCCACGAGAACGCGCTGCCGCCCAGCCTCAACTTCGAGCGCCCCAATCCGAACGTGGACTGGAGCGTGTCGCCGTTCGCTGTGAACACCGAGCTGCGCGACTGGGACGTGCCCGCCGATCGGACCCGGGTCGCCGGGGTCAGCGCGTTCGGGTTCGGGGGCACCAATTTCCACATCGTTATGGAGGAGTACATGCCCGGGCGTCGACTAACCAATGGAAATCGCTCCTCCGTCGCCGTGCCCGCAGATGTCCGGCCGGCAACGCCGAACAAGCCGCCGGCAGTGGAGGCCGAGCCGCCCGCGGAGCTGGCCGAAGTGGTGGAGGGGCCGACGCAGTTGAAGCCCGCCCTCGAGCCCGGAGCCCACGCGGCGACCCAGGCGCCGCTGCGCGGCGCACTCGTGCTTGGCGCGGAGACAGACGAGGCGCTCGCCAACGAGTTGCGGACGGCTCTTGCCGAGGCGCGCCTCGGACGCCACCTCGCTGCGACCCCTCCGAGCGCCGACACGCTGCGCGCGGCCGCGCGGCTCGCGATCGACTACGCCGATGGCGATGACCTCGTCGCCAAGGCGGAGATGGCGCTGCGCGTTCTGAAGTCCCCCAACGCGGGTGCCTGGCCTGCCCTGCGCGGCCGCGGCATCCACCGCGGCGCCGGCGTTCCCGGGAAGGTCGCGTTCCTCTATACCGGCCAGGGTTCACAGTACGCGAACATGCTCGCCGACCTCCGCGAGCGCAAGCCCGTCGTCGCCGACACCTTCGATGAGGCCGACGAGATCATGGCTTCGCTGCTCGAAGGTCGGAAGTTGTCGGACATCATCTTCCCCGATCGCGACGACCCTGCCGCCGTCGCGCGGGCCGAGGAGGAGCTGCGCCGCACCGAGATCACACAGCCGGCCGTGATCACAGTCGACATCGCGCTAACCCGACTGTTGGCCGACTACGGGATCGTCCCGGATATGGTCATGGGGCATTCGGTTGGCGAGTACGGCGCGCTGGTGGCGGCCGGAGCGCTCAGCTTCGCCGATGCGCTCGAGGCCGTGAGCGCGCGCGGGCGCGAGATGGCAAGCCTGCGGCTGGAGGACCCCGGGCTGATGGCCGCCGCGATGGCACCGCTCGAGGATGTCGAGGAGATCGTGGCCGGCATCGACGGCTACGTGGTGCTGGCGAACATCAACTCGACGCACCAGGTCGTGCTCGGCGGCGCCTCCGAGGCGGTGGAGCACACGGTGGCGGCGCTACAAGAGCGTGGTCACACGGCGATCCTGCTGCCCGTCAGCCACGCCTTCCACACCGAGATCGTGGCCCCCGCAAGCGCCCCGCTGCGGGCGCTGCTCGAGCGCCTCGGGCTACAGGCACCCAAGCTGCCGATCGTCGCCAACGTCAACGGTGAGATGTACCCGACCGACGGCGATGTCGTCCCGCAGATGCTAGACATGCTCTCCCGCCAGGTTGCATCCCCCGTGCAGTTCGTCAAGGGGCTGCGCACGCTGTACGACGACGGCGTTCGCATCTTCGTCGAGGTCGGCCCGAAGCACGCGCTTCAGGGTTTCGCCTCCGATGTGCTCGGCGACGACACGGTCGTCAGCCTGGCCAGCAACCATCCCAAACAAGGCGATGTGGCCAGCTTCAACAACGCGCTGTGCGGCCTTTGGGCTGCCGGACTGGGTGCGGGCCGAGAGCCGGCGACGCGCGAGGCGGCCTCGCTGCAGCCCGGCGCGACCGGCCGAAGCTCAGCCGTCACGCAGACAGCTGTGGCGCAACCGACCGCGATAGCGGTGCCTGCAGGCGACCGAGCTAGGGCGGCAACCGGCGGCGCGGCGGGTGACGCCGACGGCGGTCCGACGCCGGGAAACGACGACCTCGAGCGTCTCTTCGGCGAGTTCCTGGAGCGTGGGCGCAAGCTGCTGGCCTCGCACGATGTCGACGGCGTGGCCGCCAGCGAGCCGGTTGTCATCACGGGCGCCGCGCTGGGGCTCCCGGGGGCAGAGCGGCTGTTCGACGACGCCAACATCACGCGGCTGCTGAACGGCGAACAGGGCATCGACGTGATCCCGGGCGCGCTGCGCCGTGCGATGCTCGACAAGCACATCACGCGTCTGGTCAAGAGCGAGGATGGCCTCGCCAGGTTCGACACGATCGACAGCCTCGAGGCCGTGGTCAAGCTCGCCGGGCGGGCGGGCGCGTTCGATCTGGTGGAGGAGTTCGGAGTCGACAAAGAGCGCCTGGCTGCGCTCGCTCGGGCCACGCGGCTGGCGATTGCCGCCGGCATCGACGCGCTGCGCAATGCGGGCATCCCGCTCGTCCTGCGCTACAAGACGACGACCACGCGCTCGAAGCTTCCGGATCGGTGGTCGCTGCCCGACGAGCTCCGCGACGACACGGCCGTGATCTTCTGCTCCGCCTTCCCAGGACTCGAAGAGATGGCCGACGAGGCGACGCGCTACACCACCGATCACATGCGCCGCGAGCGCATGGCGGCGCTCGAGTCCCTACGCGCCAGGATGCTGGACCACGAAGGCACCGACACGGTCGTCCTCACTGAGGTGGAGCGCCGTATCCACGACCTCGGGCAGCAGCTCGAGCAGGAGCCGTACGAGCTCGACCGACGGCTCCTCTTCCGCCTGCTGTCGATGGGCCACTCTCAGTTTGCCGAGCTGATCGGCGCACGCGGCCCCAACACGCAGATCAACTCCGCTTGTGCCAGCACCACGCAGGCGATCGCCCTGGCCGAGGACTGGATCCGCGTCGGTCGCTGCCGACGGGTCGTGATCGTCGCCGCCGACGACGCCACGTCGGACACGATGATGCCGTGGATCGGCGCCGGCTTCCTGGCCACCGGCGCGGCCGCGACCGACGACATCGTCGAGGAGGCCGCGCTGCCGTTCGACCAACGGCGCCACGGGATGCTGATAGGCATGGGTGCCGCCGGCCTGGTCGTCGAGAGTGCCTCAGCGGCCCGCGAGCGGGCTCTCACGCCGATCTGCGAGGTGCTCGCGGTGGAGACCGCTAACTCCGCCTTCCACGGCACCCGGCTCGACGTCCAGCACATCGGCGGTGTGATGGAAAAGCTCGTCCAGCACGCCGAGCGCCGGGGGGTACGCCGGGAGGAGATCGCAGGCGAGACCGTATTCGTCTCCCACGAGACGTACACGCCGGCGAGGGGCGGCAGTGCCGCGGCGGAGATCCACGCGCTGCGAGAGGTCTTCCGCGAGAACGCCGACCGCATCGTGATCGCCAACACGAAGGGATTCACCGGGCATCCGATGGGCGTCGGGCTGGAGGACGTGATGGCGATCAAGGCACTCGAGACGGGCATCGTCCCGCGCGTGCCGAACTTCCGGGATCCCGATCCCGAGCTCGGCATGCTCAATCTCTCCAAGGGCGGCGCATACCCAGTTCGCTACGCACTCCGCCTGGCGGCAGGATTCGGATCGCAGATCTCGATGTCGCTTCTGCACTGGACGCCAGTCGCAGACGGTCAGCGGCGAAGCCCGGCCGATCTTGGGTACGACTACCGGATCTCCGACCGCGCGGTCTGGAATGCATGGCTGCGGCGTGTCAGCGGCTACGCCGATCCGAAGCTTGAGGTCGTTCAGCATCGGCTGCGAGTGGCCGATCAGGGTGCACCGGCCGAGCCGGTTGCCGTCCCCGCGCCTGCGGCGGCGCCGCCCGAGCCGGCTGTGGTACCCGCGTCCACGCCGGTGGCGGCGCCCGCGTCTACGCCGGTGGCGGTGGTGTCCACGCCGCAGCCGGTGGTGTCTGCGCCGGAGCCGGTGGCGGAGGCCGCGCCAGCGGTGGCGCAGCCCGTGTCTGCCCCGGTTGCCCAGAGCGTCGACGACGTCGAGGCGCGTGTGCTCGACATCGTGGCTGAGCAGACCGGCTACCCCACCGACCTGCTCGACATGGACCTGGATCTGGAGGCGGATCTGGGCATCGACACGGTCAAGCAGGCGGAGGTGTTCGCCACGATCCGCGAGGCGTATGAGATCGAGCGTGACGATTCGCTGAAGCTGCGGGACTACCCGACGATCAGCCACGTCGTCGGATTCGTGCGCGAACGCAGCCCGCAGGACCTCGGCGCGCCCGACACGGAGCCGGCGCCTGCGCCAGAGCCGGTGGCGGAGGCCGCGCCAGCGGTGGCGCAGCCCGTGTCTGCCCCGGTTGCCCAGAGCGTCGACGACGTCGAGGCGCGTGTGCTCGACATCGTGGCTGAGCAGACCGGCTACCCCACCGACCTGCTCGATAAGGACCTGGATCTGGAGGCGGATCTGGGCATCGACACGGTCAAGCAGGCGGAGGTGTTCGCCACGATCCGCGAGGCGTATGAGATCGAGCGTGACGATTCGCTGAAGCTGCGGGACTACCCGACGATCAGCCACGTCGTCGGATTCGTGCGCGAACGCAGCCCGCAGGACCTCGGCGCGCCCGACACGGAGCCGGCGCCTGCGCCAGAGCCGGTGGCGGAGGCCGCGCCAGCGGTGGCGCAGCCCGTGTCTGCCCCGGTTGCCCAGAGCGTCGACGACGTCGAGGCGCGTGTGCTCGACATCGTGGCTGAGCAGACCGGCTACCCCACCGACCTGCTCGACATGGACCTGGATCTGGAGGCGGATCTGGGCATCGACACGGTCAAGCAGGCGGAGGTGTTCGCCACGATCCGCGAGGCGTATGAGATCGAGCGTGACGATTCGCTGAAGCTGCGGGACTACCCGACGATCAGCCACGTCGTCGGATTCGTTCGCGAACGCAGCCCGCAGCAGGCTCCAGTGGCCAGGGCCGAAACCGCCCCGGCGCCGACGGCCGGCCCGCTCGAAGCAGCTGACGCCGAGCGGTTCCCGCGCCGCGTCCCGGTCCCGGTGCTTCGTCCGCCGCTCAGCTACTGCGTGGGGACAGGCGTGACGATCGAAGCCGGCACGCGCGTTGTGGTGATGCCCGACCAAAGCGGAGTCGCCAAGGCTCTCTCCAAACGGCTCACCGAGCTCGGCGCGCAGGTGCTGACGATCAACGGTGCCCCGGATGTCGAGACGCTCGAGAGTCAAATCGCCGAGTGGACCGCCGCGGGCCCGATCCACGGCGCCTACTGGTTGCCGGCACTCGATGACGAGGGTCCCGTAACGAAACTCAGCGCCCCCGCCCGTAAGGAGGCTCTGCACGTCCGCGTCAAGCTGCTCGCCGCGACCATGCGGTCGCTGTCGGGCGAGGACACCTTCCTCGTGAGCGGCAGCCGGCTCGGCGGACGCCATGGATACGAGACCGAGGGTGCGACGAGCGTCCTGGGCGGCGCGGTCACCGGTTTCACGAAGGCGCTGTCCCGCGAGCGTCCAAAGGCTCTGGTAAAGGCGGTCGATTTCGGCCCGGGCAGCGACGCCGAGGCCGTCGCGGAGATGCTGCTCGACGAGACGCTCCGCGATCCCGGGGCAGTCGAGATCGGCCACGCCGATGAACTGCGCTGGTCGGTGGCGCCGGTCGAGGCACCCGCCGAGCACGACACCGCACGGGAGCCGGGGCAAAGCACCGTGTTCATGGTGACCGGGGCCGCCGGCAGCATTGTCTCAGCGATCATCAGCGACCTCGCGGCGGCCTCGGGCGGGACGTTCCACCTGCTCGATCTGGTCCCCGCCCCCGATGCTGCGGATCCTGACCTGGGACGGTTCAACACTGATCGCGACGGGCTCAAGCGAGACCTCGCCGATCGCATCCGGCAACGCGGGGAGCGTCCCACGCCGAAGCTCGTCGAGCGGGACCTGGCACGGATCGAGCGTGCACGGGCGGCGCTTGACGCAATCGAGGCGATCGAGCGCGCAGGCGGCAAGGCCTACTGGCATCAGGTTGACCTGACGGATGCCGAGCAGGTCTCGGCGGCGGTCGCCGCGAGCGGCAAAGTCGACGTGCTTCTCCACTGCGGTGGCGTCGAGATAAGCCACTTCCTGCCTGACAAGCCCCAGGGCGAATACGACCTCGTATTCGACGTCAAGGCCCACGGATGGCTGAACCTCCTGGCCGGCATCGAGGCGGCCGGGACCGAATTCCCGGACACAGCGATCGTCTTCAGCTCGATCGCCGGGCGCTTCGGAAACGGCGGCCAGACCGACTACTCGGCGGCGAACGACCTGCTGTGCAAGAGCATCTCCCACATGCGCCGCTCCGGCGTTACGCGCGGCATTGCGATCGACTGGACCGCATGGGCCCAGATCGGGATGGCAAGCCGAGGCTCGATCCCGAAGATGATGGAGGTGGCCGGTATCGACATGCTGCCGCCTGAGGTCGGGATTCCCGTGGTTCGCCGCGAGCTGACGGCCGCCGGCGCCGGCCGCGAGGTGGTCGAGGCCGGGTCGCTCGGCATCATGATGGAGGAGCGCCACGACACCGGTGGTCTGGATGTAGAACAGGCCGCGGCAGCGCTTGGCGAACGAGTTGGGCCGATGACGGGCCGTATAACCGGCCTGAGCGCCGGTGGCATGCTGACCGTCCTGACCGAGCTCGACCCGAGCCGGCAGGCGTTTCTGAACGATCATCGGATCGACGGCATCCCAGTTCTTCCGGGCGTGATGGGCCTGGAGGGCTTTGCCGAGACTGCCACGGCGCTGCTCGAGGGCTTCAAGCTCGTTCAGCTCGAGGACGTCGACCTGATGGCGCCGTTCAAGTTCTACCGCGACGAGCCGCGCACGTTGATCCTGCACGCCCGGCTACGCGACGGTGGCGGTGGGACGGTGCTCGCCGACTGCGAGCTGGTTGGCCGCCGCGCGCTCCGCGGACAGGACGGGCAGGAGACCCGCCACTTCATGGGCCGGGCACGACTGGCACGCAAGGCGCCTGCGGCACCGAAGGCGGCCGTCTCGCCCAAGGACTCGGACGACGAGACCGGCGTTGGCCGAGAGGTCGTCTACGAGATCTACTTCCACGGCCCGGCCTATCAGGTCCTCGACCGCGCGTGGCGCGATGATGGCCACATCGTCGGTCGGCTGGCGGACGAGTTGCCGGACGACCATGAGCCCGCCGACCAGCCGATGGAGCTGGCTCCGCGACTGATCGAACTGTGCTTCCAGACTGCCGGGATCTGGGAGATCGGCACGACCGGCCGGATGGCTCTCCCGATGCATATCGACCGCGTCACGCGATTCACGGGAGGTAAGAAGCAAGGCCGGCTGTGGGCAGTCGTGACGCCGCGCGAGAACGGAGTCGGAGTCGACGCCGACGTCGTGGATCAGACCGGACGCGTGCGCATGCGGCTCGAGGGATACCGCACGAGCGAGGTACCGGGGGCGCTCGAGCCCACCGCGGTCGCTCCGATTCGCAGCGCGATGGGCGACCACTGAGGTGCCGCCCGTGCAACGAGCATTCACACGCTTGGCCATAGTCAATCGCGGCGAGCCCGCGATGCGCCTCATCCACGCAGTGCACGAGCTCAACAACCAGCAGCGAGCGGACCCGATCACGGTGATCGCGCTGTTCACCGAGAGCGACCGCGACGCGATGTTCGTACGCCATGCCGATGAGGCGGTGTGCCTGGGTCCGAGTCTGGTCGACGATGGGCACCGAGGCCGCCGCAGCGGCTATCTGGACCGGGAAGCGCTGGAGCGAACGCTGAAGGCCGCCCACGCAGACGCCGCGTGGGTCGGATGGGGATTCGTCGCCGAGCAGGCGGACTTCGTCGAGCTCTGCGACCGCTTGGAGATCGTGTTCGTCGGGCCAGACGCGACGGTCATGCGCCTGCTTGGTGACAAGATCGCCGCGAAACAGCTGGCCGAGGAGGCCGGCGTACCGGTCGCCCCGTGGAGCGGCGGCCCAGTTGGCAGCGCCGAGGAGGCACTCGTGCACGGCGAGCGGATCGGCGTCCCCCTGATGATCAAGGCTGCGGCCGGCGGCGGCGGACGTGGGATCAGGCGTGTGGACGAGCTCGATGCCCTCCCGACGGCGTTCGAGAGCGCGCGCGCCGAGGCGCTCCAGTCGTTCGGTGACGGCACCTTGCTGCTGGAGAAGCTGATCGCGCCCGCCCGCCACATCGAGGTGCAGATCGTCGCCGACGGCCACGGGAATGCGTGGGCCGTGGGCGTCCGGGACTGCTCCTATCAGCGACGTAACCAGAAGGTGATAGAGGAGTCCGCCAGCACGGCCCTCACGGCGGAGCAGGAGCGCGAGTTGATGGCGGCCGCGCGGCGGCTCGCGCTGCGCGCCGGCTACCGAAACGCGGGCACGGTCGAGTTCCTGTACGAGCCCGGCAAGCGTCGATTCTCGTTCATGGAGGTCAATACTCGCCTCCAGGTCGAGCATCCCGTGACCGAGGCGACGACCGGTCTCGACCTCGTCAAGCTGCAGCTGTACGTGGCGGCAGGCGGTCGCCTCGGCGGCGAGCCACCGGCTCCCGTGGGCCACGCGATCGAGGCGCGACTCAACGCCGAGGATCCAGCGCTCGGGTTCGCGCCGGCTCCGGGCCGCCTGGCGCTGTTGCGACTGCCCACCGGGCCTGGCGTGCGGGTCGACACTGGGGTCGCGGAAGGCGACGTCATCCCAGCTGAGTTCGACTCGATGATCGGCAAGCTGATCGCCTGGGGGCCCAATCGCGACGAGGCGCTCGCTCGTCTGCGCCGAGCCGTCGCGGACACCGTGGCGATCGTCGATGGCGGAACGACCAATCAGGGCTTCCTGCTCGAACTGCTCGCCCGCCCGGAGGTCCGCACCGGGGACGTGGACACCGGGTGGCTCGACCGGTTGTACATGAGCGGCGAAGCCGTGCCGGTGCGCCATGGCGACATCGCACTGCTGCAGGCCGCGATCGAGCTAGCCGACCAGGACACGGCCGCCGACCGCGCAAGCTTCTATGCGTTCGCGCGGCGAGGACGGCCGAGGGTGGCGCAAGCGCCGGCGCGCACGCACAGCTTGACTCACCGCGGGCACTCCTACGCGCTTACCGTGGCCCAGATCGGGCCGGATCGGTACCGGGTCACGGTCGAAGGGCAGGCGTTTGAGATGAGTACGCACTGGCTCGGGTCACACGAGCGCCGGCTCGAGTTGGGTGCGAAAGCCCATCACACGTTTACCTCGCAGCAGGGAGAGGACCTGCTCGTCGACGTCGACGGCGTCCCGCACCGGATCTCCCGTGGCGACGCAGGGACCGTCCGCAACCTATCGCCGGCCGTCGTCGTCTCGATCCCGGTCGCGGTCGGCGACGTGGTCGAGGAGGGGGACGTGGTGGCGGTCGTGGAAGCGATGAAGATGGAGTCCTCGCTGACGGCGCCATTCGGCGGCCGCGTCAAGGAAGTGCTCGCCGGCGAGAACGTGCAGGTTGCGGCGCAGGCGCCGCTCGTCGCGCTCGAGCCGCTGGACGACGCCGGGCCAGCGGCGGCTTCAGGGGAGCGCCTGTCGTTTTCAGCTGGGGACGATCAGCCGATCGCCCCGGAACGCTGCCATGACGACCTCCGTCGGATGCAGTGGCTACTGCTTGGGTACGACATCGACCCGACCGACGCCGAGCGAACGATCGCTCGCCTGCACGGCGAGTCCCCGGACCCGCTGGCGTGTGACCCGTCGCTGATTCCAGGTGAGCACCGGTTGCTCGGGATTTTCGCCGACCTGTGCGCTGTGTCCCGGTCTCGCCTTTACGAGGAGGAGGGGGAGTCCCAGCTGTTGCAGAGTCCGCATGAGCAGTTCCACGCCTGGCTGCGCTCACTCGACGCCGAGGCCGAGGGGCTGCCGGCCCGGTTCGTCACGCAGCTGCGCTCGGCCCTCGCGCACTACGGGATCGAGAGCCTCGAGCGCACCTCCGCGCTGGAGGAGGCCTGCTATCGACTCTTTCTGTCCCAGCAGACGGCCAAAACCGCGCGCGCCGGAATCCTGGCAATCCTGGATCGCCGCCTCGAGGGCGCCGACCAGCTCGTCGGGAAAGTCGGCGACGACTTTCGCGAAGTCCTCGATCAGCTGGTTATCGCGCTCGAGGGCAGCGATCCGATCATCACCGACCTTGCGCGCGAGGTCCGCTTCCGCTACTTCGATGAACCAGTAGTCGTCGCCGCCCGGGAGCAGGCGTATGCCGAGATGACGGAGCACATCACAGCCCTGATTCGCGACCCTGCACGGCCGGACCGCAGCGAGCTGATGAAGGCGATCGTGGACTGCCCACGTCCGCTGGCGCCGCTGCTCACGTCCTCGATGCGCACCGCGCCGCCACAAGCCCAGCACCTTCTGGTCGAGGTCATGGCGCGGCGGTACTACCGGGTGCGGTCGCTTGAAGCATTCGAGCCCACGCAGCTTGGCGCCTTCCAGGCGCTGCGGTCGCACTATGAGCTCGCCGGCCAACAGCGCCACCTGTTCGCCGCCCATGTCGAACTGGAGGATCTGGCGCGAGCAGCTGCCGCCTTCGCTGAAGAGGCGGCGAAGCTGCCCAAGGGCGAGCTCGCGAACCTCGACCTCTACGCCGAGCACCGGGACCCGGTGCCGTCGCACGAGGAGCTGGCGGAGCAGCTGCGGACTGCACTCAGCGGGGTGCCCACGCCGCCTGGTCTGCACCGGATCATCGTCGGCGTCGCCGAGCCGCGCCGGGGCCGCGGGATGTCGGCGATCGACCTGTTCACTTTCCGACCCGGTCCCGAGGGGCTCGCGGAGCACCTCGTCGTGCGAGGGCTGCACCCGATGATGGGTGAGCGGCTCAAGCTCTGGCGCTTCAAGGAATTCAAGCTGGAGCGGCTGCCGTCGGCGGAGGACATCTACCTGTTCCACGGCGTCGCGCGCACGAACCCCAAGGACGAGCGCCTGTTCGCGCTCGCCGAGGTCCGCGATCTCACCGCGGTGCAAGACGAAGAAGGACGCGTGGTCGCGCTCCCGGAGCTCGAGCAGATCCTCGTCCAGGTGTTCCAGACAATTCGTGGTTACCAAGCACGCCGTCCGCTGAGCCGGCGCTTGATGTGGAACCGCGTGCGGCTTCACGTCTGGCCGGTGATGGAGCCCGACCCAGAGGAGGTCCGCACACTGCTGGCGCGCCTGGCGCCGTTGACCAACGGCCTCGGGCTGGAGATGGTGATGATCGAAGGGCGCATCCGCGAGTCCGACGGGGTGGTGCGAGATCGGGTGCTGCGCTTCTTCGCGCCGACGGGACATGACATCGCCGTGCAGGTCGACCCCACGCCGACGGAGCCGTTGCATCCGCTCGACGAGGGCACTCAGCGGCTGATCTCAGCGCGCCGCCGTGGCACGCTGCACCCTGCGGAACTAGTCCGGCTGCTGGCCCCGGTGCAGACCAGCGCCGGCCAGCCGGCGGGAATGTTCGTCGAGCACGAGTTAGACGAGGATGGGCGACTGGTGCCCGTGGAGCGTCCACCCGGGACCAACCCGACCGGGATCGTCGTCGGGACGATCCGCAACTTCACCGAGCGCTACCCCGAGGGCATGCTGCGCGTGATCCTGCTGGGTGATCCCACTCGCGCGCTGGGATCGCTGGCCGAGCCCGAGTGCCTGCGAATCACCGCGGCGATCGACCTCGCCGACCAGCTCGGCGTCCCGCTCGAGTGGTTCGCGCTGTCGGCGGGAGCGAAGATCGCGATGGACAGCGGCACCGAGGCGATGGACTGGATCGCGGAAGTGCTACGGCGAATCGTCCACTTCACCCAGGGGGGCGGTGAGCTCAACATCATCGTCGCCGGCATCAACGTCGGCGCCCAGCCGTACTGGAACGCTGAGTCGACGATGCTCATGCACACGCGCGGAGCGCTGATCATGACGCCCGACAGCGCGATGGTGCTCACCGGAAAGCAGGCGATCGACTATTCGGGCGGGGTCTCGGCCGAGGACAACTTCGGGATCGGCGGATACGAACGGATCATGGGACCCAACGGACAGGCTCAGTATTGGGCCGCCGACCTCGCAGGAGCGTGCCGCGTGTTGCTCGAGTACTACGAGCACACCTACGTGGCGCCAGGCGAGCGGTTTCCGCGCCAGGCGGTGACGTCCGATCCGCCCGGGCGCGACGTCGGCGAGTCCGAGCACGTCGTTCCGGGCTCCTCGCTCTGCCGCGTGGCGGACATCTTCTCCGATGCCACGAACCCGGGACGCAAGCAGCCGTTCGACATCCGCTCGGTGATGCACGCGGCGATCGACCGCGACCTTCCGCCACTCGAGCGTTGGGCGAGGATGCGCTCCGCGGAGAACGCCGTGGTCTGGGACGCGCACCTGGGCGGCTGGCCTGTTTGCCTGATCGGGATCGAGTCCCGCCCGCTGCCCAGGCACGGCCCGATCCCTGCCGACGGCCCCGAGTCTTGGACCTCCGGCACGCTGTTCCCGCGCTCGTCCAAGAAGATCGCGCGGGCGATCAACGCGGCCGCCGGGCGCCGGCCGGTGGTCGTCCTGGCCAACCTCGCTGGCTTCGACGCCTCGCCCGAGTCGATGCGCGAGTGGCAGCTCGAGTACGGGGCCGAGATCGGACGCGCAGTTGTCAATTTCCCGGGCCCAATTGTCTTCTGCGTCGTGTCGCGCTATCACGGCGGGGCCTTCGTGGTGTTCTCGCAGAGGCTGAACCCCAACCTGGAGGCGGTGGCGCTCGAGGGCAGCAAGGCCTCGGTGATCGGTGGTGCTCCGGCCGCCGCTGTGGTGTTCGCCCGCGAGGTCAACCGGGCGGCCAGCGCCGATGAGCGCATCACGGAACTCGATCAGCGCATCGCCGCGACCGAAGGCGCCGAGCGCCAGCGCGCGCGCGCCGAACGCGCGGTCCTGTGGCCCGAGATGCTTGCCCAGAAGCGTGGGGAGTTCGCCGACCGCTTCGACGCAGTCCACAGCGTCGAGCGCGCCGTCGAGGTGGGATCGGTCACCCGGATCATCAGCCCGAGCTCGATGCGCGGCTTCCTGATCGAGGCCGTCGAGCGGGGCATCGCGAACATCCTCGATCACGAGCCCACGGCGAGCGCAACCGACGGCGATGGACGCACCGCGCTGGCTGAGCCAACAAGAGGCTGACGTCCCGTCCGGGGACGAGTGGCTCGGCGAGCACGAGCGTGTCGTGCTGGCGGGGCTGAGTGTTGAGCAGCGCCGCGCCAGCTGGCGCCTGGGGCGCTGGACCGCTAAGAGCGCGCTTGGCACCTGGCTGGGCGCCACCCCTGATCGCCTCGAGGTGCTCGCCGCCCCGGACGGCGCCCCCGAGGCGTGGATGGACGGCGGGCGCGCACCTGTGTCGGTATCGCTCACCCACCGAGCGGGCCGAGCGCTGGCGATCATCGCGGCTGCGCCGCAGGTAGTGGGCTGCGACCTGGAGCTGGTCGAGCCGCGCAGCGGGCCATTTGTCCGCGAGTGGCTGGCACTCGCCGAGCAGGAGTTCCTATCCGGCTGTGACGAAGCTCAGCACGCACTGCGAGCGAACCTGATCTGGACAGCCAAGGAGGCGGCCGCCAAGGTGCGGCGCGAAGGGCTTCGGCTCGACGTTCGCCGAGCGGTCGTGACGGTCGCCGACGCGTGCACTGAGACTGATACGTGGCGCCCTTTTCGGGTGGACTGGGCTGACGGCACGGGCACGACGACTGGATGGTGGCGCGCTGAGCCAGGATGGGTGATGGCGGTGGCAGGCGAGCCCGCACCGATCAGGCCGCGTGAGATATCTCTTGCCTCGTCTCGATCCAGATGACGTCACACGAGGTCGCCCTCGAAGGTCGAGGCCTGCGCGTTGGTACGGATGCCGCTCCGTGAGAAGCACCGATGCCGTCCGCGTCCACCGAGCCTACGATCGCACGGTAAGCCGCACTGGGTCCCGCGTCAGTGGCAGCCTTGGGACCAGAGAGAGGAACGAAGCCATGAAAGCCCTTGTCTACCACGGGCCCGGCGAGCGAGGTTGGGACTCGGTCGATGACCCAAGCATCATCGACCCGACCGACATCCTTGTAAGGGTCGACACAACGACGATTTGTGGGACCGACCTACACATCCTAAAAGGCGACGTGCCGGAAACGGTCCCCGGGACCGTCCTCGGTCACGAGGCCGTCGGCACGGTCCAGGAGGTCGGAGCCGGCGTGACCACGGTCGCACGCGGAGACCGTGTGCTGCTGTCGTGCGTCAGCTCGTGCGGGCGCTGCCGGTTCTGTAAGGAAGGCCGCTACGGCCAGTGTCTTGGCGGTGGCGGTTGGATCTTCGGACACCTGATCAACGGCCTGCAGGCCGAGTATGCCCGCGTGCCGTTCGCTGACAATTCCGTCTACAAGGTGCCTGAGCAACTCACCGACGAGCAGGTGTTGTTCCTGGCTGACATCCTCCCCACCTCCTACGAGGTGGGTGTGCTGAACGGGATGGTCTCGCCTGGAGACCTGGTTGCAATCGTCGGGGCCGGCCCAATCGGTTTGGCCGCGATCCTCACAGCGAGGCTCTACACGCCTGGATGGATCGTTGCCATCGACCTCGCCGACAGTCGCTTGGAGAGCGCGCGGCGGTTTGGGGCTGATGTGACGATCAACAACGGCCGCGAGGACGCTGTGGCGAAGGTGATGGAGCTCTCGGGCGGCCTCGGCGCTGACTCGGCGTTCGAGGCGGTCGGCGTGCCGGACACCTTCGAGCTGGCCAGCGAGCTGATTCGTCCTGGCGGACGGCTGGCCAATATCGGCGTGCACGGCAAGCCCGCAGCTCTTCATCTGGAGAAGCTGTGGATCCGCGATGTCACGATCACGACCGGGCTGGTCGACACGTTCAGCATCCCACAGCTGATGAAGCTGATCGCCAGCGGGCGCCTGGATCCGTCGCTGTTCGCGACCCATCGGTTCCCACTCGCGGACACGATGGCCGCGTACGACACGTTTGCCGACGCGGCCCACACAAACGCGCTCAAGGTTGTCCTCTCCGCACCGGAGAGCGAGAGCGCGCGGATGGGACGTACTAAGGAGGCGGCTCTCGTCTGACCGGTCCCGTCCCGTCCGGGGCAACAGCCCCGGACGGGATCGGTGCCCGTCACCCTTCGACGCGCCCGGCGCGGAGCCAACTACGCAACTCGGATCGCCGGATCTTCCCGCTGATCGTCTTCGGCAGCTCGTCCACGAACTGGATTTCGCGCGGGTACTTATAGGGAGCTGTGCGCTGCTTGACGAAGTTCTGAAGCTCGCGGGCCAGGTCCGGTGACCCGCGCTGTCCCGGGGTCAGCAAGCAGAACGCCATGACGATCTGCGTTCGCTCGGGATCGTCCTTGCCGACGACGGCGGCCTCCATCACGGCCGGGTGCTCGACGAGCACGCTTTCGACCTCAAACGGTCCGATCCGGTAGGCGCTCGAGGTGATCACGTCGTCGTCTCGCCCCTCGAACCAGAAGTAGCCATCAGCATCCATCGCGGCCTTGTCCCCCGTAAAGTAGAACGGCCCGCGGAACACGTCCGCCGTGGCCTGCGGGTTGTTGTAGTAGCCAGGGAACAGCCCGACGGGACGGTTGGGTTCGTAGCGTATGACGATGTTCCCCACCTCGCCCGTGTCTACCGGTTGTCCGTCGTCGTCGACGATAGTGACGTCGTACCCGGGGACGGGGCGGCCCATCGATCCGGGGCGAAGCTCCATCGCACGGTAGTTGGCCACCAGGCACGTGGACTCGGTCTGGCCGTAACCGTCGTAAATGCTCAACCCGCCCGTCCCATCCTCCCATGCGCGGATGACTTCGGGGTTCAGCGGCTCGCCGGCGCTCGTGCAATGCCGTAGCGCATGGAGATCGTACTTGGAGATGTCTTCTTGAACCAAGCGACGGTAGAGCGTCGGCGGCGCACAGAACGAGGTGACGCGGTGCCGGCTAAGGATGTCGAAGATCGTGTCGGCATCGGGTCGGCCGAGCGCGACGTTGAGGATCGCCGCGCGTTCGTGCATCTGCCCGAACAGCCCGCCCCAGGCCGCCTTGGCCCAGCCGGTGTCGGTCACGGTCCAGTGCAAGTCACCCGGACGCAGGTCTTGCCAGAAACGCGCCGTACCGATGTGGCCAAGCGCGTAAGCGTGAGACTGGCGCACCATCTTCGGGTAGGCGACGGTGCCACTCGTGAAGTACAGAAGGAGTGGATCATCGCGGTGGGTCGGATCGACCGGGGTCTCCCCGTCCCCCGCGTCGGCGCACCGCGCCTCGAACGATTGCCAGCCGTCAGGGGCGCCACCGACGCAGAGCCGCGTCGCTAGCCCAGCTGCCCCCTCATCGACCTTCGCCGCGCCGGACACATCGGTGATCGCTGCGCTCGCCCCGGTCTGCTCGAAACGGTAGGCAATATCCTTCGCCGTCAACAGGTTCGGGCCGGGCATGGGGATTGCCCCGATTCGCATCGCGCCGAGCAGTGCCGCGTACCATTCCGGAATCCGCGGCAGCATCACGAAGACGTGGTCGCCCTTTTGGACGCCGAGCTCCAGCAGTGCCCGCGCCGCCTCCCGCGAGGCGCACGCCAGCTCGGCCGCCGACTGCTCTCTCACCACGTCGCCTGTCCCATTCAGGGACAACACCGCAAGTGCGTCGGGGTCCTCAGCCGCCCACGCTTCGACGATGTCAAGAACGGCGTTGAAGCGGTCCGGGACCTCCACGCGGTAGCTGGCGCGCTCCGCATCGAGGTCTTTCAGGCGCGGTGCGCAGTCGCGGGCCGGACGAGTGAGAGCAGTGGTCGACATCGATTACCTCCATTGGTAGCGCCAGACCTACCGTGCGCGCCGAACCGGCCAGTGCGAGGCGGGTTCGGGGGTGCTCGCGACACTAGGCACGAGTGAGGCGCCCCACATCCGCGCCGATCCCCTCATGGGCTGCGGCGAACTACCGAATCCTCGAGCTCAGCCCTGCGTCCGGGCGCTGCCGCATCAGCGGGAGTGTCCGGTTGGGGATAGCATTGGCAGCGTGACGGCTGGGCGGCGCACGAAGGTGATCGCGCCCGAGGCCGCCGTTCAGCTGGTCCTGGACGGCGACACGCTTGCGGTTGGAGGGTTCGTCGGGCTCGCCGTTCCGGAGGAGCCTTTGATCGCTCTGGCACGGCTGTTCGACGAGACGGCCCATCCGCGCGACCTGACGCTCATCTTCGCGGCCGGACAGGGCGACGGAAGCATCCGCGGACTCAATCACCTCGCGCGGGAGGGGCTCATCCGCCGCGTGATCGGAGCGCATTGGGGTCTTGTCCCCGCGCTCGGCACGCTCGCGCTCGAGGAGCGGCTCGAGGCGTACTGCCTGCCGCAGGGTGTGGTGTCACATCTCTACCGGGAGACCGCCGCCGGACGCCCCGGCCTGATTACGCGGGTCGGGCTCGGCACGTTCATCGACCCACGCCTCGAGGGGGGGCGGATGAACGCCGTTTCGCCTGAGGAAGTGGTCCGCGTCATGGAACTCGACGGCGAGGAATTCCTGTTCTATCCGTCCCGTCCGATCAACGTGGCATTCCTGCGCGGCACGACCGCCGACGAGGAGGGCAACGTGACGATGGAGCGCGAGGCTGCCACGCTGGACTCCCTCTCGATCGCGCAGGCGACAAAGAACTCGGGCGGGATCGTGATCGTGCAGGTCGAGCGCGTCACCACCCACCATGTGCTCCCGCCCCGTGATGTCCGGATCCCAGGCATCTTCGTTGACGGCGTCATCGTCGCGGCGGACAGCGCCTCTCACATGCAGACGTTCGCGGAGCGCTACAACCCAGCCTACGTCGGCGATGTGCACGCCGCCCGGGACGTGAGGGACACGACGCCGCTGGACTCCCGCAAGGTGATCGCCCGCCGAGCCGCGATGCTGCTGAAGATCAACTCGATCGTGAACCTTGGCGTTGGAATCCCAGAGGGTATCGCCGCGGTGGCCGACGAGGAGGGGATTCTCGACCTGATCACCCTCACGGTCGAGGCGGGCGCGATCGGCGGCCTGCCCGCCGGTGGTCTGAGCTTCGGCGCGGCCGCCGGTGCGCAGGCAATCGTGGACCAGCCCTACCAGTTCGATTTTTACGATGGCGCGGGGCTCGATCAAGCGTTCCTCGGTATGGCGGAGGTCGACCGCCACGGGAACGTCAACGTGAGCCGTTTCGGCCACCGGATCGCCGGCGCCGGTGGTTTCATCAACATCAGCCAGACCGCCCGCGACCTGTTCTTCCTCGGGTCGTTCACCGCGGGCGCCGATATCGCCGCCGGGGATGGCCGGTTGCACATTCGCCGTGAGGGCGCGGTGCAGAAGTTCGTCGACGAGGTGCGGCAAGTGACCTTCAGCGGGGAGCGGGCACGGGCCACCGGCCAGTTGGTGCACTACATCACCGAGCGCTGCGTACTGCGGCTCGCCGACGGCGGGCTCGAGCTGATCGAGATCGCGCCCGGCGTATCACTCGAGCGCGACGTTTTGGCTCAGATGCCGTTTCGTCCCCAGATCGCCTCAGATCTGCGCGAGATGGACGGGACTATCTTCACCGAGGCGCGGCTCGGGTTGAGCGCGCGCTCCCCGCTCACGCTCGATGAACGATTTGACTACCGCGCGGAGGAGAACCTCGTGTTCATCAACTTCGAGGGCCTCACGGTGGAGACGGTGGATCAGGCCAAGACACTCGCCGATTTCCTGGACCGGCGCCTGGACGAGCTCGGCCGGCGCGTCGACCTGATAGTCAACTACGACAATTTTGAATTGGGACGCTCCGTGGCGCCAGTGTTCTTCGAGATGGTCCGCGAGCACGAGCGACGCTACTTCTTGTCCTCCACGCGCTACTCGACCGACGCCTTCCTGCGCCGCAGGGTTGGTCGGGCGTTCGCCGAGGCGCGGCTCTCGCAGCAGATTTACCGGAGCTTCGAGGAGGCCACGCACGCCCTCAGCGAGGACCCGCGGACGGCGCCCGGACGCGGTGGCTCATGATGCACCTTCTCGCCGGAGGGAGCGACGATCGCCTCACCTGCGCCGGATGTGCTCGTAGTTGTCCTCGCCGCACACCTCGATCACGCAGCGCGGGTCGAAGCCGGCGACGGGCTCGTGCGGGTAGCCGCGCGGATTGCTGATGATGCGCGTGCCGCCCACGTCGAGATCCGCGGCGCGGTGGGTATGACCGAAGATCCACAGCGCCACATGGTCCGCGCCCATCAGGTCGGTGAGGTCGCTGGCGAAGGCCCCGGCCAGAGCCCGCAGCGGCGCCAGAGCAGGACGCGTGCGGATGACGGGGGCGTGGTGGGTGATGATCACCGTTGGCCGATCACTCTCGCCGAGCCTGGTGGCCAGCCAGCGGCGACTGGCCAGGTGAAACGTCCGCGTATCGCGCGCTGCGAGGTGCCGATCACCGGGCCCGAAGGTGATCCGCTCGTAGTCGTTGACCACCCTCTCGCACAGCCGCATCGACTGGGCACGGTGCTCCGGTCCGTCGAAGTCGAAGTCGCTCCATAGCGTGCAGCCGAGGAAGCGCACGCCGTCGAGCACGATCTCGTCGTTTTCGAGCACGAGTACCGACGAGCCGGCCGCCGCCTGGCGTAGGTCCTCGATCAGCCCCGGCATCGCGCACCCGTAGAACTCGTGGTTGCCGGCCACGTACAGGACCGGGCGCCCACGAGCTACGCCGCGCGCCCAGTCGATGCCGCGCGTGCCGGTGGCGACGTCGCCCGCGAGCACGAGGACCTCGGCGTCGACGGCGGGCGCCGTGAACCTCCCCCGCTCGAGGTGAAGGTCGCTGAGCACATGCAGACGCACCACTACAGCATGACCGCACGACTGCCACTCAGCTGGGCGCGCCGGACTACGGCTCGCCCAGGGCCGCGGCCACTCGCTCGGAGCCCGCGGCCTCACCGCTGCCGTCGCCCGGCCGCCCGAGGCGACTCTCCAGCTCGAGGATCCGCTGGGTGGTCTTGATCAACGTGTCCGGGGTGAGGCTGATCGAGTCGATCCCGAGCTCGACCAGATACTCGGCCATGTCCGGGTAGTCGGAGGGCGCCTGACCGCAGAGCCCCGAGTGGATACCGTTACGAGCGCACCCCTCGATGGCCATGCGCAGCATCTGCTTCACGCCCTCGTCGCGCTCGTCGTAGTCGAAGGCGACGATCTCGGAGTCACGATCGACCCCGAGGGTCAGCTGCGTCAGGTCGTTGGATCCGATCGAGAATCCATCCACGGTATGGGCGAACTGATCGATCAGCAGGACGTTGTTGGGGATTTCGCACATCGCGTAGACCTCGAGTCCGTTCTCTCCGCGCTTGAGGCCCAGCTCGGCCATCTGGGCGATGACCTTCTCGGCCTCCTCGACGCGACGCACGAACGGAATCATCAGGACCACGTTGGTGAATCCCATGTCCTCGCGGACGCGCTTCATTGCGCGGCATTCCAGCGCGAAACCCTCGACGTAGGCTGGGTGCGCATAGCGAGACGCGCCCCGGAAGCCGATCATCGGATTCTCCTCGTGCGGCTCGAAGTCGGCGCCACCGAGCAGGCTCGCGTACTCGTTCGTCTTGAAGTCGGACATCCGCACGACGACCGGCTTGGGCCAGAACGCCGCGGCGATCGTGCCGATTCCCTCTGACAGGCGCTCCACGAAGAAGCTCTCACCGTCGGGATACAGGCGTGTCAGCCGCTCGATGGCGACGCGCGCCTCCGGGTCCGTGATCCGATCGGGGTGCACCAGGGCGAGCGGATGGGCCTTGATGTACTCACTGATGATGAACTCCATCCGCGCCAGCCCGACGCCGTCGTTGGGTAGGAATGAGGTCTTGAAGGCAAGGTCGGGATTGCCGAGGTTGACCATCACCTTTGTCCTCGGACGTTCGATGTCGCCGACCTCGGTCCGCTCGAGCGTGAACGGGATCTCTCCTTCGTAGACACGCCCGCTATCCCCCTCGACGCAGGACACCGTGACCATCTGACCGGTGGGAACAGAGGTCGTGCCAGTGCCGGTGCCGACGACGGCGGGGACGCCCAGCTCGCGCGCGATGATCGCCGCGTGGCAGGTTCGGCCACCCCGGTTGGTGACGATCGCCGCGGCCGTCTTCATCACCGGCTCCCAGTCCGGGGTCGTGGTGTCCGCGACCAGGACCTGCCCGGCACGGAACTCATGCAGATGCGCGACATCCGCAATCAGGTGAGCCTCGCCGGAGGCGATCTTCTCTCCAACCGAGCGACCCTCGGCAAGAATGTCGCCGCTGCGCTCGCCGAGGACGTAGCTCTCGATCATCGTCGCCTGACGCTGAGACGCGACCGTTTCCGGCCGGGCCTGGACGACGTAGATCTTTCCGTCGACTCCATCCTTGGCCCACTCCATGTCCATCGGCCGGCCGTAATGGCGCTCGATCTTGATCGCGTAGTCGGCGATCGCCAGGGCGTCGTCGTCGGTGATGCAGTAGCGCTCCCGGTCGGACCGCGGGGTCGGGATGTTGCGGACCGTTTGCTTCGTGCCGCCCTCGACGAGCACCATCTTGATCGCCTTGTCGCCGATCAGCCGCCGGAGAACGGCCCGGTGTCCAGACTCAAACGTGGGTTTGTGGACGTAGAACTCGTCGGGATCGACGGCTCCCTGGACGACGTTCTCGCCCAGCCCATAGGCGCCCGTGATGAACACGACATCGCGAAAACCGGACTCGGTGTCGAGCGAGAAGAACACACCCGAGGCCGAGATATCCGAGCGAACCATCTTCATCACGCCGATCGACAGTCCGACCGAGAAGTGGTCGAACCCCTGATCGATCCGGTAGTGGATGGCCCGATCGGTGAAGAGACTGGCGAAGCAGCGCCGGCATGAGTCGAGCAAGCTTTCGCTGCCCCGGATGTTGAGATAGGTCTCCTGCTGGCCGGCGAAGCTCGCGGTGGGCAGATCCTCCGCGGTGGCCGAGCTGCGGACGGCCAGGCTGACCTCCTCGCCGTACTCCTCCTGTAGACGGCGGTAGCCCGCCCCGATCTCGCTGACGAGGTCATCGGGCAGGCGAGCGCCATAGACGATCTCTCGGGCCTGCCGAGCGCGACTCGCGAGGTCGGTCATATCGTCCTCGTTAAGGCCCTCGAGCGCGCTGCGCAGCGGCTCCCATGCGCCGGCGGTCTCGAGCACGTACCGGTATGCATCCGCAGTGATGGCAAAGCCATTGGGGATCAGCACCCCCTGGCCCGACAGCTCGCGATACATCTCGCCGAGAGAGGCATTCTTTCCGCCCACCAGCGGAACGTCCTCGATCCCGATCTCGTCGAAGAAGCGGAGATGCTTGAACTCTGTCATCGGATTCCCTCCTGCCAGGCCATCGCTGCGGCCACAGCTCATGTTCGTCAGTTGCCGGGTTGATGTCGGCGCGTGTTGAAGGCTACGCGGCCACCTGCCGGTGGCCATCTGACGCGATTACGGATCCGAGTCAGTAGAAGTTGCGGATGCTGTGGCCGCGGCCTGCCCGGCGCTAACCGTCGCTGGGCAGGATGGAGAGCACGTCGAGCGTGGACACGATTCCGGACGGAAGGCCCGTGCCGTCCACCGCGACCAGATGCCTGGTGTCGTGCTCGAGCATCAGCTCAGCAGCCCGTTGCAGGGAATCGCTCTCCGCCACCGCCGGTGGCCTACCGCTGGCGATTCTCACCGCCGGGGCTGAGGGCGGGTCTCGATGCAGCGCGATCACCAGGTCGATGTCCGCGATCAGGCCCCACGAGAAGTGCTGCCCGCGCCCCTCGGTGCTGTCGATACCCACGACTCCCACGCAGTGCACGCGATGCACGGCCATGATCCGCGCCACCGTGGCCACCGGCGTATCCGGGGTGCAGGCGACGATCCCAGGATGCATCACGTCGACGACCTTCGTCGTGGCCAGTGTCGATGCCGGGCGTGATCGGCGCGCTGGCGTGGGCCGGGGCATCCGCTCCAGCCGACGCTCGAAGCCCGCGACGACGGCCGCCACGTCGAGGCTCGAGACGATGCCGGCCGGATCCCCCGAGGTCGGGTCGGTGGCGACGAGGTGAGTCACATAGCGGATGGCCATCATCTCCACCGCCTCGGCCACGGTGGCCGTCGCTGACAGCATGGCCACCGGCTCGCGCGCCAACTCGCCTGCTGTCGCCTGGCCCATGGGCGCACCGCTGAGCGCGCTCCGCACGAGTTCGACGTCGCTCACGAGAAGCGGAGTTCCGCCGTGCAACGGCGATACCACCACAGCATGGATGCCGTGCGTGGCCATCATCGTCGCCACCGCCGAGACGGTCGCGTCGCGCCGAGCGGTGATCACGCCTGAACTCATGATCTCGCCCACGGTCATGCCGTTCAGGGCGGCCGAGTCAGTAATGCCTGGATCTCCCGTCATCAAGAGCAGGCTACCGGGCACACCATCGACGGCATCGGTGATGATCACCATGGGCGGTCCGTAGTTGCGTGCAGGCGGCGACCCCGGCCTCCGATGTCGGATTTGCCCCGGCCGACGGTGCGGACAAACCCCGATGGCCCGGCCCTCAAAGCTTCATATGCTGCACACATGGAGGATTCGCCCACGCTCCCGGATCATGATCGCCGGCTGCTCGAGCTGGCGAGCGCGGTCCTGGTTGATCCGCGGATCCATACCGACGCGCGGATGCGCCTCTATGGTGAGATCTCCGAGCTGCTGCACGCGACCGCGGATGAGCACGGTCACAGGTTGCCGGGGTCCGAGGAACGACCCAGGGTGACCGCAACCAGGTCGGATCAGGTGACCGGCCTCCTCGAGTCGGTCCTCACGGACCCCAATCTCCATACAGACACCCGGATGCGCCTTCACCAAGAGCTCCGGGACATGCTTGACGCCGCACGCTCGGGTCCAGACGTTCGCACCTCAGCATGAGGTGCTCCGACCGTCATTACGGAGAACTACGTACCGAGACCAGGCGTTGACCACGATTCTTCGCGCCACGTCTGGGCATACGTTGATGCTTGGAACACAACGTGACGAGAAGAGAGGCCCCGATGCCGGTACGTGTTGCAATCAATGGCTTTGGACGAGTCGGACGCTGCTTCCTGCGGTCCGCCTTCGAGCAGGAGGCGAACATCGAGATAGTTGCCATCAACGACCTGGTTGATGAGCGCGGTCTCGCGCACCTGCTCAAGTACGACTCCGTGTACGGACGTTTCCCGGCCGAGGTGAAGGTCGCCGAGGGCGGCATCGAGGTCGGCGGTCGCGCAATTCGAGCCCTGGCTGAGTCCGATCCCCGGCAGCTGCCGTGGCACGAGCTCGACGTCGACGTGGTGATCGAGTCCACAGGACGGTTCCGCACCCGCGCCGCAGCCGCCGAGCATCTCGAGGCCGGAGCACGCAAGGTGATCCTGTCGGCTCCCGCGAAGGGCGATGAGCCACCCGACGCGACGGTCGTGCTCGGGGTCAACTTCGACGAGGTCTACGACCCGGAGCGGCACCACATCATCTCGAACGCGTCGTGCACGACCAACTGTCTGGCGCCGGTGGCCAAGGTGCTACACGAGGCGGTCGGGATCCGTCACGGATTGATGACCACCGTGCACGCCTACACATCCGATCAGCAGTTGCTTGACGGGCCGCACAAGGACCTGCGCCGAGCACGCTCGGCGGCGGTCAACGTCGTTCCCACCTCCACCGGCGCGGCCAAGGCGCTTGGGCTGGTGATTCCCGAACTCGACGGTGTTCTGAACGGGCTGGCCGTACGCGTGCCCGTCCCGACGGGCTCGTTGGTGGATCTGACCATCGAGGCCCGAAAGGAAACCACGAGAGAGGCGGTCAACGAGGCCTTCGCGAGGACCGCCGACCGTGGCAGCCTGGCGGGCATTCTCGCCTACACGGAGGATCCAATCGTCTCTTCCGACATCGTCGGCTCCCCGTATTCCTCGATCTTCGATGCCGGCCTGACATCGGTCATCGACGGCACCCAGGTCAAGGTGATCTCCTGGTACGACAACGAATGGGGCTATTCCAGCCGCCTGGTCGAGCTGGCTCAGCGGGTCCTCGTACCGGTTGCCCAGATGACGTGAGGGTGATGTGCGGTGGCTGGCCCGCTACCCGAGCGGATACGCATCCCAGCGCGCAGGGAGGAACGGATCATGAACGCAGTGGTGGTTTACGAGTCGGTCTACGGCAACACGCGATTGATCGCTGAGGCGATTGCGCACGGCCTCGGCGACACGGGGGTGCTGCCGGTGCACGAGGCGGCCCATGGCGTTGGCGAGCGAGACCTGATTGTGGTCGGAGGTCCAACGCATATGCACGGCCTGGCCACCGTGCGCAGCCGTCAGATGGCCGCCGAAGCAGTCCATGAGGACGGAGAGGTGGATGTCGAGCCGGACGCGACGGACGAGCCCGGACTGCGCGCCTGGCTACGCGATCTTCCCTCGAGGCCGGGGGCGCGCGCGGCCGCGTTCGACACACGACTGGACAGATCGCCGTGGGTCAGCGGGGTGGCCTCCCGCGGGATCGCAAAGCGCCTGCGCAAGCGCGGATACGACGTCCTGAGCGCGGAGAGCTTCCTGGTCGAGGATTCGGAGGGACCACTCGCCGAAGGAGAGTTGGATCGTGCTCAGAAGTGGGGCGAGGAGCTCGCCGCACAGGCTTCCCAGGCGACGAGCTCGGCCCAGACATGACGTGAACCGTGGACCGGGTGCGAGTTTGACCTGGCTCCGCGAGCACCACGCACAGATCCTGGCGGCGTTCGCCGCCGCCGCGGTCGCCGCCGGCGGCCTGCTCCATCTGCTTGGCGCCGGGACCGCCGGAGATGCGGTCTGGGCCGCGGCGGTCGCGCTACTCTCGGCCGACCTCGCGTTCGAGGTCGGGCGCTCGGTGATCGTCGAGCACAGCCTTGGCGTCGACGCGATCGCTCTGGTCGCCATGGTCGGGGCGCTTGCGCTGGGGCAGGAACTCGCCGGTGCGGTGGTCGGACTGATGTTCGCCGGCGGTTCTGCGCTGGAGGCCGCCGCGTCGAGCCGCGCGCGGCGTGAGTTGACCTCGCTGGTTCAGCGCGCCCCCAAGGTGGCCCAGCTCCGCACCGGCAACCGGCTCGAGGAGGTACCGATCGAACAGGTTCACGTCGGTGATGTCGTGCTCGTGCGGACCGGCGAGGTCGTCCCGGTCGACGGCGCGCTGCTCAGCCCCGAGGCGATGATCGACACGAGCGCACTCAGCGGAGAGCCGCTACCGGAGAACGTCGGACGCGGCATGCCCGTTCTCAGCGGCTCGTCCAATGCCGGAAGGCCGTTCGAGGTTCGCGCGGAACGCCCGGCGAGCGAGGGCGCGTATGCCGCGCTCGTTCGGCTCGTCGAGCGCGCGCAGACGCAGCGGGCGCCGTTCATGCGCATGGCCGATCGCTACGCCGGCTTCTTCCTGCCCGCCACGCTGCTGTTGGCCGGACTGGCCTGGGGGCTGAGCGGTGACCCGGTGCGGGCGCTGGCGGTGGTCGTGGTGGCGACGCCCTGTCCGTTGATCCTGGCCGCGCCGATCGCCCTTGTCTCCGGCGTCTCGCGCGCCGCCCGGAGCGGGGTGATCGTGAAGGGTGCGGACACGATCGAGGCCCTGGGCGACGCCCGCACGGTTCTGTTCGACAAGACCGGAACGCTGACCGTGGGCACTCCTGTCGTGCACGAGGTCATCAGCCTCGGATCCTGGGATGGCGACGATCTCCTACGACTGGCGGCGTCGGTCGACCGCCTGTCGGCTCACGTCATCGGGGAGGCGCTGGTGAGGGCGGCCACGTCCGCCGGGAATGGGCTCACGCTGCCAGAGGACGTGCGCGAACAGCCGGGCCAGGGAATCGCGGGCTCACTCGAAGGACATCGCGTGGCGGTTGGAAGTCGCGCCTTCATGGGAGAGCTCGGCGTTCCGCCCCGGAGGTCCGATCGGCGACCGCGACGCTGAACAGGGGATCAGGACAGGCGCATGTCCTCGTGGCCATCGACGGCCACGTTGCCGGCGTGATCGTCGTCGCGGATGAGCTTCGCAGCGACGCGAGCCAGCTCGTGCCGCGGCTCCGCGCCGAGGGCGTCCGACACGTGGCGATCCTCTCCGGAGACCGGCGTGCTGTCGCCGAGCAAGTCGGGGCAGAACTGGGCGTGGACCGGGTCTATGCCGAGCTGTCGGCCGAAGACAAGCTCGAGGTCGTTCGGCGCGTGGCCGATGATCGCCAACTGAAGACGGTGATCATGGTGGGCGACGGCATCAACGACGCCCCCGCGCTCGCGATCGCCGACGTCGGCATTGCGATGGGCGCGGGCGGTGCCACTGTCTCCTCGGAGACGGCCGATGCCGTGATCACCGTAGACCGCGTCGACCGCGTTGCCGATGCCCTGCACGCCGGTCGCCGCGCGCTGTCCATAGCTCGTCAAAGCGTTCTTGCCGGGATGGGCTTGAGTCTTGTCGCGATGGTGGTTGCCGCCGCGGGTTATCTCCCTCCGGTGGCCGGCGCCCTGCTGCAGGAGGCAATCGATCTGGCCGTGATCCTGAACGCGCTCCGCGCGTTACGTGGCTAGCGCTTCGTCCAGGATCGCCTCGGCGAGCGCCGGGAGGGCCGCCGTCAGCGGCTGCGACAACCCGGCGCCGGCCTCGAACCGGTCGGCCTGGATGCCGTAGACGATCACTCGAGCGGGAAGCCGGTCCAGCGTGCGCGCCAGCTCGATCGCGTCGCTGAGGCCAAACGCATGTGTCGACGTCGATCCGTTCACCGAGGCGGGCAGCGGCGCGTGGCTGGCGTCGAACCGGCGGACGGCGCCGGCGGGGAGCCGTGCGCGCATGGTGTCGACGAGGACGACCCTGTCCACCCCGCGCCACAGGTCGACCAGTCCGCTCAGCTCTCCCTGCTGCTCGTGCACCTCGACCCCGGCGCGACCGGCCGCGTCGCGCACACGGCGGGCCACCTCGATGCCGGCGCCGTCGTCGCGTCGCCATTCGTTGCCCACACCAACGATCAGCACGCGATGCTCAGACACGATCGATGGTCAGATCCAGGAAGTGGGTCGAGCACGAGATGCACGGATCGTGGTTGCGGATCGCCTGCTCGCACCGGAGCGTCAGGTCCTCGTCGGGTAGATCGACGTGGCGCTCCACCACGGCGCGGAGGTCCTCCTCGATCGCGCGCTGGTTCTGCGATGTCGGCGGGATGATCCGTGCGTCGAGGATCGTGCCGTCCTCGTCGATCTCGTAGCGGTGGTAGAGCAGACCGCGTGGAGCCTCGGTCGCCCCGTGGCCCACGCCGCGGCGAGGGGTCAGCTCGACTGCCGGCACATCGGGCTCCTCGTAGGCCTCGACCAGGGCAAGCGCTTCGTCGGTGGCCTCGACGAGCTCGACGGCCCGGACGATGATGCTCTGAAACGGATTCCGGCACGGCGCGCTGAGCCCGGCGTCCCGCGCGGCCTGGCCGGCCGCCGGGCGCAGGCGATCGGAGGACAGGTTGTAGCGGGCCAGCGGGCCCGTCAGGTAGGTGCCTCGCTCGCGCAGGGTGGCGTGCAGGGCGGTCGAGTGCTCGACGTGCTGTTCGCAGAAGTGCTCGTCGAACTCGGTGGGGCCGATGTCCAATCCGCGGCTGGACACGATCCGACCGCGATCGATCGGGTAGCCGCCGGGATCGCTCAGTGCCACGTACTCCGGCTCGAGTTCAACCTCGGGGAACGGCAGCGCCGCCGCCCAGCGAACGGTGGCGAGCGCGATCTCCCGCGCCCGTTTGAGCGGCTCGGTGAGTGAGCGCAGCTGTGACCGGCTGGGGGCGCGATAGAACCCGCCCACGCGGACATTGATCGGATGGATCTCGCGGCCGCCGATGAGCGCCAGGACCGTGTTTCCGGCCTTCTTCATCTGCAGACCCTGCTCGACGATCTGTCGGTGATCGCGAGCCATCTCGATCGCGCCCGGATAGCCGAGAAAGTCCGGTGCATGGAGCATGTAGACGTGCAGGCTGTGGCTCTCGATCCACTCGCCGCAATAGATCAGACGACGGAGATCGCGGATCGGGCCCTCGTCGATCGCGACCCCACATGCGTCCTCCATCGCCCGTACGGCGCTCATCTGGTAGGCGACCGGACAGATGCCACAGATCCGTGCGCAGATGTCGGCCGCCTCGGTGAAGGCGCGGCCACGCAGGAAGGCCTCAAAGAAACGGGGCGGTTCGTAGATCCGCAGCTTGACCTCGCGCACCGTGCTGCCCTCGAGCTGAACGTACATCGCCCCCTCGCCCTCGACCCGGGCGAGCATGTCGGTGCGGATACTGCGTGTGGGTCTAGCTTCGCTCATGAGCTTGGCTGGCCCTTCGGAAAGCCTCGGCGTCGGCATTGAAGGTCCGGTACACGCGCACCAGATCGGCGTCGTCGAGGCCGGACCAGGAGTCCAACGATGCCGTGTTCGGGGTCTCCTGCGGGCCGTAGCACCCGTAGCAGCCCCGGTCGTAGGCCGGGCACAGCGCGCCGCAGCCCGCGTGGGTGACCGGGCCCAGGCACGCCGTGCCGTGGGCAACCATCACGCAAACGGTGCCGCGCCGCTTGCACTCAACGCACACGCTGTGGGGCCGGACTCGCGGACGGCGCCGGTTGAGGTGGGCGGAGACCACCTCAAGGAGCTGGTGCTTGTTGATGGGGCAGCCGCGAAGCTCAAAGTCGACCGGCACGTGGGCGCTGATCGGAGTTGAGGTGGCCAGGGTGGAGATGTAATCGGGTGAGGCGTAGACGATCCGCGTGAACTCGTCGACGTCGGCGAAGTTGCGCAGCGCCTGAATCCCACCCGCGGTGGCGCAGGCGCCGATCGTGATCAGGACTCGCGAGTTGGCTCGCACCTCGCGGATCCGGTCAGCGTCATGCAGGGTGGTGATCGACCCCTCCACGAGCGAGACGTCATAGGGCCCCTCCACGGTGGCGTTGGATGCCTCGAGGAAGTAGGCGATCTGAAGCTGATCGGCCAGACCGAGCAGCTCGTCCTCCAGATCGAGCAGGCTGAGCTGGCAGCCGTCACAGGACGCGAACTTCCACACGGCCAGCGTCGGACGTCCGCCGGCGCTCATCACAGCTCCCGGATGGCCAGCCACGGTTCCAGCTCCGAGAACCGGTAGACAGGACCGTCGCGGCACACCAGCGTGGGCCCGAGCTGGCAGTGCCCGCAGTGCCCGACCCCACACTGCATGTTGCGCTCCATCGAAACGTATATTCGCTCAGGGGCAATCCCAAGCTCGCGCAGGGTGGCGATGCTGAAGCGCATCATCACCTCGGGGCCGCACATCATTGCCACCGTGCGGACCGGGTCCAGCGCGGCCCGCCGGACGAGGCGCGTGACCACGCCGACGTGCCCAAGCCACTCCGGCCCCGCGCTGTCGACGGTCACGAACACCTCGAGGCCCCGGCCCTCCCAGTCGGCCAGGTCCTCGGGATACAGCAGCTGGTCCGGTGTCCGCCCGCCATACAGAAGGACCAGGCGGCCATAACGCTCGCGACGATCCAGCATCCGCAGGATCGCCGGACGCAGAGGCGGCAGGCCGATCCCCCCGGCGGTGATCAGGACGTCACTGCCCTCGGCCGCCTCGACGGGCCACGCGGTCCCGAACGGCCCCCGCACCCCGAGCACTCGTCCCGGCTGCGCCGCGCAGATCGCCTCGGTGGAAAGACCCACGACTCGCACCGTGTGGAGGAGCTGCTCCGCGCGCTCCGGGTCGCCGGAGATCGAGATCGGGACCTCGCCCACGCCGCCGGCGGATAGCATGGTGAACTGGCCGGGGGCGAAATGCAGCGGCCGGCCCGAGCGTGGAGCTAGCTCCAGGGTCCAGGTATCGACCGTATCGCGACGCCGGCTCAGCACCTCGAACGCCTCGGGCACCAGCCGGCTGGCCGGGTCATGCGCCAATCGCGGCCTTTCCATAGACGTCGAGCAGCTGGAACCTGGTGGCCTGAAGCCGCTGCACGAGATTCGCCGCGAACCGACTCATCAACTGGTATCCCAGCTCATGGTCGGCCTGACATTTGGCCCGCACACACGCCCCGTCGAAGGAGACCAGATCGGACGGTTCTGTCACCCGCCCGTCGAGCTGCCAGCGGTAGGGCGCGAACAGCCACGACCACCCGACCACGTCGCCGGGGTGGAGCGTCTCGATGAGGAGCGCCCCTCGCCCGGGAGCGTGAACCTCGAGGACTACCGACCCGCGCCGGATGAGATAGAAGCGGTCGGCCGGCTCCCCTTCCCGCAGCAGCAGCGTGCCGGTGGCGACGTGCTGATTGTGCGCGCAGCCGGCGATGAACTCGAGGTGGGCCGGCGCGAGACCGGCGAACGTCGGCGCGAGGCCGATCAGCTCCTCAAGCGTCTGCACCCGGCTGCCCATCGTTCTCGCGGATCACCCGCGCCTCCTCGGTGATGTCGATCCCGACCGGGCACCAGGTGATGCAGCGTCCACAGCCCACGCACCCAGACGTGCCGAACTGATCGTGCCACGTGGCCAGCTTGTGCGTCATCCACTGGCGGTAACGCGATCGCGCCGAGCCGCGGACGGCGCCGCCATGGATATGGGAGTAGTCCACGGTGAAGCATGAGTCCCAGCTCTGGTGGCGCTCGATGTGCTCCCCGGCCAGATCGGTCACGTCTTCAATCGTGGTGCAGAAGCAGGTCGGACACACCATCGTGCAGTTGCCGCAGGTCAGGCACCGGTCGGCCACCTCGTCCCAGCGGGGATGGTTGTAATTGCGGTACAGCAGCTCTTTGATGTCGTTGACATCGAGCTCGCGGCCCATCTGGCTGGCGGTGTTGGCGTGAACGTGTTCCGCCTGGCCGACCTCGTCATCGGCGGCGCTTCGGTGCGAGACGTCAGCCAGCACCTGATCGCCGCGCTCCGAGCCCACCTCGACCGCGAAGTAATGCCGGTTGGCGTCGATGACCTCGGTCAGAGCCAGGTCGAAGCCGCGCTGTGCCACGGGCCCGGTGTTCATCGACACGCAGAAGCAGGTTCCCCCCGCCTGCCCACACTGAACGGCGACGACGAACGGGGGCGTCGATGGCCGCACCGACGAGCCCAATACGTGTTCAAGAATCTCGCCTGCATGCAGCTCGCACGAGCGCGCACCGAAGAACGCGTAGGCTCGCTGGTCTTCCTCGGGCTCGCTCAGGTCCGTGAGTCCCCCTTGCTCGTCGAGGCGGGCCTCCCACAGCTTCACCTCGGCCGGGAGCTGAAACTTCTTCCATGAGTGGGGGCCGACCGCATAGCCGAAAAGAGCCTCGTCCTCCCGGCGAACCAGGCGATAGTGCCCGCCGTCCTGCTCATCGGTCCATCCGACGGGGAGATCGGTGACCGAACGGATCTCGTCGTAGACGATCGCCTGGTCGCGAACCGTCGGGCCGACGGTCGTGTAGCCGCGTCTCGCCAATGCCTCGAACAGCTCGTCGAAGTCGGCCCGCTCGATGACGTGGCGTACACCCATCGACCAGGCACTCTACGCGACCAGCAGGAGTGTTCAGGCCTCGCCCCAGGCGAGCACGCCGGCGACATCGAGCGTCGAGAGGATGCCGATCGGGCGCTGAAGCCTTGGATCGACGACCACCAGATGGGTCAGCCCGTGCTTCAGCATGATCTCGCCGGCTTCGCGCAGGGGTGTCGTCGGCTCGACGCTCACGGCGGGTTGCAGCGCGACGGTGCTGGCGCGCTCATCGGGGCCGGTGGCCAGACCCGCGCGCAGCAGCTCCGTGTCGGACAGGATGCCCCAAACGAGGTTCTCGGGGGAGGGCTCGTGGGAGATACCCAGCACGGCAACGCAATGCACATGGTGGGTGGCCATCAGCCTGGCCACGTCGGCGAGCGTGGCATCGGCATCACAGGACAGGATTCCGGGGTGCATCGCATCGGATACCGTCGCGTGCTCGAGTGTCGGCATCAGATAGCTGCCGCGGTATGGCTGAATGGTGGTGGACATGGTGACCTCCGGGTCGTCAAGACTGGCGACGAAGCCAGGGCCAAAACGCGCGCCTAGTGCTCTGGATGCAGGCGTTTGATCTCGGCCCGGACATCGCGTTCTGTGATCGGCCGCCGGATGAAGACATCCCAAGCATTCGTCACCAGCCCGATCGCCCACAGGCCGCTAAGCCATGCCGGCCACGGGTAGCCCGAACCTGTCGTCGCCCAGATCACCCATACGGCGGCGTTGACGACCAGGTAAACCACGAGATGGGACTGGAAGTCGCGCCGTTTCTTGATGCGCTCCAGCGCCTGCTCGCGTTCGCTGTCAGCTTGTTCAGCGTTCTCGATGGCCATACCATCGAGTCTCGCAGTGCCCGCGTGATTTCCCATCCGTAAGGCCCCACGCCAGCCACAGGGGGTTTCTACGGATATGCGCGAGCACACCGCCCGGCCTCCCCGCGAACGGTCGACATCCCACCTCAGGACCTGATCGCCAAGCACAACGTCACCGGGGTTTCTCCCCTCGCGCCTGGTGGGTTCACCCGGATGGCAGCACACCACGGCGGTGGTGGACTGGCTCGTAGAACTGCCTTCACTTCCAAGGAGAGCCCTTATGGCGATCGTAGAGTCAACTGCGTACGAGGCGCCGGGTCAGCCCGGCAGTCCTGTGCCGCTCAAGGACCGTTACGACAACTACATCGGCGGCGAGTGGACCGCGCCGACAACCGGCGAATACCGGGACAACGTCACCCCTTCCACCGGGGAGCCGTTCTGCGAGATTGCGCATTCCGGTGCCCAGGACATCGAGCTCGCGCTCGACGCCGCGCATGCAGCCAAGGACGAGTGGGGCCGCCGCTCCCCGGCCGAGCGAGCTGCCGTACTAAACGCGGTCGCCGACGCGATCGAGGAGAACTCGGAGATGCTCGCGGTGGCCGAGAGCTACGAGAACGGCAAGCCTGTGCGCGAGACGCTGGCCGCGGACATTCCACTGTCGGCGGACCACTTCCGGTATTTCGCCGGGGCGGTGCGCTCCGAGGAGGGGCGGATCTCGGAGATCGATGAGCAGACCTACGCGTACCACTTCCAGGAACCGCTTGGAGTCGTCGGGCAGATCATTCCGTTCAACTTCCCGCTGCTTATGGCCGCGTGGAAGATCGCGCCGGCGCTGGCCGCCGGCAACTGCACGGTGATCAAGCCGGCGAGTCCCACGCCGTGGTCGATCCTCAAGCTGATGGAAGTGGTCGGAGACGTCGTCCCGCCGGGCGTGGTCAACGTGGTCAACGGTCCGGGCGCCGAGATCGGCAAGGCGCTGGCCTCGAACAAGCGGATCGCAAAGGTGGGCTTTACGGGCGAGACCGTCACGGGCCGGCTGATCATGTCCTACGCGGCCCAGAACCTGATCCCGTCGACAACCGAGCTGGGCGGCAAGTCGCCCAACATCTTCTTCGACGATGTGATGGCCGCGGATGACGCGTTCCTCGATAAGGCGGTCGAGGGACTCGTGCTGTATGCGTTCAACAAGGGCGAGGTGTGCACGTGCCCCTCACGCGCGCTGATCCACGAGTCCATCTACGACGCGTTCATCGAGCGCTGTCTGGAGCGCATCGGTCAGATCAAGCAGGGCGATCCGCTCGACCGCGAAACGATGATCGGCCCCCAGGTCTCGACCGCCCAGCTGGAGAAGATCGAGGGCTACGTCAAGATCGGCCGCGACGAGGGGGCCGAGGTACTGATCGGCGGAAGTCGGCCGGAGCTGAACGGACGCCTGCAAGGCGGCTACTACTTCGAGCCCACGGTGCTGAAGGGACACAACAAGATGCGCGTGTTCCAGGAGGAGATCTTCGGACCGGTCCTGGCGGTGACCACATTCCGCGACGAGGACGAGGCACTGGAGATAGCCAACGACACGATGTACGGCCTCGGCGCCGGCGTGTGGACCCGCGACGGCAGCCGGGCGTTCCGGATGGGTCGCGCGATCAAGGCCGGTCGTGTGTGGACCAACTGCTACCACCAGTATCCGGCGCACGCCGCGTTCGGCGGGTACAAGAGCTCCGGGGTGGGGCGCGAGAACCACCGCATGATGCTCGAGCACTACTCGCAGACCAAGTGCCTGCTGGTCAGCTACGACCCCAACCCAATGGGGTTCTTCTGATCCGATGAATGAGGCGGTCAATGCAACCACGGCGGCTCTCGAGGTGATCCAGCGTCTCGAGACCGCCCAGGGCCCGCTGATGTTCTTCCAGTCGGGGGGGTGCTGTGACGGCACCTCCCCGATGTGCCTGAAGCGCGACGAACTGCCGCTCGGCCCGGGCGACAGGCTGCTGGGAGAGATCGGCGGTGCCCCGTTCTACATCGACGCCGAGCAATACGAGCGCTGGGGGAAACCGAGCTTCCTCATCGATGTCTCAGACGGCGCGGCCGAGGGCTTCTCGCTCGAAGGCCTTGTTGGCGTCCACTTCATAACGCGAACGCCGTAGGGATGGCAGGTTAGGGTGCTCCGGGTGGAACGCGATCACCCGAGCAAGCGGCACTGGTTTCTCCCCCACTCCTCCGACCTGCTCGTGCTGCTGCGAGCCCAAGCGGCGATCACCGTCGAGGGTATGGATGAGTTTGTCGCCTGGGCCCACGGAGATGCCGACGCCGCGGATCGTGTGCGGGAGCACGAGCATCAGGCCGATGACCGGAAGCGAGTGCTGCGAGAGTCGCTCACCCAGACGCTCGTCCCGCCACTGGAGCCGGAGGATCTGTTCGAACTCTCACAGGGACTCGATGGTGTCCTGAACCGAGCCAAGAACACCGTGCGCGAGGCCGAGGTGATGGGCACACATCCGGATACGGCCATGTCCGAGATGGCGAATGAGCTGGCCGAGGGCGTCAGGAACCTCGCTGCTGCATTCGACGCGCTCGGCCAGCGCGGCGCCCGGGAGGCCGCGACGCAGGCCGCGGACAGGGCGATCAAGAACCAGCGGCACCTTGAGCACCGCTACAGGGACGCGATGTCCGCCCTGATCGAGGTCGAAGACATGCGAGAGGTCACGGCCAAGCGCGAGCTCTACCGCCGCCTCGTGCGGACCAGCGATCATCTGGCCGCCGTCGCCGAGCGGGTCTGGTACGCGGTACTGAAGGCGAGCTGACAGGACGCAGCATAGCTGCCGGTGCAGGCGGGAAAGGTCTCCGGCACGATCGCAAACGCGTAGTTCGCCGGGCGATCGTTACGGCAAATCCCGGATCGCCCGGACCCGATGCCACCCTAGCCTTCCCGCTGCTGCCGAATTCTGCAGTCAACGTCAAGGCATGCATCAGATCCAGGTGAGGCAAGAAACCGACACGTCGAACCCTCGTCCCCTCTGCGAGACGTGCGGCGATCGCATCGGCGTGTACGAGCCCATATGGCTCGAGCTTCCCGACGGCACAATTACCCCCACCTCGCTCCTCGCGCTCAGACACGACGGCGGCGACCCGGGTGGCGGCATCTATTACCACCAGGGCTGCCTGGCTCCCGACCGCATCCCGGCAGGCGAACGGCGATGAGCTCCTCCGAAGCCAGCCCGCTGATCGTGGTTGGTTATGACGGGTCAGAGCCGTCGCGGGCCGCCGTGTCCGCGGCCGCCCGGCGCGCGGGGAGCAAAGGACGGGTGGTCGTCGTGCATGCCTTCGAGCCGCCGCTGGACTTCCGTCGTCTGCCCAGCCTCGATCGCCTGCTGGGCGAGCGCCGCGATCACGGGCGGGCGCTGCTCGACGCGCTCCCGCTGACCGGCAACGACGAACTGCTCGACACCGACTACGAGACCGAGCTGGTGGCCGGCTCCCCGGCGCGGGCGATCGTCGACGTCGCGCGGCGGCGGGGGGCCGATGAGATCGTGGTTGGCGCCCGGGGTCTCGGGGGCCTCCGCGCCTGGCTGGGAAGCGTGTCGCTCGAGCTACTCAGCATCGCCGATCGCCCTGTGCTCGTGATCCCCGCGGCCGCCGTGACATCGCCGAACGGCTCCGAGGCGCCCGCCTCGCCCGACGATGAGCAGACCTTCGGTACTTTTCCGCAAACTGACTGATCGCCGGCCCGGATGACACCCGGCCGGGGCAATGACAGGCTGCGTCGACTCCGTAATCTGGGAAAGAGGAACCGATGGTCGCTTCGAATTTGATATCGGCGCGGGAGCTCGCCTTCCGGCTCGGGAACCGCCTTCAGGTCCGCCCGCTGTGGTGTCCGATCGACGAGTGCCGGTGGGTGGCGCTCCCGCCGACCGACTCCGTCTCGGTTGCGGCATGAGTACGCAAGCGCCGGCAGTCAGCCTCATCGGCGTCGGGGTTGACGGCTACCCCGAGGGGCGGGACGCCGCCGCCCTGGGCACGGCAATCGCCCGAGCGACTGAGGCCGAGGTCCTGTTGGTGGCGGTTCATCCCGACCCGCTGGTCGTGCTGCCGTCGGGCATGAACTGGAGCGGGCTCGAGGAGCAGGCGCGTGGCACGCTGATCGAGGTCCGCGATGCGATCGCCCCCGGTGCCCGCATCACCGTGGAAACCGATGGCTCGGTCGCACGGGCTCTGCATCGCGTCGTCCGGCGCGAGCACCGGGACCTGTTGGTGCTCGGCTCGAGCCGGCACGCCCCCCAGGGACACGTGCGGATCGGCAAGCGCGTGCGCCAGCTTCTTTGCCACTTCGAATGCGCCCTGGCCGTCGCGCCGCGGGGGCTGCACGAACTGGCTTCCGTGCCGCTGGGACGAATTGGAGTTGGATATGACGCCAGCCCGGAGGCTGAGGTCGCCCTCGCCTTCGCCCGATCCCTCGCGGGTGCCGCGGGTGCCGAGCTGCACCTCCGCGGGGTGGTCGACGATCGCCTGCCCCTGACCGGCTTCACGTCCCTGGCCGGCAGTGGCGCCCACACCCCGATCTGGGAGGAGAGCATCGCCGAAGAAATCGTGAGGCTTGAGGAGAAGCTGGGCGAAGCGGCCCCCGGGTCCGACGGCGTGGAAACACACACCGACGTCATGCGCGGCCGGCCAGGCAACGCACTGCTCGACCTCTCGCACGAGGTGGATCTGCTCATCATCGGGTCGAGGCATTGGGGCCCGGCCGAGCGCGTGTTGCTCGGGAGCACCGGCGAGACGGTTCTCCACGACGCCGCCTGCCCGGTCATCGCCGTTCCGCGGCCGGCCGCCTGAGCCGGCCGACCGGATCGGCTGAGCCGGCACCGGGGTGCGCTTCGGCCGACCGGTCAGAGCCTCGGTCCGACCGCTCGCATCAGGGGGCATCCGGGGCGCTCCCAGCGCGCTCGCAGGTCTCGCGCTCCAGCCCGCGCCGATAGGCCGCGGCCCGGTCCACCGCCTCCTCCTCGGTGTCATGGCGAGAGATCGGCGTCGTACCCAGCCTTACGACCCAGCCCCCGGCGGGCCACGGTTCGACGTGGACGCGGGGTGCTGGGTCGCGGTCGCTGCTCATGCCCGATTAGCCGGCGCGGCCTCAGCTACACGGTGAGGTGCTCTTGACGTCGGCCTTGCTTCCGTCGGTATAGGCGAAGCGAGCATTGAACACGAACTGCTTGGCGACACACTTGCCGGCCGTGATCAGCGCCTTGCTGCCGCTGCCCCGCGCGGGCACCTTCAGCTTGAGGCCGATCAGCACGACCTTGAAGCCACTGACCGCCGGGCTGGGGACGGGGATCGTCAGCTTGTTGCCCTTGACCTTCTCATGGATGAGGATCGTCTGCTGGAACGGCTTCTGACCAGGGATGGTCATCTTCCCTTTGACGACCAATAGCATCGCGCTCGCTCCAGCCGCGTAGGCCTTAACGGTCGCGGTGACCAGGTACGGAAGCGGATACGCGACTGCATTGGCGCTACCAGTCCCGATCTGGCTGCTCTTCGGGCACTTGCCGCTCGATTGCAACTTCTTCGGGCAGGCCTTGACCGTACCGACCTTGAACTTTGTTCCGGACGGGAACGTGATCGTTATCAACTTCGCCGCTTTCGGCTTCTGGGTATGGTCGTAGACCGAGTGGACGTCCGCCGTGATTCCGGTCGACTTCCCGGCGTGCTGCGTGGTGAACGCGATGTTGGCGACCTGCTTGAAGCCGGCCGCCACAGCGACCGCCGCGAGGACGAGCGCGAGCGCGCACACGCCCACGATCGAGACAGATTTCTTAGACATGGGAATGCTCCTGGGTTTTGGATCGGGTGGTGGTCGAGTTCGCCCGCGATCGGCGGGGACTGCGCCGGGGGTGATCCCGCCGGTCGGCGGGAAGCTCGGCCAGCACGTCCAGCTCGCGTTCAAGCTGGTCGATGATGCGGTCGGGATCGGGGATCAGGGCGGCATCGACCATCAGGCCGACCGTGACCTCATCGCGGTAGCTGAAGATGCTGACGCTCATGCCGATGTGTCCGGACGTGGGCGCCCAGACGAGCACGGCACGGACCTTAGTCCCGGCCACGTACACGGTTTCACGTGGACCCGGAACGTTCGTCATCACGGCTGTCCCCTTGGCCGTGAAGAGGTCGATGATCCGCCGTTCGACCGGCTCCGGGGTGAGCCCGGTCACGCTCAGCAGACCGTAGGAGACGGGTCCATCGCGACCGCCCTTGATCCGCTGCATGCGACGGTGAACCTCGACCAGGCGCCGGTACGAGCCGCTGGTCCCCACCGGCAGAGGCAGGAAGACCAGCCCGAACTTATTGCCCAGCTGGCGGGGCAGCGGCTTGTCCAGCGGCCGGAGGTTGAACGGCACCATGGCCTGGATCTCGCCGACGGGGCTGTCGTGGTCCTGGAGGTAATGGCGCAGGGCGCCGCTCACCGCAGCCAGCAGCACGTCGTTCACCGTGGCGTTGTGGGTGTGGCCGATCTCCTTGATCAGCGGCAGTGACATGGGCTTCGTCCAGGCAACCCGGCGGCTGACTCCCGGCTCGCCCTTGAGCGCCGTGGCCGCATCCGCCGGTGTCAGCAGAAGCCGCACCACCGTGCCCGCGTCGCGCGCGACGGCGCCGGCGACGCGCGGCGCATGGGTCGGTGAGAGTGCGATCGAGCCGACCTGCTTGGCGGCGGCTGACCCCACCGCGGTGGCGAGGTGGGTTGCGCCTGAAACGATCCCGCGCAGCGAACCTCCCGCGCCCCCGCCCTCGCCGACGTCGTCCGCCTCGATCTGGGCGTCCGCGGCTCCGTCGGCCAGCGACAGCATCACCCGGGCAAGTGCGATGCCGTCGGCGATGCAGTGATGCATCCGTGTCACCATCGCCGCCCCGTCGCCAAGGCCGTCGATCATGTACACATGCCAAAGCGGGCGCGCGCGGTCCAGCGGCATCGTCATCAGATCACCGACCAGCTCCTGAAGCGCGCCGATATCGCCCGGGGCGGGAAGGGCGAAATGGTGCATGTGGTGCTCGAGCGAGAAGTCCGGATCGTCCTCCCATTTCGGGGCCTGCAGCGGTAGGCGGCTCTCGATGGCTCGCTGTCGAAACTTGGGGTAACGGTCGACGAGACGCTCCTGGGTGACCTGCTTCACCCGGCTCCAATCCACGGGCTCGTCGAACAACAGGACCGAGTTGATCACCATCAGATTGGTGGGCCGGTCCATGTGCAGCCACGCCGCGTCGGCACTGGAGAAGCGCGAGCTCATGACTCACCTCCATCGCTGTACAGGCCGGCGAACACGTCGGCGTATTTCTCATACACGAAGCCGCGCTTCACCTTCAGCGTCGGCGTGAGCTCGCCGTCGGCCTGGGAGAGATCGTGATCGAGGATCGCGAAGCGCTTGACCTGCTCGATCCGCGCCAGGTTCCGGTTCACAGCATCGACCTCCCTCTGAATCTCCGCGTGCACCGCCGGGTCGACGGCGATCGAAGCCGGGTTGACGTCGATGCCCAGCCGCTCCGCGAGCTTCACAGACTCTTCGCGATCGAGTGTGAGCAGGGCAACCAGGTACGGGCGATTGTCGCCGTACACCACCGCCTCAGTGATGAAGCGGCGGTCGCGCAGCTCGCTCTCGATGTTCACCGGGGTGATGTTCTTGCCGCTCGAGGTGATGATCAGATCCTTCTTGCGCCCGGTGATGGCCAGGAAGCCGTCGTCGTCGATCGCGCCGAGGTCGCCGGTGCGAAGCCAGCCGTCTGGGGTCAGCACCGCCTGGGTCGCCTCCGGGTTCTGGTAGTAGCCAATGAACACGTGCGGCCCGCGAAGCAGAACCTCGCCATCGGCAGCGATCGACACCTCGGTCCCGGGAAGTGGCTTGCCGACCGAGCCGAAGCGCACGGCGTCCACGGTGTTGAGCGTCGACGCGGCACAGGACTCGCTCAGGCCATAGCCCTCGAGCACGAGAACGCCGCAGGCATCGAAGAACTCGAGCAGCTCGCGGGCGGCCGGCGCCGCACCGACCAGCGCCAGCTGTAGACGAGAACCGAAGGCCGACCGGACCTTCGACAGCACCAGCTGATCGGCAACGCTGAACTGGAGCCGACTGGCCACGCCCAGCTTGCGCCCCTCTCGAGTCGCGCGACGGTAACGACCACCTGTGCGCAGCGCCCATTCGAATAGCCGCCGCTCCAGCGGTGAGCCATCCTGCACCCGCCCGGTGACGGTGCCGTGAATCTTCTCGTAGATGCGCGGAACGGCGGGAAAGTGTGTCGGGGCGAACTCGGCCAGCTCGTCGATGATCTTGTGGGCATCACCGCTCCAGAACACGGCTCGGGCCCCGGCCCGGAGCACCACTGCCTGGGCAACCCGGGCCAGAACGTGCGCCAGCGGCAGGAACTGGTAGAGGGCGTGCGTGTCGTTGATCCCCAGCCGGTCGACGTACATCTGGGTTGTGGCCAGCAGGTTGCCGTGCGTGAGCATGCAACCCTTCGGCGGCCCGGTCGTGCCCGAGGTGTACACGAGGGTGGCCAGGTCGCCGGGCTCGATGGCCTCAATGCGCCGGTGGACGGACGCCGCGGTCACATCCTGGCCGTGGCGCCGCAGCTCCTCCAACGACATCGTGCCGGCGGCGGCTCCGCGGAACAGCACAACGTGCTCAAGACTCGGGCAGCGTTCCCGCACCTGTTCGATCTTGGCCGCCTGGGCCTCGTCCTCACAGAAGACCAGGCGCGCCTCCGAGTTCCCGAGAACGTACGCGCACTCCTGAGGCGAGTTCGTGTGATAGATCGGCGCAACCACGGCGCCGGCGCACAGGGATCCGTAGTCGGCCAGAACCCAATCAGCCGAGGTGGCGCCGAGGATGGCCACGCGATCCCCGCGGTCGATCCCCAGCGAGCTCAGTCCGCGGGCGATGTCGAGGACTATCGTGCCCAGCTCGGGATACGAGATCTCGACCCTTCGCCCGCGGTCGGAGTACTGCAGGGCGGTGCCGCTGTAGCGCTCGGCGGAGTCGAGCACCATCGCACCGAGGCTGCCAGGCGTCTCGCCTGGCTGTGCGGGGGATGTTGTCGGTTCGGTGACGGTCGTTGAATTCATCGTTGACTCCTGGTCATGGCCTGGGCGGGTGAGCGAGCGGCATGTGCCTGACACGCCGGCGGGTTACGCGGGTCGGTGCTTCCGGGCCGGTGGTGTCAGTGGTCGACGGACCCCGCGTGGGCCACCATCCGAATCTGCCCAGCACGGCCTCCGCGGCGGGCAGCAGGACCGGCCGGACGATCAGCACCTCGAGCAGGATCGCCACGCACACTCCGACCCCGAACTGCCGGACGTTGATCAGGTCGGTGTGGGCGAACGGGATCACCGCGGCAACCATCACCAACCCGGCGCCGGTGGCGGCGGCTGCGGTCTGCCGCAGTGCGGTGCGAACCGCGGACCGGCTGCCCGGACCAGCCACATACGCCTCCCGGGTCCGCATCAGCAGGAGGGCCGAGAAGACCACCGTGATCCCGAAGACGACGGTGAAGATTCCGATGATCGACATGGGATCCATGTAGCCCGGCCCCCCGAGCGGCGGGTTGGAACCGCCGAACAGGAGCTCGAGGATTCCGAACGTGGCTGCTGCGACGAGCAGGCTGAACGCCGTCGCGACGACGGGAAGGACGACGGCCCGGAGTGCGATCGCCAGCACGAGCACGATGGCCGCTGCGAGCACCGCCACGTCGAGCCAGATGCGTGATTTGGTCACGCTCGTCAAGTCACCGAGGTTGCCGGCCGGGCCTCCAATGGCGACCTCGGCATTGTGCTGCCTGGCGAAGGTTTCGCCCGCGCTATCGAGCTGGGTGGCCAGCGCCGAGGTCCTCGGATCCGTGGATGCGTACTTCGAGGTCACGACGATCTGGCCCGCGGTCCCACCGCGGTACAGGTTGACCGCGAACGTCGCCTGCGTGCGGGTCGAGCCCCGTGCCCCGGCCACGGCCGAGAGCACGAAGTAGCCCGAACTGAACATGCCCGGCGACTCCTTCAAGAGCGTCTCGAGAGCCTTGGTCGACGGAATCTGTCCGCGCGCCTTGATCACCCCGGCCTGCATGAGCCCGAGGCCGGTTTGGAGCTGCCCGGCGCCGTTGGGAGCGGCGGCAAGACCGAAGGCCAGTTGGCCGGTGCCGGATGCCAGCTGACCGAGCCCGCCTTCCAGCTGGCCGGCGCCATTGGTCAGCTGACCCAGCACGCTCGTGAGCTTCTGGCCTCCGGCGGCCAACTGCTGAGCGCCGCTGCTGGCCTGCTTGCCGCCGCCCGCGAGCTGGCCGATTCCGTTGGCCAGCTGTGCGTTGCCGCCGCGGAGCTTGGAGATTCCCGCCTCCAGCTGGCCGGCGCCCGCGGCCAGCTGAGCGACACCCTGCACCAGCGCGGGCGCCTGCTGGACGACAGCCGCCGCCAGAGCGTTGGCTTGACCGGCACTGCCGGCAGCCGCGGTGACGTCAGAACTTGCTGCACCCACGGCGGCGTTGGCGTTGTCTACAGCCGCCACGGCCGCGCCGTAGTGTGGATCTTTCGTGGCGTCGGGACCCATCGCTCCCAGCGCCGCCTTGGCCTGGCCGATCGCACTAGCCGCGGCGCCGGTGCTGCTCTTGGCCTTGGAGATCGAGGCTGTCGTGGCCGTGGTCAGCGATGAGAGGCCCTTCAGCGCCACGACGCTCTGTCCGACCTTCGTATTTGCCGTGCCCAGCCCTGCGGAGAGCTGCGATGCGCCGTCCAGTGCCTGGCTCGCCCCGGCCTTCAGCGCCTGCGCGCCCGCGAGTGCTTGGTTCAGACCCGTGGACAGCTGGCCGAGGCCGCCCGAGAGCTTGTTCAGGTTGGTCGAAAGCAGGGCCGATCCCGCGGTGATCTGGGCCGATCCGGAGTGCACCTTCTGCGCCCCGGCCAGCGCCTGGCCGGCGCCGCCGTTCAGCGCCGTGGCACCGCCGAGCGCCTGCTCGAGCCCGGACTTGAGCTGAGCCGATCCGCTGCCGGCCTGACCGAGTCCGTTGATCAGCGTCAACAAACTCTTCTTGCTCTGGTTGGAGATCTTGGCCGAGTGGACCAGCGAGGGACCGAATGTCTTCAGCTGCTCGGCGGTGGCGTTGATCGTCCCTGGCCCGGTCACCGAGTCGACTCGCTTGTCCCTGGCGATCTGCGTCTGCAGGTGGTTGATCGCGGCCAGGAAGGCGGGCGTCGTGACCGCCCCGTTGCGATTGACGACGATCAGGTTGTAGGGAGTCGGCCAGCCCGGACCCATCACGCGTGAGACCTCCTGGAAGGCGATCCGCGCCTTGGAGCTGGCCGGCAGCTGGGTGATCGTCGGCGGTCCCGAGTTCAGAGCGAAGGCCGGAAAGGCGATCGCCGCGAGGACGGCCGTGGCGAGGAAGCCCGTCGAAACGGCGTGCCTGGTTACCCAGTTGCCGCTGTCGAGCAGGCGCGACCACGCCCGATCGAGGAACGCCGGCGCGGGGACGCGGAGAAATTCGATACGCCGGCCGAGGAGCACGAGCGCCGCCGGCATCACGACCACGGCGCCGCCGGTCGCGAACGCCGCGCAGGTGAGCGCACCGGTACCCAGCGACACCATCAGCTCGGTCGGGCCGATGACAGCCACGATCGCCAGGGCGACGATCAGGGCGGTGCCACCAACCAGCACGGCCCGACCGGTCGTCTGCAGCTCGGCGGTTGCCGCGGTGACGACATCGCGAGCGTGCACTCCGTCCGGCCACTCCTCGCGGTGGAAGCGATCGAGGATCAGCAGCGCGAAGCCGACGCCAAGGGCCAGTCCGGTCATCGTCCCGAGCGCAACGCCGACGGGGTCGAGCGTAAGGACCTTGCCGAGCAGTGCCACCTCGCCGAAGCCGGCCAGCATGCTCACGGCGCCGACCGCGGTGACCAACAGGGCCGCCACCGGCGCGCGCAGGCCGATCAGCAGGAGCAGGAACAGAATGCCCACTGCGATCAGCTCGGTGTGGCGAAGATTGGAGATCGAAGCGTCCTTGAGGGCACGGTCGATCGAAGGCTGACCGGTGACGTACGCCCTGATGCCTCCGCGCGCGTAACTGTGCACCAGCGACTCGATCTGAGGCTGGTCGGTAGCGACCACGTCCTTCTCCGGGCGGTCGACCGAGACGACGATCATCGCCGCCGTGGCATTGGGCCGCAGACTGGCGCTGGCCGTACCGGCATCCCACGCGGACAGAACGCGGGTGTGCGGTCGTTTGCTGAGCACCGTGACGAGCTTCGGCCCCTGGCTATTCAGCTGGGCCTTGGGCCCTTCGAGCAGAATCGGTACGAGCTGCGTGGGTCCGAACTGCGCGTTGGCGAGCTGCTGCGCGCGAGCGGACTGGGTTCCCGGGACGACGGTCACGGAGGGAGACAGGCTGTGAGAAACGCCAAGGCCGATCAGAGTCAGCACCAGGGCGATCACGCCCCAGACAACGAGGGCCGACTTCGGCCGCTTGATGGAGACCTTCGCAAGAGTGAGCATGGATCCAACGCTATGCCCGTCCCCGCGCCCTGTAATCGGTGTTCAGTGCCAGTAATGATCCGTAGTTAAGAGCGATATTGGTGAACGCGCGAAGCTCAGAGTTGCGGGTTTGCCACGATGCGCTCCGGGCCGGTCTGGTCAACCGTTCGGCGTGAAATGCCCCACCCCTCCGAGCTGCCCACGGTCGCGGTGTTCGGCCCTGACCCATTGCTCAGCGTGACGATCGAAAGTCGCGGAAGCGACACTGACGTGCACGTTCACGCCGCCGGTCAGGGCGTGTGGGTCGCGCGGATGGTCGCAGAGCTTGGAGCCCGACCGGTCCTGTGCTGCCTCTCGGGCGGAGAAACCGGTGCCCTGCTGAGGCCGCTGCTGTCCCAGCTTCCTGGCGACGTCCGTGTCACCGAGACGAAGGGCTCAAGTGGTGCGTACGTCGTGGATCGCCGCTCGGGCCAGCGGCATGTCCTGGCGAACTCGACGCGCCCGGCCCCCGAGCGCCATGAGGTCGACGACCTGGTCGTATCGACCTGCGTCGCCGCGATGGCCAGCGACGTGACGGTCATGTGCAACCCGTATCCGGCCGAGGGGCTGCCCGACGAGACCTACGAAACGATCGCGGCCGACGTGCGTGGTGCCGGCGTGCCGTTGATCGTCGACCTGTCGAGCCCCCGCCTGGAGCGGACGCTGGCCTACGGCCCAGATCTGGTCAAGCTCAACGACTGGGAGCTGGCCGAATACGTGCGCGGCCCGGTGGATGGCCCGAGGCTGTTGGCGGGCGCGCGTCGCCTTCGTGAGGCGGGAGCCCGCGCGGTCGCCGTGACCCGGGCCGGCGAGCCGATTCTGGTGCTGTCGGAGGACGATGAGCCATTCGAGATCGTGCCGCCGGTTCTACCCCGGGGCCGCCGCGAAGGGTGCGGCGATTCGATGATGGGCGCGATCGCAGCCGCCTGGGCACGAGGTTTGGGGCTCGAGCCGGCGCTTGTCCTGGGCGCCGCCGCCGGTTCGTGCAACTTCCTCCGTCACGGTCTGGGTAGTGGAAGACGAGACACGATCGAGGAGCTCACGCAGTACATCACCGTTCGCCCGGCGCCGGCTGGTCGGGCACGACCACGACCTAGCGCAGCGGCCCGAACGGTGGGCTGAGATCGCGGCCGTCGAGAATTCCCCGCGGTGCGACATCGGCGATCCAGCTGATATGGGCCGCCGTCGGCTCCACGTCGGCCAGAACCCTCAGCCCCGCGGCGAGCGCCACCGGTCGTCCGGCGCGCGACGAATGCGAATCGCTGCCGAGGACGTGAAGCACACCCGCCCGGGCCAGTGCCAGCATCCCCTGGCGACTGGGCTCCTCGACGACGGCCGCCGCCGTGGCCTGCACGAGCGCGCCCTGCCTGACCATCCGCCCAAGCCGGCTCATCAGGTCGGGTGTGAGATGGCGTTCCGGGTGCGCCACGAGCACACGGAAGCCTCGCGAGTGTAGGTCCATCACCGCAGCTTCGAGGCGCTCGTCCAGCGGCCCCGCGGGCGGCTCGAGCAGGATCCATCGTCCGCTCCCGCCGAGCGACGCGGCGGCAAGTTCCGCATCCGAAAGCTGGGCGACCATCGGAACGGCAACCTCTCCACCGGGCAGGACCCGGGTCGCGCAACCCGCGGCGGCAACGGCGGCCGACAACTCAGTCGCGCGCGAGGACAGCTCGCCCACTCGCACTTGGTGGTCCTCTCGCACATGCGGCGTGGCGACGACGGTCTCGATGCCGTCGCCTTCCGCCTGCTGCGCCATGGCCACGGCATCGTCGAGATCCCGAGGCCCGTCATCGAGGGCCGGCAGGATATGGCAGTGAAGGTCAGCCGCTATGCGGATGACGCTTCGCTACTCCCCGCCCCAGGTCAAGGCCCGAGCGATGTCCAGCGACGACAGGATGCCGATCGGGAGCGCGGTGTCGGGGTCGCTCACGACCAGGTGGCTGACGTGGTTGGTGAGCATCACCTCGCCGGCGTCTCGGAGCGAGAGCGCGGGCCTTACGGTGATCACCGGCTGCTCGACGAGGCTGGCGGCGTCTGCATTCGCGCCGCTCCCGATGGCTCCGCGGATCATGTCTCGGTCGGTGATGACCCCCCAGACCACCAGCTCTCCAGATTCGTCGTGAGCGAGGTTCATGATCGCCACGCAGTGGACGTAGTGCCTGGCCATGATGCGCGCGACATCAGCAATCGTCGCGTCCTGTGGACAGGACACAATGCCGGGATTCATCGCCTCGGCGACGGTCATGTCCTGCAGCGACGGGCCGGCAACGTCGCCGCGCACGGATGAATCTTCGGTCTGGGACACGGGGAACCTCCTGGGCATTACAGAGAAGCCCACGCTAGAACTGTCTCGACGACCGATGATCCGGGTTTGTCCGCAGAGACAACGGGTCTGAGCCACGATATTCGAGGCCTTCTTGCGCGCGAGTATTGCAGCGCAACGAACCATGAATTCCCACCACACGCTCAAGGAGCCGCACGAAGGCGGTCGCACGCCGATCCAGCGGATCGCGGTGGGCGTCGACGGTTCGCCGGAAGGACAGGACGCGGCGGCGCTGGGCAAGTTGCTGGCCGACGCCGTGGACGCTCAGCTGACGCTCGTCGCCATACATCCGACGGTCGGACCGAAGACGGTCAACGTGGGCGGGGAGGCCGAGCGGATGCTCGAGCGTGTTCGGGCCGCGGTCGCCCCCCAAGCAGACATCGCGACTGAAGCCGACGCGTCGGTTGCGCGCGGTCTGCATCGTGTGATCGAAATCGACCGCCACCAACTCCTTGTCCTCGGGTCGAGCCCCACGACGAGCGAGGGACATACGCGCATCGGGAAGCGAACGCGGCAGCTCCTGTGCGACTTCCGGTGGCCGATCGCGATCGCGCCAAGAGGCATGCACGACCGGACCAACAGCGCTCTGCTCCGGATCGGGGTGGGGTACGACGGCGAGACCGAGTCGGGCGCCGCGCTTGACCTGGCGGCGGTGATTGCGCGTGCCACCGAAGCGCAGCTCCGAGTCGTGGCCGTGGTCGACGATCGTGTTCCGGTCATGTTGAGATCAGCCCTGACAGGCCTGGTCAGAACCGAGTGGAATGACGCAGTGTGGGAGCAGGAGCGGCGCCTCGAGACCCTGGCGAGAGCGGCGAGCGAGGCCGCGGGCGTCTCCAGCACCTGCGAGGTGCTACGCGGCCGCCCCGCCGATGCTCTCCTCGCGCTCTCGCGCCACGTGGACATGCTCGTGATCGGCTCGCGGCGATGGGGGCCGGCTGCCCGCGCCCTGCTCGGGAGCACCGGCGAGCCCATCCTGCACGACGCGGGGTGTCCCGTTCTCGTGGTTCCGCGACCGGGTCGGCATCGGTAGTTCACCGACGAGCGGCTGCCTTCATGTCCCGATGCGGCCCGGCAGCGACCCGAGGGACGATGCGCGTATGCCGAGCATTCGCGCCGTGCCCGTGGTTGCAGACGGTGCGCCCAGCCGGGTCGCCGTCTTCGCGGCCTGCCCCCTGTTGACCGTGACCATCGAGGCCGCCACGGACGCGCCCGAGGTGCATATCCACGCCGGCGGCCAGGGCTTCTGGGTGGCTCGACTCGCCGCCACGGTGGGTGCCGAGACGACACTCTGCTGCGCTTTGGGAGGCGAGTCGGGGCAGGTTCTCCGAGGCCTGATCGAGGCCGAGCCGCTGGTTCTTCGGGCCGCCGCGGCGGGCACTCCCAACGGCGTCTACGTACACGACCGCCGCAGCGGCGAGCGGGTCGAGGTGGTCAGCGTCGACAGCCGGCCGCTGGCCCGCCACGCGGCCGATGAGCTCTACGGGATTGCCCTCGGCGCCGGGCTCGATGCCGATGTGATGCTGCTGACCGGCTGCCAGCCCCCGGGCCTGGTCGCAGCCGACTTCTACCGCCGGCTGGCTCGTGATCTGCGCACCAACGGCAAGACCGTGATCGCCGATCTCACCGGCCCGGCGCTTCAGGGTGCCCTGGCCGGCGGGCTTGAGCTGCTCAAGCTCAGCCTGAGCGAGTTGATCGCCGAGCAGTACTCGGGGAGCGACTCGCTGTCCGACCTGATCGTTGCCGGCCAGAACCTGCACCGGGCGGGCGCTGAACATGTGGTGATTACGCGGGGTTCGGCACCGGCGCTGCTCATCGAGGATGACTCCCCATCCGCCCAGGTGGAGTTGGTTGGTCCGGTCTTCGAACCGCTCGACGAGAGCGGCGCAGGCGACTCGATGTTCGCCGCCACCGGCGTCGGGCTCGCCCGGGGAATGAGCATGCTGGACGCGCTCCGGCTCGGCGTCGCCGCCGGCGCGTTGAACGCGACCCGGCGCGGACTCGGTACCGGGACCAGGGAGGAGATCGAGCGCCTGGCGGCACACGTGAACGTCCGATCCGGGTGCTCGGCTCCGTACTCGACCACATCTATTTCACATGTTTCCCCGGGCGACATCCTGAGCCACCGCGTTTAGCTTTCCTCCGATGCCCGCCCACCTGCACTTAGCCGCGACTGAGCCCGAGGCAAGATCTTCAGCCCGGCCGGACCATCCGATCCGCGTCGTGCTGGCCGACGATCACATCGGCGTCCGCCGGAGCCTGCGTCTGGTGCTCGACCGCGACAAGGATCTGGAGGTCGTGGCTGAGGCGGCCGATCTCGCCGCCGCGACGAGCCACGTGTACGGACACGCTCCTCACGTTCTCGTCCTCGATCTCCAGCTCCCCAACGGTTCGAGTATCGAGACGATCCGCCAGTTGCGCGCCAAGGTTCCCGAGACGGAGATCGTGGTCTTGACCATGGAGCCGAGTCCCGTCTTTGCCCAACAGGCACTCGACGCCGGCGCAGTCGGATTTGTACTCAAGCACCGGGCCAACGACGAGCTCATCGTGGCGGTGAAGCGGGCCGCCGTGGGTCAGGAATACCTCAGCCCCCACGTCGCGGCCGGCGTCCAGGCCCTGCGTCAGGCGCTCAGCGGCGACGGCCTGAGCCCGCGCGAGACCGAGGTTCTGCGACTGATCGCCCTCGGTCATACCAGCGCCGAGATTGCCGCCAAGCTGCACCTGTCCCGGCGGACGGTCGAGACCCACCGTGCCCACGTCCACCGCAAACTGGCCATGAGGTCGCGGGCCGAGTTGGTCCAGTACGCGCTACGAAACCATCTGATCGGCTGACCGTCCGGCATCGGCCGACGCACTCGCTGCGAGCGGAAAACGGGCGCGGACCAGGGTGCCGCCCTCTGAGCGCAGCTCGAGCGTGCCGCCCGCCAGGTACACGCGCTCACGCATTCCGGGCAGACCGAAACCCGCGGTTTCCCCCTCGGGATCGAACCCAACGCCGTCGTCCTGGATCTCGACGACGACGACGTTGTCGTCATCCCGCAGTACCGAAACGCGCACATGCTCGGCCTGCGCATGCTTGATGATGTTCGTCAGCGCTTCCTGAACCAGCCGATAGATGGTCGTCTCGAGCTCCTGGCTCAGACCGGGTGAGCCGACGGCGGGCTCGGGCAGGGCGAGGTCGCTGACGACATCGAGCCCGTCGTCGCGGCGCCGCGCGACGAGTGCCTCGATCGCGGGTAGCAGCCCGAGATCGTCCAGCAGCGACGGCCGAAGGTCCGTGATGATCCCACGCAGGTTCTCGATCTCGAGCTCGATGTCCTCGATGGCCTGACGGATGGCTCGATCCTTGGCGGCGGCGTCGTCACGCGCAGCGGTTGACGCGAGCAACACGCGCAGGCCGCCGAGTGACTGGAGCGTCTGGTCGTGAAGCTCGCGCGCCCAGCGGCGCCGTTCGGAATCGGCAGCGTCGATCGCGCTCCTCAGCCGATCGGCCTCGACGCTTCGCCTGACGGTCACGGCGTTGGCAGCCGAGGTGGCAAACTGGCGAAGCACCTGCTCGTCGGCGACCGTGAAGTCTTCTCCGCCGGGTCCGCGGTCGAACGCGGCCAGCACCCCGACGCTGGCGCCGCGGTAGAGCATCGGCACGAGCAGCGCCGCATGCGCATTCTCGACCCCAAGCTCCTCAGGTGCGATCCGCATGTGGGACCGGACATCGGCGATCCGCTGCGGGCGACCCCGTTCGAGCACCTCACCGGACGTCGAGCGCGAGATCGGCAGACGCCGGCCGCGGACATCGGTCGCATGACCGGCGGATGCCGCGATGACCAGGTCGTCGCCTTCGCGCAGCATGATCAACACCGCACGAGCGCTGATCAGCGCCCGCCCGCGCTTCACGATCAGTTCAAGCACGCGGTCAAGCTCATCCACGCCGGCGATGGCGTCGGCGATGTCTCGGGCTGCCTCCAATCCGCGAACCGCCCGCTCGGCATCGTCCCGGCGCCGCTCGCTGCCCTCATGGACGCGGGCGTTCTCGATAGCAATCGCCGCCCACTGGGCGAGGACCGCCACGGCATCCTGATCGGCCTCGGTGAACTCGGCACCCCCCTGCTTCTCGGTCAGGTACAGGTTCCCCCATGCCTCGCCATCGAGCATGATCGGGACGCCGAGGAAGGTCCGCATCGGCGGATGGCCGGGAGGGAAGCCGTAGCTCTGCGGGTGCAAGCCGACGTCGGCCATGCGCAGGGGTCGCGGATCGTCGATGAGGACGCCGAGGACGCCGCGACCACGCGGGAGATCGCCGATGGCTCGCTGGGCACGCTCCTCAATCCCGACATAAAGGAATCGCGATAGCCCGGACCTGTTGCGGTCGACCACCCCGAGCGCCGCGTAGCGGGCGCCGGTGATGTCGCGCGCCTCGTTCAGGATCTGATCGAGAACGGCTTCCGGATCGAGCTCGCCGATGAGCGACCTGCCCACATCCAGCAAGCGGCGCAGCTTGTCCTCGTACTCGGTCATGAGGCCCCGATCTGCCTCCATTTTCGGTTTATCGCCATGAGGCGGTCTGTCCTCATGAGGCTCGCCCGGACGGTGGAGGTCTCCGCGGGTCAGATGTGGTTTTGCAACTACGGACAGGCTACCCCACCGCGGGAACGCTTCGCGAGGGCGATATGCGTAGAAATTACGCCCTTAACACGACGTCGTAGGCCGCTGTGCTCCGATTATGGCGACACCGGATCGTGGTGCATCAGACGCGCCTCGTGATTCTTGGCTCCGGCGCGCTCCCGCCGCCGCATGAACCACCGGCGCAGTTCATCCGCTCCCCAGACAATGAACGGGTAGGGGAGCAGGAACAGCACGTCCCGCGCGGGGAGCGCGGCCGTGCCCAGAAGGCTCTGCAGCGGCGGCACGTAGACGAACAGGCCGGCGAACACGATCACGCCGCCGATTGCCGCCAGGAGATATCGATTGCTGAAGACGCCGACCGAGCGCAGCGATGCCCGCCGCGTGCGCACGGCGAAGGCGGTGCCGATCTGACCCGCCATCATGCCCACGAACGACATGGTCGTGGCCTGAAGATAGGCATGGTGCAGGGGGGTCCCGTCACCCGTGGGCGCGCCCGGATGCCACCCGGCCTGCGTCAGGACATAGAAGAACCCAGTCATCTGCAGTCCGGCGACGAGCACGCCGAGGAACAGCCACGCGCGCGCGAGCATCGGACCCTGGATGACCCCCTCGTCGGTTGGCCGCGGGCCGCGGTGCATGCTTCCCGGCTCGGCCGGATCGCGGGCGAGGGCCAGCGAGGGCAGGGTCTCCGAACCCACGTCGAACGCCAGCAGCTGGAGCACCGTGAGCGGCAGCGGGATGAGGCCGCCGCCGAAGGCAAAGACCAGGAAGGGCACTACCTCAGGTGTTGCGTGGGCGAAGATGTAGACGATGAACTTTCGGACGTTGTCATAGACACGCCGGCCCGCCTCAACCGCGGTGACGATCGTGGCGAAGTTGTCGTCGGACAGAACCATGGTGGAGGCCTCCCGGGCGACGTCCGTCCCTGACCGGCCCATGGCCACTCCGATGTCGGCTCGGCGTAGGGCAGGGGCATCATTCACTCCGTCCCCGGTCATCGCCACGACGTCCCCGAGCTCGCGCAGGGTCTCGGCGATCCTCAGCTTCGCCTCCGGAGTGGCCCGCGCGAACACGAGCTCGTCATTGCCCGACAGCAACTGCGTCAGTTCGCGCTGGGGCATGGCATCGATTGCGTCGGCCATCACGGTACGCGGCTCGTGCCCATCTCCGATCCCGACCCGGCGGGCGATCGCGGCTGCGGTCAGCGGATGATCCCCCGTGATCACGAGGATGCGAATTCCCGCCTCGTGGCAGCTGGCCACCGCCTCGGCGACCTCGGGACGGGGCGGATCCTCCATCGCCACGAGGCCGAGCAGGGTCAGTCCCACCTCCGCATCCTCGCGGCGCTCTGGCACGGGACCGGCCGACAGCGGGCGCCTGGCAACGGCGATGAGGCGCTTGCCCTGTGAGCTGAACCGGATGATCTGTTCGCTGATGGCCTCGCGCTCGGAGGCGCTCAACTCGGACGTCTTGCCTTCCGGTCCCAGGATGCTGTCGCACCGGGCCAGCACCGCCTCCGGCGCCCCCTTGGTATGGAGCCAAACCTCAGCGCCGACGCGGTCGACGGTCGACATGAGCTTGAGGCGCGGGTCGAAGTGGAACAGCGCCATGCGCGCACCCTGGCGCTCGTCGGCGTCGATCCGAGCGCCCAGCGCCACCCCCGCGAGCATCAAGGCGATCTCGGTCGGATCTCCAACGTGCTGGCCGGAATCGGCCAGGCGAGCGTTGTTGCAGTCCACGGCGGCACGGGCAAGCGCGGTCAGCGCGGCGCCACCGGCGCCGGCGATCGGCTGGGAGAGGTCGGTCAGACCTGCGTCGGTCCACGCGGCCACGGGCCGCATGCGGTTCTCGGTCAGCGTCCCGGTCTTGTCGGTGCAGATCACGTCGGTGGACCCCAGAGTTTCGACCGCGCTCAGCCGCTTGACCACGGCTCCGCGTTTCGCGAGTGTGCGAACGGCAACCGCCAGGGCCAGGGTGATGACCGGGAGCAGGCCCTCGGGTACGTTGCCGGCCAGCAGCCCCACGGCGAACACGACGGCGTTCCCCACCGACAGCCCGACCGCGAACACCGCAATCGGTACGAACGCGACGGCCATCGCCACGGCCACCCCCGCGATCAACCAGGCCACCCGGCGCACCTGACGCTCGAGGGGGCTGCGTTCAACCTCGACGCGCTGGGACAGAGCGGCGATCCGCCCGAGCTCGGTGTGCATCCCGGTGGCGAAGACGACCGCGCGCGCCTCACCCTCGGTGCAGGTCGCACCCATGAACGCCAGATCGCGTGCGCTCAGCCGCGGCACATCCACGTCGACCAGGTCCGCCGATCGCAGCACCGTGGCCGACTCGCCGGTCAGCGTCGATATGTCGACTTCCAGCCCCCCCTCGATCAGACGCACGTCGGCCGGCACGCGCTCACCTTCCTCGAGCACGATCACATCGCCCGGGACCAGCCTGGCCACGTCGAGCACTCTTGGCTCTCTGTCCCTCAGGACCGTCGCCTGCTGAGGCAAATAGCTTGCCAGCGCTTCAACGGCACGCTCGGCCTGCAGCTCCTGGGCCAGCGCAAACGCCGCATTGAGGAGGATGACCAGGAGTATTGCGACCGCGATCACGCTGTTCCCCACGGCGAAGGACAGCCCGGCCGCCACCCACAGCAACAGCGCGAGCGGATGGGTGAGCTGAGCCGCCAGCTCACCCGGCCAGCGCAGGCCGCCTCGCCGGTGGAGCTCGTTGGGCCCGAACTGCAGCAGCCGGCGCTCAGCCTCCGCCGTACTCAGCCCGTCGGGCGAGGCCCGGAGATCTCTCAGCAGCAGGCCGACGGCCTCTTCGGGGTCAAGACCGTCGTCGGGCCGCGTCGATTCACCTGCGGGATGGCTCCTGATGGCCACGTATGTCAGGGTTCCAGCCCGGCTCCGGAGGGGTATCGGATCCCTGCCGTGCGGGGTTCGCGGGATTTCCGCAGTGGCAGACCCCGCTCGAGACGGCTGAACTGCACTTAACTACGGATGGTGTCGTCGGGCGCTGTCCGTACCTTCGCCTCGATGGCCGCAATCAAGACCGAGAAGCTGTCCAAGCACTACGGCGACACCATCGCGCTCGACGCCCTCGATCTATCCGTGGGCGAGGGCGAGATCTACGGGTTTCTAGGCCCCAACGGCGCCGGAAAGACGACGACCATCAGACTCCTGTTGGGACTGCACCATCCGAGCGGTGGGCGCGCGACACTGTTCGGGATCGACTGCTGGGAGGACCCGGTCGCCGCTCACCAATGCGTCGCCTACGTGGCGGGGGAGCCGTTCTTATGGCCCTCGATGACCGGGGCGGAGACCTTGGAGTTCCTGGGACGGCTGCACGGCAGCAGCGACCTCGCGTACCGGGCCGAGCTCGTCGATCGCTTCGGGCTCGACCCGGACAAGAAGGTTCGGGCGCTGTCAAAGGGAAATCGGCAGAAGGTTCAGCTGATCGCGGCTCTGTCCACGCGCGCCGACCTGCTGTTACTCGACGAGCCGACCAGCGGCCTCGATCCCCTGATGGAGCAGACCTTCCGGGCGTGCATCCACGAGGCGAAGGATCGCGGACAGGCCGTGTTTCTGTCCTCGCACATACTCAGCGAGGTGGAGGCCACCTGCGACCGGGTGGGAATCCTCAAGTCCGGACGGCTCGTCGACGAGGGCACCCTGGCCGAGCTCCGGCATCTGAGCGCCCAGACGATAGAGGTGAGCTTCGAGGGTCCGGTACCGGCGATTCCCGCGCTTCCGGGCGTGACCGTGGCGCCCGACGGACCCTCACGGCTCCGGTTCGAGGTCACCGGGGCCATCGGCCCTCTGATCGCGGCGCTCGGCAAGTACCCGGTCACCAGCCTCACCAGCCGCGAGCCCTCCCTCGAGGAGGTCTTCCTTCACCACTACGACCATGACGACGCTCGCGGCCGGTCGTAGTCGGCTGATGCTAAAAGCGCCCAGCCGTGCCTTCAGCGCGTTGACACGTCGTGCGCTTCGCGACGCGCGAGCTCGAACGCTCGGGTTCGCCTATCTGTTCGCAGCGGTGGGCTATCTACAACCGGTCGCCTATCGCCACACGTATCCGGCCTTGGCCGAACGCCTCGGCTTCGAGCGAAGCTTCGCTCACAACAAGGCCGTCGTTCTCTTCTACGGCAAGGCCTACGATCTGCTCACCGTCGGCGGCTACTCGGCCTGGCGTGTGGGCGGCCTGCTGACGGTCTTTGCCGCCGTATTCGGAGTGCTCGCGGCGGTCCGCACCATGCGGGCCGAGGAGGATGCCGGACGGGCGGAGCTCGTGCTCGCCGGTGCGCTGGGGCGGAGCACGATGTTCGCTGCGTCGGTCACGGCGATCACCGCCGAAACGCTGATCCTCGGCGTGGCCGTGCTCGCCGGCCTGGTCGCCGGGGGCCTGCCGGTCGGAGGCTCGGCATATCTCGCGCTCGCCATCATCTCGGTCGTGCCCGTCTTCGCCGGGGTCGGCGCGCTGGCCAGTCAGCTCGCCCCGACCCGCCGGACTGCGGTTGAGCTCGGCGCCGCCGTCGTGGGAATCGGCTTCCTGGTGCGTGTGATCGCGGACACATCCGGGGGCGCGGGATGGCTGCGCTGGCTGACACCACTCGGCTGGGCGGAGGAAATGCGCGCGTTCACGGGAGCGCAGCCGCTGGCGCTGCTGCTGCCGCTGGCCACCGGTGGCGCCCTGGTGTGGGCGGCGGCCAAGATCGCCGCCGGTCGCGACCTCGGGAGCGGGCTGCTGGCCGCGCGTGATGAGCGCGCGCCGCGCCTCGGTCTGCTCTCCTCGCCGACCGCCCACGCCCTTCGCGACGAGCGGGCTGGGCTGCTCGTATGGATGGGCACGGTCGGAGCTCTGGCGTTCGTGATCGGTGTCATATCCAAGACCGTCACCTCGATCGGCATCTCGCGCCAGCTCCGACACGCCCTGACGCAACTCGGCGAGGGCTCGATCCTCTCACCGCGGGGCTATATCGGGTTCTCGTTCACGTTCTTCGTTCTCGCGGTCAGCCTGCTCGCCGTCTCGCATGTGGCTGCCGCCCGGCACGAGGAAGGTGACGAGCGGTTGGAGACGCTGCTGGCTCTCCCCATCAGCCGCGGCCGGTGGCTGGGTGGGCGGCTTGTGCTCGCGACCGGGGCGATCGCGGCCGTGGCCGTGACCGCGGGCGTGCTCGCGTGTATCGGCGCCGCAATCCAGGGGATCGATGTGTCGCCGCCGCGCATGCTCGAGGCCGGCGTCAACTGCATGCCGACCGCGATCCTGTTCCTCGGGATCGCGGCGCTCCTGTATGCGGTGGTTCCGCGCGCGAGCACGGGCATCGCGTATGCCGTCGTCGTCCTGGGCTTCCTGTGGCAGCTCATCGGGTCACTGCTGGGAGCCCCGCGATGGCTCGTCGATGCGACGCCGTTCGCACACATCGGCCCGGTTCCCGCTCAGGACATCCGCGGCGGGGCGGCGGCGATCATGGTGGCCGCCGGGTTGCTCCTGTGTGCCGGCGCCATCGCGCTGTTCCGCCGGCGCGATCTGACCGGGGCATGAACGCGATCGAGTTCGACCATCTGGCCGTCGAACGTGGCGGCCGCACCGTGCTGCGCGAGATCACCGGGTCGTGCCCGGCCGGCCGCGTCACCGGGCTCTTCGGTCCCAGCGGCAGCGGCAAGTCGACGCTGATCCGCGCGATCGCCGGGATCCAGACCGGAGTCAGCGGAAGGCTGACCGTTTTGGGTCAGCTTCCCGGCAGCGTGGGCGTGCGGCGCGCGCTGGGCTATATGACCCAGGCGCCTTCGGTCTACGAGGACCTCACCGTGGCCGAGAATGTGCGCTACTTCGCGGCCATCCGCCGCGACGAGGCCGGCTCGGTGCTGGAGCGGGTGCAGCTGACAGCACAGGCGGACCAGCTCGTTCGCCGGCTCTCCGGGGGGCAGCGAGCGCGAGTGTCGCTGGCCGCGGCGCTCGTCGCTCAGCCTCGGTTGCTGTTGCTCGACGAACCTACCGTCGGTCTGGATCCACTGCTCCGGCGTGACCTGTGGAACCTCTTCAGACAACTGGCGCGCGAGGGGGTGACGCTGCTGGTCTCCAGTCACGTACTCGACGAGGCGCGCCATTGTGACGAGGTCATCCTGCTCCGCGAGGGATGTATCGTCGCCCAACTTCCCCCGGCAGCACTGGCGGCGCGGACGGGGACCGAGGACCTTGACGAGGCGTTCATCCGCCTGATCGAGGAGGCGTAACCGTGCGGGGCACATTGGCCACCGGAAAGCGGGTGCTTCTCCAGCTTCGTCACGATCCGCGGACGCTCGCACTGATGCTGCTCGTGCCGTGCGTGCTGGAGACGCTGTTGCGGCTTATCTACGCCGATCACCGGATTGCCTTCGACGAGGCCGGCGCACCTCTCCTGGCGTTCTTTCCGCTCACCACCGTGTTTCTGGTCACCTCGATCGCCCTGCTGCGAGAGCGCGTCACCGGCACCCTGGAGCGCCTGCTGGCCGGACCGCTCGGGCGCCTCGAGCTGCTCGGCGGTTACGCGATCGCGTTTGGCCTGGTGGCCACGATGCAGGCCGCGCTGGTCAGCGCACTCACGCTGGGGCCGCTGGGTCTGCACGTACGGGGGCCGGTGCTGCTGGTGGTGCTCCTGGCCGTCTGCGTTGCCCTGCTCGGCACCGGTCTCGGCTTGCTGGCCAGCGCATACGCCCGCAGCGAATTCCAGGTCGTCCAGTTCTTCCCGGTCATCATCCTGCCCCAGCTGTTGCTGTGCGGACTGCTCGTGGCCCGCCAGCGGATGCCGGCAGCCCTACACGCGATCTCGGACGTGCTGCCGCTCTCCTACGCCGTCGATGGCATGCACCATCTGACTCGTCAGGTGGGAGCAAGCGGGGCGCTGCTGGGCGACATCGTCATCGTGCTGGCCTTCGCGCTGGGGGCGCTCCTGGTCGGCGCCGCAACGCTGCGCCGGGCCACCGACTGACCGGCCTCAGGGCTGTGGATCCGCTGTTTTCCGCAGCCCGATCGCCACGCCATACGGATGCAGGCGGTGTCCTCCCACGCGAGCCTGTAATCAGCAAGGAGCCTCGATCTGGTATCGGGCTCGCAGCGACCTGACGTCATGGAGGGCATGATGAGTGTCTCCGAAGGTCCCACCCGCCTTGGCGATCAGGAATCGGCCGGGGGCCATAGTTGCGTGTTCGACAAGGTGATCGTCGGGATTGATGGGCGCGACGGTGGTCGCGATGCGATTGCGCTGGCGCAGTGCCTGGGAGCGCCAGACGCGGCGGTCACGTTTGCGTACGTCTACGGCGTGCCGACCCTGGGGGGTCGCGCCGGCGTGCTGGCGCTGCAGCTGCAGATGGACACGGCGGAGCGGTTGCTCGCCGATGAGGCCGTCCGAGCGAGCTCGGCCGCTGAGCTGGTGGCGATCCACGATCCATCGGTGGCGCGCGGCCTGCACGGCCTTGCCGTCCAGCGCGGGATCAACCTGCTGGTGCTGGGATCGTGCCACCGGGGCCTCCTGGGCCGGACGCTTCTCGGCGACGACGCCCGCCGCGTGCTGGGCCGCGCGCCCTGCGCGGTGGCGATCGCGCCGCGCGGCTACCGGACTGCCGGTTCAGGCCTCGGCCTGACCCGGATCGGCGTCGGCTGCGACGTCTCGCCGCCGAGCGGCCGGACGATCCGCGTCGCTCATGCCCTCGCTGCCCGCCACCGCGCGACGATCAAAGCCTTGTCGGTGGTCTCGCTGCAACGCATTCCCTACGGGGAGCCGATCCCCCAGCAGTGGCCGCAGATCGCTGGGGAGCTGGTGGTCGACGAGCTACACCGTCTCGGCGACCTCGCGGGCGTCGAGAGCGATGCCGCCTATGGGGACCCGGGTGAGATGCTGGCCGAGTTCAGTGCCGATCTGGACTTGCTGATCGTCGGCTCCCGCAGCCGCGGCGCAATGGGCCGACGCCTGCACGGCGGCACGCCCGACTACCTTGCGCGCCATGCCCGCTGCCCCCTCCTCGTCGTGCCGCGCGGTGGGCCGCCGTCCGGTTGATTTTGCCGGGTCGGAGTAGTGTGTAGACGGGTTTGCGAAGAACTACTTCTCGAGATCCGTCGGGGCTGAACCTCGCCCTACCGACGCGATGTGGTTGGCCAGTCGTGCGGCGGAAATATGTCTGAGGGCGATGGATCGCTTGCGCCGCGCGTGCGAGGCGTTCTCGACGTGGCTCGGCTGGTCCTGTCCGATCTCGACCTCGAGTCGGTGCTGACTCGGGTGCTGGAGGCCACGCGCGAGGTGTCCGGAGCCAGCTACGCGGCGCTCGGAGTGCTGGATCGCTCGCGGGGCGAGCTCGACCGCTTCCTCACCTCGGGGATCGATGAGGTGAGTCGCAAGGCGATCGGGGCGCTACCCCGAGGCCGGGGGGTGCTTGGGGAACTGATCAGGAATCCGGTCGCTTTGCGGCTGACCGACGTTGGCGCTCACCCTCATTCCTACGGATTTCCGCCTGGGCATCCCCCAATGAGATCGTTTCTCGGAGTGCCGGTGATCGTGGACGGAGAGCCGTTCGGCAACCTGTACCTGACCGAAAAGGCCGGCGGCCAACCGTTCACGGCTGACGACGAGCAGGCCCTGGTGCTGTTGGCCGATTTCGCGGGCGTGGCGATCGATCACGCGCGCCGGTTTGCGGGCGTGGAGTCGCAGCGCTCGGAGCTGCAACGCACCGTCGACGCGCTCGATGCGACGGTCCAAATTGCCCAGGCCGTCGGCGGCGAGACCGACCTGGACCTGGTGTTGGAACTGGTGGCCAAGCGCGGACGGGCGCTGGTGTCGGCGCGGACACTCGTGATCGAGCGCGAGCTCGGGGGTGCGTTGGAGGTCGCCGCAGCCGCCGGGGAGGTCCCGGCTGGGATCCTGGGGCGCCGGGTTGACTCGCAGGACAGCGTGGCCAGCGCGGCGCTACGCGCGCTGCGGACCCTGCGACTGGAGGATGAGACCAACCAGAGGCGATTCGAGCGCCACGGGCTCGGACGGCTTGGACTGCACGCGAGCGGCGGGCTCGTGGTCCCGCTCGTGTTCCGCGGACGCGGCTACGGCGTGCTGGTCGCGATCGACCGGCTCGCCGACGGGCCGGCTTTCACCGCTGACGATCAACGTTTGCTCGAGGCGTTTGCCGCCAGCGCTGCAACAGCCGTGGCCACAGCCGTGTCGGTCGAGGCCGAGCACCAGAGCCAGCGGCTCGCCGCGGCGGAGCAGGAGCGAACCCGCTGGGCGCGCGAGCTGCACGACGAGACGCTTCAGAACCTGGCCGGGCTGCGAATTGCCATGGGCAGCCAGCTGCGCACCGGTGACCCTGACACGATGGCCACGGCGATCACCGACGCCGTGGAGCTGCTCGACACCGAGATCGCCAATCTCCGCTCGCTGATCGCTGACCTGCGCCCCACCGCACTCGACGATCTCGGACTGGCGCCGGCGATCGAGGATCTCGCAGTGCGGGCAAGGGGCCACGGCCTGGACGTTGATTTGAGCCTCGATCTCGCCTACGAGGAGCGTCGCGAGCACGACCGCCTGAGCAGCGAACTCGAGACCGCGCTCTACCGGATCACCCAGGAGGCACTGACCAACGCTCGCAAACACGGCGCCGCCACGCGCGCGGTGATCGAACTCCACGAGCATGAAACGAGCGTCGAGCTCACGGTCCGCGATGATGGCCGAGGGTTCGACCCAGCAGACAAGACGAATGGCTTCGGCCTGATGGGGATGCGCGAGCGGGCCGAGCTCCTCGCCGGTCGCCTGGAGGTCGACTCCACTCCCGGCCAGGGCACCACGGTGACGGCGAGCCTGCCGGTTCGGCGCGCCAGCGCGGCGCAGGCATCCTGAGCGCGAGCCACGCGGCATCTGGCGGCTTTCGGATCTACGAGGTCAGGGCCGCTGTGACCAGAGGGCGGAGTAGCGACCGGCCGGTCATCGCGTCCGGCCGGGGCATCCCCAGCAGCGCCAGAACCGTGGGGGCGACATCGGCCAGACTCCCCCCGGCGTCGATCGCCACGCCCCGAGCCGTGACGATCAACGGCACCGGGTTCAGCGAATGGGCCGTATTGGGGCCGCCGCCTGGCTCTTGCATGTGCTCGGCGTTGCCGTGGTCGGCCGTGATGACGCAGACCCCGCCGGCGCCGTGTACCGCTTCGACCACTCGCCGGAGACACGTATCGACGGTTTCCACCGCCGTCACCGCAGCCGATATCACGCCTGTGTGGCCAACCATGTCCGCGTTGGCAAAGTTGATGATCGTGAACCGCGGAACGGCGTTGGCAAAGCTCTGCACGAACGCCTCGGTGATCTCCTGTGCGCTCATCTGCGGCTTCAGGTCGTACGTGGGAACGTCGCGTTGTGAGGGGACGAGCACGCGCTGCTCACCGTCATATGGCCGCTCCCGTCCCCCGTTGAAGAAATACGTGACATGGGCGTATTTCTCGGTCTCGGCCACGTGGAGCTGCGACTCGCCGGCGTCGGCGATGACCCGGCCCAGCGTCGTGGCGGGATGCGCCGCGGTGAATGCCGTCGGATAGGTCCAGCCGTGCTGATACTGGGTCATCGTGGCCAGGCGGCGCACAGGCGCGCCGCCGTCCCGGCCGCGCCAGCCGGGGAGCTCCTCGTCGTTCTCGCCGAACCCCGGCTCGCACAGCGCGCGCACGAGTTCACGCATGCGGTCGGGACGGAAGTTGAAGCACACGACGCTGTCGCCGGCCCGAAGGCGACCCTCGGCTCCCACCGTTGTCGCCGTGATGAACTCGTCGGTCTCCCCCCGCTCGTACGCGGCTCGCGCGGCTGTGGGGCCGTCCGCGGCGTGGTGCTCCGAGCGCCCGTGGACGATCAGATCGTAAGCGGCCTGCGTGCGGTCCCAACGGCGGTCGCGGTCCATCGCGTAGTACCGACCGACCACGCTGGCGACACGACCCACTCCCAGCTCGGAGCACCAGGCCTCGACCGCGCGCAGGTACCCCTCGCCACCGGTAGGCGATGTGTCGCGGCCGTCGGTGAAGCAGTGCAGGACCAGGTCGGGGACGCCGAGCTCGGCCGCCAGCTCGATCAGGGCGCGCAGGTGCTCGAGACTCGAGTGCACTCCGCCGTCCGAGACCATGCCCAGCAGGTGCAGGCGCGGAGTGCCGACCATCGCGGTCCGTAGCACCCGGTTGTTGGCCAGCGCTCCGGCCGCCACCGCGTCGTCGATCAAGGTGAGTGTCTGGGGGACCACCGCGCCGGCGCCGAGCGTCAGGTGTCCCACCTCGGAGTTGCCCATCTGACCCTCCGGGAGCCCAACGCTCCCGGCGCTGGCCTGCAGCGCGCCGTTCGGGTACGTCGCCCATAGTTCGTCGAGGACGGGCTTGCGCGCGAGCGCGATCGCGTTGCCCGGCCCCGGAGCCTCTATCCCCCAGCCGTCCATGACGATCAGACAGGCGCAGCTGATATCGGGAAACTCGGGGCCGGTCGGAAGCGTCATCGCTGCAGCCACCCTACGCGTCGACGCTTGGAACTCAATCCGTGGTCAACGCCGGTTGCAATACGTAGTCCGTGCGGATGCTGCGCCGCGAGCGCGCACCTACGTTGGTCTACGCGGCGTCGTGGAAGATGATTCCCAAGGCCGTTCGCTGTCCCGCGGTCACGGTGGACACCCCATGGCGCATTGCCACCCGGTGATATCGGTTCGCCCCCTGATTCGGTCGCTCCGCGGTCGGGAAGACGACGAAAGCTCCACGCTCGGGGGTCAGGACGTGGGCACGGCTCTGCGCGCGCGGGCGCTGCTCGATGACCCGCCGCACGGCATTGCGCGAGCAGTCGCTCGTGGTCGAGCGGGAACGTCCGATTGCTGCCGCGTAACAGCCCCGCCCACCGGTTGGCGATCCTCGCCAGGTGCGGGTAGAACGAGCCACGCAGGGTCGTGATCGCGTCTGGCAGTGGATGGTCGAAGTACCGGTAGCGCCCGTCTCCGAACCGGTAGCGGGCCATCTCGATCGTGGAGCGGAAGTGCTCGTCATGGTCGAACAGCTCGGCGAGCTCGCCACACTCGCGCTCGCTCAGCAGCGCCGGCGTGATCACGTACCCGTTGGCGTCAAGCTGCGCCGACAGATCAGCCCAGTCGAGCTCGTCCACGCGCCGGCCGAGTCCACGTGTCGCTTCGGTCAGGTCGAGCATTCCTAATCCTTCCATCTCGAGGGGTTCCGACTGCACAGTCCAGCGTCCGCTCAGTTCAACGATCAGGTGCGGCGTCACGTGAGATCGCCGGCGCCGCGCCGCAACGGATTGCCTATTGCTGTCGAGCCGGCACTTCGGTACGGTAGGACCCTGCTATCGCGGACGAGCGATTGTGGGGCTAATGATCGGTGTGGTTCGGAGTGGGTTGTGCGTTGCCTTCGTGGCGCTGATCGCGCTGGCCGCCAGCGTGTCGCCGGCGGAGGCGAGGAACCTCAATTCGCTGGGACCCGCGCCGGGACCGTGCCAACCTGGCCAGACATCGGCCTGCACCTTCCAGTCTCGTTGCGCCGCGGTTTCGTTCTCACCGCACCTGGTCCACGTCGGAGAGGAGATCGACTCCAGCGCCGGGCCGGCGATGGACGCGTGTGGACCGGGAGGCATCCCGGCAATCAGCTGGAACTGGGGCGCCGAGCCCGGATTGGGCGAGACCAAGGGGCCATGTCTCACCCCTCTCAAGCGACCGCCGTCCTGCAAATTCAAGGCGGTCTCTGCCACGCACCGGTGGGAGATCGGGTGTATCAACGGTGGCTCCGGCTTCGGTCCGTGGACGTCGTGCGACTACTACGGTGTCATCGGCGCGGACGAGCGCGCGATCAGCGGCACCGTCCGCACCCGGCGAGGAAAGCCCGTCGCCGGCGCCACGATCACGATCGATGGTCCGACCGGCGGCCGCGTTCAGACGACCGCCAACGGGGAGTTCTACGCGGATCAGCTCGACCCCGGCCGCTACCAGGTATCGATGCGGGCCAACGGCGCGCGCGACCCGGTCGCGTTTTGCAGCGGCCACGAGCGTGGCGGGATCTGCGATCTCGATCTCACCCACACTGACGGGCAGGTTGATTTCACCGCACCGCCCGACACGTTGGCCATGCACTTCTCCCCGTCGACCGTGGATGCGGACGGCGTGTCGAACTTCGAGGGAACAGTCGACGTCACCGACAGCGCGGGGCAGCCCTCTCCGGACACCGACGTCGAGATCGCTCCGCCACCGGACGCCGACCCGCGCACGCTCTGGTGCGGTGGCGGAAAGGTCGTCTACCCCACGGTGCTCTCCGACGGATCCGTCCTCGGATCACGCTTCACGCTGACCACGGACGCCAACGGCCAGATCCCGCTGACCGTGTGGGCCGGGACCGTGCCGGGCCACGCCTTGACCGAGGCCCACGAGTCCGACGACAGCTCGGTCAATGACTCGATCAGGCTCCCGCTCGAGGGAAGCGGCGCGCACTTCCCGGCCCTCGACAGCTTCGACCGTCGGTTCTACGACATGGTCCGCGGGACACAGTCCCAGTCGAAGGTCAAGGTGTTCGTCCAGTTCAACCAGCACGCCACCCAGCCGGAGGGAGACAGCCAGGACATCCTGCTGCAGTTGCTGATCGCGTCGGGACGCAGCTACTTCCCGGGCGCTGATTTCGGTCCGGTCAACTACGCCGGGCACGCCGGGATCCTGTTCTACCCGCACGGCAGCACCACCCCGACCACCGGCCCGACGGTGGTGCTCGACATCCGCGACGCGGTTCAGATCGCCACCGCGGCCTCGGACGGCGGCGCCATTCCGCCGGCCAATGCGCAGGTCCGCTCCCTCGCCGACTGGACGATGTACGCGTCGGGCTCACGCACGGTGCCGCCGCTCACCCAGACCCTGGGTCCACTCGATCCGTGGACGGGCCAGCAATACGCCTACTTCGGCTTTCCCTACCCGCGCTCGCCACTCGATACGGCAGGTCAGGCCAAGTTCTACAACGATTGCGCGGCTCCGCAGGGCACCCCGCAGATCGTCCAGACGCACTCTCCCGTGGCCCTGGTGTTCAGCGCTCCGGACGGCACAACCTTCGGCCTCAACACCCGGGGGCAGCTGACCGGGGACGGCACCGGGATCGTCTGGCGCAAGGGCGACGAGACCACCTATCTCGTGCGGGCCGGCGACTACTCGACGATGAGGATCACCGGCACACACGGCGGCACGGCTCACATCGAGGTATTCGGCGTCGTCGGGTCGGCCCTGACGAGCTATGCCCGCCAGATCTCCAACTACGTCGTCCACGTGCGGAGCGGCACACACGGGTCCCTGCCGGTGAACTTCTTCGGTCCCGCCGGCGCGATGACCGTGGGCGGACGGACGGTCAAGCCAAGGTCAGGCCTGCCGATCCAGCTCTCCGGACTGCCGAGACGGTTGAAGCACGGCAAGCGCCGGCTCAGGCTCGTCGTGACCAGCCTCGGCACGCCGCTGGCGGGGGCGCTGATCACCCTGGCCCACAAACACTTTGCGTTTCATGCCACGACCGACTCGCACGGCCGCGCCCGGTTCAAGATCAAACTACCGCGCGGCAGGCTGAGGATCACAGTCCGCTACCCCGGCGCCGCGTCTCTCAAGAGAACGGTCCGCGTCCGCTAAACCGCCTGTATCGGCGAGGTCGTGTGCCTGATGAATTTCGGCCAACCCGAGCTCGCCGCCGTGGACCGGTCGATACGCCTGTGCACCGAGAGGGTCGTCCCCTTCGCGCCCAACTCCCCACAGGGCGGCTCACCCGCCTAGCGCTCGATCTCCCGCGAGACCCGGGACGCGATCATTCAAGGGCAAACTACTGAGGAGATCGAGCGTGAGCGCGTGGGATGTCGTCGTGATTGGAGGCGGGCCGGCCGGCGAGAACGCCGCGGACTACGCGATCAAGGGCAACGGACGCACGGCCGTGATCGTGGAGGCTGAGTTGCTGGGCGGCGAGTGTTCGTATTGGGCGTGCATGCCGAGCAAGGCCCTCCTGCGCCCAGTGGAGCTTGTGGACGCCGGCCGGGCGCTGCCCGGCGTGACCGCGCTGCTGGCCGGCTCGCTCGATGTCGCCTCGGTTCTGGCTCGCCGCGATGAATTCACCAGCCATCACAACGACGCCGGGCAGGTCAAGTGGGCCAACGGACACGGGATCGACGTGATCCGCGGGCGCGGGCGTTTGGCCGACAGGAACGTGGTCGAGGTGACGGCGAGCGACGGCAGTACGCGCATGGTCCAGGCTCGCGAGGCCGTCGTCGTAGCCACCGGAAGCACGGCAGCCGTGCCCCCGGTCCCCGGACTGGCTGAGGCCAGGCCATGGACATCGCGAGATGTCACCAACCTGCGCGAGGTGCCCGACCGGGTCGCCGTGATCGGTGGCGGGGTGGTCGCGTGCGAGTGCACCACGTGGCTGCATGGGCTCGGCGCCCAGCAGGTCACGATGATCGAGATCGAGCCGTCTCTGCTGACAGGCCACGAACCATTCGTCGGCGCGATCATGGCCGAGCAATTCGGCAGGTCCGGGATCACCGTGCTCGTCGACACGAAGCTTCAATCGGTCCAGCGCGCGCAGGCCGCCGACACCGGCGTGGGCAGGATCCACGGCGGCCCGGCCACGATCAGCGCCGGCGCATCGACGTTTGAGGTGGATGAGATCGTCGTTGCCGCCGGGCGCCGGCCCGCCTCGGCCGACATCGGTCTCGAGCGGATCGGGGTCGACGTCAGCCGATCGCATGGTTACCTGCCTACCGATGAGCACATGGCGGTCACCGGCGCCGAGGACTGGCTGTACGCGATCGGCGACGTGTGTGGCCGATCGCTGCTCACCCACATGGGCAAGTATCACGGGCGAATCGCCGGCGCGGTGATCGCCGCTCGCGCCGAGGGGCGCCCCACCGAGGGTCCGCGCTGTCGCGACCTCGCCGACCCGGCGATCGTGCCAGCGGTGATCTTCACCGATCCGCAGGTCGCCTCCGTGGGGCTGACAGAGGCGGCGGCTCGCCAGCGCGGGCTCGACGTCGAGGCGGTCGACTATGACCTCGCCGCGGTGCGCGGCGCGGCGTTGCTGCGCGACGACTACCTCGGCCATGCGCGAATCGTCATCGACCGAGCGACCGACACGCTCGTCGGGGCCACGTTCCTCGGCTCCGACGTCGCCGAGCTGCTGCACTCGGCCACCACGGCGATCGTCGGCAAGGTGACGCTCGAGGCGCTATGGCATGCCGTGCCGTCGTATCCAACGGTCAGTGAGGTCTGGCTTCGGCTGCTCGAAACCAGGGATCAACGTCCGCCCTCAGCGCAGACCGCGGCAGCGCCGCACTCGGGTCACGTAGCCGAGCGTGGCTGAGTCGCGCCCCCGCAGCTCGGGGTGCCGCTCCCACAGGCTCGAGATGCGGGAAAGGATCGCCTCGCGCTCGTCCGGCGAGAGCATGGCCACGCTGCTGCGCGACAGCGCCAGGTCGAATAGCCGCTCGCGATCCGCGCTCTCCTCGTGCGGAAACTCGCACTCTTCCACGGCCGCGAACTGCTCGAGCAGCTCCTCCTTTCCGGGCCAGTGGCCGGCACGCCCCAGGCGCGACCCGCCAAGGATCTGCCGAAGCTCGCCGATCCAGGCCCGCGAGGGATCAAATCCATTGCCGAGCAGGCCGAGGACGCCCGGGGCGCGGAGGATTCGCGCGATCTCGGGAAAAGCTCGCGAGCGGTCAAACCAGTGAAATGCGGCGCCGGCCACCACCGCATCGACGCTGGCGTCGGGCAGGCCCGTATGCTCGGCGGTGCCGGCGCTGACATCGGCCTCGGGCACGCGCTCTTCCAGCACGGCCCGCATCTCGGCCAGCGGCTCGACCGCGACCACCCGGTGCCCCTCCCCCACCACCGCGGCGCTCAGCTTTCCGGTCCCGGCCCCCAGATCCGCGACGACGAGCGGCCGGTCCCCGAGCAGCCAGCGGACGGCGGCGGCGGGGTAACCCGGCCGCCCCCGTTCGTACTCCTCGGCAACCAGGGCAAAGGATCGAGCGCGCTCCACGATCTCAGGATCGCAGGCTGAGATCAACGCGGAGCGGGCCCGAGTTGGTGGCGGCCGATCAGTCGGCCGCCACCAGGGGTTCGGTGGCGGCGATCACGCCGGCCGCAATGACCAGGCCAGCGGCGCTACGAGCCTGCTCGCGGTCGGTGGTGAACAGCGTCTCGGCGGCGGCGAGCATCCCGTCGATCCGCTCGAGCGCCGGTCCGGCGACGCCGGGTTCGGGATCGCGACATGCGGCCCGAGCCAGGGCCAGGAACGGGAGACTGCGAGAGAAATCGGGTGGCGGTCCCGAGCCCAGCGCGGCAGCGAACGACATCAGCACGTACGCGTTGACGCGCGCCAGTCGCCCGCTGATCGGACGGATCTCGGGTATGCGCGGCGGCTTTGGCTCGGCCAGCGGCCGGCCGGCCAGGATGTCGGCCATCGTCGCACCCACCAGAGCGGCGCGCTCCGCTTCGCTCAGTCCCGCGTAGGCGGCGATCCGCAGAGCGGCGTGGAGCCCACCGAGCGGCCGCCCGTACGGAACGTCCGACGCAAACACGATGCGTTCGGCCGGCACGCGTGCGAACAACTCGAGTTGATCGAACGCCGAGAAGGTTGAGGTGTCGTAAAAGACGCTCGGGTGGTCGGCCAGCCGCGCGACGAACATGCCCTGATCGGCGATCGCCGCGTGCGCGAGCACCAGCACGACGTCGGGGTAGCGGAGCGCGAGGTCCGCGAGGGCATCCATTCGCGGCATGCCCCGACCGGCGTGGACGAGGATCGGGACCTTCGCCTCCTGAGCGACCTTCCAGATCGAGTCGGCGGCCCCATCCCCGAAGCCGAACGATTGCGCTCGCGGATGCAGCTTGATGCCCCGCGCGCCAAGCGCCAAACACCGCTCGGCCTCACCCACCGGGTCGTCCGACGGGTCCAGGCGGCAGTACGGATACAGCCGTCCACCCGCCTCCCCGGCCCATTGCAACACCTGGTTGTTGGGGGCTCGGTAGGCGGGCCTCCGATCCGGGTCATGGAGGGGGAACACACACGCCTGGGTGGTCGGCCCGACCTGGTCCAGAAACCCGAGCAGACCGGCGAGGTCGAGAGCCTGACCATCCTCGTCGCGACCGAGATGAGTGTGGGCGTCGAGGACAACCGCCCCGGGCGGGAGCAACGCCGTCACCTCGGCCACGATGTCCTGCACGGCTGCGGCTGGATCCACGCGCCAATCCTCGCATGTCGGCTCGACTGCGGGCGAGTCTCGATCCGCGACCGGATTCCGCCTCGGCGCGGAGCAGCCGCAGTAGGCTGCAGGCAAAAATGAGAAGGAGGTCTCGCCATGTATGCAAGGGTCACGCTGTTCCCGGGCCTCGCGCCGGAGCGGATCAAGGCCACGCTCGAGGAATTCAAGGCGATCAATCTCCCCAAACTCGAGCACCTCGCGGGGTATCGCGGTGTGTGGGCCGGTGTCGATTACACGGGCGGGCGGGCAATTGCCGTGACCTATTGGGACACGCTCGAGCACCTGCACGCGAGTGATCAGATCGCCAACGAGGTCAGAGCCGCGGCCGTCACCAGGGCCGGCGTGGATCGCAACCGCCCACCGATCATCGATCGGTACGAGATCGTTCTCGACCAGGAGGCAGTCGGCGCCTGACGGCTACGGCGCCCACAGCGGGACGAGTTCGAAGCGCTCGACGTCGACGAGGCCCTGATCGGTGAGCTTCAGGGCCGGGATCACCGACAGGGCAAGGAAACTCAGCGCCGTGAACGGCGCGTCGATCGTGACACCCACGGCCGCGAGCCGCCGATGCAGCTCATCGAGCCGCGCCAGGACCTCTTCCGCCGGCCGGTCGGACATCAGACCCGCGATTGGGAGCGCCAGCTCGGCCTGAATCTGTCCGTCCCGAGCCACGACAAGCCCGCCGCCGAGCTCGGCCAGGCGCGCCACCGTCACGGCCATGTCCTCATCCGAGCAGCCGACGACGACGACGTTGTGAGCGTCGTGCGCCACCGTTGAGGCAAATGCGCCCTCCCGCAAGCCGAAGCCGGTGACGAAACCCTTGCCCACCCTGCCGGTCGCGTGGTGGCGCTCGACCACGCATATCTTGGCCAGATCCCGTGTGGGATCGGCGACAGCGAGACCGTCGGCGCGGCCCGGAGCCATGATCAGCGAGTCGGTGAGAAGCTGCCCGGGGATCAAGCCGATCACCCGAACCTGTTCGGACTCCAGCGGGATCGCCAGGGCGCCAGCCGTAACGGCCCTCACGTGCATTGAGTCGCGCACGCGCAAGGCTGAGTCGCGCACGCGCGCGGGCGATTCGAAGCGTGGGAGCGCAAGCGCTCCGCCATTTTTGGCCACCAGCCTGCCGTCCTTGAAGACCATCGTCGGCCGGAACGTCTCGAGCTCTTCCAGCAGCGAGAAATCGGCCCCATAGCCCGGGGCGATGGCACCACGTCCCGTCAGGTCGTGGGCCCTGGCCCCGCCGATGGAGGCGAGGACGAGAGCATCCTCAGGAGCCAGACCGTGCTGCACGGCCAGTCGGCACATCTGGTTGATGTGGCCTTCGCGGACCACGAAGTCGGGTTCGCGGTCGTCGGTGCAGAACGCGCACAGCTCGGTGCCGTGCTCGGCGATGAGCGGCAGCAGGTCGAGGAGGTTGTGGGCGTTGGAGGCCTCGCGCAGGAATACCCACATCCCCTTGCGACGCTTCTCGAGCGCCTCCGCGTACGTCGTGCTCTCGTGATCGGACCGCACGCCGGCGGCGATGTAGGCGTCGAGCGCGCGCCCCCTCACGCCGGGCGCGTGCCCGTCGACGTGGGTGGCCTCGGCCAGGTCGATCTTCTCGAGCAGGTCTGGCTCGCCGGCGATGACGCCCGGGAAATTCATCATCTCGGCCACCCCGAGCGCCCGCTCGTGGCCGAGGATGACCCGCATTTCCTGGGCCGTGAGCGGCCCACGGGGCGATTCAAAGGAGCTCGCCGGCACGCACGACGGAGCCATCACGTAGACGTCGAGCGGCAGATCGGCCGAGGCGTCGAGCATCCACAGCACCCCATCGACGCCGAGAACATTGGCGATCTCGTGTGGGTCGCAAACCACCGCCGCGGTGCCGCAGGCCACGACCTGGCGGGCGTACTCGTCGACCATCAGCTTCGAGGATTCGATGTGAACGTGGGCGTCAATGAAGCCCGGGACCAGATACTGCCCACGGCCGTCGATGCGCTCGCCGCCGGTGAACCGTCCGACTCCCGCCACGCGGCCATCGATCACACCTACGTCGCCGTCGAGCCATTCCTTCGTGAACACACTGAACGTGCGCGCGCCCTCGATGACCAGATCTGGCGCCAGGTCCCCACGCGCCGTGGCAATCAGTCGCTCTTGCCCCGTCACATCGGCAACCCTAGTGGGTCTCCTCGGAACGTTGTGCGGGAATGGCCAGGTCCGGGGGCCGGAATGCGGACGGGGCTGCGTTCGTCGTACGCTGTCGCCCATGAGCGACGACTGGCGAGTGCGCGTGGTCTTCGAAGAGAGCGGCCTGGCTCACCGGCTGACCGAACGCTTCAAGACCTCCGAGCTCAAACACGATCTCGAGACCTCCTTCCACGACCGCCTGGCGATCTCGGTCGATGGCGACGAGCTGTTCTGCTACGCCGGCTCGCGTGAACAGGCCGAGGGCGCCGAGGAGCTGGTCCGCTCGGTGGCCAAGGAGCACGACTGGAACGTGGAGACCGAGCTGCGCCGCTGGCACGAGTCGGCCGAGCGCTGGGAGGAGCCCGACGTCCCCCTCCCCGAAAGCGATGCCGACCGGGCCGCCGAGCACGCCGAGCTGATCGAGCAGGAGCGCGAGGAGCTCAAGGAGCGCGGCTACCCGGAATTCGAGGTCCGCGTACAGTTCGGGTCACACGAGGCCGCCGAGGCATTCGCCGACACGCTCCGCGGGGAGGGCGTTGCCTCCGCCCGCCGCGCCAACTACCTGGTCATCGGAGCCTCCGACGAGGACACCGCGAACCAGCTGGCCGAGCGTATTCGCGCCGAGGCCGGGGCGGACGCCACGGTCAGCGTCGAAGCGAGCGGGAGGGCCGTGCTCGACGAGCAGCCCCAGAACCCGTTCTGGTTCCTGGGCGGCCTGGCTGGCTAGCCAGGCCGGGCGGGTCTCGGCGGGTCGACTGGGGTCTCGGCCGGTCAACCAGCCCGCCCAAACTGAGCAGGGGGGGCACGGAGCTACGCGGCCAGATGGGCGGGCAAATCCTCGGTCGCCACCAGGTGCTGGTGCGACGGGCAGTACCCGTTGGCGGGCAAGGGCATGCGCTGGCACGGCGTGCCCTTCCGCGTGCTGGCCCGGCATTGGAGCGGATTGCCGTTGGCGTCGTGTCCGTTCTTGGGCTGGCGGGCGATGAAGTCATCGGCCAGCTCGACATAGTGCTCGACGACACGGAGCACTCGCAGCTGTGCGCTCATGGGGAAGAAGGCCCGGATGTCCCGGAACAGCGTCCGCGCCGGCCGGGCGAAATAGTGGCGATCGCTGGCCAGACGGTCCATGGCCGCCTCGCACGTGCGTAGAACGCGTTCGTGATTCCCGAACGAGCTCGCGGTTTGTGGGTCTTCGATGATCTCGTCCGCAAGTTCTCTGTAGATGGCTCGACTGAATCCGTACATGACGACTCTCCTCGTGTTCGAGGCGCCTCCTGACACCTGGAACGAACGGATTTGCGAAAACTTGCGCAAACTTGTTGAGGGAGTCGGGCCCGCGAATCTGGCCCCTGCCGGCATGCCCTGCGCCGGCGCCTACGTGAAGTCGTCCTCCGCGACCTGAACGTAGAAATGACGGGTCATCTCGGGCTCCACGACGGCATCGATCCGGTCGTGCCGGCGCTCCTCCTGGGCGCCGATCCGCTGGAGTTGCGCCTCCGCCTCTTCCTCGCTGAGCTCGCTGAAGCCAATCGTGATCACCTCGTGCTCGTCATCGACGCGCTGGGCGCTGAGAACTCGGGTCGGAAACCCGAACCCCTGGTCGGGAAGCCACGCCTCCCGGAAATCCTCGTACGTCTTGCCTTCACGCAAACGGCGGGTCAGCACCGAGATCACGATCACGTCTGCTCCTTACTTTCGGGTCGGCCGGCGTGATTGTCCCAGCGCATGCGTCGGCGCCGCTCACCGCCGGGCGCGGATGCGAAACTAGACATCCCGACTGAGGAGATGCGATGAAGACGATCGCGCAACGCGAGCGCACGGTGGCGAACATCCACACCGCCGACTATGAGCACTGGCGCAACGAGGACGGCAGCGAGTTAACCGATCAGGGCTTCCTCCGGCTCGACGACTCGTTCCCGCCTGGCAGCGGGTTCTACATCTACAAGATGGAGGCGGGTGCGGTTTCGACGCCGCACGAGCACACGTGCCGCGAGAACTTCCTGATCCTGGAGGGCGAGCTGGTCGACAACGACGGCTACGTGTACCGCCAGGGCGACCTGGTGATGCTCGAGGACGGCACGCAGCACTCGTCGACCTCGCCGAACGGCTGCCTGATCGCCGTGTTCGTCCGCACGATAGAGCGCGATCTCGCCGAGCAGTGAGCGCCTTCGAACAGCCCGACATCGCCGCCTTTCGCGACCCCGTGCGCTCTGAGGCCGAGCTGCGTTCGCTCGTCCCCGAGCCCACGCGGTATGCATACCGCAAGCAGCTCGACCATCTCGACGAACACTGCCGCGCGCTGATCGAGGCAACGCCCCTGGTGTTCGTGGCCACCTCCGACCCGGACGGTCGATGTGACGTGTCCCCACGCGGCGGTCCTCCAGGATGGGTGCGCATGCTCGATTCGCGACGGGTGGTCCTGCCCGAGGCGCCCGGCAACCGGCGACTCGGTTCGCTGGGCAACGTACTCGCGACCGGCTGGGCAGCGCTCCTGTTCGTGATTCCGGGTCGCAACGAGACGCTTCGCGTGCAGGGCCCATCGACCGTGACGCGCGATCCGGAGTTGCTGGCCACGATCCCGCTGGCTGGTCGGGTTCCTCCTCTGGCCCTGGGCGTCGAGGCCGAGGAGGTCTTCACCCACTGCGGCAAGGCATTCATGCGCTCGGGGGCGTGGGATCCGACCGCATGGCCCGCGGCCGAGGACCTGCCCACTCCCGCCGAGGTGCTGCGGGCGCACGTGGCGGACGGGTCGACCGTCGCGGAGGTGGCCGGCCAGATGCAGGAGAGCTACACACAACGCTTGTGGTGAGCCGGGCTGGGCGGCTCACTTCTCGTCCAGGATGCGCCGCTTCTGCAGCTGGAACTCCTCCTCGGTCAGGGCTCCACGGGCCGATTATGCCGCCGGTACAGTGGATGCGTGGCCGGCTGGGACGATGTGCGAAGGATTGCGCTGGATCTACCCGAGACCGCCGAGCGGTCCTCGCGTGGTCTCGCGTCGTGGCGGGTGCGCGACAAGCTGTTCGTCTGGGAGCGCCCGCTTCGCTCCGCCGATCTTCGCGCGCTTGGCGATGAAGCTCCGACCGGGCCGATCCTCGGAGCCCGGGTCGAGCATCTTGGGGCCAAGGAGGCGTTGCTCGCCGACGACCCCGGGGTCTATTTCACGACGCCGCACTTCGACGGCTATGCGGCCGTGCTCGTACGGCTGGATGTGATCCCCTCCGAGGAGCTCGAAGAACTGGTCGTCGAAGCCTGGCTGGCCAGCGCACCCAAGCGAGTGGCCAAGGAGTTCATCGACAGCCGGCCCGAGCTGCGCGATTGAAGCTTCGGGAGGCGCAGAGCCGGACCGCATCCGGCCACAGGGCGACACTCGCAAGCAGATACGCGTGACATATGTTCCAAAGAGTTCGGACGGTGAACCGGTAGCGTCGGGTCGGGTGCGGGGACCCAAGCCTTTCGGCGCTTGAAGTCGACCACGCAGCACGCACACGACGATCGGATCGGAGCCCCATGCCTCAGCCTGTCGCCCAGCCGGACCGCAAGGAAATCGCCCGATACCTGCTCTCTCGCGGGTTGGCGTTCGAGCCGCTACCGCCCAAGCCAGCCGCCGAGCGAAGAGGCGTGGCACTGGCGCCGCGGTTGGGAGACATCCCGTTTCCGGACCCGGCTCCCGCGCCGGCCCCGCTTGATACCGCTCCAGATCCGGGTGACGCCCTTCCACACGCCGACGTCGTCATCATCACGTGGACGGCAGACGAGGCCCGTGCTCTCGCCCATTGCTTCACCCCAGGTATGAGTTTCGACAAGTGGTACCCATACAACCGTCACTATGCCGACCACTACGAGCAGCTGATCCGGCCGGGTGCACCCGCGCGCATGGCTAAACGTCTCGCCCGTTACATGCCAACCACGGTCGGAGACCGAGCGGTGCTGTGTGTGAAGTCAGAACTCCATCTCAACCAGGATGGAATCGAGGACAAGGACGCTCACGGGAAGGGACTCGGCACCGCCACGTTGCCGGTGAAGGACTTCTTCGGCCAACTGATCGACGAAACCGGTGCCGGCTACGTGTTCACCATTGGCACGGCCGGCAGCGTGGTCGACGAGTTTGGCCTCGGCGATGTCGTCGTGACCCGCGCCGCTCGATTTCGTTGCCAGCAGGAGTTCGCCAACGAGCCGTTCAATCACACCACCTACAAGAGTGATTGGGACGTTCCTACCGCAGGCTTTGCCGACGCCGAAACACTGATGGCGGCGGTGGCCCCCCAGCTCGCTCAGCCGCCTGTCGGGCCGCCGAGTCCCGCCTATCCCGACAGTGGAACCCTTGATCCGCCGGCCGAGGTCAATGCGCAGATCCGCCAGGACGGCACTGCACCACTTGCCGCGTTTTGGCCGATCCTGACCACTGACTACTTCGAGTACGGCACGACGACGAACCATCTCGATGCCGAGGGCGCCGGGGTGGAGATGGGTGACGCCGCACTCGGCCTGGCGGTGTCCGAATTGTCGACCGCGCAACGGCCAAAGTGGCTCGTCGTTCGCAACATGAGCGATCCGGTGATCAACGGGAACCTGCCGGCAAAGCAGTTCCACCTCAACGAGCAGACGACCTGGGCCGTCGGCTTCTACACCGCGTACGGCTACTACACCTCGATCAACGGCGCGATCGCCAGTTGGGCCGTCGTCGCCAGCCTCCCTGAGGCGAGGGGCTAAGAGATCGCTCAGTCGAGCGCCGGCGCGGCGCCCACAGTGGTCCGCGTGGGCGCCCCGGTGCCCCTTGACGCAACGCCGCTCTCCGCCACGGCGCCCCGCTGCCGCCTAGGCAAGGGCGATCTCCGCCACGGCGCCGTCCGGCACCGTCACGCTCTGCGCCGCGGTGCTCGCGTCCGACCACACCACGTAGTCCCCCGCGGGGAGACTGCCGAAGATCGCGGTCAGGACCGAGCCCGATTGCGACCGGCGTTCATGCACGCCAGTGTGAACGCGGCGCGCGGTGCCGTCGGCGCGGCTGATCTCGATCTCCCGCCCGCGAAACGCGTCGCTTGGGTAGATGACGAGTGCGCCGCGCCCGGCGCCGATGTCGAGCGTCACGCTTGCGCTCGAGGTATGAGCGGCACCGACGTCGCCCGTCTGCTCCATTGCACTCATGGTTCCGCTCACGCCGCCTGGAGCGGAGTTGTGTTGTACCCGCTCTGAGGCGTCCCCAGATACGGGAAGTGCGACAGATAGCGAGTGCTGTTCGGCCCCAGCCCGTCGGTCAGCAGCCCCGCGGCTTTGTCCGGCGTGTAGGTCTTGTCGACCAGCGGATAGGTCGCCCCAGCAATCGCCCGCAGCTCGACGGACACCACGTCGTCGAACACGCGTCGGCCATTGGGGAACCCGGCGGCGTCGCCGGCGATCAGCCCGATCGGGTTTGGCTTGGCCGTTGGCTTGACGGCCATGTTCAGCCGCAGCTGATCGGCCGCTCGCTTACCCGTGTAGTTCTGGAATCCAGGCACGACGCCCGCCGGAAGCCCGGTGAGCAGGATGGCCACCAGATCCGCTCGCGACGCCTTGAGCTTGCTCAGGTTGGGGAACACGTTCGGGTACAGGACTGGCAACAGACCGGCCAGCTCGGGATGCTTGACGTACTTCTCGAACTGGCCGTCGTCCGCGGCCGACACGGCGTTCCAGCGGTCCTTCTCGCCCATCGGCACGATCACCTCGTTGAACAGCGGGTTGCCCAGGCGGGATACCTGGATCCAGCTGCCGGCGTGATGCTTGCGGCCGGCCCTGGCCTCGTGAATCGTCGCGTGCTTGCGGCTGGCCGCTGCCCAGACGCCGATCACCGAGCTGCTGCTCATCACGTTGGTCGGCGTCTTGCCGTTGCGGGTGAGCTCGTGCTTGGGCACCTTCAGAGCGATCGAGTGGACACCGAACTCGTTCGTCGCGTTGACGCCCGGGGCGGCGGCCATCATGCCCGACAGATGGAGGTTCTGGAACGGACGCAGGTCGCCCAGGTCGAAGATCGCGCCCAGGTCGACGTAGAATCCCTCCAGTCGCTGTCCGGCGAACACAGTGTGGCCGCCGCCGAGCTTGTGAACCGCCTGACCCGCGACGGTCGCGTAGTTCGGCGTCGACGCCGGCCCGATATTGCAGGGCGGACACGCCAGGTGCTTGCCCAGCACCTGCCGGCGACCACCGGCGACGCGAGTCACCGTGAAGAGCTGGCGCCGGTTCCAGTTCTTGCTGCCGATCGAGGTGATCGGCCCCGTGTTATAGAGAAACGTATTGGGGTTGCGAACCTCGGTACTGAATGTGAACTCATAGGTGATCTCGGGCTTACCGTCGGCATCGTTGTCGATGTGAATCGAGTACAGGACGTCATCGCCGAACTCGAAGAAGTTCGGCCCGCCGAAGGGTGCTTCCAGCGGCAGGTAATTCGAGATGATGGTCACCGTGTTCGGGTCGTCGGGACTCACGAACGCGTACAGATCGGTGTTGTCGGCAACCGGATCCTTGCTGATCGACGGTGCCTCACGGTGAGACGACATGCTTGACCTCCAGATGGCTAATGAGAGAACGGTTTGCGGCGGTGGCTAGCCGCCCGGCGATGCTCTAGCCGGCGGCCTGAACGATCCGCGCAGCCAGCTTGCGGTCGCGGATGGTCACTTCCCGGTCGTGGGACATCAGCGAGATTTCGCCAGTGCGTGGGTTGCTGATGTAGGCCACGACGGGATGTGAACCTGCCTCCGCGTCCGCGTCCGCACGCTCGGCCAGCAGCGCGGCCAGCGTGGTGACACCGGCAGCTGCGCCGGCCGAGTTCTTGACGAATCCTCGCCTGGTCAGGTCAGTCACGGTGATCCTCCTGTGGATTTACACCGAGCTACCGGTCAGCCCCGTTCATTCCGCTCCCGCGCCATGTCGGTTTGCGAGTCCGGCACTCGACTTCTTTCAGCACCCAGTACGAGCGGTCAGGACACTTGGATCACTGCGGTCCCGAGCAGCGCGAGATCAATCGAGTGCGAAGCCTCGGAGGTCGACTCTCGTGGTGTCTCGGATCGTCACCACGACCATCACCACGGCGCCGCACGAGCGGCAACGGGCGACCATCCCAGGGGCTTGCGAATAGACCCGCACCTCAGCGATCTGGGTCCGAGCGCCACACTGCCGGCAGGCCCCGGAGGCCGTTGTCATCTCCTGGCCGAAGTACTCGAACAGATGCCCGGCGATCGCGTTTCCATCCAGCGCTTCCATCCGATCCCCCTTAGGTTCCCGTCGGCCCGAACCGCTCGGTCCTGATCCGACTCGGATCGTGGCCGGCGGCGACGAGCCCCGCGGCGGCGGCCTCGACGAACGAACTCGGGCCGCATGCGTAGACCAGCGGCCGCTCCGCCGGGGGCCACACGACCTCATCGAGCATGTCGCGGTCCATGCGCCCGCGAAGCCCATCCCAACCGTCCGGCCACTCGCGGGTCAGCGTGAGCCGGACGTCGACACCATCACCGGCGATCTCACCGGTCAGCTCGTCGCGGTAGATGACATCGGCCAGAGATCGCGACGAGTACAGGAGCCGCGGCGCGATGGCCCGGTCGCCGGCCGCCCAGTGACGCAGGATCGCTCGCAGTGGCACGATTCCCGAGCCCCCGGCGATCAGCATCAGCGGGCCGCCCAGGGATTGCTCCCATACGAAGTAGCCACCGATCGGCCCGCGCAGCTCAAGCTCATCGCCGACTCTCAACTCGTCGGTTAGGTAGGGCGAGACCTCGCCGTCGGCGAGACGCTCGACTGTCAGGACGAGGTGGTCGTCATCGGGGCTCGAGGCGATCGAATAGCTTCGCTGCGCCTGGTAGCCGTCCTCGGCGGTGAGCCGCACGTCGACATGCTGTCCGGCGCGATGCCCCGTCCAGTCCGCCAGCGCCAGCACGATGCTCGTCGTCTGGCTCGTCTCCGGAACCAGCTCGACGACGGTGCCGAGCTGCCAGTTCAGTCTCCCTGGTAGCGCTGCTCGAGCCATGGGTCACCGTGGTTGTGATAGCCGTACATCTCCCAGAAGCCGGGCTCGTCGTCGGGGGTCAGCGTGAGCCCGCGAACCCACTTGGCGCTCTTCCAGAAGTACAGGTGCGGAACCAGCAGCCGGGCGGGACCGCCGTGCTCGGACGGGAGCGGCTCACCGTCGTACTCGTAGACCACCCAGGCCTTGCCGTCGGTCACGTCCTCGAGCGCGAGATTCGTCGTGTATCCACCGTCGCACCATGCCGTCAGGTACTCAGCCTCCGTGCCAATGCCGTCCAGCAGCGTGTCGATCGACACGCCCCGCCAGCTCGTGTCGAGCTTCGACCACTTCGTCACGCAGTGGATGTCGACGGTGAAGCTCTGGGCCGGCAGGGCCTGGAACTCGTCCCAGTTCCAGGACAGGGCCCGGTCGACCTCGCCGTCGATGGCAAAGTTCCACTCGGGCAGCGGCGTGTGGGGCGTGGGCCCGGCCGACAGGACGGGAAAGTCAAGCGTCACATACTGCCCGGGGGGCACGCGAGACGGGTCCGCAACCGGACGGCGACGACCGAGAAAGCCACGTGAGATCGGTGACATCAGCTCCGGGGCCGGATCCTGCCCGAGCGGCGCGGATTCGTCAATGCCCCTTAGGAGCGCAGACGTGCTATTCAGGTGAGCGATGGCCGCGGTGAGCGATTCACCGAACGCGACCAACCCGGCGCCGCTCCCGGCGGCGGTCGGCCCTCGCCGGCTGCGCCGCGCGGTGCTGAAGCTCGGCGCGGTCGTGGTGGTCGTCGTCATCCTCATCACCCTGCTCCCCGGCCTGGGGGAGCTGCGCGAGCGCTTTGCCCACGCCTCGGCGGGGTGGATCGTCGTCGGCTGCGCGCTCGAGGTGGTCTCGTGCCTGACCTATGTGCTGGCGTTTCGGCGGGTCTTCTGTATCCGGATGAGTCGGAGCACGAGCTACAAGATCGCCATGTCCGAGCTGGGCGCGGATTCGCTGCTGCCGGTCGGCGGCGCCGGCGGCCTGGCCCTCGGCGCATGGGCGCTCCGGCGCGGGGGCATGCCGACCAAGGAGATCGCCGACAAGACGGTGGCCTTCTTCCTCCTCACCAGCGTTCCCAATGTCGCCGGACTGGCCCTGCTCGGAATCGGCCTGGCCGTGCACCTGCTACCCGGCAAGTCCAACATCGCGCTGACAGTGATTCCCGCCGTGGTGGCAATCGGGGGGGTGGTCCTGACCCTGCTGCTGGGCCGCCTCAGCCGACGGCTGGGAACGCGCAGTGGGGGCGGTCGGCGGGCTCGGGTGGGCCCCGCGCTGCGCGCAACCGCCGATGGCATCGATGAGGCCGTCCGGTTGCTGAGAAGCGGAGATCCCTGGCTGCTAAGTGGAGTCATCGGCTACATGCTGTTCGACATCATGGTCCTATGGACGAGCTTCCGGGCAATCGGCTCGACGCCCGAGTTCGCCACCGTCTCGATCGCCTACGTGATCGGACAGCTGGGCAATCTGATCCCGATTCCGGGGGGAATCGGCGGCGTCGAGCTGGGACTCATCGGAGCCTTGGTTCTGTACGGCCTTCCGGCCGTCACCTCCACCGCGGCCGTGCTCTTGTACCGGGTCATCGAGCTGTGGGTCCCGGGCCTGCTGGGTCTGGCCGCGTTCGTCCAGCTGCGGGCCCTGCTGCGGCGCGAAGCCGACGCGATCGATATGTGCCAGCCCGGCGAGCTGGTCGAGGTGATCGGCGTGGGGCCGGTCACCAAGCCGTCCGAGTGAGGGCGTCTGTCGATCCGTCTACGGCGTCAGCACGACCGCGGCCTCGGGCGTGGCCACGTGGAAGCTGAAGGTCTCCTCGAGGTACAGCCGAACGGCGTCGTGGTCGTGCGCGTCGTAGCCGATGGCCAGATCCTGGCCGGCGTCGAGGATGAAGTCGCCGCCTCGCGTGCTCAGGACCACCGCGCCCTTGACCCCCGGCGCCCACACGATCGGTCCGTCGACGATCTTGCGCAGGTGCTCGAGCAGTGGATAGCCACCTTGCTCGGCCGTCTCGAGCACGCGCTGATACTGCTCGGGACCGAGCCCGAGCCCGTAGGGGCCGCCGATCCCGTTAGACAGCAGTTGCTGCACGGCGCCGGCCACCCGCCGAGGGTAGTCGTCGGCCCGGTCCCCCAGTGGCTCGGCTTCGTGCGGCGAAGCCTCCCCGATGCCGGTGATCGCGCCGTGCCAGCCGTGGAACACGGCGACGTTCTCGGCCACGGCGATCTGGTGCGCGGCCCGGTCCAGCGGTCCGAGGTCGACATCGTCCGCGCCCCGATCCCCGTCGCGGAGCTCGGCTCGCGAGAGCTCGAAGTCGGCGCGAACCTCGACCAGCGGCAGAACGCGCCGCTGCAGGCCGGACACCCCGTCACAGGGTGTCCCGGCAAGCGCGGTCGTGCGGCCCAGGTTGGTCGCCGAATGCTCCCAGCCGTGCGGGCCGGAGAAGTCGACCAGCTTGCGCGCGGCCAGTGCGGGCGTCACGCGCTCGGTCGCTTCACCGTCGAGCAAGCTCCAGCCTGCCGAGCTGATCGGGGCTTTTTCGCGGAGCAGATGGTTCATCAAGACCCTCCCTTTAGGCTGCCGATGCCGAGCGAGCCGTGATCGGCTGCCCCTTCCGCCGGCGGGGCCGCCGTCGACGCGTCGGCATTTTCGTCTGGTGGCTGGTTGTCGAGGAAGTCACCGGTGGGAACGAAAAACAGGTTGCCGGTGACCGCGGTGGAGAAGTCGAGGATTCGGTCGTAGCTACCCGGCGGCTTGCCGACGAACATGTTGGTCAGCATCTGCTCGATCACGTCGGGGCTGCGGGCGTACCCGATGAAGTAGGTCCCGTACTCGCCGACGCCCACCCGGCCGAAGGGCATGTTGAAGCGCATGATCTGGCGCTCCTCGCCGTCCTCGTCGACGATCGTGTTCAACGCCACGTGTGAGTTGTTGGGCTTGATGTCGTCGGGCAGTTCGATATCGCTGAGCTTCTCGCGGCCGATCGCACGCTCCTGCTCCTCGACCGGTAGCGCGTCCCACCCCCGGAGGTCGTGCAGGTACTTTTGGACCACGACGTAGCTGCCACCCGCGTACTCGGGGTCCTCATCACCGATCAGCGCCGCGTCGGCCGACGCGGCGCCCTCGGGGTTCTCGGTGCCGTCGACGAAGCCGAGCAGGTCACGCTCGTCGAAAGACCTGAAGCCGTGCACCTCGTCGACCACGCGCGCGAAGCCTTCGAGCCGGTTCATGAGCCGCTCAGCCAATTCGAAGCACAGGTCGAGCCGGTGGGCGCGGATGTGAAACAACAGATCGCCGGGCGTCGCCACCGCGGTGTGTCGGGAGCCCACGAAGCCTGGAAATGGATGCAGCTCGGCGGGACGCGGCGAGCCAAAAACGCGATCCCACAGCGCCGACCCAATCCCGACGACGCAGGACAGCTCAGCCTCGGGAATCCGGAAGCCAACCGAGCGCTTGAGCCCGCTGACGTCGCCGAGCAGCTCGCGCAGCTCGTCCTCGCTCCCCGCGTCGACTGTCAGCACCAGGAAGATCGCCGACTCCGTCAGCGAGGTGAGGATCGACTGAGACTCGGCCACGACCCGAAGCCTACCTTCGCCGAGTCTCTCGGACTTGATCCATCGGTTAGATTCCAGGACGTGGACAGCGGCCCGGTCGTCGATCGAATCGAATCCCTCGTGCGCGAGGAGAACTCGCTGCGCAGCCGCGAGCAGAGCGACTCGAGCAGCCCCGAGGCCCTCGAGGCCGATCGCATGCGACTCGAGGCGATCTCGGTCGAACTCGACCGCTGCTGGGACCTGCTCCGTCAGCGACGGGCGCTGGGCGACGCCGGGCAGGATCCGGAAGAGGCTCAGGCCCGCGACGCCGACACCGTCGAGCGCTACCTCCAGTAGGCGCCCGGACTCAGCGCCGGGCGAGCCAGTCGCCGAACTCCGCGGCCACGATCCGCTCACCGTGGACGTGGGCCGCCGCCGCCGAGGCAAGCCACACGATCGGCGGGCCCATGATCGCCGGATCGAGCAACCGGGTGCGGGTCTCGGGCGGCACTTCATCGGGGATCATCCCCGTGTCTGTGGCGCCTCCGGGCAGGAGGATGTTGACGCGAACCGTGCTCGTGGCCAGGTCAGCCGCCATGACCCGCGCGAGCGCCTCGACGCCCGCGCCCGATGGTCCGTACGGCACGAAGCCTTGGCGGGTCATCGTCTGCTCGTTCATCGACACGCACACGATCCGGCCGCCGCCGGCCGCCAGCATCTCTGCAACGACCTCCCGCGCGACCAGGAATGACCCCGTCAGCTTCGTCTCGACGACGTCGCGAAAGCCGCCGGGCTTGACCTCCCAGAACGGCTGCGGGTCGGTGAGAAAACGCGGATTGACCGTACGCATACCGATTCCCGCGTTGTTGACCAGGATGTCGACGCCGCCAAGGCGCGCATACGCCTCGCAGACGCCGGCCTGGACGGAGCGCTCGTCTCGGACATCCAGCTCGATGCCCGTCGCCAGTGGCCCAAGCGCGCTCGCCGCGGCGTCGGCGCGGGCCCGGGAGCGGCTGGTCAGCGCCGCGCTCGCCCCGGCCTGGGTCAGGGCGGCGGCCATCGCCAGTCCCAGTCCGCTCGTCCCCCCGGTTATCAGCACGCGCGTGCCGGCTAGGTCGGTCATCGGTTACGGGACCCTACTAACCACGAGTCAAGGGCCAGGGCCGGCCGCGACACGCTGCCGCGGCCGGCCGGTGGCGATGCTCAGCAGACCCAGGCCGAAGGCCCGACCGTGGAGTAGATCTTCGCCGCGATCGCGTCCTGCTCGGACTTGGGCGCATCCTGGGGCAGGCCCTGCCCGCCGTACTCATGCCAGGTCGAGGGCATGATCTGGTAGGCGCCGCCGGCGCCGCTCTGCGGATTGACCGCCGAGTAGTTGCCGCCGGACTCACATTGCACAATCGACGACGGGATCGAGTACCCACCGCTGGAGGTGGAGCTCGAACTCGCCGGGGCGCTGGCCGCCTGCGACTGGCTGGGCGTGCTCGAGGTCGAGCTCGACGAGGTCGTGGTTTCCGGGATGTGGAACAACGCACCCCAGGTCTGCGGACCCACGATCCCGTCGACCAGCAGGCTGTCGCGGCGCTGGAACGCGATCACGGCTCGCTTCGTCGCCCGGGTGAAGTGGGCGTTGTCGTTGATGTGCAGCGCGCGCTGGACGCGGGCCACGTTCGGCCCGACGCTGCCCTGCTCGAGCAGGGAGGTCAGCATCGGCGTATGGGCGCTGGCCACAGCCGGCCCGGCCACGAGCCCGGCGGTGGTGAGCGCCACCAGTCCCGAACCGATTCGGGCGCTGCGCAGATATTTGCGACGCGACGCATGTCGCGCTCTTTTCGAGGGCATGGAGCCTCCTGTTTCTTTCTCTCGGGCCTACGGGGTTAGCTGACGGGCTCGCGCGAGAAAGCTGCGCTACGCCGCATCCGTCGCGGCGATTAGCCCCACGGCGGCATCGCCACCAGCGGGTCCCCCGTTCCCCGGCCGCGCGATGAGTGAAAGCGAGCGGGGATTCGGCGGTATTACGAAGTCGCTGACCGTAGCAGGCCGGTCACACGGATGACATCGTTTCGTGTGCGATTCGTCACATGCGGCCCGCCGCGAGGCCGTACGGAGCAGCCTCGCTTCAGGGCACAATCGGGCGCCGGGGCGGTCAGGCGGCGGCCAAGAGCTGACTGACCGACAGCACCGCGCCCTGTGGATCGGGGTCGCGCACCCAAACGTCCACGGTCCAGGCCGCGTGGCGATCATCGACGATCATGGCCGCCACCACATCGCGCGGCACGGGCTGGTGAGGCTCGCCGCCGGCGTAGCCCGACAGCCGGAACAGCGAGACCCCGGGGCGAAAGGCCCCGGTCTCCCACCCGAACAGAGCACGTAGAACGCCGCGGCACCGTCGGGGTCGTTGGTCGCGAGCATGCTCATCGCCCATGCGGAGGGCTCGTTGATGAGCTGGGCACCCTGCCGGTCGCCGGCCTCCCACACGTCGGAGATCCGTGCGGGGTGGCACGGGCCCTTGATCTCGTCGGCGAACGCTGGGCGCTGCTCGTCGTCCGCGAGCTGCTCCTCGGTCCGAAGCGTTTCACCGATCTGCGGTCGGGCCTCCCCCACCTCAGCCCCGACGTCCTTTCACAACGCCTTCGCGAGCTCGAGCGGGCCGGCGTGGTCAGGCGGGCGAAGCTCCCCTGTTCCCGGCCTCGCCGCGTTGGCCCAGGCGTAGCCCGACGAGTCACAATCGTTGCCGAATACACCATCGAGAAGGAAGGGCGGGCCATGGCCACCACCAATCAGCTGATCACCGGCGTCGACTTCGTGGCCGTTCCGAGCCACGACCTCCCCAGGTCGGTGGAGTTCTACGGCGAGACCCTGGGACTGCGACGGTCCGTGTACATCGAGGACCGCAACTACGCGGAGTTTGAGACCGGCAACCTGACTCTCAGCGTCATAAATCCCGAGCGCATGGGCATGGAGCATCAGACGAACCACAACGCGATCGCGTTGCACGTCGACGACGTCGCCGCGGCCCGCCGCGAGCTCGAGAAGAAGGGTGTTGAGTTCCGCGGGGACATCCTGGACACGGGCGTCTGCTTCATGGGCTTCTTTGCCGATCCCGACGGCAACGCCCTGATGCTCCATCACCGCTACCGGCCTCGGGCCGACAACGATTGACCGGCGGGTGGTCCGTGCGGCAGGCTCAGTAAGACGTGCTCTGTGCGGTCTGCTCCGTGCGGCAGGCTCCGTGCGGAAGTCCCGTCAGGCGACCGGTTTCTCGAACACGTTGATCCGGTGGCGGGCCGTCATGTCCGCACGCTCGTAGACGCGCAGCGCGCGCTGATTGTCTGATGCCACGTCAAGTGTGGCCGCGCCGAGACCCGCGCCCACGAAATCGGCGAACGCGCTCAGCAATAGGAGACTCCCCAGACCCTGGCGCCGCTCAGACTCGACCACCGCCAGCAGGTCGATGTAGCCGACGCCCGGCCCCCAGCGGCGGCACACGGTGAACCCGGCCACCGCCTCGCCGCGACGAGCGACCAGGCTCAGCGCGGGCTCGAGGGCTGCCTTGCTCAGATGCTCATCGCGAAAGGTCTCAAAGCTCTCCTCGCGATAGTCGGCGTTCGAGGCGAAGGCAGCCGCATCGGCGGCATGGAGCGCCCGTGCGTCGCGCTCGACATCGGGACGCTCGAGCATGATCCCCCCAGGTGCCGCGGGAGGCGCCGGCGCCTCGGACAGCTCGCGCACCAGGTGGTAGATGGTTCTCACCGGCTCGTACCCAGCCTCCCGCATCAGGCGCTGGCCGCTGGAGTTGCCATCGGGGATCCACTGCCGGTGGTAGTCGCGCCCGAGGGCCCTGCCCTGGGCCTCGGTCCACGCCAGCAGGGCCGATCCCGTGCCCTCGCACTCTCGGGCGGGATCGACGAACGAGATCGCCCCGCCGTCGTGGATCGCGGCGCAGCCGAACACCTCCTCGCAGTCAGCGGCGACCACGGCGTTGGACGCGTTCGTCCGCACGTGGTCGAACACGATCTTGCGCGTGAAGTCCGCCACGCCGAAATCGTGCATGTCGCGCGCCGCCAGCACGCGCAGCACGGACTCGCGATGGCCGTCGGTGAAGGGGCGGAGCTCTACGGCGCGGCCCTTGACCACCGCGCCCCGCAGACGGGCTTGCATGCCGCTCATTATCACTGAGCGTCTTCTCGCCGAACCCGGTGGGGGTAGGGCGTTAAGTGCGCTCGCTCGAGGTCGCCGCGGGACCTCGAGCGAGGGCAGCAATGATGCCGCGCTCCTGCGGAACGCTGCCGGAACTCGCGGAGACCTTCCGAGAGTCCTGGGGCAGGCTCTGCCTATGCCTTCGCGGCCGCCGAGCGGTGCAGGTCGGCGATGCGGATGATTTCCTGCCACCGGCCCTTATTGAACCGACCCGCGCGCTCGAGTCCCTGGGCGGCGAGTTCGCGCACCTCGGTCTCGGTCTCGGGGTCGTGGGTGTGGTACGCGGCGTCGGTGAGAAGCCTCGCCGCCTCCTTGTCCTTGCCGGCCGCGAGACCTTCGCGCGCCTGGCTCACGAGAGCCTGGACATCGGGGTGATCGACCATGTCTTGCGGGACCATTTTGCCTCCTCTGATTGCTCGCGGTCAACGTAGCGCGGCGCAAGCCACCAAGGGAGCTGGCTGCAGCAGTGCTGTTTATCGACGGTGGCGCGTGCCTCCGGTCACCAAGGACTACAGGCCGACGTGGGACATCGAGCCAGTACTCGATGTAGCAGTGCTGTTTACTACGAGCGTCCCGCGCTCGATCGCGAGCCGCTCTTGCTCCACGACAGCTTGTGCTCTTTCTTGGCTGCCTGGTAATCGGCCAGCGCCTGCGGCGAGTCGACGTCGCCCAGCGTCGGGTGCCACGGGACCAGGTCCTCAGCCGTGGCGACGCCAAACCGCTTGGCCAGAACCGAGCCCAGCGATTTGATCTTCATCTCGCCGAATCCCGGAAGTCCGGCCAGGTTGGCGCGAAGCTCGTCGCTCGTTTTTGCGTCGGTCCAGACTCGCGCGGCGTCGCCGTCGTAGTGATCCTCGATGTGCTCCGCCAAATCATGCACGCGGCGCGCCATCGCGCCGGGGAAGCGATGGATGGCCGGGCGCTCCCGGAACAGCGGCTCGAGGTCGGCCGCGGCGACCGCCTTGGCGTCGAGCGATCCGAGCCGCTCCTTGATGACCAGCGGGCCGGCGAACGCCTTCTGGACCGTGACCTGCTGGTCGAGCGCGAACCCGATGAGCAACGCCATCGGGTCGCTGGCGTTTAGCTCATTGGCCTCATCGGAGTCGGTGAAGTACAGACGGTCGGGCACCGGGCCCGATCATAGTCACCCGGCGACACGCGGAGGCCCCGAGCCGCCGCCCGGCGGGCCTAATGCTCGCCGGACGGGGCTGGGCGTACGACCTGCTACTTGAGCGTGGGGGTCACGGTCGCGGTCCCGAGCACATCGCCCGCACTGACAACATGCTTGCCGGCCAGACGGTTGATCGCGCGCGCGGTGAACGCCGTGATGTTGACGGTGCCGGTCGCCGAGCCGTTCGAAACGCTGGTGTTCGTCACTCTCGCGACGCGCGCGGAACTCCAGACGACAACCACGCGACAGCGGAAGCGCCGGTGGCGCGCCTTGATGTGTCCGCAGACGCGGCGGGTGTGATGGCGTACGAGCGCGAAGATCGAGACGCCGTGCTTGTCCGCGACGATCGTCAGGCGGCGCAGGGCTGCCTTGGCAGTGCCGTTGGACAGCATGATGCCGCCGGAGTGGCGAATCACACCGTGCAGCGTCTTGGTGTTCAGCCGGCCGCCGGTGATCGGGAACGTGAACGTGTTGCCGCTCGCCGTCGCCGGCGCGAACGGCGTGACCGTGATGTGGTTGTTGGCCAGCAGCTGCGCAGCCGCCGTGGACGCCGTTACGGTCGTGGTTCCGCCGGTCACCTTCGTCGCCGTGGCGGCCGCCACGAAGACAAGCGAGATGACCGAGGTCAAGGCAAGCACTCGTCGGACGCGAGTCATGCGGTCTCCTTCTGAATCGTTGTACCCGTTGGGTGGGAACACGACGAGCCGCGGGAAGTTGCGCGAGCAGCGGCGGACCCCGTCAGCGGACACGCCCGCCGCCGGAGCTCTGCGGGCGGCGGCGGGCGACGGGCCGCAAGGAGGAGAAAAATGGGGAGTGCCGGCGGGCGGGCGCGCCAGGCGAGGGCTGCCCACTCGGGGAACGCGCCAGCACGCCCCGATGCCAGTCTCGACTCCGGCACCCCTGGGCGCAAAGGATGCACAGAAAGTCCCACGTTTGTGCGACTGAGGCTCCCTCAAGTCGTCCACGCGGCAGCTCTGTCAGCCGCCCGAGCCGATACACATCGGCTGAGCGCTGATGCCCGATCCCTGGCAAGAGCCGCCGCGCGGTGGCCACCCCGACTCCAGCTTCATGGCCATGGCGGGGGCCGAGCAGCTCCGAGCGATGCTCGCCGGCCGCATCCCTCAGCCACCGATCTCGCGGCTCACCGGCATGCACCTCGTCGAGATAGATGATGGGGCAGCCGCATTTGAGCTCCCGCTGAGCGGCTGGCTGCGCTCCTCGCCGGGCGCGATCTCGATCGGGCCGCTGGTGGTGCCCGCCGACGCGGCGATGGCCTGCGCCATCCAGACCGTCCTGCCCCCGCGGACACCGTTCCTGACCTCCGAGCTGACGCTCCGGCTGCTCGCCCCCGCCCGCCCGAGCGGGACCCTGATGGTGCGTGGACGGCTGGTCAAGGCCCGCACGAGCATTGCGCTGGCTGAGGCCTCGCTGATCGACGATGAGGATCAACTGATCGCCCACGGCAGCACGCTGTGCCTGATGCAGCCGCAGCTCGCTCCGGCGTCAGCCCCGCCGGGCAGCAGGGCCACGGAGGGCTCGGACCGGCCGGCGGCAGCCCCGGGCGACGAAGATCCTGATCCGTGGCAACGGCCTTCGGCCGGCGGCATCCTCGCGCAGGAGGTGTGGGAGCAACTCAGCGGTATGCAGATTCTCGAGGCGCTGCTCTCGGGCGAGCTGCCTCCGCCTCCGGTCCACCACCTCACCGGACTCACACTCACCTCCGCCGGCCCCAACCGCGCCGCGTTCGCACTCCCGGCCAGCGAGTGGCTGAGCGCTCCGCCCCCGGGACGGATCCAGGGCGGCGCTGTGGCGATGCTGGCCGAGGCCGCGCTCAGCGCGGCGATCCAGACCACGGTCCCCGCCGCCACCGCGCTCGCACCGATCGATCTGAAGATCAACTACCTGCGACCGTTGCTGGCCGACGGGCGGGTGGCCACCGCCCACGGCGAGGTGATCCACGCCGGCCGCCGAATCGCCGTCGGCAACTCCGAGGTGCTCGATGCCGATGGCCGCCGGATCGCTGTCGCCACCGGGTCCGCGATGCTCCTGCCCGGCCGTCCGGCGTCGCTCGGAGCGGTGGAGGCGTGATCCGGACCGTGATCGTGATGGAGAACGAGGAGTACCGGGACATCATCGGCTAGCTAGCCGATCAGAGCCCTGCCCCTGGCTAGCGCGTGCCCGGTTGATGGCGAGTCCAACGTTGTTGGAGATTATCTCCAACAACGTTGGAGTCATTGAGGCCCCGGCGTCCCGAGGCTGACCGCGTCACCGCGCCACCGGACCGCCGCTCGCGCCACCGGGGCATCCTGCCGGTTTGATCAGCTCGTCGCTGAGCGAGGAGCTGGCCAGCCATCTGCCGGGGAGGCGCCAGAGCCGCCCCGACAGCGTGGGAGAGGCCTCCGCAGGGCGGGGGCCTTTTCTCTTCCGTTGGTCGGTTTTGGGCTCGTACGCTCGGTCGGGGCCGGCGGCTGTTCGGGGGCGACCGCGGCGCTGAGGTACAACGAAAACGTTGCGCAGCCCGGCGGCGGGTCGGCGCCAAGCAACGTTTCGCCGAAATAGCAGCGAAAACGTTGCGTCGCGGCATCGCGCGGGGACGCTGCGCAACCTTTTCGTGGTTCCGGATCCTCGTCAGCATCCGCCCGGCGGGCGCCAACCACGCGTCCTCCCGCGTCAGGACGCGCTGATCGTCTCCGGGGCCGGCTCGGCGATCTGGAGCGGCGTGCCGAAGCCGATCCTCATCAGTGCCCCCCCGTCCGGCGCGTTGCTGGCCTCGACGAACCCGCCGTGGGCCTCCGCGGCCTGGCGCACGATGGCCAGCCCGAGGCCAGACCCTGGCTTGGCCCGGGCCGTCTTGGCGCGATGAAACCGGTCGAACACGAACGGTAGGTCTTCCTCCTGAAACCCCGGGCCGTGATCGCGGACGGTCAGCGTGCCGTCCTTCAGGTCGACCTCGACCGATCCGCCCTCGGGGCTCCACTTGGCGGCGTTGTCGAGAAGGTTGATCACCGCGCGCGCGATCCGGTCGCCATCGCCGCTGACCAGCGTCGGCTCGAGGCTGGCCCGGAAGGTCAGTCCGGGAGCGCGCCGGCGTGCCCGCTCGACCGCGTCGGCGGCGATGCGATCCACGCGCACGTCGCCAAGCTCGCCGCTCAACTTCGACCCGCGGGCGAGCTCGACCACGTCTCCGACCAGCCGGGTCAGCTCGTCGAGCTCCTCGATCATGTCCGCGCGCAGGGCGGCGCGGTCCTCGGGCGACAGCAGCGCCTCGTCGCGCAAGAGCTGCAGATTGGCCCTAATCGAGGCGATCGGAGTACGCAGCTCGTGCGAGGCATCGGCGACGAGGTTGCGCTGGGCCTGGACCGACCGTTCGAGCGCATCTAGGGTGGTGTTGAAGGTGCGAGCCAGGCGCGCCAGCTCATCGTCACCGTGAACCTCGAGCCGCTCGTACTCGAACCGCTCGGCGCTGGCGGCGACGGACTCCGTGCGGCTGGTGAAACGGGCGATCGGCGCCAGCGCGGTCCGCGCCACGAGGATGCCCAGGAGCGCGGCGAAGGCGATCCCGCCGGCCGAGATCAGCGCCAGCAGCAGCAGCTGGTGATCGAGCGCGTTGTCGACATCGCCAAGTGGCAGGGCGACCTGGAGCGCCCCGCCCGGGATTCCCATCACAAGCATCCGCAGCCGGTGCCCGGACACGGTGACATCGCTGTAGTACTGACCGTGGCCTGCCGCCGCCACCGCCTTCACGTGGGCGTCGACGGGCAGCTGCGTGCTGGCACCGCTCGGACATACCTGACCGCTGCTGGTGACGAACTGCCGGAGTCCCGATGCGCCACCGAACCCGGGGCCACCGCCCTCGAGCCCGAGGCCATGATCGCAATCGGTCTGCCCGAGTGGTCCGCCACCACCGAGGCCGGGGGGACCGTTGTGGTTCCCCGGCGCGTGGACCGACTGCGCGAGACCCTGGAGCGCGTGATCGATCTGTCCCAGCAACTCTGAGCGCATGCCCGCATACGACGACACCGCCACGGCGACCACCGCGATGGCGACCGCCACCCCAGCCGCCAGCCCCATACGCACTCTGAGACTCACTCTCCCGGCTCCCTCAGCGAGTATCCCACCCCCCGCACGGTGTGGATCACCGGGCCCGCGCCGGCGTCCTCGAGTTTGCGTCTCAAATAGCCGATGTAGACGCGCAGCGCGTTCGAGGTGGGACCGAAGTCATAGCCCCAGACGCGATCGTAGATCAGGCTGTGGGGCAGCACCCGGCGCGGGTTGAGCATCAGAAGCTCGAGCAGCTGGTACTCGGTCCGCGTCAGCTCGATGAACTTCTCCCCCACGACCACGCCGTGGCGGCCGGCGTCGAGCCGCAGCCCGTCGAACGACAGGCCACCATCGGCGTCGCTGTCGGCCCCGGAGCGCCGCAACAGGGCTCGGAGCCGCGCCTTGAGCTCGTCGATGTCGAACGGCTTGACGAGATAGTCGTCGGCGCCGGCGTCGAGACCGTCGATCCGGTCGGAGACCGCATCCCGAGCCGTGAGCATGAGCACAGGCACGCGGTTGCCCTCGCGGCGGAGCAGGCGGCACACCTCGAGGCCGTTGATATCCGGCAGGCCGATGTCGAGGACAACCGCGTCGGGCGCAGCGGCGGCGATCTCGCTCAGCGCAGCGGCCCCGCTCTCCGCCAGGCGCACGTCATAGCCGGCCAGCGATAGCGCCCGCCGCAACACGTCGCGCAACGCTCGGTCGTCGTCGACAACGATCAACCTCATAGAGCCATTGTCGTCGGTGCCGTGGTCGGATGCGAGCGGTTCCTACGTTGCTCCTACGCTGCTCGCGCCAGGGTCATCGCCGACTCCGGCGCGGCGCCCGGCCGGGCGACAAAGGCGCACCGAGCCAGATAGACCGCCAGGACGAGCGTCGCCGCCACCGATCCCGCCCACACCGCCGCCGGGTCGTTGATCTCAGCCAGATTGGGAATCAGCCCGATGGCCACGGTGCCGAGCGCGGTGAGCCACGGCAGGCGGCCGAGTGCCACAACCTCCCAGGCCGCCAGCGGAATCAGAATCGATAGGTAGTAATACTCGAGATGCGTCGAATCGCACAGGCATCGAACGACAGCCAGCAGGGCGAGCAGCGCCAGCGGATCGCAGGCAGTCCGCCGGTGGCGAGCCCGCGCGTAGGCCATCGCCAGCGCCGGCAGCGCCAGCAGGAGCACCAGCCCAGGCGACTGTGCCCGCGAGAGTCCAAAGGGCAGCAGCCGGGCGGGAGCGATCTGCCCCGAGGGCAGATGAAACGACTCGCTGAGCGGCCACCACAGACTGAACGGGTTGATCAGGTTGGTCGACCCCTCTCCATGGAGGGCACGGGCGAACGCTCCCGGGTCGGCCAGCGGAGCCACCGCGCACAGCGGGAAGGCGATCGCCCCAGCGATCGCGGCCGTCCTGACCCGGCGGCCTGGTAAGGCCATCATCACCGGCGGCAGTGCGATCAGCGCCCAGGGCTTGGCGCCCGCGGCGAGGCCGAGCAGCGTGGCCGCCCGGCCGGCGTGGCCCCGGGTCGCGGCGATGACCGAGCCGGTGGCCAGCACTCCGGCCAGCGCGGCTTCCGGATGGCCCGACATCAGCGATTCCCGCAGCACCGGACCGGCGAGCACCAGCAGCCCGGCGAGCGCGCCGGCCAGACGCGCCCCTGGCGGGATCGCTCGCCCCGCCATGAGCCAGGCGGCGAAGAACCCCACCGGGAGCAGCGCGGCCAGCGCACCCAGCTGGTAGGTGACCAGAGCACCGCCACCGAGAGCGTGCGACAGGGCGGCAAACGGCAGGCGGAGAAGGATCGACGTCAGCCCGATCGCCGGCTGACGAGCCGCGTAACCCGCCAGGTCGCCGTGCAGCAGCGCGTTAAGGCCGGGCGCGGCGTTGTCTCCCGCCGTCGCGCCGCTGGGCGCGTAATCGCCCATGCTCCGGACCGACAGGACGAGATCGACGAGCAGCAACCCCGCCACCAGCAACGCGGCAGACCAGAGCAGCGGCTTGGTCGACTTCCACGTCGATCCCACGGTGCTCGCATCGACCGCCGAGGAGCCTTACTTGAGCAACGGCGTCAGTACTCGGCGGCCTGGGAATCGCGCTCGCGTAGGACCGCGGCGAGGATTCCGTTGACGAACGCCGGCGCCTCGGCCCCGCAGAAGCGCTTCGCCGTCTCCACGGCTTCGTTGATCGCGCCTTCAGGGGGTATCGACACGTCGCCGGGGACCTCGCCGGGGTACAGCAGCTCGGCCAGGCCCACGCGGAGGATGGAACGCTCGAGCGGCGCGATTCGCTCCAGCGACCATCCCTTGGCATGCTCGCGTATCAGCTCGTCGAGCTCGCGCTGATGTCCGCGCACGAGCTCAGCCAGTGCACGCGTGAACCCGTGCGTGTCCCGGGAGAAGGTGTCCTCGAGGGGCCGACCGAGCAGATCGCTCTGGTATAGCGCCCACACCGCGGCGCGGCGCTGCTCGCTTCTACGCACGGCTCACGTATTCACCGGAGCGCGTGTCGACCCGAACCGTGTCCCCGATCTCGATGAACAGCGGTACCTGAATACGCGCGCCGGTTTGGAGCACAGCCGGCTTGGTCCCACCGCCCGAGGCGGTGTCGCCCCGGACTCCCGGCTCGGTCTCGGTCACCTGGAGGTCGATGGCACTGGCCAGCTGGACGTCGGACGGATCGTCATCGATGTACAGGAGGTCGACCTCGTCGGACTCCTTCATCCAGCGCAGGGAGTCGGCGATCGTGGCCTCGGGGATGGTCAGCTGCTCATAGCTCTCGGTGTCCATGAAGTGCGCGTCCGACCCGTCGCGATACAGGAATTGCATCCTGCGCACCTCGGTCCTCACGGGGCGGAATTTCTCGCCGGCCCGGAACGTGCGGTCGATCACCGCGCCGTCGCTGGCCCGGCGCAGCCTGGTTCGCACGAAGGCGCCGCCCTTGCCCGGCTTGACGTGCTGGAACTCGAGGATCTTGAAGATCGTCCCGTCGACGTCGATGTGGTTGCCGTTGCGAAATTGGTTGGTCGAGATCATGCGACGGCCCAGTGTAGAGAGCGTCCGGGATCAGCCGGTGACGATCAGCTCTTTGCTGATCCCGCTGAGGATCTCGCAGGCCTCCTCCCTGACCACCACGATGTCCTCGATGCGCACTCCGAACTCACCCGGCAGGTAGACACCCGGCTCGACGGTGACGACGTTGCCGTCCTGAAGTTCGTGCTGGGAGCGCTGCGACAGGCGCGGCGCCTCGTGAATATCGAGTCCCACGCCGTGCCCGAGCCCGTGCCCGAAATGCTCCCCGTGCCCGGCGGCCTCGATCACCGTTCGCGCGATGGCGTCGGCCTCGCGGCCCGGCACGCCCGCCCTGATCGCCGACAGGCCCGCTTGCTGGGCGGCCAGGACGAGGTCGTAGACGTCTCGGGCGTGAGCGGGGACCTGTCCAGCGGCGATCGTTCGCGTGCAGTCGGAGCAGTAGCCGTCGACCTGGGCCCCCCAGTCGATGACGACCATGTCCCCGCGCTGGATCTCGACCCGGCGCGGCTGCGCGTGAGGCAGCGCTCCGTGGGCTCCTGCTGCCACGATCGAACCGAAGCTCGGGCCGGCGGCACCCTCCTCGAGCATCATCCGCTCCAACGCAATCGCCGCCTCGCGCTCGGTGCGGCCGATCAGGCCCTCATCGATCAAGCGCGCAAACGCCACATCGGCAACCCCCGCAGCGGCCCGGATCGCCTCGATCTCGGCCGGCTCCTTGATAGCCCTCAACCGTTCGGTGAGCGCACCAAGGCCGACCAGCTCGACGCGTTCGTCGAGTAACTCGCGCAGCCGCGCGTGCTGGCGGACGGTCACGTGGGTCTCCTCAAACCCCAGGCGCAACGGCCCGGTGGGAAGCACGCCCGGCACCTCATCGAGCAGATCCTGCGGTGCCCGGCGGCGGTCAAACGACCGCTCCACCTCCTCGGCCGCCTGCTCGACGTAGCGGAAATCGGTGATGAACACCCGCGTCTCGCGCCCGACCACGGCCACGCCGTTTGACCCGGTGAAGCCGGTGAGGTAACGAACGTTGAGCGGGTTGGTGACCAGCGTCACGTCGACGCCGGCGCCCTCCAGCAGGCCGGATAGCCGGTCTGCACGCGTGCTCACGCGAGCTCGTCTCTCAGCATCTGGAGCGCGTCCCGGTAGCCGTCGGCACCCTTGCCGGCCACGCGCCCGAGGCACAGCTCTCTGATCACCGACTTGCGCCGCCATTCCTCGCGCGAGTCGACATCGGAAAGGTGGACCTCCACGGCCGGCAGCCCGGTCAGCTCCAGCGCGTCGCGGATCGCGTAGGCGTAATGCGTCCAGGCGCCGGGGTTGAGGATCAGGCCGTCGGCCATTCCCTCGAGCCGGTGCAGGTGTTCGACGAACTCGCCCTCGTGGTTGGTGTGGAAGAACCGCGTCTCGAGGCCCAGCTGGCCGGCCGTGTCAGCGATGTAGCGCTCGAGATCGTCGAAGCTGAGGGTCCCATAGATCGTGGCGTCGCGGCGACCGAGCTGGTCGAGGTTCACGCCGTGCATGACCTCGATCCGGTTGGCGAGGATCGACATCAGCGCACCAACTCTCGCACGGCGGCGATCAGAGCGCGAGGCGCGACTTCGCAACCCGGGCGCGGCGCCCCGGGCCGATCGAGGAGTACGAACGGGACCGGGCCCTCGCCCACGCGCTTCTTGTCCCGCGCCGTGGCCATCACCACGGCATCGGGGTCGCCGCCCTCGAGTCGCACCGGCAGCCCCCGGCTATGCAGCAGCTCCGCCACCTCGCCTCGCAGCTCGTCCTGTCCCGACAGCCGCAGGGCGGCTAGGAGCCCGAGCGCCACGGCCTCACCGTGGCGATAGCGCGCGTACCCAGTGGTGGTCTCGATCGCGTGACCCACGGTATGGCCGAGGTTGAGAACCTGGCGCAGGCCCCCGTCGCGCTCGTCCCGGCTGACGATCCGTAGCTTGGCCCGCACGCAGGCTGTGATCACGTCGAAGTTCGTCGGATCGGCGCCGCTCCGGATCCGTTCCCACAGCTCGCCGCCGGCGATCAGCGCCGTCTTCACCACCTCGGCGTAGCCGGCCGCCACCTCCTCGGGCGGGAGGCTGTCCAGGGCGCCAACGTCGGTGAGGACCGCGCTCGGTTGGTGGTAGGCGCCGACGTAGTTCTTCGCCTCGGCCAGGTCGACGCCGGTCTTGCCGCCGTAGGCCGAGTCAACCTGTGCGACCAGCGTCGTCGGCACCTGGACGTAGCGCACGCCGCGCTGGAATGTGGCCGCGCAGAACCCCGCCAGGTCGCCGACGACACCGCCGCCAAGCGCCACCACCAGGTCGGTCCGCGTCATGCCGGCCCGCACCATCTCCGTCCACACGATCTCCGCGTGAGCGACGGTCTTTGACTGCTCGCCGGGCATGATCGCGATCCGGCCCTCCAGCGGCGCGAGGGCGTCGCCGTAACGGCGTCCGACGGTGCCGTCGGTGACCAGAAAGCGCCGGCCCTCGACCGCGGGCGGCCAGAACCCGCTGGCCAGCAGTCCGGTCCCGACGTAAGCCGGATACTCGCCGCCCGCACTGGTGGCCCAAAGCATCTGGGTTCCGGCGGGCATACCGTCCGCAGCGTTCAGCACCGCGGCCATGTCGACGGTGCGATGGCCCGGGACGGTGATGTCAGCGAGGGCGGCGTAGAGCGGCTCACGCTCGCGGTAGCGCTCATAAAACTGATCGCGATCCCGCGCCAGCGGCCGGCTGCTGTCCTCGCACCGGGCCCACGCCGTGTCGGCGTCGGTATCGATCCACACCACGAGATGAGCGCGCAGCGCCTCTCTGATCGCGGCCGACGTGACCGCCCCACCGCCGAGTGAAAGGACGCGCGAGTCGTCACGGCCCAGCAGCTCGAGCGTGACCTGCTCCTCGGCGGCGCGGAAGGCGCTCTCGCCGTTCTCGGTGAAGATCTGCTCGATCGACTTGCCCACGCGCAGCTCGATCTCGCTGTCGACGTCGACCGCCAGCGTGCCGAGCCGGGCCGCGATCGCCCCGGCAGCCGTGGTCTTGCCCGCTCCCATGAAGCCGATGCAGACGATCGACCCCCGGTCGGCTCCGGTCAGGAGCCCCGCCACCCGATCCGCTCCTTGTAGGCATCGAGCGCCCGGCGGACGTCATCGATGTGGTCGCCGCCGAACTTGCGGCGGTAGGCGTCGGCCACGACGAAGGCGACCATCGCCTCCCCGACCACGCCGGCCGCGGGGACCGTGCAGGAGTCGGTGCGCTCGCGCAGCGCCTCGGCGGGCTGGTGGGTGGCGATGTCGACCGAACGCAGGGGCTTGGTAAGGGTGGGCAGCGGCTTCATCGAACCCCGGACGACGAGCGGCGCTCCGGTGGTCATGCCGCCCTCGAGCCCGCCGGCTCGATTCGTCTCGCGGTGGTAGCCGTGTTGTTCGTCGTAGAAGATCTCGTCATGGGCCTGCGAGCCCGGTACCCCGGCGACCTCGAACCCGTCGCCAATCGCCACCGCCTTCAGCGCCTGGATCGAGAGAATCGCCTGCGCGAGCCGGCCGTCGAGTCGTTGCTCCCATGACACGTGCGAGCCAAGCCCGGGAACGAGCCCAAAGGCGCGGACTTCGAACACACCACCGAGCGACTCGTTGGCCTTGCGCAGACGGTCGATCTCGCCCACCATCGCCCGGCTCGCCGCGGGATCCAGGCAGCGCACCGGAGACTCGTCGACGTGAGCGAAGTCCGCCGGCCCGAGGTCGTCCCGCCGCGGCGCCACGGCGCCGGTGATCTGGAGCACATGCGAGTAGACCTCCACGCCGAGGGACCGCAGAAACGACTTGGCCACCGCTCCACCGGCCACGCGCGCGGCGGTCTCCCGGGCGCTGGCGCGCTCGAGGATGTCGCGGACATCGCTCAGGCCGTACTTCTGCGTGCCGACCAGGTCGGCGTGTCCGGGCCGCGGCAGATGGACCTCGGCCAACTCGGCCTCCACCGGCCAGGGGTTCATCCGCTCCTCCCAGTTGGCGTAGTCGCGGTTGACGACCTGGAGCGCGATCGGACCGCCGAGCGTCCGGCCGTGCCGCACCCCGGCGGTCACCTCCACCCGATCCTTTTCGATCTTCATCCGTCCGCCACGGCCGTGGCCGAGCTGGCGGCGAGCCAGGTCGCGGTCCAGCGCCTCACGCTCGAGCCGCAGGCCCGCCGGGAGACCCTCGATGATGCAGGTGAGCCCGGGGCCGTGCGACTCCCCCGCCGTTATCAGATGCAACGCCATGGGCGCTGTAGGTTACGGCCGCCCGCTGCCACGAGGTCAGTTCGGGATCGAGCCGACCAGGTGCCAGGTGGCGAACTGCACGGTGAACCCGGCCAGGAGCACCGCGCTGAAGATCACCAGCGGCGACTCGGCTCGCCGCTCGTGGGCCCACGCCCCCAACCACATGAACAGCGGGAACATCATGCTCGCGTACCGGTCCAGCCCGCGGAGCGGATCGCCCAGCGTGGGGCTCCACAGCGGCACCAGCAAGCCCAGCCCCACGTACACGACGTAGGCGGGCGGGAGCCGCCGGGCGACGCCGGCCAGCCCGAGGCAGGACACCACCAGCACGATCACCTGGAGGACCGATGCCCCCCGCGTGGCGTCGGTCAGGTGCCCGGTGGCCAGCGCCTTGATCTGCAGCCAGGCCGCCTTGAGTCCATCCCACACGGCGACCAGAGGCCCGCTGAAGCGGTGCTGCCAGTACAGGTGCTGGGCGTGGAAGGAGGCGAAGAAGCCGAACCCTCGGGCGGCCGTGTAAGCGCCGAACAGGGCGGTGCCCCCGGGAATGAGCAGCGCCCACAACAGTCGCGGCGAGAACGCATAGCGGGGGCGCCACCCACCCCCGGCGGCTGGCCCGGCCGCATCCTCGCGGGGCCCATAGAGAAACAGCATGACGACGGGAACGAGCAGCAGTAGGCCGGTCACTCGGGTCATCGCGGCCAGACCGCCCAGCACGCCGGCCAGGGCCCAGCGTCCCCGTCGCGCGGCCAGAAACGTCCCGGCCGACAGGGCGAGAAACAGGGCCTCGGTGTACACGGCCGAGAGGTAGAAGGCAAACGGAGCGAACGCCATCAGCTTCACCGCTGCGCTCGCCGATCCGAGATCGCCGAACTCGAGCTCGGTCAGGCGGTGAACGATGGTCAGACCGACCAGCGCGGCGATCAGCGAGATGGCAATCCCGGCGATCACGGCCGAGCCGCCGGCGATCCAGCTGCCGGCGTGCACGAGGAGCGGATAGAGCGGGAAGAAGCCCGTGGTCTGGAGTACGTTGTAGCCGTGCTCGGAGATCCACACGTACCAGACCGCATCCCACCGCATGGCCGGCGCCGCCAGCACGTTGCCCACTCCGCCGAGTGAGTTCGATAGGTGGGCAATGTCGAAGGACGCGCGGTTGGCGGCGTTGACGCCGTAGGTGAGCACCGCCAGGCAGCCGACGATCCAGATCAGCAGCCGCGAGCGCCACAGCGCACTCCACGCCTCGCGTACAGCCGGGGTCCGGAGGAGCGAGCGGTGGGCCAGCCGTCCCGAGCCCGGCCGCGCCCGGGTGTCGTCGAGAGCCGTGCTCATGGCGAGGGAGATTAAGGGGCGAGCGCCTCCGAGGCGCCCCGCGGGCGGCCCGGGCTAGTAACGCGCCGCGGCCGTCACGGTGCGGTGCTGGCCGCCGGCGGCGAACAGCGTCACCCGCACGGTGATGGCGAGGTGCCTTACCTTGCGCAACTTCACGGCGATCTTGTGCGAGACGCGCAGGTGCAGGGTCATGGTGCCGACCCTGACTCCGGAGAACGTGCCGCGCCCGATCGTGAAGGAGGATCCGCGCCCGGGCCGGAGATGAGCGCGCTTGGCCGCGCGATGCGTTATCAGGAGGCTGGCGATCGCGTCCGCGGCCTTGTTGGAGGTGACGCGAACCCTGACGCCGCCGCGGAGCGCCGCGCGAAGGCTCTGTGGAAGGACCAGGAGCTGCGCCTTCAGCGGGTGCTTGCGTGTACCCCCCCTCCTCCGGGGCCCGTCGGGGTCTTGCCGAGCACGGTGATCTTCTCAACGAGGCTGGCGACATTGCCGCCGCGATCGGTGACGGTCAGCTTCACCGAGTACGTCCCGGCAGCCGTGTAGGCGTGGGTGACGCTCGGACCGATCGACGAGGTGCCGTCGCCGAAGCTCCACCGGTAGCCGGTCTTCGGTACGACCATCGAGGAGGCGGTCCCTGACCCATCGAAGTCGATCACGTCGCCAGGGTTGACCGAGCTGGGCACGACGAACGCGGGGGTCAGGATCACGCCGGGGGCGCACTCCGGCGAGTTCGGATCCGTCTGGATCAACCCGGAGTTGTCGAACTCGCGCTGGATCCAGTACGGGTTCTGGCCGCTGTCTCCGACCGTGACCTTGTCGGCCTCGCTGTTTTTCGGTGCCGGCACGCAGCCGTTGTCGCCGATCTCGTCGCCATCCAGAGCGAACCACGCGTTGAGGTCCGGGTTGACGATCGCCCCCAGGGTGCTGCGGGCGAGCGGGCTGGCCAGGCGCCGCCCGGCGTCGACGGCGACCTCCTGTGGCGTCGGGTTGGCCGACAGCTGGGGCACGTCGGGCTCGTCGCAGCTCGTGTACGGGGTCCACGGTTGAACCACGTAGGCGACATCGGTGCCGCCGACCTCGACCTGGGAGTGATACGAACAGAACTGCGCGAGGGCGTTGCTGTTGGCAGAGCACACCGTGGCTCCGGCATCGAGACAGTCCTCCACACCGGTGGGGGTCAGCACCACAACCAGTGGCGTGTAGCCCTTGGCCACCCGCCCGAGCATCCCCGTCTGCTGGACCATCGTCTTGATCTCATCCTGGATCTGGGCGTCTGTCAGGCACGCGACGTTGGTTGCCGAGGCGTACGAGGTCCCGCTGGCCAGGCAATCGCTACCGGCGTAATCGTGACCGGGACCGGAGCCGGTGAGGTTGCCGAACTTGCACGCCGAACCCCCGGTCTGGCCGAAGTCGATGCAGCCGCCCCCAAACAGCGACGCGTTCGCCGCCCGGCCACTGGCATCGGAGTACCCGCCGGTGATCGCGTACGGGGAGGTGAACGTCCCGCTGCCATCGGCCACATCGCCGAGGAACTGCTCAACAAAGTTCCGCGTCGTCTGCCAGTACCGACGCTGGGGGTCCCAGGTGAAGGCGAACGTCTCGTTGCGGTGCAGCACCGGCCCACCGTGCCAGCACAACCCGCCTGACGGGAGGATCAGGTCGGCCGGAAGTGCCGGATCGTGGCAGGGGCCACTCGCGGTGACCCGCGGAACGGTCACAGCCGGGCCGTCAAGGTTGCTCTCGGTGCCTGGCAGCATCGATAGCCCGGTGTAGTCGAATCGGTTCGCCGAGTTGAAGCTGACCGTCGTGTGCCCGATCTGGTTCATGTCGACCACGATCGCCTGTGCACCTCCGGCGGCGACCAGGAGCGCTCCGATCATGCTCGCGAGACCGACGAGAAGGGCGAGGCGCCGCATCAGCCACCCACAGTCAGGTTGCGGAGGTCGACGACCGCGCCGAGGCTCGGCTCGTAGCGGAACAGCGAGAGGGCGTCCGACGGCGACCCGTCGATCAGCCTTTGCCCCGCCGCGTTCGCGACCCGGCGCATCCGCTCGGCGGTGGCCGGCGTGGCGTAGCGGTGAGGCGCAATCGCCGTGACAGCGAACAGTGCGACGGGGTCCACCCCGCTCGACGAGGAGGTGCCCAGCTTCTCGATCTCCTCCTGGCCCAGGGACAGGATCTCGCAGTCGATCGGGCCCGGAGTGCATGTGCCGGGGCCGCTGACCACCGTTCCGGGGCGCAGCAGGAACAGCACGCGATGGCCGCCCTTCAGCACGCCGAGCTCGATCATCAGCGGCTGTTTCTGGCTGGGCAGGACGCTCAACCGCTCGACCGAGTTGGTCGTGTCCAGGTCTCCCGTCGGCGTGGTCATGGCCAGCGTGACCTGGTAGGTCTCGGTCGAGCTCAGTCCCGGGGTCACGGGCTTGGGCTTGGGAGTGGGGATCGGGTTCGGGCTGGGGGACGGCGAGGGCGATCCTCCGCCCGAGCCCGAGCCGCCGGGCGAGGTTGACCCGCCGGAGCCGCCGGCCGTGGTCGAACCACCGCCGGTCGGGCCGCTGGTTCCGTTCGAGCCCGACAGCGAGGAGCTGGTCGAGCCCGATCCTGTGCTCGAGCCCGAACCCGACGTGCCCGAGCTGCTCGAGCTCTTGCTCGAGCTGAGCTTCTGCTGCGCGAACGGGTCACGCGCGGTTCCGGTCAACCTGGAGTGCACGGTGGCGGTGGAGACGCTCACGGCCGGAAGGGCCGTCGGGTTGGGCGCCGTGCCCGATGGCAACGGGATCTGCGCCAGGGCCTTGCTGCCGGGCGACTTGGAGAGGAAGACGGGGATCGCGACGAGCGCGGCCAGAAGGGCGACGGCCACCGGCCACAGCCGCTTCTCGCGCAGCTCGTTGATGATGCCCTTGAAGAAGCTCATTTCACACCGGAGGTCACGACGGCCGTGGGCGCCGGGGTCGATCCGGCAGGAGTTGAGACTGACTGCGTCGACGAGTTGCTCGACGGGCCCGACGGCGAGGCGCCGTTGACCAGGCCCTCGGCCGGCGGCACGAGATACGTCGTGGCCGAGATCTGGGCCTGGATCTGCGGGAACCCGCCCGTGCTTGGCCCGAGGGTGATCGCGTTGAGGGTCATTAGACGCCCGCTCACCGAGACCCGCTTGTTGGTGGCCACGACAAACCTCTGAAGGCGCCCGAAGAAATTGGCCAGATGGAAGAAGTTGCCCTGGAAGGTGAAGCTGAACGGCTCGATCGGGAACCCGGCCGGACCCACGGTCGCGCCGGGAGGCAGCGACGCCGTGGCTGCCTGTGTGGCGGACGACGAGCTGGTCGGCGTGGTTGGCGTCAGTGTCGAGCTGGCGGTCCCCGGAGACAGCGCCACATTTCGGAAGTCGACGTCCGTCGCGCTCGCTGCGCCCTGGACCTGGATGATCAGCGAGGGCACGTTGTCGTCAGCCGGCACCGCCTCGCCGAGTCGCACCAACGCGGTGTAACTGCTCGCGTAAGCGCGGCGGGCGGCCTCGCCGGCGGCGACCTGGGCCCGCACGCTATCGAGCTGGGCCTGCTCGGACTTCACCTCGTTGCCGAGCTTGGACGCCTGGCTGCGCTTGGGCTGGATGACCAGCAGCCACGACCCAACGATCGCGGCCAGCGCGAGCACGACGATGATCACAGTTCGGTCGCGTGAGGTCATTGCGAGCTCCCGCTGCTGGTGGCACTCGACGTGGTCGCGGCCGACGACGTGGTCGAGGTGGTCGAGCTGGTCGTGCTTGTGGTCGTGGACGGCGGGGGCGCGGTGCCGGCGGCGGCGGCAGCAGCGGCAGCCTCGCCGGGTAGCGGCGTGAAGAACACGACGAGGTCGAAGCTCGGGGTATTGCTGCCGCATCCCTGTGATCCGGTGGCCGACGCCGTGCTGCTCGAGCTGACTGAGGCTCCACCCTGGGTGGCGACCTGCTTCTGTGAGTCCTCCAGCGTCACCCGCGTGACACCGTTGATCAGCCGCAGCCGTGACATCAGGCGCGCGACGTCGTCCTGCGTCTTCGTGCAGCCGCGAATCTCGAAGGCCGGCGCGGCGATGTCACCGCGCACCGAGGTCGAGCCCGGCGTGGCGCTGCTGCCGGCCGTGTCGCCCGGGGCCACGCTGGCGGTCAGCGACTGCAGCGAGGTGTCGGCGGGCACGACTCGGGACAGATCCCGGAGCGCCGAGTACCAGTCGAACCGCGTCGAGGCGATCTGGCGGACAGTTTGGATGCGCTTCTGGGCCAGCTTGACGAAGTTCGCGTAGTTGGTCAAACGGGTGGCCACGGCCTGCTGCTGGCTGATCTCCTGCTGGAGCTGGGCGACCTTGACCCTCCGCTCCTTGATCGTGTTGTTCGTGAGCACGTAGACCGTCACCAGGGCGACCGCCACGGCCAGCAGCGCCAGGAACACCTGCGTCGGACCGAAGGGGACGCGCGACCGTCCGGGCGAGCGACTACGGCTGTCGCCGGGGATTAGGTTGACTGCCTTCACGAGCGTTCCTCGACGGTCAGGCCGGCAGCGATGGCCAACGTCCCCGCGTCAACGCCGCCGAGGCCCCCGGCCCGGCCCTCTGCCACCAAGCCCACCTCGACGGGGATCGCGAGCTGCTCGGCAAGCTGGTCGGAGAAGCCCGGGATCGCCACCGCGGGGCCGGTCAACACGGCCTGCTCAACCCCGGCGGCGCCCTCCTGCATGGCGTGGAAATCGATCGAGTTGCGAACGTCGTCAGCGATCCGGCGGACGCCGTCGCTGAGCACGTTGCGTGCTTCGACGACGATCTCTGGGTCGCCCTCGATGTCGTCAATCGGCAACAGCAGACCCACGTGCCGCAGCCAGCCATGGGCGTGTTCGAGCGTCAGGCCCCGGCGCTCGGCGAGCTCGCCGGCGATCGCCTCGGTGCCGTGCGCCACCACACGAGTGAACACGCAGGTCTGGGCCGTCGCGACCGCGAGGTTCGTCACCCCGCCGACGCTGATGTACAGCGTCGTCGCGCCTTCCCTGCCGTCGTCGTGCAGGGCGCGGATCATCGCGAATGCCGACAGGTCGATTCCGTGCACGCGCAGCCCCGCACGGCGGGTGGCGTCGAGCACCCGCTCGATCATGTCCCGCCGAGCCGCGACGAGCACCACCCGGGTGCGCTGTCCCTCGCTCGTCTCAACAAGGCCCAGGGAGTGATGCTCGAGCACGGCCTGGTCGAGTGGCATCGGGATGTGCTCCTGGGCCTGGAAACGAACGGCGGAGGCGATCTCCTTGGCGTCCTTGAGCGGCGGCAGATCGAGCATCCGCATGACGATCCGCTGGTTGGCCACCCCGATCCGGACGCGTTTGCCGAGCTTGTGCTCGGAGAACACCTTTCGCAGGACGCTGGCCAGCGTCTCGACATCAACGACTTCGCCGTCGCGCACCACACCGGGCGCAAGCGGGACCACGGCACACCGATCCACAGCAATGTGCCCGGCCCGAGACTCGACGGCCGCAACGTAACCCGGCTCTATGTCGAGTCCAACGACACTCTTACCTGAGGCGTATCCCATGAGACTCGATGTTGTGATCGGCCAATCAGGCCCGCGGGTTGAGTGCGTCCAGATCCCAGTGGACGCTGGCCAGAGGCCGTTGGACGGTTGGTTGAGCGCTCATCAGATGGATGTGGAGCCCACCCAGTGCCAGGTTGCGAACTGGACGGTGAACAGGACGAGGATCGCTCCGGTGGCGAGCACGACGGTTCGGGTTATCCGCCGCTCGGCGCACCACGCGCCCGCCCACATGTAGAGCGGGAACAGGATCGCGGCGTAGCGGTCCAGGCCCCGCAGGGGATCGCCCACCGTCGGGCTTGACAGAGGCACGAGCAGGCCGACGAGGACGTAGGCACCGTAGGCCAGGGGCAGCCGTCTGAGCACGCCAACCGCGGCGGCCGCGGCGACGCTCAGCACGGCGAACTGAAGCAGCGACTGGCTGGCGTACGTGCTCGGCGGTGTGCCGGAGACCTCGAGCGCCAGCTCGTGCCCCGCGGCGCGCGCCCCCTGCCACACGGCGGCAATCGGACCGACCAGATGATGGGCAGAGAACTGCTCCTGGGCGTGGAGCATCGACAGCGCGCCGAACCCGCGCAGCGCGAGGTAAGCCGCGAACAGGGCCGCGCCCGCCGGAGCCAGGCTCAGCCACCCCAGGCGCCACGATGGCGCGTACCGCGGCCTCCACCACGCATCGTTTGCCGCCGGAGCCACGTCGTCGCGGGGGCCGTAGAAGAACATCACCAGCAGCGGGACGACCAACAGGATGCCCGTCACTCGGGTCATCGCCGCCAGGCCGCCGAGCGCGCCCGCCACCGCCCACCGGCCGCGCCGGGCGGCCAGGAACGTTCCGGCCGACAGCGCCAGGAACAGGGACTCCGTGTACACCGCCGACAGGAACAGGGCCATCGGCCCGAACGCGATCAGGTACACCGACGCATCGGCGGCGCGCCGGCCGAGCTCGAGCTGGGTGAGCCGCTGCAGAAGGCACAGACCGACGAACAGAGCGGCCAGAGAGATGCCGATACCCGCCACCACCGCCGACCCGGCCACGAATGAGCCCGCCTTGACCAGCAGTGGATAGAGGGGGAAGAACGCGGTCTCACGAGCCGTCTGGTAGCCCCCGTGAGCGATCTGGAGGTACCAGATCGAGTCCCACCGCACCGCCGGCGCGGCGAGCACGTTGCCGAGCGAGCCGAACGAACTTGAGATCCGTGTGCGGTCGAACGCCGTGAGGGCCCCTGAGTTGGTGCCGGACAGCAGCACGGCGACGCAGCCGCTGACCCAGACGAGGAGCCGCGAGCGCCAGAACGCGCTCCAGCTCACGCGCAGCCACGGCTCGCTCGCCGCTTGCCCGGCCAGCCGGCGCCACCGCTCCCCGGGCAGGCCCCCGGTCCGCGGCGGAGCCTGGACGGCGTCGACGGGAAGCTCCATCACTTGCCCGCCGCCACCGGAACGAGGGGCGCGACCGGTGTGCGCGGCGCCGTCACCGGGTCGGCCGCGGCGGCCGGCTCGCGCTGCCCGAGGACCGTCAGGACGAACAGCGGCAGCACCCAGACCAGATACAGGAAGGCCCAGTAGTCCGCCACCAGCTGTACCGCGATCAGCACCGCCGCCGCGGCGGCGGCGAGCCGTTCGCGCCGCTCGAGCAGCTCGGGCGCGCGGAAGAAGCGGACGGTCAGCGCCGCGATCAGCGCCAGCGCGGCGGCCTGAGCGACAGGCTGAAGCCAGCTCACCGTCACCACGGCCCACACGGATTGGGGCGACCCGCGAGAGAACTGATACGAGATCGCGTGCACCATGGCCGCCGGTCCGCCCGCTCCGCCTACGGTGAGCAGAACGATCAGCACAACCAGCGACACTCCCGCGAGCGCGGCCACTCCGGCGAGCAGCCGCCGTCCCCGCAAGGGCGCCAGCCACACCGGGACGAGCGCGAACGGCGCGAGCTTGAACCAGCCGGCGACGGCCAGGAGTGTGCAGGACGCCGCCGGACGGCGGTAGAGAAGCACGGCGAACAGGACGATCACCGCCAGCGCCACGTCGGTCGTCCCGGTCGAGACGATGGTCAGGAGCGGCGGAAACGTCAGCCACACCAGCGCGGCGCGCAAACCGGCGAGCTCGAGACCCGGATCGCGCGCGGCGCGGCCGCCGGCGAGCGCCCGGAACAGGCCTCCGGCGCCAACCAGGGCGACGATCGCCGTCAGGACGAGCGCGCCGTCGACGTTGTCCCAGGTCGACTGAACGGGAGCGATCAGGGCCAGCGGCGTGTACAGCGCGTAGCTCAGCAAGGGATAGGTGTCACCGTGCACGACGTCGCCCGGCATGTGGCCGTACGGCAGGACGCCGTGGACCAACCTGGTCGCGCCCTCCATGACGGCCGAGATCACGTCGACCGGGTCCGGTGAGGTGAAGGCCACCATCAGGAAGGTCAGGGCCAGAGCGCCGAGCAGGAGACGCAGGACGCGGACGCGCTCGCGCTCGCCAAGCGCCGGGGTCAGCCAGTCGAGCAGGGGCACCGCGGGAGCGGGCGAAGGGCCCGGCCCGAGCGCCAGCCACGCCGAGCGCCCCATCAGGTACAGGAGGCCGGGGACCGCGCTGAGCACGCTGACCGCGATGTACCTGTGCTGCAGCAGCACCACCGGGGCGACGAGGCTCAACACCGCGAGCACGTCCAGGTTGCGCAACCGCCGCAGCGGCGCCACCGCGGCCATGAGCACGAACAGTGCCCCCAGCCCGAACAGCAGCGCGGGTTGGTAGGCGAGCCAGTTGCCGTAGGGAACGCGTGCCTTGGTGTAGTCGACCGGCTGCTGCACCATCCCGTTGCGCAGCACGCCAACCTCGGCCACCACTCTGGCGCCGTTGAAGAAGCTGACCCGGTCCATGTGAGCATCGACCGGGGACACGTTCACGTGGTTGTAGCCCACCGCTCGCACCACCTCCGCGCTGATCGGGTTGGTGGTGGCGATGCGGACCGCCGCGCGGGCGGGCACGGCCAGTCGAGGTGCGTGGTGGGTTAACGTCAGCGCTGCCCCGGCAAGGACGAACACGCCGAGGGCAACGGCGATGAGCGAGGGCCGCCGAGCGCGGGCGCGCAAGTCTCAGCCCGCCGTATGGAGATACCAGTGAACGATGGCCGGCCCCGCGAGGAGGGCGACGATTCCACCAACGGCCAGGAACGGCCCGAACGGCACGGCCGTCTTGCGACCGTCCTTCACCCCCTTGCGGGCCATCACGATCGCACCGACAATGGCTCCCAGCGCGACCCCGACGAGGATTGCCACCGCCACCTCCCGACCCAGATACAGCCCGAGTACGGCCGCGAGCTTCACGTCTCCCATCCCCATCCCCCGGGGGTAGGCGAGGACGAACACCAGCAGGAACCCGCCGGCGGCCGCACCGGAGATGAGCTGCTCGGGAACGCCCCCCGGATCGGTGGCCAGTCCGATCACGATCGCCGCCACCGCCGCGGGATACGTGATCTTGTTGGGAATGATGCCCTGGTCGAAGTCGATCAGCGCGACCGGGACGAGCGCAACGACGAGGGCCAGGCCGAGGATGATGTCGTGAGCCGAGTGCTTGGTCAGGACGACCGCCACCGCGAGCAACGCGGTGAGCGCTTCGACCACCGGGTAGCGCGCCGAGATGTGATCGCCGCACTCGCGACAATGTCCCCGCAGCAGCAGCCACCCGATCACGGGGACGTTGTCATAGGGCCTGACGTGGGCGCCGCAACTAGGACAGTGCGAGCTGGGGAACAGCAGTGACTCGCCGCGCGGCAGGCGGTAGGCGACTACGTTGAGAAACGACCCGGTGATCAGTCCGCCCAGGGCGGCTAGCGTGATTGGCATTGTCTCGTGGACTCCTGTCAGGCTTGATTCACTTCTCTTATCGGTAGCTGGCTCGGCGGCATGAGCCAACAACGCAGACAGGGCGGGCCATTGGCCCGCCCTGTCCGGTTGGGTTGCGGAGTTCGTCCGCGGTCGGCTACCAGGTTCCGCCCACGCAACCACCGGATGCGGCGGATGTCGAGGTCGGTGTACACGTGCGGCTGGTCGAGCCGCTGGCGTCGCGAGTGATGGTGTAGGTGTTGCTGCTGGTCGAGGTCGTGGTGACGCTGTAGGTGTTGGCCGTGGCGGTGACGTTGCTCAGATATGCATTGTTGTTGGCCGCCGAGGTCTGGATCGTCGGCTCGATCGTCTGCAGGCCCGAGGCCGTCATGCCGGCGTAGCTGCCGTTGTGGTCGGTCGAGTACGTCTCGGCCGCCGTCTCAGCCGTTCGCGCCAGCTCCTTGGCCGAGGCGTCAGTCGCCTTGGTCTTCTGATTCAGGAACGACGGGATCGCGATCGCGGCCAGGATGCCGATGATCAGAATCACGACGAGGAGCTCGATCAGGGTGAAACCCTTTTCGTCCTCGGCGCGCTTCCGGAGTTTGTGGAGCATGGATCCTCCTAGGGATCGGTTGATTGGGTCTCCATGCCAGATCCCTCGGTTCCAGCCAGCCCTGGCTACGACAGCACTCGAGCCCTGGTGGCAGCCCGACTCCCTCCATTCCCCTGGAGGTCCGTGGCTTTGCGTCCCACCCTCACGGGCGGTTTGCCTTTGGCACCTCGTGACTTCTGGCAGTGGACTTATCGACCCCCGCCAGATGCGAGTTGACCCGTCTGGACGAACAGATGAGCGACGATTTAAGGCGTCTCGGGCGACTCTACGTTTTCCTGCGCATTCCTACCTAAATGGAACTTTCCATCACCACCGCACCACGGACACGTGACTTCGTGGGGAACGCCGTTCAACGCCGAGATCAGCTTGCCGGTACCCCGGCAAGCTGTGCAGGTCGTGCGGTTGTCGGCCTCGGCGCTCACGCTCAGCGACGCACCGCTACCAGCAGCCCATCCCCCACCGGCGCGAGCGCCCCGGTGAACTCACCGCCACACACGAGGCGGTCGTTGAACGCGCGCATCATCGCGATGTTGTCCTCGCTCCAGTGGCCGTCGGGCCGATTCTCCGCCACCGTGCCGCTCATCAGCACGTTGTCCACGGTCAGAACCGAGCCCGGGCCGAGCAGCGGCAGCAGCTCCTCGAAGTAGTCGCCGTATTGCGTCTTGACACCGTCGATGAACGCGAGGTCGAACGTCCCCTCGAGCTCCGCCAGGCCTGTACGGGCGTCCTGCAGGCGGAGATCGACCTTGTCCGACACCGCGGCGCGCTTCAGGTAGTCACGGGCGGCGCTGTGCCGCACCTCGTCGATCTCGAACGAGACCAGCGTCCCGCCCGGCGCCAGGCCCCGGGCCAGGTAAAGCGTCGAGACGCCGATCGCGGTGCCCACCTCGACGATCCGCTTCGCCCCCCGGGTCAGCGCCAGCACCTCGAGGACGGCCCCCGTCTCGGGCACGACGATCGGGATGCCGTCGCGCTCCGCATGGGCCTCCATCTCGGCCAGGATGGGATCCGGTGGCCGACGGAGCTCGTGCAGGTAGGCGGTGACGGCGTCGGTGACGATCACGCGGCGAGACGATACTGGGTGAGGGCTGGCGCGTTCCGTCCGCGCTCGACCGGCCGGCGCAGGGTGGGGTGAGGGGCAGTTGCGCTGCGCTGGTTGCAAGGCCTCCGCAGCGACGAAAACGTTGCCCAGCGCTCAGGCGCGCTGCGGCGATGCAACGTTTTCTCGAAATAGCAGCGATTTCGTTGCGTGGCGCCGGCAACCCAGAGCGCTGTGCAACGTTTTCGCTGTTCCGGATGGGCCGCAGGGCCCCGACCGCGACCGATAGCGTCCAAGAAGCCGCGGCCCCCCTCGGGTCTCGCCCCCGAGACCCGGGGGGGTCCGCGGCTTGCTGCGCGCCCCTGCGCCCTACCGGATCGAGTTGTAGACGTTGAACAGCGGCAGGTACATCGAGATAACGATGACCCCGACGATGCCGCCGACGAGGATGATCATGGCCGGCTCCATGATCGAGGTCAGGGCCTTGATCGCGGCCGCGACCTCGTCCTCATAGAACTCGGCGATCTTGGTCAGCATCGAGTCGAGCGCGCCCGTTTCCTCGCCCACGCCGATCATGTGCGAGACCATGGCCGGAAAGACGGGGGACTTCTCGAGCGGGGTGGAGATGCGCCCGCCCGCCTTGACCGAGGTGATCACGTCGTCCATCGCCCGCTCGACGACGATGTTGCCGGCGGTCTTGCCGGTGATCTCGATGGCCTGGATGATCGGGACGCCGGCAGTGGTGAGCGAGGCAAACGTGCGCGACCAGCGGGCCAGCGCGACCTTCTGCACGACGTCGCCGATCTTCAGGGGGATGCGCAGCTTGGCTGCGTCCCAGTGGGGACGCCCCCACTTCGAGCGCTTGACGGAGAGGAACGCGAAGACGAGCGCGGCCACGACGACGATCAGGACGTACCACCGCTTGGTCAGCAGGTGGGAGAAGTCGACCATGAACTGGCTGAGCGCGGGCAGGTTGCCGTGGAACTCCTTGAACACGTTCTCGAACACCGGGATCAGGAACGCCACGAGGGCGAGCAGCACGATCACGGCGAAACTGATGACCAGCGTCGGATAGACCATCGCCGCGCGGACCTGGCGCTTGAGCGCGGCGTCCTTTTCGAGCTGGTCGGCGGTGCGCAGCAGACACTCCTCGAGCACGCCGCCCGCCTCGCCGGCGCGGACCATGGCCACGTACAGCGGGCCGAACACCTTCGGGTGTCGCTCGAGTGCGTCGGACAGTAGGAGCCCCGCCTCCACGTCCTGCCGGACCTGGGCGACGGTCGAGGCGAGGAGCTTGGACTCGGTCTGACTCTCGAGCACGTAGAGCGACCGGAGGATCGTCATGCCCGAGGTGACCATCGTGGCCAGCTGGCGCGAGGCGACGGCCAGGTCCTTGGCCTTGACGCGCGCGAACAGCTCGATGTTCAGCTCCTTGGAGCGGTACTTGGTGGCGATGTCGATGACGACCAGGCCGCGCTCTTTGAGCTGATCGGCGACGTCCTGCTTGGAGTTCGCCTCGACCTCGCCGCCGGCCGGCACGCCGGCGACGTCCATCGCCTTGAAGACGTATGTGGCCATCGCTATACGGCCACCGGCTGACCACCGTTGATGCCCGTACCGATGAGGCGCCTGAGCTCCTCGGCCGAGTGCGCTCGCGACTCGGCGAGCTGGCGGGTGATCTTGCCCGCGCGCGCGAGCTGAGCCAGCGAAGCGTCCATCGTCTGCATGCCGTGCGCGCCGCCGGTCTGGAGCACCGAGTAGATCTGGTGGCTCTTGGACTCGCGGATCAGGTTGCGAACGGCGGGCGTCGGCAGCAGGATCTCGACGGCCACGCAGCGCCCGGCTCCGTCGGCCGTGGGCAGCAGCGTCTGGGTCATGATCCCCTGCAGCGCCACCGACAGCTGGGCGCGGATCTGGCCCTGCTGAGCCGACGGGAACACGTCGATGATGCGATCGATCGTCTGCGGCGTGTCCTGGGTGTGCAGCGTGGCGAACACCAGGTGGCCGGTCTCAGCCGCAGTGATCGCAGTCCCGATCGTCTCGAGGTCGCGCATCTCCCCGACCAGGATCACATCGGGGTCCTGGCGCAGTGCGGCCTTCAGTGCGTCGCCGAAGCTGGTGGCGTCAGAGCCCAGCTCGCGCTGGTTGACGATGCACTTCTTGTGCTGGTGCAGGAACTCGATCGGGTCCTCGATCGTCATGATGTGCTCTTCGCGGGTGGCGTTGATCACGTCGACCAGTGAGGCCAGGGTGGTCGACTTCCCGGACCCGGTCGGACCGGTGACCAGCACCAGCCCGCGTGGCTTCGTGGCAAAGTCCGCCACCACGGACGGCAGACCGAGCACCTCGAGCGGCGTGATCTCGAAAGGGATCAGACGGAAAGCCGCGCCGACGGCGGAGCGCTGGAAGTACGCGTTGACGCGAAACCGGGCGGCGCCCGGTATCTGGTAGGCGAAGTCGAGCTGCCAGTTGTTCTCGAACCGCTGTCGTTGCGCGTTGGAGAGAATCGAGTACACGATCTCGCGCGTGTCGGTGGGCGTCAGGGCTGGATAGCCCTCCATCGGAGTCAGCCGGCCGCGGACGCGGACCATCGGCGGCGCTCCGGCGGTGAGGTGAAGGTCCGACGCGCGGCGATCGACGACCTCGAGCAGGACCTCGGAGAAGTCAAGCTCCATCGATGGGCCCTCCGTCACTTGACCAGCGCTCAGTCATCACGGTCCTATCGGCAGATCAGCCGATTCCCGTTACGCGAGCCACCTCGGCCATGGACGTGAGGCCGGACTTGACCTTGTCGAGTCCGTCCTCGCGGAGACGGCGCATACCCTCCCGCACGGCCGTGGTCCCGATCTGCTCGGACGAGGCGCGCTGGAGGGTGAGCGAGCGGATCTCCGCCGACATCATCATGACCTCGTAGAGACCGGTGCGCCCGCGGTAGCCCATCCCGCCGCAGCGCACGCAGCCGACGGGCTCGTAGGCCTCGATGTCGAACTGCGCCGCGAAGCCATGATCACGCAGGACCTCGGCCGGGATGATCGTGCGTTTCTTGCAGTTCGAGCACAGCGTGCGCGCCAACCGCTGGGCAACGACGCACTCGATCGCCGAGGCGACGAGAAACGGCTCGATGCCCATCTCGATCAGGCGGGTGATGGCCGATGGCGCGTCGTTGGTGTGGAGTGTCGACAGGACCATGTGACCCGTAAGCGCGCCCTCGACGGCGATCTGGGCCGTCTGGCGATCGCGGATCTCGCCCACCATCAGGATGTCGGGGTCGGCGCGCATCATCGATCTGAGCCCGTTGGCGAACGTCAGCCCCGCCTTGATGTTGACCTGAACCTGGGTAATCCCGCGGATCTGGTACTCGACCGGATCCTCGATCGTGATGATGTTCTTCTCCGGCGTGTTGAGCTCGAGCAGCGCGCTGTACAGCGAGGTCGACTTCCCCGACCCGGTCGGCCCCGTGGTCAGCACCGCTCCATGAGCTCGCCGGAACGCCCTGCGGAACAGGTCGCGCTCCTGATCCTGCATCCCCAGCTTGTCGAGCTCGAGGCGGATGCTCTCCTTGTCGAGGATGCGCAGCACGACGGACTCGCCGTGGACGCTGGGGATCGTCACCACGCGGACGTCCACATGACGGCCCTCGACGGTCAACCCGACACGACCGTCCTGCGGCAGTCGGCGTTCGGCGATGTCGAGGTCGCTCATGATCTTGATGCGTGACACGACGCCGGCCACCATCCGCTTGGGCACCGTGGTCTCGTCCTTGAGGACGCCGTCCACGCGCATCCGAACACGGAGCTCCCGGCCCGGTCGGCCCTGCTCGTCGGGCTGCGGTTCGAAGTGGATGTCCGATGCCCCGCGCTCGGCCGCCTGGGCGATGATCGAGTGGACGAGCTTGATGACCGGCGCGTCCTCGGCCGATTCGCGCAGGTCGACGATCTCCACCGGCGCGGCGCCGTCCTCGCTCTCCTCGACCGCCTCCTGGACCGCGTCCTCGAACCGGTTCATGCGCGAGATCAGGCCCTGCAGGTCCTCCACCGAAGCCACGGCCGGTTTGACGTCGAGGCGGGTGAGCAGCGCGACGTCGTCGATGGCCAGCACGTTGGCCGGGTCCGACATGGCCAACAGCAGGGTGCGCTCGTCGACGTAGGCCACCGGCACGGCGCCGTACCGTTTGGCCGCCGACACGCTGAGTAGGTTCGCCGCCGCCATGTCGACCTTGAACACACCGAGATCCAGGTGGTCGAGGCCGTAGCGCTCGGCGATCGCATGCGAGAGCTGTTCGGAGGAGATCGCCCGGTCCTCGAGTAGCACGCGTTCGGGCGTCACGCCGCGCTGGCGGGCGTCCTCGATCGCGCGCTGGACACGCTCAGCGTCGGTGAAGCCGAGTTCGACGAGGACGTCGGTGAGGAAGCGGCCGGACCCTCCGTGGTGGCGCGGTGGGGTGATGCCCGTGGGCTGCTGGTCGGCGGATCGCTCGGGACCGTCCGAAGGGTCGACCGCGCGAAGGTGGGGTCCGTCGGTCATGTACGCCCGAGGGCGGCCCGCATCGCCTGCACCGGCGCCGGCGCTCCGGTGAAGAGCTCAAAGGCGAGCGTCCCCTGGCCGAGCAGCAGCTCGAGCCCGTCGACTACTTGAATGGATCGTGCGCGAGCGGCTCGCACGAGGGGGGTCTCCGTTTCTCTGTAAACGAGATCAACCACACACCGGTAACCGCTTAGGTCATCGGCGTCCAGGGGCAACTGCTTAAACGTCGAGTCGGAAGCGTCCAGACCACTGGACGTACAGTTGACGAGCAGATCGGCGGGCTCGGCGATCGCCGTCGGGGTGCTCCCGAGCTCGGCGGACAGCCGCTGCGCCCGCTCGGGCGTCCGGTTCCAGACCCGGACCTCGCTCGCCCCGGCATCGAGCAGCGCCCACACGGCCGCCCGGGCGCTGCCACCCGCTCCCAGAACCAGCGCGGTGGCGCCGCGCACCCGCAGCGGGATCGCCGCGATCAGTGCCGGGGCGTCGGTGTTGTCGGCCAACACTCCGCCGTCGGACTCGAACAGCAGCGTGTTGGCCGCGCCGATCGCCCGCGCGGTCGCGCTTGCCCCATCGGCCAGATCCAGCGCAGCCGCCTTGTGGGGAATCGTCGCGTTGGCGCCGCGGAAGCCCGCGGCGGGCAGCGCGGCCACCGTTTCGGCGAACAGCTCGGGCGGCACCGCAAGCAGCTGGTAGCGCCACTCGATCAGCCCAGCGGCCTTCAGGCCAGCGTTCTGCATGGCCGGCGAGCGGCTGTGCGCGACTGGCCAGCCGAGCACTCCCAGGCGGGTGCGCGAGCTCGTCGTCACTCAGCAGTGCGTGGGCGAGCCACCGCGCTTCGCCCGGGCGCTCTGGTACTTCGCCGAATCGCGCAGGAACTGCTGGTAGTTGGTCTCGAACACACTGGAGCCGTTGCCACACACCCGGGCCACGAAGTAGAGGTAACGGGTGTTGGCCGGATGAGCTGCGGCCTGGATGGCCGAGATTCCCGGGCTGCCGATCGGCGTGGGCGTGAGGCCGAGGTTGCGGCGGGTGTTGTACGGCGACCTGGCATCCAGCTGGGCCGAGGTCAGTGGCTTGGTGTAGTCGTTGAACTCATACCGGGTGGTGGAGTCCATGCCCAGCGGAATATGGTCCTTGAGCCGGTTGTAGATGACCGAGGCGACGAGCGGGAGGTCGTGGGATGTGGCCGCCTCCTGCTCGATGATCGAGGCGATGATCAACACGTCATACGGAGTCAGATGCTTGCGACGCGCGTACGAAAGGTTGACCTTGCCGAACTCGCGTTTGAACGTCGACAGCTGGTCGCCCACGAGCGCGTTGATGCTGACCGGGTCACGCAGCTGATAGGTCGACGGGAACAGGAATCCTTCGAGATCCGGCGTCGAGCGGGGTGCGCCGTAGTGGCGGGGGTCGAGCGCGCGCGAATGGCGCGTGGCGGCCAGGTAGCTCCCGTGTATGTGCTGGGAGCGCAGCAGTACGTCGATCTGGCGACGGGTGCGCCCCTCGATGATCGTCAGGTTGGTCACCTTGGCCGCCTTGGGAGGGGTGGTCAGGCGGCGCAGCACATCGCCGTAGCTCATCCCGAGCCGCAGGTGATAGGTCCCCGACCGCAGATCGCTGCGGTCCCCGTCGAGCGCGGCGCGCAGCTCGAAGAAGAAGCTCGAGGAGATCACCCCGTTGTCGGCGAGAATGTCGCCGACCTGGCTGGCACTCGAGTGGGCGGGGATCGTCACCGTTACGTGCCCGTGCGCAGAGCCCTGGAAGGGCTGGAACAGCTCGATCAGGAACCAGATCAATGCGCCGGCGAGGACAAAGGCCAGGAGCGACACGATCCGCCCGACGCGCGATGGCTCGCGCAGGTTGCGCGGCAGCTTGCGCGGCTTCGGTGCGGCGGCAACCTTCCGGCGCCGGCGCGCCCGCAGGGGCTTGGTCTGACGCGGGCGCTGGCTGCGCGGTACTCGTTTTGTCCCGGCCGGAATCTCCTCATCCTGCTCATAGGACTCGTCGAGGTCGTCTTCGAAGTCGCTCTCCGGCTCGGGCTCGCTGGCAAGGTCGCGCTGGTCGGTGAACTGGGGCTCCTCAGCGAAATCGGGCTCTGACTCCGGCTCCGACTCCAGCTCGGGTTCGGGATCAGGTTCGGTTTCGGGATCAGGTTCGGGTTCGGGCTCGGGATCAGGTTCGGGCGCCGGCTCGTCGGCCGCCGCAACCCGCCCTGCGCGCTCGGCGCGGCGACGCTCGCGCTCGAGCCGCGCGGCCTCACGCTCTTCCGGGGAGCGCCCGCTCACGCCACCGTCCTCGCTGCCAGCCAGCTTTCGAGCAGGTGAGCGGCCGCGCGCGAGTCCTCGCTGGCCCGCCCGCCGGAGCGCGCGGCCAGCCGCGTGGTGAAGCGTTCGTCGTAGAGCTCGACCGCTACCGGCAGGCTGCGCTCGAGCACCGCCGCGAACTCGCGTGTCTCCCCTGTTTGGTCCGTCTCGGATCCGGACAACGAGAGGGGCAGGCCGACGAGGACTCGCTCCACGTCAAGCTCTCGTACGAGCGCGCGCAGTTGACCCAACCCTCGCTTCGACTGCGGGCGGAGAACCGGCTCGATGGGAGTTGCGAGGACGCCCGTGGGGTCGCTGATCGCGCAACCGCAGCGGGCGCTGCCGTAGTCGAGCGCGAGCACTCGCATGACGTTATCGATCCAGGACGGATTCGATTGCAACTCGCGCGGCAGCGAGTGCCTCGGGCAGCTTCTCGACGTCGCGCCCACCGGCGCGGGCCAGCGTGTCGCGACCGCCGCCGCCCCCGCCGACCGCCGCCGCGGCCGCCTTGATGACGTCTCCCGCACGCAGGCCGCGCTCCACCAGCGCGGGGGCCACGCTGGCAACCAGGTCGACCCGATCCTCGCCGGCGCTGGCCAGCACGATGGCGGCGTCACCGAGCCGGGCCTTCAGACGGTCGGCCAGGTCAAGCAGGGCCTTGCTGTCGATCTTGTTGACCGAGGCGACGAGGACGCGTGCGCCATCGAGCTCCGAGGCGTCACGCAGCAGCGCGTCGAAATCGATGGCGCCGTTGCCGGCAGTGCCCTCGCGCGCCGCCTTCTCGAGCGCGCGCACGCGCGCGCGTAACTCGATGGTGGCCTCGGGAACCCGCTCCGGCGGGACCCGCAGCGTTTCCGACGCATCGGACAGCGCACGATCGTGATGGCGCACTAGCGTGACCGCCTCGGGTCCGGTCACGGCTTCGATACGTCGGACGTTGGCCGCGCTAGATGTCTCGCTCAGGACCTTGAACAGGCCGACCTCAGATGTCGTCCGCACGTGTGTCCCGCCGCACAGTTCACGCGAGAAGGACCCGTCGCCGACCTCCACCATGCGCACGACGTCGCCGTACTTCTCTCCGAACAGCGCCATCGCTCCGAGCCTCTGCGCTTCCTCGAGCGTGGTGGTCAGAGCCCGGACCGGCTGGCTGCTCAGAATCCACTCGTTGACGCTGTTCTCGACGTCGGCCAGCTCCTCGGCGCTCAGCGCGCCGGAGTGGGTGAAGTCGAAGCGGAGCTTGTCAGGGCCGACATACGACCCGGCCTGCCGGACGTGCGTCCCCAAGCGGCGGCGCAGCGCGGCGTGAAGCAGATGCGTGGCCGTGTGGTTGCACTCGGTGGCATGACGCGTGAGGCGGTCGACGTGGGCGCGCACCCGCTCGCCGGGCTTCAGCTCACCTCGCTCCGGAGCCAGTGCAAGCACCTGATCGTCGCCCAACCGGAGCACGTCGGCCACCCGCGCGCGGCAGTCGCCGTCAGCGCACTCCACGTACCCGGAGTCGGCGATCTGTCCGCCCCCGGTGGCGTAGAACGGCGACTCGACCAGCTTGACCAGGACCCTGCCGTCGTCGCTCGTCAAGGCGCCGACGGTCGTCTCGCTGTCGGTCGTCTGGTAGCCGACGAAGTCGGTCGTGAAGCCCGCCGAGCCGGAAAAGGCGAGAGCCCGGTCGCGCAGTTCCTCGCGCGCACGATCGCGCCCGGAACTTTCACGTGACTGCTGGCGCTGGCCGGCCATCAGAGACTCGAAGCCCTCCTCGTCAACGCCCAGGCCGTGCTCGGTGACGATCTCCAGCGTAAGGTCGATCGGGAAACCGTACGTGTCGTGGAGGCGGAAAGAGTCCTCGGCGCTGATTCCCTCGGCGCCGGACTCCATGGCTCGCGCGATCAGCTCGTCCAGCAGCCGGCTCCCCTGGGCGAGCGTGCGTCCGAAGTTCTCCTCCTCGGATCCGAGCCATTTGTTCACGGCGTCGCGCTGATTGTGCAGCTCGGGATAGGCGGCACCCATCAGCTCGGTGACGACATCGGCATAGCGGTGCAGAAAGCCGGGGTCCAGCTCGAGCTCATGCCGGCCTTGGAGGATCGCCCGGCGCATGATCCGCCGCAGCACATAGCCCCGGTCCTCGTTTGACGGGACAACGCCGTCGGCGATCAGGAAGGTCATGGCCCGCGCGTGGTCGGCCAGGATCCGCAGCGCCCGGTCGGTGGCGAAGTCCTGGCCGTAGCGGCGCCCGGACAGCTCCTCTCCGAGCGCGATCAGCGGCGCGAACTGGTCGGTCTCGAACACCGTCTGCTTGTTCTGCAGGATCGAGGCCAGGCGGTTGAGCCCGAGCCCGGTGTCGATGTTCTTGGCCGGCAGCGGGGTGAGCGTGTTGATCGGGTTCTGATCGAACTGCATGAACACGAGGTTCCAGTACTCCAGGAAGCGCTCGTTCTCGCCCCCGGGAAGATCGTCGGGGCTGCCGCGCTCGACGCCTCGGTCCAGGTACAGCTCCGAGCACGGGCCACAGGGACCGGTCGGGCCGACCTGCCAGAAGTTCTCCGACCGCTCGCACTCGACGATCCGCTCACGCGGAACCCCGACCTCGAGCCAGGCCTCGATCGCTTCTTCGTCCGGACCGAGGCCGAGCTCCTCGTCTCCGGCGAACACGGTGATCCAGATGTCCTCCTCGCGGAACCCGAAGCCGTGGCGTGACAGATCCCAGGCAAAGCGGATGGCCTCGCGCTTGAAGTAGTCGCCGAACGAGAAATTGCCGAGCATCTCGAACAGCGTGAGGTGGCGCGTGGTCGTGCCGATGATCCCGACGTCGGCCGTCCGGAACGTGACCTGGCAGCTCGTGGCTCGCGGGTGCGGCGGCGGCTCGGCACCGCTGAAGTAGGGCTTCAGCGGGTGCATCCCGGCGATCGTGAACAGCGCAGAGGGATCGTGCTGGGCGGGAATCAGCGACGCCGACGGCAGCCGCCGGTGGTCGCGTTCCTGGAAGAACCGCAAAAAGGTCTCTCTGATCTCGTCCGAGGTCATCTCTCCCGCAGTGTATGCAGGTTTTCACCGTCAAACGTCGGCATTTCCAGTCAGCGGGTTCAGTCCTGCACCGAGTGCGCCGACCGTATGCCGATGCGGTCGACTCGGAGACTGCTGCTGCTTGCCGTGATCGTTTTCGGAGCGGGCCTGGTGCCCGCCGCCGCCGATGCAGCACGCGTTGATCCGCTCGGATTCCGGCTCTCCTCATCGACCTATCGCGTGCATGAGAGCGCCGGCGCCGCGGTGATCACGGTGCGCAGGCTGAACACGACGAGCAAGGCCTGGATCCGCTACATCGCGCTACCGGGTACCGCCGTCAGGAGCCAGGACTTCACGCCCGTGAAGTCGATCCTCGCCTTCCAGCCGGGACAGTCAAGCGCGACGTTCAGGATCCCCATCGTCGACCACCACATGCCGGGGCCGGAGAGAACGATCAAGATCGGGCTGTTCGGTGCGTACCCGATCGGCTTGGCCGTTCCGCACGGCGCGGTGCTGACGATCATCAACGATGACCCCGTGGGGGTGCGGCACGTCGCCGAGAACCCGCTCGCGCTGCCGCAACGCCCACCGCCCAGCAATCCGTTGCAGGGAGCCACTGCCTACGTCGACCCCCAGGCCAGTCTTGCCGCAGCGCAGGCCGACCGGTGGCGTTATTCGCACCCGGTGTGGGCACGAATGCTCGATGTGATCTCCGCCCAGCCGGCTGTGCAGCGTTATGGCAACTGGAGCGGGCCCACGGTCGGCCTGCAGGTCTCGCAGTACCTCGAGCACGCGGCGATCCGGTCCCCGGGCCGGGTTCCCGAGCTCTCGACGTACTGGCTCGTGTGGCACCACTGCGGCCAGGCCGCCGACCCCCCGTGGCGGGTCGCCGAGTACCACCGCTGGATCGAGAGCCTTGCCCACGGGATCAGCGACTACCGGGCAATCCTCTTCCTCGAGATGGACTCGCTGATCACCGTCAACTGCCTGAGTCAGCACGGACGAGCGGTTCGTCTGCACGAGCTCCACGACGCGATCAACATCCTCTCCAAGGTTCCGCGTCTGGTCGTCTACCTCGACGCCGGCGCGGCCGACGCGTTGTCGGCGGTCAGGACAGCCCGGCTGCTGCGCGAGGCCGGCGTGGCGAAGATCCAGGGGTTCTTCCTCAACTCGACCCACTTCGACTGGACCCTGAACGAGATCCGCTACGGCGAGATGGTCTCGCAGTTGACTGGCGGCAAGCACTTTGTGATCAACACAGCGGAGAACGGCCGGGGGCCGCTGCGGCCCCGCAATCGGGTTCGCTACGGCAACGAGGTGCTGTGCGACCCGCCCGGGCGTGGGCTGGGACCGAAGCCGACTTTCCACACCGGCTTTCCCAAGGTCGACGCGTTTGCCTGGATCGCCAATCCTGGGCGCTCGGGCGGCCAGTGCCGGCCCGGCGCGCCGCCGACCGGCTACTTCTGGCCCAAGCTGGCCCTGGACCTGGTGCATAACGCGGATTACTGGGTGCGGTAGCCGCCGCCCGACCCCTCCTCAGCGCAGGAAGGCGATCGACGTCCGGTAGTGCGTGTAGCTGCCGTAGTGGCCCTGTAGCCACAGCAGCTTGATCCCGCCGGTATCGCTGCCCCGTGGCACGACCGGCCGCAGATCGTCCCGCCCGGGTGTTCTCACCACGGTGGAGTGGTGCCAGCGAGCGCCCCCATCGTCGGTCCTCCAGCGTTCGATCTCGAAGGACCCGCGGACCTGGCGGGACAGGTACAAGGTCGACGGGTTGGTGTGGTCGAGCGCCAGCCCCCCGGAGTACTCGGTCTCGATCGTGGTCGGGCTGATCGTGGGTCCGCCGACCGTGAGGAGGTGCGAGACCCAATGGCCTCCCTCGAAGTGCGCGTACCAGTACAGGTGCCGATCGGGCGAGGGAAAGGTGGCGTAGACGATCACCGGACGGTGGTGATGGTCGAAGGCCACGTCCCAAACCCAGCCCGACACGCCCGCGGCGGGGCCGTCGTACACGCGCTCGGCGCGGTCAGGCGTGATCGGCCCACCGCCCATGCGCCCGATGCGCCTACCGCGCGCCGTCCACAGCGACCCGTGCCGGTAGGCCGCGTAGAAGATGCTCGTGGTCGTATCCCGGGGGTGGCCGTCGGTGAAGGCGAACCCGATCGTGCCGCGCCCGTCGCCGGCCACCTTGAGGTACGGACGTTGTCCGGGCACCGAGATCAGACGTCGTACGCGGCTCCAGTGCCCTGACCGCGTGCGCGTGGCGAAGTCCGAGCTCCAGTCGGCACCCCGGAAGAACAGGTACAGCTTGTTGTGCTCGGCCGGGAGCATGACGGGATTCGGGTAGGTGAACCCGCGGCCGCCCGGGATCCGAGAGTGCACGTGGCGAACGCCGGTCCACGAGCTGATGTCCTCGGGCCGGCGCGTGGTCCGGTAGTTCATCCGCGGCCCATCGTGGCCGGACCAGAACACGGTCAGGCGACCATCGGGTTCCACGAGGATCGACGGGCTTCCGTGATCATCGACGGCCTGGCGGCCGACGACGTGAGACTCGATCACGCCGGGGCCCGGCTTGTAGGCGCCGACGGTGATCCTCCCGCGCCAGTCGATCCAGCCCACGAACGTCTCGTGGCGTGGAGTGGTGACGTGCACCGCCCGCGGGTCCTGAAACCAGCACCAGGAACCGCGGGCCCACACGACGATCCGGTGGTGGCCGAGCCTGCGCGCGACGCGCGCGTGCGGGCGTGCGTTTCCTGCCCGCGCACGCTTCACTCTCCCAGTGGCATGCGCGCCGCCGACCTGGATCGCTCCCACCGCCAACAACGCCACCCCGGCCGTGATCCACACTCCCCTGGATCTCATCGGGCGCAAGCCTATCCCAGGCTCACTCGCGGGTGATCGTCCCCCATCCGACGACCAGTTCGCCGTCCATCAGACAGGCCAGCTGTCCGGGTGCAGCTGCGTCGAGGTCGTGCTCGAGCTCGATGTGCAGGTCTCGGTGTCGGCCAGCGGGAGGATCGTCGAGCACGCGTGCCCGCACGGGGGCCGAGCGGTAGCGAAGCTTGACTCGATTCACGCGCTCGCCGGGCCGGTGAAGGCGCGCGGCTCGGATCGCCACGCGCGAGGTGCCCAGCGCCGACCGAGGCCCGACGGTCACTCGATTCGACCCCACCTCCTTGTCGAGCACGTACAGCGGCTCGCCGCCGGCCAGGCCGAGTCCGCGTCGCTGCCCCACGGTGAATCGATGCTGGCCGCCGTGGTCCCCGAGCACGGCGCCCCGCTGGTCGACGATCTTGCCGGCCCGCGAACCCACCCCTCCGTGGCGCTCGAGAAAACGAGCACGAGTGGTCCCGGCCAGAAAGCAGAGGTCCTGCGAGTCGGCCTTACCGGCCACCGGCAATCCCGCGGCGGCCGCGATCCGTCTCACCTCGGGCTTGTCGAGATCCCCGAGGGGGAAGCGCATCCGGGCCAGGGACTGGGGCGCCAGCGCGGCCAGCATGTAGGTCTGATCCTTGCCAGTGTCGGCCGCGGTTCTCAGCAGCGGCCCGGCTTCGTCGTCAGGCTCGGCCGTGCGCGCGTAGTGACCGGTGGCCAGCGTCGAGCATCCGAGGCGGTCGGCGAGCTCAAGCATGGCGTCGAGGCGGACGTGGCCGTTGCAGCCGACACAGGGATTGGGCGTCTCCCCGCCGGCGAACCCGGCGATGAACGGCGCCACGACACCGGCGCGGAACTCATCGCGGAGATCGATCGTGAGATGCGGCAGGTCCATTCGGTGGGCGAGGGCACGTGCCTGGGCGACGGCGCTGGCCGAGCAGCAGCTACGCTCGCCGTCGTTCTCGGGGTCAGACCACAGCTCGAGTGTCACCGCCACGGTCTCCTGCTGCTCGGCGCACCGCAGGGCCGCCACCGTGCTGTCGACGCCGCCACTCATGGCCACCAGCACGCGGCCGTCGGGCGGAGGTTCGAGCACGGCGGCCTGGCGAGCGGCGGCCCCGAGCGCGCGGGCAAGAGCATCGGCCGCCAACTCGGCGGCGTGGAGCTTGCCCGGGCTCAGACCACCCAGCTCACCAGCGATCGCACCAGGGCCGATCCGCGCCGCCTCGAGCAAGGGCGCCCCACGGACCAGCGTGACGGCCGCGCTGCCGGCCGCAATGGCCGAGCCGCAGCCCTCGGCGTCGAACCCCGCGTCGAGCACCGTATCGCCGCTGACGCCGACCGAGAAGCGGATGCGATCACAGCACGATCCGCCGTCGGCCGTGATCGTGCATGCGTCGGCCGGGCGGTGGCCAAGTCCCTGCGGGGAAGTCAGGTGGTGCTCGAAGGCCTCGGTGTCCATGCCGGGCCGAGGATAGACGCGGCCCGCTACTTGACGGCCAGCGCGTCCTGAACCCGCTGAGCGATCTCGAAGCGGTCAGCGAAGCCAACGATCGTCGAGGCCTGCCGGCGCGCGTCGATCAGGACCAGCGTCGGTGACTGGTTCACCGGCACCTGGGTCGTGACCACCGGGTAGCGGGCCAGCTCGCTGATCGGGACGGCGAGCGATACGACACGCAGGTGGTGGGTCGCCACGGCGGCGAGCTCGCGCTTGACCGCGCGATCGTCGGTGGCGGCGGGGTTGTAGAACAGCAGCGCCACGACGCGCCGGTGCTCGAGAGCGGCGGTGACGGCGTTCAGTCGGTGCCGCGTGGCGGGTGAATCGTGCGTGCGGACGACCGTGACGCCGGTCGCCTTCCCCGAGACAGCGGCCGTGGTCGCCGTCCCGGGTGTGGCGGCGCTCGGGGTGGTCGTGGGTGTGCTCGCGCCCGACCCCGCGTGGGACGTCGCGGTTGCCGACGGCGTGCTTCCCGGTGCGCTGACCGGCGCGGTTGGGGTCGTTCCGGGGTGCGCGGCGCCGCCCGAAGCCGAGACTGCGCCATGTGCAGCTTTGATCGCCGACTGGTAGGCGCCCGGATTGGAGCTGCTCGTCGACGAGCTCGGCTTGAGCGCGACGATCCACAGCGCGAAGAACGCGACTGTGGCAACCAGCAGGGCTATCAGCGGCCGCGAGACGTTGTCCATCACTGCCAACTTCGGCAGCCGCGGGGCCGAGCATGAGCTTTGGCCTACCGCGCGGACGGGTCTGACGCGGCCGAAGGCGTTAGGCGAGCCGCAAACCGAGCTCTCGCAGCTGGGCCGGATCGACGGCCGCCGGGGCCCCGGTGAGGGGATCAGCTCCGCTGGCGGCCTTGGGGAAGGCGATCACCTCTCGAATGTTGTCGGCCCCCGCCAGAGCCTGAACGATTCGGTCGAGTCCCATGGCGATCCCGCCGTGCGGCGGCGCGCCATAGCGCAGCGCATCAAGCAAGAAGCCGAACCGGGCCTGCGCCTCCTCGGGGCTGATACCGAGCAGGTCGAACACGTGCTGCTGGACCTCCTGCTGGTGGATACGGATCGAGCCCCCGCCGATCTCGGCGCCGTCGAGCACGAGATCGTAGGAACGCGAAAGCAGCCGGCCCGGGTCGTCGAGATCCCCGGTGGGGGCCGTGAACGGGTGGTGGGCGGAATCCCAGCGCTGCGTCTCGGCGTCCCAGAAGAAGGCCGGAAACTCCACCACCCACAGCACGTCGTGGCGCCCATCCGGAATCAGGTCGAAGCGCCGCGCGAGCTCCATGCGCAGCGCGCTGAGTGCCTGGCCGACCGTCGTGACCTCGTCGGCGACGATCAGGAGCAGGTCGCCCGAGTGGGCGTCGAGCCTGCGGTTGACCTCATCGAGCTCCGACGCGGAGAGGAACTTGGCGATCGGCGAGCGCCAGCCGCCGTCCTGTACGACGGCCCAGACCAGCCCCTTGGCTCCGTGTTGCCTGGCCAGCTCGGTCAGCGCGTCGAGCTCGGAGCGGGGAAGCTCGCGCACGCCCGCGTTGATGCCCCGGACCACGCCCCCCGCCTCGACGGCGCCCTTGAACACCTGAAAGCCCGACTCCGCCACGGCGTCCGAGAGGTCCTTGAGCTCGAGGCCAAAGCGCGTGTCGGGCCGGTCGATCCCGTAGCGGGAGACCGCCTCCGCGAAGGTCATGCGCGGCCAGGGCGGCGATGCGACGGCGAGATGCTCGCGCTCGAACACGGCCCCCATCACCGCCTCCATGCACTCGATCACGTCGTCCTCCTCCACGAACGACATCTCCAGGTCGAGTTGCGTGAACTCGGGTTGGCGGTCGGATCGGGTGTCCTCGTCGCGGAAGCAGCGAGCGATCTGGTAGTACCGCTCGATCCCCCCGATCATCAGCAGCTGCTTGAACAGCTGCGGCGATTGAGGCAGGGCGTAAAACGACCCCGGCTGGATCCGAGCCGGGACGAGGTAGTCGCGCGCACCCTCCGGCGTCGAGCGCGTCATGTACGGGGTTTCGATCTCGAGGAAATCGCGGGCGTTCAGGACCTCGCGCATCGTGGCGATCACCCGATGACGCAGCGCCATGTTCGCGAGTACAGCCGCCCGCCGGAGATCGAGCGCGCGGTGGCGGAGGCGGATGTTCTCGTCGACGGCGATCTCCTCGTCGAGCGGGAACGGCGGCGTGTCCGCGTCGGCCAGCAGCGACGCCGACTCCACGGCCAGCTCGATCTCACCCGTGGCAAGGTTGGGGTTCACGTTCTCGGGGGCCCGGCGGGCGACCTCGCCGGTGACCGCGATTACGTCCTCAGAGCGAAACCGGTGCGCCAGCTGGTGGGCCTCAGCGGCCGACTCGGGGTGGAAGACGAGCTGGACGATGCCCGACCGGTCGCGGAGGTCGATGAAGATCAAGCCGCCGTGGTCACGGCGCCGGTGTACCCAGCCGGCGACCCGCGCCTGCGTGCCCGCTCGATCGGCAGTGAGCTGGCCGCACCACGCGTCGCGGAAGGAGTTGGGTCTCGGCGCTTGCTTCATGACAGTCGGCTTCCTCGCAGGATCGTGGGAATCACGTTTGCCAGCTCGGTCTCGCGCTGCTCACCGGACTCCATGTCCCGCAGCGACACGCCCTCGTCGCCGATGATCGCCACGTAGCGAGCGCCGAGCCGGTCCGCGTGCTTGAGCTGACCCCTCAGCGATCGGCTGGTCAGCTCCATCTGTGCCTGCAGCCCGGCCTGGCGCGCGCCAAGGGCGAGCTCGAAGGCCGTGGCCGATCCCTCGTGATCGGCAATCGCCACGAACAGGTCGACGATGTTGGGGGGAGTCGGCAGGTCCCCCGCGGCCAGCAGCATCCGTTCGACCCCCGCTGCCCACCCTGACGCGGGCGTCGGCGGGCCACCGAGCTGTTCCATCAGCCGGTCGTAGCGCCCGCCCCCTCCCACTCCCGACTGTGCACCCAGCGCGTCGCTGGCGAACTCGAACAGAGTGCGCGTGTAGTAATCGAGGCCCCGCACCAGCGTCGCGTCGAGCTCGTATCTGACCCCGGCCTCGTCGAGCAGGTTCCGCACGGCGGCGAAGTGCTCGGTATCGTCGGGCGCCAATCGCTCGAGCAGCTTCGGGGCATCGCGCATCGTCGCGCGCGTGCGTGGATCGGTGGCGTCGAAGGCCCGCATCGGGTTGAGGTCGATGCGATCGCGAACCTCCGGGGCCAGCTCCTCCTCGTGAGCCCGCAGGTAGGCGGCCAGCTCCTCCCGGTACGCGACCCGGGTCTCCGGCGACCCCAGGCTCGAGAGCATGAGCCGGGTGTCCCTGACTCCGATGCTCCGCAGCAGATCGGCCAGCAGCACAATCAGCTCAGCGTCGGTCTCGGAGCTCTCGGCGCCGATCGCCTCGGCGCCGACCTGCCAGAACTCGCGGTAGCGACCGCGCTGGGGCGATTCGGCCCGATAGAAGCTCGACAGGTACCAGAACTTGACCGGCTGGGGAAGCTTGTGCATCCCATGCTCGATGTAGGCCCGACACACCGGGGCCGTCCCCTCGGGCCGCAGCGTCAGTGACCGCCCACCGCCATCGTCGAACGTGTACATCTCCTTCTGCACGATGTCGGTCGCCTCCCCCACTCCGCGCGCGAACAGCTCGGTCGATTCGAACGTCGGCGTCTCGATTCGCGCATAGCCGGCCGCGCCCAGGATTCGACGCGCCTGCGCCTCGACCACCTCGCGGCGTGCAGCCTCGTCCGGGAGGACGTCGAACGTGCCCTTGGGGGCTTGGATCACCGGTGCTCGGCTGCCAGCTCGCGCAGGAACGGGTTCGTCGCACGCTCGCGCTCGAGCGTGGTCAGCCCCATGTGCCCCGGGTACACCGTGGTCTCAGGTGGCAGCGAGCCGAGCAGCGTCTCAATCGAGCCCAGCAACGTTGGCCAGTCCCCTCCAGGCAGATCGACGCGGCCGACCGAGCCCTGGAACAGGACGTCGCCCGAAAAGACCGCACCCTGCTCTCGCATCGCGTAGCTGACGTGTCCCGGGCTGTGGCCGGGGGTGAAGATGACGTCGATCGTCAAACCCGCCAGCTCGAGCGTCTCGCCCCCCTTGACGGTGTGCTCGGCGTCGTAGCTCTCGAACGGGCCAAACCCGGGCCAGGGAACGTAGTCCATGATGTTGGAGAGGACCTGCGTCTCAAGCTCGGGGCAGTACACCGGCGCGCCCGTAGCCTGGGCGAGCGGGGCCACGGCCCCGATGTGGTCGAAGTGGGTGTGAGTGATGAGGATCGCCTCGACGTTCACGCCGAGGGCACCGATGGCCTCGATCAGGCGCTCGGCCTCGTCACCCGGATCGATTAGCAGCGCGCGGTCGGAGCCCTTCTCGCGCACGATGAAGGAGTTCTCCTGCACCGGCCCGACTGTGAACATACGCGCGTCGATCATTTCGGCGGGATCTTGCGGCGCATCCGTCGGTTGTAGAGAAAGCGCTCCATGTAGTAGCCGGCCGGCACGTACAGCGCCATCGCGACGATCGCAAACGACAGGGCGACAAAGACCCGGTTGTTGCCCTTGGTCGTCAGGGCCAGAAAGATGAACATGATCCCGGCGGCGAACGCCGCCCGGGTGAAGGATGACTTCCACGTCGGTGGCGAGTTGAGCCGCCGCTCACGCGCGTCCATCTTCGATTGCTTCTTGCGCTCGTCGGCGGTCGGCGGGCGGCCGGTGCGCCCGCGCGTCGTGACCGTGCCCGCCGCTGTCCCGCGATGCTTGGTCCGACGCTTACGCTTGGTTTGAGCCATGGTTAAGAATGGAGCTTAGTCGGCTGGCGCAGTTGCCGCGAGGGCTTCTTCGACAGTCCGCCGGTATCTGATCATCACGTCCTGCGGAAAGCCGTCAAAGGCGGCTCGCGGAGCGAGGCCGACCAGCTCCGCCTCGGCGATGTTGGCCTGTGTGCCGACGGCTCCGATCAGGCGGGCCAGCGGCACGCGGCGATGGTCCTCGACGTTGGTGGAGACCTGCGCGCAGTTTCGGTGGGCGAGGTGCAGCCCGATCGCCCGCACGCCGGGGAGCCCGTGCGCTCCCCCTTCGCGGATGTCCGCGGCGATCCGCTTGGCATCGGCCTCGGTGGCGGGCGGCGCGAGCTCGACGTTGAAGGCCACCAGCGGCGGCCGGGCCGCCACGAGAACGGCGCCGGCGGTGGGGTGAAACTCCTTCGGGCCGAAGTCCGGCTGGAGCTCGCCGGCCTCGATCCGGGCTTTCAACGCCGGCGGCCCCCCACGGCGCAGCTCCGCACGCGTTCGCCCGCCGGCGAGGATGCCGTAGAGAAACACCGGGAGGCCGAGCTCGTCACCGAGCCTGTCGCCCAGGACGAGCGCCTCGGCGCAGGCGGCTCCCCGGTCGGCGTCGTCGAGGAAGACGATCGGGGCGACGTCGATGGCCCCGACGTGCGGGTGCTCGCCGGTGTGGCCCGAGATGTCGATCCGGCCCATCGCCTCGCGCGCCCCGTTCACGACGTGCCCGGCCAGGTCTCCGGGCGTGCCGGCGATCGTGAACACACTGCGGTTGTGATCGGGGTCGGAATGAACGTCCAGCAGGCGTGAGTCGAATCCATCGGCGAGCGCCGCGATCGCCTCCGGGTCCCGGCCCTCCGAGACGTTGGGGATCGCCAGCAGGGCGGTCAAGCCGTGAGGACCCAGCGACCGCGATCCAGTACCGGCTGCCCGTCGACCTCGAGGCTGGCCTCGATGACCACCACGTCGAGATGAATCGGCACGGACACGGTCCCGCCGATCCCGGCACTGGCCCCGAACGCGACGTGGATGGTGCCGAGGATCTTCTCGTCCTCGAGCACATTGCCGGTCAGCGTGGCCCGATCGTTGGTGCCAACGCCGAGCTCGGCCAGGTTGGTGCCCGCCTCTCCGTGCTTCGTGAGCAGGCGCAGAAACTCGGGGCCCAGCCCGCCCTGGGCGTCGCGGAGTCGGCCGTCAGTTACCGTCAACCTGACCGGCTCGGGACTCAGTCCGAGGGGGGCGAGGCCTTCAGCCACCACCGTACCGTTGCCGCTCAACGGGGCGATGAACCCCTCGCCACAGGGCAGATTCCCTGCCATCCCCTTTGCGCTCAGGTCGCCGTCGTCGGAGATGCCCTGGCGGCCGGTGAGGTCGAGCGTCAGGTCCGATCCGCGCGGGCAGCTGATGTGAGCCGTGTTGGCGCGATCCAGCAGCGCGGCCATCGCTCGCGAGCGGGCACGCATCGCGTCGAAGTCGACGGCCATTACACGCGCGAGCATGTCCGCCGTAACCCCGGGCATCGTGGCTCCGCGCGCACCGGCCTCGTTCGCGCGCTTGCGCGCCGCCGTGTGGCTGAGCGATCGCGAGGTCGGCGCGATGAACACGTCGCAGGCCCTCAGCGCGGCCGCCAGCGGCCGCGGCGGCTCGGTTCCGTCGGTGGCACGCTCGTCCATCACCGCGAGCACGGCGTCGGCGCCGGCGCGCGACGCTTCACGGCGCAGCACCTCGCCGATCTCGCGCGTTGCCTCGTCGACGATCACCAGCACGTCCTCGCCGGACTGGACGGCGAGGCACTGATGCACGACGGTGTTGACCGCTGGGGCGAGATCAGGCATGCCGCCCGATCATATGCCCAGCGCGGGTTGATCGGGATGGGGATCGCGCGCGGTACGGGGTCAGCTGCCCTGCATCGTGCACCAGCACGGTGGCTGGCCCTCGACGATCGTGCAGCAGTAGTAGCCCTGGTCGACGGCGTCCCACGGGCAGCAGTCGGCGGCACATCCGTCGCAGGGTCCGTACTTGCCCCGGGGTTGGAAGCCTGGGCAGCCGGGGTCTCGGCACTGCGCCTGATGCTGCTTCATCTTCAATGCCGCGTTATCGACGCACCTGATGAAATAAGCGAACGGATCGCCCGGGCTGCCGGGAAAGAAGCTGAAGCCGAGCGTGAACGGCAGCAACACGATCTGCGCGTCGAACTTCCCGTTGGCGATGACCCCGCAACGACCACCATCGGCGTCGTATTCCTGGTGGGTGGTCCAGTTGCAGCCCTTGTAACAGTCATCGCCGCTGGCGGCTCGCGCCGGTGCGGCCGCCTTGAGCAACGGCAGCGCGAGCGCGCCGCCGACCACCGCCTTGAGCGACTGGCGGCGAGTGAGGCGAACGGCGAGACGATCGAGCCAGTGTCGTTCAGAGGTCGCGGACATCAGACACCAAGATCCTTGGCCGGCACCAGATAGCGCTGCACATGATGGGCGGCCAGCACGCCGGCCTCGATGTGCTTGGCGATCGTGTTGACCTGCTTCTCCACGCCATTGGCGTCCGGATTGCGCCACGCGTGGCCGCGCGCGGTCCAGGACGCGGCCTCTTCCTTCAGCGCGGTCATCAGGTGTTGCTTGTCCTTTTCTGGAAAATCGACCTGGCCGACGTCGTGGCGGATCTCGAGGATCGCCTCGGCGATCTTGTCGCACGTGTCGGCGGCGTCGAGCACGGGCGTGTCGACGGAGCCGTCAGAGCGGAGGTACCAGTTCGGGCCGCTTCCCGGCGGGTTTCGGAGGTCTTTCGGCGATAGGGGGATCTCGGGGTCCAGGTTCATCGTGCTCCTGATATGCACCAGGTGTCGTCTCAGCGCGTGCAGCCGGTGACGCTTGTACAACGCGTGGTGAACGGCGCGGATCTGTGCCTCCGTCGGCTTCTTGGCCATCAGCCCGCCCACCCGGTCGCGGTCGGCGCCGCAGGCCGATCCCGCGCGCCGATCAGTCGCTCGATCGATAGCTCGCCCAGCGCCACCTCACTGCCCACGCGTCCATCGGCCGTGATCAGCACCAGGCTTGGGGCCCCCTTCACTTGGTACGCCTCGGCCACCTCCCGGTTGCCCTGCATCAGCACGGGGCCCAGTTCGTGACCGGTCACGCGCGCGCGTGTGAACGCAGGGTCGCCCCGGCTGATCACGGCGAGCTCCAGCCGGCCGGCCTGCTCGACGCGTAGCCGGGCCAGCCGCGGCAGCAGCGACCAGCACACGCCGCAGTCGGGGTCGAGGAACGCGAGCGCCAGCGGGGTCCCCGGCGCGAGCAGCTCGTCCAGCGAGTGACGGATGCCATCGAGGTCGGGCAGCGCGAACCCTGGCGCGGTCGAGCCGACGGGCAACGGAGACCGCTGGACCGGAAGCTGAGATTTGCCGCCCGCCTCCTCGAGCGCCTCGATCCGCTGAAGCAGCCGGCCGTTCTGGCGAAACAGCTCGAGGCTGAACCAGGTCAGGCCGATCAGGACGACGACCAGTACGCCGACCGCGACGGCGGCGAGCGGATCGACTCCGCTCAGCGCCTGGCCGATGCTCGTGCCCGGCCCGGCGGCGGCGACCGCCACCGCCACGGCACCGATCACCACGTTGCGGCCAACCGCGCCCCATCCCACCGGGCGCGAGTGCACCTGGCCAAAGCAGTTGCAATCGGGGCGCTCGCCGCGACCCATCGCCCTCACGATCGCCACCGAGAACACCAGCATCAACGCCGCGGCCGCGATTGCCGCTGCGACCGCCGTCGCCGGCGGTATGAGCAGGACGGCGATCGCGATCTCGCCCAGGATCAGCGCGATCGACGCAGGCACGAGCTGCGCCTGCGGAACGCCAAAGCCGGCCAGCGACTCGCGCGTGCGTTCGACCGAGGACAGCTTGCCCACCGCCGCCACCGCGAACACCGCCGCCAGCCCCACTCGCGCGATTAGGTAGACATTGCCCACGTTTAGCCCCTCGCGTCAAGATAGCCCGGCGGGGCTAGGGTTGTCAACGGGTGCCGATTCGCGGCAGCGCCATGGCCTCGATACTCCGGCCGCTCGACACCATCCAAATTCTGAATCGAACTAGACTGGCCCAGTCGCCGGAGTAGCTCAGTCGGTTAGAGCAGCGGAATCATAATCCGCGTGTCGGGGGTTCGAGTCCCTCCTCCGGCATCTAAGAACTCCCCGCTACGGCGGGGTTTTTCGTTTCCGGAGTGGCGTCCGATGGGGCCTTGGGGCCACCCTTGGGGCCACCGGCCCCGGAGTCGAGGCTCAGCATGGTGTCCCAAGCGTCCGCTCCACCAAGCCCGTCGTCTACATCGTGGATGTACACGTTGAGCGTCGTGGTCAGCTGCGAATGACGGAGCCAGCCCTGCACCTGCTTAAGGTTCTTGCCCTGGGCGAGCAGCAGCGATCCGCACGCCTTGCGGAAGGCATGGAACGCGACCCCCTGGTAATCCCAGATCGGATCGCCCCGCTCGTCTTCGCCGACCTTCTGAGCGATCCCCGCGTCTCGCAGAGCCGGACGTAGCACCCGCGTGTACATGTTCGAGTACATCAGCGGCGTCCCGGTCACCGACGCGAACACTGGCCGGTCCGGTGAGATGTCCGCAGGACGCAGCTCCGCCAGCCAGACGGCCACGGCCGGGGACAGCGGAACCCTCGCCATGCTGGCGTCAGTCTTCAGCCGCTTGCGCTCCCCCTTGTAGAACTGCTCGGCCACCAGGATGTGCGGATCGTCGCCCAGGTGCACGTGCTGCCACGTCAGTCCGAGCAGCTCGCCGATCCGCACACCGGTCTGTGTAAGGAGCAAGAAGAACATCCGCCACTGCTCGGGCATCGCCTGAAGGATCGCTGTCACGTCTGCCGCCGTGAGCTTGCGCCGCTGGCGCTTCGGATGCCGGCGCTTGGCGGCGTCTGAGGGCACGTACCGGACTCCCGCCGCCGGATTGGACGACAGGTCCCCATCCTCGACCGCGCACGCCAGCATGACCGCGAGCGCGGCCTTGGCCTTGCGTATCGTCGTGGGTGAGCAGCCACGCCGCTCCAGATCAGTGACCCAGTCGCGCACATCGGGAGCACCGAGGTCCCGCATCCGCAGGCGCGAGATCGGCAGCGGTTCGATGTGCAAACGGAACGAGGTTTCGTACTCGCGTCGGCTCGACTCCTCAAGCCCGCGGCTAGTCCGACCCCGGTAGGTGGACAGCCACGTCGGGAAGTAATCGCGCACCGTCTGCGAGGACAGGGGACGGCGTGTCCCCTTACCCGAGCCCATCTTGCCCTTGAACTCACGCGCGAGGTCCAGGGTCGGGAACATCTGCTTGTGAGAAGCACCGCCGGCTTTCCACCGGACCACATAGGGGCACTTGCAGCGTCCGTTGCTGCGGCAGCCGTTCGCGTGCCGCCGATAGACGCCCGGGTTGTTTCTCACCTTCTCAAGCTTGCGGTCGTCCGCCATCAGGCATCACCTTCCTTCTCGTATGAACCCAGCGTAGGAACACGATCGGCAATATCCGGACGAGATGTCGCATCGTGGTGCAGAAAGTGAACAGGGGCAACCCGAAGGCCGCCCCCGTTCATCACGCCGCCCATCAGGCCACCTCGCGGTCATCGCGATACGCCCGGTCGAGATCCGCGATCGGACCGTCTAGTCCGCGTGCACGGAAATAGCGCCAGCGAGGCTTGTTCTGAAAGACCTCTTTCTCACGGACAAGCTGACCACTGTCGAGCATCCGGGGAAGCAGCGTCTGAAGGCTGCTTGGCCTAAGAACCGGATGGATGCCGACGTTGCCGCCTACCAGCTCGTTCATCTTGTCGGCGATCTCCCTCCTCGTCCGACCCTCGTCGCCGAGCGCTTCGAGCAGAATCGCTTCGCGACGTTCAATCGGCGAGGCACGCCAATGAGCTTCGCGTCGGTGGAGTTCCGCCAGGTCCTCGTCCCGCGCCTTCCGCCATCCGTCTCCGGCGGCCTTCTCTTCCTCACGCGCGCGGGCTGCCTCCTCACGCTTCCGCTTCTGGTCATCGTGTCGGCGCGCCAGGTCACCCAGCGCGCGGTTGCGCTTTATCTCCGCCAGTCCGCCGCGAAGATCGATCCACGATTCGGGCGTCGACATCTCAAGCAGCTCCAAGATTGCGTCCTCGGCGTGTTGGATTCGTTCGCGGAACTCGTCCTCTAGCGTGTCGTCCTTGTCGACCATGGTGCTGCCCCTTTCGGTTGCGACAGCAAGGAGCGAAGCCCCCGGACGCCGCGCGACGATCGTCGCACCAACACTTGGAGACGACGATCGCGCGCGGTAGGTTGCCCATGCATCAAGGACCCGTTTCCTTGGTGCCATGCCCCCGGGCCGCTCTAACGGTCGCGGGGGCGCTTTACATTGACGCGCGCGACCCTACTCCCGCGAACGGCCGGCGTCAACACCACTACTTGACGAGTCTGCGTCAGACCGTGCAGACGTGAGCGACACCGCTCAGCGCTGCACGGTGACAATTATGCGAGACGCATAATTCCAAGTAACAACCGGGTTGTTACTTGGGGACTTAGAAGCTGCTTCTAAGTCGCAGGACCGGAACCGGGCGACCGTCGTGGTTGATCCATTCACTGGCAGAGACCCTCTACGGGGCCGTGTGCGCCCGTCTGCGGGCATCCGTGCAACGTGCAAGGGTCATTGGCCTAGCGCCGCGGAGAGCGCCTCTACGGGGCGCTTGGCCAATTACCCCGATGACAACCCGGTTGTCACCCCCACCCGTCGTGACCGAACCGTGGCCTACGACCTCGGCGTCCACAACCTCAGCGTCAGCATCGAAGCCGTTGTCGGAATTAGGCAGGGTGCCTAATTCCCCGCGTGGGCGTCCGCGAGGGCTAACCGGCCGGACACCGCGGTCCGCCTGTCGCCTACCGACCGTCCGCTGGTCGCAGCCAATCTCGTCGCCGATCTTTTGCTGTGGCCAGCCCTGCTCGGTCCAGGCGACGATGCGATCGTCAAGACCGGAGTCCCCCACCCGACGCACGGCGCCATTGGGCTGCGTCCGACAAGCAGGTGACCTTTGCCGGCACGGTTTTGTTACACGGTCGGCGCGTGTCGTTCGCCAGCGATATGCCAGATGGTCCGGATCCCGTCGTCCCATTCCGCGACGGCGCTGTGGTACTGGCTGGAGAAGTGCGCAAGCGTGGCAGGGTTGGGATCGCCCTCGTAGGCGACGACAGCACCCATCGCGTTCTTTAGATCGTTGGCCCCTCCGAATACCTCTGTCTCTGCATCCCCTAGCTTTCCACTGTCGTCGCTGGTGGCGAAATCCTGGCGGACGGCATCGATGTCGTCGTGTGCCTGTTGCGCAAGCTGAGCGAACTGGTCGACATTGCCCTGAGTCGCGGCCTTTTTGGTGACAAGGGCTATCCCAACCTGCACTGACTGGACCGACACTTGCACCGCGTTGGTGTCGTGGTGAAACTTCTTGATGTAAGCGCGGGCCTGCTGCCTTGGCGTCTTCTTTTTACCGGAGCCGTTGACGACGGCGATCACGCCGGCAATGATCACGACGAGCACGACGAACCCGAGGCACCCCTGCGCGTTGGACCCTGGCTTTTTTCTGTTTGGCCGCGCTGGCCATCGGCGAACCCCCTGGTCTGATCGAGGTCGGCCTCACCTCTCGGAAACGCACGCTAGCCAATTGCCGACCGGATATGGAAAAGTTTTCCATGTGGCGTCGCGAGGGTCATCGGCCGAGCACCGCGGAGAGCGCCTCTATGGGCGCCTAGCCACGTTCGATCAACGGCACGAGCGCGGCAGCAGAAGCTCTGACGTCGTATGCGAGGCCGAGTCCGTGCCGGCCCATACGTCATACCCGGGCGCGACCCGGTCAAGCGGCGCGCGCCGTCACCAGAGAGACTGCTGCGTTTCGATCACACGGGCGGTCTAGCAAGCGGGAGCAAGAAGTGCCCCTTTTCTGGAAAACCGACCCTCGTGTCGGCTCGCCTGTGGCGACTGGTGTGGCTAGTGCTTGCGCGGTGGTTTGATGGTGATCGTTTTGGTTGTGGTGGTCGGGGTGCCGTGATCGACGCGGCTTATCACGGCGATCGTGGCTTTGAGGTGCCCGAGGTTGCGCAGCAGCGTCAGGCCGGTGTGGTTCAGCCCGAACCTGAGCTGCTTCTTGTGTCCGGCGGGGACGGTGAAGTTGGCTTTGCCGATCACGAACCGCTTCGTCTTGGCGCTGGCGGCTGACACGGGCGCGAGCGTCGTCGCGCTCTCAGCCGCCGTGCATGCGTGTCCGCCGGCCGGGCAGGACAGAGTGACGCCCGGGGTCACCAGCACCGTCGAGCCGTGATGCTTGTCGGACGCTCGGCCTGAGGTGTTGACCTTCGCGACGGCCAGGGTCACGACCTCCGAGGTGGTCTTGGTGGCGCCCCCAACAGAGGTGACGGTCGCCGTGAGCGTGTCCTTCCCGGGCGCCAGGGGCACGTGCGCGGTCCAGCCGCCGCCGGATACCGCCGCCCTGACTCCGTTGACGGTCACGGAGGCGATGCCCGAGCCGGCGCTCGCCGTGCCCCTCACGCTGACCGGCGTCTTGACCGTCGTGCCGCCCGGGGCTGGGCTGGTGATGCTGATCGCCGGGGGCGACATCGCGTCCTCGGCCACGACGGCATCGCGGTGAACCTCGGCCAGCGTCTGGCCGGTCGCGTAGCTCCAGGTGATCGTGGTTGACCCGCCGGCCGGGACGCTGCGCCGATACTCGATCAGCGCCGAGTCTTCCGGGGCGCTGCCGCTGCTCCACAGGGTGTTGTCGAAGCGGATCGAGGCGTACGGCGTGTCGAACGTCATCGCCCCCACCGGGTTGGTCAGGGTGGGCGGCTGCGCCGGGTCATGACCGACGTAGATCGTCCCCGGGGCACTCGCCGGCGCCCCCGCGCTATCCCCCGTGTTGTGCGCGGTGAAGGTGCTCTGTCCGGGCAGCTTCCAGCTCGCCGGCGTGTTGATGTCGGTCTCGTAGCGCAAATCCAGGCTGTGCTGCTTGGAATCGGTGCTGCGATAGGTGTCGGTTACCGTGTCCACCCGCGCCTCATGCGTCCACCGGGTCACCCGGGTGATCGACACCCCGCTCGAGACAAACGCCGTGCAATCCGCCGACGTCGGGTCATACACGTCGTTGGGTGAACAGCGGACCAGCGGCTCGGTATCGGTCACCTGCGCATCCCCCGACGCGGTATCAAACTGATCCAGGCTCACCACCGCCGCCGGGAACCCCGGCAGCGCATCGGACCCCGAGAACAGCCGATGCGCCGATGAGGACCCGTAGGCGTTCTGCCCATCCACCTGCAGATCCGCTCGCGTGAGGTCGACGCCCGCGACGCCCGGCGAGAGATCGACGCTGGAGTTATAGAAGGTGCCCCCACAGCCGAACCCGTCGGCCAAGTTGGGGTTTGGCGCCCCCGGCCCGACAAGCGCGCTGAACAGACCGCAGGAATCGACCGAGCCGATGCCCGACGCGGCGGTCAGGGTCTTGACGTCGAGGCCGAAGTCGAAGGTCTTGCCGGCATTTGTCCCGCTGGGGATCTTGCCCGCGTTGAAGCTACTCACGGCTATCGTCGGCCCGGTGTAGGGGGTCCCCGGAGGGACCGGCGCCGTGCCCTGGGGCTCAGCCACCACAACGCAAGGGGTAAAGAAAGCCAGATTCGAGTCCCGGAACGTTCCCGAGAAGCTCCCATCCGCCTGAACAGCAAGCGCCCCGAGACCAACCCCCCCTCCGGAATTGGTGCGGTCACAGTAGATTTCGACGGAATCGCCCGTACTCCCATCCGAGGTCCCGGCCACCGTCAACATCTGACCCGGACTGCTCACCTCGTTGTCAAACACCAGCGTCCCATCCGCCGGACTCGTGACCCTCGACGTCGTGACGTTCGCGACGTACGTCTTGAACGCCACGTCATCCGACGAAATCCCCCCGTCCCCCCAGGTCGCGGGCGGCGAGGCCAAGCTAGTCCACATATTCCCGCCGGCGTAAGGGTTCGATCCGCTGACGTTCCAGTCGTAGTTAGTGTCCGTCCCCGTGTCGGCGGTGTAGGCGACGATCGCGTACTGAGTCCCGCTCGTCACCGCCGCGGGCGAGGCGAACTCGACCGTTACCCAGCCACCCAACGACGAAACGCTCGCCGCGGGCACGCTGGCACTGGCCAACACGCTCGAGCCCGGCGCGCCGCCCGAGGTGTTCCTGATCTCCACCGTCAACGGAGCGGTGGAGGACGCGTTGTCGAGGTAGAGATCGACGCGATCAAGCGGCCCGGACAGCCCAGCCGTGAACGTCTGCGCAACGCTCTCCGGGCGGGCGCTGGTGTTGTCCGGCCCGGCAACGCTCCACCCACCGCCCGACGTGTCGGTCTGGCTCTGATCCAACATCACCGACGCCCACGCCGACGAGCACACACCCAACAGCACACCACCCGCAACAACCACAACCAACACGACCCTTCGCACCAAACCACCCCGAGCTGCGTCCATGCTCATCCACCCTCTCTCCGACGGTACCGGGCCACGAGCAGTCTACGCCCCAGCAGCCCGCCCCGCTAGCCCCCGCACGATGGCCACGAAACCGGCAGCCTCCCGCACCGACATCAAACGTCATGCAACGGGCTAATCGCGACAGCTTTGGCGCCGTCACCCTGCACGCTGCCCGTCGGCCTAGACTTTGCGCATGGACCTCCTCCTCTGCCTCATAGGCGTGTGGGTGATGGTCTGGGGGCTGCGCTACTTCCTTAGCGTGCATCCGCCCAAGCCTTCGTCCCCTCAGCGGACCGCACCGCAGGTCTTGCAACAGCGGCGCAGCTTGGCCTCCCTGCGGAACGCCTATGTGACCGACACGATCTCGCTCGATGACTTCGAGGTTGAGGTCGGACGCGTCCTGGCGACGGGCGCTGACGCATAGGCTCACCTGATTACTCGTTCGAGGGAAAAGTCGTGGGCCGGCGCCCCGCTCCCCAGCCCAGCCTTACGTGCCGGGGAGTAGCGCCGGGAACGCCGGCCCGTGGTCCCGCGAGCATCGACCGCTGAGGAGGCTCGCCGGCCCGTGCGCTCGCCCAAGGAGGATCAGGGGACGAGCGCAAGCTGTTAGGAGTCAAACCCGCGCTGTCGGCGGTACGCCTGCCAAGTCGCGTGAGCGTTCGGGCTTACCTGGGCCAAGTATTCGCCCTGGAGATCACGGTCGCTCTTGTCGACCTTCTCACGCGAGGCCGTGCGGCGCCGAGGCTGCCGGCGGCGACGTGAGTGCGGGCCACGGTGTCTCGGAACGTGATGTGAGAGCTGCGGCGTGTAACGCCGCGCCTCGTGGTGATCGCCCGATGCCGACCGTGACGCCTTGGTCAACTCGTGATCGAGGGCCCAGCGTCCACGTACAGTCAGCGCCAGATAGCCGCTCTCTCCGTCGTCCGAGGAGACCTCCAGGATCTCGTCGCCCGAGGCAAGAAAATCGGAGCCGGCATCGAACAGCCGGCGATACTGCTCGGGGTCCAGGTTCGGATATCGCTCCGCAACGTGATCGGCGAGGGCATCCCTGGCTTCATCCCACCAGGCCCCCTCGGCCGCAGCGTCGTCCCGCAGGTCGTCATAGCTGGACATCAGGCACCCACCGGACGGCTGCGGCGGAACACCGGACGGCCCTCAAGGTCGGGGGCGATCTTGTAGATGTCGCGGCGCAAGGCCCTCTTGTCCTGGCCCGACTTGGCCAACGCTTTCTCCTGCCGGATGGTGGCGGACTCGTTCTGGCCACCGTTGCCCCATGACGCCCGCCGCTCCTTGCGAGCCTCCTCGGTACGCTCGGCGAGGCGCTCCGCACGACTATGGAGGTCGCTCGGAGAGCGCCTCCTCTTTCGCCTGGGCTCAACGCGTTGGGGAGCCCAGCGATCAGGTCCAGGGCTCACGTCACGCGAACCTCCGTTGCGACCTCCAACATCAGCCTTCTCCTTTCAGGTCCTACACCTAATTCTGGGCGGGAAAACCCGCAAGCCCGAATCTTCGCGAACAAGCCGGACGGAATCACAACCAGAACCGCCCGACCCCTAGATCGCGCTAGGGAGCCGGGCGGGAGAAGCAGGTGCAGACGGAGATCGACTGGCACAACCATCCTAGTCCGCGTCCGGATGGCTGCCGGGATGGACCGGGGTGAACGTGGGCCGTCACGCGTCAGTCAAGTATGCAGAGCGCATACTTTCCGAGAACCGGCCCGAGGGCGCAAGGACGGGGCCGGGAGCGACCAACTCAGACCCACCCATTCATTATCAGCCCGGAAGGTGAAACACTTCCGACGGAGGAACCGCACCGGATAACTGCGCACATGACCAGCCCGAAGCACGACCGGTTGACCATCGATCAGACTGTTGTGTACGACTTTCTCTACGAGAGCCGGCCGCGTCATCAGCACGCTGTCGCTCTGTTCGCAAAGGCGAGGTCGGGCGATGTAAACCTGGCAATCGCTCCACAAGGCCGTCGGCTTGACGCCGAGGGCAAGCTCGCGGGAAAGATTCAGCACCTTTTGAGCACTGAAGCGATTGAGGAGGCCCCCCAGCTCGCGTACCCGTCAGGGGTAACGTACCCCGCCGACAACCTGTTCCCAGGGCACGTCGTCGATGGTTTCCGCGAGGCGTGGGATGAAGTGATCGCGAGTCTGAAGGCGAGTAGCCGCAAATGTCCCGGCGACAGCGACGCCATGCACGTAGAGACGCATGTGGCCGAGGGTCGCGACTTCTTCATCACCGATGACGGTCCACTGCCTGTGATGTGCCAGCGGTTGCGTGACGAGCACGGCGTCAAGCTTGAGGCGTTAGGTCTTGGTGACTACATGAGCCGGGCGACATGAGGGCCCCCCAGCCTGCTTACGCGGTGGACTGTCTCAGACCGGTCGGTCGCCGACGACGAACGCATGATCCCGTGCGTCTACGGGATTATGCGAGGGTTTCGCCAGACCACTCTGCGAAGCCCGGAAAGGGGCCAACATGAACGTCGAAGAGCGAATCAACAGGCTTGAGCGCGCCGTAGTCCAACTTGCGCACATCCGCGGCAACTACGGCTTCGACAGCACGCCACTCGGACAGATCCTGTCCGAGCAAAGAGAAGAGCACGACGAGTCGAAAGATCCCAATCAGACAGCCGAGGACGATTCACGCTAGGAGTTGGGGCCACCGTGGGGCCACCGACTACCCGGAAACGGCCGCAAACCGCCTCCAGGTAGTCGGAACAGAAACAAGCGATTAGCGGGCTAAACGCCGAGCAGCCGAAAACATCCGCAACCCCTCAATCAGAATCATAATCCGCGTGTCGGGGGTTCGAGTCCCTCCTCCGGCATCCTCCTCCGGCAAGTCGCCTATTACGGCGCCAGGCGCCGTAATACGCCGCCACAGCAGGACATTCGCCCGCAATGGAGGCGAAACGGGGCGACAGGCGCCGACACCCGGTTGCAGGGGTTTGTCTCCGCCGGTCCGAGTTTCGGAGGCAGATCGGAGACAGCCTCCGAGCGGATAGGGGGCAAAGCCACCGTCGGACGGGGCCTCGCTCGCGAGGACAACCGGAACAACGAAGCGCGCCCGGAACAAAGAAGCGCGCCCCGGTGGCAGCCGGCGACGCGCTGAAGCTCTCCCCCGAGTGTCTAGGAGCCGTGGGCCAGGATAATCCCGCGGACGGTCCGGGGCTTGAAGGCGCCGGCGCCGCCGGCGCTCTCGTCATTACTGGGGAGAAGTCCGATGAAGGTGCGCCGTGGGGTTGCGAGCGGCCGACGAAATCACTGATGTGGCAGGACTCAGGGGGCGCCTGTTCCCAGTGCGGTGCGGCGCGTCGAATCGGTGTTGGCACCGCGCGTACCTGACGGCGATCGAGAACGCGGTGGTCGTGCGTCTGGATGCCGAGGTCGAGGCACCAAACGTGGGACTCACGCTCACGACGATCGAACCTCATCATGACCTCAGTCGGTTCCGAAGCGACGTCGAGCCGGCGTTCCGCTTGATCCGCGGACGGCTTGGTTCCGACGTCGGCTACCTCGGGTTCATGGAGTGGACGACGGGCCGCGGAACGCGCTCGGGCGGACATCGGCCCGTGCATCAGCACGCGGTCTCGAAGCGCGCCGATCCTGCTGCGGCGGAAGCGCTGGAGTCGGAGCCCCCCGTGGTCCCATCTCGCGACAACGCGACGCTAGATCCCTGGCCGGGCCCGCATGACCGCGCTTCCGGACCGCGCTGCCAACCAGCCTCGGCCCCTGCTGCCCGAACGGGCCAACACGTGCCCCAGGCGCGACGGTGGCGAAGGCCTCCCGCAGCGTCCGGTTGCGACAGTGAGCACGCTTCGTGGCGCCAGCCAAGCGGCCACCTATGCCGCCAGCGCGCAGCGGGAGGCGGGCCCGCGCCCGGCTGGCGTTTGTCGTGCCGACCGGCGCGATCAGTTAGTGAAACGCGGTTGTTTTAGTCGCCTTGAACTTGCGCGATCCGCCGCAGGGGCTATAAGAGTAGAGGGCTTCCTCGTCGCTCACCTTGACGGTGGCGTGCTTGCCAAAGATTGTCCCCTTAACCGTCGTCGTGCCGGTGTCGGTCCCTAGAGGAGTGCTGCCAATCTTGTAGTGAACCGTCTTTGAGAAGTGCCCATGCTTGATCGGAGCGTTGAGCGTCTCCACCTCTCGGGTGAAACGACTAAGCGGAGGGGCACCGTCGCAGCCCTCGTGGATCGCCCAGCGAACCTTTGTGGCCTTGCCATGCGACACCGTCAGGAACAGGTACGGCGGCTTCGACCGCTTGCCAGCTTCATAGAAGACCTTCCCGGATGTCAGTGCTACTGCGGCGCCGGCCATAAAACAGACCGCGACGCCGGCCGCAATGACGCCAGTGGCGGAGCGAAACCCACGCATGTGACCCTCCTTGTCGTTTGAGCGCCTCCCGCTCTCAGGCGAGGGACCAACGAACCTTGCCAGCTTGCGCCGGTAAGGTCAACCCGCAAACTCGGCAACCCGCGGCCAACGCGAAGCGCCCAAGATCCCGACTCCCAACGCTACTGCTCTGGGCTACCACGACCGGTCTCATCGCAAGCGTGAAAGCTGCTGCAATCGCCCGGCGTTGTGGAAGGCGGCGCGAATCGGGAACCGGACCTCGCGCAAGCCGTCGAGCGAGAGCGTCGCTCGCAGGCAAGCAGCAGCCACGCGTCAGCGCTGCTGGTCGATCTTCTCAGCAGCGAGGTGGTCGAACCGGTAGGTGAGGTGTTGTGGTAGGTTCGTTCAGAGGGCGATCTGGGAGCGTCCTGGCGAGCCTTGGATCGGGGTGGTGGAGATGGGTTTTTTTGTAGCGCGGGTGGTGTGCCGGCTTGGTGTGCGTGCTTGGGCTGTTGCGCTGTTCGGTGCGACCTTGGGTCTGGGTGGGGTGTGGGGTGCCGCTTTTGCGGGTTCGGCGGTGGCGCTGCCGGCGGGCTGTTCCCAGTCGGGGATAACGGTGGCGTGTGTGTTCTCCTATACGGGTCGTGCGCGGGCGTTTGTGGTTCCTGCGGGGGTGAGATGGATCGTGGTCGATGCGAGGGGGGCGGCGGGCCGCGGGTCAGGCGGCGGAAGTGTGGGCAAGGCCATCGCGGGTGGCTTGGGCGCGCGGGTGCGGGGGACGCTGGCGGTGACGCCCGGGGCCAGCTTGCAGGTCAACGTGGGCGGCCAGAGTGTGGAAGGAAGCACCGGGCCGGGCGGCTGGAACGGCGGCGGTGGCGTTGCCGGTTTTGGGGAGCCCCAGGGGGCTGGTGGCGGTGGCGGGGCGTCGGATGTTCGTGATGGCTCGGATACGTTGGCCGACCGGCTGCTGGTCGCTGGGGGTGGCGGCGGCGCGGGCGGCTACGGTTACGGCTCGGTGCCGGCTGGGGATGGAGGTGTCGCCGGGGGCGCTGGGGGCGCCAGCGGCTCCAACGGCACCGCCGGCGGGAATGTCAGCGGCGCGGATGGCGGCGGTGCGGGGTTGGCGGGGGGCGTGAGCGCGGGCGGCAACGGCGGCAGTCCGGGCACGGGTTCGGGCGGCCCTGACGGGTCAGGCGGGGGGAGCGGGGCGCTCGCCGTTGGCGGCAACGCCGGCCCAATCGGTTTGGCTGGCGGCTCGGGTGCCGGTGGCGGCGGTGGCTACTACGGGGGCGGCGCGGGCGGCGCCGGCGGCACTGGCGACGACCCTCTTGGTGCCAGTGGCGGTGGGGGCGGTGGCGGGTCGAACTACGTCGGCGCCGCCACCGGCGCGACCATCACCGACGGCTATCAGTCAGGCAACGGGCGGGTGACGATCAACTACTTCAGCAAGGCGCCGGTGGTGTACGCCGGCTATGCGGATGGGCTGCGCAAGGGCAAGGTCGACGCGCCGTCGCCGTGGAAGGGCAGCCCAGGGGTGATCTTCAAGGGCTGTAACTACTTCCACCCCGACCGCTGCCCCAAGAGCAAGCGTGGCGCAGACCGCTACGACGCCGGCGCGATCCGGATCGACAACACCACCGGCGCGACGGTGACGGTCACGAACGCCGGTGTGGTGATCGGGTCATGCACGTTTCACCCCTGGCCCGCCCTGAAGGTCACCCTGCCCGCGGGCAAGCAGCTGATCCTCACGCAGACCGGCGGCACGCCACCGTGCCACCTCCACGAGCGCAAGCTGAACTTCGACACCTCAGATACCGCCAAACACGCGCACAGGTGCACCAACGACCACCTCATCCCGGTCTTACACGTCAGCATCGATGGAGCGGCCGAGTCCTTGTATGACCGCTCACGGATCCTGAACACCGGGGGCGTTGACCCCGGAGCCCAAGCGTGCGGCCACCACAACGAAGCCCATCCCTGGGGCAAGATTACCCCGCCCAGATAACGCCCGAACCGGCCAGACCCGCCCGACGCCAATCAGAACGGCGCTGCCGCGTACAGCAGAACGCAAGGCCAGCCGGAACTGCGAAAGAACGGGCTCATTCGGACGGTGGTGCTCACGGCCCCAGCAAAGTCGGCACTGATGGACCTGCCGCGATCTGTCACGCTCAGGAGCTGATCTTCCGTGGAGCCAGAGGCAGGCCGCCCACACGGCGAACACAGCACTACTACTGGCGCCCGATCAGGTGCCGGTTCGGGCGCCCGTCGATGGACGTCTACGCGCTGCGGCACTTCTGCGGCGCATGGTTGTTCACCGATCATGAGCTGCCTGCTCAGGACGAGGCGCACCAGCTCGGGCACACGGACGGCGGCGCTCTGGTGCAAGAGTTGTACGGGCATCCATCGGAATCACTGGCGCGCGAGCGGATCAAGCGTGCTGTCGGAGGCAAACACAGTGAGAATCGCCCGCCACTACCTGCAATGTCGCCCAAGTCGGCTACATCTCCGGCATCACGTTTTCGCCGGCTCGGGCAGGCCGTCGACGCTCATCTCGAAGTACTCGTTCTCGCTAAACGGTCCGACCACCGATTCGACGAGCTCGCGAACAGATTCAACCGACGGGCCTTCCCAAATGCAGATGCCAACTCCGTGATCGTGCGTGGCCGCATGAATCGGGAGCGAAAATCCTTCCGGCAAACCGGCGGCGATCGCCTCATCCTCAGCCTTCATGAACCCCTGCGGATCAGAGACGCGGTGCATGGCAGTGACGTACATTGGCGGTGCTCCTTCAATAGGAATCGGATCTGGTTTTCCAACCCTACTCGAGCCCTGTGCTCCAGGTTTGCTGATTTCCCGGAACGCTCAGGAGCCAGTCGGAGGCAACGTCAAGCAGCTGCGCGCCGATACGGAGGCAGAACGGAGGCAAGCGCAGTGAGAGTGGCCCGCCAACACGGGCAATGTCGCTCGACTGGGCTACGTCTCCGGCATCGGCAGGAGGAGGTCAAGGACGTCCTCAAGCGTCGGCGTCAGCGCGAGCTCGTCCGCGATTCGCCTGGCCGCCCGAGCGTGCCGTGGTTCGCCAAGGGCAGACTCGATCGCCACACGGAGGGGAGCAACATCCTCGGGTCCGAGGCTCCCCACGCCGCTGGCGGCGTGGCCGCCGGCCGTGACGGCGATGCCCGCGCCGGCCTCCTGCATGAGCTGCGCGTTCGCCGACTGGTCAGCGAACAGCGGGCAAATGACGAGCGGCAGGCCGGCGGCCAGCGCGCCGAACGTTGTGCCGGAGCCGCCATGGCAGACGACGAGCCGGGCGTGCGGGAAGACGTCGGCCTGCGGGACCCACCGTTCGATGTGCGCGTTGCCCGGGATCGGGCCGAGGGCGGCGGGATCGAACACCCGCCCCACCGTCATCAGCACGCGCGCCGGGAGGTCGGCGACCGCGTCCAGCGCGGCGCGGTACACCGCCCGGGCTTCGGGCAGGTGACCGAGCACGCTGCCGAAGGTCACATAGACGAGCGACCGCCGGTCGCCCGGCCACCAGTCGGGCAGGCGCGCGCCGGAAGCGGCCGGCAGCTGGCGGAAACGGTACGTGCTGGGCCACGGCGAAGGATCGAGAGAAACGGGAAACGGGGTGAGGTACGGACTGCCCACGATCATGGCCGCCACGCCCGCGGCATGGGCCTCGAGCGTGTCAGCGACCTGCTCGAGCACGTCGTACTCGATCGCCGACTGAGAGATGCCGATCTGGAGCTGCGGGAGGCCGGCACGACGGGCGATGACCGCCGTGGCGTACTCGCACGGCTCGCGCACGATCACATCCGGCTGCCATTCGTGGCACAGATCGGCGGCGGCACCCAGCATCGCCTCGGTGCAGCGCCCGCCAAACAGTTCCCGATCGAGCAGCCCGGCGACCGCCGCCGGCGGCCCGGCTCGCACGCGTTCCCACAGCTCGTCGATCACCGCCCGGGGCGGCTCACCGCCGACCCTGAATGCGACCCCGGTCTCTGCCGCCGCGTCGGAGAGGGACGGCGGGATGAGCACGATGGGGTCGTGCCCGAGACCGGCGAGAGCCCGCGCCGCCGCGACCATCGGCGTCAGGTGGCCGAGTCCCCCCAGCGAGCAGCCGAGCACCACGCGTAGCGCCATGGGCGGGCTCAATCAATCGACCGGCGCGACCTGCGCATGCAGCGCCTGCGCGACTGTGCGCATGAGCAGCACCGTGGCTCCTGTGAGACCGGAGAAGCCCAGGATCCAGAGCGCGTCCCGGACGCCCTTGTCCGGCGACAGCGAACCCGCGACCAGAAGCCCGGCCGATGTCAGCGCGCCCGCGCCACCAGCGATGACCACGAGGGCTCGGTTGAGCCAACCCTCGACCACCGTGCGATCTGAGCCGGCGTAGCGCTCGGTCCGGACGACGAGGCGACCGGCGCGCAGCTGGCTCGCGAGCGCCTCGGCATGTTCCGGCAGCGTGCGCAGCGCGGGCACGGCCCGCAGCACCTCCTTCTTCGCGATCTCCTCCGGGCTGCCGAGCGCTTCGTGCTGATCGCGCGTAACGATCGCCTCGGCCTCCGAGGCCAGGTCGAAGCTGGCGTCGATCGTCTTGAGCGTGCCCTCGAGGGTGATCAGCGTGCGGGACAGGAGGAGCATCGGTCGTGGGGGCCGCAGCCCGTGGCGCTCCATCACATCCATCATTGCCGACATCGACGCCGGGCTGAGGCCGCCCGAGTCGACCTCCCCGAGGAGAACCGACATGTCGCGCTCGAGCTGGCGCATGTCCATGTGATCGTGCCCCACGAGGTAGCGAACGGAGCGGGCGAGCACCGACCCATCGCGGAGCGAGAAGCCGATCGCCATGCCCTGGAGGGCCTCGCGCGTGACCGGGTCGATCCGTCCCACGGCGCCGAAATCGAGCAACCACAGCGTGCCCTCGGCGTCGATGAGGACATTGCCCGGATGTGGATCGGCGTGGTAGTAGCCGTCACGCATGATCTGGGTGAGAAACGCGTTCAGCAACCGTCGAGCCAGCTCAGTGCGTGAGACGGGCGCAGCATCGATCGCGGCCACGTCCGAAACCGAGCGCCCGACGACCTCGTCCATCACGAGCAGCCGATCGGTTGAGAGCTCGGGATACACAACCGGTATCTGAACCCCTCCATCGGCGACCTGACTCTCGCGCAGCCGGATCCCCGCCGCGACCTCGCGACTGTAGTCGAGCTCCGCCTTGATGCTGGAGATCAGCTCCTCGGCGAGGTCGCGCACCCCGATCCGCCGGGCGGCCTCGACACGCCAATCGAGTTCGCGGGCGAGGAAGGAGAGAACGGCCGAATCGCGGCGGACCACGTCGTCGAGTCCAAGCCGCTGGAGCTTGACGATCACGGCACGCCCGTCGTGGAGCTTCGCCCGATGTGCCTGGCCGACCGATGCCGCCGCCAATGGCTCCGTGTCGAACCTGGCGAAGGCCTGGTCCTCGGACTCACCCAACTCCTCGTGAAGGACGGTTGTGACCTGCTCGGGGGTCATCGGGGCGACGCTCGAATGCAGCTTGGACAGCTCGCTGGTCAGCGTCTCGGGGAGCAGATCGCTCCGCGTCGCGGCGATCTGCCCGAACTTCACGAACATCCCGCCTGAGCGCTCCAGGACGAGGCGCAGCCGGCGGGCGAGGTCGCTGGACGCCAGCGCGGCGGGCGTCCGATAGCGGACGTGGAGGAGATTCTCGCGACGAGCATTGCCCACAAGTTCGCGGAAGCGCCCGAGCGGAGTGAGCACCGCGCGCGTGGCTTTCACCGGGTGGCGCCACATCCGCTGAGTCCGACGACCCTTGTGACGCCTGCGGGTGACGATGTCGAGAATGATCGCCACCGGGAGGGCCGCGAGGACCCCGAAGAACACCGACAGTGGGATGACGAGCAGCGGATGCGAGTGCTTGGGTCCAAGTGCGACGGCCGCAGCGATGAGACCGGCCAGCCATCCGAACATCGCCGCCCCGGCGCTGCGCCACCGCCCGATCTGGACGCCCAGGACCCGGCCGGTGAGCACGCCTATCGCGGCCACCCAGAACGGCAGGATGAGCAGGTAGGCCAGGCCGAGGTTGAGCGTGAATGAGGCGATGACCATCAGCTGTACCAGTGGCGGGCAGAGTCAATCACACGGCCCAGCGGTCTCTCGGCAGCCGCGGAATCAGCCGACAATGCTCAGCGGGCAGCGGCGAGCGTTCGACGCCCGCCCAGCAACGCGCGCAGCTCGCCACGGAGATCTCTCACCAGCGACGCATCGGGCAGACGCTCCTCGAGCAACGCCAGCGACCGCTGATAGTGCCTCAGGCGGCGGACGCGCGGCGGGCGCGCACCACCTCGCGCGGCGGCCGAGTCATGGTCCAGCTCCGTCTCGCGTCGCAGCTCGCGCACCTTGGAGAGCTTGTCGGCGGCGAAGAGCGTCAGGGCATCATCCCCCGCGCCGGCCACCTGCTGGCGCAGCGCCGCCTTGCGCTTCGCGTGGCCGGCGATCCGCTCATCCTCGCTCACAGCCAGCACGAGCCGAGTGATCCGCGGACCGAAGCGCATCATCAAGTCGGAGGGGCTGACCTCGGTCTTCTCGAGCAGGTCATGCAGCACCCCGGCCGCGATCAGGTGATCGGGAGCTCCGGCGTAGTAGAGCAACGACCCAACCTCGAGCGGATGAGTGAAGAACGGCCCCCCGTCACCGCGCCGCTGGCCCGCATGCATCCGCTCGGCATACGCCAGCGCCGCCTTGGTGTGCGGGAGCCGAGCCAGCACGGGAGCGCGACGACGAGCAGTCACTCCGATCAAGTTTAAGCGACCCGCAAACTGCGGGATATACCGTCCTCGTCGCCCTTGACACAGTCGGCGCCGGCTGCCCCCGGCATCCGCCACAGCGACCGCAACGTTCTGCGCGGGCAGGTCAGGCGGACAGGTGGCCGGTGGCGAGGGTCAGGAACGCGTTGGCCGCAGGCGACAGCGATCCCTGACGGTGGACGAGGCCGACCTTGCGGGTGATGGGTGGCCGGGCGCTCCGCACCACCGCGCCGCGACGTCGGGCCTCGGTGGCCAGGGCCGACGGGAGAAGCGCCGCGCCGGCGCCGGCGAGTACGAGGGGGATGATTGCTTCGCGCGCCGCGGTCTGGACGGCGATCTGGGGAGTAACGCCGATGGCGGCGAGGGTCTGCTCGAGCAGGATGCGTGTCGAGGTGCCCGGCGGGCTGACGACGAGAGGCGTTTGGGCGAGTTCGCGTGCCCGAATGGGACGCTGGTCGGCCGGCGTTTTCGGCGGGAGGACGAACTGAAGCTCCTGTTCTCCCAGTGAGTGGGTGACGAGCTGTTCGCCCGGCAGCGGCAGGTGCGCGGCGCCGAGTTCGCACGCGCCCTCGCGGACCAATGCACCCACGCGGTCGACGCTCTCGGGCTCGAGGACACGAACCTCTACGCCTGGACGGAGGGCTCGGAAGCGGCCGATCAGGCGCGCCATCGGATCAACCGCGAGGGTCGGCAGCGCGGCGATCTCGACAGTGCCGGCTCGCAGTTCGACCACACCGGAGACGGCGTTGCGAGCCTCGTCGATAGCCCGGAGGATCTGACGGGCCGGGCCGACCAGCGCCTGACCGGCGCTGGCCAGCCGAAGTCCCCGTCCCACGCGGTGAAACAGCTGCACCCCAAGCTCTGACTCGAACGCACGCAATGCCTGAGAGAGAGAGGGCTGGGCCATGCGAAGCCGTTGCGCGGCGCGGGTGACGCTCCCTTCATCCACCACCGCAAGGAAGTAACGGAGACGACGCTCATCCATAGGTGATTACAGTTGATTATATCCGCAATCCGTCTTTGACCTATTTTATGTAGCGCGCTGCAATGGACGTCCATGGACGATTTGCTCGACCGTGAGTCCTCACGTGTTGCCCTTCGACGTCATCTCCTGACCGAGCCACGGCGGCCGGCCGCGGTCCGCTCGAGCCCGCGAGCGCATTGGTACGTGGTTGGCACGGTCTGCATCGGTGCGTTCATGGGACAGCTCGATGCGAGCATCGTGACGCTCGCTCTCCCCCGCATGGGGCCGGAGCTGCACGCCAGCGTCGGCGCTGTCGAGTGGGTGGCGCTCATCTATCTGCTCGTGCTGGTGGCCACGGTCGCGGTCGTCGGCCGACTCGCCGACGCGGTCGGACGCAAGCTCCTCTACGTGTACGGGTTCGGGGTGTTCACCGCCGCTTCGGTGCTGTGCGGCCTGGCGCCGACGTTGGGGGTCCTGATCGCGGCACGGATGCTGCAGGCCGTGGGCGCGGCCATGCTGCAGGCCAACAGCGTGGCGCTGATCACCGAGGCGCTGCCACCGCGGCTGCTGGGACGCGGCATCGGCGTCCAGGGCACGGCGCAAGCGCTTGGCCTAGCCCTGGGACCCGCGATCGGAGGAGTCCTGCTCGCCCTCGGGGGCTGGCGGCTCATCTTCCTCGTCAACCTGCCGGCCGGCGCGATCGGGCTCGTACTCGGGTGGTTCCTCCTGCCGCGCAGCCGTAGCCGACGCAGCGTCCACCAGAGCGATCGCCTCGGCGCTGTGCTGCTGGCGATCGCCGCTGCGGGGCCGCTTCTGTACCTGTCAATGGCCGGCCACGAGGGCTATGCCAACCCGATGTTGCTGGCCGCCCTGGTGGGCGGCGCCATTGCCGGGATCGGCTTCGTGAGGCACGAACGGCGCGCTGCCGACCCGTTGATCGAGCTGTCGATCCTTCGACGGCGCGCGCTCTCGGTCGGACTCAGCAGCGGAATGGCGTCATACCTGGTTCTGTTCGGGACGCTGTTCGTCGTCCCATACTTCCTTTCGGCGCAGCACGTGAGCGCGGCGCTGATCGGACTGCAGCTCGCGCTCCTGCCGGTCGGGATCGGAATTGCCGCACCGATTGCCGGGCGTCTCTTGAACCACGTGGGTGCTCGCCCGCTGACCGCTGGCGGTCTGCTCATCGCCGCCGCCGGGCTGTTCGAGATCGCGTTGTGCCATACGACCACCGGGCTGCTTTTTGGACTCGCGGTGAGCGGACTGGGACTCGGCGCGTTCACGCCTGCGAACAACGCGACGATCATGTCCGCCTCGCCCCGGGGACATGCGGGGGTTGTCAGCGGAGTCCTGAACATGACGCGGGGCGTCGGCACCGCGCTTGGGGTCGCCTTGGCCAGCGCGCTCTACGTCGGCGCCTCAGCGATCAGCACCGACCGCGGTGGGCCGGCTGCCGCGGCCCACGGGTTCACGATCGCGCTCGCGACGCTCGCGTCGATCGCGCTGGTCGTCGGGCTGTTCCTGCTCCTGACGCCCGACACGGCGCGCTCCGAGCAGCACCAGCGCGCCCAGCCCAGCCCCGGGCGACCGCCATCTGCACCGGACTCGGCTGCGCCTCATCGAAACAGGGACCGGCGTCTTCACTCGCCTCGACGTACAAGTGCCCGACCCCCAGGGAGGTCCCCTCATGACCGTGCCACATGACCCGGCGATGCAGCACCAGCTCCACCGCATGACCGACGACCTGTGCGCCGAGTTCGCCGGCCAGTTCGCCCGCCTGCAGATCGAAGATGTCCTGGCCGATTCCGTCGAGCGGGTCCTCGCCAGCGCGACGGTCTTCGACTTCGTTCCTCTCATGGCGTATCGATTCACCCACGAGAGGCTGAATGCCACGCTTCGCGCCCAGGGTCGAGGCGCCCAACCAGCCTGGGATGTCGTCTACGTGAGCCTCAGTGGCGGCGGTCGCGGACACATCGCGGCCGCGCTGACGACGAAGCTGTCCGACGATCGGGTGGCAGTCCATTCAGCCGGCACGGCGGTCGGCGCCGTGGGGGATCCGCAGGTGCGGACGGCTATCGAGGAACTGGGGCTTGACCCCGACCAGGAGTTCGGGCGCCCGGTCACCGACGAGGTTCTGCGAGCGGCCGACGTGATCGTCACTATGGGCCACAGTGTCGGACTGGTCGACATTCCAGGCGGGGTACGACACGAGGACTGGCGCGTCGGCGACCCGATCGGTGCCCCCATGGAAGAGATCCGCCGGGTTCGCTCTGATATCGAATACCGCGTCCGGGCACTCCTGGCCGAACTCGGGGTGCTGCTCGGCGAAGGCGTGGCTGCCTCCGCCACCTAATGCGTCGCCGCATCCCGTTTCGTGCGTCGGGCGGGACCCAGTGAGCCCAGCGTTATAGCCTTAGCCTCCAGGCCAACGTTTGGCGTCAAAGTGTGGAAATCCGGGCGTTCGAGGAGCGAGGGATGAGTCATTACGCGGTTGTGGATCCGGCGACGGGTGAGACGGTCAAGGAGTACCCGACGATCGGCGACGGCGAGCTGAGGGACGCGATAGGCAATGCAGACGAGGCTCATCGCACCTGGTCAGCCTCGACGACCGCGGCGGAGCGCGGCGCCCTCATCAGGCGCGTCGGCGAGCTCCATACCGAGCGGCGTCGGCAGCTCGGAGAGATCATCACACGCGAGATGGGCAAGCCGATCGAGCAGGCCCTGGGCGAGGTCGATTTCTGCACGGCGATCTACGACTTCTACGCCGACAACGCCGAGGAGCTGATGGCCGACGAGCCGATCAAGCTGCTCGATGGCGGGGGGTCGGCGTTCGTGCGCCGCAGCTCGCTGGGCGTGCTGCTGGGGATCATGCCGTGGAACTATCCGTACTACCAGGTGGCGCGGTTCGCGGGGCCGAACCTCGTGGTCGGGAACACGATCCTGCTCAAGCACGCGCCGCAGTGCCCCGAGTCGGCCGCGGCGATCGAGCAGATCTACCACGACGCCGGCTTCCCCGACGGCGCGTACATCAACATCTACGCGACCAACGAGCAGATCGAGTGGGTGATCGCAGACCCGCGCGTGCGTGGGGTGTCGCTGACCGGCTCCGAGCGCGCCGGCGCCGCTGTCGCCGAGATCGCCGGTCGCAACCTCAAGAAGGTCGTCCTTGAACTCGGTGGCTCTGATCCGTTCATCCTGCTGAAGACCGACGACCTCGACGCTGCCGTTCAGTCGGCAGTCGATGCACGGCTCGAGAACACGGGTCAGGCCTGCAACGCGGGCAAGCGCTTCATCGTCGTCGATGATCTGTATGAGCCGTTCCTGGAGAAGTTCACCGCCGCCCTAACCGCTGTCAAGCCGGGTGATCCGAGTTCGTCCGAGACGGCGATCGGACCGCTCTCGTCCAAGACGGCCGCCGACCGTCTGGAGGATCAGGTTCGCCGAACCGTCGATCAGGGGGCCAACCTCGTGGCCGGCGGCACCCGGGAGGGCAACTTCTATGCCCCGACGGTGCTGACTGACATCAGGCCCGACAACGATGGCTACCGCGAGGAGTTCTTCGGACCTGTGGCCGCGGTCTATCGCGTCGGGAACGAGGACGAGGCGGTCACGCTGGCCAACGACACTCCGTTCGGCCTCGGGTCCTACGTGATGACCAACGACGAGGAACAGGCCCGGCGGGTCGCCGAGCGGCTCGAGACGGGGATGGTGTTCATCAACGCCGTCGGCGCGGAGGGTGCCGAGCTGCCGTTCGGTGGCGTCAAGCGCTCCGGGTTCGGTCGCGAGCTGGGTCGTTTCGGCGCCGACGAGTTCGTCAACAAGAAGCTGATTCGCGTCGCTGGGTAAGCGCCGCGCCAGCTAGCTCAGTTCGACGATCCCGAACGCCAGCACGATGACCCCGATGACGGCCGTCAGCGGGCCGATGATCAGCGGCCAGTGAACGAGTAGCCAGTCGCCTAGGGGCTTCATCACCAGCTCGGCACGCTCGCCCATGATCGCGAACGCCACGGCGATGGCGATCAACGGCAGCGCGTAGACGACGCAGTAGAGGACGAGTAGGGACAGCTTGCCGGCCCGGGAGACATCCGAGCCGACGATCAGCGCGATCGCCGCGAAATACGGGAACGCGGTCAGCAATTCCACGCCGGCGACGCCAGCCCCGATGAGGGCCGAGGATCCGTGTGAGCGGATCCGATCCTCGCGGGCCTGAGAGCCTCCCAGCGCATCGCGGCGAAACCACACGATCGCGCCGCCGGCGGTCAAGACGACGCCGGCGCCAATGATCAGCGCGTACTTCACTGTCGGTCCCACCTTCGGCAGAAGCGACAGGACGAGATCGCCAAGCCCGAGTGCGAAGGCCAGGCCGAAGACCAACGTGATCGTAAACGCGGCCAGCGTGAACAACGCCGTCCGTCGGCGCGGGTGGCCGCCCGTGGCGACGAACAGCTCAGCACCGATGAGTGTCGGATTGATGCAGTCGGGAAGGGCGATCATCACCACCGCGGCAGCGAGCTTGAGCATGCTGACTCACCGCCGGCGCAGGCGGTACCACGTCCGGGGCACGTCGCGGAGGGGGCCGGCCGGGGGGTCGCCAGAGTCGGCCTGGTCGCCGAGCAGCTCCCATCCCGGAGAGAATCGGCTCGCGATCTCTTCGCGCGTGGCTCCGCGGGGAGCGGCGAGAATGCGATTGGGGGCAAAGCACATGAGCAACAGCATCGCGTCGGGTGCGGTGAGATCGGTCAGGCCGCGCGCGTAGCCGTCGCGCCCCGATTCCGAGATCCCGTGATAACAGCCGCGGTCGAGCACGAGCGTATATCCGGATTGCAGACCGAGCTCGCCGAGCCGTGTGACGTCGCCTTTGAGCCAGTCGACCCGGCTGCCGGCAGACGTGCTCCGGGCGCGAGCCCGCCGGAGCGGTGCTTCGACGTCGTCGACCCCGGTGACCTTCCAGCCGCGGCCGGCCATGTACACGGTCTGGGTTCCGGTGCCGCAGCCAAGGTCAAGCGCCCGGCCCGGCGCCAGCGCCTCTGCACCCTCCACTAGTTCCTTCAACTCGCCCGGGACCGCGCCGGTGTCCCACGGCGTGAACCCGACCCGGTACATGATCTGGTAGATGAGCGACACGGCGCGGGTTTTAGCAGGCGTTGCCGCGCGGGCCGACGCGTCTGGCGGCGCTCCGCGTCCCTGCGCCCCACTACCATGCTGGCCGATGCTCGTTCGGAAAAAGGTTCTCCGGGCGGCGCTGGTTGTCTGCGCACTGCTGTGTGCGGTGCCCGCGCACGCTCTGGCGTCAGGCCGCGAGGAGTCGATCCTGATGGACGACAACCAGCTGATCTACGCCACCCCTGACCACATGGCCAGCACGCTAAGAGAGATCAAGGCGCTCGGCGTCGATCGGGTCAAGGTGACGGTTGTCTGGTCGCTGATCGCGCCGGACGCGTCCTCGCGTACGAAGCCCAAATTCGACGCCACCAATCCGGCCGCGTATCCCTACGGCGCGTGGACCCGCTGGGATCAGCTGGTCGCCTGGTGTCGCCTGCTCGGGCTCAAGGTCTACTTCCAGATCGGCCCGCCGGCACCGTTGTGGGCGACCTCAGGGCCCAAGGAGAAGCCGCCGCACGGCTACGACTGGTCTGAGAATCCCAACGCCGCGGCCTTCGGTCAATTCGTCAAGGCAATCGGGCGTCGTTACAGCGGAAACTACAGGCCGCAGTCGGAGGCGTCGCTGGTCCCACCGCCCGAGCTCGGCGTCTCGGGACGCTCGGGGATCACTCCGACGGCATCGGATCCGAATCCTCCGATCCAGCGCGTCGACTACTGGGGACTCTGGAATGAACCCAACGTGGCCACGTGGCTGACCCCCCAGGTCAAGAAGGTCGGTCGTCACCACGTGGACGCCTCGCCGGCCCTGTACCGGCGACTGGTTGACACCGGCTACGGCGCCCTCGCGGCGACGGGCCACAAGCCGGACACGATTCTGATCGGCGAGCTCGCCTCACACGGCGAGGTCTATCCGGTCCCGTTCACCCGAGAGCTCTACTGCATGACGCCGAGCTATCGACCATTGACCGGCAGCGCAGCCACAAACCTCGGGTGCCCGAAGTCCGGCAAGCGCTCGAAGTTCGTCGCCGAGCACCCGGGGCTGTTCGCGTTCCCGGGCTTTGCCTTTCACCCGTATGAGGAAGGCGCGGCTCCGGACCATCCGCTGCCCAACCCGAATGTGATCGTCCTGGCCAACCTGGGCAAGATCGAGACGGCCATCGACCGCTCGCAGAAGGCCTACGGTCACCATCGCCGCGTCGGCATGTATCTCACCGAGTGGGGCTACAAGACCAAGCCCCCAAACCCGTTCATCAAGGTTTCGCTCAAGGAGCAGGCGACCTGGCTCAACGAGGGCGAGTATGAGACGGCCAACATGTCGCGGGTCGCGTGCCTGGCCCAGTTCCTGCTCGTCGACAACAAGCCCCGCGTGGGAGAGAAGCCGGGTACGCGCGGGTACTGGAGCACCTACCAGACCGGTCTCATCTTCGCCAACGGCAAGGCCAAGCCCGGCTTGGCTGCGTTCCGGCTCCCGATCTGGGTGCCCAAGCCCAAGCACGGCTCGCGGGTGGCCGTCTGGGGCGAGCTCCGGCCGGCGGACCACTCCAAGCTGCAGGTCGGCACGCTCGAGTTCAGGGCCAAGGGCTCACACAGCTGGCGCGCCCTTCAAAAGGTCAAGACCGGGAATCGAGAGGGCTTCCTCCTGGTGCATGTGAAGATCCCCAAGGCCGGCCGGCTCAAGCTCGGCTGGCAGGACCCGACCAACGACAAGACGTTCGACAGCCGCGTCGTGACCATCAGCTGACGCTCGCGTCAGCTGGGGTGGGCGCCGGTCAACGTCACAGCCGGGCCGCGCCACCGCCCCGCACCCCTGCACCCCTACCCCGGGGGCGGAATCGGGCTGGTGTCCAGCTGCGAGTAGCTGTTGGTCATGTAACGGGGATTCTGGATGCCCGCCGCGAACGCCGCCTGCGACGCCTTGGAGGACTCGATCGGCCAGTCGGTCCGGCCTCCCGGCCCGGCCTCGTCGCGGTCGAACCAGAGAATCCCGGCGATCTTGGGGAAGCTGCGACTGTTCAGCATGTCGGTGATCCATTGCGCCTTGGATCCGCCCGCTTCGGTTGTCGCGGTCTCGCCGATGATCATCGGCTTGCTCGAGGCAATCGAGCCGGCAATCTGGTCGTAGCTGCTGCGGAACAGGTCGGCGAAGCTCGTCCACTTGGGGTCGGCGCCGTTGTAGCCATCGAGGCAGGTCCAGTCGACGTAGTCGTCTCCGGGGTAGACGCTGTTCAGCGGGACGGTGTTGTCGGTGCCGATGTTGGGGCACCACACCCAGGTCACATTGGTCGCGCCCACGCGCGTGAAGATGTCGTGCACGTGACGCCACATGGCGACGAATTCGGCGGGTGAGTTGACCGCCGGCGTGTCGCCGTCGTGGTTGTAGTTGACGCCCCAGTTGAACAGGTTGCTGTTCATCTCCCAGTCGAAGCGGAGAAACAGCGGGTGACCCCATGCCTTGACCTCCCTGGCGAACGCCGTGATGTACCCGTCCTGAGAGCCGTGGGCGACGGCAGCATCGGTGAAGTTGGGGTCGGTGCCGTGACCCTCATTGGCACTGCTCCAATCGAGCATTGGGATCACGCCGTGCTGCCGCACGGTGTCGAACTGTGGCCGCTGAAAGGGACAGTCGAACTCCGACGGATAGCCCTTGGCATTGCAGAACGTCTCCGAGTGGAAGGGCTCGCCCCAGCCGATCACGCTGGGCATCTTGTTGCTGGCGTCGGCGCGGGCGAAGTCCGTGACCGGCGTCCAGTCGAACGGCGGCTGCGTGGTCTTCGTGAACTGGTATCCGATCGTGTTCGCGCCCCAGTAGAGCTTGGACGGCGGCCCGCTTCGAGGGTCCCGCAGGACCAGGAACAGCGCACCGGCCAGCACCACCAAGACACCAACGAGACCAGCAGTCCAGCGAGCAGTCAATCCACGCACCTTCGGCAGAATTTCCCCATAAAGGCGAGCCCTACCTCCCTCATTCGAGGCTACAACATGGCGTGTGGCGGCCCCCGCACTCTGACCCCCCGCGGCTTTGCCCCGCCGATGCGAAATCGGCTAGGCTCGGGCCATGCCTCCGAGGGGTCTGCAGCGCGTGGCTGGCGCGTCGGCTCTGTCGGCGAGCCTTGACCGCTCGAGCTTCGTCCCGCTCTACTTTCAGCTCGCCGAGGTGCTCAAGGAGCGGATCGAGTCGGGCCGCTGGGAGCCCGGAGCCCGGTTCCTGTCCGAGAGCGAAATCGAGGCGGAGTTCGCGGTCTCGCGCACGGTGATTCGCCCTGCTCTGGCCCTGCTCGAGAGCGATGGCCAGCTCGTCCGCACGAAGGGCCGTGGCAATTTCGTCGCCGCCCCCAAGCAGGGCGTTCGGGTGCGGGGGCTCGGCCGGCTGCTGTCGGGCCTGGGCGAACCCGAGTTATGCATCGACATCCTCGAGGCACGATCGGTGGTGCCGGAAGGTGCCGTGTCGCAGATGCTGGAGCTTGGCCCGGGTCCCGTGAAGGTTGCCCATCTGACCGCCCGCATCTCTCGAGACGAGGCGCCCGTGATGATCTGTAATTCATTCGTCTCGCTCGAGCGACTGCCGTGGATCCTCCACACCGCGAAGGCCCATCGCGGCGGAGACCGCACGCCGAAGGCCCTCGACGTCAGCTTCAGCCACGCCGAGGTCAGCGTCGAGACCGCGTTCGTGAGCCTGTGGGAAGCCCAGGAGCTTCAGCTCTCGCCCGGGGACCCCTGCTTTCTGATGAGTTACCTGGATCGCGTCCGATCGGGCGCCGGTCCGGAACACGGATGGCCGGCCGAGTTCGCCCGGCTGGTGTTCAGGACGGACGTGAGGCTGGACTTGGCAGCAAGCCTAGGATCCTAGGATCCCAAGGTGTATTGTGCGCGAGCCAGCAGGATACGCGCAAGTTCCGGATGAGAGGGCTTCAGCATGATGGCTTCAAGCGGTAAGCAGAAGGCTTTCGGCGCGATGGCGCACGGGATCATCTCGATGCTGGGATCGCCCTATCGCCCAGCCGACGAGGTCGGAGACGCGGGGGCCAAGGTCGCGTTCCTGGGCGTTCCCTACGACGGGGCGAACGTGTGCATCGGGCGACCCGGATCGGCGCTCGGACCACAGGGGTTGCGAATCGCCTCTCAGGAGTACTTCAGCTGGTCGTTCGAGTGGGACATCGACCTGCAGGAGGCCTACGGACTGGTCGACTGCGGTGACACGCGGATCGCCATCGGCAACGCCGTCCGCACGCATGAGAACGTCGAGCAGGATGTGCTGAAGATTCTCGGCGGCGGCGCGATACCGATCTCCATCGGCGGCGATCACTCGCTGCCGATCCCCTGCGCCCGTGCGCTCTCGCAGTTCCTCGGATCAGACAAGCGGATGGGGTACCTGGCCATCGACGCCCACATGGATGCCGGCTACAGCGTCGACGGAGAGAAGGAGACCAACTGCTCAGGCATCGCGCGAGCCTCCGAGCTGCCCAACGTCAAGCCCGAGAACGTGGCCATCGTCGGGGTGCGGGGTTCGCTGAACCCCCGTGAGTGGCTCCAGCTGATCCGCGAGCGCGGGATCAACATGTACCCGATGCGGGAGGTCAAGGAGCGCGGCATCGAACCGGTTCTGAAGGACGCGCTCGATCGTGTCTGGGATGGCACCGACGGCGTCTACGTCACCTGGGACACCGACTCAGTGGACGCCTCGCACGCCCCGGGCACGACCGAGCCCGAGCCCGGCGGTCTCACCTCGCATGAGATCATCGGGGCGGCGCGGATCATCGGCGAGCGCGGCTTCACGGCGCTGGACAACGTTGAGCTGGCGCCGATCTACGACATCAGCGGGATCACGGGCAAGCTTGTCTGGTGCGTGCTCAGCGAGGCGCTCTACGCGAACGCCAAAGCCCGGGCCTGATGGCCCGGGCTGTGCGCAGGGGACGACTGATCGTCCACGGGGACGGGGCCCGAGCGGCGCTGATGCGCGGGCTCGATCTCGTGGCCGACGCCGTGGCCCCAACGCTCGGTCCGGCCGGCTCGCATGTCGTCCTGCACCGTCACGATGCCGGGCCGCTCATCACCAATGACGGTGTGACGATCGCCAGGTCGATCGAGCTGCTGCGCGACCCGTATACCAACCAGGGTGTGCAGCTGCTGCGCGAGGTCGCCGGCGTCGCCGACACGACCGCAGGCGACGGGACGAGCACCGCCGTGCTCGTCGCGCGCGAGCTCCTGCGGCAGGTGTTCTCGATGGTGACCCGGAACAGCGACGCCGCCGCATTGTGCGACGGCCTCCGCCACGGATGGGCGGGCACCGCGAGGCTGATCCGCGAAGCCGCCGAGCCGCTGCGCGACGACGACGAGCTGGCGGCGCTCGCCGGCAATGCCGCCCGCGACCCCTCGATCGGCGAGATGATCGCGCTGGCGCTGGCCCGAGTGGGCGACGACGGGGTCGTCAACGTCGAGGACGACCCTGCCTACGGTGTCCGCCTGGAGTTCACCGACGGCATGTCGTTTGCCAGCGGGCTTCTGTCTCCGGGCCTGGCGCTCGACGAGGTCAAGGGTGAGACGGTGTTCGAGCGTCCCTACATCCTGCTGGCCAGCGAGCGCCTCACTCGGGTCGAGCAGCTCGCGCCGGTGCTCGAGCGGGTGGCCGCCGAGCGCATTCCCCTCGTCGTCATCGCCGACGAGGTATCGGCCGCGGCGCTGACCACGATGGTGGTCAACATGCGTCGGCGCACGCTGCCCAGCGTGGCTGTCAAGGCGCCGTTGTTCGGTGAGGACCGCGTGGCCATGCTCGAGGACATGGCTGCGCTGACCGGCGCCCGGGTTCTCGGCCCGGGCACCGGGAGGTGTGTCGAACACGCGGAGCTTGGCGACCTGGGCCGAGCCGAGCGCGTCACGGTCACCGCCGACCGTACGACGATCTCGAACGGCGACGGCAGCGAGCAGGCCGTCCAGGCACGTCTGGCCCGGATCGGCGCCGAATTGGCCTACCTCGAGTCGGAATACGAGCGCGACAAGCGCCGGCTGCGGCGAGCCTGTCTGGTCGGGACGGTGGCCACGATCAAGATCGGCCTCGACACGGTCGTCGAGCAAGAGGAGACGCGGCTCCGCGTGATCGACGGGATCCGCTCCGGGCGGGCCGCGATGCGCAGCGGTGTCGTTCCCGGCGGTGGATCCCTACTGATACAGGCCGCCGATGCGCTCACGGCCGACGGCGCCCACGCTGACACGAGCCTCGGAGCACAGGCCCTGGCCCGCGCGCTCCAGGCTCCGCTCCGCCAGCTGGCCATCAACGCCGGGATGGATCCCTCCGTCGCCGTCAGCCGCGTCCGCGCCGCCCCGGCCGGGTTCGGCCTGGACCTGCGGAGCAACGAGGTCGTCGACCTGCGCCGTGCCGGTGTCGTCGATGCCACGGAGGTCGTGTGCACAGCGCTGGAGTCGGCGGTCTCGATCGGACTGACCGCCGTGCTGGCCGAGACGATCGTGGCGCAGCGTCCACTGCCGCCGAATCAACAGCGGCCCTATGGCCACCACCACGGCCACGATCATGGCCATTTCGGAGGTGTCGCCCCTGGCCACGAGCACGTCCACGACGGCGACCACGGTCACGTCCACGCCCACGCCGGCGATCCAGCCCCCGCGGCGGCGTGAGCATCACGGCATCAACCACACGGCGCAGGGGCGTGATCGGCAGGCTCGATGGGGCCGATTGGCGCGCGATCGCGTTCATGGCGGTGGCGGTGATCGGACTGCACATCCTCGGGTTCTTCCTGTTGATTGCCGTGGTGGCACCGCACCACTACGCGATGGGGCCGCCCTCGCCGGGATGTTCGCGCTGGGAATCCACGCACTCGGCGGGGAGGTTCGCAACTCCTCCTCTCCCCTGCACTCGGTCACGTCGCTGATCGGAACCGGCGTATCGGGCGCATTTCTGTTCCTGATAGCGGCGCTGAACCTGGGGATCCTGATCGAGATCCTCAAGGTGTTCCGGCGGATGCGGGGCGGCGAGTGCGATGAGGGGCAACTGGAGGCGCAACTGCAGTCACGCGGTCTGATGTATCGCGCCTTCGGGCGCACCACCCGGGCCGTGCGGAGTCCGTGGCACATGTACCCGGTGGGCGTCCTGTTCGGCGTCGGATTCGACACGGCGAGCGAGGTGGCGCTGCTGTTCCTGGCCGCCGGCGCCGCGGGAGCGGAGTTGCCCTTCTACGCGATCCTCTGCCTGCCGATCCTGTTTGCCGCGGGGATGTCGCTGCTCGACGCGCTCGATGGTGCGTTCATGAGCCTGGCCTACAGCTGGGCGTTGTCGCGGCCGGTCCGCAAGGTGTTCCACAACCTGGTGATCACCGGGCTGTCGGTCGCCGTCGCACTCCTCATCGGCACGATCGAGGTGGGCGGGATGGTGGCGCAGAAACTCGGAGCGCAGGGATCGTTCTGGACCTGGCTGGAGGGCATGAACATCAACCAGCTGGGACTGATCATAGTCGTCATGTTCGTCGCCACGTGGATCGTGGCGCTGCTGGTATGGCATCTCGGACACGTTGAGGAGCGCTGGCGGCCCCGCACCGCTGGCGAGCCGGCCGGGACCGGTTAGCCGACCGGCTGGCCTCAGACCGACGAGAAACTGATCCCCAGCCGGATCCTGGCGATGATCGCCGGCAGCAGATCATCGGGGATGGCCGGGTTGTAGAGCGGGCTGTCGACGGCCTGGGTCAGCAGCAGGTGACAAGCCGCCATGCTGGCCGGGCGCACCTCGGCTCGTGGGTCGGCGAGGTCCCGGCTCAGCGCGCTCAGGTCCTCGGCGTAGCGATGCACGCGGTGGACGAGGTACCAGTTACCCGGCACCTCGGCGTCGTGGAGGATCTCGGCCAACCAGCTGGCCAGACGCTGACACTCGAGCCGGCTGGTGAGGCGGCTCGCGTACTGGGCTACCTCCGGCAGCGAGTGCGCCACTGGGTCGAGCGCCAGGCAAGCGATCCGGTCCTGTCGGGCCAGGCCGCTGGTTATCGCCACCAGGGCGCCCACCGCGCCTCCGATGGCCAGCGGAACGCTGAGGGATGGTGCGAAGAACAGTGTCAGCAGCGCCAGCACGAGGAGAGCGGCGGTTACCACCGTGGCCTCCTGTTGGTGCTTGCGGCGCCGGGTCAACTCGTGCTCGGCAGCCTCGAGCTCGCGCGCGTTCATGGACCAAGGCTACAAACTCGCGAATGCGGCCCTTTTGGCTGCGCCCCCACGGGCGCTCGGAGATGGCTCCGCGCCGGTGGCGCCCGTCCGCGGCGGAGGCGGAGCGGGCGGCGCGTTGCGCGCCCCGTCCGACGCTACTCGATCGGGATCCGCTTGAACGTCACGCTGATGTCCTCCCCCTCGCGCCGCTTGATGGCTCGGAGGATGAAGTAGTAGATCGTGATCGCGGCCACGATCCCCAGAGTCACCCAGATTGGCGTCCGGTCGGTGCCGGAGGCGATCGAATCGTCCCACATCAGCCACGACCAGAAGGCCATGATGATCGTGCCCGCGCCGCACAGAATTGACATGCGATGGATGCCGAACCACTTCTTGTCCGCGACGATCGACTGATCGATCAGCTCCTTGCGCGTGTACGGGAAGAACGTGCCGACAAGCATGGTCAGGCCAATCGCGACGAACAGCGGTACGAGCAGGATGATCGTCCGGGTTCCGGGGTCGAAGGCAAACCACAACATGAATGATTCACCCATCGCGAAAGCGATGATCAGTGCCGGAATCGGGGTGTGCCAGCGCTCGTTGACGCGACCGACCCAGCGCGGGGTCAGCCCATCCAACGCCCACGCGAGGATGCCGCGCTGAGCGAAGCTGAGTACCAGCGGTGTCCACAGCGTGATCCAGGCCAGCGTGGCCACGAAGGCAATGATGGTCAGGACCAGCCCTCCACCGCTCGTGCCCCAGAGGATGGCCATCAGCTCGTGCGGGTAGGGCACCTGCAGCGTCGAGAAGGTCGGGGCGGCGGTCGAATTCCAGGCCAGCGAACCCTGGAGCGACACGGGGACGACATGGTTGAACGCGAGCACCCACAGCAGCGTGGCCAGCCCCGAGAAGAGCACGGCGGCGACGAGGGCGCGGCGGATATTGCGCGCCGCGTTCTTGATCTCGCCGCCGATGTAGAGCAGCAGCGCGGCGAAGAACAGCGAGGTGACGTACCAGTTGGTCAGTTTGAACGTGTGGAACAGGTTGAACCCGCCCGACTGAAAACCGGTGGCCGCGGCCTTGTGCTCGACCGCGGCTGCGGTCAGGCCGGTGGTGCTGTGCAGGTGATGTTCAAACGTGCTGGTGTGCGAGAACAGCAGGGCGACAACGAGGATGATCTCGCCGGCGAAGCCGATCGCGAACAGCAGCTTCATGTAACCGATCGACCGCTTGAGCCCGAAGACGCCGATGATTGCCGCGATCAGCAGGTCGGTGGTGCCGATCACCGCGTAGCCGAGGTTCGTGTTGAACCAGTTCGACAGGCTGACGAAGAAATGCGCTCCGGTCGCGGTGCCGAGCGTCGACGCGAACGCGGATAGCAGCGGCTGCATGATGCTCATCGCAAAGGCCGGCGAGACCATCAGGATCCAGACGTAGACGAAGTTCGTCCCCAGGGCAAATCCCGGGTGAAGTCCGCGGCTCAGGAACACGTAGTCGCCGCCGGAGCGCGGGAATATCTGACCCCAGTAGCGGTACGCGCCGGCGATGACCAGGGCCGCGGCGATGGAGATCGCCAGCGCCACGATCACGTTGCCACCTGGGTAAAAACCCGTGCCGAAAAAATTGCCCCACTCGAACATGATCCCGACGCTGATCCCCGACAGCCCGAACACGAACGCGTCGAACCCGCTCGCGCTCCGAACCAGGCCTGACTTCTGCCGTACTGGCGGAGCGGCGTGAATGCTCGTCGTCTTCGCCTCACCTTGTTGCGCCACCGTGGTCTCCTTACTTTCGAGAACGGGCCACTAGCCGGCCGTGAACGTGTATTTCACTTTCTGCTTCCTCACCGAGATGATCGCCCCGAGCAACACCCCTTCGCCGTACTCGCTGCCGGGGTTGACGGCCCAGGTCCGGCCGAGTTTCACCGCATTGCGTGACTCGTGAATGTGACCGTGGACGCTCACGAGTGGTTGGAACTCTTCAATCAAAGTCCGCACCGCCGTGCTGCCGGCGTGCATCTGCACCGGGTTGCCCATGACAGTGACAACCCGGAAGTCCTCGTCGATCTCCGGACACAGATCGAGCGCTGTGCCGTGGGGCGGCACGTGGAAGTTGAAGATCGCGCGGTTCGGGTCCTCGATACCCGCAACCACGGCCCGAAGGCGCTCTTCGAGCTCCGGCTCATCACACTCGCGCGGCGTGGCCCAGGGCGTGCGGTTTGACCAGCCGCTCGAGGCCATCTGCAGGCCGTCGATCTCGACCACGCGTTGCTCGCAGTTGACGAACACGGTGCTGCCGCCGAACGCGTCGTCCACGGCTGGATCGTCGTCGTTGCCCGGGGCGAAATAGATCCTGATCGGCGTGGAGCCGAGACGGCCCTCCGCATACTGAACCCAGTGGCGGATCCGCTTCAGCGCCTCCTCGAGCAGCCGGCCCTCGTACCTCGCGCCGTCGGACAACCCGGCCAGCGCCTCCGCATCGCCGACCACGGGGTAATAGCCCATGTTGGCGATCCGCTTCTCCTCGGCCGCCAGCTCCGATACCTCGACGGTGCGCTGCTCGCCACCGAGCTCGAAGCTCGCGCGGTCCTGCTCGAGGCGGATCGGCACGATCATCTTCCCGGTGACGTCACCACCCATGATCAGCGCCTCGCAGTTGTAGAAGTCAGCCGCCTCACAGAACTTGCGAAAGCAAACTTCGGAACCATGCAGATCGGTGGCGAAGAAGAGTCGCATCCCCCTCCTACTCGTCGCTCATCAGACGCGACAGCTCGCTGTCGATGAAGTTGACATCCTCCGGCGAGCGCCCGCCCCCGGCATAGTGCCCCCACACCGTCGGGATCGGGCGGAAGCTGGCGTTGCGCAGCAACTCGCACTCGAGCTCGTTGTCTTCGGGCGTGAAGTACAGATCCGTCGTGGCCGGCATCAGCACCGTTTCCGCGGTTATCGCATGCATCGCGGCCTGGTAGTCACCCTCGAACTCCGGATTGGCGCTGAGGTCGGCGTTCTGCCAGCTGTCGATCATCGACAGGACGTTGTTCGCGTCGCGGGCCAGGAACAGCTCCTCCCAGTAGCGGAGCATGTAGTCCTCGAGCGACGCATAACCCAGCTCCCGGAAGAGCTCGGCCCGATAGAAGGCCTGGGAGATACCCCATCCGGCCCAGGCCCGTCCGATCGCTCGCAGGCCACGCGTCGGCGGGGACTGATACGCGCCGCCCGACCAGTCGCCGTCCGCGGTCAGCGCCGACTTCATGCCTTCGAGGAAGACCCAGTTGTGGGGGCTCGTGCGAGCACTCCCGCAGATCACGGCCAGCTTCTCGACGTTGTCGCCGAACAGGGCGGCCCAGTGGTAAGCCTGCTGGCCCCCCATCGACCACCCCACCGCCAGCCGGATCCGCTCGATGCCATAGCGTTCGGCCAGCACCCGCCGCTGCAACACGACGTTGTCGTAGATCGTGGTGGGCGGGAAGCGACCGGCGGCAAACGCCCCGTTCGAGTTGCTCGGCGACGATGAGACGCCGTTGCCGAGCAGGTTGGGCACGACGATGAAGTAGCGGCTCGGGTCGAGGGTCATGCCCTCGCCGATCAGATACGTGTTATCGAGATGCGTGCCGCCGAACCGTGTCGGGAAGACGACCGCATTGTCGCCGGCTGCATTCAGCGCTCCGTGCGTGGCCACGACGAGCTTGACGTCGGGAAGCGTGACGCCGCACTGCAGCGTGACGTCCCCGACCGCGCACGTGTCAACGCCGGTCGGAGCGCCGCTCAGAAGAACTTGAGGTATTCCGTCTGTTCCCACGGAGTGACGTGCTGGTGGAAGCGGTCCCACTCATCGTGCTTGTACCGGCTGTACAGAGATTGCATGGTTGACCCGAGCACCTCCGCGGCCAGTGGGTCGGCATCAAAGGCCTCGATGGCCTGGAGCAGGGTGGAGGGCAGCGCACGGATGCCGGCGTCCTGCATTTCCTGGTCGGTCACGTCGTAGAGAGGTTTGTTGATGGGCGGCCCCGGCTCGAGACCCTGGTCGATCCCCTCGAGCGAAGCCCCGATCGTCATCGCGAGCGCGAGGTAGGGGTTGGTCGACATGTCTGAGGCACGGTTCTCGAGCGCCCGGCGACTCTGCGGCAGGCGGAGCATCGCCGAGCGATTGTTGTGGCCGTAGCTGACATGGGTGGGGGCCCAGGTCAGCGTGCCCCCCTCGAGGTACGGGTTGCGTCCGATCAGTGCCTTGTAGGAGTTGACCGTTGGACAGGCGACCGCCGTGATCGCCTCTCCGTGCTTCATGATGCCGGCGATCACCGGCCAGACGGGGTCACCCCAGCCGCCGTTCTCGCCGGCGAACAGGTTGGTCTCGCGGTCCTGGAGCGGCGTGAGGCTGTGGTTGATGTGGGCGCCACTGCGCCAGTCACCGTCGGTCGGCTTGGCCATATAGGTGACGAACAGGCCGTGCCGCTTGGCGATCTCCTTCAGCAACATCCGCAGGAAGCAGAACCGGTCCGCGGCCTCGAGCGCGCCACTGTGCCGGTAATCGAGCTCGAACTGCGAGTAAGCGCCCTCGCACACCACATTGGACACGCCCCAGCCGAGCTCGTTCAACGCCTCGATCACGTCGCGCAGGAACGTAAAGCCGTCGAGTGAGTGCTCGACGTCGTAGCCATACGCCTGCCGGCGCAGCGGTTCACCGCCGATCGATATGGCGTCGACCCCGAAGGCCTTCTCGATCCGCCCGTCGACCTCGCGCATGACCACGAACTCCGGTTCGAAGCTCGCGTGGACGTGATACCCAGCCTCGGCGGCGGCGCTGATCTGGCGACGCAGCGCCGACCGGGGGCAGACGTTGTAGGGCTCACCCTCCCAGTAGAGGTCCGAGAACACCCAGGCAATCTCGGGCGCCCACGGACACACGACGATGCTGTCGAGATCGGGAAGCGGGATCTGATCCGGGTCGGCCGGCCCCAGCTCAGGGACCATCGAGACGGAGTGCACGGCGAACTGCGGCCCCCGCCCCACGCACAGGTTCTCGAACTCCTCGATGCCCACCGGCTTGGTCTTGGGGATGCCCAGCAGATCGATCCAGCACGAGAACACGTACTTGACCCCACGAGCCTCCAGCGACGCGCGCGCCTGGGCGATCCGGGCCGGATCTGGGATGGCTTCGTCGAGGCTGGGCAGGCCGCGTGAGGCGTCAACCGCCACCGGTCACCTCACCCGCGCAATGAGTGAATAGGGCAATTCAGAGTTCCCTCGTCCGCAGACGCCAAAGCACTTTGGCGTCGTTGCGAATCTACTCGATGCTCATGACCAGGTCAAGCACGGTTCCTACGCACGACCGAGCCCTGCTGATCGTGTGAAAACGGCCCATCGATCGCCCCGCGGAGCCTCGCGCAACGCTAGATTAGGCGGCTCGCCAATGGCGCCAAATATCTATGACATCGCCCGCGAGGCCGGGGTCTCGATAACCACCGTGTCGCACGCGTTCACGGGCCGGGGCAGGGTGGCGCCGCTGACGCGCGAGCGCATCCTCCAGGTGGCCGCCGCCATCGGCTATACCGCGAATCCCCACGCGCAAAACCTGGCCTCCGGGCGGAGCCGCACGCTGGCCATTCAGGTCGCCGGCTTCACGGCCAGGCAGACCAGCGGGGTGCTCCTACCGGACGCGGCCTACTACATGGATCTCCTCAACGGCGCGGCTTCAGCCGCCGCCGAGAGCGACTACGCGATCATGCTCACCCCCTACGACTTCATGCCACGGCGGGGCCAACACATGGCTCTCGACGGCGCGGTCATCGTCGACCCCGAGGGTCAGGAGGCGCTCGCCGAGGCCCTGGCCCAACGCGAACTGCCGGTGGTGACCACGGGACGCCCGACGCGGGGCTACGTGCGCTACCCATGGGTGGACAACGACCACGCCGGCGTCGCCGTCCGCATGCTGAATCACTTCCTCACCAAGGGGTACGAACGGCCCGCCCTGGTCGTCACCACCCCCACGAGGTCATATATCGCCGACATCGTGGCGGCGTATCGCCGGTGGTGTGGCAAGCGTTCGCTGGATCCCCAGGTCGCCGAGGTGCCCGAGCCACCGACCGAGCGTGCGGGGGCGCGCGCGGCCCGACGGTTGCTGGCCGGCGACGATCCCCCCGACGCGATCTTCACCTCCTACGATCGCCTCGCCACCGGAGTCCTGCTCGAGGCCGAACGGATGGGCATCGCTGTGCCGCGAGAGCTTGGATTGGCCAGCGCCGTGGACAGCGATCTGCTGCGCCGCATCGACCCCTCGGTCACCTCGGTCGCCCTGAAGCCTCACCGGATCGGGGAGATCGCGGTGGAGACGCTGATCAACCTGATCGAGGATGGTGGGCCCGACCAGGCCGGCGTGGTGGTGCCCACCCGCCTGGTGGCGCGGGCTTCGACGGCCCGGTTCGGCTAAGGCTGATCGGCCGCGTCCCGACGACGAAAACGTTGCGCGGCGGTTCCGACCGCCGGCGCTGCGCAACGAAACCGCTCTCTGACAGCTGAAACGTTGCCCCGCGCCACCAGCCCGGGGAGCTGGGCAACGTTTTTGTTGTTCCGCAGGGTGAGGAACAGCCCGCCCCACCCCCTTCCCAGCAAGCCGTTCCATCGCCCGGCGACGCAATTTGCTTTTCGACGCGCCATCGGCAATCCTGGTGCGGTGCGGAGAATCGATGCCTGATTCGATGGCCGTCACGGCATCGACGTTGGCGCAGGAAGGTCGCCACATCGCTGAGGAGGGCGGGCGTCGCGGCCTCACGCTCAAGCTGTCTGGCGGGGTGGCGTTCTACCTGATGGCGTCCGATCCGGGCCTGCTGGACCGGTTGGGGCGCGATCCCATTCGGGACCTCGATTTCATCGGACGCTCGGACGAGCGGACCGAGTACAAGCAGCTGTTCGGAGACCTCGGCTACGAGATCGACGAGGACATGCTGCTCGCCGGCGAGGGGCGCCGCTTCCTGTTTCAGAAGCCGGGCGAGGTGCCCGTCGAGGTCGACCTGTTCATCGATCGGCTGCAGATGTGCCACACGCTGGAGCTTCGTGACCGACTCACCGTCCGCCCCCACACACTGCCGCTGATCGACCTGTTGCTGCAGAAGCTGCAGATCATCGATCTCACCCGCAAGGACATGATCGACGTGGTCAGCCTGACCGCGGGCCACGACCTCGGCCCGGGCGAGGACGAGATCGATGTCTCCTACGCCGAGGGCCTCCTGGGTAACGACTGGGGCTTCTACCACACGTCGATGCTCAACCTCGAGCGAATCAAGGACTATGCGGCCAGCGCGCCGCTCGAGCCGGGCGTCCGTGAGACCGTCGAGGACCGCCTGAGCCGGTTCGGCTCGGCAGTCGATGCCGGGCCCAAGAGCCGTAAATGGAAGCTCAGGGCGCGCGTCGGGACGCGGAAGAAGTGGTACGAGGACGTCGAGGAGGACATCGCCGCGTTCTGAGGGCCCTGCCGGCGGCGGGCCCTCACTTGCGGGTCGGCGGCGGCGGCACTCCGAGCAGAGCCTCGCGCGCGGCTTCCCATGCCCGCCGGCGCGCACGCTCGGCGAGTCGCGCATCGAAGGCCAGCACGCGGGCGAGGGCGCCGGCGCCCCCGGGGAGCACACCGGCCGCGCCGCCGAACTCGACCAGCGCGCCGTCGAGCTTGCGCGCCAGCGCGTCGACATCGGAGCCCGGCGCCAGCGCGTACAGCGACACGAGGTAATCGGCTCCCCCGAGCACTCCCGGGCGATCCGGACGCGCGCGCGGAGGTTCGAGCCGCAGCCGCTCGACGCACAGCTGGCGACCGTCCGACCGGACCTCGGTCGTCAGCTCCAGCAGTTCGTAGGCGAACTCCTCGCCGTGCGCGAGCCGCCCGGGTGCGATCGTCTCGGTGCCGATGAACATCGACCCGCGGGCCAGATCCACGAGGGTGTCCTGGCGATAGCGCGCGCCGTCCTGGGGGATCAGGGCGTCGGGCAGGTGCTCGACATAGGCCCCCTCGGCGAGAGAAAACGTGACCTGCTGGGACGCCTGCACTCCCTCCATCCGGTACAGCTTGGTCGCCGACTGCGTCGTCACGTGCAGACGGACTCCGGCGTCCGCCACGACGTCGAGAACCAGGCGGTCGCCGGCGAAGACGCCGCCGGTCGGGTTCTGGACATACACGAAGGCCATCTCGGGCAGCGCCGGATCGAGGTAGAACGGCTGGGTCGTGCGCAGCGGGAAACGCTGGCGGTGCGCTCTCAGGCTGCTTACACCGCGCCAGTCGCGGCCGAAGGCCAGATGAAGAAGCCCCGCCTGCTGCACCACCGTCGGGGCGCCGGCGTTCACTTCAGCACGTACAGCCGTCCCAGCGACACCCGGTCGACGGGATCGCATGTGCAAAGCTCACCGTCGACCGTGACGCGGTAGCTCTCGGGGTCGACATCGACCTGCGGGAGCGCGTCATTGTGGAGCAGGTCCCGCTTGGTCAGGGTCCGGGTGTCTCGGGTCGCAACCAGGCGCTTGCGCAGCGACCACCGGCCGGCCGTGTCGGCGTCGATCGCGGCCTGGGTCATGAACGTGACGGCGAGATCCTGGCGCGCCGGCCCGTAGGCGCCCCATTGGGGGCGGTAGAGCAGTGGCTCGCAGGTCATCAGGGACGCGTTGGACTCCCCCATCACCGACCACACCGGAAAGCCGCCCTTGAACACGACCTCGGGCTTGATGCCAAAGAACTTGGGCTCCCACAGGACGACGTCGGCGAGCTTGCCGGTCTCGATCGAACCCACCTCGCCGTCGATCCCGTAGATCCTGGCCGGGTTGACCGTGAGCTTGGCCATGTACCGCTTGATCCGGTGGTTGTCGTGGCCCGTGCCGGCGTCCTCGGGCAGTGAGCCGCGCTGCACCTTCATCTTCGAGGCCAGCTGCCAGGTGCGCGCGATCGTCTCGCCGATCCTCCCCATCCCCTGCGAGTCCGAGCCGATCGCGCTGATCGCGCCGAGATCGTGCAGGACGTCCTCGGCGGCGATCGTCTCGCGACGGATCCGCGACTCGGCGAAGGCGACATCCTCGGGCACGCGCGGGTTGAGGTGATGGCAGACCATCACCATGTCGAGGTGCTCGTCGAAGGTGTTGACCGTGAACGGGTTGGTGGGGTTGGTCGATGACGGCAGGCAATTGGCCTCGCCGGCCACCCGGATGATGTCGGGGGCATGCCCCCCGCCTGCCCCCTCCGAGTGATAGGTGTGGATCGTGCGGCCGCCGATCGCCGCCATCGTGTCCTCGAAGAATCCCGACTCGTTCAGCGTGTCGGTGTGAATCTGGACCTGCATATCGAGCTCATCGCCGGCCCGCAGCGACGCCTCGATCACCGCGGGCATGGCCCCCCAGTCCTCGTGGATCTTCAGCCCGACGGCTCCCGCCCTGCCCTGCTCGAGCAACGGCTCGACGTCATACGCGCTGCCCTTGCCAAGGAAGCCGAAGTTGATCGGCCACGCCTCCGAGGCCTGGAGCATCCGCCCGAGGTTGACCGTTCCCGAGGAGGTGATGCCGACGGTGACCGGCCCCAGACCGCCACCGAGCATCGTCGTCACGCCCGAGGCGATGGCCTCCTCGCACAGGCCGGCCGAGTCGAAGTGGACGTGCACGTCCATCGCTCCGGCCGTGGCGATCATCCCCTCGGCCGAGCGCACATCGGTGTTGGCACCGACCACCATGTGCGGATCGACTCCATCCATCGTCTGCGGATTGCCAGCCTTGCCGATCCCGGCGATCCGACCGTCCTTGATGCCGATGTCGCACTTCACGATGCCCTGGACCGCGTCAATCACGAGCACGTTGGTGATGACGAAGTCGAGCGCGCCACCCGCGGCGGTGATCGCGCCGTGCGTGCCCAGCCCGTCACGCAACGTCTTGCCGCCGCCGAACACACACTCATCGCCGGGCACGAGAAGATCTCGCTCGACCTCGGCCCATAGCTCGGTGTCCCCGAGCCGGACGCGATCGCCGGTTGTCGGCCCGAACAGTTCCGCGTAGTGCGCGCGTGAGATTCGCCTGCCCATCACGCCCCCTCGTAACTCGCGGCCCGTGCCCGCGCGAGCGCAGCCTGGACATCGCCGCCCTCTGTCAGGCGATTCAGTCCGTGCACATCGCGCTCTCCGCCGAAGGCGACCAGCTCGACCTCGCGGCTGTCCCCGGGCTCGAACCGAACCGCCGTGCCCGCCGGGATGTCCAGATGCTTGCCGAACGTCAGCTCGCGCGTAAACGAGAGCGCGCGGTTGACCTCGAAGAAGTGGTAATGAGAACCAACCTGGATCGGCCGGTCACCCGTGTTGGACACGTTCAACACAACGGTCTCGCGACCCGGGCTGAGCTCGATCTCCCCCTCGGCCACCACCACCTCGCCGGGCACCACCCCCTCCACACGCTCACGCCCCGGCCGGATCGGCTCATGCAACGTCACCAGCTTCTGACCATCCTCGAAGAAACCCTCGACCTGCAGCACCCCGACCAGCCGATCGACACCCGGCAGAACATCGTCGGTGGTCAGAATCGTCGCCCCAAACTCCATCAGCTCCGCGACTGACCGCCCATCGCGCGCACCCTCGAGTATCTCGTCGGCGATCAGCGCCCGCGCCTCCGGGTAGTTCAGCTTCAGACCTCGAGCGCGGCGCTTGCGGGCGAGCTCGGCGGCCAGAAACAGCAACAAACGATCGGTCTCCTTAGGGGACAGGTGCATCGGCTAGCCCTTCCGGTTGACTGGGACCACGTCCTCTGAGGAACGGTCGCCGCGATGGGGCGCGCTGCGCAGCTAACCACAGCCAAAGGGATTTTGCACCCCCATAGACTTGTCGGTGTGCGGTGGGATTCATGGCAACTGATGTAGAGCTCAGACCCCCCTCCGACGGGACCTGGCAGCTGACTGATCTGATCGACGTGACGGTGCTGCAGTCGATCCAGGACACGTTCGCCAAGGTGTTCGGTCTTCCCACGGTCATCATCGACCAGACCGGGCGCAACCTCACGAACATCACCCACCGGGTTCGGTTCTGCGAAGACCTGACGCGCCCCTCGCCCGTGGCCGGATCACGTTGCATGACGTGCGACCTGCACGCCATGGCCAGGGCCACGGACACGAATCGTCCGGCGATCTTCGAGTGCTGGAACGGGCTATTCGACTGCGCGATTCCGATCGCCCCCAAGGGCCAGGTGCTCGGTCACTTCCTGTGCGGCCAGATCCTCGTCCGACCGCCCGACGCCGACCGCTTCGCCAGAACCGCCGGGGAGATCGGGGTGGAGCCGGGCGACTACGTCGAGGCGCTGGGCGATGTCCGTGTCATGCCGCTCGATCAGTACGAGTCGTGCATCAGCACGATGCACACGCTCGCCCAGATGATCGCCGACCAGGCCGCGGCAGCGATCGACAACCTCAAGATGCTGCAGGACGCCCTGAGCGCCAAGAACGATGCGGCCAAGCTCGTCGACGAGCTCGAGGTGATCCTCGAAGCGTTCCGGGACAGCTTCGCCCAGCCCGACGAGGCGTCGATGCTCGAGGCCATCGCCGATCAGCTCCAGCGCCTGATCCCGCACGACTCCTGCCTGATCTACACCGTGCAGGACGGAACGGACGAGCTCATTCCGCGGGTCGTGCGCGATCCCAACCCGGAGGCGTTTCGCGACTACCGGCCCCGCAAGGGGGTCGGCGTATGGGGCACGGTTGTGGCCACCGGGGTGCGTCGCAAGATCGACGATATCCGCGGCGACCCTGACTTCGAGCCCGTCCCGGGCATCGATCTCGAGCCCGAGGCGATGCTGGTCGTGCCGATGATCCGCAAGGCAACGATCTTCGGCGTGATATCGCTCAGCCGTCTGGACCGTCGCGTGTTCACCGAACACGAGCTTCGGATCCTGGCCGTGTTCTGCTCCCACGCGTCCCTGTCGATGCAGGTCTCGCGGATGCAGGCCCAGAGCATGCGGAGGCTCCGCGAGGAGCAGGCGCTGGGGGAGCTCCTGGGCGCGCTCGCGCAGGGGTTGAGCGTCGACGAGACCCTGGCCGCGATCGGCCGTTGCGGTCTGGATCTCCTGGGCGCGGGCTCGGCCGTGTTACGGTGCCGTCCCGAACCCGGGGCCCGGAGCCGCCCCGTGATGATCGGCCTCGATGAGCATGACGCAGGTGAGCTGCTCGCCGACATCGAAACCGAGCTCGAGGGCTGCCTGGCCCGTCGTGCCTGTCGAGCGCTGGCGCGACCCCGAGATTCGCTGCTGCTGGTAGCGCTCGGGGCCGGCGCCGAGCTCCTCGGCACGGCGGTGTTCGTGGCCCCGGTCGGCACTCAGTGGGATCAGGGGGTGGTGGATACGTTCGCCCACCAGTCCTCGCTGGGGCTTCGCAACGCGCTCGCGCGCGAACGCGAGCGCCGCGTCCTGCAGCAGAACGACCTCCTTTCCACGCTGGGGACCGAACTCGCCCACGCCAAGTCCCGCGACGACGTGCGAGCGGGACTGCTGAGCAAGACCTCCGAGATCTTCGGCTCGGAACTCAGCGTGCTCGCGCTGCTCGACCAGTCGCGCGACACGATCCAGATGTACGTCAGAGAGGGGCGCGGTACGCGCGAGCTATCGGTCAAGCTGGTGGGTCGCGGGCGGTTCGCCTCAGCCCGGCTCGGCAGCGAGGCCGCTCCCGAGGACTCGGTGTTCGCCGCCTGGGCGCAGGACGTTTCCGACGAGCTGTCCCGGCAGCTCGGAGTGGTGTCGTACGTAGCCGCTCCGCTGCGCACTCCGACCGGAGTCCTCGGAGGTCTGTTCGTCGCCTCGCGCACGGCCAGCCGCCGGTTCTCGGGAGAGCAGGAGCGGCTGCTCGGCGTCGTCGCCGGGGCGGCGGGCGCCAGCCTCGGCAACCTGCTGGCCCGCGCGGAGACCGATCACTCGCTGCGACGCCGGCTGGCCGAGCTCCAGGCACTGGCCCGGCTGGCCGAGCAGATCACCCGCCTCACCGACGAGGAGGCGATCCTCGACGAGGTGCTCCTCGCCGTCCAGGAACTCGCCGGCCTGGAGGGCGCCGTCTACGCCGTCAAATCCGGCAGCCGGTGGGCGCCGCGCCGGGCCGCCGGTCTGGACTCCAGGCAGAGTGCCGAGGTGGCCGACGCGATGGCGTCGCTTCAGATCGACAGCCAGCCGACCAGACACGATCTCGACGGCGGCGCCCGCCAACTGCTCACCGTCCCGATCCCCGGCACCGATCGCGAGGCGGCGGTGATCGTCGGCGTGGGCCCCCGCCGCGGGGATCCCCAGCGCGACATCGTCCTCGCCGCACTGGTCAGATTCGGCTCGGTGGCGCTCGAGAACGCCAGGCTGCAGGCCAGCCAGCGCGACACGATCGCCCGGCTGGAGGGCGCCAACGAGGACCTGCGCCGCGTCCTGTCGGCGCACGAGATTCTCACCGAGGGGGTGATCGGGGGAAACGGAATCCAGTCGGTGGCCGACTCGCTGGCCAGGCTGATCGGGGGCGAGGTGCTCGTCCTGGGCCCGCTCGAGAACGCGCTCGCGCGCTCCTCCGAGGACGGCGACCTCCGGTGGACACCGCCCGGTGGGGAGTTCGAGGCCCGCACGATCAGCGAGCGAACCCCGGACGGGTACATCGCCGCAGCGCCCGCGGCCGTCGATGACGAGATCTTCGCCTGGCTGGTGGCGCGACTCGATCTCGCCCCCGGCCAGGTTCAGCGCGCCGCGCTCGAGTACGGCGCCCTGCTGGTGGCCATCGAACTGCTGCGCGAGCGAACCGCGCTCGAGGTCGAGCACCGGCTGCGCGGAGGGTTCCTCGAGGAGCTGTTCAGCGGCGAGTTCGTCGAGGACCTGCTGATCAAACAGGGAATGGCATTCGGGTTCGACCTCCGCAAACCGGCGCGCGTGTTCCTCGTCGAGCCCGTCGATCGAGAGCTCAGCCAGGCCAACATGCACGTTCTCTACACGGCGGCGGCCGAATGTGCCGAGGGTTGGCCCGGGCGTCATCTCGTCGCCCTCGAGAACAACACCGCGATCGTGCTGGTCGAGGAGGGAGCGGGACCGAACGGCGCGGAGCCGGCCTCCCCGTTCGAGGATCAGCTCGAGCGCGCGCTTCGCCGGCGAATGCCGTCGCTGGAGACCAACATCGCCGTGAGTCGACTGATCAAGTCCCTGCCCGCCTACGGCCGGGCGTACGCCGCCGCCCGCCGGGGACTCGATCTGGTGAGGTTGCTGGGCCGGTCCGGCCAGATCGTGTCGTTTCGCAACATGGGCGTCCAGGAGATCCTGCTTGCGGCGGACGAGCCGGCGACCCTGCTCGAGTTCATCATGCAATACGTGGAACCCCTTGAGCGCTATGACGCCGAGCATTCCTCGGACCTGTTGCACAGTCTCGAGACGTTCTACGACGCAGGCTTCAACCTGCAGGAGGCGGCGCGGCGGCTCGACGTGCACGTCTCGACGCTCCGTTACCGGCTCACCCGTATCGAGGAGCTGCTCGGCGTGGATCCCAAGATCGGCGATTCTCGCCTGAACATCGAGGTCGCGGTCAAGGCCGCGCGAGCGCTGGCCGTCCACCGGAACTAAAGACGCTTGCTTGCGCTGCTCGTCGCATACGCGGTCGCCGTGGCGGCTGCCTCCTACTGGGTGGGCCGCGGTCTGCGGGGGCCCGAGGACTTCCTCAGCGGTCGCCGTGACCTGAGCGTCAAGCAGGGCATCGGGCTGTTCGGCGGGATCTTCCTCGGCGCCACAGCCGTCGGCGTGGTCGGTCAGGGCTATCAGCGCGGCATCGCCGGGGCAGCGCTCGACCTGGCACTCGGACTCGGCTTCGCGATCCTCGCGCTGACGCTGCTGGATCGAATGCGCAAGAAGGGGCAGGCCAGCCTGGCCGCGCTGTTCCGTACGGAATACGGTCAGCTGTGCGGAGCGATCGCGGCGCTGGTGGTCGGGAGCGCGTGGATCATCCTGCTGTCGGCGTTCGTGGCCGCCGCGGGAATCGCCCTCGGGCAGCTGACCGGCTGGTCGGAGGTGCCGTGCGTGACTGCCGCCGTGGTGATCCTGCTGCTGTACTCGATGCCGGGCGGGATGCGGGCGGTCACGGCGACCAACCTGGCCCACCTGGCCATTCTCGCGGTGCTGATCGCAGTGCTGCTCGTGCTGGCCACCGGACACCGGGAGACGACCATCGCCCCGGCCTCCCACACCACGACCTCGTGGGGCTATCTGATCGGGGTCGTGCTGCTGTCGGCCCCGACCACGATCGTCGCCCCGGATGTGATGATGGGCGTGGGGACGTTGCGTTCTGCGGCCGCGGCGCGCCGGACGCTGGCCATCGTCGTCCTGCTGCTGGCCGGCGGCGGTCTGCTGCTGGCCCTTCTCGGCACGCGCGCCAGCCACCTGGTGACGGTCGGCGATCCAGATCTTGCCCTGCCGCGGATGATGCATCTGCTGCTGCCGTCGGCCCTGGAACGCCTGGGACTGCTGGTGTTGTTCGGGGCCGCGCTCACGGGCGCCGTGGCCGAGGTGATGGTGTGCACGTTCATCCTCGACGAGGAGCTCGGCGCACGCCGGCGCCTGCGCGGCCGTCCGGTGCCGAGCCTGGCCCTGGTGCGAGTGCAAATGGTGTGTATCGCGGCGATCGCCGGCGCCGTCGCCCTGGCGGATACCCACGTCGTCGGGCTTGTGCTCACGGCTTTCCGTTTGTTCGTTCCCGGAATCGTCCCGCAGGCCGTGTTCTCGCTGACCGGGCGCCGGACCCGGGCCGGCGCGGTCGCCGCCAGCATGGTCGCCGGCCCGCTGGTGTGCCTCGCCGCCGCGCGGATCGCGCCGGGGCTCCTCCAGACGCCCGCTGACCCGGTCGTGTGGGGCTCGATCGTCGCCCTGGGGATCATGGCCGCGGGGCGGATCCCGCCGGCGCCGGTGCCGTTGACCGAACCCTAGTAGTTGTTTACGAACAATTCCTATACATCGCGGATAGTCGCGGCGACCACGGTCATCTACGTTTGCCCGCCAGTGGAACGGCTGCTCCGCCCATGCCTTGGGGCGGCCGAAGACGGTGTGTGCAAGCGGAGGAAAGCGATGCGTCGATGGCCACAGTGATCGAATCGAGCACCGACGAGGTGGACCGCTTCAAGAGCCGGCAGGAGCAGCTCAAGGCGGACGGGGTGGAGTACTGCCTCTCTGCGTACGTCGACGTTCACGGCGTCCCGAAGTGCAAGGCGGTCCCGATCGACCATTTCGTCGGGATGATGCAGGGCTCCGAGCTATTCACGGGCGCTGCTCTGGACGGGCTGGGACAGGAGCCGTGTGACGATGAGCTGGCGGTCCGCCCGGATCTCGACGCCATCACCGTGCTGCCGTGGGAGCCGACGGTGGCCTGGGCGCCCGGGCAGCTCTACTTCCACGGCGAGGCGTGGCCGATGGACTCGCGCACCGTGCTGCGCCGCCAGGTCGATCGCGCCGCCCAGAAGGGGATGGTGTTCAACCTCGGGATCGAGACCGAATTCTTCCTCGTCCAGCGCGAGAACGGTCGGGTCATTCCGGCCAACCCCAAGGACGTTCTGGCCAAGGCCGCCTACGACATCGTCGGCCTGCTGGAGAACATGAGCTTCATGGACGAGATGGTCAAGTACATGAACGTGCTCGGCTGGGACGTGCATTCCTTTGACCACGAGGACGCCAACAGCCAGTTCGAGTTTGATTTCTCCTATACCGACGCGATGGGCATGGCAGACCGTCTCGTGCTGTGGCGCATGATGACCAAGACCCTGGCTCGTCGGCACGGGTGTGAGGCGACCTTCATGCCCAAGCCGTATGCCGACAGGACCGGCAGCGGCGGTCACTACAACATGTCGCTGGCCGACGCCGAGAGCGGCGCGAACCTGTTCGCCGACCCCGATGACCCGCGGGGCTGCGGCGTGTCGGCTCTCACCTACCAGTTCATCGCCGGCGTTCTCCGCCACGCCCCGGCGATCTGCGCGATCACCGCCTCGACGGTGAACTCATACAAGCGCCTCATCAAGACGGGCTCGATGACCGGCTTCACCTGGGCCCCGGTGTACATCTCCTACGGGAATAACAACCGGACCCACATGCTGCGGATTCCGATGACCTCGCCGCGGGTCGAGTCGCGTGCCGTCGACATGCTGACCAATCCCTACCTGGGCGCGGCGATGATGTTGGCGGCCGGACTGGAGGGCATTGAGCAGCAGCTCGATCCCGGCGATCCGATCCCCGAGAACATGTACCTCCAGAGCGATCACGAGCTCCAGAGCATGGAGGTCAAAACCCTGCCCCGGACCCTGCTCGAGGCGATCGAGGCCTTCGATCAGGATCCGCTGACGGAGCAGGTCATGGGCCCGGAGCTCAAGCAGTCCTACGTCGAGCTCAAGAAATCAGAGTGGTGGGACTACCACAACGCGGTGTCGAGCTGGGAGCTCGACCACTACCTGACCTTCTGGTAAGGGGTGGACATGGTTTTTGGACGCAAGAAGCAATCGGCCACGCAGGGAACCCGGGTGTTCTTCTGCACCGACCTGCATGGATCCGATGTGTGCTTCAAGAAATTCATCAATGCGGCGGACTTCTACGGCACCCAGATCCTGATCATGGGCGGCGATGTCACCGGCAAGATGGTCGTGCCCATCGCCGAGCAGGCCTCGGGCTCGTACCTGACGTCGTTCGCGGGCGAGAGCCTCGAGTTCAGCTCCGAGGACGACGTGGCCGGTTTCAAGAAGCAGCTGCGCAACATGGGGTTCTACCCCGCGGTGATGTCGGAGGACGAGTTCCTCCAGATCAAGGCATCTCAGGACGAGCAGGATCGCCTGTTCAAGGATTTGATCCGCGCGCGCCTGGAGGAGTGGGTGACCTACGCGGACGACAAGCTGCGCGGCAGCGGGGTGGAGGTGTTCGCCGCGCCCGGGAACGATGACTTCTTCGAAGTCGACGACCTCCTGGACAGCTCGGACTCGATCGAGCTGTTGGAGATGAAGGTCCACCGCCTGACCGACGACCACGAGATCGTCACCTCGGGCTGGACGAACCCAACCCCCTGGAACACCGAGCGCGAGTGCAGCGAGGAGGAGCTGGCCAGTCGGCTGAAGTCGATGTTCGACCAGGTGCAGGACATGGAGCGGTGCATCTTCAACATCCACGTTCCACCCAACAACTCCAAGATTGACATCTGTCCAAAGCTCGACGAGAACATGAAGGTTGTCTACGACATGGGTAACCCGGTGATGGCCCCCGCCGGCAGTACCGCAGTCCGCGAGGCAATCGAGCGGCTACAGCCGCTCATGGGCCTTCATGGGCATATCCACGAGGGCCGTGGCGAGACCAAGATCGGCAGGACGCTGTGCCTGAACCCGGGGAGCGTCTACTCGGAGGGAGTTCTGAACGGCGTACTGCTGACACTCGCTGACGGGCAAGTGCGGGACTATCAGTTCACGCAGGGATAAATGGAGAGAGGAAGACAACAGGGCAATGGCTACGCAAGATTCTGCTAGCACGAGCGTCGGGTCCGGCGAGGCTCAGGGCGACCGGGTATTCCTACGAAAAGCGTCCGGCCTGATCAAGACGGCCGGGACGACCGACGTGTTCATCTACAACGTTGGACTGGTGAGCATCGGTATTGGAATCGGTGGCCTGTTGCTGTACGGCCCATCGGTGTATCCGGGCGGCAATCTGTATGTCGGCGTGCTACTCGCCCTCCTGATGATGGGTCTGATCGCTTGGGGCATGCTGTGTTGGACGGTGACGATTCCACGCTCCGGCGGTATCTATCCATTTGGGAGCCGGATTCTTCCTCCCTCAGTGGCCTTCATGCTCAGCGTGGTGGAATCGATCGCGTGGTTGTTCTTCTGCGCCATCGCCGCCTACTGGGTGGTGACGATCGGGATCATCCCGATGTTCACGGTGGCGGGAGCCGTCACCGGCAACTCCTCGGTCAACGACATCGCGACGTTCCTGTCGCACAAGGGAATCACCTTCCTCATCGGAACGATCGTGCTGCTGCTGGCCGGCGGAATCCTCACCGCGGGTATGCGCCGGTACTTCCTGTCTCAGAAGATCGTCGTGGTGATCGCCGGGCTCGGGACCGTGCTGCTGTTCCTCCTCCTGCTCTTTGGTTCCAAGGGCACGTTCATCGCCCACTTCAACAAGTACTTTGGACCGCAGACCACGTACGCGTCGGTGATCTCCTCGGGTAAGGCGGGCGGTTGGGCCAACAATGGGTTTGACCTGGGCCAGACGCTCAAAGCGTCCAACTGGGCCTTTCTCCCCCTGATCGGGGCGGCATTCTCGATCGCCATCGGCGGTGAGATCAAGTCGGGGATGAAGGGACAGTCGCGCGGGATGTTCGGTGCGCTGGCCGTGTGCAGCGTGTCATTCCTGATCGCCATCGCGCTCGCGTATCACGTCTTCGGCTACGACTTCCTGGGCACCGTCAGCTACAACTCGCTCGGGTTCAACACGGGGAAGGTCGCCTTCACCACGCCGACCACTCCGTGGATCACCCTCCTGGCCGGCGTGCTCTCCGGCTCGTGGATCGTCACCGTGCTGGTGTCCCTCGGTTTCATCGCCTGGATCTGGATGTGGATCCCGGGCATGCAGGCCTACGGCGAGCGAGCGATGATCGCCTGGGCGTTCGACCGCGTCGCGCCGGCCCCGCTGGGACGGGTCAGCGACCGCCTCCACAGCCCGGTCGTAGCCATCGCCGTGGCCACGGTGATCACGATCCTGTTCCTGGTGCTGTTCGTGTTCACGACCTACTTCGCCACACTCGTGGTGTTCGTCATGATCGCACTGGGCGCCTGGGCGGTCGTGCTGGCGGCGGGGATCGTGTTCCCGTACCGCCGCCCCGAGATCTACGAGAAATCGCCGATCTCACAGCGCAAGCTGTTCGGGCTCCCGCTGATGACGGTCGCGTGCAGCTTTGGCTTCATCGGCGCGACGTTCTACTTCTTCACCCTGTTCTTCGACAGCTTCGCCGCCGGTCACGACCTGGGGCGGCTGGCGATCATGGCTGCGTGCTTCGCTGGTGGATTCGTCTTCTTCCAGGTGATGCGCGCGTACAGGAAGTCGCAGGGTGTCGACGTCGACCTGGCGTTCAAGCAGATCCCGATCGAGTGAGCCTCCCAAAGCAAGATCCCCACCAGCCCATCGAAAGGAGCGTGATGTCACATGCCGGTTGAGAACGAGCACTTTGTGGCCGAGGCGCTACGAATTGTCGAGGAGGCTGAACAGCAGGGGATCAAGCTGAGGATCCTTGGATCGCTCGCGTATCGAATTCACTGTCCGGAGAACCTCGATCTGTTCGCGAAGATGGAGCGGGCACTCACGGACATCGATTTCGCCGGCGAGAAGAAGCAGTCCAAGCAGATCAAGGAGTTCCTGTCGGCGTCGGGTTACGAAGAGGATCAACGTATGACGGTTGCCACGGAGGGCAACCGTTATTACTTCGAACATCCGGAGACGGGACTCGGCGTCGATGTGTTCATGAATGAGCTGTATTTCTGCCATCGGATTCCGTTCGATGGCCGGCTGGAACTCGACCGGCCGACGATCCCAACCGCCGATCTGCTGTTGGAGAAGATGCAGATCGTCGAGCTCAACCTCAAGGACATCACCGACACGATGGTGCTTCTGCTGGAGCATCCGGTCGGGAACGGCTCGGGCGGCCGTGAGGCGATCGACGGTGCCTACATCGCCGACCTGCTCCACGACGACTGGGGCTTCTATTACACCGTCACCACGAATCTCGACAAGGTCGGCCGGTTCCTGCCCGAGAACCAGGCCCTCCAGGGAGATCAGGCGCAGACGATCGAGACCCGGCTGGGCGACGTCCGCAACATGATCGAGGACGCGCCGAAATCACGACGCTGGCGGATCCGGGCGAAGGTCGGCACCAAGAAGCAGTGGTACCAGGACGTCGCCCCCAAGGAATCGCAGGGCTTCTAGTGTCATGAGCAGTCCCGGCCTCAGTGGCTCCGGCGCGCCCCTCCCGGCGTTCAAACTGCACGACCTGGATGGCCGCGCTTGGAGCGAAACCGATCTAGCCGGCCTGCCGACCGTCCTCTTCTGCTTCTCCACATGGTGAACGTGCAAGGAGCAGCTGCCCGTGTGGCAGCGCTACTGGAAGGGGCGGCAGGCCGATTTTCGGCTGCTCGGCGTGGCTCAGGACGTGCAGGGCGACGAGACGGTGCGTCCCGTCGTGGATGCGCGTGGGGTCACCTTCCCGATCCTGCTCGACCGCAAGAGCCTCCTCGGCCGGCTGCTGGGCTTTCGCATCGTCCCGACCGGCGTGTTCGTCGATGGCGGCGGGATCGTCCGCTACCGCCACAACAACGACTTCGATATCGCGGACTCGCGCGACCGGCAGAACCTGGAGCGGTTCCTGGCCGGGGAACCTGTCGAGCCGGTCGATGAGGAGGAACGAATGGTCCCGCAGGCCCTCGAGCTGTTCGCGCAAGGCGTCGACCGGTTCGACCGCGGAGCGCAGGCCGGGGCGATCAGCAGCTGGCGCCGTGCGCTGGAGCTCGACCCAGACAACTTCGTCATCAGGTCGCAGATCTGGGCGGTGGAGCATCCCGAGCACTTCTACCCCGTGGTGGATCGGCACTGGCAGGAGCAGCAGCTATTGAAAGAGGGATATGACAAGCCACTCCCCTGATGCCGCGGACGTTCTCCCGCTGACCCTGTCGCAGTCCGAGATCGACGAGTTCCTCGACGCGCGTCTGATCGCCAACCTCGCGTCGATCAACCCGAACGGCAGCGTCCACCTGGTGGCCATGTGGTTCCGGCGCGACGGCGACGCGCTGCTGTTCCCCACCAGCAGTCAGACGAGGAAGGCCAAGAACCTTCGGCGACACCCGCAGGCCACCGCGATGATCGATAAATCGCGCGCCGGACTGGATCTTCGCGGTGTGCAGATCAAGGGCTCGGTCGAGCTGATCGAGGGCGACACCGCGCGCCGCCTCAATCGCTCGATTCACGAGCGCTATATCACCGCGGTGGGGCTCGAAGACAAGGCGGTCACCGCCTACCTGACCCGCGGCGATGACATCACGATCAGGCTGGCGATCGAGCGACTGAGCTCGTGGAATCTCGCTGACGGGGCGGCGGGGCGCGCGCTCAAGGCCAACCGCGGCGTCCACCCGCTCGACACCTAAAGCGAAACGAACCAGCGACCAGGAGCTAACCCCGTGTCAGGCACGATCCAGACATCGACCGAGACGACCAGAGCCAACCGCGAGGCGGTGCAGCGGCTCATCGACGCGCAGCCGGTGCTGATCGACGTCGCGCCGGCCATCGACGTGGTCCCGGGGATGACGCGCGAGACGATCCTCACCTCGGGGGCGCCAATGGCGTGGGAGGACTACTTCGGGGGTCAGCGCGCCGCTGTGATCGGCGGCGCCCTGTACGAGGGTCTGGCCGCGGACGCCGAGGAGGCCGACGCCAAGTTGCGCGAGGGCGAGATCAAGGTCGCCGCCTGTTCGGATTATGCCTGTGTCGGCTCGCTGGCCGGGATCTACACGGCATCGATGCCGGTGTTCGTGGTCGAGAACGCCACGCACGGCAACCGGGCCTTCTGCAATTTCTTCGAAGGCCCGTCTCCCAAGCGGCTGAACTACGGGATCTACGACGACGAGGTCAAGGCGAACCTGCGCATCGTCCAGGACCTCGTTGCTCCAGTCGTCCGTGACGCGATCGCGCGCAGCGACGGTGGCCTGCCGCTGAAGCCGATCATCCGCAGCGCACTGAACATGGGCGATGAGCTGCACAGCCGGAACTCGGCCGCGACGCTGTTGTTCATCAAGGAGATGTTCCCGCTGCTGCTTGAAGTGGCTCGGGACCGGCCCGGGGACGTCCGCAGCACATACACGTTCATCAGCGCGGGCCAGTACTTCTTTCTCCGCCTCTCGATGGCGTCATCCAAGGCAACGGCTGACGCCGCGCGCGATGTGCCCGGCTCGAGCATGGTGTCCGCGATGGGCTTCTCGTGCCGCGAGTTCGGGGTCCGCATCAGCGGCCTGCCCGACCAGTGGTTCAAGGCGCCCATCCCGGCCGTCGACGCGAAGCTGTTCGACGGCTACGGCCCGGATGACACCGAGTACATGGGCGGCGAGAGCACGATCAACGAGACCGTCGGGCTCGGCGGCTTCGCGCAGGCCGCGGCGTTCCCGCTCCAGGACTACCAGGGCGGCAGCCCCGAGCGGATGATCGCGATGAACCGCGAGATGTACGACATCACGCTGGCCGAGCACCCCGACCTGAAGATCCCGTACTTCGGCTTCCGGGGCGTTCCCGTGGGGATCGACGTCCACAAGGTCGTGGCCACTGGGATCACACCGGCGCTCGACATCGGAGTCGCGGGTAAGGGTGGCGGCCAGATCGGGGCCGGCGTGCTGAGGGCGCCAATGCCGTGCTTCACGGCGGCGGCGGCCGCCCATCAAGAGGCTTATTGAAAGGAGCAGATAATGGGGATGTTCCACAGTCATGGCAAGGGGCACAATCACCCTCCCTTTGATCGCGAGCAACTCCGCGGGACGAAGATCATGCGGAGGCTGGCCGATATCTCGGATCGCAAGACCCGTGAGAGCCTCGAGCGCGGCCTCGATCTCGGGTTGGAGGCGGCCCCGTCGGTGCAGGACCGCACGATCTCGCTGTTTTCGCGCGGTCAGCAGCCCGCGTTCGCCGGAATCAACACGTTCCTGAAGGCGGACTACTGCGAGAACATCCGCGATGTCGGGAAGTACGACGTCGCGATCATCGGGGCACCGTTCGATATGGGCACCACGTACCGCGCCGGTTGTCGGTTTGGACCGCAGGCGGTGAGACGGATCTCCGCGCTGTATGACTCCTACAACGCCGACATGGGCGTCGATCTGTACGAGGAGCTCAACCTGTGCGACGCCGGTGACATCTTCGTCATCCCGTCCAATATCGAGAAGTCGTTCGATCAGATCGATCGGGCCGTGTCGTTCGTGCACCAGGAGGGCACGTTCCCGGTCGTGATCGGCGGTGACCACTCGATTGGCTATCCGGATGTGCGGGCGATCGCTCCGCACATCGAAGGGCGCGTGGGGATCATCCACCTGGATCGACACATCGACATCCAGGAGCGCGACATGGATGAGCGCATGCACACCACGCCCTGGTTCCACGCCACCAACATCCCCAACGCGCCACCCAGCAACCTGGTCCAGATGGGCATCGGCGGTTGGTATGGATCGAGACCCGGCATGAAGGTCGCCCGCGAGCGGCGGAGCACGGTGATCACGATCTCCGACGTGGAGGAGCTCGGCGTCGAGAAGGCGGTGGAGATCGCGCTCGAGTGTGCCTGGAAGGACGCCGATGCGGTGTTCCTGTCATTCGACATCGATTCGATCGATTCCGGCTTCGTTCCCGGCACTGGGTCGCCCGAACCGGGCGGATTGCTGCCGCGCGAGGCGCTGAAGGCGTTGCGGATGGTCGCGCGCGAAGGCCTGTGCGGCATGGAGGTCGTGGAGATAGCCCCGCCCTATGACGTTTCCGACATGACGGCGCAGCTTGGCTGCCGGGCAATCATGGACGTGCTCGGCACCCTGGTCGAGGAGGGCCACCTCGGCACCAGGCCCAGCCGCCGCGAGGAAGAGCAACCGAGCGGTACTCCGACCGACGGCGCACCCGCGCCAGACTAGAGACCAAGGACAAGGAGCGGCACACCATGACTGGGACTCACACCGATACCCCGGTGTCCGATCTGATGACACGTGAGGTGGTCACCTGTCCTGCGGATGCCAACCTCGCTGCGCTGGCAGCCCTCCTCGCCCGCCGGGACGTCTACGCGGTGTTCGTGATGTCGGACACCGGGGCCCCGGCGGGAGTCGTGAGCGACTTCGACCTGCTCGCCGGAGAGTGGCTCAGCGACGACGCGCCGAGCTTCGAGACCATGCAGACGCTGACCGCGGGCGAGATGATGACCTCGCCGGTGGAGACGATCGGCGAAGGCGCGTCAGCCCGCGAAGCGGCCGCGCGCCTGCGAGAGCTGCACATCAGCCGCCTGCTGGTCACCGACGCCGGCGGCGCCGCCGTGGGCGTGATCTCGACCTCAGAGCTGATCGCGCCGTTTGGCCAGCCGTCGACCGAGCGCCGCACAGTGCGCGACGTGATGAGCTATGCGATCGTCACGTGCCTGCCGGAAACACCGCTCGGGTCGGCCGCGCGCGCGATCGTCGAGCGGCATTCGCGCTCGATCATCGTCGTCGACGAGACGGGCCGAGCGGTGGGAGTGATCACCGGCCACGACGTGCTCTCGCTCTATGAACCGACCGAAGCCAGGGAGACGGTGGCCGAACTGATGAAGGCCCCGCTGATCACCGCCGCTCCCGACCTCCCGCTCACCGACGCGGCGAATCTGATGATCGGCAGCGAGGTCCATCGCCTGGTCGTCGTCGATCCAGGGCGCGACGATGGAGCGCCGATCGGCATCGTCTCGACGTCGGACATCGTTGCCGAGATGGCCAGCGACCGATCCGCCTGGCAGCGAAGCCAGGCCTGAGGCCCGGGATCGCGTCACGGCCGCGTCAGCGGCGGATGCTCGGCCGGCAATCGCAGGCCGTGGCGCAACCCATGAGCTCCGCGGTAGCTCGCGCGTGGCGGGGGTGAGAACCCCTCCAGGGCAGGCCCGGCGACACCGAACACTTCGATCTTGATCGGGTTGCAGGTCGGCTCGCCGCCACCGCTCCCCGGTCCCCACAGGGGCACGGACAGATCCCCGCCCGGACAGGTTGACGCCGCCATCAGCAGATCGATCTCGGCGAACAGCTCGAAATGATCGCCGACGCGAGCCGGACACGGTTTCATGAAGTACCGCTCGTCGTCTGGCCGCAGGCCGGTGACCTGGAAGACGTTGATCACATCGTGTACGTCGAATTCGTCCAAGCCCCACGGAAGTACGGCGCGAACCAGGTTGGAGTGGCAGTGGAAGTCGTATGCGGTGCCCGAGAGGAGCTGGTTGACGTACGGGTCGCAGCGCGTCCCGAGCAGGTCGTGGCAACCGGCTCCATCCTCGTCGATGCCGTACGCGACGGTGTCGGCGATGACCGTGGCAAGCGGGCGCAGAAACGGAAGGTTCGACCACAGCCGGTGACCCGCGGTCAGATGAGCGCCATAGAACTGGCGGGTCCGCGCCGCCCAAAAACGCTCGCGCGGATCGTGCCGGTTCCAGAGGTTAAGGTCGAGGACCTGGGGCCCCTCGATGATCGAGAACCGGCATATGTGGCCGGCGGGGACCTCCCAGGCCATCCCGCTGCGCACGGGGATGATCATCTCCATCGCGAGCTCGCGCTCGGCCGCGGCCAAGGGGCCGTAGAAGGCATCGTCGGCGGTCAGCGCGCCTCCGGCGGACGCGACGTAGGCGGGCGGCGGGGGCTGGCGCTCGTTCATCGGCTCAGACGCGGGAGGATACCTGCGGTACCCGGCTCCGAACCCCCGCAGCTCCGCCTCCGGCTGCCCATGTCCACCACACGCACCCGGACACGATCAATGCCATCGCCAGCGCCGCCAACGGCGAGCAGCTGCTCGGGGAGTGCTTCGGCGCCGAGGCGGCATGGCTTGCGTACATCCGGCCGGGGTTCACGCTGGCCAAGCAGGTGGGAAGCGCCGTGCGCTCCAATCCATCCCTGCGGCTCGTGGTGCTGGCCAAGCACTGACTCCTGGTGTGGGGCGACACCGCCGAGGAGGCGTACCGGCGAACGATCGAGGTGGTCAACCGCGCGGCGGACTTCGTCAATTCGCGGGCTGCCGACCAACCTCGGTTCGGCGGTCAGGCGGCCACCGTGCGACTCGAATCCGGCGCCCGCCGGGAGCTTCTGAATGCGATTCTGCCCGTGGTCCGGGGCGCGGTCTCGAGCGAGCGGGCCGAGGTGCTCGCGATCGATACCTCGGACAGCGCTCCGAGGACCTCGTCGAGCGCATCGCCGAGCTGGCGGCCGTGTACCGCACGCAATACGACGCCTACTTCGAGCGCAACGCCGACCCCGATTATCAGCGAGCCGACGCCGATGCCAACGTCGTGCTGATCCAGAACGTCGGACTGATCGCCGGCGGCTTCGTCTCCCTCACCGAGAGCGAGAGCTTTGCCGTCGAGTACTGGCCGCTCGAGCTCTACAAACTGTCGCTGCGCCCGCCACCCGGCGAGCTCCAGGGGCAGGTGGCCTTCGTCACCGGGGCGGCGGGCGGCATCGGGCGTGCCGTCGTCGAGAAGCTGGCCGCCGCGGGCGCCTGTGTCGTGGGCTTTGACATCGACGCTGCCGGTGTCGTCGAAGCCGTTGAGGCGCTCGGAGAACGAGGCGTCTCGGTGGCCGGAGCTGTGACCACCGAGGCCGGCGTGTCCGACGCCTTCGCCGTCGCGGTGGCCACGTTCGGCGGGGTTGACATCGTCGTTTCCAACGCCGGCTTGGCCTCCAGCGCACCGATCGAAGAGACAACGTTGGCAGACTGGGAGCGCATCCACGCCGTCCTGTCCACGGGCTACTTCCTCGTCGCGCGCTCGGCCTTCTCGCTGCTGCACAAACAGGGCCGGGGTGGAACGATCATCGTCATCGGCTCGAAGAATGCGCTGGTGGCCGGGCCCAACGCGACCGCCTACTCGGCGGCCAAGGCGGCCGAGGTCCATCTGGCGCGGTGCCTGGCCGAGGAGGGCGGCCCCAACGGCGTGCGCGTCAACATCGTCAATCCCGATGCGGTGATCGAGGGATCGCGGATCTGGAACTCGAGCTGGCGCGAGGAGCGGGCCGCCGCTTACAACATCGAGCCCGCTGAGCTCGCAGCCTACTACCGTGACCGCACGACGCTCAGGGTCAACGTGCTGCCCGAGGACGTGGCCCAGGCGGTCCTCCACTTCGCCTCGCCGGGGCGCGCCGGCAAGACCACGGGGAATATCCTCAACGTGGACGGCGGCATCCGCGCTGGGTATCCACGCTAGCGCCCCGCCGCGGTCATGTGTTCATGTCAGCTTCCGCGGTCAGAATCGGCATCGGTGGGCCTGTTGGGTCGGGCAAGACGCGCCTGATCGAGCGATTGCTGCCGCTGATGTCGGCCGCCGGGTTGCGGGTCGCCGTGATCACCAACGATCTGGTGACGACGGAGGACGCCGAGCGGGTCCAGCGCAGCGGGTTGATCGATCCCTCGCTGGTCGTCGGCGTCGAGACCGGTGCCTGCCCCCACACGGCGATCCGGGAAGACCCGTCGGCGAACCTCGACGCCGCCGAGAGGCTCGAGCAGGACCACGGGCCACTCGATGTGATCGTGATCGAGTCGGGAGGCGACAACCTCGCGGCCACCTTCACGAACGAGCTTGTCGACTACTGGATCTACGTGATCGACACGGCGGCCGGCGACGATATTCCCCGCAAGCGCGGGCTCGGCCTGTTGCGCGGGGATCTGCTCCTCGTCAACAAGATCGATCTGGCTCCGCACGTGAGCGCCGACCTCGAGCGGATGCGTGCCGACGTGGCCGTGGCCCGGCCCGACCGGCCATCGCTGTTCACGGATCTGACCCAGCCCGACGGCGCCGAGGCGGTGTTCTCCGAGCTCCGGCACGCGGTTCTGTTCGATCGCGCGCCGGCCCGGTGAGGTTGCCGACGCCAGCCGGTCGCCCGGCGTGACCGTGTTCGTTACCAGGTTTCAGGGCGACGTCGGTGAGCCCGAGTTCGCCGGCCGCCGGGTGGTCAAGGTCCAGGTGGCCTGGGACGAGGCGTCCCGTCGCCGGCTGCGCCGCACGGCGGCGGACGGGACCGACGTGGCGATCGACGTGGGCCCGAACTCGTACCTGGCCGACGGCGCCGTGCTCCACGACGACGGCGAGCGCGTGCTCGTCGTCGCGCGCTCGCGGGAGCCCGCGCTGCTGATTCGCTTCGACCTGGGCCTGCCGGGAGCGCAGCTCATCGAACAGGCCACCGCCGTCGGCCACGCCTTTGGCAACCAGCACGTGCCCGTCGACGTGGTGGCGGGCGAGGTGAGGGTGCCGCTGACCACCAGCGAGCAGGTCGCACGGGCGACCGTCGATTCGCTTGGGCTCGACGGGGTGACGATGACGGTGTCCGAGGTCGCGCTCGGCGCCCGCGCACCGCTGTCTGTCGGGCACGCCCATGGAGCACCTGGTTGAACGACGACGCGGGCTTTCTCGCCGCCCTCCAGCTCGCCGACAGCGCGCTGCCGATCGGGCGTTTCGTCCACTCGCACGGGCTCGAGGCGTGGCTGCGCGCGCACCCCGACGCGACGCCCGAGACGCTGGCCGAGCTCATCGAGGCGTTCGTCAGCGAGTCGGTGGCCACGCTCGACGGCGTCGTGCTGGCTCACGCCCATCGCGCCGCGTCGATCGCCACGCTGGCCGAGCTCGACCAGGTCCTGACCGCGCGCAAGCTGAGCCCGTCATCGCGTGATGCGTCGCGGGCATGCGGACGGCAGCTCGCGCGGCTGGCGGGCGGTCTGGCCGACCGGGACGCGCTGGTGATGGGATTCGTCGAGTTGGTGGCCAGGCGAGACACCGACGGCAACCTGGCCGTCGTCGAGGGTTCGCTCGCCCGGGCGCTCGGGCTGGTCGAGCGCGAGGCCGTCCTCGTCGAGCTCCGCAGCTCGGCCGCCGGCCTGCTGTCGGCAGCGCTCCGGCTCGGCGCTCTCTCCCCCGCTCGGGCCCAGGTCATCCTGGCCAAGCTCGGTCCCGCGCTGGCGCGGGCGGCCGATACCGCGGTCGCGCTCCGGCTCGATCAGCTCAGCGCCACCGCCCCCGGTCTCGAGCTCGCCGCCCTGGCCCACGCGCGATCCGACGCGCGGATGTTCGTCACCTGAGCCGGATCAACCCAGTCGCCACTTGATCGGGCCCAGGCCCGGAAAGTGCAGTGCCTCCGCGGTGGCGCCGGTGAGATCCCATGTGCGGCCGGCGATGTACGGGCCGCGGTCGATCACGGGCACGCGGACGGCGCGGTTGCCGTAGACGAAGACCACCTCCGTGCCGCACGGCAGGGTCTTGTTGGCCACCCCCAGCTCGGCCACGTGCAGCACGCCACCGCAGGCCACCGGCAGGCCGTAGTCGGTGTACACGGAGGCGATGCTCACGTTGTACTGACCGGGTGGCAGCTGGGAGGGGTTCAGCAGCGCTCCCGACAGGTTCAGGCGATCGAGATGATATTTCGCCACCGCGAGCTGGAACTGGGCGATCGCCGCCTTGACCTGCGCGTCGGTCGGAGCGCCGGCGGCCGGCGCCTTGGTATCGGTGGCCGGCATGGTCGGCGGTCCCACCGGGCCCGACGACGTCGACTGGTTGGCGGGGCTCGAGTCCTTCTTCTTCTTGGTCGTCCCGGGGTCACCCGCCACGGGCTCGACCGCCTGCGGATGGCCCTGAGGGATCGTGGTCGTGGTCGTCGTGCGGACCGGCTGGGGGTTGGTGGACTCGGTGGCGCGGGATCCACACCCCACCATCGCCAGAGCGCTCATCGCTGTCGCTGCTCGCCACCTGATGGGGAAAAGCTAGCGTGCACGTGGGACTGAGGTCGAATCAGCGCTGACATCGAGGTGGCCCCGGTGGCGGAGGTTATGCACATTCCCTGACCCTCCGGGGGTCACGCGGGCGGGGGGTCCCGCCACCGTGGGGGTCCCGCCATCGGGGGGGTCCCGCCATCGGGGGGGTCCCGCCATCGGGGGGGTCCCGCCACCGGGGGGGTCCCGCCACCGTGGGGTTGGCCCCGCCACCGGGCTCTCCGCCGCCCCGCCACCGGGGGGTCCCGCCACCGTGGGGTTGGCCCCGCCACCGGGGGGGTCCCGCCATCGGGGGGGTCCCGCCATCGGGGGGGTCCCGCCACCGTGGGGTTGGCCCCGCCACCGGGCTCTCCGCCGCCCCGCCACCGGGGGGGTCCCCGCCACCAGGAAAACGTGACAACCGTTCCCCCGAAGCCCCACCGATCCCAGATAAGCCCCTCCGAGGGGCTTATCTGATCAAGCTTGGGGCCTGGCTGGGGGTCTGTCACGTTTTCATCGAATGCCGGCAGCGGCCGTCTGGCCAGACGGACGGCCGGGCCGCATCCGCGACCCGGCCATCCTCTTCACCGCATCAGACGCGCACCCTCTCGGGGTGGAACCTCCCCGAGAGAGACTCTGAGGTCACGCGCGGCCGTGATGCAGCCGGCCACGGCCGGCGGTGGTGAACTTGTAGATGGTTGTCGAGTTGAACGGCCGCGTGGGCGTGTACACGACCGACGGCCAGCCAGCCTGGCCGATGTGATGGGGGGTGTCGGGGTAGTGCTGGGTCTCCAGCGTGAACCCGTCACTCTGGCGATACGCGTGCCCGCTCGTACCGACGAGGTCGCCGACGAGGAAGTTCCCCGAATAGAACTGCACGCCGGGCTCGGTCGTGTACGTCCACAGCACCCGGCCGCTGGCCGGATCGGCTGCCACGGCGGCGAGCTTCATGCCCGAGCCGTTCAGCACCCAGTTGTGGTCATACCCGTGGGCGGTGGTCAGCTGGTCGCCCTGCGGGGCGCTGGCGTCGCCGATGTCCTGTCCGATCGGCTTCAGCGAGCGAAAATCAAACGGCGTCCCCGCCACCGATGCGAACCCGGTCGGAATCTGGTTGGCGTCGGTCGGCTGGAACGTGTTGGAGTTGATCCGCAGCAGCTGGTTGTACACGTCTCCGGATCCCTCACCGGCCAGGTTGAAGTACGTGTGGTTGGTGAGGTTGATCACGGTGGGCGCGTCCGTGGTCGCGTGGTAACGGATCCGCAGCGCGTTGTCCTGTGTCAGCGTGTACACGACCGTGTTGGTCACCGTGCCTGGGAACCCGTTGTAACCGCTGGGGTCGGTGTACGTGAGCGTCAGCGAGACGGAATGGGCCCCGACGCGCGGGGTCGCGTTCCACACCTGCGTGTTGTAGGCGTCCGGCCCGCCGTGCAGGGTGTTCTGCCCGTTGTTCTCCGGGGTCGGGTAGAAGGTGCCGCCCAGCGTGAACCCTGCGTGGTTGTGCGCGGAATCGAAGCCGATCCGGTTCGCGTAACGACCGATGATCGCGCCGAAATACGTGTCGCCGGAGCCGCCCGCGGCGGGCCATGGCTGATTCTGGAAATCGTTGACGTAGTCGCTCAGCTTCGGGAATCCAAGCGCCACGTCGGCCAGGTGACCACGGCGATCGGGCGCCCAGATTGACTGCACCACACCACCGTAATTCGTGATGTTCACCTTCATGTGGCGGCCGTTGGACAGCGTGAACAGGGTGGCTTCCTGGTCCTGGTTGACCGGCGGGTGGGCAGGTACCGTGCCCCAGTCCTGGCTGGCGATGCTCAGACCTCCGTGGCCGTGCCATGCCTTATGAGCACGTTTGGCGGGATGCCCGTGATGGGCTCCGCGTGCGGACGCTCCGAGCGCTACCGCCGCCACCAGACCGAGGCATAACGCCGCGGCCGAGAGAGCGGCGAGCAGCCTTTTGCTGCTGAGCGATGCGTGGTGCATAACTCTCCCCTCTGTCTGCACATGCCCCCGGCTGCACGCGCAGTCGACGATGTTGGACGCCCGGCAGGCGCGGACACACGCGATCTCAGCGTGAGCAAGGCTCACGCCGTGACTCGCGCCATCACACACCTGCCGGAAGGTTTTGGACGGTGACCCAACCCTGCGTACCAAGACCTTCCGCCGCAGGACCGAGTCAGACTGTGAACGCTAACACGCTACCCAGCGAAGTCGCCCCTCTAACACGGATCGCAAGCCATTAGCTCCGCGGCGGCTGGCCGTTCCGGAATTCCGATCTCGACCATCTGTGGCGGGGCATCGCCCATCAATGGCCGAGCTACCTCGGCTTCGCCACCAGCTTCATCACGATCGGAGGCCTGTGGCTGGGTCATCACGGCCTCTTCCGACGCATGGAGTACGCCAACACCGACGTGATGCGGATAAACCTGCTGCTCCTGATGGCCGTCTCGTTTCTGCCCCTCCCCACCCGGCTGCTCGCTGAGACGATCAATCGGCCCGAGAGCAGCGAGCGTGCCGCCGTGATCTTCTACGTCGCCTCGCTGCTGGTCATCTGGTGCCTGTTCGCGATCCTGTGGCGGGTCACGGCGCGTGATCGCAAACTCCTCAAACCGGACGTGACGGACGCCGAGGTCGACGCGATCGGGCAGGCGACGACTCCGAGCCTCGGCTTCTACATCGTCCTCACGGCGCTCGCCTTCATCGCGCCGCGCGTGGCGGCGTTCGGGTATCTGATCACCGCGATCGTGTCCGTGCCCCGTGCCCGCAGCGGCAAATCGAGCCCGCAGCCGGCGACCGACTGAAATCTTCTGGGAAGGATCGGCGGGCGGGCGGCGTCGTACCGCGTGGGAGAGGTGCGCGTCTATCTCGCCCTACATCCGATTGGGAAGTGTGACGTGACCAAGCTCGCCCAGAGACCTGCCCGTTTGTGCGTGCTTGGCGTGGTTGCAGCGGCGATGGCGGCGACGCCATCGCTGGCCAGTGGCAAGCCCGTTTCTCGCCCGGTTCAACAGGATCAAGACGATCGCCTCGATGGTGCCGGCGGGCGGCAAGGCCAAAGGCGATGTAAACCCATATGGCGTGGCCGTGGTGCCGCGCGGCGGCGGGAAGCTCGTCCGCGGTGATGCGCTCGTGTCCAACTCCAACAACGCCATGAACCAGCAGGGGACGGGCTCGAGCATCATCGAGACCTCGCGCAGCGGTCACGCGCGGGTGTTCGCCGTCGTTCCCCCGGCGACGTCGACCAAGGCCGTGGGCCCCACCACCGCTCTGGTGGCGCTTGGCGCGCTGACAATCCTCAACTCGCGTGGCCACGTGGTGGGAACGATCGCCGGTGGCGACGTCAACGGTCCGTGGGACGTGACCGCCGTCGACAACGGCCGTCGGGTCGTCCTGTTCGTCACCAACGTCCTGAACGGGACCGTCGCCGCCAAGGGCAAGAAGGTCCATCGCGGGACGGTCGTCCGCATCAGGTTGCGGATCCGCAAGGGGCACGCGCCCGTCGTGACCTCCAATCAAGTGATCGCCAAGGGCTTTACCGAGCACACCGACCCCGCGGCGCTCGTCGTCGGCCCGGGGCTGGGGCGCCATGACGTGCTGTATGTCGCCGACTCAGCCAGAAACCGCATCGCAGCGGTGCCCAAGGCCCTCACGCGGAGCTCGGCTCTCGGCGGGGGCGCGATGACCGTGGCCAAGGGTGGTCCGCTCAACGATCCGCTGGGGCTCACGATCGCGCCGAACGGCGATGCGATCAGCATGAACGGCGGTGACGGGAAGTCGGTCGAGACCACGCCCGGCGGCCGCACGGCACCGACCAAGACTCTTGTTGCCAACGGTGCCGGCGACCTCTTCGGCCTGGCGATTGCGCCGTCAAACCGCGGGATCTACTTCGTCAACGACGCCGGGAGCGGACCGGCGGCCAACTCGCTACAGCTCCTGCACTGAAACGGTCAATGGTGTGGCGGATCGGTGAGGCGCTCGAGTTGAGCGATCAGCCGATCACCGACTGAGCCCGCAGCGGTCCGCCACACATCGCCGTTGGTCGCCGTCCGGCACCCGTCGAGGCCAATCCTCACCGTCACCTGGCGCCCACCGGGATAGACGAGATGCGCCACGATCGCGGCGCCGGAGTCACTCGGACATGCCGCGATCGGAAGCGCGGACGGCAGTGCATCGAGTCGTTTGACCAGCCGGTGCCTGGTCCGCGCTGAGCGCACGAGCGCGGAACCCTGGAGGCTGAGCGGCGGACGAGCGTTGAGCCCCGAGTAGCGACAAAGCCGGATGTCGCTGGCCCCCCATGGTGCCAGCTCATGCCGAGCAGCCGGCCAGCGATTGGGCGCCACACCTCCCGTTGGGCTGTGCTGGCTGCAGCCGGCGATGGCGAGGTGGGAGCGGGTCGCCGCCACCGCGGCGGTCCCGAGAAGCAGGCCGGCGAGGGCGGCCACGGCGACCGCCACCACGTGAGAACGTCGCGTCTTCATGTCATCTCCTCGGGTGCTCGCGGTGGTGGTGGTTGGGGTCAGGTGGGGCGGGCTGCGCCGGCCCCGCGGATATGGTCGTGCCGGGAGGAGTCGGGGGCGGAACCGAGGACGTGCCGCGGTGATGCCGGTGCGCGGGTTGTAGCTCGGGTCGATCTCGAACGGCCCCGCGCCGACATCCGCCGTGATGTGCGTGAAACGGAGCTCGCGGACACCCGACCGGGGATCGACCCCGACCGAGATCAGCCCGGTGGGGACGAGGATCTTCAGATCGGGCGGCGTGCCACGACCCGACGAGACGGCGGTGGACGCGGTTGGCGCGGCCGCGGCCAGCACCATGCCCAACAACACCACCACGGGGCCGAGCGTCCTACGGCCCAGCAATTTCATACGACCGCTGATCGGCGGCTGCGCTCGATCGTGTTAGCGCTCGGCATCGCCCTCGATCGCGCGGCCCACGGTGAGTGCGTTGCGCAGCGATGCGTCGAGCTCCGAGTATCGTCCATCGGGCGCGGCACCCAGCGCGTCGAGGGCCTTGCTGAAGAAGCACCGCGCGGCCGCAGCCAGCACCACGTCGAGAATCTCGGCGTCGCTGCAACCCAGCCGGCGAAGTCGCTCGATGTCGTCCTCGCCGACCGAGGTCGCGTCGCTTGCCACCTTGTCGGCAAGGTCCATCACGGCAACATCGACGGGGTCTAGGCCGGCGCCGGCGTGGTCGACCATCAAGTTGCGCACGGTGTCCGCGTCGAGATAGTTGTCGACCAGCACCCGGCCGTGGGCCAGGGTGCAGTAGCTCGAGCGCAGCCGACGGGCTGCGGCCACGGTGGCGAGCTCGTAGCGACGCGGGTCCATGTTCGCCTTGATTTCACCGTTGAGCTGCCGCCAGGCGCCATACACGTCGGGCCGCAGCGAGAAGGCCCTGGTGAAGTTCGGGAGAAACCCGAACGCGCCCCGATCGCTCTCGTACATCTCCGCCGTCGCACCACTCGCGGCGCTCTCGGCCACCGTCTCGATGAAAGTCATCCCCAGCTCCTTTCCACCTCCCAGCGCTGCCGAAGCACTGACACTACTCCCGGCCGCGGGGCGATGGCGACCAGGTCAACCCACCGGTGTGGCTGGCCCGGCCGCGTACTTGCAATACCTTCCGGATGGTCGAAATGACCTCGCTGTCGGACATTGAGCCCCGGGGCGCCACGCGTTCGGTGCCCGGGGAGGGCATCCGGGGACGCATCGGCCCGGTGTGGGTGGGCGTCCTCTGCCTGGCGCTGGCCGGGCTGGTCGATCTGCTGCTGCGCCACGAGCATGGGATCAGCGGCGATGAGCGCTTCTACGAGCGGATGGCCACGCACCCCGGCGGCCCGCACAACTTCCCCTACGCGTACCGGATCGGGGTGCCGTGGCTGGTGCACATCCTGCCTTTCTCCCACGGCGTGTCGTTCACGCTGCTGGCGCTGCTGGCGATCGGCGCCGGCGGCGGGGCGATGTACGCGCTCCTGCAGGAGTTCCGGATTGGTCCCGCGTTGGCCATGGGCCTCGCCGTCGGCTTCGCGCTGTCCCCCACGCTGCTCGTCGTGCTGCTGCGCCACGGTCGCAGCGTTGACGCCGCGGCAGTACTGATCATCACGCTCGGATCGCTGTTCATCGTCCGCCGGCAGCGGCTCGCGCTGGGGGTGACGCTCCTGATCGGAGCGACCGTCCACGAGTCCTGCCTGTTCCTGATCCCATTCGCCTACGCGGTGTGGGCCACGCGCCTGTTCGATCTCGAGGCGCTCCGCGACGTCGCGCTCGTGGCCGCTGCCCCGATCGCTCTCTACATCGTGATCCGCACCTCGATCGACGCCGTGGCCCGCCAGTACATCCCCGGCTATGCGGGCCCATTCCTGCAGGCCCGCTGGCACGTCATCGAGAGAGGACTGTCGGGCAGCGACCTATCCATGGAGGTCAGGCGCCTGGCCATCGCGTATGGCCCGCTGTGGCTGGTCGCGCCGTTTGCCCTGCGGACAAGCCGGTTCGCCCGCCGCGGGCTGGTTCTGGTCGTGTTCTGCGCCGCGGCGATGACCTACGCCTTTGGCTGGGGCCGGATCATGTTCTTTGCCGCTCCAGTCTTCTACGTCGCGGCGGCCACCGTGCTGCAGGGGCGCCGGCGCCTGGCGATCCTCACCGTCACGCTGCTCCTGGCCATGGACGTCGGCTACGCGATCTACATGCAGGTCTACGGCGTGCAGCACGGGATTCAGCCGACCGTCGGGACAAGCGCGCGGATCCCCGTGTACTAAGCGTCCCCGCGCTACAGGCGTCCGCGCCATACGCGAACATACGTTCGTGTCAACCGGGGCAAACATTCTCCATGCTGATCTGGACTCGTTCTACGCCTCGGTCGAACAGCGCGATGACCCGCGGCTATGTGGGCAGCCCGTCGTCGTGGGGGGTGGCGTCGTGCTCGCGGCCAGCTATGAGGCCAAGGCCTACGGCGTGCGAACCGCGATGGGCGGCACCCGGGCTCGGAGGCTGTGCCCCCAGGTCCGCGTCGTCCCGCCCCGCATGTCGGCCTACAGCGAAGCCAGCAAGGCGGTGTTCAAGGTCTTCGAGGAGTACGCGCCGGTGGTGGAGGGCCTCTCCATCGACGAGGCGTTTCTCGACGTCCGGGGACTGGACCACATATCGGGGACTCCGGCCGAGATCGCGGCCCGCCTGCGACGGGACATCCGGCAACAGGTCGGGCTTCCGATCACGGTCGGTGTCGCGCGCACCAAGTTCCTGGCCAAGGTGGCCAGTGCGGTGGCCAAGCCCGATGGTCTGCTCGTGGTGCCGCCCGAGCGCGAACTCGAGTTCCTGCACCCGCTGGCGATCGAACGTCTGTGGGGCGTCGGCGCCGTAACGGCCGCCAAGCTCCGCGAACGCGGCATCACCACGGTGGCGGAGGTCGCCCAGCTGGGTGAAGCGACATTGGTGGCGATGCTCGGGCGCGCCGCCGGGCGCAAGCTCTACGCCCTCGCCAACAATCGCGACCCCCGCCCCGTGCAGGTGCGCCGTCGGCGCCGCTCGATCGGTTCGCAGCGCGCCCTGGGACAGCGCTCATGTCCACGCAGCGAGCTCGACGCCGCCCTCATCGGCCTGGTCGATCGGGTCACTCGCCGGCTCCGCGGGGCCGACCGCGTGTGCCGGACCGTCGTCCTCCGGCTCCGCTTCGCCGACTACAACCGAGCCACACGCTCGCGCACGATGGGCGAGCCGACGGCTCTCACCCATGTGATCCTCAAGACCGCCGAGGATCTCCTGACGCAGTCGATGCCGCTCATCGAGCGACGCGGGCTGACTCTGATCGGGATCGCGCTGACCAACCTCGAGGACGAGGCAGGACGGCAGCTCACGCTTCCCTTCGACCGGGCACGCGAGCTCGACACCACGCTCGACAGCGTGCGCGAGCGATTTGGCTCCACGGCGATCACGCGCGGGGTCCTGGTCGGGCGCGACCCAGGGATCTCCGTCCCGCTGCTGCCCGACTGAGGCGCGCCCCGACCGCATGGACCGGTACAAAGCCATACATGCCCGACCGCGAGCTCCCCCTCGGCCAGCCCGTCGTCTGGTCGCCCGTGCCCAGTCCCCGACGCGAGCCGCTCGGAGGCTCGCGTGTGACGTTGCGTCCGGTCAGACCCGAAGACGCCCATGACCTATACGCCGTCTCGCATGCTCCCGACGGAGATCCGACCACGTGGACCTACCTGTCCGATGGCCCATATGAGAGCCCCGAGCAGATGCGTGTGATGCTCGAGCGCGCCTCGCAAAGCGACGATCCGCTGTACTTCGCCGTGGTGCGGAACTCCGACCATCGACCGGTCGGGGCCGCCTCCTACATGCGGATCACTCCCGAGTTCGGGGTCATCGAGATCGGCAACATCTGGTTCGGAGTGGGCTTGCGGCGCACCGCCGCGGCAACGGAGTCAATCTTCCTGCTCGCCCGCAACGCGTTCGACGAGCTCGGCTACCGCCGCCTGGAATGGAAGTGCAACGCCCTCAACGCCGCCTCCCGGCGGGCTGCCGAGCGGTTCGGCTTCAGCTTCGAAGGGATCTTCCGCCATCACCAGGTGGTGAAGGGACGCAACCGTGACACCGCGTGGTACGCGATCGTCGACGATGAGTGGCCGGCCATCCGCCGCGCCTACGAGGCCTGGCTGGCGCCGGAGAACTTCGATGGCGAAGGTCGCCAGCGCCGGCGACTCGAGCAGCTGATGCCGGCGCGCTCTTGACCAGAGCGCCATGCGCCTGAGCCGGACGCGCCCTCGCGGTGCGCAGAGGTACCGCTGCGTTTGACCCGGTGGGCACCGGGAAGCCTCCAATCGTCAAAGACCTGAGGAGGAGCAATGCGGAGCTTGGGCACACGAGCCGCTGGGCTACTGATCTTGATCGGCGGAATCTGGGGTGGCCTCGCCCCATTCGTTGGCCCGTACTTTCATTTCGTCCTCGGGCCGGACAAGGCCTGGACCTGGACCTCCGGCCGGCTGTGGCTGAGCGTGGTCCCGGGCATCGCCGCCGTGGTCGCCGGGCTCATGCTGCTGCGGGCCGGGCCACGGACAGGCGGCCGGCTCGGCGCGCTGCTGGCGATTGCCGCCGGAGCCTGGTTCGCCGTCGGACCCGATATCAGCCAGTTCTGGCACGCGGGCGGGGCGCAGGGCGTTGCCAACGGGGCGAAGGCGACCCGGATCTTCGAGATGCTCGCCTTCCACACCGGACTTGGCGTCGCCATCGCCACGCTTGGCGGCTATGCGCTGCCAGGCCTGGTGCTGGCGCGCCGGCGCGCAGCCACGGACATGCCCGCCGAGGGGACTGGGCGGCCTGTCGAGGCGGGCCAGCCCGCACGCGAGCCCGTCGCGCCCGTCGCGCCGTCACGCGAGCCTGTCGAGTCCGCACGCGAGCCCGTCGCCTCGTCACGCGAGCCTGTCGAGCCCGCCCGCCAGCAGGAGCCAACCGTGGGCGAGCACGAGCCAACCGTGGCGTAGCTGCGCCGCACAGCGCCCGGGCTCTAGAGTCCCGGCCGTGGATCTGTGTCTGATGGTCGAAGGCCAGGAGGGAGTCAGCTGGCACCAGTTTCAGGCCCTGGCCAGCGCCTGCGAGGAGCACGGCATCCCGGCCCTGTTCCGCTCCGATCACTACATGAACCTCCACGTTCGCCTCGACCGCGTGTCGCTCGATGCCTGGGCAACGCTGAGCGCGCTGGCGGCAACGACGACGACGTTGCGTCTGGGCACGCTCGTCTCACCGGCCAGCTTCCGTCATCCGTCGGTGCTGGCGAAGCAGGTCGCGACCGCTGACGTGATCGCGGGCGGCCGCATCGAGCTGGGCATGGGAGCGGGCTGGAATGAGCGCGAGCACGAGGCCTATGGATTCCCGTTCCATCCCACGCGGGCACGCTTGGACGTGCTCGAGGAGCAGCTGCAGATCGTCCTCGGCAGTTGGGGCCCGGGCCCGTTCTCGTTTGACGGAGAGCACTACACGCTGCGCGACCTCGACGCCCGGCCCAAGCCCGCCCAGACCCCGCACCCGCCGTTGATCCTTGGCGGGCTCGCGGGCCCACGCAGCGCCGCACTGGCGGCGCGCTACGCCGACGAATACAACACCGTGTACCCGACGCTTGAGGAGCTCGCCGAGCGCCGGGAACGGCTGGATCGCGCGTGCGAGGCGGCAGGGCGCGAGCCGCTCCCGCTGTCGGTCATGACGGGCGTCGTGGTCGCCACCGACGAGGGCGGACTGCGCGACCGCGCGCGACGGATTGCTCCGCTGGCCGAAACCGATCCGGAATCCTTCCTTAGCGATCCTCCCGCGGGATGGATCGTCGGCACAGTCGACCAGGTCGGCGAGCAGCTCGCCAAGCTCCGCGACGCCGGCGTGAGACGGGTCATGTGCCAGCACCTGCTGCACGAGGATCTGGATGTCGTGGCGCTGCTCGGCACCGAGCTGGCGCCGAGGTTGGTCTAGGGAGCTCGCGGATGCTGACGCGCCCCCTCGGCGACGGGGAGTGGCTGCGGCTGTTCGAGGAAACCGACGCCGACGAGCTCCACGCGCTCGTCGCCGCCAATCGGGACTACCTGTCCCAGTGGATGCCGTGGGCGCGCGCCCAGACGCCCGAGGCGACGCTCGGGTTCATTCGCGCGAGTCGCCGGCAGCTGGCCGACAACCTGGGCCTCCAGCTTGCCATCGTCAAGCGCGGTGCGATCGTCGGCGTGTGCGGTTATCACGCCATCGACTGGGCCAGCCGGTCGACGACAGTCGGTTACTGGATCGCCGAGACCGCGCAGGGCTCGGGCACGGTGACCCGCGCCGCCGAGGCGCTGACGGATCACGCCTTCCTCACCTGGAAGCTCAATCGCGTCGAGATTCACGCGGGGGTCGAGAACCGGCGCAGCCGCGCCATCCCCGAACGCCTCGGATTCGTCCGCGAAGGCGTGCTGCGACAGGCCGAGCTGGTCGGGCAGCGCTACGTCGATCATGTCGTCTACGCGATGCTGGCCGAGGACTGGGGGCGGCGAACCACCTAGGCGGATCTGAACCGCAGCGCCGACCAGACATTGCCGAGCTTGCCCGCCTTCGGGTCGTCCACCCGACGATTGTCGTAGACCGGCGGTCCCTATTGTTCCTGGGGCGATGGCTGATGCCGACTCTGTCCTCACCGGCGGCTGCAACTGCGGAAGCGTGCGCTACGAGATCACGGCGCCCCTGCTCGGCGCGAGTTACTGCCACTGCACCCGCTGCCAGCGACGCACCGGCACGGCCGCGTCGGCCAACGCCACCCCGGCGCCCGGCAGCTTCCGGATCGTCTCCGGCGAGGAGAGCCTCCGCGCCTGGAAGCCTGAGCAGGGATGGGAGAAGTGGTTCTGTGGCTCGTGCGGCTCGTCGATGTTCAGTCGCCACCCCGCGGACCCCGACCGCGTCGGCATCCGGCTGGGCACGTTCGACACCGATCCCGGCGTCCGCCCGAGCTACCACCAGTTCGTCGCCTACGCGGTGCCGTGGGAGCCGATACCCGACGACGGCCTCCCTCGCCATCCCGAGAGCCATTCCTAGACGTCCCTAACGCGCCGCTTCCCGATCAGATAGTCCGGCCGAAGGAGAGATACGGGTCACAGGAGCTGCTCAGCCCACGACTTGGGCCCCCTTGATGCGTGGAGCCGAACGCGTCCACAGCAACAGCGCCGGAACAGTCCGGTCGCTTCGTGGAACGGGTACGGCTCGCTGGCCCAGAACTTGCGGCATGACAGGCACAGCTCGATGTCCGCGTCGCGTGGCAGCAAGGCCGCCAGCACCTCGACGGCGGGATTGTCCGCCTCGGCGCTCTCGTTGGAAAGGAGACCGAGGCGCGCGAGCGTCATCGCAATTTCGCGGCGGCGTTTCGGTAAACGTCACGGTCGGCCTCCGCATCTGCGGCGAGTGTTACGTTGACGCGCCGCGACGGCGGCTGGCGCTGCGCAACGCGGACTTCTCGACCACATAGTGCATCGTCCCGGAAGTCGCTTGATGCTCTCGCGAGTGACTGGGCGTGACTGGGTGGATCCGCCGGCCGTCCTCGTACCTGGTCGTACTTGGATGGCCGGCGGATCCGACCAGGCGCGTCCAGGCGCCGCGAGAGCGCAAGGGATTTTCGGGACGCTGCACTAGCTCCGCCTCGCCTGAGTCTCGACTCGACGGATCTCCTGGAGCACGGTCTGGAAGCCCTGGCGGAACCCACGCAGGTAGTCGCTCTCGTCCTCCTCGTCGAGAAATTGGCGCGGCTTCAGCGCCTTTAGGCAGTACAGACGCAGATCGTCGACGGTGTGATTCACGTGGGCGGCGTACTGCTGCGCGCGCCACAGCGCCGCCCGCTGCCCGCCGCCCAGCGCACCTCGGTGCTCTCGGTCCAGCTCATCCAGCCTGGCGCGGATCGCCGGAATCAGCTCCATGGCCAGCATCAACCATGAGCGTACGACGGGAGGCCCGACGCGGGCTGGCTACGAGATCTGTGGCTTGTGCTCCGCCCACGGCCGCGCGGCCTCGATCTGGCCCGCGAGCGCATACAGCACATCCTCGGCGCCGTGGCGCCCGACCAGCTGAACACTGAGCGGCAGGCCGTCACCGCCGATTCCGGCCGGAATCGTGATCGCCGGCTGTCCCGTCAGGTTGAACACGGGCGTGAACGGCGTGAACCGCCCAGCCACATCTATGGCCAGGGGAGCCGGCTTGCCGAAGCCTCCCTCGGCGGCGATCGCCGTGGTGGCCAGCCCCGGCGTGAGCAGCACGTCGAACTCTTGCCACAGGGCCGCGATCCGCTCGATCGTGGCCGGCCGCTTGGCCAGCAGCTTTGCGCGGCGCCGCTCGGGGACCAGCCGGTGGCCCGCCGCCACCATCTGCTTGGTCAGGCGCTCCATCTGGCTCGGGTCCGGCAGTGTCCGCGACTCCTCGTAGATGCCCCGCAGCCACGTCTGCAGGAAGTCGACCTGGGCCATCCCGTATGACGGGTCGCGCAGGCGCACCTCGTGACCGAGCTCCTCGAGCAGCTGCCCGGTTCGCTCCCAGGCCCCGCGCTGATCGGGCGAGACCTTGGCGATCAGGCCCGGGGGAAGCTTGCGCGAGGTGGCGATGCGCAGGCGCATGGGAGGCGTGGCCACGGCCTCCACGTAGCTCCCCGAGAACGGCGGCGCGACGTCGGCATCGCCCGAGACGGAGCCGTGGACCGCGTCGAGCATCAGCGCGCTGTCCTTGACCGTGCGCGCCAGCCCGCCGAACACACTGAGACCCAGCCAACCCTGGGCGAGCGGCCGCATCGAAACCCGTCCGCGCGTCGACTTCATTCCCACCAGACCGCACGCCGAGGCGGGGATCCGGATCGAACCGCCCCCATCCGATCCCGTCGCACACGGCACCATGCCGGATGCCACGGCCGCGGCCGACCCACCGGAGGACCCACCCGGCGTCCGGCTGGGATCCCACGGATTGCGCGTGATCCCGTTGGCATCGGTGGCGGTCCAGGGAAAGATCGTCAGCTCGGGCACGTTCGTTACCCCGATCGGAATCGCCCCGGCGCCGCGCAGACGGCGCACCACCTCGGCGTCCTCCGTGGCCGGCGGCCCGAACGAGCGCGAGCCACGCGTGGTCGACTGCCCGGCCAGCGGGACGTCGTCCTTGACGGCGATCGGCACCCCGGCCAGCAACCCCTCGAAGTCCGCAGCATCAGCTGCGGCCAACGCCTGATCGGCCATCGTCACTCGGAATGCGTTGAGTCGCGGATCGAGCGCCTCGATCCTGCGTAGGCACAGCTCGACCAGCTCGCGCGGCTTCACCTGCTTGGCACGCACCAGCTCGGCGAGCTCCGACGGTCCTGCAAAGGCCAGCTGTTCGTCTGCGGTCGTAGTCATGGGTTGACCCTACCTGAGCGCCAGCACCAGCTCCCTGATCGCGCCGGGGTAGCGGTAGGTGATTCCCCCGTGCTTGCCGTCGAACAGCTCCAGGGTGTGCTTCACGTCGAGCTTCTCGAGCTCGGCGGCAAACGCCTGCGCCCCGAGGTCGAGAAAATACTCATCGGAGCTCCCGGCGTCGAGGTAGATCCGGCGCATGCTGGCCAGCGCATCGCCGTGGAGCGGCGCCATCCGCACCGGGTCCCACTCGAGCCACCGCTCCCACCGCGCGTCGATCAGGCGCCCGGTCGCGATCTCAAACGGCAGCAGCGCCTCGCCGGGCCGGTCGGGGTCGGGGGTGTAGACGCATGCGTAGCCATACGTCTCGAACGGCTTGCCGAACCTGCCCCAGTCGAACACGTCGGCTTCGGCCAACCGCCTGTAGAACACCTCGTAGGAGGAATCGAAGTGGTCACGCAGGTCGCGGGCCACGCAGGGAAACTCGCGCAGGTAGCAGCACTCGAACAGCGCGTCGCCCGCGTGTGAGGCCAGGGCACCGAACACGTCGGGACGCAACATCGGCACGACCATCGCGCCGTAGCCGCCCGATGACTTGCCGGCCAGACCTCGGTGGTCGCGATCAGGGGCCACCGGATAGCGCTCATCGATGAACGGCACGACCTCGTCGCACAGGTAGTCGAGATAGCGGCCGGTGCTGGTCGAGTTCAGAAATTGCGATCCCCCCCGCGAGGTCCACGCATCGACGAACACGACGATCGCCGCGGGGCACTCGCCACCGGCGAACAGCGCGTCGGTGCGCTCGATCATCGTCGGCTCGAAGGCGTCGCGCCCCAGCCACATGTCCGCCTGGCCCGTAAACCCCTGGATCACGTAGATCGCCGGGACGTCCTCGGCGGCGCCGCTGACGACCTCGGGCGAGCGATACACGTACAGCGGCCGGCGTGCCGAGTCCCCGAGGGGGTTGTCGCGCAACGCCTCGGATTCGACCACGAGCTCGTCCAGCGCGCCGTGCAACGCTCGCCCCCACGGGGGGCCGGGAGGTCCGTCGACCGTGCGGAGTGCCACGAGACACCACGCTATCGGACGGCCTGCGCCGCGCGCTGCCGAGCCGTCCCGCACGTTCTGTTTCCCCCCTGCCTGGGGGATCAGGCCGTGGGTATATTGGGAAGCCTGGACCGAGTCTTCAAAAGTCCCCCGCTTTCCTGGTATGTCTGACCGCGTCCAAACCATCTCCACCAACGGCGCCAGCCCCGACGTCGATGCCGTCGAGACGAGCGAATGGCTCGAGGCGATCGATGCCGTCGTCGAGAACGACGGCCCCGACCGGGCGCGCCAGATCCTCACCCGCGTCGTCGAGCGGGCCCAGCATTCGGGCACCGGTCCGATCGCGTCGCTCAATACGCCGTACGTCAACACGATTCCGGTCGAGCGCGAGGCGAAGCTGCCGGGCGATCCCGCACTCGAGCGCCGGCTGCGATCGATCATCCGCTGGAACGCGATGGCCATGGTCGTGCGCGCCAACAAGACCTCGTCCGAGCTCGGCGGCCACATCGCCAGCTACCAGTCGCTGGCCACGCTCTACGAGGTCGGCTTCAACCACTTCTGGCACGCGCCGTCGCAGGACCACGCCGGCGACCTCATCTACTTCCAGGGCCACTCCTCCCCGGGTAACTACGCGCGCGCCTACCTCGAGGGACGGCTGAGCGAGGACAAGCTCGACGGCTTCCGCCAGGAGGTCAGCCGCGATGGGCTGGCCTCGTACCCGCACCCGTGGCTGATGCCCGACTTCTGGCAGTTCCCCACGGTCTCGCTGGGCCTCGGTGGCGTCACCTCGGTCTACCAGGCGCGGTTCATGAAGTACCTCCACGCACGCGGACTGGCCGACACCGAGGGGCGCAAGGTGTGGGCGTTCCTGGGCGACGGCGAGATGGACGAGCCCGAGTCGATGGGTTCGACCGGCCTGGCCGGGCGTGAGCACCTCGACAACCTGATCTGGGTCGTCAACTGCAACCTCCAGCGCCTCGACGGGCCGGTGCGCGGCAACGGCAAGATCATCCAGGAGCTCGAGTCCGATTTCCGTGGCGCCGGGTGGAACGTGATCAAGGTGATCTGGGGCTCGCGGTGGGATCCGCTCCTCGCCGCCGATGTCGACGACCGGCTGCTCGGCGTGATGGAGGCGTGCGTCGACGGCGAGTACCAAACGTTCAAGTCGCGCGACGGCGCCTACGTCCGCGAGCATTTCTTCGGCCGCGACCCGGTGCTGCTCGACCGCGTCTCGCACATGTCAGACGAGGAGATCTGGCTGCTCAACCGCGGCGGGCTCGACCAGCAAAAGGTCTACGCGGCGTATCACGAGGCGGCCCGCCACGAGGGCCAGCCCACCGTGATCCTGGCCAAGACGATCAAGGGCTACGGGATGGGCGGCTCCGGTGAGGGCCAGATGATCACCCACCAGGCCAAGAAGATGACCGAGGATGCGCTGCTCCAGTTCCGCGATCGCTTCGAGCTGCCGCTCACCGACGAGCAGGTCCGTGCCGCCGAGTACTACAAGCCGCCGGACGACTCACCCGAGATGCAGTACATGCGCGAGTGCCGCGCCGCGCTCGGCGGTGGGAGCCTCCCCGCGCGCCGCCGTCGGGCCGAGCCGCTGTCCGTTCCGGGGCTCGAGCTGTTCCAATCCCAGCTCGAGGGGACCGGAGAGCGCGAGGTGTCGACCACGATGGCCTTTGTCCGCGTGCTCGCCGCCCTGCTCCGCGACAAGCAGATCGGGCCGCACATCGTGCCGATCGTCCCCGACGAGTCACGCACGTTCGGCATGGAGGGCATGTTCCGCCAGGTGGGGATCTACTCGCCGGTCGGCCAGCTCTACCAGCCCCAGGACTCGGCCCAGCTGATGTTCTACAAGGAGGACGCGCACGGCCAGATCCTCGAGGAGGGGATCACCGAGGCCGGCTCGATCTCGTCGTTCATCGCCGCGGGCAACTCGTACAGCGCTCATGGCGTGCAGACGGTGCCGTTCTACATCTACTACTCGATGTTCGGCTACCAGCGCGTCGGCGACCTGGTGTGGGCCGCCGGGGACAGCCGGACCCGTGGCTTCATGTTGGGCGGGACGGCGGGGCGCACGACGCTCAACGGCGAGGGACTGCAGCACGCCGACGGCCACAGCCACGTCCTGTTCTCGGTCGTGCCCAACTGCCGCTCGTACGACCCCACGTTCGGCTTCGAGCTAGCGGTGATCATCCAGGACGGGCTGCGGCGGATGGTCGGCGAGCAGGAGGACGTCTTCTACTACCTCACGCTGATGAACGAGAACTACCCGCACCCACCGATGCCCGAGGGCGCCGAGGAGGGCATCCTGCGCGGCATGTATCGCTTGCGAGCCGGCGAGGGCGACGGGCCGCGTGTCCAGCTGCTGGGCTCGGGAACGATCCTCCGCGAGGTCATGTTTGCCGCCGAGCTGCTGGCCGAGTTCGGCGTCGTGGCCGACATCTGGAGCGTCACCTCGTTCACCGAGCTGCGCCGCGACGGCATCGAGGTCGAGCGGTGGAACATGCTTCACCCCCTGTCCGAGCCGCGCCAGGCCTACGTTTCGCAATCCCTCGGCGACGGTCCCGTGGTTGCCTCGACCGACTACATCCGCGCGTTCGCCGACCAGATCCGCCAGTGGGTGCCGGCGCCCTATCGCGTCCTCGGCACCGACGGCTTCGGGCGCAGCGACTTCCGCAGTGCCCTGCGGCGCTTCTTCGAGGTCGACCGCCACTACATCGCGGTCGCCGCGCTCAAGGAGCTGGCCGATGCCGGGACGATCGACCCGTCCGTCGTGGCCGAGGCGATCAAACGGTTCGAGATCGACCCCGAGGCACCGATCCCCACGAGCGTATGAGCGCCACAGACGTGGTTTCCGTCGAGGTCCCCGACATCGGGGATTTCGACGACGTACCGGTGATCGAGCTCCACGTGTCACCCGGCGAGGCCGTGGCGCTCGACGATCCCCTCCTCACGCTCGAATCCGACAAGGCCACGATGGACGTGCCGGCGCCGTTCGCCGGCGTGGTGCGCGAGCTGCACGTCAAGGTCGGCGATCGCGTGTCGCAGGGCACGCTGCTGCTGACGATGGAGCCGTCGGACGCCTCGGACGCCCCGTCGACCGCCTCGGCCGTCGCCTCGGACGGTGCGCCCACCGAGGCCGCCGCCCCCGACGCCGTCAGCAGCGCCGCCCAGGCCGAGGAGGCGGCCGCTGCACCGGCTGAGCCCGAGCCGGCAGCCGACCGGCGAACCGGGCCGGTCTACGCCAGCCCATCGGTGCGGCGAGCTGCCCGCGAGCGGGGCGTCGACCTCACCGAGGTCACAGGCAGCGGCCGCAAGGGGCGCATCACCCGTGAGGATGTCGAGGAGTTTGTGTCTAAGGGCCCGGCTCCGGCTTCGCCGGCCGGGCCTGGTTTGGGCCTCGACCTGCCGCCATGGCCGTCGATCGACTTCGAGAAGTTCGGCCCGGTCGAACGTGTCCCGCGCTCGCGGATCCAGCGTATCTCGGCCCCGAACCTGGCCCGCAACTGGGTGATGATTCCCCACGTCACCCACAACGACGAGGCCGACATCACCGAACTCGAGGCGTGGCGCAAGCAGCTCAACGGCGAGCAGTCGGAAGTCAAGGTGACGATGGTCTCGTTCCTCGTCGCCGCCTGCGTGGCCACGCTGAAGGCGTTCCCCAACTTCAACTCTTCTCTCGACGGCGACGATCTGGTGGTCAAGCGCTACTACAACATCGGGTTCGCCGCCGACACGCCCGGAGGCCTGGTCGTGCCGGTGATCAAGAACGCCGATGCCAAGGGCCTGCTCGACATCGCCCGCGAGCTCACCGAGCTGTCCGGCAAAGCCCGCGAGGGCAAGCTCGCGCCCGGCGACATGAGCGGCTCGACGTTCACGATCTCCTCGCTGGGCGGGATCGGCGGCACATCCTTCACCCCGATCGTCAACGCCCCCGAGGTCGCCATTCTCGGCGTCACCCGCGCGGCGATCAAGCCGGTGTGGAATGGAAGCGAGTTCGTCCCCCGCCTGATGGTTCCGCTGTCCCTGTCCTACGACCATCGCGTGATCGACGGCGCCGCCGCGGCCCGCTTCGTTGTCCATCTGGTTCGCGTGCTGTCCGACTTGCGCCGGGCACTGTTGTGAGCACCGTGACCGAGGTCCGGGTCCCCGACATCGGGGAGTTCGCCGATATTCCGGTGATCGAGATCCACGTGGCGATCGGCGACACCGTCGCCCCCGAGGATCCCCTCGTCACGCTCGAGTCCGACAAGGCCACCATGGACGTCCCCGCCCCGGCCGCCGGCACGATCAAGCAGCTGAGCGTCAAGCTCGGCGATCGCGTGTCGGAGGGCAGCGTGTTGCTGACGCTCGAGGGTGAGGGTTACGGCGCGGCCGCCCCGCCCGAAACCTCGAGCCCCGCCAGCGCCAGCGCCACCGCCAGCGCCACCCCCAGCGCCGGCGCAACCCCCAACGCCACCGCCGCCCCGACCCCCAACTCTGATGCAGCGAAATCCGGGCCGTCGGACGGTGCGGGACCCGGTGCCGGTGATCACGACGCGCAGGTCCTCGTCATCGGCTCGGGACCGGGTGGCTACACGGCGGCTTTTCGCGCCGCGGACCTGGGACTGAAGACGGTGCTCATCGAGCGCTACGAGTCGCTCGGCGGCGTGTGCCTGAACGTCGGCTGCATCCCTTCCAAGTCGCTCCTGCACGCCGCCCGCGTGGTCACCGAGGCCGAGGAGATGGCGGCGAACGGCATCAGCTTCGGCGAGCCTCGCGTCGACGTGAAGGCGCTGCTGGCGTGGAAGCAGTCAGTCGTCGAGAAGCTGACCGGCGGGCTGGCCGCTCTGGCCAAACAGCGCAAGGTCGAGGTGATCCACGGCACGGCCCGCTTCAGCGGACCCCACGCGGTCACCGTGGCCGACCGTACGGTGACGTTTGACAACTGCATCATTGCGGCGGGATCGGAGGCCGCAACACTGCCGTTCCTTCCCGACCATCCCCGTGTCATCCATTCGACCGGCGCCCTTTCCCCGGACCAGATCCCGGAGCGCCTGCTCGTCATCGGCGGCGGGATCATCGGACTCGAGATGGCGAGCGTGTACGACGCTCTCGGGTCCAGCGTGACCGTCGTCGAGCTGATGGATCAGCTGATCCCCGAGTGCGATGCCGATCTCGTCAGACCGCTGCACAAGAGCATCTCCGAGCGCTACACGGACGTCCTGCTCGAGACCAGCGTGACCGCGGTCAGCGCCGAGCAGGGCGGCCTGAAGGCGACATTCTCCGATGAGCGATCGGAGGTCTTCGATCTGATCCTGGTCGCGGTCGGGCGCAAGCCGAACGGCGCCGCGATCGGCGCCGACGCGGCCGGCGTCACGGTGGAGGAGCGAGGCTTCATCCCCGTCGATCGCCAGATGCGGACCAACGTGCCGTGGATCTACGCGATCGGGGACGTGGTGGGTCCCCCGATGCTCGCCCACAAGGCCTTCCGCGAGGGTCGCACCGCCGCCGAGGCGATCGCCGGTGTGCCCGGTGCCGAGTTCGATGCCCGCACCGTCCCCGCGGTGGCCTACACCGATCCGGAGGTCGCGTGGATGGGCCTGACCGAGCGCGAGGCGCGCGAGCAGGGCATCGAGGTCGAGAAGACGGTCATCCCCTGGGCGGCGTCGGGGCGGGCGCTATCGCTCGCGCGTCCCGAGGGCATGACCAAGCTGCTGTTCGAGCCCGGGTCAAGGCGGCTGCTCGGCGCGGGCATCGTCGGCGTGAACGCCGGGGAGCTGATCGCCGAGACCGTCCACGCGCTCGAGATGGGCGCCACCGCGGAGGACATCGCGATGACGATCCACCCCCACCCCACGCTCACGGAGACGATCATGCTCGCGGCCGAGATGGCCGAGGGCACGATCACCGACCTGATGCCACGGCGCCCACGCGCCGGCGCCGGATCGAGCCGCGGTTAGCGCCGGCGCAGCAGTCTGACCAGCACCGTCGCACCCACCAGCCCGGCCAGGAGCAGCACCCACCGGCGCTTCCCGGAAGACATCCGGTCGGCGAGCGTCGTCGCGCTGACGGCGGGCATCGGGAACTCCTCGGCGGCCAGAACGTCGTGGGGCTCCTCGATCCCGGTGGGATCGTCGGGCAACTCCACCGGGCCGTGGTGGTGAAGGTCGGGATCGGCGGCGGGGAAGCCGAAGGCCTCGGCGGCCAGGATGTCGTGGGCCTCCCCTTCGCCCGAGGTCTGCGGATTCGACATCGCTCGCATGATCCCAGAACTGCCGGTGGCGCACAGCGCCGCGCCTCGATTCCGCCGCGGGTCTGAAAAAGTCGCACTCGCCGACCGGTTTGGGGCCAGACTTGACGTTCACGCGCTCCAGCCGCTCGCCCGGAACGGGCGCGCGTCAACGCGAATCTCGACTTGCCACCAGCCTCGAGATTCACATCGACGGCGTGGGGCGCCGTCAACGTGAATCTGGCCGCCGGCGCGGGGACGAACTTCACGTTGCCGTTCACCTCGGCAGGCTCACGAACGCCCGCCTACGGCGGCCGAGTTGCCCGGATTCGTACAATGATCTTAGTCCTACAGACTTAGATTCAAGCTGCCGAAACTGCTAACCTTTCCTTATCTGACGTAAGCAACTATCGAAAGTGAAGACACACGTGCCGTCAACCCGCCTTCTTCTAGTCCCGATGGACGACGCCGTCGTCTTCCCGGGAATGTCGCTCACGCTTGCCGTGGACGCCGGGGACGAGGAGCGCGTCTTCCTCGTACCGCGCCACGAGCAGGAGTTCGCCAATGTGGGCACCGTGGCTGAGGTCGCGGACCGGGTTCGCCTGCCTGGCGGTGCCCGTGCAGTAACTATTCAAGGCCTTCATCGCGGCGTCGCCGGCGCCGCCCAGACGCTTCCCGACGGACGGCTGTACGTCGATGTTGAGGAGCGACCGGACGAGCCTCCGGTGGACGGTCGCACCCGCAACCTCGAGCGCGAGTACCGCGCCGTCGTCGAGGAGATCCTCGAGCTGCGGGGCGATGACGGCCGCATTTCCGCCTTCGTGCGCAGCATCACCGACTCCGGTGCGCTCGCCGACACCAGCGGCTACTCCCCCGACCTGAGCTACGAGCAGAAGGTCAAGCTGCTCCAGACCGTCGACGTGACGGAGCGGCTCGAGCTCGCCCTCGGCTACCAGCGCGAGCGCCTGGCCGAGTTGCAGGTCCGCAAGCGGATCCGCGAGGACGTCGAGTCGGGCGCGGAGAAGCAGCAGCGCGACTACTTCCTGCGCAAGCAGATGGAGTCGATCCGCAAGGAGCTCGGCGAGGACGATGCCTCGATCGTCGAGGAGTACCGGACCAAGATCGAGGAAGCCGGCATGCCGGAGGCCGTCCGCGAGCAGGCCGAGAAGGAGCTCGGTCGCCTCGAGCGGGTCGGTGAGCAGAGCGCCGAGTCGAGCGTGATCCGCACCTACCTGGACTGGCTGATTGCCGTGCCGTGGGGCAAGCGCTCCGAGGAGCGGCTCGACCCCGAGCACGCCCGCGAGGTGCTGGACGCCGACCACGCCGGCCTCGAGGACGTCAAGGACCGGATTGTCGAGTACATCGCGGTCAAGAAGCTGCGCCAGGAGCGCGGCATCACCGAGGACAAGCGCTCCGGCGCCATCCTGACCCTGATCGGTCCCCCGGGCACCGGCAAGACCAGCATCGGCGAGTCGATCGCCCGCGCCACCGGACGCGAGTTCGTCCGCATGTCGCTCGGCGGTGTACGCGACGAGGCCGAGATCCGTGGTCACCGCCGCACGTACATCGGCGCTCTTCCGGGTCGCCTGGTGCGGGCCCTGCGGGACGCCGACACGATGAACCCGGTGATCATGCTCGACGAGGTCGACAAGGTCGGCGCCGACTGGCGCGGCGATCCCAGCTCGGCCCTGCTCGAGGTGCTTGATCCCGCGCAGAACCACAGCTTCCGGGATCACTACCTGGACGTTGAGCTCGACCTGAGCGGCGTGCTGTTCATCGCCACGGCGAACGTCGCTGACACTATCCCCGGACCGCTGCTCGACCGGATGGAGGTCATCCGCTTCGACGGTTACACGACCACCGAGAAGGTCGCGATCGCGCGCGGTTACCTGTGGCCACGCCAACTTGAGCGAAATGGCCTGCGGGCGGAGGAGGTTGAGATCTCCGACGAGCAGCTGCGCACGATCGCTATCGAGTACACGCGCGAGGCCGGTGTCCGCCAGCTCGAGCGGGATCTCGGAACCCTGTTGAGGAAGACCGCCACCAAGATCGCCTCAGGTAGGGCGAGTGCCCCGGTGGTCATCGATCTAGAGGGGATCCGCGATGCGCTCGGCCGCCAGCGGCACTTCCAGGAGTCGGCGATTCGCACCGCCGTCCCCGGCGTCGCCACCGGGCTCGCCGTCACCGGCGCCGGCGGCGATGTGCTGTTCGTCGAGGCCACCGGCATGCACGGGAAGCCCGGCCTGACCCTGACCGGCCAGCTGGGCGACGTGATGAAGGAGTCGGCCCAGATCGCGCTGTCCTACGTGCGCGGTCACGCCGAGGAGCTCGGAATCGACGCTGCCGTGTTCGACGAGCAGTCCTTCCACGTGCACGTCCCCGCGGGAGCCATCCCCAAGGACGGACCGAGCGCCGGCGTGACGATGGTGACCGCCCTGACCTCGCTGCTCAGCGGGCGACCGGTGCGCCACAGCGTCGGGATGACCGGCGAGGTCACGCTCCAGGGCCGGGTCCTGCCGATCGGTGGGGTCAAGCAGAAGGTCCTCGCGGCCCACGCCGCGGGCCTGACCGATGTGGTCCTGCCCGAGCGCAATCGCGGCGACGTGGACGATGTCCCGGAGGAGGTGCGGGACGCGATGAAGTTCCACTTCGCGATGACCATCGACGAGGTGCTCGGAGTCGCACTCGAGCCGGCGCCCATGCGCGCAGCCGCTTAGAAGACGCGGTAGCTCTGGATCGAGATTGAAAAGCCATGGCCGGTGTTCCCGTTTCGACAGGTGACACCGGCCGTGGCGCTGCTCTCACAGGTGTAGCCCGCGACGGAGCTCGTTGCCCCGTAAGCCAGCCTGGGGGCGCTCGGGTCCAGAGTGGTGTCGCCGGCGCACACGAGCTGGCCGGGTCCCGATTGCCCAACGGCCAGACCGTGACCAAAGTCAACCTCGCCCGAGCAGTTCGACGGTCGTGGAGGTGGCGACCACTGCCGATTGCGGATGTCGCATCGCGCTTCGTCGGAGCTGACCGCGCAGCCGATGTTCCCGCTCGGGGTTTGGAAAGTCGCGAGGTGCAGCGTCGCCCCGATCGACGTCGTCGTGGTCGTGGTCGGCGTGATGACCGCTGTGGTCGTGGTGGTTGTCGAGGCCGGCTGGACGGTAACCGTCGTCGTCGGCGAGCTGGTCACGTTCACGGTCGTCGTCGACGATCCGCATCCGGCCAATAAGACGCACGCCCCGACCAGCCCCAACAATCGCTTCACGGCACGGCAGCCTACCTCCCCCCGGCGGTTGACTGCCAACGCGCGTCGGGTAGGTTGCAGGTATGACCACGATCAACGCCCCAGAAGAGCAACGCGTCGTAGCGGACGTGCTCAAGCAGCTGTACATCGGTGGCGAATGGCGGGACGGCGCGAAGGGGACGCTCGGGGTCGAGGATCCCTCGACGGGCGAGACCCTGTGCGAGGTCGCCGACGCGTCCAGCGATGATGCCGTAGCCGCCCTCGACGCCGCCGTGCAAGCCGGTCCTGAGTGGAGCCAGCACCCGCCCCGCGAGCGCGGCGAGATCCTGCGCCGCGCGTTCGAGGCGATCAACGCGCGTAGCGACGATCTCGCGCTGCTGATGACCCTCGAGATGGGCAAGCCCCTGGCCGAGTCGAAGGCCGAGATCGCCTACGGCGCCGAGTTCCTCCGCTGGTTCTCCGAGCAGGCGGTGCGAATCGACGGACGGTATGCCGTCGCCCCCAACGGCCAGGGAAGGCTGCTGACCATGAAACAGCCGGTCGGCCCATGCCTGCTGATCACCCCTTGGAACTTCCCCCTGGCCATGGGCACGCGCAAGCTCGGCCCGGCGATCGCCGCCGGGTGCACCGCGGTCGTCAAGCCCGCCCAACAGACGCCGCTGTCGATGCTGGCGCTGGTGAAGATCCTCGAGGAGGCTGGGCTGCCCGGAGGCGTGGTCAACCTCATCACCGCCTCGTCGTCCGGCGAGACGATGGCGCCGTTGATCGCCGACCCTCGCCTGCGCAAGCTGTCCTTTACCGGGTCGACCGAGGTCGGTCGCCGGCTGATGGCCCAGGCCGCCGACAACCTCGTGCGCCTCTCCATGGAGCTCGGCGGCAACGCTCCGTTCATCGTGTTCGATGACGCTGATGTCGACGACGCGGTGCAGGGCGCGCTGATCGCCAAGATGCGCAACATCGGCGAGGCCTGCACGGCGGCCAACCGCTTCCACGTGGCCGAACCGATCGCCGCCCAGTTCGCCGAGAAGCTCGCTCGGCAGATCGGCGCCATGAAGGTGGGTCGCGGCACCGACGAAGGCGTCCAGGTCGGTCCGCTGATCGACAGCAATCAGCGGAGCAAGGTGGCGGAGCTGGTCCAGGACGCCGTCGGTCGCGGGGCAACCGCGCTGGTCGGCGGCCATTCCCGGGACGGGGCGGGCTACTTCTTCGACCCCACGGTCCTGGCCGACGTGCCCGACGGTGCCGAGCTGCTGCAGGAGGAGATCTTCGGTCCGGTGGCTCCCGTCAAGGGCTTCAGCGACGAGGACGAGGCGATCGCGGCGGCCAACAACACCGAATACGGCCTGGTCGCCTACGTCTACACGAGCAACGTGAAGCGAGCGCTGCGCGTCGTCGAGCGGCTCGAGACGGGCATGGTCGGCCTCAACCAGGGCATGGTCTCCAACCCGGCGGCGCCGTTCGGCGGGATCAAGCAGTCGGGCTTCGGTCGCGAGGGCGGGCCCGAGGGCATCGAGGAATACCTCGAGACCAAATACGTCGCCATCAACCTGTAGCTGGGAGTAAGGGAGCGCCGCGAACCCGGACGCACCATGCAGATGTCGGGGGGCGAGGCGCGTAGCCAGAATGTCCCAACCTCGTCGCCGCCGAGCAGCCCGATGCGACTTTCGCCGGTCGGCACAATCGTTGCACTGAGACCGGCGTGGGAACGAGCAGTCATGGCCAGCAGCGACCGCTGGAGCTTGTGCAGGCATGGCTTCTGCGCGCACAGAGCGGCTGAGGGCGGCCTGGTACCGTGCGCGCTGGTGCACGGAGCGACAGCGGGACCGAAGGCACGCAGACGGTGAAGCCATCGGACGCTCTTTGGCTGACGCGAAGCCAGTTCCTCAGGGCGGCTGGGGTGGCGGCCGCCGGCCTTGTCCCGGTGGGAGCGGACGCAGCGGTTGCGCGGCCGCGGGAGCGGCTGGGGGATCTGGCGGCCGGGGCGGCGGCGGGTGGCGGCGGTCCGATTCTCTCGTTTCACTCGCGCCCCGACCTCCGTCCGCCCCGTGTGACGGTCAGCCGCGGTAGCCGGGCGTTTGCTGACTCGGCGGGCGAGTACTGGTTCCTCGCGCCCGTTCGTGGCGGCGGAGTGCAGACCGGCCCTCTGATTGTGGGCGAGTTCGGCAAGCTCGTGTGGTTCAGGCCGGCGCCACCGGGCCGGATTACCGCGAACCTCAGGGTGCAGCGGTACCGAGGCAAGCCGGTACTCACCTGGTGGGAGGGCACGACCCTGGATCAGGGCGAGGGAGTGATTGTGGATGCCTCGTACCGGGAGGTCGGGCGGGTGCGGGCGGGGAACGGGCGCATGATCGATGTACATGAATTCCTGCTGACCCCGGAGGGCACGGCGCTCATCACCTGCTCGCCGCCGGTTGTCTCCGCCGATCTGTCGTCGGTGGGTGGTTCGAAGGACGGCCAGGTGGCCGAGTCGGTCATCCAGGAGATCGACGTGCAGACCGGACGCGTCCTCCTCGAATGGCGAAGCCTCGAGCACGTGTCTATCTCGGAGTCCTACATGCGACCCGGCGGGGTCTATGACTTCATGCACGCCAACTCGATCGACGTGACCCCGGACGGCAACCTGCTGGTCTCGGGTCGCCACACCTGGGCGCTGTACAAGCTCGAGCGAAGCACCGGTCGGATCCTCTGGCGCCTGGGCGGGAAGCGCAGCGACTTCTCCATGGGGCCCCACGCTCAGTTCGCCTGGCAGCACGACGCCCGTTGGCGCGGCGCTGGCACAGTCACCGTGTTCGACGATGGAGCGGCGTTCTTCTTTGGACCGCAGCCGGCGCGGGCGACGCATTCGCAATCGCGCGGCCTCGTCCTCGACCTCGACGAAACACACAAGGTCGTGCGCACGGCCCGCGCATACGTCCACCACCCTCGATTGCTCGCGTACGCCGCCGGAAACATGGAGACCATGCCCGATGGGGATGTCGTGATTGGCTGGGGCGGCCTGCCGGTGTCCAGTCGGCTCGCCGCCGACGGATCCGTTCTCGCCGAAGCCCATCTGCCTCCTGGATATAGCTCCTACCGCACGTACCAGCAACCGTGGACCGGAACGCCGGCGCACCCGCCGGCCCTGGTGGCGAGGCGAGCTGCGGGTCGGCACCGCAGCCAGCTGTACGCCAGCTGGAACGGTGCGACCGGCGTTGCCGCCTGGCGGGTGAGCACGGGACGGCACCCGCAAAAGCTGCATCCGCTCGGCCAGATTAAGGCGCGCTCCTTCGAGACCGCCGTTGAGATCGACGCCACCGGCGGCTACGCCGCCGTGGCCGCGCTCGACCACACCGGACGCGCGCTCGCCACCAGCCACCCGGTCAGGCTCTGAGATCCGCCCGGGCTGACCGCTGCCCGCACAGAGCGGCTCAATTGTCGTCCGCCGGCGCTACGGGGGCCGTACCCCTCATGACATCCGTGGGCAATCAATCGGGTCGCCTTCATGCGGCCGCGAGCACTCGAGGGAGCCTTCAGCGGCTCCTGGGACGTAACGGCTGGGCCGGAAGTGTCCGACTTCGCGGCGCTCCCTTACTTCGTTTGCGCGCTCAACCGCCGTCCGGGTTTGGGGCGCTCCCTGACTCCCATCAACCTGTAGCGGGGTTAGGAGATAGGGCGCACGGAACTTCCGCCGCTCTGTCATTCGGAATGCGGCTGTATTGATTCGTATGCGGTCGATCGGGCGCGGGAATCACGGTCTTGTCCGATGAGGGTCGATCCGAATGATGCTCCAGCTCTCAACCGCAGCTGGTTTGAGAGTGGGTCGCCCTTCGTTCAGAAGCGCCGGAGTTCACGCTCGTCGAGCTCGGACCGCTCGGACAACCAAATCGCGCCCGCGTTACGGCAGCGCCGGTTTCGCCCGCGTGAATTTGTAGCTCTCAGCCGGTTCGCTCGAACCGCAAATGGCCTGTGAACTCGAACGACTCCGTGCAAGTAGCGCCACCGGGAGCCGCGAACTCGCAGTCCTCCGGGGGCAGGCGCGTCCCGTGGTGCTTCGTGATGCTGGCCCGTCGCCCACCTTCATGTGCCGCAGCAGCGAGAGGTCGACCTTGACCGGCGCGGTCATCATGTCCTCAATGAACCGCTGCGGAGGAATGGTCTTGTCCGGCGAGATCACCGAGATGGGCCATAACGGGTGGTAATGGGCTAGGCCCGGGCAGTGGCTGCCGGTCACGCCGTCGATCTTGAACGTTTTCATGGCCTCGACCAGGAAGTGGCTGTCCAGCCAGCCGCTGCCGGCTGAGAGCACAGGAGCCGGGCCACCCTTGGCGAACTTGCCCTGACAGGCGATCCCGCAGTTCGGATCGGTGCCGGTCCAGCCGTTCTCATGCATCAAGAAGTCGCCCTTGGCGCTCCAGCTGCTGGCGTCCACCGTGGTCGCCGGCGTCATGTCCTTGGCGGCGATCTTCACGTCGTCGAATTGGAGGCCGATGTCGTGCTCCTTCAGGGTGTGGACGCCACCGTAGCTCTCGTGGTCGCAGTGACAGTCGTAGTCCATGTTCCAGGTCCCACGGGTCACCGTCCACGTGACTCGGAAGCTGAGCGGTTTGGGCTCGGGCTTCTTCTTGTGCGGCTTGCGCGCTTCCGCCGCCAGAGCGAGCGCGGCCCAGGGGTACGCGCGAAGTATCTTCCCGCCGCGAGAACCCTAGCCGTCATCGAGGACAGTTGCGCTGAATCAACGGTCGCCGCACTCGCCAAGCCACCGACTCATGCAATCGGGTGATGAGGACGCGGACGTTCCTCGCCAACTCATATGATGGGCGCTCAGGCCCGGGTCGTCGTTGGATGCGCCCGAATCGGCGAGCCGGGGTCAAACCTACCCTCAAGGGAGGCTGTCCAGATGGCAACTCTGGTAGCGATCGGCTATCCAGACGAGGGCACCGCGCTGCAGGCGCGAGCAACCGTTGCCCAACTCGAGTCCGAGCTGGTGATTCAAGCCGAGCAGGTCGCGGCGATCTCGCGCGATATGGAAGGGAAGTACCACGTCCACACGTCACACGGCGGCGCGTCCGCGGGCGGTGGCGCCTGGTGGGGAGGCTTCTGGGGCTTCCTGTTCGGACTGCTGTTCTTCATCCCGTTCTTCGGTCTGGCCCTGGGGGCGGGCATGGGAGCGCTGTTCGGGCACTTCGGAGAAAAGGGAATCGACAAGGCCTTCCAGGAGCAGGTACGCGACCACCTCAAGCCCGGTACCTCGGCGCTGTTCATGGTCATCGAGCAGGCAACGCCGGACAAGGCGGTCGCCGCGCTGCAGCAGTACGGCGGCACCGTGATCAAGACGTCGCTGTCGGAAGAGGACACGAAGAAGCTCCAGGATGCGCTCCAGCCGCCGCCCCAGGCCGGGGCCGGGGCGTAGAGGAGACATACAAGGAGCAGCTGCCGGTCTCGTGCGTGCCGGCAAGCTGTGTTGACGAAGCGATCGGGAAGGGTTGTTTGGGCCGGCAGTCACGAGACGCGGTCGTCGGGGGCGTGTCCTAGGGTTGGTCCAGTCGCCGAGCGCCGGTCACGTTCAAGCCAGCACTTCCCGATCTTCTCCTCCTCACATGATCGCGGCCACCACCTGAGGCGAGTCGAGCGCCTCTCCCGGCCTCGTGGCCGACCGTTGAGCGCGGCGGGGTGCGCGTGACTGTGCTGCGTTCGCTTCCCGGCGCGCGAGCGATCGCCGGCTATGAGATGTCGTGGCTGCGCCGCGACGTGGTCGCCGGGATCGTGCTGACAACGCTGCTGGTGCCGCAGGGGATGGCTTACGCCGAACTCGCCGGCCTGCCCGCGATCACCGGGCTGTACACGACGATCCTGTGCCTGATTGGCTATGCGGTGTTCGGGCCGTCGCGGATCCTGGTGCTCGGTCCGGACTCGTCGCTGGGTCCGATGATCGCTGCGACGATCCTGCCGATCCTCGGGTCGAACGGGAGCCCGGAGCGTGCGATCGCGTTGGCCTCGATGCTGGCGCTGATCGTCGGGGCAGTCATGATCGCCGCCGGGGCCCTGAAGCTCGGGTTCGTCGCGGACCTGCTCTCCAAGCCGACCCAGATCGGCTACATGAACGGCCTCGCGCTGACAATCTTGATCGGACAGCTCCCGAAATTGTTCGGGTTCTCTACCGACGCCAACGGCCTGATCAACGAGGGGCGTGCGTTCGTGAATGGGATCACCTCGGGGGAGGCTGTCGGCGCCGCGGTCGCGATCGGCTTGTTCAGCCTCGCCGTGATCCTGGCGCTCGGCCGCTGGCTGCCGAAAGTCCCGGGCGTGCTGATAGCGGTGGTCGTGGCGATCGGCGCGTCATCGGCGTTCCACCTCGCCGACCATGGCGTCTCGTTGGTCGGGACCCTGCCGAAGGGGTTCCCGCCGCTGACCGTGCCGAGCCATGTATCGGATCTCCCGCTGCTGTTCGCGGGAGCGCTCGGGATCGCACTTGTCGCGCTAACCGACACGATTTCCACCGCCTCGGCGTTCGCCGCTCGCACCGGCCAGGAGGTCAACGGCGATGGCGAGATGATCGGTATCGGCGCGGCGAACGTCGCCGCCGGGTTCTTCCAGGGCTTCCCGGTCAGCACCAGTGGGTCACGCACCGCAGTCGCCGAGCAGGCGGGCGCCAAGACGCAGCTGACCGGAGTCGTCGGAGCCGCGCTGATCGTCCTGATGCTGGTGCTCGTGCCCGGGCTGCTGAAGAACCTGCCAAACCCGACGCTCGCTGCGGTCGTGATCGCCGCCTCGCTGTCACTGGCCGACCTTCCGGGAACCCTGCGGCTGTGGCGGCAGCGACGTGTCGAGTTCCTGCTGTCGGTCACCGCATTTCTCGGCGTGGCGCTGCTCGGCGTCCTGCAGGGCATCGCGGTCGCGGTGGCGCTGTCGATCCTCAACGTGTTTCGCCGAGCGTGGTGGCCTTATCAGACCACGCTCGGTCGCGTCCGCGGGATGCGCGGGCTCCACGACCGCGAACTGCACCCAGAGGCCGAGCAGCTTGCGGGCCTGGTGATCTTCCGCTTCGACGCGCCGCTGTTCTTCGCCAACGCGAGAACCTTCCGAGATCAGATCCGGCGGCTCGCCGCGGCTGAGCCGCGGCCGCACTGGATCGTGATCGCCGCCGAGCCGATAACCGATGTCGACACCACCGCGGCCGACATGCTCGCCGGCCTCGATGAGGAACTCAACGCGGCCGGTACCTTCCTCGTCTTCGCTGAGCTCAAGGATCCCGTTCGCGCCAAGCTCGAGCGCTACGAGCTGATCGGGCCGCTTGACCCCGGTCACTTCTTCCCCACAATCGAAGCGGCCGTCGACGCCTTCCGCCGCAAGACCGGCGCTGACTGGACTTCGACCACGGACTGAGCGGGTGACCGCCTGCCTCTCACACCAACGATGCGGCCACCGGCCGTCTGTGTCCCGCGCTCCGTGGCTCGGTGGTACGCCTCGAGCGTGCAGGCCCGGACCTCCACCGACGTCAGCTGTTCGATCCGTTCCAATGGCGGAACAATCTCGTTGGCCGGCTCGCAGGACGGCCGGCGGCGAGATCCTTGAAGTCGACAGCGCGGACCGTCCGCTTGAGTCCGGTGGCTGGCTTCTGTGGTGTCGGCCCGCTCGTCGCTCGAGGGATCGTGAGGCTCGCCGTCAGATCACGTCCGAGGACGTCTTGCCGATCGCTATTGAGCGTGACTGAGCGATAGCTGCGAGGCTGCGCACATGAGCGACGCGACCGTGGCGAAGAGGGCAGCCTCCGGTGCCAAGGTGATCTTGCTGACGTTGGCCGCTGGCCAGTTCCTGATGACGCTCGATAGCGCGGTGATGAACGTCTCGATCGCGACCGTGGCGAAGGATGTCGGCACGACGGTGACGGGAATCCAGGGGGCGATCACGGCTTACACGCTCGTGATGGCGATGCTGATGATCCCAGGGGCGAAGGTCGGCGCGCTGATCGGCCGCAAGCGCGCGTTCACGATCGGCTGCGTCATCTACGGGTGCGGCTCGTTTACGACCGCGATCTCGCAGAGCCTGCCGGTGCTGTTGGTGGGTTGGTCGTTCCTCGAGGGCGTCGGTGCAGCGCTGATCCTGCCGTCGATCGTCGCGCTGGTGGCGGGCAACTTCCCGGCCGAGCGCCGTCCCGCTGCCTACGGCCTAGTGGCGGCAGCCGGAGCGATCGCGGTCGCGCTGGGGCCGCTGATCGGCGGGCTGGCAACGACCTACGCGTCGTGGCGCTGGGTGTTTGTCGGCGAGGTTGTGCTGGTACTGGTGATTCTCGTGCTCGCGCGCCGCGCGGAGGACGCGCCTCCCGATCGCCGTCCGAAGATCGACCTGATCGGAGCCGTCCTCTCCGCCGCCGGTCTTGGCGTGTTCGTCTTCGGTGTGCTCAGGTCCGGGACGTGGGGGTGGGTGGTGCCGAAGTCGGGTGCCCCCACCTGGTTCGGGATATCGCCGGTGCCTTGGTTGATGGTGGGCGGGCTCGTGCTGGTCTGGTCGTTTCTGCACTGGGAGGCACGAATGCTCGCGCGCGGCAAGGAGCCGCTCATCGACCCGAAGCTGCTGCGCAACGCGCAGCTGGACGGCGGCCTGACGATGTTCTTCTTCCAGTACCTGCTGCAGATGGGGATCTTCTTCCTCATCCCGCTCTACCTATCAGTGGCGCTCGGGCTGTCCGCGATCGCGACCGGCGTGCGGATCATGCCGCTGTCCGTCACCCTGCTGGCGGCGGCCATTCTGATTCCGCGGCTGTGGCCGGACGTCTCGCCGCGGTTGGTGGTGCGGGCGGGGATCCTTGCCATGCTGGTTGGGATGCTGGTCCTGCTCGCTGCGATCGATGTCAACGCGGGCGCGGAGATCGTGACCGTCCCGCTCCTGCTCGTCGGGCTCGGCATCGGCTCCCTGGCGTCGCAGCTCGGCGCCGTGACCGTGTCGGCGGTTCCCGACGAGGAGAGCTCGGAGGTCGGCGGCCTCCAGAACACCGTGACCAATTTGGGCGCATCGCTTGGCACAGCACTCACGGGGTCAATCCTGATCGCCGTGCTGACCGCCTCGTTCCTGACGAACATCGAGATGAACACCGCCGTCCCACAGAGCGTCAAGGACAAGGCCAATACCGAGTTGGCCAGTGGTATCTCGTTCATGTCGGACAAGCAGCTCGAGGCCGCTGCCAAGGAGGCCGGCGCGAGCTCCGAGGTGACGGAGGCCGCGCTCGACGCCAACGCCCAGGCCCGCCTCGACGGACTTCGCGCCGGCCTGGTGACCCTGATCCTGATCGCAGCCATCGCGATCTTCTTCGTCGGGCGAATACCCACACGACAACCCGGCTCAGAACCTGGTCTTACCTGATTCGCGGCCGCCGTCCATCGACACAGGAGCGGCCGCACACTTGGGCGTTCGAGTCATCGCTCAGCCGCCGGTCGGCGCTGGCAAACGAGCCGGCCGCCCGTGAGATCAGGGTGAAGCTCACAACCCTTCGGAGGCTTGTTCTGCAGGGCCGTTGGGTTACAAGTGACTTGGGGGGACGGAGTCCCCGCTACTGCCGGACGACCTTCGTCGGCGTACTGCTGCTGATCGTCGCGGCGCTCGCGCCGATCCATCATCCGGTTTGGTGCGCTGAGTGGTTTGTCCAAGAGCACCGCCAGGAGCACCAATGCCGAACGTGCGGGATGCTCTTTCCGAGCCTGATGAGCGAGCAGTAGTGCTCGGATAGCCTGGTGGGGGCGACGAGTTGGGCGATCGGTAAGTCCCGAAGGCCAGGCAGGATCTGGGTGGTGGAGATCGCCGGATCGTCGCAGTAGCGTTTGCGCCGGTCGGGCAGGTGGGTCCCGCAATCGCGGCAGGCGTTGGCCAGGGCTGGAGTTGCAGCTCTAGGCTGCCGACGCTTGCGGCCAGAGGCGCGGTCGTTTTGCGCGTCCCACACGATGTCCCCGCCGGCAAGCGACCGCTGGAGGCGTGACTCTGACGCGCATCGCCGAATCGCGCGCGCCCGCGCGAAAGAAGACCGTCGATCACCACGTCTCGGCCGTGCTTCGGAAACTCGGCGTACGCAACCGCCTCGAGGCGAGCGTCGAGGCGGCGCGGCTCGGCATCGGACAACCTCACTGACGGGACTGGCGACGAACCGCGGTACTTCGAGTGCGTCTGCAACCGCGGCGTCTACCACAAGGGCTGGACCGCGGTGACCACCTGATCAGTCCCGAGGAACGGCTGCACCTGGCGATGGCCAGGCAATAGCTGAGCTGGGCTGCTTGCTAGCGGCGAAGACGGCGAACCGGCACCAGCACGACCAGTGCGGCCAGTGCGGCGAGGCACAGGAAGGCAACGCGTCGGCTGCGTGATCTGGGAGGCGTCCACGGTTCCGCCACCGGGCGGGGCACGTGATGCTGTGATACCGGCTGAGCGTCATCCACCGGGTCCACACGCGGGCTCTCGACGGTCGGTTCGCTCAGTTCTTCATCTGAGGCAAAGCTCACTCCGGACACCGCATCGACGGACGTCTCGCCAGGCACGTGGTCGTCATCGCGGACCTCCCACCAATCTGGGGGCATGGCCTCCACGACCGGCGCACTCGTAGTAACGACTTGCGGGGACCGCACATCCTCCAGCGGTGTCCCAGCAGCCTCGAGGTCCACGTCGTGGGCCGCCCACGCCGGCGGCGTCGTCATCTCGGGCGGCGTCGTCATCTCGGGCGGCGTCGTCATCTCGGGCGGCGTCGCCATCTCGGGCGGCGTCGCCATCTCCGGCGGCGTCGCCATCTCCGGCGGCGTCGCCATCTCCGCCGATGGCCCGATCTTCAGGCCACACGAGGGGCAGAATCGAGTACCAACCGCCGGCTCACCGCAGCGCGGACATGCCGTCTCACCGTGTTCGCTCATCCCACTGGCTCCTTTCAAGGTGGCTGGTCACCTATCGGATCCGACACGCGGAGACTTGAGAAGTGACGGCGAGCACGCACGATGATTCGGCATGCGAGTCGGGGATCGGAGACACTGCACGCGTGCTTATCCTCCCGCCCGACGTGGTCGATGCTGGCCTGACGGCGAGCCCGTGATGCGGGCGTCCGGTGTGCGGCGCGGGTTGCTTGCACGAGTCTCGACGGCCGTAGCGGTGCTGTCCGTGGCTCCCGCTCCCCTGAGCGCCCTGGGTCCGCTCAAGCAGCTCTGGCGGGCGCGGACAGGAGGCCTGATCGCGGCCACGCCCACCGTCGCCGGCGGCACCGTGTACGTCGGTTCCTGGGACGGCTACGAGTATGCGTATCGCGCGAAGTCGGGGAAGCGGCTGTGGCGGACATATCTCGGCCGCACCTACGACGGGCATTGCGGGTACGGGCTGGCCACCCTGGGCATCACGTCGGCCGTACGGCTTGAAGATCACACCCTGTACCTCGGCGGCGGTGACCTCAACTGGTACGCGCTCCGGGCGAGCAGCGGCAAGGCGCTATGGCGGGTCGGCACGGCACCGAATCCCCTCAGCGGTGGGTACTACAACTGGTCCACTCCGGCCGTGTTCCACGGGTACGCGTACGTCGGCCTCTCCAGCCAGTGCGACAACCCCCTGACCCAGGGCGAGCTGCTGCAGGTGGACCTCGCCTCCCACAAGATCCTGCGGGCGTGGAAGGTGGTTGGCGATGGTCAGGTCGGGGGCGGGATCTGGACCACACCCGTGCTCGACTCGAGGACGAACACGGTATTCGTGACCACCGGCACCCGCATCTCAGCTCAGGAGCCCTATGCCGAGTCGGTTGTCGCATTGAACGCGACCAGCCTTCGGGTCAAGGGCCACTGGGCGCTGCCGCTGAGCGACCCGACACACGACGCCGACTGGGGCACATCGCCGGTCCTGTTCCGCGACCGCCGTAGCCGCTCGCTGGTGGCCGCGGTGAGCAAGAACGGGATCCTCTACGCGTTCCGGCGAGACGCACTGGCTCGGGGACCCGTCTGGCAGACGCGCCTCGCTCGCGGCGGTGACTGTCCCCAGTGCGGAGATGGGACGGCCTCGACGGGGGTCTTCGATGGCCGTCGTCTCGTGTTCGCCGCCGGCATCACGACAATCGACGGCCGCGCCTACCCTGGCTCGGTCCGCGCAATCGACCCCACGACGGGACGGTTCCTGTGGCAGATCGGGCTGCCGTCAGAGGTTCTGGGGGCCCTCGCCGAGGCTCACGGACTGGTCGCGGTGCCCGCTGCCAATGGCGGGTTGTACGTCCTCAGGACGGCCGGCGGCGCGGTCCTGTACGCCAACACGCTGAACGGCGCTGGGCCGCCGTACCAGCCGATCTACGCCGCCCCCAGGATCGCCGACGGCCGTCTGTTCATCGGTACGACCGACGGGGTGCTCCACGCGTTCAGATTCCCCGCCGGCCCGTAGGCGCGACGCGCGCACCATGGCCGTCGGCGTCACTTGTGGATCTTGAAGGTTCGCTTGGCGGCCGTGTTGTCGGCGCCACCCGAACTGAAGGCGCGCACGCGGAACGTGTAGCTACCGGCCTTGAGGTGGGCGTAGGCCTCGGGCGACTTACACAGCTTGAAGGACAGCTTGGGCGCCTTGTGGTGAGCCTTGGGCGCCTTCTGCAGGGAGCACTCAAAGCCGCTCGCCTGGCCAACGGCAGCGAACGCGAAGCTCGCGCTGTGCTTCTTCGGCTGGATGGTCGCCGCGGTGATCCTGGTATTCGGCGGAACGGGTATTCGCTCATTGCCGACGGCCAGCGCGGTGCCGTTGCAGTAGGCGGTCTGCCCCGTGTAGACGAGCCTGGTCGAGCAGCCGCTGTCGTCGGTTTCGGTGACCGTCACGACGTACGCGCCGCCGGCTCGGTAGACATGCTTCACAGCGGGGCCGGCGGTCGTCGCCGCTTTGCCGTCCCCGAAGGTCCAGCGGTAGCGAACCACCCTTCCGTCGGAATCGGTCGACTTCGAGGCGTCGAGCACGGTCGCCGAGCCGGCGGCGGCGACCGTCGCACGGACCACGGCGTGCGGGGCCTGGTCGGGAGGGATCATCACCGCCGCCGGGCCGTCGTTGGCCGCGATCGTCGCGGTTGACTTCGGCGCCAGCAAGCCGGCCACCGACACGTTGTACTGCGCCAGCACGCCCTGATTGTCGCCGGTCCGGTCGGCCAGGTAGGCGCTCTTGCCGTCGGCCGTGAACCATATATTCTCCGAGTCCGAGCCCTTGCCGGGTGCCGTCCCCTTCGAGGTCAGCAGACCGTTCGCACCAATGCCAAACTCGTGTACGCCGGAGCCCGTAGGCACGTAGATGGTGCTCCCGTTGGGTGCGATCGTCGCGGAATACATGTTGCTCTCAGCGGCGCCAGCCGTGACGTGGCCGAGCGGAGAGAGCCCCCCGCTGGCGCCGATCGCGTACTCGGAAACCGTCCCGTCTTCGTAGTTAGTCACGTACGCGTGCTTTCCATTGGGTGTAACGGCGACGAAGTCAGGCTCCTGTCCCGCCGGCAGGGTCGCCGTCGCCATCGGGGTGAGTGAGCCGTCGCTGAGGACCCTGAATTGGGCCACGTTGTTCGAGTCCCAGTTTGCGACGTACAGGCTCCTGCCGTCGGGCGTCAAAGCGACCCCCGCCGCCTCGTCGAGGTTCGCATCGATCGTTGCTTTGGGCGTGAGCTCACCGCCGGCACCGATGCTGAGGACGGACAGGGTGCCGTCACCCCAGTTGGCGACATATGCGGTCCGCCCGTTGGGACTGACGGCCATCGCCTCAGGGTCATCTCCGACTGTGACGCTGCTCGGCGACATCGGCGTCAGCGCGCCGTTGGCTGCAACGCTGTACTGCGACACCGTGTCCTCGAAAGAGCTATCGCCGGGAGGCGGATTGTGCGTCACATACAGGTGCCGACCGTCCGGAGTCATCGCGATGGCCCAGGGGTGACCAACACCCCCTGGCACGGTGGTGCGGCGGGTAAGCAGACCGCTCCCACCGATCGTGAACGGGGTGATGAAGCCAGGCTGCTCGTGGTTGCTCACGTACAGGTGGCCGGGGGCCGCCACCGCAGCAGCCGGTGCCAGCGCCAGCACGGCGCCGAGCGCCAGGGCGACGCGGAAACACCGCGAACGGACGAGCGAGGTCATCTCCCCCACGGGGCGGTGACCGTAGAGACGCCACCGGTGTCTGTCAAGCCGCGAACCGAAGCGGTTTTGCCTCGGGGCAAGCTGGGCGGCAGTATCTCCATGGGAGTTGGTACTTCGCTGTTCCTGATTGCCCTGGGCGCCATTCTGAAGTTTGCCGTTCATGCGACCGCCCGCGGGTTCAGCATCCAGACCGTCGGCGTGATTTTGATTCATCGTCGGTTCAGCCGGACTGGTCATCAGTCTCATGTGGATGGCGGTGCTGGCCGAGCGCCGTGAGCACCGGTCCTACGACGACCGCATGCGGACGCGCCGGCTGTCCTAGGCACCCGACTCGCGCCACTGGCGCTCACGCCAGTGCCGTCTTGCGCGCCCACGAGGCGAGGGCGTCCTGAGCTGCGTCGGCGCGATCCTGGGCGGCGGCGTAGACCGTCCATCGATCTCGGCAGGGCTTCCCCCGCCAATCGCTGTAGGCCAAGTTTGCCTCGGCTTGCGCCTCGCGGCGGACGAAGCTGAGTTCCTCGAGTAGTGCGCGATCGCGCAGCGACGGATGAGTGAGCGCGAAGTCGCGGCTCTCGCCTGCCAGGTCGAGCTGTGCCCGACGAATGTTCTGGTCCATGTTTTCCCTAACTTCGAACCGGATACCCCTACGGAGCAATCCCTTTTGCCGAACCTGCTTGCTCCCTCAGGGAATGATACCCACCCCCTCCGTTGCCACTGCGTTTCCGCACCGTTGCCAAAGGGGGCCACTCGGCTAGCGGCCCCCGCTCGGCCGGTCAAGCAGCAGGCGAGCTCGCCTGCATGAGGCAAGTTTCGCGCCAGACCCCACCCGCTCGGAGCAAGTTTCGCACCCAGGGCTCCAGCCCATGTACCCTCAAGTCCAACAGATGGCATATGCCGAGGAGAGCAGCGGCGTGAGCCGCGTGGGGTTTGACAGTAATGCGCTGGCCGGCGAATGGCGTCGGCTACGGCGTGCGGCGACCGCGGTCGCCCTGTTCACCAGTCCGATGTTCTTCGTCGTGCTCTACGACCGGCTGGGCATGTCAATCCTTGGAGCCATTCTGGCCACGCTCGGAAGCGTGATCGCGTTCCGCGGCTTGATCGACGTTCTCGCGCGGAGGTTCCTCCCCTGGCCGAGCATGTACGGCGTCGATCGCAACGTGGCCGAGGAGGATGTGGTCGCGCGCCGGCGGACATGGTTCTGGCGGCGGGTGTACCGCCTGGTGGTGTTCCTGGTCATCCTGATCGCCGGCGTCGGGGCCATCGTCGCGCTCCTCGGTGGTCACACCTGGTGGGGCGGGATCCAGTCGATCTTCCACGCCATGGGGCAGATCGGCGGCCTCTTGCCGAACCTGGCCTTCAGCATGGTGATCCTGTTCTTCATCAACACGTTCATCCTGTTCGGGCCGCTACTGGTGGCCAACCTGCGCCAGGTGCGTGGATATGAGCCCGGTGACGCCAAGTGGGGCGTGAAGATGGAGGACGTCCGCGGTCAGGCCGAGCCGAAGGAAGAGGTCTCTCGCGTGGTCCGCCTGTGGCAGTCAGGCGAGGAGTTCGAGAAGGCCGGCGGCAAGCGCGAGCGCGGCCTGCTGTTCCTCGGCGCGCCAGGGACCGGCAAGACGATGCTGGCCAAGGCGATCGCCACGAACTTCAACTGCCCGTTCGTGACCATCCCCGGGTCCGGCTTCGCCGCCACATTCATCGGTATTGACGTGATCGTGGTCATGTGGCTGATCCACAAGGCCAAGCGCCTGGCCAAGAAGTGGGGCGGCCAGTGCATCGTGTTCATCGACGAGATCGATGCCGTCGGCATGCGCCGGGCCAGCCTCGGCGCCGGTGGCACGAGCGGCATGGGTCCGATGGGGAGCCAGAGCTTCGAGGACTACTGCTTCTTCGGACCGTGGGGATCGGTCACGCCGACGGGCGATCTGATCCTCGAGACCCGGGCCTGGCGCGAGCGGCTGTTCACCGAGCGGGCGGATCAGCGCATGTCGCGCATTCCCGTGATCTTCCAGAAGCCCGCCGAGTGGGTCGAGCGCTACATGTTCCCGGGCGGTGGGATGGGCGGGATGGGCGGACAGGCACTCAACCAGCTGCTCGTACAGATGGACGGCATCGGCGAGGCGCCGTTCTTCCGGCGCTTCCTCACGAACCGGGTCAACACGATCCTCGACGCCACCTACTTCATCCCGACCAAGATCGGCAGCGTCTCGCTGCGGATGCCGGCGCCACGACCGACGACAGAGCAGGTCTTCTTCATCGGCGCCACCAACGTGCCAATCGACCGGCTCGACCCGGCGCTGATCCGCCCGGGTCGGATGGGTCGTCACGTGTGGTTCCGGACCCCGACGCTTGAGGACCGCAAGGACATCTTCCACCTGTACCTGAGCAAGGTCGATCACTCGCCCGATCTCGATACCGACCGCCGCCGCGACGAGCTGGCGCGGATCACCAATGGCTACGCGCCCGCGATGATCGAGCAGGTGTGCTCGCTCGCCCTGACCTACGCCCACGCGGACGGGCGGCAGATCTTCGGATGGCCCGACATCGTCGAGGCCATGACCACCGTCGAGGCGGGCACCGCCGTGGCGATCGACTACGTCCCCGACGAGACGCGGGCGGTGGCCATCCACGAAGCCGGGCACGCCGTCAACGGCCACCTGTATATGAAGGACGTTCTCTCCACCCGCCTGTCGATCCGCAAGCGCGGTGAGTCTCTGGGCCACCATCAGGCAATCGAGACTCAGGAGCGGTTCTCGTCCTGGCGCAGCGACGAGTTCGCCAAGCTCGTGTGGACGCTCGGCGCGATGGCGGCTGAGCACGTCTTCTACGGCGAGAACTCGACCGGCGTCGGCGGCGACGTCATGAGCGCCACCGCACGGGCGGGCTGGATGGTCGGCTACTGCGCGATGGGACCCAATCCAATCGATCTGGACGGGCGATTCGCCACCGCCGAGCACGAAGCCGACGAGCGCGAGAAGCTGCTGCGCCGTTTCGAGGAGATCGGCGTGCAGATCATGCGGCGCGCCGGCGGCGGTGGCCCCTACGAGCAGGATCCGATCGCCGGCACCCTGTCCGACCGCGACAAGCGCAAGGCGGTCACGGCGCTGCTCGGACAGGCTTACGTCACCGCCTACGCGACCGTTGCGGCCAACCGCGACAAGGTCGAGCGCGTGGCCGAAACGCTGATCCAGCGCAAGGAGATGCACGGCGACGAGGTCGTCGACCTGCTCAACAGCGTCCATCTCAAGCGCCCCGACATCGATCTCCTCGACGAGGCAACCTGGCCGCGGGTATGAACCCCAAGCGCCTGCGCTTCCGCGCCACCGACGAACATGCCGCCGATGCGCCGGTCGGAGCGGGCACCGGACTCGCGCTGAGAACGCGCTCGGCCGACAGCAACCAGTCGCGCCATTCGAGCAAGTTCAGGCTAGCCACGATCGGCCTCGTCGTCGTCGGCGCCGTGGCGATCGTCGCGGCGATCGTGCTGTCCGCGTCGGGCGCAACTCGCACCACCTCCAGCAGCACCTGGTCGGCCTTCCAGCCCCAGGACGATGGCCTTCAGGGCGCCCAGGAGATCGCCGACTTCGTGGCTCCGTACTACCGAGCCTCACCCGCGTACCAGCTGGCCGTGGTCACGGCGATGAACCTCAGCGACCCCTCGAACCCGCTCGAGGTCGTGGTTCCGGCCCCCGGCACGCCCAACGGCCTGCAGGCGCTTCCGCCCGCCAGCACGGTGGCCTACAACCTGTGTGGCCTCGGCAGCAAGGACTGCTCGATCGGCGTGGGTACACCGTCGTCGCAGCGGCTGCTGTTGCTGCGCCGCGAGGCCCTGGAGCTGGCGCTGTACACGTTCAAGTACATCAGTGGCACGCAGACGGTCGTGGCGGTCCTTCCGCCCGGACACACCGAGCAGTCGAGCCATCTGAGCGCAAAGCCGCCCAGTGGCAGCAGCGCGTCGTCGAACAACACCAAGGCGGTCACGATGGCCGTGGCCTTCGATCGCAAGGAGCTCCAGCCCTGGCTCGACCGTCCGCTGCGGGAGACCCTGCCCGAGCCGATCCCGCCGACGGTTGAGGAGATGGCCAACGCGCCTGAGGCCGAGCTGGTCAGCGTGATCACCGCGCACGGACTGTTCCAGGAGCGCACCGAGCAGGCTCAGGACGGCAGCAAGGTGCTCGTCCTCACCCCGCAGTCGCCTCAGTAGGCGGCGACGGAGCTCGCCGCTCGTATCCCTGGCAGGCGCTCACCGGTAGGCGCGGATAGCGAACGAAGGAGTCCGGCTCGGTCCGCGAGCGCAGACAGAGCGAGAACACCGAGCCGCGGGTATTGCCGATGAGCTCCTGATGGCGGCAGGAGTCGCACAGGCCGGCCGGGGGCCGGCTCATGCGCGGGTCAGTTCCTCCAGCGCGAGCACGAATGACCTGTAGGGGCGGCCGGTGACCTCACGCAACGCCGCCTCGCAGGTGCGGTTGCTCGACAGACAGGCGTCGAAGCGCTGGCCGTCGAGCTCGGAGGCAACGTCGCGCAGCGCCGAGCGTGGCAGCTCGGGATGAAGCCATCCGCGATCTCCGGCCATCCCGCAGCACCCGCTGGCCGCCGGAATGACGACCTCGCCGGCGAGCCGTTCGGCGATCGCAGCGAGCTGCGCTGAGAGGCCCAGCTCGGTGGAGGAACAGGTCCGATGCACGACAACCCGGCCCAGCTTGCGCTGGATATCGAGGTTTGCCAGCAGCCGATCGTGCACCCAGGCGATCGAATCAAGGACCTCGACCCCCTCGATTCCCACCTCGAACAGCAGCCCGTGCGTGCACGAGCTGGCGTCGACGACCACGGGAAGCTTGCCGCCATCGCTCCACCGTGCCAGCGAGTCGCGAACGCGCTGGGCCATGACCTCGTGTCCCGCCTGATAGCCCTTCGAGGCCCAGGGCGTGCCGCAGCAGTTGCCCGCCACGTCGGGCGGAATCCACAACGGCAGTCCCGCGCGGGCCGAGATGGCCACCAGCGCCTCCGGCAGCGTGGGATGCGTGGCCTCGTCGCGGGCGTTGCCGAAGATGCGATTGAGGCAGGCCGGCATGTACACGGCGGCAGCTCCCTCGCGAAGTGTGAACGGCAACCGGCTGGGCGCCGCCGCGGGGATGCCGGCGCTCCAGGTCGGCACGACGTCGGCGCTCAGGGCTCGCCGTAGGGCGGCCGGCAGGGCGGCAACGCGGCGGTCGCCGAGAGCTCGGGACGCGCTGTCGGCCGCCCGCACCCCAACTCGGGCCAGCCTCTCGAGCACGGCGTAGCGGCGCGCGGCTCCGGCTGCGACATCCTTGGGGCGCGCGCCGTGCTCGCGGCGGCGGAACTCCTTGATCAGCTTCCCGGTGTCGATTCCCACCGGACAGGCGAGACGGCAGCTGCCATCCGCGGCGCAAGTCTGGATGGCGTCGTACTCATATTGCTCGAGCAGCGCCTGCGTGACCGGTGATCCCGACGGTTGACGGGCCATCTCGCGGCGCAGCGCGATTCGCTGGCGCGGGGTCGTGGTCACATTGCGCGAAGGACACACCGGCTCGCAGAACCCGCACTCGATGCACTTGGTGGCAGCCTCCTCGATCTCCGGCGTCGACTTGAGGTTGCGCAGGTGGGCGCCAGTGTCGCGGTTCAGGACCACGCCGGGGGCCAGGATCCCGTCGGGGTCGGCGAGCTGCTTGACGCGCCACATGAATGCCGTCGCCTTGCTCCCCCACTCGCGCTCGACGTAGTGCGCCATGTTCACTCCGGTACCGTGCTCGGCCTTCAGCGAGCCGTCGTACTTGCTGATGATGAGCTCGACCAGGTCGTGCATGAACGCCTCATAACGCTCGAGATCGGCTGGCTCGCCGAAGTTCGGAGTGAGCATGAAGTGGAGGTTGCCGGCCGAGGCGTGGCCGGCCAGCCCGGGCAGGAACCCGTGCCGGCCGAGCAGCTCCTGGAGATCCCGAGCCGCCTCGGCGACGCGGGCGGGGGGCACACACACGTCTTCGACGACCAGCGACACACCCGGAGGACGCATCGCGGCCAGCAGCCCGTGCATCCCCTCGCGCACATGCCACAGCATCTCGATCTCGTGCCGATCGCGAGTGAACACGGCCGCATCCACCAGGTCACGCCCATCGAGGATCTCGAGCGCTGCGGCCTCGGCACGGTCCAGCGCGGTCGCATCCTCGTCGCGAAACTCGACCAGCAGGGCGGCTGTCTCGGGCGAGAGCGTCTTCCAGCGCTCGGGCGTGCCGGGCATGTTGTAGGCGGCCGCGATGAGCGTGGGCGCGACCATCAGCTCGGTGGCGCTGGCGCCGGCCGCCACCAGCGGCCCCACCGCGGCTGCCGCCCCATCGAGATCCTTGAAGAACACCAGCGCGAGGGTCGCGTGGCGGCCGAACGGGACGGTGTCGAACACCGCCTCGGCGACGAACGCCAAGGTCCCCTCGGAGCCGATGAGCAGGCGGCGGAAGATCTCGAGCGGCGTGTCGGCGTCCAGAAACGCACACAGCCGGTAGCCCGTCGTGTTCTTGATCTCGAACTTGCGCGCGACCCGCGCGGCGAGCTCGTGGTCGGCGCGGAGCTCGTCGCGGAGCTGGCGCAGTCCATTGGCCAGCTCGGGCGCGGCGGCGGCAAAGCGCTCCTCGGCGCCGGGCGCGGTGGTGTCGATGACGACACCGCTCGGCAGCACGAAGGTCACGCCCCGCACGGTGCGGTACGAGTCGGCCACCACTCCACAGCGCATTCCACCCGAGTTGTTGGCCACCACGCCACCGACGCAGGCGATGTCGGAGCTGGCCGGATCCGGGCCCAGCTTGCGGCCGTGGCGGGCCAGCAATCGATTCACGTGGCCGATCAGCGCTCCAGGCTGGACCCGCACGGTCATACCTGCGTCCTGCACCATGATGCGTGGCCAGTGGCGACGGACGTCGACCAGGATCGAGTCCGTCTGCGCCTGACCGTTCAGAGAGGTGCCGCCGGCGCGGAACACGACCGGCGTGCCGTGGCTCCGGGCGAAGGCAAACAGCCTGACAATGTCATCGACATCACGCGACTGAACCACAGCCTGAGGGATCAGGCGGTAGGGACTGGCATCGGACGCGTAGGCAACGAGGTCGAGCGCACGGTCAAGGACGCGATCGGATCCCAGGGCTGAAACCAGACGGCTGCGAAGTGGCTCGGGGGTGCCGCCGGCAACCCATTCGGGTGCGCGGTCAGGCGTCGGCTCCGGCGCCTGCGGCTCGAGGCGGCGAACGTCTCCAGCTAGCAGGGCCACCGGCTCACTCCATCCACATTCCGGAGGCGACGCGAACCTGCACCAGCCGCGGGCCGTCCTGCACGGCGATCTCCTCGCGCAGAGCGTCGGTCAGTTCCTCGCGGCCGGAGACATCGCGGGCGGGCATGCCGTAGCCCCGGGCCACCGCGGCGACGTCCAGCCCGGGAAGCTCCAATCCGGGCGCGTCCGTTACCTGTTCGAAGGCAGCGAACCATTTGAGAATCATGTACTCCTCGTTGCGCAGGACGAGGAAGGTCACGGGCAATTTGTAGGCGACCGCGGTCCACAGCGCGGTGATTCCGTACTGAGCGGAGCCCTCCCCGAGCACACATACGACGGGACGCTGGGGCTGCGCCAGCTGAACCCCGACCGCGGCGGAGATGCCAAAGCCGAGACCTCCGCTGGAGCTGAAGTAGTAGCTCCCGGGCTTCGATAGCCGCAGACGGTTGCGGAACGCCATCGTCGAGGAGGGCGCCTCGAGTACAGCTATCCCATCCACCGGCCAGGCATCGGCCAGCGCCGCCATCGCCGCGGAGCCGCTCATCGGATCGGCGCTGGCCGGCGCCTCGGGCGCGGGACGGGGCTCGGGAGCTGGGCGGTCGGATTCCGCCACGCGCTCGACCAGCCCCTTCAGCGCCAGCGACACATCGCCGAGGATCGCGTCGCCCATCGGCGCGCGGGCCACCTCGGCTGGGTCACTGGAGATCTGCACCAGCGAGGTCGACTCGCCGAGGAGCGGACCGGGAATGTAGGGGTAGTACGGGAAGACCGACGAACCGACGACGAGCACCAGGTCGTGTTCCTTCAACACCTCGCTGATGGCTCCGATCGCCGGCGGCAGGACCCCGGCGAACTGGGGATGATTCTCGGGAAAGCCGATGCGGCCTCCCCCGGTCGCCGGCGTTGCCCACACCGGCAGGCGCTGTTGCTCCGCCAGCGCCACCGCGTCGTCCCAACCTCGGCTGGCGTCGATGTCCGGGCCGGCGACCATCACCGGGTTGCCGGCCGCCTGAAGGCGCGCGGCCAGCTGGTCGAGAGCGGCCGGATCGGGGCCGGGACGGACATTGACCATGCGGCGCGCCGCGTTCAGCGATCGGTCCTCGTCGGCATCCACACCCCAGTCGTCCATTGGGATGGAGACGAAGGCGGGGCCGCGCGGAGGGAGCATGGCGTGGTAGATCGCCCGGGCGATGGCCGCCGGTACGTCCTCAGCGCGTGAGGGCTCGTGGCTCCACTTGACGTACGGCTGGGGGACGACGGTCGCGTCGCGGTTGGTCAGATTGGCCTCCATCGTCACGTGCGCCCGGACCTGCTGGCCGGCGGTTATGACCAGTGGCGCCTTGTTCGACTGGGCATTGAAGATCCCGCCCACCGCGTTGCCCACGCCGGGAGCCGTGTGGAGGTTGACGTGCGTGGGACGTCCGGTGGCCTGGGCGAAGCCGTCGGCCATGCCCACCACCGCCAGCTCCTGGAGACCGAGGATGTAGGTGAAGTCGTCAGGGAATGAGGTCAGCATCGGCAACTCGGTCGAGCCCGGGTTGCCGAACATCGTGGTCATTCCATGGGCGCGAAACAGCTCGAATGTGGCCTCACGTACGCTCGGCATCAGTCCTCCTCGGTCGCTGCCCGCACCCTACAGTTCGGCGAGCACTTCCGCCGCAGCCCGCTGGCCCGACCGGACGGCGCCGTCCATGTACCCGTTCCAGTAGTTGGATGTCTCGGTTCCGGCCCAGTGGATACGCCCCACGGGTTGGCGCACGCGCGAGCCGTAGGCAACGAGCGTGCCCATCGATGGAATCCCAACCGGACAGCCGCGCGTCCACTGCTCACCCGACCAGCTGGTCTCGAAAAAGGCGCGCGGACTGTGTGCCTCCGCTCCGAAGAACTTGGCGAACTGGGCCAGGACCGCGGCTCGCCGCGAGGCTGGGGACATGGTCGCGTACCGCCTGGCGTCGTCACCGCCGACGAATCCGAACACAATTCCCGGCTCGCCGCCGGGCGGGGAGTCGTCGAACGTCGCCGTCACCGGCCCGGTGGTGTCGAAGGCGGTGCCGTTGAGGCCCTTGGCCCGCCAGAACGGCCTGTCGTACACCGCGGCCACCTTGGTCAGTGTGCCCTGGCCGTAGCGCTGGGTGAGCTGGTCGCGCTGGAAAGGCAGAATCGGCTCGTAATCGATCCGCGCCGCCAGCGCCGGCGGAATCGCCACGATCACCTCTCTGGCCTTGATCGTGACGCGGTCGGAGTGCACGGTTACCCCGCGCGACCCCTGCACGATCCGGCGCACGGGCGAGCCGAGAACCACACGGCGACCGAGATGCTGGGCCATCTTCAACGCGATGAGCTGCGAGCCGCCGTGGAAGCGGGACTGCTGCGCGCCGCCCCGCGTGTCGAAGTTGCGCTCGAACGTGCCCGGATGCTTCTCATCGCCCGAGGAAGCGATGTAGAACAGCACGAACAGCAGCGATAGCTCGCGGGGTTCGGCACCGAAGATCGGCCGGGTGGCCAGCGGCACGTACTTGTGGAACTGCGGCGTTACGGCGTGAGTGTTGATCCAGGATTCGAGCGTCTGACCGTCCCAGCTGGCCGCGTTCTTCGCGCTCCAGGGCGCGTTGACGGGCACCGTCCGGGACATCTTGTCGAGCTCCGTGACGACCAGCGCGAGGTCGGGAAGGATCACCGGGTCGGGAGGTGCGGTGCCGGTGACGCCCGTGTCGCTGTACGTCCCCCGTCTGCCGTTGATCACATATACGTTGTCGCCCTTGTCGTAGGTGGGGAAGGTCGCCACACCGAGCTGCTTGGCCAGTGCCATCACGTGGTCCTGGGTGGGGCCGACGAATGTGCCGCCCCGCTCGGAGATGTGGCCGTCGCCGAGCTGGTGGTTCCACACCCGGCCACCGACGCGCTCGCGCGCCTCGACGACCGCCACCGAGCGACCGGCACGGGTCAGGGTTCGCGCAGCGGTGAGACCGGCGAAGCCGGCACCGACAATCGCCACCTCGACCTTGCGGGTCGACCCCGAGCCCTTCTGGTTGGCGGGCTTGGCCTCGGCGGCCGGAAGGGCCACGGTGGCGCCACCGGCCAGCGTGCCGGTGACGAAGCGCCGCCGGGTGACCTCACCGCTCACGAGGCTGCCTCGGGGTCCTGGCCGTAGGTCCGGTACGCCTCGCTGACCTCGGCGAGCTGATCCTGGTCGAGGACCCGTGGCTTGCCCACCATCGCCGCGCGCCAGTACACGGTGCACGCCCACTCGAGCAGCAGCGTGCGCTCGACGGCGACGTCCACGTCAGAGCCGAAGGTGACCGCCCCATGGTTGGCCATCAGAGCGGCGCTGCGATCCGCGAGCGCGTCGAGCGTGCCCGCCGCCAGCGCCGCCGTTCCGAACGTCGCGTAAGGCGCCACCCGCACCGTCCCGCCGAGCTCCAGCATCTGGTAGTGGACCACCGGCAGCTCGTCGACCACGCAGGACAGTGCCGTGGCCATCGGCGCGTGGGTGTGGGCGACCCCACCGACCCGGTAGCGCCGGTAGATGCCGAGGTGCAGCTGGAGCTCCGAGCTCGGAGCGCGGGGGCCGGCGATGCGCTGGCCATCCAGGTTGACCACCGTGACGTCCTCCGCGCGGAGCTCGGCCAGCACGACACCGGTGGCCGATATCGCCACGTGGTCCTCCGCACGTTCCGAGACGTTGCCGGCGGTGCCGACCAGGAGTCCCTGTCCAGCCAGGCGCCGCCCCGCCGCGGCGACCCGGTCACGCTCCCGATCGAGCATTTGCGCTCCGCACGACCCGAAGCTAACCTGAAGGAAAGCTCACTTTCAAGTTTGAACCCGACGGCGCCGCTCGCGGGACGACGGCCACGCCGCGGGCGTCGAGCATCTGACTGACGACCCACCCCACTTCGAGAGCAAGCTCCGCCGCGTACCGATCCAGGCTCGGAGCCGGGCACGGCTGCGCCGAGTGCTCGATGCCGCCGACGAGGTTCTGGCCTCGGGCGGTTCCGACGCCTTCACGACGACTGGGATCGCCCAGGCCGCGGGCATCCCGGTCGGCTCGGTGTACCGCTACTTCCCCGACAAGCAGGCGATCGTCGAGGCCCTTGCCCTGTCGTACTGGAGCGACTTCGAGGATCTCGTGGCTGCGGTCGCCGAGGCCGACGAACGCGAGCCCCTGGAGGATCCGGGTCGAGTCGTCCTCGATGCCCTGGCCGCAGGCTTCCGCGCCCGACCGGGCTTTCTCACCCTCTGGTACGGAGGGCTCCGGACCGAGGAGGTGCGCACGGCGGCTCGCCCGACCCGCAGCGCGATCGCCCGCTCGATCGAGCGGATGCTGAAGGTGCACTGGCCCGACGCGCCGGAGGAGAACCGCAGGATCGCCGCCCAGATGGTCGTGCTGGCCGGCGATGAGCTGCTCCACGAGGCCTTCCGCGAGGATCGTCACGGCAACGATCGGCTCCTGGCCGAGGCCAAGGTGATGCTCGACGCCTACCTGGACGTGCGCCTCGGCTCGACGTGACGCCCGGCAATCGTGTCGGCGCTGGCGCTGCCCTGGAGATCGGCGGCCGAACCACGAAAACGTTGCACGGCGCTCGGCACGGCTGCCGCGATGCGACGCTTCTGCTCCAGGAGCGCGGAAACGTTACCCAGCGTCGGGGTCCGAACCCGCTCTTCGACGTTATCGTCGTTGGACCGCCCATCGCCGCGATCTGTCCCCTTCCCCAGCCACCAGCCGCGCCCATCGAAGCCGTTGGGCCTGAGAACACAGGCGCCATCGTGAGTTACTATATTTTATGAAGTATGCTGATCTTCCGGCGACTACTGAGCTTTTTGCGGCCGTACGTCCGCGGAGTCAGCTGGTCATTCGCGCTCGCCGCCGGCGCGATGGGCATGACCGTGCTGATCCCGTGGCTGACCGGCTTGGCCATCAATGCCATCGGCTCGCACGATCACCATGAGCTCTATCTGTGGGCAGGCGCGATCGCGGTGGCTGGCGTGCTCCGGCTCGTGCTCAGCGTCTTCCGTCGGCTGATCGCCGGTCAGGTGTCCCTCAGCGTCGAGCTCGATCTGCGCAACTCGCTCTACGGGCAGCTGCAGCGTCTCGAGCTGTCGTTCTTCGACCGCCAGCAGACCGGGCAGCTCATGTCGCGGGCCACGGTCGACCTGCAGTCAGTGCGCTTCTTCCTCGGCTACGGCCTGATCTTCATCGGCCAGTCGTTCCTGACCATCCTGCTCGCCGGCGTGGCCATGTTCGCGCTGCAGCCGGAGCTGGCCGCCCTGGCACTCGCACCGGTGCCCTTCGTCGTGGTGATCGCGTTCTTTTACGGCAGGCGCTCGCGCCCGGCCATGCAGGAGGCGCAGCAGCGAATCGCCGAGCTCACCGCCGAGGCCGAGGAGAATGTGTCTGGCGTCCGGGTCGTCAAGGCATTCGCGCAGGAGGAGCGGCAGCTCGGCCGCTTCCGCCATTCGGTCGAGCGCGTGTTCGACCAGCAGATGCTGGCCACGCGCATTCAGGCCGTGTTCAACCCCCTGCTGAGCTTCGTGCCCCAGCTCGGGCTCTGCGCGATCCTGCTCGTGGGCGGGCGCCAGGTCATCCACGGCTCGATCAGCGTCGGCGAATTCACCGCCTTCTACGCGTACCTGCTGATGCTGATCTCACCGATGCGGACGCTCGGGTACATGCTCGGCGCCGCTCAGCGCGCAACCGCCTCGGGCGCGCGCATCTTCCAGGTGCTCGATCGCGAGCCGGCCATGACCGTTCCGCCCGACGCGCCCAGCCTTCCTGACGGGCCCGGCGCGGTGACCTTCTCCGGCGTCAGCCTGACCTTCGAGGGCTCGCCACACCCCGCCCTGCGGGATATCGACCTCGCGATCGAAGCGGGCAGCACCGTGGCACTGGTCGGCGCGATGGGTGCCGGCAAGAGCGCGCTGGTCCAGTTGCTGCCACGCCTGTACGACGTGAGCGAGGGCTCGGTACGGATCGACGGCGCCGACGTTAGCGACGTCGACCTGGTCAGCCTGCGCAGCGCGATCGCGGTCGTCAACGACGATCCGTTCCTGTTCTCGGCCACCGTGCACGACAACATCGCCTACGCCAATCCGCAGGCCAGCCGAGAGGACGTCGAGCGCGCCGCGCGGGCCGCGCAGGCGGCGGACTTCATCGAGCGCCTCCCGAAGAGCTACGACACACTCGTCGGCGAGCGCGGGCTGACGCTGTCAGGCGGCCAGCGACAGCGGCTCGCCATTGCCCGGGCGATCCTGGCCGACCCACGGATCCTCATCCTCGACGACGCGACGTCGTCGGTCGACGCTTCGACCGAGCAGGAGATCAAGCTGGCCCTGCGCGAGGTTCTGGCCGGGCGCACCACGTTCGTGATCGCCCACCGGCTCTCGACCATCGCGCTGGCCAACGAGATCGTCGTCCTCGAGGACGGGCGGGTGGCCGCCCAGGGTAGCCACGACGAGCTGTTGGAGACCTCCGACCTGTATCGCGAGATCGTCGAGAAGGGCATGCCTGACCAGGTGTTCATGACCCGCAAGCCGATCGAGGCGGAGGTGGTCGGCCTATGAGCGCCACGACCGAACACGGAGGGCGGATGCGCGAGCTGCGCCGTCGCCTGCAGGCGACCGGCGGACGGGGGCGAAAGCTGCGCGGCCTCGCGCAGCTGATGCGTCCCTACCGGTGGCGGGTGCTGGCGATGTTCCTTTCCGTCGTCGTGGCCACCGCGGCGTCCCTGGCGCCGGCCCCGCTGGCCAAGCTGGCCATCGACGACGGGATCAGGAAGGGCGACGTCGGGACGCTCGACCTAATCGTGGTCGCCTTCCTCGTCTCAGCCGTGCTCTACGCCATCTTCACCTACCTGCAGACCTATCTGGTCGGATGGGTGGGTCAGCGCGCCCTGCAGGACCTTCGAGTCCGGCTTTTCCAGCACCTGCAGAACCTGTCGATCGGCTTCTACTCGCGCAACCGCGCGGGCGTCATCATCTCCCGGATCACCAACGACGTCGAGGCGCTCGATCAGCTGGTCGAGGATGGTCTGGCCACGCTGTTGCAGTCGGGACTCACGCTGATCGGCGTCGTCGTGATCCTGTTCGTGCTCGACCCCCAGCTGGCGCTGCTCACGTTCCTCGCCCTCCCCCTGCTGTTCATCGGCGGGGTGGTGTTCCGGATCGCCTCGGCCGATGCCTACCGGCTCACGCGCGAGAAGATCGCCTCGATCACCGGCTACCTGCAGGAGAGTCTGTCTGGGATCCGCGTCGTCCGGGCCTTCGGTCAGGAGCGCCGCCACATCGCCCGCTTTGGCGAGCTCAACGAGGAGAATCGCCAGGCCAACCTGAAGACCGTGTACCTCAACGCAGCCTACTTCCCGGCCGTCGAACTGCTGTCCGCGCTGGTCACGGTAGAGATCCTGGTCATCGGCGGAATCGAGGCCATCAACGGGAACACCTCGACCGGAGTGGTGTTCGCGTTCGTCGCCGCGCTCAACAACTTCTTCGATCCGATCCAGCAGCTCTCGCAGCTCTACACGACCTACCAATCGGGGATGGCCGCACTCGACAAGATCTTTGGCCTGCTCGACGAGCAGCCCGAGCTGGTCGACAGCCCCGACGCCACCGACTTGCCCGCCATCCGCGGCGAGCTGCGCTTTGACGACGTTTCCTTCCGTTACCGCGACGACGACGGGCCGTGGGCGCTGAGAGACATCGACCTCGTGATCCCGCCGGGCCAGACGATCGCCCTGGTCGGCGAGACGGGTGCCGGAAAGTCGACCTTCGCCAAGCTGGTGGCGCGCTTCTACGACCCGTCCGAGGGAAGTGTGCGCGTCGACGGCCACGATCTGCGCGACATCACCGCGCACTCGCTCCGTTCCCAGATGGGCATCGTCCCGCAGGAGGGCTTCCTGTTCAGCGGGACGGTGCGCGAGAACATCGCCTTCGGCCGTCCTGACGCCTCGGACGAGGACATCGCCGCTGCCGCACGCGCCGTGGGTGCCGACGGCTTCATCGCCGCCCTCGAGCACGGCTACGACACCCAGGTCGGAGAGCGCGGCGTCCAGCTGTCGGCCGGGCAGCGACAGCTGCTGGCGTTCGCTCGAGCGCTGGTGGCCGACCCCAGGATCCTCGTCCTTGACGAAGCCACGTCGAACGTCGACGTGCACACGGAAAGCCTGATCGAGCAGGGGCTGCGGCGGCTGGTGGCGGGGCGCACGGCGATCGTGATCGCGCACCGCCTCTCGACCATCCGCCACGCCAGCCGGATCCTCGTCCTCGAACACGGGACGATCGCCGAGCAGGGCACCCACGATGAGCTGCTGGCGGCCGAGGGCCGTTACTGGCAGCTGTATCGCGACTGGGCCGAGCAGGCCGCGGCGTGAACGTCACCGCGCTATCGGTGACGCCGGTCAAGGGCACTCGCCTGCAGCGCGTGCAGGAGGTCGAGCTGGGGCGCGACGGGGCCCGCGGAAACCGCCGCTTCTTTCTGATCGACGAGCGTGATCGGATGATCAACGCCAAGCCGCTCGGCGAGTTGCAGACGATCGTGGCCGAGTGTGTGGACGACATGCTCACGCTGAGATTCCCGGACGGCCAGTCCGTCTCGGGGCCGGTAGCCACGCGTGAGGAGCCGATTGCGGTTCGCTTCTTCTCGACCACGGTTCAGGCCTTGCCGGTCGACGGGCCCTTCGCCGCGGCGCTGTCAGAGCGCCTCGGTCGCCCGATCCGCGTGATGGAGTCGCTCATCGGAGCCGTCGATCGTGGCCGCCGGGGCGGGGTGTCGCTGATTTCACGCGCGTCACTCGAACACCTCGCGCAGGCTGCCGGCGAGACTGAGATCGATGCGCGGCGGTTTCGCATGCTGATCGAGGTCGACGGCCTGGACGCGCACGAGGAGGACGGGTGGGTCGGCCACGTGGTCCAGGTCGGCCAGGCCGAGATTCGCTTCCGCGGCCATGTGGGCCGCTGCCTGATCACCGGCCGCGATCCCGAAACCGGGGAGGTCACGCTCCCGACGCTGGACATCCTGGGCGAATATCGAAGGGACCTCCAGACGACCGAGCCCCTCCCCTTCGGCATCTACGGTGAAGTCCTCAGTGAGGGCGCCGTTCGCCTGGGCGACGCGGTCAAACCTGTGCAATAGCGTCCCGCCTTTGGCCGTCCCGGGCCGGCTGTCGGCGCGCACGTCAGCGAGCTTGTCGTCAAGTTGGTCGGCGCGGAGGGCGGCAACGCCTCCGATGAGACGCCACCGGGCGGCGCAGGCGGCTTCGGGGCAGTCCTCACCGCCGACCTCACCGTCTACCCCTACGAGACCTTCTTTGTCGAGGTTGGATCGAACGGCTCGCCCAACGGGTCGGCCACGTTCGGCGGTGGTGGCGCGTCCGCCTATCCGGCCGGCTCGGGCGGATGCGGTAACCGGGGCAGCAACGCCGGCGGCGGGGGCGGTGGCGAGGCTCCAGCTTCGCGCTGGCAACCGGACTGATCACCAACGTCGTTTCTCGCGCCCGACACGACGGGCGTTCCCGAGGCCACGATCGGCCCCATGACCGGTGTCGATCACCACCACCGGCACCACCACAAGACCAAGCACCACAAGCGCAGGCGCCACCGTGATCGACGCAAGCACCACTGAGACGTGCGCCGCCGAAGCCGGGTTGTCCAATAGGCTTCGGCGCGGTGAACTCACAGCGCGTGCAGGTGGAGATGGCGGACCACGTGGCGACGGTGGCGTTGACACGGGCCGAGAAGCACAACGCCCTCGACGCCGAGATGTTCGAGGCGATCATCGGCGCCGCCGGACGCTTGCGCTCCGAACCCGGGCTACGCGCGGTGGTCCTGTATGGCGAGGGCCGCAGCTTCTGCTCGGGACTCGATCTGATGAGCATGGCCTCGACCGATCAGGGGGTCGATGGCCTGACGCAACCGCTCCAGGCCGAGGTGCCCAACTGGTACCAGCGCGCCGCCTACGATTGGATCCGCGTGCCCGTGCCGGTGATCGCCGCGATCCACGGCAACTGCCTCGGCGGCGGCCTCCAGATCGCCCTGGCCGCGGACATCAGAATCGCCACGCCTGAGGCCAAGCTGTCGGTGATGGAGATCAAGTGGGGCCTGATCCCCGACATGTCCATCACGCGCACCTTGCCCCGCCTGGTCGGAATCGACGTGGCCAAGGAGCTCGCCTACACCGGTCGCGTGTTCAGCGGTGCGGAGGCCCTCGAGCTGGGCGTGGTCACCCATGTCGCCGACGATCCGCTGGCGGCGGCGCAGGAGCTGGCGGCCGAGATCGCCCAGCGCTCCCCCGACGCCGTGCGCGGCGTCAAGCGGCTGTTCGACGAGAGCTGGACCGGGGCGCCGGAGGAGACGCTCGCCCTCGAGGCCGCATTGCAGCTCGGCCTCATCGGGTCCGCCAACCAGCTCGCCGCGGTCAGCGCCGGCATGACGAAGGAACCGCCCCATTTCGCGGACCCCGGGTAAGTCCAACGTTGTCCGAGATTATCTAGGACAACGTTGGAGTCAACTGGGGAACAGGGACTCGAACCCCAACTTCGACGTCCAGAGCGTCGCGTGCTGCCATTACACCATTCCCCATGGCGTCCGCCGGGTCGCAGCGTGAGTATAGGTCGCCTGAGAGCGCGTCTCAAAGCGAGCTCTTAGCTACTGTCCGCAGTAGGTGCGCGTGCTCGGGATCCCGATCTACAGTCCCCAAGCGGTGGTCAACCGCATCGTCACGGACGTGACCGACGCGGCCCGGCTGGCGCGAGTGGCGCCGGCGCAACTCGAGCGGCTGCTCGAGCTCGGGGAGGAAATCGCGGCCATCGGGCGCCAGATCCTCGAGATCGCCGAGCGCCTCGATGAGCGCGCCGACGCGATCATGGCCCTCGGCGAGCGGCTCGACCGCCGGGCCGAGGAGGTGCTGGAGCTTGGCACGACCGTCGCCGCCACCGGCGTTCAGATCAACGAACGCGGAGCCGAGATCGTCGAAACCGGCGCCGAGCTGATCGCCGTCATGCCGACCTTCGAGCGCGCGCTGGACATGGCCACGCCGCTCGAGGGCGCAATCGACCGGTTCGGGCGGCTGGTCGACCGGCTTCCCGGCGGGGGCACGCGGCGGCAGACAGAGCTGCCCAGCCGGCCGCCGGCGGAGGATGACGGGCCGCTAGAGCGACCCTAGATCGCTGTCGACGTCCGCCAGCTGGTCGCGGCGATCGGCGACATCGGCCCCGGAGGCGATCAGCCTGCGAGCGTGCTCGAGGTCGTCGGAGCGGCCGACCGAGAGGGCCCCGGCCACACGGCCGCCGGCCAGGTACCAGACGCTGAATTCGCCCTCGTCGACGGAGCCGCGGACGACCTCGTCGTCCCACTCGTAGGCGGGGCCCACGTATTCGAGTCCGGCCCAATCGGACAGATCGGAGAAGAAATAGGGCACGGTGTCGTGCGGCTGGTCGCGGCCGAGCATGTTGAGCGCCACCGTCTTGCCCTGGTTGAAGGCGACGTCCCAGTGCTCCACGCGCAGGCGCCGCCCGTTGTGGACCACGCTCTCGTACTCGGCGATGTCGCCGGCCACGTAGACCCCCGGCACAGAGCTCTGCAGACGCGAGTCGGCCCGCACTCCCCCGCTCTCACCGAGCTCAAGCCCGGCCGCCCGCGCCAGCATGACATCGGGCACGACACCGGCCCCGATCACCACAGCGTCGGCCTCGAGCTTGCGAGACGACTTGGTGACCACGTGGGTCACCTGACCGTCGCGGCCCTCGAAGTGGTCGAGCTCTTCGCCGCCGAACACCTTGATCCCGTGGTCCTCGAGGTGGCTCTGAAAGAACCGCCCGGCCTGCTCGCCGAACCCGCGGCTGAGGGCGACCGGCTCGAGCATCACCATCGCGCATTCGCTGCCCAGCTCGGTCAGCGAGGCGGCGACCTCGCTGGCGATGTAGGACCCGCCCACGAGCACGACCCGCTTGCCGGCCGCGTGCTCGCGAATCGAGTCGCTGTTGCCCAGCGTTCGCAGGTAGTGGATCCCGTCGAGTTCGCACCCGGGCACGCGCAATCGCGACACGTTGGCGCCGGTGGCGATCAGCGCCTTGTCGAAGCTGATCTCCACCCCCGTGGACAGCTTGGCGGTCCGGGCGCCGACATCGAGCTTCATCACCGAGGTTCTGGTCAGCGGCTCGATCTGCTGCTCCCCGTACCACTTGGCCGGACGGAACAGCACGTCCTCGCGGGACTCGGCTCCGCGCATGAACTCCTTCGAGCACGGGGGCCGGTTGTAGGGCAGGTCGGGCTCGCGGCCGACGAGCAGGATCGAGCCGGTGGCGCCCTCCTCGCGCAGCCAGCGGGCGCAGTTGCCTGCCGCCAGTCCGCCACCGATGAGGAGGTAGTCGACGGCTCGGTCAGCCATCCGCGCCCGTGCCGTTGGAGGCGAACTGCGGCGTGATCTGACCCTCGAGTCCGGGATCGAGGATCAGCAACACTTGATCGCCCGCCTCGATGACCGAGTCAGCCTTGGGCACGAACCCGGTCCCGCCTCTGAGCACGGAGATGATCAGCGAGCCATCGGGCAGAACCACATCCTTGACAGTGCGGCCGGCCGCCGCTGACCCGGCACCGACCTCGAGCTCGATGATCTCCAGATGCTCCTCCTCGAGCGCCAGGAGCTGAATCAGTCCGTACTCGGGGACCTCGTGCTCGATCAGCCGGAGGATCAGGTCGGTGGCCGACACGGCAGGCTGGATGCCCAGCAGCTTGAAGTGCTGCAGGTTGCGGGGGTTGTTGACCCGCGCCACGATCCGCTGGACGCCGTACTTCTCCTTGGCCACCTGGCAGATGAGGATGTTGTCCTCGTCGTCTCCGGTGACCGCGATGACGAGGTCGGCGCGCTGGATGCCCGCGCGCTCGAGTACCCACAGCTCAGTCGCGTCGCCGTACTGGACCGCGTGCTCGAGCTCCTCCTCGACGACTCGGTAGCGGCTGTGGTCGGACTCGATCAGCGTGACCTCGCGGTCCTTGGCGATCAGCTCGCGAGCCAGGTTCCAGCCAACCTTCCCGGCACCGGCGATGATCACGTACATGGGCTACCGCGCCTCCACCGTGGCGAGCGCGATCCGCTCGGCCTCGTCGATCGCCTGCTGCGTAGGGCAGATGGTCAGCAGGCCCTGCTCGGCGTACCAAGCCGCACGTCCAGGGTCGGCGACGCGAACGACGACCCTGGGGACCTTGAACCGGCGTTGCGCAATCTGGGAGATCACCAGGTTCGTATTGTCACCGCTCGTGGCGGCGAGGAACACATCGGCGTCGTCGATGCCCGCCTCCATCAAGCCCTCGACCTCGAGGGCCGTGCCAACCGTGAAGCGACCGCCGGCGTCCTCCCAGGTGGTGGCCTGATCCTTGTCCAAGCGTTCGTGGGACAGCGGGTCGCGGTCGAGCACGGACACCTCGTGCCCAGCATCAAGAGCGCGCTTGGCGACCGCCGAACCAACGCGCCCACAGCCGACGATCAGGATGAACATGCGCGCAGCCTAGCGCCTTCGCCGCGACGCCCGAAACTCAGGTGATCAGCGGGATGATCAGCAGGGCCACGATGTTCGCGACCTTGATCATCGGGTTGATCGCGGGACCGGCGGTGTCCTTGTAGGGGTCGCCGACGGTGTCGCCGGTGACCGCGGCGGCATGAGCCTCAGACCCCTTGCCGCCGTACGCGCCATCCTCGATCAGCTTCTTGGCGTTGTCCCACGCGCCGCCACCCGAGGTCATCGAGATGGCCATGAACAGACCGACGACGATGACGCCGATCAGCAGACCACCGAGCGCCTCGACGCTGATCAGCCCGACGATCAACGGGATCAGGATCGGGATCATCGCCGGCAGGATCATCTCGCGCTGAGCGGCCTTCGTTACGAGGCTGACGGCCGTGCCGTATTCGGGCTCCTCGGTGCCTTCCATGATCCCTGGCTTCTCACGGAACTGGCGTCGGACCTCCTCGACCACCGCCCCCCCGGCACGTCCGACGGCCTCCATCGCCAGTGAGGCGAACAGGTAAACCATCAGGCCGCCGATCAGCAGTCCAATCAACACCGGCGGGTTGTCGATCGAGAAGTTCGGGACCTTGCCCTTACCGATCAGCTCACGCTCGAAGGCGTTGAACAGCACGAGCGCCGCGAGCGCGGCGGAACCGATCGCGTATCCCTTGGTCACGGCCTTGGTCGTGTTTCCGACCGCGTCGAGCGGGTCGGTGACGTTGCGGACCTCCTCGGGGAGGTCCGCCATCTCGGCGATGCCGCCGGCGTTATCGGTGATCGGGCCGAAAGCGTCGAGCGCGACGATCAGGCCGGTCAGCGACAGCTGAGCCATCACGGCCACGCCGATGCCGTAGATGCCCTGGCCGCTCCCGCCCGCGAGCTTCCACGCGCCGAGGATGCCGAGCGCAATCACGATCGCCGGCGGCGCGGTCGACTGAAGTCCCTGAGCGAGCCCCTGGATGATGTTCGTGGCGTGTCCGGTCTGCGATGCCCGGGCGGTGCTCCTGACCGGCGCAAAGCGCGTCGAGGTGAAGTAGTCGGTGATCACGAACAGGCACGCTGTGACGCCGATTCCGATCAGAGCGCATAGGTAGTACTTCCACCAGTGCGGGGCCGCCAGACCGCTCTTGAATGTGAGGCCGTGCATCATCCAGTAGGTGATCGGGAGGAACGCCAGCGCAGCCAGCAGGCCGGATACGATCAGGCCCTGGTAGAGCGCGCGCTCGACGTTGCCGGACTTCGACCTCACTGCGTACGTCCCGATGATCGAGGCGACGATCGATACCGCACCGAGCACGAGCGGGTACAACGCCACCGAGGACGTCTGCCGGAATAGCAACACGCCCAGCAGCATGACCGCCACCGCGGTGACGGCGTAGGTCTCGAACAGGTCTGCCGCCATGCCCGCGCAGTCTCCGACGTTGTCGCCGACGTTGTCGGCGATCACAGCCGGGTTGCGGGGGTCGTCCTCCGGGATTCCGGCCTCGATCTTGCCCACCAGGTCGGCGCCGACGTCGGCCGCCTTGGTGAAGATGCCGCCGCCAAGACGCGCGAACACCGAGATCAGCGAGCCACCGAAGCCAAGGCCGATCAGCGCGTCGACCGCGGAGCGCGGGCTCTCGCCGGCGATCCAGGTCAGGATGCCGTAGTAGCCGGCAACGCCGATCAGTGCCAGACCGACGACCAGCAGACCGGTGACCGCCCCACCGCGGAAGGCCACGGCCAGCGCCGGCGAGATGCCGCCGCGCGCGGACTCGGCCACCCGAGCATTTGAGCGGACGGAGACGTTCATGCCGATGAAGCCGGCTGCGGCCGAGAGGGCGCCGCCAATGGCAAAGCCGATGGCCACGCGGATGTTCTGAATCGGGATGAGGACGATGAAAAGGATCACCCCGACTCCGGCGATCGTCGTGTACTGGCGGTTGAGGTAGGCGCGGGCGCCCTCCTGCACGGCGGCCGAGATTGCCTGCATGCGCTCGTTGCCGGGCGATAGCGCCAGCAGCTGGCGTGCCGTCGTCGCGCCATAGACGATCGCCGCGGCAGCGCAAACCAGCGCGACGAGGACGCCGTGTTGCGTCAGGAAGCTAGTCAAGAGAAGGTCCTCCGGGAAAGCTCTGTGTTCGAGTGGGGCGCGCGCGGATGCGCAGCCAACAACTGCAAAAGGGCCGCCACCCATGCGTGAGCGGAGGCCCGGTGATCGCGCCCGAGTTTAGCGTGAGCGGCCGTCAAACGTCCCGCCAAACGCCCCTAAACGGTTTGGCGGGCGACCAATCGAGGTGGCTCCGGGCTACTGCCCGGGAACCCAGAGCCGACCGCTGCGCTGCGCCGGACCGGGCTGATCGGGGTCTGGCGACTCGGGTTCGGGCGGCGCTCCCGGCTCCGGCTCGGAGAGCGCGTCGCCCGCGGTCTGAGCCGCGCTGGGGGCGCTTGCGGCCGCCGGCTCGGGAGCGGCGCTCTGGCCACCGATGCGGACGAACTGGAGCTGGAGCTGCGAAACCGCATCGCGAATCGGCCCGGCCTGGGCGGGTGCCACCTGCTCGACGAGGGGCAGCAACGCACGCACGCCCTCTATGGCCAGTCTGACCTGCTCCGGATCGCGTTCGCTCTCGGTCCCCGGGGAAATTCCGGTGCGACGCATGCCGAGATTGATCAACGTCACCACGTGCTCGAGGAGCACGTGCTCGACCCGGATCTTCTTGATCTCCGCCTCGTACGCCGCCCGAAGCTCTTCCTCGCTCGGCTGCCCGGCCGCGCCGGTCGGCCCACCTTCCGCTGTGCTCATCTGGTCACCTCCGCAGTACTTCCAAGCACGCCAGCATACGTATCGCGGGTTTCGGCGACGACCGCCGCGAACACCTCATACAGACTCATTCCGCCCTCGAGCATCCGTCGCTGCCGCTGAGCCCCATTCTGCGGGGGCAGCGACACATCGATCCCCAGCTCGGAGCGGATTGGTGCCGACCATTCGAGCAGGCGATCGACCACCGCCGCGGCCGGATACCCCTCGCCGCTGTCGAGATCGAGCAACTCGCCTTCGAGTCCGTAGCGGATCGCTCGCCACGTGTTCTCCTCGATCATCCGTCCCGGCAGCTCGACGAATGGAACCCCCTCGTCGACATCCCGGGCGGCCTGGGCGATACAGGCCATGATCAGTGCGGCGAGCCCATCCGACTCGGCCGCCGTGGCCTGCGCGTCGCAAATCCGCACCTCCACCGTCCCGAAGGTGAAGTGCGGGCGCACCGACCACCACACCTGGGTGTACTCGACGATCGATTGCGTCCGGACCAGGAAGTCGATGTACCGGGCGAACGCGCCCCAGCTGCCGAACGGATCGGGGACGCCGCAGCGGGGAAAGCTGCGGGTGAAGGTCTGGGTCCGCGCGCTGTGCAGGCCGGAATCGCGGCCGTCGAGAAACGGCGAGTTGGCCGAGATGGCCAACAACAGCGGGAGCACGGGCCGCAGGCGGTCGCACACGAGCACCGCTCGGTCGGCGCCATTGATGCCCACGTGCACGTGCAGCGAGAAGGTGTTGTTGCGCCAGGCGACGTACTTGAGCCCGTCCTCGACGCGGTGGTAATGCTCGGTGTCGATGATCCGCTGGTCGCGGTAGTCCGACCACGGATGGGTTCCGGTTGCGCTCAGGGCGATCCCACGGTCAGCGGCCAGCGCGAACAGGCGCCGGCGCAGATCGCGCTGAGCAGCGGCGGCCGCAGCGAGGTCCTCGGCCCGACCCGAGCGGATCTCGATCTCCGATGCGATCAGTTCGCCGGCCATCGAGTCGGCCAGCGCGGGATCGCCGACGGCGGCGTCGCGCAGCTCCTCGAACCGCGGCACAAGCCCCAGCTCATCCGGATCGAGCAGGGCGAATTCCTCCTCGAGCCCAACCGTGAAGTCGGTCGAAGCGTCAAAGGCCGCACGCGCGCGATGCAGGTCTAGGTCCATGTCCCAGAAGGCGGTCAAGTCAGGTAGAAGTACAGCGCGTACAGCAGATCGACGGCCGGGCTGGAGGTGTGAACGGTCACCTCGGGAGGAACCTGGAGCAGGGTGTCGGAGTAGTTGAAGATGATCTTCACACCCGCCTCGACGAGCTGATCGGCCACGGCCTGGGCAGCCGCCGACGGGACCGCGAGGACGGCCACGACGATGTCGAGCTCGTCGATCACCGCGACCATCTCCGAGCTGTGGCGAACGGTCAGGGATCCGATCGTGGTGCCGACGAGCTGCTCGTCGACATCGAATGCGGCCACGACGCGGAACCCGTGGTCGGCGAAGATATCGGAGGTGGCGATCGCCGTACCGAGGTGTCCGGCGCCAAACAGGGCGATGTTGTGCTGGCCCGAGGTACGCAGGATCTTGCGGATCTGCGTGACGAGCGACTCGACGTTGTAGCCCACGCCGCGCTTGCCGAACTTGCCGAAGCCCGACAGGTCGCGGCGAATCTGGGTCGAGTTGACGTGCGTGTAGTCCGCCAACTCCTGCGAGGAGATGGTCTCCTTGCCCATCTTGCGTGCCTGAGTGAGGACCTGGAGGTAGCGCGACAGGCGTGCCGCGACGCCAAGCGAAAGCTTCTCTCCCGGCTTCTCGCTGCCCGGCGCGGCGATCTCGGTACCTCGACCGACCGTATAGCTCATCCGATCCTCACTCTACTAACGCACATTCCCGGCCCGGGAATGATTCAGCCGGCGAACCAGCTCGTCCTCATCAACGAAGAACTCAAAAACCTCCACCCCATCGATCGTAACGACGGGGATGCGCTCGAGGTAGGAGCGCAGCAGCGCGTCGTCAGCTTCGATGTCGCGCTCGAGCAGCCTGAACGGGTGGCGCTCGGACACTCTCAGCAACAGCTCGCGGGCCTCGTCGCACAGACAGCAGCCCTCGCGGCCGTAGAGAACAACCTCCATCATGCCGCCACCAGCGCGTGCTCACCGGTGGCGTACACGTCGAGGCCAAGATAGGCCGGATAGGGCATCGGATCGACGAACCGGGCTGCGCTGGCGATCATCGCCGCGTTGTCGGTGCACAGCTCGCGAGGCGGGATGTCGATGGCCACGCCGAGGCCCTTGAGCCGCTCGCGCAACGGCCCATTTGCGGCCACGCCTCCGCCGATGGCCAGGCGGGTCATGCCGGTGTACTCGAGCCCCCTGATCACCCGGATGGTCAGCGCCTCGACGATCGCGCGCTGGTAGGAGGCGGCCAGATCGTGCCGGTGACGCTCGGCTTGCACCGAGCCGAGGTCGCGGATCCGGTAGAGCAGCGCCGTCTTGAGGCCGGCGAATGAGAAGTCCAGCCCACCCACCCGGGCCGCCGTCGGAAAGTCGAACGCGGTCGGATCGCCGTCGCGCGCGAGCCTCTCGAGCGCCGCTCCGCCCGGATAGCCGAGCCCGAGCAGACGGGCGCCCTTGTCGAACGCCTCACCGGCGGCGTCGTCGAGCGTCTGGCCGAGCACCTCGAAACCCGGTCCCGGGTCGGTCACCCTGGCCAACAGCGTGTGACCACCGCTGGCGACGAGGCTGACGAACGGAGGGTCGAACGGGGCCGGGGCGAGGAGACTGGCCGCCACGTGGCCGTGCAGGTGGTCGACACCGGCCAGCGGGAGCCGATGAGCTGCCGCCAGCCCCTTGGCCGTCGAGACCCCGACCAGCAGCGCGCCGACGAGGCCGGGTCCGCGGGTGACCGCGATCAGCTCGAGCTCGGACAGAGTGGCGCCGGCGATCCGCAGCGCGTCGCCGACGACATCGCCGATCAGCTGCAGGTGATGCCGCGAAGCGACCTCGGGCACGACTCCGCCGTAGCGATCGTGGACCCCCTGCGACGAGATCACGTTGGCGAGGATCTGACCCTCGCGGGTGATGACCGCGGCGCAGGTGTCGTCGCAGCTTGTTTCCAGCGCGAGGATCACCCCGAGGCGCCGGATGTCGACGTCGCCTGGGTGGCACGCCACATGATCATCGCGTCTTCGCCCGTGTCGTGGTAGTAGCGTGGACGGGTGCCGGCGGACCGGAATCCGAACCGCTCGTACAGTGAGATCGCGGGAGCGTTGGAGGTCCGCACCTCGAGCGTGTATGCCTCGTCATGACCGGCGCGCTCGAGCAGTTCCTCCAGCAGGGCGCGGCCATGACCACGCCGCTGGGCCACCGGGTCCACGGCGATGTTCATCAGATGCCACACGTCCGCGTAGCGCGAGCAGATGAGGTAACCGGCGATGGCGCCGTTCTCAATCACGGCCAGGCAGATGCTGGATGGCTTGGAGAGCTCGAGCACGAACATGGCCAACGACCAGGGCGTCGGAAAGGCACGCCGCTCGATCGCGATCACCTGGGGCAGATCGGAATAGGCGAGGGGACGGATGGATACAGACTCGGTGGTCATTCGCTGGGTCTGGCGCGGCGGTTGATCTCGGCGTCGGGGATGCGCAGGTACTGGGGCTCGACTCGATCAGACGGCGTTAGGAGCGCTGTGCCCACAAGGCGGCAATGGTTGATCGCCGTGACCCTGTGGAGCGCCGAGTCACCCCCGGGGACCGAGATTCCCGAATGTTCGAGAATTGCTCGGAATTCTATCGCCCCGTCTCCGATCGCCAGGGCCCTCGCCCAGCCCGCCGACACGGTCTGAGCGAGTGTCTGCGGGGCAACCGCCACCGGCGCCAGCTGCGGATGGCCGGTCATGACGGCGGCCGGCTCCCAGGCGCACGCGAACACCTCTCCGCGGCGTGCGTCGAGCACCGCCACGAGGAGATCTTGGGCCGCGGACTCTTCCGTCGCGCAGGCGTTGAGGGCGAGGGAGCGCAGCGTCGAGATCCCAGTCAGCGGAATGTCGCGAGCTTGCGCTAGTGCCATGGCGGTGGCGATCCCGATCCGCAGGCCGGTGAAGGTGCCCGGTCCGGTACCGACGGCCAATGCGTCGATCGCCTCCCAGCCCGTAGCCCTCCCCCGCGCCTGCCCGTAACGCTGCAGCAGCTCGTCGACCAGGGGCAGCAAACGGGTGGCGTGGCGCGGCCTGGAGCCCGATGGCGGGTCATCGCGCGCCTCGAGCACCACCCCTCGGTCCTGGTCGCACAGCGCCACCGCCGTCGCGCGGGTAGCGGTGTCGAGGGCCAGCACGGTCATGCGAGCACCATCTCGACGAGCCGTCGATCGTCTCCGGCGTGCTCGATCCGGACCCGCGCGGCAATTCTGGCCAGCGCCGAGAGCTCGCGCTCCTCTCCCTTGGGCCACTCCACGAAGGCGATCGTGTCGGGGCCGAGGTAGTCGAGCAGCAGGTCGGGATCCTCGGCACTGAGGTCATCGATCCGGAACAGGTCGACGTGCGACACGGGCACAGGAGCCCGATACCGCTGCCCGATCGTGAATGTCGGGCTGGTCACGGGTGTCTCGACGCCGAGGGCGCGCGCGGCACCACGAACGAATGTTGTCTTGCCCGCGCCCAACTCGCCCTCGACCAATACGACATCGCCGGGCTGCAACGACCCGGCCAGCCTGGCGCCCAGCGCCTCAGTCTCGGCGGCGCTGGCCGTGTGCCTAGGCGCCATGTCAGATGGTTGGTTCCGAATTGACGTGCCTGCGGGGGTGTGCACGACCAAGCCGGACGGTGCATGCGGACGAAGCCGGTAGCAGCGCTACCGGCGAGGACGTGGGCGCTGATCCGGCGCCGTGTCGTGCGCGCCATCCGCGGGTGCGGCAAGAGGAATCAAGCATCTAGCCCCCGCGCCTTGGTCGCATCGCCATCTTGCGCGACACTGTAGAGCCAAGCGCCCCCGGCGCAGAGGCCCGATAAACCGCGTGCAGACAGCGCCTTTCGCTACCGTCCTTGCGTCATGACCGCTCCTGCCCAGGAACCGGCAGCTTCCGGTCGGCTGGCCGCTTTGCGCAACCGCTTCGCGCCGTCACTGGACAGCCTCAAGGGTTCCGACACCGCCAAGGCCGCGGGGCTTGCCGGAGCGATGATCGCCAACAACATCATCGCGCTCGGCTCCACCTTCGTGTTCGCGCGAGAGCTCGACGACTATGGCTCACTCGGCGCCCTGATCAGCTACCTGCTGATCCTCACCGTGGCTGGCCAGGCGATGCAGGTCGCCACCGCACGCGAGGGCGTACTCGGGCATCTTGGCCTCGGCGCCGACCTGCTGGAGACGATCAAGAGGTGGACCAAGTCGCTGCTGATCGTGTCGGTCGTCCTGACGGTGGTCTCGATCGCGCTGCAGGCGCCGATCGCGCAGGCCGTTGGCGTGAAGCACTACAGCTGGGCCGCCGCGGCGGGAATCCCAGCCGGGTGCATGTATCTCCTGGTGTCGCTGATGCGTGGCGCGCTCCAGGGTGTCGGCGACTACCGCGCGGTCGGTCTCTCGCTGATCGGCGAGCAATCGGTGCGGTTGGTAACCGGGGCAATTCTGGCCGCGGCGTGGCTCAACGTCACGGGGGCGTATCTCGGCTCGCTGCTGTCGTATATCGCGATGGCGGCGTACTGCTGGGTGCACCTGAGGCGCTACGCCGCGCGTGCACCGGCCAGCGATCACGAGCCCCAGGCCGCCATCGGCCTGTGGACACACGTCAAGAGCGCATGGGCGCCGATCGCTGGGCTGAGCGTGATCGCCGTGCTTCAGAACATCGACCTGATCGCGGCCAAGCACCAGTTCCCCCAGGACACGGCCAGTGCCTACGCGGCCACCGCCGTGGCGGCCAAGGTGCTGATCTGGGTGGCCATCGGGGCGGGCTTCTACCTGGTCCCCGAGGTGTCGCGGCGCCGCGCGGCCGGCGAGGACACCCGCCCCGTCCTGGCCAGGTCGCTGGCCATCATCGGCGTCTGCGCCGTGCCCTGCCTGCTGATCTTCGCCGCCGTCCCGCACCTGTTGCTCAGTGTCGCCTTCGGCGCCAAACGCGCCACCGCCTCCGACGCCCTGTTGATCCTCGGCTGCGCCTTCACCGTGTTGGCCGGCACCTATCTCGCGGTCCAGTACATGCTGGCCCTGAAGCGAACCTGGTTCCTGATTCCGCTCGGCGCGGTGGCCATTGCCGAGCCGTTCATCCTCGTCAACGGACCGAAACATCCGACCGGCTTCGCCGCCACGGTCCTGGCCGTCCAGGTCGTGGGTGCGGTGATCGCCTTCGCGCTGGCGCTGAGGCGCGATCGCGCCCCGGCGCCGGGCGACGTCAGTCCGCCAACCGCCGCGGAGCCGTCTCGGGATCTGGGCCGCGAGCCGGCTCTGGACAAGCTCTAGGGGCAGCTCGCTCCGCCGCGCTGCTGGGCCAGGTACTCGGCCACCCGCTCGGCGGCGGCGCGCAGGCGACGGAAGTACGCGGCCCGGCTGAGCGACAGGTCGATGGCGGCCTGCTCATGGCTCGGTGCCGGCTCGATGTACCCGCGGGTCAGAACGCGACGGAGCAGCTTCTCGTTCTCGTTGTCGCCGAAGGCGCGCTCAGCGGCATCGCGGAGGATCACGCGGACGGACTCGGCTCGTTCCTCGAGCCCCTCGCCCGAGGCCAGCGGGCTGCGAGCCAGCTCGTGCGGCACGCGGAAGTTGCGCAATGCCTCGCGGACAGCCTCGAAGTCCAGCGGCGCCGCCTCGTCGGGCACAGGGCGCGGACTGGCAAGTCCGAGCTCGCCGTAGACAACGGCACGCTCGGCGGCCAGCAGGCCGCCGGGGCCGTAGTCGAGGCGGTGGCATTCGATCCGCCGCTCGCCGAACGTAAGGTCGAGCTCGGCCAGGTGCGCGGCGCCCAGAGCGCGGGCGAAGGCGAGCGCCGACGGATTGGCGGGGTTGATCGGCATGTAGGCAAACCGGGGGTTGTTGACACCCGAGCGCAGCACTCCGGCGATCCCCAGCATCGCCTGAACCCGGCCACGGCGGTCGCGGGTGAAGTCGACGGAGTCGTGCCACAGCACCGACTCACCGAGCTCGGCGTCCGATCTGGCGTGGGCGATCCACGGTCCGACCAGGGGGTCCTCGAGGGCGAACGCGGGAGCGGTTGCCGGGCTCATGCAGACCATGTAGCCGCAGAGCCGATCCTCGCGGTCACGAGCGACGGCCACGCGCTCGGGCGACTCGTCGAAGAAGCGGCGTGTCAGCTGCCACCAATCCCTGAAATTTCGCGACTCCAGGCGGGCTGCGACCTTCTCGCTGTCACCGGGACGGAGGTCATCGACCCGGTAGTCGACGCTTCCCTCCCACCCGAACCCCCAGCGGATCGCCGTGTTCTCGATCAGGTGGGCCATGTCGATCGAGATCAGGGTCTCGCCGCCCAGCGCCCGCTGATAGAGGTAGTCGACGATCCGCCGCCGCAGCTCGCGCTCCAGCTCCTGGTCGCGCCGGCGCAGATCGGCGTGTAGCGCCTTGCGCACCAGCTCATGGAGGGTGAGCCCGTCGCCGAGGGGCTCGGTGAACGAGAGCGACGACAGCCGCTCGTAGGCCGCCTGGGCGTCGCTGTCGGGGAGTACGGCGGCGATCAGGTCGACCGTGGTCACGCGGGCGATCGCGGCGACGCCCAGCGAGGAAAGACGGACGCCGGTCAACTCCGCCTCGGCCAGCCGGCGGATCAGCGAGCGCACGATCTCTGGACGCTCCTCGCCCTCGGCCGGAGCCCAATCACTGTCCGCCGCCGCGGTCTCGGCCGCCAGGGCGAGTGCCAGCGGCGAACCCTCGGCCCACTCGAGGACGGCGTCGGCGCGGCCGTCGCCCTCGCTGAGCCCGTGAGCGGCCAGGAGGTCGCGCGCATCGCTCGCTTCCATCGCGCCCAGCTCGAGCTCGGTGGCGACTCCCTCCCAGCCGCCGGTGAACCAGCCCGGGTCGGGGTTGCCGCGGCCGGCGATGACCACGACGGCTCGCGCGGGGAGCGACGGCAGCAGACCCCGCCGCAGGTAGCCGTCGAGCGCCGTCATCCGCTCGTAGGTGTCGATCAGGATCAGCGGCCTTTCGGTGGTCCGCGCGCCGGCCAGGATCGCCTCCAGCGCGTCTGGCATCGGCGGCAGCTCGCGCCCCTCGACGAAGAAGGTCTCACGGCCCCCGAGGGCCGCCCGCCGAGCCAGCTCGCGGAGCAACGTGCTCTTTCCGATGCCGCCGGCGCCGTGGACCAGCACGATGCTCGCCGGGGGATCGATCTCCAGACAGCGTTCCAGGAAGGCGAGCTCGGCCGTTCGGCCGACGAAGCGGCCGCGGTCGCGGTCGCTCATCCGGTCAGCGAGCGTGTCGGCGCCCGCCCCGAAGGATGCTGGAAGGTACCCCGTGTCCTGCACCTCCGCGAAGGTTAGACCTCATATCGTGAGCTCGGACAAATCTGGACACTCGCTGGACACCGGCATGATCGGTTCCACGCGGGCCATTCGCGGGGCTATGGTCGGTCAAGCGAACCCACCGAATGGAGGTGAGATGGCGGTCATCAAGATCATCGAGCTCGTGGGCAGCTCCCCCAACAGCTCCGACGACGCCGTCAAGGCCGCTCTGGCCGACGCGCGGACCACTCTGCGCAACATCAAGGCGGTCGATGTCGTTTCCGTCGGGCTGCGCGGAGACAACCTCGACGAGTGGCGCGCACACGTCCGCGTCGCCTTCCTGGTCGAACGTGTCAGCGAGTAGCTCCTCGTAGAACGCGCTAGAAGAGCCCCAGCTGAGCCGCCGGCTCCGGTTGACCCGCTGTCGGCGGCGGCTCGGGGTCGGTCAGCTCCTCGAGCTCGGGGATCGGCTCGAGGTCGTCGGCGCCGGGCATCTGTGAGGAATCGGACGCCTCCGGCTGGGTCGGTGGTCCATGCTCGAGCAGCCGTGGAATCCGGTGAAAGTCCGCGCGCAGCGTCTCGAGTGTCGACGGCGTGTATAGCGCGGCGGCGGGGTGATACAGCGGGTACAGCCGCACCGCCCGCGAGCCGATCACGCGGACCTCGTCCTTCCCGTGCAGCCGCGAGATTCCGGTGGTGTCGGCGCGGAGCAGCTTGGTCGAGAAGTTCCCCAACGTGCAGATCACGGTCGGCTCGATCAGATCGACCTGTTGGCGGAGGTAGGACTGGCAGGCCTCGATCTCGTTGGGATGCGGATCGCGGTTGTTCGGCGGGCGGCATTTGAGCACGTTGGCGATGAACACGTCGGCGCGCTCCAGGCCGATTTCGCCGAGCAACCTCTCGAGAAGCTTGCCCGCCTGGCCGACGAAGGGCAGCCCCATCCGATCCTCGTTGGCTCCCGGCGCCTCGCCGATGAACATCAGGTCGGCGTTCGAGTTACCGGCGCCGAAGACCACGTTGGTGCGAGTCTGGTGCAGAGGACACCGGACGCATTCCCGCGCGTCCTCGTAGACGCTCTTCAGCAACTCCCGGCGCTCGGCAGCGCTTCTCACGCGGCTGATGGTAGTCCCGGGAGGAGACGCGTTCGCGGTGGCGGGGCCAGGGTTTTCAGGAAATTGCGGGGTGAAACGCGGCGGCGTAGGAGATGCCGACGATCAGGCCATCCTCGGTGAGAAGCCTCGTCACCGTCTGGCCCCACGGCTCGGTGCGGGGCGGATGCAGCAGTTCATGGCCCGCACGCTGAAGCTCGGCGGCTGCGGCCGCGACGGCTTGCGCATCCTCCACCACGGTAGCCATCGCCCTCGCCCTCCAACAGGAGTCCGAGGGCATCGATGAACAGCCGGTGGCTCTGCGAGGGGTCGGCGGCGACAACCGCCACGCAGGCGATGAATTGGACGTTCATGGACACCCAGATACCCCACGACCATCGGTGACCAATCGCACAGAGCCAGTGCGCCCCGACGGCGTAACCGCCCCCTACCGAGGGGTATCATCTGTCACGAGGCCGTCACCTTCGTGGGATGGACCTCGAAGCCCCCACTACTCTTCGCTCACCGACCGGTATCTCACATGCGGGAACTGGAACGGGAATCCCCCTCGGACATCCCTTGTCGTCTTCGGCTGGCAGTTGTCGGCCGTGGTCGGATGGGGACGGCGCTGTCGAGCGCTCTGCGGCACGCGGGCTATGACGTGACCGGGCCTCTGGGTCGACGTGCCGACGCTGCCGGCGCCGATGCGGTGCTCCTGTGTGTGCCCGACGGCCAGATCGTCGAGGCCGTCGCGCACATCGCTCCCGGAGTGCTTGTCGGCCACTGCTCGGGGGCGACGGGCGTTGACGTGCTGGCCCCGCGCGAGGCCTTCTCGCTCCACCCGCTGATGACCGTCACGGCCGAGGGCGCCCGCTTCGCCGGCGCGGGCGCCGCGATCGCCGCGAGCTCGCCCAGGGCGCTGCGGGTGGCCGATGAGCTGGCCGCTGCGCTGGGGATGCGGGCGATCGAGATCTCGGACGAGCATCGGGCCGCCTATCACGCTGCGGCGTCGATCGCGTCGAACTTCCTCGTGACGCTCCAGGCCGCCGCTGAGCAGCTGGCCGCGACAACCGGGGCCGATCGCGAGCTGTTCGTGCCGCTCGTGCGCGCCACGGTCGAGAACTGGGCCGCACTGGGCGGCGAACGCGCTCTGACCGGTCCCGTGGCGCGTGGAGATGAGGCCACCGTCGACGGCCAGCGCGAGGCGATCGCCGCGCGCTGCCCGGAGCTGCTGCCCCTGTTCGACGCCATGGTGCAGACCACCCGCGCGCTGGCGCGGCGGGAGGTGGTCGCGGCGTGAAGACGATTCGTACGGTGGCGGAGCTGCGCGCGGCGTTGCTCGAGGACCGCCGGGCCGGACGCGTGATCGGCCTCGTACCGACCATGGGCGCGCTGCACGAGGGCCACCTATCGCTGATCCGGGCCGCGCGGGCACAGTCGGACGTGGTCGTGCTATGGCTGTTCGTGAACCCGGCCCAGTTCAACGACGCGGCAGACCTCGATGCCTACCCGCGCGACGAGTCGGCCGACGGCGCCATCGCAGCCGAGCTCGGCGTCGATTACATGCTCGCGCCGCCAGCGTCGGAGGTGTACCCGCCGGGCTTTGCCACCACGGTGTCAGTCGGCGGTCTCACGGACCGACTCGAGGGCGCCCACCGCGGTCGCGCCCATTTCGACGGGGTCACCACAGTGGTGACGAAGATGTTCAACATGATCGCCCCCGACATCGCGTACTTTGGCCAAAAGGACGCCCAGCAGGCGGTGGTGATCAAGCGTCTCGTCCGCGATCTGGACATGCCCATCCGGATCGAGGTTTGCCCCACCGTCCGCGAGGCCGACGGGCTGGCCCTGTCCAGCCGCAACGTTCACCTGACCGCCGATCAGCGCGCCCGCGCGACCGGGCTGTACCGAGCGCTGCAGGCGATCGCTCGCGCGATCGCAGCCGGCGAGCGCGATCGGGGCGCCGCCATCGCCGCGGGCCGCCGAGAACTTTCTGCGTCGGACATCGAGCCCGAATATCTGGAGCTCGTGGCCGCCGAGACGCTGGCTCCGATCGAGCGGGTCGAGGGTGAGTTGCTCGCCCTCGTCGCAGCTTCGTTCGGAGACACACGTCTGATCGACAACCAGGTAATTGCTGTGCAGGAGGGACCGCGTGCCGCCGGCGTCCACACCGGCGGGCAGATCATCAACGTCAATCGCGAGGTGGCGACTTCCCCGGGAGCGCCAACCGCCGCGTAAGTGAGGTCAAGTCGCATGTCCGCAACACCCAGAATCCTTGTCCCCGAGAGCCTCGACGCCCCGCTGCCGATGACACTGCCACGGCTGGCCGAGAAGAAGCGCCTCGGCGAGCAGATCGTGATGGTCACCGCCTACGACTATCCCTCGGCTCAGGTGGCCGAGGAATCCGGAGTGGACGTGGTGCTCGTCGGCGACTCGGGCGCGATGACCGTGCTCGGCTACCCGTCGACGGTGCCGGTGTCCACCGACGAGATGCTGATGCTCGCGGCCGCGGTGCGGCGCGGACTGCGCAGTCCGCTGATGGTCGGTGACCTGCCGTTTGGCTCCTACGAGGCCTCCGACGAGCAGGCCGTCACAACCGCGCAGCGGTTCATCAAGGAGGCGGGCTGCGATGCGGTCAAGCTCGAGCGAGGCGGCACGAGCGTCCAGCGCGCGCGGGCGATCATCGACGCCGGCATCCCGGTCATGGGCCATGTCGGACTGACGCCGCAGACGGCCACTGCACTCGGCGGCTACCGCGCCCAAGGGCGCACGGCAAGTCGGGCGCTGCAGGTCGCCCGCGACGCCCTTGGCCTCCAGGACGCGGGTTGCTTCTCGATCGTGTTCGAGGCGATCCCGGCCGCCGTCTCGGAGATCGTCATGGAGAGGCTCGAGATCCCGGTCATCGGGATCGGCGCCGGCCCGGCGACCGACGGACAGGTGCTCGTGTTTCATGACCTGCTCGGAATCTATGACGGCCACGCCCCGCGATTCGCCAAGCGCTTTGCTGAGATCAAGGCACAAATGGTGGCCGGTGTGGCCGAATACGCGGCCGAAGTTCGCTCGGGTGCATTCCCCGGTCCCCAGCACACGTACTCGATCGACGAAGAGGAGCTGGTCGGACTCCGGGCGAGCATCGACGCCTTGACCTAACGGTTTCAACAGGTCGGCGGCCCGGCGGACGGGCGGGATGACTACCATCCTGCGCCATGCCGCGCCTCGCGCGAGTTTTCAGTCCACGCGACCGGATCTACTTCGAGCTGTTCGAGGAGGCCGGTCAGAACCTCCGCACGGCGGCCGATCTGCTCGATGAGCTGCTGACCAACTATCCGGACAGCAAGGACCTGGCACAGGACATCCGCGACTGCGAGCACGAGGGCGACCGCATCACGCACGACATCATCGACCGGCTCAATCACACGTTCGTGACGCCGATCGACCGCGAGGACATCCTCGCGCTGACTTCCGCCCTCGACGACATCGTCGACTTCATCGAGGAGGTCGCCGACTATCTAGGCCTGTACAAGATCGAGGCCCCGATGGATCAATCGATCAAGCTGGCCCGGGTGCTGAAGGCCGCTTCACATCAGATCTCCGATGCGATTCCGCATCTCCGCGGGTTCCGTGACATCTCGACCCACACGGTCGAGGTCAACCGGCTCGAGAACGAGGGCGACCGGATCACGCGGGAAGCGGTCGCCGCCCTGTTCGACGGCGGCATCGATCCGATGGTCGTGATCCGCTGGAAGGACCTGTACGAGCGGCTCGAGGCGGCCATCGACGCGACCGAGAAGGCCGCGTATCTAATGGAAGGGATAGTGATTAAAAACTCGTAGCCGGCAGGTCGGGCCCGCCCGCCCCCAACAGCCACGAGCGCCAAGGGTGGAAAGCGTTCAGTACTCGATCTGCTTGAGCACGCGGGCTGGGGCTCCGGCAGCGATCGAGTACGGGGGGATGTCGGCGGTGACGACGGAGTTGGCGCCGATGACGCACCGCTCGCCGATCGTCACGCCGCTGGTCACAACGACGTGGGCGCCGCACCAGACGTTGTCGCCGACGCGGGTCGGGCCCTTGGAGGTGAAGCCCTGCCAGGTGACCGGCACCTTGGGGTCGTCGAACCGGTGGCTGGCGTCGGAGACGAGGCAGCCGTTGGCGAACATGCAGTGATCACCGATCTCGACCAGCTCGGCCGCGGCGATCATGACGCCCAAATTGAGGAAGCTGCCGGCGCCGATTCGCACGCGGGCCGCTCCGGGCGCGGTGATCCACACGTTCGGCTCGAACAGCACGCCGACGCCGAGCTCCAGGCGGCCCTCGACGAACGCCTCGAGCACGTTGCCGTGGACGGGCCAACGCACGAAGGCCCCGCGGCGGGCGAACTCCCAATGGATCCGGGCGCGGTTCCAGGGCAGTGAGTTCTGCTCATACCAGCGCCATTTCTGGGCCCAGAGCTTGAGCCGGTCCGGGTCGATCACACACCTCCGACGTTCAGCCGGCCGCCACCGCCGCCCGCTTGCCGCGCGGGCTCCGCCGGCGCGCCCGCACCGGCAGCAGGTCGGCCAAAAAGCGCCCGGTGTACGAATCGGCGACCTGGGCCACCTGCTCGGGCGTACCGCGGGCGATCACACGTCCGCCCTCGTCGCCCCCCTCGGGGCCGAGGTCGATCAGCTGATCGGCGACCTTGATCACGTCGAGGTTGTGCTCGATCACCACGACCGAGTTGCCGGCCTGCACCAGCCGGTCGAGCACCTCGAGCAACCGCTGGATGTCGGCGAAGTGCAGGCCGGTGGTCGGCTCGTCGAGGATGTAGATCGTCCGGCCGGTGGCGACCTTGCACAGCTCGGCGGCCAGCTTCACCCGCTGCGCCTCGCCACCCGACAGCGTTGTCGCCGGTTGCCCAAGTCGCATGTAGCCAAGGCCGACGTCGTTGAGCGTCTCCACCCTCCGGCGGATCTTGGGAATGTGGGCGAAGAACTCGAGCGCCTCCTCGATCGGCATCTCGAGGACATCGGCGATCGTCTTGCCCTTGAAGCGGACCTCGAGTGTCTCGCGGTTGTAGCGCTTGCCGTGGCACTGTTCGCAGGGCACGTACACGTCGGGGAGGAAGTGCATCTCGATCTTGATCTGCCCGTCGCCGCGACATATCTCGCAGCGGCCGCCCTTGACGTTGAACGAGAAGCGGCCCGGCTTATAGCCCCGCGCGCGGGCCTCCTGGGTCTTGGAGAACAGGTCCCGGATCTGGTCGAACAGGCCGATATAGGTGGCCGGATTGGACCGCGGGGTCCGCCCGATCGGCGACTGGTCGACCGAGATGATCTTGTCGAGCTGCTCGAGACCCGTGATCCGCTTGTGGATCCCGGCCCGCTGACGAGTGCGATGGAGCCGGTTGCCCACCGCCTTGTAGAGGACCTCGTTGACCAGCGTTGACTTGCCCGAGCCCGACACCCCGGTCACGCAGCACAGGACGCCCAGCGGGACCTTCACGTTGACGTCCTTGAGGTTGTGCTGGGCCGCGCCCTCGATGCTCACGTAGCCGGACGGCCTGCGCCGGCGCTTGGGCGTCTCGATCGTGCGGGTCCCGGCCAGGAACTGCCCGGTCAGCGATCCGGGGACGAGCGAGACCTCCTCGGCCGTTCCCTCCGCGACCACGTAGCCGCCGTGCTCGCCCGCCCCGGGACCCATGTCGACCAGATGGTCCGCCGCGCGCATCGTCCCCTCGTCGTGCTCGACCACGAGCACCGTGTTGCCCAGCCCCCGCAGCCGTTCGAGCGTGGCGATCAGCTTCGCGTTGTCGCGCTGGTGCAGCCCGATCGACGGCTCATCGAGGATGTAGAGCACGCCGACCAGCGACGAGCCGATCTGCGTGGCCAGCCGGATCCTCTGCGCCTCGCCGCCCGACAGCGTCGACGCCGCACGCTCCATCGATAGATACCCGACGCCCACGTTCTCCAGGAACTGGAGCCGCTCCTCGATCTCCCGCAGCACCAACCGCGCGATCCGGCGGTCGTGCTCAGGCAGGTCGAGTCCACGCACCCACTCCAGCGCCCGCTGCGCTGACAGTCCGACGAACTCGTGAATCGGCGTTCCGCTGACCAGGACAGCGCGCGACTCGGGCCGGAGCCGGGCGCCCTTGCAGTCCGGGCAGGGTCGCAGCGTCATGAACTCCTCGATCTTCTCGCGCGAGAACTCGGACTCGGTCTCGCGGTAGCGGCGCTCGAGGTTGGGCACGATCCCCTCGAACGTCGTCGCGTATGAGCGCCGGCGCCCGAACCGGTTGCGGTAGGAGACCTGGATCCGCTGGCCGTTGGTTCCGTAGAGGAAGAAGTCCTGTGCCTCGTCGGGCAGATCCGTCCACGGTGACTCGAGATCCACCGCGTAGCGCTCGGCGATGGCCTGCGTCAGCTGTTCGTAATAGTCGGATGCGCTGACCGCCCATGGCGCGATCGCCCCCTCCCCTATCGACAGCGTGGGATCCGGCACGACCAGCTCGGGATCGATCTCCATCTGGGAGCCGAGGCCGGTGCACCGCGGACACGCCCCGTGTGGCGAGTTGAAGCTGAAGATCCGCGGCTCGAGCTCGATCAGGCTCGGTCCGTGGACGGGACAGGCGAACTTCTCCGAGTAGGTCTGGATCTGCCCGGAATCGACCAGCTCGATCTCGACCAGCCCGTCGGCCAGCGCCACCGCGGTCTCGATCGAGTCCGCGAGCCGCTTGCGCAGCTCTCCCTTCATCACCAGCCGGTCGACGACGACCGCGATGTCGTGCTTGTACTTCTTGTCGAGCACGATCTCCTCGTCGAGCCGACGCAGCTCGCCATCCACCTTGACGCGCGTGAAGCCCTCGCCGCGAAACTCCTCGAGCTGCTTGCCGTACTCGCCCTTGCGACCCCGGACGATCGGCGCCAGGACCATGAACCGAGTGGCCTCGGGCAGCTCCATGACCTGGTCGATGATCTGCTCCGCCGACTGACCGGTGATCGGGCGACCGCAGATGTGGCAGTGGGGATGGCCGATCCGCGCCCACAGCAGCCGCAGGTAGTCGTAGATCTCGGTCACCGTGCCCACCGTCGAGCGCGGGTTGCGCGAGGTGGTCTTCTGGTCGATCGAGATCGCCGGCGACAGACCCTCGATCGAGTCGACGTCGGGCTTGTCCATCTGCCCCAGGAACTGGCGCGCGTAGGCCGACAGCGATTCGACGTATCGCCGCTGCCCCTCGGCGTAGATCGTGTCGAACGCCAGCGAGGACTTGCCCGAGCCCGACAACCCCGTGATCACGGTCAACGAGCCGCGCGGGATCGCCACGGTGACGTCCTTTAGGTTGTGTTCCCGGGCTCCCGCGACGACGAGTTTGTCCACATAAATCAGTCTAGTTGGTCGAACAGACGTTCGACCAGCCCGAACTCCGCACAATGGGCAGTTCGGCCTGCCCGCGGCCCCTATCCCTCGACGCTGGCGTACACCTCGTCGAGCAGGGCGCTCCGGTTGGCGAGCTCGAAGTTCTCCGACAGGTAGCGGTCCGTTTCCTCGCGCGGGGTGCCGTTGAGGGCCATGTTCAGGGCGATCAGCCGGGCGCCTTCGGCGTCATCCGCCCCCTGGCCGATCGGCTCGGCCACGGCGCCCTGGAAGCCGTTCTCCTCCTCCTCGGCCAGCTCGGCGGCGGGGCTGTGCTCCCCGTCCGGCTCGGACGGGGCAGCCGCCTCCGGCTCCTTCGCGGCAGCCGGCGCAGGCTCCTCTGGGGCGGCCGGCGACGGGGCCTCCGCGGCCGCCGCCTCGACCTCGGGGAGCGCCGGTGCCTTGTCGGCGGCGCCGCCGGGCTCGGGCTCGAAGCGGCCGCGTGGGGCGACGGCGTCGCGTACCTCGCGCAGGTTGCCCTCGAGCAGCTGCAGATCGGCGTTGAGTCGGTTGGAGCCAGTACGCAGCGACTCAATCAGGGCCCCGAGCTCGCTTTCCATCGCGTCGAGCCGCTGCAGCATCGACGAAGTCGACTCGGACACGTTGCCCACGTAATCGCGGGCCTGGGCCGTGGCCTGCTCGCGCGTGCTCTGTGCCTCGTTGGTCGCCTCACTGCGGATCTCACTGGCCTCTTCCTCGGCCTGGCGCTGGATCTCGGCCGCGCTGGTCTCGGCGGCCTCGACGATGGTCCGAACCTGCTCGCTGGCGGCCGACGCGAGTGTCTCGGTCCGGCGGCGCGCCGATCGCCTGAGCTCGTCGATCTCGTCGGCGACGCCCGCGAGGTGGCGATCGACGGCGTCGGGGTCGTAGCCCCGCCGGCCGATGGGGAAGTCCTTCTTCTCGATGCTCTGTCGGTCGAGGGCCACGCGCACTACCTCCATCTCAAGGTCTCAGGGGCAACCGGGGGGCAGCCTACCGCTCTCGGCGGACTGGCGGCGCGCATGCTCGTCCGCCCGGCATCCGGCCTCGCTAAGAGGACGGCATGCGCGACATCCTGCCTTCCGCAATAGCCTGATCCAGCGCCCTCTTCAGGTCGCGGATCTCGTCCCGGAGCTTGGCGGCGTACTCGAATCGCAACTCCTCGGCGGCGGCCAGCATCTCCTCCTCGAGCTCGACGATCGTCTTCTCGATCTCCGCCGGCGGCATCCCGTCGGTGGGGCGGGGACGTCGCCGGCGAGAGCGGGGCACCTTGGAATCCGACTGGAGGAACTCGGCGATGTCGGAGATTCCCTTGACGATCGTCTCGGGCGTGATCCCGTGTTCCTCGTTGTACTCGCGCTGGATCGCGCGTCGGCGGTCGGTCTCCCCGAGCGCCGCCCGCATGGCGGCGGTCTCCTTGTCCGCGTACATCAGCACCTTGCCCTCGATGTTGCGCGCGGCGCGCCCGATCGTCTGGATCAGCGATGTCTCGCCGCGCAGGAAGCCCTCCTTGTCGGCGTCGAGGATGCCCACCAGCGACACCTCGGGAAGGTCGAGCCCTTCGCGAAGCAGGTTGACCCCGACCAGCACATCGAACTCGCCCAGACGGAGCTCTCGGATGATCTGGATCCGCTCGAGGGTGTCGACCTCAGAGTGCAGGTAGCGGACGCGGAAGCCCATCTCGAGCAGATAGTCGGTCAGATCCTCGGCCATCTTCTTGGTCAGCGTGGTCACCAATGTCCGCTCGTCGCGGTCCACGCGACCGCGGATCTCGTTCATCAGGTCGTCGATCTGGTTGCGCGTCTCGCGCACCTCGACCTCGGGGTCGACGATGCCCGTCGGGCGGACGATCTGCTCCACGACGCGCGTCGAGTGACTGCGCTCGTATTCGCCCGGCGTGGCGGACACGAACACGATCTGCGGGGTGATGGAGAGGAACTCCTGAAATGTCTGGGGCCGGTTATCGAGCGCGCTGGGCAGGCGGAAGCCGTAGTCGACCAGCGTCTGCTTGCGCGACCGGTCGCCCTCGTACATGCCTCCGATCTGCGGCACCGTCTGGTGGGACTCGTCGATGAAGCAGACGAAGTCGTCGGGGAAGTAGTCGAGCAGGCAGTACGGGCGGTCGCCGGGGCGGCGGCCATCGAGGATCCGACTGTAGTTCTCGATGCCGCTGCAGAAGCCGAGCTCGCGCAGCATCTCCATGTCGTACTGGGTGCGCTGGCGCAGGCGGTGGGACTCGAGCAGCTTGCCCTGCGCCTCGAGCTCGGCACACCGCTCACCCAGCTCGCGCCCGATCTCGGCCACCGAGTCCTCGATCATGCCCTCGCGCACGTTGTAGTGCGAGGCCGGCCAGATCCCCACGTGCTCGATGTCCTCCTGGAGGATCTCCCCGGTCAGCGGGTCGAACTCCTGGAGCATCTCGACCTCATCGCCGAACAGCACGATGCGGTAGGCGGTCTCGGCGTAGGCGGGGAAGATCTCGAGCGTCTCGCCGCGGACCCGGAAGGTCCCGCGGGCCAGGGCGGTGTCGTTGCGCGTGTACTGGATCGAGACCAGCTTGCGCAGCAGCGCATCCCGGTCGATGAACTCGCCCTTGCGCAACGTCTGGAGGTTCTCGTCGTAGGTCTCCGGCGAACCCAGGCCGTAGATGCACGACACGCTGGCCACGATCAGGACGTCCCGGCGGGCGAACAGGGCTGCCGTGGCTGAGTGGCGCAGGCGATCGATCTCCTGGTTGATGGCCGAGTCCTTCTCGATGTATAGGTCCTTGCTCGGGACGTAGGCCTCGGGCTGGTAGTAGTCGTAGTAGGAGACGAAGTATTCGACCGCGTTGCGGGGGAAATAGGTCCGGAACTCGTTGCACAGCTGCGCGGCCAGCGTCTTGTTGTGGGCGATCACCAGCGCCGGCTTCTGCACCCGCTCGACCGTCGCCGCCATCGTCATCGTCTTGCCGGTTCCGGTGGCGCCCAGGAGCGTGAGGTAGCGTTCGTTCGCGTTCACGCCCTCGGCCAGCTGATCGATCGCCGCGGGCTGGTCCGCAGTGGGGCTGTAGGCGGCATCGAGCTCAAATTTGGGCATCTGTGGTCAGCGTAGCGGGGGATGCGGGCGATTTCTGTCCGCAATGTGACGGCGGGATGGGCGGAACCCGCCCCCGCGGTTGCGAGCCCTGGATTCGTCGGAGCCGCCACACATATACTCGCCCGCCGTGCACCCGTTTCGTCGTCAGTTCACGGGCGCCGCACGACGTGGGGCCGCCCGGGTCGTCCGCAGGCTTGGACTCGCGACACGATCTGATCTCGATCGGCTGTGCCTCGAATCCCGCCCGCCGATGTCCGATCTGGCCACCCGCGTCGATGAGCTCGCCCGTCGCGTCGCCGCGCTCGAGCACGCCCAGAGCATCGCCGGCCCCGACGTCTCGGGGCTGAAGGATCTGGCCGCGATCGAGGCGCTGGGTCGATGGATCCGGCATGTGGACCTGGACACCGACACGCTCGTGTCGGTTGTCCTCCCCACCTGCGACCGCCCGCTCCATCTGGCCCGCGCGATCCGGTCCGTGCTGGCTCAGCGCTATCAGCACCTCGAGCTGCTCGTCGTGCAGGACGGCGATTGTGGCGAGATCGCGCCGGTGATCGAGGCGGCGAGCGATCCCCGCATCAGATACCTGCGGGTCGCCAAGGCAGGCGTGTGCGCCGCGCGCAACGCTGCCCTGAGCGCGGCGGCCGGCGAGATCATCGCCTATCTCGACGACGACAACATCATGGACCCCGACTGGCTCTACGCCGTCGTATGGGCGTTCCAGCAGCGCCCCGAGGTGGATGTCCTCTACGGAGCGTTTGCCATCGATGATGTTCTGCGCGGGTCGGGCTCCGGCTCGGGCGCCCTGCCGCGGGTCGTCCTGGCCGGGTGGAGCCGCGAGGCGCTGCGTCGGGACAACCTGGCCGACATGGGGGCGATCGCTCATCGCGCCGACCTACCGGGAGCGTGGTTCGACGAGGGCCTGCGCGAGATGGGCGACTGGGATCTGCTGGTCCGATTGACCGCGGACGCCGATCCCCTCGTGCTGCCGGCGGTGGCCTGTTACTACACGACCGATGCCCCGGCTCGCCTCACCGGCGGCCCGACCAGTGCCGCCGATCGGGCCACGGTCCTGGCCCGCGCCGCCGGGGCGCCGCCGCCGATGCAAGGATCCGGCCGGTGACCCCCTCCCCCCGCATCCTCATGCTCGGCTTCGATGCCATGGACCCGGGGATCACGATGGAGATGGCGGCCAGGGGACAACTCCCCGCCTTCGCCGGCCTGCTCAAGGACGCGGCGCGCTGCGCCACTGAGAATCCGTTCGGCCTGTTCGTCGGGACGTTGTGGTCGACCTTCTTCACCGCCAGCACGGCAGCTACAACCGGCTTCTACTGCTGGGAGGAGATCATCCCCGGGTCCTACGAGAAGCGGCTGACCAGCCCCGCGTCGATCCGCGGCATCCCCTTCTGGGAGACGGTCAGCCAGGCCGGCCGGCGAGTCGCCGTGGTCGACGTCCCCCACTCGCGCGCACAAGCATCACTGAACGGTGTCCAGGTCTCGGAGTGGGGTTGTCATGACCGGCACTTCGGCCTGCGTTCCCATCCACCCGACCTGGCCTCCGAGATCGTCGCGCGCTTCGGCGCCCACCCGATCCTCGGGTCCGACCCATTTGCTGTCCGCGAATGGGCTCCCGACGACTACCTGTTCCGCGAACGCGGGCTCCGATCCGGCGACGAGGAGCGGCAGCTGCTGGCCGGACTCCTTGCCGGAGCGGAGGCCAAGACTCGGCTGTCGCGCTCGATCCTCGACGACGGTCCGTGGGATCTGTTCGTCAGCGTGTGGGCCGAGTCCCACTGCGTCGGGCACCAGTCCTGGCACGTACGGGATCCGGACCATCCCCGCCATGACCCGGAGTTGCTGCGCAGCATGGGCGATCCGCTGCAGCAGATCTATGGGCGCATGGACGCCGCGCTCGGCGAGCACCTGGCGGCGGTCGATGAGGACACCGCCGTGCTCGTCCTGCTCAGCCACGGGATGGGACCCCACTACGACGCCACCCACCTGCTGCCCGAGATCCTTCGGCGGATGGATGGCGCCTACAGCGCCCGGACCCCGCGGGCATGGCAGGGACGGGCGCTCGGCAGCGTCTGGCGCGCGCTCCCGCCAAGAGGTCGTGCGGCCGTCAGTCCCTTGATCACCCCGGTGCTGTCCCAGCGGGCTGGACGGCGCCACCTACGAGCTGCGGAGGAGAACGACACCGAGGCCGAGCGCCGCCGGCAGCGCTTCTTCATGGCGCCCAACAACTACGTCTTCGGCGGCGTCCGGATCAACCTGCGCGGCCGCGAGCCCGACGGCAAGGTGTCGCCGGGCGCCGAGTTCGACCAACTCTGCCGGCGCCTGGCGGAGGACCTTCTGGCCATGGTCAACGTGGACACGGGTGAGCCCGTCGTGCGCCGGGTGGAGCGCACCGACAGGTATTACCGCCGCGACCGGCTCGACGCGCTGCCCGACCTGCTGCTCGAGTGGAATCACGACCGCCCCGTGGAGACGATCTGGTCGCCGCGCTTCGGGCTCGCGCACGGTGTCTACTCACAGTGGCGCACCGGCGATCATCGCCCGGGCGGCATGCTGCTGGTGCGGGGGCCGGACATCGTCGCGGGGCGCGAGCATCGGCGGCTGGCGATCCAGGACCTGGCGCCGTCGATCGCGGCCCGGCTTGGCGTCTCGCTGCCCGACGTGGACGGCATGCCGGCCGCCTGGCTGAGCGGCGAGCGTGCAACGGCGCCATCGGGCCGCCCGGTCGAGGAACCGACCCGGTAGCATCGCCGCCGTTGTGAGCCGGTTGCTCGCACCGGGGTGTTTGATCGCCGTAGCGTTGCTCGCGGCCATTCCGGCGTCCGCTGACGCCCAGCCCGAGCCGCTGTTGACCGACGGGGCGGTGACGTCGATCGCCACCTCGCCATCGACCGTGTACCTCGGCGGGACGTTCTCGCGAGTGAGCGCGAAGGCGATCGGCGAGGCGGCCACCATCGACACGACCAGCGGGGCGGCGAGTTCCACGGCGGCGACGGTCACCGGCGGGGTGGTTACCGCCACGGCGCCCGACGGGTCGGGTGGCTGGTTTCTCGGCGGCACGTTCACCGCCGTCGGCGGCAGACCACGAACCGGACTCGCACACCTGCGGGCGGACGGCTCCGTGGACCCGGACTTCGACCCCACGGTGACGGGGACCATATCGGCGCTCGCCGTGTCGGGAACAACTCTCTACGTTGGTGGTGCGTTGACGATCGGCAGCCAGAGCGATATCGCGGCGCTCGACACGAGCGACGGCGCTCCCGCCGGCGGCGTCAGCGTGAGCGCCAACGGCCCGGTCGATGCGTTGCTGCTGTCGGATGCGACGCTCTACTTGGGAGGCTCGTTCACCACCGTGGACTCGGTGACGCACGACGGCGTCGCCGCGATCAGTGCCGCCGACGGTACCCCGGCCTCCGACTTCGTACCCGACGTCGACGTCGGCTCGGCGAGTCCGGGCAACACCGTCGACGCGCTTTCCCTGTCGGGCACGACGCTGTACATAGGGGGTTCATTCACCCACGTCGATGGTCGCTCCCGCGTCGCCCTGGCCGCCGTCAGCACCACCAACGGCTCCGCGGTCACCGCGTTCTTCCCCGAGTTCACCAGCGGCCGGGTCGGCGCGCTCGCCGTTTCCGGGAGCTCGTTGTACGTCGGCGGCCAGTGGTCCGACGGAAACAGCACGCACACGTTGGCCGCGCTCAGCACGGCCAACGGCGACGTGCTCAGCACGTTCAACGTCACGCTGGCCGGCCACGATCCGCTCACCCCGCCGTCGGTGTCGGCCCTGCTGGTCTCGGGCAGCACGCTGTACGTCGGCGGCTACTTTTCGAGCGTCAACTCGACGGCGCGCTACAACCTGGCCGCCGTCAGCTCGGCCAGCGGCGCCCTGATCGCAGGGTGGCACCCAGACCCCGGTGGACTCGTCGACACGATCGCCCTCTCGGGCAGCCAACTCGAGGCCGGCGGTGACGTGCGGTTCCTCGGTGGAACCCCGCGCAGCAATCTCGCCGCGGTCAATGCCGCCAGCGGGGCGCTCCTGACCACGTTCGCTCCGAGCCTCGGCGGCGAGGGGGTCGCTGCGCTGCTGCTCTCCGGAGGCACGCTGTATGCCGGCGGGCAGTTCAATGCTCCCGGCGGACAGTTCAATCTCGTCGCACTGGGCGCGGCCACGGGTGCTCCGATCCCCGCCTTCAACCCCGCCGTCAACGGCTACATCAACGCGATGGCGCTGTCGGGCGCAACGCTGTACCTCGCCGGTGGGATCAACGCGGTGGACGGCGCAGTCCGGTACAACCTCGCGGCCGTCAACGCCACCGACGGGACCTTGGTCTCGGGCTTTGCCCCGACGGTCGGGAATCTCGCGGCCTTCGTACGCGCCCTGGCACTCGACGGCGGCACGCTGTACTTCGGCGGGCAGTTCAGCGGCGTCGACGGCGACGGCACACGCAGCGATCTGGCCGCCGTCCGAGCCAGCGATGGGACGCTCGTGACCACATTCAATCCCCGGCCCAACGGCACCGTGCAGGCGATCGTGCCGTCGGGGGCGAAGTTGTATGCCGGCGGCAGTTTCAGCTCGATCGGAGGCGCCCAGGCATCTGGCCTGGCCGCACTCAACGCGCTCAGCGGCGGACAGCTGACCTCGTTCCGGCCGGCCATCAACGGCTCAACGCTGAGTCTGTACCTATCCGGTCCCACGACGCTGTACGCGGGCGGCGTCTTCTCACAGGTCGACGGGAAACCGCGTGCCGACCTCGCGGCCCTGAACGCGGCCACTGGCGCGCTTTCCTCGCAGGGCACGCCGGGCGCCGTGGGCGTGTTCGTCAGCTCGACGCTGATGGACGATGGTGTGTACGCGCTGGGGCAATCGGGCGCCACCGTGTACGCGGGTGGACCGGTGCTCCAGTTCGGCTCGATCCAAGCCGGTGGGTTCGGTTCCTTCGCCGGCACGATCCCACCCAAGCCGCCGGTGAATACGGCCCGTCCCGTCATATCCGGGCAGCTCCTCCCGGACCACGTGGGGCACTGCTCTCCCGGCCGCTGGATCAATCAGCCCACCCACTTCGTCTACCAGTGGAACCGCCAGGGCCACGCCATAGCGGGCGCGCAGACGTCGTCCTACCCGGTGCAGATAGCCGACGAGGCACAGTCGCTGACGTGCACGGTCACGGCCTCCAACGTCGCCGGCTCGGGGCCGCCGACGACCAGCGCCAGCGCGCAGGTGGTGCACGCGGGAACGCTCACCTGCCCGCAGCCGAGCGGACAGCTGACGGCACGCAAGCTCGGCCCGATCGCGCTCGGGCTGACCCGCAAGCAGGTTCACACAAGGTTCCAGCGGCATACGCCGCGGGGCAAGAGCATCGACCAGCTGTGCCTGTTCGGAGGCTGGGGGATCAACGTCGCCTACCGGGCCAACAAGGTCGTCCTGGCGCTCACCTCCAACCGCGCCTACGCGCTGCGCGCGATCGCACCCGGCGCCAGCCTGACCCAAGCCGCGGCCGACATGAAGCTTGGGCGGGCGATCCACACGCAATACGGCGATTTCTATCTCGCCCACGGCCAGGTACTGAAGGTGCGCTTGCGGATCGTCCAGGAGGTCGGGATCGCCGCCAGGCAACTCACCCGTAAGCAGCTCCAGCGCTTCGGCGCCGCCTGAGCGCGCGCGTCTTGGAGTCAGGCTTCTAGTGGTAACCGAGCGCGCCGGCGTACGACTGGCGGTAGTCGTGCTGGGCGTGCACGACCCTGGTGACGTAATCGCGCGTCTCCGGAAACGGTATGCGCGCCACGGTCAGCTTCCGGTGGTCGGCCCGCGCCTGCGCCAGCCAGCGATCGACGTTGGACTCGCCGGCGTTGTAGGCCGCCAGGGCCAGCATGGTGTCGCCCCGGTACCGACCGAGCAGGTAGCGCAGGTAGTAGCTCCCATAGGCGATATTGACCTGCGGCTTGGCCAGGTCGGACACCCTGAACGTGGTCGCCCCCGACCGGTGGGCGAGGAACTCCGCCGTGGCGGGCAGGATCTGCATCAGACCCTCGGCTCCGGCCGACGACGGGCGCGGGTCGAACTTGGTCTCGGCGTAGATGACGCCGGCGATGAGCGCGGGATCGAGGTGCTTCTCGGCCGCCTGCTGGCGGATCACATCGGCATTGGTCAGCGGCAGGGTGAACTCGGTCACCGCCTTGCGGAACAACGGCATGGCCAGGACCACGGCGACCACGACCAGGCCCAGGAGCGCGACGAGCAGAACCGAACGCCGGCGGCGCACGGCGGTCCTCCTGCGCTGGGCCGCCCGGCGAGCGGAATCGCGGCGCTGCGAGACGGTGGCGGCGGGCTGACTCAAGCCTCTAGGTTCTCAAGGACGTCCGACAGCTTGGCCTCAAGCTGCTCCACCGTCCCGTCGTTGACAACTACGTAGGTTGCCCGCATGGCTTTTTCCTGCTGAGAGAGTTGCCGCGCTGAACGTTCTTCAAGCGCGTGGTGGCCTCGCGCGCCTGCCCGACCGGATCGCAGCTGTTCGTCGGCGACGACGGCCACGGTGGCATCAAACGCGCCTTCCATGCCAGCCTCGAACAGTAACGGCACCTCGACCACCGCGGCGCGAGGAATCGGCCGCTCTGTCTCGAGCTCGTCGCGCCATGCGGCAATTTTGGCCCCGACCCGCGGCCACAGCAGGCCCTCTAGCCACGCGCGGTCCTCGGGGGTGGCGAAGGCGCGTCGCGCGAGCGCCGAGCGATCGACGACGTCGTCCGGCGCGACGTCGGATCCGAACCGGCCACTCACCGCCGCTCGGACCTCGTCGTCGTCGTAGAGATCATGGACTACCTGATCGGTCGAGAGCACCGCAGCGCCGAGCCGTTCGAGCGCTTGAAGGGCAGTCGATTTTCCGGCCGCGATCCCGCCCGTCAGCCCGAGGAACGGGATCTTCAGGCTTCGAAGTCCTCCGGCTGCGCCGGCTCGGCCACGGGCTCGGTGGCCGGGTCCTGGTTGGGGTCCTCCGGAACGTCGAGCTCCGCCTCGGCGGAGGCATCGGCCACAGGGGCCTCCTCGGCGGAGGCATCGGCCGCCGGAGTCGCCTCGGTGGCGGTGTCGACCGCGGACTCGGCCTCGATGGAGGTATCGACCGCGGACTCGACCATATCGCTCGCGTCGGCTTCCTCGAGGGACGCCGCGTCATCGCTGGCGGCAAACACGTCCTCGGACAGGCCGAGCTCGGGCACGTCGTCGAGGTCGCTTGCATCACCCTCGGCCGGCGGCACGATCGGACGCACGGGCAGCACCTGGCCCTCGACGCGCTTGATCGACAGCGACAGGCGACGCCGTTCGGAGTCGATCTCGAGGATCTTGACCCGCACCGGGTCGCCGGGCTGGATGATCTCGCGCGGATTCTCGACGTGATGCTGCGCCAGCTCGGAGATGTGGACCAGGCCCTCAACCCCGTCGAGGATCTCCACGAAGGCACCGAAGGTGACCACCTTGGTGACCACGCCCTCGAGCTCGTCGCTGATGTTGTAGGTGTCGACCACGCGCTGCCACGGATCCTCCTGGGTCTGCTTGAGTCCCAGCGAGATCCGCTGGCGGTCGCGATCGATATCGAGCACCTTGACGCTGACCGTGTCACCGATGGAGAGGATCTCCGACGGGTGGTTTACGTGCGACCAAGAGAGTTCCGAGATATGGATAAGGCCGTCAATCCCGTCGAGATCGACGAAGGCGCCGAAGTCGACGATGTTGGAGATCGTGCCCTCGACCACCTGGCCGGGCTGGAGCCGGTCGAGGATCCGCTCGCGATCCTCCTTGCGCTGCTCCTCGAGCACTGCGCGGCGGGAGAGAACCACGTTGTTGCGTGAGCGGTTCAGCTCGATCACCTTGCACTCGATCGCCTGGCCCATGTAGTCGTCGAGGTTGGGGACGCGTCGGATGTCGACCAGGGAGGCGGGCAGGAATCCGCGCACTCCGAGGTCGATGATCAGCCCGCCCTTGACGACCTCGATCACCGTCCCCTCAACCGGCTCTCCCGATTCGGCGGCGCCCTCGATCCGGCGCCACGCCTTCTCGAAACGGGCGCGCTTCTTGGACAGGATCAGGCGGCCGTCCTGGTCCTCCTTGGTCAGGACCAGCGCGTCGACCTCCTCGCCGAGGCTGACCTCGTCGCCGGGGTCGACCGATTTGCGAATCGACAGCTCGCTGGAGGGGATTACCCCCTCGGACTTGTAGCCGATATCGACCAGCACCTCGTCGTTGTCGATCCGGACGACGTGGCCGGTGACGACATCTCCTTCCTGGAAGGGATGGAGCGTGGCGTCGTAGTTGGGAACGATCTTGCCGTCGATCTCGAGCAACAGGCCGTTGGTGCCTTCTACGACCTTTGCATTCGATTGATCGGGGGGCGTCAGGGTTGTTGTTGAAGACATGAGTTCGTCGGAGGATAGCCGGGTATTGCCTTGCGGGCGCTCCGTATCATCAAATCTTCATGCCCAGGCGAGCGACGAAGCGCGGCGAGGAGCGGACTCCGCTGCAACGAGACTGCGACGTCTTGATCTGCGGGGCCAGCTTTGCCGGCCTGGCCGCGGCCCGCGAGCTCGCCGGCAGCGGCGCCGATGTGCTGCTGATCGACCGCTACGAGATCGGCGAACGGCAGACGTCGGCGTGCGGAATTCCCACCGCCTGGCTGGGAGCAATGGGGCTGCACGAAGCGGCTCAACAGGAGTTCGGCGAGCTGGTCATCCACACCCCGCACACGACGGTCAATTACGACCTGCCCTGGACGTTTTCGACCTTTGACTACCGCACTCTGTGCGGGCTGCTGGCCGCCCAGGGCTCGTTCGAGTTCGAGACGGCAAAGGTCGACGGACGGAGCGGAAACACCATCCGCACGGACCGCGGCGAGATCCGAGCCCCGCTGATCGTCGATGCCCTCGGGTGGCGCCGGGTGCTCGGCGCGGGGGCGAACATCCAGCCGCCCGATGCGCTCCTCTCGCGCGGACTGGAGGTTCATCCGTTCGGCTCCGGCCGCGACCTCGAGGTTTGGATAGACCGCTCCTACGTCCCGGCTGGATACGGCTGGAGCTTCCCGGCCGATGGCGAGCTCCGGATCGGTGTCGGGTCGTTTGATCCCCGCTTCCACGTTCGGGAGCCGACCGAACGGCTGGCTCACGACCTGGCCGCCGACCGCGTGCGCTATCAGGGCAACTGGATTCCCCACGCGCTGCGCGATGCCACCGAGGACGGCGTGTTCTTCGCCGGCGATTCGGCCGGGCACTGTCTGCCCCTGACCGCCGAGGGAATCCGCACGGCGCTGTACTTCGGCCTGGCCTGCGGGCGCGAGCTCCGATCCGTCGTCGAAGGTCACCAGTCGCAGGCCCAGGCGCTGGCGCGCTACCACGCGTTCTCGGCCAGCCACTCGCGGCCGTTCCACTGGTTGCTGAAGGTCCAGCGCCTGGTGCCTCGCGTGGCTCCGCGCCTGCTCGCCCAGGCCCTCCGCACGATGGAACCGAAGCGGTTCATCGACTGGTCGTTCGGCCACTATCTGGGCATCGCTCACCCGGACTTCGTCGCCTCGGGCCGCACGCCGGCGCTAATCAGCGTCTGACTCGGATACTCCGGGCCGAGAAGGCCCACAGTCCGTCACGGTCGCTTGCGCGCAGCACAACGCGATAGACCCCGGGCCGCCTGAATGCGTGCCTGGGTTGCCGTCCGTGGCCAGTGTGGTGTTTGCCCAAGAACCACGTATAGGAGGTGACGCGCGCGTTCGGGTCCCAAGCGCGACCGGTGAACCTGATCGCAGCACCGGCGCGCACCCGGGTGGGGGCGGCGATGGAGGCGTGGATCGGCCGTGCTCGCGGCTGACACGACCGTTGCCGGTTGCTCCACTCTTCCTGGACGTAGTAGTGGTGGTGGTTGATCGTCTCGTCGTAGGTGCCGTCGCCGCTGCCACCGAGCGGATAGCCGAAATCGGTCAGGCAGAGGTCGGCTTCCTCCTCCGAGTCTCTGTTGATCCACGCGGTGCCGAACGGGTCGGTGACCGTCTCGTTGTGCTCGTGGCTGAGCGTCGAGATCGTCGGGTCGGCCGCACTGCCGTTGGGACGTGCGTTCTCCGACTGGCAGTGGCCGGCGACAGCGTTGTAGGGCAGCACCGCATAGAGCAGACCGTCGGGCGTGGAGGAGTGATAGCCGCAGTAACTGCCCGGCGTCACCCCACCGAGCGCGCAGTCGTCGGGCCCGGTGAACTCGCAGCTTCCCAATCCGCTCGGGGTGAGGAGGAAGTAGATGTCGCGGCTGGTGTTGGGCAGGTGGTGGGTCCTGACCACGCGACCGATCTCGTTCTCGATCTGCTGGTCATCGACGCAGTGGATCCAACGCGGTGCGGTCTGCGGCTCCGCACAGCTGTTCACCCGTGGAAGGCGGTCTGTGGCCACCACCGCCCCGCCGAAGGTCGACGCGTACGCGGCCGGCCCCTGCCCGTCTCGATACTGACCGCTGATTGAGTACACGTTGGTCGTCCTGTGGCTGTCCTCGGCGACGTCCTTGAGAAACCGCTTGACCAGCGCTTCGTAGCCCCGGTCGAACGTGAGACCCGATCCCGCCGGCTGCCAGAACACCACGTGAGTCCGGTTGCTGTGGAGCACGGGACCACCCTGGTAGGACAGATTGGCGATGCCGGCCCGGGGTGTCGCAAGCGCGTTTGCGCGGGTGGGGACATCGGATGCCGCCACGTCCGGGACGACTCCCGCGAACCAGTGCTTGGCCTGCGCCGCTGGGGCCATCATGAGGGCGGCGCAGACAAGCGCGAGGGCAATCCTCACTTCGCGGCTAGCCAGTCCGGTCCGATCCCGGCGTCCACGGCCAGCGGCGGGTCCATGACGAAGGCGGCAGCCATTCGCTCGGTCGCGATCTGCTTGACGGCCTCCGCCTCCTCGGACGGGCCCTCGAACAGCAGCTCATCGTGGATCTGGAGGATCAGCCGGGTCACGAGTCCGGCTTCGCCGAGCGCGCGATCGCACTCCACCATCGCCACCTTCATGATGTCGGCCGCGGTGCCCTGGATCACCATGTTCACCGCGAACCGCTCGCCCTGCTTGCGCAGCTCCCACCGGCGGGCGCGCAGCTCGGGCACCTGGCGGCGGCGGCCGAACAGCGTCGACACGTAGCCATGCTCGGTTCCCTGCTCGATCGTCTCCTCGATCCAGCGACCGACGGCGGGGAAGCCGGCCAGGTAGCGCTGAATGAACTCGTCGGCCTCGGCCTGGGGGATGTCGAGACGGTCGGCCATTCCGTAGGCCGACAGCCCGTAGACGATTCCGTAGTTGATCATCTTCGATTTCGATCGCATCCCCGGGTCGATCTGATCCGGCGCCACGTTAAACACGCGACAGGCCGTGGCGGTGTGGACATCCTCGCCGCGGCGAAAGATCTCCTTGAGCACATCCTCGCCGGCGATGTGGGCCAGCAGCCTCAGCTCGACCTGCGAGTAGTCGGCCGATACGAGGACGTTGCCTGGTTCGGCCACGAAGCACGCCCTGATCTCGCGCCCGAGCTCGGTGCGGATCGGGACGTTCTGCAGGTTCGGATTGTTGGACGACAGCCGGCCCGTGGTGGCCGTCGTCTGGCTGAACGTCGTGTGCAGTCGGCCGTCCTCGCCGATGTACTCGGGGAGCGCGTCGAGATACGTCTGGGCGAGCTTGGTCAGCTCCCGGAAGCGCTCGATCTTTTCGATGATCGGGTGCTCATGGCGGATCGCCTGCAGCACCCGGGCGTCGGTCGAGTAACCGGTCTTGCCTCGGCGCTTGCGGCTGAGGCCAAGCTTGCCGAACAGGATCTCCTCGAGCTGCTTGGGAGAGCCGATCGTGAACTCCTCGCCGGCGAGCTCAAAGATCTCGCGTTCGAGGGCGTCGGCCTCCGCCTTGACCCGGGTGGAGATCTCGGCCAGCCGACTGGTGTCGAGCTTGAGTCCAGCCTTCTCCATTTTGCGCAGCACGGTGACGAGCGGCAACTCGACCTGGTCGAGCAGGTCGGTGAGGCCTCGGCCGCGGATCTCCTCCCGCTGCCACGCCGTCAGCGCGTGGACCAGGGTGGCGTCGGCGGCGGTGGGGTCGTCCAGCGATGAGGCCAGCCCGCGCTCCTCGCACAGCTCGCGGAACGGATAGCCGCGGCGGGCCGGCTCGAGGAGGTAGGCCGCCACCTCGGTGTCGTGAGCCAGGGTCGGTGGCACGTCGCCGAGCGCCTTGGCGTCGTGGGCGGTGACGGGGCGCTGCCCGAGGGCGGCGACCAGCTCCTCGGGCCGGCTGCAGACACCCGCCAGCACGCTGGCGCCGCCGTGATAAACGCCGAAGTGCCACTCGGACTCAGCGGCAAACAGCGCGCCCTCCGGGGCCTCCGGCGCTCGCACGGCCACCGCCACCTCGGCATTGGTTAGCCGCCTGACGTCTTCGATCCTCGCCTCCCTGAGCCGCGCCCCGACCGACGTCTCAGCAACTGGTGCGGGAGCGGCCGCATCGGCGGATCCGAGTGCCTCCTCGAGGCGCCGCAACGGCTCGCGCAACTCGTAGCGGCGGAACGTGTCGCGCAGCTGTGAGCGGTCGGGCGCAGCGGAGACGAACTCGCCCAAATCCATCTCGAGCGGCACGTCGCGCTTGGCCGTGGCCAACTGCTTGGAGACGCGCGCCGCGTCAGCATGCTCGGTCAGATTCTGTTTGCGCTTGGCCCCGCTGATGTCGTCGATGCTGGCCAGCACGTTCTCCAGGGAGCCGAAGCGCTGCAGCAACTCGGCCGCCGTCTTGTCGCCGATGCCCGGGACGCCGGGGATGTTGTCGCTCGTGTCGCCCTTGAGGCCGATGAAGTCCGGGACCAGCTCGGGCGGGATCCCGTAGCGATCGACGACTCCCTCGCGGTCATACACGCGGGTGTCGGTGATTCCGCGGCTGGTGGTCATGATTCGCACCGTGCCGTTGTCGACGAGCTGGTAGGCGTCGCGGTCGCCGGTCACCACCATCACCGGGATCGGCGGTTCGTGATGGCGGGCGGTCTCGACGATCGAGGCGATCACGTCATCGGCCTCGTAACCCTTGACCGACAGGTTGCGGTAGCCGAACGCCTCGACGAGCGGCGCCAGCGCCGGCCACTGTTCCTTCAGCAGGTCGGGTCGGCTCGAGCGCTGCGCCTTGTACTCGGCGTAGATCTCCTTGCGCCCGGTGTCGCCCGCATCCCACACCACGACCGTGGCCTTCGGCCCGTAGTCGGTGAGGATCTTCACCAGCATCGAGGCGAAGCCGAAGATCGCATTGGTCGGCACCCCGGTGGACGTCGCGATCGACTCGGGCAAGGCGAAGAACGCCCGGTAGGCCAGGCTGTTGCCGTCGATCAGAAAGAGCTCCTCGGTCACCTAGTGTGAGCCTAGCTCGCGGCCGGGCGGTTTTGCCTGGTCGTCGAGCCGCCGGGGCCGGTCGATCCATAAGATCCCGCTCAGCCCGCCATGCCCACGGTTCCCAGCGCCCAATACAGCCTCACGCTCCGAGTCGAGATCGATCATCGGCCGGGCATGCTGGGAAAGGTCGCCAGTGCAATCGGCGACGCCGGGGGGACGATCGGCGCCGTCGACCTGGTGCAGGTCGAGGGTCGGCACACGATCCGCGATATCACGGTCGAGACGTCTGACTCGGCCGACTGGCCCCGGCTGACCGACGCAGTCAACGCGGTGGCCGGCGCCCGCGTGCTCGACACCACGGACCGGACGTTCCAGCTCCACGTGGGGGGCAAGATCGAGATGCAGAACAAGAGTCCGGTGAAGACGCGCGACGATCTCTCGATGGCCTACACACCTGGCGTCGCCCGCGTCTGCAGCGCCATTCACAGCGACCCCGACAAGGCCTTCCAGTACACGATCAAGCGCAACACGGTGGCCGTCGTCACGGACGGGACGGCGGTGCTGGGCCTCGGCGACATCGGACCGCGGGCCGCCATGCCGGTCATGGAGGGCAAGGCGATGCTGTTCAAGGAGTTCGCCGGCGTCGACGCCTTCCCGATCTGCCTCGACACGCACGACCCGGACGAAATCGTGGCCATCGTGCGCGCGATCGCCCCCGGCTTCGGCGGCATCAACCTCGAGGACATCTCCGCGCCCCGCTGCTTCGAGATCGAGGACAAGCTCAAGGCTTCGCTGGACATCCCCGTGTTCCACGACGACCAGCATGGAACGGCGGTCGTGGTCCTGGCCGCGCTGCATAACGCGCTGACCCTGGTGGAGCGGCGGATCGAGGACATCCAGGTCGTGATCTCCGGCCTGGGCGCCGCCGGCATCGCCGTGGCGCGGATCCTCCTCGCCGCGGGCGCGCGACACATCATCGGCTGCGACTCACGGGGCGCAGTGCACGTCTCGCGTCCCGACTACGTGGACGGGACCATGCCCGCGGCCAAGCGGGCGCTGGCCGAGGTCACCAACCAGGAGCGCCGTTCGGGCAGCGTGGTCGAGGTTCTCGACGGTGCCGACCTGTTCATCGGGCTGTCTGGAGCGCGCCTGCTCACGGGCGCCGATCTGCGGCGCATGAACCCCGACCCAATCGTGTTCGCCATGGCCAACCCCGACCCCGAGATCGCCCCCGAGGAGGCGGCCGGGTACGCGCGGATCATCGCCACCGGCCGCTCGGACTACCCCAACCAGATCAACAACGTGCTCTGCTTCCCCGGCATCTTCCGCGGCGCCCTCGACGTGCGCGCGACCCAGATCACCGAGGAGATGAAGACAGCCGCCGCCCGCGCGATCGCCGACATCGTCTCCGTCGACGAGCTCCGCGACGACTACATCATCCCGTCGGTGTTCAACCGCGAGGTCGTCGGGGCGGTGGCCGCCGCGGTGGCGGAAGAGGCTCGCGAGAGTGGGACCGCCGAGGCCGGCGCTGAGGTCGGGTTCGCCTCGACCGAGGAGTTTCGAATCCTCCCCAGGCGGTAGGTCTGTGGCGCCTCGGTGGCGCCGTCGCACGTCTCTGTCGAATGTTCGTGCCAATTCGGTGGGGATCGGGCCGGCCGAGCGCAAGGTCGTGCACGCTGGGGGGCGTGGAGCATCCGCCCGGGAAAACATCCGACACATCAGCCCCGGAATCGGCGCGCGCGACCTTTTCCCGGCCCGAGCGGCGCGATCGCGGACAAGCCGTAAAACTGCTTGGGGTGAGCAACCTTTTCCTGGTTCGCGGCACGCGACAGGAGAGGACCGCAGCGATCGCAGAACGGCAGCGAGGAAGGGCAGCCCGCCGGCAGCTGCTCGCGGCGGGCCTTACCAAGTCGACGATCGATTCCATGCTGCGCCAGGCTTATGTCCATCGGCTTCACGCCGGCGTGTATGCCGTCGGCCACCTCGCGCCGGTACCGCTGGGGAGGGAGACCGCGGCCCTGCTCGCCTGCAACGAGACAGCGGTCCTCAGCCACTCGTCAGCTGCCGCGCTGTGGGGAATTCGCCCCGATCCGCCCGAAAGCGCGCCGATCGAGGTCACGCTTCGTCGTGGAGGCGTCAAGAACCGCCGCGGCATCCGGGCGCACTCCTCCCGCTCGATGCACCGGCGCGAGATCCGCCTCCGCCACGGCCTGCCCGTGACCTCGCCGGCGCGCACCCTCCTCGACATCGCCCCGGACCTGAGCCGCCGTGAGCTGGAGCGTGCCCTCGACGAGGCCCTGGCCACGCACATCATGACCAAGTCCCAGCTCACCGAGGTGCTCGAACGCAGCCAGGGCCGGCGGGGCGCGGCAATCCTGAAAGCGCTGGCCGTCGACAGGACCACCTCGACCCGAACGCGGTCGCACCCCGAGGAAACCTTCCTGCGCCTGATCCGTGAAGCGCGGCTACCGACTCCTCTCCTCAACGTCCGGGTCCACGGCTTCGAGGTCGACTTCTACTGGCCCGACCAGGGGGTGGTGGTCGAGATCGACGGCTATCGCTGGCACTCGACCAAGTCGGCCTTCGAGCGCGACCACCGCAAGGACGCCACGCTGCGCGCGCATGGCATTGACGTCAACCGCTTCAGCGCCGACCAACTCGACGACACGCCCTACGCCGCCGTGGCGGACGTGACCCGACGGCTCACCCAGAGGACGACCGCGACCGCCGCCGTTTGGGAATCCACCCGTCGACCTTCCACGCCGAGCCCGGACGGCCGGGGAGCAGCAGGACGATGATGAGACCGATCACGCTCAGGAGCAGGCCAAACGTCAGCCCGACGCGTTCGCCGTATCCCTTGCGCTGGGACAGCCAGCTGCCGGCCACGGCGGAGATCAGCCAGACGAACAGCAGATACAGGCCCTTCGCGCCAATCAGGGCAAAGACAGCCATCAGGCCCCCAGGTAGGCGCGTTGGACTTCGGGATCGTCCCGGAGCTGATCGGAGCTGTTGGCGATCGCCACCTGGCCGGTCTCCAGGACGTAGCCGCGCTTGGAGATCTCGAGGGCGTAGTTGGCGTTCTGCTCGACGAGCAGGATCGCCACGCCCGAGCGGTTGATCTCGCCGATCGTCTCGTAGATCCGCTGGACGAGGATCGGGGCGATGCCCATCGAGGGTTCGTCGAGCATCAGCAGCTTGGGGCGGGCCATCAGCGCGCGGCCGATGGCCAGCATCTGCTGCTCGCCGCCGGACATCGTCCCCGCCTTCTGACGCTCGCGCTCCTTCAGGCGCGGGAACAGCTCGTAGACGCGCTCGCGGTCATCCTGGATGTCCGATCCGCGGCGGTAGTAGGCCCCGAGGTCGAGGTTCTCGCGCACGGTCATGCGCGAGAAGCAGTGACGGCCCTCGGGCGCCAGCGCGATACCGCGCTCGACGATCTCGTGCGCGGCGACACGAGTGATGTCCTCGTTGGCGAAGACGACCGATCCTGAGCTGGCCGGCGTCAGGCCCGAAATCGAACGCAGCGTCGTCGACTTGCCGGCGCCGTTTGAACCGATGAGGGTGACGACCTCGCCCTCCTCGACGCGCAGCGACACGCCCTTCAGCGCCTCGATCGAGCCGTAGTGGGCGTGGATGTCTTCGACCTCGAGGAGGGCCATCAGTTCTGCTTTCCCAGGTAGGCCTCGATCACCCGCGGGTTCGCCCGCACCTCGGGTGCCGGGCCCTCGGCGATCTTCAGGCCATGGTCGAGCACGGTGACGCGCTCGGAGACGTCCATGACGACCTTCATGTCGTGCTCGATCAGAAGGATCGTGAGCTCGAGCTCGTCGCGGAGCTTGCGCATGAAGTCGGTGAGGGCCGCCGACTCCTGCGGATTCATGCCGGCGGTGGGCTCGTCGAGCAACAGCAGCTTCGGCTCGGAGGCCAGCGCCCGGGCGATCTCGACTCGCCGTTGATCCCCGTAGGACAGCTCGGTCGACAGGCGTCCCATCGCGTTCGGTTGCAGCCCGACGTAGGCGAGCAGCTCCCGTGCGCGATTGCGGGTGGCCTGCTCCTCGCGGCGGACGCCGGGGATGCGCAAGATCGAGCCGAACAGCCCGGCTCGCATGCGGGCGTGATGGCCGATCATCACGTTCTCTATCGCGCTCATCGCCCCGAACAGGCGGATGTTCTGGAACGTCCTCGATACGCCCAGGCCGGTGATGCGGTCGGGCCGCATGCGCGTGATGTCGCGCCCATCGAAGGCGATCCGGCCGCTGGTCGCCTTGTATAGCCCGGTGAGCATGTTGAAGAAGGTCGTCTTCCCCGCTCCGTTGGGCCCGATGATCGAGACGATCGAGTGGCGCGTGATGTCGAACGACACATCGTTGACCGCCACGAGTCCACCGAACTCCTTGGTCACGTTGGCGGCTTGGAGCAGCGGCGTAGCGCCTCCGTCGGGGCTCGTCGACGGCTCGGGGGTGGCCTGGGCCCCGACGCTCATGCTTGCGGTGCCTCCAGCTCGGTCTCGCCCACGCCGATGTGCTCGGCAAACTCGAGTCTTCGCCTTCGCTCGGGTAACAGGCCCTGCGGACGCAGGATCATCACCAGGACGAGCAGGAACCCGTAGACCCCCAGCCCGATGTCGGTCAGGCTGAAGCTCAACCCGAGGTCACCCGGCAGGCTGTTGAGCACGTCGGGGATCAGATACTGGTTGATGTAGGAGAGCAGCAGCGCTCCCAGCAGCACCCCCCAGATCGACCCGAGCCCGCCGACGATGACCATCGAGAGGACGAAGATCGAGAACGAGAAGCGGAACTGGTCGGAGCTGACGTCCGGGACGAAAGTGGCCAGGAAGGCGCCCGACATGCCGCCGAACGCGGCGCCGATCGCGTACGCCATCAGCTTCGTGCGCACCAGCGGGATGCCCATCGAGACGGCGGCCACCTCGTCCTCGCGCAAGGCAACCCAGGCCCGACCGAGGCGAGAGTCACGCAGGCGCACGTTGACGAACAGAACCAGTAACAGCAGGCCAAAGATGACCCAGTACCACGGGCGCAGATGGAGCGGGTCGAAACTGCCGATGCCGGGGAAGTAGATCGGGTCGATCGAGCTGATGCCCACGCTGCCGCCGGTCAACGTCTGCCCGCCGCCGAGGTGGACGCTCTGGCCGTTGATCGCCACCCGGTCGATGATCTCGCCGAAGGCCAGGGTCACGATGGCGATGTAGTCGCCGCGCAGACGGAGCGTCGGGAGCCCGATGATCACGCCGAAACCGGCCGTGATGGCGATCGCGATCAGCAACACGAAGATGAAGTTGACGTGGATCCCGATGAGATGGGCGACATCGGGGGCGGCGAGCACGTTGATGTGCTCGTTGAAGAAGAACTCCGAGCCGAACCAGGCCGCGGTGTAGGCACCCAGCGCATAGAAGGCCACATACCCAAGGTCGAGCAGCCCGGCGAAACCGACCACGACGTTGAGCCCCAGGGCCATTACCGCGTAGGCCAGGGCGGTCACCGTGGCGCCGAGAAAACCGCTGCCCGAGGTGAAGAAGAATGGGAACAAGATGCCGAGCACGATCAGCGCCCCGGCGAGTGCGCGGGTGGTCCACGGCGGCAGGCGGCCTCCGACCTTGGCCTTGAAGGCGCGCCAAGCAACGCCCCACTCCTTGAACTGGGCGATTAGTTCTTCCATCAGCCCGCCTCGCGCGTTTCTTCGCCCAGCAGCCCGCGCGGCCGCAGGGTCATGACCAGGATCAGGTAGCCGAACACCACGACCGGGGTCCATTGCGGGCCGAAGCGGGCGTCGGAGAGCTGCTGGATGATGCCGATGATGACGCCGCCGAGCACGGCGCCGCGGACGTTGCCGATCCCGCCCATGACGGCGGCGGTGAAGGCAATCAGCCCGGCCTCGAAGCCCTGGAAATACCAGATCGTGGTCTCATACAGTGCGTAGATCAGCCCGGCGGCGCCGGCCAGCGCCCCGCCGATCAGGAACGTCATCGAGATCGTCGTGTTGACGTTGATACCCATCAGGCGGGCCGCCTCGGGGTCCTGCGCCGTGGCGCGCATCGCCTTACCCATGCGGGTGCGCGAGATGAACCACCCGAGGCCGATGACCAGCGGGATCGTCACCGCCACGGCCAGCACGTCGGCCCGGCGGATGATCACGCCGAAGATGTGAAAGACGGGCTTGTTCTCGTTGATCAGATCGTCGACGCCGGCCGGTGAGCCCCCGAGCCAGAGCAGACCGACGTTCTGGAGGATGAATGAGAAACCGACCGCGGTGATCAGGGGTGCGAGCTTCGGGGCGTTGCGCAGCGGCCGGTAGGCCACCCGCTCGATCAGCACATTCAATGAGCCGCAGACCAGCATTGACACGACCAGCGTGAGCAGCAGCCCGGCGATGAGCCCCAGCGGCCCGGTGGTCAGCCCCAGACCGATGGTGGCCCAGAAGCCCGCGGCGGTGAACGAGCCGATCATGAACACGTCGCCGTGGGCGAAGTTGATCAGCTCGACGATTCCGTAGACCAGCGTGTAGCCGATCGCGATCAGCGCCCAGATGGCGCCGTTTGAGACCCCCTGGACAAGGTTGGTGCCCAGATAGGTGAGGTCATGATGGGTGACCGCCTTGCCGCCCACGAACCCGGGATAGCCCGAGGTCAGATCATGGATGACGTACACGACCGGCAGCACCAGCAGCGCCGCCGGAAGCCCCCACTTCCCAAACCAGCGCCGCACCTTGGTCAGCGGCCCAGTGGCCGCTCGCGGGAGTGCTGGCGCGATTGTGTTGGCTTCCACCTTTAGCGTTCGTTCGTGAGAAACCCGCGATTTTTGGGGAGTCCGTTCCGGACACCGGACAGTGCGGGCCCGGAGTGGGGTCTACCCTACTGCCCCACTCCGGGAACCGCCACGAACTACGGAGTCACCGACCTCTCGAACAGCGGGTTGCCGTCCGGGCCGACCTTGTACAGGCCGTAGGCCTTCAGGGTCGTGTCGCCGTTGGAGTCGAACCCGTAGGTCCCGATCACCGAATGCCGAGCCTTGGTGGCGAACAGCGCCGCCAGGACCTGGCTGCGGTCGTTGCCCTTGGCGCCCAGCTTGGCGATTGTCTGGAGGCCAAGCTGCATCGCCTCATAGCCATAGATCGCATATGGGTCCGGGCTGGCCACGTTGTACTTGGCCTTGTAGGCAGCCAGGAAGCTGCGACCCCCAGGATAGGAGGTCAGGTTCTGGGTCGCCACCGTGCACTGCACCTGTGGGGCTAGGCTGGCCGGAATCCCGTGCATCTTGGGATTCGTGTACGCACCGGTGCAAACGCCATCCGGGCCATAGATCTTGATGTGTGGAATCGCCGCGGCGACGTCCTTGGTGATCTGGACGGCGCCGTTGGACACGATGCCCGCGAAGTAGAAGCAGTCCGCGCCCTGCGACTTGATCGTCTGCGCGTAGGTGCGGAAGTTCGGGGCGGTCGTGTCGATGCCCGTGTTGCTGACGATGTCCACGCCGTACTTGCCCTTCTGCAGCTCGAGCAGAGAGGCGAGACCTGCGCCGTAGGCCTGCTTGTCGTTGGCCACGGCGACCTTGGTGCAGCCGTCGTGCTTCATCGTGATCAGTCCTGCGCCAGCCTGGATGGTGTCGCGCGGGACGATCCGCAGGTAGGTCCGCTTACCCGTCGGGTAGTACTTCTGGGGCTCGCCGGGGGCGCTGCCCGGCTCGTTGGTGGTCAGTCCGACATACGTGTTGGCCGGGCTCATCTGGGGGATGCCGGCGCGGTTGAGGATCGGGATCGAGACCTCGCTGGCTCCCGAGTTGAACTCGCCGATGTAGTAGACGGCCTTCGGATCCTCGGCCGCCTTCCGGGCGTTGGCCGCGGTCTGGGAGGGATCCCACTGACCGGCCTGCGCCGTCGAGTCGTCCAGGACCTGATAGTTGACGGTGAAGTTACCGGCCTTGTTGTGGGCCTGGGCCAACGCCAACTTGATGCCGTTCACCAGCGGAACGGTCTGCGCACTCGACGCGCCCTGCATGGGCAGGCTCGAGTAGATGTCGATCGTGTTGGAGCCGCTGCTACCGCTGCTCCCGCTGCTACTGCTGCTGCTCGAACTGCTGCTGCTGCTACCGCAGGCGGCGAGAACCAAGACGGTGCCCACAACTAGGCATCCTGCCACGGCTTTGCCGAGATAACGCATGCTCCTCCTCTACGTGTCGCTGCCGGGCTCTCGGTGGCCCGGTTCCGGCAGACTAATGCCGGGGTCGGACCTCAGCAAGACGCCGCCAGGCTGCCCTAACGCAAAGTCAATCGCCCGCGGACGGAGCCTAAACGCAGCTCAACCATTAAGCGTCTTCCAAAAGCGCAGTGCCCCGTTGCGCACGGTGTACACCCCATACTGGTGGATCGTCGTATTGCCGTCTCGCTCGATGCTGTACGTGCCGAGAACGCTGTGGCGATCGCGTGTGCCGAAGATCGCCGCCAGCACCGCCGAGCGCCGGGCATCGCGCTTGCCGTCGTGCGTGGCGGTGGCGATCGCGCTCAGCATCAGGCTCATCGCCTCATAGCCGTAGATCGCGGACAGCTCGGGGGGGCCGTAACGCTGGCGGTAGCGCGCGTAGAAGACGCGCGCCGCCGCGGGCGCATGACCCGGTCCGTCGGCAGGCGCCGTGAACAGCAGCCGAGAGTCGAGGCTGGTGGGAATCCCGCCCTTGCTGGGGTTGGTGAAGGTGCTTTCGGCCAGGCCCTTGGTGGCGAAGATCGTCGCCGTCGGGAGCGCGGCGGAGAGGGCGCGGGTCACGGCGACCGCCCCGGAACCGGTGATCGCGCTGATCAGCAGGCATTCGGGTTTGGCGCTGGCCACACTGGCGGCGAACGGTCGGTAATCAGGCGCGTTCGGCGGGAACGCCTGGACGCCGAGGACCGGCAGACGGGCCGCGCGCGCCGCCAGCTCAAAGCTGGTGGCCATCTCCTCGCCGTCGAACTCCCCGTCGTCGATGACATAACTGTTTCGACACCCGGAGCTGCGCTGGAGGGTGACCTGAACCTCGGCCTGGATGAGGTCGTTCGGGATCACCCTGGCAAACGTCCTGATGCCGGTCGGGTAGTACTTCTGCGGCTCTCCCGGCGACGCTCCCGGACCGGCCGAGGTCAGCCCCACCGCACTGCTGTAGGGGCTGATCTGCGGGATGTCGAGCCGGTTGAGCACCGGGATCGAGACGGCGCTGGCTCCCGAATTGAGGTCGCCGACATAGCCGATTGTGGTGACGTCGCGACTGACCAACCGGAGGTTGACCGTGGTCTGGCCGGGATCCCATTCACCTCGTGCCGCCGTTGCGTCGTTCAACGGCCTGAACACGATGTGGTAGCGCCCGATGCGGCCGTGCACGTCCGAGAGGGCCAGGGTCGCGCCGTGGATCACCGCCTTGCCACTGGCCGACGAGGGCCCGTCCAGGGGGACGCCAGCGTAGATCGTGAGCCTGCCGCCGACGATCTCCTTCTGGGTGCTGTCGTGGCTGCCGCAACCCGACAGAACGGTGGCGCCGGCGAGGGCCAGCAGGACCGCGGCGGCGGCGCGCGTCACCCCTGCACTTGCAGGGGCTTGAACGGCACAAGCTTCCCCGCCCGCAGGCGGCTGAAGACGAACGGGCCGATGTTGGTGTCCCCGTTGGAGTTGATCGAGTAGGTGCCCAGCGCCGAGCTTCGGTTCTGGATCCCGAAGAACGCATCCACAACCTTGCCCCGGTTGTTGGCGGACGAGCCGGCCTTGGTCATCGCGTAGAGCACAGCTTTCATCGCCTCGTAGCCAAAGATTGCCTCGAGTGCCGGCACGTGGTGGTAGGCGGCGTTGAACGCTGTCACGAAGCCCTTGCCTTCGACGTTCAGATCCTTGGGCAGGAACCCGGGCGAGGACACGTAGACGTTGCGTGCCGACGAGAGCCCGGCGGCGAACGTGGCGTCGTCGACCGCCGACGGCGCGAACAGCTTGAGCGAGGGGCTCGAGCTCGCCACCGCGTTGAACGCCTTCACCGCCGCCGCGTCCGAGTCGGCGCCGTAGAACATGCCGTCGGCCCCGCTCGCGGTCTTGGCGACCGCGATCCCGTTGGCGGCGGCCTTGTTTTTCACCGACTGCGCCACTGCCGACCCGTACGCGCTGCCGTCACTGGCGACGTACACGGTCTTGACGCCGAGCGACTGCATCTCCCGAACCTGGGCCTGGGCCTCGAGCGCCGTCGTCGGCACCACGCGCGCGAAGGTCCGCCCGTTGGTCTTCAACGACTCGTAGTACTTGTCGGGCGAGCCCGTTACGGCCGTCGTCGGCTGGGTGAGTTCGAGCGCGGTGTCGGTCGGCGTGACTTGGAGCATGTCCTGGGAGTTGGTGATGCCGAGCGAGTCGGCCGAGAGGCCGGGCGGGATCTCGCCGATATAGGCGATCGAGCTCTTGTTCTGGATCGCGGAGCGGGCGTTGTCCGACACCTTGTTCGCGGTGACCTTGGTC
>CAWCNP010000003.1:0-43311 GCA_963796885.1 uncultured Solirubrobacterales bacterium
GTGGGCGACTCGGTGAGCGTGCCGACGTGCCGGATGGCCAGCAGCACCCCGGGCATGAACGACTCGCGGTCGACCGAGTCGTGGCGGATGGTCAGCGTCTGCCCGACGTCGCCCAGGATCACTTCCTGATGGGCGACCAAGCCGGGTAGGCGCACCGAGTGGATCGGTGGTGGCGTACCGGCCAGACCCGGGGCCATGAGCGCGGCGGTCCGCGCCGCGGTGCCACTCGGTGCATCGACCTTGCCGTCGTGGTGCAGCTCGATGATCTCGGCCTTGGCCATGTGCTTGGCCGCCTGCGCTGAGAACTGCATCATGAGCACGGCGCCGATGGCGAAGTTGGGGGCAATGAAGATGTTGGCGCCGCTCAGCCTCTCGAGCTCGGAGATGTCGAAACCCGTCGTGCCGATCACGACGTGCACGCCCGCCGAGACGGCCTCGCGCGCGTTGGCCACCACGGTGCCCGGCACGGTGAAGTCGACGAGAACGTCGGCGTCTCCCAGCACATCGGCGACGGCCGTGCCGAAGGCCGGATCGGCGCGGCCGGTCAGCGTCATGTCCCGGGCGCCGTCGACGGCGCGGCACACGGTCTCCCCCATCCGCCCGGCAGCGCCGGCCACTACGACGCGGATCACGTGACGCCCGCCGCGCCGATCGGAGCCAGAGCCTCCTCGAAGTGCGCGTCGTCCGGGCCGATCCCGGCGCTCGACAGGCGTTCGGGCGCCCACAGCTCGTGGGCCAGGGCGGCGAGGTCATCCTGGGTCACCGCGTCGATCCGTCGCACGACCTCATCGAGCGAGAGCAGCGGCGTCTCGGCGAGGATCTCCGAGCCGAGCCGGTTCATCCGCGCGGCGGTCGACTCGAGCGCCAGCACCACACGCCCCTTGAGGTTCTCCTTGGCCCGGGTAGCTCCTCCGCGCTCGCTGGGTCCTCCTGCATCCGCGCGAGCTCATGTCCGACGATGGCCAGCGCCTGCGCCAGGTTGTCGGGTCGGGTGCCCACGTAGAGACCGACTTGACCGGTGTCCTGGTAGGCGCTGGTGAACGAGTACACGGCGTAGGCGAGCCCCCGGCGCTCGCGCACTTCCTGGAACAGCCGCGATGAGGACGTGCCGCCGAAGATCGTGTCCAGCACGCGCAGGGCGAAACGGCGGTCGTCGTGACGCGAGACACCCGGGCCGCCGATGCATACGTGGTACTGCTCGGTGTCCTTGCTCTCGAACCGGCGGCGCGACTCGGCCGCCGCGGGCGTATCGAGCGGCCGGCGGCGCGTGTCTGCCGCCTCGCCCGATACGCGCTCGGCGGCGAGCGCGACCAGCTGGTCGTGATCGATCGACCCGGCGGCCGCGATCACGATGTTCCGTGGGGCATAGCGGGAGGCGTGGAAGCGGGCGATCTCCTCCGCCGGGGTGTCGGCGATCACCGCGGCGCGACCGATGATCGCGCGGCCCAGCGGGTGATCGCCGAACACGGCCTCGCCGAGCACGTCGAACACCTTCTCCTGCGGGTCGTCCTCGTACATGGCGATCTCTTCGAGAATCACCGCGCGTTCGGATTCGATGTCGTTCAGCGCCGGGCGGAACACCATGTCGGCCATCACGTCGAACGCCTCGGGGAGGTGTTGGTCGATGACCCTGGCGTACACCGAGGTGGTCTCCTTACCCGTGCCGGCGTTCAGCTCGGCGCCCATGGCGTCGAAGATCTGATCGATCTCGAGCGAGCCGTACTTCGAGGAGCCTTTGAACAGCAGGTGCTCGAGCAGGTGCGAGAGCCCGGCCTCGGAGTCGCTCTCGCTGCGCGAGCCGGTGCCGATCCAGAATCCCAGCGAAACGGACCGGACGGAGGGCATCGCCTCCGTCACGATCCGGACGCCAGATTCGAGTGTCGTCAGTCGGTGTTCCTGGTCCACGAGTGGCGGGCGCTACGAGCGAGGCCGCTCGGGGTCGCGATCGCGCACGCGATCACCGCCGCGATCCCGGTCACGGTCCCGGTCGCGCCCGCGGTCTCGCCGGCCGCGATCACGGCCGTCGCGATCGCTGCGCTCGCGGCGCGGGCCGCCATCGCCGCTGCCGACGCCAGCCAGCTCCTCGACGCTCTTGCCGGCCACCTCGGGGTCGTCGGCCAGGCGCAGTCCGATCCGGCCGCGCTCGCGGTCGACCTCGACCACGCGCACCTCCACGTCGTCGCCCTTGTTGAGGACCTCCTCGACGGTGGCGATGCGCCGCCCGGGGGCGATGTTGGAGATGTGGAGCAGCCCGTCGGTGCCCTTCGACAGTTCGATGAAGGCACCGAACGCCGTCGTCTTGACCACCTTGCCGGTGAACTCGTCGCCGACCTCGACCTCCTTGGTCATCGCCCGGATGCGATCGACCAGCGCATCGCCGCGCTCGCCGTCGGCCGCATAGACGAGCACCTGGCCCTCGTCGTTGACGTCGATCTGGGCGTCGAACTCCTCCTGCAGGGAGCGAATCGTCTCGCCGCCCTTGCCGATCAGCAGGCCGATCTTTTCCGGATCGATCTGGACGGTGGAGATCCGCGGCGCGTGCTTGGACAGCTCGGCCCGCGGCGCATCGATGACGCTCGCCATCTCACCGAGGATGAACTGACGGGCGCCCTTGGCCTGGGTCAGCGCGTCGCGCAGGATCTCGAACGTCACGCCGGTGATCTTGATGTCCATCTGCAGCGCGGTGATCCCGCGCTCGGTGCCGGCGACCTTGAAGTCCATGTCGCCGAGGTGGTCCTCGACGCCGGCGATATCGGTGAGGATGATGTAGTCGTCACCCTCCTTGATCAGGCCCATGGCGATACCGGCAACCGGCTGCTTGATCGGCACGCCCGCGTCCATCAGCGACAGCGTCGAGCCACACACGGAGGCCATCGAGGACGAACCGTTGGATTCGAGGATGTCCGACACGACACGGATCGTGTAGGGGAACTCCTCCTGGCTCGGGATCATCGGCACGAGGGCGCGCTCGGCGAGCGCGCCGTGGCCGATGTCGCGGCGCTTGGGTCCACGCATGAACCCGGCCTCCCCGACCGAGAAGGGCGGGAAGTTGTAGTGGTGGAAGTAGCGCTTGGCAGTCTCGAGACCGAGCGTGTCGAGCCGCATCTCCTCGCGCGTCGTGCCGAGCGCGACCACGCTGAGGGCCTGCGTCTGGCCACGGGTGAACAGCGCCGAGCCGTGGGTCCGCGGCGCCACGCTGACCTCGATCGAGATCGGCCGGATCTGGTCCGCGGTGCGCCCGTCGGGCCGCTTCTTGTGAACGGCGATCCGCTCGCGGATCAGCGTCTTCTCGATCTTGTCGAACGCACGCTGGGCGTTGGCCCGGTACTCGGGGTAGGTGGCCGCCTCGGGATCGCCGGCGTAATGCGTGAGAACCTTCTCCTCGACGGCCTTGCACGCATCCTGGCGCTCGAGCTTGTCCTCGACCTGCGTGGCGGCGTCGAGCGCGGCGCCGTGAGAGGCCTTGATCTGCTCGTAGAGGTCGGGACTGACCTCGGGGATCTCGACCTCGATCTTGGGCTTGCCGGCCCTGTCGGCCAGCTCGCGCTGGGCGGCGCAGATCTTCTTGATCTCGCCGTGGGCGATGTCGAGCGCGTCGAGGATCTCGGCCTCGGGGATCTCGTTCGCCCCGGCCTCGACCATCAGAATCGCCTCCTCGGTGCCGGCGACGATCAGGTCGAGGTCGGTGTTCTCGACGAGGTCCTCCTCGCTCGGGTTGACCACGAAGTTGCCATCGACCTTGCCGATCCGCACCGCGCCGACGGGCGCCGGAAACGGGATGTGGGAGACCATCAGCGCCGCCGAGGCGCCGTTCATGGCCAGGATGTCGTACGGGTTGACGTGGTCGACCGAAATCGGGATCGCCACCAGCTGGGTCTCGTAGCGCCAGCCCTTGGGGAACAACGGGCGGATCGGCCGGTCGATCAGACGGGCCGACAGCGTCGCCTTCTCCCCCGCGCGGCCTTCGCGCTTGAAGAATGAGCCGGGGATCTTCCCGGCCGCGTACATCCGCTCCTCGACATCGACGGTGAGCGGCAGAAAGTCCACCTCGCGGAGGTTGCCCGCGGTGGCGGTACAGAGGACCATGGTGTCGCCCGAACGGACGACTACGGCGCCGGAGGCCTGCTTGGCCAGCTTGCCGGTCTCGAACGAGATCTCCTTGCCCTCGATCTCGACGGACACGCGCGTAACGGCGTCAGACATATTCAATTCCCTTCTGCTCCGCCCTTCGGTCGGCGGAGTGCTTCGTTTCTCTTCTTTTAGTCCGAACCCACGAGATGGTAGCGGGCCGAGGAACCGCAGACGGCCCGAGAATCGCCTGGCTCGGCCGGGACGTACGCGTGAGTGTGGTGCTCCCACCTTCGACATGCATGCGACATCGTCACGTGGCCTTTGGGCAGGCGCAAAGCCGAAGGGTCCGATGGAGGGGCGTCGACTTCGCCGCCAGCGTCTCGATCTAAATCGGCTCAGGCGGTGTCGCCCGCGCCGCCGTCGGCGCGCTGTTTCGCCCACGCCGACGACGCGGCCGGGTCGAGCCGATAGCCCAGGCCGCGCAAGGTCGCAATGGTGATCGCGGAGCCGAGCTTGCGCCGCAGCGCTGCCACGTGGACGTCCACGGTCTTGGGGTTGATGGCATCGGTGCCCCAGACGAGCTCCAGCAACTGCTCGCGGGTGTGGATGCGGCCCGGATAGCGCAGGAGCGCGCCAAGCAGCTCGAACTCCCGGCGGGTGAGGTCCACCTCACGTCCGCCGGCGGAGCAACGCCGCGCGTCGAGGTCGAGCTCGAGGTCCCCGATGCGCAGGACCGTCTGCTCGGTCTCGAAGCCCCGAGCACGGCGCAGCTGGGCGCGCATACGGGCGGTCACCTCGGGCATCGAGAGCGGCTTGACCACGTAGTCGTCGGCGCCCGCCTCGAGCTCGGCGATGCGCGCCGCCTCGTCCCGGCTGGCGGTCAGCATGATGATCGGTACGGTCGACTCGCGCCGTACGCGTCGCACCAGCTCCAGGCCGTCGATCTCAGGAAGCGTCGGGTCGACCAGCGCGATGTCGACTGTCCCGCGCCGCAGCACGAGCAGGGCCTCGAGGCCGCTGGACGCCTCCAGGATCTGGAATCCGTCCCCCCGCAGGTACGACGCAACGACCTGCCGGACGCGGCCGTCGCCCTCTGCCAACAGAACACGCCCACCACCAATGCCCATCTGCTGTACGGCCGCTCGCTTTGTCATGGTGTCCCACTGCTATCTCAGGGCAGTGGCACACCATGACAATGACGGTGATCATGCTGAATCCGGCCTGTCACGGCCGTCGGCGCTCGTGCTCATGGCCACCGCGCTGTCGTGATCCGTACAGGGCCAGATCCACCCGGGGAGGGCCGCGCTGACTCGGGCGGCCCCTTCGGCCGTCAGCTCGACTTACGCCGGATTCAGCGCACCGCCGCATCGATCGCGACGGCGACGAACAGCAGCGCGAGGTAGAGCAGCGAGTAATGGAATAGCAGGGCGGCTCGCGCAGGCGAGCCGTCACGCCAGAGCCGCCAGGCAAGCATGCACAGCACTCCTCCCAAGATCGCAGCTCCCGCGAGGTACACCAGCCCGAAAGTGCCGATCGCTCCCGGCACGAGCGTGATTGCCAGGAGCACGATCGAGTACCAGAACACCAGCCGGGCGGTGGCACTGGGCCCCCGCACAACCGGCATCATCGGCACCTCCGCCGCGGCGTAGTGCCGAACGAGCAACAGCGCCAGCGCCCAGAAGTGTGGCGGCGTCCAGAGCAGCACGATCAGGAACAGGAAGCCGGCCCCGAGTCCGAGACTGCCGTGCGCCGCCGCCCAGCCGGCCAGCGGTGGAATCGCGCCCGCGGCGCCACCGATCACGATGTTCTGGGCCGTGTTGCGCTTGAGCCAGCAGGTGTAGACGACGACGTAGAACGCCCCGCCGCTGAGCGATAGCGTGGCGGCCAGCGGATTCGCAAACGTGGCCAGTACAGCAAAGGCGAGCGCCGACAGCACCAGGCCGAACGCAGTCGCGCGCGCAGGAGAGACGCGGCCGGCGGCCACCGGCCGCGACGCGGTGCGTGGCCCCATCAGCCGGTCGATGTCGCGGTCGAGCACATGGTTCAGCGAGCTCGCCCCGCCGCACGCCAACGCACCCCCGATGACCAACGCCGCTAGCGGCACTGGCGCGGGAGAGCCGCCGGCCGCGGCCACCATCGCGCACACTGCGGTCAGGACCAGCAGCGACATAATCCGCGGCTTGGTCAGCGTGAGGTAGTCGCGCCAGGTTGCGTTCGCGCCGCCGATCGGCACCGCCACCGGAGCCGGCAGAGCCTCCACCACGTCGCCGACCGCCACCCTCAGGCTCCCCTGTCCCTGGCGATCGTACGGAGGTCGCTGCTCACGTCCCCGGCGAGGAACGGATAGAGGTAGCCCGACCGCATGTAGCCGCGCCGGTCGACCAGATACAGCGCCTCCGTGTGGACGATGTCCCCGCCCGTCGGGTGCGGCGAGACGTCGATGTGGTACGCGGCCCACACGCGCGCAAGCTGCTTGTGCGTGCCCATCAGCCAGTGCCACGGCGCCACCGAGGCAAGTCCCCACGCTTTCGCGGCGCCCGTCGCGCTGGCCGGCGTATCGAGCGGGTTGACGCTGACGGCCACCAGCACGGGTCGTTTCGCGGGCGGGAGCGACTGCTCGGCCGCCGCCAGTGCCCGCCCTTCGAGCGGGCACTCCTGGCGGCAGTGTGAGTCGAAGAACACGATCGCTACCGACCGGCCCCGAAGCGAGGCCAGCGAGAACAGCTGCCCCGTCTGGTCCCGCAGGGTGTCGATCATCGCCGCGGGACGTGCCCCTTCGGCCCAGGCCGCCTCGCCGTGCATGCCGAAGCGTGTGGACACGGTCGCGGGCGCCGCCGGGGCCCCACCCGACGCGAGCCGGTGCACGCCGAATCCCACGCCCAACCCCAGGACGACGGCGACGAGCAGAGCGCCGGCGATCCGGGCGGGGCGCAGCATCGCGGGCCGCGACGGCCACGAGGTGCCTGCACCCTCGTTCATTACACCTCGCGCGCTGGCGGGCTGGTCTCGGACGGGGTCCCCGGCGCCCGGCTGGCCGCCGCCGGCGCCGTGCCCGGTTCGGACCCACCGGCCGTGTCGGGCACGCGCACGGAGACCTGCCAGTACCACACCACGAGCGCGATCAGGAGGGCGAGCGGTAGCAATATCGTGAGCAGCGCGCCGGTGAGGAAGGCTGCGATGGGGACCAATGGCAAGTCTGTCTCCTCCTCAGGTCGTAAACGCCGCCGGGGCCCGCCTAGGCGAGCGGTCCGGCTCCAGCCACCGATAGAAGCCGATGATGAACGTGATCGTGTAGGCGAGCGACCCTGGGACCCACATCACGCCGGCGGCGATCTGCTGATCGGTCAGCGCGCTAATCCCGCCCGGCCGCGTCTGGAGCGCCTCGTAATAGCCGTAGATCGGGTGCGGCATCATGACCAGCGTGATCGCCAGCAGCCACCCAACAACCATCGCGCCGGCCGTATAGGCGATCCGCGCGGGCCACACCAGGCGCGGGCGCAGCGGTCCGGGATCGATCACGCGCGCCCAGAACAGCAGCCCGACAAAGAAGAACATCGCGTGCTCGAGCGCGTGGATCGCTCCGGATGTCAGGGTGGCGTCATACGCAGCAGGGATGTGCCAGCCGACGAACATGACGTTGAACAGGATCCACGCCGGGAGCGGACGGGCGAGCGCCCGCACCGGCGTCACCCAGCGCGAACGAGCAATCGTCCGCGCGATATTCGTCCGTAACTCGAGCGGCAGCGCGCGCCACATTCGCGGCCACGGCCTTCCGAGCAGTAGCAGCGGCGGGGCGACGGTGAGCAGCAGGATGTGCTGCAGCATGTGCGCCCAGAACAGTTGGTCGGCGTAATAGTCGATCGGTGAGTCGAGCGCGATCACAATCGTCAGCATGCTCGCCGCGAACGCGACCGCCTGCAGAGGCCGCGGCCGACCCCGGCCGCGGCTGCCGAGGACGTACAGATAAGCCGCGATCGCGACGTATGCGATCGATGGGTCCAGCGACCAGGCCGTCCAAGACATGGTCAGCCGACGAGGTACAGAAGGATGTAGGCGAGCACGCCGATCGTGACGAAGTACGCCCAGTAGAACGAGGAGGACTCGACCCCGGCCGTGAGCAACGCGGCCTCACTGGTGGGCACCTCGGTCTCGCGCATCTTGCCCTCTCGACGAACCCGCCACAGGCTCGCGACCTGCACCTCAATCCAGTAGAGGCCCATCAGCGCCACGATCGCGTACGTCGCCGTCCATCCGAAGAACACCGCGGCATAGCCGCCCTGGGAGGCGCCGAAGTCGAGGACTATGTACTCGACGAACTGCAGCACAACCGCGGCGAGCCCCATGGCAACGGCGAGCATCCCGGCCGCCATCACGTCTCCGGACGGACGTTTCGCCGCCAGCCGGTAGATGACGGCGCTGAACAGAAACAGGGAGGCGATCGCGATGCCGATGCCTCCGTCGGGAACCACGTGACCGATCTTCCAGTTGTGGTTGAGGTCGAGCGCTTTCAGATAGAAGAAGGCGAACAAGAAGGAGGCGAAGAAGAACGAGATCACGCCGCACAACAACCGCCCCGAGACCCAGAGCGCGCGGGGCTGCCACTCCGGGGGCTCGGGCTCGATGTGACTGGCGGTGGGAGCTGATGCTTCCATGGCTTAGGCCGTCCCACCGGCGGGCGCGTATGCCGGCGCTTCGGCCGGGACCGCCTCGACGCCGTACGGGTACGGGTCCGCGTCGAATACCGGCATCCGGTCGAAGTCGTGCACGGGCACCGGCGTGGGCAACGTCCACTCGATGCTCTTGGAGTCCCATGGATTGGCGGGGGCCGGCTCGCGCTTGACCGCCAGCGACCACACGACGTTGACCAGGAAAACCAGCATCGAGAGCCCGATCACGTAGGCCGAGATCGACACCCACTCGTTCAGCCCTTGCCATGCCGGGTTGTACGTCACCACCCGGCGCGGCATCCCCATGAAGCCGAGCGCGAACAGGGGCGCGAAGGTCGAGTTGAAGGCAATGAACAGCGTCCAGAAGTGGATCTTGGCCAAGCGCTCGTTGAGCTTGAAGCCGTACATCTTCGGCACCCAGTAGTAGATCGCCGCGAAGAACGCAAAGATCAGGCCGCCCATGATCGTGTAGTGGAAGTGTGCCATCACGAAGAAGCTGCCGTGCGTGGTGATGTCGCTGGGGACGTCGGAGTTAAACACGCCCGAGATCCCGCCCCACAGGAAGTTGAACATCCACGCCAGGCAGAACAGCATCGGTACCGTCAACCGTATTCGGCCCCGCCAGAGCGTACCCATCGCGCACAGGAAGATGAACCCTGTCGGCAGCGAGATCAGCTCGGTGGAGAGCATGTAGAACGGCCGCAGATCGGCGTTGATGCCCGACACGAACAGGTGGTGCTGCCACACGAACCAGCTCAAGAACGTGATGCCGAGCATTCCCGCAACCGCCAGCCGGTAGCCCCACAGCGGTTTTCGCGCGAAGACGACGATCAGCTCGAGCACGATCCCCATGCCGGGAAGGGCCAGGATGTACACCTCCGGGTGCCCGAACACCCAGAACAGGTTTTGGAACAGGTACGCGCTGCCACCCTGCCCGGGGATGTAAAACGCGGTCTGCACGGTCCGGTCCATGGCGCCCATCAGCAGCGCGGCGATCAGCATCGGCGCCGCCAGGACCATCAGCCATGCGGTCGCATACGCCCCCCACACGAAGATCGGCAGCCGCGACCAGGTCATCCCCCGCCCGCGCATCGTGGTGATCGTCACGACCAGGTTGAACCCGAACAGGCACATCGACAGCCCGACCAGCGCGAAGAAGCCGATGTAGGCGTCGTAGCCGGCGGTCCCCTGCGCCCCCAAAGGCTGGTAACCCGTCCAGCCGGTCTGAAAGCCGCCGAAGAAGATCGTCGTGATCAGGATCACCTCGCCTGCCATCAGCAGCCAGAACGTGAACGCCTCGATCCGCGGGAACGCCATCCGCCGCGAGCCGATCATCAACGGCACCAGCCATTGGGCGAACGGCCCCAGCAGCCCGGAGGTCATCGTCCCCATCATCATCGACCCGTGGAGGCCGACCAGCGTCAGGTACTGGTTGGCGCCGAACACGTGCACGTTGGGCTGAAGCAGCTCGGTCCGGATCAGCATCGCGTTGAGCCCGGCGACGAAGAAGAACAGCCCGATCCCGACCATGTACTGCTTGGCGACGACCTTGTGATCGGTGTTAAGGGTGAAGTACCGGAACAGTCCCTCCTCCTCGGACTCGTGCTCGGCCAGCGACGGGGGATGCCCGAGCAGCCGCTTGAGCGGGTAGTTGGCAAAGCCCAAGCCGACGATGAAGCCGACCACGCCGAGGAAGTAGCCGAGGAAGATTGCGATGTCGTTCTGGCCGGCATCCGCGTAGTAGGCGAGATTCGCGCCGGTGAAGCGATCGCCAATGAAGTGCCCGACATACCACCCCACGATCCCCAGCAGGATCCCGGTCAGCATGTTGAAGCCGATCAGCTTGCGCCAGCCGGTGCGGGGGGGGGCGGTGGCCGAAGCTGCAATTGCGCTCATCCGGCCCTCCTCAAGGGTTGCGGGAAATACGTCTTCGAGTACGGGGGCAGACCTCTAGTGGCCGGCGCGAACTTGAGCCTTTGCTGGGCGATCCATGCGGCGAACTGCGCCTTCGGAACGACCTGGCCCTGGTCGAACATGTAACCGTGCCATACGCCGCACAGCTCGGCGCAGCGCACATTGAAGACCAGCGGTCCCTTTGTCGTCACGTAGGCGACGTTGTTGACGCCCGGGTTCGCGTCCGCCTTCACGCCGAGCTCATACGCCCAGAACGAGTGGATCACGTCGAGCGAGGTCACGTTGAATTGCACCAGCGTGTTCTCGGGCAGCTCGAGGGCGTTGGTCTCGACTCCCCCATAACCCGGAAAGCGGTAGTTGAACTGCCACTGCTGCGCGACCACCTGCACCACCAGCCGTGTTCCGCCCGCGGGCACCGCCGGAGTCGCGATCGGGTTCGGACCCTGGCCCCCGCCGGATCCATCGGCCCACAGCCTGACCGTCCCGTAACCGGCGAGGAACAGCACGAGTACCGTCGTGACGATCAGCCACCAGAACTGCACGCTCGAGTCGCCTCGAATCGCGGGCCCATCGACCACGACGTCCGGGGTGCGTTCGCGAAACGCCCAGATCACGTAACCCAGGTAGACGAGCACCGCCAGCGCCACGGGCGTGGCGGTGGCCAGCAACACCGTGTTGTCGGTGACCTGCCCTGACGCCTCGACGCTTCCGTTGCCGGGCGGAAGGCCAGGGCCGAGCACGAACACCACAATCGGCGTCATGATCACGGTGGCGAGCAGCCACAGAACGACGACGTTGCGGAAGTGGTGGGTCTCTTCCATCTTCAGCGCCTCACCGGCCCGCTCATACGACCTTAATGAAGCCGTCCATGTAGCCGACGGTCTGCATTGGGCCGCCGAAGCCAGCGATGTAGCCAGCCGCGCACGGCACGAAGCACTGCCAGCGATACAGCCCCTTGCCGGGCGTTCGGAACGTGAACGAGGTAGTCGTGTGGGCGTTCGAGAGACTGCACGGCGCGTTGTCGCACGCGTTCTTGGCGTCGTCCGCGACCCCGAGCAGCGGCACCGCCAAGCCGATCTGCGGGATCGAAAATACGTGCGAGGCGTTATCGCCGTTGATCGCCCGCGTCGGCTTCCCGTTGAGCGTGATCGTGCCGCCAAGCGTTCCGATGGCCTGGCCGAACCACGGGTTGCGCAGGCCCGAAGCCCCGTCGTAGTTGTAGATCGTGACGTGCACGAGCGTGTTGGCCGGGAGCACGTACGTCGTCTTGTGCTGCCAGTTTTGGGAGTTGGCGTCGACCGCGTAATACGAGACCCAGCTGTTGTGTGGATCGCTCAGCTCCGAGGCCGGCACGGTCCCCAGGTACAGCTGGGCCCCAGCCGGCGTCTGCCCCGCTGCCACCGAGCCGGGCACGTTGACGAGGTACAGGCCGATGTACAGCCCGATCACGACGCATACAAGTACTCCTGCGATCGTGATTACAGTGATTCGTTTTCCAGCCGCACTCATTTTCGCTCCGTCGCGTCGGCGCGGGTTTTATACCTTGTGCAGCGGCGGCAGCGGAGCAGATGACGGCAATGTCATCAAGCTGTCATTTTCAGGTCATCTCCCGCGCGATGACGCCCGACGTCTAGAGGCGGAAACGCGCAGGGTGATCGTCGAGGGCGAGCGCGCATCCCCCGCACCCTTCGCCCGAGCATGCGAGGGCGAGGGCCTACCGGTCGACACGGGTCGAGGATCGCGCGACCGGCCGTGCTCGTTGCGCTCGGCGTGCGGGCTCGCCCCAACCATTGGGGGCCGGCTTCTCGTCCTCAGAAGCGACGCGATATCGCCTGCACGACGGTCGCCGTGTCGGAGACATCCTCGCCGAACGCCTGGTAGCAGCCGGCGTTGATCGCGTTGATGACGCCCGCCGGCGCAGGCCCCCAGCGTGGGGAAACAGACCCATGCTCCCTGACGTAGAGCCTCGCGTAGGTGTCCTGCTGGTTCACGTTTGCCGAGCTCCACTGCGCGCAGGTCGAGCTATCGGTCACCGCGCCGGCCTTCGGGCCGACGGCGATCAGCACAAACGTCGCCACCGTCACGGCGCACAGGGCTGCGATGACGAGTGAAGCCGCCTTGTGGGAAGCGATCAGACGCCGGATGGTCCAGGGAGCGAAGTCCGAAGCGCCGAGCGTCGCCGATCGGTCAGTGCTCACGATGAGAACGCGTTCCTCTCTCTACTGCTCGTGCCGACGCCGCCTTGCCTGCAACCCAAATGGCCCCGACTCCATTGCTTGCGCGGGCTGCGACTTATACCCCATGGTTACCGGGACCGTCAAGACGAAGGAGCGAAACGCCAAGCCGCAGGACGCGGTCGGCTGGTTCATCAGATGCTAAGCCGTCGGATCTCACGCGCGACCGGATCGTGTCGTAGCCTTTCCGGCGGCGGCAGGGGCGTAGATGACGACGATGTCATTTGGCCGTCATTTACAGGTCATCTTTTGAGAGGTATTGTCTCCGGCGCAAACGTGGTGGCTCGAAAGAGCAGATGCGCATACTGATCGTGGAGGATGAGACTCGGATTCGGGCGTTTGTCGCCCGGGCATTCGAGGCCGAAGGATTCGGCGTGGATGTGGTCGGCGACGGCGAGCTCGGGCTCGCGCGTGCGCTTGCGGGCCAGTACGACCTCGTGATCCTCGACCTAATGTTGCCCGGCCGCACTGGCCTCGACGCCCTGCGGGAGCTTCACCGCAAGAAGTCGGATCTTCCGGTGCTGATCCTGTCGGCGCGCAGCGATCTTCCGATCAAGCTCCAGAGCTTCGAGCTCGGTGCCGTCGATTACGTCGCCAAGCCGTTCTCGCTCGACGAGCTGCTGGCGCGCGCGCGGGTCCAGCTCCGCCGCGCGCGCGTGGTCGATGACGGAACGATGGTGCGCGTCGGCGTCCTGTCGCTCGACCTGGCCCGGCGCCAGGCTCGCGTGGGCGACACCGTGGCCGACCTATCCGACCGCGAGTTCCGGCTGCTGCACTTCCTGATGGAGCACGTTGGTCAGGTGATCAGCCGCGAGCGCCTGCTGTCCGAGGTCTGGGGGTACGACTTCGATCCGCGGTCCAACGTCGTCGACGTGTGCGTACGGCGCCTCCGCCGGCGGCTGGGTCCGGGGGCGCCGATCGAGACGGTAAGGAATGCGGGTTACCGCGCCGCTGCGTGACATCAGCGCGCTCGCGCGCCGCTACAACGTGGAGCTGCTCTGGCTCCTCTTCGCCATCGCCAACTACGCGGCGATGATCGCCTCGCCGACCTGGGAGACGATCCCGTTTCATTTCATCTGGATCAGCCTGACCCTGGTCTACGGCTTCCGGGTCTGGCGGCTGCAGGCGACCCTGATCGTCTTGGCCGGGGTCATGATCGTCACCGGGGCATCGATCCTGCTCGATGCCTTCGAGGGTTCGGAGTTGTGGGGAGAGCTGTTCGAGGTGCCGCTGATGGCGGCGATGTTCCTGGCCATGGTGTGGCACGCGCGGCGGCGCGTCGACGCGCAGCGGATCGCCGAGGAGCGCGCCGAGCAACGCCGCTCGATGCTCGAGCGCCAAGAGTCGTTCATTCACGACGCCTCCCACGAGCTGCGGACTCCGGTGACCATCGCCCGGGGCCACCTCGAGCTGGTCCAGGGGCAGACCGGTGATCTCCTCGAGCTGGAGGTGGCGCTGGACGAGCTCGGCCGGATCGACGGGATCATCGAGCGCCTGCTGGTCCTGGCCACGGTCGACCAGCCCGATTTCCTGCGCACCACCGAGATCGAACTCGAGCCGTTCCTCGAGGACGTGTTCATGCGCTGGTCCGACGTCGCCCCTCGCGCCTGGCGCCTCGGACCGCTGGCGCCAGGCCGTCTGGTCGTCGACGCTGAGCGGCTGCGGGCCGCCCTCGATGCGCTGCTCGAGAACGCGGTCAAATTCACCTCCGAGCACGATGCCATCGAGCTTCGGGCCCACGCCGGCGCCAACAACATGGCGGTGATCGAGATCGAGGACGACGGCGTTGGCGTTCCGGCCGATGCGCTCGAGCGGATCTTCGACCGCTTCGCCCGCGCCGATTCGGCTCGGACGCGCACCACGGGCGGCGTCGGCCTGGGACTGGCCATCGTCGACGCCATCGCCAAGAGCCACGGCGGACGCTGCACGGTGACCAGCGACGGTGAGGGCTCGACGTTCGCCCTGCAGCTGCCCGGCTTCGCCCCAGAAGCGATTGAGGCGCCGAGCCCGGTGGTCCAGCGCTACTGATCGCGGCGCGCCAGCGCGTCAAGCCGCTGCGGTTCGACAAGACCGGCCAGCATCTCACCCCCGGAGAACAGCGTCGGCGTCGTCACCACGCCGGACCGAACACCCGATTCGAAGTCGCGGCGAACTCGCGCCAGCACCTCCTCGCTGCGCCGGTCGGCGTCGAAGCGGGCCAGGTCGAGCCCCAGCCCACCGGCTCGCTCCCACAGATGCGGGTCCTCGAGCCGGCCCTGGTCGGCGAACAGCGAGTCGTGCATCTCCCAGAAGCGCCCCTGCGCCCCCGCCGCCTCGGCGGCACACGCCGCCGCCCAGGCTCGTGGATGGCTCGAGCGGACGGGGAAGTGCCTGAACACGCGTCGCAGCGGGCGCGCGGCCAGGCGCTGGCTGAGCGCCGCGCAGTACGGACACTCGAAATCGGCATACTCGATCACCACCGTCGCCTGGGAGGGACCGCGGATGTGGTCGTCTGCGTTTGGCGGGGGAAGGGGGGCGGAGCCGAGCCGGCTCATGTGACCGGACCGTGCCTGAGCTCCAAGCCCGCTAGAGCGCCTCGAGACCGTCGAAGATCAGATTGGCCCCGGGCAGGTCGCCGGGCGACTCGGCCTGATAGCTCCACTGGACGGTCAGATCCGGCGCGATGATGACCAGCGCCCGCTGCGGAAAGCCGGCCGGGTGGTACACGCCGAACGCGCGACAGACCGCCCCCTTGGGCTCGAAGTCCGACAGCTGCTCGATGGTCACGCCGAGACGATCGCGAAAGGCCGTCTGCGAATAGTGGGCGTCACACGAAACTCCGTAAAGGGTGGCGCCGCGCGCCTTGAACTCCCCGAGCATCTCCTCGTAGAGGTTCAGCTGATTCGTGCAGACGGGGCTGAAGGCGAACGGGTAGAAGACGAGGACCGTGGTCTGGCCCTCGAGGTCCGTCCGGGTGAACTTTTGGCCACCCTCGCGGCGCAACGTGAAGTCAGGGACCTGGGTCCCGGCTTGGATGATCGACTCTCGCCCGTCGGAGGCCGTGGTCACTTCCGCAGGCCGAGCTCGCGGACCAGGGCGCGGTAGCGCTCGAGGTCGGTGCGCTGGAGGTAGTTGAGGAACCTCCGCCGGCGCCCGACCATCATCAGCAGGCCGCGCCGCGAATGATGGTCCTTGCGGTGGGTGCGCAGATGGTCGTTCAGCGAGTTGATGCGCTCGGTGAGCATCGCGATCTGGACCTCGGCTCTGCCGGTGTCAGTCGCGCCGGAACCGAACTTCTCGGTGAGTTCGTGCTTGCGTTCCTTGGTCAGCGTCATGCGTCGGCTGAGGCTAGCAGACCACTACTGGCACAGCTCGCGGGTGCGCTCCACGTCCCGGTGCATCTGCTCGATCAGGGCTTCGACGGAGTCAAACCGTCGCTCCCCCCGGATTCGGGCCACGAAGTCGAGCTTCAGCATCTGCCCGTACAGATCGACCTCCCGGTCCAGGATGTAGGCCTCGACAAGCACCGCGCGGCCGGTGCCAAAGGTCGGTCGCACGCCGACGCTTACCGCCGCGCAGTCGCCCCCGGCGCGGGCCACGTACACGCCGTGGCCGGGGCACACCAGCGCCTCGTCGGGCACGATGTTGGCGGTCGGGAAGCCCAGCTCCCGGCCCCGACGATCGCCCTGCACCACCTCGCCGCGGAGCTGAAACGGTGAGCCGAGAAAGCGGCGCGCGAGCTCCACCTCACCGGCCAGAACGAGGGCACGGATGTGGCTCGAGGAGACGATCTCCCCTTCGACCTCGACGAGCGGGACGACCCGCGTCTCGAAGCGCTCGTCGGCCGCCAGCAGTGCCGTATCGCCCGCGGCGCCATGCCCGAAGCGGAAGTTGTCGCCAACCGAGACACGGGTCGCCTGCAGGCGCTCCACCAGGATGTGATCGATGAATTCTTGGGGGCTCTGATGGGCGAAGCTGTCGTCGAAGGGGATGACCACGAGCTCCTGCACACCGAGCTGCGCGATCAGCTCGGCCTTGGCATCGAGACTGGTGAGCAGCTTGGGAGCCGCTTCGGGCCGTACCACGCGCAGAGGGTGGGGCTCGAAGGTGAGGACGGTATCGCTGCCGTCGATGACCTCACGGTGGCCGAGATGGACCCCGTCGAACTCGCCAACGGCAATTCTCCGGGGCCGCGGTTGGGCCTCGGTGAGCATTGTGACCCGCATCGGCGCGGAAGCCTAGAGACTCCTACGACGCGGCTCAGCCGCGCAGTCCGACGACGGGCTTCAGCTCTCCTCGCGACGGCCCCGGGTCGGCCAGCGCGATCAGCCCCTCGGCGTCGGTCAGGCGCACCGTCTCGGCGGCGTCGCCCGGCACAGCCATTCCGTGCCCGGCCCGGCGGCCGTGCTCGGCGTCGAGGCGGACTTCGGGCATAAAGCGCAGCGCGTCGTTCAGCTCCACGACCCGTTCCGGGTTGGCATCGCCCACGTCGAATGGCCCGATGCTCACGCGCCGGAGCTCCTCGCAATACGCGTCGCCGAGGTCGGCGATCAGACTCCGGACATACGTGCCCGACGAGCACTCGATCAGGAAGTGCCGGCGCTCGTCGGCGCGTTCGAGCTCCTCGAAGCGGTAGACCTCCACCTCGCGCTCCGCCAGCTCGACATCGGTACCGGCGCGGGCGAGCGCGTACGCCCGCCGCCCCCCGACCTTGACCGCTGAGAAGGCCGGCGGGCGCTGTCGGATGACTCCGGTGGGTAGAAGCAGCTCGCCGGTCGGGATCACTCCTGTGCTCGTGATCTCACCCTCCGGATCGCCCGTGCTGGACACAGCGCCGAACCGTGCGGTGGCCAGGTACAGCTTGGCCAAAGCGAGCAGGAAGCGCTGAACGCGGGTGGCCCGGCCGACCAACACCAGGAGGAGCCCCGTGGCAAACGGATCGAGCGTCCCGGCATGGCCCACCTTCACGCCACGGCCAAGCCGACGCCGAACCCGCGCGACGACATCGTGAGACGTGACCCCGGCCGGCTTGTCGTAGAGGATGATTCCCGCAGGCACTAAACGGCTGCCAGCTGCTCGGCCATCCCTCGGCGCAGGAAGTCGACCACCTCTTCCCGGTTCATCGAGGTCGAGAAGCCGGCGGCCTGCCGGTGTCCGCCACCGCCCACGGCCCGTGCGATCTGCGAGACATCGACGCGGTCGTCGGTGGCCCGCAGCGAGACCTTGCGCGGGGAGCCGTCGTGGTCGCCCGATCGCTCACGAATGAGCGCCGCCACCCTGGTCCCCTCGACGGCGCGGAGGTAGTCGACCACGCCTTCGGAATAGCTCTCCTCGGCTCCGGACTCGCTGAAGTCCTGGGCGTTCAGCTCAGTGATCGTGAGCTGGCCACCGTCGTAGCGCTGCACCTTGGCCAGGCCACGAGCCAGCAGCACGAGCTTGCCGTAGGGGACGCCCTCGTAGACCCGGCGGTAGATCCCATGGACATCGACCCCGAACGCGATCAGCTCGGCGGCCATCAGGTGCGCACGGGGCCCCGTGTTCTCATACATGAAGCGCCCCGTGTCGGTTATCAGCCCTACGTACAGCGCCTCGGCGATTGTGGGCGAGGGCGCCACCCCGAGGCCGTGCATCAGATCCCAGACGATCTCGGCCGTGCACGACGCCTCGGGCTCGACCAGATTGACGGTGCCGAACCGCGTGTTGTCGTGGTGGTGGTCGATGTTCAGGATGTGCGCGCCGGGACGCCTGAGTGCCTCCGCCGGGTTGCGCTCGAGGTTGCCGCAGTCGAGGAACACCGTGGTGCGTTCGTCTAGATCGACCGGCGGCACGCTGACCAGACCCGGGAGCGGGAAGAAGCGGTACTCGTGCGGAAGAGGGAACTCGGCTGCATCGATGAACATGACGCAATCCTTGCCGAGCGTGGTGAGGATCTCCTGCATTGCGATCAGCGAGCCCAGCGCATCGCCGTCCGGGTTCTCGTGGGTGACGACAATCAGCTTGCGGGCAGCGCGAAGCTCCCCGAGCGCTTGGTCACGGCTTGACCTATTTCCGTTTTCAGCCATCTGACTCCTCATCGATCAAGTGAGTGATGCGCATCCCGCGATCCACTGACTCGTCGTATTCAAAATTCAATGTCGGTGTGTGCTTGAGCGTGAGTTGGGAGGCGATTACGCCCTGGAGGAACCCATGCGCGGATCGGAGACCTTCGAGACTCGCCTCGCGCGTGCGCCCATCGCCGAGCACGCTCACGTACACGCGCGCATGGCGCAGATCGGGACTTGTCTTGACTCCGGTCACGGTTACGAATCCGACGCGAGGATCCTGCAGGTCCTTGGCAATGGCCTCACTGAGGACAGCCCGGACCGCCTCGTCGACACGCCGCATGCGTCCTTGAGCCATCCTATCCACCCGCCGTACGTTTAGACGTCACGTCCCTCAGATCCTCCACCGAGGCGAAAATTCGCTCCACCCGCACGCCGTCGGGGCAACGCCAATCGAGCCAGCGCTCGACCTTGTCAACCGTGTCCGAGAGCTTCGCCGCCGAGCTGCTCGTGAGCGCCGCGGTCAGGCGCGCACGCTGCCACAGGTCCTGATAGTCGATCTCGGTCACCGCGACTCCGAGGCGGCCGTGCAGCTGCGCCTTGATCGAGGAGAGCTCCTTGCGCTTGCCCTTGAGACTCCCCGCATCGGGAAAGTGGAGGTCGATCACGAGCACGGCCACAAAGCCGCTCTCGTCCATGGCGGAGACTCAGCCGAGCGCGCGCTCGACCTGACGCGTGGCGTAGGTCTCGAGCACGTCGCCTTCTTTGATGTCCGCGTAGTTATGGAGCACGACGCCGCAGTCAAAACCGGTGGCGACTTCGCGAACGTCGTCGTTGAAGCGCCTCAGGCTGGCGATTTCGCCGTCGTACACCACGGTGCCGTCGCGGATCAGGCGTACCTTCGAACCCCGGGTGATCCTGCCATCGGTGACGTGCGAGCCAGCGATTGTTCCCACGCGTGAGGCCCGGAAGATCTGGCGCACCTCCGCTGTGCCGAGCGCCTCCTCCACTTCCTCGGGCGCCAGCATGCCCTGCATCGCGCTGCGCAGATCTTCGATAGCGCGGTAGATCACGGAGTAGTGGCGAATCTCGACGCCCTCGCGCTCCGCCACCGCGCGCGCATCGCCGACCGGACGAACGTTGAAGGAAAGGATCACCGCATCCGAAGCCGCGGCGAGCATTACGTCGGATTCGGTCACGGCGCCGACGGCGCTGCGGATCACGTTGACCGAGACCTCCTCCTGTGGCAGCTTGGCGATCTCGTCTTCGATCGCCTCGAGCGATCCGGCCACGTCGGCCTTGAGCAGCAGGTTCAGCTCCTGAAGCCCGGCCTTAAAGATGTCCTCGAGCGAAATCCGCTTACCCGCCCGCCGGGCCAGCGACTCGGTCTTCAGCCTTGTCGCGCGCTCACCGGCCAGCTGCCGCGCGCGGCGTTCGTGCTCGACCACGCGCACGTGCTCGCCGGCCTGGGGGACACCGTCGAAGCCGAGGACCTCGACCGGCTCGCCCGGGAGAGCCTGGGCAACCCGGGTGCCGAGGAAATCGTTCATGGCCCGGACCCGGCCCCAATGGGCGCCCGCGACCACGGCATCTCCGACCTCGAGCGTGCCACGGCCGATCAGGATCGTCACCACCGGACCGCGTCCGGGATCGAGCTTGGATTCGATCACCGTGCCCGATGCGGGCGCGTCCGGGTTGGAGCGCAGCTCCTCGACCTCGGCCATAACCAGAATCGTCTCGAGCAGGTCCTCGAGCCCCTCCTTGGTCTTGGCCGACACGTTGACGAACTCGATATCACCGCCCCACTCGACAGGCTGCAGGCCGAGCTGGGTCATCTCGGTGCGGACGCGGTCGGGTTGCGCGCCCTCTTTATCGACCTTGTTGACCGCGACCAGGATCGGCACGGCGGCCTCCTTGGCGTGGTCGAGGGCCTCCTGAGTCTGCGGCTTGACGCCGTCGTCGGCGGCCACCACGATCACGGCGATGTCGGTCACCTTGGCGCCCCGCGCGCGCATCGCGGTGAACGCCTCGTGGCCGGGGGTGTCGAGGAAGGTGATCTCCTTCTCGCCGTGGTGGACCTGATAGGCGCCGATGTGCTGGGTGATGCCACCCGCCTCGCCGGCGGCGACCTCGGTCTCGCGGATCGCGTCGAGCAGCGACGTCTTCCCGTGGTCGACGTGACCCATGATGGTCACGACCGGCGGTCGCTCGACGAGTTGATCCTCGTCGTCCTGGTATTCCGGCTCGATGATCGTCTCATCCTCGGAATGGACGATCTGTACTTCCTTGCCGAGCTCGGCGGCCAGCACCTGGATTGCGTCATCGGACAGCGTCTGGGTGAGCGTCGTGAACTCGCCCAGCGCCATCAGCTTCTTCATCACCTCGGGGACGGGCACATCGAGGTACTCGGCCACATCCTTGACCGTCGACCCCGAGTTGATCTGGACCGCATCGGGCTCGACGACGGCTGTCCGGGCTGAGGCCGGACGCGCCTCGGCCTCCTCGTCATACACGCCGCGGCGCCGACGTCCGCGGCGCTGGCGGCGCGGAGGCTGGTTGGATTGTGGTGGGGGGGCCCCTCCGGGCGCTCGGCGCGAGGCCTGCGAGTCGATGACCACCCGCCGACGTCCGCCAGCGCTGCCGGGGGCGCGCTCACCTTGCAGCGAATCGCGCGTCGGCCGCTTGTGTTCCGGCTTGGCCGCCGAGCGCTCGCCGTTCGTCGGCGAGGCTGGAGACTCGCTCGGCGCGTCGCCGTCGCCCGCCTTGGCCGGCGGGGCGCTGGCCGAAGCGCTCGGGGAGTCCGCGCCGCCGCCGTTGCCCAGCGCGCGCAGGGCCGCCTCCTCATCGACGCTCGACGACGCGGCCTTGACGTTGAGGCCGGCAGCCCTGAGGGTCTCGAGGACCTCCTTGGCGGGGAGGCCGCGCTCCTTGGCGATCTCGTGGACTCGTTTGTTCATCTAGTCGGAGTTTAGATCCCTACGACGCCGCGCCCTCGGTCGCTTGGGTGTCGGTATCGGAGTCCGAGCCCGAATCCTCGCCGCCGTCTGCCGCGGCCTCGCCGCCGTTGCCCGGTGCGGCCGCCTCGACCTGGTCAGTGTCCTTGTCGGCCAGCGCCTGATGAGCCTCGATCCCGCAGTATCGGGAGCCCGGCAGCGCGGCGTTGGGGCAGCGGCGGCCGTTGGAGAGGATCGCAGCGCAGCGGCCCTGGGCCTCCTCCTCCTCATAGCCGTGTTCGGCCTCCTCGGCGGCGAACTCGGTCTCGGAGCGGATATCGATCCGCCAGCCGGTCAACCGCGCGGCCAGGCGGGCGTTCTGCCCCTCGCGCCCGATGGCCAGCGACAGCTGGTCGTCGGGAACGATCACCGTGGCCTGCTTGTTGGCGTCGTCCACCAGCACCTCGCGGACGCGCGCGGGCGACAGGGCCTTGGCGACGAACCGGGCCGGCTCGTCGTTGTAGGGGATGATGTCGATCTTCTCGCCGCGAAGCTCGGATACCACCATGCGCACGCGCGAGCCGCGCGGGCCGACGCAGGCGCCGACAGGGTCGACCCCGTCGACGTGTGACACGACGGCGATCTTCGAGCGATAGCCGGGTTCGCGGGCGACGCCGGTGATCTCCACCAGGCCGTCGGCGATCTCCGGGACCTCGAGTTCGAACAGCGACTTGATCAACTCAGGATCGCGTCGCGAGACGATGATGCTGGGGCCCTTGGTCGAGTTCGACACGTCCTTGATCACGGCCTTGATCCGCTGGGAGTGGTCGTAGCGCTCGCCGTCCACCTGCTCGGACTTGGGCAGCAGCGCCTCGACGCGCTCACGGAGCTGGACCAGTGTGTACCGCGAGTCCGATTGCTGAACGATGCCAGTGATCAGCTCGCCGACGCGATCGCGGTACTCCTCGAACATCATGTCGCGCTCGGCCTCGCGGATCCGCTGGAGGATCACCTGCTTGGCCGTCTGCGCGGCGATCCGCCCGAAGTCGTGCGGGGTCACGTCGTCGGTCTCGATCTGATCCTCGTACTCGCGGAGCTTCTCGAGATCGATCTCCGGCTCAGGCGGCTCGCGCATCTCCCCGGTCTCGGGGTCGACCGTGGGCTGCTGTTCGGTGGTCGCCTCGACTAGCAACTGCTCCTCGAGCTCAGGCGGAATCTTGAGCTCCCACACGCGAAAGTCGCCGCTGTCGCGATCCATCTCCACCTTGGCGTACGGCGCCGATCCCGGCGTCTTCTTGTAGGCCGACAGGAGCGCGTCCTCGAGCGCTTCCATCAGCTTGTCCTGGGAGATGTTCTTCTCCGCAGCCAAGCCGCGTACGGCTTCCACGATTTCTCTCGACATTGGCTTAGTCTCCGGGCACTAGGTTGGAGCGGGCAATCTGGTCGTAGGGGATCGTCACGATCCCCTCTCCCGCTGCGATCGTCACTTCCTCCTCGGAGGCACCGACGAGCTCGCCGGTCAGGCTCTTGTGACCCACCAACGGGCTCGTCTGCGAGTCGCCCGTCGGCGCCGGCGCCTCACGCAATCGCACGCGCGCGTGCCGACCGAGGAAGCGCGTGTAGTGCTGGGGCTTGGTGAGCGGACGGTCCTGTCCAGGTGAGGACACCTCCAGCGCGTAGTGCTCTCGATAGTCGCCGAGCAGCCCGGTGACGCGCTCGCACAGGGCGAGCGTCACGCCGTCCGGGTGATCGATGAACAAACGCAGCCTGGCGCCCGAGACGACCTCGGCAAGCAGCACCTCGACTCGAGGCTCGCTCGTAGCGAGCCGCTGCTCGATCTCTGTCTGAAGTGCGCTCACTTGCTCCTCCGTCATCTACGTCATAAAAAAAGCGGGCCAGCGCCCACTCCGGGTACTACCACCGGGAAGCGCCCGGTGCGAAAAGCTGTGCCGTCAGGGTAGCACCAGGTTTGGCCTCGGGCGAAGCGCCGCGGTGCAGCGATTTAAGTTCGGCCGGTGCCCCTACGAGCGGGCTGCGGCGGCGCGGGCGCGGTCGCGGTAGATCCGGTAGTCGCGACGGCTCGGCTGCAGGCACGCGGCCAGTGCCAGCGGCTTGCGAGCCTCGGCATGACGGCCCAGCATCTGCAGCGAGCGGCCGAGGCAGAACAACGCGTAGTCGTTGGTGGCCGCGCGATCGATCACGGCCTGGAACTCGTCCGCGGCCTGCTCGTAGCGCTGGGCGTGAAACAGCGCGCGGCCGAGCGCCTCGCGGATCGACGTCTTGTCGGGGGCCAGGTCCCGGGCCCGCGACAGCGGGATAGTGGCCTGATGGTTGTGGCCGGCCTCAAGCAACTCGGTCCCGCGACGGTAGAGCTCGTATACGTCGTCCATACCTATGAGTGTATGCCCGTCGACGACGGCTCGGACTCGGTCCGGCGTAGCGTCAGCTTGGGCGGCAGTGCCCACAACGCGCGCAGCATGCCCGCCACGCCGAGGCCGGCGCGCAGCTGGGCCCGGAGCGCTCGGCGCTGGGCTCGGGTGGGACGGTCGCCGGCGCTGCCAAACCGCGCCAGCCGCAACGTGCGAACGTATGCCTCGGCGTCGGGCGCGCCGTGGAAGCGCTGTTCGAGCGTGGCCAGGGTGGTGCCGTCGGCGATCGGGCGGCCGCAGCGCTTGAGCGCGCGCTCGAGTTCGGCCAGAAGCTCGTCCTGCCCAGGCTCGCGGAGGACCACGGTCGCTCTGGCCAGCAGCGCGATGGCCACGAGAGCCACGCCAAGCACCACGATCAGGAAAGTGGGTCCTCCCCCGCCCTCGCCGGGCGCCGCGGTCGGGGCCACCGGCCCGGACTTCTCGACGTCCTTGGGGCTCGGCCCCGAGCGAGCCCCGGGACTGTTGATCTTGCTGGCGATGACCGGCAGAGCCGACTGACCGCCACGGGCCGGGGCAACGGCCGGGGTCGGGTCGAAGCGAACCCAGCCGAAGCCCGGGAACCACGCCTCGACCCACGCGTGGGCGTTGAGGTCGGTCACCACGTACTGGTGTTCGGCGCCGTTGTACGAGCCGGTGGTGAACCCCGCCGCGACCCGCGCCGGCACCCCGCCCATGCGCAGCAGCATCGCCATTGCGCCGGCGAACTGCTGGCAGTACCCGACACGGCTCTTGAACAGGAACGTCTCCAGCGGATAGGCACTGCGCGGCGGGTTCTCGTCGTAGCGAAAGCGCGAGGACAGCAGGTAATGCTCGACGCTCATCACGAAGTCGTATGGCGTGTTCGCTCGAGCGGCGAGGCGCTGCGCCAGCGCGTAGGCGGCGCGGTAGGGCGATATCGACATCGCTCGGCCCGGGGAGGCGATCGTCGGTCCGTAGACACCTTCGGAGGGCGCGACGCCGAAAGGCTCAAACAACACGGGCTCGATCGCCGGTGGGCCCTGGGCGCGGGCGTGGACCGGGATACCCAGCGTCAGGTAGGCCGGGATCAGCTGTTCGGGGTAGTCGGTCCCCGCGCCCTCGAGCTGAGCGGGGCTCGGGTGCGGTGCGTACACGTTCACCGTGTAGCTGTCGCCCGGAGCCAGCTGCGTGCTCGTCGTCCAGGTTCCCTGACTCGGGCCCGCGATGACGTTGCCGGGCAGATGCGCTGGCTCGGCGGCGACCCCGGCGGCGATCACGTTGAAGGTCTTCATTGCCCGCACGGTGACCTGGATCCTCTGGGTCCATCGCGCGAGGTTCGCGTGGCTGATCGTCGACTGCGCATCCGAGCTCTGGACGCTGGCCGCCAGCCAGCCGCGCCCATCGAAGGTGTCGAGGTCCTCGGCCTTCCAGTAGTCGGGAGTGGCCGCCTTGACGTCGAGGACCTCGGTGTTCGAGCGCGGCCAGCGCAGCGGCCCGTAGCGCTGGGACCAGTCGAAACGGTCCACGTGCGCGGGAGCCAGGTTTCCCGCCAGGGCCTCATAGTTGAGCCAGGAGGAGTGGGGATCGATCCGCGGAGCGATGAGCATGCCAGCGAGAACGGCCACGGCAGCAACGATCCCGGCCATCAGCGCCTCGCCGTGGCGCACGCGTTCGCCCCACAGAAACACCGCCAGCAGCCCGAACAGCATCAGCCCCTGCGCGTATGGCAGCTGAGGACGGACCAGAGTGCAGGGAACGATCGCCAGCGCCACGAGCGGCAGCGCCACCGCGGCCCGGCGCAGATCAGTGATCGGGCGGGGCGCGAAGGCGAGCATCAGCGCGGCGTCGATCAGGAGGATTCCGCCACCGAGCACGATCACCATCCGCAGCCATTGATTGACGCCGTTGTAGGGGACCAGCGCGTCGGGCAGGGCCGACAGTCCGCTGCCGATCGCGTTGGCAGCGACCGCGATACGGACGTGCGTGACCCACGGCAGCGGCAGCCCCGACAGCGGGAACATGAGCACGACGGCCACCACCGCGAGCGCAATCAGGGCCACTCGGCCGCGGTCGGGCAGCGCGTGACCGATGCCGGCGATGGCCACGGCCAGGGCAAGCAGCCCGACCATCCGCCCACCCGGGGCGGGAGTCATCAGTGTGCTCCAACGGATCGTGCCGTACAGGGCCAGCGCAGCGAAGGCGGCCAGGCGAAGCCCGGGTCGCTCGGCGGGGCGGGCGTCCTGCCGGCTCGCGCGGGCGTTTGCGCCACCGGCAGGAACGAGAACGGCAACGTCGGCGCCTGGGCTCATCAGACCGCCTCGGCCAGCGTGGTCACGCGCGTGCGAATGACGATGCCCACGCACCCAGCGACCTCGAAGCTCGGCGATTGTTCGGGACCGGTCAGGGCTCGCGGGAGGACGAGCACGCGGGGCCCCCGCGTGCTCGCCGTCAGCACGGGAGGCATCTGCTCGACCGGTCGGGCCACAACGTAGAACACGGCACCCATCCGTGCACCGGCCTCCAGCATCGGCGCGGGCACACGACGGCCGCCCTCGACCAACGCCAGGCGAACGTGGGCCCGCGGCCAGCTGACCAGATCCGGCTCGATGGCGATCGCCCGGCGATCGCCCGGAAGCAGCAATCGGCAGCCCCCAAGCCGAGCCAGCTCGACGGTCAGCGAGGCAGCGGCTCGCACAGCGGCGTCGAGGAGCTCCACCGGCCCGCCGCCGCGCGCGTCAAGCACGACGAGCGGCCGTGTATCGCCATCGGCATGCAAGCGGCGCTCGAGCAGCCCGGCGCCCCTGGCCAGCGCTGCCCAGTGGATCCGCGATGCGGGCGTCCCGACCCGGTAGGGCCGCAGGCCGTCGACGTCGACGGCGGCCAGGGGCTCGGCCGGCGCGGAGCCGCCGGCGCTGTCCGAGCGCTGGGAGCGTCGCCGGTTGCGCCAGCGGACAGGTTCGGTGTACGGAAGCACCAAAACCTCCTGCCGCGGGCCTACTCCGCGGCAGTTCCAGCTCGACAGCCCGAGTGGGTCGTGGACGGTCAGGCACGGCGGTTCAAGCTGGCGCAGGCCGCGGCGTGAGAAGCGGGTTACCACGCGCACGCGGGCGCTGTGCTCCCCCCGAATGATCGACAGCGGGAGGCTGAGCGTGACCGGCGCGCCGGCCAGCTGATCACGCAGCTCGGCTCCGGGCAGCCCCCAGCGACCGCGGGTGATCTCGATCGTCGCCTCGACCGGCTCGCCCTCGATAACGTGGTCTCGCAAGAGCTGCCGCCGAACGGTGGCATTGCGGGCGCTCAGCCACACCCACGCGGGAAGCACGACGCCCATGACGACGAACGCCGCCCCGACGACGAACAGCGGTGCGGCATCGAACATGAAGGCAACGAGGATCAGAATCAACCCCCCGACCGCCACGCTCGCCGCACGTCTCACGCGTCAGCCGCCTCCTTCATAGGGCCCGGATGGACGATACGGCGTCGTCGACGACCTCGTGCGCGGCGCTGCGCGGCATCTCCGGCGCGAGCACGAGCCGATGTGCCAGCACCGGTGTGGCCAGCGCCTGCACGTCGTCCGGGAGCGCGTGATCGCGCCCGTGCATCATCGCGTGGGCCTTGGCCGCGCGCAGCAACATCAGACCCGCGCGGGGACTCGCGCCGAGATCCACGCGCGGATCCTCGCGTGTGCGCCACAGCAGGCGGACCACGTAGTCACGCAGCGGTTCGGCGGCCCGGACTCGAGCCGCGGCGTCCTGGGCGGCCAGCACCTCGGCCGCGGTTGCCACGGGGCCGAGTGTCAGGACCTGGTCGCCGCTCTGGTGGTCGGCGAGCATCCCGGCCTCGGCGCGCCGGTCCGGGTAGCCGAGACTCAGGCGGACCGTGAAGCGGTCGACCTGGGCCTCGGGCAGCGGGTAGGTGCCCTCGTACTCGATCGGGTTCTGGGTCGCAATGACCAGAAACGGACGGGCCAGCTCGTGGGAGTGGACATCGACGGTGACACGCCGCTCCTGCATGCACTCGAGCAGACCCGACTGCGTCTTCGGCGAGGCTCGGTTGATCTCGTCGACCAGCACCACGTTGGCGAACACCGGGCCGGGCCTGAACTGGAACCGCTGCTCGCGCTGGTCGTACACGTTGGTACCGACGACGTCGGCCGGGAGTAGATCGGATGTGCACTGGACGCGAGCGAACTGGCAGTCGATCGAGCGCGCAAGGGCTCTGGCCAGCGCGGTCTTGCCCACGCCCGGGTAGTCCTCGACGAGAACGTGACCCTCCGCCAGCAGCGCCACGAGCAGATGCTCGAGCGTCTCACGCCGGATCTGCACAGCCTTGGCGATGTTTTCGGCAATCCGCCGGGCAACGGCCGCGAACGTCTCAGACTCGTGCTGCGCTACGGGAATCTGCTCTCCGGGCTCCAACTGTCTCCTTCCCATCCAACCGAATTCGCTCCACTTCGTCGAGGACAGCTTCGGCGACGTGATCCTTCCTGGTCTTGGGCACGAGCTGCGTGCGGCCGTCGGCGCTGAGGATCGTGACCTCATTGTCGACGGCGTCGAAACCGATCTCGGCGCTCGAGATGTCATTGACGACGATCGCGTCAAGTCGTTTGCGCTCGAGCTTCTCACGCGCGTAGTCGACGGCCTGGCTGCCATGCTCGGCCGCGAACCCGAAGATCACCTGATCTCCCCGGCGCTCGGCGGCCAGGGCGGAGAGAATATCCACCGTGGGCTCGAGCTCGATGGTCGGCGCGCCCCTGTTCTTCTTGTGTTTGGTGGAGGCCGGCCGCGAGGGGCGGAAGTCCGCCACGGCCGCGGCCATGAGCAGGACGTCGGTTGCCTCGAAGCGCTCCTGGCAGGCCTGCGCGAGTTCGGCCGCCGTGGTGACGGGGACGACATCGACGCCGAATGGCGCCTCGAGCGCCACGTTGGCGGCCGCCACCGTCACCTCGGCTCCACGGCGCGCTGCGGCGGCGGCCAGCGCGAAGCCCATTCGCCCCGAAGAGCGGTTCCCGATGTAGCGCACGGAGTCGATCGGCTCGCGGGTGCCGCCCGCAGTGACCAGGATCCTGACGCCGCGCAGCCTTGCCGGAGTGAGCAAGGCCTCGCATGCTTCGAGCAGCACCGGCGGCTCGACCAGGCGGCCGACCCCGTACTCCCCGTGCGAGGCCAGGTCGCCCTCACCGGGCGGGATCACGGTTAGACCCAGATCAGCCAATCTGGCCAGATTCGTCTGGGTTGCGCCGTTGAGATACATGCGGTTGTTCATTGCCGGCGCGACCGCGACCGGACACGACGCGGCGAGCACGGCGGTGGTCAGCAGGTTGTCGGCCAGGCCGTGGGCAAGCTTGGCCATCGTGTTGGCGCTGGCCGGGGCGATCAGAAACACGTCGGCACGCTCGACCAGGGCCAGGTGGCTGATCGGCGCCCGCTCGGGCAGGGGCTCGCCGGGATAGGAGCCACGCGCAGGGTCGGGCTCGAACTCGCTCACCAGCACCGGCGCCCCGGTGATCCCTTCGAACGAGGTCCGTCCGACGAAGCGCTCGCTCGTCGGGGTCTGGATCACCCGGACCGCGTGCCCAGCCCTGATGGCCAGCCGCACGGTCTCCAGCGCCTTATAAGCCGCGATCCCGCCGCTCACTCCGAGGAGCAACCGGGCCACCCGACCGGGCCTCCTACCTGTAGTGGTACTTCAGCTTGCCCTGAGCGACTTCCTCGAGCGCGATCGTCAGGTAGTTCTTCGAGCGTGTGTCCACCATCGGGGGCGGGAACTCGTCAAACGTGCCCTCGCCCAGGTTGTGGTAGTACGAGTTGATCTGCCGGGCGCGCTTGGCCGCGACGATCACGCTGGCATAGTCTGAGTCGACGTGGTCGAGCAGCTTGTCGATTCGGGGTGAGATCAAGGTTCGGTCCGTTTCAGTTGAGGGCTCTACAAGGTTAGCGGGCGATGGCCGCGTGCCTGCAGGCTCAGTGACATGATTCAGCGATGGGGGTGATCAGAGCCATCGCGATCAGGCTCGCCGCGCCGGCAATCGTTCTTATGGCGGCCGCACCGATTGCCCACGGCCGTCTTGCCCAGCTGGATCCGACCTTCGGTCGCAGGGGGATCGATCAGCTCGGCGCAACGGGCTTCCCCAGCGCCGTCAGTGTGCTCCGGAATGGATCGATCCTCGTGCTCGAGTCAACCGCCGCGTCGCCCGCGGCCACCGAGCTCGCCCGATACCGCGCTGATGGTTCGCTTGACCGCTCGTTCGGCTCGCATGGCGTTGTCGTCACGCACATCGGCGACGGCTCGTTCCCCACCAGGATGCTGGTTCTCCCAGGCGGCAAGATCCTCGTCGTCGGGACCGGGTTCGTCGGCTCGACGGACTTCATCACGCTCATCCGATATCGCCGGGATGGATCGCTCGACCCCTCGTTCGCCACCGGTGGAGTGCTGTAGGCGCCGCCCGCGCTGGGCCGCGAGGGCAGCAGTGTGCTGGTTCGGAACGACGGCAAGATCGTCGTGGGAGGTTGGAACCAGGGCTTCATGCTGGCGCGCTATGACTCAGCCGGGAAGAACCTCGACCCGAGCTTCGACGGCGACGGCGTTGCCGGCGTGGCCGGCGATGTCGGCGGGTGCGGGACCTCGAGTCAGAGCGGCACGGGTTCAATCGCGCTGATGGGCAGCGCGATCATCGCCGACGGCGAGTGCGGCGGGGGCGCGAATCCGTTGCTACCGCTGCCGTACGCCGGGATCCTGCGCTTCAGCACCGGCGCCACCGCCGACGGTGGCGCGCTCGACACCAGCTTTGGATCGAGCGGAGCGGCCCTCGCACCGTTCACGCGCCCGAACTTCGACATCGGGCTCGCATTCGGGGCCTCCGGCCGGATGATCCAACTCGTGGAGATCGGCTATGGCAACCAGCGCGCTCGCATCGGCCTGGCCGGCTACACCTCGGGCGGGATCGTCGACACTGGGTTCGGATCGGGCGGCGAGGTGTCCTTCGGCCTGGGCAGCGTCGACTCGGACCCGGTTGGGCTGGGGCTTGCGCCGACCGGGAAGATCATCGTGGCGGCCAACGACGCGGCCGATATCGGCACCTTCGGACTCGTCCGCCGAGACGCCGGCGGGGGGCGGACGGGACGTTTGCGCCCCACGATCGCGTGGTGATTCATGTCGGCCAGGCTGGGCCCGGCGGCATGAGCAGCTCGGGGGCCGACGGGCTGGCGATACAGGGCGACGGCAAGGTCATCGATCTCGGCACCGCCCACGAACATGGCCACACGGTTGCCGTGCTCGTCCGGTTTGGCCTGGCCCCCAAGGTGTCGGCCGTCCGCCTTGGCGATCGTTCGGTCACCCCGTCGGCACGAGTCAAGGTCACCTATCGGGACTCCCAGGCGGCCAAGACGACCGTCGTGATTCTCCGCCGCGGGCACGTGGTTCGCAGCGCCACCCACCGCGATCGTCGCGGGGTCAACCACGTGCGCCTGAGTGCACATGGGCTTCACAGCGGCCGCTACCGGCTGACGCTCACGCCGCTGGCGGATGGAATCACCGGGTTGACCGGACGACAGGCTTCCGAGTGCGCTAGATAGCTGTTGGGGGCCCGGGCGCGAGAGCGCGGCTGACCACATCCACCAACTCGTCGGTGGCCTGCTCCAGCCGGTCGTTGACCACCACGTGGGCGAACTCGGGCTGCGCAGCCAGCTCGCGCTCGGCCGTGCGCAGCCGTTCAGCGACCTGCTCGGAGGAATCAGTTCCCCGGCCGACCAGGCGGGCTCGCAGGGCCTCGAGCGACGGCGGGGCGATGAACACGGCGATCGCCTCGGGCATCGCCTGACGGACCTGCCTGGCCCCCTGGACCTCGATCTCGAGGACCACCGGCACGCCGGCGTCGAGGTACCGCTGCAGCTCGGAGCGCAGGGTCCCGTAACGATTGCCCGAGTAGGTGGCGTGCTCGACAAAGTCTCCGGCCTGAGCGCGCGCTTCAAACTCCCCGGGGTCGAGGAAGTGGTAGTCGACGCCGTCGCGTTCACCCGGGCGCGGCGAGCGCGTGGTGGCCGAGAGGGAGAGCTCGAGCTCGGAAACCCGCTCGAGCAACCCGCGAATCAGCGTGCCCTTGCCGACCCCCGAGGGACCGGTGATCACGAAGACCTCGGCCACCGGACGGCAGAAGGCTGCTCAGCGGCGCCGCATCATGTCGACCAGCTCGCGCCGCTGCCGCTCGGAGAGCCCGCCGATCGTCTTGCTCGGGGAGATCCTGCACTGCGAGAGGATTTTGTTGACCTTCACGCGGCCGTATTTGGGCACCGCGAGCAGGAGGTCGAAGACCTTGGCCGTCTCGAGATACTCGGGCGGCTCGAGCAGAAGCTCGTGGATCGGCTGGCGACCCGCTTTGAGATCGCGCTTCAACTGTGCCCGACGGCTGCGGATGTTGTTGGCGCGAGCCAGCGCGTCCATACGCTGCACTAGCGAACGCTCCGGCGCAGCCACGGGCTTTGCGGGAGATTCACTGACCGGCGGCATGGGCGGCGACTATACATCTTGGGGCGACGCGATCAAGGGCAAATGACCACAATTTGGCTATACCTCAGGTTGAGGTCGAGCATTGTCGAGCCAGGTTGCGGGAATAACCATTGTTTGCAGGGTGTTTTGTGTGGCGTTAGCCACTAATGCTCCAGAATCTCGGTCGATGACATGAGGGGCATTCTTTCCGCGCTCTTTGCGCTGAGTCTGGCCAGCTCGGAGCCTATCCGGAGTGCGGCCGCGGGGTCGCGAAAGTTTTCTGTGCCCACGGCGATCAGCTTGGCTCCTGCGCGCATCAGGTCTAGCGCATCGCGGCCACTCTGAACTCCCCCCATCCCGATTACCGGAATTTCTACGGAGGCGGCGACCGCGTGGACCTGCGCCAGCGATATGGCGCGGATGGCCGGACCCGAGACGCCACCGGTCACGCCCCCCAACCATGGTTCACCGGTGCGCGGGTCCAGAGCCATACCGCGAACGGTGTTGATCAGCGACAGCGCGCTGGCGCCGGCATCCTGCGCGGCCCGGGCCACGGCGGGAACATCGGAGGCATTTGGCGTCAGCTTGACGATCAGGGGCTTGTCGGTCAGCGGGCGCACGCGCTCGAGCAGGGCCGTCACCTCCCGTGGGTCGGCTCCCATCAGCAGGCCGGTCTCGACGTTGGGGCACGACACGTTGAGCTCGAGCGCTGAAACCTCGCGGCGCTCGGCGAACGCGTCGACCAGCTCTGCCATCTCATCCCGGCTGAAGCCCATCACGTTGACGATCAGCGGCACGGGGAGGGTGGCCAGACGGGGCAGGTCCTGCGCGAGGTACCCGTGGAGGCCCTTGTTGGGCAGGCCAATCGAGTTGATCAGTCCCCCGGCGATCTCCCACAGCCGGGGTGGCGGGTTGCCCTGCCGGGGCTCGAGCGTCACGGTCTTGGACACGAAGGCGGCGAACGGGAAGGTGTCGAACAGCGCATCGCCGAACACATCGCGGGCGGCGATGGCGTCAAACGTCCCCGACCCATTGATGATCGGGTGGTCCAGCTCCATACCGCAGAACGTGATCGTCAATGTCCCGCCCCTGCGAACGCGACGTTGTCGAGCTCCGACGCCTCGAGGACTGGACCCTCGAGACACAGGCGGATCAGCCCCCGTCGCGTCGGCACCACGCAGCCGAAGCAGGCGCCGTACCCGCAGGCCATCCCCGATTCGAGCGCCAGCTGGGCGGGGACCTCGCGCTCAGCGCACACCGCTCGGACGGCCTCGAGCATGGGCGGAGGCCCGCAGGCGAACACCTCACGATGGGGTTTGGCGTCGAGGTCGGCGACGAGAAGATCGGTGACCGGGCCATGATGGCCGACGCCCCCATCGTCGGTGGCGACCGTGGCCGCGGTCAGCAGCGCCGCCCCGGCGGCGTGCGCTCGGTCGCGGAAGCCGAGCAGAACGCGTGCGCTGCCCTCGAGCCGGTCCTGCCAGATGGCCAGCGGAGCGATGCCCACGCCACCGCCGACCAGCAGCGGCGTACGCCCGTTGCCCGGCGCCGTGAAGCCGCGGCCCAGCGGCCCGACGATCAGCAGCTCGTCACCCGTCGTCAGCTCGCACAACCGTCTGGTACCGGGGCCCACGTCCTCGAGCAAGAAGTGCAGTTGGAGGGTGCCATCGCCGCTTGTCGTCGTTCGCAACACGCTGAACGCTCTGGGCAGAAACGGGCGCTCGCCCTCCCCTCCTCCCCATCGCGTCCCGGCGGTGAGCATGTAGAACTGCCCCGGCGCCGGCGGCGGGCCACCGCCGTCCAGGCAACGGAGCACGACGTAGGCGCCGTGCCGCTCTCGGGCCGTGATCGCGGCGGCGCGGCGGTGCAGCGGCGCGGTCAACTGACCTCGCTGAGAATCTCCGCGTGGACCTCCTGGAGCGAAATCACGGCCGGGGCGCCCCGTCGGGCCGCGGAGATCGCCCGGGCCGCCGCCATCCCTCCGGCCATCGTGGTGATACAGGGGATTCCCCGGGCCACCGCGGCCGAGCGGATCTCGTAGCCGTCGGCGCGGGCCCCGGTCCCGACGGGGGTATTGATCACGAGGTCGACCTCGCCCCGCTCGATCCAGTCGACGACGTGGGGCGAGCCCTCGCCGATCTTGTTGAGCACCTCGGCCGGGATGCCCATCTTGCGGATCGCCTGCGCGGTCCCGTGAGTGGCCACGATCCGGAAGCCGATGTCGTGGAGCAACGTCGCCACACCCGTGGCCGCCGGCTTATCGCCGTCGGCCACGGTGATGAACACGGTGCCCGAGCTGGGCAGCCGCGCTCCTGCGGCAGCCTGAGCCTTGGCGAAAGCGGTGGGGAAGTCATGGGCGATCCCCATCACCTCGCCGGTTGAGCGCATCTCCGGTCCGAGCAGGGCGTCGGCGCCGGCGAACCGGTTGAACGGGAGCACGACCTCCTTGACGCACACGTGCCCGTTGGTGGTGTGCGGCGGCAGTTCGAGGTCGGCCAGCCGCTCGCCGAGCAGGATCCGGCAGGCCAGCTTGGCCAGCGGCTGCCCGATCGCCTTGGACACGAATGGAACGGTCCTCGAGGCCCGCGGGTTGGCCTCGATCACGTGCAGCCCCTCGACGCCGTGGATGGCGAACTGGACGTTGAGCAGGCCGACCACCCCGAGCGCCCTTGCGATGCCCGCGGTCTGCGCGCGGATCTGGGCCAGCATGTCGTCACCCAGCGTGTGCGGCGGCAGCACGCAGGCTGAGTCGCCCGAGTGGATCCCCGCCTCCTCGACGTGCTGCATGATCCCGGCGATCCACACCTGACCATCGCCTTCGGCGGCGGTTCCCGCGTCGCACAGCGCGTCGACGTCTACCTCGATCGAGTCCTCCAGGAAGCGGTCGAGGTAGATCGTATGCCCCGCCTCGCCGCCCACCCGGTCGAGGTATTCCTTCAGTCCGGCCACGCTGTAGACGATCTCCATCGCCCGGCCCCCAAGGACGTAGCTCGGACGGACCAGCAGCGGAAACCCGACCTGGAGGGCCAGGTCGAGCGCTTCCTCCGCGGACTGCGCCGCTGCGTAGGGCGGCGCCTTGTAGCCGAGACGATCGAGCAGGGGCCCGAAGCGCGAGCGGTCTTCGGCCAGATCAATGGCGTCGATGCCCGTGCCGAGGATCTTCACGCCGGCCGCGTCCAGCCTGGCGGCCAGCTTCAGTGGCGTCTGGCCCCCGAACTGGACCACCACGCCCTCCGGCTGCTCGACCTGGCAGACGCCGATCACGTCCTCGAGCGTCAGCGGCTCGAAGTACAGGCGGTCGGAGGTGTCGTAGTCCGTCGAGACCGTCTCGGGGTTGCAGTTGATCATGACCGCGTCGCGCCCGGACTCGCGCACAGTCTGGGCGGCGTGCACGCAGCAGTAGTCGAACTCGATCCCCTGCCCAATGCGGTTGGGACCCGAGCCGAGGATCACGACGCTGGGGCGATCGCCACGCTCGACCTCGCCGCGGCCTGCGTCACGCTCCCACCCCGAGTAGTAATAGGGCGTCCGGGCGGGGAACTCGGCGGCGCAGGTGTCGACCGATTTGAACGTGCGGTGGCCCGCGAACGGCGCCTCGGGTTCGCGTGCCAGCTCGTTCAGCTCGTGCAGGAACCACGGATCGATGCTCGTGCGCCGATGGACGGCCTCGATCGAGTGGCCGCGGCGCAGCGCCTCGAGAACGTGGTCGAAGCGCTCGGGTCCGGGCTCCTCCACCGCATCCAGCAGCGCGCTGTCGTCGTCCGGCGCGCCCGGCTTGACATCGAGCTCGCGCGAGCGCATCGCCTTGGCGAAAGCCTGCTTGAACGTCCGTCCGATGGCCATCACCTCGCCGACCGACTTCATGTGCGTGGTCAGGCCCGATTCCGCGCCGGGGAACTTCTCGAAGGCGAAGCGCGGCCATTTGACCACGCAGTAGTCGATCGCCGGCTCAAAGCTCGCCGGGGTGGCGCGCGTGATGTCGTTGGGGATCTCCTCGAGCGCGTATCCGACGGCCAGGCGGGCGGCGATCTTGGCGATCGGGAACCCGGTGGCCTTACTGGCCAGCGCGCTGGAACGTGAGACGCGCGGGTTCATCTCGATGACAACGATTTCGTCGGTGGCCGGGTTGACGGCGAACTGGACATTCGATCCGCCCGTCTCCACCCCCACGGCCCGGATCACCGTGATTGCCTGGTCGCGCAGGGCCTGGTACTGCTTGTCGGTCAGCGATTGCTGCGGCGCCACGCAGACACTGTCACCGGTGTGAACGCCCATCGGGTCGAGGTTCTCGATCGAGCAGATGATCACGACGTTGTCGGCGCGGTCGCGCATGACCTCGAGCTCGAATTCCCCCCACCCCAAGACCGACTCTTCGAGCAGAACCTGGCCGATCGGTGACTCGGCCAGTCCCCGCCCGACGATCCTTTCGATCTCGGCCTCGGTCCTGACCACGCCGCCACCACTGCCGCCCAGCGTGAAGGCGGGGCGCACGATGAACGGCAGTCCGATCGCCTCGAGGGCTCTGTGCGCGTCGTCGACCGAGTGGGCGATCGCGCTGCCTGGAACCCGCAGCCCGGCGCTCGTCATGGTCTCGCGGAAGCGCTCGCGGTCCTCGGCGCGATCGATGGCGTCGTAGTTGGCTCCGATCAGCTCGACCCCGTGGCGCTCGAGCGTGCCGTCCTCGGACAGCGCCTTGGCCAGGTTGAGCGCGGTCTGGCCGCCGAGCGTCGGCAGCAACGCGTCGGGGCGCTCGCGCTCGATCACCTGTGCCACCGGCCCGGCGAGCAGGGGCTCGATGTAGGTACGAGTGGCGACCTCGGGGTCGGTCATGATCGTCGCCGGGTTGGAGTTGACGAGGACGACCTCGTAGCCCTCCTCCATCAGCACGCGGCAGGCCTGCGTGCCCGAGTAGTCGAATTCGGCCGCCTGACCGATGACGATCGGTCCCGAGCCGATCAGGAGGATCTTGTTGATGTCGTCGCGGCGGGGCATGGGCTATGCGGCGGCGGCTCGGATCTCCCCGACGAAGCGGTCGAACAGGTACAGCGCGTCGTGTGGGCCGGGGCCGGCTTCGGGGTGGTACTGAACGGTCGCCCCGGTCACGTCTCTGAGCCGGAGCCCCTCCACGGTGCGGTCGTAGAGATTGATGTGGGTCAGCTCGGCGGCGCCGAAGTCGGTCTGCCAGCGCACCGGCTCGTCGCGGTCGATGGTCTTGGCCCCGCTCGGGCCGAGCACGGCGAAACCATGGTTCTGACTGGTGATCTCGGTTCGACCGGTGGTCAGGTCCTTGACCGGATGGTTGGCACCATGGTGGCCAAACGGCAGCTTGTAGGTCTCGAGCCCGACCGCACGGCAGAGCAGCTGGTGGCCCAGACAGATGCCATACACCGGCAGCCGCCCGACGAGCTCGCGGACGGTCTCGACGACGTAGTCGAGCGCGGCCGGGTCGCCCGGGCCGTTGGCCAGGAAGATCGCGTCGGGCCGGTTCTCGGTCAGTTCCGCGGCGGCCGCGGTGCAGGGATGGAGCTCGACGGTGGCTCCGCGCTCGCGCAGGTTCCGGACGATCGAGAGCTTCACGCCGGTGTCGATCATGGCTATCCGTGGACCGCCGGGGCTGCCATCGAGGATGGTGGTCCGCTGCGGGGTGACGTCCTTGGCCAGGTCGCGGCCGCTCATCGACGGCTCGGCCTCGATCAGCGCCCTGGCCTCTGATTCGGTCATGCGGGTCGGAAACAGTCCGCCGCGCATTGCTCCCTGCTCGCGGATGTGGCGGACGAGCGCGCGCGTGTCGAGCTCGGTGATGGCGGGGACGCCGCAGTCGCTCAGCCAGGACAGCCAGCCTCGCTCGGCGCCGGGGGCGTCCTCGCGGTCGACCGCGGCGCGCATGATCGCGGCCCGCGCGTAGATCCGGTCGGACTCCATCGCCTCCGCCGAGATCCCGTAATTGCCGATCTGGGGAAACGTGAAGGTGATCAGCTGACCGGCGTAGCTGGGGTCGGTCATGGCCTCCTGATAGCCCGACATGGCCGTCGTGAACACGATCTCGCCGACGGCATGCCCATCGGCCCCACAGGCCACCCCGTCGAAACGGGAGCCATCCTCGAGCAGGACGTACGCGGTGGCGGGAATGCTCATCGACTGAGCGTGCCAGCCTCGGCGAGGAGCCGTCCGCGGTGGGCGACCGTCCCTGCGGCGAGGGTGAGCAACACGCGGCCGTGGAGTGTACGGCCGTGGAAGCAGCAGTTGGTCGATCGGCTGGCGTAGCCCTCGGCCCCCACCTCCCATCGGGCGTCGAGGTCGACGAGGCACAGATCGGCGGGCCGGTCGGGAGCGATCCGCGGCGTGGGAAGCTCATACAGCTCCGCGCCCGAGGTCAGCCGCGTCACGATCGTTGCCAGCTCAAGCTCGCCGGGGAGGACCAGCTCGGTATAGAGCGCCGAGAAGGCCGTCTCGAGCCCCGTCGTCCCCATCGGGGCCTGCTCGAAGGGCACCTCCTTCTCGTGCTGGGCGTGCGGGGCGTGGTCGGTGGCCACGCAATCGATCAGCCCGGAGCGCAGCGCCTCGACGAGCGCCTGGCGGTCGGCCTCGGAGCGCAGCGGCGGGTTCATCTTGAAGCGGCTGTCCAGCGTGCGGACGAAGTCATCGGTGAGGGTCAGATGATGTGGGCAGGCCTCGCCGCTGACCCTGGCGCCGGCGGCCTTGGCCTGCTCGAGGGCTTGGACCGACTCGACGCACGAGAGGTGTTGGAAGTGCACGCGCGCGTCTTCGTAGAGCGCCAGCGCACCGTCCCGGGCGACCATCGTCGATTCGGAGACCGAGGGGATGCCGGCCAGGCCAAGGCGCGCGGACACCGCGCCCTCGTGCATGACTCCGTCGCCCGACAGCCCAGGGTCCTCCTCGTGCAGCGCGATGACCCCGCCGCACAGTCGCTGGTACTGGAGCGCCTTGCGCAACATGCCCCCGGAGACCACCGGCTTGCCGTCGTCGGTGAAACCGAGCGCGCCGCAGTCGCGGAGCCCGGCCATCTCGGTCAGCTCATCGCCCTCCAGCCCTCGGGTGATCGAGGCCAGGAAGCCGACCGGGACCCGCGCCTTGTGCTTGGCCGCGTCGACCAGCGACCTGAGCACAGCGGCGTCATCGACCACGGGGTCGGTGTTGGGCATCGCGATGACCGCGCAGAACCCGCCGGCTGCGGCAGCGGCGGTGCCGGTCTCGAGATCCTCCTTGTACTCCTGACCCGGGGTGCGCAGGTGGACGTGGGGGTCGACGAAGCCCGGGAACAGGTGCCTGCCCTTGGCCTCGATGGTCTCGACTTGGTCTGAGGTCGTGCCGGAGCCCGGGTCGGCAATCTCGGCGATGCGCCCCGCCCTGACCAGTACATCGCGCGGCTCGTCGAGACCGGCCCGGGGGTCGAGCACGTGGGCGCCGCGGATCAGCAGTTCGGCCTGGGGCTCGGAGCGGTGGAACAACCGATGCTCGTTCATGCCACGGCCGCCAGGACTGGGGAGCCGACGAGCAGCTCGAAGAGGACCGCCATTCGCACCGCCACCCCCGCCTTGACCTGGGCGCCGATGAGCGCCTGCGGCGAGTCGATCGCGTCGCCCGACAACTCGACGCCTCGGTTGACAGGCCCGGGATGCATGAGCAGCTGCCCGGGCTTCAAGCGCGCGGTCGAAACCTGATAGCGCGCGGCGTACTCGCGCAGCGAGGGCACGTAGGACTCGCGCATCCGCTCGTGCTGCATCCGCAGCACGTAGACCACGTCGGCCTCGGGCAGGCGGTCGAGGGTCGTGGTGGCCTCGCAGCCCAGTACCTCGATGTGCCGGGGAATCAGCGTCGGCGGCGCGGCCACCATCACGCTGGCTCCCATGCGCGTGAAGGCCAGGATGTTGGAGCGGGCCACCCGCGAGTGCATGACATCGCCGACGATCCAGATCCGCGCCCCGTCGAGCGAACCCAGCTGGCGCCGCAGGGTGAACACATCGAGCAGCGCCTGGGTGGGGTGTTCGTGCTTACCGTCGCCGGCGTTGACCACGCTGGCCGGGGTCCAGCCGGCCACCAGCTGCGCCGCGCCGACGTGGGGCGAGCGGATCACAATCGCCGCCGGTTCGTAGGCCGACAGCGTCTGCACGGTGTCCTTGAGCGACTCGCCCTTGTCGACGGCCGACCCGACCGAGCGGACGTTGACCACGTCGGCACTGAGCCGCTTGGCAGCCAGCTCGAAGCTCGAGCTGGTCCGCGTGCTGGCCTCGTAGAACAGGTTCACGACGGTCCGCCCGCGCAGGGCTGGGACCTTCTTGATCTCCCGGCCCGAGACCTCGGCAAACGACTCGGCGCGGTCGAGGATCCGCTCGATCCCGCCGCGATCGAGATCGTCGATCGAGATCAGGTGACTGCCGATGCGAGTGTGTCCGGTCATGCTCTGGCTCGCTTGGGGGTGGTGGGCGTGGTTGGGACCGCTTGGGGGTGTGTGGTCCGGGCGTGTGTGGTCCGGCTCATGCTGCGGCTCGCTTCGGTTCGCCGGCGGGGCCGATCGTCACCTCGTCGTAGCCGTCGACCTCGTCGACCCGGACGTTGACGCGCTGGTCCTGGGAGGTCGGAAGGTTCTTGCCGACGTAGTCGGGGCGGATCGGCAGCTCGCGATGGCCCCGGTCGATGAGCGTGGCCAGCTGGACGCGCGCCGGCCGGCCGTAGTCGAAGATCTCGTCGATCGCCGCGCGGACGGTGCGCCCCGTATAGAGAACGTCGTCCACGATCACGATCGTCTTGGCGTCGACCGAGAAGTCGAGCTGGGTGGCGTGGACGATCGGCGCACTAGGCCGGATGGAGAGATCGTCGCGGTAGAAGGAGATATCGACGAAGCCCAGCGGCACCGCCGGCTCGAGCAGCTCGCCGGTCAGGGCGTGCAGGCGCTGGGCCAACACCGCGCCGCGGCGATGGATCCCCACCAGCGCGACGTTCCCGTCCGGGTTCTTCTCGACGATCTCGTGAGCAATCCGCACGAGCGTGCGGCGCATATCGTCGCGGTCGAGGACGACCGTTGTAGCTTCCAACGTGCTCCTTCCTGGCCTCTCGGGACCGGGTTAAAGGAACCGACTGATTGAGCCTAGCAGTGGGATCGGCGAGATCGTGCGCGGCTCCGGTGGCCCCCGCCCGTCGGCGTCGTGGGCGCGTGTGGAGGAGCGTTCGGGCGCGTGCGGAGGAGTGTGCGGGCGCGTGTGGGCGCTCGCGGAGGAGCGTGCGCGAAAAGTTCCGGATAGCGGGTTCTTTCGAGAACGCTGCCTGCTCAGCCGGTGGCCTGCGCGGTACGGGGGGTGCGCCGGCCGTACAGCACGTGCGGAAGGCCCGCGTGCTCGATCTCGCACCGGTAGGTGAAACCGGCCTTCTCCATGACCCGGCGCGAGGCGAGGTTGTGGGGCAGCGTGAACGCGACCAGCTCAGGTAAGTGCAGGTCGTCGAAGCCGGCGCGGGCCGAGGCCAGGGCCAGCTCGGTGGCGAGGCCCTGCCCCCAGCGCTCGGGCACGATCGACCACGCGACCTCGATCTCCTGCATCCCGGCGACGAACGTGTGCTGCAAACCACCCCGGCCGACCATCTCGCCGGTGGCGCAGTCGCGGAGCAGCCACAGGCCGAAGCCGTGGCGGTCCCAGTGAGCCACCTTGGCGGCCAGGCCCTGGATCACCTCGATGTCCGTCGGAGGTCGCCCGTTCGTCGTCAGCCAGCGCGCCACGCGAGGGTCGCGGAGGTGCCGCCCGAGTTCGCCGGCGTGCTGGGGACGCAACCGCTCGCAGATCATCCGCTCGGTCTCGATCCGATCGAGCGGCGGTGCGGCGACGAGGTAGGAGTCTTCGATCGACATGGGTCAGGCACGCTCCGCCGCCGCGGCGGCGGCGGAGTCGGGCTGATCGGCCAGCGGCTCCCTCCACCGCACGAGCTCGGGTGGGCCTCGCTCGGTCAGCGGAATCTCGATCGTGTCGAAGTCGCGCGGCACCACGGTGGCGGGAAAGACGGCACGAGCTTCGTCACGCAAGAGCCCGACCGCGCAGCGCGTGGAGAGGTGGGTCAGCGCCAGGCACATCACCTCGGCGTCGCGGGCCAGGGCGGCCGCCTGCCCGGCCGTCGAGTGACCGGTCTCGGCCGCCCGATCGCGCTCGTCGTCGGAAAACGTGGCCTCGTGGATGAGTAGATCCGCTCCGCTGGCCGCCACTCGCAGCGCCTCGCATGGCGTGGTGTCGCCCGAGAGCGCGATCTTCCGGCCCGGCCGCGGCGGGCCCAGCACCTGCTCGGGAGCGATGCCCCTGATCGTCTCACCGTGCTGGACACGCCCGAACTCGGGCCCTGGAACCAGGCCGAGCTCTCGGGCCGCGACCGGATTGAACACCCCCGGGCGCTCGTCCTCGTAGATCACATAGCCGAAGGCCGGGCCACGGTGGGCGACGGGCACGGGCGCGATCCGATAGCCGTCGCGCCCGAGCACGTCGCCGGTGGCCAGCTCGATCACCTGGAGGTCGAAGCGGACGCGGCCGGCGGCGCGGAGGGCGTAGGCGAGGAGCTCGCGCAGACCGCGGGGGCCGTGTACGGCGAGCGTGCGGTCACGGCCC
>CAWCNP010000004.1:0-118244 GCA_963796885.1 uncultured Solirubrobacterales bacterium
GCCCGCACGCCGAGCGCCACGCGCGCGGCCGGTCGGGCGATCGTCGACCCATGTCGACCGGTAGACCCTCGTTCTCGACTGCTTGGGCGAAGGGTGCCGGGGATGCGCGCCCGCCCTCGACGACCACCCTGCGCGCATCCCCTCAACGTCGGGCGTCATCGCTCTGGAGATGACCTGAAAATGACAGCTTGATGACATTGCCGTCATCTCCGCCGCTGCCGCCGCTGCACAAGGTATAAACCCGCGCCGAGGTGACGGAGCGAAAATGAGTGCGGCTGGAAAACGAATCACTCTAATCACGATCACAGCGGTACTCGTTTGCGTCGCGATTGGGCTCTACATCGGCCTGTACCTCGTCAACGTGCCCGGCTCGGTGGCGGCGGGGCGGACGGCTTCGGGGGCACAGCTGTACCTCGGGACCGTGCCGGCCTCGGAGCTGAGCGATCCACACAGCAGCTGGGTCTCGTATTACGCGGTCGACGCCAACTCCACCAACTGGCAGCACAAGACGACGTACGTGCTCCCGGCCAACACGCTCGTGCACGTCACGATCTACAACTTCGACGGGGCCTCGGGTCTGCGCAACCCGTGGTTCGGCCAAGCCATCGGAACGCTTGGCGGCACGATCACGCTCAACGGCAAGCCGACGCGGGCGATCAACGCCGATAGCGCCTCGCACGTATTTTCGATCCCGCAGATCGGCTTGGCGGTGCCGCTCCAGGGGGTCCCGGACGACGCGAAGAACCCGTGCAGTAACGCGCCGTGCAGCCTCTCGTACGACCACACCACGACCTCGTTCACGTTCCGCACGCCCGGCAAGGGGCTGTATCGGTGGCAGTGCTTCGTGCCGTGCGCGGCTGGATACATCGCTGGGTTCGGCGGCCCGATGCAGACCGTCGGCTACATGGACGGCTTCATTAAGGTCGTATGAGCGGGCCGATGAGGCGCTGAAGATGGAAGAGACCCACCACTTCCGAAACGTCGTCCTGCTGTGGTTGCTCGCCACCGTCATCATGACGCCGATCGTGGTATTCGTGCTCGGGCCTGGCCTTCCGCCCGGCAATGGAAGCATCGAGGCGTCAGGGCAGGTCACCGACAACACGGTGTTGCTGGCCACCGCCACGCCCGTGGCGCTCGGGGTGCTCGTCTACCTGGGTTACGTGTTCTGGGCGTTTCGCGAGCGCACCCCGGAAGTCGTGGTCGATGGGCCCGCGATTCGAGGCGACTCGAGCGTCCAGTTCTGGTGGCTGATCGTCACGACGGTACTCGTGCTCTTCCTCGCCGGTTACGGGACGGTCAGGTTGTGGGCCGATGGATCCGGCGGGGGCCAGGGTCCGAACCCGATCGCCACTCCAGCGGTGCCCGCGGGCGGAACACGGCTGGTGGTGCAGGTGGTCGCGCAGCAGTGGCAGTTCAACTACCGCTTCCCGGGTTATGGGGGAGTCGAGACCAACACCCTCGAGCTGCCCGAGAACACGCTGGTGCAGTTCAACGTGACCTCGCTCGACGTGATCCACTCGTTCTGGGCGTATGAGCTCGGCGTCAAGGCGGATGCCAACCCGGGCGTCAACAACGTCGCCTACGTGACGACGAAGGGACCGCTGCTGTTCAACGTGCGCTGCGCCGAGCTGTGCGGCGTGTGGCACGGTTACATGTTCGACCAGGGCCGCGTCGTTCCGAAGGCGCGGTTCGCCGCGTGGATCGCCCAGCAAAGGCTCAAGTTCGCGCCGGCGACTAGGGGCCTGCCTCCGTACTCGAAGACGTATTTCCCGCAACCCTTGAGGAGAGCCGGATGAGCGCGATTGCAGCTTCGGTGCCGGCGGGCCGCCGCTCCGGCTGGCACAAGCTGATCGGTTTCAACATGCTGACCGGGATCCTGCTCGGGATCGCAGGGTGGTATCTCGGACACTTCATTGGCAGTCGCTTCACCGGCGCGAACCTCGCGTACTACGCGGATGCCGGCCAGAACGACATCGCAATCTTCCTCGGCTACTTCCTCGGCGTGGTCGGCTTCCTGGTCGGCTTGGGCTTTGCCAACTACCCCCTCAAGCGGCTGCTCGGGCATCCCCCGTCACTGGCCGAGCACGAGTCCGAGGGAGAGGGACTGTTCCGGTACTTCACCCTTAGCACCGATCACAAAGTCGTCGCCAAGCAGTACATGGTCGGGATCGGGCTCTTCTTCTTCGTCGCCGGGCTGAACGCGATGCTGATCCGGACCGAGCTGCTTCAGCCCAACGTGCACGTGTTCGGCGCCAACCAGTACCTGACGCTGGTCGGCCTGCACGGGTCGATGATGATGGGGACGATGACCTCCGGGCTGCTGGGGCCGTTCGCCCAATGGCTGGTGCCGTTGATGATCGGCTCGCGGCGGATGGCGTTCCCGCGGATCGAGGCGTTCACGTTCTGGCTGCTCATGGCCGGCGAGGTGATCCTGATCACGACGATCTTCTTCGGCGGCTTTCAGACCGGCTGGACGGGTTACCAGCCTTTGGGGGCGCAGGGGACCGCCGGCTACGACGCCTACATCGGCTTCTTCGCGCTGGTCGGGCTGTCGATGTGCCTGTTCGGGTTCAACCTGGTCGTGACGATCACCACGATGCGCGGGCGGGGGATGACCTGGTCGCGGCTGCCGATCTTCGTCTGGGGGGCGTATGCGACCGCATGGCTGATGGTCCTGGCGGCGCCGATGCTGATCGCCGCGCTGCTGATGGGCGCCATGGACCGCACCGTGCAGACCGCGTTTTACATCCCCGGGCAGGGTGGCAGCGCGTATCTGTTCCAAAATCTGTTCTGGGTGTTCGGGCACCCGGAGGTGTACATCCTGGCCCTTCCCGGCATGGGGATCGTGCTCGAGCTGATCGTTGTCTTCGCGCGAAAACCGCTGTGGGGCTACCGGCTGGCGGTCGCGGGGATGCTCGGCATCACGTTCTTGAGTTGGTTCGTGTGGCAGCACCACCTGTTCGTGTCGGGCATCAATGCCGATCTGCGGCCGTTCTACATGCTCTCCACCGAGCTGATCTCGCTGCCGACAGGGTTCATCTTCCTGTGCGCGATGGGTACGCTCTGGCGCGGGCGAATACGGTTCACGGTACCGATGCTGTTCTGCATGGCGTGGATGTTCAACTTCCTGTGGGGCGGGATCTCGGGCGTGTTCAACTCCGACGTCCCCAGCGACATCACCACGCACGGCAGCTTCTTCGTGATGGCACACTTCCACTACACGATCATGGGCGGTCTGATCTTTGCGTTCTTCGCCGCGATCTACTACTGGGTGCCGAAGATGTACGGCTTCAAGCTCAACGAGCGCCTGGCCAAGATCCACTTCTGGACGCTGTTCATTGCCTTCAACTCGACCTTCGCGCCCCTGTTCGCGCTCGGCTTCATGGGGATGCCGCGCCGGGTGGTGACGTACAACCCGGCATGGCAAGGGTTGAATGAGTGGGTGTCGATCTCGGCCTACGTGATCGGGCTCTCGATGCTGGTTTTCCTGGTCAACGTCGTGTGGTCGCTGGCGATCAAGCGCGAGCCGGCCCCCGCCAATCCATGGGACTCCAAGAGCATCGAGTGGACGTTGCCCACGCCGGTGCCCGTCCACGACTTCGACCGGATGCCTGTATTCGACGCGGACCCGTACCCATACGGCGTCGAGCCGGTCCCGGCCGAAGCGCCGGCATACGCGCCGGCCGGGGGGACGGCATAAGCCATGGAAGCCTCAGCCCCCGCCGCCCGTCACATCGAGCCCGAGCCCCCGGAGTGGCAGCCACGCGCGATCTGGATCTCGGCGCGGTTGTTCTGCGGCGTGATCTCGTTCTTCTTCGCCTCGTTCTTGTTCGCCTTCTTCTACCTGAAAGCACTCGACCTCAACCACAACTGGAAGATCGGCCACGTAGTTCCGGACGGTGGCATCGGCATCGCGATCGCCTCCCTGTTCCTGTTCAGCGCCGTCATCTACCGGCTGGCGGCGAAACGTCCGTCCGGCGACGCGATGGCGGCCGGGATGCTCGCCGTTGCCATGGGTGTCGCCGCGGTTGTGCTGCAGTTCGTCGAGTACATAGTCCTCGACTTCGGCGCCTCCCAGGGCGGGTATGCCGCGGTGTTCTTCGGATGGACGGCGACGTACGCGATCGTGGCACTGATGGGCCTCTACTGGATCGAGGTGCAGGTCGCGAGCCTGTGGCGGGTCCGTCGAGAGGGCAAGATGCGCGAGACCGAAGTGCCCACTAGTGAGGCCGAGTTGCTCACGGCCGGGATCGAGTCCTCCTCGTTCTACTGGGCCTACTTCGTCGCGATCGGCGTGCTCGCCTATATCCTTCTGTACCTCGTCGCCTGACCATGTCTTGGACGGCCTGGTCGCTGGACCCATCGCTCGCATACGTCGCGATCGCGGCTTACCTGTACGTGCTCGGCAGCCACGGGCGGGATCGGCCGCGGCCCCTGCAGGCGCTCGCGTTCGCGGCGAGCCTGCTGACGATTGTGATCGCGCTCGACTCGCCAATCGACCATTACGCCGACCAGCTGTTCTGGGCACACATGGTTCAGCACATCCTGCTGCTCACCGTCGCCCCGCCGCTGCTACTGCTCGGAAGACCGTGGCCGCGAATGTGGCGCGCGCTGCCGCTCGAGTTGCGGACGAATATCGCGCGGACGATTGCTCGTTCGCGCTGGGTGACGCCGGTGCGGGCGCTCGCCCGTCCGCTCCCGGCGTGGATCCTGTTCAACGTCATGTTCGTCGGCTGGCACATCCCTGCTGCGTATGACGCCACCCTGACATCCGGAGCGATCCACGCGTTCGAGCACGCGATGTTCTTCTTCGTCGGGCTGCTGTTCTGGGCGCGCGTGATCGATCCCGGACCGCTGCGCCCGCGCCTGGTCTGGCCCGCGCGGATCGCCTATACGGCCGGCGCGATGGTTATTGGGTGGCTGCTGGCGATCACGCTGGTCATGATGCCGCACCCGATCTACGGCTATTACGAGGCGCTCCAGACGCGGCCGGGCGGGATCAGCGCGCTGACCGATCAGCAGATCGCCGCCGGCGTCATGTGGGTCCCAGGGTCGCTCGCCTACACGATCACGTTCATCATCGGCTTCTATCGGTGGCTGGAGCCGGACCGCTCGCCTAGGCGGGCCCCGGCGGCGTTTACGACCTGAGGAGGAGACAGACTTGCCATTGGTCCCCATCGCAGCCTTCCTCACCGGCGCGCTGCTCACGATATTGCTACCGCTCGCCCTCCTGATCGCGCTCGTGGTGTGGTACTGGCAGGTCTCCGTGCGCGTGCCCGACACGGCCGGTGGGTCCGAACCGGGCACGGCGCCGCCGGCGGCCAGCCGGGCGGCGAGGACCCCGTCCGAGACCAGCCCGCCGGCGCGCGAGGTGTAATGAACGAGGGTGCAGGCACCTCGTGGCCGTCGCGGCCCGCGATGCTGCGCCCCGCCCGGATCGCCGGAGCTCTGCTCGTCGCCGTCGTCCTGGGGTTGGGCGTGGGATTCAGAGTGCACCGGCTCGCGTCGGGTGGGGCCCCCGTGGCGCCCGCGACCGTGTCCACACGCTTCGGCATGCACGGCGAGGCGGCCTGGGCCGAATGGGCACGTCCCGCGGCGATGATCGACACCCCGCGGGACCAGACGGGGCAGCTGTTCTCGCTGGCCTCGCTTCGCGGCCGGTCGGTAGCGATCGTGTTCTTCGACTCACACTGCCACCAGGAGTGCCCGCTCGAAGGGCGGGCACTGGCGGCGGCCGAGCAGTCGCTCCCGCCCGCGAAACGACCCGTGCTGGTGGCCGTCAGCGTCAACCCGCTCGATACGCCGGCCAGCGCGACGGGCGCCGCGAAAGCGTGGGGACTTGCCTCGGTGGCGCCGTGGCACTGGCTGATGGGCACGCACAAGCAGCTTGCGCGCGTGTGGGCCGCGTACCACATCGATGTCTCGCCGCACCCGACGGGCGGGGACATCGTCCACACGGAGGCGCTGTATCTGGTCGACCGGCGCGGCTACATGCGGTCGGGCTACCTCTATCCGTTCCTCTCCGGGGACGTGAGCAGCGACCTCCGTACGATCGCCAGGGACAGGGGAGCCTGAGGGTGGCGGTCGGCGACGTGGTGGAGGCTCTGCCGGCTCCGGTGGCGGTGCCGATCGGCGGCGCGAACGCAACCTGGCGCGACTACCTCACGCTGACCAAGCCGCGGATTATGTCGCTGCTGGTCCTGACCGCAGTGTGCGCGATGGTGGCCGCGGCCGGCGGCTCTCCCGCGCCAGTGCCGCTAGCGGCGTTGGTCATCGGGGGTGCGTTGGCGTGCGGCGGGGCGAGCTCGCTGAACCATGTGCTCGACCGCGACATCGACCGGCTGATGGGGCCACGCACCGCGTCGCGGCCGGTGGCCGCCGGCCGCGTTTCTCCTGCGCGCGCGACTGCGTTCGGCCTGGTGCTGTCGGCGCTCGCCTTTGCTGTACTGGCCACGTTTGCGAATCCGCTGGCCGCCACGCTATCGCTCAGCGGCGGGGCGTTCTACGTCGTTGTCTACACCTGCTGGCTCAAGCGCAACACGGCCCAGAACATCGTGATCGGTGGCGCCGCGGGCGCGATTCCACCGCTGGCCGGCTGGGCGGCGGCGCACGGCAGTCTCGGACTCGGGGCCGGCTTCCTGTTCCTGATCGTGCTGCTCTGGACGCCGCCACACTTCTGGGCGCTGGCGCTGTTGCTCGTTCGGCACTACGCCGCGGCGGAGGTGCCGATGATGCCGGTGGTGCGGGGGCCCAGTGCCACCGCCCGGCTGGTGTTCTGGTACTCGATCGTGCTCCTGGCGGTCACGCTCGTGCCGGGAGCGATCGGCACTTTCGGGCTGGTGTACCTCGCGGGAGCTGCGATGTTGGGAGGAGTGCTGTGCGTGCTTGCCTGGCGGCTCTGGCGTGACGGCTCGCCTGCGCGAGCCGCCCTGCTATTCCATTACTCGCTGCTCTACCTCGCGCTGCTGTTCGTCGCACTCGCTATCGATGCGGCGGTGTGCTGAATCCGGCGTAAGTCGAGCTGACGGCCGAAGGGGCCGCCCCAGTCAGCGCGGCCCTCCCCGGGTGGATCTGGCGCTGTACGGATCACGACAGCGCGGTGGCCATGAGCACGAGCGCCGACGGCCGTGACATGGCCGGATTCAGCATGATCACCGTCATTGTCATGGTGTGCCACTGCCCTGAGATAGCAGTGGGACACCATGACAAAGCGAGCGGCCGTATAGCAGATGGGCATTGGTGGTAGGCGTGTTCTGTTGGCAGAGGGCGACGGCCGCGTCCGGCAGGTCGTTGCGTCGTACCTGCGGGGGGATGGATTCCAGATCCTGGAGGCGTCCAGTGGCCTCGAGGCCCTGCTCGTGCTGCGGCGCGGGACAGTCGACATCGCGCTGGTCGACCCGACGCTTCCTGAGATCGACGGCCTGGAGCTGGTGCGCCGCGTACGGCGCGAGTCGACCGTACCGATCATCATGCTGACCGCCAGCCGGGACGAGGCGGCGCGCATCGCCGAGCTCGAGGCGGGCGCCGACGACTACGTGGTCAAGCCGCTCTCGATGCCCGAGGTGACCGCCCGTATGCGCGCCCAGCTGCGCCGTGCTCGGGGCTTCGAGACCGAGCAGACGGTCCTGCGCATCGGGGACCTCGAGCTCGACCTCGACGCGCGGCGTTGCTCCGCCGGCGGACGTGAGGTGGACCTCACCCGCCGGGAGTTCGAGCTGCTCGGCGCGCTCCTGCGCTATCCGGGCCGCATCCACACCCGCGAGCAGTTGCTGGAGCTCGTCTGGGGCACCGATGCCATCAACCCCAAGACCGTGGACGTCCACGTGGCAGCGCTGCGGCGCAAGCTCGGCTCCGCGATCACCATTGCGACCTTGCGCGGCCTGGGCTATCGGCTCGACCCGGCCGCGTCGTCGGCGGGGGCGAAACAGCGCGCCGACGGCGGCGCGGACGACACCGCCTGAGCCGATTTAGATCGAGACGCTGGCGGCGAAGTCGCGGCCCCTCCATCGGACCCTTCGGCTTTGCGCCTGCCCGAAGGCCACGTGACGATGTCGCATGCACGTCGAAGGTGGGAGCACCACACTCACGCGTACGTCCCGGCCGAGCCAGCCGATTCTCGGGCCGTTTGCGGTTCCTCGGCCCGCTACCATCTCGTGGGTTCGGACTAAAAGAAGAGAAACGAAGCACTCCGCCGACCGAAGGGCGGAGCAGAAGGGAATTGAATATGTCTGACGCCGTCACGCGCGTGTCCGTCGAGATCGAGGGCAAGGAGATCTCGATCGAGACCGGCAAGCTGGCCAAGCAGGCCTCCGGCGCCGTAGTCGTCCGTTCGGGCGACACCATGGTCCTCTGTACCGCCACCGCGGGCAACCTCCGCGACGTGGACTTTCTGCCGCTCACCGTCGATGTCGAGGAGCGGATGTACGCAGCCGGGAAGATCCCCGGCTCATTCTTCAAGCGCGAAGGCCGCGCGGGGGAGAAGGCGACGCTGTCCGCCCGTCTGATCGACCGGCCGATCCGCCCGCTGTTCCCCAAGGGCTGGCGCTATGAGACCCAGCTGGTGGCGATCCCGATTTCGGTCGACCACGTCAACCCATACGACATCCTGGCCATGAACGGCGCCTCGGCGGCGCTGATGGTCTCCCACATCCCGTTCCCGGCGCCCGTCGGCGCCGTGAGGATCGGAAAGGTCGATGGCAACTTCGTGGTCAACCCGAGCGAGGAGGACCTCGTCGAGAACACCGACCTCGACTTGATCGTCGCCGGCACCGAGGAGGCGATCCTGATGGTCGAGGCCGGGGCGAACGAGATCCCCGAGGCCGAGATCCTCGACGCGCTCGACATCGCCCACGGCGAGATCAAGAAGATCTGCGCCGCCCAGCGCGAGCTGGCCGACAAGGCCGGTAAGGCCAAGATCGAGGTCGAGATCCCCGAGGTCAGTGCCGAGCTCTACGAGCAGATCAAGGCCTCTCACGGCGCTGCGCTCGACGCCGCCACGCAGGTCGAGGACAAGCTCGAGCGCCAGGATGCGTGCAAGGCCGTCGAGGAACAGGTTCTCACGCAATACGCCGGCGATCCCGAGGCGGCCACCTACCCCGAGTACCGGGCCAACGCCCAGCGTGCGTTCGACAAGCTCGAGAAGACGCTGATCCGCGAGCGGATCGCCGTTCACAAGAAGCGGCCCGACGGGCGTACCGCGGACCAGATCCGGCCTATCTCGATCGAGGTCAGCGTGGCGCCGCGGACCCACGGCTCGGCGCTGTTCACCCGTGGGCAGACGCAGGCCCTCAGCGTGGTCGCGCTCGGCACCACGCGCGAGGAGATGCGGCTCGACACGCTCGGTCTCGAGACCGCCAAGCGCTACTTCCACCACTACAACTTCCCGCCCTTCTCGGTCGGGGAGGCCGGGTTCATGCGTGGACCCAAGCGCCGTGACATCGGCCATGGCGCGCTCGCCGAGCGCGCCCTCGTGCCAATGATCCCGAGCCAGGAGGAGTTCCCCTACACGATCCGCGTCGTGTCGGACATCCTCGAATCCAACGGTTCGTCCTCGATGGCCTCCGTGTGCGGCTCGACGCTGTCGCTGATGGACGCCGGCGTGCCGATCAAGCAGCCGGTCGCCGGTATCGCCATGGGCCTGATCAAGGAGGGTGACGACTACATCGTCCTGACCGATATCGCCGGCGTCGAGGACCATCTCGGCGACATGGACTTCAAGGTCGCCGGTACCGAGCGCGGGATCACGGCGCTGCAGATGGACATCAAGATCACCGGCGTGACGTTCGAGATCCTGCGCGACGCGCTGACCCAGGCCAAGGGCGCCCGTCAGTTCATCCTCGGCGAGATGGCGAGCGTCATCGACACGCCGCGGACCGAGCTGTCCAAGCACGCTCCGCGGATCTCCACGGTCCAGATCGATCCGGAAAAGATCGGCCTGCTGATCGGCAAGGGCGGCGAGACGATCCGCTCCCTGCAGGAGGAGTACGACGCCCAGATCGACGTCAACGACGAGGGCCAGGTGCTCGTCTATGCGGCCGATGGCGAGCGCGGCGATGCGCTCGTCGATCGCATCCGCGCGATGACCAAGGAGGTCGAGATCGGCGACGAGTTCACCGGCAAGGTGGTCAAGACGACGGCGTTCGGTGCCTTCATCGAACTGTCGAAGGGCACCGACGGCTTGCTCCACATCTCCAACATCGCCCCCGGGCGGCGAATCGCCACCGTAGAGGAGGTCCTCAACAAGGGCGACGACGTGGAGGTGCGCGTGGTCGAGGTCGACCGCGAGCGCGGCCGGATCGGACTGCGCCTGGCCGACGACCCCGAGGTGGCCGGCAAGAGCGTCGAGGAGCTGGCTGGCGTCGGCAGCGGCGATGGCGGCCCGCGACGCGAGCGCAGCGATCGCGACGGCCGTGATCGCGGCCGGCGAGACCGCGGGCGCGACCGCGACCGTGACCGGGACCGCGGCGGTGATCGTGGCGGTGATCGCGTGCGCGATCGCGACCCTGAGCGGCCTCGCTCGTAGGGCCCGCCACTCGTGGACCAGGAACACCGACTGACGACACTCGAATCTGGCGTCCGGATCGTGACGGAGGCGATGCCCTCCGTCCGGTCCGTCTCGCTGGGATTCTGGATCGGCACCGGCTCGCGCAGCGAGAGCGACTCCGAGGCCGGGCTCTCGCATCTGCTCGAGCACCTGCTGTTCAAAGGCTCCTCGAAGTACGGCTCGCTCGAGATCGATCAGATCTTCGACGCCATGGGCGCCGAGTTGAACGCCGGCACGGGTAAGGAGACCACCTCGGTGTACGCCCGGGTGATCGACCAACACCTCCCCGACGCGTTCGACGTGATGGCCGACATGGTGTTCCGCCCGGCGCTGAACGACGTCGAATCCGAACGCGCGGTGATTCTCGAGGAGATCGCCATGTACGAGGACGACCCGCAGGAGAAGGTGTTCGACGTGCTCGGCGAGGCCGTGTTCGGCGATCACCCGCTGGGCCGCGCGATCATCGGTCGCGCCGCGGTGATTGCCCACACCCCGGCGGAGGAGATCGCCGGCTTCCACGCCTCCCGCTATGCCCCACGGAACATCGTCATCGCGGCTGCCGGGTCGATCGATCACGACCAGCTGGTCGCGCTCGCCGCCGACCGCGTACCAGGCGCCGCGGCCGACACGCGCCGCCGGCCACTCGATACGCCCGCAGCGGCCGAGTCCCGCCGCCGGTTCGAGCGCAAGGACACCGAGCAGTACCACGTCTGCATCGGCGGCCCAGGTGTCTCACGTCACGACGACCGCCGTTTCGCTCTGCGCGTGCTGGACACGATCTTCGGCGGCACGTCCTCATCGCGGCTGTTTCAGGAAGTGCGCGAGCGCCGTGGGCTCGCCTACGCCGTGTACTCGTTCACCAGCGCCTACCAGGACACGGGTCAGGTCGGGCTCTACGTGGGCACCCGACCCGACAACCTGGCGCAGGCGCTGGCCGTCGTCGGACATGAGCTCGCGCGGATGCAGGAGGATCCGGCTAGGGCGGAGGAGCTGACCCGGGCCAAGGAGAACCTCAAGGGGCGTGTGGTGCTGGCGCTCGAGTCGACTGCCGCGCGGATGAACCGGCTCGGCTCGGAGATCCTCGCCGAGACGCCGCTGCTCTCGCTCGATGAGGTCGTGCGACGGATCGACGCGGTGACCCAGGATGACCTTGCCGCGCTGGCCCACGAGCTGTGGGCGCCCGAACGCCTGTCGAGCGCCGGGATCGGCCCGGACGACGCGCACTTCGAGGAGGCACTGGCTCCGATCGCGGCGGCCGGCGTCACGTGATTCGCGTTGTCGTGGCCGGCGCTGCCGGGCGCATGGGGGAGACTGTGTGCCGCGCCGTCGACGGCGCCCAGGACATGACGCTGACCGGCCGCGCCGATCCAACCCTTGGCACGGCTGTCGCCGATGTGCTCGGAGAGGCCGACGTCCTCGTCGACTTCACCGTGCCGGACACCGTGGTAGCGAACGCGCGCGAGGCCGTCTCGGCGGGCGTGCACGTGGTGATCGGCACGACGGGTTTCGACATCTCCGAGCTCGAGGGGCTGAGCGGCGCCAACATCTTCATCGCCCCCAACTTCGCCATCGGCGCCGTGCTCATGATGCAGTTCTCAGCGCAGGCGGCCAGGCACATGGCGAAGGCCGAGATCATCGAGTTGCACCACGACGGCAAGGTCGATGCGCCGAGTGGCACCGCGGCTCGGACCGCCGCGCTCATGGCCCCGGGGTTCGACGGAACGCCACCCCCAATCCACTCCGTGCGCCTACCCGGCCTGGTCGCCCATCAGGAAGTGATCCTGGGCGACGTCGGGCAGACGCTGACCATCCGCCACGACTCGGTCGACCGCGAGTCATTCATGCCAGGGGTGCTGCTGGCCATCCGGAACGTCGGCACGCTGGCCGAGTCGCCCACCGTCGGGCTCGAGGCGTTGCTCGCGGACAGCTGATCGCGCGCGTCACGCGGCGCTGACACCGCCCGCTGCCGCAGCGGATCCCGACGGCAGGGCGTTAGGGATCGTGCCCAGCTGGATAGTACTCAGGAAACATGCCGGAAAAAGGTGCACCGCCGAACGTCCATCCGGTCGGGCGCCGGGTCCTGAAAGCCCTCGAGACGCTCAGCACCCCGCTGCTGCCCGACGACTACCTGGAAATGATCAATCCGCTGTGGTCCACGCGCGAGCTGCGCGGGCGCGTGGTCGAGGTCAGGCCGGAAACGGCCAACGCGGCGACGATCCTGATCAAGCCAGGACACCGCTGGCCGGGCCATAGGCCGGGCCAGTTCATCCGCATCGGGGTGGACATCGACGGTGTACGCCACTGGCGCGCCTACTCGCTGACCTCCGACCCCTACCGCGAGGACGGGCTGATCAGCATCAGCCCCAAGCGCGTCGAGGCGGGCAAGGTATCGCCCTTCCTGGTCGGGGAGGCAGACCCGGGCACGATCGTGTCGCTGAGCAATATCGAGGGGGAGTTTGTCCTCCCCAAGCCGACGCCACAGAAGCTGCTGTTCATCAGCGCAGGCAGCGGCGTCACGCCGATCATGAGCATGCTCAGACACCTCGACCACCACGACGGCCTCCACGACGCCGTGTTGCTGCACTCGGCCCGTCACGGCGACGACGTGATGTTCGGCGACGAGCTGCGCGCGCTGGCGCAGCGCCGCGACGGCTTTCACCTCCACGAGCAGCTCACGCGCGACAACGGCCGGATGGCCCCACAGGATGTCGACGCGCTGTGCCCCGACTGGCGCGAGCGGGAGGCCTTCATGTCGGGTCCCGCCGACATGCTCGACGCCTTCGGCGTGCACTGGGAGCGGCAGGGCGGCGGTCGATGCCTGCACGTCGAGCGCTTTCAGCCCAAGCTGGCCCTCGGCCACGGCGAGGCCGGTGAGGGCGGAACGATCACGTTTCTGACGTCGGATTGCCGGGCGAAGTCCGACGGCCACATCCCGATCCTCGTGGCCGGGGAGGAGGCGGGGCTCGAGCTGCCCTACGGATGTCGGGAAGGGATCTGCCACACCTGTGTCGGCGAGCTGCGCTCAGGGCAGGTGCGCGACCTGCGCAACGGCAAGGTCTACGGGCAGGACGGGGAGATGGTCCGGACGTGCATCAGCGCGCCGGAGGGGCCGGTCGAAATCGATCTCTAGACCCAACCACGGGAGGACACCATGGCGACTGCAACCAAGAACGACCATCGGACGAACGGTCGCGTCGCGATCGAACAACCAGAGAACCCGCTGCACCGCCTCACGCCCGAGCAGATCGAGGCAATCGGACGCGAGTTCGATGAGCTCCACGAACAGGTCAAGGCCGACCTCGGTGAGCGCGACGCCAAGTACATCCGCTCGGTGATCGCCCTGCAGCGCCGCCTGGCTCTGATCGGCCGTCTGGAGATGATCGCCTCGCGGTGGCGGATCCCCTGGGTGCTCGGCGCCACCACGCTCGGTCTGGCCAAGATCCTGGAGAACATGGAGATCGGGCACAACGTGCTGCACGGTCAGTGGGACTGGATGAACGATCCGGTGATCAACTCGCGCGCCTGGGACTGGGACACCGCATCGACGGCCGCGGCCTGGCGCCACTCGCACAACTTCATCCATCACACGTACACCAACATCCTCGGCAAGGATCGGGACCTCGGCTACGAGATCATGCGGATCGATCCTCAGCAGAGCTGGCACCCCGTGTACCTGCTCCAACCCGCCTACAACATCCTGCTGATGCTCCTGTTCGAGTGGGGCGTGGCCGTGCACGACCTCGATTTCACCGCCATCCGCGCCGGCGAGAAGAGCATGAAGCAGGTTCGCACGGAGCTGAAGGGAATTGCCGGCAAGGCGCGCGCCCAGATGCAAAAGGACTACATCGCCTGGCCGCTGATCAGCGGGCTGATCGCCACCGGCGTCGACGCTGCGTACTTTGCGCTCAAGGTGCGCCAAAACAGTGGACGGCGCAATCCCAAGTTCCAGGCCCAGCGCATGGCGCGCCGTTTCCAGCGCCGGCGGGCCAAGCGCGGCGAGGTCATCAAGCAGCTGGTCGCCCGTCGGTCGTTCCGCCAGCCGTTCCTCCGTACGCTGACCGCCAACGCGACCGCGAACGTGATCCGCAACGTCTGGTCCTACGCGATCATCTTCTGCGGCCACTTCCCCGATCAGACCTACACGTTCACCGAGGACGACGTCGCCGAGGAGACACGAGGCGGCTGGTATGTCCGGCAGCTGACCGGGGCCGCCAACATCGACGGCGGCCCGCTGTTCCACGTCATGAGCGGCAACCTTGGCTACCAGGTCGAGCACCACCTGTACCCCGATATGCCGAGCACGCGCTACGGGGAGATCGCGCCCAAGGTCCGCGAGATCTGCGTGCGCTACGGGCTTCCCTACAACAGCGGCCCGTTCCATCAGCAGCTCGGGATGGTCCAGCGGACGATCCTCCGCCTGGCTGTACCCGGCGGTAAGCAGCGACCCAAGCCCGGGGCCTACGACGGTCCAATGGTTCGCGGCAAGGGCGAGCGCCAGGCATCGGAGCTCACCTACACACATTCTTAACGCAGGAGCCCGGCAAACCGCCGCGCATACAGCGTTTGATGGCCTAGCAGCGCGGTATGTTTGTACCTATAGGTATGCAGCATCCTTGGAGATCGTCATGACGTGGAAGCGCAGTGTGCTCGTCGTGGCCAACGTGACCGCGACGTCCGATGAACTGCTGCAGCAGCTCAGCAAGCGCGCAGACGGACAGCCGACCAGCTTCATGCTGGTCATTCCGGCCACCCAGTTCGGTGGCGGCCATTCGACGGCGCTCTCCCAGCTCGAGGAGGCCATTGCGCAGCTGACCGCCGCCGGGCTCGAGGTGCAGGGGGCGGTTGGTCACCCGGACCCGATCGTTGCCGTCTCCGAGACCTGGGACCCCAAGCAGTACGACGAGATCGTGGTCTCGACGCTCCCGATGCGGCTCTCCAAGTGGTTGCGCGCCGGCCTTCCCGAGCGGATCGAGAAGCTGACCGGGGCGCCGGTGGTCCACATCGTCTCGCGCCCGCCGCCGCCCGACGTCGAAACCGTGCCGGCCCCGCCTCACGAGGACCGCGGTCTGGTCATGGGACCGCTGTCCGTGCTGACCTGGGGCGCGCACAAGCAAGAGTCCTAGCCCCTGCGATAATCCGCGCATGTCAGTGCAGCTCGGCGCGATCCTGACCGCGATGGTCACACCGTTCGGCGACGACGGCCGCGTGGACGAAGAGGCGGCCGTCCGGCTCATGCATCACCTGGTCGATCACGGCTCCGACGGGTTGGTGGTGTGCGGGACGACGGGTGAGGCGACGACGCTCGCCGATGACGAGCACCTGCGGGTGATCGAGCTCGCGGTGCGCGAGATGCGCGGTGCAGCGACGGTTGTCGCCGGGGTGGGCTCCAACGACACGCGCCACGCCGTCGAGCTGACCGAGCGAGCGACCGAGCTCGGACCGGATGCGCTGCTGTCGGTCAATCCGTACTACAACCGGCCGAGCCGCCGCGGGATCGTGCGCCACTACGAGGAAGTGACGCGGGCCACGGATCTTCCGATACTCCTTTACAACATCCCGCAGCGGACCTGCTCTGACATGCCCAACGATCTCCTCGCCGAGCTGGCCCAGCTCAACAACATCATCGGGGTCAAGCAGGCCAACCCCGACAACCTGGCCAAGATCGACGGGATGCAGATATACGCGGGAAACGATGACCTGCTGGCCGACGTGCTCGATCTCGGCGAACCGGGCGGCATCCTCGTGGCCGCACATCTGTTCGGCGAGGAGATGCGGCGGATGGTCGACGAGCCCGACCGGCGCCGCGAGATCGACGCGAGCCTCAAGGACGTCTATCGCGACATGTCCATCGCCCCGTTGGCCTGCTCGACCAAGGCCGCCCTGAACCTGCTCGGTCTCGGCGTCGGCCGGCCACGGCTGCCGTATGTCGAGCTCGATGACCGTGAGACGGCGATCGTGCGCGAGATGCTGGAGCGGCACGGCTTGCTGACCGCCGCGGCGTGAGTTCACCCCTGCGCGTCCTGCCGCTGGGCGGCCTGGGCGAGATCGGCAAGAACATGACGGTCGTGGAGCACGACTCACGCATCGTCGTGGTCGACACCGGGCTGCGGTTCCCGACCGCCGACATGCTGGGCATCGATCTCGTGCTTCCCGATTTCGGCTACCTGCGGGAGCGCGCCGACGACATCGAGGCGATCATCATCACCCACGGGCACGAGGACCATCTCGGCGCGCTGCCGTGGCTGTTGCGCGAGCTCGGCGGCAGCCAGGCGCCGCCCGTGTATGGGGGCCGGCTGACTATCGCCATGGCTCGTTCCAAGCTCGACGAGCACAACCTCCGCGACTGCGAGCTCGAGGATCTGTCTCCGGGCGAGGACCTGGTCGTCGGACCGTTCGCGATCGAACTCGTGCACATGACCCACTCGATACCCGACTCGTGCGCGGTTGCCATTCGCACCGGTCTTGGCACCATGCTTGTCACCGGCGATTACAAGTTCGACCAGACTCCGGTCGACGGTCCTCCCGCGGATGTTTCGCGGCTGGCAGAGCTGGGACGCGAGGGACTGCTGCTGCTGTGCGGCGACTCGACCAACGCCGACCGACCGGGATTCTCGCCTTCCGAGCGCGATGTCGGCCCGCACCTCGAGGACGTGTTCGCGCGAGCTGAGGGCCGCATCATCGTCACCAGCTTCGCCTCCAACATTCATCGCGTCCAACAGGTGATCGATGCCGCCGCCTCGCTGGGCCGCAAGGTGTCGCTCGTCGGTCGTTCAATGCGCAAGAACGTCAATATCGGGCGCTCGCTCGGACATATCGAGTTACCCGAGGGGGTGCTGATCCAGCCCCAGGAGGTCGAGGATTGGCCCGACCACAAGATCGTCGTGATCTCCACGGGATCACAGGGCGAGCCCCTGTCGGCGCTGCGGCGGATGGCCCACAACGATCACCGGATGATCAAGCTCCACGGTGGCGACACGGTCGTCTTCTCGGCTACGCCAATCCCGGGCAACGAGCGCGCCGTCAACGAGACGGTGGACCGGCTCTACCACGTCGGCTGCAACGTGATCACGCCTCGCGACGCGCCGATCCACGCCTCCGGCCATGGGTACACCGAGGAGCTCAAGCTGATGCTCAACCTGGTCAAGCCACGGTACGTGATGCCGATGCACGGCGACTACAAGCGGATCCAGCTCCATGCCCAGCTGGCCGATGCCGTCGGCATCCATCCCGAGAACGTGTTCCGGGGCGAGAACGGGCTCCCGCTCGAGATCGACGGCGCCGGGGCACGGTTCGTCGAGCCCGAACAGTCGGGCATGATCTTCGTCGACGGCGTCGACATCGGCGATCCGGCCGACGTCGCCTTGCGCGACCGCCGGATGCTTTCGGCCGACGGGATCTTCATCCTCGTGGCGACGGTGTCCGAGCAGACCGGCGAGTCGGTGGCGCCACCGGAAGTCATCTTCCGGGGGGTGCCGTTCATCGAGCAGGCCGATGAGCTGGTCGAGGAGATCCGCGCTGAGGTCGAGCGCTCACTCGCCCATGCCGCCAGCGACCGAATCCGCGAGATCGATGTCCTTCAGGAGACGCTGCACGACGACCTGGCGGCGTTTGTCTACGACCGGCTGCGTCGCCGTCCGATGGTGCTGCCGGTCGTCGTCGAGGTCTGAGCCTCGCTCGGGTCGCGGTCGCTGACGTCGCGGTCGCTGAGGTCCTGGGTGTCCACCGCCGCTTTCGCGGCTCCGGTCTGCGGCAGACGCACGACGAAGCGCGTTCCCTGCCCACCCTTGGGAGTCTCCAGGGCCACGCTGCCGCCGTGCGACTCGGCCACCGCGCGTACGATGGCCAGGCCCAGACCGGCGCCTCTGCCCCCGTCGCCGGCCCCGCGGACGAACCGCTCGAATACGCGGCGTCGGAGCTCGGGCGGGATCCCGGGCCCGTCGTCCTCGACGATCAGCACGGCTTCGCCCGCCATGGTGGAGGTGAGGGCAGTCACATGGGTGCCCGGTGGTGTGTGGCGAATCGCGTTCTCGATCAGGTTGAGGACCAGGCGGTGGATCTCGTCCTGCGCGGCGGCGACGCTCGCACGGCCGGGATCGATCGACAGCTCGTGGTCGGAGGCCATCGGTCCGACCTCCGCGGCCGCCTCGGTCAGTACGTCGCCCAGGTCGATCTGACGTCGCGGCTGAATCCGCTTGGCGTCCGCCCGGGCCAGCAGCAGCAGGTCGCCAACCAACCTTCGCATGCGCCGCGTGGAGCGCAGCGCCGCCTGGGCCGTCTCGGCCTGCTCGCCCTCGAGCTCCTCGGCCAGCAACTCGAGGTTGGCCAGAACGCTGGTCAGCGGCGTACGCAGCTCGTGCGAGGCGTCGGCCACGAACTCCCGCTGGCGATGGAGCATCGACTCCGTTTCCCCACGCGCGGCGTCAAGCGCCCCGAGCATCCCCTCCAAGGTCATCGCCAGCTCGGCCACCTCGTCGTTGGCCTCAGGGTGGGGGATGCGCCGGCGGGGGTCGCGCGTACGTTCGATTCCGCGCGCGGCATCGCTCAGCTCGGCGATCGGGCGCATCGCCCGCTGGGCGGTGGCCAGACCGGCCAGCAGGGCCAGCATCGTCCCGCCGAGTACGCCAAGGATCAGGAAGAAGCGAACCCGGGCGAGCGTGTGATCGATGTCGGACAGCGGCCGTGCGTACACGAGCGTGAGCTGGCCGGTCGGCTCGGCGTCAATCTCGCGCACCCCCACCCGGTAGCCCGAGGCGGTGAACTGGCCGCGGGTCTCCGGTGGCGCGGAATTGAACACGGCAGCGTTCAGCGGCGTCTTGGCGCCCTTGATCTTGACCTCGCTCTGCGTGCACAGCAGTTCGCCGGTGCCCTCGTCGAAGATCCGGATCTGGGCCTGTTCCGCGCTGGCGTAGTCACTCAGATGCACGAACCGCGTGCAACCCGCGATGGCTGAGGAATCGGACGCGAAGCTGAGATGGCCGTTGAGCTCCTGCGAGAGCTGATCGGCCGCCGAACGGACCTCGTCATTGAACTGGCCGCGGACCTGATTGGTGGTGAGGACACCGACGATTGCCGCGAACCCGGCCAGGATGACGAACGTCAACGCCGCGGACCCACCGGCCAGACGCCAGCGGATCGGCAGCCGCCTATACGCGGAGAACGTAGCCCGCGCCGCGGATCGTATGGAGGAGCCGAGGCTCGCCACCGGCTTCAAGCTTCCTTCTAAGGTTGGAGACGAACACCTCGATCGTGTTCGTCATCGAGAACGGGTCATAGCCCCAGACCTCATCGAGCAGCCGCTGACGCGAGATCACGATCCGCTCGTTGCGCATCAGGTATTCGAGCAATTCGAATTCACGCTGGGTCAGGTCGATCGTCCGATCGCCCCTCATCACCTCGTGCGTGTCGGGATTCAGCTTCAGATCGCCGACGCTGAGCGCCGCCTGGCCGCGGGGCGGGCGCCGCCTCAGCAGCGCGCGGAGGCGAGCCAGCAATTCCTGGCGCTCAAAGGGCTTGACCAGGTAGTCGTCAGCGCCCGAGTCGAGCCCTTGGACCCGCGACTCCACGGCGTCGCGCGCGGTCAGCACGAGGATCGGAACGTCGTCGCTCTTGCGCAGCGTCTTGGCGACCTCGATGCCGTCGAGCCGGGGGAGCCCCAGGTCGAGGATCACCAGATCGGGCAGGAACGCGTGGGCGAGGTCAAGCGCGCTGACACCGTCGCCGGCGATCTTCACGTCGTAGCCCTCCATCCGCAGGGAGCGCTGGAGTACCTGGGCAATGGCATCGTCGTCCTCCACGACGAGCACACGCGGGGGGCGTTCAAAGTCGACCATAATCAGTCTTTAGATGGTACGGCGCGGCTTTCGCGGCGTCGCGCTTCTTTACTGGACCTTCATACCGGGCAGGAGCCCGACCGCCGCCGTCGAAGCCAATTCGTCGGACGAGATGCCATCCAATCGCCGCTCCACGGCCCGCAAGAAGCCGCCGCCCAAACGTGCCAAGCGCTCGCTGCTGGCGAGCCGCTCATTCGCCCTGCCCAGGCCACAGCTCGAGCCGCACCACGTCGACGTGCTCGCGCTGGCCCTGATCGCCGTCGGGGTGTTCCTCGGGGGCGTGGCGTACCTGAAGTGGTCGGGCGGGGCCCTGGGGAACGGCGCCGTGACCGGGACGCGATTCGTGTTCGGGGCTCTGGGCTACGCCGTGCCGGTGGCCCTGATCGCCGGCGGAGCGCTGATCCTTGCCCGCGAGCTGCACCCGCCGGGCCGACCGCTGCGGACGGGCGTTCTCTGCCTCACCGCCGCGGTGGCGTTGGCCCTGGCCGCCGGGACCCTGGGCGTCGGCCCGGGGCCGGTGCACGGATCACAGTTCTGGCAGGCCAAGGCGTTCGAGACCCGCGGCGGCGTGGTCGGCCAGGGTGAGTTCTGGGTCACCTCCCATCTGATCTCGACGCTCGGCGCGGACATTCTGGCCGTGTTCCTGTTCGTGGCCGGCATGATCCTTGTCTCCGGAGCGACCCTCGCCTCGGTGATCCGGGCCACCGGGGCTGGATTGGCGGGCACGGGACGCACCCTGAAGCGCTCGACCGACGACTTCGCGGCCGTGGCCCGGCGACCGGCCACCGCGGCGGCGCGCGCCCTGACGGCAGATGGGCCACCGATCGAGGAACGCGAGGGCGTCGAGCCGCTGCTCCCGCCGGAGCTCGACACCGACGAGCTCGTCGTCCGCGCCACCCACGTCGAGGCGCCACCGATCGAGGGCCTCGACGACGCCGAGACGTCCGACACCGTGGCCGCGGCGGAGCCCGTCGCCGAGAACGAGGACGCGGCGAAGGCCGGACCGATCGACACCCGCCCCGAGGATCTCACCCCGCAGGGTCGCTACCGGGCGTCGATCACCGACGACCCCGATTTTGAGTGGCGGGTTCCGGGCGCGCGATTCCTGACCCGCTCGACCGGCGACGCGGCCAAGCCGGACACCGAGGGCCAGGAGCAGGTGGCCAGGACGCTGCTCGAGACGCTGGGGCATTTCGGCATCGAGGCGAAGGTGATCGGGCGGGTGACCGGGCCGCACATCACCCGCTACGAGCTGCGGCTGGCACCCGGGACCAAGGTCGCCAAGGTGGCCCAGCTCAAGGATGACCTCGCCTACGCGCTGGCCGCCACCGACATCCGGATTCTTGCCCCGATCCCGGGTAAGCAGGCGGTGGGGGTCGAGGTGCCCAACGCGCGCCGCCGGATCGTCCACCTCGGCGACGTCTTCCAGGCTGCTCCACCCGACTGGTCCCCACTGACCGTGTGGCTCGGCAAGGACATTGCCGGACGGGCGATCGGGGCCGACCTGGCCAAGATGCCCCACCTCCTCGTCGCCGGGACGACGGGCGCCGGAAAGTCAGCCTGCGTCAACGCCATGCTCGCCTCGATCCTGCTGCGCGCGACCCCGCATGAGGTTCGGCTCGTGCTGGTCGACCCCAAGCAGGTCGAGCTCAACCACTACGACTCGATCCCGCATCTGCTCACCCCCGTGATCACCAGCCCAAGGATGGCCGCCAACGCCCTTCAGAACCTGGTCAAGGAGATGGAGCAACGCTACGGCACGATGTCGCTCGCCCGCACCCGCAACCTGCCCGAGCTCAACCGCGCTCGCGCGAAGCGCGGAGAGCCCGCGCTGCCCTACATCGTGTGCGTGATCGACGAGCTCGCCGACCTGATGATGGTCGCGCCGGCCGACGTCGAGGACTCGATCATCCGCCTGGCCCAGAAGGCACGGGCGGTCGGCATTCATCTCGTCCTAGCGACCCAGTCTCCGCGCGTGGACGTGATCACGGGAATGATCAAGGCGAACGTCCCCTCGCGCATTGCCTTCGCCGTCTCCTCGCAGACCGATTCCCGCGTGATTCTCGACCAGAACGGCGCCGAGTCGCTGCTGGGCCAGGGCGACATGCTGTTCTCGCCGGTGGGCTCGAGCAAGGTGCAGCGGATCCAGGGCGCCTACATCGACGAGGAGCAGATTGCCGAGCTGACCGATGCCTGGCGGCGCCAGGGCGAGCCTGAGTTCCACGAGGAACTGCTCGAGGAGGTCGAATCCGCCGACGGCTCGGACGGCTCCGAGGACCCCGAGTTTCACCCCGACGAGGATCCGCTGCTCGATGAGGCGATCGCCCTGGTGGCGCAGATGGGCACAGCCTCGACGTCCATGCTCCAGCGTCGACTCCGGCTTGGCTACACCCGCGCCGGGCGGTTGATCGACATGCTCGAGCGCCGCGGGATCATCTCCGGATACGAAGGCTCAAAGCCGCGCCAGGTGCTGATCACCGAGGCCGACGTGCCCCGCATCCTCTCCCACCTCGCCGAGGCCGACGGCACCCCAACCGTGGCCGGACGTTCGGATTTGGGCGACGGCGCTTGACGCGCCAGCCTTCCGTGCCACATGCGGGACGGCATGCAATTGTCATCGGGGTAGCCATCTTGTTGCTCGGAGCGTCGAGCGCGTCGCTGGCCAGCGCCAAGAAACGGAAGTCCATCGTGGCGTCCTACAAGGTCGAGTACGGAGGCGAGGGGAGTCTGAGCTCACGCGAGAAGGTCAGGGTCGGCGCGCTCAACCTCGACCATGGCTGCTGGTCGGGATATGACTTCACCGGTTCCTCGAGTCTGCCGACTTCCCCCGGAACGAGCTGCTCGCAGCTGCGGGCCGAGTTCAAGGTGCCCTACGCCAAGCTTAAGGACCTCAAGCCGGACCATTTCTTCGAGACCAAGATCGCGCCCGGATCGCACGCTCCGGAACATCACCACGCCTGTTTCGCCGACGACGGCTGCACCAGCGAGACATTCGAGTGGAAGGGCGCGGTGTCGGTCGCGCGCGAGTCCTGAGTGCCTCTGCAGGCCTGATTTCGCCCGCGTTGGATCAGTCAAGCCCTAGGTAGCCTTGGGGCGATGGCCGATATCGGCTCGACTCTGCGAGAGGCGCGCATGCGTGCCCGCATCGATATCACCGAAGTCGAGACGCGGACCAAGATCCGCGCCAAGTACCTGCGCGCGATCGAGAACGAGGAGTGGGACCTGCTCCCCGGACCGGTCTATGCCAAGAGCTTCATCCGCACCTACGGCGACTTCCTCGGCCTTGACAGCCGGATGCTGGTCGACGAGTTCCGCCGCCGGTATGAACGACCCACTGATCATGACCTGCGCCCGCTTTCGTCACTGGGACGGGAACGCGAACGCTCGGCGCGCGGCCCGCTGTTGCCCCCCTGGGCCATCATCGGGGTGATTCTGGTCGCCGTCGTCGTTGTGCTCTACCTGCTGGGGACCAACGGCTCCAAGAACAAGCCCCAGCAACCGACCGGCGTCCACGCCGCCAAGCCTCATCGGCACCACCACGAGAAGAAGGCGGCACCGAAACCGACCAAGGTCAAACTCCAGCTCGTGGCCACAGGTCCGCTCTACGTCTGCCTGGTCAAGGGCGACGGCACGAAGCTGATCAACGAGCAGACGTACACCCCGGGCCAGACGATCCCGACGGAGACGGCTTCCAAGCTCCTGCTCACGCTCGGCAACAACGCCGTTCACATGAAGATCAACGGTCAACCGGTCACGGTCGCCGCCTCATCCAGCGCGATCCGTTATGAAATCGACCCGTCGGGCCACCATCAGATCCCGCTCTCGACCACCCCCACATGCCCATGAACCCGCGCGCCGCGATCCTCGTCACCGGTACCGAGGTACTGACCGGGATCATCACCGATCGGAATGGACCCTGGCTATCCGAGCGCCTGCGGGAGATCGGTGTCGACCCGGCCATGATCGAGATCGTCGGAGACCGGCCCGAGGATCTGCTCGGCGCGCTGCACTATTTTGCGCGCGAGGGCATGGCCCTGATCATCACCAGCGGCGGGCTCGGTCCCACCGCGGACGACCTCACGGCGGAGATCGTCGGCCGGTTCGCTGGCCGTGAGATGGTCCTCGATGCCCGCCTGGAGGCGCAGATCGCCGAGATCCTCCGCCCGATGATGGAGCGCTGGCCGGGGCTCGACGTCGAGGCGATCCGCATCTCTAATCAAAAGCAGGCAGTGATCCCCGAGGGCGCCACCGTGCTCGACCCGGTGGGCACGGCGCCCGGGCTTGTGGTGCCGCCCAGGGATGGCCTAGGTCCGACCGTGGTCGTGCTGCCGGGACCGCCGCGCGAGTTGCAGCCGATGTGGGAGACGGCCCGCGCCACCGAAGCCTTCCGGGCCGCGATCCGCGACGCCACCACCTATCGCCGCGGGATCGTGCGCCTGTTCGGCATCCCCGAGTCCGAGATAGCCAACACCCTGCGGGCAGCGCAGGCGGCGCACGTGCCGCTCGAGGAGCTCGAGATCACCACCTGCCTGCGCCGTGGGGAGATCGAGGTCGCCACCCGCTACGAGCCCCCGGCCCAGCCGGCCTACGAGCAGCTGATCGAGTTCATCGCCCAGCGCCACGCCGACACCCTGTACTCGCGCGACGGGTCGACCGTCGACCAGCAGGTGGCCGCGCTGCTGCACGGTCACCGGCTTGCCGTGGCCGAGTCGTGCACGGGCGGCCTGTTCGCCGCGCGGATCACCGACGTCGCCGGGTCCTCGGACTACTTCGCCGGCGGCGCCGTCGTCTACTCCAACGAGGCCAAGTCCGAGGTGGTCGGCGTCGATCCGGACCTGATCGCCCAGGTCGGAGCGGTGTCGGTCGAAGTGGCGCGAGCCCTGGCGGACGGGGCCATGGAGCGTTTCGACGCCGACCTCGGCGTTGGCATAACCGGCATCGCGGGGCCGGGAGGAGGGACCGAGGAGAAGCCGGTCGGGCTGGTGTGCTTCTCGGTGGCGTCGCGCGGTGGCGGTTCTCGTGGGGCTGACGGTGGGGGGCGTGGGGCTGACGGTGGCGGCGCGCGCATTACTCGCAGCACCCGTCTCCCCGGAAATCGCGCCGACATCCGCGACCGCTCGACCACGGTGGCCATGCACCTGCTGCGCCGCCTGCTCCAGGGTGAGGGCGCCGACACGGACGCGGCCGGCGCCGCGGATCTCTCGGCAGAGCGTTCGTGACCGACGACGAACGGGTCCGCCTGTTCGTCGCCCTCGAGCTGCCTGACTCTGTACGCGACGACCTGGCCGCTTGGCGCTCGCCGATCCTCGCAGCCACTCCGGCCCTACGCCCCGTGCCGCCCGAATCGATGCACGTCACGCTGTGCTTTCTCGGCTGGCGCCGAGCCAGTGAGGTGCCTGCCATCGCCACCGCCTGTACCACCGCCTGTGCCGCCGCCTCCTTGGACGCCCGACCATGCCTGACCGCGGCCGAGGCACTGTGGCTGCCGCCACGCCGACCCCGCGTCCTGACCGTGGCGCTTGCGGACGAGTCCGGACGCCTGTCCGAGGCGCAGGGGCTGCTGTCCCGCGAGCTGGCAGCCGGGGGTTGGTTCGTCCCGGAGGAGCGTCCCTTCCTCGCCCACGTGACCGTCGCACGCGTGGGGAAGGGGGGTCGCGTGGGGCGCGTGTCGCTGCCCGAGCTGCCGGCGATCGACTTCGAGGGATCTACCGTCACGCTCTTCCGCTCCCAGCTATCACCGCGGGGCGCGCAGTACCTCGGGCTGTCTCGGGTGGAGTTGGGCTGACCGGGGCTGACCGGGGCTGACCGGGGCTGACCGGGGCTGACCGGGGAACCTGAGACGCGGACCGGACCCCGGGGATGCGCCCTTCCCCTGCAAGCAAAAAGTGACAAAGCTCCGGTCGCGCCGGCACTTCGCGCAAATAAGCACCACCCAGGTGCTTATCTGGCCAAGGTGCGCGCGGGTTGGGAGCTTTGGCGCGTTTTGCAGGTCGCGAGGGCGGCGGACGGCCGAGGAATGTGACAAAGCGCCGGCGCCGGCGACGTTGTCACGTTTGTCGGCCCCCGCAGGCGCGGTCCAGCCGCCGTAAAGCCCCGCAGGCGCGGCCCAGCCGCCGTAATCCCCACAGTCCCACCTTCCCCAGCCGCCGTTCCCAACACCAAACCAGGCACAGGCGAACCGCATGCACAGAGCCACCAAGCACAGCCGAACCGAACGTGCAGAGCGAAACGCGCCAACCAGGGTGTCGGTCCAGAACCCCCGTATATCCGCCCACCCGTTCACGATTGTCACGAACTTGCCCACATCCCGTTACCACTGCGTCTTGTTCCGTTACAGGCACCGGATCTAGCTTGTCGTTCCGTCCGCCACCCGTCCTACCGTGGTGGGTTCAGAAGCGTGAGACAAGGAGCCTGAACCGAGATGAGCGAGCAAGAGAAGGCCGGCGCAAAGTCCGGTGCGGCGACGGACGTCAAGTCCGACGCCAAGCGTCAAGCGGCCCTGCAGGGGGCCCTGACCCAGATCGAGCGGCAATTCGGCAAGGGCACCGTCATGCGGATGGGCGATCCCGGCGCTCGGGTCGCGGTGAACGCGATCCCCACCGGCGCGCTCGCGCTCGACATCGCGCTGGGTATCGGTGGCGTGCCGCGCGGCCGGATCGTCGAGATCTTCGGCCCGGAGTCCTCCGGTAAGACGACGCTCGTGTACCACATCATCGCCGAGGCACAGAAGCTCGGCGGGGTCTGCGCATTCGTCGACGCCGAGCATGCGATGGACCCGCTGTACGCGCAGCAGATCGGCGTGGACATCGACGAACTGCTGGTTTCGCAGCCCGACTACGGCGAGCAGGCGCTCGAGATCGTCGACATGCTGATCCGCTCCGGGGCGGTTGATGTCATCTCGGTCGACTCCGTGGCCGCTCTGACCCCACGCTCGGAGCTCGAGGGGCAGATGGGCGACCAGACGGTGGGCGTCCAGGCACGAATGATGTCCCAGGCGATGCGCAAGCTCGCCGGCAACTTGAACCGGACCCAGACGCTGTGTGTGTTCACCAACCAGATCCGCGAGAAGGTCGGTGTCATGTTCGGCTCTCCCGAGACCCAGCCCGGCGGTCGGGCCCTGAAGTTCTATTCCTCGCAGCGACTCGACATCCGCCGGATCGAGACGCTCAAGGACGGCACCGAGGCCGTGGGTAACCGTGTCCGGGTGAAGGTGGTCAAGAACAAGGTGGCGGCGCCGTTCAAGCAGGCTGAGTTCGACATCGAGTTCGGCAAGGGCATCTCGACCTCTGGCTGTCTGATCGATTACGGCATCGAGCACAACATCATCACCAAGTCAGGCTCGTTCTTCTCCTACGGCGATGAGCGCCTGGGTCAGGGACGCGGAAATGCCAAGGCATTCCTGGACGAGCATCCGGAGACAGCCAAGGAGATCGAGGCGAAGATCTACGCGGCGCTCGGGCTCGGTCACGATCTCGTTCAGCCGATCGACTCGAGCGAAGAGCAACCGCTGGCCCCGGTCGAACCGGTGGAGATGGAGAACCAGGCCGCGTAGGGACCCGTGCTCGAGGCCGACGATCAGCTCGAGCGCGCGCTCGGCCACGCTTACCGCTATCTCGACCGACGCGAACGGACCGTGAGCGAGATGCGGCGGCATCTGCTCGAGCACGGGCACAACGCCGCGGTAGCTGAAGAGGCGATCGAGACCCTCCACGCGGAGGGCTACCTCGACGACGCCCGCTACGCCCGCCTGTTCGTGCAGGACAAGCGGGAGTTGGAGGCCTGGGGAGCCGACCGGATCGGTCGCTCCCTGCTCGAGCGTGGGATCGATCGCGACGTCGTCGCCGAGGCCCTGGGCGATCGGGCGCCGGACAGCGAGTTGGCGCGTGCGCTGTCGCTTCTGTCCCGGAGGTTCCCCGAACCACCGAAGGAGCGGCGTGATCGTGATCGCGCGCTGGGAATCCTGCTACGCAAGGGCTACGACAGCGACCTCGCGCTCGACGCCCTGTCAGCCTACGCGCGGGTAGCCGATTAGCTCGCCTTTCGCTAGCCTCATAGGCGTTGGTGAGGGTTGGAGAAGCGCTGATTCGGAATCCGCGCGGGGCGCGACTGGGCCTCGCGCTATTCGTCATCCTGGGTTCGCTCGGCTGGAGCGCCGCTGCGTACAGCCGCGTGGGCGGTCGCAACTACCACGGCCACACCTCCCAGCGACAGAAGATCTCGTTTCGGATCATGGAAGACCTGTCGTTGCGCAGGCTCGCCTATCGCATCGTCGACACGTGTCCGAAGGGCCGGAAGCTGATCGACCGCGGTCACGGCTACCCGCCCATGCCGATCTTCCGCGGACGGTTCGGCGGGACTTTTTTCGAGCATTTTCGAAACGGAAAGGCCGTGATCGCCGGAACGGTGTCGAACCGGTTCGTCACGGGTTCGCTCTCGGACCAGACCAGGAACAAGCGCACCCACAAGCTCTGCACCGGCAAGGCGCACTTCACGGTGCGCCTGCGCTGAGGGCGTCACGGCCGACCCGTGCCACGCCGCATCGGCGGCCGAACGGTGGGACGCTGGATCGGCCGCCGGGCCCCATCGCCCTGCCGAAACCCCTTCACAGATTGCACCGCGGCCCCGCCGGTACTACGATGCCGGTAGCGAACGAACGGCCCGAAGGCCGCCAAAACACCAGCAAATTTCGTAGATCTTGGATTCCGGACTTCAGAGTTGACGGCAATCACCTCCGGGTCACTGGACCCGCCCAAACGATCAGCAGAAACCGCCAGCTAGCCGCCTCCTGAAGGCGACGTCGGTCGTCTCTGCCCGGTATCCGTGCGAGTCACACGGGCCGCTCGGTCGCTCCAAAAACTAAAGCAGTGAACGGCCCCCGGTTCGCGGAGGCCGCCAGGAGAGGAACGACCATGGACATCATCGGTGCGGCAGCACTGATCGCGGTGGGAATCGTGGCCGCCGCGGTCGTATATGCGGTGGTAAGCGGTCGTATGGAACACGCAAGATCGGGCGCGCCGAAGCCGGATGCCAAGCGCCCCGGAACCACCAACAGCGATCTCCCCGAACGAACCGCTGCGGTCGCCCGTCGCGAGGACAAGCTCGCCCAACGCGAGGCCCAGCTCGAGCAGGAGCGCGCCGCGCTCGCCGACAACCGACAGGAGCTGGCCGAGAGCCGACGAGGGCTGGCCCGTGAGCTCGAGCGCGTCTCCGGTCTGTCGGCCGCACGAGCCAAGCAAATGCTGCTCAAGGAGGTTGAGGACCAGGCCAGGCACGACTCCGCTCGCCTGATCAGACAGATCGAGGAGGAGACCAAGCGCGAGGCGGACCGCCGCGTCCGCAACATTCTCTCGGTCTGCATGCAGCGACTTGCCGCCGGCCACGCCGCCGAGACGACCGTGTCGGTGGTGCAGCTGTCCGCCGACGACATGAAGGGACGGATCATCGGCCGGGAAGGGCGCAACATTCGCGCGCTGGAGAACCTCACTGGCGTCGACTTCATCATCGACGACACCCCCGGGGCTGTCGTGCTATCCGGCTTCGATGGCGTGCGTCGCGAGATTGCCAGGCTGACCCTTGAGAAACTGCTGCAGGACGGCCGGATTCACCCCGCTCGGATCGAGGAGATGTACTACCAGGCCAAGTCGGAGCTCGAGAGCCACATCGTTGAGCTGGGCGAGCAGGGGGTGTTCGAGGCCGGCGTTCAAGGGGTGGACCCCGAGCTCATCAAGCTGCTCGGTCGGCTCAAGTTCCGCACCAGCTACGGCCAGAACGTCCTCGCTCACTCAATCGAGGTCTCCCAGCTCGCCGCGATGATGGCCGAGGAGCTCGGGGCGAGCGGCAAGACCGCACGCCGCGCCGCGCTGCTGCACGACATCGGCAAGTCCGTCACCCACGAGATCGAGGGACCCCATGCGCTCGTGGGAGGCGAGCTGGCGCGAAAGCACGGCGAGTCAGAGGCAGTGGCCCACGCCATGGAGGCTCACCACAACGAGGTTGAGCCGCAGACCATCGAAGCCGTGATCGTTCAGGCGGCCGATGCACTGTCCGGTGCACGCCCGGGAGCGCGCGGTGAATCGCTCGAGCAGTACGTCAAGCGGCTGCGCGACCTCGAGCAGATCGCGACCCGCCACAAGGGCGTCGACAAGGTCTACGCGATGCAGGCCGGGCGAGAGATCCGCGTGATGGTCGCTCCGGGTGCGATCGATGACGACGCCGCGACTCTGCTGTCATATGAGATCGCCCGGGAGATCGAGAAGGAACTCGAGTATCCGGGCCAGATCAAGGTCACGGTGATTCGCGAGTCACGCGCAGTCGAATACGCCCGCTGACTGGTCCAGGTCAGCCATGGTGATGGTGGTGTGGGATCGCCCCCGCCGCCGTCCACGACGCGAAATCCGGGATCAGGACGAGCGCCAGCACCACGCCGCCGACCAGCACGCCGAGTAGAGCCAGCGTCCGACCGCGCCCTCCCGGCGTGATCGCGCCGCGGCTCGCGGCCGGCGAAACAGCACGCAGCGATGCCGGCATCCCGGGCAGATGGGCCAGCACATGAATGCCGGTGAAGACCGCCCAGACGATGAAGCTCACCTTGTGCAGCTCGAGGTATTGGTTGCGGCTGCTCGCCCCGTCGAACAGCAGCAGCAGGCCCGAGACGAATACGAGGATCGTGGTGAGAACGATGATCGGCGCGATCGCCCGCAGTAGCGATGGCGGCGGGCCCTTCTCTCGATAGACGGCATCACCCGTGTAGTAGCGCATGAACCGGTAGCCGGTGCTGCCCATCTTCAGCGCCACCGGGCCGATCAGGACCAGACCAACGAACAGGTGAATCGAGATCAGCTGGCGGACGCGGAGGATCGTGACGCCGATGACGGCGAGCAGCACGATCAGGACAACCCCCGCGACCGCGGTCAGCTGTTCGTTGCCATCCGTGCCGCCACCCAGCAGCCTGAGTCGAGATTCACCACTGGATCGCCGGCGGTCAACGCGTCGGCCTGCGTCGGCGAGGGCAGGATCGGTGCTCCGCACGGGAGCTAGTTTTCCCGTGCGGGCTCAAGTCGCCTTCAGCACTGGATGAGAAAGCTCTTTTCCGACGAGAATGCGGGGGAGACCGACATATGATCGGCTGCTTTACTGGCCTCGCCCACGCAGCATGAATTACGCATCCGCCCATGCCTAGCCGCATCTTGGTCATCGAGGACGAACCCGGAATCGTCGACTTCCTCGAGCGAGGATTGGGGGCCCACGGCTTCGATGTGTCCTCCGCCTCCGACGGGGTCAGCGGGACCGAGAAGGCGCTCGGCGACGAGTTCGACCTGGTCGTGCTCGACATGATGCTTCCCGGGCGCAGCGGCGCCGAGGTGCTCTCAGCGTTGCGCGAGACCAAGCCCGGGCTGCCGGTCATCGTGCTCACAGCACGAGGCGAGATCGAGGATCGGATTGCCGGCCTCGACGCCGGCGCGGTCGACTACCTGACCAAGCCGTTTTCGCTCAGCGAGCTGGCGGCGCGGATCCGAGCACAGCTGCGCGCTGCGGCGCAGGCGCCGATAACGACCATCCGGGGCGGCGATGTCGAGGTCAACCTCATCAGCCGCGAAGTCCTTCAGGCAGGCCAGGTGGTTCGCCTCTCCACGACGGAATTCGAGTTGCTCGTGTACCTCCTGCGCAATCGCGGGCAGGTGCTTTCGCGCGAGCAGATTCTGCGCGCCGTCTGGGGGTATGACTACGACCCCGGGACCAACGTCGTCGATGTGTACATCGGGTACCTGCGGCGCAAGCTGACGCACGGAGAGCGCCCGGCACCGATCGTCACCGTCCGGTCGGTCGGTTACCGCTTCGATGCGAGCGATTAGATCGCGGCTCCCGGCGAGCCTGCGCTGGCGGCTCACGGCATGGGTGGCCGCCGTCATGCTGATCGCCGCCGCGGTGGTGTTCGTCGTCGTCTACACGAGCACGGGCGATCAGCTCCAGGGGCAGATCGAGCGAGACATAGCGGGCGACACGACGCAGCTCTCGCAGTACCTCAGACCGTTTCAGGGACAGCCACCCGCGCGCCTGGCTGCCAACGCCCATCGATATATGCGCGCCCAGCCCTACAGCTCGACCTCGACGCTGCTGTTCGTGCTCATCCCCGGCGTCGCCCCGGTCAGTAACCACCCCGAGGTGTTCGGAAGCAGCCGACCGGAGAACGGGGAGACGGAATCGGACCAGGCGTCTGAAAACGCGTCCGCCCTGAAGCTGCGCGTGCCTCAGCTCGGGTACTCGACGCAGCGGGTAGCCGACGTGGGTCGAGTCCGGGTTATCGAGCGGCCGCTGTCGCTTCGGAACATGCACGTGGTGGTCGGCGCCGGCGAACCGTTGGCGGTGGTCGAAAGCGCCCAGCACGGGATCGCCCGTGCGTTCGTGATCGCCGGCGTCATTGTTCTCGCGCTCGCTCTGGCGGCCTCATACCTCGCCGGCGCGCGAGTCACAGCTCCTCTGCGACGAATGGCCGCGGTGGCTGCGCGCGTCGACGCCGGCGATCTAGAGCCGCGAATGGATACCTCACCTGCGGCGGGACAGGAGGTACGGGTACTCGCCGACTCGTTCAACCGCATGCTCGACCGGCTCGCGGAGGCGTTCGCGGGCCAGCGCGAGTTCGTGGCCGACGCCTCGCACGAGCTGCGCACTCCGCTGACCGTGATCCGTGGCCAGCTCGAGGTGCTGGTGGCGCAGGAGGATCCTCCCGCGGCCGAGGTACGCCGCGTCGAGCGGCTGGTGCAGGCCGAGATCACCCGCATCACCCGGCTGGTCGACGACCTCTTGGTCCTCGCCCGCGCTGAACGTCTGGACTTCCTCCACGTCAACAAGGTTGAGCTTCGCCCGTTCGTGGAGGACCTGTGGGACGGCGTCAGCCTCACCGCCGATCGCCACTTCGAGCTCGGGCCGGTCCCCGACGGCTCGCTGCAGGCCGATCCCGACCGTCTCGCCCAGGCCCTTCGCAACCTGGCCGGCAACGCGATCTCCCACACCAGCGAAGCAACCGGTCGCGTGCGACTTGAGGTGCAGCGCGCCTCTCCCGATCGCGTGCGCTTCGCCGTGCTCGACGACGGGCTGGGAATCCCGTCCGACGAACGCGAGCGGATCTTCGAGCGCTTTCACCGCGTCGATCCCGGTCGGGCGCGTGCAGACGGCGGCGCCGGTCTCGGCCTGGCCATCGTCCGCGCGATCGCCGAGGCCCATGGCGGACAGGTGCGCGCCGTCGCGCCTCTCAATGGCGAGGGAGCGCGCTTGGAGCTTGTTCTGCCGGGCTTCCAGCCTCTGTGATCGATGTTCGCTTCACCGGCTGACGCCGCCTGGATGCTGAGCCTGCTTCTCTTAGCAGTGGCCTGCAGCTGGAAAAACAGGAAAAAGGAGTTGACCGCATGAACGCATCGAAGTGGCTCGCCAAGGGCCGGCTCACGATGTTCGTCGCCATCGGCATCGTCGCGCTCGCGGCCGGAGTTGCCTTTGCCAGCTCCCGACCCACCAAGGTCGGAACCGGCAAGGTCACCTGGCAAGGCGGTCACTCCGCGACTGTCCTGGTCGATTCACGTGGCCATGCGATCTACATCTCGACCCACGACGGCAAGGACAAGAGCCGCTGCACGGGCAACTGCGTGCTGACCTTCAAGCCTCTCCCGACCAGCGGCAAGGTGCAAGCGGTCAAGGGCTCCGGCCTGAACAGAAAGCTGTTGGGCACGATCAACCGCGGGCACCACAAGCTCCAGGTCACCTACAACCACCACCCGCTGTACGTGGACACCTCCGACCTCAAGCCGGGCGTAACGCTGTCGGTGGGGTGCAGGTACTTCAAGGCCCGCTGGTATCTGATCAACAGCCGCGGTCACGCGGTCAAGGGCTCCTGCCCGCGCTACTAGTAGGTTTGCTCCCGGAGTCGTCCCGATGATTCGCGCACATAAACAATTGCGCTACCACGTCACCACCTTCGGGTGCCAGATGAACGAGCACGACTCTGAACGCATGAAGGGGATGCTCGAGTCGCTCGGCTATCTCGAGGCGGAGGCCCGCGCCGAGGCGGACCTCATCCTGTTCAACACGTGCTCCATCCGCGAGAAGGCCGACGACCGCTTCGTCGCGCATCTCGGCGAGGCCAAACGCCTCAAGCGCGATGATCCCAGCCGGATCATCGGCGTGGGAGGCTGCTGGGCGCAATCGGTCAAAGAGGAGGTGTTCGCGCGCTTCCCGTTCGTCGATGTCGCATTCGGGCCAGGCCAGGTCCACCGGCTGGCTGAGTTCCTGACCAGCGACTCGCTGACCGCGCAGGGCTACTTCGAGTTCGAGGGCTTTACCGGTCATCTCCCAGCCAAGCGCGAGCGCGAGTTCCAGGGGTGGGTCCAGATCAGCGTGGGCTGTAACTGCGTCTGCTCGTACTGCATCGTCCCCTCAACCCGCGGCCGCGAGGTGAGCCGCGAGCCCATCGAGCTACGCCGCGAGATCGAGCGGCTTGCCGACGACGGTGTGGTCGAGGTGACGCTGCTTGGACAAAACGTCAACTCGTACGGCCGCGATCTACCCCATGAGCACCGGCTGAGTTTTGCGCAGCTGCTGGCACGGCTCGACGCGATCGAGGGGATCGAGCGCATCCGTTACACCAGTCCGCATCCCAAGGACATGCGCGAGGACGTGATTCGAGCTCACGCCGAGCTGCCGTCGTTGTGCGAGCACATCCATCTGCCACTCCAGTCGGGCTCCAGCGCGGTGCTCAAGCGGATGCGCCGCACCTACTCGCGGGAGCGCTATCTGGATCGGGTCGCCCTGATCCGCGAGCACGTGCCCGACTGTTCGCTGACCACCGACATCATCGTTGGCTTCCCGGGCGAGAGCGAGGATGACTTCAACCAAACGCTCGAGCTGGCCGAAGAGGTGGGCTACGACGCGGCTTTCACATTCATCTACTCGCCCCGCCGGGGGACCGAGGCGGCAACACTCCCCAACCAGATTCCGCACGAGGTGAAGGTCGAGCGGATGGGACGGCTTGTCGAGGTGGTGCAGAGCCGTGCTCGCGAGCGCTCCCAGCGCTTTGTCGGTCGCACCCTCGAGGTGCTCGTCGAGGGCCCATCGCGCACGGATCCGACCCGTCTACGCGGCCGCTCCCGCCACAACAAGGTCGTGAACTTCAGCGGCGTCGCCCAGCCCGGCGAGCTCATCGATGTGGAGATCACCAGCGCCACCAGTCAGACGCTCCAGGGCCTGCAGTCGCTCGTCGCCCGCGAGGCCGGCTGATCCCTCACCCGCCGGTCGCGGATTCGCACCCCGACATCCGTCCACGAGGTCATCAAGCTCGCGGGGCAACCAGCCGATTAGGCCGATCTTGTTTTCGTGGCGGTCGGATGCGGCAACGGTGCGCGATGTCAGTAGACGACTCCGTTGCCAGCCTCCCAGCCGTCGCCCTGATGGATTCGGACGGTGCCTTGGAACGGGCCACCGATCCGTTTCGAGCGCGCTATGGCGAATGGCCGGACGCGTTGGCTCGCGACGGCCAACTGACCAGCATCTTCGGCGGCCAGCTCGATCGAACCAGCGTCCTGGTCGAGGGCATCACGGTGGAGATCGAGGCTGTCCACGACATGCAAGGAGGGAGGCACGCGCTCGTCACCCTTCCCGGCGAAGGCAACCGCAACGGGCGCGACGCCGGGCCGAACGCGTTCCTGTCCGAGCGTTTCGACGACAGCCCTGCGCTCGTCTGGCTCAAGGATCTCGACGGCCGTTACCTGCATGCCAACCGCCGCTTCACCGAGCTGCTCAACACCGCCGAGGAGCGGGTTCTGGGGCGCACCGACCGCGAACTGCCGTCGCGCGACGTCGTCGATGGACCCCGCGTGCACGAGGGTGTCCCGCCCGAGCGTGAACCGCTCCAGCTCGAGTACACGATCGGTCCCTTCGAGGGGCGTCCGGCGTTCGCCGCGCTGAGGTTCGCCGTCCGCGATCGCGCCGGCGACCCGATCGGCGTCTGCGGCGTAGCCGCCCCGCTGCCCGAGGCTCAGGTCGCGCGCGCAGAATGCGCGCGACTGATGGAGATCGAGCGCTGGAGCCGACTCGACTCGGGCGAGATCAAGCGCGAGCTCCTCGACGAGTGGGGGCTGGTACACGAGTCGACTCGGACCGAACCCTCAGCGCCCATGGCCTCGCCGGCGCCGGCCGAGCACCCGGACGCCCCGCTCGAGGCGGTGCTCGCCGCGCGCGATGCGGCCATCACCGAACGCGACGAGGCGCTGGCTGGGCTCGAGCAAGCGCGTCGCGAAATCGAGACACTCGGCGAACCAACGGCCGACGTCGAACGGCTTGAGGCTGACCTCGACGAAGCCCGGCGCCGCGCGAGCGACGCCGATCGACTTCACCAGGAGCTCGAGGACCAGCGGCGCCAGACAGAGCAGGCTGAAGCTCGGCTCGCCGCAGCCGACGAGGCCGCGGACGCCGAGATCCAACGACTCCAAGTCGAACTGAGCGACGAACGCCACCGATTCGCTGACATACAGGCCGAGCTGGTGCAAGCGCGTGACCGGTCGGCGGCCGAGGCCAGGAGTCTCCAGTCCAAACTCCAAGAGCTTCAAGCCGAACTCGAGGGGGCGCGGCTCCGTGAAACCGAGCTCCAGCCGATGCAGAACGAGCTCGAGCGCAGCAACCAGCATCTCGAGGCCGAGCTCGGCCAGGAACGGCAGCGATCGGCACAGTCACAGACGGAACTCGAGCAAACCCGCGAACAATCGGCCGCACAAGTCGAGAGTCTTCGCGCCGAGCTCGCCCAGGCCCAAGAGCGCGGCGCCGAGGTAGAACGCCTCCGCCAGGAGCTCGAACAAAACCGTCGGCAGACCGACGAGGCAGACGTCCAACTCGCCGCCAGCCGCCAGGCCGCCGACACCGAGATCCAACGACTCCAGACCGAACTGGGCAACGAACGCCAAGCCGCCGCGAGCCAAATCCAACAGCTCCACGCCACACTCTCCAACGAACGCCAGCGGTTCGCCGACACAGAGGCCGAGCTCACCAGAGCGCACGAACAGACAACCGCCGACGCCCAGACGCTTCAGGCCAAGCTCGACGAGGCGCGACGCCGTGAAACCGAGCTCCAGCCGATGCAGAACGAGCTCGAGCGCAGCAACCAGCATCTCGAGGCCGAGCTCGCCCAGGAACGGCAGCGATCGGCACAGTCACAGACGGAACTCGAGCAAACCCGCGAACAATCGGCCGCACAAGTCGAGAGTCTTCGCGCCGAGCTCGCCCAGGCCCAAGAGCGCGGCGCCGAGGTAGAACGCCTCCGCCAGGAGCTCGAACAAAACCGTCGGCAGACCGACGAGGCAGACGTCCAACTCGCCGCCAGCCGCCAGGCCGCCGACACCGAGATCCAACGACTCCAGACCGAACTGGGCGACGAACGCCAACGAGCGGCACAGATAGATGCCGAACTCGAGCAAACGCGCCAGCAATCGACGGCCGAGCTCGAGAACCTGCGACGAGAGCTTGAGGCGGCTCAGTGCCGTACGGCCGAGGCCGAACCTGTTCGCCACGACCTCGAACGAGAGAACCACCGCCTCGACGCGGAGCTCAACGCGGAGCGTCAGCGGGCGGCCCAGACCCAGGCTGAGCTCGAGCAAGCGCGCGAGCAATCAGCCGCCGAGCTCGAAACCCTACGAGCGGAGCTCGACCGACACCGCCAGCGGGCCGAAGAGACCAGCGCCCGCCTCGCCGCCAACCGCGAAGTCGCCGACGATGTCGGCCGGTTGCAAGCCGAGCTCGACCACGAGCGCCGCCGCTCAGCTGTCGAACGCGAGCGGCTGGAAGCGCAACTGTCCCAACAGCACGAGCTGGCTGCGCACCGTGAGGCGGAACTCGCGGCCCAGCGGGACGCCGCCGGCCAACTCCAGGACCTTCGGACGCAGCTCGAGATGGAGCGCGAGCGCTCCATCCAGGTCGAGCGTCTCGAGGCGGAGCTCGAGCGCGAGCAGGAGCGTGCCGTCCAAGCCGGCGCCGATCACGAGCGTGCGGCCGCGGAGGTGCAGCGGCTGCGGGGCGAGCTGACGCAGCAGCGCAAGCTCGCCGCCCAGGCCGAGCACCTGGCCGCCGAGCTCGAAAACGTACGGCGCAGCACCGTGGAGACCGCGACGGAACTGGCGGATCAGCGCCACCGGGCTTCCGACACCCAGAGCGACCTTGCCCGCGCCCGCCAGGAAATCGAGCGTATGAGGATCGAGGCCCAGACGACTGCCGCAGCGCTGTCGACAGAACGATCGGCGGTGGCTGCCCTGAAGAACGAGCTGACCGCCTCCCAGGAAGCTCTGGCCTCGGCGCAGGAATTCGTCTCCGGTCAGGAGGCAACCGCTCGTTCCGCTCGGCGCTGGACTCCGGCCGCCCAGAAAGCAATCTCGGCCTCGATTGCGGCGGCCTCGGATTTTCGAGCCGGACTCAAGGACGCGGTCAAGGTGCTCGGCTCGGTGGGCGGCTGGGCGTCGGTGACGGCGTGGTGTCCCAGCGAACACGACACCGTTCGGTGTGCGGCGATGTGGACCAAGTCCGACGAACTCAGGTCATTTGAGACGCAGACATGGCAGCGCTCAGAACGGATCGCGGAGGGACCATTCGGTCGCGCGATGGCCGGACCGCATTCGACCAGCCTGACTCAGGACCGATTCAAAGACGATCGTCGGTTGCAGCTTGCCGCCCAGGAGGGAATGCGCTCAGCCCTCCTGGTCCCAGTACGGGACGGCTCTCAGACGATTGCGCTCCTCGAGTTTCTCAGTCAAGAGTCCGCAGAGCCGGATCCCGAACTGGCCGTCGCGCTTGAGGCGGTCGGTCTGCAGCTGGGCCACTTCGCCCATCTCTTGCGACTGGGAACCAAACCGCACTGGAGCCTCGGTCGGGTGTGACGGTCCAGGAAGGCCAGGTTTGGCGCCGTCCGGCGGTTATGCGAACATATGTTCGTGCGCTGGAACAACCTCACCCTCGATAGTGAAGCCCGAGCGCGCCTGCCGGGTTATCGAGACGAGGCCGTGGTGCGCCATTACGAGGTACCGGGGTCGGTGCCGACGCGCTTCTACGAGGTGCGAGCCAAGTCGATCCTCAATCATGTGCCGCCTGATTCGCAGATGCCGTTTCGCTGGACGATCAACCCGTACAGGGGATGCACGCACGCTTGCGTGTTCTGTTTCGCGCGCCCAACCCACAAATACCTGGACTTCGACGCCGGCAGGGACTTCGGGCGCGAGATCGTCGTCAAGGTGAATGCACCGGAGCTGCTGCGCGCTGAGCTGCGGCGTAGCTCGTGGCAAGGAGAGCATGTGGCGCTTGGCACGAACACCGACCCGTATCAATGGGCGGAGGGTCGGTACAAGCTCATGCCGGGCATCTGGGAGGCGATGCGAGATGCGGCCAATCCGTGCTCGATCCTGACCAAATCGCCATTGTTGCTGCGTGATCTCCCACTGTTCAAGGAGATAGCCGCGCGGACGGACTTCAGCGCGGCCGTGTCCGTCCCGACGATCGATGAGAGGGCGTGGCGGGCCACAGAGCCGCACACGCCGAATCCACGCGCCCGGTTGGAGGCTGTGGGCGAGCTGACGCGCGCTGGCATCTCCACGGGTGTGCTGGTAGCTCCGTTGATGCCGGGGGTCAATGACCAGCCGGGGCAAGTGGCGAAGATCCTCGAGCTTGCGTCGGAGGCCGGCGCAGCGTACGTGAGCGGAATCGCCCTTCACCTCCGCGGGGAGGTGAAGGGGCTGTTCTTCGAGTGGCTGGAGACCCATCGGCCGGATCTGATTCCGAGGTACAGGAAGCTCTATCGGCGCGGGGCGTATATCCCGGTGGCGGAACGGGAGCGGCTTGGCGGTATGGTCAAGGGCCCTGATCTCCCTCCCGGCCAGCGAATGCGAGGACGGACGGTGCCGCCACAGAACAACTATCCGTCCAGGGCCAGAGAGGAGCAGCAGCGGCTCTTCTGACCAGACACCGGCGCTCGATCGAAGATGTGTGAAACCGGCCAGGGACGATGGTGGTAGGTAATAAGAGCCGTATCGAGAACCAGTTGATCTGAACATGCGAGCAAATTTCAGAAAGCGCAAAGACCTCCACCTCGAGCGGATGTTCGAGACGCGCAGTGATGCCTGGGAGCGAGTTGGCTTGGCGATGGACGTCAGCCAGCGTGCCGTCAGACGAGCCCGACGTCAGGCGCTGATACTGCTGCCGCTGCTGGCCGGCATCCTGATCGTTTACTCCTATCGGACGCAGCTGTTCGGCAAGGCGGGCGATGTGCCGGTGAGGATCGCCACCGTCGTCGCCCTGGTGGTCCTGGGCTGGGCGCTTGCCCGCGATATCGGCCAGGCCGCCGGGCCGACGTTCTTCCGGCGGATGGATCCTTCGACAGCCGGGACGGTTGGCTTTCTGATCCGGCTGCTGACGATCGCCATCACGATGCTCGTCGCGCTGCGCATTGCCGGCGTGCATCCGGCCACGCTGGTCGCGGGAAGCGCGTTCACGGCCGTCATCATCGGCCTTGCGGCGCAGCAGACGCTCGGGAATCTGATCGCCGGGATGGTGCTGTTGAGCGCTCGGCCGTTCCGTGTGGGCGAGCGGGTCCGGCTGCAGGCTGGTGCCGTCGGCGGGAGTACAGAGGGCATCGTGAGCTCGCTGGGCCTGCTGTACACGACGCTCGCGCGCGGTGAGGACCGGATCATGATCCCCAACAACGTGGTCCTGTCGGCAGCCGTGGTTCCGCTACGCGAGCCCGACTCGGTCGACGTGAAGGTGCGTTTGCAGTCGGGCGTGCGGCCGAGTCAGGTTCAGGCGCTGCTCGACAACGACATCACCACGCCCACCCGGTCGGCGGCCACCGTGCTGCTGGAGGAGATCGACGGGGACGATGTCGTCGTGCGGGTTCAAGCCACGCCCGAGCGCGCCGACGATGGGGCGCGCCTTGCGGACGAGATCATCGCCACACTGGCCAGCGTAACCAACGAGCACTCGCTGACCCGCGAGTAGGCGCGCCCTCACCGCCGACCGCGCAAGCACGTCGGACCCCCCAGACGCTCGAAACCCCAACACGCTCGGACCGTCCGGAGGCTCGGATCGCATTACCGCTTGTCTCGCTGCCCCGCAGCGATGTCGGTGGCGATCTTGTCGCCACCCATCCGGCGATTCGCGACCTCCGCCAGCCCGGGCGCCACGGCGGCAAATGACGCGCCCAGCCGCAGTGGAAGGGGGGCGACCTCGATCTCGGCGCGATTCCGTTCGATAGCGCGGATCACGGCTGCGGCGACATGCTCGGGAGTGCGCGTCCCGACCCCCGCGGGAAGGGTGGCGCCAGAATCGGCAAACAACCCGGCGTCGCTGATGAAACCCGGAAGCACGACGGACGCGCCCACGTCATGCGGCGCCAAGTCCGCGCGCAGGGCAAGCGCAAAACCGCGCAGTCCGAACTTGGTGGCTGAGTAGATCGAGGACGCGGGCGAGGCGGCCTTTCCAGACAGAGACGAGATGAACACCAGATGGCCTCGGCGGCGCTGGACCATCGGCGGCACGAGCGCGTGGGCGAGAGCGATCGGCGCACGCAGGTTGATGTCGAGCATCCGGTCGATCTGCTCCTGGGTCAGCTCGGGCAGCGTGCCGCTGGCCGGCAGGGCGGCATTGGCGACCAGAACGTCAACGTCGTCGGCCTCATCCAGCAGCCGATCCACCTCATCGCGCACCGCGAGATCGCAGACGATTGCCCGCCCTCCCAGCTCGCTGGCCAGTGGCTCCAAGATGTCACGACGGCGTCCGCTGAGGATGACCTTGGCGCCGCGCGCGGCGAAGGCGCGCGAGATGGCCTGTCCGAGTCCTCCCGAGGCACCGGTGACGAGCACATTTCCATTGACCAAACTCATGGCGCGCCAGTGTATCTGCACGATACTCAGGGCCGTGCCCGTAGCCGAAGTCATCGCCTTGTTCGGTCCCACCGGGGTGGGTAAAACCGCCGTGGCGATCGCGCTTGCTCAGAGGCTCCGGGGACAGGGCGAGCGGCCGGTGGCGGTTTCGGCCGATGCGCTCCAGGTCTACGCCGGGTTGGAGATCCTCACCGGCGCGGCTGGTTCCGCCGAGCGAGCCCAGCTCGAGCATCGTCTGATCTCATTCCTGCCCGTCAACGCCACGTTTAGCGCCGGTCAGTACGCGGAGCTGGCTCACGCTGAGATCGACGCGCTGGTGGCGGCGGGCAGGCGCCCAATCGTGGTCGGCGGGACAGGGCTGTACCTCCGCGCTGCCCTGACCGAGCTCAGCCTGCGACCGCCACCACCGGAGGGGGTTCGCGAGCGGTGGCTGGCGGAACTCGAGCAACGCGGGCCGCAGGCGCTCCATGCGACCCTCGCGCAGCGGGCGCCGTGGGCAGCGGCCGAGATAGAGCCGGGCGACCGCCAGCGAATCGTGCGCTCGCTGGAGCTGCTCGACGCCGGCGAGCTCGAGCCGCCCGGGGGCGAATCCGAGCTGTGGACCGACCACGTTCGCCGACCCACACTGCTCATCGGGCTCGTGATGGAACGCGAGGAGCTCTACGCGCGGATCGACGCGCGGGTCGAGCTGATGCTGTCGACGGGCGTCCAGGACGAGGTCCGGCGCGCCCACGCGGCCGGGGCCTCGATCACCGCCCGCAAGGCACTCGGGTTCGAGGAGCTCCTGGCCGGCGATGTCGAGGGCATGAAGCGCCGGACGCGCAACTACGCACGTCGCCAGCTCACGTGGATGCGAAAGCTGGCCGGGGTGCACGTCATCGACGTGACCGGGCGCGCGCCCGACGACGCTGCGCAGGAGATCGCCGAGCTGTGGCTCACGGCAGCGGGGTGAACGGGAACATCAGGACCACCGCCAAGACCAGGGCCACCATCCACACGGCCCGCAACTTGCTCGGCGCCATGGAGACGAGGCGAACTACGGCGATGTAGATCGCTGGCATCACGATCACCATGTAGTAGATGTAGCTCGTGCGGTGCCAGATCAGGCTGAGGAGCACGAAGGGGATGAACGTGCCGAGAAACCAGGCCAGGCACACCAGGGACAGGCGGTCGACTCGACGCCAGACATCGCCCACACACAGGAGCAGCGCCGGGATGGCCAGCAGCATGATCACGGGGCTCATCATGCCGAGGAAGTGCGCGGCCGGATGGATGTGTAACAGCCCCGGCGCCGGCTTGGCCGGGTTGATGTTCAGGTAGACAATCGGCTTGTAGTCGACGATCCACTGCCACGGATAGGAGGCGATCCCGGTCGGTCCGTCGGGGCTGGTCTGCGACGCCCCGTAGGTGATCATGTGGACCAGATGTCCGAGCGGGCCGCCGGTCACAAGCTTTCCGGAGTATGCGTCATACGGTGGCGCGATCCGATCCATGAGCGTCAGCAACGCGAAGAAGACGACGACGGCGACGGCCGTGCAGCCGGCAAACGGCCGCCACCCGCCTGCATACCGCGATTCGCCCCACCCGCCCGCATACCGCGATTCGCGCCGCCCACTGGACAATCGTGATTCTCTCCGTCCGCGCGATCGCCAGCCACCGGGCGATGTGCGCGCACCTCCGAGCCAGCGCATCAGCTCGAACAGTCCGAGCACGAGCAGCACATAGGGCCCGACGAGCTTGAAACACGCGCCGATGCCGATCACCGTGCCCGCCAGCACCGGCCGGCCGAGCATGTAGAGGGCGGCGCCCCACAGCATCGCGGCCAGCACGTAGATGTCGAGCGTGCCGATCCGGCCGTGGACGAGCAACAGGTTGTCGCACACCATCAGGGCACAGGCACCGAGGGCCATGCGCCGCGATCCTCCGGCCGCCACCACGAGCATGAAGAGGCCGAGAACGGCCAGGGTGCCGAGGATGATGCTGCCGATTCGCCACGCAAACGGGCCGTCGCCGAACAGCTCGATCGAGCCGGCCATGATCAGCTTGGCAAGCTGCGGGTGCTCGGCGTTGGGGTCGTCGCCGAGCGGGCTTCCGGCATAGCGCGCTCCCACCGGTGGCGAAACGCCCGCGATGACCCGCGCGGCGTTGACGTAATAGCTCTCGTCAAAGACGAGAACGTGGTCGGAGGCCGAGCGGCAGGGCTTTCTGCACGGCTGATCGAGCAACGCGATGCGCGAGGCCACCGAGACGGCGAGCAGCATCACCATCAGCGTGAGCGGGGAGAGCTGGCGTAGGCGCTGGGCCATAGCAGGGCGACGGTACATAGACTGCGGCCGCGTGGAGTTCGAGAAATGGCATGCCCTCGGCAACGACTACGTGATCATCGAGGCTGCCAATCTGCCTTTCACGCTCAGTGAGCCACGAATCCAGGCCATCTGCGCGCCGCACACGGGCGTCGGCTCCGACGGGATCCTGCTGCTCTCAGAGGCCGACGACCCGCGGTTCGTCGCGCGGCTGCGGATCTTCAACCCCGACGGATCGGAAGCCGAGGTCTCCGGAAACGGTGCCCGCGAGGCGGTGCTGTATCTCCGGCGGCGCGGTTGGGCGAGCTCGGACACGTTCTCGATCCAGACTGCGGCCGGCGAGCTCCGACCGACGATCACCTCGGAGCGGACCTGCACGGTGGCGATGAGTCGCGCGCGCGTGCGCAGCGCGGACTACCCATCCGGGGCCGATGACGGCCGCGGCACGCTGGAGGCCGGCGGGCGCTCGTGGCGCTTTCAGTATGTGCAGGTGGGCAACCCTCAGTGCGCGATCCGAATCGACGAGGAAGGTGACCTGAACACCCTCGACCTGCAGACGATCGGCCCGCAGATCGAGCGCAACGCGCTGTTCCCGAACCGCACGAACGTCTCCTGGTTCACCGTCCTCGAGGCGGCGCGGATTCGGGCCCGTATTTTCGAGCGCGGCGTGGGGGAGACCTCGGCCAGCGGCACGGGGGCAACGGGCGCGGCCGTCGCTCACGTCCTTCAAGGCGGACATTCCCCGGTGACCGTCGCGCTCGATGGCGGCGAGCTCGAGGTGGCGGTCGGACCGGAATTGGACATCAACCTGACCGGCTGGGCAGTCCCCGTCTACCGTGGACGGCTGGCCGACGAATTCATCGAGGAGCTGAATGCGATCGAGTAGTCGCCTGGAACGTATTCCGCCGTACCTGTTCGCCGAGCTCGAACGCAAGATCGCCGCCAAACGCTCGGCCGGCGTCGATGTCATCAGCCTCGGCATCGGCGATCCCGACACGCCGACATACCCGCCGATCGTCGCCGCCGCTCAGCGGGCGGTGGCCGACCCGAGCACACACACATATCCCTCCAACCGCGGGCGTCCCGAGTTCCGCGAGGCCGTCGCCGCGTTCTACCGGCGACGGTTCGGCGTTGAACTCGACCCGGAGACGGAGGTGATGCCGGCCATCGGGGCCAAGGAGTGCATCTTCAACCTCAACCTGGCCTTCCTCGATCCCGGCGACGTGGCCCTGGCCTCGGATCCGGGCTACCCGGTCTATACCGGCGGGCCGCTGCTCACCGGGGGCGAGGCCGTGCTGGTGCCATTGGTGGCTGAGCGGTCCTTCGCGCCCGATCTTGCCGCCATCAGCGAAGAGCACCTGCGTCGTGCGCGGCTGATGTTCTTCAACTATCCCAACAACCCGACCGGCGCCATCGTGCCCGACGGCCTGTTCGAGGAGATCGTCGGACTTGCCCGCGAACGCGACTTCCTGGCCGTGCACGACAACGCCTACAGCGAGACGACCTATGACGGTTACGTGGCCCCTTCATTCCTCGCCACGCCGGGGGCCAGGGACGTCGGGGTCGAGGTCTTCTCGCTGTCCAAGGGCTACAACATGACCGGCTGGCGCTGCGCGGCCATCGTCGGCAACGCCGAGGCGATCGCCCACTACTGGCGGCTGAAGTCCAACATCGACTCCGGCCTGTTCGACGCGGTACAGCTGGCCGGGGCCGCAGCACTGCAGCCCGAGGTCGATCACGAAGTGCGGGCGATGTGCGAGGTCTACCAGCGCCGACGCGATCTCGTGTGTGAGGCGCTGGCGCAGGCCGGCGTGAACGTCACTCCGCCCAAGGGCACCATCTACATCTGGGCCCCGATACCACCGGGGTTTGCGTCCGCGGCCGCGTACTGCGAGCACGTGCTTGAGGAGGCGGCCGTCGCGATCTCGCCCGGCGGCGCCTACGGACGCAGCGGTGAGGGCTTCTTCAGGATCTCGCTAACCACTCCCGACGACCGCCTGCTCGAGGCGGTCGAGCGCATCCGCCGGCTGTAGCGCGGGTACCATCAGGGTGGTGCAGCGAAGCCGCCAAGGGCGCACTCGCGGATCATCATTCACCGCCGACGGCCAGCGGATGCCTGGCCGCGCTCGACAGCGGGCGTTCCTGATCGCCGCCGTTCCCGACGGCGGGCACGACCAACTGGCCGAGCTGCGCGAGCTGTTGCGCACTGCCGGTGTGGCGGGCGTGGGGGAGATGGTGCAGCGGCGCGACCACCCGCATCCGAACACCTACCTGGGCGCCGGCAAGCTCGACGAGCTGAAGACACAGTTGGGTGGTGCCGACGCCAATCTGGTCGCGTGCGACGACGAGCTCTCTCCGCGCCAGGAGCGCAATCTCGAAGCGGCATTGGGGTTGCCCGTAATCGACCGGACGGCGATCATCCTCGACATCTTCGCCGCCCATGCCCACTCGGCGGAGGGCAAGCTCCAAGTCGAGCTGGCGCAGCTCGAGTACAACCTGGCCCGGATGCGGGGCCTGTGGTCACACCTTGAGCGCCTCGGCGCCGGCCGCATCGACGGCGGTATCGGAACCAGAGGCCCGGGCGAGACGCAGATCGAGACCGATCGCCGCCTGGCGCGGGACCGCATCGCCGCGCTGAAGCGCAAGCTGGGCCACGTGGCGTCGAGCCGGTCGGTGATGCGGGCCGAACGCGAGCGCGCCCACCTGCCGTCGATCGCCCTCGCGGGGTACACGAATGCCGGAAAGTCGACCCTGATGAACGCGCTGACCGGCGCCTCCGCCGGAGTCGGAGATCGTCTGTTCCACACGCTCGACCCGACGACCAGGACGCTCCGCACCGGTGGGCGCGACTACCTGCTGACCGACACCGTCGGCTTCATCCGCAAACTGCCCCACCAGCTCGTCGACGCCTTCGGCGCAACGCTCGAGGAGACGCGCCGGGCCGATCTGATCCTCCACGTCGTAGACGCGTCGGTAGACGAGGAGGAGCTGCTGGAAATGACAGGGGCAGTCGAGGAGGTGCTCCACGAGATAGGCGCCGAGGAGGCGCCCCAAGTCCTTGTCCTGGCCAAGGCCGACCAGGTCTCGCCCGACCGCCGCACCGAGCTCGAGAACCGTCATCGCGACGCCGTGCTGGTCTCGGCGATCACGGGCGAGGGAATCCCCGCTCTGATCGAGCGAATTGAAGAGGAGTTCGCCCGCACGCTGGAGGAGGTCGAGTTGCTGATTCCCTACGAGGAGGGCGCGCGCGTGGCCGAGCTGCATGAGATCGCCGGCGATCTCGAGCGCGAGGAGACGCCTGAGGGCGTGCGGGTCGTGGTTCGGCTGGCGCCGAACGTCGCCGCGCGGTACTCGCCGTTCGTGCTGGGCCGCCAAGCCGGATGACGCTGCGCGTGCAGCGCCTTGACGAGCGCGCGACGGTCCCGAGACGGGCCTATGCCGGCGATGCCGGCCTCGACCTCCACTCGCTCGAGGACTGCGAGCTCGATGCGGGCGAGCGACGGCTGGTGCGAACTGGAATCGCCGTCGAGATTCCCCACGGCCAGGCCGGTCTGGTGCTACCACGCTCGGGGCTTGCGGCCCGGCACGGGATCTCGCTGGTCAACGCTCCCGGGTTGATCGACTCGGGCTACCGCGGGGAGGTCCAGGTGCTGCTACTCAACACCGACCGGGCCTCGACGTGTCAGATCTCGGCCGGCGATCGAATCGCCCAACTGCTGCTCGTCAGGGTCGAGACTCCGGAGGTCATCGAGGTCGAGGCCCTCGCGATCAGCGAGCGCGGCGCCGGCGGGTTCGGCTCCAGCGGGAGCTGACCGCGGCCGCCTACCGCGGAGCGAGCAGTCCGTGGGCCAGCAGGAACCGCTTGGCCACCAGCGCGGGATCCTGGTGGTACACGTCCACCGCGGCGTTCATGTGCCGGATCACCGGTGTCGTCAACAGCGCGCTGACCCGGTTGATCGTCGCCGCGAAGGCCGGGCCCTCGAGGTGCAGGACCCGTGCTGAGACCACCGGGACGACCTGGCCGAAGCCGAACACGCGACGCGGATCACGCAGCAGCGTGTAGTCGTCGCCGACCAGTTCTCCATCGGTCGTGTTCACGTCCGCGGCCTGGACCGAGCCGTGGTCCAGCGCGGCGTACTGCTCGCCAATGGCCAGCGGCTTGAACGATCCCGGCGTGAAGCCGTAGGCCCGTTCCACAGCCGGTAGGCCCGTCGGTCTCTGCTGGAACTGCGGCGGCGCTCCGAGGGTCACCTCGGTCGACACCTTGCTCAGGTCACCGATGGTCTTGACAGCCTGCTGCACGGAATAGGCAGTCGTGACCGCGAGCGCGTCGGTGTCGCTGAACGGGGTCATGTCGAGGAGCTCGAGCCCGTGCGCCCGGGCGTACTGGCGCCCGGCCAGATATGCCCCGCGCCGGGTGTGGAACGATCGCTTGATGCCGGCCACGGCGGAGTCCCAGACGTCCAGATACTCGGGATACATCGCCAGGCGCTGGCTGTACAGGGCCTGGATCGTCACCTCGGTCGGTCCGATGTCGCGGTTGAGCATGATCGTGTAACCCTGGGCGGTCAACGCCTCGTCATACAGCTCGCCGAGCAGAAACTGTTCGGTGAAGTTCTTGTCGCCGATCGTCACCGCCGGCTTACCGGTGCCAGGTAACTGCCGGGTAGCCGTGCTGACCTGGCCAGGGGAGGCGCTGGCGTCGGACTTGGCGTCGCCGCAGGCGCTCAGGCCGGCGGCGGCAAGAAGACTGGCGGCGAGGGCGACGAGAGCGCGCCGGCGACTGCGGACCATGTTGCCTCAGACGCCCGCTGCACGCCTGGCCTCAGCGTGGGCGGCGGACTCGAGGTCGTCGTTCAACGCGGTCAACGGCGCACTGTTCGGCAGCGCCTCGGCGATCAACCAGTCGGCGAACCACGCGTTCTTGGGCAGCAGCGGACCGTGCAGGTAGGTACCGATCACGCTGCCCTCGCGGACACCCTCATAGCCATCGGTCCCGTTGTTGCCATGTCCCTTCAGTACCCGTCCGAGCGGATGTGTTGCGGCGTCGAGATGAGTTCGCCCACCGTGGTTCTCAAAGCCCGCCAGGACGCGCTTGGACCCGGGCTCGAGCTCGACCTCGATCGCGACGTTGCCGATCAGTCGCGGGCCGTCGGCCCGCACGGTGCGCAGATTCACCAATCCGACACCGGGAAGCTTCTCATCGCCCAGCTGGTAAGAGTGCCCGAGCAGCTGATAGCCACCACACACCGCGAAGATGATGCCGCCACGATCAGCCACCGCCTGCAGTGCTTCGCGCTTGACATCAGCCAGGTCAAGCGCACATAGCTTCTGGTCTCGGTCCTGCCCACCGCCGATGTAGAACAGATCGGCCGAGTCGGGATCCAGCTGGTCGCCCAAGCCTGAGGATGTGAGTGTGAAACCGAGCCCTCGCCACTCGCACCTGCGCTGCAGTAACAGAAGGTTGCCCCGATCGGCGTAGATATTCATCAGGTCGGGATACAGCGCACAGACCCGCAGGGTGGGGGACGGGTCAGACACCGAGAATCACCACCTCGCTGCCGGCATAGTCCCGCGTCGGGAGTATCGATTCGACGGCCACGGCGCGGAAGCCGGCCGCCTCGCCCTCGCGCTCGAGCTCGGCCGCACCCACACCGTCAAGGCGGATCACGTCCTGTGTCACCGAGCGCTCGCCGTCGCCGCCAACCACCTCGCGGCGACGCTCGAGCGTGAAGCCATTCGCATCGACGCGCACGGCCGTCGGTTGACTGGAGTAGACGACGCCGTCGACTTCGCAGATGTCTGGCATCGGGGCCATGGACTCGTTGGCGATGTCATACAGGTCGAGCGTCTGCGCGATCGCCACGGCGAGCAGTCCCCCGCGGAGCAGGTGCCGGTGCGCGGAACGGAAGAACTGAGCGCGACCCTCGATGCCGCCGAGCAGTTGAATCGTCTGCATGGGCACCAGACAGAGGGCGAATCGCTGGTCCAGTTCGAACGACCGCGCGTCGTCGATTACCACGTCCACGTCGAGATCACTCGCGCGACGAGCGAGTTCGCCTGCCAGGGTCTCGTCGTTATCGATCGCCGTCACGGTGTGGCCTCGGCGGGCGAGGTCGAGTGCGACGCGCCCGGTGCCTGCGCCCACATCGAGGATCGGAGACCCACACTCGCGGGCCAGCGTCCGCCACAGGTCGAGATCCTCCGCGTAGCCGCCGCACTCGAGGTCATGCCAGATGATGCTGAGCTCGGCACAGCTTCCCCGCGCGCTCATCTCGCACCAACCCCCGGCTGCTCCCAGAACTGCGCGACATGTCCGCGCGTGGCCAGCTCGTCGCGAAGCTCGAGCAGGGCGGTGTAGGTGGGGAGCACGAACAGGCGTTTCCCGCGGTAGGCGCGCACGGCGCCGTCCAGCGCGCTCGAGAGCTCAGGCACGACGTGCAAGCGCTCGGCCGGGAAGCCGGCGTATTTCAAGCGCAACGCGAGTTCGGCGGCGCGGGTACCGCTGCACGTGGTCCGGTGCACACGACTCGCCAGTATCTCGAAATCCGCGTCCCAGACCCATGAGACGTCCTTGCCGTCGGCCGTCCGGTCGTTGAGCACGATGAGCAGCTCGAGGTCGGCATCCTCGAGGGTCAGAGTGCGGAGAATCTCGTTCGCGCCGGCCGGATTCTTGATCAACAGTATGGACGCCTCGACCCCGTCGATCGACACCGATTCGGCGCGACCGAACGCGGCGGTGACGGCGTGCAGACCAGCCACGACTTCGTCCAATGAGACGTTCAGAGCTAGACACAGCGCGGCGGCCCCAAGCGCGTTGTAGACGTTGTAGAGACCGGGGAGGGGCAGATCGACTCGCGCCCGGCCGCTTGGCGTGCTCAGTGTGAACGCGGCGCTGCGCGTGCCGTCGAGCGCGATCTCCTCGGCGGCCACGCTCGGGGCCGGCCGCTCCTGGCCGCACGAGGGGCAACGATAGGTGCCGAGGTGACCGAGGTAGATGGCGTCGTATACATAAGCGGCGCCGCAGCGGCGGCAGTGCTTTGAGTCCGATGCGTGCTGCATCTCCGGCAATGTCACCGAGGTGTCCTGCACACCGAAGTACGTTACGTTCGGGGCGTGGCGCCCGAGGTCAGCGATCAGCGGATCGTCGGCGTTGAGCGCCAACCGCGCCGTGGTGGGCAGGGAGGCCACGACGGCCGCCCAGCGATCGGCGATCGTCTCGAGCTCGCCGTAGCGGTCGAGCTGATCGCGAAACAGGTTTGACAGCAGGATCGCTCGCGGATTCAGCTCCGCGGTGATCCGATCGAGCCAGAACTCGTCCACCTCGAACAGGCCCAGCTCGCCGTCGATCCGGCCGCTCGGTCGCGCGGCGGCCAGCAGCGTCGAGGCCACCCCGCCGGCCATGTTGGCGCCGGCCTGGTTGTGCACGAGGGGGACACCGGCCTGCCTGAAGATCGAGGCGATCATCGCCGCCGTGGTGGTCTTGCCGTTGGTGGCCGAGACCAGGACCGAGCCGCGCGTCAGGCGCCCTGCCAGCTCCGGGATCGCCCGCGGCTCGAGCCGGATCAGCACCTTGCCGGGCAGGCTCGTGCCGCCGCCGCGTCCGGCCCGCCGCGCCAGCTCGCCGACCGCTCGGGCGGCGAGGATCTTCGCGCCAAGTGCGGTCATGCCGGCACGACCACGCTGACGGCAGCCGGAAGCGCTCGCACCGTGACCGGCAAGTCGGCGATGGGGTCACCGTCGGCAAACATGGTGAACGGCCGGCTTGAGCTGATCTCGACCTCGCGCGCACGGAGCACCTGCACGTTGGGCTGCCGCACGTGCTCGCCCTTGAACACCGTCGGCAGCAGGCGCAGGAACCGCAGCTTCGGGATGTCCTCGACGATCACGACGTCGAGCAGCCCGTCGGTCAGAGATGCGTCTGGCGCCAGCAGCATCCCGCCACCGTACGCCTTTGAGTTGGCCGCCGCGACCGTGTAGCCGATCACCTGGCGTGAGGGACCGCCGTCGAGCGTGAGTTGAAAGCTTGCCGGCCGCCACCTGGCCAACGCCCGCAGCGCGCCGTAGGCGTAGACGAGGTTTCCGCGCACGATCCGCGTGTCGTTGGCGATCCGGTTGGCGTCCGAGTCGAAACCGCAGCTGGCGATACCGATGAACGTCGTCGAGCCGACTTGGCCGAGGTCGAGCTTGCGCGCTACGCCGGTGGCCAGAACCGCACACGCGGCGGGAGGATCGAGCGGTATCCCCAGCACGCGCGCGAAGTCGTTGCCGCGCCCGCCCGGGAGGACCCCGACGACGCCGTCGGAGTGCTGCAGCGCGTCCGCCACAGCTCCAATCAGACCATCGCCGCCCAGCGCGACTGCCACCTCGCCCGCCCGGGCGGCGGCCCGCGCGAGATCTCGCCCGTGCTCCAGGCTGCGCGTCGTTTCGACGTGGTGCTCGAGACCGAGGCGGGTCAACTCCTGCTGCACGGTCGGGAGAGCGCGTCCGGCGCGGCCCCCACCGGCGGAGGGATTAACGATCAGTGACAGTTTCACGTTGACAGGAGAAGGGCGTGAAGGTCGTCGGCGATGGCCACCGGAGCAGGCTCGCTGGCTGCCTCCGCTTCGGCGCGCGTGGTGCTCCCGGTGAGCACGATCGCCCCATCCAGGCCGGCCGCGTCCGCGCCGGCCAGGTCGGAGTCCAGGCGGTCGCCGATAACGAGCGTCCGGCCGTCACCGAGCCGATCCAGCGCAGTGAGAAAGATCTGCGCCGCCGGCTTGCCGACAGTGGTCGCGCGGGCGCCGGTCGCGTACTCGAGGGCAGCCACAATCGCACCGGTGGCCGGCCACGTTCCGTCGTCGGTGGGAAACGTGCGATCGCGACCCGCGGCGATCATCTCCGCGCCGGCCAGTACGGCCTGCGTGGCGTCTTTGAGCTCTTCGAAGGTGAGCTCGTCGTGGGCGGCGACGACGACGAACTCGGCCTCGGTCACCCGGTCTGTCCCGTTGACGACGTGCTGTCCGGCGTCGGCGACGTGCCGGAAGATGGCCGGAGATCCGACCACGTACGTCCCGCCGTGCCCGCCGCGGCCAGCCAGCACGTGCTGGATCGCCGCGCCGACCGTGACCACCTCCTCGAGCGAGGCCATCAGGCCTAGGGACCACAGCTTGCGCACATAGTCCTCGGGCGAGCGGCGGGCATCGTTGGTGACGAACATGATCGACTTCCCCGCCGCCCGGAGCGCGGCGACGGCCTCGGGCGCCCCGCGCGTGCACGTCTCGCCAACCCACACGCAGCCGTCCAGATCAAGCACGACGTGGTCGTAGGAGTCGAGCAGGGGGGAGAGGGGCATGCTGGCTGGCGGCGGAGTCCTTACCCGCGGGTTGATTATCGCGGGGTGCTGGATTTTGGTGCTAGAAGAGGACGGTCTGACCGTCCGGGATGGGCGGGGCCAGGCATTCGGGGCCGTCGTAGCGGGCGTCGTTGACCGCCTGGCTGACCGCACGGAGGGCAGTTCTGGAAGGGGGGAGGCCGCCGAGCATCTGCTCCAGTTGATCCGGGCCAGTATCCACCGACAGCCAAGCGCTCTCGTGCTCGGCGTCAAGGATGATCGGCATTCGGTCGTGAAGCTGCGCGATGGCAGAGTTGGCTGGCTGGGTGAGGATCGTGCAGGTGCGCAGCGTGCTGCCGTCGTCGGCGTGCCACATCGACCAAAGTCCGGCGAAGGCGAACGGCAGCTGGTCATTGCGCGTGATATGAAACGGCTCCTTCGGACCGCTGGATACGCGGCGCCACTCGTAGAACCCGTCGGCGACGATCAGGCAGCGGAAACGCTCGAACGCACGACGGTAGGCTGGGCGCTCGGCCGCCGTCTCGACACGGGCGTTGATCATCTTCAAGCCGATGTTCGGGCTGTCCGCCCAGCTGGGCACCAGACCCCATCGCAGCAGCTCGCCGCGGGATTCGCCCTCACGACTTGTCGTGACCGCCAGCACCTGGTCGCCGGGAGCAACGTTGTAGCGCCGTCTGATCTCGACCGACTCGCCGATCGGGAAGCGAGCACGAAGGTCCGACGGATCGGGCGTGGCCAGGCTGTAGCGACCGCACATCGCGCCGTCGCAGGTTCTCAGCGCGCGCGGGACGCCGCCTGCTCGGCGCGCTGCGCTTGTGCACGTTTCTGCCGGCGCCGTCCGAAGTAGGCCAGAACGCCCACCGCGATGGCCACCAGCACGAGGCCGTAGAAGATGTTGAGGTCGAGCGAAACGCCGCCGAACGGCAGCGAAATCAGCTTCACGATCCCGAACCCGAGCGCCAGGATCGCGACGACGAGCACGATGATCAGGACGATCCCGCGGATCCGGGCCAGGATTCCGGCGCTGGCAGGCGGCGCGAGCAGGCCCATCAACCTCAGTCCGCGCAGCTGGCGCGAGGTCGGCGCCTCCACTCCAAGCCGCTCGGTGGCTTTCTTCAGATCGTCGGGTCGGCGCTCGGCCAGCGCCAGCGACGCGTCCGCCATCCGTCGCAGCTGCATTCGCTCCTGCGGGCGGGCCGCGGCCAGCGCCCGCTGGAAGTGTGCGCGCGCGGCCTTGGCGTCATACCGTTCCGCTGCCCGCGCACCGAGGATCGCCTGGGCCGCGGCCTTGAACCTGGTCTCGGCCTCGAGCTCCTCGTCTGAGCGACTCTCGAGCTGCTGCATCGCAGCCAGCTGACTGCGCTGCTCGATCCGCATCGTGCGCTGCTGCTTGGGCATGAATTGAGAGTCTAGTGCGGCCGGCGCGTGCAGGGCCAGGGCTCCCGGCACGAATCCGGATCTGCCGCTCAGTGGCCCACCAGCACGCGCCAGGCTGTCCTTCAGCTCACGACGTCACGAAGCTGATTACGACCTCGCCGGTGCCGTCGGGGTTGCTCGGTGCCGTGAGGTCGCTGGGCGTCGAGGTCGTCGAAGCGGCCGCAAAGCTGCTGCCGCCGCCACCACCGCCACCAGGATCGCTGTCGCCTCCACCGCCGCCTCCTCCGCCGCCGCCCCAGCCGCCGCCTCCGCCGCCGCCGCCGCCGACCGGTTGTGCGGACCCGCGCCACTCACCCTCGCCTCCCTTACCGTATTCGGGCGAGTTCGATTGCGAGACCGTGCAGGGATAGGCACTCGTCCCCGAGTTGCCCATCAGCCACATGCAGAAGCCGACATTGCTCCAGGGCTCCGGTGTTCCCGAGCCGCTCTTGACATGGACTTCGCCGCCCATTCCGCCGACCCCGTCGCTCCCAGAACCGCCGGCATGGCTGTCGACGCCGAGGCCACCGTCGCCTCCGGAGCCATGGTTGCCCTGATCGCCACCGTGACCAGCCTTTCCGCCGCTGCAGCTGCCGCTCCCAGCCTCCTGCCCGGCGCCGCTCGCCGGCCCGCCGGTTGACGCCTCGGCGGTGCCGCCGGCGCCACCGAAGCCGCCGTTACAGGTCGCGCCCTCGCCACCGCCCCCACCGCCGGGGGCGTCGAGCACCACGTTCGTCGTGCTCGAACAGCCCGACTCGCTGTACTGGCTATTGCTGACGTTGACGATGCAGGCCTGGATTGGGGTGCTGTTCGATGAGGTCAGGTTGTCGGGAGACACGATGGTTGACGCGCCGCCAAGCCCACCGACGCCGCCCGTGAGCCCACCCTGATCGGTGCCGTTGCCCTCCAGGCCCAGGTAGTAATAGAGGGCCGGGGACTTATACGTCGACGTCCAATCGTCGACCGTGGTCGTGGTCTGCGCCTCGCCGCCGTTGCCACCACTACCGGCGTTACCCGCCGCCGCGCTGTACCCCTTGTGGCCAGCGCCGCCGAATGCCGTGATGACCATGGTTGTCGAGGCTGACACGCCTGAGTTGACGGCCGCGGCCTCGGTGACCAGCGTGTCGAGGTTGTACGCCGGCTTCGATTGGACATCGGGCAGAACGCAGTTCACCTGCGTCGAGCCCTCCGCCGAACAGCTTGCCGTGGTGGTGGTCGTGGTGCTGGTGGAGGTTGTCGTCGCGGTGGTCGTGGCTACCGCTGGAACGGCCGTGGCGGCCGACGTGCCACTCGACGAGGAACTTGTGCTGGGCGATGAGCTCGAGCTCGAGCCGCATGCGGCCAGCAACAAGGCAGCGATCATCACGATTGGCAGTTTTGCGGCACGGCGCATTGGCATGCGAGGTCTCTTTCGCCCGACGATGTCTCGATTGAGTGCCCCTTAGAGGCGCGGAAGCATACATAGCCCCCCGGTCGTAGGCGGGATGACACTCGTAAGGGCACAGGTTTTCGGGTGTCGCCTCAACCGTTCTGCAGAGGAACAATCCTCGGTAGGTAATCGGGTCTGAGCAACCCCCAGCCGGACGCGATGTCGTAACCGGGCTTCGCCTCGCAACAGGCCGTGGAGAACGTCTTGTTGCTCCCATGGACGATGTCGACAATCGCTTTTGTGCCTTTCGTCTTGCGCCATATCGCGCCAGCGACGTTCCCCCAGCGTCGGGCGACCTTGTTCCTGCCGACCGCCTGTTCGAGCAGGGCGCCTGTCGCCCCCATCACGGTGGCGCCGACGCTCGTGCCCCCGACGTCCTGCCACGCGCAGTCCGAGGAGCCGGCGCAAACAGGAATGCTGCCCACCCCAGCGGGCACCGTGTAGGTCGACACATCGGGTAGCCGGCGCTTTCCCTGGCCCTGCCACGGTGGCGCGGGTACTACACCGCTGACTCCGCCGCCACCTCCATACGCGTTCGGCTGGTTCCACACAGACAGGTGGGTTGGCGAGTCGGCCGAGCCTCCGAACGAGGCGCCGCCGATCGCAACGACGAAACGTGAGGAGGCCGGGTAGCTGACACTGGTCCGAGTCTGCGGATAGCAACCGGTCGACCCTCGATCGCCGGAGGCCACAGCCGTCGTTGTGCCGGAGGCGGCAAACGCCGACAGGAGCCATTCCGATAGGGCCAGTTCTGGCGAGGTGACCTGGCTTTCGCAGTAGGTGACAGTGACGTCGAGTATGTTCGGCGGCCGCCCGAGCTCGAGGAGGTGCATGAGCGGGAACGCGAATGGCATCACCGGGTCGAATCGGGCCACGTTGACGTGAGTCCGCGGCGCCAGCAGGGCCAGCAGGAGCGTGTCCAGCGAGACCTCGGGACCACCGCCGGTACTCGGCGTGTCGGTAACGACGCTCTGAGCGATCGCCGACGGGCTCACCGAGCCGCCCGTGCACCGATCGTAGTTCTCCATGACCGCCGGCTGAAAGCTGTGCACGGCGACGATGTCGATGTCCGTCCCAGCGCCGTTGGCTCCGTCCTTGATCAGGTGGTTGAAGCCGAAGAGGTCCGCCAGGAACGTCCGGCTGGGGATTTTCGATGGGCATTCGGGCCGGGCAGTACCTGCGGTTAAGCCCGGCGCGAGTGACCTACTGCCTACGAGTCCAACGACGCCGGTCACGCCGAGGAGGCCTGCGGGAACGTGCGGCGACCCGCTCGGTGCAATCGTGTTTCCCGACTCGATCAGGGTGGTGCCGAAGTAGCGCTTGGCCTGATCTGCCGTGACGCTACCCCAGAAGGCTCCATGCGTCGGATCGAGGGTGAGCTTCAGACCCTCGTGAGCGAGGATCCTTTCGTCGGTGGCGATGTTCGGTTCCGAGGCCCCGTAGGCGGTGGCGATCTCGGGGATCGTGCGGAAGTGGCGGAACATCGTGTCGCGGGTGTCAGCGACGAGGTTGGCCAGCTGGGCGAGCGCGCCTGAGCGTACGGCGAGCGGCAGGGCCACCAGCACCCTCGCACTGCTGGGCGCCGCGTTGGAGGGCGTCGAAGATCCGCAGCCGCCCAGGGCCGCCGTGGCGATGACGAGCGCGATGGCAGAGCCGAACCGTCGGGGCGCCCGCGGGGACCGTGCCGGTCTCACGGCATCATTGTTGCCGAGACCACGGCTGTCACCAGGGTGACCTCAGGCCACGGCCAGGCTTGCGTCAATGCTTCGATTTGACGACGAAGATGCGCTGACCGGTGAGGTACTGACCGCCGTCGGCGGGACTTGCCGGCGGCGAGCGGTAGACGTCGACGTGGTCACCGGTGATCGCTCCGCCCGTGTCCTGCGCGATGAACCAGCCTCCGTAGCCGTCGTTGCGGTACGCGGGTATGTACACCCGGCTGCCGAGTGGGATGACGCTCGGGTCCACGGCGATCGATCGATAGAAGCGAAGTGGGAGGGAGGCTCCCGGGGCAAAGGTGACACCCGGCAAGGGCACGTATCCGTGGCCCCGCCCGGCATACCAACCGCCGGCGGCCAGCGGGAATGTGACCCCGCCACTGCGGTTGCGCCAGTAGCCGCCGGCACGCCAGAACGGCGGACCCGCGGCCCAGCCATCGTTTGACGATGTGAGCGCGCCACCGCGCGTCACCCATCCGCCATTTCCGAGCGCATCGATGTGGTACATGCGACCGTCGAGACCGAGTCCCTCACCCTCCATCGAGACCCCGGTGGCCGAGTAGAGCCAATCGATCCGATGCTTGCCCCTCAATCCGGGAGCCCGCACCTTCTTGCCGATAAACCACTTCTCCGGCACGGGCCAGTACTCGGTGATGGTGACGTCACGCCGCCATGCACCGCGCGCGTGTTTGCCGGGCGGGTTGGGGATCTTGTGGTGGGTGTGGTTGGGGTCCAGCCCACCCAGGCCCGCGCCACCGCTCGGCAGCGGATCGGCCCAACCTCGCTGCCCGGCCGAGGCCGACGGTGTAGCCACGCTGGCTACCACGATCAACGCCACCAGCGTGGCCAGAGTCCTGCGAGAAGTGCCCCGACTGCGATTAGGCATGCCGACCACCAGATTGTCGGCACCCGCCCGAGATTCTGGTGCGGGTGGGCGACGGGTTGCAGCGATTCGATGTCGTGACCACCGCTGAGAACTCCGTCAGCTGCCGGTATCGAAGCTGACGATGACGCCGCCATTGGGCGACAGGCTGTTGGACGGCGTCGTGAACCCGCTCGGGGTGGACACCGTCGAAGCAGCCGCGAAGGTGCCTCCTCCGCCGCCACCGCCACCGGGGTCGCTGTTACCGCCACCACCGCCGCCGCCACCACCGCCCCAGCCACCGCCACCGCTGCCGCCCCCGCCCAGCGGTTGCGTCGAGCCCCGCCATTCGCCCTCGCCACCCTGGCCCCACGCACTGGTCGTGGAGTCCGGACAGGTCTCGTTGACGCCGTTGACGGTGTAACCGCCGTTTCCCATCTCGTACATGCACCACCCGACGTTCGTCCAGGGCATCGTCTTGCTAGGCCCGTTCTCTGAATGCACCGGGCCGCCCATCCCACCGACGCCGTCGTTTCCGCCGCCGCCGCCGTGGTTATCGATCCCTGAACCGCCGTTGCCGCCGCCACCGCCGTTGCCCTGGCTGCCCCCACCGCCACCGTGACCGCCGGAACACCCGGTCCCGCCGCCGCCGCTGCCGGGGTCGGAGGCCGGTCCGCTCGTCGTCGCGACCGCCGTGCCTCCGGCGCCGCCGTTTCCGCCGTCGCAGGTGGCGCTCTCTCCACCCCCGCCGCCGCCCCCGGCGTCGACGACGATATTGGTGCTCGAGCAGCCCGACTGGTTGTACTGGGTGCCGCTGACGTTGGTGATGCACCCCAGCGTCGGTGTCTTGGCTTCCTGCGTCAGGTTGTCAGGCGAGACGACTGTCGACGTTCCGCCCAGGCCGCCGACGCCGCCTTCGAACCCGCCCTGGCTCGTCCCCGAGCCGTAGTAGCCCAGGTAGTAGAACAGGAGCGGTGTCTTGTAGTTGAGCTCCCAGGTGGCGATCGTGGTCGTCGTCTGTGCGTCTCCGGGAGCTCCATCCTTGCCACCGCTGCCCGCCTGCGAGCTATTGGTGTAGCCGAAGTGGCCCGTCCCGCCGTACGCGGTGATGATCATCGGTGTTGAGTTGCCGATGCTCGAGTTCGCCGCCTGCGCCTCGCTCAGCAGCGTGGTCAGCGTGAAATACGGGACGGCCACGACGTTGGGGAGGGCGCAGTCGACCTGCGTCGAGCTCGACGCCGTGCACGAGGCGGGGGTGAAGGTCGAGCTGGTGCTCGTGGTCGTGGTGCTCGTGGAGGCGCTGACCACCGCCGCGCTCGCCTCCGCCCGGGTCGTCGTCTTCGACGATGACGTGGAGCTCGAGCCGCAGGCGGCCAAGGAGCAACCGACGATCAGGACAAGCGACAACTTTGCGATGCGCCTGCGCAAGCGAGATCCTCTTCGCGTGATGTCTGTGGTGTGCATGCCCCGATTGAGACGAAAACCTAAGCCACCACCACATATCGGCCACCGCCGCAAGGATCTGAAGCCCCCCGTAGAACGACGGTCGAACCACAGTGCGGCGCTGCAGCTGTGCCCGCCCGCAAGCGCAAGCTTCTGCGGACGTCGGTGCCGGCGCGCCGCGCCTCACCTGTGGCGTGCAGCGTCCAGTAGGTGATGCCGAGACTGATGGAGGTCGACCCAAGGAGCAGGCCGCGGCCTGCGGGGTTCAGCCGGCGTGGTGGTGCAGTTCCCAAGCCCCGATCTCCGCCTTGCCTTCGTGGACGAGGTGCGAAACGCCCTTGTACCCGGAGAAGTCCTCGCCGGGCTTGACGTTCGGATTGTTGGGCCGAACCGTTTCGACGGACCGACACACGAATCGTCGGTCGGGAGCAAGGGCCTCGTGTGTCCCAGCGAGCGCCCTGTTCGTCTACAGCGATGCTCGCGTCTGGGGGCCGGCTGCGGGCGATCTCCGCGTTCGACCTCTAAGGCGGCTCCGGATAGGTGAAGTCACGCCCAGGCGGTAGCCACCGCGAGTGCAGTGACGGGTCGTAGATGTACCAATCGGACTCGCTTGGGTACTCGCCGTCCGCGGTCTCAGTCAGCAACCAGGTCAAAAAGTCGACCGCCACCTCAACCGGAATCAGGTTGTGCTCGTTCTCGCGGAAGAACTCGGCCAGGGCGAACAGCTAGGATCGGGCGCACGAAGATCGGCTTGCATCCCTGTATCGACCTCGCCCGGGATCGCCGACGCGACGAGTACCTCGGGCGCGAGCTCAAGCCTCAGGCTCGTCGTGACCGAATGCTGGGCGTGCTTGGCCATCGCATACATCGAGACGCCAGGGAAGGTGGCATGCGCCGCGCGCATCGAGATGCTGAGCACACGCGCGCCGCTCGATAGAACGTCGAATCCGCCAGGCAGTGCAACTCTGGCCGCCCAGCCCCCAGGTCGCGTGACACACCAAGAACGTGCCCGCCCTGCCCGGCCAGGCGCTCTGCCAGCGCACACCCGATTCCGCTTCCGACACCCGCGATCACCGCGGCGCCCTGGGTCGTGCTCGAGCCAGCGAACACACGCCCACGATAGCCCGCACGCGCACGAACGAATCAACGACGGGCGAAGCCGCGACCGCCCTCGCGCAGCCGATTCTCTGCAGCCGCCCCTCCAGACACGTGCATCGCCATCCGCGAACACGCGCGCGCTCGTAGTGGTCGACGACAAGGGGGCCGTGTGCTGGACGCAGTTCGCTCCCTGGTTGCCGATCGGGCTCGATCACGGGTGCGCCGCGAAGACGTGGGCGACGGCTCCGCGGCTGAAGGCGGTGGTGCTGATCGGTTTGATGGTGAGCGGCGTGTCGAAGAGCCGGTCGCCCGCCCCCAGGACGACCGGATGCACGACAAGCCGGTACTCGTCGATCAGGCCGGTCGCGACGAGCGACCGCGCGAATCGCGTCCCGCCTTGCGCCAGCAGATATCCGCCGGAGCGCTCCTGCTTGAGCCGCGTGACGGCTTCGGCCAGGTCGCCGGTGGCAATTGTCGTCCCGGGCCAGTCCGCGGACGTAAGTGAGTTCGAGAACACGACCTTGGGGATCTCGTTCATCGGCTTGGCGAACGGCCCGGAGGCAGTGGGCCGGAACGTGGCCCAGCGGGCGTAGGTCCGGGCGCCGATGAGTTGCGTGCCCGCGTTGCTCACGGTCTCGAGCGTCCAGGCGGCACCGTCCTCGGAGCGTCCCGCGGTGACCCAGTCGCTGCTGCCGTCCGGTGGTGCGACGTAACCGTCGAGTGACACGGACATCTTCAGAACTAGCGAAACCATGCGCTGCTTCCTTTCCGGGATGGACAACCCGAGCTGCTCGAGTCGATTCTTGGCACTCAGACTCCAGGCAACAGCGAAACTGATCGCCTATCGGATCAATCAATCGCCGGACTGCCGGTCCAAGAACGAGCAGAACCCCGAGCCGCACCAATCTGGGCGCTGCACGCTCCCCTCTTGGGCGGATGCCGGAGTGTCAGGGTTAAGCTTGCCGGGTCTTCAACTCAGCGGGTAAGGAGTGGCGCCCGGGAGGAGAGCCTTCAGGATGTCGCACTTCGTAGCGCTGTCCTGTGTCCAGTGTGCTTGCCGGCGACCCCGGTCGATCCGAGAACGTCAGTGCTCCACGACGTATGCGCGCGAGGCCCTTGCGTCTTGCCTGCCGGCATGCGGGTAGCCAGTCTCGACCAGGTAGGCGCAGATGTAGCGCTTGCCCGTGGGCTTGCGTGGCGTAACCGTGAAGCGATAGCTGAACGAGCCGGGCGGCGGGATCGCATAAAACGCCGTGCTGCCGAACTTCGACTTGGCCTCCCCGGCATTGGTGGACTTGCACTTCACCCCAGCGTTGAGGTAGACGGCCAGATCAGGCTGAACGCCGCGAGGCTCGTGCACCTTCACCGTGTAGTGGAACTTCTTGCCTAGGTGAACGGTATGCGGTGACTTGATCGTGAGGCTGAAACCGTCCGACGCCAACGCCCCCGTAGGAACCGACATCGCTGCCATCAGCATGGCTGCGGCGAAGAGCCAGCATGCCTTCCGAATCCGCGCCATTCTTGCCCCCTTTGCTGGGATAGGAGATCGTCCGTCTTATACCAACGTGACGCTGTCCACAAGATTTTTGGGGCGGTTGCGCGGGCCGCGGCGGCAAGGCGCTGTTGGAATCGCCCAGAAGCACGCTTCGGCCGGCGCGGCATCTGACGATCGCATTCGTCCTGAGGACGGCCCTGCGGCTCACGAGTGCTTGCGCGACGATGGAGGCGTCCGGTGGGCGCGGGGCTCAAGACATCGCTGGCGGCTCAATCCGGCGAGCAGTCGATCGCCAACCCGGCCCTTCGATCGGCCGCCAAGAATCCGCGTCTTCATCAGTCGCTTTGCATAGCCTCGTGCGAGCTGGTTCACATAAGCCCGATTATCGAGCATTCAAACCAGAAGTGTTTGCGGGCTCGGCCCCGCCTTAGTGTCGACGGTCAGATGTTTGGCAGCGGAATCGGGAAACATCGGCTCTTGCGGTGGCGCGCAGGCTCGTGCCTCAATGGCTTAAGCGGATACGCGAGCGTTCCTGAGCCGAGCCGGCCGTCGCCGATCCGCGCTACTGCACGCGCTTGAGGAGAAGCTCGCCTTGGTATTTCTCGGAGGTCACCGTGCAGAAGTCGGGCCGCCCGAGGGAAAGCCCGAGGCAGCTGTGCCCGACCTGGCTGGGCCGGAAAGTGTAATGACCCAGGCGCGTGTTCACGCGGAAGTAATGGCCGAGCTTGAGGTGGTAGAGCGTTGCCGGCTTAACCGGGATCCGCACAGCGATGTCGGGGCCGACCGCGTATATCCCGTCGGAGAAGGAGAAGGCCGAACAGCCGATGGACCTGAGCGAGGGGACCGAGACCTTCCCCGTCAGGGTGGGGTTGTATCCGACGAACGCCGGCGCGGTGAACAGGATGCGCGGCGAACCGCGCAAATCGGCGAGGTGCAGGTCGTGGTCGAGCAGCAGCTCTGACTTGTCATCGCCGCACTGGTAGGTGCCGGTGTCATTCGGCCCGCCCGCCCATTCACAGTCCTCGCGCGGCTGCCGGACCTGGCTGCCCTGCACCTCGAGCGAGGTCGGGTACTGCGGCAGGCCCGGCGCTCCCGCGTATTGCGCTTGGCGGTAGATCGCGATCCGGTGCGGGGTCACGGTGGCGCGGACCTTCCAGTCCTGCCGGAACGAGTAATGCCCGACCCAGTCCTCCTTCCGCCGGCAGCCAGCGTCGTCGTCGATCTGCGACACGTTCTCGAACTGGCCGTAGCCGGCATAGGCGACCTTGAACACCTCGGTCTTGGCCTGTGCAGCCGCCACGGCCCAAGTCGCGATCAGCAACACCATCCCCGCCGCGGTAATAGCCATCCTTAGCCTGGACACGACGCAGACTATACGGGCCGTGTCAACAAGCGCGACAGCCGCCCTAACCGCACCGTGCCCGCCGTCGGGGTCAGCGGCCGGCAGGCTGCAATGCTCGTCACCGAATACAGCAAACGCCTACGCGAGCGCTGTGGCCGATGCCCAAACAGCGGCGCAGGATGGCTCACCACGTTCTCGTCCATAACAGCGAGCATCGCGTCAAGATCGCGGTCCGTATAGGCGCCGACATAGCGCTTTGCCACACCAACGGCATCGCTGTCAGCCACCGACTCGCTCGCCCGCTCCGACGAGCCGTTCATGGCACACGTCCATACATCGGTCGTGGGGACGATCCTAGCCGACGCCCTCCAGCAAGCGGCTCCGCTTAGAGCTCGGCTGGGAGTCGTTTGGGCCGTTCGTAGTGGGCCTTCCACTTCCGCGTGCCGGTGTGGCAGGAAACCATCTTGCCCCCGTGGTTCTCGTCCCAACTGGCCTCGAGGGTGCCGTGCACCTGGGTCGCGCTGCTGAACGTGCCCTTGATCGAGATGCTCAGGGATGGCGCGTTCTTGCCCTTGCCGTGGAAGGAACCGTCGGACCCGATGGGGTACCTGTCCGACGCGCCGTAGCCGTAAAAGCCCGTGCCGCCGGTGCTGCCATCGGAACATTTCGTCAGCAGATCCACCTGCAGATACATCACGACCCGGTGGTGGGAGCTCGGCTGGACGTCGAACTGGACCTGGCACGGCTTGCGCCCCTGCGGCGAGATGCACTTCGGACCGGTGGTTGTGCCGCCGGTCCACCGTCCGACCTTCGGAGCGGCGTGCTTGGCCAGCACCGGCGTCGCGACCGATAGCCCAAGGACCGCCGCTACTCCCGCCACGATCAGAGCTGACTTGCTGTATCGCATTCCCATCTCGCCCCTCTCCTGCCGGGCCGCCGGCCTGCCTCTCCTCGACCGGCGCCGACGTTATGAAACTCGCTGCACCCGCGATGATCCCAAGGGCGCCAGCATGCGTCAAATGCCCCGTCTCGGCACAGCTCGCGGCGCGCGTCACCGTATTCTTGGGCCGGTGGAGCGGCGCGGCCGAGGGATGCCGATCGCCGTGCTGATCGCGGCTGCGGTTTGCTGCGCGCCGGCGCCGGCAGCAGCCAGGGGCAGTCTCCGGCGTGGCAACTTCTCGGGCCAGATCGGCGTTGGCGGCGGGCGCGGGCTGTACCTCCGCTGCGCCGGTCGTGGAAGCCCCACCGTGGTCATGGAACTCCGGGATCCACGACTTCATCGGATCCGTGGACCCTCACCCAGACGACGTTTCCGGTGCCGTCGTCGCCGTCGGTATTTCTAAGGCGTGGCTCGGTTCAGGCACGTGTGCATCTACGATCGGCCGGGCACCATCCGCTACACGCAGCCGCCTGCGCTGACGACGCGCAGCACACCGGTGCCGATGCGCCGCACGGTGCCGAACATGGCGGCGGATCTACAGAAACTGCTGATGCGCGCCGGCCTGCGCGCCACCGTCGTCCTCGTCGCGCATTCGATGGCGGGGCCTGATCGAGCGCTACTTCGCCCAGACCTATCGTCGGGAGGCGCTGGGGATGGTGCTGGTCGGCGCGTTCAACACTGACGTCAAGCCGCTGTTCGGGACCCTCTGGCCCCAGTATGACCATCTGCTGAATTTCCCCGGCACCCCGCTCGAGCACCAGCCCGGATGGGAGACGATCGACATAGACGGCGCGATCCGAGACATGGAGCGAGCAAAGCCGCTGCCGCGCATGCCGCTGGCGGTGATCAGCAAGACCAGGCAGTTCTCCTTGCCGCCCGGCTTCCCCAGGCGCGTGGCCACGAAGCTCTTGCAGGTTTGGCCGATCACCCAGAACCGACTGGTGTCACTCGAGCCGCAGACTCCGCATATCTTCGCCACCGGGAGCGATCACTACGTACAACTCCATGACCCCGACCTCGTGACAAGCACGATCCGGCTGATCCTCAACCGCGTCCGGCGGCTTCACCGTCAGTGAAGCCGTGCCGGCGGCCGGCGGCCGGCGGCCTCAGGACGGTGGTTGCCGAAGCTCGGCGGCCCATTCGCGCGCCCACGCCTGCAGCGGCTCCAGGCTCGCCACCAAACGCTGACCAAGCGGCGTGAGTACATAGCCTCCCCCGGCATGCTCGACGATGCCGAGCTCACCGAGCTCGGCGAGCCGGGTAGTCAGAACGCTCGAGGAGATTCGTCCGCTCGCCTCGCGCAAGCTCCGGAACGTCAGCGGCTCCGCGGCCTGGTGAAGCTCCCAGATGATCCGCAACGCCCAGCGCCTGCTGACGAGGTCGAAGGCGGCCATGATCGGCCGCCCGGTCTGCGAGGCCGCCACCGGTTGGCCCGGTCCCGGTGCGCCCCGCGTCATCGCGCGCTGGGCAGCGGCTCAGCCGCGAGCAGCCGCCCCATCGCGTCCATCGCTGCGCGGAGCGAGCGATAGGGGCGCAGGAACAGAACCGCGTGCTGCAGACGGCCGGTTTCGTCGTGGCGCTCCCTGACGACGGCGTCGAGGTCGCGCCCCTCGACGTCACCCGTCAGTGCCGTATAGGTCCAGGTGCCATCGGTCGCTGCTCCCTCCACCGACGGTGTCTGGATCACGCGAGCGATCAGCCGGAACAGATGAGACACATCCTCCCGCCCGTGGTACTCGGCGAACGGGCTCCGGAAGACGACGTCCTCGGCGAGCAGCGCTCCGGGGTCTTCGTGGTTGAGTGCCGTCAGGAACAGCGAGTGACGAGGTTTGGCAGAGGTCGATTCAGTCATGCCTCTAATTTAGAGGCATGACTCCCTGCTGTCAACCGCGGCCACCTGGGAGGTTGCTCGATTTTGTCCGCATAGCGAGCAAAATCGAACACGCTCCCGTGGTGCTCGGCTGACGAGCTCTCAGGAAGGCCGGTCGCGCAGGCGATAGACGAAGCGAAGCCCGGACCAGGTCGCGTCGATCGCGCACACCTTGTTGTCGACCAGCCCAGCGTCCAATCCGAGCTCCCGAACGACGCCGTCGCTGAGGTCGGTGTCGACCCCGGAGCTGCGCTTGGGCCAGACGATCCAGAGCCCTCCGGCCGGATCCAGCGCGGCGCGCAACGCGGGGAGCCGGCGCGCCACCGGGGCGCGGCGCACGCTGAAGGCGACGATCACGTCGAGCGGGTGGCGGGCGCGACGCAGGAGCGCGACTCCGGGCGGCAGCTCGGCCAACGTCGCCTCGAAACCCGGCGGCGCGCCGATCAACGCCAGCCGCGCCCCCGGCTTGATCCCGAGCTTCCGTGCCAGCGGCGTGCCGGAATAACCGGCCGTCGCGCTCATACCTTGGCCGCCAGTGTCGCGATCACCCTCGACAATTGGCTGCCCTGCCAGGCAATCGGCGAGCGCCCGGGCTCATCGAGGACCAACTCAGCTCCGGGGATCGCCGCCGCGTAGGACTCCCCCACCGCCTGCGGATGCTCGGGATCGGCCTCATCCGCACTCGCCACCACGGCTGTGGGTACGCCGATCGTGCCGAGATCCGTCAGCGCCCCGAACGGTCGCGAGCGCGGCACGGCGCTCAACGCGTCGGCCACGGCCTCAGGGTGCTCGTGCACTGACAGCCGCTGGCGGATCACGGCCAGCACCGTCTCGCGCATCCGCTCCGGCACCTTCGGCTCCCCATACGCCCGCACGAACCCCTCGACGCCGCCGCGCCGAAGCCCATCGGCCAGCGCGTCCCAGCGCTCGAGCGAGCGCGCGTCCAGCACCCGTCGGGGCTCATACGCCGGCGTTATGACCACCAGGCCCCCCACCCGCGCAGGGACGTTCAGGGCCAGCCACAGGAGTGTGTGCGCTCCCATCGAGGCGCCCGCGAGAACCACTCGCTCCAGGCCGAGCTGGTCGAGCACCGCCTCCAGGTCGAGGCCGAGGTCGCGGTAGGTGTAGCCGTCCGGTGAGAGCGCCGGCGATGAATGGCCGTGGCCGCGCGCGTCGTAGGCGACGACGCGGTGACCCGAGCGCTCGAGGGCCTTCGAACCCATGACGACATAGCGCCGCGTGGCGGTAAGGCCGTGCAGCAGCACGACCGGCCGGCCCTCGCCATCGTCCTGGACGGCCAGCCGCACTCCATCGCGCTCGATCACCCTGTCGGCCACCCGCGGGTTCTAATACATACCGAGCGCCGGCGCTCAGACGCCCGGTCTGCCGGCTCGCGCTCGCTACCATCGAAGGGGATGGACGTCACCGAAAACAACTTCCAGACCGCGGTACTCGACCGATCGAGTGTCGTGCCCGTCGTCGTCGATTTCTGGGCCGAGTGGTGCGGCCCGTGTCGCCAGCTCGGACCGGTGCTCGAGCGCGCCGTCGCGGCGCGTGCCGGCAAGATCGAGCTGGTCAAGGTGGACACCGACGCCAACCCGATGCTCGCCGGGACCTTCCAGATCCAGGGCATCCCGGCCGTCAAGGCATTCCGCGACGGTCAGGTCGTCAGCGAGTTCGTGGGCGCCCAGCCGCCGGCGGCGGTCGAGCGGTTCCTGGATGCGCTCCTGCCGTCGGAGGCCGACGGACTCGTCGAGCGCGGCGATGAGGAGTCGCTTCGCCAGGCGATCGCGCTCGAGCCCAACCGGGCGGATGCGGTCGTGCCTCTGGCCAAGATCCTGCACGAGCGGGGCGAGAGCGACGAGGCGATCAACCTGCTCGGACGCGTGCCGGGCAACTTCGCCGCCGACGGCCTTGCCGCCCGGATCAAGCTCGAGCAGTCGAACGGCGATGGGCCGGCGGACCTCCAGGCCGCGTTCGCCGCGCTCGATGCCGGCGACCAGGAACGAGCGCTTGACCTGCTGCTCGATGCCCTTCCCACCGCCGACGGTGCGCGCGACGATATCCGGCGCGTAATCGTCGGGATCCTCGACGAACTCGGGGTCGAGCACCCACTGGCCCGCGAATCGCGCCGCCGGCTCGCCTCGGCGCTCTACTAGACAGCGAGGGTCAGCTGCTCGTCGGCGTGCTGCGGCGCCGGCGCCAGCCCGGCGACGCGTACGCCGAGCAGCCGCACGGGCCGCGAAGGTGCGAAGCGACGTAGTAGATCGAGCGCCACCGGCCCGATCCGATCGGTTGAATTCACCGGTTCGGCGAGCGTGCGCGCACGGGTGTGGGTGGAGAAGTCATCGAGCCGGATCTTGATCCCGATCGTCCGCCCCCAGCGCTGCTGCTCGACCAGCCCGGCGCACAGCCGCCCGACCAGGTCCTCCAGCACACGCTCGAGCCGCTGCGGATCGGCGATGTCGTAATCGAACGTCGTCTCCCGCGACTCGGAGATCACCTTCCGGTCCTGGGTGACGATCGAGTCATCCTCGAACCGGGCCCGGCGCTGTAGCTCGCCCGCAGAGCGCGAGCCGAAGCGCGCGGCCAGCGGCCCCGGCGCAGCGGCCGCCAGCTCGCCCAGCGTGTTGATGCCGACGACCTGCAGGCGCGCGACCGTCTTTGGCCCGATGCCGGGTACCAGCCCGCACCGTGCGCCCGCGAAACGTGCGCACGCCTGCTCTCGAGTCAGCACCACGAAGCCGCGCGGCTTTTCGGCATCCGAGGCTACCTTGGCGACAAGCTTGCTCGGGCCGAGACCGATCGAGCACCCGAGGCCGGCCTGTTGCTCGATCTCCGTCGCCACGCGGCGCATCGCAGCGTGTGGCGCAGGGAGGCCCGTGAGCTCCAGGTAGGCCTCGTCGAGACCCACGATCTCGACCGTCTCCACGTGCGAGCGCACAATCTCCATCACCTGCGCCGATGCCTGGCGGTAGTACGCGAAATCCGGCGTCAGGAAGATCCCATCCGGGCACAGCCGCCGGGCTCGCGCCGCCGGCATGGCCGAGCCGACGCCGAAGCGCCGGGCCTCATAGGAGGCCGTGGTGACGACGGCGCGCGGGCCGCTCCAGGCCACGATGACCGGCCTGCCCCGCAGCTCGGGGCGCCGGCGCAGCTCGGCGGACACGTAGAACGCGTCCATGTCGAGATGGGCGACGCAGCGATCGATATCAGGAGGGTAGGTCCCCCGCCAGACGCTGAAGCGGTGCGGCGGGGGACTTCCCGAGATGGCGAGGGCGTCGCCGCGCGCTGCGAGTGACTAGCGCGTCGACCAGACCATGCCGACGCCGCCAAAGCCGAGCGCGGCCGCCGTGTTCTGGTTCAGATCCCACTCGCGTCCGCCCACGTAGGGTCCGCGATCCTCCACCGTCGCGGTGACCTGGCGCCCGCCGTAGCGGAACGTCACCTTGGTGCCGCAGGGCAGCGACTTGTTGGCCACGCCGTAGGTGGCATGGAAGCCGCAGGCAGTCCCCCCGGCATCTTCAAACCACGACGCGAGGCTCTCCCGGAACACGGTGAGCTTGCCGGCACCGCGCGTGCTGCCGGTGTTCAGCCGATCGCCCGTGAACTTCACGCGCACGTGCTTGCTGCCCAGGCCGTTCGCCCGGTAGTGCAGGCGAAAGCCTCCGTGCCGACCGGTCCGGGTCGAGGCCAGCCAGTGCCAGTGCCTGCCGGAGCGCCCCTCGAGGTAGACCTTGCGCCCGCCGACCTCGGGCAGCAGCCGACCGCTGACCGCGGTCGTCTGACCGTCGAGGACGTCGCGCGTCCGGGAGCGGACATGCAGCTTGGAGGCCACGGCGATGGGCCGCGAGTGGCTCGGGGCGATCGCCGTGGGGCTCTGCGGATTGCGCACCGACGCGGTCCGCGGCAGTGGGTTCTGGGCCACCGCACGCACGAGCCCCGATTTCTTCAACGAGACGACGAACTTGAAGCTGCCATCGCGGTGGGCCGTGGTCGAGCTCAGGCGCTGCCAGCGCTTGCTCCCGGCGGGCACGAACTCCAGCACCACGTGCCGGCCGGCCTCCGCGGGGGACGCATTGCCCGTCACGCGCAGGTCCTGGCCGAAGGCGAGGTGGCGATCGTTCACCTTGATCTGGATTGCGCTCTGGGCATCAGCAGCCCCGGCGGAGAGCGCGACCGCCGAAGTCGGAATTGCCAACATCAATGCGCCAGCGACCGCGTGGGTCGGGCGCAATTTGCGCATTCTGCGCCTGGACCTCGTCAAGAGGACCTCCTTTTGACTTCTTCGACCAGGCGCCTACGGAGTTAGCTGACGGGCTCGCGGCCGACCTCCACACGCCTACCGGCGTTGGTTTCAGTCAGTCGCTACGGCCGCAGACAGCTCCCTCGCTGCGCGGCCGATTCGCCCCGGCCGGGTGGACAACAAAAGACCCGGCAGTGGGTCCCCCGTTCGCCCTCGCACCGAGCAAGGACGATTCGGCAGGTCGAATACGACCCGGGGAGGATGGCAGCATCAGCCCCCGAGAAGTGTGACGCCGATCACACTTGCTCGCGACCAGCTAGGACGAAATTAAGGATCGCAACCCCGCCAGATCGGCACAGGCGGCAGGCGGGGAATGTCAGCCTGCAAGAATCTCGGACGTGCCGAACCCGGACCGCTTGACCGGACTCGACAGCTCGTTTCTGCACCTCGAGCGCGACGCCGCGCACATGCATGTGGCCGGGTGCATGGTGTTCAAGGGCTCCGCGCCGGACTACGAGGAACTGGTGCAGGAGATCGGAGCGCGCCTTCATCTGGTGCCGCGCTACCGCCAGCGGCTGGCGTTCGTGCCGCTGAATCAGGGTCGGCCGGTGTGGGTGGACGACCCGCACTTCAACATCACGTACCACGTGCGCCACACGGCGCTGCCACGCCCGGGCGGTGAGGAGGAGCTCAAGCGAATGGCCGGCCGCGTGTTCTCGCAGGCGCTCGATCGCCGACGGCCGCTGTGGGAGCTCTGGCTGGTCGAGGGGCTCGAGGACGATCGCTTCGCGATCCTCTCCAAGACGCATCACGCACTCGTCGACGGCATCTCGGGCGTGGACATCGCCACGATTCTCTTTGACACCTCGCCCGAACCGATGCCGGTGGCGCCGCCCGAACAGGAGTGGGTTGCCCGCCCGCTGCCGAGCAATGCACAGCTGCTGGCCGATGCGCTGCTCGAGCGAACCACGGTTCCGGCCGAGATCGTCCGCGGCGCCCGCGCCACGCTCCGGGGCCCGCGGCGCGTCGTCAGTAGGGTCGGTGGCGGACTCGCCGGGGTCGGGGCGATGGCCTGGACCGGTCTTCACACCGCGCCATCGAGCCCCTTCAACGTGCGGATCGGCCCCCACCGGCGGTTCACGTGGGTACGGGGAGATCTGGCCCAGTTCAAGGCGATCAAGAACTCGCTGGGGGGCACGGTCAACGATGTCGTCCTGGCCACCGTCACCGGCGCCCTGGGGCGCTACATGCGCCTGCATGGTCACGACACCGAGGACGTAGTGCTCAAGGCGATGGTCCCCGTTTCGGTGCGAGCCGACGTCGAGCGCGGTGCGCTCGGCAACCGAGTCGCCGCGATGTGGGCGCCGCTTCCCGTGGGGATCCTCGACCCGGTGCAGCGAGTGCTCGAGATCAGCCACGCGATGGCGGAGCTCAAGGACTCGGACCAGGCGGTGGGCGCCCAGATCCTGACCGGGCTGTCCGGGTTTGCCCCACCGACGATCCTCGCCCAGGCGTCGCGCCTGCAGGCCCGGCAGCGGCTGTTCAACCTTGTGGTGACGAATGTTCCTGGCCCGCAGATCCCGCTGTATATGCTCGGCCGCGAGCTCGACGCGCTGTTCCCGATGGTCCCGCTGACCGAGAACACGGCGCTGGGAATCGCGATCATGAGCTACAACGGGCAGCTGAACTTCGGGCTGCTGGCCGACTACGACGGCCTCGCGGACGTCGAGGCTCTGGCGGAGGAGATACGACTCTCGATCGAGGAGTTGGCAGGCGCCGCTGGCGCAGACGTCGAGCGGGTACGCTCCGGCGGGTCCCGCCCGCGAGTCGTGCCCGCCGCCGAGTGAGGATCAGCGTCGCGCTCGAGCGGACCGCAATCGCGGTCGCTTCACTGCTCCTGGCGATCGGATTGATCGCGCTGCTCTCCGGGTTCTTCGCCCAGCGCGACCAGGCCGGCATCTCTGGATCCACGACCTCGATCGGCGAGGTGTTCCCCGACCTCGGACACGCGCGCCTGCATCTCGGCCAACTCACCCCGCCGTACAACTCGAGTCCACCGACCAGTGGCTCGCACCTCGCCGAGCCGGTCGTGCGCGATGAGGCGCAGCTGAACGACAACCAGCTGCTCCAGGCCCTCCAGACCGGGAACATCGTGATCATGTACGGCGGGCGCGTACCGCCACACGGTCTGAGGGCGCTGGCCGACTCGGTGGCGTCGCCGTTCACGCCCGCGCTCGCCACCACCGGCCAGGCGGTGATCCTCGCGCGCCAGCCGGGCACGCAGGGTCTGATCGGACTGGCCTGGACGCACATGATCCGAGTCCAGAGTGCCGGTGACCCCCGGCTGAAAGCGTTTGCGCAGGACCTGCTCGGCCGCGGCGCCCCGTGAGGCGGCGCTACGTGCCGACCATCCGGAACGTGAACATCCGCTCGGCGTCGATCCGCGCGTACACCGGACCCGAGTCCAGGAACTCCTCCCAGTTCTCGCCGTAGCGCGGGGTGTAGACGTCGAGCAGCGTCTGCCGCAACCCCGCGCCCTCCGGCGCGCCGATGTCGAAGGGGATCGCGCGCCCGTGCACGGTCACCGCGAACTCCTCGGCGGGCAGGTGAGTGGCGCTGACGTGCGGTCGCGCGCGGATGTGGCGAAAGCGGACCGAGTCGGGCGAGCTGCCGAAGTGGAATGAGCCTCGGTAGAAGATGCCGTCGACGGGACCACAGATCGGGCGCCCATCCGCGGTCACGGTGGCCAGCACGAGCAGCGTCATGCCGGTCAGCCGCGCCACCAGCTCACTCGCCCCCACCCGGCGCTCGGGGGTGATGATGCTCAGCAGGTGCGGTCCGGCGGCAGAGAAGCTGTGGTCCAGCAGGTGCTGGAGGACATCGAGGTCTTCAGCCGTCTCGTGCATGACCGACGCTCAACCCGCCGGAGCTTCGCGCACCGCGATGGTCACGCGGGCGAGCGCGCATAGCCGATCGTCGTCGTCGAGAAGCTCGACCTCCCAGACCCATGTGCTCCGCCCGCGATGGCGCGGGCGAGCCATCGCATGGATCGTGCCGCCGGTGATCGGCCGGATGAAGCTTGCGTTGTTGGACAGGCCCATGGCCATGCGTCCCTCGGGCATCACGACGAGCGCCGTGCCGTAGGAGGCGAGGCTCTCCGCGACGGCGGCGTAAACGCCTCCGTGAACGAGCCCGGCCGGCTGCTTCAGCTCGTCTCGGACCAACACTCGGCCGCAGACCACGTCCCCGCTCACCTCGATCAGCTCGAGTCCATACAGCGCATCGAATCCGACGGCCGCTTCGTTGGGCAGGGGAATCCGCATCGACATGCACCTTATTGCTTCGTTGCCCCGGATCATTCCGCGTGTCCCTTCTCTACGCTACGACCAGTGGTCGCCCACGTGAGTACGCTCGCATTCGAGTCGCCCCCGGCGGCGTCTCGCTGCGTCCTGACCACCGGCTGCGCCGGCGGTGCCCCTCGGCGTAGCGCTGCTACGCCGTCGGTCCTGCGTCCTGGCGAGCCATCCGCCGGTGACGCCTCTCGATGCAAACGTACCCACGTGGACGACCACTAACAATGGCCCCGCTTGACAACCTTCCGGACGACCAGCGCGCAGTGCTGCAGCTTGTGCTTCAGCGGGGCCGCTCATATGACCAGATCGCCGAGCTTCTCTCGATCGACCGTGCCGCGGTCAGACAGCGTGCGCTGGCCGCGTTCGACGCGCTCGGACCGCAGACCAGCGTCGCTCCCGAGCAGCGCGCCCTGATCACCGACTATCTGCTCGGACAGCTGCCGTCGCGGGTCAGCGAGACCACGGCCGACCGGCTGGCCGATTCGCCCGCCGAGCGCGCCTGGGCTCGCGTGGTCGCCTCCGAGCTCGCGCCGGTCGCCACCCACCCCCTGCCCGAGATCCCCGTCGAGCGCGGGCGCGCGCAGCCTGTGGCAGCGAGCTCCGAGGCCGGAGCGACACGGACTCGCGAGGAGGCAGCCGCGTCGGCGGCGCTCGGCCGCCCCGAACCGGCGAGCCAAGGGGAGCCGACTGGACGCCGGAGCTCGCGTCGCGGCGGGGCTATCCTGCTCGGCGTGGTCGCTGTGGTCATCGTCGCCGTCGTGGTGATCGTGGTCGCGACCAGCGGCTCGGACGGCAACGGCAGCAGCACGACGAGCAGCACCGCGACCTCGGCGCCGCAGACCACGTCAACCGCCGCTTCCTCCGCGACCACCACCACCGCCACCAGCACGCCGCAGATCGTCGGCCAGATCAACCTGACGCCGCCGCTCAGCACCAGCAAGGCAAAGGGCGCCGCCTTCGTGGTCAAGCGCGGCACCCAGACGGCGATCATCGTGCAGGGCCAGAGCATTCCGGCCAACAGCAAGCACGATGCCTACGCGGTCTGGCTCTTCAACTCCAACACCGACAACCACCTGCTCGGTTTCGTCAACCCTGGCGTGGGTACCAGCGGCAAGCTCTCGACCGCCGGGGCGCTGCCCGCCAACGCGGGGCACTACAAGACGCTGCTGGTCACGCTGGAGACGCAGCAGGCTCCCAAGCAACCCGGCAAGATCATTCTTCAGGGCACTCTGACCGGCGTCTCCTAAGAGCTATACGATCGCCCCGCATGTCGGAAGCAGGCCCGATCCGTGTCGTCGTCGGTGACGATCACCCGGTGTACCGCGAGGGCGTCGCACGCGGCCTGTCGGCCAGCGGACGCGTCGTCGTCGTCGCCCAGGCCGAGAACGGGCGCGAGGCGCTGGAGGCGATCCAGAAGCACCGTCCCGATGTTGCCGTGATCGACTACCGCATGCCAGAGCTCGATGGCGCACAGGTTGTACGCGCGGTCACGCGCGACAACCTGCCCACGCGAGTGCTCGTGCTGTCGGCTTTCAGCGACAGCGCGCTCGTCTACCGCGCCATCGAGCAGGGTGCGGCCGGCTATCTGCCCAAGGAGTCCCGCCAGACCGAGATCCTCGACGCGGTGCTCGCCTGCGCACGCGGCGAGACGGTCGTCCCGCCGACGCTGGCCACGGGGTTGGTTCAGGAGCTGCGCCGCCACGCCGCCGGCAAGGGCCCGGTCCTGACCGAGCGCGAGTCCCAGATCCTGGCGCTGATGGCCCAGGGCAAGAGCGTGCCCGCGATCGCCAACGAGCTCATGCTCGGCGCAACCACCGTCAAGACCCATGTCGGTCACATGTACGAGAAGCTGGGGGTCTCCGATCGCGCCGCCGCCGTCGCCGAGGCGATGCGGCGCGGCCTGATCGAATGAGCAGCGGTTCGCAGCTGCAGGCGATCGGGCGCGAATACAGGAGCCGCGCCGATCACGGGATCGCCTGGCTGAGGCTGGCCGCCGTCGGGCTGTTCGCCGGGGCCGAGCAGCTCCCGCCGCCCCGCGATCACGCCACCGCGTTCTTCATCGTGCTCGGCGTCTACGCAGTTTGGAGCGTCGGGCTGGTCTGGTTCACCCGCCAGCACACGCTGAGCGATCCGGCCGCGATCACCGTGATGATCATCGACGTCCTTGTCATCACGGCTCTGGACAGCCTGTCGGGCGGCCCATTCTCCCTGACTCGACTCGGCTACTTCTTCGTGCCGGTGGCGGCCGCGTTCCGCTACCAGTGGCGCACGACGCTGCTCGTCACGGCGATCGTCGTCGCCGCCTATTCGCTGGACCCGCTGCTCAACATCGGCGTCAACCAGGGCAACGTCCCCGGTTTCGTGGCGCTGCACGCGGGGATCCTGGCCTGGATCGGAATCGCCTGCGCCGCCCTCTCGGCCGGGATCTCGCATCGCTCGCGACAGATCGCCGGCCTCGTGGATGACCGCGAACGGCTGGTCACCGAGGTGCTGAACGCGGAATCGCGCGAACGCCGGACCCTGGCCGAAGGCCTGCACGACGGCCCGATTCAGTCGCTGCTCGCCGCCCGCCACGACCTCGAGTCGGCCGCGGCGCACCTGCCCGAGGACGAGGGGCTCGTGCGAGCCGACGAGAACCTGCTCGAGGTCGTCCGCGAGCTGCGCTCGGCCATCTTCGACCTGCACCCGCACGTGCTCGAGGAGGTCGGGTTGGAGGCCGCCGTGCGCCAGGTGGCCGAGGTGTCGGCCATGCGCGCCGGGTTCGAGCTCACGCTCGACCTTGACGACCTGCCGCGGCTGCATGACCAGGACCGGCTGCTGTACAGCGTCGCCCGCGAATTGCTGAGCAACGTCGTCCGGCACGCCGACGCCCACCACGTGACCGTCGCACTCCACGACGCCGATGGCGAGCGGGTGCTGACCGTCACCGACGACGGCCAGGGCGTGGACGTCAAGGTGCTGGCCGAACGGCTCACCCACGGCCACATCGGGCTGGCCTCCCAGCGCGTGCGGCTGGAGAGCGCCGGCGGCCAACTCGAGGTGGCGCCCCGCCCCCACGGCGGCACGGTCGCCGCAGCCCACATCCCCAGCTCGCCAATCGGTCGCTGACCGGGCTCCGATCGTCGTTCGCTCCTCCTCCGATCGGAGGAGGAGCGGTTCGTCCTGCGGTTCGTCCGGCCGGACGATGGTCGCAGAGCCCCTGAGAACCGATCATGTACCCATCGAGAGAGAGCAGACAGAGACAGGGAAGAGAAAATGACCGCCACAGCAATCCATACCACCGGCTCCGATCACCGTTCGCGTAAGGCCAGGGCCGCTCACTTCCTGCGTCGGGCCGCCGAGTCTTTCGAGATGACGGAGTTCGCCGCGGTGAACCCGGCGCGCGGGACCCAGACCGGGGCCGAAGCGACCGCCGGCAACAGCTCAATACACAACTTCACGACTGGGGGTGCAGGCAGTTCCCGCTAGCGGGGACAGACCGACCCGGGTGGCGGCCCGACGGATCAGGGCGATCACCCACAGATGGGGGCGCAGGCAGTTCTCGACGGATTGAGAACAGACCGACGCGGGTGACGGCTCGAAAGGAACGGGCCGTCACCTTCCAAACAGGGCGGTGGCTCAGGGACCGATGCCGCCCGACCCAAGCGGGCGATGTCGCCCAACCAGCCAGGGTGACGGCCCGACGGACCGGGTCGTCACTCCTTTTCACGCCCCGGCGCAGATGTGGGCCAGCCCGTCGAGCGCCTCGTCGAGCCTGGAGGCCGTGGCGCGACGCCACATGAATCCGCCGGTGCGCGAATACCCCCGCAGCTTCTGACGCTGCTCAATCGTCACTCGCGTCCCGCCCTGGGTGGACTCGAGCTCGATCTCGGTTATCGACTCGGCCAGCACCCGCTCGAGCGGACTCCCGATCAGCTCCTGCTCCCAGGCGCGCCGCCGCGGCGCCTCGGACTCGAGGACGTGAAAGTCGAGCCGTACCGACCGGCCCTTCTTGGTCTGAAACACCTGCGTGAAGCGATCCTCCTCGACGCCCTCCATCCGCCTCACCCCCGGCCACCAGCGCGGCATGTGATGCGGATCCTCGAGCACCTCCCAGATCGTCTGGAGCGGGGCGGAGATCGTGCGCGAGCGACGGGCGGCGGCCATCAGCCCTCACCGCTGGTAGTCGATCAAGGCGAAGACCTCGCGGCCGGCCAGGCGTTCCCACCCGCCGAGGAAGCTCAGCTCGATCAGAAACGCGCAGGCCACGACGTTCCCGCCCAGTTCCGTCACCAGCTCGCACAGCGCCGCTGCCGTGCCGCCCGTGGCCATCAGGTCGTCGTGGACGAGGACCCGCGAGCCACCGGCGAAGGCGTCGGCATGCACCTCGAGGGCATCGATCCCGTACTCGAGCTGATACTCGGCGCTCATCGTCTTGTAGGGCAGCTTGCCCGGCTTGCGCGCGGGGACGAAACCGGCCTGCAGCTGCCGCGCGAGCGCTCCGCCGAGGATGAAGCCTCGCGCCTCGGGGGCCACGACGATGTCGATCCCCAGCGGCTCGGCAAACGCCTCGAGCCCGGCCACCGCGGCGTCGAGGGCCAGCGGGTTCAGCAGCAGCGGCGTGATGTCCCTGAACACCACGCCGGGCTGGGGGAAGTCCGGGATCTCGCGGACGTACGAGCGCAGATCGAGAGCCAAACCGCCCCCGGAGCTCAGGTGGCGATCTTGCGTAGATCGCGGATCAGCAGCAGGTGCTTGAGGTGGGTAGTGACCGAGGCGAGATTCTCCAGCGCCTCGATCGCCTCCTTGCGCCGATCCGGGTTGCGCGAACGCAGGGCCGGCGCGAGGATGCTCTGGAGCAGCTGCGCCTCGCGATCGGCCGAGCTGCGGAAGACGCGTAGGTTGCGGCCGCCAACGCCGTAGCGCGCCAGCTCGGACACCGCCCGCACGATCTCGCGTTCGGTCTCGTCGAAGTACTTCGTCCCCCCGCGCGGCTCGCCCTTGATCACCCCGAACTCGACCAGCTCGCCCACCAGCTTCGGGTCGGCGCCGGTCTCCTCGACCACATCCTCAAGCGAGTACATCGCGCCGGCGTCGCGGACGGTCATGACCGCGCGGCGCAGCGAGCGGTTGTCGCTGGGCGAGGCCACCTCGCGATCGTTGCGCCCCGCCGCCAGCTCCTGGCGGATCACGCGCAGCGGCAGGAACTCGTCGCGTTGGAGCCGCAGGATGGTTCGCAGCCGCTGGATGTCGTTCTGGGTATAGAGCCGGTAGCCGCCCTGGGTTCGCCGCGGCGAGATCAGCTTCTGGTCCTCCAGGTAGCGGATCTTCGAGATCGAGATGTCCGGGAACTCCTGGTGCAGGGCCTTGCAGACGTTGCCGATCGTCACCGCCTTGTGGCGCGGCGGGCTGGCATCGTCAGCAGCTGGTTCGGGTAGCTCGACGTCGGGATTTCGGGTCTCGGGGACGGACATCAGCGGCTGAGGAATGCGAGCTTGTACTTGCCGATCTGGAGCTCATCGCCGTCGGACAGGCGATGGGACTCGATCCGGCTGCGATTGACGTAGGTGCCGTTCAACGAGCCGCAGTCGTCGAGGTAGTAGTCGCTGCCACGATGCACGAGGATCGCGTGGTCGCGCGACACCGTGACGTCGTCGAGGAAGATGTCGCAATCGGGACGCCGGCCGATGGTGAGCCGGTCCTTCTCCAACGCAAAGCTCTCACCCGCACGTCCGCCACCGGCTCGGATGACCAGGGCAGCACCCGTGGCAACGACGTCCTCGAGCTCGACTGCCTCGATCTCGCCCGTCTCCCCAACCCGGTATGTGGCGGTGGTGGCCCCGGGCGGCGGCTCGGATTGGGCGAGAAAGGCACCACACCGCTGGCAGTAGTTCGCACCGTCGGCGTTGGCGAATCCGCACTCTGGACAGTGCTGGGCCAAGGCGCTCAGCGCCCTTCTAGTCGGACTCCGCCGCCGGCACCCGCCCCGCCAGGATGTCCGTAAGCTGCTGCACATCGGCCCCGGAAATCACCAGCTCGCCGCTTTCGTCCTTCTTGCGTAGGCGGTTGACCAGCTCGGCGCGAAGGATGTCGATCTTCCCGTGTAGGATCCTGCGCCGGTAGGAGATCTCCATCTCCTCTTCGGTCAGCTGCTTGATCAGATCCTTGAGCTCTTGGTCACTGAGTGAGCCAAGATCGGGAAACGTCTCCATACGATCAGATCCTCCCCGCCGGAGCGGTTGAGTGGCAAGGCGAAGGGCGAGTATACCCCTGGGTGTCGGAGGGTCAAGCTGAGCTTGAGACTTTGCGGCGCCGAACCGCCTGAATGCCGGTTCGCACGTAGAGAACGGTGGCTGTGAGTGTCAGCGCCATGCCCACATAGAGCAGGATCAGCGCCAGCCAGTGCACGCCGACCATGGCGAAGAAGGGTGCGCCCATGATCGGAGCCACGCCCAGCCGCCCCGGCCAGTTGATCTTGATCTCGATCCCCTGCGAGAGCGCGTAGCGGCTCAGCGCGAGCATGAACAGCTCACGGGCCACAACGATCGCGATCGCCCACCGGGGCAGGAGGTTGAAGTGCCACACGACAACCATTCCGGACACCACGAGCAGGCGATCGACGATCGGATCGAGCAGTGCCCCCAGGCGGCTGTACTGACCGGTCAGGCGCGCGACAAACCCGTCTAGGTAGTCGGCCCAGCCGATCACGGCGAAGAGAATTGCCGCCAGTGCGCTCTCGCCATCGCTGGAGGACAGCGCGATGGCGAGAAACACCGGAATCAGCGCCAGACGCACGAAGCCGATCGCGTTGGGCAGCGTCCACGGGTTCAGCGGCTGATCGGAGCCCGTCTGGGGCGGGTTCGGCCCCGAGCGATCGATCCCGAACAGCCGCCGCTTGCTTATCGGGCTCACGGGCAGGAGAGCTACGGCAGCTCGCGCCACAGCTCGGCGATCGCCGAGGCCGCGCCCTGGACCGGCACGGTCCGCGACTCGCGCCCGCGGCGCACCTGGACCTCGACCTCACCGGCGGCCAGGGTCCGCCGCCCGACCGTGACTCGCGCCGGGCAACCGAGCAGCTCGGCGTCGGCGAACTTCTCGCCCGGCCCGGCATCGCGGTCGTCGTAGAGGACATCCAGCCCCAGCCCGCTCAGCTCGCCGTAGAGCTCTTCGGCCAGGCCGCGCTCCTCGCTGCCCGCCCGGCCCAGGGCAACGAGCTCCACGTCGAACGGTGCGATCGTCCGCGGCCACGAGATGCCGTGCTCATCGGCGTACTGCTCGACGGCTGCCGCAGCCGCGCGCGCGGGGCCGAAGCCGTATGAGCCCATCCAGATCAGCTGCTCCTTGCCGTTCTCGTCGAGGTACTTGGCGCCCAGGGGCTCGGAGTAGCGGGTCCCGAGCTTGAAGATGTTGCCCACCTCGATCGCCGGTTCGATCCGGATTGCCGCGCCGCCCACGGTGTCGCCGGCCACCACGCTGCGCACATCGACGGTCTCGAACTGGAAATCGCGTCCCGGCTGGACGCCGCGCAGATGGGCGTCGGGCTGGTTGGCCCCGGTCACGTAGCCGCCGGGCTTGACCGCATCGTCGAGCAGGATCGGCATCTGCGCCCCAACCGGGCCAATGAACCCGGGCGGCCCGAGCCGCTCTGCCACCTCCTCGGGGCTGGCTGACCGGAAGTCGGTCCCCAGCGCAGCCCGCAGCTTGATCTCGTTCACGCGGTGGTCGCCGCGCACCATGACCAGGCGCATGTCCTCGCTCCCGCCGCCGTCGAGAAAGACCGGAAATGCCTTGAGCAGCGCCCCGGAGGCCACGCCCAGGGCGTCGGCGACCGCCTGCACGGTGGTCATTCCCGGGGTGTTGACGAGCTCCGGGGCCGCAAGCTCTCCCGGCAGCTGGACCGGCTGGGCCTCGGCACTGGCCACCTCGACGTTGGCCGCATAGCCGGGCGCCAGCGCGATGTCGTTCTCGCCCGCTGCGCACGGGGCCATGTACTCGTGTGCGCCGAATCCGCCCATCATTCCTACGTCCGCCTCGACGCGGTACCACTCCAGGCCGCAGCGGTCGAACATGCGGTCGTAGGCGACGATGTGCTTGTCGTACTGCTCGGAAAGGCCCTCGAGGTCGCGGTCGAACGTGTAGGAGTCCTTCATGATGAACTCGCGGGTCCGCAACACGCCGGCCCGCGGCCGGGGCTCGTCGCGCTCCTTGACCTGGAAGTGGTACAGGATCAGTGGTAGATCGCGGTACGAGCGCACAGCCGCGGCGACGTGGCCGGTGACGATCTCCTCGTGCGTCATCGCCAGCACCATGTCGGCGCCACGGCGGTCGTTGAGCTTGAACAGCTCGTCGATCCGGTAGCGGCCGGTGCGCCGCCACGGCTCGGCCGGGTGCAGCACCGGCATGAGCAGCTCCTGGCCACCGATCGCGTTCATCTCGTCGCGCACGATCTGCACGACCTTCTCGTGCACTCGCCAACCGGCCGGCAGCCACGACCACAGCCCCGACCCGACTTGGCGGATCAGGCCGGCACGCACCATGAGGATGTGCGAGATCGCCTCCGCATCGGCCGGAGGATCGCGCTCGGTGGGCAGGAAGTAGCTGGATAGACGGGTCATGACCGACCCGCGAAGCCTACGAGAATCGCTCGGCGAACTGGACCGGGGGCAGGGACACGCCGCCCGCCTGCTGTAGACCGACGGCCTCGCAGGTGCCGCTGGCGATGCAGGAGACGCCGAACAGGATGGCGCCGAGTCCTGGTGGGTTGGGCGTCGGCTGTGCCGACCAGGCGCCGCCCGCCAGGTGCTCGGCGAGCACGTGGCCGCGAAGATATTTGTCGGCCGAGTCGCCGACGGCCGTGCAGGATCCGCGCGCCCGGCAGCTGATCGCCTCGAATTCGAACATGTTGGCGCGGCCCGCGGGGCCGGCCACGTGCTCGATCCTCCAGCGCGTGCCGCCCCAGTGCTCGATGAGACCAAAGAAGGTTCCCTGACCCGAATGCGAATAATCGCCCGCCGCCTCGCACCAGGACCTCGACGTGCATGAGATGGCGCCCAGTTCGATCGTGTCGCCCCTCGGATTGGGCGTGCGCATCACGCTCCACCGGCTCCCGTTCCAGCGCTCGGCCAGGACCTTCTGACCGCCCTGCCCGACCCCGCTGCCGTAATCCCCCACCGCGATGCAGGCGTCAGGCGCGGTGCACTGGACGCCCTGGAGCTCGCCCCCGAAGCCGGCCGGCGGCTGGGGGACCGGCTCGCGAGACCAATGCCGCCCGTTCCAGCGCTCGGCCAGCGGCCGGCTGTTCGTGAGCGGGCCGGACAGGCCGACGGCCATGCAGAACTTCAGCTTCAGACACGAGACCGCGCGCAGCCACCGCTCGGGGCCACGGACCGCGGGCAGGTGCTGAAGCTGCCAGGACTTCCTCCCCAGGCGGTCGGCCCACAGCGTGGCCGGCCCCCCAACCGCGGTACACACCGTGGCGGCCGGGCACGAGACTCCGCTCCACCCGATCACGTGCCGTCTTCTCGTCGTCGATTGCACCGACCACCGGGCGCCATTCCAGTGGTCGATCACGCCACGGTCGGTCTCGTGCAGATCCCAGAAGGTCCCCACCGCGAAGCAGTCGGCCGCGGTCGCGCACGACACCGCGGCCAGTTCGCCGCCGACCTGACCGCTCACCAGCGGCGGTCGCTGCAAACGCCAGTGCTTGGCAGCGGCCGTCGCGGCGGTCGAGCCCAGCGCAGCGATGAGGCCCACGATCACCGTGAGTGCTGCTCGTCCGCCGATCATCGGCTAGGAGAATCGTTCCGAGAACTGCAGCGGAGGCGCGCTCTCCAGGATCGGCGTGACCTGGGTGATCCTCTCCTGCCACCCGACCGCCATGCACACCGCGCGGGTGCAAGAGACGCCGAACAGCTCGCCGCCCAGCCCCGGGGGGTTGGGCGTGCGTTGTAGCTTCCAGCCGCTCGATGTGAGGTGCTCGGCCAGCACGTAGGACCGCGGCAGGCCGGTGAACGCCGCGCCGACTGCCGTGCAGGATCGCCGCGCAACGCAACTGACCGCGTCGAAGTTCGGGCCGTGCCCGCCGGTCGGTGCCGCCACGTGCTGGATTCTCCACTGCCTGCCGTCCCAGCCCTCGATCAATCCCCCGGTGTTCGTGTTGGGCAGCTGAAGGTCGCCCACGGCCTCACACCACGACGCGGAAACGCAGGAAATGCCATTGAGCTCGATCAGGCTCCCGGCCGGGCTGGGCGCACGGATCACCCGCCAGTGACTGCCGTTCCAGCGCTCGGTCAGAACCTTGAGCCCGCCCTGACCGGTGGCAGCGGCGAAATCCCCCACCGCCAGGCACTCCCGGGCACCGGTGCAGGCGACTCCCTTCAGCTCGTAGCCGAAGTTGGCCAGCGGGAGAGGTACGGACTCGGGCCTCCAACGCCTTCCATTCCAATGCTCGGCGATGGCATGGGTGTCGACGATTGGCCCCGCAAAGCCGACGGCCATGCACGACACCCGATTCGAGCACGAGATGGCCCGCAGCCATCCGCTTGCGCCCACACCATGGCCGGAGTCTAGCTCGGCTCTTCGGCTAGGAAAAGCGCAGGGCTATCTGGCGCGCCCGGGAGTAGGGATCCGCACCCGTCTGTTCATCGCCCACGGCCAGGCAGAAGCCCTGTCTGGTGCACGAGACACCGTTGAGGCCGCCGCCGAAGCGTGGATTGGGCGTCGGCTGCAGTGACCACCTCGCTCCGCGCAGGCGTTCGGCCAGGACATATCCGGTGGTGTACCGCGATGAGTCTCCGACTGCAGTGCAGGAGCCCTGAGCCGGGCAGCTGATCGCGTTGAGGATGACCGAGTTCTCCCGCCCTCGCGGACCTGGCGCGTGCTGCAGCTTCCAATGCTTGCCGTCCCACTGCTCGACCAGACCGAAGGTGTCTCCCAGCACCCCTCGCATGAAGGAGCCCGCCGCCTCACACCACGAGGCGGAAGGGCACGAGACGCCGAGCACGTCGAGGTTGTTCTGACCCTTCGGGACCGGAGCCTTCGCAAACCTCCAGCGCCTTCCGTTCCATACCTCGGTCAGAGGCCTGGCGTCCCACCCCGGGTTGTACTCGCCGACGGCGACACAGGCTCGGGTGGTCGCGCACGAGACACTGTTCAGCTCGCCATCGTGGACCCCAGGGGGCATCGGCAGCTTCCTCGCCGCCCAGCGATGGCCGTTCCAGAGCGCCGCGGAGGGGTCGGCGTTGTCGTTCTTGTAGGCGACGAAGCCGACCGCCATGCACATTCGCCGCCCGGCGCAGGAGACCCCATACAGCGGGTGCAGGCGCCCTCTCAAGGGGGGGATGCTCTGGATTCGCCACGAGCCCCGGCGAAGGCGCTGAGCCCACGACGCCTCCTGGCTCCCCACCCCTGTGCAGGTCAGCGCGATCGGGCACGAGACGCTCAGGAAGGCCGGCTTTCGAACACCGGCCGGTTGCTGCAGCGAGAAACTGGCTCCGCCCCAGCGCTCGGCGAGGTTTTGCGATCTCCCGTGCTCGTCGGTGTAGTTGCCGACGGCGATGCACGCCCTGCGGTTCGCGCACGATACGGCGGTGAGGCTTCCATCCCTCTGGCCGGGGACCGGCGGCACGGTGAGCAGCGTCCACCGCCTGCCCAGTGCAGCAGTTGGTGCGACCCCCAGAAGTACGACGGTCGCGAGCGCCATTCCCCAGCGTCGCATTGCGGCGACACTGTACACGGCGGCCCAGTCCGCGTAATCGCCCGTCAAACATCTGATAGAACGGGGTTTCCCAGGAGAAATCGTCTGCGAGGAGCTAGCCAATGGCCTACGAAGTTCCGCCTCTCCCCTATGACTACAACGCACTCGAGCCTCATATCGATGAGGCGACGATGCGGGTTCACCACGACAAACACCACCAGGCCTACGTGGACAAGGTGAACGCGGCGCTCGAGGGCACCGGGTGGGCGGACAAACCGATCGAAGAGGTGCTGCGCAACCTCTCGCAGATCCCCGACGACAAGCGCACGGCGGTTCGCAACAACGGCGGCGGTCACTTCAACCACTCGCTGTTCTGGGAGTGGATGTCGCCGGGCGGCGGTGGCGTGCCCGACGGCGCGCTGGGCGCCGCGATCGACTCCGCCTTCGGCTCCTTCTCGGACTTCCAGGCGAAGTTCAAGGACGCCGGCGTGAACCGCTTCGGATCCGGCTGGTCATGGCTCGTGCACGACGGCTCGGGTCTGGCGGTCGTCTCCTCGGCCAACCAGGACAATCCGGTCAGCGACGGCCAGACGCCGCTGCTGGGCGTCGACGTGTGGGAGCACGCCTACTACCTCAAGTACCAGAACCGGCGCCCTGACTACATCGACGCGTGGTGGAACACCGTCAACTGGCCCAAGGTCGCCGAAGGATTCGCCCGGGTCGGCTAAGGCCATCGGGGTTCGATAGAGGTTTCAACGGGGCCGCCCCCCGCAGGGGCGGCCCTTTTTGTGCCCTCGTTTGCCGGGGTCGGCCTTCGCAGCCCGCCTACGCCCGGGTGAAGCGCCGCCCGGTAACGGGCGAGACGACCTCGTCGAGCCGCACGGGCTCCTCGGCCCGCGCCGCCTCGGCCTCCATCGCCGCCAGCCGCTCGGGCGTGAGCTCGCCGGCGTGCTCGGCCTCGATCCGGGCCAGGTACTCGGCGCCCTCGGCCGCCTGCACCGTGTCGACGTCGACCCGGCGCGAGCTGACGTACTTGTCGATCTCCGCGAATAGGGTATCGACGAGCTCGGCGGTGGGGACCTTGCGCAGCGCCTTGCCCTGGCTGAACACGACGCCGTAGTCCTTGGCGCCGGCGATGCCGAAGTCGGCGTGCGAGGCCTCGCCGATCCCGTTGACCGCGCAACCCAGCACCGCCACCTCGATCGGGTCCGCGTAGGCCTCGAGCCGCCGCTCGATGTCGGCCACCACGGTGTCCATGTCGAACTGGAGCCGCCCACACGTCGGGCAGGCGATCAGCACCGGGCCGCGCTGGCGCAGCTGCAGCGCCTTCAGGATCTCCCACGCGACCTTGACCTCCTCCTCGGCGTGGAACGTCGAGAGCGAGATGCGGATCGTGTCGCCGATGCCGTCGGCCAGCAGCGTGCCGAGACCGACCGCCGACTTCAGCGACCCCGACCACTTGGTTCCGGCCTCGGTGATCCCCAGATGCAGCGGATACGGGATTCGCTGCGAGAGCAGGCGGTTGGCCGCGATTGTGTTGGGGACGTTGGTCGACTTGATCGAGACCTTGAAGTTCTGGAAGTCGAGCCGCTCCATCAACTCGACGAACTCGACCGCAGCCCCCACGAGCGCCTCGACCGGGTTCTCGCGCTCGAGCGCATGCAGGTGCTTGGGCAGCGACCCCGAGTTCACCCCGATCCGCAGCGGCGTGCCCAGCTCCGTGGCACGGGCGGTGACGAGGGCCACCTTCTCGGGCCCGCCGATGTTGCCCGGATTGAGCCGTACGCAGTGGGCTCCGGCATCGAGCGCCTTCAGCGCCAGCGTGTAGTTGAAGTGAATGTCGGCGATGACCGGGATCGGTGACTCGCGGACGATGGTCCTCAGCGCCTCGGCATCCTGATCGCGCGGGACGGCCACGCGAACCAGATCCGATCCCGCCTCGGCGACGCGATGGATCTGGGCCATGGTCGCCGGCAGGTCGGCCGTCTCAGTCTTGGTCATCGTCTGGACGACAACCGGGGCTCCGCCACCGATCGGCACCCCGCCGACGTGGATCTGGCGCTTTGAGGACATGTCGCCAGTGTAGTTAGCGTGCGGCCGGCGGTCCGCCGCGCCGGCGGCGAATCGCGATGGCCCCCAATGTCGCCGCGGCCAGCGCGAGCAGGACCAGAACCACCACCAGCCACGTGGGCAGGAATGAGCTCCCCGAGCCGCTCGAGCCGCTGTCCGTCACGTGCTTGTTGCTGACCGCGGCCAGCAGCGCGGCCTGGATCACGTCATTGCAGTTCGTGTACTCCTTCAGCGTGGCCGGCATGGTGGCCAGCGCGTTGCGAAGCTGCGCGGTGGTGTATTGGCGCGTCAGCTTGCCGTGGCTGTTGCAATCGGCCAGCACCGCCGAGCCCGGACCGGCCAGGGCGGCGGGGGCGGCAGCCAGCGCGACGAGCATGACGGCAAGGGCGCAGGAGCGGCGCATGGCCGCCAAGATTAGGCGGCCGGGCGCTGGATCAGCACCGACGCCCCGGCCTGGCCGGGCCCCAGCAGCGACCCGGCACGCGCAGCCAGCTGTGCGGGCGTGGCCCGCCACGGGGTCGCCAGCGAGAACCGGGCGGCTTGGTATCCGTCCACCGACCTGCGGCTGATCAGATGCACGCCGGGCGGCAGCCTGTGCGAGACCGTCTGCCACGCGCTGCCGACCACGTCTATCTCACGGACGGTGGCGGGGACGGCCGGTCGGCTCCAGGGGACGCCCGGCATGTAGAAGGTCAGCGGCTCGGCGGCGTATCCGCCATCGTAGGCCACGATCGCCCGCTGCCCGCCGGGCACCCCGAGCGCGGCGGCGACACCCCTCCAGTCGGGCCGCTGATACTGCCAATGGCTGTCGATCCGGATCTGGGCGTAGACGAAGGCCACCAGCAGCACAGCGAGCAGGCCGGCCCCGGCGTAGGCCATCAGCGGGCTGCGCGAGCGGGGGGTCGTGCACGCGGCTCCGATCACCACGGCGAGCGGGATCCAGGCCGGCATGAGGGCCCGGGCGATGTAGTAGTCGCGGCCCAGAACCGCTGCCAGCAGCGGCACCAGGAGCACGCACGCGGCCAGCCCGCCGGCCAGCCCCGCCCCGCGCAGCTGGGCCGTTTCCGACCCGACGACCAGCAGCACGACCACGAGCCCCACGAGCACCGCCGCGGCGATCAGGCCGTAGTTGACCGCGCTGCTCTGGTAGAGGGTCGCGAGGCCGAAGGCCACCGGAACCTGTTTGATACGGATGGCCAGGGGCAACGTGCCGATCCACTCGTGGGGATGGTCGGCGTGACCCAGGAAATGGGGTATGACAGCCGCCTGGGCAGCCGCCACGACGGCCACGGCGACAACGCTGGCGCGGCTGCGGCCGCGGTAGATCAGCAGGATCGCCTCGGGCGCGACAAGGAAGATCGCGAAGTACTGCGTGAGGATGGCCAGCGCCGAGAACACCGCCCACCAGGCCAGGGTCCGGCGCTTCGGCGCCCGCCAGCCCCGGGCGAAGAACAGCAGAGAAAGCCCCGCGAGGACGGCCAGAAGCATGTATTCCCTGGCCTCCTGGGAGTACCAGATGAGAAACGGGCTCAGGGCGGCCAGTGCAGCCGCGGCCAGACCGGCACGCTTGGAGACCAACTCGCGGCCGCACAGGTAGGTGATCGGAATCACCGCGCACCCCAGCAGCGCCGACAGCGACCGCAGCCCCACCTCAGAGACGCCGAATACCTTCGCCCACACCCAGCCGAGGACGAAGAACAGCGGCGGGTTCGGCTCGCCGGAGCCAATCGCGCTGAGCATCGCCCCGAACGACAGATGCAGCTCGTGCGCGGCCTGGACCTCGTCGACCCAGTAGCTCTGGCTGCCGAGCATGGCGAAGCGCAGCAGCGCGCCCAAGCCCGTGATGGCGGCCACGATCCAGACCTCGGTGGGAATGCTCGTGGTGAGCGCGGCTGAGTCGGTCGGGGCCAACGGGGCGCCCCCCGTACGGGCCGGGATCAGCATGGCGGCAGCAAGTGTAGGCGCTTATCCTCCTGCGTTTGCGGCGCCGCAAGTGCAATCTCTGCGCCATCGCGCTGACGATCGGCTTCGCGGCCACTCTCGCCGGCTGCGGTTCGAGCACGCCCCCAACCTCGCAGGTCCACGGTCACGAGCTGATCGCGATTTTCGAGTCTGGGCCGCAGCTGCGGGCCAACCCAGCGGGCACGGTCGAGCGGCTCAAGCGACTCGGCGTCGACGTGATCAAGGTCTTCGTGCCCTGGAACGAAATCGCTCCGGCGCCCAATTCCCCGGTGGCGCCGCATTTTGAGGCCACCAACCCGGCCGCCTATCCGGCCGTGGGATGGTTGCCCTGGGATGCGATCGTCCGCGCCGCCGCGGCGCGGGGGGTTGGGGTCGACCTGACGCTGTCCAAGCCGCCGCTGTGGGCCGCCGGCCCGAACCCGCCCATGCCCGGCGTGCATCCGCAGTGGAAGACCTCCCCGCGTGATTTCGAGGCCTTCATGCGTGCCGTGGGGACGCGCTACAGCGGCCACTACACGCCGCCAGGCGCCACCAGGCCGCTGCCCCGGGTTCATTTCTGGTCGATCTGGAACGAGCCCAACTTCGGCCCTGATCTGGCCCCCCAGGCGATCGACGACAACAAGGTCGAGGTCTCTCCGTGGGCCTACCGGCGGCTGGCCGACGCAGCCTGGACGGCGCTCCATGCCACGGGCCACGGCCACGACACGATCCTGATCGGCGAGACGGCCCCGCGGGGGACGATGCTGGCCAACAGCCCGGGCAACTTCGGCGGCATGGTGCCATTGCGTTTCATCCGCGCCCTGTACTGCGTCGGTGACGCGCTGCGCCCGCTGACCGGCATGCAAGCCGCGTTGCGTCACTGCCCCGCCACGGCCGCCGCCTCCAAGCGCTTTCCCCTGGCCCACCCCGTGCTGTTCCAGGCCACCGGGTTCGCCGATCATCCGTACGGGCAGGGGAGCATCCCGCCCGACCAGGTCACCGCCAACGAGCCCGACTACGCCGACCTGGCGGCACTCCCCAAGCTCGTGAGCACGCTCGACGGGATCATGGACGCCTACGGATCCAGCCGGCGCCTGCCGATCTACTCGACCGAGTTCGGCTATCAGACCAATCCGCCTGAGCTCGGCGCGATCTCCACCGATCCGCAGACGGCGGCCTACTACCTCAACTGGTCGGAGTACATCTCCTGGCGCAACCCGCGCGTGGTGTCCTACGACCAGTACCTGCTCGTGGATCCCGTGCAGGCCAGCGGATTCAAGGGCTTCGCCACCGGGCTCGAGTTCAAGAACGGCGTCCCAAAAGCCAGCTATTTCGCCTACCGGATGCCGATCTACCTCCCGGTGCGCGCCTTCAAGCACGGGCAGGCGCTCGAGGTGTGGGGCTGCGTGCGCCCGGCACGCTTCGCGCGTCTTGCCACCGGATCGGTGCAGCACGTGGAGATCCAGTTCCGGGCTTCCTCGGCCTCGGGGTTCAAGGTGATCCGCACGATCGCGCTGAACGGGCGCTATTTCGACACCAATATGAACTTCGACTCCAGCGGGATCGTGCGGCTGGCCTGGAGCTACCCCGACGGTCAGACGATCCACAGCCGCAACGTCGACATCACACTTCGCTAGCCTGCTCCGCCGAGCCTTTGTCCACGGTCGGGGCCGGACCCGCAACTCCGACCGCCGCGACCTGTTGTCACTCCCATGCGATTGATCCGTCCGCCCGCCGTCATGCTCGCCGCCGCCGCCAGCGTCCTCGCGCTCGGCTCGCTGCCCTCCCCCGCGCTGGCCTCCCACAACCAGATCGCGATGATCGAGGACGGCGTCCACCTGGCCAACAACCCGGACGGGACGTTGCGGACCTTCCGCCGGCTCGGTGCCGATACGGTCCGCGTGATCGTCAACTGGAGCTCGGTCGCCCCCGATCCCCTCGCCCGCCACAAGCCCAAGTTCAAGGCCAGCGACCCAGCGGCCTACCCTGCCGGTAACTGGGTGCGCTTCGACAACATCGTCAGGGACGCCAAGAAATACGGCCTCCAGGTCGACCTCACCGTCTCCTCGGGGGTTCCCGTGTGGGCCGAGGGGAAGCACATCCCTCACCACCTGCTCACCCACACCGATCGGGGCTGGCGGCCGTCGGTCAGGGACTTCGGCCAGTTCATGGTGGCCATGGGCCGTCGTTACGACGGCAAGTACCCGGACCCCGCCGATTCCGGCCAGACGCTTCCGCGCGTCAGCTTCTGGAGCATCTGGAATGAACCCAACTTCGGCGAGGACCTCGGCCCACAAGCCGTCGACGGTTCCTACGTGGACGTCGCCCCGATGATGTATCGCCAGTTGGTGGCGGCGGCCTGGAACGCCCTGCACAAGACCGGACACGGGCACGACAAGATCATCATCGGCGGGCTCACCGCGCGCGGGCAGCGAAGCAAGCCGAGCAAGAGCAACCCCGCCGGGCACCCCGGCGATTTCGCCCAGATGAAGCCGCTCGAGTTCGTTCGCCACCTGTACTGCGTTGACAACTCGCTGCGCCCCATGCGTGGCTCGGCGGCCAAGAAGGAAGGCTGCCCGGCCACGGCCGCCGGCTCGCGGCGCTTCCGGACCAAGAACCCGGGCCTGTTCGGGGCCACCGGCTTTGCCGAACACCCGTATCCGCAGAACCTGCCGCCGACCGAGGACAGCTCGAACGATCCCGACTACGTGAGCTTCAACAAGCTTCCCAAGGAGGAGCGCACACTCGATCGGATCATGCACGACTACGGCTCGGGCAAGCGCTACCCAATCTACGTCGACGAGTACGGCTACATCACCCGCCCGCCGAACCCCGGCCCCTACGTGTCTCCGGCCACGGCGGCCTACTACATCAACTGGGCCGAGTACCTGAGCTGGCGCAGCCGCCGCATCGCCTCGACGATGCAGTACCTGCTCTACGACCCCACGCCCAACTCCAACGGCTTCGACAGCGGGATCCTGTTCTACAACGGCAAGCCCAAGGCCGACTACTACGCCTACCGGCTGCCCTTCTACCTGCCCCACACCTCGATGGGACGTGGACGCAAGGTCGAGGTCTGGGGATGCGCGCGCCCCGCGACCTTCATGGCCAAGGACACGGGCACTCGACAGACGGTCCAGATCCAGTTCCAGCGCGGGTCGCGCGGATCCTTCAAGACGATCAAGACCGTCAGGATCACCAGCCCGCGGGGATACTTCGATCTGCGCATGAGGTTCCCGGCCACCGGCACGATCCGCCTGTCCTACCGGTACCCGAAGACGGACCCGTTCCTGTCGATCGGCAGTCTCGGGTCACGCATCAACAGCCGCCCGATCAAGATCCGCGTCGGGTAGCACGCCCGGCGCGTGCGGGCGCCGGCAATCGGGAATACTTCCAAGCGATGGGGTCCGGCTCCGATCTAGTGGGTCGCCTGCAGCAAATCTGCGGGGGCGAGCATGTGGTCACGCACCCCCACGCACTGGCCACGTATCGCTCTGACGGCCTCCTGCACTACCGCCAGACGCCACTAGCCGCCGTTCTGCCAGGCACGGCCGCCGAGGTCAGGGAGGTCGTGCGCACGTGCTACGACGCGGGCGTTCCCTGGGTCGCCCGCGGGGCCGGCACCGGCCTGTCCGGCGGCGCCCTGCCGGTCTCCGAGGGTGTGCTGATCGTGCTCGCGCGGATGCGACGCATCATCAGCGTCGACCTCGACGACGGGATCGTGGTGGTCGAGCCCGGCGTGACCAACCTGGCGATCTCGCAGGCCGTCGCGCCAACGCACTTCTACCCACCCGATCCGTCCAGCCAGATCGTCTGCTCGATCGGCGGCAACGTGGCTGAGAACTCGGGGGGTGCCCATTGCTTCAAGTACGGATTCACCACGAACTACGTGGTCGGGCTCGAGGTCGTGCTGAGCGATGGCTCGCTGGTCGAGCTCGATCGCGACGCACCGGGCTACGACCTCCTGGGCGCGTTCGTTGGCTCCGAGGGGACGCTCGGCGTGGCCACGCGGATCACCGTGCGGGTGGTTCCCAAGCCCGAGGTGGCGCGGACGCTGGTGGCCTTCTTCGCCGACACGGGGGCGGCCGGCGATGCGGTGACCGAGATCGTCAGCGCCGGCATGGTCCCGGGGGCGATCGAGATGATGGACCGGCTCTCGATCAAGGCGGCCGAGGCGGCCACGGGGGCCGGCTATCGGCTGGATGCCGGCGCGGCGTTGCTGGTCGAGCTCGACGGACCGCGCGAGGAGTGCGAGACGCGCTTCGATCACGTGCTGGAGCTGTGCAACGGCGCCGGCGCGATCGACGTGCGCGTGGCGGGCGACGAGCAAGAGCGCGAGTTGCTGTGGAGGACCCGCAAGGCCGCGTTCGCCGCCATGGGCCGGATCGCGCCCGCCTACTACGTGCAGGACGGCGTCATCCCCCGCACGCGGCTGTCGGAGGTGCTGCGCGAGATCGACGCCCTGGCGCAGGAGTATCAGCTCCAGGTCGCCAACGTGTTCCACGCCGGCGATGGCAATCTGCACCCGCTGGTCTGCTACGACGCCGCGCGCGAGGGCGAGCCCGCGCGCGCCGAGGAGCTGGCCGGGCTGATCGTCAAGGCCTGCGTCGATGCCGGCGGCTCGATCACCGGCGAGCACGGAGTCGGCGTCGACAAGAAGGGCTACATGCCGGAGATGTTCACGGAGACCGATCTGGACGCGTTTCACCGTCTGCGCTGCGCATTTGACCCCGTGGGCCTGGCCAACCCCGGAAAAGTGATGCCGACCCCAAGGCTGTGCGGAGAGGTCCCGGGGCCCTACCGCGAGCATCCGCTCGAGCGAGCCGGCGTGGCCACCCGGTTCTAGATGACCGAGCAACTCGAGCCCCGGACCTTCGAGGAGGCCGCCGGTGCACTCGCCGGTGCGGCCGCCGCGCATCAGTCGGTGCGCATCTGCGGTGCGGGCACAAAGCTCGGCTGGGGCGCCGTGACCCCGGCGCCCGACCTTGAGCTGCGGAGCACGGGACTCACCCAGGTACTCGAGCACAACGCCGGCGACCTGACCGCGATCCTCGAGGCCGGCGTTCCGCTGTCCCGCGCCCAGGAGGCGTTCGCCGGCGCCGGTCAGATGCTCGCGCTGGACCCGGCGCTGGGTCTGGGTGGCGATCGCAGCGCGACAATCGGTGGGGTCATCGCCGCCGGCGACTCGGGACCGCTGCGGCACCGCTACGGCGCGCCCCGCGATCTCGTGCTCGGGATGACGGTGGCCCTCAGCGACGGGACGATCGCCCGCTCGGGCGGCAAGGTGATCAAGAACGTCGCCGGCTACGACCTGGCCAAGCTGTTCTCGGGTTCGTTCGGCACGCTGGGGATGATCCTGTCGGTCAGCGTGCGCCTGCACCCGCTGCCTGCGGGCACCGCGACCGTGCTGGGCGCCACCGGCGACCCGGCCGTGCTGCTGGGCGCGGCGCGGACGATGTCCCGGGCCCCGCTGGAGCTCGAGGCGCTCGATGTCGCCTGGCGCGCCGGGCGGGGGGAATCGTGGCCCGCTGCGGCGACACCGAGCCCGGCAAGCGCGCCGCGAGAGCGGCCGAGTTGCTGCGCAGGGGCGGCCTCGAGGGAGTCGATATGGCCGGCGACGAGGAGCGCCTGTGGTCTCGCCAGCGGGCCGGCCAGCGCGCGCGCGACGGTTTCGCCCTGGTCAGAGTCGCCGCCCGCCTGAGCGTGCTGCCCGAGGTGATTGCGGTCACGGAGCGATGTGGCGGAACCCTGGTCGGCCGCGTCGCGCTGGGCACGAGCTATATCGAGGTCGAACCCGAGGCGGTCGCCGCCCTGCGGGCCGGACTCCCGCGTGAGGTGGTATCGGTGCTGCTCGACGCTCCCGAGTGGCTCCGCGCCGCCGAAGACCCGTGGGGGGCCAGCGGTGGCCCCGAGCTCGAGCTGATGCGGCGCATCAAGCAGCGCTTCGATCCGGCGCGCGCCTGTAACCCCGGCGCGTTCATGGGCGGGATCTGATGGCCTTCGAGCTCACCAGCGCGTTCGACGCCCATCGACCTCCGGAGCCCTCGGTCATCGAGGACTGCGTCCACTGCGGGTTCTGCCTCGACACGTGCCCCACCTACCTGTTGTGGGGTGAGGAGCCGGACTCGCCGCGCGGGCGCATCGTTCTCATCGACGAGGCGCTCCAGCCGGGAAGCGAGCTGTCGGACCAGATGGTCACGCACTTCGATCGCTGTCTCGGTTGCATGGCCTGCGTGACCGCGTGCCCGTCGGGGGTGCGCTACGACCGCCTGATAGAGCGAACGCGCCCTCAGGTGGAACGCCATCACCGGCGCACCACGGGCGAGCGGGCGCTGCGCCGCCTGCTGTTCGAGACCCTTCCCCACCCCAAGCGCATGCGTCTGATGGCGCCTGCGCTGAGTGCCGCGCGGAAGCTGGGCGCCGAGCACCTCCCCGAGCGTCTGTCGATCCTGGCCAAGGTGGCGCCGCGCACCCCGGCGCGCGAGGCGCGCCGATCGAGCGTCCCGCAGCTCACGCCAGCGGTCGGGGAACGCCGTGGGCGCGTGGGATTGCTGCTCGGGTGCGTACAGCGGGTGTTTTTCGCCAACGTGCATCGCGCGACGATCTCCACGCTGGCCGCCGAAGGCTTCGAGGTCCTGGCGCCGACGCTGCCCAACTGCTGCGGGGCGCTCGAGCTCCACGCCGGCGAGGAGGAGTCCGGCGTGCTCCGTGCCCGGGCGACCATCGCGGCATTCGCCCAGCTCGGCGATCTCGATTACATCGTGGTCAACGCGGCGGGGTGCGGCGCGGCGATGAAGGAATACGGAGACCTGCTCGGCACGCCCGAGGCATCGGCGTTCTCGGAGCGCGTGCGCGATGTGTGCGAGGTCCTGGCCTCGGTGCCCCCGCGCGCCAAGCGCTCCTCGGTTCACCTGCGGGTCGTCTACCACGACGCCTGCCATCTCCAGCACGCTCAGCAGATCCGCGCCCAGCCACGCGAGTTGCTGAGCTCGATACCGGGACTCGAACTGCTCGAGGTCGGCGCCGAGTCGGCCATCTGCTGCGGGTCGGCCGGCATCTACAACCTCGTCCAGCCCCAGGCGGCGGCCGAGCTCGGGGCGCGCAAGGCCAAGCATCTGCTCGACACAGGCGCCCAGGCCATCGCCGCCGGCAACCCGGGCTGTGCCGCCCAATTGGACATGCACCTGCGCGAGCTCGGTCAGCCGCTCCCAATCCACCACCCGATCGAGCTCCTGTGGAGCTCGATCTCCGGGGTCGGCGCGCCGGGCGGCAACCGCGGTGCCGGCCCCTAGCGCCTGGTCGGGGCGGTCAGCCTGCCCACGAGCAGTTCCACGGAACGCTCGAGCTGGGCCAGCGTTGCCTGCTCGACGCTGGTGATGCCGACCTTGCGGTTGAGCCACGCGTTGACCTCACGATGGCCGGTGCGCTCGCGGCGCGTCAACTCCGACACCAGACGGTGGCGCTCGCCCCGGAGCTCGGCGCGGCGCTCGAAGACGGGGACCTCGGGCTGATCCTCGGAGGGCGCCGGCGGGCGAGGGAGGGGCGCCACCGGCGCAGGGCCGAACAGCGTCATCTGGGGCGCCACGTCGGCGCTCAGAGGCACGAACTCTGGCGTCTCGGTCCGCTCGGTCTCGAGACGGTCGGCCCGCTCGAATCCGAGCTCGTCACCCGGGGTCTGCAGCGCGACACGCACCTCCTCCTCCACCGAGGCTGCGTGGTCGCGCAGGATCGGGTCGGCAGGGACGTACAGCCAGCTCGGCTCCGCCGGGCGCCCCCGCAGCGTGCGGACGAACCGCCCCACGATCTGGCGGAAGACCAGTGGCGTCTTGGCCGCCGTCGCGTAGACCCCGACACGCAGGCGCGGGATGTCGACCCCCTCCGAGACCATGTTGACCGCCACAATCCACGGGTCGCGGGAGGACGTGAACGCCGTCAGCTTGGCCGCCGCTCGGGGCTCGGCGTGCAGGACGACGACCGGGACGCGGCCGGTCGCTTCGCGCAGCAGCGCGGCGATCCGCCGGGCGTGGGTCGAGTCAGCCGCGATCACCAGCCCGCCGGCGTCGCGGTGCCCGCCCGTGCGCAGCGCGTGGAGCTTCTCGTCAGCCTCGCGCAGGATCCGCGGCAGCCCGTCCGGCAGCTCGGTGGAGATCGCCGTGCGGTAGCGCCGGCTGGCCTCGCGCGCGGGCAGCACGGTCTCGAAGCTCGACTCGATCACATCGTCCCCGCTCTGCCACGACAGCGTCCCGTCATAGGCGACGAAGCGCACGGGGCGGCAGATCCCCTCGGCCACCGAGTCGGCGTAGCTGTAGGAGAAGTCGGGCTCGGCCAGGCCGCCCGCGTCGTAGCGCACGCCGGGGATGGGCGTGGCGTCGGACCGAAACGGCGTCCCCGAGAGGAGCAGCCAGCGGGGCGAGGCGTTGAACGCCGCCGCGAACGACTCTCCCCAGGTCAGCTCCTCCCCGAGATGATGGGCCTCGTCGGCGATCACCAGCGTTCCGGCGCCGGCGGCCTTGGCCCAGCGCCTGGGCGCCTTCGAGATCCGCGCGTAGGTGACGGATACGCCGTGAAAGCCCGGCGGCGGCCTGGGGGTCGCGGCGTCGGGAGCCAGCTGGACGCCGAGATCGCTGGCCGCGCGTGCCCATTGCCGGGTCAGCGGGGCGGTCGGGCAGGCCACGACGACCCGTGCGGCGCTCCCACGCCGCAGCTCCCGCCGCGCCAACTCGAGCGCCGGGCGCGTCTTGCCGGCGCCCGGAGCGGCCGAGAGCAGGAACGGTCCGGCCTCCCAGGCGCCCATTTGGGACAGCGCCCGTCGTTGCCAGCTGCGAAGTCCAGTTCCCCACCCGTTCTCAGACACGAGTCGGGCATGGTGAAGGTTGCGGCGGACGTTTTCGGGGGGTGGCGGTCGGTCAACGTGAAACTCGCCGCAGCGCCGTCGGCCAGTTTCACAAGGACGGCGTCCCACGCCGTCAAGGTGAATCTCGGCTCGGTTGACGAGTCGAGAATCACATTGACGGATCTGTGTGGCGCCGCCGATCAGCTGGGCACGGGAGCGACGGCGTGCTCGACCGCCCAGTCGAGCGCGTAGTCCGCGACCTCCTCCCATCCCTCCTGACCGATCGTGAAGTGCGACCGCCCGGGGAACTCCTTGTACACCGTGACCGATGAGCTTCGGTCTCGATTTTGGTCTCATCATGTGAGAAAGGGAGTAGATGAGTCAGAGGAATGAACCCGAGTTTCCCAAGCTCGCGGCGCCAGCCCGCGGCCCGGCCTTCCAGGATCGTGCGGCGGGGTCGGCCGAGAAGGTCGACGAGTACCTGCGCGGCGTCGAGGAGCGCAAGCGCGCCACACTCGAGCAGCTGCGTCGCACGATCCTTGAGTTCGTGCCAGAGGCCGAACAGATCATCTCCTATGGCGTTCCGGCTTTCCGCGTGGACGGCAAGACCGTCGCCGGCTTCGCCGCCTTCAAGACCCACCTGAGCTATTTGCCGTTCAGCGGATCGGTCCTCGACAAGCTCGGTGATGAGCTCAAGGGCTACAAGATGACCAAGAGCGCCCTGCACTTCCCGGTCGACCAGCCGCTCCCGAAGCCCCTGGTCAAGAAACTCATCGCTGTGCGGATGGCGGAAGGCCCTACCCGGCGTACATCGACTCGATCTCGGCCTCGTACTTCGCCGCAATCGGGCGGCGCTTGAGCTTCATCGTCGGGGTCAGCTCATCGCCACCGGGCGCCCAGTCGCCGCGAACGATGGTGAATTTCTTGATCTGCTCGACGCGGGCCAGATGCCTGTTGGCCTCATCGACGCCGGCCTGCACGGCCTCGCGCACGACGGGGCTGGCGGCCAGGACCTCCAATGTCCGGCCCTCGATGCCCTGCTGTTCGGCCCACTGGGGGGCGTAGTCAGCGTCGAGCACCACGAGGGCGGTGTTGTAAGGCCGGCCGTCGCCGATCGTGACCGCCTGTCCGATCAGCAGGCTCCCACTCTTGATCACCGCCTCGATATTGGCCGGCGACATGTTCTTGCCGGCGGCGTTGATGATGATCTCCTTCTTGCGGTCGACGATCTTCAGGAACCCCTCGTCGTCGATCTGCCCGATGTCGCCCGTGTGCAGCCAGCCCTCGGAGTCGAGCGCGTCGGCGGTCGTTTCGGGCTGGTTGCGATAGCCGAGCATGACGAAGTCGCCGCGCACGAGCAGCTCGCCGTCGTCGGCGATCCTGAGCTCGACCCCTGGCGAGGCCGGCCCGACGGTGCCGATCTTGACCTCGCCCGGACGGTTGCACGTGCCGAAGCCGCAGGTCTCCGACATGCCCCACAGCTCGGCGAGCTCGATGCCCATGGCGTGGAAGAACTCGAGCACCTCGATCGGCGTAGGCGCGGCGCCGACGTTGACGGCGAGGACCTGATCGAGGCCAAGCATCTCGCGCAGCTTGGAGAACATCTGCTCGTCGGCGCGTGCCACCGCCGCCTCGAGCTCGTCGGGCACCGGCTGGCGCTGCTGCCTGAGGCGAACACGCTGGACCGCCGCATTCATCGCCTGCTCGACCGCCTGGCGCTGCTCCTCGGGCTGGGCGGCCTGCATGGTCTCGAGGCCGGCCTTTAGCTTCTCCCAGATGCGCGGGACGGCGAAGAACCACGTCGGGCGGACCTGGGGCAGGTAGGAAATGATCTCGCGCGGGTTCGGGCAGCAGGTGATCGTGCCGGCGTAGATCACCGGTATGTAGTGGTGGGCCATCCGCTCGGCGATGTGAGCGGCCGGCAGCCACGAGATCACCCGTGCGCCGGTCGGGAAGGGGATGATCTCGTCGACCGCATGCGCCGAGACCATGATGTTGTGGTGCGAGAGCTGGACGCCCTTGGGGGGGCCGGTCGTGCCCGAGGTGTAGATCAGCGTCACCACGTCGTCGGGGGCGATCTGCGCCGCCGCCGCGGCGACGTCGAACCCCGGGTTCGATCCCTCGACCTCGGCCAGCGAGACCGTGCCCTCGGGCATGCCGTGCGCTCGGCCTCCGGCCTCGCCTGATCGCGCGACGCCCGAGTCATCCGGCTGCGCTTCACCGTCGATCACGATCACGTGTTCAAGCGCCGGCAAACTCTTGCGCGCCTCGAGAACGACGGGCAGGAAGGTCTGCTCCACGATGACCACGCGAGTGGCCGCGTCGGTGCACAGGTACACGATCTCCTCGGCCGGATAGGTCACGTAGATCGAGAACGGCGTGGCGCCGAGCATCGCCACCGCCAGGTCGGCGATGTGGAACTCGGGCCGGTTGCCGAGCATGATCGCGACCGTGTCACCCCGCTGCACCCCGAGCTTGGCGAGCCCGCCGGCCAGCGCGTCGACCCGCGCCAGAACCTCGGACCACGTCAGCGAGATGCTGTCGTCGGGCATCCGCACTGCCACAACCTCGGGGTGGTTGGCCGCCGTGCGCCGCAGCGCCTCGGTCAGCGTCGGCGCGTCGACCGCCCGCCCTGCTGCCGGCGTGATCGTGCTGCTCTCCATGCTCTCCTCGCGTCTGTCGGGGACCCTACGTGCGGCTAACGCTATCGCAGGCGTGAGGGCCAGACAGACACCTACTAGTTGTAGGACCCGAGGAGGTTGTTCAGCTCGTTGAGGCGAGCGATGGGCGGCTTGTGGCTGAGGGCGCCGTGGGGTCGTCTGGTGTTGTACCAGTCGACCCAGCCGGCGAGCGCGGCGGTGCGTTCTGTGCTTGAGCGGTAGACGGCGCCGTAGGCCCAGCCGCCCAGGAGGGTTCTGATGAAGCGTTCGGCCTTGCCGTTGGTCTGGGGTCGGTATGGGCGCGTTCTGAGATGGCGGATGCCGAGCATGCGGCAGGCGATCGCGTGGACTGTCGAGCGGTAGGCGGAGCCGTTGTCGGTGATCAACCGCTCGACCTGGATGCCGTGGGCGGCGTAGTGGTTGACCGCGCGGCGGAGGAACGCGATGGCGGTGGTGGCCTTCTCGTCGGCGAGGACCTCGACGTAGGCCAGACGGGTGGCGTCGTCGATCGCGATGTGCACGTACTCCCAGCCGACGCGATGGCGGCGGTGGCCATCGGCATCGGTCCTGGTGCCGGCAGCCTTGCGTTGACCGGGTTTGCCCGTGAAGCGATGCCCGGCGCCCTCGTGGATTCGGCCGAGCTTCTTGACATCGATGTGGAGCAGCTCGCCAGGCCGAGCTCGCTCGTAGCGCTGGACGGGCTCCAGCCCGACCCTGCCGAGCTTGCCCATCCCGATCCGTGTCAGGATCCCCGAGACGGTCGAGACCGCCATCCCGAGGCACTCAGCGATTTCCGCGCCGGTCATCCGCAGCCGACGTAGCGCCGCGATCACCTCTAGGCGCCGCTCATCGGTGCGATTGGCCACGACTGCCGGAGCCGAGGAACGATCCAGCAACCCTGCCAGCCCGTCCTTGCGGTACCGGGTCAGCCACTTGCGCACGGTGCGGTCACTGACTCCGGCCGCCTCGGCGGCCTCCGTCAGCGACCACCCCGCATTCTCCACGCGATCGACCAGCAGCTCGCGGCCCTTGACGCTGAGCCGAGCGTTACCGTGCAGCTTCATCCGGTGTCCTCCTTGGAACTGAGTGGCTTGAGCACCTCTCAGCCTCCAAGGAGCGCCGGATGGCTAACTCATCGGCGGAACAACGTGGTCAGGATCTACAACTAGTGGACGTTGAAGCCCTTGCCGCTGAGCGTCGAGATGTCGTTGCTGAGCCCGATCACGAACAGAAGCAGGATCAGCGCGAAGCCCACGATCCCGGCCCGTTCCATGACCTCGAACGGAATCCGGCGGCCCCGTACCTTCTCGGCCACGGCCCAGAACACGTGGCCGCCGTCGAGGGGGAGGAACGGAAACAGGTTGATCACGGCCAGCGACAGCGAGATCAGGGCGAGCACCTGGAGGGCGAGCGTGGTGCTGTGCGCAAACGACTCCTCCGTGACCGTGTAGCCACCGACGATGCCGTTGACCTGCTTGCGCTCCTGGGGCTCGAAGATCCTCGCGATCACCGAAACGGTCTGTTTGGTGACGTTCCACATCCCGGTGACGGCCAGCGAAGCTGCGGGCACGGGGCCGAGCGACTGCTGGGTATCGCCGAACTCGAACCCGACCAGCGGCCGCTTCGCCTGCGCGTTGTAGCGAGGCCGGAGATCGAAGCTCAGCAGCTGTCCGTTGCGGCGCACAACGATCTTGGCCGGCGTTGCGGCGACGCAGCCGTTGACCTGCTGGCCGCGGCACAGATGCGTTCCCAGCTGGTTGCGCAGCGCGTCCGGACTGCCGCGGACGCCGTCAACCGAGACCAGCCGATCGCCTGGTTTCAGCGCGGTGTAGGCCGGCGTGCCCTTTTCGACCGCGACGACCCGCTGGGAGGCAACGGTCTGGCCGTTGGCGAGAAACAGGGCCCAGATGATCACGAATGCGATGAGGAGATTCACGCCGGGCCCGGCCAGGATGACGACGATCCGCTTCCACACCGGCTGGTTGTAGTAAGCACGTGGCACCGCGTCGGCTGGGATGTCCTCGTTCGGGTTCATGCCCGTGATCCGCACGTAGCCACCGAGGGGAATGGCGCCGATTCCATACTCGGTCTCGCCACGGCGGAACTTCCAGATCATGGGCCCGAAGAAGAGCGAGAACCGCTCGACCCGCATGCCGACCGCCTTGGCCGCCGTGAAGTGGCCCGCTTCGTGCAGAATGATCAGCGCGGCGAAGCCGAGGAAGGCCAGGACGTATGACATCGCCAGTCAGTGTGGCAGGCCGCGCGCCAGGCTTACGAGACTCTTAGGCGCCCCCGGCTTCCGGACGCTCAGGGGCGCCGGGCGCGGGTGTTGGCTCGCGACACTAGACCGGCGACCGTGCCTCGACGAACTCGGAGGCGACGCGTCGAGCCTGCGCGTCGGCGTCCCCCAGGGAGTCGAACGAGTGCACGCCGCGGCCCGGCAAGTCTTCCAGCGTCTCCTCGATCACCGCGGCGATGTCGAGGAACCGCAATTTCCCGGCCAGGAAGGCGTGCACGGCGATCTCGTTGGCCGCGTTCAGCGTGCACGGGGCGGTGCCCCCCGCCCGGGCCGCTTCGCGGGCCAGCCGCAGACAGGCAAACGTCTCCTCGTCCACCGGCTCGAAGGTGAGGGCGCCGGTGGCGAGGAGATCGAGCGGACGGACGGGCACATCGACCCGGTCCGGGTAGTGCAGTGCATAGGAGATCGGCACCCGCATGTCGGGATAGCCGAGATGCGCGAGCGTCGCGCCGTCGCACAGCTGGATCAGGCTGTGGATGATCGACTGGGGATGGACCACGACCTCGATCTGCTCGTATGGAGTGCCGAACAGGTGATGGGCCTCGATCAGCTCGAGGCCCTTGTTCATCAGCGTGGCCGAATCGATCGTGATCTTCCCCCCCATCGCCCAGGTCGGGTGGGCCAGGGCTTGGTCGACGCTGACCACGTCGAGCTCACGGGCGCTGCGCCCGCGGAAGGGACCTCCTGAAGCGGTCAGGATCAGCCGGTCGACCGTGCCCGGTTGCTCGGAGGCCAGCAGCTGATGGAGCGCAGAGTGCTCCGAGTCGACCGGGATGATCATGGCGCCCGTGGCCTCCGCAAGCTGCATCACGAGTTCGCCGCCGACCACCAGCGACTCCTTGTTGGCCAGCGCCAGATCGATTCCCTCGCCCAGCACGGCGACTGTCGGGACGAGTCCAGCCGAGCCCACAATGGCGTTGAGCACGAGGTCGCAGTCACACTCGGTGATGAGCCGGACGAGGCCATCGGGACCGCTGAGCAGCTCGCCGTCCGTCCACGCCTCGCCTGCCCTCGCCGCTGCATCGGGGTCGGCCAGCGCGAGGCGATCCACGCCGTAATCCGCCGCTTGCCCGAGCAGTTTCTCCCACTCGCGCCCCGCGGCCAGACCGACCACCTGGAGCTCCTGGCTGGGGTCGCGCGAGATGACGTCGAGCGCCTGAATGCCGATCGAGCCGGTGGACCCGAGGATGACCAGACGCCGCGGCACCGGCCGGATTCTAGGCGCGCCGAAGCCTCAGACCGTCGGCGCCTCGCGCACGATTGCCTGCCCGCTGACCTGCACGGTCCCGCGCTCAGCGAAGCGCAGGGTACCGATCTGGACGCTCACCGACACGCGATCGTCGCCTTGGCCAAGGGCGAAAGCCAGGCTCGAGCGCCCCGGGCGATAGGCCGAAACATCACCGATTACGACGGCACCGCCCTCGTAGTCGCCCAGCGACGACTGGATCTCGAGCTCACCGCTCGACAGGTTGCGAACGATGATGCGCAGCGTGTCGCCGTGCAACATCACGTCGAGGCGAAACAGGCCCTGGGCCATGAGCAGCATGGCGCGCGCCCCGGCCTCGATCTCCTTGGAGGCCGACAGGACGAGGCCGCGACGATCTCCGAGCGGCGGTAGCTCGCCCGAGATCTGGCCGCCACGGCCCTCGATCAGCCGTCTCCGTTGAGCATCTGGCCCACGACGGATACGCCGTTGGCGCCCTTTTCTCCGCTCACCGTCAGGGTCATGACCCGATTGAACCCGGAGGTCGGGAAGGTCTGGAGGTGAAGTTGCGTGTTACCGGTGATCGTGGTCAGGGGCGTGTCGCCGGGGGCCAGCGGCATCGAGGAGTCATGGCCGTTCTGGTCCTGGACCGCGGGGAGCGTGAAACCCGTGCCGTTGTGAATCAGGACCTGGATTCCGGCCGGCTGTCCGACCGGAGCCGGGCGGCAAACGACGATGATCTCGCCATTGGTTCCGGGCGCGACGAGCAAGGTCTGGGTCCCGCCAGCGCCCCCGAGCGACGAGAGCGCCCCGGTGGCCACGGTGGCGTCGCTGGCGCTCTGGACGAACGCGTTGGCCGGCTTGCTATCGAGCAGTCTTGAGTTAGCCGCCGTGTCCGCCTTCTTGAGGAATTCCGCGTTCGCGGTCGCGTCCTTCAGGTACACCTTGCCGATCTGGTCCTTGGTGTAGTAGTCGGTGCGCACCTTCTTTTCCAGGCTGCCGATTTCGTTGCCGAGCGTGACGCACTTCTGCTCGATCTTGGCCAGCACACTACGGACCGGGCCGGTGATGCCTGTCAGCTTCACGAACAGCGGTGCCGGCTTGCCTGGAGCCGCCGACTGCGACTGCGCCTGCGCCCTGTCCGCCACACCGCCGATCAACGCCGCCAGCGCCATCGTCACACCTATCTTCGCCGACGTCAGTCGGAACCTGATGTATTCGGCCATCCCCGGACCCTCCTTGTGTGGCAGTGCGCGGCAGTCTCTCAGCGCTCGGCCGGCTGCGCAAGCTCGGATCAGTCTCGATCGAGTACCACGATCGACCAGCCAAGGATCTCGACGCTCCGTCGCTCGCGCAGTCCTCGGCGCGCGTACGCCGCCTTGACCGCTGCGGCCTCATCGGATCCGAAGCCGCTCAGCACACCCACCTGCGGGAGGGGCTCGGTCAGGCTACCCGCGACGATTTCATGCAGCGCGGCGGGAAGGTTGGCGGCAATGCCATCGGTGCTCGGTGGCGCCTCATCGGCCAGGTCCATGACCCGCGCGGCAATCTGCACGCCCGCCGCCTCGGCGTTGCCCAGCGCCGCCGAAACGCACTCCGCCATCACATCGATCGCGATCACAGGTGACCAGCCGAGTCGGGCGGCCAGGATCGCCTGGACACCGGAGCCACAGCCGAGATCGGCGAACGAGCCGCGAGGCTCGGTCTCGAGCAGCAGCTCGAGGCAGGTCCGGGTGGTCGGGTGCGCGCCGCTTCCGAACGCGGCGCTGTCGGCGATCGGGATATCGATCAGCCCCGCGCCGGACGCCGGGGCCCATGCGGGCCGCACGACCACCCGCCCGCCGATCACGTCCGGCTCGTAGTCCAACAGCCGGCGCTGGCGCCAGTCGTCGGGGACCTCGCGCTCGGAGAGCCGGTAGGGCCATCGCCCCGCGGCCTCGGCCAGCGCGTCGCCATCGGGGATGTCGTGGCCCCGCATCCTCAGCTCGACGTGCCGCCCGGTGGCCACCTCTCGCACCCCGCCGGGCACGATCGGGAGAAGGCGGTCGAGCACGTCCTCGACGGCGCGGCGGGGCACTCTGACCGTCACCTCGCGCATGGCCCCAGCTAGTGCATCACGCCAAGCCAGATGTAATACCCGGCCACGATCGTGAAGGTGACGGCATCGAGCCGGTCCAGCGCCCCGCCATGAGCGCCGAACACGGTGCCGGTGTCCTTGATGTCAGCCTCGCGCTTGATCACCGACTCGAACAGGTCGCCGAGCGGCCCCAGCACGGCCACCGCCACGCCAAGGAGCAGCGCATCGCCCTGCGTGAGCCACGTCTGGTACAGGCCGGCGAAGAAGACCGCCACGATCGCCACGAACATCCCGAAGAACAGGCCCTCGACGGTCTTATTGGGCGAGATCTGAGGCGCCAGCGGCCGGCGCCCGAACAAGCGGCCGCCCAGATAGGCGCCGGTGTCGCCGAGGAACGTTCCAACCAGGACGTCGATGATCACCCCGTTGCCGTGCGGGAGGCCCCGCAGGAGCACCGCGTGGGCGAAGGCAAACCCGAGCCAGTAGACCCCGAGGAGCGTTCCGGCCATCGAAACCGTGATCTGTCCACGCTTGGCTCTGGCGATCGCGAACAGGAACAGGACGGGAAGGGTGGCCATCGCGGCCTCGAGAACATCGCGCAGATTGCCGAAGTGAGCGGCCAGCACCATCGCTGTGAGCGCCAGAAACCCCACCAGCGGGAGCGGCCGCCAGCGCGCCAGCGCCCGATACAGCTCATGCATGCAGACCAGCCCGACCACGAGCAGAAACAGGGCGAAGGCAAGACCGCCGAGATCGATGAATACGATGGCCAGGACGGCGGCGGGAATGGCCACGAGCACGCGAGCGAAGAGGTCCGAACGCTGGCGCTGTCGTGGTGGCCGGGTCCGCTGTCCCTGGCTCGGCCGCGTCGCCCGGCGCGGCTCGGGGCGCGAGCGCTCCGGCTCGGCATCGGCGCGGTGGTCATAGAACGAGCCGGACGCCGACACGTCGCCTGGACCGCGGCGCGAGCGCCCGGATCGCGAGCCTCGCCCCCTCGACGGCGGGCGCGATCGCCTTCCTGCCGGCACTTCTACCGACCTCCGAACCGCCGCTTGCGCGCCGCGAACTCCTCGAGACTCTGCTCGAACGCCTGACGCGAGAAATCGGGCCACAACTCCTCGCGGAACACCAGCTCCGAGTACGCGCCCTGCCACAAGAGGTAGTTCGAGAGTCGCTGCTCGCCGCTGGTGCGGATGATCAGATCGGGGTCATGCATGTCGGGGGCATAGAGGTGATTGCGGAACTCGGCCTCGTCTCCTCCCGTAAAGGTTCGCGCTGCGTCGACAATTTCCGCCCTGCCACCGTAATTGAACGCCACGAAGAGCGTGATGCGCTCGTTGGCCCTGGTCACTCCCTCCGCCCACTCCATGCGCTCGATCAGCTGCGCCGGCACCGGGTCCGCGCGCCGGCCCACGAATCGCATCCTCACGCCCTGCTCGTGGAGCTCGGGCGTCTCGGCCTCGATTCTGCGCCCGAACATGTCCATAAGCGCCGCGACCTCCTCCGGCGAGCGCCGCCAGTTCTCGGTCGAGAACGAATAGACGGTCAGCTCGTGGACGCCGAGGCCGACGGCGTCTCGTAGCCGCGCCTTGACGGTGTCCGCGCCGGCTTCGTGCCCGGCTACGACGGGCAGGCCACGCTTCTTGGCCCACCGTCCATTGCCGTCGGTGATGATCGCCACGTAGCGCGCGCGGGCCTCGGAATCGTCGCCAGCGCGCGGGCCTCCGGCGCGTGGCTCGGAGCCGGGGACAGGCACCTACACCTCCAGGATCTCTTCTTCCTTCTGCTTTAGCGCTTCGTCCAGCTCGGTGATACGGGTGTCGGTGACCTTCTGGAGCTCGACCTCGGCGCGGTGCTCGTCGTCGGAGCCGGCGTCGCCCGCCTCCTTGAGCTCGCGCAGGTCGTGCATCACATCGCGGCGGATGTTGCGGATCGCCACCCGTCCCTCCTCGGCGATGTGGCGGACGACCTTGACCAGCTGCTTGCGCCGTTCCTCCGTGAGCTCGGGTATGCCGAGCCTGATGAGGTTGCCGTCGTTGTTGGGCGTCAGCCCGACATCAGACTCCAGAATCGCCCGCTCGATCGCCTTGATCGAGCTCTTGTCGTAGGGCTGGATCGTCAGCAGCCGGGCCTCCGGCGCGCTGATCGTGGCCAATTGCTTGAGTGGCGTCGCGGTGCCGTAGTAGTCGACCGAGATCCGGTCGAGCAGCGCCGGGCTGGCCCGCCCGGTTCGTACCGAGCCGAATTCGTGACGGATAGACTCCACCGACTTTCCCATCCGCTCGCGGGCGTCGACGAGTAGTTCATCGATGATTTCGCTCATGTCCTGACCACCGTGCCCACTCTCTCTCCCGAAACGATCTTGTCGATATTGCTTCCGTCGGCCATGTTGAAGACGATGATCGGCAGATTGTTATCCATGCAGAGCGCAAACGCCGTGGAGTCCATCACCTGGAGGCCGCGTGTGAGCGCATCCTTGTGCGTAATCTCGGGGATGAACGTCGCCGACGGGTCCGTGGCCGGGTCGGCGCTGTAGACCCCCTCAACGCCGTTCTTGGCCATGAGCACCACCTCGGCGTGCAGCTCGGCGGCGCGCAGCGCGGCCGCCGTATCGGTCGTGAAGAACGGATTGCCGGTGCCGGCGGCGAAGATCACGATGCGACGCTTCTCGAGATGGCGAATGGCCCGGCGGCGTATGTACGGCTCGGCGACTTCCGAGATCGTGATCGCCGATTGGACCCGGGTGGCGATTCCCTCCTTCTCCAACGCGTCCTGCAGCGCCAGCGCGTTGAGCACGGTGGCCAGCATGCCCATGTAGTCGCCGGTGGCCCGGTCCATGCCCCGGGCCGCCGCGGCGAGACCGCGATAGATGTTGCCGCCGCCGACCACGATTGCCACCTCGACGCCGCGGCGATGGATGGCGGCCACCTCGCAGGCGATCGCCTCCACGCGGCCGGGATCGGTGCCGTAGTCCAGCTCACCCATCAGGGCCTCACCCGACAGCTTGAGCAGGACGCGCTTGTAAACCGACGCGGTGTCTCCGTTGTCGCCCACCACTCGAGCCCCGCTAGCCACCAACAGCGAAGCGCGAGAACCGCCGGATAACGACGTTCTCGCGCGTCTCCGCCGAGAGCTCCGCCCGCAGCTCCTCGATCGTCTTGCCGGCGTGCTTGTCCTCGTTCACGTGCTTCTGGCGCAGCAGCACGACCTCGTCAAGCCACTTGTCGAGCTTGCCCTTGACGATTCGTTCCCTGACGTTCTCGGGGCGATCGGCCGCCTGCTCGGTGGCGATCCGCTCCTCGCGGTCGCGTTCCTCGGCAGGAACCTCCTCCTCGGTCACGGCGATCGGCGCCGCGGCCGCGATGTGCAAGGCGAGATCGCGCGCGAACTCGATGAACTTCTCGTTACGCGCCACGAAGTCGGTCTGGCAGTCGACCTCGACCAGCACGCCAATCTTGTTACCCGCGTGGATGTAGCTCTGAACGACACCCTCGCGGGCCTCGGCGCCGGCGCGCTTGGCCGCCTGGGCGGCGCCGCGAGCGCGAAGCAGCTCGATCGCCTTCTCGATATCGCCGTCCGCTTCGGTCAATGCCTCGCGGCAGGCGAGCACGCCCGCTCCCGTCCGATCACGGAGGGCCTTCACGTCCTTGGCGCTGATCGCGCTCATGCCGTCTCCTCGGGGGCCGGCGCGGCGGCTTCGTCCGGGGTCGGCTCGGTCGCCGGAGCTGAGTCAGTCCCCGGGGCCTCCTCGGCGGCCGCCGTCGCCTCAGGTGCTGGCTCTGGCTCCGGTGCCGGCTCTGGCGCTGGCTCTGGTTCGGGTTCTGATGGGGGCGTCGCCGCAGCTTCGGCGGCCGGCGGGGCGTCCGCCGCAGGCGGCGCTTCCCCGGCAGGCGGGGCTTCCCCGGCAGGCGGGGCTTCCGGGGCAGGCGGGGCTTCCGGGGCGGGTGGCGGTTGGGCCGGTGCTGGGGCCTCGGCGGCGGGAGCCGCCTCAGGCGGCGGGGCGGCCTCTGCCGGGGCAGCCTCGGCCTGTGCTGCCGCGGCCTGCTCGGGCTCGGCTGCAGCGGCCTTCTCGGCCTCCGCGCGCGCACGCTCCTCGGCCTCCTGACGCGCACGCTCCTCGGCCTCCTGACGCGCGCGCTCCTCGGCCTCGAGACGGGCCCGTTCCTCGGCCTCGCGACGCTCGCGCTCGAGCCTGGCCCGTTCCTCCTCGGCCCTGAACACAGCGTGACCGCCCGAGACCACATCGCCGATCGCCCTCGTGATCGCAGCACACGAGCGAATCGCGTCATCGTTGCCCGGAATCACGTAGTCGATTCCGTCGGGGTCGCAGTTGGTGTCGACCAGGCCGATGATCGGGATGCGCAGCCGCTGCGCCTCCCGCACCGCGATCGCCTCGGTCTTGAGGTCGATCACGAACACCGCATCGGGCACGCGCTGCATGTTCTTGACGCCGCCCAGGTTGGCCCGCAGTTTCTCGAGGTCGGACTGCGCCGCCATGCGCTCGCGCGTGGGCAGCAGCTGTAGCTGGCCCTCGGCTTCGTATCGCTCGAGGTCGTGCAGCCGCTTGATCCGGGCGGAGATGGTCTGGAAGTTCGTCAGTAGTCCACCGAGCCACCGGTGGTTCACATAGGGCATGTCCGCCGCCTGCGCGGTGTCACGAATGGCGTCGCGGGCCTGCTTCTTGGTCCCGACGAACAGCACGGTGCCGCCGCGACGCGACAGATCCTCGGCGAAGCGGCGCGCGTTCTCCAGCAGTTCCTCGGTCTGCAATAGGTCGATGATGTAGATGCCGTCCCGCTCACCGAAGATGAAACGGCGCATCTTGGGGTTCCAGCGGCGCGTCTGGTGGCCGAAGTGGACGCCAGCCTCCAGCAGCTCTTGGATTCCGATTTGAGCCACGCTCGTACTCCCTTTTGTATGTCGTTAGAAGCGCCCGTCCGCCGGTTTTCGTGGGCCTCGGGACTCCGAGGCAGGGCACGATCCGTTCGGGCGGGATCGAGGGTCAGAAAAAAATTCCTTGAAAAAGTTTACGCAAGTCTCGTCAACACGGTACGTTTTCAGGTGTAGCGGGTCATCGCCCTTCCCCTACCTCCGGTGATGACCCGCCGCGCGGGCCGAACCTCCCTTCCCCTACCTCCGGTGGCTCGGTTCGCAACCTGCGACGGGGCGGCTTTGGACGGGCCGCCCCGTCGTTCTTTTAGAGCCTGCAAACGTCAGTCTCGATTCGGCCCCCACTCGCGCCCGGGACCACACTGCTACTGCCCTCCCTCCCGCTCCGCCCGGGCCAGCGCCGCCTCGAGGTCCGCCGGCAGCGGCGACCGCACGTCGATCGGCTCGGACGTCACCGGGTGCTCGAAGGACTGCCGAGCCGCGTGTAGGAACTGGCGCTGCAGGCCGTAGCGCCCAGCCACCCCGTAGAGCGGGTCCCCGGACACCGGGTGCCCGATGGCGGCGAAGTGAACCCGGATCTGATGCGTCCGGCCGGTCTCGAGTGTGACGCGAACGAGCGTCGCCGTGGGCAGGAGACGCTCGATCTCATAGTGGGTACGCGCCTCGCGGGGAACGTCGGTGTCGATCGAGACGAGCACTCGATCTCGCCGATCCCGGCCGATCGGGGCATCGATCGTCCCCGACCGAGCCGGAAGATGCCCGTCGATCAGCGCCACGTATTCGCGGCGCAAACGCCGGGCGCTCAGCTCCTCCTTCAGGGCGCGATGCACCTCGTCGCTCTTGGCCACGACCAGCAGCCCCGAGGTGTCGCGATCGAGGCGATGGACGATTCCCGCACGCCAGTCCTCCTCTCCCCCGGCGGCTCGTCCGGCCAGCGCCTGAGCCAGCGTTCCCGTCCGATGGCCGCGGGCCGGGTGAACCACAACTCCGGCCGGCTTGTCCACCACCAGGAGGTGCTCGTCCTCGTAGGTGACGGTGAACGGGGCCTCAGACGGCTCGACCGCCGGCGCCGGCTCGTCGTCGACCTCGATCCGGTCCCCCACCTGAACGACGTGGCGCTTGGGCCGCACCCGGCCATCGACGCGCACGAGCTTGGCTTCGATCAGGCTCTGCGCCTTGGCCCGTGATCCGAGCGGTTCAGCGAGGAAGCGGTCAAGCCGCATGCCCCCGGCCTCGGCCGGGACCTCGAGGTCAAGCGCCATCCCCGCGCCTGCCCTCGAGCACCCACAGCAGAACGAGGACACCGAACGTGATCGACATGTCGGCGACGTTGAACGCCGGCCACGCCGGGAGCTTGATGAAATCCGTCACCTGCCCGTTGGCCACCCGGTCGATGAGGTTGCCGATCGCTCCGCCCACGAGCATGCCGGTGGGGAGCCACAGCCATGGCCGCGTGGGCCGGCGCCAGAAGTACGCGAGCAGCGCGGCCAGGGCAACCGCGGTGAAGAGCAGGACCAGTGCACCCCCACCGGAGAAGAATCCGAACGCGACGCCCTTGTTGCGGACATGCACAAAGTTGATGGCAGGCAGGAACTTGCGCGACTCGCCCTCGGGGATGCCGGCGGCGATCGTGTGCTTGGTCAGCTGGTCGAGCCCGACCACGATGACCAGCACCAGCCCGGCGCGGGCGAACGCCGCGGCGCGGGTCGCCGGCGATCCCTTCGCCTCAGCCTGAGTCGCCATGCGGCGCGATGCCCGTCAGCCTGCGATCGCGTTCACCACGATGGTGCGCACGAAGTACAGGAGGATGATCGCGATCATCGGACTCAGATCGAACATGCCGATGGGCGGAATGACCTTGCGGAAGATCTTCAGGTAGGGATCGCACACGTCGCGCAGGAACCCGAGCACCGCATCGGTCCACCGCGCGAACGGCAGGCGCACGCCAAACGCGAACAGCAGGTTGAAGAGGATGTAGACGAAGATGAGGAGGATGTAGACCGTGAACAGTGCATCGACATAGTTGGCGATGTCGATGCGGGTGAGCGCGAAGGCCACCATCAGCGACCGCCCTGGAGAACCGCGTCGGCCGCGGCCTGGAACGCGCCGCGCACGCCGTTTCGCTCGAGCGCGTCAAGGCCCCGTGCGGTCATGCCCCCAGGCGAGGTCACCTCGCGCCTGACCGTTAGCGTGTCGTTATCGCGCGCCGCGAGGAGCTCTGCCGTCCCGGCCAGTGTCTCCACGACCAGCCGGCTGGCCAGTTCGGCGCCTAGCCCATAGCGGACGACGGCGTCGACCTGCGCCTCGGCGAGCAGGGCGTCATAAGCGGGGGCCACGCTCATCGCCGCGGCGGCCGGACCCATCAGGCGCTCGGGCAGTCGCACGACGATCGCCACCCGTTCGAACAAGTTCACCACGTCACGCTGCAGCTGAGGGTCTACGTCCTCGGGTGGGGTGTAGCAGACCACGCCACGTCGGACCTCGACCGGTGTATTCGGCATGACGCGGAAGACCGCGACCCCGGGGTAGGCCTCCTGCAACGCCGCCAGAGGCGTGCCGCCCAGCACGGAAGCCACCGCCTTTACGTGGCCCCGTATCTCGCCGGCGACCTCGGTGAGCTGCGCGGGCTTGTGGGCCAGTATGACCAGATCGGCCCGTTCGGCTACCTCGCGATTGCTGGGAAGCGCCTCGCCGCCGAGCTCATCGGCGAGCACACGCGCGCGCCCCGAGCCGGTGTCGGAGCACAGCACCGGATCGCCCCAGCCGCGAGCCAGCGCTCGTGCCATGTTGCCAGCTCCGATCAGGCCAACTTTCATCGCTTGCAAATCTACCGGGGGGCGAGCGCCGCCGGAGGACGCTAGTGCCGGTTCCCCCGGGGCGAGATACGGCGGAGGCGCCGGGGCGCAGCTCTGCCAGCGACGCGTCGGCGTCAGGACTGGTTGAAAAAGCCCTTCTCGACCAGACGGGCGCGTTCCTCGGCCGACACCTCCACATTGCGGGGGGTGAGGAGGAACACCTTGTCGGCGATCCTCTGCATACCGCCGTCGAGGGCGTAGGTCAGACCGCTCGAGAAGTCGATCAGGCGCTTGGACAGGTCGCCGTCGGTGCCCTGGAGATTGAGGATCACCGGGATCGTGTCCTTGAACTTATCGGCCACGTCCTGAACGTCGTTGAAGCTCTTGGGGGCCACGAAGTGGACCCTGACGTCGCCACCGCGGCCGTTGCCGCCGCGTGCGCCGACCGGGCGCAGCGCCGTGGCACGCCGCTCGGTCCCGGGATCGTCGGCGAAGATGTCGTCGAAGTCATCGCGCCGCCGACGCGACGAGCTGAGGCGCCGTACGTTCTGGCGCTCGCGATACGTGTCCTCGATCTCCGGCTCGGGCTCCTGATAGGGCTCGACTTCGTCCTCGTAGGCCTCATCCTCGGCGAGGCCGAAGTAGACGAGCGTGCGGTGCCAGGTATCGCGAAAGGCCATGATCGTGGAAGGGTTCGCTGACGCGGAAGATTTCCCTGCCGTGATTATGACGCTCTGACGTACGGCCTCAAGCCCGCTGGGTGAACAAACTTGTGCCGAGGCGCACAATCGTCGCGCCCTCCTGCACCGCGACCAGACAGTCCTGACTGGTTCCCATGGACAGTTGGCGGAGATCGTGTCGCTCAGCGAGTGCGCGCAGCTCCCGGAAATACGGACGGCTGTCCTCGGGTCGTCGCGCCAGCGGTGGCATCGTCATCAGCCCGACCACTGTGACCGGACAGCGGTCGAGGAAGGCCGGCAACTCAGGGACCGTCACGCCCCCCTTACCCTGCTCGCCGGATACGTTGACCTCGACCAGGATCTCCGTGTCCGCCGATCCGTGACGCTCGAGCTGAGCCAGCGCCGAGTCGGTGGCCACGGAGTGGATGTAGCGCACGTAGGGCAGCACCTGTCGGACCTTGCGGCTCTGCAGGGTCCCGATGAAGTCCCACGTGAACTGTCCCGGATACGCGTCGGCCTTGGCGACCAGATCCTGGGCCCGGTTCTCACCCAGCAGCGCAACGCCGGCCTGCGCCAGCACCCCAAGCTCCGCGAGCGGTACGTACTTGACCGCCGCCAGGATCTCAACGCCGTCGCCATGGGGGCTGGCGGCGGCGATCTCCGCTCGGGTCCGTTCCAGGTTTCGCCGCACCACATCCACCCGCAGACCCTCGATCAGCTCAGCCATGCGACTCCGATGTCAGCCACACCACTCCGGCCTGCCGGCCGGTTATTCCCCGGTCCCGGCGGTGCGAGAAGAACAGCGAAGGATCCGAGCAGATCGTGCACAGATCGACGTCGTACACGCGGTCCACTCCGGCCCTGGCAAGCTCGTGGCGGGCGATCGTCTTGAGATCCAGGTTCTGACCGCGGCGCACGTCGTCTCCGCGGTCGGCAAACACCGCGTGGACCTCGTCGCCCACCTCGTAGCAGCACGGGCCGGCCCCCGGTCCGATCGCAGCCGTCAGCTTCCCTCCGGAGCCGAGCTCCCGGACAGCCCGCACCCCCTCGGCGATCACACCTCCGGCCAGACCGCGCCAGCCGGCATGGAGCATCACGGCGGCGGCATCTCCGGCGACGGCGATCGGCAGGCAGTCGGCGGTCAGCACCATCGGCACCACCCCCGGCAGCGACGTGGCCTGGCCGTCGGCCTCGTCGGGCACGACCCCCTCCACCGGCGGACTCGTGACCCGCGTGACGGCGTTCCCGTGCACCTGTCGACCGTAGGCCAGCCGCCCGCCCACCCGGCCGGCCAGCGCCGTGCGGTTGTGCTCGACGGCCACCGGGTCGTCCTTCGTCCATCGCCCGAGGTTCAGCGTGGCGTAGGGCCCGCCCGACACGCCGCCGCGACGGGTCGTGAACAGCGCCCGAGCACCTGGAAGGTCGATCTCCACGTGCTCGCCGGCGAGGTAGAACGGGTCCGGCGGCTTCATGTCGTCACCAGTTCGAGCGCTTCTATTGGGCTGCGCTGGGCGTATTCGAAATGCGCCCTGCCGTGGGCCACGAGCGTTTTGCGATGCGTCCAGCCACCGACGCGCCGCGCGCGCTCGTAAACGTGAAGGCGCATCGAAGCCGTCTCGCCGTTGTAGCAGTAGGCCTGCTGGCCATCTGGGTCGTGGTACGTGACGCCGGCCAGCAGGTCACGGTCCGCGTCGACCTCGCCGACAAGCTTTCGTGACCCATCGATCGCCTCAAATCGCCAGCCCGTCAGTGTGAACGTGCTCTCGTTGCCGACCACGTGTCGCGCCGACGTCGAGTTGAAATCTTCGCCGTCGATGCAACCGACGACCGGGGTGTTCGGTCCCACCTCCCTCCCCAGGCGGGTGACGAACACCGATACGGCATCGACGAATGTGGCGGAAACCGAGTCTCCGTCGATCGATGCGAAGTCGTTGCAGTGCACCCAGGCCCACGAACTCGCGTGCTTGGATCCCCAAAGATGGGCCTGTCCGCCACGGACGCTCTTG
>CAWCNP010000005.1:0-51927 GCA_963796885.1 uncultured Solirubrobacterales bacterium
CACGATGATGAACGTCGCCGTCACGATCACGCTCGCGGCGTTGCGTACCGAAATCGGCTCGCGCAGGAACCGGTTCAGACGACGCTCGATCGTCCTCGGCCGTTTCACGCCAGGCACGTCACGCCTTCGGGCCCAGGAAGCGGACCGGGCAACCGCTGATCGGAACGCTCGGCATCGCGGTCGGCCGCTTGCCCATCCTCACGCTGCACGGGCAAGGGCCGGCGAACACTCCGACCCGCCATCGAGGACTGACGTGTCAGCTGCACTTCGACTTGCTGGCGTCCGAGAAGCTCTTGACCGAGCTCACGACGTTCTTGGCGCTGACTCCGATCGCGGCGATCTGACTGGCTGAAGGGCTCGACGGGAGCGCCTTGACCGCGCTCTGAAGCGCGTCGACCGACGTCTTGACGGCGCTGGTCTGACTCGGGAAGTCGCTCTTGGCAGAACTGACAACCGAGTTCGCATCGCTCACGATCGTGTTGATCTGTGACTTCAGGCCACTGACACCACCGCTGACGCTGAGGTTCGTCAGGCCTTTGATGGAGTTCTCGAGGTTGCTGCGATCACTGCAGTACGCCGGCTTGCTGCTGCTGCCACAACCGGCGAGCGCGATCAGCGTGCCAATGGCCACCGTCGCGACCGCGGCGCGGATCGCGGCGCGACCCATACGCCGCGCTGACATGTCCTCCCTGTTGCTGAGTTCCATGGCGTCAGGCTATGCCGCAGCGCGAGGCAGCGCATCGGCCAAAAAGGATGAGATCACCCAACCTCCAGCGCGGCAAGCGCGTTCGCTGAGCCGGCGTCGCGGCTAGCGCGTCCGGCCGTCGCCGTCAAGCAGCGCCTCGATGGCTGGCGCGGGCCGTGACTCGCTCCGGTCGCCCGGACGTAACTCGCGCTGCTTTGACTGCGCCGTCCGGTCGCGCTTGATGGCAATGACGTCGGGGCGCGGGGCGCCCCGACCTGGGCAAGCCTCAACGAGTCGTCGTTGCCGGAAGAGTCGGCGATAGCCGGCGGAGTCCAGGCAGACGACGGCCCGCGTCCGACAGGCCGGTTAGCGTGTAGATGCTTATCAACTCTTATAGATGTCAGTCATCCGCAAAGTCAGTCTTCTTCTACTCCGCGATGGTCTTGGGTTTGCGGAGTACCTCGGCCCGCGCCCGCGCCCGTTTTCATTGGGGTTTCGCCGCCGGCCGTGGTGGGCAGCCGAGCCGGACCACCCGCCCTCCACATGTTGCGTTCGGGTGGTCCGGCTCGACATCCGGTTCCCGGGGCGGCTGTTGATCGTGGTGAAGGCGCGGGGGCGGGCCGAGAGACTGGGCGGTGGCCACATGAGGGTGTCTGTGAGCGAGGAGGGGGATTGGGGTGGGTGGTGAGCTTCGGGCTGGTCCGGCTTCGTTGGCTGGGTTGCAGTGGCTTGCTCGGGTGGGGCCTGTTCCGATGGATGCGTGGCGGTGTGCGATGGGGCTGGGGGGAGCGGGTGGCTCGTTCTCATGCTCGGCGGCTTGAGGCGAGGGTTGGATCGAGCGGTACCCGATGGTTCGTGGCGACGGGTCGCTGCTGGTCGCGACCCGCCGCGGGGTGCGGATGACCGGCTTGCCGGTGTCCGCGCCGGCGGCGCCCGATCCGACGTGGTGGGCGCACGATTGCGCGTGCGCCTGGACGGCCGCCTGGGTCACGGTGATGCTGCGGGCTGGGGACTGGAAAGGCCCGCGCGAGGTGCTGGCCGATCCCGAGCTGAAGGGCAAGGTGTTCTGGAGCACGCGCGTGAAGCTCCGCAGCGCGGGGCACCGCCCGGACCTGACGGTCGGCGGAGCTCGGGGTCTGATCCCGATCGAGGTCGAGCTGCAGCGGAAGGACACGAGCCGTACTGAAGGGATCCTGGTCATGTACCGCGGCTGGATCACGGAGGGCAAGATCCGTGGCGTCGCGTACGTGTGCGGAAACGAGGCGATCGCCGGCGCGCATCGACGAGCTGGCCCAGGGAGTCGGGATCCCAAAGGAGGCCCGGCGCATCGACCTGCTGGACGACGTCCGCCATCAGGCCTTGCAACGAGCAGGCGAGTCGGAGCAGGTTCAGGCGACGTCCGTGGCGAGGGAGCCCTGACGCGTCCGGTCGACGGCGTCGGCCAGCTCCCAGGCGGCGGCCGACAGCTGACCGAACGCCTGCGAGATCGCGGCGACGCTCAACCCTGTCCGCGCGCGAGAGAGCCCCGCGACGGCGTCGTCGAACCGTACCCAGGTGTCCGACGGTGCGAGCGATTCGCGCCATGGCGCGGGACGGAGCTCGTGTGGCGGCAGCCATGCCGGACCGGGCCGCCACCCGAAGCCCTGGTCGGCCGCGTACCGATAGGCAGCCTGCTGCTGCGCAGCCGCGTCGGCGAGGGCTCGGAGGCGCCGGGCGAACCCGGCGTCGGGTGGCGGCTGCGCATGTTCGCGAATCGCCGACTCCCACCGGCCCTCCGAGAGCTCGAGTTGCTCCTTGGCCCGCTCAACGCTCACTCGGGCACCACCAGATAGCGCGTGAACGACGGATCCTCGGACGCCTCGACGCCGACGTCGCCAGCGTTGCCGCCTGACAGGAAGGCGTCGAGATCCGAGCGGCGGACGATCCACTTCCGCGGCCCGGCCTTCGAGGCGGGGAGTTGGCCGTTCGTGATCCACCGCCGCACCGTGACGACGGTGACGTGCAGCTCGTCAGCAACCTGCGCCGGGGTGAGATAGTGGTCGTCCGACATGGCAGATAACGATACTTAGCATATTACAGCCGCCTGTAGCGGTATGATTCAGTCGTGCATCAGCTGTCGCTGACCGATCGCGAGCTCGCCGAGCTGGCGGATCTCGTGGCCGAGCGCGTCCATGGGAACGGCCATCGTCCGCACCAGCCTGAGACGACCGGCACCGGAACGCTCCTCACTGCCGACGAACTCGCCGAGATCCTGGGCGTGCCCACGGGCTGGATCTACCGCCAGTCGCGCGTCGGCGCGATCCCGACGGTCAAGCTCGGCCGCTATTACCGCTACCGGCTCGAGGCGATCGAGCGGTGGATCGTCGAGCGCGAGCAGACCGCCTGACCGGGTTCGCGACGACGGCGCTCGGGCGTAGGATGGCGCGGACAGGCGGAAGCTCCCCGACCGTGAATCGGAGAGCTCCCGGTAAATCGCTCCGGCGGCGCGCTAACGCCCCGGAGCCCGGCATCAGGAAGGTTCGTCCCGATGCAAGCTAAGCGGTATCTGCACGGCTCGGTCAGCCTCTCGACCGAGCACAAGGACAAGCCGCGGGCCCACCCGGTGTGGGTGCTCCGCTATCGGCTCCCGAGCGGCAAGGACTCGCGGAAGACGCTCGGCAAGGCGTGGCTCAAGGCGAGCCGGCCGCCAGCGAACTCCATGACCAAGGCGCAGGCCGAGGCGGCCGCGCAGCGATTCCTCGACGAGTACGCGACGTCGCTTCCGGACGACCGCCGGACGTTGCGGCGCGCGCTCGACGACTTCATCTCGCACGCGGAGCGCGAGCGGAAGCTGCGCGCGTCGACGCTCGCCGAGTACCGACGGATCGCGAACTGGCTCTGTGCCCGCCCGTGGCGTCAAGAGCTCGCGTGGCGCGACAGGCCGCTTGACACGTTCGGCGCCGAGGACCTGCTGGCGCTGCGCACCGAGATGGTCCAGGCCGGCCGGGACGCGAGCACCGTCAACCATGTACGCCGGGTGATCCGGGGCGCGTTCGGGACGCACTCGAGCTCGCCGGGGCTCGCCTGGCCGTGGATGTCCTCGAAAGTCGAGAGCGAGGGGCAGCTGCGGTTCTACGACCCGACGCAGATCGCGCTCCTGAAGGCCTACGCACACACCGCGCTCGACGTCGCCGCCTACACGCTCGCTGCCCAGGCCGGGCCGCGCCTGAGCGAGATCCGCGGGCTCAAGGTCCGCAACGTCGACTTCGCCAGCGGGCTGCTGCGGTTCGAGGACGGCTATACGACGAAGGGCGGGCATGCCGGCAACAAGGGGCGTCGTGTCCGCTCGGTGCCGATGAGCGCGAACGTGCGCGCCGCGCTGCTGCCCTACTGCCAGGGCCGGGCCGGCGACGAGCTCGTCTTCGAGCACGACGCGAAGCCCGGCGAGCCGATCTGCGGTGTCAGCCTCTACCGCCGGTTCGTGAGCGCGGCAAAGCGCGCCGGCCTCCCGGTGCTGCGTTTCCACGATCTTCGCCACTCGTTCGGAACGCAGGCGATCCGCGCGTTCAACATCTACGAGGTCCAGCGGATGATGGGCCACCGGCACATCACGACGACCGAGCGCTACCTGCACTACGCGCCGGACCCGGACGCGGCCGCCAAGCTCTCCCGGCTGTGGCTGAGCGAGGACCCCGCGGACAACGTCGTGAGGATCCGGACCGCTGCGGCGTAGCCCGTCCGTGGGGAGCCCTTGGGGAGCCTTGGCTCGATCCGAGCCCCGCGGCGATCGGCCGCCTCTCCGAAAACCGCTTGTTTGCAGGGCATCCATCGAGAGGCGACGACCGGAATCGAACCGGTGTAGACGGCTTTGCAGGCCGCTGCGTAGCCACTCCGCCACGTCGCCGCGGCTGCCAAGGGTAGCGGGGGTGCGGTCGCCCGCGGTCGCTCAGCTGCTGGTGGCAACCAGCAGCCGCACCGTGATCCCCGAGGGGTCGTCGACGAGGACGGCGTCGCCGTCCGGGCGCGTCTGCAACCCCGCATTGTCGATGCGTTGGAGCACTGGTGTCAGCGCATCGGCGTTGGGAAGGACGACGTCATAGGAGCGCAGGCCGATCGATCCCGCCGGTGGGGGAGAGCCGCCGGCGCTCTGCCAGGTGTTGAGCCCGAGATGGTGGTGGTAGCCGCCGGCGGAGACGAACAGCGCTCCGGGATAGCCACGAACCATGACGTCGAAGCCAAGGACACCGCGATAGAACGCCTCTGTGTCTGCGAGCTCGGCCACCTGAAGATGGACATGTCCGATGGTTGTCCCCGCGGGCGCGTAGTGCTGTGGTCCGTTGACTGTGGCCAGCTCGTTCATGACGTCGCGAAGGTCGAGGGGCAGCGTCGCCATCTCGAGCTGGTCGCCCGAGCGGCGCCATTCCTCGCGCGGGCGGTCGCGGTAGATCTCGATGCCGTTGCCGTCGGGATCGGACAGGTACAGCGCTTCGCTGACCAGATGGTCGGAAGCGCCGTCAAGCGGCCAGCGGACCTCGGCCAGACGGGTCAGTGCCAGGGCCAGGTCGCGTCGCGTGGGCAGCAGGACGGCCAGGTGAAACAGGCCGGTGGCCCGGCGGTCGAGGCGGGGTGCTTGCCTGTCTCCGTGAAGCTCGATGAGCTGGTGGGCGGGATCGGGCCCTAAGCCGACGGTCCCGTCGTCCCGCTCGAACGCGTGCAAGCCCAGGGCGTGCTCGTAGAAACTGCGCGAGGCGGCGAGGTCCGAGACAGTGAGCCGCACCCTCCCCATCCGCGTGGCGGGGTCGATCGAGACCGTCTGGGTGGCGGGGCGGCTCTGCGTGGTCATTGACATCTCAGCTTACGCCGCATGTTGAAGGTCGGAGCTGTGGTCGAGCAGTTGCTCGACGATCTCGGCCAAGCGATCCCGAAGCTCGAGATCAACGAGGACCCCGTCGGTGTCGAAGCGCTCCTGAGCCCGGCTGACCGGAAGCTCCACGTCGAGCACGCGCGCGCCGGCGATCCCGAGCGCCTTGCGCAGGTGATCCTGGGCCCAGATCGCTCCGTAGTCGGTCACGCTGGCTCCCACCACCGCGACGGGCTTGCCCCACAATGCGGAACCGTTGCCGTGCGGGCGAGAGGCCCAGTCGACCAGGTGCTTCATCTGTCCAGGCATCGAGCCGTTGAACTCGGGCGTGGCGAACAGAACAGCGTCGGCGGAGGCGATGGCCGAGCGCAGGTCGGCGATCGCGGCGGGCGGCCGGTCGGTGTCACGGTCCTCGTTGTACGGGGGAAGTGACTCGAGGCCGTCGTACAGTTCGACCTCGACGCCGGCTGGTGCTAGTTCTGCGGCGGCCCGCAGGAGCGCCGTGTTGTGCGACGCTGCCCGCAGGCTGCCCGAGATGGCAAGGATCCGCATTGCCTACGCCGCCTTGACGGCCGACACGCTCACAAGGAGCTTGACCTGGTTGGAGACCAGGAGGTTGCCGTTCGGGAGGGTCTGGTTCCACTTGAGGTCAAACTCGCGGCGGTCGACGACGGCCTCGAGCTCGAAGCCGATGCGCTCGTTGCCCCACGGATCGGTTCCGCCGTCAGCAACGCTGCCGGTCAGTTCGATCGGCTTGGTCGTGCCCTTCATCGTGATGTCGCCGACGAGGCGAATCCCGCCGTCCTCGGCGGCCTCGATCGCGGTCGTCGAGAAGCTGATGGACGGATGGCGCTCGATGTCAAAGAACTCGGGCGACTTGAGGTGGCCATCGCGCTGCTCATCGCCCGTGTCGATGCTGTCGACCTGAACGGTGCCTCTCAGGACGGGCCGGTCGGTCGCGTCGATCGAGCCCTCAAAGCTGCGAAACGCGCCGCGGACAGTCGCGATCCCCATGTGTCGAACCTCAAAGCCGACGCTCGAGTGGGACGGGTCAATCGCGTACGTGCCGGCGGGGATGCGGCCGGCGGGGATGGTGGTGGTTGACATCTATCTGCTCCTTGGGAGGAAGTTGCTTGATCGTGCAACCATCTTATCGGAGAGTGCTTGTGCTGTCAAGTATTGAGGAGTCAAGTGTGTGGAGTGGGGACGTGGGAGGCCGGAATGGGGGGAATGTGGGTCCCGCGCACGCTTGCCGCACGTCTCCTCCCGGTGGCGCCGGTCGACGTGAAACTCGCCGCGCCACCGCCGGCGACCTTCACCTTGACGGCGCCCCACGCCGTCAACGTGAAACTCGACCCCCGGGGCAGGGCGAGTTTCACAAAGACCAAGCGCCCGCCGCTCGACGCTCCAGCGGACTTACGGGAACGAGCGCAGGCTGCCCCGGCGCCCCGCGGTCCGATCGATGGGTGATCCCGGATGCCCCGCCGGAGCCCCGCCGGAGAACGTCGCACTCGCCCGGGCCGCAGCCGCGAGTGTGACGAACACGGCGCCCCACGCTGTCTACGTAGGTTTCGACCCACGGCGCGAGGCGAGTGTGACGAAGACCGCGCCCGGACCAGGGGCGGCAGACAAGAACGGCGCCCACGAGCGCGAGGAAAACCGCCAGCGCGAAGTGTCGGCGCCGCCGCCGGTGCTACCGAGCGCCGACCCGCTAACTGCCCGCTACTCGACCGAGCACTGACCCGGCTGGGTGGCCCCGGGGAGGCGGCTGAGCAGCGTCGCCAGCTGGTCGAGCTCCTCGGAGTTGAAATGCTCGAGGAACATGCGCCGGATGCCGGCGATGTGGGTACAGCCCGCCTCGCGAAGCTTCTCGTAACCGTCGTCGGTCAGGCGGGCGTAGGACACGCGGGCGTCGGCCGAGCAGGAGACGCGCTCGATCAGGCCGTTGGCCACCAGCCCGTCGACCAGCCGTGTGATGCCCGACCGCGTCAACATCGTGCTCTCGGCCAGCGCCGACATCGGAAGCCTGCGGTCCTCGGACTGGGCCAGATACAGCAGGACCTCGTAGTCGCGCGTGGTCATCCCGTGGTCGCTGACCAGCTCCGCGTCGAGGGCGCGTAGGATCGAGGCGTGGCTCTGCAGGTAGCTGCGCCACGCGTCGAGGGCTACGCCCTCCAGTCGGGATGGAACCGTGGTAGCCATATCAAGTCATTGTAGTTGACGGGTCAACCGGAACGTGGAAGGGAGCGAGGATGCAGGAGCTATCCCGAGGTTTGTGGCACTGGACCGCGGAACACGACCACATACACATCGAGGTGAGTTCGTACTACTTGCAGGACGAGCGCGTGGTCATCGACCCGATGCTGCCGAGCGAGGGCATTGCTTGGTTTGAGGAGCACGGGGTACCCGAGCACGTCGTGCTCTCCAACCGTCATCACGACCGGCAGGCGTGGGAGCTGCGCGACGCATTTGGCTGCACGGTCCACTGCGTCCGCAACGGTGTGTATGAGATCGAGGGCCGCGGGCCGGTGGAGGCATTCGACTTCGGCGACGAGCTCCCCGGCGGCATCGTCGTCTACGAGGTGGATGCCATCTGTCCGGACGAGACCGCGCTGCACATTCCCGCTCACGGAGCGCTCGTGTGCGCCGATGGCGCGACCCGGTACGGGGAGGGCGCCGGCCTGGCCTTCGTTCCCGACCAGTTAATGGATGATCCGGAGCAGACCAAGCAGGGCCTGCGCGACGCCTATCGCCGGCTGCTGGAGCTCGACTTCGACCTCCTGCTGTTGGCCCACGGACGGCCGCTGGTTGAGGGCGGCAAGGACGCGCTGCGTCGGTTCGCCCAGAGTTAGGTCGGTCCCCACCCCGGCTACCCGGAGCCAGCCCGCGATTACCGCGATCAGTGTGCCCAGAAGCAGCCCGAACGGCTGCAGACGTGTGCGCCGACGCCCACGGCGCGCCGTCGGAGCCGCGCGGCCGACGGCGCACCGATCAACTGCTTTGGTTCGTACTCGGCGGACCACCGGACGCGCTTGGGAAAAGAAGCTTCGCGCACGACCGGCTGGCCGTCTGGAACTTGGAGTTGGTCCGGATGCTGGCCGGGAAGATGGGGCCGTTGCCCGAGAAGTTCGGGTTCGGCATGTTGTAGCCGTGCTGGCGCACGCAGGCGACGAACTTGTTCACCGCCGCGTGAGACAGCCGGAAGCGTTGGCCGGGGAAGGCACGCCCACCGCACGCCTTGAAGGCCGCCGCGAGCTTGGGGTTGTTGCGCAAGCGCGCGCCCGGACCGCCGCCCCCGAAGAATGCGCCGCCGGCCGGGGGTCCGCCGCCGGCACCCGGGGCTCCGCCCTGGCCACCGGTGCGGTGGCGGAAGCCGCCCGGACGTGCGGGCAGGTTGACGCCGTGCTTGCGCAGGCACGTGCGAAGCGCGGTGCGAGAGGCGGTCGATGGCGGCCCGCCGGCGTTCGCCACCGTGGTCGTCGAGCTGCTCGAGCTGCTCGAGCTGCCGCACGCAGCGATCAGGCAGCCACTCAGCAGCACGGCGAATACCAGCGGTAAGCGGCGTTGCGCAATTGTCTTAGGCATTCGTGAGTCCTTTCGTTTTCATGTGTTGATCAGCCTCCGCCCCCGGAGCCGAAGAGCGAGTTGACCGCCGAACTGGCACTGCTTGACCCTCCGCTCCCGGAACCCGAGCCGCTCCCGCTCCCGCCCGCGGCACCGCCGCCGAACGCACTGCTCCGCGCGCCGCTGTCGGTGACCGAGGCAGCGGTGATCGTGCCGTGGGATCCCTTCAGTCCCTGGACGATGATCGTGTCGCCGGGGCGCACGGACGTCTTGGAGACATTGACGCTCTTGGTCACCTTGGTCCCCGAGGTGAGCCGGATCTTGACCGTGTTGCCGGAGAAGTCGGTGAGGTAGATCGTGCTGCCGTTGACCGAGCTGACGGTCCCGACCGAGGCGTTGGCGCCACCGGCGCCCCCAGCCGCGAACGCCCGGCCGAAGCCACCGGTGCGACCCGAGGCGGACGCGGCCGAGCCAGTGCCTGTCCGTGCCCCGGCGCCCGCCCGTGTCGCGGCGCCAGCGAGCCCGGCGCCGAGCGTGCTGGGTGAGCTGCTGAGCTGACCCTTCTCGACCCGCACGCCGACGTAGAACCCGACAACTCCCAACAGCAGGGCGAGCACGATCGCGGTCCCGGGGCCCCAGAGGCGCCGCCGCGGGCGCCCCGGGAGCTCGTAGGCATCATCCGGCGCATCCCACTCCTGCTCTGGCGTGTCGTGCGGAATCGCGTTCATGTCTGTTCCTCTGAGGGTGTGTTGCTTGGTCATTCGAAGCGAAGGGCCTCGATCGGACGCAGCGCGGCGGCTCGGCCCGCGGGATAGGTGCCAAAGAACAATCCGGTCAACACGGCGGCGCCAAAGGCCAGCCCGATCGAGTAGGGAGCGATGACCGGCTGAACACCGGCGATCTTGAACTGGCTCCCGATCACCCCCGCGACGACACCGGCGAGGCCGCCGAACAGCGACACGAGAACAGCCTCGACCAGAAACTGGGTCATGATGTCGCTGCGACGGGCGCCGACGGCCTTGCGAATCCCGATCTCCCGCGTGCGCTCGGTGACCGACACGAGCATGATGTTCATCACGCCGATCCCGCCGACCAGCAGCGAGATCGCCGCGACCTCTCCGAGCAGGGTCGTGAATACCTTGCTGCTCGCCGTCGAGGTCTGAAGGATCGAGCTCTGGTTGATGACGTTGAAGTTGCTCGTGGTCGAGCCCGGCGAGGGGGGGTCGAGCTGATTGAGGATGTCCGTGACCTCGGCCTGGGCCGCGTTCAGTTGATCGCGCGACTTCGCCTGGACGACGATCTGGTTGACGTTCTGATAGCCCGTCAGCGTGTCCTGGACCGCGGTCAGGGGCGCGATCGCCACGTCGTCCTGGTCGATGGTCCCGTTGGAACCCTTGGATGCCGTGACGCCGATGACCTGGTAGCTGGTGCCGTTGACCTCGACGCTGTCGCCGACCGGGTCCTGACCACCGAACAGCTCGCTGACCACGGTCGGACCGACGACGAGGACCCGTTTGTGCTGTCGCTCATCGGCGCTCGTGATCCATGAGCCCTCAGCCATCGTGTAGCTCCGCGCCTGCTGATAGCTGGGCGTGGTGCCGACGAAGGAGCCCGGGGTGTAGGTGGTGTTTGCGTTCTCGAGCGTTACGCCGGTCGCGTTGACCACCGGTGAGACGCTCTGCACGTCGGGCGCCTGGAAGCGGTTCTGAACCGCGGCGACATCCGGCATGGTCAGCTGGGTGCTCGTGACGGCGCCGCGACGCAGGCCACCCAGCGTCGGGCCCGAGGTGACCAGCAGGACGTTGCTCCCCAGCGCGTCGATCTGTTTCTCGACCGCGGTGGACGAGCCCGTGCCCACGGCGATCAGCACGATCACCGAGCCGACGCCGATCATCAGCCCCAGGATCGTCAACACCGAGCGGAGTTTGTTGGCCGTCAGCCCGGCGAAGGCAACATGCAGCGTCTCGATCATGGTTGCAGCTCCGTCGAGCGGGTCCGATCGTCGGAGACGACCCTCCCGTCGCTGAGCCGGATCTGCCGCCGGGCGTGGGTGGCGATCTCTGGCTCGTGGGTGATGAGGATGACCGTCCGACCCTGCCGGTTCAGCTCCGCGAAGATGCCCATCACCTCCGCAGAGGACGCCGTGTCGAGCGCGCCGGTGGGCTCGTCGGCCAGGATCAGAGCGGGATTGGTGACCAGGGCTCGCGCGATCGCCACCCGCTGCTGCTGGCCACCGGACAGCTCGGAGGGGAGGTGGGCGATCCGATCGGACAGGCCGACCTGGTCGAGCGCGGCCAGAGCGCGCTGGTGGCGGGCGGCCCGCGGGACGCCGGCGTAGGCAAGAGGCAGCTCGACGTTGGCGATCGCCCGCGTACGCGGGATCAGGTTGAAGTTCTGAAACACGAAGCCCACCTGCCGATTGCGGACGTCGGACAGGGTGTCCTCGTCCATCCCGCGGACGTCGAGGCCGTTCAGTCGGTAGCGGCCGGCGGTTGGGTGGTCGAGGCAGCCGATGATGTTCATCAGGGTTGACTTGCCGCTCCCCGAGGCACCGACGATCGCCACGTACTCCCCGCGCTCGACCCTGAGGCTGATCCCGCGCAACGCGGCCACGGCGATGTCGCCCAACGCATACGTCTTGTGCACCTCGTCGAGCGCGATGACCGGGGCATGCGAGCGGCTGCGCAGGACGGGCGCCGGCGCCGGCCTGGGTTCGGACCGCCGCGAGGCACGCTCGCGCCGGGCCTGCAGGGCCTGCTGGGCGCGCAGGACACGCGATTCGCGGCTCCCGTCCTGCCGTCGCCGGTCTCGGTCAGGCGGAGTCGTCATCCACCGCCCCCTGCCAGACCACCGCCACCGCCACCGCCACCGCCGAAGCCACCGCCACCGCCACCGCCACCGCCGAAGCCGATACCACCGCCGGCGCCGCCAAATCGGGCGGTGCCGAAGCCACCGCCGAACCGCCCACTGCCCAAGGTGCCCGAGGCACCGCTCGTGCCGGTGCTCGAGCCGAGGGAGGGAAGAGCGATCGTGATCACCAGTTGCTGGCCCGCGCTGAGGCCATGGAGCACCTGCGTCCGGCTGTCGCCGCGCAACCCGACGATCACCTGTTCGGGCACGGTCTTGCCGTTGCGAAGCACGTTGACGCTGCCCAGTGTGCCCGTGCCCGTGACCGCCTGGTTGGGGATGGTGACTCCCTGTGCCTGGCCCACGATCACCGACGCCGACGCGCTCATCCCGGGCTTGGCGCGCGAGTCCGTCTGGTCGAGCGTGAGCGTCGCGTTGTAGCTGACGACGCCGCTGCTGGAGGTTCCCACTGTCGAGATGGAGCTGACGTGAGCGCCGAGCTCGAGGCCGCTGATGGCGTCAATGGTCACCGTCGCGGGCTGCCCGACCTTCACCTTGCTGATGTCCGACTCGCTGAACGCGACGGTCATGGTCATCGAATCGGTGTTGACGATCTCGGCGAAAGAAGTCGCCCCGCTGCTCGCGCCTGACGAACCGGACGAGGACGAGCCACCCAGCGATCCGGCGGCCGCGCTGCTACCCGAAGCGCTCGAGCTCGCCGAAGATGAGCTGCCGCTCCCGGTCGTCGCGGCCGAGCCGGTCGAGCCGGCCGAGATCGAGTCGCCTGCCGAGACGTTGGCCAGCGAGACGATCGTCCCGCCAATGGGGGCGTAGAGCTTGGTCTTGTTGAGGGTGTCCTCGGCGGTCTTGAGGTCGGCCTGCGCGCCGAACACCGCCGCCTGAGCCGAGGCGATGCTGGCTGGAGAGGGCGTCGTCGTCGTCGTCGTCGTGGCCGCGGTCGTGGCCCCCGCGCTCGAACGGGCGGAGGCGCCGCCGACCGCAGCACCGACGGCAGCATGGGTCGCGCTACTCGCGCCGGTGCTCGGACGCGTCGGCGTCGTGGTGGGGCGGCTGCCCGATGGGCGGGAAGGCTTCGGCTTGCGCTTCTTCTTCGGCTTCTCGTGGGTCGCGTTCTCCGGGGCGTAGGCGATGAACTCACCCGCGCTCGCGGTCGGGGTGAAGCTCGTCGTCGTCCCGCCCGTCGTGTTGCTCGCTGACGCGCCGGCGCCGCCGGTCGAGGTCCCGTTCTCGGCCGCGGTCAACTGGTCTTCGGCGGCATTCAGGCTGGCCTGGGCCTGATCCACGCCGAGCTGCGCCGATGTCGGGTCGAGCGTGGCCAGCAACTGGCCCTGGCTGACGTGCTGGCCGGCCGAAACGTACACCTCGGCTAGCGTCCCGCTGGTCTGGAAGTTGACGTCGACGTCGTTGCCCGCCGCGATGTTGCCGGTCCCGGTGACCGTCGACTGCACAACACCGTTCTCGGCCGTCACCACTTCTCGCGCTGTGCGGGCTGAGCTGCTCGGTGGTCCGATCTGTGTCACCGCCAGGACGGCGACGGCCACCGCCACCAACCCGAGTACGTACAGGGGCCATGCCCTGAGCGGCCGATTCGGGTGGGACTTACGGATCACGTCGAGTGCCGATCAGCCTGGCGCGCACGCAGCCACGCTGGCACAGGAAGTGCAGAGTTGCGTAAGAAGAGTGCAGACGATGTTGCTCAATTGGGACGGCCTGGGGGACCCGTGAGGAAAGGCGGACACCAGGCCCAATTCCAGCCCGGCAGCCTTACTGCGATTAAGCCCCAGTGAAGAGGAAGCTAAGAGGAAGCCGGCGTGCCCCGACGGGCGTGCAACGGGCGGGCCCGGACAGCCGTCGCGGTGGGAAGCGGCAGCGGGTGGCCGGCCGCCGCAGCGAGACGCTGGACGGCCGTGATCGCGCTCTCGCCCAGCTTCGTGCCCGGCGGGGCGAGGTGGGCGAGGGTTCCGGAAACGGTGGCGCTCGCCGCACCGGGCTGATAGCCGCCATAGCCGCCCGGCATCACACCAGCCGCGGTCCGTGGTAGGTCAGGGAGAGCTCCTGGCCCAGGAACCGCGCGTAGTTCTCCGGCTGACGCCACAGCGCGGAGACCGAGCCGAGGTCGCCCGCCGAGGCGATCACCGCGACTCGCACCGGATACCCGCGGGCACGCGCGTCAGCGAGGAGCGCGGCCAGCTGTGCCTGCTGCGTCGGGGAGATACCTGCGTCCTGGGGCAGGAACAGCGATTGTGAGGCAAGCACATCACTGGCGGGGTCGCCGTCACCGCGCGCCGGTCCCGTCACGAGAAGCGCCACGACGATCGTGATCAGTGCGACGATGGCAACCTGGCGCGCGCGCGAGAAACTAACTGTGGTGTGCGTACAGTCTCCCAATGGTGTTCCGGAGTCTATGAACCGCCGGCTCCAAGCGTGTGTGGCGGTCGCGGTCGTGAGCGTCGTGGCCGGTCTGGCCTGCTGCGCCGGACCCGCGGACGCGCATGGCCCGGTCGCCCCGATCGCGACCAGCTATCTCGCCAGGGTGTCCAGCGTGCCGGCCGGACTCAGCGCCAAGGTGATCGACGGCGACCAGCGGATGTGGCTGAACTCTCCGCCGGCCAGGACCGTCATCGTGCTCGACTACCGGGGGGCGCCGTACTTGCGCTTCTCGCCGTCGGGCGTGGCGGTGAATCAGAACTCGGCCATGTACTACCTGAACCAGAGTCCGGCCGAGGTGCCTCCGAACGGTCTTACTGCGAGTACGCCCCCCAAGTGGTCGCAGGTGAGCGGCGGCCACGCGATGAGCTGGCACGACGGACGGTTGCACGCCCTGGCCAGCGTGGCGCTGGCACCGGGAGCCACCTACGCCGGCCGGTGGACGATCCCGCTCCGCGTCGACGGCCGGGCCACCGCGATCGCCGGCGGCCTCTGGCACGCAGACCGCCCGTCGCTCGTGTGGTTCTGGCCGATCATTGTCCTGATCCTGTGCACGCTGGCTGCGCGTCGCGTCCATCGGCCGGAGCTCGACGCGCTCACCGCCCGGCTGCTCGCCGTGCCGACCCTGCTGGCCATCGCGGTCGCCGGTCTCGCGCGCGAGCTGCACGGCCGCCCGACGGTCTCGCCGACCCAAATCATCACGCTCGTGATCGTCCTGGGGTTCGTGCTGTGGGCGCTACGCCAGGTGCTCTTCCGCCGCCCGAGTTACTTCACGTATTTCCCCATCGCCTTCGTCGCGCTATGGGAGGGGTTGAACCTCGTCTCCACGCTCCTGGACGGCTTCGTGCTGGCGGCTGTGCCCGCGGCGGTGGCCCGGGTGGCGGCCGTCATCTGCATTGGGGGTGGCGTGTCGCTGCTGATCGTTCCAGCTCGCCTCGACCATCAGCGCGCCGGCGACGAGGTGAGCTCGCGAGCGGACGGCGACGAATTCAGCGACGGCGATGCCCCGGTGCGAGAGTCATACGCCTGAGCAGACTCGTTCCTCTCGCGGCGGTCATCGTCGGCCTCCTGAGCGGCTGTGGGTCCGGCGGCGCGACCTCCTCGCCTCAGCAGCCATCCTCCGAGGCGGGAATCCCCCGGACGCTGCTTCGCGAGGCTCGTCCGATCGGGCGGGGACCGCGATTCAGCCCCCCTGCGCGCGGGCCGGTTCTGGGCCGCTGCGGCAGCCGCCTGGGCCCGCGCGATGGCGTCCATGTGGAGCTCTTTGCGGCCAACCGGGTGGTGATCGTGCCGGCCGGCATCGGCACCCGCCCGCCGCGGACGTTTTCGGGCGGCCGCATCTCAGGCGCGGCGTGCTTCGGGGACCTCGTCACGATTGAGCCGACCGGAGTCGTGCTCGTCCGGCCCGGCGTCGACGCATCCCTGGCGGATCTGTTCCGGGCTTGGGGAGCGCCGCTATCCCGGCGGCGCCTGGCCGGCTTCACTGCCCCTCCGGGCAGACAGGTTGCTGTCTTTGTTGACGGGCAGCGGTGGCATGGGTCCCCGCGTCGTGTGCCCTTGACGCAACACGCCGAGATCGTTCTCGAGGTGGGGCCGTACGTGCCGCCCCACGCGGCCTACACGTTCCCGCCCGGCAGCTGAGGCCTAGTCTCCTGTGGCGATCATCACATCCGACGCCTTGATGACCGCGGTCACCGTGGCGCCCTCGGCCAACCCGAGCTCGTCGGCAGCCTCGACGGTGATCGACGAGACCAGCCGTTGCCCGGCCACATCGATGACGACATTGGCAATCGCCTCGCCTTTGGTAATGCTGGTGACGGTACCTTCGAGCTTGTTGCGGGCGCTGAGTTTCACGCGGACTCTCCTCGGGTTCGATGGATCAGATCTGGCGGCGAATCTCCGACTTGCGACAACTAGATAGCAGGGACGCCGCCGGGTCCGGCACTGGGGATTCGTGCCTATGCAATGCTCCGGCAATCGAAAGGAGCGTGTCCATGAACCGACGTTTTCGCGCGGTCGGCGTCGCTGTGGCCATCGCCGCGCTGGCCATGGCGGGCTGCGGAGGGAGCAGCGGCAGCTCGAGTTCCGGCAGCAAGCCGAATCTGACCGTATCGGCCGCGGCCTCACTGCAGGCAGCCTTCACGGACTACGCCAAGCAGTTCACAGCCGCCAACGTGCGCTACTCATTCGCCGGTTCCGACATGCTGGCAGCGCAGATCGAGCAGGGGCTCAAGCCCGACGTGTTCGCCTCCGCCAACACCAAGCTGCCCGACATGCTTTATGCCAAGGGCCTGGTGACCAAACCGGTGACATTCGCGGCCAACCGGCTGGTGATCGCGGTCCCCGCCAACTACACCAAGGTGACGACCTTGAGCGACCTCGAGAAGCCCGGGGTGACGATTGCGATCGGCTCGGCCACCGTGCCGATCGGCTCCTACACGCGCACCGTGCTGGCCAAGGCCGGGTCGGCGGCCAGCGCCAGGATCCTCGCCAACGTTCGCTCGGAGGAGCCCGACGTGAACGGGATCGTCGGCAAGCTCACCCAGGGGGCGGTCGATGCGGGATTCACCTACGCGACCGACGTCAAGGCCACGCATGGCGCGCTGCGCGCCATCCCGCTGCCTGACTCGCTTGAACCGGTGGTGGCCTACGGCGTGGCGGTCGTCAAGGGCAGCTCACACCCGGCACAGGCGCAACAGTTCATCTCCGGTCTGCTGAATGGGCAGGGCAAGACGGACCTCCTGCAGGCCGGATTCCTGCCACCGCCGGCGAAGTGATCAGCCGCGTCTGGTTCCGGATTGCGCTATGGGCCGCACTCGCCCTGGCCCTCGTCTTCCTCGTGCTGCCTGTCGTGGCGATCTTCACCGACACGTCGCCGAGCGCGTTGATCAGCCGACTCAACGATCCCGTCGCCACCGAGGCGTTGCGGGTCAGTCTCGAGACCACCTCGATCGCCATCGTGCTGATCATCGTCGTCGGGATGCCGGCCGCTTATCTGCTCGCCACCCGTTCGTTTCGCGGGCGGTCGGTCGCCATCACGCTGATCGAGCTCCCCCTCGTGCTTCCCCCCGCCGTGGCCGGGATCGCCCTGCTCGCTTCATTGGGGCCCAAGGGGATCCTCGGAGGGGTGCTGGGACAGACCCTGGTTCTCAACAAAGCGGCCGTGGTCGTTGCTCTGACGTTTGTCTCCGCGCCATTCTTCCTGCGCCAGGCGCAGGCCTCGTTTCAGGCCGTCGACCGCTCGCTGCTCGAGGCCTCGCGAACCCTGGGTTCCAGCGAGGCGGCGAGCTTCGCCCGTGTCGCCGTCCCCGTGGCGCTTCCCGGCCTGCTGGCCGGCCTCGCGCTGGCCTGGGGTCGGGCCTTGGGCGAGTTCGGCGCGACTCTGATGTTTGCCGGGTCGTTTCGCGGCATCACGCAAACGATGCCGCTGGCTATCTATGACCAGTTCACGAGCGACTTTCCCGCCGCCCTGGCCCTCTCGGCGATTCTGGTCGCCGTCTCTGCCGGGCTGCTGCTCGCGGTCAAGCTCGTGCCGGGACAGGCGGCACTCGGCGGTGCTGCGCGCTGAGCTGGCGCACCTCGTCGGCGGCATCGAGCTCGATGTTCGGTTCGAGGTGCCGGCGGGGCGCTGCCTGGCGCTGGCCGGGCCTTCGGGCGCGGGCAAGACGACGATCCTGAGGCTTCTGGCCGGAACGGTCCGCCCGGATCGTGGGCGTATCGAGCACGGCCAGGACGTCTGGGTGGACACCGAGGCCGGCGTGTGGTGGCCGCCGGAGCGGCGCGGGTGCGGTTATGTGTTTCAGGACTACGCGCTGTTCCCGCACCTCAGCGCCTGGCGCAATGTCGCCTACGGACTGCGGCGCAGGCCGGCCGCGGAGCGCCGGCGCGCGGCTCTGGCGCTCCTCGACCAGCTGGGGCTGGCGCAGCGCGCCGACGCCAAGCCGGCAACGCTGTCGGGTGGCGAGCGCCAGCGCGTGGCCCTGGCTCGCGCACTAGCCCCGGACCCGAAGGTGCTGTTGCTCGACGAGCCGCTGTCCGCACTCGACGCCCGTACGCGGGCGCGAGCCGGGCGTGAGCTCGCGCAGATCCTCCGCTCGCTTGACATCCCGGTTGTGCTGGTCACGCATGAGTTCAACGAGGCGGCCCTGCTCGGAGATCAGCTCGGAGTACTCGACCACGGTCGCGTGATCCAGCAGGGAAGCGCCAGCGAGCTCGCCGCTGAGCCCGCGAGCGCGTTCGTGGCCGATTTCACGGGTGCCGTGGTGCTGACGGGCAACGCCCGCGCGATGGACGGCGAGCTGACACGTGTCGAGCTCGACGGGGGCGGAGTCGTCTACACGACCGACCACGGTCACGGACGCGTCGCCGTCAGCGTGTACCCCTGGGAGATCACGATCGGACACACGGTCGTCCCGGCACAGGACTCGGCCCAGAACCGGCTGGCTGCGCGCATAGCCTCGGTCACCACCGTCGGCAACCGCGTACGTGTGGGGCTGACCGCAGGCCAGCCACTGGTGGCGGAGGTCACCGGCAGCGCGGTCGACGGCCTCGACCTTGCCGTCGGCCAGGAAGTCGCCGCCACCTGGAAGGCGACGGCGACGAGACTGGTGAAGCTGGAGGCCGATCAGGAGGGGCGCGCCTGAGGCGGGCCGACGGCGACGACGGGGTTAGAAGCCCGTCGGGTGCCGTTCGGACCAGACGTTGCCATCCTGCAGCTGCTCACGGATGATCGAGGCCGGTTGCCAGCGTGGGCCGCTGCTGTTCGGGGTCACCGGCGCGTAGTGCGAGGTGTCGAACACGATGCCGGCGACCTCCATGAAGGCATGACCGGAGGATCCCCAGACCGTGATCCAGTGACCCTTCCCGCGGTTCCCGTAGCTCTCGAAGTCGCCCGAGACGTCTGGGGAGTTGGGCATCAGACCTGCCCTGTAGAGCACATACGAAACCGAGCCGGAGCAGTCATAGCCCGGCCACAGTCGCGACATCGAGGCGTAATGGACCGCGATGTACGGCTTGGTGTGGATCTTGTCTCCGGCCCAGATCGCCTTCTGCACGGCGCGCGGCGCCAACGAGGGCGCGTAGGCCACCCCGTGCCTGATCTTGGCCTTGGTGCCCCTGACCATCGGATGCGATGCCGTGCTGATCACTGCCGTCGCCGGACCGAGACCAGCTCCCCCGGATGAGTGCGTCGGCTTCGCCGACGCGACCGATGCCACGCCGCCTAGCGCAAACACCGCAACAACTGGTGGTATTAGCTTGGTAACCCGCAAACCTTTCTCTTTCGTCGGCCTACGGGGTTAGCTGTCGGGCTGGCGCTGAAAGAGCCTGCGCCTCCGCCGGATTCACCGGCGGACTCGCCCCAATGGGAACTTGGGTCCCCCGCTCCGCGGATTTGGTTTGGGCCCGCGGATTAGGCGAGGCGCAGAATACACATGCCGACGGCGGGACGCAATCTCCTGCCGCGCCCGGCGTGATCTCGCCGAGGCGACGGCGCGATCACGCCGAGCCGCGGGCTCTGAGCTATTGCGCCGGCCTGTGAACGCCCACCCCGAGCATGACCATCCCGATCCCGGCGAGGTCAACCAGCGACGGGAGCTGGGCCAGCACGATCACACCGATCACCGTGGCCACGGCGGGCAGCAGCGACACGAACAGCGCGTACGTGGCCCGCGGCAGGCGCGCCATCGCCAGCTGGTCGCACACGTACGGGATCACCGATGAGCTGATGCCGACGCCGATCCCGGCGGCGATTGCGACCAGATCGAGGTGGTTCGCGACGCTAGAGCCACCGACGGGAAGGATTGCCACCGAGGCCACCAGCATCGCCGCTGCCAGTCCGTCGAGCCGCTGCAGACGGCCGCCGCGCTGCGCGATCCGATGCGCGAGCACGATGTAGAGCGCGAACAGCGCGGCGTTGGCGAATGCGAACACGAGTCCGAGTGGCCGTGCGCTCAGCTCGACCTGGGCGAGGAGGTAGACGCCAACCGCAGCCAGAGCGAGCGCGAGGGCGTTGCGCACGCCGCGGACGCCGATCGCCGCCAGCCCGATGACGGGCAGGAACTCGATCGCAGAGACCGTGGCCAGCGGCAGGCGGTCGATGGCGAGATAGAAGCAGCTGTTCATCACCGCCAACACGGCGCCGAGCTCGACCACCAGCACCAGGGTGCCGCGATCGACGTGGCGCAGGGCACGCCACGGACGGCGCCACAGCGCGAACACCACCCCGGCGCTGACGATCCGCAGCCAGGCGACACCGAGGGGTGGGACCCGGACGAACAGCAGCACCGCAAACGACGGGCCGAGGTAGTGAAACACCGCGCTGCCCACGAAATAGGTGTGGGGCGGGACGGCGTCGGTCCGGAGGCGAATACCCCGCCGAGTGCCAAGCGTGGCGGCCTTTGCCGACATGCAGAGATGGTCGCCGGGGCACCACGATCTGTACATGGCCAATCAATGGAGTTATGGTTGATGTGGCTCATGAAGAACGGCAAGTTGGCATCAATTCATTCTGATCTGCCAGTGCTGGACGCTGTGGATCTTGCAATCGTCGGCGAGCTGGCGGCCGATGGGCGCGTGTCGCTGGCCGAGCTCGGGCGGCGCGTGAATCTGTCCCCGCCCGCTGTCGCCGAGCGCGTCCGGCGGCTCGAGGAGGCCCGCGTCATCACTGGCTACCGCGCCGAGATCGATCCTCGGGCGCTTGGCTACCCGCTGACCGCTCTGGTCCGCATCAAGCCGGCTGCCGGGCAGCTTCGAAGGATCGCGGAGCTAGCGGCCGAGATCCCCGAGATCAGCGAATGCCACCGCATCACCGGCGAGGACTGCTTCTACCTGAAGTTGCATCTGCGCTCGATCGAATCGCTGCCCGGAGTCCTCGATCAGTTCCTGCTCTACGGGCAGACGACGACCTCGATCGTCAACGACTCCCCGATCCAGCGTCGCTTCCCGCCGCTGACGGGCTAGGCGACAAGCTGCTTGTGGGCCGGGATCGCGTCTCGGCCGAGCTCGTCCCGGAACTGCGCGACGAGCGGCGAGTCGGCCAGGCGGTCCTCGAGGAGCTCGAGACAGCGCCGGTAGTGAACGATTCGGCGGTCGCGGATCGGCGGATGGACCGCGTCCGAGGCGGGGGGCTGGAGCCGCAGCTCGCGGGCCTTCGAGATCTTGTCGGCCGCGAACACCATCAGCGCCTCGTCGCCACCCTGGGCAGCCTGTCTGCGCAACGCGGCCTTGCGCGCCGCATAACCGAGAATCCGCTCGTCCTCGGTCACCGCGACCACGAGTCTCGCCACGTGGGAGCCGAACCTCGACCGAAGTTCAGCCGCGTCCGCATCCGTCTTCTCGATCGTGTCGTGCAGCACACCGCCGGCGATCACGTCGTCGGACGCGCCGACCTCCAAGAGCAGACTCCCGACCTCGAGCGGGTGCACGATGAAGGGCGCTCCGTCGACCTTGCGCCGCTGTCCAGCGTGTTGCTGTTCGGCGTATGCAATCGCAGTCGACGTCTTCGGGAGCGCCGCTACCAGATCCTGGAGGCGACGTCCACCGACCATGCGGCCAGCAGTCTATGCCACCGCGCAAATTCCGGATTAACTCTTCTCGCCGGCCACATCGCACCGGCGAAGCCGCTTAGCGCCGGTGCTTTAGGAGATCGTCAGGGCTCGGCTGCTCCTCGACGATCTCCTCGGCGGCCTGGGCGTGCTTGATGATCTCCTCGGTCGAGGGGACGCCCTCGAGCACGTCCTCAGGCGGAGGGCTGTCCACCTCCGGCAGCTTTGGCGGTTGGCCGACGGCCTTGGCCGGTGACGGCTTGCCGGCGTCGGCCGGCGGGCGGTTGGAATCGCTCATGTCCCCCGTATACCCAGTTGCCAACGTCCGTGACCCTGACCTGACCCGGCACCGCGCCGCCAACAGAAACAACAACACCGCAGGCGCGGGGGTTGGCAGGTGGGCGATACTGGGCTCGAACCAGTGACCTCCGCCTTGTCGAGGCGGCGCTCTCCCAGCTGAGCTAATCGCCCGGGAGGGTGGTAAATGTAGCGCGCTGGCGGCCCTCGGCCCACTAAACTGACCGCGATGAGGTGCAAGGCTTGCCATGCGCTTCTGGCCGGGGTCCTGAGTGCGACGGTGCTTGCCACGGGCGCCGCTCAGGCGAGCGCGGCTCGGTTGACGATCAAGCCGTCAAGCGGCTTGCCGACGACGAACTTCATCCTGCGCTTTCGCGCCCCGGATGCCACGGGCCGGATGGGGTCGCTGCGGCGCACATACGTGGTCAGCCTGAACGGACCCGGCGGGCAAGACTGCGTCAGCGGCGGCTCGTGGAGCGTGCCACCGGTCCCCGCGCACGCGCGCGTGCGCGTGGCCCTCAATCCCAAGAAGGGCGGTGGGCAGTGGTGCATCGGCACGTTTCGCGGGACGGTGAACGAACTGGAGTACCCGGTCTGTCCGTTCCGGGAGGTGTGCCCCATGTATGTGGTGCTGCTCCGCACCCTCGGGCACTTCAAGTTTCACGTCACGCGTCGCGACACCTCGCCTCCGGACTTCGCCGGCCTGACGTCGGCCACCGCCTGTACGCCGGGCGCTCAGCGTCCCGGGGAGACAACGCCCTTCCATCTGCGCTGGACGCCGGCCACCGACAACGTGACGCCCTCGGACCAGATCGTCTACGAGGTATTCGAGGCCTCCCGCTCGGGCGGAGAGGAGTTCTCCAGCCCGACGTGGACGACCGCACCCGGGGTGAGGACATTCACCACACCGGGGTTGCCGTCGCACGGCAGCTTCTACTTTGTCGTCAGGGCCCGCGATCGAGCTGGCAACGTCGACGACAACACCGTGGAGCGCCACGGTGTCGATCCCTGCCTGTAGTTAGACGATCACAGCCCACTAGCATCAGCCGCCGATGGACTACGAGCTTCCCGACGGCACGATTCTCAGCCTGACCAACGGAGCCACCGGCGCCGATGCCGCGGCGGCCATCGGCTCTGGCCTGGCGCGCGCGGCGCTGGCCGTGAAGGTGGCCGGCGAGGTCCGTGATCTCGCCCGGCCGCTGCCGAGCAGCGAGACCGGGGCCCAGCCGCTGGAAATCATCACCGACCGCAGCGGCGAGGACGCGCTGGCGCTGATACGCCACGACGCGGCACACGTGCTGGCCGAGGCCGTCACCGAGCTCTATCCGGGGGTCAAGGTCTCGATCGGACCATCCATCGAAAACGGCTTCTACTACGACTTCGACTTTCCCGATGGAGTGCACGTCAGCGACGCCGATTTCGAGCGCATCGAGCGGCGGATGCGCGAGCACATCGATGCTGCCGAGCCGTTCGTGCGCGAGGAGGTGCCGGTCGGCGATGCGTTGGAGCGGTTCGTCCGGGACGGCCAGGACTACAAGGTCGAGCTCATCGAGGACCTGATTCGCAATCAGGGTGTGGAGACCGTTTCGCTGTACACCAACGGTCCGTTCACGGATCTCTGCCGCGGCCCGCACACTCCGAGCACCAAGCGCATCAAGGTGTTCAAGCTTCAGTCGGTGGCCGGCGCCTACTGGCGCGGCGATTCCAGCAAGCCGATGCTCACGCGCGTGTATGGCACGGCGTTCTTCTCGGCCAAGGACCTGGAGGAACACCTCGAGCGGCTTGAGCGCGCGCGCGCCAACGACCACCGTCGGCTGGGTCCGCAGCTGGGCCTGTTCACCTTCTCGGATGTCGCCCCCGGTGCCGCGTTCTGGTTGCCGGGCGGTACCGAGGTCTTCAACTCGCTGGTCGAGCTGAGCCGCGAGATGGGTCGCGAGCGCGGCTATCTCGAGGTCAAGACCCCGCAGCTCTACGACAGCTCGCTATGGAAGACGTCGGGTCACTGGGACAAGTACCGGGACAACATGTTCGTGACCGAGTACGAGGACCGAGCCATGGCGATCAAGCCCATGAACTGTCCGGGCCACTGCCAGCTGTATTCGCTCGAGCAACACAGCTACCGTGACCTGCCCCTCCGTTATTGGGAGCCCGGGTTGCTCCACCGGCGCGAGCCGAGCGGAACCCTGCACGGGCTGCTGCGGGTTCGCCATTTCGCCCAGGACGACGCCCACATCTTCTGCACCGAGGAGCAGATCCAGGCCGAGGTGGCAGCCGTGCTGGAGTTCGCCTTCGCCACTTACGCCGTCTTCGGCGTCGACGTCCGCCTGGAGCTGTCGACCCGGCCCGAACAGCGGATCGGTTCAGATGACCTGTGGGATCACAGCGAGGCCGCCCTCCAGCGGGCGCTCAACGACCATGGGCTCGACTACGAACTCAACGAGGGTGACGGAGCGTTCTACGGGCCCAAGATCGACATGCACATGACCGACTCGCTGGGGCGCTCATGGCAGCTGGGTACCTGCCAGCTCGACTACAACTTTCCCGCCCGCTTCGGCCTGACGTACACCGGTGCCGACAACGCCGAGCATCAGCCGGTGATGATCCACCGGGCGCTGATGGGGTCATACGAGCGCTTCATCGGCATCCTGCTCGAGCACCTGTCCGGCGAGCTTCCGCCGTGGCTGTGTCCGGTGCAGGCCATCGTGCTGCCGATCGCCGACCGGCACAACGGCCATGGGGCGGAGGTACGCGACCGCATCCGCCGCGCCGGCCTGCGCGCCGAACTCGACGACCGAGGCGAGTCTGTCGCGCGCAAGATCCGTGACGCGGAGCTGCGCAAGATTCCGTACATGCTGGTGATCGGGGATCGCGAGCAGGAGAGCGAGACGGTCGCGGTGCGTGAGCACCGGGAAGGAGACCTCGGCTCGGTGCCGCTCGAGGAGTTCATAGAACGCCTGCGCGTGCAAGTGAAGACTCGCGCCGCTCGGTAGCTACGCCGCTATACTCGCCGACGTTGATCCAAGTGCTTCATCACACACGGCCCGGCGCCGCTTGACGTCACGCCGCCTCTCCAGATAGTGCCGGTCCCTCGTAGGTTTGACCGGCGCCCGCCAGAGCGGGACCAGACTCGGACCAACGATCGGATTCGCGTGCCCGAGGTGCGCCTCGTTGGTGAGGACGGGAAGCAGATCGGAGTGGTCAAGACCTCGGAAGCGCTGGCCTACGCGCAGGAGCGCGACCTCGACCTCGTCGAGGTGGCCCCGGACGCCCGCCCGCCGGTGTGCCGTGTGCTCGACTATTCCAAGTACAAGTACGAGCAGGCGCAGAAGCAGAAGGCCGCCCGAAAGCACCAGCAGCAGATCACCGTCCGGGAAATCAAGTTCCGGCCCAAGATCGCCCAGAACGACTACGAGACCAAGAAGGGTCACGTGGCGCGTTTCCTGCGGGGTAAGGACCGGGTGAAGATCACGATCATGTTCCGCGGCCGCGAGGTGACCCACCCCGAGCGCGGCATGACCCTGCTCGACCGCCTCGCCGAGGAGCTGTCGGAGATCGGCGTCGTCGAGCAGGCACCGATCCAGGACGGCCGCAACATGACGATGATGCTCGCGCCCTCCAAGGCCGTGCTGGCTGCGGGTGAGGGTGGCAAGGACAAGGCCGGGGACGACGGCGATGGCCAGGCCGGCGTTCCGGACGACAAGCACCAGCAGTCCGCGGGCACGCCGAGCGACGCGGCAGCCTGAGCGCCCTCAGCTGAGACTCCAACGTTGTGCCCGATTATGGGGAACGACGTTGGAATCGATGGCGCCCCAGATCTCGTGGCTGCAAATCGAGCGTCTGCTTTACTCTCGACAGCTGATGCCCAAGATGAAGACTCATTCCGGCGCCAAGAAGCGGTTCAAGGTCACCGCCAACGGCAAGGTGTTCGGGCGCCGGGCGTTCTCGACCCACATCCTGGAGAAGAAGCCGCCCAAGCGTAAGCGCCGGCTAGGTGAGCCGACCGAGATCTCGCGCGCGGACACGCCGCGAGTCAAGAAGCTGCTGGGAGAGAAGCGCTCATGACGCGGGTCAAGCGTTCGACCCACGCCCGCAAGAAGCGTCGCGCGACGCTGCAGCTGGCCAAGGGGTACCGCGGCGATGCCAGCCGGCACTACCGCACCGCCAAGGAGGCGGTGCTCAAGGCCGACCAGTACCGCTACCGCGACCGTCGCAACCGCAAGCGCGACTTCCGCCGTCTATGGATCACGCGCATCAACGCCGCCGCGCGCCAGCATGGGATGTCGTACTCGCAGTTCATGCACGGCCTGCAGCTGGCCGGCGTCGAGCTCGACCGCAAAATCCTGGCCGACATCGCCGTCCGCGACGCCGACACCTTCCGACGCTTTGCCGACCGCGCCCGAGAGGCGCTGGCGGCCGGCTGAGCCTCAGCTAGCACCAGCACCGCCACCCGGGCGCCACTCCAGCAGGAGGGGCGCCCTTTTTCGTTTATGAACCCGATCACCAGCACCCACAACCATCGACTCAAGGAGATCCGCAAGCTCCGCGCCCGCCGGCGGGTGCGCGAGCAGGCTGGGCGCTTTGTGGCCGAGGGTGAAGATCTGCTGGCCGCCGCCGACGCGGCCGGCTGGGAGCCCGTCGAGCGCTACTGCGCGGCCGGTAGCGGACTGCCGGGCGTCGAGGTCGAACCGAAACTGCTGACCCAGGCCTCGGGGCTCGCCTCCGGCACACGGACGCTGGCGATCTACGAGGAGCGCTGGGCGCCACGGCCCATCGGGCCGCTGTGCGTCTGCCTGCACGGCGTCCACGACCCTGGCAATGTCGGGGCGGTACTCCGCTCCGCGCAGGCATTCGGCGCGGCGAGCGTCGCGATCGGACCGGGCAGCGCCGATCCATTCGGCCCAAAGGCGGTACGGGCGAGCATGGGCGCGGTGTTCGCAGTGCCTCTGGTGCGCACCGCGGCCGTCGCCGAGCTGCCGGGAACAAGGATCGCGCTGGTCGCGGGCGCCGGCGCGAAGCTCGCCGACGTCGCCCACACCGACACCACGTCGCTGCTGATCGGCTCGGAGCGAGAGGGCCTTCCCGAAGACGTGATCGAGCAGGCCGATGTCACCGCCCACATCCCCATCGCGACCCATTCGCTCAACGCGGCGATGGCGGCCACGGTCGCCCTGTACGAGGTAACTAGGATGGCGCGCGCGCGATGAGCGAATGGATTGACCAGATCACGCAGGAAGCGCAGGCAGCGATTTCCGCGGCCACGGACACGCCGGGGCTCGAGGAGGTGCGGATCCGGTACCTGGGCCGGAAGGCCGAGCTGCCCAACCTGCTGCGGAGCGTCGCTCAGCTTCCCGCCGAGCAGCGGGCCGCTGCCGGCAGGGCCGCCAACCAGGCCCGCCAGGCGCTCGAAGCGGCGATCGAGCGGCGCCGCCAGGAGCTGGCGGCCAGCGAGCTCGATCAGCAGCTCAGCGAGAATCGCGTCGACGTGACGCTGCCAGCCGACCCGACGCCGGCGATCGGGAGGCTGCACCTCATCACGACCACGCGGCGTGAGATCGAGGACGTATTCATCGGCCTGGGCTTCAACGTCGCCGAGGGCCCCGAGGTGGAGACCGTCTACTACAACTTCGACGCGCTCAATCACGCCGCCACACACCCGTCGCGGCTGATGACCGACACCTTCTACATCAAGCCGATCGCCGACATCTTCGACCCGGACTCCCGCCTGCTCCGCGTCCACACCTCGCCTGTCCAGATCCGCGCCATGGAGAGCCGGCCCCCGCCGATCTACATCGTCGTGCCGGGGCGCGTGTTCCGGCCCGACTCCGATGCCACCCACACCCCGCAGTTCCACCAGATCGAGGGGCTGGCCGTCGACACCGACATCACGCTCGGCGATCTCCAGGGCACGCTGCTGACGTTCGCACGGGCGATCTTCGGCGAGGAACGCCAGGTTCGCCTGCGGCCGCACTTCTTCCCCTTCACCGAGCCCAGCGTGGAGGTCGACGTGTCGTGCTTCAACTGCGTGGACGGAATCACCGCGGACGGCCAGCGCTGCCCTCTGTGCAAGGGCACGGCGTGGATCGAGATCCTCGGTGCCGGCATGGTCGACCCGAACGTGTTCGAGCACGTCCGCGACCACGGCTACGACCCGGAGCAGGTGCAGGGTTTCGCCTTCGGAATGGGCGTCGAGCGCATCGCCATGCTCAAGCACGGTGTGCCCGACCTGCGGATGTTCTACGACAACGACGTGCGACTGCTGGAGCAGTTCGGATGAGGGTCCCGCTCCACTGGCTGCGCGAGTACTGCGCCCCCGATCTACCGGCCGCCGCTCTGGCTGAGCGTCTGGCCATGACCGGCACGGAGGTCGAACGCGTCGAGCGCCACGGCGTCGGTGCGCTGGAGAACTTCGTTGTCGGCAAGGTGCTCGAGGCCTCGCGACACCCCGACGCCGATCGTCTGAGCGTGTGCCTGGTCGACATCGGCGCTGGCCAGGCCTCGCAGATCGTCTGTGGCGCCCCGAACGTGGCCGCGGGGCAGACCGTGGCGGTGGCCAAGCCGGGCGCGGTCATGCCCGACGGCTCCACGCTGGGCAGGGCCAACCTGCGGGGGATCGAGTCGAACGGGATGATCCTGGCCGAGGACGAGCTGGCCATCGGCACCGAGCACGCCACCACCCTGGTGCTCGAGGACGACGGTCTGAAGCCCGGCACCCCGCTCGAACAGGTGCTGGCCATCGCCACCGACGTGCTGGTGCTCGAGGTCACGCCCAACCGCCCAGACTGTCTGGGCATCTACGGAGTCGCGCGCGAGGTGCACGCGGCCACCGGCGCGGCGCTCAGCCCGCCGCCATGGGCCCACGATCCCGGCAGTGCCGGCGACATCGACGCCGAGATCAGCATCACCGTCGAGTGCCCCGATCTATGCCCGCGCTTCACCGCCCGCGTGTTCGAGGACGTCAAGATCGGCCCCAGTCCGCCGTGGCTCAAGGCGCGCCTGATGGCGGCGGGACAGCGCCCGATCTCCAACGTGGTTGACATCACCAACTATGTGATGCTCCTGACCTCGCAGCCGCTGCACGCCTTCGATCTGGACCGCGTGGCCGGAGGCCAACTGACGATTCGCCGAGCCCAGGAAGGCGAGCAGGTGGAGACGCTGGATGCTCAGCGGCGGACGATGGACGCCGACATGGTGCTGATCGCCGACGCCGAGGGTCCGACCTCGATCGCCGGCCTGATGGGCGGTGCGCGCTCGGAGGTCGAGGACGGCACCACCCGGGTGCTGATGGAAGCGGCGAACTGGGATGGCGCCAACATCCATCGCACATCGTTGAAACTCGGGCTGCGAAGCGAGGCATCAGGTCGTTTCGAGAAGCAGCTGCAGCCCGAACAGGCGATGGATGCCCAGGCGGTGGCGGCCCGGCTGATGGTCGAGCTATGCGGCGCGCGGTTGCTCCCCGGGACGATCGACGTCGGCGGCGACGGGCCGCCGCCGAGGACGATCCGGCTGCGCGACGCGCGCATCGAGAGTCTGCTCGGAGCGTCCATCCCCCGTGAGCGCTGCGAGCGTATTCTCGGCGCGCTCGAATTCACCACTGTGCCCGCGCAAGACGGCCTCGACGTCACCGTCCCGGCGTTCCGCCGTGCCGACATCACGCGCGAGGCCGACCTGGTCGAAGAGGTGGCCAGACTCGACGGCTTGGAGCGGCTGCCGGCGACCCTGCCCAGCCGGCATGGAGCCTCGGGCCGGCTGACCCCGCGGCAGCGGCTGCGGCGCCGCGCGGCGGACATCCTGGCCGAGCACGGACTCGACGAGGTGGTCGGGTGGAGCTTCGTCAGCGAGGAGTGCAACCGGCGGCTGCGACTGCCCGACCGTCTCGAACTCGAGCTCGAGAACCCAATGTCGGCTGAGCAGTCGCGACTGCGCACCACGCTGCTCGGATCGCTGCTGAACGTGGCGCAGTGGAACCTGGCCCGAGGCGCCGACACCCTGCGTCTGTTCGAGGCCGGAGCGGTGTACTTGCCGAGCGTGGCCGCGGAGCTGCCGCGCGAGCCCCATCACGTGGCGGCGCTGCTCATCGGGCCGGTGCGACCGCCCACCTGGCGCGAGCCGCAGCCGCGAACGGCCGACTTCTTCGCCGCCAAGGGCCTGGCGCAGGTACTGCTGGACACCCTCCGAGTCCCGTGGAGCGTGCAAGCGGAGGCTCAGCCGTTCCTGCATCCTGGCCGCGCCGCCACCGTCCTCGCCGGCGAGCAATCGATCGGCTGGCTGGGAGAGGTCCACCCGCAGATCGCCGCCGACTGGGAGATCGACCAACCGGTGGCCGCGTTCGAACTCGATTTCGACGCCGCCGCCGAACACGCGGTGCAGACGACCGTCTACGAAGATGTCACCAGCTTCCCGGAGGTGCGCGAGGACCTCGCCGTGATCGTCGAGGAGTCGGTGTCGGCGGCGACCGTGGTGGCCGTGGTCAAGCGGGCCGGGGCACCGCTGCTCCGCGATGCGCGCGTGTTCGACGTGTACCGCGACGCGGACCGGCTGGGAGAGAACAAGGTGTCGCTGGCGCTGTCACTCGCCTACCGGGCCGGCGACCGGACCCTGACCGACGAGGAGGTGGCGGCTCAGCGCCGCGCGATCGTGAAGGCCCTGGGCGACGAACTGGGGGGTAGGGTCCGTGACTCGTAGCGTGTCCGTGTTCGGCGCCGCCGGGTATGCGGGCGCGCTGTCGGCCCGGCTGATTCACCGCCATCCCGAGTTCGAGCTCGCCGCCGTGACCGGACGCTCCGACGTGGGCACACAGCTCGATGAGCTCTATCCACACCACCGGGTTCCGCTCGTCCTCGAGGAGCTCGACCTCGATCGCCACGCCGAGGTCGACGCGGCCATCGTCGCCTACCCGCACGGCTCGGCCGCGCCGCTCGTCGCCGAGCTGCGCGAGCGGGGAGTCCGCGTCGTCGACCTCAGCGCCGACTTCCGCCTGCGCGATCCCGACATCTACGCGGAGTGGTATTGCGAGCACCCGGCGCCCGAGCTCATTGACGAGGCGGTGTACGGTCTCCCCGAGCGCTATCGCACGCAGATCGCGGGCGCCGATCTCGTGGCCAATCCCGGTTGCTACCCGACCGCGACGCTGCTCGCGTTGGCTCCGCTGGCCCGGGCCGGGCTGATCAACGACGTCGTGATCGACGCAAAATCCGGAGCCTCGGGCGCGGGGCGAGGGGCCAACGACAAGACCCAATTCGTCACCGTCGACGAGAACGTCAACGCGTACGGCGTACCCCGGCACCGTCACACGCCCGAGATCGAGCAGGAGCTGGCCGCGCTCGGCGCCCCGCTCCGTGTGACCTTCACTCCGCACCTGCTGCCGCTCGACCAGGGGGAGCTCGTGTCGTGCTACGTCACCCTGAGCAACGGCGAGCCACGCGATCTCCCGGAGCTCTACGAGGACGCCTATCGCGGCGAGCCGTTCGTCGAGCTGTCCGAGGGACCGCCCGGGGTACGGGCGGTGCGAGAGACCAATATCTGCAGAATCAGCGTGCATACCGATGCCCGGACCGGCAAGGTCCTCGTGTTCGGGGCCATTGACAATCTGTGGAAGGGAGCCGCCTCGCAGGCGGTCCAGAACCTCAACCTGATGTTCGGCCTGGACGAGGGGGAGGGGATCCGGTGAGTCCTTCCGAGCCCGCCTCGAGCAGTGGCGCCTCACCCGCCGCGCCGGGCACGATCTTCACCTCACGCTGGATCGACCGTCCCGAGCAGGCCACCGAGCGTCCCTCCGGACTACCGGCCGGCTTCCGCGCCTCGGGGGTGGCATGCGGGATCAAACCGAGCGGCGACCTCGACCTGGGCATCGTGGTGTCCGATGCCTCTGGCACGACCAGCGCCGCCCGCTTCACGCGGTCCGGGACATTGTCGGCGCCCGTGTTGCTGACGATGGAGCGCTGTCGGCTCGAGGGCATCCGTGCTGTGGTCGTCAACTCGGGCAATGCCAATGCCGCCACCGGCCGCCGGGGTCTTGACGACGCGACCAAAATGCAGGGCGCTGCGGCGCTTGTGTCCGGCGTCGGCTCCGAAGCGGCGGTCGCGGTCGCCTCGACGGGGGTGATCGGCGTTCCGCTGCCGATGGACGCGATCATGCGCGGCATCGGCGACGCCGGCCGCACTCTTCGCCCCGACGGCGAGTTCGACTTCGCCCAGGCGATCCGCACCACCGATGCGTTTCAGAAGCGTGCCTGCCTCGATGTTCACGTGAATGGAGGCACGGTCCGTCTCACCGCTCAGGCCAAGGGGGCGGGGATGATCTCGCCCGGCTTCGCCACGCTGCTTGTGTTTGTCCAGACCGACGCGGCGATGTCGACCGATACATGCGATCTGCTCCTCGGGGTGACTGTCAAGCGGTCGTTCGAGCGCATCAGCGTGGATGGGCAGCTGTCGACCAGCGACACCGTGATCCTCCAGTGCAGCGGCGAGTCGGGAGTCCGGATCGAGCCCGAAACCGAGGACGAGCTGCGCCTTGGCGAGACGCTCGACGCGTTGCTGCGCCAGCTCGCCCTCAACGTCGCTCGTGACGGTGAAGGGGCTCGGCGAGTTGGCCGTGTCGTGGTGCGTGGCGGCGAGGAAGCCCTGGTCAACCGGGTTGCCAGGGCCGTGGCTGAGTCGTCGCTGGTCAAGACCGCGCTGTACGGTGGCGATCCAAACTGGGGTCGGATCGCGCAGGCGGTGGGAATGGCCACCCCGGGCATGGCCCCGCTGGACTTGGAGATCGCCATCGAGGGAGTCCAGGTCTGCGCCCACGGCGCCTACGTCGCCCACGACGCAGACGCGCTCGCGGCGGCGGTCAAGCGCGACGAGGTCGAATACGAGATCGGTCTGCCCGGGGCGGGAGTCGAGACCGAGCTGTTCTTCTCCGATCTCGGCCACGAGTACGTCACGATCAACGCCGAGTACACGACGTAATGACCGCAGGAACCCGGAGTTACGGTACGACGGCGGCGGAGACGCTGCTGGAGGCCCTGCCCTATATCAGGGAGTTTCACGGCAAGACCGTGGTCATCAAGTATGGAGGCGCGGCGATGACCGACGAAACGCTCAAGTCGGAGTTCGCGCGCGATGTCGTTCTGCTCAAGTACGTGGGCATGAATCCCGTGATCGTCCACGGTGGTGGCCCCGACATCACGGCCTATATGCAGCGCCTCGACCTCCCCGTGAAGTTCGTGGACGGTCTGCGCGTCTCGGACCCGGCCACGGTCGAGGTCGCCAAGATGGTCCTGGTTGGCAAGGTCAACAAGGACATCGTCCTGCTGATCAACCGCCATGGTCACCCCGCCGTGGGACTGTGCGGTGACGACGGTCTGCTCTTCCGAGCCTCCCGCCAGTCCTCGCCCAGCGGCCAGGACATCGGCTTCGTGGGCAAGATCGAACGCGTCGACGTCGATCTGCTCAACCACATCGCCCAGGACTACATCCCGGTCGTGGCCAGCGTCGGCGCCGATCGCGAGGGCAACTCCTACAACATCAACGCTGACGAGGCCGCGGGCGCCGTTGCGCGGGCGCTGTGCGCCTACAAGGTGATGTTCCTGACCGACGTCCCCGGCTGGCTGAGCGACCCCGAGGACCCCGCGAGTGTTATCTCCCAGGCCACCGTTGACGAGGTCACCGAGCTGATGCCGACCATCGCCGGGGGGATGCGGCCGAAGCTCGCCGCCTGCCTCGACGCGATTCACGGTGGCGTGTCGTTCGCCCACATCGTCGATGGACGCGTACCGCACTCGCTCCTGCTCGAGCTGTTCACCGATGCCGGGCAGGGAACCAAGATCGGACCGGCCTCATGAGCGTGACCGAGCTTCAGGCGCTCGAACGCGACCACGTGATGGCCACCTACGCGCGCAACCCGGTCGAGTTCGTGCGGGGTTCGGGCTGCCGCCTGTGGGACGATGCCGGCAACGAGTACCTGGACTTCCTCGCCGGCATCTCGGTGCTCAACGTCGGCCACTGTCACCCCCGCGTGGTCGAGGCGGTGCGCGACCAGGTGGGCCGCCTGACCCACGCGACGAACCTGTACTACACCGAGCCCGGCATGCGACTGGCGGCGGCCCTCGCCGGAAGTTCGCTGGGCGGCAAGGTCTTCCTCTGTAACTCCGGCGCTGAGGCCAACGAGGCGGCGATCAAGCTGATGCGCCGGGCCCGCACCGGCGGCAAGGTGATCGTCCTCGAGGGCGCGTTCCACGGTCGCACCTACGGCGCGCTGTCAGCCACGCCCCAGGAGTCCAAGCAGGCACCGTTCGCGCCACTGGTGCCCGGCTTCGTGGTCGTGCCGAAGGATCCGGAGGCCGTGGCGCGCGCGGTGGACGACGAGACCGCCGGGGTACTGCTCGAGCCGATCCAGGGAGAGACGGGGATCAATATCATCTCCGAGGAGTTGCTCCTGGCCGCCCGCGAGGCATGTGACCGGACCGGGGCCACACTCGTGTTCGACGAGATCCAGACCGGCATGGGGCGCACCGGGACGTTGTGGGCCTATGAGCAGACCGGCGTCGTGCCGGATGCGCTGACCACGGCCAAGGCACTCGGTGGGGGCCTGCCGATCGGGGCGCTGGTCACCGGCCCGCGCCTGGCCGACGTGCTCCAGACCGGCGATCACGGCTCGACCTTCGCCGGCGGCCCACTCGTCTGCGCGGCCGCCCTGGTCGCGCTCGACATCTGCTCGAAGCCCGAGCTGTTGCACAGCGTCCAGGTTCTCGGCGGGCGCCTGGAGACGGGCCTGGCCGAGCTCCCGTATGTCGACGCGGTACGCGGCCGGGGACTGATGCTGGCCATCGACGTGGCAAGCGGAATCGACGCGCCCGAGCTCGTGCGCCGCGCGTTGCTGGAGCAGCAGCTGGTTGTGAACGCCACCGGACCGGCCACGATTCGTCTCGAACCGCCGCTGGTGGTCACCGAGGGCGAGATCGACGAGGCCTTGCGGCGGCTTGCAGCGTTGGCGCCATGACCGACCTGTTACCGCCGGACGGGATGACCCTGGCGCGCGCCGCCCAGGCGCTGGCCGGCCATCTGGAGATCGCCGAGCGGGGGTCCGGCGAGGTCAATCGCACGTTCTATGACACCTTCGACGGGCTTCTCCACGAGCGGGCGCTGGTCTGTGTCCACGAGACGGGCCAGCTGTCGCTGGTCGACCGCGACGACGGCCGGGTGGTGGCGGCGAGCCGGATGGCGCCACCGACCGGGCCGCTGCTTGCCCGTGACCTGGATGCGGGTGGCCTGCGCGACGCGCTGCTCCCGATCATCGACCTCCGGGCGCTCCTGCCCCTTGTCCACGTCCGTGCCCGGGTGGCGGCGCTCAGCGTCCTCGACGACGCTCAGAAGACCGTCGTGCGCGTGACGCTCGAGGAACCGGCGGTGCTCGCCTCCGGGTCGCGGCACAGGACGCTACGCCGCCGCGCGAGGCTGACCCCGGTGCGCGGCTACGAGGACGAGCTCGACACGGTCATCCGCATGCTCGAGCTCGAGCTCGGCTTCCGGCCGGCCGACCAGACGCTCGTCGACGAGGCGGTCCGGGCCACCGGGACGGATCCGGGCGGAGTGTCGGCGAAGATCGACGTGCCCCTCGAGCCCGCCCAGCGCGCCGATGAGGCCGCGTCCGCTGTGCTGAAGCGACTGCTCGAGGTGATCGAGGCCAACATCGAGGGCACGATCGCTGACCTCGACAGCGAGTTCCTCCACGATTTCCGAGTCGCCGTGCGCCGGACGCGATCCGTCCAGCGCGAGCTCAAGGGCGTGTTCCCGCCCCAGGATCTGACGCACTTCCGCACCGAGTTTCGCTGGCTCCAGCAGATCACCGGAGACTCGCGCGACCTTGACGTCTACGTGCTCGAGTTCGACGAGTACCGCGCGATGGTCCCACCGACCATGCACGCCGACCTCGACCCGCTCCTCGAGGTCCTGGGCGTCAGGCGCAGGAGGGCCCGAGCCGAGATGGCCCAGGCGCTGCGCTCCGACCGCGCGACCGCGACCCTGTCCGGCTGGTCGTCATTGCTCGACCGCCTGCCGATCATGTCGCAGCGGGATCGCCCCGACGCCGGTCGGCCGATCGGCGCGGTGGCGGCCGAGCGGATCGTCAAGGTCTACCGGCGAATGGTGAAGATGGGTCGGGCGATTGACGACTCCAGTCCACCCACCGACTACCACGAGCTGCGCAAGAAAGGGAAGGAGCTCCGCTACCTGCTCGAGCTGTTCGGGGCCCCTCTATACCCGGCCGACGTGGTCAAACCGATGATCAGGACGCTCAAGGCACTGCAGGACGTGCTCGGACGCCACCAGGACCGCGAGGTGCAGGTGGCGATGCTGGTCGCGCTGCGGGATGACGTCGCCGCGCTCCCCGACGGCGCGGCCGCGCTCATGGCCACCGGCGTGCTGGTGACGCGGCTCGGCGAGGACGCGCGCGCCGCGCGCGCCGAGTTCGCCGGCAGGTTCAAGGAGTTCGCCGGCAAACCGCAGCGGCACCTCGTGAAGGAGACATTCGGGTGAGCAAGGTGCTCGCCACCTACAACATCAAGGGAGGCGTGGGCAAGACCTCGGCGGCGGTGAACCTCGCCTACCTCGCCGCCCGAGACGGCTTTCCCACCCTGGTCTGGGATCTGGATCCGCAGGGCGCGGCCACCTATCTGTTCCGGGTCAGGCCGAAGGTCCGCGGCGGCGGGCGCCGTCTGGTGCGGCTGCGCACGGACGTGACCCGGCTGATCAAGGGGACCGATCACCCCGGACTCGATCTGCTCCCTTCGGATTTCTCCTACCGCCACCTGGACCTGGTGCTCAATCGCTTCAAGCGCCCAACGACGCGCCTGAAGCGCGTGCTCGAACCGCTCCGGGACGAGTACGACTACGTGATCCTCGACTGCCCTCCCAGCATCTCGCTGGTGTCCGAGAGCGTGTTCGAGACCGCCGACGCGCTCCTTGTCCCCATCATTCCCGCCACGCTGTCCTCGCGCACCTTCGAGCAGCTCTCCGAGATGGTCAAGGGCGGGCCCCAGATCCTCGCGTTCTTCTCGATGCTGGAGGTCCGCAAGGAGCTGCACCGCGAGGTCATGGCGCAGCTGCGCTCGTCGCACGGAGTGACGATGCTGGGCGCCGGCATCCCCGCCGCCGACGAGGTCGAACGGATGGGAGTGGAGCGAGATGTGGTGGCGGCGTTCGCGCCCGGCTCCCGCGCCGCGCTCGCCTACGAGGCCCTGTGGTGGGACGTCAGTCGGCGGCTCGACGAGAACTAATCCCAATACGCTTCAGCACCGTGTTCGAACCAATCGCCCGCCAGACAGCCTCCTACGAAGCCGATCCCGAACACGTCCATCGCGTCCTCCTCCTCTATAGCGGCGGCCTCGACACGAGCGTGATGCTGAAGTGGATCCAGGATCAGTACGGCGCCGAGGTGGTCGCTCTGACCGTCAACCTCGGCCAGCCGGGGGAGGACTATGAGGTCATCCGGGGCAAGGCGCGCCATCTCGGCGCGCTCGCTTCGCACGTTGTCGATGCGCGCGAGGAATTCGCCCACGAGTACGTGCTGCCCGCGATCAGGGCCAATGCCATCTACGGTCTGGCGTACCCGCTGTTCACGGCGCTCGGCCGGCCGCTGATCGCCAAGCTGGCCGTCGAGCACGCGCGGAAGGCGGGTTGCGACACGATCGCCCACGGCTGCACCGGCAAGGGCAACGACCAGGTGCGGATCGAGTCGACGATCGCCGCGCTTGCCCCGGAGCTGAAGGTGATCGCCCCCGTGCGCTCCTGGCGGATGGGGCGCGAGGAGGAGATCGCCTACGCACGCGAGCACGGGATCCCTGTCAAGGGCGGCAGCGAGGTGTCGCCGTACTCGATCGACGACAACCTCTGGGGCCGTTCGAGCGAGGGCCGCTGGATCGAGGACCTCTCGCAGGCCCCCCACGACGACGTGTTTCAACTCGTCACCCGCCCCGAGGAGGCGCCCGACGCGGCCGAGGTGGTGACCATCGAGTTTGAACGCGGAGCGCCGGTGGGCCTCAACGGCGAGCGTCTCGGGCTGGTCGACCTGATCGAGCGTGCGGGTGAGATCGGCGCACGCCACGGCGTTGGAATCGTCGACCAGATCGAGGACCGGATCATCGGGCTGAAGGTACGCGACATCTACGAGGTGCCGGCGGCGACGATCCTCCTGCTGGCGCATCGGGAGCTGGAGGCGCTGGTTGGCACGATCCACCAGAACCAGTTCAAGCCCATGCTCGACCAGAAATGGAGCTATCTGGTCTACGCAGGGCTGTGGTGGGAACCGCTGCGCAGCGATCTGGACGCGTTCATCAACGCGGCCAACGAGCAGGTGACAGGCTCGGTCACGATCAAGCTCTACAAGGGTTCGGCTCGAGTGGTCACCCGCGCCTCGCCGAACGCCGTCTACGACGCGCAGCTCGCCACCTTCAGTGAATCGGGCGGCCTCTTCTCGCAGGATGCTGCGCCCGGCTTTGTCGAGTTGTGGTCGCTGCAGTCCCGTATGGCCTGGCGGCTTCGACACCGCGACGGCGACTAGTCGACGGCCATTAGCGTTCCCGGCGACATGAAAGACCCCGGAGCTGAGCATCCGCTTCAGGTCGATTCCGTCTCGAGTTCCCCGCTGGGGGAGGACCGGCTCGTGGTCCGGATCGAGGGACGCTGGGAGGGTCGCAAGCGCCCGCACGTCGACGAGGCGATGCTGGTGGTGGAGAACGAGGGACGGCGCCACCGGTTCCCGGTGATTCCGCAGGAGGGCAAGCCCAAGCGGCTGAAGCGGCACGACTCGTGGTCGGGGAGCTTCGACCTGCCGTCGTGGCTCGGAGACCACCTTAAGGGTCAGACCTCGTTGCGGCTGGGCGATGCCACGATCGCGCTGCCGGCAGAGTCGTTCCTGCCGCCCGAGGGGGGAGGCGAAACCGCCGCGCTGCGGGCCGAGGTGGCGCGCTTGCGCAACGAGCTCGAGGCTCGCGCGGCCGACCAGCGGGCGGCGCTGCGTGAGACTGCCACGCTGCGGCGCGAGCTCGAGCGGTTGGCCAACGAGCTGGGGCGCGTGAGAGCCAACGCCGTGGCCGCGGACGGCCTCGAGCAGGCAGAGGAGCTGCTCGCTCACGCCAGGGAGCTGCGGAGGTTGCTGGCGACGGCGGACTCGAGCTCGCCCGAGTAGCCCAGATCCGTCCGCGCCGCCGCCTACCGTCGCGGCATGAACGAACCGCCTGGCCTGCCATCCGTGCTGGGCATCGAAGCCGTCGAATGGCTCGGCCAGGGCGCTGACAGCCTCACCGTTCGCGTCGGGGGGCGGTGGCGCAGGCGCCGGCCGACGATCAGCGGCCAGCCGGTGTTGGTGATCGAGGCGGGGACGACTCGCCAGCGGTTTCCCGCCATGCCCGAGCCGCCGGGCCTGACCGGCGCGGCGCCCGGAATGTGGCAGATGAGCTTCTCCGTCCCGGCCGCCCTGGTCAGGCGGTCCGGCGCGCGTGCCTGGTTGCAGCTCGGCTCGGTCGTCGTGCCATTGCCGGTGCCCGTGGCCGATGAGCCGTCGCCACCCGACGATGAGACGCTGGCGCAGCGCCGGATTCGCGCCGCCGAGCTGGCCGCCGAGAGCGCAACCCACCGCGTGGCCGAGGCCAAGGCCGACGCGCAGCGGTTGGCCGATCGCGCGGCCGAGCTCGAGCGTGAGCTCGAACAGCAGACGGAGCTGGCGCGGACACGCGACCACGCGCGGCGCGCCGCCGAGCAGCGCGAGCATGCCGAGCGAGCGCTCAGGCTCGAGCTCGAGGAGCGACTGGCTGTGAGCGGAGTCCCGCCACCGCCCAGCAGCGATGCCGGTGATCGTGCCCTGCGGATACAGGAACTCGAGGAGGAGGTGACGCGCCTGCAGAGAGCCGCCGACGAGGCGCATCAGGTCGCGCGGGCCGCGGAGGTCGCCCGCCGGCACGCCGAGGAGCGGCTCGCCGCGCTGGGCCAGGCACGCACCACGCGGCCGTTCGCCAAGTCGCTGCGTGCCGAGCTCGGACTGGTGCACGGACTCGAACCGGTGGCGGCGGCTGCGGTGATCGCGCCGCGCAACGCCGTCGATCGACGCCAACTCGATCGCGAGCGCGAGCTCATCGCGAGCCGTCGACGCCCGCCCACTCTCCCGGCATCCGATCCCAGATTGAACGCGACGCTCGATGAGCTGCGGGCGGAGCTGACCGGATTGCATGGGCAGATAACGCAGGCGGTGGCAGAACGGGCGAGGGCGGAGACCCGAGCGGCCCAGCTCGAGCGCAGGCTGAGCGAACGCTCGACGCGCTCGGCGCAGATCCTTGGGGTGATCGAACAGCTGCGGACCGAGATCGCCCAGGCCCGGGCGGAAGCCGCGGAGCCAGAGCCGCAACCCGACGTGACTGCGCGGGAGCCGAGCGCGCCCGCGCCGGAGGAGGCACCGACCCCGTCCGTCTCGGCCGCGGCGCCTCCCGTTTCACCCCCTGAGCCCCGGATCTCGGCGGGCCCGGTCGAGGCCGAGCGGCTGGCGGAGGCACTGACGCGGCTGCGCGAATCGGCGCCGGCGTCCGAGCCCGCCCCGACCTTGGGCCAGCCCACTCTGCGGGGGGCCGGCTGGTTGGCGCCCGCGCTGCGGACCGTCGCCCGCCGTGATCCCGACGCAGCCCCCGCGCTGCTGGCCGCGCTTCTCGTGGCCTCGGATGAGGAGGCGCGCGATGCCGCGAGCCTGCTCGCGCTGGGACCGGTTCGGCGCCGATGGCGCGCCGGATTCACCCGACTCCGGGGCCGACGCGAGAGGTTTGCCGCTCTGCGTCAGGTCCTGCGGACACCCGTCGGTCTACCGGACATCTCGCTCGAGCCGCAGCTGGCCTTCGCCCTGGCCGCGGCCATGATTCGCCCGCGCTGGACGGCCGGGGAAAGGTTCACACTGGCCTACGACGCCGGGCCGTACATGCACATCCGCGACGGCAGCCCCGTGTCGGTGACCGTCGCGCCGCTCGTCGCGGTGGCCACGACGATCATCTGCCCGCCCGAGGGGCTACTGGGAGTCCTGGACGGCGCGGGCCCGGCCGGCTCCGAGGTGAGCATTCACGGCCAGCAGCGCCCGCTGGAGCTCGTGCAGGCATGGCTCCGGCGCGCGCAGAGCGGCTGAAGGCGGCCTGGTACCGTGCCCGCGTGTGCACGGAGCGACAGCGGCACCGAGGGGGCGCAGAGGATGAACCCACCGACCCTCGTTGGCTCACCCGGAGCCAGTTCCTCAGGGCAGCTGGTGTCGCCGCCGCTGGTCTCGTCCCGGTTGGCGCAAACGCCCCGGGAGCGGTTGCCGGGCCGCGTGAGCGTACGTGGGACCTGGCGGCCACGGCGACAGCCGGTGGCGCCGGTCCGATCCTCTCGTTTCGCTCGCGACCGGACCTCCGTCCTCCTCGTGTGACCGTCAGCCGCGGTCACGAGGCGATTCCGAACTCAGCCGCCGCGTACCGGTTCCTCGCGCCCGGCCGAGCCGGCGGGGTGCAGACCGGCCCCCTCATCGTGGGCGAGTTCGGAAGGCTCGTGTGGTTCAGGCCGGCGCCGTCGAATCGGTTCACCATGAACTTCAGGGCGCAGCGGTACCGCGGCAAGCCGGTACTGACATGGTGGGAGGGGGCAACCCTGGGTCAGGGCGAGGGAGTCATCGTCGACGCCTCCTACCGGGAGATCGGCCGGGTGCGGGCGGGGAACGGGCATACGGTCGATCCACACGAGTTCCTGCTCACCCCGGAGGGCACCGCGCTCATCACCTGCTCGCCTTCGTATGTCTCCGCCGATCTGTCGTCGGTCGGTGGTTCGAAGGACGGCCAGGTGGCCGAGTCGGTCGTTCAGGAGATCGACGTGGGGACGGGGCGTGTGCTCCTCGAATGGCGAAGCCTCGAGCACGTGTCGGTCTCGGAGTCGTACATGCGCCCCGGCGGCCTGTACGACTTCATGCACGCCAACTCGATCGACGTGACCCCGGACGGCAATCTCCTCGTCTCAGGTCGCCACACCTGGGCTCTGTACAAGCTCGAACGAAATACCGGTCGGATCATCTGGCGCCTGGGGGGAAGCGCAGCGACTTTGCCATGGGGTCCCACAGCCAGTTCGCCTGGCAGCACGACGGCCGCTGGCTGGGCGATCGGACGGTCACCGTGTTCGACGATGGTGCGGCATTCTTCGACGGGCCGCAGCCCGCGCGCAAGACCCACTCGCAATCGCGCGGGCTCGTACTCGAGGTCGACGAAGCACGCAGGACCGTGCGGATGTCCCGCTCCTACCTCCATCACCCGCCAGTGCTCACCTACGGCTTTGGCAATATGCAGACGCTACCCGACGGGAATCTGGTGGTCGGCTGGGGCGACCTTCCGGTGTTCAGCCGCATCGCGTCTGACGGAGCCGTCCTCGACCAAGCCCATCTGCCGCCGGGATACGCCTCCTACCGCGCATACCAGCAACCATGGATGGGAGTTCCCGCGCAGGCGCCGGCGCTGGCGGCGAGCCGAGCTGCCGGCGGGCGCCGCAGCAGGCTGTACGCCAGCTGGAACGGTGCGACCGGCGTCGCCGCGTGGCGGGTGAGCACCGGACGGCGTTCGGGGAGGCTGCGTCCGCTCGGCCAGATCAAGGCGCGCTCCTTCGAGACCGCCGTCGACGTCGACGCCACCGGTGGCTATGCCGCCGCGACGGCGCTGGACGACACCGGACGCGCGCTGGCCACCAGCCGGCCGGTGAGGCTCTGAGTTTCGCCCGGGCTGACCGCTGCCCGCACAGAGCGGCTCAATTGTCGGGCGCCGGCACCCCGGGGCGGAAAATGTCCGCGCTCATGCCTATGCTCGGATCTGCCAGATGAGTCCGTCCTGCGCGCATCTCCACGTCCACTCCGAGTACTCCCTGCTCGATGGGGCGTGCAAGATCAATCACCTGGCCGAGCGGGCCGCGGCGTTCGATCAACCAGCTCTTGGGCTCACCGATCACGGCGTGATGAACGGTGCTGTCGAGCTGTTCACCGCCTGCCGCAGGCACGGGATCAAGCCGATCCTCGGTTGCGAGGTCTACGTGGTCGACGACCATGCCCGGCGGGCTCCTGGCAAGCTCGACCGCTTCCATCTAACGCTGCTGGCCGCCACCCCGGCCGGCTACCGAAACCTGGTCAAGCTGTCCTCCGCGGGCTTCCTCGAGGGCTACCAGCGCGGCAAGCCGTCGGTCGATCTCGGCCAGATCGCGGGTCACGCCGAGGGTGTCATCGCGCTCACCGGCTGCCTCCAGTCGCGCTTCTGCCAGCACCTGCTCGAGGGCCGCGCCGACGCCGCTCGGGCCCACGCCGATCAGCTGCTAGGAGCCTTCGGGCACGACAACGTCTACTTCGAGGTCCAGAAGAACGGCCTCACGGCCCAGGAGCAGGCCAACGAGGGCATCGTGCGGATCGCCCGCGAGGTGGGTCGGCCGCTGGTGGGCACCGGGGACGTCCACTACCTCCGGCGCGAGGACTACCACCATCACGCGGCTCTCCTCTGCGTGCAGACGAAGTCGACGCTCAGCCAGCCCAAGATCAGCTTCGAGACCAACGAGTTCTACCTGCGCTCCAACGACGAGATGTCCTCCGCCTTCTCGGAGTGGCCGGAGGCATTGGCTTCGACGCTCGAGATCGCCGAGCGCTGCGACGTCGAGCTCGAGCTCGACCGGCAGCTGATCCCCCGCTATCCCACACCGGATGGGGCGACGGAGGGCGAGTACCTGCGAACGCTGGTCGAGGAGGGTCTGCGCCACCGCTACGGAGACCCGGTGCCGGCGGAGGCGAGGGAGCAGGCCCACTACGAGCTCGACGTGATCGAGCGGATGGGGTTCAGCGGCTACTTCCTGATCGTCTGGGACTTCGTCAAGTACGCCAAGGACGCGGGCATCGCCGTCGGTCCGGGGCGCGGCTCGGCGGCGGGTTCGATCGTCGCCTACTGCCTGGAGATCACCGACGTCGATCCGCTCCGGTACGACCTGCTGTTCGAGCGGTTCCTGAACCCCGAGCGGGTATCGATGCCGGACATCGACATCGACTTCTCGGTGCGGGGCCGCGAGCGCGTGATCCGCTACGTGACTGAGAAGTACGGCCGCGGCTCGGTGGCCCAGATCGTCACCTTCGGCAAGATGTTCCCCCGCGCGGCGACCCGCGACGCGGCGCGCGTCCTGGGCCACGACTACGGCGCCGGCGACAGACTGGCCAAGCTGATCCCGGACCCGGTCATGGGCCGGCCGCCGAGCTTCGAGGACTGCTTGAAGCTGGGGGAGCCTCTGCGCGGCGAGATTGACCGCGACCCCGTGGCCAAACAGATCGTGGACGTGGCGCAGGGACTCGAGGGAATCGTCCGCAACTCCTCGATCCACGCGGCCGCGGTGGTGATCGCCGACCGACCATTGACCGACATCGTGCCGCTCCAGATCGCCGATGCCGGCACTGACGAAAACGGCGAGAAGGTGTTCCGTGCCGTCACCCAGTTCACGATGAAGCCGATCGAGCAGATCGGTCTGTTGAAGATGGACTTCCTCGGGCTGCGTAACCTCGATGTGATCGAAGATGCGCTCGACATCATCGAGCGTTCCAGCGGCGGGCGGCCGGACATGACCACGCTGCCGCTCGACGACGCCAAGACCTACGAGATGATGACCCGCGGCGACTCGATCGGGGTGTTCCAGTTCGAGTCGGAGGGCATGCGCGAGACGCTCAAGCGTGTCAAGCCGTCCGAGTTCGAGCACCTGGTCGCGCTCAACGCTCTGTATCGACCGGGGCCGATGGAGAACATCCCCACGTACACGCGTGGCAAGCACAACCCCGAGACGGTCACGTATGCCGACGAGCGGCTGCGGCCGATCCTGGAGTCGACCAACGGCGTGATCGTCTACCAGGAGCAGGCCATGCAGATCGCCAAGGAGATCGCGGGCTTCAGCGGTGCCAAGGCCGACGACCTTCGCAAGGCGATCGGCAAAAAGAACCGCGAGGCGATGGCCAAGCTCAAGCCGGAGTTCTTCGAGGGCTGTCGCGCCTCGGGCACCGACGAGCGGGTGATCGAGCAGCTGTGGACGACCAACGAGCGCTCGGCCGACTACTCGTTCAACAAGTCGCACTCCGCCTGCTACGCGCTGATCGCCTACCGCACCGCGTGGCTGAAGGCGAACTACCCGGCGGAATACATGGCGGCGCTGATCTCCTCGGTGATGGACACCAAGGACAAGGTGCCGTTCTTCGTCGCGCAGGCGGAGCAGATGGGAATCCAGATCCTGCCCCCGGACGTCAACCTCTCAGACCACGAGTTCGTGGTCGTAGACGGCAACATTCGCTTCGGTCTCGACGCCGTCAAGGGCGTCGGATTCGCCGCCGTCGAGGCGATCAAGCGAGCGCGCGACGAGGGTGGGCCGTTCACCGACCTGTGGGACTTCTGCGCCAGGGTCGATGGTCGCGCGGTCAACAAGAAGGCGATCGAGGGGCTGATCAAGTGCGGCGCCTTCGGATCCACCGGCGCCTCGCGGAAAGGGATGCTCGCCGTGCTCGAACAGGCCCAGGGCGCGGGGCAGAAGGCTCAACAGGATGCGCTCATCGGGCAGGGCTCGATCTTCGACCTCGGTCCTCCGCTGGACGGGGCGGCGAAGGCGGCAGCCGCGTTCGCCACTCCGAGCCACGCCCCGATACCCCCCGCGGAATTCGACCGCGCCGAGCTGCTGGCGGCCGAGAAGGAGGCCATCGGCCTGTTCATCTCGGCCCATCCGCTCAAGGAGGTCGGCGCGGCGCTGCGGGCCAAGGTCGACTGCCCGCTGGGCGACCTCGCGGCGCACCGCGACGGCGACTGGGTGACCGTCGGCGGCATGATCACCGCCGCCAAGCGGATCCGCACCAAGAAGGGCGACCCGATGATGTTCGCCACGCTCGACGATCTCGACTCCTCGATCGAAGTGCTCGTATTCGGCAAGGCGCTAGAGGCCTGCGGCGACGCGCTGGCCACGGACTCGATCGTCGTGGTCCGCGGCCGCGTCGACCACAAGGACCGCGACAAGACGTGCGTCGTGGCCCAGCAGATCGAGGGCTTCCAGCCCACCGAGGGCGAGGTCAAGGCCGCGATCGATAAGGAGGCCAAGGCGCTGCGCGCCCCCGATCCGCTGCGCCTGCGCCTCGACGCCACGGCGCTCCCCGCGACCTTGCTGGGCGAGCTCAAGGAGCTGCTGGCAGGCTTCCCGGGCGAGTCCGACGTGGTCATCGAGCTCAGCCTGACCTCCGGCCGGCGCCGGCTGCGCCTCGGGCCGGAGTTCCGCGTCGCCCGTACGGCGTCCCTGTGGGCTGAGCTCGATTCGTTGCTCGGCGAGGCGATCCTCACCCGCGCCCCCGAGGCCATAGCCGCGTCGGCGTAGGTGTGGGCCCCGCGCCGCCTTCGAGCTACCCGGCCTCAGTTGGAACCCAGGGTCCGTGCCAGCCGCCGTAGTGGGCGACCAGCTTGTCGCCCTCGCTCGGGCCCCACGACCCCTGGGCGTAGGGATGAACCTCGCCCGGATTATCGAGCAGCGGTTGCATGATCCGCCAGGTCTGCTCGACCCCATCCTGACGGGTGAAATGGGTGCTGTCGCCGACCAGCGCCGCCCGAAGCAGGACCTCGTACGGCGTGGCCCCCTCACCACCCTCGCGATCGAACTCCATGTCCAGCGTGATCGCCGCGGCTCCCGGGGCATCGGCACGCTGAGCATCGAGGATCAGCCGGATGCCCGTATGGGGATCGACCCTGAACACGAGCTGGTTGGGCTGGGGGCGCCGCTTGCCAAGGTCGAGGAAGTGCACCTTGGGAGGGTGCTTGAACAGCAGCCGAAGTTCGGTCTGTCGCTCGGGGAGCCGCTTGCCGGTGCGGATGAAGAACGGCACGCCCGCCCAGCGCCAGTTGTCGATCTCCAGGCGAAGGGCCGCGTAGGACTCGGTGGTCGAGCCGGCGGCGACGCCGTCGATCTCGGTGTAGCCCTTGTATTGCCCGCGAATGTAGCGCTTCGGGTCAGCGGCCGGCATGGCCCGGAACACGGCGATCTTGAAGTCCTTCAGGGTCTCGGGATCGCGTCCGGACGGTGGTTCCATGGCCGCCATGGCCAGCACCTGCATGAGATGGTTGACGACGACGTCGCGCAGCGCCCCGACTGGGTCGTAGAAGTGTCCGCGGTCTTCGACCCCGAACGTCTCGGCCATGGTGATCTGCACGCAGGCGATGAAGTTGCGGTTCCACACCGGTTCGAGCATGGTGTTGGCGAACCGCAGGTAGAGGATCTCCTCCAGTCCCATCTTGCCGAGGAAGTGATCGATGCGGTAGATCTGCGACTCGTCGAGATAGCGGTGAAGGCTGGCGGCCAGGGCGCGTGCGGACGCGAGGTCGTGACCGAACGGCTTCTCAACGACCACGCGCTGTCCGTTGCTGGTCAGATTGGCGCCGGCCAACCCCTGGACCACGGTGGCGAACAGTGACGGCGGGATCTCCAGGTAGAACGTGGGGTTCTCGAAGTCCTGGAGCGCCCCGGCGACGCGCTCGTAGGTCTTCGCGTCGCCAAGATCTCCGCTCACGTAGCGCAGGCGCTGGGAGAAACGAGTGAACACGTCCTCGTCGATCGACTCACCGGTCGCCTCGATCGACTCACGCGCGTGATCGCACAGGTGCTCGAGCGACCAGTCCTGTCCGGCCACGCCGATCACCGGACAGTCGAGGAGCCCTCGCCGATCGAGGCGGTAGAGCGAGCGAAAGGTCATTTGCTTGGCCAGATCGCCCGTGATCCCGAAAACCACCAGGGCGTCCGCGGTTTCTGTGTTCATGCCGTGCAACCTAACTGGTCAGCTGGTCCGGCGGCGGGCACGTGCCCGCGATGCCTTGCCCCGCTTGCGCAGCTTGAAGGCCAGCCCGACGTCGTCGGCATCGGGGGCGCCCCGGTCCGTCCCCGTCTCCAGTACGCACGGCAACCGGTCGAAGCGTGGTTCGGACAGGAATGCGGCAATGCCCCGTTCTCCGAACTCGCCCTGGCCGAGGATCGCGTGGCGGTCGCGGTTCGACCCCAGCGCCGTTTGCGAGTCGTTGCAGTGCAGCGATCGCAGACGGTCCATCCCGACGGCGCGATCGAACTCATCGAGCGTCTGACGGATTGCCGCGGGCGAGCGAACGTCGTACCCAGATGCGAGCAGGTGACACGAGTCCAGACAGATCCCCAGCCGGGCCCCACCGTCGGCGGCCCGCAAGAGCTCTTCCAGTTCCTCGAATGAGCGTCCCAGCGTCCCGCCGGCCCCGGCCGTGTCCTCGAGGTGAAGCGGGCAGCGGTCCGACTCGCCGAGCGCCTCCTTGATGACCTTCCCGGCACGCCTGATCGCCTGCTTCACGTTTCCCGTCTTGGCCGATCCCGGATGTAGCACGACGCCGTGGGCGCCGATGCCGTCGCCGACCCGCAGCGACTGAATCAGCGATGCTCGCGACTTCTGCCGGATCTCGCGATCCTCGGAGGCGCAGTTGAGCAGATATACGGCGTGGATCAGGACCGCCTTGATCCCGCTGCCCCGCATGGCCGCACGAAATTCGGCGAAGTCGTCGTCGGTGTAGGCCGTCGGCCGCCACATGCGCGGTGACTGGTTGAAGATCTGGATGGCCTGGCAGTCGCGCTCGGTGCCGCGCTCGATCGCCTTGACCAGGCCTCCCGACTGCGACACGTGGGCGCCGATTAGCATGGGATGAGGTCTTTCATGCGTGTTCGTTTCGCTCCATCCCCCACAGGGGCCCTCCACATAGGCGGCGCCCGCACCGCGCTGTACAACTGGCTGCTCGCGCGGGGGCAGCATGGAACGTTCCTGTTGCGGATCGAAGATACCGACCGGGAGCGATCGACCCCGGAGAACGTCGAACAGATCTTCGACGCGCTCCGTTGGCTCAACCTCGATTGGGATGGGGAGCCCGTCTTCCAGTCGGAGCGCGTCGAGCGCCATCGCGAGGTCCTCGACCAGCTGCTGACCAGCGGACATGCCTATCGCACCGCGGCGACGACCGACGACGTCAGGGCGTTCAAGACGCAGCACGGAGCCGACCGCGGCTTTCGCGGGCAGCCGTCTGACGCGGGCGCCGTCCGTCTGAGGGTGCCCGACAGCGGGGAGACCGTGGTCGACGACATCATCATCGGCCGCACGAGCTTTCCCAACTCGGCCCTCGATGAGCCGGTGATCGCACGTGCCGACGGGTCGCCGGTCTACAACTTCGCCGTCGCCATCGACGACCTCGATGCCGGCATCACCCACGTCGTCCGTGGCGCCGACCACCTGTCCAACACCCCCAAGCAGCTTCTCGTCGTCGAGGCTCTGGGCGAGACGCCGCCACGCTATGCGCACCTCCCGCTTCTGCTCGGGCCCGACGGCAAGAAGCTGTCCAAGCGTCACGGTGCGGCATCGGTGCAGGAGCTGCGCGACGCCGGCTATCTGCCCGAGGCGGTCGACAACTACATCGCGCTCCTCGGGGCGGGCTTCGCCTCCGACGAGGAGCATTTCACGCTCGACGAGCTGGCGGAGCGGTTCCGGCTGGAGCGGGTCTCGAAGAATCCCGCCGTGTTCGACGAACGCAAGCTGCGCCACATCAACGGGCTGTGGATCCGAGAACTCGAGCTCGACGACCTCGAGCGCCGGCTCGAGGCGTTCACCGGCCGCACCGGGCTCCGCGGGGCGGTGGACATCTCAGCCGAGAAGATCCAGACGCTCAAGGAGTTCTGGCCGCTGGTGAGTTTTCTGTTCGATGGCGCGGCTGACGATCCGGCCGCGTTCGCCAAGATCATCGGCAAGGACGGCGGGGTGGAGGTACTGCGGGAGGCTCGGGATGCGCTTGCCGGCGCCGATCCGTTCACCGTCGAGAACGTCGAGGCGGCGCTTCGTCAGGTGGTGGAGCGGCAGGGGACCAAGCCGGGGCGGGTATTCCAGCCGGTGCGGGTCGCCATCGCCGGAACCACCGTGTCTCCAGGGATTTTCGAAAGCGTCGCGCTTCTCGGCCGGGACGAAACGCTGGCCCGGATCGACCGGACGCTTGCACGAGCGTCCGCCTAGGAACTAAATAGGGGTAGAACATATGCCGATAACGGGCTCGTGCATGGAGCCCTCGGAGTGCCCGATCTGCCAACAAGGAACCGTGAGCCGACGGTGGCGTCTCTGGCGAGCGTGAAGACAACCCCCACGGACCCATATGCGTCTCGCGAACGCCATCACAACGAGGGTCACGGCCGCCGTCTGACCGCCGCGTTCGAGGCCCTCGAAGCGTTCCCCGTGCTGGTCGAGTCGCGAAACCGCGTGATGCGTCTGTTCGAGGCCGGAGACCCGCCCACGGCCGACGTCGTCGCCGCGGTCGAGGCGGACGTCGCGCTCGCCGTCGCCGTGCTGCGACTCGCCAACCAGGTCGACGGTCGCTCGCGCGGACGGGTGGAGAGCGCCGTCAAGGCCGTGGAGCTGCTCTCGCTCAGCACCGTCCATTCGATCGCCAGCCGCGCCCGGACGTTTGACTTCTTCGAACGCACCGCGGTCTGGCAGGGTATTCCGGAGCGTTTTCGGCTCCACGCCGTGGCCACACAGCGCGCGGCCGACCGGTTGGCGCGCGAACTGGGCTACGAGGCGCGCGATCGCCTGATGGTGACCTCGCTGCTGCACGACATCGGCAAGCTCGTGCTCGTTCACGCCTACCCCGGCTATCCGCGCCAGATCCACGGCGATGCCCGAACGCCCGAGGAGTGCATCCAGCGCGAGCGACGCGAGCTCGGGGTGGATCATGCCCTGGTCGGCGGCGTCCTGGCTCGCCGGTGGGGGTTGCCGAAGTCGATCGCCAGCGTGATCGAGCGCCACCACGCCGAGGACTGTGATGGTGAGACCGCGATCGTTCGGCTGGCGGACATGCTTGCCCACTACGTCTTCGGGGGGTCGGTGTCCCCCTCAGAACTGCTCGCGGTATCCCGGATCGTCGGCGTCACCCCGGCCGAGCTGCGCACGGTCATGTACGACCTGCCGCTCCCGACCTCGGGCGGCCGGCCTCGCCAGATTGATCCCTGCCCAATGTCCGCCCGCGAGATAGACGTGCTGCGCCGCCTGGCCCGGGGGATGGTCTACAAGCAGATCGCCAGCGAGCTCGGCCTTTCGACCAGCACCGTCCGCACCCATCTGCACAACGTCTACGGCAAGCTCGGCGCCATGGATCGGGCTCAGGCCGTGCTGATCGCCACCGAGCGCGGCTGGATCTGACCGGCCAGGAGAGCCGTTTGATCTGGTCGCGATCTCCGTGGCGGTCGCTACGATCGCTCGGGCCAGATGATCTCGATCACCTCGAAGTCGCCCTATGCGCTGCGCGCCCTGGCCGAACTCCATCTCCAGGGTGATGTGGGCCCGGTGCCGATCGCCGAGCTCGCGCGCCGGGGAGATATTCCAATGCAGTTCCTTGAGCAGCTCTTCGCGACCCTGCGACGGGCCGGGGTGCTCCGCTCCCAGCGCGGAGTGAAGGGGGGCTACAGCTTTGCCCGCCCGGCCAGCGAAATCACCGTCCTCGAGCTTGTCGAGCTGCTCGACGGCCCGCTCGGGCGGGGCTCGACAGGCGTATTCGCACAGGCGGCGGAGGCGGCGCGCGAGGTGTTGGCGGAGTCGACCGTGGCCGACGTCGCCGAGGCGCAGGCCCGGGCCGGCCGCGCGCCGATGTACCACATCT
>CAWCNP010000006.1:0-387652 GCA_963796885.1 uncultured Solirubrobacterales bacterium
CGGCAGGCCAGCTTGGCCAGCGGCAGCCCGATCGCCTTGGACACAAACGGAACGGTCCTCGAGGCCCGCGGGTTGGCTTCGATCACATGCAGACCCTCAACGCCGTGGATCGCGAACTGGACGTTGAGCAGGCCGACCACTCCGAGCGCCCGGGCGATGCCCTCGGTCTGCGCGCGGATCTGGGCCAACATGTCGTCACCCAGCGTGTGCGGCGGCAGGACGCAGGCCGAATCGCCCGAGTGGATCCCCGCCTCCTCGACGTGCTGCATGATCCCGGCGATCCACACCTGACCACCGCCTTCGGCGGCGGTGCCCCCGTCGCACAGCGCATCGACATCGACCTCGATCGAGTCCTCCAGGAAGCGGTCGAGGTAGATCGTGTGCCCCGCCTCGCCGCCCACCCGGTCGAGGTATTCCTTCAGTCCTGCCACGCTGTAGACGATCTCCATCGCTCGGCCCCCGAGGACGTAGCTCGGACGGACCAGCAGCGGAAACCCGACCTGGGGGGCCAGATGGAGCGCTTCTTCCGCGGACTGCGCCGCCGCGTAGGGCGGTGCCTTGTAGCCGAGGCGATCGAGCAGAGGCCCGAAGCGCGAGCGGTCTTCGGCCAGGTCAATGGCGTCGATGCCCGTGCCGAGGATCTTCACGCCAGCCGCGTCCAGCCCGGCGGCCAGCTTCAGCGGCGTCTGGCCACCGAACTGGACCACCACGCCGTCCGGCTGCTCGACCTGGCAGACGCCGATCACGTCCTCGAGCGTCAGCGGCTCGAAGTACAGGCGGTCGGAGGTGTCGTAGTCCGTCGAGACCGTCTCGGGGTTGCAGTTGATCATGACCGCGTCGCGCCCGGACTCGCGCACAGTCTGGGCGGCGTGTACGCAGCAGTAGTCGAACTCGATCCCCTGCCCGATGCGGTTGGGACCCGAGCCGAGGATCACCACGCTGGGGCGATCGCCGCGCTCGACCTCACCGCGGCCTGCGTCACGCTCCCACCCCGAGTAGTAATACGGCGTTCGCGCCGGGAACTCGGCGGCGCAGGTGTCGACCGACTTGAAGGTGCGGTGGCCCGCGAACGGCGCCTCGGGGTCGTGTGCCAGCTCGTTCAGCTCGTGCAGGAACCACGGATCGATGCTCGTGCGCCGATGAACGGCGTCGATCGAGTGGCCGCGGCGCAGCGCCTCGAGGACGTGGTCGAAGCGCTCGGGCCCGGGCTGCCCCACCGCATCGAGCAGTGCGCCGTCGTCGTCCGGCGAGCCTGGCTTGACGTCGAGCTCGCGTGAGCGCATCGCCTTGGCGAAGGCCTGCTTGAACGTCCGTCCGATCGCCATCACCTCGCCGACCGACTTCATGTGCGTGGTTAGGCCGGATTCAGCGCCCGGGAACTTCTCGAAGGCGAAGCGGGGCCATTTGACCACGCAGTAGTCGATCGCCGGCTCAAAGCTCGCCGGGGTGGCGCGCGTGATGTCGTTGGGAATCTCCTGGAGCGCGTATCCGACGGCCAGCCGGGCGGCGATCTTGGCGATCGGGAACCCGGTGGCCTTGCTGGCCAACGCGCTGGAACGCGAGACGCGCGGGTTCATCTCGATGACGACAATCTCGTCGGTGGCCGGGTTGACGGCGAACTGGACGTTCGATCCGCCCGTCTCCACCCCCACCGCACGGATCACCGTGATCGCCTGGTCGCGCAGGGCCTGATACTGCTTGTCGGTCAGCGACTGCTGTGGCGCCACGCAGACGCTGTCACCCGTGTGAACGCCCATTGGATCGAGGTTCTCGATCGAGCAGATGATCACCACGTTGTCGGCCCGGTCGCGCATGACCTCGAGCTCGAATTCCCCCCACCCCAGGACCGACTCCTCGAGCAGAACCTGGCCGATCGGTGACGCGGCCAGGCCCCGCCGGACGATCCGCTCGATCTCGGCCTCCGTCCTGACCACGCCGCCACCACTGCCGCCCAGCGTGAATGCGGGGCGCACGATGAACGGCAGTCCCAGCGCCTCGAGGGCTCTGTGCGCGTCGTCGATCGAGTGGGCGATCGTGCTCCGTGGAACCCGCAGCCCGGCGCTCGTCATCGTCTCGCGGAAGCGCTCACGGTCCTCGGCGCGATCGATGGCGTCGTAGTTCGCCCCGATCAGCTCGACCCCGTGGCGCTCGAGCGTGCCGTCCTCGGACAGCGCCTTGGCCAGATTGAGCGCGGTCTGACCACCGAGCGTGGGCAGCAGCGCGTCGGGGCGCTCGCGCTCGATCACCTGCGCCACCGGCCCGGGGAGCAGTGGCTCGATGTAGGTGCGAGTGGCGACCTCGGGGTCGGTCATGATCGTCGCCGGGTTGGAGTTGACCAGGACCACCTCGTAGCCCTCCTCCATCAGGACGCGGCAGGCCTGCGTGCCCGAGTAGTCGAATTCGGCCGCCTGACCGATGACGATCGGCCCCGAGCCGATCAGGAGGATCTTGTGGATGTCGTCGCGGCGGGGCATGGGCTATGCGGCGGCGGCTCGGATCTCGCCGACGAAGCGGTCGAACAGGTGTAGGGCGTCGTGCGGACCGGGGCCGGCTTCGGGGTGGTACTGGACGGTCGCTCCGGGCACATCTCTGAGCTGGAGCCCTTCCACGGTGCGGTCGTAGAGGTTGATGTGGGTCAGCTCGGCGGCGCCGAAGTCGGTCTGCCAGCGCACCGGCTCGTCGCGCTCGATGGTCTTGGCCCCGCTCGGACCGAGCACGGCGAAACCGTGGTTCTGGCTGGTGATCTCGGTTCGACCGGTGGTCAGGTCCTTGACCGGATGGTTGGCACCATGGTGGCCGAACGGCAGCTTGTAGGTCTCGAGCCCGACCGCACGGCAGAGCAGCTGGTGGCCCAGACAGATGCCGTACACCGGCAGCCGGCCGACCAGCTCGCGAACCGTCTCCACGATGTAGTCGAGTGCCGCCGGGTCGCCGGGGCCGTTGGCGAGGAAGATGGCGTGAGGATGGTCGGCGGTCAGCTCCTGCGGGCTGGTCGTGCACGGGTGCAGCTCGACCGTCGCTCCGCGGGCCTGGAGGTTGCGGACGATCGAGAGCTTGACGCCGGTGTCGATCATGGCGATGCGCGGACCGTCGGCGTCGCCGACCAGGACGGTGGTCCGCTCGGGGGTGACCTCCGTGGCCAGGTCGCGACCGCTCATCGACGGCTCAGCCTCGATCAAGGCCTTGGCCTGTGATTCGCTCACCCCGGCCGGGAACAGACCGCCGCGCATGGCCCCCTGCTCGCGTATGTGTCGCACCAGCGCGCGCGTGTCGAGTTCGGTGATGGCGGGGACGCCGCAATCGCTCAGCCAGGACAGCCAGCCTCGCTCGGCGCCGGGCGCGTCCTCGCGATCGACGGCGGCACGCATGATCGCGGCCCGCGCGTAGATCCGGTCGGACTCCATCGCCTCCGCCGAGATCCCGTAGTTGCCGATCTGGGGAAACGTGAACGTGATGAGCTGACCGGCGTAGCTGGGGTCGGTCATGGCCTCCTGGTAGCCCGACATGGCGGTCGTGAACACGATCTCGCCGACGGCATGCCCATCGGCTCCACAGGCCACCCCGTCGAAACGGGACCCGTCCTCGAGCAGGACGTAGGCGGTGGCGGGACTGCTCATCGGCTCAGCGTGCCGGCCTCAGCGAGGAGCCGTCCGCGGTGGGCGATGCTCCCGGCGGCGATGGTGAGCAGCACGCGGCCGTGGAGTGTACGGCCGTGGAAGCAGCAGTTGGCCGACCGGCTGGCGTAGCCCTCGGCCCCGACCTCCCACCGGGCGTCGAGGTCCACGAGGCACAGGTTGGCGGGCTGGTCGGGCTCGATCCGCGGGGTGGGAAGGTCGTACAGCTCCGCGCCCGAGGTCAGCCGCGTCACGATCGTTGCCAGCTCCAGCTCACCCGGGAGGACCAGCTCAGTATAGAGCGCCGGGAAGGCCGTCTCGAGCCCCGTCGTGCCCATCGGGGCCTGCTCGAAGGGCACCTCCTTCTCGTGTTGGGCGTGGGGGGCGTGGTCGGTGGCCACGCAATCGATCAGCCCGGAGCGCAGCGCCTCGACGAGCGTGTGGCGGTCGGCCTCCGAGCGCAGCGGCGGGTTCATCTTGAAGCGGCTGTCCAGCGTGCGGACGAAGTCGTCGGTGAGGGTCAGATGATGAGGGCAGGCCTCGCCGCTGATCCTGGCGCCGGCAGCCTTGGCCTGCTCGAGCGCTTGGACCGACTCGACGCACGACAGGTGCTGGAAGTGCACGCGCGCGTCCTCATAGAGCGCCAGCGCTCCGTCCCGGGCGACCATCGTCGATTCGGAGACCGAGGGGATGCCGGCCAGGCCTAGGCGGGCGGACACCGCGCCCTCGTGCATGACTCCGTCGCCCGACAGCCCAGGATCCTCCTCGTGCAGCGCGATGACCCCACCGCACAGTCGTTGGTACTGAAGCGCCTTGCGCAACATGCCCGCGGAGACCACCGGTTTGCCGTCGTCGGTGAAGCCGAGCGCGCCGCAATCGCGCAACTCGGCCATCTCGGTCAGCTCGTCGCCCTTCAGCCCCCGCGTGATCGAGGCCAGGAATCCGACCGGCACCCGCGCCTTGTGCTTGGCCGCGTCGACCAGCGATCTCAGCACCGCGGCGTCGTCGACCACGGGGTCGGTGTTGGGCATCGCGATGACCGCGCAGAACCCGCCGGCCGCCGCGGCGGCGGTGCCGGTCTCGAGATCCTCCTTGTACTCCTGGCCCGGGGTGCGCAGATGGACGTGGGGGTCGACGAAGCCCGGGAACAGATGCCGGCCCTTGGCCTCGATCGTCTCGACTTGGTCGGAGGTCGTGCTGGAAGCCGGGTCGGCGATCTCGGCGATGCGCCCCGCCCTGACCAGTATGTCGCGCGCCTCGTCGAGACCGGTCCGGGGGTCGAGCACGTGGGCGCCGCGGATCAGCAGCTCGGCTTTGGGCTCGGAACGGTTGAACATCCGATGCTCGTTCACGCCACGGCCGCCAGGACTGGGGAGCCGACGAGCAGCTCATAGAGGACGGCCATTCGCACCGCCACCCCCGCCTTGACCTGGGCGCCGATGAGCGCCTGCGGCGAGTCGATCGCGTCGCCCGACAACTCGACGCCTCGGTTGACAGGCCCGGGATGCATGAGCAACTGCCCCGGTTTCAAGCGCGCGGTCGAGATCTGATAGCGCGCGGCGTACTCGCGCAGCGACGGCACGTAGGACTCGCGCATCCGCTCATGCTGCATGCGGAGCACGTAGACCACATCGGCCTCGGGCAGGCGGTCGAGGGTCGTGGTGGCCTCGCAGCCCAGGACCTCGATGTGCCGGGGAATCAGCGTCGGCGGCGCGGCCACCATCACGCTGGCTCCCATGCGCGTGAAGGCCAGGATGTTGGAACGGGCCACCCGCGAGTGCATGACATCGCCGACGATCCAGATCCGCGCCCCGTCGAGCGAGCCCAGCTGGCGCCGCAGAGTGAACACATCGAGCAGCGCCTGGGTGGGGTGCTCGTGCTTGCCGTCGCCGGCGTTGACCACGCTGGCCGGAGTCCAGCCGGCCACCAGCTGCGCCGCGCCGACATGAGGCGAGCGGATCACGATGGCCGCCGGCTCGTAGGCCGACAGGGTCTGCACGGTGTCCTTGAGCGACTCGCCCTTGTCGACGGCCGACCCCACGGAGCGGACGTTGACCACGTCGGCACTGAGCCGCTTGGCGGCCAGCTCGAAGCTCGAGCTGGTCCGGGTGCTGGCCTCGTAGAACAGGTTCACGACGGTCCGGCCACGCAGGGCTGGGACCTTCTTGATCTCCCGGCCCGAGACCTCGGCAAACGACTCGGCGCGGTTGAGGATGCGCTCGATCCCGCCGCGATCGAGGTCGTCGATCGAGATCAGGTGACGGCCGATGCGGGTGTGTCCGGTCATGCTCTGGCTCGCTTGGGGGTGGTGAATGAGGTTGGGCCCGCTTGGGCGTGTGTGGTTCGGGGATGTGTCGTTTCGATGGGTCGTTCGGCTCATGCTGCGGCTCGCTTCGGTTCGCCCGCGGGGCCGATCGTCACCTCGTCGTAGCCGTCGACCTCGTCGACGCGGACGTTGACGCGCTGGTCCTGGGAGGTCGGAAGGTTCTTGCCGACGTAGTCGGGGCGGATCGGCAGCTCGCGATGGCCCCGGTCGATGAGTGTGGCCAGCTGCACACGCGCGGGCCGGCCGTAGTCGAAGATCTCGTCGATCGCCGCGCGGACGGTGCGCCCCGTGTAGAGGACGTCGTCCACGATCACGATCGTCTTGGCGTCGACCGAGAAGTCGAGCTGGGTGGCGTGCACGATCGGCGCACTCGGCCGGATGGCGAGATCGTCGCGGTAGAAGGAGATGTCGACGAAGCCCAGCGGCACCGTCGGCTCGAGCAGCTCGCTGGTCAGGGCATGCAGGCGCTGGGCCAACACCGCACCGCGGCGATGGATCCCCACCAGCGCCACGTTCCCGTCCGGGTTCTTCTCGACAATCTCGTGAGCAATCCGCACGAGCGTGCGGCGCATGTCATCCCGGTCTAGGACGACCGTTGTAGCTTCCAACGTGCTCCTTCCTGGCCTCTCGGGACCGGGTTAAAGGAACCGACTCGTTGAGCCTAGCAGTGGGATCGGCGCGATCGTGCGCCGCTCGGGCGGCGTGTCGGACCAGCGCTGAGGAGCGTGCTCGATAGTGCTCGCATAGCGAGTCTTTTCAAGCACGCTTAGGCGCTGCCCTCCGCGTCCCGAGTTGCGCGCCGCCGGTACAGCACGTGCGGCAGGCCGACGTGCTCGATCTCGCCGTCGTAGGTAAAGCCAGCCTTCTCCATGACGCGACGCGAGGCGATGTTGTCGGGCATCGTGAAGGCGACCAGCTGGGGCAGGTGCAGGTCGTCGAAGCCGGCGCGGACCGAGACCCGGGCCAGCTCGGTGGCCAGGCCCTGCCCCCAGCGCTCGGGCACGATCGACCATGCCACCTCTATCTCCTGCATCCCGGCCACGAACGTGTGCTGCAGACCGCCCCGGCCCACCATCTCGCCGGTGGCGCGATCGCGGAGCAGCCACAGGCCGAAGCCGTGGCGGTCCCAGTGGGCCACCTTGGCGGCCAGGCCCTCGATCACCTCGAGCTCCGTTGGAGGTTGCCCGTTCGTCCTGAGCCAGCGCGCCACGCGAGGGTCGCGAAGATGCCGCCCGAGTTCGCCGGCGTGCTCGGGACGCAGCCGCTCGCAGATCATCCGCTCGGTCTCGATCCGATCTAGCGGCGGTGATGCGACCACATATGAATCCTCGACCGACATGGCTCAGGACGGGCGCTCCGCCGCCGCGGTGGCCGCAGCGTCGAGTTGATCGGCCGGGGGCTCGCTCCAGCGCACGAGCTCGGGTCGCCCTCGCTCGGGCAGCGGGATCTCGATCGTGTCGAAATCGCGCGGCAACACGGTGGCGGGAAAGACAGCACGAGCTTCATCACGCAACAGCCCGACCGGGTAGCGCGTGGAGAGGTGGGTCAGCGCGAGGCACATCACGTCGGCGTCGCGCGCCACTGCGGCCGCCTGCGCGGCCGTCGAGTGACCCGTCTCGGCCGCCCGATCGCGCTCCTCGTCGGCAAACGTGGCCTCGTGGATCAGTAGATCCGCCCCGCTGGCCGCCACTCGCAGCGTCTCGCACGGCGTGGTGTCGCCCGAAATCGCGATCTTCCGCCCCGCCCGCGGCGGGCCCAGAACCTGCTCGGGTGCAATGCCCCTGATCGTCTCGCCATGCTGGACGCGCCCGAACTCGGGCCCGGGAACCAGGCCGAGCTCCCGCGCCGCCTCTGGATCGAACACCCCGGGGCGCACATCCTCGTAGATCACGTAGCCGAAGGCCGGGCCACGGTGGGCGACGGGAACGGGCGCGATCCGGTAGCCGTCGCGCTCGAGCACGTCGCCCGTGGCCAGCTCGATCACCTGGAGGTCGAAGCGGACGCGGCCGGCCGCGCGCAGGGCGTAGGCAAGAAGCTCGCGCAGACCGCGGGGGCCGTGTACCACGAGCGTGCGGTCACGGCCACGCAGATCGAACGTCTTCAGCAGGCCGGGCAGGCCAAGCCAGTGGTCGGCGTGGAAGTGGGTCAGGTAGATCTCGGTCAGGTCGGTCAGCCCGACCGAGCTGACCAGCTGGCGTTGCGTTCCCTCACCGCAGTCGAACAGGATGCGGTCGGCACCCCGCCGAAGCAGGATCGCTGGGAGCCCGCGGCGAGCGGTCGGGATCGATCCGGCGGTACCGGCAAAGAAGATCGACAGGTCCACTGGCGATCAGTCTGCCATTGCCGGATTGCTCGACACTGGAGCCGTCAGGCCGGCGAACGTCGCTGAAGCACGGCGTTGATGATGGCCAGGCCGATCCCGACGAGGAAGATCAACGTGCCCATTACGAACACCTGGGGCGGGATGCCCACCTTGACCGCTCCGTACACCCAGAGGGGGAACGTCAGGGTCTGGCCGGCGACGAACTCGGTGATGATGAAGTCATCGATCGACATCGCGAAAGCCAGCAGCGCGCCGGCAACGATTCCTGGAAGGATCAGCGGTAGCGTGATCTTCTGGAAAGTCGTCCACGGCCCCGCCCCGAGATCGTAGGCGGCTTTCTCGATCGATCGGTCAAGCCCCTGAACGCGTGCCCGCACGACCACGACGACGAACACGACGCTGAAGGCCACGTGGGCGATGAAGATTGTCACCAGGCCCCGTGGCACGTTCAGGCTGATGAACAGTGACAGCAACGAGGCCCCCACGACGACCTCTGGAGCGGCAATGTCCGTGAAGATGACGGCGTCCACCGCGGTCTTGCCGCGAAAGCGATGCCGCGCCAGTGCCAGCGCCAGGGGCGTTCCGATCAGTACCGAGACGACCGTTGAGGCGAATGCCACCTCCAGCGAGTGGACCAGGGCGCCGGTCAGATCAGAAATGTCGAACGCCTGCTGATACCACTGCGTGGTGAATCCGGTCCAGTGGAAGGTGAGTCGTCCGTTCGGAGCCTGGTTGAAGCTGTAGACGACCATCACGACGATCGGAACGATCGTGTAGAGAATCACCAGCCAGGTGTAGACCGGAAGGATCAGACGCCGCGCTCGCGCACGACCCCGGGCGCGGGTCCTGGAGCGCGTGACCTCTGGGGCCCCGACCTCGAGCGTGCTCATGTGACCGCCTCCTCGATCGCCTCGGTGCCGAACGTTCTGGCGTACAGCCAGATCACGATCAGCATCGCGACCATCAGAATCGACGACAGCGCCGACGCGGTCGGATAGTCGAGATTCTCGAGGTAGGCGGTCTCGATGACGTTGCCGATCATCGTCGTACCCGGCCCACCGAGAATCGCCGCGTTCACGTAGTCACCGACGTTGGTCACGAACACGAGCAGGACGCCGGCAAAGATGCCTGCCGAGGACAGCGGCAGGATGACACGCAGGAAGGTCGCGCGGGGGCTGGCGTACAGGTCGTTCGCCGCCCGGACGACGCGCCGGTCGATCTTCTCCAGGGCGACGTACAGCGGGAGCGCCATGAACGGTATGGCGCTGTAGGTGAGTCCCGCGATCACGGCGAACGGCGTCGACAGCACGTGCAGGGTGGACGGAATGATGCCCCAGCTCTTGAGGTTGCCTAGCACGATCCCCTGGTCGGAGAGGATGAACTGCCAGGACAGCGTTCTGATCACGAACGAGACGAAGAACGGCAGGAGGATCAGGAACAGATACGTGGATTTGTGCCGACCGCCGTGGAAAGCAATCCAGTAGGCCATCGGGTAACAGACGACCAGGGCCACGACCGTCGAGATCAAGCCGTACTCGAACGAGCGCAGCAACTCAGTGTGGTAGCTGCGGATCACGTCCACGAACTCGGAGAAGTGCCACGTGAGCGCGTAGCCGGTGTCCGGATTGCCGGTCTGCAATGACACCGACAGGACGGTCACGATCGGTACCACAAAGAAGATGGCCAACCACAGACCGGCGGGAAGCCCCAGCAGATACGGAACCGCCCGCCGGCGGAGGCGTCTGGGTCGGATCGTCGCGCCCAGACGATCAGCCTGACTCGTCGCGCTCATCGCAGCGGCGCGACTCGTCTTGCTCGCGCCATCGGTCGGCCTCGCCGGCGTTCAGTCGTCGACTGAACGCGGTTGGTCGTTGCGGCCGTTCTCACGACTGGATGATCGGATTGAACGTGTTGTTCCAGGCCTGGAAGTCGTTGTAGTTTTTGTACACGTAGTACTGGTGCGTCTGCTGGGTCATCGCCGGTGTTGGGAACACGAGCGGGCTCTTGCCGACGGCCGGATCCTGTCCAAGAAGGATTTGCTTGGCGGCCGGAACGGGCGTGACGTAGTTCACCCAGTCGGCGACCTCGGCGGCGATCTTGGGCTGGAAGTAGAAGTTCATCCACTTCAGCGCGTCCACCGGGTTCTTGGCGTGCATGGGGATGAGCATGTTGTCCGTCCAGATCATCACGCCTTCCTTGGGCACAACGAACTTCAGGTGTGGGTAGCCGCTGTTGTTGGCCTGGTAGATATCACCTGACCACGCCTGCGTGATCCATGTGTCGCCCTGCTCGAGCGCCTTGATGTAGCTCTGGTCGTAGTACTGCCGGACAAGCCCCTGGTCGCGCTGTTTGGTCAGGTAAGACGCGGCCTTCTTCCAATCGGACTGAGTGGAGTGGACCGGATCTATCCCTAGCGCGAGCATTCCCACCGACCCGAGTTCGGTGTTGTCGCTCATCATCCCGACATGGCCCTTGAACGCGGGATCGAACAGGTCATGGACACTCGTGATCTCGCGCTTGGTCAGTCGCGGGTCGTAGGCGATCCCCGTGAATCCGGACTGCCACGCCGTCGTGTACTTGTTGCCGGGATCGAAACTCGGGTTCTTGACCAGCGGGCTAGCGTACTTGAAGAAATTGGGGATCTGCGAATGGTCGAGCGGTATCGCCCAACCGTTGATAGTGAGAATCTCGGTCAGCTGCCAGGTGTCATTGGTCATCACGATGATGTCGTAGCCGATCGACTGGCCCGCCTGGAGCGTGGGCGAGATCTTGGCGTAGAACGGCGCGTTGTCCTGGATCACCTCGAAGTAATTGACCTTGATTCCCGTCTGCTTGGTGAACTGCTGGAGCGACGGATGCTTGCCGTGGTCGGTGTCGATGTAGAGCGGCCAGTTGGCGAAGTCCAGGGTCCCGGTTTGATGCTGGCGCTTCCACCATGCCGTCCAGTCGGTGCCGCTGGTGGTGCTGGACTTGGTGGCCGCCGTGCCCTGGACGCCACATGCGCTCAGGATCGCCCCGGCCCCTAGAGCGCCCGCGGCCTTCAATACCTGGCCCCGCGTGAAACGCGGCTGTGTCAACCCTCTGGCCAACGCGGCATCGAACGCAATCGGCTCCTCGGGGTGTTGATCGTCTCGATCCATGAAGGTGCTCTCCTCTGACTCTGCTTAGACAACGAAGGAGTGCTCGGGCCGCCAGATGAGCCTGACGGTCTCTCCGAGCACTGGAGGGTGGGCCACGCCCAGGTTCTGGACGTATACGGTCACGCTGGCCCCGGTCGGCCCCTCGATCGTGTACTGATGACTTACCCCCATGTAGCTCGCCTGAACGACTCGGCCGGTGAGGCTGTTGAAGCCGTCGATGACGGCCTCGGAGGTGGCCTGGAGGCGCAGTTTCTCGGGCCGCACGCCAACTTTGACGGTGTCCCGTCCCTCCGAGATCCGCTCGGAAGGCACCATGACGAGATCGCCGCCGTCGAGCCGCAACTGCGAGTACGTCTCCCCTTGCTCGACCAGCTTGGCACCGATCAGGTTGGAGGCGCCCAGGAATGAGGCCACGAATTCCGTCTCCGGCCGCTCGTAAACCGCCTCTGGGGGACCCAACTGTTCGATCCGGCCCGCGTTCATAACCGCGAGACGGTCCGACATGACCATCGCCTCTTCCTGGTCGTGGGTCACGTATATGAAGGTGATCCCGACGTCGCGCTGGATCCGCTTGAGCTCGAGCTGCATCTGCTTGCGCAGCTTGAGGTCGAGTGCCCCCAGGGGCTCATCGAGCAACAGCACCCGAGGCTCGTTCACCAGTGCGCGCGCGAGAGCGATCCGCTGTTGCTGGCCGCCCGAGAGCTGCCCCGGCGTTCGCTGCTCGAATCCCGGAAGGTCTACGAGCCGAAGCGCCTCCGCAACTCGCCGCTCGATCTCCGGCTTGCCCCGACGCCGCCGCCTCAATCCGAACGCGATGTTGCCGAATACGTTGAGGTGAGGGAACAGCGCGTAGGACTGAAATACGGTGTTTACATCGCGGCGGTACGGCGCGACAAGGCTGACGTCGCGATTCCCGAGGTAGACCGTCCCGCTGGTCGGGTCCTCGAAGCCGCCGATCATTGACAGCGTGGTGGTCTTCCCGCAGCCCGACGGGCCAAGGAGGCTGAAGAATTCGCCGTGGAGGACATCGAGCACCATGTCGTCGACGGCAACGGTTTCGCCGAATCGCTTGGTGACGTGCTCAAGCCGGACGTCGACGGCCGCCGCGAATACATCGTCCGCGACATCGCTGCGGACGTCCAAAGACATCGCTCCTCACTCCTTCATCGACGTCAACCGACCCGGTCCGAGACAGGCGAGAATACCTCTCGCGGGCGGTAGCCGGTTGTCCGGCGTGCATCGAGGCCCGGTGCCGGGGTCCGTCAGTCGAGGATCACCAATTCAAAGGTGACCCGCTCCCGGTCCAGATGGGTGGCGCCCGTCGTGTGTTGCGGCGAGCGCCGGCGCTCGGTGGGGCTGCCTGGGTTGAAGATCTGAAAGCCGTCTGCCGCCCGCTCATGTAGCGGGATGTGCGAGTGTCCGAAGATCACCGCCGCGCACCCCGGGAACTTGCGCTGCAGCCGCCGGACGCGATCGGCGGGTCCGGCATCGTGGATCACTCCGAGCTTCATGCCGGCCACCTCGATCGTCCGGGTCGCCGGAGCGCGGTCCGGACGGCGGCATCGTCGACATTGCCGTGCACCCCGACCAGTCGACCGTGGGCCTCGATCTCTTGCAGCACCGACAGCGCGGAGAAGTCGCCCGCATGGATGATGAGATCCGCGCGCGCCAGCCGCTCCACGCACGGGTCCGGAAGCCGCCGGGACCCGCGCGGCATATGCGTGTCGGAGATGATCGCCACTTCCACGACAGATCCACTTCAGCATGGCCGATCGTCCCCACGAGCGGCCGGCCCTGCTCTAAGCTCCCTGCGGTCCCGCATCCCCGGGACCCCCGCGCCCGTAGCTCAGGGGATAGAGCGTTCGCCTCCGGAGCGAAAGGTCGCAGGTTCGAATCCTGCCGGGCGCGCCTCTAAAAGCCCTGCTAGCCGGGGCTTTTTTGCTTCAAGCGACCTGTTCGTCGGCCGCGACAGACGCACCATTCGGCACTGAAGTCCACATAAATCCACAATCAGCGCGAGATTTGGCATGTAGCCGCGCGTGATCACCGGGCGTCATCGGCCGTAGGTGCGCCGGGTTCACGCAGTGCTTGACCCCGCAGATGTGATGCAGCACATGGCCTTCCGGAATGGTTCCCACAAGCCTCTCGTAGACGAAGCGATGCGCGGGGCGGTTGTCCCCTCCGGTCGTTCCATAGCCGGCCGGATTGAGATTGCCCGTCCATGACCAACAGCTACCGGAGGCGACTCGATCTCTGACCTTGCCGAACAAGGGGTCTGCGTGTGCCCCCAAGCCCTCCATCACGTCATATAGGCACCGCTCGGCCACCTCGCGCGTGACATTCCCCAGTGCGACGTAACGGCGCTCACCGTGTTCGGTATAGCGCAACGAGCGGTAGACGCGCCCGTCCTTGCCGGTGTGCTCACGGATCGTCCCCGTCCGCCTACGCGCCATACGTCACGTCCTCCGTTGCTGACACCGGAACTGCCAAATGAACGCCTTCCACGAGAGCCCGGAGGCGATCCTTCTCCTCCTGCTCACGCCGCATAGCCTGGCGATACACCCTCAGAGCGAGCGCCGGGTCGGTGTGCCCCATCTCATCCATCACGACGCCCGGGTCCTCCCCGAGCGCGTACAGGACGCTTGCGAACGTGCGGCGCAGCGAGTGCGGAGTGATCCGCTCAGGCAGCGGCACAAGGTCGCGCTTCACAAGCTCGGCGCTCGCGCGCGTGGCCGCGGGCGTTAGAACACGATTACGGATGTTGTCGCGGCTCGGCGCGCGGCCCGTGCTCGTGGCGAACACGAACTCGTCTGGCCCCGTCGGATGCCGGGAGCGGACGGCCAGCAGCTCGTCACGCAGCGCGCCTCGGAGCTTCACCTTCCGCACTCCAGCATCGGTCTTGGCGTCGGTGACGTGCAGCCAGCCGCCGGCCAGATCGACGTCACGCCACCGCAGCGCGCACAGCTCGCCGATCCGCAAGCCGGCGAACGTGAGCGTGGCGACGATCGCGCGACGCTCAATATGCCGCCGATCCTCGCGTGCGTTACGGTCAAGGTCGCCGGCCGCGTCGAGCAGCGCGGCGATCTGCTCAGCCGTGTCCAGGTAGCTTCGTTTCGGCTCGCGCTCGCGCGCTCTGCGGCTCTTGCCCTTCGCCGGGTTGCGTGAGATCAGCTCGCGCTCAACAGCGCCCTCGAGGATCGCGGCCATCAGCGTGAGGGTCATGTTGATCGACCGTGGCGAGATCGGGTCGGCCTCGGCCAGTTTCGCGGCGATGTATCGCTCAACGAGATCGAACGTGATCCGGTCGAGCGTGTAATCGGCGAAGAACGGCAGGAGGTGTTTCTCCAGGCGCCAGCGATAGTCCGTGCGGGTGCTCGGCCGTAGCTGCGCCTCGTTCCGGATCCACCATTGCTCCGCGAACTCATGGAAGGTCGGCATTCCTTCCGGCTCGGGCGCGACAGGGTCCGGCTCACGCCAGACTCCGCGCTCCACGTCCGCCAGGACGCCACGTAACGCCTTCTCCGCCTGTCCGAGGTCCACGGCACCCAACGCCACGAAGCGGCGCTTACCGTACGCGGAGAACTTCAGGGAGCGGTACGTCAGGCCGTCCCGGCCTACGTGCTCACGGATCGTTCCGGTTGGCCTACGCGCCATCAGTCATCGCCTCCAAGGTTGAGAGGCGGCCCGAAAGCCGCCCCCATTCACGTCCGTCCGTTTACGCCACCGCCTCGTACGCGCTGGCGATCGTCTCTAGTCGCCCGGCGATGCACCGCAGTTCGCTCGGGCAGATGTCTTCCGCACAACCGCTCCAGGCGCCTGGTTGGCGATACCGCCCTCGGCACGTCGAGAGCTACCTGGCTACGGCGCAGCGGCGCGACCAACGTCCGGCTCGGCCCGATCCTCGGACGTAACCCCCCGCCAAACGTTGCCAAACCTGACGGCGATCCGCTCCACGAGGTGCTGCTGCGCGCGATATACGCGGGAGAGGACGCGAACGGCGCTGGACGATTCGAGGGGGCGGGGAGGGTTTCTGCTGAAGGGCACACGGGGAGGCTACGCCAGCGCTCGGATTGCTTGACGGGCATTTGCCCGCACGTTGCGCCCAAATTCGTTCGGTCAGTCTCACTGCGCCGAGGCCGTAACTGCTGTCCGACACGACCCATCGTCTGAAGGGCCGTCGCTCGGATTGGTTTCGCTATTGCTTGTCGATCACAGGGGCGGTCTGGCAAGCGTGGTAAGAAACTGCCTCTTCTTCTGGGCACCGGCTGTCGGGTCGGCTTGCTGCGCTGGCGCCTGGGGTGGCTAATGCTTGCGCGGTGGTTTGATCGTGATCGTTTTGGTGGTCGTGATCGGGGTGCCGTGATCGTCGCGGCTGACCACGGTGATCGTGACCTTCAGGTGCCCGAGCTTGCGCAGCAGCTTCAGACCGGTGCGGTTGAGCTTGAACGTGAGTTTGGTCTTCTTGCCCGAGGGGATGGTGAAGCTGGCTTTGCCGATCGCGAACTTCTTCGTGTTGGCGCTGGCGGCTGTGGCGGGTGCGAGCGTGGTCGCGCTCTCAGCCGCGGTGCAGGGGTGTCCGCCGGCCGGGCAGGACACGGTGACGCCCGCGATCACGAGCACGGTCGAGCCCTGATGCTTGTCCGACGCTCGGCCTGAGGTGCTCACCTTCGCCACGGCCAGGGTCACGACCTCCGAGGTTGTCTTCGTGGCCCTCCCGATCGAGGTGACGGTCGCGGTGAGCGTGTTCTTCCCCGCCGACAGCGGCACGTGTGCGGTCCAGCCGGCGCCGGAAACCGTCGCCGCTACCCCGTTGACGGTCACCGTGGCGATGCCGGATCCGGCGCTGGCCGTGCCCGTCACGCTGACCGGCGTCTTGACGGTGCTGCCGCCCGAGGCTGGGGTGGTGATGCTGATCGCCGGGGGCGCCATCGCGTCCTCGGCCTGGACGGCATCGTGCTGGGCCTCGCTCAGCGTCTGGCCGGTCGCGTAGTTCCAGGTGATCGTGGTTGACCCGCCGGCCGGGACGCTGCGCCGGTACTCGATCAGCGCCGAGTCTGCCGTGCCGCTGAACACGGTGTTGTCGAAGCGGACCGAGGCATACGGCGTGCCGAACGTCATCGCCCCCACCGGATTGGCCAGGCTGGCCGGCTGGGCCGGGTTATGAGTGACGTAGATCGTCCCCGGAGCATTCGCCGGCGGCCCCGCCGTATCTCCGGTGTTGTGCGTTGTGAAGGTGCTCTGGCCGGGGAGCTTCCAGCTCGCCGGCGTGTCGATGTCGGTCTCGTAGAGCAGGTCCAGGCTGTGCGGCTTCGCATCGGTGCTGCGGTAGGTGTCGGTTACCGTGGCCACCCGGGCGGCCTGCGTCCACCGGGTCACCCGAGTGATCGAGACGCCGGTGGAGACAAACGCGGTGCAATCCGAGGACGTTGGGTCATACACGTCGTTGGGCGAGCAGCGCACCAGCGGCTCGGTATCGGTCACCTGCGCATCCCCCGTCGCGGCATCAAAGCCATCCAGGCTCACCACCGCCGCCCGGAACCCCGGCACCGCAGCCGACCCCGGGAACAGCTGATCCTCTGAGTAGGACCCGTACGCGTTCTGCCCATCCACCTGCAGGTCCGCCCGCGTGAGGTCGGGCGGCCCCAACGGCGAGAAGTTTTTCAAGCTGCCCCCGCAGTCGAACCCCAAGCCGTCCTCAGCCGCCGCCGGCCCCACCAACTGGGTGAACGGACCGCAGAGATCGATCGACGACACGCTCGAATGGGCCGCCATGGTGCTGAAATCAAGGCCGAACACCCAAATCTTGCCGGCATTTGCCCCGCTTTGGATCTTTCCGATGTGGAAGTAACCGAAGCCAACCCGTGGCCCGGAGTACGAGGCTCCCGAAAACGTCGCACTGCCGCTCGGCACCGCCACCAGCACGCAGGCACCGGCAAAACCCTCCATCGGCACGGAACCGGAGAAGCTCCCGTCCGCCCGGACGGCCAGCGTGGCAAAGACAATATTGCCACCCTGAGTCCCAGGGCAGCCGATGTCAACCGAATCGCCCATGGTCCCGTCGGAAGTCCCCGACACCGTGAACGTCGGATTCGGACTGGTCACCTCGTTGTTGAGCAGCAGCGTCCCATCCGCCGGAGTCGTGATCTTCGAGGTCGTCACCGTCGCCCACGCCGACGCCGACCCACCCAACAGCACACCGCCCGCAACAAAAACGACCAACAAAGCTCTACGCATACCAGACCCCGATCTGCGTCCGCACAGGGCTCCTCGCCCAGGCGACGAGCGACCATACCACGAAGCTGCCAACCCACACCAAACCCACACAAAGCCTTTCGAGCGCCCAGAACCCAACCGCACGAGCGCGAAGCTTCAGAGTTCGGAGGACGTGCCACTGTCGCAAAGGGCTCGCCCAGACAGCTCCTCCGGGCTACAAGCAGCCGCCGTCTAGCCCTGGTTCTTCTTGCGCATCCAACGAGCCATCAGCCGCTGCAGACCCATACCGATCTTCTCGCCGATGCTGCCCTCCGGCGGCGCGGCGCCGAGCTGGCGAGCGAGACCAAGGTTGTCCCATTCGGCCCACGCCTCGACTACCTTGCCGTCCTTCCACCGATCAATGCTTATACCGGTCACCGATCCGTGGGCGCCGGTCGGTGCGAGGCCCGCGAGGTCGCCGCGGTGCGTACCTTCACTGTGCCACCGCAGCACCACCTTGTCATCGGCTGCGATCACATCGTCGACGGTGATCCGCACGTCTGGGAACGCCTCGCGGTACATGCTCACCGTGCGCTTGAGCACCTCGGGTCCCCGGAGGGCATGCATCTGGACCGGAGTGGCGGGGTCGTGGTTGACAGCATCCGACGCGACAAGCTGGTCGACCAGCTCAAAGTTGCCCTCGTTGAAGGTCTGCTCAAGAAGCTTGCGTGAGGCTTCAGAGAGGTCTCCCGGTTCCGTAGTCGCCGTGGCACCTTCGTCAGCGCCGTTCGTGACATCGCTGGACATGTCCGTCCACCTCCGTTGTGTTGTTGGATCGAGCGTACGCCCGTTCTCGTGGCCCGGTCAAGGTCAGCCGTGGCGCCAATGCCTTGGGCGAATAGGGGCGGTCTCCGGGCGGTTCACCAGACGGCTGCTTTGGGCTAATAGCAGCAGCAACCCAGTCGGGCTGAACCGGGGAACATTTCTGAACGCTGGCCAACCCGAGACTGCCCCTCCTCGATCAAACCGGCTTTCTGGCTCATGCATTTGTGGCAGGGGGTCGGGTGGGGTTTTCGTGATCTTTAGGGAGCTCTGTTACAGTGCCCCCGCGAGGAGCGGCTGGGAGGGTTACCAGCGGGGAACCCCGGGGGTGATTGGGTATGAAGCGCTCGATTGTGGTGGCTGTGGGTGTGGCGGTGCTCTGGCTTCTGGGGAGCGTTTCGGTGGCCAGCGCGGCCAGCGAGACGGTGGACTGCGCCGGCTTGCAGGCCGCGCTCAATCAGGCTGTCAATGGCGACACGATCACGCTGGATCAGCTCTGCACCAAGAGCAACTCGGGCGCGTCGGATGGGACGTTCACGGCCGGAGCGGCGTCGATCACGCTCGAGGCGAAGCCGGGGAGCGGCGCCGGGTTCGACGGTATGGGCGTGGGCTCGCCCATCCTGTCTGATCTTGGGCATGCGAGTTCCTACACGCTCTCGATCAAGGGATTGGTGTTCGAGAACGGCCCGAACGGCGCGCTGGTTCTGGGCGGTATCTCCGGCTTGGACCTCGTCAACGACAGCTTCCGCGACAACAAGGCATCGCTCGGGGGTGCCGTGGGCCTGTCCACCTTCGAGGCGTCGCCGGCAACGGTAACGATCGAGAACTCCCTGTTCCAGGGAAACCACGCCGCGCTCGAGGGTGGAGCGGTGTACATCGATGACAGTACGGCTTCGACCGGAACCCCTCCACCGATCGTTCTATCGGGCAATACGTTCCGCGGCAACGCGGTCAACGGCGCAGGAACGAGCGGCTGGATCGGCGGCGGCGCGCTGTTTGTGGAGGCGTTCGGGATTCCGCCAGTGGTGACGCAAACCGCGAACAGGTTCTTGGGCAACTCGGTGACGGGCGGGACCGGCGATGCTTGGGGTGGGGCCGAATTCGTCGAAGACGCGCAGCTGCGCTCGACCGATGACGTGTTCACGGGAAACTCGATTCAGGCGCCCGCCGGCAGCAACGACTCGGCGGGGTCGGCGCTGAGCATCCTGAACGAGGCGTGCTCGGTGAGCCGGCTCGTTCACGTCGCCCGTAATCTGGTGATGGCCGACAACACGATCCTCATCGGCCCTTCGGGCACCGATACTGCTAACGCCTGGGGTGCGCTGTATCTCGGCTGCACTCCGCTCACGGGCCCCAACAACCTGATCCTGATCAATTCCACGATCTCGGCCAATAAGGGCGATGGCACCGCCAGCACAGCCGGTATCTGGGGCGATGCCAGCGACCACCTAACGCTGGAGAACTCGATCCTGGCCGGCGACAGCGACGGTGGCGAACTGTTCGGGTTCAACGGCACCGGCGGGTCGGTGACGGTCAACCACACCGACCTCTGCCGCGGAACTTCGCCGTTCGCTGGTGCCCGGAATATCTGCGCGACCCCTAGGCTGGTCAACCCAGTGGCGGGGAACGTTCGCGAGACCTACGCCAGCCCCACCATTGACCGGGGTCTGAACACGCTGGTCCCCAGCGGCCTGACCACCGACGTCTACGGAGCGCCGCGGATCGCTCCCAAGCTAAGCGGCGGCACCCCCAACGTGGATATGGGCGCGGCCGAGTTCTCCACCCTGGACGCGCCCACGATCACGATCACCAAGCCGGTGGCCGGCGCGCACTACAAACGCCACCGCCACGTGCACTCCGCATTCACCTGCACCGAGACCACAGGCGGGCCCGGGATCGCCTCTTGTAAGACGGCCGCCGGCGCCAGCTCGGGTGCCCTGATCAGCACGTCAAAAATCGGCCGGCACCACTTCGCGGTCATCGCCATCAGCCGCGATGGCCTCAAGACCACCAAGACCATCACCTACACCGTCAGACGCGGATAAGGCACCCGCTTGCGCGACCGACGCCCAGGGTGCTGCCCAAGTCAAGCAGCGTTCGGCGCCAGGCCTCACGAACAGCTAATCCTCTCCCAGACCGCAACCCTCGCTCGGTTAATGCTCCCGCTGGCCGCGGCAGGCAGCGGCCTTCCGATCGGCTGCACATTGTCGAAAAGGGCTACAAGCGGCAGCGAGCTCGGCGAGCACCCCCAAACTCCGCCTCGACGTCCTCGATGGTGCGGTCGGTGTCAGCCATCATCCTCGCACCCCGACCATGCGGCGGCGGGCATTGAGAACCGACTCGACAGTCAGGCCGAGCCCGATCGGCAATGTCTCGGCGATCTCCTCTTTCACGATGCGATCCTGCTCGGCCACGAACTCGGGCTTGGCGAGAACCTGCTCGATCGTCACGGGCGGCCGGAACAAACCATCGTGCTGCCGCCGCAGCGCGTCGACTTTGCCGTCCAGCGCCTCGATCGCCTCGCGATGCCGTTCCTCCTCATCGCGTCGCTGGGATGCCAGGTCGGCTAGCTGCTTCTCGATCCGCGCCCGCTTCTGGGCACTGCCGGCGAGGTGACGCTGGTATTGCGCCTCGACCTCGGCAGCGGCGCGCTCACGCAGATCACGCAGCTCGTTCTGTGCCTTGAGCCGCGCGCCAGCAAAGCCCTTTACCTCGCCCTCGGGATATAGCGTTGCCCTGGAGTGGGCCTCTTCGGCCGCTCGCTCGCTGTGGGCCGCCTTCTGGGCCGCCTCCAGCGCCGCCACCTGCGCCCGAAGCGCGTCCAGGTCGGCCGTGTTCGTAGCCGTGCTCATCGCTGCTCCGCATCGTTCGGTTGGATGGTCGTCTCAAACCCGGCGCCAGAGATCGCGGTGACGTTCGGGGCGTGCCCGTGGCGTAGACCGCCTAGCTGCGCAGCAATCTCGGTGATCGCCTTCTCAAGCCGCTCGATTCGGGTTAGAAGTTCGCTATTTGAAGTAGCCATGTCGTCTCCTCTATGCGCTGCGGCGGAGCTCTTCGAGCCGCCGGCGCCAATGGTCGGTCTTGCCCGCGTCAGCGACGCGCGCAGCGGCCGAAAGTGTCCGCTTCGGAGTCGCGGCGAGGTTCGCTCGTGCCTCCTGCGCCATCAACTCCAGTACACGCCGCTTCGCCCTCGTTGTATGGTCCGGGAGCGGTTTCCGGGCTGCCGCGAGAGCGGCTGCCTGGCGTGCCACGAGCTGCGCGCTGGTCGCATCGTTCGCCCCGTATGTGACCAAACTGCAGTCGCCCTTGTGCAGGGTTAGGCCACGGATAGTGCGCTTGGACCGATCCTCGGACCACACCTGGTCCGTAACTCTGAATCCGATTGACATTTCCGAGACGTCTCCACGTCGCAGCTTCGGCACCAACGCGCGCACATCGGGGTCGTCGGGATCCAAATCGGCCGATACAAGAAGTCCACGCTCATCCTCACTGAGCCGCATCGTCCCCGACTTGGTTCGAGCCAAAGGCAATCCAGTGTGGTTCAAAAGCAGGGAGCAGTCTGGGTCCTCGGTCAAAGTGCGACGAAAACTGTTCTTTGCAATGACCTCGGTGAAGTCACCGACCTCGTACGGGTGCTCCGTGACAGACGCGTAGCCGGAGAAGCGGAGCATCCCGTCGCCGGCCTCACGCAACTCAAGGTCCGCATGAAAGCTACGCACCTCGCGGGTGCCGTCCAGCCGGTCAGCAAGCCGTTTCCGGCGATCAATTTCATCGGTCATTAGTTACGTCCTCTTCGTAATAGTCAGGCACCAACTCGGCAAGCCGGCGCTGTGCTGTCAGCCCATCCTCACCCTTGAGCATGCACCGGATCGTGCCCGCGACGATTTCCAGGGCGCCCACCTCGTCGCTCTCCCGGGCCGCCAGGTCGCACATCTCAGCCAGCTGTTTCAGCTGTGCTGGCGTTTGGCTCGTAAGCCACCGCACAATGTCGGTGTCGGTCCTGAGCGCGTCATCACTCATACTCTCTCCCAAGCCAATTGCCGTACTGATCCGTCCGGTATCCGAGCCCCTCGATCCGGTCGCGGCCCTGCTGCAGATCCGACTCTCGGTCATACGCCGCCTTCTCCGCCTCGCTCATGCCGGCGGTGCGCAGATTGATGAGCCGGACGCGCCCCTCGCCGCTTCGCGCCTGTGCGAGTTTCTCGTTGAACGCCTGGAAGCGACACCAACTACGGAGATCGCTCTCGGTCGCCTTGGCCTTCTCTAGCGCCTCAAGGTCGCTGCGGCCGTTCCGGACGCCCGCCAGGAACTTGAGAGCCTTACGGCCACATTGTTTACGGATACTGTCAGCCATTCCAACTCCTTGATACATGCGTCTGTCGTTTGCGTCCGGCACCTCGGCGTGAGTTGCACTTCACGTGAACCGGTCGAAGCCCCGATGGCTCGACCATCAGCCGACGCCTCGTCTGCTCATCCAGCGCGCGCATCGCTTTGACCGGGAAGATGTGATCCACGCTGGGGCTGTTCGGTGAACGTGGCGGAGCGTCAAAATCAAGTTCTCCGCCGCAGATCCAGCACACCTGTGCGCCCTTCAGAACCCGTGCGCGTGCCTTCCGCCACTGATGGTCATAAACCTTCACTCGATCGTCCCCCAGCTCCCGAGCCAAAAGGACACCGCGAGTGTCAAAGCGACCAACGGGGTGATGTCAGCGCCCGATTTTGTCCTTGACCACGCCCAGCCATCACCGAGCGTGCGTTGGCCGGCGCCGTCGAGCGCGATCGCCAACTCCGGCTCACCGCGATGGTGCAGCTTGCCCTCATTCACCAAACGCAACCAGAACGCGGCGGCGGCGGGAATATCGCTCGCACCGAGCTCAATCAGCCGGTCGTAACCGACGACCTCCCCCAACTCCGGCAAAAGATGGGCGCATGCCTTGCCGTCGATCAGCACCTGCGGCTGGCCGTACTCCGCCACGAGGCGCCTGAGCGCCGGAAGCAACCAATCCGCCGATGGTCCGTGCTCCAGAACCGTGCCCAACAGACAGCCGTCGCGCTCCCCGACCGCCACGATCGCCGCGGAGCTTCCCTTCGGGCCGATATCCACGCCGAGCACACACCACGGCGGACGCCGGGCGTCCGGTGCGGCCAGGGCAGCCCATGTCTCGATCGGGATGATCGGCTCGCCCATCGCCACGACCCACCGGTTGAGCATCGCCCGTTCAAACTCATGTCTCGGCATGCCGCGAAGATCGGCGCGGACCGTTGCCTCATCGATCGTGGCGCCCATCGCCGGCATCGCCGCCCGCCACGTCGCCGGATCGGTCACATCCGCCGTGCTCGGCGCGCTCCACTCCAGATACGCGACGCCCTCGGTCACGCCCGCCTCGACGGCCGCACGGCCAGCCTGCACCTTCGTCCACAAAAACGGTGAACGCTGCTCAGATCCGGCCGTGCTCACCACATAGAGCTGGGCGTTTGGTTGGGTGACCATCGCCGGCCTCAGCGACTGCTCGAGCCGATGGTCGCCGTGAACCCACGCCTCATCCAAAATCGCTGCGCCACCCATCGGACCACCCAGCGTCACACCATGACCAGTACGGTCAGACGTCGCCACAAGAGACAGGCGCGAGCCGTTACGGAACACCAGCGCATCGCGACCCGCCTGACGGTACCCCTGAACAAGCTCCCCGATCGGGGAATGCTCGATCAGCGGCCACCAGTCGTCCCAAAGCTTGGCTCGGGCATCCAATCGTGTTTGGGCCGCGTAGACGACCCGGGTGCCGGGCCACCGAAGGCAACGATGCGCCATGAGAGCCAGGAGCGCCGTGGATTTTCCGTTCTGCCGGGGAATCCCAAACCCCGCCTCCCGATATGCGAACCGACCATCCTCATGCTCGAGCACCAAATCCCAAAACAGGCGTTGATGCGGCATCGGGGTGAAGCCCAAAAGCTCCGCAATCTTTGCCACTTCGCCACCGTAGGTGCGGCGATCGGTTCGAGGCGTCGCAAATCGCGGCGGACAATCACGAATCGCCGCCGTCATCGAAGGCATCCTCCAAAAGTCGCTGCGCGTCCACCTGCGCGTCAGTCAAACGACCAACAACATCGCCGAGCTGTCTGACCAGGCTCGGCAGCACTCGAACCGCCGACGGAGCGTCACTCGCGTCAATCGCATCAGCCAAAGCACGCGCCGTGGCCGCCCAAACCGCCTGTTCGACGCTCAAATCGCCACGAGATGCGATCAACGCATCAACCGATTCACGCGTCGTAGTCATTGGTTTTCGCGACCCAAGAGGAGTTGGTTTTTGCGGCTAGGAGTTTTTTGGTCGTGATTTGCGCTGGTCCCTTGTCGGATCCGCCAACCTTTCGATCCCACGCACCCCTTGTGTGCTGTGTGTGTGTGCTGTGGCTGCCCTCCACCGTGGTGGGTGTGGCCGCTGCCGTTGGGGTGGGGTGGGACCTCCACCTGGGGAGGTTTGTTAGGCGCTCGCTTGGTGCGGCGTGACCGTGAGCGCAGCCGGTTCATACGGCGCTCGTCCTGTAGCAGCGCCTCGAGCGCACGAGCGGCCCAGCCGACCGGCATGTCGCCACCGATCAGCCGTTGGAGCGTGCGATACGGAACGCCGACGGCGTCGGCGACAAGGTGCAGGTCAACACCGCTGGCGTCGGCCTGTACTAGCTTGTCCGCGATCGTGTCGCTCATCGCCGTAGCGCTGTCTCAGCCGACCTGATCTGGCTGTCAATAGAGGTCAGCTCAGATAGGACGTGTGGGTCATCGCGATCGGGCAGCAATGCGCCGCGGATTGCGTATAGCTCGGCGAGTCTCTTTTCGGCGTCGGCCATGACGGCGTCGGCTTCCTTGGTGGTCATGTGTTCTCCGTGGTTCTTATTTGAAGAATTGAGCCGGCGGTGGTCGACCGCTTGGCGTGTCTGCGCCGTGGCTGCGAAGTGTCGAACGGCGTTGGACACTTTGGCTCTGCCTTGAGCGCTTGGCGTGCGCTGTCGGCGTTGAACCTCAAGCGCGCTTTCGGCCCGTTGCCGATCCGTATCGCGCCGAGCTTGTCGCGGTGGGCGTAGACCCACTGGCGACTGATGCCGAGTTCGTCTGCCAGTGCCTTGGCGTCGACCAGTTGCCGCGTCGAACTTTCTACGGGCGTAGAAAGTTCTCGTAGCTCGAGCACTTCGGCTCGGAGTGCCTGGAGCTCGACAAGCACATCGGCGATCGTTGACGACGTTTCGGCATTGAGGGGATGAGATGGTGCTCGCGTTCCCTCAATGCTGGTTTCGTTCACGGTCACCCTCACGCCCCCTTAAAAGGGGGTGCGTGAATGGGTATGACCGGCTCGTGAGATGCCGTGATAGCCGCGTGACTAGTGTTTACGGGCTTTCGTGCATGCCGTGATAGCCGCGTGACCGGCTGCGTGAGGCGGTCACGCTGTCGGTCACGGCAGTCACGGAGCCGTGACTGACCTGTCATGCGACCACCTCGTAAATGACCGGTCCGTTCGGCCGGTCGCAGTCCGGTCGACGCCTCAGTTTTCCGCCACGCTCCAGCGCGTCTAGACGTCGGCGAAGCTTCTCAACCTGGTTGCGATCCGGAGCCTTCGTGCGGTACACGGTGCTTGCCGCACCGGCTGCCGTCAGGCCGCCAGGAACGGTCTTGGCGAGGTGTAGTAGGTCGACTGAGGCGTCGAGCGTGACAGTGCCGGCGTCCGGGTCGTGGACAAGCTCCAGCGGCCCAACGTCGTCCTGCGGCTGCTTTAGGTGGAGCAGCTCTATCCGCAGGTCGCCTGCGTCACCCCACAGCAGGACGACCGAGCCCGCGCCGGCCGTGATCCACACGGAGCCGTACACGTCGGCGAGCGTTCGTGGCTTCTTGTTGTCAGCCTGCGCTTTGCGTTGATGGTGAAGCCCTACGACCTCAATCCGGGCTGCTACCGCGTGTTGCAGCGCCTGGTTGATCGCGTTCCCCGCCTCATCCTTGCTGAGATCTCTAGCGCAGTCCTTGAGGCTGTCGAGCACGATCGTGCCGCCCGGCCCGACGCCCGCCTTGGTCGCGAACTCGACCAGTGCGCGCGGGTTGCGCGAAAGGTCGAACGGCGGCGGGCCAGTATGGACAAGCAGCCGGTCGCTGAGTGCTGAACGATCAACATCGCTGAACAGCCTGCGGAACGCCCGTCGGATCTGTCGCGGCCGGTCAGCCGCGAAGTACAGCACCGGCTGCGTGGAGCTCTCGACCGCCATACCCAGTAGCTGCGGCGATCCGACCCCCAGACGCGCTCGAACGATGTTCTGTGCCAACGTTGTCTTGCCGACACCTGCGGGTCCGACAATCAGTAGCGGCTCGCACCGCGACCAGACGATTCGGCTTCCATCACCCCAGATCGGGTCGATGTCATCGCCGCCGTCGAGGATGAACTGGTCACCGCGGAGTAGATGCGTCGATGGCGCGCTCACGGCGCGTCACGATCGGGCGCAAGCCATCTGACCTCGGCGATCTGGCTGTGCGGCCAGGAACGGCTGCCTGCGTTGCGGTATGTGATGCCGCCCGGTTGCCCATGGTGACTAACCCTTCTGCGACCGTCGGCAGCCAAATGCACGCCGGTTGAGTCATAGACGACCGATCCCTCATAGGCACGGTCACGATTTCCTGCTAACACGACCACGGCCAGGCCGCGGCGTGTGGGGGTATTGACAGTCAACTTCGGCTGCCTTTCTCCAGGCCGCGACTTCCGGCCTAGCACTGGATCAAGCCCGGTACGACCGGCTTGATTCGTTCAACGGCGAACGCGTTGGGCGTTCGCGAATCTCAGCGCCCTGATTTGAGGCGCTGGAGAGTTGCCTCAATGCGAGGCAACTATTATTTTGACCCCCGTAGGGGCCTGTATTCCATGGTGGGCAGCAAGGGCGCCGGAACGCGCCGCACAAAATACAACCGGGTTGTATTTCAGGCAGCTTCCCGGCGTTCGGCCGCCAAGTGCCTTACCTCCGCACGGAGCTCCTCGATTGCCCTCGTCTGCTCTTTGAACGCCGGGTTATCCCAGAAGTCGGCAATCCGCAGCTTCGCGCGATCGCGTCGATACGCCCGGAACTGCTCGTCAAGTCTGATCGTCGGCGTGTCTTCCCACGTCATTGATTTGTACCTCCCGTAAAACCTGGAGCGCAGGACCGTCACGAGGGAACCTTGCTCGACGGTGAACGTGTGTGCAATGGATTCAAGTAGGGGCACGACCCGTGCCGTTTTGTCAACGCCAAGAAGACGCTTGAGCGATCCAAGATCGGGAGGAAACCCTCGGTTTGTCAGCCTTCTCTCGCTATCCACGAAAAGCGATAGATCCTCCAGCGCCTTTCGCGCACTCGAGCGACGCTGGGGCGGCTGGATGCAGCTAATGGCGTCCCACGTGATCTCGAGTTTCGGGGGTTCTCGACCGTCGAGGACGAGATCGCCGAGCGTGTAGCCAGCGCCAAGGAAGTCATCGACGCCCTTGCAGTACCTGGTGCCATCACGTTTCGTGTCTTCCTCTGTCGGCGGTGCGCACACGTGCGAGTCGATGCCGATGTCTAGCCTTCGCAGCAGCGAGCGGATCTTGTATGCCTGTCGCTCGACGTCCGGGTTCGTGAACCAGTCGGCGTCCGGCACGACGAGGACGACCTTTCCCTGGAGGTGCCTCTTTGCGAAGCTGGTTAGCTCCTTGGCATCCCAGCAGGTAACGCTCGGGACGCCGAACGAGATGCCGCCCGCAGACAGGATCGCGTCGGTCTTGGGCGTCCCCTCGATCGCAAAGAAGACGACCGATGCATTCGGCAAAAGTTGGCCCGCCCACGGATGGAGGTCGATCCGCGAGGAGGAAGCCGGGTCCGGGTTGTCTCCCTTTCTTGTGCCGAACATGGCGTATTTCGCCTTATCCGGCTCATGCTTGTGCACGACGTCGACGTTCTGGCCTTTGTGCTCGCCCTGCCCAGTCTCGGGGTCGTAGGGCTCGCCTTTTGCGGTGTCCTTGGTGATGTGGCCCGCGGCCAGGTGAAGCTTCATAACCCGAACCCGGGGCAGCTTCTTGCCGGCCGCTTTGCCGGCGTCCTCCGGGAAGACGGGCCACGTGTCCTTCTCCCGGCCGCCGTGGTAGTGCCAGACCACCCTTGGGTCAATTACGACCTCTTCCATCGGTCGTAATTGGGCTGGTATCGCAGCGAATCCCGGCGCCGCATGCTTTCGTATTAGCCATCCATCGGACTGCGCTACGACGTGACGGACCGTTTTGAGTTTGCCCGGTCGAAGGAATGGTCGAAATTCCTCTACGACCCACTCGTCGCCCGCGTGGTAGTAGCGGCAATCACGCGCGTCCTCCCAGATCGTTCTATCAATCCTTCTATCCCTGAGGAACTCCTCAGCCTTGGCGCTTGGTTTCCGTCGCTCCAGCTTCAGCTGGTCGATCTCCTTCTGGACATGGGCGACGGGATCGTCTCGCATGTACAGGGGAAGGGCTGCCGAATAGGTCTCAGGTTCAGCTTGCGCGACCGCCTTATGTGCTTCGAGAAACTCGATAGCAGCCTTCAACCAACGTGCGTCGCGCCAAGGATCATCTACGCCGCCGTCTTCCTCGATGGTGGCGCTGACGATGCGGCAATTCCGCGCCGCGCGAGCGAGCTGCCGGCGGCTCCCGCTGTCACGGACGCCGGCCTTGTAGCGCTTCTCGAGTCGGTCAAGTTCCTGCTCCAGGTTTTCATCGGCGGGCCCATTGGGGTCGTCGCGAACTCCCAGCACAAAAGCGACCAAGTCGTCGTCCCACGCCGATGACTTCAGCGCGGCTACCTGCGGCCCGAGCTGTTGCGTTCGCTTGTTCAGTTGCCCGGGTGGCCTACCCCTGGGTTTCTTAGCCTCCGACACCGGGCCATCCCCCCTTTGGGTTATTGGGATTGTTGATCCCGAGCGACGGATCGAGCACCGGGTGGCCCGCAGGAGCGACCTGCGGGCCGTTGTTCCCGGCTCAACAATCCCTCACTCGGAGGGTTCTTCAAATTCGTCAGGAACACCAAAGTCTGAACGAGGCCCCGGACAGCATCGGGCGCCTAGGTCAATGTGGATTCGAACGGCCCAAGTCCACAAATCCCCAATCATCCGCCGCAAATCAACACAATCTGCCTTCGGCGGCAAGGCGGCGTTTACCCTGCTAACGCGAACTTTTCGCCACTTTCGCTACGCGCCTCCGGAGCGAAAGGTCGCAGGTTCGAATCCTGCCGGGCGCGCTCCTCGAAAGCGCTGCAAACCCCTCGCTTTCTGATACGTCCGAAACGCCCCCGCTTGGCAGCGCGACTGCTGCCATTTCGGCATTGCTGCCCGTTGCTGCCCAATCAGCGCCGCCCACCAGCACCCGCAGCGCTTCCTTCGACGCCTGATCGCGGCGCATTCCATGCCGGTACACGCGCAGGGTGAACGCCGGGTCGGTGTGGTCGAGCTGGTCCATCACGGAGCCCGGATCGACGCCGAGCGCGACCAGCAGCGACGCGAACGTGTGCCTGAGTTTGTGCGGCGTCAGCCGCTCAGGCAACGGAACCTCGCCGGCGTCGGCAAGCCGCTCGTTCGCGCGTGTCACCGCCGGCGCGAGCACCCGCCGGCGGATGTTGCTGGGCCCGTGTCGATGCCCGGTCGCAGTCGGGAACACCAGCCCGTTCGCCTCAGCCCTCCGAGCCACTGCCTTCAGTGACAGTAGCTCGTCGCGGAGCGTCGGCAACATGTCGACCTGGCGCACGCCCGCGTCCGTCTTGGACGCCCGCACCGTGACCCTTCCGGCCGTCAGGTCAACGTCGCGCCAGCGGAGATCGAGCAGCTCCCCAATCCGCAATCCCGAGCGTCGCGAGGATCGCCCTTCGCGGCACATGCTGGCGGTCTCTCCGTGCCGACCGGTCGAGCTCGCCGGCCGCGTCGAGCAGCGCCGCGATGTGCGCGGCTCGATCGAGCCACACGGGCGCCGGCCGCGACGCCTTCACCCGACGACGCTTCCCCTTCGCGGGGTTGCGCTCGATCATCCGGTACTCGTCCGCGACGTCGAGGATCTGCGCCAACCGCGCGATCGTCTTGTTGATCGACGTCGGCGACAGCACGCCCTCACGGACCTTCGCCGCTTTGTAGCGATCGACCTCGGCAATCGTGATCTTGCTGAGCCGATGCCCGGCGAAGAACGGCAGCAGATGGCTGCTCAGCTGCCATTGATAGTCGACGCGGGTGTTCGGCCGCCAGCTCCCCTCGTTCGCCTTGAACCACTGCGAGGCGAACTCGTGAAACGTCGGATCCTCTGGCAGCTCGGGCGCCGGCGCGACTTCCCGGTCCGGCGGCCGCCAGATCCCTCGCTCCACATCGGCGAGGGTGTGCCGCAGCGCGACCTCGGCCTTGTCGCGCGTCCAGCCTTCGTCAGCGCTGCCGAGCGTGACGTACTGCCGCCGGCCGTACGCCCTGAACCTCAGCCCGAACACCGGCGACGTCCGGCGCGTGTCGATCACGACACCGCCTGTAGATCGACGAGCCATCACTCATCCCTTCCAGCCGATCGCCGACAGCTGGGCAGATCCGGATTGCCTCATCCGCAGCCCAGCGCAAACGCTCAGCAATGTCGAGGACATCGCCCATCGGCATCGGCCCGTGCCGACTGACGCTCGCGAGACGCTTGGACAACTCCCGCGCCATCGCCTCGAGCAGATGCAACAGCGGATCGGAGACTCGGTCCTGATCCGCTTCGAGCTCGACGTCCGCGCTCGCGCCCGCCAGCTGCTCCAGAAGCCGAACGTCCCTGAGCAGAATGCGCGGGTCTGTGCCGGCTCCCGGATCGTTGTGTAGCGCGTCGCTGTCGTCGTAGACCTCTCCAACGATGGCCCTACGTGCGTCGTCGAGATACGCGGCTGGGATCGTGAGCGATACCCGTTGTGCGTCCATCGTGGCCATGTGGCCCTCTTTGTGGCTGTGGCACCGGAGGGAATGTCCACACGGCTTGTACGACATCGGTCGAACAAGAGTGCGCGCAGCACTTCTGGACTGATGTCCGACTGCGATGCGCGGTAGCGTGAGAAACGCACTGAAGCGCCACCGGGAAGTGAGCGCGCCCACGATCGCAGTGTCGAATTGCGTGAACTTCTGGGCGACCCCGATGCTCGCAAGATGCGCGATCAACGCTGGCGGCTTGGTCATGTCGCCGAACCGCTCGAATGTCAGCTTCACATCGCCCGAGAGCCGCACGTCGACCTCTACGGATGGCATTCGGCGTGCGTACTTGCGCGGCTGGCTCTGCTCGATCGTGCTGCCAAGCATCACACTCATTTTCGGGCACGCCTCGGACGCGAAAACGGCTCCCCCGGCCTGCGGTTCGGGCGCCGCTCTCGAGCTGTTCGCTTGGCAGTGAACGAGCGTGCGCGATTCTGGCTGACAACCCGGAGCGCCTAGCGATCCGGTCAGTCGACGGGGCGCGCAGTGTCGGCGAGATCCACGCACTCGGTGTGAAAGAGCGCCGCGCTGCCTCCGCGCAGGTCGGGCTCGCGCAGAAGCGACGTGCGTCTCGCCGCGCCGTCCTCGACAGCAATCATCGGCTCGTACACACCGATCCGATCGCCACAGAGGGCGCATATCGCATACGGGCGTCGAGGCATCGTGTTCCGAAGGCTGTCGCTCCGGCGGTCTGGTCGCCTCCGTGGTTCCCCGCGGGTGCCACCGGAGAGGACCGCCGACTTCGGGCAACAGCCGTGGCGCGCGGCCGGGTAGCTCAAGACGCCGGGAATGGTGAACCTACACACGCGTAGGAATCACCAGCGGAGCGCCTAACGGCCAGCGATCAGACGCGCTGCCCGATCCGCTCAAGCGCGCACGAGCTCGATCATCAGCGCCGGCCGACGCTCACGGTCTCTGCGACCGCTCGCTGCAGCGGCGGCGACTCGCAAATTGGTTGAGGCTGGGCTACGTCAACCGACGTAGTCCGCTATGAGAGGCAGAGCCTCCTCGATCGTTAGGTACGGCTTGGTGTCGTACTCGATCCACTCCCCGTAGTTCAGGATGTTCCGATAGGCCTCCTGGAGATCATCGCCCTCCGAGATCACCACCCCGTGGCTGCCGTCAGCGGCCACGTAATGCGCGGTGACGTCGGACGGCACGCCCTTCTCGGCAAAGACACCCATCAGCTTCTTCGTGTCCTCCCGGCTGAGCTGCTTGATGCGGTAGGTCGTGATGAAGATCACGGTCGCTCCCCTCGGTTGGTTTAACCGCCGCCTTGACTCTCGCACCTTCGACCAGGCACCGCAACAGGCGTAGCGCTCAACAGACGAGAACGGCGCCGTCCTGGCGCCGCTCCCCGCGCTCGTCATGGGCATGCACAAGCCAGCAGAGTGTCGCACGGACCGCCGCTCGATCGGGAATCTTCCGCATGCACACGTCGGGCAGGCGTACGATCGCGTCAATACGACGAAGGGGCACTGAATGGCACGCAGGACTCTCACCGGAAGCCTGTACCGAGCGGCCCGCATCGAGCGCGACAGGTCGCGCGGTGCGGACCGGCGGCGTGGGGCGCCGAGCAAAGAACGTCGCTGTAGGCCGCACCCTTGGCAAGGCAGGGTTCTGGTCGAGGCTCTGGCGATGAGCCACGACGAGTTTCTGAAACAGCCTGCGGCAGATGTGGCCGCCGACGTGAACTTTGGCCGGTTCGTCCGTGCGCTCGAACGCGGCAGTCAGCCCGGCATACCTCCTCGTGTTATCGAGGAGCATTTTGCGTCCGCTGGGAACGAGACCGTAGGGCAGGTCTTGAAGTCGATCTTCGCGCAATATCCGCGAACCAACGACCTCGACATCATCATTGAAGACATCCGCAGGGTGGGAGCCACCGAGCAAGATCAGGTCGACTATCTGGAAGCCGAACTCGCCCGACTGCGACCGACGCTCGCGGCCTGGTACGCCTTCATGGACGGCTCGCCTCGACCCGACTCCTGATCGACAGCTTGCTTTCGGAGCGAGCGGTCGCACACGCTGATAGCAGCGCTGCTGGCGGAAGTTAGGCGTCTGATCCGCTGCCACTGCCCGAAGCGGTCGGCGCCTGCTGCCCAAAAGCCGTTGTGGCACCAGCTCAAGCAGCTCACACGGACGACACACCTAGACTGCTCGCATGCACGAGCAGTTCGCCTATTTGCGGCAGGATGTCGACGCGATTATGGGGGGCATGTGGTGGCAGTGGCTGACCGTCTGGCTGCGCCCCCAGTTCCGAGTCGTGGCCTCGTACCGCCTCGAGCGGGCTCTGTATCTCTCTTCTCCGCGGGCTTGGCCACTCGTGCGGCGTCTACTGACACCGCTGCTGGCTCTGATCCGGCTATCCACGGTCGACATTCGCTGGGAAGCTGACATCGGCCCTGGCCTACGGGTACTGCATCCCGCGCTCGGAATCGTGATCTCGCGCCGCGCGGTGGTCGGAGAGCGGGCTACGTTGGTAGGTGGCAACTGCGTCGGAATCCGTCAAACGTTCACGGATGCAGACCGTCTCGAGATCGGCTCCGATGTGGTCCTTGGCGCGAATGCGGTCGTACTTGGCCCGATTCGGATTGGGGATCGCGTGCAGGTTGCGGCGGGTGCCGTCGTCACCAAAGACGTCCCCGACGATTCGATCGTCCGTATACCCTCAGCGAGCGTCGCGTGAGCGAGCCGCGAGCGTCCCGATCGACATTGGCCCGCGACACCACTCCAGCGGATGCCATCCCGCGGCGCACAACTGGTCGGCGAGCATAGGCTGGGTGTACTCCCGGACGTGATCAGAGTCAGACGAGAAGTCGAGCCCCATCCTCCATCGGACAACGTTAAGCACGTCCCTGTCGAAGGCTGGCACCTCAACGATCAGGAGCGGTGAGACGTGCTTGAGCTCCGACAGCAACTCGACCGGGTCATCGATGGGCTCCAAGACATGAATGAGCAGTGCCGCGTCATACCGCTCCGCGTCCAGACTGCGTGCGTCCGCGACCTTGAAGGTGACGTTGTCGGGGTGCGGGATCGAGCGCGCGATCTGGATATGAGGCTCGTAGTAGTCAACACCGATGACCCAACCGGCATGGTCAGCAAGGGCGCGGACGAGACGGCCCTTCCCGCAGCCGATGTCGATCACATGCGATCCCGCCGGAGTCCACTCTCGTAGGCGGTCGGGTGTAAGCGCCATGTTCTCGTTGTGGAACTCGGTCGATCGAAGCGGCGCTGAATCGCACGGGCGCTGATCAGGCGTTCCCTGATGTCCCGTGGCCTCTCGAGAAGTTGGCCGCGTCCCATCGACAGATCGTCGCCGACCTGGCTCGGTCGCCTGGTCCGGGCGTTGGGTTAGACGTCGATGACCGAGTCGATCAACGGCAGCGCGTGGCGCAGCCGCCGCCGCGTCCCGGCCACATTGACCCTCGGAAGCGTGGCTCCGGGGATGACGTGACCTTCGAGCACCAGCCGGTCGATCTCGAACGGGAGGCTGTTGGAGAGGCCGCTCGGCCCGTCCTGGATCCCGAAGTGGAGGTGCGGGGCACTGCTGTTCCCGCTGTTTCCGATCGCGCCGATCTCCTGGCCGCGGCGCACCCGCTGCCCAACTCGGACCCGTACCGAGCCACGCTTGAGGTGGAAGTAGACCGCGTACTGTCCAGGGGCGATCTTCAGCACGACGTGGTTGCCAGCGAAATCGTCAGGCGCGGTGAGGCGCGGATTCGCCCGGGGTGCGATGTCGGGGCGCCCATCGACAGCCGCCACGACGTTGCCGTCCGCCACGGCGTAGAGCGGGGCATCGTACGTGCCGCGCCAATCGCGCAGCCGACTTCCGTTCACCGTGTAGACCGCGCCATCCACTACGCGGATCCAATCGATCGCGAAGATCTCGGGCGTCACGTACGTTCCGTTGTCCGCCAGTATCGTGGTGCGATGCGCTGAGGAGGGATCGGAACAGCACCCGTTGCCGTCATACCAACCCGACCCCCGCACGGGCGAGCCGATCACGATCGGCGATCGCCGCACCGGTCGCAGATCGGGCGCCTTGACAGTCGTGCTGCCAATCACCGACCGCCCCGGGGCATCCGCGGGAAGCGAGTAATCGATGCGGTTTGCAAGGCGATGGGGGACGGACCGTCCGGCAGAGCGAGGCAGCACCACGTCAACAACGGTCTCGACGGTCGCCGAGGCGGCAACGCGGTCCACCGGCGCCTCGCCGAGAATCGCATGAGTCGCCGCCGCCAGCGCCGCGCCCCTGAGCGTCACTAGCAGCCTGCCGTCCCCCCGCACCTGCAGCCGTTTGAGCGTCGCCTGAGCAGTGAACGTGTTGGTGATCAGCAGGTCGTACTCGACGTGCCCGCGCCCATCCGTGCCATAAACGTACCGTGCCGGAGTAGGCGACTGGACCGCGAGCGCGGTCGAGTGCAGACCGGCGGTCACCGCCGACGCGGACACCGCGAAATACACCAGCATGCCGGCCACCACGCCAACCCCACGCCGAATCGTGCGCCCACCAGCAACCATTTGCCGACGACGCCGTGGCCGCTGCCCCCGACTCAGCGTGAACAGCAGCGTCGGTCTCACAGCGGCGATCGTACTCGATGCGCTCTGTCCATCGAGCGCCTCTCGGGCCGCGCACTCTTCACGCTGCCCTTTCGGGCTTACAAGCAGCAGCGACCGTTCCCCGGCGGTGTTCAGCAAGCACGGACGGAATGGGATGGACACGGGTTTTCTGCGCGCCCCGTCCCGTTCTTGTGGTCGAAGTCGTGCCGATCAACCGACCGCCTCCATCTGCTGGCCTGCGGCGGCCAGCGCGAGACGGGAGAACGGGCAGACACCGAAGCAACTCAGATCCCGTTCGATATGGCCCGTCCCGCGCTCGCCGCCAGGCCCTAACAGCCAGCGGAAACGCTCCATCCTGTGCTCGCGGTCGCGAATGAGCGACATTCGCTCACCAGCGCGCGTCGGGGTCTTCGGCGATGATCTCCTCGAGCGTGCGCGGATATTCGCTCGCGGGGCGTCCGAGCTCGCGCATACGGTCACGGACCCGCTGGTTCAGATCGTTCTCGGCCGGTGGCGGTTCGACTGGCTCCTCGTGGACTCTCAAGGGGTCCATGCTCAGCTTGTAGTTCCCACGCGCCCACTGTGCGGATTCCTGCTCGAGCGTGATCGGTAGGCCCGGCTCGGCGGCCTCGAGCACGCGCCGGCGCGCATCCTGGTAGGACTCGTCCGGATTCGTGCTCGGGATTCCCGAGCCGGCACCTGGCCCGGTCGTGCCTTCCGCGGCCGGCGGCGCTTGGAGCATCCGGAGGTTGGTCTCCTGCTGGCTGGCCGCGTCCCGTAGCGGCCGGCGTTTGTTCTCGAGCTTGGCGATCTCGGCGTCGAGCATCCGTAGCTGCTGGCGTTTGTCGAGCGTGCTGCTGATCGCCTGGTCGAGCTGGCGGGCAACGCTCTCAGCCTTGCGCTGAGCGGCCTGGATCTCGCGCCCGCGTTCCATCGTGCGCACAACGTCGATGCCGGCCTCGAGATGGAAGCGGTCCATCTCGAAGAACTCCGCCCGTCCCTTGTCGCCGTAATAGTCGTTGGGCGCCACCTTGCGCGCCCGGGCGAGCCGACGCTCGCGCTCGACCGGATCGGCGAGCGCCAGACCGATATCGACCGTGACCGCGGAACCGTCGCCGCTGCCGTCGCCCTGGTCGAGCAGCACCAGCCCTTGCGAGTCGGTCTGCTCGAGCCTGATCGGTTCCATCTCACGCCGATGCACGGCCGTCACGGCCGCGTCACGCCGCTCGAGCATCGTCAGGTTCGCGTCCACGTCCTCGGGCTTGGACCTGGTTCCTCCCAGCACGGCACGCAGCGTGCGCTTGCGCGCCTGGTGCGCGGCGTCGGCGCCGTCGTGCAGCTGCTCGAGCGCCTTGACGTAGTCGCCGTCCTGATCCATCGCCACCGCGCGCACGACACGGTCAAGCAGCTTGCCGTCGTTGAACACCGCCCGATAGTCAGCGTCAAGCGCTGCACTCGAATCCTGAGAAGACGGCGGTCCGTCGAGGTAGGGATGATCGAGATGATCGAGCGCTGCGCCGAGCGTCACCGTGCGGCTGCCGGGAACGATGTTGAGCTCGCGGGAGAGCTGGCCGTCGATGAACTTCAGCGCGTCACCCGTCGAGAGCCCACGCTTCGCCGCGACATAGTGCAAGACCCGCGGGCGCAACGCCGCGTTGTTCATCGCGTCGCGGATCGACATATCTCGCTCCTGCGAGGTGAACTTGACCGGTGCCGGTGCCATCAGATCAGCCTCCCTTCGGCTGCTTGACTTTCGTGTGACTGGCCTCGCCGCGCTCCAGGCAGGCGGCGAGCACATCGGCCGGGAGCACGTGCTGGACCTCGTCGCCGACCTTGAAGTGATGCGCGGCGCCGAACTCATGAAACGACAGCGCCACCGTCGCGTACGCCTTCCTCGACCTATCCGGCTCATACAGGTAGAAGCCGCCGTTGCCCACCATCATTTCGTTCGGGATGGGTTTCTGCCTCAGCTCAGGCGCCATGCGTTCCGTCCTCCTCCTCGGTGGTGGGCAGCTCCACAAGATCGCGGCACATCGCCGTCGCCAGCTCCGCAGCCTCGCGATGCCGCGTCGTTTCCGCGCGCAACGCCTCGATCTCCCCGGCGGCTGCCTCAGTGCCGCCGAGGTGTCCTATCTTGAGCACGAGCAGCGCCAGTTCCGGCAACAGCTCAGCCCGCCGGATAAGCTCGCCGACCAGCGCCGCCAGCGGCACCCCGGCCAGATCCGTCGCAGCAGCGGAGCGTCTGAATAGCATTCTCCCCAAGGACTATCCGCGCGACCCCCTTTCAGGGGCAACGGCGTTTTAGATACGGCCGACAACATCCCCCATCGACGGCAGCATCGCGGCCTACCGTAACCGCGCCGAGCAACGCACTCGCGAACACGCCGAGCGCTGGGAACGATGGATCGCCAGCGTCCGCGCCGCCGTCGAAGGCCCGCCAACAGACGCCCAGTAACCGCCCGGTGGCCGAGGCTTCGTCGTCTGTCCAACCGGCTCAGCTTGAGCGCTGATTCCGGTCGTCCTCTCCGTCGCGCATCATCTCAAGCAGCGCTGTGACGACAAGCAGAAGCGCTGCAATCTCGAGCACCACGATCGCGCCGACAAGCCATGTGGCGGGGTTGAGGGCAAGAACGATGATCAGACCGACGATCATCAGGATCGGAACGAGCATCCCGTACAACAGACGCATGTCGGCGCCGAGCAACCGAGTTACTGACTCGTCGAAGCCTTGGAAGATGGGGCGGTGCCGGTCGGCGTGACTTGGATTAGGTGCCATCGCTGCCTCTCAAACTTGTGTTCTGCCACAGACGTTAGGAGGACCGATGGCGACTGCCATCCGTGAAGCCATGCAGGTCAGTAGCGAGAAACCCACGAGGCCCACGAGCGGGCAGCAGCCGCTACCCGCTGCCCGAATCGCCCGTAATCCCCCCGAATCCTCGGAAAAGCAGCCGGAACGGCTGAGGCGCCGAACTCCCTGCAAAAGCGGGGAATCCGACGCCTCGGTGTGTTCCGCTGCCTCTAACTCCGCAGCGAAAGGTCGCAGGTGCAAATACTGCCCGGCGCGCTGGCGATTCGGGCCGACGGTCGTACTCAACACCCTGGCCACGATCGCGCGTATGGTCGCCGAAGATCGAGTCCGCCGCGCCCCGGCGACCCGTTCCCGTAGGGTTGGCTCCGCCACGCCCTGCTCGCGATGACGATCGTTCTAGGCCTCCTCGCCGCGCTTCTCTGGGGACTTCCCGATGTGCCGCTGGCCGTCGCCGTGCGGCGCGTCGGCGAGCTCCCGGTGTTGGTCGGATCCCTCGCCATTGGCACCGTAGTGAGCATTCCCATCGTGGCGGCCACCGGCGCGCCGCACCTGACCTCCCGCGGCATCGGCCTCGCGATCGCCGCCGCGGCGGTCACGGTGGCGGCGTACCTCACGGCTTTCACCGCGTTCCAGACCTGTCCGGTCTCCGTTGTCACCCCGATCCTCTCCTGCGAGGGAGCCGCAGCCGCCGTCATCGCGGTCATCTTCGGCGAGCGACTGAGCCTCGCGCTCGCGGTCTCACTCGCCTTTGCGGTCATCGGGGTCGTCCTCGTCGGGATGGCTGGCGGAGACCGGGGGCGCGCTCATATGCGCGGCGTGGCCTTCGTCTCCGTCGCGGCTCTGATCTGGGGCGTCGTACTCGCGCTCGGCGCCCCCGTCTCCCACGAACTCGGCGTCTGGTGGGGATTCCTGTTCGTCCGGATGTTGACGCTGCTGTTCGCGCTGGCGCTTGCACTCGGCACCGGTCGGGGTGCGGCTGTGAGATCGGCGTTACGCCGCGAGCCGTGGCGCATCGCCGCCTGGGGACTCGCCGACGCCGGCGCGACCCTCTCCTTCTATCTCGCCGTCCACCTCGGGCCCGTCGCCGTCGCCAGCGTCCTCGCCGCCCAATTCGCGCTGTTCGGAGCCCTGTCCGGGGTCGTTCTGCTCGGCGAGCGCCTCCGCGCCCGCCAGTGGCTCGGCGTCGCCATCGTCCTCGTCGCGGTCAGCGCCATAGCCGCCGTCACCAGTTGAGCCGTGCGCGCCGCCCCCGGCCCTCGATTGAATTCGGATCGGTCCTCAGTTAGAGTCGCCGGCCGCCCCGTCGGCACCCGAATCAGGAGGATTCCAATGCGCAGACACCTAGGCGTGTCACTTGCGGGACTTACCGCCGTGCTCGCTGTTTGTGGGGTTGCATTCGCAGCCAAACCCAAGCCTGTCGGCTTCTATTGCGCCAAGTTCGACTGCTTGCAGGTGGACTCAAAGGGAAAGACGCTGAGCTTTCAGGGTCGGTGCACTGCCGTCAAGCATCCCAAGTTTCTCTTCGAGGCCTTCTTCGTACCGATCAGCGCCAAGGGCAAGTTCCATTGGGACAAGCCCAATTTCGTCAACACTCCCAACGGCGGGACCCTGCTGAAGAAATCCAGGGTGACGATCAACGGCCAGTTCGTCTCTAAGCGGGAGGCGAAGGGCACCTACCAGCTCCACAAGGCCGGCTGCAAGAAGGTGACCTTTGACGCCAAGCTGAGCTAGCGCTAGCGGACTCCGCCTATTAGACGCCGAGCCACCGAGCGGGGTTGTGCACGAGGATCGTGTCGAGCTGCTCCTGTGTCATCCCCGCGGCTTGGAGCGTCGGGATCACCTGTTCGAACAGGAACGTCATGCTCCAGTGCGGGGCGGCGCCGGCCGCCTCCAGCTGCTCGATCGTCTCGGGCGGGAACCAGTCGAGGCCGTTGGCGATGGGAATGTCGAAGTCCTGGGAGAGGAAGATCCGCTCGGCATAGCCTCGCTTCAGGAGCTCGGTCATCGTCGCGTTGCGGCGGTCAGTGGCCAGGTAGAGATCGAGCCCGTAGCGGTCCATCCCGATGTACACGCCTCGGTCGAGCAGCCCCTCGATGTAGCCGAGGTCGTCGCTGTCACCGGTGTGAGCGATCTGGACCTTGTCCGGCGCCACGCCCTCCTGGAGCAGAATCTCGATCTGGCGCGGGCCGGTCGCCGATGCGGGGCGCGAATGAGCCATGATCGGCCGGCCGGTCTGCACGCTGGCCCGTGCCGCGGCCCGGTGAATCTTCTCGACCCGCTCGTTGACCCCCGGTTCGTCGGCCGCGCACTTGATGAATGCCGCCTTGATCTCGGTGCCCTGGATTCCACGTTCGATGTCATGCACGAACAAATCGGCGATGAAATCCGCGTCGCGATTGAGCAGGAACGGCGGCAACTGGTCATAGGTGTAGATCCCCGTGCAGGCCACGATCTGGAGGCCGGTGTCGCCGGCCAGCCGCTCGAGAGCCGAAATGTCGCGTCCGAGCAGCATGGCCGTCGGATCGACCACCGTCCTCACGCCGTGACCCTTGACGGCTTCCGCCGACTCGAGCGCGAGCCGGTACTCGAGCTCGCGGTCGTGGACGTGGGGCCACTGGGTCGAAACGGCCTCGTCGCTGGAGAAGAAATGCTCGTGAATCAGGGTCAGACCGAGCTCACCGGCATCGATCCGTCCACCGACCGTTTCCACCGTCGCCATCGTCGCTCCTCTCTTTGCCCCGCCGAATTCTGACTGGCGCGGACGCCCGGGGTCGCGTCCTTGATGCGTCGCGCCGAAATGTTGACTAGGTCTGGGGTCGCCCGGGTAGTTGGTTAGAAGCCTCCCGCCCTTCCCGGTCCCGGCGGGAGGCGTTCTTTTCGAAGCACTGCCTGGGTACGCTGTCGCGGATGCACCGCCAGTGCCCCTTCGCGCCGTCCGCCCGCCGGTTGCCCCGGATGGCCGCTGTTGGCCTCGTTGTTGCTCTGGCCGCGGCCTCGGCGGCCGCCAAGGCCGGTGATCGTGCCCACCCGGACCGGAGCTTCGGTGGCGGGCGCGGCTGGATGACCACGTTGCTCCCCGGTCGCATGTCGCTTGGCTTCGCGGTCGCCGTCGTCGCCGGCGGCAAGATCGTCGTCGCCGGCCAGGCGGTCGCGCCCAAGGCCAATGGGCAGGTCCTCGTGGTGCGGTATCAGCGGGGCGGGCGCCTGGACCGCAGCTTCGGGTCGCGGGGGATCTTCACCACCTCGCTTGCGGTCGCCAAGGGGCCGTTCGTCGCCAGGGCGGTCGTGCTACAGCGATCGACGGGCAAGCTGCTCATCGCCGGCGGCTACGGCGAGGGCTCGATCCTTCTGCTGCGCCTGACGCGCAATGGACGGCTCGACCGCAGCTTTGGAGCCAAGCACGATGGCCAGGCCGTGGTGTCGGTGGGCGGCTTCGCCCAGTCGATCGCCCTCCAGCGGAACGGCAAGATCCTCGTCGGAGCGTCAAACGCCAACAGCAATGGCCGGCCGATGGTCGTTGCGCGGTTCACCCGCAACGGGATTCTGGACCGCGGCTACGGTCGCAAAGGGGCCGCGCAGGCCATGTTCTGGAACCCCAGATTGGCCGCCAGTGCCGGCGCCTACGCCCTCGTGGCAACGCCCGACGGCGGGGTGATAGCCACCGGCCACCTCGACTACATCGGCGGCGATGGACACGGAACCGCAGGCGTGTTCAGGCTGAATTCGAGAGGCCGGCTCGCGAAGGGCTTCGGAACCGGTGGCCATGTTCAGGTCGCGTTCAAGGCCATTCCCGGCAAACGGAGGCAGTGGTTTCCGTGTGCCACCACGGTCAACGCGCGCGGCGCGGTATCGGTGACGGGCGACGGCACGCTCGGCGCCGCCAACGCGCTGCTGACCGCCCGCTTGACTCGTCGCGGGAGGCTGGACCGCTCATTCGGCAGGGCGCACGATGGCCGCGCGGTTACGCCGGGTGCAGGGAGCTCGAACATCACGACATGCGGAGCCTCCTCCACCGCCACCGGGGTGCTGACCGTCGGCCTGGGCGCACGGCTCATCCAGTTGCGCGCGAACGGAACGCCCAACACGAGCTTCGCCCCGGGCGGCCTGATCAAGATCGCCAAGCCACGCAACGTGTCGATCAACGCGCTCGCCGGTGTGGGGAGCAGCGTGGTCCCAGCGGGCTCGGCCGGCAAGTCGCTGTACGTGGCCCGGTACGCGCCCTAGCTACGGTTCGATCGGGTGGCGTCCGCGGTTGCCGATGCCGTAGAACTGACCCCCTCGCGCGCCGACCCAGAGCATTCCGTGCCACACGGCTGGCGTCGACTCGATGCATCCATCGAGGTGCACGGTCCAGAGGAGCTTCGGCCGCACACGGGGGTTGGAGATGTCGTAGTCGTGCAGTCCGCCCTCGCAGTCGCCAAGGACCATCTGGTTGTCGACGGTGACCGGGGAGCCGATCGTCGGCGGAGGCAGGTGGAGATGCCAGAACGTTCTGCCCGTCCGCTGATCGACGGCAATCACCTCGCCGTCGGTGCCGGCGTCATACACGACCCCTTTGTAGAGCGCCGGTGTGGAGAGCGAGCCACCGTCGGGCGCGAAATTGCCGATCGGGACGCTCCACACGACGGGATGTCTGGGGTGGTGCGGGTTGAGCTTCATCAGGCCCCCGAGCTGGTGATCACGGGGCAGCGACTCGGGTCGCGGCACGTTCTCCTCGATATGCCTGGACACGTACAGGTAGCCGTGCGGGTCGATGACGATGGTTGCGTCGGTGTCGTCACCGTCCCAGAAGCGGAACACCCGGCGGTAGTGCTGGCCGCCCCGGAGGATGTCGGAGATGTCCCAGCCCTGGACCAGCCCACCCCCGTTGGAGAAATACACCACGCCCTTGAAGAAGGCCACGGAGTCCTCGATCGAGATGTCCTCGTCGTGGACCTCCTGGCCCAGCTTGGCGTCCCAGCCGGGAACCAGCATGACGATCTTTGGGTTGACCTCGACCAGGCCCTTGGCGTTGAAGTGGCGGTGCAGCCGGATCGCGTAGAACCACGAGTTCTCCCCGCCCTCGAGCAGGTAGTCGCCGATCTGCAGCGGGGCGGCATCCCAGTCGTCGTTCCAGATCGGGTGCGGGACGCTGTGAGCGTCCACCGACCACAGGACGGTCGGTCGGGAGCGGTCCATGGCGATGACCCGGAGGTGGTTGTCGCGTGACCCGCCGTAGTACAGCGGGTAGCCGTCCGAGTCCGACGTGGCCGAGCCCTTGGCCAGGTCGCCGGTGTGAAGGTCGGGCCGCAGGGGCCGGCCGGTCACGCCATTCCAGAAGTGGTAGTCGTCGTCGTAGGCGCCCTCGCGGACCTCGATGGTCCCGTTCCTGTGCACGATGACGTTCGGCTGGCCGGTCCACCCCGTGCCGCACCACGTCTCAGTTCCGAACAGATCGCTCGATCGGGAGCACAGCCCGCCCGAGGCGGGGTAGCGCCAGCGGATCACCGGGTGCCGCGGAAGGGGGCCGGCGCCGTAGTAGTCGCGTGTCGCATTGCCACGGAAGGTGGTCAGACCGGCAAAGGTCGTATTGATCGGCCCGGGCGCCGTCGGAGCGCGGTGCCTGGGTCGCCTCGGCGTCTGATGGCCGTGCGACCGCTGGGTCGGGACCGATTCTGCGGCTCCTGCCTGGCCGGGGCGGGCCGTCCCGGACGACCCGAGTCGGATGGCGAGCACGACGCCGGCGGCGAGCACAATCAGCGCTGCCAGCACCGCGAAGGTCCTGCCACGGTGGCTCGGCATGGCCCCCCGCACTATGGCGAGCGGCGCGGACATGGAGCCCGTAACTATCGGCGCGTTGATAGGCGCACGGGTGCGCTGACAGGGTCGCAAGCACAATCCTGGTCGACCGACGAGCAGATTGGCCGGGTGATGGAGGCCTCGCGGCGCAGGACGAACCGGAGATCGCGTTCTCGGAGGCCATCGCCACGGCCGATCAGGTCTGAGTCCGCAGACGTGGTTAGGCTTGGCGGGTGCCACCTGCTAGCAACGGGCGCCAGCAGGCCAAGCCTCGACGCTTTCGGGCCTTTCTCCGCCGCCGACGGCGGATGATCAGCGTGCTGGCGGTGGTGGTCGTCGTCGTGGCCGCCAGCGTCCTGCTCTATATGGATCAGCGGAGCTCGGCTCACCGGACGTACACGGCCGGCGCCAAGGGCGCGGCCAACAAGATCGTGCTCGCCGTCACCGTGAAGCAGGTCGATCCCGCCAATGACGACCTCGTGCTCAGCGTGCTCCCGACGCCGGAGGGCAACCTGGTGCGACCCGAGGACGACACACCGACCAAGAGCTTCGTCGTCAAGCTGGGTACCTCGGACCCTCCCCTCCTCACCTTCCCCGCGAAGAAGCCGATTGCGGTGCAGACGGTCCACGCGAGTCTGGAGAACAGCGGCACGTTTACCGATTATCCGTTCGACAGCTACGAGGGGGCGATCGGCTTTCTCGCCCTCGCGGGAGACCAGCCGCTGCCGTTGCTCGTCCGGCTACGAGACATCGATCCGTACTTCGTCACCAGAGCGCCGGCCAGCGTCACCGAAGGGCACGTCGTGGCCTTTCAGATTCGCATCAGCCGCAGCCGTGGCACGCTGATCCTGGTCTGGTTCGTAATGCTGGCGATGTGGGCACTGGCACTATCGGTCCTGGGTGGCGCCTGGACCCTGATCAGCCTACGAAAGGGCATGGTGTGGCCGGCGTTCGGCTGGATGGCGGCGACGATGTTCGCACTGGTCGCCGTGCGTAACGCTGTCCCCGGATCGCCTCCGATCGGCTCGCTGATGGACTATGCCGCGTTTTTCTGGGCCGAGGGGATCATTGCCGCCTCGTTGACGGTCGCGGCCGCTTTCGGAATCCGCGTCGAGCGAGCTAATACTGAGACCAGAGCCTGACCGCGGCAGGGTGGTCTAACCGGATGAGACCGGCTTGATCGGCGCCGGCTTCACGTTGGCGACGCCGTTGAGCTGATCGCCTGCCGCCGCAACCTGTCCCCGGTCGTAGTAGTCGGTGAGGATCAGGTTGGGGATCCGGCCGCGCTGTTCGATGCACTCCTGGGCGCGCTTGAGGATGAACGCCTTCTGGACGAGCGGGATGTTCGGGCTGGGGCGCGGCGGAAACACGTCGGCCCAGTTGTTCATCATCAGCAGCGGGTTGTATGACGCTCCGCGGCTGAGCTGGTCGCCGCGGCTGACCTTGCAGGTGAACTGATTGGGCTTCTTGGCTCCCAGCAAGGTGTCCTGAATCCAGTTGAAGGCGGGCGTGTTCCAGGCGTAGTCGCCGCTGACCGGCTTCTGCGCGAACACCACGATGTTGTGATGTGAGCGGATCAGGTTGCCCAGGGTCGGCAGCGGCTGTCCGTACTGCAGGGTGGCCAGGCGGTCGAACAGGCCGGCCTCCTCGAAGGCCTTTTGGAGGTCGCGTTCAGCGACATAGTCCTCGTCGAAGAGGATGATCACCTGGTCGGGATTGAGTTCGAGGAAGTGCCTGATCACATTCAGGTACGCGACCATGTTCGTCGCCCCAAGCTCGCAGAGCGTGTGGCACAGCCAGATCTCCCGCTTTCCACGCGGTGAGCCGCCATTGAGAGACTTGCTAAACCGCTGGAGCGCCGCGCGGGCGAACGGGGCCAGCTTGGCGGACACGCGATTGAGGCGGATTCCCTCGCCGGCAATATCGGTATACACGCGACCGCTGGACGTCTTCACGCCGTAGTGCGTGGAGATCTTGAACACCCGCATGCCATCGTCGAGCTGCTGCGCGATGTCCCGATCCTGATTGGGAATCAGCCACCCCGGCGAGTCGGCGGCGGACATGGAGTTGTGCGTCCCGACGAACACGACCTCGTCGAGGCGGCGATCGCAGAGCTGCGGGTATCCGTTGCAGGCGCGGACGGAGCTCGCCGTCACCTTCGATGTCGCCCCCGTGAAGGCAAGGGCGAAAAGGACCGCGGCGACGCAGACCGCTGCCAGTGCGCCGGCGGCGGCCACGCTGCGAGACCGCAGCCGGCGCTGTCGCTTGGGGCGCGGCGTCACTGGGGCGGTGGCCGTCAACAGCTCTCCGGCCCCCGCATAGAGCAGGAGGATGCCGCCCACAAGCACGACGATTCGCAGGGCCAGGCCGGGGTCAAGGAGCACCACCAACCCGGCCGTGCCGACGGCGGCACCTCGGATTCCGCGCCCTCGTTTTGACAGGGGACGCCGGGCGACCCCTCGCAGCCATGCCAGGCCCGCAGCCGGAGAGTAGGCCGTCTGCAGCGGTGAGGCCGCCACAGCGATGATCAACCCCACCCCGCTGACCACCAGCGCCCAGGTCATGAGGTCACCCAGGAATGCTCCCCACAACTCGCCCACCGCACCGCGCACGTCAGCGCCATTCAATTCGGGGGGCCCTTGCACGTGGGCGACGGCGTAGCGCTTGAGCAGCTCGAGCGCGAGCGCGAACAGCGCCGCGGTCACGCCGACGGCGAGCGCGCCTCGGGCGATCGCTGTTCGTCGCCGTGGAGCGATGGCCAGTCCCAGCCCGAACAGCACCAGCGCGGCCGCCGGCAGGATGAGTCCGAGCACCCGGATGGTGTCGGCGATGCGCAGCGTCTGCGTGGCGAAGCTTCGCTTCTTGAAGGTGAGCAGGATGGCCTCGGTGCGGCCGGGTAGGTCCTTGGCGAGCTGGGGCGCCAGGTTGCGCAGGACCGACGTGACCACCAGCCCGGCATCGGTCATGTCGAACACCGCATTCCCGCCGCCCCGCTGGAACAGCAGCCGATGGCCGTGCAACGCGGCGAGACGGATGATGGCGCCGAACGGCTTCGAGGTCACCAGCAGCCTGACCGCCGATTGGACCAGCGGTCGTCCGGCGATGAGATCGGGATACGCGGGCTCGAGCACCTGGACCGTGATCTCGCGTGCGATCACGCGCTGCACGGCCGGCTCGTGCGAGGCGGTTACAGCCCGATTGGCAAACGCCGACGGGTTGACCAGCTCATCGCGCGCGTACAGCGTCACGCCACCGGCCACCGCCGCCACGGCGGCCAGCACGAGGAGGACGACGCTCACGCCCGAGCGCAACCGGCGCAGGCGCCGCCCGCCGGTTCTCTCCTGCGCCGATCCGTCAGCGGACACCCTGTCCCCCGTCGCCGGCTCGGCTTCCTGCTGACTGTCCGCGACGACGTCCGAGTTCATCGAGGTCCAAGTTCGCTTCGAGGAGCTGTCGCTCCCCCTACCGCACCACGGTGAAGCTTAGCGAGTGCGGCTTGGACCGATTCCCGGCCGCGTCTGTCGCCGTGACCGTGGCGGTGTATGTGCCCTTGGTCAGGTGCTTGTGGCCGTAGCGCCCCGAGAACGCGATCCGGTTGGAGCCCTTGACCGTGTGGCTTCGGACCAGGGTGAGGACTGGGACGGTCCGCGTGCAGTTGCGCTTCTGTCCGTGGCGGGCTGGTTTGCACGGGTTCTTGCGGCCTGCGCGATGCCCCTTCACCTTGTGGGTGATCGCGATCCGCGTCGTGGCCGGCTCGCTGAGGGTGAAGGTGAACGTGGTGCCGCGCGGCGGCTGCTTGTGGCTGGCGGCGTTCACGGCTGTTGGCTTGCCGCCGACCGCGAAGCGCTTGTGGGTGATCCGGAATTGGCTGACTATCGGCGGCACCTTGTCGACCGCCGACGCTGTGCACGGCGCGCTCAGCGAATGGAGGAAGACGTGATCGAAGTCCGATCCGTAACCGCCGGTCACGAGGTCGTCCGAGCTCGACACGAAGGCGACGCACGCCCCGTCGCCGCTCAGCGAGCCGACGTCGGCACCGAACCGCCCTGAGGTGACACGAGCGTTTCGGGTCGAGGCGAGCGTGGTCGTGCCGCGCGCCAGGTCACGAACGAACATGTTGGAGAAGCCAGGCTTGGCGCCGGGTAGGTTCGTCGCCTCCGAGCCGAACAGCAGACGGGTGCCGTCCGCGCTGATCGACGCGCCGTCCGCCCCGTTGTTTGCCGCGCCTGCGGTGCCGCGGCTGGCCAGCGTAGTCGTGTGCCGGGCCAGATCGCGGACGAACACCTGGTCGCGATTGGGGGTCATCCCGAACCCAAATCCATTCTCGGACTCGGAGAAGGCGACACGTCCACCGTTGCGGTCGATCGATCCGTCCCGAGCTTGGTCGTGCGCCGGCATGCCGTCCTGTGGCACGGATACCCATGTCGTGGTCGGGTGCGCGGGATTGGTCAGGTCGCGGAGGTAGAGCGAGCCCTGCGTGCCGCCGCCGAGATTCGAGGCCTGGCTGATAAAAGCCACGCGCTTGCCGTCGCCGTCGATATCGGCGAAGAACGCCGAGCCGTTACCGATGGCGCCCGCGCTCGTACGATCGATCAGCGTCACGTCGCCCGTGGCGAGGTTGACCTCATACACGTGATCCTTGCCGTCGGGGGGTGCCCCTGGGATGTCGGTGCTGTTGCTGGCGAAAACGACCTTGGTGCCATCAGCTGAGATCTCCGGCGCGAACGCTCCATCGTTGGGCACGCCGCCACCGTCCGTGCGGTCGACCAGCGTGATCGCGCCGGTCGCGAGATTTCGCACGAATACGTCATCGGTGCCGTTGGTGTCGCCGGCCACCAGGTTCGGCGCGTCGCTCTGGAACGCCACCCGGTCGCCTGCCGCGTCGACGCTGGGTGTTTCGGACTCGCCACGCCCGGCGGCGCCGTTCGCGGCGGCGCTGATCAGCCGCGTCTGGCCGGTGGACACGTTTCGTAGCACCACCTGATCGAACGGACCCTCGGGCCCGATCGGGCTTCCCAAGGCCCGCGCATCGGATGAGAAGGCGACGATCCGCCCATCGTCGCTGGTCGCGTGCAGCGGTTCGATGAATGCGAATCCTGCCCCGTCGGTTTGCGGCGGGCGTCCGAAGGGCTGGGAGATATTGATGTCCCGGCCTGTCTTGCGGACAAAGGCCTGGCTGATCAGTCCGTTCGACCCGGGGAGGTTCGATCCCGACGCGGTGAACGTTGTCACTGATCCGTTATCGGTGGCCGCGCCGCCGAAGGCGCCTCCGATCGCGTTGCCGCCCGTCATCAGATGTATCGAGGCGTCGAAGTTGTTGTTGCCGATGTCCCAGCCGTACAGATCGAAATCATCGTTGGTGTCGGCGGGATCGAGCGGATCGCGCGTGTTCCAGTAGACGCGAGTGGGCAGGCTCGCCGCGCTGGCCTGGGGTGGGAAAAGAGGGGGCTCGTTGTCCTCGTCGTCGGTACCGCCGGTGCGGGCGTGGTCGGCCTGCACAGCGGGAGTTGCGCAGGCGGCCGCCGTGCACGGGGCGAAATAGACCGTGGCGCCGTTGAGCCAGGCCAGGTCGAGCCCTGTGTGGCCGACTGGCCCGAAATCGCGACGTCCGATGCGTCGTCGGCGCCGCTCAGCTGGCCACCGCCTGAGAAGCTGACCAGAACCGCTGCCGGTCGCGCCCCCCGGGGGTGCGGGACAGCCCGGTGTGACGGCATCGGCACCGGTCCCGGGACCAACAGCCGCGGAGGAGACGGCCAACCGGGAGCGGGCGGTGGCGGGGTGCGTAGCGCCGGCACGCTGACCATCAACAATGTCGTGGTCACGGACAACCGTGCCGGCGACGGTGGTCCGGGCGGGACCAGCTCGACTGGTGGCACCGGCGGCTCGGCGGCGAACTCCAATGGCGGGACGGGCGGCGACAGCCGCGGCGGTGCAGGCGGCCCAGGCGGCGACGGCGGCGGTGTGCTGAGCACCGCGGGCACCACCACGATCAACGACAGCATGTTCACGGACAACTTCGCGGGCAATGGCGCCGTTGGCGGCGGCAGCACCGCCGGGGGCACTGGCGGCGCCGGCCAGGGCAATGGTGCCGGCGGCAATGGCGGTCCGTGCTTCGCGGGCGGCGGCGGGGCGGGTGGCAGCGGCGGGGCGATCGCCGCCGATGCCGGCACGCTGACGATCGGTCATGCGGACATCGAGCACAACACCGCCGGGACCGGCGGCACGGGCGCGCCGTGTGGCCAGGGTGGCGCGGGCGGCGCCGGCGCCGGGTCGGGCAACGGTGGGCCGGGCGGGTTCACGTTCCCCGGCAACGGCGGCCCCGGCGGCTCCGGCGGCGGCGTGGCAGCCGACGCGGCTGCGCTGACATTGAGCACCAGCACGATCGCGTCGAACCGGGCCGGGGACGGCGCGAACGGGTCCGGTACCGGCACGGGCGGCAACGGTGGGGCCGGCGGGTCCGGGACCGGCAGCGTAGGGGGGGCGGGAACTTCATGGCCTCCGGCTCGGGAGGCGAGGCTGGCGACGGTGGCGGAGTCGCGGTCAGCTCAACGAATGCCGGCAGCGCCAGCGGTGTGTTCACCGACGACGCGGTGATCGACAATCAGACCGGCAAGGGCGGGAACGGTGCCGACGGCAGCAGCGGGGGTATCGGTGGGGGCGATGGCGGTGGCGGGGGGAGCATCGGCACGGGCAGCGACAGCCATGGCGGGAGCGGCGGCGAAGGCGGCCTCGGCGGCGGCGCTTTCTTTGACGCGCAGTTCTCGGTCTTGAATCTGACCGTCACCGGCAATCACGCCGGCACGGGCGGAAACGGTGGCGCCGGCGGCACCGGACCGAACATGAGCACCGGAGGCTCCGGTGGCGAGGGCGGGTTCGGCGGCGGCGCCCTCACGGAGTTCGGATCGCTGGCCCACGTCACGATGGTCGAGAACACCATCTCCCGCGGAGGCACGGGTGGCGCGGGCGGAACGGGCGCCTCGCCGACCCCCGGCGGCTCCGAGGGACTCGGCGAGGGAGCGGACCTCGAGGCGTTCGACTCAGAGCAACCCCTGGTCAGCCTGAGCGCATCGATCGTCGGGGGGTGTGGCGGACTGTTCAGCGACGGCGGCGGCGACATCAAGCCGGCGGCCTCACCGTGCCCGGGCACTGTGGCCAATCCCAAGCTCGGGCCATTGGCGGCCAACGGTGGGCCGACGAAGACGATCGCTCTGCTGGCGGGGAGCCCGGCGATCGACCGAATCGCCGTCCCGTGCGGGACGACTCCGGATCAGCGTGGCGTGGCCCGGCCGCAGGGGCCTGGGTGCGACGCCGGGGCGTACGAGTTCGCCCCTCCAAGGACGATCACCGGTGCCGCCTCGCACGTCAGCGCCACCCGCGCGACCGTGACCGGCGTGATCGTTCCCAACGCCCGAGCCACGACGTGGCACGTCGAGTACGGGGGCACGAAGCATTACGGGAAGCGCACGCCCAGCCGTACACTGGCCGGCGGCCTGACACCGGTGGTGGTGAGCGCGACGCTGACCGGCCTGCCACGGCACACCACCCTTCACTACCGGATCGTGGCCACGAACGGCGACGGGACCCACCGGGGCGCGGACCACACGCTGACCACGTCCGGGTTTGGCGGCGTGACCGTGGTCAAGCTGAAGCTGACGGCCAGTGCCAGCGGTGCCGTCCCCGTGACCCTTGCCTGCCCGGCGGGAACCGCCGGTCCGTGCAGGGGGACGCTGTCGATGTCGACGACGGTCAAGGCCAAGCGCGGCAAGGCAAAAGAGGTGTCGCTGGCACACACTGGCTTCAAGGTCACTGCCGGCTCACGTAGGACCGTTCATCTCCAGCTCGGCTCGAAGGGCCGAGGGCTGCTCCATGCCGCTGGCGGCAAGGGCCTCGCGGTGACCCTGACCGCGGTGGCCAGGGACGCGCACGGCACCCACGCACGGTCGAGTTTTTCGGCCACGCTGAAGCGATAGCGATAGCGATAGCGATAGCGTCGCGAGCGTGCTCTCGCTCGCCCGCCCGTGCGCCCTGATCGCGGCCGTGGCCGTGATCACGGCGGGGTGTGGAGGTCAGGGGCACATCCGCGGAGGAGGCCCGCGCCACGCGATCGAGGGATATGCCAGCGCGGTGAGCGTCTTGCCAGGGCAGTCATTCCGGTTGTACGTGTCCACGACGGCGCCTGAATTCCGGGTTATCGCGTTCAGGGTCGGCTGGTACGGCGGCCGCGAGGTGCGCCGGCTGTGGGCGTCCCGGGCCCTACCCGGTCGCGTCCAACCGCCCGCCACCCGAAGCGCGGCGACACGGATGGTTGTGGCGCGGTGGCATCCGAGTCTCACGATCGGGACGCGCGGCTGGACGCCCGGTGCGTATCTGCTCCGACTCGACGCCTCGTGGGGGGCGCAGCGCTACGTCCCGATCACCGTGCGGTCGCCGAGGACCGCCGGACGGGTCGTGCTGCTCGAGGGCGTGACCACCTGGCAGGCATACAACCTGTGGGGCGGCTACGACCTCTACCGCGGACCTCGTGGGTTCGACGATCGGTCGTTTGCGGTCAGCTTCGACCGACCGTATGACGCCGTCGGGAGCGGGGCAACGTGGTTCTTGTCCTTCGATCAGCCGCCAATCGTCGTGGCCGAGAGGGCCGGTCTGCCCCTGGCTTATGAGACCGACGTGGACCTCGACGAGCATCCTGGCCTGCTGGCCGGGGCACGCGCCGTCGTCTCACTGGGCCACGACGAGTACTACTCGGCCGCGATGCGCACGGCGATGCTGCGTGCCCGCCGAGCGGGCACCAACATCGCCTTCCTCGGCGCCAATGCGATGTACCGGCACATCAGGTTCGCGTCCTCCCGGTTGGGTTCCGACCGTACGGAGATCGCCTACAAGGTTGCCCGGCTTGATCCCGACTACGGCCACGATGACGCTGCGACCACGCAGAACTGGCGCGACCCACCCGATCCTCGGCCCGAGAGCGTGATCACCGGCGTGTTCTACGAATGCAACCCGGTGAGCGCGCCGTACGTGGTGCACGATCCCGGCAGCTGGATCTTCGCCGGCACGGGCGTGCACCGGGGCACCGCGTTTCCTGGCCTGGTCGGTCCCGAATACGATCGCGTGAACAGGTCGGTCCCGTTCCCGCGACCGCTCGAGATTCTCGCCCACTCACCGGTGCGCTGCGCCGGCCACGCGAGCTATGCCGACTCGGCCTACTATTCGGTGCCCAGCGGGGCGGGTGTGTTCGCGAGCGGGACGATGCGCTGGGTTTGCGCGATGCGAGGATCGCGCTGCGGACACGGCGTCAGCCCGGCGGCGACCCGCTTCGTCGATCGCGCCACAGACAATCTCCTGCGGGCGTTCGCCGCCGGCCCCGCCGGGCGCAGCCACCCCGCGATCGACAACGTCGACATGGTCAAGCCGGCGCCCGGAGCTCGGTTCAGCAGCCCGACCGAGTAACGCGGCGGTGTGCCGATCGAGGGGCCGGCTAGCGCAGCGTCACGCTGTGGAAGAACATCCCCAATGGGCGATGATCGTCCGAGAGACCGAGCTGGCTGGGCGAGCGCGGATTGTAGATCCGCCACGACAGCACCAGATCCTCGCCGAAACGGACTGCCCCCAGGGGGAGCCGCGAGGCGTGCATGGACGAATCGCCGTAATCCACCGCTCCGAGCTGCCGATTATTGGCGTCGACCTCGACGCGCACCGGCTCGGCGCCCGGTGGGACGAACGGCTCGGCCACCCACTCGACCACGGTTGGCGCCTGCGTCGGTCGGAGCAGCACGCGCGCGACCGGGCCGTAGGTCCAGCGTCCACGCGGATCGGGACCGGCCCAGCCTCCGGCCAGCATCTCGTCCTCGCGCGAATCGGCGCCGAATTCGAGCGGCTCGCCCAGCCTGTAAGGCTTCGCAGGCCGGATGGACAGGCGCGCCAGGTAGGCGCCGATCCGTCTGGTGTCCTCGACCGTGCCAAGCCTGGCCGGTGAGATCGGAGCTGGCGTCCGCAGCACGAGCTCGAGCCGTGAGCACCCCTCGATCAACCCGGCCGGAACCACGACGCCCTCGGCGTCGACCCGCGGACGGTCCTCGTCGAAGGTGAGCTCGCCGAGCTGCTGTCCGGCCAGCACGATCCTCATCTCGGCCCGTCGCCGAGCCGCCGCCAGATGCCCGCCGGCCCACACGTTCAGGAGCAGCGACGAGTCCGGGGGGCTCGGAAGAGCCAGGGCGAGACGGGCCTCGCGTCCGGCGACCCACGCTCCCCACCCCTCGGCCAACCAGAGCCCGTATAGACAGTGTTCCCGGGCAACGTCCTGATCGCCGAATTCGAGCGGCGAACCCCAGGGGACCGCCGATGGCGAGCACGCGCCGGTGCCGACCGGCGTCGTGGCATCGGCAAAGGGCCGGCCGGGACCCGGCCGTCCGCCGGGCCGCAGGTCCCGTAGGTCGGCGAGTCGGGTGATGCCGAGTCGCTCGGCCGCGAGGCGGAGCTGCACCGACGGTGTGGCGCGCGCACCCACGGCCAGCCGCTGCCGCATGAACTGGCCGTGGAAGTACAGCGCCTCATCGATCGCGCTCCGGCGACTCGGTCGCTTCGCGTAGGCTGCGAGCTCGCGACCCTGAAGCGGCGCCACCACCCGCAATGGCCTCAGGACGTGGCTGGGAATCTCGACATCGGCCACCTCCCGCAGGTAACGCAGCCCCGCCCGGAGGGCTGGAGCTACCCGGCGCCGGCGGGCTTGCTCGGCGAGCCGGTCGTAGTCGACGTCTCCGCACAGGCCGCGGGCGATCAGCGTCGCATCGAGCGCCCAGCGGTAGGTGGGCGTGGGCGCCCACCCGAGCCCGTGCAGGATCACGAGCAGCAGCTCGTCGGCGGGGCACAGCGTCCGGGTCGAGACCCCCCTGAGGGAGACGGATTGCGCTGCCGTCCAGAACTCAGTGTCGGCGTCGTCGTGGCGCGAGAGCCGCAGGGCATGCCAGTGGAGATCGAGCTGCCCGCCGGCGGCGTTCTCGAAGTTGGCGCTGTGCCGGACCCGCGGCGCCCAGTAATCGGTCACGAACCAGACGGGGACGTTCTCCACGGGGCGCATGCCGCAACCGACGAGCACCCGGCACGCGTCGTTCACGGAGCGGGTGGGGACGAGGACGTCGATGTCCGTCATCTCGCGGATCCCGGCGTCGTGGCGCCCCTCAGCCATCAGGGCGGCCCCCTTGAGCATCAGGGTCGGCACGCCCGCCTGCTCTAGCTCGGCGACGACTGGCATTACCTGGGCGAGCATCAGCTGGTTGCGGGCCCAGGCATGGCGATGCACGCCCTTGAACAACTCCATGAGCGGATCCTCGATGCCCAGCCGGTGTAGGTTGGCGCGCAGCTGCGGCAGGACCGCCTGAACGCCGCTGTCCATGTCAGCGATGCTCAGGGCGGGCCGGACGCGCCGCCAGGCGACAAGCCCGCGTTCGTCGCGCATCAGCGCGGCGCGCAACAGGTCCGACTGAAGCGCCGTCGGCCAGCTGTCGCGGTATGCGGGCTCGGAGCCCCAGGCCGGAGCCGAATCTGTGATCACATCGCGATCGCGCTGGACGGCTTCGGTCGCCATCGGTTCAGCCGCGCCCGGCCCGGCGCCTGTCGAGCGCTGCCTTCAGCACGCGCGGAAACTCGTGCATCGAGTCCCAATTCGTGGCCGAGTTGTTGTTGCCGTGCACACGTCGCCACACCACCTGCTCTGGGACCGTCGCTTCGCCCAGCCCGAGCTCGCGCGCGCGCAGCATCCAGTCCAGGCACTCGGCGACCCGGAAACCAGCGGCGAACGGCCCGACGCGTTCGAACGCCGCGCGCCGCACCAGCATTCCATTCGGGACGTGGGCCGGCTGCGCCTCGCCGAGCGCGACGGGTTGCCCCTCGGCGCAGCGCGCGAACCTGCGTATGTGCCCGTACACGATGTCGATCTCGGGACGGCCCCGCAGCATCCCGATGCGTGACTCGATGCTGTTCGGGGTGAGGAGATCGTCGGAGTCGAGCGGGACGATGAACTCCCCGCGGACGACGCTCATGGCGTGCGTTCTGGTCGCGCCGATGCCTGCGTGGGGCCGCCGCACGACGCGGACCGGTGGCCCGAGGGCTTCGGCGATCGCCGCGCTGGCGTCATCGGAGCCGTCATCGACGACGACCACGTCGGCCACCTCGTATGTCTGTCCGAGCACGCTCTCGAGCGCGGCCGCGAGGAACTGCTCGCGGTTATAGACGGGCACGGCGACCCCGACACGTCCCGAGTCCTCAGTCATCGCCGCTCGCGGACCGTCGCCGTCGCACGGACTCGCGCAACACCCGGAGCGTGGCCTGGCGGTTGGCCTGCGTATCCGAGGAGGTGTTGGCGTCGTGCACTCGATAACGCAGGCACAGGTGGTCGATCTGGCCGGCGCTGACCCCGGCCTCGGTGGCGCGCGCCTGCCAGTCGGCGTCCTCACCGAGCTGGAGATCCTCGTTGAATGACCCCACGAGGTCGAGTACCGCGCGGCGGCCCAGGGTCGTGCCGAGGTGACCCCGGAACGACCCGTCATCCCAGACCGGCTTGTAGTGCGGTGGCCGGGGCTGGCCGGGGGTCACGAAGGCTTCGGTCAGTCCGAGCACGATGCCGTGCTCGGGGTGCTGCTCGAGGTGAGCGACCTGGCGCTCGATCCGCCGAGGCGGCATCAGGTCGTCGGCGTCGAAGATCGCCCAGTACTCGCCTCGGGCGGCCTGCAGTCCCGCGTTGCGCGCCGCCGCCGGCCCACGATGGGGCTGGCGGAGCACGGTGACCATGTGCTGCTCGGCGATGTCGGCGGTGCGGTCGCTGGAGCCGTCGTCGACGACGATCACCTCGATGGGCGTATAGCTCTGGGCCAGGGCGCTGGCGATCGCCTCGCCGATGAACGCCTCCTCATCGAAGGCCGCCATCACCACAGAGACCAGACCGCAAGTCACGGCGTCACCTCCTCGAGGATTCGGTCGACCGCCGGTGCCAGCGCAGCCACCTCATCCCCCAGCTCAAGAGCAAAGCACGGCACGCGGCGCGCCAGGTCGGCCAGCGAGCGCAGGACGCCGACATCATCGAACGGAGTCTGGAGCACCGTGCTGGGGCCCAGGGCCAGCAGCGCCTCCGCCCCGCCCAACGGCCGCACACCCGTCCCGCCGCCCCGAATCCGCGGTACCACCACTCCGCGAATCGTCAGCGAGTCGCGGACGGTATCGGGCATCAGCGCCGCGACGTCGAGGACGGCTTTTTCGGACGCCTCGCGCCGCGGCGGATGACGGACCTGGGCGGCCAGGCTCGGGAAGCGCCGGAGATGGCCCTCGTCAAGCTTGGCGGTGTCGTAGAGAGCGTGGGCAAGGATGTCGGTGGCCGTTGAGCGCAGCAGTACGTAATCGTCGGCCAGGTAGCCGAGACCGTGCACCAGCGACGCCAGCGCCACGGTCGTCTTGCCCGATCCACTGGCGCCGGCCAGCAGCAGCCCGCCGCGCTCATCCCCCACCGCGCCGGAATGCACAAGGTGCTCGTCCGCCCCGCTGAGTGCCCAGAACAGGGCAGTGCGCAACGGCGCGGCGCGTTCCCACCATGGAACGTCCCGGGCGGAACGCACGCGATACTGGATGGCGCGCGCGCCGACGTCGACGAGCGTCACCGCGCCCGATCCGGTCTCGTGCACGGCGACCACGCCGCCGGGGTCCGATCCGCGGACGAGACCCGCCGGTCCGATGTCGGTGATTGCCCAGGGAACCCTGTCGTCGCCGGCAGCCCACAGGTCAATGCGCGCGTCGAGCTCGCCTCCCTGGACATCGATGCGTCGCGCGAACGCCCCGATCAGTGCCTCGGCCAACGCCCTGCCGGCAAAGCGCAGGCCGACCCGCCGGTCGCCGAAGCGGAGCGTGTGCTCGACCAATCCGGCGCGCGCGCCGGCCATCCGGAACTCCTCGACTCCGACGGCGTAGAACGACTCCAGTCGTCCTTCAAGCAGTCTTGGCATGCGGCCAGCCGGCGGCCTCGTCGACCTCGTGGAGGGGGTCGACGAGCATGAACTCCTGCATGTCGGTGTATGTGTGCAAGTCAGGGTCGGAGAATGGGATCTGACCGGCGGGAAGGCGCGGCTCCTCGGCGCCCGGCGTCGGCGGGCCCTGGACAAGCAGGCCCTGACCCAGCAGCTCATCGATCAGCCGGTTCACGCCGGCCCGGATGTGCTCCGGATCGCCCTGGTAGCGCTGCTGCGACGCCGCGATCACGCCGTCGCGATCGGCGCCGGCAGCCACGAGCGCCCAGAGCTCGGCCGCGACGCCATCGATGCTGTAGTACGTCCCGGTGCCGAGGTGGATGAGGATCGCCTCACCATCGATTGTCTCGTGGACCACCTCAGCCGCGTTGACCTGAATCGACATCCCCATGGTGGTCGGCGAGTCTAGATGGAATCAACGATCTGAGCCGTCGAGGGTGCGGCGCCGCCGCACCGATTCGCGCAGCAGCTTCAACATCGCCCCGTGCACGGCGGGTCGATCGGCCGACGAGTTCTCGGCGTGAATCCGGTAGCGCAGTGTGAGCTGGTCGATCTGGCCCGCCCCCACACCGGCGTCCTTGGCCCGGGCCAGCCACTCCACGTCATATGACATCCAGATGGCCTCGTCGTAGAGGCCGACCACCTCGAGCACATCACGCCGGGCCATCATCGTGCCGGCACAGGCCGGGAATGGACCGTTGTCCCAGTCGGCGTTGTAGTGCGGTGGCCGGGGCTGGCCGGGGGTGACGAAGGCTTCGGTCAGTCCGAGCACGATGCCCTGTTCGGGGTGCTGCTCGAGGTGAGCGACCTGGTGCTCGATCCGCCGAGGCGGCATGAGGTCGTCGGCGTCGAAGATCGTCCAGTACTCACCCCGGGCCGCCTTCAGCCCAGTGTTGCGGGCGGCAGCAGGACCATCGTGGGGTTGCCGGAGCACGGTGACCCCGTGGCGCTCGGCGATCTCGGCGGTGCGGTCGGTGGAGCCATCGTCGACCACGATCACCTCGATGGGCGCGTAGGTCTGGGCGAGCACGGTGGCGATTGCCTCGCCGATGAACGCCTCCTCATCGAAGGCCGCCATCACCACCGAGACCAGACCGGGCGGTGTCATGCTCGATCCAGTACCTCCTCCAGGCTGTGCGCGATCTCTCGGGCGTCATCTCCAACGTCGATGCCAAAGCATGGAACGCGGCGGGCCAGCGCGGCCAGCGCGGCGAATGCGGCCCCGTCGTCGAAGGGCATCTGCAGCACCGTCGTCGGTGCCAGTGCCAGCAGTGCCTCGGCCCCGCCCAGCGGCCGCATGCGCGTGGCGCCGCCACGAATCCGTGGCACGACGATGGCACGCACACGCAGCGACTCACATCCGCGACCCGTCATGTCCACCACGGTCTTCGGGCGCTCCTGCGCCCAGGCACGAACGCTGGCCGTGTTGTAGACCGCGTGAACCCGCGCGGCGCTGTCGAGCACGACGTGGTCATCGCCCAGATAGCCGATTCCGCTCTCGGCGGCGGCCACCGCCACCGTTGTCTTGCCCGACCTCGCGCCCCCGGCCAGCAGGACGGCGCCCCGTTCATCGCCGACTGCCCCCGCGTGCAGCAGATGGCGGCCCTCGCCACCCAGCGCCCAGTGGAACGCGATCCGCATCGGTGCCGCGCGCTCCCACCACGGAAGGCCGTCGACGGAAGGCACGCGATACTGGATGGCGCGAGCGCCGACGTCGACGAGCGTCACCACGCCAGAGCCGGTCTCGTGCACGGCCACCACCCCGCCGGGGTCCGAGCCATCGACCAGTCCGCCGGGTCCGATATCGCCGTGGCGCCATGGAAACACCGCGTTCTGCGCTTCGCACACGGCGATGGTCGCGTCGGGCCGGCCGTGATCGTCGACCACGCGCTGTGACAGGGCCGGTAGCACAGCGTCGGCGAGGGCAGTCCCGGCGACTCGCAGCGACAGCCGACGCTCGGCCACGATCAGGTGGCGTGACACCGCTCCGTGCCGGGCCACCGCGCGCTCTTGCTCGGCCGCCGCGAGGGCGAAGAACGACGAGAGCCGCCGGTCAGCCAGCTTCGGCATGCACCGCTTCGTCTGGGCGTGGCCACGCCACCGCGTGCGTGAGCCGCAGCTTGGACTGCGGATGCAGGGACGCCCAATCTTCCAGCAGCTCAGCCTTCAGGCCGTACCTCTCGGCCAGGGAGACCAGCGTCTCGGTGCGGTAGTAGAAGTCCTCGCGGAGCACGGTGTGCTCGACCCCGGTCGTGTGGTCGAAGGTGAAGTCGAAGAAGGCGCCAGGTGCCATCACCCGTCCAACGTTGGCCAGGCACTGTTCGATCACCTCGATCGGGGAATGCGAGAACACGCTGTGGGCGTGGACGACGTCGAACCCATCGTCGGCAAGGAAGCCGAGCGTCAGATCATCAACCAGTGTCAGGCGCGGGACCTTGCCCTGCAGGCCGAAGTCGGCGACCGTCTTGAGCGCGGCAATGAGGATCGGGGGCGAGATATCGATGCCGTGGTAGTTGCCGCTTTCGAGATAGTCGATGAACAGGTGTCCGGCCCGGAGGTTGCCGCAGCCGATCTCGAGCAACCGCATGTGCGGCTTCAGGCCGTGGCCGACGAGGTATTCGAATTGCAGCTGACCTGTCGCCAGCCATGAATCCCGGCTCGGGCTGCCGACGGCCCGGTCCGCGCCGTGGGCGGCATCCGAGCGCATGATCGCTCGGTAATACGAGATGTGATCCTCGCTTCGCAGGCGCAAGCGGAGATCGCGCGCGCGGCGCCTGACATGGGGAAGGACCCGATTGGGGTAGCGAAGCGTGTACCGGAGCTGGAACAACAGCCGCGAACGGTCATGCGAGGACGGCACGGCGCAAGCGTATAGCGGGCCGCGGGATCGGACGCCCTGGCGCGAGATCAGTCCACGAAGGCGAAGACCTGGTCCGTCTTCGTCAGCTCGAGCACCCGCTGGACCTGGCGAGGGCCGCGGCGCAGCGCGAGCTCGTGTTGGTTGGCGGCCGCCCGCTCCCGAACCTGGAGCAGAGCGCGCAGCCCGGTGCTGTCCATGAAGGCGAGGCCGCTGAGGTCGATGACCAGGCGGTGGGCGTCGCCGAGGGACAGCCGTTCAAGCTCGCGGTCGAACACCGGAGCCGAGGTCAGGTCTAGCTCGCCCCGCAGCGAGAGCACGATCGAGTCGCCCTCGCGGCGGCTGTCGATGATCAGCTGGCCCGGCATCGGATCCTGGGTGCCCGCCACGTCGCTCACGGCTGGTGCCATGAGAATCCGGCCCTGTCGGGCCGGTGCAGACAATTCAAAAACTGGATCAAGAACGTGCCCAAACCGAAGATATCTGAGATCGTCCCGGGGCCGGTCTCAGGGATACACGTCAATCTAGCATCGCTGCGCGATCGAGCAGGCGGCGCTCAGACAAGCGCGATCTCGGCCCAGACGCGGTGCCCGTTGTCGTGGGCCGCTCCCCAGGCACGCGCCAGTTGCTCGACGATCCGCAGACCGAACCCTCCGCGCATTGGATCGTCGTTGTCGGTCCGAATATGGGCCGTCTGTCCGGCCACGCAGGGGTCGTCGACCGAGATCAAGAGGCACTCCCCCTCGAGCGTCAGGTCGACCTCGATCGTCTGGCTGGAGAGGCAGCCGGAGTGCAGTACGGCGTTGGTGACGAGCTCGCTGGCCACCAGCCTGGCGTTCTCCCGGATCGCCGCAATCCCGTCCACGTGGTCGACCGCGTTGCGGACCACACACGGAGCATCGCTGTTACAGAGCACTCTCAGGTGTAACAGCTCTGGGGAGTTTTCGTCGGCCACCTTGGTACAGGGCATACCCGTTTGGGCGGGCGTCTAGCCAAACAGCCGCGGATCTGCGGTGGCGATTCCGTGAACGCCCAGGCGGCGCAAATCGTGAATGACCCTGCGGTCATTGACGGTCCAGGCGTAGAGGAGCGCGTCGCGGCTGACGACCTCCTCGAGCAGCGTTCCGTCGATCAGGCGATGCTGGGCCATCAGAGCATCCCACCGCCGGGAGGCCAACCCGCTCAGCACCTGGGATCGCCAGTCTCGCCAACGTCGACTCAGCCGGGCGAGCCGACCGCCGACCGAGATGCCCACCCGGGCATGGGGATCGAGGGCCCGGACGCGATCGACCACCGCCGGTACCTGGCAGGAGATCAGGGTGCGCCCCAGCAGACCGCTGCCGCGCAGCCGGTCGAGCAGAACCACTTCGCAGCCGAGGTGCTTGAGATCGACGTTTAGCTCAACATCGCGAAACCGTCGTCTGGCCAGGTGGGATAGCGCCTGATCGAGCCGCACGTTGCCGCGTCGGCCGGCGTCGGCGATCGTGTGAGCCAGAACCAGTTCCCCGCGCCAGGCCCGGAGGTCGAACTCGACCATGTCGACCCCGACCTCGACCGCGGCGTCGAAGGAGGCCAGCGTATTGGCCGGAGCGAGGGCGCTCGCCCCCCCGTGGCCGATCCGCTGGCACACTTCTGCCTGCACACATTTGGACGATCGCATCTCTTGCGGCGGAATGTAGAGCGATAACGGCTGAGGAGCGGTTACGTGCTGATTACGCGGCCGAGATCTGTGGCAGTCGAAAGAGGAGATGGTATGACGGACACGACCAGCGCCAACCTGATCGCCTCGACGGTGGCCACGCTGCCCGGATCCGCCGCCGAGCGGTTCGCGGATCGCGTGGCGGCGCGTCACAAGGTCGAGGGCGAATGGCGCGAGCTCACGTACGGCGACGCCGGCAAGGCGATCGACGAGATCGCACTTGGTCTGATCGAGCTGGGAATCGAGGTCGGCGATCGCGTGTGCCTGTTGGCCAACACGCGCGTCGAATGGACGCTGGCCAGCTTCGCGATCTCAGCCGCAGGCGCCGTGGCCGTGCCCGTCTACCCGACCAACTCGCCCCACGAGTGTGAATGGGTGGCCGGGAACTCGGGTGCGAAGGCGATCATCTGCGAGGACCAGAGCCAGCGCAGCAAGATCGACGAGGTCCGGGGCGGGCTGCCCGACCTGGCCCACGTGATCGGGATCGAGACGGGCGGCGGCGAGCTGACCCTCGACGATCTGCGCGAACGCGGACGGGAGCGCGATGCTCAGGAGCTCCGGCGGCGCCAGTCACGTGTCGAGCGCGACGACGCCTACACGATCGTCTACACGTCGGGGACGACCGGCCCACCCAAGGGCGTCGTGCTCACGCACCGCAACGCGATGACTGTATGCGAGATCGTCGAGGAGCTCGAGTTCGTCCAGCCGGGCGATACGAGCTACCTCTACCTCCCGCTCGCCCATGTGTTTGCCCTGGTGACCATGATCGCGACCTGGGACCAGGGCACGACCCTGGTCTTCTTCAGCGGAGATACCAGGCAGATCCTCCCGGAGATCATCGAGACCAAGCCGACGTACGTCCCCTCGGTCCCGCGGATCTTCGAGAAGCTCTACGCGGCGGCGATGACCATTCAGGAGCAGGCCAGCGAGGAGGATCGGGCGCGCTTCAAGCAGGCGATCAAGCTCGGTGTCGAGGTGCGTCGGCGCCAGCAGCGCGGCGAGCCGATCCCCGATGAGATGCAGGCCCAGTTCGACCAGGCGGATACGGCGATCTTCGAGCGGGTCCGCGGGTTGTTCGGTGGCCAGGTTCGCCAGGCCGTCAGCGGGGCGGCGCCGATCGCTCCCGAGATCCTGGAGTTCTTCTACGCCGCCGGCGTGCCCGTGCTCGAGGGATGGGGCATGACCGAGACCACCGCCGTGGGCACCGTCGGCACGCTCGACGCCTTCAAGTTCGGGACCGTCGGCAAGGCCCTGCCCGGGGTCGAGCTCCGCATCGCCGATGAGGACGGCGAGATCCTCATGCGAGGCCCGAACGTGTTCCGCGAGTACTGGCGCAATCCCGAGGCCACCGCCGAGACCCTCGTCGACGGGTGGTTGCACACCGGCGATCTCGGCGAGATCGACGACGAGGGCTATCTGAAGATCACCGGCCGCAAGAAGGACATCATCATCACCGCCGGCGGCAAGAACCTCACGCCCGCCAACATCGAGAACGACCTCAAGCAGTCGCGTTTCATCTCGCAGGCGGTGATGTACGGCGATCGCAAGCCCTACCCGGTGGCGCTGATCACGCTCGATCCCGAGGAGATCGCGCCGTGGGCCAAGGAGCGCGGACTTCCCGAGGATCTACCCTCGCTGGCCGAAAACGACCAGGTGCACGAGATGGTGCAAAAGGAGCTGGATCGCGCCAACGCCAACTACGCCCAGGTGGAGCAGATCAAGAAGTTCAAGATCCTCGACCACGACCTTTCGATCGAGAGCGGCGAGCTCACGCCGACGCTGAAGGTCAAGCGCAACGTGATCAACGACCACTACGGCGATCTGTTCGAGGCGATGTACTCGTCGGGGCGCTGAGTGCGGCGCGGGCGCCGGGGCGCGGTGGCTCAGCCGTGAACGTGAAACTCGCCGCAGCGCCACCGGCGAGTTTCACATTGACGGCGCCCCACGCCGTCAACGTTGCTCTCGACCCCGTGGACGAGGCGAGTTTCGCGTTGACCGGCGCTAGATGGGGGCGGGATTTGGGTCCGGGGGCAGCGGGTTGGGCGACGGCCCCGGGACCGGCGGCTGCGGGTCGGGGGTTGGTGCAGGTGGCAGCGGGTCGGGGGTTGGTGGCAATGGAGGCCCGGGCGGATTCGGCAGGCTGCCCGACGGTTCTCTCAGCGATCTCATGTGGATGAGCGCTACCCGGCGGATGGCTGTGTGATGCATAGCCATCGCACCCCCCGGGTAGCCGCGGACTGAGATGAAGCTGCTCGTCCTGACGCCCGAGCCCATTTCCGCCCACCAGCTGCGCGACGCCGTCCCCACCGAGGTCGACCCGACCGATGCCGAGGTCATGGTGGTCGCGCCGGCGCTCCAGGACAGCCCGATGAAATTCTGGATGTCAGACGCAGACGCGGCGATCGCCCGCGCCGATCAAGTGCGGCGCGAGACCCTCGAGCGGCTGGGCGACGCTGGCGTCCAGGCCGCCGGAGACACCGGCGAGAGTGACCCTGCCGACGCGATCGAGGATGCGCTGCAGACATTCCGCGCCGACCGGATCGTCGTGTTCAGCCACGACGACGAGGGCGGTCGCTACCGCGAAGACGTCGACGCAGGCGAGATCGAGAAGCGCTTTGGTGTGCCGGTTGATCGGGCCGTCCTGTCAGCCTGACTACCGCGACAACCCGGCTCGCAGCAGCTTGGCGTTGGCCGGCGCGTAGCCGTGCCAGTCGTTGTTGAAGTACGCATAGACGTCCTGGCGGGCGCGCCAGGCGGCGATTCGGCGCGCCCACTCGCCCAGCTCGGCACGCGAGTAGTTGCCGCCCCGGCCGCGCGCCCCGTAGTGAAAGCGCACGAATCGCCACGGCGCCGTGGCCTCGTGGGACTGAAACGGCCGGCCGGGGTGGTCGCCGATCGTCAGGGCGACCCCGTGCGTGCGCAGCGCGTCGAGCACGGGCGCGGCGAACCAGCTCGCATGGCGGAACTCGATCGTGTGCAGACCGGGCGGAAGCGCTGCCAGCCAGCCGTGCAGGCGGGCGTCGTCGCGGTGAAAGTTCTCGGGGAGCTGCCACAGCACGGGACCCAGGCGCTCGGACTGGACGAGCGGTTCGAGCGGGGCGTAGAACCGCTTCACGCCCTCGTCGATACCCACCAGCCGCTTCACATGGGTCAGGTAACGGCTGGCCTTGACGGCGAACAGGAACTCCGGCGGCGTCTGGGACACCCATCCCCTGACGGCCTCGCGCCGGGCCAGGCGGTAGAAGGTCGAGTTGACCTCGACGGTGTCGAACTGCTCCGCGTAGAGCTCGAGCCAGCGTCGTTTGGGCGCACGCTGCGGGTACAGATGCCCGCGCCAGTCATCGTACATCCACCCTGAGCACCCTATGCGTACGCGCTTCATGGCTCGGGTAGGACCTGAGGTGTCGGATGCCAAGCGCGACAGCCAAACCAGCGGACTATCCCCCACCCCCGATCCCGGCCACGCCAACGGCGGCCAGCTTGCACAGCGCCGTGGAGGAATGCCGCGCCTGCGATCTGTGGGAAGGCGCCACGCAGGCCGTCATCGGCGAAGGCGCGGCCCACGCCTCGCTGATGCTGGTAGGCGAACAGCCCGGGGATAAGGAGGACGTCCAGGGTCACCCGTTCGTGGGTCCGGCGGGTCGAGTTCTCGACCGGGGCATGCGCGAGGCGGGGATCAACACCGACGACGTCTACATCACCAACGTGGTCAAACACTTTCGCTACAAGGCGCAGGGCAAGCGCAGAATCCATCAGAAACCCGACCGCTGGCACGTCTCCGCCTGTCTGCCCTGGCTCGAGGCGGAGCTGAGCGTGGTCAAGCCGGCGGCGCTCGTCCTGCTCGGGGCGACAGCCGCCCAGGCGTTGCTGGGGTCGCACATCCGCATCGGGCGAGACCGAGGCACTCCGGTGGACTCAGACCTGGCCGAGCTGGTCACCCTTACCGCCCATCCTTCCTCGGTTCTGAGAGCCCGGACCGACGAGGAGCGAGACGAGGCCATGCAGCAGTTCGTGGCCGACCTGACGACGGTGTCGAGATGGCTGAGCGCGAGGTAGTCGCCGTTACGGGCGCGTCGGGCGGGGTCGGCCGGGCGATCGCGGCCGAGTTCGCCCGGCACGGCGCCGCTGTGGGGCTGATCGCCCGCGGCCGGGCAGGGCTCGACGCGGCCGCCGCGGAGGTCACTGCGCTCGGCGGGATCGCGTATCCGTACGCCGCCGACGTCGGCGACTTCGAGGCCATGCGGGGCGCCGCGGAGGCCATCGAGAATCAGCTGGGGCCGCTCGACATCTGGGTCAACAACGCGATGACCACCGTGTTCGACTTCTTCGACGACATCGATGCCGCAGACTACGAGCGCGCAACTCGGGTCACGTATCTGGGCACCGTGTGGGGCACCAAGGTCGCGCTGGAGCGGATGCGCCCACGTGATCGCGGCACGATCGTGCAGGTCGGCTCGGCGCTGGCCTACCGGGGGATCCCGCTTCAATCGCCATACTGCGGCGCCAAGCACGCGATCAAGGGCTTTCAGGAATCGCTGCGCTGCGAGCTGCGCAACCGCGGCAGCCGCGTCCACGTGACGATGGTGCAGCTGCCGGGCATGAACACGCCGCAATTCGACCACTGCCTGAGCAAGATGCCGCGTCACCCCAAGCCAGTGCCACCCATCTTCCAGCCCGAGGTGGCGGCGCGCTCGGTGTACTGGGCCGCCCATCACCGCCGCCGGGAGATGTATGTCGGCTTGCCGACCGTGTACACGATTATCGGCAACAAGCTGGCGCCATCGCTGGCCGAGCGCTATCTGGCCGCAACGGCCGTGAAGGGACAGCAGACAGACCAGCGATTCGACGGGACTAGGGCGGCCAACCTGTACGGGCCGGTCGACTCCGACCATGACGAGGGCGCCCACGGCATCTTCGACGAGGAGGCGCATCTGGGCAGCGCCCAGGCCTGGCTCAGTCGCCACCGGCAGGGCTCGGGGCTGGCCTTGACCGTGGCCCTCGGCGCTGCGGCTGCGACGCTGGTGGTGCGTCGACTCGCTTGAGCGCCAGCCGCTGGGCCAGGCGCGCGGCCAGCGCCATGATGGTGAGGGCCGGGTTGGCCGAGCCCTGGGTCGGCATCACGCTGCCGTCGGCGATGAAGAGGTTGGGAACCGTCCAGGCGCGATGATCCGAGTTGATCACGCTGCGCGCGGGATCGGAGCCCATCCGGCAGCCCCCGACCAGGTGGGCGTAGCGATCGATGGCCAGTATGTCCTGGGCGCCCGCGGCATCGAAGATGTCGATGAGCGTTTGCTTGGCCCGGGCAATGTTCTTGCGATCGTTCTCGCATTGCGAGTAGTCCATGCGCGCGACCGGCATGCCGTATCGATCGGTGGTGCCACTGGCGAGCGTGACCCGGTTCTGGGGCAGCGGGAGTAGCTCTGAGAGCGCGCCCAGCGTGTACCAGTGGTTGTAGTCGCGCATGTACTCGCGCAGCGCTGGTCCCCAGTGGCCGTCGGCGAGCACGTGCCGCGCCCAGTCGATCGGGAGCGGTCCAACGGTCTGGATCGAGAATCCGCGGGCGAATCCGCGTGTCTGGTCGGTCTCGTAGAACTGCTCGGAGGAGATCTCTGGCGGCGGCGCCTTGTACATACGCATCTCGTCGGGGAAACGGCCGGCGATCTGCGGCGCACCCTGGACCATCACGCAACGCCCGACCTGGTCGTTGTCATTGGCCAGCCCGTGGGGGAAGCGCCGGCTGGTCGAGTTCAGAAGCAGGCGTGGAGTCTCGATCGAGTAACCCGCGACGGCCACGGCGTCGGCGTGCTGGAAGTGCTCCCGGCCCTCGTGGAAGTAGCGTACGCCGGTGACCCGACCCGAGGATTCGTCGACCTCGACGTTGGTGGCCATGCAGTCGGGGCGGACCTCCGCGCCATGTTCGATCGCATCCGGGATGTGGGTGACGAGCGGCGACGCTTTGGCGTTCACCTTGCAGCCCTGGAGGCAGAACCCACGATAGATGCAGTGGGGACGGTTGCCGAAGGCCCCGTTGGTGATCCCCACCGGTCCGACGCGGATCTGTATGCCCAGCTTGCGCGCGCCCTTCCAGGCTGTCTCGGCTCCGCCGGCGATCGGGTGCGGGCTGTGCGGGTAGCGGTGCGGATCGCCCCATGGCCACGACTCGCCGGCCACGGGCAGCTCCAGCTCAAGGATCTCGTAGTGGCGCTTCAGATCACGGTATGAGATGGGCCAGTCCTCGGCCACTCCGTCGCGTGTTCGGACCTCGAAATCCGACGGGTGAAAGCGAGGGCAGTAGCCGGCATAGTGGATCATCGAGCCACCGACCCCGTGACCCGAGTTGTTCTTGCCGAGCTCGACGGGATCGTCGCCGCCGATGACGCGCTCCTGCGTCCAGTACAGCTTGTGCGATCCCGCTTCGTCGGACACCCAATCCCGATCGGGATCCCAGAACGGACCAGCCTCCAGCACGACCACCTTCCAACCGTGACGGGCCAGGCGCTGGGCCAGCGTCCCACCCCCCGCGCCGGCGCCGACGATCACCAGGTCGACGGCGTAGGCCTCGTCGTAGTGGGCCATCCGCTCGCGGGGCACCGCCCGGCGGTGGGCGTCGAGAAGGAAGGCTGAATCGTTGTTCGGCGGGCGCAGCGCTCCACCAGCGAACGTGCGCAGCGCGTGCCGATTCACGTCCCCTCCACGTGGTGTTGGTGGGTGTCCTTGACCGCGTCGGTCTCGAACGCCGGCGCCCCCTCCCATGCCTCGCGCTGGCCGACGCCGAGGCGTGCGTAGCCGCGCGGGTAGGCTGGCCCGCCGAACCCGATCTCGTTCCAGGCCCAGGGATGGGAGTAGAAGGCGCTGAGCGCCTCACGCATGACGATCGACCAGGCGAGCGCGCATGGCAGCTCATCCCACACCTCGCCGTACAGCTGACCGTCGGCGAACGCCTGGACCACCCGTCGCTTGATCTCATGCGCAGCCGTGACGAAGTCCGTCGCTCCGTGCTGGCGGACCGAGGCGTCGAGCCCGGCGGCCACGCGACGAAACGTCTCCCCGTCGTCCGGCATGTCGTGATAGCGGTAGCCCTCGCGCCGACCGGAAAACAGCTTGGCGTCGACCATATTCAGCACGGGGATCCTGGGGTCACGGTTCTGGTCCAGGACAACGTCGAAAAAGGCGCCCAGAGTTACCGCTTCGGTGGCCGAGAAGAACCTGACAGGTGCAATCTGGTCGACCCGCTCGAAGATGACCTCGCGCGTGACCGCGTCCCAATGGTCGGCCTGGTCGAGCACGTCATGATCCGGATAGCGGCCGTGCATCTGTGGCGTCACGCCGCGCCGCTGGCGGGGAAGCTCCTCCGGGGAAGCCGGCCGCCGGTCCGGACGCAGGTTCGGAAGATGACCGGCGTCGCGAAAATCGCGTGCCATCAGCGCTCGCGGCCCAACGCCGCGGCCGCCAAACCCATGCCGCCAACCAGAGCCAAGGATCCGGGGGCTAAGAGCGGTGGTCCCATCACGATGTTGAACAGCGGCTCGCGGAAGCCCCCCGGCTTGCGCGCGACGCCGCGTACGTGCGTGACGACACCGATCACCCCGTCGAGGCAGTAGAGCGCCGACAGTGCCGGCAGCCACGTCCTGGCCGCACGTTCAGATTGGATCGCCGCCATCCCGGCGGCGGAGAGCGCCGGCGACAACGCCACCGGCGTCCACATCCACTTGTCGCCGAACGACCCCCGGAAGTGCTCGAAGTAGATCTCGATCCCGAGCGGCAGAGCGCTGAACGCGGTCGCTCCGGCGAGGGTTCGCTGCACCCGTCCCGAGCGCACGTTCCGCCACCAGCGCGTGGCGGCGCGTTCCGGCGGAGTCCGGCTGCGAAGTGGAAGGCGAGCCCTAAGCGGCATAGCGCACCGCATCGCTGCGTTTCAGCTCGAGACCGATGCCCGGTCGCTCGAGGTCGGGATACAGCGCGCCATCCCGAGGCTCGGTCGCGCCGTCGAACAGGAGCCGCTCGATCCTTACGTGATCGTGGAAGTACTCGAGATGGGCCAACTGCCCGAGGCAAAGCGCGGGATGACGATGGATGGCCGGCCCGCAGTGCAGCGACAGCGGCAGGCTGCGGGCCCGGCACAGCCCGTCTACTCGCATGAGCTCGGTCACGCCGCCGCATCGCGTGATGTCAGCCTGGAGCACGTCCACGGCCCCGAGCATGCGCTCGAAGTACACGGCGTCGTAGCCGTACTCGCCGGCGGCGATCTCCATCCCGGCTGGTGCCCGGTCGCGGAGAAGCGCCAGCCCCTCGAGATCGTCGGACGAAACCGGCTCCTCAAACCAGCTCACCCGTGCCTCGCCCCAGAACCGCCCGGCCAGCTCGAGCGCCTGCTTGCGCGAGTAAGCGCCATTCGCATCGACGAACAGCTCGGCGTCGGGACCGATGGCCTCGCGGGCGCGGCTGACCCGCTCGGGATCGGCATCGGGGCTGGAGCCGACCTTCATCTTCACTCGCGGGATCCCCTCGGCCACCCAGCCCGCCAGCTGCTCCTGCAGGCGGCGGTTGGCATACGAGGTGAAGCCTCCCGACCCGTACACGGGCACGCACCTGTGAGCCATGCCCAGGAGCTTGCAGAGAGGTAGTCCGAGCAAGCGGGCCTTGAGATCCCAAAGCGCCACGTCGACGGCCGAGACGGCCATCGAGCAGATGCCCGGCCGCCCCAGGTTGCGAATCTGCTCCACCATCCGTGCCCAACACACCTGGGGATCCAGGGCATCGGCTCCGCGAACAATGCCCGCGAGCTTCGAACTGATGAGCTTGGCGGTCGACACGTCGGCGTAGGTGTAGCCGAGGCCGGTCTCGCCACCGCCATGGGCATGGACGACGACGATCGTCGTCGAATCCCAGGCCAGTGTTCCGTCCGCCTCCGGAGCGTCGGTCGGCACGGTGTACGCCGCCACTTCCAGCTCCTCCACGGGAGCCTCGATCCGGGTCGCGATGGCGCTCATCGACCGGGCAGGAACTCCTCGGCCTTCTGCTTGAACGACTGCTTGACGATCTGGGCGGCGTTCGGGTCGCCGGCCAGCAGCGCCGAGCTGAGCGCCTTGGCCTGCTCGATCGTGATGTGCGGAGGCAGCGGCGGCACCTCGGGGTCGGTGACGGCCTCGTAGACGACGGGACGATCGGCGGCGAGGGCGTCGTCCCACGCCTCGGCGACCTGGTCGGGCCGGTCGACGCGGATGCCCTTCAGTCCCAGCAGCTCGGCGTATCGAGCGTAGGGAAAGTCGGGCAGGTGCTGCGAGCCCTCGAACTTGGGATCGCCGGACATCGCCCGCTGCTCCCAGGTCACCTGATTCAGGTCCTGGTTGTTGAGCACCAGCACAATCAGCCGCTGATCGGGCCAACGGTCGCGGTACTTGGTGATCGTGATCAGCTCGTTGATCCCGTTCATCTGCATCGCGCCGTCCCCGACCAGGGCGAACACCGGACGCTCGGGATGCGCGAACTTGGCACCGATCGCGTAGGGCACGCCGGGACCCATCGTGGCCAGCGTTCCCGACAGCGATGCCATCATCCCCTTGCGCAGTCGGACATCGCGCGCATACCAGTTGGCGGCCGAGCCCGAGTCCGAGGTGATGATCGCCCCATCGGGCAGGCGCTTGGACAGCTCGTGGAAGACCAGCTGGGGGTTGATCGGGTCGGCGGACAGCTGCGCCCGATCGTCCATGAGTTTCCACCACTCCTCGATCTCTCCCTCCAGCCTCTCGCGCCACGACCGATCCTCCTTGCGCTTCAGCCGCGGCATGAGGGCCCTCAGCGTCTCGGTGCTGTCGCCGACGAGATTGACCTCCATCGGATAGCGGATTCCAAGCATCTTCCCGTCGATGTCGATCTGCACGCCGCGCGCCTGTCCCTCCTCGGGCAGGAACTCCGAGTACGGGAAGCTCGATCCGACCATCAGCAGCGTGTCGCACTCCTGCATCAACGTCCAGCTGGGCTTGGTACCGAGCAACCCGATGGAGCCGGTGACGTACGGCAGATCGTCGGGGAGGACGGCCTTGCCGAGCAGCGCCTTGGCCACTCCGGCGCCGAGCAGGTCGGCCACCGCCGCGACCTCGTCGCTGGCCTCCAGAGCACCCTGCCCGACCAGCATGGCGACCCGCTCCCCGGCATTGAGCGCCTCGGCCGCCCGTTCGAGATCGTGCTCGCCCGGTAGCACCCGCGGCGCCGCGTAGCCAGGTCCCGAGTGGACGGTGCCGTGCTTGTGCGGCGGCGTCGGTACTGCGTCGGCCTCCTGGATGTCGTTGGGGATGATGATCGCCGTGACCGTGTGTTCCGCCAGGGCGATCCGGAAGGCCCGGTCGACGAGATGGCGGATCTGGGCCGGGGCCATTGCGATCTGGACGTACTCGTGGGCCACGTCCTTGAACAGCGAGGTCAGGTCGACCTCCTGTTGGTAGTTGCCGCCGAGCCCGGCGCGTGCCTGCTGGCCGACGATCGCGACCACCGGCTGGTGGTCGAGCTTGGCGTCATAGAGGCCGTTGAGGAGGTGGATGGCCCCGGGACCAGAGGTGGCCATGCACACCCCCACCTCGCCCGTGAACTTGGCATGGGCGCAGGCCATGAACGCCGCCATCTCCTCGTGACGGGCCTGAATGAACTCGGGGCGATGCCCGTTGCTGGAGCGTGAGAACGCCCCCATCACGCCGTTGATGCCGTCGCCGGGATATCCGTAGATCCGCCTGACGCCCCATGTCGCCAGGCGATCCAGGAGGAAGTCGCCAACCGTCTCACTCATGCGTGTCCGTTCCTTTCAGCTCGTCTCGTCGTCATGGAGCTACCCGGTGATGGCCCGGATAATCGGTCGGGGTCAGCGTGCCAACGGCCCGCGCTCCGCCTCGGCGAGGGCCACGGCCGCATCGATGTGGGCCAGATGTGTCAACGCCTGAGGAAAGTTGCCGAGCAACTCGCGGGCATCTGGTTCGACCTCCTCGGAGAACAGACCGACGTCGTTGGCCAGCGCCACGGCCGTGTCGAACGTCGACCGGGCGTCGTCGAGCTCGCCCTGATGAGCCAGGCACTCGGCCAACCAGAACGAGCAGCACATGAACGCGCCCTCCTGGCCTGGCAGTCCATCCTCACATCGGTATCGGTAGAGCAGGCCGTCGCCAGCGTCGAGTTCCTCGCGTACGGCCGCGGTTGTGCGGATCATCCGCTCGTCACACCAATCGACGAACTCCACGGTGGGCAGGAGCAGGAGCGCGGCGTCGAGTTCGGGACGATCGTAGGACTGGACGAAGATGCCGCGTTTGCGGTCATAGCCGCGACGCTCGATCGTGCGGCGCAGCCTGTCTCGCACCTGCTTCCAGCGTCGCGCGGGAGCCCGCCGCATGCATTCGTCAGCCAACCTGATACCGCGATCTAGCGCCGACCAACAGAGCACCTTGGAGTGGACGAAGTGCTGAGGCTCGCCGGGGAATTCCCAGATTCCCCGGTCCGGTTGGGTGCAGTGGTCGGCGGCGTGGTCGATCAGCGAGAGCAGGAACCGCCAATCGTCATCGCCGGGCGAATGCCCGCGGCGGTGCCATCGCCAGGTCAAGTTGACCAGCTCTCCGTAGGCGTCGAGCTGGCGCTGAGAGGTGGCGTCGTTTCCCACCCGCACCGGCTTGGAGGAGCGGTAGCCGTCGAGTTCGTTGAGCGTCTCTCCGCTCGTCCGCCGCTCGCCACCGACGCCGTAGAGAACCTGCAGATCCTCGGCGTGGCCGGCGGCCGAGCGCATGATGAAGGCGCGGAAGGCGTCGGCCTCGTCAACGCATCCGAGCTCCGCGAAGGCGCGTGAGCTGAAGCTCGAATCGCGCACCCAGGCGTAACGGTAATCCCAATTGCGCTCGCCCCCGACGTCCTCGGGAAGCGAGGTTGTGGGCGCGGCGACCACCGCCCCAGTCGGCTCGTATGTGAGTGCCTTCAACACGATCGCCGATCGCCGGGCCGCCGGTTCATCGCGGCTGTCGAGATGGACGCCAGCCGACCACCGCCGCCACCACTCGACTGTGGCATCGAGAGCGCCGTCGACCATCGCCCGGTCGGGTTCGGGCACACCCTCGGCGTCGATCAGCTCGGGTGCGCGGTAGGAGAGCGAGAGCCGAACCCGCTCACCGGTGCCGACAGTCAGACGGCCGACGAGTTCGTGTTGGGGGTCCTCGGTCAGCTCCCGCTCGCACCAGACCACGAGAGCATCGTTGCCACCCAGCGCGCTGTACAGATGGTGACCGTGGCGGCGGATCCAGGGCCTGACCTGGCCGTAGTCAAAACGCGGCACGATCCTGAGCTCGAGCTCGACGTTACCGCGCTCGCCCTCGATCACGCGGAGAATCTGGTGCTCGGGCTCGATATCGGCACCCAGGGCGAAGAAATCGATGATCCGCACCTGCCCGGCCGGTACGTGCAGCGTGCTCACCAGGACCAGCGTGTCCTGCACGTAATCGCGCTGGCACCGCATCGACCCGGGATCGGTCGGTGCGATCGAGCAGTACCCACCGCGCTTCGCGTCGAGGATCCGCCCGAAGGTGCTGCCCGAGTCAAACCGGGGCAGGCAGCACCAGTCGATCGAGCCGTCGCGGGACACCAGCGCCGCGGTGTGGCAGTCGCCGATCAGCGCGTAATCGCCAATCGGGCAGTAGTCGGGCCGCATCTCAGTCACGCTCCGTACCTACCCGGGATAGGCCGCATCGTCTCCGGGTAGAGAGGATCAGCATGGCGCTGGCGATCCTCGACATTGACGGCACGCTCGTCGACACCAACTATCACCACACGATCGCGTGGTTTCGCGCGTTCCACGAGCACGGCATCGTGCTCCCGATATGGCGGATCCATCGCCACATCGGCATGGGCGGCGATCAGATGGTGGCGGCGCTCACCGATCAGCGCATCGAGCGCGAGCAAGGAGATCAGATTCGCGGTGCTGAAAAGCAGCAGTACACAAAGCTGATCGGCGAGGTGCAGCCGATGCAGGGCTCGCGCGAGTTGATCGAGCAGCTGCGTGGCCGGGGCCACAGAGTCGTGCTGGCCAGCTCGGCCAAGCAGGACGAGGTTGACCACTACCTCAACCTGCTCGACGCCCGTGAGCTTGCCGACGGCTGGACCACCTCGGCCGACGTGGAGGCGACCAAGCCCGCGCCGGATCTCGTGCAGGCCGCGCTTGCCCGCGTCGACGCCCTGCCCGGCGACGCGGTGATGGTCGGCGATACGCCCTGGGACATCCACGCCGCCGCACAGACCGACGTACCGACGATCGCCGTGCGCACCGGCGGCTTCGGGGCCGACGAGCTGCGGGAGGCCGGGGCCGCAGCCCTGTTCGAGTCCGTCGCCGAGCTCGTCGCGAACCTAGACGGCACACCGCTTCGCTGAGACTCCGCCTGTCATCGGAGAGTGAGCAGGCACACTCCGCCGAGCACGCTGGCTCCGGCACTCCACCAGGCGATGTAGTCGCCGATGTGGCCCGAGTGGAGGTGGCGCAGTCCGCGCAGCCCGTTGCGTGCGGGCTCACGCACCCCGCGCGGAAGCGCCTCGCGGACCGGTCTTCCGAAGAGCCCGAGTGCAGCAGAGCCGATCGCCCCCAGCACGGCCAGGAGCGCGTAGATGACGTCGATCGCCTCCACGTGGCTGGGCGTGATCGATGGCCAACGGATGTGAGCCGAATGCAGGACCCAGCTCGCGTAGGCTGCGTGATCGACGAATCGTGCGGCCGAGCGCTCGACCGCCGGCACGCCGTCGGGTACGAAGACGATCAGGGCGGCCGCGGTCAACAGCACCGCCGGGACGATCTTCATGAGTACGGGGGTGTAATCCCTCGGGCCGCGCTCCTCATCGACGCGCTCCTCGGCCGCCCGCGCCTGGCTCGGGTCCGGGCCGGCGGACGGACCCCATCCGAGAAACACCCGCCCGGTCACGCGCAGCACGGCTCCACCGGTCAGCGCAGAGACGATCAGGAAGACCGCGACCAGCCAGCCGTAGCCGCTCTCCGCTGACGCCGACTCGATCAAGGACTTGCCGACAAACGCGGTGAAGGGCGGTGCCGCGGCGAGCAGCAGGGCGCCGATGGCCATCAGCACGCCGACGAGCGGCAGCTCGCGCCCGCGCCCATGAAGGTCGAACTCGTCGACGGTGGCAAAGCGGTGCAGGAGGATTCCCGCACACATGAACAGCGCGGCCTTGGTGAAGCCATGGCCGACGACGTAGATGGCCACCCCAGCCAGCCCCTTCGGACTGAGGAGCCCAACCCCGCATAGGAACACCCCGACATGACTGATGGTGGAAAAGGCCAGCAAGCGCTTGATGTGACGCTGAACGAAGCACATCCACGCGCCGAGCAGGGCGGTGATCACCCCGGCGGTAACCAGGATGGCCCGAAGTGCATCGGCGTGGGGGCCAAGCGCCCCGGCGAAGACGACCCAATACAACCTGGCGACCGCATAGATGCCGAGCTCGACCATGACTCCCGAGAACAGGACACAGACCGGTACCGGCGCGACGGCGTGGGCGTCGGCGAGCCAGAAGTGCAGGGGAACCACGGCCGCCTTAGTCAGGAAACCCGCGAACAGCAGCACCATCGCGACGATCACCAACGAGTCGGGGCGGTGGCCGGCCAGCGCGGCTCCGATCTGCGCCATGTTCAGCCCTCCGGTGCGCCCGTACAGAAGGCCGACCGCGATGAACATCGCGTAGCCGCCGACGCTGTTGGTGACGGCGAAGTTGATCGCCCCCTGGATCGGCGCGCGCTCCTCGATCCGGTATGCGGTCAATGCGTAGGCAACGGTGCTCATCAGCTCGAAGAACACGACGAGGTTGAACAGGTCGCCGGTCAGGCAGAAACCCACCATCCCGGCCATGAACAGGAGCGTCAGGGCATGGAACAGGCCGGCGACGGCGTCGAAATAGCGAATCGAATAGGCCAGGGCGGCCAGAACCATCAGTCCGGCGAAAGCCGCCATCCCGGCGCCGAGCGGATCGATGGACAGCGAGATGCCGATCGCCACCGCGTGGAGCGGGCGCCAGCCGCCCAGCCAGTAGGCGAACGGCCGATGGGCGGCGTGGACGGCCAGCAGCACGCACAACGCGAGCACCGATGTTGCGGTGAGCACGCCGGTGGCGTCGGTGAACCAGCGGGGGGCAAACCACCCGGTGGCTACGAGCAGCGGCGCGGCCAGGAACGGCAGCACCAGCGGAAGCGCGGCGAGATGCGTCACTAGTCGCGCAGTGCCCGCAGCTCGGCGGGATTGATGCTCCCGAAGCGCTTGTGTGCCTGAACGACGAGGGCGAGCAGGAGCGCAGTCACCGTCGCTTCGATCACCACGTCGGTGAGTACGAGCACCTGGACGATCGGATCGACCAGCTTGGAGCTGGTGGGGATGTCGGCCACGATCGGTGCCTTGCTGCCGGCTCGGTAGCCGACTCCGAGCAGGACCACGTAGGTGGCCGACTGGACGACGGTGAGACTGAGCACAGTGCGGACGAGATTCTGGCTGGACACCACGCCCCACAGACCGACGACGAACAACCACGCCGCCACGACATAGGGCAGGAAGCTCACGCTTCCCGCCGCACGATCAGCGCCTGGTCGAGGAACTCCGTCCAGGTGAGCAGGAACGCTCCGGTGACCTCGAGGCCGACGGCCACGCTGTTGAGCGGCATCATTCCGGCCGAGAGCAGCTTGCCCGGCGTACCGAGCGGCAGGAAGTTCTTGAGGTACACGGAGGCGAAGATCAACCCTCCGAGACCGATGACAGCGTAGGCCATGGCGCCGGAGGAGTCGAGCGCCTCGATCGCCCACTCCGGTGCCAGCCGCTTCATCGCGAAGTATCGACCGGCGAGGAGGATGGCCAGTGGCCCAGCGGCCAGGACGACGCCGCCCTGAAACCCACCCCCGGGTGTGAGCGCCCCGTGCAGCACGACGTACGCACCAAGCGCGATGATGAGCGGGATCAGAAAGATGGACGCAAGGCGAACAGCCGCACTGGCGTCCGCGAACCGATGTTCGTCCAGTCCACGGCTCGGGTCGGCCTGCTCCTCGCGGCGGAGGTGGCGGAGCAACACGGCCACGCCGGTCACCGACGCGAACAGGATGAACTCCTCCCCCAGCGTGTCGAAGGCGCGGATATCGAAGTTCAGGGCGGTGACGATGTCCGTGGCGCGACGCTTGACCGGCTCGATCCGGTTGACCAGCACGCCGTAGACGCCATGGAAGTGACCGAAAGCCGGCAGCCCATGCAGCCCGAGCAGCAGGACCGCGCCCAACCCGGGGCCGGCCAGCGCGAACAGACCCAGACGTGAGCGGCGGCTCACTCGGATCGATCCTCCGCGTGGTCCGCTTGCTCGTCATGCGCACCCTCCTGGACACGGATCCGTCGCAATGCGGCCAGGATGATCACCGGCAGCCCCACTGCGGATACGACAATCTCCGACAGCGCGACGTCCGGAGCCTGGAAGGTGAAGAACAGAAGCGTGAGGGCCAGGCCGTAGACGGCAAGCACCAACGTCTGCCGGAGCGGATCGGGGGTGATCACCACCGCGGTGCCGGCCAGCGCTACGACAATCAGTGCGGCGAGCTGAACGCCGGTCACGGGCCGTCCTCCTCGACGTACTGCTCGATTCCCGCGCGCCAGTCGCCCCGCTCGCGAATGCGGAAGCTGCGCGCGGTGGCATGCACGACCACAGGACTCAGTGCGGCCAGCAGGATCCCAACCAGCATCGCCTTGTCGCCGATCAGCGAAAAGCCCTCACGTACGAGAATCGAGACCCCCACCAGCAGGGCGCCGAACCCGGCCAGGCCAACGTAGTGCAGGCGATCGAACACGTTACGCATCGCCGCCACCCCAACCACGGCAATCACCTCCAACCCCACGCCGGCCGCCAGCAGGATGGTGGCCAAGACCGAGGTCATACGTGCGCCTCCATCATCCGCGCGAACACGAGCGCGCCGACCAGCGAGAGAACGGCGAGCACGATCGCGAGGTCGATGAACGGCTGGCGGTGAAATCCCTCCGCCAGCACCATCAGCCCGGTACAGGCCAGCGTGCCGGCCACTTCGACTGCGGCCAGCGCGTCGGTTGCGCCAGCCAGCACGCACGCGGCCAAACATGGCACCAGCGCGGCCAGCAGCACGACGGCGGCAACCTGCCACTCGTTCATCCCAGTCTCAGCACGTCGAGTGTGTGGGCATCACCGCTTCGGTGCAGCTGGTGCACCAGGAGCAGATTGCGTTCGGGGTCGATCCCGACCACGATTGTGTTGGGCGCCAGCGACCCAAGGGCTTCGGTCAGCGCTCGCCGGCCACGATCTGAGTCGGTATCTGCGCCCTCGAACCGCACGGCTCGGAACTGCCCGCGCGCTCTCCGGGGCGACATCAGTTGCCCGAGCGCCTCCCAGCTCACCAGCGCGATGTGTGACGGCACCTGCGCGACAGGCCGCCACGCCCGCGTCAGCCAGCGAAAGCTCACCTCGGCTTCGGCGAACCCCTGCTCGCGCGACAGCCAGAATCCGATTCCGCATAGCAGCAGCACGCCGGCCATCGCGCAGAGCTCAGGCAGGGAAACAGTGTCGATCAATACGAGATAGAAGCCCGCGCTGATGGCCACGGCAATTGCGGTGACAACCTGCCGGCGCATCAGCTACAGGCGGGGGAGAACCTGCTCGCGGTAGGCCTCGAAGAACGCGTCCTGACCCGGCCCGATCTGGTTGACGTAGAGCTCGTCGAACCCGGCGTCCGCATAGGCCTTGATCGCGTCGACATGGCGTTCCACATCGGGACCGCATGGCGTCGAGGAGGCCACCATCTCTTCGGTGACGAGCTGGCTGGCCTGCTCGAAGTGCTCCGGGGTGGGCAGGACTTGTGCCAGCTCTCCGGGCAGTCCCTCATTGGCCCACAGCCGATGAACGGTGTGAACCGCTGCCTGCTCGTCGTCGCCCCAACACACCTTGAGCCCACCCTGCACGAGCTTGTCGGCGCCGCCATGGTCCCGGAAGCGCTGGACCGATTCGGCGTCTGGGCCGACGGTGCAGTAGCCATCCCCGATCCTGGCCGCCAGATCCACTGACTTGGGTCCGAAGCCCGAGACGATGATCGGCGGCGGGCGGTCGGGGAGGTCGTACACGCGCGCGTGTTCAACGCGATAGTGACGCCCGCGATGGTCCTTCACGCCACCCTCCCACAGCAACCGCATCACCTCGACGGCCTCTTCCAGTAACTCGAGGCGCTCGTCGGCCTCTGGCCAACGGTCGCCAAGGATGTGTTCGTTGAGCGCCTCACCGCTGCCGACACCGAGACGGAACCGGCCGCCCAGCAGTACCGCGGAGGTGGCGGCGGCCTGGGCGATGATCGCCGGGTGGATCCGCATCGTCGGGCACGTGACCGCGGTGGTTACGGGCATGTTCTCGGTCGCCTGCGCGATTGCCCCGATCATCGACCAGACGAACGGGCTGTGCCCCTGGTTGTCGTTCCAGGGGTGATAGTGGTCGGAGATCCACAGGCCGTCGAATCCAGCCCGCTCTGCATTGACGGCCTGGGCGATAAGGTCTGTCGGCCCCCATTCCTCACACGAGAGGAAGTAACCGATCTTCATCGTGGCTCCTTGATGGCGTCCAACGGGGTACCTGCCCGCTCTGCCAGGCCGGTAATCAGCCCTTGGGCTCGTCTGCGGGTTGTGCCAGCCTGGCCAGGAGGTGTTCGAGCGTCGCCGGTTCGCCCGTCCATCCGACAAGCACCCACGTGCCGTCATCGCGCCGGCGGATGCGGCCGCGCTTCTGCAGGGCACTGATGGCCAGACTGACAGTCGGGCGGCTGGCGCCGATCAGCTTCGCGAGCGCTCGGTGCGAGAACGGGTATGGAACGACGGTGCCCTCGATCGTCACCCGGCCGATGCGACCGGCCAGGTGCCACATGATCGCCATCAGGCGTTGCTCGATGTGCGGGAGCTGGCAGATCACACCGTGTGCGGCGAGCCGATGCTGTTGGTCATGCAGCCGCCGCTGAATCGCGACCATCAGTTCGGGCCACGTCGCGGCTGACCTGATGAACCGGTGGTCGAGCACCGCGAGCCTGACGTCATCCAGCGCCGACACGCTCAGCTGGCTGTCCGGAGCAGTACTCGGCGGTGGCCAGGGCAACAGCACGTCACCGCGGATCGCGAACTCCGTCAGCGCCCGACCTCCGACGGAGACCTCCTGTGTCAGCATCCCATCAACGACCAGCAGAGCGAATGCCGTGTCCGTCAGCCGCTGCTGGGAGAGGTCCACGGTGCCGACGGCCAGCTCCACCACGTCGGCCAGGACGGCCCGGCGCGCCCGTTCACGATCGGCCGACGGGACCGCCTCGGACAGTTCCAAGTCCTCTTTCAGCAAGGCGATTCGGGGCGATGAGGTGGGACGTGCACGAACCGCTCTCCTCACGTGTTTCGCCCCGTCATCGCGAGCTTCGCCACCGCCAAGCCCGATCGGGAAAACGCGTGGCCGGTAGAGCTCCTCAGAGCGAAGCAGGGCGGTGGGCTCCGCACGCCGCGGCGCGCGTGCATCCTCCTCGAGAAGACCCCTTCCGCCAGATCGGTTCCCTGAGATGGGAACCAATCGCCGTTGTCACATGACTCATCCACCGCTGGCAGTCCTCCGTCGTGAGGAGAATGCGAACGGCCCACGGGGTCACGGCGGGCCCATCGAACTTTGAGTCTAGCGATCTCGCTATACCGGGATCTCGGCGAGCACTTCCTCGGCGAGGTCCGCGACCTTGCGCTCCGCGCTCCGGGCGGCACGGCGCAGCTTGTCAAATGCTTCGACCGCGCCGATGCGGTCGCGACCCATGATCACGCCTACCGCACGCTCGATCATGACCCGGTGGGTCAGCGCATGCTGCAGCTGAACCGCCAGCTCCTCGCGCTCGCGCGCCTGCAGTGCGGTGTGGAGGAAGCCTTCGATCAGCTGGGCGTAGCCCTCGAGTGCGGCGATCTCGCTCTCGCTCCACTCGCCCGGCTGATCGCGGTAGACGTTGAGCGATCCCACCGGGACCCGATCGAGATGAAGCGGAACCCCGAGCACGGCGCGCACGCCACGGTCGGGCAGATCAACCGGGAGCTCTGGCCAGCGCTCGTCGGAGGCAAGATCGGCTGTGAACACGAGGCGGTCGAAGGTCAGCGCGTCGACACACGGCCCGTGGCCGGTCTGTTCCTGATAGACCTCGAGTAGCCGCCCGGGCTCGTCGGTGGCGGCGACCGCACACAGCAGCGAGGTGTCGTCGACCATCATGATCCCGCAGCCCGATGCGTCGAACAGCTGGCGCGAAGCCGCGAGCACGTCATTCAGGCTGTCCATCAACCCGCTACTGGATCGCGCCCGCAGCGCGGCCAGGCTGCGGGACAGGGCGTCGGAGTCGACAAAGCGGCCAGCGACCATCGCGGGTATTTTCTCACCCTCGCGTTACGCCGATGGCCGCGCCGGCGCCGAAGCGGCGCGGCTCATGGCCGATGTCAGCGGCGGCCGTTCCGCCACCGGCACGTGGCCGGTGGAGCCGTGCTGCCATGGCCGCAGGTAATCACCCCCGACGATCGTCGTCCGACCATCAAGCCGGTTCTCGACCGCGGCCAGCACGGCGTATGCCATCTCGCCGAGCGCCCGCAGCGGCTGATGCTGGTTCTGTCGTGTGCCCAGATAGGACTCGGCGAGTGAATCGAGCCCGTGGCGGTTCAGAGCATCGATCAGGATCGCGATCTCGACTCCGTAACCAACCGGGAACGGGACCGACTCGAACAGTGGTCGGCGTCCCGCGAACTCGCCGGCCAGCGGCTGGGCGAACCCGGCCAAGAGCGGTTGGTGCAGGTTTAGCAACGGCCGTGCCATCAGCTCGGTGACGCGTCCGCCCTCGTTCGGAAGATCGACGCCGCCGACCCGCAGGGGCCGCTCGAACGAGCCCTTGACGAGTTGCAGCGAACGGTCGGCGAGAAGCGGGCCGATCAACCCCTGCAGGTGGTCTGGATGGGGGTTGATGGTGTCGCCGTCGAGGAAGCAGATGATGTCGGCCTGCGTCAGCGACACGCCCCGCCACATCGCATCGCCCTTGCCAAGCGCGGGTCCGTATTGAGGCAGCACGTCGTCCTCCTGCACGACATCGGCACCTGACGCCTGGGCGAGCGTCGCAGAGCCGTCGGCTGAGTCCGCATCGATGACCAGCACCTCGTCGACCAAACCGGCGTCACGGACCGGGCCGACGGTCTGGCTCAGCACGCTCGCCAGCGTCTCGGCGCACTCCTTAGTCGGAATCACGACGGCTATCGACGTGGTTGCCTTGAGCTTCCGAAGTGTGGCCGGCTGGTATGCCGCAGCAACATATCTCCGTCGGTCGAGCCAGGACGAGACGGCCAGATCCACCGACAGGCCCCGCGCCGCCCGTCCGACCGAGCGGGCCGACGTGCGAACGCGAACATCCGTCGCGCGGAGGATCGAGACACCGTGGTCGATGAGCCGGGCGGCGAAGCGGGCGTCCTCGAGTCCTGCCACCGGTTCCAGGCCGCCGACTCGCTGATAGAGGCCGGCCGTCACCGCCATCGATGCGCCGGCGAAATGGTGATGGCCCGCGCATGGGTCGGTCTTGCGGATACGGGCCAAGCGCTCTGAGGCGTCACGCTCGCGGCGGCGAACCACATTCGTCGGCAGCCGTGACGAATCTTCTGGATCGAGCTCGATGAAGCCGGCGATGGCCAGTGCACCGGCCCGCACGTGCGCCAACTGACACTCGAGCCAGCGCCGGTCCGGGCGGGAGTCGGCATCGGTGCAGGCGATCAGGCCATCCTCGAGTCCCAGGGCCAGCAGTCGTTTGGCCGCGTGATCCATACCGACCCGCCGCGCACCTCCGGCGCCCTGCCCTGGGCCCTCGAGCAGCGTCAGCCTCAGGCCGAGCGCCGCCGCTGTTCGTTCAGCGATCTCCGCTGTGGCGTCAACGCACGCGTCGACGACGAGGGTGGTCTCGAACGCGTCGCGCGGAGCGCTCTGTGCGGCCAGCGCCTTCAGACAGGTGGCAATGTGCTCCTGCTCGTCCCGAGCCGGTATCACGACGATGCTGGCTAGGGCCATGGTGCGCCCTCGGAGATCAGGTCGCGTCCACGCTCATAGTCGTCGTCGGCCCGGTGTGCGAGCACCCCGACCAGCTTTCCGGCTCGCCCGTACCAGGCGGTAAACGCGCCCGCACCATGGTCCTCGAGCTGGGACTGATCGAACCCGTCGCCCCACGCCGCATACTTGAGGGTGCGCTTGCCGATCGTCGACCAGAACCCGGGAACCGCGTCCCATTGTCTGCCTTCGCCCGCGGCATTCGCACCGGCCACCTCGCCCTGACCGAGCGCATCACCCCAATGCTCGACCCGCAGGTGCCGCCCCGCTCTGGCGTTCTCGGCCAGTGCGACATCGCCGGCCGCGTACACACCACCCGAGGTGGTTCGCATCGCGCTGCTGGTCATCAGCGCCCCGCCGTCGAGCTCGAGCCCAGCCGCGGCGGGGAGTTCGCTGCGCGGTGCCACTCCGACTGCCATCACGACGAGCTGCCCGCGAGCACGTACCCCGGGCGAGCTCACCTCGAGCTGGCCGTTTCGTGCGGCAATCTCGTCGACGGGCGTTTCGAGCCTCACCGTGACACCCTCCTCCTCCAGCCAACGACGAATGCGCGCCGCTGCCTCGCTCCCGAGCCGGGCGGCGTTTGGCTCCGGCTCGTCGGAGACGAGGGTCACGGCCTGGCCGCGGTGGCGCAAGGAGGCGGCTATCTCGCAGCCGATAAAGCCCGACCCCACCACGACCACGGCGTCCCCCGGCCTCACCCGGGTGGTTAGTTCGCGCACATGGTCGAGCGTCCGCACCACCCGGACCGCGGGGTGGTCGGCGCCGGGGATCGGCAGGCGTTTGGGCTCGGCGCCGGTGGCGATGACGCAGTTGCGGTAGCGCAGCACCCGTCCTCCCGAGAGGGAAACCGAGCGGCCGGTGGGATCGAGGCTCACGGCGCGGCCGCTGATCAGGCGGACGGCTTGCGCGTCGAGCCAGGTCTCCTTCTCGATCGGCAGCTCGTCCTCACTGCACTCGCCACGCAGGAGCTCCTTGGTCAGCGGTGGTCGCCGGTAGGGCATTCGGTGCTCATCGGTGACGATTCCAACCGCGCCCGAACCTCCTGCCCCGCGGTAGGACCGCGCGGCTGAGAGTCCGGCCGGGCCGCCACCCAGGACCAGCAATTCGAACTCGTCGGTCATCGCCTGGTTAGCACGTCGAGGAGGTATTCCGCCGTCTCATTTGAACACTGCGAGTCCAGCCATGGCTGCTCGCGGAGGCTGCGATGGACGAATTGCGCGTCCAGCGGGCGCTCTCTTCCGCGCGGACGCCAGTGAACCGCGACCAGCCGGGCCTCGCCGACCATTTGCGCCCGCAGCGCGGCGAGCGTGGCGGCCAGTTCTGAGGCGTTGAGGTAGTAAAGGACCTCGGACGCCACGACAAGATCGAAACGCTGATCGGGCAGCTCGTCCGGAATCGAGCCGCGCAGGGCGTGGACATGGCCATGACCGGCCAGGCGTCGACGCGCGATGGCAACCGCGGTGGGGGCTGCGTCGATGGTCGTGAGCCGTGCACTCCGCCGCGCCAGCATCGAGCTGAACACGCCGATTGATCCGCCAAGTTCGAGGGCGTGAGCGAACGGCCCCCGCCCACATGCGGCCAGGGTCGCCGCGTATTTATCGCGCTCGTATTCGCTCGTGGTGTATCCCCATGGGTCGGGATCGTCCTGGTAGCGGGCCTCGAACTCGGCTGACGTCATCCGAGCCAACTCAGCGATCCTCCAACGCCATCTCACCCGCACGGGCCAGCATCGGCTCGAGCCGATGCTGGAGCAGGAAGATCTCGAGGTCCCGCCGCGCCCGATCGAGGTCGTCGGCCTTGGCAAACGGCCTGGACCCACAGGCGCGAGCGGCCTCGTCAAGGAGCGCCCGACATGCATCGGCGATACCCACCCGGGCGTGGATCGAGATCGTTGGAAGCTCCTCGTCCGCAGCGTCCATCGCGCGGGCCGCCCTGTCAATCCACAGATCGATGGTCCGCTGCCCGAGGAGGATCCGCCCCGCCGCCAGCGACTCGAGCTCGCCCCGACCGGGCCGCCCTGCCAGGTGACGGAGTGCGTTGGCGGCGGCCGCGTCAGCCATGCCCGCCCAACTGGCCGCCGTCCGCAGCGCATCCCGCGCGAACCACGGTTGTTCTGCCAGCGAGCCGGGGCCGCCGAACCTGGCCATCACCGGCGCTTCGTGGAACACGACGCGATGAGACACCGACGCACGCAGCCCGTAAGAGCGATACCAGCTCTCATCGATCTCCACACAGCGATGGTCGGTGAGATCGATCCACACCGCCAGCGGAGGACCACCGCCGAATTGGCGAGCGAGGATCAACGCGCGGTCCAGGCCGCCGGCGCCAGAGCAGAACGTTTTCACTCCCCGCAGCACCTCACCGCCGCCGTCGTCGAACACCGTTGCCGGGGGCCCCTCTCCGGGTCCCGGGTCTGCCCCCCACACGCCTGCTCTCATGCGGCGGGCGAGCACCGCGGCCAGCTCACGCTCGCGCAGCGCGGAGGGTGCCTGGACGGCGAGGCGCTCGACCGCGTTGAGGTGGCCATCGAAGATCCGACCGACAGATCCGTCGGCGGACGCGACCTGTCTCACCAGGCCGAGTTCGGCGATGGCTGGCGGCCGGATGTCTCCCTGCCGGGCATTCCAGGCCAGCGCCCCCCTGCGCTCCAGCAAGGCGAACGCATCCTCGGGGAAGCTCGGTGTCGCCGCCATGTCGCGGGCGGGCGCTCCCGCCGCGATCTCGGCGAGCACATCGGAAAGGTCAAGCGCCATGGTGGTCGCTGGCACGCTCACGACGCGGCAATCGGTCGCAGCTCCGCCTGTCCTGCCTGGGCAGCCACCAGTCGCGCATACTCCACGGTCTGGCGAGCGTCCTTCCTCAGCGCGCCGGGACCGATGCCATCGTGGGCCAGCACGATGGCTCTGTCGAGGAGCGCGGGAGCCGTGACCCGAAACATCTCCTCGGCGCTGTCACCGCGCCAGTCGTGCGTGTCGACCGTCCATTGCACAATCCGGAGGCTGTTCTCCTGCGCGACGCGCTGCGAGCATGCCGTCGTGTCTCCCCACGGCGTGCGCCACAGCGACGGACGCACGCCGATCGAGGCCATGAGCTTCAGGGCGCGCGAGACGTCTCGCCGAATCCATTGCAGCGAGCGCGACGAATGCCGGACGTGCTCGTGGCAATGAAGTCCCACTGCGTGACCCTCCGAGAGAGCGCGGGTAATGAGCTGTTCATGTCGGACCGCGCTCGCGGCGATCGGGAAGAACGTCGCTCGCGCACCAGCGGCCGCGAGAACATCGAGTAACCGCGGTGTCCAGTCGGGATCGGGACCATCATCGAAAGTGAGCATGATGCGTGTCACATGTCGGTATTACCCAACGAAGCGATGGGCTACCGAGCCGGCTGGCCTGGCCGACTGAAGTACGCCTCTGCGGGCGACCTCAGGCTCTAGATCCTCCCCAGCAGCAGGAGGATGAGCAGGATCAGCGCGACCAGACCGACGATGCCACCGAGCACCGCAACCTTGAGCAGTACGAGCACGACCGCTACGACGATTAGTAATCCGACGATACCTCTGACCATGGAGTACCTCTCCTTTGTCTCTACCTGTAGGTGGAGTTGTGTTACGGGCTACTACCCGGACGAAGGACGGCGCACGCCCGGTCGGCGTTACAGCTGTCGTGAAGACCAGAGCACGGCCGAAAGAATCACGCTCACGCCCGCCACCACCAGGCCGATGATCCAACCCTGCACATTGCTGGAGGCGAGAATCGCCGCGATCAACACTCCGATCGCGACGACCCCACAGGTGGCCACGATCCGGACCATGACTCGCTCGACTCCGAAGCGGCGGTGCTCGCGACCGGGCAGCATGTTCCGCGGGGGATCCTGTGTGTTCCGCGAGGGGTCCTCCGCTGTTGGCGTGATGCTCTCGCCGGCTTGATCAGCTGCCGGATCGGACTCGCGAGCAGTCGCCGGGTCATCGCGATAGCTCATTGCGATTCAACCCGTTGAGTGCTGGTCGGTGTCGCCGAGCGCCGAGTCGTCGCGACTCGGCGCCCCCGGGAGCGTGTCGGCGGCGTCGCTGTCCGAGCCACCCTCGGCGCCGGGCTCACCGGGGACATCCTCGGGGGCTCGACGGGCTTTCTCGTCGCGGTCGCGCTCGTCGTCGTGGCGTGGTGGGTCGTCCATTGTGGAGGGGCTACCCGGTAGCAGGACGTGTGACCCGCGCCGTCCGCCCGGACGATCAGGCCGGGTCAGGAAACCAACACCCGCCCGTTTGCCAACACTGCATCCGGGTATCTACGGCGCTGTCCGTGTCCAGCCGTCGTCGTCTCCCCCCGCCGCTTCTGCGCCAGCTAGGCAGCGATCGATTGGGACTCAGCCGGGCCGCACAGTCCCGGCGCTCGGCGGGACTCACGCCTCGCACCGCGACGGCGGATCGAGTCGTCCAGTCGATCTGTCCGTATTGCGCGGTGGGGTGCGGGCAGAAGGTATATGTCAAGAACAACAAGGTCATCCAGATCGAGGGAGATCCGGACTCGCCGATCTCGCGCGGACGGCTTTGTCCGAAGGGGTCGGCCTCGGAGAACCTCGTAAACGCTCCGGGGCGAGAGACCAAGGTCAAGTATCGACCCCCTGGCGGGATGGACTGGGAGGAGCTGTCACTCGAGCAGGCCACCGAGATGATCGCCGAACGGCTGATTGCCACTCGGGCCGAGACGTGGGAAGAGGAGACCGAGGATGGCCAGCCGCTAAAGCGCACTCTCGGGGTCCATTTTCTCGGCGGCGCCACGCTGGACAACGAGGAGAACTACCTGATCAAGAAGTTCTTCACAGCGATGGGCGCGCTGTCCATCGAGAACCAAGCCCGCATATGACACAGCTCCACGGTCCCCGGTCTGGGGACCTCGTTCGGGCGCGGCGGCGCGACCACGTTCCAGCAGGACCTGCAGAACTCCGACTGCATCCTCATCATGGGCTCGAACATGGCCGAGCAGCACCCGGTTGGCTTCCAGTGGGTGATCGAAGCCAAGGAGCGCGGGGCCAAGGTGATTCACGTCGATCCCCGCTTCACGCGCACCAGCGCGATGGCCGACCTGCACGTGCCGATCCGGGCCGGAGCCGACGTGGCCTTCCTCGGCGGGATCGTCAACTACATCTTCGAGCACGACGCCTGGTTCGAGGAATACGTCCGGCACTTCACCAACGCGCCGGTGATCCTGAAAGGAGAATTTCAGGACACCGAGAACGCGGGCGGCTTTTTCTCAGGTTGGAATCCCGAGCACAGCGCATACGCGATCGCCAGCTGGGGCTATGCCGGGACCTCAGGGGAGACCGCGGCGGGCAAGTCCGAGCAGCAGGCCGACGTTTCGGGCAATCAGGCCCACGGCGCGCACGGCATGCGGCTCACTGGCGGGGAGCCGCCCGAGCTTGATCAAGCGATGCAGCACGAGCGCTGCGTGCTGCAGGTCCTGCGGCGGCACTTCGCCCGCTACACCCCGGCGATGGTGGCAGACCTATGCGGCTGTAGCGAGGCGGATTTCCTCCGCGTGGCCCGAGCGCTATGCGACAACTCGGGGCGCGAGCGCACGGCGGCAATCGTCTACGCCGTCGGGTGGACGCAGCACACGGTCGGCGTGCAGAACATCCGCGCGGCCTCGATCATCCAGCTGCTGCTGGGCAACATCGGCCGCCCCGGAGGAGGAGTGCTGGCGCTGCGCGGTCACGCCAACATCCAGGGCTCGACAGACATCCCAACCCTGTACGACATCTTGCCGGGCTACATTCCCATGCCGCATCCGCAGTCGCATCCGACCCTCGACACGTTCGTCGAGCTGAACGGGCCCGATACCGGTGCGTGGGGCAATCTACGTCCGTACATGGTCTCGCTGCTGAGCGCGTGGTGGGGCGAGGCGGCCACGGAGGAAAACGAGTTCTACTTTCAGTACCTGCCGCGCATCAACGGCGATCACTCCCACTACGCGATGATGCTGAGGATGCTCGACGGGGGCGTGAAGGGCATGTTCTGCGTGGGACAGAACCCGACCGTCGGCTCGGCCAACGCGAAGCTGATGCGCCTGGCGCTGGCCAAGTTGGACTGGCTCGTGGTGCGGGACATGCAGATGATCGAGTCGGCCACGTTCTGGAAGGACTCGCCCGAGCATGGCACCGGCGAGGTGCGCGCCCAGGACATCACCACCGAGGTGTTCTTCCTCCCCGCCGCCGCCCACACCGAGAAGGACGGAAGCTTCACCAACACCCAGCGCTTGCTGCAATGGCATAGCAAGGCGTGCGAGCCGCCCGGCGACAGCCGTTCCGACCTTCACTGGATCTACCACCTGGGTAAGGTGATCCGGGCCAAGCTGGCCCATTCGACCGATCCCCGAGATCGCCCCATCCTGGATCTGACGTGGGACTACCCGGAGATCGGACACCTCGCCGAGCCCGACGCCGAGCACGTTCTGATGGAGATCTCCGGTCGTCGCGCCGACGGCTCCTTCATCGAGAGCTATGACCTCCTCAAGGAGGACGGTTCCACCGCCTGCGGATCGTGGATTCATTGCGGCGTGTACAAGGACGGCGTCAACCTGGCCAACCGCAAGAAGCCCGGCACCGAGCAGAACTGGATCGCCCACGAATGGGGTTGGGCCTGGCCCAAGGACTGCCGCATCATCTACAACCGGGCCTCGGCGGACGGGGAGGGGCGGCCGTGGTCGGAGCGCAAGCGCTACGTTTGGTGGGACGAGCAGAAGGGCGAATGGGCAAGTCTGGGGGACTCACCGGACTTTCCGCCCACCAAGGCCCCGGACTACGTTCCCGACTCGGACGACGCCAAGCAGATGGAGGCAATTCGCGGCGACAAGCCGTTCATCCTCCATCCCGACGGCCGTGGCTGGCTTTACGCGCCTACCGGACTGGTCGACGGGCCGCTGCCGGCGCACTACGAGCCGCACGAGTCGCCGGCCTCAAATCCGCTCTATGTCCAGCAAGAAAATCCGACGCGCCAGGTCTATCGCCGACCCGAGAATCCGTATCACCCGACCGGCGGCGAGCCCGGCTCCGACGTGTTTCCCTACGTGGTCACGACCTACCGGCTGACCGAGCACCATACGGCAGGCGGCATGTCGCGAACCGTGCCCTATCTGGCCGAGCTTCAGCCAGAGTTCTTCTGCGAGGTATCACCCGAGCTGGCGGCCGAGCGTGCGCTGGAGCACGCGGACTGGGCGACGATCATCACGGCCCGCGGCGTCGTCGAGGCGCGGGTGATGGTCACCCGCCGGATCAAGCCACTGCGGATTCAAGGACGGACGATCCATCTGGTCGGCGTCCCCTACCACTGGGGCGGGGCGGGGCTGGTCACGGGCGATTCGGGCAACGAGCTGATCCCGATCGCGCTCGACAACAACGTCCACATCTCCGAGTACAAGGCGGCCACCTGCGACATCAGGCCAGGCCGCCGGCCGCGCGGCAGGGCACGACTCGAGCTCGTCGAGGTCTACCGAGTCAGGGCGGGTGTGAAAGCGTGAAGCTCGACACGCACACGTGGCCGGCTGACTATGCCGAGCAGGCCAGGCCGCGCATGGGCTTCTTCACCGACACCTCGCTGTGCATCGGCTGCAAGGCCTGCGAGGTCGCCTGCAAGGAGTGGAACCAGATCCCGGCCTCGATCCAGGGCTTCACCGGCCATTCGTACGACAACACGATGGACCTTGGCGCCAACACGTGGCGGCACGTGGCCTTCGTCGAGCAAAGAGTGCCGGCAGGCGTTGAGGACGGGGCCAACCTGACCGAGGCCGCCGCGCGCCAGAACGTGATCGATGCAGGCGTTCAGACCTATCAAGAGGGCGATGGCATCCGCTGGCTAATGGCCTCCGATGTCTGCAAGCACTGCACGGATGCCGCATGCATCGAAGTGTGTCCAACCGGGGCCCTGTTCCGCACCGAGTTCGGCACGGTTGTGGTGCAGGAAGACGTCTGCAACGGCTGCGGGTACTGCATCCCGGCGTGCCCGTTCGGCGTGCTGGACCAGCGCGAGGAGGACGGACGCGTGTGGAAGTGCACGCTCTGCTACGACCGCCTGAAGGACGGTCAGGAGCCCGCATGCGCGAAGGCCTGTCCGACCGACTCGATCCAGTTCGGCGAGCTCAGCGAGCTCCGCGAGCGCGGGGAGCGGCGCCTGCAATCGCTTCAGGAGGCCGGACAGGACAAGGCGCAGCTGTACCTGGCCGACGCGGAGAACGGGATCGGTGGAGGCGGGGCGTTCTTCCTTCTGCTCGATGACCCCGAGGTGTATGGGCTCCCGCCGGACCCGGTTGACACCGCGCGCGACATCCCCACGATCTGGTCCGCCGCCGCCGGCGCCGCGGTGGCGCTCGGATTCGGCCTGGCCACGGCCGCACTGGCGGGAACACGATGACCGCGCCGCCCGAGGTTCGCAGCTACCACGGGCAGCCGGTGCTCAAGCAACCGGTGTGGGCGTGGGAGATTCCCACCTACTTCTTCGCCGGTGGCCTGGCCGGCGCGTCGGCCGGGCTGGCCTGTCTCAGCGATCTTCGCGGCGATCACATCCTTGCCCAGCGCGCGTGGGCGACGGCTGCAGCGAGCATCATGGTCAGCCCGATGTTGCTGACCGCCGACCTGGGCAGGCCAATGCGCTTCATGAACATGTTTCGGATGGTCAAGGTGACCTCTCCCATGAGCGTCGGGTCCTGGCTGCTGGCCACCAGTGGAGCACCGATCATCGTGGCGACGGTGAACAGCTGGACGGGCCGAATGCCGACCGCCGGCCCGCTGGCCGGTCCGGCCGCTGCGCTGCTGGGCCTTCCGCTCTGCACCTACACCGCGGCGCTGATCGCCAACACCGCCGTGCCGGTTTGGCACGAGGCCAGGGGGACGCTTCCGTTCGTGTTTGCCGCCGGGGCAGCGCTCAGCGCGGGGGCCACCGCTGCGATGCTCACCCCGCCCGCCCAGGCCAGGATCGCCCGGCGCGTGGCCCTCGGCGCGGCCGTGAGCGAGGTGGTCATGAAGGAGTTCATGGAGCGGCGCTTGGGCTCCGACGGCGGCCCGTACAAGCACGGACCAGCGGCACGGTTCTCGCACGCCGGTCGGGTCTGTATCGCCGGCGGCGCTGCGCTGCTCCATCTTCGGGGCGGCAGATCAAGGAGAGCGGCCGTACTTGGTGGCGCGCTGCTGAACACAGGCGCCTTCAGCGTGCGCTGGAGCATCTTCAAGGCGGGCTTCGCGTCGGTGGCGGATCCCAAGTACGTCGTCGGTCCGCAGCGAGCCGCCATCAGGGGCCGCGAGCAGGCGGTACCGGCCGCCGGTGCTGCGGGCCAGGGTTGACATGTAACCGGTCAGCGTAGAGGTGCCTCCGAGCGGGTAGCGGTCTTAGGTGTTTGCCGATCCCGGCTCGGCAGGTTGTCTTGACTGAGTTCGCCCTAGTCGACACCCGCCACGAGTACGACCACCTGTTTGCGATCTACGTGCCGATCGCGATCGGGGTGTTCATCGTCGTCGTGCTCGCCGTGGGCTTTGCCGTGGTGCGCTACCGCGGTCGCGCACCAGCGCGAGCGGCCAGGTGGAGCGAGAACAACCCCCTGGAGGGAGCGTATGCCGTCCTGCTCACGCTCATCGCGGCATTTCTCCTCTACCTCACATTCACGGCCGAGCACCAGGTCGACACGGTGGCCAACCAGCAGCACCCGGCGGTCACGATCAACGTCACCGGGGCCAAATGGGAATGGCAGTTCTCCTACCCGGCCTACGGCTTCAGCGTTCGCAGCGGCACGGTCGGCCGCCAGCCGCTGGTCGTGCCGGTGGGTGAGGCGATCCGCTTCAACCTGAGGACGCTGGACGTCATCCATGCCTTCTGGATCCCCGAGGTCCGCTACAAGCATGACCTGATTCCTGGCTCCACCCAGGTGGTCACGCTCAGCTTCGATCAGCTCGGGCGGTGGTGGGGACAGTGCGCCGAGTTCTGCGGGCTGCGACACGCCGACATGGTGTTCCCGGTGCATGTGGTCACCGCTCCGCGGTTCCGAGCCTGGGCGTCGAGCCATGGAAAGGCGCCGGCACCGTGAGCGCCGCGACGGCCATGGAGACCCGGGCAGGTCGCATACCCGGCTGGCTGGGCGGGGCACTGAGTACGGACCACAAGCGGATCGGGCTGAATCTCGGCCTCTGCTCCCTGGCGTTCTTCCTCGTCGGCGGCGTCTTCGCGCTGCTCATGCGGGCGCAGATCGCCCAGCCCAACGAGCACTTTGTCTCTGACGACACCTACAACGCGCTGTTCACGATGCACGGCTCGACGATGATCTACCTGTTCGTCACGCCGATGGCGATCGCGCTCGGAATGTATCTGGTGCCGCTGCAGATCGGGGCGGTCGGCATCTCCGGTCCGCGGGTCGCGCTGGCCGGCTTCTGGACGTGGCTGTGGGGCGGGCTGATCATGCAGAGCGGCTGGCTGACCGGCACTGGACCGGGGCGGGACGGCTGGTTTGCCTACATCCCGCTGTCCAACGCGACGAACACACCCGGGGCGGGCCAGGATCTGTGGACCGCCGGGGTGCTGCTGGCGGCAATCGGGATGCTCCTGATGGCGGCCTGCGTGGTGGCGACGATCGCTCGCCGACGCGCTCCGGGCATGTCGCTACTGCGCATGCCGGTGTTCACCTGGACCGAGCTGGCCAGCATGCTGATGGTCGTCGGCGCCTTCCCGGCGCTGATTCTGGCCATGGCTCTGCTCTACATCGACCGGCTGGGTGGCCACATCTTCACCGGTTTCAACGGGGCGATCGACTACCAGGACCTGTTCTGGTTCTTCGGCCACCCGGTCGTCTACGTGATGTTCTTCCCCTACCTCGGGGCGGCAGCCGAGGCAATCGCCGTGGGCGCGCACAAGCGCTGGTTCGGCTACGTCCCATTCGTGGCCTCGATCATGGCCTTCGCCGCGCTTTCGATGGCGGTGTGGAGCCACCACATGTTCACCACCGGCGGGGTCACGAACCAGTACTTCGCCTTCACCTCGACGCTGCTGGTGGTCCCGGCCGGAATCGAATATTTCGACGCGATTGCCACTGTGATCGGCGGATCGCTCGTGCTCCGTACCTCGATGCTGTTTGCGCTGGCGTTCTTCATCCAGTTCCTGGTCGGCGGTCTGAGCGGGATCTTCGTCGCCTCGCCCGTGCTCGACTACCACGCCAACGACTCCTACATGATCATCGCCCACTTCCACTACACGCTGTTCGCTGGCAGCGTGTTCGGTTTCTTCGCCGGGGTGTATCACTGGTTTCCCAAGATCACCGGGGCGTTCCTGCGTGAGCGGCTGGGAAAGCTGCAGCTGATCCTCATGCTGATCGGGACGAACGTCACCTTCTTCCCGATGTTCTTCCTGGGTCAGGATGGGATGCCTCGGCGAATCTCGCGCTACCCCAGCCACCCCGGCTGGGGCACGCTGAACCTGATCGAGTCGGTCGGCGCCGCGATCATCGCGCTGGGGATCCTGGTGTTCCTGATCAATGTCGCGGTATCGCTGCGCACCCGCGTGCCGGCCGGCGAGGATCCGTGGCAGGGGCACACGCTCGAGTGGGCAACCGGCTCACCACCGCCCGAGTACAACTTCACCGGCCCCTTACCGGTGATCACGTCCTACGCGCCGCTGCTCGATCTGCGCCACAGGGCGCAGGATCGCGAGGGCCTGTCGCAGGAGACTCCCGCATGAGAGGCGGCGCGATCCCGGTGCTGGCGTGGGGCACCCTGCTGCTGGTCCTGTTCGTCGGCAACTGGATCTGGGACAACCGTCTCATCAACCCGCTGGTGGCAGGGTTCGCGGTGCTGATCATCTATGGCGCTGCGCTGCTCCTGACTCTGCGAGGAGGCCGGCGAGCGTTGCGCAGGGGCGCTCCTGAGGCTGATGGCACGCCAGAGCCGGTCCCGCAGGCGTCGAGCGGAGCGGTGATTGCCGCACTGGCCCTGGCCTCGATCGTGTTCGGGTTCACGTTCGGCAGCTTCCTCATCTACTTCGGCGCTGGCCTGCTCGCGATCGCCGTGGGGCGCATCGCGGTGGAACGCCATGCGCAGCGGCGCACGGTCGAGCGGACGCGAGGGCAGCGCTGATGAGGTTGTCGCTGTTCGTCTCCCACTGGCATACCGCCTGGTCGCTGGACTTCACGGCCGCCGTCGCCGTGGGACTCTACGCGCGCGCCGTGGGGCGAGTTCGCGGTCGTTGGCCCTGGCTGCGCTCGCTGTCGTTCGCGGCCGGGGTGGCCTGCATCGTGGTCGCGCTTCAGTCCGGGATCGACAGCCTCGACGACCTGCTGCTGTCGGTCCACATGGTCCAGCACCTGCTGCTGCTGATGGTGGCGCCGCTGCTTCTGCTCCTCGGCCAGCCGATGCTGCTTGCGCTGCGAGCGCTCCCCGGGGAGCCACGCCGCACGCTGGCTCGCACTTTGACACGCGCAAGCGCGCATCTCAGGCCCCTGCCCTGCCTGGCCGTCTTCACCGTTGTCGTCCTGCTCACGCATCTGCCCGCGTTCTACGACGCCACGCTCAGACATCCCTTGCTGCACGAGGCGGAGCATGTGCTCTACCTCGGCGCCGGACTGCTCCTGTGGTGGCCCATCCTCGACATCGATCCGGTGCCCAGCCACCGCCTGGGCGGCCTCGGGCGCCTGCTGTACCTGCTCGTGTCGATGGCGCCTATGGCGCTGGTCGGTGCCTACCTCGACCGCCACCAGTCGCTCGTCTACGCCCCCTACGGTCCCGCGGCCCACGCCCTGGGCATCTCGGCGGTCGCCGACCAGCAGCACGCGGGAGCGATCATGTGGGTGGCGGGCAGCATGATCATGACCGTTGTCGGGCTGTGGGCGGTGATGTCGGCGCTGCTCGCCGAGGAGCGGCGCCAACGCCGAAGCGAAGCCAAGTCGATGAGCCCTTCCGGGAGGGCGATCGGATGAGGCGCGTCCTGTATCGGTGGCTGACCCGGCGGGCTCGGACGCCGCGGGTCCTGCGCATCGGGCTGGCCCTGATCCTGGCGACGGCAGCCATCGTCGGCTTTGCCGCACCCTCGGCGGGACAGACTGGTGCCTCGTCGGGATTGGGCGGTCCGCCGAGCAGGAGTGCCAACGCCCCAGACAAGGCGCCCGAGCCTCCCGGTGCCGGTGACCCAACGGCACGCTTCCCCAGCTCGCCCGGACTGATCGCCGAGGGGTACAACCTGTATGAGAACTCATGCGCGTCGTGCCACGGGATCTCGCTCGAGGGCCAGCACAACATCGCCCCGGCGCTGATCGGCGTTGGTCCCGGGCCGGTTGACTTCTATCTCTCGACGGGGCGGATGCCGCTGCAGGCGCCGCGGGACGAGCCGCTGCGAAGTAAGCCGGCATTCAACCGCACCCAGATCGACGCGCTGATCGCCTACATCAGCACGTTCGGCGGTCCCGCCGCGTCCACGGCCAACCCGGGGAGCGGCAACCTCGCACTGGGTTTCAACCAATTCACGGTCAACTGCGCCGGCTGCCACCAGATCGTGGCCCGCGGCGGGATGACGATCGGCGCTCAGATCCCCAATCTGCAGCAGGCAACTCCGCAACAGATCGCCGAGGCGGTGCGAATGGGCCCGTACCTCATGCCTCATTTCGACGCCCGGCAGATCAACCAGCACGATCTGGACTCGATCGCCCGCTACATCGTCTGGACGCGCCACCCCGATAACGCCGGCGGCTGGGGGATCTACAACATCGGCCCGATCCCCGAGGGAATCGTCGCCTGGTTCATGGCGCTGGCCGCGATGGTCATCGTTGCCCGCCTGATCGGCGAGCGACTGGCATGAAGGAGACGCACGCATGACCCCGGAAGAGAACAGGCCCGTCACGCGGATGGCCAAGCTGCTCGGCGTCCTGGTCGCGCTGCGCACCGCCTGGCGCGCGGCCGGCACGGGGGCTCCGCTGCCGCCGGGCCCGGAATCCGACCAGCCCGGTGCCTCGCAGCGGACAGTCCCGGCCAGCCGGCGAGCCGAGACGCTGGTCGCCGCATTGCTGTTTCTGGCCGCCTTCGCCGGCTTCGGCTTCACGGTGATCTACATCGTGCTCAGCGGCAACACCCAGCTGCTGGGGCTGAGCATGGGCCTGGCGCTGGCCCTGCTGGCCGCGGCCACGATTGTCGCCGGCAAGTTCGTCGTCCCGCAGGAGACGTCCGTCGAACAGCGCGGGCCACTGCTTGACGAGGAGGCCACTGAAAAGGTTGTCTTGGACATCGAGGCGGGTGGTGAGGGCGTCTCTCGCCGCGCTCTGCTGGCCGGCGCCGGAGGGCTGGCCGGAGCGGCGCTCATCACCGCGGCCGCCACGCCCGTCGCATCGCTCGGCCCCAAGCTCGACGGCATTCACGAGACCGAGTGGCGCCGCGGCGTGCGCCTGGTCGACGATGAGGCAACCCCATATCTCGCCGGCGACATCCAGATCGGCTCGATGTACACGGCGCTGCCCGAGAACGGGGACCCCGAGCAACTCGGAGCCGGTCTGATCGTGGTCCGGTTGCTGCCCGAGCAGCTCGATCTCCCGCCGGCGCGCCGCGGTTGGGCGCCGCAGGGCATTCTCGCCTTCTCCAAGATCTGCCCGCACGCCGCCTGCGCTATCTCGCTGTACCGCTACCCGACCTTCGGACCGACGAGCACGGGGCCAGCGTTTACGTGTCCCTGTCACTACTCGACGTTCTCGCCCGGCGAGGGCGGACGGTTGCTGTTCGGCCCGGCGGGCCGGTCGCTGCCCCAGCTGCCGCTGATGATCGACGCCTCCGGGTACCTGCGTGCGGCCGGCCCGTTCCACGAGGACATAGGTCCCTCGTGGTGGAATGTCCACCGCTCGGAGTCATGAATTTCGTCAACCGCACGCTGCACCGACGTTTCGAGCGCGCGATGCGCTCGGGCGAGCAGCGCCTCGGCGCGGCGACGGGGATCCGAGCCATGTTGCGCTACGTGTTCCCCGACCACTGGTCGTTCATGCTCGGGGAGATCGCCCTGTACTCGTTCATCGTGCTGGTCGGGACCGGGATCTTCCTGGCCCTCTACTACACGCCGGGCGATTCGCAGGTCACCTACCACGGCCCGTACACGCTGCTCCAGGGCGCACAGATGTCGGAGGCCTACCGCTCGGTGCTCGACCTCAGTTTCGTCGTTCCGGCCGGGCTGCTGTTTCGTCAGGTTCATCACTGGGCCGCCGACGTGTTCGTCGCCTCGATCGTGCTCCACCTGATGCGCGTGTTCTTCACCGGCGCCTACCGCAAGCCGCGCGACTTCAACTTCTACATCGGGCTGCTGATGCTGATGCTGGCGATCCTGGAGGGATTTGCGGGCTACTCGCTGGTCGACGACCTGCTCTCCGGCATGGGCCTGGCCATCGCCTATGCGGTCGCGATGTCGATTCCCTTCGTCGGCGCCCAGTTCGCCTATCTGGTCTGGGGAGGCCAGTTCCCCGGCTCGAGCAGCTTCCTATCGCGCCTGGAGATCGTCCACGTGTTCCTGATCCCGATCGCGCTGGCCACACTGATCACCATCCACCTGGTGATGATCATGCGCCAGCATCACTCCCAGTTCCCCGGTCCCGGTCGGCGCGAGCGCAACGTCGTCGGGACTCCGATGTGGCCGGCCTACGCCCTGCGCTCGATCGGCCTGCTGTTCGCGGTCGCCGCGGTGCTGTTCCTCGTCGGCGGCCTGGTCCAGATCAACCCGATCTGGCAGTGGGGTCCCTATCACCCCTACCTATCCGAGAATGGGGCCCAGCCTGACTGGTATATCGGGTGGCTGATCGGCGCACTGCGATTGATGCCCAACATCGAGCCGGCAATCGGGAGCCACACGATCATTCCCAATCCGTTCTGGGGCGGCGTGGTGTTCCCGCTGATCGTTTTCGGGGCGATGTTCGCCTGGCCCTCGATCGAGCGGCGCCTCACCAAGGACCATCGCCGTCACGACCTCCTCGACCGCCCCCGCGACCGTCCGATTCGCACCGCCGTCGGGGCGGCATTTCTCAGCTGGGTGGTGATCATCTTCGCGATCGGGTCCACCGACCGCCTGTTCTTCCGCCTCAGCATCTCCTACAAGGCGCAGATCCACTTCTGGCGCATCGGCGTGTGGGTGATTCCGATCGTCGTGTTCTTCATCACGCGCAGCGCCTGCCGGTCGCTGGCCCGCAGCGAGGCCCACCCACTGCGCTCGTGGCAGGGCGCGGTCGTCGCCCGTGGTCGGGACGGCCACATCGATGTGCTGGCCCGCGATCCCGATCGCGCGGCCTCGCGGCCATCCGAGCCTCCGATCGGCACCGTGCCGGGGCACGATCCTGGGAGCCCAAGGCCCGGATGAGCGAACCCGGGCCTGATACATAAAAAACGTCCGGCGCGCCGTGTGGACGACGCGCCGGACGCATGGGTTGGCTCCGATGGAGCCGTGTCCGTCAGGTCTTGCGCTCGAGGTCGGCCACCTCGTCGGCCTTCTCGTCGGCGCGCTCCTCGTGGCGAGCCAGCTCTTCCTTGGCCTCGCCCTTGCGCTCCTCCTTGCGACCCTCGCGCCGCAGGGAAGCGTCGTCTGCGATGTCCCCGGCCGCCTTCTTCACCCGGCCGGTGACCTTATCGGTGATGCCCATCATCGGCTCCTGTCTCTTGCTTGCAAAAGAGGCCTACCCGGCCGACGGTCCTGCAAACGGAGTGTCAGCTGGGTGACCGCGACGGTTACTGCGCGGCGCGGCGCGCGTCTGCGAGCGCCTCGGGCGAGGTGGGCACCCGGCCTGGCGACTCGGGCGGCGAATGTGGCAGCGGACCCTCATTGCTCTGGCTGGCCTCGGGGTCCGCACCGGCGCTCCCCTGCGCCGCGCGGCCCCACATCCCGAACAGCACAACCATTACCGCGATCAGCAGGCCGATCGGGATCAGCACGATCGTGAAGATCCCTCCTCCCAGCGTGGCACCGATGAGTCCAAGGACAACCAGCACCGCGGCGACAATGTAAAACCACATATCAGAGACCTACCCGGTCGACGTGCTGCTGAATCGGGGCCGGTGCCCCGGCATTGATTGCTCGGTCAGGCCTCGGCCATACGTGCCGCGGCCACCGCCGCCTGGCCGAACGAGATCCCGCCGTCGTTGGGTGGCAATACGTTCGGTACGAGCACCGCTAGCCCGCCCCGCACAAGGACGCCGGCGGCTGACTCGAGCAGCAGCCGGTTCTGGAACACGCCGCCGCTGAGGGCGACGCGGTCCAGCCCGCGGTCGGCGGCCAGCCGGGCGCAGGCATCGACGGTCACCGCCGTCATCGCGGCATGGAATCCCGCCGCGACGTCGCTCACGTCGACTCCCGCGGCGACATCGACCCCGATGGCACGTATCGCGGCCCGTGGATCGAGGATCAGCTCGGCGGTCATCTCGATTTCGTAATGGCGCGGCGCGACCGCCCGGGCGGCCAGCGCCTCGAGCTCGACGGCGGCCTGCCCCTCGTAGTTGACCCTCGCCCGCAGACCACAGATCGCAGCGACGGCGTCGAACAGGCGCCCCACGCTCGTCGTCACCGGGGAGAACTCCGGCGCCAGCGCCAGCTTCGACATCGAGCGCCACGCCTCCACGTCGACATCGGCAGCCAGGCCGACGGGGAGCGGTGGGGGCTCGCCAAGGGACTCATGCAGCCAGGCGAAGGCCATCCGCCAGGGCTCGCGGATGGCCGCCGCACCGCCGGGCATTGGCACCGGGCGCAGGTGACCGGCCCGTTCGAACGACGCCAGGTCCCCGACCAACAGCTCCCCTCCCCACACGGTCCCGTCGAGGCCATAGCCGGTCCCGTCGAAGATCGCCCCCACGGCGGGGCCGCACCGTCCGTGCTCGGCCAGGCAGGCGGCCAGGTGGGCATGGTGGTGCTGGACGCCGATGAGCTCGAGGTCGTCGCGCTCGAGCGCGTAGGTGGTCGAGAGATAGCCGGGATGGAGGTCGTGGGCGATGAGCTCCGGTGCCACCGCGAACATCCGCTCGAAATGGGCGATCCCGTCGCGAAACGCCCGGTGGGTGGCGAAATGCTCGAGATCCCCGATGTGATGGCTGACCCACGCTCGCGATCCTTTGGCCACGCAGAACGTGTTCTTCTGCTCGGCGCCGCAGGCCAAGAGCGGCCGGGTGGCCGGCACCGGCAGCTCGTGGTGCTCCGGGACGTATCCACGCGAGCGGCGCAGGAACAGGGGACGCCGCTCCTCGCCGATGATCACTGCGCGCATCACCGAATCATCGGTACGCGTCTCGATCGGACGGTCGTGCGTCAGCAGCAGATCGGCGATCGGCGCCAGACGCTCGCGCGCGTCGGCATCGCCAAAGGCGATCGGCTCGTCGGAGAGGTTGCCACTGGTCATCACGAGCGCGGGGCCGGCGTCGCGTAGCAACAGGTGATGCAGCGGCGTGTAGGGCAGCATCACCCCGAGTTCAGGGGCACCGGGGGCGACGGACTCGGCCACCCGGGCCTCAGGCCACCGGGGGGCGAGCACGATCGGCCGGCGGGCGGCAAGCAAGAGGCTCTCCTCGCTCGGCCCCAGGACCACGAGCGAACGGGCGGCGGCCACATCGACGGCCATCAGGGCGAACGGCTTGTCCTCGCGGTGCTTGCGCGCCCGCAGCGTGGCGACGGCCTCCTCGTCGTCAGCGCGACAGGCCATGTGGTAGCCGCCGATTCCCTTGACGGCCACGATCCGCCCGGCGGCCAAGGCCCGCGCGGCGGCGTGCATGGTGTCGATCGCCTCGCCGCAGGCGACCGGTGCACCCGACGGGTCGAGCAGCAGCACCGCCGGTCCGCAGACCGGACAGGCGTTGGGCTGGGCGTGAAAGCGCCGGTCGCCAGGATCGTCGTACTCGGCCTGGCAGTGCGGGCACATCGTGAAGCTGGCCATGGTCGTGAACGGCCGGTCATACGGGATCCCCTGGACGATCGTGAAGCGCGGGCCGCAGTTCGTGCAGTTGATGAACGGGTAGCGGTGGCGCCGGTCGGCCGGGTCCAACAACTCGGCCAGGCACTCGTCGCAGGTGGCGGTGTCGGGCGTGATGGGGGCATCGGCCACCTCGCCGCGGAGGCTGGCGCGAATCGAGAAGCCCGACTGACCCGTCGGAACGCCCGGCATGACCGAGACGTTCTCCACCACGGCGAGCGGCGGCGCGTCGCGGGGCAGGCGGGCCAGAAACTCGTCGACGGCGCGCTCCTCGCCCTCGACCTCGAGTAGCACACCCGAGGCGTCGTTGAGCACGAAGCCGGCGAGGCGGCACTCGTGGGCCAGCCGGTAGACGTAGGGCCGAAACCCGACCCCCTGGACGGTTCCGTGGACACGGGCACGAGCCCGGATCCGCCGCGTGGCGGTGGCGCTCACCCGACCAGCTCCCTGAGCACGTGATAGGCGCTGGCCTGGGCTTCCTGGATGCGCGGGATGTGCTGGGAGCGCGTGATCACGATGTGGTCGGCCAGCTTCTCGGTGGCCACGCGCCCGCCGTCGTAGCCGACCAGGGCCATCGTGGTCATGCCCCGCCGTCTGGCCTCGCCCAGGGCGTGAATCACATTGCCCGAGTTGCCCGAGGTGGAGATGGCCAGCAGCGCGTCCCCGTGTCCGCCGTAGGCGATCACCTGGCGCGAGAAGATCGCCTCGACGCCGATGTCATTGAGGATGGCGGTCAGGATTGCCGGATCGTCGGTGAGATCGATCGCCCGTCGGGGGGCGAACCTCGACCCGCGTGAGCGGAAATCGGCCACCACGTCCATCGCATCGGTGGCCGAGCCGCCGTTTCCCAACGCCAGCAGCGTGGCCCCGCGCTCGAAGCCGTCGCGCAGCTCAGCCGCCGCTCGGCCCAGGATCTCCGCGTTCTCGGTCAGGGTCTGGGTCCGCAGCTCGGCGACCTCCTCGGCCTTCATCAACACCGACGCGCGGACATCGTCCAGTACCTCGTCGAGGTTGTCCTCCTTCTCGGCCAGAAACGGGTACAGAAAACTCGAGGCGCCCGCGTCGTGCCCCCGACGCCCCTCGCGCCCGCTGAGGAGTCCACGGTGCTCGAAGAAGACGTGAACGAGCTCCCACAGGACGTGATACAGCGTTTCCACCAGTTCCTGCGCGATGTAGGGATCCTTGGCCAGCGGGTCGAACTCCCACTCGGCTCCGACTGCGGCGAAGGCGATCGTCAGCGCACCGGCCTCGCGGACGGCCGACACGGCGCCGGCGGCCTCCCCCCCGCGCTCCCCGAAGGCGATCACGATGTCATCGGCCCGCGCGAGCAGCCCGATGTCCTCTGCGGCAACGGCAAACGCCGGCAGTGCCCGCTTGCCCACGATCACCGGGTGAACGAACTCGACGGCCACGTGGCGGGCATCCGAGCGACTCTCGGGTGAGGTTCCGAGGGCAATCAGGCGGCCGCCGCGGGCGAACCGCTCGGCCATGAGGTGGCACAGCCGGGCGATCGCCTCCGCCCGCCCGGCGAAGAAATCGGCGCCTACGACCGTGCGGGCATCGAGCAGCGCCTGCACGGTGTGAGCCGTACCGGCTCCCGCGGACGCCTGCGTCACACGACCGCCCCCGTACGCTCGGGTACTCCCATCAGCCACTCGCGCCAGGCGGGCACGCCCTCGCCGGTGCGGGCGCTGAGAAGCAGACGCTCGACGCCGGGATTCACCTGATCGAGGTAGTACAGGAACTTGTCGAGGTCGAAGTCGAGGTGCGGTAGCAGATCGATCTTGTTGACCACGACGAGCTCACAGGTGCGGAACATGAGCGGGTACTTGAGCGGCTTGTCCTCGCCTTCGGTCACCGAGCAGACCATTGCCCGCGCGTCCTCGCCGACCCTGAACTCGGCCGGGCAGACGAGGTTGCCGACGTTCTCGATGATCAGCAGGTCGATCTCCGGCAGCGGCAGCGACGGCAGAGCCGAGCGCACCATGTTGGCGTCGAGATGACATTCGCCGCCGAATCCGGAGTCGGTGTTGAGCTGGGTCACCGGGACGTGCAGGCTGGCCAGGCGGTCAGCGTCGAACGAGCCCTGGACGTCGCCTTCGAGCACCCCGGCGCGCAGGTCCCCGAGCGGCTCGGACAGGGCCCGCTCGAGCAGCGTGGTCTTCCCCGCGCCGGGCGCGCTCATCAGGTTGACCACGGTCACGTGGTGGCGATCGAAGTCGTCACGGTTGGCCCGGGCGATCGTGTTGTTGGCGTCGAGCGCGTCCTCGACGACCCTCACCTTGGTCCTGTGCATGCGGGCTCCTCTATCTCGATGTACTCGACCTCGAGCTCATCCCCGGCCACCACGGCGACCTCGCCCGACTCGCAGCGGGGACAGCGGAACGCGGCGATCGCGGGCTCCCATTCGTGTTCGCAGTCCGCGCAGCGTAGCCGGGCGGCGATCTCGGTCACCTCGAGGCGCGCGTGCTCGCAGGGCGTGTCGCGGGCGACGATCTCGAAGTAGAACTCAAGCGACGATGGCACGATCTGGCGCAGGCTCCCCGTGCGCAGGCTGACCAGCGCCACCGGGCGGTCGTCGGCGTGCTTGCAGGCGGTGTTGAGGACCGCGGTCGCGATCGACAGCTCATGCACGGCTGATTTCCGCCACGGTCTCGAGAACGACGTCGGCCGCCCGCTCGAGCGCGGCGCTGACGGGCTCTGAGAGACCAAATCCGACGTCCTCGACCACCTCGGGTTCACACGCCACCACGAACACGCGCCCCGGCCAGCCCCCGACGTACTTCACGAACCGCAGCACGGTCTGAGGGTCCATCCCGTGAGGATCGAGCATCTGCCCATCCTCGATCTCGGCATCCACATCGGCGGCGTCGGCCTCCATCACGTACAGGGTGCCGGGGCGCTCGCCCTGGCGGCTGACGTCGATCAGGATCAGGGCGTCGTAGCCGCGCATCACTTCGTAGGCGAGGTCGAGCCCGCCCGAACCGAAATCCATCACGTGGACGCCGGCCGGCAGCTCGCGCTCGCCGAGCAGCCTGGCCACCTCCCCCCCGAAGCCGTCGTCGCGCAACCAGGCGTTGCCGATGCCGGCGACGAGGATCTGCTTGGTCCGCTCTGCCGTATCTGTCATGGAATCTGAACCTCGTTGGCGAAGAAGAACAAATAGCGGCCCGTTTCGCGCATCAGCGCCTGGCCCGGGTCGTCATCCACGGTCACAGCCAGGTGGACCCGGTCGTCGTAGTCGAAGTAGATCCGCTCGAGCGTGGCCGTCCGCCCGTCGAGCATGCGGTCGAACACGTCGCGGTCGGTGCCCGGCCGCAACACGACCGTCGCCCCCTTCTCGAAGGTGACGCCATCGACCGTTGCGCGCTCCTCGCCGGGATTGTCGTCCGCGCTCGGGGGGCGGCTCATTCCGAGCCCGCCATCGCTCGCTCCGACCAGCTTCATCCCGCCGTGGAGGCTCAGGATCTCGTCAGGGGTGGTCGCGAGGGCGCGCTCGAGCATCTCCCCCACGGCCGCGTCCTGCGTCGCCGCCGCCTCGCGCTCAGCATCGCTCAGCGCGTGCACATGAAGGACGAGGGCCTCCTCGATCTCGGTGTTGTCGAACAGGTTCCCGCGGGACTGAGGGGCGATCTGCGGGTGATCGGGGAGGATAATCGCCGCGCCAAGGACAACGTCGTCGCTCCGTGTCGCCAGCACCGGCCATATGTTGACGCTGCGGTGGTCGGTCTCCAACGGCGAGATGAAGCGGCCCGCCGACAGCTTGATGACGATGTGCGTCGAGATCAGCGCGTGGAGCAGCGCCTCACCGCGCGTCAGTCCCGGCGGTACGTCGACCGAGTTGTGCACGCACGAGCGCACGAGCATCCCGTCTCCGTCGGCCAGAGGTTCGGATCTCAGCGTGAACCTGCCGCCGGAGAACTGCATCGTCTTGCGCTCCCCGACGGGCACGGGACCGAGCTCGACGCGGTGCTCCTCGGCCACGTGGCGCTCGCCGCTCGGCCTCAGGTAGCGAAGGGTCGCCGTCAGCGTGGCGCCGTCCGGTGCCTCGGCTCCGCATTCGAGACGGGCGTGGTCGAACGCGCCCGTGCACTCCGCCGCGTAGACGGGCGGGTATACGATTCCGAACGGTGTCGGCGTGGCGTTCTTGGCCGCGCCCGGCGTGTAGGGATACAGCGCATAGCCCTCGTAGAGGAGCGATGACACGAGCTCGTCAAGCATCCGGCTCCGGCTCCTCCGCCGCCAGGAGCTCGGCGATGCAGGCGTCGAAGCTCGGCAGGCCGCGGCTGGCCCGCCGCGCGGCCAGAGCGCCGAGCGTGCTCTCGCTGAGCCGGATCCAGCCGAGGCCCGGATAGTGCTCGGCGATCATCGCTCGCCAGGCGCTGACCGGCATCTCGAACCTCGCGCTGGCGCTCCACGGAACCGGCACCACCTGGAGCGCACCACCCTTGCCACGGTAGAACACCGTGCCGTTGAAGTGGAAGGTGAGCGGCACGACGCCGTCGGTCAGCGAGTGGAAGTACTTGACCGAGGCCACCTCGAGGTCATACGTGCACGGGACCTCGAGCGCGAACACTGTGGAGCCGGAGAAGGCCGGCACGACGGTCGATACTCGCACCCAGGCCAGCCCCTGGGTCGACGGAGCCCATGACGCCGGCGGACCGAACAGCTCGGCCAGCCGCTCACGGGTGTCCGAGTCATAGCCGCGCCGTGCCGGGTCGATCATCACCTGGGCGGTAAGGGCGATCGACTGGATCTCATGTCCGGACGGATCCGCCGCGGTGGCGCTAAAGATCATCGTCGGTGCCGCCGCATAGGCGAGGTGGTGAGCACCGGTGATCTCGAACACCGGTTCGGGGACCGGCGCGGCGGTTCGCTCGGACTCGGCCGACACGCTCACGACGGAGCCCCGGCCCGCACCGTCGTGTCCGCGCGCAGCTGGGCGAAGAACGACGGCACGGCGTCGTTGAGTGCGTCTCCGCCGGAGATGCCCTCCCAGCGGGACTTGATCAGCCCGACGAGCGCGTAGCACTGGTCGATGGGGGCGATCACGTGCTGGTGAGGCTCTGAGAGCCGGTTGACGATCAACGCCTCAGCATCGGGGTCGAGCTCGGCCAGAGCCCGGTTGCGCTTCACCAGCTCCTCCCAGGCGGCGAGGTCGAGCTCCGATTCCGTCGCGCCCGCCGGGCTGGGGTAGAACGCCACCACGCCGTCGGTGACGCTGGTGCGCATGAAGAAGGCCAGCCCGATGGGAATCTGAAAGCGGCCCCACATGTCCTCGCTGCACTCGAACTCGTCGAGCCACACGGTGCGCATCCCGGTCGGCCGGTATTCGGCGTCGCCCGAGCGAAGCGCCCAGCACGGCTCGCACGCGCAGACGATCCGCCGCTCCTGGAGGTGGAGCAGGTGCCGGTGATCCTCGGGGATCGGAGCGTGGCACAGGTCACAGCGTTCGGGTGCGGCCGTGGCCCGCGCGTCGGGCCGCGGCTGAGCCCCGGTGCGGGCCAAGTTGCGCATCCTGGTCACCGTCTCCGCGCGTCTGCGCGCGGCCACGATTGCATCCAGGCGCTCGCTCACACGGCCACCCTGACCCCGCCCGACTCCAGCAGCGGCACCGGAGTGAGTTGGAGCGGCTCGCCTCCGGCCGCGCGTCCGGCGCGCGGGAGATCGAATTCGACCCCGCACGAAGCGCAGCGAAGCATGCTTCCGTGCAGCTCGCCGCCGTGCAGCGGCTCACCACAGGCGGCGCACGAGTCCACGTAGGCGAGCAGCGATCCGTTGACCCTGGCCAGCAGCAGCTCGGCCCCGTCGACACTCAGCGCCTGAAGCGTGCCGGCGTCCAGACCGCCGGCCATGTCGAGCGGAATCCATCGCGCCGGAGTCGGCTCCGCCGGCGGCGCACCTGAATGCACCATCGGCAGCTCAAGGCCGCCGCCCGCCGCCAGCGGCGGAGCCACCGGGTCGCTCACGCCCTCGACCTCGAGTCCGGCCAGATCCGGAGCATGCTCCTCGAGGGCCTGCTTGATGGCGAGCTCGAGCGTGGCCCGAGATGCGGCGCAGCCGTTGCAGCTTCCCTGCAGGGCCAGCCTGGCCACCCCATCCTCGATGCCCAGCAACTCGACGTTGCCGCCGTGCGACTCCATATACGGGCGCACGGTGTCGAGCGCCTCGATGACCCGCTCCTGGAGCGCCACCGGGTACAGGTCGTGGATCAGCAAGAGGCTGGCCACCGGCCCGTCCTGGGCCAGCTGGTCGAGAATCGACGCGCCGGCCTCGCGCGAGGCCTCGATCGTCTCCACGATCCGGCGAAGGCCATCGCCGTACATCGCGATCACGGTGGCCATCAACTCCTGCGCCAGCTCGCGCGCCCTGGCGTCCTCGAGCCCGTCGAGCTCCTCGGTCAGCTGCTGGACCCGGTCCAGCAGCTCGCCGGGTTGCGCTTCCGAGGCCATGGCCTAGCCTAACTGAGCCCGGTTGGGGTGTGGATCACCTTCCGGACCCGGCCCTTGCCGGTGTACATGTGGACTCCGCATGGGAGGCAGGGGTCAAAGCTCCGAACCGCGCGCATGATGTCGATGCCCTTGAAGTTGTCGGGTCCGTTCTCCTCGAAGATCGGGGTGTTCTGGACCGCATCCTCATAGGGGCCCGGAGTGCCGTACACATCACGCGGGCTGGCATTCCACGGCGTGGGCGGGTAGGGCTGGTAGTTGGCGATCTTGCCGTCGCGAATCACCATGTGGTGCGAGAGCACTCCGCGCGCGGCCTCGTGGAAGCCGCAGCTGATCGCCTGCTCGGGCACCGTGAATTCCTTCCAGCTCTTGGTCCGGCCGGCGCGGACCTCTTTGAGCGCCCGCTCGAGGCAGTGCAGCCCGACCAGCGCCGCATACGCCTGGTGGTAGGAACGCGCGCGATCGCGCTCGACCGCGTTGGACTTCTCGGGCACCTTCCACTCGAGTTCCATCTCGGGCATGGCGGCGGACTTCGGCAGCACCATCTGGATCGAGTTCCCCGTGGCCTTCAGGTAGCCGAAGTCGACCAGCCCGGCCTTGGCCGTGCACCACTGGCGGGCGAAGGGGCCACCGCCGGTGTCGCAGCACACGTGCGTGTCCGTGCGCTTGTCGTAGATGCGCGGCGAGACGACCCAGCTGTACTTGTCGGCAAAGTCGCGCTTCTGCGGCTTGGGCAGCGTCTGCTTGTTCCACGGATGATTCTTGTCCACCGCGTTGCCGAGCGGGTCCTGTGTGACGAACGTGGGCTCGCGGTCCCATGGATCGAAGTAGGAGCTGCCGAGCAGGATCCGGATCATCAGGTTGATCTCGACCAGGTCCGTCGAGACCAGCTCGCCGTTGATGGCCACGCCCGGTGTGATGTAGCGCTTGCGTCCCCAGTCGGTCATCGACCGGTAGTCGTAGTCCACGTAGTCGGGGTCGTCGAAGCAGCCCCAGTTGACCAGGTTGGTGTCCCGGTAGCCGACCATGTCGTAGCCGGGCAGCTCCTGGAGGAAGAAGTCATACAGGTCGTCGTGCATCGGCACGGTGCGCTTGACGTAGTCCATGTAGCGCATCAGGCGCACGTAGTAGTCGGTCAGCGTCTGATGGGTGATGTCGGCGCTGCAGCCGCCGGGCATGATCGTCGACGGATGGGTGTGGCGCCCACCGAACAGGCAGTACATCTCACGCGTGTACCGCGCCACCTGGAGCGTCTCCAGATAGAAGCTGCCGGTGAACGGGTTGAGCGCTCGCATGATGTCGGCGATCGTCGCGTAGCCGTGGATGTCCTTGTGGGGCGCCGACGTGTTCTCGGCCTTGGCGAGCAGGCTCGGATTGGTGTCCTTGACCATCTGCTCGCAGAAGTCGACGTTGGCCATGCAGTCGTTGAAGATCGCGTGGTCGAACATGTAGTCAGCCGACTCGGCCAGGTTGAAGGCGAGATCGCCCAGGGGCGGAGGCTTGACCGAGTAGGCCATGTTCTGGTTCAGGCACGAGCAGGTGCAGTGGTTGTCGCCGCAGATGCCGCAGATCCGGCTGGTGATGAAATGGGCATCGCGTGGGTCGATGCCCTTCATGAAGATGTCGAAGCCGCGGAAGATCATCGACGTGCTGTAGCACTTCAGGACCTGCTGGTTGGAGAAGTCGATCTCCGTGTGGATGCCGAGACTGCCGACGATCCGGGTGATCGGATCCCACGACATCTCCTTGACGACGACCTTGCGTTCGGTGGGGGTCTCTGTGGCCATTTTCAGTCTCCTGGTCGAAACTCGGTGCGGTCGGATCCAGCTAGCCGGCTACCACCGCTTCTGGTAGCCGGAGGTGAGCGCCGGACCGCGGCGTCGCCACTCCGGCTCGATGTCGAACTTCTTGTCGATGTTGCGCTTGCGGAAGAAGCGGAACACCGGGCCGTAGGTGAACTTCTGGAAGCTCGCGCCGGCGTTCCCCCACGGATCGGGATCCATGAACGGCATGTACTTATCCGGGAAGCCAGGCATCGTGCAGGCCATGCAGATACCGCCGACATTGGGGCAGCCGCCCACCCCGTTGACCCACCCGCGCACGGGGACGTTGCATTTGACCACCGGTCCCTTGCAGCCGAGCTTGACGAGGCAGCGATGATCGGAGCCGTATTCGGTGGCGAAGTTGCCCTGCTCCGTGAACCCGGCGCGGTTGCAGCCCTCACGGACGGTGCGTTCAAACAGCCATTTCGGCCGCAGCTGTTCGTCGAGCTCGGGCACCGGAGCCATTCCCGCGAGGTGGAAGACCAGGTACATGAGCGTTTCGGTCATGTTGTCCGGCTGGGCGGGGCAACCGGGGATGTTGATGATCGGCAGACCGGCCTTCGAGCGCCACTTCCAGCCCAGGTAGTCGGCCACGCCCATCGCGCCGGTGGGGTTGTTCTTCATGGCCGGAATCCCGCCGTAGGTGGCGCATGTACCGACGGCAACCACGGCGGCGGCCTTGGGCGCCAGCCGATCGATCCACTCGTTGAGGGTGATGGGCTGGCCGTTGGACGGATTGACGCCGAACCCGGTCCAGTGACCCTCGCCGTTGATCTGCTCGTTGCCGATCGAGCCCTCGATCACCAGCACGAACGGGTCGAGCTTGCCCTGCTCGGCGTCGTACCAGGCCTGGATGTACTCATCCCCCACCTCGAAGGCGATCACCTGGTTGTGCACGACGACGCGCGGCATCCCGGGGATGACCCCCTGGATGATGTCCTCGAGGCTCGGATTGGTCGCCGAGGTCATGGCGACCGAGTCGCCCTCGCACGAGAGGCCGATCGTCATCCACAGCACATGTGCGGTGATCTGCTCCGTCTCGCTCTGCCGTGGTGCGTATTCGATTCCCGTCGCCATCGATGCTCCTCTCTGAGGACTCAACAAATCCGCGGCAGTGGATCTCCCACCAGCTGATCCATGACCCGCCGTCCGCCAAAGCTCGTCTGCACCAACACCATCCCCGGCGGCTCGCGCCGCACCTCGCCAATCGCTGCCGCCTGCTCGCAGCCGGGAACCGACCTCAGCGCATCGAGCGCCGCATCGGCCGCGTCCGGGGTCACGAACACGACCATCCGGCCCTCGTTGGCCACGTACATCGGATCGATCCCCAGCAGCTCTGCAGCTGCCGTCACGACGGGCGAGACGGGCACATTGGCCTCCCGCACGACGATCGCCACGCCCGCGGCGCGGGCAAGCTCGTTCAACACCGAGGCGACGCCGCCCCGCGTCGCATCGCGCATGCAGTGGAGCTGTGGGCCGACGGCGTCGAGCAGGCGGTCGACAGCCGGCCACAGGGAGCACGTGTCCGATTCGATCTCGGCGTCGAGGTCGAACTGATTGCGCGCCAGCATGATCGCCGTGCCGTGCTCGCCGATCGGACCCGACACGAGGATCCTGTCCCCCGGCTGCACGGCCTGTGGCGCCATCGCCGCGCGGGCGTCGATCAGCCCCAGTCCCGTTGTGCACAGATACATCTGGTCGGCGGCACCGCGTTCGACCACCTTCGTGTCGCCGGCCACGATCGCCACCTCGGCGCGGAGGGCGGCCTGCGCAATCGCCTCCACCTCGGCGCGCAGGACGTCGCTGTCGAGCCCCTCCTCGAGGATCATCGACACCGTCATGGCCAGCGGGCGTGCCCCCGACACGGCCAGGTCGTTGACCGTACCGTTGACAGCCAGCTCGCCGATCGAGCCGCCGGGAAACCGCAGCGGCTTGACGACGAAGCTGTCGGTCGTCATCGCCACCGATGTCCCGTCTGCGCTGAGCGCCCCGGCATCTGCCATGGCGGCCAGCGGCGCCTCCTCGCCACCGGCGAAAGCGGGCACAAACAGCCCCTCGATCAGCGTCTGGCTGGCCTTCCCCCCTGCCCCATGGGCTAGCGTGATCTGGCGCTCGCGGAAGCGGGCGCGCTTAGCCCGTGCGGTCTCGATGATCTCCAGGATCCGCTGCTCGCGCCCGGTGGCCACCGACTCGCTCACACCACCTCGCGATCGCGGGCGAAGCGGCCGTAGTTGTAGTAGGCCGCGCACGCCCCTTCGGGGGACACCATGCAGGTACCGATCGCGTGCTCGGGCGTGCAGGCGGTGCCGAACACCTTGCACTCCCAGGGCTTGATCACGCCCTTGAGAACCTCGCCACACTGGCACGCCTTCGGGTCGGCAACCCGGACGCCGGGCACCTCGAAGCGCTGCTCGGCGTCGAACTCCTCATAGGCCGCGGACAGCCGCAGGGCACTCTGCGAGATGAAGCCAAGCCCGCGCCACTCGAAGTGAGGCCGGAGCTCGAACACCTCGGCCATCACCTCGAGTGCACGGAGGTTGCCCTCTCTTGGAACCACTCGGGTGTACTGGTTTTCCACCTCGCAGCGGCCTTCGCTCAGCTGGCGAAGGATCATCAAGATCGACTGGAGCACGTCAAGCGGCTCGAAGCCGGAGATCACCACCGGCCGTCCGTAGTCGGCCGGGATGAACTCGAACGGCCGTGCCCCGACCACGGTGCACACATGACCCGGGCCGATGAACCCGTCGAGCCGGAGATCGGGCGACTCCAGCAGGGCGCGCAGCGGCGGGACGATCGTCACGTGGTTGCACACGCAGGAGAAATTCCTCATCCCCTCGGCCTTGGCCCGTTTCAGCGTCAGCGCCGTCGAGGGCGCTGTGGTCTCGAACCCGATGGCGAAGAAGACGACCTGCCGATCGGGGTTCTCGCGGGCGATGCGCAGGGCGTCGAGGGGCGAGTAGACCATGCGGATGTCGGCGCCCTGGGCCTTGGCATCCAGCAGCGTCTGCTCGGAGCCCGGAACCCGAAGCATGTCGCCGAAGCAGGTGAAGATCACGCCCTCGTGGCTGGCCACTGCAATTCCGTCGTCGACCCGTCCCATGGGAATCACGCACACGGGGCAACCGGGCCCGTGCACGAGCTCGACGTTCGAGGGCAGCAGGTCGTCGATCCCGTACTTGTAGATCGAATGCGTGTGCCCGCCGCAGACCTCCATCACCTTGTAGTTGCGCCCGGGCTCGAGCTCGCCCAGGATCTCGCCGGCCAGAACCTGGCCCAGCTCGGCATCACGGAACTCGTCGACGAACTTCATGCGTCAACCGCCTCCAGGTAGCCGATGGCCACTCCGGCGTGGACGAGCACTCGGTCTCCGATCTGCACGGGCTCGACCAGGTCGGTGGCGACCCGGTGGCGCCCGCCGGCCTCGTCAGTACACAGCGCCAGCCCTGTCTCGCGCTCCCGCACCGTCATCACCGTGCCCTCGTCGCCGCACGTGATGCAGTGCTCCTCATCCGTGCGGCAGTGATCGCCGATCACTCGATCACGCTCGCCTTCAGCTCCTCGAGCTCCTGCTCATACTCTGCGCCCATCTGCTGCAACAGGCGCAGCGTGGCGTGCGCCTCCTCCTCGTCGACCTTCGAGAGGGCGAAGCCGACGTGAATCAGAACCCAGTCGCCGGGCTGGACGCCGCCGTCTTCGTCGGCCAGCAGGCCAACGTTCACGTTGCGCCGCACACCGACGACGTCCACCTTGGCAATCTGGTTGCCGTGGTCGACAAACTCGAGAACCTGCCCAGGTATCGCCAAGCACATGAGCCTGCCTGTCTCCTCTCTGGCGCGCGGGAGCGTCAGCCGACCGGCGGCGCGCTCCCGCATGACACGAGATCGCACCAGCCATTTGCCGGTATATCACTGTGGCCGGAGCCCGTTTCCGGTGGTGTAACGCGGCTGACGGTAATCCGGATTACCAACCTGACGCAAGCCAGCCGCTCCGATGGACACGCGGGCCCGCGGGCGTAGACTGCTCTGCGGCCGAGAGACGAGGAGAGCCGTTCCGGATGACGTGGACGGGGAAGGCGAGCTGACGCGGGGCGATACCCATCGCACGCAGCCCCGGTGGCCGGATCGCGCCCGGGCACGCGAAGGACCCCGCTCGTATCAGTACCTGCTCGACCTCGACGTCGACCTGGCCGACGAGCTCGACGTCCGGATGAGGATGGTGGCCCGGCCCGCGGTCACCGCCATGACCTTCGACGTCGACGCGGGCGAGCTGAAGCTCGCCGAGTGGCTGAGGCTGGCCTGGCCGGGCCCCGGCCTGCTCGTCCTCGACGGGGTGCTCGCCGTCAATGTGAGGGTCGGCGATCGGATCGCGGCAGAGCTGATCGGGGCGGGTGATCTGCTGCAGGCCACGGGCGGTGGCGACGAGGAACTGCTGAGCTGCGACGTCGGATGGCGGGCACTCGTGCCATCGCGGTTTGCCGTTCTCGATGCCGAGTTCGGCCATCGCGTCCAGCCCTGGCCGCAGATAACCCAGGCCCTCCTACGCCGCGCGGAGCGCCGTGCCTGGAACCTGAACGTCCAGCGTGCGGTGGCGGCGCAGCCCCGTCTCGAGGTCCGGCTCTCGCTGCTGCTGTGGCATCTGGCCTCGCGGTGGGGCAAGGTCGAGCCGGGCGGGATCCGCCTCGGGGTACCGCTCACACACCAGCTCCTTGGCCGCCTCGTCGGCGCCGAGCGCCCGTCGGTATCCCACGCCCTGTCCCGGCTCGCCGACGCCGGCCTGGTCAGCGGCCATGGAGATGAATGGCACCTCCATGGCACGCTGGAGAGCCAGCTGGCGACGATGATGGAACCCGATGGCGGTCGCGTGGCCCAGCTTGTGTCGGCGGCGGCCGCCGCCCGTGGTCGCTGATGCGCGGAGTCGAGTTCTCGCCCGGCAACAGCCACGTCGAGCGGTCGCTCGTACACGTGCTGTGGCTGACCAGCGGGCTCGGGTGTGACGGCGACTCGGTGGCGATGACCTCGGCCACCAATCCGAGCCTCGAGGACCTGCTCCACGGCGTGATGCCCGGGATGCCTCGTCTGGCGATCTACAACCCGCTGCTCGCCTACGAGAGCGGCGAGGAGTTCATGCGCGCGTTCTGGGATGCGGCGGCGGGCAGGCTCGATCCGTTCGTGCTGGTGCTCGAGGGATCGGTGCCCAACGAGACGATCAACGGCGACGGTCATTGGGCGGCCCTGGGCACCGATCCCGAGACCGGCCAGCCCATCCCGACATGCACGTGGATCGAGCGGCTCGCGCCCAGAGCCGTCGCCGTCGTGGCCCTGGGGACGTGCGCCGCCTACGGCGGGATCCCGGCCATGAAGGGCAACCCCACGGGCGCGATGGGGCTGCGCGACTACCTCGGGCCACGGTGGCAATCGCGCCGCGGCTTGCCGATTGTCAACCTCCCCGGGTGCCCCGTCCAGCCCGACAACATCACCGAGACCCTGCTCCATGTCGCGCTCCACATCGCTGGTGTCGAGCCGAGGCTGGATCTCGACGACCAGGGCCGACCCGACTGGCTGTTCAGACGCACGGTGCAGGAGAGCTGCGGCCGGGCCGGGTTTGCCGAGCAGGGCGAGTTCGCCTCGACCCCCTCCGATACGCGCGGTTGTCTGGTCAAACTCGGCTGCAAGGGGCCGGTGGTCAAGTGCAACGTCCCGATCCGCGGCTGGGTCGGGGGCATCGGTGGATGCCCGAATGTGGGCGGCATCTGCATGGCCTGCACGATGCCCGGCTTCCCCGACAAGTTCATGCCGTTCATGGAGCCCAGCGGGTTCGGCCTGATTGCTGCAGCGGGCGCCCGCTTCACCTACGGCCCGGTGATGCGCCGCCTGCGCCAGCGGGCGATCAACCGGCACTTCGACGTTGAGCCAGAGTGGCGTCGACCCTCGGAGCAGCTCGCCTCCGGCTACCGTCCACGGTGGTGAGCGATGCCGACTCGCGTGATCTTCCGGTGCGAGTTCTGCTCCGCCGGCCCTGACGCGACGGCGCAGTTGCTGCTCGAGCGTCAGCTGCGTGAGCTGGCCTTTGGCGAGTACGTCGAGGTGTCGCCGCGAGGCTGGCTGGTCTGGCACGGAGGCGGCCCGCTCGGCCCCCGCCGCTACGCGTGCCCGGAGCACAGGGGCGAGCTGACGGCATACCTGCGCGAGCACTACGGGTCGATCGCTCCCAATCCGTGGAAGCGGCCGCCATATCCGTCCAGCGCGCGCACCGCCGACACCGAACGGGCGATCCGCCACGGCGCGCTGTCGCAGATGCCGAAATGGGGCCTGTGGTGAGCGCCGACACGCTGGCGATCAGTGTCTACACCGCCTCGGGGTACAAGCCGTTTGGCGAGCTGACCCACGAGGACGTGAGCGAGCATGCGCGCGAGCTGGCCGGGGCGGCCGGGTGGGGCCCGACGGCGCGCGTGGCATCGGTGGCGCGGGCCTGGTCCGAGCTGGCCAGAGCGATGTCGGAGGCCGGCGCGGGCACCGTGGCCGAGCTCGATCGGGCGGTGATCGAGGACTACGCGCGGCGGACCTGGGTGGCGCCGAAGCTGCTGGGGTAGTTGGGCCAGCCACGTCATTGCGACGACTCCAACGTTGTTGGAGATAATCTCGGACAACGTTGGAGTCGTTGCTGAAGTTCTACTTCTTCGCGTCGACCGCCCGCTGCAGCTGCTGCTTGTTCATCCGCGAGCGCCCGTCGATGCCCATCTGCCGGGCCTCGTTGTAGAGCTGCTCGCGGGTCCGCCCCTTGGCGCGAGCTGTACCCGACCGCTTCCCGCCGCGCCGCGACGATGACATGTCCTGGGTTGAGCTCCGGGATCGCTCGCGTGACTCGCCGGAGCGGGCGCGCTCCTTGTTCACGGTCCGTGCCGCGATCTCCTCGGCGCGGTCCTCGCCCACGCCTCGGTCGAGCTGGCTCTTCTTTATCCCCTCATATTGACGGGCACGCTTCGTGCCCGGCTTGACACCGCGTGGGGGCACCTGGGCACCTCCTGAAATGAGTAATGCTTGGCCTCGACCAGTCTTTACCCCGGAGCCCCGCCCTCAAACTTGTCGAGTTGGCGGCGGCGCAGCAGTGGGATACCGAACCACAGGCCACTCACGAAGGCGACCGCGCAGATGCCGACGACGATGGCTGTGGTGGCCCCGAACAGGACGTGCGAGATGAGCACCATGATCCCGGTCAACCCGATGGTCAGGAAGACCATCGCGATGATTGTGAGCTTGGTGCCGAGCTCCACGAGATATTCCTTCTGGCCCCGGCGGAACAGCAGCCGGTGGTGGATCGAGGGGGCGATCAGCAGGCCGGCCGCGATGGCGATGCACAGCAGGGTCGCGAAATAGACGTCGCGCTCGAACGACGAGACCTTCTCGAACCCGGTGTTGAACGGAACGATCAGCAGGAACGCGAACAGCACCTGGATGCCGACCGCGGCCACGCGCAGCTCGTTGAGCAGCTCGACTGTGTTGCGGTCGAGCCGCTCGGCCGGCGACTCGTCACGATGGAGCCGCTCGGCCGATGACTCGTCCCGGTCGTAACCCGACTTGAGGCGATCGGCGTTCACCACGGCGATGTCCGGGCGGTCCCCCTGGCCGACTGGACTCAGGCGCCCCCCGCGCCGGTGCCAACGTGCTGCCGGTGCTTGCCCTCGGCGATCTCCTCGACCACCTTGCCACAGAACGCCGGCAGGTCATCGGGCTTGCGGCTGGTGACGAGACCGTTGTCGACCACGACCTGTTCGTCGACCCACGTCGCGCCGGCGTTGCGCAGGTCGGTGCGCAGGCTCGGCCACGAGGTCACGGTGCGGCCTCGGGCGACGTCCGCCTCGACAAGCAGCCACGGTCCGTGGCAGATGATGCCGACGGGCTTGTCCTGCTCGAAGAAGTCGCGGACGAACTGCACGGCACCGCCGTCGGCGCGCAGTGCGTCGGGATTCGCGACGCCGCCCGGGACGACGAGGCCGTCGTAATCGGCGGCGGTGACGTCCGCCACGGCATGATCGGCCTCGATCGTGTCGCCCTTGTCGAGATGGTTGAACATCTGCACCTCGCCCCGGTCCAGCGAGATCAGATCGGTCTCGGCTCCGGCCTTCTGAACCGCCTTCAGCGGCTCGGTCAGCTCGACTTGCTCGACGCCTTCGGTGAACAGAAAAGCAACATGCTTGCCCTCCAACTCGCTAGCCAAGGCGCTCACCTCCTCTGTCGTTGTTAGCGGCCCTTGTTATGGGCTACCCGAGCGAGGTGCGGCGAAACTGGGACCGGCAACCGTCAGCGCCTCAGCGGCGAGAACTGCACCACGGCCAGCGGTGTGGCCGAGGGGAATGCACGCGCCGTGACGGCCGCGTATCCGAGCCGGCGCGCTAAGGGCCGGGCCGCAGCCAGCAGTGCGCCGGGGGGCGTCGAGGCGCGCGGGATCTGCTCGACCACCCACAGCCGGTGGCGCGTGGAGATGATCGCCGCGGCGTTGGGGCTGCCGGCGAACACAAACGGCAGCGGCGGGCGCAGCCGGGTCCGCCCGTAGTACGCGAGCGGCACGGCCAGGCTCGGCGACCGCGGCGAGACGACCACGTCACCGGGGCGCCGGTGACGCTGGATGTAGGCGACCGCGCCACGCGTGTCGGGGTAGAAGCTGCTGCGCCGATGGTTGGCAATCGTCCCGACGATCGCCACGGCGAGCACCGCGGCGCCGGCCGCCAGTGCAGGCCAGCGTGGCAGCTGGGCCACGCCGCCGGCGATGGCCACGATCGCGAATGGGACGGCAACCGTCGCGTACCGGGTAAGGGCAACGCGGGCTCCGAGCGCGCTGAGCAAGACGAGCACCGCGGGTTCGCCGACCGCAATGGCCACGACCAGGCGCCACCGCGCGCTCAGGTGACGGCCCTGCGCGAGGAGCAGGCAGACCGAGCCGAGTGCGGCCGCGACTCCGAGCGCGGCCAGCGAATCGACCCTGCCCTGAAACGGCGAGCGGACCAGGGCTGCCAGGCTCGAAAGCGTCAGGTCGGCGCGACCGCCCACGCCGTGGCGCCCGGGCGTTGAATGCCACTGGATCGCGAACAGCGCAACCAGCACCAGCTGTACGGCGGCGCAGGCGACGATGAACGTGCGCCGCCACCGCAGCGGGAACGCCCGTCGCGTGGCCACCCAGACGCAGAGCGGAAGGACGACCAGGGCGGCTGTGTAGTTGATCACCAGGCCGATCGCCGAGAGGACCCCGCTCCCGGTCAGCCACCGCTTGGCATGGCTCCGCGACAGCTCCGCGGTCAGGCCGGCGGCCACGGCCGCGCCCACGGCAAGCGCCGCGAACAGGTATCCCTGGGCGCGCTGCGCGAACTCGAGCACCAATGGGCTCAACCCGGCGAGAAGGGCGGCCCCGAGCGCAACCGCCGCACGCTCGGTGAGGATGGTGGCGAGCCAGTAGACAACCGCGACGAGCAGGACACCGCACAGAACGGCGGGCAGCCGGGCCACCCACTCGGCCTGAGAACCGGCCAGCGACAGCCATGCATGTTGGAAGAGGAAGTACGCCGGCGGGGTGATCTCGGTATGCGCAACCGCGTGAAGCACGTGCCCCAGCGGCTGGGTCGAGGCATTGATGCTGAGGACCTCGTCGACGAAGTAGCTCGAGGAGCCCAATTGCCAGCCGAAGTTGGCCGCCGCCAGCGCCAGCACCCCGGCCAGCCCCCAGCGTTGGGAGCGATTAGGCGTGGACATCGGCCTCGACGGGTGCTCCCCTGGTGCCGGCCGTGCGGGAGCGGACCAGCCCGATCAGCCAGTCGATCGTGATGGCGGCCAGCAGCAGGATGAATGGATCGAGCGGCGCGCGTTTGAGCGGGTTGCCGACCATCGGAACGGTCAGCACCGCGGTGAGCACGGGAATCGACCACAGCCACCATGGGCCGAGGGAGATCGGCCACCGACGCGTCAGCCAGGCCAGCAGGCCCACGATGGCGAGGAGCGTGGCCATCTGGGCGCTCAGTGAGGTAGGTTCGCGCATTCCCGACGGGAGGGCGAGCTCGTGGTAGGAGACGCTGGTCGTGAAAGCGTGGCCCGGTCCGACGTCAAACATCCTCAGCGTGTCGTAGGAGGCGGCGATGGCCAGATGGCCGGGGTGGTGTTCGAAGTAGTGGATCGCGTCGCTCCGGAGCGCGTGGTCGAGCTGAGGCTCGTCGATGCCGCCGGGACGGATGTAGAGGGGCAGCAGCTCCCGCCGTAGGCTGGCCACGTCGAGCGGAATGCGCCACACGGCGAGCAGCGGGCCATCGCTGCCCGCGTCGGTGTTGTACTGGCCGGCCAGCGTGAATCCATCCTCGGTCGAGATCGGGACGACCGTGTGAAATACGGTCAGGTTGCGGGTGGTCCACGGCGCGATCACGACCGCGAAGGCGGCCACCGCGGCCAGTGCCGAGCGCCAGCTCACTCGGCGAGCGGGACCCGCGCCGAACACCACCACGAGTACGGACAGCAGCCACACATCGGCGACCGCACGTGTGAGCGCCGCCAGCGCGCACAGGGCTCCGGCCAGAACCGGCCAACGGAGTTGCTCTCGGTGACGCGAGCAGGCGACCAGGGAGAGGGCGAAGGCGAGCTCGACGGGAATGAACAGGGATTCCGAGACCAGGGTTGCGTTCAAGGCGATCAGCGGTGGGTACACGGCGGCCAACCCGCCGGCCAGCAGACCGACACGGGTACCCCACACGGCCCGTCCCAGGTGGGCGAGCAGGATCACGGCGAGGACGCCGAGCAACGCTCCGAGCAGGCGCCCGGCATCCGGGTGGACCCCCACCAGCGCATATAGCCCTCCGAGCAGGAACGGGTACCCGGGGGGACGGAACGCCGATGGAGTTCCGGGCGTCGCGATCTGGGTGGTCGGGAAGCCGTGGCCGGTGGCGATCGAAACCGCGTGGCGCTGATAGTCAACCGGGTCGCCGAACAGCGTGAAGTGGGGCGTGGCCAGGATGAGGGCCAGGCGGGCGGCCAGCGCCACCGCGCCGATGGCCACCAGCCAAGTCCGCCAGCGGCGGTTGGTCTCGGTCCGCTCGACGGTCGCCGAGGCGCCGCTCACCCGCGCCAGAGCTCCTCCGAGGGGCGGATCACGCGCGCCAGAGCTCCTCCTGGGCCCCGGTGAGGAGCCGTCGGGCGGCATCGATGCCCATCTTCACCGCGTGGTCCATGTTGCCGATCTCATAGCGCCACGAGCCGAAGCGCCCGCGCGAGAGGATCCAGTGTCGGGCCAACCACGGCTGGATCAGGCCCAGGGCGCGGTCGCGGTCGATGGTCGGGACCGGGTAGGCGTATGGGATGTTCTCGACGTGGACCGAGACGACCGCGGGCCGTCCGGCCACGACCCCGGCCGCTCGCAGCCCGGCCTCGACCCGGTCCTCGAGGCCGGCGCGCGGCTCCGGCCTATGGGCCGAGTAGGAGGTCTCGGTCATGTAGGAGCAGAACCTCGAGGTGGTGGCGCCGGGCACGTTGGCGGCGGCGTACTTGGCGAAGTTCGTGGCCCGGTAGAACGGGAGCGCATGATCGGGGAAGTACATCCACGATCGATCGTCGCTCAGCGGCGCCTCGTACCCCACGCCCACCATGAAGACCCCGCTGTGGACGAGCCCGCGCGAGGCGTCCGCCAGCGCGGACGGGCGATCGCGGATGCGGGCCACGAGCCGATCGAGCGGCATCGTCGAGACCAGCGCCGCATAGCCCAGCTCCTCGCCGCCGGGCAGGCGCACCCGGTGATGCTCGGCGTCGATCTCGCCGACCTCACATCGGTAGCGCACGCGGTCGGGGAAGCGGCCGGCCAGGCGCTGATAGATCTCGCCGGTACCCCCTCGGTCGGGAAACACGAACCGGTTGTTGGGCCCCCAGGCGAGATCATCGCGCCCGTCGCGCACGTTGCGCACCGCGCGCTCGTAGTCGACCACCGAGACGCGCTCGGCGATCCAGCCCGACGACATCAGCCCCAGGTCCGTGGCCCACACCTTGGCGTTGTAGGGCTCCATGAAGTGACGCGTGATCCCGTCGCCAAACGCGGCCCGCATCCACGTGGCGAAGTCCATCGTCGGGTCTCCCCCGGGCGCTTGCGCCAGCCCCCGCAGGCAATCCTCGCGCTCCGTCGCCGGCAGGTAGCGCAGGTTGTTCTGAAATGGATACGGCACCCAGGTGTCGGCGAAGCGCACGTATGAGGACCGGTCGTGCGCGCTGATGTCGTCCCGCATCACCTCGGCCAGCAGAGCATCGAACTCGCCGAAGTGGCTGAACACGACGTGGCCACCGAGGTCCCAAGTGAACCCCGCCGGATCGAGGACCGAGGCGGCCAGGCCCCCGGGCCGTGCGGTGGCCTCGAGGATCAGCCAGTTCCGATGTCCCAGCCGGTCGAGCTCACGCCCGCAGGCCAGCCCGCACGGGCCGGCGCCGATGATCAGAATCCGGCCCCCGGCCGGGATCGGCACCTCACGTCCCTGGCCGACCGCTCCCGGCATGTGCGGCGGAAGGTTAATGCCGCCGAGCCTCCCTCGTCACCCGGCGGCGACTCGAATCCGCCGAACGTGCCCGCGTTGGCGGTGACTACCATCCTCGCCTCGGTGCCCAGCGAGTCCGTCAGCAAGCCGTCGGTCGCCGTGGCCATTCCGGCCTACAACGAGGCCGATGGGATCGCCGGGTTCCTGGAGGAGATCGATCGCGCGCTCGGGCCCCACGTGGGGCCGTTGCGGCTGATCGTCGTCGACGATGCTTCGACCGACGCCACGCGGGAGGTGCTCGAGTCGGTGCGCCCGCGCCTGCACGGCAGGCTCGAGGTGCTGGTCAACGGGTCAAATCGCGGCCACGGGCCAACCGTGCTGGCCGCCTACCGGCGGGCTCTGGAGATCGAGCCCGATCTCGTCCTGCAGGTCGATGGCGACGGGCAGTTCCACGGCAGCGACCTGCGCCGCATCCTGGTGCTGCTCCTCGATGAGGCCCACGCCGTCTCCGGCGTTCGCCGGTTCCGTCAGGATCCGTGGTTCAGGATGGCGATGACCCGGCTCCTACGCAGCTACGTCCGGGTCAGCTTCGGCGTCAATGCGCGCGATCCGAACTGTCCCCTGCGTGGATACGACCCCGGTCTGTTGCGCGAGCTCCTCGACGTCCTGCCCGACGAGCGCCTGATCCCCAATCTGTACCTGACCGTCGTGGCGGCGCGCCGCGGGCTTGCCCTCGTGGAGGTCGACGTCAGTCACCGGGTGCGCCGTGGGTTCTCGGCCGACGGAAGCAGCTGGGCCCGCAGCCGCTCCCCGATTCCGTGGCGGCTGGTTCAGTTCTCGCTCGCCGCTCTGCGCGAATCGCGCTCGTTTCGCGCGCGGCTGGGCGCGCTGCGGGCGTCAGGCGGATAGCGGCATGACCGGCTTCGCGCAGCCAGATCCTGCTCAGAGCGCTCGCCGGTGTGCCGCGTGCGGTGGCCGGCGGCTGTCTGCGCATCTGAAGGTCGCCGGAGGCGCGGGAGCGCGGGGCCTGATCCCCAGCACCACCGCGTTCGGTGTGGCGCTGTCAGACATCGTCCGCTGCCGGGATTGCGGGCACATGCAGCTCGCGCAGCTGCCCGCGCGGGCGATGCTCAGGTCCGCTTACAGCGAGGCCGAGTCGGATGACTACGTCGCCGAGGAGGCCGGGCACCGCGCGAGCGCGCGCCGCACCCTCGATCGGATCGAGCGCAGTTCGCGGCGGGGCAGACTGCTCGATGTCGGGTGCTGGGTCGGCTTTCTGCTCGACGAGGCCCACCGGCGAGGCTGGAGCGCAACCGGCGTGGAGCCCAGCTCCTACGCGTCACGCTATGCCCGCGACCGGCTGGGTCTCGATGTGCGGACGAGCGAGCTGAGCGACGCCGAGCTCGAGCCGGCGTCATTCGACGCTGTCGTGCTGTGCGACGTGCTCGAGCACATTCCCGATCCGGGGTTGACTCTGGACGAGATCGCCGCGGTGTGCAGACCCGACGGCGTCCTCTATCAGGCCTTGCCCGACGCCGGCAGCCGCGTGGCCACGCTGATGGGCGCGCGTTGGTGGTCGGTGATCCCCACCCACGTCCAGTACTTCACGCGGCGGTCGCTGTGCACGCTCCTCGCGCGTCACCGCTGGCGGGTCGTCGAGATCACCAGCGCGCCGAAGGCCTTCACCGTCGGGTACTACCTGGGACGGCTCGAGGGCTATTCCCCACCGGTGGCACGCGCGCTGGTGTCCGGAGCGGAGCGCCTGCGCATCGCCGAACGGATCTGGGCGCACGATTTCCGCGACCGGATGGGGGTCCTGGCCCGGCCGCCAGCCGGCCTCAGGCTTCGGTCATAAACCGCGCCGGCCGCCTGACTCCCTGCACGTGCGCCTCGAGCCAGCGCAGGTTGGCGGCGCTGGGACCGCGCCAGCGCTGGAGCACACGGGCCAGCGGGACCATCCACAGGGCCCGAACCGCCGCCCCGGCGATGTTGATCGCCGCGGTCGTCCACATGCGCACACGTCCTCTTCGTCGCAGCAGCATCTCGTAGGTGGCGGCCATGAACCGCGTCTGCTCCTCCGCACCGAAGGCCTCCCGGGTGGCCGCACCGCCCTCGTGGCGCACGTGGGCGCGCGGCTCGTACCGAGTCACCCAGCCGTTCTCGCGCAGGCGCCAGGCGAGGTCGAGGTCCTCGGCATACATCCACTGCGCCGCGTCGAACCGGCCGGCGGCCTCGTAGGCAGTGCGCCGCAGCAGCAGGCATGCCCCGATGGCCCAGGGCACGACGCGCGCCCGGTCGGGGTCCCAAAACCCCTCCAGACACAGACGATCCCCCAGCCCGGCGATCACATGGTGCAGGCCGAGGTTGAAGGCCAGCGACGCGGGCACGGTGGGCAACGGATGGACCGACTGCTGGGTCCGGCCGTCCGGCAGCACCAGCCGGGGGGCGATGCAGCCGACACGCGGATCGGCAGCGTTGGCGAGGAGCCGCGCAAGCGCGCCGGGTGCGAACGCGACGTCGGCGTTCGCGGCCAGGACCCACTCGCTGTCGCTCCGTGACGCGGCCAGGTTCACGGCGCAGCCAAAGCCCAGATTGCTCCCGGCCTCGATGACCGTCGCCCACGGTGCGCGCTCGCGGGCCGCCGACGCCGAGCCATCGTGCGAACGGTTGTCGACCACATACACCTCGGCCCGCCCGGCTTCGACGTCGGCGCACAATGAGTGCAGGCAGCCCAGCAGCAGCTCACGCGTGTTGAAGGAGACGATCACCACGGTCACAAGCGCTCGCCGGGGCTGATCCATCCAGCGCCAGTATGGCGAGAATCGAATTTGTGATCCTGTGCGGATGCCCACGCCGCTCAGAGTCCTCGCGGTCGGCAACGTCTACCCGCCGCACCATCTCGGCGGCTACGAGATCATCTGGCAGGGCGTGGATCGCCAGCTGCGCGAGGCCGGACACACCGTGCGGGTCCTGACCACGGACCACAGAAGCCCGGGCGCTGCCGCCGAGGAGCCGGCTGATCCCGATGTCCATCGCGAGCTCGAGTGGTACTGGCGCGACCACCAGTGGCGTCGGTTGAATCCGCGATCCCGCCTGCGGCTCGAGCAGCACAACGCGAGCACGTTCGACCGCCACGTCGGCGAGCTGTCGCCCGAGGTCATCGCCTGGTGGCCGATGGGCGGACTGTCGCTCGGCCTGATCGAGCGTGCACGGCGCGCCGGGATCCCGTCAGTGTTCTTCGTGCTCGACCCATGGCCGTACTACGGCGAACAGCACGATCAGTGGCTCAACATGGCGCGCAGACTGCGGATCGGCCGCGGCCTCCTCGAACGGGCCACGGGCCTACCGACCACGCTCGCCACCCCACCCACCGGGCGCTGGGTGTTCTGCTCGCGGTCGATGCGCGACCACACGCTGGCCAAGTGGCCGGGCATCGGTAACAGCGTCGTGCTGACCCCGGGGGTCCGCAGCGACTTCCTGTCGGCAGCGACGGAGCTCGACCCGCCGCCGTGGCGCTGGCAGCTTCTCTACCTCGGGCGCGTCGTCGAGCAGAAGGGCGTCAGCACGGCAATCGAGGCGCTGCCCCGCCTCCCACCCGAAGCGACCGTTCGCATCGTCGGCGACGGCGACCCCGACTACCGGACTCTGCTGGCCCAGAGGGCCGAGCGCCTCGGCGTCCGGGATCGCGTGAGCTTCGAGCCCGCCTGCTCGCGCGGTGAGCTCGAGCGGATCTACCGTGCGGCGGACGCGGTGCTGTTCCCCGTCGTGTGGGACGAGCCGTGGGGTCTCGTTCCGCTGGAGGCGATGGCGCTCGGACGCCCGGTGGTGGCGACAGGTCGCGGCGGGTCGGGCGACTATCTCGAGCATGGCGCCAACTCACTGCTGTTCACCGCCGGTGACGCGGGCGCGCTGGCGGCCGCCGTGGACGACCTCGCCGGTGATCCAGAGCTGCGGGCACGGCTCCGGCGTGGCGGGCGCCAGACGGCCGAGCAGCATGTCGACACCGAGTTCAATCGCCGTTCGATCGCCGAGCTCACAGCTGCGGCCCGGCCGGCTTGACGCGCTGGCACAGGCTGAGAACGGTCTCAGGAGGGGCGGCGGGCGCGAATGAGACAGAACTGCGTGCCGTCACCCACGATCCGCTCGAGCTCGAGTCCGCACTCGATGGCCGCGACGTGAAGCTCACCCAGATCGATGGCTGAGCCCAGCCACGCCGCGTCGGTTTGGCCGGTCGGCCCCCGGCGCCCCGAGGCGAGGTCCCGCAGCCGGCGGCGGCCCTCCCGCTGGCGGACGTGGACGCCCGGATCGTTGGAGATCTGAAACGCGGCGCTGCCACCGGGCCTGAGCACGCGTCCCATCTCGCGCACGTAGCCAAGCGTGATGGCGGGGTCGGGGATGTGTTGAAAGACCACGTGGGAAACGCACAGATCGAAGCTCCCGTCGGGCAGGGGCTCGAGATCGGTGCCGTTGCCCACCATCCATTCCACGTTGTCGAGCCCGGCATGATGCTCACGGGCCAGCGCGATCATCTCGCTCGACACGTCAAGACCGCACACGCGACCCGCCCGCTCGGCGATCACGCGAGTCAGGCGCCCAACGCCGCAGCCCACGTCGAGCACGGCGTCGGTCGGCTCGATGCGGACCTCGAGGCTGTCGAGCAGCGTGTCGAGGTCGCGGGCACCGTCGGCCCAGAACGCCCCCGGTTCGGGATCGCCGTACTCGCGGCGGTTATCGACGAAGAAGTAGGCGTCTTCACGCGCTTTCTGGTCCCAGAAGTCGCGGATGTGCGTCGCGTCCACCCCGGCCACGGTACCGCTCAGAGCAGCAGCGAGCGCGATCGTACGCTGCCCAGCGTCATTGCCGCCAGGCCGACCGCGTCGGCCGCCGCGCGCACGGCCGCTCGCCGCAACCCCCGCGGCTCGCGGAGGTCGCAGCTGAGCGTGTGCAGGTAGGGCAGCGCCCCGGCGGCAAGCAAGGGTCTTCGCGTGCACGCGGCGAGCGCAAGGCCCAATGCCGCTGCATCGAACCGTGCTGCCCGCTGGTTGAGAAACAGCCCGCCGTAGAACATCTCCTGACGTAACTCGGGCACATGCCGGGCCAGCTCAGGGAAGAACCGCAGCCGCCACCGTTCGGCGATGAAGCCAACCGCGCCGCGTGCAAACACGGCGTGGTGGACCAGTGCGCTCGGGCAGGCATCGATTCGGGCTCCGAGCCGCCGCGCCCGCCAACCGAACAGGACGTCCTCCCCCAACTCCTTGCCGTCGCGGGGCCCGAGCCAGCGTTGAAAGCCGCCCAAGCGCACGAACAGGTCCCGGCGCACGAACAGGTTGGCGCTCTCGAACAGGGGCGAGCAACCGACGACCGAGAGCGTCCGGTCAAACGGCCCATGCGTCTGATCGGGGCGCGGGCGCGTCTCACCGAGGACAAGATCGGCGGACTCGAGCGCCTCGGCTCCGGCCGCCAGCCAGGTTGGCACCGGCCGGCAGTCGGCATCGAGGAACACGAGATATGGCGATGACGAGACGGCCGCGCCGGCATTCCGCGCCCGGGCCGGTCCTTCGCCCCCCATATCCACCACGCGGGTTACGGCGGGAGAGGCGCGCGCGATCGAGGGCGTACGGTCGACGGATCCATCGTCGACGACGATCACATCGAACGGCTCCCGCAGCGTCTGGGCCTCGAGCCCGGCCAGCGTGGCGGGCAGGGTCGCCGCGGCGTCTCGCGCGGGAACGATCACGCTGAGCCGCGGAGCGGGCCTCAAGGCAATGTGGACGTTTGGACCGACAAGCAGCGCTGGAGGCTATCCTCGACGCGCCGTGAGCTCACCGTCGCCTCGCAGGTCACTCGTCGCTCGCTGGCTGGGCCCGGGATTTCTCGACGAACTCGATGCGTTCCGGGGTGCCCCCAGCTGGCGTGTGTGGTTGATGTACATGCCGGGACCCGGGCCCCGTCTGATGTCGTGGCTGCGCAAACGCTGGGTGCTGTTCCGCCATCCCCATGCCCACATCGAGTTTCAGGGGCCCGTGTACCTGGGGCCGGGCTTCAGCCTCGATATGCGTTTGGGCGGGACCTTCATCGTCGGGCCGGGGGTCGAGTTCCGGCGCGGCTTTCGAGCCGAGCTCCAGGGACGGGATACCTGCGTCACGATCGGGGCCGGATGCGCCTTCACCTATGACGTGGTCATCCAGTGCACCGGCTCGGTGCGGATCGGCGCCCACTGCGTGTTTGCCCACGGGGTCACGATCGTGGACGGCAGTCACCGCTTCAGGGACCTCGATCGCCACATGCTCGGACAGGGCTACGACCTCCGCGAGATCGAGATCGCCGACCACGTCGCCATCATGGCCAAGGCCACCGTCATCGCCAGCGTGGGGGAGCGCTCGTTCGTCGGGGCCGGTGCCGTGGTCACCCGGCCCGCGCCGCCCTTCTGCCTCGTCGCCGGGGTACCGGCGCGGGTCATCGACTACTTCGGTCCGCCCGGCGGTGAGCCGCCCGAGCTCGCCGAGCGCTCGGCCGCCACCCACCGCGCAGGCTGAACCGGCGCCGGCCCATCCGTCGCGGCGGCATCCCAGGCGGCGAGAAACGGCGGGGCGATCTGCTGGCACCAGTAGATGTCGGCCAGGTTCCAGACGCACGGGCCGAGCCAGGGCAGGCGCGGCGGTACGTACCCGGCCACGCGGGCTGCCCTTCCCCGCTGCGGCGGCCGCGCGGCCGCCCGGCTGAACCGCTCGCGCAGCGTCGGCCTGACCTCGGGGTGCTTCTCGCAGAAGCGCCGTTCGGTGACGGCGATGCGCTCCGCGCGGACCTTCCAGAACTCCAGGTCCATGGCCCGCCAGTGGTCGACGATGGCCCTACGGTTGAACAGGACCCTCAGACCATGCGGCCGTGCCCGGTAGCCCCAGTCAAGATCCTCGTGACCGTAGGGGAGCAGCTGCTCGTCGAAGCCGCCGACGCGCTCGAGGAAGCTTCGCTTGACTGACACGTTGGCGCTGTAGACGTGCGCCCAGCTCGCCTCGGTTCCCTGGATGCTGCCGAAATCGAACTGGATCCCGCGGTCAAGCCACTTCATGAACGGGGTGACGCCGACCTCGCGCGCCCACCGCACCGGCCCGATCACGACCACCTCGGCCGCGGGCGCGTTGCCGTGCCAGCGCAGATGCTCGCCGACGAAGCCCCGGACAGGAACCGTGTCGTTGTCAGTGAACAGCACGAGCGAAGAACGGGTCGCACGCCAGCCGACATTGCGGTTCGCCGACGCTCCGGGCACGGTGCCGGTGAGCAGCCGGGTCGCGTAGGGCCGCTGACCGATCGCCCGCCTCACCGCCTCAGGTTCGGGGTCGGCCGCGTCGGCCACTACCACAACCTCGAAGCGTCGCGGATCGACGTCCTGCCGGGCGAACCCGTCGAGCACGCGCTCGAGCAGCTCGTAGCTTCCCAGCGTCGATATCACGACGCTCAGCTGCGGGTCGAAGCTCGGCGGATCGGCGGCCACTGTGCGGCGAGGCTAACAACCGCGCGAGCTCGGATATGCTCGCCGCGTGGCCGCCAGGGTCGATCTCCGGCTCGATCCCGAGCGCGAGCAGAACGAGCTGACCGAGTACCTCGGCGAGCGCTTCGAGCTCGAGCGGCTGTGGCGCTATGAGGAGCAGCTCGAGGCGGAGTTCGCCTCCTGCGAGGACGAACACGAGTTCTACCGAACCTCGCTCGGCTATCTGTACAGCCTCACCGCTTTCGCGATGACCGGGACCAAGGTGCCCTATCTGGAGGCGCTTGCCTCCGCGGTGCCACCGGGCGGCCGGCTCCTCGACTACGGCTGCGGGATCGGCTCGGACGGCCTGTTGCTCCTCGAGTCGGGTGCTCCACGGACGCTCGCACCTCGTCGTCTACCGGTCCGAACGAGCCAGCCCACTCGAACAGGCCGCAGCCCGGCGACAGATGGCGTTCACCCGGCTTCGGCGCCGGGCCCGCTAGATGTAGCCGGCGGGCCGAGCTCTCACCACCGCGTGCGGGTCGCCGAGCCACGCCCCGGTGAGGTGATAGCGCCCCTCGCGACTGCGGAGGAGGTCGGCGCGCCACCGGGCGCGCGGCCATCCTTCTCCCGGAGGCATGAACAACCGCTGCGGACGTTCGAGCACCTGAAAGCCGGCGACCTCGACCAGGCGCGCCAGCGCGGCCGTGTTCGGATACCACCACCATGGTCGTCCGCGTCCGTCGACCCGGGCCACGGGTTGGCGGGGGTGACGCAGCGTCAGGGGCAGATCGATGGCATCGACCACGACCAGGCTTCCGTCGCACACCGATCTGACCCGCTCCAGTGCCCGCACCGGGTCACGGAGGTGCAGCAGCAGGCTGCCGACATAGATGAAGTCGAAGCGGCCGGCGAGGGACTCGTCGAGCTCGTACACGCTGCAGTCGCGGCGATCGACGGCCGAGCCGAGTGCCGCGCGCGCGATCTCGAAGCCGTTGCCCTGGGCCGCGCGGGTGGCCAGCGCCGCGATGGTGGCCTGCGCACTGGATACGGGCCAGTCCCAACGTCGCGGGTCGAGCACATCAATGGCCACAACCTCGCGGGCGCCGCGGCGTTCCATCTCGAAGGCCCAGAAACCGTTGAACGTGCCGACGTCGAGACAGCGGGCACCTGACAGCGAAGCGGGGATCGGGATCCGCTCGACGATCGGGCGGTGGTCGAACCAGCCCGGGGTCACTACCCCGGGCGCCAGTTCGAGTGTGTGGTACCACTCGATCGCGGCCACGCGTTGATGCAGATCGGTCATGCGAAGCGCGACAGGCTATCCGCGCGCGGCTCGAAACTGGGGGCGGCGCTGGCGCCGAGGACGCCGGCGCAGGCGAGGATGGCGATGAGCGGCTCGAGCGTGGCGCGATAGCGGGTGCCGGCGTCGACGGTGAACACGATTGACGCGCCCAGCGCGATGGCCAGCACGCCGAGCACGAGCGCATGCCGGCGGCGCGCCCGCCACAGCCCGATCAAGGCCAGCGGGAGCAGCACGAGGTACGCATCGAGCCCGAGGTTCGTCACCAACCGGCTGCGACCCTCGAACGGCACCTCGGCCAATGCCCGCGAGCGCCGGCGCACGTCCCACAGCCGCGACAGGCCGTTCCAGAAGAAGGCCGCCGGCACCGACTCGGGATGGGCCGAGATATATGACAGGCCGAGGTGAATCAGCTTGGCTCGCAGCGTCACATCGGGAAGCGGATGATGGGAATCGAAAAGGCTTGCCGCGCTCGGCGGGTCGCGCCGCCAGGCGTACGGAAACACGGGATCGTGGGCCGAGGTGGCGTTGAACGTCCCGTACAGGGCGGCGTCCTGGAGGGAGATGGGGACGAAGCCATGAAGCACGATGGCGTTGCGCACCGTCCAAGGCGCGATCACGAGGACGGCGACGAGCACGCTGAGTGCGGTGAGCCCGATCCCCGGCCGCCAGCCCGCCCCCACCCACCACGCCACCAGAGCCCCGAGCACGAGGAACTCGGCCGACGGCCGGATCAACATCAGCACCCCGATCACCAACCCGAACAAGATGGCCGTTCGCCGTGACGGCGGCCGCGTGAAGATGAGGAGCAGGGCAACCAGGGTCACCGGCGTAGCCAGCGACTCCGAGTAGAGCAGCTCCTCGTACTGCCAGGCCAGCGGGTACAGCGCGACGACGAAGGCCGCCACCGCGGCCACGCGGGGACCGAACAGACGGCGCGCGAGCAGCCAGGAGAGGGCAATCGTCAACGCCCCCAGGGGAACCTGGAGCAGCCTGACCGCCACCGGATGGTGACCGAGAATCGCGTACCAGAATCCGACCCAGGCGGGGTATCCCGGGGCCTTCCACGCTCCGGCGTGGAGGATTCCGTAGGGCGCGGCGGTCCAGAACAGATGTCCCTGGGCGATGAGCTGCCCCTCTACGTCGTACTCGATCGCGTCCCCCGCCGGCCGGTAATGCCGCGTCAGTAGGACATAGATCACCCGGACGGCGAGGCCGAGGGCGATGGCGATGCCCAGGGAGACGAGTTCGCGCCTGCTCGCCGGCGGCCTGATCATCGCCCGGCCCCGAGCTCTCGGTACAGCGCCAGGTAGCTCTCGGCGCAGCGGTCGAGCGAGAAGTCCTGCGCCCGGGCACGGCAGGCGCCGCCCGTCTCGGGGCTGGCACTCGTCTCCATGGCGTCCAGCAGAGCGCCGGCCAACTCGGCCGGTTCGAGCTCGTCGAACAGCCTGCCCACGACAGGACGGTCGATGATCTCGGCCATGCCGCCGCGCGCATAGCCGACGACGGGCGTTCCACAGGCCAGTGACTCGACGAGCACGAGGCCGAACGCCTCCGAGCGCGACGGGAGCGCGGTCACCCAGGCCCGCGCGTAGGCCTGCGCGAGCACATCGCGGCGGTCGAGGTCGGCCCACTCGACGCCGTCGGCCTCGATCTCGACACCGGCCTGGCGCGCCGCCGCGAGGCTCTGCGGTCGCGACAGCACCAACCGCGCGTCGGGCCGCTGGCGCCGGACCAGGGCGAAGGCCCGCACAAGCAGGCCAACGTTCTTGCGGGGCTGGTCCGCGGCCGCGCTGCAGATGATCGTCGGCTCGGGCGCGCGGGCCGGCCCGGGCCGAAAGCCTTCGAGGTCGACGCCTGGCGGGATCACCCTGGCCTCGAAGCCGAGCCAGTAGGAGAACGCCTGCGCCGCGTGGCGGCTCAGGGCCACGGTCGCGTCGCACCCGCGCAGCGCCGAGAGCATTGCCTCGCGCCCCCGGCGGAACTCGCGCACCCCCGGCCGGTCGGGGATGCCCATGTACGAGAACACGGCCGGGCGATCGGTGGCCCTGCGCCAGCGGGCGGCGGCCAGCGCATCGGCCGGGTACACCGCGTGCGCCACGTCGTAGGAGCCGCCGCGCAGGGCGCCATAGGTGAGCGGGACGTGCGTGAGGTACGGCAGGTAATGCCGGCGCAGCAGGCGGCCCTGGGGCGGTCGCGGCAGGCGGAGCACCGGCAGCCCGCTCTCGATCGCCCGGGCCGGAGCCCCCGGATGGCTGGTGATCAGATGGGGTTGGTGGCCGCGCGCGATCAGCCCGTCGGCCAGATCGCGGGTGAAGCGTTCGGTGCCGCGACGGACCTCGGGCCAGTAGCAGGGGCTGAGCAGCGCGACGCGCAGCTGATCGTGACTCACAGCAGCAGCGCGTGGTGCCGAAGGCTGCCGCGAGCCAGCGCCAGCGCCTCGGCGAGATCGATCGCCGCCCATCCCGGAAGTTCGAGCACATCGCGAACGGCGCCCCGGAGACCGCTGCGGCCCGAGCGGTGAGAGACCACCCACGGGATGGCCAGCACGGCTCCGAGCGCCCCACGGCGGAAGGCCAGCGCGCCGGTCAGCGCCAGCAGCGCGGCGGCGTGGGAGCGCTTCCAGAACACGCCCAGGTACAGCTCGCGCCGCAGCTCAGGGTGGCGTTTGAACAGAAGGGCGAGATCGCCCCAACGCCGTGCGTCGCGGATGCCGTCGAACGCCGTCCCCTCCTCCACGCCGTGGTAGGTGAGCATGCGCGGCTCGCCGACGTACGCCACCCCGTCGGCGCACGCCCGGCGGTTGAGGTCGGCGTCCTCGCCGGTGACCACATCCTCGGCAAAACCCCCGACGGCCTCGACGAGCTTCCGGGGATAGGCGATGTTGCAGCACTCGGCCCAGGGACGCGGGACATCGGAGAAGCTCTGGCTTCGGGGATGGGCCGAGCGGAGCATGGCCTGTTCGTCGGGATCAGGGGCCACGGCGCCCTGGACGACGGCGCCCGGGTGCCGCCGCACGGCGGCGAGGACGTGCTCGAGCCAATCCTCCGGCGGGCGGCAGTCATCGTCGGTGAAGACCAGCGTGTCGGCCCGGGCCAGTTCGATGGCGGCGTTGCGATTGGCCCCGGGCCGCGCTGTCCCCGCGGGCAGGCGGGTCCAGCGCAGTCGCTCGGCGGCGGCAAGCGGGTGCTGGCTGAGCACGCGGTCGGTCTCCTCATCCGCCGAGTCATGGCAGACGATCACCTCCCACCGCGACGGGTCGAGCGTCTGCTCGGACAGGGCGTTCAGGAGCCAGCGCAGGCGCAGTGGCCGGTCGTGCGAGGCAACGACGACTGACAGTTCAGGGAAGCTCACACCGGTGGCACGGCCACGCCGGCGGTCGGGACGGGAATGGCTGCCCGCCGGCGGATGACGTAGCCGATCGCCTCGCGGATCAGACGGCGCTCGAACAGCCAGGTTGCGCCGATCACCAACCCGACGTAGACGATCAGCTCGATGATCGACGCCGCCACGTTGCGCTGCCCCGTCTCCACCACGCGCATCAGGAGCACGGCCAGGGCGGCCGGCACGGTGGGCAGGATCGCGCGCGCACCGTGGCGGACGAAGCGGAAGCCCTCGAACAAGTGCGATAGGTACCAGGCCCGGAAGCACAGCTGAACGAGCGCCTGTGCGGCGATTCCGATCGCCAAGCCGGCGAGTCCGTACTTGAACAGCAGCGGGATGCCCACGGCCAGGAACGTGATCGTCGAGGCGACGCTGGCCACGGCGATCGGTCTCGTCTCGCCCCGGGCCCGGAAGTAGTCGTCCCAGTTGAAGCCCACATGGGCGATGGCCGCGGCCAGACCATTGATCTGGAGCAGGATGACCGCAGGCTGCCACTTCTCGCCGATCACGAAGACGACGAGATCGCCCGCGAACAGGGCCAGGCCGATCCCGAACGGCATGGCCCACATCAGGGCCAGGCGGTTGGTCTTGACGAACGACTCGCGCAGCAGGTCGAGGCGGTTCTGCATCGCGCAGATGGCTGGATAGAGGGTTCCGCTGACCAGATCGTCGACCCGGCTCGAGAACGAGGTGATCGTCGCGGCCAGAGCTACGGCTCCGACTCCGGCCAGGCCGAGATGGGCGTTGCTGGCGATCGCTGCGCTGTTGGCCAGAATAATCGAGCAGACGGTGGCGATGAAGATCGGGGCCGAGAAGCGGACGTACACCTTCAGTGCACCGCGGTCATAGCGCCAGCGGAGCTTGTACGGCGAGGTGCTGATGGCCACGATGGCGGCCGACCACGCACCGGCCACGACGCCGATGGCCAGGGCCCAGTAGCCCAGGCCGGCCACAGCCAGTCCGACGGCGACGACAAAGCCGACCACGGGCTCGATCGCCGCCAGCGCCCGCTGGCGCACGAAGTCCATCTTCCGGTAGTAGACCCAGAAGGGCGCCTGCAGGGCGCCGGCCACCATCACCGTGATCAGCACCAGCCCCGGGGGCACGAGATCCCAGTGGCCATAGACGATCGCGACGATCGGCAGACAGGCGATGATCGGGACCATGGCCGCGGCGGTGACCAGCAGCTCGAGGGTGAAGGCGCGCTGGAAGGCCAGCTCCTGGTTGGCCTCATCCTGCTGGACGTACTTGTCGCTGATCCCGACCAGCTTGAGCCGCGCCAGGACGCCGAGGGAGACGACGAGCACCCCCCATACGCCGTAGGCGCTGCGGCTGAGCAGCGCCGCGAGCACGAAGCCGCGCAGCAGTGCCAGTGCGCTAAGGCCGATGTCGAAGCCGGTGTTGATCAGAACGCCCCGGGCCGCGTACACACGGAGCGAGCGTCCTTTCGTGTCGACCTCACGGTTTCTGCTTGTGGTCGCGGCCTCCGGATCGGCCAAGGCCTCAGCGCTGGCTTCGGTCTCCCGACTGGCTGGGGCCGCCACGACCGGGTCCGCCGGATCGTTGGTCCTGGGCTGCACCAGGGGCGATCGTACCGGCTGAATCGCCAACGATCCGCACCCAGCAGACCAGACCTCCTGAGCTACGCTTGCCGCGTGGCGCCCAACGTCCTGCTGGTCGTGCTCGACGCCGTTCGACGCGACACGATCGAGCCGTACGGCCCACCGGCCGGCACGACACCGGCGATCGCGGACCTGGCCCGAGCCGGGAGCGCGCTACCCAACGCCTACGCCACGGCGAGCTGGACGCTGCCCTCACACGCCTCGATGTTCACCGGACTGCTGGCCCGGCAGCTCGGACTCGGCCAGGCCCCGAATGGCAGCCCTCAGAGTGCCCGGCCTCTGCTCGAGCGTGTGCGCGAGCGGATGCTCAGCCAGGTCCTGCGCGAGAACGGTTATACGACGCGCGGATTCAGCGCCAATCTGTGGGTCTCACCCCACAGCGGTTTCGACCTCGGCTTCGACACGTTCATGTACACGGGCGAGCACCGTCGGATGGCCCGCGGTGCGCTGCTGCGCGACCGCCCCGATGCCCGCCTGAGCTGGGCGCTTGACGGCTTCCGGGCGCGGGTGGATGACGGCGCCCGCCCCATCCGTGATGGCGTCGTGGGCGCGATCGAGGAGTGGTCGGGCCAGCCCACGTTCTGGTTCGTGAACCTGTGCGAGTGCCATTCCCCCTACCTCCCGCCGCGGCCCTGGAACGACCTGCCCCCGGCGGAACGGATCCGCGCCGCGCTCGACGCCCAGCGGCATCTGAGCTTTCAATCCATCTGCCTGTACGCCGCCGGCCATCACGAGATCCCAGGCGAGGCGTTCGAGCGCATGCGCTACCTCTACCGGCGGGCAGCTGCCTACATGGACCGGTGGCTGGCCGAGGTGGTCGAGGCCCTGGAGCGCCGCGGCATCCTCGATGAGACGCTCGTCATCGTCACCTCGGATCACGGCGAGAACTTCGGCGAGGGCGGCCTGATCGCTCACGGCTTCTCGGTCGACCAACGCCTGGTTCACGTGCCGCTGGTCATGGCCGGTCCCGGGGCCATCGACGATGCCGGGCCGTTCAGCCTGGCTGAGCTGCCGCCGCTGATCTGTCGGGCGGCGGGGGTCGAGGCGCATCCGTGGCGAGCGCGCGAACTCCCCGAGGGCGTGGCGCTGGCGCAGTTCGATCGGCTCGGCGCCGCCGATCACCCGCGGATCAGTGCGTTCGCCGAGCAGTGGCACCTCGACGATGCCGCCGTGCGCCGGATCACGGCCTCCTACACATGCGCGATGGACGCCAGGCACAAGCTCGTGATCGGGGACGACGGAGAATCGTGCTACGACCTCGAGGCCGATCCCGGCGAGACGCGGCCCCTGCCCGCGGCCGCGTCGGACCGTCAGCTCGACGGGCTGCGAGCCGCCCTAGCGCATCCGGCGGCCCAGGCCCAGACCGTCGCCGCGGTGCCAGGCGCTGCCGCCGCCGCGCCACCAGGGGCATCGGCGGAGGAGCTCGCGGCGATCGAGCGCCAGATGAAGCTGCTCGGCTACATGTAGCGTCTCAGCCCACGAGACCCTCAACGAAGGGAACCTCGAGCACCTTCTCGTGCGCGATCGGCCCGTGGCCGAAGTAACCGTCCTCGCCGAACAGCTCGCCGTGGTCCGAGGTGACGATCAGCCAGGTGTTGGCCGGAAGCCGCTCGAGCAGCCGCGCCAATATGCCGTCGAGGTACTCGAGCGCCGCCACCTGCCGCTCGTGCAGCGATTTCAAGCGATGCTCGGTGAAGAACTCGGCCGGGGCGCCGCCCCCGGCGCGGATCTCGTCGAGGTGCCTGAACACACCGTGAACACCCGAGATGTGGGGCAGGTCGCTCGAGTCCTGGCCGGGACGGGCGTAGGGGTAGTGGGTCTCCCCCACGTTCAGCAACCAGAACGACGGGCGGGCGGGGTCGAAATGAACCTGGTCCACGATCGCCGCCATGTCGTTGTGAGTCGGCATCAGCTCGTAGGTGTCGAAATCGCGGTTGATCGCCGTGAACTTGTTCAGCACCGGCATCGAGACGCGCGCGTGGGTCCCGTAGCCGAGCGAATGCTTCAGGTAGGTGGGGAGAAAGATCGACGGGAGCAGCTTGTTGAACTCCATATCGGGCACTCCGAGCCGCTGCCGATAGCGCAGAAAGTCCTCCTTGTAGTACTCCGACGCATAGACGCGGGACGGACTCGAATGGGGCAGCAACCCCATCAGCAGGTTGTAGTGCGACGGGGCGGTCCACGAGGCATAGCTCCAGCGGCGCTCGACCTCCCCCAGGCCGGAGAGCGAGCTGGGCGGGGCGGCCAGCCAGCTGTCGTAGCGCAGGCTGTCGAGGACAACGACGACCAGGTTGCGGGCGGTGGACGGCAGCGCAGACATCCGTGGCCTGGGCACGATACTGGCCGGGCCGTACTTAGAATCGGCGCGTGCCAGCGCCGCTCGTGTCGGTGGTCGTCTCGACCCACAACCGTCCCGAACGGCTCCGCCACCTGCTCCGGAGCCTCGAGGCCCAGACGCTGAGCCCCGATCTGTTCGAGGTCGTCGTCGTCGACGACGGATCGCAGCCGCCGACGCGCGAGGTGCTGGAGGCCGAGCTGGGCCGCGGGGCGCTGGGGCTGAGGACGGTCCGGCACGAGCACGCAATCGGCCCGGGGGGCGGGCGCAACAGCGGGTGGCGAGCGGCTCGTGCGCCGGTGATCGCCTTTGTCGACGACGACTGCGCGGCCGCGCCGGAATGGCTGGCCCGCGGCCTGGAGCGCGCGCGCACAGCTCCGACCGCGGTCGTCCAGGGACGCACCGAGCCCGAAAACTCGCCGTTGCGCGAGAACGGCCTGCTCAATCGCACGGTCCGGATCGAGCGCCTGGGGCCCCAGTACGAGACGTGCAACATCTTCTATCCCCGCGAGGCTCTTGAGTCGCTGGGCGGCTTCGACGAGGGCTTCGGGACGCGTCCGGGCGGCGAGGACACCGACCTGGCCTGGCGCGCGATCGAGGCCGGGCGGGCGACCGTGCAGGCGGCGGACGCCGTCGTGTTCCATGCCGTCGAGCATCTCGGCGTCCGCGGGTCGCTGCGTGTGGCCGCGCGCTGGGGGCCGACGATCCGGGTGTTCGCTCGGCACCCGCGGACCCGGGCGATGCTCTACCGCGGCTGCTTCTGGAACGTGTGGCACTACCTGATGTGGCGCTCCGTGCTGTCGCTGGTAGGACCGCGCTGGCTCACCCGGCTGGTCCTGACGCTTCACCTCATCGAGCTGCGGCGGCGAGCGCGCACCGCCGGCGCCGGAAGCTGGGCGATTCCGTTCCTCATCGTCCACGACCTGGTCGAGTGCTGGAGCGTGGCCGGCGGGGCGGTTCGCTATCGCACGCCGGTGCTGTGATTCGGTGGCGGCTGACGCTGCGGCTGCGTGCGCGTCAACGTCTCACAATCTACCCCTCGCCGTGGGCGAGAGCAGCGCCAAAGACGGCGCTCCCACGCCGTGAACGTCGGTCCCGGGCAGTCTCGCGATTCGAGTGTGACATTCTCAGCCCCCTCGCTCACCCAGCGCCTGGACGCCGGTCGACGTGAAAGTCGACGCCGCGGGTGGCGCGAGTTTCACGTCCACGGCGCAGGCGGCCGTCATTGTGAATCTGGCCGCCGGCGGGGCGGCGAGATTCACGTTGCCGGCTGGCGGACGGCCCTCGCGGCTGAAAATTTCCCGGCCTGTAAGCCCGACGCCCTACTCTTTGAGCATGTTTGGATTTAGGCAGAAGACCACGATGATCGATCCCGCCGACGCGCTTGCAGGCCGCGACCGCGAGATGCCCGTGCCCGAGCGGCACGCCGTGCTGGGAACCCCGATTCATCCCCCATTTCCCCCCGGACTCGAGCGGGCCGTGTTCGGCATGGGCTGCTTCTGGGGAGCCGAGCGCGTGTTCTGGCAGGCGCCCGGCGTGTATACGACCGCTGTCGGCTACGCCGGCGGCTACACGCCCAACCCGACCTACGAGGAGGTCTGCAGCGCGCGGACCGGCCACGCTGAGGTTGTGCTGGTCGTCTTCGACCCGGCCAAGACCTCCTATGAGGAGATGCTGCGGCTGTTCTGGGAGAACCACGACCCGACGCAGGGCATGCGTCAGGGCAACGACGTGGGCACCCAGTACCGCTCGGCGATCTTCACCGGCGACGAGCGCCAGCTCGAGACCGCCGAGCGTTCGCGCGAGATGTACAACGAGCGTCTGCAGGCGGCCGGCTATCCGGAGGTGACGACCGAGATCGCGCCCGCGGGCCCGTTCTACTACGCCGAGGAGTACCACCAGCAGTACCTCCACAAGGTCCCCAACGGCTACTGCGGGCTGGGCGGGACCAGCGTCAGCTGCCCAATCGGCCTCAGCGTCCCGGTATCGACGGCCGACCAGCGAAGCTGAGGCATAGCCAGTAGCGGCGCCTGTCAAAGGGCGCCGTGACCGAACCATCGGCAGAATGGCGGTGTGCAAGCCGCCCCGGTGCGGAGCGAGCTCCGCATCACCATTGTGATGTTCGCCCTAACCGTGACCTCCGGCGCGGTCGATGCGGTTACGTTTCTCGCGCTGGGACACGCCCTCGCCGCACTCGCGACCGGGAACATCCTGTTGCTGGGCTTTGGGGTCGCGAATGCGCCGGGGATATCGATCGACAGTCCTGCCGAGGCGCTGGCTGCTTTCGTGGCCGGGACGGCCGCGGCCCACGCCCTCATAGCCCGGGTGAGTAGAGGAGGGAGGCGCTGGTTCGTGATCTTGCTGGCCGGCGAGGTCGCAGTTCTCGCTGCCGCCGCGATATACGCACTCATCGTGAGTGGGACGCAGAGCCTGCCGGGGCACGCCACGACCATCGTCGTCCTGCTGCTCGCGGGCGCGATGGGGTGGCGCAGCCGGGGGATGGTCGAGGCGCGAATCCCTGACATGCCGACGACCTCGGCACAAATCAGTCTGGTCAAGGCACTGACAGATGTGCTGCCGTTCGGCTCGGCCCTCCCCGGTGAGACACCGCTGGTGCGGACCCGTCGGGCTGCGACCGTCTTCGGCGTATTCACCGGTGGGGTGATCGGGGCACTTCTGCTCAGACTCGGGCCTGGGCCCGCCCTGGTCGGTATCGCAGGATTCGAGGCCTGCGTAGCGGCGCTCTACTTCCGCGCTCCCCGGCTGCGGCCGCCGGCGAGCGAAATCTAAATGCGGTTCCGGGGGCGCGCATGCGCGCCCCCGCCGACCGGTGCATGCACCGGTCGGGGCCTGGCCGCATGCGGCCAGGCCTTCCAGAGCTCAGCCCCCGGCTACCGCCGGGAGGATGGTGACCTCGTCCCCATCCTGCACCTCGGTGTCGAGGCCGTCGAGGAACCGGATGTCCTCGCCGCCGACGTACACGTTGACGAACCGTCGCAATCCTCCGTCCTCCGCGATCCGGCTGCGGAGCTCGCCATAGCGCTCGTAGAGCGAGTCGAGCACCTCGCCGACGGTCGAACCCTCGACCTCAGCGGTGGCGTCTCCGTCCGTGGCGGCACGGAGCTGGGTAGGAATTTTCACTGACACGGGCATCAGGCCTGGAGTCATATCAAGCGGCGACGTTGACGCGGTCGCTGGCCTCCTGGAACGACGTCAGCGTGGGCTCGATCTCCCAGGCCTCGAACGTTCCGCGGACGCAGTCGAGGGTTTTCAGGCCCTCGCCGGTGATGATGGCCACCACGCGCTCGCCGGGATCGATGTCACCCCTCTCGGCCAGCTTGGCCAGCACCGCGGTGGTCACACCGCCGGCCGTCTCGGTGAAGATGCCGGTGGTTCGCGCCAGCAGCTTGATCCCGTCGCGGATCTCATCGTCGGTCACCGAGTCGACCGCGCCGCCGGAGCGCCGGGCCAGGTCGAGCGCGTAGGGACCGTCGGCCGGATTGCCGATGGCCAGCGACTTGGCGATCGTGTCGGGCTTGACCGGGCGACAGAAGTCGTGCCCGGCCTCGAACGCCGTGGCCACGGGCGAGCAGCCCAGAGCCTGGGCCCCGTTGAACGTCGGCAGCTCGCCCTCGAGCAGGCCGAGTTCGAGCCATTCCTCGAAGCCGCGAGCGATCTTGGTGAACAGCGATCCGGACGCGATCGGGCAGACGACGCGGTCGGGCAGCTCGAACCCAAGCTGCTCGGCGGTCTCAAACGCAAGCGTCTTCGAGCCCTCCGCGTAATACGGGCGCATGTTGATGTTCACGAACGCCCAGTCGTGCTCGCCCGACAGCTCGGTGCACAGCCGGTTGACGTCATCGTAATTGCCACGGACCGCGACCAGGTTCGTCCCGTAGACACCGGTGGCGAGGATCTTCTGCTCCTCGAGGTCCGCGGGTATGAACACGTATGACTGCAGTCCGGCCGCCGCCGCATGGGCGGCTACGGCATTGGCCAGGTTGCCGGTGGAGGCGCAGGCGATGGTCTGGAAACCGAGCTCGCGTGCACGCGCCAGGGCAATCGACACCACCCGATCCTTAAACGAATGGGTCGGATTGGCGGCGTCGTTCTTGATCCAGACCTCGCGCAACCCGAGCTCCTCGGCGAGGCGATCGGCGCGTAGCAGCGGGGTCCAGCCGGCGGGCAGCGTTCCGCGCGGTGGTGCCGTGACGGGTAGGAAGTCGGCGTAGCGCCACAGCGAGTGCGGGCCGGCCTGGATCTTGCGGCGCAGTTCGCCGAGATCACCGTCGGTACGCGGCGCGTACGCGACCTCAAGCGGCCCGAAGCACTGCTCGCACACGTAGCGAGCATCCAGCGGGTAGGTCGTCTTGCATTCTTTGCAGCGAAGAGACTCTGGCGGCATATGTCGAAAAACCTCCGCCGGGGTCTGTGGTCGGAGGTCCTGTGAAACCGCCTTTCCACATCTCCCAGGCTTGTTGTTGGAGCCTGATGGAATTGGCACCTTTCCCTTGCGGGAGGTTGCCGGGGTTTCATAGGGCCAGTCCCTCCACCCCTCTTGATGCGTACAGCTATGTGGAGCGAAGTATATCCAGGCGCGCCGGCGGAAGCCAAGTCTCGTAAGCTGACCGAACCCAGCGCGTAACGACAGTGCGCCTGCGGTGTTGGGCTTTGCGTTGCGCCATGGCCGCCACCTCCGCTGACCCGCTCGCTCGCCTCGAGGCGACTCTCTCGTTGACCGACAGCGCTCCGAGCAAGCGGATGCTGATCATCGTCAACCCGTACGCCACGACGGTCTCGGATCGGCTCAAGAATCTGGTCGTCTATGCCCTCCGGGGCAGCTATCACGTCGACGCGATCGACACCGAGGCGCGCGATCACGCGACCGAGCTGTGCCGCGAGGCGGCGCGCGAGGGCTACGACGTCGTCGTGGCCTTCGGGGGCGACGGCACCGTCAACGAAGCAGCCAACGGGCTCGCCGGTTCGGGCACGGCGTTGAGCTGTCTCCCCGGTGGGCGAACCAACGTCTACTGCCGCATGCTGGGGATCCCCACCGACGTCGTCGACGCCACCGAGCACCTGCTCCAGGTCGCCGACGACTGGCGGCCGCGCCGAGTCGACATCGGCATGGTCAACGACCGCTGCTTCCTGTTCTCGGCCGGCGTCGGGCTCGATGCCAGCGTGGTGGAACGGGTCGACGCGCATCCGCAGCTGAAGGCCCGGCTGGGCGAGTGGTACTACACATGGACGGGCATCGGGACGTTCAACCGGCGCTACCTGCTGCATCCGCCACGGCTCGAGGCGCAGCTCGATGGCGAGACGGTCTCCGGGGTGACGGCGATCATCCAGAACGCGGCGCCCTACACCTATTTCGGTGACCGGCCGGTCGACATGGGCGAAGGGGCAACACTCGACAGCGGCGACCTCGCCGGCGTGGTGCTCAAGCGGGCCAGCCCGGTCGACATCCCCACGATCGTCTGGCGCGCCCTGGCCCGGCGTGCTCGGGTCAGCCGCCACCGCCAGGTCTACGCCTTCAGCGGCACCGACCGCATCCATATGCGGTCGTGCGACGACCGGCCGCTGCCGATCCAGGTCGACGGGGACTACATCGGCGAGGCGCTGGAGGCGCTGTTCGTGGTCAGGCCACGCGGGATGCTCGTCGTTTCCTGAACTCTCGATCGCGCAGGTGCCTCCGGGACCGACGATCGTCCAGGTCAGCGTGTGTCGTCGCGTCGGGCTGGCATGATCGCGGCCGTGCCCTGGCGTTTGTCGATCATCGCCGCCGCGGTCGCGGTGGCGACAGCCGTGGCGCTCCTTCAGGGCGCCAGCGGAAGGGCGACGCCGCTGCCCGGAGCGCCCCACTGCGAGATCTTCCCGGCCAACAACCCGTGGAACCAACGGATCGACCGACTACCGGTGGCCAAGAACTCAGCCAGGCTGATCGCCGGCATCGGCCTGAGCGATCCGGTGCACCCCGATTTCGGAGCCGGGCTCTACGACGGCGAGCCGATCGGCATTCCCTTCGCGGTCGTGTCCCACCGGACCCGCCGCGTGCCCGTCCGCTTCCATTACGCCGCGGAGTCGAATCCGGGGCCCTACCCGATCCCACCGAATGTTCCCATTGAGGGGGGCCGGAATTCCGGCGGTGACCGCCATGTGATCGTGGTCGACCGCGATACGTGCAAGGACTACGAGCTGTTCGCGGCCTACCCACACGACGGCGGGCGGCGCTGGAGCGCCGGATCCGGGGCGATCTTCAACCTGCGCTCGAACCATCTGCGCCCGGCCGGCTGGACGTCGGCCGACGCCGCCGGCCTACCGATCCTGCCCGGTCTGGCTCGCTATGCCGAGGTCAGGCGAGGCGTGATCAACCATGCGCTTCGGTTTACGGCGCCCTGCACCTCGGCGCACTATGTCTATCCCGCGCGGCATGAGGCTGCGACATGCCGTGGCTTCTATCCCCCGATGGGGCTGCGGGTGAGGCTCAAGCCGAGCGTGAGGATCTCGGGGCTGCCCTACCAGGCCAGAGTCCTCGCCGCGGCGTTGAAGCGGTATGGCCTGATCCTGGCCGACAACGGCTCTCCCTGGTACATCTCGGGTGCGCCCGACCGTCATTGGAACAATTCCTCGCTGCACCTGCTCGACCGCCTGACCGGCCGGGACTTCGAGGTCGTCAACACCAGCTCGCTGCCTCATCCGGGTCGATGAACTAAGCGGCGTTGGGGGGTGAAACACACCCCCCAAATCGCTCTCATAGGTATGGCCCAGAGAGGTGGACTGCGGCTCACACCGCGAGACCTCGACGTGCTCGCATTCACCGCCGAGCACCGGCTGGTGCTGGCCGAGCACGTTCAGGGACTGATGGGAACGTCGGCGCGAACGGCCTACGGACGGCTTCGCGCCCTCACCGCGGCGGGCTTCCTAGTCTCCGATCGGATCTTCAGCCGCCGGCCCGGTTGCCACCGCATCACCACGAAGGGGCTGCGCGCGGTGGGTAGGTCCCATCCGCCGCCGCGGATCGACCTCAGCACCTACGACCATGACGTCGGTGTGGCCTGGCTGTGGCTGGCCGCGCGTAGCGGGACATTCGGCCCGATGCGCGATGTCATGTCCGAGCGGACGCTGCGCTCGCATGACATGGGCTCCGATCGCAGCGATCCGCCCTTCGGCGTCAGGCGCGGCGCCGGCAGGCACGGGCTGCACTATCCCGACCTACTGCTGGTCACCCCCGAGGGCCGTCGCATCGCGATCGAGCTCGAGCTGACCGCGAAGGGCCGCGGCCGGCGCCAGCAGATTCTGTCCGCCTACGCCGCCGACGCGCGGGTCGATGCGGTCGTGTATCTCGTCGACCGGCCCGAGGTCGGCGAGCGGATCCGTGCCTCGGCGCGACGGATCGGATTCTCATCGCGCGTCCACGTCCAGCGCGTCGTGTGGGCGCAGCCGCCCTCGCGCGCCGGCGGTCGCGCGGTGGAGCGCGCGGCGAGCCGGCGCCCCCGATCTCAGGAGGTTGGCCGATGAGCCCGCGGCCTCCGACCCGCGCTCCGCGCTACTGGCTCCTGCTGGTCTTTGGGGCATTGCTCCTGTCGCCACCCGTCTGGGCGACGATCGCGATCGTGTGCGTCGGGATCGGGGGGATCGCGCTGCCGCCGCTCCGCGGTTTGGCGCCGGGGCGCCGGCGCGCTCGCCGCGCACCAGCGGCGGCCGGCACCGTGCTGGGCGCAGACAGCAGCGGGCGGCAGGTCGTGTTGAGCGATCGCCAGCTCTCGGCGCACACGCTGATCCTCGGCGCCAGTGGGGCGGGAAAGTCGACGACGATGCTGTCGATCCTCACCGATCACGTGCGCCGCGGCCGACCGGTCGTGGCCATCGACATGAAGGGCTCACCGGCGTTCGCGCGCGCGCTCGCCGCCGCCGCCGCGGCGGCCGGGCGCCCGTTTCGCCTGTGGACACCGGACGGTCCGGGCCACTGGAACCCGCTGGCCCACGGCAACGCGACGGAGCTCAAGGACAAGCTGATCGCCACCGAGCGGTTCACCGAGCCCCACTACCAGCGCGCCGCCGAACGCTATGTGCAGATCGCGATCCAGGTTCTTCACCGGGCCAACCCCGAGCGCCCCGCCACGCTGGATGCGGTGGTCGATGTGATGGATCCCGCGCGGCTGGCCGGACTGACTCACGACCTGCCACCCGATCGGGCCGAGCGCCTGCGCGACTACCTGTCGACGCTGACGCCGGACCAGGTGAGCGCGGTGCGCGGGCTGGGGACGCGCCTGGCGATCCTCAGCGAGTCGCACTCGGGAGAGTTCCTGTCGGCGCGCGGCGCCTCGGAGGCGGTCGATCTTCGTCGCGCGCTCACCGGGGAGGACGTCGTTCTGTTCAGCCTGAACTCCAGCACGTACGGCAAGCTGGCGGCGCAGATCGGGACGCTGGTGCTACAGGATCTGATCGCCGCGGCGGGGCACCGCCTGAACGGGAGCCCTTCGCCCGACGAGCAGGCGATCGTGGCCATCGACGAGTTCTCCGCGCTTGGCGCCGACCACGTTGTCTCGCTGGTCGTCCGCGGACGCGAGGCGGGGATACCCGTCCTCCTGGCCACCCAGGAGCTGGCCGACCTCGAGCGCGCCGCGCCGGGGCTCCGCGACCAGGTGCTGGGCAGCACCGCGGTCAAGATCGTCCATCGTCAGGACGTGCCGTCCTCGGCACTCACCGTGGCCCAGATGGCGGGGACGATCAAGACGTGGGAAGAGACCCGGCAGATCGGGGGTCGCCTGTTCGGAGGCCATGACACGGGGCGAGGCACGCTCCGGCCCAAGGAGGAGTTCCGCGTTCACCCCAACGAGATCAAGAGCCTCAGGACCGGTGAGGCGGTCCTGATCACCAAGCTGCCCCGGGCGCGGGTGCGCACGGTTCGCGTGACACCGCCCCACCGGGCGCCTGGCGGCCCGCAGCGCAGCGGACCGGAGCTCGGCTGACGGTCGCCCCTCGTGCCCCGGCGGCTAGGCCCCCGGGGTCACGCGGAAGGCGTCGAACACGGCGTCGATGTTGCGCAGGCGGTTGATGGCCTGGTCGAGGGCTCGCGTGTCGCCGACCTCGACGACGAACCGGTTCTTGACCATCGGGTGGTTGACCGTGCAGCGGGCCTCGAGGATGTTGATGCCCGCCTCGGCGAAGGTCCGCGACATGTCCTCGAGCAGGCGATGGCGATCCCATCCGTCGACCTCGAGCTCGACCCGGAATGATGTCTCGGCGTCTCCCTCCCAGGACACGGGCGTAAAGCGCTCGGGGTCCTTCTTGAGCACGGCGACGTTGGGGCAATCCTCGCGATGGATGGTGATTCCGCGCCCGAGTGAGATGTAGCCGACGATCGGGTCGCCGGGTACGGGCCGGCAGCACTTGGCCAGCCTCAGCATCACCTCATCGATGCCCTCGACCTGAATGCCGTAGCGAGACGACGAGGTCGTCGGACGCGAGCGGCGGCGCCGAGTCTGGAGCAGATCGTCGGTGGCCGTCGGCTCAGACTCGGCCGTCTCGCCCTGCTTGAGGCGCTGCATCACCTTGTTGACGACGACCTTGGGCGAGATCTTGGCTCCGCCGAGGGCGATGTAGAAGTCCTCGCCCTTGCGGAAGCCCATCTCGCGGATGACGTCGGCCAGCAGCGGCGAGCCGACGAGCTTCTGGGCCGGCAGGCCCTGCTTCTTCAGGTGATCCTGGAGCAGATCGCGCCCGGCGTGCTCGGTGTCCTTACGCGACTCGGCCTTGAACCACGCCTTGATCTTGTTGCGCGCCCGAGTGGTCTTGACCAGCGCCAGCCAGTCGCGCGATGGGCCGCGCTCGCGCTTGGACGTGAGGACCTCGACGATGTCGCCGGAGCGCAGCTGGTAGGAGAGCGGCACGATCTTGCCGTTGACCTTGGCGCCCACGCAGCGGTGCCCGACGTCCGTGTGGATCTCATAGGCGAAATCGAGCGGCGTCGCGCCGGCGGCCAGCGACTTGACCTCGCCCTTCGGCGTGAACACGAAGACCTCGTCCTCGAACAGGTCGACCTTGAGGGTCTCCATGAACTCGCGCGGATCGGACAGATCCTGCTGCCAGTCGAGCAGCGAGCGCAGCCACTTGAGCTTGCCCTCGGACTCGTCCAGAGTCTGAGGGGGCGCGCTGGCTGACTTGTTCGGACTCTCCTTGTACATCCAGTGCGCGGCGATTCCGAACTCGGCCATGTCGTGCATCTCGCGCGTGCGGATCTGGATCTCCAGCGGCCGGCCCTCGGGTCCGATCACCGTCGTGTGCAGCGACTGGTACATGTTGAACTTGGGCATGGCGATGAAGTCCTTGAAGCGCCCCGGCAGCGGCTTCCACAGGGCGTGGATGACTCCCACCGCGCCATAGCAGTCCTTCACCGAGGAGACGATCACGCGCATCGCCGTGAGGTCGTAGATCTCGTTGAACTCGCGGCCCTTCTTGGTCATCTTCGAGTAGATCGAGTAGAAGTGCTTGGCCCGGCCCGAGATCTCGGATTCGATCCCCAGCTCATCGAGCTCCTTGGCCAGATACTCGCCGGCCTGATTGACGTAGCGTTCGCGCTCGGCGCGCTGCTGGGCCACCAACCCCTTGATCTCGTTGTACTTGCGGGGGTGGAGCGTCTGGAAGGCCAGGTCCTCCAGCTCCCATTTGATCGCGTGGATGCCGAGCCGGTGGGCGATCGGGGCGTAGATGTCGAGCGTCTCGCGGGCCTTCTCGATCTGCTTCTGCTTGGGCATGGCCGAGATCGTGCGCATGTTGTGCAGGCGGTCGGCCAGCTTGATGAGGATGACCCGGATGTCCGTGGCCATCGCCACCATCATCTTGCGGTAGTTCTCGGCCTGCGCCTCGTCGCGCGACTGGAAGGTCAGCCCGGTGAGCTTGGTGACGCCATCGACCAGGCCGCCGATCTCGTCGCCAAACGCCTCGCGCACCTCATCCAGCGACGCCGAGGTGTCCTCGACCGTGTCGTGCAGGAGCGCCGCGCACAGCGTCTCGGTGTCGAGGCGCATCCCGGCGCAGATCTTGGCCACCCCGACGGGATGGATGATGAAGTCCTCGCCCGACTTGCGCAGCTGATCGGCGTGGTGGACGCGGGCGTACACGAACGCGTCCTCGACCTTGGAGCGGTCGATGGCCAGCGCGGCGTGGCCCGCGTGCTCCTCGACGATCGCGAACAGATCGCCCAGCAACCGGCGCTCGGCCGCGGTCAGCTCGGCGCGCTCGATCGCGGTCAGCTGCTGCACGTGCTCGACCCGGTCCACCGGTGGGCGCGAGGCGATCAGGGTCGAGCTCCGCCGCCGCCCGTTACCGCCGTCGTCGGCGCCGTGGCGCCTGTTGCCGGCGCCATCGTCGCCATGACGCCCGGAGCCGGCACCGGCCTCGGTGGCCTGCACCTCGCGCTGACGGCGCTTGCGATCCTTCGAGCGCTCCGAGTCCTCGCTCACTGGTTTGGTAGAGGTTTTGCGCCGCGGAGGTATGTTCGTCCGTCCTCGTATCGAGCCATGTATGCCCTGTAGGAAGGCGAGCGATCCAGCGCGGTCCGCGTTTCGTCCGCAATCGTCAGGGCCGGCAGATCCCGGTCGAGGCTGACGAGCTCAAGCTCCGCGAGGACTTCGATCAGCCGAGCCGCCAGACGAGCCGGGCGACCATGCGGACCCTCACCGCGAAGCAGGCGCTCGAGCTCCTCGCCGGCCGCCGTTCGCCGCTGCCGCAGGCCTCGGTAAAGGGCGGTGAGCGAACTGCGGAGACCGTACTCCAACTCGTGCATCTGCTCCACAAAGCGTAGCTCAGCCGCGCCCCAGGCCAAATGGGTGAAACCCGAGCCGGCTCGCAGCAACCGCTCAGCATCGCCCGACGTGGCGGGGTCGAGCACGACGACGTGGGCAAAGTCGTCGAGCAGCGACGGCGCCCGCGCCACCGCATGGTGGCAAACAACACAGAACCCCCCGGTCCTAGCGCGCAGGCCATCGATACGTCTGGGCACGTCGGCACACACCGCGAGCACCCTCCCGCCAGCGGCGCAGGCGTCGGCCAGTACGGTGAGCGGGCTCTCGCCGCGGCGGTCGAGCACCGTCCGCCCGGCGTCGATGGCCGGCGGCTCGGCGTCGGGCGCGCGGGCCAACTCCTCCAGCACGCCGGCCAAGTAGTCAGCGGGCTCGCCCATGACCTCGATCGGCGCCGGAACGCACGTCTGGGCGTGCCGCAGCACGAGTCGGGGCTCGACTGCCCCGTTCCACACATTGCGCTCGAGGCGGAAGGCGGCATCGGCCGGCTGCCCGGGGTCCACGCCCAGCTGCCCGTCACAGCCGAAGGCAACGGCGCGAGCGAGCGCACCCCCGGAGGCCACCGAGAAGCGCAGGTGACGGCCTTCCCCCATCGGCCTCGGCTCGCCGAACCGCGCTCCCGGCACCAGCAGCCGGGCCTGGGGGTTGCCCATCCCGCAGGGCTCGAGCTGCTCGAGCTCCTCGGCCAGGCCCAGCCCGAGCTCGGCACCAGACACGATCGCGTCGATGTGCTCGAGCGGCTCCAGCAGCTCCGGCGTCAGGACCCGCGCGGAATACTCTTCGAGCGCCGAGCGGAGCAGCTCGATCCGGTCGCGCCGCACGCTGAAACCGGCCGCGGCACGATGGCCTCCGTAGCGCTCCATGTGGTCGCCTGCGGCATGCAGGGCGGCCAGGAGGTCGAACCCCGGAACGCTTCGGCCCGAGCCGTGGCCAAGCCCCTCCGCGTCGATCGCCACCAGCAGCGTGGGACGATGAAAGCGCTCGACGATGCGCGAGGCGACGATCCCGATCACGCCCGGATGCCAACCCTCGGCCGCGAGCACGTACGCCGGCCGCTCGCCGATCTCGGCCACCAGAGCCTCGGCCTCCCAGACGATCCGCTGCTCGACGGCTCGCCGCTCGGCGTTGACCGTGTCGAGCTCGGTGGCGATCTCCTGCGCCCGCTGGGCATCGTCGGTCAACAACAGCTCGAGCCCGGCATCGGCCCGCCGCAGCCGCCCGGCCGCGTTGATACGAGGCGCCAGCCGGAAGCCGAGAACGCCGGCGTCGAGCGAGCTCGGGTCGACGCGGGAGACGTTCATCAGCGCGCGCAATCCCGGCCGCGCGGTATTGGCCATGACCTCCAGGCCCTCGCGCACCAGCCGCCGGTTCTCGTCTTGCAGCGGCATCAGATCGGCCACCGTGGCCAGGGCCACGAGCTCAATGTCCTCCTCGGCGGTGGGCGCCCGGAGGGCCTGCGCGAGCTTGTACGCCACCGCGGTGCCGCACAGATCGCGGCATGGGTACCCGCACGTCGACGGGTGGACGATCGCGCAGCCGGGCAGCAGGCCGTCGGCGCGTGGCGCGTGGTGATCGGTGAGCACGACATCGATGCCGGCCGCGCGCGCTGCGGCCACCTCCTCAACGGCGGTGATCCCGCAGTCGACCGTGATGAGCAGATCGGTGCCACGCTCGGCGAGGCGCGAAATCGTGGCCTCCGAGATGCCGTAGCCATCCTGCTGGCGGTCGGGGATGAACCAGCCCACGTCGGCTCCGAGCGCCCGCAGCGCCCGCACCGTCACGGCGGTGGCGCACACGCCGTCGACGTCGTAGTCGCCGTGGACGACGATCCGTCCTCGCTGGCCGACGTGGCGCTCGATCAGCACCACCGCAGCCTCGATTCCTGAGAACGCCGATGGTTCGTGGGTCTCGGCCGGGTGGAGAAAGGCTCGGACGCGGTCGGCGTCGCTCAGGCCGCGGCGCACGAGCACCTGCGCCAGTGCATGACTGAGGCCCAGCTCCTGCTCGAGGGCCAGCGCCGCCTGCAGGTCGTAGGCGGGGATCTCAAGTCGGCGCGAGGGCCTCGGGGCTGTACGGCGGCCCTCATCCGGGCTGACGGTATGGAGCGCCGGGGCGTCGGTGGCGCGGGAGCTTCTGGCCAGGGCGGCTGCTTGGGGCACGCGAGCAGGGTATGTCCCGCCCCCGACGGACCCGGGCGGTTACGGGCTCGAATTCACCTCGTTCGCGTCGAGTCCAACGTTGTCCTAAATAATCTCCAACAACGTTGAACTCATCTTGGATGGCCCGCAGCGGATTGACGCGAACGCCGCTCAGGTCAGCCCGAGGCCTGCGGACTCGGTGGCCCGCTCGCGCCGCACGCCCTCGAAGTAGACCAGCGACATGCCGATCACAGCTCCGGGGATGGCTTCGAGCGCGGTCAGAAGATGCGTGTCGTGACGACCAGGGATGTGGAAGCCGTTGATGATGAAGCCGAACAGCGCCGCACCGATCAATGCGCCGATGAAGGCGCCCACGATGCCGCCCCAGAACCGGTCGGGGAGCCAGATCGTGAAGTGCCAGAGCGCCAGGCCCATCATCACCCAGGCGAGCAACCCCACTAGCGACGCCTCCCGTGCCGACGGTTGCGCGAGCGGGACTTCGACGCGCCCTTGGGCTTGATCACCGGAGCCACGCCCTCGTTCTCGGCGATATCGGGCGCCGGCGCCGGCGGAATGTCAGCGCTCGGAGCGCCGTTACCTGCCTGCGACGCGTCCTTCTCCGTCTCGGGGGAGGCGTCGGTACGCGGTGTCGCGCCGGTCTCGGGCCGCGAGCGGGGCGTCCGCGCCGGCGTCCTCGAGGTCGGGGTCTGGGCGGGCTTGGTCAGGGTCGAGGTCCGGCGAGACGGCTGGCTGTCGTCCTCGACGATGTCGCGCTTCATCTGCTCGAACTCGGCTGCCGAGACGCTCTCGGGCTCCGGGGTGGTCAGCCTGCCCGCGCGACGCGCGCGCTTGACCTCGGGCTCGATATCGGCGCCGGTGCCGGCGTAGGCGGGGACGTAACCGTGCTCCTCTTCGATCCGACGGCGGCGGGCGCGGTATTGAGGCTCGCGCTCCTTCCAGTGCGTCAGGACCGGTGAGGCGATGAAGATCGAGGAGTACGCGCCGGAGGCGACGCCGATCAGCAGCGCGAAGGCGAAGTCCTTCAGCGTCGCCCCGCCGAAGAGCAGCAGCGCGAGGATCGGCATCAGCGTGCACGAAGTCGTGGCCAGCGACCGGGTCAGCACCTCGGACATCGACCGGTTGACGATCTGCGAGAAGGCGGCGCGGGGCATGCGCGGCACGTTCTCGCGCACGCGGTCGAACACGATGATCGTGTCGTATAGCGAGTAGCCCAAGATGGTCAGCAGCGCGGCCACCGTCGCTGTCGTCACCTCCCGGCCTGTGAGTGAGTACACGCCTGCGGTGATCAGCAGGTCGTGCATCAACGCGATCAGCACGGGAACCGCGAACTTCCACTCGAATCTCAGGGCGACGTAGACGGAGATCACCAGCAGGGAGGCGATGATCGCGACCACCGCGCTGTTGGCGATCGTCTTCCCGAATGTCGGGCCGATCGACTGATAGTTGAAGGCCGTCCCGCCCTTGGCGATACCGAACTTGTCCTGCAGGGCCGTCTGGACCTTGAGGCGCGGAATCGACTTCGCCGACATCTGGAAGCCGTTCGGGCCCAACGCCGAGTCCCCAACCACCTTCTGCACCTCGGGGTTGTTCACGCCCTGGGAGGTCAGGACGTCCGCCACCTGGTTCTGCGTGGCCGGCTTGACCAGCCCGATCGTCGCGCGCGCGCCGGAGGTGAAGTCGATGCCGAGGTTCAGGCCCCTGCCGCCGATGGCCAGTGCCCCGATCAGGAGGATGATCCCGGACATCGTGAAGAAGTACCGCGAGGCGCCCATGAAGTCGAACGTCCATGTGTGCTTCTTGCCGCCGGCGCCGAGTGCCGATGGTCGGGAGATCACCCGCGAGTCCCCGATCGTCATGAGGATCGCCTGGGTGGCCATGACGGCGGTGAACAGCGACACGATCGTGCCGATGCCGAGCGTGAACGCGAAGCCCTTGACGTCCGCCGTGGCCAGCACGAAGAGGATGAACGCGGTCATGATCGTGACCACGTTGGCGTCGATGATCGCGGTCAGACCCTTGCGGTATCCGGTGATGATGCCTTGGCGGATCGATCTCCCGGCGCGTATCTCCTCCTTGACGCGCTCGAAGATGACGATGTTGGCGTCGGCCGCCACCCCGATGGTCAGGATCAGACCGGCGATCCCCGGCAGGGTCAGCGTGATCGGGATGAGCTTGATCAGCGCGTAGAAGTAGATGCCGTAGACGATCAGACCGGCGGTGGCGATCACGCCGAGGATGCGGTAGTAGACGAGCAGGAAGATCACGACGATCAGCAGGCCGGCCAGGCCGGCGATCAGTCCCTGGTGCAGTGCCTGCTGCCCCAGCGTCGCCGACACCGTCGACTCCGAGATCAGCTTCAGGTTGATCGGCAGGGCGCCGAGCCGGAGCTCGGTGGCGAGATCCTGAGCCGACTGGATCGTGAAGCCGCCGGTGATGTCCGCGCCCTGATCGCCGAGGATCCCGTCCGGATACTGGCGGAAGTCGATCTGCGGAACCGTGATCAGCTTGTTGTCGAGCGCGGTCGCGAAATGCTGGTTGAGCTGCTGCGAGCCGACGCTGTCGAACTCGCCCCGCCGGGCGATCGTCCGCGTCACGTCGTGGAAGGCGGTGCCGCCCTTGCCGGTGAAGCCGAACTCGACGTCCGGCGCGCCCGACTGATCGGTGCTCTGCTGCGGGTTGGTGATCTCGTTGCCGAACAGCGACACGTGATCCTTGAGCACATAGAACTGGGCGGTGGGGCTGTCGAACGGCGTCGGGTTGGTGGAGCTTGCGTCCGCGGCCTGGAGCACCACGGTCCCGGGCGGGACGACCAGCTCCTGGCCCTCCGAGGCGCTCACACCGGCGGGCAGCCCGGAGAGCAGGTCGGCGCGGTTGTCATCGGGCCCGGAGAGCAGGCAGTGAACCCCTGGGACCGGCTTGGTGCCGTTGGCCTTGGCCGCTGCGGCACACGCGGCACTGCCCGGGGCGCCGAAGATGTAGTACTCGTTCCCCAGCCGGGCATTGTCGGAACTCACCTGTGCCGGCTGCTTGGAGGCCAGCGTGACGGCGTCGTACAGCGACATGCTGCCGCCACCGGGCAGCCCCGGGCCCGAGGAACCACCCTGGCTGATGGTCTCGGCCTGCGGATCCTGGGCCTGCAGCTGACTGGCCACCGTCTTGCCGTTGGGCGTCAGCGCATTGGCCTCCCAGTCATAGAACTCCAGTCGCGCCGTCTTGCCCACCTGTTTCTCGGCTCGGCCGACGTCCTTGACATCGGGCAGGCTGACGGTGATCTGGTTGCCGCCCGAGGTCTGGATCTCGGGCTCGGTCACGCCCAGCGCGTCGACGCGCTCGCGCATGATGTCGACGGCCCGGGAGAGCGCGTCCGAGGTGACCTTGGGCGTCTGGGCCGTGGGTTGACCCTGGTAGACGAGCTCCACGCCGCCCTTGAGGTCGAGGCCGAGAACCGTCGGCTTGGTGGCGATCACGACCGCCGATGCGGCCAGCAGCCCCAGGACAAGGAGCAGGACCAAGCCATTGCGCCGGCGGTCTGACATCGGGTTCTGATGCTAGTGGTGGTTGGTGGGTGTGAGCACCAGCAGCAGCCCACCTTCTTCGTCATCGTACGCCGGAAAGATGTCGGCGACGGCTCTGGCCGGCAAATCGTGCTCCGCGTTGACCTCAACCGTCTTGTTTTGCACGCGAACCTCCCACTCGAGCGCGGTGGCGACGTGATCGCCACCGTCCTCGAACTGGAGGCCCAGGACCTCGAGTACCGGGCGGCCGATGGCCTGCTCGGTCTTCAATCCGGTGAGCTCGAACGATCCGCGGCCGCAGTCGACGATCCGCCCCTCGCCGTCGCAGGCGAAGAAGGCAGCGTTGGGGGCCGGGTAGTAGTCATCCAGCAGCTCGAACAGGTAGGCGAAACCGCATTTCTCGCATCCGCGCGTCTCGCGGCGGAAGCCCTGGCTCCGGCTCAGGCCGAGGGAGCGGTTTCCGCAGTGGGGACAGATGAAGTAATGCTCGTGCGACATGGCGTTTGGTCAGGATAGCCAGGGGGGCATTTGGTTCGTTTTGTGTTGACCGGCGGGACGGCTCACGTCAGCCGACACGCCGGGCGCTTCGCGCGAGCGTGTCGTCTGACGCGAGCCGCCCGCTCTGCCATCTGATACGCCGGCGCGCCACCGGTAGGTGGGCCAACGCCATTGTTTCTCACGTTTTGAAGCGTTAGAGAAGAGTCATCGGCCCCGGAGCGTCGAGGCCCAAGTGCTGGTAGGCGCGTCGCGTCGCTGCCCGGCCGCGTGGCGTGCGCTCGATCAACCCACGTTGCAGCAGGTAGGGCTCGTAGACGTCCTCGATCGTGTCCTGCTCCTCTCCCACCGCCACGGCCAGCGTGGAAAGCCCAACCGGGCCGCCACCGAATTTCTCGCAGATCGCCCGCAGGATCTCGCGATCGAGCCGATCGAGGCCCTCGTGGTCGACCTCGAGGAGATCGAGGGCGGCGGCGGATACGGACGCGTTGACAACGCCCCCCTCGCGAACCTCGGCGTAGTCCCGGACGCGCTTGAGCAGGCGGTTGGCCACCCGTGGCGTCCCGCGGCTGCGCTCGGCGATGGCCACCGCGCCGCCGTCGTCGATGGCGACGCCGAGGAGCTTGGCGGAGCGGCGGACGATCCTGGCCAGGTCCTCGGGCCCGTAGTGCGCCAACCGGTGCTGGATGCCGAACCGGTCCCGCAGTGGCGTGGTCAGCAACCCGGTGCGCGTGGTGGCGCCGATCAGCGTGAACGGCGGCAGATCGATCGTCACCACCCGTGCGCCAGCGCCCTGCCCGACCGTGATCGGGAGCGCGCGGTCCTCCATGGCCGGATAGAACGTCTCCTCCAGAGCGCGCGGAAGCCGGTGGATCTCGTCGACGAAGAACACCGAGCGCGGCTCCAGCGCGGTGAGGAACGCGGCCACATCGCCCTTGCGCTCGAGCGCCGGCCCGGCCGTTTGGACGAACGGCACGTCGAGTTCAGCGGCGACGATCTGGGCCAGCGAGGTCTTGCCCAGTCCAGGAGGACCGGCCAGCAGCACGTGATCCAGTGCCTCTTCGCGCGCCGACGTGGCCGCGATCGAGACCGCCAGCTGCTCCTTGAGCGCCTCCTGGCCGACGAAGTCCTGGAGCCGACGGGGGCGCAGCGAGCCGTCGAAGTCATCCTCCGGAAGCTGCTCGGGGTCCTGGATGCGAGCCGTGCTCATCTCCGCGCACTCCGCAGTGCGTGGGCGATCAGATCCTCGGCGCGGTCGCCGCTGGCTCCATCCAGCAGCTCATCAGCCTCCTGGGGGCTGTAGCCAAGCCCCAGCAGCCCCTCACGCGCGAGCAGGCGGGGGTCGTCGCCGCGCGTGATGGAGATCGCCTGCTCGGGCAGGGTCGCGCCCACCTTCTCGCGCAGCTCGACGATGATTCGCTCGGCAGTCCGCTTGCCGATGCCCGGAACGGCCTGAAAGCGCGCCGAGTCACCGGCCGCCAGGGCAGCCAGGAGATCCCGGGGACTGCCTCCCGAGAGAACTGCCAACGCCACCTTGGGTCCCACCGACTGCACTCCCAGGAGCATGAGGAAAAGTTCGCGCTCCTCCTCGGTGGCGAACCCGTACAGAGCCAGAGCGTCGTCGCGGACCACGAGGTGCGCGTGGAGCATGACCTCCGAGCCGACGGCGGGAACGCGCCGGAGCGTCTCGGCCGAGACCGCGAGCCGATATCCAACCCCGCCGCAGTCGACGACGACATGATCGGCGCGCCTGACCGCGACGGTGCCCGAGACGAGCGCGATCATCTCCCCATCACCGCCTCGGCCAGTGGCGCCCGGTTGACGTCGCAGATCGCCACGGCGAGCGCATCCGCGGCATGGTCGGGGGTCGGTGGCGCCGGCAGGCCGAGCAGCCGCGCCACCATCCGCGACACCTGGTCCTTGCCGGCGCGTCCGTGGCCGCATACGGCGCTCTTGACCTGCTGCGGGGTGTATGAGCGCGACGGCACCCCGCACTGCCCGGCGGCCAGCAGCACGACGCCCCGGGCCTGCCCCACCGCGAAGGCCGTGCGGACGTTGGCCCCGAAGTACAGCTCCTCGACGGCCAGCGCGTCGACGGAATGGGCGTCGAGCAGCTCGGTGACGCGCCGATGGATGTCGGCCAGCCTCCGCTCGAGCGGGGTTCCGGGATGGGTGGCGATCACGCCCTGGGCGAGGGAGCGCAAGCGCGAACCCGCACTCTGCACCACGCCAAAGCCCGTGTTGGCGGTGCCGGGATCGATTCCGAGGACGACCATCGATGCGAGATTCTGCGCAGCGGACCGGACGCCTCCAGAGAAACCTCGCAAATGCCGATACTCGCTGTGCATGTTGCGACGCGGGCAACAAGATGAGCTGCTGCGCGAGGTGACGTGGCTGCGGGCGCGGGTGGCGGAGCTTGAGGCCGATCGGGCACGTGGGCTGCGTCTGGACAGTGTCACCGGCCTTCTCAGCGCGCGCGCGTTCCGCGGTCGGCTCTCGGAGGAGGTCGAGCGCGCTCGGCGCTACCAGCGCCCGCTCTCGTTGGTCGTGATCTTGATCGATGACTACGGATCGCTGGAGCTGCGCCACGGCTTCAAGGCAGGCGATCACCTGCTGGTCGCGGTCAGCAAACGGCTGACCGGCTCGACGCGGTCCCACGACCTGGCCGGCCGGATCGGGCAGGCTGAGTTCGGCCTGCTGCTTCCGGATACCAACGCCGACGGCGCGTTGCCCTCGCTCGAGCGGCTGCTCGTCGAGCTCGAGGTCATCGGAGAAGGCGCGATCCGGGCCGCGGGCGCGTCGATGGGCGTAGCGCTGCTGGAGCGCGGGATGAGCGCCGAGGGTCTGCTGGCCAGCGCCCGGATGGCGTGCGGGCACGCCCAGCGCAGCGGTGGCGGTCGTGCCGTGCTGGCCATCGATCCCGAGGCGGCGATCGACGACGAGCCCCAGGGCGCCCAGCGGGATGCAATCGAGGCGCTCGCCGTGGCGTTGCTCGAGCGCGATCGCTACACGGGCGAGCACTCCGAGGCGGTGATCGACATGTCCGGTGCGGTGGCACGCAATCTGGGTTTGAATCCGATCGAGATCGAGCGCGTCAAGTCGGCCGCGCTGCTGCACGACATCGGCAAGGTCGCCATCCCCGACGAGATCCTCCACAAGGCGGGGCCACTCACCGACAACGAGTGGAAGCTGATGAAGGAGCACCCGGTGATCGGCGAGCGCATTCTGCGCGTGCTGCCGGGGCTCGGGAATGTGGCGCGGATCGTGCGCCACGAGCACGAGCGCTGGGACGGCTGCGGCTATCCGGACGGACTGGCCGGCGAGGAGATCCCGCTCGGCAGCCGCATCATCATCGCCGCCGACACCTACCACGCGATCACCTCCAACCGGCCCTACCGCGCCGCCCGCTCGCACAGCGAGGCGGTCGATGAGCTGACGCGCTGTGCGGGCACCCAGTTCGATCCGAGCGTGACGGCGGCGCTGATCGGCCACCTGTACGGGGTTCGACAGACCGGACTGGTCGGCGCCTAGGGGCGTCGGCCGGGGCGTGTGGTCGCGGGGCAGGCCCGACGACCGCTCAGGAGGTCCGGCGGGCCCGGCCCCGCGCTCGAGGCCCTACTCGTCCCCGCCAGCGTGCTTGATCCCGAGCACGCTGAGGAAGAAGCTCGACAGGATCGTCTGCACGCCGAGCATCAGCGCCACCGTGGCCGGGATCGCGATCCGCAACGAGTCCGGGTAGTTGAGGTGGCGGAAGGAGGAGTCGTCCCAGCGCACGAACGCGATCACCGAGAGGACTACGGCGGCCAACAGCAGGACGCCGCCGATGAGCAGGCCCAGCTCAAGCGAGAAGACCTGGCGGGCACGGCGGACGAGCTGGGTGTCGGGCAGGAAGCCCTCTGAGGCGGCATATACGCGCGCTAGCACGGCGAACATGACGGCCTGGAAACCGACGACGATCGCCGCGCCCGCGTACAGCAACGTGTGCACGTCGAGGCGCGCGCCGATCACATTGAGCGGCCCGGGCAGCACGGCCACGGATAGGGCCAGGCCGAGCACGATCAGGATCACGCCGGGATAGAAGAACAGCCAGCGCGGGCTGAAGAGGAGGAAGAAGCGCAGCGTGCGCCAGCCGTCGCGCCAGGTACGCAGATGGGGTGGCCGGCTGCGGAGGTCGGGCGACAGGGTCGTCGGGACCTCCTGAACGTTCAGGCCGTACAGGGCCGCCTTGGCCACCATCTCGACGCCGAGCTCCATGCCGGGGCTCTGCAGATTCAGCGTTCCGAGCGCGTCGCGGCGGAAGGCGCGCAGACCGCAGTAGAAGTCGCCGACCGGCGCCCCGAAGAACAGCCGACCCATCCAGCTGAGCCCCGGGTTTCCGAAGTAGCGGTGCAGCGGGGGCATGGCGCCGGGGGCGATCCCCCCAGCGAAACGGTTGCCCATGACCAGGTCTGCGCCGGCGTCGAGCTTGACCAGGAATCGGTCGAGGTGGCCGAAGTCATAGCTGCCGTCGGCATCGCCCATCAAGATGTACTTGCCCTTCGCGGCGGCGAATCCGCCCTTCAGCGCGCTGCCGTAGCCGCGCGCCTTGACATGCACGACGCGAGCACCCAGCGACTCAGCGATCTCGACCGAGCCGTCGGTGCTGCCGTTGTCGGCGATCAGCACCTCGCCCGGGACGCCCGCGGCCTCGATCGCCGCCTTGGCCTTCTCGATGCAGGGTGCAAGCGATTCCGCTTCGTTCAGACAGGGCATCACGACCGAGACGACGTAGCCGCCTTTCGGCTCCTCCGCCTCGGTGCCAGAGTGCTGCGACTCGGAAACCCTGTCGTCGGTGTAGGTGTTCATCGTGAAAGAGAAACGGCGGCCTTCGCGTAACTCCCGGCGAGGGCTGATGCGCCTCGCGCGCGGGCCGACGGTGGCTGAGGTTACCAACCGCACACGACCCGTCCGCCAAGCCGCCCACGGGCAGTCCGGCGAGACCGACTGACTGTACTGTGTCCACCTCATGATCGGCTCTGAGCAGGCGGTGGCGCCGCCTCCGACTTCGACCAAGCCGGCCGCGGAAGGCAGCAGCAACCGGCTCGCCGGCCGCGTCCTCGATCACCCGGTGGCGCCGATCGTCGGTGCCTGCTTCGCGCTGGCCCTGATCAGCGTGGTCGTGCTGTCATGGGTCCCGAGCTCCGATCCGTGGGCGTGGATCGACTGGGGGCAGGAGATCGCCAACTCCAAGATCTCGCTCAGCCTCGGCGGGGGGCCGTCGTGGAAGCCGTTCCCAGTCTTCTTCACGTCGATCTTCGGGCTGTTCGGAGGCGCCGCGCCCCACCTGTGGCTGCTCGTCACGCGCACGGCGTCGCTGCTGGCCTTCGTGGCGGCGTTCCGGCTCGGGCGGCGCTTCGGTGGCGTGGCGGCTGGTGTGATCGCGGTCATCGCCCTGCTGTTCATGCAGGACTGGCTCTTCTACATGGCGCGCGGCGCGTCGGAGCCCGTCGTGGCCGCGCTGACCCTGTGGGCGATCGATCGCCACCTCAGTGGGCATCCCCGAACTGCCTACGTCCTGGCCTTCCTGGCCACCATGAACCGCCCGGAGTTCTCCCCCTTCCTGTTCCTCTACGCGGTCTACCTGTGGCTGAAGGTTCCCGGCAGTCGCGTACTGGCGGTGAGCCTGCTCGTACTCGTGCCGATCGCCTGGTTCGTCCCGCCGTGGGAGATCAGTGGCAACGCCTTCCAGGCCGGCAGCGCAGCGCTGGGGGGCAAGGGCTCTCCGGGCACCGCCTTCAACGAGCTGAAGAGCAGCGTCGGGTTGATGACGTGGCCGGTGTTGATCCTGGCCGGGATCGGGTTGGGGTTCGCCTACTGGCGCCGCCAACAGACGCTGATGTGGCTGGGAATTGCCGCCATCGCCTGGGCCCTGATGGTGGCGGTGATAACTCAGGTCGCCTACGGCCTGCCACGCTACCTCCTGCCCGGGGCGGTGATCGGCTGCGTGCTGGCCGGTTACGCCGTGGTGCAGATCGCCCGGCTGGTGGGCGATCGCTTCGGGGGCAGCGGCGGCGGCCACCGCGGACGCTGGGCGGCAATCGCCGCCGGCGCGCTGGTGCTGATCGCCACGCTGCCGTGGTCGATCCCACGTGTGAACTCGCTGATCCAGCAGGGCAAGGACGCCAACCAGGCCGCTCACTACCTGAACCGAATGTTCCTGGCCGCCGACCGGGTCGGCGGAGCGGCGCGCGTGCTGCCGTGCAAATCCAGCCAGGTTGCGGTCAATCACACCATGGCCAGCGCCCTGGCGTGGAAGCTCCAGGTACCCGAGCACCGCGTTCGGCCGCTCATGCGCGACTACGGGTTCGTGTTCAGCGCGCCCCATACCCAGGCCACGGGTACCACCCCGCCGATCGTGAATGCCTCGGCGCGAACGATCCGAACCATCGCCGTGGTCCCGCCATGGAACGTGTTTGAGGTCACGGCCCGCGGCGCTCCGGCGACGCCCCACTGCGCCCCGGGCGATCAGAGCTCGCCCGGCTAGCGACCACCATGGATTTCGAGAGCGCCGGCCTCCTCGAGGGCCTCGATGGCGAGGAGCGAGCCGCGCGACTGGCGCTGCTCGAGCGGTTGGTCAGCGACGGGGTTGGACTGGAGGAGCTGAAGCGGGCGGTGGCCGAGGACCGGCTGGTGCTGCTGCCCGTGGAGCGCGCACTCAGGGGCCGCTACACGGTGGCGCAGGTTGCGCGTCGGGCCGGTGTCTCCGAACAGCTGGTCATCAGCATGGTGCGGGCGTTGGGGCTGGCCGAGCCCGCTGTCGACGAGGAGGTGTTCGACGAGGAGGACGTCGAGGCCTTTCGCTCAACCAAGCTGTTCCTGGACGCCGGCTTTGCGGAGGATGACGTCGTCCAGATCCGACGCGTTCTCGGCGAGGGGATGTCGAGGCTCGCCGCCACGATCGCGCTCACGTTCGGGGACGCGTTCCTGCAGCCGGGCGATGCCGAGGACGAGCTCGCCCTGCGTTTCGCCACGATGGCGCAACATCTCACGCCTGGGCTCACGCCGGTGCTGGCGGCAGCGTTCAAAGCTCACCTGCGCGACAACATCAGCCGCGGCATCCTTCGGCCGGCGGACCGCGAGGTGGGGCAGATCGCCGGCTCGGAGGACATCGCGGTGTGCTTCGCCGACCTCGTGGGCTTCACCCGGCTCGGTGTGGAGCTCGAGGGCGAAGAGCTCGGGACCCTGGCCGGCCAATTGGCCGAACTGGCCGGCACTCTCGCCGTGGCGCCGGTTCGCCTCGTGAAGACGATCGGCGACGCGGCGATGCTGGTCAGCCGGGATGTGGCGCCGCTGGTGCACGCGGCGCTCGAGCTGGTCGCAGCCACCGAGCGCGCCGACATGCCGGCCCTGCGAGCCGGCATCGCCTTCGGGCCGGCAAGTCTGCGGGCCGGCGACTTTTACGGGAGCTCAGTCAACCTGGCCAGCCGCGTGACCGGGATCGCGCGCCCGGGAAGCGTGCTGTGCACACAGGAGGTGCGCGACGCGACGGTCGACGAATTCGACTGGTCGTTCGCCGGTAGGCACCGGCTCAAAGGCGTCGCGAACGCGGTGCCGCTGTACCGCGCGCGACCGCCAGAAGCCTCGCCCCAGGTTAGGAAACGGCCAGCAGATCGACCACGAAGACGAGCGGCGCGTTAGGCGGAATCGTCGGCGGACTGCCCGTCTTGCCGTAGCCGAGTCGCGCCGGGATGATGAGCTCGCGCCGACCGCCGACCTTCATCCCGGGAATTCCCCTGACCCAGCCGGCGATCACGTTGCCCGTGGTCAAGGCGGTGGTGAACGGCTGGTTGCGTTTCCACGACGAGTCGAATTCCTTGCCGTTGTCGTAAAGCGCGCCGACGTAGTTGACCGTCACCGTGCTGCCCGGAGTGGCCGTCTTGCCGGTTCCGGTGATCAGGTTCTTGGTCACCAGCGTCTTCGGCGCCGGACCCGAGGGCGGCGTGACCGTCGGCTTGTTCGAGAGCGCGGCGGGGGTGCTGACCGAGGTCGAGCTGGTCGTCGAGGTCGTCGTGGCGGTGGTCGAGGTCGTGGCCGGCGCTGCGGCCTGGGTGGCGCCGGAGCTGGGGGCCAGCACGACGCCGGGCGCCTTCGAGCTCCCGCACGCGGCGAGCCCTGCGCTCAGCGCCACGATCACCCCTGTCAAGAGCAGCCGTCGAATCATTCGACGCGGGAGAGTAGCGAGACCGCCACGCCGGCGGCGCTAGCCGCCGTTTCGCGCCGGAGCGCGAGAGCCCTAGCCGGCGATCCGCTCCAGCACGGCGGCGTCGACGTCGAAGTTGGCGTGGACGGCATTGACGTCGTCCGATTCCTCCAGAGCGTCGATCAGCTTGATGAGCCTCGCCGCGTCGCCCTCCCCCACCGGTACGCGGGATTTCGGACGCTGCGTGACGTCGGCGCTCTCGATCTCGACCCCCGCCTCGCGCAGCGCCTCGCGCACCCGCGCCAGGGCAGCCGGTTCGGTGATCACCTCGTACACGTCATCGTCGAGCGAGATGTCCTCCGCTCCGGCGTCGATCGCGGCCATCAGGTCGTCCTCGTCGTAACGGCTGGCGTCGACGACGATCACCCCCGACTTGTCGAACAGGTAGGAGACCGAGCCCGGTTCGCCCAGGTTTCCTCCGTGCTTTGACAGCAGGTGGCGCACGTCCGCGCCCGTCCGGTTGCGGTTGTCGGTCAGCGCCTCGATCAGCAGGGCAACGCCGCCTGGGCCATAGCCTTCGTAGGCCACGTTCTCGATCTGATCGGCGTCGACCCCCTCGCCCGTGCCCTTGGCGATCGCCCGCTCGATGTTGTCCTTGGGCATCGAGGCGTCGCGCGCCTTCTGGATGGCCAGCACCAGGGCGGGGTTGCCATCGGGATCGCCGCCGCCCTCGCGGGCGGCCACGGTTATCGCCCGGGCCAGCTTGGTGAACTGCTGGCCACGGCGCGCGTCGACGACGGCCTTCTTGTGCTTGATCGAATGCCATTTCGAATGACCGGACATGGGCCTCAGTCTAGGACGCGAAGCCCGGTCGGCGGCGCGGATCCGGCAATGATCTAGGCTCCTGACCATGAAACTCCGCGCTCTGCTCGTCCTCCCCATCCTTGCCGTCACGCTGGCCGCCTGCGGGTCCAGCTCGAGCTCGAGTTCGAGTTCGACCTCCAGCGCACCCGCGGCTACCTCCTCCGCCACGTCGGCGGCCGCGTCCTCGGGCGGCGCCAGCTCCGGAGGGGCGGCCAACGTAACGATGAAGAACCTGGCCTTTCATCCGCCGGCCATCCACGCCAAGGTCGGACAGACCGTGAAGTGGACCAACGACGACACGCCGCCGCACAACGTGACGTATGTGAGCGGACCGAAGTTCACTTCCTCGGGAACGCTGAATCCCGGGGCAACCTTCTCGCTCAAGCTCACGCAGGCCGGGACGATTCACTACTTCTGCTCCATTCACCCGTTCATGAAGGCCGTCATCGTCGTGACGCAATGAGCGCAACCACCGATCCGGCAATCTTCAAGGCATACGACGTTCGCGGCCTGTACGGCGAGCAGATCGACGGCGAGGTGGCCACCGCGATCGGGCGGGCCTTCGTGCGCGTGATCGCCGAACTCGAGGGCCGGCCGCCGCACGAGCTTCGCCTCGGGCTGGGCCACGACATGCGCCTGACCGCGCCCGAGTTGTCCGCGCGGTATCGCGAGGGCATGTGCAGCGAAGGCGCGACCGTGCTCGACGCCGGGCAGGTGGCCACGGAGATGCTCTACTACCTCGTCGGCTCTCGCGAGTTGGCCGGCGGTCTGATGTGCACGGCGTCGCACAATCCGAAGGCCTACACGGGGGCCAAGCTGATCAAGCGAGGCGCGATCGCCCTGTCGGGCGACGCCGGGATCGGCGACATTCGCGCGAAGATCGAGAACGGGCTGGGCGCCGCGCCCGGTGGCGGCTCGGCGGAGGACGTCGAGATCGCGGAGGAGTTTCACGAGGCGACGCTCAAGTTCATCGACCCGGCGACGGTCAAGCCGCTGCGCGTGGTCGTCGACGGTGGCAACGGCATGGCCGGTCCGATGGTCGGGCCGCTGCTCGAGCGTCTGGGCCTCGATCTCGAGAAGGCCTACTGGAAGCCCGATGGCAGCTTCCCCGACCACGAGCCCAACCCAATGCTGGAGAAGAACCGCGAGTTCATCATGCATGAAGTGGTCGACCGAAACGCCGATCTCGGCATCGCCTGGGACGGGGACGCCGACCGGTGCTTCTTCATCGACGATCACGGGTCCTTCGTCGACGGCGACTTCCTCACCGCGCTGCTGGCCGGCTCGATGCTGGCCAAGCATCCGGGTGGGACTGTTCTGTATGACGTCCGGGCCAGTCGCGCTGTCGCCGCCACCGTTGAGGGCGCCGGCGGTCGGGCATTGATCAATCGCGTCGGGCACGCGTTCTTCAAGACGCGCATGCGCGAGGAGAACGGCATCTTCGGTGGCGAGGTGTCCGGCCACTATTACTTCCGTGACTTCTTCTGCGCCGACTCGGGCACGATCCCGGCTCTGCTCGTCCTGGAACTGCTCTCGCAGCGGGGAGCACGCATGTCTGAACTGCTCGAGCCCTACCGCTCGCGCTACTTCATCTCGGGCGAGATCAACACGGAGGTATCGGACGGACAGGCGAAGATCGAGGAACTGGCCGAGCGCTACAAGGACGGCCGTCAGATGCGCCTCGACGGCCTGTCGGTGGACTACGACGACTGGCATTTCAACGTCCGTCCGTCGAATACCGAGCCCCTGCTGCGGCTCTGCCTCGAGTCCCTGACATCGCGCGAGGACATGGAGCACCGCCGCGATGAGGTACTCGACGTGATCCGCTCGTGACCACGGGCCAGGAGCCGGCCGAGACCGGCGCCGAGTCGCTCGCCCGCGCGGCGCGCGCCGGCATCCATCAGCTCTCGGTGCCGACCCCGTTTCTGGTCGGGCGCGTTAACTGCTACCTGATCGAGGATGACCCGGTGACACTCGTCGATACCGGGCCGAACTCGGGCAAGTCGCTGGACGAACTCGAGCGTGCACTGGCGGAGTACGGCCGGACGATCGAGGACCTCGAGCTGATCGTCATCACCCATCAGCACATGGACCATCTCGGGCTGCTGGAGATCCTCGCCCGCCGCTCAGGGGCTGAGGTTGCGGCCTACCACGCCCTGGCCGACTACCTGGAGAACTTCTCGGCCAGCGCCGCCGCGGACGATGAGTTCTCGCAGACGATCATGCGCCGGCACGGCGTCCCCGACGATCTGGCCACCGTGCTGGGATCGGTTGGCATGGCGTTCCGAGCCTTCGGATCCAGTGGCCGGGTTACCCGGCCGCTTCACGATGGCGACACGCTGACGCTGCGCGACCGCAGCTTTCGCGTGTTTCATCGACCGGGCCACAGCCCCTCGGACACGATCTTCTGGGATGAGGAGCGGAGGATGCTGCTCGCCGGGGACCACCTGCTCGCGCACATCTCGTCCAATCCGCTCCTGTCACGTCCGCTCACCGACGAGCATGCCGCGCAGCGCCCGCACGCGTTGATCGACTACATGGATTCGATGCGTGCGACGCGTGAGCTGGAGGCCGACCTGGTGCTGTGCGGTCACGGCGAGCCGATCGTCGATCCTGTGGCGCTGATCGACGAGCGCTTTCGCATGCACCAGCGCCGCGCGCGCAAGGTGCGCAGCATGCTGGCCTCGGGGCCCCTGAGTGCCTACGAGATCGCCGTGGCCATGTGGGGCAACATCGCGGTTACCCAGGCGTACCTGACGATCTCCGAGGTGCTCGGCCATCTCGACCTGCTGGTGCGCGATGGGCAGGTCCGCGAGATCGACGACGACGGCGTGGCCCGCTTCGAAGTGGTGCCATAGCGCACGGGATGCACCGCTTAAGCTGAAAAAACTGTGCACCGTCTTTCGGTGCGCTCGGGAAGGTGGCCCAACCGCCGATAGTGCCCGGAATGGCCCGTCACGCGGACCGGCGCCGTGTCCTGCTCAGACCCAGTCGACGGTCGTTGCCGTCCGAGCCGGTTCGACCCAACTATGTCGACCTGCTCGCGCGCGTGCCGGGGGTTGTCTACGTGGCCGACTGCGGGGCCAAGGGGCGCTGGCATTACGTCAGTCCGCGGATTCAGGATCTGCTCGGCTTCTCGCCGCATGAGTGGATGGACAACCCCAGTCTGTGGCTGAATCGATTGCACCCCGAGGACCGAGATCGGGTGATTGAGGCCGAGGCCGAATCGGCCAACAGCATCTTCGAGGGAGGTGCCAGCGAGTACCGGATGGTCGATCGCGAGGGTCGCGTCGTGTGGATCCGCGATGACGCTGTGCTGGTGACCGATGACACGGGGCGCGCCCGCTGGCACGGGATGCTCTCCGATATCACCGAGCAGAAACTGGCCGAGGAGCAACTCGAGCAGCGGGCGGCGCAGCAGGCCGCGGTGGCCAGGCTCGGCGAGCACGCGCTCGAGGGCGGTCGCCCCGCTGACCTGATGCAGGAGGCAGTGAACTTCGCCGCCCAGATCCTCGGCGTCGAGGCGGCCGGTGTGATGGAGCTCTTGCCCGAGGAGGAATGCCTCGTGCTCCGGGCCAGCGTTGGTTGGGGCGTCGACGAGGCGGCAAGCTCGCCGCTCGGTCGCGGCTCGCAAGCCGGCTACGCGATCCTCAGCCGCGGTCCGGTCGTGGTCACCGACTGGGACGCGGAGCAGCGCTTCGAAAAGCCGGCGCTCGCCCATGCGGTCCGTGCCAAGAGCGGCGCCATCGTGACCATCGAGGGACCGGCCGGCCCGTTCGGCGTGCTCGGCGTGCAGTCGCGGAGGGTTCGCCAGTACAACGCCGGCGACCTCGACTTCCTCCAGGCGCTGGCCAACGTGCTGGCCGACGCGCTCGAGCGCCAGGCGACCGAGGACCAGATCCGTCATCGCGCTCTGCACGACGCGCTCACCGGCCTCCCCAACCGGACGCTATTCCTCGACCGGCTCGAGCATGCGCTCTCGCGGCTGCCGCGCTATCGCTCCCTGGCGGCCATCCTGTTCCTGGACCTCGACCGGTTCAAGCTCGTCAACGACAGCCTCGGACATCAGGTCGGGGACGAGCTGCTGGCCGCGGCGGCTCCCCGCCTCACGCAGGCGATTCGGGCCAGCGACACGGTGGCGAGGTTCGGCGGTGATGAGTTCGGAATCCTGCTCGAGGACGTCGCCGACGAGCACGACGCGATCGAGATGGCCGAGCGGATCGCCTCCGTGTTCACGAAGCCGTTCGTGCTGGCTGGAAGCGAGCATTTCGTGACGACCAGCATCGGAATTGCCCTGGCGCGGGGCGGCGAGAAGGCGGACGAGGTGATCCGCAACGCCGATACCGCGATGTACCGGGCCAAGGAGCGCGGCAGCGCGCGCTACGAGGTCTTCGACGAGGCGATGCGCGATCGCGCCATGGTCCGCCTGCGGATCGAGAACGACCTGCGCCGGGCGCTCGAGCGCGACGAGCTCAGGGTCGAATACCAGCCGGTTGTCTCGCTCCGCGACAACACGATCGTCAGCGTCGAGGCGCTGGTCCGCTGGGAACATCCGACGCGCGGCGTGATCCTGCCCGACGAGTTCATCTCCGTCGCCGAGGAGGATGGTCTGATCGAGCCGATCGGCAAGTGGGTGCTCGAACAGGCGTGCCGCGACGCCGCACGCTGGTATCAGGCCCGACCCGACGCCGCGCCGATCGGCATGTCGGTCAATCTGTCCGCCGTGCAGTTCGCCAAGGGCGGGGTCGTCGAGCTCATCGGCGAGGTTCTGCGCGTTTCAGATCTGGACCCATCGTGTCTGAGCATTGAGATCACCGAGACGGTGATCCTCCGCGACCCAGAGCTACTCAACCAGCCGCTGCGCGAGCTCAAAGCCATCGGGGTCAAGCTCGTGCTGGACGACTTCGGTACCGGGTACTCGTCGCTCGCCTACCTGACCCGGCTGCCCCTCGACGCGCTCAAGGTGGACCGCTCGTTCGTGGACGGGCTCGGCAGCGAGCGGCGGGACACCAAGATCACCGAGGCGATCGTGGCGATGTCCAAAGCGCTGTCGCTGGACGTGATCGGCGAAGGCGTCGAGACCGAGCTGCAGGCCAAGGAGCTTCTGCGGCTTGGGTGCCATCTCGCCCAGGGTTTCTACTTCTCTCGCCCGGTGCCGGCGGCGCGCATGACGACCATGCTGGCCAACGGAGCCGAATGGCGCAGCGTGGTTGATCGCCGTCGCCACTGAGTCTGGCCGGCCCGCCCCCGCGCTGTGCCGCGCCGTGCCGCCATACGGCGTGCCGCGGCGATCGCATCTGGGTCGCCTGTAACCATCACCGAGCCCAAACTGCGGGACATGATGAACGCCAAGTCCCTGTTCCAGCGCGTCGGCCAGCTCGATCCCTACTGGGGTCCGGTTGTCGTCGTCGCAGCCGCCCTCCTGCTCGACCTCTCGCTGCCGGAGAAGCTCACGCTCGGCCCCACGTGGCTCCTCCCCAGCGTCGAGGGACTCCTGCTGATCGGCCTGATCATTGCCTCACCCGATCCGCGCTGGCGTCACTCGCCGGCCCGCCGCGCCGTGGCCATGGGCCTGATCGGGTTGGTGAGCGTCGTCAATCTGCTGTCGCTCATCCTGCTGGTTCATTACCTGCTTCACCACAACCTCAGCAACGGCCGGCCGTTGATTTTCGCCGGCGTCGTGCTGTGGGTGACCAATGTTCTGCTGTTCGGGCTCTGGTACTGGGAACTCGACCGGGGCGGCCCCCTGGCCCGCAGGCGCTCATCGGCCGGCCTGCCCGATTTTCTGTTTCCGCAGATGACTCAGACGAGCATCGCCCCGTCGGACTGGGCGCCTGGACTGATCGTGGCTCGCGCCGTCAACATTCTCGGCTGAGCTACGGTTCTCGCGTGGCCACGTCCAGCACCGAGACCGAACCGCCGAGCGCCGCCCCGCACCCGCCGCCGGGAACGCACCCGCGTCCGCGACCGCGCCGCAAGATCGACTGGGAGCTGATCACCTGCGGTTGGGAGGGCCACGACCTGGTCGGCCTCGACGCGGCCGAGCTGCGGCCCCAGGACGGCCTGATCGCCCGCGAGCAGGACGGCATCCGCTGGTATCGGTGTCTGCGCTGCGATAGCTGGGTCGCCCTCGCTCCCCCGTCTGCCCCCACCCAGCCGCATCCGCCGGATCGCGACCAGATCAAGATTCCGGCGCGCGGTAAAGCCCTCCGCGACAAGGTGGTCCTGCGCGTGATCGCAGTCGATCGCGCGATCCACTTCGTGATCCTCCTGCTGCTCGGCATCGGGGTGATCGCCTTTGCCGGTAATGAGAGCTCGCTGCGCGACGCCTACTACAAGATCCTCACCGCGCTTCAGGGGGGCGTCGCCGGCGGCCCCGTGCAGACCTCGGGCCACGTGGGCATCCTCCACGAGCTCGACAAGCTGTTCACGCTTCGCTCAGGCACGCTGCGCGCCGTCGGCGCGGGCCTGCTCGGCTACGGCCTGCTCGAGGGGATCGAGGCCGTGGGGCTGTGGTACACGAAACGCTGGGCCGAGTACCTGACCTTCATCGCCACAACGATCCTGTTGCCGCTCGAGATCTACGAACTCATTCATCGGCAATCGGCGTTGAAGATCATCGGCTTCATCATCAACCTGGCGGTGGTGATCTACCTGCTGTACGCCAAGCGCCTGTTCGGTCTGCGAGGCGGAGGCGCGGTCGATGAGGCCGTCCGCGCACGCGACACGAGCTGGGAGGCGATCGAGCAAGCCACGCCGGCCGCGGCCGTGCCGATCACCGGAGGCGCCGACACCCGGTGACCGTGGAGCAGCCGGTCAAGCCCGTCGACGACCCGCTCGAGTCCGACATTCGTCGGATCGGCGAGGAACTCGCGGCGGCGTTCCCATCGACCGCCCGCCATCCGGTCCGTGCGCTCGACGCCCGGGCGATGGAGCTCGCCTCCAGCGACCGCGAACTGCGCACGGCGCTGTTTCGCTTCGTCGATGTTGTGCCCGCCTGCCGATCGCTTGACGATCTCGCCCGCCACCTGACCGGGTTCCTGGGCGAGGTGTCCGACACGCCGCCTCCCATCTCGGCCGCGCTACGCGTCGCGCACACCAAGGCGGGACGAGCCGCGCTGGGGGCGGCGGCGGCCGGGGGCGTGCGGCACATGGCTCATCGCTTCATCGTCGGCGAGACCCCTGCAGCCGCGCTCGGTGTCCTTCGCGGGCTGTGGGACCACGGCGTGGCCAGCTCGGTGGACCTGCTCGGGGAAGCGACGGTCACGGCCGCCGAGGCCGACCGCTACGCAGCCCGTTGCCTCGATGCGCTCGAGCAGATCGCGAAGGCAACCGCGCGCTGGCCCGAGCGCGAGATCCTCGAGCGCGACAGCACCGGCGCGATACGCCGCACCAACGTCTCGGTCAAGGTCTCGGCGCTGACGCCGCTCCTGCGTCCCGAGGCGCCTGAGCTGGGGCTGCGTGACGCCGCGGCCCGGCTCCGCCCGCTGCTCAGCCGGGCATCCGACCTGGGCGCCCACGTGCACATCGACATGGAATCGCTCGATTCGCGCGAAGCCGTGCTCGACCTCGTGCTCGAGCTCCTCGCCGAGGAGGAGTTCCGACGGGGTCCCTCGGCTGGGCTCGTCGTCCAGGCCTACCTCCGCGACTCGCCCGAACTGCTCGGGCAGGTGCTCGATTGGGCCTCGGGCCACGAGCGCGCCGATCCACTGCAGATCCGGCTGGTCAAGGGCGCCTACTGGGACCACGAGCTCGTTCAGGCACGCCAGCACGGCTGGCCGACGCCAGTGTTCGAGGTCAAGGCCGACTGCGACCGAAACTTCGAGGCGCTGACCAAGCGGCTGGTCGCCGCCCGGCCCACCGTCCGCGTCGCCATCGGCTCGCACAACCTCCGCTCGGTCGCCCATGCCATCGCGGTCAGTCGCCGGGCCGGCGCCGACGATCGTGACCTCGAGATGCAGGTGCTCCGCGGCCTCGGCGACGAGCTCCAGGACGCTCTGGCCGGTCGCGGCTTCCGCGTGCGGACGTATTGCCCGGTCGGCGACCTCGTGGCCGGCATGGCCTACCTCGTCCGCCGGCTGCTCGAGAACACGAGCAACGAGTCGTTTACAATGCGCATGAGCGCGGGCGAGTCGTTACACACCTTGCTTGCGCCTCCGTAGCCCAACCGAACGGAGCGCAGATGGATCTCGTGGCGTACATCCGGGTCAGCCGAGTTGGTGACCGTGAGGGCGAGTCATTCCAGAGCCCGGACGAGCAGCGTCGCGCAATCGAGTCGATCATCGCGCTGACTCCCGATGCGCGTATCGTGGCCGAGTTCTCCGACCTCGATGAGTCCGGCGGTTCGATGGACCGGCCCGGGGTTCAGCAGGCGATCGGGATGGTGGAGAACGGGCAGGCCGACGGGATCGTCTGCGCCTACCTTGATCGGTGGGCCAGGAACATGGAAGCGCTCGAGATGATCGAACGGTGGACGAGGGACGGTAAGACGTTCGTCTCGGCCCGTGAGCGTTTCGATGCGAACACCTCAGCCGGTCGGTTCACGCTCGGGATGATGTTGCTGGTGGCGAAGTTCTACCGCGACCGCATCTCCGAGATGTGGGATGTGAGCGTCAAGAACGCTGTGGAGCGTGGTGTTCACGTGACGGTTCCGTATGGCTACAGGCGCGGCGACGGCAAGGGCAAGCCCCATGCAAAGGGAGGTTCGCGGGGATCACGGCTCGTCGCCGAACCCGAACAGGCTGCGGTCGTCCGACGGATCTTCGTCGAGCGTCTGCAGGGCACCGGGATCGCGGCCATCGCCGAACACCTGAACGCCGATGGCGTTCCGTCGCCTCGCGGCGGCCGTTGGACGCGTCAGTCCGTGCGAGCGCTGCTCCGCGTCCGCGCATACATGGGCGAAGCCCACCGAGGCGAGTACGCCCAATCGGACGCGCATGAGGCGATCGTCAGCCGCCAGGAGTGGGAGGCGGTCCAGCAGGAACGCGCTAGGACCGTGAAGAACGGCGGAAGTCTCCTAGCTGGTCTCGTGCGATGTGCGGGCTGCGGCTACGTGATGGGCGCCAGCAGCAACGGACGTGGACAGCGTCGATACAACTGCAACCGCCACCACGCCGAGATGCGGTGCCCATCTCCGACAACCGCGCCGGCCGATGCTGTTGAGGAGGTCGTCAGCGACGAGTTTCTGGCCCGCTATGGGAGCGTGAGCGTCCAGGGTGCCAGTTCCTCCGATCCTGTCATCGCAGACACGGAGAGGGCCTTAGAGCGGGCCAGGACCGAGTACGGGACGTGGCGCGACGATGTCGATCTCCGTGATGTGATCGGCGAGGAGGACTACCGCGCTGGTCTGATCGCAAGGAAGCGAGCCGTGACCACCGCCGAGCGCGCGTTCGATGACGCGGTCCGGCAGGCCACCTCCGCCACGCTGTCCGTCAGCGACGACCTATGGACGACACTGGATGTCGCCGAACGGCGCGAACTACTCCGAGCGGGGATTGACGCGGTTGTCCTACGCCGCGCGAGTAGCACTCGCACGCCGCTGGCGGATCGCGTCGAGCTGGTCTGGGCTGGCGAGTTGGAGAACGACGGCTCCCGGAGCGGTGTCGCTGCCTCCGTGCGCGGGCGCCCATGATGTTCCGGGGTGTCGACGGTTGAGGATCCGCGCCAGAGCGCGCTCCACAGCTTGACGTTGTTCGCCGGTCATGCGACGGCCTCTAGCTCCCCTTGGGAAAAGTCCGCCACATCCGCCACATCCGCCACAACGCCCATTTCATGGGGGTTTTTTTGCGGCGGATCGGTGGTTTGTGGCGCCACGAGATAGCGTGCGAACGCCTCCTCGGCCGCTTCATCCCTGTGGTAGCCCTTCGGCGTCGTGCCATCAGGCAGCCGAACCGTCCGGGGTCGTAGCCCGTACGGCTTGAGCAGTCGCGCGAGGACCCTGGCGTCAAGCCCTCGCCCATCACGCCAGCCACCAAACGGCAGTTCCTCGTCGGCGTTCAGGGCATCGATCGCGTCCTGAGTCGAGATGACCGAACGGTCGCGAAGAAGCATCGCCAGCTTGGCAAGGGCACGCGTTCCGTGACTGACCTCTTCTACCGACGCGCCCTCCGCCAGCGCAAGGGCCGCGGCTCGAGCTCGTGTCGGCCACTCATCGCCGGCTAGGTCGGCGATGGCGAACAACGGCTCCCACGCCTCGGCCGCCCGATCGTTCAACTCAGCGGGAAGTTCCGGCTCCGCATCCCGGAGTCCTCCGACGTCACGCTCGGCCCAATCTGCGACCTGCTTTCGGAGATCGTCCGCGATTGGCACAGCTCGCCGACGCCTGAAACGCTCGACCGCCTCGATGGCCGTCTTGCGTTGCATCCGAATCTCGACGCCGCGATCACGGATCGTGTCCGGCAGCCGGCCGGTGTCAATCCCCGCGAGCAGCTTCGGGCCGTAGACCTCGAAGTCGACCACCATCTGCTTGGCACCTTCACCCACGCACCTGGCGACCGCGCTTCCCGGGCGGTTGCCGGCGTTCAGGATCGCTCGCAGCGGCTCGGTCCGATCCGAGTTCGAGCCGAAGATCGCGTCAATCTCGTCCAGCAGCAACGTCGGCCTGTCCTGCGAAATCTTGCGGAACATCGCGCTCTCCGACGTGCTGACGATCCGCCAAGGCCGTGCGACGAGTAGTTCTAGAACCTCGAGCAGCAGCGTCTTGCCCGATCTCTTCTCGGGCGAGAGCACGATCAGGTACGGCGTGGCGTGCGCCGCCTCGAGCGCGTGGGTATGGGCGACAAACAGGGCGAGCGCAGCGGCCTCGTGTTCGCCTGGCAGCACGACGTACCTGCGGATGTAGGTCTCGATCGCGGTAAGGATCCCACCGGCGGAGAACTCGTCGTCAACCGCTGAGGCCTCCAGAAGCGCATCGGCGATCCATTCGCCGCGCTCCCGCGCCGGAACCGTTGCCAGGAGGTCCGCGAGATCCTGGCCTTCGGGCAGGAATACGCAGAACACCTTGATGCCTCTCGACAACAGGAGGGGCGCGATCTTGTCGAAGTACCGGCGTCCAGCGTCGTCCGCATCGAAGGCGAGCCACGCTTGTGTGATTCCGGTTTGGGTCAGCGCGTCCACGGCCCGCTCAGCCGGCATCCCGGTCCCAGGAATTGCATAGACGGGCAGTTCGCGCAGGTCGTCAAACGGTGCGACCCGTAACGCGCTGAGCGCCGCGACCGCATCGCTCTCGCCCTCGCACACCAGGGCGATCGTTTGATCATTCGTGGCCGGCCGCGGCTGCCAGAGCGTTAGTGGCGCGCCCTTGGGCTGGCGGACCTTCGGGCCGCCATTCAAGCTTCGCCTGCGCTCGAACCTGGAGCCATCCTCGGCGACGTACGGGAAGACGATCGAGTCGCCCTCCTGGCGGACGCCGACCGTGGTGGCCACGGCAGCGTCGATCGCGTGGCTGCGGAAGTAGTCGAGGACGGAACCGTCAAAGGGCTGCTCGGCCGGTTGTTCCGGATCTACGTGTACATGGACACGGTCTTCCCGCTCCGCTTCGTGCGCGAGCCAGACAGACCACGGAACCACATCCCCGCACTCCGAGCAGTAGCCATCAACGTACTGGGGGTCGCACTCGAGGACGGGGCTCTGACAGTTGCAGGGCCACGGGATCGACTTTTCGCAGGACTTACAAACCAGGTACCGCTCGATGTTGGATTCGGTTGCGAATCCCTCGGCGGTGTCCTCGCTCAAGTCCTCGTGATCTAGCTCGACGTCGACGTAGCCAGAACAGGTTTCGCAATACGCCTTCGATGGGATGTTCATGCCGCCACCGCCAATCTGGTGCGCGCCAACCGAGTCGCCTCTTGCTCGGGCTGTTTCTGTCGTACGAAGGCGAGGCTTATCCGGCTCTCGGCAAGCTGTTCGGGCGTGGGGACGAAATACAGCACCGGTCCGCACAGAGAACGGATGCTTGTGTTGGTCAGCTCACCCCGCCACCGTGGGACGACCGGCAACCGGCCATTGTGGGCCAGCGTCCCGTTGCTCCGCATGATCGCGTCGGGCAACCCGAAGCAGTCGGGGCATCCGTCGGGATCCTCGCCGTCATAGGTCCCGTGCTTCTTGCAGTGCTTGAGGAAATGCTCGGGCAGCTGCTGCTGGAGCTTTTGGATCAGACGGTTGCCTACAACATCATCGACCGCCCCCAGAGCCATCCCAAGCCTGACCTTCTCGATGGCGGCGGTGAAGTACCTGACCCTCTCACGGAGATGCTTCTCCGCCAAACGGTCGAGCTTTCGCCTGCGGGCACCGGTCGGCGGGTCGCCGACGCGCTGTAGTGCCTTCTTGCAGCCCGGGGAGCAGGTTCGCTTGTCGGCCCGGGTTGGCTTGCCGTTCTCAGCGAACGGCGGGATCTCGTTCTCACAGCCCGGGGCCGCGCAGACGCGCGACCCCGGCCCGGCTGGGTCGGGATCGTCGTCCGGGCCGGCTCGAACTGACCGTCGCCGTGAACCATCGCGCCTCTCGCGGGATCGGCATCCCTGCGGCGGTCGCCTGGAGGGCGTTGAGGTGCTGGCAGGAGAGACGCCGCGACGAGAGATCTTCCGCCAATGCGACCTACGTGCGAGCCCGTCTTCAACCGAGCGGACGAGCTCGTGTGCCTCTCGGCGTACGTCGTCATCAACGCCGCCGTGCGCGTCCACCATCATGTCCAACAAGGTCTGGACTAGGTTGACAATCTCCCGCTGCTCGTCCGTGCTGGCCCCGGATGCCTCGGCAGACAGTATCTCGCGCATACGGGCGAGGTGTTCGTTAGCGAGGGCCAGCCGTGCCGCGGTTTCGTCGTCGGCTTTGGCGACGGCGGGTTCCTCGGCCGCCATGTAGGCGCGGAACGCCTCGAGGTCAAGCTCGGTTCCTTCCGCGTCGGTCGCGGATGCTGATGTTTCCACCGGGATGCCCGTCCCTTTATCTCTTCTGGTTGTCGAACTGCTCTCGTCGGCCGAGTCTAGGTCCCGTCAAGGACGGAAGCTACGAATGCGAATGCCCAGCCCCCGGGGTTTGGGGACTGGGCACTCACACGCAGTTCCGGGACGGGCAATCACGGACCACCCCCCAGTTTGCAGGAGTCGGTTGTCCCCTTTAGGTGGCCGGGTGGCTCGATAGTCTCCGCGCATGGCCAATACGACGATCATCTTCACTGACAGCCTCAAAGTCGCTGTTGACGAGGAGCCGCAACAGGTAGCCGAAACGCTGTCCAAGGTTGAGCGGTTCGCGCAGTTCACGCGACGAGGAAAGCCCGTTTATGTTGGGGCCGACCGCGTCGCGTACATCATGGAAACCCCGGAGCCGAGCGTGACGGTGTCGTAAACGGGGGTTCCTTTCGCCGCCAACATAGCCAGTGATATCGAGGGGGCATCGCGCACCCTCCCGCACGTAGCGGGGAAGTTAGGGGCGGCTCGAAGGCCGCCCCCACGGTCGACAGTTCAGGACGCGGCTGCGTCAGCGATTACCGCGACCTTCCGCGCGTACTCTCGCAACCGGGCCGGCGAAAACTCACTGGCGTCAGCGATCTCCTCGAGCTCGTCCCGCATCTGCCATAGCGCCTCGCGGATCAGGACCTCGACGCTGTAAGGGTCGAGCCCTAAACCGTCGATGCGTGTGAGCGCATCCGCGCAGCAGTCCGGGGCTTCGATCGTGATGGTGGCCATGTTGGCTTCCTCCTGTGTTGTGGCAACGAAGGGAGCCTCGAGCACGCCGTGGAGCCTTACGGTACGGCGAGAGTTCGCGATAGCGTGCCCACTGCATCGAAGCTCAGTCCTTCGGTGCCATGGGGCCCGGGCGTTGATACCGTCGCGGGCCCCGCTTATAGAACGAGGAGCACCCTACGCCTACCGGCGGCGGGAGTCAACGCACGCGAGACATGTCTGACGGGGCCATCGCGTAGCGTTAGTCACGGGGCCCGGGAAGGATTCGCCCCAGCTCGGGCCCCACCTCCTCTATAGGACAATGGGACGTCGGACTGCAGAGCCGATGTGCGAACATACGTTCGATACCCGCATACGGCTTGACGATCACCGAGCACGACCTCGACCGCCCGTGGATCGTCCTCGGCCGCGAACATCAGACCGTGAGCCTTCAGGACGGTGCGAGCTTCTTTGCCTGGGTGCGCGAGAACTGGCCGGAGCCGCGGTGGTCGGTTGACCTCGATCGTGGCAGCTCGGAGTTGAGTAGTACGGCTGTCGGCCGGGTAGAGCCTCGAAAGCGTCCCGTGCCTACCCGAGTCCGGTCGGGACGCTTCCTACCCCAACGCTAACCGACGCTAGAACGCCCGCCTCCACAGGCCTTGCCGCTCGTCGCCCGAAGCGGACAGCGTCCGCCCGACGGCCGGGTGCCGTCAGGGAGCCTCGAGCTAGAGCTTCATCTCGCACATGTAGACGGAGGCGCGGGTGCCAGGCGTCTCAGAGGAGTCCATCGCATCGAATCTCTCTGCGCCCTCGCGCATGGCGTCCGCCGTCGCGAAGTACTGGAGAACCACAGCCGTTCTCTGTGCGTCATCGAACATCATCTTGAGGCCCGTTGTCGGCACGTCGGCAGGCGGCCCATCGGACTCCTTGATCCGGGCGAGCACTGATTCGACCTGCTCGGCGCTCACGTCGGTGAATCTCACAACCCGTACGTACATTGCAGCTCGCTCCTCGTTCGCGTTCGAGGGGACCCTACAGCTCGCCCGCGACCAGCGATATTGCGTCGCGGCTGCGCCCGTCGCCAGCGAGACTGCTCCGTTTCGATCTTAGGAGCTGTGAGGCCAGCGCCGGCTGGCTGTTGCATTCGTTGCGTTGCGGAAGCGGAGCCAGCTCTGTTCCACGCGAAGAACCCATGAGCGCCGATCGATCGGTTGTGCCCGGGCACAATTGGTGGGTCAACACTGGCGCCCTGCTGATGCATCTGGCCCGGAGCGGCAGAGCTGCCGGGAGAGCGCATCCTCGATGTGCACGACTCGTCGTCGTCTTGCAGGCACAGTGCTGATTGTCGTCCCGACGGACGAGCCCCCGGGTCTCGTCCTGAGCGGACTGCATTGCCGCTAATGCACGTGGGAGGTATGATCGACTCAGTATTGACTTGCAAGTCTAGGGGTGGAAATCATGCGGAGCACGTTCGGGATGGGGCTGCGATCGTTCGGAGTCGCGGTCGTGGCAGTGCTGATCACGGCCGTTAGCGCGCTGGCTGGCGCGTACGGATCCAAGATCTCCGTGAAGGGGCCGAGCAGCGTCACGTTCGGTTCCAGCTACACCGTGAAGGTCTCCGGACAGACGGCGAGCCGAAAGTGGCTGCACACCAGCAAGGCAAACACCGTGGCGGCGTTCCAGGGGGGCTATGCGAACGGAAAGCCGATCCACTGCTACAGCAGCTTCGCGAGCGAGGACAGGCTGTACCCGCAACTGAAGCCCACACAGTTCGCAGCCCACGGCAGCTTCAAGCACACCTACGGGTTCACCGCCGCCCACAAGGGAACCAGGGCGCTGTGCGCGTATGTGATCAACAAGAACGCGCCGGGCGGGCCGAGCACCTTCACGCACGGCAGCGCGACTTGGACCGTCTCGTAGGTAATTGGGCTTAGGCCGACCGGACGCACAGGTTTCTGAACCGCGGCCGTGATCCCGGCCGAGGGAGTGTCATCGCGCGTGAAAGCGCCGACGACCGGCCGCCCTGGGGGATGCACCGCTAACAGCGGCGGCGCCCTAGACCCCTGGCGCCGCACTTCGCTTCCCCTGTCTGAGCAAAGCAGCGTTCTTAGGTTTCCTACGGCAGACGCCAGGATCGGGCTACAAGCAGCAGCGAACCGCGCCCATCCCGACGGGGCCCGGCTGCGTCGAGCCCGAGACTGCTGGTGTTCGATCATCTCAACAGCGGACGCGACGCGCACGATGCGGTGAATGTAGGGATTCACCCGATTCGAGCAAGCCCGCGATGGGCGACCATCGCTCGATAGCGTGAACACCACGATCATCCGTCGCATCACGCCCCCAACCCAACCACCACACGAGACATCCGCATCACCCCGGTCCAATAACTTCTAGCTCGTCCACCAGCCTCTGTACGTGCCGCGACCGTACCGGAAACCCGAGAACATCACCTAAAGACCTGTAGGCACAAACCAAGGCCCTCCGATCGCGGTGGCGGGGTTTGTGGTGGTGCCGCAGGTGGCGGTTGGTGCGCTCATCGAGCGGGTCAGCGTGGCCAGCAATGGCACCCAGGGCAACGACGGCAGCGCCGCTTACAGCGGTAGTCCGGCGATCAGCGCCAACGGGCGGTACGTGGCCTTCGCGTCGGGCTCGTCGAACCTCGTGCCCGGCGACACGAACGACCGCACCGACGTGTTCGTGCGCGACCTGCGCTCAGGCACTACCCGACGGGTCAGCGTGGCCGGCGACGGCACTCAGGCCAACCACGGCAGCCATGCCCCGGCGATCAGTGCCGATGGGCGCTACGTGACCTTCGCGTCGGTCGCGTCGAACCTCGTGCCCGGCGACACGAACCACACCGGTGACGTGTTCGTGCGCGACCTGCGCTCAGGCACTACCCGGCGGGTCAGCGTGGCTGGCAACGGCGCCCAGGGCAACCACAGCAGCTATGGCTCGGCGATCAGCGCCGACGGGCGCTACGTCGCGTTCTTGTCGGACGCGTCGAACCTGGTGCCCGGCGACACGAACGGCGCCTCGGACGTGTTCGTGCGTGACCGCCGGTCGGGCACTACCCGGCGGGTCAGCGTGGCCGGCAACGGCACCCAGGGCAACCTCGACAGCGGCGACCAGGCGATCAGCGCCGACGGGCGCTACGTCGCCTTCGACTCGTACGCGTCGAACCTGGTGCCCGGCGACACGAACGACAACCAAGACGTGTTCGTGCGCGACCTAAAGCGGCGCCGCCGCTAAGGGCTACCGGCAGCAGCGCTCAACGTGCTTGACGATCATGCGAACATACGTTCGATGCGCGAGATCAGCTTCACGCTCACCGAGCACGACCCAACCGCCCATGGATCGTGCTCGGCCGCGAGCATCAAACCGTGAACCTGGATGCCGGCGTGAACTTCTTTGAGTGGGTGCGCGAGCAGTGGCCCGAACCTCGGTGGACTGTCGACCTTGATCCGTGGCAGCTCATGCCGAGGGCGTAACCGGTCGAACCTTGTAGACGGACGGAGTTGCCCGGGCGCGGCCAGCTCCCTGGAGACACGCTTGGCCGCGACCCGGGCGCCCAGCCACGCCCAGCCGTGCGTAGCCACGCCTTGCCAAGCCTTGCCAAGCCATGCCTCGCCTCGCCTCGCTCACGCCAGCGTTAGCTGACTACAGGCCCATCGCTCCCAACAACGCGGGAACGGTGAAAGACAAACGCCTACCGTCCCCCGTCGTCACTCCGAACAGGAAGCGCGAAGGACAAGCGCCCGCTTGGCGTCGCGGCGCTCACGCAATAGCTGCTGCGCGGCCGCGGCGTACGTTCTAAGGCCTTCCACGTCGAGCTCGTCGCACAGATCGCCGCGCATGATGTCCGAGCAGTGGGTCATCACCCCGAGCAGACGCTCGGCCGGCCACCGTTGCGGCACATAGCAGCTCCTCCATCGCGACGGACGCCGGGAGGTGGTTCCCATCCGTCTGGCGCCGGTACCCAGTTCCCCGTCAAGGAAAATCCAAATTTCGCCTTCAGGTTCCACGGGCTGTTCAGTGGTCATACGCGGACACCTGCCATCCGCTGGCGCGCCGCGAGGACACTCTCGATCGTTAGGCCGGGGATCCCGACCGGCAGCGACTCACTCACAAACTCGCGGTTGATCCGCTCGCGCTCCTCAGCATATTCGGGCCGAGCGAGAACCTCATCAATGCTGACAGGCGCCTTGTAAAGCGAATCATGCTCCTTGCGCAGCTCATTGGTTTTCTCGTTCAGCGGCTCGAGCGCCAGACGGTGCCGTTCGTCCTCCTCGCGGCGTTCGACAGCAACCTTCTCGAGTTCGCGCTCGAGGCGCTGGCGCTTGCCGGCGCTCTTCGCTAGCTGCTCCTGGTATTCACGCTCAGCCTCGTCCGCAGCACGTTCGCGCAAACTCCGCAACTGATCCTGAGCATGCTGTTGAATTTTGGCGAAGCCCGTGGGCTTCTTCGGCTGCTGTGGCTCAAGCCGCTTCTCCGCCGCGGTGCGCTCACGGTCACGCTGACCTTCGGCCTCCTCGAGGCGCTTGACCTTTTCGACCAGCGCCGCGAGGTCATCCGGCGCGATCGTGTTCGTCGTGTCGCTCATCAGTTTCTGTACTCCAAAGTGTCGGATTGGTCTCTCGTCTCCGGCCGGTCGGCGATCTCGCACACCGCATGGGAGTGCCCTCCACGAACCCCGCCAACCAAGAGCGCCAGTTCGCGGATCGCTTGCTCAAGCTGCGCCACGCGCTGCTCAAGAGCTTTCGATGGTGTAGCCATTTGTGTCTCTCCTTTAGTTAGGCGCCGCGGCGCAATTCGGCCAGGCGGCGCTTGTAACGGTCCATTGGATCATCCTCGAGCAGATCCCGAGTCGGCTTGACGATCACACCCCCAGCACGACGATAAGCATCAATGTCGACACCCAACGCCCGCAGACGCGCCACCGCCCCAGTGGTGAAATCCGGAATGGGCTGACGAGCAGCCTCAGCAGCCGCCGACCGAACGGCAACCGACGCTAGGTCATTCGCACCCATACTGCAAATCGACACGTCGCCACCATGCAATTCGACGCTCCTGATGAGTCTGAACCCTCGCGTGTCGTCCCACTGGTCGTCTGTGACCTTGAACGCGAAGGACGCGCCCGTCATGTCACCCCGACGAACCTTCCTCGTGACGCGATCTACGTCGGGGTCAGATCCATCCATAAGCGCCTCGAAGCGCAAACCGCGCTGATCCTCGATCAAGGACAGAGAACCACCGCGGGTAGACGCCAACGGCAACCCCTCGTGCTGAGCAAGCAGCACAACCGCCGGGGGCGGGTCATTGCTGAGTGTCCGCTTGAAAGCCCCAGGTGCGATTCGCTCCGTGTACGAGCCAACCTCATAGTCATGGTTGGTAACGCTCGCCCATCCGACCACCGTGACAGTCCCGGCGTCCCGATCCTCGCGAAGCTCAAACTTGGCGCCGAAACTACGGCTCTCGCGCGTGCCCTTCAACGCCTCGGCACGCTCGCGGCGTGACTCGATGCTGTGATCGTTCTCACTCATCTGAATCCTCGTTACGTTTGTCGATTACAGCCAGGGCGCAGCCCAGCAAAACCATCACGCCAGGCTCATGACCGGCGCGCAGAACATCAGCGAAAAGGTGGTACGCCTGCTTCCACTCCCAATCCGACAGTCGCTCGCCGATCTCTGCGAGCCGGTCATGACAGTGACTAAAGAGATCACTCTCGAAGTCCCGCCACGGGACGACCTCGGTCACAATTTGTCCGTCTAGCATTAGCCGTCCCTCCCTTGCAAAAATCCATAGTCATCGGTCCGATAGCCCAACGAATCCAGCCGCGCGCGGCCCATCCGCAAAGCCCACTCCCGGTCGTGCGCCGCACGCTCCTCCTCGGTCAAGCCGACCGTGGCAAGCGGGATGATCCGCGGCCGGATGCGGCGCGGCTTCTTGCCCGACTTGATCGTGTCGGTGATCTTCTCGTTAGTGCGTTTCATGCCGGGACCTCCGTCGCCTCGACCGGTCGTTTACGCGCCTTATAGGTCGCGGCGCGATCAACCGCCATTGCCATCGCCACCGCGAGATCGATACGACGGTCACTTCTCTTCGTTGCCTTCGTGATGCGCGTCCCGCGCGCGTCGGTCTTCGTCACCGTGTTCGCGACGTGACGAGCGATGTCCGGATCTCCGTCATGGGTGATCTGGCCGCTCATCACCAGCTCGAACACCCGCTGCGAAGCGGCGATCATCGCCGGCCCCGACTGTTTGAACTCGGCGACCGGCGAACCCTCGTCGGCAAGCGCCTCGAGGTCGCTGCGCCACAGGTACGGGTCGCACGCGATCTCTTTCACTCTCCACAGCGCGCACGCGGCGCGGATCGCCTCCAGAACCTCGGTCGCGGGGACCAGCCAGTCGTGCGGGTCGTCGCGGTCGCGCTCCCAGCAGGCCACGAACTCGACATGCGGCTGCGGGCCGGCAGTGCAGGCAACAAGAGCGGTGCTGTCGCGGTTATAGCTGCCGTCGAAGCCCAGTACCACGTTCTCGCCCTCGGCGATCTCCCGCTCCGGGTCCGCACACGCCTCCCAGGCGCCCGCGGGTAGCCAATGCTCGTCCGTCTCGACCGGCTGGTTCAGCCAATAGCGCCTGGAATCGCTCTCTCGCTTCGTCGGGTCGCGGAACTCGGCGATGATCCCGTCGATGTTCGTCCACTCGGCCGCCGGTCCGTAGAGCCATTCCAGGGCTGCGCGGAGCTGATCGTCGTCGGTGATGTCAATGTCAGCCGGCGCCGACTTGTGATCGAACAGAAAACCGGGAGTGTCAGCCGCCTTGTGCGTCTCCTCGGCCACGCTCTCGTCCCCCGGCGCGTACATCGTGCTCGTCTCCAACAGCCAGCCGTTCGCGGCCTTGCGCTTCGTGATGTTGCGCGTGAGAACCGCGTGCAGACGCTTCAGCCGCGGGTCAGTCCAGAGGTGCGTCTCGTCAGCGACGATGAACGTGCTCTTGCCGCCATCCTTGGAGGTCGCGACCGCGGTGATCGGTTCAATCACACCGCCACCGTCGAGAAAGATCCGCGTCAGGCCAACATCAACCGGATAGGCGTCGCCGGCCTCCCCGTTAGACAGCATGAGCACGCAGTTATCGAACGTGTTACCGGCCTGATCCTCCTCCGTGGCAACACACAGAACCTCCGGCGACGTGACCGGCCGACCGACAGGCTCCCCGCCAGCATCCCAACCATCAAAACGGACGGGTGCGAGCAGCTCCGCACAGCACAACATGCCGCCCAACTCCGACTTCGCGCGACCCTTCGGCCTCGAGAGAAACGCCCTGCGGTACACGCGGCGACCGGCGAGCGGATGATCGCGCGGAAACACCTCATAGGCGCAGTAGATGAACCGGCGGAACTCGTCATCGAGGTCGACCGGCTGGCCCTGCACATCCCCAGGCCCGTGGACGAGATATTCCTCGATCCAGTCACACACGACCGGCCCGAGCGTCGGATTCAGAGCGTTCTTGACCTTGCGTGGCATCACGAAGCCTCCGAAAGGCGAGGATCTGGACGCTTGTCGGCCCGCTTTGCACGCTGAACACGCCTGTCCTCAGCCTCAGCCACCCTCGAGATCTCCCACTGCAGCCGCCGGCGGCTGATCGGAGACAGCCCAAACTCGGCACCACGAAGCCGGATCTCCTGCGACAACTTGACCCTCGAGGACGGATTCTCAGCCCGGTGGAAGTCCTCGACCAACTGCGCAAGCATCACCAGTCCATGAACGTCAACGCTCGTCAACTCCGGCGTGATCGGCGACTCCCACAACTCCGACCAGAACGAAACAGTCGCCGGATGGGCACCCTCCACCGGCAACGCCGGAATCACGACCGGTTTGACCGCCCGGAGGGTCGCGACAGTGCTCGAACGGTTCCGACGACGACGCTGCGCAGCCGGCTTCGGCAACGGACCGGCCATCAAAAACCCTCGATCCCGCACGCGTAGCGAGAGTCCCCAGCCCGTACACAACGCTTGGAGACTATGAGCGGGTCAGCCGCGAGGCTCATCGAAGATTCGAGGTACACACCCCTTTTAGGTGCATTGACGGACCGCTTTGGTGTCCGGAAGGCTGGCCGTCTTGATAGCCCGTGGTACGGGGTGGGATAGGGGTTCTGCCCCCCGGTGAGTGTTGACGCGTTCATGTCACGAGCCTCGCGCCCTTGGTCGAGTTGCAGTTCGGGCAGCTCGACTGGAGATTGTCCGGGTCGTTCGTGCCGCCGGCTGACCTGGGTGTGATGTGGTCGACGGTTGTCGCCTTGGTCGTGCAACCTGGCAACTGCAGTTGGCAGATGTGGTCGTCACGCTTGAGGACACGCCGGCTGATCGCCGACCAGCCACGGCCGTAGCGTTGTGCGCTGCTGCCGCGCTTCGCTTCCCAGTTCGCGCGTGCGGTCGGGCACGGTTGCCCTGAACGATGAACACCTCCGCATACGTGACAACTGCGTGGCAGGCTCATCGCGGGCCGATCGGGTCGACCAGGTTTAGGAGCCTGCCGAGCGCGTCGACCAGCGCACGCTTCCAGGGTGGCGTGGCCGCTTCCCTGGCCGCGCGGTCCTGATCAAGGTCGGCCTGTACAGCAATGTCTGTCGCCTGGACGAGCGCGCCGATCGCGCCGAGCGGATCACAGTCGCAAGCGATCATTAGCCCGCTGCCGTCGGGCTCGTGAACGATCGTCCACTCATTGCATTTAGGGCAGCGCCAAATGCTTACGCAATAGCCGAGCGCGTCGTCCAGGTCGTCCCGGTCGACAGAGCTTAGGACGGTCATCGGCTCAACGCTTCCTCGCTTGAGTGGATCCCGGTGGGACGATCGCGCCGCTTGGGGCGGCGGCTCTTCGACCGAAGCCGGTTCATGTCGCGCTCGTCCGCTAATAGTTCCGTGAGCGCCCTGCTGACCCAGCCGACGGCACGATCGCCGTCGATGATTTTTGCGAGCGACTGAGTCATTGCGACAGCACCCGCTGACATGCCCTGATCTGATCGTCAAGCAAGCCGATCTCCTCACGTACCTCAGCGTCAGGCTCGATGCGCAGACTGAGCTGGAGCCGGTGACGCTCTCGGAGTAGCGCCGCAAGCTGTTGAGCGGCATCGCCGACGATTGCTATCTGCTCGTCGTCGTTCATCGTTGCGCCTCACCGACTGCTTCGAGTCGATGACGGTGTTCGTCCTCGACGGCTTGGCGTAGGCGTTCGGCGATGATCGAGCTGAGCGTTGCGCCGCGATAGAGGGCCTGGCGACGTAGTTCGTTGGCCAGGTCGTTGGGAACCCGGGTCGCGAGTGCTTGTGTTGATTTGCTTGGCATGGTTACCCCCAGTTTGGGCTAGCGCTGTGTCCCCTTTATGTGGCGCCACACGCGGCCGGTCCGCCACAAAACGCCCCGTAGATACTGGGATGTGGCGGATGTGGCGGATGTGGCGGATGTTTCAAGGGGTGTCGGGCCATCCCCTATTGATTGGACTTGACAACACCACTAACGAGTCGTTCCTGCACGAGCGCGCCAGCGGGACGTCGCTCGACGTCTTGCTGGCGGCGCCGTAGGCCTACCGCCGTCGCCTCGAGCCCGGCTTCGTCGTTTGAATCAGCCCGCGACGGTTGCCGTTTGCCGGGCGCGTGCCCGATCCAGCGATCAAAATAATGGAAAATCGCGCACTGGCTTCAGCGGGCCGCTCGCCCCTCCACCCTCATCCCACGTTCGCGACGCGGCAACTCGCGACCCGGCGTCGCGCACTCATGGCACCGCTGGCAGCCCAAGCGAGGTGTCGGCGGCACAGCTGCCCTCGCGCCGGGACGCGGTCTTTCGCCGCCTGCTCGCCGTCGGCCACCTGGCGCGGCGGCCGGAGCGCTGGCCATGCTCTCGTCGGCGACCGGGTGTTTCTGATTCCCACCAGCGCGGACAACGAGATGATGCTCGAGGCGGTCAGACGGACGACCGCGCTTGGCGTCAACGTCTCGATCCTGCCGCGCCTGCTCGAGGTTGTCGGATCGGCGGTCGAGTTCGACACCGTCGGTGGCGTCACGGTGCTGGGCGTGCGCCGTCCGGGACTCACGCGCTCCTCCCGGGCGGTCAAGCGCACCGTCGACCTCGCCGGCGCGACCCTCGGCCTGCTGATCCTCGCTCCCATCGGGCTTCTCGTCGCCGCGGCGATCAAGCTCGACACTCACGGACCGGTGTTCTTCAAGCAATGGCGGGTGGGGCGCGATGGCCGCACGTTCCAGATGATCAAGTTCCGCAGCATGGTGGACGGCGCGGAGGCACAGCGTGCCGCCCTGCAATCGCGCAACGAGACCGCCGGCCTGTTCAAGCTCACCGCCGACCCGCGAGTGACGCGTGTCGGCCGCCTGCTGCGCCGCAGCTCGATCGACGAGCTCCCGCAACTGCTCAACGTCGTGCGCGGTGAGATGAGCCTGGTCGGACCCCGGCCGCTGATCGCCGACGAGGACCGACTCGTCGAAGGTCGCCACCGCGACCGCCTCCAGCCCGCGCCTGGCATGACCGGACCGTGGCAGGTGCTCGGGCCCTCACGCCCGCCGCTCAGCGAGATGGTCAAGACCGACTATCTGTACGCCGCGAACTGGTCGCTGTGGAGCGACATCAAGATCCTGGTGCGCACCTTCTTCCACGTCGCAAGCCTCCGCGGCCTCTGAGTGCCCCCGGGGCCAGAGGGCCCGGGCGTGCCAAGCTGTGGAGCGGTGGTCCCGTTCGTCCTACCCCCGTTCGCCAACGAGCCGGTGCTGGAGCTTCGCCGCGGCTCGGTCCGGGCCCAGCTGGCGGACGCTCTCGAGCATCTCGACGAGGCGCTGCCGCTCGAGGTTCCGGTGATGATCGGCACCGACTCGCGCGCTGGCTCCGGTGCCACGATCGCTTCGACGGATCCCGGTAACCCCGAACGGCTCGTCGCCCGAGCCCAGGCCGCGTCCCAGGCCGACATCAGTGCGGCGCTCGAGGCCGCCGCCAGGGGTTTTCGGACCTGGCGCGAGGTTCCCGCCAGTGACCGGGCTGTCGCTCTGACGCGCGCCGCCGCCTGGATGCGGGAGCGGCGCCTGCAACTGGCCGCGCTCCAGGTCCGCGAATGCGCGAAGCCCTGGCCCGAGGCCGATGCCGATGTCTGCGAGGCGATCGACTTCCTCGAGTACTACGCGCGCGGGGCGATTGAGCTCGAGAAGGGCCGCCCGGTGATTCAGGTCTCCGGTGAACGCAACGAGCTGCGCTACGTGCCCCGTGGGATCACAGCGGTGATCTCGCCATGGAACTTTCCCCTTGCCATTCCCTGCGGGATGACCGCGGCGGCGCTGGCCACCGGGAATGCCGCGGTGCTCAAGCCGGCCGAACAGTCCCCCGGCTGCGCGCTGCGGCTGATCCAGGCCCTGCGAGCCGGCGGCGTCGCACCGGATGCGATCTCCCTGCTTCCGGGCGAAGGCGATGTGGGAGCCGCGCTGGTCAGCCATCCCAGCGTCCACACGATCGCCTTCACAGGCTCGCTTCAGGTCGGGTTGGAGATCGTGCGGGCGGCCGCGGATACCGGACCCGATCAGCGGCACATAAAGCGCGTGATCGCCGAGCTGGGCGGCAAGAACTGCGTGATCGTCGATGCCGACGCCGACCTGGACGAGGCGGTGCCGGGCATCGTCTCCTCGGCCTTCGTCTACGCCGGACAGAAGTGCTCGGCCGCGGCTCGGGTTCTCGTTCACGATGCCATCTCGGATCAGCTGATCGAGCGGGTGGGTGGTGCGGTCCGCGTCCTCGAGGTCGGCCAGGCCAGCGAGCTGGCGACCGAGGTACCGCCGGTGATCGAGCGCTCGGCCCAGGAACGCGTGAACCGTTACGCCGCTCTGGCGCGGCAGCAGGGGACGATCGTCGCCGCGGCCGAGACGGTGCCCGACCACGGCTGGTTCTGCGCGCCAACCGTCGCCGTCGACCTTCAGCCCGGCTCACCGGTGCTGGAGGAGGAGATCTTCGGCCCGGTGCTGGCCATCGAGCGCGTCCGCGACGTCGAGCAGGCCTGCGAGATCGTCGAGAACCTTCGCTTCGCCCTCACCGGCGGGGTGTTCGCGCGTGATCCATCGACGGTTCACTTCGTTCGCCAGCACACCCCGGTCGGCAATCTGTACGTAAACCGAGGCATAACCGGGGCGATGGTCGGCCGCCAGCCATTCGGCGGCAATCGCCTGTCCGGCACCGGGACCAAGGCCGGCGGCCCCGACTACCTGCTCCAGTTCGTGGAGCCGCGAGCGGTCACCGAGAACACGATGCGCCACGGACTGGTTGTCTAGACTTTGCCGCAGGGCTTGATTTCGGTGCCGTGGAGGTCGATTATCGAGTCGTAGGGTCATGGTGCTGTCGCCGTCAGACGCGTGGAGGGTGGTGTTAGCGGTCGCGCTCGCGATCGCCATATTGGTCAGCCTGTGGGCGCGGGCGCCCAAGCGGGCCGTGCCAGGGTCTGAGTTGCGCCGGCTGGTGGTCTCGGCGCTGTGTCTCTACGGGGTCGGCGGCCTGGCCTCGATCACGCACCATTCGATGCTTGCCGCCTTCATGTACGCGGCCGGCATCGTTGTCTGCGCGCTGGCTGCCTGGCTGTCTCGCGGGACCGACTCGGAGGATCCGCCCGACGGCGAGGAGCCCGTCGACGAGCAGCCCCCGCCCGAGCCCGACGGCGTGCCCACCTTCGACTGGGCGCTATTCGAGCACGAGTTTCGCGCCTACTCCGAGCGCGAACGCATCGGGGCCTAGTCGCGCCCGTTCAGCCCCAGCAGCAGTTCGTGTAGCCGCGTTTCGCCGGAGATCTCGGGGTGAAACGACACGGCGATCACGTTGCCCTGCCTGACCGCGACGGGGTGGTCATCGACCGTGGCCAGCACCTCGACCCGGTCGCCGTGCTCGGCGATCCAGGGAGCACGAATGAACACCGCGTGGATTGGCCCGCCGGCGATGCTCTCGACGTCCACGTTGGCCTCAAAGGACCGGAGTTGCCGACCGAAGGCGTTGCGTTCGGCGCGGACGTCGAGCACCCCGAGGTGGTCGCGGTCGAGCATGATCATCCCCGCGCACGTGCCGAGCACCGGCGTTCCCGCTTGCACCAGGGCGCGCAGCGGCTCGCCCAGGCCCTCGCGCTCGATGCCGAGCGTCATCACCGTCGACTCGCCGCCCGGGATGATCAATGCATCCAGCCCCTCGAGATCGGCGGGAACGCGGACCTCACGCGCCGCGGCGCCGAGGCTGCGGATGATCTTGGCGTGCGCTTCGAAGTCGCCTTGCAGGGCAAGGATGCCGACGAGCTGTGCCACGCCGGCTACCAGCCGCGCGGCGAGAGGAGCTGCTCGGTCTCGAGCTTGGAGCTCTCGAGGCTGACCATCGGCTGACCGAGCCCCGTCGAAGCGGCCGCGATGCGCGCCGGGTCCTGGTAGTGGGTCGTCGCCTCGACGATCGCCCGGGCGCGACGGTCCGGATCCTCGGACTTGAAGATGCCCGAGCCCACGAACACACCCTCGGCGCCGAGTTGCATCACGAGTGCGGCGTCGGCGGGTGTCGCGATGCCGCCGGCGCAGAACAGCACGACCGGCAGGCGTCCGTCGGCGGCCACTCGGCGAACCAGGTGCAGGGGTGCGCCGAGCTCCTTGGCGGCAGTGGCCAGCTCGGCATCGTCGAGCATCGTCAACCGCCGGATCTCTCCGCCGATGATCCGGAGGTGTCGCACGGCCTCGACGATGTCGCCCGTGCCCGCCTCGCCCTTGGAGCGGATCATCGCGGCCCCTTCGCCGATGCGCCGCAGCGCCTCCCCGAGGTTCGTCGCCCCGCACACGAACGGGATCTTGAACGCCCACTTGTCGATGTGATTGGCCTCATCGGCCGGGGTCAGCACCTCGGATTCATCGATGTAATCGACCTCGAGCGCTTCCAGCACCTGGGCCTCGACGAAGTGACCGATCCGCGCCTTGGCCATCACCGGGATCGTCACCGCCTCCTTGATCCCATGGATCATCGCGGGATCGCTCATGCGGGCCACGCCGCCGTCGCGGCGGATGTCGGCAGGGACACGCTCCAGCGCCATGACCGCCGCTGCCCCGGCGTCCTCGGCGATCTTCGCCTGTTCGGGCGTGACCACGTCCATGATCACGCCGCCCTTCAGCATCTCCGCCAGACCAGCCTTGACGGTGAAGGTCGCCTCGTCGCGCGCGGTTCCGTTGTGCTCACTCATCGCCGTGGAGTTTAGCCTGGCGATAGCTTGTGCTGCGATGTACACGGAGTCGATATTCAAGGCGTCAAACGGACGGTTTGTCGCTACCGAGTTCGCGCGCGGGCCCTGGGATCCGAACGCACAGCACGGTGGAGCCCCGGCCGCTCTGCTGATGCGGGAGTTCGAGAACCTGCCCGCTCCCGACGGGTTGATCATCGCCCGCGTGACCTACGAGTTCCTCCGCCCGGTGCCGCTGGGTGAGTTGCTCGTCGCGTCGCGCGTGGTCCGCGGAGGCAAACGCGTGCAGCTGCTGGAGGCATCGCTCGCCGCTGCGGACGGCTCCGAGGTCATGCGGGCGCGGGCGCTCCAGGTGCGGGCCGCCGACGCCGTCGTGCCTCGCACACGGACATCTCCCCCACCCGCGCCACCCGAACGCGGTCACGAGAACGACTACGTCGCACCCTACCGGCCGATGTTCGCACCGGATGCGATCGAGATCCGCTTCGTCGACGGCGCCTTCTACGGCGAGGCACCGTCGACGGCCTGGTTTCGCCTCCGGAGGCCTCTGCTGGCCGGTGAGCCAACTTCACCGCTTCAGCTCCTGGCCGCAGCCGGCGATTTCGGCAACGGCATCAGCAGCGTGCTGCCGTGGGAGGAGTACGTGTTCATCAATCCCGATCTGACCCTGTACGTCGAACGCCCGCCGGTCGGCGAGTGGGTCGCGCTGGAGGCGCAGACGCTGATCGCCAGCGAGGGAATCGGGACGGCCGAGAGCATCCTCTATGACCAGCGCGGGCGCGTCGGCCGGGCCACGCAGGCGCTGTTCGTGGCGCCCCGGTAGATGACTATGAAACCCACCCGTTACGGCCTGGCGCCGTCGCGCTCGCGCAGGTAGGACAACAGCCCGCCGGCGAGGAGGATCTCGCGTTCGTGCTCGGAGAGGTCGTGGGAGAGCGCGAGCTCATCGGCGTCGTCGATCGTGGCGGTGATCGTGTCCGCACCTTGCTCGAGCTCCCCGCGCAGCTTGGGAAGCGTCCACGTCTGGCCCACCTCGGCCCTGTCGTAGTCGCGCTCGTCGGCGAACGTCAGCGCCGCGATGCCCTGCGCGATCAGGTTGCGGCGGTGGATGCGAGCGAACGACTTGGCGATCACCGCCTTGACGCCGAGGTGCAGCGGGGCCAGGGCGGCGTGTTCACGCGACGAGCCTTGGCCGTAGTTGTGGCCGGCGACAATGAAACCGCTGCCCCACTCCTTCAGCCGCTGGCGAAACTTAGGATCGCGGTGCCGGAGCGTGAACTCGGCGATGGCCGGGACGTTGGAGCGGTACGCCATCACCTCAACGCCATCGGGCGCAAGATCGCCGGTCGAGATGTCGTCCGGCTGGACGGTGGCGATCCGCGCCTCGAGCTGGTCGCCGAGCGGCCTGTGCTCGGGCGGGCGCTTGATGTTCGGTCCCCGTGGAACGTCGATCCGCTCGGCCTCACGGGGATCGGCGGGCGCGATGATGTGGACGTCCTCGACGTAAGGGGCCAGCTCGGGCATTGGCAGCAGCTCGGGCGGCTCGCCGTACTCGCGCGGGTCCTCGATCCGGCCGGTCAACAGCGACACCGCGGCGACGGCCGGCGAGCACAGGTACACCGAATCCTCGGGCGTTCCCGAGCGGCCCGGGAAGTTCCGGTTGAACGTGCGCAGCGAATTGGCATCAGACGGCGGCGCTTGCCCCATGCCGACGCAGGGACCGCACACCGGCTCGAGCATCCTCACGCCGCCACTGGACAGTTGGCGGTAGACGCCGGACTCGGCAATCGCCGCCAGGATCTGGCGGGACCCCGGCGTCGCCGTGGCGCTCAGCTCGGGGTGGACGATCTGGCCGCCGCGATCGGCGAGGACAGCGCCACACAGCGCCAGGTCGTTGTACCCCGAGTTGACCGATGACCCGATGCAAACCTGGCCGATCGGCGTCCCGGCAACCTCCTCCACCGCCACCACGTTGTCAGGATTGTGTGGCTTGGCCACCAGCGGGCCAAGCTGATCGAGAGCGATTTCGATTCGATCGTCATACGCGGCTCCGTCCTCAGGCCGGAGATCTTCGAAGTCCTCCTCGCGATCCTGGCGCTGCAGCCACCGACGGGTTTCCTCGTCGGGTCCGAACACCCCTGAGGTACCGCCAAGCTCGGCGATCATATTGGCGATCGTCGCGCGTTCGGGGAGGCTGAGGTCGGCCGTGCCGGGCCCGGTGAACTCGAACACCTTGTTCTTGCCCCCACTGGCGCTCAAGCGCCGAAGCAGCTCGAGGATGATGTCCTTGGCCTGCACCCACGGGCGCTGGAGTGAGCCGTCGAGAAACACCTCGACGATCTCCGGGCAGGCGATCTCGTACGGGTATCCGCCGAGCACGACGGCCACGTCGAGTCCGCCGGCCCCGATGGCCACCATCCCCAGACAGCCGGCCTGGGTGGTGTGGGAATCGGCGCCGATCAGCGTCTCGCCGGGCCGGCCGAAGCGCTCCATGTGGATGTAGTGGCTGATCCCGTTGCCTGGCCGCGAGAAATGCAGGCCGTGCTTGCGGGCCAGCGCGTAGAGCATGCGATGGTCGTCGGGGTTCTTGAAATCCAGCTGGACGACGTTGTGGTCGACGTACTGGACGGCGCGCCTGACCTTGATGCGAGGCTCGCCGAGCTCCTCGAACTGCATCAGGGCCATCGTGCCGGTGGCGTCCTGGAGCAGCACCTGGTCGAAGTTGATCGAAATCGGCTGGCCCGGGCTCAACTCGCCTTCGACGAGGTGCGCCTGGAGAATCTGTCGCGTCAGGCTCTGCGGCATGCCTACCGCGATGCGTACCCGCCTGAGGCGGGCCGGTAACCGCGTCGGTAGGTGCCCGTCGAGCTGGCGACCGGTCGGCCCGCCGCGCTCGCTCGCGCCGTGGCGGTGACCGTCCCCCGACCCACGGGTCGGCCGTGCGCTTCGATGTCCAGGAACGCGCCCACGGGAGCGCTGCCAGTGAGCTGGATTTCGATTCTGCTCGCCCGTGCGTCGATCCCGCAGGCCAGCGCCATCGCCTCGCTGAGCGCGGCGGCGACGATGCCCTCGTGAGCCGAACCTGCCTCGGCGCCCTGGTGATCCTGTTTGATGAAGCAGCGGGCGGCGAGGCGGCCGTCCGCGGCGGGCTCGGCCTCGAGCAGCAGCCCGAACAGGTTTGTCCGCCCGCACCCGAAGCACTGCTCGTGGTGGACGAGCGGCATGGGCCGCTATTTCAGACGGAAGGCCTTGATGCGGACGTCGTATTGCTGTGCATCGCGGGCGTAAACGCCATACGCGAGGGCTTGGATCAGCGACAGCAACGCCGTGTGGGAGCGGACGAATGCCGGCGTGTTCGAGGAGTAATAGAGACGGATCCGGGCGATCTTGGCCACCTCCGACAGGGTGGCGTCGGTAATGGCCAGCGTCGGGGCCTTGCGGTGGCGCGCCAGCTTCATCGTGCGAGTGATCAGCGGGTGGGGGCGGCCGGCCGAGAGACCGATGACGAGCGTCTGCTCGTCGATCCGGCTGAGACGCCCGAGTGCCTCCTGACTCGGGCTGGCGACGATCTCGGCGCGAAGGTCGAGCAGCATCAGGAGGTGGCGCAGATAGCTGGCGAAGAACGCCATCTGATCGGTGCCGGCGATCAGCACCTTCTCGGCCGAGACGATCGCGTCGATCGCCGATTCGACATCCGAGCGCGACAGCTTGTGGGCGGTGTCCTCGACGTTGACGTGGTCGGCCGCCAGGGCGGCTTCGAATTCGGTGTGGTCGAGCGAGAACAGCGGTGTGGCGGCGCCGACCGAGCCGTTCATCCCCGGCGGGCGCCGGCGGTACTCGTCCCGCGCGGCCTGCTGGAGCTCCGGAAAGCCCTCGAACCCGAGGGCCTGGGAGAAGCGGACGACGGTGCTCGATGATGTGCTGGCGCGACGGGCCAGCTCCTCGGCCGTCTGGAAGGCCGCCTCGTCGAGATGGTCGACGATGTACTGGGCGACGTCCTTCTGCGAGCGCGAGAACTCGTCGAAGCGCGCGCGGATGTAGGTGGACAGAGCTTGGTGGCCGTGGGGCTTCTCGGCGGTGGCGGTCGTGATCGGTGCTGGCTTCATGGGCAGCGTCTGATTCGACGCCGCGGGCCACCGTTCCTTCAGAGGCGCTCAATCAGTCCTGCAACTTCTGCCCAGCCCGGCTCCCACGGCCCGGTCGACAACCTGGGGTTCGGTGCTAGCCTCGCCGCCCGTGAGCAGGCGATGAGGGCGGCGCGACGAGCAATCCGCCGACTGGCGCCCTGCTCGGTGCTCTGGCGACGCGGCCTTCCCGGCGAGGTGGCCTTCTGGGACAACGTGATCCGCACCGATGGCGCGGACTGGCCCGAGGACTACCACCATCGCTTCACGTCGGGCGCCCAGATCAACGAGCCCCTGATCATCGAGCGGCTACCGCAGCTCAGCTCGCCGCGTGTGTCGATTCTCGATGTGGGCGCCGGCCCCGCGTCATCGCTGGGCAGCGCGCTGGCCGGCCGCAAGCTCGAGCTGGTCGCCGTCGACCCGCTAGCCGACGAATACAACCGGCTGCTCGCCCGCCACGGCGTTGAGCCCCCGGTCCGAGTCCTGCCATGCCGCGGTGAGGACATCCTGGCCCGGTTCGGGGCGGCACGCTTCGACGTCGTCTACGCGCGCAACTCGATCGACCACTGCGCCGATCCCGCGCGCGTGGTGCGCAACATGCTCCTCCTCGCCCGCCCCGGTGGCCTCGTGATCCTTCGCCACTGGCGAAACGAAGGCCTGAAGGCCGACTACGAGGAGCTCCACCAGTGGAACATCGATCTCGCCGATGGCGACCTCCTGATCTGGAACGCCCGCCACAGACACACGCTTGCCCAGCTGGCCACGGGGATCGAGTTCGACCGCGAGCTCGCCCTCGAACACGACCAGGTGATGGCGGTGCTACATCGGGGTCAGACCACGGCGCCCGGGCCGCCCGCCGGCAACAGCTAGCGGTTCAGACGCTGCTGGCGCTCCTGATTCTCGCGCCGCTCGGCCAGCACCTGGGCGATGATGTAGATCACCAGGACGTTCACCAACACGCCGATGCCGACGAACGTTATGAGCAACGCGATCGTCTGATTCGTGGCCTGATTGGCGAGGACGAGCATCGCCCCTGCAGGGTACCTGAGGGAGAGGACCCGCGCACCACCGAACCGAGCCTGACCCGCCGGCGATCCGACCTCGGCACCGGCCATTCCGAGTGGTAGCGTCGCCCCCAACGGCCCGGTAGCTCAGTTGGTCAGAGCAGCGGACTCATAATCCGTCGCGCGCAGGTTCGAGTCCTGCCCGGGCCATCGCAGAACTACCTGTAAATGCGTTAGTTTTGGTTAGCACTGACCGCGCCTAGCGCTGGCCACGGGTATCTGATCGGTACCAAACGGCCCCCTGGTAGGGCGGCGTCGACCCACCCAGCGTCTCAGCGGAGCGTTGCTGTGACCGCTCGTGCTCAGCCGTAGACTCGCGGGTGGAGAACGCGATGTATGCGACCAGCAAGCGGCAGCGAAGCGCTGGTGGAGGAGACGCGCGCACAACGCGGTGGCCGCCGCGCTCGAGCGAGGAGACATCGTCAGACCCCCGACCTGCGATGAGTGTGGGGCCGTCGCCGGCTGGTTGATGGTCATACCCGATTGGACGGATCGTCGGAGAAGGCGAACCAGCAGGTCTAGCGGCGAGCCGCAACGAGCTGGCCGAGCTCGCCATTCATCCGGTAGCGAGCACCACGAGTCGCGCGGATGAAGTCGTTGCGTGGTTCGTCGAGTTGCCGATCAACGCGAGCGTTAACGTGTGTGACCCCGCGGAGACGCTGGGAATCGACAGATCGGGCAGTCGGATTGGTCCGGCCGAGGATGTCGCGGAGGGCGGGACCGAGCAGCTCGTGCATGGGACTCGAGCATTAGTAACCGGTTTCCCGTCCAAATACAGGCTGACGCCTGAGTAGTTGATCGTCGATGAGGTGGGATTGTTGAAGCTGACACTCTCGACCTCAGGGTCGATCACGACAAGCTTGCCCGCACTCGACATGTCGATCGTGACCTGCTTGAGCGGGATCGCTGAGGACAGCGTGCCCGAGGCCGTCCCGGCTAGCAGATCATCATGGACGACCGAGGCCGAGAGCCCCGCCGGCCCTGTGGTCCCTCTATGACCGGTGTCCCCTTTGCGTCCGACCAGCAGCGTTCCCGCTGCAAAATCACCAGCGGTAAGGGATTTTGCCTTTACCTTCGGGCCGGTCACCGCGCCATCCTTCAGTTGCTTGGTCCCCACGCTGTTCCGCGGCAACGATACCGCCGCGTATGACGTGCCCCCCAAGGCTACGAACAGCGCCAGATAGGCGATGACGTTTCTACGTACGTGATCAACCATCTTCGCCTCCACTCGCCAGATTGCTACCGCAGTATCAACGACGCGACAGGCGGCTTGGAAATACTTCGCCCTGGAAGCACCTCTTCCCTGGTCGGCACGCTTCGGGGTCAGTCCGGCCCGGCTAGATATCGGTCGATCGTCCAACGACCCTGAAGGAGTAGACGCCATCGCCGAGGAATCTCCGACCGCTTGGCCCGAGCATCTTCACAGCGCATCGGAGCGCATTTCACCTGCACTGGCGGGCCTGAAGACACTGGGGATCGCGAGCGCACTCGTAATCCGTCGCGCGCAGGTTCGAGTCCTGCCCGGGGCCATGGACGAATAGCCTGCCGTAGCGGCTCTACTCGCAACAGGCGGCTTGGCCGGAGGTTCGACGGCCGCCTCGGCAGGAGTTCGCCGATACTTCCTCCATGGATACGTTCAACCTCTTCCGCGACGAGACAATCGGCGACGAGAGTGATCCGCCCGGATTCCGTGCGCAATCCGCTCAACTCGCGCCAAGGTTCGGAGCGTCTCGCCTCGCGATGACCGTGTATGACCTGTCACCGGGGCAGGCGATTTGCCCCTATCACTTCCACTGGGGCGATGAGGAGTGGCTGGTCGTGGTTTCCGGAACGCCTACGGTTCGGACGCCCAACGGCGAACAGACGCTGGAGCCGGGCGATGTCGTCTGCTTCCTGGTGGGTCCGGATGGAGCGCACCGGGTCCACAACGCGAGCGACAACGCCGCCCGCGTCACCCTTTTCTCCAACAAGCACGAGTTCGGCATCATCGAATATCCCGACAGCGACAAGATCGGCGTCTGGGGCCGGCATGACGAGTCGCTCGACCACGTGATCCGGCGCAGCCCGGACCTCGACTACTGGGACGGCGAGCGGCCCTGAACAGACAGCGCTCGGGGAGCCTACGGCGTTGCCAGACTGTCGAGCTTTAGCGGCCGCCCATTGCGGCTTGGGCCTCCGCGAGCTTCGCTCGCATCGTCTCGATTCCCTCCTTGAACTCCAGCAGCGGGCGCACGTCCCAGGTGACCAGCCCAAACAGCGGATAGTCCGCCATCAGGTCGAGTACCTCGCGGTGCGAACTGGCGTTGACGACAGAGAAACCGCCGCCCTCAAGGAACCCGAAGACGCAATCAAACGTGCCATCGTCGATCTTGCCTTCGATCCAGCTCGTGGACGCGTCAAACTGCTCAGGTGTCGGCGGCATGGGACCCGGTGTTGGGCTGACGTAGTACTTCATGGACCCTCCTTTGGCTGCGCGCGCCTCCCTAGCCCGCGGCGATCATCACAGAGCGCTCTTGGTCGAGTCAACGCCGAGGGCCTCGCCGCGCGCTCAACTAGGACCGAGCACCGCGAAGCCGCTTCGATCGATGACGGACAGTGCCCGTGGTAGCCCGCAGGAGCGGTCCTGGTCGTCTGCCTGCCTGCGGCGGACGTTAGTGTGCGGGGGACCCGATCGGCGATGCGTCTTGGAGGTCTTGGTGAGGCTCTGCTTCGATGATGAGGCTTTCGACGGCCAGCTGCAGCGCAGCGTGGCGAAGGCCGACGCCGGCATGGCCAATGTCGGGGAGTGCCTGGCCATCGCCGAGCAGATCACTCCGGGCGATCGGGATAGCTGGTATGACGCGTGGTCTGATTTTGCGGGTGGTCTCGTTGCGCGAGGCGACGAGGCCCGCAAGGCCGGCCATAGGGTCAGCGCCCACAACGTGTATCTGCGCGCTGCCGAATACTTCCGCCAGGCATTCTTCTTTCACCGCGAGGATCTCGATGCAGACAAGCTGCGCAGCGCCTTCGCGTCGAGCGTAACCGCCTTCCGGTCCGCGCTCGAATTATCCGAGCGCCCAGGCCGCGTGTTGACCGGCGCGATGTCGGGCTACCTGTTCAGTCCGCCTGGCGCCGGCCCTTATCCGACGATCCTGCACATCGGCGGCTACGACGGAACCGCCGAGGAGTTGTACGCCGCCGTACCGGCGGCGCTCGATCGCGGGTACGCCTTCGCCGCGATCGACGGTCCCGGTCAGGGAGGGATGCTGTACGACCAGCGGGTGCCGATGCGCCCGGACTGGGAAAACGTCGTGCCCGAGATGTTCGACGTCGTGGCGGCCGAGCCCGAAGTCGACGCACAACGCATCGTGCTCGTCGGTCGCTCCTTTGGCGGAGTGATCGCCCCTCGCGGCGCCTCGGGGGAGAATCGCCTCGTGGCGATGATCGTCGATCCGGGCCAGTTTGACATCGGCCCTGCGCTGCTCAATCGGCTCGGGCCCGTGAAGGACCGCGTACACGACCCCGCCGCCGATGAGCAGTTCCAACGGCTGCTCGAGCAGCCCGGGATGAAAGCGCTCCTCGAGCCGCGGATGACCACGCACGGCGTACGGACCGTCCGCGCGTACTGCGAGGAGATGCTCCGCTACACCAACGCCGAGACGGTCACCCGGATCACATGCCCGACGTTCGTCACCGACAACGAGACCGACGTCGTGTCCACCGGCCAGGGCAAAGTGCTGTATGACCACCTGACCTGCCCGAAGGAATTTCGCCTCTTCACTAAGGCCGAGGGGGCCGAGGGGCACTGCGAAGGCATGGCACCGACGATCTTCTGGGATGCCGCTTACAACTGGCTAGACACCCTGCTGACCCGATAGCCCGAGGACTCCCCTAGCCCTCGGGTCTCGGACGCCAGATCATCGCTGGACACTGCCCCTCGATGCGACGCGCCGTGGGGCAGGGCCTCGCAGTCGGAGGCCCCGCCCGTTGTGCTGCGCTGTTCGCTACGGGATGGTCTCGTGGACCGGGAACTCTTTGATGTCCGGCGGTCCCTGCATCTCAATGCCGGCGGCGGCTATGCCTTCCTGAATCCGGATCGCAAAAGCATCGAAGTCTGCTCGCGACTCCCAGAAGTCGATGACCCCCCAACCGCCATCGATGGGGCCCGACGCGTGGTACAGCATCCCGAGCGGAATGGATCGGTCTGGATTGATGTGATCGTGTGCTGCATCGAATTGTTCCTGAGTGACTCCAGGCAACTTGATGCGGATGCCAACTGCCACAACGGCTCCTCTCTTCGCGTGGTGGGACGGAGCGACTCTAGGCCAGTGGGAACTGCCTTGGAGAGGCGACGCTACGGCCCGCGTTCTGCTTGGGGGGTGGGCAGGATCGTCGTTGGTGCGTGGCCGGTGGGCTGGTGCTCGCCTTGTGGTGCGATTTGCGGATCGCGACCGAGGACGCGCGGTTCGGGTTTCCCGATCGCAAGTGGGGGGTGCCGATCATGGATGGCGGGACCAAGCGCCTGGCAGCCACGATCGGGGTTTCCAACGCGCTTGAGTTGGCGATGACGGGACGGGAGATCGACGCGCCAGAAGCACACCGGTTGGGATTGGTCAACGAGGTCGTGGCGAATGGCCGGCATGTCGAGCGCTCCCTCGAGGTGGCGGAGCTCCTGGCGGGCTTCCCACAGGAAACGCTCCGCGCCGATCGGCACGCCATCCGCGAGTCGCTCGATCGCGACCTGCTTGACAGCTTCGCAGTAGAGGCCGAGGTAGCTCGCGCCACCGCTGACGTGGCAACCCGGGGAGCCGGCGAGTTCAAGGCGTGCGGCGGAAGCGCCACCTCCAGCTGACCGCCGCTTCACCCCGAGAGAGCATCACCTCACGGCGCGCCGGTCTGCTGATGATCGGCTTTCGTCCTGAGGAGCCAGCTCGACCCCGCCAATCATTCCGGCTGCGCCTCGGCTCGGTAGCGCGACGGCGCCACGCCTAGCTCGCGCCGAAATGCCTTGGAGAACGCGTACTCGCTGCCGTAGCCGACCCGCTCGGCGATCGCGCTCAGCGAGGAATCGCCGGCGCGCAGCAGCCGTGCGGCGAGGGTCATCCGCCACCACCTGAGGTGGGTGAGCGGCGGCTGCCCAGTGAGCTCGGTGAAGCGCCGGGCGAAGGCGGCCCGTGACAGGTTGCAGCGGGCGGCCAGTTCGGCGACGGTCCACGGGTGCTGCGGATGATCGTGGATGAGCCGCAGGGCGACGCTCAACTCGGGGTCGCGGCTGGCCCGGGCCCAGCCGCTCGGGGCCTGCGGCGCCTCGAACCAGGCGCGCAGGGCGTAGAGCAGCAGCAGGTCGAGCAGCGCCGGGGTGGCGGCGCTCGTGCCCGGCAGATCGCGGTCCAACTCGGCGCCGAGCAGATCGACGACAACACGCAGCTCGGAGGCGACGCCGACACGGGCGGGGAGGTGCACGACGTCGGGCAGGTCAGCGAACAGCGGATGCGCGCGGGCGCCGGCGAGGTCGTAGGTGCCGCCCATCATCACCGTACCGCCGGTCGCGGGATCCATCGCGCTGCCGTCGGCGGGCCAGTGTTCGGCGGCCACGTGGGCCGCGTAGTCGGCGTCCGATAGCGGCGTCGCCGGATCGTCGGCGAGCGCGTGCGGGGCGTGGCGGCGGATGAGCGCGATGTCTCCGGCGCCCAGTGCGATCGGATCGCCCCCGCCCGGGCCCGTCAGCCAGGCGCTGCCCTTGAGGATGACCTGCACTCCGATTGCTCCGGCGGCCGGGAAGCGCAGCCCCCACGGGGCGTGGAGCAGAGCCCGGGCGACCTGGGGCCGGCCGGTGCGCATAGCCGCCACGGCATCACCGATCAGATCGAGACCCCGGTGAGACGATTGGACATCTATTTGCGCGTTTGAAGCATTCACCGTCTTAGCTAGGGAGCTTACCGTTCAACGCGTGCTCAGTTCCTCGTCCATGGAGGTTGTGATGAACGACCGTCGTCGTGATCTGGTCGTGGCCGTGCTCGCGCTGGCGGGCGCGGTCTTCGCCGTCTTGCAGGCCGCCGTCGTCCCCGCCCTGCCCGACATCGACCGCGCGCTACGCGCAGGTCCTTCGAGCGGCACCTGGATCCTCACTGTGAACCTGATGGCCACCGCCGTACTGACTCCGGTGCTCGGCCGGATGGGCGACATCCAGGGCAAGGACCGCATGCTGCGTGTCGTCGTGACCGCGCTCGGCCTAGGCACGCTCGCGTGCGCGCTGGCGCCCTCGCTGCCGGTGATGCTCGCCGGTCGCGCGGCTCAGGGCGCCGGCGGGGCCGTCTTCCCGCTCGCCTTCGGCGTGCTGCGCGACGAGCTCGAGGGCGAACGCGTGGCCGGCGCGATCGGCCTCGTCTCCTCGCTGCTGGGCATCGGCGCCGGACTCGGGCTGGTGATCGCCGGCCCGATCATCGCCGTGCTGGGCTGGCGCTGGCTGTTCTGGCTGCCGCTGGCGCTGCTGGTACCCGTCGGAGGCGCCGTTGTGAGATGGGTGCCGCGCTCGCCGGTCCGCACGCCCGCTCCCGTCGATCTCGCGTCCGCGGCGCTCATGGTGGCCGGTCTGTCGGCTCTGCTGATGGCCGTCAGCGAGGTCAGCGCGTGGGGTCTGGGCTCGGGCCGCACGCTGGGGCTGCTGGGCGCGGGCGCGCTGCTCGTCGTCGCGTGGGTCCGCCACGAGCTGGCTAGCGGCGACCCCCTCGTCGACATGCGGATGATGGCGATGCGCGGCGTCTGGACGACGAACCTCGCGGCGTTCCTGCTCGGCGTCGGCATGTACGCGTCGATCGCGCTCGTGCCCGCGCTCGTCGAGCTCCCGCGCGCCACTGGCGTGGGCTTCGGCGGCTCCGTCATGGCCGCCGGGCTGTTCATGCTACCCACTGCCGCGCCGCAGCTGATCGTGGGACCGCTCACCGGCCGCATCGCGCGCCGCATCGGTTCGCGCGTGCAGCTGCTGGTCGGCGTCACTCTCATGCTCGGCGCCTACCTCGCGCTGACGCTCGCCCATCGCCACGCCTGGCAGCTAGTCGTCGCCACCGGTGCGCTCGGCCTGGGCCTCGGGTTCGGCCTGGGTGCGCTGGCCAACCTGATCGTCGTGGCCGTCGGCCCGCGTCAGACTGGCGTGGCCACCGCGATGAACACCGTGGTGCGAACCCTGGGCGGGGCCTTCGGTGCTGCGATCGCCGCCGAATGCCTGGCCCGCCGCGGCTCACTGGACGGAGACTTCGCGCTCGCCTTCGCGATCTGCGCGGGTGCCCTGGCGCTCGGCGTCGGCGCGGTACTGGCAATCCCTGGGAAGGGTCTGCGAATCGACCTGCGCGTGTCCCGCGATCGCCGCGCCCTGTCGCGGGGCTGATCGCCCGGACCGCGGCCATCGCTCGAGCGGCAATAGCCGGGGTCGCCGGTGGTCACGGCGTCATGACGACACGGCCGAACGCTTTGCGGCTCTCGACGTACTCGTGCGCCGCAGCGGCTTGCCCGAGTGCGAACGAGCGATCGATCTCGACGTGGAGCTCGCCGGATGCGACGCGCTCCAGCATCTCGCCGATCATCGGATGGATCCGCGCGTACTCGGAGACGATCGCACCGCCGAGGTAGACGCCACGCAGCGCGTTGTTGCGCGTCCAGAGCGATTGCGCTTCGATCATCGAACCTGCTCGGGCGGCCACGCCGACGCTGACGAGCGTTCCCCGATAAGCCAGGACGCCGACGCTGTCGACGAGGTTCTGGCCGCCGATCGAGTCGAGGACCACATTCACGCCGCGCGAGTCGGTCAGTTCGTTGGTGCGCTCGACAAAGCTGCCGGTCGCGTAGTTGATCCCGTGGTCGAGCCCGAGCGGCTTCAGTCGCTCGAGCTTGTCGTCACTGGAGGCAGTCGAGATCACGGTCGCGCCGGCCCGGTTGGCGAGCTGAATCGCGGCCATTCCGACGCCGCCGGCTCCGGCGTGGATGAGTACGGTCTGGTCCTCGGCGAGGTTCCCGGCCGTGAACAGGCACTCGTACGCGGTTCCGAACGCGACCGGCACGCACGCCGCCCGAGCGGCATCGAGGCCTGGAGGGATCGGCCAGGTCATGATCGCGGGAACCGCTCGCCGAGCAGCATGGGATCCGGCGACGTTCAACGCGACGACCCGGTCGCCAACGGAACGCCCCTCGACGCCTGCGGCGACCTCGCTCACGGTCCCGGCGCTCAGATAGCCGACGATGTGCGGCACCGCGCCCAGCGCCCCCACCGCACGGGCGAGGAGGTCTCCCCCCTCGATGCTGATCGCGTCGGCGTCGAGAACCACGCAGCCATCCGGGCAGCCGGGGTCGGGGACGTCCTCGTAGCGAAGGACCTCGGGCCCACCGTTCTCATAGATGACCGCCGCCTTCAACCGCACCATTATCACGCTCGCGGAAAGGTCAACGTCCGGCGTCGCGCCGCGGTGATGTTGCGGCGACGATCTGTGCGACCTGTCCGGGTGGGGTGAGTCGGCCTGGCGACGGATCGGCAGCGGCGCGCGCCGCGATCCGGGACAGGTCGGGCGAGCGGGCTGTCGTGCAGCCGGCGACGATCGTATTCCCAGCCTTCTGGCCCAGCATCCACACCCGGGGATAGGCGATGGCCAAGCTGGATGCGGCGGCATGCACGTCGCGTGCCGAGCGGTTGTCGACGACATTGATCAACGTCAGCGGAGCGACTCTTGCAGCGTCGGTGAACGCCTCGACCGTCATGAGCCGTGCAGGGACACGCGCGCCGAGGAATGCGTCGATCACGACCGCGTCCCAGCTGTTGTCGGGCTGTTCTGCGATGTAGGCCCGGCCCTCGGCGTGCCGGACCCGTAAGCCAGGCGCACGGTGCAGTCCAAGATGCTCGCGAGCGAGAGCAAGGACGTCCCCGTCCACCTCGCAGACCTCCTGGCGCCCGTCGGGATCCTCCGCCGCGAGCGCCCGTGCGAGCGCACAGGCGCCGCCCCCGACGTGCAAGACGCGCCGCGCGCCGGCGGCGTGCAGCACGATTCGCAACCAGCGCATGTAGTCGAACTCGAGATGCGTGACGTCCGCGAGGTCGACGTAAGAGGCGTCCATGCCGTCCTGGCGCAACAGCCGCCCCGATCGACGCCGCGGATCCACCTGTGCGATCAGCTCGCCGCGCCGGGCAACGGTTCGAGTGCGTTGCTGTCTGTGCGGCATGCCGACAGGCTAGACATACCGCGGGCGGGCTCTCTGACTCGCTCCCGCTCAGGCGGCGCGCTTCTGGGTGTCCGGAAGCGCCGGTTGGTCGCCTTCGGACGGATGAGACACCGCGGCGTCGGAGTCCGGGGCAGGTGGCGCCGCGGGCGCGGACCTGGTGAGCAGCAGCGTGACCAGGTAGGCGACCACGACGGCGACGATGATCAGCGGTTCCTGGCCGGTGCCCGCGGTCGAGGTCAGCACGGTGGCCAGCACGACCGCCGACAGCGGCAGCCTGAGGACCGCCACCGTGGCCGCGCCCATCCCGACTGCGATGGCCGGGGTGACCCCGAACCCGGGTAGCCGCGATGCCAGCAGCCCGCCGGCGGCTCCGAGAAAGATGGCCGGGAAGGTCGGGCCTCCGCGGAAGCTGCCCAGCGACATCGAGTACGCGATCCCCTTGCACACGAGCAGCAGCACGAGCGCAAACGATGACCACGTGCCAGCCTGCGCGACGAGGCTCGGCAGCGAGCTCTCCCCCGAGAAGAGGACCCAGTTGATGCTGTGGTTCTCGGCCTGAGAGAAGCCGATCGCCAGCCCGGCAACACAGAGCCCAACGATGGGCAGCACGATCAGCGGACGCGGGCCGGCGAGCTTGAGCGTGGCCAACCCCCCGCGCATGATCACATGGGTGACGACGGCAATGACGATGGCCAGCGCGATCGTCCATCCGAACTGACCCACCGTGGGGTGGGAAAACGCCGGCAGGTCCTGAATCGGGCCAAGCGCGATCGCGCTGCGGTTCAAGCCGGTCCACGACCCCAGCCCGATGGCCAGCAGCGACCCGATTCCCGCGGCGAGCAGTCCGGGCACGACCACCAGCCGCGCCCTCGCCCCCCCGATCCCGGTCACCTCAATCATCAGCACGGCGGCGATCAGGGGTGACACGAACAGGAACGAAACCGCGGCGAACGCGCCGGCCGCCCCGACGATCTGGAGCACCGAAGGAGCCGTGTCCCGGCGTACCAGGCCGACTATCAGCACCGCCAAGGCCGGACCGAGAGCAAGCAGCGGGCCCTCCGGCCCGATCACGATCCCAAAGCTGATCCCAACCAGGCCAGCGAGCAGGACTCCGGGAAGCTGTACCGGGGTCACCGGCTTGCCGCCGCTTAGACCCTCGGCGGGGATATGGCCTCCGTTGCCCGGCAGGCGTGTGATCGCCAGCGCGACGACCACTCCGGCGATTGCGAGGACCGGGAGCGGCCACCAGACCGGCGGCCCATTGTGGTACCCAAGCGCATTCGGGAGATGCGTATACAGCTCCTGGGTGACCTGGTGGATCAGCTCCAGGAAAGCCCACGTCACGAAGGAGACGACGACGCCGACGACCGACACGAGCACGAGCAAAGCGACGAATGGCTTGCTCGCCATCAGCGCCTGCGCCTGGTCGGCGGTGATCTCCGGGGGGTCGCTCGTACTAGACATGAGCGTTGGCCGGCTCCAGCGGGCCGTTCATCGATTTCGGTGAGTTCGTGTCTCGCTCAGCTACCAGATGCACAACGGGCGACCGTAGACGCCAGCGGGCGCAGGGCGCATCACCCGGATCGGATGAGAACCCCGCGCGATCATCTGCGGACGACCAGCCTAGGTCGCGTCACCGTTCGATTCGACTTCCGTGGCGCCGGCCAGAATGAACTCCTCGAGTTCGAAGCTGTCGTGGGCTTCGGCGACGTGCTGCTGCACCGCCTCGACCAGCTCCGTGTCGCTGCCGGCCGCAATCACCTTGTCGCAGCCTGCTTCGAGGCACACGAATTGCTTCTTCATCCCCGTCACCTTGCTCCCTTAGCCGGCGGTGACGCCGACGACGAAGTCGATCGACGGGTCGAGGATCTGCTCGATCAGCGTTTCGTCGGCGGTCACACCCATTTCACGGCATCGGTTGCGGTAATGCCTCACCTTGCCGACTTGGTACTTCTGCAGATCGAGCTCGGGAACCGCCTTCTGATACTCCACCAGGCCGACGATCGTCCCGCGGAATTCGTCGAAGACCTCGTGTACCAAGGGCTCCCAGTCCGGGTGCTCGGCGAGCAGCTCACGCACGACGGTGGTGCCGAACGTGATGTGGCGCCCCTCGTCCGACATGATCCGGCGGTAGCCCTGCTTGAGCGCGGGGAGCGCGTTCCAGGCAGTGCAGGTATCGATGACGATCTCATACGACGGCATGGTCAGCACGCCCTCGACATGCCCGTTGTAGAGAGTCAGGAAGCGCAGGAACGCGCGCTCGATCTGGTCGCGATCCTTGGTCTGAACCGCGGCCGTGAGCTCCCGGGCATATCTGGGAATGCCCTCGTGGAGCACCTCCTTGAGCTCGAAGCGACCGCTGGGGTCGACGGTCTCCGCACGCTCCATGAAGTACGGCGTCACCTCGTCGGGTTCGAGGATTCCCGCGACCTGCTCATGCCATTGGGCAAAGAACTCGGCGTGTTTGCACTCCTCCATGAGGAACGTGCTGAGGTACATCAGCCAGTCGAAGCGGTCGAGTGCCCACGCGGCCTCGACCGTCGGAACGAGGTTTTCGGCCACGGCCTGCTCACCGGCGAAGAAGCGGACGGTGAGGCCGAGCAGCGCCTCGCGCCGCTGGTGTGAGAGCGTGGACCAATCGGCGGCGTCCTGCGAGTAGTCGAAGTCACGCGGATTCCAGATCGCGTTCATCGCCTTCTCGTACTTCCGGTAGACGTCCCCACGCATCATCTCGCGCGTGAAGTGGAACCTCTTGTGGCTGTCGGCGTCTTGAGGCAGCAGAGGCGTTGCCTGCGTCATCGATGATCCCTCCTGTTGGGCGTGGCCAGACCAGTGGCCATCGCCATTCTCCGTGCTGTGGCCGTCGGCCTCAAGCAATCCGCCCGACGACCAGCCCGGAGAGCCGGACCTGCGGTGTAAGCTCCGGCCGATGGAGGGGGGACCAGGTGGTGGCATGACGGCGCATCGCAGCGCCGGCCGGCGTTCGATCGGCGACGCGCGGGCGTGGTGGTTCACGGTCGTAGTAGCACTGGCGCTGTTTTCCGCAGCGGTGGCGGCCGCGCCGAGCGCCGCCGCACGCTCCCGGCCAGCACTCGCCCGCCACCACGACGGTCTCGGCATCCGCCCCGGGAAGATCAAGCACGTGTGGCTGATCATCCTCGAGAACAAGTCCTACGACGCCACCTTCACCGGTCTGAACCGGAACACGTATCTGTGGCGCACGCTGCCCTCGCAGGGCGTCTTGCTCAAGAACTACTTCGGAACGGGCCACTTCAGCTTCGATAACTACATCTCGCTCGTGAGCGGCCAGGCCACGCAGGCCGACACGCAGGTGGACTGCCCCTACTACGACCACTTCTCGGGCCATGTCGACCGATCGGGTTCGCTGCGGCACAACCCCAATTACGGCCAGATGACCTCGGCACAGGGCCCCAACGCCGCGGCCGGCGCGAACGGCTGCGTCTACCCCCAGAGCGTGAAGACGCTGTTCAACCAGCTCGATTCAGCCCACGTCAGCTGGAAGGGCTACGCCCAGGACCTCGGCTATCCCAGCGCGGGGGCACCCAACCCGTCGGCCGGCGTGCGGGTGTGCGGTGCTCCATTTCGCTCCCCCGGACCGACGGGCAGCAAGACGCAGCCCAACCCCAGCGTCGCGAACGCGACCAACCAGTACCTGCCCAAGCACTTCCCGTTTCCATGGTTCGAGTCGATTCTGAAATCGGACGAATGCAACCACCAGCACATCGCCAGCCTGTTCGGCCGGCGCCATGGCCTATTCCACGACCTGAGGCGGGAGGCGACGACGCCGGCGTTCAGCTGGATCACGCCGAACATGTGCAGCGACGGACACGATGCGGTCTGTCACGGCAACAACCTCTCGCGAGGCTTCACGGGACCCAACACGCCCAGGAAGCCGCGCAACTACACCGGGGGTCTCTACGCCGCCGACCTGTTCCTCCGGCATATCGTCCCGGCCATCGAACGGTCGCCCGCATACCGCGACGGCGGCCTCATCGACATCACCTTCGACGAGGCCTTCCCGCCCTTCACCTTCACCGCCAACAGCTTCGCCAATTCAAAGCGCGTGGCTCCCGACGCCGCCACATCGATCGCCAACGATTCGGCCGGCGAGACCCTGTTCGACCGGTCGGTGCACTTCGAGCCGACGGGACCCAATACACCACTGGCCAAGGACGCTCTGGGGCAGGAGCTGTATCCCGGCCCCGGAGACAACGCCTTCGTCGACCGCCCGAGCATCTGCGTCGCTCAGACGGTGCCGCCACAGCCGAGGCGGACATGCCTCCTCGGAGGTGGCGGCCATGTCCCAGGCTCTCGCACCGACGCCGGCGCGACCGCGCCGATGGACAGCTCGACGATCTCCGACAACTCAGCCGTCATAACCGACACCGGCAGATCGGTGACCGGCACCGGCATTCCGGCCGGCGCCTTCGTCGGCAAGGTCACCAGCACGCCGGTGATGGCGACGGCCCCGAACCAGGCCGGAGGCTTCGTTGTCGCCGGTTCGTTTGTCCTCGTCGATTCCGGCGGGCGGAGGCTGTTGACGACCGGCGCGGTCAAAGGGATCACGGTGGGCCCGCGTACCCCGGCGACCGACCCTCTGTTCAACGCCACCTCGCCGACGACCGGCGGCGGCGACACGGGCAGCGTCCTGATCAGCCCGTACATCAAGCCTGGAACGGTCAGCACGCGCTTCTACAACCATTACAGCTGGCTCCGCACGATGGAGGACCTGTTCGGTGTGGCGAGGTTCTCCCGCGGCCTCGATCATGCCGGCCACCTCGGCTACGCCGCCCAGCCTGGCCTCGCCCCGTTTGGACGCGACGTATTCAATAATCCCCTCGGCCGCCGGATCCGGTCGCTCGCCGCCCCCGACATCGACCGGATCGTCCAGGCCAGCCCCGCGGAGCCTCAACTCGCGATCCAGGGTGACACGGTCGCGGTCGCGCTCGGGAGCGGGCGCGGACTGGCGACAGTCGTCGGGCCGGCCGTGGCGAGGTCAGGACTGAGCCCTGCCCCGACCTCGGTCCCGTGCACGTTCACGGTCAGGCTGTCGGCGCGATCCGGAACGCTCCCGCTCAGCGCGGCCGCGTTCGCCATCGTTGACGAGCGGGGCCAGGTTCACCGGCCTTCGGTTTCGGCCGTCAACGACACCAGGCTGCCCACGCAGGTCGCAGCGGGCCGCTCCGTAACGCTGACGCTCCGAGCGGGGCTACCCGTCGGCGGCGGCAGGGCCAGCTGGGCGCCACAGGGCCCCAGGCCGACGGTCTCGTGGGACTTCGACGTGGAGATAGACTGATCGCTCCGGACTGACGGCTCTCCCCACCTCGACGCCCAAGAAGCGTGATTGGGCCGCCAATCGACGGCCCAATCAGATGCGTCTGTGCTGCGCGGCGGGACTCAGTGCGAGGGAGTCGCCAGCATCCCGTCGACGTTACCCGCGCCGTCGGTGTAGAAGCCAACGAGGTCGCCCTTGTTGTTGACGCCGTTGACCAGCGTCGTCCCGATGCCGTGTGGGTCGTTGACAGTGGTGAAGCCATGCGTGCTCGTCCAGGTGAACCCGTAGCTCTTGGCGTTGTCACCGCTGCCCACGGTATACGCGCCCACGACTTCGTCGTTGTTGTTGACGCCGAACGCCTGGGTCATCGAGGCGCCCTTCTTGCTGATTGTGATGAACTTCCCCTTCGAGGTCCGTAGGAAGGCGGCCGTATTGCCGTTGACCGTGACGAAGCCGGCGATATCACCGTGGTTGTTGATCGCCGCGGCCGTGTTGCTGCTCACGTTCTTGGGAACGCTGATCAGGTGGAAGGTGTGGTTGTTGATGTTGTACGTGTACCCGTGGCTGTTGCCCTGGGAGTCGTTGTAGAACCCCACCGCCTGGTTGGAATCGTTGACGCCGAGAAGCTGGTTCACGGGCGGGCGGGAGTTGTTGGAGGTCGGGTAGTTGACGTTGAAGAAGCGGCCGTGCAGCTTGTAGAACCCGAAGTTGTTGTTGTTAGCGCTCTGGGTGTTCTGCTTGGACCAGAACCCGACCAGGACGCCACCGTCGTTCAGCCCGGTGACCTGCGTCTGGACAGCGCCCGGGTAGTTGTTGGCCGCGAAGTAGTTCTGGAAGTACTGTGGGAACAGCAGGTAGCCCTGGTTCGGATGCCCCTTCGCTCCGGAGCCGAAGTACCCGGCGATCACACCGGAGTTGTTGATCCCGAGAAGCTGGTTGAACGTCGGATCGCCGATGTTGTTCAGCGTCTTGAAGTGGTAGTGCTGGGAGCTGGCGAGCGCCGGGCTCGTGAGCGCAGCCGCACCAAACGCGGTCGCCGCCAGAGTCATCGCCAACCGCCGGAATCGCTTGTAGGAAAACACCTGCTTACCTCCGTTTGAATGACGAGCCGGGCTGAGCGCGGCTCCGTTTGACCGTCGCGGCGTATGTTGGTCGTAAACCGCCGGCTGCACATCGGGCGATCAGACCGTTTTGAGACCCGGGCTTTAGCTCGTCGACGCGGAGCTTTAGACCCGGCGGCCGATTGTTTAGAGCCCGAGCGGCCATGACGATCGCCGTTGGCGTTCGAAGTACCCCGTCGTCGATGTCTGGAGACTCGGTTTGTCAGCCGCCAGGGGTCGAGGCCGGCCCGGGCGGGGGATACAACGGCAGGATCAGGGGCGGTCGGGGTTTCTGTGAGAAGTCGAAGTCGGCCGTCAGGTCACCGAGCTGGCTGGCGTCCTCGCGCACGTCTGGCCGTGGATCGGGCCGCCCGTCGGTTTGCGGATCGAGTCTCTGCCCGCCCAGAAAGTCGTCCTCGATGAATTTGGTGATGGCGTCGAAGCTTAGGGTCTGGTGGTCGACGAACCCGCGTCGGGCATAGGGGCTGATCACCAGTGAGGGGACCCGGAACCCATATCCATTCTGATCGACGCGCGGCGGCACGACGTGGTCGTAGAACCCCCCCCAGTCGTCCCAAGTCAGGAAGATGGCGGTCGAGTCCCAGTCTGGACCGCGCATCACGGAGTTGATCAGATCCGTGACATACGCCTGGCCGACCGCGATGTTTGCCGGCGGATGATCCGAGTGCTGTTGGTCGGGAACGACCCACGACACCGCCGGCAGGTTGCCGGTGTGCGCCTCGGCGAGAAAGCGCTGAGTGTCCTGGATGTTGCCGAGTTGCCCATCTTCGTGAACATCGGTGAATGACGGCAGCGGATTCCAGATGTCCGGAGTGCCGTGGTGGTGGGGCTGTGTCCCGGTGCAGTTGGCATTGCTGACGCAGTCGGGGTCGGCACCAGGCGTGATGAAGTAACCCCAGCTCACCCCCTGCTTGTGCATGAGATAGGTGAGGTCAGTCCACGCGTAGTTGTAACTGGTCGAAATCAGGCGGGCGAGACGCGCGCGCCGCGACACGAACGCGCGCCGAACCCGCCCCTGGCACCGGGCGATCGCGCGCCGACTACGGAAGGCCACTCCCCCGCCCAGATTTCCCAGCAACGCGCCCGCGGGATGCGCGAACAAACACCTGAACTGGGCCCGCTCCGAGGCGAGCAGCAGACGCCTCATCCTGGCGGCTGCACGATGTCCGATCACGCCCACGCCGGCGATCTGCTCCGTCTGGTATCCACCGAGCTCGTCGTCATTGACGCAGCTCGACGGGTCGCCTACACGCGAGCAGTGGGCCGACCACTCGGAGACCATGTACAGGTGCGACGGCAGGCTCCACGAGAGGTCTGACTGGAACATGTGGTCGTCGAGGACGAAGTTCTCGGCGTACTTCCAGTAGTTGGGGATCTCACGCGCGTCGTGGTAGCCCATGACGTCGGACCGCGTGCCCGAGGCGCACACGCCGGAGAAGCCCCCGCAGCCGCGCCCCCCGGGCTGCTCCGACAGCCGCACGAATCCGTCCATCCGGCCACCGTCGAGGTCGGCACGGGCCGAGCCGGCGGTGTGCGGCCCGCCCCCGTTTATCGGCGAGGGGTCATGAAACGGACGATCGCACCCGGCGCTGGCCGGATCCGGCAGGCAGGCCGTGAACTGTCCGTTCTTCGCCGGCAGGCCGTCGGCGCCTGGGTAGGTGCCGAAATACGAGTCAAACGAGCGGTTCTCCTGCATGATCACGACCACGTGACGGATCTGATGTATGCCCGGCGGGATCGCCTGTCCCCGCTTGATCGTCGTGGTCGATCCCGTTGTCGCGGTCGCCGCGTTGTGGTGGCTACCACCGCAGCCTGACACCGCGCACGCGAGCGCGCACAGTAGGACGGCCTGCCAGACGTGAATGCGCTGAGCTGGAATCGACATGCGGTGAGAACCTAGTGCCAGGGATGAGCCGAGGCTTAGAGACCTTGCCTTGCCGGCGATACCCGATCCTGCCGCGGCCAATCCCCCGAACTACGCCCGCTGCTCGCGAGCGTGCGCTTGATTGTGGCCATGAGGCCGAAGATAGGCTGCGATCATCGCATGCGTGGCCCGCTGCGGAGCCCGCTAGCCGCGGCGCTGCACGATCAGCAGCGTTTTGGGTGACTTGCGCGGCCCATCAAGCGCCGCGCCGGACACGCCGAGTGTCTGGCTGAAGGTGTTGGTCGGCATCCCTCCGAACATCGTCGAAAGACCGATGTCGGTGACCGTCCCGCCCGGAGTGACCGCGGTGGGCTTCGCCGAGCAGTAGATCGCGTCTCCTCACATGAGCCATTCGCGCTCCCTTCGCCCTAGCGAGTCCGGCATGCTAGCTCTCCCGCAGGACGGCGACGACGAGTTACTCAGACGGCCCGCACGCGCACCCGCGGGCGCGCGTTGTTCACATAGCCCTTGGGGTTCCAGAGCGCCGCCTCGTCCTCCGGCTGTGTGGCCGCCGAGGAATCCCAGGCGCGCACGAAGATCTCGTGTTCGCCGGGCGCGAGTTGCAGCCCGACGCGCCAGTGGCGCCAGCCCCAGCGGCCCAGATCCTCGAGCAGCTCGGCCTGCTCGTGCAACTCGCGCGAACCCACCAGCACCTGCGCGCCATCGGTCTCGACCTCCCGGCCGTCAGAGATACCTTCGAGCGTTATGTTCACTCATGCCAGCTCCAGGAGCGCATCGCGTTCGTGGCCGGCGACTTCTTCAACGATCGTCTGCCGGAGGCAGACGTGATCACGCTGGGACATGTCCTTCACGACTGGAGCCTCGAGCAGAAAAAGCAACTTCTCAGAAGGGCCTACGAGGCGCTCCCGTCAGGCGGGGCGGTGATCGTGTTCGAGTCGATCATCGACGACGATCGTCGCGAGAATGCGTTCGGACTGCTGATGAGCCTGAACAAGCTGATCGAGACGCCCGGCGGTTTCGACTACACGGGCGCCGACGGCCAGCGTTGGATGCGCGAGGTTGGCTTTGCCGACACCTACGTCGAGCGCCTGGCGGGTCCCGATTCGATGATCGTAGGGATCAAGTAGCCAACCGGCGCATCATCTTCCAACCCGAAAGGAAGGACCCGCTGATGGCCTACCTACTCACTCACTTCTGGCCGGCCGGAACGCTGGAGCAGTACCGAACGACGCTGGCCGCCGTGCACCCGGCCGACGGCCTCCCGGCCGGGCAGGTGTACCACGCCGCCGGCGAGACGCAGGGCGGAGTTCTGATCGCGGCGGTCTGGAACTCGAAGCAGGACGCCGACCGCTTCGTCAGTGAGACGCTGCTGCCCAGCCTTCCGATCGACGGCGGACTTGTGGGGCCGCCGGAAGAGCGGGCGGCTGAGATCGCGAACCTGGAAACCGCGTAACTCCTGCGATCAGCATCAAGACGATATGAAGATCTGAGGCGCCGCTCGATATCCAGTTCCGTTCAGCGGGTAGATCCCTCTTGACTTGGGGCCTCGTAGCGTGAAAATCCGAGCAGAGATCAGCCGGCAAGGAGGAACCATGACCACCGAATACACGCTCGCCTACGGGACGCACACCACCCCCGAGGACGGTCGGTGCGCGATGGAATGGGTCAGCTTCCTCGCCGGCGAGCCGCATGGCGATGATCCGGCATGTGTCAGCCCGGTGCTGCGCGCCTACTGTACGACGCTCAACGACAGCCTGGACGACGGCCCCCGTCAACTCCTGCGCCCGTACCTCTCGCGCACGATCGGGACCGTTGACGATGGGCTCGACGAGGAGCGCTCATGGCTGGCGATGGACTGGCTGATGCGCACGTACGCCCCGACGTGGCTCGCCGTGGCCGATCTGCATGGACCAGCTGAGCGGCTGGCCGCCCTGCCTGCAGTCATGGACTCCTCTGTGCTCCGGACGGCTCTTGGAGAGCTTCGGGCAGCGAGACGCTACAGCCGCGTAGCGTGGGCCCTGGCATTGGGTGCGGCACGTCCCGCGGCGTGGGCGCCCTGGGCGGCCGGGCGCGCCGCCGCCCGCGAAGCAGCCTGGAGGTCGGGCGGCGCGGCCGCATGGGCGGCGGCCAGAGTAGGCGTCGGCGACATCGCCGGGGATCGAGCCCGGGCCGTGGCGCGCGACATCGCCGGCGACGCTGCGGCGACGCTCGCGCGAGGAGCAAGGACGGGTGGCGGTCGCACCGCGGCACGGGACACGGCCCGGATCGCGCTGGCCCCGACCCTGGAAGCCCTGCAGCGCTCGGCGTTCGCGCTCCTCGACCAGATGCTGCCCACGGTGGCGCTGGACGCGCCGGCCGTGGCGGACCGCGACCGAGGCCAGCCCGTGGAGCTGGTCACATCGGCCTTCTGACCGAATCAGAAATGTCCGTTGAACCCGTTGGCGGAGATCCGGCGCGTGTCGTCGGGGGCCGGGCGAAGAATCATGATCTCGGCCGGAGCGCGTTGTAGCAGCCACTGCAGGTCATCGCCGCTCAACCCGACTCGAGGGTTGTCGGCGGCGGAGACGATCACGCGATCGAACTGCTCGCTGTCGAGCAGCCGGCGCAGCGCATCTCGATAGGTCCGGCCGCGGGCGATCCGCGAGTCGACCGAGACGCCGAGCGAGGTCGCCTTCTGCTCGATCGCTTCGAGCACGGTCATCGCTCCGGCACACTGCGCGGGCAGCGGCGAATCGATCGGCATATTTCTCGACACGCGGGCCAGAAATGCCGGCATGATCGTTGCGTCCTCGGCCTTGGCCAGCCGGACCGCGGCCTCGAACGAACGCCGGGAAATGGCCTCGCCGGTGAACGGCAGCAGGATGCGCCGCACGGCCGGATGCCCGGCCACCGCCGCCGCCACCCGGTGGCCGTTGGGTGGAAGCCAGTAACCAATCGCGACGCCAACGCCAATCCCAACCAGCGCGGCCAGCACGACAAACAGGACCGTCATTGAAGACCTCCATTCACTCTTTGGCTACGGTCGGCGACGATCCGCACATCGACTCCCGGTAGAAGCTCCATCAGGCGCTGGGGAAGCGGCGTGCGCAGCTTGGCCAGCCCGCGGGTGGGCCGGCTGCGTCCCATGAGGACGTAGGTGGTGCGCTGGCGGGAGGCGACTTCGGCGATCGCTTCCGGCACGGCATCGGACTCCTCGACCAGAAGCCTTGTGCCCAGTACCGAGGCCAGCTGGCGCAACGCCGTCAGCGAACGCTCCTGTTCCTCGGACATCGACTTCCCGGGGGGACGAACCCAGAGCAGGTCGATCTCGGCACCGAGTCGCTGGGCCGAGCGCCACGCGCGACGGACCAGACGCTGAGCGCCCGGGTACGGCTCGACCAGGGCCAGCAGCCGCTCACCGATCGCCGTAGGGGCTTCGGCGGCGATCGTCTCAGCCCGCGAGCCGGCGGGCTCAACGGTGGTGAGGCGCTTGTGGCCGACCTCCTCGGCGACCTGGCGCAGGGCCACCTCGCGCAGCGCGGACAGGTTCTCGATGCGGAAGAAGTTGTTGAGCGCAGCGTCGATCCGCTCGGGCCGGTACACCTTCCCGGCGCGGAGCCGCTCCAGCAGAGCCTCCGGCGTTAGGTCGACGAACACGATCTCGTCCGCGCGCCCGAGCACCGCGTCGGGGATCGTCTCGCGCACCCGGATCCCGCTCAGCTCGGCAATCTGGTCGTTCAGCGACTCGAGGTGCTGAACATTGAGGGTGGAGAGCACATCGATCCCGGCCGCCAGCACGTCCTCGACATCCTCGTAGCGCTTGTCGTGCTCGGTGCCCGGGGCGTTGGTGTGGGCCAGTTCATCGATCAGGCAGAGCTCTGGGGCGCGAGTCAGGACCGAGGGAAGATCCATCTCCTCGAGCGTGGTTCCTCGATAGTCGAGGCGCCGTCGTGGAATGGCAGGCAACCCTTCGGCGAGCCGTGCCGTATCGGCCCGTCCGTGGGTCTCGAGCAGCCCGATCACGACATCACGGCCCGCGTCCTGCTCGGCGTGTCCCTCGATCAACATCCTGAATGTCTTTCCCACGCCCGCTGCCATCCCGAGGAGCACCCGCAGGTGGCCGTGCTGAGTCATGTCGGTTCGGAGTTCACAGGTCTCGCCGCCCGGTGCGGCTATCAGTCCACCGCGACCAGCCATGGGGAGACTTCCTGCAGGGCCTCCGTCAGCGCCGCCGGGCGACTGCGGGCGTAGCAGGGACCGCCGCCATCGGTGACGAGAGCACGCAACAGTGCCACTCCACGGGCATCGATCGGTTCGGAGGAGCGAAGGCGCGAGGTGATTGCCATGATCTCGCGGAGCGCGTCCCGAACCTGCTCGCGGCACGGCTCAACCGCACTCGATCGTCCCCGCTTGACCGGCTGCTTGCTGCGCTCGACGAGGATCTCCAGCGCCCTGGCGAGCCCGCGCCGCCGGCGTGGCTGGGTCAACCAAACCGCGCGCGCAGCGTGTCCGGGCGACCGCCATGACGGGACGCCGGCGGCGAGCTCGCGATCGAGCGTGCCGGCGCGCAGCAGCGCACTGAGACGGACACGCCCGCGCGGGGCAGCGCGCCGATCGACCCGGGCGGGGACCCCTTGGCCTATCGCGTGCGCTGCTCTCATGCTCCGAGCAGGTTGTGGATGATCAGGTCGATCAGCTTGATCCCGATGAAGGGCGCGATGATCCCGCCCAGGCCGTAGATCAGGAGGTTGCGGCGCAGCAGCCCGCTGGCTCCGATCGGGCGATACCGCACGCCCTTCAGGGAGAGCGGAATCAGCAGCGGGATGATGAGCGCGTTGAAGATGATCGCCGAGATCACCGCGGACCGGGGCGTGCCGAGATTCATGATGTTGAGCACGTGCAATGGCCCTTTCCCACCAGTGGTGGCGGCCCAAGTGGAGACGAAGATCGCGGGCAGGATGGCGAAGTACTTGGCCACGTCGTTGGCGATCGAGAAGGTGGTCAGCGCGCCGCGGGTGATCAGCAGCTGCTTGCCGACCTCGACGATCTCGATGAGCTTCGTCGGGTTGGAGTCCAGGTCGACCATGTTTCCCGCCTCGCGCGCCGCCTGGGTGCCGGTGTTCATCGCCACGCCGACGTCGGCCTGCGCCAGCGCGGGCGCGTCGTTGGTCCCGTCGCCGGTCATCGCCACCATCCGACCGTCACCCTGCTGCTCCTTGATCAGCTCGAGCTTGGCCTCCGGAGTGGCCTCGGCCAGGAAGTCATCGACCCCCGACTCCTCGGCGATCTTGGCCGCGGTGAGCCGGTTATCGCCGGTGATCATGATCGTGCGGATCCCCATCGAGCGCAGGTGATCGAAGCGCTCCTTCATCCCCTCCTTGATGGTGTCCTTGAGGTAGATCACGCCCAGCACCTGCGAGTCCCGGGCCACGGCCAGGGGGGTCCCGCCCTCGCGACCAATCCGGTCGAGCACGGGCTGGAGTTCGGCCGGCGGCCGTCCACCCTCGGCCTCGACGAACTTGATCACCGCATCGCCGGCGCCCTTGCGCAGCTGCCGGCCGTCGAAATCCACGCCGCTCATCCGGGTCTGGGCGGTGAAGGGCACAAAGCGCGCCTGCAGCTCGGTCATGTCGTGCTCGCGGATCCCGTACTGCTTGGCCAGCACGACGATTGAGCGGCCCTCGGGCGTCTCATCGGCCAGTGAGGACAGCTGCGCAACCTCGGCCAACTCCGCCTCCTCCACCCCCGGCATCGGGATGAACTCCGACGCCAGACGGTTGCCGATGGTGATCGTGCCCGTCTTGTCCAGCAGCAGCACGTCGACGTCACCCGACGCCTCCACCGCGCGCCCGGACAGCGCGAGCACGTTGCGGCGCACCATCCGGTCCATCCCGGCGATGCCAATGGCCGAGAGGAGCGCGCCGATCGTCGTCGGGATCAGCGCCACCAGCAACGAGATCAACGTGGTGGCAGAGATGTTGGTGTCGGCGAACAGCCCGAACGGCCGAAGTGTCGCCACCACGATGATGAAGATCAGGGTCAGCCCAGCCAGAAAGATGTTCAGCGCGATCTCGTTGGGGGTCTTGCGACGCTCGGCACCCTCGACCAGCGAGATCATCCGATCCAGGAACGAGTGTCCGGGCTCCTGGGTGATCTCGACGACGATCCGATCCGACAGGACCCGGGTCCCGCCGGTGACCGCTGAGCGGTCGCCGCCCGATTCGCGGATGACCGGGGCTGACTCGCCGGTGATCGCCGATTCGTCGACCGACGCGATCCCCTCGATGACCGTGCCGTCGCCGGGAATCAGCTCGCCTGCTTCGACAACCACGACGTCTCCCTTACCCAGGTCGGAGGCCTTCTTCTCGGTCCCGTCGTCGAGCCTGGCCACGGTCTCCTCGCGCATCGACCGCAACGTGTCAGCCTGCGCCCGTCCGCGGCCCTCGGCGAGGGCCTCGGCCAGATTGGCGAACACGACCGTCAGCCACAGCCAGAACGAGATCGTGAACGTGTACCACCCCGGCTCGGGGACGGCGATCAGGCCGTGGATGCCGAGGACCTTGATCAGCCAGGTGAGCGTCGTGATCACCGCGCCGACCTCGACCACGAACATCACCGGGTTGCGAATCTGCACGCGCGGGTCGAGCTTGGCCAGGCTGTCGACCAGCGCCCGCCTGACGATGTCGCCGCGAAACAGCGAGATCGCGCGGCGTTCGGAGGGAGTTGTCCCGGGAGCGGTGTCGACGGACATCAATGTCACCTTTACAGCCGGTTGAGGGCGAGGTTGAGTTGCAGTACGTTGACGCCCGGTTCACCCGAGAAGCCCACGCCGCGCCCATGCGTGTACTTGGAAACCAGCTGATCAACCTGTGTCAACGACAGGTGCCGGACAGCGGCGACGCGGTGGGCCTGGATATCGGCGTTGGCCACCGAGATGTCAGGATCGACTCCGGAGGCGGAGCTGTTGGCCGCATCAACGGGGACCTGCCCGGCGGACAGCCCAGGGTCATATGGCTTCTCGAGCGCGAGGTACGACTGCATGTTCGATGCGATCGCCTGCTCCGTCAGCTTGCTGTTGGGGCCGAGGTTGGAGAACGTCGTCGCCGCGGCGTTGTAGGGCGGCACGGTGGCCGACGGCCGCGATTGGAAGTAACGCGGGTCCGGCTTGGTAACCGGATTGCCGTCCTTGTCGACCTGCGGCTTGCCGTTCTTGTACACCTGGTCGGTGAACGCCTGCCCGATTATCTTCGAGCCGACCAACTTGCCATTGAGGTACAGCTTCTGTCCGTTGGCATTGCCCGGGAAGGCCACCTGGCTCACGCCGGTGACGACGAGCGGATACAGGATCCCGACCAGCAGGGTCAGAACCAGGATGGCCAGCGCCGAGTTGATGATGTCTTTCTTCATGTCAATAGAGGTGTCCGGTGAGGCCCTGCACGATCGGTCCGAGCAGCAGGGCGGGGAAGAAGGTAAGTGCGCCCACCAGCACGATCACACCGATCAGCAACACCACGAAGGTTGCGTTGTCGGTGCGCATCGTGCCCAGGCCCGGAGGGCTGATGCGTTTGCCGGCCAGCGAGCCGGCAATGGCCAGGGCGAACAGGATCGGCGCGAAGCGCGCGAACAGCATGGTCAGCCCGCCGAGGAGGTCGGCGAACGTGATGCCGTGGGCGCCGAGGTTTCCGGCGTTGGGCTGGATGAAGCCGGTGTAACCGGCGAACGCCGAGCCGTTGTTGTTGGCCTGCGACAGGTAGGCGTAGAAGCTCTCGGAGAACGCCTGGGGGCCTCCGGCGGCCACGCTGGAGATGGAGGCCCGGCCGGCGCTGCTGGCTACGGCCAGGGCGGTGGCGAACAGAGCCGACAGCGGGGTGATCAGGATGCCAAGGGCGACGAGCTTGATCTCCTTGGCCTCGATCTTCTTGCCGAGATACTCCGGAGTCCTCCCCACCATCAGCCCGCCGATGAACACGGCCAGGATCACATACATCAACATCGAGTACAGGCCGGTGCCGACGCCGCCAAAGATCACCTCGCTGGCCGACAGGTTGGCCATCGGTACCGCACCGCCGATGCCGGTGAACGACTCGATGGCACTGTTCACCGCTCCGCACGACGTGACGGTGGTGACCGTGTCGAACAAGGCCGAGCCAGCGATTCCGAAGCGCTGCTCCTTGCCCTCCATGTTGCCGCCCACCGAGCCATGAATGACTCCGGTATGGAGACCGGCCGCGTGCTGTGCCGGCGAGCCATGCGCCTCGGCGATGTACGCGACTGTCGCCGCGCCGAGGAACATCACCATCATCGTCGCGTAGATGGCATAGCCCTGGCGGCGCCGGCCGGACATCCGCCCGAAGGTGAACACGATCGCCGCGGGGATGAGGAGCACGGCGAGCATCTCCACGAGATTGCTGAACCCGGATGGGTTCTCGAACGGGTGAGCGGAGTTGACGTTGAAGAAGCCGCCGCCGTTGGTGCCCAGCTCCTTGATCGCCTCCTGGGAGGCGACAGGCCCCTGCGCGATGGTCTGCGACCCGCCGGTCAGCGTGTGGGCCACGAGGTAATGCGAGAAGTTCTGAATCGAGCCCTGGAACACCAGCAGCATCGCGACGACGAATGAGATCGGGAGAAGCACGTACAGCACCGTGCGCACGAGGTCATGCCAGAAATTGCCGATGCTCTTACCCGAGCGAGAGACGATGCCGCGGATCAGCGCCACGGCGACGACGATCCCGACCGCAGCCGACACGAAGTTCTGCACGGCGAGTCCAGCCATCTGGCTGAAGTAGGTCATCGTCGTCTCGCCGCCGTAGTACTGCCAGTTCGTGTTGGTGACGAACGACGACGTCGTGCTGAAGGTCACGTTCCACGGGGCCGAATGGAAATGCAGCGGGTTCAAACCCGTCCAGTTCCACAGCGTCTGCGTCCGGAGAATGAAATACAGGAGCAGCCAGCCGGCGAGCGAGAAGAGAATCAGGCACTTGGCATACGCCTTCCAATCCTGACCCTGCTGAGGGTCGACACGCATGGCCCTGTAAAGAAGGCGCTCGGGAACCCGGAGCACCCGATCCAGGAACGTCCGCTCGCCCGTGTAGACGGCCGCCATGTACCGACCGAGCGGCAGCGCCAACAGAGTCAGGATCGCGGCGAAGCCAAAGATTGTCAGCCAGCCGAGGAAGGTCATGGCCTACAGCTTCTCCCCGCGGATCAGCGCGTACAGCAGGTACACGATCGCCAGCACCGAGACGACCAGCCCGAAAGCGTCCGACGCGCTCATCGTTGCGAACACAAGGGTCATATCCGCTCGATTCCGAAGATCAGCGCAAAGAGAGCGGCGAACATGATCACCGCAATGAGAACCGCGACAATGTCCATGGCCACATGATGGGACCTGCGATGTGTAGGCCGCGTACAGAAATCGGCCATTCGCATACAGATCCCGTACAGATCAACCGGCCGATGCCACACGCGGCCGCGTTCGCGGCGCCCGGTGTGAACGACCTGTGAAACGGTAACCGACACCCACCTCGGTGACGATCAGGTTACGGCGCTGTCCCGGATCGAGCTTGCACCGCAGATTCGCGATATGGGTCCGGATGCGTGGCACGGGGGCGGCGCGGCGAGGGCCCCAGACCTTGTTTGCCAGGGTTCGGTAGCTGACGGTTCCCCGACTTGTTGCCAGCACCCGCAGGAGCGCGAATTCGGTCGCCGTCAGATGCACATCCTCGTCTCCGATCACCACGCGCTGGCCCGTGATGTCGATGAACAGCCCGTCGGCCTCGAACTTCAGACTGCTGGGAGCTGCTCGCAGCCTCGCGGCGAGCCGAGCCACGAGCTCGCCGGGACCGAACGGCTTGGTGACGTAGTCGTCGGCGCCGCTCTCGAACGCATCGACCTTCGCCTGCTGATCGTCCACGGATGAGAGCACGAGGATCGGCATGTCGTCGCGTTCACGCAGTCGACGGCACAGCTCGACGCCGTCGATGTCCGGCACGAGCAGCTCGAGAATGATCGCCTCAGGGCGCCTTCGGGCCACGCGGTCGAGCGCGGCCCGGCCGGTCGCAGTGCAGCGGACCTTGTAGCCGGCGTCGCGCAGGATCACCTGGAGGGCTCGCTGCACCTGAGCATTGGGATCGCAGACCAGGATCTGGGCGCCCATGTGCCTGATCATGCGGGGTGCGCCATGCAGGGCGCGTACAGAATTGCCGCCCTGCCGTACAGATTGTCTACAGACGCCCTACTTGGGATCGAACCGGTAGCCGATCCCTGGCTCGGTGCGGATGTAGTGGCGGCGCGTGCCCCCGGATGGCTCGATCTTGCGCCTCAGGTTGGCCATCTGACCACGCAGGACCGTCACATCATCGGCGTATTCGAGCCCCCAGACCTCGGTCAGCAGGGTGCGGTGCGTCATAAGCCGGCCGCGGTTTCGTACAAACAGGCGAAGCAGCTCGAACTCGGTCGGGGTCAGATGTATGTCCTCGCCGTCGCGGCGGACCGAGTGATCGGCCAGATCAATCTCGAGACCGGCAACCTCGACCCTGCTCGTTTCCGGCTCGGGCGCGGTTCGGCGCAGGACGGCCTCGAGTCGGGCAACCAGCTCCTGAGGTCCGAACGGCTTGGTCACGTAGTCGTCCGCGCCAGCGCGAAGTGCCCGCACCTTCTCGTCTTCCTCTCCGACCGCCGAGAGCACGATGATCGGCATCGAGCTCCACTCCCGGATGCGACGACACAGCTCGATCCCGTCACCGTCAGGCAGCAGCAGGTCGACTATCGCCGCGTCCACCGGCGAGAGGGCAGCCGCATTCAGACCCTCCTCCATGTTCGCAGCGGTGATCACCTCGTAACCTTCGGCGCGCAGGGTTGCCTTCAGCGCCCGAAGGATCTGTAGCTCGTCATCGACGGCAAGGATCCGACGGTCGGAGGCTCCCGCACTGGGCATCACTGCTTCGGCGCCGCGGCCGGAAGCTCGACGACGAAGGTGCTTCCGTGGCCCGGTGTGGACTCGACCGAGATCCGTCCGCCATTTGCTTCGACGAATCCCTTGGCGATCGCCAATCCGAGCCCCGAGCCTGGATGTTGGTCAGCTGCGCCTGCGGGAGAGCGATAGAAGGGCTCGAAGATCCGCTCCTTGTCGCCCGGGCGGATACCCGGCCCACGGTCGATGACGCGGATGATGGCCCGGTCGCCGACCGGGCGCGCACGGATGATCACCGGTTCTCCATCGGAGTAGCGCGTCGCATTCTCCATCAGGTTCGCCAACACGCGCTCGATCTGTACGAAGTCTGCACGCACCGGCTGGATCATCGGATCGATCCGTACGTCGAACCTCGCGTCGCGAGGTTGTGCCGCTAGTGCCGCATCGATCACCTCCTCGACGGAGCACTCCGCCAGTCGGGGGGTCGCGGTGTGCGCCTCGAGCTTTGACAGGTCCAGCAGATCGTCGATCAGCCGTCCCAGTCGCGCCCCCTCGTCAACCACCAGGCGACCGAGCTCCTCACGTTCCTCCGATGTCAGGTCGGGGGCGCGAACTGCCGAGCCCGCTGCGACCATCGCGGTCACCGGAGAGCGCAGGTCGTGCGACACGGCGCGGAGCACCGCGGTCTTGACCGCCTCGCTGCGACGCAGGCCCTCGGTTTGTACGGCTTCGGCCACGAGTCGCTCTCGCTCGAGGACCATCCCCACCATCGCGGACAGGGCGGGCACGACCCGCTCACGCAACCGATCCACGGCACGTTCCGGCACGTTCGCCGGGACGACGAGCGTTCCCAGCATTCGCCCGTCGACGGACAGCGGGATCGCCAGCCGCCGCATATCTCCGGGGGGCTCCCCAAGCGCGATCGTCGCCCAGGGCAGATCGAACACCTGCGCCAGCCTGCGCCCGATCAGCGCCAGCGCATCCTCCACGCCCGTGCGAGCGAGCAACAGCTGCGCCATTTCGGCGGTGAGGTCGGCCTCGGCGCGACGCCGCTCGGCCTCGACCGTGCGCAAACGGGCGCGCTCGCTGACGGTGCTGGTGGCGACGGCCGCGACGAAGAAGGCGGCCAGCGCGACCCAGTTTCGGCTGTCGTTAATCGTGAAGCGACCGACCGGCGGTATATGAAAGAAATTGAACGCGGCCGCGCTCAGCAGCGATGTCACAACCCCGAGCCAGAGGCCCCAGAATGCCGACACGATGACGACACCCAGCAGATACACGACCCCCAGCGAGGCAACCGAGGTGACCTGCTTGAGCGGGTACACGATCCCCGTGCAGATGCCCACCAGCGCCACGGCCACCAGCACGCCCAGCGCGGCCGGCGGACGGCCTCCGCGCATCAGAGCTGATCCCGGGTACTCGGCCACGAGCGTGAGCGTATTACGCGTCCAGCCAGCTAGCTCAAGTTTGGCTCGATTCCCATCGCGCTGGCTGCGGGCGGCGATTTGACGCAATGGCGGGATCGAGCGCGCCGGCCGCGGCCAGCATTTTCTCGTATTCGTGCTGCACGTCCGCTCTGTCGGACGGCTCCGGATCCGACTCCTTGCTCGACTGGAGGATCATCGCGGCCTGGGCGACCAGCAGCTCCCGCTGCTCGCCGCTCGTCGTGTGGTCGACGATCTTGGTCAGCCCCTCGAGCTGACGAATCTGGACGGCAGGCATGCCCCGGCTGGCCTGACGGATCTTCTCGAAGGCACGCTCGACGAGACCGCTGTAGCTCACATGTGCCGTGATCACGCGTACGTACCCGTGGCTGTCCCGATCAGGGTCTCGTGCTGGATGAACTGCAGATAGCCGCTCGACAGGGCTGGGACCGTTCCTGCCGAATCGTTCATCCGCCTCAGAAGCTCGGGGACCGACGGCCCTGCCTCCCGCGATGTGCCGCCCCTTCGTGATTCCGAGTCGATGGCGCGCGAGAGATCCTCTGCGATGCTGGCGATCACCTGGGGAAGCTGGATCGACATCGCGATGTGATGCATGAAGAAGATGAGGACGCCCATCGAGAGCGTGACGAGACCGACCGCAATCGTGATCGACAGGTGCGGAACGAAGTCTCGCCCCGGTGTGGCCGGGCCGATCGAGATCAGCACCAGCGTCGCGTACACGAACGTCGCGACGAATGTGCCGAGGGTGATCTGCGTGCCCCGGTCGCGGATGAAGTTTCGAAGCATCCGCGGCCCGAACTGTGTCGACGCCAGCGTCAGAGTCACAATCGTGATCGAGAACACCACGCCGACCACCGTGATGACGGCTGCGGCGAGCGTGGTCAGGATTTGACGCGAGGCATCTGCGGTGCCGAACCTCATCCAGGAGGGGAGCGAGATGGCGCCGTGAAAGACCGCTTTATCCAGGAGGTGCGTGCCGAAGTACAGCGCCACCGCGATCATCACCTCGACGGTGGGTACCAGCCAGAGGTTGGTTCGAAGCGCCTCCCGCCGCCACTCTGAGCGCAATGCGACGAGAGAGATCACCGGAGCTGAGGGCTGGTCGACGACATGCGCGCGCAAATCCTTGCCGACCAGACTTCCCGACTCGCCTGCACAGATCCTGACGCGCAGGCCGGCGAGAGGCGGTAGCGATGTCTGCCTAAAGAGCCGCGATCGCTTCGGACACGGCCTCCTGCACGCTGAGCCCTGGACGGACCCTCAGGAGCGGACTGTTGCCGGCCTCGGTCAGCAGGCGGGCGAGGGCGACCCCGCGCACTGCGATCACCCGATCACTCTGTAGGGCCGCGATCAACGCGAGTATGTCGTGCCGCGTGGCCAGCACCTCGGCGTGATTCAACTGCAATGGCGATGTCGGGTCCGCGTGGCGCTCGTCGGCCGCTTCGAGGATGTTGGTGAGGCATCCCGCCACGCAGCGTCGTTCATGCGCGCTGAGCAGTTGCTGCGCTCTCGTCGCTCGAGCCGGGTCGTCCACGGGATCGAGCCCCGCGGCGATCTCCCGGTCCAGGACCTGTCGTCGGATGCGGACCCGCAGCCGTAGGGTCCGATCGGTCGTGCTCTCAGAACGCCGAGCCACGCACCCGATGGTCGCGAACCCCGCGTAGAGACGGCGTGAAGATTGTCCCGCGCGGCGTACAGATTTCATCATTGGCGCCACGGTCGTCGGGCGGGGGCCGAAGCTCACCCGCCCGACGAGGACTCGTGGGTGGGCACAAACTAGACGCCGACCAGGAACTCGTGCGAGTCCGAGAGGCCCGGCTCCATCGCGGCGGTCGCCACGGTGACTTGGTGCGCGAGCGCGCCGGGCGAGCTCGGGCTGTAGAGCGGGCTGTTGTCCGCGTTGGTCAGGATCCGTTCCAGCATCGCCATGCCCTGGGCACGCACCGGTGCCGAGCTGGACAGGCGCTCGATCGTCGTCTTGATCGCGTCTTCGGAGTCGACGACAGCCCGGCGGCGAATGATGACAACCGGGCCGCGCCCGATGCGCGGCCGGTGGGCCTCAGCGACCGCACGGCGCAAGGTTCGCGCGAACGTCTTGCGATTGCGCTCGCTGGTCAGCTGGGCCGCACGCAGTGCATGCTGCTCGCTGGCACGGGGATCGATGCCCTCCGCCAGCTCCCGGGTCAGTTCCCGGCGCTGGAGAGCGGTGCGAACGTGAACCCGGAGTGGGCGCGAGCGCTTGCTGGTATCGGAGAGCTCGCCGAAGGAGCGAGTGGAATAGGGGTCTGCAATTGTTGGCATTTCACACTCCTGATGAGCGGTGATGCAGTGCCTGCGTAGATTGTGTGGACTCTGCATCTTGGTTAATCTGAAGGTAGATCCGCCGCGTACAGCCGACCTACAGATTGGGGCCCTGCGCATACAGGTTTCGTACACACTGCGTGCGCGTACGGGGCCAGCCGGCGGGGCGCTGGTCCGCGCTACTCCGCGGGCACGTCAGCCAGCGCGACGATCTGGAGATCGACTCCGGGCAACATCGCCATGAGCCGCAGCGGTAGCTTCCGGTGAGCGGATCTCCCGACGGCTCGCCTGCGGCTCGGTTGACCGATAAGGAGGTAGGTGCTGCCGCGTTCCTGGGCCACCCGGGCAGCCGCCTGGACGATGTCCGTTCCACGCGAGACGATGAGGTTGCCACCGAGTGTGGAGACCAGCCGGCGGAGCGCGGCGACGTTCTCGTCCTCGACGATGTCCGCGGCATCGGTCTGGACCCACAGAACGTCGAACGTCGCGAGCAGTCGCTCCGCTGTTCTGAATGCGTGGTAGACCGTGGGCCGCGATCGCGGATCCGGAGTCGCGAGCGCGAGTACCCGCTGGACGGACGGAGCGGCCCGACCAGCCGTGAGTCGAAGCACGCTGGACGTCGGCGCGCCGCCTGCCGGTGGACCTGCTCGGGGCTCGACCGCCTCGGCCACCTTCAGGAGCGAGATCTCACGCAGGGCGGCGAGCTTGTCCGGGCGAAAGAAGGCACCCTCAGCTACGGCGGCTGATGCCTGGGGATAGATCTTGCCTGCTCGCAGACGCTCGAGCAGCAGCGCGGGCGTGATGTCGACGAGCACGACGTCATCGGCATCATCGAGAATCTGATCCGGCACGGTCTCCCTCATCCGGATGCCGGTCAGGGTTCCGATCTCACCCGCGAGCGTGTGGACATGCTGCACGTTGACCGTGGAATACACATCGATGCCCGCGGCGAGTACGACGTCGACGTCCTCGTAGCGCTTCGTGTGCTCACTGCCAGAAACATTCGTATGTGCCAGCTCGTCGATCAGGCAGAGCTCGGGACGCCGCCGCAGAATTGCCGGCAGATTCATCTCCTCCAGCGATGCACCGCGGTAGCGCAGCCGCCGACGCGGGACCGTCTCGAGACCCGAGGCCTCGGAGCTCGTGTCTGCACGACCGTGGGCTTCGAGATACCCGATCACCACGTCACGGCCACGGGCCTTCTCCTCGTGCCCCTCCTCGAGCATCTTGTAGGTCTTGCCGACTCCGGGAGCCATTCCCAGAAAGACCTTGTGCCGACCGCGCCCAGTCATTGACGGTCAGAATCGCACGAGAGCCGGTGGTATGTTGCCAACGTGAATCGGGATGATGCGCGCCGACTGGCCCAGGCGTTGCGCGAGGAGCTCTGGGCCAGCGCGAGCGACGATCTGCTGGCACGGCTCGCGGACCGCGGCGGACTCAACGTTGGTCTGAATCCTCCCGACGACGTCGAGGACGACGAGCTCGCACAGGTGGTCTGGCGTGCGCTTCTGGCAACGGGATTGGCCAGCGGCGAAGAGCCTCATCCCTGATCAAGGATCGTTCGGTCCCGGACAACCGATGCCCTGTAGGTCATGATCGCCGGTCAGTTCCGACTGCTGATCGGGCTCGCCCGTGCCCTGGCCGCCGAGCGTTTGGCGAACGCCGCGCCGATCGGCCCCGCCGTGACACCGTGGACGATCACGCTGAGCAACACCGTGATCACCATCACCTGGGCGGTGAGGGAGCTGGGTCCTCCCTTGAGCTGGATCACGGCAAGTAGGCCGAACACGAGTGACGCGAGCCCACGCGGTCCCATCCATCCGAGGAAGACCGCCTCGAGACGGGTCAACGTCGTTCCCCTCAGGGCGACGAGCACTGGGACTATTCGCACCACGGTCAGGGCGAGGATGGCGTAGATGACTACCGACACGCTGATGCCCGCGCCGAACACCTTGTTGACAGTCCGCCCGAACACGAACCACACACACAGGGAGAGCAGCGTGCCGACGTCCTCGGTGAGCTGCAGCGCCTCCGATGGCAGGTTCTGATCACGGACCGCGAACAGCGCGCCGGCGACAAACGCCGACACGAAGCCGTTGCCTCCGAACGCGACGGCCAATGTGTACGCCATCAGCGGCAGCATGAGCACCCCGAGCCGCAGCGCGGATGGCTCTGTCCAATCTCGCCTCAGCGACCAGCCCAGCCCGAGCGCGCCGATGTACCCGGTGACGCCACCGACCGCAACGGCGATCAGGATCGCCGGTACCGCGTTTTCGAGCGCATTGACCGCCGGTGCGTGCGAGGCGGTGGCCCCGGCCAGGCAGAACAGGAACAGCGGAGCGGCAACCCCGTCGTTCAGGCCGGACTCGACGTTCACGATGTCTCGGAGGCGCTCCGGCACCCGCTTGTCGCGAACGATCGCCACCGCCGGCGCCAGGTCGACGGGAACCACGATGATCGCCAGCACCGCGAGCAGCCACGCGTCGCGGGGCGAGAACAGCGCGAACCCGGCGAGCCAGGCGATGATGAGGCTGAGGGGAAGCGCGATGGCCAGCAGACGCATGAGTACGCCGCGCTCGCGCCCAAGCATGCCCCTGGGTACCTCGGTGGCGTCGACGAACAGCAGGATCGCCAGCACGACCTCGACTCCCCGCTCAATGATCTTCGCGTCAAGGTCAATGCGGATCGGCGGGTGCGAACCTGCGGTCAGCACCATCCCGATGATCACCACCGCGATCGCCGTGGTGATGCTGAACCTGGCCAGTCGCCGCGCGACCAGCGCCCAGATCAGCACCACCAGCACCAGCGTTACAACCCCGAACACACGTGGATCCTGACAGCGTTCGCGATGTGGGCGTGCGCGTTGTGTCTAGAGTGTCGGTCATGCCCACGGCAGCCGACGGCCTACCGGTCTTCGTCGTCTGGAGCGATTACATATGACCGTTCTGCTACGTCGGCCTCGAGCGGGCGGCGTGGCTTGAGCGCCGGTTCGGCGCGCAGATCGAGTGGAGGCCGTTCGACCTGCATCCCGAGTATCCGCCCGAGGGAATCCCGCGCTCGGAGCTCGAGCGTCGCTACGGCGCCGGACTCTCGGACCATCGCCGCATGATGTTCGAGGAGGCGGGGCTGCCGCACGCCGAGCCGCTGGAGAAGATCCCCAACTCGCGGCTGGCTCTCATGCTGGCGGAACTCGCCCGCGATCGGGGCGTCTTTGACCCGCACAGCCGCATGAGGTATTCGAGACCGTCCTGGAGCGGCTCGGACACACGCCGGTGAGCCGCGACCCCCCCGCTACGTGACCCCGCACCAGCGGGTGATCGCTCGCGCGTAGGCCTTCGCGCTCTGCACGAGCTCGTCGACGCCCACCCACTCGTTGGGCGCGTGGGCGCGGCTGAGATCACCGGGCCCGAAGGCCGGGCTTGGCGTCTGAGCGAAGAGGGTCAAGAGCGCCCCGTCATAGGTCGTGTCTATCCCAACCGCCCCGTGCGCGCCGCCCACCTCCTTCGCCGCGCCGAGCGCAACGGCGATGATCTCCTCATCGGGCGCGATCTCGGCTGGTGGGTAGTCGGTCGACCACGACCACGTCGGCGGGTGCTCGCGCAGCCAGTCGTCAACGGCCGCCGCCGACGCCACCGCGTCGATGATCTCTGCGCGTGGAACCGAGCCGTAGCCTGCTTCGTCGGCATCGGCGAGCACGTATGTGGCATTGACCTGCACACGAACGCTCTCGGGGACATTGGCGATGAACGAACCGCCTGCGATCACCGTTGGCTGCACAACGGGTATGCCCACCAGCGGGTGGCATTTGGAGGGGCGCTCCCGCCAGTTCTCCTTCAGGCGGCCAAGCACCGCCAGCAACGGAAGCGCACGTTCGATGGCGTTGACCCCGCCTCCGTCCTGCCACGACGGCTGGTTTATCTCCGCGTGGGCCGAGCGCCCAGGAATCGTGAGTACGCCGTGCAGGAGCCCACGGGTGGCGATCCACATGCCCAGATTCGTCGGTTCGGGCACGAGGCCGGCATCGGCCCGATAGCCGCGTTCGATCGCGGCCACCGTGCCCATGGCACACGTCTCCTCGTCGGTCACCACCTCGAAGAAAACGTCCCCGGCAAGCCGGACGCCGCACGCCTGCAGCGCTTGCAGGGCGAAGTACGCGGAGGCGATCCCGCCCTTCATGTCGACGGCGCCGCGCCCGTAGATGCGCCCGTCACGGAGCTCGGCCGCGAACGGGTCGCTTTCCCAGTGGCTCCGGTCGCCCTCATCGACCACATCGATGTGCCCGTTGATGAGGAGCGAGCGCCCACCGCCCGAACCCCGGAACGTCGCGACAGTCTGCGGGCGTCCCTGCCAGTGGTGCCACGGCGGCATCATCGGGTGATCTCGGAGCGCCTTGGCATCGGGCTCCCACTGATCGATTTCGCCGCCGAGCACAGCGAGCCGGTCGCCCATCATCTCCTGAAGCGCCTGTTCGTCGTTGCTGCGGTGCTCCGAGTCAGGTGAGAGGTCCACCGAGACCGTGTTGTGCCGAACCATCGCCTGGGTGAGCTCGACGACCGCGGTCACGTGCTCGTCGATGTAGCCGTCGAGCGCCGCGATGCGCGCGTCTTCCATCAGGCCGAGATTTCCTCGCCGAACTCGTCTTCGAGCTCGGTCAGGCACTCGTCGACAATCTCGACCATGCGGTCGCACTCGTCGCGCGTGATGACCAGCGGCGGGGCGAAATGCAGCACGTCCCACACTCGAGTGATCAGCCCTCGTTCCTGTGTCCGGAAGCCGAGACCTTTGATGAACGGGTGCGAGACCCCCCACTTTTCCCGGGTCTCTTTGCTCTTAACGAGGTCGAGAGCGCAGAGGAGCCCGAGGCCGCGCACGTCGCCGACCGTGGGATGCGACGCGAGGCCCCGCGCCAGCTCGAGGACATACCGACCCGTATCCGCCGAACGCTCGACCAGCGCCTCGCGCTCAATGATCGCGATGTTCTCGTTGGCCGCCGCCGCGGCCACGGCGCTGCCGCCGAACGTCAGCAGGTGGTTGATCGCGTTGCCGTGCTTCCGGAAGGGCTCGAAAACCGCTTCGCGGACGGCGACGGCCCCGAGCGGCGCATAGCCACTCGAAATCCCCTTGGCCATGGTCATGATGTCGGGCACCACGCCGAAGTGCTCGGCCGCGAACAGCGTTCCCGTGCGGCCATAGCCAGTGATCACCTCGTCCATGATGAGCAGGACACCATGCCGATCACAGATCTCGCGCAGCATCTGCCAGTAGCGTGGCGCCGGGACATGAGTGCCGTTGGCGGCCGAGATCGGCTCGCCGATCACCGCGGCGACGTGCTCGGGCCCCTGGACGAGAATCTCCTGCTCGACGAACCGCGCGCACATGATGTCGCCGTCCTCACCGTCGAGACCGAAGTCGTTTCGATACCGGTTGGGCGAAGGCACCTTCGACACGCCGGCCATGAACGGGCCGAAGTACTTCTCGCTCTGGCTGCTGGTGACGCTCGCGGCGCCGAAGGTAGTGCCGTGGTAGGAGCCACGCCGGCAGATCACCTTGTAGCGCTTCGGGAACCCGCGCAACACCTGAACCTGTTTGGCGATTTTCAGCGCCGTCTCGACCGCTTCGGAGCCGCCGGAGACAAAGAAGCACCGGTTCAGATCGCCCGGGGTCAGCGACGCGACCTTCTCGGCCAGCTGGACGGTGGCTGGATTGGTCGAGTTTGAGGCCGCCGTGTAGGCGATCTTGGCCGCCTGATCGGCCATCGCCCGACCGATCTCGGTCCGCCCGTGACCGACGTTGACCACGAACAGCCCGGCCAGCCCATCCAGGTAGCTGCGCCCCTGGACGTCAGTCAGCGTCGAGCCCGAGCCCGAGGCAATCACCCGCAGGCCACGCTCGGTGAACTCGTCCCATTCGCTGTCGTCGCTGTGCGGCCAGAGATGATCGATCGCCGTCTGCTCGACGTCGGGCCTCGCTCCGCTGCGCACCTCGCTCTGTACGGTCATGACCGCTCTCCAGTCTCCCCCACGCGTGTTTCGCATCTAAATGCGTCTTTGGACTCGATTAGAATCCATTATGCGCCGAACGGGCTGAGCGTGTCAACACAAGCGTCTGCTTGGCCGGGGCAGCGGCGCTGCGGCGAGGGCGCAGAGCGGCGCCTAGAATTGGCCCAATGCCCGAACGCGATAATGGCTCTCGTTCTGGTCCGGGGCGAACGACAGCGATCACGTTCGAGCCGATCGAGCAGCTTCGAGCACACGAGTATGTCGCCGAGCAGCTCCGCCGCCAGATCCGGCTGCACATCATTCCCGCCGGTGGGGTGCTTCCGACCGAGCGAGAGCTGTCGGCGATGTTCGGGGTGGGTCGCGCCACCGTCCAAGCGGCGGTCCGCCTGCTCGAGGCCGACCGCATCGTCGAGACACGCCGTGGCAGGCACGGCGGAACGTTCGTCACCGGCATCACCGACGACGACATCGCGATGGACTACCTGCTCGTTCGCCTCCGGCGAAGCCGCCATGACATCGAGGAAGCCCTGGCCTTCCGCCGTGACGTGGACCGGTTCGCCGCCTCGCTGGCCGCCGTGGCGCGCACGGAGGATGAACTCGCCCAGATCGAGCTGGCCAACCACCGGGCAATCGCCGCGGACACCGACCTCGAGTTCATGGCCTTTGACACCGAGTTCCACCTCGCCATCGCGCGCGCGGCCCAGAATCGCTACGTCTACGAGGCGGTTGAGCGGATGCGGCTGGTGCTCGGCGATGCTCTCACCGCGCTGCCCGACAGCCCCGCGTGGAGAAAGGTCACGGCGAGAGAGCACCGCAGGATTCTCGACGCCGTGGCTCGCCGGGATGGCAACGCCGCGGGCAGGGCCATGGAACGACACGCGGCGTCAACCGAGAAGAGCATCTCGGACCTGCTGGCGGCGCTGTGAGCGCGCCGCCGCGGCCGGTTACTCCGGGCCCTGTGAATGGCCCGGATCGGCTCCGCGCCGCGCCAGCTCAGCCTTGACCGCCTGCAGTTCCGCGTAAACCTCATCGAGCCGGATCAGCACGGGATCGTTCCCGTCGGCCTTGCGCAACGCCTGGGCGCGGGAGACAAAGCCGCTGGTGATGGCGGCGGTGACCACCGAGAGGAGCGACAGCCCGCCCAGCATCAGGAAGGCCGCGATCACCTTTCCGGCCGTTTGATCGGGTACGACATCGCCGTATCCGACCGTCGTCACGGTTTGAATCGACCACCACATCCCCATCCAAACGCTGTGGAACGTCTTGGGATCGACGAGCCGCTCGACGACTCCGAACACGATGACGGCAATTGCCCAGAACGCGCCGATCAGGTAGGCGGCATCGCGTGGGCGCAAACCCCTTCGCCCCAGGCGCCGGTCCAGCCAACGCTCGTAGCGGTGAAACGGTGGGTGCTGCTCCATGCCTGTCCAGTACTCGCGCTCGCGATGAAACCCTTCTCAGATCGGGAGTCGCGGCTCAGGTAACCAGACCCAGGATGCCTTTGATGACCAGCAGAGCACCGACCGCGGCGAGCCCGCGAACGGCGAAGGTATGCGCGTGCCGGCTGACCCAGGCCTTGGTTCGCTCGATCGCGCGCGGCGTCCAGTCCGGAGCGACGAGAAAGCTGGCCAGGGGAACTTCCAGAAGCCACAGCATCACGATGTTGAAGCCGATCACCAGCAGCACCGTCGTGGTCGTTGAGTACTTCAGCTTGTGGATCTGATCGAGGCCGGCCAGATACGAACCGCCTGGCAGGGTGAGCAGCGCCCCGACCACGAACGTGGTCCTGGCGGATCCCTTGCTCAGCTCGCGCTGCCATCGCGGCGGCCCCTTGTCCGGCTTGGCTGCCTTGCGGGCCGCTCGGCGTTCCTTGAGACCCTCATGGCGCCCGGTGGCGAGGACGAAGGACGCGGCCAGTGCGATCGCCCCCAGTCCGATGTCCACCGCCGGGCTCACCGTGTTCTGGGTGGTGTTGGTCGTGCTCGAGTTCGCGAGCGAGAAGACGATGATCAGCCCGAGCGTGATGCTCGTCAGGTACGCGCCGGCCAGGTAGCCCAGCATCAGCCTCGACGGCTTCTCGAGCAGCAGCATCACGGTGGTGGCGGCGACCAGCGTCGGGTTCAACGAGGCGGTCAGCGAGAGGAGGATTACCTCGCTCACCGGCGCAGCATCCAGTCCCGTCGCTCCGCACGGCCGTCCTGGTGCATCCCTCGCGGCTCGGTCCGTGATGGTCGGCTGGGCCAGGGCAGCGAGATCGTCAGGGCGGTGCCCCGTCCGGGGCTCGAGGTGAGGTGGACGAAGCCGCCCATCCCCGCGATGCGATCGCGGATGTTGGTCAGGCCCGCACCCTGAACCATGCGCTCCGGATCAAACCCGTGGCCGTCGTCCTGAACGCGTACAGCAAGGGTCCCGGCATGATGGCTCAACGAAAGCTCGGCTCGCGCCGCCCGGCCAGCGTGCTTGGCGACATTCTGGATCGCCTCCGAACAAGAGAAATACACGGCCGCTTCGGCCTCCTCGGTAGTCCGCGGTACGTGCCCCGAGACTCTAACCTCCGCGGAGGCTCGCTGGGCACGCGCGCGCAGGGCCTCGACAACACCGAAGCTGGCCAGCGATGGCGGATAGATCCCGTTGGCGATGTCGCGGACGGATGCCAGTGCGGCGATGGCGTGATCGCTGAGCGCAGCGAATGTCTCAACGAGGGCAGCGGATGTGGCGACATCCTCCTCGGCCAGCTTGATCCTGGCAATCAACGACACCAGCTCGCTCTGGACGCCATCGTGCAGGTCGCGCTCCAGGCGTCGACGTTCCTCCAGCTCGCGAAAGCTGGCATGTGCTCTAGATTGCCCGGGCAATCGAATCAACTGCCCGTGGTCCTGGCCTCGAATTGGGTCTTCCTTCATATTGGTTGGGATTCCCGGTTGGCTGGCTGCGGGCTTTTACGGATGCCGACAGGCGTTCACGGCAACATCATCACGGCGGGCGGTTCGTTTTTCATCAACCCCGGGGGATGTTCACCCGGGTGATTGATGTCGCCCCTTGACCATGGATCGGGTGTACGGAATGACTACGCAAACCGCAGGGACGACAAGGGTCCCGCGGCTTCAGGTAATCGAGCCAAAGCTGATGCTCCCCCGGGTGCATCCGCGGATGTTGCGCCGGGCGCGGCTGCTGGAGATGCTCGACGGCGACGGAGAGTCGCCGCTGACCATGGTCGACGCCGCCGTCGGCTACGGCAAGACGACGCTGGTTCGGTCGTGGTGCGCCGAGCGCCCCGAGCGCGTCATCTGGATGACTCTCGACGCGGCCGATGACGATCCCGTCCGGCTGTGGACGCATCTGGCCACCGGCGTGGAGCGCCTTGGCGACGGTCTCGGAGGCGGCGCGCTGGCTCGCCTCCAGGCTCGGGGTGCGGGAGTAGCGCCAGCGGTCGATGAGCTGATGAACGGACTGACGGCGTACGGCCGACCCGTGACGATAGTGCTCGATGACCTCCACGCGGTCGGCAGCAATGCCTCAGTCGGCTCCATCGCGCATGCGATCGAGCGCCTGCCCGCCAACGCGCGGCTGCTCACCTCCACCCGCAGCGATCCGGACATCGGCCTTGCGCGACTGCGCGCGACACGGTCGCTGATCGAGATCCGTGCCGACGAGCTTGCCTTTACAGTCGATGAAACGCACGAGCTCGTCGCCTCCGAAGGGATCGAGCTGTCGAGCGAGAGCGTCGAGCTTCTTGTCGAACGGACCGAGGGCTGGCCTGCGGGGCTGTACCTGGCGGCGTTGTGGCTTCGTGAGCTCGAAAATCCGGATGAGGGCGTGCGGGCGTTTGCCGGCAGCGCGCGCCACGTCGCCGATTACCTCACCGATGAGGTTCTGTCGACGCTCACGCCCCGGACGCGGGACTTCCTATTGCGCACCTCAGTGCTCAGCCGCTTCACGCCCGAGCTGTGCGACGGGGTTCTCGGCCGTGACGATTCGGCGGAAGTGCTCGCCGCGCTCGCGCGCTCGAACATGTTCCTCGTCGCTCTCGACGCACGCGGCGACTGGTATCGCTACCACCATCTGTTCGGCGAGGTTCTCCGGCTCGAGCTCGAGCGCGACACCGCGAGCGAGCTGCTCGGCCGCGCGGCGGCCTGGTGCCGCGACCACGGCCTCGTCGAGGATGCGATCGAGTACGCCGCTGCTGCGGGAGATGCCGAGGCCGTGGCCGAACTGCTCATCGAGCATCACTTGGAGTTCATCTGGGGTGGCCGTCTAGGCCAGTTTCTCGGTTGGGTGAAGTGGCTGACCCCCGAAGCGCTCGTTCAGCATCCGTTGCTCTCGGCAACCGGGGCCGCGACAGCGGCAATGCTCGCCCGCCCCGAGGTGGAGATTGAGCGGTGGCTGCTGGTGGCCGATCGCGCGCGTCGACAACGGCCGCAGCTCTGGTCGCCCTATGTCGAGGCGGTCGCCGAGGTCACCCGCTCGGAGGTGATCCAGGGCGGTGACGTGGCGGCAGCGGTCGAGCACGGCCGCCGCGCGCTCGCGGCCGCCCGCGAGGGCGCGGACGTTCTCAGCGTCGGCGTGTTGGCGAGCTTGGCACAGGCGTTGTTCTTCGCTGGCGATCTCGAAGAAACCCGCGGGGCCGCGATGGAGGCGGTCGAGCGCGCCGATGCCCCGGACGTCCCCAGTGGCTATGTGGGAAGCCTTGGGCTTCTGGCTCTCCTCGACGCCGAGCGAGGGCGAACTGAGAGCGCCGAGGCGTGGGCTCGGCAGGCCATCGCGTTCGCGGCCCAGCGATTCCAGGCCGATTCCTGGGTCGCATCTCCGGCTCATCTGGGACTGGCGCTGGCCTGCGTCGCGACCGAGCGCCTAGACGAAGCGGAGCGACAAGCGCTACGCGGGGAAGCGCTGCGCCGCTCACCTCAGCCCACCGTCGGCCACGCCCACGCGCTGCTCGTACTGGCCCAGGTTCGCCTGGCGCGGTCGCGACTGGTGCGCGCCGCCGGCGACCTGGAGCGCGCGCAGAGGATGATCGCGGAGTTCCCCGATCCCGGACGGCTGCCGGCGATGGCCGCCACGATAGAGAAGGCCCTCGCGCAGGCCCGATCGAGCGGCGAGCGCTGCGAGCCGGTTGAGCAACCGAGCCCGGCCGAGCTGGCCGTTCTGCGGGGACTCGCCGAAGGGCTGTCCCGCCGTGAGATCGGAGAGCAGCTCTACATCTCGCTGAACACGGTCAAGAGCCACACGCGCGCGCTGTATCGCAAGCTGGGCGCGACGTCCCAGGCCGAGGCCGTCGCCCGCGGGGAGTTGCTCGGCCTGCTTTGAGCCCGGTGAATCACCCGGGTGATCCTGGCCGCGTGATGCCCAATTCACTGCCGGAGTGCGCCAAGCTGAGTCCCGCATGGCAGCTCACCGCTTCCAGATCGTTGTCGAAGGAGAGTTGGGTGAGCGTTATGCCTCGGCGTTTGAAGGCATGACGGTCCATGCTCACGATGGCCTGACCGATCTGACGGGTTCGATCGTCGATCAGGCGCATATGCAGGGCCTACTGGCCCGGATCGCCGACCTCGGACTGGCCGTGCACAGCCTCACCCCGCTCGACGACGACGCCGTGAGTCGGGCAGATACAGAAATCAGCCGGAGTCAGCAGCACCGATCCGGCGAAACGCAAAGGGACCGTGAATCATGACTTTCCTCTGGATCCTGCTGGGGATCGTGTACGTAGCGTGCTGGGTCTTCTTCGGGCTCACGACCTTCCGCAAGGGTCACTACTGGATGTTCTGGATCGGCTTCTTCATCCCGATCCTGTGGATCATCGGTGCGTTGATCTCACCCACTGATCGTGCCGCCGCGCGTGTGGCGGGAACGGCTTAGTCCCCCGGCGATGACCCTTGGAGGGCTCATGAGCACAACCACACCCAAGACCGGTAAATCCACGGCGCGCGCATCGAGATCTCGGGCGCCGGCGCCGCATCTGTCGACGGCCGAGCGGGCCGCCCGCGGCAAGGCCGCACGAGCCGAGGTGCCCCGCTCGAGCCATGCCATCTTCGAGCCGCCGTCCAGGCGGGCGGATCCGGTGGATCTGCTCGAGCGTCAGGCCGCGACGCGCGTTCCGGAACTCGTGCCGATCCGCTACGGCCGGATGCTCGTGTCGCCGTTCACGTTCTACCGCGGAGCGGCGATGATCATGGCGCACGACCTCGGCCCGACCCCGCGGTCGGGGTTGAACGTCCAGTGCTGCGGGGACGCGCACCTTTCCAATTTCGGCGTGTTCGCGTCGCCCGAACGGCGACTCGTGTTCGACGTCAACGACTTCGATGAGACGCTGCCCGGCCCCTGGGAATGGGACGTCAAGCGGTTGGCCGTGAGCATGCTGATCGCCGCTCGGGACAACGGGTATCGGGTCAAGGACGAGGAGCGGATCGTGCGCGCCACCGTCGGGCGTTACCGCACCGCGATGGCGGAGTTCGCGGCCATGAAGAACCTCGACGTCTGGTACTCCCGGCTGGAGATCGAGAGCGTGGTCGAGGAGCTCGCGCCGCGCTTCAAGCAGAAGATGGTCCGGCGGACGGAGAAGGTCATCGCCAAGGCCCGGACCAAGGACAGCATGACCGCGTTCTCCAAGCTCACGCGCTCGGTGAACGGCGACGTGCGGATCGTCGACCAATCCCCCCTCATCGTGCCGATCGAGCAGCTCGCCGCCGGCCAGGGTCGCGACGCGCTGTTCGACGGGCTCCACGAGCTCATGCGGGAATATCGTCAAACCCTCGAATTTGACCGGCGCGTCCTGCTCGAGCAGTTCAGACTGACCGACTTCGCACGCAAGGTCGTCGGGGTCGGAAGCGTCGGCACGCGCGCGTGGATCGCCCTGCTCCTCGGCCGTGACGGCCAGGATCCGCTGTTCCTGCAGATGAAGGAGGCCGAGGCGTCCGTGCTGGAGGACATCCTCGGCCCCAGCCAGTTCGAAAACCACGGACAGCGCGTCGTCACCGGACAGCGGCTGATGCAGGCCACCAGCGACATCTTCCTCGGTTGGCTGCATGTCGAGGCGGGTCTCGACGACAAGGCTCGTGACTTCTACGGGCGCCAGCTCAAAGACTGGAAGGGCTCGGCCGAGATCGAGCAGATGGTGCCCGAAGGGATGACCACCTACGGACAGCTCTGCGGATGGACCCTGGCGCGCGCCCACGCCCGCAGCGGCGACAGGGTGGCGATCGCGTCGTATCTCGGCAAGAACGACCGTTTTGATCGGGCGATCCTCGAGTTTTCCAAGGCCTACGCCGAACAGAACGAGCGCGACTATCGACAACTCGCCGCGGCGGTCAAGTCGGGGCGGATAGAAGCGCGAACTGGTCTATGAACAATCACACCGAAGGAGGCAGATGCCATGGGCGATGAGGAAGTAGACGAACTCGGCCCGGTCGATTACGTCGTGGTCGAGTTCCCGGCCGATGAGGCGAATTTCAGCGGACAGATGGCGGACGAACTGCGCGCGCTGACCGAAGGCGGCGTCATCCGTGTGCTTGACCTGCTGTTCCTCAAGAAGCAGGCCGACGGCTCGGTCGAGGGGTTCGAGGCACACGATTTCGGGGACACCGAAGTCGATGGTCTGCGCCGGCTGGAGACCGAGCTGGCCATGCTGCTGGCCGAGGAGGACGTCGAATCGATCGGAGCCGCTATGGAGCCGGGGAGTGTGGCCGCCGTGCTCGTCTGGGAGAACGCCTGGGCGGCACCGTTTGCCTCGGCCGTTCGCCGCTCCGGCGGCCAGCTCGTCGCCAGCGGCCGCATCCCGATCCAGGCCCTGGCGGCAGCGCTTGAGGCCGAGGACACAACTGCGAAGGAAGGGGTCTGACATGTTGGGTAGAGGCCGAGCTGGCAGACCAGGTTTGCTCGGCGGTCGGCCGGTTGCCCGCACCGCCGCCGTGGCCGGGACGGCCGCGGTCGTGACGCACGGCGTCCGTCGTCGAGGCGGTCGGCGCGAGGACCGGCGAGACGATCGCCAGGACCGGCGGTTCCGGCGCTAACAGCCCCGAAACGGCGCGGTCAATCCCGGCGCGGGCGTTAAGCCGGCGTCAAGAATCGGGGCACCGGAGTAGAGCTTTCGTCAAGATGCCCGACGCGGGCCCCGGGGCGACGTACTCTCGAATGGCTGCCTGCAACCGCGGGCAACTCGTTCAGAATCGACCCCCGGGGAACCGTTTTGGCGCGATTGCACAGACTTCTTCCGCGTCGAGTCTGGATGTGCCTCACCACCCAGCGGCTGGATCGCCAGCTGGCGGCCGGCGAGGACCCATCCGGCGACGCGGCCCTCGAGTGGCGCTCCGGCCAGCTCATCTCGCCGCGGGCGCGCGAGCAGATCGCGTACGGGCTGAATCGTGTGGTGTCCGAGCGGCCCGGGTGGGCGCTCCTGTCGCCCGCGATCCCGTGCGATGCGGAGGCGGTAAACCTCGCCGGGCCGGCGCTCGAGCAGCTGGCGAGAGCAATCCGGTCGCGCGAGTCCGTGCGATCGCAGGGCCTGGCGCTGGCTCACCTGCTCCTCACCGAGCCGTTCAGCGTGCTCTACCAGCCCCGGCATGCCGAGGAGCTGTACGAAGCCGCGCGCGCGGCCCTGTTCGCGCTGGGGCCGGATCGCCTCGTGTCGGCCGATGAGCGGCGGCCCGTGCGTCTGTCCGTTCCATACGGCCCTGGGCATATCGCCGTGCCCGAGGCGGGATCGCCGCGATGAGTGACACCGGCTCTCATCGCAAGCGCCGCTTCAGCGAGGCGGCGCACAAGCTGAACCCGGAGCAGCCAACTGAGCGAGACGGCAACGGCCGCCAGACCAAGGGCCCGGCATCGAAGCGGAGCTACAACATGGCGGCCCACAAGCTCTCCTACCGCAGTCCACCCAGTGCGGACGTGGACGAGCAGGCGTCCGACGCCCCGGGGAGTCGCCTCGACGCGCTGGCCGACTCCAACCGCGACACGATCGCTCACGCCGGCAAGGTCGCCCTGGGCCTGGGAGCGCTGGGGGTCGTCTACGGCGATCTCGGCACGAGCCCGTTGTACACCGAGCAGGTCATCTTTGGCTCCTACCGGGCGACCGCGCATGTCACCCCCGCCACCGCGTACGGCGTCGCATCGCTCATCTTCTGGGCGCTGATGGTCATCGTTTCGATCAAGTACGCGGGCTTCATCATGCGTGCACACAACCGCGGTGACGGCGGAATCATGGCGCTGACCTCGCTGCTCCAGCGCAACAAGGTCGCCCACGCAACGGTGCTTGTGACCCTGGGGATCTTCGGCGCGGCGCTGTTCTTCGGCGACGGGATCATCACCCCGGCGATCTCGGTGCTCGGAGCCATCCAGGGCGTGAAGGTGGCGACGCCGGCACTGGCGCACCTCGTGGTGCCGCTGTCGGTGGCCATCCTGATCGGGCTGTTCGTGCTGCAGCGCTTTGGCTCCGGCACGATCGGGTGGCTGTTCGGCCCGGTGATCCTGGTCTGGTTCAGCGTGATCGGCGTGCTCGGCCTGAGCCAGGTGCTGAAGGACCCCGCCGTGGTCCAGGGCCTCTCCCCCAGCTGGGCCGTGCGATTCATGCTCACTCACGGCGCCAGCGGCTACCTCGTGCTCGGCGGCGTGGTCCTGGCCGTGACCGGGGCCGAGGCGCTGTATGCCGATCGCGGCCACTTCGGAGCCTTCCCGATTCGTATGGGCTGGTTCGGCCTGGCCCTGCCGGCTCTCATGCTCAACTACCTGGGCCAAGCCGTGTTCATCCTCCACCATCCGACGCTGGCGAAGGACACCAGCACCTTCAACCCCTTCTACCAGATGGCGCCCACGTGGACGCTCTGGCCGCTGGTCGTGCTCGCCGCCATGGCCACGGTCATCGCCTCCCAGGCCGTCATATCCGGATCCTTCTCGGTGGCCAAACAGGCCGTGCAGCTCGGCTTTCTCCCTCGGGTCAAGGTCCGCCATACATCGAAGATGGAGGGCCAGATCTACGTACCGGTGGTCAACTGGACCCTCTGCGTCGGCGTCGTCGTACTGGCGTTGATCTTCAAGTCGGCCGACAAGCTGGGCGACATCTACGGGGTGGCGGTGACCGCCACATTCATCCTCAACACCCTCCTGTTCCTGGCCGTGGCGCGACTGATCTGGAGAACCGCCAAATGGAAGCTGGCGCCGCTGGCCGTGCTGTTTCTGACCATCGAGGTGGCGTTCTTCAGCTCGAACATCGCCAAGATCGGGCACGGCGCTTGGTTGTCATTGGCCGTGGGGCTGGTCGTGTCGCTGATGATGATCAACTGGCGGCGCGGCCAGGTGATCGTGACCGAGAACCGCGTCGCGCAGGAGGGCCCGCTGAACGAGTTCCTCGAGGAGCTCGCGGCCAGCAAGCCGCCCCTGGTCCGGGTACCCGGCGTCGCCGTGTTCCTGTGCCGTGACAAGGACACCACGCCACTCGCCCTTCGCGCCGCCGTCGAGCACACCCACACCCTCCATCAGAAGGTCGTGATCGTGCGCGTCGAAACCGTCGGCATCCCACAGGTCGCAATCGAGGACCGCTTCACCGTGGAGGTGCTTGGCCACGGTCTGTGCAAGGTCTTCCATGTGACCACCCGGATCGGCTACCACGATGAGATCAACGTGTCTGAGGCGCTCGAGCTCTGTCGCCGGCGGGGACTCCTCGAACGAAACCTCGATCTCGAGCATGCGTCCTACTTTGTCTCCCGCATCACGATCATGCCGACCGACGCGCCGGTGATGAAGCCGTGGCGAAAGAAGCTGTTCATCGCCATGGCTCGCAACGCGTCGAGCTCCGTCGAGCACTTCGGACTTCCCAGTGACCGGACCGTGATCTTGGGATCGCAGGTCGCGCTCTGAGGCCTCACCTGGGACTGGGGACAGCGTCACCTCAGCGGTCGGTCCCGCGGTGGCGCGATCATGCTCTGGCCCCACGCGGGCGAAAGGTTCCCGGGATGTGAGCGTCGTCGGCTTCGGTGGCATGGCCGAAGGAGAGTTCTTCAGTCCGCCTCTGCGGCGCGCGAGAGCGCGCCGGTAACTTTCAGGCCAATGGGCCAGGAGTTGAAGAACCCGCTGTTCGCGCGCTTCTTTCACCGCTACTGCGGACGCGACCGCGGCCGGGGCGAGCGTGATTTGCGTCGTGAGCTGCTGGCCGGGGCGAGTGGCCGGGTGGTCGAGGTCGGCGCCGGAAACGGGATCAACTTCGAGCACTACCCCGCCACCGTCACCGAGCTCATCGCGGTCGAGCCCGAACCGTACCTGCGTGGCCAGGCCGAGAAGGCGGCCGTCGACGCCCAGATCGATGTGCGAGTGGTTCCGGGTGTGGCCGAATCGCTCGGACTGGCCCGCGGCTCGGTCGATGTGGTCGTCGTCTGTGGCGTGCTCTGCTCGGTGCCGAATCAGCGCGGGGCTCTGGCCGAGTTTCGCCGGGTACTGCGCAACGGCGGCGAGCTTCGCTTCTACGAGCACGTGCGCTCGCGACGGCGTGGCTTTGCCATGTGGCAGCGCTGCGTCGACGCCGTGTGGTCGCATGCGATGGGCGGCTGCCACACGAATCGCAACACGCTCGCTGAGATCACCAGCGCCGGCTTTCGCCTTGAACGGTGCCGTGGCTTCGGCTTTCCCCCGGGGGCGCGGATGTACCCGGTCAGGCCGCGGGTCCTTGGCATCGCCCGCGCCGACTGATCGGCCGCTGAAGGGTAGGGTGCTCACCGTGGATCTCGGGATCACAGGACGGGTGGCGTTGGTGGGCGGTGCCAGTCAAGGCATCGGCCGCGCCGTTGCCGAGGCGCTCGTGGCCGAGGGCGCGCGGGTGGTCATCACCGCGCGCGACGAGGTGCGGACCGGCCAGGTGGCGGCCAAAATGGGTGCCGGCGGCGGCTATGCGTGGGACAGCGCCGACCTCGACGCCGCGCCCGACCTGATCGCGCGAATCACCGAGCAGCTTGGCCCGGTGGACATCCTGGTCACCAACACCGGCGGCCCGCCGGTGAACCCCGATCCGCTCGCGTTCTCCGTCGAGCAGTGGGAGCACGCCCACCGGACGCTCGTTCTGGCTCCGATGACGCTGCTGGGCCTCGTGCTTCCTGGCCCGCGAGGTGGCCGAGGATGGGGTCACCATCAACACGCTGCTCACCGGGGGAATCGCCACCGAGCGAGCCGCGTCGCTGGCCGGCTCGATGGAGGCCGCTGAGGCGTACGCAGCCGCGGCGGTGCCGGCTGGCCGTCTCGGCCGTCCCGAAGAGGTGGCGTGGGGCGGCCGCCTTCCTCTGCTCCGAGCGGGCGGCCTACATCACCGGCACCGCGTTGGCCGTCGACGGTGGAGCGCTACACGGCGTCTGACTCGTGGCGACCTAGTGCGAAGCGGTCACGGCCGAGGTTCCGAGCACGTGGCCCGAGCCGTCGAGCGCCTGGACCTGTACGTCGCTCTGCCTCGAGATCTTGATCGCCGTCTCGAACCCCCTCCAGCGCGCCGTGGTGGCCGTCTTGAGCGCCGTCGAGCTCGAACCCGCGAGCACACGCCACTGCTTGACCCCGGTGGCCCCGTTCCAGCTCACGTACACGGTTGTCGTCCTGGAGCTGTTGGAGGCGGCCACCGCCGGCAGCGTCTGCGGGTACCCGTTCCAGCGAAAGCGGAAGGTGCGGTAGCTGGCGTTGTTGCCGACGAATCGCGCGTCGAAGATGGCTTGGCCCCTGGAGTTGTATTCGGAGAAGTACGGCTTCTCACCCCAGCCGACGAACGTATCCCCGTTGTAGAGCTGTTGGACGGTGCCTCCGTAGGTCGACAACAGCGACGGAGAGTGATCGATCTCTTTCACCAGGGTGGCGGTCATGTGCGTGAAGTCCAGCTTGAGCCACAGTGCCCGCGACTGCTTGTGGACGTTGCTCAGGCCCGCCCCGTTGTCGAAGACGCTGAACTCCCCGTCATTCTTGGCCCGAATGCGAGGATCGTGCGCGTACGCGAACGATGCATCGGGCCCGAACTTGAAGTTCGAGCGGCGGCCGCCCAGCTGCCAGATCACCTTGCCGGAACTGTGATCGATCTTGTAGATCGCTGAGGTCGACCTCGATCCGATGATCAGGTTTCCGTCGTCATCCTGCTCGATCCCGTTCAGATGGAAGAAGTCATACGGGGCTCCCGAGCTGCGGAACCTCGTATAGGAGTCGGCCAGCCGCACGTGGTCGAGGCTGTCCCACTGGAACAGGACAAGCCCGGTCTTGATGTCGATCTCCTGCACAACCGAGTCGAAGACGACCGCGTGGGTTGACTGGTGGATGTGCGAGGCGTCCCAGATCACCGGGTACTCCACCGCGATCAGCGCCGTCCCCTGAGGGGTGAGCTCGAACTCGTGCAGATCGGCATTCAGACCATTACCGGCCCTGACCACGGCGATCTGGTGATAGGAGGTGTCGTTGATCACGTCCTCGCCCGAGCCGATGCCGGCGCCGAAGTAGCCCTGCCACCACGTCAGCACGGGCTTTCCGTCGAGCGTCTGCACCTGGAGGTTGCTGGCGATCGTTCCCGACGGCAGCGGCTTGAACCAGATCAGCCCACCATTCGAGTCGAGAATCATCGGACCGCTCTGGAGCGGGCCGCGCCACGGCGCGGTGAAGATGTACCCGTGGGCGGTGTGCGATGGCTTCTTGGTCACCTCGACGGCCGCTGGCAGGAGGTCGGGGCGCGAGCGGAAGCGCAGAACGTCTCCGCGCGCCCTCTGCGCAAGGGGAAACCCCAAGTCCGGCAGCCGGCCTGCTGGGGTGGCGACGGTGAAGTGGTAGACGCCGCCCGTGCCGCCGACGATGTTCAGGCTGGTCGACACCGTGACGCGCTCGCCGGGCGTGAATGGCTTGTCGGGCATGAAGCTCCCCCCGCGCCCATCGGAGTCCGGGAGGACCCTCCCGGTGTGATTCCCGCTGCGCGAGCCAGCGACGGTGATCTTGCCCAGCTGGCTGGCCGGGAGGCCGCGGAAGGTGATCTGCGTCCCGGGCGGACCCAGACGGCTCCCGGCCACTGGAAACACGCTGACGGCGGGACTTGCCGCGCGCGATCCACCGGCCGCTCCGATGATCAGCACCAGCAGCGCGACGAACAGCGCGACGGCCATCACCGCCACGCGTGCCCCACGCGAGGAATATGCGCTTCTTACATCAACCATTCGCTTGGCTTCCCCCTCCGGCCAAAGCGGGATGCGCCAACAACGATACGCGATGCTCGCGTCGGACGCCGCAAGCGGCGGGTCAGCCCCGGCGCCGATGGCGGCGAATCCCAGCAACGTCCGCGGTTTCCGGCCCACAGCCTCCCTTCCCGCTGACGACCAATCTCCCTGACCGTTTAGGCTGCAACACGTGTCGGACCCCTACGATCGCCCGCCAGAGCCGTACGACGGCCCGCAGGGCCGCAGCGCTACCACCCAGCAGTGCCCCAACTGTCATGCCCTGGTCTCCGTCGACGCTGGGTTCTGTCCGCGGTGCGGCGAGGATCTCAGGCCCAAGCGCGGTAACCAGGGTGCCTGGCTCGCGCTGGCGGCGGTCGTGGTGATTCTCGTCGGCGGTGGGATCGCCTATGCGCTGACGCGTAACAGCAACAGCTCGAAGTCGAGCTCCAGCCATTCGGTGACCACGAGAACCAAGACCGTAACCACCACGTCGAGCAGCACCTCTGTCCCCACCAGCACCGTGACCAGCTCGACGACGGTGACGGCACCGACAAAGACCGTAACCACCACGACGACCTCGGTCTCAACGGCGACCAGCTCGACGACGACCTAGTGTGGTCGCCCCGGTGGTGACCGGGGGCTGGATAGTCGCGATGAAGCGCCCGCCTCCGACGCTGCCTTCATCACCCATTTTGAGTGATGCGGCGAGGCTGCCGGTGCACCAATGTGGCCTGTTCCAATAGCGGCTGCGTCGCCGCGCCCGCGGGGAAGCGAGGTGGAGGTGAACGAGGATCAGCGACGCCGGCAGAGCAGGCTGCCCAGCGGGCGGGAGACCGTCGTGGAACAGCCGAGCGCCGCCGAGCTCACCGTGTTGCGGCTCCTGGCTACCGATCTGTCGGTGCGGCAGATCGCCGAGGAGCTGTTTCTGTCGCCGAACACGGTGCGGTCCCACACCCGGGCCTTGTACCGCAAGCTCGGCGTGAGCTCTCGCGAACAGGCCGTGGCCCGCGCGACGGCGCTCGGCCTGATCGGGGGAACACCACCCCCACTAGTAGGGTGATCGGATCAGCGACCGGCCCCAACTGATCATCGAAGTGCCACGTGGCAGCGCCGTCGAGAGGCAACTCGCAGCGGAGCCGCCGCAGAGCGTGTCCAGCCGGGACATCGCGGTCGAGGTGCTCGAAGCCGATGCCGAGGGCAACCTCGAGCCGCCGGGCGCCGGCGAGGTCGTGCTCTCCGTACCGTCGCCAGAGGCGCTGGCGCGTGAGGCGCCGGCGGTGCGCCGTGTGATTGCCCGCGCCGGCACCGGGACCGAGCCCCTGGTTGTCGTCGTCGAGGTGGCCGAGATCCTCCGCGAGGAGGAACTGTCGGGCGTGCTCGAGGCGGCCAAACGGGCCTCACGGCCGGTGGTCTTGCGCGTCATCCGCAACGCCTGACGCGCCCGGCCCGGCCGTTCTACGCTTGGGCGATCTCCATCACGACCTTGATGTCGTCCTCGGCCCGCTCGAGTGCCTGGCCGAAGGCGTCCGCCGGCACGCGCCGGGTGATGAGCCGCTGGAGCCATGACCGGTCTGCCCTGGAGAGCACCTGGGCGGCGATGTGGTAGTGACGACGGTTGGCGTTGACCGAACCGAACAGCACGAGGTTCTTGAGCACCGCGTCGGTCATGAGCGTGGTTGGCCGGCTGGCGTCTGGGACGACGGGTGGACCGACTCCCGTCAGGCAGATGATCGCCCCGGGCGCCGCGGCCTCGGCGGCGGCCCGGATCAACGGCGCCACTCCGGTGCACTCGACGACGACGTCCGGAGCCAGCCCGAGCTCGGACACCGGGCCTGCGTGATAGTGAGCGCCGAGCGCCTCGACGAGCTCAGGTTTCCTACCGCTTGTGACTCGATCCAGGACGTGCACGTCCCCGCCGTACTGCCTTCCGATCAGCGCGGCCAGCAGCCCGATCGGCCCGGCGCCGATGACGAGCACGGTGCGTGGCTCCCAGAAGCTCCGGCGCCCGATCGAGGCGATGTGCTCCCAAGCCTTGGCCACCACGGTCGTGGGCTCGAGCAGCACCGCCAACACCCCCAGGCTCTTGTCCACCCGCACCCCATATTCGGGCTCGATCCGCCACCGCTCGGCCATGAAGCCGTCAACCTGCTTGATGCCCCGCTCGGTGTACTGGCCATTGCTGCACATATCCCACTCTCCCACCGCGCAGTTTGCGCAGGGCGCGGGATCGGGGCGGCGAACGATGCCCACGACGTGGTCACCCACGGCCAGCCCGCTTGGCCGGGTCGATGACCCGGCCAAGCGATTCATGGCCAAGGATCAGCCGCTCCCGCCCCGGCGGGGCCTAGCCGTACAGCCCGCCGGCTATCTCGAGGTCCGTCCCACAGACCCCCGCCGCCAACGCCTCGACGAGCACCGAGCCGAGCTCGACGCCCGGCTCGGCCACATCATCGAACCGCGCAGAACCGCCGCGGCCGGGAATCACGGTCACCGCCCGCAAGCTAGATCTCCGTTGACAGGCTGCAGATCACGCGGTCGCCGATCAAACTACCATCGCGGGTGATGCTCAGGGTGCTCTCGTGGTGATGAGTGGCAGGCAGGGAGACGTCGAGCCGATCGCCCGGGCTGGGGATCCAATCGACCCGGGCGTCCGAGTTGGCCATGTTCACCTGCGCACGGCCGACATCGATCGGATTCGAGGGTTCTACGTGGACATCCTCGGCTTCGACGTTGTCGCTGAGGCGCGCGACGTACCGGGGTGGGGCACCACCGGCGATCTTCTCTTCGTCTCGGCCGGGGGTTATCACCACCACATCGGCTTCAACACCTGGAAGTCAGGGGGCGGCCCACCTCAGCCCGACGGCGTGGCCGGCCTTCACCACATCGCCCTCTCGTACCCGACCCGGCGCTCGCTCGCCGACGCGTACCGGCGGCTGAAGCAGGCCGACTGGCCGATTCGCCAGACAGCGGATCACGGCACCCACGAGGCGATCTACGTCACCGACCCCGACGGCAATGACGTGGAGCTGATGTGGGACCGCCCGTTCGAGATGTGGCCGCGCGACGAGTCCGGACATCTCGTCGGCCAGTTCGGACCCGAGCTCGACCTCGAAGAGCTGCTCGGGGAGCTCGACCCCACAACGTAGCTCCGCGCCAGTGTCTAACGGCGTCAGTACAGCTCGCGCCAGCTGAACTCGGGCGAGTAACCGAGGATCGTCCTTGCCTTGGTGATGTCCAACAGGGTGTCGGTTCCCTGGATGTGATCGGCGACCGGAACGTCCGGAAACACCTCCGCCATAAGCTCACGGCTCGGACGCTTCATCACCGTGTCGGCAGCCGCGATGATGAAGGCCTCCGCGCCGTCGAGGTCGGCGTCGAGGGCGATCCGGACGCTCTGAGTGACGTGGCTCTCGTCCACGTAGCCCCAGAGATTCCACTTGCGCAGGTGCGGATCGTCCCAGAACGCCGGAAACCGCTCGTAGTCCGCCCGGACCATGATGTTGGAAAAGCGCAGGCCGATGATCGGCACGCCGCTCCAGCGATTGAACTGGCGTGCCATCTCCTCACCAAGGACCTTGGACAGCGCATAGCTGGTCTCCGGGTAGACGTGCGCCTCGTCAACCGGCGCGTAGTCGGGTGGCCGCCTGAACGGCAGCCCGAGTGTCGTCTCGCTCGACGCCCATACCACGCGGCGGAGCCCCAGACGGGCGGCCGCGGCGAACACCGCGTGGGTGCTGGTGATGTTGGTACGAAACACCTGGTCGGGCGTTGCGTGCCCGGGCGATGGGATGGCCGCCAGGTGCACTACCGCCTCGATCCCGGGCAGCGTCTCGCCGCCGTTCAGCGCCTCCAGGGTCTGGCCGAAGTCCGTAACGTCGGCGGCGAGGTACGGGGCTGGAGACTCGGGCGAGCTCGAGTCAGGCGATGGAGCTCGGTCGATATTCAGCACATCGTGCCCGTGCTCGAGCAGGTCGCGAACGACCGCCCGCCCGGCCTTGCCGCTCCCGCCGGTTACCGCGATCCTCATATCCACACCTTTAGCAGACCGCGCGCGAGGCCAGCCTCAGACCGGACGCGCCACGACCGTCGCGTGCAAGGGCCCGCCATGCTCCTCGATCACCTCAAAGCCGCTCGCCCCGAGCATGCCGCGCAACGCGCTGCGACTGATCCCCCACCACCAGGCGCCGTACGACTGCCGGCGATCGAACGCGCTGTCAACGCCGAGCGCGGATCCGCCGGGGCGCGCGGCCGCGTGCAGTCGCCGATCCCGTTCGGCCAGCCCGGGCAGAAACACGCAGGCACCGGCCAGGCCCGGAACCTCAGGAAGCGTCTCGGTGGCCAGGAGCAGGTACTCGCCGGTGATCTCCCGCAGGCGCTCGAGCGTGAGCAGCGGATTCGGCGCGTGGTAGAGCACCCCGGAGCACCAGACAACCTGGTGCGGACCGACCCGTCGGATCACCTCGAGCTCGTGAACGTCGCCGGCCACGAACCGCACGCCCGAGTTCCGCCGGGCGTGCTCGGCTTCGAACTCGCTCGTCGGAGCCATGACGTCGACCGCCGTGACGTCGGTGGCGCCGCTGTCCTCGGCCAGAAAGGCGATTCCGCCGTGCACGTTCCACATGGCGCCGACGTCGGCGAAGGATCGGCCGCGCGAGAACCGGGCGATCAATTCCTCGCGCGGCGGATCACGACGCCAGGCGCCGCGCTGGCGCAGCCTGGCGCAGAAGATCCAGAGGTCGGTAAGCGGCCGCACGGGCGCATTCTCACCGATCGAGCCGGACCGGCCGGCCAGTTCGATCGTGGGGCGGGAGCCTCACCTAAGCTTGGGAGGCCATGGCCTCTCGACCAACCGGGCCGGCGGACATTTCCGCCGCAGTGAGCGCCAGCTTCGATCGCTCTGAAGACCCGCGCCTGCGCGAGCTGATGCAGGCGTTAACGCGCCATCTCCACGCCTTCGCCCAGGAGGTGAACCTGACCGAGGACGAATGGGAGAGCGCGATCCGCATCCTCACACAGACAGGGCACATCACCGACGAACGGCGTCAGGAGTTCATCCTCTGGTCGGACGCGCTCGGACTGTCCATGGTCGTCGATGCCATGGCCCATGGAGGCGCACCCGCAGACGCCACAGAGTCGACCGTACGCGGCCCATTCTGGGTGCCCAACTCGCCCCGGCGCGAATATGGCGAGAGCATCATCGAGCAGGGCGCGGGAACCCCCGCATGGGTGCACGGCCGGGTGCTCGACACCAACGACCGCCCGATCGCGGGCGCCGAGCTCGACGTGTGGCAGAACGGCGACAACCGCCTCTACGCCGTACAGGAGGCCGAGGCCCCCGAGGAGCACCTGCGCGGACGGTTCACCACTCGTGAGGACGGGAACTACGCCTTCCTCGGGGTTCGACCCACGCCCTACCCAATCCCTCATGACGGCCCGGTCGGGCGAATGCTCGAGGCCACCGGACGCCACCCCTGGCGCCCCGCGCACCTGCACATGATCGTGTCGGCGCCGGGATATCAGAAGCTCACCACCCACATCTTCGACGCCGACAGCGAGTACCTCGATTCCGATGCGGTGTTCGCGGTCAAGCCGTCGCTGGTGCGGCGCTTTATCACGCGTTCGGCCGACGACCCCGTGCGCCCCGAGGGCGTCGAGTCCGAGTGGTGCTCGGTGCAGAGCGACATCGTCCTGCGCCGCGCCTGATCCGCGTCCATACCGTGGTCATGGCCGGGACGGCATCGTCCGCCCCGGCGTCGGTGAGTAGCCGAAGCCCACGCCGACGGCTCAAGCCGCGTTCTGGCCCGGCCGATAGCAACGCTTGAACCCGGGTCGGACCCTGGAGGAGGACGCGATGACAGCTTCCACAAACCGTCGCTTCGGTCTGAGCGCCATGGCTGTGGCCGCCGGCGCCGTGCTCGCGCTCGCCGCCCCGGCCGCGGCCGACACCTTCACCGTCACCAACAGTGGCGATCCCGGCAAGGGCTCGCTGCGCCAGGCGATTCAGGACGCCAACGCGCGTCCGGGCCTCGATTCGATCCGGTTCGCCCCGGGGGTCACCGGGACTGTCAAGCTGACCCACGGGGAGTTGTTGATCCGGGGGGCGCTCGACATCCAGGGCCCGGGCGCCAGGACGCTCACGGTTTCGGGCCAACGGCGCAGCCGGGTGTTCGTCATCGCGAAGGCCGCGAAGGTTCGCATGTCCGACCTGACGGTTTCGGAGGGCTTCGTACATGGGTCGGACGGCACAAAGGGCGACGCCGGTGGCTCGGTCGAGGGCGGCGGCATCCTCAACGACGGGACACTCACGCTTGACAAGGTGGAAGTCAGCCACAGCAAGGCCGAGGGTGGCAGCGGGGGCAACGGAACCGGGTTCCACTCCGGTGGCCCGGGTGGCAACGCGTTCGGGGGCGGAATCGCCAGCAACGGGACCCTGGTTCTCGTCCACACCCTGGTGATCGGTAACCACGCCGCCGGATCGTTCGGCGGCGACGCACCCCGACGGGTGTTCCTGCATGCCGGTGAGGGAGGCAGCGGTTGGGGCGGTGGGATTCGCGCCGAGGGCGAGCTGACGATGACCGACAGCCGCGTGGCCGGCAACAGCGCCACCGGCGGTGAGGGCGGCGCCGATCATTACGAGGACAGCCGGGGCCGGCGTGGCGGCGAGGGTGACGGTGGCGGCATCAGCACCGGTGGGGGCCAGGCCCGCATCACCGCCTCCACCATTGACGTCAACACTGTCCACGGTGGGCCGGGGCCCTTCCCAGGCAACGTCTACGGTGCGGGTATCCGCAGCGACGGCGCGCGCGGCCCGCTGGACATCGTGCGCAGCACCGTGGCCGGCAACACCGCCAAGGGCGGCGACGGCTACGGTGAGGCCCGACCACTGTTCGTTCGCGGTGGCGGCATCTTCAACCGTGGGCGCCGACTGATGATCGTGCGCAGCACGGTGTCGGCCAACTCGGTCAAGACGGGCAAGGGGGCCAACGACCACTCGATCATCGCCGGTGGGGGGATCTCGAATGTTGGCGACGGCGACCTCTTCCTCCTGGCCACCACGATCAGCACAAACAGCGGGCCCGTGGGCGGCGGCCTCGAGGATCGCGGCGCGCGCGCAGCCCTCACCGCCGTCACGCTGGCCGACAACGAGGCCAAGAGCGGCGGCGCGAACCTGGACAATTTCGACGGCCACACGACCTTCCTCGACACCATCGTCGCCGAGCCGCGCGGCGGGGCCAAGAACTGCGCCGCGGGTCGTTTCACCTCCCACGGCTACAACCTCGAACAGGGCAATAGCTGCGGCTTCACCCATTCGACCGATCACCGCAACACCGACCCCAAGCTCGAACCGCTGCGCAACAACGGCGGGAGCACGAGGACGCAGGCCATTCCGCGCACGAGCCCGGCCGTCGATCAGGGTGTCAGCGCGTCCTTGGACCTGGACCAGCGCGGTATGAAGCGACCGGTCTCATTCGGGATTCCGCGCCCACCCGGCGGCGATGGCTCGGATATCGGAGCCTTCGAGCTTCAGGCCCCGCCGCGGTAACGCAGTCCGTCGAGCGCGATGTCCAGAATGTGGTCGGTCTCGCCGGGCTCGGTGGTCGGGATCTTGGCGATCCCACCGATCAGCTGGATTACCTCGGAGAGGTCGGTGTCGGCGCGCACGGCGCCAGCCTCCTGGGCACGCGCGAGCAACGGCTCGCCGGCCGCGTACAGAGCTGCGCGGCAGCTCGTGAACAGCTCGGCGTCGCGATCGACGTAGTCGAGCAGCTCCTGGGCCAGCGCCTGCTTGGTCCCCATATAGGCCACGAATCGGTGTAGCCACGCCACCAGGGCGTCCCAAGGTTCGAGGCCATCCAGATCGGTGGCCGAGCGACACAGATCCTCGAGCTCACCGACGTACACCGCCTCGAGCAGCGCCTGTCGGTTGGGGAAGTGCCGGTAGAGCGTGCCGATCCCCACCTGGGCGCGGCGGGCGATCTCCTCCAGCGAGGTTGACGCGCCGCCCGCGGCAAACGCGTCGCGGGCCGCCGCGACCACCTTGTCGTAGTTGCGCTGAGCGTCCGCCCGCTTGGGACGGGCTCGGATTGGCTGATCGATGGTGCTCACGGCTTTAGGAAACTATCCTTGACAGTAAGTACGGAGGGTACCTCCGTACTGTTCCGGAGGCCTCCTCCATTTAGTTCTGGAGGATGCCTCCAGTTTACCACCCGCAGTCAAGACTCAATAGTTGGGACATAGATGAACACCGCTTTCTCCAGACACCGTCAGCGACCGGCGCCGCTGGATGGCCCTCGTGGTTGTCTGCCTCGCAGCTCATGTTCCTTGCCGCGGACGGATGCTCGTGTCGGGATCGCGAACTCGGCGCCGCTCGTCATCTCCCTCGGTCACAGTCTGACCGAGCTGACAGCGTCGCTGTAACGGCTCCTGGGTGGCGTGGAGCAGAAGCAGCGGCTGCCCTGCCCGGCGAGGCGCTAACAGACGACCAGCAGGTGGAAGTTCGCGTCGGCAAGCGTGCCGGCCGTGCTCCAGGTATCAACCTCGATTTCATTCCCGCCCACCCCTCGTACAGTCGCGAAGATGCCTGGAACGGCGGCACCCGCTGGGGGCCCTTGCGTCGCGATCCACGTGCAACTGCTCACGTTGACCCCGAAAAAGACTCCGACCCTACCGGTACCGTTTCGAACGGCGGCGGCATTCGGAGTCGCAGTGCCGCGCACGACTGTGGCCGTTGTGCCATCGTTCGTGACGACCGCTGTGAGGATGTTGCCCGCCCGCTCGAACGCCGACGAAGGGCTTCCACCGAGGGCGTTTGCGTCTGCGGCGTTTGTCGCGGTCGTGGCGTCGGTGGCGTTGGTCGCACTGTCCGCGGTGCTCGCGTGATCTGCGTTGATCGCGTTCGTGGCGTTGGTCGCGTTCGTGGCGCTTCGGGCTGTGTCCGCGCTCTTCGCGTGCAGCGCCCTCGGGATGGTCAGACCGGAGGTGTTGAGCTTCGATGCGGTTATCGCACGGTTCCTGATCTTTCCGGTCGTGACGGCACCGTCCTTGATTTGCTTCGTGCCGACACTGTTCCTCGGCAGCGCGAAGGCGGCATAGCTCGTGCCGCCGAGTGCGACGACTAACGCAACGAACGAAACAGCGAGCGCCGGGCTAGGCCGGCGAACGCGAACGGTCTTCATGTGGCGATCCTCCTGGTGTCGTTGGAGACAGACCCGGCCGACCCGGCGTTCAAGTAGGTTGGCGATGCACGGCGGGGGCGCGCGTCTGCGGAGACGCGTCGCCATGCGCTCGTTCTCCTCACCCCATTTCTCGGTACTCGTCCGCTCGCGACCCTAGCCTCCGCTCACCATCACGGTCAAGCCACGCCCCCGGTTGGGGGATCTCAACATCGCGCGCATCCAGGAACGCTCACGCGCCACCGCCGCTGACTAAGCGGATGCGAACACGGTCCCCTTGGTGTCAGCAGCGCCAGCGCCAGACTGGCTGACGATCGGCAAAGCGCTGCGCCGCCAGGAACTCCTGCGGCGGTTCCATCCCAATCAGTCGAACAGCGGGAAGGCCGACCGCACGATCCCTTTCGACGTTTTGCCGCCTCGCCTCCCGTGATCGCATCGGCGACCGTGCGATCACGCATGCCGGACCGGCGACGTGCAACCAGTCGCCATGACCGCAACGTCGCCGAAGCGCTCCGCCTGCCGGACGCCTGCGCAACCGCGGAAGCGATCGCCCGCGGCTTGCGCCCTTTCCGCGATCGACCGCCAAGTCAGCGGTGGTGCAGCCAGAAACGGCTCTTCCTCGAAGTGATGGCCACCGGTTAGGACGAGGACGCGGGACCCGGCTTCGCACGTTCGGACTGAAGGATTGCCTGGAGCCCATCCTCAGCCGCCTCGAGGAAGCGGTCGACATCCGCCTCGGTGTGCGCGGCGGACAAAAACCAGTTGTGGCGCGGATGGATGATCACCCCACGCTCGTGCATGGCGGCGCTGAAGGCGCTGGCCTTGGCGAAGTCGCGGTCGCCGGGAAAGCTAACGTTCGGTATCTGGACCGGACCGCTCTGGTTGATGGGGACGCCCGCGTTCCGAGCTAGTTCATCGAGCCCTCTCCGCAGCCGGTTTCCGACCCGCTCCATCGTTGCGACGGCATCCTGTTCGCGGAGCGCCCAGATGGTCGCGATGGCGGCGGCCATCGGCACCGCCTGAAACCAGAACGATCCGGTGACGAAGATCCGCGTCGCCGCCTCGGCATAAGCGCCGCCGCCAAGGATGGCGGCGATCGGGTAGCCGTTGGCGATCGCCTTGCTCCAGGCGCTCAGGTCTGGAGTAACGCCGAGCGGCTCCCAGCTCCCGCCGTGGTTGAGCCGAAAGCCGGAGCGGACCTCATCCAGCACGAGCGCCGCACCGAGCTCGTCGCACACCTCGCGCAAACGCCGCGCGAACGCCGGGTCAACCTCCTCCTGATCAAGTCCGGCGTCGTGCTTGAACGGGGAGGCGATGATTGCGGCGATGTTGGCCGCGCCGGCCTCGTCGATCGCGCGCTCGACGCTCGCCGCATCGTTGAACTGGTAGTAGTAGAGGTTGGCCTGCTCCTCCGGAGCGACGCCGTCACGCCGGAAGTTGGCCCACGGAGCCGAGCCGTGATACGCGCCAGCGGCGGCCAGGACTCGGTTTCGATTGGTTTGGGCGCGCGCGACCATCAGCGAAACGGTCGTCGCGTCGGTGCCGTTCTTGGCGAAGATCGCCCAGCTGGCGTGGGCGATCCGCTCGACGAGCAGCTCGGCCAGATCGACCATGACCGGTGAGGGCCCGGGCTGAGTGTCGCCCTTGTCACGCTGAGCCTGAGCTGCTGCCTCAATCAGCGGGTGCTGATAACCAACGATCATCGGGCCGAAGCTGCACATGAAGTCGACATACTCGTTGCCATCCACATCCCATACGTGGCTGCCCTTCGAGCGCTCATAGAACTGGGGATGCGCGGCGGGCAAGTGCCCCACCGTCATGTGTCCATACATCCCGCCCGGGATCACGCGTGCAGCGCGGCGCCTCAGGTCGAAGTCGCGGGCCCGAACCTTTTCATGACTGGCGGTGTCAGTCATCCTGGGGCCTGCCTTTCTGCTCCGATGAGCGACTCCGATGCCTGGTTCGGCAAGCGTCTCGGCGAGAGATGGGGCTGGTGCCCGCTTTCACATCCCGCTCTTCTCGTGAGACGCGGGGAGGCCCTCCGCTCTTTCTCCCGCTTTGGCGAGTTGTCCAAAGCGAGCCGCCACGGCCAACGCGGGGTCGAGCGGCACCTTCACGCGTCGCGTGCCCTCGGGGATCGGAATCGCCGGCAGGGTGCGGATTCGACGCTCAGCGAACTGAGGCAGCCACTCGCGTTGCGCCTCGAGCAGCTCGGAGGCCATCATGCGTATTTCGCGCAGTGTGAGAACGGCGCTGGTGAGCGGATCCAAGGCACATGCATGCACCAGGGCGTCAGGATCGCCAGTCAACGCAGCCTCGACCGCGAGTCGTTGCACATTGATATTCGTCAGGTTGAGTGCCGCACACGTGCTCGGCAGCTCGCCAACTAGCACCTTATGCAGCCCGAGCCGGTCCGCAATCATCGGCCCTTCGACGCAACAGTCGGAGGGGAGGTTTGTAATCATCCCGCGATTGATGACATTACCCTGGAAATGGAAAGGCGGTCCCCCTTCGAGTGCCTCGATGATCCGCGGGCCGTACTCTGTGCTGGGCGCAGGCAGCGCAGAGTACGCGTCGATGCATTCCGCTGCCCGCCAGTTCTTGGCGACCATCCGTGACCACTCGACCTCGGCGCCGGACGCCGCCCCTGAGTCGGGCTCGTCGCAGTATTGGTCGCGGGCTGCTTGAGTCTTGCGGAAGTACGGAAGATATTCGGACAGATGCGCGGTGGATTCGGTCATGAAGTACCCGATGTGGCGGAGGACCTCGCCGCGTACCTTTTCGCTCGCGTAGTGCGCTGGATCCTCAAACCGCTCCCGTAGCAGGGGATATAGATCTCGGCCGCGATGCTGGAGGTGCACAAACCACGCCATGTGGTTGATTCCCGCCGAGCGATAATCGATCTCGTCTTTGGGGACGTCCGTGTAGTGAGCGATCAGATCAAGGCTCACTTGAACCCCGTGGCAAAGCCCAACGGTGGCGATAGGACTTTGTCCGAGAGCCCAGCAGACCATCGCCATTGGGTTGACATAGTTCAGCAATAGAGCGCGGGGACAGAGCTCCGACATGTTGCGAGCGAGATCAACCGCGACGGGGATCGCCCGCTGGGCGCGAAAGATGCCGCCTGGTCCCAAGGTGTCGCCGATGCACTGATCCACTCCGTAGCGCATCGGGATCTCATAGTCGCGTTCGGTGGCAGTGAGGCCGCCGATATTGAATGTGGCGAAAACGTAGTCCGCGTTGCGCAGCGCCTTGCGCTGATCTGTGACTACGGAAACGGTCGCGCGCAGACGCGCGGTGGTGATCAAGGACTCAGCCCACCTCGCAATACGCGATGTTCGCTCCCTAGTGGGAGCCATTAGGACGAAGTCCACAGACTTCGTTGAGCCCGCGAGGATGTCAGCGATGAGGGTCTGGGAGAACACAACGCTGCCACCGCCGATGACCGCAATCCTGATGCTTCTCCCGTTCTCGGTCGTGGTCAAGATGCCTTCCGGCGTCCGCTCGCGGCTCAGGATCGATGGAACTGCGGAAGCTGTTCGGCGTGAGCGGCCAAGAGTTCATCGAGGAGCTTTTCAGTCTGCTCGATGTCGAGCCGCGCTCCGATCGTCGGCTCGAGTAGGAAGGCGTGCAGGGCCGCCTGGCGATCACCCGTGAGTGCGGCTCCGACCATCTGCTTTTGGAGCGCCACGTAGCTTCGTAGGTGCGCTGCCAGGGCATCGGGCAGCGGTCCGGCGTAGATTGGGCGCACCCCGTACGCGTTGACTGAGGCATTGACCTCGACGATCGCCTCCGCGGGAAGGTTTGGGATCACGCCGTTGTTGACCGCGTTGACTATATGTGTCTCGCTGCGGTTGCCGACGATCGCCTCCATGATCTGGATCACGTCGATGCCTTCGTCCTCGTCGCCTGGCGGCAGATCGTCGAGCGTGACCGGACCGGCGTCGGGTTGCGTCCATGCCTCGGCGAGATCCTCGAACTGCTTGACGCGGCCACGTTCGTAGTCCATGTCGTGTGTCTTGATCCCATAACGGACTCGCAGCCCCTGCGCGCGTCCCTCATACTTTTCGTCCACGTACTGCATCTGGGGATGAAACTCGACCCAGTGCTGCCAGCAGTACGGAAGGACTCCATACGTCTCGAGCACCCACTGGACAACGGGCTCCTCAGCGCGCTCGCGTGCCAGCGCCAGTCCATCGCGCCCGTCGTTCAAACGAAGCTCAACCACGCTCGCGCAATGGTTGATGCCGGCCACGACAACCGGCATCGCGATCTCGTCAGGCTCGACACCGACGCACCGCGCCAGCCAGCCCGCGTGTGAAGGCGCCGCGGCGCACGAGCACAGCGATAGCGATTTGACCTCAGACACGGTCTGAAGCGCCATCGCTCCCACGCTCGCGGGGTTCGCGTAATTGAACACCAGCGCGTCGGGCGCGACCTCGGCGACCTCGCGGCCTACAGCCGCGATCACCGGTGCGTTGCGCAGCGCGCGCATGATGCCGCCGGGCCCGATCGAGTCGGCGACATGCATGACGATGCCGTACTTGGCCGGTACCTCAATATCCTTCTCCCAGGCGTCCATGCCGCCGGCGGCGATCGTGATAATCACATAATCGGCATCGCGCAGCGCTTCGCGGCGGTCGAGGGTGGCGGTCACCTGCAGCGGGCTATCGGAGCTCGCGACGAGCTTGCGGGCGAGCTTCTCCATCGTCCGCACCCGTGGCTCGTTGACGTCCATCAGCGTCACCTGCGCGTCGTTGAGCAGCTCCGAGTTGATCAGGTTGCGGACCAGGGCGGGGGTGAAGCTGCTCGACCCACCGCCGATCACCGTCAGCTTAATAGGCATCGGCACTCTTTCTGTTGACGGCCGTAAACCGGCTCAGCTCAGCCAAGGGAGTCCTCGCCCATCGGTAGCAGTGACGACTCGAGGACTCTCAACGTGCGTGGACGGGTGAGAACATGAAGCACGGACTCGGCGACCTCCTCCGGTCGCATCATCACATCAAGATCCGGATCGTCAGGGCTGCGACCGCGCCCCATCGCAAAGTCGGTCGCGACGCCGCCCGGGCAGATCGTCGAGCATCGAACGCCGCGGTCCCAGAGCTCGTGATCTAGCGAGCGCATGAAGCCGACCTGGGCGAACTTCGAGCACGAGTAGACGGCCTCACCCTCGGGCCCGCGCTGGCCGGCGATCGACGCGATCACGACCAGCTCCGCGGAGTCGCTCTCAAGTAGCAAAGGGAGCGTGGCGCGAATCGTGTACAGCAGTCCCTTGACGTTCACGTCAACGATTTCGTCCATGACATTAACATCGAGATCCAAGAAGTCCCCGTAGGCACCGACGCCCGCATTGACGACGACGATGTCGACGCCGCCGAAACGTCCACGAGCGGCCGCCGCCAGCTTCTCCAGCGCGCCCAATTCGCGCACATCACACGGCGCAGCCAGCGCACCGTCGAGCCCGAGATCGCTTCCCGAGCGCGACGCGAGCACCACGCGCGCGCCCGCTCCGTAGAGCGATCGAGCCACCGACGCTCCGATCCCGCGGCTGGCTCCGGTGATCAGGGCAACTTGGCCTTCGATAGAACTCATCGCTCTCCTTTCGATTCAGGGTTCAGTTCGCGGGGGACAATGCGGCGCCGGCGGTGGCACGTCGAGAGCGGGATTGCGTTCGAAGAAGGCGACCGGCTTGAGCGTGAAGCCGATCATCGCGACCGGCATCACCGGCCAATCCTCTGGGCGCGGCACGTGGTGGTGGCCGAACGTGTACCACACGACCAGATCGCGGTTCCGGATCGGTCGATCCTCCGCGGTCCATTCCGGAAGCCCGGCACCTCCGGGGTGCTGGCTCGGGTACTCGCCGGCCGCGTAACGCTCGCTCGGCTCATATGGGGTGACCCACAGATGGTTGGTGATGAAGCCGGCGCGCTTGACCACCGCCGCATCCGATTGCGCGTACGGCACTGCGTTTTCGCCGGGAATGAGCCGATATCCGACCGGTTCTCCGAGCCGATGGCGCGCGTTCGGATTAACGATCTCCCACCAACGCGCAGAGGATGCATCGACGCGCCGCCGCGCTTCGATCTCGGTCAAGAATGGCCGGCGGTGAGCGGCGAACGCGTTCCCGTGCGGGTTTTCGGGCCCAGGTGGAACCGACTCGGTCCACACTTCCTCAACGGTGTTATCGATGCCGTCGATGTCGAGGTCGAGGCGAACATTGAAGTAGTGCTGATGGACCATCGCATTGAGGCCCGGGGCCACCAGCACGCCATGTCGGGGACGCTCTTGCGGCGGCACCGCCCCTGTCGACAGCACGCCCGTAAGCTTGACCTCGTGGGCGATCGTCCCATCCTGGTAGAGGTACCAGAAGAAGCCGTAGTCGTAGTTGCCGATTGCGGCGAAGGACGAAATCACCAGCCGTCGTGACCGGCGCACTTCGCCCTCGCCGGTCCGCCACTCGATCCGGCGCCACAGAACGCCATAGTCCTCCTCGTGCATGCAGATCGCGTTGGGGATCGTGATCGGCCTGCCGTCCGCGTCGTGCACGACTGCGTCGAAGTAGTGGATCTCCCCTAGGCAGTCGCAGCCGAGGCGAAGCGAGGACGTCGACATGCCGACGCCGTTTTCGCCTGCATCGAAAGCGTTCTTGAAGTAGTGGGTTGGGCTTGGGTCGCCGTAGGGCACGACCATCTCCGACAGCGATGCCCTGTAGAGAATCGAGCGCAGCCGATTCCCGTCCTGATAGCTCACCTGGTTCAGAACGAGACCCTCGCGAGGGGTGAAACCGACGTGGAGCTGCCACTTTTGCCAGCTGACGACGTTGCCGTCGACGACGAAGCTGGGGCCCTCTGGCTGCGTGATCTCAAGCGGCGCGACATCAGTTCGAAGCGGCCCCACCGACTCCGGGTCGAAATTCCCGGGCTCGGGTGGCACGGGGATCACGCCGTGATCATCGACCCGCAGCATTTCGAGGCGGTTTAGATCAACGAGCGCGATCAGCCCATCGACTGGATGCGCCCACTCATTGTCGCCGGGTCGGTCGCGAACGAAGGCCACGCAACGCGCCAGGCGAAGCCCGACCTCGTCGGCGTGGCCGAAGTTGCCGGCCGGCCAAGCGTCGATTTGAACCTTCTCGAAGTCCGTAACGCCACGGCGCTTCAATGCGGCCTGAAACCGAGGGTCGAGCCGCACAAGCTCCTCGGCCTCTCCTAGTTCGTCCACAGTCGCAAGCGGTTGGACTCCCGGGTGCTCGCGCCAGTCAACGATCGCTTCGCCGGTCACAGATACGACGACTTCATGGGCGATCCCGGAGCCGTGGTCCAGCAGCACCACGTCTGCTTCGCGCGGCACCGCCAGCGCGTCGGACAGTTCACGGAGGGCGACGACGGAATCCTTCCTCGGCTCGCGCAACGCGATCGTGATGAACCGCCAACGGCTCCCGGACGCTGCGAACCGGGGCGCAGCCCGGACGATAGCTGTGACGGCACGGATCTCGTCGGCCGACAGCGGATCAAGCGCCGCAAACGCACGGGAGATGCTCGATGTATGCGCGGCTTCGTTCGTTATAGCGCGCATTCAAGCACAGACGCGCAGTACCGCGTCCAGCGTCGGTTGGCCGTCGAGCCCCGTCACGGAGACGGACAACGAGCCGCAGACACATGCGAGCTCCAGGCAGCGCTTCGGCTCCCAGCCGGCAAGGAGGCCGTGCAAGAACCCAGCATCGAAGCTGTCACCAGCCCCCGTGGTATCGACGACCGCCCGAGCGAGTGCCGGCGCACGGAGCGTCTCCGTGGCTGAGACCAGCAGACCGCCCGCGGCGCCGAGTTTGACGACGACGGCCGGGCCTCTTGATGCCAGCGCCCGAGCAGCGGCGAGCGCGTCGTCAGCTCGCCCGATCAGTCGCGCCTCCTGTTCGTTGACAAACAGGTAATCGAGCAGCGGGAGCAGAGCCAGCAGCCCGCCGTCCCACGTCTCGTCCGGATCCCAGTTCGGATCGAGCGAGCCCGAGGCGCCGCCTTACCGCGCAGCCACGAGCAGCGGCTTCAGAGTCGCTTGCAGCTTGACCTGGAGGTAGTAGGAGCTGATGTGCACGTGCCGAGCGTCGCGCAACACAGCCAGATCGACGAGCCCAGCATCCAAAGCGTCGATCGCCCCGAGAAAAGTCAGGATCGCCCGATCGTCGCCTCGAGAAAGGATCACGGTCAGCCCGGTTGACAGTGACTTAGCGACGATCACGGTCGAGACGTCGACACCACGACGGGCAAGAGCGTCCAGCTGCAGCCGACCAAGGGCGTCGTCGCCGACGACGCTGACCAACCCGCACGAAGACCCAGGCGAGCGGCACCAGCCGCCACGATCGCGCCCGACCCTCCGATCTGAAAACCTGCGTCGTCGACGAGCTGCTCCACCTGGCCAAACGCCGGCGCGACCTTCCCGCGGAGCAGCAGGTCGGGGTTGCAATCGCCCAAAACAACGAGGTCGCGCTCGACCATGTGCGGGCGGCAGTGTAGCTTCGCGGCGCGGATCCGAGGGATTGGCGCGCGACCGCGCATGGGGTACGGTGCTCGACGTGCAGCAGTCTGAGCGTTTGGCTGGGATCCTCGAGCGACTGTCGGATAACGGCAGCGTCAACGTCGGCGAGCTCGCACAGACGTTCGATGTCTCACTCGCGACGATCCGCCGGGATCTCGGACTGCTCGAGGAACAGCGGCTGATCGGGCGAGTCCATGGCGGTGCCGTCACCCGCGGCGTCCTCTACGAGCTTCCGCTCAGATACAAAGCCGAACGTCAACCCGAGGAAAAGCAGCGGATCTCGCAAAAGGCTGCCGCCCAGGTGACCGATCACCTGACCGTCGGCTTCACGGGCGGCACGACGACAACCGAGGTAGCACGGGCTCTTGCCGAGCGTCCCGGGCTTACTGTCGTGACCAACGCCCTGAATATCGCATCGGAGCTGGCGGTGCGCGTGAACCTCAAGATCGTCGTGCCCGGCGGTGTGGCGCGACCCGAGTCCTATGAGCTCGTCGGCCCGATCGCGGCGGCTGGCCTCGAGGATCTGAACCTCGATCTTGCGTTCGTAGGGGTTGATGGGATCAATGCGACCGCCGGCTGCACGACACATCACGAGGTAGAGGCCTACACGAATCGAGCGCTGGTCAGCAGGGCAAAGCGCGTCGTCGTGGTCGCCGATAGCTCAAAGCTTGGACGGGTCGCGTTCGCGCGGATCTGCTCCGTCGCAGACGTAGATGAGCTGATCACCGATACGTCGGCCACGCACACCGAGGTGCAGGCTCTCGAGGCGGCTGGGCTCGTCGTAACGCGTGTCTAGTCGCGCGGCGCGGCCAGCAGCGGAGTCGATGAGCGATCGCGCAGGATCGCGCTTGTCAGATGAGCGAATTCGCGTTAGGGTTGACCGAGATGCTCAAGATCGAGCACGAGCTTGCGAGTCAACCGCTCATCTGGCGCAAGGCCGCGCAGCAGGCGAGTGTCGCAGCCGACGACCTGCCCAGACGCGGTCATCGTGTCGCGATCATCGGGTGCGGGACGTCGTACTTCATCGCCCAGGCGATGGCCGCTCTGCGCGAAGCGGCCGGCCACGGCGAAACGGACGCCTACGCGGCCTCCGAGGCGCAGCTAGACCGCGGCTACGACGCCGTCCTGGCAGTCTCGCGCTCGGGGACGACGACCGAGGTCCTGAACGCGCTCGAGCGACTGCCAGACGCCACCCAGACGATGGCGATTTGCGCGGTAGCCGACTCTCCTTTGCCCGCAGCCGTCCAGAAGGTCGTGCTGCTCGACTTCGCCGACGAGGACTCAGTCGTCCAGACGCGGTTTGCGACGGGCGTACTTGCGCTTTTTCGGTCCCTGCTCGACGATCCCATCGATGAGCTGAGTGATGCCGCTGAGGACGTGCTGCGGGAGCCGCTCCCGAATGAGCTCGTGCAGTTCAGCCAGATCGTGTTTCTGGCGAGCGGTTGGGGGGTGGGGCTGGCCAATGAGGCGGCGCTGAAGTTGCGCGAGGCGGCCGGTGCGTGGACCGAGTCCTACCCGGTTATGGAGTACCGCCACGGGCCGATCAGCGCTTTGACGTCGAAAACGCTGGTGTGGGCGCTCGGGGCAGTTGACGGTGGCGTGCTGGTGGAGGCGGCGGCGGCCGGAGCAACGGTGGTCGACAACCGGCGCGATCCGATGGTCGAATTGGTCATGATTCACCGCGCTGCCGTCGCTCTGGCGAACGCTCGAGGCCTCGATCCAGATCAGCCGCGGTTTCTCACCCGGTCTGTAGTTCTACAAGCGATGCAGGACCAAAATGGAGAGGGCGTATGAAGGACAGGACGGCTTCGATGCCAACCATCAAGCGAGCCGCGCTCGCCCTCGCGACGCCCATGGCTGTCGGTGTCGTTATGGCTCTCAGCGCGTGCGGTTCGTCGTCGAGTAGCAGTTCAAGTAGTGCAGCATCGAGCAGTGGAGGCTCGTCCTCAAAATCAGTGTTCGCCTCCAGTACGTCGCTTCGCGGGCAGCACATAACGGTGCTGCTCCCGTACACGGTGCCGCAGAGCTTCCTGAATCAGTTCACGAAACAGACTGGTGTGACGGTCACGTTCGACACTGCCGGCTGGGACAATGTCAAGTCGAAGCTGATCGTGGCCAACACGGCCAGTACGTACATCGCGGACGTCACCGAGTTCGACTGGTCGTTCACTGGACAGTTCGGCGGTTCCGGCTGGTATGAGCCACTGGAGAGCGGCTTGGGCTCGGCGCTGATCAGCGACCTCGGCAACGTCAACAAGGCGTTCGACACGAAGGGGCACACGTACGCTGCTTGCTACAGCAACGACTACCGGCTATCGATGTACGACAAAAAGGCTTTCGCCGCCGCTGGGATCAACCAGTTCCCGGCCACGTTCACCCAGCTGGAGGCGGATCTCAACACGCTTAAGCAGAAAAAGGCGGCGCCTTGGCCGATGTCTATGCCGCTCGGCGCCACCGAGGGCGGACTGACTCCCTGGTATCTGCTCACGCTTGCCATGGGGGGACAGCTGTTTGATGCCGAGAACAAGCCGGTGTTCGGAGAGCCGAACTCGGTTGCGCTGAAGGCGCTCGAGTTCGAGATCTCGGCGGTGAAGAATGGCTGGGTGTCACCGGGCTCGGTGACGCTCGACGACACTCCCGCGCTCAACAACTTCAACGCGGGCGACGCCGCCATGCTGTTCGCTGGCGGCCCTGGGACCATCTCCACCGCCAACGATCCCTCGCAGTCGAAGATCGCCGGACACGTCGATGGAGCGTTGATCCCTGGGGTGAACGGCCCTGGCTCGTCGTTCGGCCTGCCTGAAGGTCTCGCGATTCCCGTCACCGCGAAGCACAAGGCCGCAGCGCTCGCGTTCATCAAGTGGTGGATGGAGCCCCAGACCGAGGTCGAGATGTACACGAACGGACAGACCGGCTTCTTGCCCTGCCGGGTGTCAGTGATCGACAAGCTCGCGAAGGAGGGCAAGCTTCAGGGCGGCCCGGCGGTCCCAGCGGAGCTGAACCACATTGTGCCGCTGTTCCCGCAGGGAGCGCCAACGTGGTATTCGAAGTTCGACACCAAGGCGCAGCAGCTGATCAACGCGGCCGTGAAGGGCGAGATGAGCCCCAGCTCGGCGTTACAACAACTCGCTTCGTACACCAACAGCGTCGCGAGCGGCTCCTTCTGATCGAGGCGGTGGCCGCTCCGACCCTGAAGCAACCGCGCGAGGCCGAACCAGTCGGGCCCGGACGCAGGCGCAGAGTGCGATCCGGGCCCACTCTCGCGCGTGAGAATGCGCGGCTCGGCCGGTGGCTGGTGGCGCCGGCGGTCGCGATCACAGCGGCGCTCGTGATCTACCCGTTGGTGATCGGCGTCCAGACGAGTCTGCACGCTCAGGCACCAACTCTGAATGCGCCGAGCAAGTTCGTGGGATTCGGCAATTACTCCGACCTGCTCAATGACCCAACCACGCGGTCGACATTCGTTCACACGCTGTTCTACGTCGCAATCGCGCTCACCCTCGAGATCGTCGGTGGGCTGATCATCGCGGTCGTACTGCACCGCGCCTTTCGCGGTCGCGGGATCATCCTCGCGATCCTGATCCTGCCGTGGGCACTTCCCTCCGTGGTCAGCGGCGTCCTGTGGCAGCGCATCTTTGCCCCAGACAACGGACTGCTCAACAGCATCCTTGTCAACCTCCACATCGTTCACTCGCCTGAGGTGTGGTTCGCGAATGGATGGGCGATTCCGTTCATCACTCTGGTTCATGTTTGGGGCGTCTTACCGCTAATTGCACTGATCCTGGTCGCCGGGCTGCAGAGCATCCCGGAGGACGTCTACAGCGCCTCGGCGGTGGACGGGGCGACGCCACTGCGGCAGTTCCTCCATGTAACTCTCCCGCTGCTTCGGCCAGCGCTGGCCGTAGCAGTGATCGTGGGGTTGATCCAGGCGATCACGATCTTTGACGAGATCTACGTCCTCAACGGCACGGCCCTCAATACGGCGTCGGTGTTGATTCAGGTTTACAACATCGCTTTTGTGGACGCCGATTTCGCCCACGGGACCGCGCTCGCCTTCATCGTGGCCGCCGCAACCGGGATCTTCGCGCTGGTGTCATTGCTGATCTCGCGAAAGTCGAGCACGGCGGCGTGAGGGCTTCGCTGCCAGCCCGCATCCTGCGGTTCCTCGTGATTGTCGCGATCGTCGCTTGGTCGCTGGGGCCGGTTGCAGTTGGCGTCGTCACCAGCCTGTCCAGCCAGACCGACATCGAGGCCGTACCGGCCCGTTGGATCCCGCACCAGGTCAGCACCGATGCGTACAAGGCACTGATCACGGGGACGAACACGAACGTTGGCAACACTGCAGCCGACGCGAAGGCATTTGGCGCTTCGTTGCTCAGCAGCATCGAGGTCACGATCGAGGCGACAGTCGCCACCCTCGCAGTCTCGGTGCTCGCGGGGTATGGCTTCAGCCGATTGCAATTCCGCGGCAGCAAGTTCATGCTCTGGGCGGTTCTGGCGACGCTGATCATTCCGCTGTTCACACTCGTCGTCGCGCTGTTCAAGCTGATGGTGCGTTTGCACCTAGTCAACACACAGCTCGGGCTGGATCTCGTCTATCTGAGCAGCATCGCGCCACTTGCGATCTGGCTTTTCTACAACCACTGTCGCGAGCTGCCGCTAGAGCCCGAGGAGGCGGCTTTGATCGACGGATGCACCCGCTTTCAGGCCTTTTGGCGCGTCGTGCTGCCCCAGATGCGCTCCGGTATCGCCGCTGTGGCGGCGATCATCATGCTGTTGGTCTACGGCCAATTCCTGATCCCGCTGCTCCTCAGCTCCTCGAGTTCGACGACCCCCGTGACCGTGCTGATCACTGACTTCGTCGGCAAGTACACGACCAACTACCCATTGCTAACCGCCGCCGGCGTGATCGCGCTGCTGCCGCCGGCGATCGTGGCCCTGGCGCTCAACGGTCAAATCCGCGGCATGCTGGCCGGCTCCACATGAGGAAGGAGAGTCACAAGGCGTGAGCGGCATCGTGCTGGAGTCAGTTCGAAAGGAGTTCGCCGGCGGGGTGGTCGCCGTCAACGACCTCAACCTGGAGATAGAGCAGGGCGAATTTGTCGCGCTCGTGGGACCGTCGGGATGCGGCAAGACGACGACGCTGCGAATGGTGGCCGGGCTCGAGGAGATCAGCTCCGGACAGGTAACGATCAACGATCGGGTGGTGACGCGCATGCCGCCGCGCCAGCGTGACATCGCGATGGTGTTTCAGAACTACGCCCTGTACGCACACATGAGCGTGCGGCGCAACATGGGCTTCGGGCTAAAGATGGCCGGAATGCCCAAGGACGAGATCCGCCGTCGCGTGGATCACGCGGCGGCGATGCTCAGCATCGCCAAGCTGTTGGATCGCAAGCCGAAGCAACTCTCGGGGGGGAGCGCCAGCGGGTCGCGATGGGGCGGGCCATCGTGCGCGAGCCAGCTGCGTTCCTGATGGACGAGCCGCTATCAAACCTGGACGCGAAGCTCAGGGTCGAGATGCGCGCCGAGATCGTCAACCTGCAGCGCAGGCTCAGAACGCCAACGCTATACGTCACCCACGACCAGGTCGAAGCGATGACGATGGGCGACCGGGTTGCAATCCTGCGCAGCGGCGAGCTCCAGCAACTCGGCACGCCCGAGGAGCTGTACGAGCGCCCCGTGAACCTGTTCGTGGCCACGTTCATCGGCTCTCCAGCGATGAACCTCTTTCCCGGTCGCCTTCGAATGGACAACGGCCAGATGAGAGTCTCGATTGGGGGCTCGGACATCCCGCTTTCGGATGCCGCTCTGCGGCGTTCCCCCGGGCTCCACGAGCGTTCGGCGCAGGAGATCGTGGTCGGGATTCGGCCCGAGGATTTCTCCTCGGCCGACCAGAGTAGGTCGGGTGGGCACAGCCAGCTTGACGTCAAGATCGCACGGGCCGAATCGCTCGGCTCAGAGCTGATCGTTTACTTCGCGCCGCTCGACGGCTCAGGGTCCGGCGGTGATGGGCCTCTCACACACGAGCTCGTTGCGGAGGTGACCGACCAGGTCGCCGGGGGGACGCCGAGGCTGATGACCGCACGGCTAAGTCGTACCGCCTCAGTTCGGGAGGCCGGTCCGGCCAGGCTCGCCGTCGACCTCGACCGGCTCTATTTCTTCGACACGAAGACCGGCGACGCGATCGGCCGCTAGACCACGATCGATTGGACCCTCTCGCGAAGCCGCCGGTATGCGTCCGGATCAAACGAGCCCGCGAGCGGAGCGCTCACCGCCGCCGCCGAGAGCGCCGCGGCGTCGGATAGCCGGTCTGCCCACGGCGTATCGTCGATATGCCCACGGCGAGGGCGGCTGAGACGGCATCCCCGGCGCCGGTCGGATTGCCGGTGCTGACCTCAGGAGCGACCGCATGCAGGGTGCCCTGAGCTGAGAAGCACGTCAAGCCAGCGGGACCGTCGGTGACAACCACGGTCCGCGCGCCGGCAGTGCACAGTGCTCGAGCACCGGCCGCGACCTCGTCTCCGCCGGTGGCATTTGCCAGCTCGGACACGTTGACCTTGACAACCGCTGGCCGCGCCGCAGCCCCGAGTGCGAGGGCCTCACCCTCGGCATCGAGCACAGCTGGGACGCCGACTTCGTTAGCTCGACATATCAGCTGTGCGTATGCGCCGGCCGGGATGCCCGGCGGCAGGCTGCCCGAGAGGACCACGACCGACGCCGAGTCAATTAGCTCCGAGCAGCGGCTACGTGCGGCCTCCCATTCCTCTCGGGCCACAACGGGCCCAGGCTCCCAGAACCCAGTCGCACAACCCTCACGGTCGACCACCGCCATCGTGACGCGCGACTCTCCCGCGATTTCAACGAGCTCGTCCCGCAAGCCGGCAGCGTTCAGCTCGGCTCGAGCGGCCGCGCCGGTAAAGCCGCCCGCCAACCCGGTAACGACCGCCTCATAGCCGAGCCCGTGCAGGATTCTGGCCACGTTCACTCCTTTGCCGCCAGCACGGCGCCCAACCTCGCGAACACGTGTCGTCTGCCCGCGCGCGAAGCCCTCGACGTGGTACGTCACGTCGAGAGCCATGTTGAGGGTCACCGTGAGAATCACGCAGCGGCTATGAAGGCTGGGGTGAATGGCATTCCACGCGCGAACGTACTTGTGGACCGACGAGTCGACCATCAAGACGCATCAGCCTGCAACCATTCGAAGCGTCTTGGCGTCTCGCACCCGGCGCGTCGGTGCGACTCAGTCCGCCAGGTCGATGTAGGTCATCTTTACCTGCGTGTAATTGTCCAGCGCGTGGACCGACAGGTCGCGTCCGCCGCCCGTCTGCTTATAGCCGCCGAAGGGCAGTGACAAATCACCTCGGTCGTAGCAGTTGACATAGACAGCGCCGGCGCGCAGCGCTCGAGCGAACCTGTGCGCCCTGTTGAGTTCCCGAGTCCACACGGCCGCCGACAGCCCGTAGACCGTGTCGTTGGCGATGCGCAGCGCGTCGCTCTCATCGGAGTAGTGGATCACGCTCAGGAACGGGCCGAAGATCTCCTCGCGCGCGATCCGCATGCCGTTATCGACCTGGGTGAAGATTGTCGGCTCGATGTAGAAGCCGCCACTCTCCTGACGGGCGCGCCGGCCGCCAACGTGTAGGGCCGCACCCTCATCGGTCCCGACCTGGACGTACCCGAGCACGCGGTTCATCTGGTCCTCGTCCACCATTGCACCCAGCCTCGTCTCCGGGTCGAGTGGATTGCCCGGCTGCCACTTCGCCGCCTGCGCTTCCAAGAGCTCGAGCGCCTGATCGTGCACCGACTCGTGGACTAGGAGCCGCGACCACCACTTCGCTGACGCCAAGCACTCGTTCTGATCCGGCCCTCGGATCGATGCCCTCCGAACCGCGTTCCCGAGGCGCTCGCGGCGATGTCAAACCCGTGAGCGTGGTGGCGCTTCTCGCGCTGCGGACATGAGTGGCAGACGAGGATCGCCGACCGGGCGGCCTGGCCACGGTTGTCTTGTGTGTGTGGGGGTCCGAAGGGAGCGGGGACGGCGGATGTGCGTAAACGGACCGTCGAGCGCTCGCGGTCGGTCGGGCTTCTGCGTCCGGATCTGCTGGCCGATTGGCATACGACGAGCAACGGCGACGTGGACCCGTTCGCGATGCTGTTTCGTTTCTCGGCGTGGGCCCGCTCACCGGTATTCGTGGACGTGGTCGGGATCGACGCGGAAGCTGACGCGTGGCTGGCCGGCGAAGTCAGCCGGGTCCTCACCGTAGCGCTCGCCCTGTCTCATCGCCTCAGAGAGTGCGTCATCGGTCTCGTCTACGAGCGCAGCACGACCACGGATCGAGACGTAATGCAGATAGTCGCATTCGTCATGGATGATCAGCGCGACCCGAGGATCACGGCGGACGTTGGCGACCCACCGGCGATCCCGATGTCCGTTGAGTCGGATGTGGTCCTCGCCAAGCGTGTAGTGGATGACGATTTGGCGGGGCGCGCCGTCCGTCCCGAGCGTCGACAGCGCTGCGCATCGGGCGCGGAAAGAAATCGGCGCACGGACTCGATCAGACGCCTGCCAACGCTCATCACACGAAGTAATAGCGGATCGCTGAGCGCCCCCGCCCCCATCGCAGGCGCGCACGAGCGCTTTCGCCTCTGAAGCGACCCCTGATCTGGCTAGCGCAATGGCGACAGAGGAGAAGTGAAGATTGGAGCCGAGGCGTCGCTGCGATCGTTCCAGCGGAGGAGCACGCCTCGCGCCCAGGCAGACACCCGCATGCTCGTGTGATTGCGCCAGTATCGCCTCCGCCGCGAGGCTCGTGGTGTAACCGCCAGCGAGCTCGCCGCTGGGGCGGCCGGCGCTCAGCCGCGCTCGCCGACGTCCACGTACTCGCGGTCGAGCGCGCCTGTGTACACCTGAAGGGGCCTGAACGTCGTCTGCTCGGGGTCCTTGACCATCTCGACCCACTGCGCGATCCACCCGGCGGCGCGGGCGAGCGCAAACATCACCGGGAACATCGGCGGCGCGATGCCGAGCGCCTCGTATGTGAGGCCGGAGTACAGATCGAGGTTCGGGTATAGCCGGCGAGAGGTGAAGTACTCGTCGTGCAGCACTTGCTGTTCGAGCTCGTCGGCGATCGCGAACAACGGGTCGGGCCGGCGGTGCTCGTAGAGCTGCTCGAGCTGCCGGCGGAGCACACGCGCCCTCGGATCGTAGGTCTTGTAGACCCAATGGCCGAAGCCCAGCAGCCGTTCGTGCGCTGACTTGACTCGCGCGAGGAACTCGGGTACCTGGCTGGGCGATCCGATCCCCCTCAGCATCGTCAGCACCCCCTGGGCGGCTCCCCCGCGCATCGGACCCGACAGCGCGGTGACACCGGCGGCGACGGCTGCGTATGGATTCACGTGCGTGGACCCGACCGCGCGCACGGCGGTCGTGGAAGCGTTTTGCTCGTGGTCGGCATGCAGCATCAGAAGCACGTCCAGCGCGCGCTCGACCACCGGGTCCGGGGTGTAGCGAAGCTCGCTCATTCGGAACATCATCGACAGCAGGTTCCCCGTGTAGCTGAGGTGGTCCTCGGGGTGCACGTACGGCAGCCCCTGCAGGTGGCGGTAGGAGAAGGCCGCCAGGGTCGGCAACTTTGCCAGCAGGCGGACCACCTGCAGCTCCCGGGCCTCCTCGTCGTACACCTGATCGGCGTCGGTATAGAAGCTGGAGAGTGCACCGACCGACGCAGCCACCATCGCGATGGGGCGCGCGTCATACCTGAATCCCTCGATGAAGCCCTTGACGTTCTCGTGGACGAAGTTGCGGGTGCCGATCTCGTGCAGCCACGACCCGTACTGCCCCGCAGTGGGCAACTCCCCGTTGATCAGCAGATACGCCAGCTCGAGGAAGTTCGAGCGCTCGCACAGCGCCTCGATCCGGTAGCCGCGGTGCTGGAGGATCCCGGCCTCCCCATCGATATGCGTGATCGCGCTGCGACACACCGCCGTGCTCGAAAGGCCCGGGTCGTACAGCGCGAGCCCACCCGCCTGACGTTCGAGGTCCGAGCTGCGGACCGCACCGTCATCGATCGGCAACTCGAACCGCTCCCCCGTGCGGTTATCGATCACGGTCAGCGTGCTACGGCTCGCCAATCCATCGGCCCTCTCACCCGATCGTTGCTCCACCTCGCCAATCTTGCCCGCACTCATGCGCTGCTCCGCTCGCCGCTGGTCACATCACGCCCCTCACGATCGCACACCTGGCCTTCAGACCGCGTGCAGAGACGGGCGATCCGCATAGACGTTCCGTGAACGACATGCCGCAGCGCGCTGCGGCAGCTGCGATGAGTCCCACACCTCGTGGCGACCTCGACAACAAATCCAGGCTTGTCCCCATACCCAGCAGCGCGGCCGAAAGACCACGGCGCGCCCGCCACTGGTGATCAGCCACGGATCCCCGGCCCACACGAGGCCGTCAGCTAGTCACTCTCTTCGGCCAGCGCACCTCGGCCAGTCGCCAGCGCAGTGATGATCACGCCGTCGCTTGGGTAGACGATCGACTCGTGCTGGTCATCCCACCGAACACGATAGTGCTGGTGGCCCGCGCTGCCCAGCAGCACGACTACCTTCCCGCGCCGCGACGGCCGACCATGCAGTCCGCGCGCTTCAATCTGATCCCCCACCCCCGCCGTGCTGGTTATTCGCGCACTTCTCATGTCCTCACCTCCGACGTCGTCGAATCCTTCCTTTCTAACCCCTTCCCGGCGCGCCGCGCAACGGTGCGATCGGCTGACTCCCCTCAGGGATATCTACTGAAGGCCGAGAACGGGGTTCAGCGCACCCAACCGCGAGCACGGATTCCAAGCGCCCAATCGCGGCAGCGAGCCGATCACCCCGGCTGTGCAGGACGAGTGTCGGGACGTTGATCGTGGGCAGGAGCTCGCACGACGATGTCGAGAAACATCTCGAAGATCTTCCAGACCATCGCCGGGCTGGCGGCCGAACGCTCCAAGCGCTCCACCAGCTCAACCGCCCGGGGATCGTCCGCCATGCTAGGCGCGAACAGCTCGACGGTTCCGCGCGCCTCCCGTCCCCAGTAAGGAGCGATGAACTGGGCGGCCGACTCGCGAAGCGCGTCGGCGGGCGAGGCCCACGGATAATCCGGCGCCTCGGTCGTCCGTCCCATCGCGCCGTGGAGTATCAATGCGCTCACGCGCGCGGGATGAGCGGCCGCGAACCTCGCGCTCATCGGCCCACCCTGGAAACCCCGAACAGACCAGATCGATCGGGCCGCCGCCGATCACCTGGTAGGCGATCGAGACCTCGTCAGACTTGGCGTAGTGTGTTGGCGGACCGCTCATGGTTCGGTCGGTCCTCCGAACCTAAACGGTAACTATTCAGGTGCCGCTCCAGCGGCGGTATGCGGCGAGGAGTCTTGAGGTGGCGGGGTCGCCGTCGATGGCGACGTCGAGCAGCGCGATCTCGTAGCGCTTGCCGTTGCGCTGGCAGGTGGCGATCAGTTCGCGTCGGTCGTCGTCGGCAGCGACTGATAGCACCTCGATCGTCTCGCCGACGACCGTGGCGGGGCACGGGAAGTTAGTGTCCTCGTCGAATGCATTCTCAAACCCAGTGAGTTGCTCGTATTCGTCGTGACAGTCGACGGTGATCTCGTCGATCAGGTTGTCGAGGTCGGGGTCGGCTTGGCGGGCGCGGCTCATGGTCTGCTCCTCACGCGGTTGGGTTGAGTCGGTCGAGTACGAGGGGTGGGCAGCGGATCTCGCCGCTCTTGAAGCGGCCGATCGGTCCGTGCACGCACACGAGCGCGGTGTGAGTGTCGAGTTCGGTGACGATCCCGTGGACGCCGTGCAGGTATTGGGGGCTGGCGTGGTGGTTGATCCGCACGCGGTCGCCGACGCAGAGCATGGCGAGCGCCTTCTGCGAGTTGACCGTGTGCAGCAGCTCGTGGCGGGCGTGGACGGCTTCGGCGATCGCGACCAGATACGGGTCGAGCTCGCCGGCGGCGATCTGGTCCAACAAGAGCCGCTCAGGCTCGGGACCGCGCGCCGGCGCGACCGCCACGGATGGCGCGGGCCGGGGCGTGGGCGGCCGCTGCGCCGGGCGTCGGCGGGAGCGTTTACTCACCGCTGGAAGGATCGCGCCTGGGGCGGACCGAACCGCTCAGCCCGGCGGCGCGGCGGACAGCCACGGCTGGCCGGCAGCCAGTGCAGCGAGCACGTCGATCGGGCGCTGCCCTTGCTTGCGAGCGGTGGAGAGGTAGGAGCGGATCGCCAGAAACCGCTCGGCCCCCTGGGTGGTGCGCCAGCAGCCGGAGATCTTCTGCTGCAGCTTGATCATCCGGAGATCCCGCTCGGAGAGGTTGTTGTCGAACGGCACCCAGAAGTCGTGCGCGAACCTCAACACCTCCTGCTCGCGTTCATCGAGACGCAGCAGCAGGTTCTGCGCTTTCGTGCGCCTCGAGCGCCGGCCTTCATCCTGGCCGGCGAGGCCGGGGTTCTCCTCGTAGCCGAGCTCGATCAGCTCACGGTAGCTGGCGTGAAGCTCAGCGAGCGTCTTCGCCGACAATTGCCTGTCCCCGGCCGCCTTGGCCTCGTCGACGGCGCCCCTGGTGTCCAAAAGCAGGCAGCTCATCCCCACCGCCCACGTCTGGCCTTGCTCCTCGGCGCCGGTCAGCTCGCGCAGATGATGAGCGCCGCACAGCGCGTGCAGCGCGTCCTCGAAGTTCCGGTATGAAGCCCAACCGTCATGGACCGCGACGCCGCTGAACGCGGGCAGCACGCCGGCGTCGTTCATCGCCTCAACCCCGCGCTCGCGGTGCGCGCTCAACAGTGTCAGCGTCTCGGTCGAGGCTGAATGGATCCAGGACAGCCGGCCGCCGATCCGCCCGCCGGTCTCATCGAAGTGCGCAACCTCAGCGCTGGCGAGCTGCGAGCGGATCTCCTCCAGAAACCCCTCCAGGCCCGCCGCTCCCTGCGCCACGAACGCCTGCAATGTGCCGACCAAGATCGGCGCGTGCGCCCAGTCGGACAGGATCTCCGCCGCCCGCTCGTACGGCAGATGCTGATAGGACACCAGATAGACCCCCAGCGCCCGGATCCGCGGGCCGTAACAGACCGGCGCCGTGACCCCTTCAGGGAAGCTCGAGCTCGCCAGATTCCCGCACTCACAGCGGCGCTTCTGGATCCAGCGCGCGACACACTCAAGCCCCGGCAGCGCTGGCAGATCGAACACTTGGCGCGACTGCGACTCCACGATCGGCGCCTCAGTCACATCCCGCCCACAGCAACCGCACACCTCGACCCGGTGCAGCACCGCCCGATCGGGATCCACGCGACGCTCGAGATGATGACCCTCATGCCCCGGCTGACCGCCCGGCCCGCGACCCAACCGACGACGCAAACTCCGGTTCCGATCCACGGTCGGCATCGCGTACCCATCCGCCGACGGCGGCCGCGACGAGTTCCGCGAGTTCTGATCGAGCTGGGCACGCAACTCCGCGACGACGACCTCCAGCCCCGCGATCCGCGCGGCCTGCGCAGCCACCAGCTCCCCGAGCTCGGCATACGACAGGGGACATGCAACCTCGGTTGCAAGCAGCATGCGCGCAAAATTCCTTGCGCAACACCGCAATCCTGCTCAATCCGGCTGCCCGCCGACCTGAATGGTTACCCTAAACGAATGGCGCGCGGAGTGTGGGACGACGGGCTGAGAAGTCAGCGGTTCCCGGCGCGTGTCGGGCGCTCGTCTTGACGCTGCTGACATAGAGCCGAACCTGCCTTCAGGTCACAGGCAGCATTCCGGTGGCCGGGGTCGCGCACCCGCCTTGCAAAGGAAACCGCGCCTGTCGCGGACGATCGCATCGCCCCCCCGGATGGCCGTCGGCATGCGACTGCTTCGGCGACTTCGGACGGTATGACCTCGCGCTAAGTCCAGTCCGCCCCTAATGCCGCTCTAAGCGATGAGGCCGCGCTGGATCGCGGCCCCACAGCACGCTGTCGCGCCCAGCAGTCGGCGATCAGCGCTCAGGCAGGAGTTGTCGAGTGGCGGGGATCATCGGTTCTGGCCGCTCGTGGACGGCTTGGATGATCTCGGTGTTGTCGATGCCACGCAGGTATCTCGAGGTGATCGCGAGGTCGGCGTGTTGGCGCCGGATCACGAGCAGAGAGATCCCCTCACGTGACATCTCGACCGCATGCGCATGCCGAAGCTGGTGTTTGTGCCGACGTCGGCACAAGCACCATTAAGCCGACCCGATTGGTTATGCCGAGGCGAGTGACAAAGTCGCTGCTCGGGAGGGTTCCGGCCCTGAGCGTGTCGGCATATTCAGGGGTCCTCGAGGAATTTGAGGAGCGTGTCGGGCGGTTGGTAGCGGCCGGGTTTGGCGTCGAGGGGTTTGGCGCGGTCGATCGCTTGTTGCTTGTGGGTCATGTCGGCGTGGAGGTAGATGTTGGTGGTCGAGATCTGTTCGTGGCCGAGCCACAGGGAGATCACGGTGGCGTCGTTGCCGGCGAGAGCAAAAGCAATCGCGGCACGGTCGCCCCGGAGCGGACTGTCGAATCCGGTGCGTGCTGGCAGCAGAGCGAAGCCTGCCGCGACCTGCTGCGCTCCGGACGGGGGTGTATCCCGGTTGTAGTCTGTGGTCTTCTCGCCCTCGCGGCCGTTGCGTTCTCTTGGAGGTTGATAGATGCCGGGTCCCTTGCAGGTGATTGCGATGAGCTTCGGTCCTGGCTCGGACTTCCATGGTCGGGTCTTGGCCGAGGTCGACCGTCTACAGGGTCGAGGAGTTCTGCGCCTGCTCGATCTGCTCTTCGTCTCGAAGCGAGACGACGGCACGATCGAGCGCACGGTCATCGGCGATGACGACTTTGGCGCGCTGCTGTCGAGGATCGTGCCTTTGGGCGGCGCTGGTCTGGTGGAATCAGCGGCGGCCGGTTCGTCGGGCTTCGATCCGACCGACGCACTGGCACTGGCAGGTTCCTTGCTGCCTGGGACGGCGCTCGCGTTCCTGCTCATCGAGCACGGTTGGGCGCAACCGCTGTTCGATGCGATCGCCGAGACTGGAGGGGAGTTGCTCGGCGAGGGTTTCCTTACCGCGGAGGCTGGGTTGATTGTTGGAGCCGAGGTCGCGGCGATGGAGGAAGCGGCTGAAGTGATTGCGGCGGCGCACGCCGCCGAAGTCGACGCGGCGCTCCGAGCCATCGAGGCCGAGACGCGAGCAGCCGACGCGATCGCTGCTTCGGAAACGATTCGTGCTGCTGCGGCTGCCGACGCCGTCAGAGCACTGATCCGCGCAGGCATTGTCGAGGAGGAAGCCGCCCACGAGGCTGTTGATGCTTTGCGCGCCGCCGGTCTGATCATCGCCGCGGCCGACGAAGCAGCCGCCGGGGCCGTCGCCGAAGATGAAGCGGTGGTAGCGGCGGCCGACCAGGCGGCGACCGAGGCCGTCGCCGAAGATGAAGCGGTGGTAGCGGCGGCCGACCAGGCGGCGACCGAGGCCGTCGCCGAAGCTGCCGCCACGGTAAGCGCAGCGTCCATCAGCGTGGCAGAGGCGCGGATCCTCCGCTACTTGCCGACGCCGTTGACCTTCGCGCTGATCGCCGAAAAGCTGGGGATCTCCCGCTCCGCAGCGAAGGACCGAGCCGCACGCCTGTACCAAAAGCTCGGCGTTCACAGTCGCGCCGAGGCGGTCACCCGGGCGCGAGCGCTTGGGCTCATCGACTGACCGCGAGAATGCCGCATTCGCGTGGATCCCGCGCGGCTGCCACGGGCTTCGAGCCAGGCTGCACTGCTGCTCTGCCAGCCAGCTGTAAGCGGGCGCGGCGATCGAGCGGAGCGAGACGCGCGCTCCGAGACGAACTGACGAGGGCTGGGCGGCGCACCTATGCTCAACCCGTGTGTACACACGGGCGCGCACGTCGGCCACGACGTGAGCGGCGAGCCCCTCCACGGCACTAGAGGCTTGCGCGGCCGGAACGTTCACGGTTGAGTCATCTTTTCGGGCTGTGAGGTGGGCGTCGGCGATGCGTGTGTCGAGTGCGTGTTCGAATGCGCGCCAGGCGCGGGCGAGGGGTGATCGCTCCGCGATCTCGTCGGGGAGGGCAGGGTCCAGCTCGGCGAGCGAGGGGTTGAGGATGCGGGTGTAAGTCTTCGTGAAGAAGACGGCGATCCGCCGGCCGTGGTCGGTCAGCTCGGCAGATGACCTATGACCTCCCGGGTTGGGCTACAAGCAGCAGCGGATCACGCTCATTCTGAACGCCGGCGCGTGAGGTCGTAGCGTTGGCTGCCGCTGACACGGCGGATGAGGCCCTTGCGCCGCAGCCGGCGCAGGGGCGGCGTCCCCGTGCGGGGAAACAGGTGGTCCCCCGTCCGGGTCGGGCTAGGATGACGGGGCGTGCCTCGCGAGGCTAGGGTGGTCCGCTGAAGGGCGCCGTGTTGTCCGAGGGCTTGCTATCCGAGAGGAGATCATCTTCATGCGTCGCATCACTCAGTTTCGGCCGTCGCCTGCGATCGTGGTTGCGGTCATCGCCTTGCTGGTTGCTTTGGGCGGTATGGCCGCGGCATCGATTCCAGGCAAAGGAGGGGTAATCACCGCCTGCTACCTCAAGACTGGCGGGAGCATGCGTGTGCTCAATACCTCAAGGCCCGGTGCTAGTGGCCGATGCCATCGGAACGAGCGGACCCTGACCTGGAACCAGCTAGGCCGGCAGGGCATGCAGGGCAAAAAGGGAAACACTGGTCCACCCGGCCCTACCGAGGGCACCTCGGCCGACTTCTTCTCCAACACCTCACAGAACGTGACGGTGGACGCCACCAGGGACGCTAGCCCGTTCACCACGACCCAGGCCGGGCACATCTTCGTGTCGAAATTCATTGGCGCGATAAGCGCGACCTGCACCGGCGAGGCCAACGTCAGATTCGTGCTTGTGGTCGACGGCGCCCGCGTGCCCGGTTCGTTTGTTGACAGTGTTCCCAACGGCACCACGGTCAGCAACGTGACGCTCACCGGCGTCACACCGACCGTGCTGGCGGCCGGCCCCCATACCGCCTCGATCGGGATTGCTTGCGGCGGGACCGGTGTGACGAACTCAAGCTTTGACGCGGACCAGGGCGTGACCGCGGTGGTGCTCGGCTGACCGCTGAGCTCGTCGAACTCGTGGTTGTCGCTGCTGCCCCAAGCCCTGCTTCGTAGCGGCAGCGAGGCCCGCCCAAGCCAAATTGAGGCGCGGCGTGGCGAAGGCATGGCCAGGACCAGCGCCTCGGCACGGGGAGAAGCGGCTCCTGGATCAGATCGAAAGTAGGAGGCTGCGGCTTGCGGTCAAGCGGTCGAGAGAGCCCCTCTGATCGACAAACAGCAGTGCTCAGTTCGACCGCCCGAAAATTTGCAGGAAGAACAGGAAGATGTTCAGGACATCGAGAAAGATGCCCGCGGCGAGCGGGATCGCCTGGTCAGAACCGGCATGGCGCAGGCGGTTGAAATCCGCGACTGTGTAGATCCCGAAGACGGCCAGGCCGACGAACGACCAGATCGTGTACGCGGCCGGGATGTGCACGAAGATCAGCACAATCCCAGCCAGCAACAGCGCCAGCAGCCCAAAGAACGCGAACCGATACAGGAACGACAGGTCGCGGCGAACCGCGTACCCGCCAGACCCGAGGACTCCGACGAACAGCGCCGTCGCCCCGAACGCTTGGCGGACGGCGGTGGGATCGGTGGCGGAGTAGTAGTTGACCGTCATCGAGACGCTCACGCCGATCAACAGGCCAAACGCGAACAACAGCACCAATGCGAGTCCCGTATTCCCACGGGCGTTGGCGAAGTGGAGGCCGAACAGGCAGGCGAGCGCGACCAGCCAGGAGATGAACCACGTCGCTCCGCCCGAGTTTCGGCCCAGCCAAACGCCCAGCGTCGCGAACCCGACCGTAACCGCGACGAGCCCCATCACACGGCCGAACAGCGCCGGCGTCGACGACGCCGCCTGGCGTTGCGCGTAGGCGCTCGTGCTCATCGCGGAAATGCTACGGCGACTGTCCTGAGCGTGATCGCCCCGGGCAACCTATGCGAGACCGACGGCATTCTCACCGCCCGCGCGGCGCCGAAAACCAAGCTCCACCCGCGCGGCCGGGCTCGCGAGCCACGAATGCCATACCCAGCAAACGGCGGGGGCAAGGAAGCAGGATTCCGACCGATCGAGACGCCGCTCATGCTCGGCACAAACCACACGGGCCGGGTTGGCGCTACGCGAGGCTGGGCGGAGTGGCCGAAACCGACGCCTCGTTCGCGACGAGCAGAGTGGTGAGTTGATCGAATAGGAGCACTTTCGCTCGCGCGAGCTGAAATAACGGTTTGAGCACCGGCCTCGGCGCTTCCGCTTATAAGCCCGATGCAGCCGTTTGATGAACCCCGCCGGAGAGTTCCCCTATTTCGCGCATTGCGAGAGCCGGTGCGGTCGGCCTGGGACCGGCGCCCTCGACCGTGTCCCGGCACCCCTCCTCGACGCACACGCCGCTCTTGGCGGCCCGGTTGAGCCGCTTGTAATGCTTCTGGCACCGGTTACAGGCGTGGACCCGGTCCGCCGCAGCGGTCCTCCCGGCGGACGCTGGCGGCGCTCAAGCGCGCCTGTCCCGCAGGTGCATGGTCGCCCTGCGGCCGCGCTTCGGCGGCGCGCCCGTGCGGGTCACGTGGTGGATCGGGTAGCCCGTGGCCTCCGCGAGGCTGACTACTATCCAGCCCTCCGGCACCGTCCACCACCCCGACCTCTCTACCGGGCTGGGAACCTCGTTCCGGGCTCCGGGTTCTCGATGACGGTTGCCATAAGTGTCGCTCCCTATCCTACTTGCCGCCTGTGTGGTCCCTGGTGGTTACTTTCTTACTTTGTTTACTAGTCATTGTCCACGCCCACGCGTGTGAACCGTCGTACCTATTTAGGCGCGCTAGCCCCTAACCGGCAAACAAAGTAACAATCTAACCCGTCTGCTCCACCGTCCATACGTTCAGGTTCGCGTGGCCCTCGCGCCTCCTGACGCGCAGGCCGCCGTTCGTCGCGTCCTTGTGGTACCCGAGCCACACCCCGACGCCCCTGGTCAAGTCGCGCCCGGGGTCCACCGCCTCCGGCAGCAGGTCCCGCATGTCGCCCATCGGAACGCAGCGGTCCGCCAGCTCGCGGGAGCTGAACTCCCCGTCCCCGAACCGCTCCCTCGCCGCCGCAGCGCGTTCATGCCGCTGCTCTCGATCGCCATGGCCGAGGTCCCGGTCAGTGACGCCGGGCTCGGCTCGGGCATCACCAACGTCTCCCAGCAGGTGGCCGGCGCCCTCGGACTCGCGGTGCTGGGAACCGTAGCCACCAACCACACCAAGGCTCTGGTGGCGCAGCATCACGGCCTCGTGACCTCGCTGATCGGCGGCTACCATCTGGCGTTTGTCATCGGGACGGTGTGCGTGGCGCCTGGGATCGTCACCGCGCTTGCGCTCCTGCGCTCGCCCGAGACAGCACCGGCCGAGGAGCCGAACACCGATCCCCAACCTGAGTCGGTGGCCGCTCAGCAGCCGGTGCGGCTGAGCGTCATCGAGCCGCGGCCCGAGGTCGAGCGGCAGGCGGCGTAATCGGGTGCTGCCTCTCCTCGCGCTCGCGCGCGGAGAGAGGCAGCGGCAGCTCACATTGATTTCGGCGCCGCGACCCGGCACCCTACGCGGCACTGGCGACGGTGAGGAGCTGAGCATGTTCGGGCGCAAGCGCAAGAAGGACAAAGACAGTCTGGGGTTGCCGTCATACGATTCGCCGAGCACGGCGGCCACGCCCAGCGTGAGTGTCTCGACCAGCCCGTCCCCCACTCCTCCGCCGCCTGCGGCCGTCGACCCCCGTGCGTTTCCGACCAGCGCCACCGCGATGCTGGGCCAGATCCTCAGTGGGCGCGGCCCGGTCGGCGATCTGATCTCGGAGATCAAGGCCGACCCGCAGGGTTTCCGGACGCGGATCATGGCCCAGGCGCAAGCCGCCGGGGTCTCGACCTACGTTATGAGCCCACAGGGATTCCAGTCGGTCGGCGGCTCGGCCGCCGCGCCTCCCGGCCACGTAGACGTCGTCGAAGAGCTCACCAAGGCATCGGAGCTCCACGACCGCGGCGCCCTCACCGACGCCGAGTTCGCGGCGCTGAAGAAGACGCTGCTCGGGGAGTGAGGGCGGCGTGGGCCAGGAGGTCTCCGCCAGAACATTCAGCCGCGAGGATCGGCAGCAGTACAGACGCAAGGTCCATGCGTGTCTCGACGTGTTCGCGCGGATGCTGTCCGAGTCGCGGTTTCATCCCGAGCGTCGGTCGTTCGGCCTCGAGGTCGAGCTCAATCTGACCGACGAGGCCGGCGACCCGGCGCTAGTCAACGCCGCCGCGCTCGAGGCCATCGCCGATCCGAGGTTTCAGACCGAGCTCGGCCAGTTCAACGTTGAGATCAACGTCCCGCCGCGGCGGCTCGAAGGCAAGGTGTTCGCGGAACTCGAGCACGATGCCCGCGCCAGCCTCAACAACGCCGAGAGCCGGTCCAAGACGGTCGGCGCCCACATGATGATCATCGGGATCCTGCCCACCGTGGGCGAGAAGCATCTGACCGCGGAGTCGTTCAGCGCCAGCTCTCGTTACGCACTGCTCAACGAGCAGATCTTCGCGGCGCGCGGGGAGGATCTGGAGATCTCGATCGTCGGGGTCGAAAGACTGCACACGCACGCCGACACGATCGCCCCCGAGGCGGCGTGCACCAGCGTCCAGCTCCATCAGCAGGTCGATCCGGAGGGGTTCGCCCAGTACTGGAACGCCGCTCAGGCGATCGCGGGGGTTCAGATGGCAATCGCGGCCAACTCGCCCTTCTTTTACGGCAAGGAGCTGTGGCGCGAGACGCGGATCGCGGTGTTCGAGCAGGCCACCGACACACGACCGGAGGAGCTCAAGAGCCAGGGCGTGCGGCCGCGAGTGTGGTTCGGCGAGCGTTGGATCACCTCGATCTTCGACCTGTTCGAGGAGAACGTCCAGTACTTCCCGGCGCTGCTTCCGGTGTGCGAGGCCGAGGATCCGCTCGAGACCTTGGAACGCGGCGGGACCCCGCGGCTGGGCGAGCTCCGCCTCCACAACGGCACCATCTACCGCTGGAACCGTCCCATCTACGACGTGGTCGACGACCAACCCCACCTGCGGGTCGAGAACCGGGTCCTACCCGCCGGGCCGACGGTCGTCGACATCCTCGCCAACGCGGCGTTCTATTACGGCCTGCTGCGGGTGCTGGCCGACGATGAGCGTCCGGTGTGGTCGCAGATGTCGTTCTCGGCCGCCGAGGAGAACTTCCACGCCGGCGCCCGCGAGGGGATCGAGGCGCAGGTCTACTGGCCTGGGCTGGGTCAGGTGCCGGCCGCCGAGCTCGTGCTCAGACGCCTGCTTCCGCTGGCGCATGAGGGGCTCGAGCGTTGGGGTATCGAGGCTGCCGACATCGACCGGCTGCTGACGATCATCGAGCGACGCTGTGTGACGCTGCGCAACGGCGCGTCGTGGCAGAGCGCCATGTTCCACCACCTCCACGAGACCAGGCAGATGGAACGGCGCGAGGCGTTGCGCGACATGACGCGTCGATACCGGGAGTACATGCACAGCAACGATCCGGTCCACAGCTGGCCGTTCGATTAGCGCGACCAATAGGCTTCGTTTCATGGCACATGGGTTCAGCGGGTCGGCCGTGATCGATCGGCCCATAAATGAGGTATTCGCGTTTCTGGCGGACGGGGCCAACGACCCCAAGTTCAGCCCCCGCGTCCAGGAGATCCGCAAGACGACAGACGGGCCGGTCGGAGTCGGAACGGTGTTCGAGAGCAAGGTCAAGGACGCCGGTATGAGCTCCGACCGGCAGTTCGAGCTGACGACGTTCGAGGAGCCGACCAAGATTCGGTGGACCGAGCGCTCGAAGAACATCGTCACGGTCCCGGACGGCGGCTACGACCTCGAGACGGTGGGCGAGAACCAGACCAAGGTCACGATCCACAACACCTTCGAGGGTCACGGTTTCGGCAAGCTCATCGTCGGGTTCGCCGCCCGGGCGGCGGTCAAGGACGCCCCCGAGTTCGCGCAGCGGATCAAGTCCGCCATCGAAGCCAGCTAGTCCACCGTAGGAGCCGGCTAGCCCGAGCGCTTGAGCTTGCCGTGCCGCTTGGCATAGCGCTCCCCGGCTCGGAACACCCCGAGCCCGAGCGGAATCGACACGACGCCGAGCACAAGCAACGGCCATATGTCGCCCCACAGGCTTCCGAGCGCCGCGCCGTCAAGTACGGCGGCTCGGATGCCCCGCAGCGCGTAGGTGGCCGGCGAGATCTTCGCGAGCCACTGCATCCACTCGGGCAGCACGGACACCGGGTAGTAAACGCCCGAGACGACGAGCAGGAGGCCCTGGGCTATGAACCCGAACTGAGCGCCCTTCTCGGGTGAGATCAGCGGCAGCACGGCCGTCACCATCCCCACTCCAACGAATGACACCGACGCGACGGCCAGCAGCACGAGGGCGGCACCGAAGTCGGCCGACTGAAGATGCAGCCCGAAGAACAGCACGATGACCACGAACAGCAGGGCGGTGCGCAGCACCCCGTAGAGCACCGCGAACAGACCCATCCCCCCGAGATGCACGACTCGCGCCAGCGGCGCCATGAACGTGTACTCGATCGTGCCCTCCCAGCGTTCCCAGGCGACGGTCTCGGTGAGGATCTCGAAGATGATCCCCAGGTAGGACCAGATCACCGCGCCGATCAGCAGCGAGGTCGTGACGCGGTCGACGTCGATGTGGCCTCCGGTCGCCTCGACGCCCTTGGCGATGAACACGATCGTCAATGTGTTGGCGACCGTCCACACGAAGAACGCCAGCTCCCACCACGCGTAGCGCTTGACCAAATAGGCATTGCGCTCGACGACACCACCGAGCCCGATCAACTGACGGCGCAGTCCCCAGGTTGGCCGCGTCGCTTCTGTCGTCATGCCGATACCTCCTCTTCGTCGGCTTCTAACTGAGTGCCGGTGGCGGTGAAGAAGGCCTCCTCGAGCGTTTCGGCGCCGTATCGAGCGATCAGCTCCTCGGTCGGTTCGAGCGCCAGCAGCCGTCCGGCGTGCAGGATTCCCACCCGGTCAGCCAGCATCTCGGCTTCGACCAGGTCGTGGGTACAGAGCAGGATCGTCGTGTCGTGCTCGGCCCGGATCTCGCTGATGAAGACCTGCACATCGCGCTTGGAACGTGGATCGAGTCCGGTGGTTGGCTCGTCGAGCAGCATCAGGACCGGCGATGTGAGCACTGCTCGGGCCAGCGCCACCTTCTGCTGCATGCCGCGGGAGAGGTCCTGCATCGACTCGCCGGCGCGGCTTACTGGGAATCCAACGCGCTCGAGGATCTCGGGAATGCGTCCACGTGTGACGTGCGGGGTGAGGCCGTAGAACCGCGCCGCGTAGGACAGGTTCTCCGCTGCTGACATCCGCTTGAAGAACGACGCCTCCACCGACACCCGATTGATGAGGCGCTGTACCGATCTGGCCTCGCGCACGACGTCGTGCCCGAACACCCGTGCCTGCCCGCCATCGGGCAGCAGCAGGGTCGACAGGATCCGAACCAGCGTCGACTTGCCCGATCCATTCTGGCCGAGCACGGCGACGCATTCGCGACGATTGACGCTGAACGAAACATCGTCGAGCGCGGCGATCGCCTGCGGCCGCCGACCGCGGCGGCGACGAAACTCCTTGGTCAGCTGAGATACATCAACGGCAGTCAAACAATGCTCCTAACGAGACGACAGGTGTCCAGGGGCCATCGACCGAGGCGGTGCTCGGCCAAGGCGGCTAATGGGTCACGGTCGAGTGAGGAACATCAATGGGCAGCGTACCACCAGGCGCGCGACCCTTCGTCTGGCGATCACCTTCGCGGCCAGCGATGGGACGCTGTCGGGGAGCCAGACGATTCATGTGACGGTCAAGCCCGCCTCGATCAGCAAACTCTCGCTGGCCAAGAATCGGGTGCCGGCGCGCGGAGTCGCCCTGACCGCGAAGCTGACCGGCCCGGGCACGATCGTCATCAAGGTCGCGCGCTGCGCCGGCGGGAAGTGCACGCCGCTGAAGGGCACGATCACGTTCAGGGGCCGCGCCGGAACCAACCACTTCACGCTCGTGCCGCGGCTCGGCGGCAAGCGGCTGAAGAAGGGGCTGTACCTGCTCCACGTCGGCATCGAGGGAGCCAAGGCGACCAGGACGCTGGCGATCACTGTTACCTAGCACGAGCCGCTACCGTGAGGGGTCGGTGCGGATCGCGACCTGGAACGTCAACTCGGTCAAGCAGAGACTTCCCAGGCTGTTGCCGTGGCTCGACCAGCGCCAGCCCGATGTTGTCTGCCTGCAGGAGACCAAGCTGGCCGACGATGCCTTCGGCGAGCTGTTCGGCGACGAGCTGGCCAACCGAGGCTACGAGGTAGCCGCGCACGGCGAGGCGGCCTGGAATGGCGTGGCGATCCTTTCGCGCACTGGTCTCGACGATGTCGAGCGTGGCCTGCCGGGCGCGCCCGGGTTCCCCAACCCGGAGGCTCGCGCGGTGGCGGCAACGTGCGACGGAATCCGCGTCGTCTCGGTGTACGTGCCGAATGGGCGCGAGCCCGATTCCGAGCACTACCGGTACAAGCTCGCATGGCTGGCGTCGTTGCGCGACATGGTTGCCGCCGGGCCTGACGCCACCGTCGTGTGTGGCGACATGAATATCGCCCCCACGGACGAGGACGTGTTCGACCCCGAGGCATACATCGGACAGACGCACGTGACCGCGCCCGAGCGCGACGCCCTGGCCGAACTCGGGAGACTCGGCCTACACGACGTGGTCCGGGATCGCTGGCCGGACAAGCGCGTGTTCACCTACTGGGATTACCGCGCGGGAATGTTCCACCAGGACCTCGGCATGCGGATCGACCTCGTGCTCGCCGGCACCCCGGTGGCCGAGCGGGTCAAGGCAGCCTGGGTCGACCGGCAGGCTCGGAAGGGCACCGGGCCGAGCGATCACGCGCCGGTGATCGTCGATCTTGACGAGGCGCCCGATGGGGACATCGGGCCCGTGGTGCCGCCCCCCTCGGCGCCGGCGGCCAGGCGCGGGACGAAGAAGCTCCCGCAGGCGCGCTAGTCCACCAGCCCGGGACGAGTCCAACGTTGTTCCCGATAATGGGGCACAACGTTCCAGTCAACGCGGCCGATCTCGATCGCGCGACGGCTGCACCCGCTTGGGCTCGCCGGGCATCTTCGGATAGTCGGGCGGGTAGGGCATGTCACCTATCCCCTCGGCGCGGTCGCGCTCGTACAGATCCAAAAGGGGTTGCAGCGAATAGGCCGCGTCGTTGATTGCGGCGTGGCGGTCGCCGACCTGGGCAAAGCGGGCCGGCATCGTCGCCACGGTGAAATCCTCCGGACTCACCTCCGCAAGCTCGTCCCAGCTCAGGGGGGCGGAGACCGGCGCACCCGGCTTCGGGCGAACGCTGTAGGCGGAGGCGATCGTGCGATCGCGAGCGTTCTGGTTGTAGTCGATGAAGATCCGCTCGCCGCGCTCCTCCTTCCACCAGCTGGTCGTGACCTGATCGGGAAGGCGCCGTTCGAGCTCGCGCCCGAAGGCGATCGCCGCGTGGCGTACGTCGGTGAACGTCCAGCGTGGCTCGATGCGAATGTAGATGTGCACACCCCGACCGCCCGAGGTCTTGGGGAAGCCGTGGTAGCCGAGCTCACCCAGCAGCGTTCGAGCCTCCGCGGCGACCCGCACGGCGTCGGCGAAGTCCGTACCCGGCTGGGGATCGAGGTCGATGCGCAGCTCGTCGGGGTGGTCGACGTCCTTTCGACGCACGGGCCACGGGTGGAAGGTGATCGTGCCCATCTGCGCCGCCCATGCGACGACGGCGAGCTCGGTGGGACAGATCTCGTCGGCGTAGCGACCCGAGGGGAACTGAATCCGCGTCGTCTCCACGTAGTCCGGCGCCCCCTTGGGTACCCGCTTCTGGTAGAAGGCGTCGCCGCCACCCCGGTCTCGCGTCGAGAGCACGATGCCCGGATGGACGCCCTTGGGCCAGCGCTCGAGGGTGGTTGGCCGGCGCTCGAGCGCGCGCATGATGCCCTCGCCGACGGCCAGGTAGTAGTTGACCAGGTCTAGCTTGGTGACGGGCGCCGAGCGTTCCGTCGCCGGGAAGATCACCCGGTCGGCACTGGACACGCGCACCTGGCGCGCCCCGGCATCGACGATCGTGGCCTCGGAAGGTGCCACCGTTGACAGTACGACGCCGAACGCCTAGGCCGTGACGGCGGCCGGCTCGCCGGCCATCAGCTCGGCGAACTTGGCCGCCGTGTCCGCCTCGCGCAGCGGCGAGTAGAGGACAAGGCGCTGCTCGGGAGCCTCGGCGACCGTGAACACGGCATGCTCGAACACAAGCCTGCCCACCAGCGGGTGGAGCACCTCCTTGCGCCCGGTGCTCGCGCGGGCGACCTCATGACGCTTCCACAGCTTGCAGAACTCGGGGCTCGACTGTCGGAGCGAGCTGATCAGCTGCTCGAACTCGGGATCGCCGAGGTGCCGCGCGCTGTCGGCCCGGAACTTCGCCACCAGCAGACGCGAGCTGCGCCCCCAGTCGGTGAACATCTCCCGGCGGCGGGGATCCATGAAGAACAGCCACACGTGGTTTCGCGTGGCCCGCGGGATGCTGTCGAAATCTCCCAGTAACGCGCACGCCGCGTGGTTGTAGGCCAGGTAGTCCCAACGGCGTCCGAGCACATAGGCCGGATTCGTGCCGAGGTTCTCGATCAGGCGTCGAAGTGCCGGTGACACCCGCTCCGATGACGCCTTGCACGGCGGTGGCTCCTCGCCGCGGCCAAGCAGGACCAGGTGGGTGCGTTCGGCGGGTGTCAGTCGCATCGCTCGGGCCACGGCCTCGAGGACCTCGAGTGACGCTCGGACGTCCCGCCCCTGCTCGAGCCAGGTGTACCAGGTGGTGCCCACGCCGGCCAGCAGCGCCACCTCCTCGCGGCGCAGGCCAGGCGTGCGACGACGCCCGCCCGAGGGCAGGCCGACGTCTTCAGGTTTCAGGCTCTCGCGCCGGCGGCGCAGGAAATCCGACAGCTCGGCGCGGCGCCGTTCGCCGTTCGCGCCATGCGTCGCGGCGAACCTCACGTCGTCCGGATGGTCTCCGTTAAATGCTTTGGGTGGGATCGCTACTACCAGGATAACTCCCTCTCTTGTACCTGGATAAGCATTATCGCACACTGAACCCCGTGAACAAATCGAAGACCAGCACCATCCTCCTCTCCCGCCGGCTCAGCTCCACAAACGCCCTCCTGTTCGTGGTCTGCCTCGCACAATTCATGGTCATCCTCGACGTGGCCGTGGTCAATGTGGCGCTGCCCGACATGCGGCACACGCTGCACTTCTCGACCACCGGCCTGCAGTGGGTCGTGAACGCCTACACACTCACGTTCGCCGGATTCATGCTGCTCGGGGCGCGCACCGCCGATTTGCTCGGGCGCAGGCGAGTTTTTATCGCTGGCACCGCCCTGTTCGCCGTGTCCTCGCTGGCATGCGCCCTGGCCAGCTCGCGGGGCCTGCTGATCGGCCTTCGTGCCCTTCAGGGGTTCGGGGGCGGAATCGTCTCCCCGGCCACGCTGTCGATCATCACCGCGTCCCTGCGTGAGGGCCCCGAACGAAATCGTGGTCTTGGCCTGTGGGGAGCGATCGGTGGGCTCGGTGCCTCGTCCGGCGCCCTGCTCGGCGGGGTCCTGACCCAGGCCTTTGGCTGGCCGGCCATCTTTGCCATCAACGTGCCGCTCGGCGCGCTGGTCATCGTCCTGGCACCTCGCGTGATTCCCGCCGACGTCCGCAGCACCGGGCCGCGGCATTTCGACGTGGCCGGCGCACTGCTGGCCACCGCCGGCCTGCTCGGTCTGACGTACGGGATCGTCCGCACCGACACGCTGGGCTGGGGCGCAACGGGTGTGGTCGTGCCGCTGGCCGCTGGGCTGGCGCTGCTGACAGGCTTTGTGCTCGTCGAGGCACGCGTCGCCAAGGCACCGCTCGTGCCGCTGTCGATCTTCAAGCTGGGCCAGCTGCGCACGGCGAACCTGGTCATCGTGCTGATGTACTCGGCGCTGTTCTCGATGTTCTTCTTCGTCACCCTGTATCTCCAGCAGGTGCTCGGCGACAACGCACTCGAGGCCGGTATCTCGTTCCTGCCGATCACGCTCTCGGTGTTCCTCGGCTCATCGCTGGCGCCGCGCCTGGTCGCGCGCAGCGGGGTACGCAGCGTGGTGACGCTCGGCATGGTTTCGGCGACGGCTGGACTCCTGCTCCTGACCGACGTGCGACCCGACGCCAGCTACCTCACGGCCGTACTTCCCGGCGGGATCCTGTGCGGTCTGGGCATGGGACTCACGCTGGTGTCCTCGACAATCGCTGCGACCCACGGTGTCCCTCGCACGCAGAGCGGGCTCGCCTCCGGTCTGCTCAACACGTCCCGCCTGTTCGGCGGTGCGCTGGGGCTGGCCGTGCTCAGCACAATCGCCGCGTCGAGCTCCCAGGGAGCAGCCAGCGTCGCCGAGGGCGCGACCAACGGCTTCACCGTCGCCTTCGAGGTCGGAGCCGTGCTCACGCTCAGCGCCGCCGTGCTGGCGGCCGTGGGGTTGCGGCCACGACCCGAGGTCCAGACGCCACGGATCGTGCCGAAGGCCGAGCTACGCGTCGCTGACGAGGAGCGGGTGGCGGCCTGAGCGCCTACGATTGATTGACGACCCAGGTGAGCGATCAGCAGGACCTGTACGGACTCCCGCTCGAGGAATTCGTCTCCGCACGCGGAGAGCTGGCCAAGACGCTGCGCACGCAGGGCCAGCGTGCTGAGGCGCAGGAGATCGCCGCATCGCGCAAGCCGTCGGTGGCCGCCTGGGCCGTCAACCAGCTGGTCCGCACGCAGCAGCGCGAGGTGGCCGCGCTGTTCTCGGCCGGTGATGCGCTCCAGGCCGCACAGTCACAACTTCTCGCCGGCAAGGGAGACGCGAAGGCTCTGCGGGAGGCGGTCGCTCAGGAGCGTGAGGCGGTCGAGACGTTGGCCGGCAAGGCGGACGGTCTGCTGAGCGCCGGCGGCCACGAGCTCACACAGGCGACGCTGGATCGAGTGTCGGAGACGCTCCATGCGGCGGCGCTCGACGCCGACGCCCGCAGCCAGGCTGAGGAGGGCGCTCTGAGGCGCGAGCTGCGCCACGTAGGCCTCGGTGGGTTCAGCGCGGTCAGCTCCCCACCTTCACCGACGGGCCAGAGGGGGAAAGCCAGCTCCGAGCCTCGTACACCGGGTCGGTCCAGGGATGACGCCGCAGCCAAGCAGGCAAAGCGAGAGGCGGAGCAACGCACAAAGCTGGCGCGCGCCGCCGAGGCCGCCGCGCGTCGCGCCGCGCAGCGCGCGGACCGCGCGCTCCAGACAGCGACGGCTCGGCGCGAGAAGGCCGCCCAATCGTTGGCGAACGCCGACGCCGGACTCGCCGCCGCCGCCAAGGTCGCCAGGCAGGCGGCCGAGGAGCATCGACGTGCCAAGCAGGCGCTCGAGCGGCCGTAGCCATAGAATTCCGGCCGCGGGCGTTGCGCCGCTAACACCGATGGGAGGGCGGGCTTGAGCACAGCTTGGGAACGATCTGGTTCTGCTCGGTCGATCCCTCGGGGTCCATCTGGAGATGTGGGAATCGGCGTGCTCGAGGCGGTTGCCTGCGCCGCCGTCGTCGGCCTCTGCGCCGCGGCCGGGGTGATCGCCATCAACAGCCCGATCGTCGATCGGCCGGGGTTGTTCGTGACGCTGCGGTCGATATTCGTCCCGGGATTGGTGGCCGTCGCGCTGGTCGCTCAAGGTCGCGGCTCGGGTCGCCGGCTGACCTGGCTGCTTCTTGCCGTCGCCTTCGCCTTCGCGCTCACGGGCTTGACCGGCGCCAACGCGGGGATTGCCTTCGCGATCGGACGGCTCGCCATTCCGGTCGCGGTGGTGCTGGTCGTGTACCTGTGTCTCGCCTATCCGACTGGCAGGATCGAGAATCCGCAGGTCTCTGTCCTTGTGAGAAGAGCGGCCGTGGTCGTGCTCGCGCTCGACGTGGCGACCATGCTGCTGTCGACGGCGCCGCCCGTGGCGGGACCGTTCGTCCGGTGCACCGGGGCCGAGTGCCCCGCCAATCCGCTCGCCATCGTCCACCTCGGCGACGGAGTCAGCAATGCCCTGTCGATCGCCCTGGCGCTCGCCATCACCATCATGCTGGCCATCGCGGCGATCATCGTCGCGCTGCGCGCGGTCGTCGCGAGCCGTCTGCAGCGACGCAGCCTGGCGCCCCTGTTCGCCTGGACCGTGCTCGCGGCCGTTGGGTATGCGTTCTTCATCGCCGTCCGGGCGATCAACGACCACGCCTCCCTGCTAACCCCGGCGTCGGTGATCGTGGCCGCCATCATCGCCGCCATGCCGTTGGCGATCGCGCTGGGCATGGCCCGCGGCCGGGTCTTCGCGATGAGCGCTCTGGAACGAATGATCGGCGAGTTGGATGGCAACACCGGCCTGACCGCGCTTCAGGGAACCATGTCCCGAGCGTTCGCCGACCCAAACCTCAGACTGCTCTTCTGGCGACCCTCGTTGCAGGAATACGTCGACGTCAACGGTCGGTCGGTCGAGCTCTCGGCGATCGGCTCGGCACAGCAGATCACGCGCTTCGGACCCCCGGGCGAGGGCCTCGCCGCCGCGCTTCACGACCCGGTGCTGACAGAGGACCGCGACGTGCTCGAAGCAGCCGGGACAGCAATTCGAATGGCACTCAACAACAGTCGCCTGCAGACCGACCTCACGGCGTCCATCTCGGAGCTCGAGGCCTCGCGCAAACGCGTGGCTCGAGCGGCCGATGACGAACGCCGGCGGATCGAACAGGATCTCCACGACGGCGCCCAGCAGGACCTGATCGCGCTGCGAATCAAGCTGCATGTGCTCGAGGAGCAGGCCGCCGAAGACGGACAGGCCATGGCGCCAGGTCTGGCTGACGCCGGCCGACGCGTCGACGCCGCGATCGCTCACATCCGCAATCTCGCCCACGGCATCTATCCATCCGAGCTGCGCGACCTGGGCCTCCCCGCCGCGCTTGCAGCCGTGGCGCGAAGCTCGCCCGTCGAGGTGGCGCTACGCGCGGACCTGCACCGCCGATTTGCACCCGAGGTCGAGACCGCGGTGTATTTCTGTTGTGTTGAAGCGCTCCAGAACGTGGCCAAGCACTGCGGCGTCGACACGCGTGTTCGCCTCACGCTCTCCGAGCGGCCCGACGGCCTCGAATTCATCCTCTCCGACGACGGGCCGGGCTTCGACCCCGCACTCGTCCGTGCCACTCACGGGATGACCGGCATGCACGACCGCCTGGCGGCGATCGGCGGTGAGCTGGCGATCAGCTCCTCTGCGAGGAACGGCACCACCGTGCGGGGACGGGTGCCCGTCGGGACGCGATGACCGCGACCGCCTCGGTCAGCTGGCTTCCGACGCCGTGGCCAGAGCACCGTCGATGCTCGGCGACTCGGCGCGGGCGAGCCGGTTCGGCACCAGCAGAGCGGCGACCACGCAGGCGGACAGGAAGAACGTCGCCATCACGTAGGTGTCGGTGAAGCCGGTGACCGCTGGAAGTCCGTTCACGCCGCTGTTATCGACGATGAACGTGGCCGACAGCTGTCCGCCGAGCGCACCGCCGAGGGTTCTCATGACCGTGTTCATCCCGCTGGCGACACCGGTCTGGGTCGCGGGTACGGCCTGAACGATCAGGTTCCCCAGCGCTGCGAAGGCGAGCCCGATCCCGACGCCGAGCAGGGTCGTCGTGATCAGCATGTTGTAGGGGTGGCCGTGGGCCAGGGCGGCATAGCCGAACGCGATCGCAGCGAGCCCTGTGCCGACGACCAGCGCCGTCTTCGAACCGTAGCGATGGGCCACGGGCCCAGCCGCAGCGCCCACCAGCCCCATCCCGAGCGCGCATGGCAACAGGTACAGGCTCGACACCACGATCGAGGCGCCGAAGCCGAACCCGCTGCTCTTGGGCAACTGCGCGAACTGCGGGAAGACGATGAAGGACGCGTACATTCCGGCACCGAGGAGGAAGGCGGCCAGGTTGGTCGTCCACACGCCGCGCACGCGCATCATCGTCATGTCGACCAGGGGCACACGGCTCCGGACCTCGACGGATACCCAGAGCCCGCACACCAGGACCCCGGTCGTGAACAGCCCGATCGTCTTGACCGACCCCCAACCCCATACGGTGGTCTGGGCGATGGCGATCAACACACACGAGATGCCGATGGTCATGAGTCCGGCGGCCAACCAGTTGATCCGGCCGGGAGCACGGACCGGGGACTCGGGGATGTAGCGCCACGTCAGCAACGCGGCCAGAAGGGTGACCGCAAGCGGAATCCAGAACAGCCAGTGCCAGCTCAGGTCCTCGATGATCAACCCGCCGACGATCAGCCCCGCGCCTCCACCCACGCCGAGGATCGACGACATCAGTCCGATGCTTCCGGCCACCTTCTCCGGGGGGAACTCGTCGCGGGCGATCGAGAATGCCAGTGGGAAGATCCCGCCGCCGACACCCTGAACCACCCGGGCGAAGATCATCACCGGGAGCGAGGTGGCCAGCGCCGAGATCAGGGTGCCGCTCGAGAGCACCAGCAGTGTCCACAGCAGGAGCCGCTCCTTGCCGTACATGTCGCCGAGCCGACCGATGATCGACGTCCCGACCGAGGCCGAGAGCAGGAAGCCGGTGAGCAGCCAGGTGGTCCCCGTCTCCGTCGTGTGCAGGTCGTGCTGCAGGGTGGGCAGGGCCGGAATCACGGCCGAGCTGAGGACCGCGTAGGCGAGCCCGGCCAGGGAGAGCACCGCCAGGATCAACGTCGGATGCACGCGCGCGTGCTCGCCGCCGGACATCCCTACAACGTAGCGGGCGCGCTGGAAATTGTCGCGAACAGTTTGTCCAGCGAGCGCGATCCGCGCGCGATCGCGACCATACGGACGTTGCAGAACCACGAAATCGCGGATCGGCTCGACGCGTTCGCAGCTTTGCTCGAGCTTTCCGACGCCAACCCGTATACGGCACGCGCGTATCGACGTGCCGCCGAGACCATCCGATCGGCGGCTCTGCCCGTGGACGACCTGGTCCGTGCTGGACGCGTGCGCGAGCTGCGCGGGATCGGCTCCGGCATCGAGTCCCGCCTCCGTGAGCTGGTCCAGAGCGGCCACATCGAGGAGCTGGCCGAGCTCGAACGCGAGCTGGCTCCCGATCTGATCGGCCTCGGCCGCTACCTCGGGCTGAGCGCCAAGCGCTCGATCGAGCTCGCGCGCGCGCTGGACATCCACACGGCGGAAGAGCTCCGCGAGGCCGCGGCGGCCGGGCGGCTTCGCGATGTGCCGGGCATTGGGGCCAAGACCGAGGGCCGCCTGCTCGACGCTTTGGCTGACGAGTCACCGCCGCGCCCGCCGCAGGGGCTCCTCCTGAACCAGGCCATCGAGCTCGTCGGCACCATCGCCTCAGCGCTCGATGGACAGCCGGCCGGCGACGTGCGCCGGTGGCGCGACTCGTGCGAGCGGCTGGCCGTCGTATGCGCCGCGAGGGATCCGGCCCCCGCGCTCGAGCGATTCGCGGCTTTGCCTCAGATCGTCGCCGTCGTCGAACTCGAGGAATGGCGCGCGGTCGGGGTGACGATCGAGGGCGTGCCGGTGGAGCTCACCGTGGCCGCGCCGGAGCGACTCGGAACCGCGATGGTCCGCGCCACCGGCGTCCCGGCGTACGTCGCAGCGCTCGAGCCGCTGCCCGATGCCCCTGACGAGCTGGGCGTCTATCGGGCCCTGGAGATCCCCTGGTGCCCGCCGGAGCTGCGCGAGATGCCCTTCCGAGGCGAGCCCCCCGAGCTGCTGGAACTTGGTCAAGTACGCGGCGACCTGCACTGCCACACGACATGGTCCGACGGCCGCGCCAGCGTCGAGGAGATGGCCACGGCGGCGCGGGACCGCGGCTACGCGTACCTGGCCATCTGCGATCACACGCCGGCGGTCGGGGCCGTTCGCGGGCTGACTGGAGACGACCTTCGCCGCCAGGGCGAGGAGATCGCCGTAGCCAACGAGCAGCTGGCGCCGTTCCGAGTGTTGCGTGGCACCGAGTGCGACATCCTCCCCGACGGCCGGCTCGATCTGCCCGACGACGTCCTCGCCGAGCTCGATTGGGTTCAAGCCAGCGTGCACGGCGGGCAGCGGATGGCCCGGGGTGAGATGACCAAGCGCGTCGCCGAAGCGCTGCGCAACCCTCATGTGCGCTGCCTCAGTCATCCCAAGGGCCGGTACATCAACCGCCGGCCGGAGAACGCACTCGACCTCGAGCGCATCTTCGAGGTGGCGCTCGAGCGCGGGGTGGCTCTGGAAGTCAACGGGCTGCCGCTCCGGCTCGACCTCAGCGGCGAGCACGCCGCCGAGGCCTTGCGTGCCGGCGTTCGCCTCGTCTGCTCGACGGACGCCCACTCGATCCGCGGGCTCGACAACATGGTGCTCTCGGTGGCCACGGCCCGCCGTGGCTGGGCCACCGCCGCCGACGTGCTCAATACGCAGCCGCTCGACGCTCTGATCCCCGGTCGGCCGGGCTAAACCGAGCCCCGTCCTGTCGGCGTGAAACTGCTCCACACGGTCGAGGCGGGGGCGCCGTAGTCCGGGTGCTCGAGCACGTCGAGGCGCGCCACCCATTTGATCCACTGATAGCCGCGCGCTCCGGGAACGACCAGGCGCATCGGCGCCCCGTGGTCATGGCTGAGCGCCTCGCCGCCGACGTGAGTGGCCAGCAGGAGCTCGCGAGCATCGGCCAGGGCGAAGCCCCATCGGTACCCCGTGACCGCGGCGACGCTGACGTGGCGCGCGTCGGATTCGATACCGGCGAGATCGAGGATGTGACCCAGGCGCACACCACCCCAACGCTGCGTCGAGTAGAACCCGCCCGTACAGTCGAGCGTGGCGATCAGCTCCTCGTCGGGAGTCAGCTCGCCCAGCGCCAGCGCCAGCTCTCGTCCCACCATCCCCCGCACACGGAGGCGGTAGGACTCGAGGTCGATCGGTCGCGGGTGGTCGGCGACCCACGATGTCGTCGGGAAGGCATTGCCGGCGAACGACGCCGCCTCGTAAGACCCAGTGAAGCGACGCCTGGCTCCGGGGAATCCGACCAGAGCCTCGAGCGGGCGCTGGACGCGCCACGCCACGAACGCGCCCGCGGCGAGCCCGCCGGCGGCGAGGAACTGCCGCCGATGGGCGAGGTCCCGCCGGCGCAACCGCTTGGCTCGAATCCCCATGTGCACGGCTACGGCGATGGCCAGCACGGCGCCGAGCGTGTCATGCCAACTGAGAAGGCTGTAGCCGGCCAGCTCGGGGGTAGCGCCATCGGACCACAGCAGGCCGGACGCCAGTGCGGCGATCGTCAGCACGGCGGCGAGCACGCCGGCGATCGTGCCTCGCTCCCGGCGCGCCACGGCCGTGATCCGTGACCACACTCGCCGCAGCTTCAGGGCGAGTAGCACCGCGATCGCCACGCCCACCGCGTCGTGGACCGCGTACACCCACCTATCGGGCGACGATCCTGCGAACAGCATCAGCACACCGGTCGCGACCAGCGCCGCGACGAGCGCAGCCAGGCCCCAGTCGACGACGCGAGCGGGCAAGCTCCAAAGTCTATGAGCCGGCCCCCTCGGGCCGGCCGGGTTCAGGCCAGCTCGGGAACCACCTCCGCCGCCAGCCGCTCCATCTGCTCGGCGTCGTCGACCAGCGTGTTGAGCAGGATCAGCTCGGCACCGGCCTCCTGGACCTCGCGGAGTCCGGCGACACAGGCGGCGGGTGGCCCCACGACGGCGACGTCGGACAAGCCGCTCCGGCCGTAGTGGTAGGTCAGGCCGGCTTCGATCTTCGCTCGTGCGCGGTCGGCATCGTCGCCGACCTGGATGTACACGCGCTTGGCAACTTTGAAGCTGGCCGGATCGCGGTCTTGGCGGACCAGCTCTTCCCGTATCACACGAGCCTGCTCCACGAACTGAGCCGTGGTCTGCGACCCCGCCCCGAAGAAGCCGTCGGCGATGCGGACCGCCCGCGCGAGCACGGCGGGCGCATTGCCGCCGATCCAGATCGGCGGGTGGGGCTTCTGCACCGGCTTGGGCTCCATCGAGACTCCGTCGAGGTGCCAGAAGCTGCCGTCGAGGTGGATCTCCGACTCGGTCCAGCACGCCCGCATCAGCGCGATCTCCTCGTTGAAGCGGGCCACCAGCCGATCCGGATCGACTCCGAAGGCGGCAAACGGCCGCGACCGCCCGCCGGAGGCGAATCCAACCTCGATGCGCCCGCGACTGATCACATCGAGCGAGCTGATGCTCTTGGCCAGGTGGACAGGGTTGTGCAGCGGCAGGACAAACACCACGCACCCGAGCCGCAGCCGTTCCGTACAGGCTGCCGCGAAGGTCATCAACTCGAGCGGGGACAGCGTGCGGGCAGAGCCGAACACCTGCTCCTGCGTCCAGGCGCTCTCGAAGCCGAGCTCCTCCGCTCGGGTCAGATGCGCGCGAAAGTCGTCGGGCACAAAGCCGTCAGCCCCGACGTGCTGAGGAATCGAGATGGCAAATCGCATGCTCGGAACCCTGCCACAACGTGGCGGTGGCGACTGCCGAGCCGGTTGGCTGGTTAGCTCTGCACGCGGGAGCGGCGCAGGACTGCGAGCTCGGCGGCGATGGCCACCGCGAAGCACGCGGCGCCGACGACGCCAAGCGCGCTCCATCCCTTGTCGATGCCCTGGACGATCAGGGCCACGAGGCCGACGCTCATCAGAACCACCGCGATCGACGCGCGGGTTTCGGTGCTCATGCGGTCCCTATCGGAACGGTGCGCCCGTTCCTGAAGCGTGGCAACTCAGGCGGCAACGAACGGACCGGCCACCCGCTCGATCGCGGCGCGCAGTGCCTCCGCCTCGTCCGGCCCGAGCGGGCGCATCGGCGCGCGCGTATCGAGGCGCACGGGTAGGCCGCGGAATCCGAGCACCGTCTTCACGGCGGCCGGAAGCGTGTGAGCGGCCAGGGCATTGCGCAGCCCTTCGACGCGCGTCGCGCGGTCCGGCGTCGGGTCGCTGACCAGCTCCGAGACCGCCTCTGGGAACGCGGCGGCCAGACCCGAAACGGCACCGACGGCACCCTGCTCGAGAGCCTGGGGGATCACGGGCTCGGCACCGACGAAGATGTCGAGACCGGTGCGCAGATACGGCTCCACCTGGTCGAACGGCGCGTCGGAAACCTTCATGCCGACCAGGTTCGTGGAGCGCTCGCGCAGCCGCTCGACGACGGCGACGGGGATCACGTAGCCGCTGCGATCGGCGTACTCATAGACATAGAACGGCAGCGGTGCGCAGGCCTGCGCCGCGGCGGCGAAGTGTGCCAACAGCTCGTCGGCGTCGAACTGGTAGTACGGAGGCGCGATCACCGCCACCCCATCGGCACCCACCTCCGCGGCGTGAGCCGCCAGCGCCGTCGTCTCAGCCGTGGTCTGCGCGCCACAATGCACGACGATCCTCAGGGACTGAGCCCCGGCCACGGCCAGTTCGGCCACCCGGCGGCGCTCGCCATCGCCCAGCATGATCCCCTCGCCCGTCGTTCCCAGCACGAGAACGCCGTCGAGCCCGCTGGCGACGTAGAAGCTCAGCAGAGGTGCGATTGCGTCCTCGTCGACGCGGGCACCGCCGTCGCGCAGCGGCGTCACCGCGGCAGCCAGGGTCCCAGAGATTCGCCCGTCGCTCATCTCGGGATGGTCTCACGCCTCGGGCAACAGCACGATCTTGCCGCGCGTGTGCCGATCGGCCAACTCGTCGAATGCCTCGCGCACGTGATCCAGCGGGTAGGTGGCAGCGATGGGGATCTCGAGACTCCCGTCGGCGACCAGCGCAGCGAGCTCGGCCAGCAAGGCGGCGGTGGCGATCGCGTGGGTTCCTTGCCCGTGGACGCCGAGTCGCTGGACGGCCGCGTAGTCGATGATCGTGTTGATCCGCTCCGGGGCCACGCCGAGCTCGATGGCTAGATCGACGTAGCCGCCGCCGAACGTGTCGATGAAGGCGTCGACCGACCCGTTGGCGGCGTCACGAATGCGCTCCAGCTGCCCGTCACCGTAGGTGACCGGGACGATGTCGTGGCGGCGCAGCCAGTCGTGGTTGGCCTCGCCGGCCAGGCCGATCACGGTCGCCCCGGTCCGCCGCGCGAGCTGCGAGGCGACGGAGCCAACCCCGCCCGCAGCCGCCGAGACGACCACCGTTTCGCCGGGCTTGGGGTCGACGGCATCGACACACGCGTAGCCGGCCATGCCGACCACGAACAAGGAACCGGCGACCTCCCAGGGCACCGACTGCGGCTTGGCCGTGAGCTGTTCCGCCGGAACCGCGACGAGCTCGGCATGGCTAGCGCGCTCCTCCGTCCAGCCAAGCACCTCGTCGCCGACCGCGAAGCTGTTCACACCATCGCCAACCGCGTGCACGACACCGGCCAGATCCGTACCCTCACCCGAAGGGAACGTCGCCGGCCAGCGTTCGTGAAGGCGGCCGTCGCGGATTGAGATCTCCCCCGGGTTTATGCCGGCGGCCTTGACGGCGACCACCACCCGGCCATGACTGGCGACCGGGTCCTCAACGTCTCGGACCTGGAGCACGTCGACGCCACCGTATTCGTCGAACTGCACAGCTCTCATGTCGGCTCCTCACGATCGAAAACAGAACACTCCGCTTCGAGCTTAGGGACCCGCACCCGGGTGGTGAGCACCTGGCCGGTGCGCCTTCCGTCGGCCATGTTCGCGGTCCCAGTCCAGGCGGTGGCGATCATGAACAGGGTCCGCCCATCGGGGCCGCCGAGCGCGCAGGCGAAACATCCGCGGTCGAGCTCGATCGTCTCGAGCACCTCACCGCCCTCGCGAACGTGAACGCAGCGCTGGTTGGGGACGTCCCCGTACCAGACCGCACCCTCAGCATCAAGGCAGATGCCGTCGGGAACGCCATCGCCGAGATCGGCCCACGCTCGCTGGTTGGACAGGGTCCCGTCGCCGGCGATGTCGAATCCGGTGAGCCGTTTGCCGTACGACTCGGCGCAGATCAGAGTCGACTGGTCGGCGGTGATCGCCATTCCGTTGGGGAAGGCGACGCCACCGGCGAGGAGGCGGACCGAACCGTCGGGGGCCATCATCGCGATGGTTCCAGGCGCGAACTCGCCGCCCGGGAAGTCGAAGCCCGCGTTGTTGACATATGCGTTGCCACGCCCGTCGACCACGATCTCATTCCACGGATACCCGGCCGGGCACAGCGGACGCAGGTCTGCATGTGTGACCAGCGACCCATCGGCTTCGCGTCGCACCAGGCGCCCCTCGCGCGAGGAGACGATGAGGAGACGGCCGTCCGGCAGCCAGTCGAAGCACATGGGGAAGCTCGGAAAGTCTGGCCGCACGATGACCTCGCTGGCGCCGGCGGAATCGACGGCGATGATCTCCTTGGCCCCCCAATCGGCGAACCACAGCCGCCCCTCGTGCCAGCGCGGCGACTCGCCGAAGGCGATGTCGGTCATCAGGGTGTGCAGTTCGGCCATGGGGAAATTAGACCGCGGCGGGCGAGGAAACTGAGCGCCCGGGTGTCGATGTCGGCAACAACGCGATCAAACTACGCGTAGCGATGCCCGACCGTATCGACCTCGGAGCGTATGCCGCGCTGCGTCATGACGGAGATCCCGACCGCTGCGCGGTGCTCCTGCCCGGTCAGTTCTATCCCACACGGGCTCCCGTGCTGTGGTTCGCCCGCGAGGCGGCGATGGCGGCGGGGTGGAGCGCGCTCGAGGTGCTGGGCGAACCGGGCCTGTACGAAGACGCGCTGGTGTGGGAGCGTGAGGCTGCCGAGCGCGCGCTCGAGGCCATCGGCGAGGCACGCGCGCTCCTCATCGGCAAGTCCCTGGCCAGCCTGCTCGCCGGCACGATCAGCGACCGCGACCTCCCCGCCGTGTGGCTGACGCCCCTCCTCACCGAGCCCTCGGTGGTCGGGGCGCTGGCCCGCACCCGCCGCCCGACGCTACTGGCCGGCGGGAGCGCCGACGCCGTGTGGCGCAGGGACGCGATCCCGACCAACTCAGCCATCGAGGTTCTGGAGGTAGCTGGCGCGGATCACGCGATCCAGATCGCAGGCAATCCGCAGGCGTCACTCGAAGCGTTGCGGCGGGTGACGGAGGCCGTCGGCGACCTGGCGGCGCGCGTCTGATCGCTGCCGCCGTCGCCGAGAACCAGGCCAGCTGGCGACCCGCGTCCAGCTGGTAACGGCTCCCGAAGCCCGGCCACCGATGATTCTCGACGCCCGCAGGGGTCTGGAAGGGGCAGATGGCAGCCCGGGAACGCGATATGCGGCGAATGTCACATCCAACCCGCGCGCGAACGCGTAAAACAGATCAAGACCGCCTGCCGCCGGCCAACTGAACTTATGCTCGCCCCCGAACCAGCCATCTCCGACGCCGCGCTTACCGCGTTTGATTTCCGCGCCTTCGCGCGGAGGGCTGCCCTTCCGGCCGTGCTCGCCGCCGTGGCGGTGGCCGTGTTGGTGCTCGCCGGAGGCCGCATCCACGCGTTCACCGACGCGATGCGGCGTACGCTCGGACTGAGCCCCGGCTGGGCCGCCCTCGCCGTCGCCTCGGAGTGCGCGTCGATTCTCGGCTACATCCTGCTGCTCTCGCTCGTCGGGGGTCATGCGAGCCCCCGCATCGGGGCCCGCGTGAGCGCGCAGATCACGCTCGCCGGCACGGCCGCCACGCGGCTGCTCCCCACCGCCGGAGCGGGTGGCGCGGCGCTGACCCTATGGACGCTGCGGCGCTCGGGACTTGGCGCCCGCGGCGCGACGCGGACCCTGCTCACGTTCTTCGTTCTGCTCTACGCCGTGTTCCTGGCCGCCATCGCCGTCGCCGGCGGCCTCCTGGCGCTGCACCTCGTGGCCAGCCACGGACCCACAGCCCTGAGCGCGGCCCCCGCCGCCGGTGCCGCGATCGCAGTTTCGCTTGGCCTCGTGTTTGGCGCGCGGCGCCGTGATGCACATGCCGGCTCCCGGAGCTCCGATCGACGGCTGCTGACTCGACTCGGCAACGCGACCAGCCTGATCGGCACGGCGGTCCGAGATGCCTGCGGGCTGCTGCGAACCGGCGATGTGCGCCTGGCCGGCGCGGTTGCCTACTGGGGTTTCGACGCGGCCGTGTTGTGGGCCACGCTGCACGCATTCGGCACGCCGCCCGCGCTTCCGGTCATCGCACTGGCCTACTTCGTCGGCCAGCTGGCCAACACGCTGCCACTGCCGGGATCGGTGAGCGGAGGCATCGCCGGCGTGTTGATCGCCTTCGGCGTCCCCGCCGACCTCGCGCTGCCGGCCGTCCTGGCCTACCGCGCCATCGCCGTGTGGCTGCCCACTCCCGGTGCGCTGGCCGCCGTTCCAGGGCTTCGAGCCAGCCTCGCGCGCTGGAGCCGGGAGGACGGTGACGGCGACGTGCCGGAGATCGCAGCGCAGACCGCTTGAACGCGGGTTGTAGGCTTGTCCCCGTGCGCGTCGCCATCGCCGGAGCCCACGGGAGGATCGCCATGCAGTTGAGCCGTCTGCTCGCGGCTCGCGGGGACACGGTCATCGGCCTCGTCCGCAACCCGGACCATGTCGAGGCTGTGCGCGCGACCGGCGCCGAGCCTGTGGTCTGCGACCTCGAGCGCTCGGCGGTCGCCGAGATCGCGCCGGCGGTCGCCGGCGCCGACGCCGTGGTGTTCGCCGCTGGCGCCGGACCCGGCAGCGGGGCCGAGCGCAAGTTGACGATGGATCGCGATGGAGCGGTGAAGCTGCTCGAGGCCACCGCCGCGGACGCGACCCCGTACGTGATTGTCAGCTCCGTCGGCGCCGAGAACCCGCCCGACGACGATGATGTGTTCAGCGTTTACCTGCGAGCCAAGGCCGAGGCCGACGCGGCGGTCATGGCCACCGATCGCGACTGGACCATCGTCAGGCCGGGGAGGCTCACGGACGACCCACCCACCGAGCGCCTTCGGCTGGATTCGACGCCCTTTCGAGGCGAGATCCCGCGTGCCGACGTCGCTGCCCTGCTGGCCCTGATTCTGCACGAGCCGCGAGCCAGTCACCGCGTGCTGTACGCCAACGGCGGGTCGGAGCCCGTCGAGCGGGCGCTGGAAAGCGCGGTATCGAGCACCGCCTGACCTGCGCTACCGCAGCCGCTGGTCGCCGTGATCTCAAACCGAGACTGGCTTGCGACTGAAGTGGCATTGCGCCCGTCCGGCGCCGGCCCTAGCGTATACGGGCGAGGGACCGGGTCTGAGCGGGCGCGGCCCCTGGGGAAACCACCACCAACGCTGGGTGCACCTTGGGTTCCGAACCGAGCAATTTACGGATAGTTGGCGTAGCGCTTCTGCTGTTCTCATCCATCCTGCTTGGGGTGGGCATCCACCATCTGGTGGCCACAGGAACGTGCTCCTCGACCGGCTACTCGGCCAACTACGGTCCCGTGCCGCACTGCCCCTCGGGGACCGGCTGGTGGTTTGCGTTCGTCTTCGGGGGGATCATCGGCTCGCTCGCCGGCGCGCTCATGGCCGGCAGCCTCGGCCTCGTGTTCGCCGGCATCTTCGGGGCGATCGGCTTCGGGTCGCTGTCGATCCTGCTCGACTCGACCGCGAAGAGCGGGGAGAAGCTCTTTGCCGGGATCTTTGGCGGATGCTTCGCGATCGTGGGCGTCGTGGCCTCGATCGCGGTCATCTCCTCTGCCCTCGGATCGCTGCGTCGCCCCAAGCCTGCGACGGCCTCGACCCCGACTCGCTCGCGGTTTAGCAAGACGCCACAGCCGCAGCCCGTCTCGGCCTTCGGTACGCCCGACGCCAGCTCTGCGTTCGGGTCCGACAGCAAGGACGCAGATCCAATTCTCTCCGCCTACAACGCATCCCACGCGGCAACGCCGATCGCATCTGCCCCCTCCCCGTCCCCCACGGCGTCGGTGTCGCAGGCGGTCTCGCCGCTCAACCTGGTGCCGGGGCTGCAGGCGGCCAAGCACACCGCAAACCAGGACGCCGTCGACGAGCTCTCCAAGCTCGCCGACCTTCACCAGAAGGGCGCGCTCACCGACGAGGAGTTCGCCAGTGCCAAAGCCAAGCTCCTCGGAAAGATGTAGGGGCGAGGATGAGGCTGCTCATCGCCTTGGTGATCTGGGTCGGCGCTGTGGTCGGTGCCGTGGCGGTCTCGAGCACTGTCGCCCACAGCATCCACAAGACCTCGGCGAGCGCAAGCGGTGGTGGTGGTGGTGGCGGCGGCGGCGTCGATGCCAGCACGATCAAGGCCGCCGACGGCTCCTCGATGTTCCGCACGGCCAACCTGTCGCGCGCGATCAACACCGTCCGCGGCCACCTGGGCGGCGCGGCTGCGCTCACCGACGCGGCCCTGTATCCCGGTTACCTGAGCATGACGGCGCTCAAGCACGGCACCGAGGCCGATGTCTACGTCGACGTCAACGGCAGCTACAACGAGACCGACACGGGCGGCGATCCCGGATCCGATCGGCCGTTCTCGCTGGCCAAGATCAGCGCGAATACGCCGGCCGCGATCGCGCATAAGATCGCCACCGAGGCCCACGTCCCAACGTCACAGCTCCACTACATGGTGATCGAGCGCGACCCCATCTCGCACAAGATCGAGTGGCTTGTGTACACGCTCCCCGGCCACCACGTCGAGTATTTCCAGACCAGCGGGGCGAACGGTCAGCTGTATGTGTACCGGACCAACAGCTCCACCGGGCTGCAGCGCGTCAAGTAGCTCACTCGTGACCCCGGCGAAGCATGCCGGCGGTGCCACAGGAGTTCTTGCGGTTGCAGGGAACTTGTGAGGTATGGCGAGGATTCAGGTCCGGGAGTCCGGGGTTAGGGCCGCTGATCTGCAGGCGCAGAGGGCGGCGTTGATCGAGTTCGCGGCCCAGATGTATCGGCCGCTGGTGCGTTGCGATCAGCGAGCGAAGGGCGAGCAGTACGTGCGCGGCCTGTTGTTGGAGGGGCGGCGCAAGTCGATCCAGCCGATGGCGGCGAGGCTGTCGGATGGCGATCAGGAGGGGTTGCAGAACTTCATCACCGACTCGCCGTGGGATGACGAGCCGGTTAGGCGGCGGCTGGCGCGGCGGATGACCGACGAGATCGAGCCTGAGGGATGGATCGTGGACGACACCGGGCTGCCGAAGGACGGTCGTTTCTCGCCCGGGGTCGCGCACCAGTACTGCGGAGCGCTCGGCAAGACCGCCAACTGCCAGGTGCTGGTGTCGGTCAACGCCGCCTCGGATCGCGCGTCGTGCCCGCTTCAGTGGCGGTTGTTCTTGCCGCAGTCCTGGGATCAGGATGAGGAGCGCCGGCGGCGGGCGCGGATCCCTGAGGAGATCCGGCATGTCCCGAAGTGGCAGCTGGCGCTGGAGATCATCGATCAGCTGATCGAGTGGGGCTTGGAGCGTCGGGTGGTACAGGCCGACGGCGGCTACGGCGACATCACCGCCTTCCGTACTGGGCTTGAGGAGCGCGACCTGGAGTACGTGGTGCAGGTCAAGGGCGTGACCTCCGCCCAGCCGGCCGACGCGACGCCGCTCGCGCCCGAGTATCGGGGCCTCGGCCGCCCGCCCGTTCCGCGCTATCCCGACAAGCCCTCGAGTCTCAGGGATCTGGTGCTGGCCGCCGGCGGCGAGCAGGTCCGTACGATCGGCTGGCGCGAGGGCGACCGAGGCCCACTCGCCAGCCAGTTCATCGCGCTGCGCGTCAGGCCCGCCAACGACGCCCAACGCGACGAGGACGGGGTGCTGCCCGAGCGGTGGCTGCTGGCCGAGTGGCCCGACGGGAAGGACGAGCCGGTCAAGTACTGGCTCTCCAACCTTCCGACCGACACACCGATCGTGCCCTGGTCCGCCTCGCGAAGCTGCGCTGGCGCGTCGAGCACGACTACCGCGAACTCAAGCAATGCCTCGGGCTCGACCACTACGAAGGTCGCACCTTCGGCGGGCTGCACCACCACCTCACCTGCGTCACCGTCGCACACGCGTTCCTGACCTGCTGCCGCTCCCCCGCGGCGATCCCGACGCGGCCCGCCCTCAAACGGCGCAGCCTGATCAGCCTCTACAAGCCCAACGCACCTACAAACCGCGCTGGCCTGCTGGCACGACCGCTGTCCGGTTGCAGCGCAGGCTGCGCCATGAGATAGAAGACTAGTGGGCTCCACCCAAACGTTTCGCCGGGAATGGTGAGACCCGGGGGTCGTCAGGCGCGGACGCAGGATCCGACGTGCAGCAGCGCTGCACGAGGGGGCACCGCCGGCGCAGCCGGTGGTCAGGACAAAGCCTGGCGGCCACCCGGGGCCGCCATAACCGGTGGAATGTTTGGGTGGGGTCCACTAGCTGTAGATCCTGACCACGTTGTTCCGCCGATGAGTTAGCCATCCGGCGCTCCTTGGAGGCTGAGAGGTGCTCAAGCCACTCAGTTCCAAGGAGGACACCGGATGAAGCTGCACGGTAACGCTCGGCTCAGCGTCAAGGGCCGCGAGCTGCTGGTCGATCGCGTGGAGAATGCGGGGTGGTCGCTGACGGAGGCCGCCGAGGCGGCCGGAGTCAGTGACCGCACCGTGCGCAAGTGGCTGACCCGGTACCGCAAGGACGGGCTGGCAGGGTTGCTGGATCGTTCCTCGGCTCCGGCAGTCGTGGCCAATCGCACCGATGAGCGGCGCCTAGAGGTGATCGCGGCGCTACGTCGGCTGCGGATGACCGGCGCGGAAATCGCTGAGTGCCTCGGGATGGCGGTCTCGACCGTCTCGGGGATCCTGACACGGATCGGGATGGGCAAGCTCGGCAGGGTCGGGCTGGAGCCCGTCCAGCGCTACGAGCGAGCTCGGCCTGGCGAGCTGCTCCACATCGATGTCAAGAAGCTCGGCCGAATCCACGAGGGCGCCGGGCATCGCTTCACGGGCAAACCCGGTCAACGCAAGGCTGCCGGCACCAGGACCGATGCCGATGGCCACCGCCGCCATCGCGTCGGCTGGGAGTACGTGCACATCGCGATCGACGACGCCACCCGTCTGGCCTACGTCGAGGTCCTCGCCGACGAGAAGGCCACCACCGCCATCGCGTTCCTCCGCCGCGCGGTCAACCACTACGCCGCCCACGGCATCCAGGTCGAGCGGTTGATCACCGACAACGGCTCCGCCTACCGCTCGACAGTCCACGCGATCGCCTGCCGCATGCTCGGCATCCGCCATCTCAGAACGCGCCCATACCGACCCCAGACCAACGGCAAGGCCGAACGCTTCATCAGAACCCTCCTGGGCGGCTGGGCCTACGGCGCCGTCTACCGCTCAAGCACAGAACGCACCGCCGCGCTCGCCGGCTGGGTCGACTGGTACAACACCAGACGACCCCACGGCGCCCTCAGCCACAAGCCGCCCATCGCTCGCCTCAACGAGCTGAACAACCTCCTCGGGTCCTACAACTAGCAGACCCGGAACTTGACCCTCAGTGTCGTCGACAACTTGACCTTGCGGCGGTGCCCGTGCCTCACGATCGAGGCGGTGTAGGTGACGCGAACCTTGAGCGTGTGGCCGCCGGACCTCAGGCCGGATAGCCGCAGGGCAACGGTGCTTGGAAGCTGGCCGACCGTCACCGTGGCCCTGGTGTGTTTGTCGACGTAGAACGCCGCGCTCTTGAAATGGAGCGCCGTCTTGTGCGAGTGCGGGATCTTGCTCGAGCTCAGCTTCACCGACAGCCGGCCGGACTTCGCGGTGCACGTCGACGGCGATCTCGTGATGAGCGTGATCCGCTGGTTGTCGAACTTGGCCTTCGTGGACTTGGTGGCGGTCTTTGGCGTCTTGAATGAGCGGATGGCGCCGTCCACAGTCCCGAATGGGTTGGACGCAACGACCCGGTAGTAGATGGTCTTTCCTGCCGGCAGGCCGGAAAGGCCGGCGGTGAGGTTCGCCGCTTCGCCGCCGGCGGGGAGCGTGTGTGACTTTGACTTCGAGCTCACGGCTCGCGTCGTCCCGTAGCGGAAGCTGACCGTGGTCGCCGTCCCGAGCGGATTGACCGACCCCGACACCGTCGCCGCCGTATGCGAGATCTTGCTGGCCGGCCCGGTGGTGGCTTTCGGCGCGATCTGCAGCGATACCTTCCCGATCGCCGGCGTCGCCCCGTCGTCGGTGAACCACAGGTTGCCGTCCGGGCCGGGCACGAGCTGGTCCTTCTCGTTCCCCGCTCCCGAGTTGAGGCCCTTCGCGAACTGGGTGATCGTGCCGCCGGTGGTGATTCTGGCCACGCCGCCCGGCATCGACTGCTCGATCCACAGATTGCCGTCGGCGCCCACGGTGATGTCGTCCTGGAGGCTCATCGGATTGAGGCCCTTGGTGAACTCGTGGACGGCGCCCGATGGCATCACGCGACCCATCGCCCGATGTGCGTTCAGCTGCTCCGTGTACCAGACGTTCCCGTCGGGTGCCAGCGTCAGCGCATCCGGCTGGGCACCCATCGGGAGTCCCATGGTGAACTCGTCGATCGTGCCGTCTGGCTTGACCCGACCGATCGCGCCCGTCCCGTCGTCGCTGAACCACACGTTGCCATCGCCGCCCGCGGTGAGCTCGTTGGGGAAGTTCGTGGGGCCGAGCGGGCTGGTGAATTCGTGGATGGTGCCGTCTGGCTCGACCCGACCGATCGCCTTCGGGTCGCCCTGGTCGGTGAACCACAGATTCCCATCGGGGCCTACGGTCAGATCATTGGGCTGGCTCATCGGGTCCAGCCCGTTGGTCGTGCCGAACTCGGTGATCGTGCCGTGCGTGGTGATCTGGCCGACGCCGATTGGCGCACCGTTGTCGAGGAACCACAGTGCCCCGCCCGGCCCGGCCTGGATCGTGTTCGGCGCGCTCCCGGGGTGCAGTCCGGTCACGAACTCCGTGATCTTCCCCGACGGCGTGACCCGCCCGATCGCGTTGTTCGGACTGCCCGTCTCGGTGAACCACATGTTGCCGTCGGGGCCGAGAGTGATGTCGGCGGGTGCGCCGTGCGTGCCGAGGCCTGAGGTGAACATGGTGATCTTGCCGGCCGGGCTGATTCTCCCGATCGCCTTCGTCGAACCACCGTCGGTGAACCACAGATTCCCGTCGGGACCGGCCGCGATGCCGCCAAGGTCGCTGCCGGCCGGCAGCCCCTTCGAGAACTCATGGATGGCGGTGGCGGATGCCTCCGAGGACGCCGCGGCTCCAGCCAGTGCCACCATCATCGCCACCACCACCGGCCGCCATAGCCGACCGCTCATTCCTCGTCCCCTTGTCCGGTCCTGACCAGAGAGTACTGGCTTGGGCCGGCGTGCGGGCGCGCTGCCGCGTCGGGCGCAGGCCTACCCGCGTCAGCGGTGCGAGGCGCGCGAGCTAATCGCGGCGGCCTGACACTCACGGGCGCCGCGCACCGCCGCCCGCACAGCCGGCAGGGCGACGCTGCCCTTCAGGGGTGCCACCTTCTGGATGACGATCCGGCGATTTGGCACCTTTGTCACCTTGACGCGCGCGTCGCGGATGACGACGGGTGCCTGCGAGACGCCGCCCCTATCGTTGCCTGCGACGAGCCCTAGGCGCGTGACCTCGCAGTGGACCTGTCCGCGCTCCGCTCCGCGCAGGACGGTGGGCGGAATGGGCGGAGGCGCCACGGGGAAGCACCCCGGCGCCGGACCGCGAACCAAATGGATGGGCGCGACGCGCGCCGCGAGGCCGGCTCGCGCGGCGGCCAGCACCAGCGTGTGGCCGACGGGAATCTGCTTGGGATCGAACCGCGCCTTCACGATGAGCTTCTGCATCCGGCCCGGGGTGACGACCCTCTGCACCTTGGCGTTGCGAGCGATCCAGTTCGCTCTCGCCGGCGTGCAGCCCGCTGTGACCTGGACCGCCCTGGCATGGACCCCTAGCTCGGCGAGGCGCGCGTTGGCGCCGGCGATGCCACCGACCCTCGCGACCCACACCGTGACCGTGCCGTCCGGGTTCCGGGTCACTGCGAAGGCCGGGGAGCTGCTCGCCGCGCTGAGGACCAATGCCAGGGCAGTTCCCACCCCGGCAAGACCAACTGTCGTGCCGAGGAGCAAGCGCGGGCGGGGCCGTCGCCCCGACCGCCGCGGCGGCTTGCGAATCTGAGCCAGATCACGCCCGTGCTCGCGCACAAGCTCCGTCCACAGACGGTCCTCGAACTTACCCATGGATCTCCTCCTTCCTTAACCGGGCACGCGCGCGGGACAACCGCTTGCGCAGAACCGCTCGCGAGACGTCCAGCGCTGCCGCGGCCTCCTTCGGTGACAGCCCGGCCAGGTCGACCATTTCGACGGCGGCCCGCTCGAACACGGTGAGCCGGCTGCCGGTGCGCTGCATGAGCTCTCGCCCGGCCCGCTCGGCGTCGATCCGCCCGGCCAGCTCATCGATCTCATCGTCGGCCAGCGCCCGGTGCCCGGCCAGTCTCGCCACCGCCTCACGGCCGTCAGCCGCCTGCTGACAGTAGGCGGCGTGGACGTGGGCGGCGATGCCGAACAGCCAGGCCCGCGGCGAGCCGCGGTCGGGATCGAAGCCGGCAAAGCCGGTGGCGGCTCGGACGAACGTCTCCGAGGCCAGATCGGCCACAGTCTGTGGCTCCCGACACCGCCGCGCGAAGTAGGCCATCACGACCTCGACGTTGCGACGGTAGATCCGCTCGAACTCGGCCAGCCCCGACCCCTCGGGGCTCTGCAGCGCCGCGATCTTGGCCTCCCGCGGCTTGCCGACCATCGCGAGCTTGGCGCTTGCAACTGGGCTCATATCCCTAGTTGCCTGATCGCCACCGATCTGTGACATCCCTCGTCTACACGGCGGCGCCGAGCCGCGCGAGCAGCGCGCGACCCGCCTCGGCGAGCTCGGGCGGCCCGATCACCTCCATCGGCTCGTCGAGCAGGGCCATCCAGACCAGAAAGCTGCGCGACCATGCACCGCGCGTGGTCACGATGCATGTGCTCTCGCCCTCCGGCTCGACGGTGGCATAGCAGCTGGGCACCCGATCCCGAATCCGCGCGGCGGCGGCCTCGACACGCACCTGTCCGGGAACCGCCTCGGGCTCGCCGGCGGCAGCCGAGCGCAGCTGTGCGGAGACGTAGGCGGCGGGGTCTCCGCCGGGCACGGCGCGGTGGCGCCCGCGCTCCCCCGGCCGCACTCGGCCGCGAATGCGGTCGATCCGGAAGGTGCGCCAGTCGTCGCGGTCGAGATCGAAGGCGACCAGATACCACCGATAGCCACTGTGCACGACGGCGCTGGGCTCGGCGTGCCGTTGCGAGGAGCGGTCATCTCTGGCCACGTAAGCAAATCGCAGCCGGGTTCGGTCGCGGCAGGCCGCCGCCAGCGTGGCGAGCAGATCGGCGTCGATGCGGGGGCCGTCGACGGCGAAGGAGGAGGTAGCGGCACTCAGGGCACTGACCCGACGTCGCAGCCGGCTCGGGAGCACCTGCTCTAGCTTGGTCAGGGCGCGGACCGAGGTCTCCTCGATGCCGGCGATCGTCCCCGAGGCCGCCGTGCGCAGACCGACGGCCACGGCCACCGCCTCGGCGTCGTCGAGCAGGAGCGGCGGCAGTTTCCCTCCAGCACCGAGCCGGTACCCACCGGCCACTCCCGGCGCCGCCTCGACCGGATAGCCGAGCGAGCGCAGCTTCTCGACGTCGCGACGGATCGTCCGAGGTCCGACCTCGAGACGATCGGCGAGCTCCTGACCGGTCCATTCTCGCCGAATTTGCAGGAGCGAAAGCAGGGCTAGGAGACGCGCTGATGTCTGAACCATGATGGCACGGAAGGTTGCCACAAATTGCGGACTGTAGTTGACCGCATTCCTTCTCATGACGCCCTATTGCGGACCGAAGTTGACCGCAATGGTGGCGACCATTCACGCATGTCAACCACAGTCATCACCACTCCTCAGACCGTCATCAAGGCACGGTCAAAGCAGAGCGCCGCCTGGCTGGGCTTCCTCGTCGTACTGGCCTCGGCGGTGATGGATTTGCTCGATTCGACGATCACGCAGACCGCGGCGCCGGCGATCCGGGCCAACCTCGGCGGCACGTATGCCGAGCTCGAATGGATCACGGCCGCCTACACGCTGGCAATGTCGGCCACGCTGCTGCTCGGCAGCCGGCTGGGCGACGTCCTCGGACGCCGCCGCGTGCTGCTGGCCGGAATGGTGGGCTTCATCGGCGCCTCGATGCTGTGCGCGCTGGCACCGTCACCCGACGCGTTGATTGCCGCCCGCGCGCTCCAGGGAGCGATCGCGGCGATCATGGTCCCGCAGGGCTTCGGCCTGATCCGCGAGCTGTTCGGCGACGAGGGCCAGCAGAAGGCGTTCGGTGTGTTCGGGCCAGTCATGGGGCTGGCTGCCGTGGCGGGGCCGCTGGTCGGCGGCGGGTTGGTCAATCTCGATGTTCTCGGCACCGGCTGGCGCGCGATCTTCCTCGTCAACCTGCCGCTCGGGCTGGCGGCGATCGCCGCTGGACGTCGGTTCCTGCCCCGGACCTCACCCGCGGCTCCCGACGCCCGGCTGGATCCCACCAGCGTGGCCCTGGCCATGGTCGGCGGCATTGCCCTGGTCTACCCGCTGATCCAGGGCCGTGAGCACGGCTGGCCGGCCTGGTCGTTCGCGATGGTGGCGGGAGGCCTGGTTCTGCTGGCGGCGTTTGCCGCGCTGCAGACACGCCGGACGCGCAGGGGCCAGACGCCGCTCGTGGAGCCGTCGATCCTGCGCCGGCGGCCATACGTGGCCGGGCTGGCCGTCGTCGTCGGCTTCATCGGCGCGATGGGCGGGATGATGATCGCGCTCAACGTCATGGTCCAGACCGGGCTCGGCTTCACCCCCTCGGCTGCGCGCTCGCCACCGTGGCGATCCCGATCTTCGCCATCGGCGGTTCGATCAGCTCCTCGGCCCTGCTGAGCAAGATCGGCCGGACCACGATGCACATCGGGATCGCGACGATGGCCGTCGGCCTGTCCGTAGTCGTCGTCGTCCTGTCGTCAGCTGGCGGCAGCGTGACGGCATGGGAGCTCGCCGGCCCGCTGGCGATCACCGGCTACGGCATGGGCATGGTGTTCGTACCGATGTTCGACGTGATCCTGGCCGGCGTGGCGCCGCACGAGCTCGGATCGGCGTCGGGGCTGCTGAAGTCGGTCCAGCAGTTGGCGATGTCGGTGGGGATCGCCGCCGTCGGGACGGTGCTGTTCGATCGTCTCGGCTCGGATCATGGTCCGGTGGCCTTCGTCGGCGCCGCACACGAGGCGTTGCTGGTGGCGATCGCCTTTCTCGTCGCGGCCGGTGCAGCCGTGTTCTGGCTGCCCAAGCACGCCCGGGCGGCTCATTAGCGCCACCGCCTGCAGTGCGGAGCGGCGCGGCTGCACCGCGTCGCTCCGCCGTCCGTCGGCACGGCAAATGCTGTAGCTCAGGGCCGGGTGAGCCGATGAGGCTGGGAAGCGATGACTGCGCTGCTCTACCGCACCGGACGCCTCTGCGCACGCCGACGCCTGCTGGTCCTCGGCGCGTGGCTGGTGATCCTCTGCGGCCTGAGTCTGTGGGCCAGCGGGCTCGGCGGAACGCGAGTGAACGACAACCTGGCTCTGCCCGGCACAGGCACCCAGCGCGCGGCCAACGTGCTCAAGGGCGCATTCGGCGCGGTGGCCACGAACGGCACCAATCCGATCGTTCTCCGCGCGCCCGGTCGCGCACGGCTGACCGACCGGGCGCAGCGCGCCGCCATCGCGCGCGTTGTCGCCGGCTACGCCAATAACCCCGAGGTATTCGCCGCGGTGAGTCCGCTCGGTCGCCTGGGCGCCTCGCAGCTCGCGCCCGATCGCCGCACCGGATACATCGATCTGGTGCTGCGCGTGGGCGCGGCCGACCTCACGGTCGCCCAGGCGCGCCAGCTGTTCGCGGTCGCCGCACCCGCGCATGCGGCCGGACTCGAGGTGGCGGCCGGCGGCTATCTCGGCCAGGCGCTCTCCCGGCCGGCACCCGGGAACTCCGAGGCCATCGGGCTGGTGGTCGCGCTCGCCGTGCTGCTGCTGACGTTCGGCAGCGCGGTGGCGGCCGGCATACCGATCCTCACCGCCGTATTTGGACTCGGCGCGGGGCTCAGCGTGATCGCGCTGCTGAGCCAGGTGGCCGAGGTGCCCAGTACCGCTCCGGCCCTGGCGACGATGATCGGGCTCGGGGTGGGGATCGACTACGCGTTGTTCATCGTCACCCGTCACCGCGCACACCTGGCCGAGGGGCTCGAGCCGCGCGAGTCGATCGCCCACGCGACGGCGTCGGCGGGAGGCGCGGTGGTGTTTGCCGGTGCCACGGTGACAATCGCCCTGTGCTCGCTGATGCTGGCGGGGATCCCGATCGTCACGCAGATGGGCTACCTGTCCGCCACCACGGTCGTCGTCGCGGTGCTCGCCGCGCTCACGCTGTTACCGGCCACGCTCTCGCTGCTGGGTAAGCGGGTAAATTCGCTACGCGTGCCGGGCCTGCGGATCCGGCACGATCAGCGGCCGCACGGCTGGGCGCGCTGGGCCCGTGCGGTTGCCCGGCGTCCGTGGCCCGCTCTCGTCGTGGGATGCGCGCTGATCGCCGTGCTCGCCGTGCCGGTGACCAGACTCGACCTCGGAGCCAGCGATAGCGGCCAGTTGCCCCGGAGCACGACGGCCCGCCAGGCCTACGACCTCCTCAGCACGGCCTTCGGACCCGGGTTCAACGGGCCGTTGCTCGTGGCGGTCTCGGTGCCCCCCGACGACCAGCACCCCCAGGCGGCGCTGGCGCGCCTGTCCACCGCGCTGCGACGCACGCGCGGGGTCGTGGCGGTCAGCCCGTCGGCGCTCTCACCCAGCGGCTCGGCCGCGCTGCTCACCGTCACGCCCAGCACCGCCCCCTCGGCGCCGGCCACGGTGAGCCTGGTCCACGTGCTGCGCGCTAGGACCGTGCCCGCGACGACGCGCGGCACCGCGTTGACAGCCTTCATCGGCGGGTCGACGACCGGGTTCATCGACCTCTCCGCCCAGATCGGGAGCCGTTTGCCGCTCGTCATCGCGATGGTCCTAGCGCTCTCGTTCCTGCTTCTGCTGATGGCCTTCCAGGCACCGTTGATCGCGCTGAAGGCGGTGATCATGAACCTCCTCTCGATCGGAGCGGCGTTCGGCGTGGTGACGTTCGTGTTCTCGCACAGCTGGACGGCCGGCCTGCTCGGCATCGACGGCGTTGCCCCGGTGGTCTCGTTCGTGCCGCTGATGATGTTTGCCATTCTCTTCGGCCTCTCGATGGACTACGAGGTGTTCCTCATGACCCAGGTCCACGAACACTGGCGCACCACCGGCGACGCCCACGCGGCGGTGATCGATGGGCTGGCCGACACCGGCCGGGTCATCACCTCGGCAGCGCTGATCATGGTCGGGGTGTTCTGCGCCTTCCTGCTCGACGGCAATCCCACGATCAAGCAGTTCGGGCTCGGCATGGCGGTTGCCGTGGCGGTCGACGCGACGCTGATCCGCTGTGTTCTGGTCCCGGCCGTCCTGGTGCTGCTCGACCGGCGGGCCTGGTGGATGCCACGCTGGCTCGCTCGGGTGACGCCACCGCTCGAGATCGAGGGCGGGACCTGGCGGGGGCAGCCGTTGCGCGATACGGCATGAGGACTCAGACACCTGAGCGGCTGCCGACTCGGCGTTCACCCAAACTGGCCCGCGCGGAGCACCGAGCGCGGTACCTTTTCTTCCATGCCAGGTAGGTCCCAGGCCAGCGGACTCGATCTTCCAGGACTGCTGGCGCTCTTGATCGTGCTGGCGATCGTGTTCCTGCCTGTGCTCCTGTGCCGCGGCAGGCGAGGTCCCGGACAGTCCGGAGGAGATCCAGGCGACGGCTGGGGAGGCGGTCCACCGCCCCCGGATGCCCCGCCTCCACCGCCACGGGGTGGGATCCCACTCGAGGACGCCGAGCCCGCGCGGGTGCGGCTGCGCAGCCACGAACGGCTGGCCGACCGCTTACCTGCCCGCGCCCGGCGCCCAGCCCGAGAACCCGCCCGCCGACCGGCGCGTCTGCCCAGCTCCCGCTACTCAGCGGTCCAGCCGGCGCCGGTGGTGCTCGTCGTACCGTCCCTGCCGGCGTTGCGTGAGCTCTTGATCGACTTGGTCGAGCTCGGGGGCCGGTCCGTACAGGCGCCAGCCGTTGCGCACCAGTGGGATCAGCCCGACCAGGGCGACCCACACCGGCCAGAATGCCCCGCTGGCGCCGGCGGCCACCCAGATCACGGTGCAGATCAAGAACAGCACCAGCGCGCCGCCGCTCTCCTGGAGCAGCCGCCGCTGCAATTCGCTGCGGCGCCTGACCAGCTCCGCGCGTTGCTCGGCCGGCGTGGGCGGCAGCTTCGGAAGGTCGGCCCGCACATCGGACAGCTCCTTTGACGTACGGGCCTGGTATGCGGCCTGGACACGCTCGCTGAGCTCATCCTCGCTCAGCCGACCGGCCGCGAAGTGCTCGCGGATGTCCCTGACCACCCGCTCGCGGTCCTGATCGGAGACGCGGACCTCAGACTGATCGGCCACGCTGAGAATGTAGTGCGTTAACCCCCAGCTGCCTATCGCCCCATGCGGCCTCGTCGTGGCACCCAACGTTTTGGTGCCAGGGCGTCGGGTAGTCCTCAAGGGTCAACGTGCCCGCGGCAACTGGTGGGGGAGGACGGGAGGCACGCGCATGACTACTGCCCTTCAAACCGGCGATCGATCGATCACGTCTGAACCAGAGGCATCGGGGGCCGCAGAGCATCGTCTGAGGCGCCACGTAGGTTTGCGAGGGCTGACATTGATCTCCCTCGGGTCGATCATTGGCTCGGGCTGGCTACTGGGGGCGCTGGGCGCGGCCCAGTCGGCAGGCCCGGCCTCGCTGCTCTCGTGGATCCTGGCCGGGTCGATTCTGGCCACGCTGGCGCTGGTACACGCCGAGCTTGGATCGACGTACCCGTTGTCAGCTGGCACGGCTCGCTTCCCGTTCCTGAGCTTCGGCGCCATGGGCGGCTTCACCGGCGCGCTCATGGCCTGGATCCAGGCGGTGACGATCGGTCCGATCGAGGTGGAGGCGGCGCTGGGCTACCTGCAGTCGAGCTTCCCCCACCTCGGCCTCGAGTCCTCGAGCGGCACGCTCACCGGGTTGGGAATCCTCGTCGCCGCTCTCTGCCTGGCCGGATTCACCTACGTCAACGTGCTGGGCGTGATCTCCTATCTCGGCAAGTACCCCAGCACAGCCCCGAAGTCCGGGTGGGCCTTCGGCCTGGCCCTGATGGCAAAGCAGACCATCCCCTTCTGGTGGGACCTGGCCGCGGTGGCCGCGTCCAGCCTCCTCATCTACTACGCGGCCGTCCGGTTCGCCCAGAGCCGTGACCGTGTGGCCGCCGCGATCGCAGCGGTCGAGGAGGAACTGGCCGCCGAGGAATCGGAGCTCGGTGCGGCGGAAGACCGCCGTCGGGTGGGCTCGGGAGCCGCGCGGGTGAGTGGCGCAAAACCGCCTGCACATCACGGTTTCTCCGCCATCACTCTTGCGCTGGCGGTAGGAACTGGCATTCTCCGTGTTAAGGGGGCATGCTGACTCGGGACTGCGTCGGAACGCTGAGCTTGCTTCGCTTAGCCGCGGCGCCAGTCTGCGAAAACGGGAAAAAGGAGTTCAACGCATGAATGCATCGAAGTGGCTCGGCAAGGGCCGGCTCGTGGTGTTCGCTGCCATCGGCATCGTCGCACTCGCAGCCGGAGTTGCCTTCGCCAGCTCGCGGCCGACCAAGGTCGGGACGGGCAAGGTCACTTGGGCGGGCGGCAGCCAGTCGGCGACGGTCCTGGTCGATTCGCGCGGCCACGCGATCTATGTCTCGAGCAACGACCGCAAAGATAAGAGCCGCTGCACGGGCGACTGCGTGCTGACGTTCAAGCCCCTTCCCACCAGCGGCAAGGTGGAGGCGCTCAAGGGCTCCGGGTTGAACAAGAAGTTGTTCGGCACGATCAACCGCGGTCACCACAAGCTCCAGGTGACCTACAACCACCGCCCGCTGTACGTGGGCACCTCCGACCTCAAGGCGGGTGAGGCGCCCGAGATGGGGTGCAAGTACTTCAAGGGCCGTTGGTTCCTGCTCAACGCAAAGGGGAACGCCGTCAAGGGCTCAAAGCCTTACTGCCAGGGCTATTAGATGGTGTCGTTCCTGGGGTGGTCCGCCCTCATCGCGGGCCGCCCCGGGGGTTTGTCTTTGCCTACGACTCGGCCAAGCCGGTGGCGAATCTGAGCCGGCTCGAGATGCCGAGCGCCGACAAGCGGACCGAAGAAACCGCGTCACGCCTCCGGGAGCCCGGGAGCGCTGAGATCCGTCACATCACCGCGGACGACGTCATGCCGTCGGAGTCGCGGGCTCCTTAGTCTGGATCCACTTCGAGCGGCACGGGATCTTGCTGATGTCAACGCGATCGACGTATCCGCGAGCGATCTCTGTGATCTCCGTGAGGAGATCGTCCTGGAGCCGGATCGGATCGAGGCCGAGGTTGACCAGCTGGCCGTTCTCGACGTACAGCTCGTTCTCCGCCGCCTCCTTGCGCGGGTTCTCGACGTAGTCGATTTCGGCGCCGCTCAGGCTTGAGACCAGCTTGGCCAGGTCGACCACACGGTGGCACTCGGTCATCTGATTGAAGACCTGCACGCGGTCACCATGATTCGGAGCGTTCTCGATTGCCAGCTCGATGCAGCGAACCGTGTCCTGAATGTGAATGAAGGCCCGAGTCTGGCCACCGGTACCGTGCACGGTGAGCGGATACCCGACCGCCGCCTGCATCAGAAACCGGTTCAGCACCGTTCCGTAGTCCCCGTCGTAGTCGAAGCGATTGATGAGTCGCTCGTCGAGGCGCGTCTCGGCCGTCTGAGTGCCCCACACGATGCCCTGATGGAGATCGGTGACCCGGGTCCCGTCGTTCTTGCTGTAGAACGCAAACAGGAGCTGGTCCTGGGTCTTGGTCATGTGGTAGACGCTCCCCGGGTTGACCGGATAGAGAATCTCCTGCTCGACCTCGACGCCCTCGTCGTTGTCGAAGCGCACACGCAGATAGCCCTCGGGGATCTTGACCCCGGCGGTGCCGTAGCCGTACACGCCCATGGTTCCGAGATGGACAACGTGCGTGTCCACACCCGACTCGACGATCGCGGCCAGGAGGTTGTGCGTGGCGTTGACGTTGTTGCTGACCGTGTAGCGCTTGTGCCACGAGCTCTTCATCGAGTACGGCGCCGCGCGCTGCTCGGCGAAGTGGACGACGGCGTCGGGCTGCCACTCGATCAGCAGGTCGAGCAGTTCGCGATAGTCGCGGGCCACGTCCAGACGGTGGAACAGAATCTCGCGACCGGTCAGCTCGCGCCATGTCGCCAGCCGCGTCCCCAGCGGCCGGATCGGCGTCAGCGACTCGGCCTCCAGCTCGTTGTCGGCGTTGCGTCGAGCGAGGTTGTCCACGATCGCGACGTCATGGCCGCAGGCCGACAGGTGTAGCGACGTGGGCCAGCCACAGAAGCCGTCTCCTCCGAGAATCAAGATGCGCAAGGAATCTCCCTTGGTCGGTTACTTATGGCTCGCACCCGCAGAACGGTGCCTCAGGGTCCTCGACCCATTCATAGTACGCATCTTGGGAGACGGTGTAACGCTCCGCCGGCGCGCGGTCAGTCCATAAATCGTTGCAACGGAGAACGATCGCCGACCGACCACACGTGTCCGAACGGGTCCGTGAAGCCGCCCTGGCGGTGCCTTCCCCACGGCGCCTGGTGGTCGCGAACGCCGCTCGGATGGGCGGTGGCGCCGGCCGCCACCGCCCGCTCGATCAGTGCGTCGGGGTCCTCGACGAACACCTCCACCCGCACGCTCGTGCCGCCGACCTGGGCAGGGCTCGCCTCGGTCTCGTTGGCCGGGTTGGTCTCGTGCAGGAAGAACGGCGCACCGTCGAGCTCGAGGCCGGCCACACCCCCGAGGTTCCAGAGCTCGCCGGCTCCGAGCGCTTGCTTGTACCAGGCGATCGCACCGTCGGCGTCGGGCACGATGAGCATCAACGAGATGTGCGCCTGATCAGGCTCGGTCATGGGGGGTCGGCCATGCCGGGGCAGGACACCGGCGATGGCGGCTCGGACAATACACGCAGCCCGTACACTCGCCGCGATGCGCCGCCCCAAGCATGGAACGGCCACCCTCTTCTCGGTGGTGCTGGTGGCGCTGGCGATAGCCTCCTGCGGCTCCTCGAGCCAGCAGCACACCACGAGCGCGCAGCCCGTTCCGGTATCGGGACAGCTTGTCGGCGTCACGTTCGACGGACCGGTGTTTGCACCCACAGTCGATCTCGTCCAGCAGGTCCGCCAGGCGGTCGCGAGCGGGGCCGAGAGCCTGCGAGTCTCAGTCGATTGGTCCCGCGTCCAGCCGTATCGGACGATGTCCGAGGTGCCCTCGATCGCACGGCGTCAGTTCGTCAGCGTGGGCGGCGTGCCGACTACGTTCGTCGAACTCGACCGCCTCGTCGCCGCGGCCGCGGCCCGACGATTCTCCCTGCTGCCGGTGGTCGAGTTCACGCCGAGCTGGGACGCCGTGCACCCCGGCGATCCGGCCTCGCCGCCCCGGTCGACTGCCGCCTTCGCGGCGTTCCTGACCGGGCTGGTCAAACGTTATGGACCGACGGGTACGTTTTGGTCGGCGCATCCCGCGTTACCGCGCGTCCCGATTCGCATGTGGCAGATCTGGAACGAGCCCCACTTCACCACGTACTGGTCCCAGCAGCCCTTCGCCCCGAGCTACGTGAAGCTGCTCGCCGCGGCCCACACCGCGTTGAAGTCGGCCGACCCCCGGGCCAAGGTCGTGCTCGCCGGCCTGGCCGACTTCTCCTGGCAGTACCTCGCTGACATCTACCGCGTACCGGGAGCCCGCCGCCTGTTCGACATCGTCGCCGTCCATCCGTACACGGCGCAGCCCAAGGGTGTGATCACAATCCTGCAGCGGGTGCGGGCCGTGATGGACCGTTTCGGCGACTCGGCCAAGCCGATTCTCGCCACCGAGATCACGTGGCCCTCGTCGGAGGGCAAGGCGCCGCCCGAGTTCGGCGTGAGCACGACCGAGCGCCAGCAGGCGCTGCGCCTGGCCCAGGTCATGCCCATGCTGGCCGCCAAGCGCTCGACGCTCGGACTCATGGGCTTCTACTGGTACACGTGGATGGGCAACGAGTCGCCGGCCAAGAAGCCGTACGCATTCGACTACGCCGGATTGTTGAAGTACGTGAACGGAGTCGTGAGCGCGAAACCAGCGCTGGCCGCCTTCACCCACGGGGCATTGGCGATCGAAGGCTGTACGGGCAAGTCGACCGCGCAGACCTGCTCAAGGTAGCCGCCGAGGCAGGCGCCACACTTCGACCATGCCGGAACTCGTCCGCGATGGCATGGCTCTCGCCTACGAGGCGGCAGGAAGTGGAGGGCCACCGCTGGTGTTCATTCATGGGCTGGCCTGCCACCGCGGGTTCTGGGCTTCGCAGATGCAGCACTTCGCTGCACGGCACCGCGTCCTGGCCCCGGATCTACGCGGCCACGGGCAGAGCGATGCTCCCCACCAGCGCTACACGATGCAGTCGCTTGCCGACGACCTCGTGTGGATGTGCGATCAGCTCGAGTACGAGCATCCGGTGCTCGTCGGCCACAGCCTCGGCGGCCTGGTGGCGATGGAGGCCGCCGCCGCCCAACCGGGTCGCTTCGCAGCCGTCGTCCTGGTCGATTCGGTTCTCCTCCCGCCCGGAGATCGCCGCGGGTTTGTCGAGCAGCTCGTGGGCTCACTGCGCACCGACGACGCCGAGCAGACCCTGCGCGACTACTACGGCAGCTTCTTCGGCCCGTTCGACGAGCCAGACGTAAAGGCATGGATCCTCGACGAGGCCGTGCGCACCCCTCCCTACGTCAGTAGCTCGATATGGGAGCAGGCGATGCTGTCGTGGAACGACGAGGAGGCGCTCCGGCGCTGCACGGCGCCGATGCTCTATCTCGACGCCGGCACCCCCAACGCCGACCTGGGGCGCATCAGCGCGATACAGCCAGGGCTGATCCTCGGTCGCACGATCGGCTCAGGGCACTTCAGCCCGCTCGTGGTCCCCGATCAGGTCAACGCGATGCTCGACCGGTATCTCGCCGCCGTGCTGGGCGGGCGATCCACCTAGGCACGCGCGCCCTGGCGGGCGTGACAACATGGTCGCCATGCAGGACGGCGTCTCCCGTACGCGGCTCGATCCGGACAGTCAGGACATGTTCGTTCCGCTCCGACGCCAGCTCGGCGTGACGACATTCGGACTCAACCAGATCGTCCTTCAGCCCGGCCAGCGTGGCCGCATTCACCGCCACGAGCATCAGGAGGAGGTGTATCTGGTCCTCGAGGGTGAGCTGTCGCTCATCATCGAGGGCAAGGAGACCGCCCTCGGTCAGGGCGAGCTCGTGCGGGTGGCGCCCAGCGTGCGGCGGCAGCTGCTCAATCGCGGGCCGGCGCGGCTGGTGCTGATTGCACTCGGAGGCACCGGAGAGCACATCGGGCGTGAGGGCGAGGCGTTCGTCTCCTGGGCCCAGGAAACCGGCCAACCCCCCCAGGAGGTTCCCCTGCCGCCCCCGCTGGATCCGAATCAGTTACCGTGACGAACCATCCCACGCCCGGGCGCTTCGGTCATAAGCGTGCGTGGAGTCGGTCGCGTTCGGTCCGCTCGCCCTGGTCGAGCGGGCGGCTTCGGGGGTTTGGCTGGGGATGGGTGGTGGAGCCGCGGCTGGGGGTGTCCAACAGCGATTTCGTTACGCGGCGGTCTCGGGCGGCGGCGCCGGGTAACGAAACCGCTGCTATTTCGGCAAAACGTTGCATAGCGCCACCGCCATTGGCGCGCTGCGCAACGTTTTCGTGCTCGGAAAGGGCGCGCTGACCGCTACAACGTTGAAAGGCGGCCGGTCCGGCCGCCGCTCCTCGACGTTGTGGGGGTCTGGAGGCGCTGAATCGAAAGTGGTTGTCCCGGAGCGCCGGTTCGTGGAAGGTGTCGGCAACGGTGCCACTTGTGTAGCGCGGCGCGGGCGCCCGTCCTCCCCGCGATGTGCCAGCCGCCCCGGGGACGAGGCGCAGCCTGCCATTTTTCATCCCTTCCCGGCCGTCGTTCCCGAAGCGACTGCCAATCGGTGCACCTTGTGCGACAGCGAGCCGGCCGGCCTACTGAGCACCCGGAGACGCTAGTGTGGCGAGTGCAGCTGCAGCCGCGCGCGAGCCTGCTCGATCAGCTTGAACTTCTGCACCTTGCCCGTAGTCGTCGTCGGCAGCTCGGCGGCGCTCGTGTAGATGACGTGGGCCGGGACCTTGAACCGGGCCAGGCGCTCGCGGCAGTACTGGAGCAGTTCCTCGGGATCGGGTGGATCGGCCTCGGGGACCACCCAGGCGCAGCCGATCTCGCCCATCCGCTCGTCGGGCAGGCCGACGAGGTAGGCCTGGGCGACGCGCGGGTGCGCGGTGAGCATGTCCTCGATCTCCTTGGGCGCCACCAGCTCGCCTCCGCACTTGTAGAGCTCCTTGCTGCGGCCGGTCAGTACAAGGTGGCCGTGCCCGGAGTCGACCCGCCCCAGGTCTCCTGAGCGCAGCCACCCGGCCCGGTCGAGCACGGCCGCCGTCTCGGCCGGCTGCTCGTAATAGCCGTGGGTGACGATCGGACCCCGCACGGTGAGCTCTCCCTCGCTGCCCGCTGGGAGGTCCTCGCCGCTGAGCCGGTCGATCGTCTTGTAGGTGGCGAGCAGGCCATCGAGCTCGGGGTCGCCGGCCACGCCTCCGTATTTCGGCGCTCCGACCGTGCCGGCGACCAGCTCGAGCGCCCCGTCGGGCTGGGTGTAGGTCGCGGCCGCGCTCGTCTCGGTCATGCCGTAGGCGGTCAGGACCTCGCTGACCCCGAGCTCCTCGTGGACGGCACGCCACAGACGGACCGGCGCGGGCGCGGCAGCCGACATGACCGTGCGCAGCGAACCGATCTCGAAGCGGCCGGACCGGGACGCCTCGAGAACGGCGATCGTCATCGTCGGCACGAACAGCGCCTCGTCCGCACGGTGCCGCTCCACAGCCGACAGCGTCGCCGCCGGGTCAAACGCCGTCTGCGGGATGATCGCGCCCCCCGCGAACAGCGAGGCCAGCAGTCCCTCGACATACGCGAAGACGTGATAGAGCGGGAGGGCGAAGAGGATTCGCCGGCCGTCTTCGAACGCCCTCGTCCAGGCAGAGCCGTAGGCGCTGCGCAACAGGGCGTCGTGCGAGAGCATCACGCCTTTGGGCGCGCCGCTCGTGCCCGAGGTGTAGATCACGTCGGCGGTGCGATCGGGAGCCCCGTCGCGCTGGCGCCGGTCGAGCTCGGCCCGGGCGGAGTCGTCGTCCCGCAGCTCGAGGGCGCCAAGTGGGGTGGACCCGGGCCGCGGAGAGCCGCCGGGCGAGAACACGATCACCTCACGCAGCCGCGGAAATGCCTCGCCGCCCCCCTCCCCCTCCCAGCCGGGAGCCAACTGATCGAGCATCCCGAGGTGATCGAGGTCGCGGAATCCGGCCATGGTGATGAGCAGGGTCGCGTCCGACTGGCGCAGCACGTAGCCGAGCTCGCTCGCGCGGAGCAGGAAGTTGATCGGGACGGCCACCGCACCGGCGCGGGCGATGGCGAACTTCACGGCCACGAACTCGGGGTAGTTGGCCAGAACCATAGCCACGTGATCCCCGGGTTGCACGCCACTGGCGACCAAGCCCGCGGCCAACCGCACGGACCAGTCCCGGAGCTCCGCATAGGTGAGACTGCCCTCGTCGGTAAGGATCAGCGGCCGGTCGCCATATCGGCTCGCGGCATCATCCAGGGCCTGGGACAGGGTCAGCGCGCGCCATCTCGGATGCGCTGCCTCGAGGGACTGGCGGCGATCCTCGACGGATGCGGTCATCTACCTGACCGAACTCGATCGACCACGCCAGACAGCCTAGTACGGTGCCCGGAGATGGCCCTCGAAATCGGCTCGGCGCGCGGCATTTCCGACTTGCGCGCCTTCGTCGAGCTCCCCTTCCGATTGCACGAGGGGACGCCGTGGGTCCCGCCGCTGAAGCTCGAGCGCTACGTCTTCCTGACCCGGCGGCTCAACGCGTTCTTCACCCACGGTGAGGCGGAGTACTTCCTCGCCCGCCGCGACGGGCGGGTCGTCGGGCGGATCACCGCCCAGATCGACACCGCTTTCAACGATTTTCACGCCAACCGATGGGGGATGTTCGGCTTTCTGGACTTCGAGGAGGACGCTGCGGTTCTGGAGGCGCTGCTCGACGCCGCCGCCGGTTGGCTGCGCGCCCGGGGATGCGATCGCATGGTCGGTCCGATGGATTTCCAGATGAACGACGAGAGCGGGATCCTGGTCGAGGGGTTCGCGCGCGCACCGATGATCAAGCAGCCCTGGCACCCGCCGTACTACCGGCGCCATTGCGAAGCCGCCGGGTTGACCAAGGCGATGGACCTGCTGATGTGGGAGCGCCACGTGTTCGATGCCGAGCGCGTCGATCCGCGGCTGCTGCGGATCGCCGAGCGGGCCAACAGCCGGTACGGGGTGCGGATTCGCTCGATGTCGCGGCGGCACCTGCGCCGCGAGCTCGACGAGTTTGCCGAGGTCTACAACTCGGCCTGGTCGAGGAACTGGGGCTTCGTCCCCTATTCCAAGGAGGATCTCGACGCCTACGCGCTTGATCTGCAGCTCGTCTACGCGCGCGACTGGTTCATGATCGCCGAGGTGGACGGCCGGACCGCCGGCATGGCGATCACCGTGCCCGACATCAACCAGGTGCTGAAGAAGATGAACGGGCGACTGCTGCCGCTGGGGTGGTGGTACTTCCTGCGGCGAGGGCGGATCATGGACCAGGTGCGGGTCGGGTTTCTCGGCGTAAAGCACGAGTACCAGCACACCGGCGCCGGCGTGGCGTTGTATCTCGCGCAGTACCGCTCGGGCGAGCGCACGCGCCAGAAGGGCGGTGAGATGGGTTGGATCCTCGAGACCAACCATGCCATGAACCGCGCCATGGAGGCGCTCGGGGGCCGGATCGTCAAGCGCTTCCGCGTGTATGAGCGCGAGCTAGCGTGAGGCGGAGCCCCACTGCAACACGGTGGCGCCCCAGGTGAATCCGCCGCCGAAGGCTGCCAGCAGCACGCGGTCGTTGCGGTGCAGCCGCCCCTCGTGCTCGGCCACTGACAGCGCGATCGGGAGCGTGGCCGTCGACGAGTTGGCGAACCGTGCTACGTAGTCGACCACCCGTTCATCGGGCAGGCGCAGGCGCTGCCCGACGGCACGAATGATGCGTGAATTGGCCTGGTGGTAGACGAACAAGTCGATGTCGTCGACGGTCAGATCGGTCGCCTCGAGCGCCTCTGTGGTGACGGTGGCCAGCGAGTTCACCGCGGCCCGGAACGTCTCCTGGCCGAGCATGCTGATGCTCCCGCTCCGCTCGAGCCGGATCAGTTCGGCCCCGGTGGCGTCGGCGTGCAGCACGACCGGGCCGATCCGAGGCCCTTCGACGGCGGACACCACAGCGGCGCCCGCGCCGTCCGCGAACAGCGGCGCGGTGTTGCGGTCGGACAGGTCGAGGTATCTGGACAGGAAGTCAGCGCCCACCACCAGCGCGTGGCTGGCTCGGCCCGACTCGATCTGGCCGCAGGCCATGGCGAGGCCCGCCAGCCAGCCGGTGCAGGCTGAACCGACGTCGAAGGCTCCGGCCCGCTCGGCTCCGATCAGACCGGCGACGAGCGGGGCCGCGTTGGGCGTGATCTCATCGGCGGTCGAGGTGGCCACGATGACCACGTCGAGTTGGCGCCGATCGATTCCGGCACGCGACATCGCGAGGCGACCGGCGGCCGCGGCGAACTCGCTCATCCGCTCCTCGCCCTGCGCCCACGGGCGCTGGCTCGTCCCCGTGCGCTTGGCGATCCAGCTCTCCCGCACTCCCAGCTGCGCCGCGATCTCTCGGTTTGACACGAGCCGCTCCGGCACGGCCATTCCCACCCCGGTGATCGCCGCACCCGGCTCGTGATGGTTCACACCACACAGCTTCGCAGCAAAGCCCGGAGGGCGCTACAGCACCTTGGCCAGGCGGACGTCCTTGGCCTGGTCCGGCTCGATGAGGGCCTCGAGGGCGGCGTCATAGGACGGCAGGGCGAGCACGGCGCCGTCATGCAGGACCATCATGAAGCGATCCATCGTGCGCAGAAATGCGCGGTCGTGCGAGACGGCCACGACTGTCCCGTTGAAGCCGTCGATCGCGTGTTCAAGTGCTTCGGAGGAATCGATATCGAGGTTGTCGGTCGGCTCATCCAGCAACAGCAGGTTGTGTCCCTCGAGTTCCAGGACGAGGACCTCGAGCCGCGCCTTCTCACCTCCGCTCAGCACGTCGAACGACCGGCGAGCGGCATCGGCGAGGCCGTAGCGCGCCAGCGCGTTCATCGCGGCTTGCACGCCGCCGCCCCGCACGCGCTCGAGCACCACATCGATGACGAGGTGCCCGCGCAGGTCGGCTCGTCGCTGCAGCTGGGTGAACAGGCCCGTCGACACACGCGGCCCGACGACCAGCTCCCCGTTGTCGGGCGGCCGAACGCCGGCCATCACCCGCGTCAGTTCGCTTTTGCCCGAGCCGTTGGGCCCGATCAGTCCAATGCGCTCACCGAAATGAATCTCCTCCGAGAACGGGGACACGAGCGCGTCAATCCCGAGCGAGCGGAGATCGAGGACTCGGCGGGCCGAATCGCCACCACGCATGCGGACCGCGATCTGCGTGTCGACCACGGGCGCCGGCGGCGGCCCGGCGTCTGCGAACCGGCGCCACCGGGTCTCGGCGGCGTCGGCCTTCTTGGCCCAGTCGCTCGAATACCTGGCCCGCTCCTTGAACGTCTTCATCAACCGGTACAGGCGCCGCTCCTCGTCGCGCCAGCGCTTGACCGCATCGCCGAGCCGCCGCTGGCGCTCGGCTCGCGCCTCCGGGTAGGTTGCATATGAGCCACCGTGGACCCACGCGCCGTTGCCCTCCAGGGTGACGATCGTCGCGACGGCGCCTGAGAGCACCTCACGGTCATGCGAGATCATCACCACGGTCTTCTTCGAATCGCGGATCCGGCGCTCCAGCGCCAGCTTGGCGGGAACGTCGAGGAAGTTGTCGGGCTCGTCGAGCAGCAGGATCCCCGCATCGGAGGCGAAGAGGACCTCGAGCACGAGCTGCTTGCGCTCGCCCCCGGATAGCGTGACCGCCGGCCGATCGGCCAGCTCCGAGAACGGCGCCCGGACGATGCGACGGCAGGCGGCGTCCCACTGGCCCTCGAGCTCGTACCCCCCGAGTGCCGACCAGTCGGCGATCGCGCTGCCGAGCTTGATCCCGGCGGCGTCGTCGCCCGCGGCCAACTCGCACTCATGGCGCTGGACACGCTCCCCCGCGATGCGGACGCCCTTGGGGGCGAGTGAGAGCAGCAACTCCCTCACCGTGCGCTCGTCGTCGGCGACGCCGACATCCTGAGCCATATAGGCGGCCACGCCACCCAGCGAGACCTCGCCATCGTCCGGGGCCAACGCTCCGGCCAACACGCCAAACAGCGTGCTCTTTCCGACGCCGTTGGCGCCCACCAGGCCAACGTGCCGCCCTGGAGCCACTCGAAACGAGACGTCGGAGAACAGCACTTCTCCACCGGGGTGGGCATAGGTGAGGCGCGATACGACGACGTGACCCATGCCAACATGCTCGCAGGCGGTGATTCCGCCGCAGGGCTCCTACACTCGAAACCATGCCTCCTGGCTACGTCACCAAGTCCGTGGCCGCCGCCACGAAGAAGATCCCCGGCGTCCGGCGGATCCCCGTGCTCAAGCTGTTGGCTGCGGCCGAGCTGGCGATGCTCACACATGACCACGTGCGCCGACTGAACCGCGAGGAGCGCCGGCGACTCTTCGAGCTGATCCGGATCGGCAGGGGCCGGCGACGCAACCTGACCGACGAGCAGCGCGATGAGCTGGCCGGGCTGATCGCGATCATGGAGCCGCGCCTGCTGGCCGGCCACGCGGTCGACAAGCTCTCTCCCTTCCCACTCCCAAGCCGGCTCGTGTACGGCCCGTCGCGATCGCGGCGCTGAGGCGCTGGCGGGCCGGCCTAGGGCCGGCGCGGGACGCCGGTGGCGGCGCGCAGCACGGCGTCGCGCGCTCGTGTCGGGGTGGCCAGAGCCAGCTTGGCCTGCACGGTCGCGCTGCTCCATGCGCAGGGCGTCGGCCAGCCCCTCGAGGGCGAACTTCGATGCGCTGTAGACCCCCATCATCGGCGTCGAGATCAGGCCGCTCACCGAGGAGAGGAAGATCACGCGGCCCCGCGACGCCCGGAGCCGCGGCAGCACGACCTGGCTCACCGCCGCCTGGCCGACGACGTTGACCTCGAGCTGCCGGCGCAGCTCCGCCGCCGGCACCGCCTCGACCGGGCCGCCGACGACGATCCCGGCGCTATTGACGATCGCATCGAGCTGCTGAGGCAGCTTCGCATCCAACCCGGCGATGTGATCCTCGTCGGTCACATCCAGGACGACCGTGTTGAGCCGTCCGGGGCTGGCAGCCGTCAGCGCCTCGGCGTCCTGTTCCTGACGGACGCCCGCGGTGACATCCCAGCCGACGGCAGACAGCCGCAGCGCTGTCGCCCGGCCGATGCCGCGACTCGCTCCCGTGATCAGCACACTCGGCATTGGGCAACCATATCCGCCAGGCGCGATGATTAACCGCACCGCGGACCGTCATAGCACCGTGAGCCAAGTCACCGCCCAGATATCGATCTCGCTCGACGGATTCGTCGCCGGTCCGAACCAGAGCCTCGAGAACCCGCTCGGCGAAAACGGACTGCGACTGCACCAGTGGGTGTTCGAGACCGCGAGTTGGCGGCGGGAACATGGACTGGACGGGGGCGAAGCAAATGCCGACTCCGACGTCGTGGACGGCCTGGTCAGGGGCGTGGGCGCCTACATCATGGGACGCAGGATGTTCGGCGGCGGCGAAGGCCCGTGGGACGAGAGCTGGAGCGGCTGGTGGGGCGACGATCCGCCGTTTCACGTTCCCGTCTTCGTGCTCACCCATCATCCACGTCAGCCGCTGGCACTGAACGGTGCAACCACATTCACGTTCGTCACCGACGGCATCCACGCAGCCCTCGATCAGGCGCGCGCCGCCGCGGGGGCGAAGCACGTGACCGTCGCCGGTGGCGCCCGGGCCGTCCAGCAGTACCTGGCCGCGGGGCTCCTGGACGAGCTGTACCTCCACGTCGTACCCGTAGTGCTCGGAGCCGGCGAACGGCTGCTCGAGAACGTGGGCGATCCGATGCTGACGCCGGTCGAGGTGGTGCACTCGCCGGCGGTCACGCACATCCGCTATCGGGTCGGCCCGAGCGCGGAGTACCGCTGAAGAGCCTCGCGCCGCGCGGTGGCGTGGTCGACGATCGGCCCGGGATAATCTGCGCCGATCCGGCAGCCGACCGACCGCTGGACGTCCGTCGGCATCGTCCACGGCTGGCTCAGGTAGCGATCGGGGACCTTCCGCAGTTCGGCGACGTAGTGGCGAACGTAGCTGCCCTCGGGATCGAAGCGCTCCTGCTGGCGCGCAGGATTGAACATCCGCCGAAACGCCGGCTGGGGATCGACGCCCACCGAGGCGACCCACTGCCAGTTGCCGTTGTTACTCGCCTCGTCGCCATCGAGCAGCATCCGCATGAACCACCGCTCGCCCTCGCGCCAGTCGATCCCCAGGTCCTTGGTCAGGAACGAAGCGACGACCAGGCGCGCCCGGTTGTGCATCCAGCCCTCGCGGCGGAGTTGGCGCATCCCTGCATCGACCAGGGGAAAGCCGGTCCGCCCCTCCTGCCATGCCTTGAGCGACGCCGCGTCGTCGTTCCAGCCGATCGTGCCGCGATAGCGCTCCTGATGCTCGCGCTCGGCATTGTCGGGAAAGTGGAGCAGCACGTGGGCGTAGAAGTCGCGCCAGCACAGCTGCCGGGAGTACGCCCGCGCACCCTTTCCGCGCCCAACCCGGGACTCGAGCTCGCGCGCCGAGATGCACCCGAAGTGCAGGTAGGGCGACAGCCGCGAGGCGGCGGGGCTATCGAGCGTGTCCCGTTGGTCCTCGTAGCCAGCCACGTGCTCGCGCAGATACCGGTTGACGGCACGTCTCGCCGCCTCCTCCCCGCCGTGAGCGGGTTCAGTGACCTCCTGGTGCAGCCCCAGGTCCTCGAGGGTGGGAATGCCTCCCTGATCAAGGTCGTTCGGCAGCCCGCCCAGCGACGCCGGCTTGCGTAGGACCGCCCGGCGCGGCTGGCGCGACCACGCCCCATGAAATGGCGTGAACACGGTGTACGGTCGATTCGAGGTTGTCCGGATCGCCTCGAGATCGTCGACCACGAACGACCCCGGATGCGCATGCGCCTCGGTGCCCGCTGCGCGGAGAGCCTCCACGACCCGAGCGTCGCGAGCGCGGGCGAACCCACCGACGTCAGCGGTGAAATGTGCGCGCTCGGCGCCGAGTTCGCGTGCCAGTGCCGGTAGTTCGCGTTCCGGCCGTCCGCGCCGGATGATCAGTCCGTCTCCGCGTTCGCCCAGCGTTGCGCGCAGATCGGCGAGGCAGTCGAGCAGGAATCGGGTCCGCGTCCCGGAGGCATGGCGGCCGCGCAGCAGCCGATCGTCGAAGCAGAACACCGGCACCACGACCGCTCCATCCCGCGCGGCGGCGTGCAGGGCGGGATGATCGTGCAGCCGCAGGTCGCGACGCAGCCAGAGCAGCGTCGTGGCCCTCACGAACGCTTCAGAACGTCGCGCAGCGCCGCTTCGATCTCCGGGTGCTGGAAGTCGTAGCCCAGACTCCCGAGCGCCGTCGGTACGACGCGCTGCCCCGTGGTGACGATCTGGGCCATCTCGCCGTACAGGAGCCGCAGGGCAAACCCCGGCACGGGCAGAACGGCCGGACGGCCCAGGGCGCGTCCGAGCGCGCGGGAGAAGTCGGCGTTCGTGACCGGCTCCGGCGCGGTCACGTTCACAGCGCCCGAGGCGCCGGTCGCGTCCAGACACCACAGCATCGACGAGACGACGTCGTCGAGGTGAACCCATGGGACGTACTGCCGCCCGCCGGCAACCGGGCCGCCGAGCCCGAGGCGAAAGAACGGGAGCATCTGCGCCAGCGCCCCGCCCTCGCGGGTCAGCACGACGCCGGTCCGCGTGCGGACGACTCGCATCATTGCCTCGGCGAGCAGCGCCTCGTGCTCCCAGGCCGCCACGACGCCGGCCAGGAAATCGGACCCGGACGGTGCCGTCTCATCGAGGCGCCGGCCGTCGCTGGGTCCGTAGAAGCCGGTGGCCGATTGCGAGATCAGCGTGCCGGGGCGCTCGCCGTCGGGAAGTGCCATCAGGCCCTCGACCAGCCAGCGAGTCCCGAGGACTCGCGAGTCCCGAATGCGGTGCTTGGCCTCGGCCGACCAACGCTGCGCCACCGGCTCTCCAAGGAGGTGAACGACGGCATCGGCACCCCGCAGCGCCTCGGGCGGCGGCGGAGCATCCACCGGCGCCGGCCAGGCGTGGGCTTCGACCCCCGTCCCGAGCCGCTGCGTCGCGCGCGTGGGGTCACGCGACAGCGCCACGACGTGATCCCCCCTGGCTCGCAGCGCCGCGACGACTTCGCGCCCGAGGTTGCCGGTGGCTCCGGTGACGGCTACTCGCATCGCCGCCTCAGTTCCGCACTCACGATCATTCCGGCGACGATAACACATTGTTGTGTTTCGTCGAACAGCTTGTAACATTTTCGACCATGCCATCCCCCCGCGCCGGCCTGACCACCACCCAGCTCGCCGAGCAGACCGGCATCCCCGCGGGCACGTTGCGTGTGTGGGAGGCGCGTCATGGCTTCCCCGTCCCCGCCCGCGCCGGTGGTGGCCATCGCCGTTATCCCGAGCGGACGGTCTCCTCCGTTCGGCACGTGCTCAGGCTGCGTGAGCAGGGCCTGTCCCTGACCGCGGCCATCGCCCGGACGCGCGCCAGCGAGCAGGCCGCTCCACGTTCGATCTTCGCTGGGCTGCGCGAGCGGCGCCCCGAGCTGGAGCCGGCCCTGCTCGACAAACGAGCCCTGCTTGCCCTCAGCAACGCGATTGAGGACGAGTACCTCGCCCGTGCCACCCCAGGGCTGCTGATAGGGAGCTTTCAGCGCGAGCGGTTCTACCGGCAGGCCGAGCATCGCTGGCGCGAGTTGGCAGGTGCGTCGCAACTCGCAGTGGCCATGGCCGACTTCGAGGCGTTCCGGCAACCGGCCCGCGCGGCTGCCGAGGTGCCGGTGGCCAGGGGCCATCCCCTGACGCGGGAGTGGACCCTGATCGTTAACTCAGCTGGTTCTCAGGCCTGCGTGGCCGCGTGGGAACGGCCCGCGTCGGCCGGGCCGCCGGATCGGGATCGACGATTCGAGGTGCTGTGGTCATTCGACCCCCAGGTGGTCTACACGGGGACGGAGGTCGCCGTGGACCTGATCGAGGCGCTGGCGCCGGCCGCGAGCCTCGAGTTGCCCACCGAGCGGCTGGAGCCGCCACCGCCCAGTTCGGCCGAGCTCCGCGCGGCCAGCGCGCTGGCTCATCGCGTGGTCAGCTATCTCGCCGCCTGAGCCGCCTCAGTCGAGGTACTCGTAGGCGACCAGGGTGAGAAACTCGATCAGCTCGGGCGCGAGGGATACTCGCTGGAAGATCTCGCGCGTCTCGGCCGGCCGCCCGGCTGACCATGTCTCGTCCCCCACTGTGTCGCGGATCTTCGCCGTCTCCTCGTCAAGCAACTCCCGGACCAGTTCGGCGGTGACGGCCCGCCCGTCGTCGAGCTCGACGCCGTGGTGCACCCACTGCCATATCTGGGAACGCGAGATCTCGGCCGTGGCCGCGTCCTCCATCAGCGAGTTGATGGCCGCCGCGCCGCGACCGGTGAGCCAGAACGAGACGTACTGGAAGCCAACATTAACGTTGGCGCGCAATCCCGCCTCGGTGATCGCACCGGGCGTCGCCTGAAGGTTGAGGAGATCGCTCGCGCCTACGACGACATCGTCGCGCCGACGGCCGAGCTGGTTGGCCGCGCCGCCGAGACCGCGCTCGAACATCTCGCGGGCCACCGGAACCAGGTCGGGATGGGCGACCCACGTGCCGTCGTATCCCTGCCCGACCTCCCGTTCCTTGTCCGCCCGGACGCCCTCCAGCGCCCGCTCGTTGGCCTCCTCGTCGCGCCGGGACGGAATCAGCGCGGCCATACCGCCCATCGCATGGGCGCCCCGGCGGTGACAGACCGCCACCAGCAGCTCCGTGTACGCGCGCATGAACGGCACGGTCATGCTCACATCGCTGCGGTCCGGCAGGACCATCTCCGGGCGATCGGGAAAGCACTTGATGGCCGAGAAGATGTAGTCCCAGCGACCCGCGTTCAACCCGGCTGAGTGCTCTCTCAGCTCGTAGAGGATCTCCTCCATCTCGAACGCGGCCGGGAGCGTCTCGATCAGCACCGTGGCCTTGATCGTTCCGCGCGACATGCCCAGGATCTCCTCGGCGAAGACGAACACGTCGTTCCACAGACGCGCCTCGCGATGCGATTCGAGTTTGGGCAGGTAGAAATACGGGCCCGAGCCGCGCACCAGCAGCCGGCGCGCGCAGTGGAACACGTACAGCCCGAAGTCGAACAGTCCTCCCGCCACAGGCTCGCCGTCGACGAGCAGGTGGCGCTCCGGGAGATGCCAGCCGCGGGGACGGACGAGCAGCGTCGCCGGGTCATCGCGGAGTTCGTAGCGGCGGCCGTCCGAGCCCTCATACGTGATCGTGCCGTCGATCGCATCGCGCAGATTGATCTGGCCCTGCACCATGTTCCGCCACGTGGGTGCGTTGGCGTCCTCGAAGTCGGCCATGAACCCGTCGGCACCCGAGTTGAGCGCGTTGATGGTCATCTTGCGGTCCGTTGGCCCGGTGATCTCGACCCACCGCTGCTGCATGTCCTCGGGCACGGGCGCGATCTGCCACTGTCCCTCGCGGATCTCGCGCGTACCGGGGAGGAAGTCGAGCATCTCGCCGGCCGCCAGCCGGGCCCGGCGCTCTTCCCGGGCGTCCAGGAGGTCATTGCGGCGAGCGCCGAATTCACGCTGAAGCTCGGCCACGAACTCGAGTGCATCCGGTGTCAACACCTCGTCGAAGCCCATCTCGATCGGGCCGCGCAGTTCCAGTCTGGCGTGCGTGGTCATCGGCAAACCTCCTCGTAATCGGCTACCCGAAGGGATGGGTTGGCAAGCGGTCGGGCGATTAGCGCTCATTCGACATCAGGCGGCCGAACTCGAATGCAGCCAGAGCGACGACGTCGAGCATCGCGAACGCGGCCGCCTCGCGCTCCGGACGAAACGTTGCGCGAACGGCTTCGTCCACGCTGCGGGCGACGCGCACGCCGAGCTCGCGCGGCCGCGCGGGCGGAAATGACCCCGGATAGCGCCGGTTGAGCCAAGCGGCGCCGCTCCCGTGCCCGGCCAGCTGGCGGGCAAGCCCCGGCAGCGTCTCCCGGCTGCGGTGCTCGACCCAGGCCTCGCTCCGCGGCTCCATTGCCCAGCCCCTCGCCTGCAGGCGAAAGCACAGATCGGCGTCCTCCCCGGCCCGGGCTCTCTCGGCGAACCCACCGACCGACACGAACGCGCTACGCCGCACGGCACAGTTGACGGTTTGGGCGTAGGGCCAGTGTGCGCGCCCCGTCGTCACCCGCTGATCAAGATGACCTCGGGCCACGGTGTGCCGCGCCACCAGCGTCGGCCGCGGCGCGATGTCGCGAACCGCCCCGGCGAGGACCGCCGTTCCCGAATCTGGCGGCGGCCTGAAATAGGCCTCGATCAGCGACGGAGCTGGACGCGTATCCGCGTCGATGAACACGAGCCAATCGCCGGCGGCCGACAGCGCGCCGCGATTGCGGGCATAGGCCGGCGTGCGGATGCCCCGGGCCGGGACGATCCTGGCCGAGAGCCCTGAGGGCGACTGCCCGCCGGCGCGGTTATCGGCCACGATCAACTCGTCGCCGGACGCGAGCTCGAGCGCGGCGAGATTGGTCAACAGGACCGAGAGCTCGCGCCCCGTGCCCGCGAACGGCACGACGACCGACACCGTGGGCCGCGCAGCGCTCATCGCTCCTGGGCGCTCTCGGCCGCACACATGGCGATCAGAAGCACCGCGATCACGCCGGCCAGGACCCATCCGCGCAGCCCTCCGCCGACGGCATACACCACCATGAGCAGAGCCGCGGCGACCGCCTTGCCGTGGTCGATGGTTTCGAGCAGCCGCCAGCGGACAGCCAGATGGCCGAGCAGATAGAGCGCGACGCCACCGCACAGGGCCAGCCGAGCGGCATCGGGCAACGTCGCGCTGGCGTCGTGGACGATGAACCGCCCCCCGACGGCGAACACGATGATCCCCGCGACGAGCACGAGGTGGAGGTAGCTGTAAGCGTCGGCGGCGGCCAGGACGGGATCGTCGTGCTCGCGCAACCGCGTCTCGGCCGTCTCGGCAAAGCGGTCGAAGTACGTCCACCACAGCGCGATGGTGATGAGCAGGCCGAATGAGACGGCGGCGATCAACGCCGCCTTCAGCGGCTCGCCGGCTGCGCCCACGCCGATGGCGACGATCGACTCGCCGAGGCAGATGATCACGAACAGGCTGTAGCGCTCGGCGAAGTGCGCTACCGCCACCTGCTGCAGTCCGCGCAGACGCTCTCGCGTTAGCCACGCTGGGCCCGCGTAGTCGATCGCCACCGCGGCGATCCACAACACGGCGCGTGCAGCGCCGGACAGGAACGAGCCCACAATCAGCAAGGCCATTCCGATGAGAACCGTGACGGCGAAGACGGCGATCGCTGACCAGGCCGCATTGCCCCGGCGCGAGGCGTCCACATACAGGGCCAGGTGCATCAACCGAACCACGGCGTAGCTCACCGCGAACAACGTCGCCTCACCGCTGAACGCACGGGGCACCGCCATCCCGGTGATGAAGATGAACACCGTGGCCACCAGAAGACAGGCCCGGAGGGTCGGCGAGTCCATCGCCTGGGCGTTGGCCGCCCACACGAACGCCGACCACGCCCACCACACGAGCGCGAGCACCAGCATCGCCTCGCCGAACCCGGCCCAGGTCAGGTGGTGAAAAAGCAGCGAGGTGACCTGCGTGATCGCGAAGACGAACACGAGGTCCCAGAACAGCTCGACGGGCGAAGTGCGCCGGTTGAGCAGGCCGGGATCGGGATCGGCCGGCGCGGGGCTGATCTTGACCGCTGGGAGCGGCTCGGCGACGTCGTCCACGCGTTCAAGTATCGCGAGCGGCCGCCGTCGGTCGACGGTCCAGATGCCGGCGCTCAGGTACTCAGGTGCTCAGGTGCTGAGGTGCTCACGCCGTCGCGGTCCTGAGCGGGCGTGGCCGCGTCGGCCGCGTGCAGGTGCGCGAGGGCGCGCTCGTAGTCGTCGTAGCGGCGCATGATGCGCATCCACGACCAGCCGGGGCGTTTGGCCAGCTCGCGGCTGCGATCCTGGTCTCCAGGGCGCTGGCGGCGACGTGCCGGCTCGCGCGCCGCTTCGGGCCTGCGGCACGTCAGCTCGTGGTGCTCGCGGATCGCGTCGGCGAGCTCCGGCGCCGGACCCTCGTCTTCGAGCAGGCTGGCCTCGAGATGCGAGGAGAGCACGAGCAATTCGCGGTCGCTGGCGCGGCGCGCGATGCACTTCCGCGCGTCGCGGAACGCGAATCGATCCCACGCCTTGGCGAACGAGATGAAGCTCGTCCGGCCACCGGCGCGATGGGCGGCCAGCATCGGACAGATCCCATCGCTGGTCGTGTAAGCCCCCACGATGATCTGGTTGGAGCGAATGCCGTTGAGCATGGCGATCCGCGTGTCACGGGGCAGGCTGTCGATGGTCAGCCGTAGATCCGTGATCGTCGCCTTGCGTCGCGTTCGCATAGGGTTCACCTCCTGCCGGGACCGGCTCGCGGCCAATCTATCGGCGGTCGTCGGGCGGCACAACCGATTTCCTTGGCGCGAAAGGAACCTTGCACATGAAGCTCGGAGTACACGTCGGCTATTGGGGCCTGGGCATGGGGCCCCAGGACCAGCTCCAGGTCGTGCGGGAAGCCGAGCGCCTCGACTACGACTCGGTGTGGACGGCCGAGGCGTACGGATCTGACGCCGCCACCGTGCTCGCGTGGCTGGCCGCCGGCACAAGCAAGATCAGGCTGGGATCGGCGATCCTCCAGATGCCTGCGCGCAGCGCCGCGATGACGGCAATGACGGCCGCGACCATCGACGAGCTGTCCGGAGGGCGGATGATGCTGGGGATCGGCTCGTCCGGCCCCCAGGTGGCGGAGGGCTGGCACGGGCAGCGTTTTGCCCGCCAGCTCCAGCGCACGCGCGAGTACGTGGCCGTGGTGCGCATGGCCCTGGCGCGCGAGCGCGTCGACTACCACGGAGAAACGCTCGAGCTGCCCCTGCCCGATGGACCTGGCAAGGCGCTCAAGCTGATGATCACCCCGGTTCAGGAGCGGATCCCGATCTACCTGGCCGCGATCGGGCCGAAGAACACCGCCCTGGCCGGCGAGGTCGCCGACGGCTGGATCCCGACCTTCTTCTCCCCGGAGTACGTGGCCGAGTTCCGTGCCTCGCTCGAGGAGGGAGCGTCGCGGGCCGGACGGTCGCTGGACGGCTTCGACATCGCCCCGACCGTCAATGCGTTCGTGTCCGACGATCGCGAGATGGCCCGCAACCTGATGCGCCCGGTGCTGGCGCTGTACATCGGCGGCATGGGATCTCGCAAGCAGAACTTCTACAACCAGCTGGTCCAGCGCTATGGCTTTGAGTCCGCCGCCGCCGAGATTCAAGACTTCTACCTCGGCGGCAAGAAGGCCGAGGCCGGGGAGGCGATTCCCGACGAGCTCATCGACATGGTGTCGCTGTGCGGGCCGGCCGACGTGGTCCGCGACCGCCTGGCGGCCTACCGCGACGCTGGGGTTGGCACGCTGATGATCACGCCGATGGCCTGGACTACCGACGAGCGAATTGCCCAGCTGCGGGCAATCGCCGAGCTGGCTGGCTGACGGAGGCCGGCCGAGGATGATGGAGGCACGCTGAGAGTCTTTCTCGGCGCTTTCGGCCAGCCGGGGCACGCGTTCCCGATGCTGGCCCTGGGCGCGTGCCTGGCCCGGCGCGGGCACGAGGTCACGTTCGAGACCTGGTCGCGCTGGCGCGAGCACGTCGAGGCCCGCGGCATGCAGTTCGTGGCGGCGCCGGAGTATCCGGTCTTCCCGACCCGGGAGCGGCCGTTGAAGCCCTACGAGGCCGTCGTCCTGGCCACTGCCGAGACTCGGATCCCGCTGCGCGAGGCAACGCCCGATGTTGTCGTCCACGACATCCTCACACTCGCGCCGGCGCTGGCGGCCGAGCTCGAAGGGGTGCCGACGGCCACACTGGTGCCGCACATCTACCCGCTGGGGGCGCCGGGCTTTCCCCCATACGCGCTCGGCGCCCGGCTTCCGCGCACCGGCCTCGGCCGCCGGCTTTGGCGCCTGCTCGACCGGCCGGTCGAGGCTGGGTTGCGCCGGGGGCGCACTGAGCTCAACGAGACCCGGGGCAAGCTCGGCCTTCCGCCAATCCAGCGGCTGCATGGTGGGATCAGCGCCGAGCTGTGCATCGTGGGGACGTTCCCCCAGCTCGAGTATCCGCGGCGATGGCCGCGCCAGGTGCACGTCGTTGGGCCTCTCATGTGGGAGCCGCCGTACCAGGACGTCGCGCCGCCCGACGGTTCCGCCCCGCTGGTGCTGGTGGCGCCGTCGACTGCCCAGGATCCTGATCACGGGCTCCTCCGTGCCGCTCTGGCCGGCCTCGGACACGAGCCGGTCCGCGTGCTGGCCGCCACCAATCGCAAGCCCCTGCACGATTCGGTGCCCGTGCCCCAGAACACCCGACTGGTCGACTGGCTCTCCTACTCGCGCACGATGCCCGAGTGCGCGCTGGTCATCTGTCACGCCGGCCACGGCACCCTGGCCCGGGCGCTGGCCAGCGGCTGCCCGGTGGTGGCAGTGCCGCACAGCGGCGACATGGGAGAGAACGCCGCACGGGCGGACTGGGCCGGCGTGGGCGTCCGCATCCCGTGGCGATTTCTGACCCCCGCCACACTGCGTCTGGCCGTGCGCCGGGCGCTCGAGCACCCGGTTATGGGGGCCCGGGCGCAGTCAATTGCCGCCTGGGCACGAGCCAATGACGGAGCAGTCCGAGCTGCCGAGCTCGTCGAGCAGCTGGCTCTCAGTCGTCAGGGTGCGAGCGCACGAACGCGATGACGTCGGGCGCCTGGCTGGTCAGCATGTCGACCGGCTCGCCGTAGCACGTGCAGAGCTCGACCACCACGCGCTGATCGGAGACGTCTACCGCGCGCCAGATGGCGCCATTCTCCTCCCAGCGCTCGAGGGCCTCGATCGTCAGGCCGGGACGGATCGGATCGGGCATCGCAGACTTGCGCCGGGGCCGCGCTCAGCCTGACATCCCGGGCGCCGGTCTCTCGGAGCCTGACCCCGTCCTTGATCCGCTCTGGCCCGCCGGGTTCGCCTTGGCCCACGCGGCGATCTCTCGCGAGCCCTGGATGAACGAGCCGTCATCCTGCACCAGCAGAGGGACCCAGGTGTTGCCCGTGAGCCGCTTCACCTCCCGCCTTCCGGGCGTGACGTTGAGCGCGTCGGGCAGGACCCCAAGCCCGTAGGCCCGCACCACCTCCGGATCATGCCCGGCGTCCTTCAGCGCGTGGTACGCCGTGCCGCAGGGATGCCCACCCGGCCGCGGCGCGGGCGTCCAGGTCCCGTAACAGACATAGAGCTTCATCGAGCCTCCCTTGGCGGACGTCAGTCGGCTGGAAGCGGGGGTCCTCCGCTTCCCCGCCGGAACGAAACTCCGGGGGTGGGACTCGAACCCACAACATTTCGGTTAACAGCCGAACGCTCTGCCATTGAGCTACCCCGGATTAATGTGTAACGGACCCTCCTCGCGTGTCTCGGAATCCCACATCACTCTCGTCAGATCTCGGTGCAACTCTAGCGGGAACTGCTGCCACTCCCCCTTCGACTTCGGCATGGCAGTTGGAACACAGCAGCGCACATTTCCGTGCTTCTTCGCGGGCTGCCCGGAGGCACAAGGTAACCCCGTCACGGCTGACCGCCATCCGCTTGGCGGCGGGATCCAAATGATGAAACTCGAGCGCGCCCACGTAGCCGTCATAGCCGCAGATCACGCAGCGCCCGCCGGCCTCCTGAACCAGTATCGCCTTCACGTCTCGGCGCCTTCGGGACACACGCTCTGAGCGACAACGACGACATCGGCAATAGCCGCGGCCCTCGAGGCCGAACTCAGTTTCACCGTGACGAGGACACGACCGGATGATCTCCTTCCGACCGGCGGCTCTGGCCGCCCGAAGCTCGGCCACCGCCACACTGGCCGCTGTCCGCAGACCACACCTGGCAAGCCTCCGCCGCACGGTCGACGTCGTGACACCGAGCGCCATCGCCAGCTGCCTGATCGTCATCCCCTCATCGATCAGGGCCCGCAACCTCTCTTCGTCCATCATCGCCATCCGATCGCCCTCCCGTTGTGACCGAACATATGTTCGCACTGCGTGCGGACGGAATGAACTGTCCCGAGCCTGCCTACACCGCCCGCTCCAGGCTCGTCACGACGCCGTGAATCGCCTCCTGGACCCGTTGACGCTCGCGCGCCAACTCCGTGACCCCGCCCCCACCCGCCGCCCGGGCCCGGACGAGGGCGCGATCGAGGCGGGCGAGCTCAAGCAGGAGACGGGCGTGCTGTAGCCGCTCGGGACTCGCGTCACTGGAACGCCCGGCGCGGGCGACGAGATCGGCCACGACGCGCGCGAGCTCGTCGTCGTCGACGGGCAGGTCGCTGAGCGGTGAGTGCGTCCGGCGAACGAGATGGCGAGCCGCGCGCCGGTAGAGCTCGCTGGTCAGCAATTGGTCTGGATCGATCTGGGCCAGAGCCGTCGACCCCTCGTCGGGCACGGCGACGCAGAGGGCGAGAAACGCGCGCTCGGCCCGCAGCCCCTGGTCGAGCGTCGGCACCGCGCGCTCCTGCGCCTCCGCGACGGCACCGTTGCCATTGCGCGGCGACACCTCGGTCAGCGATGCGGTGAGCGACTTGGTCAGCTCCAGGCGGCCGGCCACCTGGCGGATCAGCTCATCGCGCAGGGCGCTGGGTGGGAGCTCCTCGAACACCGGCCGCAGTTCGGCCAGCGCCCGGTCTCTTCCCTCTGCGCTGCCCGAATCGGCGCGGTCGAGGATGCGCTCGACGCGGAACTGGACGAACGGAACCGAGGCTTCGACCAGGCCGCGCAGCGCGTCGGCGCCGTCGCGCTCGACGAGCTCGGCGGGATCGGTCCCCTCGGGCAGCGGGACGACGCGCAACTCGAGCGGGGGCTTGCCGCCCTCGGCCAGCCGTGCCGCGCGGATCATGGCCTCCTGGCCGGCGCTGTCGGCATCGAGGCAGAGATCGAGCACCTTCACGGTTCGCTCGAGCTCGCGCACCTGCTCCTCGGTGAGGGCCGTGCCCATGATCCCGACCGAGTTGCGCATCCCGGCCTGATGGAGCGCGAGGACGTCGGTGTAACCCTCCACCAGGATCATCCGTCCGGCCCGGGCGGCGACGGAGCGTGCCAGATCGATGCCGAACAGCTGGCTGCGCTTGTGGTAGATGTCGCTGTCGGAGGTGTTCATGTACTTGGCGCCGCCGGCCTGGTTCTCCCGCATGGCGCGGGCGCCGAAGCCGCGCACGCGGCCGCGCGCATCGGCGGAGGGAAACATGATCCGCCCGCGGAAGCGGTCGAACACCGACCCGGGATTGCTCTTGGAGCGCTGCACGAGCCCGGCGGCCAGCAGCTCATCATCGGTGAAGCCCGCCGTCCGCGATGCCCGCCACATCCGATCCCAGGCGCTGGGCGCGTAGCCGACACGGAACTCGCGCAGCGTGTCTTCGGTCAGGCCGCGGCCGACCAGGTACTCGCGCGCCGGCGCGGCCTCGGCGGACTCCCACAGGTACCGGGCGTAATACGCGGCGGCACGAGCCAGGAGCGTGTACAGCCGTTCGCGGCGCTGCCGGCGCGACGCGGCGGCCGGGTCCTCGTCCTCAGTCTCGAGGGCAACCCCGAAGCGATCGGCGAGCGACTCGATCGCCGCCTTGAAGTCAAGGCCCTCGGTCTCCATCACGAACGTGAACGGGTCACCCGAGGCCTGGCACCCGAAGCAGTGGTAGTGCTTCTCGTCCGGACGCACGTGGAAGGACCCGGTTCGTTCGTCGTGGAAGGGGCACAGGCCGAAGTAGCTGTTGGCACCAGCCCGCCGGAGGTCGGTGCGAGCGGAGATCAGCGCGATCATGTCGACGGCGTCGAACACGCGGTCGCGCGAATCGGCGGTGTAGCGCGTCACGGCGCGAATGCCACCGGCACGCTGAGCGTTTCGAACGTGCGCACGCAATAGCGGTCGGTCATACCGGCCAGGTAGTCCGTTACGCGACGCGCAAGGTCACCGTCGGGGATCGAGGCGGGGATCTCCTCCGGGTGGGCGCAGTAATGCTCGAACAGAGCTCGAACCACACGTTCGATCTTCTCACCCTCGCGCGTAGCCTCGGGACCCAGATAGACGCGCTCGAACATGTAGGCGCGGAGCTCGAGCATCGCCTCGGCCGCCTCCTCCCCCTGCTCGATGTCTCCGGCGCTGGCCGAGTTCTCGACCAGGTCGTGGACCAGCGCGTCGATCCGCCTCGGTCCCGTATCGCCAAGGGTTCGAATGGGGCGAGAGGGAAGATCATCTGAGTCGATCACGCCCGCCCTGAGCGCGTCGTCGATGTCGTGGTTGATGTAGGCGATCCGGTCCACCAACCTGACGATCTTGCCCTCGAGCGTGACCGGCTCCTCGGCCCGGCCCGAGTGGCCGACGATGCCGTCGCGGACGGGCAGCGTCAGATTGAGGCCGTGTCCGTCGCGCTCGAGCGTGTCCACGATCCGTAGCGAGTGCTCGTGATGAAGGAAGCGGAGTCCGAAACGCTGGGAGAGACAGCGGTCGAGAGCATCCTCGCCGATATGGCCGAACGGCGGGTGTCCCAGATCGTGCCCCAGCCCGATGGCCTCGACCAGATCCTCGTTCAGCCGTAGCGCCCGCGCCACCGTCCGGGAAACCTGACTCACCTCGAGAGTGTGCGTGAGCCGCGTGCGGTAGTGATCGCCAGTGGGCGACACGAACACCTGCGTCTTGTGCTTGAGCCGACGAAACGCCTTGGAGTGGACGATGCGGTCGCGATCGCGCTGAAATGGCGTCCGCAGGCCGCAGTCGGGCTCGGCCACCGCGCGCCGCGCCGGGTAGGAGCGGGTGCCCAGCGGCGAAAGCTCGGTCTCCTCGCGAGTGCGGATGCGCTCGGCAAACGCCTCGGCCACCGGGCCGGTCGGATGCTCGTGAATTGCCGTGAAGCCGTGCTCGTTCACATAACCGATTCTGACAGCGCCGTCCCACGTTCAGACCGGGTCGTTGCGAAGTTGTCGCAATCTGGGCGCTGCCGCTGGCGCGCCACATGAACATCTGTTGCCATATGTTGTCCGGATGTGCATCTGGACACGCCGTGGGACGAGCGCCCACGGGCTCGGGAGACGATGATGCGGCTGATTGACCTATCCGCCCCGATCGCGCCCGGACCGGAGGGGATGCCGGATCTCCTGCGCACCGATATCGAGTACTCCGACCATGTCGCCGGCGCGGCCACGATCCAGGCGATGTTTGGCGTCGGACCGGAGCTTCTGCGCAACGGAGAGGGCTGGGCGGTTGAGACCTTCACGAACTTCGGGACCCACAACTCCACGCATGTCGATGCGCCGTACCACTACAACTCGACCATCGGCGGTGAGCCGGCGCAGACGATCGATCAACTGCCGCTCGACTGGTTCTTCCGCCCCGGAGTCGTGCTCGACTTCCACGAAAGAGACGATGGGGAGACCATCGAGAGCGCCGACATACAGGCTGCCCTGAACTCAGCCGGCCACACCCTGGTCGAGCGCGACATCGTGCTGATCCGGACCGACCGCGACGCCCACGCCGAGCAGCTCGACTACATGGCCCGCGGGCCCGGCGTCAGTGCCGAGGCCACCGCGTGGCTGTACGAACGCGGCATCCGCGTGATGGGCATCGATGCCTGGGGCTGGGACCGGCCGCTGCACCTCCAGGCTCAGGACGCTCTGGCCACCGACCGGGCAGGCATCTTCTGGGCCGCCCACCAGGCTGGCCTGGCGTACTCGCAGATCGAACGGCTGGCCAACCTGAGTCAGCTGCCCAGCACCGGCTTCACGGTCGCGTGCTTCCCGCTGCGCCTCGTGGGCGCCAGCGCCGCCCCGGCACGCGTCGTGGCGATCCTCGACGCCACCGGCTAGCCAACCGTCATGCGGCCCGCATCAGCGGGCGCAGGCGCACGTGGGCGTGATGCTCGGCGGTCTCGGTGATCGCCCGCTCGGCCTGTCGCAGCGCGCGGTCCGAAGCCTCCGGCGCCTGGGCGAGCGGTTGCCCGAGGGCGCCGACCAGGAACGCGTAGCTCTCCTCGTCGAGCGGGAAGGCGGCCGCCTCGCACGAGCTGCACACGACACCTCCGGCGGAGGCGGAGAATCCCCGCAGATGCTCGGGCTCGCCACAGGAGACACACGAGCCGAGCTGTGGCACGAAGCCCGCGGCGAGCAGGAGCTTCATCCGGAAGGCCAGCCCGTTGGCCGGACGGGCCTGCGCCGAGTCCGCCGACAGCAACGCGAGCTCGTTGGCCAGCAGCGTGAACACCTCGGGGTGCGGTTCAGAGGTCTCGAACAGCCGCGAGACCGCGTCAGCGGCCCGTGCCGCCGCGTCGAGGGTCGCGGCATGATCCCGCAGCGCCGCGTGGACGGCGATCGTGTCGACGCTGGTGACCGTGAACAGGTCGCCGCGCCCGGCGTGCAGAACGACGCGGACACGGAAGAACGGCTCGAGTCGGGCGCCAAAGCGGCTGCGCGACCGGCGAGCGCCCTTGGCAATCGCCCCGATCCGCCCGTATCCGGGCGTGTACAGGTGCAGGATCCGATCCGCCTCGCCGTAGCGGATCGAACGCAGCACGATCGCCTCGGTTCTCAGCGGAGCTGACATCTATCCCGGGCCGCCCCGGGAAACGCCCCATACCCCGTCAACACAGTGTGTTTCCATGCTATACTTTCTGAAGTCATGCGACGGGTGGTCTTGTACACGACGGACAAGTGCTCAAAGTGCGTCGGCGCGAAGGCTCTCCTCACCCGCCGCGGCGTCGACTACGAGGAAATCAATCTGTCAAAGGACCCGGACGGCCGCGAGGAGCTCGTGCGCCGCACCGGGATGATCACCTTCCCGCAGATCATCATCGGAGACGAGCCGGTCGGCGGGTTCGACGCCCTGCTCGCCGCCGACCGCCAGGGCCGCCTGGATCGCCTGCTCGCGGCCTAAGAGCCCGTCTGGAGCGAAACGGACACTACGACCGTCGCCGCGGCTTCGGCTGGCATCGCTCGCATACGTATGTCCCCCGCCCGCCGACAACGATCTTGGAGATCGTGGTGCCGCAATTCAGACACGGGAGCCCCGCCCGGCGGTGGACCAGGAACAGATCCTGGAACGAGCCCCGCGCACCGTCGAGGTGACGGAAGTCGTCAATCGAGGCGCCCTTGGCGTCGATCCCGGCCGAGAGCGCATCCTCGATCGCGTCGCGCAGCGACTCGAGCTGAGACCCGGTGAGACGGCCCGCCGGCCGCAGCGGATGGATGGCGGCGCGGAACAGGGCCTCATCGGCGTAGATATTGCCCACCCCGGCGATCCGCCGCTGGTCGAGCACGAACGCTTTGACCGGCGCGGTACGCGCCCGGGCCTCGTCGCGCAGGTAGGCGGCCGTGAACGCAGGGGTGAATGGCTCGACGCCCAGTCGCTCAGCGAGGTACGCGTGGCGGGAAGCGCCACCGTGCAGGAGGTGGCCGGTGCCGAAGCGCCGCGGGTCGACGTAGACGAGCCGGCCGCCGTCGTCAAGCTCGAACCTGACCCGGGTGTGCGGCGGCTCGACAGGAGGATCGAACAGCAACGTGCCGGTCATACGCAGGTGCATAAGCAGGTGACGGTCGCCGGACAGCACCCAGATCAGATACTTGCCGGTGCGCTCGACCCGCTCCACGCGGGCCCCTCGGAGCTCCCCTTCCACCGGCTCGGGCGAGTCGGGACGCGTCCAGCGCGCGTCGAGTATCTGGGCGACAACGATCTCGCGCCCCTCGATGTGGGGCGCCAGCTGACGGCGGATCGTCTCGACTTCGGGTAGTTCGGGCATGTGAGGTGGCGACTATACGAACGAGCGGCCCGGCAGCGACGGCGCCTCGTCCCCGGTGAGCCACTTCACGACGGTGGCGCCCACATCGGCCAGCGGGCCGTCGTGTCGCCGCGCCCCGTTGCCGACAAAGCACGCGAGCAGCGGTACGTACTCGCGCGTGTGGTCGGTGTGCGCGGCCGTCACGTCGCAGCCATGGTCGGCGGTGAGAATCAGAAGATCGTCGGCCCGCAGGAGCTCGAGCCACTCTCTCACCGCGGCGTCGATCAGCTGCAGGGCGCGGTGGAATCCCGGTACATCATGGCGATGCCCGTAGAGCTGATCGGTCTCGACGAGGTTCGTGAACACGAGCCCACGCTCGAGCGAGACGAGCAGCTCTCGCGTCTGGGCCAGGGCGATCTGGTTCGTCGGTCCCGCGTGCTGTTCGTCGATCCCTACGCCGGCGAACAGCTGGCCGACCTTGCCCACAGTGTGGACACGCACGCCGCGGTCCTGACATTCCTGGAGGTAGCTGCGCGAGGGTGGCGCCAGCGAGTAGTCGCGTCGGCCGTCGGTGCGCTCATACGCTCCCGCTTGGCCCCTGAACGGACGGGCGATGACCCGGCCGATGGCATGCGCACCGGTCAGCGACGCTCGCACGCGCGTGCAGATCGCGTACAGCTCGGGCGCGCTGACCACGTCGACGTGGGCGGCGAGCTGCATCACCGAGTCCTGACTGGTGTACACGATCAGCTTCCCGGTCTCGACGTGCTGGCGGCCGAACTCCTCGATGGCACCGATCCCGTTGAACGGGCGGTTGCAGAGCACGCCGCGGCCGCTGGCCGCCTGCACCCGCTCGATCAGCTCGGCGGGAAAGCCTTCGGGATAGGTCGGGAGCGGATCGCGCGCGACCACTCCCATCAGCTCCCAATGGCCGGCCGTCGAGTCCTTCCCCGGCCCGAGCGCATGGAGGCTGCCGTGCAGGACGGGGTCCTCGGCCGGCGGGACCCCGAGTACGTCGATGATCGAGCCCAGGCCGAGGCGGCCCAGCGTGGGCAATCGCAGGCCGCCTGCCGCGGCGGCCAGGTGGCCGAGCGTGTTGACGCCGGCGTCGCCGTAGGCGTCGGCGTCGGGCAGCGCGCCGACACCGCACGCATCGAGGACGACCACGAACGCGCGACACATCGGCGCTCAGGCCGTCGTCACGGCGGTCAACAGCAGCGAGCCCTCCAGGCGCGCGAACACCATCCGGTCCTCGGCCCCGAAGATGTTCGGCGGCGCGTACTCCTCGAGCACCACCTGCGCGTGCCGCCGGAACACGTGCATCGAGCGAACCCGGCGCTGGTGGCCGCCGATCTGTTCGATCGCATCGATCTGGACGGCGGGGGTTCCATCGAGGAGCGTGATCCGCGCACCGATCAGGCTGAGGCCTCGGTCGCGGGCGCTGGCCCGCTGGATCAGCCGGCGCTCGGCGCCCCTCAGCGCTCGCGCCCCGGACGGCGGAGCGCCAGCGGGATAGCGCCAGATCGCCACGATCGCCGTGCCCGAGCTGACCGTGCTGACCAGCGCCCCATGGCCCGGGACCACGACCCAGGTCCGGGGGATCTCCAGCGCGATACCCGCGGTCGGGAAGTGGACGGTACGGAAGGCGACCGGCGCCGCCGGCGCCGATAGATTGGGCACCGAGGTCCGCGAGTCACCGCACCCGACGAGGAGCAGAGCCGTGCAGGCCAGCAGGGCTGGCCCGCTGATGCCACTGGGGAGCCGACAGCACACGCGGCGATTGTCGCACCTGTCCGGGGCCGATTTCGGCTCGGCCGGCGTCAGCGATCGTCGTTGATCTGGGCCCGCGGATGCGCATCGAAGTACACATCGCGCAGCCGCTCGGCCGACAGGTGCGTGTAGATCTGGGTCGTGCCGATGTCCGCGTGGCCGAGCATCTCCTGCAGGGACCGCAGGTCACAGCCGCCGGCCAGGAGATGGGTGGCGAAGGTGTGACGGAGCGTGTGGGGGCTCATGCGATCCTCGAGCCCAGCCGTGCGCGCATGGCGCTGGACGATCTTGTACAGGCCCTGCCGAGACAGCCCGCCACCGCGCAGGTTCACGAACACGCGCGGCTCGTCGCGCAGCCCGACCAGGCGCGGGCGAGCCTTCTCGAGATACTCGCGCAGGGTGTCGATCGCCTTGCTCCCGATCGGGACTATGCGTTCCTTCGATCCCTTGCCCCGTGCGCGGACGATGCCCGCCTCGAGATCCACCTCGGAGAGCTGCAGGCTGATCGCCTCCGATGCCCGCAGCCCGCAGGCGTACATGGTCTCGAGCAGTGCCCGATCGCGCACGGCGGCGGGCGAGTTGCCGTGCGGCTGAGCCAGCAGCCGCTGGACCTCGTCGCGGCTGAGGACCTGGGGCAGGCGTCCCCGCGCCCGCGGCGGTCGCAGCTCGGAGGTGGGGTCGCGGTCGATCAGCTGTTCGCGGCGCAGGTGGCGGTGAAACGAGCGTAGGCACGCGATCTTCCGTTGCAGCGTCGCCGGCGCGACGGCCGGCCTGCCCTGACTGCCGTCGGCCAGTTCAGAGACGAAGAGCGCCAGGTCGCGCGGCTCGACCTCGAGCGGGTCGCGCCCGATCCGGCCCAGGAACTCGCCGTACTGCTGCAGATCGGATCGGTACGCCTCGAGCGTGTTGCGCGACAGTCCACGCTCGAGCTCGAGGTAGGCGAGGAAGTCGAGCGTGAGCTCGGTCAATCGACGGGCGGGAGCAGCAGCTTCGGTCGTGGCCACGGCTAGGTATTCGCGCCGCCGGCCCTCGCTCCTGCGGACGGCCTACGCCTGGGTGCAACGGCTCACTTTCAGCCACAGCAGCGCGATCAGCGACTTCGAGTCCTCGCACTGCGCCAGCGCGCCATCGAGGTCGCTCAGTGGCCAGGGCACGACCTCGATCCGCTCGTCCTCCTCGGCTCGCGCCCCGGTGCGCGCCTTGCGCAGATCGGTGGCCAGGTACAGCCACACGCGCTCATTGGTGAAGCCGGGGCTCGTGTAGAAGGCGACTATCTCCCGCCAGCTCGCCGCCTCGCGCCCGATCTCCTCGGCCAGCTCCCGCTTGGCCGCGTCGCAGGGCGACTCGCCGGCCACGTCGAGCTTGCCCGCCGGGATCTCGAGCGACGCGGTCGCGCCCACCGCTTCCCGAGGCTGCCGAGTCAGCCACACGTGGTCATCGTCGACGGCGAGGATCCCCACCGCCCCCGGATGCCAGACCTTCTCGCGCGTCACCTCCTTGCCGTCGGCATGGCGGAAGCGCTCGGTGCCGACGCGGACGATCCTGCCCTCCCAGACGATCTCGCTTCCCAGTCGCTCGAACTCGCTCATGGTTCGTCGGTAGCCGCGTGGACGAGCGCGATGGCGACCTCGAGCATCCCCTCCAGTGCATCGACGCTCACGCGCTCGTCGGGCTGGTGGTTTCGCTCGGTTCCGTTGGCCAGATTGACGCACGGATAGCCCGACGCCTGGAGGGCGTTGGCGTCAGACCCGCCGCCGGTGGCGATGTGCCGAGGGGTGTACCCGCACTCGGTGAGCGCGCGCTCGGCGAGCACGATCCCGGGCGCGCGAGGTTTCGTGCGGTAGGCCCGGAACATCACCTCCGCCGTGACGTCGAGGTCGCACTCGGCGGCGTTCACCGCGTCCTGGAGATGGTCGATCATGTCGGTGACGACGGTCTCGACGCGTTCATCGTCAAGGCCCCGCGCCTCGGCTTCGATCCGACAGCGCTCGGGCACGACGTTCGTCGCCGTCCCGCCGGTGATCGTGCCCACGTTCGCGGTGGTCTCGGCGTCGAGCCGTCCCAGTCGCATGGCCGCGACCGCTCGCGCCGCGGCGACGATCGCGCTGCGGCCATCCTCGGGGCGGATGCCCGCGTGGGCCGCCCGTCCGTGGATCTCGGCCACGATCCGTTGGTAGGTCGGGGCGGCGATCACGATCTCCCCGATGGGCGAGGCGTGATCGAGGACGTAGCCAAACGCACTGCACAGGCGCGTGGGGTCGAACGCCTTGGCGCCGTGCAGGCCATTCTCCTCGGACACAGTGAACAGGAGCTCGAGACCGATCACCGGACGGCGGGCGGCCGCCGTGAACCCGCGGGCAAGCTCGAGCAGGACCGCGATCGCGGCCTTGTTGTCGGCGCCGAGGATGCCATCGCCGGCGTTCTCCCAGCCACCGTCGACGAGCACCGGCTCGATCGGCGCGGCCAGCGGGACGGTGTCCATGTGCGCGCACAGCATCATGCTCTGCTCGGAGCTGCCCGGGATCCGCGCGAGTAGATTGCCGGCGTCGGAGCCGGCATAGCTCCGGTCCTCCTCGACGTCTAGCCCGATCGAGCGCAGCTCGGCGCCGATCCACTCAGCGCACTCGCGCTCGTGGCCGGATGGACTCTCGATCCGGCACAGCGCGACGAACGTCTCGTGCAGCCGTGCCCGCTGCGCGTCGCTGGCGCGCCTCACGTACTGCTGGTCGGCGACGCAGACGAGGCCCGGTGCGAAGCCTCGGCGACGCTCGCGTCGTCCTCGGCACCCGATCCGGCGCCGGCGTGGACCAGGGCGGCACCGACGAACTCGCGGAACAGAGGCGCGGGCCGCTCGGGGCGCGACTTGAACTCCGGGTGATACTGCGAGGCCACGTAGAACGGGTGGCGGTCTAGCTCGAGCTCGATCACCTCCACCAGCCGCTCGTCGGGCGAGGTTCCCGAGCAGACCAACCCGAGTGATTCCAGCCGCCGGCGCAGATGGTTGTTCACCTCATAGCGATGGCGGTGGCGCTCGTAGACGACCGGCTCGTCGTACGTCCGGCGCACCAGCGTGTTGTCGTGCAGCTTGACCGGGTCGGCGCCGAGGCGCATCGTCCCGCCCATATCGGCGATCTCCTTCTGCTCGGGGAGCAGATCGATGACCGGATACGGCGTCTCCGGATCCATCTCGGTCGAGTTGGCCCCGTCCATGCCGGCCACGTGGCGGGCGAACTCGCTGACCGCGACGTGCATGCCCAGACAGATGCCGAGGTAGGGGATGCGGCGCTCGCGCGCGATCTGCGCGGCGCGGATCTTGCCCTCGAACCCACGCCCGCCGAACCCTCCGGGGATCAGGATCCCGTCGGCCTGCTCGAGCCTCCGAGTGACCTCGGGCTCGGGGACGGCCTCCGAGTCGATCCAGTCGATCTCAACCTTGCAGCCGTGATGGATGCCCGAGTGGCGCAGCGCCTCGACGACCGACAGATACGCGTCCTCGAGCTGGACGTACTTGCCCACCAGCGCCACGCGGACGATGTCGGTGGCTTGGCTGGCACGGCGTGTAATCGCCTCCCAGCCGCTGAGATCGGGCGCATCGGCCTCAAGCCCGAAGTGCTCCTTGAGAATGAAGTCGTCCACCCCCTCCTCGCGGAACGAGAGCGGCACCAGGTAGATGTCGGGCACGTCGTAGGCCGAGACGACGGCCTCGACGGGCAGGCTGGCGAACAACGCGATCTTGCGGCGGATGTCCGCCGACAGCACCGACTCCGAGCGGCAGACGACCATGTCAGGCGCGATACCGATGCGGCGCAGTTCGTTCACGGAGTGCTGCGTCGGCTTCGTCTTCAGCTCGCCGGCGTGAGAGATGTACGGCACCAGCGTCAGGTGGATGAACATGCATCGCCGGCGGCCGACATCGACCGGGAACTGACGGATCGCCTCCAGGAACGGCAGCGACTCGATGTCGCCCACCGTGCCACCGATTTCGGTGATCACGAAGTCGACATCGCTCGACTCGGCCATCAGCCGGATGCGCTGTTTGATCTCGTCCGTGATGTGCGGCACGACCTGCACAGTGGCGCCGAGGTAGTCGCCGCGACGCTCGCGCCGGATCACGGTGTTGTAGATGCCGCCGGCCGTGACGTTCGAGGCCCGGTTGGTGTTCGCGTCGGTGAAGCGCTCATAGTGACCGAGGTCGAGGTCGGTCTCGGCGCCGTCCTCGGTGACGAAGACCTCGCCGTGCTGGTAGGGCGACATCGTCCCCGGGTCCACATTGATGTACGGATCGAACTTCTGCAGCTGAACGCTCAGTCCGCGCGCAACCAGCAGGCGTCCGATCGAAGCGCCGGTGATCCCCTTACCCAGCGACGAAACGACCCCGCCCGTGATGAAGATGAAGCGCGTCTCCGCAGAGGAGTTTGTCGCTGCACGTCGGGGGTCTTGGGCCATCGATTAGTCCTTGAGTGTAGTTGACCCCCTCACGGTAGCGGCGGACGCGGACGAAAGGTGCGTCTCGCCGTGTGCCTGAGCAGGGACGCTACGCCGCACGCAGCAACTGCCGAGCGTGCTGGCTGGCCGCGCGATCACCCTCGCCGGCGCCGAGCATCCGCACGATCTCGCCGACCAGATCGTCGTCGCCCAACATGCTCACCGCAGTTCGGGCCGGGCTGGATGACCCGTCCTTGGCGATCGTGAAGTGCCTTGCCGCCAGAGCGGCGACCTGCGGCAGGTGGGTGATGCAGAGGATCTGGCGTCCATCGGCCAGGTCGCGCAGATGCTCCCCCACGGCGCGCGCAGTGTGACCGCCGATCCCGGCGTCGATCTCGTCGAAGACGAGGAGCGGCGCCGCCTCGGCATCACCCCGCTTGCCGTGGGCGACACTCAGCAGCGCCAGCATCACCCGGGAGAGCTCGCCGCCCGAGGCGATCTCCCGCAACGGACCCGAGGGCATGCCGGGATTGGGAGCGATTGTCAGCTCCACGGAGTCGGCGCCCCGCGGCCCGCACCCCTCGGCCCGCGGGCGCACCTCTACCGTGAACTGCGCGTCGGGCATCGCCAGCTCGGCCAGTCTCGTCTTGACCGCCGCCGCCAGCTTCGGCGCGGCATCCGTGCGCGCCTTGGTCAGCCGCTGGGCGAGCGCCCCGAGTTCCGCACGTGCGGAACTCAGCTCGGACCCCACCAGCTCGAGCGAGGCGTCGGCGTGTTCGAGCTCACTCCGCCGGGAGCGGCAGCGCTCGGCGTGCTGGAGAACCTCGGCGATCGAACCACCGTGCTTGCGCTCAAGTCGCGCGAACTGGCCGAGGCGCTCCTCGACCGCCTCGAGCCGTCCCGGAGGCGCCTCCACGCCCAGCGCATAGCGACGCAGCTCGCCGGCCAGGTCCTCGGCCTCATATCGCAGCGCGCGCAGCCGCTCGGCCAGGGGCGCGAGCGTCGGGTCGACCGCTGTCGCCTGCTCGAGTTGGCCGGCCGCCTGCGCGAGCGTCTCAGCGAGGCCACCGTCGCCGTCGGGCGAGAGCGCCTCGGCCCCAGCGGCCGTGGTGCCGCGCAGCAGTTCGGCATGGCGCAGCCGGTCACGCTCGGCAACCAGCTCGAGCTGCTCGTCCTCGGTCGGAGCCACCGCCTCGATCTCGCCGAGCTCGAAGGCGACCAGATCGAGTTCGCGCTCGCGGGCGCCGGCCAGTTCTCGCAGGCCTGCGGCCTGCCGATCGAGCGCCCTGACCCGTTCGTACACCGCGCGCAGCTCCGCCCTGAGCGTCGCCTGCCGGGGTCCGCAATGGCTGTCGAGGATGTCGAGCTGGGCGGCGCCGAGCATCAGCTTGCGGTGCTCGTGCTGGCCGTAGAACGAGAGCAGCAGGCTGCCGAGCTCGCGCAGATCGGCCAGCGTGGCCGAGCGCCCCGACACGTAGGCCCGAGTGCGTCCATCGGGCCACACACGCCGGGCCAGCACGATCTCCTCGGCGTCCTCCGGGACCCGCTCCGAGATGTCTCCCGACAGGCCAGGCGGGCGCGCGAACACCCCCTCGACGTAGGCCTCGGCCGCGCCGGCGCGCACGGTCCCGCTCCGCGCCTTCCCCCCGAGGAGCAAATCGAGCGCCTGGGCCAGCAAGGTCTTGCCCGCACCGGTCTCGCCGGTGAGAACGTTCAGGCCTGGCACCAGCCGGAGCTCGGCGCGCTCCATCAGCAGGAGGTTCTCGACGCGCAGCTCGTGCAGCACCCACTCGGTGTACCAGGCGCGCCCGACGGATCAGCGCCTACGGCGCAGCAGCGAGACGGCCGAACTTTTGCCGCAAGCGGTCGTAGAAGGTCGCGCCGGCGATCTGGGCCAGCCGCCCCTGGTCGTGCACGAACTGCACCGCGAGCTGCTGGCCGGCGGCCAGCACACACACGGGGCGACCATCGACCGTCACGTCGACCGGCTCCTCGCGCGAGCGGTTGATCACGGCCAGCGCGTCCTGCGGTGCCACCACCAGCGCGCGGGCGGTCAGCGAGTGAGGGGCGATGAACGACACCACGAAGCCCTCTACTCCCCAGGCCATCACCGGGCCCCCATTGGCCAGGTTGTATCCGGTGCTGCCGGCGGGCGTGGCCACGACCAGGCCGTCGCAGCGGACCCGCCCGATCTCGTCGGAGCCAACCGCGTACTCGAGGTCGGCCACCCGTTTACCCGGCTGACGGTGGATCGAGATGTCGTTGATGGCCAGCCAGCTGCCCCGTTCGCCGGTGATCGAGATGCCGGGCAGGGACAGGACATCGAAGTCGCCCGCGAACGCTCGCCGCATGCCATCCTCGGCCTCCTCCCGATCGACCGTGGCCAGGAATCCGATCTCGCCGAAGTTGACCGCGAAGATCGGCACTCCTGTGCCGGCATAGGCCCGCAGCGCGGTGAGGATCGTGCCGTCGCCGCCGAGCGCGAAGCACATGTCCACGTCGAGGCTCAGCTCGGCATCGAGCTCCAGCCCCTCGCCCGGCGTCAGCCCGTGCTTAGTCGTTTCCTCGGGGTCGAGTCGGATGATCGCGCCGGCCTCGCGCGCCAACTCGAGCAGCCTCCTCACCGCAAACTCGGTTTCTCCGGGTCGGCGGTGTGTGAGCAGGGTGGCGGTGCGGACCGGGTTCACGGCTCCACCTCCGCGACGGCGGGCTCGAGCTCGGTCAGGCCGCCGCGCTCGCTCTCGGCCATCCAGATGAACGTCTCGCGATTGCCCTTCGGGCCAGGCAGTCCGGAGCTGGCGTACCCGAGCACGGTGGCTCCGAGCTCTTTCGTCGCCCGGCCGACCGCAAGGAGCGCGGCCCGGCGCAGGCCGGCGTCGCGCACGACGCCGCCCCGGCCGACCTGCTCGCGGCCCACCTCGAACTGCGGCTTGACCAGGGCCAGGCAGTCATATCGCTCGGCGGCGCAGCCAAGGACAGCCGGCAGCACCTTGGTCAGGGAGATGAACGAGACGTCGATCACGATCAGATCCGGCGCGTAGGGAAGCTCATCGCCGCGCAGCGAGCGGGCGTTCGTGCGCTCGACCACGGTCACTCGCGGATCCGAGCGCAGCCGCCAGTCGAGCTCTCCGTAGGCGACATCGACGGCCACCACGTGGGTGGCGCCGCGCTGGAGCAGACAGTCGGTGAAGCCTCCCGTCGAGGCCCCGACATCCATCGCGCACCGGTCCACCACCGCCAGCCCCAGATCGTCCAGCGCGTTGGCGAGCTTGATTCCGCCCCGCGAGACGTACGGCGGCGCGGCGACGACCTCGAGCTCGACGTTCTCGGCGACCAGCTGTCCCGGCTTCTCCGCCCTGCGCCGCTCGGGCAGCAACAGCACGTTGCCGGCGATGACCGACGCCGCCGCCTGCGTGCGCGAGGTGAACAGCCCTCTCTGGGAGAGCAGAGTGTCGAGCCGAATCCGGTTCATTTGCCGTGGAACGGTACGTCACCGGGCCGACCATCGATTCGGCGAACGTGACAGACATCACACTGATTCCTGGTGTGAGGGGGGACCATAGCTGGAGCAGTTCCCAGCGATCAATCGCAGATATATCTCTCCTCCCGGAACGGCCCGCCTCGGCGGGTCGTTCCCTTTACACAGACTTCACACGCCTGCGACGCCGCTGTGCTCCGCGACGGCCGCCTCGATGCGTTCGGCGATCCTCGCGCCGGTGTAGCCGACCTCCTCGTGCAACAGCTTCGGCGCGCCATGGGTCACATAGCGGTCGGGCAGGCCAATGCGCAGGATCCGCGGGGTAAGCCCGGCGTCGGACAGCGTCTCCCATACCGCGGACCCGAATCCGCCCGCCAGCACGCCCTCCTCGACGGTGACCAGCAGCTCGTGCTCGGCGGCCAGCTGCGCGGCCAGACCGGCGTCCAGGGGCTTGGCGAAGCGGGCGTCGGCAACCGTGGCCGAGATGCCGCGTTCGTCCAGGATCGAGGCCGCCTCGAGCGCCTTGCCGACGCCCGTGCCGTACCCCAGCAGTGCCACGCGGTCGCCTTCGCGCAGGATCTCGCCAATGCCGATCGGGATCGTCAAGGGCTGCTCAGGGAGGGGAACGCCGGCCGCCTCGCCGCGCGGGTAGCGCAGCGCCACGGGTCCGGCATCATGCGCCAGCGCCGTGTGGAGCATGTGCACGAGCAGTGCCTCATCGCGGGGTGCCATCAGCGTGATGTTCGGCAGGCAGCGCAGGTAGGCGATGTCGAAGGCGCCGTGGTGGGTCGGGCCGTCATCACCGACCAGACCGGCCCGGTCCATGGCGAAGACGACGTTGAGGCTCTGCAGGCAGACATCGTGGACGATTTGGTCGTAGGCGCGCTGGAGGAAGGTCGAGTAGATCGCCGCCACGGGTTTGCAGCCCTGGAGGGCCAGCCCGGCCGCAAACAGGACGGCCTGCTGTTCGGCGATGCCGACGTCGTAGTAGCGGTCGGGCATTTCGCGCTGGAGGATGTTGAGTCCCGTGCCCGAGTTCATCGCCGCGGTGATCCCGATCACCCGGTTGTCGCGGCGGCACTCCTGCACCAGCGCGTTGCCGAACACCTGCGTGTATTGGGGCGCCGGCGGCTGGGCCGTGATCGCCTTCTTGACCGGCGCGGCCGGCGCGCCGTTGCTGATCGAATGGGGCTTGGCCGCATGCCATTTCTCCATGCCCTCAAGGCCGCCCTCCTCGGCGGGGGCAAACCCCTTGCCCTTGACCGTCGCGCAGTGGACCACCACCGGCCGCTCGGCCGCCAGCGCCTCGCGCAGGGCGCGGCGCAGCGCGCGGACGTCGTGACCGTCGATCACGCCCATGTAGGCGAAGTCCAGCTCCTCCCACCACAGACCGGGCGCCCAGAAGGCCTTGATCGATTCCTTCACGTGGGGCCCGAAGCGCTCGAACGCGGCGCCGATGCCCACCGGCAGCTTGGTCAGCCCGCCCTCGACGCCCTCGCGAGCGTGCCACAGCTTGGGGTTGAGCCGGATGCGGTTGAAGTAGCGCGACAAGGCGCCCACATTCGGTGCGATCGACATGCCGTTGTCGTTGAGCAGCACGACGATCGGAGTTCCCTCGCCGCCGGCCTGGTGGACGGCCTCGAACGCGACCCCGCCGGTCATGGCGCCGTCGCCGACCACGGCGATCACGTGACCGTCCTCGCCGTGCCCGCGCCTCATCGCCTCCTTGATCCCCACCCCGTAGCCAATCGCCGTGGAGGCGTGCCCGGCACCCATCGTGTCGTGCACGGACTCGGCGATCGAGCAGAACGGGGCCAGGCCCTCGTACCTGCGGATCGTCTGAAGCTGGTCGCGGCGGCCGGTCAGCACCTTGTGCGGGTAGGCCTGATGGCCGACGTCCCACAGCACCTTGTCGCGGGGAGAGTCGAGCAGCGAGTGCAAGGCGACGGCGATCTCGCAGGCGCCGAGGTTGGCGCCGAAGTGGCCGCCGATCTCGCCGACGGTGTCGATGATGTGCTCGCGGACCTCCTGGGCGACGAGCTGCAGCTCCTCGTCGCTCAATCCGTGGAGGTCCTGGGGCTGATTGATGCGTTGCAGCAGGTTTGACATCAGTAGGTCCTGGTGGCGATGAACTCGGTGATCTGCTCGAGTTGCTGTGCGCCATTCGGCGCCGCCCCCCTGAGCGCGGCACGAGCGCGCCCATGCGACTCCCGGGCCAGGTCGCGCGCGCCCTCGAGGCTGAATTCGGTCACGTAGGTGCGCTTGCCCAGCCGCTCGTCACTGCCTTGCGGTTTGCCGAGCGTCTCAGCCGAGCCCGTTACGTCGAGAATGTCGTCAACGATCTGGAAGAGCACGCCGAGCTCGCTCGCAAAGGCGCGGTACGCGGAGATTGTGTCACTTTCGTGGACGCCTTCGACGATCAACGCGCACTCGATGCTGGCCGCGATCAGCCGGCCCGTCTTCAGCTCGTGCAGGTGTCGTAGACCCTCGATGCCGGCCGGCGCGCTGCCCGCGACGTCGACGTATTGCCCCCCGACCATGCCGTGGACCCCGGTCGCCGCGGCCAACTCGGCGGCCGCCGCCAGCACGTCAGCCGGGTCGCCCTGCTGCTCGGCGAGCAGCAGATGGAAGGCCTCGGCGTACAGGGCGTCCCCAGCCAGAATGGCCACGTCCTCGCCATACACGCGATGGCAGGTCGGGCGACCCCGCCGCAAGTCATCATCGTCCATCGCGGGGAGGTCGTCGTGAATCAACGAGTATGTGTGGATCAGCTCGATCGCCCCGGCCAGGGGCAGAAGCGCCGACGGCTCCCGGCCGATCGCCTCGCCGGTGGCCAGCGTGAGTACCGGGCGGATACGCTTGCCGCCCGCCAGCAGCGAGTAGCGCATGGCCTCCTGCAGCCCGGCGCTCGAGGTCTCATCGGAAAAGCGCAGGGCCTCGAGGTACCGCTCGACGTCCGAGCGGAGGTGATCCGGGTAGCTGGGGGCCAGGCCGGCGGTCGTCACGACCGGCGTCAAGCTGCCGGCAGCGGTAGTTGTCCGGGAAGGTCCGGCAGCGGCTCGAGCGCTGCCCGAACCTGCTCGTCCACCTGAGCACTGGCTTCCGCCGCCAGACGCGCGCACTCTTCGATCAGCGCCAGCGCTGCGTCCGGGTCGAGCTCGCCGGCGCGAAGCCGCTGAGCAGTCTCCTGGAGCCGAGCGCTCAGCTCGATCAGGGCATCGGTCACGCGATCAGGGTAGCGCGGGCGGCGACGAGCCGGTGGGCGCGCGCCGCCGCCAACGTTATGTCTCCGTTACGCCGCAGTCGGACTGTGCGTCACGGGTCCGCCCGCGTGGCGGCCATATGCGCGGCCGATGACGACCGCGCCGACGCCTCCGATGACGCCGACCACCAGCGCCCCGACGGCCCACAGAACGCCGTGCATGTCGAGCGACAGGGCGTTATCGAGCGACCAGGCACCGGGTCCGGTCGCGGCCAGGGCCAGCGCGACCGAGGCGAGCACGAGGTTGTACTCGTAGCCGCCATTGGTGACCCACAGGCCCTTGGCGAAGTGGACGGAAATGACCGCGGCGCTCATCACGGCGATGAGAACGACACTGGCCACCGGAGTCACGAGCCCGAGCGCCAGGAGCGCTCCGCCGCCGAACTCCATCACCGCAGCGGCCGTCGCGTGGACGTGACCCGGCTTCAGGCCGATGCCCTCGAAGAAACCGGCGGTGCCCTTCAGCCCATGTCCGCCCCAGATGCCGAACAGCTTCTGCGCCCCGTGCCCGACAAACAACAGACCAACGACCAGCCGGAGAATCAGCAGACCAAGATCCACGGCTCATTACCTCCCGAAAGGACAGATTACTTGTGTACGCAATCATAGCAGTGTGATTGTGGACACAATTATGGGGCGCCACCGGGCCCCCGATGGCGCCTCCTCAGAAGCGCAGCAGCGCCGCCATCCCCTCCAGCGGCCCAAGCTCCGGATAGCGCTGCACGATCACGATGTCGGCGTCCTGCTCGAGCGCCGATTCGAGCGCGGCCTCGCGCAGCGGCTCGACGCGCGCCAGCGCCGTTCCGTCGACGGGGCAGGGGCCCGATGTCTCGACGCTGAGCAAGCCGCACTGGGCGCAGCGGCCGCCGGCGCGGTCGAGGCCCGCCTGATAGAGCAGCGTCTCCACCCGCCGCTCATTCAAGGCGTCGATCGTGGGCCCGGGGCCGCCGGCGGCGCGCTCGGCGGTGGCCAGGCAGGACTCGAGCCGGTCCAGGGCCTCGCGTTGGCGCTCGTCGTCGGCCTGCTCGACCAGGCCCGCCACCGCGTCGCGCACCTGCTGTTCGGTGGCGGTGGCGACGTCGACGGCCACGCGGCCGCCGGTCATGCGTGCGCGCAGATCGCCCCCGAGCAAGGCCTCCAGGCTCGCCACCACCTCGGGCGGGCCACCGATGGCGAGATGCTCGAAGCGCTCCTGTTGCCACAGTCGCTCGAGCTGCTCGACCACCAGGCGCACATGGTGCTCGGTGTCGCCGCGGGCACCGCGCTCGTGTTCGGCGAGGCGATCGGGGATCCCGGTGAAGATGTGTGCATCGGCGCTGCTGATCAGGGCCACGCACCAGCGCCGCTCCTCGGCACCCGCGACCAGCGGCTCGACATACGGCGTCGGCCCGATCACGATCTGCCCCGGTACCGGCCGCAGCATCTGGACAACCTCGAACAGGTCGTCGCGCCCCGAGCAGAAGACGGCCAGCCCGTGGGCACCCTGGAATGGCGGCTCCTCGGAGTTCAGATACTCGCGGAGCCGGGCCACATCCTCGCGGAGCCCGATCTTGTCAGCGTGGTCGAGCCCCTCCTCCGCCTCAACGGAGCGGCCTGCCTCGTCCAGGAGCGAGGTCACCTCGGATGCGCGCGCCGGCGCCCTGACGAAGCGCTGCGGATCGAGGTCCAGGTACAGGCTGATCACCGGGTGGGCCGGGTGGAGCCCGACCAGCCGCCTGGCGGTATCGATCGCCGTCATCGGTTGGCCGCCTCGCCGTCGAGAGCCGCGTTGACCAGCGCGTCCGCGCGGGCGTTCTCGGCCCTCGGCACGTTGCGGATCGACCAGCGGTCGAACCCTCTCAGGGCACCCATCGCCTGCTCGTACAGTGGCCTCATGGCGGGGTGCTTGACCTTGTAGACGCCGGTCAGCTGTCGGGCGACGAGCTCCGAATCGTTGACCAGCTGGACCTCGCGCGCGCCCAGCTCCGCAGCGCGGTCGATGCCGCGCAGGATCGCCGTGTACTCGGCCACGTTGTTCGTGGCCACTCCGATCGGCTCGGCCAGCTCGTCGAGCACCGAGCCGTCGGGATCGGAGATAACGACGCCAATCGCGGCCGGGCCCGGATTGCCACGCGCGCCGCCGTCAACGTGGACGACAAGCGCCTTGCCCCCGATCCGGGCGTCGGTGGCGGGAATCAATCGCTCGCCAGCTCGGGGAGCTCCCCGGGCACCCGGGCGCGTCGGCGGTCGCGCACCCCGCGCGTATCCCCGCTCTGCGAGGCCCACTCGCGGTGGGAGCCTTTGCGCCTGTCGACGATCACCTTCACGTGCGGGTCATCGGCGTAATAGGTGCTCAGCTTGTCGAACAGCTCGTCGGCGAGCGGTTCAGGAACCACGCAGTAGATCATCGGCTGAGGATGCTAATCGACGGGCCGACCTGGGGCGGATCGAACGTACGTCCAGGGCAGCTAAGCCGGCAGGACGAGACGGCCGTACTCATCGGCCGCCGCGTTGGCCGTACGCTCGTTCGGCTCGAGCTCGTCGAGCTCGTATCCCTGGGCGGCCAGACGCACCACGGGGTCCTCCTCGGACAGGTCGACCTCGTAGCGATACCAGCACAGCTCCCACGAGACGACCAGATTGACCAGGCTCGGGGCCTGGTCGGAGGGCAGCACGGACACCCAGGGCAGCCCGAGCGACCGCGCCACGCCGGCCACGGTGCGGACGTGCTCGGAGGAGTTGAACACCTCGACGGCGGCAGCTGTCCGCTGCTCGGGGCTGGTCGGGACCGCGCGCACGTGACGTGGCTCGCGCACGCGTTCGCGCTGGCGGGCCGCCGGCACCGGTCGCGGCGCCCGGCGCTGCCGCCGGGTTGGGGCGGGCTCGGGTTCAGGTTCAGGTTCGGGCCCCTCGTCGAACTCGTCCTCGTCAGGGGGATAGTCACGATCGAGCGCGGCCGCAGCCTCGCGACGCGCCCGCAGTCGGCCCAGCAGCGACCGCCGGCGCTCCGAACGGGCGCCGCCGTCGTTGTAGTCCGGAACCGTCCCCTCGCGGATCCACCCCTCGTGCAGGGCCCGCGATTTGCACAGCTCGCAGACCGACCGCCGCTCGCCGCCGTGGAGGTAGATCTCCGATCGCTCGCCCCGCAGCAGGGTCCTTCCACACACGTCGCACACGGTATGGGGGTCCGACGTGCGGATATCCCGCGTCTTCACATTTTCGAGCCTACCAACGGAAGCCCGACCGGGCCGCAAGACCGCTTACGCCTTCACAGCTTCCTTCTCGGCCCGCGCCTCCTCGACGACCTTTGAGGCAAGGTGACCCGGGACCTCCTCGTAGCGCAGGAACTCCATCGTGAACTCGCCCTGGCCGCCGGTGATCGATCGCAGGTCAGGCGCGTAGGACAGCATCTCGGCCATCGGCACCTCGGCCTTGACCTCGGTCATGCCACCGCCGGCGGGCTCCATGCCCAGCGGGCGCCCGCGTCGTGAGTTCAGATCGCCGATCACATCGCCGACCGCATCCTCCGGCACGCTGACCGTGACCAGCATGATCGGCTCGAGCAGCACCGGGCTGGCCTGCTCGAGGGCCTGCTTCATGGCCAGCGAGCCGGCGACCTTGAACGCCATCTCCGAGGAGTCGACGGTGTGGTAGGAGCCGTCGTAGAGCCGCACCTTGACGTCCTTGACCGGATAGCCGGCGACGACGCCCTCCTGCATGGCCTCGAGCACGCCCTTCTCCACGGCGGGAATGAACCCCGAGGGGATCACGCCGCCCTTGATGGCATTGTCGAACACGAAGCCCGCGCCCGCCTCGAGCGGCTCGATCTCGATGTGGGCGTCGCCGAACTGGCCGCGGCCGCCCGTCTGCTTCTTGTGGCGCCCGTGGGCCTTGGCCGGCTTGCGGATCGTCTCCTGGTAGGGCACCCGCGGCGGCTTGAGGTTGACCTCAGCACCGAAGCGCGACTTCAGTCGCTCAACGATCACCTCGACGTGGACCTGCGAGAGCCCGGCCACGATCTGCTCGCCCGTCTGCGGGTCGCGGTGCAGGTCGATCGTCGGGTCCTCCTCCTGGAGGCGGCGCAGGGCAGTGAACACCTTGTCCTCGTCGCCCTTGCTCTTGGGCTCGACCGCGAAGGCCATGACCGGAGCCGGCAGCTTGATGCTCGGCATCTCGATCGGCTCATCACGCGCGGCGAGCCAGTCGCCGGCCTTGGTCTCCTTGAGCTTGGCCACCGCGCCGATGTCGCCCGGTCCAAACTCGGTCGTGTGGCCCGTGCTCCCGCCCTCGAAGGTGACGAGCTGACCGATCCGCTCCTTGCTGTGGGTACGCGTGTTGAGGACCTGGGAATCCTGCTTGAGGACACCCTGGTAGACACGGAATATGTTGATCCGGCCGGCGAACGGATCGGCCCGGGTCTTGAACACGTAGGCGAACAGCTCCTTGTCCTCGACCGGCTCGAGCGTCACCTCGCCGACCTCGAGGCCGCCGTGCTTGACCGGTGAGGGGAGATCCTCGACGATCGCGTCGAGCAGTCGGTTGGTGCCGAGGTTGCGGGCGGCGATCCCGCAGGTGACCGGGAATAGAGCGCCGTGGTTGGTGCCGTCCTTCAGTGCGGTGACGATCTCCTCGTGGGTGATCTCCTCGCCTTCGAGGTAGCGCTCCATCAGCGCGTCCGAGGACTCCGACACCTCGTCCATCAGCTTCTCGCGGTACTCCTGAGCCTGGTCCTGAAGGTCGTCGGGGATCGCGATCTCCTCGCAGTTGTCGCCCCCGGCCCCCGAGTAGCGGTAGCCCTTCATGTCGACCAGGTCGATGACGCCGGACACCTCGTGCTCGAAACCGATCGGGATCTCGGTGGCCACAACGTGCGGTCCGAACGAGGACTTCAGCGAATCGAGCGTGCGGAAGAAGTCGGCGCGCTCGCGGTCGAGCATGTTGACGAACACCAGCCGCGCCAAGTCGAGCTCGGCGGCGCGCTGCCACAGGCGGGTGGCGTGGACCTCGACGCCCATGACGGCGTTGATGACGAAGATGGCCGACTCGCAGACGCGCAGCGCGCCGAGCGCGTCGGCGATGAAGCTCGAGTCACCGGGCGTGTCGATGAGGTTGACCTTGCGCTCCTGCCACTCGAACGACGACAGCGCAGCCGAGATCGACATCTGGCGCGACTTCTCGTCGGGGTCGGTGTCCGACACGGTCGTGCCGTCGACGACAGACCCGAGCCGATTGATCGAACCGGCTCCGAACAGGAGGGCCTCGTGCAGCGAGGTCTTACCACTTCCGCGATGGCCGACGAGCGCCACGTTGCGGATGCGATCCGCGGGCTTGTGCATGCCGATCTCCTCTCTCTTGAACGCCGAAACAGCGACCTTATCGAAGGTCGCGTGACCGCATCCGACTTCGGGCGGCGTTCGCCTAATCCATCTCGCCGGCGAGCTTGGACCGCAGCCTCAGCACGGCCTTCGTGTGCAGCTGCGACACGCGCGATTCGGTCACGCCGAGCACCTCGCCGATCTCGCGCAGCGTCAGGTTCTCGTAGTAGTACAGCGCGACGACCAGCTTCTCGCGCTCGGGCAGCGCGGCGATCGCGTCGGCGATGCGGTCGCGCAGCTCGGACTGGTCGACCAGCATCTGCGGGTCGGGCGCCCCACGATCGGGGAGGGTGTCGAGCAGCGAGACCTGATCGCCGGTCGAGTCCGACACGTTCCACAGCTCGTCGAGGGCGACGATCGTCGAGTTGGAGATCTGCAGTAGCGCGTCCTGGAACTCCTCGATAGTGATGCCGAGCTCGCCCGACATCTCCTCGTCGGTGGGGGCCCGCTGCAGGCGCGCCTCGAGCTTCATGTTCACACGCTCGAACTCGCGCGCGCGGGCGCGCACCGACCGCGGCACCCAGTCGAGCGTGCGCAGCTCGTCGATGATCGCGCCGCGGATCCGCGTGATCGCGTAGGTCTCGAACTTGATCTCTCTCGTGAGATCGAAGCGTTCAATTGCGGAGATCAGACCACCGAGTCCGTAGGAGATGAGGTCGGCCTCCTCGACGTGGGCGGGGAGACCCGAGCCCATCCGCCCGGCGACGTACTTGACCAGCGGTGAGTACGCGACGACCAGCCGTTCGCGCGCGCGCTCGTCACCGGAGGTCTTGTACCGCCTCCACAGATCTTGAAGCTCGATCGCTTTGACGTTCGTTTCCAGTTTCCAGACCCCCGAGTGGTTACGCGCGTGGATGGGCGCGGGCGTAGGCTGATCTGAGCCGCGCCGACTCTACCCGAGTGTAGACCTGCGTTGTCGAGATGGTTGCATGGCCAAGGAGCTCCTGGATCGCGCGCAAATCGGCGCCGCCCTCGAGCAGATGGGTGGCGAACGAGTGCCGCAGCGCATGGGGGTGCGCATCGACGAGCGCCGGTGACTGCGCCGCGGCCTGGCGCGCCCACGTGCGCAGCCGCCGCCGGACGTCGGAGGTCCCGAGCCGGCGGCCCGACTTTGACAGGAACAACGCGCGCTCCGGATGGCCCGCGGTCAGCGCCGGCCGGCCACGCGCGAGGTAGCGCTCGAGCTCACGCAGCGCGTACTCGCCGGCCGGAACGATGCGAGTCTTGCCGCCCTTCCCCTCCACTCGCACCGTCTCGGCGTCGAAGTCGATCGACTCGAGTTCGAGGGAGACGAGCTCCTCCGCGCGCAGGCCCGAGCCGTAGGCGAGCTCGAACAGAGCGCGATCGCGCAGCTCGAGCGGGGTCGTGGCCGGAATGCGGTCGAGCAGGAGGGCGACTTCCGAGGCCTTGAGCACGCGCGGCAGGCGCTGGGCGCGCTTGGGCGCGCTGAGCAGGTCGGCCGGGTTGTCACCCCGCGTCTCCTGTTCCATCAGCACGCGGAACAGTGCGCGCAGGGCGGCCAGCTTGCGCGCCACCGTGGTCGGAGCCTGGCCGCGCTCGGACAGGCTCGCCGCGTACCGGCGCAACGCGCGGACCTCGACCGACGCCGGCTCGAGCCGGGCTGCGCTTGCCCAGACAGCGAACTGGCCCGCGTCGATCCCGTAGGCCCGGCGCGTCTTGGCCGCCACGGCGCGGCGACGCAGGTCACTGTCCAAGGCAACCAGCGCGCCGCTCCAGGCTTCGCTCAGCTGCACGCTCTCGGTCGCGGTCGGCATCGCGATCCGCTATTCGGCGCCGAAGCGCGCCACCCTTCACGCGATGTATACCGGGGTACCGAGCGGGGTCCGGGATCGCCATGCGGATGCAGCCGTGCGACCCGCATCGACGACAAGTCCGCGCCGGCTCGCCACCGGCCAGCGTCCGCCCCCACCATGATGGCGATCGTCGGCGCTACCGCGACGACGACCCGTGGCACACCTACTCGACGTTGACCAGCGTCCCGATCGGTGTGTACGGGTAAACGTGGCCGGCGTCGCTCGTGTCCATCTCGACGCATCCGAGGCTCTGGGGGAAGCCGTACTGCGCGCGGCTGAACGCATGCAGGGCGTCGCCGCCGTTGAAGTAGCTCACCCACTGAATACCGGGGTCGCTGTACGTGCTGCCGTCGGGGTTGGTGCCGCTCATCGTCGTCACCGGCACGTGCTCGAACACCGGGAACGTGCCCGAGGCGGTCGGCGCCCCCGGGATTCCTGTGTTGACCGGCGCTGTCATGACCGTCTTGCCGCTGTGCCACAGCGTCAGCGTCTCGGGGCTGGCCTCCTTGTTCACGTTGACGTACGTGTAGCCGAACTTCGAGGACTTGCCCTCGGCCGCGGCGGTGAACAGAGCCTGCCACACACTGGGGGCGACGGCCTCGCCGGCGGTGGTCAGGGTCAGACCGTGGTCGTTCTCGAAGGCCATCAACGCGCCCTGGGTCATCGGGCCGTTGGCGCCGGGCTTCCACTCATTCCGCAGCCCCGACGGCACGTTGGACCAGCGCCAGTGGAAGGTGCCCTTGGGCGGCTTGGCCGCAGCGTTCAGCTGTGCCTGGGCATCCGACCCGACGGCGTGCTTGGTGTGGAAGTTGAGCGGTAGGTAGGCGAGCTGCGCGAGTAACTGCTGCAGCCGCAGCGGAGAGCCACCGGGGACGGTGTAGCTGGCGCTGACCGAGGAGGTGCCGCTCTGGCCTCCGATCAGCCGCACGCTACTTGGCAGGCCGATCGAGACGTGGGCGCCGAGGCCGTATCCGTAGCCAGTGGGCTGGAACTGGATCGTGTGACTGTTGATCGTGTGCCATGTGCCCGAGGTGGTCGGCTCGACCGGCGGCCGGTGGCTACCCAAAGCCTCCTCGACGGTCTTGGAGAAGGTCAGCGTGATCTTCGAGGTGGGCAGGATCGAGGTACCCGGAGCCGGGCTCGAGACCGCGGACGCGGTCGACGAGCCGGCCGGGAACCAGCTGATCACTGCGGGCTTCGAGGTCTCCCAGGCGCGCGGCGCCGCTGCCACCAGCGCCGTGCCCGCCGGCGCCAGGCGCTTCAGCTTGATCACCGATAGCGGGTTATGGAGAACGCGTCGAACGAGGTTTCCGGGCTCGCCGTAGGAGAATGTGAGGACCGGCGCCTTGAACTTGAGCGTTACCGGTTCGCCGGCCTTCAGCGTCAGGTAGTGCTGCTTCAGGCTGGCCACCGGGGTGACCATCGTCATGTGCAGCTTCTGGGTCTTGCCGTTCAGCCAGGCTGACCAACCGGGTCGCTTGACGACGACGTCGATCGTCACCTTCTGATTGGCCCGCAACAGCCCGCGCGGCCAGATCTGATCGCCCTTGAGATAAATGGGCACGCGCCGGGCGTGGGGCCCGGTTGTGACGATCACGCTCTCGATCGTTCCGCCCTGGAATGGCATGTCGACGCGCGCGAGCGCGGTGGAATCCGTGCTTAGGCTCGCGTTGCCCGTGGTAAGAAGGAAGAGCGCAGCGCCCCCCAGCACCAGCACAAGCAGGACCAGTCCGCCCAGCACGACACGGCCGCGGCGCGGCCGGCGGCTCGAAACAGGCGGCGGCGGAGGCGTCCGGCGGCCCGGACGCTCAACCGTAGCTGGAGGTCGTAGATATGAAGCGCGCGCCACTAAGAGTCTCCTAGGTCGGAAATGCTACCGGCATTGACGGCAATACCATTTGTGCGTTTCGTGAAGCGAAAGGTTTGCATCGGGTTCTTCTTGCTCAACCTCCCGGCTCCTGCCCCGTTGCAGACCCCTGCTTAAGCCTAGCCAGATTTTGCTCCAACGCCAAGATGACCTGTTGGCGCGCCCGGTGGGCGGCCTCGTAGGCGTGTAAGCGTTCCAGCGCCTCGAGGTCGAGTGACGGGATGATCTCGACCAGCTCGCCCTCGGCGAGATCGTCGTATCCGCCGCCATCGTGGCGGTCATTTCCCGGGTCTTCGGCACCGCGGCTCCGCGAGCGCTCCGCCTGCACGCTCGGGCTCCAACGCAGGAACTCCTCAACCGCGGGCTCGTAGCGATACGTGCTCTCGCCCCGGCCCAGAAGCGGGCGCAGTCGCTGGTGGGCGCGCAGCTTGATCACCGCCTCGCGGCTCGTGTAGCGATACTCGTAGCCCGCGAGCTTCAGGCGTCGGTTGTCCAGGCCGCGTCCGTAGCGAAGCTGGTGGACCATCTCGACCGGAACGCGAAGGCCGAGCCGGCGCAGCTGCGCCGCCGCGAAGCCCAGCCCCCACGGCGGCAGCACCGGCAGCAGAGGCTTGCCCATCAGCGCGGCGACCTCCGACAGGGGCAGGACACCGTCCGCAGCCACGTTGTACGGGCCCGGGAGCGTGCGCTCCAGGGCATGGCGCAGCGCGCCCACGACATCGTCCCCATGGACGAACTGCATCCGAGGGTCGAAGCCGAGCACCGAGGTCACGGCCGGCAGGCCGAGCAAGGCGAGAAGCGATCCACCCGACTCCCCAACGAGAACATCGGTCACCCGCATGATCGTGACCGTCACGCCCGGCATGCTGGCCGCGAACTCGCCCACGGCCTGCTCCGCCAAGGCGACCTCGAGCTCGATCGCCGTGCGCCCCGCCCGGGCACCCGACATCTCCTCACCGAAGAACGACGGATCGTCGGCAGCGGATCCGTAGTAGTGAGCCGAGGACTTGAAGACCAATCTGCGCACCGGATCGGCCCGGCATGCCTCGAGCAGCTCCGCGGTGTCGTGCAGGTTGACCTCGCGCGCCCGGCGAGCCGAGGCAAGCAGAGGATCGGCGACGAGACGCGTGTCGATCACCGTGTCGATCCCCACCGCCTCGATGATCCGGCGCAGCTGCATGGCCGCCATGGGGACGCGCACGAATTCGACGCGGGCGAACTCGTGCGACGGGTCCTCGGTGTCGACCCCGACGATCGCGTCAATCCGCCTGTCCGGCTCCAGCGCCTGGGCGAGCCGCCCGCCCAACCACGAGGAAACGCCGGTGATGAGGACTCGGCTGGCCACCGTCGCGTCCATCCCTCACCCTAGCCACACGCTGCGACGCGCCGCCACCATCTCGAGCAGGTTCTCCTGAATCAGCGCCCGGATCGACTCGTCAACCCCGTCGAGGCCCTTGTCGGGCGCCACCGCTCCGAGGAATCGAAGCTTGAACTTGGCCGGCAGTGGAGGTGTCGCGTTGATCGGTAGCCGCCTCAGCGCGGCGCTCAGCGGTGCCGCCTCCTCGCCGCCGACGACGGCGACGGGGACAATCGGCACGCGGGCTCGCGCTGCCATCGCCGTCCAACCGGGGGCGAACTCGCGGAGCTGGTAGCGACGCCGGAATGGCCTGGCGGCGCCGTCGAGGCGTTCCGGAAATGCCAGCACGAGCTCGCGCTCGTCAAACAGCAGACGCTGGAGGTTGGCGGGGTGCGCGGCGACCACCCCGACCTTCGTGGCCAGCATGCCCAGGCCGGGGACGCGCCTGATGCCCGCCTCGGCGACGACGTGAACCGGCCGAGCGCGCGGATGCTCGTCCCGCACTGCCTTGGCGATCATCGCGCCGTCGGAAAGCGCCCCTCCGGACCGATTGGCCAGCAGCAGGGCGCCGCCTTCGGCCGGGACGTTCTCGATGCCCTCGAGCTCCACCCTGAACCAGTAGTGGTAAAGGAAGCCGAAGACCGTGCGATCGGCGAAGGCGTCGACCCGCTCCGAACGCCCCCAGTCATCGATGCGGCGCTCGGACTCGAGCCCGGGGAGCTGGTCGCGCAGCTCGGGCTCGGGGCCAAGCGGCAGCCGGCCGTAAACGTCGCTGATGGCGAGCTCGACCGTCCGGCCCGCGTCATCGGGATGATCCATGGCGGGCGATTCTTCCAGGGCTGCACGCCCCGGGGCGCTCAGCGTGTGACGGCGCCCTCGGCGGCGCTCATACCCGGCCAGCTTGACCACACAGCCCTCGGGCGCGAGGTTGCCGCGCAGGATGGCCAGCCCGCCCGTGGGGCTGAGCGGCTCGTCCAGGGGCCGCACGACGCGTTGTCCCTCGGTTTGCGTCGCCGCATCGGCGTGCTCGCCCACCGTACGGCGGGTGACGGTCTGCGCGTTCTCGTGGAGCAGCCCCGCGGCCTTGAGTCGTCTGAGCACGAGCGGGACGCCGCCCGCCTCGTACACGCAGGGGGCCACGAACTGTCCGCCCGGCTTGACGTCGCACAGCAGCGGCGTGCGCTCGCTGATCCGGTCGAAGTCGTCGATCGACAGCTCGACGCCCATCTCGGTGGCCACCGCCAGCAGATGCAGCACACCATTGGTCGAGCCGCCGCTGCAGGCGACCGCGGCGATCGCATTCTCGAGGGCGTCGCGGGTGAGCGGCCAGCGCCCGGAGGTGGAAGTTGCACGGCATCGTCTCGATCCACGTGTTGGCCACCCCGATGATCGGCTTGCTCAGGGCTTCGTCGTCATAGCCGATGCCCTTCAGGTAGGCCCGCGGCGGCGCGGCTGGGGCCGTCGGTCAGGGGCGCGGCTGCGATGCTCGAGATCGAATGGGGTTATGTGCGGAGGGGGTGGTGGTTGACGCGGGTCGTGGTTGACGCCGCATGGACAGGCTCGGCCCTTGGGTCGTCGCGGCGCTGACTGTCCCGGCAGCGAGGGCCGGGAGAGAGCCCGTCCGGCGTCAGCCCGCGGTGTCGATGCGCTCTGAGGGCGAGTTGGCGGCCGCTCGCATTCGCGCCCGCTCCCACTGCGACAGACGCCAGAGGTCGCGCTTGACCTGCGTGGGGTCGAGCTGCCGGCCCGGGAGGTGCATGTTCGCGGTCGAGATCAGGCGGCGCTCGTCGCCGGTCAGCGCCATCCACTTGGCCAGCACGTCGTCCGAGTCGGGCAGCCGGGCGCTGCCGTAGGGACGCGTGTCGTCGGGGAAGGCGACGCAGTATTCGCTGAGCAGGCGGCGCGTCTGAGGCACGTAGGCGATGATCGGGCGATGGGGGTAGATCAGGTAGGCGTACGGTGCACCGCTGTCGCCGGCGAGGTCATCGGGGACATTGGCCTGCGCGCCCCACACGCGGATGAAGCCGAGGTCACGGTACATCGACCATTCCTCTTCGTTCACGCACGACTGCAGCAGCGTCCGCGCCTTCTGCTCAGCCCGCCGCTCGCGTCCGGGGTCATATGGCGTGACCGGCGTCCGCTGGCGCCGGGCCCGATGACGCTCCCACCGCTCCTCGACCATCGGCACGACGAGCTCGGAGATCAGCGCCAGGGCTACGAGCGCGGTCGCTGCGAGGGCAAGCAGCACCGCACCGCCAGACGACCTACCGGCCGCCTGCTGCCCGCGGGAAGAAAATCACGCGGTCAGCGTCTCGTGGGACGTCCTCAAAGCTCCTGACCATCCGGGACTCGCGCCTGCCGGCCTCCCCGACCGTCGGTACCGCGGCCCACATTCCGGCATCCAACTGCCGTCGGAATTCCTCCACCAGCCGCTCCTCATCCTCGGCCAGCTCGACGTCGCCCTCGGCAATCAAGACCTCCCCATGTCCTGGTTTCATCCGCAGAAAGCGCACGCCCGGGATTATGTCAAAAGCCGCCTGAGCTCCCGACCCGGTGCTTGCAGAAGAGTGTCTAACGCCCCAGGCCGAGGAGCGTCTACTCAGGCACGGAGTGTCTAACGCCCGAGGCCGAGGACATTCACCGGCCCGGGTCCGCGCCCGACGTCGACCAGACCGTTGGCGACCGCATCCGAGGCCATCTGTTTGGCGACCCGTGCCGCCTGCAGCGGTCGATCGCCCAGGGCCAGACGGGCGGCCAGCACCGATGAGTGCGTGCAGCCCGAGCCGTGGGCAGCGCCATCCGGATGGCGCACGCCGGGGATCTCGACCAGCTCGCTTCCGTCGAAGAACACGTCCACGGCCTGCTCGCGGTGGCCGCCGGTGACCACGACGACCTCGGGGCCAAGGTGGCGGACTGCCCGGGCGAGGGTGGCGATGTCGTGGGCCGCGGCGGCGCCCTCCTGACCCACCAGCGCCAGCGCCTCCGGGACGTTCGGGGTCGCGACCGTCGCCCGCGGCAGCAACAGCTCGACCAGCGCCGCACGAGCGGCCGGCTCGAGCAGCTGGGCCCCGGACTCCGACACCATCACCGGATCGATGACCACCGGAGTGCCGGGCGCCAGTTCGTCGAGTGCGCGGGCCACGGCCTGGATCGTTGCCGTCGTCCCCAGCATCCCGATCTTCACCGCGTCGACGCCGATATCCGTATGGACCGCGCGGACCTGCTCGATGATGATGTCCGGCGGGATCTGATGGATCGCGCTCACCCCGGTGGTGTTCTGGGCCGTGATCGCGGTGATCGCCGTCATCCCGTGCACGCCGCACGCTGCGAACGCCTTGAGGTCGGCCTGGATCCCCGCCCCGCCGCCCGAGTCCGAACCGGCGATCGACAGCGCGCAGGGAGTCCGCGAAGTGCTCACCGGGGCGAGCTTACTCAGGGCATGACCGCCCACCTCCCTCCCGGTTCCCGGCGGACGTAGCCACCGAGTTCGAGGCTGGCCAGCATGGCCAGACCGTCCTCGACCGTCAGCCCCGCCCGCGCCAGCGCCAGCGCCGTGTCATCAACGCTCGCGATCGCGTGCAACAGCTCGCGTTGGACGCCGCCGAGCGCAGGTCGAGGGTCGACAGCGGTGCGCACCCCTGCGCCGAACACGGCGTCGAGCGCGTCCTGGGCGTCGCGAATCAGGATCGCACCCGTGGCCAACAGCCGATGGGGCCCGGTGGCGAGCGGCGCCGTCACGCGACCCGGCACGGCCCCCACGGCGTGCCCCATGCGACGGGCGATGGCGGCGGTCAGAAGCGCTCCCGACTGCTCACCGGCCTCGACGACAACGGTCAGCGCGGCGAGCGCCGCGATCACACGATTGCGGGCCGGGAACATCCACCGCCACACGTCGGTTCCGGGCGGGAGCTCGGACACGGCCACCCCGGTGGCGCAGAGGCGCCGGTACAGACTTCGCTTGCACGTCGGGTACGGGCGGTCGGCCGCGCCCGGCAACACGGCGATGCTCGCCCCGCCGCCGTCCAGCGCGCCGCTGTGGGCAGCGGAATCGACCCCGAACGCCAGGCCGCTGACGACGCTCACCGAAGCGGCGCCGAGCCCTCGCCCTAGGGAGTGAGCCACCTCGAGGCCGTAGCGCGAGGCCCTTCGGGAGCCGACGATGGCCACGGGATCGCCGGCGGCCAGCTCGAGGAAGTGCTCGAGCCCACCGGCCACGTGCAGCACGGCCGGCGCGCTGTCCAAATCGTGCAGTCGACGCGGGTAATCCGGCCGGCAGCGGCAGATCGTCTCCATGCCCGTGCGCTCGCATCGTTCGCGCGCCGCGGAGGCGTCGAAGCACATCATCTCGCGGTCCACCGCCTTTGCCTGCCGGCCGGCCACAGCCTCGATCAGCTCCTCGTCTTCGAGGCACAGCACAGCGTCGACGTTGGCGCGCACCACCTCGAGATGGCCAGCCAGGCGCGAGAGCAGCCACGCGCGTGCCAGGCAGTCGTCACAGGCTCGCTGCACGGGCTGGACAGTCATGCCGCCAGCGCGTGCTCGGCCGAGCCTCGCTGCCGCAGGCTGAGCGCGGTCAGCACGTCGTTCAGGCGCACCGGGTCGTGTCCCTTGAGGTCGGCGATCGTTCGCGCCACGCGGAGCACGCGGTGGCGCCCGCGCGCGGTCAGCGCTCCGATCGAGTACGCGCGCCCGAGGGCATCCTCGGCGTCGGGCTCGAGTCGAACGTGCCGGCGCACGAGACGACCGTCCATCTCGCCGTTGCACCGGGCCGCACCGGCCAGCCGGTGGCGCTGGCGCTCGCGGGCCCCAGCCACAAGCGTGCGCGCGGTGGCGGAATCGATCGCCGGGGGAGCGCGCAGCTCGTGCTCAGCCGGGCGCCCGACGGTGACCAGGAGATCCATCCGGTCAAGCAGCGGCCCGCTCAATCGCCGCCGGTGGCGTCGCATGTCCGCCTCGCCGCAGGAGCACTTGTCCTCCATGCCGGCGAAGCCACACGGGCACGGGTTGGTGGCTGCCACCAGCATGAACCGCGTCGGGAAGACCAGCGCCCGCTGGCCGCGGACGATCGTGACCGAGCCATCCTCGAGCGGCTGGCGCAGCGCCTCGAGGCTCGAGCGCTGAAACTCGGACAGCTCGTCGAGGAACAGGACGCCGTGGTTGGCCAGCGTCGCCTCGCCGGGTCGGGGCGGGGCGCCGCCGCCGACGAGCCCGGCCGGCGAGATCGTGTGATGCGGAGCCCGAAACGGCCGCCGGGTGATCATCCCGTCGGCGTGGATCCCGGCCACGCTGTGGATGCGCGTGACCTCGATCGCCTCGGTCCGCGACATCACGGGCAGAATCGAGGGGATCCGCCTGGCGAGCATCGTCTTGCCCGTGCCGGGCGGACCCTCGAACAGCAGGTTGTGGCCGCCGGCGGCGGCGATCTGGAGCGCGAGCAGCGGCGCGGCGTGGCCCCGTACGTCGGCGAGATCGGGTTCGGTCCCGTCTTGGGCGGACGGCAGGAGCGGCGGCGGGAGCGCCGGGATGGCCCCGCCGCGCAGCACGTCGGCGGCCGCGGCCAGGGTCGAGACGGCGGCGACCCGCAGCGAGTCCACCAGCGCCGCCTCCCGGGCGCGCTCCCGGGGGACGATCAGGTGGCGCAGGCCCGCCCGGCTCGCACCTTCGGCGACGGCCAGCGCACCGGGTGAATCGCGCAGCTCGCCGCCGAGCGACAGCTCCCCGAACACGGCCCATGAGCGCAGGGCCTCGCGAGGTATCTGGCCGCTGGCGGCGAGCACGGCCAAGGCCAGCGCGGCGTCGAACCCCGGCCCGACCTTGCGCAGGAAGGCCGGCGCCAGGTTGGCGGTGATCCGGGTCTGCGGAAACTCGAAGCCCGAGTTCTGAATGGCCGAGCGGACGCGGTCGCGCGATTCGCGCACCGCAGCGTCACCGAGTCCGACGATCGTGAAGGTCGGCAACCCGGAGCGGATGTCGACCTCGACCCACACCTGGCGCGGATCGACCCCGTCGATGGCAAACGTGGCGACACGAGCGAGCATGACCCAACGCTAGGCACGATCGGGTGCCGTGTGGGTGACGCCGTGTGCCAATTGTGCGCAATTCGAGCCCGCTTCCTTGCTGCAAATCGGCACAATCCGCAACCCACAGGTCAGACATTTCGGCGTAGCGTCTCGGTCGATGTCGGATGACCTGCGCCATCGCCTCGGCCGACGCGGAGAGCAGTTGGCGGCCGACCATCTTGCCCGGTGCGGCTACGAGATCCTCCAGCGCAACTACCGCACCAAGTGGGGCGAGCTCGACATCGTCGCGTTCGACGGCCGGACGCTGGCCTTCTGTGAGGTCAAGACGCGGCGCCTGCGGCCGGGGACGGGCAATCCGTTCGATGCCGTCAATCGCGCCAAGCGTGCCCAGGTCCGCAAGATGGCCGGCCAGTGGCTGATCGAGCAGCCCGACCGCCCCTACGCCGATGTGCTGCGCTTCGATGCGATCGGTGTGACGTTCAATCCGGCCGGCGAGCTCGTCGCGCTCGAGCACCTGGAGGGTGCCTTCTAGGCGGTCCCGCCACTCGAGTCCAACGATGTCCTAAATAATCTAGGACAACGTTGGAATCAACGGGTGCGCGCCCGCCGAGCCGCTAACCCACGGACACCGCCTAGGACGCCTCGAGCGCCAGTTGC
>CAWCNP010000007.1:0-82007 GCA_963796885.1 uncultured Solirubrobacterales bacterium
TTCGGTGCGCGTTAGGACTACGTAGTTTCACCCTTGTGAGGTCCGAGCCCCACAAGTAGCTTTGCTCAAAGATGATCAAGGGGAAGCGTTTGATCACCGGGGCAATCGGGGCCACAGCCGTCGTGTCGGCGATAGCCGGAGTCGCGCTGGCGGCGGCACCGCAGCTGCACGCAGCAAGCGCCTACGACAACTTCCACCAGCACAAGTCGAAAACGCTCGACATCTTCCTCGTCACCGCTGCGAACAATCCCAGCAAGCTGAACGGCGGGCCGGCGATCTACCACCACGGCCCCGAGGGCGGCAGTGGCACGCTTCGCTGTGCCAAAGCGCCGCTCAAGCCGAGCTACAGGTTTGCCTCGGTGCAGTTCGGCTTCCCGGGCGCGAAGCTCAAGCTGACGAACGGGTCCTACAGTTTCTCGGTGGAGTGGACGGCGCGTCGGCGCCCGGTCCTCGGCAGCACCGAGAGGCCCGTCACGCTGCATCTGTCGCTCACGGGCAAGGTGCAGAGCCCGAGTTCGATCACCGGGGAATTCAGTGCTCGCGGGGGGCACTGCACCCTCAAGAAGCCCCTGCGCTACACGGCTTCGCTCGACCCCACCTTCCCGCTGCCGAGCGGGTCGTAGGGGGTAGATATCTAGCTCGCGCGAGTCGGACGGGCGTAAAATCGCTCTCCGGGGCCAGCGTGAACGCTGAACTGTCGACCAACCAGCTGCGGCGTGCGTTGCGCGTCGCCGGTGAGCTCTCCGAACTGCGCGAGCTCGGCGAGTTCCCACAGCGCGCGGCGCGGATGCTGCGAGAGCTGGTCCCCTGCGATCACTCCGGCTACAACGCCATCGACCTCGACTCGGGCCGCGCGACGGTGGTGGCCGATCCGGCCGACACGGTGTTCGAGGGCGGCCCTGAGATGCTGGCCGCCTTCGGTCACCAGAACCCGATCCTCGTTCGCGCACGCAACGGAGAGGACCGCGTCATGCGCCTGTCGGACTACATCAGCCGCCGGGAGCTGCACCGCACGGACCTCTACCTGGCCGTCTACCAGCAGATCTCACTCGAGTACCAGATCGGCATGCGCCTCCCGGCCATCGGCCGCGCTCGACGCCCTCTACATCGCGGCCACGCCCGCGTGCGATAGGCAAGCGCTGCGCCGGATCGGCTTGACCAAGCGCCAGGCCGAGGTTCAGGCACTCGCGATTCGCGGCCTCAACACGGCCGAGATCGCCGATCAGCTGTGCCTCAGCCCGCGTACGGTCGAGAAGCACTTCGAGGCGATCTACAACCGGCTGGGTGTGCGGACCCGGACGCAGGCGATCGTCGCCTCGCTGGCAGCGACGGATCGCTGAAGCGGCCAGGTCGTTAAGGTCGGGGAGCGATCGATGCGTGCCCCGGTGATCACCTTCCTATCGGACTACGGTCTCCAGGACGACTTCGTCGGTGTGTGCCACGGGGTGATCGCGGCAATTTGCCCGGAGGCGCGGGTGATCGACATCACGCATGGGATCGAGCGCCACGACATTCGCGGCGGCGCGCTGATCCTCAGCGGCGCGCTCCCCTATATGCCGGCTGGCGTGCACGTGGCCGTGGTCGATCCCGACGTGGGGGCTCGGCGTCGGGCCGTCGCCCTGCGTCTGGCTGACGACCGTGTCCTCGTCGGCCCCGACAACGGACTACTCGCGCTCGCCGCGGCCAGCTGCGGAGGCATCGTCGAAGCGGTCGAGATCGCCACGTCTCCGCTGCGCCTGGAGCCCGTGGCCGCCACCTTCCACGGACGGGACATCTTCGCTCCGGTGGCCGCGCACATCGCGGCCGGAACCCCGCTGGTCGATGCGGGAGAGCCCTGCGATCCGGCCGCCCTCGTCGAGCTCGAGCTGCCCAAGCCGCGCCGGCAGAAGCGGGCGCTGGTCGTCCACGTGCTGTACGTCGATCACTTCGGCAACGTGGCGCTCAACGTAGCCCACGACCAGCTGCGCGGCACCGGCGTGAAGCTCGGTGGGCGCGTCCGCCTCCAGGTCGCCGGCCGCAAGGCGCAGGTGGCTCAGTTCGCCCGCACGTTCGCCGAGGTCGAGCCGGGGGAGCTGCTGGTCTATGAAGACGGCTACCGCCGGTTGTCGATCGCCGTCAGCCACGGCAATGCCGCCAAACGCCTCGGGCTGACGACCGATGCCGAGCTACGGATCCGTCCGGAATGACCCTCGGGGTGCCGAGGGTCCACCTCCGCCTCGCCGACTCGACCAACGCCCGCGCCCGCGAGCTTGCCGCGCGCGGCGCTCCCCATGGCACGCTGGTCACCGCCGCCGAGCAGTCCGCGGGGCGAGGGCGGCAGGGGCGCACCTGGGTGGCTCCCCCCGGACGGGCTCTGCTGTGCTCCCTGCTCGTTCGCCAGCCTCCGCGCCTGCTGCCGCTGGCCGCCGGCGTCGCCCTGGCCGAGGTTGTCGGCCCTGAGGCGCGGCTCAAATGGCCCAACGATGTTCTCGTGCGCGGGCGCAAGGTGTCCGGCATCCTCGTCGAGGGACGCCCGCAGGAGCGCTGGGCCGTGGTCGGCATCGGCCTCAACGTGGCCGTCGAGGAGCACGAATTTCCCCCCGACTTGCGCGATCTGGCGGGCACCCTGGGCTTGGAGCCCAGCGAGATCGAGCCGACGCTGAGCCGGCTCCTGGTCGCTCTGGGGCGCTGGATCGCGGCCGATCAGCCCGAGGTCCTGGCCGGTGTACGGGCGCGCGACGCCCTGTTCGGCCACCGTGTCCGCTGGAGTGAGGGCGAGGGCGAGGCCGCCGGCATCGACGAGGACGGCCGGCTGATCCTGGACACGGTTTCCGGCCGCGTGGCACTGGATGCGGGCGAGGTTCACCTCGCCCGCTGACTCATCAGTGCTGGATCAGAACGACTTGTAGTGACCGTCGCCCGTCTTGAAGCCGTGGCCCGACTTGTTCGAGCACTTGATCGTCTTCTTGGACAGGATGCTGCAGGTCACGCCGAGCGAGGACCACTTGGAGCCCGGGCCCAGGGTCTTGGCGTGCTTGGCAACCCACGAGGCCTGGCTGATCAGGATCAGCTGCGGCTTGCCGGTCTTGGAGATCCGAACGAACGGGTCGCCGACGCCCTTCTTGGCCTTGGGAACGCCGTTGGCGGAACATAGGATCCATGTCGCCGGCTTCTTGGGCGCGTGGATCATGATCCCGCACGTGGCGCTCCTGCTCTTGTTCTGGAAGAGCTTGGCGTGCGAGGTGGTTGCGGCAAGACTGACCGCGGCAGGGGCCGCGATGGCGAGCACCGCGGCAAGCGCGATCCCGCAGCGAATTCGATTGGTCATGGGCGAGGATGCTCCTTACTCGGGTTGAAGGGGCGCTAAACGAGCGCAGATCCTACGCAGCGGCCTCGGCGTCACGGCCGGCTGGCGCGATCTCGGTCTCCTCGGACCCCACTGGAGCCTCGTCCGGCTCGGCGCCAGCCCCGTCGGACTCGCCATCGCCTTCATCGGATTCCGCATCCGGCTCATCCCGCCCGTCGTCGTCGGCGCCCGCGAGATCGGGCTCCTTCTCGATTTCGTCCTCGATCGGCGTGCCGTTGACGGACTCTCCGGCAGTCTGGGGCTGCCCATCGGCACCGCCGGACTTGCGCCGCCGTCGGTTCTTGCCGCGGCGACCCTTGGGAAAGTTGCGCAGAAGCTCGCGGGCCAGTGCGGCCGGCTTGCGCGCCATCCGGGTCCGAGCGCCGCGCAGCGCCTCCTCGGCCTCGGGCGTGTGAGCCAGCGCCGCGGCCAGCAGCGCCGCCGATAGTCGCCGGTCCTCCTTGCGCGCGGCATGGACCAGTCGACGGGCGTTGCGGGCGTGGGCGGCCCCGCTCGAGTTGACCAGTAGCCCGAGCAGGCGCTTGGTCTCGGGCCAGCGCTGGACCGCGTACTCCTCGTGGACCTCGCGGGTGTACTCGGCCATTCTCCAGATCCACGCGTTGGCCTGATCGCGGCGGCCGATGCGGCGCTCGGCGAGCGCCTGGAGCATGATCTTGACGCCCTCGCGTCGCTCGTCGCGCGGCCACCCGGCCATGATGTCGATTGCGGTGTCGAAGGCCTCGGCGTCGCGGCTGGCGGCGATCTCCTGCAGCGCCCGCAGCCGCAGCTGGGAATTTCGGTTGCGTTGCACGGCGGTGAGCAGAAAGCGGCGCTTGAGCTCGCCGCCGCGATCGAAGTGGAGCATCGCCTTGGCACGGCGCCAGCCGTTGGGGGCCACGCGCGCGCCGGCCAGCGCGGCCCACACGTGCTGTTCACCGTAGTCGAGGTGCTCGACGGCGATCCGCCACAGCTCGCGCTCGAATACCTCGGCGCGCCGCTCGGGATCCGGGGTGACCGGCAGCACACGGCGCTCGACCCGGACCCGGCGACCGCGACCGCGGCGGACCGGGCCAACGACGATCGCTCCGCCGCGATAGACGTCGCGGTCGAGCAACGAGTGGAGGGTGACGACGGGGTCGTCGTGCTTGGTGGCGGGATGGACGAAGTCGACGACGATCCCCGCCTCCTTGCCCTGATGGCGGCGCGTGACGCGCCCGACCCGCTGCTGGTAGATCCGCTTCGAGGCGGTCGGCGCCAGGTGCATGCAGATCGTTGCCCGCGGGCTGTTCCAACCCTCGGCGAGCAGCTGAGCGTTGACCAGCACATCGATCTTGCCCGACTCGTAGTCGGCCAGGATCCGGGCCAGCTGGCGCTTGGGCGTCTCGCCCGACACCGCCTTGGCCTTCATGCCGAGCTCGCGGAAGGACTGGGCGACGTTGTACGCGTGGCGGACGCCGGCGGCATAGACGACGCCGGGGACGCCGTTGAAGCGGGTTTTGTAGAGGTCGGCGACGGCCAGGTTGAACGGCGTCTGGTCCAGCAGCTCGGCGAGCATCTCCTGGTCGAATTCGGTATCCACCTCGCCTCGGCGCAGCGGCACCTTGGCGATCGTGCGCACCCCCGGTCCCGGCGGGATGCGGATGCAGCGCAGCGGCGCGATTACGCCGCGGCGAGCGGCCTGGGCGAGGTCGAAACGCGAGGTCTGGGTCGGGAACAGGTCGGTGACGTGCCGGGCGATCAGCGCCCCGGTGGCGGTCATGCCGATGAAGATCGGGCCGGCCCAGCCGCGGATCGAGGCCGAGGTCTTCTCGCCCAGGGCGGTGTGGGCCTCGTCGCAGATGACGATCGTGTAGGCGTCGGAGACCTTGCCCGCGTTGCGCACGAACCACTGGTAGGTCTCGACCGTGACCGGTCCGTTGGCGGCGTCGTGGTCGCCGAGCAGAGGGCCTGAGATGCGCTCGCGGTAACCGCGGTCGCGCAGCTCGCCGTGGAACTGGTCGACGAGGTTGCGCCGATGGGTGAGGATCAGGATGCCGCCCGTTCGCGAGGCCTCGACGAAGCCGAGCGCGGCCACGGTCTTGCCGGCGCCGGTGGCATGTTCGAACCAGAAGCGGCGATCAGCATTGGGATCCTCCGGCCGTTCGACCAGCTCCAGATCCTCGTCATCCTCGTACTGCCAGTCCTGGGGCTCCTCGTCCTCGGGCTCCTCGTCGTCGAGCTCGAGATCGGAATCCTCTTCACCCGGGATCGCTGCCGAGGCCAGCTCGAGCGGCGGGGCACCGCCATTGCTTGCGACGTTGCCGTTGCCGTTGCGCTGCGCCTCGGCCAGCAGTGCGGTCAGGGTTCCGGACAGTGCGTCGACCTGATGGGCCGAGAGGACGGTGCCGTCGACCAGGTGGGGTTCATCTTCGGACAGCAGCCGCTCGAGTCCGAGCAGCAGCGAGAACCTTCGCCGCCACTCGATCGAAGGCTGATTGGCTCCCTTGTCCACTTCGGCTAGGGCAGCGTCCAGCGCCCGGCGCCTGGCCGACCCCGGCGATAGAGCGTCTTCTAATGTTTCGCCCTCGTACACGAATCGTTCGCGCGTGAACAACTCCGCACGCGCGATCGCGCCAGGGCTCGGAAATGGGGTGGAATCACCCATGGAAATTGGAAGCTTGCGTGTAGAAGTGCGAGCCGCGGCAGAACGTGTGCGGCTCAGGCGGTCTCAGCAACAACCGAGGACGGCGAGGTAAGTCCCTCAAGTGCCCCCTCGCCAGTCACCTACAGGATAACGCCTATTTAAGCAGATCCGGTTCCGACTAACCGGAATACGCCGTATGGCAATCTGTCCTGGTGCGCGTCCATCGTCCCGTCGCCCCGTTGCTGCTCGCGATCATGGCGCTGGCGGGGTGCGGAACCCAGGCCCACAACGAGGCGCCGTCCAAGGCGGCCACGAACGCCGCCTTCAAGGGATCCCCGGCGCGGCTGGCGGCGCTGCACGCCAAGGCCAACGAGTTGATCGGCGGCGGCGTGCCGTCCTTCAATGCGTTGCGGGCCAGCCTCCGGGGCTATCCGATCGTCATCAACAAGTGGGCGTCGTGGTGCGATCCGTGCCAGACCGAGTTCCCCTCCTTCCAGCGCGCGTCGGTGCGCTACGGCAGGCAGGTCGCCTTCGTGGGCGTCAACGGCAAGGACCACAACCAATCCGCGGCCGGCTTCCTCAAGAACTTCCCGGTCAGCTATCCAAGCTACACCGACCCCAACGAGAGCATCGCCCGCACGCTGCAGGCGGCCACGTATTTCCCGCAGACGATCTACATCAATCGGCAGGGCAAGATCGTCTTCGACCACGCCGGGCCGTACCTGAGCGCGAGCGCACTCGAGCGCGACATCCGTCGCTACGCGCTCGGAAATCAATGACCGGGGTCGCGGCCTACGAGATCCGCCGGGTTCGCGACGACGGCGAGATGCAGGCGGCTCTCCAGCTGCGCCACGACGTCTTCTGCGTCGAGCAGGGCGTCCCCGAGCGGGAGGAGCTCGACGGTCGCGATCACGAGGGCATCCATCTGGTGGCAGTCGTCGATGGCGAGCTCGTGGCTACCTGCCGGGTTCTGCTGGTCGGAACGACCGCGCAGTTCAGCCGACTGGCCGTTCGGCGCTCGGCCCGCCGGCGGGGGATCGCCACCGCCCTGCTCCGCCTGGCCGACGAGGAGACGCGGGCGCTCGGCGGCCGTCGCCTTGTCCTGCACGCCCAGACCTACGCTCAGATCCTCTACGAACGCGCCGGCTACCGGACGCGCGGCCGCGTATTCACCGAGGCCGGGATCAAGCACATCGCGATGGAGAAGCAGCTGTGAGCCGGCGATGCCTGAGATCCGCATCGATCCTCTGAACGGCAGGCGCACGATCGTCGCCGGCGCCCGCGCGGGGCGTCCGGGTGGCGAGCTGACCGCGCCACCGCCACCCGAGCTCGATCCCCAGACCGATCCCTTCGCGGAGGGCCACGAAGACCGGACGCCGCCCGAGCTGTATGCGGTCCGGCCCGAGGGCGGTGAGCCCAACGGCCCCGGCTGGGCGGTGCGCGTCGTGCCCAACCTGTATCCGGCGCTCAGCAGCGAGCCCGACGGGCTGCCTGAGCGACACGCCAACCAGGACCTGTTCTGGGCGGCACCGGCGCTCGGGGCGCACGAGGTGATCATCAACTCCCCCAAACCCGTCGTGTCGCTGGCTGAGCTCGAGGTGCCCGAGGTGGAGCTGGCCATGGACGTCTGGCGCGAGCGGATGCGCTCGTATGCGGATGCCGCCTACGTCCACGTGATCGTCAACGAGCGCCGCGAGGCCGGCGCGTCGCTTCCCCACACGCACGCCCAGCTGTACGCGCTCGACTTCGTGCCCGCCGACGTGGCGCGCGAACGTGAGCGGTTCCGCGCCTACGCCACGCGGACGATGGGCGGCAACCTGCTGGCCGATCTCGTTCAGGACGAGGTGCGCCAACGCCAGCGGATCGTCGCCATCGACGACGACACCGTGCTGATGGCGCCGTACGGAGCGCGTGTGCCGTTTCAGCTCCTGCTGGCGCCGCGGGTCCCCAGGGCGCGCTTCGAGGAAGAGGGTCCCGCCGGCGCGTCGATGCTGCACGAGGCGCTGGGTCGGCTCGGGCGCCGCCTCGGAGCCGTGCCACCCCTCAATCTGTGGGTGCGCACCGCCCCTCAGGGCGCCGAGTACTTCTGCTGGCGGATCGACATCCTTCCGCGACTCACTCACCTCGCCGGCCTCGAGCTCGGTGCCGGCGTCCACCTGAACATCGTCCCGCCCGAGCAGGTCGCCGCGGACTTGCGAGACATCTGAATGCGCGCCCTGGTCCAGCGGGTGAGCCGGGCCTCGGTGTCGGTCGACGATCGCGTGATCGCGGCGATCGGGCCTGGGCTGCTGGTGTTGCTCGGGGTGGCCGTGGACGACGGCGAAGGTCAGGCGGACTGGCTGGCCGACAAGGTTCGCCGCCTCCGCGTGTTCCCCGACGCCGACGGCCGCATGAACGAGCCGCTCGGCCAGCGCGAGGTCCTGTGCGTGAGCCAGTTCACGCTCTACGGCGACGCCCGCAAGGGCAACCGGCCCAGCTACATCGGCGCAGCGCCCCCCGGGCGGGCCGAGCCGCTGTACGACCGCTTCTGCGAGCGCCTGGGGGCGCTGCGGGGTGAGTTCGGGGCGCACATGGCGGTCGAACTGGTCAACGACGGACCGGTCACGCTCTTGCTCTCCTCGCCCGAGAACGACCGATAATCCACCTGCAGATGCTTCGCTACCGGTATCTGTTCACGCAGCTGGTGCGCCGCGAGATGCGCCAGAAGTACCAGGGCTCGGCGATCGGCGTGCTGTGGTACCTGATCAATCCGCTTGTGCTGATGGCCGTCTACGGCGTGATGCTGGGGCCGCTGCTCAAGGCCGTGCAGTATCCGGACTACCCGATCTTCATCCTCGCCGGTCTGCTCGTTTGGCTGTTCTTCGCCCAGAGCCTCACGGCCGCCACGACCTCGCTGGTCGACCAGGCGTCGCTGGTCTCGAAGGTCCGTTTCCCCCGCGAGACGATCCCCACCGCGGCCGTGACCACGCAGCTCGTGCCGTTCTTCGCCATGCTGATCGTGCTGATCCCGGTGGCTCTGGCCATTCGCAACAGCGCCAGCCTGGCCCTGCTGTGGCTGGCGCCGCTGATCGTCTGTCTGTTCGCCTTCACGCTGGGTCTGGCCCTGATCGCGGCGACGATGCAGGCCTACTTCCGCGATGTCCAGCCGATTCTGACCGCGGCGCTGCTGCCCTGGTTCTTCATCTCGGGCGTGCTGTTCAGCCTCCAGAGCTCGAGTCTGCCCGGGCTCAGCTCGCACCACCTTCTCGAGGCGCTGTTGCGCTGGGTGAATCCGATCGCCCCGTTCATCGATGCCATGCGCACGGTGCTCTACAACGGTCACTCCCCCAGCCCGGCAACGATTATCTATGTGGTCGCCGCCGCGGCCGTGGGCATCGGCGCCGGCGCGTTGGTGTTCCGGCGCCGCGAGGGCGAGCTGGCGGTGATCCTGTGAACCTGGCTCCCGGCGAGATCGTGCTCGACGACGCGTGGCGGTCGTTCTCGCCGCGGGGCGACCGAGGTCGCACGCTCAAGGAGCTGGTCACCGGCCTCGGGCGCGGCAGTGGGGCCGAGCTGCCGATGACGCAGGCGCTGGCCGGAGTTTCCCTGCGCGTTACGCCCGGCGAGACCGTCGGGATCGTGGGTCGCAACGGGGCGGGCAAGACCTCCACGCTTCGCGTCCTGGCCGGGATCATCCCCCTGCACCGGGGATTCGCCGGCTGCGGGGGGCGCGTGGCGACGCTGATCGATCTCGCCGCCGGCTTCGGTCGCGAGTTCACCGGACGCGAGAACATCCATCTCACCGCCGCCCTGCACGGGATGTCACGGCCCGATGTCGAGGCTCGGATCGACGAGATCATCGCCTTCTCGGAGCTGGGCCACTTCATCGATGCTCCGATCAAGACCTACTCGTCGGGGATGCTGGTGCGGCTCGGGTTCTCCGTGGCCGCCCACCTCGAGGCCGACGTGCTGTTGATCGACGAGGTGCTCGCGGTCGGCGATGAGGCATTCCAACGCAAGTGCCTGCGCCACATCCACTCACGGATCGAGCAGGGAACGACGGTCGTGCTCGTGTCCCACGCGCCCGGCACGATCGAGCGTGCCTGCCGCAGGGTGGTCGTCCTCGACAGCGGGCGGGTGGTGTTCGATGGCCCGACCTCGGAGGGTCTGCTGTTCTACCAGCGCATGCTTGGACTCGAGGACCAGGAGCAGGAATCCGCCCGCCGCGCGCGTGACAGCGCGGTCAGGCTGGTCGAGGCGAGCCTGAGCGACGGCGAGGGACACCTGCGTCAGGTGTTCGAGACCGGCGAGGCGGTCCGCCTCGCGCTCGACCTCGAGGCTCGCGCCGGTGCGCCCGATGTGACCGTGGCGATCGAGGTGCGCCAGGCGGCCGGTCACCCGGTGTTTCGCTCCGAGACTCCCGTCGCCACCGCGGGCGGGGGCGGTCGGCTCGTCCTGGAGATCCCGCGGCTGACGCTCCTGGGCGGCGACTACGACATCGCCATCGGCGTGCACGAGCCGGGCGATACCGCACCCGGCATCGACCGCCTGCTGAGCTTCAGCGTGGCCAGCCTCGAGGACGCCCAGGGCATCGCCGATCTGCGAGGCGCGTGGACGTACAGCGGCGCGCCCGTCGAGGTGAGGCGATGAAGGATCCGCAGCAGGCCCTCGAGGCCGCACGCCAGGCGGCGGCTCGCGACTCCGGACCCGGTGACGACGCGGCCTGGCAGCTCGAGGATCCATCGTTCTCGGCGCGGCGGCTGGCCGAGTGGGCGATCATCGAGCCCGAGCACGCGGAGGTCTACTCGACCCGCCGCTTCGGCAAGCCAATCACGGCGACCAAGCGGCTGATGATTCGGATGCTGTCGCAGTACCTCGGGCAGATGAGCGCTCAACAGAGTCGCTTCAACGCCCAGATCGCCGCTCATGTGATCCGGCTCGAGGAGCGCGTGGCCGCGCTCGAACACGCAACTCGCCAGCGCGACGAGGGTGGCCGGCCGCCGGAATGAGAGTCAGTCAGGTGCTGTGCGCCGCGGGCCCCGTCGACGCGGTGACCAACCAGGGGCTGGCCTGCCGCGCGCTCTTTGACCGCTGGGGGTGGGAGGGCGCGGACTACGCCGCGGTGATCGCACCGGGAATGCCGCGGCAGTCAATCCACCACCTGCACGAGCTGCAACCGGCCCCGGGGGAGGCGCTGGTGCTGCATTACTCGGGCTATGCTCGCGGCCTGGAGCGCGTGTTCGACTCCCGCCGGCGTAGCTTGCTGATCTCCCACAACATCACGCCGGCGCGATACTTCTGGGCCCACGAGCCGGTCGAGGCCGTGCGTTGCGAGCTGGGTCGCGCCCAGCTGGCCGAGCTGGCGGGCCACGCCTGGGCCCTGGCGGGCGTGTCTGAATACAACGCGGCCGAGTTGCGGGAGCTGAGCGGGCGCGAGGCCGGCGTGATCCCGGTCCTGTTCGATCGCGCGGCCCTGCCACCGCCGGGGCCGCCGCCGGGCGGCCCGCCGACGATCCTGTTCGTCGGCCGGATCGTGCCCCACAAGCGCCAGGACCTGGTCATCCGCGCGTTCGCCCGCTATCGCCGCCAGACGCCCGGCGCGCGCCTGGTCCTTGTCGGCGTGCCGCTATCCCCAGGGTATGGCGAGGCCCTGCGACGGCTGGCCGAGGAGCTGGCGCCGGGCGGCGTGAGCTTCGAGAGCGGGATCTCGCCCGAGCGACTGGCCGAGCACTACCGGGCCGCCCACGCCTTCCTCTGCCTATCCGAGCACGAGGGCTTCTGCATCCCGCTGCTCGAATCGTTTCACTTTCGCGTTCCGGTGATCGCCCGCGATGTCGGGGCGATCGGCGAGGTGGTCGGCGATGCCGGTGTGCTCCTGTCCGAGCACGACAACCCCGACGTGGTGGCCGAGCTGTTGCGGATCGTGGTCGGCGATGCCGAGCTCCGCGGCGAGCTGCTGGCGCGTGGCGAGCGCCGCCTCGATGCCTACACGTATGAGCGCACGTCGGCCACTCTGCGCGACGCGGTGATGAGCGTGGCCGCGGCATGAGTGACGCCGGTCGCGCCAGGACCGCGGTCAGCCGGCTCGGGTTCAACCGGTCGGCCCTCGTCCGCCGCCTGATCCGGCTGGGCAGCCCACGCCTGCGCGAGCTGCGAGCGCGGGTCATGCACGGCCACGATCCGCTCGCCGTCGCGCTCCGCCCGGCGCTGGGGTGGCTCGAGGGTGGCGTGCTCCGCGTGCCCCAGGGCCACAGCGGCGGTCTGATCTTCGACATGCGCTACCTGCCGATCTCCCATGCCCACATCGGCTCGATCGCCTTCGGAAACCTGGAGAGCTCGGTCCAGGAGGCGATGGTCCGTCACCTCGGTTCCGGCGGCGTCTTCTATGACATCGGCGCCAACCTCGGGTTCTTCTCGATGCTCGGGGCCCACCTGGCCGGGTTGGAGGAGGGACAGGTGTATGCCTTCGAGGCGGCACCCGAGAACGCCGAGGCGATCGCGGCCAACGCCAGGCTGAACGGGATCGACAGCATCACGATCATCGCCAAGGCCGTCTCCTCGCACGCCGGCCGTGGCCGTCTTCAGGTCGTCGACGATCAGAGCTGGTCAAAGCTCGAGGACTACGGCGAGCACCCCAACACCGAGCAGGTGATCGAGGTCGAGCTGGTCGCCATCGACGATCTGCTGGCGCGCGGCGAGCTGCCCCCGCCGACTCTGGTCAAGATCGACGTCGAGGGTGCGGAGATCGCCGTGCTCCACGGCATGCGCGAGACGATCGAGCGCCACCGTCCGGCCATCATCTGCGAGCTTCATGGCACCCACGCCGAGTTCGTCGCGGTGATGGACGAGCACCGGTATCGATTGATCAATCTGGAGGGCACGATTCCGGTGCAGGAGGAGGGGGCCAGCGCACACGCGCTGGCACTGCCGCCGGGCGATCCGGGCGACTGACTGGCGTCTGCGGTTTCGGTCAGTTCGGCTGCGGAGGTTCTGCATCCATTGATTCCAACGTTGTCCCAATAATCTCGGACAACGTTGGACAATCATCGCGGACTGTGCCCGGGCCCCGTGAAGATCCGGTCATACCGCCTCAGCGTGCACAGACTCGGCCCTGGCACGGCCGGGTTCTCGCGGAACAGGCGGTAACCCTGGTTGGTGCGCAACGGCGGCCCGATCGCGTCGGACGGGTGACCGTAGGGCAGGGTGGCGACGATGTAGTCCGCCTTGCGCGACACGGCCACATGGGCGTAGTCGGTGTCGAGCAGTGGCAGCTGTGAACAGAGCGGGCGCGAGTCCAGGAAATATGCGGCCCAGAGCTGCTGCGGGGGCCACATGTCGAGGCGGATGGAGGCGTTCTTGGGGAGCGAGTCAGCCCAGGCGCTGAGCTGGATCGTCGCCTGGGGGAGCTGGTAACCGGTATCGCGGATATCGGCCACGAAGCTGGCCACGCTGGCCACCAGGAGTACCGCGATCGCCGCCGGCCCGGCGCGTCTGAGCCGCCCTGCCCCGACCGCCGCGATCAGCAGCACGAGCGGGCCGATGAAGGCCAGGAGCTTGAAGTGGAAGTAGTAGCCGAACGCGCGGTGGCGGAAGTAGACGGCCAGCAGGATCCCGACGACGAGCAGGCCTCCGAGCCCCCAGGCCAGCGCCTTGGGCGCCGACATCAACCCCCACACCGCCAGCAGGAGAACGCCCAGCATCAGGACGATGCCGATCACCGAGTTGGGCAGCGAGAGGAAGTAGTTGAAGGGGACGAAGTGGCCGAGATCGCCTCCCCAGCCCCAGAGCGACTGGCCGGGCTCGAGCACGGTGATCGCTCCCTTCACCTTCTGTGCCACCCCGACCACCGGGACGGCCAGCAGCAGCGCGACCGGGACGATCCACAGCAGGCTCCGCCGGTCCCGATACAGATCTCCCAGCCGGAACACGTCCTCGCCGGCAGCGATTCGCCGCCGGCGCTCGATCCACACGAACACCACGATCGGTACGGCGGGTATCGGCGCCGCCAGCGGATAGGCGAACGCGAGGATCAGACCGAACAGGATCAGCAGCGCCAGCGTCCCCTGGCGAGCACGCCGGCCCAGGCCGGGCTGCACCACCCACCAGCCGAGCACCAGTGTGAAGGGCATGGCGAAGAAGCCCCAGGTCTGGTTGAAGTACGGGTTGAGCACGGTGTAAAGCGCCATGCGGTCGAGCCCGGCCAGCACCATCGCGGCCAGTGCGATCGCCGGCCGAGCACCGAACAGGTCGCGGGCGACGAGGAAGAAGCCGACCGCCGACATGGCCAACAGCAATGCCGCCAGCGGCGCCAGCACCTGCCACGTGGCCAGCCCGGACAGCGACGAGACGCCGGCGAAGGCGTAGTAGATCGGGAACTTCGACTTCCACGTGGGCGGGACCTGGTTGATCGGCTGGGTGATGTCGGTGCCGGTCGGATACACGTGCTTGAGCACTTCGGCGCTGCCGGTGGCGACGTGGGCGTCGGAGCCGGTGCCGACCGGGGCCGCGTAGTGCTGCGCGAACACCATCGGGATGAGCGCGACGGTCAGCACGACGACGGCCAGGTAAACGGGCCAGCCGAGCCGCCCGAGCGAGAACTCTGGCCACCCGTTGCGTCGCACGGCCCATGCTGCCAGCGCCAGTCCCGCCACGAGCACGGCGACCAGCGCGACGTGGTACGGGACCGCGGCGAACCCCAGCAGCGTCAGCGCCAGACCCACCGCGCACGCGCCGGTGGGAAGAATCCACAGGGGCTCGTAACGGCGCAATGGAGCGGGCAGGAGCAGCCGCACGACACCGAATCCGACGACTCCGAACAGGACGACGCTGGCGGCCAGCGTGCGTAGCGTGTCGGGAACGGCCGCGAACGCGTCGTGGCGGGGACGGGAGTTGAAATGCCACGAGATCGCGGCCAGGACGAGCAGGATCAGTCCGGCCAGCAGAAGCTGGACCATCCGCGGCGGGGCCGCCTCGAAACCCCGGCTCAGCGTTCCGCGCGGACGTGATTCTTGGCCTCGGTCAGCACCCTCGAGAGGAACACCGGGTTCCCCAGCAGGTACCTGCGCCACATCCGATGAGGCTCGATCGCGAGTCTGAAGATCCATTCGAGTCCGTTGTCAGCCAGCCACCTGGGAGCGCGGGGGGTGTGGCCGGACACATAGTCAAACAGCGCTCCCACCGTCCATACGACGGAGCCGTCGAGGCGCTCAGCGTAGCGGTCGACCCACAGCTCCTGCTTCGGGGTCCCCATGCCGACGAGCACGATCCGCGGCCCGTGGGCGTTAATGTCCTCGATCACCCGCTCGTTGTGGGGCGAGTCGAGATCAAAGAAGCCGTGGTGGGCCCCGACCACGTCGAGGCGCGGATACCAGCGCCGGAGCCGCGCCGCCGCCTCGCGCGCGATCGGCGGCTCTGAGCCGAGCAGGTAGATCGGCTGCCCGGCCAGCTCGCACAGGGTGGCCAGGCCCCAGATCCAGTCGGCTCCTGTCATCCGGTGGGGCACGGGCATGTTGAGCACGCGAGCCGCGAGGCGCACCCCGTAGCCGTCGCAGTAGACGAGGTCGGCTCGCTGCAATGCTTCGCCCAGCCCGGGGGTCAGCCTCGACTGGTTGACGACGTGGGCGTTCACATACATGACGCGTCGCGTGCGCCGCTCGGAAGCCCATCCGGAGATCGTCTGCAGCAGCTCGGCCGGCTGCGCGAGATCGATCGGGATGTCGAAGATGGCCGAGGCGGGCCGGCCGGGTGCGGGCTGGGGCGGGCGGGCTCCATTGCCCGCGTCGCGAAGGGCGTTCGCGGTCACGTGGCCGGATGGTACGCCCGTTCCCGAGTCACCGCGGCAGAATCCGCACATGCCGGCAATCGACGTCAGCGTGATCGTCCGGGCCCGCGATGAGGCGGTCAGCATCGGCCGTTGCCTGGAGCTGGTCGCCGGCCAGCAAACCGACGGAGCCGTGGTGGAAACGATCGTGGTCGACAACGATTCTCGCGATCACACCGCGGCCATCGCCGCCGCGGCAGGGGCCCGCGTGGTCAATATCCCCGCCCGCGGGTTCACCTTCGGCCGATCGCTGAACCTGGGTGCCGCCAACGCCCGCGGCGAGATCCTCGTCGCCCTGTCCGCCCACGCCTTTCTGCCCGATCCCGGCTGGCTGGCGCGGGCCGTGGCATGGTTTGCCGATGCTCGGGTGGCGTGTGCGTCGGGCGACCGGTGGGGCCCGAACGCCGAGCCGCTGCTCGAGCCGATTGAGCAGGACATCGCCGGCGCGCGGCGCCACCCGGACTGGGGTTACTCGAACGCGGCCGGGGCGTTTCGCGCCGCGCTGTGGCGCCGGCGACCGTTTCGCGCCGACCTGCCGGCGCGCGAGGATCAGGAGTGGGCACGCCATTGGCTCGAGCACGGGTTCGTCTGCCTGATCGACCCCGCCCTCGCCGTCGATCACGACCACAGCCACGATCCGCTCCCGTCGATCTACCGTCGCGCCCGCCGCGAGGCCGAGGCCCTGGCCAGCTACGCCGAGCTGCCCCCGTACCGGTCGCGCGAGCTGGTCAACGACTGGTGGTCGGACCTGCGCTTCTACGACTCGCCGCTCCGGGCCCGCCTCAGCCACCGGCGGGCCGCCCGGCTGCTGGGGGCGTACGCGGGCCGCCGGCGGGCGGACCGGACGGACGCCTAGCCGACGTCGCCGAAACGACCGAACCGGCCAGCGGCGACAATCTCGCCGTGCCGCCCATCGTCGCCATCGACGTCCGGGACGCCGCCGCGCCGCAGCTTCGCGGCTGGGGGCGCTATGCCCAGCGCCTGTGGTGGGCGCTCCAGGACAGCGCCGAGAACGGTTTCGAGCTGGCGCCGATCACGGGTGGGGGTCGCGCTCCGGAGGTCGTTTTCGAGCAGCTGACCCTGCCCCTGCAGCTCAGGCGCCGCCACGCGGCGCTTGTTCATGCCACCAACTGCTTCCTGCCCCTCGTGCGCAGCTGCGCCGGTGTGGTGACGATCAACGACCTGGCCTTCGAGACCTGGCCGGAGGACTTCAATCCACGTACTCGCCTCAAGTACCGCGCCTTTGCCCGGCTGGCCGCGCGCTCGGCCCAGCGCGTGATCTGTCCCTCGTCCTTCACCGCCGACGATGTCTCGGCGCGCTACGGCATTGCGGCCAACAAGCTGCGCGTCATTCCCGACGCGCCGGCGCTGGCCATCGGCGACGAGCCGCCGCCGACAGGTCCGTACGTCCTCGCCGTCGGCGACCTGCGGCGGAAGAAGAACCTCGGCGCGCTGGTGCAGGCGTTTGCTGCCCTGCGACGGGAGCAGGGGCTCGCGCACCGCCTCGTGCTGGCCGGCGTCGACAGTGGCGAGGGGACCCGGCTTCGCCAGCTGGCCGGCGCGGAGCCGATCGAGCTCACCGGCTACGTCAGCGACGCCCGGCTCGACGCCCTCATCCGCGGTGCCGACGTACTCGTGCACCCGAGCCTGTACGAGGGCTTCGGGCTTGTCGTGCTGGAGGCGATGGTTCGCGACACGCCGGTCATCGCCTCGCGGGCCACGGCCCTGCCCGAGACCGGCGGTGCGGCGGCCGTCTATTTCGAGGCCGGGGCCGACGGCGGCTCCGAGGATCTGCGCGTCAAGCTTGGCGCGCTGCTACGCGACCCCTCGGCGCGCGAGCGCCAGGTTCAGCTCGGCCGCCAATGGGCGGCGAACTTCTCCTGGGAGCGCACCGCGCACGAGACAGCGGCCGTCTACCGAGAGCTGCTGTGAAGACGACCGTTCTGCTGCTCAGCGTCGACGAGGCGCCGGTGCTCGCGCACTCGCTGCCGGCCGCCCTGGGCCAGTCGCCTGCGCCCGAGGTCGTGGTCGTCGATAACGCCTGCAGCGACGGCACCGCCGAGTTGGCGCGTCGACACGGGGTGCGGCACGTGCGGATGCCCGTACGGGTCAGCTATGCCGCGGCGGTCAACGAGGGGATCCGGGCCACGTACAGCGACCTCGTGCTCCTGCTGAATGCCGACTGCTTTCTGTGTTCGGGGTTTCTGGCCGCGGCCGCCCCGCGGCTGGCCGATCCCGGCGTCGGGTCGGTCGCGCCCAAGCTGCTGCGGGTTGCCGCGCCCGGCCGGCCCCTGGGGCAGATCGATGCAGCCGGGATGTTCATCGACCGCCGGCGCAAGAACGGGATCGTCGGCCATGGCCGGCCGGCCGGCGAGCTGTCGAGCGCCGGCGAGGCGTTCGGAGCCGACGGCGCCGCCGCCCTCTACCGCCGCGACGCGCTCGAGGACTGTGCGCTGCCCGGAGGCGAGGTGCTCGACGAAGACATGGAGCTGTGGGCCACCGACGCCGACCTGGCGTGGCGCGCGCGGCTCCTCGGCTGGCGTTCGGTGTACGAGCCGCGGGCACTGGCTGAGCACATTCGCACCTACAGCCCATCGACCCGATGGCAGATGAGCGAGCAGGCCCGGCGACTTCAGTTCCGCAACCGCTACCTGATGATGGTCAAGAACGAAACGCGCGCCGGGCTGGTCCGCGATGGGGCACTGATCGCCGGCTACGAGGTGCTCGCCCTCGGGCACGCCCTGCTGCGCGAGCGCCATCTTCTGCGCGGCTACGGTGACGCCTACCGGTCGCTGCCGGCCGCCCGCCGCCGGCGGCGGCTGATCCAGGCGCGGCGTCGCGTCGAGCTGCCGCCGTTCGGGTTGCGGCCAACCGCCTGAGCGCCGCGGTCAACTGGGCGCGGTCTCGCGCTTGCCCCGGGCGCCGCGCCAGTGCCGCGGCGCCTCGGCGGCTGCGCAGTAGACATCCCAGGTGGCCTTGGCCGCGTCGGCCCAGCTCCACGACAGCGGCGGCGGTGCGGGTCGCTCTGCCGTCTCGGCCGCCGTGATCAGCGCGTCGAGGTCACCCAGCTCGCTGAGCGCCACGCGGCCGTCCAGGACCTCGCGCAGGACCGGAACGTCGAACGCCGCCACCGGGGTCCCGCAGGCCAGCGCCTCGACCGGCGGCAGCCCGAAGCCCTCGTCGTCGCTGGGAAACACGAGCGCGTGGGCGCCGGTATAGATCGCCGCCAGCTCGTCGTCGCTGACCACGCCGGTCAGTGTCACGTCGGGCAGCTCGCGGGCCCACCGTGCCGTCGGTCCGACCAGCACGAGCGGCATGGTCCGCTTGGCCCGCGCCAGGGCCGCGACGCGCTTGCGCGGGTCCGGGGTTCGCAGCCCGCCGACCCACAGCAGGTAGTCGCTGGGCAGCGAGTAACGCTCGCGGACGGCCTCGACCTCCTCGGGCGGACGCCGGCGCAGCTCCGGCGCTGCCGCCTCACCGATCACCACGATCCGCTCGCGCGGGAGGTCGAGTTGCTCGACGGCGTCCTGGGCGACGGCATGCGTGGGGACGATCACCCGGACGGCGCGCTGGACGGCCAGGTAGCGAAGCTTGAAGCGCAGTCCGGTGCGCAGGTATTCACCGCGCCGCTTGAGCGGGATCAGATCGTGGAGGGTCACGACCATGGGCACCGGCGAGGAGAGCATGGCGCCGTCGATCCACGGCGAGTGGTACACATCGCAGCGCTTGGGCTGGTGGGACTCGATGATCTCGCCGCGACCGAGTTCCCTGAGCGCCTGGAGCAGGCACCGCGTGTAGCGCCCGATTCCGGTCTTGTCCTTTGTCGGCCGGCTGTCGTAAGCGACCTTCACGGTGCGATCAGCTCCTCGACCGTGTTGACGTATGCATCGACGTGGAAGCGGCGGGCATGATCGCGCGCCGCCGCACCCATCCGCTCGCGGTGCGCCAGAACGTCGTCAACCGCGTGGGCGAGCTGGTCCGGACGACCGGGCGGCACGAGGCGGCCGGTGACGCCGTCGCGCACGACCTCGCGCAGGCCGCCTACGTCGGTGGCCACCACCGGCGTGCCCACGGCCATCGCCTCGGCCAGGACGGTGCCGAACGGTTCCTGATGGGAGGGGAGGACGAGCACATCGAGATGGCGCATCAGTCCCGGCGCATTGGCGCTCCAGCCGTAATGCTCGACCTGGCCCGGCTCGAGCACGGCGCGCTTGTAGTCCGGGGCCGTCTCATATGGGTCATCACCGACGACCACGATGTGAGCGCCGGGGTGCGAACGACGGATCGCCGGCGCTGCGCGCGCGAGGTCGAGCGGACCCTTGCGCGGCTCGATGCGACCGACGAACCCCACCACGGGGCCGTTGCCCGTCCGCCACGGCGGTGCCTCGTCGGGCGGATCGGGCTCGACGGGGGCGAACACGACGCGAGGGTTCAGCCCGCGCAGCCGCCTGGCCACGGCCTCGGAGCTGGCCAGGACGACATTGGCGCGCCGCCAGATCCGCGGCACCCGGCTGACCATGTCGTGGATGTGCAGCACCAGGCGCGGCCCCGTGCGGTGCGGCAGAGCGGGCAGCAGCCGGCCACACACCGCCCCGTTGAGGTAGACCACATCGCCCCTGCGCGCCAGCGAGAACGCGCGTGGCCAGGATGCGATGGCTCGGACGCCGGATCCACGCTCCAGGCCGCCGAGCGGAAGCGGATGCCACGAATACCCCGCCGCCAGGGCCTGATCGCGCAGCGGCCCATGCCCCGGCGTCGTCAGCGAGACGCCCCAGCCCCGGGTTCGTAAGCCAGCGAGGAGGCGAAGCAGCGTTGTCTCCGCGCCTCCGGGATGGTCCACCGGCGAGATCGCGATTAAACGACGGTTCATGTCGGGGCGGCCACTCTAACCACGTGAGCGATCACATGTCGTGTGGCCGCGTGAACGATCACATCTCGGCGGGGCGAACGGTACCGTCGCGGGCGTGCAGGACTACTACGAGGACCTATGGCAACGGCTGTCCGAGCAGCGCGAGCTTCCGGACTTCGAGCTTCGGCGCGCGTTTCTGCTCAACGAGGCCGAGGCCGGCGAGCGCGCCCTGGACCTCGGTTGTGGTGGCGGCGAGTTCACGGCCGTGCTCGCCGAGGCGGGCGTCGATTCGGTTGGCGTCGAGGTGGCGCCGGCGGCCGTTGCGCGCGCCAGGGAGCGCCACCCCGAGCTCGATTTCCGGCTCGCTCGGATCGACGATCCGCTGCCCCTAGAGGACAACTCCTTCGGGCTCGTGTGGGCCAGCGAGGTGATCGAGCACGTCGCCGACACGGCCCGCTGGCTCTCGGAGGTTCGCCGGGTGCTGGTCCCGCGGGGACGCCTGCTCCTTACCACGCCGTCGCATGGCCGCCTGCCGATGGCGCTATTCGGGGTCGAGCGCTTCTCCGACCCGCTCGGCGATCACCTGCATCTGTACACCCCGCGCTCGCTGTCCCAGCTGCTGGTCGAATTCGGGTTCGGGCAGGTGGAGGTGCGCGCCGCCGGGGGCGCACCTCTGCTGCGCCGCCTGCTGCTGGCACGCGCGGTCCGGTGAGCTCCCGTGCGCGTCCTTCTCGACACCACCTACGCGCACCGGGCTCCGTACTCGGGTACCGGCATCTACATCCAGCGCCTGTGCTCCGAGCTCGCGCGCGACGAGCGGGTGGAGGTGGTCGAAGCGTTCAACCGGCGCCGGCGGGCGCCGGCGGGCGGCGGCTTGGGCAGCATCCGCAACCTCGCCGCGGATCTGTGGTGGAGCGGTGTCGAGCTTCCGCGCCAGGCCAGGCGCGCCGGCGCTCAGCTGATCCACCACCCACTGCCCGCGCGTGCGCCCGTGGCCGGCCTACCCCAGGTCATCACCGTCGTCGACCTGGCCTTCGAGCGCATGCCGGACGCGTTCGATCGCGGCTATCGAACCTACGCCCATCTGACCCATCGCCTGGCGGCCTCGCGCGCCCGAGCGGTGATCGCCATCAGCGAGACGACCGCCGCCGACGCCCGCGAGCTGTGGGCGGTCCCCGCCGACCGGATCATCGTTGCGCACCTGGGTCCCGGCCAGGAGCTGGAAGCGCGGCCGCGCCCCGCGCACCCCGCGCACTTCCTTTACGTCGGCGACCAGGAGCCGCGCAAGAACCTTCCGGCGCTGCTCGAGGCGTACGGCCGCTACCGCCGGCTGGTCGGGGAACCGCTCGAGCTTGTGCTTGCCGGCAGTGCCGAGGCCCGCGGACCCGGGATCCGCGTGGTTCTGCGGCCGACGCCCGAGCGGCTGGGCGAGCTCTACGCGGGTGCCGCCGCGCTCGTGCATCCATCGCTGTATGAGGGTTTTGGCCTGACCACGCTCGAGGCGATGCGGCTCGGCACTCCGGTGTTGGCCGCGCCCTCGGCCGGCGTGGTGGAGGTGTGCGCGGACGCGGCACAGTACGTGGATCCCGCGGCTCCACAGGCGATGGCCGCCGCGATGGTCGACTTTGGGCACGAGCAGCGGGTCGGGGAGCGGCTGCGCGCACGCGGCCTCGAGCGCGTGGGTGAGTTCTCATGGGCCAGATGTGCACGCCTGCACGTCGACGCCTACTCTCTAGCTCTCGGCGAATGAAGATCGCGATCCTCGGCACGCGCGGGATCCCCGCCTCCTACAGTGGTTTCGAGACCGCCGTCGAGCAACTGGCCTCGCGCCTGACGGCCCGGGGCCACGAGGTGATCGTCTACTGCCGGCGACACGTCGTCGATCCCAGCCTGGATACGTACAACGGCGCCCAGCTCGTTCACCTCCGCACCGTCCAGAACAAGTACCTGGACACGTTCGTGCACACGGCCCGCTCCGCCGCGCACGCCGCCCGCACGACCCGGCCCGATGTCGCTCTCTTCTTCATCGCCGGCAACTCACCCCTGTGCCTGATCACACGATGGGCGTCGATCCCGGCCGTGATCAACGTCGACGGGCTCGATTCCGACCGCCGTAAGTGGCCCGCCTTCGCCAAGGCCTACCTGCGGTTTGCCGAGAGCACGGCACCACGCTGGGCCGATCGGGCGATCACCGACAGCCACGCCGTCGCCGAAGTGTTCGAGCGGCGCTACGGCCAGCGGATCGGCGTCGTGCCCTATGGGGTCGAGGACCCCGGCTACAGCGGCACCGCGACGCTCGAGCGTCTGGGGCTCGAACCACGAAAGTACGTGTTGTTCGTCGGCCGTCTGGAGCCCGAGAACAATCCCCATCTGCTCGTCGAGGCGTTCGCGCGCATCAGCCGCGAGCGGGCCCGAAACATGAAGCTGGCCATCGTCGGCGGCGCTCCGTATGCCGACGAGTACATCCGCCAGGTGTGGCGCGCGGCCGACCCGCGTGTCGTGTTTCCGGGCTACGTCTTCGGCCGCGGCTATTGGGAGCTCCAGCGCCATGCTTACCTGTTCTGCGCCCCCACCGAGGTCGGGGGCACCCACCCGGTGATCCTCGAGGCGATGGCGGCCGGGAACTGCGTGCTCGTCAACGACCACAAGCCGAACGCGGAGACGGTCGGCGACGCCGGCATCTACTTTTCCGGTCATGGCGGGGTTGACGATCTGAGCCGCCAGCTCGGCCGCCTGCTCGACGATCCTGCGCTGGTTGCCGACTACCGCTCGCGCGCGCTCGAGCGCGCGGACGAGTACTCGTGGGAGTCGGTGACCGACAAGTACGAAGCTCTGTTGACCGACGTCCACACCGCGCGCGGGTACGGTTCGCTGCCCGAGTTCCTGATCGACCGCGACCCCGTCCCGACGGGCTAGCTCGACTGGAGCCCGACCAGCGCCCGCTCCAGCGCCTGTCGGGCTACGACCGAACCCAGGTCGAGCCGGTGCGCCTCGCGGAGCACCTTGACCGCGTTGCCCCACTGGTGCTGGCCGAGGAGGAACTGCCCCAGCGCCAGCCACGACGCCGGATTCTGTGACTGGCGCTGGGTCGCCTTGACCAGTTCGATCTCCGCCGCCTCGGTCTGACCCGCCGCGCTGTAGATAGCGCTCAACTCGAGCAGTGGATCGATCGACACCGGATCGGCGTCGGCGGCCGATCGGGCGTCGGTGATGGCGGCCGCGGCGTGGCCGCCATCGATCGCGCTGAGCGCGGCTGAGTCGGAGTCGGCCGAGCGCAGCGGCTGCCACACGGCCCAGCACAGCAGCAGCGCGGCGGTGACGATGGCCAGCATGGCCGAGATCACGCCGGGGGAGAACGGGCGGCGGGCCCGCGTGCCGACGGGCTCGGTCAGGGGACCGCGCGCGGCCAGCCAGCCGGCGCACAGGAGCGCGGGGATCGCGGTGCCGGGAACGAACCAGGTCCAGTCGATGGCCGAGTGGGCGCCGAACACGACGACGACCGCGAGCAGCGTCAGGAGTCCGGCACGCTCATCCTCCAAGCGAGCCGTACGGATCACCTCGGCAGGCGGATGCAGCGGGCGCCATGCCGCGATGGCCCACGAGACCAGCGTCGCGATCATCAGCGCGATCCCCAGCAGGCCGAAGTCGGCGAACGTCTCGACGACGTAGCTGTGGGCGTGCGCGACGACCCGCTCGTTGTCGGTGTACCGCGTGACGGCGGTTCCGTATCCGGCGGCGCCCACTCCGGCCAGCAGGGCGTGATCGCCGACCTTCACGCCCAGGCGCCAGTAGCGCCCGCGACTGTTGCCGAGTTGCACAAGTCGCGTCGCGCTGTTGCCCACGCCGCTGGTGGGAGCGGTCAGCGTGCTCCAGACGTGTGAGATCTCACCGGTCAGGCCGCGCGAGGATGCGGCGATCGCCCCGACGCCGGCCAGCGGCACCAGCGCCACCAGGGTCACCAGCACCGTCCCCACGCGCCGGCGCAGCGCCGGAGCCACGGCGACGCGATCCATGGCGAACGTGCAGGCGAAGCCGGCCACGATCGCAGCGGCGAGCACGAGCACGAGCAACACGCCGAACCCGTAGCCCGCCTGGCGGCGCGCATCCAGCGCAACCAGGTTGGCCGTCAGCGCGTGCGAACCCAGTGCGTACAGGGTGATGATCGCCGCCCCCGCCGCTCCCGCGGCGAGGATCAGCGCGCCGCGCAGGCGCAGCGGCACGACCGCGAACCAGCACGCCAACCCGATCACCACGACGAGCAACGCGCCGCGAGAGTAGGAGAGCACGATCACGCTCAGCAGCACCGCCAGTGCGGGCACCGAGAGACCTCGCAGCGCGCCGGCGCGGTCGCGCCGGGCTCCTGCCCACAGGCACGGCGCCACTCCGAGCGCTGCCATCAGGCCGGTCGCGTTCCAGTAGCTGAATGGCGCGCGCAGTCGCCCGAAGGTCTCGCCCGGGTCGAGCGCCGCCGGGAACACCTTGACCAACAGCGCGTAGCCGCTCACCACGGTGGCGGCGACGGCAACGCCACCGACGACCGCAGCCCACCGTCTGGGGCACAGCCGCGCCAGCGCCGCCCCGCCGCCAAACACGGCCAGGTACGACAGCGTGCGGTTGGCCTCGATCCACGAGTTGTTGGGCTGGACCGACCAGCCGATCGACACCGCGGTCAGCACCACCAGGGCGGCAAACAGACTCACAGTGACCGCCCCCCAGGCGCGGCCCAGCGCTCCCCACAGCACGACTGCGATGGCCGCCGCCGCCCCGAGCAGCACGAGCAGGATCTCCGTCCAGGCGTTCGAGCCGAGCGCGACCCCGCCGCTGGCCACGAACGCCACCGCGGACAGACCGCCGCCCAGGACGAGTCCGAGCAGCACGTCGCCGCGCAGTCGCGCCTGACTCAGATAGGTCGACCGCGTCGCCTGGCCGGCGGATGACGCGCCGCGGCGGAGCGTCGAGGCAAGAGACGACACGGCGGCGAGACTAGCAACGCCGATCCCGCGCTTCGGCCCGCCGAGCGCGTGTTCCTACGGGCGCAGCGCCGCCTCGTAGGCGGCCACCGTATCGCGGCCGCAGCGCGGCCACGTGAATGAGCGACCGACCGTCTCGCGTGCCTCGCGGCCGGCCGCCTCGAGCTTGGCCTGATCGCTGATGAGCGCGTCGATCGTTGCCGCGAGCCCGCGCGGGTCTCGCGGGGCCACCAGCGCGATCCCGCGTCCGGCCGCGGCGATCTCCGTGGGGCCGTCCTCGCCGACGCAGCCGACGGCCGGGACGCCGGCGGCCATCGCCTCGACATAGGCCACGCCAAACGCCTCATCGATGCTCGGCATCACGAACAGCGAGGCGGCTCGGGCCGCCGCGACGGCCCGATCGTGCGGCAGCTGGCCGCGGAACTCGATCGCATCGGCCAGCCCGAGCGCCGCGGCCTGGGTCCGCAGTCGCTCGCGCTCGGGGCCGTCGCCCACGATCACGTACCGGATCGTCCGGTCGCGTGCGCGCAGCAGGGCCAGGGCTGCGATCACGTCGGTGTGACGCTTGCGCGCCACCAGGTGCCCGACGGTGACGAGCGTCGTTGTCGGCGGCCGCGCGCTACCCGCGTTCGGCACGTCGGTTCCCAGATGCACGACCCGCGTCCGGCCGGCGCCGTTTGCCTCACACCTCCTGGCCGTGCCGGCGCTGTTGGCCATCACCAGCGCAGCATGGGCGAGCGTCGCCGGCACGGCGGGCATCGTGGGGCCGTCCCCGTACACATCGTGGCCGTGCACGGAGAGCACCAGCGGCAGGCCGGCGGCCGCGCGCCGCACGGCGTCGCCGGCCGGAACGGCGTAGTGGGCATGCACGATGTCGAAGCGGAACTCCGTCGCCACACGACGCAGCCTCCGTGCCAGCAGCGGCGCCGCCCATGCTCCCCACGTCGCGTAGCTCCACGGCCGGGGCGGCGACAGGTAGCGGAGATACTCGACCCGGATGCCGTCGAGCTGTGCGGTGGCGGGCTGACGCAGCTCGCGGCCGATCGCGGCCATGTCGCCATGGCGCAGCGCGGCCCGCGGCGGCACCGGGCGGTGCAGGACGAGCACCCTGACCTCGGCGCCCGCGTCCCTGGCCGCCAGCGCCTGCCGGTGCGCCCAGACGCCGCGCACCGGGTCGCCGGCACGCGGGTAGTACTCGGCGACGATCAGCGCCCTTATTGCCACGTCCGGTGGGTGGCCAGGGTGCGCCCCGCGTCGGTCGCGTTCGTGTAAGGGCGCGTGGCCAGGAACTCGCGAGCCTCGTCGATCGCGGCATCGCGATCATATGAGGCGGCGATCAGCCTCACGCCGTGACGGATCGGGGTGGCGTCGATGATGCCCTGACGCCAGCCATGCGCCCGGGCCAGGGCCGACCAGTGCAGATCGAGACCCCAGCCGGCACGGAGGTCCGGAAACGGCAGCAGATGATCGAACGTGATCGCCTGAAAGGCGGTCACGGGCCCGATCTCGACGTAGAGCGTCTGGCGCGCGACCGTACCCGGCCGGCGCCGGGTGACCTGCCACGCGGCGTGGGAGCGCGCGCGGTGAGCCGGCTGGGCCAGTCGCAGGTCAAATCGCTCGGCCAGAAACACGAACTCGTCGAGGAAGCCGCGTGGAAGCGCGACGTCGTCGTCGATCACGATCAGCCAGTCGTGTCCGTCGGCGGGGTTTCGCTCGAGCAGACGGTTGAGGTTCTCGAACTTTCCCCTCTCTCCGGCCGGGGCGCTGAGAAAGGTGACCTGATGGTGGGAGCGCAGCAGCTCGCGCCTGGCGGCCGCGAGCACGTTCGGCACGTCCTCGCGGGTGATCGACAGCACGAGCACCCGCCGGCGCGGCCACGCAGCCGCCGCGCGACGCAGGCGAGCGGGCTGGATCTGCGCCCGGGCCATCGCATCGCCCCACGCGTCGACAGCGATCGCCGCCGCCGTCCGCCGGATGCCAAACACCTGACCGCTGGTCCCCGAGAGAAAGTCTCCAGACGAGCCGGTTTGCCGCTCGGCCCACGGTTCCGCGAGGGCTTCCCGTAGCCGGCCGGCGGCGTGGGCGGCGAGCACGATCCCGATCGCGCAGTGGCGTCGCAGCACGTGGTAGGCGCAACCGGCCAGCGTGCGCAACTCGCTGCGCAACGGCGGCGCGGCATGCTTGCGCACGTCGTTGCGCCGGGCCGTACGGCCCAGTCGGTAGTCGGCCAGCGCTAGGGCCCGGACGCTCGAGTCCTCGCGGGTGCGCCGGTGATCCAGCCCGGCGGTGGCGACGTAGCGAACCCTGCCGCCGTGCGCCGTGTACCGGCGCTCCCACTCCTCCTCGTCCCCACGCCCGGTGACGGCTTCGTCGAAGCCGCCCACCCGCTCGAACGCCCGGCGTCGAATTGCCATGTTCGCCCCCCAGATCAGTGGCACGTCGCGGTCCGAGGCGCCGAGGTCGAGGGTGGTGATCGGCGCCGGCTCGCGCCCGCAGCCGTGCGGGCCGCCGCCCTCCAGCCGGGCCCGGATCGGGCCGCCGAACACATCGTGGCCGGGGGCGCCGCGCGCGCCCTCGAGCAGGGCGGCCAGCCAGCCCGCGGGCGCATAGATGTCATCGTCGATGAACACGACAAGCTCGCCGCGCGTCGCCTCGCGGCCGGCGTTTCGGGCCGCGTTCAGGCCCGCCGGGCGAGCCAGCTCGAGGAACCCCGCACCGTGCTGCTCGGCGATCGCGCGCGCCCTCGGATCGACTCCGTCGCTCACCACAAGCACCTCGGCGCCGGCCGCAGCCGCCTGGGGCAGCACCGAGGCCAGCGCGGTGTCGAGGTAGCCGGTGCGTCCCCGTGTCGGGATCACGATCGAGGCGGTGGGCAAGTCAGCCACAGCGCGAATTGTTCCGGGCAGGGGCGCGCGGAGGCTGGCCGGCGCCGGTCCTCGTCCGCTACGTACTCCGCTCGCGGCGCCGGGCCGCGAGCAGCTGCCGCGCGAAGGCGGCCATGAACATCGGGTTGTAGCGGAGGTATCTGCGCCACAGCCGACGCGGTTCGTGGGCCAGCCGGTAGGCCCACTCCAGACCCGCCTCCTGGAGCCAGTTGGGCGCTTGCGGCACCAATCCGGCGTGGAAGTCGAACGCCGCGCCGACGCCGATGAGGACGGGCGCGTCGAGGCTGCTGCGGAACTCGGCCATCCACTTCTCCTGCTTGGGCACGCCGATGCCGACCCAGACGACGTCCGGCCGCGACCGGTTGATCTCGCGGACCACGGCGTCGTGCTCGCCTTCGGTAAGCGAGCGATGCGGCGGCGAGTAGCCGCCCACGATCTTGAGCCCCGGGTAGCTCCGGCGCAGGTTGAGCGCGAGCTGGACCAGCGCTCCCTGATTGCGCCCGCCATACAGGTAGAAGCGGCGGCCGGTGGCGGTGGCGCGCAGGCACGCGCGGGACATCAACTCGGGTCCGTACACCCGGCCGGGCAAGGAGTGGCCGAGTCCCTTGATCGCCCACACCAGCGGTTGCCCGTCGGGCAGGTTCATCGACGACTGACGCAGCGCCGCGCGCAGCTCCGCGTCCTCCGAGGACGCCATCACGGTGTGGACATTGCAGACGCAGACGTACCCCCGCTTGCGACGGTCCACCATGGCGTCGATCCAGTCCAGCGTGTGCTCGTAATCGATCAGGGCCAGCCGGACGTCGACCACGCCCACAGACGCTGGCGTGAAAGCTGAGATGGGGTGCTGCTGGATGGAGCCCTCTGAGCGCATCGGTCGCTCTCCGGTGGTCTGGCGGTGAAGTTGGTCCACAACGTTATGGGTTCCGGCGAGTCCAGCCTTCTGACGCCGCGTTAATTAGGTCCTAACTCTTAGCGCAATTCTGACGCAGCGTGCGGCGGCCTCGCGTTATGCTGTCCCGCGACAAGGACGTCGCTCGGGCCCGCGAGCATCGCCCCCTTTCTCGCGGGTCTCGGACGGCCCCCAGCCCTACCAGGGTCGTCCTGCGGTCGGGCCCGTGTCGCGCGGATGTGCGGCACGGGCCCACCACCCAGCCTGAAGTCGCCGCGGGTCGGCTCGCGTGGCCGGTTCGCTCGCGGGCGCTGCCGGCGGCGATCCGGTCCGTCAGCAATGACTCCAACGTTGTGCCCCATTATTGGGAACAACGTTGGACTCGTCGCGACGACGAGGCTTGACGGACGCGATAGCCGCCTACAGATTCTCGGCCACCCGGGGCGCTTCGCGCGTGAACACCCACCAGCCGAGGATGAACACGGTGGGGATGATGGCCAGGGCGATGAGTGGGATGAGTGGGCCGCCGGCAACCTCCTTGGCCGACGGCAGCTGGGTTGGGTCGATGAATGCGTGACCCATCTGGGTCAACAGCGTGGCCACCGGATTGAGCAGCGCGAGGTGCTTGAACCCGTCGCCCAGCCGCTTGCCGGCGCTCGCGGCCGTGTACATCACCGGCGACAGGTAGAACCACGCCTGCACGACCACCTCCCAGATCGGCTGGATGTCCCGGTAGCGCACATACAGCGCCGAGAGCAGCATTCCGATCCCGGTGGCGAGCATCACGAAGCCGAAAACGATCGGGATCATCTCGAGCCACGACAGCATCGGCGTGATCCCGTTGGCCAGCGCGAACACGATCACGGCGATGAAGTTCATGAGCAGGTTGAACAGCGAGGTGAGCGACACCGACAGCGGGATCACCATGCGCGGGAAGCGGATCTTGCGCAGCATGGCCTCGCGCTGGACGAGGCACGGGACGCAACCGCCGGTCGCCTCGGCCAGGTACGTCCACAGGACGATCGAGGTCAGCAGGTACACGCCGTAGTGGGGTATGCCCTTGCCGAAGGTGAAGATCTGCGTGAACACGACGTACAGCACGCCGAAGAACAGCAGCGGTCGCATCAGCGACCACACGTAGCCGAGCACCGAGCCGAAGTAGCGGAGCTTGAACTCGGTGCGCGCCAGCGTCACGGTCAGCTCGAGGAACCGCCGGGCGTTGCCGCCCAGCGCCGAGGGCCCGTACGCGCGTACCGCATGGGTCGTCATCCTGTGCGCAAGCTAGCAGCGGGATTGCTGGAAGTCCGGTCGGTGCTGCCCGCCGCGATCGACCGCCCGCGCCATAATCGCGGCGGTGAGAGTCCGCTGGAGCAAGCCTGGGGTGAGCGTCGGGGCGGAGCGAGGTGAGGTCGTCGTATGCATTCCCGTCTACGGCGGTCACGAGCACTTCGTCAGCTGTCTGCGCAGCGTGCTGGACCACACCCCGTGGCCTACACGCATCCTGATCTGTGACGACGCCAGTCCCGACACGCGCTCGCAGGAGTTCGTGCGGGCGCTCGATGGCGTGCGGACCAGCGAGCACGAGCTGGTCTATGCCCGCCAGGAGCGCAATGTCGGGTTTCCAGCCAACGTCAATGCGGCCTTTGCCGCGGCCGCCCCGGCCGATGTCGCGGTCCTGAACTCGGACTGTCTGGTGGCCGAAGGCTGGCTCGACGGTCTGCGCGAGGCGGCCTATGTCGACAGCACCGTGGCCACGGCAACGGCGCTGACCAACCACGGAAGCATCGTCTCGGTCCCGGACCGCAAGCCCCAGCCGCGTTTGCCCCAGGAGTGGAGCCTGGATGACGCTGCCGCCGCGATCCGTACGCACTCGCTGCGCGTTCGGCCCCGGCTCCCGACGGCGATCGGCCACTGCATGCTGGTCCGCCGCAGCGCTCTCGAGTTGGTCGGTGACTTCGATCTCGCCTTCACGCCCGGATACGGCGAGGAGGTCGACTTCTCCCAGCGCTGTCTGCGCAGCGGTCTCTGCCACGTTCTGGCCGACGACGTGCTGGTCTTCCACTACGGCGGCGCGAGCTTTGCCAGCAACGGCAAGCCCAGCCTCACACAGGAGGAGAACGAACGAGTTCTGGCCGCCCGCTACCCCTACTACCACACGGGCATCGCGGCCCTGCAACAGGACCGTGCCGGGCCGCTGGCCCGCGCCCTCGGCGGAGCGCGGCGAGCTTTGAAGGGGCTCTCGGTGGCGATCGACGCGCGTGTCCTGGTCGGTCCGACGACCGGAACGCAGCTCCACGTTGTCGAGGTAATCGGCGCGCTGGCCCGCACCGGGCAGGTGCGGATCATGGCGATCGTGCCCGAGGACCTCAACCCGTGGGCGGCCCGCGCCCTCGCCACCATGCCCGACGTGCGGCTGCTGAGCCGGCGGCGGGCGAAGTCACTGCGCCGCGATCCGGCCGATGTCGTGCACCGGCCGTTTCAGATCAACAACGACGAGGACCTGTCCTTCCTCGCCCGCCTCGGCGAGCGCCTGATCATCACCAATCAGGACCTGATCGGGTATCGCAATCCGTCGTACTTCCGAGACGCCGATGCCTGGCAGGGCTACCGGCGGATCACCCGGTCCTCGCTCGCGGTCGCCGATCGCGTGCTGTTCTTCTCGGCCCACGCGCGCGACGACGCGCTGGCCGAGGACCTCGTCGAGCCGAGCCGAGCCAGCGTCGTCCACATCGGGGTCGATCACCGGTTTGGGCGCGAGAGCGCTCCCCCGGCGGCGCCGCGAGGAGCGGCTCGGCTCCCCGACGGTGCCGAGGCGATCCTCTGCATCGGCACCGATTTCCGCCATAAGAACCGGACCTTCGCCCTGCGCGTGCTCGAGGAACTGCAGCGGCGTCACGACTGGGACGGCTATCTGTTGCTGGTTGGGCCCGCGGTGGCCCAGGGATCGTCCACCGCGGACGAGGCCGAGTTCCTGGCCCTCCGGCCTCCTGTCGCCGCCCGGGTCCTCGACTTTGCCGCCGTGTCCGAAGCCGAGAAGGAATGGCTGTACGGCCGGTCGCGGCTGGTGATCTATCCGACCGTCTACGAGGGATTCGGTCTGATTCCGTTCGAGGCGGCCGACCACGACGTGCCGTGTCTGTGGGCCCGGGGGACATCGCTGAGCGAGCTGCTCCCCGATTCGGCCGCACAGATCGAGCCGTGGGACGCGTCCGCGAGCGCCGATCGAGCGCTGCATCTGCTGCGCGACGACGCGGCCCGGGGTCAGAACGTGGCCTCGATCCGCGCCGCGGGGGCCGGCCTGACCTGGGAGGCGACGGCAACCAAGCTGATCGAGTGCTACTGCGAAACCTGTGATGCGCCGGCCACTCCGGCCAGCGCGGTCGAGCGCCGGCACGGTGTGATGAGCGGGATCCTCAGCGAGGACGCGATGCGGCTGATCGGACCCGGGGGGGCCTTGCCGTCGGATGTCGAGCGACCACTGCTGGCCCTGGCCACTCACCCCCAGATCGGCAAGCCGATGTTCCGCGTCATGAAGCTCGGCTACCGCGCCTCGTACCGCCTGCGCCGGCGCCGACGCGACACAACCTGACGCGGGTCCTCAGCGACGGTCGATCTCAAACGTGCTCGGCAGATCGACCGCGCCGCCGCCCGACTTGCCGCCGTGGACGATGATTGAGCTGATGTCGTCGCGCATGTCGTAGGCATCGGCGCCGAAGCCGTCCCGGCTGACCGAAGCCGTGAGACGGTAGCGGCCGGGAGCCAGCCAGTTGTCGAATCGAATGCGCACCGAGGCCTGCTCGCCGGTGCCGAACTCGCCCGTGGCGCCGTGCGTGAGCTGCGTGCTGGTGGCGAACGCGGTGCGGCCAGCGTCGTCGTGCAGCGCGATGGCGAACAGGGGATCCTTCGTCCGCTCGTGGAAGAGGACGTCCATCCGCACCCAGCAGGTCTCGCCCTGAGGCGTTTCCACCAGCGGCTCGCCGTCGGCCGACTCGAACCAGGCACCCAATAGCTCGGCCACCGGGCTGCGGCGCAGAACCTCCGGGCCGCCGTGATCGCGCGCCTCCTCGCGGACCCGGCGGAAGTTCAGCTCGTTGTACTGACGGGTGACCGACTGGGGGTCTCCCGTGTCGACCACGCGCCCGCGTTCGAGCAGCATCGCGCGATCGCAGAATCGCTCCACCGAGCCCATGTCGTGGGTCACGAACACGATCGTCCGTCCCTCGGCCTTCAGCCGCGCGAACTCGCTGAAGCACTTCTGCTGGAACGATGCGTCGCCGACGGCCAGTACCTCGTCGATCAGCACGACGTCGGCATCGACCTGGATGGCGACGGAAAAGGCGAGGCGCACCTGCATCCCGGAGGAGTAGTTCTTGAGCTTCAGGTCCATGAACGACTCGAGCTCGGCAAAGGCGATGATCTCGTCCAGCCGCTCGAGGGCCTGCCGGCGAGACAGCCCGAGCATGATCGCGTTGATGATGGCGTTGTCGCGCGCGGTGAGATCGGGGTTGAACCCGACGCCGAGCTCGATGAACGGCGACAGGCGGCCGTACACCTCGACCTCGCCGGAATCGATGGCGTAGATGCCGGCCAGGCACTTGAGCAGCGTGCTCTTGCCGCTGCCGTTGCGTCCTACGATCCCGAAGAACTCGCCCGCGGCGATGTCGACGCTGACCTCCTGCACCGCATGGAGCTCGTCATAGCGGTGGGCGCGAAACGGGTGCAGCGCGCGCTCCTTGAGCGTGTGGTACTGCTCGTGGGGTAGGCGAAACGACTTGCTGACACCACGCAGCGACACGGCCGGCCGGCGCCCCGGCGACGGTTGGCGGAGCGGTGTCTGGTCCCGCAGGGTCGCGCTCACGTCACTGGACGGTAGCCGCTGGCGTCGACAAGCAGCGCCCCACCATTAATCTGCGCTGTTTGATCGCCTTGGCCCACCTGTGGCTAGCGTCCTACGGACGCGTTGCGGTAGTGCTGGCCATCGCCATGTGCCTGGGCTATCCGGTGTGCCGGAACACGGCTCGAGGGCCGGTGGCACCGGCACTCGCGCTGCTGGTGGGAATGGCTCTGCTCAGCCTGGCCGTATGCCTGCTCTCGTGGCTGCGGATCTTCACCGGCCTGGCCATAGCCGTGCTTGGAATCGCTGCCGCCTGTGTGACCGTCGTGTGCCTGACCCGCGATCTCCCGCGGTGGCGCCGCCGCTACCGCACGATTCCTCGCCCGAGCCCGGTGACGATCAGCTGCTTTGTCGTTCTCGCGCTGATCCTGCTGGGGTTCTCGTACTTCACGCTGTACCCGTCGACGGCCTTTGACGCCCCCTCCTACCACCTGCCGCTGGCTCGGGACCTGGTTCGGCAGCACGGCCTCGTATACGACCCGTTCGTCCGTTACAGCTTCTTCCCCCAGGCCAACGAGGCGATGTTCGCGGTCATGATTCTGTTTACGCCGAATGCGGTGGCCGCCGCGGCACTCGAGTACACGGTGCTCGCGATCGCCGTCCTTGCCCTGCCACTGTGGTTCATCGGGTCGGGTCGCAGGGTCGGCGCGGGTTTTCTGGCCAGTGTCCTGATGCTGGCCAGTCCTGTGGTCATCTACGCCGGCACGGCGGCCTTCGTCGACACCTGGATGTTGTCCTTCGTGCTCGGGGGAACGCTGATCGGTCTGGAGGCGGCAGAGGGGCGCACGCCGGCCCTCGGGTCGCTGCTGCTCGCGGGGGCGATGTTCGGCGAAGCCGCGGCCACCAAGTACACCGGCATGCTGTTCTCGATCGCGGCGATCGTGGCCGTGCTGGTGGCCGCCGGCCGCTCGCGTGCGATCTGGAAGGCGCTGCCCGGCGTTCTGGCCGGCGGGGCGGTGATCGCAGTGCCCTGGTACGCCTGGACGATCCACACGACGGGCGATCCGGTGTACCCGTTCCTTACCGGCATCTTCGGCAACCGCCATGGCTTGTGGACGGCGCTCGAGGTAAAGCTGCAGAGCCGCTCGGAGAGCTCCGCGGGCTACAACCCCGGTGTGATCGCGGTCCTCAAGCGCGATCTGCAGTACCTGCGGGGAGAGCTCAACTACGAGACTGGGATTCACCGCTCCCCCCTGTCGTGGCTGCTGGCGCTGGGTGTGGTGAGGCTGCTGCTGCCGTCTGGCTGGCGCGACCGGACGTTTCTCGGCGCCGCACTCGGAGCTGTCCTCAGCGTGTTGATCTCGCTGAACGTTTCCGCCAACCCCAGGTATCTGGTTCCGGCGATCGGCTTCTTCGCGCTCGGCGCCGGACTGAGCGCCGACGCCGCCATCACCGCCGCGAAGGGCTGGGCCGGCGGGCGCCTGACGCGGTCGGCACTGGCCCCGGCCTGGTGTGTGGCTTGCGCGGTCGTCGGACTGTGGACATCGTTCGCCTACGTGCACTGGGTGCATCGCAACAACGGCAGCCCGCCGACCTCGCCCGGCGGCATCTATGCCTATCTCGCGCCCCGGATCCCCTGCTACGCGGCCGCCACGTACCTGAATCAAGTGGCAGGCAAGAACTACCGCGCCTGGGGCTACAGCTGCGAGCAGGCGCGCTTCTACGCCGATGGGCGACTGATCAGCGACGCCTTCTCGCAGGGAAGCCGGCCCCGCATCTTCAATGACGACGGAGCGGTGATGCCGAACGACCGGGTGCTCTGGCAGCGGCTGGAGCCCCTGCACGTCGCCTGGATGATCCTTCCGCAAAAGACGGCCCCGGACCCGTCGGCTCTCGAGGCGCACGGTCTCTTCCGCTACGTGAGAAGGGTTGGTCCCGAGGAGGTCTTCCACGTGTCAGCGCCCGGGTCGACCGTCGCTCAGGGATGAGCCACAAAGTTGACGCGCTCGGCGGCGTTGAACACGCGTTCGAACTCTTCGCGCCCGTACGGGCCGTTGCCGTCGAGATCGAAGATGCGATAGCCAACGCCGTCAGCGAGGAGATCGAAGAGGTCTCCGGGGGTCGTTCCGTAGGCGTTGGCCGACCCCATGCCGTGCTCGAAGATGACCACAGGGCGGTGGCGGCCGAGTGTCTGGACCGCCCCCTGGAGCACCTGGAGCTCCGCTCCCTCGACATCGATCTTGACGACGGCCGGAGGGTAGTCGGGCGCGAGCACCTGATCGAGCACCTCCAGACGAACCTTGATCTGCTCGACCGTGGCCTCCTGTCCCCCCGGCAGCGGCCTGAACCGCAGGCCGCTCCATCCGTCGGCCTGGCCGTGGAAATAAGAGAACTCGGCCTCCCCTGGTTCGTTGTAGAGGGCGGCCTGGTGGACCTCGACGTCCGGGAATTGCCTGCGCAGGAGGTCGCACAGATGGGGTATGGGCTCAAACGCGATGTGATGCCCCCGTGGGGCCACGCGACGCATCTCCGACAGCACCGCGCCGTGGTTGGCACCGACATCCACGCAGTTCGCCTCCGGAGTGAGAAGGAAGGCAAGGAGGCGCCGCATGTGGCCGGAGTCGCTGACGTCGCGTTCGACGACCCTCTTCATCCGGTCGCTCGCTGAGCCTGGAGCGGGGCCGGCGCGGCGGACCGAGCGCAGGTGAGCGAGGACTGCGGACACGGGCTGGCGTCTCATCGAAGGCAGGTTGCGACGCCGTGTCCCGGCACGATCAGAAGGTGCCACGGGACCCCCGGCGCGCGATCGAGGGGAAAGTGAACCATGTTGGTTGAGTGCCCCGGCAGCAGTGCGAATCGCGGCGGCCCGAAGACGGGCAGGAACCGACGCAGATAGATCTTCACGCTGGAACTCTGCAGAGCCCGGATCACCACCGTGCGCCCCGGGAAGGCCTCCAGCGTGAGTGCGGTCCGGGATACGGGAGGTACGGTCACGCGGCACCCGGGCGAGCCGCCGGCCGGCGTCGCCCGAAGCGACTCGGCCCGCTCGAGGACGGTGTCGATCCGGCGCTGGAGAGACTGCGGCAGGCTGGGTACCTCGGCGACGGGGAAAGCCGGCGAGCCGAGCGCGCGCGCGGCGGCCAAGTACGGGCCGGCGACGATGACGGGCGATTGGATCGGATCCGGGACGAAGCTGGGCGACACCACGGGCGCAGCGACATCGGCCGCGGTGAGCGATGCGCGGACGTCGTCATCGTGCACCCGGAGCCCGATCTCCGCGTTGCGCAACTCGTTCACGTTGGCGATCAGGGCGCCCGCGGCAAGCAGTCCGGCCAACGCCAACCCGGCGCCCGCTAGCTTGGTGCCCACCCGCGCCTCGGCGACGATCAACCACACAAACACGGCGCCGATGTACAGGTAGCGACTGGTGTTGAGGTTCTGAAAGGCGGCCCGCTGAAGCGCAATCAGTCCCCAGAAGGTCAGCACGCCGGCGATCGCGGCGAGGAGCATCGGGGTCGGCCGGCGCCCGACGTTCTGCCGCCAGGACACCGCGACCACCAGCAGGCCGACCAAAGCGATCGCCGGTCCCCAAGGATTCACGACGGTTGGCCCGATCGCCGTGTTCAGCCCGGCGATCGCCGAGGCGACGCCGGCAGCGGCGTCGGCGATCGAGGCCGGCATACCGAGAAGCGCCGACACAGTGATCGGTTTCGACTGACCCCACCCCAGATACCAGATCAGGAACACCAGCGCCGGCACCGCGATGACCCACAGGCGCGACCACGGATCACGCCGCGCCACGATCGCGACCAGTCCCGCCACCAGGAACGCGAGACCGACACCCGAGGAAGCGATCGACCACACCAGGAGCAGCGCGGCGAGCGGGTCGGAGCGACGATCTTCGATCAGTGCCAGCACGCCCAGGCCACCGGCGATCGACCCCAGGAACCCGATCTGGAACGGCCACAGGAGATCCTGCCCCGCCGTGCCCATGAACAGCAGCAGCGCGGTCGGCACGAGCGCCAGCCAGGGCCCCACCCGCCGGCGGATCAGGATGTACAGGAGGACCGCGCAGAGGAGGTGGATGCCCACGCCGACCGCCCGGTAGGCCGTGTAGTGCCGCATCCCGACGAGCGCGAACAGGAGCTTGTACACGGCCACGGGGAACAGCGAGAAATGGTCGTTGTGCGGCTCCAGAAAGCTGTTGATGCCGCCGCCGCGCCGGTGCAGAAGCCAGACCCATTCGTCGGCGTAGAACGTCAGATGGCGGCCGGCGTACATCAGGAAGGCGGCGGCGGCGACCAGCAGGCCGATCAGCACGCCGGTGGCGGCCGAGGGTCGCCGCAGAGCAGGCGCAGCCAACCTCCGCGGCGCAACGGTCGTCGCGTTGGCCACCGGCGCCGCCCTCAGGACCGGCCGCTCAACACTTGCTCACGCGGCTCCTGAGCCGACGTCGCGGCGGCGTCGGCCCGGCGGTAATCGCCTCGGCTCAGGTGGTGCTCCAACCACACGTAGAGGATGATGAACAGATAGCGGCTGCCCATCTCCTGGAGCTTCAGCTTCGATACGCCGTGGCGCCGGTTGGTCCAGCTCACCGGCACGATCGCATACGAATAGCCACGCGCGAACGCCTTGAGCGGCAACTCGACGGTGAGGTTGAAGTGGTTGGACAGGAGCGGTTGGAGCTGGTCGATCACATACCGGCGGTAGGCCTTGAACGCGTTGGTTGTGTCGTTGTAGCCGTGCCGGAACAGCAGCCGGATGCTCGCGTTGACGATCCGGTTGAGGATCAGCTTCAGCCAGGGGTAGTCGTGCGTCCTCCCCCCGTGGCCGAACCGGGTCCCGAAGGCGCAGTCATACCCTTGCTCGAGCACCCGGTAGTACGTCACCAGGTCATCCGGGGAATCGGACAGGTCGGCCATCATGATCGCAGCGGCGTCGCCGGTGTAGAGCTCGAGGCCGGCCCGCACCGCATGCCCGAAGCCCGGAGGCAGGTGCGAGCGCGCGCAGCGCACGCGCGGGTTGGCGGCAGCGATCGTTTCAACCAGGTTCGCGGTCCCGTCCGTGCTGGCGTCATCGACGACCAGCACCTCGTAGTCGATCCCCTCGTGCTCCAAGCGGGAAGCGACGGCACCAACGGTGTTACCGATCGACTCCACCTCATCCCGCGCGGGAATGATCACCGACAGCTTCATTGGCACGCGGCGCCAAGATTAGCTTCGTGATCGCCCTCGGGCGGTTTCACAGCGCACCGTGCAGCGACGTCTCGTGGGCGCAGATCCACCGGTGGATGTCGGACAGGATCCGCCGCGGTCCGCGCGCGGCTCGCCATCCGGTGATCTCGTGCAGGCGGGAGCAGTCGGAGATGTATAGCGGCACATCGCCGGAGCGTGTCTGCGACACGCCCTCGATGGGGACCGAGTTGCCCGTGATCTCGGCGCACAGAGCGGTCGTCTCGTTCAGCGACAGCGACGATTCGCGCCCGCCGCCCACATTGGCCACGACCCCGTCCCACCTCGCGGGGTCCGTCAGCTGCTCATCCAGGAGCTCGATGAGATCCTCGACGTGGAGGAGGTCGCGCACCTGCTTGCCGGTGGCCCCGAAGCCGATGTACTGAAGCGGACGGCGGAAATGATGGGCCATCAGCCAGTACGTGAACACCCCCTGATCGACCTTTCCCATCTGCCACGGCCCCGCCACGACGCCGCAGCGGTCAACGACTGCGGTCAGGCCATAGGCAGCGCGGTACTCCTCGATCAGCATCTCCGCAGCGAGCTTCGTCGAGCCGTACAGGGTCCGCGCGCCCCCGAGCGGGAACTCCTCACTCACGCCGGCGATCGACGCGCCAGGCGTCGGTTGTGACTCGGCCAGTTCGTAGCGCGTGTCGGTCTCAGCCAGCGTCAGCCCGCGCAGGCGCTCGACCGGATACACGCGGCTGGTGGACAGGAACACGACGTGGGCCCGATGCCGGCGGGCCAACTCCAGGCAGTGGTAGGCACCGAGGAGGTTGGATCTGACCACGTAATCGGGGCTGCCATCGACGCCGGCCAGGGCCGAGGGCTCGGCCGAGCATTCCAGCAGCGCGTCGATCTCACCCAGCGCCAGCAGATCATCGAGCTCGCGGATGTCGGCGTGCTGGAACTCGATGCCGGCCGCCCGCAACCGGGCCAGGTTCAGCTCCGAGCCGCGGCGCCGTAGGTTGTCGATCGCGAGGACCCGCCAGTCAGGATGACGGCCGGCCAATTCCACCGCGGCGTTGGCGCCGATGAAGCCGGCGCCGCCGGTCACGAGGATGCGCATGGCGCGATTTTCTCTAACGTGCCGCCCATGCGCGCGGTGCCGACCGGTTTGGAAGGGGCGATCCTGCTCGAGCCCACTGTCCACGGGGACGAGCGTGGCTTCTTCCTGGAGACCTTCCGGCGCAGCACGCTGGACGATCTCGGCCTGGCCGTCGAGTTCGTGCAGGACAACCAATCGCGCTCGCGGCGCGGCATCGTGCGGGGGATGCACTTCCAGCCTGGCATGGCCAAGCTGGTCCGGTGCGCCCGCGGTGCGATCTTCGATGTGGCTGTCGATGTCAGGCGGGGTTCGCCCAGCTTCGGGCGCTGGGTCGGATTCGAGCTCAACGACGTCAACCACCACCAGCTGTTCTGCCCCAACGGCTTCGCTCACGGCTTCTGCGTGCTGTCCGAGCTGGCCGATGTGGCTTACAAGACCTCGAGCTACTACGCCCCCGGCCTCGAGGGTGGCTTCGCCTACCACGATCCTGACGTGGCGATCGCCTGGCCTGCCGGGCTGGAACTGATCGGCTCGCCGCGTGACTCGGGGGCGCCGCGGCTGGCCGAGCTCGAGGCGGCGCTGCCGTTCGAGTACGCCACTATGCAGTTGTGAGGTTCCTGCGGCATGCTTAGAGACCGCATGCGCCGACGCCTCGAGGTCAATCCGACTCAGTACCGTCGCGTCACCTACGTCACGCTGGCGGCGCTGACCCTGATCGTGCTCACCGGCGCGGCGGTGCGCCTGACCGACTCCGGGCTCGGCTGCCCCGACTGGCCCAAGTGTGGTGGCAGCGCGCTTCCACCACTGAGCAGCCACGCGCTGATCGAGTTCGGTAACCGAGCGATTTCAGGAGTGGTCGGCCTCCTGACTGTGATCGCGGCGGTGCTCGCCTTCACGCGCCGTCCCTTCCGTCGTGATCTGGCGCTGCTGGCACTCGCCCTCCCGGTCGGCGTCCTGGCCCAGGCGGTGCTCGGCGGGTTCACCGTCCGCGAGCACCTTGCACCCGGGTTTGTGATGGCGCATTTCGCCCTGTCGATGATCATTCTCATCGCAGCGGTGGCGCTGGCCTGGCGGGCCACGTATGAACCCGGCTCGCGCCCACGCTCATCGGACCGGCTGTCGGTCTGGTCGGTCCGGGCCCTGGCGCCGCTCGGCGCGCTGACAATCTTCGCCGGCACGGCGGCCACGGCCGCCGGACCCCACGCCGGCGGCTCGGCCGGTCAACGGATCCATCGCCTGCACTTCGAAGGCGCCGACACACTGACGTGGGTGGTGCACCGCCACGCCACGATCGCGGTCCTGTTCGGGATGGCCGTGATCGGTGTGTGGTTCCTGCGCCGTCACCGCGGCGTCACGCAGGAGGCGCTCGAGCCGGTCACGGTCCTGGCCATCCTGCTCGCCGCTCAGGGGCTGGTCGGCAGCGTCCAGTACGAGCTTCGTCTGCCCACTGACATGGTCTGGGTCCACGTCACACTCGCGACGATCACCTGGCTGGTGGTGCTGTGGGCAGTGGCGGCAGCAGGTGCCCTGGTGCCGCGCACGGAGCCGGTTCCGGCCGTTGAACCCCCTGGTCGCTCGGCCTTCTCGGACACGCGGACGGGAACGCTGACCCCCTCCTGAGCCCGCGCTGCTGGGCGCCAAGGGTCATCGCCAGTGGCACCGCTCGCTACGATCGGCACAGGCATGGCTACCGAGCGTTCAGTTCCGCCCCAGCCTCCGCCGCCGCGACCAGCGGATGCCTCGCTCAGCATCCTTGTCGTCGACGACGAATCGGACCTACGGGAGATGCTCACGCGATCGTTTTCGCGTGAGGGTCATCGCGTGCTTGCGGTCGCCGATGGGCGCGCCGCGATCGATCGTGCGAGCACGGATCACTTCGACATCGTCCTGCTCGACGTGGCCCTCGGGCCCGGCCCCGACGGCTACGAGGTCTGCCGGACGCTGCGGGGCCGGCGCAACGTGGTCCCGATCATCATGCTGACCGCGCTGGACTCGGAGGCGGACGCGGTGCTCGGGCTCGAGGCGGGGGCCGATGACTATGTCACCAAGCCGTTCGGCCTGGCCGAGCTGCGAAGCCGGATCCGCGCCGTGCTCCGCCGGGCCGGCACACGGGCGATGGGAGACGAGGTGCTGGTCGTCGGGCCGATCGCGCTGGATCGCGCCCAGCGCGAGGTGACGATGGACAGCCAGCCGGTGCGCCTCACGTTCTCCGAGTTCGAGCTTCTCGATGCGCTGATGGCCGATCCCGGACGTCTGCTCAACCGCCAGGAGCTGCTGCGTGCGATCTGGGGCGACAGCGCCTACCGCGATCCGCGCGCCATCGATGTCCACATCCGCCACCTCCGCGAGAAGCTCGAACCCGAGCCCGAGAAGCCGCGCTACATCGTCACCGTGCGGGGCGCCGGGTACCGCCTGCGAGGGCCGTAGTCGATGTTCCGGAGGCCGCGACGTGGTGCGCTCGGCCTCCGCGGCCGCATCGTCGGCGCGGTGGTCGTCACCACGTGCGCAACGCTGGCTGTGGCGGCGCTGGCGCTGCTCGGTCCGCTGGAGCATTCGCTGCGCAACGCGGCGCTCAAATCTCTTCAGCACGATGTGCGCACCGGAGCCGTCAAGCCGTTCAAGGAGCTCGCCCTCAGCGATGCGCTCGACACCGGGAGGTTCGCGTACCAGCAGCGCCAGAGCGTCACTCGACGGGAGAAGAGCATCGGCAACCGGATCGGCGCGACGCTGATCCTGCTCGGCTATTTCGATAGCTCCGGGCACGGCAACCCTGTCAACCCGACGGATCGAAGCGAGATCCAGGACTCGCTGTCTGACGTCCGTCAAGCGTTCCTGACCAATCACCAGGTTCTTAGTTTCGGCACGATCGGCGGTTCGCAGTACGCCCGCATGGCGGTCCCCCTGACGATCGACGGTCAGCATTTCGTCCTCGCCGCCCGCCAGTCGATCGGCGAGATCCCGGACGCCGTGCACGCGGTCCGCACGGCCTTCATCGACGCCGCCCTGGCCGGGCTGACCCTCACGCTGGTGCTGGCCATTCCGCTGGCCGCCACCCTCGTGCGGCGGCTGCGGCGGCTGCGAGTTGCCGCGCTGCAGCTGGCGGACGGCGGACCCGTCGATCTTCCCATCGACTCCTCGCGCGACGAGGTCGGCGACCTCGGCCGGGCGTTCTCGACCATGCAGCGGCGCCTGGCCCAGCAGGAGGAGGCGCGCCGGGCGTTCGTGGCCACCGCGTCGCACGAGCTGCGCACCCCGTTGACCTCGCTCGAGGGCATGCTGGAGCTGCTCCAGGAGGACCTCTACGCAGATTCACCGGACCTGGAGGACGCCCGCATGCTGCTCGGCCGCGCCCGGGCCCAGTCACGCCGGCTCGGGCGTCTGGCCGCCGACCTGCTCGACCTCAGCCGGATCGACGCCGAGGTCGAGCTCCGTTCCGAGCCGCTCGAGCTGGGGGAACTCAGCCGCGCGGTCATCGCCGAGTTCGAGCTGGGCACGGCCGAGCGGGGGCTGATCGCCGTGCTCGACGACACGACGGGGCCAGTGTGGGCACGTGGTGATCCCGGCAGCGTGGCCCGGATCCTCCGCATACTGCTCGAGAATGCCGTTCGCGTCAGCCCCCACGGCGGCGAGATCCGCGTCGAGCTGCGAAATGGCGAGTCGGCGGTGTTGAGCGTCGCCGACGAGGGGCCCGGCGTCTCGGCGGAGGAGCGCGAGCTGATCTTCGAGCGTTTCCAGCGGGGCCGCGAGACCGGCGGACAGGCCGGCTTCGGCCTCGGCCTCGCCATCGGACGCGAGCTGGCCGAGCGGATGGGCGGCGAGCTGACCCTGGCGCCGCCCGACGGCGGGGGTGCGAAATTCACGCTGCGACTGCCGGTCGCGCAGGCCTCGGAGGCCGAGCCTCTGCTGGTCACCTGACCCCGGGCTCAACTAGCTGACAGCATCAGAGAGATGGACGAACGCTTGATGAAGGTGATGCTCGAGGTCGACGAGCACCACTGGTGGTACCGCGGGCGCCGCGTGATCATCCAGACCGAGCTGGACCAGCTGGCGCTGCCCTTCCCGGCCACGGTGCTGGACGCCGGCTGTGGCTCGGGTCGCACGATGGCCGAACTCGTGCAGTTCGGTGACGTCCGTGGCATCGAGCTCGATCCCGAAGCCGCGGAACTTGCCCGCAGCCGGGGTCACGGCGAGGTCGAGACGGGCCGGCTGGAAGAACTTCCGTGGGGTCCGGACACGTTTGATCTGATTGTCTGCCTGGATGTGATCGAGCACACCCCCGACGACCGGCTGACCCTCCGCTCGCTGCGGGGCGTCTGCAAGCCCGGCGGCTGGCTGCTGGTCACGGTGCCCGCGTACCAGGCGCTATGGTCGCTGCACGACGAGGCCAACCACCACTACCGTCGCTATTCGCGCAGGACGCTTCGAGCGGCGGCGCTACAGGCGGGGTGGCGGGTTCATCGCATGACCTCGTTCAACAGCCTGTTGCTGCCGCCCGCGGCGGTGGTCAGGTTGGCCCAGCGCCAGCGCGGCAAGCGCACCAACGGCTCATATACGCCCGAGCTGAAGCTCGGACCGCACTGGCTCAACGGGATCCTCGAGCAGCCGCTGCGGATTGAGGCCAGATGGCTATCGCAGGGTCGGACGCTGCCCGCGGGGTTGTCGCTGATGGCGCTGCTACAGAACCCCGCCCCGTGATGAGCAATGCTCGGCTCGGCCGCGATCATCGCCCTCTCCAGCAGCCTCGGGTACCTGCTCCCGGCCCTCATCGGGCTCGAGTCGATGGGAGTCCCGTCGCCTGGCGAGACGGCGCTGGTGCTGGCGGCCGTGCTGGCCAGCCAGGGCAAGCTCCAGATCGAGCTCGTCATCCTGATCGGGATCGCCTCGGCGATCATCGGCGACAATCTGGGCTACTTGCTCGGGCGCAAGCTCGGCCGCGAGGTGCTCGAGGCACCCGGGCCGTTCCAGCAACGCCGGATCACCGTCATCCGCGCGGGCGACCAGTTCTTCAAGCGGCACGGAAGCAAGGCGGTCTTCTTCGCGCGCTGGATCGCGCTGGTGCGGTTCGCCGCCGCCTGGCTCGCCGGGATCAACCGGATGCCGTTCAAGCAGTTCTTCTTCTGGAACGCCCTCGGCGGCATCACCTGGGGGATCACCTACGGGCTGGTCGGCTACTTCGGCGGCCATGCCGCGGCCAAGTACCTGAGCGAGGTCGGTGTCATCGGCGCGATCGTGCTCGGGGTCTCGATCGTCGCCGGCCTGATCCTGCTCAGGCGTCGCGAACGCCGTGCTGAGCAGCGGATCCTCGAGGACGTGATCGAGGAGGAAGTCGCGGCCGGCCCGGGCCGCGGGGGCGACAGGCCCGCGCCAACCCGGGCCGAGGAGGACTCAGTCTGAGCTCGGGTCGAGCTCGAGCGCGCAGGAGTTCATGCAGTACCGCAGGCCGGTGGGGGCCGGTCCGTCGTCGAACACGTGTCCAAGATGCCCGCCGCAGCGCCGGCACACGACCTCGGTCCGGATCATCCCGCCGCTGCGATCCTCGCGCGTCTCGACGTTCTCCGCCACCGAAGGCTCATAGAAGCTCGGCCAGCCGGTTCCGGAGTTGTACTTCGTGTCGGCATCAAACAGCTCGGCGCCGCAACCGGCGCAGTGGTAGGTGCCGTCGTCCTTGACGTCGACGTACTTGCCGGTGAAGGGTCGCTCCGTACCTTGCTCGCGCAGGACCTGGTACTGCTCGGGGGAGAGGCGCTCGCGCCACTCCTCATCCGTCAATTCGACTTCGCGTTGTGTCTCGGGCATGCCCTGAACGGTAGCGCTCGGCTAGGGTGCAGGGCCATGAAATTCGGAGTGGCAATCTTCCCCACCGCCGACCTTCAGGGACCGGCCGAGCTTGCGCGGATGGCCGAGGAGCGGGGCTTCGAGTCGCTCCTGTTTCCGGAACACACGCACATTCCGGCCAGCCGCGACACCCCGTATCCGGCCGGCGGCGAGCTCCCGCCGGAGTACAGCCGCACCTATGACCCGTTCGTGGCCCTGATGGCAGCGGCGTCTGCCACCGAGCGGCTGCTCATCGGCACCGGCATCTGCCTGGTGATCGAACGGGACCCGATCATCACCGCCAAGGAGGTCGCCTCGCTCGACCAGCTGTCGGGCGGAAGGTTCCTGTTCGGTGTGGGCGCCGGCTGGAACGTCGAGGAAATGCGCAATCACGGGACCGACGCCACGCAGCGCTTCGGCATCATGGGCGAGCGGATCGAGGCCATGAAAACCATCTGGGCCGAGGATGAGGCGAGCTACCACGGCCGGCACGTCGACTTCGACCGCATCTGGTCCTGGCCCAAGCCCGTCCAGCGGCCGCACCCGCCAGTGCTGGTCGGCGGCAATGGACCGCGGGTGCTCGACCGAGTACTGGCCTTCGGCGACGAGTGGATGCCCAACCGCCTTCCCGACGACCAGATCATCCCCCGTTTCCAGGAGCTCCGCCGCCGGGCCGACGCGGCCGGGCGCTCGATCCCGATCACGGTGGCGGGGATGATGCGCGATCCTCAGCGGATCGAGCGCTTCGAGCAGGAGGGGGTGCATCGGAGCCTGTTCTGGCTACCGGCCACGAGCCCTGAAGACGTCGAAGCGGCGTTCGATCGCTACCACGCCGCCGCCGACGTCTACAACCACGCCGGCGCCTAGTAGCGCCGGCTCATCAGGCGGGGACGTAGCTCTCGGCCACCTAGCTATAGCTAGAGGTAGCTCGTGGCCGCAAGCGGGTCGGGGTCGAGCATCTCGAGGATCAGCGCCGACCAGGCAAAGTCCGCGGTCCCCATGCCACGTCCGCTGTAAGGGTCGTAGTACTCGCGTAGACCCTTGGCGCGGACCACACCGGCCAGGCTCCGAGCCAGCCGCTCGGCCTGTTCGTCGTAACCTAGGCGGCTGAGCCCGATCCAGATCAGCCACGCGGCGTTGATCCACGTCGGTCCACGCCACAGGCGGTGCAGACCCGGCACGGGTGTGTCATCGCGGGCAAAGCTCCGCTCGGTGGCGGCGACCGAGGGGACGGGTACGGGCAGCCAGAACCTGGTTGGATCGAGCAGGTGCTCCTCCACCAGCCGGCGTCCGATCCATTCGGGCAGGTCCGGCAGCGCCAGCGGGGCCAGCGCGGTCCAGGTCAGCGGCAGTTGGCGCGCCGGCGCCGGCCGCGCGAGCGGCCAGAACAGTCCGCTCTCCTCGTCATATAGGCGTTCGACGATCGCCGGCGTCAGCGATGGCAGACCGAGCGCCTGCCGCGAGAGGGAGTACAGAACGTTGGTCAGCACCTCGCAGCACACCGGTCCACCCGCCGCGGCGATCTGCCTCAGGTCGTAGCCGAGCCGACGGTTGCGCCGGACGAGCGCGACGAAGCCCGGCAGGTCGTGGGCACGGCGGCCCCAGATCGGGTCGAACTTGGGCGAGGCATCGAGCCCCGATTCATCCGGCTGCACGATCCACAGCAGGCCGTCGTCGGACAGCGTGCGGTTCTCCTCCAGCCAGCGATGATGGGCGAGGATCCCGGGAACCTCGGCCGGGTTGCCGACCGCGAGCCGCCACGCCCAGGCCAGCACCGGCGGCTGAATGCTCGACGTGGTCAGCCGATCACTGGGCACGACGTTGTAGGTGTAGCGCCGAACGCCGGTGAGAGGACTGTTCCAGAAGATCGTGTGGCCGATGAACCCGTCCCCACGCTGCGCGGCGAGCAGCGACTCGAGCTCGCGTCGCGAACGGTCGGGATCGAACCGCCGCCACACCATCGCGGCGAAGCTCGAGTCCCAGTACCACTGCCACGGATAGTGGCTCGGACTTGGGCAGGTATACGCGAACCGCACCCCGTCGGCATCGCGCGCCCCCTCGCGCCAGTTCTGCCGCAGGGTCGCTTCGCAGATCACGCGGACCGCGTGGGTGACTTGATCTGCGGGCATGCGACCCGGCATCCTTTCATCCGAGGAGAACTGATGAGCATACGTCGCAAGCGGCCCGGGTTGCTGCGTCGGCGCAGGCGGTCGGCCGGATCGCGCACGCCAGCCCATCGCGCCTTCGATCCCCGCCGTGTCGGCAAGCTCGAATGTGACGCCTGGGTCGCCTACTACCGCCGCGAGTGGATCTCGTTCCTGCGCTCGGCCGTGGCGCTGACACGCCACACGTTCGGCCTGCCGTGGCCCCAGACGTTGCAGGGCGCGTGGCTCGTGCTGAGGGCCAACCAGCTCTGGGCTCCCGTGCCCGACAACGATCCCGCCGGCGCTCGTCGCGCGATGCAGCAGTTCTACGCCACGGTGGCGCGGCGCTACGGCGAGACCTACGACCCGGTTCGCGCCGCCGAGCTCGAGGTCGAGTGCTGGCGCGTGCACCGCCAGCACCAGCGGGGGGATGAGAGCGCTGGCGTCGGCCTCCGGGAGGGCGACGGCACCATCCTGCCCGAGGAGCGCCCGCTGGTCCAGGCGCTATCCGAGCTGTATGCGTACGTCTATGGCGTGGGGATCGGTCCTACGCCGGGCTGCTGGCGGGGGTGCATCGCCCTTAGAAGTGGGCGCGTTTCGCGTGGCCGCGGCGCGCCAACGTGAAACTCGCCACTACGTCAGGCGCGAGTGTCACATCAACGGCGTGACCGGCCGTAAAGGTGAAACCGGCCGTCCAACCATCCTGCCAGTTTCACCTTGGCGACTCAGGTGAGCACCTCGTTCAGCGCCGCCAGATCGTCTTGGCTCGGCTCCCACCGGGCCGCCGCCGCGTTCGCCCGCACCTGCTCGGGCTTGGTGGCGCCGGCGATCACCGACGCCACCGGCTTGCGGGCCAGCAGGGCACCGATCGCCACGTCGGTCAGCGTCACCCCGCGCTCGTGCGCGTAACGCTCCAGCGTCTCGATCAGATCGAACTGCTCATCGGTGGCGACCGCGTCGCGTCCAGACAGGCGCGCATCATCCGGACCCGTCGCGCCGCGGCGGTACTTTCCGGTCAGCAGGCCGGAGGCCAGCGGGAAGTAGGGGACGAACCCCAGGCCGAGGCGCTCACAGGTCGGCAGCATGTCGTGCTCGGCCTCGCGCTCGAGCAGGTTGTACTCGTTCTGGACGGCCTCGAACCGCGTCAATCCCCGCTCGCGCGCGACGGCATCGGCCTCCTCTATCTGCTCGACGGAGAAGTTCGATGCGCCGACGGCCCGAACCGTCCCGGCGCGGACGAGCTCGTCGAGTGCCTCGAGTGTCTCGCCGATCGGTGTCACGCCGTCGGGTCGGTGGTACCAGTAGAAGTCGATCACGTCGGTCTGCAGCCGCCTGAGAGACCCCTGAATCGCTTGATGGATGTAATCGCGCGCCCCGCGGTCCTCGCGGCCGTCGCCCACGTCCCAGCCGAACTTGGTGGCCAGCACGACCCGCTCGCGCCGGCCCCGCAGCACCTCGCCGAGCAGCTCCTCGCTGCGGCCGCGACCGTAGCTGTTGGACGTGTCGATGAAGTTGATGCCCTCGTCGAGCGCGGCGTCGACCACCGCTCGCGTGCCGGCGAGCTCGACCCGCCAGCTGAAGTTGTTGCCACCCAGCCCGCAGGTCGAGACCTGAAGTCCGCTTGCACCCAGCGGGCGGGTGGCGAGGTTTGCCGAGATGTTTGTCATGCCCTGTTTCTTAGCAGGGCCCGATGCGCGCGGTCAGGTCCGGATGGCCGTCTCCAGCGCTTGCGCCAGCAGTGCCTGGCCCGCGTAGCTCGGGTGAATGCCGCATGTGCCCGGCTTTCCGAGCTGCGTCAGAAGACCGGCGTCACACGTGCTGCCACCCGCATGGGCCGCTGCGATCTTGAACTCGCCGAAGCCGTCGGCGAATTTGGCGTGGAACGGTTTGGCCGCCGCGTCCAGCGTCTTGTCGAGGAGCAGCGACTGTGCGTTGCTCGCCGCCGAGGCGTAGTTGAGCGAGTAGTAGTTCACGATCACGAGCTGGCCGCGATAGTGCGCCTTGTTCCGGATGTCGGACAGGATCACGTGAACGTTGTGCTTGACCTTGTTGAGCAAGGCCTGGCGCTCGGACGCGCTGCTGCAACCGTCCTTGGTGGTCTCGAGGCAGACGAAGTAATCGTTCGCGCCGGCCATCAGCGACACGAGGGTCACGTTGTGGTGGGCGCGCAGATACGACAGCGCGAAGGCCAGCTGCGAACCCTTGTAATGGACGTGGAGCGGGTAATGATGGCCGAGGTACGAGTTCGCCTTGTTCCCGAGCGTGTTCTCGCACCCGTTGTTGATCGCGTTCGGATTGATCATGCTCGTGGTCGTCTCGCCGGGGCAGGCTGCGTTGGCCACGTGCAGATGAAGTTCGGCGCCCAGCTGCTCCGGATAACCGTGGAAGCTCGCAGCGTTGTGATAGTTGGGCTTGGGCACCACGTTGGGCTCCTCGTATCCAAAGGGCACGGAGTCGCCGAGCGCGAGGTAACGCGAGCCCGGGGTGACCGGCGCTACGTGGGTGCTGGTTACCTGCGCCGCCGCTGTGGAAGCACCGACGAGCAATGCCAACGAAAGCACGCCGCACATGACGAGGGTGGTGGCGATCCGCCGCCGGCTGAGCATCGCGCGCCCACCTCGCGTCGCGTCAATGACCCGGCCCGCGTGCCTGCCCCGCGGCGACTCCTTGCCGTGTGCCCTCTGCATTCCGTTCCCTCCTCAGTTTGTTAGCTGGAGGAAAAATAGAGGTCCGGGAGCGCCGGCCCGCGCCGAGGCCCGCCTCGACAGCATTCCGCGCCGACGCCATGGCCACGCCTGGCACAATCGCCGATGGTGACAGAGGACACTCGGGGCAGACGGACGATGTCCGGACTGACGATGTTGGCGACCGTCGGGGCGCTTCTCGTCCTGAACGGGTGTGGCGGGAGCTCCAGCTCAACGTCGGTTGCGGCTAGTAGCGCCAGCTCTCCGACTACTTCCTCGACCCAGGCGAGCAGCGCACACACCGCCCTAGCAGCACCCGGCTGTGGCCAGTTCTGCCAGGATGCGGGGGCGAGCGCCGGCCAGGCCACGTGGGGATATCCGTGTCCGAAGCCTCGACACGGCCAGTTCACCGGATGCCTCAAATGCCCGAACAACGAGTGCATGACCCTGTTCGACCGTCGCGCAACCGTAACTGGCGGCGTATTCACCGTCCGCGTTCGCTGCGACCTGAAGCATGAGCCATGTGTCGGTGCGTTTCTGGCCTGCGACCCCGACAAGTTCTGCTTCGGCAGTCGACGTCCCGGACCCCAACCGTCCTATGGGGGCCGCCTGGCCGGGTCCGATTTCAAGGTCGCCAACCAGCAGACGGCCACCATCGAGGTCGGACTGACCAAACTCGGGAAAAGACTGGTGGCCGCGCCGGGTGGCTACCGATCCTCCGTGCTCATCTCGCTGAAGGACCACGGGATGGTCACTCCCAGTACTGCCGCCGGTGCTGACCAGGCCGTCGTATTCCTCCGGCTCGTCGGCCGCGGGGCGGGTTAGGGGCTCGGGTTGTCCAGCAGCCGATTTGTAGCTACTACTACTACTACCCGCAGCCGGTGTTGAACCCGCAGCTCGAGCACGTGTAGCAGCTGCCCGTCCGCTGCATCATCCCGCCGCACTGCTGACAGGCCGGCCCCAGGTCGAGGCCCTGGCGGACTGCGGGCAGCACGGGAGGCTCGTCGGTCAGCGCCGTCGTGGCCGGCCGGGGCGGACTGGGGGTCACATTGGCGCCACCGTTACCCGGGGAGCCGTTGCCGCCGTTTGAGGCGTCCGCCTCGCTGCTGGCGGGCCCGGCCGTGTCGCTCATCTGCGACATCGCCGCATCCTGGGCCGCCTTGCGGGCACGAACCGCCGGCGTGAGAATCCCCAGCTCCTCCTGCAGGTCGACGTCGAGGAACCGCGAGGCCAGCCATCGCATGATGTAGTCGGGCATCGACTTCGCGAACGGGATCTCCGGGTTCGAGGTCATTCCCTCGGGCTCGAAGCGCATGTAGCTGAACTTGCGCACGAGCGTCTCGAGGGGCACCCCGTACTGGAGCGAGATCGAGATCGCCGTGGCGAACGAGTTCATCATGCCGCGCAGCGTGGATCCCTCCTTGCCGATATCGGTGAGGAAGATCTCGCCGACCGAGCCGTCCTCGTACATGCCGGCGGTGATGTACCCCTCGTGGCCGCCGATGGAGAACTTGTGCGTGATCGACTGACGCTCGCGAGGCATCCGGCGACGTCGCGGGGGTGCCTGAGCAAGTGCCTCCTTGACGGCCTTGTCGATGTCCTCCTGGCTGGTCGCCGGCGCCGGGGCGTCCTTTTGAGCGTCGGTACGAAGCGCCTGCGCGGTCTTGGAACCGTCGCGGTAGATCGCCAGTGCCTTGATGCCGAGATGCCACGCCTGCTGGTAGGCATCGGCGATGTCGGCCACGGTGGCCGTCTCCGGCAGATTCACCGTCTTGGAGATCGCACCGCTGATGAAAGGCTGAACTGCTCCCATCATCTCGATATGGCCCACGTGCGAGATCGCCCGCTCGCCCACCGCGACGTCGAACACGGGCAGATGCTTCGCGGACAGGGCCGGGGCGCCGATGATCGTGCCGTGCTCGTTGATGTAGGCGATGATCTGCTCGATTTGCTCGTCTGAATAGCCAAGCGTCTGCAAGGCCAGCGGGACGGTCCGATTGACAATCGTCATCTGACCACCGCCGACCAGCTCCTTGAACTTGACGAGCGAGAAGTCCGGCTCGACCCCGGTGGTGTCGCAATCCATCAGGAACGAGATCGTGCCCGTGGGCGCGAGCACCGTCGCCTGCGCATTTCGGTACCCGTGAGCCTCGCCGGCGAGGACTGCCTCGTCCCAGGTCGTCCGCGCAGCCTCGAGTAGGGCGTCGTCGCTGCACGACTCGACCTCGATCGTGTACGCGGCATCGCGATGCATCCGCATGACCGCGTTGTGATCGTCGCGGTTCTCGGCGTAGCGCTCATACGGGCCAAGCGCCGCCGCGATCCGGGCCGAGCCGAGGTACCCGCGACCGGTCATCAGCGCGGTGATCGCCGCCGCGACGCCCCGGCCCTCCTCGGAGTCGTAGGGCATGCCGTTGGCCATCAGATAGGCGCCGAGGTTTGCGTAACCGAGGCCGAGCTGGCGGAAGGCACGCGCGTTAGCGGCGATCTGCTCGGTCGGATAGCTCGACGGCGAGACGATGATCTCCTGGGCCAGGAACACGATGTCCACGGCGTGCTCGAAGGACTCGACATCGAAGCTCCCGTCGGCGCGGCGGAACTTCATCAGGTTCAGCGAGGCCAGGTTGCAGGCCGAGTCGTCAACGTGCATGTACTCCGAGCACGGATTCGACGCGTTGATCCGACCCGAGCGTGGAGAGGTGTGCCACTTGTTGATCGTCGTGTCGTACTGGACGCCGGGATCGGCGCAGCGCCACGCGGCCTCGGCGATCTGATCCATCAACTTGCGGGCCGGGATCTCCTGCACTGGCTCGCCCGTCGTGCGAGCGGTCAGCTGCCAGTCATCGCCCGCCTCGACGGCCTCCATGAACTCGTCGGTCACGCGGACCGAGTTGTTGGCGTTCTGGTACTGGATCGAGTGGAAGCCGGCGCCGTCGATCGACATGTCGAATCCGGCATCGCGCAGCGCCGCGGCCTTGTCCTCCTCCTTGGCCTTGCACGAGATGAACTCCTCGATGTCCGGATGGTCGACGTCGAGCACGACCATCTTCGCCGCCCGACGCGTGCCGCCGCCCGACTTGATCGAACCCGCCCAGGCATCGGCCCCGCGCATGAACGAGACCGGACCCGAGGCCGTGCCGCCTCGGCTGAGCGGCTCGCTGGAGCCACGGATCTTCGACAGGTTGATGCCCGAACCCGAGCCACCGCGGAAGATGATCCCCTCCTTGGTGTTCCAGTCGAGGATCGACTCCATGTTGTCCTGCACCGAGAGAATGAAGCAGGCGCTGGCCTGCATCTTGGGGCTGCCCACCGGATGCCAGCCGACGTTGAACCAGACCGGCGAATTGAACGCCGCTATCTGGTGGAGCAGGATGTGCGTCAGCTCATCCTCGAAGGCGACGGCATCATCGTCGCTGGCGAAGTAACCGCGCTCGCGTCCCCAGCCGGCAATCGTTCCGGCCACGCGCGTGATCATCTGCCTGACCGATCGCTCGCGCTCCGGCGAATCGAGCTTCCCGCGGAAGTACTTCTGCGCGACGATGTTGGTCGCGTTCTGCGACCAGCTCTTGGGGAACTCGACCTCGCGCTGTTCGAACGAGACCTTGTCGCCGTGGCCGATGCGAGCATCCCGCAGCTCCCACTCGATCGCATCGTAAGGATGCTCGTTCGGGGTGGTGAAATACCGTTGGATAGAGAGGCCTTTGCCCGCCTTCGCGTCGGCACTCATTGGGGTCTGCGGGCTTTGCTCCATACGTCTTGCTCCTCTCGATTTCCGCTCATTCCGCCTCAATCACTCGGCCCCGATTGGGCTGAGGGGGTAACAGCGAATCCTTGCGCACGGCCCGGACGGAAAGAGGGTTTCGAACTGTCGCGGCCGGAGGCTTCGGCTACCACCTGATTTTACTCCGTCCGGCCGTGCTTGTCCGGGCAAAGAACCCAGAATTTGCGGGGGTTTAGCGAAACCTGGGCACGGCGCGTGCTAGCTTCGCCGCCAATGTCCACCGTGCCGATGACCTACCCCTCGCGGAGGGTGCGCGGGACGCCCGCGGCGACGGTCGCGAGCCGGTCGGAGCTGGCCCCGCGGGCACTCGCCGCGGCGCTCCTCGTCGTTGTGCTGTACGCAGCCTTTGCTCATGGTGCAGCGGCCGGATCCACCTACGCACGGATCGAGGTCGCGCTGGCGGCGATCGCGGGGATGGCGGGGGCGGCATGGCTGTGGACCGGCACGTTGCGCTTTGCTGCACCGAGACTCACGCTGGCCGGTATCGCACTGCTGGCGGTGTTCGCGGCCTGGAACGGGCTCACCGTTCTGTGGAGCGTTTCGCCGGACCAGACCTGGGTCGAGCTCAACCGGGCTCTGAGCTACGTGCTGGTCCTGTGTCTGGCGGTCGCGCTCGGCGCCACCGATCGTCGTGCCCCGGTCTGGATCTCGTTCGGCTTTGCCGCCATCGCCTTTGTCGTGACGTGCTACGCGCTGGGCCAGAAACTCGTCCCGGGGCTGCATATCGATGGCGTCATCAACCTCGATCAGACCGGCGCCTTTCCCCGCCTCCAGGAACCGCTTGGCTATTGGAACGCGCTGGCGCTGTTCCTCGTGATCGGCGTTCCGAGCACGCTCGCCCTGGCCATCGATGAGAGGCGCAGCCGCGGGTGGCGGACCGCGGCCGTCGTCGCGCTGTCGATGATGCTGGTGGCGGTCGGCCTGACCTACTCGCGAGGTGGGCTGATCGCGCTGGTCGTCGCACTCGCGGTGACGATCGGCCTGGGCGGCGTACGCCTTCGAGCGCTCATGTGGCTCGCCGCCGCGGCGCTGGCGGCGATTCCATCCCTGATCGTCGGTCTGACGGACCGTTCCTTGACCGCCGCACGGATCCCGCTGAGCAGTCGCGAGTCGTCGGGCCTCGTCCTCACGGCGGTCCTGGTCGTCTCCCTGGTGGCACTGATGCTGAGCGCCCGCCGCCTACAGGCGATCGAGGCCCGTCATCCGGTTGGCCCGGCGGGGGCCAAACGAGTTGCCCGGGTCATCCTGGCCAGCGTCCTGGTTCTGCTCGTCGGCGGAGTCCTGGCCGTCGCGTTTTCCTCGCGCGGTCTGACCGGCACAGCGTCGCACCTGTGGAACGGCTTCACCACCACCCGGGTGACCAGCAACTACGACCCGACGCGATTGCTGTCGGCCGATTCGGAGAACCGCTGGGTTTGGTGGAAGGAGGCTGCCGGGGCGTTCAGCGATCGTCCGCTGGTCGGCTGGGGGGCCGGCTCGTTCCCCGTCGTGCATCTGCTCTACCGCCAGAACAGGCTGTCGGTAACCCAGCCTCACAGCGTGCCTCTGCAGTTCCTGGCCGAGACCGGCCTGATCGGCGGTCTGTTGGCCTTGCTGGCCTTCGGTTTGCTCGTGGCGAGCGCGATCCGTCGCGTGATCTCGTTCCCAGCTGGCCCGGAGCGGCTTCTCGGCGCCGCGTTGCTGGCCGGCACGGCGGCGTATCTCGTCCACGGACTCTATGACTGGGACTGGAACATCCCCGCGGTCACCCTGCCTGCACTTCTGTTCCTCGGTGTCGTCTCGGGATCCCTGAGAGGGCCGCCGCGGCGTCGCGCAGGTGCCGGCGCGCGGGCGCTGCTGCTCGGCGCGCTGACGCTTTGCCTCTGCACGTTCGCGTTGTCCGCCGCGCTGCCAAGCCTGGCCGCGAGCAAGGCTGGTAACGCATTGCTCACGGCCGCCGGCAGCTCATCGGCGGCGGTCGAACATGCGCAGGCCAGCGCCGAACTGGCCAGCCGGCTCGACCCGCTGTCGGACGCCGGGCTCCGGGTGCTGGCCACCCTTGCCCTGCGTCAGGGCGACCAGCGCACGGCCATCCGTGACCTGGTGGCGGCGGTGAACCGGCAACCGAGCGATGCGTCGGCCTGGCAGGAGCTGGCCTTCCTCGAGATACAGGAGGGGAACTACCGCGACGGCATGCGGGCCGCCACGCGATTGCTCGAGCTCGATCCGCGCGGAATCACGGCCAGGCTGTCCGCGCACAATGCGGCCGCCGCGGTCAACCTGGCCGCCACCCCACCCCAGGGGTCGGCCACCGCCCGTCCGCTGCCCTAGCGGTCCCGTCTGTTATTACTCTCGCGCGTATGAAGCTTCTCGTCACCGGGGGCGCCGGCTACATCGGCTCGATCGTGGCCAGCCAACTGCTCGCCGAGGGCCACGAGGTGATGGTGCTCGACAATCTCGAGCGGGGCCATCGCGAAGCGATCCCGGAGGGAGCGAGCCTGATCAAGCTGGACTTGCTCGATCAAGATGGTGTTAGAGCTGCGCTCGGAGCCGGCGGGTTCGAGGGCGTCCTGCACTTCGCCGCCTTGGCCCTGGTCGGCGAGTCCGTCAGTCACCCGGAGCGCTATTACCGCACCAACGTCGGTGGCACGTTGAACCTGCTCGAGGCAATGGTCGCGGCCAAGGTACCGCGACTGGTGTTCTCCTCCACGTGCGCCGTTTACGGCGAGCCCTCCGAGATGCCGATCTCCGAGACGGCGTTGCCGAAGCCGTCCAATCCGTACGGCGCCTCGAAGCTGGCCGTGGATCGGATGATCGGTGACTTCTGCGAGGCCCACGGCCTCGGCGCCGTGAGCCTGAGGTACTTCAACGTGGCCGGCGCCAGCGGCGCTCGGGGCGAGGACCACGATCCCGAGACGCATCTGATCCCGAACATCCTTCGGGCCGCGACCGGGGTCAATCCCCGGGTCGAGATCTTCGGCACTGACTACCCGACCCCGGACGGCACGGCGATCCGCGACTACATCCATATCGAGGATCTGTCCGCCGCTCATCTGCTGGCGCTTGCCGCGGGCCGCCCCGGGAAACACCGCATCTTCAATCTAGGCAACGGCAACGGCTTCTCGGTGCGCGAAGTGATCGAAGCCGCACGGGCGGTGACCGGCGCCGAGATCCCGGTTCACGAGGCGCCACGGCGCCCCGGCGATCCGCCGATGCTGGTGGCGGCGGGCGAGCTTATTCGTGCCGAGCTGGGCTGGGAGCCCCGCAGGCCGGCGCTGGAGGACATGATCGGCGACGCTTGGGCGTTCGCCCAGTCGCACCCGACCGGGTACTCAGACTAGGTCTTCGAGCTCGGCCACCGCGGCGTCGAGGACGCTCTCGGCCGGCTGGCTCGCGTCGAGGACCCTGATCCGTTCCGGTTCAGAGCGGGCCAGCTCGGAGTAGCCGGCCCCGATGCGGGAAAAGAATGCCTCGCTCTCATTTTCGAGCCGGTCGGCCGAGTCCTCGCGTCCGCGCAGGCGCGAGCGGCCGGCCCGTGGGTTGATCGCCAAAAGCAGCGTGCGATCGGGTCGCAGGTCACCGATCGCGAACTCGTTGACCTGGCGCACTGCGTCGATGCCGAGATCGCGTCCGGCTCCCTGATAGGCCAGCGAGGAGTCCACGAACCGATCGAGGAGGACCCACGTGCCCGCGGCGAGCAACGGCTCGAGCGCCTCCTCGACGAGCTGCGCGCGCGCCGCCGCGTACAGCAGCGCCTCGGCGCGGCTTCCGATCCGAGCGCTCGGATCCTTGACCAACTCACGGATCCGCTCCGAGGCCTGCACTCCACCTGGCTCCCGGAGCAGCACAACGTCGATGTCGCGAGCCTGTAGGACAGCGAGAAGAGATGCGGCCAGCGTGGTCTTGCCGGCTCCGTCGATTCCTTCGATCGTGATCAGTCTTCCCCGTGGCATTGACTTGGATTGCGACCCTAGCGGGGACTAGCATCGAAGGACGTGCTGCCGGAACTACAGCGACATCCACACGCACGCGCGGTGCTGGCTCCGGCGCTCGGCAGCGACCGAGCTGCGTCGCACGCGTACCTCTTCCACGGCCCCGGAGGCGCCGGGAAGCGATCGGTCGCTCGCGCGGTCGCCGCTGAGCTGCTGGCGGCGACCTCGCCTGACCCCGACAACGCACGCGCGCGGGTTATGTCTGGCAATCATCCGGACCTGACCTGGGTGGCGCCGAGTGGGGCGCACGAGATCCTGGTCAGCGATATCGACGGCCCCGTGGTGGCGTCGGCGAGCAAGACGCCGTTTGAATCCGACCGCCGCGTGTTCGTGATCGAGCGTGTCGACGAGCTCGGCGATGAGGCTGCGAACCGCATGCTCAAGACGCTCGAGGAACCGGCTTCCTTCGTGCACCTGATCCTGCTCACGGATCGTCTCGGCGAGGTGCTGCCAACGATCCGCTCGCGTTGTCAGCTGGTGCGCTTCGACGCGCCGTCGCCCGAGGAGGTTGCGGCTCGAGTCGAGCGCGGCGGCGTTCCCGCGGAGACCGCGACGGCGTGTGCCAGGCTGGCGCTCGGGGACGCGGACCAGGCAGCCGAGCTCGCCAGCGAGGAAGGAGCCGTGCTCCGCTCGGCAGCCGAGGAGTTCGCCCGCGCGACCGTGGCGGCGACAGCCGCGGACAGCAAGCCCTGGGCCGCGCTTCTGGCGGCGGTGCGAGCGAGGGGCGACGCGGCGCGCGCAGAGCTCGACTCGCGTAAGCGCGAGGAGCTGGAGCTGTACCCACGCAAGGAGCGAAGGCGCGTCGAGACGGAGTGGAGCGAGCGGATCCGCCGCTCCACGCGCCGGGTCGAGACCGCAGCGCTCGATGTCGGTCTGCAGCTCGTGAGTCTGTGGCTCGCCGACCTCGCGTTTCTGGCCTGGAGGGCGCCCGACCTGGTGCGCAATGTCGATCGGCTCGACGACCTGAGCGTTGACGCCCACTTCGACCCAAGCTTGCTGCGCGAAGCGATCGAGCTGGTGGAGGATACGCGCGTGCGGTTCCAGCTGAACGTGTCAGCAGATCTCGCGTGCGAGGCCCTCGCCTACCGGCTCGAACGCGCCCTGCACCCGTGAGCAGCCCGCCACGCGTATATCTGCGATCCCCGGGACGAGCAGACCAAGCCGAATTCGTCGCGCTTATGCGGTCCAGCCGATCGTTTCACCGTCCGTGGGCGACGGCGCCGACCGATGACGAGCGCTTCGCCGCCTACTTGGCCGATGCGCGGCGGCCCGACTTTGAGGCGATGCTGGTGTGCCGGTACGACGACGACGCGATCGTCGGGTTTTTCAACCTGTCGCAGATCACCCGCGGCTATTTGCAGAGTGCATTCCTGGGCTATGCCGTCGGTAAGCGCTACGCGCGTCAGAGGTACATGAGCGTCGGCCTCGAGCTGGTGTTGCGACACGCCTTTCTCACCCTGCGCCTTCACCGGATCGAGGCCAACATCCAGCCCGACAACAGGGCCTCGATCGCGCTGGCTCGCGGCGCCGGCTTCCGGCGCGAGGGGTTCTCGCCGCGCTACCTGAAGATCGGGGGGCGGTGGCGTGACCACGAACGCTGGGCGATTCTGGCCGAGGACTGGCGCCGGAGCCTCGACGGCGCCGGACGCCTCGACGGATAGGTCCCGAGCGCTGCCCCAGCTCAAGATCGCTTGACGCTACGATTGGCCCCGCGAGCGGACCTACGGAACCTCGCGGAGGCACGCAGAACGCCGACGTAGCTCAGCTGGTAGAGCACTTCACTCGTAATGAAGGGGTCCCCGGTTCGAGTCCGGGCGTCGGCTTAGGTTCTCGGTGATCTGAGGTGGTGACGGAGCCAATCTGCTGTTTGGACCTCGTCCCAGTCACTGGCCGCGATCGCTAACACGGCGCGTTCGGCGTCATCAACACGCGGCATCGGATTCCATCTCCAGTCATTGAGCTCGACAAACAACCGCAGCGCCACCCACGCAGCTCGTTTGTTGCCGTCGGGCAACGGGTGGTTCTTTGCGAGACGGACGACAAGCACCGCTGCCTTATCGACGAACTCGGGATAGAACTCGGTATCGCCGAAGCCAGCGGCCGGCGCGTGGAGCGCGGAATCCGCCAGATCCAGTTTCGCGATCCGCGTGACCGTCTCGACGCTCAGCGCAGTTACTTCAACGGCGATCGCGAGATAGTCGACGAGCTCGACGTACTCGATACTCACTTCGCAAGTCGTTCGAGCAGTTCACGGTCCTGCTCGATGATCTTGCGAATCCGTGCATTGAACTTCGGATCGCGTCGGCGGCGCTCCACCGCCTCCGAGAGCGCAAGCTTCACGGTCTCGTTCAGACTCTTGCCCTCGGCACGCGCCAGCGCCTCGGCGTCCGCGGCGAGCTCGTCGTCCAGCCGCACAGTCAAGTTCTTGCCCATGGCACCATGGTAGCATCACACCGGGCATGCTGAATGACCGCCCACATCACCGACAACCTAGCCTGGTCACCGAGGGGCGCGGGAGCCTTGCACGAGGGCGCTGATGGCGTGGCCCAAGAGGTCGTCGGGAATGGCGTTGGGGTCGGCGAGGAGGTCGATCGCAAAGCCGTTGGCGAGCGCGATTAGGGTGGTCGCGAGCTGGTCGGTGGGGAGCCCGAGGGCGGTTTCGCGTTCGGGGATGGCGGCATCGAGGAGGCGCCCGACAGTGGCTCGGAGCCGGGCGTGGCGCTGGGCGAATCGCTCGGCGGCCGCGGGGTCGCGCACGGCCTGGCCCCAGAAATCGATCAGGAGGAGAAATGCGTCGCGTTCGCCTCGGAGCGTGGACACGAACCGGCGGGCCGCCTCGAGCGGCGGGGTGCCGGCCGCGAGCTCGGCCTCCATCGCCTCGTAGACGTTCGCCAACCGTGGGTCGATGCGTTCCTCCAGCAGGGTCAGGAACAGGTCCTCCTTGCCCTTGAAGTTCGAGTAGACGGCGCCGGTCGAGTAGCCGGCCTCCAACGCGATCGTGTCGACCGAGGCGCCGCGCAGGCCATCACGGGCGAACACGCGCTCTGCGGCATCTAGCAACTGCGCGCGGGTGATCAGGCGCCGCTCGCCGCGGCGCGGCCGACCGGTGACTTGACGCTCAGCCATCTCGTGTTAGGATAACAGCCCTATTCGGATAACGATGTTATTCGCAGTAACGGATCTATCAAGACGTGGAAGGAATGATCACGATGAAGAAGCTGATCAATGGGGAAGGTCGACGGTGGGTGGCCCTCGCGGTCGTGTGTATGGGGCAGCTGATGATGGTGCTGGATGGGACGATCGTGAACGTCGCGTTGCCCTCGATGCAGCGCGGCCTCGGCTTCTCACAGGCCAATCTGGCGTGGGTGCTGGACGCGTACATGATCGCGTTCGGCAGCTTCCTCCTGCTGGCCGGACGCCTGGGCGACCTGCTGGGCCGCAAGCGCATGTTCCTGACCGGTGTGGTGATGTTCACGCTGGCTTCGGTGGCGTGCGCCCTGGCTGACGATCAGGTGACGCTGATCGTGGCCCGGTTCGTCCAGGGGCTCGGTGGCGCGGTGGCGTCGGCCGCGGTGCTCGCCCTGCTCGTGACGGAGTTCCCCGCGCCGTCTGAGCGCGCGATCGCGATGAGCGTGTACACGTTCATCCTCGCCAGCGGCGGCTCAATCGGGCTGCTCGCCGGCGGTGTGCTCACCCAGGCGGTGAACTGGCACTGGATCTTCTTCATCAATGTGCCGATCGGGATCGTGACCTTCGCGCTCGGGTCGGCGCTGATCAACGAGACTGAGCGGACCGCGCCGGGTCACGGGGTCGACGTGCTCGGTGCGGTGCTGGTCACGGCGGCGCTGATGCTTGGCATCTACGCGATCGTGAAGGCCACCGACTACGGGTGGCTGTCGGCCCACACGGTTGGCTTCGGCGCCGCCGCGGTGGCGCTGTTGGTTGCGTTCGTGATCGTGGAGTCGCGCCTGGCCAACCCGATGTTCCCACTGCGGATCCTGCGTGTCCCCGGCCTGGCCGGATCAAGCATCGTGCGCGGCTTCGTGGTCACAGGCATGTACTCGACCTTCCTGCTCGGCGTGCTCTACCTCCAGCACGTGCACGGCTACGGGTCGCTGAAGACCGGCCTCGCGTTCCTGCCGCTGACACTGATCATCGGCCTGTGCTCGGTCGGGGTCACCACCCGGCTGATGAGCCGGTTCGGGGCGACACGGGTGGCGCTCGCCGGCCTGGCCGCGCTCGCCGCCGCGCTGGTGCTGCTGTCGCGACTCCCGACGCACACAAGCTACCTCCCCGCGATCGTGCTGCCGTTCGCGCTGCTCGGCCTCGGCGCGGGTCTGGCGTTTCTCCCGCTGACCACGATCGCGATGGCCGACGTGCCGATCGCCGACGCCGGGCTGGCCTCCGGAATCCTCAACGCCTCGCAACAGATCTCGGCCGCGATCGGGACCGCGGCGCTGAGCACGGTGGCGGCCGAGCGCGCGAAGGTGCTCGCCGGTCTGGGACAGGACCACCTTCACGCCCTCACCGGCGGCTTTCACCTCGGCTGGGCCATCGGCGCAGGCGCGGTCGGCGTGGGCGCACTGGTGGCGCTCCTGTGGCTGCGTCCGCGCAGGCGGCCGGTCGAGGTGGTCACGGTTCGGGAACGCGAGCAAGTCGAGTTCGGCGAGTTGGAGGCGGCGTGATGAAACGGACTCGACATATGCGAGGCGGGGCCGTGTTCGACGAGCAGGAGTTCGTGCTCCAGATCGTGCAGCCCTCACTCGTAGGCATGATCGATGGCACCGTCTCCACGCTCGCGCCGATCTTCGCCGCTGCCGTATCGAGCAGCTCGCGGACTGCGCTGCTCGTCGGATTGGCCACCGCGCTCGGCGCCGGGGTCAGCATGGGATTCTCCGAAGCGCTCTCGGACACCGGCGAGGAGACGGGTCGAGGCTCAGGCCTGATCCGCGGAGCGATCACCGGTGTCGCGACGACCCTCGGCGGGGTGTTTCATTCGCTCCCGTTCCTCATCGGGGACGTCAACCGCGCACTGATCATCGCCAGCGTCGTAGTCGCGATCGAACTGTTCGCCATTGCCTGCCTGCGACACCGCTTCCTGCACGTCAGCTTGCGCTCCTCACTTGTCGTGGTCACGCTCGGTGGAGCGATCGTGCTGGCGATCGGCGTCGCGATCGGGAGCGCGTGACCCCAAGAAGTTCACTGGAAAGATGGTCTGCAGTGCGAAGGAACCGGGGTTTAGGGGGACGAGTTGGCTGGGCGTCGAGGCGGCAGTTCGCCTCGGTTACGTCGATGTCGGCGGCTAGAATGGCTGCGGACGCCGGGTCAGGCCCCGACCGGAACGCGCGAACGTGGAGTGCGCAGTTTGGGACGATCGATTGATGCTCGACGCGTGCGGATGGTGGGCGCATGGGGGTGAGGGCACGCATGCGCGGGTCGATGGTCGGTCAGGTCGCGATGCTTGCACCGGCGGCGTTCTTGGTGCATCAGTTGCGCTACCTGCTGGCGTTTGGCGGCGACGCTGGGGCCGAGCTCCAGCGGACGGGGCACTCATATCTGCATTCACTGGTGCCGTGGATTGTGCTGCTGGTGGCGCTCGCGCTGGGTGTCTTTCTGCGGTCGCTGGGCCGAGCCTTCACGGGGCATTCATCCGTCCCTCGCTATTCCGTTTCGTTGCTCGGAATGTGGTTTGCGTGTTCGGTCTGCCTGATCGCGATCTTCGTCTGCCAGGAGCTGTTGGAGGAGGCGTTCGCTCCGGGTCACCCCGCCGGGTTCCCCGGGATATTTGGTTTCGGTGGTTGGTGGGCGATACCGGCATCGGTGGGCGTCGGCCTCGTGCTGGCCGCCTGGTACCACGGCACCCGCTGGGTCCTGCAGCAGATCGTCGAGCGCCACGCGCGAACGCAAGGTCGCCCCACCGGCGCGGGACCGGCGCCGGCCCGGCCGCCGAGACTGGTCGTGGCGCGTCTGGCGCCGCTGGTCGGGGGTTGGTCCGATCGAGGGCCACCGCGCAGGCTGGGCGCCCGCTCGTGCTGCCGCTCGGCTAGCTGATTCTGAGTAGCGCAGGGAGCGGCGCGGGCATTTCGCGCAGGTCGCCGAGTGCGATCACAGACGGCCACGTACCGATCCTGACGTTAGGAGATGTGTCCATGAATCTGACCATGCGCCCACGGGCGCGCACCGGGTCCGGCGCGCTGCGTTCGACGGTGTTCGCGCGCTGGCTCTCCGCATCGAAGAGCTTCGGATGACCTCGCAGGGTCCAGCGCCGCGCAACCGCTCGCCTGCTCGGCGCCGGAGCGCCCGTCGCCGTGCCCAGATCAGGCGTCGCCGTGTGACGGCGCTTACGTGCCTATCGCTTGTCGTCGTCGTGCCCATCGTGCTGGCGACCTCGGCGAGCAGTTCCCGTCGAGCTCATACCGACGTGCACGTCGCGAAGGCTTCCGGCCACGCGTCGTCCGCGAAGCGCGCCGCCGAGGCCAAACAGGTCCTGGTGGCGAGGGAAAACGAGGCCATCGACCGGTTGCTGCGGCGCCAGCCGTTCATTTCCGCCGGTGGCAGACAGCGGCGCGAGATAGCGCTGACCTTCGATGATGGACCCGGGCCCTACACACCGCGCCTGCTGGACCAGCTTCAGCGGTTGCACGTCCCGGCGACGTTCTTCGAGATCGGCTTCATGTTCCAGTGGTTCCACGGCTCCGCGAGCCGCGAGCTGCGGATGGGCGACGTGATCGGCGATCACACCGAGACGCATCCGATGATGGCCGAGCTCTCGCCCAGTGCGCAGCAGAGCCAGATCGTCGACCAGACCCAATGGGTGCACAAGTACGGCGGTCCGATCCCGCGCCTGTGGCGCCCGCCCTACGGCTCCTACAACGCGACGACGCTGGCGATCCTGCGTCGGCAGCACATGCTGATGGTGCTCTGGACAATCGACACCGACGACTACTTGCGCCCCGGTGTCGATGCGATCGTTCACAGCGCGGTCGCCGGCGCGCGTCCGGGCGCGATCATCCTCATGCACGACGCCGGCGGCGACCGCACGCAGACGATCGCGGCGCTACCTCGAATCGTGCATGCCCTGCATCAGCGCGGGTACAAACTCGTCACCGTTCCACAGCTGATTCTCGACGACCCACCCCGACACACACAGCATCTCCCGACCACGCTCGCCGGCGACTGAAATCATTGCGTTGCGACCGGCCGGTTCGAGCTGGGAAGAGCAGCAGACGAGAGGGAACATCGATGAGCGAAACCACGGAGTTCATCATTGGAAGCGAAGTCGCGTGTACGGACGGGGTTTGCGGGGATCTGAGACGCGTGGTCATCGATCCCGTCGCCCGCGCGATCACCCACCTCGTCGTCGAGCCAAGGCATCGTCGCGACGCGGGTCATCTTGTGCCAATTGATCTCGTGGCCTCGACGGCGAAGGAGATCCAGCTGAAGTGCACCAGGTCTGAGTTCGAGTCGCTCGAGGACGCTGAGGAGTCACAGTTCCTTTCGGGGGGTGGCGGGCAGTTGGGGTACAGCGAGGACCAGATGCACTCGCTGCCTTACTACGGTCTTGCCGCGCGCGACATGGGCACCCGAGTGAGCGGTTTGGGGATCACCGCAACCGGACGAAACAGTGATCCCCATCGGGTCAGCTACGACCATGTGCCCGTGGGTGAAGTGGAGGTGCGCCGTGGCGATCAGCTATTCGCCGGAGATGAGCCTGTGGGGCGGGTACAAGGACTTGTCATCAATCCCAGCGATCATCACGTGACACACATCCTGCTCGACGAGGGCCACCTATGGGGCAAGAAGAGGGTCGCCGTTCCAATCAATGCCGTGAAACGCGTCGGCGCGATCATTCGAGTGAACCTCACGAAGGAGGAGGTGGGGGACCTGCCACCGGTTGACCTCGATCACCCGAGTGATCTGGGCGGTCCGGAACCGGCCGCCAGCTAGCTCAACTAGCGGACGCGTCCGGAATCTCGTCGAAAGGCGCGCGGCGGGCGGTGATACCGTGGCCGCTGACATGATGGTCTGGTCGCGTCGGCTCCTCCCCCTCGCCATCGCAGGATTCGCCGCGCTGACGGCGGTCACCGCGCTCGCCCGCACCACCCGCGGACCCCTGACCGGGACGTGGAGCGGCTACATCGTCGGCCAGGCCGGTAGCCAGGTGAAACGTCGGCACATCGTGATCGTCGTGAACGCGAGAGAAACCGGTGGCAGCTGGAAGCTCAGCTCCGCGTGCCACGGCCCGTTGACGCTCGACAGCATCTCGAACGGCTACCACCACTACCTCCGTAAGCTCGCGAGAGGATCGACGTGCGGCGGCGGCGACGTGGACTGCCTCAAACGCGCCGGCGCGAACGTGTACGACGCTGTCACGTCGCACCTCGGCGGCGAATACGACGCGAGCGGCACGCTGCATCGCGTCAAGCGTAGGTAGGTCGCTGAGCCGGTAGTGCTTCCGTCGAGTCGCCTGGCTGGTAGCTTCTGGTTTTTGCGAACTGGAATCAGGAGCCTGCGATCGGCCATGCGAGCTTCGGACTTTCACACCCCGCCATCACAACCCCACCGATGAGGGCGCGGCTCAACACCTACACGGCCTACAGCATCGGCTGCGCCGGCGTCTGGGGGGTCATCCTCCTCCTGGCGCGGAGCCGGTTGGATTCTCAGACCCGGAACACGCTTCGGCTCGTGTGTGGCGGGTGGTGGATCGGATGGACGTCGGCCACCATCGCCCGGGTCGGCTTTCCCCCGCCCAAGCCGCTAACGCCCGCGGCCGAGAAGAGACTCCGCGTCGTGTCGATCGTGCTGGTCGGGCTCGGCCTCACGAACACCATCCGGATGCTCGCGACCGGCAAGCGACGCCGAGAAGCTACGGTGGGCTGAATGCGCGAACGTGATCTACGGATCCTCCACGAGGTCCTCGAGTCTCGCGGCGGCTTCGGCCATCGCGAGCACCTCGAGCTCGCCTGGACCTACCTAGGCCTGTATCCGGTCGACGTGGCAGCCGAGGTCATGGCCGGAGCGATCCGGCACATCGCTCAGCTGCACGGAGCCCAAGACAAGTATCACGGGACGATCACGCGCTCATGGTTCCACTTCATTGCCGTGCACATCCAACGCTGGGGCGCCGAGAGCTTCGGGGAGTTCATCGAGCGCAACCCCGCGCTGCTCGATCGCAAGCTGATTGAGCACTTCTATTCGCGTGAGCTGATCCTCAGCGACTCCGCTCGAGCGGCCTGGGTCGGCCCCGACCTCCGCGCGCTGCCGGCGCTCGCGTAGGCCTTCGCATTCGCTCGTAAGCAACGCTGTTGTGATCAGCTGAAGAACTCGACGAGCGCGGTCCGGAGTGCGTCCGGGTCCTGCAAGACGCTGTGGTCCTGGCCCTCGAGTGTGCGATGCCGAGGCCCGGGATCGCCCGCGCCATCGCCTGCGCGGTCGCTCGGATCCAGGGAAACGACTCGCTACCGTCGAGGGCGAGGAGCGGGAGTTCGAGCTCGGCTAGGCGCTCGGTGGGCAGTCTGTAGCCGTGATGGACGGCCAGGTCGTAGGGCAGCGTGTGCGCGAGAGCGGTGAGCCAGCCCCATCCCGGGGAGGCGCGCATCCCCTCGACGATGGCGGTGGGAAGGCCGACCGCCTCGGTCGAGAAGAGGACGACCGCGTCGTCGCGGCGACCTTCGCGAACCATCGCGCACATGCGCTCGTCGAGGTCGTCAGGGGGAAGCAGCCGCGTCCCGTCAACCATGTACGACGGCTCGTAAACCGCAAGCCTCTCAATCGGCAACCGGTGCATCGCCGCTTCAAGGGCGAGCACTGCTCCTGAGGAGTGGCCGAACACGCTGACCGACCCGCCACGCCGGCCACCCTCAAGCGATCGTTATAGGCACCGGCAATCAGGATCACCGGCCAGCCGTCACCGTAGCGGTCAAACGCGATTGTCGTACGGTCCGCGGACCTGACAGTGCCGCTGCATGTTCGGTTCATGCGAACCGCGGGCGAAGCACGGAGGGCCAGCGACGACGACGGCGGCCGGTCAGCGCCGCCGCGCTGCGTCGCAACAGCTCGACCGCATCGGAGGTGAGCACGAACGGGTTGGCCACCACTCGTCGGTCGTCCAGGGACAGAGCCGCCACGATGTACTCGTCAATCGTCGCGACAAGGACCTCGCCCGCCAGCTCACGTGCGTCGTCCAGCTGGGCGAGACGCCGGAGCGTCCCGACCTCGTCGGGGTGCGCAAACCGCACCGCCGCAGCGGGTCTCGCGCTCCTGACGGCTCCCGTCCCGCGCCTCCGCCGCAGACTCCGCCTCAGACCCGTCCGTCCGGCTCCATATCCGCTAGCGGCCCGGTGGAGGTCCGCGATGTGCTCGCTGGCGACCACTGCATTCAATGACGTTGCCATGCTCGTGCTCCTCATACTCGACTGAGAAGATCATGGCCCTAAGACCCGGCGCCGACATCGGGCATATGCAGCGACTTTCGGACCTGCACCCCTTACCCGAGAGACCGTCGGACCTTAGAGCGGCCGACCGCTTTCGCCATTCGGCTGACGGCGTCGGTGATGTGATCGGGGCTGGTGGCGAAGTTGAGGCGTACGTGCCCGGCCCCCTCCGGGCCGAAGTCGAGGCCGGGGCCCAGTGCGACCCGGCCGCGGCGCAGAAAGACGGCCGCCGGCTCCTCGTCGAGAGACAGTCGTCTGCAGTCAAGCCAGGCAAGGTAGGTCGCCTGCGGCGGCGTCCATCGGATATCGGACAGACGAGCGGCGAGCTCGTTGGAAAGGTGCGCCCGGTTGTGATCGAGTTGGGCGACGAGCTGGTCGAGCCATGGGCCTCCCTCGCGAAAGGCAACCTCGGCAGCGATCTCGCCAAGCACGCTGGCGTGGTCGTGCTGCGGGCCCATGCGGAGAACCAAGTCGCGCGTGGCCGCGTCGGCGGTGACCACAAACGCGGTCTTGAGCGCGGCGAGGTTGAACGCTTTCGATGCGGAGGTGAGTGCGATCCCGTACGCCCGGGCCGCATCAGATACCTCCAGCCACGGGGTGTGAGTGGCTCCCGGGAGGACGAGCGGAGCGTGGATCTCATCCGCGAGGACCCACGCCTGCGCCGAGGCGCAGTGCTCGGCGATCATCCGCAACTCGTCGCGCGAAAGCACGCGGCCGGTGGGATTGTGGGGGTTGGAGAGCACGAGAACCCGAGTTCCCTGAGCGAGAGCCGCGTCGAGCGAGTCGAGATCGATCTCCCCGTGTGGGCCCAGGCTTAAGGTGATGAGGCGTCGCTGCGCCTCGCGCAGCTCCGTGAAGAACGGCGGATACGCCGGCGACGCGAAGGCGACTGCCTCACCGGGTCCGACCAGAATCCGGCACACGCCGACCAAACCCACCATGACGTCGGGCACGACGGTCACCTGCTCGCAGTCAAGGCGCCAACCCAGCCGCCGCTGAGCGAATTGGGCCAGCGCCTCCGACAGCCTGGCCGTCGCGGGGACTGCATAGCCGAGGTCGCTGCGGACCACCGCGCGTTGGACCGCTTCACTGATCGGGGCGGCAATCGGAAAATCCATCTCGGCCACCGTCATGCTCAGCACGTCTGAGTCGTGAACAGCCCATTTCTCGCTGCGTCGGGCATGCAGCTCGGAAAGCGCGGGGACCGTCAGATCAACTCCAGATTCGGCCATCGCCCGGCAAAGTTATCCCACGGTCCCCGCCCGACGAGACCAGCTGTTGACCGTCGCCGTGGACGATTGCCCTGGTAGCGTGCCGGCGCCATGGCCTGGAAAGACATACTGCCCGCGAATCAATCCACGGCCAGCAGCGATGGCTCGCTGGCCGAGATCCCGGCCGGGTCGTTGACGAACGCCTCCGCCGGCGCCGGCACCGGCCCGTGAAGGAGCGGGTCGCGGGTGGTGAGCATCCACTCGTTCAGTCTGCCGTCGAGCTCGTCGCGCAGCTGGGTGAACTCGTCGACCTCGGCGAGGTTCCGCATTTCTGACGTGTCCGCCGTGAAATCCGCCCGGGCCGCGGATGATCAGCAGCACTCCGAGTCCCTGGTCGCTGAGCGTCGCCTTCGCCCCCGGAAACGGGAGCCCGTGATCTGTCGTCAGCACGACGAGCGTGTCATCGGCCAGGCCGGCCTCGTCGAGACCGTGCAAGACCGCGCCGACACCCTGGTCGAGCGACCGGGCGCTGGCCTTGAACGCCGCCAAGTCGGCGCGTACGGCGGGGGTGTCGGGCAACTGGTTTGGTGGCGCGCCGTACGGCGCGTCGCGCACGGAGCTCGGTTGAAAGAACTCGCGGTGGGTTTCGAAGAACCCAATCGAGAGAAAGAACGGCTCAGGCGGCTTGGTTCGGAGCAGCTCCAAGGTGGCTGGCGCGATCGAGGCGACTCGGGTCGTGTCGATGTCGACGACATGGTCGTAGCCGAGGACGTCCGGGCTCTCCGAGAGGTGCTGTTCGCCGACGAGTCCTGCAGGCACGGCTGCCCGAGCACGATGGCGCGGCCCAGAACGCCTGCCTGAACAGCAGCCCCTGATCGGCGATGCGCTGGATGTTCGGGGTGATGACCTGGTGGCCGTAGGGCTGGACGTATCGCCCGGTGTCGTGTGAATGGAGGTAGACGATGTTGGGCGGGGGCATCTCTTGTACCACGCCGAAGCCCGATGAACCGGTGCCAACAGGCGCGCTGGTCGTCTCGCGATTCGCCGCTCGGGGAAAGACGATCTCGACTATCTATGACCCCTATTCGGTGCTGCGGACAATCGAGGATCTGCTCGGGAGCATGAACCCCGCCGGGTGGCAGGGCCCGGTGGTGCATCCGGCGCGTTCTAATGAGCGACTTCGAGAGGTGCGTACACTGAGAGGTGCAGTTCCCACTGCCGAGTGTCGTGCTCTCGCATTCTCCCGTGGCCAATTCTCAAGGGAGCGCAGGGAGTGCAATCTTATGGTTGAGGCGAACAGCCCGGGCCCCGGGCGATCGACATCGGAGGCGGCTCTCGGCGAGATCAAGAGCGAGATCGCCCGGCGCAACGAGGAGACACAGAAAGCGGGGCGCAAGCGGCGCGCCGCACGGGAGAGGCAACAGCTCGCATACCAGCGGGGTTGGAACGCGCGACGGGCGCCGCGGTGACCCAGGTGGCGCCGGGTTCATCGCGGAATCCTTGCGCGCGCCGCTGACCAGGATCGCGAAAACCAGACGCCCGCGGTTCACAATGTGTGCTGTCGTGGGCGTTGTGGTGAACTGGCCGGGACGCAGGCGGTAACGCTTGAGGCGATTGCTGCCCAGTCGAAGGCGGACGCAGCGCAGCTGGGTCATGTCCATCCCCGGGCCGTTGTACACGAACGCCTATCAGCGGCTGCTCTATGAGCAACTCGCGGCGTACGGAATCGCACTGGCGCCCGGCGCTCTCGAGCTGGGATGGCTACGCCGCCATCCGGGTGCGCGAACGATCTTGCACTTCCATTTCCCGGAATTTGCCTACCGACCACCCGGGACGGCTCCGGGTGCCCTGGAGGACTGGCGCGCCGTGGGGGTGTTCGGCCTTCGGCTGGCCGCCGCCCGGGCGCTGGGATACCGCGTGATCTGGACCGTGCACCAGGTGGTCCCGCACGATTCGCGCGGCGCGGCGGATCGCGTGGCCTCCGCGCTACTCGCATGCGCCAGTCACCGGCTGATCGTGCACGACGAGGAGACCGCTCGGGCCTGCCGGCGGCTGCCCGTGCGCGCCAGGAACATTGCCCTGGTGCCACATGCGTCCTACGCCGGCGTGTATCCGCCGGGACGCAACCGGGCCAACCGACGCGCCGCGTTCTCGCTGAGCGCCGCCAGATTCGTGTTTCTGTGCTTCGGTCAGCTTCGTGCCTACAAGGATCTCTCGCTGCTGCTGATGGCGTTCGCGCAGACGAGCGTCGAGTTGCCGGACGTGGCTCTCGTGATTGCCGGCGCTCCGACTGACAGGGCCGTCGCGGCGGAGATCGAACGGGCGGCCGAGGGCGACCGCAGGATCAGGCCGCTGATCGGATTCGTGCCCGACGACCATGTGGCCGAGCTGTTCGGTGCCGCGGACGCGACGGTCTATCCGCGTGCCGACGGTGGGACGGCCGGTTCGCTGCTGTTGAGCCTGTCTCTGGGGCGCCCGATCATCGCCGCCCGTGTGCCCGCGTACCAGGCGCTGATTGGCGATGAGGCAGCCGGCTGGTTGTTCACGCCCGGGGATGCCCACTCGCTGGCCGGCACGATGGTCCGGGCCTCGGATCCGGTGGCGGCGGCTGCGCGCGGTCGGCGTGCGCTGAAACGAATGGCCGGACGCGACTGGGTCGAGGCCGGCCGCCGTACCGCGGAGCTGATGCTGGAGAGGGCCTGAACGTCCGAGCGGCTCAGCGCGCCGCGGCGACGCCGCCGGCCGTGGAGGGGTCAGTGCGGTCGTAGGACGCGAGATGATCGACGAGCCGGTGAGCCAGCGCCACGATCATGAACGTCGGGTTGGCGCAGCCTCCGGTCGGGAATACGGAGCTGCCAGCCATGTACAGGTTGGCGGTGCCATGGACGAGGCAGTTCGGGTCCACGACCCCTTCGGCAGGATCAGGCGCCATCCGAGTCGTCCCCAGATGGTGGTTTCCCCATGTGGCGTTGAGCGAATCGGATGGTCCCATCGGCTCCAACGGCCACGGCGACTCCGAACGGACGGAGAGCTCGGCGGCGGCGCCGTAGCGCGATTCGAGCGCCTCCGCCACCAGCTCTGCCGTGCGCACGAGGCTTCGCCAGTCCTGGTCGAGCAGGCGCCATTCAAGATGAGGCTGGGCACACCCGTGACGGTCACGGAGCTCCCCCAGCCGCACGCGACTGTCGGGGTTGGGAGCCTGCTCCACTCGGGCGAACAGATCGCACTCGATCGGCCCGCTGGAGGGAACGTCGTCACCCCTGGGCCGAAGCTGCATGCCGGCGCCCAGCAGCTGCTCGTCCCGCTGCACAACGTCGGGCAATGCGAGCACCTCGAGCCTCAGCCCAGCATCCAGGTACGGGCGTATCGCGCTCACGTCCGGTAGGGATACGGTTCCGCTGAGCACGTGCGGGTGCTCCATGAAGCACCGCCCGACCATCGCAGACGCCGTGAGGTCTCGCTCGTGTAGCAGCAACATGCGAGCGTTCTCGATCCCGCCCAGAGCCAGCACGAACGTCTCTGCTTCGACGTGCAGGTCGCGATCGCCGAGCCGTGCGCAGCGGACCGATTCGGCGCGCTCGTCGTTGATGTCGAGCTCGACCGCCGTCGCGCCGAGCTCGAGACGGAAGTCGGGCCGGCTCAGCTGCTCGAGCAGCATGGCTCGGAAGAGCAGGGGGTAAGGCGGGTACTGATAGGTCAGGCGCATGAGCGGACCGTCCGCCGCGGGCTCTGGAAAGGGATCGAAGCCAAAGGTCTTGGCCGCGCGCTGCTCGTAGGGGAGCAACTGGCTGCGCCCCACGGGCCATCCGCTGTGCGCGACCCAGGACCGCGGCTCGTAGTCGATGGCGCGAAACGGCATGCACCAGCCCCGCCCCCAGGCCGCGGCCGATCCCTGGACCTGACGTCGCCGGCCGACGCGCAGGTAGTTCCGGTAGCCCTTGATGATCGGCCCGTCAGCATCGCCGTGGTTGAGCTCCTGGGCGGCGTCATCCTCGCTCCAGTCACCGCTGTCGACCAGCACTACGCTCGCGCCCGCGGCCAGCAGTCCGTTGCTCACCGTGATGCCGGCGGGGCCAGCCCCGATGACGCAGAAATCCGCTCTGACGCTGTCCCGATCGTCTCTGAGGGAGCGCGCACGTGTCCGCCGGCCGGCGACCGCGGGTGCATCCCCCCCGGATTCGTAGCGGCGTCCTGACCGATCCGGCGCCACGAGCTGACAGACCGCGAAGCGATCTTCGGCGATCGGCGGGCCGAGGTCCTCCCAGTGCGACCAGTGCGAGACCCCCTCCCACTGCCAGACGTGGCCGAGCCGTCCGCTTGGGCCGACCGCGAATAGCTCCAGGCCGCCGTGCGAGTTGATCGCGACCTCGGGTCGACTGCCGACAGCAAGTCCGAAGGAACTCCACTCCGACCAACGCGCTGTGCCCGGCCCAACCGGCTGCTGCCACATGTGACCGAGGCGTCCGTCGGGTCCGACCCCGAACACCTCGAGGCGCTGGCTCGCGTTTCGTATCGCCGCCGGCGGCCCGCTGAGGGCAACGCCGAATGACGCCCAGGGCGACCAGGACGTCACCCCATCGGCGTCGCGTTGCTGCCATGCGTGACCGAGGTCGCCGCCGAGCCCGGTGGCGAAGACCTCGAGGCGTTCGTCGGTTGACGTGGCGACGACCGGCTGACTCTGGAGCGGACGGCCGAACGAGCTCCAGTCAGACCAGTCCTTCAGCCCTTCGGAGTTGACCATCTGCCAGACGTGGCCGAGGCAGCCGTCGGGGCCAATCGCGAACACCTCGAGCCGTCCCTCGCCGTTGACCGCCGGCGTTGGCGGGCCGATGATCGCGTGGCCGAAGCTGCCCCACTCCGACCAGCCGCCGCCGTCCTGCGGCGCGATCTGCCATGCGTGGCCCAGGCACCCGTCCGGCCCGATCGCGAACACCTCCAGACGACCGTCCGTGTTGCGGATCAGCGCCGGATCTGACTGGAGCTCGGCACCGAGCTCCTCCCAGGGCGCCCACTCCTTCATGTCACCCGGTGTCAGCTGCCAGAAGTGGCCCAGGCGCCCGTTGGCGCCGATTGCGAACACCTCGAGGCGGCCATCGGCGTTCTGAGCAACCGTTGGGGCGCCGGCGAGTTCGATTCCAAGCGGCTCCCAATAGGACCAGCCGACACCCGGAGCCGGTTGCCACATCTGCCCGAGCGTGCCGTCTGTGCCAACCGAGAGGACAACCAGTAGACCGCCCCGCATCGCGTCGCCTTGTGCCACTTCCCTCCAATCGGTCGTGCCGGGCAGCCGCAGGATCGCACACCGACTCTTCCAGGCGGCGGGAGCCTATCCGTCCAGAGTGGTTGGGTCGCTCGTTCCCAGGTCCCCCGTGGCACCGATGTTTGAAGCATGGGCATCGAACTCCATGCCCGGGCGAGATCCAATCGCGCCGAGCGCTCAGACCAAGGCGGTTGGAGATGGCCGCTCAGACGACGGGCGCAGAACGTCCTGCAGCTCGCGGGCATCATCGCGATGGCAGTGGCCGTGGCCGCGGTGCTCCCCCACCGTGCCAACGCGGCCGTCTCCGCTCCGGGCACGATCGCCTTCACCCAGGCCAACTACGACGTGCATGAGAACCAGGGGTACGCGACGCTGACCATTCACCGCACCGACACCAGCGTTGAGGCATGGATTCGCTATGGGGTGCGTCAGGCGAGCGCCACCAACGGGGTCGACTTCGACGTGGTGCCCAATTCGCTGGCTCATTTTCTGCCCGGGCAGGCCGACTACTCCTTCCGCGTACACATCTACGACCACGGGATGAACGTGCCCGGCTCCACCGTTCACGCCACCGCCTATCTGTTCGGGGCCTACCACCAGACGATGGGCGACCCACACGAGGCGGCGCTGACGATCCTGCGCGACGACCCGCTCCAGGCGCGCGACGCCGCCAACCCGCTGAACAGCTCGCCCGCTCCAACCGGCGGCAACGTACTTCAGAACGTCAACTGGTACATCGCCGGCGCCAAATCGAGCGCCGGGATCGCCGAGGCCGAGTACGCCCAGTCGAACCCGGGTTTGGCAAACGCGCTCTCGGTCATCGCCAAGGCGCCAGGCGAGCGCCGCTTCTGGTACTGGAACGAGCCCAACCCAGAGAACCTGGTGGCCAACTACCTGGAGTATGCGCAGCTCTCCCAGCCGAACAGCGCGGTGATGTTGACCACGTATTCGCTCGTGCACGGTCACTGCACGGGTAGCTGGTCGGACTCCCCGGCGTTCGTCTCGAGCTATCGCGACTGGATCAACAAGCTTGCCGAGGGAATCGGCAACTTCCACGTCGTCGTGTTCTTCGAGATCGATGCGCTCATCACCAAAGGCTGCTTGTCGGCACACGGACTCCATGTCCGCCTTGTCGACGAGCTGCGGTGGGCCATCGGTCGCCTCGAGCAGGACCCACATCTGGTGCTCTACCTGGACGCCGGCGCCGCCGACGCGATCGGCTGGCAGACAACCGCAGACATGCTGCGGACGGCTGGAGTCCAATATGCACAGGGGTTTTCGCTCAACGCCACGCACTTCGACTGGACGACCACGGAGCTGCACTACGGGCAGCGAATCGCCGAGGCGCTTGGCGGAGCGCACTTCGTGGTCAACACGGGGGGCAACGGCCGCGGGCCGCTCGTGCCCGCCAACCGGGCCAAGGACGGCAACGAAGTGCTGTGCAATCCGCCCGGGCGTGGGCTGGGCCCGCTGAGCACGAATACGGGCTACAAGTGGGCCGACGCGTTCCTCTGGGACGATAACCCGGGAGGTTCAGGTGGTGCGTGCGTGCCGGGCGCGCCGCCTAGCGGCAGCTACTGGCCCGCCTACGCGGCAATGCTGGTGCACGACTGGGTCAACAGAGTGACCGGTCCGGCCGAACCGCTCATCCGCCAGGGCTCCTTCGTCGCCGAGCATCCGTAGCATCGGGGGGTGTGGCTGGTTCCGCGACGTTGAGCGCTACACGAGCTGACGAGCAGCGGCCGGGTCGCCGGCCGGCATCCTCACCGTGGACGACGAGCCGGCAGTGCTCGCCGCCGTTTCGCGGGATCTGCGACGCGGGTTTGGCCAGCGATACCGGATCCTCCGGGCCGGGTCCGGGGAAGAGGGGATCGAACTCCTCAGGCAGGTGCGCGCGCGGGGCGAACAGGTCGCCCTGCTGGTCGCCGACCAGCGAATGCCCGGGCTATCCGGCACGGACTACCTGGTCCAGGCACGCGAGGTGGTCCCCGATGCCAAGCGCGTCCTGCTCACGGCCTATGCCGACACCGAGGCAGCGATCCAGGCGATCAACGAGGTGGCGCTCGACTATTACCTCCTGAAGCCGTGGGACCCCCCTGAGGAGCAGCTGTTCCCGGTGCTCGAGGATCTGCTCACCGTGTGGGAGGCAGGCGCGGCGCTCGCGTCGGGTGGGATCCGTTTGATCGGCCATCGGTTCTCGAAGGAGACACACGATGTCCGCGACTTTCTCGCTCGCAACCGCGTGCCGGCACGCTGGCTGGACGTCGAACGCGACGGCGAGGCACGCGAGCTGCTCGCCGTCGCCGGCGTCGACGCGGAGCGCCTGCCGGTGGCGCTTTTGGAGGACGGATCGATCGTCGAGCGCCCGACCATCTTCGAGTTGGCCGAGCGACTCGGGATCTCGGCCCAGCCCGCCGGCGACCACTACGACCTGGTGATCGTCGGCGGCGGCCCGGCCGGACTGGCGGCCGCGGTGTACGGCGCTTCGGAGGGGTTGCGCACCGTGATGGTCGAGCGCGAGGCGCCGGGTGGGCAGGCGGGTCAGTCGAGTCGGATCGAGAACTACCTGGGCTTCCCCAACGGCCTGAGCGGCTCCGACCTCGCCCGCCGGGCCACCGACCAGGCCCGCCGGCTGGGGGCCGAGCTCGTGACCGTACAGAGGCCATCGGGCTCCGGGTCGAGGGGGCGGGGCGTCTGGTGACGCTGACCGGCGGCGGGACGCTCAGCGCCAACACGGTGCTGGTCGCGTCGGGCGTCTCGTACCGGCAGCTGGACGCTCCCGGGTTCCCCGAGCTCACCGGCGCCGGGATCTACTACGGTGCCGCGCTGACGGAGGCGCGGTCGTGCGCCCAGCAGCATGTAGTCGTGATCGGTGCTGCAAACTCGGCCGGCCAGGCGGCGGTGTTCTTCAGCGGCTACGCCTCCCGCGTGACGATGCTCGTGCGAGCCGACTCATTGGCGAAGTCGATGTCGCACTACCTGATCGAACAGATCGCGGCGCTGGCGAACGTGGAGGTGAGGACCGGCAACCAGGCGGTCGCGGCCGAGGGCCAGGACGGTCACCTGCGCGCCCTGCGGATCCGGGCCGCCGATGGGACCGAGACGGTCGAAGAGGCCGACGCCTGCTTCGTGTTCATCGGTGCCGCCCCGCGCACCGATTGGCTCGATGGAATCGTCGCGCGAGACGAGCGGGGGTTCATCCTGGCCGGGGCCGAGGTCCGCGACCATGGCTGGCCACTGTCTCGCGAGCCGTACGCGCTCGAGACCAACGTCCCGGGGGTGTTCGTCGCCGGCGACGTGCGCACCCGCTCGATCAAGCGGGTGGCGAGCGCGGTCGGCGAGGGGTCGATGGCCGTGTCGCTCATACACGAATACCTCGCGAGCACATGAGCGACCACGAGCCGGAGCGGCCGACGCTCGAGGACCTGGGCCGGATCGATCTGTTCGACGGGCTCGACGATCAGCAGATCGCCCAGTGGCGAGCGATCGCCAAGATCAAGCGCCTGCCGGCCGATGCCCTGGTGGCCGAGCCCCGAGATGCCGACGCCGGGGTGTTCCTGCTCCTGGAGGGGATCGTGCAGGGGCTCGTGTTCGAGTCGGGTCGGCTCGAGCCGGTCACGCGGCAGGTCGCGCCGACGTGGATGGGAGCGATCACGGCGATGACGGAGACCGGATTCGCCGGCGAGATGAGGGCGGTGACCGACGTCCGCCTGGCGGTCATCACGCCGGAGGAGTTCACGAAGCTGACGCTCACCCAGCGTCCTGTGCACCGCCGCGTCATGCGCGCGGTCCGGACCGTCGCGGCCCGCACGGCGGCCCGCGACCAGAATCGCGAGCGCCTCGCCTCACTGGGCACGATGGCCGCCGGGCTCGCGCACGAGCTCAACAACCCGGCTGCGGCCGCGCGTCGCGCTGCCGCCGACCTGGCCGAAGCGCTCGAGGTGCTGGCCTCAACGATCGGCCGGTTCGTCGAGTCGGGAATCGAGCGCGAGCAGGCGAAGGAGCTCGTGGCGATGCAGCGCGAGGCGATCGAGCACGCGCAGGCGGAGAGCTCGCTGTCCGCGCTCGACGCGGCAGACGCCGAGGACGCGTTGCTCGACGAGCTCGAGCGCCTCGGCATCCCCGAGCCGTGGCGGCTGACCGAGCCACTGGCCGCTGCGGGCGTCGATGTCGCCTGGCTCGATCGGCTCGCCGACGTGGCCGGCCCCGCCTCGGGCGCGGCGGTGGCCTGGATCGCCGCGTCGCTGACCGCTCGTGGGCTGGCCGCCGAGATCGCCGAATCCACCGACCGGATGGGCAAGCTCGTGAAGGCGATCAAGGCCTACGCCTTCATGGACCGCGGCGAGATCGTCGAGACGGACGTCCACGAGGGCCTGGAAACCGCGCTGGTGGTTCTCGGGCACAGGCTCAAGCACACCGCGATCCAAGTGCGTCGCGACTACGACCGCTCGCTTCCCGAGCTGACGCTTCGAGGCTCTGAGCTCAATCAGGTCTGGACCAACCTTCTGGCCAATGCGATCGAGGCGCTGGGCGAGTCGGGCACGATCGAGATCGTCACGGCCCGCGACGGGCCCTGCATCCGCGTCGACATCATCGACGACGGGCCGGGGATTCCCGAGGCGATCCGCCACCACATATTCGATCCCTTCTTCACCACCAAGAGCGTCGGCGAAGGCACCGGCCTTGGCCTCGACACGGCCCGCCGGATCGTCACCGATCGGATCGGGGGCTCGATTGACGTCGACTCTGCACCCGGACGGACGGCCTTTCACGTCTGGCTCCCGATCGACGGCACAGATCCGAGCGCCGCACGCTGAGCCGGTGGTAGCGTTGCGCTGGATCGTCCAACGCCAACTCGAGGAGAGCTAGAGATGACCGACACCCTCAAGGGCACTTGCTTGTGCGGCGGTGTGGAGTACGAGGTGCGAGATCCAGAGGCACTGGGGTACTGTCACTGCACTCGATGCCAGCGCTGGACGGGCTCGAGCCTGGCCGGCGTGGTCGTGGCCAAGGAAAACTTCAAGTTCACCAAGGGCGAGGACCTGGTCACGCGCTATGAGAGCGAGTTCGCGCCGCGCAACTTTTGCAGCAAGTGCGGATCCAGCCTGTATGACGACCTCGGTGATCAGTACTTCGTGGCCGCGGGGTTGATGCGCGAGCTGGACCTCGATCCAACCTTCCACCTCCAGGTTGCCTACAAGGCGAGCTGGCACGACATCGGCGGCGACGCGCCGCAGTACGCCGAGAATGCCCCGGCCTGACCCGGGGCGCGCGGGGTCGGTGTGACGCAAGCGGGCGCGCGTTCGATGTGACGCGAGCGGGGCGCGGGGTCGATCGGCTCGCGCGCCCCCTTTACGTGCCGGTCATCTCATGGGCGCGGATCTACCTCGGGCGGAACTGGGGCATGCCGATGACCAAGAAGAACGAGCCGGAACTGGTCACGTCCGGCCGTATCGCTTCGTTCGCCACCCGATCTACTCCGGCCTGCTGCTCGCCATCCTTGGCACGGCACTGGCCACCAACATCTACTGGCTCATTGCGCTGGGCGTGATGGCCGCCTATTTCATCTACAGCGCGATTGTGGAGGAACGACTGATGTCAAGTTCGTTCCCGACCGCATACCGCAGCTACCGAGCGAGGACCAAGATGCTCGTTCCGTTTGTGCTGTGAGGGTGGGCCCAGACCTGGGTGGGAGGTGGTCGCGCAGCGCCGCCGTGTCACCATCCTCGCGGCGTGGAGGAAGCCGAAGCCACGCCTCCTGGACGACATCCTCGGCCTCACCGACGCCCTCGAGGTGGAAGGGATGGCGTGCGTTCATGCCGACCACGCTAGGACGTCGGCGGCGCGACGTGAAAGACCGCTTATGACTGTCTTCAGGTCGCGGCGCTATGAGGCGGGCCCGGCGAGGCGACCGGCGCGCCGGCCGGCATCTATTGTCGGACGTTGCACTGTCCAACGAGTAGCAAGCGGGAGGTCGATGCATGACAACGCACCGCGTGGGAACCCGTGAGGAATGGCAGACCGAGCGCGATCGGCTGCTGGCGCGTGAAAAGGAGCACACGAGGCAGGGTGACGACCTCGCGCGGGCGCGCCGCGAGCTGCCGTGGGTGGCGATCGAGAAGGAGTATCGCTTCGACACCGAGGACGGAACGAGGCCGCTCGCCGAGCTGTTCGACGGACGCTCCCAGCTGCTCGTGTACCACTTCATGTTCGGCCCGAGCTACGAGGCGGGCTGTCCGGTGTGCTCCTCAAA
>CAWCNP010000008.1:0-253294 GCA_963796885.1 uncultured Solirubrobacterales bacterium
ACAATAGGAGGATCTCCTTATGGCTAATCGACTGAGGAGCACGTGGTTAGCACGTGCGACAGTCGTAGCTGCCGTGTTCGCGCTTCCACTGCTTGGCGCGGGAGTGGCTCAGGCCGCAATCGCCGGTGCCCCGCATGAGCAGACGTCGAACCGGCCAGACCTGGTCAGTGCAACCATTCTCACCGCAGTGCCCGGAGCGGTCGACTTCTGCTTCGACAAGACGCTGACCAGCGTTGACCATCCGTTCCATTCGGACGCTTTCCAGCTCGCTGGATACCGGTCGCACAACAGCCTCGACTCGGATGCGTATGCCCTCGAGACGACGTTGCCGCCGCCCGCCGGGCTGCCGCCGCAATCGTGCGTCCGCGCTTACTTCCAAAGCACCGGCGCCGACCTGGCTGCGTACACGATCGGCTTCGTGGAGAGGGGTTCGGTGGCGTGGAACGGTGGGGCGCCCGGGATCCCTGTAAGCCCGGACGGCAACAACCTCAGCGACTCGACGCCGCTGACCGGGTCGGACACCCACAACGGCACCTCCGGCTTCACCGCCGCTCCGGATCTGCAGGCCGCGCTGGTCGACTCGACCTCGAACTCGATCACGTACGTCATGGACCAGGCTGTGGGCAACGCTCCAGTGGCCCGCAACTTCCACTTCGTCGACGGGGCCGGCAACGTGTGCTTCGGCACGAACGTGCTTGCGGCCGGTGACAATTCGGTCACCGTCTCGTTCGCCTTCGATGGGTGCGTGTTCGGATTCAACGAATCGGTCAACAACGCGGTCCGCGCCGGCGACGAGCAGGGCGCGGTCACCGCGGCGAACGACCAAACGACCGTGAACGTCGATCAGCAGGTCGCCGTGACGGGTACCAGCGGGCAGACGTCCCGGCCCGACCTCATCAGCGTGCAGCAGGAGTCCGACAAGTCGGCGCTGGACTTCACGTTCAACAAGAACGTCGTCCCGGTCGATCCGGGGGACTTCTATGCGGATCTGTCGAACGGGTCGATGATCCACGGCAATAACGCCACGCCGGTCGCCCAGAGCACCAACTCGACCACGATCCGGGTCACCTTCCAGAACTACTCGACCTACAGCGAGTACGTGGTCGGAGGCTCGGTCGAGGGAGTCGAGCGGGGACTCAACAACGGGAATTTCATCGCCTGCGCGGTGCGCATCAGCGCGATCACCAGTGCCTGCAACACCCCAGGCTGGGCGCCGATTGGCCCTCCGGCCGGGAACATCGGCTCGTTCGCGAGAGGGTTCACGACCGGACCTGACGTGCTGTTTGCCCTGGGCAACACCACGACCAACGTGGTCCAGGTCGCGCTCGACCAGCGGGCGTTCTTCAGCAACCCACGCGATATCGCGCTGCTGGATAGCACCGGCAACGTGATCGACACGGCCGGACCGACGTCGGTCAACCTGCCCACGCAGACGCCCGGCCGCCAGACCGCGGTCGTGACGTTCGCCAGCGGTCAGGTCCAGCAGGCCAAGAACCTGGCCCTGGAGGATTTCCCGTTCTTCCCGATCAACTTCCCAGATACGGGTAGCGTCATCAACTGGGCGTTCTCGTCCAACCTGGGGACGGGTTCGGACGGGAGCTGCACCCTCCAGCACTGCCACAACCAGCCGAGCGTCGCTCAGATCCTGTCGATCACGACGACCGCGTCGCTGGTCAAGGCAGCGAAGCACGCCAAGCCGCAGTCCAAGGCATGGGCCGCGCGCGTCACCCGGGCGCGCAAGGCCGCCGCATCGAAGAAGGCGGCGAAGCTGGTCAAGCGGCATCACCGCCGTCACCGGCATCACCGGCGATAGCAAATAGGCGTTCCCGTCCCGCCTCCAGGCGGGGCGGGAAACGCCCTGAAGTATCGAGCGGCCGTCGCGGGATTCCCGCGGCGGCCGTTCTTTCTTGCCGACGTAGAGCAACTCTGGCCAGGCGCGGCTGTTGTAATCCATTGATGCGTGCACGGCTGGCGATCCTCGGCCTCGTAGTGGCGATCTGCGTGACGGCAGCTCCCGCCCCCGCGGCGGCCAGCCTGACGCCGAACCAGATCCATGCCGCCTACTCGCTGCCCAGGACCGGCGCCGCGGGCCAGACGATCGCGATCGTCAGCGCCTACGACGACCCCGGCGTCCAGGCTGACCTGAACGCCTACACCAGGCGCTTCGGCATCCCGGCCTGCACCGTGGCCAACGGCTGCTTTCGGGTGCTGAACCAGTCCGGCGCGCGCTCGCCACTGCCCCCGCGCGACACCGGCGGTCAGTTCATCACCGAGTCCTCGATCGGGGTGGAGGTGGCCCGCGGGGTGTGTCAGAGCTGCTCGATCATGCTGGTGGAGGCCAGCTCGTTCGCTCCGGGCGACCTCTCCGCGGCCGCCGCGACCGCCGCTCGCGCCGGCGCGGGCGCCGTCGTGACCACGTTCAACATCGGCGATGATCCGGCCGACGCCCAGTACGCACCCGACTTCACCCATCCCGGATCGGTCGTCGTCGCCGCCGCCGGCGACGGCGGGTACGACGGCGCGCCCACGTTCCCGGCCTCGCTGCCCGGCGTGCTGGCGGTCGGGGGAACCCGCCTCAGGCTGACGCCCCAGGGCGGCTACCGGGGCGAGAGCGCCTGGGCCCAGACCACCTCCGGTTGCAGCCTGTTCGAGCGCGCGGCCTCATGGCAGGCCGCGCTCGCCGCCTCGGCCGGCTGCGGCTCGGGGCGCGCGGTGGCTGACCTGGCCGCGGTGGCGAGTCCCGGTCCCCTGGTCCACATCCAGGACCTGGGTTCGCCCTGCGGCCCGTCGTGGTGCGAGGCCGAGGGCACCAGCGTCTCGGCGCCGATCATCGCCGGCGTGATCGGGCTGGCCGGCAGCGGCGGGAGCTCAGAGGTGAAGCGGCTCTACACCCACGCCCGCCGCGACCCGGGGGCGTTCCACGATGTCACGAGCGGAACGACGCACGCCTGCGGTGGGCAGCCGATCTGCTCCGCGCGGCGCGGCTACGACGGCCCGACCGGGCTGGGCACGCCGTACGGACTGGCCGCCTTCCTGGCCGGCGGCGGGGCGATCGATCGCCGGCACCCCAGGCTCTCGCTGTCCGCCCCGCGCAACCGGCTGAGCGTGGACCGGCGCTGGACCACGCGGCTGACGGTACACAACGGCAACGCCTTCGCGGTGCGGGGCACGGTCGCCCTCGCTCGCCGGCTGCGGGTCGGCCGCAGGTTGCGGCGAGTCACGTTCGCCTCCACGAGCTTTGGGCTCGGTCCGCTGGCCGGCCGATCGATGAGGATCGTGATCTCGAAGCGCGAGCGCGGGCTGCTCAAGCGCCTGGGCGACGTCAGGGTGACCACAACCGTGACCGTCCGCGGCCCGGCCGGCCGCCCGGCCACCGCCACCCGCAGCATGGGGCTGTTCGCCCCCTGAGCCGGGCTCAGTCCTCGTAGCCGACGAACACCACCCGGCACTCGCTGCTGGCCTCGATCGCGATCCGCGCGGCCGGGTCTGAGAACTGAAACGACGCGAACGCCGTCTGCCCCCTGGGCGCCTCATGGCTGGCCAGCAGCGGCCGCTGCCCACCCTCCGGGCGGACGTACAGCGTCAGCGGGCGTCCGTCACGCGTGGTGGAGCCGACGACCAGCCTCGACGTGGGCTGCGGCAGGGCAACCGACAGCGTCGCCTCGGTCCCGCTCAGATACAGGCTGTCCTCGGTCGTCCAGCCCACGTTCCGGCTGTCGATTGTCTCGGCCGTCCACGGACGCAGGAACGGGGCGCGCCTGGCCACCGGCGCCGGCGAGAGGATCAGATCCAGCCAGTAGCGCGACCACACCGGCGCCAGGTCCGGCCGCCACCGATCGAGATACCGAGCCAGGATCACCTCCTCGGGATGGACCGGCCGCTCCCCGAACAGCAGCGGGTCGTAGTTGGAGGCGATCACGTGCCGATCCAGCCCGTCCCCGAACACCAGCTCGAACTCGTGGAAGCTGACGCCACGGCCCCAGCGCGTGATCGCCTCGAGCAGCGCCTGGCGCCCGCTCCCGGCCGCCTCGTCCATGGCGGATCTGAAGTCCGCTCGCGCGGAGCGAGAGTAGTAGCCGGCGGCCAGCTCGTCGGGTAGCAGATGGAAGAACGGCATCTGCGCCGTGTGGTGGTCGAAGTAGATCAGCCGGTTCGGGGTCTCGCAGACGACGATCGCTCCACCCGAGCGGACCACCTCGCGCGCCAGGTTCAGCACCGACAGGCGCTCGGCGACGGTGAGATGCTCGAGCACGGCGTAGAGGAGGAACACGTCCACCTCGCCGCGACGCGCGGCGACCGCGTCGAGGATTCCCTGCAGCGGATGAAGCTCGAGCTCGACGTTGTCCAGGCCCCGGCTGCGCAGCTCCTCCCTGCCCAGCTCGATCGCGCCGGCGTCGATGTCGACGCCGATCACCCTCTCCGCGCGCTGCGCGAACGCGCAGCTGACGGCCGCGTTGCCGCAGCCGTACTCGAGCACGGTCCTACCGACGAGCGGAACCGTCTGCTCGATCCACGGGACCAGGTACTCAGCGGCACGGCGGCGGCGATGCTCCCAGCTGTTGGGATCCTCGCCCGGCGCGGCCCCGGCCGCGATCTGACCCTGCCCCGGTGCGATCACGACCGGCTGCGAGGGCGCCTCTGACGGCCTGCGCGGGGCCCGCACCGCAGGCCGCCCGTCACGACGCTTCAGCGCGGCCTCCAGCTCCTTGACCCGCGCCTCGGCCAAGCGGCAGCGCTCCTCGAGCACGTCGACCCGGGCCTCGCGATCGGCGATCCTCGCCAGCGCCGAGCCGGCCGCGGAGTCGGCCTTTCCGAGCCTCGCCCGCGCCAGCCTGGCGTTCTCGCGCCGCAAGGCCACCAGCGCCTGCTTCATCCCCTCGGTCCAGCGGTTGTAGAACGGCGCGCTGCTCAGCAGCATGCGCCCGTGGTGGACCTTCTCGACCTCTGCCTGGGGCACGTTGATGCAGAAGATGAGGTGGTTTGCGTATTCGGGCTCGACGCGCTCGGCCGCCGTGAGGCTGACCTCCGTCTCCCCGGCCGCGGCCGGCCAGATCAACGATCCCTCGGCCAGGAACTGGGGCAGCATCACCGTCGCCGGGAACGGGGCGAAGGCCTCCATCGCCTCGTCGTAGCCAAGGTCCGTGAGGTGGGACGAATTCTCCTCACCGGATACCCTGCGGTTGCGCACCGAAACGATCATTCGCATCCCGCCCGCGGCGTGCCCGCGCATCAGCGCGAGTGCCTCGTCCCGGCCACGCAGGTGGTTCAGGCCCTCGAAGCAGACGATCATCTGGAAGCGCTCACCGAGCGGCCGGCTCAGGTACTCGACGGCGTCCGCGACCTCGAAGCCGGCGTTCGGCGCCTCCCGCGCGATCGTGGCCTGCGCCAGCTCGATCGTGGCGGCATCGTGGTCGACTCCCACCACCTCAGCCGCGTGCGCGGCCAGGATCTGGCTTCCGTAACCGCTGCCGCAGCACAGGTCGAGGACGCGAGCACCTCCGCACAGCCGCCCGGCGAACTCGTAGCGCTGACGATGCTCGCAGGCGAGCATCGTGTCCGCTTGAGCGGCCTCCAGGGTCAGACGCTCGACGACTTCCATCGCACCGCATTCTCTCGCAGCAGCGCGCGGATCTCCCCCTCCAGGCGCGGGCGCCTCGGCTGCGCGATCCGAAACTGCATCGATTCCTCGTGGACGCGGTAGTGAAGCAGGCGCTGCGGGATCACCGCGCCGTAGCGCCCGGCCGCCGCAAGTTCACGGTAGAAGTGCCAGTCCTCGAAGCTGGTCAGCTCCTCGCTGTAGCGAAAGCCGGCGTCGAAGATCCCTCGCCGGATCACCGCGGCCGCGTCGCCGGCCACGTTGTCCCGCGAGACCAGCGCCGAATGATTGCCCAGCGGCTGGTAGCCGAGTGGACTCGGGAGGGGCGTGCCGTCGACCTCGATGAAGCGCGACCACGACGTAACGTACGCGACCTCGGGGCGGTGTTCGAGGATCTCCACGCAGCGCTGAACGAACTCGGGGTGGGCCAGGTTGTCGGCGTCGAGCGGGAACACATAGCGCCCCCGACACTGCGAGATCCCGAAGTTCCGCGCCGCGCCCAGACCACCGTTCATCTGCGAGACCACCACGACCGGCGCGCCCGCCGCCAACTCGGCCAGCACCCAGTCCTCACCCTCAAACGAACCATCGTTCACCAACACGATCTCCAGCCGCGGATAGCTCTGCTCAAGCAACGACCGCACCGTATCGGCCACAAACCGCGACGAGCGGTAATACGGCACGACCGCCGAGACCAACGGCCGCGGCCGCGAACCACCACCCACCACCCGCCGCGCACGCGGCGCCAACCGCGCAAGCTCTTGATAGCGATCGAGAATCTCGCCCTCATCGCACAGCTCACGGGCCCGCTCGCGCGGATCCTGGCTGCGCACGATCGACTCCAGTTCCCCCCTTCGCTCCGGCAACGCGTCGAGTGCCCGCTGCAGCGCACCGCTGTCGGAGTCCTCCGCGAGCCACCCGCTGACCCCGGGCCGGACGATCTCGACCAGGCCCCCCACCGGCGTGCCCAGCACCGGCCGGTTGAGGTGAAGCGCCTCCAGCGCGGTGTACGGCCAGCACTCCCACAGCGACGGCACCACGACCACGTCGTGCTCGCGGATCACGCCGGCAACCGCCCGGCGATCGACCTGATCGACCAGCTCGAAGCGCCCGTCGTCGGCAATCGCCAACTCCAGCGCGTCGCGCATCGACACGCCCAGCGGGCCGGTCGAGGTGTCGCCGCCCAGCAGCGTCAGGCGGAAGTCATCGCGATCCAGCCCGCGGGCGGCCCGGATCAGATTGCTCACACCCTTGCGCCGCTCGAGTCGCCCGGCGTACAGGATCGCCAGCGGCGTGCCGGGCTCGTAGTTGCGGTCGGCATCGGGGCCGGCGGTCGCCCCGGCATACGGGTAGCGAATCCGAACCGCCGGGGCCAGCGCGCCGGTGCCGTAGAACCGGCGATAGGTCTCCAGCACGTCTCCGCCCTGCCAGATCAGCCGATCGGCATGCGCCAGCGCGTAGCGCTCCATCTCGAACTGCGTCTGCGAGGCGAAGTCGCGCCGGTAGTGAGCGTTGAGGATCACGCAGATCTCCCGCGTGCTGTGCAGGCGAACGCAGATGCAGCTGTCCCGGAGCGAGCGGTCGAGCGCCTGCGCCGCCTGAAGCGTGACGAAGCCCTCGCCGAGATAGTCGGGGAACTCGATCACGTCGGGCCCGCCGTCGGGATACAGCTCACGCAGGCGCTCGAGCACGCGCTTGCCGTAGCACTGCACGACGTCATACCACCCGCGCATGTCCTCCACCGCGGGCTCGTCCACGAAGGCCACCCGCACCTGCTCGGGCGGCAGGCGCCCATCCCGCTCCCGCACCATGCGCTCGTACACCGGCTGCCACGACGAGGTGGTGAGGATCGTGACCTCGGCGATCCTCGACAGCAGCCGGGCCGCCGCCGAGACGAACGCGCCGATCCCCCCGCCGGACAGCGGGTACACCTCGCGTGAGACGAGCGCCACCCGCACGGCTAGGCGACGACCCGGCCCGGGTCGCAAGCCGCGCCCCGGCACGTCCATTCGATCGCGCTCCCGCGGAGCAATCCCTCGATCTCCTCGAGGATCCGATCCCGCTTGGGCGCGCCGATCTCGGCCTGCATCGAGTCCGAGCGGACGCGGTAGTGAAGCAAGCGCTGCGGGATCACCGCGCCGTAGCGCCCGGCCGCCGCGAGCTCGCGATAGAAGTGCCAGTCCTCGCAGGCGGTCAGCTCCTCGCTGTAGCGAAAGCCGGCATCGAAGATCCCTCGCCGGATCACCGCCGCGGCATCGCCTGCGACGTCTTCATCAGCCAGGAGCTTCGCATGTTCGTTGCCGAGCGGCTGGTAGCCGAGGGGTCCCGGTCGGGGCGTGCCATCCTCCTGCACGTAGCGAGACCACGATGTCGCGTAGGCCAGCTCAGGCCGGCTCTCAAGCAAGCGCACGCAGCGCTGCACGAACTCCGGGTGCGCCAGGTTGTCGGCATCGAGCGGGAACACATAGCGCCCCCGGCACTGCGAGATCCCGAAGTTCCGCGCCGCGCCCAGACCACCGTTCATCTGCGAGACCACCACGACCGGCGCGCCCGCCGCCAACTCGGCCAGCACCCAGTCCTCATCCTCAAACGAACCATCGTTCACCAACACGACCTCCAGCCGCGGATAGCTCTGCTCAAGCAACGACCGCACCGTGTCAGCCACAAACCGCGACGAACGGTAATACGGCACGACCGCCGACACCAACGGCCGCGGCCGCGAACCACCACCCACCACCCGCCGCGCACGCGGCCGCAACCGAGCAAGCTCCTGATAGCGATCGAGAATCCCACCCTCATCGCACAGCCGTGCGGCTCTCTGCACCAGTCCGCCCGAGCAGATGAGTCGCTGCACCTCCTCGCGATGATCCAGCACGCGCTCGAGTGCCCGTTGCAGCGCGCCGCTGTCGGAGTCCTCCGCGAGCCACCCGCTGACCCCGGGCCGGACGATCTCGACCAGGCCCCCCACCGGCGTGCCCAGCACCGGCCGGTTGAGATGAAGCGCCTCCAGCGCGGTGTACGGCCCGCACTCCCACAGCGACGGCACCACGACCACCTCGTGCGCGCGGATGGCGTCGCGAACCTCCAGGCGGCCGGCGTGGCCCCGCAGCTCGAAGCGCCCGTCGTCGCCAATCGCCAGCTCCAGCGCGTCGCGCATCGACACGCCCAGCGGGCCGGTCGAGGTGTCGCCGCCCAGCAGCATCAGGCGGAAGTCATCGCGATCCAGCCCGCGCGCGGCCCGGATCAGATTGCTCACACCCTTCCGCCGCTCGAGTCGCCCCAGGAACAGCAACCGCAGGGGATTTCCGACCCGGTATTCGCGATCGGCCTCGGGCTCGATCTCCGGCCCGGAATACGGATAGCCGATCTGAAAGGCGGGGGCGAGTCCACCGTCGCCGTAGAATCGCCGGTAAGCATCGAAGACATCGCCGAGCGGCCAGATCACCCGATCGGCATGCGCCAGCGCATGGCGCTCCATGGCATAGACGACCTGCCGCGGGAGCTCGGTGTGGTAGTAGCCGTTCAGCACCTCGGTGATCTCGGCGGTGGTGTGGATCCGCACACACACGCAGGTGTCCTTCAGGAACGGGTCCAGCCCCTGCGCCGCCTGAACCGTGACGAAGCCCTCGGCCAGGAAGTCGGGGAACTCGATCAGATCCGGGCCCTGTTCTGGATACAGCTCGCGCAGGCATTCGAGCACCCTGGCCCCGTAGCACTGCGTCACGTCGTACCAACCGCCCAGTTCGGCATCGGAGGGCTCTGCTACGAAGCCGACGCATACGCCCTGCGGTGGCAGCCGAGGGTCTCGTGCGGCCAGCAGCCGCTCGTATGACGCCCGATAGCGTGAGGGGATGAGGATCGTGACCTCGGCGATCCTCGAGAGCAGGCGCGCGGCGCAGGCCACGAACTCTCCAATCCCTCCGCCGGCCAGGGGATAGATCTCACGCGATACGAGTGCGACTCTCAAGCAGCTGTCCCCGGCGGTGCGCGGCCGATCAGCGCGAGCGTGGACGCACCAGCCGTTTGGCGCTGCGCAGCGGGTCGGTCATCCTCCAGCTGGCCGAGCCCTTGATGTCCTCGAGCGCTCGCTGGGACCCGTCGAAGCGCAGGCGCAGCAGCGCCGACGATTCCTCGAGCGCCTGCGCCCGCTCGCGCAGGGGCACCACCTGGGCCTCGAGCGCTGCCACCCGGCGCCGCGCCGCCGCCAGCTCGGCTTCCAGCAGCTCGGCGCGCTCGCGGGCGCCGATCATCGCCCCAAGGTCCGCCTCGAGCATCGCGATCCTGTGGCGCGCCGCGACCCCGTTGTGCTCAGCGCTCTCGGTTCCCGCCGGGAGCCGCTCGCGCGCGAGGACGAGCTCTCGAGCCTGAGCCAGCAGTGGCGCCGCCGGCCGGTAGCGCTGTTCGTATACCGATCCCCGGCCGCAAGCCAGCCGCGTCGAGGCGACGACCACCAGCCCGAGGCCTTGCCACAGCTCGTTGCGCATCGCGGGTTCCGCGAACAGTCGCCCCGGGAGCCAGTCGAGGTCAACGTAGGCGACCTTTGGCCAGGCGGCGAAGCGCACCGCGTCGAGCCCCCGCCGTACGCTCGGGTTCGCGGTGTCGTGGATCAGAATCACGCTTCGCGCCAGCGCCGGGGAGTTGAGCAGGTCCTCGACGTCTTGACGCACCCCCGCCGAGCCATGGTCCCCATCGACAACCACGAAATCGACGTTGCGCTCGTCCTCGGCGACCGCGTCCAGAAAGGGCGCAAGCAGCTCATGCGAGTTGCCGGTGTGCAGGATCACGTTGTCGGGCATCGGCAGGCTCGGCGGCTGGATGTCGAACGAATGGACCTCCGAAGCGTGGGCCGCGATCCGGCGCAGGCAGGCGCCCTCCATCGAGCCGATCTCGATCGCCAGGCCCGGGTTCAGTTCGGACAGGACCCCGTCGACGGCAGCACGTTCGCCGAGCGACATCTGCCACACACGGTCCTCGAAGATCTCGGGGAGCATGGAGCGCAATCATAGACCTGGCGCGAATCTCGGGCGATCGCCCGAGAGCGTCGCGCGCCCTGGGGCAGTCGCACGCGAAGTATGCTTGCCAGGTGCGGCTTCGCGTTCGCAGGCCCAAGCCACGCGCGCATTTCCTCCATATCGGCAAAACCGGAGGAACCGCGGTCAATACCGCTCTCACGCCACGCAGCAGATCCGGTCGCTACGAGATCGTTCTCGACGGCCACGACGTCGATCTGCGACAGATCCCGCCGGGAGAGAGGTTCTTCTTCGTCGCCCGCGACCCGCTGGATCGCTTCGTGAGCGCGTTCAACGACAGGCAGCGCTGCAGCCGCCCCCGCTATGACGTCCCCTGGACACTCGAAGAGAAGCGTGCCTACAGGTGCTTCGACACAGCGGATTCTCTCGGTAGCGCACTGTCATCGCCCGACGAGGCGCTGCGCACCGGCGCCCACGAGGCAATGACGTCGATCTATCACGTCCGGCACTCCTACTGGCACTGGTTCTGCGACCCCGACTATTTCCAGAGCCGCCTCGATGACCTGCTTTACGTCATGTGGCTGCCGAACCTGCAGGCATCATTCGCCCGGCTGTGCAAGCTGCTCCGCGTGCGCGGTGCGGAGCTACCGGTCGACGAGGTCGGCGCCCATCGCGACCCTGCCGGCGCGTCGCACCACCTCAGCGACGGTGCGGTCGAGAACCTGGAGCGCTGGTTCGAGTCGGACTTCGAGTTCATTGAGATGTGTAGCCAGCTCGATCAAGCGGACCCAGAATTGCGGTCCCGGCGGCCGGCCTTCGCTCACTGCGCGTACCCCACGAACGCCACGTAGCGCTCGCGCTCGATGACAACGCTGCTCCTTCCCGTGTTTGTCCTCCTATCGGCTGCCACGCCGGAAGCTGAAGCTCTGAGCGTCGACTCAGGACGAGGATCGTGAGCGGCGGATGAGAAGGCACTCGACGGCGCTGCGACGTCGCGCCGCCGCCATTGCTTGCGCCCTGCGTAGCGCCCGGGCGAGCCGCAAGTGCAGCGTGTCCGCGCAGCAGGTCGCCACGCGGGCGAACCAGGAGCTGACAACCGTCGTCAACCGCGACATCCAAGACTTCTCTCACATCCGGCGACTGCTGGCGTTCATCCTCGCGCCGGACTCGAACTGCATTGACGTCGGTGCCAATCATGGCGCCGTGCTGGCCGAGATGACCAGGATCGCACCGCGCGGTCGCCATATCGCATTCGAGCCGATTCCTCAGCTCTGTGACGCCCTGCGGCAGGCATATTCAGGAGTCGAGGTCCACCAGGCGGCCCTCTACAACGAAACCGGAGAGGCGGAGTTCTCTTACGTGCATGGACCAGCCGACGGTTGGAGCGGACTGCGGTTTCGGCCCCTTCCGGGGGAGCAACAGGCGACCGTGGAGACGATAAAGGTCTCGCTCGAGGTGCTCGATCAGGTGCTCGACCCAGCTTACCGCCCTGACGTAATCAAGATCGATGTGGAGGGAGCCGAGCTCCAGGTGCTGGAGGGCGCCGTTTCGACACTCAAGCGGCATCGGCCGACCGTGATCTTCGAGCACGGCAGTGGGTCCGCGGAGACTTACGGGACCTCACCCGCGGATGTGTTTGGAGTCCTGAGCCAGCAAGTCGGGTTCCGGATCTTCGATCTAGACGGGGCAGGTCCGTACACGCTGGCCGAGTTCGAGCGCGTTTTCTATGCTGGCGACCGAGTCAATTTCGTCGCGCACCCTTAAGCCACATCGGTGGAGCTCTCCGCCATTGTGGTAGTGACCCGATCACAAGCCAGACGCAGCCAACGAGAAAAGCCACGGTGGATAACGCCTCCGCAGGCGGGGCATAGGAGAAGGTCACACGGTGTGTGCCGTCGGGCACATGGACGGTCTGGAAGATGCCATCGGCCGTCCCCAGGCCGGCCTTGTGACCGTCGATGCTGGCGGTCCAACCCGGAAAGGAGGTCTCCCGTCGAACTAGCGTCGTCGGCCGTGGACAGGACAGCCGCACGGCCTCACGCCCTTGCGCGTTCACCTGACAGCGTGGCTCACTGGTGGTGAAATAGGGCGACGCGCCCGAGAGATAGTAGATCCACGTGGTTGGTGTGCGAAGAACGAGCCGGAGAGCACCGTGGCTTTGCGGGAGGGGGTGCCCGGCAAGTGTAAGCACGTAGGTGACGCCCGCATTGCGGAAGTTTTTCAGGTTCGCGAGCAGCTCCGTCAATGAGGAAGGCACGGTTGCCGGCCGTCCACCACTGTTGTTGCCGATGAAGCGGTGTGGGAGCGTGTACGGATCAAGCCTGGTGTGGACGAAGCGCGAGAACACAGACGGCACCGGGAGATCATTCATGTCGAGCTCACTGATACCGAAGTAGCTTCCGTAGTTGGGAGCCAGTGGCCCAAACGTGAAGAAACGTTGGATGCCAAGATGGCGTTGGAGAAACGCCACAGGCTGCAGATCGATGCTCATTTTGCGCGGCGCGGAGAGCTGGGGCGCGACGAATAGAGCAGCCGTGTCGAGAGCCACCAAGGCCGTGATCAGGCGCGTACGCCATCGGGCGCTCTTCAGCCGGGCAACGGCGGCGACGCAGAGGATGATTCCGACTGCCCAGACGGCCGAGACATGCGAGTACAATTTGTGACCGGGGCCAAGCTGGTGGTCGATTGGAACCGCGGCCACGATGGCGATGAAGGTCAGTCCGAGCGAGACCCCGGCCGCCAGCGCCATGCGCCGCCGGACGGCTCGTGCTGACACCAGATCATCGACCCCGAGCGCGGCGAGCACGATCACAGCGAACTCCAGCGACGGAAACGCGTAGCGATAGAACGCCACCCGGGACATGCCTGGGAGGATGCCCAAGACGTCGCTCAGCCCTGGCGGAAAAGCGTAGATTCGGGCCACGGCCAACATGATCCACCCGAGCAGGATCAGCTTCAGCGCACGCCGCTTGCCCGACAGCAGACCGAACAGGGCCAGCAGCACCAGAGACACGGTCAGATAGCCGCCCACACTGCCCCAGATCCCAAAGACGAGGCCGGTTGGGTTGTTGTAGTCAAAGATCGGCCCAAACACGTAAGGAAGCAGAAGCATCGTCAGGCCTTGGTGCGGGATCGAAAGATCGCCCGCTGCGCCCGCGTGGATGCCAAGGTCACCGTTGTGCACATAGCTGACCGCGGGGATCAGGAGCGGCGCAGTGAGCAGCGTCCCGACAGCCGCGCCGGTAAGCCCCTTGACGAAGAACGGCCGCCAGGCGGTCTGTCCCGCACTCCAACAGCGCCACGCGAACCAGGCCGCGGCCAAGAGGCTATCGATATACGCCGTCTCTGGGAATCCGCCATAGACCGACAGCGCTCCGGAGAGCGCGATCAACCACCAGCCGCCACGGCGGCCGTTCAGGCTGGCGTCGTAGGCGAACTCGATTCCGAGGACCAGCAGCGGCAGGAAGGCGACCGGATTCACCGGAGCGTGCGCGAACCATGCGAATGTCCCGTTGAGCGCGAAAGCGATGGCCGCGGCCAGGCAGGCCACGCGGGCCAGCGATAGTCGACGCAGCAAGAGGTAGGTCGACGCGCCGGCCAGGAACTCCAGCAGCATGTGTTCGTAGAGCTGGCCACCGGAGAACGCCGTCAGCAGCGTGGGCGGGAACAACGCGGCCGACTGCATCTCCGCGGCCAGCGGCGCGCCGGTCCCTTCGAATGGCGTCCACCAGGGGAGATGTAGGTGCAGCGCGTCGAGCGCCGCGCGGTGCCCGAGGGCCTGCGACACGAATCCGTTGTTTGGATCGATCGTCGGCAAGCCGTGGATAAGCCCCGGCTTGGTCACGACGTCGAGCCCGCTGCGGGGCCCGAGCGGGTTGGCGTCGAAGACCCCGAGCACGTACAGCACGTTGGCCAGAAGAACCGCGGCGCCGATCGCGATAACGCACCATGTGTCTGGGGAGAGCCGAGCCGCCACCGAGCCCAACGAAGAGCGATTCGACCGATCAGGGGGCTCGGGTCCCGGGCTTGCCTGAGCCCCCAGGCGCTCGCCGATGCTCACGGCTCCTCGGATCCCCGGCTGGAGCTGGGATGGCGGACATTCGGCTCCCCCAGCCGCCGCTGGTACCGTCCTACCCGATGAGCACGACCCTCCGGTCGCCGGGCCCGCCGAGCGGCGTAGTCACGTGGACGACTCGGCCGCCCGCGATCCGGCTGACTAACGTCAGCAAGAAGTTCAAATTGCCGCACGAGCAGTACCACACGTTTAAGGAGAGGGCGTTGCATCCGTTTCGCACCCGCCGATTCGACGAGCTGCCGGCGCTTCAGGATGTCAGCCTCGACATCTCGCAGGGTGAGTTCTTCGGCATCGTCGGGCGCAACGGCAGCGGCAAGAGCACCATGCTGAAATGTCTGGCTGGAATCTACAGCATAGACTCCGGCCAGGTCGAGGTGCACGGCCGCCTCTCGCCCTTCATCGAACTTGGCGTCGGGTTCAATCCCGATCTGACCGCGCGTGACAACGCAATCATCAACGCGATCATGCTCGGCCTGTCGCGCCGCCAGGCGCTCGAGCGGCTGGATGAGATCATCGCGTTCGCGGAGCTGGAGTCGTTTATGGACCTGAAGCTGAAGAACTACTCCTCCGGCATGCACGTGCGCCTCGCCTTCTCGGTCGCAATTCAGGTCGACGCCGACGTGGTGCTGATCGATGAGGTGCTGGCGGTCGGCGACGCGTCGTTTCAGCAGAAGTGCTTCACCGAGTTCGCACGCCTCAAGGCCGAGGGTCGCACGATCGTGTTCGTCACTCATGACATGGGCTCCGTCGAGCGATTCTGCGACCGCGCGATGTTGCTCGAACGCGGTCGCGTCGTGGACAGCGGCGATCCCCGCTCGATAACGCGTCAGTACAACGAGCTCAACTTCCGTCGAGTCCGCGAAGAGGCGCTAAAGCATGGCGGTCCGGAGACCCTCCGTCGGCGTCCGGTGGCCGAGTTGCTTGGCGCCTGGTTCGAGTCAGCAGGGGGCGAGCGGCTCGTGGCAAGCCCTCAGGGAGAGACCTGCTGGGTGCTGATGGAGGTGAGGTTTCATGCCGACACCCGCGATCCCCTGTTCGCCATCGCCCTGCACGACGACAGCGGCCGCACCGCGTTCGCGACCAGCACAGAGCTCAGGCACGGTCCCACCGGCGAGTTTCGCGCCGGCGAGCTGGCCACGGTGCGGATTCGATTTGACAACTGGCTGGCCCCCGGGCGCTACCGCCTGACGGCAACCGTCACCCGCAAAGACTTCGGTGCCGACGCCTACGACATGCGGAGCGACATCAGCTCGATCATCGTTCACTCCGGCAACTCGGGCGGCGGCGCCGTCGACCTCCCGAGCACGTTTGAGATCGAGCGCCGCTGATTGCGCGTCAGCAGGTCTCGGCGCCGGCGCCATCGATACGAGGCGCGATAGCCGATCTTTAGCGCACGGAACATCGGCTCGCCGATCTGCGGATGCGTGGCCAGCGCCAGCAGCGGACGCTCAACGTCCGCCGGAAGTGCTCCACCGGGGCCGATCAAGCGCATCGCGTCCTCGCTGAACACGCCGCTCATCACGCCGTGGCGGCGCTCGATCGCGCCGGCCGGCGTGGCAGGTGCATCGCACGTCTTTCCGTAGCACTCGATCAACCCTGCCGCCGTCGCGTCCCATGTCAGCGTGGTGGCCGCCCCGCGAACCGCCCTGACATTCCGGCGCCGAGCGGCCTCGTCGCGCATCAGATGCAGCGCGCGGTCAGCGCTCTCCGGCGCGTCCCACGGGACGATGTGCGCGGCCGAATCGGGAAGCAACTCGCTGAGCGACGTACCGCGCGCCCACAGGCACGGGACGTCACGGTCGGCGGCCTCGAACGGGACCAGCCCGAAGCCCTCGTACACGGTCGGGTACAGCACCAGCCGCGACCGCGCGTAGAGCCAGTTCTTCTCCGCTTCGCTGACGGCGGCGAGGTCAATCACGGCATTGGCGAGCTGCGGATGCAGTGCGAGCAGGTCGGCCTCATCCGCGGTTGAGGAGCCCTGCGCGACGCGCGGGCCGACCAGCAACAGGTAGCCGTCCCAGCCGTGGCGACGTTGTAGGTGCTCGAGGATCCGCAGCGCGAACAGTCGATTCTTGTGACGGAAGTCGGTGCCGATGCAGAGGATCGCCTCCGCCTCGTGGGGCAGACGGCCAGCTCCCGGCGGCGGCTGTGGGGCTCCGCTCTCGCGGCCGAACCTGTGGTCGACGCCGATATACACGACGCTGGCGCGGCTCGGCTCCACCAGATCCTCGGCCAAGGCATCCTTGCGTGCGTGCGCGGAGAAGAACAGGACGCGGTCGGAGACCGACAGCGCCGAGCGGGTGACCCGCCGGTAGCCCTCCCAGGCATCGGCGGACCGGAAATATGCCGGGTTGTGATAGCCGATCAGGTCCTGGTTGGTGATGATCAACCGCTCCCCCAGGCGCGCGAGGAATGACAGATCCTCGTCGTTGCCCACCTGAAACGGGCGATGCACGACATCGGCCGGGTCGCGCCGCAGGGTCTCCGTCTGCTGTCGGGTGAGGAGCTTGACCTCCGGCATCGTGGCGAGCGCTCGGGCGGCCCACGCGCTCAGCTCATCAGGAACAATCGCCGTGATCCGGGCCTCCCCGGTCCGAGCCAGCGCCCCGATCAGCTCGACCACGTGCAGTTGAGTGCCCGTCGTCGGGCCAACGAGGATCCGTGCGTCGATCGCCACGGATAGTCCCTTGAGCGCCCGCCGCGCCGCGCTCAGAGCACGGGCGAGCGGTCCGGCCCGATCCTCCTGAAGGGAGAACACCCCGCGGTGGTAGTAGGGGTAGCGCGCGGTCAGGATTCGCTCGTGCTCCTCCTGGACGGGGCTCGGCTTCCCGTTGCTTGAAAAGCTTCCGCCGCCGTGGTGAAAGACCAGCACGTCGTCGGCGAGTACGTGGCACAGACCGTTCAGCAGACAACGCTGCGAGAAGTCGACCTCCTCGCCGTACCCCGGAGTGAACGCGGGATCGAAGTCGCCGACGAGCTCGAGCGCGGTCCGGCGGATGAGCATGCAGTGTCCAATTGCCGTAGGTAGCCGGGGTCGGATGCGCAAAGACCGCTCCCGCACCGCGGCGGCGGCCTCGTCAAGGCTCCAGTGCTCGGGAAGCCGCCGTCGGGGCCGTCGATCCGGCACCGAGACCAGGCTTCCGTGATTGGTCAGCGCGGTGGCAGTGGCGACTGTGCTATCGACGTAGGCGGCCTCGCGCAGACCCTCTAGCCAGCCCTCGGCAACCAGGCAGTCCGAATTGAGCACCACCACATCGGCAAGAGCTGCGGCGGCGAACGCCGCGTTGACGTTATTCGGAAAGCCGACGTTGCGCTCCTGACGCATGTAGACGAGCTCGTGCTCGCCGGCGACGCCCTTGAGCGCCCGCACGAAATCCTGCGAGCGCGAGTCGGGGCTGGAGTCGTCGCAGATCAGGATCGGGCTGGCGGCCGGCGTGTGCTCGATCACGCTGCGCAGGCAGCTGGTGAAGTGCTCATGGCCGCCGTAAACCGGGATGCAGACCACGACCTCGCCACGGTGCGCACCGATGTTGAGCCCGGGCTGGCTCCAACGGACTTTCACGCCGCCATTATGACGCGATGCCTGCTGCTAGCTTGCGCGACGATGAGCACGCACGCGGTGCGCACGTATGGGCCCTCGGCGCTGGGCGGCAACGCCCGGCGGTTCCTCGAGCTCACCGTCACGCTGGCGCGCACCGAGTTCAAGCTGCGCTACTTCGGATCGATCCTCGGCTACCTGTGGTCGCTGATGCGGCCGCTGCTGTTCTTCGGCGTCCTGTACGTCGTGTTCACGCAGATCTTCACCTTCGGCAAGGGCATACCCCACTACGGCGTCTATCTGCTGACCTCGATCGTCCTCTGGACGTACCTGGCCGAGGCGACCGGCGGCTGCGTTCCGTGCCTCGTCCAGCGCGAAGCCATGCTGCGCAAGATCCGCTTCCCGCGCATGGTGATCCCGCTGTCGGTGTCGCTCACCTCGCTATTCAACCTCCTTATGAACTTCATCGCCGTGATCGTGTTCGCGCTGGCCAACGGGATCACGCCGATGCTCTCGTGGCTCGAGCTGATCCCGATCGTGCTCGGCTTCGTGATGCTCGCCACCGGGATCGGGATGCTTCTATCGGCCCTGTACGTGCGCTACCGCGACGTCCAGCCGATCTGGGAAGTGGTCGTTCAGGCGTGGTTCTACCTGTCGCCGGTGATGTATACGGCGGAGAGCGCCGGCAAGCGGCTGGGCGAGGGGTTCAGGCAGCTCGCGCTACTCAATCCGGTGGCCACGCTGCTGACCCAGATGGGTCACGCGTTCATCGACCCAAGCCAGCTGGAGTCGGCGAAGGACGTCGCTGGCGGCCCGCTCATCCCGCTCATCGCCCTGGCCATCATTCCCGCCGTGTTCGCCCTCGGCTGGTGGGTATTCACGCGCGAGGCGCCACGGGTGGCCGAGAACCTATAGGCTGTCCGCGACCAGGCTCCGTCTGGTCGTCTGCATCTGGCACCAGGGCGTGGTGAGAAATGCAGACGTGTCGAGCGGCCCGCTCGTCCCCACCAGCCGATGCCGGCTGCGCGGTGGGCCCGTACCGTGCATCTGCACGGTACGGGCCCGACCGGAGGACGACCCTGGTAGGGCTGGGGGCCGTCCGAGGCCCGCGAGGAAGGGGGCGATGCTCGCAGGCCCGAGCGACATCCGTGTCGACGGATAGCATAGTGTGGGTGGTTGCGTGCTGCATAAAACCGAGAAAAAGAGCCACCGCTCAATTTGACGCACCCGAGAAGGCTCGATCTCACTGCAACCCATAACGTTGTGAAGCAACTTCCGCGCAAAAAGATCAGAGAGCGAGCCGTGCGATCCGAGGGCTTCGTCCAGCAACCGCCTAGCTCTTCCTCTCTGCCTGCGTCGGTCAAAGTGGTCGACATTCCCCTCGCGCTCACCGACTACACGCGCACGCTCGATTGGATCGACGCGATGGTGGAGCAGCGCCAGCGCGGTTACGTGTGCGTATGCAACGTGCATGCCGTGATGGCGTCCTCCGAGGACGCTGAGCTACGCGACGCGCTGTGCCATTCGTCGATGAACCTGCCCGACGGTAAGCCGTTGGTGTGGGCGATCAACGCGCTCGGCCACTCGCTCGCAGGACGCGTATATGGGCCCGAGCTAATGTCGCGGGCATGCGCGCGCGGCGCCGCTTCCGCCCGACGTTTCTATCTGTATGGCGGGCGCAATCAGGGAGCACTCGTTCAACTCGTGCTCAATCTCCGCCAGCTCTATCCCGGACTGCAGATCGCCGGCGGCTATTCACCACCGCACCGCTCGCTGACCGAGGAGGAGCAGAATGCCGTACTGCGAGACATCAACTACTCGCGGGCCGACATCGTGTGGGTCGGGATCGGAGTACCCAAGCAGGAGAAATGGATGGCCAAGTTCCGCGACAGCCTCGACGCGCCCGTGCTGATCGGCGTCGGCGCCGCGTTCGACTTCCACGCCGGACTGGTGCGGCAAGCGCCCAACTGGCTCCAGGAGGCGGGTCTGGAGTGGGCCTACCGACTGGCCCACGAACCGCGCCGGCTGTGGCGCCGATATCTCCGTTACAACCCGATGTTCGTGGCCGCCTTCGCGCGGCAGCTGCTCGCCGCTCGGCGAGGCGAGCGGAACGCATAGCAGGCCAGGGCCGGCGTCGGCCAGCCTCCGCGCTCCCGTGCCCGGAACAATTCGCGCTGTGGCTGACATGCCCACCGCCTCGATCGTGATCCCGACCCGGGGACGCACCGACTACCTCGACGTCGCGCTGGCCTCGGTGCTGCCCCAGACGGCTGAGGTTGACGCCGAGGTGCTCGTGGTGAGCGACGGAGTCGATCCGAGGGCGCGCGCGGTCGCCGAGCGGCACGGCGCGGGCTTCCTCGAGCTGGCTCGCCCCGCGGGCCCGAACGCGGCACGCAACGCTGGCCGCGAGGCGACGCGCGGCGAGCTTGTCGTGTTCATCGACGATGACATCTACGCGCCCGCGGGCTGGCTGGCCGCCCTGCTCGAGGGCGTGCGCGGCGCGCCCGATCACGATGTGTTCGGCGGCCCAATCCGGGCCTGGCTCGAGGGCGGCGGCCCGCACGGCTGCGGGCGGGAGCCCGCGCCGATCACCACCCTCGACCTCGGCGCCTCGGACCGCGACGTGCCACTGGTCTGGGGGGCGAACATGGCAGTTCGACGCCGGGCCTTCGCGCGGGTTGGCGGCTTCGACGAAGCCGTCATCGGGCGTGGCGACGAGGAGGAGTGGGAGCGCCGGTACACGGCGCGTGGCGGCCGGGTTCGCTACATCGCCGCCAGCGGGCTAGATCACCGGCGCACCCGCGAGGACTCGAGCGTCCGGGCCCTGGCCCGGGCCGATTTCCGCTTGGGCCGTACGGCCAGGCGCAACGACGTGCGCAAGGATGCCGGGCCGCCGTTGCGTAGCGAGTTGCGCACGCTGGCCGGCTGCGTCTACCACGTGCTGCGACGCCGCTGCGCGATCGGGATCGTGCTCGCCACCCACGCCGCCGGCCGGCTGTGGGAAGCGCTCTCGGAACCGTGGGCCAAGCGGCACATCGGCCCGTCCCCCGACTTTCTCTCGGGGACCAGCGGTCAGGTGCTTGGGATCCGGCGGACGGCGGCGGCGATGGCGGTCGACGCGTGGGGTGATGCGATGGCCCGGGCGCAGATCCAGCCCGCTCGCCTGCGTCGCGCCGCGGCTGCGTGGCCGCGCCGGCGGGTGCTCGTGCTGTCCGTCGCTCGCGAGGGCGTGCCGAACGTGCTCGCGGCGGCCAGGCGCGAACTGCTGCGCTCCCACCATCTGGTCACGTTCCTCAGTGCTCCGGCCGGAGAGAGGGGAAAGTTCGAAAACCTCAACCACCTGCTCGAGGGAAACCCCGCCTACGGACACGACTGGCTGATCGTGATCGACGACGATGTCACGCTTCCAGGCGGCTTCCTCGACGAGTTCGTGTTTCTGGCCGAGCGATTTGACCTGCGACTGGCCCAGCCGGCTCACCGCGCGCGCTCCCACGCTGCATGGCAGGTCACGCGGCGCCGGCCGGGCACCGTCGCGCGCCAGACGCTCTACGTCGAGATCGGCCCCGTGACCGCCTTTCAGGCCGTCACGTTCGATCATCTGCTGCCGTTTCCGAACCTTCGTGCCGGTTGGGGCCTCGATCTGCATTGGTCGGCCTTGGCCCGGGCGCACGGCTGGCGTCAGGGCATCATCGACGCCGCCCCGATCCGCCACGACGTGAGACCGATCGCGGCCTCCTATGACCGCGATGCCGCGATCGACGAGGCCCGCGAGTTCCTGGCCACGCGCCTGTACACGAACGCGACCGACGCCCAGCGGACGCTGGCCACCCACCGGACGTGGCAGTAAGGGCGCTGATCGTCGCGGAGTACTACCCGCGCGCCGGCGACCCGGTTCGCGGCGTTTGGGCCCACCGACAGGCGCTGGCGGCCCGCGACGCGGGCGCCGAGGTCAGGGTGCTCGTCCTGCATCGCCCGGTGCCGCCGCGCGCCGCGCTGCGCCGTGGCGACATGGCCGCGATCGGCCGCGAGCTGCGTCAGCCTGCCACGGCACAGCTCGACGGCATCCGGGTCGAGTATCTCCGCTACCTCTCGCCCCCTCGGCCGTGGAGCTACGCGACGTGGGGAGCATGGGCGGCACCGCTGCTGGCACGGAGGCTGCGTCGTGTGGCGTTGGAGTTCCGCTTCGACATCGTGCATGCCCACTACGCCGTTCCGGCCGGCGACGCCGTACGGCGCGCGGCCGCGGGCCTGCCGCTGGTGCTCTCGGTGCACGGCCACGACGTGTACGGAGACGGCCCGGCCATGCCCGCTGTGCCGGCCACGCTCGCCCATGCCACGCTGGTGATGGCCAACAGCGCCGGCACGGCCAGGAGGTGTGAGGCAAATGGCGCCGGCCGGACGCGGGTCGTGCATCTCGGAACCGACCTGCCGGACGCGGGCAGCGCGCGGCCGCGGACACCGACCATCGTCACCGTCGGGCACCTGGTGGCGCGCAAGCGTCACACCGACGTGATCGCGGCACTGGCCCTGCTGCGCGCGCGCGACCGGACGATCCGCTACGTGGTCGTGGGCGACGGTCCCGAGCGCGAACGACTCCGAACCCAGGCCGCGGCGCTCGGGGTGGCCGACGCGATCGAGTTCTACGGGCAGCTGCCGCATGATCGGGCCGGGGCGACGGCCCGAGCCGCTTCGCTGTTCGTGATGCCGAGCATCGATGAGGCGTTTGGCGTGGCCTACGTCGAGGCGATGGCCGCCGGCGTCCCGGCTGTCGGCTGCGCCGGCGAGGACGGGCCGACGGAGATCGCCGCTGCCGGAGGCGGGATCGCGCTGGTGGCGCCGCGAGATCCGCGCGGGCTCGCGGCGACGATCGAGGCGCTCATCAGCGATCAGGCAAAGCTCGAGGCGGCCGGGCGCGAGGCGCGCAAGACGGTCGCTCGCTCATTCACGTGGCAGCGCTGCGGCCGCGATACGGTGGCCGCCTACGAGGCGGCGCTGCGCCCGTAGGACCCCGCGCTTGGGAGGCCGACGCGCGGGATCGGCGTTGCTAGTCTCGCCCCCGTGTCGTCTCTTGCCTCGACGCTCCGCCGCGGCGCGTCATCCGCCGGCCGGGCGACGCGGTCGACCTATCTGAGCCAGGCGCGACTGCGCGGCGACGTGCTGCTCGGACTCGTCCTGGGCGGCGGCCTGTCCGCGGTGGCGTTCGTGACCAGCGGCGGGGTCGCGCTCGGCTCGAACACCTGGACGGAGATCCTGCTTCTCCCGCTCGGGGCGGCGGCGGCGATCGCGGTCGTGCTGTGGGGAGCGCCCGGCCGCGCCTGGGGGGCGGTCACCGTGAGTCTGTTTGCCGCCCTGGTGGTCCTGACCGCGGTATCAATCGGGTGGTCGGTCCAGCCCAACAACTCGTGGATCGAGGCCAACCGCACGCTGTCGTACCTGGCCGTGTTCGGCGGCGGGGCGGCGCTGGCGCGGCTGCTCCCCGGGCGGTGGCCTGTGGTCGTCGGGACGGTTGCCATTGCCGCCACCGTGGTGAGCGGCTACGCCCTGCTGGTCAAGGTGTTCCCGGCGGCGCTCGACCCGGGCGAGACCTTCGGGCGACTGCGCGCGCCATTCAGCTACTGGAACGCGACCGGTCTGATGGCAGCGCTCGGAGTGGCGCCGTGCCTGTGGGCTGGAGCGCGGCGCGACCGCGCTGGCGCGCTGCGAGGTCTCTCCGTGCCCGCACTGGCGGTGCTGCTGAGCGTGATCGTGCTCTCCTACTCTCGCGGCGCGTTGCTCGTCGTGGTGATTGGACTGGCGTGCTGGTTCACGCTCGTGCCGCTGCGCCTGCGCGGCGTGCTGATCCTCGCCGCAGGAGCGGCAGGGGCGGCGATCATCACCGTGTACGCGCTGGGCTCGCACGCGCTGACGGCCAACCTGGTTGCGCTGGATGCGCGCCGCCAGGCGGGCTACGGGTTCGGCGTGCTGCTCGTGCTCGTGCTCGCCGTTCTGATCGTGGCCGGCTTTGCCTGCACGTTTGCCATGGATCGCGTCGCCGTGGGCCCGGCGCTGCGCCGGCGCGTCGGGACGGTGCTGGTGATCCTGGTGGCCCTGGTGCCGCTGGCCGGCGTCGGGGCGATCGCCGCGTCCTCGCGCGGCCTGACCGGCGAGCTCTCACACGTCTGGAGCACGCTGACGGCTCCCACCAGCAGCGTGGGCAACAGCGCGACGCGGCTTGTGCAGCTCGGCAACAGTCGCGGGCGCTACTGGCGCCTGGGCGTGAAGGTCGGCGATCACGCGCTGCTGGCCGGAGTGGGTGCCGCCGGATATGGAACCGCCGTCACGCGGTACACCGACAACGAACGGGTCGTCGCGCACGCCCACAGCTACGTCGTCGAGACGTTCGCCGACTTCGGCCTGGTGGGGATCGCGCTGATGATCGCGACGCTGCTCTCGTGGGCCATCGCGGTGTGGCGCCCGCTGCGTCCGCCTGCCGAAGTGACGCATACGGCTCGCTTGGACGATGAGCGTGCCGGACTGCTGACGCTGCTCGCGGTCGTCGTCGTGTTCGGCGCCCACTCGGCCATCGACTGGACCTGGTTCGTTCCCGGCACGGCGATCCCCGCGCTTCTGTGCGCCGGCTGGCTGGCCGCGCGCGGTCCGCTGACCGAGCCGGTCGGCACACGGGTCCGCCGCCCGTTCTCCCCCGGCGTGCTCTCGGCCATGCTGGCCATCGTCACCGTTGCGCTGGTGCTGTCCTGGGCCGTGTGGCAGCCGCTGCGCTCGGCCAACGCCGACTCAGCCGCGCTCAACGCGATCGCCGGCGGCCACGCTGCGGAGGCCATCACCGATGCCCGCTCAGCCGCCAACGCCGACCCGGTGTCGATTGATCCGCTGCTCGAGATGAGCGCCATCTACAGCGCGGAGGGACAGACCGAGGCGGCAGAGATCGAGTTGGTCAAGGCGACCCAGCGCCAGTCGCAGAATCCGGCGTCGTGGCTGGCGCTGGGGCAGTTCCTCCTCGACCAGCACCAGTGGGGCAACGACGTCAAGGTGCTCAGCGAGGCGCACCGGCTCGACCTGGGTTCGGTCGCGGCCCGACAGGCGCTGGCGCGGGCGCTAGTCGGGCTCCAGTCGAGCTAGCCAGTCGGGACGGGGTCGCGGTCGATCAAGAACTCGGGCAGCGAACCGTACCCGCGCGCGGTGTGGACGTCGGTCAACAGAGCTTCGTACTTGTCGGTGACCGACTCCCACGAGTACTCGTCGGCGCGCTCCAGCGCGCGTGAGCGATAGTCGGCAACCAGCGCGGGATCGTCGAGAAGACGGCCGAGCTGGCGGGTCAGATCGTCAACCCCGCTACGACCGGAGAAGTAGATGCCGGCGTCGCCGACCGTCTCCGCGTTCGGCTTGTGGTCGTTGACGAGCACGCAGTTCCCGGCCGCCATCGCCTCGAGGATCACCGGGTGGGTGCCCCCGACCTCGGTGGGGGCGCAGAACAGGTACGCGTAACGCTGGAGCTCCCAGTAGCCGCGGCCGAACACATAGCCCGGGAACACGACACGCGGGTCGGCCGCGCGCCACACCTGGCGAATGTACTCGTCGGCATATGGAGCGCCGCCGACGATGGCCAGCTTCATGTCTCGGGCCCGCTCGCGGCTGATGCGCGCGAACGCTTCGACGAGCAGATGGGGATTGTTCTCGGGCTCCAGACGGCCGACGAACAGCACGTATTTTCGCGGTTCGAGCCCCAGACGCTCGAGCGTGCTGGTGCCCCTGTAGCCGGGGTCCTCGACCCCGTAGGGCACAACGCCGATCCGCTGGCCGTAACGCCGCTCGAACACGTCGGCGACGGCGTGGCTGTCGGTGATCGCCCGATCGGCCCAGCGGGGTGCCGTGCTCTCCGCGAACCGCAGATAGGCCTTGGCGAAGGCGGGCCACTTGCGGCGGTCGGAGTCGAGCCCGTCGACGTTGATCACGGCTGGGATCGACGCCCATCGTGTGATCAGGCACAGGGGTGAGTTGCCGGCGATGAAGAACAGAGCGACATCGGGCCGCGTCCTGCGGGCGGCGTGCGCGGCCGAGCGTGCCGTGTGCACGAACGTATCCAGGTACTTGTTCTGGACGGTGCGGAGGTGAACGAGTTGCGCACCTTTGTACGTATCCAGGCTGGGATCGACGACGTGTCGCCGGCAGTAGACGATCACCTCGTGGCCCCGTGCCGTCAGGCGCGAGGCCAATTGCTCGACGGCGGTCTCAAAACCGCTGTAGGAGGCGGGGATCCCGCGCGTGCCGAGGATCGCGATCTTCATTCGCCGAGAGCTAGAGAGTAGGCCTCGACGTGTAGGCGTGCACATTTGGCCCACGAGAACCCACCCGCGCGCTCGAGGCCGCGTGCGCGCAGTCGCTCCTGGAGGCGCTGCTCGTGCCCAACCTCGAGCATCGCGGCGGCCATTGCCTGTGGAGCCGCGGGATCCACGTACTGCGCCGCGTCTCCGCACACCTCCACCACGCCGGCCGAGGGTGCCGCCAATACGGGAATGCCGAGGCGCATCGCCTCGAGCGTGGTCAGGCCACAGCCCTCATACAGCGATGGATGCACGAGCGCGGCGGCACCCGCGTAGAGCTCGGCCAGCCGCTCGGGCCTCGGCCGCAGAACCACGCGGATCCCGGGTCCGCGGGCGTCGACGCTGCCGGCAAGCAGAAGCTCGAGAGGTTCCGCGACCAGCCGGCGGTAGCAGCCATACGCCTCGAGCAGCGCCGGAAGGTTCTTGCGCGGCTCCTGGTCGCCGACATACAGGAAGTGAGCGGGGCGCACGGGTCGCGCTCGTGCTTCGAGCTCCTGGCCGGGACCCAGGTGGGCAACGATGATCTGGTCGCCGGGAACCGCCCACAGCTCGCGGGCGTCGGCGGCGGTCGTCTCGCTGACGGCGATCACCGCACAGGCGCGCGAGGCCGCCACGCGATGGGTCACATGGGCGTAGGTCCGATAGCCGCGATCGAACGTGTCCGGCATGCGCTCGAAGGCCAGGTCGACGACGGTTATGACCTGGGGTAGGCCGGCCACAGGAGCGCGCGCGGGCAGCGGGTGGTGGATTAGCTGGGCGCCGGCCCGCCTGGCCTGGCGCGGGAGCTCGACACCACTCCACCACAGATCCGCGGCGAGATTGCGCATGCTGCCGATGCCGCCGCCGGCTGGCGCCCGCCGGCGCCGGTTGGACGCCTCGACGACTTCCACCCTTCCATCGCGCGAGAGCTCGGAGCACAGCCGCTGGATGTAGATGCCGGTACCCGAGTAAGGAGCCCGGCGTGCGTAGGTGGTGTCGAGCAGGACGCGCACGGGAGCTCAACGGACCGCGCGTGCCAGCAGCAGGCGGCGCAGCGGGGGCGCGCCCCCGGCGGCGCGCACCTCCACGTCGCCGAATCCGAATTCGACCAGCAGCTGGGACAGCGAGCGCCGCGTGTACAGATGCAGGTGATCGCCGAGCGGGTCGGAGAAGTGCTCGACCCCGAACAGCGCCATCGGCAAGCGGCCATGCGACGGCGTGGTAAGGAGCAGGCGTCCCCGCGGGACCAGCACCCGGCGAACCTCCGAGAGCCAGCGAGCCGTGCCGGCAACGTGCTCGATCACCTCGCTGGCCCACACGAGCCCGAAGGAGTTGTCCTCTAGGGGAAGTGGATCGTCGATCCGAGCGAGCCGGAAATCCAGATCAGGGTAGCGCTCCCTGGCGCGCGCGACGGCCGCCGGCGCGACCTCGACGCCAATCGAATCGACGCCCGCCCCGGCGAGCACGGCCGTGAACTCGCCACCACCACAACCAAGGTCCAGGGCGCGGTCGCCGGCACCGGCCTCGCTGAGGAGAAACGCGCGCCGGAGCTCAAAGTCCGGAAGCTCGCGCTGCTCGGGCAGCCCTTGCCATAAATCCTCGTAGTAGTCCTGCACGCCCGCGACGGTACCGTTCGCCCGCCGAGATGTGATCGTTCACGCGGTCACACGACATGTGATCGCTCACGTGGTTAGAGTGGCCGCCCCGACATGAACCGTCGTTTAATCGCGATCTCGCCGGTGGACCATCCCGGAGGCGCGGAGACAACGTTGCTTCGCCTCCTCGCTGGCTTACGAACCAGGCACATGGTCAGCCGGGTGCCGCGGATCTGGCGGCGCGCCAATGTCGTCCTGGCCAGCTCCGAGGCCGTGGCCAGTCGGCTGCGCGGGCTCAATCCTCGCGCCGTGTTTGCCCCGGTCGAGCCGGACTCGCCCGACGAGGCACCGCCGTGGCGGACGGGCAACGGCCCCGTGGTGGGGTTCGTCGGGCGCATCGAGCCGCGCACGGCGCGGGATCATGCCCGCCGCTTCCAGTCGATGCATACGTCAGCAGGGTCGAGGACCTGATCGCGCGGTGAAGATCGCTTTCGACAGCCGACCGACAAAGGACAAGACCGGAATCGGGCGCTACACCCGGTGCCTGCTCCAGGCGCTCAGGGAGCTCGGTCGCGGCGAGATCATCGAGTCCTACCAGCCGAAGCGCTGCGACGTGTACCACTCGCCGTGGATCGATGGCGCCATGCTCTCCTCGCCGGTGCCCATGGTCGTGACCCTCCACGACGTCATCCCGCTCAAGCGACGCGGTGAATACCTGCGCACCGGACTGCGCTTCAAGCTTCGCTACCTGGCCGTCCAGCGCGCCGTCCGGGTGATCGTCCCCACGCATGCCGTGGCCGAGGACGCCGTCGAGCAACTCGACCTCCCCCGCGAGCGGATCGCGGTGATCGGCGAGGCGGCGGCGCCAGCGCTGCGGCGGCGTCCGCCCCAGGAGGTCGACGCCGTCCGCGAGCGCTACTCCCTGCCCGGCGACTACCTGCTGTGGGTCGGAGGGCTGAGAACGCCGGACCCGCGCAAGCGCGTCGGGTCCCTGGCGCGCGCCAAGCGGACCATGCCGCTCGTGCTGGTCGGTCCGACGGCACGGTGGGCGCGCGAGCTGCCCGACGTGACGCTGACCGGTGTGGTCAGCGACGACGAGCTGGCCGCGATCTATACCGGCGCCCACGCGCTCGTGTTTCCCAGCGACGACGAGGGCTTCGGGCTGCCGCCGGTCGAGGCGCTGGCCTGCGGGACCCCGGTGGCGGCGTTCGACGTTCCGGTCCTGCGCGAGGTCCTGGGGGGCCGCGTGGCGCTCAGCGAGCTGGGCGACCTCGACGCCCTGATCACGGCGGCCGAGACGGCAGAGCGACCTGCCCCGCCGCCGCTGTCGTGGAGCTGGACCGACGCGGCCAGGGCCACCTGGGATGTCTATTGTGCAGCCGCCGAGGCGCCGCGGCATTGGCGCGGTGCCAGGGGCAAGCGCGAGACCGCGCCCAGTTGACCGCAGCGCTCAGGCCGTGGGCCGCAACCCGAACGGCGGCAGCTCGACGCGACGCCGCGCCTGGATCAGCCGTCGCCGGCGGCGGGCGGCCGGCAGCAACCGGTAGGCGTCGCCGTAGCCACGCAGGAGATGGCGCTCGCGCAGTAGGGCGTGCCCCAGGGCGAGCAGCTCGTATCCGGCGATCGAGCTCTGGACGCTGAACAACACGCCCGAGATGAAGAACCAGGGCAGCAGCGCGGCGGTCAGAATCGGCTGGACATCGCGGAAGTAGCTGCATCGTCGCCGCGATCAGGGCCAGGCCCAGCGTGAAGGCGAACAGCCAGACGATCAGCGGCACCAGCCACAGCAGGGCCAGGCTGGCGCTGCTGCGAATGGCCAGGGCCCATCTCGCGGCGCACCAGCTGCGTGAACAGATACCGGTAGCGAAGCATCTGCAGGTGGATTATCGGTCGTTCTCGGGCGAGGAGAGCAAGAGCGTGACGGGTCCGTCATTGACCAGTTCGACCGCCATGTGCGCCCCGAACTCACCCCGCCGCGCCCCCAGGCGCTCGCAGAAGCGGTCATACAGCGGCTGGGCCCGCTCGGGTGGCGCTGCGGCGATGTAGCTGGGCCGGTTGCCCTTCCGGGCGTCGCCGTAGAGCGTGAACTGGCTCACGCACAGTACCTCGCGCTCGCCGAGCGGCTCGTTCATGCGGCCGTCGGCGTCGGGGAACACGCGGAGGCGGCGAACCTTGTCGGCCAGCCAGTCCGCCTGACCTTCGCCGTCGTCCACGGCCACCCCGAGCAACACCAGCAGCCCGGGGCCGATCGCGGCGATCACGCGATCATCGACCGCCACCGAGGCGCGGCTCACCCGCTGGACCAGGGCCCGCATTCAGATGTCTCGCAAATCCGCGGCGACCTGCTCGGGCGGGACGATGTTCAGGTGCACGCCGGCACCGAGCTCGAGGCCGGCGAGGTGGGTGAGTCGCGGAAGGACGTCAATCCGCCAGGAGAAGTACTCGGCGCCCTGAGGGGCGGTGCGCACCCACAGATTGAGCGGTGGCACCGCTCCGAGCCGGCGTCCGAGCCGACTGAGCGCCTCGTGCAGCATCGACGCGCCGGTGGGACCGGCGTCCTCGAAGCGCGCCCTCGGGACCCGCGGCGCCAGCAGGAGCTGAAACGGCACGCGCGCTCCGTATGGCGCCATCAGCACGGTGTCGTCGTCGATGGCGACGATCCGCTCGCGTTGGCGCACCTCGTCCTGGACGAGATCGGCCAGCAGGTTGCCGCCCATCGTCCGCGTGGCGTAGGCGCGGAAGCGCTCGCGTTCGCGGGCCACGTCGGCGGGCACGAAGTCGAGCGCGTACAGCTGGGCGTGCGTGTGGGGAAGCGACGCGCCGGCCTCGCGGCGCTCGTTGACGATCACGTGGACGTAGGCGGCATCGGCGTGCGAGCGCATCCGCTCCCGCCAGACATCCATGGCCAGCTCGACCTCGGGCACCTCGAGCTCGGCCAGCGAGACGACGGACTTGGGAGAGTTGATGATCACCTCGTGCGCACCGAGCGCCGGTGCCGCCCAGAACAGGTCCTGGTTGGCGTGTCGCTCGGGCAGACCGTCGGGCTCGCTGCTGAGCGCCGGGTACAGGTTGGGCACGACGCGCACCGCCCAGCCGGGGCCGTTGGGCTCGCCGCCCTCAGACCGGACCGCGTACAGCTCGGGCGGCGTCCGGTCCTCGTGGCCCTCCGCGAAGGGATCGGTCTGGGGATCGAGCTGGGGGGCGGTGGCGCCGTCAGCTCGCCACCGGGACGCCCCGCGCGCGCGCCGGCGACGATCGCGCGCCTGCCGTTCAGGGGATCGATGCGGATCTCAGGCATCGCCGATTCACAGCTGCTTCTCCATCGCGATGTGCTTGATCCCGGCCTCGGTGAATACCCGGCCGCGCGCCCGGTAGCCGGCGCGTTCATACAGGGTCTGAGCATAGGTCTGGGCGTGCAGGACGAGGCGATGGCCGCCGAGGGCACGCGTCTCCTCGTCGGCCAGCCGGAGCAGGGCGGTGGCGATCCCCCGCCGGCGAGCCGAGCGTCGAACGGCCAGGCGGCTGAACTGGGCGGTCGTTCCGACCAGCAGAACCCGGCAGGTGGCCACGAGCTCGCCGTCGACGACCGCCACCAGGTGGATGCCCTCGTGATCGCGACCGTCGAGCTCCTCCCGCTCGGGGACGCCCTGCTCGACGCAGAAGACGTCGTGGCGGAGCTGGAGAGCCGTCTGCATCTCGCCGTCGTCGCGAACCCGGCGGATCTCGTAGGCCGCGACCCCGGTCATTGATTTCCGAGCGCGTAGCGACGGATGTCGCGCTCGAGTGCGCTCGCGCTCAGGTACGGCCCGGCGTGGTCGAAGACGATCTTGCCCTGCCGATTGATGTAGATCGTCTGCGGGAAATACGTGGCCGCCTGCAGGGTGCGGGCGATGCTTTCGTTGGGGTCGGTGTAGCTCGGATAGCTGACTGGGAACTTTTTGAGGAAGCCGGCCGCGGACTGGTTGTGGTCCTTGCCGTTGACGCCCACAAAGGCCACCTGCCTGCCGTATCGCACCGAAGCGCGCTGGAAGGAGGGGAACTCGGTCTGGCACGGATCGCACCACGACGCCCACTTGTTGATGACGATCGGATAGCCGCGAAGGCTCGCCCGCAACGCACTGAAAGCCGGCGCGCCGCCGCCGATCAGCTCGTTGGCCTTGGCGTGCAGCGCCGCCAGCGGCGGCGGGGATCCCTTGAAGGCGGCGTTCGTGGCCGCCTTGGACGGCGCCTCGTTGTGAGCCTGGGTTCCGCAGCCCGCTAGCGCGATAATCGCCAGCAGCAAAGGGGCGACGGAACGGTGGACGCGCACCAGGACAGATTGCCATACGGCGTATGCCGGTTAGTCGGAACCGGATCTGCTTAAATAGGCGTTATCCTGTTGGTGACTGGCGAGGGGGCACTTGAGGGACTTACCTCGCCGTCCTCGGTTGTTGCTGAGACCGCCTGAGCCGCACACGTTCTGCCGCGGCTCGCCCTTCTACACGCAAGCTTCCAAATATCCATGGGTGATTCCACCCCATTTCCGAGCCCTGGCGCGATTGCTCGTGCGGAGTTATTCACGCGCGAACGATTCGTGTATGAGGGCGAGACATTAGAAGAGGCTCTATCGTCGGGATCGGCCAGGCGCCGGGCGTTCGACGCTGCCCTGGCCGAGGTGGACAAGGGAGCCAATCAACCTTCGATCGAGTGGCGGCGCAGGTTCTCGCTGCTGCTCGGACTCGAGCGGCTGCTGTCCGAAGATGAGCCGCACCTGGTCGACGGCACAGTCCTCTCGGCCCATCAGGTCGACGCACTGTCGGGAACCCTGACCGCCCTCTTGGCCGAGGCGCAGCGCAACGGCAACGGCAACGGCGCGAGCAATGGCAGTGCCCCGGTGCTCGAGCCAACCGAGCTGGCCTCGGCAGCGATCCCTGGCGAAGAGGAGTCCGATCTCGAGCTCGACGACGAGGACGAAGACGAGCCCGAGGACGAGGAGCCCCAGGACTGGCAGGACGAGGATGACGAGGATCTGGAGCTGGTCGAACGGCCCGAGGATCCCAATGCTGACCGCCGCTTCTGGTTTGAGCATGCCACCGGCGCCGGCAAGACCGTGGCCGCGCTCGGCTTCGTCGAGGCCTCGCGGACGGGCGGCATCCTGATCCTCACCCATCGGCGCAATCTCGTCGACCAGTTCCACGGCGAGCTGCGCGACCGCGGTTACCGCGAGCGCATCTCGGGGCCCCTGCTCGGCGACCACGATGCCGCCAACGGGCCGGTGACCGTCGAGACCTACCAATGGTTCGTGCGCAACGCCAGCCGGGTCTCGGACGCCTACACGATCGTCATCTGCGACGAGGCCCACACCGCCCTGGGCGAGAAGACGTCGGCGTCGATCCGACGCTGGGCGGGTCCGATCTTCATCGGCATGACGGCGACCGGGGCGCTGATCGCCCGCCACGTCACCGATCTGTTCCCCACGCAGACGTCACGGTTCGATCTGGCCCAGGCGGCCCGGCGCGGCGTGATCGCGCCGCTGCGCTGCATCCGCATCCCGCCGGGACCGGGGGTTCGCACGATCGCAAAGGTGCCGCTGCGTCGAGGCGAGGTGGATACCGAATTCGATCAGGAGATGCTGGCCGAGCTGCTGGACCAGACGCCGTTCAACATGGCCATCGCCGACCTCTACAAGACCCGGTTCAACGGCGTTCCCGGCGTCGTCTATTCCGCCGGCGTCCGCCACGCGTACAACGTCGCCCAGTCCTTCCGCGAGGTGGGTATCAAGGCCAAGGCGGTGTCGGGCGAGACGCCCAAGCGCCAGCTGGCCCGGATCCTGGCCGACTACGAGTCGGGCAAGATCGATGTGCTGGTCAATGCTCAGCTGCTCGCCGAGGGTTGGAACAGCCCGCGGGCGACGATCTGCATGCACCTGGCGCCGACCGCCTCCAAGCGGATCTACCAGCAGCGAGTGGGGCGCGTCACGCGCCGCCATCAGGGCAAGGAGGCGGGGATCGTCGTCGACTTCGTCCATCCCGCCACCAAGCACGACGACCCCGTCGTCACCCTCCACTCGCTGCTCGACCGCGACGTCTATCGCGGTGGCGCGATCGTCGTCGGGCCGGTCCGCCGCGGTCGTGGTCGCCGGGTCCGTGTCGAGCGCCGCGTGCTGCCGGTCACCCCCGATCCTGAACGGCGTGCCGAGGTATTCGAGCGGGAGCTGTGGCGGATCGCCGTCGAGCACCTCGACTATGGCGAGCAGCACGTGTGGGCGGCGCTGGCCGGCGCGCGTGTGGCCCCCAACGGCTGGCGCCGTGCCAAGGCGATGCTCCACTTCGATCGCGGCGGCGAGCTCAAGCGCCGGTTCCTGCTCACCGCGGTGCAGCGCAACCGAAATTCCCAGCTGCGGCTCCGGGCGCTGCAGGAGATCGCCGCCAGCCGCGACGCCGAGGCCTTCGACACGGCGATCGACATCATGGCCGGGTGGCCGCGCGACGAGCGACGCGAGGGCGTCAAGATCATGCTCCAGGCGCTCGCCGAGCGCCGTATCGGCCGCCGCGATCAGGCCAACGCATGGATTTGGAGAATGGCCGAGTACACCCGCGAGGTCCACGAGGAGTACGCGGTCCAGCGCTGGCCCGAGACCAAGCGCCTACTCGGTCTGCTGGTCAACTCGAGCGGGGCCGCCCACGCCCGCAATGCTCGCCGGCTGGTCCATGCCGCGCGCAAAGAGGACCGGCGACTATCGGCGGCGCTGCTGGCCGCGGCGCTGGCTCACACCCCCGAGGCCGAGGAGGCGTTGCGCGGCGCTCGGACCCGGATGGCGCGCAAGCCGGCCGCACTGGCCCGCGAGCTTCTGCGCAACTTCCCCAAGGGACGCCGGGGCAAGAACCGGCGGCGGCGCAAGTCGGGCGGCGCCGATGGGCAGCCCCAGTCTGTCGGAGAGTCCGTCAATGGCACGCCGATCGAGGACGAGATCGAGAAGGAGCCCGATCTCGCGGTCGCCGACGACGACGGGCGGGACGAGCTGGATGCGGAACCTGATGAGGGTGATGACGCGCCCGACGAGGCTGATGCCGGGCCGGACGAGGCTGCTGTCGAGGCCGATGAGCCGGAGGTCCGGCCGGCCGGCCGTGACGCCGAGGCCGCCGCGTAGGATCTGCGCTCGTTTAGCGCCCCTTCAACCCGAGTAAGGAGCATCCTCGCCCATGACCAATCGAATTCGCTATGGGATCGCGCTTGCCGCGGTCCTTGCCATCGCGGCCCCTGCCGCGGTCAGCCTTGCCGCAACCACCTCGCACGCCAAGCTCTTTCAGAACAAGAGCAGGAGCGCCACGTGCGGAATCATGATCCACGCGCCCAAGAAACCGGCCAAATGGGTCCTGTGTGCAGCCAATGGCGTTCCCAAGGCCAAGAAGGGCGTCGGCGACCCATTCGTTCGGATCTCCAAGACGGGCAAGCCGCAGCTGATCCTGATCAGCCAGGCCTCGTGGGTTGGCAAGCACGCCAAGACCCTGGGCCCGGGCTCCAAGTGGTCCTCGCTCGGCGTGACGTGCAGCATCCAGTCCAAGAAGACGATCAAGTGCTCGAACACGTCGGGCCACGGCTTCAAGACGGGCAACGGTCACTACAAGGCGTTCTGATTTAGCGGCCCGGGCCTGACGGAATCGCCCGTAACTACGGGACTTCTGCGGGCCCGGGCCGTTTCTGTGTCAACGGCTTGTCCACGATCGCCGCGGCCACCGTCTCGGCGGCCACTCATCCGAGTGCGGCAGCAGGTGCGCGTACTTTTTGAGGATCGTCGTCGGATCGTCGCCAAGGCGCCCCGCCACCACGTGAAGCGGGACGGGTGGCATTGCGGTGAGCGCCGAGGTCGCTGAGCCCAACTGAGCCGCTTGCCCCGCCGATTCGATGGCTGTTCTGTTTCGCGCCAAGCGGAAGCACGCAAGCGCGGATCGTTAGCCTTCACGGCATGAGTGAGAAGACGTTCTTCACGACCGAACAAGCGCGTACGGCGGGCGAACAAATCGGCATCGACTGGGCCACGGCGCGATTCGACGTCGAGCAGCTGCGGATGGGGATGGACGTCGAGCTCGAGCACGGTACGTACGACCTCGAGACGAACGTCACCGATGACGATGTCGTCGTGACGGCAAAGATCGCGCGAGCTCACCTGAACGAGTTCCCTGACTATTACTCCCGCTTGGCCGTGATGGAGTCCGAGGCCGAGGCCTACTGGGCCGCCCTGGACGAGTAGCGCTGGCGCGCACCCTACATCGTTGACGGCGCTCGATCGGCTCCGCCAGGGGCCGGCCGAAACGCAGGGCGGCCGCGGCGCCGCCACGCATGAGGTCAAGTAGATCGGCGCCCCGGAGCACGTTGCCTTTCAATCATGGTCAGTTGCCTTCTCCGCAAGGTGGTAGGAAAACGCGCTGGAAGTGCTTTTGGCCGTGGCGGTTTCTGCCGACATAACTCGTATCGTCATCACTTGAAAACAAGTCATGTCCCTCTCAACGTTCAGTCGCGTCGTACACCTCGGTCGCAGCCGCCGTTGGCGGCCCGCGCGAGAGAGCGCCTACCCAGCAACGCAGGCTGAACGCCAGCGACTCCAGCGGCACCCCTCCATGGCTGGGCCCAACGTCCCTCCTGTGCACGGGCGCCACTGCATCTGCGAGCGATGCGAACGGCTGCCGGACCAAGGGTGACCGCTCAGGACGAGATCTAGCGATCAGGAGGCACGCCGTTCGCTGCTGCGTGTAGCCGTGGTTGTTGCACAAACCACTCAGGAACCTGGTGCATCAATTGGTCGCTGGGATAACAGTCAGTGGACCCGCCGAATGACGCACGGGATTGGGTCAGCGCCCTCGATTGAGCCAGATTTCAACCTGTCTCTTCCCACCGTCATTCAAACAGTGATTACCCGACAGGTCTGGGCAACAGCCTCAGCCCGAAGCAGCGGCGGTCAGCGTCCTGACTGGCGACCGCGCCGTACCGCCCTTCGGTATTCCAGGCCCCGCAATGCAGAATTTGCTGCCGCGCGGACGCTTACGGGGCGGTCTTAGAGCGCTTATAGCTGGTGTTGGTGCTGTGGTACACGTAGTTGACGACCGCGTCGAGCTGTTGCGGGGTGAGCGCCGTCGCGTAGTTCGGCGGCATCACGTTGGCGCGGTAGCCGGGGACGATCTCCTTGTTGGGATCGACGATCGACTCGCGCGTGGCAGAGGGAGGGTCGGAGGTCAGTTGCTTATCGAGGTTCGGCCCGGTCGTCCCGCTCGTGCCCGCGGCGTTCATCGTGTGGCACGATCCGCAGGCCTCAGCGCCGCCGGGCGTGCCCGAGACGAAGATCTGCTGGCCTAGTGCATCGCCCTTGAGCTGCGTGGCCGGCGCGGCCGCCGGCGCAGTGACCGTGACCGTCGTGTTGCTCCTGTGCGTGCTGACCACCAGCGCGATCGTGGACAGCACCAGAGATGCCACGATACCCAGGCCGCCGAGCTGGATGATGAACTTCCCAGACGCGCGGGCGATTTGCTCGTCGAAGATCTCCTGGTCGGTCTTGCGCCTGGTCTCGGGCTGACCCGGCTCGCGGACATCATCGTCACCCATGCTCGCGTCGCCTCCTTCACTCATCCACGGCGTTTCACCTGAATCGGCACGACCTGACGCGTCCGCGGTAACCCTACCGGCAAGTCGCCCGTCGCTGTGAACATTGCGAAACGGGCCCAGGGCAGACGGACAGGTTGCCCGCCCCCTCCTGGCCGCCAGCAAACGCGAGCGTGAAGACGGCTGTGCTCACAGGCGTCGAATGTCTGCCTCTCCAGGGAGGACCGGGTGCAACCCGCGCCCCCGAGCGCTCAGTCTAGTGGTGGATTGAATCGAAAGTGACAGCAGTCCTGTCAGCTGGACGTCAAGCGCCTGCGAACGGCACCACATCAGCGCGAGCGTCCGCGCCTCGATCGATGGCGTGATCTCAGCGCGCCCCCCCGCTGCTGCTCGCGCCTAAGCGATTACTCACGAACGCACAACTTTGCATTGGTACCCTGCACGTTACAACTGTTGCAATCATGAGACGCCTCCGTTCGGCGCTCGCCTTCATTGATCGGTACTTGACGCTCGCGGGCAAGAGCTGCTGCAAAGGGCAGACGCAGCGCATGCGGAAGAGTATGGAGCGGCGGGCGAACGACTCTTCCTAGTACAGGCATCCGCACGTTCGATCCGTAATCGCTGGAGGGACCGCCGCTACGGCGAACGGTCTGGCAAGAAGGGCGGGACAGCGAGGATCGTCCTTCCCAGGTGCGCGTTCTAGGTGCGAATCCGGGAAGACGGGGAGTGAGCGATAGGTGGACGACGTGTCAGCTCCGCGCCTGAGCGCTCGCAACGTCGGGTCGAGCAAGTGGTTGAATCGCCGTATGTCGGAGCCGACCGAGCCGTCCCGTCCGCCGCCTGGCGCCGCGGACTCCCCGGCCTTGCAAACTGTCATGGCGGCTGAACGTACATGGTTGGCTTGGTGGCGCTCGGCGCTCGTCGCGACCGCGGGGGCGCTCGGTGTCGGGCGCTTGGCTCCACGGCTGTTGCACGTCGCCCCATGGCCATACGTATTGCTAGCTAGGTATCGGCTATGCCGGCCTGGCTATCGGACTGGTCGCGGTTGGCGCGTACCGTCAACGCAGCCTTCAGCGTGCACTAACGAGCGGCGCGAACATCGAGCTCGACTTCAGGCTGGTCGCCGTCTTCAGTGTAGGAGGGGTTCTGCTGGCGCTGACCACCATCGGGCTTGTCCTTGTTCAGGCCTGAGGCCCATCGAGCGGACACACTTCATTCACCCGCCTTGAGCTTGACCGGCGGCCTGGGCGACCTACTTGTTCGTGCCAGCTGCGCTCCGGATGGCTTGCAAGGGCGCACTGGAAGCCGGGGACCATCGGCCGGCGCGACATCCCTGCTAATCCTGGATTTCTGAGAACAAGCCGTCACCCGGTAACACGGCGCTCGCATAACAAGGCGTTCTGATCCAGCACTGGTGAGTCAGCGGGCGAGGTGAACCTCGCCCGCATCCAGTGCCACGCGGCCGGAATCCATGTCCACGATCAGCCGGCCGGCGTCGTCGATGCCGGCCGCCTCGCCCTCGCCGTCACTCCAGCGGATGGGGTGGCCGAACAGGGCGTCGCGCGCCCGCACTGCGGCCAGGACCTCATGCTGATCGGCCGCGATCCAGCGCCCCAGAGCGACCAGGAGCCGGCTCAGCGTCGGCTCGATCTCGCTGGGCTCCAACCCGAGGGTGCCGGCCACATCGCGCAACTCGGAGGGAAAGTCGTCGTCCTGGACAGCGACGTTGAGTCCGATGCCGACCACCGCCCAGCGCTCCTGCGGGCGTCCCTCGACGAGGATTCCAGACACCTTGCGCTCCCGCACGAGGACATCGTTGGGCCATTTGAGCCGCGCCTCAGGGCCGACAACCTCGGCCACGGCGACCCCGGCGGCGAGCGGCAGCAGGCGTGGTGGCTGGCGAACGAGCAGGGAGCAGAGCAGAGCCCGTCCGGGGGGAGCGACCCATGTCCGCCCCTGCCGTCCTCGCCCGGCGGACTGCTCGCCGGCGGTGACCAGCGTGCCGTGGGGAGCACCGCGCACAGCGAGCTCACGCGCGTGGGCGTTGGTCGAGTCGGCGAGGCGGAGGTGGACCCTCGGAACCCCGAGAGTCATTCCGGACGGATCCGTAGCTCGGCGTCGGTGCTCAGCCCGAGACGTTTGGCGGCATTGCCGTGGCTGACGGCGATCGACAGCCGGCGGTAGGCGTCTTCGTAGACCAGCAGCTCGCCTGGCTCGACCTCGGCGAAGGTTCGGGTGAACTGAGCCACCTGCGCCTTGCGGCCGGCGACCTGGAGGCGGACGCGCCCACCAAGCTTTACGCCGGTGCCGCGCAGCTGGTCGTGCGCGACGTCGAGCGCCACGTTCCCGAAGCGATCGACGTACAGCACGTGGACGATCAGCGCCCGCTTCTGCCGGCGGGGCTTGGGAAGTTCGAGCTCGACGAGGGCGGCCGGATCGCACGGCTCTCCCGCATCGACCAGCGGGGTGCCGGCCGCGATGTGCGCGGCCACCGGAGCGAAGATGTCCCGTCCGTGAAAGGTGGCGGCCACGGGCTCCAGGCGCAGCGGAGAGGTGGCGATCTCGACCGCTTCGACGATACCTCCGCAGCTGGCCGCGGCGAGCGCGAGCAGTCCGTTGTCCGGGCCGACGAGGACACGGTCGTCAGCCAGGCGCAAGGCGACGGCTCGACGACGAGCCCCGACGTCGGGGTCGACCACGGCCAGGTGCACGCCGGCCGGCATGTAGGGGAGCGCGCCGGTGAGGATCAGTGCGCCGCCGCGAATGTCGTGGCGCTCGATCCCGTGGGTGATGTCGATCACCCGTGCCTCCGGGCAGATTGCGGCGATCACGCCGTGGCAGACACCGACGAAGTCGTCCTGGAGACCGTAGTCCGAGAGGAAGGTGATCACCGGGGCACGCATCGATCGCTCCCCGACCTTAACGACCTCGACGCTTCAGCGATCCGTCGCTGCCGGTTCACGCTGACCCCGGGGCGCGATTTACGCCCGTCGGGGTCCACGCGAGCTAAGTATCCGCCCCTAAGAGCCGGTCGGCAGCGGGAAGCTGGGGTCGAACGAAGCCGTGTAGCGCAGCGGCTTCTTGAGGGTGCAGTGTCCCCCGCGAGCGCTGAACTCCCCGGTGATCGAGCTCGGGCTCTGTACCTTGCCGGTGAGGGACAGATGCAGCGTGACGGGCTTCTCGGTGCTGCCGAGAACCGGGCGGCGGCGGGCGGTCCACTTCACTGAGAAGCTGTAGGAGCCGTTCGTCAGCTTCAGCTTCGCGCCCGGGAAGCCGAACTGCACCGAGGCAAACCGGTAACGCGGCTTGAGCGGCGCCTTGGCACAGCGAAGCGTGCCACTGCCGCCCTCGGGGCCGTGGTGGTAGATCGCCGGCCCGCCGTTCAGCTTGCTGGGATTGTTCGCGGCCGTGACGAGGAAGATGTCGAGTGTTTTCGACTTGTGCTGGTGGAAGTTGTCGTAGGCGCTGGCCGCGTGCAACTGCGGTGCCGCCGCGAGGGCGACTCCGGTTAGGGCCGACACGACGATTGCGGCCCCGATTGCCCCGGTGATCAAACGCTTCCCCTTGATCATCTTTGAGCAAAGTTAGTTGTGGGGCTCGGACCTCACAAGGGGAAACTGCGTAGTCCTAACGCGGACCAAATGTGCGCTCAGCATCCTCGATCAGGGCGGCGATCAGCCCGTCGAGGTCGTGCTGGACGGCTTCGACGTCCGGCTCTCGCCCGTGCTCGCGGAGTGTCTGGCTGGTCACCGGACCGATGCTGAGCAACCGCGCGGAGCCCGCGAGCCGATCGCCGGCCTGGGCGAAGAAGTTGCGCACGGTCGAGGACGAGGTGAAGGTCACGTAGTCGGCACGGGAGACGGCCTCGAGCTGGGCTTCGGCGAGCGGTTCGACGTGGGTCTCGTAGAGCGAGATGACGTCGACCTCGGCGCCGCGCGCGCGCAAGCCGTCGGGGAGCACGTCGCGCGCGTCGGCGGCGCGAGCGACGAGTGCGCTGCTGACCGGTTGGGCCGCCAACGCATCCAGCAGGCCCTCGGCCACGAACCGCTCGGGCACGATGTCCGCGCGAATTCCGTGGCCCTCGAGGGCGGCCGCCGTTCCCGGGCCGATGGCGGCGACGCGGGCTCGAGCCAGTGCACGAGCATCGAGCCCGTCCTGCGCCAGGCGGGCGAACAGCAGCCGCACGCCGTTGGGGCTGGTCAGACAGATGAGGTCGTATCGCCCGAGGTCGGGTAGCGAGCCGTCGAGCGGAACGATGCGGATCGCCGGCGCCTCGACCACGCTCGCCCCCAGCGCCCGCAGACGCGAGGCCAGACCGCTGGCCTGCGCACGCGCTCGGGTCACGGCGACGGTCAGGCCGGTCAGCGGGGGCGCCTTGAACCAGGCCAGCCGCTCGGCCAGCCCGGCGACCGGTCCGAACACCGCGATGGCCGGAGCGCCTACCTGCTCCTCCGCAGCCCGGAGCGCGATCGTCGCCAGCGTGGCAGTGACTGTCCGCTGCACGGCTAGCGTTCCGCGCTGCACCACCGCGGCCGGCTCATCGGCGTCGCGTCCGCCGTCCTGGAGGCGGCTGGTGATCGCGGCCAGCCGGCGCACCCCCATATAGACGACGAGCGTTCCCGGGAACGCGGCCAGCGCATCCCAATCGAGCGCCGATTCGGGTTTGCCGGGGTCCTCGTGGCCGGTGACGAACGCCACCGCACTGGCCAGGTCGCGATGGGTGACCGGGATCCCGGCGTAAGCGGCGGCGGCGACCCCGGCCGTGACGCCCGGCACGACCGCGAACTCGATTCGGGCCGCCTCGAGCGCCTCTGCCTCCTCCCCGCCCCGGCCGAACACGAACGGATCGCCACCCTTCAGGCGCACGACCGAGCGTCCCGCCCTCCCGTGCTCGACCAGCAGACGATCGATCTCCGACTGGGCTGCCGATTCGCCGCCTCCCTCCTTCCCGACGTAGATGAGCTCGGCGTCGGTCCGGGCGCCGTCCAGCGCCCCCTCGGGAATCAGTCGGTCGTACACGATCACATCCGCGCCGGCGATCAGCTCAAGCGCGCGTGTGGTCAGCAGGCCCGGATCGCCCGGGCCGGCCCCGACCAGAAACACGGTCACGCCGCGCGCTCCGCGATCCGCAGCAGCTCTCCGGCGCCGGCGGCGATCATGCGCCGCGCGACCGCGTGGCCCAGGCCGGCGGCGGCACCGCACAGGCGATCGGCGATCCAGGCCGAGCCATCGGGGGCTCCCACCCACGCCGACAGTTGCACCTTGTCATCGAGCGGACGCGCGTTGGCGCCGACGGCGGTGTTGCACGACGCTCCCAGCGCGCTGGTCAGCTCGCGCTCGACCGACACGCAGAGGAGCGCGTCGGCATCGGTGATCCGGGCCAACCGAGCGGGATCGAGGGTGCCTGGCCGGGCCTCGACCGCCAGCGCCCCCTGCCCGGCGGCGGGCACCAGATCGTCGAGCACGCCATCGGCCTCGGCGGCACGTCCCAGCCGTTCCAAGCCGGCCATGCCCAGCACGAGCGCGTCGCATTCCCCCGCGGCAAGCTTTCGCAACCGGGTGTCGACGTTGCCGCGCACCGCGACGATCCGCAGGTCGTCGCGGACGGCGCGGATCTGGGCCGCCCGTCGCGGGCTGCTGGTCCCGATGCGGGCGCCGGCGGGGAGTTCGGCCAGCGCCGGCGCCCCGCAGATGGCATCGCGCGGGTCGGCCCGAGGCGGGATCGCGACGAGCTCGAGCCCGGGCGCCAGGTGGGCGGGGACGTCCTTGGCCGAATGCACGGCGATGTCGATCACCCCGTCGAGCAGTGCCTGCTCGAGGGCCGACACCCATCGTGACTTGTCGGCCAGGCCGGACGCCCCCGAGGTGGCGATCGGGACGAGCTCGCAGTCGTCCTCGAGCCGCCCGGCCACCGAGCGGGCTTGCGCCAGCGCCAGCGCGCTACCGCGCGTTCCGATCCGCATCAGCGACGGCGTTCTGAGAGGGCCCGAACCTCGGCCAGCGGCTCGGCTGATTCAGCCGGTTGCGCCGCGTCCGCGCGGACATCGTCAGCTCCGAGGTCAAACAGGTCGCGCACGAGAGCCATCCGCGCGTGGACTCGGTCATCGCGGAGTTCCTTCATCCGCAGGGTTGGCTCGTGCAGCAGGCGGTTGACCACCGCCCGGGCCACCGCGTCGATGCGCTCAAGGTCACGCGAGGAAGCCGATTCCCACTTGCCACTGTTTTCCTCCACCACCTGCTCAGCGATCTCGGTGGCGCGGCTCCGGAGCGCGGCGATCGTCGGCAGGACCTCGAGCGAACCCAGCCAGGCGGCGAAATGCTGGATTTCCTCCTCGATAATTCCCTCGGCCCTGCGTGCCTCGGCCTGGCGAACCCTGCGATTGCGGGCGATCACCGCCTGGAGATCGTCGATGTCGTAGAGCGAGACGCCGTCGAGGTCCGCGCACGCCGCATCGATGTCGCGCGGAACGGCGAGGTCGATCAGCAGCATCGGGCGCCCGCCACGCGCCTGCATCACCTCGGCGATCTCCCCAGCCTCGAGCAGCAGGTGCGGCGAGGCGGTGGCGGAGACCACGATGTCCGCCTGCATCAGCGCCGGCGGCAGCTCGTCGAAGCTGACCGCGCTACCGCCGTACCGGCGGGCCAGGCTGAGCGCGCGGTCGCGGCGACGGTTGGCCACGAACACCGTCCGTCCGCCGCTGTCGGCGAGCGCGCGTGCCGTCAGTTCGCTCGTCTCGCCGGTGCCGATGATCACCACCTCGCGCCCGTCGAGCTCGCCCAGCAGCTCGCGAGCCAGCGTCACCGCCACACTCGACATGCTGAGCTGCCGCTCGCCGATGCCGGTTTCGTTACGCACCCGCTTGCCGGTGGCCAGCGCGGCCTTGAACAGGCGGTTGGTCAGCGGCCCGACCATCTCCTTGGCCAGTGCGGCGTCGTAGGCGCGCTTGACCTGGCCCTGGATCTCCGCCTCGCCGACGATCATCGACTCGAGCCCGGCGGTGACCCGGTAGAGGTGGCGCGCCGCGTCGCAGTTGCGGTGGGAGTAGATCGCCGAGGCGAGGCCCGTCGGGCGGATCTCCGCCTGCCGAGCCAGCATCGACAGAACCATGCTCTCGGCCTCCACCGGGTCGCCGACGACCAGGTAGAGCTCGGTCCGGTTGCAGGTCGAGATCGCCACCGCCTCGTGGACGTCGGAGGCACCGCGCAGGTCGCGCAGAAACTCAGCCGCCCGCGCCTCGGGCAGTGCCAGCCGCTCACGTACCTCGACGGGGGCCGTCTTGTGCGACATGCCGATGGTCAGGAGCTCGCTCATCCCACCGGCTCTGGTTCGCGATCGCGCTGCTGCGCCGTCCGTTCCTGCTCGTTCAGCTCATCGCGAAGCCGCGCGAGCTCGCGCTCGGTGCGGTTCAGCCGCCTGGCCATGATCGCGACGTAGATCAACACCAGGGCCAGGAACACGATGTACGCACCGGCGACGTACTTGCCCGCGCTGTGCAGCGGGAGTGCGGGAGCGGCGATGACCAGTCCGCTCATGACGGTGCCGCGCTCCTGCTCAGCGGCGTCACGGCGTCCTCGCCCAGGACCCGGCGGCGCAGCGCCCGTAGTTGCATGCGGCTGTTCTTGGCGGCCATCTCGTACTTCCATAGGGTGACAAACAACAGCGTGATCCCCGCCAGTGACACGAGGAACGTGAGGCGCATCGAGCCGGGGAGATTCCCGCCGGTCAGCGTCAGCACGCGCGGGTGAACGAAGCCCTGGGCGAGCCGCACGGCGAGGAAGTTCAGCGGCACGAACGCACCGGCGACGATCGCGAACACGCTGGCGTAGCGCGCCTGGCGCTCGGGATCCTCGATCGAGAAGCGCATCGGCTGATAGGTGGCGAACATCAGCACGACGATCAGGTAGGAGACGAGCGTCGGCTCCTGCCAGACCCACCAGTGGCCCCACGACGCCTTGGCCCAGATCGAGCCGGTGAGCAGCCCCCCGACGGCGAAGATAAGCGACATGTGGATGGCCACGTAGGAGCGCATGTCCCATCTGCGCTCGCCGGTGCGCAGATGTCCGATCGCGAACAGTCCGCCGGCGATGAACCCGCACAGGGAGACGATGGCGAGCGGGACGTGCAGATAGAAGATCTTCTGGATGAAGCCCTGATCGGCGTCGAGCGGGGCGTAGAAGAACACCAGCGCCAGCGCCACGGTGATCGTGGCGACAGTGGCGAGAGAGAGGCCACGAAGGCCGCGGCCGTAGCTGGTCACGAACTCATTCCTCCAGCAGGAAGTCGAACACCGCGTAGGCGAGCAGTGCGAATACCAGATCATAGAGACCGACCACGGCAAGCCATTTGCCCGGCGGAGAACCCGAGGAATGCGCGGTGAGCAGCGGCCCGGCGGCCCGCGCGGTGCCGATCAACGCCGGGATCAGCAACGGCAGGCCCAGGATCGGCCCGATCAGGTCGCGCGCGCGAGTGTGGACGGCGATGGCCGACACCAGGGTCCCGATCACCGCGAAGGCGATGTCGGCGAGGGCGAGCACGGCGATCAGCCCGAGCAGTGGCGGCCCCAGGCTGGGTCCCAGCAGCAGCAGACCGAACGCGGGCACGGCGACCACCTCGAGCACGACCAGGAAGCACATGAGCGCGGCCGCCTTGGCCACGAGCAGCGCGCTGCGATCGACCGGTGCCAACAGGAAGGCATCGAACCCGCCCTGCTCGCGCTCGGCCACGAACAGGCGGTTGATGCCGAGCATCGCCGCGAACAGCAGCGTGGCGGTGAGCACGCCCGCGGCCAGCTGCCCTTCGATCGTGGCTCGGTTCAAGGCGAAATGGAAGATCACGAACGTGGTCAGCGAGAACAGGACCATTGCCGGGAGCGTTTCGAACGTCCGCAGCTCGAGCAGCAGGTCCTTGCGCAGCACGGTGAGGGCTGTCCTCATGCGTAGATCGCCTTCACGTCGAGCTTGTCGGGGGCGCCGAGGTACGCCGTGCGCCCGTTCCTGAGCGCCAGCACGACGTCCGCCTCGCGGATCGCCGCCTGCGGGTCATGACTGGTGATCACGCGCGTGCAGCCGCTCGCCCGCCCGATCAGTGGCTCCAGCATCTCCGCCGCAGCCGGGTCGAGGTTGGCCCGCGGCTCATCGAGGAGCAGCAGCCGAGGGCGGTGCAGAACGGCCCGGCACACGGCCAGGCGCTGAACCATCCCACGCGAGAGCAGCCGCACGGCGTCATCTGCGCGACGCTCCATCCCCACCGCGTGGAGTACCTCCTCGACGCGCTGCTCCCCCACTCCGCGCAGGCGGGCGTGGTAGCGGAGGTTCTCGCGGCCGGTGAGATCGGCGTACAGCAGCGGTTCGTGGGCGAGGAAGCCGAGCTCCCCACGGACCGCGAACGCCCGGCTGGGCAGCGGTTCGCCCAGCAGCTGGACCTCGCCGGCATGCGGGCGCAGCAGCGTGGCCAGGATCCTCAGCAGCGTCGACTTGCCGGCGCCGTTGTGGCCCAGCACGGCCAGGGTGGCGCGGGACGGCACGCTGACCGAGACGTCTCGCAGCGCGGTCCGCTCGCCGAAGTGGCGACACAGACCGCGCAGCTCAATGGCTGACTCTTCGCCCACCCTCGCGCTGGAGCGTCTCGACGGCGTGCCGCAGCGTCGGGGCGATGACCGGAAACAGCTCCCTGATCGCCTTCGGATTTCCGGGGAAGTTGATGATCAGCGTGCGGCCCGCGATCCCCGACACCCCTCGGGTGAGGATCCCCAGCGGCGTGTGCTTGAGCGATTCGGCGCGCATCGCCTCGGCAAAACCCGGCGCCTCGCGGTCGATCAGGCCCCTGGTCGCCTCCGGCGTCACGTCGTCGGGCGTCAACCCGGTGCCGCCGGTGGTGAGGATCAGGGGGACGTCGGCGTCGATATGTCGGCGCAGGACGTCCTGGATCGCGGTCTCGTCATCCGTCGCCACCTCGCGGGCCACCACCTCGCCACCGGCCTGCTGGGTCAACTCGGCCAGGATCTCGCCCGAGGTGTCCTCCGTCGCGCCGGCCGCGACCGAGGTTGAGATCGTGACTATGGCTGCTCGCATTCCGCCGCGAGCTTACGGGACTGGGGTCAGGAGACCGTCCGCCGCCACGTGCCCGAGCGGCCGCCCGACTTCTCGACCAGAGCCACCGAGGCGATCTCGGCGCCCCGCTCGAGTCCCTTGACCATGTCGTACACGGTCAGCGCGGCGACCGAGGCCGCCATCAGCGCCTCCATCTCCACGCCCGTGGGACCGGTGGTGCGGGCCTCGGCGCGGAGCGCGATCTCGCCCGCCGCGACATCGATCTCGCCGTCTACGCCGACGAAGCTCAGAGCCAGCGGATGGCAGAGCGGGATCAGTTCGGACGTCCGCTTGGCCGCCTGGATCCCGGCGATGCGGGCCACGCCGAGCACATCTCCCTTGGGCGCGTCCCCGTCGAGCACGGCCCGGGCAGTGTCCGGCGAGACCCTGACCACCGCTCGGGCGACCGCGCGGCGCTCGGTGGCGGGCTTCTCCCCGACGTCGACCATCCTCGCGCGGCCGGACGCGTCGAGATGGGTCAGCTCCCCGTGTTCCATCGGCTCAGGCGGGGGCGTGGGTCCGCTGTGCGGCCGCAATCAGGTCACGCACGGCCTGGACATCGCCGGCCCGCAGCAGTTCGACGGGGTCGGGATCGCCGTTGACGATCGACTCGAAGAACTCCTTGCGGTCCTGGTAGGTCGGGAGCGTGGCCTTGGCCCAGCCGCGCGCGTCGTTGAGCAGGATGGCCAGGTGCGCGTAGGGCTCGCCGAAGCTCTCCGCGATCTCGCGCTTCATCCGCTTGGCCAGGGCGGGAGACGCCCCAGCGGTCGAGATCGCCACGGCCAGGGGTCCGGTACGGACGATGGCCGGCAGGATGAAGTTGCACAGCGGCGGCACATCGACCACGTTGACCAGCATCGCCCGCTGCTCGGCGTCCTCGAAGACGCGGATGTTGGCGTCGGTGTCGTCGGTGGCGGCGATCGCGATCAGACAGCCATCGAGGTCACCGGATCGATACTCGCGCCGCTCCCAGCGAATCGACCCCTCCATGGCCAGCTGAATGAGCTCCGGATGAGCGTCGGGGGCGATCAGGATCACGTCGCCGCCGCAGGCCAGCAGGCCCTCGACCTTCTCGAGCCCGACATCGCCTCCGCCCACGACCACGCAGCGGCGGCCCTTGAGCCGCAGGCACGCCATGTAGAAGGGCGTCGCGAGCATGTCCTGGACGCACGACTGGTCGCAGATCCCCTTGCGGAGCTGACAGACGCACTCTTTCCCGGCGTAGGCTTGGGCAGGCACTGAGTTAAGGGTAGCCCCGGCCCGAATCCTTGCAGGCTGGTCGCTAGCGACGGATTGCGTCGCGGGCCAGGCGGCCGCCGAGCTTGGCCAGTGGGCCCAGGCCGGCGCGAAGGGCGCTGGCGCGAATCGACGGCCGTCCGTAGATCACGCTCGCGGCCTGCTGGAGAGCGCGGCCGAGCGTTTCGTCGTAGGGGTGCCACCAAAGGTCACGCAGGGTCGAGGGCTCCCACACACGGAGCTTGATGTTCACGCACTCGTAGAGCCCGAACTTGGAGTGCGTCCGGCCCAGGCCGGACTGCTTGACCCCGCCCCACGAGCACTGGCACGCGCCGTGGCTGAACATGTGGTCGTTGATCCACACCATGCCGGCCTCGAGCTCGCGTGCGAACCGCTCGCCCTTGCTGCGGTCGGTCGTCCACACCGAGGCGCCGAGCCCGAAGTCGGAGTCGTTGGCCATCGCCACCGCCTCGTCCTCGGACTCGACGACGGTGATCGGCAGCACCGGTCCGAAAATCTCCTCGCGCATGATCCGCATTTGCGGAGTGACCTCGGTGAGGACGGTCGGCGCGTAGAACGACCCCGCCCCGAGACCGGGCGGAGACTCGGCCGGCCCGCCGCACCGCAGCTCGGCACCGGCGGCCACGGCATCGTCGACCAGTCCCGCCACCAGCGCGAACTGCTCGCGCGAGATCATCGGGCCGATCTCGGTGTCCCAACTGATCGGGTCGCCCACCCGAAGCGCCTGGGCGCCGGCGAGGACCCCATCGATGAAGCGGTCGGCCACGTCACGCAGCACGTACACCCGCTCGATCCCCGAGCACGTCTGGCCGGCGTTGGCAAAACCGCCCCACAGAGCGCCGGCGATGGCGTGGTCGATGTTGGCGTCGGGCAGGACGATCATCGGATCCTTGCCGCCGAGCTCGAGCACCGAGCCCTTGAGCCGCCGCGCGCACTGCTCCCCCACACGCCGACCGACCTCGACCGAGCCGGTGAAGAAGATCTTGGCGACGTCCGACTCGACCAGCGCCTGCCCCGTGCTGGCGCCACCGTGGATCACGCGGACCAGCCCGTCGGGAACCCCGGCGCGGTCGAACACCCTGCCGATGCGCTCACCGATCAGCGGCGTGAGCGACGCCGGCTTGACCACGACGCCGTTGCCGGCCATGAGGGCCAGGGCGACCTCTCCGAAGGGAATGCTCCAGGGATAGTTCCAAGGGGCGATCACCCCGATCACCCCGAGCGGCTCGTAGATGAAGGCCGAGCTCTTGGTCCGCAGGAACAGCTGCGGCATGCGGATCCGCTCGTCGCTGAGGATCTCGACGCCGGCCCGCGCGATCCAGTGGAGGGCATCGATCGTGGGAAGGACCTCCATCGAGAACGCCTCGGCCCGGGGCTTGCCCTGCTCGTGAACGACCAGGTCGCGGATCTCGTCCGCCTCATCGATCAGCACCTGGGCAGCGCGCTCCATGTAGCGGGCGCGATCCTCGAGCGTCAGCTGCGCCCAGAACGGCTGGACGCTGGCGACCGCGGCCACAACCGACGGCACCGTCTCGGGCGGCGTGACCGACACCGATCCGATCCGTTCGCCGGTGGCGGGATTGCGAGATTCGAGCTGGTCCGGCAGCGTCGCAGGCTCCACGCCGCGGAGCGTACTCGGTGACAATTTTCACCACCCCATATCAGGCCCCGGGGTATAGTGCCGCCAGGTGCGATCTGGGGTCGCCCGGGAGGTCGGGCGAGCGCGACGGTCGTGAGGGTACGTCAAATTCCGGGGGGTTTCAGTGCCTCGTAGTCATCGTCCAAACGCTCGATCCCGCCTACTCGGACGATGGCCGCTTCGGCTCGTCGCTGTGCTCGCGTGCCTGACCGGCCTCGCCGCCGGCGCCCCAGCCGCGTTCGCGGTGGGATTCCCGCAAAGGCAAACCGGCAAGGCATTTGTCGATGTCCGCACCCGGTCGCAGACCGCGGGTGCGCAGGTCAAGGTGCCAGCGTTACGGGCCAACGCCGCGGCGGCACTGGGACGGAGTCTCGGGCAGCAGAGCGTCGTGACGATCGATCCACTGACGGGCACACCGAGCATGGTCGCCAGACTGAACGGCTTTCTGACGGCGCGCTCGGCGGCCGCGCCGGCGTTGATCGCGCTCGATTACGTGCGTGCCCACCGGGCCGTCTTCGGGCTCAGCAACGCGGACCTGAGGGAACTGCACGAGGCGCCAGCGTACCGGTCCGTCGACGGCACCACCCATGTGCGGTGGATGCAGCAGTACCGCGGCGTGCCGGTGTTCGAGAACGAGTTGCGTGCCAATGTTGATCGGAGCGGCCAGCTCATCAACGTGCTCGGCGCGCCCCTGGCCAGCACGGCGGTGGCGTCGACCACGCCGCGGCTGAACGCGGAGCAGGCGCTGGGACGGGCGCGCCAGGATGGCGGCGCGCACGGGCCGGCGCCGAGCGCGACGAAGGCGACCCCTGGCGCTCAGCGCTGGACCCACTTCTCCGACGGATCACAGGCTGACCTGGTCATCTTCCACATCGCCTCCGGCAACGAACTGGCCTGGCACCTGTATGCGTTCGTGGATTCCACTCACATCTACGAGTACGTGATCAACGCCGCCTCGGGACGAGTGCTGTTCCGCAACAACATCGTCGATCAGTCCAGCGGTGAGGGCAAGGCCTGGCTCTACAACCCGAGCCCGATCTTCGGGCCGGGCAATGGCCTGGTCGATGGTCACACCCAGAACACGCAGGTCTATCCGGACGCCTGGGGTCCGATCTCAGACACTGCGCTGAGCGGCAACAACGCTCATGTCTACAGCGACGTTAACGACAACAACCAAGACGACGCCGGTGAGGACGTCGCCCCGACCAGCTTCGATGTCGACGGACACCCCGAGTTCATCTATCCCTTCTCGTCGAACACGAGCGACTTCTTCGAGAACTGCGCCACAAATTTCCCTTGCAGCTGGGATCGCGACGCCGTCAATGGCGACAGCTCGTGGCACACGAACCGGGCGCAGAACGCGGCCCAGGTGTTCTGGTTCGTCAACAACTACCACGATCACCTTGAGCAGTCGCCGATCGGCTTCACGCCGGCGGCAGGGAACTTCCAGGTCAACAACAACGGCCAGGGCGGTCTGGGCAACGACCCGGTGCACGCCGAGAACGACGATGGCGCCAACACCGACGGCAGCGGCGGGCCGGACGACAACCACATCGACAACGCCAACATGGCCACCGAGCAGGATGGCGTCCCGCCGCGGATGCAGATGTACCTCTTCGACAGCAACAACTTCGTCGACGCCAACGGCGGCGACGAGGCTGACGTCGTCTACCACGAGTACACCCACGGGCTGTCGCACCGCCTGATCACCGACGCGCAGGGCTTCCCCCGGCTCGACGGCGAGGAGGCTGGGGCGATGGGCGAGGGGTGGAGCGACTGGTATGCGATGGACTATCTCGTGTCGCAAAATCTGGACACGGATACCTCCACCACGGGCGACGTGTTCCTGGGGTACTACGTCTCGGGCGCGCAGCACCTGATCCGGTCGATGTCGATGGACTGTCCGGTTGGGGCACCGGCCAACGGCGATTGTCAGAGCTCCTTCACCAGCCATCAAGGCGGGTACACACTGCAGGACTACGGCAAGATCTCGGGCAGCGGGCCCGAGGTGCACGCCGACGGCGAGATCTGGGGGCAGACGCTGTGGCAGATCCGCCAGGCGCTTATCAACAAACAGTCGAACCCAGCGACGACCAACAGCTCGGGCAACTGCACCGGACCGTGCTCGTATCGGGCCGAGCAGCTGATAACGGCAGGTATGGAGCTGAGCCCGCCCGATCCGTCCATGCTCAACGAGCGCGACGCGATCCTGCAGGCTGACCAAACCGACTTCGGCGGGGCCGACCTCACCGTCCTGTGGCAGATCTTCGCCCAGCGCGGAATGGGATTCTTCGCCGCCGACCTCGGAAGCGGCGACACCGCGCCGGTGTTCGACTTCCATACCCCGCCGGCGCAGTCCGCACGGACGGCGACGGTGACCGGTCGCATCACCGATGCGGATAGCGGCGCGCCCGTGAGCGGCGCGACAGTCGAGTTCGCCAACCACGCGGATCTCAGCACGACGACCAACAGCAACGGGCAGTACACGATCCACAACGTGGCGCCGCACAACAGTTACCCTTACGTTTTGATCCTGGCCCGGGGCTTTGACGGGATCGCGTTGAAGAACGTCCCCGTCAGTAGCGGCAGCAACACGGTGAGCCACTCGATTCGCCGCGACTGGGCCTCGCTGGCCGGCGGTGGACAGGTCAAGTCCGTGACGGCGCCGAACCTGACCAGCTTCGGCTGCGGCCCGGCCAACGCGATCGATGGATCGCAGACCTCGGGCTGGGGCAGCTACGCGGTCAACTTCGGCGGTAACCCGAGCCAGGGGTTGCCGTCAGCCCCGACCGGACCGCGGACGGTCGTGATCCAACTCCCGCATACCGTGGACATCCGGCAGTTCGCGATCGACCCGGGTGCCACGTGCGGAGACGACGACACGGCGTCGCTCCGGCAGTTCCAGATCGCCGTCTCGTCCAACGGCTCGTCGTTCCACCAGGTGGCCGGCGGCGCGTTTGGCCCCAGCAACGATCACATCATGAATCCGGTCTCTCTGACCGGATCCGGAACCGGTGCGCGGTTCGTCCGCCTGACGGAGCTGAGCAATCAGGGTCCGGACTCCAACTCGCAGGACATCGCCTATCAGAGGTTCATGGATGTGAGCGAGCTGGAGGTCTACGGGACACCCGGGTTCGTGGCGCCCCACGCCGCGTTCAGCGTCTCCGGCCCGCACACCCAGGGCGCGTCGCTGACCTTCAACGGATCGGCCTCGACCCATGACCCAAGCCTGTCGATCGCCCAGTACCACTGGAGCTTCGGGGACGGGTCGACGGGCAGCGGGAAGGTCCTGCATCACGCCTTCCACCACCACGGCACGTTCACGGTCACGCTGAGCGTCAAGGACAGCCACGGTCGTTCCTCGTCCGTGTCGCACAGGGTGGCCATCAACGGCCCCTGTCACGTGCCCAACGTCAAGGGCAAGTCGCTGTCGGGCGCCAAGCGCGCGCTGGGCTCGGCCGGTTGCGGGGTCGGCAAGGTCAAGCGACCGAGCAAGAAGCGCAAGCACAAGCAGCTGGTGGTGGGCAGCCAGTCGATTCCGCCGGGCACGACCAAGCCCCACGGGACGAAGGTCGGACTGACGCTGGTCTACAAGTAGGCGGCCGCGCGCCTACGCCGCACGCCGCTCGGACCCGACCTCGATCACGCCGAAGCCCACGATCGTCTCGCGCAGGCCCATCAGGGCGGTGGCGCAGATCGCGACTCGCTCACGCGGGTCGGCCTGCACACCGCGGACGATTCCCAGGTCGACCGACTTGTCGGCGTGGGCACGGAGCAGGTCGAGGATCGCCGCCAGGTCGCGGCGCTGGGCCAAGCGCAGCCGCACCCTCGGGCCACGAGGGAGGGTGTAGGAGCGGGCCACGAAGGTCCCGGGATCAGGCGTATTTCCCATTTCCTACAGCGTAGTAGCTTCGATATGCGCCGGGTGTAATGCATGCGGTCCGCTACCCGGGCCCACGCACCGTTTGATGGGTTGCGTCGGGAACGGCTTGCTGGGGAAGATGGGTGAGGGGCTGGTGCGGCGGCCGGGTCGTTACGGGCCGTGGGCCCCGTAATGACGAAAACGTTGACCAGCGGCTCCCGGTCGCGGCGCTACGCAACGTTATCGTCGCTATACGACAAAAACGTTGACCAGCGGCCCCGGGTCCCGCCCGCTCTTCAACGTTTTCGTCGTTGGACAGCCCGGTGCCACGCCCACCCTTGGCGACCGCCTACCCGCGCCCGCGCGCCTTGCGGATCTGCTCGAGACGCTCGCGCAACGCCGCCTCCGCGTCGTCGGGCTCGTAGAACCGCGCCCCGATCGCGCGGTCGGGCAGGAGCTCTTGTGGAGACACGTGACCGGGCCGACGGTGCGGGTTGTCGTAATCGCCATCGCTGCGCGTGGACGAGCGCAGGTGGGGTGGCGGAAGCTCGGCTCCACGCTCGCGGATGTGCTCGCGAGCGGCGAACACGGCGTGCTTGGCGGCATCCGACTTGGGCGCCAGCGATAGGTAGATGGCCGCCTGGGCGAGGGCGAACTGGCACTCGGGCAGACCCACGTGCTCGACCGCCGCGGCCGCCGCGGTGGCTACGAGGAGCGCCTGGGGATCGGCGTTGCCGATGTCCTCCGAGGCCAGTACGACCATCCGGCGCACGATGAAGCGTGGATCCTCGCCACCCTCGAGCATGACCGCGAGGTAGTAGAGCGAGGCGTCGGGATCCGAGCCCCGGGTGGCCTTGATCCAGGCAGAGATCGTGTCGTAGTGGCGGTCGGCCTGGCGGTCGTAGAGCAGCGCGCGGCGCTGGAGCGCATCCTCGGCGTGGGCCAGCGTGACCGGCGCGCCCTCCCCCGCCGCCTCGCAGGCCAGTTCGAGCGCGTTCAGCGCCGTGCGGGCGTCCCCGCCCGAGCGCTCGGCCAGAAACTCGAGAGCCTCGGGCGCGACCGCTCGCCCCGGCCCGCACTCCTCGCGCTCCAGCGCGCGGTCGAGCAGCCGGCGGATCTCGACGGGGACGAGGGCGTCGAGCTCGTACACGTGGGTGCGCGAGATCAGCGCCGAGTTGACCTCGAAGTAGGGGTTCTCGGTCGTGGCGCCGATCAGCGTGACCAGGCCGTGCTCGACCGCCGGGAGCAGCGCGTCCTGCTGGGCCTTGTTGAAGCGGTGGATCTCGTCGAGGAAGAAGACCGTCCGGGTGCCGCCGCGCAGGCGCTCGCGAGCGCGCTCGATCACCGCCCGCACCTCGGCCCGCCCGGCCGCAACCGCGCTCTCCTCCTCGAATGCGGCGCCGGAGGCGTCGGCGATGATCCGAGCCAGCGTCGTCTTGCCGCTCCCGGGCGGACCGTGAAGGATCATCGAGTGCGGATGGCCCTCCTCGATCGCGCGGCGCAACGCCGATCCGGACGCCAGCAGCCGGCTCTGGCCGACGAACTCGTCGAGCGTCCGCGGACGCATGCGCGTGGCCAGCGGGGCGGCGGCGGTCGGCGCCACCAGGCTTGAAGCCACCGGCTGATCGTCGGAGAACAGGCGCTCCATGGCCAAAGTATGCGCGGTGGCGACGCCGCGGCGGTCGATGGTAGGTGGGATCAGCGTCCCACGACGGCCAGCGCCGCGTCGTGCAGCGGCCCGTTGGAGGCCAGCGCGTCGCCGCCGTCAGCGCCGCGGGTGCCGGCGAGGTCGGTGAAGCGACCGCCGGCCTCCTCGACGATCACCTGCGGTACCGCGAGGTCCCAGAGCGAGGCGGCGGGCTCACACACGATCTCGGCCGCACCCTCGGCCAGCAGCATGTAGGGCCAGAAGTCGCCGAACCCGCGCGAGCGCCAGCAGCGCCGGGCCAGGGCCAGGACCTGGTCAAACGAGACGGCGCCGTCCCAGTTCTCGAAGCCGGGGACGCAGAGTTGGGCGTCGGCCAGCTCGCGGACAGCCGAGACGTGGATCGCGCGCGGCGAGCCGGGAAGGCGCTCGTCGACGAACGCGCCATTGCCGCGCACGGCCCACCAGCAGCGGTGCAGGGCCGGCGCCGAGGCCACACCTAGGGTCAGCTCACCGTTCTCCTGAAGGGCAATCAGCGTGGCCCACACGGGGACGCCCCGGACGTAGTTCATGGTGCCGTCGATCGGATCGATGATCCATCGGCGCGAGCTGCCGGGGGCGCTCGAGTCGCCGTACTCCTCGCCGAGCACGGAGTCGCCGGGGCGCTCGACGGAGAGGCGATCGCGGATCACCCGCTCGACGGCCTTGTCGGCCTCGGTAACCGGTGTCAGGTCGGGCTTGGTCTCGACGGCCAGATCCGCTGCTCGGTAGCGGCCCAGCGTGAGCTCATCGGCGAGTCCCGCGAGCTCGAGCGCCAGGGAGAGGTCATCGGCCACAGCGCGTCATCGTAGAGACAGATACTCTCCCGCACCGATGACGGTTGACCTCCAGGCCGAGACCACCTCAGTCCTGCAGAGGCTGGTCCGCTTCAACACCGTCAACCCGCCCGGCAACGAGCGGCCGGCGATCGAGTACCTCGCGTCATACGTCGAGGCGGCCGGGTTCGAGACCCAGATCGTCGCCGCCGACGATGAGCGCCCTAACCTCGTGGCGACGGTCGAGGGCAGCGAGGCGGGACCCACGCTGTGCTATCTCGGGCACGTCGATACGGTGCTGGCCGATGCCTCTGAGTGGACGCATGATCCATGGTCGGGCGATGTCGCCGATGGGTTCCTGTGGGGCCGCGGCGCGATCGACATGAAATCGCAGGTCGCCGCCGAGGCCGTCGGCGCAGTCGCTCTGACCGGCGACGGATGGCGCCCGCGGCGCGGGGCGCTGAAGCTGGTGTTCGTCTCCGATGAGGAGACCGGAGGCGAGGTCGGGGCGCACTGGCTGACCGAGAACCATCCCGATCTGGTCCGCTGCGACCTGCTGCTCAACGAGGGCGCCGGCGAGGTGTTCGAGCTCGACGGCCGGCGCCTGTACGGCGTTTGCTGCGCGGAGAAGGGCGTGTTTCGCTTCAAGCTGACCGCCAACGGGGCCAGCGGACACGCGTCGCTGCCGCGAACCGGCGACAACGCGCTGCTCAAGCTTGCGCCGGTGATCGATCGACTCGGCGCGCGCCAGCCGAGGTTCGACATCACCGAGGCTCCGGCTGCGCTGCTACGGGCGATCGGCGAGGACCCGGCCGATCCCGAGCGCGCCCTGCAGCGCATCGCCGACACCGACCCGGCGCTGCTGATTCTGCTCGAGCCGATGCTCGGCGTGACCCTGACGCCGACGATGATCCACGCGTCGGACAAGATGAACGTGATCCCGTCGCGGGCGTACGTGAAGGTCGACTGCCGGGTACCCCCCGGCATGGGCGAGGAGCTCGCGCGCGCACGGATCGATGAGGTTCTGGGCGACGAGGCCGGGCGGCTCGAGTTCGAGTTCACCGAGACGGTCCCCGGCAACAGCTCGCCGGTCGAGACCGAGCTGATGTCGACGATCGAAGCCTGGGTCAGGAACAACGATCCCGGCGCCGAGACGGTGCCGGTGATCCTGCCTGGATTCTCGGACTCGAAGTGGTTCCGCGCCGCCTTCCCGGAATGCGTGGCCTACGGCTTCTTCCCCACCCGGCACATGACGATGCTCGAGGCCGGTCCGCTCGTCCACAACGCGGACGAGCGGATCGACGTGCGCGACCTAGGCTTTGCTGCCGGCTTCTACCGGGACCTCGTGCGCGAGCTGCTCGGTTGAGGGGTTGCCGAGACTGAGGGCGCGGGTGCTCTGGGGGAGCAGCCCGACGATCAACAGAGCCAGCCCGATCACGCTCCCCACGCCGAGCACCGCGCGGGCCCCGAAGGTACTGGCCAGCGGCCCGGCCACCACATAGCCGAGCGGCAGCAGGGCCAGCGAGCCCATCCAGTCCCACGCGCTGACGCGCGACAGCGAATGCGGAGGTATGTGGCGGGCGAGCGCCGTCTCCCACCAGATCATCAGCAACGAGAATCCGAACCCGGTCCCGAACGCGCACGCGGATACGGCCTCGAGCGGCGCGCCGAGTGCGAACAGGCCGTCCTGCACCGGCCACGCGAGCACGAGCACGAAGCCGACCAGGAGCGGACGCGCGGGGCGCCAGCTCAGCCCAGCGGCGGCGCCGAACACCGCGCCGAGGCCACCGAGGGTCTCGAGCAAGCCGAACACGCCCGTGCTTCCGTAGACGTCATGGGAGATGGCCGGGGCCAGCGAGTACCACGGCGCGTAGACCGTCATCACGGACCCGGCGAACACGGCGATTGTTACCCACACCCACGTACGGGAGCGAACCTCGCGCCAGCCCGAGTGGAGCTCCTGCATCATCGGCTTCGGGGGAAGAGCCTCTCCGCGAGGACGGGGCTTGACCAGCACCAGCAGCGCGGCGCTGAGCAAGAACGTGGCGGCGTCGAAGACGAAGGCCTCGCCGGCGCCCACGCCGAGAACCAGCGCCGTGGCCAAGGCGGGCCCGACCAGGAAGGCGAGGTTGGCGACGGATTCGGTCAGCGCACGCGCATCCTGGATCAACGGTTCGGGCACGGTCTGGGGAAGCAGGCCGCTGTACGCCGGCTGGAAGAAGGCCTGTGCAGCGCCGAACAGCGCCTCGATCACGGCGATCTGCCAGACCTGGACGGTGCCGGCGAAGATCAACGCGGCGAGCACGGCATGGAGCAGGGCGCGCGACAGATCGGTGACGATCATGATGCGGTGGCGTGGGAGCCGATCGGCCCACACGCCACCGAATAGGAGCAGCCCGACGAGCGGCACGGTCTGCGCGGCCAGCACCAGCCCGAGGTCCGTCGGCGATCCCGTGCGCTGGGTGATGAACAGCGCCAGCGCAACCACCACCACGCGATCCCCGACCATGCTGGCCGCCTGGCCCAGGAACAGGTATCTGAAGTTCTGTTCGCGCAGGACGCGCAGGTAGGTACTCACGGAACACTCTCGACGGGTTGGTACGACGGAACGGCGGGTTGGCCGCGCGAGCCCTCAGTGGGCGTTAGGCGCGGTGAATGCGGTCAGCGTGGTCGAGAGCCGGCAAGCATCGACTCTGGACGCTAGCAGGCAAACCTGGAATGATCCAGGCGTGCGACCTTACCGGGGACTCGCACCGCTTCTGGGTGGAGCATGCGCGCTGGCCTTATGTGCCGCGGCGTCGGCGGCTACCAAGAAGCGTCCGGGTCCGAAGCCAGACCTCAAGATCACCAAGCTCGAGACGCTCGGCCTGGGCGAGCCGCCGTTCACCGTCGTGGGCACCAACGGGGTCGCGCAGCGGTTCTCGATCCACATCGAGACGGAGAACCGGGGCGACGCCACAGCGCCGGCCTCGACCACGGTAGTCATGATCTTCGACGGCCGCGGCCGGCCCTACAAGAAGAAGATCTCGATCAGGCGGCTCGAGCCCAAAGGTCGCGTTGATCGCACGCTCGAGATCACCGACCTCGAGCCCAAGGTCGGCTTCGCGCAGATAGAAGCGGTGGCCGACGCCAACCACACCGCCGATGAGTCGGACGAGGCCAACAACCTGCGGGAGGGACGGCGGTTCGCCGTCATCGCCCGGCAATGGACCGTCCAGCAGTTCACGACGATCATCGCCAATCCGCTGAGCACGAGCACGACCGATAGCCAGCCGGGATTTCGCTTTCGCTTCTCCAGGTACGACACCGCAGACGACCAGTTCGACTATCGGGCGATCGGACCCGTCATTAACAAGCAGACGCAGAAGGGCGTTTGCTCGTACAGCGCCTCTAAGACCGTGACGCAGAACCCGTGGCCAGAGAGCTACCTGCACATCGATCGCGACCTCAAGCACTATGACGCGTTCGTGTCTCCGTCCGCAGCTCCGGATTATCCGGTCACCGTGACCTGCTTCCACTTCACCCGGAGGGTGATGTTCTCCTTCGAGGCCTTAGTCACGTTCGTCGGGCAGCGGTCGATCCCGGCCATGCGGCCATCGGAGTCGGAGCTGTCGGACGACACGCACTCCACGCCGCTGCGCACGCGCTGGATCTGGGACTTCCTCGCCACGATCCCAAACCGGTAGATCGGCTCGGCAAGCGCGCGACGCGGCCGGTACCGCGCCGGCTTGCCAAGATGGAGACCGTGTCGATTCCGAGCGCGGTGAGGCGTTTGGCCACCGGCGAGGTGATCCGGGTGGTCTGGCGCACCGAGGACGGGGTGACGTTTGAGATCGGCGACGGGCCACGGCGTCGGTTCATGAAGTGGCGCCCCCGCGACACGGGCCTGGACCTGACCGGGGAGGTGCAGCGGCTCGAGTGGGCGGGGCAGTACGTGTCGGTGCCTCGCGTGCTCAGCGTCGGCGAGGACCAGGAGGGGAGGTGGTTCCTCTCGACGCCGCTGGGCGGCGAGAGTGCGGTCAGCTCACGCTGGGAGCGCCGGCCCGGGATCGCGGTGGCGGCGATCGGCCAGGGGCTGCGGCTGATGCACGATTCACTTCCGGTGGTCAGCTGCCCGTTCTCGTGGTCGGTGCAGGTCAGACTGGCCGAGATCTCAGACCCGGCGCGCGCCGAGGAGCTGCGGAAGGCGCCACCGGTCGACCGGCTCGTCGTCTGCCACGGAGATGCCTGCTCGCCCAACACGATCATCCGCGACGACGGGCAGCTCTCGGGGCACGTTGACCTCGGGTCGCTCGGGGTGGCCGACCGTTGGGCCGATCTCGCCGTGGCGACGATGGCCACGACGTGGAACTACGGGCCCGGGTGGGAGGACCGGCTGCTCGAGGCCTACGGAATCAGCCCCGACCCGGTTCGGACGGAGTACTACCGGGCCCTGTGGAACGCGGCCCCGTGACAGCAGAACCACGGGGGCCGCGCATGCGGCCCCTTTAAATAGACTCCCCCCATGCCGACGGAGACCTCGGCTCGCCTGGACCCAGACGTCTTTCGGCTGCCCGTCCAGCGGATGCGCTCGGGGTATTACTCCGACGCCTACTTCGTCTACACCAGGCAGGTGCTGGAGGCCGAGGGCCACCATCCGCGCGTGCTGATGCAGGTGTTTCAGAAGCGCGAGTCGGTGCTCGGCGGGATCGATGAGGCGATCGCGGTGCTGAAGCTGTGCTCCGGGCACGTCGAGGGGGAAGAATGGATCTCGGGCTGGGATCAGCTCGACGTGCGCGCGCTGCGCGAGGGTGACCGGATCGCTCCGCGTGAGACGGTGCTGACGATCGAGGGCGACTACAGCCTGTTCGCCCATCTGGAGACCGTCTACCTCGGCGTCCTCGCGCGCCGGTCGCTGGTGATGCGAAACGTGGCCGAGGTGGTGCAGGCCGCCCGCGGCAAGTCGATCTTCTACTTCCCCGCCCGCCACGATCACTGGCTCGTCCAGACCGGCGACGGCTGGAGCGCGCACGTCGCCGGGGCGATCGGAGTCTCGACGGACGCCCAGGCCTCGTGGTGGGGCGGCCGCGGGATGGGCACCGTGCCCCACGGTCTGATCGCCGCCTATGGCGGAGACACGGTGAAGGCAGCGACCGTCTACGCCGATCGGTTCCACGAGGAGACGAACGTCACCGTCCTGGTCGACTGGGACAACGACTCGGTGGAGACGGCCCTGGCGGTGGCGCGGGCGCTCGGGCCGAAGCTGTGGGGCGTCCGCCTCGACACCTCAGAGACGCTGGTCGATCGGTCGCTGTGGAACGAGATGGGCGCCTTCCGCCCCACCGGAGTCAACCCACGACTGGTCGAAAAGGTCCGGGGCGCACTCGACGGCGCGGGATACGGCGACGTCAAGATCGTGGCCAGCGGCGGCTTCAATGCGGCGCGGATCAGGGAGTTCGAGGCGGCCGGCGTTCCCGTCGACGCCTACGGTGTCGGGTCCTCGCTGCTGCGCGGCGACAACGACTTCACGGCCGACATCGTGCTCGTCGAAGGGCGGCCCTGCGCGAAGGTGGGACGGGGGTACTCGCCGAATCCCCGCCTGGAGAGGGTTGAGTGAACCCTCTCCACTGCCGATGAGCGCTGAAGGGATGAGTTTCGCGAACTTCCTGTGGGAGCCGGACGTCCAGACGTTCATGCTCCACTGGCTGCCCATCCTGTTCATGGGCCTGCTGGTCGTGGCCGTGTTCATGCTCATGCGGTACATGCCGCGCACCAAGCCGGTCGAGATCAAGCCCGAGGCCTCGCCCTCGATCGGCTGGTCGGAAATCGCCGGATCCGATGAGGCCAAGGAGGAGCTGCGCGAGGTGGTCGAGTACCTGCGCGACCCCAAGCGCTTCCGCGCCCTGGGGGCCAAGGTGCCCAAGGGCATCCTGCTCCACGGCCCGCCGGGGACCGGCAAGACGTTGCTGGCCAAGGCGGTGGCACACGAATCGGGTGCCCGGTTCTACTCGCAGTCGGCCGCGTCGTTCGTGGAGATGTTCGCAGGGCTTGGCGCGGCCCGAATCCGGCGGCTGTTCAGGATCGCGCGCAAGAACGCCCCGGCCATCGTGTTCATCGACGAACTCGACGCCGTGGGCGGACATCGCGGCATGGACATCAGCGGAGAGCGCGACCAGACCCTCAACCAGCTGCTGGTCGAGATGGATGGCTTCACAGCGAGCAAGGACGTGGTGGTGATCGCGGCCTCCAACCTGCTCGACAAGCTCGACCCGGCGCTGCTGCGTCCGGGCCGCTTCGATCGCCAGATCTTCGTCTCGCCGCCCGACGTCGGCGGGCGCGAGCGCATCCTCCAGGTCCACTCGCGCAACAAGCCGCTGTCCACCGACGTGGATCTCAAGCTGATCGCGCGCCAGACCTCGGGGCTGACCGGCGCCGACCTGGCCAACATCTGCAACGAAGCGGCGATCTTCGCCGCCCGCCGCAGCGTCAGCGAGGTCGCGATGCAGGACTTCGACACCGCGCTGGAGCGGGTCGTGGCCGGAATGCAGTCGCGGCGGGCGCTGACCGACCACGAGAAGCGGGTAGTGGCCTACCACGAGGCCGGCCACGCGATGTGCGGTGAGCTCTTGCCTTCGGTGGACCGAGTCCACCGAATCTCAATCGTTCCACGCGGACGGGCACTGGGGTACACGCTGAACCTCCCCGAGGAGGATCGGTATCTGAAGACACGGGAGGAGCTGATCGATTTCATGACCATGCTGCTGGGCGGCCGCGCCGCCGAGCAGCTGGTCTTCGGCTCGATCACCACGGGCGCGTCGGACGATCTCAAGCGGGTGGCTGAGATCGCCCACGCGATGGTCCACGACTACGCCATGGGCACCGGCGTGCGCTCGCTCAAGGTGCTGTCGGAGAGTTCCTCTGAAGCCACGCGTCGGGTGCACGACGCCGAGGTGCAGGACCTCGCCGACGAGGCGTTCCGCATGGCGCTGTCGATCATCGACCGCCACCGACCGCAGCTCGACGATCTCGCGGCAACGCTGCTGAGCAACGAGGTGCTCGAGCGCCGCGACATCGATCGGATCATGGTCGGCGTGCCGGCCGAGGCGCCGCCCCGCATGGGCGGTGGCGAGCTCGGGATCGCCGCGGCGACCGCCCAAGAGCCGGCAGACCGCTAGGTGGTCTAGCCCAGAGGCCCGGGTCGGCCAGGCGCCCCCCAGTATCCTCCCGGCCGCATGCTGACCACGATCGACCACGTGGGCGTCGCCGTCGAGGACATCGACGCCGCGCTGGCGCTGTATCGAGACGCGCTGGGGATGCCGCTGGTCCACCGCGAGACGGTGGCCGAGCAGGGCGTCGACGCCGCGTTACTCGATGTCGGGGACGGGCATATCGAGCTGCTCGAGCCGCTTGGGCCCGAGACGCCGGTGGGCAAGTTCCTGGCCCGCAAGGGGCCGGGGCTCCACCACGTCGCCTACCGCGTGGCCAACGTGGAGGACGCGCTCAGCGCGCTGGCGGGCGCCGGGCTGCGGTTGATCGACGAGCAGCCACGGACCGGGATCCGCGGCTCACGCGTAGCCTTCCTCCACCCGGCGTCGACGGGCGGCGTGCTGACCGAGATCGTGCAACCAGCGGAGCATCATTGACATGGCGGACGAGAGACCTCAGAAGATCAGCATCGGCTTCATCGGCGGACAGGTGCTAAGTGCCCGGGTAGCGACCGACCAGCTGGCCACGCTGCGCAATGCGCTCGGCTCGACCGGGTGGCACGACCTCACGGCCGAAGACGGCACCGTGGCCGTCGATCTCGACAAGATCGTCTACGTGCTGGTCGACCACGAAGAGCACCGGGTCGGTTTCGGGACCTGAACCTGGAGTGGGCCGCGCAGACGAGCTCGACCGGGCGATGCTCATGTTCGCCCGGACCAGGGGGCATGGGCCCCGCCGCGAGCGGGTCATCGCCGCCTACTCGAAGCTCGGCGAGCACGCGGCCTGCTGGCTCGCGCTCGGGTTCGGCGGAGCCGCCCTTGACCGCGACGCCGAGCGACGGCGAGCCTGGCTGCGGGGGGCGGCGGTCGTGGCCGGCTCCTACGCGGCCAACCAGGCGCTCAAGTTCGTCGTTCGGCGCCGGCGGCCGGAGCTCCCCGGGCTGCCGCCGCTGACGGCCACCGTGACAAGGCTGTCGTTTCCCAGCGCGCACGCGACAACGGCATTCGCAGCCGCACGCGTCTACAGGCAGCAGGTACCCGGGCCGGCGCTACTGGCCGCAGCGCTGGCGTTCGGGCTGAGCCGCCCCTATCTGGGCGTGCACTACCCCAGCGATGTGGTGGTGGGCGCGCTGCTGGGCACGGCGATCGGGGAGCTGGGGCGGCGATGAAGGTCGGAATCGTGGGGATGCCGAACGCCGGTAAGACCTCGCTGTTCACCGCCCTGACCGGCGTGGCGGCCGAGGCGGCCAACTACCCGTTCACGACGATCGAGCCCAACGTCGCCGTGGTCCCCGTCGCCGACCCGCGACTCGCCGCGGTGGCCGAGACGGTGGGGGCGTCCAAGGTCGTGCCCGACACAATCGACTTCCACGACATCGCCGGCCTGGTCGCGGGGGCGCATCGCGGTGAGGGGCTGGGCAACCAGTTCCTGGCCAACATCCGCGAGACCGACGCGATCGTCCACGTCGTCCGCGCGCACGCGGACGCGAACGTGGTGCATCCGGAGGGTCGAGTCGATCCGCTGGCGGACATCGAGACGATCGAGACCGAACTGCTGTACGCCGACCTCGAGCAGGCCGAGCGCCGGCTCGATCGGGTGACCCGCACCGCCCGCAGCGGCGATCGACACGCGGTGGCCGAGGAGGGCTGGCTGAAGGAGCTGATCACGGCGCTTGCGGCCGGGCGGCCGGCACGGACGGTGCCCGCGCCCGCCGACGCGCCCGACGCGATGTCCCTGCTGTCTCCGCTGACCGCCAAGCCGGTGCTGTTCGTAGCCAACGTCGACGAGGGTTCTCTGGAGGTGCCGGAGGCGATTCTCGAGCACGCCCGCACCCACGGCGCGGGTGCGGTAGCCATCTCGGCCCGCCTCGAGGCCGAGCTGGCCGAGCTCGACGACGAGGACGCCGCGGCCATGCGGACGGAGTTGGGGATCGGGGAGTCGGGCCTCGACGCCGTGGTGCGCGGGGCGTTTGCGCTACTCGAGCTGATCGCCTTCTTCACCGCCGGCGAGGACAAGCCCGCGCAGTCCTGGCACCTGCGCCGAGGGCTGTCGGTGTGGCACGCCGCCGGGATGATCCACTCGGACATCCAGCGCGGGTTCGTGCGCGCCGAGGTGATCCCGTGGGACGCGCTGGTCGAGGCCGGCGGCTATGCGGGGGCGCGCGATCGGGGAACCCTGCGCCTGGAGGGGCGCGATTATGCCGTCGCCGACGGCGACGTGATCACGGTCAAGTTCACGCCGTAGGCGGCGTTCTGCGAGTCGCGTGGGGCCGTGGCTGGGGCAGTGCGGGCGCCGTGGGGGTGGCGCCGTGGGGCCGTAGGGCAGCAAGGTCGCATGGAAAACCCGCCAAACCTCCCGAGCCGCCCGCACGTTGGTCGCATAAGCACCTGGGGGACGCTTATCTGTACGAGGTTCCGCCGCGAGGAGTTCCTCGTCACGTTTTTCATCCGACGGCCAGCACACGTGCCTGGGGATGGCCGCGGACCGGCCTCCCGACAGCAGGCCGGAGCTCAGATGGTTCTAGAGGTCGCTGAGGTCGGCCGCGCCGGCCAGGCGCTCGGCGAGGCGGTTGAGGCCGTAGCTCCGCGCCGCCTCCGCCCCGCCGGCGAGATCGGTGGCGCGATCAGGCGGCCGGTCGAGGTCGACGATGCGCAACGTGGCGATGTCCTTGAAGGCGCGCAGCTGGTCGGGCGCGTCGGTGAGCGCGGCCCTGATTTTCGGCCGCTCGGTGATCGCCGGCTCGAGGCTGGCCTCGAGCGAGCCGTACCGGTTCAGCAGCTCCGCGGCCGTCTTGGGGCCGATCCCCGGAGCGCCGGGCAGCCCGTCGGAAGGATCGCCGCGCAGCGCGATGAAGTCGGGCACCAGGCTCGGTCCAATGCCGTAGCGCTTGACCACCTCATCGGCGTCGACCTCCTCGAATCCGGTCGTGCCGGCCTTCAGGAAGAGCACCTTCACGTCGTCGCTGACGCATTGGTACATGTCGCGATCACCGGTGACGATCAGCGTCTCGCCGCCGGCCTCGGTCTCGACCGCCCCCAGAGACCCCAGCAGGTCGTCGGCCTCGAGCGCGTCGCTGCCCATGCACGTCCAGCCGAACTGCTCGAGGAACCCGGGAGCCTGCGCGAACTGCCAGTCGAGATCGTCGGGCACGGGCGGACGGGCGGCGTGGTAGTCGGGGTAGGACTCGACGCGGTACGCGGCCGCCTCGGCGCCGAAGCAGAAGACGATCGCCCGCGGCCGGCGATCGGCGGCGACCCGCAGGGTTATGTTGGCCGCCCCGAGCAGCGCGTTGACGGGTCGGCCGGCGCTCCCCTTGATCGAATCGGGCAGGGCGAAGAACGAGCGGTAGAGGACGTAGGGAGCGTCGATGGCCAGCAGCGGTCCGGGCACCCGAGGGAGCCTAGAACAGCTCGACCCGGTCAGGCGGCCGGCCCGACCTCAAACGCAGCCTGAGCGATGATGGGTAAGTTATGCGTCGTCATGTCGCGGTGGATCCGGATGAATCCGCGCGCCGTCGTTCTGGCCGTCGCCTCGTCAGCTCTGTTCATGCCTTCCGCTGCCCATGCGGCGGGATCGTGTGGCGCCCATCCCTGGTGCAACGCGAAGCTTGGCGCGGTCCGGCGTGCGTCCATGGTGCTGGCGGCGATGACGACGGCGGAGAAGCTCGCCCTGGTGGCCAGTGGCAGTTCCGGCGTGACCAGGCTCGGCATCCCGCCGCTGCGGTTCATCGATGGGCCGAACGGAATCGGTGAGGCCAGCACCGGCGTCACGGCGTTCCCGGACGCGGAGACGATCGCCGCGTCGTGGGACCGGACGGTGGCGAGCGCGTACGGGCAGGCGCTGGGCGCCGAGGCGGCAGGGAAGGGCGACACGCTGCTCGCCGCCCCGACGATCAACATCCTTCGCACGCCGCTGTGGGGACGCGAGGCGGAGACGCTGGGTGAGGATCCGTTCCTGACCGGGTCGTTGGTGGCGCCCGAGATCCGCGGCATTCAGAGCCGGCACGTGATCGCGCAGGTCAAGCACTACGCCGGCAACAACCAGGAGATCGACCGCTTTGGCCAGCCGCTGGGGGCTCCCGCGGTGAGTGATCAGGTGTCCGAGCGGACGCTCCAGGAGATCTACCTCCCCGGGTTCAAGGCCGCCGTGGAGCAGGGGCATGTGGGCTCGGTGATGTGCTCCTACAACCGGATCAACACCGCCTACTCGTGCCAGAACCCTCGGACCCTGGGCGTGCTGAAGCGACTGCGCCTGAACGGTTTCGTCGGCCCCGACGCCTCGCTGGCCGTCCGTGACGACGTGGCGGCGGTCAACGCCGGTGTCGACAACATGCAGCTGGGCAGCATTGCCACGGCAACGGGCGGAAACGAGCTCACGATCCTCACCGACGCCTACGACGCCGGCAAGATCAGCGCCGCGCGGCTGGACGACGCGACGCGCCGGATCCTGACCGCGATGTTCGAGGTCGGTCTGTTCAACCATCGCTCAAGCGGCGGGGCCAGCCGAAACGTGAGCACACCGGCGCATCTGGCCCTGGCCACGCGCGTGGCCGAGCAGGCGACTGTGCTGCTCCGAAATCGCGGCGGGGTGCTGCCGCTGAGTCCGCGGCTCGGCTCAATCGCGGTGATCGGCCATGACGCCGGTCCGGGGACCCAGATCGAGGAGAACGGCTCGCCGGCGGTGCGGCATGGGCCGGTTATCTCCCCGCTGAGCGGGATCCGCCGGCTGGTGGGGTCGCGGTCGCGGATCGCCTACGCGCCGGGCACGCTGGGCGTCGTCCCGCTGCCCGTCATTCCCTCCAGCGCTCTCTCACCGGGCGCCGGCGCGGGGCACGGTCTCAGCGCCAAGTACTACAGCGGCCAGGCGCCGACCGGATCGCCCGTCGCGACCCGCGTCGATGCGACGGTCAATTTCGCCAGCCGGCCGGTGCCGCTGGCCACGATCCCGGGCACGCCCAACGCCAACGCCGGCGTGTGGACGGGCACGCTGACCCCGCCGAAGACCGGCCTCTACCGCTTCTCGCTGAGGGTCTCGGGCGTCGCCCAGCTCTACCTGGGCGGCCGGCGGATCATCGACGCCAACGCCGAGTTCTACACCGGTGGCCTGCCGGGCGGGATCGTCAGCTCCCCGGGCGCTCCGGCGATCAGCTTCCAGGGGCTGGTCCGGCTGACCAAGGGTCACCCGGTCTCGATCCGGCTCACGTACGCGACCGGATCCTCGATCGCCGGGGCCGCGCTCCAGGTCGGCTGGCAGCCACCGCGTCCCTCGATGCTCGCCGCCGCCGTGCGCGCGGCACGCCACGCCAAGGTGGCAATCGTGTTCGCCAACGACGTTTCGAGCGAAGGGATGGACCGCCCCTCGCTGCACCTTCCGGGAGACCAGGACCGGCTGATCGAGGCAGTCGCCGCAGCCAACCCGCGGACGATCGTCGTCCTTCACACCGCCGGCCCGGTGCTGATGCCGTGGCTCGCGACGGTCGACGGCGTGCTCGAGGCCTGGTACCCCGGCCAGCGGAGCGGAGCGGCGATCGCCGCCACGCTGTTCGGCCGGTCGGACCCGTCCGGCCACCTCCCGGTCACCTTCCCCCGCACCGCGTCGCAGGGGCCGACGGCCAACCGTCCACAGCGCTACCCCGGGGTGGACAACGTCGCGCACTATTCCGAAGGGATCTTCGTCGGCTATCGCTATTACGACCGCTTCGGTCAGAGGCCGCTGTTCCCATTCGGGTACGGGTTGTCCTATACAAAGTTCTCCCTGCGCCACCTCAGCGTCAAGCGCCGTGGCAACGGCTACCGCGCCACCGTGACGCTGCGCAACACCGGCCACGTGGCCGGCGCCGAGGTCGTGCAGGCCTACCTTGGTTTCCCTGCCGCCGCCGGCGAACCGCCGCGCCAGCTCAAGGCCTTCGCCAAGATGTTCGCCGGGCCCGGTGGCGCGAGGACCGTTTCGCTGAGCTTTCCGCGTTCGGCCTTCGAGTACTGGAGCGCGCGGCGCAGCGGGTGGACCGTCGCGCCGGGGCGTTACCGCCTACACGTCGGGACCTCGTCGCGCGATCTGCCACTCGCCACGACGATCCGAGTTCGCTGAGCCGGCGCGGCATCGGCCCACCTACGGAGCGAGCGCCGACTCGGCAGCCGGGCGATCCGGCGGCACACACACCATCCCCTCCGAGAACCCCGACGAGCCGATGTCGAACGCAGCGTTGAAGCGGTCGAGGTTGACAACGGTCAGCAGCGCGGTGATCTCCACCAGCTGCGCGTCGCTGAAGTGTTCCGTCATCCGCGCGAAAAGTTCGTCGGTGACCTCCACCGGTGTGCGCATCACCGCCACCGTGTAATCCAGCGCCACCTTCTCACGCTCGGTGAACAGCTCGCTCTGGCGGTAGCGCGGGATCGCCAGCAGCTCCTCGTCCGAGAAGCCTGAGTTCCGGCAGATCTGCGAACCGAGGTCGAGGCAGTACTCGCAGCCGATCATCTGAGAGCCCTTGAGCTCGACCAGGTACTTGAGCCGCTCGTCGACGGTGTTCCCCTTCCTCACGGCCTGCTGGAACTTGCCCATGCCGCTCATCATCTTCGGCTGGTACGCCCAGATCTCGACCGGCTCGATGCCGCTCCCGTGCGCGGCCTCGCGTCCGGTCATCTTCTTCACGCCCTTGCGCATCAAGCGGTAGACGAGCTTGACCATCGGACCGGCCTGGTCCTGCGGTACTCCCTGAATCCGTGCCATCGGGCACCTCCTGCTGTGTTGCGGGTCTACGGCCATGACCCGCGGCGAGCCCACGATGTGACGGTCCCCGCCGCCGCGCTCATATCCTTCCCGCGAGGATCGAGATATGGAGTCGAGGACGGTGGCACCCGTTGGGCCTGACGAACGTCCGCGCCGGCTCGATGACCGGGCCTGGTACGCGGTTCAGATCGTCGCCGTGGCAACCGCCTACACGGTGTCCGGGAAGCTCGGACTCGACCTTGCCTTCGCCACCCGCAGCGTCACCGCGATCTGGCCGCCGACCGGAATTGCCCTGGCCGCGCTGATCCTCGGTGGGTACCGCCTGTGGCCGGCGGTGGCGCTGGGTGCGCTGCTGACCAACCTGAACACGGGCGTACCGCCGGTGACGGTGCTCGGCATCGTCCTCGGCAACACGCTCGAGGCGCTGACGGGGGCCTACCTGCTGCGGCGCGTCGGGGGTTTCTCGCCGCGCCTGGAGCGAGTCAGCGACGTGATCTCGCTCGTTGTCTTCGGCGCGGTGATCAGCACGGCAATCAGCGCGACCATCGGCGTCACGAGCCTGCTGATCGGGGGCGCGACCTCGTGGGCGCGGGTTCCGTCGCTATGGCGCACGTGGTGGCTCGGGGATATGGGCGGAGACCTGATCGTCGCGCCGGCACTGCTGATCGCCGCGACGTATCGCCGTTACCGACAGCTGCCCGGAGGCCCGATTGAGGCGGTGACCCTGACCGTGGTGCTGACCGGCGTCAGCGTGCTGGTGTTCTCGCGGTCGACGCAGGTCGTGTACGCACTCTTCCCCCTGCTGATCTGGGCGGCGCTTCGCTTGTGGCAGCCCGGGGCCGCGGGGGCCAGCCTGCTGGCCGGCGCGATCGCGGTGGCGTTCACAGCTCACGGCAAGGGACCGTTCGCGACCAGCGGGCCGAACGATCGCCTGCTGCTGGCCCAGACGTTCGTTGCCGTCGCGGGGGTGACGGCGCTGATCCTGGCGGCGGTCACGAGCGAGCGCCGACGAGCCGAGCAGTCTGAGCGTGAGATCGCGGAGATACTGCAGCGGAGCCTGCTGCCAGACGCCGCGCCATCGATCGTCGGTTGGCAGGTGGCGACTCTGTACAGGCCGGCAGGTGCCGCTGAGGTGGAGGTCGGCGGCGACTTCTATGACTTCTTCGCGACTCCGGGTGGCTGGATCGTGATCATCGGGGACGTGGCCGGGAAGGGCGTGCGGGCGGCAGCGATGGCTGGGCTCGTACGACACGGGGCTCGATTCGTGAGCCAAACCGAGAGCGGCCCGGCGGCAATCCTGACCCGGCTCGACGATGCGTTGCGCCAGCAGTCCACGATGTCGCTGTGCAGTGCATTGTGTTTGCGCGTGCATCCGGACCACCTGCTCGTCAGCTCGGCCGGCCACCCCGGCCCCCTGGTTGTGCGCGCCGACGGCCGCATTCGCGAGATCGGCGGCGCGGGGCAGCTGTTGGGCGTGGAGCCCGGTGGGAGCTGGCCCGAGCACACGGTCCCGGTTGGCCCCGACGAAACGGTCCTCCTGTACACCGATGGCGTCACGGACACGCGCGGGAGGACCGAGCGCTTCGGCCTGCAGCGACTCCGACAGCTGTTGATCGAGCATGCGGATCTGGAGCCGGACGGGCTGCTCGGCGGGCTTGAATCTGCTCTCGATCGCTTCCAACTCGGACCGCAGAGCGACGACACCGCGGCGCTTGCCCTGCGTCCACAGCCTTCGCCGGCTCCGGGACGGACGCGGTCACGGTTCGCCGCACCCCGGGGCGGCTCGCGGCGCAGTCCGGGCGCTCCGCGCTTCCACCTCGACACCGTTCTCACCAACGAGGAGGCGGTGATCAAACTGGCTGGAGAGCTTGACCACGCAGCCGCCGAGAGGCTCACCGAAGCATTCGTGGCAGCGGATCGCGGCCGGCGGGCCCAGCTGGTACTCGACCTGGCCGAGGTTACGTTTGTTGATTCGTCCGGCCTGTCGGCGCTGATCGAGATCGAACGCCGGGCGCGCGAACACGGCCAGTCGATCCGCACGATTTCACCGCCGCAGCATGTGCGCGCGGTGTTTCGCCTGTCCGGGATCGAGCCGCTGGGGGCCAGCTCCGAGCCTCCTGGCGAGGACCCGGGCGAGTGCGACTACTCCGAACAGGTGGCGCTCGAGCTGGCGGTCAGCGACCAAGCTCCTCGGCTGGCGCGCTCCGAGGTTCGTGAAGCAATCGCCGGAAGGATTCCGGAGTCCGAATCGGAGGTCGCCATCCTGATCACATCGGAGCTGGTGACCAACGCGGTCGTGCATCCAACACACGGCGCCGGAGCATCGATCGGGCTGTGGATCGGTGCCGACGAGGGCCGCGTCCGGATCGAGGTTGCCGACTCGGGCCGCGGATTCGAGCCAGGCGAGCTGACCCGCGACGACAATGCCGCCGGCCGGCGCGGACTGGTCATCGTCGATCGGGGAGCCACGCGCTGGGGCATCAGCCGAAACGACCGCTTCCCGGTGTGGTTCGAACTCGCGTCCGCCGAGCCCGAACCCATCGATTCCGACCGCAAGGCTTAGACGCGCAGGCTGCTCATGCCGCCGTCGACTGGCGGGCCCGGAGCGCCTGCGCGGTCGCGGTGGCGTCCTGCGCGGCGGAGAGCAGCCGGGCCACCACCCCGACGAACGCCACCGCCGAACACATGTTGACCACGGCCGCATGGCGTGAGCGTCGCAGGTGGGGCAGCGCGGCCCGCGTGACGCGAGCGATGCCGGTGACGTGGATGTCGAGCACCCGCGCCCACTCCTCATCGGGGCTCTGGCTGACGTCGCCGGCCGCGCCGATGCCGCTCGCGCCGCCGGTGATCAGCGCGGCCAAACCGTCGAAGTCGTTCATCTCGAGGCCCTTCTCACGGCACGCGTGGGTCGACGTGGATCTTCGGGCCCGGGCCGGCACCAGGGGGCCGCTGACCGGCGAGCACGGCGCCGACCTCATCGAGCCCGACGGTGGCCGCGACGAGCGGCCGTGGGTCGATCGCGCCGCTGGCGTAGGCACGGATCGTGTCGTCGACACCGGGTGAGCCGGAGAGGATGCCGACGGCGGTGACGTCGTTCAGCACGAGCCGCCGGGTGTCGATGTGGCTGGGGCCGCCGGCGAGTCCCACGTAGACCACGCGCCCGGCCGGTTCGACCACATCGAGGGCCAAGGCCGGCAGATACGCGGCGTTGGATGCGTCGATGACGGCGTCGAACGGCAGGTCCGGAAGCGTGCTCTCCGTCCAGCGGTGCTCAAAGCCGAGCGTGCCGGCGAAGGCAAGTGAGGCGGCCGTCTGGCCCATCACGTGAACCTCCGCCCCGGCCGCACGGGTGAACATCGCCACCAGCAGCCCGATCGTCCCAGGCCCGAGCACGAGGGCGCGATCGCCGGGGTGTAGCTGAGCCGCCTGCGCGGCGCGGAGCGAGCTTCCGCCAGGCTCGACGAGCGCGCCGAGCACCGCATCCACGCAGTCCGGAAGAACATGGAGCGAGGACACCGGAACGGACAGGCGTTCGGCCAGCGCGCCGGGACGGTCACCCCGGATCCCCACCTCCTGGCGGTTCTCGCACACGTGCAGCTGTCCCCTCTGGCAGCGCCGGCAATCGCCGTCGCCCAGCATCGTGTCGCCCATCACCGTTCGGCCGAGCCAGGCCTCCTCCACACCCTTCCCCACCGCCGACACGGTCCCCGCCCACTCATGCCCGAGGCGCATCGGGTAGTGCGCGTGCCCGTCGTGCAGGTAGGTCATCTCACCGGTGAAGAACTCGACATCGGTTCCGCACACGCCGACCCGCTCAACGTCGACGACGGCCTCGCCGGGCGCGGGTGTGGGCGCGGCGAGGGCCTGGACCGAGTACTCGCGTGGCGCGGTGAGCACGAAAGCACGCATGCTGTGCTTGCTTACCGGGGGGAATCGAGCCTCTGGCGCTCGGGCGCGGTGGTTGCGCAATATAAATCCCAGTATTCCAATGACCGGAGAAACCGTGACATCGCACCTTCGAAGCGCCCAGTGGTACGCCGGGGATGACCGCAACGCCTACATTCATCGCGCGTGGATGCGCCGCGGGCTCCCCCGTGATGCGTTCAGCGGCCGACCGCAGATCGCCATCGCCAACACCGCTTCGCAGCTGACTCCGTGCAACGCCCATCTGACCGAGGTCGCCGCGGCCGTGGGCGACGGTATTCACGAGGCGGGCGGCATCCCGCTCGAGCTCCCGGTTGTTTCGCTGGGCGAAAGTCAGGTCCGTCCCACGGCGATGCTCTGGCGCAACATGGCCGCCATGGCCGCCGAGGAGATGTTCCGCGCCAACCCGATCGACGGCGTCGTCCTGCTCGGCGGATGCGACAAGACGATCCCATCGCTGCTCATGGCCGCCGCATCGGTCGACCTCCCCGCGGTGGTCGTCCCCGGCGGGCCGATGCTGACCGGAACCTTCCGCGGCGCCGCACTCGGATGCGGGACCGATGTGTGGCGGTTGAGCGAGGAGGTTCGCGCCGGCACGTTGTCACGCGAGCAGTTCATGCGCTCGGAGTCGGCGATGATCCGCAGCCACGGGCACTGCAACACGATGGGGACCGCCTCGACGATGGCGATCGTCGCCGAGGCCCTCGGGACGGTGCTTCCAGGCCTTGCCGGCACGCCGGCACCCGATAGCCGCCTCCTGGAGGCCGCTCACAGCAGCGGTCGCCTCGCCGTCGAACTCGTGCGTGAGGATCGACGCCCCAGCAGCATCCTGACGATGCCTGCCTTCCACAACGCAATCGTGGCCCTCGCCGCCGTGGGCGGATCAACCAACGCGGTCATCCACCTGCTCGCGCTGGCCGGGCGGGTCGGGATCGATCTCAGCCTCGAGGATTTCGATCGGCTCGGGTCACACGTGCCCCTACTGGTCGATCTCCAGCCCGCCGGTCGCTTCCTCATGGAGGACTTCCACCGCGCGGGCGGCCTGCTCGCCGTGCTGCGCGAGATCAAGGATCTCCTCGACCCGAGCGCGATAACCGTCACCGGCCGGCCGCTCGTCGATTACCTGGCCGGGGCGGAGATCTGGGACGGTGAGGTGATCCGGACGCGAGCCGATCCGCTCATCCCCGAGGCGGGAATCGCCGTCCTGCGCGGGAGCCTCGCGCCCGACGGCGCGGTGATCAAGCCTTCGGCCGCCTCGCCGCAGCTTCTTCGCCACCGGGGCCCGGCGGTCGTCTTCGACAGCATCGAGAACTTCCACGCCCGGATCGACGATCCCGATCTCGACGTCGACGCCGACTCGGTCATGGTGCTGCGCGGATGCGGGCCGAAGGGCTACCCGGGCATGCCCGAGGTGGCCAACATGCCCCTACCGCAGAAGCTTCTGGCCAAGGGCGTTCGCGACATGGTCCGCGTCTGTGACGGACGGATGAGCGGCACCGCCTACGGCACGGTCATCCTTCATGTCGCTCCCGAAGCCGCGGCGGGCGGACCGCTCGCGCTCGTTCGCGACGGCGACCCGATCGTGCTCGATGTCGAGACTCGCACGATCGAGGTCGAGATCGACGCCGGCGAACTGGCCCGCCGGACACCCAGCCCGGCCGCCCAGGCGGGCTTCGCCAAGCCCGCACGCGGCTGGGAGCGGCTGTACATCGACCATGTGACGCAGGCCAACGACGGCGCCGATCTGGATTTCCTGGTCGGCGCGAGCGGATCACGGGTGGGCCGCGAGTCCCACTGATCGGCGCCGCCATGGCGCGTCTGGATAGATAGGGTGCTGCCATGCCCGAGCGCAAAGCATCAGATGTGTTCGTCGAGTGCCTGGAGGCGGAGGGTGTTCAGTACGTGTTTGGCATTCCCGGCGAGGAAACGCTCGACCTGAGCGAATCGCTGGCCGATTCTTCGATTCAGTTCATTCCGGTACGTCACGAGCAGGGCGGCGCGTATATGGCCGATGCAATCGGGCGCCTCACCGGCCGCGCAGGCGTCTGCCTGGGGACCCTGGGTCCCGGCGCAACCAACCTCGTCACGGCAGTTGCCGACGCATTCCTCGATCGCGCCCCGCTCGTGGCCCTGACCGGTCAGTCGGACCTCGAGCGGATGCACAAGGAGTCGCACCAGTACATCGATCTGATCAGGATCCTGCGTCCGATCGTCAAATGGAACGCGCGCGTGTCGAGCCCGGAGATCGTGCCCGAGGTGGTTCGCAAGGCCTTCAAGGTGGCCGAGTCGGAGAAGCCCGGCGCCACTCATCTCGAGCTCCCCGAGGACGTGATGGCCGAGCCTCTGAACGCCAAGCCGCTGGCCCGCCGCGACCCCGTCCAGCCCGAGCCGGGAGGCCGCGAGCTCCAGCGTGCCGCCGAGATCATCGCGAGCGCCGAGAACCCGGTCGCCCTCGTCGGCAACGGTGCGATCCGGGCCCACGCCGGCCGGGCCCTGCGCTACTTCGTCGGCTCCACCGGCATCTCCGCGGCCGAGACGTTCATGGCCAAGGGGCTGCTCGACTACGAGGATCCGCACGCCCTCGGCACCGTGGGGTTGCAGTCGCGTGACTACGCGATGGCCGGGTTCGAGGACGCAGACGTGGTGATCGCGATCGGCTACGACCTGGTCGAGCACGCGCCAGAGCACTGGAATCCCCGGGCGGACAAGAGGATCGTCGTGATCGACAGCGTCGCGGCCGAGATCGACGAGTTCTTCGTGCCTGAGGTCGAGCTGATCGGCGACATCGCGCACGTGCTCTCGCGCCTGGCCCCGAGCTGCCGGCGCCGGCCGGAGACGACGGGGTCCACTCGGCTGCGCGAGGTGGTGCTGGGGGCGCTCGCCGACGCGCGGACCGACGACAGCTTCCCGATGCGCCCGCCCCGCGTGCTGTGGGACATCCGCCAGGCCCTGGGTCGCGATGACCTGCTCATCTCAGACGTCGGCCTGCACAAGCTGTGGATCGGGCGAATGTTCCCGGCCCACGAGCCGGCGACGGTGCTGATCGCCAACGGCCTGGCGGGCATGGGCTTCGCGCTGCCGACGGCGATCGGCGCCAAGCTCGTCAACCCGGCGCGAAGTGTGGTCACGGTCAGCGGCGATGGCGGCTTCCTGATGAATTGCCAGGAGCTCGAGACGGCGATGCGACTCGGCACGGCGGTGGTCAACGTGGTGTGGGAGAACCGCCAGTTCGGTTCGATCCTGTGGAAGCAGGAGAAGAAGTTCGGCCGCCACTTCGGGATCGACTTCGGCAATCCGGACTTCGTCAAGCTGGCCGAGGCGTTCGGCATGCCGGCGTGGCGCTGTGCCTCGGCGCCCGAGTTCTCGCAGCGACTCGTCGCGGCGCTGGCGCTCGACGTGCCGTCGCTGATCGTCGTGCCGATCGACTATTCGCTCGACGTCGCGATCTCCGAGGAGCTGGGGACCGAAACCGTCGCGACCTAGCGGCGGCGCCTACGTATTGCCCTGGGCCATCTTGCGCAGGTCCATGGCCTTGTTGTAGGTCTCCTCATCGACGCCCATCTCAAGCGCCACCTCGCGGAGCATGCGGCCCGAGTCGGCCGCCTCCTTGACGATCTCGGCGCCCTTGTCGTAGCCGATGTATGGGTTGAGGGCGGTCGCCGCGGCAAGCGTCGACTCGGCCGAGCGGTGGGTGCCCTCCGGGTTGGGGGTGATGCCGTCGATGCACTTCTCGGCGAAGGCGCGGCTGGCGCTGGAGAGCAGACGGATCGACTCGAGCAGGTTGCGGGCCATGAGGGGGACGCGCACGTTGAGCTCGAACTGGCCCTGGGTGCCGGCAATCGTGATGGCGGTGTCGTTGCCGATCACCTGGGCGCTGACCTGGATGACGACCTCGGGGAGCACCGGGTTGACCTTGCCCGGCATGATCGAGGAGCCCTTCTGGAGCTCGGGTAGGAAGATCTCGCCGATCCCGGCCCGCGGACCGGAGCCCAGCATGGCCAGATCGTTGGCGATCTTGGTCAGCGAGACGGCGATGACCTTCAGCGCCCCGGAGAGCTCGACCAGCGCGTCGCGGTTGGCCTGCGCCTCGAAGGGATCCTCGGGCGGCCGGATCTCGAGCCCGGTGGCCTCGGTCAGCCGCGCGCGAACCCGCCCCGCGAACTCCTTGTGGGTGTTCAGCCCCGTACCGGTGGCGGTGCCGCCGAGCGGGATCTGGGCGACCTGGGGGAGCGCGTTACGAACCCGCCGGGCGCCCAGCCGGACCTGCGCTGCGTAGCCTCCAAACTCCTGGCCGAGCGTGACCGGCACGGCGTCCATCAGATGGGTGCGGCCCGACTTGACGATGTCGCGGAACTCGGTCGCCTTGGCGCTGAGCGACTTCTCGAGCTGCTCGAGGGCGGGCAAGAGATCGTTCGTGACCGTGTCCAGCGCGGCGAGATGAACGGCGGAGGGGAACACGTCGTTGGACGACTGCCCCATGTTCACGTGGTCGTTGCGGTGGATGGTGTCGCCGGCCAGCGTGGCGATCACCTCGTTGGCGTTCATGTTGGTCGAGGTGCCCGACCCGGTCTGGAACACGTCGATCGGGAACTGGTCGTCGAACTCTCCGTTGGCCACTCGGTCTGCGGCGGTGGCGATGCGCTCGGCGACATCGGCGTCGAGCAGAGCCAGTTCGGCGTTGACGCGCGCGGCGGCGCCCTTGATCCGCGCGAGCCAGTGCAGGACCGGGGGCGGAACGGTGTCGCCCGAGATCGGGAAGTTGGCCACGGCCTTCGTCGTCTCCCCGCCCCAGAGCTGCTCCTTTTCCTGCACGCCCATTGTCTGTCCTTTCGCGGTCTTCGATTCGTTGTCTGTCCCTAACGCTACCGCGCCGGGTCAGCCACAGAACGCGATCAGCTCGCGTGCGACCCCGACCGGATCGTCGTAGGCCATCAGGAAGCCGGTCTCGGGCAGGGTTCGCAGCTGCGCGTCGGGGAGAAGGTCGAGCGCCTCCTGGGCGCCGGTGATCGGAAACCGCGTGTCCGCCTCGGCCCACAGCAGCAGGATCGGCAGGTTCATCTCCGGATAGGCGTCGAGCAGCTGGCGTTGGGCGTCGGTGGGCCAACGCCGGGCGAACTTCGCCCACGAGCGGGCCAGGTTGCCGTTTCCGCCCACGTCGGCGAACGCGTGGCGGACCAGGTCGCGGGCCGCCGGGTTTTGCTGCGTGGTCAGCCGCTCCCCCATCGAGGGGCGAAAGACGAGCTTGGCCCCGTGGGAGAGCAGGCGGTCGAGCCCGGGGACCGATGCGGCGCTGCAGGCGAGCCGCCAGGCGGCTCGCTTGCCCCGATCGGGATCGCCACGGTGAAGCCGGTTGGACATCAGCACCATGCGGTCCGGCTCCAGGCGCCCGCTGCTCACGCTCTGCAGCGCGAGTTCGGCGCCGATGTCGTGGCCGGCGATCCGTGGCCGCGGCCCGGCCACCTCGCGACAGAACCCGGCCATCACGTCGGCCATCCAGTCGGCCGTGTACGGGTGGCGCGGGCGGTCCTCAGAGTCGCCGTGCAGAGGCAGGTCGGGCAGGACGACGCGAAAGCGACCCGACAGCGGAGCCACCACCGGCTCCCATTCGCGGTGCGAGAGGCCGAGCGAGTGCAGCAGCACGAGCGGCGGCCCGGTGCCCGCCTCCCGGTACGCGACCCGAGCACCGTCGCGGTGGTGATAGAGCCGCAACTTCATCCCGGGATCCTCTCAGTCGGCGGTTAAGGCTGCCCGACCGGGGCATGGCGCCTCGACAGAAGCCACGCTTACGGCGGTGAATGGGAGAAATCCCTGCACATCCGGCACACGCGCCGCCATGCACAAAACCCGCACGTTTGGCCAGGAATGGCCATTCGGTTGGTGATCTTAATGCCGAGAGGTTGTGCAATACCTCCACGAGGCTCGTCAACCCTCCCCAAAAGCGCCGAAATGGAGCCTATGGAACCACTCACCAGAAGTCCGCTGGGCCTCTCGACCTCTCAGGCCGCCCGCGCGCTCGGTGTGTCACTCGGCACGATTCGCCGCTGGTCGGACATGGGCTACCTCCAGTCCTACCGCACCCCCGGCGGCCAGCGTCGCTTCAGCCATGAGCAGATCGAGCAGTTCATCGGAACCCTCCAGCGCGATACGCGGGAACGCGACCGCGAGCCGCAGCGCATCGCCATGTAAAGAGCCGAGACGGTTTGGGCCTCTATGCCGCCGCCGCTATGGGGCCCAAGCTGGGCTTTGCCGCGCCTACCCCGTCCCGGCTTCCTTGATCCGGCGCTCCATGTCGAGCTCGGAGTCGAAGTCGGCCGTGTCGGCGTGCCTGTAGTCGACACCCTCGCCACTGAGTAGCTGGGCGAGAACCTCGACGTAATGCTGGTCGAGCTGTGTGCCGGCGACCCGGCGCAGCTCGCGCAACGCCTCGAACGAGCTCATCCGCGTACGGTAGGTGTCGCTCGCGGTGAGCGTGTCGTACACCTCGGCCACCGAGATGATCTTGGCAATCTCGGGGATCTGGTCGCCGGGCAGGCTGCGCGGATAGCCGCGACCATCGATCCGCTCGTGGTGGCAGAGCACGATCTCCGCCACCGGACCGTACATGCCGAGGTCCTTGAGCATGTCGGCGCCCAGCTCCGGATGGCGCTGGATCGCCATCCAATCCTCATCGGTCAGAGTCCGCCCGCGCTCGGCGACGCGATCGGACAGGGCGAAATGACCGATGTCGTGCAGGAGGCCGGCGGTGTGCGCGAGCTCGCACTCCTGGCCGTTCATCCCCACCGCATGAGCCATGTCGCGCGCGAACCGCGCCACGGCCGCGGCGTGCCGCGCCGCACGCTGATCGCGGATGTCGAGCGAACGCATGAGCCCGGCCAGCACGCCCCACGACAGAGAGACGTATTGCTGGGCGCGCTCGCGCGACTGCTCGACCAGCTGGGCCATGTAGTTGAAGGCCAGCACGCCGGCCAGGGCAAACGTGATGCCGGCCAGCCCGAGCTTGACGTAGATGGCGGCGCCGGCGACGACCAGGACGATGTTGATCCCGATGCTCGGGAGGTAGAGCTTCCAGACCTGCGGAGCCCAGCGTTCCTTGTCCCCGTCCAGCGCGATGAACAGAACAGCGAGGATCCCGAAACTGAGAACCAGCTCACCGAGCGAGACTCCGGCGAGCCAAGCGTAGAACGTCCACGCCTGATGATCCGTGGCGTAGTGCTGCAGGATTACGCCGCCGAGCAGGGCGCAGAACCCGGCGCCGAACAGGTTGAATACGAAGGCTTCTCGACGCGGTCGCTGCCGCCACGCACTCGTGATATCGGCGAGCGCGGTGGCACAGAAGGCGGAGGCTGGCCCAAGGAAGGCAGCCGCAAGCAGACAGACCAGAAACGAGGCCGAGAGCGTCGCGCGCCGGTGGGTCGGCGCGTAGCTCAGTCCAATCCAGAGAACCGCCGCGGCTAAAACCGCCGTGAGCGGACTCAGATGATCATTTGGGGCGAGAATGGCGGCCCAAACGACGCAGCCGCCAAGGCCAACCGACGCGAAAACGACTGCCGCCCGCGCCTGTCGGCTTCTTGCCGCGACCATACCGGCCTCGGTCATGAGGTCAAGGTACCGGGAAAAGGGGCGTTTTGCGAGCGATGCCTACAACTCTTGCTGCAGGCAAAGCAGAACAGTCATCAGCCGCTGTGCCAGTGCATGCTCTCCTCCTTCCACGAAGTTCGACGTCCCATCCGCCGAGAACGGGACAATGGGGGTGTGCAGGCCACGACGGCTCGGGTTCCCGGTCTCCGCCAGACCACCCAAGGGGCACCTCTTCTGACGGCCAAGTTGCGCGAAACGTTGAAGTCCGTGCACAAGTTTTGCTCGAAAAGCTGTGCAATTGTATGCGGGCCTAGCGAATTTCGCAATATTTCCCCCGACCTTTTCAGTGCATGCGCTACCTAAAGACAAGTGAAGCTGCCGCTCTGCTGAACGTCAGCCCGAACACGCTCCGCGCGTGGGAACGGCGTTTTGGCTTCCCGAAGCCGCAGCGTTCGCCCGGCAAGCACCGCTTGTTCACGCATGGCGAGGTGGCCGCATTGAGAGACGCCTTGCAGGAAGGGCTGTCGATCTCGTCCGCCGTATCTCGTGCGCGCGAGGGGCTGTCAGCAGACAGCAACTCGCTGATCGGAGCGCTCGTCTCATACGAGCGCGAGCGGGCGGACGCCGCGATCGAGGCAGCACTAGCGCTGCGCTCGGTCGAGCGGTCAGTTGAAGAGGTCCTGCTTCCCACGCTTGACGAGATCGCTCGACGCTACACGACGGAATCCGCAGCGTGGGCGTTCGCTGCACATTGGGGAGCGGATTGGCTGCGTCGAGCGCAACGTTTGGCACCTCCACCGGTCCGACCAGTCTCGATCGTCGTCGGCGACGCGTCGCGCGACGAGCTCGATCCCGACGCGCCGCACATCCGGGCGCTCGAGTTGTTTTCCGTCCGCGCGGGCATCAGCGTGCTCAGCCTGTCGGCCCGCGGGGTCGCGGGCATCGCCGATGCGCTGGCCGTCCACCGGCCCAATCTGGTTGTCCTAGCAGGAGGTCATCTGGGGGACGATGCCGTCGCGAGGTGGGCCTACGCGGTCCGGCTGGCGGCGGGAGCCATGCCGGTGGCTGTCTACCGACGCGGGGCTCAACGCGTACGGATGCGCACCACGGGCACGAGCGTACTGCCGCCCGGCGCCAGCGAGGCGCAGCGGCGCCTGGTCGAGCTGATCGATGCGGAGCGCGGCGGACGGGTACTCCCCGATCTGCCGGCCGCCGGTCCGAGCGTGGAGCTGCAGGGCGACGCTCGGACGATGACGCTGTAGGGAGTCAGCTCCGCGCTGCCCTCGTCGTACTCGACTGAGCGACGATGAGTCCGTCTAGGCCGGACGAGACGCGACGGCGGAGGGCCGTGCGCTCGACGGGTTGCGCTGCGGCCCCCGCTCGAGCCGTTCGAGCAACCGGTCGCGGGCCTGGGCGGGTGATTCGCCCAGGCGGCACACCGTGCTCGCACCGGTGTCGGGCACCGCGCCGCGGTAATCGAACACGGCGACCTCCTGCACCACGCCGCGCACCGCGTAAACGAGCCGGCCGATCGAGTCGAGAGTCACCCGGCGTCCGGTGAGGACCACGGCCTGGGGAGTCAACGCGCGCAGAGCGCGGCCGAGGCGGGCCGGCTCGATGGCCGGGGAGATGGCCAGCGTACGCAGACCGGCGCGGCGGAGCACCAGCTCAAACGCCTGCGCGTGCAGGGCATCGAGATCGAGGCGCGCCGAGGCATCGAAGATCAGCACCCCCTCAGGCCGGTGAGCGGGGGGCGACAGACGCTTGAGCGCCGACAGCCACCCGGTGGCGAAACGCCATCCGAATTCGTACTCGGCACTGGGGCCACTCGGGTCGGAGTGCGATGCGACCGCGTCGAGCAGCACCTCCTCGATCGTGCGCTCGATCGAGCGCAGGGTGAGGCTCTCCTCGAGCAGGCGGTTGGCCTTGTCCTCGTCGAAGCCGGCGAACGCGGTGGCGAGTCGGGCCGAGGACGACGGCCCTTCGCCGCGCTCCCGGGCCAGCGAGATGGCCGAGGAGACGTTGTGGGTCTCGGCCAGCGCCAGGCGCAGAGACTCGATTTCTGCCAGCGAGTACTGACGATGACCGCCGGGCGAGCGGTGCGGGCGCGGGAAGTCGTAGCGCCGCTCCCAGCTGCGAAGCGTATTTGGGCTGACGCCGAGCATGACGGCAGCGGCATTTGTGCGGATTCCGTGCATTTGGATGAGTTATCGGCATCAAGCTGTGTCTTTTCAACCGCTGCAAGTCGCGCTGCACGGTGGCTTGCCTCGTGCAGGGGAAGGAATTCTGGTCCGCGCGGCGTACGGCGCGGGCGGGCCGCGGGGGCAGCCTCCTAGAATCACGCGCCCATGTCGGCCGCCGAGAATCAGCCCAGCCGCCGGTACCGCCCCGTCGATCCGCGGGCCTCGTTTCCCGAGCTCGAGGAGCGCGTGCTCGCGCGCTGGCGCGATCGCGACGTGTTCGCTGAGTCGGTGCGCCGCCGTGCGGGAGCCCCGCAGTGGGGGTTCTACGAGGGCCCGCCGACGGCCAACGGACCACCCGGCTCGCATCACGTGCTGGCGCGGGTGTTCAAGGACATCTTTCCCCGCTACAAGACGATGCGCGGCTTCTACGTCGAGCGCAAGGGCGGCTGGGACTGCCACGGCCTGCCGGTCGAACTGGCCGTCGAGGCCGAGCTGGGCTTCACATCCAAGGACGACATCGAGCGCTTCGGGATCGCCGAGTTCAACGCGCGCTGCCGCGAGGCGGTGCTCAGTCATGTCGAGGACTGGAACAGGCTGACCGAACGGATCGGCTTCTGGATCGATCTGGAGAACGCCTATCGGACGCTCGACGCCGACTACATCGAGTCGGTGTGGTGGGCGCTCAGGACGATCCACGACAAGGGACTGCTGTACGAGAAGCTGAAGGTCGTCCCGTACTGCACGCGGGACGGAACGACGCTGTCGAGCCACGAGCTCGGTCAACCCGACGTGTACCGGACGGTGCTCGACCCATCCGTGTATGTCCGGCTGCCGGTCAGCCAGGCGCCCGGCGCGGCGCGCGAGGGCGATCAGCTGCTCGTGTGGACGACCACGCCCTGGACGCTGGTCTCGAACGCCGCCGTCGCCGTCGACGCCGACCTGAGCTACGTCCGTGCCCAGATGCCCGGCGAGGACACCGTGTTCATCCTGGCCGAGGCGTTGCTGGAGCGCGTGCTCGGCGAGGGAGCACAAATCCTCGACCGCTTCCCGGGCCAGGCGCTCGAGGGAGTCCGCTACGAGCCGCCGTTCCCGTTCATCCCCTCGAGCGCGTACGGGCCGCTCGGTCACAGCGTGCTGTTGGCCGACTTCGTCACCGCCGAGGATGGAACCGGTCTCGTGCACACGGCGATCGCGTTCGGAGAGGACGACTTCCGCCTGGGCGAGCAGTACGGGCTGAACGTGGTCAACCCGGTCCGGCTCGACGGCACCTACGACGAACGGATCGGCCCCTACGCCGGCCGCTGGGTCAAGGACGCGGATCCCGATCTGATCGAGGACCTGAGGGCGCGCGGTCGGCTGCTGCGGGCCGAGACCTACGAGCACTCCTACCCACACTGCTGGCGATGCGGCACCCCGCTGCTCTACTACGCCAAGCCGTCGTGGTACATCGCCACCAGCGAGCTCAAGGACCGGCTGCTGGCCGCCAACCAGATGGTCAACTGGCACCCGGAGCACGTCAAGCACGGCCGCTTCGGCAAGTGGCTCGAGAACAACGTCGACTGGGCGCTGTCGCGCGAGCGCTACTGGGGCACCCCGCTGCCGGTGTGGCGCTGCCAGAACGAGCACGTGACGGTGATCGGCTCATTCGCCGAGCTCGAGGCGCTGACCCACACGCCGCTACCGGATCCTCACCGACCGTTCGTGGACGACCAGACGTTCCCCTGTCCGACGTGCGGCGAGGCGACCGCGCGCGTGCCCGAGGTCATCGACGTGTGGTTCGACTCGGGTTCGATGCCGTTCGCCCAGTATCACGCGCCGCACGAGAACCAGGCCCACTTCGAGGAACGCTTCCCGGCCGACTTCATCTGCGAGGCGCTCGATCAGACCCGGGGTTGGTTCTACTCCCTACTCGCCGTCTCGACATTGCTGTTCGATCGCTCGAGCTACCGCAACGTCGTGTGCCTGGGGCTGATCCTCGACGAGGAGGGCCGCAAGATGTCCAAGTCGCTGGGCAACGTCGTCGCCCCCTGGGAGGTGATCGACCGCTACGGCGCGGACGCATTCCGCTGGTACTTCTTCACCTCCAAGCACCCGTGGGACGGTTACCGATTCTCGCTGGAGACGATCGGAGAGTCGGTCCGGCAGTTCCTGCTCCAGCTCTGGAACACCTACGGCTTCTACGTGCTCTACGCCAACGCCAGCACGCCGCGGCCGGGCGAGGAGGATCTCACCGATCTCGACCGCTGGGTCCTGTCGCGCCTGCACGCCACGACGGCCACCGTGATCGAGCGGCTCGATCAGTTCGATGCCACGATCGCCGGCCGGGCGATCGCGGAATTCGTCGATGACGTCTCCAACTGGTACGTGCGGCGGTCGCGGCGCCGGTTCTGGGACGGGGATCCCGCGGCGCTGGCCACCCTGCACACGGTGCTGCTGACGGTGGCGAGGCTGCTGGCCCCGTTCTGCCCGTTCGTGGCCGATGAGATCTACGACAACCTCGACGGCAGCGAGACCAGCGTGCATCTGACCGACTTCCCTGAGCCGGGCGCCCGCGACACCGAGCTGGAGGAGCGGATGACCGTGGTGCGCGAGACGGTGCGGCTCGGCCTGGCCGCCCGCGGTCAGGCGAAGATCAAGATCCGCCAGCCGCTGCGCGCCGCCGTCGTCGTCGCCACCGGGTTCGAGCGCGAGGCGATCGAGCGACTGGCGAGCGTCGTGCAGGACGAGCTGAACGTGCACGAGCTGCGCTTCGTCTCCGAAGCCGATGAGCTCGGCGAGATCGAGGTCAAGCCCAACTACCGCACGCTCGGTCCGCGGTTCGGCAAGCAGATGCCGCTCGTCGCCGCCGCGGTGGCCTCGCTCGACGGCGGCAGCGTGGCCACGGCGACTCGCGGCGAGGAGAACGTGGCCATCTCAATCACCGGCCAGGACCACGAGCTGAGCGCGGACGACCTCCTCGTATCGATGAAACCGCTCGAGGGGTACCAGGTCGAGCGCGAGGGCTCGCACGCAGTGGCGCTCGAGCTCGAGATCGACGACGACCTCCGGATCGAGGGCTGGTCGCGCGAGATCGTGCGCGCGGTGCAGCTCGCCCGCCAGGAGGCTGGGCTCGAGATCAGCAATCGAATCGTGCTCACGCTCGACGGCGACGAGGACCTGCTGGCAGCGGCGCGCCGGCACCAGGAGTACATCGCCGGCGAGACGCTGGCCGTCCAGGTCGGCTACGAGCCCCTTAACGAGCTCGCGCCCGTCACGATCGACGGGCGCGAACTCCGGATCGGAGTGGCTCTCGCCTAGGCCAGTGCGGGCTCGAGCTCGGCCTCGAGGCGCTTCTTGGGGTACGCGCCAATGACGGTCTTGGCCGGCTGCCCGTTGCGGAACAGGATCAGCGTCGGGATCGACATGATGTTGAAGGTCAGCGCGGTCTGCTGATTCTCGTCGGTGTTCATCTTGACCACCTTGAGCGCGCCTGCCCGCTCCTGAGCGATCTCCTCAACGACCGGCGCGACCATGCGGCAGGGACCGCACCAGGGAGCCCAGAAGTCGACGAGCACGGGAACCTCAGACTCGATGACCTCGGCCTGGAAGTTGTTGTCGGTTACTTCGGTGACAGTGCCGGCCATGTGTCGGGCTCCTTGGGTTTCTTCACGTCAGGGGTACTTCAAAAAGTATAGCGCGGGTTCAGGGGTCGCCTTCGCGGGCGAGGGCACTAGCCTAGTCGTAGTACCCGATGCCCGACCCCACCAACAGCGAGATCGCCGCCGCCCTCGACGAGCTCGGTGATCTGTACGAGCTCGATGGGGCAATCATTCATCGGATCGTGGCCTACCGCAACGCCGCCAAGGCCGTGCGCGACGCTCCGGTGTCGGTCACGGCACTGGCGCGGCAGGGCAAGGCGACCGAGCTGCCCGGGGTCGGGGCGATCATCCAGGAGAAGGTCATGTCGTTGGCCGACGATGGGACGATTCCGGCGCTGGTCAAGCTGCGGGCCAAGTTCCCTCCCGGCCTGATCGAGATGACCCACCTGCCCGGGCTCGGGCCCAAGCGGGCGCGGCGCCTGTTCGAGGAGCTCGGCATCGATTCGCTCGATGCCCTTCGCGCGGCCGCCCAAGAGCAGCGAATCCGCACGCTCAAGGGCTTCGGGCCCAAGGCCGAGGAGAGCATTCTCGCCGCATTGAACGAGGTCGGTGCCGGCGCTCCCAAGACGCGCGTGGTGCTCGACCGCGCGCTCGGCGTCGCCGAGCCGCTGGTGGCCGAGCTGCGCAAGCATCCCGCTGCCGAGCGCGTCGAGCTGGCGGGCTCGGCGCGGCGGATGACCGACAGTGTCAAGGACCTCGACATCATCGCCACGGCCAGCGATCCGGCGGCGCTGTCGCGGGCGGCCGTCGAGCTCGAGCTGATCGAGTCGGCCGGGACGCCCAGCGAGGCCGGCGTGCGGATGCGCACCCACACGGGACTTGCCGTCGACCTGAAGATCGTCGCGCCCGATCAGTTCGGCAACGTGCTCCAGCACTTCACCGGCTCCAAGGAGCACAACATGGCCCTGCGCGACGCCGCGGTACGCAAGGGCCTCCACGTCTCGGAGTACGGGGTGCTCGACGACGCCACCGGCCGCACGCACCGCTGCGAGACGGAGACGGAGGTCTACAGGCTGCTCGGGCTGGAGTACATCGAGCCCGAGCTGCGCGAGAACCGGGGAGAGCTCGAGGCAGCGGCCGCAGGCACCCTGCCCAACCTGATCGAGCGCACCGACCTGCGTGGCGACCTGCACTGCCACACTACCGCCTCGGACGGCACAGCCTCGATCGAGGAGATGGCGCTGGCCGCCAGGGCCGCCGGCTATGAGTATCTGGCCATCACCGATCACTCGGCCAGCTTTGGCTTCGGCGATGATCTGTCCCCTGCCCGACTGCGCGAGCACGTGGAGCAGGTGCGGGCAGCCTCCGTGGAGGGCCTGCAACTGCTGGCCGGCTCCGAGGTCAACGTGCTCCCCGACGGGACGTTGGACTACGAGGACGATGTGCTGGCCGAGCTCGACTGGGTGGTGGCCAGCGTGCACTCCTCGTTCCGGATGCCGTCCGACGCGATGAGCGAGCGCATGATCCGCGCGATCGAACACCCGCTCGTCGACGTCCTCGGCCACCCCTCGGGGCGGAAGATCGAGCGGCGGGCACCCTACACCTTCGACGTCGAGGCGGTGATCGCCGCGGCGGCGCGATCGAGCACGATGCTCGAGATCAACGCCAGCCCCAACCGGCGTGACCTCAACGAGGTCAACGCCCGCGCGGCGGTGGCGGCGGGGGTGTCGATCGTGATCAGCTGCGATGCCCACCGGGTCGGCGGTTTCGACGCCGCGCGCTACGGGATCGCCACCGCGCGCCGGGCATGGCTGACCGCTGCCGACGTGGCCAACACGCGTTCCTGGAGCGAGCTGGCGGCGATGCGCTCGCGAGGCAGGTTGGCTGCGTGAAAAGAGTGGTCCTGCTCGGCGTGCTCGTGCTGGGCGGATGCGGGGGCGGCGGCGGCACATCGACGCGTGCGAGCACCACCTCGGCAGCGAGCACGACGACCACCGTGGCCAGCACGAGTACGACGACCTCGGCGCACAGCTCGAGCGTGCACGCCGTCACGCTGGCGCGCGGCTTTCACCTCTCCAGCCCGGCCTTCCACAACAACGGCGCGATTCCCACCCGCTACACGTGCAGCGGTTCCGGCGAGCCGATCCCGCTGAGCTGGTCGGGCGTACCGAAGAGCGCACACGAGTTGGTCCTGGTCATGCGCGACCCGGACGCCCCGGGGAGCCCATTCACGCACTGGGCGCTGGCCGGGATCAGCCCGCAGACGCACAGCGTGCCGGCGAACGCGATCGCCGGGCGCAACAGCGCCGGCAGCAACGGGTACACACCCCCGTGCCCGCCCCACGGGTCACGCGCGCATCACTACGTGATCACGCTTACGGCGCTGTCCGGAGCCTCGGGACTCAAGCCCGGTTTCGACTCTGATCAGGTGCGCACGTCGGCCGTCGGGATCGCCACGCTGGTGGGCACCTACAGGCGCAGCTGAGGGCGCGACGGCGCCACGACCATCGCCAGCTCGGATTGTTGGACCCACGGATGCTGCGCGGCCCTAGGCCGTGCAGCCCCACCCCCCGATCCGCAGCCCGCCGCCCACATGGCAATCGGGATGAGGACCGTGGCGGCGGCGCTGCGACGCAGGCGCCACCCGCGCTGGATGGCCACGAACCAGACCAGACCGGCGATGCAGAGCGCCATGGCGACGAAGAAGTTCAGCCGGAAGCCGAGGACGTGGTTCGAGTAGTCGATGCGCAGCGTCTCCTCGAACATGCGGAAGGCGCTGTAGCCGGCGACGTAGAGAGCGAACAGGCCCGGGGGCTTCACCCTCCGGGTGTGGCCGAGCCACACGAGGAACCCGGCCAGGGACAGGTTCCAGATGATCTCGTAGAGGAAGGTGGGTTGGAAGGTGGCGTACTGCTCGTAGCCCGGCGGCCGGTGCGCCAGGTCGATCTTGAGTCCCCAGGGCAGCGTGGTCGGCTTGCCGAACAGCTCCTGATTGAAGTAGTTGCCGATCCGTCCGATCGCCTGCGCGACGAGGAGACCGGGGGCTGCCGCATCCAAAAAGGCCGGGATGTCGGCCTTGCGGCGATGGAGAACCCACAGTCCTGCCGCCGTGCCGGCGGCGATCCCGCCCCAGATGCCCAGACCGCCCTTCCAGATTGCGAACGGCCCCCACCAGTGCGGCGGGATCTGACTGGGTGTGGTGATAAGGAAGTAGATCCGCCCGCCGATGAGGCCGGCGGGAAAGCCCCACAGGGCGACCTCGTTGACCAGCGCCGGATCGGGCCAGCGACGGCGGGTGACGAGGATCGCGGCGGCGACAGCGAGCACGTAGGCGATGCCGTAGGCATGGAAGAAGAACGGGCCGACGGACAGCCCGTTGGAGGACGGGCTGGGGATGAAGCCGGTCGCGGTCACGGACCCAGCAGTCTAGGCAGGACGTCCTGTGCGATCGTGCGGTCGACCGCCTCGCGGGTGAAGGGAGCTAGCTGGCTGGCCGCCGCGGCGCCGTAGTCGGGCCGGGGGTCGTCGATGGCGGCGCGGACGGCACCGGTCAGATCGTCGGCGACGAGACGTGGGTCGAGGCGGCGGGCAATGTCGCGGGCGGGGTAGGGCCCGGGCGCCGGGGTGGTGACGAGCTGGCAGCCGTCGGCGAGGGCCTCGAGCGGTGCGATGCCGAAATCCTCGCGCTTGGGGGCGGCGATGAACACTCGCGTGCGGCGCAGCATCGCTCGGTACTCGTCTCCGGGCAGCCGCCCTGCTGCCCGCACACCCTCGACCCCCGTGGGCAGGGCGTCCAGCCCGGCGACGAGCAGCGTCTCGTCCGGCCGACGGGCGCGGCGCCAGGTGTCGAGCACGAACTCCAGACGCCGCTTGTCCGGATTGCCGGCGTAGGTCAGGGCAAGGATGTCGCGCTCGGCGGCCGGCGGGCCCGAGGGGTCGACGGGAACGGGAACGACGATGCTGGCCGGCCGCGGGCCCGACAGCGGGTCCAGCGAGCGCTCGCTCATCGTCAGCACGAGCTCGGCCTCCGCCAACCGGCGGCGCTCGAGGACGCGCTGCCAGATGCCGTGACGACCGGGGCGGTTCTCGGCAGCCAGACAGTCGAGCCAGATGACGCCGGGCTCGGACCAGAGGAGCGCGGCCGTGACCGAGCAGTAGACGACGGCGCGAGGATGGTGGGCGGCGATGGCCTTCTGCGCGGCGTCGCGCGCGGCTCGCGCCTCGACGTAGTCGGTCAACATGAATGTGCGCACGGGGGGCACGGGTCCGTTGCTCGCCCGCTGCACGCTGGCACCGCTGCGGCGGAAGGCCTCGGCCAGCGCGTTGGCCGCGCCACGCCAGCCGAGCGTGTGGTCGTGCGAGACGACGAGGATGTCGAGCGGAGCCACTAGGCCTTACGCGGGCGGGCGGACGCGCCCACGGGTGGAGTGCCCGTTGAGCTCGAACAGGTTGCTGCGGAAGCCGGGCGTGCGCACGAGTCGGATGGGCCGAAAAGGCGAGGTCCGCTCGATGTAGAAGCGAGCGCCATCGCGCTCCTCGATCGCGGTCACCGCCGAGGACTGGCGCCGCCAGGCGAGCGCCCAGATGATGGCGAACCCCGCGGCCACGGCGGGGACCTGCGGGAGGGTGAAGGCGAGAGCGCCGGCGCCGAGCGTCGAGAACAGCAGGGGCCAGAGCCGGTTGAGAACAGTGCGCGCAGGGTTGAGGTCGGGGAGCGTGGCCTGGGTTCGCGCGCTGGCCAGCAGCGAGGCGATCGGTGGGTTGGTGCTCGCCCGCCGGCCGAGCCAGAGCCCGATCAGCCCGGCAATCACCCACCACCCGGCGGCGAGCTCGACCACGAGGTCATCGCCGCTGCCGTTGGCGCCGGCGAGGGTTACCGCGGCCAGCGCGGTGGCGGCCGCGGCACTGATCAGTACGGTTGTCCGAAGGAAGTCGGGGAAGCGCATCTATTCGTCGTCGGCGACGAGCATCGCAAGGAGTTCCCTCACGCCACTCGTGCCGTCGACCACGATATCCGCCTCGGAGATGATTTCGGAAGGTCCCTCGTCCGAGCGCACGCCAACGCGGACGGCGCGCTCGAGGTGCCCCGCCTCGACAAGCCTGCCGAGCGCGCGGAAGGCGTCGAGGTCGGTGGCGTCGTCGCCGACATAGAGGGCGGCGTCGAGATCGAGACCGGACAGGAAGGACTCGATCCCCGCGCCCTTGTCGATTCGTACCGGCGGCCTGACCTCGAGCACCTTGCGGCCCCAGTGCGTCCGGAGGCCGGCGGCCTCGGCACGCGCCGCGATGGCGTCAATGGCGGCGCGGGCGGCTTCCTCGTCGGGGGCGCCGCGCCAGTGGAAGGCAGCGATCGGGCCCTTGTCCTCGAGCCGCACCCGGAGACGGCGCAGATCGCCGGTCTCGGCCTCGCGCCCGAACTCGTGGATCCGTCGCACCCAGTCCTCGATGCCGGGATCGAGCACGGACTCGGTCCAGCCGGAGCGCAGCAGCTCGGCACCGTGGGACCCGAGGTAGGAGATCGACCCGATCGAGACCATTGCCCGGGCCTCGGATGCGCGGCGCCCGCTGACGCACGCCACCACGGCGTACCGGTTGGCGACCCGGATCAGCAGCTGGCGAGTTCCCTCGGGCACGTGCGCGTCGGCCGCGTGCTCGACGATCGGCGAAAGCGTCCCGTCGATGTCGAACAGGGCCGCGGAGCGGGAGGGGTTGACGCGCAGAGGCGCGAGCGCCTCGGAGAGGAGCGCTGACGTCACAGTCAAAGTATGCCGCCAGATGCCCGCCGGTCACACTGTGAATCCGGTGTTGCGCCGAGCACCCAATAGGATCCGGGGCGATGACTGAGATCGTCAGCGGAGACGGGTACGCGGTGACCAACCTGGACGCGCTCGGCGATGGCTACGGTTTTCGCAAGATCCGCCGTGAACTCGGCGTTACGGCGTTCGGCATCAACGCGATGGTGTTGCCGCCCGGATACTCGAGCGGAGTTCACTTCCACGACGAGCAGGAGGAGACGTACTTCGTCCATCAGGGCGAGGTCGAGTTCCGCTTCGGCGATGGTTCGCGGCATGTGGTCGGGCCCGGCGGCGTCGTGCGGGTCGATCCCCAGACCCATCGCGGGATGCACAACGCCGGCGGTACCGACGCGGTGATCGTGATCGCCGGGGGCAAGGGCGGCTACGTGGGCCGTGACGGTCAGGCCGTTGGTGGCGATGGGCGGGACGGGCCTCCGGGGGCCGGCCCGGCTCATTGACGGAGCAGCCGGCGCCGGCGGTCCTGCTGCTGCACGGCCAGCCGGGTAGCGCGCGCGACTGGAATGCCGTCGTGGCCGCGCTCGGGACGCGCGCGAGGGCGCTCGTCTTTGACCGACCGGGCTGGGATGGACGCGCGGCGACCGGGGTGGCCGGCAACGCACAGGCCGCGCTGTCGGTGCTCGACGACGCCGAGGTTGATCGGGCCGTGGTGGTCGGACACAGCTTCGGTGGCGCAGTGGCGGCGTGGCTCGCGGCTGGGTGGCCGGAGCGGGTCGCGCGCCTGGTGCTGGTTGCGCCGTCGGCCAATGTCGCCTCGCTGACACCGCTCGATCGGTGGCTCGCCGGGCCGGTGGTGGGCGAGGCTTCCAGCGCGGTGTTTCTGGGTCTGGGCGGGCTGACGCTGGCGGTGGCACCGATGCGGCGGCGCGTGGCGCGTGCGTTCGGGATCGACGAGCGCTACCTGGCGGCCGCCGCCCGGCGTCTGATTCGTCCAGCGTCGTGGCGGGCGTCCGCGGTGGAGCAGCGCGCGCTGGTCGCTGAGCTGCCGGCGCTGGAGAGCGCACTCGGGAGGGTGCGGGCACCGACGGTGATCCTGGGCGGGAGCGAGGACCGGATCGTGCCCGGGGCGTCGCTGCGACGGCTCTCGAGCCAGATCGCCGGGGCCCAGCTGATCATGCTTCCCGGCGCGGGGCACCTCCTGCCGATGCGGCGGGCAGCGGAGCTGGCGGGGGTGATCGTGGAGGGTTAGTTAGCCCTCGCCGGGGTCGGGGTCGATCGGGGTGGCGGGTTCGTCGGGCGTGGGGACGGTGGCCGGCTCCTCGGGATCGGCCGGGGTGCCGGGATCGGGATCGACTGGGGTGATCGGCGCCTCGGGGACCGCGGGGGTGGCCGGCTCGGAGGGTTGAGGGACCTCGGAGATGATGCTCATCGCTGGCGGCTACCCGGAATGGCGGCGGATCACCCCAGGACGCTAGGCCGTCAGGTCACCCACGAAACGTGGTTCAGATAGCCGCACTGCTTCATCTTGGACGCCGGGACCATCAGGAGCTCGCTCTTCCACGCGTGCGGTGTCGGCTCGAAATAGACGACCGGCCCGGGGTGGAGCCTCCCCCACCGCTGGGTCCAGTAGATGGGGCCGGTGTTGGAGCCGATGTCCCAGGCGATGATGCTCTGATAGGCGACGGGTCCCGTCGGCTTGCCGCACGCCCACAGGGCCTTCGCCCCGCCGAGCCGGGCGATCAGCCCGGGCAGATGGTTGATCCACTTGGTGCGGGCGCGTTCGTGCACGAGGTCGCTGCGCTCGCTGGTCAGGCGCTGATGGGCGGGCGCCACCATCGTCCCGATCAGCACGGCGACGAGGCCGACGGCAAGCACGCTGCCGGTCGGCGAGGGCATGCGCGGCATGTGCTTGGCCACGAACGGTGGCACGTCGAGCAGCACCCGGCCGGCGGCGACTCCGGCCAGAACGCACATCATGGCGACCGGCTCGAACAGGTAGCGTGGCACGCCGGGCCAGCCGTGCAGGACGAAGGCGATCTCGATCAGCACCCAGACGATGGCGCCGGCGGCCAGCACGAGGATCGTCCGCTGGCGCCGGAAGACGGCGAAGACGATCGCCACCAGTGCGGCGATCCAGACCGGCGCCGACTGCAGATGGAAGAAGCGGTCGATGGTCCCGGTGATCTTGTTCTCGTGCAGGGCGCGCGGCGATTTCAGGGCCAGGTTGCCGGCGCTGAACCAGCTGTTCGAGGTCAGGGCCGGAATCCCGAACCACAGCAGCGGGAGCACGATCAGCCCGCACACGATCCAGCGGCGCATCTCCGGCTTGGCGCGCCAGGCCCAGATCGAATAGATGCCGATGAACGGCCAGGCCTCGGGACGCCCCAGGCCAGCCAGGATGGCGAGCGTGAAGGCCCAGCGGTAGCGGCGATGGAGGTGGCAGTCGATCGAGGCCAGGACGAGCGACACGATCATTGGATCTGACTGCGCGCTCAGGTAGAAGTGGGTGTAGCCGGTGATGCCGAGCACGAACAGGCCGGCCAGGACTCCGGCGACCCACCCGGCGTAGCGCGCGCGGCCCTCGGTGGCGCCGACCAGTGTGTAGGCGATCCGAGCGCCGAAGATCGCGCCGCTGAGCGAAATCGCCACGCAGGTCACCATCCACAGCCACAGCGCGTAGTGGCCGGCCAGCGAGTAGGGCACGGTGAACAGATACGGCAGCGGCTTCCAGGACGGGGCCCCGTTGGTGCTGAGGCTCAGGTGCCAGGTCTGGTGGCCCCAGATGAGCCACCCGTAGGGGTCGTACCCGGGCCGCGTGCGGGCCCACAGGATCACGAACAGCGACAGCACGAGCAGGGCCGCGGCGCCGATCGGCCACGGGTAACGGCGGACCAATTCGAGCACCGCGCCATGGCGCGACTCGCCGGCCGGGCGCCGGGTCGCGCGGCGCTGGAGTGGTGGGGCTGGGAGCGTCTGTTCTGGCACGGGAAGAAAAGCTTGCCGCAGGCTGCGGCCGAAACGGTAGAAAAGCCACGCCCACGCGTGAGCGGTCGCAGCCGCACCGATAAGTAATCAGGTGGAACCTACGAGTTACATAAAGGCTAGTGTCGTGCGCTCGTCGCTGGTGCTACGGGCCTCGCGCGCCACACTATGGACGGCGTGCGAGACAACGCCCGACACTTCGAATCGACGCTCCGCTTCATGCGTCGGACAACCGAGCTCTCGGCCGATGAGGTGCAGCCGATCTCGAGCGGTTGGGTGGTCAAGACGCCGTCGCTGGCGGCGGCCTGGGGCCTGAACCATCTCCGCCTGAGCCGGCGGGTGTCGTTTGGCGAGGTGCTCGAGCTGGCCGAGAAGGAGCTTGGGTATCTGCCCTACCGGCATGTCGTCGTCGAGGACGCCGGAGCCCAGCGCGAGCTGGAGCCAGCGTTCACGACGGCCGGCTGGAAGGCGGACCGTGAGGTGCTGATGGTCCTCGCGCGCGAGCCCGATCGCGTGATCGACACGAGCGCGGTGGTTGAGCTCGAGGACCCGTCGTTGGAGCTGCTGATGACCCGCTGGACGCTCGAGGATCACCCGGACACGAAGCCCGAGACGATGCGCCAGCTGCTCGACTTCTTTGCCCGCGAGACCCACGCCCGCAGGGACCGCGGCTTCGCGATTCTGGACGAGAAGGGGTCCGCCGCCGCGATGACCAAGCTGAGAACCGAGGGGAACGTGGCCCAGATCGAGGACGTCTACACGATCCCCGAGGCGCGTGGGCGCGGCTACGCCCGGACGCTGGTCACGCACGCGGTGGCAGTGGCCAAGGCCGACGCACCTGAGCTGATCTTCATCATGGCCGACGACGATGACTGGCCCAAGGAGCTCTACGCCCGCATCGGCTTTGAACCGGTCGGGCGGCTGCTCCAGTTCCACAAGGAGCTACCGCGCCGCTAGGCTGACGGTGCCCAACAATGAAGCAACTTCGCGGAGCGACAGCACTCGTCACCGGTGCCTCGGGTGGGATCGGGGGGCATCTGGCGCGGGCCCTGGCCGCCGAGGGCGTGCACGTGGTCGTCTCGGGTCGGCGCGAGGACGCGTTGGCCGCGCTCGTGGAGGAGATCCAGCGCGGTGGCGTACGCGCGGCGGCGGTGCCGGCCGACCTGTCCGACCTTGGCCAGGCCGAGTCGCTGATCGAACAGGCTGAGCCTGTCCTGGGACCGATCGATGTGCTGGTGAACAACGCTGGGATCGAGATCGCGTCGTCATATTCGAAGTACACGGTCGCGGAGCTGACCTCGATCGTGAACCTGAACCTGACCGCCGCGATGCTGCTCACCCATGCAGCGCTCCCGGGCATGCTCAGCCGCGGGCGCGGCCACGTGGTGTTCATCTCCTCGGTCGGGGGGAAGTTCGGCCCTCCCTATCAGGCGCCGTACGCGGCCACCAAGGCCGGGTTGATCGGACTCGCGCAGTCGCTGCGGGGCGAGTATCGGCGCGGCCCGGTTGGATTCTCCGTCGTCTGTCCCGGGTTCGTGGCCGGCGATGGGATGTACGAGCGGGGGATCGAGCAGGGCCTCGTGTCCAACCGGTTGATGGGGACCACCACCACAGCGCGGGTCGCCGAAAGGGTCGTGACAGCGATCCGCGATGATCGACCCGAGGTGATCGAGTCGGGCGTCCCGATCCGACCGCTGCTGGCGCTGGGTCAGCTGGCGCCGAGGCTGGTCGAGCGCGCGGCGCCGCTGACCGGACTGACCGACCTGATGCGCCGCAGCGCTGCGCTGCGCGGCAAGGACTGAGCTCAGGCTTCCAGGGCCTGGACCAGGTCGGCCCAAAGGTCCTCGATGTGCTCGAGCCCGACGCTCAGGCGCAGCAGGCCCGGCGGGACACGATCGCCCTCCCATCGGGCCCGCGCTTCGAGCGTTGAGGCGACGCCGCCGAGACTGGTGGCGTTCTCGATGAGCTTCAGCGAACGCTCGAGGCCCGCCGCGCGCTCGGCGCCGTCGACGTCGAACGAGAGCAGCGGGCCGAATGCGCTCACGTATCGAGCCGCCACCGGGTCGTCGAGGCCGGGGTAACGAACGCGCCGAACGGCCGGGTGCTCGGTCAGCCGGCGCGCGAGCTCGAGCGCGGTCGCGGACTGGCGCTCGGCCCGCAGTGGCAGCGTTTTCAGCCCCCGCAGCATCAGCCACACCGCGTCGGGCCCGGCAACGATCCCCGAGGCGGTGCGAAACGCCCTGAGCCGGTCGAAGTCCTCCGAACGCGCGCACGTGACCACTCCGAGCAGCGCGTCGTGGTGGCCGGCCAGGATCTTCGTCGCGCTGTGGAGGACGAAGTCAGCGCCGTAGGCAAGCGGGCGGAGGAAGACGGGGCTCAGCACCGTGTTGTCGACGAGGACCCTGGCGCCGGCGTCGTGCGCGTGGGCGATCGATGTCTCGAGGTCGGGGAAGCTCATCAGCGGGTTGGCGCACGGCTCCAACCAGACCAGGTCGGCCGGCGGTGGCGGAGCGGTCTGGTCGAACGTGACCACGCCCAGGCCCCAGCGGCTGAGCTCACCCTCCAGGAGCCCGACGGTGCCGTAGTAGCCACCCTCGGCTACCGCCATCGTGGCACCCGGCGCGAGCAAAGCCAGGGCCACGGCCGTGGTGGCGCCGGCGCCGGAGGAGAACAGCAGCGTCGAGCCGCCCTCGAGCTCGCCCAGCACGCGCTCGGCCTCGAGCCCGACCGGATGAGCCATGCGCTGGTAGTAGACCGGCCCGGGGACCGCGTTCTCGTACGGATGAATCGTGGCCCGGTCGAGGGCCGGGATCTCACCGCGGGCGAGCTGGGACTCGGTCTCCATGCGGCCAGATTAGCCGCGATGGCCTTCGTCGGCAGGATCCTCCGCGCCGTGGCGCGCGTCGCGATCGGCCCACTCGAGCAGCTCGCTGAGCGAGTAGACGGCGTCGTCGATGCCGGCGTGCAGGTCCCCGAGCCTGGCGAAGCGCTCAGGCACGGTGGCGATCGTGAAGTCCCGGGGCGACACCGCCTCGATCTCCTCCCAGCTCACGGGCGTCGACACGGTCGCCTCGGTAACGCCGCGGACCGAGTAGGCGCTGGCGATCGTATGGTCGCGGGCGTTTTGGTTGTAGTCCACGAACACCTTGGCGGGGTCCCGGTCCTTGCGCCACCAAGTGGTGGTGGCGTACTGAGGAATGCGCCGCTCCACCTCGCGGGCAAAGGCCAGCGCGGCGCGGCGGACGTCGCCGAAGCCCCACCTCGGCTCGATGCGCACGTAGATGTGCAGCCCGGATGCGCCCGAGGTCTTCGGCCAGCCGCGGGCACCCAGTTCGGTCAGCACCTCGTGCGCCACCGCGGCGACGCGACGGACACGCTCGAGGTCGCATTCCGGCATCGGGTCGAGGTCGATCCGCCACTCGTCGGGCCGCTCGACATCGGCGCGGCGGGAGTTCCACGGATGGAACTCAACGGTCGACATCTGCACCGCCCAGACCACGCTGGCCAGGTTGGTGACACACAGCTCGTCGGCGTGGCGACCCGACGGGAAGTCGACCCGAACGGTGTCGATCCAATCCGGCGCTCCGCTGGGGAGGCGCTTCTAATGCACCTTCTTGTCGTCGACGCCGCGCGGGAAGCGATGGAGCATGCATGGTCGTTCGCGCAGGGCGCGGACGATCCCGTCGCCGACGCTCATGTAGTAGCGAGCCAGGTCGAGCTTGGTCTCGCCCCGCGCTGAGAAATACACGCGGTCGGGATTTGAGATCCGGACCGTCTTGCCATCCACCTCGAGATCGACGTCGGGGCTCTTGCTCACCACACCTGTTCTATCGTGACGCCGTGCCGCTCTCTGCGAAATTCGGCCCGGGAACCCAGCACGCGCCCAGCAACGCGATGAGCAATGCAGGGGAAATCGCTCGCTTCTACGACCGCTGCAGCGACCTGATGCGTGAGCTACTGCGCGGCCTGGCCGCCGCCCCCGACCGCCCCCGCCCGTTTCCCGACGTCGAGGACGCCATCGATTGGCCACGACGGCGGATCGCATCGGTGCTCGGTGGCGTCTTCCACCTGCGCCAGATGGAATTCGCCGGCCGCCGGCCGTACCGGCTGCTCGACGCCCGAGACTCGGTTTCGGGACGGTGGGAGATCTGGATGGACAGCGCACAGGCCGGCGCGGTCCGAGCGGCGCAAAGGCGCTGAGCACGGTGGACCTGCCGCCCGGTCCACGCGCACCGGCGCTCTGGCAGACGCTCGGCTGGATGACGCGGCCGGGCGCGTTCATGCAGCGCGTGTACGGCCACTTCGGCGACCCGGTCACGATTCGCACCTACTGGACCGAGGAGCCGATGGTTCTGTTCTCCGATCCCGACGCGGTGCGGGACATATTCCGTCTCGACCCGGCGATCGCGCCGGCGGGGCAGAGCTGGGAATTCCTGCGCCCATTCGCGGGACCGCATTCGATTCTGCTCCTCGACGGAGATGAACACATACGCGAGCGACGCCTGCTTCAGGGACCGTTCCACGGCGAGCGGATGCGTGCGTTCGCGCCGATGATCGCCGAGCTCGCCAGGGCGGAGCTGAGCACGTGGTACGGCCCGGTACGCGCGCTGGAGCGGATGCGGGAGCTCACGCTCGAGGTGATCCTGCGAGTGGTATTCGGCGCTCGCGACGAACACGAAGCAGCTCGGTTGAGGACGGCCATCGACGACGGCCTGGGGGTCGTGCGCTCGCTGCCTCAGATGCTGGCCATGGCCGTCGTCCGCCGTGACCTCGGGCCGCACAGCCCGTGGGGGCGCTTTCGCGTCGCGGTCGAGCGCTTCGACGCCTTCCTGTTCGATCTGCTCGCCGAGCGCCGGGCCGAACCCCGCGGCGACTCGATGCTCGACGTACTGCTCGAGCAGCGCGATGAGCACGGCAGGGCGCCGTCCGATCAGCACGTGCGGGACGAACTCGTTGCCCTCCTGGTGGGCGGCCACGACAGCTCGGCCGCATCGCTGGCCTGGGCGTTCGAGCGGTTGGCCCGCCATCCGGCGGTCGTTGCTCGCCTGCGAGAGGGCGAACCCGAGTACCTCGATGCGGTGGTCAAGGAGGTCCTGCGGGCGCGGCCGGCGCTGACCATCGCCCCGCGGCTGCTGGTGGAGCCGGCTCGCGTCGGCGGCTGGATGCTGCCCCCCGGCGTCCAGGTCGCCGCCTGCCTGTGGCTGGCCATGCGGCGCGAGGACCTGTGGCCGCAGGCGGGCGCGTTCCGTCCCGAGCGCTGGCTCGAGGGCCCGGCGCCGAACGCGATGACGTGGATTCCGTTCGGCGGTGGCGTGCGACGGTGTGCCGGCGCGCCCTTCGCGGAGATGGAGATGCGTGAGGTGCTCCGGGTGGCCTGCGAGCTGCCGATACGGCCCGTGCGTGCGGAGAGCGAGCGGGCCCGGCGCAGCATGCTCGTGGTCGTGCCCGATCGTGGCGCCGAGGTGGTGGTGGAGTGAGCGTCGCCCGCGCCAGCGCCGAGGAGCGCGCCGCAATCGAGCGGGCACGGCGCCGGCTCGAGCCGCTCGCGCTCTACCCTCGGCCGATCAATCCGCGCCGGGTGCGAATCCTGACCACACGATGGCTGTTCCACCTCCCATGGTTCCGGCGCTTCGATGGCTACACGGTCTGGAGCACGATCCTGCTCCGCCGGCCGCTGGAACAGGTGGACCCCGACCTGATCGCGCACGAGCTCGTCCATGTCTGGCAGGGCCAGCATCAGTGGGTTCGCCTTTGGCTCTCGTACGTCAGGCCCTCGACGTTCTGGGGCGAGCACTCGGGGTACTGGGAGAACCCGTACGAGCTCGAAGCGCGCTCGGCGGTGGCTCAGACCCAAGAGAAAACCTGAGCTGTCGATTTTCGCGCCGCTCGTTTGTCTTCGACGCGAACATCCGATCAGGAGGAACTCAAATGAAGTACATGCTGTTGATCCATCAGGGCGACACGCCAACTCCATATGACCCCGAGGCGTGGGGCCGTCTCTCCCCGGAGGAGCAGCAGGCGGTGTATCGCGACTACCAGGCCGTCACCCAGATGCCGGGTGTCACCTCGGGAGAGCAGATGCAGCCGCCGGAGACAGCGACCACCGTGCGTGTCGAGGATGGCAGGACGCTGACGACCGACGGACCGTTTGTGGAGATGAAGGAAGCCCTCGGCGGCTACCTGTTCTACGAGGCCGACGATCTCGATGCGGCCATCGAGCTGGCCGCCCGCATCCCAGCAGCGCGGATGGGCGGCGCGATCGAGGTGCGCCCGATCGGGGGGTGGTCGCAGTCCTAGACCAGGTCTTCCGCGAGCAGTGGGGGCGTGTCCTTGCCGCTCTGATTGGCTTCCTCGGCGACTTCGAGCTCGCCGAGGAAGCCGCGCAGGAGGCGTTTGCGATCGCCGCTGAGCGGTGGCCGCGCGACGGAACCCCGGCAAACCCCGCCGCCTGGCTGATCACCACCGCGCGCAACCGCGCGATCAACCGGATCCGTCGCAACCGGACGCTGGCCGAGAAGCTCCCCCTGCTCGACGTGCGCGAGGCCGCCGAGGACGACGAGGTGGATGAGATGACCTATCCCGACGAGCGGCTCGAGCTGATCTTCACCTGCTGCCACCCGGCGCTGTCGACCGACGCTCAGGTCGCGCTCACCCTGCGGACGCTGGGCGGCCTCAACACGGACGAAATCGCGCGGGCGTTCCTGGTCAGCGAGGCAACGATGGCGCAGCGGCTGGTCCGAGCCAAGCGCAAGATCAAATCGGCCGCCATCCCGTTCCGGGTCCCGGCCGAGCACCTGCTCCCCGATCGCCTGGCCGCGGTGCTGGCGGTGCTCTATCTGATCTTCAACGAGGGCTACGGCGGCCGCAGCGATCTCGCCGGCGAGGCGCTCCGGCTCGGCCAGGCCATGGTGGAGCTGATGCCCGACGAGCCCGAGGCGCATGGGCTGTTAGCGCTGATGCGGCTGCACGACTCGCGGCGGGAAGCGCGATTCCGCGACGGGGAGTTGGTTCTGCTCGCCGAGCAGGACCGCACGCTGTGGAACACGGCCCAGATCGCCGCCGGGCGAGCCTCGCTGGATCGAGCGCTGGCCCTACGCGGCCGCGGTCCGTATGTCGTGCAGGCGGCCATTGCCTCGCTGCACGCGGACGATCCCCGGGACTGGCCCCAGATCGCCGCTCTATACGGCGAGCTTGCGCGACTCACCGGGTCACCGGTGGTCGAGCTGAATCGCGCGATCGCACTAGCCGAGAGCGAGGGTGCCGAGGTCGGGCTGGAGATTGTCGACGGTCTCCCCCTCAAGGACTTTCACTACCTGCACGCGACTCGCGGTGAGCTGCTGCGGCGGCTGGGCCGCGGGGACGAGGCCCATGATGCCTACGCCCAAGCCCTCGCGCTGATTCACGACGACAGCGAACGGAGGCTGCTGGAGCGGAAACTGGCCGAGCTCCCGGCCTCCAGCGATCTCCGCACTCGTTGATCGGCTCAACTCGCCTTGGCGACCTCGGCGAAGCGCTCCAGGCTCCAGCCATTGGGTGAGCCCACGGCATCGCGCATCCTTTCCCAGCCGTCACCGTGCCGGTCGATGTTGCGGTGCGCGAGCTCGACCCGCGTGCGATCGGGACCTTCGGCCATGAAACGCACCTCTATGTCGCTCGTCTTCTCAGGATCCGTCTCGAGCTTCCAGTCCAGGTTGATGTCCCAGCTGAACACCACCCGGTTGGGTGGTTCGTAGGCCAGCACCCGCGACCACCGGCACTCTGTGCCGTCGTCGGCACGGTCGATTATGTGGCCGCCGACGTGGGGCTCGAACACCATCTCAGCCAGCTGGCCGTCGAGGATGTGGTGGTCGGGCGGCCACCAGGTACCGATGCCCTCGGTGAACACCGTGAACGCGCGCTCGATCGGCGCCTCCACGGTGATCGCAGTCCGCACGGACGTGTCTGTGACCTGCGTGTTCATCTGCCCTCCTGGTCGGATTGTTCGGCGGCCGCCTTGAAGGCCGCCAGACTGCGGCTCCAGAACTGGTCGAGGTAGGCCCTCAGCGCCTCGATCCCGGTCGGATCGAGCTGGTAGATGCGCCGCGTCCCGGCGGCGCGGTCGATCACCAGCCCAGCGTCCTTGAGCACCTTGAGGTGCTGGGACACCGCGGGCCGGCTCACGGGCAGGTCCGCCGCCAACTCGCCGACAGCACGGGGCCGCCCCGCGAGTCGCTCAAAGATCGCTCGCCGGGTCGGATCGCCCAGTGCCGCCAGTCCATCCAGTTGGTAAGCCATTACTTACGGTAAGTATACACTTACTATCATGGTCGTGTCGGGGCAGCGCCGCGACCCCGAGGCTCAGCCCGCGGTGGCGGGCCGGCCGAGCAGCTCGCACGCGGCGAGCCGGCGACCGCGGTGTAGCCGGGTCGTGAGCGTGGCCAGGGGAACCCGCAACGAGATGGCCGCCTCGCGGTAGGACAAGCCGACCAGATCGACAGCGATCACGGCGTCGCGGTACGGATCCCGGATGCCGGCGACGGCCGCCATGATCTCGTGCGCGGTGGCGCGGTCCTCATCCGGGGCAGGCAGATCGTCCTCGAGGAGGGATCGGGTCACCGGCCGACGCAACGCTGTGCGGTAGCGACTTGCCTGTGTGTTGCGCAGCGCGCGCAGCAGGTAGCCCAGCTCGTTGCCGTCGCGCAACATTCGCGGACGCTTGAGGACCTTGACTAAAGTCTCCTGCACGAGGTCCTCGGCGTCGTGGCGCGACCCGCACAGCGCCCAGGCAGCCCGGAACAGCGCGTCGACGTGCTCCCAGAGACGATCCGGATCGAGCACCCGCGGCCCGCCCACCGACGGCCAACCGTGGGCGGCCTGAGGCGAGGAGCGGCGTGTGTGTGGGGCCTGTTCAAGCGTGGGGCCCATAACTCGTCGCCACCTCCCCGCGCGCCAGTGCTCTCACGTCATCGGCGGTGTGGCTCCGGCCGCCGATTCCCGAATCCCCGCTGTGGATCTCCTCCACCACGCACCAGGTCACGCTCCGGAGGCTCTCGCCCTGGATTTCGAGCATCGCGGCCGTGAGACGCTCGATGATCTCCTGCTTCTGGAGCGCCGTGAACACACCCTCGATGACCTTGACCTCGATGAGCACCATGCTGTCCTCCTTGTCGGGATGGTTGTTCGCAGCGCCCATCGTCCACCCCCCTGGCGCGTGGCGCATCGGGCAGATCCCCTGATATCAGTCCCCGAACATTGGCCGCCGGGCATACGATCGGCGTATGGACCAGTCCGCCGCCGTCCGGTCGGCCGAGCTGCTCGAGCGCAACCACGAGATCGACCGCATACACGGCGCGGTGCGGGCCGTGGCCAGGCGAGCCGGGGGGGCGGTGATAATCGAGGGTGCCGCGGGGCTGGGAAAGTCGCGATTGCTCGAGGAAGCCCGGGAGCGGGCCGCCGGCCCCGGTGTACGCGTGCTCAGCGCTCGCGGCACCGAGCTCGAGCAGGCGTTCCCGTTCGGCGTCATGCGCCAGCTGTTCGAGCGCCCACTGCTGGAGGCCGACGTCGGACAACGAGATCGCTGGCTGGCGGGCGCAGCGGCGCTTGCCGCCGAGGTGCTCACCACAGCGCCTGCCTTGACTGGCGACAGCCCGGCATCTGGCGTGTCGGCGACCGATCCTGGCTACGCGTGGCAACACGGGCTGTACTGGCTGGCCTCGAATGTGTCCACCGACGCGCCGCTCGCTCTCGTCGTCGACGACCTTCAGTGGTGCGATGCCCTGTCCGTGAGAGCACTCGGCTTCATCGCCCGGCGCCTGGAGGGACAGCCGCTCGCGTTGTTCATCGCGACTCGGCCGCTCGATCCCGCCTTGACGCCTGAGGCGGCGGAGCTGTTGGCCGATCCAACCGCGGAGGTGCTGCGTCCGTCGCCCCTGTCACGGTCGGCCCTGTCTAGCCTGATCGCCGCGCGGCTGGGCTCTCAACCCGATGAGCGTTTCGTGGGCGCGTGCCTGGAGGTGACGGGCGGCAATCCATTTCTGATCGGCGAGCTGCTGAGCGAGGCGGCGGCCCGCGGGCTCGGTCCCATCGCGGCGGCCGCGGTCGAGGTCGGTGCGATCGTGCCGCGTGGCGTCGCCAACGCGGTGCTGCTGCGTCTGGCGCGGCTCACGCCGGCTGCTGCGCGACTCGCCCGTGCACTCAGCGCGCTGGGCGACGGCGCCCGCGCGGGCGACGCTGCGTCGCTGGCCGGGCTCTCGGGCAGCGACCTCGAGACGGCCATCGTCGAGCTCGTGGCGGCTGGGGTCGTTGAGGCCGGCAGCACGGTCCGGTTCACGCATCCGATCCTCCGCACGGCGATCTACGGCGACCTCTCGCCGCCTGAGCGCGAGCGGCTCCACCACGCGGCGGTGACGACCTTGCGCGAGCGCGGCGCCAGCGCCGGTCAGCTCGCGGCCCAGGTGATGCACACCGACCCGGCTGCGGATCCCGAAACCGTGACCCTGCTGCGCGAGGCAGCCCACGACGCGCTCGGCCTGGGCGACGCCGCGGGCGCGGCCGCACTGCTCTCGCGGGCCCTTCAGGAGCCTCCGGCCGACGGGGATCGCGCCGCGGTCCTGCTCGAGTTGGGCCAGGCGCTGGCTCGGGCCGGCGCGCCCGACGCGGTCGCGCCGCTGTCGGAGATCATCGAGCGGGGCGAGGATCCAGCGGCGATCGGAGCGGCGGCGATCGAGCTCAGCGGCATGCTGGCCTTCGCCGGCCGCGCTGCTGAAGGAGCAGCGATCCTTCGCCGCGCGCAGGATCGCCTCCCCGCCGGGCAACGGGTACACGAGCAGGTGGAGGTCGCGATTCTGGGCGCCAGCTACACATCAGCGTCCGCCCGGCGTGCCGCCGAGGCAACGATTGCCAACCTGCGAGACTCGGGCGGACCGGCCACCAGCCCGCTCGAAGCGACGACGCTGGCCACCCTGGCGATGGATGAGGTGATGTACCTGCGCTCCGCCGCCAGGGCGGCGGACCTGGCTAACCGTGCGCTGGCCGCCGATCTCCCGCTCCAGCCCCACCGGGGCGAGACCTGGGTGATCCTGGCGCTGGCCGCGCTCATCGCGGCTGACGAGTTCGACGCTGCGTTGCAGAGCATTGACGAGATCCTGGCCCCCGCCCGGCGCCGCGGAGCAGCACTGACGGTTGTCACGATGTCGGCGCTGCGGGCCGGAATTGCCCGGCGCCGCGGTGATCTGATTGCCGGCGACGCAGACGCCCAGGCGGCGATCGACCTGGCCCCGGATCTGCTCGGCGCCAAGTTTCTCGTTCTGGCGGTCGAGGCGGCCGTGCTGGTCGGCCTCGATCGCGGCGTGCCCCCCGAGGCGCTTCGCCGCCTCGTCGACCGGACCGGCGTCCGTGTCGATAGCGAGTTTCTGCCCAGCTCCCAGATGCGTTACGTATCCGGCGTGCTCCGCGCCGCCGCGGGCAACCATGAGGCAGCGATCGACGAGCTCCGCGGATGCGCCTTTGAACATCCGACCTTCGGCGGAGAGAACCCGGCGGTCATGCCATGGCGCTCAGCGGCAGCCCTATCCCTCGCCGAACTTGGGCGCCAGGACGAGGCTCGGGAGCTGGTTGCCGACGAGGTTCAGCGCGCCCAGACATTTGGCGCGCCCCGCGCGCTCGGGATCGCACTGCGCGCCCACGCCCTCGTCGGCCCGGCGGAGGAACGGTTGCCTCGACTTGAGGCTGCGCTCGCGATTCTGGCTCCATCCTCAGCCCGTCTCGAGCATGCGCGTGTCCTGGTCGACCTCGGCGCGGCGCGTCGCGCCGCGGGGCAGCGGGCGCTCGCCCGCGAGCCACTGCTCGATGGCCTCGCGCTGGCGGCCCGGTGCGGTGCCGTGACTCTGGAGGCCCGAGCACGAGACGAGCTCGCGGCGATCGGAGTGCGGCCACGAACCACCGATCACACCGGGACTGACTCGCTGACGCCGAGCGAGCGGCGGGTCGTCGAGCTCGCCGCCGCCGGCGGGACGAACCGCGAGATTGCGCAGACGCTGTTCGTCACCGAGAAGACCGTCGAAACGCACCTGGGGCGCGCCTTTCGCAAGCTCAGCGTGTCCTCTCGCCGGCAGCTCCGCGACGTGCTGAGTTCCGCGGCTGATTGACGCGTGCAAAACGTGGCAAGCCTCCCGACACGCCCGCACCTTGGCCACATAAGCCCGTGGGAGGGGCTTATGTGCACGAGGTTGGTGCGCGGCGCGGGTCGTGTCACGTTCCCATCAGTCGTAATCCCGGGGTGGGGATTCGGGGTCAGTGAAATCGACAGGGCGATGGCGCAACTGTCCGGTCGCACTCACGCGCATGCGCCGCTAGGCCAGATGGATGATCACGATGGCGCAGGCGGCAACCGCGAAGACCAGGATCCCGTAGACGAGAACATGGGGCAGCGCCGACCGCGGCATCGGCTCCCCGCGCCGGAGCGCCTGCTCATTCCGGCGCCACAGCCGGTAGCTTCCGAACGACGCGATCGTGCCGAGCACGACCAGCACGAGGCATACGAAGAGCCGCGTCGCGTCGGAGCCGACCTTCAGGTACTGGGGCGGCGGCCAGGCCGCCGGCGACGAGCGCCAGCGCGCTCCGGTTTCCAGGCCAGCAACGTCCGCTCGTTGGCGAACGTCAGCCTGGGATCGGGTTCGACCTCCTCCCCCGGCGCCACGTCCGGCGGCCGCTGCCGAATTTCATCGAGCTTGGGCTCCGGGCGGGTCTCCGGGGCCATCGCGGTGTCGTCACTCTTGGACGGTTGCGTCCGCGAGGGCATGGATCCCGGCCAGTCGCTCCGCCAGCTCGTCGCCGAATCCGTAGCGGGCAGCGAGTTCGCTGGGCGAGGTGTAGACGACCTTGGTTTGGCCGTCGTCATCGAAGACCAGGACCTTGAGGGGCAGATCCAGTGCCGCCAGCGGCGCCGCCTGCATGACCGGCGTTCCAGCCTTGGGGCTTCCGAAGATGACCACCTTCGTGTCGCGCAGCTCGAGCCCGTTGGCTGCCGCTGCGCCGCTGTGATCGACTACCGCGAACAACTTCAGGCCCTTCGACTCGATGAGCTCAGACAGGCGCGCGACCGTGTCGGGCACCGATCGGGGACTCAGCTTTGTGACCAACCCACCCGACTGCATCGTGATGACTTCAGCGCTCCTCTCGTGGGTGATGAAGCGGATCTTAGGCCCAGCGTGGTCAGGCGGCCAGGGCTCGCGCGATCACGAGTTGCTGGATCTCGTCGGTGCCCTCGCCGATGGTGAGGATCTTGGCGTCGCGGTAGAAGCGACAGACCGGATACTCCTCGATGTAACCGTAACCGCCGTGGATCTGGACCGCTTCTTCGGTGGCGCGGACGGCCAGTCGGCCGGTCTTGAGCTTGGCCTGAGCCGCGGTCAGTGAGAACGGCTTTGCTTCATCCTTGAGCCAAGCGGCCTTGTAGGTGAGCAGCCGCGCCGCCTCGATCTCGGTGGCCATATCGGCCAGCTTGATCTGAATGGCCTGGAACCTCGATATCGGCTGGCCGAATGCCTGTCGCTCGCGCGCGTAGCCGAGAGCCTGGTCGAGCGCGCCCTGGGCCAGACCAACGCCCATCGCAGCGACGCCGATGCGACCGATGTCGAGCACATGCAGGAACTGCTTGAAACCCGCGCCCCGGACGCCGAGCAGATGCTCCTCGGGAACGCGGCAATCCTGAAAGGTGAGCGGCCGGGTATCCGAGGCGTTCCAACCCATCTTCCGGTACGGCTCGCCGGGCTCGTAGCCCGGTGTCCCGTTTTCGACGATCAGGTTGGAGATCTCGTTCTCGCCGGTGCGCGCTGTGATCGCCACGTGGCCGGAGATGTGTGTGCCGGCGTTGGTGATGAACTGCTTGGCGCCGCTGATCGCCCACCCGGACTCGTCGAGAACGGCCCGCGTGCGCGTGTTGCCGGCGTCGCTGCCGGCTTCGGGCTCGGTCAGACCGAACGCACCGAGCTTGCGACCCGCGCACAGATCGGGCAGGTAGCGCTGCTTCTGCTCCTCGGACCCGAACAGGTAGATGGGTTGCGTACCCAGCGAGGTGTGCGCGCAGAGCGTGATGGCCACACTCGAGTCCACCCGCGTCAGCTCCTCGACCGCGATCGCGTACTGCAGCGTGGAGCCACCCGCGCCGCCGACCTCCTCGGGGAACGGTATCCCCATCCACCCGAGCTCACCCATCTTCGCGACGATGTCGTAGGGGAACTCCTTGGTCCGATCGTGGTGTTCGGCGACGGGCGCGACCTCGCCTTGCGCGAACTCGCGAACGGTGCTCTGCAGGAGCCGCGTCTCGTCGCTGAGATCGAAGTGCATAGCTCCCGCCAAGAATACCGAACGCTCATTCGAAAGCCGAGGGAGCGTTCTAAGTTCTGAAGGGCGAATCCCGCTGCCTTCACCGCTACGATGCTCGCGTGCCGCCGGGCCCGATACCCACACGACCCGCTCTCCGGGATCGCTACGAGCGCAGGCACGATCAGGTGGTACGCGAAGCGGCCAAGGTCTTCGCCGAACGGGGCTACGACCAGACGTCGATCCAGGACCTCACGAAGGCTGTCGGGCTGGCTGCCGGCGGGCTCTACCACTACATCGGGAGCAAGGAGGAACTCCTGGTCAGCATCTGCGATCAGCTGATGGAGCCGCTCCTGGGACGCGCACGCGAGCTGCTGGATGAGGAGGCCGCTGCCGCCGACCAGCTCCGCGATCTCGTGCGGTTGTGGGTGGCCCACGTGATCGAGCACCGCCACCACATGCTCGTCTTCCAGCAGGAGCGTCAGGCGATCGAGCGCGGTGCCCAGTGGCGCCGGGTGCGCAACAGCCGCAAGGAGTTCGAGCGCCTGCTCGAGGACGTCATCACACGGCTGCGCGACGCCGGCGGACTGGCGGTCACCGACACCCGGCTCCTGCTGGGCGCGCTGTTCGGCATGGTCAACTACACCCCGCACTGGTATCAACCCCGCGGCCGTCTATCGCCAGTGGAGGTCGCCGACGGCTACCTTGACCTGCTCCTCCACGGCGCCGCGCGCTAAGTGGAGGGTAGGTGCCACGCGCTAAGTGGGGGGTAAAAGCGGCGCTGCGTGTTCCTCCGCAGCGCTGGCTTGGCGGGGGTGCACCGTCCACGCGGCTGGAGTCTGGTGTCGATTTCGTCCGCGTTACTGGCGATCGCCGTGGTGGTCGCCGTGGTCGCCCTGGCCACGTCCACCGACACCAACCGGCCCGCCGCCCCGGTCGCCGCCACCGCACCCGCCGCTGGCCCGGCGATACCGGCGCGGGCCACGGTCCTGCGGGTGGGTGGCCCTGGCGCGGGACGCGGGCCATCCCGGCGGGCTTTCTCGGCCTGTCACTCGAGTACTCAGCCGTCAGCGCCTACGCAGGCAGGGATCCGAGCGCGGTCGATCCCGTGTTCGAGCAGCTGATCCGCAACCTCACCCCTGGGCAGAGGCCCGTGCTCCGGATCGGCGGCGACACCACGGATTGGTCCTGGTATCCGGTCCCGGCATGACCCGTCCCGCCGGCGTCCGCATCGACCTCGATCGTGCCTGGCTTGCGGTGATGGCCGGACTGTCCAAGACGCTCGCCGCGCGGCTGATCATGGGCATCAACCTCGAGGCCGACAACCGGCGGCTGTCGGGCTATGAGGCGCGACGCTTCCTCAGCGGTATCGGGCGCGATCGGATCGCCGCACTGGAGATCGGCAATGAGCCGGAGCTGTATGAAAGCCTGGCCTGGTACGTGATCAAGGGCCACAAGTACTACGGTCGCCCGCACACCTACGACCACGCGGACTACCTGAATGACGTCGCCAGGATCCGCGCCGCCCTGCCTCGCGTTCCCCTCGCCGGGCCGGCCGTAGGTGGCCGGGAATGGATGCCCAAGACCGGCCGGCTGGTGGCCGCCGAGCCACGACTGGCGATCGTGACGCTGCACCGCTATCCCCTGCTGAAGTGCTTCACGCGGCCGTCCTCGCCCACCTATCCGACGATCGCAAACATCCTCGCCCCGCGGGCCACGCGGGGGTTGGCCGATGGCGTGGCGCGCTACGTGAAGCTCGCGCATTCGCATGACCTGCTGCTTCGCATCGATGAGATGAAGAGCCTGTCGTGCGGTGCTGATGACCGCATCAGCGATGCCTTCGTGTCCGCCCTGTGGGCAGTTGACGCGCTGTTCGAAATGGCCCGCGTCGGCGTCGATGGGGTGAACATCTTCAGCAACCCCGGCGGGTCGGCCCAGCTGTTCACGTTCAGCACCGCGCTGGGGCGCGGACGGTGCCGTCGAGGCGTGGGCGACACGCGCGCCCGACGGTCGCACTCGGGTGTTGCTGATCAACAAGGGCACGACGGGCTCCCGAGTCCTCGCCCTTCGCCTGCCGAGCGCGACGGACCAGGCGACAGTTGAGCGCCTACAGGCGCCGAGCCTCCTCGCTCATCAACATGTGACGCTCGGCGGGCAGGGCTTTGGCGCCTCCACGACCACGGGACTGCTGAGCGGGCACCCCGACGCCAGCTCGCTCGCGCCTCGCCGAGGCGTCTACGTCGTGAAGCTCCCGGCCGCGAGCGCCGCGCTCCTGACCATGAGCCGAAAGTAGTCCCGGATTCCTGCTCCGTTGGTGTTAGCGTTGCGGCCACTTTGCACCTGGACCGCGATCCACTCGGACTGACACCGGACCAGATGCGCGAGATCGGCTATCGCACGGTCGACCTCCTCGTCGATCAGCTGAGCGATCGTTCCATCCCCGCGATGCGCCGGGGCGTTCCGGCTGAGCTGAGGCAACGACTGAGCCATCCACCGCCGAGCGCTGGCCGCGAGTGGCCGGCGGTCCTGCGCGATGTGGAGGAAGGCGTGCTCGCCCCGATGAGTCGGCTGGCCCACCCCGGATACTTCGCCTTCATCCCGGCGTCGAGCACCTTCGCCGGCGCGCTCGGCGACCTGATCGCCAGCGCGCTCGACATCGACGTCGGGTCGTGGATGTCCGCCGCCGGGCCCAGCCAGCTCGAGCTCACCGTCCTGGACTGGTTCAAGGAGTGGATCGGCTATCCCAGCTCGGCCGCCGGGATCCTCGTCAGCGGTGGCTCCGCCGCCAACATGACCGCGCTCGCGTGCGCCCGCGAGGCGCTCGCCGGCCCGATGTCCGACCGGATCGTCGCCTACTGCGCCGACCAGACCCACTCATCGGTGGCGCGCGCCGCTCGCCTGCTCGGATTCCGCCCCGACCAGGTGCGCATCCTCCCCACCGACCACAAACATCGGCTGCGGCTCGATGCGCTGAAGGGAGCGATCGAACACGACGAGGCGTCCGGCCTTCAGCCGCTGATCGTCGTCGCCAACGCGGGGGCGACGAACACGGGAGCCGTCGACCCTCTCGCTGACCTCGCGTCGGTGTGCCGGGAGCAGGGCCTGTGGCTGCACGTGGATGCCGCGTACGGCGGATTCGCGGCGCTGAGCGAGCGGGGCCGCCGTCAGCTTGCCGGGATCGAGCTGGCCGATTCCGTGACCCTGGATCCACACAAGTGGCTCTACCAGCCGATCGAGTGTGGGTGCCTGCTCGTCCGCGAGGGGCACCTGTTGCGGGACGCCTTCACGATCAATCCCGACTATCTCGCCGACTACAAGAGCGAGGAGGTGAACTTCTCGGATCTCGGCCTCCAGCTCACGCGGACGGCTCGCGCGCTCAAGGTGTGGATGTCGTTCAACTACTTCGGCAGCGACGCGTTCCAGACCGCGATCGACCGCGCGATCGATCTTGCCCTGATGGCCGAGCGCATCGTGCGCGACTCGCCGACACTCGAGCTCCTGTCCCCCGCCTCGCTAGGCATCATCGCCTTTCGTCGCCGCTTCGATGGCGTCCACGACGAAGACGAGCTCGAGCAGGCCAACGCGCAGCTGGTGGGCGCCTTCGAGCGCAGCGGGCGCGGACTCGTCTCCTCGACGCGACTGCATGGAACCTACGCTCTTCGCCTCTGCGTTATGAACCACACCACCGGCCCCGCCGATGTCAAGGAGGTGCTCGAGTGGTTCGCCCACGCCGAGAGGCGGTCCAGTCGCGAGATCGTTGCTCGCGCGGCGCACGAGGATGTTCATGCCGACCTGCTGGGCGGCTGGGCCGATGTCGCCGAGTTCGACTCCGCCGCGATCCGCCGGATCCCGCTGTTCGCCGACCTCGAGCCGGACGACCTGGAGTTGATCACCGCCTCGGCCTCGGAGCTTCGCGTCGCCACGGGCGAGACGGTGATCCGGCAGTGGCAGGGAACACGGCACTTCTACGCCATCCTCGAAGGAGCCGTCGAGGTAAGGACGGAGTCGGGCGTGGCCGCCAGGGCTGGTGCCGGCGAATTCTTCGGCGAGCTGGCGGCGCTCGACTGGGGCGCCGGGTTCGGCTACGCACGCACCGCCACCGTGGTGGCCAGTTCGCCCACCCGGCTGATCGTGCTCTCACCCAGCGCATTCGGTGAACTCGTTCGCCGAGTCCCGAGCGTCGAGCAGCGCATCCGAGCCGTCGCTCGCGAGCGTTTGCGCGCCGTGTGACTTTGGCTCTGAGCTGGTCCGCGATCAGCCCGACCTGAGACCCAGGTACGGGCCAAGGAGACCGAAGCCGGCCAGGACCGCCGCGGCCTCGAGAACCCCGCGGAGCAACCCGTCGTAGGGATCATCGGCGCCGACCCCGGCGAGGGTGATCACCGCCGCCAGCGCGAACGCGACCACGAAGGCGAAACGCCATGGCGCCGAGCGAAGCGGCGCGGGGACGAACGGCCCGAGATCGCTGAACAGGTCTTCGGCGCCATCGTCGGCCACCGGCCGTACCCGGGCGGCGGCGATGACCGCCGGCGAGACGGCGGCAATCGCGACGATCCCGACGCCCGCCGCAACCCACGCAACCACGTGCCAGCTCGAGGTCAGAAGTTGTGGTGCCGCCAGCACCATCACCGGCAACGCGATCATCGTCAGCGCCCCCGTGGCCAGGCCGACGCCGGCCCGGCGCATCAGTACGACCGCCTCCCCTCGGGACACGACGCGTTGCCCACGCAGCCTGTAGGCGCGCAGAAGCCCAAGGCCACCGGCGACGAACGAAACCTGTCCTGCCAGGACGCAGCATGACAGCAGCAGCCTGACCGGCGTCGACAGATTGCTCCGGCCGACACCACCTCGGGTGGCGCTCGCCGCGACGGTGATCGCGAACAGCGTGCCGGCCAGCGCGAGCGCGGCGAACGCCCGAAAGGCCGCCGTCCGCGCCCGCACTGTGCCGAGATCGTCCGCGAACTGGCGAGCCAATGCGTACGGCGAGCCCAGATCGGCCTGGGGATCGGATTCGAGGTGATCGGCGAACTCGGTCACGATTCTTCGTCTCAGGGCACCCCGGATACCGACCTGCGTGAGTTCGGCGGACACCGTCTGGAGATAGCCGGCGGCAGCGTCCGCCTCCCTGCTCATGCCAGCACCGCCTCGACCGTGGTCGAGAAGTCCCGCCACCGGGCGCGACGTATGCCCAGCTCACGCCGCCCCGAGCGGGTCAGCGAGTACACGCGCCGCCTGCGGCCGCCGTCCGACCAGGTGCTCGACAGCAGGCCGCTCCGCTCCAGCCGATGCAGTGCCGGATACACCGTTCCCTCCGGGAGCGCCAGCTTGCCCCCGCTCCGACCCCGCAATTCCTCGATCACCGCGTACCCGTGCATCGGCTTGGTGGCTATCACCGCGAGGATCAGCGCATCCAGGTGTCCCTTGAGTGCCTCGGCCTCCACTGGCATCAAAGGTTATACCTAGCGTTGCTAGGCGTCAACGGCCGGCGCGTCCTGTCGGGCGTTGGGGCGGCGCTCATGCGCGCAAACAGCGGACCTGCCATCCGTGGATGGCAGCGTCAAGTCAGCGGAGATTTCCCGATTCGCGATCCGGGGTCCAGGGTGACGATTCTCCGATGGCCGAGCGCGAACAGTTGGCACGTCTACACGCTGAGGAGAATCGCGAGGAATTAGCCATTCGCGGCAGGGAACTCGCGATGGCCGCCGAGGAGCGTGAAATGGTGCGGGCCATGAGAAGGTTCGAGGAAGACGCTGATCAGGCCAAGCGATTCATCAAGGCCGAGTGGCGCCGGGAGCATTGGGGACATGAACCCGAGCGTCCGCCAGCATGGGAACGGCGGCGAGACCGCGGGACATGACAACAGCGCGGGCCGTCAGCCGGCGGTTGAGCGGAACTCTGTTCAGCCGCTTGCGCGGACAGGCCCGGATCGGTAAACAGCGCATCTGTGCCGGCAGCGGCTGACCCGATGAGAGAAGGCGAGATCGACCACGAGAAGCGCGTGGCGGCCGAGGCTGCCGCCCAGTTGGTCGAGGACGGGATGGCTGTCGGGCTCGGTACCGGCTCGACCGCGGCGTACCTGCTGGAGCCCCTGGCCGCACGCGGCCTGTCGCTGACCTGCGTGGCCACCTCGCCGGTGACGGCCAAGGAGGCCGCTCGGCTCGGGCTCAACGTGGTCGATTTCACCGGCCTGGAAGCCCCCGCGCACCTGGACATCACGATTGACGGTGCCGACGAGGTCGCGCCATCGGGTTGGCTGGTGAAGGGGGGCGGCGGAGCACACACGCGCGAGAAGGCGGTGGCCGCGGCGACCAAGCGCTTCGTGGCGATCGTGTCGTCCAACAAGCTGGTGGACCGGCTGTCGCCGCCGATTCCTCTCGAGCTGGCCGAGTTCGGCCTCGCCGGTACGCTCGCGCGACTGGGATCGGTGCGCATTCGTGACGTGCCCCTGAGTCCCGACGGAGGCGTGATCGCCGACTACACGAGCGAGTTCGACGATCCCGCGGCGCTGGCCACGTGGCTGTCGGCCGCCACCGGCGTCGTCGAGCACGGCCTGTTTCCCGCTTCCATGGTCGCCGACGTCCTCGTCGGCCGCGGCGAGACGGTCGAACACATCACCATCGACTAGCCACCGCTGGCCTACAGGGGCGCGTTCGTGCAGGACGACAGGCTGAAGGTGAATGAGGCGATGTCGTTGCCGATGACCAGGTTGTTGGGCCCGGAGCCGCTGTTGAAGTCGTAGTTGAACAGGTTTGTGACCTTCCTCCATGGAGGAATGCACGCATGCGGGTCGCCGTGGTTGGGAGAGAAAAACACCCGATAGGTGAACGGCGTGTTGTTCCAGATGGCCCCATCGATGTTGCGGCACCCGTAGCGAGACCAGTTGTCGCTCGGGTAGCCCCGGAACGGATTGACCTTGAAGCAGAGCCCGTAGCCGTTGTCGTAGATGTAGTCGCAGAAGTAGCCGCTCGGACAATCCGCGAAAGCCTTGCCAGAGGAGACGAGAGCAGCAGGAGCAGCTCGCTTGCCGCCGGTTGAGCGTGCCGCAGCTCCGCCGGCTGCGGTCAGAATGACGACCGAGGCATGGCACCGCAAACCAACACGACGGTCCCAATTCGCCGACAAATGGCCACGTGGACCTCCCCTCAGGGTCGCAAGCTGCCGGTCGGGCAAGCCTACCGCGGGGACCTGGGCCGTCAAGGCGTTGGGTCGCGTAACGGACGCCGACTTTGATCTACGATCGGCACCGCTGTCGTCAGGCGCGTGAATGCGAGGAGCCAGCGGATGGGAGATCCGGAGGAGCGCATCTCTGACGCCGACCGTGAGCGGTCGGTGGCGTCGCTGCAGGATCATCTTCTGGCCGGTCGGCTTACCCTGGAGGAGGGTCGGGCTGGAGCGCAGCGACGAGGGGCCGGCGGTCCGGTCCGAACGACGCGCAACCCGTTTCACCGGCGCCTTCCTCGGCCAGGTGGTCAAGCGCGGACGCGTCAGGTTGCGACGCTGGACGGTCGCCGGCGGTGCCCTGTGCGACCTCGATCTCGATCTGCGCAAAGCCGAGATCGACGAACACAGAACCGCGCTAACCGTGCTGGTGGCCTTCGGGAACGTAGACGTGTACGTGCCCGAGCACGTCAACGTCACCGTGACCGGGCTGGCAGTCCGTGGCCACCGCCGCGAGTGGGGCGAGGACGTGGAACGGGCGCACTCGCCCGACCTCTCGGTGCGGGTGATCTCTCTGTTCGGCACCGTCGACCTGTGGCGCGTTCCGGCCGATATGCCCGCGGACTACGGTGAGATCTTGCGTCAAATGCGCGCTCGACAGCGCGAGCGTCCGCCGTAAGCCTGTGGACAGGTCCACCCCGCCGCGCGCGTCAACACGCCACCTCGCTACAGCATCGGAGCCTTGCTGGTGTTAGTAGGATGTGAACCAAGCGTAAGAGAGAGGGAGCATGGAAGCGCGAGCTGCCCAAGCCCGAGCGATCGCGCCATCACGGCGAGCTTTCCGGGCCTGGCGGGCACAGCGGTAGATGTTCGCCCCGAGCGCACCGAAGCGTCGGCTGACGGTCGCGTACGCGTTCCTTCTGGCGGTTCTGCTCGCTCAGGTCCCGCTGTTGATCTCCCTGAGCGGGACGCGAGCGGCCCGCTCATCGGTGCAGCGTGGAGTGCCCGCGGGCAGGTTGATCGCCCGCGGACCGGCGGACAGCCCGCAGCTGATCGCCGCGCCCAACGGACTGATCGGCTGGTGGCTGACGGGCAGCGGCCCCCGGCGCCGACTGGCCATCGGGCTGGTCGATAATGACCGTCTGGTTCGTCGTCGCAGCGTCGCGCTGAGCGCGCTGGCAGGCCCCGGCGGCACGATCAAGGACACGCCCGCGCTGGCGCTCGGCCCGGACGGACGGCTCCTGATCACCTGGCGCAGCGTCAGGGCCAGGGCGCACGTGGCGACCCTCGGGGTCGGGGTGTGGAACACACAGCTGACGGGCCGGCCAACGCTGAGGCTGGCTGGGTCCGTGCCCCTGGTCACCACCTCGCGCGCCAACGACCTGGGCCCGGACGAGCAGTATCTGGATTTTGATGCTACGGGCCACCGCTATTTCCTCGTCGAAGAAAACGTGCGGCCCTGGATGGCCCCCAGCAGCACGACCCCAAACCGGCCCGAAATCCTGATCAGCGAGATCGCCGCCGACGGCCGGCTGGTGCGGACGAGCGCGATCGGGCTGCCGGCCGCGGGGAGCTTCATCGGTCCGACGGTGCGCGTGCTGCCGTCCCGCGACGGCTACCAGCTGATCGTGACCACGCACAGCGTCGGACCCGACACCGTGTCGGGCCCCGATCAGGTGTGGCTGTACCCCGTTGATCGGGGCGATGAGCAGTCCGGCCCGCAGGTGTACCTGTACTCGGCCCAGCCGCTCGATCAGATTCTCGACAGCGCGGCGGCCCCGGGCCCGCACGGCACTCGGCTGCTCGTTCTCGAGGTCGCTGACCCCGAGCAGAACGGAGCGCAGTACAAGCAGCTCATCGGCCTAGCCTTCGACGGCTACGGCCCCGTCGGAGCGCCTTTCGTGATCAGCCAGGCCGTCGACCCGGGCGCGCAACTGCCCGCTCAGCCGTTGCTGTACAGCACGAGCCGACCGGGCCAGTTCCTGCTGATGTGGAACGAGGGCACCGCCGGGCTATTCGCCACGGTCACCCTGACGGGCGGACCGGTGCGATTGCGACCACTGTTCACCGTCCCCCATCGGCTGTTCATGCAGCCCGCAGCGGGGATGACCTACGACCCGGCCAGCGGCCAGCTCGAGGCTCTCTGGCAAGACCCGGGATCGGCGCTCGCACCGCAGGACATCGCCGCCCAAGCACCGCTGTATCTGAGCGCCGCGCCCGTCAACTGATCGGACAGGGGTGCATCGGCCGGCGCCGACGGCCACCCACACGCGACCATCGCCTACATCGGCACCTTGATACCGCGCCTGACGAGCCAGACGTTGGCCGGCCAGGAGGTGGCGTACCCGATTGATCATGCCGATCTGCATGAGAAACCAGAAGGCGACCGAATCGGGCATCAGGTGATGCGGCGCCGGAAAGAAGATGAACGTCATCAGGGCCATCCAGCCGAACAGGCCGACTTCGAAGACGGAACCCGAGTCCCCGCATCGGCGCGATCGCGAAGTACTGAAACACGATGCCGAACGAGACGGCGAGGATGTAGTCGCCGATGTATTCGGCGAACAGCGCGTAACCGGCGATCGTGAGCCCCAGGGCGAAGATGATCCACTCAGAGATGAAGTCGCCCAGCGTGCAGCCCGAACCGCAATGGCTCACCTCGATCGCCATCGTCACCCACCCCGGCCTTGCCGGCTCGGGCGGTTGATCGGGTTCATGCTCGCCACCGTGGTCCATCTCGTCGCGCGCAGGCTCGTCGCCGCGCCCGGAGACGACACACCCCGCTGAGACGGTCGCCATCTGCGGAGTGCTGGCCGGCGCGGCCGCCGGGACGCTAGGGTGGCTCGCCGCCGTCACCGGTGGCGCAGCCACCCGGGCCCATCGCCAGTAGAGCCACAGCACGAACGGTCCGAAGTACAGCGCGGTGATCGGGAACACCCAATTCATCACGCCCATCGGCTGGCGCCGGCGGTTGAAGACGATGTCGTAGGCGATCGCGCCCGCGCAGACCAAGCAGATGGAGATGTAGACCCAGGCCACGGCCGTCAGCCACGTCGGAACCATTGACGTGATCCGATCCTTCCCGTTCGGCGCCAGGACAGGATGACGCAATCGGGGCGCTGTGTCACGGGCCGCTGCGCGACTCCTGGACTCGGCTCACCCATACTTCCACGACCTGAGGCTCATCAGCGCGGCCGGCGCAGCGAGGTATTCGGGCAGTCGACTTGTCACATCGCCGACTGCTCGCGGGTCTAGTTCCATGACACGAGCGCGAGGAGGGACGTGACAGTGGATCAACAGGAATATCTGGCCCAGCGATTCGAGGAGCACCGACTCCATCTGCGGGCCGTGGCCTACCGGATGCTCGGCTCACTGAGCGAAGCGGACGATGCGGTCCAGGACGCGTGGCTGCGACTCAGCCGAACCGACGCGAGCGAGGTGGAGAACCTCGGCGGCTGGTTGACGACCGTCGTCGCCCGCGTATCGCTGAACATGCTTCGCGCGCGGCGGACGCGGCGCGAGCAGCCGCTCGACGTCCACGTGCCCGATCCGATCATCGATCCCGCCGACGGGACGGACCCCGAGCACGAAGCGCTGCTGGCCGATTCAGTCGGGTTGGCGCTGATCGTCGTGCTCGAGACGCTCACCCCGCCCGAACGCCTCGCGTTCGTCCTCCACGACATGTTCGCCGTGCCGTTCGAAGAGATCGCGCCGATCGTCGAGCGCTCACCCGACGCAGCGCGGCAACTGGCAAGCCGGGCGCGCCGCCGCGTGCGCGGCAACGCGCCAATCCCGGACGCCGATCTGACGGCCCAGTGGGAGGTCGTCGAGGCGTTTCTCGCCGCCGCACGCGATGGTGACTTCGACCGTCTGGTCGCGGTGCTCGACCCCGACGTGGTGCTCCGGGCTGACAGCGGGCCGACAGGCCCCACGCGCGAGGTCCGCGGAGCCGAGAACGTGGCCCGAAATGCCCTCATGTGGTCACGCGTGGACCTGACCCTGCGGCGGGCACTCGTTAACGGCACGGCGGGAGTCGTGTCCACACGCGACGGGCAGCCGTTCTCCGTCGGCGCCATGACGATCAGAGGCGGCAGGATCGTCGAGCTCGACATCCTCGCCGACCGCGAGAGACTGGCGCGACTCGACCTGACCGTCCTCGACGATTGATGTTGCACGGGGCTGCTCTGCATCCGCGCTTCAATGCGTGGGCTAACCGCGTTACCGTCTCCGGAGAGGACCATGCCGCAAGCCGACGTCGATGGGCTCAGCATCAACTATGAGGTAACTGGGCGGGGTGAGCCGCTCGTCCTCCTTCCCTACCTCGCCGCCGATAATGCCTGCTACGCATTTCAGTTCCCGGCCTACACCGAGCACTTCCGCTGCATCTCGGTCGACCTGCCGGGTTCCGGAGAAAGCGATAAGCCGCCAGGACCATATTCGACCGAGACGTATGCCGATCAACTCGCCGGATTCCTGGGCGCGATCGGCATCGAGCGCGCGCACGTGGCCGGCGTCTCGCTGGGTGCCGCGGTCGCCACACACCTGGCGGCGAGGCATCCCGAGCGCGTGCGGTCGCTGTCGCTGCACAGCGCGTGGGACCGAACCGACGCCTACCTACGTACCGTGGTCGAGCTGTGGCGTGCGCTGGCCGGCGCGCTGCCCACGGTCGCCGACGTCGTCATCCAGGGGATCTTCCCGCTGTGCTTCACGCCCGAGATGTACGACGAGCGGCCCGACTACGCCCAGGCGCTGGCCGATTTCGTTCGCGGCCGCCCACCCCAGCCGGTCGAGGCGTTCATGTGGCAGAGCGACGCCGTGCTCGCGCATGACGCCAGCTCGGCCCTGGAGAAGGTCCAGGCGCCGACGCTGGTGACGTTCGGGGCCCACGACCTGGCCACGTCGACTCGCTTCGCCGATCCGCTCACGAGCGGGATCGCCGACACCGAGCTGGTCGTCTTCGATCATCTTTCCCACGGAGCGCTGCACGAGGATCCCGAGACCTTCAATGGCGCCACGGTCGATTTCCTGCTCCGGCACAACGGATAGCCCGACCCTCGACCTCGCTCTCAGGTCGGGGCGGGTCCGCTGGTGCCCCGCGCCACCAGTGTCGGAGGGACGACGAGCCGCCGAGCGCGTCGTCCCGGCTGCTCGATCCGCGTGAGCAGAGCGTCCCCGGCCATCGCCCCGATATCGGATGCCGCCTGATCGATAGTGGACAGCGAGATATGACGCAGACGCGCGAACGGAGTGTTGTCGTACCCGACCACCGAAAGATCACGCGGAACATCGATACCGAGGTCGAAGGCCGCATCGAGCACGCCGAGCGCGGCCAGATCGCTGGCGACAAAGATGGCCGTAGGGCGCGGCGCTGCCCGCTCGAGCAGCTGCCGGGCGCCACCGTATCCCCCGGTTTCGCTGAACCCCCCGGGCGCGATGTCGATGTCCGAGCCGCGGCCGAGGCCGCGCATCGCAGCGCGGTAGCCGCGGATGCGGTCGGCGCCGGCACGCTCGTCGCCGTCGCCGATCATGGCAATCCGGCGGTGCCCGAGCTCCGCCAGGTGCTCAATGGCGAGCCTGGCACCCTCATGGTCGTCGTTGACCACCGAGTCGACCCGCGGCAACTGCGGTGTCCGCGTGAGATTGACCAGCGCGCTGGAACGAGCCGCGTCGAGGATGGCCGCGCGCCGAAGCCGCGCAGTGGCGCACACGATCCCGTCCACCCGTAGCTCGAGCACTCGGTGCAGCGCCGTCTCCTCCGCCTGCTCGCTTCGCTTTCCGCTGAGCACCATCGTGGTGTATCCCTCGCCCTCCACGAGCGGCTCCAAGCCCTTCATGAATTCCGGTAGGAACAGGTTGTGGAGGTCGGTGACGAGGACCGCGATCGCTCCCGATCGCCTTCGGACCAACGTTCTCGCCGCCGCATTGGGGCGGTAGCCGAGTTCGGCGATCGCGCGCTGGACGGCGGCGCGCCTTGCCTCGCTGACCAGCGGGGAATCACGCAGAACTCGTGAGACCAGCGATTTCGATACGCCGGCACGCGCCGCAACATCATTGATCGTGGGCCTATTTGCGGTGTTGACGTTCACCGGGGGTTCGGTTAGCCTCGCCAGTTTGGTGGGAACGTTCCCACAACCGCCTGTGAATCCTACCTCCGACCCGGAGATACCTGACGTGACCGCCACGGCCAGCCGCGACTACAGCCTGATTGGACGCGACAGTCAGCGCGCGGTGGAACAGGGCCTGGCCGCGGCTGACTGGTACCACACGGAGGTCCCGCGCAAGCGCATAAAGGCGCTCATGCGACGCCGCAACGGCCCGGCGATCCGCGACACGCTTGTCTGGGTCGCGCTGCTGGCCGTGTTCGGGTTCCTCGGCGGCTGGTTCTGGGGAAGCTGGATGTGCGTCCCCTTCTTCCTCTGCTACGGGGTCCTGTACGGAGCGTCATCGGATTCACGCTGGCACGAGTCCGGTCACGGAACGGCGTTTCGCACGCCCTGGCTCAACGACGCTCTCTACCAGGTTGCTTCGTTCATGAACATGAAGGAGCCCACGCTGTGGCGCTGGAGCCACGCACGCCACCACACGGACACGATCATCGTCGGACGCGACCGCGAGATCCTCGCGATGCGCCCGCCGGACGTGCTGAGGCTGGTTCTGAATGTCCTCGGCATTCGTGACGCGCTCGACGTCACGCTTAGCGTCCTTCGCCACGCGTCGGGACGCCTGACGGCCGAGGAGCTGACGTTCATTCCCAGCACCGAGCGCCACCGGGTCTTCCGCGAGGCCCGCGCGTGGGTCGGCATCTACATGGCGGTGATCGCGCTCGCTATCTATCTCGGCAGCCTGCTACCGCTCATGTACGTCGGATTGCCCAGCCTGTACGGTCGTTGGCTGGCGCACTATTTCGCCTTCACCCAGCACGCGGGGCTGGCCGAGAACGTGCTCGACCATCGGCTGAACTCGCGCACCGTGTACATGAATCCGGTGCTGCGGTTTCTGTACTGGAACATGAACTACCACATCGAACACCACATGTTTCCGATGGTCCCCTACCATGCGCTGCCGAAGCTCCACGCCGAATTGCGCGACGACCTGCCGACACCGTGCCGCAGCTCAGTGGCGGCCTATCGCGAGATCCTTCCGGCGCTGCTGCGCCAGACACGAGATCCCGAGTACCACCTCGAGCCAAAACTACCGCCATCGGCGAGGCCGTTCCGGCCCGAGCTGCACCAGGTTGTCGTGGAGATGTGATCGACCTGCCAATTGCCAGGGGGATGCGCTCAGTGACCGATGACACGTGGATCGAGGTCTGCACGACGGATGAAATCGACGAGGAAGACGTCATCCGCTTCGACCATGACGGGCACATATTCGCGATCTATCGGAGCCCAGAGGACACCTTCCATGCCACCGACGGCCTGTGCACTCACGAGCGTGCCGTGCTGGCCGAGGGCCTGGTCATGGGGAATGTGATCGAGTGCCCGAAGCACAACGGACGCTTCGACTACCGCTCCGGGCAGGCCAAGCGCACCCCGGCTCGGGTCAACCTGAGGACCTACCCTGTCAAGGTGCAGGACGGAGCCGTCTACATCAACGTCCCACTCGAGCTTGGCTCATCAGACGGGTAGCGCCGCGATGCTCACGGTGTTCTGGCACCCCGACGTGCTCCTGCACGACACGGGCGAGGGTGTGTTCGAGGCTGCACAATCCCCGCTGATCGCCTCGCCTGAACCCCACCCGGAGTCAGCGGGACGGATCCTGAACATGAAGGCCATGCTCGAGCGCGGACCCCTGGCCGGCGCGCTCGAGTGGGCACCCGTTCGGCTGCACCCAGAGGCGGAGCTGCAGATGGTCCACACGCCGGAGTACCTCGATGACGTCCGCAGCTCAGCGGCAGCTGGTGGCCGCCGCTACACCGCCACGACAGTCCTTGGGCCCCGGTCGTGGCCCGCCCTCGTGGCTGCGGCCAGCGCGGCAATGGAGGCCGCTTCGGCAGCAATGGCGCGGTCCTCAACCCCGGCCTATGCGCTTGTGCGCCCGCCGGGCCACCACGCCCAGCCGGCGCGTGCCGATGGCTACTGCTTCCTCAACAACGCCGCCCTGGCCGCCGAGACCGCGCTTCGGTCCGGGGCCGAGCGGGTGGCGATCGTTGACATCGACGTTCATCACGGCAACGGCACGCAGGAGTGTTTCTGGACCCGGTCCGATGTCCTGACGATCTCGCTGCACATGGATCATGGTGCCTGGGGGGCATCTCACCCGCAGACGGGCGACGTCGCCGAGCTCGGCGAGGAGGCGGGCGCAGGATTCAACGTGAACCTGCCGCTTCCCTACGGCAGCGGCGATGCCGGATACGAACGGGCCATGCGCGAGATCGTGGTGCCGATCGTCGGTCACTACCAGCCCGATCTGGTGATCGGGGCGATCGGGCAGGATGCCAGCCAGTTCGATCCGGACGGTCGACAGACGGTCACCATGAGCGGCTTCCATGCCCTCGGTGAGATCCTCCGCTCGCTTGCCAGTGAGTCCGCCGGCGGGCGGCTCGCGCTCATCCAGGAGGGTGGGTACGCTCCCACCTACGCGGCCTTCTGCCTTCACGCGACGTTGTCCGGCGCGATCGGGGTTGCTACCGATCTCGCTGATCCCCTGGCCTTCCTTCCGGATCGCGAAGAGGTTTTCGAGCCCGCGCTGGCGCGGGCTTGTGACGCCCTAGGCCCTTACTGGCCGGCGCTGTCGGGGTAGTGGTGGAGCGGTCGCGCGCATGCGAAAGGAGCCATGATGGATGCCCACGAGATCATCGCCTTTCTCGATCGCCAGACGGCGCAGATCGCCTCACGGAACGCCGACCTAGCGTTTGCGCCCGAGGAATACGCCAACCGGCTGAACCGGCTGCGGTCCGCGATGGTGGAGGCCGAGCTCGATGTGCTCGTGGTCAGCGCACCCAACGCGATGTGCTGGCTACATGGCTATCAATCGCGTTGGTACAAGAGTCACTCCACGACCGCCTGGCCACCATTTCAATGCACGGTGGTCCACGTCAACCATGACCGGCTGCTCCACTTCGACATGGAGCGTCACCGCTACCTCATCCCGCGCACGTCTGTCGTCGGCGATCTGCGGCTGAAGTCGGCCGGCACGGTGGAGGAGTGGCTGGACTTCTTCCTCGGCGAGCTCCAGGCCGAGGGGTGGCTGGGCGGCACGGTGGGGATCGAGAAATGGAGCTCGGTGCCCAACCGGGCGACGAGCGAGATCGTCGAGGCGGCGCTGGTGGGCCGCGCCTGCTCGGTCATCGACGCAAGCCTGGTGACACGACGGGTTCAGCGGTTGAAGTCCCCGGCCGAGATCGAGCTCATGCGCCGGGCCGCCGAGGTTTGCGATGCGGGACTGAACGCGCTTCTCGATGTGCTCGCGCCCGGCGTCACCGAGCTCGAGGCCTGGGAAGGCCTCGAACACGCGATGATCGCCGCCGGGGGGGAGCCGGCCGCGCTCCAGGAGAACGTGTGGGCCGGAACCAGCCATCTCATCCACGCGCTCAGCTCCCGGCGACGACTTCTTGCGGGCGACCTCGTGTGTGCCGACCCGTGCGGCGTGGTGCACCGCTATCACGCCAACGCAGCCCGCACATTCTCGATCGGCGAGCCCGATCAGGCGGCGTTCGAGCTGATGGATCGGCTGGCCGGGGGCGCAAAGCTGTTCGAGGACACCGCGGCGCCGGGCGTCGCGGTCGCGGATGTCCAGCGTCAGCTTCGGACCTACTACCAGGACTGCGGTCTATGGGACCGCCGCGGGTGGCTGGGCGGCTACGAGTTGGGTGTCGCATTCCCGCCCGACTGGGTGGGCGAATGGATGTTCGGCGTCGACGACGCCGACTCCGAGGACGTATTCGAGGAGGGCCTCGTCACGAACTACGAGAGCATCGTCGGGCTCGTCCTTATCGACACCTTCGTGATCGGACCGGGCGGAGCCGAGCGCCTCAGCGGCATCCCGCGCGAGATCCTGGTGGCGTGGACGTAGCGGCGGCCGCTCGGCGGCGGCCGCGTCAGTGCACAGCGTTTCCGGAGGTCGATCGCCCGGAGGAAGTGGGCCTGACCCCCGCCAGGGCGCTCGCGCTGGCGGCGAAGAATTCCTCGATCTGGCCGCGCCGGTAAGGCACGAAGCCGGTGAACAGGATGTTCGGAGTGACATCCGGACGGTGGGAGAGGACGACGTCAGTGACATCCCGCTTGAGGCCCGCACCTGCCCCGGCGTCCACGAGCACCACCGGAGACGGGAGGTGTGCCTTGCGCGCGATCAGCCGGGTCAGACCCGCGTTCGGGGCCGTTTCCCAGATGTCCTCCTGGACCATCGTCGCGTCGACGACTCCGGCCACGACCGCATCAATCTGACCTTCGTAGGGTGGCACGATCACGAGGTCCTGGAAGAAGTCGGCGATCGAATGGCCGCGCTCCTTCAGGACCAGCGCCGGCGCGAAGTAGCTCGTCGTGCAGTACGGATGGGCATAGCCGAGTGACCCGCCCGCCAGCTGGTCGACGTCGACCACATTGCTCGAGGCACGGACCACCAACACGCTGCTGAGGTTCGGTGAGCCATCGCCGGCGTAGAGCGCACTCGCGATCGGCTCATACGCCGGGTCGTCGCGGACGTAGAAGTAGTTGGCGGCAGGTAGATACGACACCGTCTGCACGCTGGTCTGGAGTGCCTCGGTCAGCGCGGCCATGTCGTCATACCGGACCGGGCGAAGGTGATGTTTGTGAAACAGCGCCGTCCACTCCCGATCGTCGACGTCGAAACGGAAATTGCCGTCGTAGGCGAACGTCAGATCAGCCATTTCGCCCGAAATCGTAACTGCGCGCCGGCCGCGAGGCTGGGGCGTCATCATGTTGCTCGGATCGATCGGCCGCCGATGAGCTTCAACGTTCCGCCCAAGGCATATGACCGCTACATGGGACGGTATTCGCGCCGCCTCGCGCCACTGCTGGCGGACTTCGCGCAAGTCCGCCAGGGTCAGCAGGTACTCGACGTCGGTTGCGGGCCGGCAGCCCTCACCGCGCACCTGGCCGCCAGGGTCGGCGCGGGGCGCGTCGCGGCGGCCGAGCCGTCTCCGGGCTTTGCCCGCGCATGCGTCGAACGGGTCCCGGGCGCCGACGTGCGCATTGCACCAAGCGAGGACCTGCCGTGGGCCAACGACACCTTTGACGTGGTCGTGTCTCAGCTCGTCCTGAGCTTCGTCAAGGACGCCGATGCCGCCGTCGACGAGATGCGCCGCGTCGCCGTCCCCGGCGGGACGATCGCGGCCTGCACCTGGGACTACGCCGGCCAGATGCAAATGCTCACCACATTCTGGAAGGCGGCGGCGGCGATCGATCCGGAGGCGCCTGCCGAGGGTCGAACCATGCCTTTCATCGATCCCGACTCACTGCGGGAGCTGTGGCGGCGGGCCGCACTGTCCGACATCGATACGACGGCGCTTGTCGTCGAGGTCACCTACGCCGACTTCGACGACTACTGGGAGCCGTTCCTGACCGGCGCGGGCGTGGGCGGCCAGTACTGCATATCCCTTGATGCCCCCCGCCGCGAAGCGCTCCGCGCGGAGTGCTTCCGCGCGCTCGGCGAGCCGGCCGGCTCCTTTTCGCTGACGGCTCGTTCCTGGGCGGTCCGGGGTACTACGAGCAAGACCTAAGACCAATTGCCAATTGTCGTTGGGCACGTTGCCGGGCACGATCCCTGCGTGTCCGGAGCGAGCAGTCACACGTGCAGGCGATCGTGATCGAGGAGTTCGGACCTCCCGAGGTTCTGTTGCCCCGCGACGTCGCCGATCCCGCGCTCGGACCTGACGATGCTCCCGCAGCTCCCCACCATTCCAGGCAACGGCGTCGGCGGCACCGTTTCGGCCCTGGGCTCGGGAGTACGCCGCGGTCCGATCAGGACGCGAGTGCTCGCGACCACGGGCGGAACCGGCGGCTACGCAGAACTGGCCTCGACCCCCGCCGACGGGCTCATCCCGATCCCCGATGGGGTCGAGTGGGCTGATGCGGTGGCCATACTGGCCGATGGCCGGACCGCGATCGCGCTGATCGATCGGGCGGCAATCGTACCCGGAGAGACGGTGCTCGTGGAGGCGGCGGCGGGTGGCGTCGGATCGCTGCTTGTGCAGCTCGCCAAGCGAGCCGGCGGGCTGGTCATCGCCGCGGTCGGAGGCGGGCGCAAGCTCGGGGTGGCCAGATCCCTCGGAGCGGACATCGTGGTGGACTACCGCGGTGAGTCGTGGGGCGACGAGGTCGCCTCTGCCATCGGCGGCGCGAAGGTCGATGTCGTGTTCGACGGCGTCGGCGGCTCGATCGGCCGCGAGGCGTTTGCGTTGCTCGGAGCGGGCGGCCGCCTGTGCACGTTCGGCATGGCATCTGGGGCCTTCGCGACCGTCACCGACGAGGAACTCCAGGACCGCGATGTAACCCAGGTGCGCGGCGCGGTCGCCGACCAGGACCAGATGCGAGCGCTGACGGAGCGGGCCCTGTCTACCGTCGGCGCCGGCCAGCTCCGCCCACTGATCGGCCAGAGGGTGCCGCTGGCACGCGCGGCCGAGGCGCATCGGACGATCGAGGCCCGGGCCACGATCGGAAAGACGCTGCTGGTCTGTCGCGGCGCCTGACGCTCGGCATTCCCGGCCTCACCGGAACGGCTGCTCCGGGGCACCGGGTCCGCACGGGCGGAAGGACGCGATGGATGAAATGACGCGTCTCGCGGGGGAGGCGGCTGCGGCGGCTGGCTTGCGCTGATCGGAGGACTGGATGCCCTGGTCGGCGACGCGACCGCGGCGGCCGAGGACGAGCGGCCGATGCGGAAGAGTGAGATGATGCGCCCAGACTGATGTTTGGGAACAAGAACAAGCTCGTCCAGGAGCTGCAGGAGAGCGGTGGCAAAGTGGCGTGGGCGACCGTTGTCCAAGCCGCAGACCAATGGCAGAGCTCGACCAGCACCTTCTCTTCGTACAAGGTGACCGACCACGTGAAGGTGACCGTCCGGGTCGAGCCCGACGGAGAGCCACCGTTCGAGACGAGCTTCCATCAGGCGTTCCCGGGGACGGTGCCGATGATCGGCTGGCAGTGCAAGGTCATCTATGACCCGAGCGACCACGAGAGGATCGCTGTCCTGTCCGATCAGATCTTCCCGCCGGGGATCGATCACGACAAAGCGGAGCGAGCTGCCGCGATGCGTGAACAGGCGCAGGAAGCGCTGAAGAGCGGCAACCTGGCCGGGTACATCGAACAGGTCAAGGCCCAGGCACTCAGCGGCGCGCTCCCCGGAACGGTTATCGTCGACGGCAACGTGGTCTCCGGTGCCGCTGCACCTCAACCCGACACGGTCGACCAGCTGACCAAGCTCGCCGACCTCCACGACAAAGGGGCGCTGACCGACGCGGAGTTCACGGCCATGAAGGCGAAGATCCTCGGGTCGGACTAGAGACTCCATGTCCGACGGAGTCATGCACTGGGACGCGGGGTGGACGTGGTATCGCGTCGCCGGCGATTTGGCCGACAACGAGCAGGCTCCCGTGGTCATCCTCCACGGAGGCCCCGGGGCAGCCCACGACTACATGGAGCCGGTCGCGAGGCTGACCGAGACCACCGGTCGGGCGACAGTGCTCTACGACCAGATCGGGTGCGGGCGCTCACAGCACATGCCCGACGCGCCGGCGGAGTTCTGGACCGTCGAACTGTTCTGCCGCGAGCTCGCCGCGCTGCTCGAGCACCTCAACATCGCCGAGCGCTATCACGTCCTCGGCCAGTCGTGGGGCGGGATGTTGGGCATGGAACACGCCCTCCGACACCCACCGGGCCTGCGCGCGCTCGTCGTCGCGAACTCACCGGCCTCGATGCCGCTGTGGGTCGCCGAAGGCAACCGGCTCCGCAGCCTGTTGCCGCCCGACGTGCAGGAGGCGCTCACCAGCCACGAGGCCGACGGGACGACCGACAGCCCGGAGTATCAGGCCGCGATGATGAGCTTCTACGAGCGCCACCTGTGCCGGATCGTTCCCTTCCCACCCGAGCTTCAGCGCACCTTCGACCAGCTCGACGAAGACCCCACCGTGTACAGGACCATGAACGGGCCCAGCGAGTTCCATGTCATCGGCTCCCTGAAGGATTGGGACATCACCGCCCGACTCGGGGATATCGACGTGCCGGTCCTCGTCATATCGGGGGAGCACGACGAGGCGACCCCGGCCGTCGTTCGTCCCCTAGTCGAGGCCATTCCGGGCACCAGATGGGAGCTGCTCGAAGGCGGCAGCCACTCGACCCACCTCGAGCAGCCGGACCGCTTCCTCGGGCTTGTGGCGGACTTCCTCGCCGCGCACGACTAGCCCGGAGCGTGCAGTAACGACCGCGCCCCCGGGGTTCGGGGGCGCGGAGTCGTCCGGCTGAGCAGGGATGCTTGGGCTTGCGAAGGTCCTTGATCCCGAGCTTGGAGGTTCACCTTGAAGGTGATGCGTGATGGACGCCCGGTAACCGTAGAAGTCACGTCGGACGGAGCGGGTTTGGTGTCGCACGCGGGGACCGCGCTGGTCGCGCAGGTCGCTGACAAGGTGGGGCTCACGCAGGCGTTGTCGCTGCGGTTGGCTGCGATCAAGCAGCGGCGGCGTGGTCATGATCCGGGCGGGGTGATCCGCGATCTCGCGGTGATGTTGGCCGATGGCGGCGAGTGCGTGTCTGACCTTGGTGCGGTCCGTGAGCAGGACGCGTTGTTCGGGGCGGTGGCGTCTGACTCGACGGCGTTTCGGATGGTCGACCGGATCGCGTCGACGCCCGGGTTGCTGGACGCGGTCCGGCGGGCGCACGCGCGGGCGCGGGCGCGGTTTTGGGAGTTGCATGGTGCGCCTGAACGGTTGACGCTCGACGTTGACGCGACGCTGATCACCGCGCATTCGGAGAAGGAGCAGGCGGCCGGGAACTACAAGGGCGGCTACGGGTTTCACCCGTTGCAGGTCTACCTCGATGAGACCGGGGAGGCGCTCGGCGGGCTGTTGCGGCCCGGCAACGCCGGGTCGAACACCGCCGATGATCACGTGGCGGTGATCGACCGGGCGCTGGCGCAGATCCCGGCCGAGTACGTCGAGGGCTTGGAGATCTTGGTGCGCGCGGATTCCGCCGGCGCGACGTATGGTCTCGTTGACTACTGCCGCGAGGCGAACATGTGCTTCTCGGTCGGCTACGAGCTGACCGAGCAGGTCCGCGCCGCGATCCTCACGATCCCCGAAGACGCGTGGGTCCGGGCGCTTGACCAGGACGGCAGCGAGCGTGAGAACGGCGAGGTCTGTGAGATCACCGACACGGTTGATCTGTCGGCCTGGCCCGAGGGCTGCCGGCTGATCGTGCGGCGTGAGCGTCCGCACCCCGGCGGGCAGCTGTCGTTCACCGACCACGACGGGTACCGCTTCCAAGCGATCCTCACCGACCAGCCCGACGAGAACATCGCCGTCTTGGAGTGCCGCCACCGCCAGCACGCGCACGTCGAGGACCGGATCCGCGACGACAAGGACACCGGCCTGTCCAAATTCCCGTTCAAGGCGTTTCAGCTCAACGAGGTGTGGCTCGAGATCGTCGCGCTCGCGCACGACCTGCTCGTCTGGACCCAAGCGCTGATCCTCGACGGAGAACTGGCCAAGGCCGAGCCCAAGCGGCTGCGTTACCGGCTGCTGCATGTCGCCGCGCGGCTAGCGTTCTCCGGACGGCGCGCGAAGCTCCACCTGCAGAACACATGGCCCTGGGTCACAGAACTCAAGGCCGCCTTCGAGCGACTCAAAGCGCTCCCAGCGACCGCCGGCTGACCCGCCAGCCGGCCCACCACCACCCAGCAGACCGCTCGGCCACCCGGCCGCGATCACCTCTGCCCCGAAACGGGCCGAGCGCGAGCCAAGTCCGCCGGAGAACGCGCAAAAAGGCAACGCCGCCCGACCGGATCGCCTGTCACCAAGCCACTCACCCGTCGAACCGCGATGCATAGTCACTCTCGCGCGCCTACTGCACGTTCCGGGCTAGGCCGGTTCGGAGGGCGGCCGGAAGCGCCCGGTTGACGTTTGCGGGGGGGTCCGGCTGGTGGCGGATCCGCCGGGTGCGCCGCCGGCGCGCCGGGCAACGTGAAACTCGACCTCGCCACCGGGGCGAATGTGACGTTGACGGCGTCCACGGCCGTCAAGGTGAAACTCGCCTGTGTGGGCGCGGCGAGTGTGACGTTGACGGCCACGGCCACCGCCACCGCCACCGCCAGTCGTTCTAACTATCAGTACAGATGGTCAGTTAGTTGCCAATCCGCCCCACCGTGTCACATAATCGCCACGGCTGCACTAGCAGTCAGGAGATGGTGCCGCGGAGTCCTTTCGCCGTTTCTCGTCTTCGTTGAGGTGAGCCAGCTCCCCTTCTGTTGATCTTCGCCGGATCGCGCTTGGGCGTCGTGCCTGCCCGTGCCGCCGATTTGGCGTGCGACAAAAAGGAACGTGATGTCAACGTCAACCGCCACGTCAGACGCTCCGACTCCGACCCTCTACGCGCGTAAGGCAACTGGCCTGGTGCGCGAGATTCCGCTGGTCGACATGTCGCTATTCAACGGCGCTGCAACCGGTGGACCGTTGGGCGTGTTGATGTTCGGCCTGGTTGGCATCCTGGCCGCCTTGCCACGTGCCAACTGGATCCTGGCCTACGGGATCGGTGTCGTCCTGCCGCTTGGCCTGCTGATCGTGTATGCCCTGTTCGGCGCCACGATGCCGAAAGCCGGCGGTGACTATGTGTACAACGGGCGGATCCTCCACCCCATTCTCGGCTTTGGCGGGAATGTGAGTCTCGTCTTTGGCGCCGCGCTGTCGATCGCGCTGTGGGCGGCCCAGTTCATCCCGCCGGCGCTCGGAGCCGTGCTGACCGCCATCGGCCTGGCGGTGAATGCGCCGAGCTGGGAGCACGCCGGCGCCACCATACAGGCGACGAACGACTGGAAGTTCGTCATCGCAGCGGTGGTGGTCCTGCTGCTGTCGCTGCTGTCGGTGTTCCGAACCAAGCTCGTTCTCGGGGTGATGGCGGTGTCATTCGGCGCGGCGTTCATCGCCTTCATCGTGTCGATTCTCATCCTTGTCTTCACCTCGCACAGCGGCTTCGTGAACCAGCTGAACTCCTACGGGCCGGGCTCGCACCCATACCAGCAGTCGATCGCCTCGGCGGCGAAGGCGGGGGTCCCACTTCACTCGACCTCGGGGTTCTCGACCAGCCAGACGGTGGCCGCGCTGTTCTTCGCGATTACCTTCACGGCCTACTTCTGGTTTGGCACCTACCTGGCCGGCGAGATGCGCGGCGGCGGGCGCCGCAACCGACAATTCTTCTCCATCCTCGGAAGTGCCGGTGTGCAAGGGATACTTGTCACCCTCGCATTCCTTCTCTTCTACAAGACCGTCGGCTTCGACTTCCTCGTCGCGCCGTCCGCCGGTCAATACAGGGGCCCTGTGCCGGCCTCGTTCTTCTTCCTGACGGCGATCGCGCCCGTCGGGAAGGTTCTTCCCATCATTCTTTCCATCGCGTCCCTCGGCTGGCTGCTGCCCAACACCTACGCGAACATGGCAATCATCCCGCGCTGCATGTTGGCTTGGACGCTCGACGGACTCATGCCCTCGTGGCTGGGAAAGGTCAACGACCGCACGCATACGCCGGTCAACGCCATCGTCGTCACTGCTCTGATCAGCTTGGGTCTGTGCGCCTGGGCCGCGTACTCACCGTCCTTCCTCACCGTCCTCGCCGCCATCACGTTCGTCTCCTTCCCGACCTGGATCTTGATCGGGCTGTCCGGAGTGGTCATGAAGCGACGTCGTCCGGCGCTGTACGAACACAGTCCGGCGGACTGGAACATCAAGGGCGTACCCGTCCTGCCCATAGCGGGCATCGCTGCCATCGCGATGAGCCTGTTCGGCCTGATCGACGGCATCGTCAACCACACGGTCGTCGGCGTCACGAACCTGACCCTGACCATCTGCCTGCCATTCATCTGCATCGCGGTCGGCGCGGTCTGGTACATGGCGGCGCGATTCATCCGACTGCGCCGCGACAACGTTGACATACGACTCGCGTACGACTCGATCCCGCCGGAATAGAAGGGCGCCGCCGCTTCGTCAGGCAGCGATCATCTCGCTGCAGACCTCGCGCACCGCCCGCTCGAACCGCGAGAGCCCCTCGGCCAATTCCTCGGAGGTGATGATGAGTGGCCGAGCCAGCTCGATCGCCATCGCGTTCTGGCTCACCAGCACACCGAGCGAGCGGGCGCGCAGGACAATCGCCCGGAGTATCTCGGGCGCGAGCGGCTCGAGGCTGTCGGGACGGTGGCTGAACTCGACCGCGGCCCACAGCCCGAGGCCACGCACCTCGCGCACGATCGGCATGCCCGAGAGCCGCTGCAGGCCCGCCAGCAGCTCGCTGCCGAGGCGCTTGGCCTGGTCGATGAGACCATCGTTCTCGTAGATGGAGATCGCCGTGAGCGCGGCGACGGCCGCCGCGGGATGTCCGCCAAACGTATGGATGTCCGGGAAGGCGCTCAGCGCATCTCGCATGTCGGCGGGGACGATGGTGGCCGCCAGCGGGAGATAGCCGGCCGTGAGCGCCTTGGCCACGGTCATGATGTCGGGCTTGATGTCCCAGTGCTGGATCCCGAACCACTCGCCCGTCCGACCGAAGCCGGTGATTACCTCATGGCGATGAACAGCACCTCGTAGCGCCGGCAGATCTCACGGACTCGAGCGAGCGGCCGACCACATCGAGCCCGAGGGGCCAGAGCTGGTGTCCGCCTTCCTGGTCGAGCCGATCGCACAGGCCAACGGCGTGCAGATCCCGCCCCCCCGGTTACTGGCTCCTACGTGCAGCCGGTGTGCCTTTGGGCTCACCTACCCGAGCTGCAATCTCCGCTGCGCCGATTTTCTTTCACCTTGTAGGCCCGTGGCTTTCCACGCTCTCGCTGGTACAGCTTCGCCATCTTGATCGCCGCCTCGTTGGCCTCCGAGCCGCTCCCGGTGAACACCGTGGTGACCAGGTGATGCGGCGGCAACTTGGCGAGACGTTCAGCGAGTGTTACGGTCGGCTCGGCGACCTGTGACCCGGTGCCGGCGTAGTGCAGTGTCAGCAGCTGAGAGCTGATCGCGGACGCCATCCGTTCGTTGCCATACCCCAGCGCCGAGGCTCTCGTCGAGCTGCTCATCAGATCGAGGTACTCATTGCCCTCGACGTCGCGGAGCCGGACACCGGCTCCCTCGTCGAAGATCAATGGAAAGCCGGCGTCCACATCAGCTCGTGGAACCCGCGGCCAGATGTAGAACTCCTGTGCGGTGTTGTAGGCATCGTGCCCCGAGCGAGGGGTAACACTGCTGGATGTCATTTCAGTCGACACCTCCTGAGGTCAGGCCTGCGAGCGCTCAGCGTCGATCTTTTCAGACCGATCCCCCCGTGCCAAATACTCGGGTATGTGTTGTGATTATCAGAACACCGTGCGCGAGAAGAAGGCCGCCTCGGCCTCGCCAAGAGCCGTGGCCGGGGGCGCGCCGTGCAGATACTCAGCTGCGATCGCGCCCCAGTCCGCGCCGGCCCTGAGCTGCTGCAGGACGATCCCGACGATGCCGTGCATGCGCCGGATGAGAGCCGAGTCCGGGGGCACGGTGAACTGGTTGACCTGGGCCCTGACCGCCGCGCGGTCATCGCCGTCCGAACGCTCGCGATTGCGCTCGCCGCGCGCATGGTCGGCGGAGAAGCGACGCGGTCCCGGCACCGCGTACCACTTGATCGCGCGTCGCATCAGCCTGAGAGCTAAGTCGGCGTCGACAGCGTCCGCGCGGCTCGGGGGTAGATACCCACCGTCGACTAGGGCGGTTTTGAGCGCCTCCGCGTCCCGGTCGCGGGCGGCCAGCGCGATCGCGCGCTCCTGGTCCGCGCGAGCACGGTCGAGGTCACGCAGCAGGCCGAAGTCAAGAAAACAGACGCGGTCATCGGGGCATAGCAAATAGTTACCTGGATGCGGGTCGCCGAGGGCGATCCGGTCGCGATAGGCCAGCCCGAAATAGAAGCGGAACACGATCTCGCCATAGCGGTCACGCTCGTGCTCGTCCGCTCTGCGCACGACCTCGAAGCGTTGCCCGTCGACATACTCGGACACCAACACCCGCCGGGTCGAAAGCGCCGTGTAGACCCGAGGGATTCGGATGAACGGATGGCTCCGCATCAGGCGCTCGATGCGGCGTTGGTTCTGTGCCTCGAGCTCGTAGTCGAGCTCCTCGGAGACGCGCTCGCGGAGCTCGGCGGCGAGGGCCTTCGCGTCCAGTCCCGGGGCCAGTCGCCTGACGAGCGGGAGCAGCACCATGGCGTTGCGCAGGTCGGTCTCGACCGCCTCGGCGACGCCCGGATACTGCACCTTGGCCACCACCTCCTGCCCGTCGACAGTCCTCGCGCGATGGACCTGGCCGATCGAGGCGGCGGCGAAGGCGCGCTCGTCGAAGTCGGAGAACACCGTGTTCAGCGGCGCGCCGAATTCCTTTCGCATGAGCTTCTCCAGGCGCGCGAACGGCACCGGGGGGATGTCATCGCGCAAGGTGGCCAGCTTGCGCTGCAGCGCCTCCTGCTGGTCCTCGGGAAGGCCATCGAGCTCGGCCATCGAGAGCATCTGCCCCACCTTCATCGCCGCGCCGCGCATCTGGCCAAGCTGGTCGACGAGTTCGTTCACCAGCGCGGCGGTCCGAGCGTTCTCGGCCGCCACTGCGCGTTCCGGCGTTCGGACTCGGTTGGCCGCTCGCATCCCGGCCCACCTCATCCCCTGCCCGGTGACCAGTCCGCCGACGCGCACGGTCCGTGCGACTCGACCGGACGGCAGCTTGCCTGCCTCGGGGGGCGGATCCTCGGCCGGCAAACTCGTCATGAGACCGAGCCTAGCGGGGTGACCCCAGCTGCCCCGCCCGATCCCGACCGGGCGGCCACAACCGCTGCCGTTGTCGACTCCGACCGGATGCGGGAGACTGACGACCCCTCCGTGAGCGACGTCTTCATCTCATACGCGCACGAGGACGCCACGTTCGTGGAGCGCCTACAGGCGGCTCTGGCCTCTCGTGGATGGGACGCGTGGGTTGACAGCGCCGGCATCGAACCGGCGGACCGCTGGCGCACCTCGGCGGAGGAGGCAATCGACCGCTCCGACGCGCTGCTGTTCGTGATCAGCGCACGCTCGCTGCGGTCCGAGCCCTGCCTCGGCGAGCTGCATCACGCCACAGCGGTCAACAAACGGATCGTCCCGGTCTGCGTCGATGAGGCGGCCGCTGACATGGACAAGCCGACCGCCGTCGAGGAGCTGAGCTGGATCATGATGCGCCCCGGCGATGACTTCGACGCCGGAGTCGATCGGGTCGTGCACGCGCTGCGGACCGACCTCGAGGTCCTGCGCACGCACACCCGGATCCTCGTACGCGCCCGGGCCTGGGATCTCGCCGGCCGGCGCTCGAGTCCGCTGCTGCGGGGCGACGAGCTCCGGCTCGCCGAGCACTGGTTGGCGACAGCCGCGGTCGCGGGCTCGCCGCCCACCCAACTCCAGCAGGACTTCATCAATGCGTCGCGGCGCGCGGCGGCGCGGCGATTGCGCGCCGTGGCGGGGGTTGCGACGGTGGTCGCCGTGGTGGCCATTGCCCTCTCGATCTTCGCGTTGATACAGCGAAGCCGCGCCGTCCAGCAGGCATCGCTGGCGACCTCGCGTCAGCTTGCGGCGCTGTCGGAGAGCTCGCTGAGCTCGAATCTCCAGATCGCCCTCCTGCTGGCCGTCCGTGCCTACCGCACCGATCCCAACCCGCAAACACGCTCGGCACTCCTGCAGGCGGATCTGTATAGCCCACTGCTGGCGCGCTTCCTGCCGATGGGCGGCCGGGTGGTGACCGTGGCCGGCAACGAGGACGGCAGCACGGTGGTGGCGGGACTCGCCGACGGCGAGGTGGTGCGCTGGCGCGCGGGTGCCCGGACTGCGCTGGCCTCACTCGGCGGATCGGTGGCCAGCGTGGCGATCAGCGCGAGCGGGCAGACCGTAGCCGCGGCGACCGGAAAACGCGGGATGCTGTGGCGAGCTGGGACGGGCGTCCGTCAGCTGAGCTGCCCGGCCGGTCAGGGCCCGACCGCGGTCGGAGTGTCGCCCTCGGGCAATACCCTGATCGTGCACTGCCAGGCGGCGGGGTTCGTCGAGCCCGGCGTCGCTCAGTCGGTCGAGGTGGCCTCAGGAATCACGGGCTCGATCGCGGTCACGCATCCGATCGCCAAGGGCAATTTCTTCCCCAGCGACATCGCGCTTGGATCCGACTCTCGGGTTCTCCTATTCGACGGCGCTGACGGGCCGTGGCAGGTGCGCACGATCCCCGCCTGGGCGCTGGCATCCTCGTCCACAGGCACCCTTGGCGTCCACCAGGGGCTCTCGGGCTACTCGGGCGACGGCCGGTACGTCACGGCCACCAACGACGATCCGATCATCCCGGTGTGGCCCACGTCCTCGCCCACCGACCTCGACCCGACCACGGCGCCGCTCACCGCCCAGGCACCGCTCAGCGCCGCCACGGCGCTGACGATCAGCCCGGGCGGCGGCGAGCTGGCGGTGGCCGACAGCGGCACCATCTATGTGTCCCGGGTGACCCGCGCCGGGGCGGCGGGTCAGTCCCCGGCCGTGCTGCCCGGCAACGGCAGCATCAATGAGAACGCCCTGAGCTTCTTCGGGGATGGCCTTGGCTTCGTGTCGGCCACCGCGGACACCGTCGCGAGCTGGAACCTGACTCAGTTCGGCCGGCTCGTCCGGGCCGAGACGACGCGGCTCCAAGCACCGTGCGACGGGTGTCAGGGTGCTCTCATCGCGATCTCGCCGGACGGCCGCACAATCGCCGCGGTGGCCGCCGACGACGCCGTCGTCCAGGGGCTGGCCAGCGGCAGCGTGAACCTGCTCAGCGGCTACCACCTTGGGCCTCCACTGTGGGACGGGCACAAGCTTCTATTGCCGCTGGCCAGCCCCGTGACGCCCGGATCCGGCGCGACTCGCGTGCCCGCCGGCGTCGCGCTCGTGCCTCCCGCCCGACCGCTTGGCGAGCCGATCGCGGCCGACGCGCTGATAGGCGGCGCTCGCCAGGTGGCGGTGGTCGACACGAACGGCAACATCTACCTCCAGAGTGCCACGTCCGGGCGAGTCGAGCGCGAGATCCGCGGCCCGCGCGATCTCAATGGGACGACCGCGCCGGCGCTTCAGGACGGCATGGCCGCGATCGACGCTGGGGCCGGCCTGGCGGTCATCGTCGACAACGGCGTTGCGCGCCTCATCCGCCTCGCCTCGGGGACTTCGGCCGGCCGCCTTCCGGGCACGGACGCGGAGTACGTCGCCTTCGCGGGCTCGCACCTGCTCGTGCAGCGCACGGATGGAACTCTCGAGGTGTGGAACACCGCGGGAACGACCCGACAACGCGTCCTGGCGGGCGATCAGAGCTACGCCCCCTACTACCCGGTGGCCGATCCGACAGGCAACCTGGTGGCTCGCCAGCGAGCCAACGGTTCAGTTACGCTCGCCGACCTCAGCTCGGGCGCCGTCCTGGCCACCCTCGCCGCTCCTGTCTCGCCGTCATTGGGTCTGCGCATTGGCCTGGCTTTTGCCCCCGGCGGTCAGGCCCTGGTAACCGTCGTGCAGACGGTGGCGGGCTACACGCCTCAGATCATCGAGCGATTGCTCGGACCCCAGGTGCTCGTACGCTCGGCCTGTGCCACGGCGGGGCGCAGCCTCACCCCCAGCGAGTGGCGGAGCTTTGTCGGCACAACCCCACCATCCGACCTCGCCTGCCGCTGACCGCTGGAGCCGACGTCGATGATCGGGGCGATGCCAGCCCTCACGCCGTGTGCGTCACCGGCGCTCGGCCTGCCCGCGGGCTCGTTCATCATGGACGCAGCGTGCGTCAAGACATCGACGATGACAGCGCGGCAGAGGCGATCATCGCCTTTCTCCGCTCGGAGGGCGCGGCAGGACTGAGCCATGCAGGCGGCCGTACGCTGCTCGATCACCTGACCGGGACCTACCTGATCCTTCGCCGCTGGCGAGCGCCCGGATGGGTACGGCACGGCGGGCTCCTCCATAGCGCTTACGGCACCGACGCGTACCAGCAGCAGCTGCTTGCCGTGAGCAGAAGAGACGAAGTGGCTCGGGTGGCGGGACACCGGGCCGAACGTCTGGCCTATCTGTTCGGCACAACCCCGCGTGGCCCGCTGCTGGCTGGGACACATCAGTGGGCGCGCGACCTGCCGACCCGATCGATCACGGGCCCCCCGTGCAGCGCGGAACCCGAGGCCACGCCCGAGGAGCTCGACGCGCTCGTGCTCGTGCACATGGCCAACCTCGCCGAGCAGACGCAGGCCGCGGACGGCTCACCGGGTCACTGGCTCGCGAGGCTGGGCGAACTCGCTGAGCTGATCGCCGGCGAGCGGGTGACCGCGCCGCGGTTCACCGCGCGACTCGGTGGGCTCTCGGAGACCGACGAGTCGCTGGTCCGTGGCACATATCGAGACGCGCTGGGGGCAGGCGACGGGCCCGGCGGCCGCGAGCATCGACTGGGACTGGCGGCCGCGATGGGGTCGGTCGTAGGAGAACCGTGCGTATGGCTGGCGCACCTCGCACGGTGCCGCGGAGAGCTCACCGAGCCGCGGCTGTGGGCGCGCCTCGCGCGCACCCGGTTGCTGGAGCTCGGTACCGCCTGGGATAAGCGACTGACCTTCGACGCCTGGCTGGCGATCGCCGATGCGCTCGAACGCCAGCCAGACGGTGAGGTCCCGCGCAGTGCGCGAGGCATCGATCACCCGCACGGCCTGCTTGCCGCCTACGTTCACCCCCACTCGACGGACGGGACGCCGTCACGGACTCAGGAGGCGATCACGCCACCGGACGGGGCGACCGCTCGCCTTCGCTTCCACCGCTACGTCGAGGCGCTCGCCGACGCCGGAAGCCCGAGCTCGAGAGCCATCTACCCGGATCTCCCGAGTCGCCCGTGGCACCACGCGTCCGAGTTCCCGCTCGTCGATTACCTCGAATCGAACTACCGAGCAATCCGCGATGAGATCCTCGCCCTCGGGGCCACGACGTTCCACCGCGAGAGCGAGCGCATTGGCAGGACCGGGGATTGGGACGTTGCCTTCCTCTACGAGCGCGGGCGCCGCCACGACGACGTGTGCGCGGCATGCCCGGTGACCACGCTGGGGGTCGAGAGCCACGCCACGATTCGGACGATGACGGGGTTGATCTACGTCTCACGCATGCGGGGCGGCACCCACATCGCCGCCCATCGCGGCCCGACGAACCTGCGCGTGCGCTGCCACCTCGCCGTCACGGTGCCCCATGGCGACTGCGCGATCCGGGTCGGAGAAGACACACGGCGGTGGCGGGAGGGAGGGTGTCTGGTCTTCGACGATTACTTCGATCACGAGGCGTGGAACCTCACCAATGAGGATCGCATCGTTCTGATCGTCGACATGTGGCACCCGGGCCTGTCCGACACCGAGGTGATGCTCCTCGAGGGGCTGCACAGGCACACCTACGCTCAGGCCCGCAGACTCAACCGCTACTGGTCGGCCAACGCGGCAGCTGCGCGCGGCGAGCCGCGACGAGGATGAGACGACGGCGGTGGCTCAGCCGTGGACGGCGCTAGAAGCCGCCGCCATCGCCGCCGAAGTCTCCACCGTCTCCACCGTCCCCCCAGCCGCCATCGCCGCCGTCACCCCAGCCGCCATCGCCCCCATCCCCACCATCCCCGCCGTCGCCGTCGCCGTCGCCGTCGCCGCCGAACAGGCCGTCGACAGCCTCGGCCCCCAGACCGATGCCGGCACCCAGCGCCGATCCCATAAGAAGCGTCGAGAGCAGCCCGCCGCCTCCGAAGCCGTTGAAGTAACCGCCGGCCCAAGGGCCGTAGTGACGCGGGGCGTTCCAGTAGTCGGTGGGCCGGCCGTCGACGGTGACCTGCCGTCCATGGGGCTGAAAACCCTCCTTGATCCGCAGCGCATCGGCCGCGCACGCCGGAACCGGCCGCATCGAGCCCCCGGGCGGCGCCCACTCGACGTCCTCGGTGGAGGGACCATGGCGGGGATCAAAGAAGCACGGCGGACGACGCTCCGGAGGCGCCTTCCCGTCGAGCAACGCCTTCGTGTAGGCCATCGCGTACCGCCCCTCTTCGAGGGTCTCACTGACCGGAGCGAGATCCTCAGGTCGCTTGGCGCGATCAAAGATTTCGCTGGCCCGCTGATAAGCCTCGAGCGCCTGCTCGTAACGCTGCCTGGCCTCCGCCGAGACGTCGGGCATCTGAATGTCGACGTCCAGCGAGCGGATGTCCTCCCCCAGCGCGACGAGGTCGTCCTGGGCGGATTCGCAAACCTCTTCCCACTCACGCTCGCGGCGTGTCTTGTGTCCGAAGAAAGGCACCCTTGGCTAACGATAACCTCACGCGTCAGCGCCCGGCGGCCTGACCGCCGTCGACGTGCAGCGTCTCGCCGGTGACGAACGTGGCGCGCTCGAGGTACAGGATCGCGTCGGCGATGTCGTCGATCTCGGCCAGCCGGCCCAGCGGATGCAACGCGGCGAGCCCTTCGTACGACGCCGGGTCGTGCGCCGGCGTCCTGACGATTCCGGGTGCGACCGCGTTGACGCGAATGCCACTTGATGCGTACTCGATGGCCAGCGAGCGGGTGACCGCACTCAGCCCGCCCTTGGTCAGCGCCACCAGCGCGGACGGCCGCGCGCTGTCGGCACGATCGACGATGCTCGTGGTGATGTTGACGACGTGGCCGCTGCCCTGGACAACCATCTGCCGGATGGCGTGCTGAGTGATGTGAAAGAAACCGGCCAGGTTCACGGCGGTGATCGCGGCGAAGTCGTCCGCCGTGTAATCCGTGAATGGCTTACCGATGAACACCCCGGCGTTGTTGATCAGGCTGTCGATGCGGCCGAAGCGTTCGATCGCCTGGGCAACGGTACGCCGCGCCGTGTCCTCGTGCGTGATATCGCCCGCGATGGTGAGATAGTCGGGCTCGTCGCTGCCCTCGATCGAGCGAGCTGTGCCGACGACGGCGTACCCCGCGCTTCGGAACGCGTCGACGAGGCCGGCGCCGATGCCCTGAGAGGCGCCGGTGATGACCGCGACTCTTGGCCGCGCACCCAGATCCGTCATCTCACCCACCCTAAGTGTGGCTGGCCCGCCGTCACCATCACGTGGTCGATCTGATCCTCGATGCCCTGAAAGAACCGCTTGAGCGCCGCCGAGTCGTTGGCGTCGAACGCGCGTGCCTTGCGGGCGGTTTCCAGCCCGATGCCGGCGCTCCCTCCGATCACGACCACGGTCTGGCCGCGCAGTTCGGGTTCCACAACGTCGGCGCTCATCGTTTCCTCCTGTGTTGGTCGGGGCTGGGCTGGTGGCTCCGCCCATTCGGAGTTACAGTAGCCCGGACCTCACGAGAGACGCGCTCGATTGAGCGAGAAGGGGGATTGGCATGGCTGGTGAGCAGAATCTCGAGACGGCCAAGCGCGCGTATGCAGCATTCTCAGCCGGCGACGCGCACGGGGCGATGGCCGAGATGGCCGATGACATCGAGTGGATCACGCCAGGCAACAGCGCGATCAGCGGAACGGTGCGTGGTAAACAGGATGTCGGGTCGCTGTGGGCGTCGCTGGCCGGCAAGGGGTTCAGCACGTCGCCTGAATATTGGTTCTCGGACGATGCGCGAGTGGTCGTCCTCACCCACATCAGGATGGGGAACGAGGAAGCTGACTCGGTCGACGTCCTCACCTTCCGCGATGGCAAGCTGGTCAAGTTCCAGACAGCCGGTGACACCGCGATGCTCGAGCGGGTGTTCGGCTCCAAGTAGCCGCGCCGCACACAACTAAACGCCACCCACGTCCGCCGCTCCGCTCGCCGGCCCGCGCGGGCGCCGACCCCAGAGCCGGCTACCTACGCCTCGACAGCTACCGGGTCAGCCCGCACGAGAACGGTGTCCGCGACCTCGGAGATCTCATCGGCCGGAAGGCCTGCCCGAGACGCGTGTTCGCGGATCTTCTCGGGGCCGGACGCCTGGTAGATGCAGACGGTGCCAAGGGTGCCGTCGGGCTCGACGACGACGTAGGAGCGGATCCAGCGGATGTTGGACGACATCTCGTTATCGCCGACGCTGGCCGATCGAGCACCGGCCGCCTGCAGCTGCTCGGCTGATCCCCAGCCGCTCCGCCGTCGAATCACATAGGTCCGGAGCTGTGGTGCGCTATTCATGTTTCATCCTCTCTGCCGTTAGGTGCGTTGTACGCGCTAAGACGCACGGGTGGCGGCGATCCTTCCAACGGGTGGCAGCGACGGTCAACGTCACAGTCGCCCCGGCGCCGGCCGCGAGTTTGACGAAGACGGCGTGGTGCGCCACGTTCGAGCGTCTCGAGCGATCCCGTCCGGCGACGGTGACGTTTACGACCGGATCTGGGACCGGATCTGGGTGGGTCGGACCGTCGACGGAGGTCGGAGCTGGCGCGCTACGCCGCCGCGGTCCCGCGAATCCGGCGCCGGCGATCAGCGCAACTGCCACGGCTGACGTGCTCGCTGGCGGGAGCGGCGGAGCACATGAAACCGTCGAGGCTGCACATCGGGCGGTCCGTGAACCCGGCCCGGTAACACTTCGGCGACCCGCCGAGAAGCTCGCGCATCAGCTGCCGGGCCTGCCTGCAGCTCACGTTCTTGGTGGCCCACACCTGGTTCGGAGCCATGAGGCGCGCCGACCCGCAGGCGCGCATCCTCGGATGGGCCGCCAGCGCTTCGGAGGCGGCGAGCGCAGCGAGGACGCCACAGACCGCACAGGTCAGGATCATGCAAGCCGCTCGAGAACGAGATTTCCGCGACACGCCTTCCCTCTTCCCGGTGTGGCGCGATTCTCCTGCGCCGGGGTCGAACCCGCGGCCCTCCGCCGCCGGCGGGTGGCGGGCTCATGCGGCTAATACATCTCGAAATATTCGCGGTGCTCCCAGTCGGTGACGTACTCGAGGAAGCGCCCGATTTCGAACCGCTTCAACTGCACGATGTAGTCGACGAACGTGTCGCCGAAGGCCTGACGGAAGAACTCATCCCGGTCCAACACGTCGACGGCCTCCATGAGGCTGGCCGGAAGGCGCGGCCGGTCGGCCAGGTAAGGCTCTTCGCTCGCCTCTCCGGGATCGAGCTTTCGCTGCACCCCGTCGAGTCCGCTCGCCACCTGAGAGGCGACGTAGAGATAGGGATTGGCGGCCGGATCACCAACCCGGTTCTCGATGTGGCAACTCTGGGACCCGGGGTTTCCTATGACGCGAAACATCGCCGCTCGGTTCTCGGCCGCCCAGGTGACGCGATCAGGAGCGAACGAATCGGGGAGATACCGTTTGTAGCCGGTGATCGTGGGTGTCGTGAACACGCAGGCTGGGAGCGCGTGCTCGAGCAGCCCAGCAAGCCATTGAGTGCCCAGCGTGTTCAGGCGGCGAGCCCGCTCCGGATCCCGAAACGCATTGTCGCCATCGCCCTGCGTTGTGAGTGACTGATGAATATGCCAGCCGGTGCCGAACAGATTGGGCACGGCGGACTTCGCCATGAACGTCACGTGATACCCAAGGCGCCGGCAGATCTGTTTGACGGCACCGCGGAACAGCAGTGCGTTGTCCGCAGCGGTCAGCCCGTCCTGTGGCGTGAAGGTGAACTCGATCTGCCCCGGGCCCCACTCATCCTCGATCGTCGACAGCGGGAGACCGAGCTCCTGGAGGTGGTCTCGCAGCACGCGCAGAAGGTCGGCGATCTCGTCGGCGCGGCTCTCGGTCAGGTATTGAAAACCATGCTGGAGGATTGAAACCTGCGGCGCCTCGGGCGGCCAGCCAGATTCCTCGGGCCGCAGCATCAAATCCTCCAGACGGAATATGTAGAACTCGATTTCGAGTCCGACCGCGAGCTCATAGCCAAGATCGCGGAGGCTCGAGAGCTGCCGGCGCAAGATGCCTCGCGTCGAGAACGGATGTTCCCGGCCGCTCTGGAAGTACGCATCGGCGAGTATCCAGCCGGTTCGCTCGACCCAGGGGATCACCCTGAACGTGAGGGGGTCGGGGACGAGCACACCGTCCGGCAGGCCGTCAAGCTCGGGAACACCCTTGAAGTTGCCGGCGGCGAAGGGCGGCACGATCGGGTGATTCGTCGTGTCGAAGATGGTGGTCACGAACTGGAAGTCCTTGCCGTCCTCGAGACAGCGGAGGAACTCGGGAATCGTGAGGGTCTTTCCGCGAATGATCCCGTGCTGGTCCCCCCAGGCGATACGCACCTCTCTTAGACCCTGCTGCTCGATGAGTGCCACGAGCCGTTCACCGGCTGCTCGCTGCTCCTCGGTCCAGAGCGAGTGCTCCGCGATGAAGCCGGTCCGGTCAGCGCCTGTCATTCAGTGCTCCCTCCTGGTCTTCGCAAAAGGAACCCGCCGGTGGCATCTGCGGCACGGCGGGAGGCTTCCACCGCGATCAATCGCGGAGAAGCGGCACTGATTTCATCAAATCGCTGCCCAGAGGAGCAAGCTCAGCGAGGACGAGATCTCGTACGATGCGCGACTGGGCGGCACATTCGCGCGCCGCCCAGTCGCACTGCGGCTAACGCCCGCCGGCGCCGCGGCCGAACCAGAGCGGATCGTCGCCCGGTTGCCTGATTCTTACCCCCGGCGCGGTGTGGGACCCACCCGCCCGCGTTCGATCAGCCGCGGCTCGGAAGGACCGCCGTGAGGCGTTGCAAGCTATCGGCCGGCCACAGCTTGCTGGTGTCGTAGTACTCGCCGAACGCCGGCACGTCCGCGGGGATGGTCACCCACCCGACCTTTGATCGTACGTAGATGTGTACATCCGGTGCGATCCCCCGCGGGTCATCGAGTGTGCCCGCGCGGACGAAGTACACCTCCGGCCAGCCGTACTGACTGAACACTGCTATCTGGCAGCATGGGCAGCGAAAGATCCGCTGCGCACTGCCGTCGTCGCGGGGTACCTCGATGGGCTGGGCCGGCTGGGCGAGCGTCTCGAGCCGGTCCGCCTCAATCAGCAGGTTGATGACGAACGCGCTGCCCGTCTGGCGCTGACAGTTCAAGCAGTGGCAGCAGTGAACGAACATCGGCCCGGACGCGAGCCGGTACCGAACGGCGCCGCACGCGCATCCGCCCTCCCGCCGAGCGGCCTCCTCGACGTGGGTGTCCGGGCTCGACATGGTGCCTAGCCCGCGAGGCGGTCGTGGCGGCGCAGGATCTCCAGCGTGCGCTCGACCGGCAGTTCGTGGACGATGCTGTCGTCGCGTCCGACCATGGTCTCGGCGGCGAAAAGCGCATTGACGATCGCCTCCTCCGTCGCCTCGACGGCCCCATCGAACAGATGCGTCATGTACGCGTTGGCATACATCTCGATCGGCGTGCTGACCGCGACCTGTTCGCTGTAGTCACCGGAAGGCAGTCCGCGATTGCCGGTGGCAAAGGCGAGGAAGATGTCCCCACTGAAGTGCTCGCCGACGCCGCCGGTGCGTGCGATCCCCATCGTCGCGCGCTGGGCGAGTCGGGCGCACTGGCTCGGGAGCAGCGGCGCGTCGGTGGCAAGGATGATGATGATCGAGCCGATGCCCTGATCGGTCGTTCGCAGGTGACCCTGTGATGTCCACAACTCGGGCCCCGGCACCTCCGACTCGGGGATCTCGCGTCCGATCGGGACGCCGTTGATCTGCAGTCGCTCGCGCCGAGCATGGTTGGCCTGAACGAGCACGCCCACGTGAAAGCCGCCGGCGGACTCATCGATCACGCGCGACGCCGTGCCGATGCCGCCCTTGAAGGCATGGCAGATCATTCCGGTGCCGCTCCCCACGTTTCCCTCGGCCACTGGTCCGGAGGCGGCGGCCTGGAGCGCCTGATAGACGTGTTCGGCCTTTACGTGCATGCCGTTGGTGTCGTTCAGCACGCCGTCCCATGTCTCGCCGACCACGGGGGTCCTCCAGAAGCCCTCGGGATCGGCGCGGTGCTCGAGCTCGGCGGAGATCAGTGCATCGTGCACGATTCCCACGCTGTGCGTGTTGGTCAGGGCGACCGGTGAGGTCAGGAGACCTGACTCGCGAACCCATTCCAGCCCGGTCAGCTCTCCGTTTCCGTTGAGACGGTGGGCGCCGGCAAAGACGGGCTCGGCCCCTGGATCGCCCTCGTGGGGCTGGATCACGGTCACGCCGGTGCGAACCGGGCCCTCGCCCATGACGAGGCGCCCCTCGCCGCGGATGATGGTGCGGTGCCCGACACGCACACCGGGCACGTCGGTGATCGCATTATTGGCGCCGGTCCGCATCGTGCCGATCACGATGCCGAGCTGGCGAGGCCGGGCGTTACTCATGTCTTTCCTCTGGCTTGGTGGTGGGCCACAAGGGCAGACATCATGTCCGAAATGGACGCTGCGCGGGCGGCGCGGCGCAACACCGCGGCGAGGAACAGACCCGCCTGCTGAATGTCGGTCGTCACGGTCGGGAGGTACGAGCGTAGACCTCAGCAGCGGCCTCGTGAAAGCCCCCCGGCTGGCCGGCACTGAGCAGTGTCGCCGCAATCTGGCGCATCTCGTCCTCCCATCGCCACGCCTTTTGCTCGGCCGCCTCTCGGGCAGCAGCGAGGCGCTCGGGTAGCTGCGGCTGGGAGATGGCCCACTCCTCGGCCAGGGCATCGGAGATCCCCTCCGCGTGTGCCGCTTGATCGATGGCAAGCAGCAGTGCCGCCGAACCCTTTGTCCACGCGGCATAGATCATCTTCAGCGCCGACGCCGACGTTGAGTTCGGCCCGCTGAGCACGCGCGGCTCGATGCGAGCACCGACGAACTCGTCGGCCACCTCCGTGGCCCGACGGCCCGACAGGTATAGACGCGTGGTGCCGGACCTCGCCGGTGGCGGTCCGATGATCCCAGCATCAACGAAGCTTGCGCCGACGATCTCGCCCACCCGCAACGAGGTGCCGGGCGAGATCGCGTTGGCATCCACGAACAGGCCGGCGAAGCCCGCGACGCTCCGGGCCACGTCCAGCGCGGCATGGGGCGGGCAGATCGACAGGATGAGCTCGCAGCGTTCGGCGAGCGCGCTCACATCCTCCACCGGCCGCAGGCCACCCCGACGTGCCCGGTCGTGGCTCGCCATGGAGCGCCCCGCGGCGGCCCATAGGACGACGTGACCCCGGTCAACCAGTGCGGCCCCGACGGCCGCGCCCATGTGCCCCGGATGAAGAACGCCGATCGTCGCCATCCGCGCGCGAGCTCACTGCGAGTCGTCGTAAGCGGGTTCGCTGGAGCCGGCCGCGTCGCCCCGAGCGATCTTGGCGTCGGCGTCGGCGATCGCCTTGGCTTTGCGCTCCTGGTCCCAGGCTCGTGCATGTTCGATGGCGGCGCTCTTCTTCTCTTCGAGCGCCACGACGTCAAGCACGACCTTGGAGTGATCCGCAGGGTCGTAGCGAACCGGGACGATCTCTCCCTCCTGGATGTCTCCGACCTTGTGCGAGCTCAGCCACTCCGACTTGAACTCGGTCTCGGTCCCGTCCGGGAACTTGATATGGCCCTCGATCTCGAAAAGGATGCTGAAGCTGTGGGTGCCGCTCTCGGTGGCCTGATCGTGCCGTTTCGTGACCACTCCCTGGCCCTGTTCGCCCTCCGTGAGCAGCTTGTGGTGAAGCATCTTTTCGAGCATGGCCGAAGCCTCTCACATCGCCCGGCAGGGCTGCTCGTGGCTATAGGGTTCGGGTGCCCGCGGACCGCTGAGCGGCCCCGGCGAAGACGTGGCTGATCGGTCAAGCATCAAAACCCGAACTCATACACAGGAGCACGCCAGGTGAACGAACAACTGATTCAGCAGCTGGTCGCCGTACGCGGCGCCATTGGCGCAGGTGCCTACGTGGCGCCCAGGCTCTCGGGGCGGCTGTTTGGACTCGACCCCGTCGCCAACCCCCAGGCGGCCTATCTGGGGCGCCTGTTTGGCGCCCGCGACGTCGCGCTCGCCTTCGGTCTCAGCGCTGCGTCCGACTCTCAGCGCTCGCACTGGCTGCGAATCGGGATCGCTTGCGACCTCGCCGACGCCGCCGCCGGCGTGCTCGCGGGCCGGCGAGGCGATCTGCCCAAACGCGCGACCGTGCTGGTCACGGCAACCGCACTGGTGGCCGCCGCCCTCGGCGCCAGGGCGCTGCAGGGCGAGGAGCCCGCCACCTGAACGGATGTCGTCGTTTCAGGCGCGAATGGCCGGCTGAGCGGCGTCCGAAACGCGGCGGCCGAGATCGCGCACCTGCTCGTCGGACAGGTGGGCGATGTCGAGCCCTGCCTGCGTAAGCTCGCGGCGAACGTTCGAGATGGCATGCATCGTGTCGAGCGCCCGGCCCAGCTTCGTCAGGCAGCCGCTGACGAGCGGCTCATCGAGTGAGTTCGTTCCATCAGCGCTGGCCTTGAGCAGCCAGGCACGCAATGCCTCGGCCTCATCCAAGCCGAGGTCGAGCGCCAGCCGGGCGTCTGGGTCAAGTTCGGCGACTTGAAGATCGGCCAAATCATCAGTAGTGGTCACAGCTTGCCTCCATTGCGCGTGCTGCCGGGGCCACCCCGGCCCGAACGACGGTTGATGTTCTTTATCGATGCCGTCGCGCAAGCGCTTGACCGGACACAGCGAATCTCGACGAGCGGGCGCAGGTGTTGACCCGACCACCACTCGACCGATGACACCGACCGACTGTCGGTTTGTAACCCTGTATCGTGTCAGGATCATCGGCCCACGCGGATCTGGTCGATAAACAGTCGTGGTCACCCGACAGCAATCCACCCCCACGCAGGACCGCAGCGACGCCACCCGGGCGAAGATCGTCCAAGCCGCTCGCGAGCTCGTTGTCGAGCGCGGATATGACAACGTCAGCACCGGAGACGTCCTCAAGCGCTCAGGAATCAGCCGCGGCGCCCTGTACCACCACTTCGACGGCAAGACTGAGCTCTTTGCGGCGGTCGTTGATGCGCTCGAACGCGATTTCATCGTTCGGCTCGTCGCCGCGGTCGCTGATGAGCCCGACCCGTTCTCGATGCTGTCCGCCGGTGCGCAGTGGTACCTAGACGAGGCCCTTCGCTCGACCGAGCTGCAACGCATCGGCCTGCTCGAAGGCCGCAAGGCGCTCGGGTGGGACATGTGGCGCGCCACGATCACGCCTCATGGGTTCGGCGTCCTCATCGAGACGCTGCGCGCTGCGATCGACGCCGGACAGATCCGGTCGTCCGACCCGACCGTGCTCGCCCACCTCCTGCTGGCCATGCTCCACGAGGCTTGTGCGCTAATTCTCAGCGCCTCGGACCGCGAGGCCGAGCGCGCGAACACCGGCCGCGCCGTCGCCAACCTCCTCGAGGGGCTTCGGCTCAGCCCGTGAGCGTCGGCCGTGCAGGCGTCTCGTGGGCTGCTGCCCCCGGCGCGGGCGGGTCGCACCCCCCAGCAGCTCGGTCAGCCTCACCCCTGAGCCCGGTACCTAGCTGTGTCCTGTCCATCAATTCGACCGGAAGGCAGACGAGACCATGAATGCGAACCAGGCACTGTGGGAAAAGGGCGACTTCACGCGCATCGCGGAGAGCATGCGGGACAGCGGCGAGGCGCTCGTCGACGGCCTGGGCATCACGCGCGGGATGGATGTGCTGGACCTCGGATGCGGGGACGGCACGACCGCCCTGCCGGCGGCGCGCCGCGGCGCGGACGTCCTCGGCGTCGACATCGCCGCCTACCTCGTGGAGGCGGGCAACGAGCGCGCCCAGGCCGAGGGCCTGACGAACTGCAGGTTCCAGAAGGGCGACGCCTCGGACTTGAACGAGCTGGCCGACGACTCGTTCGACCTGGTGGTGAGCATTTTCGGGGCCATGTTCGCTCCGCGGCCGTTCGACGTGGCGCGGGAGATGGTGCGGGTAACCCGGCCGGGCGGACGGATCGTCATGGGCAACTGGATCCCGAACGATCCGACACTCGTAGCGCAGCTCCTCAAGGTCAGCGCCGCCTACTCCCCGCCACCGCCGGAGGGATTCGTCAGCCCGATCACGTGGGGCGTCGAGGACAACGTTCTCGAACGGTTCGCCGGCGCCGGCATATCGCAGGAGCAGGTCTCCTTCTCCCGTGAGACATACAGCTTCGTCTTCGCGGCACCTCCGACCGAGCTGCTAGCAGCCTTCCGTAGCTATTACGCGCCGACGATGAATGCATTCGAGGCTGCCGAGGCAGCCGGCCGCGCCGACGCCCTGGCGGAAGAACTCCGGACGCTGTTCACCAACCTGAACACCAGCGGGGATGACGACACCACCTCGATCCGTGCGACGTTCCTGCGCGTCGAGGTCGCCGTCTGAGACGGTTTCCACGACCCATTCCGCGTCCCCCCTGCGACCTGTCCAAGACCCGCTGCGAGCGCGCCGTTCGGGAACCTCAGGCTAGGACACGCTCCAGGAAATGCGGTTGGCGGGCTGGACCGCGTTCGCCCCGTTGAACACCCGACGCTTGCCCGTGCCGTTGGCGTTCATCACCCAGATCGATCCCTGGCCACGCAGGTCGGGGTCGCCACAGTCCCCGGTGCACTGCAGGTAGGCGATCTTCTTACCGTCGGGTGAGTAGACGGCATCCGTGATCCCTGTGTGCGCGCCCGACACCGTGGTCAGCACGCGCAGGCCCTTGCCGTTCGGTCGCATCGAGACCAGCGTGCGCTGACCGCGAATGGCGAGAAGCGTCTGGCCGTTTGGCGCCCAGGAGGGGCCGAAGAACTGCGCTGAGCGGCTCGACGTGATGTTTGTGTTCCGCTGGCCGTTGCGGATGAAGAGATCCGACTTGGCGATGCCCTGTCCGCTCTTGTTGTAGGTGACTCGGTAGAACGCGAGACGCGAGCCGTTCGGCGCGTACTCGGGACCGCCGTAGCTCTGAAGACGCGTGCCGTTGGCGACCACCTTGCGATTGGCGCCGTTCGTCTTCATCGTGGCGATTGCCGACTGGCTCCCCTTGCCGTACTGCAGGACCGCCAGCGACGAGCCGCTCCGGTTGACCGACGGCCACACGTGCGTGGGAGCCGAGGCTTGGTCGGCCAGCTGCCGGCCCTTGCCGTTTGCGCTCATCCGATAGATGAGGCTCGGGCGGGTCGTCGAGCGGTCCAGACTGTCGAAATAGATCGTCTTGCCGTTCGCGGAGAACGTCGGATCCTCGTTCCAGACCGCGCCCGTGGTCGTCGTCAGTTGCCTGAGCCCGGTCCCGCCGGCTGACACCTGGAAGATCTGGACCGACTTTGTATTGCGGGCCACGGCGTCGAACACCAGCACGCCATTCTTGCCCCGGAAGCTTCCCTGGGCGACGCTCGAGGCCCCGGCAATCGAGACGAACAGCGCCGCGGCGACGAACAACCTCAGTCTCTTAGCACCCACAAGCAACTCCTCCTTGAATCGGCTGGACACGTCGAGCGACGCGAGTTTATACGCACTGCGCGCCAGCACGATGACCGCGCGCGCCTTGCTCAAATTCTTGAACTACTCCAATCCCGGAGCTAGAGTGCGATCGCGTCCATGACGATGTCAGTTGACCAAGCTGATCTTCTCCGCCGGCATGGTCTGCAGGTGACAGCGCAGCGTTTGGCTGTCCTGCGGGCCGTCACCAACCGACCGCACAGCACGGCGGCTGACATCGATGCGGACGTACGGGCCGAGATTGGCGCCATCTCGCTTCAGGCGGTGTACGACGCCCTTGGGAGCCTCACCGAGAAGGGTCTCATCCGGCGCATCCAACCCGCCGGATCGCCGGCCCGCTACGAGGACCGGGTCGGGGACAACCACCACCATCTCATCTGCCGAACTTGCAGTCGGATGGTCGATGTCGACTGTGCCATCGGCTACACCCCCTGCCTGACAGCCGCCGATGACTTGGGCTACGAGATCGACGAAGCCGAGGTCATCTACTGGGGCCGCTGCCCCGAGTGCGTTGCGGCGTCTTCCGTGAACGAGACAGCCCACCCATCTGAATAGGACAGTAGGAGGACCACGTGTCTGACGGCGTTATCGAAACCAACTGCCCAGTCACCCATGGCTCAAACGGGCATTGGACCAATCAGGACTGGTGGCCAAACCAGCTGAACCTGAGGGTCCTCCACCAGCACTCTCCCCAGGCCGATCCGATGGGAGATGAGTTCGACTACGCGGAGGAGTTCAAGACACTCGACCTCGACGCGCTGAAACAGGACATCAACGAGGTCATGACGACCTCGCAGGATTGGTGGCCGGCCGACTTCGGCCACTATGGGCCGCTGTTCATACGCATGGCGTGGCACAGCGCCGGCACGTACCGCATCGCCGATGGGCGCGGTGGAGGCGGCGCGGGTGCCCAGCGTTTGGCTCCCCTCAACAGCTGGCCCGACAACGTCAGCCTCGACAAGGCTCGCCGGATCCTCTGGCCGATCAAGCAGAAGTATGGAAGGAAGATCTCCTGGGCCGACCTGATGGTCTTCACCGGCAACTGCGCCCTGGAATCGATGGGCTTCAAGACTTTCGGCTTCGGCGGCGGCCGCGAGGATATCTGGGAGCCGGAGGAGATCTACTGGGGGCCTGAGCACACCTGGCTTGGCGATGAGCGCTACAGCGGGGACAGGGACCTCGCGAGACCCTTCGGCGCCGTGCAGATGGGCCTGATCTACGTCAATCCGGAGGGCCCTAACGGCAACCCGGATCCAGTCGCCGCCGCCCGCGACATCCGCGAGACCTTCGCTCGCATGGCTATGAACGACGAGGAGACCGTGGCTCTCATCGCCGGCGGTCACACGTTTGGCAAGACCCATGGCGCCGTCACGGAGGACCACATTGGTCCCGAGCCCGAGGCCGCCCCGCTCGAACTGCAGGGTCTTGGCTGGGCGAACTCCGTCGGCAGTGGCACCGGGGGCAATGCCTGGACCAGCGGGCTCGAGGGGATTTGGACCGCCACCCCGGTCAAGTGGGACAACAGCTTCTTCCGCAACCTCTTCGAGTACGAGTGGGAGCTGACCAAGAGCCCCGGCGGCGCCAACCAGTGGAGGGCCAAGACGGAGGCCGCCCAGGGCACGGTCCCGGATGCCCATGATTCGTCAAAGACCCACACCCCCGTGATGCTCACGACCGACCTCTCACTCAAGGTCGATCCAATCTACGGGCCGATCTCGAGGCGGTTCTACGAGAACCCGGACGAGTTCGCCGACGCGTTCGCCAAGGCGTGGTACAAGCTCACGCATCGCGACATGGGACCCGTGTCTCGGTATCTCGGCCCGTTGATTGCAGCCGAGCCCCAGCTGTGGCAGGACCCCGTTCCCGAGATCGATCACGAACTGATCGGTGATGAGGACGTCGCGGCGCTGAAGGGCAAGATCCTCGCCTCAGGCCTGTCCATCCCGCAGCTGGTCTCCACGGGATGGGCGTCGGCGGCAAGCTTCCGTGGCACCGACAAGCGCGGGGGCGCAAACGGGGCGCGGATTCGCCTTGCGCCGCAGAAGGACTGGGAGGTCAACAACCCGCCCCAGCTGGCGGACGTGCTGCAGACCCTCCAAGGTATCCAGCAGGACTTCAACAGCTCACAGTCCGGTGGCAAGCGGGTCTCGCTCGCTGACGTCATCGTTCTGGCCGGGTGCGCTGCCGTCGAGCTGGCCGCGCGGAACGGCGGCCACGACGTGACGGTTCCGTTCGCGCCCGGACGTACGGACGCCACTCAGGAGCAAACTGACGTGGATTCGTTTGCCGTGCTCGAGCCAACGGCGGACGGGTTCCGCAACTACGTCCAATCCGGTCAGGAGTTGCCGACCGAGCATCTGCTGGTCGAGCGGGCCAACCTGTTGACGTTGACCGCCCCGGAGATGACGGTCCTCATCGGCGGCATGCGTGCGTTGAACGCCAACTTTGGCGCGTCCACACACGGCGTGTTTACGGATCGCCCCGAGACACTGACCAACGGCTTCTTCGTGAACCTGCTGGACATGGACACGGAATGGAAGGCGTCGGCTGACGGCGTGTATGAGGGCCGTGACCGCACCACCGGCGAGCTCAGATGGACCGCTACCGCGGTCGACCTCGTCTTCGGCTCCAACTCCCAGCTGCGAGCCATCGCCGAGGTCTACGCGTCCGACGACTCGAAGGAGAAGTTTGCGCGTGACTTCGTGGCGGCGTGGGACAAGGTCATGAGCCTCGACCGCTTCGACCTCGTCTGATTTCGGGCGCTGGAGGTCGATCAGAGGCCCCGGCTGGCGCGTCGTCGGCGAGAGCCGCCTTGATCTGGGCGGACTCGTTCGTGAGCAACGCCCGGCGTCCCTTCAGCACGTGCTGCCAGGCCCGGCTGCCTGCCGGGACCCGCCCGCATCGACACCACCCGATTTCGACGCGCTGCTCCAACACTTCAACGAGCTGCCGTCGGCGTGGCCGCAGTCGTCGGGCGTCGGTTGCCCGACTGACGGCCCGCGGAATACTCGGTCGAACGCGTGGCGCGCTGTCAAAGGCGCAGCAGGCTGTTAAACGCGGAGCACGCGGAGGGCGCCCAACATCGCGCCCACTCCGAGCGCGGTTCCGATCGCCCAGGCCGCAACGGCTTCGCCGGTTGGGGTTGAGAGTTCGTAGAAGTTGCGGAGAAAGGGGACCAGGAGCGCGACGGCGAACAGCAGCGCCATCAGCGCACACAGCCCGGCAACGGCGAGGCGCCTCCGGCCGCCCTCGTTCTCGAGCCGCATCACTACCGCGAGCCCGCAGACGACCACGATCCCGGTGGCCACAGTGCGCGAGCGAACCAACCCAAGGTTGAACCCGTACCGCGCGAGTAGGTAGCCCGCGATGATGCCGATCCCGATCGCCAGCCCGGCGGGGATCGCGAACCGCGCCACCGATTCAAGAAAGCGGTCCGGCCGCCACGGCCCCGAACTGGGCGCCAGGGCGAGGAGGAAAGCAGGGATCCCGATCGTGACCGTGGAGGCGATCGTGAACTGCCGCGGGAGAAGCGGGAAGGTGCCGGTGGGGATCGCGATCGCGAGCCCCACGGTGGCGGTGAACACGGTCTTGGTTATGAACAGCCGCGCCACTCGCTGGATGTTGCGCAGGATCTGTCGCCCTTCGGAAACCATTCCGGGTACGACACCGAAATCATCGCGGACGAGGACGAGATCGGCCACCGACCGCGCCATCTGGGTGCCCGAACCCTGGGCAATGGCCAGGCGCGCCTCCTTCAACGCCGGCACGTCGTTGACACCGTCGCCGACCATTGCGACGTAGCGGCCGCCGTCGGCGAGCGCGGCCACCAGAGCGCGCTTGCCCTCGGGCGAGATCCGCCCGACAGCGGGAGCGGCCATCGCCGCCTCGCGCAGGGCGGCCGGATCGTTTGGGAGTGCCTCGCCGTCAAGCACCGGCGCCGAGCCCGGGACGCCGGCGTCGCGGGCGATCGCGCCCACAGTCGCCGGCGCATCGCCGGATACCACCTTCAGTTCGACCTGCTGGGCGGCAAAGAACTCGACGGTCTCCCGGGCGTTCGCGCGCAGGCGCTCAGCGAGCACGACGATTCCGAGCGGTCGAACATCGTCAGGGAACTGCGGATCGGCCCCCGCGCTCGGCAAAGGCGATTGGCTGCGGCCGAGCGCGAGCACGCGTCGCCCGTTGCCCGCCTGCGCGCGCGCTTGACTCGCGAGGGCGGAGTCCGCGTCGGCGAAGCGCTCCGGTGCGCCGAGCACCAGTCGTTCCTCGCCGAGGTCAAGCGCGCTCCAGCGCCGACGCGAGGAGAACGGGATCTGAGCCACTGCTGGGCGCGTCTCGACGTCCGCCAGTCCCGCGTCGGCGATAGCCTCCAGCGTCAGGTTGCGTGACGGGGCACTGGCCGCATAGCTGGCCAGCGCGCGTGCGACCGACGACTCGTCCTCGCCAGCGGCCGGCAGCACGGCGGCCACCCGAAGCTTCGGCTCAGTCAGCGTCCCGGTCTTGTCAGTGCAGACGAGGTCGACGGAGGCAAGAGACTCGATCGCGTTGAGCTGCTGCGCGAGCACCCCACGCGTCGCCATCTTGAACGCCGACACCGCCGCGGTGACACTGATCAGCAGGATCAGTCCCTCGGGAACCAGATTGACGATCCCCGCCGTTACGGCCTGGACGCGCTCCTTGGAGGTCTCATCGTGAGCGAAGACCGACACGGTGAGCCCGATCGCCAGCGGGAGCGAGAGCACGACCAGCCACAGCAGCAGCCGGTCGTTGGCTCGTTCCAGTGGCGAACGGGGGTGTCGAAAGGCCCGCGCGGTCTCGGTCAGCCGCTCGGCACGGCTATCCGGGCCGATGGCGGTGGCCTCGAATAGGGCGGCGCCTTCGACCGCGAACGAGCCCGACCAGACCGGTTCCCCGACGCTGCGCGGGGCCGGCTCGGACTCGCCGGTCAGGTTGGCCTCATCGAGCGCGAGTCCGTCCGCGGACAGGATCTTCCCGTCCGCGACCACCTGGTCCCCGGGCGCCAAACGGACCAGATCTCCGACGACCACCTCCTCGACAGGCACCCGGTGGTCCGCCCCATCCCGCACGACCACCGCCTCGGGAGCCACCAGCGCGGCCAGCCGATCGAGCGCACGCTTTGAGCGAATCTCCTGAAACGACCCAATCGCGATGTTCGAGACCAGGAGCCCCAAGAACAACGCGTCCCGCCACGAGCCGAAGGCAATCGTCAGCACTCCGAACAGCAGCAGGATCGCGTTCGGGATCGTGACCGTGTTCGCACGCAGGATGCTTGCGTAGGAACGGCCGGAGCGCTGGGGCAGCTTCCCGCGCGCCTGCAGGCGCCGAGCGGCCTCAGCCTCAGTCAGGCCAGTGCGAGCAATCCCGGTGGCGATCGCGATCCGCCGACACTACCGGCTCCTCTGGACCGCCCCCCGAGCCCAACCTTCGGGCATCAGAAAGGCGGGCGGGTGCTGACTCCGCCATCGACGGTGAGACGACGTCGGGCCAGGCACGCTCCGATTCATGTCGCCCATCGTCAGTGGCGGGCGCGCATCTCGGGCAGGCGATCGGGGTCGAATTCGTCTGACCGCACCCATCGCAGCAGCGCCTGCTCGCTCTCGATGACCCGGTCGGCCGCGGCCGGCAGCTCGGCGGCAATCTCGAACGGGATCTTCAGCACCCCATGCTGGTCGGCGTGCAGGAGGTCACCGGGGGCTATGACGAGGCCGCCGATCTCGACTGGCTCACCAACCGTCTCGACCCGCACGTACGCGTGCGAGACCGACGGTCCGGCGGCGAAGAAGTGAAAACCCATCCCGCGCGCCTCGTCAAGGTCCCTCACCGCGCCGTCGGTTACGCAGCCCACGCACCCGAGCGCCCCGAAGATCGTCGCGTGGACCTCGCCCCACAATGAGCCGTGCGCGGGCGGGTCGTCGAGGTCCTTGACGACCACCACTTGCGGAGCGCGGATCGTCCGCGCATGGGAGTAGAGGGCGTCGTTGCCGGCGCCGGCCCAGTCCGGGCCGGGCGCGCCGCGGGCGACCATCGTCGCGGTGGCGGCGAACCCGACCATCCGTCCAAGCTCGGGGAACATGCAGCGGATCCGGCTATCGGCGAAGCCGACATCGCGCGGCTGCAGGTCGAACGTCTCGATCGCGTTGGCAAGGGTCGGAGCGTCGTAGAGCGCCAGTGACTCGAGCAAAGCTTGCACAGACGGCAGCCTATGCCATTGCCCGTGCGCCAGCAGATGCGCGATCGGTCCCGGTCAGCGACCGTCGTCCGCACATGGGACGTTGACGTAGCCGGACCGAAAGGGACGCTCCTCGCCGGATTGGGGTTCGTAGGCATGGCGCCAGACACATCCGGTGTCGTTGGTGAGGAGGTGAATCGAGACCGACGTCTCGGTCGAAGTCGTGCGAACGCGGTGGATGTCGTCGGTCGGAGGGATCAGTGCGTAGAAGTCGCCCGGGTGGAGGTCACGTCGCTGCGCGATCCGGAGCCTGCCCGCGGTGCGTTCGTATATCTCCTCCTCCTGGGTGCCTCGGTACAGACCAACCAGCCCCCAGGCGAGGTGGTCGTGGATCGGGGTCTGGGAGCCGGACGGGACGACGAGCGAGAACAGCGACAGCGATCCATCCGTGGCGCGGTAGAGCAGCCACTGGCCAATCCCACCGCCCATGCCGCTCTCCGGTGCGGCGTCGTCGTACGGTGGCGGCAGCCACGCCGAGTCGGCGAGCAACTCGCTGAAGCGCGGCCGAATGGCCTCAAGAGAATCCGTCGTCGAGGTCGCGCCCTCGACCGCGGCTTTTACGTCCGAGACAAAGCCGCGGACCGCCGGGGTATCGAGCACAAACTCATCAATCTCGCCTGGGTCGGCCACCGAGCCAGACTAGCGCGAGAGCCGGTCCACAAAAGTGACCACACCGGTAACTCACATTTGCCAGCACCAACACGGCGACCCTCCCCCGCACTGCCTTCACCATGCTCCCCGGCGCCGGCGCCGGCGCCCACGCAGAGCTGAAGAATTTCGGCGGCTACAGAGCTGCCGCGAGGAGCTCGACGACGGGCTTGGCTTGCCAGTTCTCGTCCCACAGGCCGCCGAACCCGCCTACGGGGGAAGCCTTGCGGTGCAGCGGCGAGTCGACAGCGAGGAACCAGACGAAGGGGACGTCGGTGGCGAGTAGCGCCTCGTAGAAGCGCTTTTGGTTTTCGGGCGTGGCACCCGGGGCTGACTCGGGAGGGTCCGCGGCACTCGGGAACGAGGTCTCCTGCACAACGACAACCCGGCCAGCCGGGATGCCAGGGGTTGCGGCGACGAGCTGGTAGGCCTCGGCAACCCAGTTGGCGGCGGTGAGCGGATCGTTGCGATGGAGCACCCACCAGGGGTGGACGTTCAGGAACGAGAAGTCGCCGGCCGTCGTCGCAAGGTCCGGGAAGAACTGCCAGTCGGGAGGCTGGAAGCCGGTGGTGACGGGAATGCTGTACCGCTCGCGGGCTTCGTCGAGCTCGCGGACGAGTCGGTCGTGATCCGCGATCCCCTTCTGGATGATCTCGTTGCCGACGCAGACGGCATCAACCGCCTCGACGGCGGCGTCCAGGTTGCTCTTCTCCGTGGCCAGAAGCTCGTCGTTCTGCCACCACAGTTTGACCACGACGTGTTCGAACCCGCAATCCTTGGCGATCTGCGGCGCCCGTTCCAGCCCGAACGCCATCGTGTTGGTCACCAGTCCACGGAAGCCCGCAGCGTGCAGGCGCCCGAGCTCGACTTCGAGTTGCTCTTCGGTGGCGGGATGTGCGCCAGCCAGGAAGTCGAACGGTGGCCCGGGCCCGTAGTTAATCCAGGCCCTCGAGGTCCGGAGGGATTCGAGCACGTCCATTGCGCGCGGCATAGTACGGTAGTGTCGAGACAGCGGCAACCGGGCCGCCGATCACCTGTAAACGGGGCGCTGGACGTGGGATCGAACAAGACAGTTGTAGAGACGCTCGTCTCCGCCATCGATACGAACGATGAAGCCGCTGTGCGGAGCATCGTGGACGAGGACCTTGTCTCGCACGGCGCCTTGGGTGATGTGCATGGCCCGGACGGATTCATCGGGATCATGCTCCACAACGTGCGCCGCGCCTTCCCCGACGCACACGTCGAGCTGGCCACGCTGATCGAAGAAGGTGACATGGTCTCGTTCCGGCTCGACGGCTCCGGCACCCACCTCGGGCCGTTCCTGGGTGTCGACGCAACGGGCAAGACCATTCGCATCCGTGGCATCCACCACGTCCGGCTTCGCGACGGCCGCATCATCGAGCATTGGCAAGGACCCGACATCCTCGCCATGCTCCTCGACATGGGCAAGTTCCCGCCGACGGCCGAAGGATGAGCGCCTACGTCGCCGGTGAGTGGACTGACTTCTCGGTTGCCGTCCTGGGCGCGGCAGCCGCGCTGACCGGACTGCTCTTCGCCTCGATCTCGATCAACATCGAGCGGATCATGGCTGACGAGCGGCTCCCCACCCGCGCCGCTCAGACGTTGGTCCTGTTCGCCACACCGGCCGTGCTGTGCATCTGCCTGCTGATTCCGCACCAGCCCCGCGGCGTACTGGGGACAGAGCTGATCCTGGCCGGCGCACTTGCCGGGGCGCTCCTGCTCCGCTTCAACGGCCGGGGGCGTCGCACGGCCCAGGAGCCACTCTCGGGGTGGCTGGTCACGAGATTGGCGCCGAGCGTGTTGATCCCGCTATTCCTAATCGTGGCGGGGATCACCCTGATCTCCCAGGCGGGTGGCGGGCTCTACTGGGCCGCGCCAGCCACGCTCGTGGCCGTCCTCGCCGGTCTCATGAACACCTGGGTGCTGCTGGTCGAGATCCTCCGCTGAGCCGGCCTGACCCTCATTGGCGGTCAGGTAGGCCTGTTGCAAGCGCGGCCGGAAGCACTCCGAGCCCGAGCGCGCCGGGCGCGGGTCTGTCACATCCGCGCCGTCTCGTGGGTCTATCTGTGAGACACGCGCCCGACGGAGGGATGTGACATGGACGAGCAAGATTGGCTGGCTGAGCGCTTCGAGCAGCACCGACGCCGCCTGCGGGGCGTCTCCTACCGGATGCTCGGCTCGCTCAGCGAGGCAGACGACGCCGTGCAGGAGGCGTGGCTGCGCGCGAGCAAGGCCGACACCAGCGGGGTGGACGATCTGGGCGCGTGGCTGACGACCGTGGTCGCTCGGATCTGCCTCAACGCGCTGCGCTCCCGTGCGGCGCGACGCGAGGAGCCATTCGGCCCGCACATGCCCGACCCGATCGTCTCGCCGATCGACGCCGCCGACCCCGAGGACGAGACGCTCACCGCAGACTCGGTCGGGCTCGCCCTGTTGATCGTCCTCGACACGCTCGCTCCCGCCGAACGGTTGGCCTTCGTCCTGCACGACGTGTTCGATGTGCCGTTCGAGCAGATCGCCGCGATCGTCGATCGCTCAGAGCCAGCCGCGCGCCAGCTCGCCAGCCGCGCTCGCCGCCGTCTGAGAACGACAGCCACCCCCGATACGAGCATGGCGGAGCAATGGGAACTCGTCGACGCGTTCCTCGCCGCCGCCCGCGACGGCGACTTCGACGCACTCCTCACGGTGCTCGATCCGGACGTGGTGATCCGCGCCGACGCCGGGGCGACGGGTCCTGGCGGATCGCGAATCGAACGCGGTGCGCACGCTGTGGCTTCCGGCGCGGTCGCCTTCAACAGGCTCGGTTACGCCTCCCGGCGCGTGCTGGTCAACGGTGCACCCGGCGTGCTCACGTTCGCCGGGGAGGAGCCGCGTGCCGTGTGCGGCTTCACCGTCGCACGCGGCAAAATCGTCGAGATGAACATCCTGTCCGACCCCGCTCGTCTCCGGCGTTTGGATCTGGCCAGCGTTCCCAGTAATTAGGCCCCGTCCGGGTGCCTGCTGCCCGCCTGAGGCAGTGTCAGGGGCGGGGCATGGGCTCGTTCCTCGTTCCGGTGGGGCACTCTGTATATAGTTAGCAAAATGGCTAACGATACGTTCAGCGCGATCGCCCACCCCCTACGGCGACAGATCGTCGAGCGCCTGAGCGGCGGGCCCGCGACCGTGGGGGAGGTGACGCGAGATTTCGGCGTTTCGAAACCCACCGTTTCCAGGCACCTACGGATGCTCGAGGAGGCGGGCGTCGTCGCGCGTGTGATCGTCGGCCGCAATCACCGGCTTGCCCTCCAGCCCGATGCACTTGCCGAAGCCGAGCAGTGGATGCGCACGCAACGCACTCGAGGACGGTCGTGCTGATCAATACGCGTATCTCCACCGAAATGGTTCCGTGCCGCCTGCGATCCGACGCTTCACCGATTCTGATCTCGATGCTCTCGTCGCGTTCTCTCTAGCGGCCTGGGAGCCTGTCTACGCGAGCTTTGAGCGTGTGATGGGCCCGGACGTCTTCCCGCTCGTTTACCCGGACTGGAGGGCGACGCAGGCTGAGGACGTCAGGACTGCCTGCCGGAACCCCAAGAACGACGTGTGGGTCGCCATCGTGGATCGGCGACCGGTCGGCTTCGTCGTAACCCAGGCCAAGCGCGAGGGAGCCGTCAACGGCGCGCAGGTCTACATGATCGCCGTTGATCATGTCCATCAGCGCCGCGGAGTCGCGGACAGCCTGCTCACGCACGCCGTCGCGGAGCTACGCGCAAGCGGCGTCGATGTCGTGAGCATCGGCACCGGCGCCGATGCGGGACACGCGCCGGCGCGCGTCCTGTATCGCAAGCACGGCTTCCGCCCCCTCCCACTCGCTGTCTACTACCTTCCGCTGGACGCTCGCGCGACACCGGTCGACGGACGGTAGGGTGGTCGAAATCGCGATGGGTGGCCGATGAACGACACGATGACCGCGACGCTGATCCGTGAACACGGAGGGCCTGAACGGCTTGTGGTCGAGACGGTGCAACGTCCCCACCCGCGGACTGGCGAGGCGCTCGTTCGCGTCGCCGCTTGCGCTCTGAATCACCTCGACATCTTCGTGCGCCGCGGAACGCCCGGAATTGCCGTGCAGTTGCCCCACACGGGCGGCGGTGACATCTCGGGGTGGATCGAGGAGCTCGGTCCGGGGGTCACGGGCCACGACCGTGGTGCCGCGGTTCTGATCGATCCGGCTGTGCCCCACGGGACGATTGGCGAGAATGCACCTGGCGGGCTGGCCGAGTACGTCCTTGTGCCCGCGGACAACCTGATCGCTCTGCAGGACACGGACCGGCTGATCGAGATGGCCGCGCTGCCGATCGCCTACGGGACCGCCCATCGGATGCTGCTGACCCGCGCCGTCCTACGTCCGGATGAGACGCTCGTCGTGGTGGGAGCCAGTGGCGGCGTCGGGGTCGCCTGTGTGCAGCTCGGCAAGCTGGCCGGAGCGCGCGTGATCGCCTGCACGAGTAGCGAGACCAAGGCCGAGCGCCTGCGGAAGCTGGGGGCCGACGAGTGCGTGCTGGCTCCCGACGGCGAATACTCCGCTCAGGTGTGGCAGCTGACCGGCCGTAAGGGCGCCGATGTCGTCGTCGACTATTCCGGCGTCGACACTTGGCCTCAATCGGTGCGCTGCGTTCGCCGCCACGGCCGGCTGGTGACCTGCGGCGCCACGAGTGGCTACGACGCGGTCACCGATCTCCGCTACGTGTGGGTGCGGGAGATCGACATCCGTGGCTCGGACGGATGGACCCGCGACGACCTGCTCCGCCTTCAGGATCTTGTCCGCAGCAGCGAGTTGCGACCGGTGATCCACGCCGTCCATCCGCTCTCGGACGTGCGCGGTGCGCTGGCTGAACTGGAGCAACGCCGCACGTTCGGCAAGGTAATAGTTGTCCCAGATACTCTCTACGACGAGGTGGCACGCGATGTCGGTGAGTGAATCGTCGTCGACGTCCGCGGGCGTGAAGGCGACCGGAGAGACTCCCTCAAACCAGCGCCCGCTGGGTGACTTCAGCGAGGAATGGGTGCTCGAACGCGCCCGCCAGCAATACACCGACGGCCGAGCTCAGATGGAGATCGAGCCCGGACGGACCGCACTGCTGGTGATCGACATGATCGACGAGTTCGTCAAGCCCAACTGGTCGCCCTACTGGATTCCCGAGGCAACCCGCCAGGTGCCGACCATCCGCCGCGTCATCGAGGCCTTCCATGTCGCTGAGCTGCCGGTGATCTTCCTGGCCTATGAGGTCGGAGTGCAGGGACGCAACTTCCCAATCACCGAAACGCTGGTGCCAATCGGCGAGGACGTAGCGAACTACGCCAGCAGCATCCTCCAAGAGGTTGCCATCTTCGAAGACCTGGCACCCGAGGAGCGTGATCTCGTCGTTCTCAAACACTGCTACTCGGGTTTTCACGGAACCGAGCTCGACCTCGTCCTGCGCGGCCTCGACATCTCCACGCTCGTGATCTCCGGCACGATGACCAACTACTGCTGTGGGGCGACCGCACGCGAGGCGTTCTGGCACGGCTACAAGGTCGTGTTCGGCTCGGACATCAACTCCACCGACGATCCACAGCTACACGATGCCGAGCTGCAGACGCTGCGGCGCGGGTTCGCCCGGATCATGAGCTCCGATGAGATCGTCGATGCGCTCAGGCGTTGACGGCACGGCGTGGCGTCAGGAGCTCGAGGGTCGACGGGCGCGAGCCCGTGAACTGACGGCCGCGGCCGGCGCGGACGCCCTGCTGGTCTTCGGGTGTGACCGTCACGGTCAGGGGTTTCGCTACCTGACCGGGTTTGAACCGGTGTTGGGCGACATGTGGCTGCTGCTGGACGACGCACAGGCGCGCTGTGTGCTCACCTTCGGGTGGCAGCTTGTCGAGGCTCGAGCCGCGTCGGGGATCGAACGGTGGGAGGCGGCATTCGACCCCGTCCCGCTCGTGGTGGCCACGGTGCATGACGCCAGGGCGCGCCGCGTTGCTCTCGGGGGTTTGGACCGCTTACCGGCGCCGGCATACGCGGCGTTACAGGAAGGCATCCCGGGCCTGTCGGTGGTGGATCTCGGAGCCCAGCTCGCCGCTCTGCGCCGATGTAAGAGCCCACTCGAGGTCGAGTCCTTGCGAGCGGCGGCTCGTGCCACCGATCGAATGCTCGACGTCGCGCGCGAGCGAGCCCGCCCTGGCGTGACCGAGAACGAGATCGTCGCCGCGATGTCGATCGTCCCGCGGGAGGTGGGCGGCGCGCTCTCCTTCGAGCCGTCGGTGGTGTCCGGCGTCGACGAACCGATCCCGATTCGGCGCCCGACCGACCGACCGCTGGCGCTCGGCGACACGGTGATGGTGGACATCGGGGCGGAGATCGACGGCTACCAGGCCGACGCGACGCGGACCTTTGTCATCGGCCGAGCCAACGAGCGCCAGCTGGAGGCGTGGGACGTCGTACGGCGGGCGTACGATGCCGCCGTCGCGCTGGCGCGCCCAGGTGTGCCATGCCGTGAGCTTCACCGGGCGGCGGGCGCGGTGATCACCGCCGCTGGGTTCACAATCGAGCATCGGATCGGCCATGGGATCGGGTTGGCGACCTCGTATGAGTGGCCCAGCCTCGACACCGAGGAGGCGCCGCTGACGCCCGGCGTGACGATCTGCATCGAGCCCGGGGTATACGCGCGCGGCGTCGGCAACATGAAACTCGAGGATGACTTCGTGATCACGCCTGATGGCTGCGAGGCGCTGACCAGCAGCGATGCGACGCTCGAGGTGCTGGTGTGATCGCCGGCCGGCCGTGGATGCGGGCGGCCAACTTCGCGCAGGTCATCGACCCGGCCGTGGCGCTGAGGCCCGGCCAGACCGCGCTTCTCGAAGGCGGCGTCACGCTGAGCTATCGAGAACTGGACCAGCGGGCGCGCGGCTTCGCGGGGGTGCTGGCCAGCCGCGGCGTCGGTCGTGGCGACGTCGTGGCGCTGGGGACCGGTAACGACTGGCGGTTCGTCGAGGCATTGCTGGGCACCCTGCGTCTTGGCGCCGTGGCGCTGCCACTCAACGTAAGGCTCGGCACCGACACGCTGGCCTACATCGTGACGCACAGCAACGCGAGACTCCTGATCGCCACGGACCAGCAATCGCAACGCATCGATGGGCCCGAGCGGATCATCGTCGGCGACGATTACGAGGCGGCGCTCGTACAGGCCGGCGACCACGACGAGCGACCCGATGTCCAGCCGGTCGAGGCCGACGAACTGGCGATGCTGCTGTACACGTCCGGCTCGACCGGGCGGCCCAAGGGCGTGATGCTCACCCACTCCAACACCTGGTGGCAGGCGCGCTCGCAGGCCAGAACGATGCTCCACGACGAGCACGATCGCGGGCTGGCCATGGGGCCGCTCTATCACGCGAACGCGCTCTGGCTGATCTTGCTCCCGATGCTGTTCACCGCCGGCAGCGTGGTCATCCTGCCCGAATTCGACGCCGGGGCCGCGCTGGCCGCCATCGGAGCGCACGGCGTCACGTACACATCCGGGACGCCATCCATGTACACGCTGCTGCTGTCAAATCCCGAGCTCGAGCGGTGTGAGAAGCGCAGCATCGAGCTCCTCGAGTGCGGCTCTGCGCCGGTGCCGCCCGAGCTGCTGCGGCTGATGATCGAGCACTTCGGCTGCGAGCCCGTCGAGACGTACGGACTCACCGAGGGCGGCGCCAACGTGCTCACGCCGCGCTGGGGGGTGAAGAAACTCGGCAGCACCGGGCTCCCGGTGCCCGACGTCGAGATCAGGATCGTCGAGCCTGACGGCGATGAGCGCGACTGTGGCCCCGGCGAGGTCGGTGAGCTGTGGACCCGGTCGCCCGCGAACGCGCTGGGCTACCTGCACGATCCCGTCACGACAGCCGAACGCTTCGTGGCCGATGGATGGCTAAGGACGGGCGACCTCATGCGCCGCGACGACCAGGGCTACTGCTACTTCTGCGGGCGGGTCGACGACATGATCAGCGTCGGTGGCGAGAACGTCTATCCCAAGGAGGTGGAGTCGGTCCTGCTCAGCCACGCCTCCGTCCGTGACGTTGGGGTGGTCGCGGTGTCGCATCCGATCAAGGGCGAGGCCCCGGTGGCGTTCGTCGTGCTCCAGCCTGGCCTGCCTGCCACCGAGGGGGAGCTGCGCCAGCACGCACTCGACAACGGCCCCGCGTACGCCCATCCCCGGCGGGTGTTCTTCATTGACGCGCTGCCTTTGAATGCGACGAACAAGCTGGATCGCAGCGATCTGGAGCGCCGCGCGGCAGAGCTGCTCCCCGACGGGCTGACACCCGGCCGCGAGCCGACGGCGCTATGAGCGCCACCGATCCCGCGCCCGGTCTCTCGCGCGACGACGCTGAGCAGCTTCTCCTCGAGTGTCCGCTCCACGCGGCGATCGGGCTGGAGTTGGTGGATTGGAAGCCTGGCAATGCCAAGTTTCGCTTCGTTCCCCCAGCGCTGGTGCGAAGCGGCGAGCCCGGTGCCGTCCACGGCGGGGCGCTGGTCACCGCTCTGGACGTAGCGGCGTGCTTCGCGGCGATCGCCGAGATCGGAAACGATTGCTCGACGGTCGACCTGCGCGCAGACTTCCTGCGCCCGGCGCTCGACCCTGGCTTCGACGTCGAGGGCCGCTTACGCCGAGCCGGGCGGCGTCTTGCCTGGGCGGACGCCACGCTGCAGACTCTGGACGGACGGCTGGTCGCCTCCGCCCGCGGCGTCTTCACCTGGTGAACGGTTCGGTCCGGCCTGGGCCCAGGTCAGCCGCCTGCCTCCGCTGGTGACCAGTCGGGGTTCGGCTTGCCTTCCTCGAAGATCAATCGGCCAGGGCCCTCGGTGATGTAGATGACCGACTGCGCCGCGCCCAGCTCGTCCGCGCGGGCAGCGACCAGGTTGGTCAGCGCCACCGCGAAGGCCTCGCGCTGAGCGTCCGGACGGCCGCTGCGTATATCGCAACGGATCGCCACCACGGGACGTCCGTCGCGGAGCACACGCCCGGCGCCGAGTTCCCGCACAGCGACCGTGACACCACTGGGCGTCGTCTGCATCACCTCCGCGTAGAGGGCGGCGACGCCGCTTGCCACCGCACTGAAGTCGCCCTCGCTGGGGTCCCGTGGCAGGTCGAACTGGATGTACGGCATGGGCTCCTCCTGGTCGTGATCCACGTCTGATTCCAGTACAGATCATCGAAATGCACGTCTTGCCGTAAGGGCCACCTCACCCCAGGCGGGTGTAGACACGTCCGGGGATGCCGATAGATAGGGTCATACGCGGTCCCTACCCCGAAGGGAGTGTCCATGACCGGACCCGACACGCTGCGAGTCCTGATCGCGTCCTACGACGAGCCGGGCCCTGCCAACTCCGACTACGAAGCCGTCAAGCACCTTTATGACGACGTCGACACCTCGCACGGCTTCGACGCGGCGGTCGTGTTGCGTGACGGCGTCGGCAACATGGAGGTGGTCCGAAAGCATGAGGACCCCACGCGCCACGGCGCGGTGCATGGGCTCAAGTGGGGACTGGCCGTCGGTGTCGCCGCGGCTCTACTGCCCGGCGTCGGCCTGGTGGGCGGTCTAGCAGCCGGGGGGAGCGCCGGTGCCGCGATAGGCGCTGTCGCCGGGCACATCAAAGGTGGTCTGGACGACGAGGACCTCAGGGGGATCACCGACACGCTCGAACGAGGCCAAGCGGCGCTGATTGTTGTCTATGCGGCCGACATGGCCGACCAGATTGCCGCCCTCGTCACGACGCCGGAAACGTACGTCTCGAAGGACGTCCAAGCCCGCGTCGACAAGCTGGCCGCGCAGATGCGAGAAGCCGACCTCGCGCGCTGACCCGCCATCGCCGTTGGCGTCCAATCGCCGTTGGCGTCCTCGGCAATGCCTACCGCCGATGCCCCTTCACCCTGGACGGAACGGTCAACGCCCGCGAACGTGACCCGCGGCCATTCGCCCGAACTCGAAGGCCGCAGTTCCGGTCGTCACGACTGGGTCCTCCGCCGCGAATCCACGCAGCGCCTGCTCGTCGTCCGTCTCGACGACCGCGAGGCCGTACGAGTCCTCGTCGGTCAGGACCGGCCCGAACACGACCATGTCGCCGCGGTCGAGGTACGGGCGCCAGTGGGCAGCGTGGCGGTTCATTATCTCCCGCTCGGAGTCGGTCAGGGTCTGGGCGAAGTTCGGACGTGGAGCAATGAGGCGCAGGACGAATGTGGGCATGCGTGGACTCTACGCCAGGTGACACTGGGGTTTCGCGGTAACGCCTTGAGGCCATTGCACGATGATCGGTGTAGCCACACCCTGTGTGATCGCGCCGCCAACGTCGGGCCAGAGCGTATTCGAGTATTGATCGAGAGCAGCTTTACGGCTGCGGCCGGTAGCGAAGGCCGTCGAGGGCGATGCGCAGAACGTGTTCGACCTGCCCGGGCTCGCTGCCCGGCATTCTTGTAATACCGCCGACCATATGGAGTACGGCTGAGAACTCGACATCCGCCCGGACGACGCCGGCATCCTGGGCACGTTTGAGGAGTGGCTCACCGGCGGCAAACAGCCCCGTGCGACACTCTGTGAACAGCGGGGCGTCCGCATCGAGGTAATTCGTCAGTTCGTGGGCCAGCGCCCTCTTCGTCGCGAGATAGCCGATCAGCCGCTCGAACCAGTCGTTGAGCGCTTGCCACGGATCAGCAGCGTCGAGCCTGGCCGCCGAGCGACAGATCTTCTCCACCTCGTTGACGTAAAGCGCCTCTAGCAGCGCCTGCCGGCTGGGGAAATGCCGGTAGAGCGTGCCGATGCCGACGCGTGCGCGGCGCGCAGTCATGAGAAATGCTTGACAAACGGAGGCTACCTCCGCTATGTTGTACCGGAGGCCCCCTCCGGTACATTGTCTCTTTCGGAGGCGGCCTCCAGTTTAGCTCAGATCCGAATCTCGTCAGGGTGAACATGAAACTAGCTCCCGCTCCCACCGTTCCTCGGTCATCCGCCGACCGCCCGCTGGTGCGAGCCGTGGACAGCGTCAGGACCCAGTTGGGACACCGCACACGTGGCCATGGTTATCTCGCCGCCGTCGACGACGCGCTGCGTTCGCGCCGAGCAGTCGAGCGCTCCACCGCCGCTCACCGGCCAGCGAGTCTCCGGGGGGGTTCCTGATGCGACAAGGTCCGCTCGCCGGCCGCTACCCCGCGGCCGCGGCAATGGTGATCTTCGCCCTCGTGCCGTATCTCGGGCTCTCGGCTGCGCTGCAACCGCTCACGCCGATCATCGGTCAGCAGCTGCACATGAGCACGCAGACCATGAGCTTGGCCTTGGGCATGGCGAACGCCGGTTATGCGGTCGGGACGGTCCTCGCGGTGCAGTTCGCCCAGCTTCTTCCGCAGCGGCGGATGATGGTGCTGTACGCGGCATTGCTCGTGATTGGCTCCGTGCTGGCAGCAGGCGCACAGAACCCGGCGATGTTCATTGTCGGCCACGTGCTGCAGGGCCTTTGCACCAGCCTTCTATTGATCGCCGCCGTTCCGCCGCTGGCGATCGGCTTCGGGCTGGCCAAGATCCGCTCGACGGCAGTGATCATGAATGTCTGCATCTTCGGCGCCGTCGCACTCGGGCCGACGATCGGTGGCATCCAGGCGAGCGCCCACGCGTGGCGGCCGCTGTTCTGGATCATCGCCGCCATCTCGCTGGCGGCGTTGGTCCTGTCGTTGTTGACCTTCGAGGACTCCCCGCCGGCCGACCCATCAGCGCCGCGCGACCCGGTCGCCCTTGGGCTCGCCGCGTCGGGTTGCGTGGCCGCGTTCTACGGCGCCTCTGAGCTGCTCACCCATCCGTTCTTGGACCTCCAGACGTTCGTGCCGCTCGTGGTTGGGCTGGCGCTCATCATCGTCCTGATCGTCAATCAGTACCGCGCCAAGCGGCCGCTCCTGACGATCCGTAGCATGATCACCAGCACGGTGCCGGTGGCGGGTATTGTCGTGGCCCTGGCGGCAGCTGCCGCGTCGGTAACCGCAACCGACCTGACAGCGACCGTGCTGGCGCCGCATTACACACCTCTGCACCTCGGGCTTCTCTTCCTGCCCGAGCTGGCCGGCGCTCTGCTGACGGCGGTGATGCTCGGGCTGGTGCTTAAGAAACGAGAGCTGCACTACCTGCCGCTCGTCGGCATGGCCTTCCTCGCGGCAGGAATCGCCGTGTTCCGCGTGCAGGTCCCGCCCACGCAGACGCTCACGCTGGTCGGGTCCGCGCTGACAGGGATCGGTCTCGGGGCGGCGGTCGCCCCAGCGCTGTTCGTCGCCGGCTTCTCGCTGCCCGCCGCAAGCCTGCAGCGGGTATTTGCAATCGTCGAGCTACTCCGCGCCGTGGCCGCGTTCATGGTCGCCCCCGTGCTCGCGCACTTCGCCGTCACGGTCGGCGGTAACCCGGAAACAGGCACCAGCATCGTGCTCTGGATCGGTCTGGCGATCGCGATCGGCGGTGGGCTTGCCGCGGTCATGCTCTACGTGCTCGGCGGAGCACGACCGCGGACCCCGGACCTTCAGCGCTTCATGGACGGCGAGGGTCCTGCGTGGTACTCGCCGCCGCTCCTGGCCGCCGTCCGCAACCGCCCACACCATCGCGCACTTGCTGAGGAGGCCGCATAACCATGACCACAGAACACAGCGACGCTCCACGGGGGCCGGTGGTATTCGCCTACGACGGTTCGGACCTGGCGAAGCTCGCGATCGACGAAGCCGCACGCGAGCTGACCTCTGGACGGGACGCCGTTGTCCTGACCGTCTGGCACCCGTTCGATGTCGGTTTCCTACCCGCCGGCGGCGTTCAATTCAACGCCGCGCAGGTCTCCGACGTCGAGCGAGCGGCGCAGGCAACCGCCGCTGAGGGAGCCTCACTTGCCCAAACAGCTGGGTTCAAGGCACGCGCCGCGGCGACCGAGGCCGCGCCCACCTGGAAGGGCATCGTCGAGATCGCCGACGAGCACAACTCAAGCCTCATCGTGCTCGGCTCTCACGGTCGCACCGGCCTCGCCAGCGTGCTGATCGGAAGCGTCGCAGAGGCTGTCGCGGCGCACTCGCGACGCTCGGTACTGATCATCCACCGCCGCGACGCACAGGATCGGACCGCACCGGAGCACAACCTCGAGACACAGAAAGACGCGCCATGAGAACCCTTAACCGCTCCCGCGCCCACACCACAGCCCCCAACCGGGTCGCCCGCCGTCCAGCATGGAACGGCGACATGCCCGCTCGGCGCCCGAGCCCGCAACTAGTAGCTGAAGCGGTCACGGCCAGCTATATCCACGACATCTCACAACGCCGCCGCACCGTTCGTAGATCGGTGGCCGAGGATCCAACACTCCAGCCCACCCCAGCCGAAGCAAGCTCCAGCAGCGGGCCGGAGTGCTAGAGCTGGTCCGGCCGACCTTGGGGATAGTCCGGATCCTCTGAGCTGTACGGATCGCCTTCGCCGCGTACGTCGCGGTAACGGCGATCGAATCGATCCCAAGGCGCCGACGCTAACCAGAGTTGCCGGGTGGGTCGGGCATACCCTGGCACGTGTAGTAGCCATAGCCGTCTTCGCCGTGCGTTTGCTGAAGCACGTCGCGGAAAACCTCGAAATGCTGGGACGAATAGAAGTCCAGCTTGTACAGGCCGATCCCTCCTCCCTCCGGCGCAGCGGGGTCTCGGAACAGCGGCCCCGTGATGCTCTCCGGCGGCGAAGGAATGTAAGCGCCCTTGGTGTGGCCCACTGCGTTACGTGCACCCACAGCGAGCACATGCGTTTTTCCGATTGACGGCGGGTAGGTCATCGTCCACGTCAGCTCCGCGCCCGTGCCGGTGTTCTGGAACAGGTTCTTGTCGACGAGCAAGATCGAGGGGCTGATGCACTTCCAGTCCTTGGCGTGGGCGACACCTGTCCCGAGGTCGTAGAGAACAGGGTAGGCAACCGGGATCAGTGACTGGTAGATCGCCTGTTTCGTTCCCAGGCGCATCGACTCGACGCTGGTCGCGACGTCTCCGAGCACCCACTTGGGATTGCTCGCCGCCGCGGCTGCCACCTCGCTCATCTTGGACCAGTCGCTCATGATGATCTTCGCCTCGGTGGTGAAGTAGGCCGATGCGCGCTGGTAGCGGTCGAAGAGATCAGCGCCGAGATCCGCTGCGGCAGCGGTGACCTTGGGCCCGATGAGATCCGGGCTCCCGTTCTGGCGGGTCAGATACCCGGCGAGACCGAATGCACCGCTGACCCCCGAAGCGACGGCGCCAGCCGGCGGGTAGACGGCACCGGCAATGCTGGCGGCCCTGGCGACGAAGCCGATGATGTCCAAAGCGTTCGCCGCACTGTTGTTGGCCGGAGGGGGCTGGACCGCCTGCCTGATCTGTTCGGCTATCTTCGCGACGTCAACCAGCGCCGCCACCTGCACTCCGCCCAGGAACGGCGCTTGGAGGCCCTTGGGGCCGAAGTACTCCTCGACCGCGTTGCGTCGGCCGATTTCCTTCTCGAACTCCTGGCGGACCGCGTTGCACTCGGCGGGGGTGAAGCCTGGATGGCTCTCAGCGCACTTGGCCTTCGTGGCATCGCTGCCGAGCCGGGTGAGGATGTTCGCCCAGTTCACCCCGGTGTATTTCTCGTAATACGCTCTGCGCACGTCGCAGGTAGGCGCAGATGGATCGCAGACGCCGATGATGTCGGGATCGCGACCGAGGAAGGTCGCCGCGGCAGCCTCCCCTCCGGTGAAAGCCGGGAACCCGCCGCCCGGCTGTGACGGGCGATTGACGATCCGCACCAGATCGAAGTTGACCGTGCCGGTGGAGTCGGCGATCAGCGGCATGTATTGATCGTCGCGTCCACGCGCGAGCAGTCCGTGCAACTTCCCATCTGTGGCGCGCCCGGTCAGCGACTGGCTGGACACCGCCGCAGGGCCAGTCATGGCCGAGCGGGCTACGAAGGCGTAGCGACCCTGATGCGGCTCGTCGCTGGATCCCTGGTTGAGTTGTGCGAACACCTGCGCGCTGCCCCCCAGGTTCCCGATCGCCTGCGCCGCTTGGAGCCAACCGGTGCTGGTGCCCTTCGGCTTGCCGAACGCCTGGAGCATGAGGAGCAACTGGCCATTCTCGTTGTCCTTCGCCGATGCCCACGCGATGTCGTCAGCCATCCGTTTTGCCTCGGCCGGGACCTCCGTGCCGTCCGGCCTGTTCGTCACGTAGAAGAAATCCTGCTCGCGCGCGAGCGTCTGACTGTCGAACCGCACGAGGAAGAACCCGGACGAGCCATCCGTCGGCGCGTCGTGGGCGTACGTCCTGTCGCCGACTTTCATCGTGATCTGCGACGGCGCCGGGCTGGCGTCGGTGTCGAACTCGACCTGATCGGGGAACACGAACTCGAAGTTGCCAGTCGTGGACAGCGGGTTCAGGCGCAGGTAGCCGGACATATTGGCGACGTGCCGTCCCGAATACGGGTAGCGGTGCAGGAAGTGATTCGAGACGAAGGCTGAGCCCGCGGGCGAACCGGGCACGCCGATGAATGACTTCGGGAAGGCGTATCTGAGCATGTAGTTCAGATCGCTGTCGCTCATGTTCGGCACACCGAGCTTTCGAAGCAGCCGCCTGCCGGCAGCGAGCTCGCTCTCGTTGTCGCCGACGGGACCAAAGTTGACGACCATCAGGTAGGTCGGGGCCTTGTCGTAGGTGTCGGCAAGATCCGCCAGCGTTTTCATCCCGTCAGAGCTGTAGGGGTGGACCGTGCCCGAGGCAACGCGCTCGAGCGTCTGGCGATCGAAGATGGCGTAGGACCCGAAGGCTCCGCATCCGAGCCCATCCGGACCCGGGTCGCACGGCGCCGTCGTATTCTGAACTGGCTTTCCGTCCAGCTTGATCGTGCCCCGGTCGTCCGCGGCGCTCTCGAGCCGCCAGCCGATCGGCGGCACATCAGCGCGCACGGTCACCCGCGCCGTATCGACCGAAGAGCCGCCCTTACGACCAGTGACCTTGTTCCTGATCCGATACTGCCCCGGAGAGTTGACCTCCAGTCCGGGACTCGCCGTCTCGGCGTGATAAAGCCTCACGGCCCTATTGCCGGGGCGACCGACGATCTCCCAGCCAAAGGTCACTTGCGGCGCCTTGCGGCTGTGACCGCCGGCGTCCGAGGCACTTCCGTGAAGTCGGATGAAGTCTCCCGCGTTGACGATGCGATCGGGCCCGGCACCCGCCGTCAGCACGCCTGGCTTGCGCCAGAACGACCTGGTCGTGACGTCATAGGCAGCGTTGCGCCCTGAAGCACTCGTCGAGTAAGCGAGCAGGACCAGGTGGTTATGACCGGGTCGCAGCCAGTCGTTGGCGCCGAGCAGCCCGACGTAGCCGCTGCCCTCGGGCAGAAAAGCACCGTCGTCACGATGGCCATTGACCCATGCCTGAAGTGTGGTGCCCGATCCCAGACGAGCCACCACGCGCACCGGAGCCTCGTCACCTCCGACGCGGAAGTTGGTCAGCGTGAGCAGGTTGCTCTGCCTCTGAGCGACGATGAAGGAGACGTGATCGATCTCCGCGGTCGCTCCGGTCACAACCAGCAGCTCATCAACACCAAGATGAAGACCGCGCCCAGGCCGCAACGTCGCGCGGTAGGTGCCCCCCGAACCATGGAAGTAGCCCTTGACGTTGTGCCCGTCGACGAGGATCCGCAGCTGGCTCAGGCTCGCGCTCGAGCGCAGGTCCACGTGAACCCCGCCGTTGCCAACGACCTGATTCACCACCGGGCTCATGATCCGGATGACACCGCGGGCCGACGCGGCGGAAGCGGTCGCCGCGACCGCCGCATACGCGCACACAACCAGCGCCATCATCGCGACGCCGCGCCGCAACGCGCGGCCGGACGACTCCCCCTGCACACGGCAAGTCACGACGAAAAGGTTGGACCCCACCCCGAACATTGCTGACAGTGTCGGCAGTCACCCATGCGCCCTTGAGTTGGCCCCACCCAGACCTTCAGGCGCGTCGCCCGACCTCGCCAGCTTCCGTTTCAGTTCGTTGTCCAACCGGCGAGCGTATACGCGCTAACGAGTCTTAATCCAAGAACCAATCAACGCGCGAGCGCGCCGGCCTCAACCACAGGCTGCGATCGTGGCCTGCTTCGCCGGCGAGATCGGCCGCAGGAAGACGGCCACCGAATCCCCGGTCAGCTTTGCCTGGGCCGGGCCGGAGTTCGACCGTATCGCCGAGTAGGCCGAATTGGCGGCGGCGCTTGAACCAAACACGTTGAGCATGGCGACGGTGAGCTGGTTGACATTCACGGCCAGGACCTGATGCGGGGCGCCAGTCGTCTCGGAGCCGGCATTCTCAGCGCTTGCGCCGGCCTTAGCCAGGCACCGGCTGATCGCCGCCAGGCGCGCCTGCGTGGGCCCGGATTGCGCGGAGCTATTAGGCCCGGTGGATGCGGCGCGCTTTTCGCTGTCAATCACCCACTTGCCGTTCGACTTCGTCATGTGGAATGTCGCCGTCGGCTTCCCGTTCAGCGTCGCAATCCCGGACGCCGTGCTGCCCACAGTGTTCACGTCGGTGATCTTGATCTGCTTGATGATCGAGCTGTAGAGCGGGGCGGCCATTTTGATCCCATGCTCGCAACCGGTCCCCTGGACGACCTGCTGCTGCGCGCTCGCGGACAGCAGCGCGCACGCTGTCGTGCCGTCTCCGGCCGCCGCCGCGTGGAGGAAGTTGTTGATCGTCGACTCGGGGGAGGACGCGGCTGTGCTGCCCCCGCAGCCAGCGAGGGCAAGGACCGCCAGCGTGGTCGCAAATACGGCGCTTCTTCTGACCATGTCGACAACCTACGACGAGCCCGTCGTATCCACATCTGTAGAAGTGCCCCACCATCGCGGTAGTTCTCCCTCACCATTTCTGCAGGCTTCCGCGGATGACGTTCTCACGCCGCTTTGGTCAGCGCAGCTTCCGGAAAGCCGGACCAGTTGTTCACAGGGTTCAGGTCGCAACTGGATCCGTCGGCTTACACGGCGAACGAAACCAGGCCGCTCGTGGCGCCGTCGACGTCGCCGGCGAATCTCTTACTTCTGCAGGTTTTCTTGCAGGCCCCGCCGACGAGGGTGAACGCGGGGGGAGCCGTGTTAGCGTGCGGCCGCACCGAGGCGTGGCAGCCGCCGAGCCCGGCCAAGGCCGGGTCGGCTGCGCGCGACCGTACACGCAGCGGCGCCGGCAAGCTGATGGCAAACGCGACGAGAACATTCCGCCCCTTCCGAGCCACGATCCTGTTCGTGCTGGCGGCCACCGCCCTCTTCTGGCTGTGCGAGGGTTCGCCGGCGGCGCGCGCCGCGGCCCCTGGCGCGCTGCAACAACAGATCAGCGCCGGGCAGAACCGGGTATCGACCCTCTCGGGGGCGGTCGGCGCTGATAACGGCCGCCTGCGAGAGCTGGATGCCAGCATCGCGGCACTCCGCAGCAAGATCGCCCGCATCCAGTCCGACCTCGACGCCAAACGCGCCGAGTTGTTGCATCTGCGCCTTGAGCTGAACGCAGCGCGAGCCAGGCTCGCGCGCCTGAAGGCGTATGAGCGTAAGGCCGAGTCCGCGCTCTCGCATGAGCTAGTCGCCAACTATGAGACCAATCCGCCGGACCTCGTCGACGTGGTGCTCGACTCCACCGGCTTCTCCGACCTTCTCGACCGCTTGTCCTTCGCCCGGCTGATCACGAATCGCGAGCAGGAGATCCTCGCCGCGGCGATCCAGGCTCGGGATCGCGTGGCCGCGCAGGCCGTAAGACTGGGTGGGCTGGAGGGCCGCGAGCAAGATGTCACCGCACGGGTGCTCGCCGAACGAGACCAGGTCGATGCCGTCAAGGAGACGGTCCTCAACCAACAGATCTCGGTGATACGCACGCGCGACAAGCACGTCAGTCAGCTCACCGCCGCCCGCGGCCACGTCGCCTCGCTGAGCCATCAGCTGGCACAGCTCCAGGCCGAGCGAGCCCGACAGGCGGCGGCTGCTGCCCAAATCAGCCCGAGCGGAGGGGCACCGGTCAACGTGACCAGCGGCCGGGCAGGGTCAGATCCGATTCCCGGCTTCTCGATCGGGCGCGACGATATGGGCGTAGATGCGACCGCGGCGACGGGCGCGGGAATCTACGCACCCCTCGCGTCAACTCTGGTGCAGGTATTGAGCGACTGGTACGAAACAGAACCGCTGCTGCTGTTCCAGTTCGACAATCCTCCAACCGGTTTGCCATCGGACTACTGGTACGTGGCCGAGCAGATCGACCCGGTGACGACAGCGATCGGTACCAGGTTCCAGGCCGGCCAGAGGGTCGCCTCCTTTGCCTCCAGCGGCACCGGCATCGAGATCGGATGGGGGTCGCCCACCTCTAACGCGCGCACCCTGGCAGGAGCGACGGATCCCGGGGCCGCCAGCCCACCTGCTGGTTCCACCACCAGCTGGGGCGAGTCGTTCAAGAGCGCCTTCGGGATCCCTTAGCCCGCCCGTCTCACCGCGACTTGGTCGGCGCGGAGCGACCGAACAACACTTCGCTCACGATTGAGCAGAACAGGGGCTAGCTGCGTCGAAGACATACGGCTCTTGCATATCCTTCCGGTCCCGAGGCGAGGAGGCATATGACAGACAAGGATCCCCGATTCGCCCCATTGGAGATTGGGCTTACTCCGGGGCTTTACGACGAGATCCGTGACCTCTGGCTTGAGCACGCACAAACGAGGAGAAGCTGTTCGTGCCCGTGTCCGATGAGGACTGGAACCGGTATCTAGGCACGATTCTCGACACGCTGACCGAGGACTGCGCGATGGAGGTCAGATCCGCCGGGATCCGCTTCGAGGGACGGAACGGTGCTCGCGAGTTCTAATTCACGGACATGGTTGAGTCCACGCGCCGGACGGCCGAGCTCGGAGATGCGACCTGGCGCCAGTTGCTCGATCGACACGACGAGCTGCTCCGCCGCGAGGTGGAGCGGGCCGGCGGACGGGTCGTGCAGTTCGTGGGCGACGGGATGCTCGCGGTGTTCGCAGGACCTGCCCGCGCCATTGCATGCGCGGAGGCGCTGGTGGCGGGCGTCGACGGGCTCGCTTGCGGCAACGCGCTCGGGTAGCTGACAGCTAGCCTTTAGCCGCCGGTGACGGTGGGCAAGGACGGTGTGCATGATGAAGCGAAGAACGCTGGTGGGTCGCGAGCGCGAGCGGGACACTCTGGGGCTCGCGCTGCTCGGCGACAGCCGTGCAATCGGTGGGGTTGTCCTCGAGGGTCCGGCTGGGATCGGAAAGACGAGCGTGTGGGCGGCAGCGGTCGACGCGGCGCGAAATCGTGGCGCATTTGTCCTGACGTCACGGCCGTCTCCGGACGACGCGCACCTGGGATACGTCGGGGTCGCGGATCTGCTCCACGGCGTCGATCTCGGGGGCCTTGGCGCGGTGCCGCCGCGGGAGAGGGAGGCGCTGGAGGCCGCGGTCGGCAGACGGCAGGCCACCGTCGTTGATGAGCGGCTCGTGTATGCAGCCCTGCGCTCGGTCCTGCTCGCGCTGTCGGCCCGCGGGAGGCTGGTCGTCGCGGTCGACGATCTGCAGTGGACCGACGATGGATCGCTCTCGGCGCTGGAGTTCGCCGCCCGGCGGGTGGAGTCGAGCGAAGTTCGCTTCCTGTTTGCGCGGCGGACGAGTTCTGCCGGTCGCGAGGAGCGCGTGCTGGAGGCCACGGGCGGTCTTGAGCGGTTGGTGCTGTCACCCCTGAGCCTTGACGAAGCGGGAAGGCTCGTGCACGAGCGGCTTGGGATGACATTGTCACGGCGCGCCGTGCGCCGCGTCTTTGAGGTCTCCGGAGGCAATCCTTTGTTCGTGCTCGAGCTGGCGAAGGCGGTCGTCGCGGCTGGCGGGGCGGCCGACGGCGATGCGGCGGTCCCGTTGCCCGATCGTGTCGAGCGTCTGCTCGGGGCGCGTGTTCGCGGGCTTGACAACCTGGCTCGGCGTGCGCTCGTGGCAGCATCGCTGGGCATCGATCTCAGCGTTGCCGAGCTGATCGACGTGGTTGGCACGCAGGCGGTCGACCTTGCCGTTGCCGCCGACGTCGTGATCGTTGACGGCCTGCGAGTCCGGCCATCGCATCCGCTGCTGGGCGAGGTCGCGTGCTTGGCCTCGCCATTGAGCGAGCGGCGGGACCTGCACCTCAGACTGGCCAGGCGCGCACCGGATGTCGAACGGCGGGCGTTGCATCTGTCCGCGGCGGCCGGTCACGAGGATGCCGAGACCGCGACGATCGTCGCGCAGGCCGCGGCCCACGGGTCGGCTCGCGGGGCCGCGGGCGCCGCCGCCGAGCTGGGTGAGCGTGCTCTGCGTCTGACACCCGTCGACGATCCGGTTCAGCTCGAGCGGCGAGTGGAGGCAGCTGAGTACTGCACGGCGGCGGGCATGCTGGCCCGTGCCGTGGCGTTGTCGCCGGCGCTGGAAACGCTGCCGAAGGGGCCGCTCCGAGCGCGGGTCGCGCTCATGCTGTATCACGCGGAACGTACATCTTCCGATGATCTCCGCGCCCGGTTGCAGCTCGCGGTCGCCGAGTCCGGGCCAGGGTCGAGGCTGCGCAACATCGCGCTCATCCGGCTCGCGGGCAACTTCGCGGTGGGGTCGATCGACGACCTCGGCACCGCCGAGGAGCTGGCCGTGCAGGCGCTCGATCTGGCCGTGGGCCGCGGCGATGACCAGCTGCAGATCGAGGCGCTCGCAGCGCTCATGTGGGCTCGTGCGCTGCTGGGGTCGCCGATCTGGCCGCTCGCGGCCCGTCGCGCCGCATTACCGGACGATCTGGGGCTCCTTTACAACGGCACGGACCGCATCCTGGGAGTGGCTTTGACCTGGTCGGGGCGTGTCGACGAGGCTAGAGAGCTGTTCGAGTCGCTGCTGGCCCTGGCCGATGAGCGCGGCGAGGGCGATTCCTACTATGCGCTCCGGGTCCAGCTGTCCGAGGTCGAGCTCCGCAGCGCCCGCTTCGGACGTGTGGCCGAGCTGCTCGACGAGTGGGAGCGCGAGCGACCGGAGGCCGCTGGGCACGGCGCCGGGCTGTTACGCTGCCGCGCGCTGCTCGCCGGCGGCCGTGGTGATGCCGCGTCAGCCGACCGGCTCGCCCGCGAGGCAATGGCCTGCGCCGGCGCGGTTGGGATCCCGTGGCATGGGTTTGAGGCGGCCAGAGCGCTTGGGCTCTCGCAACTGCTCGCCGGGGATCCCGGCGCCGCCTGCCGAACCTTTCAGGAGTTGCAGGCCCGACTCGACCAGGCGAGGATCGGGAATCCGGGAGCGTTCCCGCTGGCACCGGACCTCATCCAAGCGCTGGCATTGACAGGCGAGGTGGCGCTCGCCCAGGGGACCCACGATCGACTCGCGTCCCAGGCACAAGAGCAGAGCAACGCCTGGGCGGCCGCGGGCGCTGCCCGCGGGGCCGGATTCATTGCGCTTGCGCGCGGCGACGACGCTGCGGCCACGACCTGCTTCCGGGACGCTGCGGAAGGCTTTGACGCCCTTGGCCTTCCGTGGGACACGGCGCGCACGCTGATCGGACTCGGGATCGCCCAGCGCCGTCTGCGCCGCAGAAGCGAGGCGCGCCGGACGCTTGAGCAGGCGATCGAGATCTTTGACCAGCTTGGCGCCCCGGGGTGGGTGGAGCAGGCGAGGCTGGAGCTGAGACGTCTCGGTGGTCGCCGGCCGGTCGGAGCCATGCTCACGCCCAGCGAGGCGCGGGTCGCGGAGCTGGTGGCCGAGGGTATGCAGAACAAGCAGGTGGCGGCTGTGCTCGTCGTGAGCGCGGGAACGGTCGAGGCGCACCTTACGAGCATCTACCGAAAGCTTGGCGTGCGGTCGCGGACCGAGCTCGCGCGCGCGCTCGTGGAGTCGCAGGGCACCGGACGGCCGCGGCTGCGCGAGCAAAGTTCAGGGGTTTCCCCAATACCACGCTCGCGTCGGCGCGCCTAACCTCCGCGGCGTCCGCCGCCGGGGGCTACAGTGCCGGCGCCGAAATCGAAGACGCTCCACGGCTTGGGGAGGAGACGTGCATTCACCCGTTCAGCGCCTAGTATCTCGTCCACGGAGCGCGCGCCGGCCGCTGGACCGGCCAGCGTCGCGTCGGCGCTCCGCCGCCTTTGGCGCCCTGGTGTGTGCCGCGATGACGCTAGCCGTCGCTGCTCCGGCCGCGGCTTCCGGGTGGTCAAACCCATTCAAGCTGTACTCGGGCGCTCAACCGGTACAACCCTCGCTGGCCGAGAACGCCGACGGAGACGCCGTCGCCGCGTGGGTTGGCGACGACAACGGATTGCCGTCGGTCGATGCCTCCTACCGGACCGCCGGCGGTCAGTTTGGCGCCTGGTCCTCGATGGGCGCAAGCGGGAGCTACGGCAACATCGACCCGAGCGCCGGGATCGCCGGTGACGGCACGGCGACACTCGCGTGGAGCCCGTCTACGGACAATTCGAGCGATCCGGGGATTCCGGTCTTCAGCCGCAGGGCCGCCGGCTCAGCCGACACCTGGACCAGTGCGGCACAACTCGTCAAAGACGACGACGGCGCCGCCGGGCTGATCGTCGGCGCGAGCGGAAGCACCGAGGCGACGCTCGGGAGCTGCATGACCAGCGGGTTTGGCGTCCGGTCTGAGTGGTCTGACGCCGACTGGGCTTGCGTTCCCAACGGCGACGGCGTCATTCCAGGCCTCCAGGCGGCTGCGGTGTTGGGCGACGGATCCGTTCTGGCCGTCTCGAACACGGTCGACAGCAGCCAGGTGGTCGACAGCAGCAAGCTGCAGGTGCTGACCTTGAACGCCGGCGCGAGCGCGTTCAATGCGTCTCCGGCCACGGTGGTCAGCGCGTCCAGCGGCGACGATCTCTACGACGCGCAAATGCGCGTGGACTCGAGCGGCGACGTGTACCTGGCCTACGTCGACGAGTCCAGCTCCAACACCCGGGAGCTCGACGTCGCGACCCTCAAGAGCGGCGGGACCTGGTCAAGTCCGGTGGCCGTCTCGACGGCGCTCGCGATCCCGAGCTTCTCGCTCGCGGTTGATCCCGTCTCCGGATCGGCAATCCTGGCCTTTGCCGAGACGGATGGGGACACGGTGATGATGAAGGCGGCCACCGCGTCCGGAGTGACGGCCGGTTTCTCCAGCGCTCATCAGCTTTCCTCGGACGTCCTTTCGGGGATCACCGCCTCGGCGACCGGCGCGGGAGCTGGCGCAGTCGCCTGGATCGACAACGAGGGCGTCGTCGAGGCGTCGCTGCTCGGCTCGTCCGGCTTCGGGTCGCCGGAGGCGGTCTCCGGTGCCGGCGAGAGCGTCAGCAATCTCGCATCTGGCGGGACCGGCTCGCCGACGCTGCTGTGGATCGACGACTCAGGCAATGTCGAGACGGCCACCACCGCATCGATCGGGCAGGGCCAGGCGCCCACCTGCGAACCCGCGAGCGCGACGGTGCGCCACGACAGCACGACCGGGGTCTCGATCGATCTCCCCTGCAACGTGGCCACTGGCCGGACTCCGACTCTCACGATCGTCAGCCCCCCAAGCCACGGGACGCTTGGCTCCGTGGATCCTCACACCGGGGTGGTGAGTGGAGGTTCGGTCACCTACGTCCCGGATTCCAGTTACCACGGCGCCGACACGTTCAAGTACGAGGTTTCCGACGGCCTCTCAACCTCGCCGCCCCAGACCGCGACGGTCACGGTCACCTACGCGCCTCCAACCTGTCAGGGCGCGCAGGTCTACGAGCAGTACACCGATGCCGCCGTGCCGCTGGATCTCGCCTCCGCGTGCCGCAATCCGGAGGACTGGCCGCTCACCTGGACGCAGACGAGCGCGTCTGCCGACGGTCAGGTGACCGCGATCAGCCCCGACGCCGGCCGCTTCGTGTACACACCCCCGGCCGGCTTCAGCGGCCCCGTCACGCTCCACTTCCGCACACAGTCGTCCCAGGGACTGGTCTGGAACGTGACCGTCACAATCGAGTTCGACATCACCTGGTGGTCCACTCAGGGGATTACGGTCACCTCAGGTGGGTGCCTCGGCCGCGCCGACAGCGGGTCGCTGATCACGTGCTGGGTGGGAATCAACTGTCCGATGGGCGGCAACTGCACCGTCAACGGGAGCTTCGGCACCCCGACTTCCGGCAGCCGGGACGTCGCCGACCTGCGCTCCCGGCGACGCCATCCACCGCTCGCGCGGCCGTTCCGGGTCAAGGTCGCGGCCGGCGCCCGGCGGAAGGTTCCGATCGCCCTCACGAGGGCTGGTCGAGCGCAGCTCAAGCGCCGCGGCCGCCTGACGCTACTCCTCGATCTCACGATCCGGGAAGGCGGGGGCGCGGTCACACAGACCAGGCGCATCCACATCAAGCGAGTGAAGCGGTCCCGGCGGCATCATGGGTAAACCCGCCGTGATTCTCTCCCCCGCTCCAACATCCGGAGCGACACACGGCGTGACTGGCCGAACGCGACTTCTCCTCGCCACAATCGTTGCCTGCCTGGCCTTCGCGCTGCTGCCGGCCGCCGCGTTCGCCACGGCCAGCGGCCTCAACGGCGCGATCGTCGAGCCCGAGAGCACGTCTGCGACGGCCTGTCACGTCGTTTCGCGCGACCCGGACGGCAGCCACCCGATCGAGCTGCTCTCGGCCTGCCCCGACTTCTCGGTCGACGAGGATGGCAACACGACCGCGGAGACCGACTTCGACGGGACAAACGGAATCAAGGTCCTCGTCAAAGGCACGCTCCAGCGGACGATCACCGTGCCAAATCGACCCACCGACTATGGCTACGGCAACGTCGCGCTGTCGCCCGACGGCGACTGGGTCGCGTTCGAACTGCTGCCCAGTGACTCCAGCGAGATCGCAAGCCTGTACGTCGCCCCGACAGACGGCTCCAGCGCCCCCCGGCAACTTATCGCCTATGACCTGTCGAGCGGTGACGGCGCCATCTCGCTGCAGCCGGCCTGGACTCCGGACTCGAAACGGCTCGTGACGTTCGCGCTCGAAGGCGGGACCACCTCAGACATCGACGAACTCGTCTCGATCGATGCCGCCAGCGGCGCAGTGAGCAACCTCGCTGCGTCGGCCGATATTGCCCCGACCGACTTCCACGACTGGGTGCACCTCTCGTTCGTCGTCGACGACGTCTCCCCGGACGGCACCCGCGCGCTGCTCAGCGCGACGCGGTACAACGGCTACGGATCCGAGGAACGGCTATGGGAGGTCGACCTCGGAGCGAGCAGTGCCACGCGCGTCTCCAACCGCGAGTACGACCTGCCGCAGAGCTTCGACCTGGCCGCTGTCTACTCGCCTGACGGGACCCAGATCGCGATCCACGTCCTCGACGAGAGCACGAACAGCGCCTTCGAGGGCGAGTACCTGGTGCTGCATCCGCTCCACGACACCAAGGCGGCCGACGACGACACCGAGTCCATCCTGTCGAATGCGCCAGCGGGCAACACAGGTCACATGGTCTGGGAGATCGAGGACACCGGCCCCGACATCACGACCGGGCCCGACGACACCACGACCAAGTCGCGCACCGCGACGTTCGAGTTCGGCAGCGAGGTCATCGGCGTCACCTTCCAGTGTTCGCTCGATAAGGCCGCATTCACCGCCTGCAAGTCGCCGGTGACCTACTCGAGCCTGGCCGACGGCCCGCACACCTTCCGGGTTCGCATCGTCTACCCCGATGAGAGCGTCAGCACGATCAGCGAGCGCGCCTGGACCGTCGACAACCAGCTGCCGGTGGTGCTCATCGACTCGGCTCCGTCAGGAACAGGCAACCCCGCAGACGCGACGATCACCTTCCACGGCAACGAGCCCGATCTGGAGTTCACGTGTAGCCTCGACGGCGGCGAGCCATACGCGTGCAGTTCGCCGGTGGACCTCTTTAGTCTCACCCCCGGCTCGCACGTGCTCACGATCACGGCGACCGACGCGCTCGGCAACACGTCGTCCGCGCCAACCGTCGTCACGTGGTCGGTCGGGGGTGGTTCGAACCTGCCACCGGTTAGCACGTGCTCGGGTCATGCAGTTGCGACCGCGTCGAGCGGACTGCTGTTCATGGTCGGCCGCTCCGGCACCTGCCTGACGCGCGATACGGTCGCCGGCCAGCCGGTGTGGAAGGCGACCGGCGTGGTCACGGTCAACGGGATCCTGGTGACGCCAGATCACGGCACCGCCGTCACGCTGTCGGCCGCCGGGGCGAACGGGACGTTCACCACGACCGGCCCGGCGTCGTTCCAGCTCGGATCGCTCCTCGCCTACCACGCGGACAACGGAGTGGCGTGGGCACAGGACGCGCTCGGCCTGCTCAAGTCCAGCGGGCTTCTCGTCCAATCAATTGCCGGCCTCAAGATCGTGCCCGTCTGGCCAACCATCGACCTGTCCTCCGATGACGGCGGCACGGCGCGGATCGCGCTGACCGTCACCTTGCCAGAGGGGTTCAGCACGCTGCCCAGCGCGCTGGGCGGCAAGGACACCCCGCAGGTCAGCGGCGCTCTCTCCGTGACGGCGTCCAACGACAAGGGCGTCTCGTTCGGCGGCAGGGTTCAGATCGCCAAGGCGTTTCTCGGCTCGCTCGAGGTCAAGGACATCGACCTCGCCTACAACTCCGGCGCCCAGGCCTTCAGCGGGAGCTTTGGCCTCGAGTTGCCGCCCGACGGGCCGGAGATCGTCGTTGGAGCGACGATCGGCGCACCGCCAACGCCCGCGCTGTGGGGTTGCTGCCTGCGCAAGCTGACCTACGCCGTCCAAAACCTCAATCGGCCGATCGGCGATACTCCACTGTTCCTCCAAAAGCTGGGCGGCGAGTTCAGCCGCGAAACCGGCACCGTGGCGGGACGCCAGCAGACCTACCTCAAGCTCGCCGGGGTCGCCGGGCTCAGCCTGGGCCCGACGCTCCCGTTCATCGACCAACCGGCGGTGACGTTCGACGGGACGGCGTCGCTGTCCTGGTCGGATCCGTGGGTGCTCGAGGCCAGCGGCCAGGCGTCGCTCCTCCAGTTCCCGCTCGAGGACGGAAAGGTCACCTACACATCTGGTGTGGGTGCAGTCCTCACCGGCCACGTCGATGAGACGATCGCCGGCTACGGCCTCAGTGCCCAGATTACGAACACCTTCTTCGCCGGGCGCAGCCAATTCAACATCGAGGGCACCGGCTTGACCAACTGGCCGCTGCTGGGCAGCCAGGCGACCAACGTGATCTTCTCCAACAAGGGGTTCGCTGCCTGCTCAGAGATGCACGGCCGCTTCGGCGACTCGGCCTACGGCTGGGGCGTCGACTCGAGCGGCCACCTTCAGGTCCTGGCCGGGATGTGCGATCTCGGGCCCTACCGCGTGACCAGCGCGGCGGCGCACGCCACCGCAGCCGGGACGCCTCGCGACGTAATGCTGGCCGCGCACTCCGGTATGCGGTTGCTCGCCGTCCACGGCGCAGGCGGCGCGCCGAACGTCACGGTGACAGGGCCCGCCGGCCTGCACCTCGTCGGCGGTCCGAACGGTACGCGTACGGCCACGGGGATCGTCATCGTGGATAAGGCCCACGCTACGACCTATGTGCTTCTACCCGGCGGCCCGGCCGGGCGATACACGATCACCTCGTCCGACCGGACGATCACCGGCGTGGGCGAGGCCGACTCGCTGCCGCCGGCTCACCCGCGCGTTACGAGCCGCCCCGCGCCGGGTGGGCGGCGGGTGCTCAGCTGGTCGCAGCACACAGCACCGGGGCAGCAGCTCGAGCTGTTCGAGCAGGGCGCCGGCGGAACCGGCCGCCTGCTGGTTACGACCGTCCGCGCCCGCGGGCACCTGACCTACGCGCCGCAGCTCGGGATCGGGGGCAAACGGTCGATCCTCGCCGTGACGCTCGAAAACGGGCTACCGCGCGCCCGGCTTGTCGTCGCCCGTTACGCCGTGGTTGACAGACCGCCGGGCAAGGTCCGGGGGCTCAAGGCCAAGGGCCGGCGTCTGCGCTGGAAGGCGGCGCCACGAGCGACTCGTTACATGATCGCGTTCGTGCTCCACTCCCGGAGCCGCGCGGCGCTCACCACTCGCCACCTAGCTGTGCGGATCCCGGCTGGCGCGAGCGCAGCCACGGTACTCGCATTGGACGCACTCGGTCGGCCGGGCCCAGCCGCCACGATCAGGCTCCACCGGGCCAGACGAACGCACCGCGCTCACCACAGAGCTCGGTGATTCGCCCTCGGAGCTGGGGCCGTGGCAGCCAACTGCCGCCGTCACTGCCGGGGCGTCCCCACTGGCAACCCGGCGGCCAGGGAGCACAACCAGGGAGTTCACGGGGCGCGAGGGGCCACGCGGCGGAGGACCGCCCCGCCAGCGACTACACGAAGAGCCGCCCACCGTCGGTCACCTGCGCGACTGGAACCTAGGAGGAGCAGATGTCGGCTACGGCCGCAACTCTTCTCGGAGGAATGCGCGCAGCGTTCAGATCGCTCCGCAAACAGAGAGTCGAGCGTTCGCTCGTGCCGCCGCCTCCCGTGGTGCGTCGAAGTGACCGGCGGGGCGCCGGCCTGCTCCGCAGGGAAGCTATCGATTGATTACAACCGCGACGATGTCCTCAATGTCCCAGACGGTCCGCGCTGCCTGGTCGGTGACTCCCCACCGAGCTGCGAGCTTGGGTGCTGCGAGATAGCTCAGCGTGGTCTGGCCGGCGTGGGACCACACCAACGCAGGGATCGGAAAGCCCAACAGCGCGGTCGTCGCTTCGTGAACACGTAGCCGGTCTTCTCCGGCGCGGCCGCGGTGGTCAATGGTTGCGAAGACCGTCAGGCCCCGGGCTTTGGCCACGGCCGAGAGTCGCGCGACCCTGTCACTGACTGACCACGGGCTGAGCCGGGAGATGACGTCGGTTTGGAGCATGGGGGCGGCTGGGCTAGATCTTCGATGTGGACGGCGGCCTTGGCTTCGGGCATTTGACCAGCAGGGGTGCCCAGCTTTCGCTCATGGATCGACCAGGCGGCGTATCGTGATCGGCGCGATGTCAATGGTGGGGCCGGATCAGGACGCTGAGAGGCTGGAGCATCGTGTCGGCCGCGGCGCTTCTCTTGTCGGCAGAGACCGCGAATTTGAACGGATCCAACAGCTTGTAGAAGCCGCGGCCGCGGGAGACGGGAGAGCGTTGCTGGTCGCCGGCGAAGCGGGCGTTGGTAAGACGGTGCTACTAGATGGGGCCGCCGAGCTGGCTGCGGCGGAGGGGATGCGCGTCCTTCGCGCGGCCGGCGTGGAGTTCGAGGTCGATCTGCCGTTCTCCGGTCTGCATCAGGTGCTCCTCCCGTTACTTGACGAGCTTGAGCGCTCGACGACGGACCAGCGCGAGGCGCTCAATGTGGCGTTGGGGTTCGTAGACGGAGAGCCACCGCGCCGGCTGCTGGTTTCCGGGGCGGCGCTCATGTTGCTGCGTCAGGCCGCCATGGCCGGCCCGCTCTTGGTGACGATCGACGACCTTCCATGGCTTGACCGCGCCAGTGCGGCGGTGCTTGGCTTCGTTGCTCGCCGGCTCTCGAGCAGCCAATTGGCTGGCTGGCCGCATCGCGGGTTGAGGAAGAGAGCCTTCTTGAGCGCGCCGGATGAGGAGGACGTGGTGTTTGATGACATGATTCCTCCGTTGGCTCCATGTGCAGAGAGCCTCCCGCGGGGACCGGACCGTCGAGAGCAGGAGGCTCGTGGTGTGCTACCCGGTCGGCGGCGGGGATACTCGTCGCGCGTTCCCCGGAGAGGGTGGTGCGCAATCAAGCTTCGTGTGTTGGACCGACCTCGCGCTCGACCTGAAAAAGCCGCACAGCGCCTCGTGAGTGGAGTAGGGTCGAAGGCCGGAGGTGTTGTCAGTCGAGTCCAGAGAGGTGTCTCGTGTACGTTCGCATTGTTAGGTTCGCTGGGGTGGACGCCGAGCGGTTGGAGGAGCTGCTCGCGCGGATCAGGAAGTCCGACGGACCGCCAGAGGGGATCCCTACAACTGGTCTCAAGATCCTCTTCGACGAGGACCAAGGGACCGCGGTGGTGGAGCAGTACTTTGCGACAGCTGAGGACATGGAGGCCGGTGGCCAAGCGTTCAGCGCGATGGATGCGTCCGAGACGCCGGGCACGCGCGCCTCTGTGGACATGTGTGAGTTGAAGCTCGAGCTGAGTGCCTGAGGACTCCGACAGGATCGCTTCGGCGTTGTTTGCCAGGGGCGCAGGATCAACGCTATAGCGCGGCTCCGGCCCCGGCTCGCGCGCCCATTCGAAGAAGCTCGCGCGGGTCCGTGCCTGCTGCTCGGTGGCCCTATCCCGCAGGGCTACCGAGCGCGTTGGCCTTGATCTGATCGAACTCGGCCTGGGTGATCGTGCCGCTGTCCAAGAGCTGCTTTGCCTTCTCGATCTCGCTCGCGGCTCCGCCGGTGCCGGCGGTCTTGCGCACGTACTCGTCGAACTGTGCCTGGGACGCCTGGGCATCCTTCGTCCTTCTCTCGGCCATCCCGGTGTGATAGGCGATCACGTAGATCAGCACACCGATCCACGGAAGGATCACGATCAAGACGATCCAGGCGGCTTTCGCCCAGCCGGAGATGTCGTGACGACGAAACAGGTCGATGAATACGGTGATGGCGATCCAGATAAAGAGGATCCAGGCAAAGATGATGAGGATGTCCCAGAAGACATTCAGGAAGGGATACGACGATGCAGTGATCAGCAATGGGGTTCGCCTCCACTCGTTCAGGCTGAAGCGTGTTTTTCCGTTCGGTGCCCCGGAGGATGCGCTCCGCGGGCCGCGGCTGCATCACCTAGATCGGATGAGGCCGCGTTCGCCTGGACGACCCAGGGTGCGTCGCTGAGGATGCCGCTTGGATGAGACAGGGCCGGTTGGAGCCCGGACTGACAGCGCCGACATACGGTTCGGGCTTAGTTGACGCGGAAGTAGACCGAGGTTCCGGAGGGGCCGGTGTACGGCGGGGTTGTGTAGCGCGGCGGTAGGGGATTGGGGAAGGTCTGCAAGCCAAGCGAGTAGTTCCCTGGACACCAGGCGCGAAGGCGGAACTGGTGTGGCTTGATGCGGTAGACGTAGACGAGCTTGCCGGCGCGGTGAATCGTTGTCGCGGGCCAGACGCGGATCGAGTGGGGCGATAGGCAGCGGTCGATCACCGTCTCTCCGCCCCGATAGGTACCCGTGCCCGCCGAGCCTGTGATGCCCAGCCATGCTGTCGGTGCGGGACGAGGTCGTTCGCCCGCAGTGGCGGGGAGCAAGACTGTGAATACGGTGCTCGGGCCGCCCGTGGTGGGTGAGATCGTCTCGATCGGCGGCGGGGGCGGGGAGGGCCACAGCGGCGGCGCGCCGACTCCCCGGATCGGCTTGACCCCTGTCGGGTGCGCCGTGATCGAGCTCACGGGGCCTTGCGCGGTGACCGTGCTTTCAGGCCCGGCGACATCCGGTGGCCCGCCATCGGCTGGCAGGCCGGTCAGCAGCTCTCCGGTGCGGCGATCAAAGGTGAAACGGATGGGCGACCAGTGCGGCGCGGAGGCCTGCACGGTCACGCCGGCATGGGCCGCCGTGGTCACCATGACACGGGGGAGCGCCGTCGCGGCGTGAAAGAGCGCCAGACGCACCCGCGCTGGGATCGGCGCGGCGCTCAGATGGGCGATCACCAGCAGTTGCTGAATTGGCCGGTCGCGCTTCGGGAGCGGCGCGCGATCATCTCGTGCGATCACCCTCGCGGCTGGCGAGTGCCAGCGGGACAAGGTCTGCGCGTACCGGCGGCCAAGCGCCGTCTCCGCGTTATCGAGACGCCGCAGCGCCGCTCCGGGCGGGACCGCCAACGCGAGCAACTGGCGATAGGTGAACAAGCCATCCCCAACATCGAGCGGTCCGCCCATTGCGCCAGGAGGGCCCTCGGCCGGAGGAGCCTCACTGCCGATCGCTCCGAACGGCGCCGCCGGGAAATGGCCGCTGCCGACGTCCAGCGCGTCGCCCTGCGCGATCGAGATCGGGAGCGGCACCCGCCTGTTGCTCGCCAGCCACCGCCGGCGGTCAGCCGCCGAGGCGAACCGCTGCCACACCTCCACCGAGCGCTCGCGCATCGTGCCGTCCCGTCCGAGCCACGTCTCCGTGCTCATCCCGACCTCGAACCACACAGTCGAGACGCATCGCCCCATGACCCCCGCGAGCTGCTTCAGGCACCGCGGCGCGCGCATCGTTCCGATCGTGCGCACATACCAGAACGGGCCAGCACCCACCGACAGCGGCACCGAGCTCGACCTGGCAAGCCCAACGCTCGCGTCTGTCGGGCCATCGAACGCGCGGGCGACCAGCAGATACCCACCCGCGATGAAAAGCGCGGCGACCAGCACCCCACTCGCGTTGCGCCGCCGCCGCCGCGCTCGCCGACGTGCCTCCTCGATCAGCGCCTGTAGCTCGTCGCCGTCGGTGGATCGCGGCGGTGCGTCGACGATCATGACCATAGTTGATCGATCGCCACAATGAAGCTACTCTAGTTAGCACTATGTTGGTGTCAAGGTCGACCGATCGGACCAGACCGACCTGCACGAGCAGGTCGCAGCGGAGATACGCCGAGCGATCGCCGACGGCGAAGCGAAACCGGGCGAACGACTACCACCCGCCAAAGACCTCGCCGCCGTAATCGGTGTCAACACCAACACCGTGCTGCGAGCACTACGAACGCTCAGAGATGAAGGGCTGCTCGAATTCCGGCGCGGACGCGGCATCACCATCGCCGGGCACACCCGACCGCAGCGCGGTCACATCCCGCGCCCACGACCTTGTCACCTTCGCCCGCAACCACGGCTACCAACCAGCCGAACTCATCCAAATGATCCAAGACCTCAGCTAGAGACTCGAGCCAAGCCGGGTCTCGGCTCGCCGCCGCCGTGACGTTTCGTGTCGCGCAATGGAGGTGTGTCAATCGATGTCGACGCTTGGGAACAGATCGATCCCTTGGTCGGCTGCGTGAGCGACGAGCAGGCTGCTGACGAGTCGGGACAGCGCGCGGCGGTCTGCCGGCGACAACCTGCTCAGCAGTCCGAGCACGTCTGCTCCGAACTGCGTCGACGCCTCAGAGACGAGAGTTCGACCGTGGTCGGTGAGACTGACCAGCACGGCACGTCCGTCCGTCGGCGACGGAGCGCGTGTGATGAGGCCACGACGCTCGGCGCGCTCGACCAGGCCGCTGACGCTGGACTTGTCGAGGGCCAGCAGCTTGCCCAACTCGTTCATGGTCGGACGACGGTCCCGGAGCACGCCGAGCAGCCGCGTCTGGATGATCGAGAGCTCGTACTCGGCCGCACGACGCTCGAGCATGCGATGGATCAGGAATGAGAGCTGAGCCAGGCCGTCGACCGGACTCAGCTCCCGCATCGCCGTGGGGCCGGACGGATCGGCCGGTCGAGATCCCATGCTCGCCAATGTACTTGATTTAGTCCGTGTCACAAACTAAATTAGTAGACCGGGCTCATCGAAGGCGATAGGGTCGCGTCTCAACCTAAGTCTGCGAGCCGCTCGCCCGATTCGCGGACTCGCGTCACCACATACGGGAGAACACAGTGATCGGCGTAAGCGTCACCTTCCAATACGATGAGGACTTCGATCGCGCGCGCGTGGCCTCCATTGCGGAGAATGCCCGCGGGACGTTTGAGGGCATGCCCGGGCTGAGGTCCAAGGTCTTCACCGTCGACGACGCGCGACAGCGCGCGATGAATTTCTATGTCTGGGAATCGGCGGACGCTGCCAAGAGCTTCTTCTCCGAGGAGATGCGCGAGCGAGTGACCGGCCTGTACGGCGTCGAGCCCACGATCGACTTCGTGGAGATCGCTCAGCTCGTCGACAACTCAGGCGCGTCGCGCCAAGAATGACCGGCGGGGCCAGCCGGTCATAATCTGCTGCGGGCGGTCACGAGGGCGCGTGTGCGGCGGTCGTGCGGCTGAGCTCCTGCGCGCGCTCAAGGGCGGGAGCGGCGCGGAGCCGGGTGAGCGTCGCGACCGCCTCGTCGACCAAGGGAGCCGCCTCAGGACCTCGGCCCTGGCCGGTGAGCCAGATAGCGAGATCGGTCTGGGTGACGGCATGCCAGTGGGGGTAGGCTAGCCCTGCGAACATGGCGACCGCGTCGGTGAGCTCCTGCTCGACCATTCCGTGGTTACCTTCGGCGGCAGCGAGGAGGGCGCTGCAGCGCGCGAGCTGGGCGCGGAGGTAGGGCGGGATGTGCCCGCGCGGCCGGCCGGCGATTAGGTCGATCAGCTTGCGCATGTCTTCGGTACGCCCAGCTTGCAAGGCGGCGGCGAGCCCCTCAGGCCAGGCGTCGCGGAACGTATCGTGCGTGGGGCCGAACGTCTCGATCGTTGCCGGGAGCAGGTTCAGGGCGAGGGTGAGCGCTTCCTGCGCCCGGCCCTGCGCGAGCCGCACGGCGATTACTGACGCGTCATGCATGAAGCGGATGTCGAAGTCGTCGCTCCCGGCCCATGCCGCGAGCCGCTCAAGCGAGGTCGTGGCCGCCTCCGGGTCGCCACGCAGAGCGTGCATGAACGCGAGCCGATAGTGGATGAACTCGACGCCTGGGTGATCGGGGTCGGCGTCAATCAGCTCGCCCTCCAGCCGCTCGAGCTCCTCCCAGCGCCCTGCCAGCAGATGGATGGCCATCAGGTTGCCGACGCCGATGCTCTCGTTGTAGCGGTTGCCGCGGCGGCGGACGAGGGCGAGAGCGGCCTCGGTGTGCTCGCGCGCAGTCGGCCAATCCCAGACCATCCCCAGGTTGGCGAGGTTGTTCTGTGCGCGGGCAAGCGCGTCGGCGAGGTCGTGCCGCTCAGCAGTCCTGACTGCCGCGCTGTAGAGCGCCTCGGCCTCCTGCGGCCGGCCGGTAAGCTCATAAACGCCGGCCTTGTCGTTGAGCGCCTCGGCGAGCACGTCGGTCAGTTCATGGGCCTGCGCGATGCTCAGCGCGCGCTCCAGCGCAGGCCCGGCGCGTGCCGAATCGCCAGCGAACACGAGTTCCCGGCCGAGCGCCTCGTTCAATCGGGCGAGATCCGTGTCCGGCCCCTCGCCCGCAGCAAGTGTCTGCAGCGCGACAGTGATCTGCTCGATCGCCTCCCGTCCACGGCCCAGACGACCCAGCGCCGCGGCGGCCGGGGCGGCGGTCAACGCTTGCTCCGGCTCCCGACCTGTTTGGCCGTAGAGCTTGGCAGCGGTGTCGAGGAGCGCGACGGCGTCCTCGTTTGCGCCTGCCTGCAGCGCCATCTCCCCGGCGGCTTGGAGTAGGCCGGCACGGTCAAGTTCGTCGGCGATCTCGCCGGCCTGCTCAAACGCGCGGCACGCGACCTGCAGAGCGCCAACCGCGGCGGCGCGACGCCCGGAACGCCTCAGTGTCTCGATCGCGCCCTGTCTGAGCTGGTCGGTGTCGGGGTCGGTATCGCGTGCAGCCCGATACGCGTCGAGCCGGTGGGTGGCAATGACCTCGGCAAGGCGACCCGCAGATCGAGTACGACAACTGGGTGGGTCCGCCGGAGTGCCGCGGCGAGCCGGCGGTGAAGAAGGTAGGCGTGATCGCCTTCATCCCGACGGGCGGGAACCGAGGACGGCTGCTGAGCATCACCGCGACCCAGCAAGCGCCACCCGGCAGCCTGTCGCTCTCGCACGTTTTCGAGCTCGCGCGGAAGACGGTAGACGGGAAGCTCTACTGACGGCGGCGGCGCGTCCCCGCCCGTGATCAGTCTTCTTGAAGCGTGATGGGTGGGTCGGCGGGCGCCACCGGTGAGGCTAACCGCCGATACGCGTTAGCTGGCCTCCGTCGACCGGCAGCACCGCGCCGGTGATGAATGCCGCCTCGTCAGAATGAAGAAACAGGCTGGCGTACGCGACGTCCCAGCCGGTGCCCATCCTTGCGCGGAGTGGGACCATTGCGTCGCGCTGAGCGCGGATCTGTTCACGTGGCACGCGCCGGTTCGAGGCCCGCGCATCGATCGCCATTGGTGTGTCGAGAAGCCCGGGCATGATCGTGTTCACGCGAATGCCATGCTTGGCGTTGTCCAGCGCGAGTGAATGGCTGAGAACATTGACGCCGGCTTTCGAGATGCGGTATGCCGTCAGGGGAACAGCAGCCGCGACCGCCGCAATCGAGGAGATATTCACAATCGATCCCGAGCCCTGATCGCGCATCACCGGCACGATCGCTTGGCAGCAGAGAAGACAGCCCTTGAGGTTGACCGCGATGATCCGGTCGAAGGCGTCTTCGGTGAGCCTCAGGGGGTCGGCGTCATCGGCCCCGATCCCGACGTTGTTCTGAAGAAAGTCGATTCGCCCCCAGGTGTCAACGCACGCAGTGGCGATCGCCTTGCAGTCCGCTGCCCTCGTCCAGTCCGCAGCCACGCACTCGGCGACGCCTCCCTCGTCGGCGATCATCTGCGCTGTTTCGCGCGCCGATTCGAGGGCGCGATCGACCAGCAGGACTCTTGCTCCCTCGCGCGCGAACACGATCGCCGCCGCTCGACCGGTGCCGACCGTCGTGCCGGGCGACTGCCCGGCACCGACGACGACCCCGACCTTCCCCTCCAGTCTCATCAGTTCGGCTGCTTGGCCATTACCGATGGCCGCGATCCGCCATACGCCTTCCGCCGACGATCAGCCAAACCTGTGGTCGCTTTCCTGATCGATCGCTGCCGCGACACCCGGTAGCGCGACGGTCCGAGCCGCATGGGCTGCGACGGCGTCACCACCGAATGTAAGCCCGTCGATCTCCTCAGCCCAACTCCCCAGACCCTGGAGAAAGAGATCGACGGCCGATGGTGCATCGCCAATGAGCCAGTCGCGCCCTACGAGTTGCTGCTCAAGCCACGCGCCATGCGCCATCAACGTCGCGACCGCGCCGGCCTGAAGAGCGCCAACGGCGGCCGGGGCGACATCCGCCTTGAACCACCGGTAGAAGGCGGACATCAGATTGTTCGTCAACCACGCCAGCCAGAAGTGAAACTCCGGCCGACCCGGCTCGCCTGCCCGGGGCCCAAGCCCGGGCAGCTTCTCAACGAGGTACTCGAGAATCGCCACGGTCTCGTAGAGCACGAGGTCGCCGTCGATGAGCGTCGGGACGGTCCCGCTTGGGTTGAGCTCGAGGTAGCCCGTCGGCGTCACGCTCCCGTCTTCACCGGACTTGACTTCAAGGACCCGGTGCGGCTCGCCCGAGAACTCAAGCACGGAGTGAACGATCGTGCCCGCCGTCTCACTTCTTGAATAGAGCTCTATCACCCGCTACATCCGCGCTGCGCTTCACCCGAACGCTACCACCCCGGCTGACGGCCGCCGTTGGGTAGACGATCACCGAACCAACCGTGTGAGAGTTCCGTGGTCGCGGGCCCGCCTACGCGGTTGCGATCGTCGAGAGGGCTGCGCCTGCTACGAGATGGCGGGCTGGAAGTGAGCCCTGCGGTCGTTCACTTAACCTTGGCCCCGTGGTGCGTGGTTTCGACGATGTCTTGCCGGCGATCGACCCGGAGGTGGCGCTCTGACCGGCGTGCCTGAGCAGATGCGGGCGCTGGTCCTGACCGGCTTCGGCGGGGCCGAGGTGTTCACGTGGACGACGGTCGAGGTGCCGAAGCCGGGGCCTCGGCAGCTGCTTGTGCGCGTGCACGGAACCTCCGCGAACCCGCTGGACTATCAGACCCGACGTGGTGACTACCGGGACGGGCTCACACTGCCGGCGATCATCGGCTCGGACGTGTCGGGGGTCGTGGCGGCTGTCGGGGCAGGCGTGCGTGACTTCGCGGTCGGCGCCGAGGTGTTTTACCTCCCGCCACCCTTTAGCGGTGGGAGCTTCGCCGAGTTCCACGCCGTCGACGAGATGATCGTCGCGCGCAAGCCCCGGAATCTGTCGCACACGGAGGCGGGTGTGCTGCCTTGCGCAGGCGCGACCGCGTGGGAATGCCTGATCGAGCGCGGCCGGCTGGGCGTCGGCGAGACGGTGCTGATCCACGCGGCGGCCGGCGGTGTGGGGTCTCTCGCGGTGCAGATCGCGCGCGCCGCTGGCGCGACAGTGTTCGCGACTTGCAGCGCGCGCAGCCGCGACTTCGTCGCGGCGCTTGGCCCGGACCGCGTGATCGACTACCGCGAGGAGGATGCGATCGATGTCGTACGCCGGGAGGCCGACGGTGGCGGCGTGGACCTGGTCCTCGACACGGTCGGCGGTGACACGATCGAACGCAGCCCGTACGCACTGCGCCCGGGCGGCCGGATCGTCTCGATCGTCGACATCCCGCAGCCGCAATCCCTGCTCGAGGCCTGGAACCGCAACGCGGAGTTGCACTTCGTGTTTACGCCGCCGCGGCGCGCGACGCTCGACCGGCTGCGGGTGCTGCTCGAGAGCGGCGTCGTGCGGCCGCTGGTCGATTCTGTGCTGCCGCTCGAGCAGGCGCCCACCGCGCTCGCGCGACTCGAGGCCGGGGGCGTTCGCGGCAAGATTGCCCTGGAGCCGCCGCAGACGTGAGCGGCATCTGGAACGCGACATCGCGCTGACGCGAAACGGCCGTAAGCAATCCACGTCCGACTTCGCGTCGGTTATTGTTGGCGCATGGGGTAAGCGACTCGCGTCGGCAGTGGGTCGGACTCGGGCAACGGAGACGATTGTGAGAGAAAGATTGGCGACTGTGACCGTGGCGGTCATGACCGTTGCGGTCCTGACCGCAACGGCGTTCTCCCCCGCCGCCGCGGCGCGAACCGTCAAGACGTTCGCGATCCGCAACGGCGTCACGTCGGTCAGGCTGACCGTTCCGCACGGGACCGGGTTACGTCCGCCGGCGATCCTCCTGTCAACCAGGCCGGCCAACCTCCGCTGCTCGGTCTTGAGCTACAGGTATCACGCCATAGATGAGAAAGGCACGTTCGACATGCGGATCCGCTGCCGCAAGGTGGGCAGCCGCGCGCGAGGTCGTCTCCTGTTCCGGCAGCCGTACGTGCGCGTGTTCAAGCTCCACAACGGCACGGGCACGATCAAGATCCGGCTCGATAAGTTCCCGGGGAGCGCCGCTCCGCTTGGTCAACTGACGACGCGCCCGCGCGGGACCAAGTGCACCGCCACCCCGACCGGCAGGCAGGTCGGGAAGCATGTGTTCACCGCTAGCGCGCGCGTGAGCTGCCACGGATTGCCGCGCGACGCCAAGGCCGTGCTCGCGGTCGGAGGGCTGTTGGCGCCGAGCCCCTCCGCGGCGACCGAGTCGGCCGAGGTATCGGCGCCGAGCGCCTCCTCAGCGACCGGGTCCCACACGGCGAGCGTCGCCTCGGTCAAGCCGTGCAGCAGCCCCCGCACACTCTCGCTGCTCGGCCACTCGATTTCGTGGCGGTACTGCTACGGAGCCGGAATCGATCTCGGGCCCTGGCAGTCCGCGTACTTCGGCCAAGCCCCCAGCCAGAACTGTCCGTCGGGGTGGGTCAACGACGGCCAGGTCCGGCCCAGCACCCTACGGGTACTTCTCCGCAACCTCTATCCGGCCGCGATCTACGTCGAGCCGACCACCGCGTGGGCATGGTCGTACTCCTACATATTCGGGCTCGTGACCAACTGGCAGTTCAGCGGCAGCATCACGGCAATGTGGTCGTGGAACTGCTACCAGGTCCAATAGCCCTTCCCCGCCCTGGGCTCGGTGGCGTGATCGTGGTCCGCCGCGCGCGCCACGAATGCGCGGCGGCGGGCGTGACGCTCGATGGGCTCAACCCGCTCGCTCCCTGCTGGCCCGTAGCGGCTGCGGCCACGACGCGGCCAAGAAATCAAACCTTCCAAGCCCTCACACCCACCGGCGCGAGGACCCCGGCCACGACCAAGACAATCACGATCAGAGCGAAACAAGCAAAACACAAGCATCACTGAGCACCCCAGCCCGGCCCGCGCCAACCAGCGCGCACCACCGACCGCGCCCGCTCTCAACCCCGCCGGGCGCCCTCCCTCTTGCAGCCGATGCTTAGCCGTAAAGAGGCCCCACATCGGCGTCGACTCGTGAGTCGTGTTCGGCCTGTTTGAGCTCAGCTAGGGGGTTTCCGTGACGGATGGGTCGGGTGATGCAGTGAACAACGGGATGCAGTGGGTTCATGATCCAAAGGTGACTCCCATACAGCGCCGGCACTTTCGGTGAGGAGGTACAGCCGTAGCCAGGTGACTTCCCAATCGCGCCCCTGGGCACAGCCTGAGCGTTAGGACGCCGACGGTGGCGTGGCGATCGCGCCCGAGACCACCTTCGGCCGAGGCGTGGCGATTCGCATCACCTGGAACTCCGGCGTGAGACCGAGGACCTTGAACGAGCGCACCCTGACCGATGAGGTTGCCGAGGCGGGATAGACCGCGAGTTGGACCCCGGTGATCTTGCGATGCTCCCAGCCTTGAGGCAGCTTGACGACGGTACGGCCAAGACCTCCCTGGTAGAGGGGAGCTGCGCTGCCCATGTCGCTCCGGTACCACCTCGCGTTTCCTGAGAGGCGCAGGTTCACGGCCGCGGTGCTGGCCTGGTTCGATGAGGTGTCGAGGCTGATGATGGCGTACTGGGCTGTTGCGCCCGGTTGGCCGGACCTAGGGTTGGTGGAGCGGTCGAGATACCAGTAGCGGACCTCTTCATCCATGATCCGGTACGTCCAGGGATGGGCGTCCATCACGGCCTCGCGGGGCTGGCTGGGCGCGGGGCCGTTGACTGCGGGTTGCTCGAAGCGAAACTTGGTGGTACCGACCTCGCTCTGGTAGTCGTTGCCCGAGGCGTTGCGCACGATCATGTGGGTCTGATCGAAGTAGCGGCCGTGGAAGGGGACCGAGACCTCTTGGAGGGAGTCGCGGTTCGGGGGGAACGGCGGCTGGCAGCCACACCAGTTGTACATGGGGTGAGAGATGGCGCCGGTGGCGCTGACATCGAGACTGACCGTGCCGGTGATGTCGGTCATCCGTCCCCACTCGCCCCACTCGAGGAATGGCACGAAGCTGGTGCCGGCATCCTCGTGGCTCCAGACGGTCTCGTAGGATAGTTCGGTGGCGCCACCACCGAGCGATTCGCTGGTCCCGTAGGTGAGCAGCTGTGTGTCGCTGCTGGCCGAGTTCGCGCGGCCGTAGATAACGGGGGCGTACTTCTCGAGCAGGTACATAGGATTGTTGGGCGTCACGACACTTAGGCGGACCCGGTGCAGCGCGACGGCGGGTACGTGGTGCCCGGTGGTCGAGCGCCCGGCGTCCACCCGGATCGACACCCGGTGCCTGCCGCGGGTGAGTGGGCCGGTGAACCCGGCGTAGGTGAAGGGCGTCGAGCCCGCGAAGAGGACGATCTGCTGCCAGGGACCCGTGTCGATCCGAGCGCTCACGACCACCGCCTTGTCGGTATCGGAGCTCCATGCGGTACCTGGGCCATCCATGCTCAGCTGCAGCAGTCCCTGCCCATGACGATCACGCGCACCTGTCTCGATGCCGTGAAGCGAAGGCGTCGCGGCGTCGCGGCGGTACGGACCGGTGATTGCTGAGGGCGAGCGCAGGCCGGTGGCCGGCGCGGCTATGACCCTGACGGTGTGTGGAGCCAACGGGGTGATGAGCACGGCTCCCGTGACCGGTGCGACACGTCCCCGTGACGGGCGACTCGTGGTTGGGACGGGTGGTGCGTCCTCACACCGCGTGCCGCTCGCACACGCCGACGAGGAGAGGCTCAGAGCGGCTACCCCGACGATCGCATCAGCTGTGGGCGAAGTGAAGCGAACGACGCCGAGCAGACAGGCAGACGTGACGCAGCTCTTGGTGCCGACCGCGGTCGAGATCCGTGATGTGACGACCAGGCTGGTGCTTGCGCTGCCGGCTCGGTCGGCGAAGAAGACGGCGTTCCGGTGGTTCTCGCAGCCATCCTCGCCGATCTTCAGTGCCGCCGGCGAGCACTCGACGGCGAGGAGTGTCGAGCCCGGCAGGGCGCCGGCGACCGTGATCCTTACGCTCTGGCCGCTGTGCAACCGGCCGGTCGGCGCCACCCTGATGCTGGGGTTCGCAGCGGCGGGCGGGGTCGCCGCGGCTAGCAGGACGGCAATCACGCCGGCGGCGCGGATCGCGCCTACCGGCAACCTCGACGCGCGCAGCGAGCATCGGCGTGACGAGGATGCTGCGCGTCGTCCGTGCTGTGCGCGAGCCACTGCGGCAACATACCAACCGGCTACCCATGCCTTCAGGCGGGAAAGAGCGGCCCCCGCACGCAAAGCATCATCGCCGAAAGGAATCGCCGGCCGCCCACCGAGCGGACGACGTAACAAGCTCACAGGTGAAGAGCGCAAACTCATCCTCGACCGAGCTTCAGACGTGCTCGCAAACACCCGGCGACACTTCACCCTGAGTTTCGCAGCAGCCGGGGTGCGTAATCCAATACGTATGCGCGACTTGCTGCTGGTTCTGGCCACTGGGCCGGTGAGCGTCGACGGACCGAGACCGAGCGATTACGAGCCTTGGGGGCAACGGATGAGGACTGTGCGGCGTTCCGTTTCGATCATCGGAGCAGCGGTGACGCTGCTGTGCATCGCACCCGCGACTTCGCTGGCGGCGGGCGTGTTGAAGCCCGCGCTGATCGGCGCGGCGGCTTCCGTTCAAATTGCACCCTGGTACCAGGTCAACGATGCCAACCAAGTAGCCGGGGCCACCAGCTTTGCGGGCGCAGCCGCCCGGTGGCAGAACGGCACCCTCACGCCGTACACGCTCGGGCAGAACGGAAACGAGGCCGCCGCCTTTGCGATCGACGGGGCCGGGACGCTGTTCGGAGTCTGGGTACCCAACAGCGGTTCTCGAGAGCTCGCCATCTGGCCGTCCCCGAGCACGCTCCACACCGTCCCAAACTCGAACTTCTCCCGACCTGCGTGGCAGTCGGTGAGCGACAGTGGGATCGCGGCGTCCGGCAACGTCGGATCACCAACTCGACCTTCGCGGCCGTGATCGGGCGTCCGCCGAGCTACACCCCGAGGCGCCTGCCGATCACGCTCGGGTCGTGCGGCACGACCGTCTCCGTCAACGACTCGGCCGAGGTCGCCGGCGTCAACAAGTGCGGGGGTAGCACTCCCTTCCCATACGCATACCTGGACGGGTCCGTCGCGCGGGCGAAGGTATGGATCAACGATGGCTATGAGCTCAACGACAAAGGCGACATCGCCGGCCAGCTCGGTGAGACCGGAGCCCCGAGCGACGAGGTCGGGATCGAGTTCGCGAGCGGGACCCTAGAGCACCTGCCGCCGCTGCACGCGGGCGACTTGGTGACGGTCAAGGCGCTGAACGACAGCGACTTGGCGGTCGGCTACGAGCAGAACCCGAGAGCAGGGGCAACGCCGGCCCGAGCTCCGGATACACGGCCGTCGCATGGGTCGACGGCAAGGCGATCCCAGTCTCCTCCTTCGTCGCCGGGGGCTTCAACGGCACCCTGACCGCCGCGCTCGACGTCAACAACGGCGGCTCGATCCTCGCGATCGGGATACCCGCGGGAAGCAAGACCCCCGAGACCTACCTCCTCGGCGCCCCGGCGCCGTTGCGGCTGCTCGGCCTAAGCGGAGGAAGGCGAAGACGGCACGCATGTGATCGGCGGCGGCGCCGACGGGGTTCCGGTGCACGTCACCGGTGTCACCGACGAGGAGCAAGTCGTCAACGAGACCACCTCAACGAACGCCGGCGGCTCTTATCAGTTCAAGCTCTCCCCCGGCGACTACACGCTCACGCTAGAGAAGGGCGTCTGCATACAGGGCATCAAGGGATGTGTCGAAAGAAAGAAGTTCACGATCAAAGACGCCGACAAGACGATCAACTTGGTCGCGCAGAGCGGCAGGCTGACGGTGAAGGTCAAACCCAAGTCGCGGACCATCAAGTTGACCGCCGGTCACTCCCTGACGCTCAAGGTGTCCGTCGATGTCAGCAACGAGGGCCCGACGACGATCCCCGAAGCGGTCCCCAACCGGTGCTGCTGACGAGCTGGGACGGTGAGGCGGCGCTCTCACCGGGAGGGATCCCGCTGCGGGTCCCGCTCAGCGCGGACGGCGGCCCGCACCCTGCCTCGATCGGCCCGCTCGCGCCGCATCAGCACAAAGTCGTCACGTACGAACTGAAGGTGAAGGGTGTCGGCTCGTTCCTGCTCGAAGCGCTCGTGATCGGCCACACGAGCCGCGGTCAGCGGCTGGTCGGGGTCGGCAGCGCTCCGATCACGGTTCTCGTCAAGTAGGCAGTCGGCGCGGGCCGACGCCGACCGGCATGCCATGAACCCACCGGACGGACCATCTCTAACTAACCAGGCGTCGTGGATGGGCGCCGTGGGAACAACGTGTGGACAACCTTACAAATTCCCCCGAGCGGCGATGTGCGGCTTCCGCGCGAAACCGAGTTTGGCGGCTGGGAGTCGACCGGGAATCGAACTAAGGAGAGCCATGTTCACTCGATCCATCAAAACGCGCTGCGCTACGGCTGCAGTGCTCGCCTGCGCCACGGCGCTGAGCCTCGTGGCGGTCGCCGGCGCATCCTCGGGGAAGAAGCGTGAACTCGACCCCGCGTCCCCGGGGCAGCTAGGTCAGGCCACGGCAGCCGAGCTTTCCCCAGGTGACGCGGGGTCGTCGTTTGAGGACATCAAAGGCATGATCGCCTTCCGGGTGCGTGACCAAGTCGAGCGTCACGCTGTCGCATCGGCCGACGCTCGCGATGAAGGTTTGCACAACCGTTTGGTGGTACGCGGAAGTACGAGAAATACGGGCCTAATGAGGGTGGACCCCGAAATGGCCGCGAAGATGCCCGCCTACTGGAATGTGTCCGCCGTCGATCGCCTCAGCGCCGCCAGAATGCCAGACGCTGCAGGGAGGCAGTGAGGATGTCGCGCCAGGTGATCTCCGCTTCTCGGCGCTCTGATATCGCTTCGAACGGACTGAAGCGCATCTCGCCACCGGCGCCGGGCTTGATCGTGCCGTCGTCCTGCCGCGCGCCATCGACGTAGATCCAACCGCGTTCGATCCGCCGGTTCCCCATGACGCCCGAGAGCGTACCGGGCGCCTCGCTCTGCTTGGCTCCTCCTCCGACAATCGCTTTGGTGATGTGGTCGGGACGAACCATCACGACCGCCTTGGCGCGTGCCGTCGGTGTTCTCCGCTCTGGCGCCGCCGGCAAGAATTACTCGGAGGGGGCCTTAGCTCAGCCGTATGAGGGAAATCCGGATCTATCCGCCGATCAAAGTACGTTGCCCGGCGAGATGAGCATCACCGACATCGATCGCTGATGGCCTTCTACAACGCGTTCGGCTTCGAGGTGATGGACCGGATCCCGATTCGGGAGGATGCCGTCAACGTGTTCATGGGGCTTCCGGATGACAGTCTCGAGCCGCGCTTGGAACTGACCTACAACATCAGGCGCGCCCAGCCAGACGAGATCGGCCTCGGCTTCGGACGTATCGCAATCACCGCTCTCGACCTGGACGAGGCCTGCCCCGGCAGAAGAAGCAGGGCATCGAGCCCAAGCGGCGGCCGTGCTCGATCCGCGAAGGCGGCTCGCCACTCTGCTTCGTCCGGGACCCAGACGATTACTGGATCGAGCTGATCGAGCGCGGGTGACGAGCGCCGACGCACTCCCGGTCCGGGCAGCCGAGGTCCCGGGGCGTCGCGAGCGTTCGGCCGCGTTCACTTCGGTGGGCGCGGTCATTGCCGCGGCCACCGCGGTCGGGTTGGTGCTCCGTCTCTATCGGCTGACTCGACCCGGTTATCTGCTGGGAGCGCCTGACTACGACGACGGCCAGTACCTGGGCACGGCGATCCGGTTCGCCGCCGGCGTCATGCCCTACCGGGACTTCATCATCTTGCAGCCACCGGGTATCGCCGTCCTGATGGCGCCCCTGGGATTCCTGGCCAAGCTCACCGGGACCGCAACGGCGATGGTGGTGGCCCGGATTCTGACCGTGCTGGCCGGAACCGCCAGCGTACCGTTGGGCGGGCGGCTGGTTCGTCACAAGGGTCCGGTGGCGGTGGCGTTGTGCTGCGGGATCCTTGCCGTGTTCCCTCACGCCATCAATGCCTCCTCAACGCTCTACCTCGAACCCTGGGTCGTCGTCTTCGTGTTGTTGGGGGCATTGGCCGTGTTCGACGGCGACGAGACTGCGGCCAGCGGCAAGCGGCTGGCCTGGGGAGGGGTGGCGGTTGGGTTCGCGGCCGCGATCAAGGCCTTTGCCGTGTTCCCCGCGCTGGCCTGGCTCGCTCTGTTCGCCGCCCATCGGCAGTGGCGGCGGGGATCCCTGTATCTGCTCGGCCTCATCGCCGGCTTCGCGATCCCAGTGGCGCCGTTCTTCATCCTGGCGCCCCGGCGCGCCTACAACGCGGTGATCGTCGTCAATCTCCATCGCGACGTGGTCCGCGTTCCCGTGGCCAGCCGCCTGGCCAGCCTGTTCGGGCTGGTTTACCTCCACCTTGGACCGTACGTTGTGGATCTGGCGGCGCTGGGCATTGGGTTGGCCATCGGCACGTGCGCACTCGCAGCTACGCTCCTGACCCGCAGGCTGCCGCCTGTGCTCGAGCAGTTCTCGCTGTTGGCGGCCTTGCTGTCGCTGCTGGCGTTCCTGGCGTCCACGGGCTATTGGCAGCACTACGCGGCGTTCTTTGCACCGTTTCTGGCTCTAGCGGTGACGCTGCCGGCCGCCCGCCTGAGCCGCGCTGTGTCTGCCCGTTGGGCGCTTTCCGGCCACCGCCACCGAGCGGCCGTGACAGGCGCGATGTCGGTGGGCGGCGTGGCGCTGCTCGTGGCGATGGCGGTCAAGGACTACCAGCGCGAACGGTCGTTGCGGGCATATATCCCGCCATCCAGGATCGAGCAGGTGATCCCGGCTGGAGCGTGTGTGCTGACCGACGTATCGTCGTTCACGATCATGGCCAATCGGTTCGTGTCCGATGTCCCCGGCTGCACGCAGATCGTCGACGGGATCGCCACCGACGAGGCATTGAGCGGCGGACGGAGGGGCGTCAACGGAGCCGGGCGCTACCCGGCGGTGGCCACGCTGTGGATGGATGCGTTCCGGCACGCCCAGTTCGTCTGGCTCAAGTGCGCTCCTCCCGGCGCCGCCCGTTGCAATCGGAACACCAACCGGCGGATTCCCTGGACGCAACAGATTCGGGGATACTTCTTCAGTCATTTCCATTACCTGCCCCAGGTGGGCGTGTTCATCCGCAACGGGCTGTTGCCGAGTCGCAACGGGCTGTCGCCGAGGCAACCGAGCTGACCGCCGGGTGATCGCGGCTGGCGGCGCTCCACTTGGCGCACATTTTTGTGGGCGTGACTTTGGCCGCCCGGCTGCTCCTGCCGCATCGCCTGACCTGCTGCCACCAACTCGATGGTGAGCCCAGCGACCTCGCGACTAACAAACCCGGCGGCTATGGAATGGCAGGAGTTGGATGAAGCTCAACAATGTCGCCACTCCGTGGACCGGTGGGATCTCCTGCTTATCGCGAACGTGCATCACCGTCAGGAGAGGTGCGATCGACCGGTGGAGTGATAGCCGGTTGTCAGCCCTTCGCGTAACGTGGACCTTTCCCCGCTTTCTTACCTATTTAACGAGCATGTCGTGCCCATCGGAGGCTGCCTGTACCGCCGTGGGAGTGGCAGGCGACTACGGGGAGGGACCGGTCGAGGCCTCAGGACCGATGTGATCTGGTGGGGCAGCCGGATACGGTGGGCGGAGGTGACGAGCGGGCGCGGGTCGTGCTGCTGGCGCGGTTCGGCGAGCCCGTTGCCGTTGGTGTGGAGCGCGTGGGGCCCACAGCGGCTGCAGTGGCGTCCAGTGGCCGCCTGGCGATGTCAGTCCCTGTTGTCAGGCGCTGCTTTATTCGTCGAACAGACGTCCATCAGTCGTCGCCAAGGGTCGCGCGACAGCCCTCCTTTGTGTAGCCTGCTGGCGCGCGCGAGCAGCGCGTGGCCTGGGCGAGGAGGGTTTCTAGATGCACGCTGTGCGCCGTGGTAGCGGAGCAGTCGCGCCTGTCGCCGTGCTGTGCGCGGTCGTCTTCCTGTTCCTTGCCCTGGTGGCGCCCGCGCACGCCCAGGTGGTGACCGGGCTCTCGATCAATCCGCCCGACCACATCGTCGCCGGCGACACGGTCACGGCCGAGGGCCCGTACACCGAATGCGTGAACAACGACGCGCCGACCTACACGTTCACGTTCAAGACAGGGGGACAGACGGTGGCCAGTGGCACGGGCACGTCCGCGTCGGACAGCTCGGGCGAGGTGTACCGCGCGACGCTCTCCCAGGCGGGCGCATACACGCTCACGTACGACATCTTCTGCCCGGAGAACACCCCCCAACATCAGACGACCAGCCTCGATTTCACGGTTGGCGCCGGATTGGGTGGCAGCATCTCGGTCTCCCCGGACCCGGCGGTGGTCAACCAGTCGGCGACGGTCTCGGTGGTGCCCACCGGCGGGAACCCGGGCTACTCGTATTCGTGGGATCTCAACAACGACGGGACCTACGGGGATGCGACCGACTTCTCGGTCGACACGACGTTCACGACGACCGGCCCCCACGTCGTCAGCGTGCAGATCAGCGACAACCTCTCGGGCGACCACCCGCAAACCCATACGGTGACGATCACCAAGACGATCACTGTCGTCAATGCGACGAAGCCTCCGCCACCGCCGCCTCCGCCCTGCGTCACTCGAGTCGCGTTCCAGCTCTCGGAGTTCACCACGGGAGGCTGCTTCACGAAGACCTCGACCTCTCCGGTGCGATGGCAGACGAGGTCGGCAATCAAGCTCAACGGCATCCCACTGCCGGGCTACGGACAGACCTTTACAATCACAGAGCCGACGGCCAGCGAGCCGGGCGGGCACCTCACCGCGCTGAACTCGACGATGCAACTCGATCGGTTCACGGCCTATTCGGGCGATATCGACTGGTCGCTGCCGGCCGGTGGGCCAGGTGACGAGCAGGTGTTCCACTCCTTCTCGGTCGACTCGGGCGCGACCTTGTTCGGACTGCACGTGCAGGGCATGATCGCCCTGGACCTCGGTAGAGACGCGGACGGCACCTACTACGGCGATTTCCCGCTGAGCATCCAGCTTCCGGCCTCGTTCACCGCCGGCCCGGACCCCTCCTTCGGCAGCGTCACCGGTGCGGCGTCGCTGCGCGTTGATGGCGCGGGGATCCACTACAACGGCCTCCGGCTGGAGGCGAAGAACGTCTGGCTCGGCAAGCTCAAGGTCGACAGCGTTTGCTTCTCCTACATACCTTCCGGCGGACTGTCCACGGCCCCGTGCGACACGCCGACCTTCGGCGGCGGCGACGAGCCGTTCATCCAGTGCAACACCGACCCGACCACGAACCGGTGGGACGCCAGCGCGGACATCGAGCTACCCAGCGGCCTCGAGCTCGGGGCGTTCGGGGGCCTGGCGAACGGGCAGATCTCCAAGCTCGGCGGATCGATCGGCGACCTCGGCAGGCGAGCCCCGATCGCCGATGGCGTGTATCTCGACCACGTCGCGTTTGGGCTGTGCCTCAGTCCACCTCCGTTCAAGATCAGGGCCAACATCGGCGCCAACTTCTTGGGTAACCGCAACCTCGTCAGCCTCGACGGCGGCTTCACCTACACCGATGCCACGGAATCCTCGCCATGGAGCCTCGAGCTCGACGGGAGCCTGACCATCGGGGACACACCGATCGGAGACGGAACGCTGGGCATCAACGGCGCGGGCGGCATCGACTTCGGACTCCACGCGGGCGTTGACCTCTACGGCGTCGCAAGCCTCGACGCGCAGGTGTCCGGATGGATCGACGCGCCACACCACCAGTTCGTCGTGTCGGGCTCGGGGCAGGGCTGCCTCGGCAGCGCGTGCGCCTCGGCCTCGGGAGAGCTCTCGAGCACAGGAATCGCCGGGTGCGTCACGGTTGGCACCTCGACGCCGACCTACGATCTGATCATCCCGCTCGACGGAGGCGCGCCCTACTTGGACACGTCGACGTACCCGTTGACCGCGGGCTTCGGTTACGTATGGGGCGCCTCGTCGGTGGACCTGCTGGGCGGCTCGTGCGACTTCTCGCCCTACGAGCCGACCCAGGCGACGGCTCGGGACGCTGGAGCGAATACACCGCGTCGGCTGCCGATCGCCCGGGGCACGGAAGCCGTGTCGCTGCGTATCCACGGGAGCCATGGACCGCCGCAGGTCGTCCTCCGCGGACCCCACGGCTCGACCATCACCTCACCGTCAAACGCGCGCTCGAAGCTGAGCAGGGGCCACTACCTGCTCGTTGCGAACAAGACCGATGGGACGACCGATGTGATGTTGGTCCGTCCGGCCGCGGGAACCTGGACGGTGAGCAAGGCCCCGGGCTCCGACTCGTCGTTGACCGCGATTGACCGGGCGAGCCTCGCGGTGCCCCCGACCTTCGGAGCGCGTGTACTCGGGACGGGCGGGTTGCGCACTGTGCGGGTGGCCTACGCGGTGCCGGTGGGAACCTCGGTGCGACTTGTCGAGCGCGCGAAGGGCATCAACCACACGATCGCCGCGTCCCTCCGTGGCACACGGTGTCCGGGCCTGCCCAGGTTGCGCCCAGACACCGACGAGAAGATCCGATGCGCGAAGATTCGGTTCCGTCCATCTCCCGGGCCGGGCGGCACGCGCAAGGTCCAGGCGATCGTGACGCGGCGTGGCATCCCGCTCCTGCAGAAGAACATCGCATCCTTCAAAGCGCCGCGCAAGACGCTGCCGTCCCGTGTCAAAACGCTCCGCGCGAAGCGAGGCCGGGGATTCCTCACGATCGCGTTCTCACGGTCATTCGGGGCGTCACGCTACTCGGTGTCCGCCAAGCTCTCTGACGGGCGCGAGCTGGCGTTCGACATCGCTGGAAAGTGCCGTGCGCTGCGTATCGCAAAGGTCCCGTCCAGGGTCGCCGCGAGGGTCAAGGTCGCTGGCATGCGCTACGACCTGGCGTTGGGTCGTGCGCGCACGATCTCGATCAAGGCGTATGCGCGGTCGGCCGGTCGCACCAAGAAGAAGTTGCGGACGGGCAAGGCCTGCACCTGACGTTTCCTGCGCAACGCGTCCCACGGCGCGCAAGAAGCCGCTGAGCTCCCCTATACGAATGCCAGCGGGGATGCGGGAGCAACGCGGTGCCGGAGCAAGGCGGTGCGCTTTGCAGGAGTTTTGCGGCAGCGATCCTAGTCAGCGCAGGTTAGATCTGCCGCGTTGGGGACACGGCTCGGGACACAGTTTCGCCTTAGGGCGGTCGAGTCTGCTCTGGGGTATGGCACCGTCGCGATCGCATCGCACGGAATTGCGTCGTCGCGGAGAACAAAGCGGTCGTCAGCGTGATGCTCGCTTTCCGAGCAACGGAGGCGAGCGGCAGCATGGTCGGACATGGTTGTGGCAGTCGCGCCGCGCGATCGGGTGGACCCGGGGTTGCCCTCGTGCGCGAGTGGCCTTGGCAGCGGGCAGCGCATGCCGGCGATCTCGGCGAGCGGGTCGCAGACGTGGAGTCGGGGCTGGAGCGCGTTCTCGCGGGGCAGCGCGATTGCGTTCACGATTGTGTGTCGGCGGTGTCGCTGATCGCGGTGGTGTGCTTGACGCCCCAGACGACGAGGGCGATCGGGATCGCCCAGTTGAAGATCAGGTTGGCGCGGTGGGTGTCGATCGTGCCCGCGATCACGTGGACCGGGATCATTGCGGCGAATACCAGTGCCCAGATCGTCGTGAGCTGTCGGTTGATCTGCTTGAACTGGGGTGTGGACCAGAGCTGGCGGGGAACCGATTCGCGGGCGTACTGCTCGGTGAACGGGGTGAGCAACAGCGAGCCGAACGCGATCGTCGAGAGGACGGCGGCGGCGATCGCACGGGCGTAGCGTGCTACGAACGCGCCCGTCGCGGCGTCGGCCGTGAACGCGACCACCGTGAAGCCGGCGAACGCGAGCACGGCACCCAGCTCGATCAGCTTGGGTGCCCCCGCGCGGATCGAACGTGCGGCGATCAGCATCGAGATGACCAGTGCGCCGCTGGCGGCGAGCTTCAGCGTGGAATGCTCGGTCGCAAAGCCGAACACGATCCAAGGGATGAACGCCAGATAAACCCCGAATCCGCGTCTGGTTTCGTCGTGCCGTGAAGAGGTCTGCGGGATGGTGGTCGATGACATCGGGTGCTCCTTTGTCGGTCGGATGAGGCGGAGCATCCTACCCTGTTCGACAGTATCCTGTCAAGATGACAGGCGAGCTGCATACTGACAGCATGTGCTAGCTTTCGGCGGAGTGAAGGCCGAGCACCGCAATGTCCAGATGCAGCACCTAGTCGCCGAGATCTTCGAACTCGCCGGCGCGCTGCGCCGCGACGGCGAGCAGATCGCCAGGCTCGCCGGCCAGACCCAAGCGCGCTGGCAAGTGATGTGGATCGCCACGACCGGCCGGCTCAGCGTCGCGATGGTCGCCCGACGTCTCGGGCTCACACGCCAGAGCGTCCAGCGCGTCGCTGACGCGATCGTCGCCGATGGCCTCGCGACCTTCCAACCCAACCCCGACCATCAGCGCTCACCGCTGCTCATCCTCACAGATGACGGGCAGGCGGTGCTCGACACGATCAACGACAGCGGCCGCCAAGACAACCTCAAGAACGCCGCAATCCTCGGCGACGACGGGATCGCCGAACTACGCCAACTGATCCGCTGCTACCGCGACGCGCTCCACGAATAACCGCCCAGCCATCAACCCCAGCCCGGCACCCGATCCAATCCAGACCATCACGATCGCGCTCACAAACAGCACCACCCAGAGGACGACTTCGCCAGCTCTCGATCATTGCGCTGCACACGAGGCAAGCCTCAACCGCCGCTCACCCGCGAACCCGCTGTTCGCCAAACGCAGGACTTACGTCGCCGATCCGAATCTGGCCATCCGATCGTCGCGACAAAGCGATCGGGCGCCAGGTGGCGGCGAATCGGCGAAACGGCGCGGAGATCCGCATTCGTGCTCGCTCGGCTGCGAAATCAGCGATTGCGCGGTAGCCGCGACCGGTACACCACTTTTGTGGTGGGACTGGTGGAGTTATGAGAGGCTCGTGTCCCGGACCGGTTCCTGGTCGGGCTGGCTGCGCTGAGCTTGGTGTCCGAGGTGGCAGAGGAGCGCCCGCTGTTGTGTGTCGTCGACGATGCCAGTGGCTCGATCAGGTGTCGGCGTTGACGCTGGCGTTCGCAGCGCGTCGCCTGGCGCGATAAAGGTCGATCGCCGCCGGTGTCCCGCAAGCTCCGGCGCAATCGGAACCGTCCGGGCGCACCGCTCATCGACCCCGGCAGCGTTCGGCGCGCGGGGTGACTGCGTGAAGCCGACTACGTATTTATGCCCTTGTCGTGGGTGTGGGCGACCGATACAGTCCCAGCGCGATCCGACGGATGCCGGAGCGAGCGACACGCAACGAGAGGGGCGACCGTGGATTCCGTACCTCGACGGTCATGCCTGTCGGCAAACCAGAACTGCAAACTGGCCAGCATAGCCTCGGGCTGGAGGGTCACCCCAATCTAGGAGAACAGACCGGAATCTGCCGACGGCGTTGCAACGAACACGGTTCACCGCCACGAAGCAATAGGAGTGCATCGATGCCCAAACCTCGAACCTTCGACCCTCGCGTGGCAACGCTCTATGTCCGGCGCGCGCGCGGAGCCAAGCGACGTGGACGAGCCGGCGCGTGCTTGGCGGTGGTGCTTGCGCTGTCCCTAGGCCTCGCCGCGATCGCGTCGGCCGCCGCGCCGCTGAAGGGCCGGGTCTATGTTGGCAGTGGCGGCGACGGCCCCGCCCTGTTTCAGGTCTCGGCCGACGGCAAGTCGCTGTCGAACTTCTTCGTCGGGCACTTCGATGCGGGAGCGTGCCAGTCCAACGTAGTGGGCAAGCTACCCACCGCCGGCAAGATCGAGAACGGTCATTTCACGATCAAGTACTCGCAGAACAGGGTGTCCGCGACGTTCAGGGGCGAGTTCCTGGCGCACGGCCGGGCCCAAGGGTCCAGCGTGTTCTTCTGGCCCTCCCCGTTCGGCTCGGGAGGTTGCCAGAAGAAGTTCTCTTGGACGGCAAAGGCGCTGCCTGCAGGCAACAAACTCTGTGCCAACCACATCGGCCCGCCGCACAAGACGGCAGAAGGCGGCCCGATCGGCGCGGAGGCCGTGGAGCAGCAGATCGTGGTCGACGGAGTCAGCTGCAAAAAGGCATACAAGGTGCTCGACGCGGGCAAGTTCCACATGAAGAACGGGAACCTCAGTGCATTCACGACCAAGGGCTGGACTTGCAGGCAGGGCACCGCCGCCGGGTCTGGCCAGAACTACAAGTGCCACAGGAGCAAGCCGAAGGCGAGCCTCGAGTTCGAGCAGACCGGCGATCCCTGCAACCTCAACATGTCAGGGACGAAGCCCGGACCACAATGCCGGACGACGCCCGCCGCGGACGTACGCCGGCAGGCGTAGGTATCCGAATCCCGTGCGGAAAGCCAAGCGCCACCCGCATCTGCTCTTGTGACCGAACGCATGTCAGTGGCAACCAGCTCCTGGCTCCCTCCCTCGGAGGAGCTGGGACACTCATTTGGCCAACCTCGCGCTTTTCGGCCCGATCCCTAGGCATCAACTGAACGGCGTTGTGCCGTCCACGGTCATCCACCGCGCCAACGTCCGATTCCGTCGCCATGAGGCGGCGTTGCTGCGGGTCCCCGATTGCCGAAGTTCGCGATGCTCCCCCAGAGCGGATAGGCCGAACGAACCTGCCGCGACTCTCGCCTGATCACCAGGGTGTCACCTTCTGCGCTCGCGATGTCCACGGTGCCGGCCAGGGTGAACCGGTCGAAGACGAACGGCAAGCTCCGCCCGGTGAAGATATCTGGCCGGTTCAAGAGTCCGAAATGCAGGTGAGGGCCCGTGGAGGGACCGGTGTTCCCGAGCTTGGCGAGGACCGCGCCGGCCTTCACGACATCGCCGACCTTCACGGTGAGGCTGCCCGGCTGCAAGTGCTCGTAGACCGCGAAGACCTTCGGGGCGATCTTGAGGATCACCTTGTTTCCGCCGATGTCCGCTTGCTTGTCCGCCGGTATCGGCGCGTTCGGGGTTTGCTCCGGCTCGCCGTCTTGGGTGAACACCACGGTTCCTTTGGCGACCGCGAGCACCTTCGCTCCGAAGCCGTAGTACTGCTGGTTCTTGCTGCCGTCCCCCTTAAAGAGCCGGTTTCCCTTGACGAGGCCCCAGTCGACGGCGAAGGTTTCGCCGGTTTCGATGCGGCGACCGTCGACGGCGAGTCGAAGATCGCGGTGGGCGTTGGGTCCGCAGCATGCGGTGGTGGCGAGCCAACCGTTCCCCTTGAGGGGTGGCTGCTTGATCACGATGGCGGGTCGGCGGTTGACCGCGACCTCAGGGCCGTCCACCTTGTTGGCGCCGAGGACCGCCGCGCTCGGCGCGCCTGTCGGCAAGGTGTACGCGATCCGGTTCGTGACCCATGCGGGCACGGTGCCCGGCGCCAGGGCCAAGTCGACCTCGACCGCAACCGCACCCGATGAGGGAATCCGGCGCACTGGCGTGTGTGTGTAGAGGTTCTGCGTCGCGGCGACGAGCTTGTGCCCCTGGAGCCGGCCGAGCCTCCTTCCGGCGGGACCGAGGACAGTCACGCTCGACAGCGTGACCGGGTCGCCGACCACATTGACGACGAGCAGATCGTATTCGACGTGGTCCTTGCCGTCGTCGCCGCGGACGACCTGCGCGTCGTGGATCGGACGGACCATGATCGCCGTCACCTCAGGCTTCGCCCTTCTGGCTGCGGCGGCTGCGGACGCGAACATCGCGGAGGTGGCGAGGGCGGTCACGAGTGCCGCGATCCACGCGCGCAGAGAGGTCGATCGGAAGGTCATGGTCCGCTCCTTCGAGAGTGGTTATCGGCGAACATTTTCAGATCTCTCCTCGGAGGTTGCTTGAGGCAGCCTTAGGATCCGCGCCTGCCGGCGCGGTGTCATCGGCCAGGTGGCCGATAGCGAAGGGATGATTTGGGACCGAGACAGGCGGCGGCGCAACAGCATCGAAGGGGGAGGCATCGGTCGGCGCAGCCTGCGCGCGCGGAGATCGTTGCGCGCGTCCGTGCACGACCCGAACTAGAAGCCGGCTGCCGACCCAGAAACGCCGTATGTCCAGCAACGACGCGGCGAAGGAATCGAAACGTCCAAGCGGGGGTTGCCCGGCCCTGCCAGTTTTGAAGCGTGGCAGGTCCGGCGCTGTATGCAGGGGTTTCGGCCCCCATGGGTACGGCCCTGGGTACGGCTAAGCGCGAGGTACGCGTTGAGCAGCTCGCGCGCTTCGATCTCGGAGCCCGGGAACAGGTGCCCGTAGCGGTCGAGCGTGATCGAGATCGAGCTGTGGCCGAGGTATGTCGAGACGGTCTTAGCGTTCAGACCGGCGGCGATGAACAGAGACGCCGCGGTGCGCCTCGCCTCGTGGAAGCCGAGCGGCTGGAGGCCCGCCTTGAGCCAGGCCTTGCCGATCCGCTCGCGCAGCGTGGTCGGGTGGATCGGGAAGTCGAGATCATCGCCGGGGACGATCCCCGCGCTTCCGGCACGCTTCGCCCTCAGCCTCTGACGCTCAAGCGACTCCAAGACACCGAGTCATCTAGCCTGATCGCTACCCGTCGCTAGGGACGACTCGGGACGCCCCTCGATTCGGTAGCCCGGTGAGCCGCCTAGCGTGCCAGTCATCGCGGCGCTGGCTGAGACGACGTCGTGAGTCGAGACGGAGCCGGCCAAATCGGCTCGCTCGACTGGCAGCTTTCTCAGATGGTGCTGAGGCTACGATGGTTCGCGGAGCGTAAGCTTGGTCGGCCCCGGAAAGGGGTCCGAGTTGCGAGCAGCACCCGTCCGTAGCGCTGGGTCAGACGTATCGCCTCACTCTCGCAGGCGCGTGGTCACCGTCGCCATTGTGTGGGCGCTGGGTGCGCTGTTCCTGGCTGGCTGCGGAGGCGGCTCCCCAGCGGGTCCGGCGCAAGCGACAAGCGGCCGGACAGGCTCGGGATCCGGCACGTCGACGACCCTGAGTCGCGTGCGGATCGCGATCACGCCGTCGGGCGGCAACGACCGCCGACCGGACCGCGGGCTCAGGGTCACCGCGACTGGCGGCAGGCTCACTAAGGTGCGGGCCAGCGCTCGCGGCAAGGCGGTCGAGGGGACGATGAACCGGGCCGGCACCGCCTGGCAGAGCACCTGGGCGCTGGGCGTCAGCGAGCACTACACCGTGACTGCGTCCGGGACCGGAGCCTCCGGGACACCGATCACGAAGACCGCCTCATTCCGCACGTTCACGCCGAAACGGACGTTCGTGACCCAGACCGTCGAGGGCTACCGCCAGACCTACGGAGTTGGGATGCCGATCATCCTCTACTTCAACCACACGATCACGAACCGCAGGGCGATCGAGAAGGCGCTCGAGGTCAAGAGCTCCAGCCCCGTGACCGGCTCGTGGTACTGGGACGATGAGTGCGGCACGGCACCCACCTGCCTGTACTTCCGCCCGCACCACTACTGGCCGGCGCATACCCGGATCAGCTTCGCCGCCCATCTCGACGGGGTGCAGGGCGCGCCGGGCATGTATGGGTTTCACACCCTGACCCAGTCGTTCAACATCGGCCGCGCGCTGACAGTCACCGCGAGTACGACCGGCCACCACATGACCGTCTACCGTGACGGCAAGGCATTCGCGCGGTGGCCGATCAGCACCGGCCGACCCGGGGACAACACGCCGAACGGCACCTACCTCACGATCGAGAAGAGCAACCCGGTCGACATGAAGGGCCCGGGCTACAACATCGAGGTGCCATGGTCGGTGCGCTTCACCTGGAGCGGCGACTACCTCCACGACGCGTACTGGTCAGTCGGAGAGCAGGGCTTCACCAACGTCAGCCACGGCTGCGTGAACATGCCGCCCGCCGACGCCGAGATCTACTACAAGATGGCCGCCCCCGGCGACCCAGTGAGGATCACCGGCAGCCCCCGGGCCGGCACCTTCGACAACGGCTGGACGATGTGGTTCCTCCCCTGGAAACGCTGGCTACACGGCAGCGCACTGCACGAGGCGGTCCGCGTCGACCGCCACGGCAGCACCTTCTTCCACCCGCACACCAAGACCTAGCCACAATCCCGCGGCCGGTCATCATGGCTTGACGAACAGCCCGTCCGAGCACCTCATCGGACCCGTATCCCCACTCGCGTCGACAAGCCAACCGAGGGCACCGCGCAAAGGCCAAACCGCAGCCGACAGGCAATCACCCGTGCGGCGACCGCGCGGACCAGCGCTGATTCTCTTGTCGCCTCTGCGGTCGCCCGGTGCGAGGCCGTTGCGGCGCGAAAGCGCTCGCCGGCGACTTGCTCGCTTTCCGCGCTGAGCGGGACGCTCGTCGTCCGCGACGAGCGTCCCGTCGCCGAGTGAAGGCAGGTCTCGGTGATTATTGGTCGGCGGCGGCGTCGATCGCCCGCAGGATGGGCCGTTCGATCAGTGCTGCATCGTCTTGCTGAGCAGGACCATGACCGGCGCCTGGATACTGCTTTCAGTTCCAAGACCAGCGGCGTTGGCCGGGAGATCTACGCTAGCCGACGCTGTCGTAGCTCATCCCAAGGCGGCACTTCATCCGGCCGGCCGCCGCACTGAGTAGGCGTCCCCGCTCGCGGACTACGAGGTACACGCGGTTCTGTATGCGGGTTTTCTCGGACGTGACCGGGTGCCATGATCGCGACCATTGCAAGCATGACCGTCCTCGTCGCCTACGCCAGTCGTCACGGAGCGACCCAAGGGATCGCGACGCGCATAGCCGGGCGTATCGCTGCCGCGGGTACCGCCGTAGACCTTCGCCACGTTGACACGCTCGAGTCGCTTGATGCGTACGGCGCGGTGGTGTTCGGCGCGCCGGTTTACGACCAGTCGTGGCCGCCAGAGGCTGACCGATTCGTTGATCAGCACCGTGATGCTCTCACTGCCCGACCACTCTGGCTCTTCAGCGTCGGAGCGTTCGGCGATACGAAGCGCCTGATCGGCCCGCTAACCCACAAGGAGCCCAAGCGCATCCGCGAGGTGCGCTCCGCGCTGCAGCCGCGCGAGTACCGGGTATTTCAAGGCGTCATCTACAAGCATCAGTGGCCGTTCTGGTCGCGCGTTCTGTATCACGCTTTCGGCGGACGCTTCGGCGACCACCGCGATTGGCCCGTGATCGAGGCGTGGGCCGACCGGATCGTGGTGGCGCTCGTGGGCGCCGACTCCGCGCGCGCAGCATGACGTCGCGACCTGCAGCAGTCTCGACGGCGCTGCCCCATCTAAGCAGCATCGGGCTCGTCCGAGGGCTGCGCGGCGCCCCTTCTATTCAGCGCACTGCACTCGCCAGGCGCCTGGTGGAGCGCGCCCCGGTGGAGGATCAGCTTGACCAGATCGACGGTTTGTTGGCAGGTAGAGCAGCGGCCGGTCCAGCACTTGAAAAGTGGCTGGAGCAGTTGGACTGCCCGGGGAAGGGTCAGGCCGGCCGCTGGTGATTTGGGTGCTGCCGCTCCAGGGTCAGGAACCCGTGGACGGCGGTGACCAGGGCGGTGTGGTGATACCAGCCGAGCCAGGAGCGGCCTTCGTAGTGGTCCAGGCCGAGCTCGCCCTTGAGTTGTTTGTAGTCGAGCTCGATCTTCCAGCGCAGGCGGGCGAGGCGGGCGAGGCGCTCGGGCTTGGCGTCGGCCGGGAGGTTCGAGAGCCAGTAGTCAGTTGGTGCCTTGCGGCCTGTGGGCCATTCGACGATCAGCCATTCCTCGCGGGGCGGGAACGGGGTGCGCTTCTCCCAGTCATTCGCTGCGCGCACCCGCAGGAAGCAGAACCGCGAGCGCATGCGCTTGCCGTCGGGGCCGTCACGGAAGGTGACGGTCTGGAACTGCTCGCCGTCCAGCCGGGCGATCAGCGCGCCGATCTGCTCCGGCTTGCCGTCTGGCTGCGGGCGGCTCTTCGGCCGGCCACGGCCTGGGTTCTGAGCGGGCACCTCGAAGGCGGTCTCGGGCGCGAACACGCTGACTTCTTCAGAGACCGACAGCACGTACTGAAGCTCGGCGTCATCGAGCTGGTCACGAAGCGCGGTGTTCTTCCCGTATGCGCAGTCGCCGAGGATCGGCGCCTTGGTGATCTCCCAGCCAGCCGCGCGCTGGACGAGATCGACCGCGAGCTCGGGCTTGGTCTTGAACACCACCTCCTCGGGGATCTTCGCCTTCCTGCGCCGCCCCGCGTCATCGCACCACTCCTCCGGCAGATACAGCGCCCACCCCAACGGCACCGTCCCCTTGCCGCCGACCGCGTGCACCGACACCCCGATCTGACAGTTCCCCGTCTTGCCCAACCTCCCCGAGTACTGGCGCTTGACCCCCGGCGAGTCCTTGCCGTCCTTCGGGAACCCGGTGTCATCCAACACCCACGCCTGAACCTCGATCTCCGGCACAACCCGCTCCGCGACCGCCCGCACCACAACCGCCGGATCCCACGGACTATCGGCCAGGAACTGCTGCATCGACTGATAGTCAGCGTCGCTACCCAGCCGCTCGACCAACGGCTCCAGCGACTTGCGCGCACCCTGCTCAAGCAACCCCCGCAGATACAAGCCGCCGTTGCGAACCTGCACCGGCCGATTCATCGCCCCGGCCAGCACCTCAACCCCGAACGCCTCCAACCGCTCGGCCACCACCACCGGCGCATCCACAACCCGGCCTTCACCAACAGCCTCAGCAGTCGCAACAGCCATCATGACCTCCTCGCGATCGGCAGCAACGCGAGAAGGGTTCGCCACAACCCCAGCGAACTCCTACCTACAAACTAACAAAGCACTATTAGGAATCGTCGCCTAATTGTTTGAGGGATTGATTGAGTAGTTCCATTCGCCGTGGAACGTGTCGCGGGTGAGGTTCACGGCGGCCAGTTCGGTGTCGGTGACCCTCGATCTTGGGGTACTCGTTCTGGTCGAGGCGCGCGTACACCTCGAGCCCGGTGCTGGTGGTGGTTGCGGCGATCAGGTTGATGATTACCGCGTAGGAGATCAGCGGCTGCCCGCGCCAGTTGCGGGAGATGAAGCTGAATAGGCGATGTTCGACTTTGTTCCACTTGCTGGCGGCGCGGACGGCCGCGACTCAACTCGGTTACCTGCTGGGCGCCGTCGTCGGCGGGGCTGTCATCTCGCACGGCGGCTACGGCACGCTCGGCATCGTACTCGCGGTCGGCATGGCCGCGTCGGCTGATCCTCCGCGTCGACGACCGGCTGGAGGCATCCCCGAGCAAGGGCTTGGGAAGCCCGCGCTCCACCCTGGACGCGGCCGTCTCAGTCAAGGCCATTTATCCGGGGCAAGTAGTCAGCGCAGGTCAGAATTGCCGAGTTCGGGACAAAGTTGGAGACAAATCCTTCGTGACCGGAATTCCGCCTGGTGATCGTTCCGGTCCTAGAAACCGGCGATTGCATTCGGTAGCCAAGCGCTAGCGGGCCTGCCGACATGCTGGCGACCGCCTGGTCGCCAGCATGGAGGAGTGGGTGTCAAGGGGTAGGGGTTGATGGCCATTGTCTGGGGTGGTGCGAGGTTGAGATGTGGTTGCGGCTTGCGGGGCGGTCCGGGCGTCCGCGGGTTCGCGACGGTGGTCATGCTCATATTCGGGGGCTGTCCCAAGACCTTTGTTCGTCGCACGTCCGCTGTCTATTGTCGAGCGCGGCCGCCCGGGGTGGGCGGGTGCTCAGGCGACCAATCGCGGAGTTGTTGTGCGCGAGCCGGGGATGCTCGGGCCGCCTCGCCAGCCGCAACGGGAACTGTCGGGGGGGTTAGCGTGAGTTGGTGAGTCTCCTGCGGGTGGTGGGTGTCTGCTTCGGTGGGAGCGAGGCTGCGTGCGTGAGGGGGTCGCCCGCCGGCACGGATGCCGGCGGAACCGGGTCGGGATGGGTGAGGGTGGCGATCTGCCAGCAGTAGGCGGCGAGTTCGCGGGCGATCGCGACCGCGACGATCCCGCCTGGTTTGTGGCGGGCGTCTTTGAGCTGGCGCCAGCGGGCGTTCAGGCGGCGTTGCGCGCGCCAGGAGATGTTGATGATCTCGGGTGCGTGTCCGCGTTGGCGGCGCTCGAGCGCTTCGCCGACCGCGGGGCCCCGGCGGTAGTGGTAGGCGGCCTCGACCAGCAGCCGCCGCGCGTGGGTGGAGCCGGCCTTGGTGATCGACCCGAGTCGCCGCTGGGCACCGGTGGTGTGCTCTGAAGGGACGATCCCGAGGTAGGAGGAGAGCTGGTCGGGATGATCGAAGCGCTCCCATTCGCCGATCTCGGCACACAGCCCGAGCGCTGTGAGCGTGTCGATCCCGCGCAGGCACCGCAACCTGGCGACGGTGTGCGCGCACGGGACGCAGGTCGAGAGCTCCGCGAGGTCGGCTTCGATCTGGTCACGTCGGGCGATCAGCACGTCGTGGGCGTGCAGATAGTCGGCCAGCGTCGCCCGCGACGCCAGGTCGGCGAACCGCACCGAGGTCAGCCACGAGCGGTGCTTGCGCGACCACGTCTCACCGGGCCCCTCCCAGTAGATCTCGCGGCGCAGCAGGAACTTCCCGATCCGGTTGCGCGCGCGCATCAGATCCAGGCGAATGTCCTCGCGACAGCGCACCAGATCGCGCAGCTGCTCACGCTCGACCGAGGGGATCGTGACCAACGTCAACTCGCCGGCCGACAACAACCGCGCCAGGCGGATCGCGTCACGCTTGTCGGTCTTGACCCTGTCCGCCGGCGGGCGCTCGGTCTTGCTCGGCGCGCAGACCCCCAGCTCGATCCCCACAGCTCGAGCGCGGCGCGCGAGCCCGTAGCCGGTCGGGCCCGCCTCGCACACCATCCGCGCCGGCCGCGGGATCTCCAACAGCAACGCCAGCAGCTCGTGCGGGCGACCGACCATGCGTCGCGTGAGCACCTCGCCGGTGCCTTGATCGAAGACCGCGAGCGTCGACTCGCGCGCATGCACGTCCAGACCGACCCAACGGATACCGTCAGGCATGTCGGTACCTCCTCGTAGATGTGGCCCGCGTCGAAGCTCGAACCTTCGACGCGAACATCAACCCCGCTACGCGGGGGTGCCGACTACCTTCGACCTCCAGGCAGCCGGTCGTCCATAGTGTCTAAACCGATCGTGAGCTCAGGCATGAGCGGCAGGACGAATGCGATCGTCCGTCGGATTTCGCCTGCTGTCATCATTCCGGCCATGCTCCGCGCCCGGATCGCAGTCGTCTGCGTCGCTGCCGCCGCGCTGGTGCTCGCGGTCGGCGCGTTCTCCGCCGGCGCCGCTTCGCGGCACTGCGCGAGCAGCCATCTGCGCGCCGAGTTCGCTGGCCTGTCCGCCGCGTCCGGTCGCGTCTACCGGGACGTTCGATTCGCCAACCACGGGCCCCCATGCACGCTTCGTGGCTGGCCGGCCCTCACATTCCTCGGTGCCTCCGGCGCGCCATTGTCGTTGAGAGCTCCGATCCGGGTGAAAGAGTCGGTGCGGACAGTCACGCTCGCCGACGGCGCCCCCGCGTACTTCACCTTCAAATACATCAACAAGGGATTCTGCTCACCGAGAGTAACCGTATCCGCTATACGGCTTACGCCTCCGGGCGACCGGCACCCCCTTGTGCTGCACCGCACGTTCTCAGTGTGCACGCCGAATCCGGGCGCGGCCGTGTATCCCATCCGGTCCACCCGACGCTTGCCCTGATCATTAGTCCAAAAGCCGATCCCTACTGTCGCTATGGGGGCCTGAAGGGCACCAACGGCTTCGGTCGGGTCAAGCCGCGCACCATCTACGACGGCGGCGATCCGACGGCATTGGTCTGTCGCATCCACTGGCATAGCTGGGGCGGACGCGTCGCTCGTGGCTCCGGCGTTGGCTGGTATGTAAGCGGCAGCCAATCAGTCGGTCAGGGGCATCCAGCGAAGGCGAGCAAAGTCGCGTCGAAGCTCGGCAAATGGACAGGCCGGCCGGCTTACAACCGGCTGAAGTGGTCCTCCCCCAACCACGGCCGCGACCGTGCCTCTCCGTGCGCGTAGCCCGCGCAGGGTGCCGCGAAGCCAGACGACTTTGACCATCCCCATGTCGCGCCATTGCGATCGCCGGCTTGAAGCTGGCTGCGCGGCTGATGCGATCGTTCAGCGCGCGCGACCGTCAGCCGACGAAACGCAGCCAGCAACGTCGCGCTCGCGCTCGGGTTACGGGGGCTGCGTGGTGGTTGGCGGGTTTGGTCAGGCTGGTGGTGCTTCTAGGAGTGCGAGCACGATTGTGGCGAGTTCCGGTTGTAGTGCGGGGAGTGCGTTGATTCCGGACGTGTGGAGGGTATGTTGGAGGATCTCGGTGATCGCGCCGACGATCGCGAGCGCCCGCACCTGGGTGATCGGCGCGAGCGTTGGGTCCTCGCGGCGCAGAAAGTCGCGCAGTCCGACGAGCCCGTCCGCGAGCCGTCCTCTGATTGCGCGTTGGCGCTCGGCGGCCGCAGGGCCGAGTGTCTCGGCGTCGGCGGCGACCAGCCGCACCAGGCCAGGCTCAGCGAGGCAAAGTTCCAGCAGCCTGGCGACGTAGGCCGGCACCGGTGCGGCGTACTCGCCGGTGGGGGGCCGCCCGATCGCGAGCACGTGCTCGAGGACCCTGTCGGCGGCATAGTCGAAGGCCTCCAGAAAGCATTGCTCCTTGTCTGCGAAGTACTCATAAAAGGTGGAGCGCGCGACGCCGGCGCGACGGACGATTTCTGTCAGCGTCAACGATGCGAAGCCGCGTTCAGTCCCCAACTCAACCGTCCCTTGCAATAGCCGCGTCCGCTGCGAGGCCGCAACCTGCTCGCGGCTTAGGCCGTGGCGTCCCTTCGGAAGCGATCCCATCGTCGGCACTACTCCGATTGTAGCTTTAATGAACTTGACAGTTCATGAATCTGTGCTTCTATGGACCGGCAAGTTCACTGGGCATGGACACACGGATCGATTTGCAATGCGTAAGGAGCAAGGATGAAAAGAGCTGGTCTAGCAGCGGCCGCGGTCGCGTTCATGGCCTTGCCTGCCGGCGCGTCGGGCGCAGTTACCGGCGTGTTCGCGGGACACACGATGAACGGTCAGCCGATCCCGTGTGTGGCGCAGTCGGATGGGGTGCGCGTGTGCCACGGCGACGAGAGCGGGTCGAGCGCAACGGATCTCCGCCTTAAGAGCTTCGACGGCACGCCGCTGGCGGTGTACGTCACCCTCCCTCCCGCACCTGCCTCCGGCGCTCGCGGCCACTACCCGTTGGTGGTGCAGAGCCATGGCTGGGGCGCCCCCCCGAGCGGGCCGAGCGACGGGCAGTACGCCGGTCCGACGGCCGATCAGTGGGCGAGGCGCGGCTACGCCGTCGTCCAGCTCGCAGCACGCGGCTGGGGCGACTCGTGCGGCACCCCCGCGTCGCGGCTTGTGAACGTGGCCGCGTGCCAGAACGGCTACATCCGCCTCGACGATGAGCGTTACGAGGCCCGCGACGTCCAGAACATGGTCGGGCTGCTTGTTGACCAGCGGATCGTCGACCCCGACCGGATCGGAGTGACCGGTGAGTCGTATGGGGCCGGCGTGTCGCTTGAGCTGGCAACCCTCAAGAACCGCGTGATGCTGCCGAACGGACGGCTTGTGCCGTGGCGCAGCCCCCATGGAACGCCGCTTCACATCGCGGCCGCCGCCCCCCAATTCGGGTGGAGCGACCTCGTCTACGCGCTAATGCCGAACGGTCGGACGCTCGATTACGGGGTGACCTCGGCGACGGCCGACCTGTCGCCGGCCGGCGTCGAGAAGAAGTCGATTAACTTCGGCCTGTACGAGGAGGGCGCAGTCAACGGCTACTACGCCCCCCCGGGTGTCAACCCGCAGGCCGACGTGACGACCTGGAACGCGAACCTCGCCGCCGGCGAACCGTACACCACGTCCGCGGACAAGTTCCAGCTCCGGCAGATCGCACAGTTCCACTCTCCCTACTACCTGCTGGACGGTGCCTACGGAACCCGGCGGCAGGCACCCGCGCCGCTGTTTCTCACCAACGGCTTCACTGACGACATATTCCCGGTCGGCGAGGCGCTGCGCTACTACAACCTCGACCGCTCGCTGTATCCGTCTGACCCGATCGCGCTGTTCGACTATGACGGCGGCCACCCGCGCGGCCAGAACAAGACGGCCGATGGGACGCTGCTCGTGTCCCGTGTCAAGGCGTTCTTCGACCACTACGTCAAAGGCGCGAGACCGAAGCCGACGATGGGTGTGACCGCGATCAAGCAGACCTGCCCGAAAAGCGCCCGATCCGGCGGCCCGTACCACGCCGCCACGTGGGCGGCACTCCACCCCGGCGAGGTCGACTACAGCTCCAAGCCCGCCCACACGATCCTCTCGAAGGCTGGCAACCCGACGATCTCCAAAACGTTCGACCCGGTCTTCGGTGGCGGCGCGTGCGCGACCGCACCTGCGACCGATCAAGGCGCCGGCGTCGCGACCTACCGGCTGCGGGCGGCGACCGGTTCCGGCTACACGCTGCTCGGGTCGCCGACGGTGATCGCCGATCTGCACGTGACCGGCAAGTTCGCCTACATCGCCGCGCGGCTGCTCGACGTCAACCCGGCGACGAACACCGAAACGCTCGTCGCCCGCGGCGTCTACCGAATCAACCCGAAAGCGCCCAACGGCCTCCAGGTATTCCAGCTGAATCCGAACGGCTGGCACTTCGCGGCCGGCCACGTCCCGAAGCTCGAGCTGCTGGGCCAGGACGCGCCATACACGCGTCCCTCGAACGGCGTCTTCTCGATCTCGGTGTCAAAGCTGCAGCTCCGGCTGCCCGTCCATCAGGTCCCCGGCTCCCCCGGCACGCCTCCCGTGGTCAAGAAGCCGCTCCCGGTCGTCAAACCCAAACCGACGCGGTGAAGCGCCGACCTGCCTCCACGATCGACCTGAGTCGCTCGAGACCCACGATCCACACAGGCGCCACGTTGCGCGGGTGCCCGGTCCGGCGAGGGCAAGAGTGTCGGAAAGGGCCATCAGCATCGGCGTCGACGCGAGCGTGACGCCGCTGCAGCGACCGGACAATTCGGAAGCCGGGGGATTGGGCAGCGCAACCAGGTCCAACCGGCGTTCAGCCACAGTGCCGGTCCGCTGGTCCAAGCAGCCCTCGTCCTCGAAGCCACCGGTGCGCAAAGCAACAGCCGTCACACGCCGCGCACGACTGCTTTGCTCGTTCGTGCGTCGCTGAGCTGACGATCGAGTTGGCGACGAATCATCTCCGACGCGAACTGGATCCTTTAGTTGTCGATGACCTCGAGCAGTGTTCTCGATCTATCTGGTCGGGCATCGCATCGAGGTGATCGAAGGCGTCTCGGATGTCGCCGATGGCGAGGCGGATGGTCTCTCGGACCATCCCCCCTCTGGGCGAGTCTCACTTGGGAGGGCGATCTCGACTCGGCGGTCGATCACCGCTGCCATGAGCTTGCCGGCTTGCGTTTTGGATTGAGGTCGCGGAACGTGGAGTCGGGCTCCGACGCTCTCGATACTCGCGTCTGGCTGTCCCTGTGGCGGCTTCGGCCGCGGTGCCGGTTTCGGTCCAGTGTGTTTGGACCGCGACGAGGATGCTGACCTCGGGGCATTGGAGTAAGAATCGGAGCGAGGCGAAGAAGCTTCCTGCGCGGGTCGCCATCTCCTGGTCGCCGACGCTCCAGTGGGGAGATTCGTGGCCGCCAGCGGGGAGAAATCATGGCCACCAGTGGGGAATTTTGTGGCCGCCAGTGAGGAGAACTCGATGGCCATTGACACGGGCAGGAGCGCCTGAGTCCCGCCGGGAGGGCCTCGCCTACGCCTGCACATGGGCGTGGCGCGGTCCCGGTTGTCGTCTCCTCACCGGCACACATCACCGAACCAGTGTTACGGCACACCGCCCTCGGCCAGTGCTCTCGGGACAGGCTCCACGCGACGGTGTGCCGGCATCGGTTCCTTTCCGTACGGAGCATCTGCTTGGCGTCGTGGTCAACTGGCCCTCGGTGGGCCTGACCGATGATTCTTGCGCGCCGTGCTGGTCTGTACGCCGAAAACCGACTCACGGGAGACTGACGCCATGCGGAAACTGACCTTCGGCATGAACCTGACCCTGGATGGCTACATCGCCGCGCCCGGCGACGACCTCGGCTGGAGCGTGCCGAGCGACGAACTGTTCCAGTGGTGGTCCGACCGGGTGGCGGCGACAGGCCTGGCTCTGTACGGGCGCAAACTGTGGGAGACGATGAGCTCCCACTGGCCGACCGCCGACCAGCAGCCCGGCGCCACACCGGCGGAGATCGAGTTCGCCCGCCGCTGGCAGGAAATGCCGAAGGTGGTGTTCTCCGCGACGACCAGCACGGTCGACTGGAACACCCGTCTGGTCACCGGCGACGCGGTCACCGAGATCGCCAGGCTCAAGGCCGACGACGGCGGCCCCATGGACATCGGCGGTGCCACACTCGCCGCGGCGGCCATGCGGGCCGGGCTGATCGACGAGTACGCGATCGTCACCCATCCGGTCCTGGTGGGCGGCGGCACGCCGTTCTTCACGGCCCTGGACAACTGGGTGAACCTGAGCCTGGTGGAGACCCGGACGTTTCCCGACGGCGTGGAGCTGACCAGGTACGAGACCAGGCGCTGAGTGCCCGACGTCGGATCAGCGCGGGCTTCGGGCCCACCCAAGGATCTCGTGGCGCCGTGTTCCGAGGCGATCGTGACGTCCCTGCCGGATCCTGTTCTTCACCGCAGACGATCCGTCCCGATAGGGATCCGCTTACGGCATTGCGCGCCCCAGCGCTCGCCACGCGGCGGCACAACCAGCAGGTGACCCGCGACGACCTCGGGCGCGGCACCGAGGCCGGCGAGAGCCCTCGCGGCGCGCTCGTGCTCGAGCTCGCGCTCGGCCACCGGCAGCTCGTGATACACGACGTCGCGGACCAGCGCATGCACGAACCCGAGCGGCGGCTCCGGCCGCAGGATCTCCGCGGCAATCAGCGCGCGCGTGGAGTCGGCAACGCTGCGCTCATCCAGGTTCGCGAGCGCCGCCGTTGCCGGCAGGCTCGCGCCGTCGCCGAGCACCGCGATCGCACGGGCGACCCTGACCGCCTCCGCCGACAGCCGCCCGAGCCGCAACAGAACCGTGCGCGACACGGCCCGCGGCCCGATCTCACGGATCGCATCGGCGTGCGCGGTGTCCGGCTCGATCCCTTCCGCGCGGAGCGTCTTCAGAAGCTCTCCGAGCAGCAACGGATTGCCGCCCGTCGCGCGATGACACGCCGAGCAGAAAGCGCGCTCGGCAGCAGCGCTCAGACGATCGCGGACCATCTCGCCGACCGCATCCTCACTCAGCGCCGCCAGCTGGACCGCGACCGCAGCCGGAGCCTGCACGATCTCCCAGAACAGCCTCGACTCAACATCGCTTTCCTCCGTCCGCGCCGCCGCCGTGACCAGCACACCGAGACCCTCGAGCCGTCGCTCCAGATACGCAAGGAACCGCAAAGAGGCATGGTCTGCCCACTGCAGATCGTCGATCGACACACACAACGGCCGCTCCGCCGCGAGGTTCGCGGTCAGCCAGAACAGCCCGTGCAGAGCAGCGAAGCCATCGTCGCCGGTCAGGCCATCTGCGTCCTGGGGCTCGAACCCACGAGCGGCGGCTTGCGCCGACCCCGCGAATACCCGCTCGCGACCGCCGGGCTCGAGCAACAGCGGCTCGAACAACTGACGAACGACCCCGTAGGGCAGCTCCCGTTCCAGATCGCTGCCTCGTGCGCTCAGCACCCGAAAGCCGGCCGCACTCGCCATTTCACGCGCGCTCCCGAGCAGCGTGCTCTTGCCGATCCCGGCGGGTCCCTCGATCACCGCCACGACGGCCTGACCCGTGCGCGCCGCCAGCACGACGCGCTCGAGACGATCCAGCTCACCGTCACGCTCGAGCAGAACACCCCCGCCCGCCGTCAAGCGCCCCAATCCCGGGACTGTCGTCATCGACACCGATAATGCCGGGCGCGGCAGGAGGACGCGTTCCCGATCGCGCGGCGTGAGGCGCGTAGGGGGTCGCGGCCGAAACGCCGGGGGCGAGTCTGGGGGTCGTTACGACGTGCCGCGGCCCCGAGCCGGATCCTCGCCGGCACGAACGGTGAGCGGCACGCGGCTGATGTCAACCAGTACGGAGCTGGTGGATCCCGATCAGCCGACCGATGCTGGCCGAAGTCCGGGACCGGCGCGCTGGCGGCGGCTGCCGATCCACGACGGCGGTCTGGCGGAGCGCGATTTGCCGCCTTTGCTGGGACGACGCGGCGAAGGAATCGAACCTTCCAAGCCGGGGGTTGCCCGGCCCTGCCAGTTTTGAAGACTGGATGGGCCACCAGGCCCGTGCCGCGCCGGCGCTGATGCTATGGCGTGTCGGCGGCGGGCACCGGCGAGCGTGCGAAGCTGACACAACGGTGCTCGAAAGTGCCCGCTATGAGGAACTTTTCGAGCAAGCAAGCCGCGGTCCGACGCACGACGAGCTCACCGCGTGGTCAACGAGCCTCACCCCATGGCCTCGCCGCCCTCCAGCGCTCCCTTCACGCCGGCGTCCAGCGCGTTGAGCCGGTACAGCGCGAGCGCCTCGGCCGAGCCGAACCGTCCCCCCGGTACGGCCGCGGGGCCGTGGTGAGCGAGCACGCAGTGCGCCAGCGCCAGCCGGCGCTCCTCATCGAGAGGGCCCGAGCGCTCGTCGAGCATCCGCTGACCGATGACGAGGTGGCCCAGCAGGCGGCCCTCCTCGGTCACCCCGATCTCCGCGCCGTAGGTGAACTCGCGCGTGCGTCCGAGGTCGTGGACGATCGCCGCGCTCAGCAGCAGGTCTGAGTTCAATCGCGGGTGCAGCTGGCAGGTCTCATGGGCGAGCGTCGCCACAGCCACGGTGTGCTCGAGCAACCCGCCGAGGTACGCGTGGTGACCCGAGCGGGTGGCCGGGGCGCGCCGCCATGCCTGGCGCAGCACGCGGTCGGCCATCAACGAGTCGAGCAACGCGCGGTAGCGCTGGTCGTACACCTCGCGAGCCAGGTGCTCGAGGAAGCCGTCGAGTTCGTCGAGGTCGCGATACGCGCGCGGGAGGAACATGCCCGGGTCGACCTCGCGGTCCTCGTGGGCGATGTCCGCAACCTCGAGCACGAGCTCGTCCCGGAAGCGCTCGACACGACCCGACACGCGGACCAGGTCGCCGCGCTCGAAGCGGCCAGCCAGCACGTCGGCATTTCGGAATGCGCGAGCCGCGATCGTGCCGCTGCCGTCGCGCAGCTCCAGGGCGAGATACGGCGACCCGGTGCGGGTTTTCAGGCGGTCCTTACGGGTGCACGCGAAGATGCCGGAAATCTCCTCGCCCGGGCGCATGGTGCTGACCGACTGACCAGTGCTCACAGGCCCATGATGTACGGTGGTTCGGATGCAGCCGCTGCAATGGGAATACCGTCCGGATGGTTTGCGTGCTCCGGCGGTGGCGTGCGCGTTCAAGGGTTGGAACGATGCCTCAGATGCCGCCTCGTCGGCGGTGGCATTCGTCGGCAGCGCGCTCAGCGCCCGCCGCTTCGCCACCATCGACCCGGAGGACTTCTACGACTTCCAGGCCACGCGGCCCCGGATCAAACTGGTCGAAGGCCAGACCCGCGAGATCGTATGGCCGGCGGTGGAGCTGTTCGAGGCCCGCGTCCCTCGCGCGCCTCGCGACCTGATTCTCGTCGTGGGCAGCGAACCCTCGTTCCGCTGGCGCACGTTCGCCAAGCTGATCGTCGAGCTCGTCGAGGCGCTTGGTGCCCAGCTCGTGGTGACGCTCGGCGCGCTTCTGGCCGACGTTCCTCATACGCGCCCCGTCTCCGTGACAGGGCTTGCCTCAGACCCCGCGCTGATCGCCCGCCTGGGACTGACCTCGTCCTCCTACGAGGGGCCGACCGGCATCATCGGTGTGGTCCACGCCGCCTGCCAGGAGGCCGGCCTGCCCTCGGCCAGCTTCTGGGCCGCCGTGCCCCACTACATCGCCGCCACGCCCAACCCCAAGGCGGCACTGGCGCTCGTGCGCAAGCTCGAGGGCCTCGTCGGGGTAGCTGTCGACGCCACCGAGCTAGAGGTCAGCGCCGCCGACTACGAGCGCCAGGTCAACCTGGCCGTGCAGAGCGATCCCGACGTGCAGGCCTTTGTCGAGCGCCTCGAACAGGCCGCCAACGACGAGTCCGACGACGATCAGGGCCCACTCCCCTCGGGCGAGACGATCGCGCGCGACCTCCAGCGCTTCCTCCGCCAGCGCGGCGACGGCGAGAACCCGCCTACCTAGCCTCGCAACGCTAGACCTCCGCCGCCGGGCACACCAGCCGGTAGTCGCATACCGAACAGGCCGACACCGAGGGAGTGGGCTCGAACCCCTGCGACAGGATGCCCTCGGCGACCTCGAGCGCCACGTCGCGCACCCAGCCGGCGCGATCGCCGTCGTCCAATGGCACCGACACCTTCTGGTCGTCCAGCAAGTAGTAGTAGGCCTGGCGCGAGGCATCGAGCGACCATGCTTCCCGCGCCCCGACCGCGTACAGCGACAACTGCACGTCCTCGGCGAGCTGGGTGGCGCTCTTCGGGCGGCCCGTCTTGTAATCGATCAGCTCATACTCGCCGCCGGGGAGCAGGTCGACGCGATCGACGCGCCCGCGCAGCAGGTGCGGTCCGAGCTTGAACGTGAACTGGCGCTCGAACCACATCGGCCGGGCGTCGTCGTCCTGGAAGCGAGCGTGGTAGCGCGTCAGCGCCGTGGCCGCCTTGCCACGGAGCTGGCGCTCCTCCTCAGAGTCGCCGAAGCCGCCGCGCCGCCAGCGGGCGTCGAGCAGTCCGAGCAGCTCGGCCAGCGAGCCGGAAACATCATCGTTGGCGTGGAAGCCCTCGAGCACCTGGTGCAGGACGATCCCGAAACGCTGGTGGATCGTCGGCTCCTGCGGAATCCTGAACACCCGGGCGAACTTGTATTTCAGTGGGCACGTCCGGTAGGTGTCGATGTCCGAGGCCGAGAGGACCACGCCGTCACCACGCCGCGGCAGGAAGGCCTCGAGTGACGGCTCGTCGCGGGCGGCCAGCGCCTGAACGCGGCGCCGAGCGTCGCGCTCGGCGTCCAGCAGGTAGTCGTCGAGCACCGACGAGGTGAAGATCTCGCGCTGCTCGGCGGTGACTGCCTGGAGGATGCGCGAGTTCACATCGCGCAGGCCCTCGGCCACGCTCTGCCCCTCGGGGCGCGCGATCAACGCCGCCAGCTTGAGCAGCTCCAGATACCGCACCACGGCGTGGGTGATGTCGAGGTCGGTGTCGAAGCGCAGCTCGCTGAGCCGCCCTCCGGTCGTCATCGTCGACTCGAGCAGCTCGTCGCGCAGCAGCCGGTAGGTCGAATGCAGGGTCTCCGCCGGCCCGAACAGCTCCTCCTCCCGGTCGTCCCAGCCCGCGTCGAGCATGGCCCGCATCTCCTCGAGCAGCGGCGATGGCACGAGGCGCGCGCCGCGGTCGTTGGCGCGCGGATAGCTCATGACCACGCGGGCCCGGGCTCGGGATAGCGCGACGTAAAGGGCCTGGCGGAGCATCGCGCCATGGGTGTCCTCGGTGTCGGGCGGCAATGCCTCCTGCAGGAGGACGTCGGGGACGTGCTCGGCCGGGGCTACGGCGACCGCAGCCTGGAGCCCGACGACGTACACGTGCTCGGCCTCGAGCCCGCCCGAGGCCTGCAGGGTCAGGACCTGTACCGCTCCAGGCCGCGACAGCCGCGGCTCCTCCTGCTCGCGGAGGCCGTAGTCGGCCACAGCCGCGATCGCACGCGCGAACTCGCGGGGTGTGGCCTGCGGGGCGCGACGGACATGGGCGGCCGCGAGCTCGCCGAAGCGAGCGAGCGCCCGCAGTCGCTCGACCACGTCGGCCTGCGCTGCGAACAATTGCTGGCGCCGCAGCCCGAGTCGATCGATCAACCGATGGACGTAAAGGTCAGGGCGGCTGGTGTCGATCGTGGCGGCGCCGGCGCGATACAGCTTGAGGAACACGCGAATGCGCTCGCGGGCCTCGGGCGGTACCTGGGGCGATTCGGTTGCCGCGGCCAGCGCCGAAACCATGTCGAGCTTGCGCCGACGCGCGATCTGAGTGCAGCGGGCGATGTCGACTGACCGCAGCTCGACCGGGGGCCGAGCCAACGCTCGGACAACAGCCGCGGCGTCGGAGGGGTCGGCCAGCAGCCGCAGCCAGGCCAGCAGGTCGCGGATCTCGGCCCGCTGGAAGAAGGCCGCCTCGCCAACCACGCGATGAGGCACGGCGCGCTCCTCAAGCGCGACGGCTACCGCCTGGCCCTCGCGCGAGATCGCCGGCACCACGACGATGATCGCTCCCGGATCGATGCCCTCACGGGCGATCAGGCGCTCGATATCGCCGGCCACAGACTGTGCCTGCGCGCGATCGTTGGCGCACCGCCAGAACTCCACCTCGCCGCCCTCCGACGCGTCGGGCACGCCGATTCCAGCCAGCCCGCAGGCGGCACGCAGGACACGCTCCGGCGCGCGCAGGCTCCGAGCGAGCTCGATCGTGCGCCACCGGGGGAGCTCAAAACTCCGCACCCGCGCGGATCCGGCGCCACGGAAGCGCCTGAGCGCCTGGGCCGGGTCGGCCGCCACCGTGGGACACTGGCCGGGAAGCTCGCGGACGAGCCTGGCCGCGGCCAAGCTCAGCTCCTGCGCATCGTCGATGAGCAGGTGTTCGAATTGACGCTCACCACCAGGATGCTCGGCTGCGAGGCGTAGCGCAGCCTGCAGGAAGTCGCCCGCATCGGCGCCCGATGCCTCACTCAGCATGCGTTCGTGCGTCCGGTAGACGGCGGCGAACTCCTGCTCGACCGCCCGCTGGGACGGGTCGGCGACCTCGCTGGCCCAGACCTCGTAGGCATCGACGCCGACGAGCTCAGCCTTGAGACGGTCGATCCGGCGCACAAAGCCGCCGAGCAATGCGTTGGCGCTGCCGCCGAAGTCGTGGTGCTGGAGCGAGAGCTCGTCGATCCTCTCAAGCAGCATGGCCAGGCGGTCGCCGGGCCCGAGAATCGAGCTGAGAAACTCGTCGCCGGCCTCGCCGAGGATCACGCCGGCCAGCTCCAGCGGCGTGAGTATGAACAGCTGCTCGTAGCCACGGTCGAGTGCTTCCTCGAGCCGCTCGCGCATGACGTCCGCACGCGCCGCCGTGGGCGTCAGAACGCCGACCCTTTCCGGTTGGATGCCCTTCGCCACCAGCCAGCGGAAGCGAGTCTCGAGCACTGTCGTCTTGCCGGTCCCAGCCGCCCCGGTGATGAGCAAGGGCCCACCGGTATGGGTGACAGCCTCGCGCTGAACGGGAAGCAGGCCATCAAGTGTGAGCTCCACGTCTGACAGCATAGGTTGGTGATGAGCACCACCCGTTCGGCACTCGACGCTGATTGGCTGGGGGTCTGCCGCCGTTCGGTGGCCGGCGTCGAGCGGCTGCTCGCTTCGACACCGAACACGAAGGAGCGGGCCATGGAGACCGGCTCGCTCGGTAGCGGCGGCGATCGCACGCTGGTGATCGATCAGTCGGCCGAGGAGCTCGTGCTCGAGCAGCTCGAAGCCCTTCACACGGACGGATACCGCTTCGTGGCCATCTCCGAGGAGCGCGGTGAGGTGGACTTCGGGGACGACTCCGTCCGGGTGATCATCGATCCGATCGATGGGTCGCTGAACGCCAAGCGCGCGATCCCGAGCCACGCCGTATCGATCGCGGTGGCCGCCGGTGAGACGATGGCCGACGTCGCGTTCGGGTTCGTGCACGACTTCGGACCAGCCGAGGAGTGGTGGGCGCGACGCGGCGGCGGCGCATGGTGCAACGGCGAGCGGCTCGACCCCGAGGCGCCCGAGCGACGCAGCCGGGACGGTCGAATCGAGGTGCTCGGTGTCGAGGCGGCGGATCCGCGATGGGTGGCCAAGTCGATCGACGCGCTGCGCGAAACCTGCTACCGGATGCGGGTACTGGGCACGATCGCGTCCTCCCTCTGTTACGTGGCCGCGGCCCGCTTCGACGGGATGGTCTCGTTGCGCCGTGCCCGTGGCGTTGATTCCGCCGCCGCCCAGCTGATCGTGCGCGAGGCGGGAGGACTGGTCAGCTTCCCCGGACTCGACAAGCCCCTCGGCGCTCCGCTTGACGCCCACCCCAGCGCACCGGTGATCGCCGCTCGATCCGCGGAGACCCTGCGCCTGCTCGAGAGGATCCCGACATGATGATCGACTGGATCCTGGCCGAGAAGCTCGCCGGGTACCTGGCCGGAGCCGGCAACGGCCATCTCCCCGACGTCGATCTGGGCGCCCTGGCCGCCGAATCGGAGACCCGCGTCGTCGCCTACACCGGCCTCCAGCCCGCCAGCCCCCTCCCCGAGCCCGAGGGGATCAGCCGCAGGGATTGGATCACGATCAACATCGGATCGATGCGAACGCTGCTCGACCCGGTGCTCGAGCGGGCGGGTCAGAACATGGGACCCATGCGCCCCGCGATCGAGCTCGGGATGGGATTCGCCGTGACCGGCGAGGTGGGCATCGTGCTCGGCTACCTGGCTCAGCGTGTGCTGGGCCAGTACGAACTGGTGCTGCTCGACGAGGCCGTCGCGGATCGGCCTCCGCGGCTGCTGTTCGTGCTTCCCAACCTCGGCCAGGCGGTGCAGGCGTTCGGCGCCGAGGAGCAGGAGTTCATGACCTGGGTCGCGCTGCACGAGGTCACGCACGCGGTCCAGTTCGCGGGGGTGCCGTGGCTGCACGGCCATCTGGCCGGCCTGATTCGCGAGCTCCTGCGCAGCGCCGAGGTGCGGATCGACACGCCCCGCAAGCTGCGGATGCCGACGGCCGATGAGTTCCGTCGGATGGGCCGCGCGCTCCGCTCGGGCGACTTCATCACCCTGGTGACCACTGACGCCGAGCGCGAGACGCTCGACCGTGTCCAGGCGGTGATGGCAGTGATCGAGGGCCACGCCGAGCACGTGATGGACGCCGTGGCTCCCGATCTGCTCCCGTCCCTGCCCAAGTTGCGGGCGGCGCTCGATCGGCGCCGCAAGTCGCAATCGGGCCTCTCGCGGCTGGTGGCCAGACTGCTGGGCATGGATCTGAAGCTGCGTCAGTACGAGCGGGGGAAGATCTTCTGCGACGCCATCGTGCGCGCCCATGGGCCCGAGGCCCTGCACACCGTGTTCTCGAGCCCCGAAGCGCTGCCGACGCTGGCCGAGCTCGATGCCCCCGATCAGTGGATGGCGCGCGCCGGGCTTCGCCAGCTTGAGAGCTAGCCGCCTCGCTCGAGTGCGTATAGCCGCCACTCGTCCGGGACGCCCCTGAGCGCGTGCAGGCCGCGATCCGCGAACTGCAGACCGGACCCGACGACCAGGTCCTTGACCGTGCTCGAGGTGAGCACCTCGCCGGCGCCGGCGGAGGCCATGACCCGTGCCCCAATGTGCACGGCGATGCCGGCCACGTCATCGCCGATCAGCTCACATTCGCCGGTGTGCAGACCGGCCCGGATCTCCAACCCCAGCCGCTCGATCTCCTCGACGATCTCGGCCGCGCAGCGAACCGCCCGGGCCGGGCCGTCAAAGGTGGCCAGGAAACCGTCGCCGATCGTCTTGACCTCCGTACCTCGCCAGCGGGCCAGCTCGCTGCGCACAACCATGTCGTGCTGCGCCAGCAACAGGCGCCAGCGGCTGTCGCCCAGCTCGGATGCTCGCTCGGTTGAGCCCACGATGTCGGTGAACATCACGGTAGAGAGGACCCGTTCGATCTCCGGGGTGACGACGGGGCGGCGCCCGGTGAGGAACTCCTCGACGTCCTCCATCGCCGGCCCGTCCGTCCACCCGTAGGTGTCGGTGCCGGGGTACTCGATGAAGCGGGCACCGGGGATCAGACCGGCCACCTCGCGCCCAGCCTCGACCGGGATGTACTGATCGTCGGTCTGGTGCGTGACCAGCGTGGGCACGCGGATCGTGCTCAGCACCGGACGAAGATCTGTGGCTGAGATCATGTCCATCAGCTGCCTGGCCATCCCCGGGCTGGCGGCGGCGCGTTGCATCCGCCCCCACCACGCCTCGAACGCCGGATTGCCCACCTGGCTGGGAGCGAACACCTGGAGCAGGGTGCCGTCCCCCCAGCGGTTCTCGATTGCATCGCGGAACACGCTGCGCAGCTCCGGCGTGATCGTCGTCGCTCCCTGAGGCGCCACCGAGGACAGCACGAGGGCGGTGATGCGCTCCGGATAGGTGGCGGCGAACATCGCCGAGAGCCCCAGATCGCTGGCTCCCCACAGCGCCGTGCGCTCGAAGCCGGCGGCGTCCAGGACGGCGCTCAGATCGTCCATCTGCTGCTCGAGCGTGGGCGGCCGTGAGACCGAGTCCGACAGGCCGGTGCCCCGCCGGTCGAAGATCACCACCCGCGCGAACGCCCCGAGCTGCTCGAAGCGGCGCGCGGTCGAGGACTCCTCCCATACGAGCTCGACGTGCGAGGCGGGCCCGTTGATCAGCGTCAGATCGACCGAACCCGTGCCGAACACCTGGTAGGCGATGCTGGCATCGCCGCTGTGGGCATAGCGGGTGCGGGGTCTGGTCAAGGGTCTTCTCTGTAGCTCGCAATGTAACGAAGTCAGCCCGCCGGTTTACAAACATGTGTTCGCTATCCTATTGAGCGAGAGAGATACTGACTTCGAATTCCGGGAGCAACCGAGAGCATGGCAACGAGTAGCAGCAGTCCCGCGGGCCGTAAGCCCGCATCGCCCAGAAAGACCGCCACTACGCGCCGTTCGGCGACCCGTACGCGCAAGCCTGCGGCCTCAGCGACCACCTCGACCCAGCCTAAGACGCCGGTCGAGCAGGTTCAGGTCATCGCCGAGCGCGCAATGCTGGTGCCCGTCGGTGCGAGCCTTCTGGCCCGGGACAACATCGTCTCGACCGTCAAGGGCCTGGCCACCAAGTACCGCACGCGCGCCAGCTTCGAGCGCGAGCTCAGGCGCTACGAGCGCCGTGGCGCCACCGCCCGCAATCGCTTCGAGCGCCAGGTCCGCCGTACGCGCACGCGCTTCGAGCGCGAGCTGCGCCAGCGTCGGACCCGCGTTGAGCGGACCGTGAAGCAGAACCGCCGGCGCTTCGAGCGTGAGGTACGCTCGGTGCGACGGGACCTCGAGAAGCAGTCGGGAGTCGTCGGCGCCCGCTTCGAGAAGCTGGTCACCGACGCTCAGCAGCTGCTGAACTCCGCGGTCTAGTACCGACTTCCCCCGCCCGCGACCAGGAGAGCGCGGTGAGCGGGAAAGGTTCGCCGGCCCCATATCCTCGCCGGCGAACGTAGCACCCTCTCCTCCCTCAACCGCCGGGGCGTCACATATGTGGCGCCCCGTCGGTCTTTAAAGCCCACCTGAGCATGCCGCCGTGCGAACCAAGCGCCACTGAACTGGAGCGGGCGTCCGCGTTGCGGCGCTGCCTACAATGAATCCATGCCCACTCGTGAACAAGTAACTGACGCCCTTCGTACCGTGATCGACCCCGAGCTGCGCCGCGACATCGTGGAGCTCGAGATGGTTCGGTCGATCGACGTTCACGAGAACGGAGTGGTCGACGTGATGGTCTCGCTGACCACACCCGGCTGTCCGATTCGCAACCACTTCGAGACGGGGGTCGCCCAGGCCGTGCGCGGCATCGACGGCGTCGTCGGCGTCAACGTCAGCTTCGACGTGCTGAGTGACAACGAGAAGGCGACGCTGGGACGCAAGCTCGGCCGCGGCGCGCTTCCCGAGGGCGCACTGGCGCAGGTCAGGAACGTGATCTGCATCGGGTCGGGCAAGGGCGGCGTGGGCAAGTCAAGCGTGACGGCGAACCTCGCCGCAGCACTGGCTGCCGACGGCAAGCTGGTTGGCGTGCTGGACGCCGACGTGTGGGGCTACTCGCAGCCGCGGATGCTGGGCCTCGGCGCCGAGCGGCCGAAGGTCAATGCAGACCGCAAGCTGTTGCCGCTGACCGCCCACGACGGCATCAAGGTGATGTCGATCGGCTTCTTCGTCGAGCAGGACGCGGCGATCGTGTGGCGCGGCCCGATGCTGCATAAGGCGCTGCAGCAGTTCCTCGAGGACGTCGAGTGGGGCGAGCTTGACTACCTGCTGATCGACCTGCCGCCCGGCACGGGCGACGTGTCGATGACGCTGGCCCAGCTGCTGCCGCAGGCCAAGTTCGTGATCGTCACGACGCCACAGCCGGTGGCCCAGAAGGTGGCCCGCCGCTCGGCCGAGATGGCCACCAAGCTGAAGCTGGAGATCGCCGGCGTGATCGAGAACATGTCGGGCTTCGTCGCCCCCGACGGGCAGCGATATCAGCTGTTCGGCGAGGGAGGTGGCCAGCTGCTGGCCGAGGAGCTCGAGGTGCCGCTGCTGGCCAAGGTTCCGCTCACCATGCCGCTGCGAGAGCACTCCGACACCGGGACGCCGGTGGTTTTCGCGGACCCCGACGACCCGGCCTCACAGGCCCTTCACCAGGGCGCCCGCGGCCTCATCGCGCTGTCGCCGATCGAGCTGCCGGTCATGCAGGCGCCGGCACCGGCCGCCGCGCCGAAGCCGGTCGGCATGTCGCTCCCGATGGCCTGAGTGATAGACCTCGTACACCCCGGCGTTGCAGGGGGCGCCGGGCCTCAGCGATTCGCGTAGTAGTCCGCGTTGATCTGGATGTACTTCTGCCACTCGTCGGGGAGCTGGTCCTCGGCGAAGCAGGCGTCCACGGGGCAGGCCTCCACGCAGGCATCGCAGTCGATGCACTCTCCCGGATCGATGTAGAGCATCGGCGCGTCGTCGTAGTCGGCTTCATCGGGTGTCGGATGGATGCAGTCGACCGGGCACACCTCTACGCACGAGTTGTCCTTCGTGCCGATGCAGGGCTCGGCGATCACGTAGGCCATGGGCTGCGGGCTATTCCTATCGATTCGGTCCGGCTGGTGGGCGCGCCCATTTTACGGACGGGCGTGCGCCGTCCGTCGGTAGCCTCCCGCGCGTGCTGCTCCTGACCGGCGCCACCGGAACGATCGGATTACCTCTGCTTAGGCGGCTCACCGCCGCCGGCACGCCGGTCCGCTGTCTCGTGCGCGATCCGCGCCGGCTGGGGTCGGAGCGGGTGCGGGTTCAGATCGCCCTCGGGGACCTCTCGGACCACCTGTCGTTCCGGCATGCGTTGCGTGGAGTCGACACCGTCGTGCACCTGGCCTCGGTCATCCGTGATCAGCCCGCCGGGTCGATCGAGGAGCTGGCCGGCGTGGCCACCTGGCGCCTGGTCCGCGCCGCCGAGCGCGCCGGCGTGGAGCGCTTCGTGTTCTTTTCCGCGCTTGGCGCCTCGACGCGCAGCCGCTCGCGGCTGATGCGTGCCAAGGCGGTGGCCGAGCGAGCGCTGATCGAATCCTCGCTGGCTCATACCGTCTTTGCGCCCTCGTGGGTCTATTCGCCCAGCGATCCGTTCATGACCCTGCTCGGGCGCATGTCGTGGCTTCCAGTCATGCCGATCCCGGGCTCGGGACGAGCGACGTTTCAACCCATGTGGGCCGAGGACGTGGCCGACTGCGTGATCGCCGCCCTGCCCGGCGGCCCGATGGCCTCACAGTCAGACGGCGCACGCTACGAGCTGGCAGGCCCGGAGACGCTGAGCTACCGCGACATCGTCGAGATCGCGCTGGGGTCGTTCCACCGACGCCGGCCGATCGTCCCCGTCCCACTGCGGATCGTCCGCCGCACGCTGAAGATCGTCGAGCTGCTGACCGGGCCGGCCGCGTTCGCCACCTGGGACGAGGCCGAGCTCCTGGAGATTCCGATGATCTCTCGCCACGGCGCGGCAGACGCCGAACGACTGGGCGTGCAGCCCAAGACAATGAGGGCGATCCTCGGAATTGGCTGACGGTCAGCGCGCAGCCGTGCCCACTGCCGGGCGGCGCTCGGCCCAGGGCAAAGCCTGCTCGAGCTGGCCGGACAGCGCCAGCAGCCCGCCCTCGCCGGCCGGCCGACCCACCAGTTGGACGGCGAGCGGCAGCCCATCCTCGGTCTCATAGAGCGGCAACGAGATCGCCGGGAGGCCCGAGACGTTGAAGATCGCCGTGTACGGCGTGAAGCGCCCCGAGCGCTGGAAGTGCGCCCACGGGTCGGGTCCGCGCCCGTGTACTTCGCCGATGGCGATCGGAGGCGAGGCCAGCACCGGCATGAGGAGCGCGTCGTAGGGGGCGAGGAACTGAATCACCCGCCGCGCCAGCGCCTCGAGCCGGCCCTCGGCGGCCATGTAGCTGATCGTGTCCTGCTGGCGGGCCCGCTGCCAAAGGAGCCAGGTCAGTGGCTCGACGTCGTCCTCCGTCGGCTCACGGCGGGCGATCCGCCCCCCGACGAACACCGTCATCGACACCGACGGCCCGAAGCAGCGGGTGAAATCGGGCAGCAGATCAAGCCCCGACCACGGCGGCGTGATCTCCTCGACGCTGTGGCCCAGCGACTCCAGCAGCCCCGCGCCGTCGCGGACCGCCCGCTCGCACGCCGGGTCGAGCACGACATCGTCGAGCGGAGAGTTGAGGGCCAAGCCGATCCGCAGCCGGCCTGGCTCCTCAGCGGCTGAGGCCGCAAAGGGCCGCTCGGGCACCGGTGCCCAGTTGGCATCGCCACTCTCGTAGCCGGCCAGGACGTCGAGCAGGAGCGCCGTCTCCTCCACGGTGTGGGTGAGGACGCCATCGATGGTGAACAAGCTCTGGCCGGCGTCGGGTCCGACCGACACGCGGCCGCGGGAGGCCTTGAGTCCGACCAGGCCGCAGCAGGCAGCCGGAATGCGGGTCGAGCCCCCGCCGTCGTTGCCATGGGCCACGGGCACCATGCCCGCCGCCACGGCGGCTGCCGAGCCGCCGCTCGAACCCCCCGGTGTGCGGCCGAGGTCCCAGGGGTTGTGGGTGGGGCCGAAGCGGCGCGATTCGGTCGTCGGGAGGATCCCCATCTCGGGGAGCGTCGTCTTGCCCACGATGACAAACCCGGCCTCGCGGATGCGGCGCACGAGGTACGCGTCGTGGCGCGCCACGCGGTCACCGAACAGGTCGCTGCACATCGTGATCGGCATCCCGGCGACCGGGCGGTTGTCCTTGATGGCGATGGGGACGCCGGCAAACGGCCGCGGGTCGCCGGCCTCGATCTCGGCCGCCTGGGCCATCGCCGACTCCGAGGCGACGTGGGTGAAGGCATTGATCTCGGGCTCGAGCTCGTCGATGCGCTGTAGCGACTCCTGTACCAGCTCGGTCGCAGACAGCTCGCCGGAGCGGACCATCGCGGCCAACTCGACCGCCGAGCGGTACATCAGGGAGGGCACGACCGGAGAGCCTATAGCTCAGTGGCCTCGACTAGCCTGTGGTACTTCGACTTTCGAATCCGCCCCAGGAGCATCATCAGATGAGCGCAACCGCCGAAGTACAGTCAGGCCTCGAGGGCGTAGTCGCCTTTGCCACCGAGATCGCCGAGCCGGATCGCGAGGGCGGGGCGCTGCGGTATCGCGGCGTTGACATCGAGGATCTTGTGGGCAACGTGCCGTTCGAGCAGGTCTGGGGCCTGCTCGTCGACGGCAGACTGCTGCCGGGGATGCCTCCGGCCGAGCCGCATCCGCTGTTCGTGCACTCCGGCGACCCGCGGGTTGATGTGCAGTCAGCACTGGCCATGCTCGCACCCCAGTGGGGCTTCGGGCAGCTGATCGACATCACCGACGAGGAGGCGCGCGACAACCTCGCCCGGGCGTCGGTGATGGCGCTGTCGTTCGTGGCCCAGTCGGCCCGCGGCATCGGCAGGCCGCCGGTCCCCCAGCGGGAGGTCGACAGGGCGACCTCGATCCCCGAGCGGTTCCTGATCCGCTGGCGCGGAGAGGCGAACCCCAAGCACGCCCAGGCGATCGACGCCTACTGGATCTCGGCCGCCGAGCACGGAATGAACGCCTCGACGTTCACCGCCCGCGTGGTCGCCTCGACCGGCGCCGACGTGGCGGCAGCGCTGTCGGCCGCGGTCGGCGCGCTCTCGGGCCCGCTCCACGGTGGCGCCCCGTCGCGGGTGCTGAAGATGCTTGACGACGTCGAGGCGACGGGAGATGCCGATCGCTACGTCAAGGACCTGCTGGATCGGGGCGAGCGGTTGATGGGCTTCGGCCATCGCGTCTACCGCGCGGAGGACCCGAGGGCGCGCGTTCTGCGACGCACGGCCCGCCAGCTTGGCTCGCAGCGGGTCGAGGTCGCCGAGGCGCTCGAGCACGCGGCGTTGGCCGAGCTCCAGGCGCGTAAGCCCGACCGCGTGCTGGCCACCAACGTCGAGTTCTGGTCGGCGGTCGTGCTCGACTTCGCCGATGTGCCACCGGAGCTGTTCACGCCGATGTTCACGTGTGCCCGCACCGCCGGCTGGTCGGCTCACATCATGGAACAGAAGCGGGAGGGAAGGCTGATCCGGCCGACCGCCAAGTACGTGGGCCCTGGACCCCGGCCGTTGTCAGAACTGCGAGACTGACGTACCCGCGCCCGGCCCCCGAGACCCGATCATCGGGCGCGACAGCATGACTCCCGAACGTCAGCTCGACCCAGAGGCGCTCGGCGATCACATCGATCGGCTGTACCGCGCCGCGTGGGCGCTGTGCGGATCGCGCGAGGAGGCCGAGGATCTCGTACAGGAGACCTTCGCGCGAGTCCTGCGCAAACCGCGGATCCTCCACTCCGAGGACGACGTCGGCTACCTGCTGCGCGTGCTGCGCAACACCTTCCTCAGCACACGCCGCACGGCTGCGCGCCGGCCCCAGACAACCGCGCTGCCCGACGACCTCGACCTGGTGGAGGATCGCAGCGCGATCCAGCCCGAGACCAAGCTCGAATCGGCCGAGCTGTACACGGCAATCTCGCAATTGCCCGACGACTTCCGCGACGCGCTGGTGGCGATCGACGTGATTGGGCTGTCCTATCGCGAGGCGGCGCAGGCGCTCAGGGTGCGTGAGGCGACGATCACCACCCGCCTGCACCGGGCGCGCCAGCGTGTGGCGCGCGCGCTCACCGAACAGAGCGAGGGGTCGCGCTCGCGCGGCGTGCTGTAGAAGACGGAGCGCCTACGCCTCGGCCGAGCGCCAGGCCGCGAGCTTCTGCAACTGGCTTGAGGGAACGCCGACTCCCGACAGCACGCAGGTGTGGTTCTGCCGCCTCCAGGTCACGACGATGTGACCGCCGACCATCAGGGTCCGCAGCGCGGTGCCATCGAGGACGCGTACGTTGGCGGGCGGAACAGCAAGCGCCGGCGCGGCGACGATCGTGTAAGCGATCCGATACTGGCGCCACTGGTAGTAGACGGTCAGCGTCTTGCGACCATTGATCGTGTCGGTCCGCTGTCCGACGGCGCGCCAGCCGAAGCTCTGCGCCCAGTCGGGGAAGTACAGGTCACCCACCGACTCGCCGAGGTTCACGCCAGGGGCGCTGGGATCGGGGCCGGGGGCGGGGCCCGACGGCCCGAGCTGGGCCAGCGCCGCGGCCTGGCTGACCGACGGAGCGCCGGGCGTGCCGGCGGGCAGGATCAACGCCAGGGCCAGCGCCACCAGGGCGAGGGCGGCGGCGGCGACGCCACCGAAGACCAGGCGCCGGCGGGTCCGGGCGCGGGAACTCGGCCGGGAGGCTCCGATCCGCGCCCGGAGCGAGGCGGGAGCGCGCTCGCTCCGGGCGGCGGAGAGAAACTCGACCACCCGTCGTTCGCGCTCAAAGCGCGCGGTCAGGTCTGGGGAGCCCGCGATCCATGCCTGCACCTCGTCGCGGCGCGAAGGATCGAGCGTGCCGTCGGCGAGCGCGGAGATGTCCGCCATCTGCTTGGCGGTGAGTTCGGCTTTATCGGTGGAGGATGACATTCGTCACGTTGAGATGAACGACGCTGGCTTGGGGGCAAACCTTCCCACAGCGCTCCGACCCGGCTCAAGGTCGGCGATACCGATCATGAACGTATTCATCCAGCATCCGGCCAGCGCTGAATCGGGGGCCAATCGAGCGTAGCGAAGCCCGCATCAAACCCAGCCAACGAGGCGGCAGGCCGCGGTCATCGCGCTCGTAGAAGGCGGGCAGCACCTCCTCGGATAGCACCCGATGAAAGGCCGCAGAGTCACTTTCGTCCTGCGCGCCATGATCGTCCTCGACGGCGCCCGGCAGAGCCCAGCCGTTGCTCCCGTCGTAGCTCTCGGCCCACCAACCGTCGAGCACGCTGAGCTGGAGACCACCATTGACGGCCGACTTCATCCCGCTCGTGCCGCTCGCCTCGAGCGGGGGTCGCGGCAGGTTCAGCCATACGTCGCAGCCACGCACGAGCCACGCCGCGGTGGCCAGGTCGTAGTCGTCGAGGAACACCACGCGCTCGCCGATGATGGGGGCATACTTGAGAGCGAACAATCGCTGCAGCGAGCGCTTGGCCTCATCGTCCCTGGGGTGTGCCTTGCCCGCCAGCACGACCTGCACGGGCCGATCGCCGCCGAGTAGCGCGAGCGTCCGGTCAGGATCTCGCGTCAGCAACTCCAGACGCTTGTACGTGGCCACGCGCCGGGCGAAGCCAAGCGTCAGGACCTGCGGATCGAAGGCTTGGGCGGCCGCGCTCACGTACTCCCGCAGGTCGTTGCGAGCGAGCCGATCGAGCACGCTCCGCTCGCGTACGAAGCCCACCAGCTCGGCTCGCTGGCGCTCGCGCGCGTCCCATAGCTCGTCGTCGGGAATCTCCCGCACCGGCGCCCACGCCTCGGGCCGCGACGCCCGAGTGGACCAGTCGTGCCCGAGCCGGCGATCGAGCAGCTCGCGCATGGGCGTCCCGATCCAGGTCGGAATGTGCACGCCGTTCGTGACGTGGCTGATCGGGACATCCGCGGATGCGCGCTCGGGCCACAGCGGCTGCCACATCGCGCGCGCGACCTCGCCATGGCGGCGACTCACGGCATTGGCGGCGCGGCTGAGGCGCAGTGCGACCTGGGTGAGGCCGAACGGCTCGTCCGGGGCCTCCGGGTGGGAGCGACCGAGAGCGATCAACTCCTCCGCGGGATGGCCGAGCTCCGCGGCATAGCCAGCGATCGCTCGTTCGATCTGCCTGGTCGGATAGGAGTCATTGCCGGCCGGCACCGGTGTATGGGTGGTGAACACCGTCTGCTCGCGTGCCGAGGCGAGCGCGCTCCGCAGCGGCTCGCCCCTCACCAGGCGGGGACGGCCAAGCTCGAACGGAGCGAGCGCGGCGTGCCCCTCGTTGAGATGAAGCAAGCCCGGCTCGAAGCCCATCGCCCGCAGCGCCCTCACCCCGCCGACTCCCAGCAGCACGTACTGGGCGAGTCGCGTGTCCGGGTCGGCGTCGTACAGGCGCGCCGTGATCCAACGCTGCACGGTGTCGTTCTCAGGACAGTCGGTGTCGAGCAGGAACAGTGGGATGCGACCCACGTCGACGCGCCAGATTCGCGCGGCGACCATTGCGTCGTAGATTGGAACCGTGATCGTCAGGGGACGGCCATCGGCCCCGGTGACGAGCGCGGCGGGGAGGCGTTGCGGATCGGTGTCGACCCAGTACTCGTGCTGCCATCCATCGGCGTCGATCCGCTGGCGGAAGTAGCCCTTGCGGTACATGAGCCCGACGGCGATGAGCGGAAGCGCCTGGTCGGAGGCTTCCTTCAGCAGGTCGCCGGCGAGCGCCCCTAGGCCCCCGGCATAGACCGGCAGCGACACATGGACCCCGTACTCGGCACACAGAAAGGCGACCGGGCGCGAGGCGTCGATCGGTCCCGCGGGCGGGCGCCGCAGATCCCCCTGGAGCCGCGCCTCGAGAACCATCGCTTGCTCGGTCAACCCGGGAGTCTCACGCAGCACGCGCGGGGACACGTCCTGCAGCAGGCGGACCGGGTTCTGCAGCGACAGCTCGAAGCGCTCGGGGTCGATCGAGCGAAACATCTCCGGCGCGCCCGCAAGCCACGACCAGCGGTAGTTGAAGGCCAGCCGGGCGAGCGGGGCCAGCGAGCTGGGCAGGCGTTCGGCGAGCTCCTCGGCGGCGCGCTGGACGTCCCTGAGCCCGTCAGTAGAGGTGGCGGTCGAGGATGGCAAGGTCGAGGATTATCACGGCCTCGGCTACCCTCGCGCGCTTGGCCCCTAACCGACCGCAGTGCAGCGGCGCGTGACCGATCCTCGCCTCGGCGTCCTCGCCTTCGGCGACTCGATCACCAACGGCGGGGGCGAGCTCCAGTGGGGAGTGGCCCTGCAGTCGTGGGCCCAGTGGGTGGCGCGAGCGACGGGACTGCCGTTCACCAACCACGCCACCGACGGAGCGGGCGCGGCCGACGTCGTCCAGGCACAGATTCCGGCCTTCCTCGAGCGCACCGCCGTCCCCGGCGCCCGCTACCACCTCGGCGCGATCTACATCGGCGTCAACGACGTGCGGGCGGTCGGCTGGAATGCAGCGCGGTACGAGGCCGCGTTCCGCGAAGCCCTGAGGTTCCTGCGCACCCGCTGCGACCGCCTCCTCGCGCTCACCGCGCCGGCCGACTTGGGGAGGCCGCCGGCCGGTGCCAAGGTCGACGAGCTGAACGCCGTGATCAGGGCCGCGGCGGCCGACGCGGGTGCGCTGATCGTCGAGCTGAGCGGCTTCGGCGCCCGCAACCTGGTCATGCCCGATCACGTCCACCCGACGGCGTTCGGGCAGATCGCCATCGCCGAGCGCGCGCTGGCCCTGCTGGCGGACGATGGGCTCCCGGTCCGCGTCAGCCCGCGGTCGTTGATCCATTTCGAGACCGCCTGGCCGCAGAGACTGAAAGCCGATGCGACCTACGCCTACCGCCACGCGAAGGTGAGCGGGCGCGCGGCGCGGATTGGCTGGCGCGGCGCCTGATCTCGGCACCACTGCTCCTCCGGTGGCCGAGGTGTGCCAAGTTCCCTGACCCTCCGGGGCCCCCGAGACCGGGAAAACGTGACACGACGCTCCGCGCCGGCGCGCCACGGTGACGTAAGCGTGTGGAGGATGCTTATGCGACCGACGTTGGGGGACGGTTGGCGTATGTCACGTTTTCCACCGAAGGCCGGCACCAGATGTCGCCGGGCGCCACAGCCGGCAGCCACGGCCGGGAACGCCGGGGGTGGTTTCGCTTAGCCCGGCAGGCGCCCCGCCTCCGCGGTCATTTCGCGCAACCGCCTCGCCATGGAGGGCGTCAGGGCGCCTGGAGTCATCCGCCACCGCCAGCTGCCCGAAGCGCTGCCGGGCTTGTTCATGCGTGCCTCGCTGCCCAGTCCGAGGATGTCCTGGGCCTGCATCATGGCCACCCGGGCCGGCGAGGCCAGGGCGAGGCGGATCATGGCCCACCAGGGTTGACGCTCGCTGATCGCGCGCGCGGACAGCTCCGCGCGGAGCGCCGCGCGACGACCCGCGTCGAGCGACTCGAACCAGCCCCGGGCGGTGTCGTGATCGTGGGTCCCGGTGTAGACCACCGAGTTCTCGACGTGGTTGCTCGGGCGATGGGGGCTGTCGGGCTCGTCGGGCTCAAAGCCGAACTGGAGCACGACCATTCCGGGGAGTCCGAGCTCGTCG
>CAWCNP010000009.1:0-154831 GCA_963796885.1 uncultured Solirubrobacterales bacterium
CGGAGAGCGAAGTTGTGGCTGACCACGCCATCCTTGCCATCCCCACTCAGGCATTGGTGAAGCTTGCCGATGGGTTCCCAGAGGACGTGCGCGAGAAGCTCGACGACGTCAATCCGTTTCCGATGGTCAAGGTCTTCTTTGTATTCGAGACCCCGGGTTGGTGGCGCGACCTCATAATGCAGATGCCGGCTCAAAAGGGTGCGCGGCTGCTGCCGACACGTGAGGTGCACTACTTCCCTCCGAAGAAGCCCGGCAAATACACGATGGTGCTGCTCTACGCCGACGCTCCGGCGACGACGTTCTGGCAGCACCTCTTGAAGGACCCAGATCATCATTACCAGGCAGAGGTGGGCTGCAACAAAGCCCTCGAGCGTCAGTTGACAACCCTGCTTACGCATCTCGAGGTCGAGCTCGCCAACCAGCATCTGCGTCCCGGCGTCAAGTCGCGTCCCGCTCCGTATCGCGCGCCCATAACGCAGAAGATCGCGAGCCTACACGAAGTTCTCAACACTGGTCTGGCCGCGGACGACGCCGTGCGGAGGGAAGAGGCAGGGGGCCCGGCGGCGGAGCGCCTCGTTGACCTTGTGCTCGGGAAGGGTGGCACCATCGGTCATCCGCTACGCAATCCGGGGCAACTGGGTCCGGCCGAGGCCCGTTCGGCGCTGCGTCCCACTGCTGGAGGCCAGGGTCGGACTCGAACGACGTGCGCAACAGACTCGCCGGGCTCCCCCCTCGATCGGCAGTCCTCGCCGACCGTCCACGTGGTCGGCGAGGCGTACTCCGACTATCAAGGCTTCATCGAGGGCGCTCTACTATCGGCCGAGCTGGCGATCGACCGCATCCTCAACGCGGGCACTACCTAACCAGCTTGCCGGCTTGCCGAACTCCTCGGACATGGCTCAGCCCGCATCCCGGGCTCGACATCTCTGATCGTCAGGTCGAACGCATGGACGTTCGAGGCTGGGAGCGAGAGGCGATTGATGATCGTCGGTACGCGGCTTCCCACGAGCGCGACGGAGAACCGAAGTCACGGGCCCTTGGAACGAGTACGGGCGAACACCGACGGCGCGCTCGAACGCATCGAGACGCGACCGGATCGCTGAAGCGTCGGGAAGACCCCGGCCAGCTTGACCCACAGCGTCCGCTCAATCGCAAGCTCAGCGCCTGCCGGCGCGGATGCGCAGGAACGTTTGGAGCTCGTCTAACCACGGGCGCTCACGCATTGTTCTCGTCCTCCTGCGCGTGACCAACTATGACAGCCGGCCCGACACGGCGTGAACCCGGATGACATCCTGGGGCGCTAGATGGGATTTGACGTACCCGGCGGTCCGAGCCAGAGCGACGATCCCATCGTCGTCGGCGTCAGCCGGCGCCTCGACTCGATTTGCGGAGCTTGCCGTCGACCTGGATCCAATTCGACGTGTCGGTGACCAACATCGCGGGGTCCGCGTTCTCAACTGCGGGACCCGGCACCGCGACCGTCGGCTTACGAGTTCCCGGGGCCGGGAGGAGCAGCGGTTCGCCCCGGCTTTCACGGCGCAAACCAGAGGCCGCTCCTCGGCCAACAGGGCAACTCCCTGTTCAGGACTTGATCTAAGCTAAGGCTGAGGTCCGGGCGGACTCGCCTGCCACCGGTGTCCGGGCTAAGAAGGTGGTCCCATTTCGAGATTCTCGCCGCGTGCGAGCGCACGGAAGTGATCCCCGCGGGCCTCAAAATTGGCATAGGCGTTGTAGCTTGGTGCGGCCGGGGAGAGCAACACGACCGAGCCTGGTTTCGCGGCGCGCCCTGCGGCGGCGACAGCCGCCGGCAGGTCTGGCATCATCATCGCCGGTCGTCGCGAGCCGGCGGCGTTGACGGCTCTAACAAGTCGCTCGCCGGTCGTTGGAAGGCCCAGAACGAGCGCGCGGCGCTCGACGAGGATCCGGGCGAGACTTGTGTAGTCCTGGGCTCGGTCCTCGCCTCCACCAAGAAGGACGATGTCGCGGTCAGGGAAGCTCGCGACGGCGCACTCGGTGGATTCCGGCGTCGTCGAGATGCTGTCATCGACCCAAAGGATGCCGCGGTGCTCGTGGACGGTCTCCAGTCGATGCGGGAGCGGACGGAAATCCTCAAGTGCTTTGGGAAGATCCGGTAGCGGAAGCCCCATGGCATCCAGCGTGGTGAGCGCGGCGCAGAGGTTGAGAGCGTTGTGGGCGCCGAGCAAGGGCAGGCTGTCATTGGCGATGACCAACTCATCACCGCGCGCCACCCCGTCCTCGCGAACATTCCAGCTTTCTGGGTTCCCGAATGTAAGACGCTCACGACAGCCGGACGCGGCGGACATGATGGTCGGCGATCCAGCGTTGAGAACGCAGCAGCGCACCCCAGGCAGCCGGAGCAGACGCAGCTTGTCCTCGCGATATGTCTCGAACGTCAGGTGCCAATTCAGGTGCTCTTGATAGGGTCGACACTGCCGCCACCTCGGGTCCAACAGCGAGGTCGGATCGATAGCTGGAAAGCTCGGCGACCACGGGCACGTCACTCGGCTCGTCGAGCAGATCCAACGCGGGGGTGCCAATGTTCCCGACGAGCCTTGCCTCGACGCCGGCGGCTCTCGCAAGGTGCACCGCCAGCGTCGCCGTCGTGCTTTTGCCCTTAGTGGCGGTCACGCCGAGCACTCGCTGGCCCGTTCTCTCTGCCAGCCAGAGTCCGGTCGGGGTGACCGTGGGCAAGCCTGCGACTCGCAGTTTGCACACCTCCGGTCGGTGAATCGAGACTCCTGGCGAGCGCACTAGGACATCGCAGCGCGAGAGCTGCTCGACGGCCTGCTCCGGGCCGACCACAAGTGCGCCCGCAGTTAGTTCCGGCGCGTCGGTCGGGACTTCGAGGACCACAACCGTGATCCGCGAGTGTGGAAGCCGGGCGAGCCGATGACGCGCAAAGTTGCGTGTCTCCACACCAGCGCCCCAGACGCCAATGCGGGCGCCGTCAAGATCCGAGAACCGCACGGACGTAGCCGATTAGCTGCTCGGGTACGTTGTGCTCCTCGCTGAGCCGAAGCACGTCCGCTACGCGCGCTGGGTCGTCGCCCTGCGGTTGCAACACCTCTGCGACGAGCCGGCGCACGACTGGCTGGTGACGCCAGCGCTCATCGGCGGCCAAGAGACTGATCGCGGCGAGACTCTCGCGTTCCTCGCCGACGCATTCGAATGGCTTGTGGCCTCCGGTGGCCGTTAGCAGCGCGAAGCCGTCGTACTGCGACTGGTCGGCGAGCATTGCCTTGCCGAAAATGTTTTCCAATGCGCCAGGACTCATCCAAGGCGCCAGCATCAGGAACACGAACCGGCACTTGTCGCAATTGCCGCACCACGACGTCGCCCGCAGGCTCGGATCGAGATGAAACATCCGGTTGCAACTGGTGAACACGAAGTGGTACTGCTCGAGCCGGGCGAACGCTCGGGCGATCGCCAGCTCCGACGCCGGGCGCAGGACCGAGAAGATCTCCACGCCGCTGGTCTCGGCGGCCGCCGCCCGCAGCAGCTTTTCGGCCGGCAGGCTTTTGGAGAACTGGTGGTTGATCTCGGTGCCGTCATAGGGGACGTTGCCGATCGAGGCCGACCGCTCGTTGGAGAGCACGACCGCGGTGAATCCGTTGAGTGCCGCGGTGAGTAGGGCCAAGCTCGCGATCACCGCCGTGATCGGAATGTGACCGTTGATCGCCCCTGCGGCGCTCAGTGCGCGCATCTGCTCGAAGTCAAAGTCGCGGCGCACCAACACCCGGGGGAGTCCGGATGCTTCGACGGTACGGCGGATTGGCGGCGCGTCGCCGATTAGATCGTCGGCCATCGAGAACAGCGACAACTCATACCCCGAGGCGCGCACGATCTCGAACCCCACGGCGGAATCCTTGCCGCCCCCGACCGGCACGAGGTAGCGCGGCTCTTGCACCTGAGCGACAGACGACGGCGCGGCCGTCGGCCGCGACGCAAAGCGCGGACGGGGGATAGGAACCTCGTCTTGAACGCCAGCTCGCCCAGCCCTTCCGAGTACAGGGCGTCCAGCAACTCAGCCACCGCCGGCGTCGGGGTGCCCGTCTCGAGCGCGATCTCGCCCGGCAGGGCGGTTTTGTAGTAGCTAACCCCGGCCGTCCAATGCAGCAGGTCCAGAGCTGCCGCGACGTTTGGAGTCGCGACAGAGGCGCCCGGCGGCACTGGGATGTCGTAGGTCTCAACGAAGGTGTGGGAGTCGTCGAGGCCATAGAGGAGGCGCACGTGGCCGGCGTCGTCGATCGAGCGCTCGATGAAGCGAAACGCCCGGACGCCGGCTGGGTCGAACGCCGGAAGGCCGGCGGCTGGGGACCCGGCGGTCGAATGCGAGGCCATGGCCGCCAATCTAGCGATCCTTCGTGCGACCGCGACCCACGCTACCGTTGGGCCGACCATGTCGATAGGAGACGTCGAACCGTTCACCCTGCGCGGCGCGGTCATCGCAAAGGCCCGAGAGATCGACACACTCAGCAGCCCCGACCTCATCGGCGAGGGCGGCGTCCTTCCCGAGCTGGTGACCCGCTGGCTTGGGGGCGCCGAGGTCGACCCCTCCGAGCTCTATCGCGTGTTCGATCAGGACGTTCGGTCGATCGTGAGCGGCGAGGACGAGGGCCGGATCGCAGTCGACGCCATCCTCGCCCGAATGCGCAGCGCGTTCCCGGACGACCTCTCGGCCAGGTGATGCCCGCCCGGAGCTTACGTCGGGCGGCGTGGACGTCCTGTCCGGTGGCCGGCTTACTTGGTCAGTCGAGCGTCGCACCCCGACCGCTCCGCGGCCGCTAGGCCGGGGCGCTCAGTCATGGCATCTGAGACCCTCGAGATCCACCGCGTCCAAGGCGACCCCGACCTCGACGAGCTGACGGCGCTCTACGCCGAGTTGCACGAGCATCAGATCGCCGGCGCCCCGAAGATGGCCGGCTTCGCGGCCCGGTCCGCACCCGAGGCATGGGAGCGCAGGCGCGAGCGCTACATCGACTGGATCGGGACCGCGGGCAGCTTCATCCTCCACGCCTTCAGCGACGGCGAGCTCGTCGGGTTCGCGCTGGTGACGCTGGCTGGCGGCTACGACGGATGGGACTCACAGGGGAGCGTCGGCGAGCTCAAAGAGCTTGTCGTCGCCTCGACGCACCGCGGTCAAGGCGTCGGCACGGCGCTCCTCGAGCGGGTCGAACGCGAGCTGCGAGCCGCCGGGGTCGGCGCTTACCGCCTCAACGTCGTCGCCGGCAACGACTCGGCTCTGGCCTTCTACGACCGGTCTGGCCTCGACGTCGCCGCCACGACGCTGATCGAAGCGCTGTAGGCGCCGCGACCTCGCGCCGGCAGATCGACGCGGCGGGCGAGCGCCTCAGCCACTCGACGTCGGCAGGGCCGAGAGGATCGCGGCGCCCACAACGACGGAGGGAGGTCGCCCCCGGCTCTCGCGCTAGGGCATGCCCGAGCGCGGCGGCGGCTGCGGTGGCCGAGCCGCAGGCTCGACGCGGATGTCGCAGATGCGAGCCAGCTCGGAGTCGGGCACATTCGCGACCGCGATCGTCACTGCCCTGCGGCCGCCGCCCGGCGAGCCGCCCCGCACGTGAACGGCGTGCTTCCGCTCGACGCGACCAGCCCGCGCCGAGGCCGGCGACCGCGACAGTTTCCTCTCCGCGTTCGGGATGATCCTCGTCGGGCGCCCCGCCCGAAGCCGCCGCCGAGCGGCGGCGGACCCCGATCGGACCGCTCGGCGGGGAACCCGAACGTCGGCGCCAGTTCCGCCGCGTCCGCGTCGACCAGCCAGCCGTGCGTGCCGCTGCCCGCATATGCCAGCCGGCCACCCGGCGAGCAGCCGCGGCACCGTCGTCGCCACCGCGCGCGCCGTCGCCGGAGCGGCACCGGCGGACCACCGATGGGGCATCGGGAGCGCCTCCGTGAGACGGGCCACCGCCTCGGGCGCGTCGCGCAGGTCGATCCCGAGGATGTCGCTCCTTCTCCGCTCGGTTTCCCCGCATCGCTACGGCGCAACTTATATCCCCGTCGTCAGTAGCGGGAGCACGCTCAGCACCCGCACACGTGCCGCCACTTGCCTGCGACACCCTCCTGTGGCTCGATAGGCTGATCGCGCCCAAGCTCACAACGATCCGGCTCGCTCCAGCGCATCGTCTCGTGTACTGCAACCCACCATCACCCCTGCGTGAGCTTCGATGAGCGCAGGCCATCAGACGTCGCCGGGTCAACCGCCCGGATCGCGCGACACGCCCCCGATCCGGGTCCTCGACCTCCATCAGGATCTGCTGAGCTACACGGACAGCGGACGCACAGCCCAGACCTCTGTGCGCCGGCTCGAATCCAGCCCGATCCGTGTGCTCAACACGACGTCGTTCCCCGGGACGTTCGACACCTGGGATCGTTACGACCCCGCCGATCAAGGCAAGCACGCCGGCATCGAGGAGCGCCTGCACCGCTACCGCGATCTCTGCGATGCCGGTCGTTGGCAGATCGTGACCTCCGGCACTGACCTCGACCGATGCCTACGCACGGCGAGCCGACGGCGAGGGCTGGTGCTCGCCGTCGAAGGGCTCGATCCGATCCCGCCGCACGCGACCCTCGATCGGTGGTGGCAGCTCGGTCTCCGCACGATGGGCCCGGTGTGGTTCTTCAGCAACCAGTTCGGAGGGTCCTCCAACGACCCGCGACCGGGCCTCGGTCGCAAAGGACGCGAGCTGGTGCGCTGGGCGGCCGGGCGCCCATTCGTCCTCGACCTCGCGCACCTCAACGCCCGCACCTTCTGGCAGGTCGCGGAGGCCACGGAAGGCCCGCTCGTCGTCACCCACACCGCGGCGGCCGCGCTCGTCGGGCATCACCGCAACCTCGACGACGACCAACTGCGGGCAATCTCGGAGCGCGCCGGGCTGGTCGGCCTCGCGTTCGTGCCCGGGTTCCTGCGCGACGGTGCCCGCGCGCGCGTGTCCGACGCCGCCGATCACCTCGATCACATCCGCTCGGTCGCCGGCACCGGCATACTGGCCATCGGCAGCGACCTCGGCGGTACACGCGACACGGTCCGCGGCCTCGGATCGGTTGGCTCCATCGAAAAGCTCTGCGCCGAGCTCGACCGCCGAGGCTGGCCACCCAGCGATAGCAGCGCGCTGTGTTGGCGGAACGCACGACGCGTTCTCGGGACGATCCTCGACTCCTGATCTGGCACCACGGCTCACCGGAACGGTGGCACCCCCCGCGTCGCTCAACAATCCAACGAGCCGATCGCTCGGCGCGGACCGTTCTCTTCACCAACCGGGGATCGCCGGGCGAACGGCCCCCGCCGCGTGGTGGCCGCAAGCTGCTCCTCGTCTGGCTCCTTGAGCTCGTCAATGTGCGTCTCAGCCGCTGTGGCGTCTCGACCGTCAGTCGCACTCGTCGCCGTCGAGGGAGACCTCGTCGCCTCGGCGACCTAGATGTTCGTGCCACTTCTCGGTCCGTGAGATCCAGTCACGCAGCGAGAGCCCCGCTTGCAATCGATGCCGGGCATTCCTGCCAGTATGAGCGGCGCCCCGCTTCGCGCGCGGGAAGTGAGTCCAATTCGGTGCGCACACGCTTGCTGGCTGACCCTGGCGAAAACGCCAAGCTGCCGAGATAGCGTGACCTGGCGTGACGAGCAAGACGCGAACCGCCGGAGCGGATCGGGTTCTCGAGCGTCGCCGGGCGGTCGCTCTGGCGCGCCACTTCCGCGAGTCCGAGGGACTCTCGGTCCGAGACATCGCGGATCGGCTCGGGCGTTCGCCGGCGACGATAAAGGCGTACTTCTACGATCCGACCGGCGAAAAGGCCCGGGCGGTCAAGGCCCGATACGTGGGCGTATGCCGCGGCTGCGGCGCGTACACGCAGCCGCGCAACGGGAAGGGGGACGCCTACGCCTATTGCAAGGCGTGCCACCCGGGTGCGATCGCGCGGCGCTGGACCCGCGAGCGCGTGGTCGCGGCAATGCTCGACTGGCGCGCCGCTACGGGCGGCTGCCCTCGTCGTATGACTGGTCGCGGAAAGCGCCGGGATGAACCGGCATGGAGAAGGAGATGAGAGAGCTCTACATCGAAGGAGTAGCGATCCACGGTGGCCCCGAGTCATGCGTTGGCGTTCCGCGAGGGCGCAGCGAAGCGTTGATAGGGGTACGTGCGGGCTGGGCTAGTGAGCCGCGAAATGTCGTTGAAGATCGGGGTGCCGACGCGTTCGTGACCGGCGGAAGGCCACGTCGCTGGCGGCGTTATCGCGAGTCGTCAGCGGACCCCGCGCGGTCGAGGAACCTGGGCACGCACGGAGTCTCCATGCGCGAGAACCGGGAGATCCCATGGTCACCTGTCCTGTGGTCGGGGGCGGGTCGTGAGGGGAACGCTGAGGCGGTAAGCCCTTGATGGACGATCGTGGGAAGTCAGACGGTCCCGTAGTACCAGCGAAGCCGCCGAACAAGCCCGGGCGACCGGGGGCGGAGGTGGTGGAGGGAAGGGGACCGGCCGAGGGGAACGCGGCCAGCGAAACACGCCCCGGACGCAGCGCCGGAGTGAGCGTGTCAAGTGAGCTGGATCGCGTGCGCCGGGTGGCGCGAAGGGATAAGCAGGTGCGGTTCACCGCGCTCTTGCATCACGTCACTGTCGGTCGCCTGGAGGCGGCGTATCGGGCGTTGGAGCCCAAGGCCGCCCCGGGGGTGGACGGGGTGACGTGGCGGGACTACGGGCTGGATCTCGAGGCGAATCTTCGGGATCTACACGCTCGGGTTGCGCGGGGCGCGTACCGGGCGAGGCCGACTCGCAGGGTGTTCATCCCGAAGCCCGATGGGCGGCAGCGGCCGCTCGGGGTCGCGGCGCTGGAGGACAAGATCCTGCAGCGGGCGGTGGTGGAGGTGTTGAACGCGATCTACGAGGGCGACTTCCTCGGCTTCTCGTATGGGTTTCGGCCGGGGCGTCCGCATGATGCGTTGGACGCGCTCGCGGTCGCGATCAGGACGAGGCGTGTGAACTGGGTGCTCGACGCGGACATCCGCGACTTCTTCACCACGCTTGACCAGGCGTGGTTGGAGATGTTTGTCGAGCGCCGGATAGCGGACAGGAGGGTCCTGCGCCTGATCCAGAAGTGGCTCAGGGCAGGGGTCATCGAGGACGGGGTGTGGTCGAGGACCGAGGAGGGGACGGCGCAAGGGGCGTCTGTTTCGCCGCTGCTTGCGAACGTCTACCTCCACTACGTGTTCGACCTATGGGCCGACCAGTGGCGCCGGCGGCACGCGCGCGGGCAGGTGAGCTTCGTGCGGTTCGCCGACGACTACGTGGCGGGTTTTGAGCATCGTGATGACGCTGAGCGGTTCCTGGCCGAGCTACGCGAGCGGTTTGCGAAGTTCGCGCTGGAGCTGGCGCCGGAGAAGACGCGGCTGATCGAGTTCGGGCGGTTCGCCGCCCGGGATCGAGCCAGGCGTGGGCTTCCAAAGCCGGAGACGTTCGAGTTCCTCGGGTTCACGCATATTTGCGCGAAGACGAGGGCCGGGCGGTTCAAGCTCAAGCGGGTCACGAGCAAGAAACGGAGGGTGGCGAAGCTGAAGGCGGTCAAGACCGAGCTGATGCGACGTCGACACCTCCCGATCCCCGAACAAGGGCGCTGGCTCGCCAGCGTCCTGCGCGGGCACTACAACTACTACGCGGTGCCCGACAACAGCGAGGCGTTGCGTGGCTTCCGCCACCGGGTCATGCGCCACTGGCTACGCGCGCTTCGGCGCCGCAGCCAGAAAGATGACACGACCTGGGAGCAGATCCACCGCTACGCCCGCCGATGGCTACCCGAACCCCGCGTCCTGCACCCGTGGCCCGAGGCGCGGTTCGCCGCCAAAACCCAAGGCAAGAGCCCAGTGAGCTAGACACTCACGCTGGGATCCGCGCGGGGGGCCGCCAGCAACGGCGGTCCCACCGCGATCACACACGCGCGCCGGCGCGGGGGGGAGAGGCGCTCAAGCGGCTGGCCGAAAGGAGACTGGCCGGCGCCGAGCGTGGTCAGCCGCGTGTTCGGCGCTTGGCGGTGGCCAGCGCGGTGGCTGGTGGGAACGACCGGCAAGAGCCGACGGGCCGGTCGCTGTCGCCGGTGTCGGCGTTGGGCAGCAACTCGATGTCGCTGCCTAAACCCCGGGAATCCACAGCAAAATCCGAGGATCTGAGAGGAGGTGAGGAGGAACTACTACAAGCCGATTTGCAGGGCTTTTCCATCTGCGGGGTGGATTTCGCCCATAATTCGGGTCGGTGAGGTCCCCGGTTCAAATCCGGGCGCCCCGATTATTTTGTCTCGATTTGCAGGGCTTTTGTGAGGCGGGGAGCGGCTGCGGATCAGGGGCATAGACGTTAGGTATAGGGCCGAGGGGCCGCGATCCCTTTGAATTTCGCGCAGGTGAAGTACCTCCACCTGACGAATTTGGTCGCCCTCTACGGTGTGGGCGTGGGCCAGGTTGCTGTTCCGCCCGCCAGGACCGGTGCCACGCCGCAGAAGTCCCAGCTAAATCGATGGTTCTTGGCGGTGGCCGTCGAGCACGTTGGCGGTTGTATGCCCAATGCGTGACCAATCGCGCTGGCCGTGCCCCTGGCCGACGAGGTCCGCGGACCCGCAAGGCGACGAGCAGGTGCTTCGGCACGCTCGGGCCGAGACCCGCGTTGATGCTTGCGCGTACTGGGAGCCCGGTACGGCTTCGTGACCGCGTGTGTCCGATAGCGGCAGCGAGAACGGGCCGCCCGAGACGAGCACCGGCGCTGGTTCCGGCGTGCCAGCGGTCACGCGCGTAGCGCCTGCCGGCTGCGGGATTGACCGCTCCAGAGTGTCGCGCGATGAATTTCGCGGAGGTTGAACCGTGGCCCTGGCACGGCACGCGTCTCCTCGCGCATGCGCAACAGCTCAATGCGGGCGTACGCCGTAGCTGAGCGCCTGGGCCGGATTCGCGATGTACCCGGTCAACTTCGGCGTCGGCCGACGCGGGGGGCAGCGGCGCCGTCGCAGGCAGCCATCTGATGGCCTCGGCACGCGGCAGCCGAAGGCGTGGATCCCGGTGTCGACGGCCACCCGCGCGGCGCGGAGCAGCTGTTGGACCAGTGCCCTGAGCGAGGCCTCCCCGCCGCGCTGCAGCGAGTCCTGGGCTAGCGCCCTACGCGTGCGCGCTCACCGGCCGCCCGTGGCGGCCGAACGCGGAGACGCCGGTCACCGTGACGGTGAGATGGTCCGTGTAGCCGAGGTAGGGCAGCGTGAGGGAGTGCCGGCGGCCACGGATGAGCCGCAGCAGATGGCGCCCGTCGGTGCCACGCACGGCAAGCAGGTAGTACGCCGCCCCGCGTGCGCTGCCGAACGAGATGGCGAACGTGCGGCGGTGCCGGCGCACATGGAGCCCGCGCACGCGCTCCGGGGCGGCGGGAGCCGGCGCTTTGTAGTGGGTCACCGGGACGCTCTGGCGCGCGATCCCGCCCTCGGAGACGATCGCGTACACCGTCCGCTTGCCGGCCGGGCCAGCGGCGGGGGTGAAGCGCAGCGTCCCGTGGGCGCCCTTGGCCGTACCCAGGATCCTGTAGACGCGGTGTGCGCGCTCGGCGAACGCGACCGAGAGGTTCGGCCGTTTGGTCACCTTGTAGGTCAGCCGCCGCGTGGCACCATGACCGGACACCCGCGCGTGGAGCGTGGGCGCCGGGTAGCCGCGCGCCTGCCGGACCTGGGTGATGGCGCTCGAGCCGGGCGCCGCCGACACTCTCCACGTTCCGGCGCCCGGATTGCGCACCATCACGTAGGTGGTGTTGGTCTTGGGCACCGTGAGCGCGACGGCGGGCGCGCCGGGCGCGCCGGGCCCGAAGGCCACCGGCACCACCGTCTTGCCGGCCGGGCTGGTCAGGATGACCGCCGGCGGCGCTCCGGCGCCGCTCACGGCGATGTCCTCGAACGGGGCACCGGCGACGGTTGCCACCTCGGCGATGCGCGTGCGACCGCTCCGGCCGGCCACCGAGGCAGCCGAGACGGGACGAACCTGGAACGGCGACACGTCGCAGCTGCCGGTCCCGACCGACGCGTCGGGCGTACCGCCCCAGGGATAGGACAGGCCGGCGTGCAGGCCGAAGTCCGAGCCGCAGGCGGCGACGCCCAGCGACGAGATGACGGCCTGCACCGAGATCGCCGAGTAGCCCGCGATGTCGAGCTGGCCGGTGACGTTGGCCGAGAACTCCTTGGCGGGCAGGTCGACGAACGCGTCCATGCTCGCCGTGAGTTCGGCCACGTCCAAATCGATGTCGACGTTGCCGCTCACCTCGAAGTAGCCGTTGGTCTGGAACAGCAGCTTGGCGTTGGCGATGTTGAACCCATGGACCGAGCCCGACCCGTCGGCCTCGAGCACCACCGGGCCGCCGTTGATGAAGGCGATCGTGACCGTGCCAGTGACCCCGATCGTGTAGTTGGGGGGATCGAGCGGGATGGCCCCGACCGAGACCGAGCCGTGGAAGCTGCGTTTGTCGGGGTGGATGTCAAAGCCGCCGCCGAAGCCGTCGAGGTACGTATCGGCGAAAATCGGCACGCCCGGGAAGGGCACGTTGACGTTGAACGAGCCCATCGTGAAATCGCCGTCGTCGAAGCGCACGGCCACGGCGATCCCGAAGTACGGCGTCCCCGCCGGGATGTGCACCGTGGCCGAGCCCGTCCACACGTTGCCGGCGGCGGCGTAGTCGATGTTGAGGTCCTTGACCTCGAGCGCGCCGAGGACGAGGTCGGGCACGCCGATCTGCAGAGAGGAGAGCTTGAGCCCGTTGGCGTTGTCGGCCTGGAGCGTGGCCTGTCCGGTGACGCCGCCCATGTAGGCCGGCAGCTTCAGCGACACCGGGATGACCACGGCGTCGTGCTGGATCTGCACATCGATGCTGGTGTCGAACGGGAAGCCCTTCAGCGTCGACGCCGTCGCGGTGTCGACGCTGAATAGGGTGTGCCCGGAGGTGTCCAGTGAGCCCTGGAGGCTGACGTGGAGCGCCTGGTGGTAGAGCGTGATGTCGCCCACCCCGGGGGCGCGCAGCACGACTCGGACCGCGCCGGTGGTGTTGATCGTGTGCTGGCGCGGGTCAATGACGATCTGCACGCCCGCGTCGGGAATGATCTCCAGGCCGTTGAGGCGGATCTCGCCGGAGATGATGGCGGCGCCGCTGGTGGGGTTGCTCGGGTCGCGCAGGAAGCAGCCCGCCTCGGCGATCGCGTCAATATCGCCGAAATGCACGTCGGTGCACGACACGGACGCCAGCGGATCGCCGCCCAGGCCGCCGAGCCCGTCGCCGTCGAGATTGCCCAGCCCCTTGACGTGGGTGGCCGCGAACGAGCCGAACGCCGCGACGGCGATCCGCGAGCCGCTCACCCCGCCGGGCTCTGGCTCCTGGAAGGCCGCGAAGCCGCCGCCATCCTGGGCGGCGCCGATCTGGAGGTCGCTCGCCTGGTGGAGGCCGCGCGCGATGATCTGGGGCGCGGACCAGTGGCGGCCGTCGCTCGAGCTCGTCACGTACAGCCCGAAGTTGGAGCCGGTGGCGGCAAAGTAGCCGACGGTGAGCCGCCCCGACGCGTCCTCGGTGATGTCGTAGCTGGCGTGCTCGAAGTCGCTGTTGGCGGTGATCCGCTGAGCGGCACCCGACGGCCGGCCGCTCACGATGCGCTGGAGAAACAACGGACCGGAGAACGTCTTCTGGTACATCAGCCATACGCCGCTGGGGCCGCCGACCAGTCGCGAGTAGCCCTGACCGTCGATCTCGGCCACCGACCAGCTCGAGGAGCTGTAGATGTCACCGACGCCGTTGTACTCGCGGATGAAGATGTGGTTTGAGAGGTCCTGAAACTCGGCCACCGGGCGCGTCCCGTCGACCGCGAGCCGGCCGTCATACGCCTCGTCCGGACCCTGGTCGCCCAGATTCAGGGTCTTACCGGAGAAGGCGCCTGGCGGGGTGGCCTGGAAGAGCGTGCCGCCGGTCGTGGTGTCGGTGATGACGCCGACGTGCGGATTGGCCCCGCCGAACACGATCGCGTTGCCGGTGATCTCGAGGTTGCCGATCGTGCCCGGCCCGGTGAACGTCTTGCCGGCGTCCTCGGACGTCCACAGGAAGGTCGGGTACCCCGTCGTCCCGTCAGGGAGGTTCTCCACATTCGGAAAGCGGCTGTCGACCATGAGCAGCTCATTGCCGATCGACAGCGGCACCGGCCCGTGTTCGTCGATGTTGTACCTCGGGTCCCCGGTCTCGGGCGGGATCAGGCCGTCGTTGGACGCACATCCGGTCTGGCCGCGCAGCAGCACGCAATCGTGCAAGACCGACGGGCCGCTGACGTTGGTCGGGGTCACCGAATAGGCGACCTGCGCAGTGCCGGCGGCATCGACCAGCACGCGGGGATAGACGCCGTCGCCCAGCTTGATCAGCTTGCCCGGGATCACGGGCGCGACCCTGGGCAGCCTGTGGTTCCAGTGGTATCCGGGCGTCGAGAACGGATGCCCCTTGGCGGCGGCGACGCCGCCGTTCATTGCCACGGTCAGAGCGACAAGTACCCCACCCCTCATCAAACGACGCCACATGCTTCCCACAGTCCCACCCCAGTGGTCCCCGGTCACCCCCGCTGGGCGCCGTGCGGGCGAAACGCTACCCCCTGTGTCAAGTCACCGGGATCCGGAAATCCCGCGCGGGTCGAAGAAGGGTCCAATGCCGCCGATCGTTTCAGCGGAGCAGTCACGGGACGCGCCCCACTGCCGCTATAGGCGTGGAGCAGCAACACTCGGCCCTACTCGCCACGGCCGACGCAGCCCTACCCTCGGTGTCGGACGGGCATCTGGTTGCCGACACGTCGACCTCCCGCAACGAGCGGTCGCCAGGCTGGTAGATGGCTCGTCGGGCTGCGGCACGAAGGGACCGCCGGTCAGGCGGGCTTCAGGAACAGCGCCGTAACCAGATCTGGTTCTGCGGCGAGCAGCGTGTCGAGCGCGGTAACGAGACGGCCGATCGTCGCGGGGTCGCCTCGGGGGAACTGGCGATCGGTTGTGAAGATCAGGGGTGGGCGCGGTTGCGCGGCGGCGAGGGCGTCTGCCTCGAGGCGACGGAAGTCCCGGACGTTTTCGGACACGAGCGCTCTGTGGTCGGCGATGGCCGCCGCCCACACCTCCTCGTCCGGCTCGCCTTCGAGTGCGCGATACGCCGGATCGTGCACAGTGGCGACATCGTGGCCTCGGGCCCGGAGATGTTCGGCGATGGCTGGCGCGTACATCTCGTCGAGCAGCAGCTTCATCCGAGCAGGCGCTGCTCATTCTCGAGCGCTCGCTCGAGTTGCTCTGCCTCCTGCTCATTGGCAGCGATGAACTGGTCCACCTCGTCCGGGTACTCGCCGTAGTAGCTCACCGCTACTCGGATCTTCTCGACCGGCAGGCCGATCCGCTCGGCAAGCGCACGGACGAGCTTCTCGCCGTGCTCCGGTGCGCTACGAGCTGCAGCAATCACCTCCCACACGTCGGGCCCGCCGATCACGACTGCTCTCCGGCCTGCCGGCCCATCGCGAAAAACGATCCCCGGATGGCGGTCCCGCCGCATGCCCTCTCGGAGGTACCGTTGGGCCAGCCGCACGATCGGCTCGCCGCTCTGAGCGCTCCGCTCACGCAGCGCGTTGAGCGTCTCGGACTCGATTCGGATCGCTTCACTACCCATGTAGCGAAGTGTAGGCGATGTGTCCATTGCCCGTTCCGAAGAACGTGGGCGATACCCAGCGCCTTCCCGGCGGTCAAGTCGGGTCTCGGCACCGCCGTCAAGCCGGCGGTCTGACGCTCGATCTCGAGAAGCTCGAAGCTGTCTCTCAAAGCCGACGCCCGACGTCAGCTACCTCGGTACACGATCAGGGCCTAAAGAGTCTAAGCCAGCCGGTTGATGATGCTAGCATCTGATGCATGCCGATCAGGCGAACGACCGTGGCAGCTGAGAGCGACGACCTCGCAGTCCTGGAGAGCGAGGCTCGTCGGCGTGGGGTCGCGCTCGCACAGGTGCTGCGTGAGGCCGTGGAGCGCGAGGCCGGCCGGATTCGGCGCAAAGCCGAGCCGCGATTTGGGATCGTCTGCGGTGATGGCACAGCGACCGCCTCGATCGCCGGTGACGAGCACGCGCCCGCGCGGCGATCTGGCCGCTCGTAGCGGATGGCGCTGATCCTCGATACGGGGCCGATCGTGGCGTTGTTGGATGCCGGCGATCCCGAGCACGCGCGTTGCGTCGCGATGGTGAAGGAGCTTCGGGAAGACCTCGTCGTCCCCTTCACGGTGCTGGTCGAGGTCGACTACTGGCTCCGGAAGCTGTATGGGCCCGGACCTTGGGACGCGTTCGTTGAAGACATCGCCAGCGGCGCCTATCGCCTGCATCACCTCGACGAACACGGCCTCAAGCGGGCCGCGGAGATCGAGCAGAGCTACGCGTCTCTGGATCTCGGCCTGGTCGACGCGGCGGTGATGGTGACGTGCGAGCGACTCGGCGAGACGAAGGTCGCGACGCTGGATCGTAGAGACTTCGCGGTCGTTCGGCCGCAGCACTGCGACAGTCTGACGCTGCTCCCCGAGTAGTCGCGGCGCGGGCGACGGGCGGCTCACGTGCCCGTCGAGCTGATCGGTCACACAGGCGGTTTGTATGCCCAATCTACTCTCGCGCCCCGATCGCCTCGACGGGTCGGGCGCGGAGCGCGACTTTCCCGACTACGTGTGCTAGCATTTTGTAAGCATGAATGTGCTTGTTCGCGACCTTCCTGACGAGATCCATGCGGCGCTTCAACGTCGCGCTGAGCGGCGCGGGCAGTCGCTTCAGCAATATCTGGCCGGGGAGCTGCGTCGCTTGGCCGAGCAGCCGACAGTCGACGAGGTGTTGGACCAGATCGAGCAGCGTCGTGGGGGCGCTGTCGGACTCGCTCAGGCCGCTGAGGATCTTCGCGAGGAGCGACCCCGGCGTTGATCGTCGTCGACGCGTCGGTGCTCGCGAACGTGATCGGCGACGATGGGGCAGACGGGCGGCGTGCTCGCGCCGAGATCCGTATGGCGGGACAGGTGGCGGCTCCCGACCTGGTTGATGTCGAAGCCGTTGCGGTGCTCCGTAAGCGGTGGCTCGCCGGCACGATCTCCGACCGCAGGTTCGAAGAGGCGATCGCTGACCTTGCGCAGCTCGGCATCAGCCGTTATCCGACGCTCCCGCTCATGCGCCGAGCTTTCGAGTTGCGCGCAAACATCACGGCGTACGACGCGAGCTACGTCGCGCTGGCCGAGTTGCTCGGCTGCGAACTGCTCATCGGCGACAGTCGCCTGGCCAGCGCATCGGGTCCCCGGTGCGCGATCCGGCTACTTCGGTGATCGTGTCTCCTCGGGCGGAAGCTCCGGGTATGCGGACTTACGGCCCGATCGCTCGATTGGGCACAGAGCGCATTTCTGTGCCCAATCCCCGGCAATCCGCCGCTATATCCGGGGTCTGGGGTGGCTCGCGACGGTCAGCAAAAGGCCCGGTTTGCAGGCATTTCCTGCTGGCCGCGCGTGGGTAAGCGCGTTATTCGGGTCGGTGAGGTCCCCGGTTCAAATCCGGGCGCCCCGATATAGTTGTCGTGATTGCAGGGATTTTGGTGGGGCGGGGAGCGGTCGCGGATCAGCGGCATGAATGGTAGGTACAGGGGCGACGGGCCGCGATCCCTTCGATGTCTTGCAGACGAAGTACCTGCATGTAGGCGCATTGGTCGCCGTCAAGCGCGTCGGAAACCAATCAGGCTGCTGATCTGCCCGTCAGGACTGGGTGCCCAGTGCCCGCGCGGGGATTGGCCGCTTGTGCAGATTGCTGTCGCTCTAGGCCTGGTCGTTCGTTGGGGTGGTGATCGTGTAGAGCTGCGTGAGTAGGCGGCGTAGCTGGCCGAATTTTCGGGGTCCCAGTTGTTGTTCCCATTCGGTTTCGAGCTCTTGGACGATTTCGTAGATTGCTCTGGTTGCGGCATGGCCTCTGGGGGTGAGGCGGACGCGCTTGGAGCGTTGGTCGTTGTGGTCGGTTTCGCGGGTCAGGTATCCGAGCTGCTCGAGCTGGCCGAGCAGGTAGTTGAGCGCCTGTTTGGTCATGCGCGTCTGGGTCGCGAGTTCCGAGGGGCGCTGGTTCTCTGGGCCGGGGTACCGCCACACGTCGACGTGGGCTGCGACGAGGTCGGTGAAGCCGCGGTCGTGTAGGCCGGCGAGCATTCGGTCGCGCACGGTCTCCCATGGGACTCGTAGGAGCGCGCCGATCAGCGGCGGTGGCGGTGCGGGCGCAACGTCGGGTGGAGTAAAGCCACTTGACAGACTCATGCGCCAAGTATACGCTGGTCAAGTAGCTTTACTCAATGGGGTTTTTGCCCGGGAGGCGCCACCATGCATGACACCACCGAAAGGGGCCACGATGGACAAGACTATGGACGACGACGCGATCACGGTCGGTGAGCTCGGCGTGCGCTTCCTGGTCGAGGCCGCGGACTCGAACGGGAGCGCGTCGGTGTTCGAGTGCCGTGTCCCAGCCAACTCGCGGATGCCGGCGCCCCACAGCCACGATGGCTTTGAGGAGACGATCTACGGGCTCGAGGGCACGACGAGCTGGACGATCGCTGGCGAGACGGTCGATGTCGCGCCCGCTGAGGCGGTGTGCGTCCGGCGCGGGCAGATTCACGGGTTTGAGAACCGCGGCGACGTTGACGCGACGTTCCTGGCGATCGCGACCCCGGGCGTGTTCGGCCCCGCCTATTTCCGTGAGATCGCCGAGGTCCTCGCCGCCGGTGCTGGAGGTCCCCCGAATGTGGCCGCGATCGGTGAGGTGATGCGCCGCCACGGCCTCACGCCCGCCCCACCCCGGTAGTCAAGCTCGACCCGACAGGAGCAACCCCGATGAAGGTCGTCGTGTTCGGAGCCACCGGCATGATCGGCACTCGCATAGCGGCCGAGCTCGAGCGGCGCGGCCGCTGCGTGACGGCCGCGGCCGGTGCGACCGGCGCAGATGTCACTGATCCGCAGTCGGTCGCCAGCGCTGGCGCCGGCGCCGGCGCCGACGGCGCGAAGCGGCGACGCACGCCGGCCGCGGCGGCGGTCACCCGCAGTTGCTTCCGCGCCGCTGACGGGTCCCACCGCCGTCCGACGGTCGGCCCGTGGATCACGCAGATGAACGCGCCGATCGGAAGCTGAGATCGGATTTCGCGCCAGGACTCGAGCTGACCCAAGCCCAGCGGTCCATCCCGCGGCGGCGACGCCCAGCGCGCCACAGAAGAACGATGAGGGCACGCAGTTGAGCGCCCTCGGGTCGGTCGCCCGCGGCGCGCATGACCGCGATGATCTCCTCAGCGGCCGGCGGGTCGGCGCGATAGCGCAGACCCTTGTTCCTTGGCGGTCGGCCTTGGTGGTAGCCAGGCATCGTGACCGGAGACCGGCGATGACCAGCGGCGTCGTACAAAACGGATTCCATCGTGCCCTCCTTTGGGCGTTTGACGGGACCCGTCGATCCTCCGCGAGCGCCATCAGCGGCCGAGAGGGCATCGGCGCCTGTGGCGCGACCGGCGAACACCCTCAGGTGGGAGGAGCAGGTCACGCACGAAGAGCGGTCCGACACCTGCCTTTCGTGCTCGCACGGGTATTCGCGCTGACGTCGCCGGCGTGGCTGGTTGTGTCCGAGAGGGCAGTCTCGAGCGCCGCGGCACCGGTGTCCGAGGTTGCCGCTGCTTTGTGGGAGCAGAAGCGAGCAGCGGCGCACCCGTGGGGTCGTTCATCAACACGAGTACGCGGCACCGTGCAGGCTCTCCTGCTTCAAGACCAAGCGTCGTTAGCCCGCTCAAGGGATGACATAACTTGGGGCCGTCCCAACGGCTGCGGCAACTTGGTGGTCGGTGCTAGTTCCGATGATGTCCGCCTCTGGGGAGCACAGGGCTACCGGCCGAAGCGACGAGAATGCTCGTAGTGAAGAGCTTCGCCGAAATCCCGGCTGAGGTCCGACGGCGCGTCGCCGCCGGCGAGCGGGTGGTCCTGATCCTGCTGGATGCGTTCGGGCTGGAGTTCCTCGAGCGCCACCGCGATCACCCGTTGATCCAGCGTCTGGACGTCATCCCGTTGACTTCCCAGTTCCCGTCCACGACGACCGCGCATGTGCCCTCGGTGCATTTCGGGGTGCCCGTGCACGAGCATGGTCTCTACGAATGGAACGTTCTCGAGCCGGCTCTCGGGGAGATCATCTGCCCGCTTCGCTTCAACCCGACCGGCGCCGAGGAGGAAGGAACGCTGGTCGGTCGGCTGGAGCCGTCCGTGCTGTCGCCCGGCCCGACGTTCTATGAGTCGCTGGCCGTCCCCTGCATCGTGGCGCAACCCTCCCGGCTGGCCGGGTCGTTCACCACCGTCGCGACTCGCGGCGCGCAGGTCATCGGCTTTCGGCGGCTTCGCGAGGGCGTGCGTGCACTTGGGGAGGCGTTCGCGGCACCGGGAAGCGATCATCGCTACGCGCTTCTGTACTGGGATCTGATCGACCGGGCGGGACACGACCACGGTCCCGGTTCGCCGGAGTTTGCGGTTGCGTGCAGACGCTCGCTCGATGAGCTGTGGGAGGCCAGCCAGGCTTTGCGGGGGGTGACGGTGCTGATCACGGCCGACCACGGGCAGGTCGACGTCGCGCCGGACCGCGTCGACTACCTCGACGAGCTCTGGCCTGAGTTGCCGCCGCTGCTCTCGCAGCGGCGGCCGGCGGGATCCTCGCGCGATGTCTTCTTACACGTGCATGCCGAGCATGTCGTCACGGTCATACACGAGCTCTCGGGAAGGCTTGACGGCCGCGCCGAGGTACGACCCGCCCGCGAGCTGTTTGAGCGGATCGGCCCCCGACTGAACACCCGTTTGGGTGATGTGGCGGTGCTGCCGGTCAGGGGGCGGCAGGCCTGGCTTCGCTCGGCGGCGGCCAACGAGCAGCGATTTCGCGGCCAGCACGGCGGCTTGCAAGAAGCCGAGACGAGCACCTATCTGGCGAGGTTGCTCAATTCATTGTGACTCGGGTTGCCGTTGTGGTGAACCTCAAGGCGTGGATCGCGCTGCACACGATGCAGCGCTCGCCGGACTTGTCGACGAGCAGGCGGTGTAGGCGGGCTATGACCCGTTGGTCCGCCCTACTCCCTTGATTGCCGGGAGCGGTGGTCTAGGCACCGCCGGGCTCAACCGCGCGGTCGGCTGCCGCTCGGCCCGGAGATTGCGCTGTCGGGTCGTGGACTCGTCTGAGGTCGGGTCGTAGGTCTCGAGCTCGCGACGCCCGTGCTTCGGTCGCAACGTCCCCGAGGACGATCTCCATCAGGCGATTGTGCGCTGGAGACCGAGATAACACTAATTTGTGACATCTCTGTGATGCATGCTATGCTTGTCGCATGCCACGCGATGAAGAGATCACATTCGCCGACCACCTGGGCCGCTTCTACGCCCACCGCTACGCGTTTCCGCCGATGGTCGGACGCGTGCTCGGCTACCTGCTCGTGTGCGAACCCCGCGACCAATCGATTGCCGAGCTGAGCGAAGCGTTGCTGGCGAGCCGCAGCGCGATCACCGGCGCGCTGGATGTGCTGGAGCGCCTGCATGCCATCCGTCGCTCGCGAGCGGCGGGTGAGCGGATGGACCGCATCCGGACCGATTTCTCCTCCGCGGAAGCGCGGGGGTTTGACATCACGGAGTACCAGGAGCTCGGTGATCTGGCCCGGGAGGGGCTCGAGGTGCTGAGCGATGCGCCGCCACAACGCCGGGCGGATCTGCTCGAGCTGGCGGCGTTCGCGGATTTCCTGGTCGAGGGCACCCAAACGCTTCGCCAGGAGTGGGAGGTGCGTCGTGACGCCCTCCGTGCCTCGGGCGAGTTGCCCTCCTGACCTCGTGGCCTGCAACTACGTCACATCAAGAAATGAGATCGGAAAGAAAGCCATGGCAGATCAATCCTCACCGGCTATCAACGCTGACGCTGGAAAGGGCGGCTTCATCTCAAAGGTGATCGAAGGGCGGATATGTCCCCGACCGGGAGCGGAATCGCCTGACCAGCGCCATCGCGCGCGCCGCAGGAGACGACACCAGAAATGAAAAGAGGGCAGTCTGATGACAACCCAGCAAACCCCGGCGATCCACGTGCAGGGCCTGGAGAAGTCCTATAAGAAGCTGGAGGTGCTGCGCGGTGTGGAGTTCGACGTGCCGCGGGGCAGCATCTTCGCCCTGCTCGGCTCCAACGGGGCCGGCAAGACCACGGTCGTGAAGATCCTGTCCACGCTGCTCAGGGCCGACGCGGGCACTGTCAGCGTCAACGGCTTCGATGTCGCCACGCTGGCGGCGGACGTGCGAGAGTCGATCAGCCTCACCGGACAGTTCGCGGCCGTCGACGAAATCCTCACCGGGCGGGAGAACCTCGTGCTGGTCGCCCGGTTGCGGCAGGTCAAGGACCCGGGCGCGATCGCGGACGACCTGCTTGACCGCTTCTCACTGACCGACGCGGCGGCGCGGAAGGTGTCGACGTACTCGGGTGGCATGCGCCGCCGCCTCGACATCGCGATGAGCCTGATCGGGAATCCGCCGGTCATCTTCCTCGACGAGCCGACGACCGGGCTCGACCCCCAGGGGCGCATCGAGGTGTGGCAGACCATCAAGCACCTCGCCGAGCACGGCACCACGGTGCTGCTCACGACGCAGTACCTGGACGAGGCCGAACAGCTCGCCGACCGGATCGCGATCCTCCACCAGGGTCGGATCATCGTCAACGGCACCCTCACCGAGCTCAAGCAACTGCTCCCGCCCGCCAAGGTCGAATACGTCGAGAAACAGCCGACCCTCGAAGACGTCTTCTTCGCCCTCGTCGGTGACAACGGCAAGCACGACGACGCCGGCCAGACCGTCAGCGCCGGCGCCAACGAGTAAGGACCAACCATGACCACGCAATTCCTCGGCGGCACCGCCGCCCTGACCGGGCGATCGCTGCGCCACATCACGCGCAGCCCGGACACCATCATCACGACCACGATCATGCCGATCGCCTTCCTGCTGCTGTTCGTCTACGTGTTCGGCGGCGCGATCAACAGCAGCTCGGATTCGTACGTGAACTACCTGCTGCCCGGCATCCTGCTCATCACGATCGCCTCGGGCATCTCCTACACCGCATTCCGGCTCTTCCTGGACATGAAGAGCGGCATCTTCGAGCGATTCCAGTCGATGCCGATCGCACGCTCCTCCGTGCTGTGGGCGCACGTGCTGACCTCGCTGGTCGCCAACCTGATCTCGGTCGTGGTCGTCGTGCTCGTCGCCCTCCTCATGGGCTTCCACTCGGGGGCGGGCGTGCTGGACTGGCTCGCGGTCGCCGGCATCCTGATGCTGTTCACGCTGGCGTTGACGTGGATCGCCGTCATCCCCGGTCTCACCGCGAAGTCCCCGGACGGCGCGAGCGCGTTCTCCTACCCGCTCATCTTCCTGCCGTTCATCAGCTCGGCATTCGTGCCCACCGACAGCATGCCCGGCGCGGTGCGCGCCTTCGCCGAGAACCAGCCGGTGACGACCATCGTCAACACGATCCGCGACCTGCTCACACAACAGCCCGTCGGCACCGACATCTGGATCGCCCTCGCCTGGCTCGTCGGCATCCTCATCGTCGCCTATACCTTCGCCATGGCCACCTACCACCGCAAGATCGGCTAGTTGCAGTTCCCGAGAAGGCTCTTCATCCGGGCCTCCCAGGAGGCTGAGAGCTGCCGAGCCGTCCCAACCTCCAGGGAGGAGCCCGGATGAACTCGCACGCTGAAGCGGCCCTGTCAAGACCCCTCCGTTAGCAGGCGAGCAGTCGCGTCGAGATAAGCGTCAATGCGGAGCACCTCGGCGGCTTCACCCTCTCGGCCGCCCAGCGTTGACAGCGGCAGCCGGCCCAATTTGCCGAAGCGGGCGCGGTTTGCGAGGAGCTACCGGCGCGTCGCGCAATTGCTCAGATCCAGCAGCCAGTCAGTGCTGCTGGTTTACAGCGCGAGCGACAGTGGCGTCGGGGCGCACGAGATGGCTGCCTCGGCGACTCGCTTCCACCCTTCGCAGCTCGGTGCTGGTTTGCCTACGCTGCGGCGCGTCCCACGCCGAGACGTTGCCGCGCGGCCGCGCGATCGACGCCTAGCGTGGCGATAAGCTCGGCGGCGGGATCTGGCGGCTCGAGCTCGAGGACGGTTAGGAGCACCTGTTGCGGGCCGATGTGGTGAGCACGGCGTATCTCTTTGTACGATTTCTCGAGCGCTGTCTTGGCTGCGGGTGTCATTGGCAAACGGTCCCGCAAGACGGCTTTGAGCGTCGGCCTCGACGGACGTTTGATCGGCTCGTCGATGGGTATCGGTGGTGCGTTGAACGCAGCGCCGATGCCGACTGCGGCGAGCGCATCGTGATCCATCGCGTCGAGCGCGTCGCGAGCTGTCTGTAGGTCGCATCCGAGGGCCTGCGCCAGGACTGGTTCCCTGAGCAGCCCGAGGATCAGGTGCTCGGTGCCGACCTTGCGGTCACCGCGGCGCCGTGCTTCCTCGCGAGCGTCGATGTACGTGCTCCAAGGGTGATACGCGTCGGCTGGTTTCGGATGCTTGGTCACGGGAGTCGCTTTCCGTATTTGGCGTGGACTGATTGGCGGGTAACGCCGAGGGCGTCACCGATCTGCTGCCAAGACCACCCCTGCTGGCGGGCGGTCGCGACGTGGTCCGCCTCGACCCGTTCCGCGAGCCGGTGCAGAGCTAGAGCCGCGCGGAGCCCCAGCGACGGGTCGTTGGATGCGATCGCGGAGGCGATGTCTTCGGCGTTCATCGCCGTCAGCCTAGATTGACAACAGATGTTTGTCAACCCAAACTGACGCCGCGTGGTCTCGGGACGATCGGTATCCAGTCCCGTGCATCGCCGTGTCGCTCTCCCGGGGGCGTGCGCTGGACTCGTGCGCCCGCATCCAAGCCGGAGGCACCGAGAGGGAACACGCGCCAGCTCTGCTGATCCGTGGGGCGGCCGGTCGGTGTTGGTTGGCCGGGTCGTTATCCGTACCGCAGCGCCTCGCCCGGCTTGAACTGCACGGCGCGGTGCAGCGGGATCTGCATCACGAGCAGTGCGAGCACGAGGGTGCCGAGGAGCGCGATCGGGATGTTGAGAGCTGGGAAGGCGAACAGCAGGTGTTCGTTGAACACGTTCTCGGCGAGCGTGACGACGGCGTGAGCTAGGCCGAGGCCGAGCGGGACGCCGATCAGCCAGCCGGCCAGTGCGACGGCCAGGCCTTCGGTGGCGAAGATCTGCCTGACGTCGCGGGCGTGGGCACCGATGCAGCGCAGCATCCCGATCTCGCGTGTGCGCTCGAGCACGACCATCGTGAGCGTGTTGATCAGCGCGACCATGCTGATCGCGACGATCAGCAGGCCGAGCACGGTGATCGCAGTGGTGACGCCGCGGTAGGTCGCGCGATCGTTCGCCGCGCCGACGTACTCCCTCTGGGTCGTGATCTGGAGCCCGTGGGCGGCGAACGCGTCCTCGAGCCGGGTGTTGGTCTGATCGATCAGATTGTGGCTGGCAGAGGTGGTCTGGATCCAGTACGTGTTGACCGCTCCCGGTGTGTGCAGCACGGACTGCGTGGTCGTGAGCGGGACGTAAAGGACGGTGCCGTTCTCCTGCTGGTCTGAGACGATCCCGACGACGGTGAACGGCACGTCTCCGGCTGTCGTACGCACCGTGACGCGCTGTCCAAGGTGAGTGTTACTGGCGCGGGCGATGCTCTGTTCGATGACGACCACCCGGCTCCGTGCGCGCGCGTCGGCAGGGGTCAGCAGGCGGCCTGAGACGAGGTGGAAGCTGTACATCGGCCGGTCTGGCAGTGCCCAGACATAGCCGTCCTGGCCGCGGAGCTTGATGCTGTTGCGCAGCTGCGGCTGGGCGCGCGCGACACCCGGCGTCGACGCGATCAGGGTCTCGGCGCTTTGCGGGAGTGCCTGGCTCAGCGTCGATCCTGCGGAGATGTTGTAGTGGTATGAGTTCCAGGACTCGTTGACCGTGTTTCCGACGCTGGTCGTAAGCGACAGGAACGCGAGCAGGGTTGCGACGGCAAGTCCGACCTGGAGCACGGTCGCGATGCTGCGCCGCCGGCGGCGGGTGACGCTGCGCAACCCGATCTGAGCGGTGCGGGACAGGAAGCGCGCACGGTGCAGCAGGCGGTCAAGCCCGCCCTCGGGGCCGGTCGCGCTTCCGGTCGCCTGTAGCGTCTCCGCCAGCGGCAGCCGCGCCGCGCGGCGGACCGCCGGCAGCGCGGCCAGCGGCGGCCCGATCACGCCGAGCCCAACGCTGGCCACAAGCACGGGCAGGTCGACGCTGAAGGGGGCGCTGATCGCATACAGCGAGGAGGCGAAATACGACGTCAGCGCCCACGACAGCAGGATCCCGAGCACCGCGCCCGCGATCGCACCAACCGCGCCGAGCAGCATGGCGGTGCGCAGGTACACGCGCCGGATCTGCCTGCGTCCGGCGCCGATTGCCTTCATCGTCGCGATCTCCGGCGTCTGCTCACTGACGAGCGTGCTGATCGTGCTCGATAGCAGCACCAACGCGCCGACGAGGGCGAGCAGCGTGACCACGTAGAGGACGCCGGTGATGTTGCTGAACGTGCTCTTGCCCGGCCAGTCTCCGGGGGATCGAATCTCCGGCAGGTCGCTGAAGCCGGTGAACCCTGGGATGGTGTCCAGGTACTGGCGAATCGTCGTCACGGTCTGCCGGGCCGCAGCGGCTGACGAGTCGTCAAGGCGGAATTCAAGCCTGGTGTACCCGGGCGTGCCGCTCAGCGCGGCGACCGTCGGCGCGGTGGCATATAGCACCGCCACCGTGTTCTGGACGACGTTCTGCCCGCCGTTCAGGTTGCGTCCCTGTCCGCTGACCGGCAGCGCCACCCAGGTTCCATTGCTGGCGCGCACGCGGACCGTTCCGCCGGCACCGGCGACGCGGCGACCGGTAGCAGCGTTCTGCACGTCTGAGAGGACCGCGCCCGGCCCGGGCGCGGAGCCGGTCGTGACCGTGACCGCGTCAACCGTCTGGTGCGCGAACGAGACCTTGCCGATCAGAACCGTCCGCCAGCCGGTCCGATTCAACGTCGAAAAGGTGGCCTCCGGGCCAACCGCGGCGACGTTCGGCAGCTGTCCCAGCGCGCGCACCTGCGCAGCGGTCAGCGGCAGCGGCTTGACCGTGATCGTCACATCGGCGAGCTTATTGGCCGCGATCTCGCCATTCATCGCCCGGTTCATCAGCGTCGGCAGCGCGAACAGCCCGACGCTCGCGACCGCGATCGCGAGCGCGGCGACAGCGAAGAACGCGCGCACACGACGCCGCGTCAAGTCGCTGATCGACTTACGCGCGACCGCTGAGAGGACCATCACTCCCCCTTAAGACGAGACCGTCACGAATCGTCACGAGGCGGTGGGCGCGCGCGGCCAGCGACATGTCGTGGGTGACGTACAGCACGGTCTTGCCTTCAGTGTTGAGCCTGGCCAGCACCTCGAACATCTCCGCTGCGGTGTGCGTGTCGAGGTTCCCGGTCGGCTCATCGCCGACGATCAGCTTTGGATCGCAGGCCAGTGAGCGCGCGATCGCGACGCGCTGCTGCTCACCGCCAGACAGCTCGGAGGGCAGATGGTCGAGCTTGTCGCCCAACCCGACCAGTTCGAGATCGCGCGCCGCCCGCTCGAACCGCTCGTGTTTGGAGCCGCGATGCGCGAAATCGAGCGGCAGCACCGCGTTTTCCAATGCGGTCAGTGTCGGCAGCAGCTGGAAGAACTGGAACACGATCCCCACGTTCTCGCCACGCCACGACGCAAGCTCCTCCTCGCTCATCTTGTCGATCCGCTGACCGCCCACCGTGACCGCCCCGGCGGTCGGGCGGTCGATGCCGGTGATCATGTTGATGATCGTCGACTTACCGCTGCCCGAAGGACCAACGATCGCGACCATCTCGCCAGCAGCAATCGACAGGTCCACACCGCGCAGCGCCCGGTACTCGAGCTTTCCCGCGCGGTACACCTTCTCGACCCCGGCGAGCTCGATCAACGTCGCCGTGGTCGCGCCCACGTCTGGGACTCGTGTCACATAAGTAGCCACTGTCGCGTCTCCACGCAGGTGGGTCGGAACCAACGACAGCATCCCACCATGCCCGTCGCCCGCCATCCGTACATCCGGGTAAGCCAGGCGCGGACTTAATCCGCTCGGGTCTGCCTTGAAGTACCGATGAGGTGCGGCCGCGGTCGCGTCACGCTGGTCTGGTCGCGCCCGCTGACCGGGTGCGGTGTCTCTGGAGGAATCGCGATGACCATCGAGTATTTGCACGCCTCTAAGTTCGGCAACGGTGCGAAGGTCGCGGCGCGCTTCAAGGAGAAGATGGCCGCCAACAATGTCGATGTCGATGTCCACCACATCCGGGAGGTGAGGCCGACGGAGCTCCCGTCGGCTGATCTGTACGTGTTCAGCTCGCCGGGTCGCTTTGGTAAGCCCATCCGCGGGATGCGCCGCTTCCTGAAAGCGGTGAGCCTGCCCGTCGGCTCCCGGTACGCGATCCTGACCACTGAGGCGCCGCCGAAGCCGGACAAGAAGACCGGGCGGGTGCCGACCGAGGCGGAGCTGGCCAGGTACCAGCGGGTCAGGGCGATCATGAACGACCTCCTCCAGGGCAAGGGTCTGGTCAACCTCGGCGAGGACAAGGTTTACGTGACCGGACTCAAGGGGCCACTGGAAGATGGGTGGGAGGTGAAGGTGGATGCCTTCGCGGCCGCACTCTGCGTCAGCCTGGGACGCGCCGTGGCGCCACCAGCGCCTACACCGCAGGAAGTCGCGTAGAGCGGAGTCCGGGTCTCATGGAGATGGGTCAGCGCCTGGGTCAACAGCCGATGCGTGCGGCCGGGCAGGCGAACGGCGCGTCGGCCCCGCTTAACGCGCTCGATCTGGAGCTCAAGGTGGCCGAGGTGCTGGACCGTTGGCCCTCCGCCGGCCTCGCTGTCGTGCTTGTGCGCGATGGATCCGTCGAGTGGTCCCTTAGCCACGGCGTCGCGGACGTCGAATCGAAGGAGCCGATCACCGAGGAAACGGTGTTTCGGATCGGGTCGATCACGAAGACGTTCACCGCGATCGCGGTGATGCAGTTGTGGGAGCAGGGCGTGGTGGACCTCGACGCGCCGGCCAACGACTACCTGCGCAGCTTCCGGCTGATTCCAGCCAAGCCGAGCTACCAGCCCACTGTGCGCCACCTCCTGACCCATACCGCCGGGGTCGGCTATTGGCGGCGGCTCGCGGATCTGTTGCAGCCGGGTGTCGGCGCGGGCGTCCGGGCGGGGTGGTCTGGAGCGCCGCTGCTCGTCGAGTACTACCGCCGGGGCCTGCCGGTCGAGGTCGAGCCGGGCACCAAGTGGGCCTACAGCAACCACGGGTTTGCAGCCCTTGGCCAGATCGTCGAGGATGTCAGCGGCCAGCCGCTGAAGGATTACCTGCGCGAGCGCATCTTTGAACCGCTGGAGATGGACACCACCGACCTCGTCCGCTCCGAGCGTGTCAGCGTTCGCCTGGCCACCGGGTACGTGCTCCGCTCGCGTGGACTGAAGCGTGTTGCCGACCGCGACGTCCCGACCCCGGGCGCCGGCGGCATCTACTCCGCGGCAGCGGACGTCGCCCGCTACATCGCCTCACTCCAGCGCATGTACGCAGGCGAGCAGGACCTGGTGCTGAAGCCCGAGACCGTGGCGTCCATGTTTCAGCCACACTTCCAGCTCGACCCGCGGCTGCCCGGCATGGGCCTTGCGTTCGAGCTCGGCGAGGAGAGCGGCCACCCGACGATCGGGAAGACCGGCATCGTGTCCGGCTTTCACTCCGCGATCGTTCTGGCTCCCCAGGACCGGATCGGAGTCGTCGTTCTCAGCAACACTGGAGGTCTCGATGGTCGGAATGCGACGGCGCCGCTTGCGGCCGCGCTCCTCCGTCGCCGGCTCGGCCTCCCAGATCAGGCGATCCGCACCGACATCCCCGCCCGCCCCGAGACCTGGACCGAGATCTGCGGCTGGTACAGCCCCGATCCCGGTCCTGTCACCAACCTGTTCACACGAGCCCTAATGGGCGCCGGAGCCGAGGTCACGGTCCATCACGGCCAGCTCATGCTGAGGCCGCTGCACCCGGTCCCGGCGATCCGTCGCGGCATGCGGCTACACCCCGACGATCCCAACGACCCGTGGGCGTTCCGAGTCGAAATGCTCGAATACGGCATCAACCTCCGCGTCGTGTTCAGCGAGGCTGCTGAACAGGGTCGGACGATCACACGGCTGCTTGCCGACACGTTCTCGTTCCAAAAACGGCCCGATGCCCGAAACCCGCGACCGTGGGTTCACGGCGCGCTCCTTGCCGGCGCTACGGCAATCGCCGTCCACCAACACCGCAAAGGACAACGGCTGCGAGGTCTGATACCTGCTCATCTGCGGTCGCCATGACGCTCCGACGCGCGACGCTTGCAGCAGTCAAGCTCATTCACACGGTCGCGTGGTTCTCGATCGAGTCGTGCATGACGTACGTGCTCGCCGATCAGCGCCAGCGCAGCATCAAGGCGCCTGCGCTGACCGCCGGAAAGCTGCCCGCATCGCGCCGCGCGGCGATCGGTGAGACCGACAAGGCCGAGCGTCTGATCGACCGAGCGCGGCCTCGGGTAGTAGCCGGCGGTACAGCGACACGCATTCCTCGACCGTCAATTCAGGCTCAGGCTCACACTCCTGCAAGACAACACCGATGCGGGCGCGCCATTTACTCCCGGCGCGATCGGGGTCTTCCCCGAGTACGGAAACCTCGCCAGCGGTCCGATGCCGGAGCCCCTCGAGGATCTCCACCGTGCTCGTCTTTCCGGCCCCGTTCGGACCGAGGAACGCGAACACCTCCCCGGGATGGACCTCCACGGCGATCCCCGCCACGGCCTCAACCGGCCCGTAACACATCCGCAGCCCGCGCACCTCGACCACCGGGCTGGCCATCACCGCTACCGCTCCAGTCGTCGTCGGCCCGGGAGCGTTCGGCTCGCGGCGGGCGCGTCAATCACCCCCGTCGCCGATACTCGCCCGCAGAGATCCATCCGCTCATTCTCCCACCGCAGCAGAACCAGGAAGAACAGCGCACCCGTCACGGGCGGCGGCTCCATTTCGTCTCACAGGTAATCCGACGAAAGGAGCAGTCATGAAGGTCTTTGTCGCCGGCGCCACCGGCGTTCTCGGCAGAGCGCTCGTCCCGCAGCTCGTGGTGCGAGGCCACGACGTGGTCGGGATGACCAGGAGCGCATCGAAGGAGGATCTGGTGCGCAGCCTGGGAGCTCGCCCGACCGTGGCCGACGCTCTCGATCCCGAGGCGGTCGCCCACGCGGTGGCGTCCGCCGAGCCGGAGGTGATCGTTCATGAGCTCACGGCGTTGTCCGGGGAGATGAGCGCCCGTGACATGCGGCACCCCGAGCGTTTCTTCGAAACCACGAACCGACTGCGTACGGAGGGGACCGACCACCTGCTCGCCGCCGGCCGCGCCGTGGGGGCGCGGCGCTTTGTGGCGCAGAGCTTTGCTGCTTTCCGATTCGCCCGCACGGGCGGGCCGGTGCAGACCGAGGCCGATCCCCTCGATTCCGATCCGCCGGCGGCGCTGCGGCCGGGGCTGGTGGGGATCCTCCATCTGGAGCAGGCGGTGATGACGATCGAGTGGGGCGAGGGTCTCGTCTTGCGCTACGGCGGCTTCTACGGTCCGGGGACCGCGATCAGCCTGGCTCCGGATTCGCAGATGGCGGCGCCGATCCGCAAGCGTCGGTTCCCGATCGTCGGGGATGGTGGGGGCGTCTGGTCGCACGTCCACGTCGACGACGCGGCAGCGGCGACCGCGGTTGCGGTCGAGCGCGGCCAGCCGGGCATCTACAACATTGTCGACGATGATCCCGCGCCGGTGCGGGAGTGGCTGCCGGTGCTGGCGAGCGCGCTGGATGCCAAGCCACCGAGGCGTATCCCACGCTGGCTGGGGCGGCTGGCCGCCGGGGAGGCGGCAACGCTCATGATGACCGACGCGCGGGGTGCCTCGAACGGGAAGGCGAAGCGCGAGCTCGGCTGGCAGCCCCGCTATGCGAGCTGGCGGCAGGGCTTCGCCCAGGGACTCGGCTGAGCGAGCCGGCGAGGAGCGGGTCGGCGAGCTCAGCCCGTCCGATCGAGGATTAGCGAGCGCCGGACGCAGCCTGCGGTTGCGCGCGTCGGGCTCGGCGGCGCTGCGCTCGGAGCCACCGCGTAAGCAACGTCTGAGGACTCGGGCGCTGACCGTCTGCAACCTCGTTTGCCAACCGCGCCGCGGCGGCCTCCCTGTGAAGCTCGCTGACTCGGGAGATCTGTAGTTGATATGCGATGTAACTGTTGGTCATGCTGTGCCTGTTCTGATGGTTGGACGCAAATCGCCGGCGCCGTAGGCGTATGGGTGGTGGAATGCGTCGAGCGCGTCGACCCCGTGAACGGTGACCTCGAGCAACTCGCCGCTTTGCTGATCATCGACGGCGACGAAGACCTGATTCGTCCGCGAGTTCCACAGCAGCCTGACGTCGATGCCATCGCTCGTCCGGTGGTCGAGCTCGCGGATTGCCGGCTGCGGTGTCGTGAACATGGACATCGCGTGGAAGCGTCCCACCGTTGCACGGTTGTGAGAATGGGGCTCGCCGGTGTCAGTGGGTGCGGATAACCGCACCACTGACAACGTCTAACTGCGCAGGTAGGCGAGGACGGCGAGCACGCGGCGGTGCGTGTCGCCCGCCGCCGGAAGATGCAGCTTCTGGAAGATGTTCGTCACATGCTTCTCCACGGCGCGCTCGGTGACGACGATGCGCTCGGCGATGGCCAGATTAGACAGGCCCTCCCATCGATCCGGATACCAGGCTCCAGGCTGATCCGGTGAGGCTGGTCGCCGTGAAGACAGAAGCATCGGTGTAGCAACCACTGCTCCCCTTGTTGCCCTCGAAATGAGCCGCAGGCTCGAGCCATCCCGGACGAGCTGAGGGTCAGTTTCCAAGCTGTCCCAGCCCGAGAGGGCCGTCTCCGTTGCGATCGAGGGAGAGGGACGGTGCCGCGTGGCGCGTTCGAACTCAGTGGTGGGCTACCGAGCTTGTTGCCGAGCTCAGGGCCGGGTAGCTGGTGTGGTGCCGCCGTTGCCGACCATGATGTGGGTGACGGGTACTTCGAGTTCACGGCGTAGGCGCCTGAGCTCGCCATGTTCCTGCCAGGTTTCGCGTTCGCGGGGGTGCGTGACGACTATGACCTCGTCGGCGCCAAAGTCGCGCAGCTGGTCCGCGAGTGCGGTGGTTGGGCTTGGATCACCGACCTCGCCGTGCGCGACGATGCCGCATTCCTGCGCCCACGCGAGTGAGCGGCGCAGCCGCGCCCCTGCGTTCGCGAGCTCGCTGTCAACATCTGACGTCGTGTAGTGAAGGCGAGATGTGAGCACCGGGGCGAGAACGTCGACCTCGACGCGCTTGCCGTCCACCCGGGTGATCCGCTCGCGCAGTTCATCGCCCCCGAGCGTCTCGTTGGCGACCACCAGTACGTGTCGTGCGCCGACCCGTGCGCCGTGGGGATGGGGCTCGTGGGCTGCGTCTGCCAGCACCGTGTGTCGGTCGGGGTTGTCCGCGCGCAGGTACGCAATCGCCGCCACCACGACGGCGACGGCGAGGGCCGCAACGCCCACGAGCGGCTCCACGAGCCAGCCGACCAGCACCGAGACCGCGATCACCGCAAAACTCGCAAATACGAACCGGACCGCCTCGCCCTCTGACCTGATTGGGATGCGCATGATGCACGTCACGCTACGCTCGCCAGGTCAAAACGTCATGGGGGAAAACCACGTGCCCGAGCGGGGGCTTTCCCGACGAACTGCCGGAGACGGCCCTGCCGAGGAGCGGGCGCCCGGGGGTGGCCGAGCTCCGGCGTCACAGTTCGGCGCTCACAGGTGATGGATGCCGCGGCGTGAATCGCACCGCGTTTGGTGGCCGGCTTGGTCGCCAGCTGTGGACCTACCGGGCCATGATCGGCGCCAGCCACTCCGCGAGCGACGTGTCAGCGTACGCGCAGCTGCACGGCTCCGCGTCGTGCGGCGCGATCAACGCGCCTCCTTGCTCCCTCGCCGCTACCGTGCATGTCCGACCGTGACTGCTGTTCGCCATCCGATCTTCGCTCGCTGCTACGGGCTCCTGAGCCGGTTCATGGAGCATGATGTCGGCGAGCGGCGGGACGAGCTGCTGGCGGGGCTCTGCGGTCGGGTGATCGAGATCGGCGCCGGGAACGGGATGAACTTCCGCCACTATCCGACGACGACGGACGAGGTGGTGGCGGTCGAGCCCGAGGCATACCTGCGTCACCGGGCCGAGCACACCGCCCGCGATGCTCCTATACCCGTGAGCGTGCGGGCCGGCATAGCGGAGGACCTCCCGTTCAGAGATGGCGAGTTCGACGCCGCGGTGGCGAGTCTGGTGCTCTGCAGCGTCGCCGAGCAGGCGCCGACGCTGGCGGAGCTGCGGCGCGTGCTAAAGCCGGGGGGTGAGCTGCGCTTCTTCGAGCACGTGCGCGCTGAGGTCCCGCGCACGGCGCGCGTCCAGGCCGCGCTTGATCTCTTCGGCGTGTGGCCGTTTCTCGCCGGCGGTTGTCACTGCTCGCGGGAGACCGTGGAGGAGATTGAGGCCGCGGGCTTCGAGATCGAGTTCCTGCGCCGGTTCGAGCTCGGGCCGTCGTGGGTGCTCACCAGCCCGTTCGTGCTTGGGGTCGCCAGGGCTCGAGGCTAGCCGGGCACGGTGTGCCCCGCTCACCGTCGCGGCAAGCCAGAACGGTTGCTCGTCGGCGAACCAGAACGGTGGATCCGAAGACGCCCAGCTCGCTGGAGCCCCATCACAGCTGTGCGCAGCGCGATCATCGTCTCTCGTGTCGCGCGGAGCCGGCCCCGCCGTCGAGAAATTGCACGACTCGGTCGCGCACGGCATGATCTCTGTTACGTCTAGTCGACAACCCTCCGCCCGGCGCCGACCGACGGGGATTGAACCTGTCGCCGAGGCCGTCGGGGGGACCAGGCGGGGGCGCTGTTGGGGGGAGCCCTGAGCGGACCCCAAGCCGCTTCGGGTGACCAGTCGACCAGTTTGTGAAACTCGAACGGGCTCGGCCGCTCGAGTGTCAAGGCCGCCCGTGCCTCGCGGGTCTCTTGATCGTTGGGCAGGCGATATGAATCGAGCGCCGGTTTGACGGGACGGAACAGCCAGATTGGCCGGCGAAGCTCGTCGCTGGCCGGCCGGGCCAATGCCAGCCACTTGCGATACACCTCGCGCGCGCGGGCGAAGTCGACGTAGATGTCGGCGTAGCGGTCCTCCGACCCGGCGGGGCGGAGGCGAACCTTCTGATGCCAGCAGTGCATCCCGCTGATCGGGTCGGGGTGCACGGGGAAGGTGATGTTCTGGTGCACGCCGGCGTCGTTCCACCAGACGCGCTGCGAGCTGGGGTCGCTCGAGGGCCACGGACGCACGCCGTGAATCTGGCGAAACCCGACGGTGTCGCCCTCCTCGCGCATGTCGACTAGTGCTGAGGACCACCGTTCCGTTCCCTGATCTTCGCGCAGCCGCCAGCGTCCCATGTGGTGTGACGCCGCGACGACTCCAGGGCGGATCCCCTCGGTCACGAAGGCCTTGATCACGAACCAGCCGATCTCCGTCTCGACACGGACGAGTTCGCCCGTGGCGACGCCGATCCGCTCGGCGTCCTCCCCGCAGACCAGCAGTGGGTGTGTGTGCGCGAGCTCGTTCAGGTACTTGGCGTTGCCCGAGCGCGAGTGGATCATCGTCGGCAGCCTGTAGGTCGGGATCAGCACGTACTCCCCGCGCTCGTGATCGATCAGCGAATGGTGGACGTGTGTGCGCGCGTAGGTGGGCGTCGCGAATTCCTCCCAGCCCCACTCTGCCAGCGTCTCGGAGTACAGCTCGAGCTTGCGCGACGGCGTGTTGAAACCGCGGCGTGCCACCCCGTCGACGCGTGCGGCGATCGTATCGGGGCGGCCCGTCAGGGGGAGGTGTGCGCCGTCGTATGCGACTCTGGTGATGGTTTCCTCGGGACCGCGGACCTTGGTGTCGCCCGGTTCCTCGACCGGCGCGTCGTGCTGGTGATAGTCCTCGCGTGCGATCTCGACCACGCCGTGGCGGCGCATGTATTCGAGCGGGGTCAGCTCCTCCGCTGCCGCCTTCTCCGGCAGGCCGGGCACCGAGTGCTCAAACATCCACCGGTAGTACTCCTCGAGCATGATCTTCTCCCCCGGCCGATAGGGCGACTCGTAGTACTGGCGTATCCCGAGCGAGCCGTCCGGGTCGGTGCGCCAGGACAGCTCGATCCAGAACTCGCCCTCCTCCCAGACTTCTCCAGGGTTGGCCTCGTAGGTGAACTGCACCTTCTCGCCCATCCGCTCCATCGCCACGCGCCGCACCGGCTGGCGGAAGCCGAGCCAGCGACCGGCGTGCGTCTCGTAGGAGTGGGTGTCATGGCGCTCGGGCCCGTGCCCCATCGGTAACACGTAATCCGCCCACCACGCCGTCTCAGACCAGGTGGGGGTGAGCGCGGCGTGCAGCCCGACTCGGTTCTCGTCACGCAGTGCCCGCAGCCACGAGTATCCATCCGGGTAGGTCCAGATCGGGTTCAGAACACGCGTGAACAGGACCGGCTGGGTCGCGCCGTCGTGCAGAAAGTGCGGATAGAGGACGCTCATCTCGTTGTGCGCGAGCGGGTATGCGCGAGGCCAGGAAAGCTCGTTCCACTGCGTGTTGGCAGTCGGCTTACGCCACGGCTCTGGGATGAACTTGTTCCACGTGTTGGGGGACACCCCGCCGCGGGCGCCGACGCAGCCGGCCAGGACATTGAGCAACATCACTGCCCGCGTGACGAGCCAGCCGTGCAGGTTGCCGGCGGCCGCCGCCCGCCAGATGTGCGACGCGAACGCGGGCCGTGCGCGCGCGGCCTCGCGTGCGACCTGCACGATCGTCTCCGCCGGCACACCCGACTCGCTCTCCGCGTAGCGGGGGGTGTACTGCGTGTACTCGGCCTTGAGCGCGACGATGAAGTTCTCGAAGGTTGACTCATCGTCGGGTGCGTGGTGTGCCAGATAAGTGCGCCAGTTCACCCAGCGCCGCACGAACTCGCGGTCGAACAGATCGTCATCGAGCATCACCTTGGCCATCGCCAGCAGCACCGCCGCCTCCGTCCCCGGCCACGCCGGCAGCCAGTAGTCAGCGCGTGCCGCGGTGTTCGACAGGCGGGGGTCGACCACCGCGATCTTCGCGCCGCGCTGCTGAGCCTCGACGATCCGCTGGGCGTGGGGATTGAAGTAATGCCCCGATTCGAGATGCGCGGAGATGAGCAGCATGAACCGCGCGTTCGCATAGTCAGGCGACGGTCGGTCGGTACCTGACCAGAACCCGTACCCCGTGCGCCCGCCGGATGAGCAGACGTTGGTGTGCGAGTTGTGCCCGTCGCAGCCCCACGTCTCGAGGAACCGGTCAGCGAACCCGTCCTCGCCGGGACGCCCGACGAAGTAGCAGACGTCATTGTTCCGGCCCGCGGCGAACGCCTCATGCATCCGCTCGGCAAAGGTCTCGAGCACGTGGTCCCAGCTCACCCGCTCCCATTCGCCCCCGCCACGCGCCTCCTTACGACGGAGCGGATACAGGATCCGCTCCGGGTCGGTGATCTGATTGATCGTCGCCGGACCCTTGGCGCAGGTGCGTCCACGCGAGCCGGGATGGTCCGGGTTGCCCTCAAGCTTGCGGATCTCGAACGTTTCAGTGTCGACGTACGCCAGCAGCCCGCAGCCGGACTCGCAGTTGAAACACACTGTGGGCACGAGCATCGACTCGCGCCGCACCTTGCGCGGCCACGCCTTCGGGTCGTACTCGACCACGCGGTCATCGGCCGCACGCTCCGGATAGTCCCGGGCGACGGCGTCGGTGAACCCGTATCCCGTAGGGCGCCGTGCGCCGATGCGCTTGATCCCGCCGCTCATCAGCTCAATGGCACGCTTTGGCCTGCGCGCACCCACGCGTCTTCGTAGAACCACAATCCCGTGAGCGCGCACGCTCCGGCGCTGGCCAGCAGAGCCAGACCGCCCGCGATGAGGAACGCGGCACCGAGCGCGACCGGTGCTGCCAGCCCGACGAGCACTCCGCCCAGCCAGAAGCGCTTCGCGAACCGGTCGCGGTACAGGTTGCGCGCTGCCAGCTCGGCCTGCCGGGTCGGATGGCGTCCGAACGTGTCGAGCGCAATCAAGGCGGCGCTGCCCGTGACACCGAGCACCACCGTCCATCCGAGGGCGTGCGGCAGTACCGCGGGCGCGTCGACGGCCGTCGCCGCGATTGCGAGCGCGCTTGCGCCGGCGATCAGCGCGTTGACGATCGTGTGCGGGAGCAGCAGCGGGCTCTGCCACAGGTCGCGTCCCTCGCATTGGTTAAACAGAAACGCCGTGTACCCGGCGAGCAGCGCACCGGCGGGAATCAGCACCCAGCGCAAGCTGTCGCGCACCCCGTCCCACCCAACGATCGCCGCGAGCGTGAACGCGAACGCGCAAGCCGCCCCCAGGTTGATCACCTGCGCCCCGCGTGTGAGCCACGAGCGCCACTGCGGCTTGGTGAACAGGTAGTAGAAGCGCCTCGGCTGCTTGAGGTCCCAGACGAGGAACGCGCCGGTGATTGCGATCCCGACGAGCGCGAGCACTCCAGGGACGATGTCGGCCAGACCCGATCCGTGTCCGCCCAGCACGAGCAGCAGCGCGGCGAGCATCATCGCCCCGGCGGCGACCCCCTTTGAGAGAAAGTAGCTCGAGACCTTCCAGCCCCATGGCGGCGGATGCTCGACGTCGGTCGTTGAGATCGCCGGCGCCTCGCTGCCCAGCGCTAGCAGCTTCTCGCGCTGGGAGCGCGGCACCTCGCTCGTCAGGTACGCCCCGCCGCCGCCGGCGGCCAGCGGGTCCAGCGCCGCCGAGTCGGCACCCAGGTAGTACACGTTCGGGCCCGTGCCCTGCTCCGCGCTCCTCACCGCGGAGGGGGCCGTGCCGAGCAGCCGGCTGACCTCTGATTCGGGGTCGTCGATATCCCCGGAGATGATCGCGCCGACCGGACAAACGACCTCGCACGAGGGCTTCAGATCGAGCTCGACCCGGTGCGCGCAGAAGTTGCACTTCGCCGCGGTCTGAGAGTCCGGATCGATGTAGAGGGCGTCGTACGGGCAGGCATTCAGGCATGCCTTGCAGCCGATGCAGCGCTGAGGATCGAAGTCGACGATCCCGTCCTCGCGCTTGTACAGCGCGGTCACCGGGCAGACCTCCACGCACGGAGCGTCGGTGCAGTGATTGCAGCGCAGCACCGCGAAATGACGGCGGACGTCCGGGAACTCGCCGCGCTCAATGTACTTGACCCACGTCCGAAAGACCCCGAGCTCGACGCCGTGCTCGACCTTGCAGGCGACCGTGCACGCATGGCAGCCGATGCACCGGCCCTGGTCGATCACGAACGCACGCTGGGTCACCGACGCAATCGTCACGCGCGCGGCACTTATCTTCCAGTCTGCACAAGCATGGATATAGTCCTGGCAGGAATGGATGGGGCGGGAACGTATCTGGACCCCGACGAGCTCGCGGCGTTCATCGCCGCGGTCGAAAGCGGGACGGTCGGCGCCGCCGCCGAGGCGCTCGAGCTCACGCAGTCGGCGGCAAGCAAGCGCCTGCAGGGGCTCGAGCGGCGCCTGGGCACCTCGCTGCTCGAGCGCGGACGGTTCGGTGTCCGCGCGACCGATGCCGGACGGCTGCTGTATCCAGAAGCCAAGCAGTCACTCGCAGCGCTCTCACGCGCGGCAAACGTCGTCACGATCCACGCCGCGCATTCGCCGACCCTGCGGCTCGCGGCGAGCCACACGATCGGCGGCTTCCTGCTGCCGAGATGGCTCGCCGGCTTTCGCGTCGGCGCACCCACGCCACAGCGAACCCACGTGGAGATCATCAACTCCCACGGCGTGCTGGCGGCCGTGCGGGATGGACACGTCGATATTGGCTTCGTCGAGTCGCTCGATGCGGCCGACGGACTCGAGGCGCTGACGATCTGCCGTGACGAGATCGTCGCCGTGGTCGCAGCGGACCATCGGTGGGCCCGGCATCGTCGGGTGCCCGTCGCGGCGCTTGCTACGGCGCCCTACCTAACGCGCGAGCAGGGATCAGGCACCCGGGCGGTCGCAGCCGCCGCGCTTGCGCGTGTCCGCGGGCCAGAGCTCGAGCCGACGCTCGAGAGTGCCTCAACCCAGAGCCTCAAACGAGCCGTACTGGAGGGCGGCTTCACGCTCATCTCCCGCCTCGCGGTGGAGGCCGAGGTACAGGCGGGAAGCTTGCACGCGCTCAGGGTCACCGGCGTCGATCTCACCCGCCCGCTTCGAGCCGTGCGCCGCAAGCGTCCCGGCCCGAGTCGTGACGCGAAGCGCTTCTGGACCTTTCTGGAGAAGCTGGAGAACCCGGTCGGAGACCCGGCAGGCGCGGATCGGGTCTAGATGAACACGCTGATTGTCGAGCGCTTCATGCGCCCGGGCGGGGTCGCCGCGCGGGCGGGTCACCGAATCATCAATCAGATCCTCGCGGTTGAGACCCATGGTGGCCACGGTCACCTGACACAGCTGGCCTTCGAGCGATGCTCTAGATCGAAGCCGGTCGGGTTAGGCGACCGAGCAACCTGCCCGCTTTCCCCGCGTAACCAGGGACGCCGCCGCCATTGGGATGCGTGCGGCACACGCGAAGCAGGACCGCCGGCACTGCTGTTGGTAGCGCCAGACGGGCGTTATTCGGGTGTATGTCCTTGTCTTACGCGTGTCCGAAGGTGACGTTGGGGAGGATCCGCCGGGCCCAGCGTGGTAGGTACCAGGCGTGAGGACCCATCAGCCGCAGCAGCACCGGGAGCAGTAGGAGGCGGACCAGCGCCGCGTCGAGGAGGACGGCGACGCCGAGGATGATTCCCATCTCCTTGGGCGGGAGCGGGCCCGAGAGGGCGAAGGTGAGGAACACCGCGACCATCACTGCGCCGGCGGCGAAGATCACTCGGCCGGAGTGCGCGAGCCCGCCGACCATCGCTTCCTTGGCGTCGTGGGTGCGGTCCCAGTGCTCCTTCGCGCTGGAGAGCAGGAACACGGTGTAGTCCATCGAGATCGCGAAGATCATCGCGAAGAAGAACACCGGTCCCCAGGCGTCGAGGAACCCCTGCGGCTGAAAGCCGAGCAGCGAGTGCAGATCCCCGTTCTGGAACACGAGCTTCGCGACGCCGAACGCGGCGCCGGTCGCGAGCAGGTTGGTGAGGACACCGACCGCGGCGAGCAGCGGAGCCTGCAGTGCGATCAGCAGCAGCAGGAACCCGAGCCCGAGGACGACGCCGATCACGAGCGGCGTCTTGGCCGACAGTGCGTTCTGGAGATCGTGATTCTCGGCAACCGCGCCGCCGATCAACGATCCCGGTGGAAGCGCTGCGCGGAGGCGATCGATCGTCTGACCGACGGCGGGGTTGGACGGGTCCTGCTTGGGGATCGCCGTGATCAGCGCGTAGCCGCCCGATGTCTGGGCCGGCATCACAGCAGCGACTCCGGGGTCCTGCTGGGCGACGCGGACAGCCTGTGTGGCCGCGTTCGCGGACGAGACGATCTGCAGCGGGCCGGTGGATCCGGGTCCCATCGCGTCCTGCACTTGCTGGTAGCCGATTCGTGAGGTGTCGGAGGCCGGGACGACCTTGATCGAGGGCATCGCGGTCTTCAGTTGCGTGACCGGAAGCGCTAGGGCGACGAGGATCGCGAGCGCGATCGCGCCGTAGGCGAGCGGCCGCCTCCACAATTGCTCGCCCCACGCGGCGAACCGCGCGGAGCTGTGCTCGCCTGAGTGTGCCCACGGCAGCGCGAGTTTGTCGACCCTCGGTCCGAGCTTCGCGAGCACGGCGGGCAGCAGCGTCAGCGTCGCGGCGAGGACGAATAGGACCGCGAGCATGATCCCGAAACTCATCGACCGGAACGCGGGGCTCGGGACGAGCATCACCGCCGAGAGGGAGATCAGGACGGTGACGCCTGAGAAGACGACTGCCTTGCCGGCAGTGTCCATCGTGACCGCGGTGGCTTCCTCGGCTGAGAGCTGTGAGCCGAAGAACGCGCCGCGGAAGCGGTGCACGATGAACAGGGCGTAGTCGATCCCGAGCGCAAGCGCGAACATCAACGCGAAGTTCATCGCCCAGATCGAGACCGGCATTAGCTTGGTCGCCAGGAACAGCGATCCGGCTGCGGCCATCAGCCCGACCATCGTCAGCATCAACGGCAGACCAGCCGCGACGAGCGACCCGAACGCGAGCAGCAGGATCAGCAGGGTCACCGGCCATGAGATCACCTCGGACTTCAGCATCGCGGAGCGGTTCGCGGCGTTGAAGTCAGACCACATCGCTGAGGCGCCGGTCAGATGGACCTGCACGCCGGCGGTGGACAACGCGGAGAGCTTGGCCTTCAATCGGTCTGCTGCGACGACCATCGCGTTCGAGTCACGGGCGGCGCCGGCCTGCACGATCGCCGTGTGCCCGTCACGGGAGATGGACACTCCCGCGGTCGGCGGGATCACGGTGCTGACCGCGCCGTCGGCGCGCAGCGTCCGCTCAACGTTCGCGACAGCGGCTTGGAACGACGGGGTGCCGACGGTCTTGGTCGGCGAGTAGAGGACCGTCATCAGCCCGTAGCTGGAGAGGCCCTTGAAGTTCTTGTCAATCAACTGTCGCGCTTGTACCGATTGCGAACCGGTGGTCTCCCACCCGGCGCCGGAGAGGGCCGTCTCGACGCGTGGGGCGAAGAACCCGAGCACGACCGCGATCAGAAGCCAGGCGATCAGAACGACTCGGAAGTGGGTTGCCGCGTAGTGGCCGAGACGGCCTATCGGGCCGACCTTCACGGTATGCCGATCCGGACCTGTTGCGTCCGGCGGCGGCTTCTTTGTGTCGAGTACGGCCATCAGACCGTCACCTCCTCACCAGCGGTCGGCGCGGAGGCGTGCTCGCGCTCATCAGTGGGGCTGGGGTAGATGGCCGAGCGCAGCCGGCACGCGCGGCGCAGCACGATCGATGCCGGGCAGGCGCCGACCACGACGTAGAGCCACTGGTTCACGCCGGCGAGGACCGCCAGCAGCAGGAACCATTGCGAGACGAACGCGCCGAGTGCTGCCGCGAGCAGGGTCATGGTGCCCGCGAGCACGAACAGCACACGCTCCAGCGGCAAGCGCGACGGGGCTTGGCATTGGCGGTTCATCGTGCGGCACGGGCCGCACCACGGCGCCCAGAAGTCGATCACGACGATCCCTTTCTGGCGCAGCACGTCGGTGATCGTGTGTTGGGTGAGGCTTTCGATGTTGCTCATGGTTTCTCGTGCCTTTTGGGGGTCTAGAGGGCGAGGACGCCGCGTTTGCGGCTGCCGATGAATACGTGCTCGAAGGCGACCTTGGCCCAGTGCGCCTGGGGCCCGGCCATCACGTGGGCGTGCCTGTCCTCGCCGTTGGTGGCGAGGACGTGGCTGGCTTTGAAGATGACGCCGTTGTTGCCGGCGTCGAGGATGCACATCGCGTCGAGATCGCCGATCGGGAGCAGGTGTCGGTCGGATCCGTCGAGGTCGGCGGCGATGTTGTCCGCGGCGACCTTCGCCATCGTCTCGGTCATCTGTCCGGTCTTCGGCACGCCGGCCGGGACCGGAGTCGGCTGCGGTGGGGCGATCGCGATCGCGACACCGGCGGCGAAGACGTCGGGGAACTGGGTGTGCCGGAACTGCTCGTCGACGGGGATGAACCCCGTCGGGTTGCCGAGCCCCTGGGTGTTACGGACGGCGTCGACGCCGGTGAACGGCGGCACGATCATCGAGTACGCGGCGGGGAGGACGGTGCCGTCGTCGAGCTCGATCTCGCCGTCCCGGGCTTCCTTGATGATCGTGTTCGGCCGCCCCTGAATCCCGAGTTTGTCGAAGAAGCGGTTGATCATCCGCTCGGAGTTCCCGACGCCACCGAGCCCGAAGTGGCCGAGGAACGGCTCGGCGGTGATGAACGTCACCGGCGCGACGTCCTGTAGACCGGCCTTCTTGATCTGGTGGTGCGCGTTGAACATGAACTCGTAGGACGCGCCGAAACAGGAACCGCCCTGTGCGGTGCCGATCACGACCGGCCCTGGGTTCTGCAGGAACTGGTCCCACCCATCACGCGCGAGGAGGGCGTGCTCGAGATTGCAGACCGACTGGGTGTGACCGCCGTCGTGCGGTCCGAGCCCGGGGACCTTCTCGAAGGCGAGCCGGGGGCCCGTGCCGATCAGCAGGCGGTCATAAGCGAGCTCCTCGCCGGAGCTCGTCGTCACCGTGTGCGCTCCCGGGTCGATCTTCTCCGCGGCCTCCTTGATGAATCGGATCCCCTTGCGGGCGTAGACGGGCGCGAGCGGGAAGGTCAGGTCCTTCCCCTGCCGGCCACCGAATGGCAGCCAGATCAGAGACGGGATGAACGTGAAATCGGGCCGAGGATCGAGCACGACGATCTCGTGGCGGTCGCCGAGCTTCTTCTTGAGCTCGAACGCCGCGGTCAACCCCGCGAAGCTCGATCCGACGATCACGACTCGCTTGCGACTAGATCTGGACATGAACCTCTCTCCTTGCCCTGCGCTCGTCGGAGCGCCGTGGATCGATTGGTGGGCTGCCTTGCGACGGTGTTCGATAAACATCTACACAACTGTACGTTTGTACATCGTAAGATAGCGCGGTCGCTGGCTGTTGTCAACTTCACGCCGGTGCAGTTGTGTAGATTGATGCCATCGCAGCGAGGGCAAGCCGGTGAGACGGCGACGATGCCCCCAGTGCGGGCCGTTCAGCTCGCGAGCTCGGCGAGGGGGAGGCCGAGCGTCACCCAGTCGTGGATCCCACCGCGGTAGTAGAGCAGTCGCTCGGCGGACCACCCGGCCGCCAGCAACGCGTGGATCGCCTGCGCGCTCGCGGTGCATTGCGGGCCATTGCAGAAGACGACCATCGAATCGACGGGGTCGAGCTCCGCGATCCGCTCGGGGATCTCGGCGTGGGGGATGTTGACCGCTCCCGGAATCGTGCCACGCTCGACGTACTCCGCCAGCCGGCAGTCGAGGATCGGCCGGCCTGCGCGCAGGTGCTCGATCACCTCGAGCTCCCCGACAGTGCGGACCCCTGGGGCGAGGCTGATCGGCTGGATCACGCCCCAGGTCGCGTCAACGGCGAAGATCCCGGGCTCGCCCTCGACCGCGCTGGGGACACGCTCGGGATGGCCGCGTCGTGCAAGCCGAGGGAGTTCAGCGATCATCGCACCACCATACCATCTACACAACTGTGTACTTGTGCTACGTTTCGCCAATGCCAGACCAGCCGTCGTTCCCACACCCGCTCGCGGATCCGCTCGTGGATCTGATCGCCCAGCGCTTCCGGGTGCTCGCTGAGCCGATGCGAATCAAGCTCCTCGACCACTTGCGCGAGGGCGATGCCACCGTGGGCGAGCTGCAAACAGCGCTTGGCGCGAGCCAGCAGAACGTTTCAAAGCACCTCGGGATCCTTCACAACGCCGGAATGGTCACCCGCACCAAGGACGGCAACCACGCCCGCTACTCAATCGCGGACGAAGGGGTGTTCGAGCTCTGCGAACAGGTCTGTGGTGGCGTTCGCAGGCAGCTCGGCGAACTGGACGCGCTGCTTCAGGGCGCTGCTGGGCAGTAGGTCCGCCGACGACGTGAGGTCCGTCCGGCGCAGCTGACCCGGCCGCTGTTCGGAGCCGACCGAGCACAGGCGCTGCTCGTGCTCGGTCTGACCACACCACGGGCCGCGGCGACGCTGGCCGCCACGACCGTCGGGTCGCCGATCACCAGGCTGGCGTCGTCGACGTCTTGCTGATGGAACCGGCGGTCGCGGGAGGTCGCACGCGCCAAGCCGCTCCAATCAGGACGCGAACGGCGCTCTCGGCGAACTGGAACATGGAGACGTCGCAATCGCTGTGGTCAACGGCTGGGACCGGCTGAGGAGTCTCCATCCGCCGGATGGAGCCGCGATGGTGCTTGTGCCCGATGGTCTCCTGCCATCCGCACCGCCGGAGATAGCGGCCTACACAAGCTCCCCCGAGTCTGCGCCGTAGAGGGGCGCCACCCGACCATATCGGCCTCCCCGGACTGGCTCGACGCCCAAGCTGAAGCGGTCGCTGCGAACGCCGCGACGAATGCGAGGTAGCCGCAGACGATCAGGGCGCCCTGGGCTTTGCCCCGCTCTCGTCAAGGCGACGCAGCGTATCGCCGTCAATCGAGCCGGACGCCGTGTTCACTCTGTCCACAGCCGTAGGTGGTCTCCATGGCCGGCCTAAGCGTGTTCTTCGTAGGCTGCGTGGTGCTGCTCGTGCTGTGGGATTTCAGCTCCGCGCTGACCGGCGATCTGAACACCTGGCAGCTGATCATCGATACGATCACCACCTTTCTCCTGGTCGCGCTGTTGCAGAACTCCCAGCGCCGCACCGAGCGAGCGCTGCAGGCCAAGCTCAACGCGATCGCCGACGGCCTGACGGCCCTGATGGAGCACCAAGCCAGCGGCGAAACCGGGGATCTGGCGGGGACACCGAGGACCTACGCGTCGTTGCCGGAAATGCGGTCAAGCCGAGGTACCACGCTGCCACGAGCGTCGTCTCGCCCGACGCTGCGCCCAGGCCAACCATTGCCGCGGGCCAGGAGCAGGCCGACCGTGACGTTGAGCGCGTTGGTGTTCATCGCTGTGCTGAGTGTCGCTGCGCCCCGAGCACGCGCCGCGAGATCGACGCCGGCGACGGCATTGAGCAGGCTCGTGACTCGGGCAAGAATCAGACCGCCGATAACGATCTCCGGGATCCCGTGCCGGACGCCGCGCTTGGCCGCGGTCTGCTCCAAAGTGAGAGGCGGGGTAACTCGTGTCAATAGTTACGAGCGCCCGCTCGCGGTCAGTGGCGTTGAAGAACCAATGAGAACTTTCCGCCGAACCCGCGAGCATCTCGGCGCGCGCAACAGCGTTGATCTGCGCTTCTTGCGCTGGTCGGTTTCATCGACCGATGGGCAGAATGGACGAGCTGGATGTTGCCAGGGCACGGGCTGGGGCGCGAAATCGCGAACCGACTGAACGAGCGGCTGTAGGTGTTCCTCGGCGGCTTGGCGCGGCGATTAGATCCGATCTCCGTGTGGGTTGCCCAGAGGTAGGAGAATTCCGGCGATGAGCGACGCCAGAGCTGAAACGGACGCCGACAGGAGTGAGCGGCCAGGCGCGACTGGCCCGCAGGCGCCCGGGCGCGACGCGGCGGCGAGCGACGGTCGTTTGCTGCGGCGGCTGCTGGCCCGCAGCGCGCGGCGAGAGCGGCGGCTTGAGCAGACGGGGAGCGATCCCGATCCGCGGTTTACGTTCGCCAACGAACGTACCTTCTTGGCCTGGAACCGGACCGCTCTGGCACTCATCGCAGCCGGTCTGGCGGCAGCGCAATTCCTGAAGTTCAATCTGCACGGGCTGCGGCTGATCATCGCGGTGCCGCTGATCGTGCTCGGCGCCGCGTTCGCGCTTGCGAGCTACCTGCACTGGGAGGACAGCGAACGGGCGATGCGCCTGCGGCAACCGCTGCGCTACTCGTGGATGCCGCGTGTGCTGACCGGCGGCATCGCGGTCATCGCCGTGGTCGGCGGGATCCTGGCCATCGTCGACCGGTTGGCGCACTGAATCCCGTCGGATCTCGGTCAAATCATGACCCCTCGCGGCCGACGCCCGATACCGACGATCCGGGCATGGCGCGCGAGCGCACCTCCCTGGCGTGGACACGGTCAGCGCTGACCATGGCCGCGAGCGGCGTATTGATCGCGCGCGCCGCGTTCGTCGGTCATCTCGCGTGGCTCGGCGTCGTCATGGCGATCGCGATGGCGACGTTGTCCGCGCTCACGTGGCGCCACGGGCAGATCATCTACCGTGACCGTCGCGAGCCCGGGATGCCCCAACATCCACAAACGGACGCGTTCGCCAAGTTGACGGCGGCGACGGCACTGATCGCGGCGATCGCGATTTTGGTCACGATAGTGACATGAGGACTGCCGCGGACCTCGGCGCCTGGTTGGCCACGGTAGATATGCTGCCGAGCGAGACATCGCGCTACTCCGCGGTGCCGCGCTTGCAGGGGCTTTCGGTGATGCCGATGGCCGCAGGTGCCAGCCGCCGGTGATTCCAGCTAGCGCTGGCCTGCGGCCATAACCCGCTCCGGGGCGAGGCCGCAGACTTCCGGATCGTCGGGCGCGGCAATCTCGCGACCGCGATGAGATTGCTGGGCGTCGTCCGGAGCATGCGCGTGGTCGGCGCCAGTTCGCGCTATTGCTCGTCCGCGAGCCGTTGCCAGGGCGCGGTCGTGGTCGGTCACGGCGCAGAGCACCAGACATGCGACAGCAGCCTCGAATGAGCAGCTGTCGGCGAAGAGCGTACGTCCCCGGGCTCCTGCCGGCTCAGGATCGACAACGGCCGCGCGAACAGGTAGTAGTGATGGACGGTCGGAATGGAACATGCAGCTTCTATGGTGCCGGCGGGGGGCGATTCGGTCAGCCCACGGACTGGCGGCGCGCGAGCGCAACGTACGCAGCCACCGGCGGGACCGACAGCGCTACAGCGGTGCCGATCAGGAGTTCATCAAGCAGGCGGCTTCCGGAAACCGGACGGCCGCTTAGCCGTGCGAGCAGTGCGTCGAAGGTGTTGGCAGAGCGGTTGGCGATGGTCATCACCGTCGTGACGAGGTCCAAGTCATCGCGCTCCCGCGCACTGTAGTAGCGCGCGAGCTCGTCCTCGAACTCCACCGGAACCAGCCCAAGGTCCGCGCGGGCGCGGGCATCGGCCCACGCGACCGCGGCCCAGGTGCGCCTGTCGAACTGTCGAGGGTCTTGGCGCTCGAGTGCGGCCAGCTCCGCATCGGTTACCCCTTCGGCGAGCGCCCACCGCCGGTGCGCGAGCGTCCCCCAGATCGCGACAACGTCGGGGAGCCGTCGAGCGATCCGACGCGTATCGAGAAGCGGTCCATCATCTTTCAGGTGGAGCGGCGGGCGCGCACCAGCGCGTCCAGCGCGACCCGCTCTCCCCCGGGTGTCTCTACTGGGCGCTCAACGCGCTCGGCACGCTCGATCTGCAGCCCACCTCCGTCGATGTCTGCAGCGACCTCGCTCGCCGTGTAGAGCACGGCCGGGCTCTGCGGGCCGCCGTACCCGTGCTGGAGGTTGCTGCTGTCATGCGCGACGAGCAGGAACGTGCCGCCCGGCGCGACCGCGTCGACGGCCGCTCGCAGGATCGGCCGACGCTCGGCGGCCGGTACCTGGAGATAGAAGACCATCACGAGGTCAAACGCTCGCGGCTCGGGGCGGTAACCGAGCAGATCGGCGACGACCCAATCCACGCTCACGCCGCACGCAGCGGCGAGCTCGCGCGCCTTCTGCACGCCAACCTCGGAGAAATCAACCCCGACCGCCTGCCAGCCCCGCCCAACGAGCCAGATCGCGTTGCGTCCCTCTCCGCATCCGAGGTCGATCGCTCGTCCGGGCACGAGCGCCTCGGTCTCGGCGACGAGGAAGCGATTCGGCTCGGCCGTCCAGATCAGCTCACGGCCGGCGTAGCGGCGGTCCCAGCTCGCACTGCTCATTGTTGGATCCATGCTAACCGGCCTCGATCACCGCGCGGACGCTGACGATCGTCTGCACCGGCAGCTCCAGCGACACCGTGACCAGTCGCGCAGCGGGGGTGAGCGCCGACGAAGCAGGTCACGCGATCCGCCCGGCAGCTCGTGCGAGCGCTCGGTCACGCCACGTTCGAAAGTCTTGGTTGTCACCCCATTTTGGTGTCTCGGTTTCGCCTGTGGCGTGAATATCCTCCAAGCAGACAGCTAATCAGTTGTATGGGTCCAAACGGCCGATGTTGTGTACGGGCGCCGTCGTTAGTGTGCTGTGCGGCCATGAGTCTGACCGTCCCCTTTCCTGTCGGTGGTCGGCATCTCGCACGTGCCGCCGGTCGGCCTCGCCCGGTGGCGGCGTTCGTGCTCGGGATCGTGCACGGCGTCACCCCGAACGAGCACACGTGGCCGATCACACGTTCAGCTACGCGATGGGGTCCTTCTCGGCCCGGCGTGAGGTGCGCCCTGCTCTGGCAGTTCTCGCTCGCCTTCACCGCACGGGCGGGCGCTGTTGCCTGAGCTCGCGTTTCTGCAGGTCGCACCGGCAGTCGTCCATCACGTCGAACACACCCTCGCCTGTGTTCTCAGTCCGGGCCGCTGGCGAAAGGTGTGAGATACGGGACTGTGAACGTCGAGGAGCGTGGCGCGGGGTCGCTTGGCGTCTGGTCGCTCGTTGCGATCGGTATCGGCGGGATGGTCGGTGGCGGCATTTTTTCGGTGTTGGGGCTGACCGTGCAGGTGGCCGGCGCGGGGGCGTATGTGTCGTTTGTCGTCGGCGGGGTTGTGGCGGCGCTGACCGGGCTCTCCTATGCGCGTCTCTCGGTAGCGATCCGCAGTCGGGGTGGGACGGCGACGTTTCTGGATCGTGCCTTCGGCGTCGGTGTCGCCGGCCCGCTGAATCTGCTGCTGTGGTTGAGCTATTTCGTGATGCTGGGGCTTTACGCGGTGGCGTTCGGTGCCTATCTGGCCGCGCTGCTCGGCCTGGACCCGAACGGGAGTTGGCGTCGCATCCTCGCGAGCCTGGTGGTGGTGGGCTTCTCGGCGCTGAACCTGGCCGGTGCGGGCATCGTGGGGCGCGCCGAGTCGTTGCTTGTGTACTTCAAGCTCGCCGTATTAGTGGTGTTCTGCCTGGGCGGGCTGGCGTTCGTGCGCATCGCTCAGGTCTCGCCGTCGGCGTTTCCCTCGCTCGCGGCGATCGTCTACGCGGGGACGCTGATCTTCCTGGCCTACGAGGGGTTTGAGCTGATCGCCAACGCGGCCGAGGACGCCCGGGACGCGGAGCGCTCTCTGCCGCGTGCCTACCTAATCGCGATCGGCAGCGTGATCTGTCTCTACGTGCTGGTCGCGTTCGTCGCCGTGGGCAACCTCGCGCCCGGACGGATCGCGGCCGAGCGTGACTATGCGCTCGCGGCTGCCGCACAGCCGTTTCTGGGTTCGGCCGGCTTCAAGCTGATCGCGGTTGCAGCGGTGGTCTCGACCGCCAGCGCGATCAACGCGACCCTCTATGGCGCCGCCAAGTTCACCTTTCTCATGGCCCGTCATGGAGAGCTTCCCGAGCGGCTGGGCCGACCGATATGGGATCGGCCGATCGGCGGCCTGCTCGCCACCGCGCTCGGGACGCTCGTGATCGTCAACACCGTCAACATCGAGGGCATCAGCCTGATGGGCTCCGCCGGGTTCCTGATCATCTTCTGCGCCGTCAACCTGGCAACTATCCGCCTACTCAAGCACACCCGCCGGATGACGATCGCCGCCCTGGCCGGAGCGATCGCCTGCATCGCCTCGCTCGCTGCTCTGATCACCTACGCCGCCACCCACATACCCACCCAACTGGGCGTGCTCGGTGCGCTACTCGGCGCTGCGATCCTCGGCGAAGCCCTATTGCGACGATACGGCGCGCGTCGAGCAAGCGGCAGTTCGCATCATCGAAAATCCCGGTGCGGACAAGACCATGCTTAGGAGGTCGATATGAAGCCAGGAACCACAGACAAGACGATCGAGGACGCGGTCATGCGCGAGCTCGAGTGGGATCCGGAGGTGAGCGCCGCTCACATCGCGGTCTCGGCCAAGGACGGTGCGGTCGTGCTCACCGGACGTGTCTCCTCCTACGCCGAGCGCGTGGCCGCGGTCAGGGCGGCCGAGCGGATCTACGGCGTCCGTGCGGTCGCCGATGAGACCGAGGTCAAGCTAGCCGACGCGAGCGTCAGCAGCGACGCGGAGATCGCCGAGACAATCTCAAGGCAGCTGCAGGCGAACACGAGCCTGCCCGACACGGTCAAAGTCGAGGTCAGAAACGGCCACGTCACCCTCCGTGGCGCGGTCGAGTGGAGCTACCAGCGCGACGCCGCGGAGCGGCCAATCGAGCTCGTTCGCGGCGTCTACGCCGTCAACAACGAGATCACGATCAAGCCCCGCGTAAAGGCAAGCGGGCGGGTCGTCGAGGAGCGCGTACACGAAGCGATCGGAAGGATGGCTGACCTCGACGCGCGATCGATCGGAGTATCCGTCAGAAGCGGCACCGTACACCTCCAAGGCCACGTGCACTCCCTCGCCGAGTGGCGCACCGCTGAGCGCGCGGCGGCTTCAGCGCCTGGAGTGAGAAAGGTCAACAACGACATAGACGTCACGCCATAAACCTTTCATCCCCTCGGCCGCAGCGGTCGCGAACGACCTTGCCCGAGGACCTCGGCCCGGCAACACGATTCCGGATCTGGTAAGCAAGACGGTCAAGCCATGACCGCCGCCCTGGAGACGCTCGGGTTGACGAAGTCGTTTGGAGCGACGCTCGCGGTCGACCGCCTTGATCTGTGCGTCGACTCCGGCCAAGTGTTCGGCTTCCTGGGGCCGAACGGAGCGGGTAAGACGACCACGATCCGGCTGCTGCTCGCGCTTCATCGGCCGACCGCTGGCAGCGCCCGCGTGTTCGGGCTAGACAGCCACGCTGATAGCGTCGCGATCCACGGTCGCTGCGGGTATTTGCCCGGCGAATTCGAGCTGCACCCGCAGATGACCGGCCGGCGCGTGCTCAACTGGTTCGCCCGTGCCCGCGGCGATGTGGACAAGCAGTTACGCGACCAGCTGATCGAGCGGTTCGGAGTGATTCTGGACCGCCAGGTTCACGAGCTGTCGAAGGGCAACCGCCAGAAGCTCGGGATCGTGCTCGCATTCATGCACCGCCCCGAGCTGCTCGTGCTCGACGAGCCCACCGCCGGCCTGGATCCGCTGATGCAGAACGAGTTTCACCGCCTGCTGCGGGAGACGACCGCCGAGGGCCGCACCGTATTCCTGTCCTCACACGAACTCGACGAGGTCCAGCGCGTGGCCGATCGGGTCGGGATCATCCGTGCCGGGCGGCTGGTGGTCACCGACGCCGTCGAGGCCTTGCGTCGCCAGGCGCCACAGACGATCGAGCTGCGATTCGCCCAGCCGGTGCCGGCGGTCGTATTCGAATCGCTCGAGGGCGTGCAGCGGGTCACGGCCGAGGGGGATCGGATCACACTGCAGGCCACTGGACACTTGGCGGAACTGCTGCGGGTGATCGCCGACCACAACCCGACCGACGTGATTTCCCGTCACGCCGACCTCGACGAGTTGTTCCTTAGCTACTACCGCGAGAACGGAGCCGGCGATGAGTGCTGAGATCGCCCGCTACGACCTCTACAACCGGCGGCGCTCGACGCTCTGGTACGCGATCGGAATGGCGCTCTACATGCTCGTGATTGTCGTGCTCTACCCGTCCTTCAAGCACTCCACCGAGCTCAACAAGCTCACCCAAGGTAACTCACCGCTGGCTGCGCTGTTCGGCGCGACCGGCACGCTCACATCACCAGGAGGCTGGATCAACGTCAATGCCTACGCCAACTTCCTGCCGCTGATCATGCTGCTACTCACGATCGGCTACGGCGCCGGTGCGATCGCCGGCCAAAGCGAGGACGGCACGCTCGGACTTCTCGTCGTCCTGCCGCTCGACCGGCGACGGATCCTCGCCGGAAAGGTCGCGACGATGATCGTTCAGGCGCTCATCCTGGCCGTCACTGTCGCCGCCTGCGTATATCTCGGCAGAGCGTTCCAGGTGACCCTCGATCCGTGGCGCGTTGCCACCACCACCCTCGCCGTGCTCCTCCTCGGGGTCGACCTCGGCCTGATTGCGCTGGCAGTCGGTGCGGCAACCGGCAGCCGCGGCACCGCCATCGGAGTCACCAGCGCACTCGCGGCACTCTGCTATCTGATCAGCTCGCTCGCCCCGGTCGTGCACTGGATCCACTCTCTGCGGTTTGTGTCGCTGTTCTACTGGGCGGTCGGAGACCAGCAGCTCACCAACGGCGCCGGGCCGGAATCATTCGCGGTCCTGCTCGGTGTGGCGATGGCCGGCGCGATGGCCGCCAGCACCACGTTTCGACGGCTCGACGTTCGCTAGCCGGGATCAGGTTAAGGATGTTTCGTGGCCCGCCGCCATTGGCATTCAGGACATGCAGATGGAAAACTTCGGTCCCGCGCTCGCTGCGGTGCGCGCCCAGAGAGCTCGCCCCCCTTGCCGCCGACGGCACTTAGCTACGGATGTGGCGGCTGGCGCTCGCATCGCTGGCCCGTCCGAACCGCTACTCGCCGGCCGCGGCCCTCGCCGCTTGGCTTCCTCGAGGCATGGTCTCCTCCGAACCGCTCAGGCAGACCATCCGAGGCATCGCCGGTGACGAGTGGCCGGCGCACCCGAACCTCTGGATCATGGCCTGCGACCACGACACCGGACGTCGGGTGGCGTTCGGACGAGACGATGCAGCACCGGCGTCGTTCGCCGATGCGGTCGTCGCCTCCTGCGCGATCCCCGGTTTCTACCGGCCGGTCGAAATCGCGGGGCGCTGCTACGTCGACTCGACGTGCTCGCCGGGCTGGGGCTCGATCTCGTGATCTGCCTGAACCCGACCTCCTCGCTCCACGCACCGCAACCAAGAACGCGTGGCGAGCGTGCCGCCGCGGTGCTGCGCGAGGCATCCGGACGGCGACTCGGCACCGAGGCAAAGCGCGTCCGGGCGTCCGGAACGGAGGTCGTCCTAATCCAGCCAGTGGTCCAGGATCTCGACGCGATGAGCACCAACCTGATGAGCGCCAGACGCCGACACCAGGGTGATCGAAGTTGCCGTGCAGACGGTTGCCACTCGCCGACAAGCCGTGAGACCTCCTCCAGCGCTCCAGGCTCCTCGAACAGGTGGGTGGCGCCCGGAATGATCGCGAGCTCCGACGGTGCTCGCAGCAGGCTCCGCGCCTCGCGGTTCAGCTCGATCACGATCCCGTCGCGACCGCCGACGATCAACAGCACCTGCGCTCGGACCTGGGGCAGTCGCGCGGCCGCCACGTCTGGCCGGCCGCCGCGTGCGACGACCGCGCCGATCTCCTGGCCAAGCTCCGCAGCGGCCGACAGCGCGGCGCCGGCACCGGTGCTGGCTCCGAAGTAGCCGACCGCGAGCTCGGCGAGCCCCGGCTCGCTCCTCGCCCAGCGGGTCGCGGCGACGAGCCGGTCGGCGAGCAAGCCGCTTGGCGTCGTCAGGGATGAGCGTCCAGGTGGCGTGTGCCTCACGTAAACGGCGGTTGCGCCGGTCAGCCGATCGCGACCATGCGCTCGATCGGGATGCGGGCGGGCGCGGCGATGTCGGCGGGCACCTTGACCTCGTACTTGCCCTGGCGCAGTGAGTCGCGCAGCTTGGGCAACGTGATCATCTTCATGTACTTGCACACGGCTTTCGGGTTGACTGCGGTCAGTCGCGCCCGCGGCGCGGCTTTGCGCAGCGGGTGCAGCATGCCCGTCTCGGTGGCGACAATGAAGTCGCCGTCGGGGTGCTCGCGGACGTAGTTGAGCATTCCTCCGGTGCCGAGGATGTGGACGCCGCCGTCCTCGACATAGGTGCCCAGCCACATGTCCGGACCGAAGAGGATCTCGACGTCCTCGCCGTGCTCGGCGCGCACCCGCTCGACCACCTCGACGGCGTTGGCTGAGGTGCAGCAGTAATCGGTCTGTGCCTTGACCTCGGCCGAGGTGTTGACGTACATCACGACGACCGCCTCGGGGTAGCGGCTCTTCCAGTTGCGGGTTGGGTGATGGAGAGCGTGCGCCCAACGGATTCGGACTCGACTACACAGGCTCTGACGGCGAGACGATCGTCGCCGGAGTGGCGCCCAACTCGCTCACGTCCTCCGAGTGGCGCGATCAATTTGCCGGCACCCCGTGGCACAAGCACGTGCCGGCCAGGATCGAGCCGGCTCGCGTCGCTGCGTAGATCACGAGGTTGTCGAGTCCGGCCGCGCCGACGGATCGATCTGCACCGGATACCCGGCCCTCAGCGCGGCGAGGCTCGAAGGCGGCGTGATGGCCAGAACACGCCCATACGGGCGCGGCCGCCGCGTTCGATACCCCTCGCGAGTCCACTCGATGGCCTCGTCGCCGACGATCACAAACGGCGCGCCGTCGAGGTCGATGAACGCGCCATCGGGCAGCTCGGAAGCCGGCCGAGCGTGAAAGCGGCGACGGTGCGTGCCACGCACGATCCGCTCGCCGTGAAGCTTGCGGTTCATCTCCTGGGCCGACGGCTTGGTGCCGCCGAGCGCGTCCGCCCAGGCGGTCCGGTAGACCTGGTAGCTGGCCCATCGGCACTCGGCGCACGGGCGATGGCCGGCGGCGAACGACACCGCCTCGTCGTAGAAGTACAGCCAGGTGAACCGGTGGGGCAGCCACTGCTCGCGCCAGCGGTCCCTGAACCTCAGCGCGCACGTGATCCACAGGTTGTGCTGGTGAAAGCGCACGATGCGGCGACCCGAGTGGAGGATCCCGCGGTTGCCGGTGAAGGCGCCACGCAGCGCGAACGCCTCGATGTCTCCGTACGGAGTGACGCGGTTGGGATCGGGCATGGACTCGTGATTAACGCACCAACCAGTAGGTTGGTGAGATGACGCAGGATGGGCTCGTGATCGGGGAGGACGGCAGGACACGCTGCTGGTGGGGAGACTCGACCGAGGAGTACCGGGCCTATCACGACTCCGAGTGGGGCTTCCCGGTCTCCGACGACATCCGACTGTTCGAGAAGCTGAGCCTCGAGGGATTCCAGGCCGGGCTGTCCTGGCTGACGATCCTGCGCAAGCGCGACGCCTTCCGGCGGGCATTTGCCGGCTTCGACTTCGAGCGCCTCGCGCGGTTCGGCCAACGCGACGTCGAGCGTCTGCTGGGCGACGCCGGGATCGTCCGCCACCGCGGCAAGATCGAGGCGGTGATCAACAACGCACAGAGGGCCGTCGAGCTCGTCGAGGCGGAGGGCTCGCTGGCCCGCCACGTCTGGCGGTTCGAACCCGAGCGCAAGGGCAAGCTCGATCGCGCCGGCCTGGCCGAGCTGGCCACCACGCCAGAGTCGAAGGCGCTGGCCAAGGATCTCAAGCGGCGCGGGTGGCGCTTCGTCGGTCCGACCACGGTGTACGCGTTCATGCAGGCCATGGGCCTGGTCAATGACCACGTCGACGGGTGCGACACGCGAGCGCCGGTCGAGCGCGCGCGTCAGGGGTTCGCGTCGCCCGCTCAGAGTCCCGCCCCGACCTCGTAGACTGAGGCCATGGCGCTTCCGCCAGGACCGCGTGCGCCTGGCCTGCTGACCACGGTGCGCTTCACCCGCCGGCCCCTCCAGCTGCTGCGCGAGTGGCACCAGCGTTATGGCGACGTGTTCACGGTGCGGTTCAGCGGGTTCGGGACCGGCGTCTATGTCGCTGATCCGGACGCTATTCGTCAGCTGTTCACGGGCGATCAGTCGGGTCTGCGGGCCGGAGAAGCCAACTCGTTCATGGAGCCGCTCTTGGGTCCGCGCTCGGTGCTGATCCTCGACGGCCCCGCACACATCCGCCAGCGCAAGCTGCTGCTGCCGCCGTTCCAGGGCTCGCCGGTCTCGGCCTTCCGCGCCGTGATCCGCGAGGTGGCCGGGCGCGAGATCGCCGGCTGGTGGCCTGGGCGTCGGCTGGTGCTCCGCGAGCGAATGCGGGCGCTGACCTTCGAGGTCATTTGCCGGGCGGTTTTCGGCGTCACCCAACCCGAGAGGGTGGCGGCCCTGCGTGAGCGATTGATCGCCGTGATCGACAGCAACCCGGTTCTCCTGATTGCGCCCATCTCGCGCATCGACCTCGGACCACGCAGCCCGGGTGGGCAGTTCGCGCGGCGCCTGCGCGCGGCCGACGAGATGTTGTTCGAGGAGATCCGGCAGCGGCGTGACGCACCCGACCTCGACGAGCGGTCCGACGTGCTTTCGCTGCTGTTGCGAGCCCGCGACGAGTACGGCGAGGCAATGACCGACGCCGAACTGCGTGACGAGCTGTTCACGTTGCTCGGTGCCGGCCACGAGACCACGGCGACCGGGCTGGCCTTCGCGTTCGAGCTGCTGCTCCGCCACCGTCACGTACTGGACCGACTGCGCTCCGAGCTCGAGAGCGGTGACGACGGTTACCTCGACGCTGTGGTCAAGGAGACGCTCCGGCTGCGACCGGTCATCGACGCTGCCGAGCGCACGCTGGTGGCGCCGCGCACGGTGGCGGGATGGGAGCTGCCGGCCGCCGTCAAGGTCTATCCGGCCATCGCGCTCGTCCACTTCCGCGAGGACCTCTACCAGCGGGCGCTCGAGTTCCGCCCGGAGCGTTTCCTCGAGGACGGGGTCGAGTCCTACTCGTGGCTGCCGTTCGGCGGCGGCATTAGGCGCTGCATCGGCGCCGCCCTGGCGCAGGCGGAGATGGCCGAGGTGCTGCGCACCGTGGTGCCCCGTGCCGAGCTGGCGCCGGTCCACGAGCGCTCCGACCCCGTCGTCCTGCGCGGGGTCACGCTCGCGCCCAAATACGGCGTGCCGGTGCAGGTCCTGGGGAGCGCAAGCACTCCCCATGCCCGAACTCAAGTTCGGGCCCTCGCTGCCCGATAGAGCCCATAAGGGCTGCTATGAGCACGGGGACGACAGCCCACGCCAGGCAACCCCTCCGCCCGCCGGAGGACTATGCGGGCGCCCGAATACGCCCGGTGGCCGAGGCGCCGGCGCCGCTACCGCGGGAGCCGGCGATGACGTGGGTTCCTTGCCTGGTCGTGTCCGCGCTGGCGCTGGTGATCATCCCCGGCGGCCATCCGCTGGAGCCGGCGCTGGCCGTGGCCGCGGTGCTGGCCTTCGTGGCCGCCGACCAGGTGAAGCTTCCACTCACCGTCGGCTCAGCGGACGGGCTGCAGACACTCGGCTACGCCAGCACGCTGCAGCCCGCCTTCGTGCTGATGCTGTTTGCCTTTCCGCTCAATGTCGTGCCCGTGGTCGCCCTTGCGAGCATGGTCGTCTCGAGCCTGGTCCGAAACCGCTCGCTCGCCTACCTCACGACGGCGGTCGCCGACAGCTGGTTCGCCATGGCGCCGACGGTCGTCCTCGCCGTGCTCGCCCCCGGGCCGGCCAGCTGGTCGCACTGGCCGCTCTACGTGTGCGCATTCGGGGCTGAGTTCGTCGCCGACACACTGGTCGGGGCGGCGCGGCGGGCGTTGCACAGCGATCCGGTGTCGGATCCCGCGACGGTGCTGCTGCCGCTGACGATCGACATCCTGCTCACGCCTGTGGGGCTGGCGGCGGCGGTGATCGGCAACGATGCTCCGGCGGCCGCCGTCGTGCTGCTGGCCGGCGTGATCGGCGTGATGGCGCTGCTCGGCCGCGAGCGCGCCCACCGGATCCGCGAGTCGCATCGCGCGCTGCACGACCCGCTTACCGGGCTGGCCAACCGGTTGCTGTTCTTCGAGCTTCTCGATGCCGCCGCGCGTCGCTGCGAGCGCACGGATGCCGAGGGCGTGCTGCTGCTCATAGACCTCGACAACTTCAAGGCCGTCAACGACACGCACGGCCACGGCCGCGGCGACCAGGTGCTGTGTGCGTTCGCCGACCGGCTGCGCGCCACCGTTCGCCACTCCGACACGGTCGCCCGGCTGGGCGGCGATGAGTTCGCCGTGCTGCTGTCCGACCCCACCGAGCCGGACGCCGCCGATGCGGTGGCCGACAAGCTGCACGTCGCCTTTGCGACGCCGCTGCTGCTGCCCGACGGAGCCACGCTGGAGGTCGGCGCCTCGATCGGGGCGGCGGTTTTCGCGGCTGACGCGCCGCTGGCGCGCGCCCTCGCCGCGGCGGACCGGGCGATGTACGCCGACAAGCGGCGCGCTGTCATGCTGCGGGAATGACGCGGATCGAACTGGCTGGCCACGACATCGTCGGCATCCGGGCGGATAACCCCGGTTGGTTCACGCTCTCGGGTACGAACTCGTGGATCGTCGGACGCGACCCGGCCTGGCTGGTCGATCCAGGTCCCGCGCTCGACGACCACCTCGACGCGCTATGCCGTGAACTCGATAGCCGCGGCGGACTGGCCGGAATCGCTCTCACTCACGACCATGCCGATCATGCGGAGGCGATGCCGGCCATCCGCCAGCGGTTTCCAGACGCCGAGCTGGCCGCGGCCCGCGGTATGCCGGATGTGCGCCTCAGCGATGGCGGGCGCTTCGGGCCGCTTCTGGCGCTGAGCACGCCCGGACACGCGCCCGATCATCTGGCCTACGCGATCGGCAGCGCCGCCCTGACCGGCGATGCCGTGCTCGGCGAGGGCAGCGTCTTCATTTCCTCCGATCCGGGCGCGCTGGCGGGCTACCTGGCCGGACTCGAGAAGCTGCGCCGGCGCAGGCCCGAGATCCTCGCCCCCGGCCACGGTCCACCGGTCGCCGATCCGCAGGCCAAGCTGGATCAGTACATCGCCCACCGCCTGGACCGCGAGCGGAGGCTCGTCGAGGCCCTGGCCGCGGGGCGGCGAAGCGTGCAGGAGCTGCTCGACGCGGTGTGGGACGACGCGCCGGCCGCGCTTCGTCCGGCTGCCGCGGTCACGCTCGCGGCCCACCTCGACAAGCTCGCCGACGAGGGGCGGCTCCCGGAAGGCGTCGAGCGCCCAGCGCCGCGGCTCTACTGACTCGCGGCATTAGTCCGGAGCGACCAGCCGCCGGCGAGCCAGCTCCATCGCGGCGGTGAGCGGCGTGGCCTGCATGGCCTCCGCGTTGTCGAAGATCCGCCGGAGCGTTTCCACGATCCCCCGTACGCGCCGGCGGGCCGCCGCGCTGCTGTACTCGCCGAGCTCCTCGGCGATGTTGATGATGCCACCGGCGTTGACCACGAAATCGGGCGCCCAGAGGATCCCGCGCGCGGCCAGTAGATCCGCGATCCGGTCGTCGGCGAGCTGGTTGTTGGCCGCTCCGGCCACGATTTTGCAGCGCAGCCGGTGGACCGAGTCATCGTCGAGCAGTCCGCCCAGGGCACAAGGCACGACCACGTCGACTTCGGCCGTGAGGGCCTTCTCCGGCGTGGTCCAGCGCGCACCGAGCTGCGTGGCCAGGGCACGCTTGCCCCGGTCGAGGTCGGCCAGCAGCAGCTGCGCACCGGTCCGCGCGCACCGCTTGGCCACGCGTGATCCGACGTGGCCGAGCCCGATCACCGAGAGGGTCCTCCCCCGGAACGACCCCGATCCGAACACCCGCTCGCAGCAGGCCCGGATCGCCGATTCAACACCCAGCGCCGTGAATGGGCTCGGGTCGCCCGACCCGCCGCGGCTGCGGGCCAGACCGACCACGTGCGGGGTCCGCTGCGCGATCACGCTCATGTCCCGGCTCGAGGTACCGACATCCTCGGCGCTGATGTAGCGACCACCGAGGGAGTCGACAGAATCGGCGAAGTCGAGCAGCGCGGCGTGGCGACGCTCGGAGGCGATATGGGGCGGCACCATGATCACGCCCTTGCCGCCGCCCAGATGCAGGTCCGCCACCGCGGCCTTGAACGTCATCGCGCGCGACAGGCGCAGCGCGTCGCGGAGGGCCAGGCGCGAATCGTCATATGTCCACATGCGACAGCCGCCCAGGGCGGGACCGAGGGTGGTCGAATGGATCGCGATGATCGTGTAGAGGCCCGAACGACGCCCGCGGCGGACGACCACCTCTTCGTGATCGAGTCTCTCCAGGTAGCGGTCGATCGTCCCGTCAGCCCGCGGCCGGGGTTCCCGAGGTGCCGGTGGACGGCACGGGCGCCGTATCCCCAGTCACGGTGCCGCTGGGTGGCGGACCGGCGGGCGTAACCGGCGTGCCGTCGGTCCCGGTTGACGTCGTCGGCACGGTGGTGCCGGGATCGGATCCGGTGCTCGGCAGGGGCGTGGTCGGATCACTGCCGGTGGTCGGCGGAGTGGTCGGGTCGCCGGTTCCGTCGGTTGGGCTCACCGGTGTGGTGGCGCTGGTGGGCACCGTGCCGTTGGGCGTCCCGGTGCTCAGCGGTGGCGTCTGACCGGTGGGCGGTGTCATGCCTCCGTAGCCGGTGGGCCGAATCGTCGCCGCCGCGGGCGCCGCGGTCACAGCGGCCGCGGGACGGCTGGCGCCGTGCGCGGCGCGAGCTGGTGCCGCGGTGGGCGCGCTGGCGGCCGCAGGCAGCGTCGTCGCCCCGTCGCTTTCGGTCGCGTGGCTCGATGCGGTCGCCGCGACCGGATCGGAGGTCCTGCCCGCCGGTGCTGTCGTGGCGTGGGCGCGATGGCTTCGATGATGTGCCGCCCGCTGGGCGATCGTGTGCTGGATCTCCACCGCACCCCCGGCGGTCACCACGGCTGCAGCGAGCAAGGTCGCGACGTGTCCGGCGCCCGACGCCAGCAGTCCCACGGAGGCGGCGCTCCCGCTTCCCACCGCCGCTGCCCCGCCTCCCGCGGCCGCGCCACCGGATGCCGCCGCGCCTCCCGAAGCCGCCGCACCGCCACTCGCGCTGCTGCCGATGCCGAGTAGGTTGGCGACGATGGCGAGAGGGCCGAGGGCCGGCACCAGCGCCGCGAACTGGCGGCTTGTGCCACGGAGTTCGGCGCGGAAGTCGGTGCACCCGGCGCAGTCGCGAATGTGACGCCGTGCCGTGCCACCGGGCCGCACGCCGCGATCGTGGGCCACGACCAGCTCCTCGCGGATCTCCGAGCAAGCCGTGTCGCGGGCCTCTGCGGCCTGGGCCAGGCTGACCCGCGCCCGCACGAGCAGTGACTTGACCGCGGCACTCGATACCGCGAGCGCATCCGATACCTCGCCGTAGGTCATGCCGCCAAGCTCGCGCATTAGCAGGGCCGAGCGTTGCTGATCGGGGAGCCGCCGCACATCTTCCACGAGGCGGCGCAGGGACTCGCGCTGCTCGGCCTCAGCGATGGGGTCGGCCGCCGGCGGGCGCACGATCTCCAGGACCTCGGGCGCCGGCGGGGCGGGTCGCCGCAGCTCGTCGATGCACCGGTTGTGAGCGATCCGGTACAGCCATGCCCGCAGTGCCACCGGCTCGTCGTTGGCCTGCAAACCCGAATAGGCGCGAACGAAGATGTCCTGCAGCGTGTCCTCGGCGTCCTGTCGGGGTCCGGGCAGCATCTGGCGGGCGTAGGCGAACAGGCGATGCCGATAGCGCTCGTAAATGACCCGGAACGCCTCGTCGTTGCCGGCCCGGAACTGCGACACCAGCTGCTCGTCCGAGCGTAGGCGCAGTAGCGGCGCCCCGAGCGATAGTCGAGCCCGCGCCAGTCCTGCCGGTGCTGGGAGTGCGGAGGCTTCCACGAAAACCCTGTCAACTCACTCTAACGGGTGTCCGCGTCGAAAGTAACCGCGTTTTCGAAACTACACACTTACAGCGCGGCGAGCAACACGTCGGACCGAGTACCCTGGTTGTGAAGACGATGGATCCTGCGTCGGGGATTGGTATTCCGGTGGCGTTCGGCGCGGGGCTGATCTCATTCCTGTCCCCGTGCGTGCTACCGCTCGTGCCCGGCTATATCTCGGCCGTGGCCGGGGTTGGGCCTACCGAGATTCGGCCCTCGCGCGTGCTGCTGCCCAGCCTGGCCTTCGTGGCCAGCTTTTCGGCGATCTTCATCGCGCTCGGCTTGCTGGGACAGCAGGCCCTGCACGGCGCCCTGACCGGGCCGGCGGCACTCAAGGTGTCGGGCGCGATCATCATCGTCATGGGCCTGCTGTTCGTGCTGGCCCCGTTCATCCCGCGCCTGAACCGGCAATGGCACGTCGACGCGCTCATGCAGCGGGCCGGAAAGGGCGGTCCGGTGATCGCCGGCGCCGCCTTCGCCCTTGCCTGGACGCCGTGCACCGGACCCACACTCGGGGCGATCGTCACCGCCACCGGCGCCTCCGGCTCGGCCTGGCACGGGGCGGCGCTGCTGGCCGTCTACTGCGCCGGCCTCGGCGTGCCGTTTCTGATCACTGGCCTGGCGTTCGGCACTGCGACCTCGGCCTTCGACGTGGTGAAGCGCCACTATCCCGTCGTCATCGGCGTTGGCGGGCTGGTGCTGATCGGCATGGGGATTCTGATCTGGACGGGCGAGTTCACCCAGCTCAACATCACCGTGAATCACTGGCTGCAGACGCTGGGTCTGCCCGATCTCAACTCAGACACCTAACCGTCCATCTTCCGGGATCTCGGTAACTCCGAGCACACTGCTGGGATTTAGGCTTGCCTAACGTGCTAGGCTCACCGCCGGCAGTGGCCTTAGGGTCACCTAATCCTTAGTAAGCCCAGTGTCCTTCGCACAAACCGTCGTCCTCGGCGCCCTGGCCGGCTTCACGATCTATCTCGGCCTGCCGGTCGGACGCCTGCAGCTCCTGAGCGCGCGTTCGCGGGTCGCGCTGGCGATGTTCTCGGTTGGCGTCCTGGCCTTCATCTTCGTCGACGTGCTGTCCAACGGCCTGGAGATCGTCAACACCGCACTCGACGGGGTCAAACACCATCAGCAGTCGCTCGGCTACCTGATCTGGCTGGTCGTGCTGCTGGCCGTGGGCTTTGCCGCGGGCAGCGCCGGGTTGGCCCTCATCGAGCAGCGGATGCGGCCCGCCGGGAGGCGCAGGCCGCCGATTGCCGGCGCGGGAGCCGACGCCGCCGCGCTGGGCGTTCCCGAGGCCGAGGCACTTGGCCGCGAGGTCGATGCGGCCCGCCGGCGTGCTTTGCGGACCGGCCTGACGATCGCGGCGGCGATTGGCGTGCACAACTTCGCCGAGGGCCTGGCCATCGGCGTGTCCGCCCGGTCGGGCGAGATCAGCCTGGCCACCGTGCTGATCATCGGATTCGCGCTGCACAACGCGACCGAGGGGTTTGGGATCGTCGGACCGCTCGGCGACGTGAAGCCATCGTGGCGGTGGCTTGGCCTCGCCGGTCTGATCGGCGGAGGACCGACCTTCCTCGGCTCGATCGTCGGCTACGGCGTGACCAGCGAGCCGCTCGAGCTGGCCTTCTACGCCGCGGCCGGCGGCGCGATCCTGTACGTGATCGGCGAGGTGTGGAACGGCATGCGTCGCTACGGGTATCGCGAGCTCGGTCTGCTGATGGTCACCGCCGGCTTCCTGGTCGGGGTTCTCACCGACCTGATCGTGACCTACGGCGGCGCCTGACGCCGGCCGCGCCCGATCGCCGGGTAGCGGCACGGGAAGCAACCCGGCCCTGTAGGGCCGGACGAGCGGATACGCTCCGCCGGCGTGAGCCCGAGCATCCCGATCCCGCCGCACGATGTGCCGCTGCGCGGCGGCTCGGCGTTCCCGCCGATCGCCGACTACGGCTTCCTGTCGGACTGCCACACGGGTGCGCTGGTCGCCGCCGACGGCAGCATCGAGTGGATGTGCATTCCTCGGTTCGACTCGCCGAGCGTGTTCGCGGCGCTGCTGGACCGCCGCACCGGCTTCTTCCGAGTCGGCCCGTACGGGACCTTGGTGCCGCTCTCGGTGCGCTACGTCCCCGGGACGATGATCATGGAGACGAGCTGGATGACCCCGTCGGGGTGGATCATCGTCCACGATGGGCTGACGATCGGTCCGTGGCACGACGAGTACGTCAGCGAGACATCGCATATTCGGCCACCCACGGACCACGACGCCGACCACATGCTGGTACGGCTCGTCGAGTGCATCGACGGCGAGGTCCAGGTCGAGGCGACCTGCGAGCCCGTATTCGACTACGGGCGTTGCGCGGCGGAGTGGCGCCAGGTCGGCGATGACTGGGGCGTGGCCGAGGCGACGGGCGAAGACACGACGATCCGGCTGACCTCCGACATGCGCATCGGGATCGAGGGCAACCGCGCGCGGGCGCGTCACACACTCAGCGAGGGGGAGCGCTGTTTCGTTGCCCTCAGCTGGGGTCAGGACGCCGGGGGCCCGGCCGGCCTGGAGGACGCGATCAAGCGGATCGACACCACGGCGCACTATTGGCGTGACTGGCTGGCCGGCGGACGTTTCCCCGACCATCGCTGGCGCCGGCAGCTGCAGCGCTCGGCGCTGACGCTGAAGGGACTCACCTACACGCCGACAGGGGCGACCGTGGCCGCCGCCACGACCTCGCTTCCCGAGACGCCGGGCGGTGAGCGCAACTGGGACTACCGATACTGCTGGATGCGCGATGCGAGCTTCACGCTGTGGGGGCTTCACGCTCTCGGCTTCGACTGGGAAGCCGACGACTTCATGCAGTTCGTCGCCGACCTCGAGCGCGACGGCGACGGCTCGCTCCAGATCATGTACGGCCTCGGTGGCGAGCGTGACCTGAGCGAGCAGGAGCTCAAACACATGACGGGCTACGAGGAGTCCAAGCCGGTGCGCATCGGCAACGGCGCCTTCAGCCAGAAGCAGAACGACGTCTTCGGCGCCGTGCTCGACTCGGTCTACCTCCACACCAAGGTTGGCGGCCACGTCCCGCAGCGGCTGTGGCCGGTCCTGAGGGACCAGGTTGGCTGCGCGATCGCGGTCTGGGATCACCCCGATCAGGGCATCTGGGAAGCCCGCGGCGCGCCGCAGCACTACGTGTCTTCGAAGCTGATGTGCTGGGTCGCGGTCGATCGCGGCTCCCGGCTGGCCGAGACCCTCGGGGAGCGCGAGAACGCCGCGAAGTGGAGCGAGATTGCCAAGGAGATCAAGGCCGACATCCTCGAGAAGGGCGTCAGCGAGCGCGGCGTGTTCCGTCAGCACTACGGCACCGATGCGCTCGACGCCTCGACCTTGCTGATCCCGCTGGTCCGCTTCCTGCCGCCCGACGACGAGCGGGTCAGAAGCACCGTGATGGCCATCGCCCGCGAGTTGACCGTCAACGGCCTGGTCCTCCGTTACAAGGTCGAGGAGACCGATGACGGACTGCACGGATCCGAGGGCACATTTCTGATCTGCTCGTTCTGGCTCGTGTCCGCGCTCTCGGAGATCGGCGAGCACAAGCGCGCCACGACGCTGTGCGAGCGACTGCTGGCTCACGCGTCACCGACGCTGCTGTACGCGGAGGAACTCGATGCCCGCAGCGGGCGCCATCTCGGCAACTATCCGCAGGCGTTCACGCATCTGGGGTTGATCAACGCCGTCATGCACGTGATCTCCCAGGAGGAATCAGCGATCCGGTGAGCGGTTCCGGCGGCGGCGGATGACCGCGTACGCCACGCCGATGCCGGCGCCGACGAGCACGGTCTTGCCGAGGACGGAGTTGACTGCCGCCCACGCCGTTCCCGATGCCAGCCCGATGAGGACGAACAGGCCGGCCCAGATCGCACAGCCCAGCGTGGTCAGGACGATGAACGGGGTCAGCGGCACGCGTCTGGCTCCCGCCGGGAGCGAGACGAACGTGCGCGCCAGCGGAAGCAGGCGAGCAAAGAACACGGCGCGCGTGCCGTGACGCTCGAGCAGACGTTCCGAGCGCGCCGCGACCGTCCCGAGCCCCGGGATGGCGTCGAGCAGCCGGCTGGCCCCGACGGCGTAGGCGATCAGCGACCCGAGCAGGTTCCCGGCCGTCGCGGCGAGCACCGCGAGCGGGAAGCTCATCCAGTGCTGGCTGACCGCGAAGCCCGAGAACAGCAGGGTCACCTCGCTGGGGATGGGGATGCAGGCGCTCTCGGGGATCATGAGCAGGAAGACACCGAATACGCCGAGGCTGCTGATCACCGCCGTCATGGGCCCGGCCTCGGTTTCTTGTGCCTGGCTTTCGGGGGCTTCGGCTGACCGGGCCTCGGTGGAGTCGCTGCGGCCCCGGGGCTGCGAGGGTGCTTTGGAGGCTTGGGTGGTCTGGGGAGCCGAGGGGCGGGCGGGCGGGGGCGCTGATAGCCGATGGCCGACTGGACACTCGAGGCGCGCCACGTCGCGCCGCCGCGCAGGGTGGGGATCGCCTCGGCATTGAGGCGGTCGGCGATCGCGCGGAGGCTCAGCCCCTGCTCGTGCAGGCTGGCGATCCGCTCGGCCACGGCGGGCGCTTCGTGACCGACACCGGGCCGGCCGCGCGGTCGGCGCGGCTGCTCGGGCTCGCGGCCCCAGCGGTCGATCTCCCGCAGCAACGCCACCGCGTCTGCCCCGGACGCGGTGGAGGTATCCAGCTGTGGCCTGACCGAGAGCAGGTCCGCGCCATAGGGCTCGAGCCAGGCCAGGAGCCGCGTCAGCTCGCCCAGTGAGCCGGCGACGGCATGGAGGCGCTGGACGAAGAGGGTTTGCGCCCGCCCGTCAGCGAGCAGGGTCAGTGCGTCGGCCAACTCGCCGGTGACGACGGCCACGAGCTCGAGTTCGCTCGATGGGCCGAGCTCGTCGGGCGGGCGGATGTAGGCCACAGCGGTACGGGGCATACGATCTAGTGTACGCAAATAGTTGGCGTACATGCTGATCGGGCGCTTGCGAAGCTGTGGTCAGCGGATCAGCTGCTCAGAACGCGCGCCCTCGACCATCCCGCGGAGGATGTCGTCGGCCTCGTGCTGCGGGCGCCACCGCAGCTCGCGCCGGGCCTTCTTCGTGTCCATCAGCACCGGCACGCGGATGCTCTCGATCCATTGCGCCTCGGCGGGAACGAACGGCAGATGCGCGACCAGGCCGGCGGTGGCGTCCATGGCGAAGTCGGGCACTGGGATGCTGTACCAGCCGAGTGCGTCAGCGACGTCGGACATCGTCAACGTGCCGGGGCCGGCGAGGTTGTACACGCCCGGAGTCCCACGGCCCAGAATCGCCGCTCGGAACGCGTTGGCCACGTCGTTGTGATGGACGAGCTGAAACTCGATCCCGGGATCGGGCAGGACCGGTTTGAGCACGGGCAGAAGCTGGAGCGCCCGGAGGACGACATCGGGCATGCGGTCCGAGATCTGGACGTAGGGGATGTTCTGCAGCAGCAGCAGCGCGTCAGGTCCGGCGACGATGCACGGCCGGAACACGTAGGCCTCGGTCTGGCTGTCCGCGACGACCTCATCGAGCACGCCCTCGAGTTGAGCCTTCTGGGCGGAGTAGTAGAAGAGGTCGGTCCCTCGAGGGGGGATGTCCTCGGTCAACGGCGACGGGTTCTCGGCATAGAACCCGTACGCGGCCACCGACGAGGCGTAGACGAGGCGCGCGGCACCGGCTGCCACGGCGGCCTCGAACACGTTGCGCGACCCCTCCAGGTTGACGCTCTGGGTCTCGGTGCGGTTGCCCATGATCACGAAGGCGAGATGCACGACCACATCGGCGCCGGCGAACAGGGCCCGCACGGCATCGCGGTCGAGCACGCTGCCCTGGCGGTATTCGGTCCGCCTCAGGCCGGCAGCGCCGGGGTCGAACGGCCGTCGGGCCATGGCCCGGATCCTGCCCACCTCGTGGCTGCGTTCGAGCGCGCTGAGCAGCGAGCGCCCGATGTCGCCCGTGGGACCGGTGACCGCGACCGTGAGCCGCTTGCGACCGGTGCGGGCGGCTGCCGGCATCAGCCTCGCCTGGCGAGCTCTTGCTTGGCGATTCGCCGGAAGCGGCGAACCTTCTTGGCGTTGCTCTTGAACATCTCGACTCGAGAGCGGGGAATCTCGAAACCGCCGATCAGCCGGTGGGGAACGATCGCCCACCCGCCGTCAGCCGATACAAGATCGCCGCGGACCTGGAAGTTGTGCTGCCAGGTGAACTGCTCGCCGTGGACGTGGGCAGTCAGGCAGGCGAGTCCCGGCTGGAGCGGCACCCCCACCGGCTCGGCGTCGATCCTGATCAGGCGGGCAGCCTCCTCGACGCTGACCGGGACGCGCACGGTGAAGGGAAAGCCATCGGGGCACACGATCGACAGGACGGCGGTTTGATACCGCTGCCCCAGCTCGGTGATGCGGGCGTCCCACGCCGTGGCGCCGCCGGCTGGGTGGGCGTGAAAGCTCTCGGGCTCCTCCGAGTGGCCGGAGCGAACCTCGTCCATGTGCGTGTCGTACAGGTGCGGCTCGACGGCGATGTTCCCACCGTCCCACACGTAGATTCGCTCGGGTCGGACGTGGACGTAGATTCGCGTGTAGTACCAGCCCATCATCTTCTGGATGGGGGCGGGCGGATGGAGCTTGGCCGTCGCCGGGAGCTTCTCGATCGACTCGCGCGCGTAGCGCAGGCGGTTGGCCTCGAGATCGGCGTCGTCGACCTGGGCCGCCCCCTGCACGAGCACCATCGGGGGCGATTGCAGGCCGCTGCCATGAGGCTCGGAGAACAGCAGCGCGACCTTCGGGTTGGCGCGGGCATCGTTGGCCTTCTTCGGGTAGCCCAGCCCGGTGGTGACGTCGATGCATGGAGCGCCGGTCGCGTAGTAGGGCGTCACCGGCCAGGTGATCGGCTGCCCGGCGGCATCGACCGTCGTGTACTCGGTGGTGATGAAGCGGTCGAAGACCGCCTGCACATCAGGAGGCAGAGAGGCTGTCACGCCGCGAGTATATGGTCGCGCAGGGCGCGGATTCGGGTTTGTTTCGTAAGGCTCACCGGCGACGATCCTGGCCCGGCACACTTGATTCCAACGTTGTGCCCGATTATCGGGAACAACGTTGACGTGGGGTGGCGGTCAGCTCTCGTAGCCCTCTTCGCCCGGCAGCAGGATCCGCGCCGTCTCTCCCTCGACGAGGACGCGGGGCTGAACTGGAAGCACCTCGCGCGCGCTGGCGTGGGCGACCAGATCCTGCGCCGAGCCGAACGCCGACAGTTGCTCGAGGTGCTTGAGCGTGGGGAAGACGAGGAACAGCTCGTCGGCGCGCGAGGCCTCGAGCGCCGCCCGCGGGGTGTACCAGCGCCAGTCGACGATCTCGCTGCCGTCGATCCTGGGTTCCTGTCCCTCGGGGGCGAAGGCGAGAAAGAACCACGTGTCGAAGCGGATCTTCACCTCGGCGGGGGTGATCCAGCGCGAGAACGGGACCAGCTCGTGCGGGCCCGCGATGACGATGCTCGCCTCCTCGGCCAGCTCGCGCACGGCCGCGGCGCGCAGCGCGTCCTGCCCTTGGCCCTCGTGGCGGTCGACGGCGCCACCGGGAAACACCCAGGCACCGCCCATGAACCGCGAGGCCGGGTTGCGCTGCACGAGCAACACCTCGAGCCCGCTCGAGCCGCCGCGCAGGAGGATCACGGTGGCGGCAGGGCGGGGGACGGTCTCGGCGCCGCGATTGAGCTCTTCGCCAGGGGCTGGTCTGTCGATGCTCATCGGCTGCGACCCTATCGTGTGCGGGTGGTGGCGGGCTCTTGGACCGCGGGCCGGATGGCAGGTCATGCGGGGCGAGCCGACCGCCGGTCAAGGTGACGACCGCGGCCGCCGGTCAACGTGGGAGCCGCCCGGTTGCGCGAGCCCCCGCTACCCTCCCGCCGGTGAAGTACATGTGCGAATCATGCGGGTTCATCTACGACCCGGAGGAAGGCGACCCGGACGGCGGGATTCCGCCCGGGACGGCGTTTGAGGACATCCCGGAAACCTGGTTCTGCCCCGTGTGCGGGGCACGGAAGCGCGACTTCTCACCCTACGAGGAGTAGGCCGCCAGCCCACCCCGCCCCGCGGGCACCAACGCCCCGCGGGGCTGGTGAACACATCTAAGCCGCGGTGCGCAGGCGGTCGCTCGTCGCCTCGGCGATCGCCGAGGCGGTGATCGCGACGAGACGCCGGAGCTCGGGCTCCGCGATCGACAGCGGTGGCATCAGCACCACGACGTCGCCCAGGGGGCGGATGATCGCGCCGCGCCGGCGGGCGGCGAGCGTGACCTGGTGGCCGAGGCGCGCCTCGGGCGGCGCGTCGACGAGCTCGATACCCACCATGAACCCGCGCTGGCGGACCTCGACCACGCCGGGGAGGCGGGCCACGCGCTGGTCGAGCAGCCTCGTCAGCAGCTTGATCTTGGGCTGAAGCGACTCGAGCGTGCGCTCGCGCTCGAACGTCTCGAGCGTGGCGATCCCCGCCGCGCAGGCCAGTGCGTTACCCGTGTAGGTGTGGCCGTGGAAGAACGTCCGGAACTCCTCCGGCGCGCCGAGGAAGCCCTCGTAGATGTCCTCGGTGGTCAGGGTGGCGGCCAGCGGCAGGTAGCCGCCGGTCAGGCCCTTGCCGACGCAGAGCAGGTCGGGTGCGATGTCCTCCTGCTGGCAGGCGAACATCGTGCCGGTGCGGCCGAAACCGGTGGCCACCTCGTCGCAGATGAGCAGCACACCGTGTTCGTCGCACAGTCGGCGGACCTCGCGCAGGTAGCCGTCGGGCTGCATCAGCATGCCGGCGGCGCCCTGGACCAGAGGTTCGATGATCACGGCCGCGACGCGATCGGAATGCTCGGCCAGCAACCGACGCAGATGATCGGCGTCCCCCGCGCGCGCCAGCCACGCGTCGAACAGCAGCGGCCGGTACACCGAGTGGAACAGATCGATCCCGCCCACGGAGACCGCCCCGATGGTGTCGCCGTGGTAGGCGTTCTCGAGGCAGATGAACCCCGCCCGCTGAACCTCACCGCGCTGGGCCCACCACTGAAACGCCATCTTCAGGGCGATCTCGACGGCGGTTGATCCGCTGTCGGAGTAGAAGACCCGTGTCAGCGGCTCCGGCGCCAGCTCCGCCAGCCGCTCGGCCAGAGCGACCGCCTGCGGGTGGGAGAGGCCGAGCAGGGTCGAGTGGGCGACGCGATCGAGTTGGTCGCGTATCGCGGCGTCGATGGCGGGGTGGCGATGACCGTGGACGTTGCACCACAGAGACGACACGCCGTCGATGTAGGCCTGTCCGTCGGTGTCGTAGAGAGTCGTGGCGTCGGCGCGCTCGATGACGAGCGGCGGACCGTCGTCGCACCATCCCTGCTGCTGGGTGAAGGGGTGCCACAGGTGGCGGCGGTCGGTGGCGATGAGCTCGGCGGTGGAGGACATGCCGCCAACGTAGCTCGCGGGGCGGTCGGAAACGACCGTCGAGGTCGGGCGCGGACATCTGGCAGCCTAGGCGCGTGCCTCGACAAGCCTCAGCGGTATCGGGCGGCGCGCGTCGGCGGCGTCGAGGCCGTCGGCCGGCGCTGGCGATTGCCGTCGTGCTCGCGCTGGCCGCCATCGTGGTGGTCGTGGTCGTGCTGGTCAGCTCGTCGGGATCGTCACAGCCGTCGCAACGAACGATGGAGTCGATCTTCCAGGACGACAGGTTCCTGGTCTATTCGACGCCCACGGCGGCGGCAAAGACGCTCAATGTGCTGAAGGCGCTGGGCGTCGATCGCGTGCGGGTGACGCTCGAGTGGGTGCAGGTAGCGCCCCAGGCGACCTCGCTGACACCGCCGGCTCACTTCGACGCCACCAACCCGGCGGACTACCCGCGGGACAAATGGGCACCGTACGACCGGTTGGTCGAGCTGGCCTCGGCCCGCGGGATCAAGGTCGACTTCAACATCAGCGCGCCCGGCCCGCTGTGGGCGATGGCACATCCTGCGCCGGCGGCCAAGTACGCGCCCCACTTCAAGCCCTCGGCGGCGGAGTTTGGACAGTTCGTGGCCGCGGTGGGGAGGCGATACAGCGGCACCTGGGACACCGGCGGAGCCGGTCACGGCCAGCTCCCGAGGGTCAGCTTCTGGACGATCTGGAACGAGCCCAACCAGCCCGGGTGGCTGGCGCCGCAATGGCAGACGATCGACGGCTCCCGGGTCATCTACTCGGCGCGCCTGTACCGCACCTACGCCGATGCCGCCTACCGCGCGCTCGTGCGCACCGGGCATACGCCGACCAGCGACACCATCCTCATCGGCGAGCTGGCGCCCGAGGGGAGCAAGAACAAGAAGGACGAATCGCCGGTCCCGCCGCTGCCGTTCCTACGGGCGTTGTACTGCGTCGACGCGAGCCACCACCCGCTCACCGGTACGGCGGCGCGGGCGCTGAACTGCCCGGCCCAGCCAAACCCCGGCGCCTTCGTCAAGGCCCATCCGGGGTTGTTCGACGTCACCGGGTGGGCGCATCATCCGTACTCGTTCTTCCTCGCCCCCAACGTGTCGATGAGCGATCGCGACTACGTGCCGCTGTCGGATCTCTCGAGGTTGGAGACGGCGCTCGATCAGATCTTCAGCACCTACGGCGTGCATCGCCAGCTGCCGATCTGGCTGACCGAGTACGGGTACGAGACCAATCCGCCCAACCCGTTTCGGGGCATCAGTCCGGCTCGCCAGGCGATGTATCTGGACGAGGCTCAGTACATGGCCTGGAAGGACCCCAGGGTTCGCTCGATGGCTCAGTTCCTGCTTGTCGACTCGGCGCCCGATCCTGCCTATCCGCGGGGCAGCGTGGGTTACTGGTCGACCTTCCAGACCGGCCTGCTGTATCTCAACTTCCGCTCCAAGCCGTCGTACTTCTCCTACCCGATGCCGATCTTCATCCCCGATCCCAGCTTCAAGCCAGGGGACAGCGTGTTGGTGTGGGGGATGCTGCGCGCCGCCCCCAACGACACCACGCAGCACGCTGAGGTCCAGTGGCGGGGGGCCAGCGGCGCGTACCGGACGGTCACGACCGTGACGACCAGCGATCCGAACGGCTTCTTCACCACCAACGTCAAGCTGTCGGGCTCGGGCGTGGTCCGGATCGAGTGGACGGCGCCCGACGGCCGCAGGCTAGACAGCCGGCCTGCGGCGGTCACGCAGGCCTGACGTCCGTTGTCGCGACCCCGGTCCGACCGGTGGCCGATCGCGCACGCGAGGGGGCGGATTGCTGTTGCGGTTCGAACGGCGGGCTGGAGAAGCCGGTGGGCCGTGGCTGCGGGGCCTCGAACGGCGCCGAACCGGGGCGCCTCCCGGAAAAGGTGACAGGAAAACCGCTGCGCCACCCCCGCGGCGACATAAGCCCCTCCCAGGGGCTTATGTCGACAAGGTTCGGCCGGGGCGGGCAGTTTGTCACTTTTTCACCCCTTTCGAAAAGGAGGCGGGCCAACCCTCAGCTGACCCTTCCCCTACGGCAGCTACCGCGATCCGGACCGCAGCCAGTCGGTGAACTCCGACCACAGGCTGCGGCCACGGTAGGCCGTCTCGCTCCACATGTGTCGCCACGCACCGGCCCAGCTCGGGTCCCAAGCGCGCCAGCGAACGAGCCCGACGCCGGCGGCCCCCAGAAGCGCTGCCACGCCGAACACCGCCAGCAGCAGCATCGGCAACGGGATCCCGGCGCCGGTGGCCGCTGTCACCGAGCTCAGCCTGGCGGGCAGCGCCAGGCCGGCGCGATCGGCCGTCTGCTGCCGGCGCTGGACGGGCGAGCATGCACCGCTCGCCCGGGCCTGGAGCGCCGCCTGGACGGCCGAGGTGAAGTCGTTGAAGTACTGGGCAGCGTAGGTGTTCTGCCTGAGCGCGTGCTCGAGCTGCTGGCTGGTGAACTCGCACGCCGGTACGACCCCGTGCTGCTGGTAGGCATGGAGGACCGGATCGGCGGCCGACGCCGGCGCGGTGATGATCAGCAGAGCCAGCGCCGTAAGCGTGACGAGACGGCGACGGAACACGGGGTGAACTTAGCGCAGCGCCAGCCAGCGCTCGAGCGGTAGCCCCTCGCCGGCGGCCGCCAGGAGTTCCGGATCAGCGCGGGCGATCTGGGGCAGCGTTGCGACCTCGACCTTGCCCAGCCGCTCGATCGTCCGGTGGTTGGAAGACTCGATCGTGCCGGCATCCGCGGGCCACGGCGTCAGCACGACACCGGCCACGGCCAGCCCGGCACGCTGGGCGGCCTCGAGCGTGAGCAGCGTGTGGTTGATCGTGCCCAGCCCGGGACGCGCGGCGATCAGGAGCGGAAGGCCGAGATCCCAGGCCAGCGCCCGCACGTCGTAGGCCTCGGTGAGGGGCACCAGCAGCCCCCCGACACCCTCCACGACCAGCGCCTGCACGGTGCCGGCGGCCTCGCGCAGCCAGTGCATCAGCTGCCCCGGGTCGAGCTCCGACCCGGCGAGCTCGAGGGCCAGGTGGGGCGACACGGCCGGTCCGTAGGACGCGAACACGACCTCCGCGGCGTCGCAGCCGGCGGCCCGGGCGAGCAGCTCGTGGTCGTGGGGCCAATCGGGATCGACCGGGTCATCGAGTCCCGTGACGATCGGCTTGCGCGCGGCCACGGACACGCCCCGCGCGACCAGTGCGGCGGTGATCGCGGCGCTGAGCACGGTCTTGCCCACCCCGGTGTCGGTCCCGGTGACGAAGCAGCCCGACACGAAGCTCCGCGCCTAGGCAGCCCGGGGCAGCGTGCCCAGGCTGGGCCCCGGCGCCACGCCCGCGGCTCGGGCGGCCTGACCGAGGGTCCGCGCGGCGGCGCGAAGCTCCTCCTCGCGGTGTGACGCCATCACGGCCAACCGCAGCCGGGAGGTGCCGGCGGGCACGGTCGGGGGGCGGATCGCCTGGGCGAACACCCCGGCCTCGAGCGCCGCCTCGCAGACCCTAACCGCGCGCTCAGCATCGCCGATGACGAGCGGCACGATCTGGGTTGTCGAGCCCCGGACGTCGAACCCCTGGTGTCCGAGCTCGGTGCGCAGCGCCGCGGAGTTGCTCTGCAGCCGCTGCACGAGCCGCGGTCGGTCCTGAAGCAGCTCCAGCGCGGCCAGCGCGCCGGCCACCGCCGGCGGTGGCAGCGCGGTCGAGAAGATGAACGTACGAGCGGCGTTGAGCAGGAAGCGGCTCATGCTGCTCTGGCAGGCGACGAACGCGCCATAGGCGCCCAGCGCCTTGCCCAGCGTCCCGACGATCACGTCGATGTGATCCTCGAGTCCGGCCTCGGCAACCGCCCCGCGCCCGTCGGGTCCGAGCGCTCCGGTCGCGTGGGCCTCATCGACGAGTACGCGCAGGCGGTGGCGCTGCGCCACCGCGACGATGTCCTGCAACGGGGCGACGTCACCGTCCATCGAGAACACGGTGTCGGTCACGATCAGCGCCCCACGGCCCTCCGCCTGCCTCACCCCCCAGGCGAGATGCTCGGGGTCGCAGTGGTCATAGATGAACACCTCGGCCCGCGAGAGGCGGCAGCCGTCGATGATCGAGGCGTGGTTGAGGGCATCGGAGAACACGACGTCGCCGGGGCGAGCCAGTGCCGAGATCGCGCCCACGTTGGCGAGGTACCCGGAACCGAACAGGAGCGCAGACTCCTGGCCCTTGAACTCGGCCACGCGCTCCTCCAGGCGGCGGTGGACCGTCATCGTGCCCGAGACGAGCCTCGAGGCACCGGCGCCCACGCCCCAGCGCATCGCCGCTTCGGACGCCGCCTCACGGACCTTGGGATGATCGGCCAGCCCGAGGTAGTTATTCGAGCACAACAACAGCACCGGCTTGCCGTCGAGCAGCACATGAGGACCCTGAGGGCCGCTGACGAGGCGAGTGCGGCGGTGAAGGCCGAGAGCCGTCAGTTCCGCCAGGCGCGCCTCGATCTCGATCATGCAGCGAGGTCGCGGCCAGCGTTGGGCGCGCCGTCGGGTCGTGGTGGGATCGAGCGTTTGGGGCGGAAGCGCAGCTGCGATGACGGATCCCACAGGCGCACGGTCAGCTCGCCCGGGGTGGCATTCAGCGCGGCGTCGACCACGTCGGGGGTCTCACCCTCCAGCCAACCCGACCGGTTGTCGGGACGCGGGTTCGAGCCGTTGTCGTCCTGCCGGGCGATGTTGAGCCCCGCCTGCTCGAACATCTCGCGGTCCTCCTCAGGGGTGTTCCCGAGGGTGGTGAGGAAGTTGCCCATCATCACCCCGTTGAGCCCGGCCCTGACGGCGGTGGCCTGAAGCTCGCCGAGGTTCTCGACCCGGCCGCCACAGAGCCGGAACAGCGCCTCCGGGAGGATGAGACGGAAGATCGCGATCCACTTGACAACCTCCCATGGATCCATCAGCTCGCGGTCGCCGAACTTGGTCCCCGGACGGGGGTTGAGGAGGTTGATCGGCACGCTGGTGGGGTTGATCGCGGCGAGTTCGAAGGCCATCTCCACCCGCTGCTCGCGGGTCTCGCCGAGGTTGAGGATCCCGCCGACGCAGGTCTCGAGCCCGGCCTCCCGGACGGCCTCGATGGTCCGCAGCCTGCCCTCGTAGCGCACGGTGGTCGAAACCTCGGGGTAGTACGACTCGGAGGTCTCGACGTTGTGGTGCACGCGCTGGATGCCGGCGTCCTTCAGCGCCTGGGCTCGCTGCGCCGACATGTGCCCGATCGAGACACATCGCTTGAGGTTCGTGTGCTCGGCGACGAGGCGGGCCCCGGCGAGGACATTCTCGAAATCGCGCCTGGACAGCCCCTGGCCCTGAGTGACCATGCAGAACCGGTGCGCGCCGGCGGCCTCGGCCGCGTGGGCGTGCTCGAGGATCTGCTCGGGCTCCATCATCGCGTGCATCGGCGTCTCGGCGTCGGCGTAACGCGACTGCGCGCAAAAGCCGCAGTCCTCGGCACAGCCGCCCGACTTGGCGTTGACCAGCGAGCACATGTCGGTGGCGTCGCCGAAGCGCTCGACGCGGGCGCTCCAGGCGCGCTGCACCAACGCCTCGATCGCGGCGTGGTCCTCAAGCTCACCGAGACGCAACGCTTCCTCGCGCGAGATCAATGGCGGCACGCACACAAGCTAGGAGATCGTCCGGACGGCAGCCGCGACGCTAGGACGCCGGCAGCGTCAGCATCGCGGCGCTCGCGGCCGGCAGTCTGACCGCATAGCCGCCGCCGCGGGGTCTCACGGTGAGGTGAGCGGGCGGTCCCACGAGCGCGCCGCGCTCCGCCCCGATTCGCCGGCCGTCGAGGGTCACGCCCGATTTTGCGCTGGCGTTGGGGCCCAGCAGCCGCTCCAGGGTTGCGGTCCCCGTCCCGCCGTCGATGTGAACGGTCACGTCGCTGCGGCGGTTCTGATTCTTGTTGATGAGGACCACCCGGATCTGGCCATCGGGGGCGCGGGTTGCCCAGACCTTGACCTGGGTACCGGCCGAGCCGGTGATCTGCAACAGGCGCGCTCCCGGAACCGCTGCCTGGGCGAACATCAGCAGGCCGTAGTACTCGGGGCGCATTTTGGCCCGCCATTGTCCGTGACTCTCGGTGAACGAGAACAGCTGCCCGCTCACGCCGGGCCGGGTGTGGATGTTCACGCCGTCGACGCCGACGCGGGCCATCTCGAACAGGGCGTCGACCGCCCATAAGGCGGTACCGAACACGTCGCTGACCCCCGGCTCGCCGCCGCACGAGACCGCGTTCATCTCGTCGATGCGCACGGGCACGTGGTGGGCGTGGGCGACGCCGACCGATGGCCGCACGGTGTTGGCAAGGCCCCGCGACGAGTAATTGGCCAACAGCTCGCCGATCGTGCGGTGGGCCGAGGCCGAACACTTCTTGAGCGGATAGCGGTGCAGAGTGGCCAGGACGATGCGCGGCTCGTCGCGCAGAAACGGGCCCAGGTACTTGAACCAGTGGGGTGAGCCGATGTTCGGTCCGGCCAGGGGCGCCGTTCCCAGCGCTCCCGAGATCCGCCGGAAATCGCGTACGAAATCGGGGAAGTTGTATCTGTCGTGCGGCCGCCCGTAATAGCGGACACCGTTGATCTCATACCAGGCGAGACCCCCGTAGTACTCAGGCTCATTGCCCAGCTCGAGGCCTTCGATCCATTTTCTGCCGATCCCACGGACGACCGCCCGGGCCTCCGAACCGGTCAGCGATTTGCTGTCGGATTCGAGGTTGATGCCGACGAGCATGTCCGGGTCGATCCCCTCGGCGAGCGCGTGGGCGACGTGGAGCCAGCGCGAGGTGAGCCCGTACCTGATCCCGGGCGGGCGATGCTTGTCGTGGCCCGGCCACCAGGTCGAATCCGTCGTGTCGCCTCCGAGGCGAAACACCGGTCGTTGGCCGGGAGCCAGGTTGCGCACGAGCTGCTCGAACACCGGGTTGATCGCATTGGGATCTTTGCCCGTGTAGGAGTACAGGTCGGAGAGCTCCGTCGACAGGCCCACGAATCCGGGCGGGATCGGCCGGCCCATGACGCTCTGATGCACGGTCACCTCGGCGGGCGGATCGGAACCGGCCCCGGAGGTGGCGGTGTGGGTGACGGCGACCACGAGCGCTACAACGGCCGCGATCGCGGCTATGGCGAGCGCCGAGAGTTTGCCCATCCGATCGCAGTATGCCGCGATGGATTAACTGAGCGTGACAAGAGCGATCAGCGGCCCTGCCATCGTGGCGGGCGCTTTTCGGCGAATGCGCGAACGCCCTCGCGAAAATCCTCCGAGGCGAAGCAGGCCTGGCGGAGCTCGATCAGCTCACGCTCGACCGCGGCGTCGAGTGAGCCCTCGGCGTCGAGCACGGCGCGGATCACGCGTTTGTTGCCGCGCTGGGCCAAGGGCGCGTTCTCGGCTATCTCGGAGGCCATCTCGACAGCCTCCTCGGCCAGCCGGCCCGGCTCGGCGACCGCGTTGACCAGCCCCCAGGCGCGCGCCGTGCGGGCGTCGATGCGGCGCCCGAGTAGAAACAGCTCACGCGTGCGCGGGGCGCCGATCGTGTCGATGAACTTGCGAATGCCCGTGTGCGAGTAGACGAGCCCGAGCTTGGCCGGGGGCATGCCGAGGGCGATTGTCCCGGCGGCGATTCTCAGATCGCAGGAGAGGGCGATCTCCAAGCCGCCACCGATCGCGTGCCCGTTGAGCGCCGCGAGGGTCGGATACGGGTAGGCGTCGATCGCGTCGAGCGCGGCAGCGAACGGGTGGGCGACGAGGCGCTCGGCCTCATTGGCGAACACAGTCTCGGGGAGGTCCGAGATGTCGTAGCCAGCGGAGAACGTCGTCCCCTCGCCGGTGATCATCACGCAGCGCGCGTCGAGCTCGGGCAGGGTGCCGGCGAACGCGTCGAGGATCGCGTGGTCCAGCGCGCCGCGCTTGTCGGGGTTCGAGATGGTCAGCCGAGCGACGCCGGGCGCCGGCTCGTCGACCAGCAAACGTCCGGCGCTACTCGAGGACAACGAGCGTTTCGCCCTCTGATACGGACTGACCCTCTTGGCAGAGGATCTCCTTGACGACTCCCGGATCCTCGGCTTCGACCGGCATCTCCATCTTCATCGACTCGAGAACTACCACCGTGTCGCCTTCCTCGACGCTGTCACCGATCTCGACTTCGATCTTCCAAACCGTGCCCGTGATGTGGGCCTCGACGTCGGGCATCCACCCTCCTGTGCTCGTGCGTTCCGGCGCCAGAATAGTGGCGCTCGGGGACGCGCGAGAAGAACGTGCCAATTTCCGAAGTTCGTCCGCTGCGTGCGCTTGACTGCGCGTACCGCTGCCGGTTGCATCGCCGGCTAAGGGTGAGGCTGAGGAGAAACAGGTGGAGGGCAAGAGCATCTTCATAAGCTCGTGCTCGCGGCGCCAACTCGCGCGCCGGCGACCGACGAGGTACGCGCCCCGGCTCCAGGTCATGATCGCGGTGATCGTGGTCGCGGCGGCCGTCGGCATGTTCCTCGCCGGGCGCGGCGGCATGTAGCCGGTCTATCAGTAGCCGCCCACTAGCTGAATCTGACCGGATCGGGCCCGAACCGCTGGCCCGCGTCCATCTGCTCGATGGCTTGCATCTCCCCGTCGTCGAGTTCGAAGTCGAACACGTTGAAGTTCTCCTCGATTCGCTCCGGGGTGACCGACTTCGGGATGACGACGTTGCCGAGCTGGATGTGCCAGCGCAGAATCACCTGGGCGGGGGTTCGACCACGTGCGCGCGCGACCTGCTCGATGTGCGGATCGTCGAGCAACCTCGCCCGGCCGAGCGGGCTCCAGGCCTCGGTCGCGATGTCATGCTGGGCGTGAAAGCGCCGAAGCTCGGCCTGGACAAGGCGAGGGTGGAGCTCGATCTGGTTGACGGTCGGTGTCTGGCCGGTCTCGGCGATGATCCGCTCGAGGTGATCGACGGTGAAGTTGGATACGCCGATCGATCGTGCGCGCCCGTCCGATTTGAAGTCGGTCAGCGCCCGCCAGGTCTCGACGTACCGGTCCTCGCTCGGCCGGGGCCAGTGGATCAGGTACAGGTCGACGTAGTCGAGGCCAAGCCGCTCGAGGCTCGAATCGATCGCACGCTGTGCCGCCTCATAGCCGTGATGGCTGTTGGGCAGCTTGGTGGTCAGGAAGACGCTGTCGCGCGAGAGACCGCTGCGCGAGATGCCCGCGGCGACGCCTGCCTCGTTGCCGTACGCGGCGGCGGTGTCGATGTGCCGGTAGCCGGTGGCCAGCGCCTTCTGCACGGTGGCGGCGGTGTCCTCGGGCGGGACGCGAAATACGCCGAAGCCGAGCTGCGGGATCTGGTTTCCATCGTTCAGTTGCACCAGAGGGGTCGAATCGGTCATCGGTTGAGTATCCCCTCGGGCGCGCGGTGGCGAAACGTGGCGGCGCGGCAGCAACAAAACAGGGGCGGCCCCGCAGGCCGCCCCCTTATACATTCCCGGCGATGATTCTCGCCATCGATCAGGGCACCACCGGGACGACGTGTCTGGTGTTCGATCACCAGGCGGAACTGATCGGGCGGGCGGCGCGCGAGTTCGAGCAGCACTTTCCGAGACCGGGGTGGGTCGAGCACGACGCGGCCGAGATCTGGTCGGTGACCGAGGCCGTGGCGGGCGAGGCGCTCCTCGACGCCGGAGTGCGCCCGGGCGAGCTCGAGGCGATCGGGATCACCAACCAACGCGAGACCGTGTGCGTCTGGGATCCCGCCAGCGGCGAGCCGCTGGCCCGGGCGATCGTGTGGCAGGACCGGCGCACGGCGGCGCGCTGCGACGAACTGCGCAGAGAGGGCCGCGAGGAGCTGGTCCGGGATCGCACCGGGCTGGTCCTTGACCCGTACTTCAGCGCCACCAAGATCGAGTGGCTGCTGAGCAACGTCGAGGGGCTCCGGGAGCGGGCCGCGAAAGGCCGCGCGGTGTTCGGCACGGTCGACGCCTGGTTGATCTACAAGCTGACCGGCGAGCTGGCCACCGACCCGTCGAACGCCTCGCGCACGATGCTGTTCGACATCGCTGCCGGGCGCTGGGACGGTGAGCTCCTCGAGCTGTTCGGCGTGCCGCAGCGGGCGCTCCCGAGCGTGCGCCCGAGCTGCGGCGTGCTGGGCAGCACCCGCGCCTTTCACGGCCACGAGGTACCGGTGTGTGGGGTGGCCGGCGATCAGCAGGCCGCGCTGTTCGGCCAGGCTTGCGTCGATCCCGGCGACGGCAAGAACACGTACGGGACGGGCTCGTTTGTCCTCCAGAACGCCGGTTTCAGGCCGCCGGCCGCGGTCGAGGGTCTGCTCGCGACAGTGGCCTGGGGCATCGGCGAGCGGCTGACCTATGCGCTCGAGGCGTCGATCTTCGTCACCGGGGCGGCCGTGCAGTGGCTGCGCGACGCGCTCGGGGTGATCGACACGGCCGCGGAGACCGAGGCGCTGGCCGCCTCGCTTCAGTCCAACGACGGCGTCTACTTCGTCCCCGCGCTGACCGGGCTGGGCTCGCCCCACTGGGATCCGTATGCCCGAGGGACGATCGTCGGGCTCACGCGGGGCACCGGCAGAGCCCACCTCGCCCGCGCCACGCTCGAGTCGATCGCCTATCAGACCGTCGACGCGGTTCGCTCGCTGGAGGCGGCCAGCGGCGTGCCGCTGAGTGAGTTGCGCGCCGACGGTGGGGCGACCGCGAACGGATGGCTGATGCAGTTTCAGGCCGACATCCTCGGCGTTCCCGTCTGCGTGCCCGAGATCGCCGAGACGACGGCGCTCGGGGCCGCCTACCTGGCTGGTGTGGGGGCGGGACTGTGGACGATCGATGCCATCTCGCGGCGTGGGCGCGAACGGCGACGCTACGAACCGGCGATGGGAGAGGACCAGCGCGCCGCTCTGCTGGCCGATTGGCGGCGGGCGCTTGGTCGCGCGCGGCGCTGGGTCGAGGGGTAGTCTGAACACACCAGTGGAGGGCGAAGCATTAGACATCGACCTGCTCGCCGCGTCGCTGCGGACCGACGCGAGCGACACCGGTGCGTTCGCCGAGGCTCTGGCGGCAAAACTCGAGGAGGCCCTGCCGGGCCGGGCGAAGGTCAAGCGCGGCCGACGCGGCGTGTTCGGGCCCAAGATCGTCCAGGCGATCGTGGTCGACTGCGGTAACGAGCGACTCGAGCTGACCCGCTCCGATGCCGATGCCGTGCAGACGCGGCGGTCGAGTCTGTCGGCTGGCATCGTGCTCAAGAGCGAGACGGTCGACATCGACGAATGGCTTCAGGCCCTTGGACAGGCGTTGGCAACTGAGGCGCAACGAAGCGCGCAAACGCGTCAGGCGCTGGAGCGCCTGTTGATGAACTAGCGAGGAGGACGAAATGGGGTTTTTCAGCCGCGACGATGAGAAGCAGCCCGAGCAGCCACAACAGGCGGCGGTGGCTGACGACGTGCCCCCGGCCGAGGCTCCGCATGCGGCGTCGTACGAGTCGGGATCGCTGGCCGGCATCCCCGACTCCGGTCTGGACCGAATCCAGCGGATGAAGGAGGAGGTCTCACGCGGGTTCTTCACCAGCGACCTGTCGATCAACGAGTTCCTGCTCGTCAAGCAATCGGGCTTCGAGCCGCTGGGGCTGGTATTGGGGAGCTCGATCTACCACATCGGCTTCCAGCAGGCCAACTGGTCCCGCAACCAGGAGATGGGCGTCCTCACCCAGGCCATGTACCACGCTCGCGAGCTGGCCATGACGCGGATGGAGGAAGAAGCCGATCAGCTCGGGGCCGATGGCGTCGTTGGTGTCCGTCTCGACATCGGGCGTTACGAGTGGGGCGCCGAGCTGGCCGAGTTCATCGCCGTGGGGACGGCGGTCAAACATCGTGGCGGCGAGCTCCATCGCGCGACCAACGGCCGTCCGTTCACGTCCGATCTGAGTGGCCAGGATTTCGCTACGCTGCTGCGCGCCGGATACCGGCCGGTGGGCATGGTGATGGGCAACTGCGTCTACCACGTGGCCCATCAGGGTCTGCGCGCGTCGTGGCGGCAGATCGGGCGCAACCAGGAGATGCCCAATTACACGCAGGCCCTGTACGAGGCGCGCGAGCTGGCCATGGAGCGGATGCAGAAGGAGGCTGACGAGCTCCAGGCGGGCGGCATCGTCGGCGCTCGGATCATCGAGCGAAGCCACGGGTGGGGCTCACACGTCATCGAGTTCTTCGCCATCGGCAACGCCGTGGTGCCGACCAGCGACGAGCATGTGATCGACAAGCCGAACCTCGTGCTCCCGCTGACGGGTTAGCCCGGCGTCACCCGAGGTTCATAACGGGGTATGACTCTTAGGCCATGCCCGACGTCGAGCTAAAGCCGCAGGTCTACAAGGACCCGCGACCCAAGGAGTACTTCGACGAATTCCACGAGCGCGTGCGCACGCGCGAGCCCGAGGCGAAGGTGTACGAGGTAGTCCGGGTGATGACGGTGCTGCATGCGCTGATCAGCTTCCGGACCCGTGGTTACGGGACCGAGAACGTGCCCAACGGGCCGGTCATCCTCGCCCCGAACCACGCCTCGTTCATGGACCACTTCTTCACCGGCGCGTTCCTCCGTCGGCGCGTGCAGTTCATGGGCAAGTCGCAGCTGTTCTCGGGCCCGATGGCCTGGGTCTACAGCCACGGCGGGGTGTTTCCCGTCAGGCGGGGTCACCACGACGAGGAGGCCTTCATCAGCGCGTTTCAGATCCTCGCCCGCGGCGGGGCGGTGGTCATGTACTGCGAGGGCGGGCGCTCGCGCAATGGGAAGCTGGCCGACACGGCGCGGCCGGGGATCGGGCGGCTGGCGCTCGAGTCGGGGGCCCCGGTGGTTCCGCTGGCCATCCTCGGGTCCCACCAGGTTCGCAACTGGAAGCGGTTGCAGTTCCCCAAGGTGACGGTCCAATTCGGCAAGCCGCTGCGCTTCGAGGTCATCCCGGAGGCCACTCGCGACCAGCAGCAGGAGGCGGCGGACATCATCTTCGCGCGGATCAGAGCGCTCCACGACGAGCTCGAGCGGCAGGGGGCCAAGGGGGCGGCGCGGGTCTCGCGCGAGCGCCGACGGGCCGAGCTGGCCACCCACGCGCGGACGTCTGACCCGAGCTGAGTAGCGCGTCCGTCTTGACCGACGGGACCCATCGGAGTAGCGTCGCCTGTGCCACTAAGGATGGGAGCGAGTTCGGTGGCGAGGGTAAGAGTGATTCGGCGTTCAGCGTGGTTCGCCGTCCTAGCGGTCGTGCTGGTCGCAGCGCCGGTGGCCGGCGCCACGACCGAGACCGCGCACTCCGGAAACGTGACAGCCACGTTCAGTTACCGGGGAGGCTTCCAGTCCGGTGGATTCAGCCACCTGCACCTGAGCATCGCCCGCTCGGGCCACACGGTTTACGACCGGGCGGTGTCCTCGCCCAAGTGGTGCTTCCGCTCATGCGTGCCCGGCATGGCCGAGAACTCGTCCGTCCACGTGGTCGACCTCGAGTCGACGGGGGACCCCGACGTCGTGCTCGACCTGTACACCGGCGGCGCCCATTGCTGCTACATCGAGCAGGTCTTCACGTTTGACGCCAGCGCCCGGACGTATGTCAAGACCGAGCGCAACTTCGGCAATATCGCTGGCGTACTCGAGGCCCTCGGCCACAACGGCCGGTTCGAGTTCGTCTCGGCCGACAGCCGGTTCGACAACGCGTTCACAATCTCCGCCGCCTCCGGGCTCCCGATCCAGATCCTGACCTTCCGCGGCGGTAAGTTCGACGATGTCACGCGGCAGTACCCGGATGAGATCACGAAGGACGCCGACAAGTGGTGGCGGCTCTACGAGCAGAACGTCAGCGACGGCCGAGGGTTCATCGCGGCATGGGCGGCCGACGAATACCTGCTCGGGGATGAGAGCAAGGCGGATAACCGGCTCGACGAGGAACTGCACAAGGGACATCTGAAGGGCTTCTCCGGTTATCCGAGCTCCCGGCAGTTCGTGGCCGACTTGAAGAAGTTCCTGCGCGACCACGGTTACGCCACGGAAAAACCGTGCTCCGATGCGCCGATCACGACTGACAAGTCCCTCGACATCGAGGGCTGCTTCGTGCCCGGCGACCATGGCACGTACACCTCGAGCGGCGACGTCAAGGTCAACGGACTGTGGCTGCTGCCGGCCGGCGACGCCACGATCACGATCCAGCCGAGTCTGCACGTGCTCCATGCCACCGGGTCCGGCGTGGTCAAGCTGGGTGGGGTGGTGCCGGTGTGGGATTGGGCTCCGGGCGACGAGCTCGTGTTGCCCCTGACGGGGCAGGTCAAGCTCGTCAACAACGCTTCCGCGAAGGTGTACGGCTTCCCGGTCCAGGGATCGCTCCAGGCCGGATTCGGAGACGGAGACCTGACCGTCACGGGCAACGTCAGCCTCCGCGTGCTCGGCAACGACGTGACCGCGTCGCTCGAGCTGCACCTCGACAACCAGGGCATCTCCAGCGCGAACGTGGTCGCCAAGGGGGCCGGCGAGGATCCCAAGTTCCACGAGCTTGCGTCCTGCTCATTGAACAGGCCGCCGCCGCTGGGTTTCGACTGCGCGTCGGTGACCAACGCCAAGGGCAACACCTACTCGGGTCTGGTGCCCAAGGAGCCCGCAATCGCCCACATCGGTCCGCTGCCGATCGAGGACGTGTCGTTCGACTACGACCGCGACAAACACGAGTGGAGCGGGGAGGGAGAGCTGGCCATCGGCGACCTGCTGCCCGGCGCCAGCACGTTTGGGAAGCTGCTGCCCACGCTCGGTCTTGGCGCCACCATCGGCACGAGTCCATTCCAGTTCGACGGTGCCAGCGCCTCCGACTCGGATCTCAACCTGACGCTCGGCCCAGCCGTGCTGAAGAAAATCCAGTTCAGCCTGAAGCTGCACCCGAAGTTCGCGCTCAGCGGCGACGCCGACCTGGCCGCGACCGCCGGCTCGATCGAGATCGACGGTGGCTTCGACTACGAGCTCGGCAAGAGCTCTGGATTCCTGCTCAAGCTTCATGGCAAGGTCTCGCTCGAGACGGTTTCGATCGACGGGTTCGTCGCCTACGATGGGCGCGACGGCGCCCAGAAGGTGACGCTCGGCGGCTCGTTCGACCGCTCGTTCGGGCCCGCGTCGGCCAATCTCGGCCTGAGCGGCGGCGTGGGCGGCGGTCATTTCGAGCTCGATGGCGACGGCTCGGTGAGCGCGTTCGGTCTGAGCGCCGACGGTCACGGCGTGCTGTCGGACGCCGGCGTCGGTGCCTGTGCCCACGTGAGCGCGCTGTTCTTCAGCGGCGACATCGGCTTCACCCACACCTGGAACGGGAGAACGGATTTCAATGGCTGCGACTTCGGGGGACTGCACACCCTGGGCCTTGGCGGCGCGATCGACGCGGGTGCCGGCCGCACGTTCACGGTGTCGCGCGGGATGGCGCGCGAGGAGATCGCCGTCACCGGCGCGGCCGGCCCGCCAGGCGTCTTCATCACGGGGCCGGGCGGAGAACAGGTGGGCACACCGCCCGTGGCTGACCGGGCGGTCCTCCAACCCGGCGGGCTCGCCGTCGCGGTCAGCAGCACCAACACGACCTACCTCATCCTGTACAAGCCGGCGGCCGGGCGATGGACGATCAGGCGGCAGTCGGGCGGGGTGGCGCCGATCCGCTACGAGATCGCGCAGCCAATCAGGGCTCTTCACCTGCGCGCGAAGGTCAGTGGCCGCGGTCGGCACCGGACGCTGCGCTGGCGCTTCGCGGCCCAGCGCGGCGTGAGCGTCCGCTTTATCCAGCGCGGCGGCACGGAGCGCACTGTGATCACGACCTCGCGCGACCACGGGTCCGTCGCATTCTCCGCGGCCCCCGGTCCGCGAGGCCGGCGAACCGTGATGGCGCTGGTCTCCGTGGACGGAGTCCCGCACCAGCTGCTGTCCGTCGCCAGCTTCCGCGCCTCGGCGCCGTATCGGCCGCGCGTCCGCCGCGCTCGCTACCGGCTGCGTCGAGGCGTGCTCCGGGTCAGCTGGGCGCGTGTGCGCCGTGCCAGCTACTACGAGGTCGGCATCCGACTGCGCGGCGGCCGGAACCTCGTCTACCGGTTGGCGGGAAGATCGAGCGGGGCTCGGTTCCGTCTGGGGCGCCACGCCAGGATCAAACGGGTCACAGTGATCGTTGCAGTGCGCGGGCTGGCCGGGAGGGCCGTGACCGCGCGACGGTAGCTATTCGTAGATGTCGCGGAGCCGCGGCCACAGCTCCCAGTCGTGGCTGGGGATGACGAGCGCGTTTGGAGTTTGCTGCTGGTAGCGCCGCACCTCGGCCAGCGAGCGCCGGCGCAGGTGGTCGTCGTGCACGACGATCGGTGCGGTCTCGCCGCGCATCTCGCGCTCCGTGTAGGCGGCGTCGCCGAGGATCAGGATCTCGCCGTTCCCCGTGCGCAACAGGACGGACTGATGGCCCGCCGAGTGGCCGGGTGTGGACACGAGGCGGACCGAGCCGTCGCCGAACACATCGAGCGTGCGCCCGAGCCCCGCGAACGACTCCACCGGGCCGGAGTCGTAGTCGACCGTGCACCAGTCAAATGCATGGTCGAACTGCCGCGAGTGATAGCCCTGGCGGGTGCCGCCGTGTGCGGCCGCCTCCCACTCGCGGCCGTCGACGAGAAAACGCGCGTCGGGGAACTCGATCACGGCGCTCGCGTGATCGATGTGCATGTGGGTGAGGATCACGATCCGCACGTCGGATGGCTGGAGGCCGCGGGCCGGAAGCTGTGCGCGCAGCGCCTGGTCGTGGTTCATCCGCACCCGGTACAGGATGCGGGCCGCCGATCCCATGTTGGCGCTGACGTCGGTGGTGCAGACCGGATGCAGTCCGGTGTCGATCAGGATCGCGCCGGCGCCAGGATGCTCGACGAGGAATGCCGGTACCGGGAGCCAGTGCCAGCTGCGGCGGGGCGGAATCAGCTGGGCGGCGATGCGCGGCGCGGCCAGGACCCCCGATGGCTTGTCGGTGTGCGCCGGCGGCGCGTGGATCTCGCCGGTCAGGATCGGCTCGACACGCACCGCGGCACCGGGGACCCCGCCCGGAAGCGGGAGCTGCGCCGGCTTCGGCTCAGTGGCCACGGCCATGTGGCGTCCAGGCTATACCGTGTCGCAGCGATGAGCCTGCTCCGCGAGCAGCTGTTGGAGGGCCGGGAGATCGCGCTGGCCGGCGCGGTTCGTGGCGCCGTGCGCACCGCTCTCGCGCAAGCTGGGGCGAGCGTGCACGAGATTGCCGCCGACCTCGACGAGGACAGTGCCGCCGAGTGGGCCAGGACGCGGGCGCCGATCCACGCGCTCATCTATGACGCCGGCGGGGTGTTCGAGGGGGGCGGCAGCGAGGGTCTGAGCGCCGCGCTCGAGCGGGCCTGGATCCTCACGCGCGCCGTCGCCACCGGAGCGCAGATCCCCGGTGGCGCGGGCGGCATGATCGTCCTCGTCGCCCCCCCGCCGGGGGGCGGCCCGTTCGCCGAGGCGGCGCGGTCCGGACTCGAGAACCTGGCGCGGACGCTGGCCGTCGAGTGGGCCCGGTATCAGGTGACCGCGACGGCCGTCGCTCCCGGCGTGAGGACGAGCGACGAGCAGCTGGCGATGCTGGTCAGCTTCCTCGCCTCGCCGGCCGGTGACTACTTCAGCGGCTGTCGCTTTGACCTCAGCGGGTAGGCCTCACCCTCCTACACACCTCTTAGCCATTCCTCACGCGTCTGATAGTCGCGCGGGCGACGCTACTGGGGCAAGCGAGCCAAGGAACTTGAATCATGAGCACAACCGCAGCCACTGTCCCGACTCCGTCCGGCCGCGCTATCCGCGCGGCGCGCAAGCGACGCGTCCGCGCGATTCGCCACTGGATCGTCGCCGGCGCCGTCACGCTGTTCGTGACCGTGTGGCTGCTGATCGCCGTCGTGCTCGTGTCAGGGCACGACCCGGTCCTGTCGAAGAGCTCGAGTGCAGCGGTCTCCAGTCAGAGTGTGTCGTCGAACTCGGCCGGGTCATCGAGCTCGGCGACCGGCTCCTCCAGCGGGTCTTCCGGGTCTTCCGGGTCGAGCTCGCAGAACTCGGGCGGGAGCATCAGCACCCGTTCATCGTGAGGCGACGGCGGCCACGTGCGAGCCGAGCCACGCGCACATGTCCTCCAGCACGCGGTCCTGCTCGGGCTCGTTGAGGATCTCGTGGTAGAGGCCCTCGTATCCCTTCACGGTGAGGTCGGTGGCGCCGATGTTCGCGGCCAGCATCGCGCTGCCCTCGATCGGGCAGAGTCCGTCGGCGGTTCCGTACATGATCAGCGTCGGCACCGTGATCCGGGTGACCTCGCGCGGGAAGCCGTCGATCGCGCGCGCCAGCTCCGAGATGGTCCGGACCGGGAGTTTGCCGTGGTAGACGCGGGGGTCCTCGACGTAGGCCTTGACCACCGCGCGATCGCGGCTGATCTGGTTGGCGTCGATGGGCACGAGCGGGAGGCCGGGGGTCAGGACGGACAGCACCCTGGCGGCCGCCCGCATGTGCGGCGGCGCCGCCTCGAGCGCCGCGAGCGGTCCCGACAGCATCAGCCCGACGAGCCGATCCTGGTGGCGGATCGCGTAGCTCAGGGAGATGGTTGCGCCCATGCTGTGCCCGAGCAGGAAGAGCGGTGGGGCCGGATGCTCGTCGATGGCGAGGGTGATGAGCGTGTCGAGATCCGCCACCGCGCGGCCGAGCCGATCGATCAGCGCACGCGGGCCCTCGGAGCGGCCGTGACCGCGGTGCTCGATCGCGTACACGGCGTAGCCCTCAGCGACGAGCCGAGCGGCGACGTGCGCGTAGCGGTCACTGTGCTCGCTGGCGCCGTGCGCGATCACGACCACCGCGCGGGCCCCGGAGTCGGGCAACCACGCCTGCCAGAAGATTCGCACGCCACCGCTGCCGGCCAGGAAGCCGTCGCGGTGGTCGCTCACGCCTGCTCCTGCGCCCACGGCACGACGACCGCGTCCTCGTGGGGAGAGTCGCGGGCGACCACGTACTCGGCGGGTTCGGTGTCGGAGACGTTCTCCAGCACGTGGGTCTCGCGCGGTGGGACGTAGACCAGATCGCCGCGCTCCAGCGTCAGCTCGCGCTCGAGATGGTCGCCCCACTTGACTCGCAGCTGGCCGGAGAGCATGAGCACGGCGCTCTCGCAGCCCTCGTGATAGTGCGGTCGTGAGCTGGCGCCGGGGGGGACCCGGAACACGCCCATGTAGATGTTCTGGGCGCCGGCCGTGGTCTGGGAGATCTCGGCTCCGCCCACCACTCCGCGGGGGGTGTCGTGGTCCGCTCCGGGCTTCACTACGTGCATGGATCCGGCAAGCGAGTCTAGCGTTGCTCGGGGTGGGCCACCTCGATCTGAAGCGGCGGCTGCGCGGCCACCTCGTGGTCGACCTGGAGGGTCACGTGGTGGACGTCGAACTCGTCCTCGAGCAGGCGCGCCAGCGCGCGCCTGCGTTCGTGGCAATCGTCGCCGGCCTGGACGACGACGTGCGCCGACAGGGCGGGAAACCCCGAGGTGACCTCCCACACGTGGAGGTCGTGGATCTCGACCACGCCCGGCTGGGCGGCCAGCGCGTTGCCGATCTTGTCGGGATCGAGCCCGGCGGGGGCGGCCTCCATGAACACGCGACCCGAGGCCATGAGCAGACCGTAGGCCGCGTGGAGCATCACCCCGGCGATCAGCAGTGAGGCGATCGCGTCAGCTCGGGTGAAGCCGGTCGTGATGATCACCACGGCGGCGATCGCGGTGGCGATGAAGCCGTACAGGTCGGTGACGATGTGGCGGTAGGAGCCCTCGACGTTCAGGCTCCGCTTCTGGCCCGACCCGCGGGCCAGCACGGACGCGGCTAGCAGGTTGACGCCGATGCCGGCGATGGCCACGATCAGCACCACGGTGCCCTCCACCGCCGGTGGCGTGATCAGTCGTTTGATCGCGCCGTACACGATCAGCAGCCCGAGCACGAGGAGGGTGATGCCGTTGGCCTGCGCGCTGAGGATCTCGGCCCGCCCGAGCCCGTAGGTCATCGAGCCCTGGGCTGGTCTTGTCGCGAGTCGGGCGGCCGTGAGCGAGAGCAGGAGCGCGGCGGCGTCGGTGAGCATGTGTGCAGCGTCGGACAGCAGCGCGAGCGATGAGGCGAGGATCCCGGCCACGACCTCGGCGACCATGAATGCGACGATCAGGGCCAGCGCGGTCTTGAGCGCGCTGCTCTGTGTCTCGGGGCTGACGCCGTGTGCGTGCTGATGGTCGTGGGCCATCGCCACTAGTTGACCGACGGGTCGGGCGGCATCCGCGCGACCAGCGCGTAGCTGCCCCCCTTGCGTGTCAGCACATCGGACCACAGCTCGCCAGGATCGACGCTGAAGGCATCGTCGCGCTGGGCAGGCTCGACGATCCAATCGGAGCGCTCGAGCTCGGCGTCCAGCTGTCCGGGGCCCCAGCCGGCGTGACCGACGAACGCGCGGCCGGTCTTGACCGCCGCGGCCAGCTCACCCGGCGCCGCGCCGGTGCCGAGCACGCCGACGTCGCCGAAGGCCAGGAGGGCCGCGTCGGTGGGGTCGTCGAACTCGGCCAGCACGATGACCGAAGAGGGCTGCACGGGACCGCCGACAAACAGCTGATCCTCGAGGTCGACGAGGTCCTCGAGCTGGGGGACGGAGTCGCCGACGGTGGTTTCCGACGGGCGGTTCAGAACCAGCCCGAGCGCGCCCTCCTGGCTGTGTTCGATCACCAGCACGACCGTACGCCAGAAGTTCGGGTCCAGCAGCGCGGGGCCAGCGATCAGGAGCTGTCCGCGCATCGAGTCCATCAGTCAGTGTACGAAGCCGAGGGTTGGCGCAGCCGTGTTCGCCCGGGCGGTTGCCCGGGCTACGGCATCCACGTTTAGCTGTGCCGTTACTTCGACGCTTGCCGGAGTTGCCCCAGAGCCTCGTTGGCCAGCGCCACTGCCTCTTCCGCCTGTGCCTTGCGGTCGAGGTCGAGCCCAGCCAAATCGGCGATCACCTCGAACAGGTCGACCGGCAGGCACACCTGGGTGTCCTGTCGCTGGTCGGCCCGCGAGGCATAGACAAGATCGCCGTTTTGCCACACGAGGATCTTCGCATCCGTGCTTGGCTGCAAAGTGACTTTCATCGCCCTCACCAAATCCTTGGCCGGCACAGCCTCTCGAGACTAGTGAAGAAAACGATAAAAGCTTCTGGAAGTTCGACAATCCTCCTGCTACGGGGCTCCGCGCAACGCGGCCGCGTAGATCGTCTAGTGGGCTCCACCCAAACGTTTCGCCGGGAATGGTGAGACCCGGGGGTCGTCAGGCGCGGACGCAGGATCCGATGTGCAGCAGCGCTGCACGAGGATCCGAGGACAAAGCCTGGCGGCCACCCGGGGCCGCCATAACCGGTGGAATGTTTGGGTGGGGTCCACTAGCCCGACGCGCAGCCGAACTTGATCTTGTTCAGCGAGCCGGCCATCAACGGGGTGATGTCGTAGACCTGGCTGACGTTCGGCAGCGACGGCTGGGCCTGGGGTCCGTAGTCGTAGAGGTCCATTCTCATGCCGAAGTGGATCCGCTGGCCGGAGACGCACTCGGCAAACACCAGGCCGAGGCGCCGGACCATGTGGCGGTGGTCGATCCACACATCGATCGGCAGCGTGTGGCTGCCCAGCGCCGACTCGAGCGTGTCGATGCCGCGCTGCGCCGTCGGTCGCTGGGCGCTGGGAACGAGCTTCGAATAGCGGTCGAGGTCGATCGTCGCGTGGTAGCCCGTGGTCGCGATTCCCCTCACCGTCGCGGTTCCCATGGGCGTCTCGGATGAGCTCACGGCCCGCAGGTAATCGACGAACTCGCTGGGGTCGGTGCCCGTGGGCAGTGCGCCGATGCCCATCGCGCCGAGCATGCGGCTCATGTCGAACTTCAGCCAGCGCCGGCCGCCCGTGAGCCGCGAGAGCTGGGGGATGCCGGTGGCGTGCATGTAGAAGGTGAGGCCCGAGAACAGTTCGGTGAAGCGCAGCTCGCGCCCTCCGACGGTCTCGGCAGCGGTCATCGAGCCGGTCCGCGTCGGGCGGTCGTAGACACCGTTCATGCGCAGCTGCATTCGCCCCACGACCGGGGTGGTCATGCTCATCGTCGCGCTGATCCGGTAGCCGGGCATGGCGGTCGTGACGTCCGCCGCCCGCTCGACGGCGGTGACCGTCTGGCTCGTCCCGCACCCCTCGATCAGCCCGGCAATCCCCATCACGCCCCCGGCCAGGAACAGTGCGATGCATTTCCTCCCCACGGGGTCAATGGTAGTCCCGGGGTGGGGTTGGGAGCGCCGGTTTGGCCTCCCCGTGAGTAGTTTTGCCGGAGGGCGGGTTGGCTCCGGCCGGGCGCTGGCGGCTGACGTTGACGGGTCCGCTAGACCCCCAGCGACCGCGAGAGGATCTCCTTCATGATCTCGTCGGTACCGCCACCGATCGGGCCCAGCCGGGCATCGCGCGCGGCGCGCTCGATGTCGTAGTCGGCGATATAGCCGGCGCCGCCGTGAATCTGGAGGCAGGAGTCCATCACCTCGAAGGTCGAGCGCTGGGTGGCCAGCTTGGCGATCGTCACCTCGCGGACGGCGTCCTCGCCGGCGAAGTAGCGCCGCAGCGCCGAGTACGTCACCGCGCGGCCGGACTCGATCGTCAGCGCGATCTCGGCCAGCTTGTGGCGGATCGCCTGGTGCTTGCCGATGGGTCGACCGAAGGCCTCTCTCTCCAAGGCGAACTTGAGCGTCTTCTCGAACGCCACCTGCATCGCCCCCACCGCGCCGAGTGCCATCAGCAGACGCTCCCACTGGAAGTTGGCCATGATCAGATAGAAGCCGCCGTTCTCCTCCCCGAGGAGGTTCTCCGCCGGGACGAACACATCGTCGAAGGTGATCAATGCGGTGTCCGAGGCGTGCCAGCCCAGCTTCTCGAGCGCGCTCGACTCGACGCCCGGTCCCCGCTCAATGATCAGAAACGAGATGCCGTGATGGCCACCGGCCTCAGTGGTCTTGACCGCGGTCACGATTGCGTCGGCCCGGACGCCACCGGTGATGAACGTCTTGGAGCCATTCACGATGTATCCATCGTCAACGCGGCGGGCGAACGTCCGGATCGAGGCCACATCGGACCCCGCGTCGGGCTCGGTGATGCCGAGCGCGGCGATCCTCTCGCCGCGGATGCCAGGGACGAGGTAGCGCTGCTTCTGATCCTCGGTGCCAAAGCGGGCGATCGGCGGCAGCGCGATTCCCGAGTGCGCGCCGATCCCGGCCGCAACCCCACCCGATGCGCACCAGGCGAGCTCTTCAACGAACACCGCATCCGCCACCGGGTCGCCGTCGCCACCGTAGGCGGCTGGGAACTTCAGCCCGATGTAGCCGAGCTCGGCGAGGCGCGTGAAGACGTCGTTGGGAAACCACCTGGCGGCCTCCCATTCGCCGGCGTGAGGTCGGAGCTCGGTCTGCACGAAGCGACGCACGGCGAGGCGGAACTCCTCGTGCTCCTCGGTGAACGGTGGGATCGGGCGGCGACGGGCCGCTGGTGGCACGCCGGCCTTGTCGGTGAGCGCAGACATCCTCCGAGAACCCTAACTACTGACCGGCCGCTCACCGGACCTGCTCTTGGCGGCCACGATCGTCTCGAGGAGCCGCTCGGGCGGCAGTCCGCCTGGCGGCAGGCCGCCGACCTTACCGGCCAGGCGCTCTGACAGCGCCTGGGCAACCCTGGAGCGCGCGTCGTTGGTGAGCGAATCGCGGCGGGCCAGAAAGTCCCGCACCGCGGCCAGCTCGGTCGCCGTGATGGCGGTGACGTCGACGTCGGCCAGCCCCGGCCCCACCGCCACCGCGGCCGGCTGAGCGGCCAAGCTCGTTCGCTCGCGCACCACGATCGTGCCGGCGGCAAGATCGCCGAGCCGCTGGTTGCGCGAGGTGAACTGGATCGCGACCATCCCCACGATTCCCAGCGTGAGCCATTGATCGATCAGCCGCAGCAGCGTTCGCACGGCGCTTGAGCCGACGCCCACGGGCTGGCCGGCTGCCATCACGACCCGCAGTCCGCTCCAGCGCTTGGCCGGGGTCCGACCAGCGCCCCAGACCTCGAACACAATGTCGTAGGCGAACCAGGCCAGGAAGCTGGCCACGATCAGGACGATCGTCCCGCCGCTGCCTACACCGAGGGCGGCCAGGACGCCGAACAGCACCCCGAGTGCGACCAGCCGCAGGAGCACATCGATCAGCTCGGCGGCGAAGCGCGATCCGCCGCCGGCCAGCGGGTACTGCAATTCGAGGCCCTCCGGCGTCGGGATCGTGATCGCGTCCTCATACTCCACGACGTGAACCTAGACGCTTTCGTGCAGCGAGGTCAGCCCGAGTGGACGGAGTTGGACGCGCTCGTCCGCCGGGCCGGAGGGCGGCCCGAGCGCCTGGGTGCCGACGGGGTGCTGCGACTCGGTGCGCTGTACCGCAGCGCGATCGGCGACCTCGCCCAGGGTCGCCGGCAGTATCCCGGCGATCCCGCGGTGCGCCGGCTCGAGCAGCTGGTCGGTCGGGCTCGGGCCACCGTGTACGCGCCGGTTCAGCGGCGCGGCTCGGCGCTGGCCTACCTGACCGGCGGCTACTGGCGCGCGGTCCGCGGGCAGGGCCGGGCGGTGCTGCTGGCGTGGGCGCTCGTGCTCGGCTCGACGGCCCTGGCCACGGTGTGGGCGCTGCACGATCCTGCCTCAGCGGCTGGCGTCGTCCCCGGCTCGCTGTCGAGCGGTGGGTCCGCGCCGCAGCACGCCATCGGTCTGGGCGCCGGTCAGTCGGCGGCCATCTCGGTCTCGATCTTCACCAACAACATCGGGGTCACGTTCCTCGCCTTCGCCACGGGAATCGCATTCGGCGTGCTGCCCGCGTTCGTGCTCATCTACAACGGCGTGATCCTCGGGGCGGTGGCCGGGATCGTCGCCGGCGGCGGCCATCTGGGCGACCTGATCGTCCTCATCGTGCCGCACGGACTGCTCGAGCTGTCGTGCATCGCCGTGTGCGCCGCCGCCGGCATGCGAATGGGTTGGGCACTGGTCGAGCCGGGCCCCTACAGCCGGACGGCAGCGTTGGCCAGGCGGGCGCCGCACGCCGTGCTGATCGTGCTCTGCACGATGCCATTCCTGATCGTGGCCGGCCTAGTCGAGGGCTTCGTGACGCCCCGGCACCTACCGTTGGCGGCGGCGCTGGCCGTGGGGCTCGGCCTCGCGGTCCCGTACTGGTCTGCGGTGTGGTGGCTCGGACGATCCGCTCACGACCGCAGCGTCGTCTTGGTCCGCAGGTAGGCGCCCACGCAAGCGGCCGAGAACGCGTCGGGCGACGCCTCGACGACCCGCGCGCCCGCCCGCCGGAGTCGCTGCGCGGCCAGCGCCCGTGAATCGAGCAGGTCCAGGGCGGCGGCCGCGGCGTATACGTCGGTCGGCTCGGTGGGTGGCGTGCGCAGCAGTCGGACGAGATCCGGATCGGTGACCGTCGCCACGAGCACGGCATGGCGTCGGGTGAGCACCGGAATCGCCTCCACCAGCGCCCGCGCCGCGGCGTCGTCGAACAGGTCGCTCAGGACCAGCACCAGCGTTCGCTTGCCACCGGCGACGGATTGAAAGGCCTGCTCGTAGTCGCTGTCGAGCAGCCGCGGCTGAAGGTCGAACAGCGCGGTGACGATGTCGCGGCCCCCCCGGCGCCGCGGCGCCAGCTGGGCTCGGATGCTCGTGTCGAATACGGTCGCGCCGCAGTGGTCGCCCAGTTCGTCGGCGGCCAGCGCGACGGCAGCCACCGCATCGAGCGCCGCATCCAATCGCGTGCGGTCGCCGATGGGCGCCGCCATCAGTCGGCCGGCGTCGATCAGGAACACCACGTCGCGGGCCTGCTCGAGCTGGTACTCGTTGCTCATCAATCGCCCGATGCGCTGGGTGGCCTTCCAGTTCACGTGGCGGACGTCGTCGTCGGGCAGCCATTCGCGCACGGAGGCGAAGTCGGTTGCCAGCCCCATCGGGCCGAGCGCGCGACGGCTCGAGTCAGGCAGGCGGCCCTCGCGGGCCGCGACGGCGAGACGCCGCGCGGAGGGGAGGTCGGGATAGACCCGGGTCTCGAGCTCGCCCCCGACCCGGCTGTAGCAGGCGCCGAGCCCGAGCCGCCCCTCGGCGCGGACCCCGAGTTCCCCGATCACATAGCGGCCGCGCACGCGCGCGACGACCTCGCTGACGAAATCCCCGTCGGCCTGCACCGGCTCGAGCTCGAGCCCCGGTGGCGGTGGCTGGCGGACGCGCAGGCGGCGGGCCGCGGGCTGACGCACGTCGACACGCAGCCGAGCCGCCACCCCGCGCGATAACACCGGGTCGAGCGATCGCCTCACCGACGGGGGTTGGCGCACCGACTGGGCATCGAGCGCCGTGGCCACGGCCAGCGCCAGCGCCGCCAGAGCCACCAGCCCGAGTGGAAGCACGAGGGCCAGCAAGGCGATGGCGGCAAGTGCGATCGCCGCCCTGGGAGTTGGGCTCATCGGGGCACGGACACCGACGCCAGCGCGCTCGAGACGGCCTGTGAGCGGCCGAAACCCTCGAGCTCCGCCTCGGGTGTCAGGACGAGCCGATGCGCGAGCACCGCGGTGGCCATCGCGGCCACGTCATCGGGCGTGACGAAGTCGCGTCCGTTCAGCCGCGCGCGCCCCTTCGCCGCTGCCAGCAGATGGACGCCGGCGCGGGGGCTTGCCCCCAGCGACACGCTGGGGAGCGTTCGCGTCGCCCGGGTCACGCCGGCCACGTAGCCCAGTACCTCGGGCGACACGGTCGTCGCGTCGACGGCCCGGCGGGCCTCGCGCAGCGACGCGGCGTCCAGCACCGCATGAACCTGGTCCACCGGCGGCGATGCCACGCCGTGACGCTCGAGCGAGAGCACGGCCAGCTCCTGGTCCTGGTCCGGATACCCGACGGCGGCCTGGAACAGGAAGCGGTCGAGCTGCGCCTCGGGCAGCGGATAGGTGCCCTCGTACTCGATCGGGTTCTGCGTTGCGATGACCAGGAACGGGTCGGGGAGAGGGTGCGTCTCGCCCTCGATCGACACCTGGCGTTCCTGCATCGCCTCGAGCAGCGCCGACTGCGTCTTGGGCGGAGTGCGGTTGATCTCGTCGGCGAGCAGCACGTTGGTGAACACCGGGCCGGGCCGGAAGGCCAGCTCGCCGGCGCGCAGCGTCATCGTGCCGGTGAGGTCCGAGGGCAGCATGTCGGGGGTGAATTGCACGCGGCGAAAGTCCCCGTCGACCGAGCGCGCGAAGGCATGACCAAGCAGGCTCTTGGCCACGCCGGGCACGCCCTCGAGCAGCACATGGCCGCCCAGCACCAGCGCGGTGAGCAGGAGATCGATGGTGTCCTGTTGGCCCACCACCACACCCTGCACGGCCGTGGCGACGCGCTGGCGAAGCTCGGCGATATCGCCGCTCATCGCTGAGCCTCTGACAACGCCGCCAGCGCCCGGCCGGCGGCGACCACGTAGGCGTCGTCGAGTTGCGCCGAGGTGAGCGCGCGAGCCTCCTCGAAGTCGAGACCAAGTTGCGAGGCCGCCCGCGCGAGCTCGTCGGGCTCGGCGTTCTCGTCCAGGCCGGCTCGCCGCCGAAGCTGCTGCCGGGCTCGGTCGCGCACCGGACCCGCGGCCAGGCCGGGATGCCCAGTCCGGGCCAGGGCCAGCGCGAGAGCCTCGACGTGCTCGCGCCTCGGCGGCAGCGGTGGGGCGGCGGGCGGATCGGGCGCCGACAGGCGCCGGAAGCGGGCCGCCACGCCCACGAACGCAGCCACCAGCAGCCCGATCAGGGCCCACTTCCACCGGGTCGGCAGGTTGGCCACGCCGTTGCCCTCACCGTAGCCGTGGACCGCCTCCTCAAACGCGACCGGGCGCCGGGCGTCGCCGACGATGGCCAGGCCCAGCGCGGCATTGTCGGCACTGGCCAGATACTGATTCTGAAGCGGCGAGGAATCGGCCAGGAGCGACACGGTGCCGGCACCGAGCCGGGCCACCGACAGCAACCACGCATTCGCGCTGCCGACCAGCGGCAGCGAGGCCCCGGCATCCTGCCAGGATCCCTGGCCGGCCGTGAGCACCTCGCGCACGCCGGCGGTCTGGACGGCGGGGAGCAGCGGCAGCGCCACCGTCGAGCCGCCGGCCGACCACTCGGGTGGGTCGGACATCAGTGTGGGCAGCCACCGGCCGGGATCCTGGCCGCCGGCCACGAGGTCTCCGCCGGCGAGGACAAACCGGCGCAGCGCGGTGACGTCGGCGGCATCGATGCGGGCCGGATCGAGCACGATCACGGTGCTGGAGGGATCGAGTCCGGCGCGCGCCGGCGGGGTTCGCACATGACTGACGGGATGGCCAGCGCGCGTCAGCAGCTCGGCATAGGCCGAGAGCCCCTGCGGCGCGGTCGCATAGGAGGATCCTAGGGGGCCACTGGCCCCCGGCGATACCTGGTCGATGATCGCTGCCAGCACGAACACGATCGCCACGATCACGGCGATCACACGCAGCGCCCGTCCGAGCCGCGGCTTCATCGGCCGCCGTCCGGTCCGGACAGCAATGCGGTCCACCCCTCGCGTGCCGCGGCGGCCTCGCCGGGTTGGGCATCCCCGGAGCCGTAGGCCACACGCTCAAACGTCTCCGCCAGCGAATCGAACTGCGGCGAATGCAGGCGCGCGGCCGCGTCGGCAGTGAGCAGCGAGGGCCGGTACTCGATCGCTCCGCGCTCGCCGAGCGTCAGCAGTCCGGCGCGGAATCGGAGCCGGATGGCATCGGCGAACGCACCGCGCGCCTCGGCCGACTGGGCCGCGAGCGCGAGCGCGGCGGGATCCTCGCCGCCCTCGCCGGCCACGTGGTCTGACGGCGATGCGGGCGCGGAGCGCCGGCGAAGCATGCGGCGAGCGCCGATCACGCTGATGGCAACGACGACGAGTGCGGCGATCAGCCAGAAGGTCAGCGGACCGCCGGGGGCCAGCGAGGCCAGCGAGCTGAGTGCGCTGCGCAGCTTGCTCAGCAGGTCGGCCAGCGGGTTGGGCACGGTCGCCTTCCCGTACTGCGGCTGGCGGAGGATCGTCGCCGCGGTGGCGCTAGCCGCGGCGCTCGAGACGGCCGGGGCGGGTCCCTCATGGCTCAGTACGAGCACCCGCGCCTCGATCTGGGCCGGGGTGCCCTCGGTCAGCAGTGCGCCGAGCGGCGAGGGCCGCCCGTCGATCGCGGTGACCGCACGCAGACGGTCGAGCGCCACCGGGTCCCCCTGCGCGGCCCGCGTCGCGAGCTCGCGCACGGAGGTGGAGCTGACGCTGTCCGCGAGGGCCGGGGCGGGTGTCAGGCACACGCCGACGATGACGGCGAGCAGGCAGATCGCCGTCCGCGGGACGGCCCCGCAGCAGCGCCCTTTCATGTCAGGTGGCGTCAGGTGTCGCTACGACGGAGGCCATTCCGGCGGCGGTGGGCTGCCCGCGGCGGGGTCGGAGCTGCTGCCCACGGTGGGCTCCGGGCTACTGCCCACGGTGGGCTCCGGGCGCTCGCCGAAGGCGGACTCTGCTGTCGCCGATGCTGGCGTCGCCGACGCGCCCGCGGGTGCCCGGCCGAGGGTGTTGGCCAGCAGCTCGAGGTCGAGCGCCTCCTTGCGGACCCGTAGGTCGATATAGATGACGGCGACCACCGAGGCCAGGAACGGCAGCGCGATGATGTCGGCCACGGTGGTGCTGAGGAAGCGCAGAAGCAGCCACAGTCCGGTGCTGCCGACGCTCAGCCCCTTGGACAACGCCGTGAACAGGAGGCTGACCACGAACAGCACGATGAAGAGCATGATCAGCGCCACGAGCAGCTCGGCGAATGTCGCCCACCAGCGTCCCCGGACAAGGTCAAACGAACGACCGAGCGCCTTGAATCCGCCCAGCTGCTCGAACATCAACGCCGGCACGCACACCGACCACACGGTGACCAGCCAGATGCCGGGCAGGACCAGGGCGAAGAACCCGATCGTCACCACGACGCCCGCGATGAGCGCCAGCCACACCAATGCCCCTATGCGGTTGGCCCCGGCCTTGAGTGATTCCGGCCAGTCGAGCGGGCGCCCGATGTAGGCGTCCACCAGCGACAGAGCAAGCGCGCCCTGAACGACCAGCGCGGCGAGGAAGCTGAGGACTATCTGGGCGATCACGGCGGCGGCCGGGGTTCCGAGCGTTCCCGTCGGGGTGTACAGGGTCCCGTTGCTTACGAACGCCCCGCTAGGCAGCGAGGCGCCGATGATGATCACGTTGATCAGCGTGATCGGCACGATCACGACGGCGACGATCTTCCACAGCGTGGCGAAGTTGCGGACGTAGAGCTTCAGCCCGCTGTCGAGAATCTCGCCCACGCCCAGCGGTCGCAGCTGTCGCGCGGGAGGCCCGCCACCACCGAATGTCATCGCCCCTTCCGTCACCGCAGGCGCAACAGTAGCCGGTACGGCGGCGTAAAGATAGGGCGGGGGGCGGGTTCCGCTACAGGCCGTACGAGCGACCGATCACGTCGAGCATGATCTCGTCGGTCCCAGCGCCGATCCGGTTCAGCCGCATATCGCGCCACACACGCTCGATCCCGTATTCCTTCATGTAGCCGTTGCCGCCGTGGATCTGGATGCACTCGTCGGCCACCTCGACGGCGACTCGCGCCGCGTGCAGCTTGGCCATCGAGATCTCGCGCACCGGATACTCGCCGTTCTGGAAGCGCCACGCCGTGGTGTACACGAGCTGGCGGGCGGTTTCGATCTTGGTCGCCATCTCCGCGAACTTGTGGCGGATGACCTGAAAGTGCCCGATCGAGCGGCCGAACGCGGTGCGCTCCTTGGCGTACTGGAGGGTGCGGTCGAACACATGCTGGGCGCCGGCCACACACCCGGCCGCGCCGATCAGCCGCTCGCCCTGGAGCTCCCACATGATGTGGTAGAAGCCCTTGCCAACCTGGCCGAGCACGGCCGAGGCGGGGACGCGAACGTCCTGGAACGCGAGCAGCGCGGTGTCCGAGGCGTGCATGCCCAGTTTCTGCAGGCGCTTCTCGCGGATCACCCCCGGGGCGTCCATCGGAACCAGAAACAGCGTGAAGCCGTCATACCCAGCGTCGGGATCGGTCTTGGTCACGAGCACGATCACATTGGCCCGGTGCCCGTTGGTGATGAACGTCTTGGAGCCGTTGATCACGTACTCGTCGCCGTCCTTGACCGCCCGCGTCTTGATCCCGGCCACGTCAGAGCCGGCGTCGGGCTCGGTGATGCCGAGGCACAGGATCGCCGTCCCCTTGATCGCCGGGACCGCCCACTCCCGCTTCTGCTCCTCGGTGCCGAAGGCCAGGATCGGCGGCATCGCCATGTCCGTCTGCACGGCCAGCCCCATGGCCAGACCACCGCAGTGCGCGTGCACGATCTCCTCAGCCAGAACCAGGCTCGAGTAGTAGTCGCCGCCCTGCCCGCCGTACGCCTCGGGCTTGTCGAGGCCGAGGAAGCCGAGTTCGCCCATGCGCTCGAACACCCAGTCCGGGAAGGTGTTCTCCTCCCACTCCTCGGAATGGGGCTGGAGCTCCTTGATCGCGAAGCGCCGGATCGACTCGCGGAGCTGTTCGTGTTCCTCGGTGAAGATGAAGTGCTTGCGGTGGGTGGCGAAGTCGGGCTTGAGGACGTCGGCGGCAGTGGTCATGGTCTGGACGGTAACGGGCGCGGGTGGGAAAGTAAACAGTAGAACTTCTTACTTTCTACTTGGGTGCGGCGTTCAGTTGTCGATGGCGGTCAACGTGAAAGTCGGCGCGGCGCCAGCGGCCAGTTTCACCTCGACGGCGCCCCACGCCGTCAATGTGAAAGTCGCGCCCTCCGGGGGGTCGAGATTCACGTTGACAGAGGGGTTGCGGGCCGGCGACGAACGCGCGGCGCTGGTGGTGCCCGAGGGTGGCCGCCAGCCCGCCCCGTCAGCCCACCCCGTGGTGACCGCGCCACCGAACCACGGCCACGTAGGCTTCGCGCCATGCCCTACGCCACCCTCCGCTACGACGTCACCGACCACGGCGTCGCCACGATCGCGCTCGACCAGCCCGAGACCCGCAACGCGCTCAGCGACGAGCTGCTCGGGGAGCTGATCGCCGCCTTCGAGCACGCCCGAGAAGACCAGGCGGTGCGCTGCGTGGTGCTGACCTCCACGCACGAGCGGGTGTTCTCGGCCGGCGCCAACCTGGCCGGCTTCGCCGCCGACGTGCCGCTTGTCCACAAGCACTTCGCCACGGAAGGGTTCCCGCGGCTGTTCCGGCTGATCGGCGAGTTGGGCAAGCCGGTCATCTGCGCGGCCAACGGTCACGTTCTCGCCGGCGCGCTGGGCATCGCGCTGGCCTGCGATCTGATCATCGCGCGGGAGGGAGCGCGGTTCGGCACCCCCGAGATCAACGTCGGGGTGTTTCCGTTCATGATCATGGCGCTGATCTACCGCAACGTGCCGCGCAAGAAGACCAACGAGCTGCTGCTGCTGGGCGAGCAGATCTCCGCCGAGGAGGCCGAGCGGATCGGGATCGTCAACCGGGTCGTTCCCGCCGAGGAGTTCGACGAGGCGGTTGACAGCTATGCCACCAAGCTGGCCGGCAAGTCACCCGTGATGATCAAGCTGGGGAAGGACGCGATGTTCCGACAGCAGGACATGGCCTTCGCCGACGCGCTCGACTTCCTGCGCTCGCAGCTGACGATCGCCTTCACCACGGAGGACATCCAGGAGGGTGTTGAGGCATTCTTCGAAAAGCGCGAGCCGGAGTGGAAGGGGCGGTAGCCTTTCGACGGCCGGCGGGGCGCCGGACAAAACGTGGAATGGGAGCGGTTCCTATGCGCGGAAAACTCGTATTGGCGGCCTCGGTCGCCGCCGGGCTGAGCGTCGTGTGGGTCGTGGCGGCCCTGGCTGTCCAGCCCAACAAGGGGGCTCTCTATGAGAGCAACAGCGAGCCCGCCGTGTCGTTCCAGGTTTCGGCCAGCGGAAAGTCGATTACGCACTTTCAGGGGCCGACGCTGTTCGCCTGCGGTGTGATCGCTCCGGGGTCGGCGCGGTACCCCAGCCACACGAAGATCTCGCACGGCAAGTTCACCATCAAGCAGATCCTGCCCCCGCACTCCAAGGACAGCGCGACCCTCACCGGCCGCTTCACCGCTCACGGTGGCGTCACCGGGACGGTCAAGGTGGCCACGCAGTGCCTGCGGCCGCCGAACTTCAACAGCGGACCGGTCAAGCACAAGACGTTCAGCTGGTCGGCGACCTCCGAGCCGGCCAGCAAGACGAGCCGGTGGTGCCCGGATAAGACCCGGCAGGTGCCGAAGTATGGCCCGTTTTTCTTCACCAATGTGATCGAGAAGGACACGACCTGCAAGACCGTGGCCAAGGCGATCAAGGCCGGCAAGGTCACACCCCAGCCGACCACGGCACCGACCTTCAGCACACCCGGCTGGACGTGCGCGCGCTCAATGACCACGGGCCGCTACATCTGCACACGCCGCAAGGCATCATTTAGCTGGGTCGACGCAGGCTGATACGACGCAGCGGGTGGCGCTGCATGCCTTGACGCACGCCACCGCGACCTGACAAAGTGAGAAGTAGAACGTTCTACTTCTCGCGATGGCCACCGACGCCCCCTCCACCAGCCTGCTGCGCCCCCTCGCCGAGGACCTGAGGGCCCGCCGCGAGAAGATCAGACAGGGCGGCGGGGCGGAGAAGATCGCCCAGCAGCACGCGCGAGACAAACTTACCGCTCGCGAGCGGCTCGATCTGCTGATCGACGAGGGGACGTTCGTCGAGCTCGGCATGCACGGGCGGCCGCACTTTTCGCAGCGGGCCATGGAAGGGCGCGACGCTCCGGCCGACGGGGTGATCACCGGCTACGGCAAGGTCAACGGGCGCCTGACCGCGGTCGCCGCCTACGACTTCACCGTGATGGCCGGCTCTATGGGTATGACGGGGGAGCTGAAGGTCACGCGTCTGCGCGAGCTGGCCCTGACCAAGCGGATCCCGTTCGTGTGGCTACTCGACTCGGCCGGCGCGCGGATCCAGGAGGCGGTCGGCTCGCTGTTCGCGGGCTCGGGCCACCTGTTCCGCGAGGAGGTCATCAACAGCGGCGTGATCCCGCAGGTCGCCGCGCTGATGGGCCCGTGTGCGGCTGGGACGGCATATATCCCCGGGTTGGCCGATTTCGTGCCGATGGTCAAGGGCCGTGGATCCATGGCCCTGGCCGGCCCGCACCTGGTTCGGGCCGCCATCGGCGAGGACGTGAGCCAGGAGGAGCTCGGCGGTTCGCGTGTCCACTGCCGAAAGTCTGGCGTGGGCGACCTCGAGGTGGCCGACGACCAGGAGTGCATCGCCAGGATCAAGGAGTACCTGAGCTACTTCCCCCAGCATTGCGAGGAGCTCCCGCCGATCACACCGAGCAGCGACCCGATCGACCGCGGTGACGAGGAGCTCCTCGACGTCCTGCCCGAGTCCAACCGTAAGCCCTACGACATGTACGAGGTGATCCGCAGGATCGTCGACGATGGCAGCTACTTCGACCTCAAGCCGCAGTGGGCCAAGACGATCATCACCTGCCTGGCCCGGTTCGGCGGTCGCCCCGCGGGCATCGTGGCCAGCCAGCCCAAGCAGCTCGGCGGGATCCTCGACAACGACTCGGCCGACAAGGCGGCGCGCTTCATCAACCTGTGCAACGCGTACGGGATCCCGTTGATCTACCTGATGGACGTGCCGGGGTTCATGGTCGGCACCAAGGTCGAGGAGGCGGGGATCATCCGCCACGGGGCCAAGATGCTCTACGCCACGGCCAACGCCACGGTGCCGAAGATCACAGTCGTGCTCCGCAAGGCCTACGGCGCCGGCTACTACGTGATGTGCGGCCGGGCCTACGAGCCCGACCTGATCGTCGCGTGGCCGAGTGCCGAGATCAGCGTGATGGGTGCCGAGGGAGCGGTGGAGATCATCTTCCGCAAGCAGGTACAGGAGGCGGAGGATCCGGCGGCAAAGCGCGAGGAGCTGATCGAGAACTTCCGCAAGATCATCGACGTCTATATCGCCGCCGGCAACGACATGATCGATGATGTGATCGATCCCCGCGAGACGCGGGCAACGATCTGCCGCGCGCTGGAGATGGCGGCGGGCAAGAAGGTGGAACGGCCTCGGAAAAAATCAGGAGTGGTCCCCGTATGAACCCACGTGTCGCAGCCGTCATCGTCACCCTGAACGACTTCCAGCACCACAAGCACGGGGATTCGAACACTGTCATCCGTGCCGTGAGTCCGACCGGCGGGAAGCCGCGAACGCTCCTGAGCTGCCTCCAGTACGCCGGCTCCTGTCCCGGTCAGGTTCTGCGGCCCGACATCGCGAGCAACGGCAAGACGATCGCCTTCAGCGGCGTGTATGTGACCGACACCGAGACCTTCCAGTCTCAGCTCGTGCTCATGAGCACCCAATCGACCAAGCTCACCCGGGTACCGTTCACCACACACGACTTGACCGAGTCCGACGACTGTCCCGCGTGGTTCCCGGGCTCCAGCGAGCTTGTCTTCGCCGTCCGTTTCGCCAGCGGACCGGCGGGTCTGTTCACCGAGAACTCGCACGGTGGGGCCCGGCACAAGGTCAGCGCCTGTGCCTGCTCGGCCGCCACCGTCTCACCCCGGGGCGGAACCCTGCTGGCCGATCGCGGCCGGGCCCTGTGGATGATGGGCACCGACGGAAGCCATCCACATGTGTTCGCCGCAGGTGCCCAACAGGGCTCGTGGGCTCCGAACGACCGACACATCGCGTTCGCGACGCACGGCGCACGCAGCGACATCGTGACCGTCCCCGTGTCGGGCGGTAAGAGCACTCGTGTGATGAGCGTCCTGCGCGCCACGATCGGCGTCGGTGGCTTCGACTGGCGGGCGCTCCCGCGATGAGCCTCGACGATCCCGTCGTCATCACCTGCGCAATCTCGGGCGCGATCGCCAACCGACAGCAGTGCCCGGCAATCCCCTACACGCCGGCCGAATACGCCGCCGAGGCCCGCCGGATCGTCGACGAGGGCGGGGTCCACATCCACATTCACGCGCGCACGCCCGAGGGGACCCCGAGCTATGAGGTCGAGGACTTCCTGGCCATTCGGGACGCGATCCGGGCTGAGGTGGGCGACGCGGCGATCATCAACTTCTCGACCGGGACGGTCGGCGTCCCGGTGCAGAAGCGGATCGCCTACCTCGAGGCGGGACGCCCCGAGGTCGCGGCGCTCAACATGGGCTCGATGAACTACGCCAAGTACTCGCGCAAGCGCAGGGACTTCGTGTTCAAGTTCGTGTTCGCGAACCCGTTCGACGAGATCATCGAGCTGCTCGAGGCGATGCGGCGACTGAAGATCAAGCCCGAGCACGAATGTTTCGATCTCGGGCACGTGGGGTCGCTGGCCCCGCTCGTGGACATGGGCCTGCTCGAAGCGCCGCTGCACGCCGACTTCGTCATGGGCGTGGTCGGCGGGGTGCCGGCCACGGCGCGCAACCTGGCGGCGATGGCGGACAACCTCCGGACCACCGGCCCAAAGAATCACTGGGGTGTGATCGGGATCGGACGCGAGCAGTGGATGCTGGTCGCCGCCGCACTCACCCTCGGCGGGTCGATCCGGGTCGGGCTCGAGGACAACTTCTACCTCCCTGACGGGCGCATGGCGAGCTCCAACGGCGAGCTGATCGCCAAGGCGCGCGAGATGACCGAGGACCTGGGGCGGCGACCGGCCACCGTCGAGGAGGCACGCTCGATGCTGGGTCTGCAGCTCCCTGTCGCGAGATGACCCTGCCGCTGGAAGGTCTCAGGGTTCTCGACCTCAGCCGCCTGCTCCCGGGCGGCTTCTGCTCGTTGCTGCTGGCCGATTTCGGCGCCGACGTGGTCAAGGTCGAGGACACCGGGATGGGCGACTACGTCCGCTGGTCGCCGCCGTATTACGAGGGCGCCGATCAGACCGCCAAGGGTGCGCTGTTCCTGGCTCTCAATCGCGGCAAGCGCTCGATCCGCCTCGACCTGAAGACGGACGCCGGCAAGGACGTGCTGCTCCGCCTCGTCCGCGACGCCGATGTGCTCCTCGAGTCCTTCCGCCCCGGCGTGCTCGATCGCCTCGGTGTCGGCTACGAGCGCCTCAAGCACGAGAACCCCCGCCTCGTGTATTGCGCGATCACCGGTTACGGCCAGGATGGGCCCAACCGCGACCGCTCGGGCCACGACATGAACTACCTGGGCCTGAACGGGATCCTTGGCCTGACCGGGGAGGGCGACGGGCCGCCGGTGCAGGCGGCCGGCCAGATCGCCGATATCGGTGGCGGCGCGCAGATGGCGGCGATCGGGATCCTCGTCGCCCTCCAGGAGCGCGAGCGCTCGGGCCAGGGCCAACTCGTCGACTGCTCGATGTTCGACGGCGCGCTGTCGTGGCTGGCTCTGGTGGCGGCCGAGGCCCTGGCCAGCGATCGCACACCCGGCCGTGGTCAGCTCCAGCTGGCCGGAGCCCTCACGTGCTACCGCCCGTACCGCTGCGCCGACGGCTACGTGACCCTGGGCGCGCTCGAGCCCAAGTTCTGGCGGGCGTGGTGCGAGGGAGTCGGACGCGAGGACCTTCGGGGCCATGCCTTCGACCCGCCCGGCTCCGAGGCGCATCGCGCGGTCACGAAGATCTTCGCCGGCCGTACGCGAGAAGAGTGGCGTCAATTTGCCTCCGAGCACGACTGCTGTTTGGAGCCCGTGCTCGGTCTGGACGAGGTCCTGGAATCACAGCTGGTGTCCGAGCGGGAAATGGTGGTCGAGCTCGAGCAACCCGGGGCCGCGCGGCCCGTCAAGCTGCTCGGGGCGCCGATCAAGCTCGATCGCACGCCCGCCGATCCGAGCCGGGCGCCCGGACCGGCGCTCGGAGAGCACACTGACGACGTGCTCGCCGGCGCCGGGTTCTCGGGCGGCGAGATCGCCGCCCTGCACGAGTCCGGAGCGGTGGCGGGACCCGCTGACAGCGTGCAGGGCTCGTTCATGCGGACATGAACGTCGACGGGATGCTCAAGATGTCCGAGCTGGCGGAGCGCTCGGGCGTGAGCGCCGGGACGATCAAGCACTATCTGCGCGAGGGGCTGCTCGGCTCGCCGGACGAGGTCGTGCGCACGAGCCGCAACATGGCCTACTACCCGGCCGATTACGTGGACCGGGTCGAGCTGATCAAGCGCCTGCAGGAGAAGCGCTTCATGCCGCTGCGCGTGATCCGCGACGTGTTGGCCTCCGATCCCCGGCGGATGGTGCGCCTGGTCGAGTTGGAGGACCGCATCCTCGAACGCGCGATCGAGGCGCGCGACACGGGCCGCGTGTCACGCGCCCAGGTGCGTGACACGTACAACGTCCCCAAGAATGTGCTCGACCGGCTGGAGGAGATCGGCGTTCTGACGCCCAACGGCCGCGGCTACGACGCCGATGATGTGGCGATCATCGAGGCCATCTCGCGCTTTCGCGCCGGCGGCTACGAGGAGGCGATCGGCTTCACCGTCTACGACACGCTTCGCTACCGGACGGCGCTCGAGCCGCTGGTCGAGGAAGAGGTCCGGGTGCTGCTCGAGCGTCTGGCCGGCAAGGTCGAGGTCGATCGCGCGGTCGAGATCATCGCCTCGGGGGCCGAGCCGCTGCGCGATCTGATTGGCGCCATGCACTCCAAGCTGCTGCTCGGGGCCCTGCGGCAGGCTCACCACCACACATCATGAGCCTCCATCACGCCGTACCCCGCGGCGAGTCGCACACCACCGGGCAGCTCGCCTGAGAACGTGCCGAACGGCTGGCGGTAGTAGCTGCGGACGAGGAGCAGGTTCTCGCGCCGCTCGCGCTCGGCCTCGGCGGCGAAGAGGAGCGCGTCGACGCGGCTGAGATCCTCGGCGAACGTGCACGGCGGCGGCTCACTTGGCTCGCCGTCGATCCATACCGTGCGCTCGCTGTCGTGCTCGGGATCGTTGACGCCGCTGACCAGGTTCCAGGCCAGCGCACGTCCGTCGCCGGCCACGCCCACCCCGGCCGACCACATCCAGCTGGTGTGGCGCTGGTAGTAGGCCGCCGTGTCATCGATCACCGCCCGCGCCTCCAGCGGGCGGGGGGCACCGCCGATCATCACGCGTCCGCGGGCCGTGATCCCACCCTGTTTGCGCGTCCACGCATAGCTGGAGCCGGTGGGACAGATCGCCTCGACGCCGGCCGTTTCCTCGAACGCCACGTCGGCCTGGAGCTGATCGTCGACGATCCGCAGCCGCCCGCGCTCGAGCGCGACCATCGCCGGTGCGCCCAGCGCAGTGCGCTCGTACAGGCGCTGGCCGGCCCGGTCCCACACGGCCCAGAAGGCCTGTCGTGCGCGGCCGATCCTGACAGTTGCGGCGCACAGCATGAGCTCGTCGCCATACACGCCGACGTAGCGCCACGCCTTCAGGGGCCGTGAGCCTCGTCGGCTTGGCATCGGCGCGGGTGGGAGGCGAAGATCGCGGAGCGCAGATGGGCGAGCGGAACCGAAGGTTCCGCGATAGGGGAGTCCGCCGTGGTCGATCGATATCCTTGCCATCAAGGTTGACTGACTAATCAGTCGGGTCCGTTTTTCCTGTCACGAATCGAGGTCCAATGCGCGCGGCGGCCGTTCAGCTCAACTCGACCGACGACACCGATCGCAACCTCGAGACGGCCGACCGCCTGGTTCGCGAGGCGGCCGCTCGCGGTGCACAGCTGATTGTGCTGCCCGAGAAGTGGAGCGTACTGGGCACGAACCGGCAGATTGCCGATGGCGCCGAGCCGCTCGACGGCCGTTGCATCACCTGGGCGCGCGACGCCGCACGCGAGCTGGGCGTCGATCTCGTGGCGGGGTCGATCGCCGAGCTGGTGCCGGGCCGCGAGATGCGCGCGAACACGAGCGTGCACATCGGACCCGATGGGGAGCAGCTTGCGGTGTACCGCAAGCTGCACATGTTCGACGTCGAGGTCGACGGCGTCAGCTACCTCGAGTCCGAGCACGAGCAGGCGGGGTCCGAGCCGGTCGTCTCGACCCTGGCCGGTGGCGTCCCGCTGGGTTTGACCATCTGTTACGACGTCCGGTTCCCCGAGCTGTATCGGATGCTGTCCGAGCGCGGCGCCGAGGTCATCACCGTGCCGAGCGCCTTCACGCTGGCCACGACCCGCGACCACTGGGAGGTGCTGATCAGGGCGCGGGCGATCGAGAACCAGTGCTTCGTGATCGCGCCCAACCAGATCGGGGCGCACCCGCCGGGCCACCGCGCAGGCGGCCGCTCGCTGATCGTCGATCCCTGGGGCCTGGTTCTGGCCGGCGCACCGGACACCGAGACGGTGATCGTGGCCGACCTCGATTTCGACGTGCTGCGCGACGTCAGAAAGCGGCTGCCGGCGCTGACCCACCGCCGACTCGACGTGTATGGATGGAGTCGCTGATGGCCTCGCCGTCCAGTGCCGCGATCGACAAGCGCCGGGTGATCCTCGACGCCGCCGTGCGGGTGTTTGCCCGTCAGGGCTTTCACACCTGTCGCGTGTCGGACATCGCCGATGAGGCAGGCGTGGCCTACGGGCTGGTCTACCACTACTTCTCCTCCAAGGAAGAGATCCTCGACACGCTGTTCCTCGAGCGCTGGGACGTGATGCTGGCGGCGATCGCGGAGACCGACGCCTCGCCGTTGCCCTCGCGCGAGAAGCTGTTCACGATCGCCTCCTTCATCATCGAGTCCTACCGGCACGATCCGGATCTGATGAAGGTGATCATCGTGGAGGTGACGCGGGCGGCCAACACGTTCGGGCGCACGCACCTGGCCAAGATTCGCGACGCCTATGCCCAGATCGCGGCGATCGTCGAGCACGCCCAGGAGCAGGGCGAGTTCCGGCGCGAGATCACTCCGGAGTTCGCCGCCCAGGCCTTCTACGGTTGCGTCGAGCAGGTTCTCACCGGCTGGATCTTCGACAGCGAGGCGATCAGCGACATCGAGCTCGAGCGCGCCAAGATTTTGATCGTCGAGACGATTTGCAGCGGGCTGGAGGGGTAGAACCGGTGGTGCGCCTCGACCGAGTCCCCGATCGCTTCCTCCAAGTCTGATTGAATGCCCGAAACGATGACGGACAGCCCACTGATCAAGCGACTGCTCTGGGCGGGCCTGCTCGCCGGGATGGGCGCTCTTGCCACGATCGCCACCACGCGCGCGGCGACGTTGATCTGGAAGCGCGTCTTCGACGAAGACCCGCCCGAGTGAGCGAGCAGCCCGAGAATCCGAGCGAGCAGCCCGAGAATCCGGCCGGCGACAGCCAGGAGCCGGTTGCGGGTGGAGACGTCGCGGAGACGCCGACCGAGGCGAGTTCGGCACCGACCGAGATCCGCCCCGCGCCCGATCTGGCTCCGGAGGTCACCGAAGCGCCCTCCGAGGAGCCGGCACCGGAGACGTCAACCGAGGAGCCCGCGACCGAGGCATCCGAGCCGGCCGTGACGCCGGCGCCCGTCGAGCCACCGCCCGATATGGCGCCCCCGGCTCCCGGCGCCGGCCCGCCGCCGCCACCGCCGCCCCCTCCGCCGCCCCCACCTGCTCCCGTCGACACCGCCCCCAAGCCGGACCGGCCCGAAATCGCCATCGGTGCCGCGTTTGCCGCCGGGTTCGTGCTGGCGTGGATCCTCAAGCGCCTTGCCCGATAGCAACGGACACCCGGAGAACATCGCCACCACGGTGACCGAGGTCTCCGAGCGCGTGAGCCTGCTCGTGCGCGAGGAGATCGAGCTGGCCAAGGCCGAGGTCACGGCCAAGGCGACGACCATTGCCCGCGGAGCGGCGGCGATCGCTGCCGGCGCCGTCTTCGGGGTCTTCGCGATCGTCATCGGCCTGCTGACCGTTGCCTGGGGGCTGAACTCGGTCTTCAACAGCCTGTGGCTCGGCTTTCTCATCACCTTCCTCATCCTCCTTGGCCTGGCCGCCGGCGCATTCCTGCTGGCGCGGCGGATGCTCAGGGTCGGAGCGCCGACGCCGACGATGGCGATCGACGAGGCCAAGAAGATCCGCGAGACCGTCACGACCAGCGTGGAAGGCCACGGCTGATGCCCGCCGCTCGCCCCGTGCGCACGCCGGACGAGATCCGGGCCTCGATCGAGGCCAACCGCGTCGAACTCGGAACGTCGCTCGAGAAGCTGCGCCAGGAGGTCGTGCGCGCGACCGACTGGCGATCGCAGCTGCGGCGTCACCAACGACAGGTGATGATCGGCGCCGGGGTGGCTGGGTTCGTGCTCGGTGGCGGATTCGCGGCGGTCAACGCGCTGACGCTTGGCCGCCGGCGCCGCCGCCGCGAGGGCTAGAGCCGCGCCCCGGCTACAGCAGGTTGCTGGGCAGCGCGCCGGTGCCCAGCAAACCCGGCCCAACGTGCGTGCCGATGACCGGGCCGATCTCGGATATCACGCGGGGCTCGGAGCCCATCAGCTCCTGGCCGCGCGCGGCCAACTCGCGGGCCTGATCCGGGGCCTGGATGTGCTGGACCATCCAGGCATCGGAGCCGGCCTCCTTGCACGAGCGCAGCAGATCGACCATGCGCTCGAATGCCCGCCGCGAGGTCCGCACACGCTCCACCGGGGTGATCTCCGACTCGACGGCCAGGATCGGCTTGATCTTTAGCGCCGAGCCGAGCCAGGCCTGAGCCCCGGCGATCCTGCCGCCGCGACGCAGGTACTCGAGCGTCTCGATGGCGAACCACATCTTCAGCTGCTCGCGGGCCCGGCGGGCCCGTTCCGCCACCGCCGCTGCGTCAGCGCCGTCGCGAATGGCTCCCGCGGCGGCCAGCATCACCAGGCCCTGGCCCCCGCACGCGGTGGCCGAATCGATCACGTACACGCGATCCGCGCGCGAACCGAGTTGCTCGCGCGCCTGCTCGGCCGACCGGACCGTGCCCGACATCCCGCCGGCCAGGTGGATCGAGACGATGTCATTCCCCTCGTCGAGCAGCGGCTCATAGACCTTGAGGAAATCGCCGATCGAAGGCTGGGAGGTGGTCGGAAGATCGCTCGAGTTGGCGAGCCGCCGGTAGTAGTCGTCGTAGTCGGTGATCTCGCTCTCGGGAGTGGTCGTGTTGTGCCAATGGATGTACAGGCTCACCTCATGGATGCCGTGCTGGCGCAGCACATCGGGCGGCAAGTAGTGGCAAGTGTCCGAGACGATCGTGACGGTCATCGCCGCGCCACACTACCAGCGGTCTGCACGGGCAGATCGCGCGATGTAGCCTGGCGGCGGCCCGTGCCCACGACTCTCATCACCGGATCGACAGGGTTCATCGGCTCGCACCTGACACGGCTGCTGGTGCAGCGCGGCGACGACGTCCGCGCGGTGGTGCGCGGTGAGCGCAGAAGCGGCGCGGTCAACGGGCTGGCGGTGGAGGTCGTGCGCGGCGACATCCTCGATCGTCGGACGATCCGCCGCGCGATGCGCGGAGCGGAGCGCGTGTTCCACGTCGCCGGCACGACCAACCTGCGCATGCCCAAGCGGCAGGTGTTCTCGCTCAACGTGGAGGGGACGAGGATCGTGCTCGAGGAGGCGCTGCGCGCGCAGGTCGAGCGCGTCGTCTACACGTCATCGGTCGCGGCCATCGGCCCCGCCCCGCCGGGCCGCACGGTCAACGAGGCCAACGTGTGGGAGGCGGGGAGGTACGCGATTCCCTACGTCGATTCAAAGCATGAGGCCGAGATCGCCGCGCTGCGGCTGCTCGGACGGGGCCTCCCGCTGGTCATCGTCAACCCGGCCCACGTGTTGGGTGCCGGTGACCCCGGCCGCTCCTCGACCGCGCTCGTGCGCCGCTTCCTGCGCCGCCAGATCCCAGCCTACGTCGAGGGAACGCTCAACATCGTCGCTGTCGAGGACGTGGCCCGGGGTCACCTGCTCGCCGACGAACGGGGCCAGGTCGGCGAGCGCTACATCCTCGCCAACCGCAATTTCACGCTGACCCGCCTGTTCGCCGATCTCGGGCGACTGTCGGGCGTCGAGCCGCCGGCGGTGAAGCTGCCAGTCGCCGTGGCGCTGACCTTGGCCCGGGCCGCCGAGCAGCTGCCCGGCATGTCGTTCCCCAGCCCGACCGAGGTCAGGGCTGCGTCGCTGAACTGGGCGTTCATCAACGGCAAGGCCAAGCGCGAGCTGGGGTGGAGGACCTCGCCGCACGAGGACTGTCTGGAGGCGACGATTGCCTGGTACCGCGAACGCGAGGGCAGGGCGCTGGCGCCGGCGGGCTCTCGCCAGCCGCTGATGATGAGGCTGCTGGGCGAGGCGGTCAGGCGCTCGCCGCTCTGACCGCCTTCAATCGATCGCGCAGAAAAGTCCGCTCGGCCTGATTCGCGGTCAGCGCGATCGCTGCCTCGTAGGCCGCGGCCGCTTCCTCGTCGCGGTCCAGTCGGCGCAGGAGATCTGCCCGCACGGCATGGAGCAGGTGGTAGTCGCGGATCTGGAGTTGGTCGAGGCTCTCGAGCGCCGCGCCGGGACCCTCGACCTCGGCCACCGCGACGGCCCGGTGCACGGATACGACCTGGCTCGGAGCGATCGCCATGAGCTGGTCGTAGAGAGCCAGGATCTGCGCCCAATCGGTGTCGGCCGCACGGGAGGCGTCGCTGTGCACGGCGTTGATCGCGGCCTGGAGCTGATAGGGCCCCGGCTGTCCGATCCGCAGACAGCGCCTCACGAGGGCCTGGCCCTCGGCGATGAGCTCGCGATCCCATCGCGCGCGATCCTGGTCGCCAAGCCGAACGAGCTCGCCCGCGGCGCTGATCCGGGCCGCACGGCGCGAGTGCACCAGCAGCATCAGCGCCAGCAACCCGAGCGCCTCGGGCTCGTCGGGCATCAGCTCGACCAGCACCCGCCCGAGGCGAATCGCCTCCTCCATCAGATCCTCGCGCGCCAGGCGCTCGCCACCGGCGGCCGTGTAGCCCTCGTTGAAGATCAGGTAGATCACCGCGAGGACCGCGGCGAGCCTGTCCGGAAGCTCGGCGTCGCCGGGCACCCGGTACGGGATCCGGGCGTCGCGGATCTTCGCCTTGGCCCGGACCAACCGCTGGGCCATCGCGGGCTCCGCGACCAGGAAGGCCCGCGCGATCTCGCTGGTGGTCAGGCCGCCGAGGAGCTTCAGCGCCAGCGCGACCTGAGCGCCCGGGGCCAGCGCCGGGTGGCAGCACGTGAAGGTCAGGCGCAGCCGGTCGTCTTCCACAGCGAGGTCCGTCGGCGGTTCGTCGCGAGCGGCCAGAAGCGCCGCCTGGGCATGGCGGTCATCGCGCGATGCCTCGCGGCGAAGGCGGTCGATGGCTCGGTTGCGGGCCGTGGTGATGATCCAACCGGCCGGGCTGGGCGGCGTCCCGCTCGCCGGCCACTGCCGAGCGGCGATCGTAAACGCGTCCTGGACGGCGTCCTCGGCGATGTCGATATCGCCGAACACCCTGACCAGGACGGAGACCGCCCGGCCGTACTGCTCGCGGAACGCACGCTCGACCTCGGAGACGTCGGTCACCGGCACCGCCCTCGCTCAGTCATGGCGGTTCTGGAATGGGCGCACTTCGATGGGAAGCGTGGTCGCCGTGGCCAGCTTGCGTCCCCACTCCAGAGCGGCGTCGAGATCGGGGGCGGTGATGATCGTGAAACCGCCGACGTGCTCCTTGCCCTCGAGGTAGGGGCCGTCGGTCGTCACCACCTGCCCGTCGTGAGCGCGCAGGACGGTGGCGGTGCTGGGCGGATGCAGGCCGCCCGTGAACACCCACGCGCCGGCGTCCTTCATCTCCTGGTTGAGCGCGTCGAGGTCGCGCATGATCTTCTCGAGCTCGTCCGCGGGCGGCGTCGGCCCGTCGGGCTGGTACACGGTCAGCACGTAATGCATGATCGAACTCCTCGCTTCCGGGGTTGTCTTTCACCCTCTAAACGAACGGTGCGGCTCCATTTCGACATGGCCCCGTATCTTCTGATCGATGGCAACTCTGTACCGCTGCTCGAGCCCGACGAACTGGCTGTGTCCCTGTGGAAAGGTGGCCCGCGCCCTCACGCGAGACGAGATTCCCTTCGAACAGGTCGTCGTGCCCCAGCGGCGCTCGCGCCGCCCCGAGGTCGAGGCGCTGACCGATCAGCGCCGCGTGCCGGTCCTGGTCATAGACGGCGAGGCGATCTGCGACTCGCGGCGCATCGTCGAGCACCTGGCCTATCGCCGCGATCGGCGACCCGATCCGGGGTCGGTCAGCTGACCAGACGCGGGGATTTCGTTACAGCCCGTCGCGGGTGCTTATGTTGCCGGAGTGGGCCCGGGCTGGGGTGGTTGGTCACGTTATCCGGGTCGCGGGCCGAGGAATGTGCCAACTTCCGCCACTGCGGCCGGACCACCCGGGCGGTCAGGGCCGCAGGAGCGCTCCAATCGACGCCGCGTTGACCGGTGAAGCCACGCCCCTGTCGGTGACCAGCGCCGAGATGAAGCGCGCCGGCGTGATGTCGAAGGCGGGGTTGCGGCAGTCGACATCGGGCAGCGTGAGCTCGGCCCCACCCGCGTGGCGGACCTCGTCGGCCGACCGCTCCTCGATCTCGATACCGGCGCCGTCGGGGCAAGCGGCGTCGATCGTTGTCGTCGGACCCGCGACCACAAACGGGATCCCGGCGGCCTGCGCGGCCAGCGACAGACCGTAGGTACCGACCTTGTTGGCCACGTCGCCGTTGGCGGCGACGCGGTCGCAACCGACGATCACGGCGTCGACCGCCCCGCCGGCAATCAGTCCGGCGGCGGCGGAATCGACGGCCAGCTGGTGTGTAATGCCGAGCCGGGTCAGCTCCCATACGGTGAGTCGCGCGCCCTGCAGGAGCGGGCGCGATTCGTTGGCGATGACGCCCTCGAGTCCGCCGCGCTGCCACAGTTCGGCGATCACAGCCAGCGCCGTGCCCCGGCCCGGGGCGGCCAGCGCGCCCGTGTTGCAGTGGGTCATGATCCGCTTGGTCCCGGCGAGCAGATCTGCTCCGTGCGCGGCCATCGCGTCGCTCGCGGCCGCCTCCTCGGCGTGGATGGCGCGGGCGGCAGCCAGGGCGGCCGCGGGCTGTTCGGCGGGCGCCACCGCCAGCGCTGCGTCACGGACACGATCGACCGCGTAGGCGAGATTGACCGCGGTCGGGCGGGCGGATCGCAGTAGATACGCCGCCCGGTCGAGCGTCTCGGGGCCGGGGACGCGGGCGAGCTCGAGCGCAAGCCCGTAGGCGGCGGCGACGCCGATCAGTGGCGCCCCGCGCACCGACAGGCGGACGATCGCGGTGGCCACCTCATCGGCGCTGCCGAGCGCGAGCACCTCCTCGCGCCAAGGCAGGACGGTCTGGTCGAGCACCCACAGAGTGCCGTCCTCGAAGCGCAGCGGATCGACGGTGGCGGTGGCGCGGGCCACGGAACGATGCTAATCGCTCGTGCGCGCGCCGCCGAGGTCGCGATAGTCCAACAAAAAGGGGCGCCCCCGCAGGGCGCCCCCCTAAACCCTAAAGGCGGTTCTCGACCGAGAGCGGTGGAGCTTGCACCGGGTCGGGCTCGGGCGCCGGCTCCGGCCCACCCTCGACGCCGAGGGTCTGCTGCAGCTCGCCCGACTCGTACATCTCGGTGACGATGTCGCACCCGCCGACCAGCTCGCCGTCGACGAACAGCTGGGGGATGGTGGGCCAGTTCGACACCGAGGAGAGCTCCTGCCGGATCCGCGGATCGGGGAGCACGTCGACGGCCGCGAACGGCTGGCCGACCGATTGCAGGATCGCCACCGTACGGGCCGAGAACCCGCACGCGGGAGCGTCGGGCGTGCCCTTCATGAACAGGATCACCGGGTTTTCGGCGATTGCGCTCTGGATCGCTTCGCGCATGGGGCTGGATGCTTCGCTCATTGAGACCTCGTTTGAAGGGAGAGTGCGTGGATGCGGTCGCCAAGCTCGGCGCCGAAGACGTCGTAGACGAGACGGTGCTGGGCGATGCGGCTCAGTCCTTCGAAGGCAGGAGCGGCCACCACGGCGTTGAAATGGTGACCATCTCCCGTGACGTCCGCGCTGGCCCCGGGAATTGCTGCCTCGATGCGCTGCTTGAGCTCGTCTGGACTCACCGACACTCCCCTTAGCGTAGCGAGCCGCCACCGCTATACTTCGTGAAGCAATGATCACTCTCACCGATAAGAGCGCCGAGAAGGTGCGCGAGTTTCTATCCAGTCAAGCCGCTGCGGCCGATACGGCGGGGCTGCGAGTGGGCGTCCGGGGCGGAGGCTGCTCCGGGTTCCAGTACGCGCTGGCCTTCGACGAGCAACGCGACGGAGATAGCGTCTTCGAGGATAAGGGCATCCGCCTGCTCGTCGACCGCCCGAGCCTGCCGTACGTGCAGGGCTCGGTAATCGATTTCGTCGAGGGCCTCCAGGGTGCCGGCTTCAAGGTCGACAACCCGAACGTGGTCGCGGCCTGCGGCTGCGGCTCGTCGTTCCGGGTGGCCGAAGAGGAAGAGGTCTCAGCCGTCTGACCCGCTACGCCGGCGTCGCGTGCAGCGACGCCCACAGGTAGCGGCAGCCCAAGGTCCGATAGGGACGCCACGGCTCGGCGATCTGCTCGACGCCGGCAGGGTCCGGCAGCGCCTCGAGCCCGTACTCGATCATGATCGCCCGCCGGACGCCCAGGTCGCCGACGGCGACGACGTCGGGGCGGTGCAGACGGAACATGAGAAAGATGTGGGCGCTCCACTGCCCGATGCCCTTCACCGCGACGAGCTCGGCGATCACCTCGTCATCGGGGAGCTCGTCGAGCCACTCCAACTCGAGCGATCCGTCGACGACGTGCTCGGCCAGCGACCGCAGGTAGCGCGCCTTGGCGTGGCTCAGGCCGGCAGCCGCGCGCATCTCCTCCTGATCGTCGGCTAGCACCTCGAGAGGGGTCGGCGTGCGCCCTCCGTAGCGGGCAATGAGCCGGGCGTAGATGGCGGCGGCGGCCTTGGTTGACACCTGCTGTCCGATGATCGAGCGCACGAGCGCGCCGTAGGGATCGTCGGGTCGTCCCGCGCGCGGGTCGCCGAGTTCGCCGAGGCGATCGATCAGGGCGCGCATGACCGGATCGGCTGCGCGCAGGTGCTCGACCGCGGCGTCGTCCGTGACGGGCGGCGCAGCCTTGTTACGGCTGGCCGGCAACCGCGCCCGGAACGCCGGTGTTGGTCGAGTACTTCGGCTGGATCTTCATCTCGGGCCGGATCTCGTGCACGGCCTGTGCGACGGCGATCGCCGACTCGGCGAACCCGGTGGCGATCAGCTTGAGCTTGCCGTCGAAGGTCGTGATATCGCCGCACGCCCACACGCGGTCGAGCGAGGTCTTCATGACCTGATCGACGGCGATCGCGCCCTTGATGACCTCGAAACCCCACTCTTTCAGGGGACCCAGCGCCGTCTTGAATCCGAGCTGAAGGAGGATGTGGTCGACCTCGATCTCGATCTCGTGCGCCTCGTCCTCGGAGTGGAACAGCCGCACTCCCTCCACCGTGCCGTCGCCGTAAACCTCCTTGATCTGAAACGGGACATGGAGGGCGACATCGCCGCGGTCTGCCGCCTCGAGCACCTGGCCAACGGTGATCTCATGGGCGCGGAAACCCTCGCGGCGGTGGACCAGCCTGACCTCGCTGGCCGTGTCGAGAAGGTTGACCACCCAGTCGCAGGCCGAGTCGCCGCCGCCGACGATCAGGACCCGCTTGTCCTGGAAAACCGACTTCTCGCCGACGATGTAGTGGGCGCCGCGCCCCTCCCAGGGCGTCATGTCGTAACCGGGAAGCTTCTTGGGCTCGAACGCGCCGTGGCCGCCGGCCACGATGACCGTGCGCGAGCGCAGCTCGCCCTTGTCCGTGTGCAGCACGACGACGCGATCCTCGCCCTCGCCCTCCCAGGAGATCGTCTCGGCCGTGGTGCTCAGATGCACGGGGACGTTGAATTGGTCGAGCGATTGGACCCGGAGCATGTCAACCAGGTCCCTGGCCAGGACCTTAGGATGGCCCGGCACGTCGAAGATCCATTTCTCGGGGTACAGGGTGGTCAGCTGTCCGCCCAGCTCGGGCAGGGAATCGATGATGCGCGACTCGGCCTCGCGCATGCCGGCCCAGAACGCGGTGCACATGCCCACCGGCCCGGCGCCGATGACCGTGACGTCGCGGACCTGGTCGAAGTCGTTGGTAAGTGCGACTGGGTCGGTGCTCATGAGGTCTCGGTGAGGGTCAGTGCGGCCCCGTCGAGCGCACCCAGGGCGCGCTCGACCGAGCACGAGATGCAGGTGAACGTGGGCGTGTCGCGGAGCGTGAACGAGCTCGACTCGGTGGTCCTCAGGCGCTGCACGAGATCGAGGAAGTCCGCGGGGTTGTCGGTCTCGAAGGCGACCACGAACTCCTGATCGTCGAGCCCAAACGAATAACTCGTGTTGAGGTCCACGGATGGGTACTCGCGGCCGACCTTGATGTGCTCCTGCATGATCCGCCAGCGCTCATCGGCGGGGAGCGAGTACCAGTCTCGGGTCTTCACGAACGGGTAGACAAACAGGTACTTCCCCTGTGCAGGTCGAACTTCAAGGCGCGACTCATCCGAGTACTCCGAGGGCTTCGTCATGGCCAGGAACGAATACGGCACCGTGCACCACTTCATCAGGCCGCTCTGGGCCAGCACCACGTGGAACTCGTGGATCCGCTCCAGATTCTGGGCCTGGGAGAGCAGCATCAGCTCCGCGTCCCCGCGTGTGCCGACGAGCGAGAAGGCCCGCAGGAGGTGCCCATCGGCGAAATCCTCACAGGCGGCGATGAACTCACGCTTGTCGGCGGCCCGTCGCTCGTCGTCGAGCCTGCGCCAGGTGGGGTCGACCTGCAAAAAGGTGTATTTGACGAAATGTCGGACCGGCATCCGCGATCCCATGATAGGCGAGCGAAACAAGCCAGCCGCTCTGGGTTAGGCACTAAGATGAAATCAATGCGTATCGCGCTGGTTTCCCCATATTCATGGTCGTATCCGGGGGGTGTAACCAGGCACATCGACGCGCTGGCCGACCAGTTCATCGAGGACGGCCATCACGTTCGCGTGCTGGCGCCGTTCGACCCGCCCGACCGCACATCGGCGGTGCTCCACCGCGGTGCCCGGCCGCAGGTCGTCGAGCTGCCCGACCACGTGGTCTCACTCGGTCGCACCGTGGGTTTCAAGGCCAACGGCGCCGTTTCGAACCTGTCGATCACGCCGTACGGTGTATCGACGCTGCACCGCGAACTTCGCACGGGTGGCTACGACGTCGTTCACATCCACGAGCCGGTGGCGCCACTGGCCGGATGGGTGGCCACCGACAAGACCCCGCTGCCGCTGGTGGGGACGTTCCATTCCTATTCGGATAAGCGTCTGCCCAACGGGCTCGCCAACCTGATCGGCGCCCGCCGGGTGCTCAATCGCCTGCACGTCCGGATCGCCGTCTCGCAAGCCGCCGAATGGACCGGGCGGCGCTGGTTTGGCGGTCACTATCGCGTGATTCCCAACGGCGTGTACGTGGATCCCGCCGAGGCCCTTCTGATCGCGAATCGGCCCGCCGGAGACGCCCTGCGGATCGTGTTCGTCGGTCAGGCAGTTGAGCGCAAGGGGCTGCCGCTGCTTCTGCGGGCGTTCGAGGCGCTGCGCGAGCACATACCCACCGAGCTGACCGTGATCGGTCCGACTCCCGAGGAGCTCTCGCCGCTGCTCGTGGACGCGCGTGGGGTGCGGATGCTCGGCAAGGTCGACGAGGAGAGCAAGCACCGGGAACTCATGAACGCCGACGTGCTGTGCGCCCCATCGCTGGGCGGAGAGAGCTTTGGCATGGTCCTGACCGAGGCGTTCGCCGCCGGCACGCCCGTGGTGGCCTCGAACATCCCCGGGTACCGGGACGTCGTGCGCGATGGTGTCGACGGCGTGCTCGTCCCGCCGGGAGACGCCCAGGCTCTGGCCGAGGCGCTGCGCGACATCTACGACGAGCCCGACCACCGGGCGGATCTGGCCCGCGCGGCGGCGCAGGACGTCGAGCGCTTTGCCTGGCCGCGGGTGGCCGACGAGGTGCTGGCCGCCTACGAGGATGCGATCGCCACGCCCCAGCCCGAGGGCGCGCTGAAGCGCGCCGCGGTCTCCGCCGGGGTTCGCTCGGTCGACCTCAAGCCGCACGCGCCGGCCCGCCGCCTCCCCAGCCTCGAGGTCAAGCCGACTCGGACGAAGCGGAGCACCGCGATCGCCTACGCGCGGCGCGGCGCCCTGGCCGCCGTCTCGATTGCCGGCGTCGTCCTGGCCTGGATGGCGCTGCAGAGGATCGGTATCGGCAACATCGTGTCCGCGCTGCTGAACTCGAGCCCCACGTTCGTGCTGCTGGGCCTGGCCATCATGTGTAGCTCGATGGTGCTGCGCGCCGTGTCCTGGAACGCGATTCTGAAGGCGGCGCTCCCCCGGGCCCGACTGAAGCTCAGCGACGCCATGCAGGGAACGTTCATCGGCGTGCTGATGTCCTCGACGCTGCCGGCGCGGCTCGGCGAGCCGTCGCGCGCACTTGTCGTGGCCCGGCGTAGCGGGCGTCCGCGCGAGAACCTGCCCGTCGTCCTCGGCACGCTCGTATCCCAGACACTGCTCAACATCGTCGCGCTGGCGATCCTCGGCACCGTGATGTTCTCGGCCGTCGACCTGTTCAACGGCCATCAGGACGCGCTCCTGATCGCGGCCATCGCGCCGGTCACGCTGCTGGCCATCGTCCTGCTGGCACCGGTGGTGCTGCAGGCCGGGGCGGTGCAGAGTCGCTTCGCCCGCGCGCATGCCGCCGTGGCCCGCATGCGCCAAGCCCTGACCCGGGTCCGGGCCGGGCTGACGGTCTTCCGCCATCCCAAGCTCGGGGCGACGGCGACGGGCGCGCAGCTGGCCGCCTGGGGCCTGCAGTGGCTGTCCTGCTACGTCCTGCTCCTCGCGCTGGGCCTGGGTCCCACAACCGGTCTGGCCGCCGCCGCCGGCGTTTTGTTCGCCGTCAACATCACCGCGGTTCTGCCCGCCACCCCCGCGAACCTCGGCGTGTTCCAGGCCGCCTGCGTGGCCGTCCTGCACACCGGCTGGCACGTGGGCTACGGGGCCGGCGTGGCCTACGGGGTGATCCTGCAGGCCGTTGAGGTCTCGACCGCGATCCTGATGGGCATGCCCGCGCTGCTCAAGGAGGGCATGTCGTGGCGCGAGGTCAGGCTGCGCGCCATGCACACGGCTCCGGTGAAGCTGCCCGCCCGGCGGGGTCCGAGCGCCAAGGCGCGCCACGGCTCGGGCGCGGTCAACGTCGAGAGTTAGACCTCCCCGGACGACCCGCAATCCGGGTTGACGAGCCGCGGGATCGGGCAGAGAATTGCGGTAGAGGTGTACTGCGAACCACGTTCCAGGAGGTTCCAATGGCCTGGCGCATTGAAGGACGCTACTTCGAGAACTGCACGTGCGAGGTGGTCTGCCCGTGCACCGCGTCTCTCGCTCTCGGCGCGGACTACGACCGCTGCAAAGTAGTCCTGGCCTTCCACATCGATTCCGGCGAAGTGGAGGGGGTGGATGTTTCGGACCTGACGCTGGCCGCGGTGGCCGACACGCCCAAATTCATGCACGAGGGGAACTGGCGCCTGGGCGTCCTGATCGACGATCGCGCCTCGGATGAGCAGGCCGAGAGGCTCGGCGCGGTGTTCAGCGGCGCGCTCGGCGGTCCGATGGGAGCGCTGGCCGGCCTGGTCGGCGAGTCGCTGGGCGTCGAGCGGGTGCCGCTCGAATTCTCGTCCGAGAACGGCCATCACAGCCTGACCGTGGGAGATCGTGGCAGGGCGGCCGTCCAGGACGTGGTCTCCTTCGGCGTCCAGAGCGGGGAGCCGGCCCGGCTGAGCGGCATCTTCCACCCGGTCGGTTCCGAGCTCACGATCGCCAAGTCGGACGACGACTCTGGGTTCACGGCTTTCGGGGTCGACGTCGGAGGCGGCGGCAAGGCCGGCTTCTCGCACCCGTTCGCGTGGGCCGCATGACGTGAGCTCGGTCCTCGCCGCGCGGCAGCGCCGGCCCGGGTTTGAGCTGCGCTCGGGCCAGTTGGCTGTCATCGCGCTTCTGCTGATCCTCGCGCTAGTCGCCTGGATCGTCACCGATCTGCGGATGGCGGGGATGGACGCCGGTCCCGGCACCGACCCGGGCGCCTTCGGGTTCTACATCACGACCTGGGTGGTGATGATGGCGGCGATGATGTTCCCTTCTATCGCCCCGATGGTGCTCACCTTCCGGACGCTCCAGGGCCGACGCCGAGAGCAGGGCCTCCGCGTGCCGGCCGGCATCAGCGGGCTGTTCGTGGGTGGATACCTCGCCGTGTGGGCGGCGTCGGGTCTGATCGGCTACGCCGTGCTGAAGGAGGGCCGGGCCCTCGACGGCGGCCTGTTTGCCTGGCATTCGGCCGGACGCTGGGTCGCCGTGGGGGTGCTGGTGGCGGCCGCGGTGTACGAGTTCACGCCACTCAAGCGGGCGTGCCTGGTCCGCTGCCGGAGCCCGCTGGGCTTTCTCATGGGCAGCTGGCATGACGGCAGCGCCGGGGCGCTGCGCATGGGAGCCGAGCACGGGGCGTGGTGCCTCGGTTGCTGCTGGGCGCTGATGGCCGCGCTGTTCGCGCTCGGAGCCATGAGCCTGGCCTGGATGCTGCTGATCGGAGCGCTGATCGCGGCGGAGAAGCTGCTGCCGTGGGAGCGAGCCTCGAGCGCCGGCGTCGCGGTGGTGCTGGGCGCGCTGGCCTTCGGGATCGCCGTCTCGCCGGCGAGCGTGCCGGCGCTGACGGTCCCGGGTAGCCCAGCGGCGATGCGGGCGATGGACGAGATGTCAGGCTCGGGGAGCATGACGCACCCGGGATCCGGGGGGATGTCGAAGTCGTCGACCACGATGTCAGGCTCGGGGATGCACTGACCCAGGCTGTGAGAGTGCACGATCGACCGGAACCAGGAGTCGTCCGCGCCCCGCTGGGGTAACGTCTTAGTCATGACTATCGAGTCGAGTGACTCGCTTCAGGAGCTAGCCGACGAGCTGGCCGCACGGGCGCAGGATCGCGAGGGCAGGTGCGTTGATCTTTCCGATCTGAGCGAGCTGGTCCAGGACGGCGAGCTCAGCGACGAGGACGTGCAGCTGCTGCACGACATGCTCGACGAGCGCGGGCTGGAGCTCCGTGACGATTGTGGCCGCGAGCAGGTCGAGCAGACCACCTACGTCAACGACGACCTGGCCGACCGCACGACCGACGCCATGTCGCTGTTCCTTCAGGAGGTCCGGCGTCACCCACTGCTCACCCGGGACGAGGAGATCGAGCTCGCCCAGCGGATTGAGCGCGGGGATCTGCGGGCCAAGGAGCAGCTGGTCAACTCGAACCTGCGCCTGGTCATCTCCAACGCCCGCAAGTACCAGGGCAACGATCTGCCGCTGCTCGATCTCATCCAGGAGGGCATCCTCGGCTTGATTCGCGCGTCGGAGAAGTTCGACTACCGCAAGGGCTTCAAGTTCTCCACCTACGCGACGTTCTGGATCCGCGAGTCGATCCAGCGGGCGATCGCCAACCGCGCGCGGACGATCCGGATTCCCGTCCACATTGGTCAGCGCGAGCGGAAGATCGGGCGCGTGCAGCGTGACCTGGCAGCCCGCCTCGGGCGCGAGCCGAGCGACGGAGAGGTCGCCGAGGCCGCCGAGATGGACCTCAGGGAGGTGCAGGAGACACACGCGGCGGCCCGTGTTGTGGCCAGCCTGGACCGACCGGTGGGGGAGGAGGAGACGACCACCCTGGGCGCGCTGCTGCCGTCGGGAGATCGCGGGCCCGAGGAGCAGGTCGACATCCTCCTGCGCGAGGACGCCCTGCGCCGCGCACTGGACCAGCTGCCCGAGCGCGAGCGCGAGGTGGTCAAGCTGCGCTACGGCGTCGGTGGCGACGATCCGACGCCGCTGATCGAGACGGGCCGGCGGCTCGGCCTATCGCAGGACGCCGTGCGCAAGCTCGAGCGGCGGGCGCTGGCCGAACTGGCCGAGAGCCGCGAGCTCGAGGCGCTGCGCCCGGCCGCCTCCGCCTAGTAGGACTTCGGTAGCTGTTTGCAGGAGTTCTTGCGGTTGCAGGGAACTTGTGAGGTATGGCGAGGATTCAGGTCCGGGAGTCCGGGGTTAGGGCCGCTGATCTGCAGGCGCAGAGGGCGGCGTTGATCGAGTTCGCGGCCCAGATGTATCGGCCGCTGGTGCGTTGCGATCAGCGAGCGAAGGGCGAGCAGTACGTGCGCGGCCTGTTGTTGGAGGGGCGGCGCAAGTCGATCCAGCCGATGGCGGCGAGGCTGTCGGATGGCGATCAGGAGGGGTTGCAGAACTTCATCACCGACTCGCCGTGGGATGACGAGCCGGTTAGGCGGCGGCTGGCGCGGCGGATGACCGACGAGATCGAGCCTGAGGGATGGATCGTGGACGACACCGGGCTGCCGAAGGACGGTCGTTTCTCGCCCGGGGTCGCGCACCAGTACTGCGGAGCGCTCGGCAAGACCGCCAACTGCCAGGTGCTGGTGTCGGTCAACGCCGCCTCGGATCGCGCGTCGTGCCCGCTTCAGTGGCGGTTGTTCTTGCCGCAGTCCTGGGATCAGGATGAGGAGCGCCGGCGGCGGGCGCGGATCCCTGAGGAGATCCGGCATGTCCCGAAGTGGCAGCTGGCGCTGGAGATCATCGATCAGCTGATCGAGTGGGGCTTGGAGCGTCGGGTGGTACAGGCCGACGGCGGCTACGGCGACATCACCGCCTTCCGTACTGGGCTTGAGGAGCGCGACCTGGAGTACGTGGTGCAGGTCAAGGGCGTGACCTCCGCCCAGCCGGCCGACGCGACGCCGCTCGCGCCCGAGTATCGGGGCCTCGGCCGCCCGCCCGTTCCGCGCTATCCCGACAAGCCCTCGAGTCTCAGGGATCTGGTGCTGGCCGCCGGCGGCGAGCAGGTCCGTACGATCGGCTGGCGCGAGGGCGACCGAGGCCCACTCGCCAGCCAGTTCATCGCGCTGCGCGTCAGGCCCGCCAACGACGCCCAACGCGACGAGGACGGGGTGCTGCCCGAGCGGTGGCTGCTGGCCGAGTGGCCCGACGGGAAGGACGAGCCGGTCAAGTACTGGCTCTCCAACCTTCCGACCGACACACCGATCGTGACCCTGGTCCGCCTCGCGAAGCTGCGCTGGCGCGTCGAGCACGACTACCGCGAACTCAAGCAATGCCTCGGGCTCGACCACTACGAAGGTCGCACCTTCGGCGGGCTGCACCACCACCTCACCTGCGTCACCGTCGCACACGCGTTCCTGACCTGCTGCCGACTCCCCCGCGGCGATCCCGACGCGGCCCGCCCTCAAACGGCGGCAGCCTGATCAGCCTCTACCAAGCCCAACGCGACCTACAAACCGCGCTGGCCTGCTGGCACGACCGCTGTCCGGTCTGCCAGCGCAGGCTGCCGCCATGACGACCTACCGAAGTCCTACTAGCTTAGCTAGCTAGCCGGAAGTTTTCGGGTTTGAGATGACGAATCCCGCGTGTTGGCGCGGGATTCGGGTGCTGCGGGCTGGTTTGGCTTTGGCTACTTGCCGAGTTTGACGTTGAGGAGTTCGAGCGCTTTGGCCTGGACCGGGTTGGTGTTGGTGAGGCGGGGGAAGGTGTGTTCGCTGTTGCCGATGCGTAGTTGGTTGCGGCAGACGGTGCCGAGCTCGGCGATCAGGTCGGTGAGGTTGTAGGCGGGCAGCCCGTCGGGGGTGCGGTGGCTGCCGGCTTTGGTGTTCGCAGCGGGTGAGCGTCGGGCGGGCGCGACGGGGTCAGCGGGAGTGAGGGGCGTGTCGTCGGTGAACAGCATCGGCGCGAGTCGGGCTTGTAGTTCGAACAGCAGGTAGTAGGCGAGCAGGAACAGGAAGAAGTGCGCCTCGACGCGCTCTTGGAGGTGATGGCGGATCGGGCGGACGTCGAGCGCGTCCTTGATCGTGCGGTAAGCGCGTTCGGCCATCTTCAGCTGCTTGTAGACGCGCACGACCGCCTGGGTGGTGAGCTGTTGGGCGGGGCAGGTCGTGCGTAGTACGTAGAGCCCGTCGAGCGCGGCCTCCTCGGCGATCTGCTCGGTCTTGCGCGTGTAGGCGAACGCGCCGTCGGCGATGTGCAGGTCGAAGTGCTTGGCGACCTTGTACTTGTTGATGACGCGGCCGGCGCGCTGCCCGATCTTGCCGGCGTCGGCGTGGTGCAGGCGACCGCGGGGGTTGGTGACCGATGCCGTGACCTTCTCCAGCTCGCGCTCGGTCGCGGCGAGCAGGTCCTCGCGTTTGCGGGCGCGCTCGGTGGCGAGGTGCGGGTTGCGGCACACCACGAGCCGCTCGCCGGCGAACTCCGGGCTGGTGATCTCGGCCAGGTTGCTCTGATCGAACAGCGATAGCTGCAGATCTCCCGCCTTCATCAGCTTGCGGATCTGCGCGCTCTTCAGCGCGGACACGAACCCGGCACCGAGCTCTTTGAGCGTTTGGGCGTGCGCGTCGGTGATCATCGCCCGGTCGCCGACGAGGATCACCCGTTCGATCCCGAACCGCTCGCGGACGGTGTCGATCACGCCGGGCACGGTGCTCGGGTCGGCGGTGTTGCCCGGGTGCACCTGCACCGCTACCGGCCGTCCTTCTGGCGAGCACACAAGCCCCCAGTTGACCTGCAGCTTTCCCGGCTTGCCATCGCGGCTGTGACCGAGCGCCGCCAGCGGGCAGCAGCGGCCCTCCACATAGCTCGAGGAGAGGTCGTAGAGCACGAAGGCGCCCTGCTCGAGATGCCGGCGCGCGAGCGTGTTCTCGATCCGCTCCTGGCGCTCTGCCAGCCAGTCCATCACCGCCAGCAGCTCGGGCTCTTTGACCTCGCCGAGCGACAGCTCGTCGGCCAGCGTGGTCTGCGCAAAGCGGCGGGTCATCGACAACTTCGAGGCGGGCGCGATCACCAGCTGACAGATCATCGCCACCGCCAGATCCCGCTCGCGGCACCGCTCCCGCGAGATCAGCCGCTCCAGGTCCAGGTCTCTGAGCACCCCCAGTACCCCGGCCACGTGCCCGTGCGGCAGCGAGCTCTCGATCTGCAGCTGCTCGTCGAGATCGACCAGCACCCGGCCTGCGAGCATCTTGCGGATCGCGTCGATCACCTCAATCGGCAGGTGCGAGAGGTTCCCCAGGTTCTCGTGGCGGACCTTCCCGCCCTCCCGGTAGGAGCGGCGCAGCAGGTAGGACGTGTACACCGTCCCGCCCTTCCCCTTCGTCCTGATTGTGGCTACGTGAGCTTGACCGCCACGACGAGGCATTCCCGACATCCTAGCCGATTGGCCGGACAGAATCAAGACATAACTTTGGCTACATCAAACCGCCAAAACAAAGCCCGATCCCCGTAAACACGGGCGATCGGGCCTCAAACCCTCAAAAACTTCCGTCTAGACGCCCGCCCGTCCTCGGAGTTCGCCGACCATGGTGGCGATCTCCTCCGCCAGCTGGAGGTAGGCGTAGACGAGCGCCACGGTCGAGCGCCGGCGCCAGGCCAGCGCCGCCCAGCGTCCATAGCCCACGGGCGGAGCCAGGACGGCGGCGATCGCCAGGGCGGGCTGTCGCCGGATCATCGCTGTCCCAACTGCCACCAGCTGAAGAATCGGAAGGGGGTAGACGATCGGGCGCACGCGCCGGTGCTTGGCTGCAGCCTGGCCGTGCCCTCGGCCGTAGGCGTGGGCGCGGCGGATCCCGTCAGACAACGCTGGGCGGAATTGGTGCTCGACCACTGCTCCGGGCTCATAAAGCAGAAGTGTGTGCTGCACGCGAGCGTGTGCGCGTAGGCAGAGCTCCTCGTCCTCCATGCCAAACTCGAACGACTCGTCGAAGCCACCGAGCGCTTCCAGGAGCTCCCGGCGCAAGGCCATGTTGGCCCCGACGGGCGCGTAGAGCAGCGCTCCCGGCGCCAGCTCGTGGTCGCCCGCGAACGCGGTGCGCAGGTACCGCCGCAGCCGTGCCGATGGTCGCTCGTCGGCCAGCAGGTCAGCCGGGAGTGGGGTGAGCGGGTTGCGCGCCACCAAATAGGTCCGCAGGAATGGAACCTCGCAGACGGGGGTGACCCGACCGCCGACTCCGTCTACGGCGGCGTCGGTCAGAACGCGCACGAGCGCTTGCAGCCAGTCGGCCTCGGGCTTGCAATCGTCGTCGGTGAAAGCGATAAGGGAGGCGGCGGCGACTTGCACCCCCACATTGCGAGCTGCGGCCAGACCGGCGGGAGCGACCAGCCGCACCACGCGCGCTCCGAGGTTTCGAGCCACCGAGGCCGTGCTGTCGGTGGAGCCGTCGTCGACGACGATGACCTCGTAGCGGTTGCGCGGCAGCGATTGGCGCTCCAGCGCGCCAAGGACCAGGGGCAGCCGCGCAGCCCCGTTGCGGCTGCAGATCACGACGCTCAGGTCGATCATGGGGCTTCGGGCTCCGCTCGGGCTAGTACGGCATCCCACGCTTCACGCACACTGCTTACCCGCCAACCCGTGGCGGTGGCGAATGAAACGGCGCCGCGTAGCACCCCGAGCCTGGCCTCGGTGGCAAGGATCCAGTCGTGGAAGGTCAGCACGGTCAGCGGCCCGGCTGTCTGTAGGCAGGCGTTGAGGGCGGCGCGGGTGAACTCCAGCAGCGCCGGAGGGCTCGGATCCTCGGGACGCGGGAGTCCGAGCAGATCGCAGTCCATGGGGGCATACAGCGGCAGCTCGAGGATGCCCTGGCGATAGAAAGGCGGGCAGCCACGGCGCAGCCAGCGTAGCCTTGGCCGAGGTGCCTGGCCGCCAATGGGGAGCCACAGGCTGGAGTTGAGCGCCGCGCGGAGCGCACCGCCGCCCGCCCCGGCTTGCAGCATGCCGCGAGAGGCGAGTGCGCGCCAGGGGCGTTCGCTGCCGAGACGGTCGGGTCGCAATAGCTCGACCGGGTGGCGCAGTTCCCGGTTGCTGGTGAAGCGAAACTCGCGCTCGAGCAAGACCTCGTGCACGCGCTGGTCATGAAATCTGGGTGCGAGCAGGTAGGGTGCTCGGAACCCGTCCGGCGGAGACCCGGTCGCGGTGGCGATGGCGGAGATCGAGCGGTTCAGCCCGTCGCGGAAATTCGCCAGCCCGCCGGCCGTCAGCCGGCTCAGATCCTCGTGATGCCAGCCATGCAAGGCGATCTCGTGGCCGCCCGTGGCAATGGTTTGAATCAGGTCGGGCCGCTGCACGGCCAGCTCGCCGACGACGAAGAACGTGGCGCGTGCTCCGCGGGTGCTGAGCGCTTCGAGCACTCGGCTGGTGGTGCGATCGAGATCGTAGGGCGCGTCATGCGGCATCCCCCAGCGACCCTCGAAATCGAAGGTCAGCAGGGTGACCCGGTCGGGCCTCGGCCGCCGCGCGTCGCTCATCGGCGCGGCATCCACCCGGCGGTGGCGAGGCTAGCCAATCCCGCCACCCGTCCACCGAAGTACGCAGCCAGCAGGGGCATGTCGACGACTACGCCAGCCAGGAGCCGGCGCCGGTGGGACCACTCCCAGGCGAAGGCCGAGGCCACATGAGCGCTGGCCGCCAGCGCGAGGTAGGCGCCCGCCGGCCATAGCGCAGCCGCCGGACCGCGGTGCCGCTCCGCGATGCTCCAGCCGATCGTCGCCAGCATGCCGCCCGCTGCCAGGTCGGGGAGCCGCAACTTGCGGTAGCGCCACAGTTGCCGGGTCGCCCCCCGGCCGCTCTGGAACAACCACACCACGGCTTCGGTGAACGTCCTGTGGTCCCGGTGTTCGACGAATAGCCCTGGCACAGTGCGAAGCCGGGCACCGGCGGCTGTGAGTTCGTGGCCGAGGGCCACGTCCTCGCCGTCGCGCAGCAGGGGGTCAAAAGAGGCGCAGGCGAACACCTCACAGCGGTACAGGGCGTTGCTGGCGGTGACCGGAGTGGTGTGAGTGCGACGTCGCGGCGACAGCGAGAAGCGCCGGTACAGGTAGGCCACGTCACCGTCTGGCACAGCCGTGCCGGCCACCGCGTCCGCCGTAGCCAGGGCCTCCGCACACCGTTCCCACCAGGTTTCCGGGAGGATCACGTCGGCGTCGACGGTGGCGACGAGCCTACCCCGAGCGGCCGTGACGCCGGTGTGCCGGGCAAAGCCCCGCCCGCGGTTGCCCGGAAGCCGGATCAGGCGGATCCCCGGCTGACCGGAGGCCAGTTCGGCGACCAATTCAGGTGTTCGGTCCCGCGAACAGTCGTCGACGACCACGATCTCCTTGTCCACGCGTTGGGCGAGGATCGACCCGAGTGCGGCTGTGATCGTGGCCGCCTCGTTGCGTGCGATGACGACAAACGACACCGTTGGGGGGGCGGTTCCCATAGGCACCACGGGTCGCGAGCATACGACGTGACCGGCCCATGGCGGTCGTCTATCCGGCCACGCAGCTTCTCGGCGCGGAACTCCGAGCGCCCGCCGGCCGATGCCCGGACGGGTTGCTCAGAGAGTCCACATGTCCAGGCGCTGGCCGACACCCATCAGCGCGCGCGGCCGCTGGAGCGGCTCGTGGATCGCTGTCGTCGTGACGGTGACCATCTGCAGCGCCGGCTTCGCCGCCGCGCCCGGCACCGGAGGCACCACCCACGATCGCGCGATCGGCAAGCGGCACTCGCGGCACGCCTCGGCCGCCCGTGCGGATTGTGTGTATAGCGGTGAGAGTGTGGTGGTGTTGGGGTCGTTTGAGCGGTTGGTGGGGCGTGGGGTTGATTGCGCGATGGTGTTCAACAATGTGGCGGTGGGTTGGCGGGATTGGGAGCGGCCGTGGTTTTTGGGTGGTTCGGGTGGGGCGGCTGATTGGGCGGGTTGGGTGCGTGATGGGCGGGGTCGGCAGCTGGTGATTTCGCAGAGTTTGTTTCCGAGTTCGTTGGTTGGGTCGGATTGGTTGGTTGCCGGGGCGGCGGGTGAGTTCGTAGCTCATGCGCGGGCGTTGGCGCGGAATCTGGTGGCGGCGGGGTTGGGGGGGTCGGTGATCCGGTTGGCCGAGGAGGCTAATGACACGGCGAGTCCGTATGCGATTGGGTCCACGCCGGTCCAGTGGGCTTTGTGGCGGCGGTTCTGGCGGGTGACGGTGTTGGCTATGCGGTCGGTGCCGGGGGCGCATTTTCTGTTCGACTGGTGCGTGAATGCGTATTGGCGTCCGATTCCGTTGCGGGCCTGGTATCCGGGTGATGATGTCGTCGACATCGTGGGGATCGATGCCTATGACATGGGGGTGCCGGTGGGTGAGGATCGGTGGCGGCGGATCTATACGGAGGCTGATGGGATCAGGGCGGTGCTGCGGTTCGCCGCGGCGCATGGCAAGCCGGTGAGCTTGCCCGAGTGGGGGTTGGCGCCGCGGGGTGCGCCGGGCTTTGGCGGGGGTGATGATCCGGCCTATGTGGATGGGATCGCGCAGGTCGTGCGGGACAATCCGGTGGCCTACGAGGCCTATTTCTACAATCGGCAGGCCAGCGAGCTTTTGCGCACCAGCCCTCGCAGCCTGGCCGCCTACCGCCGCCACTTCGGCGCCCACGGCGACAGCATCGAGCGCATCGGTTGCTGGACGCCGATCATCGACCCAGCGCCAGCTGGCGCAAGAAGCCCGCACCGATCAGGAGGTGGTCGGCCACGGTCAGGAGGGCGCCGGTCTGACGGTTGCGCAGGGCGGGGACGATGAGCAAACAGGGATACGCTCGGAAGCGGAGGCTGACCGGGAGCCCGAGCAGAAAGGCGGCGTAGGCGAGCGGCACCGGATCCTCGCGCCAGCCGGCAGAGAGGCGATGGCGATGCTTGCCGTAAAGGCGCGCCCAGGCCCGGCCGTAAGACCAGGCACGGCGCAGCTGGCGCCGGCGCGAGCCCCAGTCGACGCTTACCCGCGCCTCGGGCACGTTGCGCAGTCGGTAGCCGGCGTCGGTCAGCCGCCAGGAGAAGTCGATGTCCGAGCCGTACTCAAAGCTCTCGTCGAAGCCGTCGACGGCGTCGACGAGCTCTCGTCGCAGGAGGAGGTTGATCGTGGCCGCCGAGCTCACGTATCTGCCCCTGGGCGCCCACCGGCCGCCGTACAGGTCGACCGGACCTCGTCCGATCACGCCTCCCACGGACACGTGCTCGCCCTGGTGGACGATCGGGGCAAGGAGACTGGTCAGCCAGCCCGGCTCGGGCGCGCAGCCGCTGTCGACAAAGCTGATGAGCTCGCCGCGGGCTGCCCGCGTGCCCACGTTGCGCTGCTGAGCGATCGATATCCGCGTGCCCGGTAGTGGTCGATAGTCGATCCACCGCACGTCGGGATGGCCGCGCCGGATCCAGTCCAGCCGTCCGAGCGACGCGTCGACCACGACGAGCTCGTGTGGTCGACCGAGCGCCGCCGCTTCCGAGCCCACCGAACGGAGCGTGATCTCCAGCTCGGCTTCGTCCTTGGACACGATTACGAAGGAGATCCAGGGCGGGGGGTCCGCCTCGATCATGATGTGGTCCTGAAGCACATCTCTCAGCGCCGGTCACTTTAACCAGCCTGCATCTGGTTACAGTTGATCAAGGCATGGCAGCGGGTGTGAGCATCGAGGCTCGGCACGCCGACCACGTGCGGCGCCGACCGTCTCATGCCGCGCTTCTCAAGGGTGCCCTGACCGCCGCTCTGCTTGCCGCCGCCATATTCCTTAATGGCTCTGACAGCGCTGTTCACGCAGCCCGTGCGGATTGTGTGTATAGCGGTGAGAGTATGGTGGTGTTGGGGTCGTTTGAGCGGTTGGTGGGGCGTGGGGTTGATTGCGCGATGGTGTTCAACAATGTGGCGGTGGGTTGGCGGGATTGGGAGCGGCCGTGGTTTTTGGGTGGTTCGGGTGGGGCGGCTGATTGGGCGGGTTGGGTGCGTGATGGGCGGGGTCGGCAGCTGGTGATTTCGCAGAGTTTGTTTCCGAGTTCGTTGGTTGGGTCGGATTGGTTGGTTGCCGGGGCGGCGGGTGAGTTCGTAGCTCATGCGCGGGCGTTGGCGCGGAATCTGGTGGCGGCGGGGTTGGGGGGGTCGGTGATCCGGTTGGCCGAGGAGGCTAATGACACGGCGAGTCCGTATGCGATTGGGTCCACGCCGGTCCAGTGGGCTTTGTGGCGGCGGTTCTGGCGGGTGACGGTGTTGGCTATGCGGTCGGTGCCGGGGGCGCATTTTCTGTTCGACTGGTGCGTGAATGCGTATTGGCGTCCGATTCCGTTGCGGGCCTGGTATCCGGGTGATGATGTCGTCGACATCGTGGGGATCGATGCCTATGACATGGGGGTGCCGGTGGGTGAGGATCGGTGGCGGCGGATCTATACGGAGGCTGATGGGATCAGGGCGGTGCTGCGGTTCGCCGCGGCGCATGGCAAGCCGGTGAGCTTGCCCGAGTGGGGGTTGGCGCCGCGGGGTGCGCCGGGCTTTGGCGGGGGTGATGATCCGGCCTATGTGGATGGGATCGCGCAGGTCGTGCGGGACAATCCGGTGGCCTACGAGGCCTATTTCTACAATCGGCAGGCCAGCGAGCTTTTGCGCACCAGCCCTCGCAGCCTGGCCGCCTACCGCCGCCACTTCGGCGCCGACGGCGACAGCATCGGCGAGCCGACGATTAGCCATTGAGCTGAGCGCGACAGAGGAACAGCGGCTCGAGCGCCCCGAACTTCTGCAGGCGGTGGCGGGCAAGCTGGTGCGCGCTGAGCATCGGCTGTAGGTCGATCGTCTGGGGCTGGAAGCCGGCCGCCGCCAGTCGATCCAGGTAGTCGAGCCCGTACCGGCGCACGTGGTCGTCCTGGCCGAAGCGCCGCTGCCGCTCGGACGGCTCGGTGATCATCGGGTCCTCGTCCGTCCGCGCGCCGACGACATCTGGGACGAGGAGCAGGGCCCAGCCCCCCTCCCTCAGCACGCGCCGGAGCTCGCGCATCGCCAGGCGGTCGTCGGGCACGTGCTCGAGCACGTGGTTGCACACGATGGCGTCGAAGGCGCCATCCTCAAAGGGAAGGGCGGTGATGTCGACCCGGAGCTCACCGAAAGCGCCGGTGAGATCGCCGCATACGTAGCTGCCCGCGGTTCGCTGCAGCCGCGGTCGGAGCGCTGACTCAGGAGCCACGTGCAGGATCGCCATGCCGGACTGCAGCAGCTCGGGATTGGCGTCGAGGAACAGCCACACGAGACGGTCGCGCTCGAGCGAGCCGCATTGCCAGCACATGCGGTTGGGTCCGTGGAGGGCGGCAAAGCGCCGGTAGCGGGAGCTGCAACATGGACACTGCACCCGATCGCCGCGATGCAGCACGCGGCCGGCCACTCGCCGAGGCAGCGACCGAGCGGAGCATCGCGCACGCGTCAGCACGGTGCGGTTCATCTGACGGCCGCCGCGAAGAAGTTCCGGCGCCGGCCACGCCGATACGCCGCCTCAAGCTCCGAATGGGAGAGTTGCCGCCCTGACATGTCGAAGATGCGCATCCCGGCCTCATGCACGAGCAGGCTGAAGATCTCGGCGGGGCCGGTTCCGAAATGCGAGGCCGTACGCCGCTGGTGTTCGAAGAGCACAAGCGGCCGATGAGTTCGCAGGGTGTGCAGCGCTCCCCGGAGGACGAGGTGCTCGGCTCCTTCGACATCGAGCTTCAGAAGTCGCGGCACGAACCCCGGCGGCAGCCCCTCGTCCAACGACTGCACCGGGACGCGGATCCGCTCGAGCTCCCGGTCGGAGTAGCCGACGGGGTGCAGGCTGCTGCGGCTCGGGAGCCTCCGGTGGATGAAAAACCCACTCTCACCACAACGGTCGGTGACGGCGGCGCCCCGCACCTCAACCTGGGGAAACCGGCGCTGCAGGTCATCGCGCAGGGCCGGCACCGGCTCATAGGCAATGTGGCGACCTCGAGGGGCGAGCTCGGTGAACACGGCCAGCAGTTGGCCAACGTTGGCACCCACGTCTACGCAACAGGAATCAGGGGCCAGCACGGCCGCGGCGAGCAGGCGGACGCGTTCGTCATCCCGCCGGTTCCGCCGGGTCTCGGGGCCTTCGAGGACGCGGAGCGTCGCCTCGTAGCCGGCCTCGAGCTGGCGCTCGGCACCGATCCGGCGGGCCCCGACACGGATGGCTGCGCGCAAGGCGCGGCCGGACGGCTGGGAGGTCATCGTGAGGCCGGGACCACCGGTTGGGGAGAAGACGGAACGGAGGGAGACGCTGGGCGCACGGCGCGCAGAAGCGGGGGAATGAGCGCCGCTATAACCAGGCCGGCGGCGACGCGCCCGATCACTCCCGCGGGGTTGGGCGGCAGGAACGCTCCCGCGGTTACGAACGGGGCCGTCAAGAGGCAGGCGGCCGCTGCGTCGCGCGCTGCCCCAGGCAGCGGCACCAGGCGCCGTGCGCGGACGGCCACAATCACGGGCAGCAGCGTGTACGCGGCCAGTGTGGCGAGCGCTGCTCCTACCAGTCCCAGGGGATGCAGCAGCGCCAGGTTTATGCCCACGTTGGCCGCCGCGGCGACGGGTGCAGCAAGAGCCATGATCCGCGTTCGTCCGGAGACGAAGACGACCTGAAAGTAGGTACTGCAGCTGGCGTACGGAACCGCACTAAATGCGACCAAGGCCACGACAGAGACCAGCCCAGCGCGTCCGTACGACGCGGGAGCGGCCACCAGGAGCGCGAGCGGCGCCAGGAGCGAGAGGACGGCGGCGACCACGCCGGCGGCCAGGAGCACGACGCGAGAGGTGGCGAGCAGGATCGGCCAACGTTGCTCCGAGCGGGTTCCCAGCGAAAGTGGGATCCAAGCCTGATTCAAGGCGGTGATGATCGCCACGCCGACGCCGCCGACGGCGTATGCGACCTGGTAGCGCCCGGCCGAGCGCAGGCCGAGCAAGGCCACGATGAGGATGCGATCGGCCGAGGCCAGCATGGATACCGCCAGGCTGTGAGGGACCATCGGCAACCCCAGGCCCAGGCCGCGCCGGAGCTCGGCCGGACGCGCCGGCCGGACGCGCAGGGTCCCGGTGGCCAGCAATCCGACGGCGGCGCCGAGCGCCGTGCCGATCGTAACGCCGGCCATGTAGGCACTCGGGCTGCGCTGCACGACGGCGAGACCCAACCCCAGGCCTTGGCCGCCGACCGCAGCGACGACGGCCGTAGTCAGGAACGCCCACACACGCTCGGCGACTCGTAGCAGCGCCTGAGCGCCGGCCAGCAGGGCGCCGGCGGCACCGCACCAGACGGCGAGCCGCAGCACGGCTCCGTAGTGCATACCGATGGGGTTGGCCCACAGCTGCCCGGTCAGGTCCGCGGCGAGAGCGACGAGCGGCGCGATCCACAACAGCGAGGCGATCAGCCGGCGGGCCTCGCGACTGGCGTTTGCGGGCGGGCGGCCTGGAGCGAAGAACCTCCTGGCGGCGGCGTCGGGCAGGCCAGCACTGGCGATGATCGACACGGCCAGGTACACAACCAAAGCCGCCGCGATCTGGCCGTAAGCCGTCGGCGCCAGCAACCGCGTGAGCGCGGGCATGACGAGAAAGCCGCTGAGCATCTGGATCGCGACTACCAGGGCGTACACCGAGCCGCGACCAAACAGGCGCCGTATCGCATCCTCGGCAGAGAGGACTGGATCGGGGCGCTCGGATGCTCGCTGCTGCTCGGACTCGGGCAGACGCCGGCCGTCCCTCGGGCCTGGTTCATTCGCCGGGCTCACGTTGACACCAGGGCGTCGAGCATGATCGCCGCCGCCTCGTCCCACTGCAATGACGCTGCGTAGTCAGCGCCGGCGCGGCTCGTGGCCTCCAGTCGCTCGGCTGGCCACTGCAACAACTGGCCGATCGCGTGCGCCAGCCCATCAACGGTGCCGTCATAACGCACCACCGCATCGTCGGGCAGCTCCGCGAGCGCCGGCAGGTCCGGGATAACCAGCGGGCGACCATATCCGAGCGCGAACAGGGCACTGGCGCTCGTGCTCACGCGGCGGAAGGGCAGCACCACGACGTCGGCCTGTGCGAGCACGCTTGTCAAATCTGTGTCAGTAAGGCGCTCGAGCCGCAGCTGCACGCGATCAGTCTGGCCGGCGGCCAGGTCAGCCAGCCGGCTTCGTAGCCTCTGGTCTCGACATTCGCCGGCCACAAGCAGGTGGACGGCTGATGAGCGGGGAAGGCGGGTGATCGCGGTGAGCAGCTCCTCGACTCCCTTGTACTCGGCGACCTGGCCGAAGAACAGTAGCCGCCGCGGTGGTGAGCCCGGGGTGGGTAGGGTCGCGGCGTCGACAGCCGGGGTGAACGTTCCCAGCGGCGCCACGATCGCACGCCGGGGGACGATCTCCAGGCGAGCGAGTTCGGCCAGCGTGGCCTGCGAATGAGCTACGACCAGCGCGCATTCGCGGGTCAGGCGACGGCGCGAGGCGAGATCGTCGTCGAACACTCGGTCGTGGGGGAGGGTGTTGTGCGCGGTCCAGACGACGCAAAGCCCTACCCGCCGGGCCGCCAGTAGCGTGAAGGTGAACCACGCCCGGGCAAGACGTCGCACAATCCAGCAGCGCTCGCTGCCGGCGAGCTTGAAGGCAAATACCCAGTGGATGTGCAGGGTGTCCCAGCCCGCCCTGCGCAGCACGGCCAGCTCGAACGGAAGCAGAAGCACGTTCAGCGTGTGCGAGGGCGTCAGTTCGCCGACGTAGCGCACTGCGTGGCCGCGCCGGATGAACTGCGCGTAGAGCAGGCCCTGATAGGGGTTTGGGTCCCGTGGCAGTGCGAGGACCCTCATCCCGACGGGGTCCTTGTGTATACGGCGGCCGTTCCGTTGGAGTAAACGAGGTTCCAGTAGTCGTCGACGAGGCGCGGCCAGGCATAAAGGGCATAGTCGCTGTCCACCTGTCCACGGGTTCGGCCGTCAATGACGTTTGAGCGATCCGCGTAGACCCACGCATTGCGGTCAAGGGTCGACGGGGCAAGGAGGTCGAACACCCGCGGGCGCCCGGTCAGCCCGGTCAGCCGTAGGGCACCGTAGCGGTCGGCAAAGACCAGGTCCTGAGGCGGGGCTGAGCGCACGAGCCACTGCGCGGCGGCTGCCTCCGGAGCGGTGACCAGGAAGCGCTCACTGTCATCGCCGGTATCGGACAGGTTGGCCGGCGTGCCTCCGCCCAGGGCCGGCCCTCGCAGTCCGGAGGTGGTGAGAAGCATGACCCCGAGCGCGAGCACGTAGACAGTCGGAATAGCAGCCCTCCACCGGAGAGAGAGGTGCTGGTACTGGGCCGCCCGCTCGAGCATCCAGGCCAGGCACGCCGACAGCGGGACCATCGCCTGAAGGAAAGCGCGGGTCTGGTTGTAGTCGTTGGCGATCGTGCCGCTGAAACGGACGGCGATCAGGATGCCCACGGCGCCGACACCGATGGCTCCGATTAGGCGCAGGTCCGGCAGGGTGTTGCGGCGCAGCCACAGCAGCAGCGCGCCGAAGGCGGCGAGCACAAGCGCCAGCTGGGTGACAAGCTCGCGCTCGACGTTAAGCACGCCGATAGCCACATGCGAGCGGATCGGGGGGTTCGGGTTGGGAGTGCTGACGAGCCGGTTCCGGGGGAGGAACGCCTGAGGAAGCGGCGTGATGTAACGATATCGGTGGTTAGTCCGGAAGTCCTGCTGGGCGAGCCGCGAGAACCTGGTCGGGCTGACCGAAGTGGTGACGTTGCCGGAAACGTAGGCCGACACGATCCCCCGGTTGCCGGCCGAGGGCAGGATGTTCAGGCCATGATCGCCGATGTCGTCGATGAACTGCCCGAGGTTCTGGGCCGAATCGGTCACCGGGCCATACCAGATCGCCGCGCCGGCGCCGGTGATGGCTAGCGCAGTGAGCAGTGGGGCGAGCCCGGCCAACGCTCCTATCCCTTTGCGGCTCCCGCTGGAGCGCAGCACGCCAACGCCGCGTCGAGCCACCTCAAGTACCAACGCGGACCCAAACAGGGCCACGGTGTAATACGTCGTTCCGTAGTGGGCGACGACGACTCCTAGGGCAAGAACGATCAGCAGCGTCGTGCGTGCGCTTCGCCGAAGCCACGAGTCGAATATGGCGTAGGTCAGCGCCGCGAACAGAAGCAGGCCGATCTCCTGCCGGGCGATGGCCGGAAGCTGTTGAAACAGGTAGTCCTGCACGAGCACGAAGAGCACTCCCATGAAGGCGAAGCCGCGACTGACCAGCCGCGCCAGCAGCAGAAGCAGGGCCACGGGGAACAGGGCGAACAGCAGCGGGTAGACCGCCTTGAGCACGAGCAGGGGCGCTGCGCCGCTCAGCGCCGAGATGGTTGAGGGGAGGATCGTGAGGCTGAGCATCGCGCCGTAGGCGTCGTTGACGTGCGCCGGGTGCCAGCGGGCTTCGGTCAGTACGTGAACAAAGGTCTGGTACTCGCCGGCAATGTCGAAGCCGTACACGAAGGACCCGCGAAGAGAGAAGCCCCACATCAGCGCCAGGCCGGCCCCGTACACCACAACCCCCAGACGGGCAAGCGGCGTCCGGTGAGCGCGCAGGGCGGCCAGCAGCACTGCGAGACTGGCCGCTGCCGCGGCGATCACAGCGACGGCGTCGCCGGCGCCGTTGCCGAGCCGCATGGCGCCCACCCAGGCCAGGATGGGCAGGATGAGCGGCCAGGCGTCTCGCAGGCGCAATTCGGAAGGACCGCTGACGAGCAGGCTCGGCGCCCGGCGTATCAGCGCGACGACGATCAGGATCAGCGAGGCCAGGCAGATTCCGACCGTCAGGGGTACGGTCGTGAGCGGGCGTGAGACACCCAGCGGAGGACCGAGCAGATCGACCGCGAGCCCGGCGGCCATGATGACCACTAGCGATGCGCACGGGATGTAGATGGGGAAGGCCCGCACGGCGGCCGCGCCGACCCCGGTGGCGCGGAGTGCAAGGAAGCCGGGAAGGGAGAGAAGCAGCCCAAGCTCGACGGCCTGAAGAAACCAGGCACCGCGCACCTGCGACAGAGCGGCGAGAGCGATGAGGCCCGCGAGCGACAGGACAAGATCGGCGGCCGCGAACCCGCCAGCTCCGACCCCGGAAGGATTGCCCGGGGTGTCCGTTGGCGGGGGCTCGTGCGAACCTGAGGTTGCATCGGGCGCCGGCGGCTCTTCGGGCGCCGGCGGCTGCTCGGGTGCCAGCGGCTCCTCGGGTGGGGGAGGTTTCGTGGGCGGGGAGGGTCCGTCGGTCGGGGGCGACAGCGCGAGCGCGATGGTGGCCGCAACGGTGCCCCAGTCGTAGTCTCGGATCCAGTCGTCGGTCAGTCTGGGCGACATCGGCGGGTCGGCCTCGGGCGACAGCACGCCGGTTGTGGCCGGCAGCTCGGCATCGAGCGCGTATTCGATGGCGTCGGCCAGGGCGGCCGTCGAGGGTTCGCACACGACCCCACGGGCTGAGCGGCTGACGAGGTGCTGCGCCAGGTTGTCCGGCGCGGAGGTGGTGATAACTGGCGTGCCGCAGGCGATCGCCTCGAGCACGGCAATCCCGAAGCCCTCCCGCTCGGACGGGAACACGAACAATCTTGCTCCCTTGACGAAGGACAGCAGCTCCTCGCTGGAGACGTCGCGGCGAAACTCCACCTGGTCCTCAAGCCCGAGGCGGCGGCACTGTTGCTCGAGTCGCTGACGCTCAGGGCCATCGCCAACGATTCGGCAGCTGAGGCGCAGACCCCGGTCCGCGAGCAGCCGCAGGCAGTCGAGCAATAGGTCAATGCGTTTGTGGGCCACCTGCCTTCCCACGCTGATGAGGTCCACCGGGTCGCCGGGGGCGATTCGCGCTGCCTGGTCGAGGTCGATGCCCGGCGCCGCCACCAAAACGGGTTTGTCCCCTACGGCGAGGCGAAGCCGTTCTCCTGTCTCCGGCGAGGTGGCGATGATGCCATCGGGCAGCCGCATGGCCAGCCGCTCGAGTCGCCAGGCCACGAACCCCGCGGGGCCGAGATAGTTCCGCCACCGTCGGCGATCCCACACCTCGTGCCAGGAGACGACGAGGCGGCGCCGGCGAGCCAGCGCCACCAGCTTGAGCACGAACAGCTGAAGGTAGGGGACGTGATCTGCCTCCAGCACATCGAAGCGAGCTCGCATCAGCTTTCGGCACGAGAGTCCGAACAGCACGGCCTGCCGCACCGAGCGTCGCCCACCGCGGTACATGGGCAGCAACCGGCAGATGGCGTGGTACGTGGCTCCGTCCCGGCTCATATTCCGCGCTCCGGGCCACCACTGCATGGTGTATACGTGTACTTCGAGATGCTCGGCGAGCCGGGGCACCAGCTGCTGGTAGCGCTCCTCCTTGCCGCCTCGGTGGTAAGGAGCGATGGCGTCGGTCACAATCGCCACCACCGGGCTGCGAACGGCGGCATTCGCACCTCCGTTGGACCTCCGATCCTCTTGCCCAGGTTGGACTGTCACGGGGTTTTGCGGGTCGGCCGCTTTGAACGATGAGCTGGTAAACAGTCGAGCCAGAGCCCGACGCTCTGCCCAGTCGAGAGCGAGACCGAGACGTGGGTCCGGGTCCGGCCGGGGCAGTCGAGCTTGAATCGGGGAAAGATCGAGACGCCGCTCCCACCCGGAAGCGTCACGGAGCCGGCACCGACAGCCCGGCCGTCTGACGCGATCCTCCAGTCGTAGCTCTGAGCTTGGGCGCGGCGGTTGGAGATCGAAAAGCCCAGTGAGAGCTGATGGGAACCCGCGCCGATCTGGTCAGGCAACCGGCCGGGGTCGCTGAAGGCCAGCTCCGTGAGTCCGGGCGACCGGCCCGCGATCCCGAGGTGTCGGAGCAGTCGCTGTCCGGAACTGCTCTGGGCGAAGCTCGTCGCTCCGGCAATCAGCAACAGGACGATCGCTGCCCGGGCGAGCTGCCTTCGCCCCGCGCGCAATTGCCGCTCCTTTACTTGACCGACAAGACTTTCGGCTCTGCGGGCCGGGTGATCCGTACGCGAGTGAGCACGACCAGGCAGTTAAAGCCGTCACGCCAGGTGAGCTTCTTACCGTCGGCCACCGTGCGGCTGAAGTATGAGACCGGCACTTCGAAGGGACGGATCCCGAGCTGGAGGATCCGGCCGGTGATCTCAGCATCGAGGCCGAATCGGGACTCGCGGAGATCCAGCGACTGGAACAGGGCCAGGGGCATCATCTTCAGGCACGTGTGCACGTCACTCAGGTGGGCGTTGAACAGGAGGTTGGTGACGAACGTCAACGCACGGTTCCCGATGGCTTGCTTGTAGGACTGGTAGCGGGTGTTGATGCCGAACAGGCGGGCCCCGAACACGACCTCGCAACGACCGGCCAGGACGGGCGCGAGCATGCGCGGGAGATCCTCTGCCAGGTACTCGAGATCAGCGTCGAACGCGACGACGTGGGTCCCGGTCGCCATTGCGCGCGCGGTGATCATCGCATCGCCCTTGCCCGCGTTGCGGAAATGACTGCGGACCCGCATCCGGGGATCGCAGATGTCCTGCAGTATGGCGGGCGTCCCATCGGTGCTGCCGTCGTCGACGACGCAGAGCTCGATCTCGACTGGGTACTCCTGCTCCAAGACACACCTGATCGCCTGCCGTAGCGTCCTCTCCTCATTGAAGACCGGCATCAGGATGGACAGCCTGATGGGGTCGCGACTACGACCGTCGGGCGCCGGGGGCGGCGCGTCGGCGACCGAGAGGTTGACCGATTCCGGCGCCGAATGGACATCAGCTTGGTGGTTTTCCTGCGTGGATGTAGTCACCTCAGACCCTCCTGTCCGAGCTACAGGAAGTGGGAAGCACAGCTCTGGTGCCTCTACGCGTCTCTGCTACCTCTGTCTGGACGTATGTCCAGGGCCTCACCTCATCCCGAGATTGGACACGATCGCCGCTGGTTGGAAGCTTAATCATTGTTGCTCATCCTTAGCTACGAGACACAACGTTCGCCGCGTGGTAAATTCGCCGCGATGCGCTCACGGACGCTCGCATCGCTGGTCGCTCTGTTGCTCGTGGCCCTGGTCTGGGGCGGCGCGGCCCAGGCTCGGGTGCCCAACGGGTTTGTGGGAATGAACGTCGAAGGGCCGTTCTTCTATCCCGGCATGAACCAGAGCGGCGAAATGGCGACGATGGTGAAGAGCGGCGTACGAAGCGTCCGGATCTTGTTCGACTGGGCTTTGATCCAGCCCTACCGCTCGTTCAAGGCCGTACCAGCGGCGGAGCGGAGCTTGTTCGCGAACAGCCACGGAGTACCAACGAATTTCTTCGCCACCGACACCGTCGTCCGGCTCGCCGCAAGCCACCGCGTGACCGTGCTGCCCGTGCTCGAATACACGCCCAAATGGGCTTCCCGGCATCCGAAGAACGCTGCCTCGCCACCCGGTTCCGACGCCGCCTTCGGTCGCTTCGCCGCGACGCTGGTCAGGCGCTACGGTCCGCACGGTACCTTCTGGAGCGCCAATCCTGGTGTCCCCAAGATCCCGATCCGGATCTGGCAGATCTGGAACGAGCCGAATTTCAGCTCGTACTGGTCCAAGCAGCCGTTTGAACGCAGCTACATCAAACTCGTGGCCGCAGCTCACGGTGCCATCAAGCGCGCTGACCGGGGAGCCAAGGTGGCGCTGGCCGGCATGGCCAACTACTCGTGGAAGTACCTCACCAGCATCTACAAGCAGCGAGGGGCTCGAAAGCTGTTCGACATCGTGGACGTCCACCCGTACACGGCCACGCCCCAGGGCGTCATCACGATTCTCGGCAAGGTGCGGGAGGTGATGAACCGCTTCGGCGACCGGCGCAAGTCGATGATGGCCACCGAGATCAGCTGGCCATCGGCCAAAGGCAAGGCGAAAACGTTGTTCGAGAACGCCACCACCGAGAGAGGGGAGGCCCACAAGCTCAGCCAAGCCGTCGCCCTGTTGGCGCGCAATCGCCGGCGGCTGAAGCTGCAGGCCTTCTACTGGTACACGTGGATCACCAACGAGACGTTGCCAGGGGCCAGGTCCGACCCGTTCAACTTCGCTGGCCTGTGGAAGTTCATCGACAACGTTGGACCCTCGCCCAAGCCCGCCTACAGGGCGTTCGTCAAGGCCGTCCACAAGATCGAGCACTAATCGGAAGTTTTTGAGGGTCTGAGGCCCGATCGCCCGTGTTTATGGGCGATCGGGCTTTGTCAGGCTGAGAAGTGTAGACACTAAATGGGTTGACAGATGCGACCGGATGTGGGATCATTCGCTTGTGCCGAGGCGAGGTGGCAAGGTTCATATCGCGGAAACGCGTCGCCACTACAAGGGGAAGGAGTACAAGACCACGCTGCTGCGGCGCTCCTACCGCGAGGGCGGGAAGGTCCGCAACGAGACGGTCGGGAACCTCTCGCATCTGGAGGAGTGGATGATCGACGGGCTGCGCTCGATGCTCGCCGGCCGGCGGCTGGTCGACCTCGACGAGGAGTTCGAGATCCTGCGCTCGCTGCCGCACGGGCACGTGGTCGCGGTGCTTGGGGTGTTGCGCGATCTGGATCTGGAGCGGCTGATCTGTCGCGAGCGCTGCCGCGAACGTGACCTGTGCGTGGCGATGATCTGCCAGCGGCTGCTTTTACCCTGTTCGAAGCTGTCGACCACCCGCCTTGTGCACCAGACCACGCTGGCCGAGGAACTGTCACTCGGGGAGGTGACCGAGGCTGAGCTGTTGGCGGCGATGGACTGGGTGTATGAGCGCCAAGAGCGGATCGAGAAGGCGCTCGCGCGCCGGCATCTGCAGGGGGAGGGGTTCGTGCTCTATGACCTGTCCTCAAGCTATCTGGAGGGACGCTGTTGTGAGCTTTCGGCGATCGGCTACTCGCGCGACGGCAAGCCGGGCAGGCCGCAGATCTCATACGGGTTGTGCTGCGCGCCCGAGGGTCAGCCGATCTCGATCGAGGTGCACAAGGGCAACACCGGGGATCCGACCACGCTCGGTCCGGCGGTGGAGCGCGTGAAGGACACCTTCGGGATCGAGCATGTCGTGTTCGTCGGCGACCGCGGGATGATCACCGACGCCCGCGTCAAGGTGCTCAAAGAGCAGGGCGTCGGGTTCATCACCGCGCTCCGCGCGCCGCAGATCCAGAAGCTGACCGTCGCTCCCTCCTTCCAACTGTCACTGTTTGACGAGCGAGGACTGTGCGAGATCTCTTCGCCGGAGTTCCCGGGCGAGCGGTTGGTGGTATGCCGCAACCCGGCGGTCGCGGCCGAGCGCGAGCGCAAGCGCGAAGAGCTGCTCACGCTCACCGAGAAAGACCTCGAGCAGGTCAAGCAGATGGTCCACGGACCGCGCGGCAAGCTCAAGGCAGCGAGCGCGGGGAAGATCGGCGAGCGCGCCGGCCGCGTGGTCAACAAGCGCAAGATGGCCAAGCACTTCACCCTCCATATCGCCGACGGCAGCTTCAGCTATCAGCGCAACCTGGCGCAGATCGACGATGAGGCGCTGCTGGACGGGATCTACGTGATCCGCACCGCAGAGCCCCAAGCGCGGATAGCCTCGGCCGCGGTCGTGCGCGCCTACAAACAGCTGAAGGTCAACGAGCGCACGTTCCGGCAGATGAAGACCCCGCTGGAGATCCGCCCCATCCATCACCGCCTCGCCGAGCGCGTCCGCGCGCACGCGTTCCTGTGCATGCTCGCCGCCTACGTCCAGTTCGAGCTCACCCGCCGGCTCGCGCCGATGCTGTTCTGCGACGACACGCCACTCTCGCCCGCCGACCCGGTCGCGCCCGCCCGCCGCTCACCCCAAGCAGCCGCCAAGGCCGCAAGCGCCCGCACCCCCGACGGGCAGACCGCCCACAACTTCCAGGACCTCCTGTCCGACCTCGGCACGCTATGCCGCAACACCATCCGGATCGGCAACAGCCCCCACACCTTCACCCGCCTGACCACCCCCACCGAACTCCAAGCTGCCGCCTTCGAACTCGCAGGCGCCAAGCCCGGCAAGTAGACAGCAAACCACCCGCCCGGAACGGCCAAACCCCCGCCGCGCCGGGCGATTTCGCGCCTTCACCCAAAAAACTTCCGGCTAATTGGCGCTGCGATTAGTGCTGCGGGCAATCGCTTAGAAGCGTCCGCTGGAGACCGCCTGAGCTCAGCGCCGCGAGAATGGCCTTCACGTCGCGGGCCAGATGCGATCGTCCCGTGCCAGCGCGACCACGGCAGGCGGTCGAGCCGCGCCCGGGATGTTGGTTTTGACGTTTGTGGTGTTGCGCCTACGCCTCGGCCATCGCCGGCTCGCCCTCGGGATCCTGACCGCCCGCGTCCGGGTCGACGTCGCTGAGCTTGTCCAGGCGGGTCGGGTCCTTTTCGGTGCCGGCGATCAGTCGTCGGCGGCCTGCCTGTCGGTCTTCGGCAGGAAGCCCGACTTCATGCCGAAGTACACGGCCTGCGGGTGATGGGCGACGATCGCCAGCGTGGACTGCTCGGGTTCGACGGCGTAGCCGCCGGAGAGATGTAGCCCGATCGCCGGCGCGTCGAGCAGTCGGAACACCTTCTCGTGCTCGGACTGCTCGGGACAGGCGGGATAACCCCACGAGTAGCGACGGCCCTGGGCCGCGCCGATGCCCAGCTCGGCGCGCACGCGGGCGTGCAACCACTCGGCCATGCCCTCGGCGGTCTGGACGCCGATGCCGTGGACGAAGAGCTGCTCGGCGAACTCGCCCTCGGCCTCCAGTCGTGCCATCAGCTCGGTCACCTCGTCGCCGGCGGTGACCGCCTGGATGGCGACGACATCGGTCTCTCCCGAACCCAGGGGTCGGTAGAAGTCGGCCAGGCAGATGCGGTCGTGCTTGGGCTGGCGCGGGAACACGAGCCGCTCGAGCTCGGTCTGGCCAGGGTCGTCGGGGTCCCAGACGATCAGCTCGTTGCCCTCGGAGTTGCAGGGGAAGTAGCCGAGCACGCGCGCGCGGATGCAGGTAGGTCTGCTCGCGCCACATGCGCTCGAGCCGCGGCTGGAAGTCCTCGCGCACGAGCCGCGTCCATTCCTCGCCCTTGACGCCCCGGCCGCCCCAGTGGAGCTTGAACAGCACGTGCGTGTCGAGGTGGTGATAGACCTCGTCGAGGTCGACGTCGACTTCCCGAGCGCCCCAGAAAGGGGGCGTCGGGAATCGGGTTGGTCGGTGCTCGCGGCGCTTCGGGTCGAGGCGTCGGTGGTCGGGGGCGCGTCGTCCTCGGGGGCATCGGGCTGCTCGCGCAGGCGCTTGGCCGCCTCGCGCGTCTTGGCGATCAGCGCGTCGCGCGCCGGCGGGTCGATCAGCTGGTCCATCTTGGCCAGTCCCTCGAACGCGTCCTTGCAGTAGAAGACGCCCGGCTCGTACACCTCGTCCGATTCCGTGCCGCCCGGATAGAGGATGCGCAGGCCGAAGTTGCGGTTGATCGCCGCGCCACCGATCAGGACCGGGAAGCCGAGACTCCGCTGGTGGAGCTCCTGGATGCACGCGGGCATCTGCTTGGAGGTGGACACGAGCAGCGCGCTCAGGCCGATCGCGGTGGCGTCATGCTCGACGGCGGCGTCGAGGATCGTCGAGATCGGCACCTGCTTGCCGAGATCGACGACCGTGTAGCCGTTGTTGGTGAGGATCGTGTTGACCAGCGACTTGCCGATGTCGTGGACATCGCCGAACACGGTGGCGATCACGACCGTGCCCTTCGTGTAGCCCTCGATCTTGTCGAGGTAGCGCTCGAGCTGGGCCACGGCCCGCTTCATCACCTCGGCCGACTGGAGCACGAAGGGGAGGATCAGCTCGCCGGCGCCGAACTTGTCGCCGACCTCCTTCATCGCCGGCAGCAGCACGTTGTTGAGCGTCGGCACGGCGCCGATCTTCTCGACGCTGCGATCGATCCAATCCTCGACGCCCTCCTTCTTGCGCCGCAGGATGTGGAAGTGCAGCGCCTCCTCGGGCTCCATCCCCTCGGTGGGGTCGGCCTGGGCCGTCTCCTCCTCGGGGCCCTTGGCCTCGAAATGGGCGATGAACCGCTCGAGCGCGTCCTCGCGGCGGTTGAAGACCAGATCGTCGGCGAGCTCGCGCTCGTAGTCCGGGATCTCGGCGTACGGGGTGATGTGGTTGGGGTTGACCATCGCGAGGTCGAGGCCCGCCTCCACGCAGTGGTGCAGGAACACGCTGTTGAGCACGCTGCGCGCCGGCAGGCCGACGCCGAAGGAGACGTTGCTGACGCCCGAGGCTGGTCTTGACGCCGGGGATCTCGCGCTTGATCGGCCGGATCCCCTCGATCGTCTCGACCGCGCTCGGCCGCCACTCCTCATCGCCGGTGGTCAGCGTGAACGTCAGGCAGTCGAAGATCAGCGCCTCGCGGGTCGAGGCCGTGCTCGTCGCAGCACAGCTCCGTGATCCGCTGGGCGATCTCGAGCTTGCGCTCGGCGGTCTTCGCCATCCCGACCTCGTCGATCGTCAGCGCGATCAGCGCGGCGCCGTGCGCCTTGGCGATCGGCACGACGCGGTCGAGCTTGTCGCGCCCGGCCTCGAGGTTGATCGAGTTGACGATCGCCCGGCCGGGGATCTGCTCCAGCGCGGTCTCGATCACCTCGGGCTCGGTCGAGTCGACCTGGATCGGCGCCGGCTGGGTCAGGCTGATCCGCTTGACCACCTGGCGCATCTGCTCGTCCTCGTCCTGGCGCTCGGTCAGCGCCACGCAGACGTCGAGCACGTGGGCGCCGCCGGTGACCTGGTCCTCGGCGACCGTCACGAGGCCGTCGTAGTCGTCGGCCAGCAGCAGCTCCTTGGCCTTGCGCGAGCCCTGCGAGTTGACGCGCTCGCCGACCAGCGTCGGGCGCGGGTCCTGGACGAGCGGGGTGGCGGCGATCATCGACTGACACATGGGGCGGCCTGCGGCTCCGGGCGCTCGGCCGGCGTGCGGCCGCTGACCCGCTCGGCGATCGCCTCGATGTGCTCGGGCGTCGTGCCGCAGCAGCCGCCGACGATCGTGACGCCGTAGCGCTCGACGAACTCGCCGAGGACGTCGGCCAGCGGCTCGGGCTGCTCGGGGAAGATCGTCTCGCCGTTCGGTCCCTGCAGCGGCAGGCCGGCGTTCGGGATGCAGTGGACCGGCAGGCTCGAGAACTCGCCGAGGAAGCGGATCGCGTCGCGCATGTCCTCGGGGCCGGTCGAGCAGTTGAGCCCGATCACGTCGACGTCGAGCGCCTCGAGCGTGGCCAGCACCGCGCTGATGTCGGTGCCGAGCAGCATCTTGCCGCCGTTGGGGCAGGAGCGAGACGCTGCACTGGATCGGCACGCGCGCGGCCGGTCGCCTTGAACGCCTCGCGTGCGCCGAACACCGCCGCCTTGACCTCGAGGATGTCCTGCGCGGTCTCGATGATGATCAGGTCGGCGCCGCCCTGGACCAGCCCCTGCGCCTGCTCGGTGAAGACCTCCACGAGCTCGCGGAAACGTGATCTGCCCGAGCGTCGGGTCATCGCTGGCCGGCAGGAAGCCCGGTCGGGCCGATCGAGCCGGCGACGAACCGCTGCTCGCCGGCGGCCTTGCGGGCGATCTGCGCCGCCTTGAGGTTGATCTCGAGCGTGTGGTCCTCGAGCCCCCACTCGGCGAGCTTCAGCCGCGAGCCCTGGAAGGTGTCGGTCTCGAGCACCTCCGCGCCGGCGTCGAGCATCGAGCTGTGCACGCCCTCGATCACGTCGGGGCGGTTGAGCACCAGCGCCTCGTGGCAGCGGCCGGGGAGCCGGTAGTCGTCCTCGAGGCTGAGGTCGAACTGCTCGAGCGTCGCGCCCATGCCGCCGTCGTAGACGAGGACGCGGTCACGGGTGGCGGCCAGGAAGTCGCGCATGTGGTGATGCTATCGAACCTTGACACGGTTATGGCAAGGTTTTGCGCGGTCGCCGCTGTGA
>CAWCNP010000010.1:0-144578 GCA_963796885.1 uncultured Solirubrobacterales bacterium
GCTGCGGCATGGCCACGGTCACGCTCAACCAGGGGATCGAAGTCGCGATCACCCAGGCTGTCTCCGAGATCGACCGCGTCGTCGACGTCACCGACCACGCCTCCGGCACCAACCCGTACTTCGAGCCGGCCAAGAAGTAGCCCGTCCAGCACCCACCGCTGACGAGCCGTCACGCCATCGTGCGCTCCTGATCATCTCCGCGATCGTAACCACCGCCGCCGGAGCCCACGACCAGCAGCTCGTCCTCTACTACGCCGCCTCGATCTTCACGAGCCTCCTCGCCGGTCTGCTGGCGATCGCCCGCCGCCCCGCGGGAACGCCGACACAAATCGTTCGTCACAAAGCTGATCAGAGCGATCGTCGTCGCTTTCACCCTGCTCGTGAATCTCGCCCGCGGGAAGCCGCGCGGCACCGCCAACGCTCGCGCAACCGAACACCACGACTGACCAGGCGCCTTGAGCGCCCGGTCGTCCACGATCCAACGGGCGATCGCGGCGAGCGACGCGATCCTTGACAGTGATCGTATGCGCTCGGCGGCCCCACGCTCGTCACCGTCTCATCACAACCGCCCGACAATCCCTCGCACCGGACCCCAATCCACCGACGAGCCTCGCCCGGATGCTCCGGCCGCAAATCCGCCCGGGTTGATCGGCAGCGCCCGCGGGAAAGCCAATGGGCCGGGAATATGCTGCTTGGCCATGGTTGAACCGAGCGCAAGACACCCAGAGGCACCGGAACCCAAGCCACAGGGCCGATGCGTCTGCGGCGAGAAGGTCATCATCGCCGACGCGCGGGAGGTGACCCTGCCCAACGGTCGCGCCGGCTGGCAGGGCTACTGCCCCGAGTGCGGCGCACCTCTGTTCGCGATTCGTCGCGGACCGACGGCCCGCTGAGTCAGCAAGCCGAGGCCGCATGTGTGGTCTGGCCGCGCCCCATTCTCGGCATAGAGGCCGCCAGACGCCCGGGTAGACGACCAGCGATAGCGCAGCCCGCTCGGGTGGCCGACGAACAGCCCGAGGTCACGCTCGAGAAGCGAGAGCCGACGCCGCTGACCGCTCAGCACTGAGCAGCACGAGGAGGCGGGCTCGCGGCTCGACGCTTCGGGCCCGCCGCCCCCCGGCCCGCGGAGCACGCCGAGGTCGCGTGCTCCATTGTTCGCGGGAGCGGTCAAATCACCGAGTCAAGGAGCGAAGAGTGGACGAAGACGCCTTCAACATGTCGGTGCGGAAGTTCCTCAAGAAGCTTGGTGTGAGCGCGCAGCGCGAGATCGAGCTGAGCGTGCGAGAGCAGCTTGAAGCCGGCGAGCTGAGTGGCGACGAGACGCTCGAGGCAACAGCGACGGTTGTCGTGTCGGGCCTCCCGCGCGACGTTGTCGTGACGGGGACGATCGCGCTGACCTGATCGGCCGCGCCAGACTCGGCTGAGCGCATCCGCGCGGTTGCGATACGTCGCCTCAAGCGCCGCGAGGTCGCTCTCGATCATCGCGCCGAGCGCGCCGCAATCACCCGAAGCACGAATCACCGCGCAGCAATCGACGGACGCGACGTTTCGTCGCGGATACTCCGGCTGTTGCGTTGCGTGAGGAGCGACCGCTAACACGTCTCGATCGTGCGCGGGTAATAGCTACTAATTGTCCTCGGTCCAGTCCCGCCGGTGTGGATCCTTGCCGCTCACCAAACTGCGAGGTCGGGACCCAGATGCACTGATCCGCACAAGCGAGTAGAGTTGCTTTTGGACGGTCGCTGACCAAGCCGACCAGCCGTCGCTGCAGCTGACCTGTTGCCGTCGCTGCGACTAGCCGAGGCGATTGACCTCCGCCCACGTGGACCCTTTCCGGGTTCCGGACCCGCCGGGTTTTGCTCGGGGGGATCGAAGGTGTTGATCGCACAGCGGTCACCGCCGAATGCAACCGTCAGGAGCCAGTAATGTCCGTTTCCACACCGAACCGCGCCACCAACGGCGCGGACTCCTCGCGAGCCTTTGCGGGCCTTCCTGAGGCCTCGGCTGCGCAGGTCCAGGACTTCGTTAGTAAGCCGGGTCGTCTGCTGATCGACGGCGAATGGGTGGAGGCGGCGAGCGGGAAGACTTTTGAGACGTTCAATCCGGCGACTGAGGAGAGTCTCGGATCCGTGGCGCATGGCGCGGCCGAGGACGTCGAGCTTGCTGTGGGTGCAGCGCGTCGCTGCTTTGACGACGAGCGCTCGGACTGGCGGCGGATGACGCCGTCGGAGCGCGGCAAGGTGATTCATCGAATCGGCGATCTGATCGAGCGGCACGCGGATGAGCTGGCTGCGCTCGAGACGCTCGACAACGGCAAGCCGCTGGCGATCGCCAAGGCGGCCGACGTCGCCCTGGCCGCGGACCTGTTCCACTACATGTCGGGCTGGACGACGAAGATCGAGGGCAACACGATCCCGATCTCCGCCGTCACCTCGCCCGGGTCGGAGTTCCTCGCTTATACGCGCAAGGAGCCGGTGGGTGTGGTCGGGCAGATCATCCCGTGGAACTTCCCGTTGCTGATGGCCGCGTGGAAGCTCGGACCGGCGCTGGCCGCCGGTGTGACGGTGGTGCTCAAGCCCGCCGAGCAGACGCCGCTCTCGGCGCTGCGACTCGGTGAGCTGATGCTGGAGGCTGGGCTGCCCGCGGGCGTGGTCAATATCGTGACGGGGTTCGGGGACGCGGGCGCGGCGCTCGCGGCCCACGACGGCGTCGACAAGGTCGCGTTCACCGGCTCGACCGAGGTCGGCCGGCTGATAGTGCAGGCGGCGGCGGGCAATCTCAAAAAGGTCACGCTCGAGCTAGGTGGCAAGAGCCCGCAGGTGCTCTACAAGGACGCCGACATGGACGTGGCGATCCCCGGCGCGGCCAACGGCATCTTCTTCAACCACGGCCAGTGCTGCAACGCCGGCTCGCGCCTGTACATCGAGCGCGACGTCTACGACGACGTGGTTCAGGGTGTCTCGGACGAGGCCAAGAAGATAAAGGTCGGCCCGGGTCTCGACGCCGACACCCAGATGGGTCCGCTGATCTCCGCAGAGCAGCACGACAAGGTGCTCGGCTACTTGTCCTCGGGACTTGACGCCGGCGCCAGCGCTCCGGCCGGCGGCGGACGGGCGGGCGAGCGCGGATACTTCGTCGAGCCGACGGTGCTGACCGATACCACGCCTGACATGAAGGTGGTGCGCGAGGAGATCTTCGGCCCGGTGGTGTGCGCGATTCCGTTCGGCTCCGAGGACGACGACGTCATCCAAAGCGGCAACGACACGAACTACGGCCTCGCGTCGGGGATCTGGACACGCGATATCAACAAGGCCCACCGCACCGCTAACCGCCTGCGCGCCGGCACAGTGTGGATCAACTGCTACAGCGTGTTTGACGCCGCGATGCCGTTCGGCGGCTACAAAGAGTCGGGCTGGGGCCGGGAGATGGGCCACAACGCGCTCGAGAACTACCTCGAAACCAAGTCCGTAGTCACCCAGCTCGCCTAACGGGCGACCGTGCGCTGGGCGGGGCCGCGTCCGGCCCCGCCCAGTCACCAAAGGGAAGGCACACCATGAAAGCCGCGGTCGTTCATGCCTTCACCCAGCCGCTGAGCATCCAGAACGTCCCCAAGCCCGAGCCCATTGACGGTCGGGTGCTCGTTCGGATCGAGGCCTGCGGCCTCTGCCACACCGACATCCACGCGGCGCACGGCGACTGGCCGATCAAGCCGCCGCTGCCGCTGATCCCAGGCCACGAGGGCCTCGGGATCGTCGAGGCGCTAGGGCCCGACGCGCCGAGCCGGCGCACTGAGCAAACGCCGGAACCGCAAGAACAGAAGTGTCGACCGCGCCGAGAATCTTTTCTGCATCGGGCTACAGTGACGGCACTCTGCCGTAGGCAGCTCAAGCCTCGGGACACTGCTGCTTTTCGCCCGCATTGCAGGAGCCAGCTTCTCGTCGCGCTAGCTGATTCGGGCGCGATCCAGCAAGCGCTGGCGAAGGTCGGGGAAGGTCTACGACCGCTTGCTGACGATCGGCTCGGACCGCGGGCAGTTAGCAAGCCCCGCAAACGGCCGGACAACCGCTTTCGCCCAAACGCAGCAGCGCAGGTCCGCAGAACCGCGCCACCCGCGCGACGATCGCATTCCTCGAGAGCGATCGTCCCGACGGCTCCCGAGCCGGCGATCCCTACGGCGACGAGGGAGGCGCCAGCGCGATGATCGGCGGACTATCGCAATGCCACGGTTCCGATAGTCGCGTCGACTGCGTGGTGGTGACTGTCGGTGACCACCGAACTGTGTGCTCCCCACAACCGGCGGCTGCTGACAGTACGACCGCCGGCTCGCGGCGCCGCGCCTCCCCCGCTGGACGAATCTCGCGCCGCCGGCGACGCCAATCTCGCTCTGCTGCTTCTCGCTCGGTTGCGGAGTCGTGCCCGGCGACGATGTCCGACTCCGCGACGGTCGGCAGAGGTGTGCGAGTCGTACGACCCGAGGGTGTCGACGGAAGCGCGAGAAGTCGCTGCCCGCCGCTGCCTTACGGTTGCTGGCCCAAGAACCTGATCTCGATCCGGCGAGGGTCCCAGAGGCGGCTCGGACGCCCGTCCGCCGTCATCGCCGGCGCGACCGTGACCGACTCGACGGTGTCGGTGATCAGCCGTCGCCAAGCCGCCAACCGCATCGCGGGTTCGCACAGCCTGTCGATCTCCTCAGGACCGATGACATCGCTCTCGCCCCCATCACCAAGTCGCGCGCGGGCGACGTGCGCGTCATCGAGCGCGGCGGTCAGCTTCTCCAAGGTCTCCTGGCTCACACGTCGGCCCAACAATCCAAGCTCGCCGAACTGCCGGATCGTGTCATCGAGATCCGCGCTGGCGCGTTCGATCGCCTGGTCCGCCGCGCGGATCTGCTGCCTACGTGAGCCGCGCCGGGGCGCGTCGGCGGTGGCCGAGTATGCCCGGATCGCGTCCAGCACCAGCGCCTCGACGCGGTCGGCCTTGACCGCCGCTCGTCGCCGGCACCGGTTCGCGCTCGTATCGCCGCACCGGTAGCTGCCGGTGTCGGAGTTGATCACCATCCGCGAGGCGCACGTCCCGCAGCGCAGCACCCCCAGGCGGGCTAACAGCCGCTCGGACTTGGCTTGGCGCCCGCGCGAGACCGTCCGCCGCTGCACGCGTTCGAACAGGGCGCGATCCTTGATGATCGCCTCGTGAGCGTGCGTGTTGTGCAGCTCGCCGAAGTGGATCTCGCCCAGGTACATCCGCGAGCGCAACATCCAGGTCACGCCGGAGAGCGCGCGCTCGATCCCATTGGCGGCCAGCCACGCCTGGATCGCCACCAGCGACGCGCCGCGATCGCGGCGATTGAACGCCCGCACCACGACCTTCGCGGCCGCGGGCTCGACCACCAGCACGCCGTCCTCGCCGCGCACATACCCGACCGGGACCTTCGGGTGCGGGTAGACACCCCGCGCCACCGCCCGCGCCTGAGCCGCCGTGACCTTCTCGCCCGTGATCTCAGCAAAGTATTGGAACACCGAGCCGAGCATGTTCGTCGACAGACGCTGCGCCGCCGTCCCGTTGGTGAGCTTGCCGTGGTCGAGCGCGAAGATCTCCCCGCCCGCCCTCTCCACGCGCTCGATCACCTCCAACTGCACCTTGAGCGAGCGCACCAGCCGATCGAAATACGCCACCACAAGCTGATCGGCCCGGCCGGCCTCGATCATCTCGATCGCCGCCAACAGCCCCGGGCGCCTGGACAGCGGCAGCTTGCCGCTCACATCGATCTCCGGAATCGGCGCGGCAACAAGCCGCTCACCACGATCCTTCGCCCACCGCCTCGCGGCCTCGATCTGGACCTCGGGCGAGTGAAAGTGCTCGTCCTCCCGATCGCCCTTCTCGCTCACGCGGACGACCACGACATCTCTGGGCTTCGACACGCGACCCCTCTCGACGGGAGGCTAACGCCCTTTAGGCGCCTAGGACCCGAGCGGCGAGAAGGCGCGGGCGGTGAAGGCGCGCTATCAGGGGGTGTGCCGGGGGTGTGGTGCTCCGACCCAGCCGCGTAACGGCAAGGGTGACGCTTATGAGTACTGCAAGGGCTGCCACCCGGGCGCCGCCGCGAGGGCGCTGACGAGCGAGGCCGTGCGTGAAGCGATGCGGCGCTGGCGGTCGCTGTACGGCGCGGCGCCGTCCTCCTACGATTGGTCGCGCACGCACGCGCGCGAACGTGGGGATGAGGCAGTCGCGCGCCTGAGCGCCTCGGCGTGGCCGGCGCCGGCGACCGTGATCGACCTGTACGGGTCATGGGCTGCAGCGCGCTCAGACGCGTTTGCGGACGATTGACGCGGGTTGGGGTGGAGGCTTCCGCTGCAGCGTCCGGTACCTGCCTCGCGGGATGCCAGAGAAGCTCGCTGAACTGGCCGGCGCTGCGGAGGGCCCGGTGGCCGCCGCGGACGGGTGGCACGAGCTCGCGGTCGCGAACCCGACGTTCTTGCTCGAGCGCCTGGGCAGCGAGTGCACGGATCTTCAGGGTCTGCGTGAGCTGACGGTCAACGGGCTGGACGCGATCGCGGCGCTCGGTGCGGGCCGCTCCGGCCGGGTGGTGTGGGATCTGGGCTGGGAGCGGTTCGACTGCTGCGGTGGCCGGGTGCGGAAGCTGTCGGTGATCGATACCGGGACGGGGATGACCGCGGGGCAACTGCGCCACTACATCAACCAGCTGGCGGCAAGCGGGCGCGAGCAATCGCCGACCGGCAACTTCGGCGTGGGAGCGAAGGTGGCCGCGGGCTCCCGCAACCCGCACGGGCTGGAGTACCGCTCCTGGTATCAGGGGGAGGGCTCGCTGGTGTGCTTCAAACGCGATCGCGATGGGCGTTGGGGGCTTGAGCCGCAGCGGTGGGCAGACGGCCGCGCCGATTATTGGCGGCCGCTGACCGATGCGGAGAAGCCCTGGCTTCTGCGCGGCCAGGCTCACGGCACCCAGGTCGTGCTGCTCGGCCGGCACGAGCGGCACGACACCACCGAGGCGCCGCCGAGCGTCACCGACGCCCGACGGCATTGGATCACCCGCTACCTGGCCGGCCGCTTCCTGCGCTTCCCGTCGCAGGTCGAGGTTCTCGTGCGCGAACATCACGGCCCCGACGCGCACCCGCTACGACGGATTCACGGCGAGCAGCACCACCTCGAGCACCACGCCGTCGCGGCAGGAACCGTGGCGCTGAGCGACGCGATCGTGCGCTGGTGGGTGCTCGACGACGACCACCGAGCCCGGCGCCGCGAGGCGGCTCTGTGGGCGTCGAGCGGTCACGCCGCCGCCGTGTTCGACGACGAGCTCTACGACATGCTGGCGCCGACCCGCGGCGGGTACGGGCGCCTGCAGGACTTCGGCATCCGCTTCGGCAACGAGCGAGTGGTCCTGCACATCGAGCCCCAGGCCGAGGCCGGTCGCGTTCAATGCAACACCGCGCGGACGACGCTGCTGCTCGACCACGAGCCATTGCCGTGGACACGGTGGGGCGAGGAGTTCGCCGCCGCGATGCCGGCCGAGATCCTGCGGCTCCAGGAACTCGCCGCCCGGACCGACTGCGGTCCGCGCCGGAACGCGATCCGCAGCCGCGTGGGCGCGATCCTGCCGCTGTACCGACTCAGCCGCTACCACCCAACCAGAACGCACAGCCCACGGCCCGACGAGCCGGATGCCGCCCGCCCGGCCAACGAGTCCACCGGTCCGCCCGCGCCCAGGCTTCTGGCACCCAGCACCGAGCCGGCCGCGCATCCAGCATGCGCATCCGTCCAGCCCGAGCCCGACCACAGCGTCGCCGGCGGCGAGGCGCCGGCGGACGACCGCTGCGACGACGCGCTCTCGACCGCGACCGTCGATCTGCCCGACGTCGCCTGGATCTCAGCGCGAGACGCCACCAGGGCGCCGGGCGATCTCGAAGACCAGGCCGCCCGCTACCACCCCGCCCGCCACGAGCTGACGATCAACGCCGACTTCCGCGCGATCACCGACCTGATCGCACACTGGCGCGGCCGCTACCGCGGCGTCCCCGGCGCCCACGCGACGATCGAGGCGCAGGTCCGGGAATGGTGCGAACAGATCCTGGTCGAGGTGGTGCTCGCCGCCCGCAACTCGCACTGGAGCGCGGAGCAACTCGCCGCGCTCCTGTCACCGAGCTCGTTTACTGCCGCCCTGCTCCCAAGACAGCTGCTGCACGCCACGCTACAAAGACGACTCGGTCAGAAGCTCGGGCCAGCGCGGACCGATCACGCCGAATTCCGGCCAGGAGGTGCGTCGGAGCAGCGGCGCAAGTCAGGAGAGCAGGCGACGTGAGTCGGGCGGTCCCAGAGCAGGTGCGAGGACTCGCGGCCAAGCTGGAGCTGCGGTTCGCGCGCGACGCCGAGCTCGCGACACAGCTGAACGACGCGCAGCGGCGACTGCGAGACGCGAACGATCGCCTCTGGTCGGGCGTACATCCCGACGGCATCGCCGCCATCTACGGCGAGCATCCCGCCGCGATCGAGAGCGCGGCGGCGCACAACCGCTCAGAGATCCTCGGTGCACGCGATCCGCTGCGGGAGGCCCAACGCGCACACTGGACCATCCACCACGCGTTGACCGCCTACCAGGACGCCGCGGAGCGTCGGCGCCAGCTCGCCGCCGATGTCGGCGAGCTCGCCGGGGAGCTGATTGCGTCGCTCGTCGCCGCGGGATGGTCCGAGCACGACGCCAGAAAAGCGAACATCCCGAACGTAATCCGGGCCGGAGGTTGACCAGTGAGCGGCACTCGCCGCCAGAGCCGCCACGAGGCTGAGCCGCAGGGAAAGCGGACCGCTGACAAGAACGGGGAGGTCACGCACCTGACTCCCAAGCAGGTCGCACAGCGCCTCCAGTGGGGCTACCCGAAGGTGCTGCGTGCGATCCGCACGGGGATTCTCCCCGCGCTCGATCTGACGCTGCCCGGCTCCAGGCGCGCCGAGTATCGGGTGCCGCTGACGGCGCTCGAACGGTTCGAACGCGAGCGCACGGTCGTCCCCCGGGAACTGGGACACGGCTCGGCGCCGGACTCGATCGAGGCCCTGCGCGCGGCGCGGGCGCGCTCGAACGCCGCCTACCATGACGCCGCTTGACCACTTTCCATTCTAAGAGATAGCCTGGTCCTGTGGCCGCCATCAAGCCCAAGCGGCGTAAGGATGGAACCGACGTGTGGGAGGTGCGCTGGTATCCGCACCCGGGTTCCAACCAGAAGTCCAAGAGCTTCTACGACCCAGACGACGCCGAGGAGTTCGTCAGGGAGCTGCGCCGGGCGCAGTCAAGGGGCGAGCCGACGCCCGAGCCACACCGCCGCCGGCGGGCGGTGACGCTCGGCGATTGGTACCTGGAGCACCGCGAGCGTGCCGGATGGGAGCGAAACACGCAGAAGAACTACCGCAGCGTGTTCCGCGCTCACGTCGCCGACTCCAGCTACGGGATAGCAGACGAGCCGCTGCCGACACTCTCCGACGAGCGCATCGCTCGATTCCGCGACGACATGGACAGCGCCGGCGTCCCTGCTAACGCGCAGTCAAAGACGCTGACCTTGGTGTCGTCGCTGCTCTCGGCGGCGGCCGAGCGCCGCTCCTACACGGGCGTGCGGCAGAACCCGATGCTCCGGGGCGGTGTGAAGAAACCGAGAGCCAAGCGGGTACGCCCGGTTCTTGTGTTCGCGCCGGTCGCCTTCGAGGCGGTGCGCCTCGAGCTCCTGCACGCGCCGGGCCGGAGCGAGCGAGAGCGAGCACGAGACGCTCTGTGGCAATCGTGCACGTCGCTCGCGGGCCTGCGCCCGGAGGAGGCGTGGGCGCTCCAGCCCGACTTCTTCCGGGAGCGGACGATCGCCGTCGTGCAGGCGGTCGCCCACGGCGAGGTCAAACGGACGAAGGAAGATGAATGGCATTACCCGCCGCTCCATCCGCTCCTCCGCGAGGAGCTGGACGCCTATCTGGAGCGCTGGCCGGTGGAGTTCGGGCAGCTCGTCTTCGACGACCCGGCGCTGCCGGGCAAGCCGATCGCTGACCACAACTGGCGCAACTGGCGAAAGCGGGTGTGGCGCGGGGCGCGCGACCGTGCGTTGGCTCACGTTCCCGCGCGCGAACGCGCAAAGCTGCTCGCCGCACGCCCCTACGACCTTGGGCGGCACTCGTACGCGTCGCTCAGGCTGCGCGCCGGGATGTCGAACAACCTCGCCGGGCTGGTGGCCGAGCTCGGGCACACGACGATCTCGCAGCTGTCCGCGACGTACGCGCACGAGATCGCCGAGTACCGGGGCGCGGAGCCCGTCGACTGGGTAGCGGAGGTGCGCTCGGCGCGCGCGAAACTCGCCCGCCGCACACCAGGCTCGGGCGCCTGAAGCCGCCTCTTCTTTCAGAAAGAGCGGGCTAGTCCAAGAGATAAATGAGAGATGGCCGGTTGCTGACCGGTCTGCGATTGCATCTTTTACGCAGCAATTTCATAGAAACGGCCTTGCGCCGACAACACGAATGGTAAGGAAGGGGTCCACGGTTCGAGTCCGTGAGAGGGCTCTAAGAAAGCCCCGTAAATCGGGGCTTTTTGCTGCCAGAGGCCCTAGCGATGTTGGCGACCACCGGCTCCGTGACGTACCGGTGACATACAGGGCGCTTAGGTCGCTAGCTTTGCGCGGGTTTAGGCGGCGCGGTCCTGCTGGGGCTTGGGGCCGGGCTTTCGCCGTTGCTGCTTCAGCCGCTCAAGTTGAGCGGGAGCCAGGTCGGCGTTGGTGTGAACGTGGCAAACGAGGACGCGGCGAGGCGGCCGCAGAAGACCGCGCTCGGCGCGGCTCAGAGCAGGCGCGTCGGAGCCCACAGCACGGGCAAGCTCATCGAGCGTGTTGCCGCGAGCGCGGCGGATAAGAGCGAGATTTGTTGCGGCCGGCCGGGGATTCAGCATGCTTCAAGAATTGCAGCCGGTCCGCCAACAACCTTGTTGACGAGATTTCAGTCGGCGTGTGGCACCAGCGGTGCGGATAGCGGCCGCCGCCATCTGAGCAAAGAGATTCTGTGCGTGGAAGGTGTTGGCCATCACACCCCTTGGGTGGGTAGGCACGCGGGCCCGTACGGCGGACGATGAACGCTCTGCCAACCCTCAGGAGGTAAACCGAAATGTTCAACACCAGAGTCCGCATCACCGTCGCCGCTCTCACCATCGCCGCCTTCTCGGCCGGCGTCACGAGCGTCGCGTCTGCCGCCATCGCCGTGCGCGGCCCCGGCACGGTGACACCCATAGTTGCCGCTCGTCCCATCAAAGCCGCCCTGACAGCGGGGTCCGCTGGCATCCCCGGCTACGACGACGCGAAGTGCGAGAGCCTGGCCGCCGACTACAACACGGCGGTCAACGCATCGGAAGCCGCGCTTCTCAAGGGCGACAACGCTAGCTTCAACACCTACACCTCTCTCGCCAACCTCATCGGCGGCCAGATGGAAGACAACTGCCTGGTCGTCTACTGATCCGGGCGGGGTCAGCTGACCTCGCCGAGACGTTGTAAGAGCCTCCGTTTACAAGCGGGGGCTCTTCGCTTCGGCTCACCCGCCCAACCTGTACTTCAGATTTGCCCTAACCCAACCTGCCCAGAATTACCCTATACGCGGCTCAGACGGCGTGACAAGAAATTTGACTGATTTTCGACCTCCGAATGTGGGACCACCAGTGCGCATGCGCGGAGGGCCAAGCTCAGAACCGAGGTTCTTTGCCGGAGGGCCGGAGGGCAGCGACCCCAAGCGTCCTACACGGTCCATCTCGCGTGCACGACGCATTGAGGGACGCTGGCGGATGGGTGACGGTGACCATGCACCGTGGCGGATGGCGACCTGGTGGGAGGACGATCCGGCGCAGCGGTTCTGGCTCGAGATCACCGAGCGCCCCGACATCGGGATCGACCTGCACTGCCCGCAGCGCGACGTCGACGGGTCACTGGACGCCCGGCTATTCGCTGATCTGGTGGGTGCGCCGCGGCGACGTCGTCTTTCACTACGACAAGAACCGCAGCGCGATCACCGGTTGGTCGCGCCCGGTCGGGGACGTCGTGGAGGCGCCGGTGGTGTGGCGTTCGCACCGCGGAGCCACACGTCGGCGCGTTCGGGAGGCGCGCACACAGCCAGGATGGTGGATGGATCTCGACGGTCCGTATCCGCTGGGCCACCCCTTGACGCTCGAGGAGCTCCGCGCGCACGGACCGACGATCCGTGAGCTCATGGAGGACCTCGACCAGCGCGTGTCCGGCTCCGTGTAATTCCCGTTCTATCTCTATGGCGGTCAGGTCGTGCGGTCGATGCAGCCCTACCTGAACAAGCTGCCGACCGAGATGGTCACGGCGTTCCCAGCGCTGGCGGCCGCCGCGCGCCGCCTCCAACACGGAGCCGATGATCGGTTCCGAGGCGCCGAGCGACGAGCCCGTCGGCGCCGCATATCGGCAGGCGAGCGTCTCGGACCCACCCGACACCCGCGACCCGTTCTCTGTCGACCCCGCGGTGGTGGAGCGGGGGCTCCGCGGGCACGCCGACACCCAGAACGCCCTCGCCGCGGCGATCGCGGCGGCCGGGATGACCCCGCGCTCGCCGGTCTCGACGGACCCGAACTTCGACCTCGCCTGGGAGCGAGAGGGCCGGCTGTTCGTGGCAGAAGTGAAGAGCATCACCGCGGACAACGAAGAGCGTCAGCTACGCCTCGGCCTGGGGCGGGTTCTGCGATACCGCAGCATTCTGGCCAGTGACGGGACTGCGGTCACCGCGGTGCTGGTGCCCGAGCGGCGACCGCAGGACCACTCGTGGCAGGCGCTGTGTGATGAACTGGACGTCGTATTGGCCGCCGCCCCGGACTTCGCGGCGCTCATGCTCGGCGACACCTGAGCGCCGCAGCACGCGACGTAGCAGTGGTCGGCGAGCACCGGAACGCTGCGGCAGCCACCCGCTCGCGAGCGAACTTCCAGCGCTAATGATTGCCCGATCTCATCGCTTCCGATCGGGTGCGACTTACTAGTGGTTCATCCTGTTAGTTAGTTTGGTTAGTGGCTTTGTCACGCTTCGAGGGTCTTTGGCCTGACCCCCTGAGTTCGGTCCGACCCTGAAGCGAAATCCCGTTAGGCGGCAACCTCCCGAGGTTCGAGCGTGACGCGGTGGCCGAGCGCTTCGAGTTGTCGGATCAGGCGTTTGGTGGTGCGGTCGGGGTTCTGGCGGGTGAAGTAGTCGCCGCCGAGGTCGTTGTATAGCTCGCCGGTTTGGAGCATGTGCCAAGCGGCGGTGAGGATGGAATGTCCGACAGCGGTGATGGCTTTGGCTGGGCCGCGCCGGCCGCGTAGGCGCTGGTATTGGGCGGCGAGGTAGGAGTCCTTGGTCTTGGTCGCGGCGAGTGACGCTTCCGCGAGTGTGGCTCTGAGCCACTTGGAGCCTTTGCGGGTCTTGCCGGAACGGCGTTTGCCGGCGGACTCGTTGTTGCCGGGGCAGACGCCGGCCCAGGAGGCGAGGTGCTTTGGGGTGGGGAATGCGGTCATGTCGACGCCGATCTCTGAGATCAGCACCTCGGCGGTGCGCTGTTTGACGCCGGGGATCGTCATCAACTGGCGCCGGCCGCACTCATCGCTCGTCGGCTTGCCCGGCGCCGGCGGCTCGTCGGGCTTGGTCGGCGCCTTGGTCTGGATCCCCGTCTTCTCGTCCAGTGAAACGACCAGCACGTTCTCCGGTGGGTCGACGTAGAGCCCGCAGATCTCCGAGAGGCGCTCCTCGAACTCCGGGCGCGAGTAGTCGGTCATCATCCAGTACTCGGTCCGGTGCGGCTTGATCTCCGCGCGAGCGAGAACCACGTGCGCCTGGGAGCCGGACATCCCGACCTCGCGGCCCAGCTCCTCATACGTCCACCGCTCCCGCCGAGCGCCCTCCGCAGTCGACCCCGGACGCGTACACGCCTTCGCGATCAACAACGCCCGCGTTACCGGACCGTGCGTCAACGGAGCTCCGGACCGCGGCGCGTCCCGCAACCCCACGATCCCATCGCGCGCATAGCGACCCCGCCACTTCGTCACCGTCGGCTCAGAGCACCCCACCCGCTCGCAGATCTCCAACGCGCTCAACCCCTCCGCGGCCGCCAGCACAATCCGCGCGCGCTGCACCAATCGCACCTCCGAGCTCACGGCTCGCACGATCCGCTCAAGCTCCGCGCGGTCCTCCGCTGACACCTCGATCTGCTTGATGACACCCATCGCCAGCCTCCACCCTCGCCGAACAAGTCGACAAGAACTTCTGGGCGACAAGCAGGTCACCTACCCAACCCAACGAACTTGAAGGATGAACCACTAGTCATCGACGCCGGCGCCAGCCAGAACGGTGTGGTCAATTCGGTGCTGGCGGTGTAGAACCTAAGATCGGGGGACAGACCGAAGGGTGCCAGCGAGTCGCAAACATAGAAAGTTTGCCCGGTGGGCGGCCGAGACACGGGCGCGCGACGCATCCCTCGATGAGGTCCCCGACGGTGTGCGGCGCATCTCGATCCCAGCGGACGATACGCCGGAGTCACAGCGTCATGTCGACGCAGACGAAGCGCAGCTCGCGCTTGAGCTTTAGCAACTACGGCGAGCGCTTCGACGGGCGCGCTGGATTCCGTGGCGCCGCCGGACGCGGCCACTGATTCAAACGGCGATCGACCAGTTGGCAGCCCGGCGGCGTCAGCTACATAGGAATACGGACCGCAACCGAAGAGGCTCTGATCGACCGATTCCCGGAACCGCGTTTTCCCCTGCCGGAACGTCCGCGGAGCAGCGCGCGAGACGATCGCATCCATGAAGCTGACGGTGGTTCGGACGTGAGCGCTTCGGCGACGCCCCACGCGCCGGTTTCGGGCGGGTGCTGCCCGGGCGCGCACGATCGCCTTCGCCGACGACGGTGCGCTCTGCTCAGAGGCGAGGAGCGCGTCCGTTGGCCTGGACCGGATGGAGCCCCGCTTTGCGTGTTCCACAGGTATGGGCACTGGTCGGATCGGCCCGACGCGCGCGCCGGTCCTGGTCTCAGCTCGCTCGCCGCCCGATTTTGCACGAATGTGAGTCTTCGCGGCCGATATGCCACTTGGCCCTCGGACCAGGGCTCGCTACGGGTGTGGCGATTGGCCAGAAGGACCCGGTCAGGCGGACCAGGGGTCTCGAAGCTCGATTCCGAGGTCGGTGAAGTGGCGGACGTTCCGCGTAGCGAGCGCCCCTCGCCGCGCGATTGCGATCCCGGCGATCTGGGCGTCCCGGACTTCCATGGAGAATCCCGCACGCTGCCGCGCTGCGGCGATCGTTCCTGCTGCGAGGGCAGCTGATCGATCGAATGATTGGATGCGCCCGTCCAGTTCGTCGCTGAGCAGCTCATCGAACGCGCGCTCGAGCTGCTCGCGACGGCGCCCCTTGGGGAGCAGCTCAAGGCCGGTCTGGATCTCAAAGACGGTGATCGATGTGGTCCAGATCGATTCCGCCGGCTGCGTGTCCAACCACCCCACGACAGCGGGGTCGGGCTTGCGCATCATCAACGCCGAGAGAACGTTGGTGTCGAGCAGGATCACGAGTCAAAACGGGCTGGCACGACGGCGTGTCCCCGCAGTTCCGGGATCGGATCATCCAGCCCCACCTTCGCGAAGCGTGCGGCGATCCTCGAGCCGAGCTTTGCGGGAGGTTGCTGATCCTCGCGCACGGCGTTGCGCAGGATCTCGCGGACCTCCTCCTCGGTGCTGCGGCCGTGCTGACGCGCGCGGCGCTGCAGCCTGGCCTTGACGTCCTCGTCTAACTGTCGGATCAAGATCTGAGCCATGACATGATGATAGCACGCTATCATCGCAAAAGCATGCCCAAAAAGCTCAGCCTGCGCCATCGGCCTTGCCAAGTTCGAGCTCGACACCAACGGCCAGCATCCGTCATCGGGCCAGGCCCAAGCAGAGACGTCCGGCCGAGGTGTCACTGAGCGATGAAGCAGCGGTGACCCAACGACGCGAACGGCTCACGACGCCGTTGCGATCGGGCGCTCAGCTGACGGCGGGCGCGGCTTCGAGGATCGCGGCGGCGCGTGGCTCGAAGGCGCCGTAGCCGTGCTCGCGTGAGGGCTCGAGCGCGCGGGCGGCGTGGTCGCGCGCGCGGTCGGTTTCGCCACGCTGGACGAGCGCATCGGCCCAGCCGAGCTCGGAGCGGGCCTTCCACACGAGCATGCCGTGCTCGCGGTAGATGTCGCAGGCGAACGCGAAGTGCGCGTCGGCCTGCGCGTGGCGGTCCAACGTCGTGGCGAGCAGCGCCAAGTACATGCGCACGTGGCCGTAGCCACTGATCCCGTTCCAGACGAGCTGATCCGCGAACGGTTCCAGCAGGTCGAACAGCATCGCCGCCGCGTCGGCGGAGCCCGTTTGCGCTGCCACCTCCGCGTACAGCGCGAGCGCAGTCGTTCGTACCGGGTCTCGAGGGACGTGTTCGAAGCGCTTGGCCGAAGCGCGAGCGAGCAACTCTGCGCCTTCCGCGTGACGATCGGTGACGCAATACGCGCGCCCGAGCTGGGCGTCCCAGGCCGGTATGCCCGGGTAGTTGGCCGCCGTCTGCTCGATCAGCGCGATCACCTCGGCACCCTTGCCCTGAAATATCCGGTTCTCGACCAGAGTCGCCCCGTAGTACATCACCGCGTCGGGTCGGCCGGCCTCCTGCCCGATCTGGAAGGCTGCCTCTGCCAGTCCCTCAGCGGCCTCCAGCTCGCCGCGCATGCAGGTTGACCCGGCTGTGGCGTAACCCGCGATCCATTCGTGCGTCGGCTGCCGGGACTGTTCGGTGATGGCGCGCATGCGCGCGATCGCATCGCCACCCCGGACGAGGTCACAGAGCTCGATCGCCACATTGGCCTCCCGGGACTTGGCGTTGAGCTCGAGGTGCAGATCCTGCGCCTGGGCGATCACCGTGTTCAACTCCTTAACGAGCTCAGCGCGCTTGGCCAGCGTCTCCGGGGACCACAACGCGTAGATGGCGTAGAGGAGCACCTCGGCAAGCGTCGCGGGGTCGTGCGCGTCGCGCGCGAGCGCGATCGCCTCGTTAGCCAACGCCCAACGCCGCGCCGTGTGCTCAGGCCCGAATGTCAGCTCCTGGGCCAGCAGCGATAGCAGCCGCGCGTGCCGGGCTGGCTGTGGCGGATCATCCAGCTCGAGCGTCCGCTCGATCGCAGCCACGCGATCCAGGTCGACGTCTCCGGCTGCACTTGCGAAGCCGCGGTTGTTCGCGAGCGCCGCCCGCGCGGCAAGCTCGGCATTCCCCAGCTCCGAGGCAACCGCGCACGCTTCAAGCAGCGTCTCGCGGTGCTCAGCGATCCCGGTCTGCAGCTGCGCCTCGCCGAGCCCGATCAGCGCTTCACACCGCTCCGCACTCGCGCCCGAGTCAAGCAGCTCCAGCGCGTCGCCAAACAGCCTCGCCGCCTCGCTCGGCGCGAGGCTGGCCAGCGCGCGCTGACCCGCACGCAGCGAGTAGCGCGCCGCCTTGTCCCGGTCCAGTGACACGGTCGCGAGCCGCCAGTGCAACGCCAGCTCCGCCAGTTGCTCCTCGGAGTCCGAGCCGTACACCTCCTCCAACGCCTCCGCAACGCGCTGATGAACCCGCGCGCGGCGGCTGGCGCCAAGCCCCTCATACAGCGTGTGATTGACCAGCGCATGCTCGAACGCGAACCGACCGACATGTTCGGTCGATTCGCGCAGCAGCGACGCCTGCACCGCAGCCTCGAGCTGGTCAAGCAGCTCCACCTCGTCGACCTCGACCAGCTGGGCGAGCAACCGCAAATCGAAGCTCCGGCCGATCACCGCCGCGAGCGTGAGCGTCTGCCGCACGCCCGAGCCCAGCACCGTGACACGCCGCTCGACTACCTCCCGCACACTATCCGGCAGCGCAACACCGGAGCCGCGATCGATCCGCCAGCGACCCTGCTGCTCGTCGAACACGACCATCCCGGACTCCGACAGGTTGCGCAGGATCTCGCTCACGAAGAACGGATTGCCATCCGTCTCAGCCGCAATCTCCGCGGCCAACGCGACTCCATCCGCATCCAGGTCATGCCCGGCCGCCGCCGCCGTCATCGCCTGCACATCCTCTACCGCCAACCCCTGCAACCCGATCCGCTCCACCCCGTCGAACCGGCGCAAATCCGCCAACACCGCCGTCAGCGCATTGTCCGTCCCGAGATCCGAATCCCGGTAGGTCACCAGCAATTGCAACTGCGCCGACTCGACCGACCGGAACACATGCTTCAGCAATGCGACAGATTGCGCGTCCGCCCAATGAAAATCGTCTAGCACTACCAGCAACGGCACCGCCCCCGCCACCACGCGTAAGAGTTCGGCGACCGCCTGGAACAGCAAAAACCGCTCCGTCTCCAGATCCGAGGACTGCGACGCCGGGACCTCTGCGACCCGCTGGGCGAGATTGCGAGCGAGCCGGCCGATGTCGCCGCCGAAACGCTCCGCGTAGCCCGCCAGCACCTCCTGCTCAGCGTGCTCAACAAGCTGCGAGCAGACCGCAATCCACGGCTCATACGGCACCGCCAGATCCTCCGAGCACGAGCCCCAAACGACCGCGAACCCATCAGCGTTCGCGCTCAACGCGCCATAGGACGCCAATCGCGTCTTCCCGATCCCCGGCTCACCCGACAGCAGCACCACCTGACGCAACCCCGCCCGCGCCTGACCACGCGCACTCTCCAGCAACCCCCGCTCGACCTCGCGCCCCACATAAGCAACCCGCGGCACCGACCTGAGCGCTTCGGGCAGCGGCCACCGACCCACGTCCATGTCCGGCCGCTCCGGATCCAGCGGCTTCCACACAACCGAAAAGGCCTCCATCGGCTCGGGGATCCCCTTCAACTCAAGCTCCCCCACCGACTCAAACCCAGCCCCCTCAACCCGCCCCGGTCGCGTCCAGGAGTTGCTGTAAGTACGAGTCGTGGTGTCGTCGTAGCGACGGCGTAGGTTCCCTCAAGTCCTACCAAGACGATGAAGGAGGCCTACGCCGTGAGACGCACCGTACCGCCGTCGGCGGAGATACAAGCTGAGATCGACAAACTGATGTCGCGGGGGCTGGTTGATGACCCGCAGAAGATGCTGTCCGAGCTCGGTCGGCTCGGCGCTCGGTTGATCATCCAGCGGGCGGTCGAGGAGGAGTTCGACAGCTGGTTGGGTCGTGCGCGCTACGAGCGCAAGCCCGAGGCCGGGCCGGGGAAGCGCAACGGGTTCCGGCCGCGGCATCTGCAGACCGCGGAGGGTGAGTTGCGGATCGAGATCCCGCAGGTCCGCGAGGCGGCGATGCCGTTCGTCTCGAAGCTGTTCCCGAAGTGGCACTGCAAGCGGCTGTTGCGGACCGATCCGCTGAAGGCGCTGATCATCGGCGGGTTCGTTCGTGGCCTATCGATGCGTGACGTCGAGTCGCTGTGCGAGGAGGCTGGGCTCGGGAAGATCTCGAAGTCGACGGTGGCCACGATCTGCGCGGAGCTTCGCGAGCGGTTCGAAGCGTTCTGTCGCCGCTCGCTCTATGACGTGCACCTGGTCGTGCTGTTCCTCGACGCGATCTTTCTCCCGGTGAGGCCGACTGGCCCGAAGGAGGGCGTGATCTGCGCCTGGGGAATCACCGAAAACGGCCACCGGGAGCTGGTTTCCGTGCGTTTGGGGATGCGCGAGTCAAAGGAGGACTGGCTCGAACTCGGCCGCGACCTCACCAGCCGCGGGCTCACTGCCCCGCGCCTGGTAGTCGCCGACGGCGCGCCCGGGCTGATCTCAGCGGCCGAGGAGATCTGGCCACGCGCCGATCGTCAACACTGCGCCGTTCACCGCCTACGCAATCTCATAGCCAAGCTGCCCAAGTCAGAACACGATCGGATCCGATTCAACTACTGGTCAGCGCTCACCGACGCGACGAGTGTCAAGGACGGCAAGCTCCGCCTCCAAGTCCTGATCTCAGAACTCGAGCACGGCGGCTACGAGTCGGCCGCGCGCTGCCTCTCAGAAGACCTCGACGCGCTCGTCGTGCACCTGCGCTACCCGCTCAGACACCGCGAACGGTGGCGGTCAACCAACCTCCTGGAGAGATCGCTCGGCGAGGTCCGCCGGCGCACCAAAGTGATGGGCCGCTTCCCCGGCGAGACCAGCTGCCTGTCCCTCGTCTGGGCCGTGCTCGACCTGTTCTTCAGCCACGCCAGCAACGGCGCAACCTTCACCGACGTCGACCGCCAACACCTCTACCGAATCAAGTACCACCAAGAAGACCCAGACACCCTCGACGAGGAGGTGACCGCCGCCTAGACTCACCCCGGGAACCTAAACCGCGAGCACGAATTTACAGCGGTAATTGGACGCGACCCCCGCCCCGCCAACATCCTCGTCGCCGGCGAGACCAGGATCCCGTCGGCCGGCGCCTTGTCACACAACCTCGCCGCCTCGATCGACGGCATCCCGAAGTAATCCCCATCCTTCACCGTCGACTCGCCAGTCCCCAAGCCGATCCGGACATGCAGCTGCTGCTCCGCGCCCCGGTAGCGACGCTCGAACAACTGAGCCGGGTCGACCCACGACCAGCGGCCGGCGCGGGTCCAGCGACTGCGGTCGCGAGTACTGACGTTCTTACAAATCGGGCCATGAGTCTCCTCGCCGAACGAGACCGTACGGCCCCGGGGCCGACCGGCAAGATGCCGAGCTACCCCCGGCCCTGCTTCCGCTCTGCGGCGTGCCTGTCCGAGCTCTTCCGCGCGGAAAGCAGGTCTCGACCCCGTCGAGCGGGCCCGGACCTGCAATGTTGCCGACGAGGCTTTCACGAGCCTTGTGAGCCTCGGCAACGGGTATGGTCGAGGCCCTCACAGTGATCGCGGCGAGGGTGCCGGTTGACGCTGACTGAAGTCATCCCCATCTCGGGGTTGTGCGGTCCCCGCCGGGTGCGGACCGGGCTCCCTTGACGGTGGCACGCCCTGACGGGCGTGCGGTTGGGTCGCAACGGTCCGCACCCGGCGGGCCCCGGCCCCTCAGGGAGGCACCTGATGAGCAAGCGTCGACTAACCGATCAGGAGCGCGATCAGCGCCGAGCGGAGGATCGCGAACGGCTCAAGCACGCCGCCGAGCAACTGCTGAGAAGCGACGGCTGGCGGCGCTGGGTCCGCGTGCGGGCGCGTGGCGGGCTCGCCAGGCTGTCGCTCAACAACCAACTGCTCGTCGCGCTGACGATGCCGGATGCATCGTTCGTCGCCGGGTTCCGGGCGTGGCTGAAGCTCGGGTACTGCGTGCGCAAAGGCGAGAAGGCGATCCGGATCATCGCCCCCATCCCCCTCAAGAACCTCAACAACGACGACAGCCAGGACGACCCCGAGAAGCCGCGGGTGCTGTTCAAGGTAGCGTTCGTGTTCGACCGCTCCCAGGTCGATCCGATCGACGGGACTGAGCAGGCGCCGCTCGACCCACCGTGTGAGCCGCTGACCGGCGACACGCACGCGCACCTCCTCGCCCCGATGCTGGCGTTCGCCGAATCGCTCGGGTTCACCGTCAGCTTTAAGGAGATCCCCGGCAGCACGGGCGGCTGGTGTGACCAGAAGAACCGGCAGATCGTCGTTGACGCCGGCCAGCCGGCGAACGCGCCGCTGCGGATCCTGATCCACGAGACGGTGCACGCGCTCGGCGTCGGGTACGCCGAATACGGTCGCGAGCGCGCCGAGGTGATCGTCGGCGCGACCTATCTCGTCGCGGCCAGCGTCGGCTTGGACGTGAGCGGCGAGACGATCCCCTAGCCGATGACCGGCGCGCAGGCGTCCTATCTCGAGACCCTCAGCCGCGAGGCCCGCGAGGAGGCCCCGCCGGCCGACCTGACCAAGGCCCAGGCGTCCGAGCGCATCGACGCGCTCCAGCAGCAGACGGGGCGGGGTGGTGATCGCGCCCGCCTCGAAGTTGTCGATGACCCGCCGCTTTGCGCAGACCACGCTGGCCGACGAGCTGTCGCTCGGCGAGGTCAAAGAGCCCGAGCTGCTGGCGGTGATGGACTGGCTGGCAGAGCGCCAGGAGCGGATCGAGAACACGCTCGCGCGCCGGCATCTCGAGCAGGGCGCCTTCGTGCTCTACGACCTCTCCTCGAGCTATGTGGAGGGCCGCTGCTGCCCGCTGGCGGCGCTCGGTCACAGCCGCGATGGCAAGCCGGGAAAGCTGCAGGTCAACTGGGGGCTTGTGTGCTCGCCAGAAGGACGGCCGGTAGCGGTGCAGGTGCACCCGGGCAACACCGCCGACCCGAGCACCGTGCCCGGCGTGATCGACACCGTCCGCGAGCGGTTCGGGATCGAACGGGTGATCCTCGTCGGCGACCGGGCGATGATCACCGACGCGCACGCCCAAACGCTCAAAGAGCTCGGTGCCGGGTTCGTGTCCGCGCTGAAGAGCGCGCAGATCCGCAAGCTGATGAAGGCGGGAGATCTGCAGCTATCGCTGTTCGATCAGAGCAACCTGGCCGAGATCACCAGCCCGGAGTTCGCCGGCGAGCGGCTCGTGGTGTGCCGCAACCCGCACCTCGCCACCGAGCGCGCCCGCAAACGCGAGGACCTGCTCGCCGCGACCGAGCGCGAGCTGGAGAAGGTCACGGCATCGGTCACCAACCCCCGCGGTCGCCTGCACCACGCCGACGCCGGCAAGATCGGGCAGCGCGCCGGCCGCGTCATCAACAAGTACAAGGTCGCCAAGCACTTCGACCTGCACATCGCCGACGGCGCGTTCGCCTACACGCGCAAGACCGAGCAGATCGCCGAGGAGGCCGCGCTCGACGGGCTCTACGTACTACGCACGACCTGCCCCGCCCAACAGCTCACCACCCAGGCGGTCGTGCGCGTCTACAAGCAGCTGAAGATGGCCGAACGCGCTTACCGCACGATCAAGGACGCGCTCGACGTCTAGCGCGCCTCACTCCGTCGCCGCGAAGCGCCACATGCCCGCGCCGATCATCACGAGACCCAGCACCACGATCACGCTCGCCTCGAAGAGCGCGGGCAGGTGCCAGCCGAACCCTCAAAAGCTGATCAGGACGCGACTTTCACGTCGCTGAGCTGGATGATCGGCGCTTCGCTCGCATAGTTCGCCACGTCGTTCTGGATCTGCCCGGCGACCGGGCCGATCGCCTGCTGGAACGACTCGACGGAATCGAAGCGCAGATGGCACAGCACCGCGAACTCCGCCTTCGTGCCGGGAGCACGGCCGCCGAGCCCCTGCTCCACGATGCAACCTTTCAGCGCGCTCCCGAGCACGCGCTTCAGCATCGGGATGTGCGACGTGAGGTAGTAGTTCATGTCGAACTTCGCGCCGTCTATGTTCGGATAAAGCACGTTCACGGTGATCATCGGCCTGCTCCCTTCATCGTACGTGGGGGACGCATGCTAGGCGCGATATGCGAAAAAGAAACGCCGGAGCGGCAGGTGCCCGCTCCGGCCTGGTCGACGCCTGCTTTGCGCGAAACTCAGCAGCGAACCGGCCGACCTCGGTTGGCGCTGCAGGGTTGCGTTTCGTAGGTCCGGCGCGCAGCGAACCGGCGAACGCCGACCGCCGGGCCCGCACGATCGCTTTCCTGGCGGGAGTACTGGCTAAGCGGCGAGGCAATGGGTCGGGCTGTCACGCGTGGATGGTGTTGTGGACGGGGTGGATCGTGGGCGGGTAGAGCTCGACGCCGAGGTCGAGAAGGATCGGCACGAAGCCTTCCGGGCCCCATGCTTCGAGGGCTTGCTGGGATTCCCAGATGTCGAGCACTTCGATCTCGCCGTCCGCTTCGAAGGCGACGTGCTCAAGCCGTCCGACGGGTGCTCCGTGTCCGGCGGCGTCAAGCCGTCGGATCGCCTCGTCGTACTTCTCAGCGGTGAAGCCGGTGTGCCTGAAATGAGCGGTGATTGTCATGTCGGTCCTCTGGTTGCTGGTCGGGTGGTGTCTGCGACGTCGTGTGTGGTCTCTGGTTGCGGCTGGTGCCGGCTGGCTGTGGTGTTGAGCCGGCGCGGCTACTCGGGCTGGAACAGCGCGAGGGTGTTGCCGTCGGGGTCTTTGAACCATGCAGATTTGCCGATGCCGGCGGTGGTCGCGACGTGGTTGACGGTCTTGAGCGCCGGGAAGTCGTAGTCCTCGAATACGACGCCTCGGGCGGCCAGCTCGGCGACGTCGTGCGCGACATCGGTGGACCAGAAGCGGACCTGTGTGTGGTCGGCCTGGTTCGGACCGGGGCGTCCGTAGACGAGCAGCGTCGTTCCCTCGCCTGCGTCGAACAGCAGATGGTTCGGGATCGTCTCGGGTGAGAGCGTCATCCCGACCTTCTGCTCATAGAACTCCTGGCTGCGGTCCAGGTCGGTGCTGCACAGCACCGCCGAGATTCTGTTGGTGATGGGCACTGCAACCCCCTCTGTCGCTCGGTCGTTGAACGCATCATCCCTCGACCGTGATATGATTAGTTGTCTTGCAAGGCAAATAAGTACCCGACGGATCGCCTCTTGTCAAGCCGCCCCAAACGAGACACCGCCCCGGACCCACGTGAGGCATGGCATCGCCTACTCCAGGTATCGAGCCGGGTACTGCGCGAGCTCGACGAGGCGCTCGACGCCGCGGATCGGATCTCCATCAGCGAGTTCGACGTCCTCATCACGCTCGACAACGCCCCGGCTCGCCAGCAGCGGATGACCGATCTCGCCCGCGCCACGATGCTCTCTTCCGGCGGGATGACCCGGCTCGCCAGCCGGCTCGAGCATCGCGGGTTCCTGCGCCGGGTCCCGGACCCCGAGGATGCCCGCGCGTTCCACGCGACCCTCACTCGCGAAGGCAGGCGCAAACTCGCGCGGGCACGGACCACACACGACGATGTACTCGAGCGGATGATCGCCCCTCACCTCACCACCCAAGAGCTAGACACAGTCGCACTCGCCTTCGGAAAAGTGATCGACGGCTGGTAGCGCAGGGGCGCCGTAGAGCCGGATTGCCGCTCCACCGGCACGACGCTCGGTCGCCGGTACGCCGCGTCGCCTTCGCTGCTGAGTTTCGTCCGATGCGGGCCTGGGTCTCGCGCGAGCCGGGCTCCATTCGATGCTGCCGCTTCGGACGAACTCCGGAAGCGATTCGGTGCGGACGTCATAAGCGCAGGAGGACAGCCGCTACAGCTTCTCGAATTCGGCTGCGAAGGCTTCGCGGATCTGGGCGTAAAGCTCCTCGTCCAACGGCCACTTGCACTTGACCGTGTTCAGGACGTCGTAGCCGGCGGCCGTAACGTCATCAGCGAGTTTCTTCTCGGCCACGCCGACCACGTCGCGAAGTTTCGAATGCGCACCCTCCTTTCCCGGCACCTCATCGAAGATTGGGCCATGCGCAACGAGTCGGAACTTGCATTCCTCCGGAACGACGCCGCGCTTTACAAGATGGTTGCGGAGCATGCTGCTCGTCTCAGCGTTGCCGAGGTGCTGCCCCATCCGGTTGAAGGGCGATTGGGCGTTTGGCGTGGAGTTATCGCCCGTCCGCCCAACGTATAGGAGTTCTTCGCCTCCAGCGGTTGTCACGTGCCAGACGTACAGCCAGAACCCGCGGCGCAAGGTTCCACCGGCGATCTGCATCGTGTAGGTCTCGGCCATTGCGTATGTGTAGCGCGAGACGATGAAGCACGGGAACAGACCGCTGCGCCAACCTTCGAGCTTCGCAACTCCGCGCGCTGCTGGTTAGGACGAGAGGCGCGGAAGACCCGCGGCTGGTGCGCAGCGCCGGATGCATGATCCGGCGGTCTGACGACACCGCCGCCTATACAGCGGGAAGGATGAGGTGGCCGGCGCGTGCCACGTCGAATCTGAGGCCCAAATCGCGATTGGCTTCCAAAACGGCCTCCTGCCAGTCCGACTCGGTTGCAGCTTGAACGTGGTCATCGCCTGTGAAGAGCACATGAACGAGCCAAGCGTCGACGCCGTGGCAGTTGAGCCACTGAAGATGTGCGAGCCGGTTCGCGGACTGGTAGAGCGGCGTATCGCACCAAGACGCGGCCGAGCGATCGCAGATCCCGAGGGTACCCATCGTCCACGCCATCGCGAGCTCGATCTGACGACGAGAAGGCTCTGCCACCACTGCGCCGATCGGTGAGCCACTGAGCAGCTCGCCTACATGGGCTTTCGCCTCAACGAGCAGGACGCCTGGACTGGCCGACGGGCGCGACAGCACCGCGAGCGCATCCCAATGTGGGCCGCCCCTTGGCCAAAACCTCCTGAGTGCGGGCGCGAGCTCCTCGAGGCCAATGACGTCCAAGAACGCCCCGTCCCAATATTCGCGGTACCCATCTTGAGCCATGGGGCTCCGCCACTCGATCGTTGCATCCGCCAGCTCGTCCACGCAGGCGCGAACCTGCTCGTCGAGGACCTCCTGCCGTTGGTTCACATAGATCTGGATGAGACGCTGGCTGCCCGCAGCAGCCAAACCTGTCGTCGCTCCATCGCCCGGACTGACCATGCGTCAGGAGGCTATGAGATCCCGGGCGCTTCGACAAACAAGCCGGTGATGCTGCCGGAATTCGTCCACTCTGGCAGCCAGCACGAGATCAAGGGCCGTCACATCGTTGTTGCTGCCGCTCCGGACGAGAAGCGCGAGCGGTTGCTGCTGTCGCGCTGCACGGAAAGCAGTACTCGGTTTATAGCTTCGGTCAGGCGCGATCTGGCTTAAGGAACAGCCGCACGGCGCCGGTCTCGAAGGTCGTGCTGTCGGTGAGCCGCAGCCGGACGAGGTGGCCGGGGTCGTCGAACAGCCGCCGGCCGGCGCCCGCCACGACGGGCGTGAGCGACAGCACGAGCACGTCGAGCAGCCCGTCGGCCAGCAGATCAAGTGCGAGGCGCCCGCAGCCGTAGGTCAGGAGCTGCTCGCGCTCGCGCAGGCCGGCGATGTCGTCGTAGCCGACGATCGTCGTGTGGTCCCACTCGTCGGCGGACCCGAGCGTCGCGGACACGACGTACTTCGGTATCGCGTTGAGCCGCTCGGCCATCGGGCCCGTCTGGTCGCGCCACGCCCGGGCCAGGCCCTGCCAGGTCTCGCGCGCGAGCAGCAGCGCGTCGGCCGCCAGCGCGAGATCGAGCGCTCCCTGCCGGCCCGCGTCGCTCATGTACGGCAAGAGCGCGTCGGCGGGCGGGGCGTCGATGACGCCGTCGAGCGTCGCGTGCGTCTGCGCGGTAATCGAGGTCATGCACGTAAGACCGCCCACCGCCGCGCAACTCATCGCAGCGCACCAAACCGGCGCCCCGGCGGGACCTCACGCGCGGTCGAGCACGCCGTACTCGAAGTACCGGTCGCGCTGGTACGGGCTCATCCAGCCAGTGCCATGAGCAAGGAGCGCAACGTCCTCCTGCGGATCACGAGCTTCTCCGTCGAGGCAGGTGAGGCAGCGGTCGGCGCCCGCCCGGCGACTGTCGCATCGGACGAGCACCAGTAGCCGCGGTCGGCCGGGCGGTCGCGACTGCTCCTTCGAGGCAAATCCGACGGCACACCCCGCATCGTCCGACACCTGCTCTGCCTTCGTCAGGAGCATCTCGGTCGTGACGCCGACTCCCTCCAACGCGCGCGGAAAGCGCGCCTGACGCGGGCGATCGCTTTTGCCTTCTGACGGGGCCGACCGCTCACGATCGCGTCGGCGACGGACGACAAGCCGGGCATGGTCGGCGCCGACGATGCTTTTGCCGTGAACGCGATCGTCGCGGTGGACGTCCGCAGCCGGGGGAGTCGCACGTCGGCCGCCGCAGGACGGTCATCAGTCGGCGCGCCACCTCTCATGGGCCACGAGCGGTCTTAGCCTCAGAGCGGTCAAGACCCTCGTCCGGTCGTCAGGGAGGCGGTGCCTGTAGCGGGCCGCGAGGAGCACCGGCGCGGCCAACGCCGCCTCCCGCTGGGGTAGTCCCGATTTGGCGACGCCCGTCCGGGCCGTCACCAAATCGGAACTGGATGCTGTGCCGGTTCAGGGAAATCGCACGAACAACGAATCATCTCGGGTACGGCCCACGCCATCGTGCGTCGTGCTCAGGATGGCTTGTCGATCAGTCGAGGACGTCCACGACCGCCGGCACGCTCTCGGTGATGAGTGGCCCAGCGTTCGATTTCTGGGCGTAGCCACAGCTTGAACCGGCCAGCCCGACGAACTACGAGAGGACGCGGCATCTCCGGATAGCGCGCTTGGTACTCGCTCACGGTGTTGCGGTGGGCAAGGCCAAGGATCGTCGCCACCTCTTGCGCGTCAATGAGCTCGTCGACGTCGACCTTGCGTCCCATGCCCGAACAGTACTTAGGAACTATCCAGAAACTCCGTCGGCCTGGTTGAGGCGGTGGAGGCGCCGGTACCAGAGCAGGGCGCAGGCGAGCTGGATTAGGCCTTGGTAGTTCTGGGCTTTCTTGTCGTAGCGGATCAGCAGCGCGCGGCACTTCTGTAGCCAGGCGATCGTGCGCTCAACGACCCAGCGGCGGGCGGGATGAGTCTTCTGATCGTCGCTGTCGAGCTTCTCTTCGCCGATCCGGCGGATGTGGGGCACGTAGCCGCCGGCCTGACACGCGGTCTCGCCGGTGGGGTTGTCATAGCCCTTGTCCAGGCACAGGTTCTGGATCACCTGCTCGGGGTCCGGGCGCTCGATCACGATCGCGTTGATCGTGCGCTCAAGCAGCTTGGTGTCGTGCACGTTGGCGCCGTCGATACAGACCGCCAACGGTCCGCCGTGCTGCTCGACCAGCACGCTCTTCTTGGTTCCCATCTTGGCTCTATCAGTGGGGTTTGGGCCTCTCGCGCCGCCGCAGAAGCGGCTCTTGCCCATCACCCCGTCGGCCGCCTGCCATGCCCAGCTGACCGCGCCGAACTCGTCACACTGGCGCACCAGCTGCGCCCAGATCTCCTCCAGCACACCATCCGCGACGAACCGCTGAAACCAGGCGTGAACCGTCGAGTCGGAGCCGAACCTGCGCGGCAGCTGGTTCCACTGCACACCCGAGCGCAGCCGGTAGACGATCCCCTCCAACACCAGCCGCAGATCCGCCCTGGGCCGGCCGGTCGCCGCACGCGGATAACGCCTGGCCAGGATCGGCTCGATCCGCTCCCACAACTCGTCCGGCAGCTCCCAGATCGTCGGCAACACCGGCGCAGGGGTAGTCTCGGCAGGCGGCAAGGCACGCTCCTTTCGCGAGGTGGTGTGCCTTGCCCATTCACCTCAAGGAGACATAACTCCTGCTCAGAGCGGGTTTATGGATAGTTACTTAGAGACCCGGCAGAACCTTACGAACGGACTCTTTCCGTCCGACCCCTGCGATATCTTCCTTGCGTAAGGAAAACACGGCCCTGGCGGTGCGCGAACACCCCAGGGCCTGGCCGGAACCTGTGAAGGAGGTCCCGACGATGCAAGCGTACGCTCTCGAGTCGCGGCGGGACGGCGAGCTGCGAATCCTCAATAGTCGTTCCGTCCAGCCTGTGCCCCAGCGTCAGGTTGGCGATGCAATTCTCGATCAGCTCGTCGCGCAGCTAGCAGACCTTGTGGCTGAGAAGGTCGCTGCGCGTCTCGTAGAGCCGCGTGCCTCCGTTTCAGACGAGTGGCTGGATACGCGACGTGCAGCCGAGTACTTGGGCATCCATCGAGACAGAGTCCGCCGACTGGCCGCCGAGGGCACGATTCCTGCGGAGCAGGCGAGCACCGGGTGCAAGCTGTACTTCCGCAAGTCGGACCTGGACGCATGGCGGTGCCCCAGCTCAAGCGCGTTGGTGCCGCTGCGAGGCGGCCGCGATGAGTGATGCAAACGCAGCCCCGCGCCGCGTGCGCGTGGAGCGAGGGATCTACCGCCGCCCGACCGGCGTGTTGGAGGTCGGCTTCAAGGATGAGAGCGGTCGGCAACGCTGGCGGACCGTAGACGGTGGCGTCCTCGCCGCTCGGAAGCTGCGGGATGACCTGTCGGCGCGACGGGCTCGTGGTGAGAGCGTTTCACCGAGCCCGAAGCTGCGGTTCGGCGAAGCCGTCGATCGGTGGCTTTCCGGTCCGGTCCTGGATCTTCGAGACACGACCCAGAGCAAGTACGGAAGCGTGGTCAACGAACATCTTCGACCGAAGTTCTCCAACCGACGGCTCGACCGCATCAGCGCCGATGATCTCGCGCTCTTGGTCCGCGAGATGCGTGCGAGCGGGAAGAGCGAGGCGACCATCGCTGTCGTTCTCGCGGTCGTCGGAAGGTCTACAAGTTCGCGATCCGGCGGCTCGGCTGGAGCGGAACGATTCCGACAGCCCTGATGCTTTCCTCCGAGCGGCCGAAGATCTCGCAGGCCAAGCGCCGGCCGATCTTCGAGGGCGAGCAGCTTGAGCAAACGATCGCCGCGGCGTCTGACCCGTTCCGCACGCTGTTCGCGGTGGCCGCGCTGACCGGCGCGCGGATCTCGGAACTGTGCGGGTTGGTCTGGGCCGATGTGCGAATCGATGACCTCGATGAGGCGGAGATCGAGTTCGGCTGGCAGGTCGACCGCCACGGCAGTCGGCGACCGACGAAGACTGACGGCTCAGCCCGGACGGTGCCAATCCCCGGAGAGCTGGCGCGCGTGCTTGCCCGGCATCGGCTCGCGGCGAAGCACTGCGCGCCCACCGATTTTGTTTTCGCGAGCCGCACTGGCAGACCCCTGCAGTAGCGCAACGTCGCACGTGCGCTGAGGAAGGCGCAAGCGCGTGCGGTCGACGCGGACGGACTGCCGACCTTCCCGATCCTTCACGAGACTGACGCCGACGGCAGACGCGTGCGAGTCACTCGCGGAACGCTCCCGTCGATGCACTCGTTCAGGCACACGGTTGCCTCGCGGGCGCTGCTCGCCGGGGAGAGCGTGGACGCGGTGGCGTTCTTGCTCGGCCACAGAGACGGCACCGTCACCCGGACGGTCTACGTGCGAGAGGTAGCGGACGCTCGGCGGCGGGCTCTCCGCCGATCACGCATGGCGGCAGAGTATGCGGACGCACTCCGCATAGCGCTGGACGGCGAGTACGGCTCGGATTGAGCCAATCCCCAGGCGTGGCCGGCGTGGACCCCCGAGTCGCGGTCAGCTCACTTCTCGCTGAGTCGGCTTGACGTCGAGGTACCCTAGGCGTGTGGCGAGTGAGCGTCCTACTCGTGGCCTTCAGTCGGTCGAACTCAACGATGAACGCGTGAGGGCGGGTCTCGCTCGACTCGACGAGATGAGCGACGCCGAGTTGCGTGAGCTGGTGCAAGGCGAGCCGCCGATCTTCGTCGAGGCTGCAGAAGGCATCATCGCACGTCGCCAGTCGGGTGACGGGCCGGGCTAGACGACCGGTTCGGTTGCCAGATTGAGGGCGTGCCGAGGCCTTGGTCAAGCGAACTCGCCGCCGCGCTACGTCGAGATCGCGAGGAGTTGCTCGTTCTCTTCGTGATGTACCGAGCGCAGTTGCGCAACGCGCAGGCGGGCGAGTTCGAGGGCGGGGAAGACGAGCAGTCTCGGCTGGTGCAGGAGACGGAGCATGACTATGTTGCGCTGGCCTCCGCCGGGGCCGAGGCGGCACGCTTGGAGACGACGCTCGAACGCGCCGACCGGGAGGCAACGGCACGTGAAGTCGATCTCGAGGCGATCTTGGTCAGGCAGCTGCGCGAACTAGTCGCCGCGGTGGCTGCTCGTCTCCCGGCTCCGTAAAGCCCGTTGGCGGATCACTTCACAACAGTTCGCCATGGAAACTCTTTGGAAACCGCAGCCCGCATGAAACCCCTCGCAGCCGCCTGCATCCAAACCGCCACAGCCCGCGTTTGCAGCATAAATCGGAATCCGCATCACACGTTACGGGTCCCGCAGGGTCATGGTAAGGAAGGGGTCGACGGTTCGAGTCCGTCAGAGGCTCCTAGGAACCCGCTGGAGACGGCGGGTTTTTCTTGTGCCCGGGACAAGCGTTCGGACCCCCAGGAGAGCTGGTGGGCAACTGATTGGGCAACACGCCAGATCGTCCGTGTTCAAGGTCCGGCGTACCCGGTGACGATTTTGCGTCCCTTGATGCACCGGCCGGTACTGACGATCCGGGGGTCCAGCTCAAGCACGATTCAAGACGCGGGCTTGGCTATCGCGCCAGTAAGCCCGAACGAGCAGCGAGCACCTCCCCCCGGACAGGGGGCTTTCATCAGAAGCTGATTGCGTACGGAGATCGGTGGGAAGACCACCCACTACGACGTTGGAGAGAAACAGCCGGTGCGTGCGTGATCGTTCCTGGTCACGGTTTGTGCAGAAGTCGGGGCGACGATGCACCGGGGGAGAGAACACACGGACCGGAGTCTGAGGAGGTAGACGATGTCCGAGCATTACGAGATCATCGGCCGGGCTCGTGGAGAGCCGCGTGCTGCCGGCTGCGTGGGCGTGCGTGTCCGCGTGGGGCTATCTGGCTGTCCGAGCCGTCGGTGGTCGCAGGCCTTATGCGGTCACCTAGCCACCGAGTTGGCCGGCCACGTCGCAGTGGGGCATCTGCGAATCAACATCAACGAGATCGTGCAAGGCGACCAGATCGTGCTTGAGGGCGTCGAGTCAAGCGAGGCGCCAGCACTCGCCCACTCGCTTCAGCGGGCAGTTGATGGCGCGAACCAGGCGGCGACAGGTGAGCCGAACCGGGAGCGGAATGCGACGCAGCGCGAGGCGGACGCGATCGCTGACCAGATCTCGGTCCACGGGCCGTAGGAACAGAGCCTTGTCGAGCACAGCCAACGAATCGCCTTGCCCGCGATGCGGCCAGCAGGTGCCGGTAACGACTGCCAATCTCGAGTCCGGCGACCAGCTCGCCGTCGACCGGACGGAGTGCCTGAATTGCGGCGCACATCTCGTGCGCGACATTGACGGGCACGCCGATCGTGGCTGGCGCCTCGCCGAGAACTTAAACGGCTGAGAGCCGATTACTGTGTCGGCGACCCGCGCGGGTAAAGTCGGGAAGCTCGCGACCCGCGCTTAGCTCGAAAGGCAGCAATCCTGTCAGTTGGATGTTGGGCGGTCTGCGAACGGCACGACGTCGGCCAGAGTGATCGTCGTGAGCTCGCTGGTCGGCGGCTCGCTCGCGACTGGCGCCGCGGTTACTCAGATGGTTCCGGGCCGATCGCGGTACCTTTTCGAGAGAGAGTCTCCCGCTGGGGACCGGAGGAGCGGGAGACTTTCGTTGCGCCACCCGGTGCGCGGGCTCACTCCGCCCAAGCGCCTGCTGATTGCGCTCAACTGCAGGGTGGGGAGGATCACCAAGCACGCCTCGATGAGGATTCCCAAGGGCGACGTGATCTCCACCAATCCGAGAGCCGGGACTTACCCGTCGGGCGCCAAGATCGCGATCGTCGAATCCTCCGGCAAGCCGAAGCGCAAGAACGCTTGGCGCTGAGATAGCCATGGCGTCGTAGAACTCGGCCGGACGATTGGGATCAAGCCCCGGATCGCGTCAACCGACGGAGATCACGATCTTGCCGAACCGCTCCGACGAGGCGTCAAGTCTGGCCATCGCATCGCCCAGCCGCTCGAGAGGAAAGACCGAATCGATCACCGGTCGCCAGGCCGCCGCGCGAACATGCTCGATCATCTGCTCGTAGTCCTCGGGGCTTCCCATCGTCGTACCGACGATCGAGCGCCAAGCGAAGAAGACGTCACCCACATCGACGGTGGCTCGGTCGCCTCCCGTGTCGCCGAAGTTCACCAGCGTGCCACCCCTCCGAAGGACCTTGAGCACGCTGTCCCATGCCGGACCTCCGAAGCTATCGATAGCAGCGTCAAGTCCGCCCGCCACGAGCGAGCGGAGCTGCTCAGGCCAGTCGGGATCGCCGTAGCGAAACCCGGCCCTGGCCCCGAGGGCGACGGCGCGCTCAATCTTGTCGGTCGTGGAAGATGTGACATACACATCCGCGCCCAGCGCAGCCGCGATCTGGATCGCGAACGTCGAGACTCCCCCGCCAGCCCCGGTAATCAGAATCGAGCGCCCTGGCTCGGCTCTCGCGCAGCGGACCGTAGCCCGCCACGCGGTAAGGCCCGCGAGATTGACCGCCGCAGCCTCCTCCCAGCTCAGCCGCTGCGGCCGGCGTGCCAGGTTGCCAGCCGCGATCAAGACCTTCTCAGCGAAGGTTCCTTGTGACGGCGCCCCAAGGATGCCGAAGTCGGATCCCGGAACATCGCGCCCACGCTCCCAACCGAGCGCCGGATTGATCACCACCTCATCGCCCAACGCTACCCCAGACACATCACCACCGATTGATGACACCACCCCTGCCCCGTCCGAACCGAGCGTGACCGGGAGCTGACAGTAGCCCGGCTTGCGGTATATCCACCAATCACGGCGATTCAAAGCCGCCGCGCGCAAATCAACCACGGCTTCGCCAGGCCCGGGCACAGGGTCGGGAACGTCATGAATCTCAAACGTCGGAACCTCCCCGAAGGCGACGAGTCTGGCGACCCTCACCCGCCGCAGGCTATACCAGCGCCGGTCCCGACTCTGACGCCCGCCTACCGGATGTCGGTCTAAGCGGAAGGGCCGCGACCGAACTCGGCGAGCTGAGTGACGACGTCTGCCAGCGGCTGCGTAGCGTCGATCTCGTGCGTGCACGTCCGACGCAACAGCGGCTCAACCTCTGCCAGGTGGCGCAGCACGAGCTCCCGCTGTGCCGCCGTCTTCCCATACGGGTTGGTCGTGCGTGTCTCGATGCGGCTGAGGAGAATGTTCGCCGGAGCACTCAGCAAGACAACGGCATCGAAGCGGTCATAGAAGCGACCCTGGTTGGAGACTGTCCCCGAGACGTAGAGAGGCGGGCCTTCCTCGCCCGTTAGAAGTTCCGCCATCCGCTCCTCCCGCCACACGTAACCCCTCTCGGCTTCTGACCACTCTGTCCAGTTGCCCTCGTCGGTATCGACCGTCTGAAAGCCCAGTAGTCGCAGTCGCTCAAGCGCGCTGGACTTGCCAGTTCCGGACATCCCGGTCACGAGGATCCGCCTCATCATTGGGAGGCTAGGCAAAGCAAGCCAAGAGCTTTGGCTTCACCGCACACCGGGGCTGGTTGTTTCCTTGGAATCCGCCCCGTTGGCGGTTTGCGACTGATAGGTTGATGGCGATCATGGAGTGGGGTAATCGCTCCGGCCGCTCTCGGATTGTCGCGTTTGGGGTGCTGCTCGCGTTGGTCGTGGCCGGGCTGGCGGGGCCAGCGGCGATTGCGAGTGGTCGTTCGCGCTCGCGAGCGGCGGTGTTGACCGCGGCGATCAAGGGGGTGATGCGCCAGGCGTCGATTCCGGGAGCAACCGTCGGCGTGTGGCAGCGGGGCTACGTGCCGTACGTCAAAGCGTTCGGCGTTCGCGACAAGGCGACCGGTCAGCCGATGGGAACCAAGTTGTACATGCGGATCGGCAGCGAGACCAAGACGTTCGTCGGAACCGCCCTGCTGCAACTCGTCGATCGGGGAGAGGTCGCTCTGGACAGTCCCGTCAGCTCATACCTTGCTGGCGTACCGAACGGGAACGCGATCAGCATCCGCGACCTCGCCGACATGCGCAGCGGCCTGTTCAACTACACCAACAACCTCGCCTTTGCCCGTGCGTGGTTCGCCGCTCCGCGTCGCGCATGGACGCCTCGGCAACTGCTTGCTTACGGCTTCAGCAACCCGGTCATGTTCGCGCCGGGCACCAGCTATGACTACTCGAACACGAACACGGTGCTGCTCGGCCTCGTGGTGGAGAAGGTTTCCCATGAGCCGATCGCCGTGTACATCAAGCGGCACATCCTCAAGCCCGAGCACCTCATGCACACCAGCTTCCCGATGGAGGCCGAGTTCCCGGCTCCCCACGCGCAGGGCTACACCAACAACACCGTCAAATGTCTCGTGTCGGGTGGCCGGGCTTGCCGGAAGATCGTTAACGCCACCAACTGGAGCCCGTCCTGGGGCTGGGCGGCGGCGGCGATGATTTCAACACTCGGCGATCTCCATCGCTGGGCGCGCGACGTGGCGACCGGCAAGCTACTGACGCCGGCCAGCCAGCAACAGCGCCTTCGCTTCAAGGCCACCGGCGTGCGACAGGTCGGCTATGGCCTTGCGCTCAGCAACAGCAACGGGTGGATCGGTCACACCGGTGGCGTACCGGGTTACCAGAGCCTGACCATCTACCTACCCTCCGAGCGTGCCACGGTCGTGGCGCTCATCAACACCAATATCAATCCGCCGGACGCGCGCACACCGCTGGTGAATCGGCTGGGACAGCGCATCACCAGGATCATCACTCCCAAGCACGTGTACGTACCGTGGTAGCCCGCGCGTGACTTGGACGAACGCGCTGCAGCGGGCTAGGGTCGCGCCGTGGACGATCCCACTCTCACAGCCGCCTTCGAGGCGTTGCAACGAGCGGAGTTCGCGGCGTTGGTTTGGGATCAACGATGGCGGGTTGTGGCGGTCACCGACGAGCTGCTGACGATTCTCGGCGGCGGCGTCGAGCGTCCTGATCCGCCGCTTGGCGCGCATGTGTTCTCCGCCGAGTGGGTGGAGTTTCAAGCATCTCGGCCGGGCGGGCCGACGTTCGAGAATCAGCGCAAGGTGTTCGCCGCCATGGTCGGTGCGCTGCTCGGGACGACCTCCGGCGGTGAGGCGGAGCTGCGTGGGCTCGTAGACCCGCGCCTGCATGATCTGCTGGAAGGCGTGGAGCCGACGGCCGGGCCGATGATCTGGTCCCCTGCATGACTCCGAGGGGCGCTGGGTTGGCGGGGCCTGTCCACGCAGGCGTACTTCGCGCTGATCTGTCGCCTTGTCGTGCGCGTCGACGAGTCGGTGGTTCGAGCGGGTGGAATTGTCGGCAAGCACGTCGGCGATGGGATCACTGCCTTCTTCCTTGCCGAGCACGCGGGCTCGGAATCACGTGCGGCGCGTGCGTGTATCGAAAGCGGCACGGAGCATGTGTCGCGACGCGGCCGCCGCGGCCGAGCGCAGCCAGCTCGCCCCCAGCGATGTCGTTCTTCGCTTCGGGCTCCACTGGGGATCCGGGACATATATCGGGCGACTACTCACCAGCGGCCGTACGGAGGTCGGGGCCTTGGGCGATGAGGTCAACGAAGCCGCGCGAATCGAGGCGTGTGCGAAAGGAGGGCGGAGTTTGGCATCAAAGGACCTGATCGAGCGACTCGATCAGGATGACGCGCGCGCCCTCGAACTCGAACCAGACCGCATCACCTACACCGCGCTCCACGATCTCCCGGGCGTCAGCGAGAAGGCACGCCGCGACGCACCCGCCATCTCGGTGGCTGACATTTAGTCGGCTCCGAAGTGCGATCACGCACACGACGACGCTCGTGCATCGGGCTGCGAGCGTCGAGTGGAGAAAGACGTGGTTGAATCGCGCCGTGCACGTGTGGAGGAACCGGCGCTGAGGCTTCGCAATCCGGCTACGGCGTTTCGCAACCGACTGCGCTCGATCTCGGTGGCGATCGGCGATGTGCGCGAGCACGTCGGTGCGCTCGAGGCCGAGCTCGCGGACCTGCGCCGTGAGAGCAGCAGGCAGCGGGAGATTCTGCTCGCCCTGCGCGACCGCGAGCCGGAGCAGCGCGAACGGCTTGAGCACCTGCGCCGGACAGAGGAATATGACCTGGCTTTCACCGAGTCGACGCCGCTCGTCAGCGTGATCATCCCGACGTATGACAACTACGAGCGGCTCGCTGATCGTTCGATCCCTTCGATCCAGGCGCAGACCTACCAGAACTTCGAGGTCTTGGTGGTTGGCGACGGCGCCCCCGACGAGGCGCGGGAGCTCGTCGCGGGCATCGGCGACTCGAGGATCGCCTACTGGAACCGGACCTACCGCGGACCGTACCCCGAGGATCCTCGCGACCGCTGGCATATCGCCGGGGTTCCGCCGTACAACGAGGCCGCGTGCGTCGCCCGCGGACGATGGATCGCGCATCTCGGCGACGACGATGCGTTTCGCCCGTACCACTTGGAGGCGCTACTCGACGGCGCACGGCGAGATCAGCTTGAGCTTTGCTACGGGATCTCGAACACCTACCGGCCCGACGGGACAACGGCGCCGCTGGTGGGCCGGTTCCCGCCCGAGTGGGGACAGTTCTGCTTTCAGGCCACGATCTACCACGCCGGGCTGGCGCCGATCTTTCCGGCCGAGATGACCGACGCGCTCTTCGACATGCCGTGGGACTGGGCGCTATGTCGCCGGATGATGAGAGCGGGCGTGCGAATGGGGATGATCAATTCGATCGTTGCCGATGGCTACCCGTCGGCGCTGTGGATCGGACGGGAGGGAGCGAGCTCGGTCTGAGCGACCGGGCGAGGAGGCACCCGCAGCCTGCCGGGCTCCGCGTTGCCTATGCCGCAGTGGGCGGTCCGAACCAGGTGGCCAGGGCTTCAGTAAGCCCCAGGTCGGTGCCGTCTCCCACCCAAGCAACGTATCCGTCGGGACGGATCACCACGGCAGTGGGAGCGGTGACCGCGCCTAGTACCGGAAGCTCCCACAGGCCGGCATATTCAGCGTCCATCAGTCGGACCCGGTCAGCCCATGTACTGATGTCGAAGCCGCCGGGCTCACCGAGGTTGAGCAGCACCGGCTTGGCGTCGTGCAGCAGCTCAAAGACGCGGAGCGGGCCGTCGGCGGTCACGAGCTCCAGATCGGGCATGCGGCGTCCGAGCAGAGGGTGCCCCTCGCCGAGGTCGTACTCGATGTCCAGCCCGGAGACAAGCCCGGCGATCCGCTTGCGGGGCTGGTCCATGCTCACCAGCTCCGACACGACATCGACGAGGGCCTGGAAGCGCTCGTCCCGGCGTTGGAGCATCGTCTGAGCCATCGTGTACCGAAGCGCACGGGCAGCGACCGGGTGGCGCTCGGTGTGGTAGGTGTCCAGGAGACTTTCCGGCGAGGTCCCCCTGACCACCTGAGCCAGCTTCCATCCCAGGTTGACCGCATCCTGCACACCGAGGCTGAGGCCCTGCCCGCCCGCCGGGTAATGCACGTGCGCCGCGTCGCCGGCGAGCAGGACTCGTCCGGCGCGGTAAGCAGCGGCCTGACGTGTCATGTCGGTGAATCTGGAGATCCACGTGGGGCTGTGGATCCCGAAGTCGGTGCCGTACACGGTTATCAGCGCCTCGCTGAGATCGCGCAGCGTGGGCTCGCCGCTGGGCCCAAGCTGCTGCTCGGTCACGACGACGCGCACTGTCCTGCCGTCCTCCATCCTGTGCAGGCCGTGGATGCCGATGGCGTCGTGGCGGATGCCCCGCGGCGGTTCCTCGGTCACCTCGACCTCGGCGATCAGGTTGCTTCTCGTCGGGTCCCACCCCGGGAACTCGATGGCGGCTTCTTTACGGATGACGCTGCGTCCTCCGTCGCACCCGACGAGATACTGTGCCCGCAGCGACCGGCCGTCGGACAGCTCGACCTCGACGCCGGTGTCGTCCTGCGCGAAGCCCGTCACCTCACGTCCGTAGTCGATCCGCACCGACAGCTCGGCGATCCAGGCGGCCATGATCCGCTCGATCTGGTTCTGCCAGATACCAAGCGAGTACGGATGACGTGTCGGAAAGTCGCTCATGTCCAGCACGGTCGTGCCGAACGTCGCGACCTGAGCCACCTGACCCTCCGCGAGGAACCGATCAGCGACCCCACGCTGATCGAGCACCTCGATCGTGCGCGAGTGAAAACCGCCGGCCCGTGAGCCGACGAGCACGTGATCCGGACGCCGCTCGATGACCGCGGCGTCGACGTTCGCCAACGCCAGCTCGGCCGCCAGCATCATCCCCGCTGGACCTCCACCGGCGATCACCACCGCATGCTCGGTCATAGCCACGCTCCTGTGGGATACGTCGAGAAATACGCTCGCATTTCGCCTGCTCCATTTCGTAGGTTCTGGCTTGCGGCGGGCGATTATGGGGCATAACCGAGGGCTTCATGAAGGCCCTGTGCGCGGTATAAATTGGAGGTGGGGGAGGAGCGGGGCGTCAGAGGTAACGCAGGGCGTTCAACCACCAACCAACCATCGACGAGGTCCACCGGCAAGCTGCCTCGTCATCGACTAGGCCGGCTTGCGGGCGCGAATGATCGCCCCGGCGGCATGCTCGTGAACGCGGTGGGTCTCGCGAATCTCGACGTCTCGGAAGCCGGCGGTATCCAGCGCGGATCGAAACTCGGCTTCGGTGAGTGCGCCCGCGATGCATCCGGTCCATGCGGCCACGTCGGCGCGCGTCCGCTCGTCCATGTCGGGGTCGGCGATCACGTCCGAGACGGCGAAACGCCCTCCCGGACGGAGCACCCGCGCGGTCTCACGCAAGACCTTGAGCTTGTCGCCGGAAAGGTTGATCACGCAGTTCGAGATCACGACGTCGACGCTGTCGTCGGGGAGTGGCAGATCCTCGAGGTAGCCCTTGAGAAACTCGACGTTCTCAATGCCCGCCTGCATGGCGTTATTGCGGCCAAGTTCAAGCATTTCGTCAGTCATATCCAGCCCTATTGCCCTCCCGGTGGGCCCGACGCGTTTAGCGCTGATCAGTGCGTCCGCGCCGGCGCCCGAGCCGAGGTCGAGCACCGTTTCGCCCTTGTGCAGATCCGCCACGGCTGTGGGGACGCCACACCCGAGCGATGCGCCGATCGCCGCAGCGGTGCCCGCGTCGCCCCGCTCTTCGTCGTAGAGCGCGGAGCCGAATACCTGGGAGCCGTGCTCGTCCGTAACCGAAACATCCGGGCCGCAGCCACATCCGCTCGCCGCCTTTGCTGCAGCGGCGTAGCGCGCGCGGACGATCTCCCGAACATCTTCCTGCTCGGGTTTCGACGTGCCGGTGGCGCACCGGCAACCTTCGTCCTGACCACAGCATTCGGCCTTGTCCTCAGGCTCGCAGCAGCTGGCCTGGGCTTCCGGGGTGCAGCAGGTGGTGTCTAGCTCAGCCATTGGGAGAGCTCGTTGAGCGCGTCGGGGATCACGTAGTAGTACGCCCACAGCCCTTCCCGTTCTGAGCCGACGAGGCCGGCTTGCCGAAGCACCTTGAGGTGGTGGGAGACCGTGGGCTGCGAGAGGTCGAACAGCGGCACCAGCTCGCACACGCACACCTTGCCGGCGTGCTTGCGCAGCACATCCACGAGTTGCAGGCGGACGGGGTCGCCGAGCGCCTTGGCGACTTGCGCCATCCGCAGCGCCTCGTCGCGCTCAACGTCGGGATAGACCACCGGCTCGCAGCACGGCTCGCCGGGCGGGCGCTTGGTCTTGGGGGTCAGTTCCAGATCGATCACCATCTATCTACGTATACCGATTGAACTGATGATTGTCAATCTATAGACTAATCGCAGGTTTGTCCGAGAAATCAGTCATGCACGCCCAGATGAGACCGCTAATCGGCAGCGCGCACGAGATTGTCGCCCGGGTGGTACGCACAAAAGCTGGTCGCCGCCGCGCGGCGAGGAGGTCTGCGCAATGAAGTACGTGTTGTTTGTCTGCACCCACAACGCGGGGCGCTCGCAGATAGCCCAGGCGCTGTTCGAGCGGTACGCACCCGACGACGTTCGCGGCGAGTCGGCCGGCTCCGATCCGGTTCGCCGTGTGTGGCCTGAGGTGGTGGAGGTCATGCGGGAGGTCGGGATCGACCTCTCGGGCAACAAGCCCAAGCGGCTGTCGGTCGAGATGCAGCTACACGCGGACTGGGCGGTGACGATGGGCTGCGGCGATGTCTGCCCGTACGTGCCGACGACCGTCGACGATTGGGACATCCCGGATCCCGCCGGCAGGCCGCTCGACGAGGTGCGCGAGATTCGCGATCTGATCGACGAACGAGTCCACGAACTCGCACACGACAAGATCCACGCGATCCGCCTCGACGCAACCTCCCATCGATGGCGACTCGCCAAGCTGCTCCCGCCGCTCATCGAAGAGTTCGGCAACGACCGTCCGTCCGAGGTGATCCGAGGCTGCGCGGACCGGGTGCTCGATCAGTACGACGACGTCCCGATCCGCAGCCACATCCTGAGCCTTGCCCACAAACAAACGCGCGAGTGCCTCCGCGAAGAGCACTGCGCGCTGCTCTGACCTACAAACGCACCGATGAGCACCCCGCCGCTTCCCCGCCGGCTGCTTGCCGAGCTGCTCGGATCCGCGTTCCTCGCCGCACTGGTGATCGGCTCCGGAATCGCCGCCCAGCAACTCTCGCCCGGCAACACCGGCCTGCAACTGTTCGAGAACGCCGCCGCGACCGCCGCCGGCCTGTTCACGATCATCCTCATGTTCGGCCCCGTCTCGGGTGGGCACTTCAACCCCGTCGTGTCGTTCGTCGACGCCCACTTCGGGGGGATCAGCCGGCGCGACGCGCTCGCCTACTTGCCCGCTCAGGTGTGCGGCTGCATCCTGGGCGCGATCGTCGCCAACGTCATGTTCTCGCTCAGCGCGATCAGCATCTCCACCCACCATCGCGGCAGTCCAGCCCATTTCCTCTCGGAGATCATCGCCACCCTGGGCCTACTGCTCGTCATCTTCTCGCTCGCTCGGACCAGGCGAACCGCGACCATCCCGGCCGCCGTCGGCGCGTACATCGGCGCGGCCTACTTCTTCACCAGCTCCGCCAGCTTCGCCAACCCGGCGATCACGATCGGTCGCATGTTCTCGAACACGTTCGCCGGGATCGCGCCGGCCTCCGTCCCCTCATTCATCCTCGCGCAGGCGATCGGAGGAGTCGCCGCAATAGTTCTCGTTCGCGCCCTTTATCCAGGCGTCACTCCCGCCGACGCTGCGGCCATTCTCCTCCCACACGAGCGCGACGGACGGTCTGAGAACATCATCGGTGCCGGTCCTCCGAAGCGCGACACGGCCCAGCCATGAGCACCGTCCTCTTCGTCTGCCGCCAGAACGCCGGACGCTCCCAAATGAGCCAAGCCCTCTTCGAGAGAGCCACTTTCGGCCGACACCACGCCCTATCCGCAGGAACCACTCCGGCGGAGCATGTCCACCCGGAAGTTATCGAGGTCATGAACGAAATCGGCATCGACCTCGCGGATCGCACGCCGCAGCTCCTGACCCGCGAGCTGGCAGAACAAGCAGACCTGGTCATCACCATGGGATGCGGCGACGAATGTCCCTACATCCCAGGCAAGAAATACATCGACTGGGACCTAGAAGACCCGGCCGGTCAGCCGGTCGGGAAAGTCCGCGAGATCCGTGATGACATCTCGCAGCGCGTGGAGTCGCTTGTGGCAGAGCTCGACCGGTCGGCGGCGTGAGGGCTACTACGCGGGAGCTCACCGCGAAACTGGCGCAGCAGCGAAGTCTTTCCGACCCCGGCCTCGCCAAAGACGATGACGACCCGCCCCGGGATGCCGCTAATAGGGAGAGTTCCCCATCTTGCTTACTGGCCGTCCTTGATCGCCTTGGCCGCGGCGTCAACGCCCTGGGCCCAAGCCTTGAAGGCAACCGTCTTGCCGGTGGCAGCGAAGTCGAATAGCGCGTGCTGGAGCGCGGGCACATTGGTCGACACGTAGCGCTCGAAATCCGACACGCCGTGGTCGAACGTTTTCGCGTAGGACTCGAACCTTGGCGGCAGGGGACAGCGCGGCACCGGGCCCGTGACGCCGAAGCCCTCTTTCGCCACCTCGACCTTGAAATCATGGTAGGCGCGCGCCTGAGCGGGGCTGATGTGCCCGGTCCTGTTGCTGGTCACGAAGCCGAAGTCCAGGCCGACGTCAAACTTGGCCGAGAAGAGGCCCTTTATCTCGACCTTGGTGGCCGGGACCTTGACGTGGTAGATCAGAACCGCGTCGCCGTTGTGATTGTGCGTGAGCGACGGCACGAAGGTCAAGAACCAGGTCACGATCCCGACCTTCACGTGCTCCGCGGTGGCGTGCAGGTCGAGCCCGCCGCCGTGCTTGTTCGAGGCTCATGCACCGGAACCGGCGTGGCTGCGCCCGTCTAGCGCGCCGCCGATGGCCACGTCGGCCGACGTCGTCACCGGGGGGAGAATGCACGGGGCGGATGACACCTCCAGCGTGTTCGTGGCCGTGACGTCGACCGTCTGACTCAACCCGGGCTCGCTTGAGGTCCCATGGAAAGCGACCGGGAAGGGGAACTTCGCCGGGAGCGCTCTGCTGGCCGGGAAGGTGACGCTTGGGTGGACTGCCGTCGTCCAATCAGCGCTGTCGTCGGAGTCATCCTCGAACACCTGGCCGCAAGACGCGGACGAGCCTGAGGAGACTGCCGATTTCATGTCTACGGTCCCAGGGAGATATGGGCTGGCGGTGATCTTGCCGTTTGCCTCGTCAAACCGCGAAAAATAATAGGTTGGCGGCTGAGACGAGCTGGCCGGGGCCGCCGTGACCGTGGCGGTGCAGTTGTCCTGCGGATCGTGTGTCCCCGTGACGGTCTCGCTCCCGTCGGTCACCGTGAGCGTCGGCTTGCCGACGATCGGACTGTGCGCGGCGTGTGGATTTATGACCTCGGTCTCGGCATAGTGAAACTTCAACGTCAGGGTCGTCGACTCTCCGATGCTCGTGTAGGCGACCGTCTGCGTCTCATCCCACTGACCGGTATAGGTCGCCGTCAGGTTTCCCGGTCGCCGAAGTCGCAGCCCGCGGGTGGACCGACGCAGCCGCGGTGAGGGTGGTGAGAAGTACAGCGAGCGCCGAAACCGCTAGTGCTCCAGCCAAACTAAAGAACAGGCGAGGCTGAACACGCCCCGGATGTTGGTTCCTCATGGGACAGCCCTCACTGGTACTGGCGCGCGGCCTTCCGGTGCCCGCGGCTAGTCGAGATTCCTTGGTCACACCCTACCACCGCCAACCGCGGGCCCGGCGGGTTGGACCGGGACGCTACGAGCGGAGTTCACGGCGCATGCGCACCGCCGGGCCGAACCGAGTCTGCGCGTCACCGACGAGGTAGAAGCCCACCTTCTCGTAGAACTCTTGGGCGGGGCCGGCCGTTACCTCGAGATACTCGGCCCCCTGCTCGGACGCGCGCGCTGCAGCGTCTTCAACCAGCGCTCGTCCGACGCCGGCGCGCATGTGAGCCGGTTCGACGAACAGGCCATCGAGCTCGTGAACCGGACCGTCCGCAGGAACCACGACCGAGAATCCGATCGGGGTCTCTGCGTCGTCGACCGCGACGCGGACCCAGCTGTTGTCGATGAAGCTCTGTGGCAACTCGATCGCATCGGGGTTGGCAGCGAGTTGGTCGCGGTATGCCTCCCAGGCGTCGGAGGATCTGCGCTGCAACGCCTCGAGCCCGGGCGCCTCCTGCGCGGTGGCGAGCCGCATCCTGACCATTACCGCCACGATACGCAATCGATGATTGCGAGCCGGCGCCGCACGCGCGTGTGACGCCTCGTTCGCCAGGGAGGAGCTCCACATGACAGTCATGCCTGAGGCCACCGGCCTATTCGAGACCCACCTCACCGTCAGCGACCTCGATCGCTCGATCGCGTTCTACCGCGATGTGGTCGGTCTGCCACTCGCCTTGGAGGTGCCTGAGCGTGGGGCTGCGTTTCTGTGGATCGGCGGCGCGGGGCAGGCGATGCTCGGCCTGTGGTCGCTGGGATCCGCGCCGATGGGCCTGTCGCTGCACATCGCGCTGGCGGCGTCGCTGCGGGACGTGCTCGGCGCCTGTGACGCGCTGCGGGCCAGCGGCGTCACGCCGCTGTCGTTCTTCGGTGCCGAGACGACGGAGCCGAGCGTGATCGGCTGGATGCCGGCAGCCGCCGTCTACCTCCGGGATCCCGACGGGCACCTGATCGAGTACTTGGCGATGTTGGACGAGTCGGCGCGCCCCGAGCGCGGGATCATCCCGTGGTCGGTCTGGAGCGCGCCCGACGAAGACGGTGGCTAGCGTTCGATCGAGACATGGACTCGTTTGAGCGTGTCCTGACAGAGCGACTCGACCTGCGCCGTCCGGATCCCTCGCGGGACCTCGACGACCTGTTCGCCGTGTTCAATGATCCGGCGGGATGGTGGTATGAGCCAGCCGGTCGCCACGCCGAACCGGAGCGGACCCGGGACTGGCTGACGCGCGCCGCAGCCCGATTCGAGACGGATCGACTGAGCTACTGGACCGTCCGTCGATCTGACACCGGCGCGATCATCGGCGTCGGAGGTGCTCAGCGCCAGCGGACCGGGACATGGAACCTCAACTACCGGATCGCCGCGGCGGAGCAGGGTAAGGGGTTCGCCACCGAGCTGGCCCGCGCCGCGTATGCCGCGGCGTCGGCGCTGGACGCCAGCGTGGCGTTCATCGCGTGGATCGCACCATGCAACACTCCGTCGCGTAAGGTCGCAGTTCGGTTGGGGCTGACAAACCGTGGGCTGGGCGTCGACCCTTCCGACGGTCAGCGGCGGCTGGCATACGCCGACCGGCCGGTCCGCGACCTTGCCGGTGCCGGCGAGACCGATGCCGGCTCCTGACACGGCTGGGCATACCGGCGCCATGAACTCGCAAGCTCAGCGTCGCTGATCGAAGATCTCGCTCAGGAAGTGTGTGACGGTCCAGGTGGCCACCCGAGCCGTGATGCCCGAGGGGTCGCGCGCGGGATTGAGCTCGACGACATCGAACCCGATCACCTGACCGCGTCTTGCCACCTCCCTCAAGATCGCGCGCAAGTGCCGGTAGCTGAGCCCGCCCGGCTCGTGGAGCGAGTGGCCGGGGGCGACCGAGGAGTCGAGGACATCGAGATCGACCGAGACGTACAGGGCCTCTGCCTGCCGGACGTTCTCGCGCACCACGGTCGTGGCTCCCCGCTCGAGCACGTCGAGAGTGGTTGCCCATCGGCCGCCGAGCTCTCGCATCCCGTCCACCTCCGCCCGGCCGACGTTTCGAACGCCGATCGCTGCGACCGTGCCCACAAACGGCAGCTCCGCCAGCCGACGCAGCTGGCTCGCGCCGGTTAGTCGTGCGCCATCCAGATCGTCGAAGAAATCGGTGTGAGCGTCGACGTGTACGACATCGAACTTGCCCAGCGATTCCAACCCGCGGCCGAACGGGTAGCTGATCGAGTGGTCCCCGCCGATCGCCACGAGCAGTGCGCCTCGTTCGACGATCACGCGCGCGGCGTCCGTGATCCGGCTGTAGTTTGCCTCCGTGTCCGAGCCCTGGATCGCGACGTCACCGACGTCCGCCATCGTCACCCCGGCGAGGTAGTCGCGATTGGCTTCAACGTCGTACCAGCCCTCCGCTCCGCGGTCGTCCTCGCCGGCGCCCACCGGTGGGTAAAAGAACTGCTCCTGACTCGCCTCGCGGGCCGCGGAGGGTCCGGCCCGCTGGCCCGTCACGATGGCCGGCTGGGGCGTGCCTCCGTCGTAGGGGACACCAAGGAACGCCACCTGGGCATCGAGCATCTCGAGGTCGTCAAGGCGCGGTACCCCGAAGAACGTCCTCGGCGCAGGATCAATCAGGGCGGCGGTGTGGTTCATGGAAGCAGTCTCGCCGGGTCGTCTCACGCGGGCAAGTGCCGGCAACACAAGAACTCGTGGTCCGCGGTGTCATGGTAATGGCAACGATGTTCGGCTCGATCGCGATAATCAAGCGTCGTACTTGGTTCGAACGTCCGCTTTTACACGTCCTCTTCGGCGGGGGATCGAGATCGGGGGCGTGCTGGCCGTGCTTCTGCTCCTCGCGTCGGCGGGCAGCTTGGCTGCGTCGGGCGCCGGCGTGCTTCCGGCGAGGGCGACGCAGTCGATGACGTGCGCGTCCCCGGCCCTCGGCGGCCGTCTCCCGGCCATGGTGTACCTGCCGCCCGGCTACCCCACGCCGGGTCGGCGCTACCCCGTGGTCTACTTCCTGCACGGCTTGCCCGCGGGCCCGTCCGCTTACCGCGGCTTTGCCTTCCTCGCGCACGCCCTGACCGTGGCCAGACACGCGGCCATTCTGGTCATTCCCCAGGCTGCGCCGAGGCCGAACAGCGACCGCGAGTACCTCGATTGGTCGCCGACCGAGGATTGGCCCCGCGCGATCTCCGATGACCTCACCCACTGCATCGATAGCCACTACTACACGATCCGCGGCCGGCGCGGACGGGCGCTCATGGGCGTATCAGCCGGTGGCTTCGGCGCGCTCAACATCGGGCTGCGTCACCTCGACACGTTCGCCGCCGTGGAGTCGTGGAGTGGCTATTTCGTTGCGACCGACCCCAGCGGCAACCACGTCCTCAAGCTGGGCTCGGCGAAGGCAGATCGAGCTGCGCGGGTGCCGCGCGGCGCCCAGCTGCAGCGCTCGCTGTCGCGGTGGCCGTCGCTGATCGCCTTCTACGTAGGGCGCTCGGATCCCCAGTTCTTCACGGCCAACGAGCGATACGCCCGGTCGCTCTCAGCCAGCGGCATTGCCCACGTCTTCCACACGTATCCAGGCGGGCACACGCACTCGCTGTGGGCAGGCGAAGCGCCGGCCTGGCTGAGGCTGGCGCTCGATTTCCTCGCGAGTACCGCACCTATCCGGCCCGGTTAGGCGATCAGCAGCAGCCCGATCGCGAGCGAGGCGACGTTGGCAAGCAGTGCGCTCAGACCGATCAGGTCGAGGTCGCGCCGCACCCAGCCCCACAGCAGTGCCGACTCGAACACCCACACGGTCGCCTCGATGATCACGAGCGCCGGGAAGAAGCCGAGCGGCCCGGCGAGCGCCGGCATGGCGAGCAGGAATGCGAGTGGGTGGCTGACCAGGTTCACGGCAGCTCCCGCGATCAAACCTTGGGGAGTGCGGATGTTCAGTCCATGCCGCAGAACGCCCGCGTAGGCCGGCACCTCGATCATGAGAGTCAAGCCGAGGGCTGCCGCATACATCGAGCTATCCCCGTTCCAGCGCTCGGCGACGGCGACGGCGGTGGCGGCGCAGCAGAGCCACGGCCAGCACCAGCAGCAGGACAGCGACCACGATCACGACCACGAACGCGATGGCGATGCCGCCCGTCGTAGCCGGGTGGTAATTGCACTGGTGGTGGGGGCAATCGGCCGGATTCGGTGCGTCGGCGAAGGGAATCGGGAGCGAGAGCAGGGAGGCCAGCAAGGTCATGTCGGGCGCCATTCTCCACAAAAGACAGCCTGACCGCTGCGTCCGTGACGGCTGACCGGCGAGCCCGGACCAGGGGGTTCCTGGGACGCGGCGAGGGCGTACCTCTGCGAACTTGACGCCGCCAGATACCATCCATCCGCGCTTCGAGTGTGAGTGCATGCCCGCGCCGCGGGCAATCAGCCGATCAGTGGGCAGAACCTGTCGATCTGGAGGTGCTCGTGTTCAACACAATTCTCTGGGCTACGGATGGATCGGATCACGCTGATCAAGCACTGGCAGTCGCCAAGACGCTGGCCCACGAGAACGATGCGGAGCTGGTCGCGGTGCATGTCGTGCAGAGGTACGCGACCAAGACGGGTCTGGCGGTGTACGCCGATGAGGATGTCGTCAAGACGAGACTCGAGGCGACGGTCGAACAGCTCTCGAAGGATGGGTACAAGGCCAGTCTCAGGATCATCAACCACATCGGGCCTCAGCCGGCCCACGAGATCGCCGACATCGCCCGTGAGCTCGGAGCGGGACTGATCGTGATGGGTACCCGTGGTCACTCGGCCGTCCCCGGGCTGCTCTTGGGCAGCGTGGTGCAGCGTCTACTCCACGTTGCGCCATGTCCTGTGCTGGCCGTTCCGCCTTCAGATTCCTCGTCTGCCCCGGATTGATCTGGCGGGCTCCGGCGCGCCGGGACCGCTGCTCTCATCATCTCGGCCACCCGGGAGATCGAGCGCGAGGCTCTCCTCGAAAGAGAATCCAGCCTCGAGCGCCTTGCGCGCGGGACATGACTGGGCGACCCGTCGAAGTCGCTCGACCTGATCCGAGGTGAGGCCGTCGGGCAGATGGACCGAGACCGTCACGTGCCTCGGCGTGACGTCGCTGTCGTACGTGACGTCGACCCGCACCTCGCCCAGCCGCCAGTCGCGCCGCTGCGCGTAGAGCGCGATCATGGTCGAGACACATGAGGCGACCATTGCCGGCAGGAGCTCGTGCGGCGCCGGCGCGGTGTCGGTTCCGCCCAGGCTCTGCGGCTCATCGGTCGTGATCGTATGCCGACCATTGACGTCGACCTCGTTGCGAAGGCCGCCTCCGACCGCGCGTGCGCTTGCCTCAAAGACGCTCATCACGCATGTCTGATCCGATAACAACTAAACAACGGGACGCTTGTAACATTGTGTAGATAATCTAGCACGCCGCCCGCGGTGTGTCAACTACACAACGGTTTGGTTGTGTGGCCGGTCGATTAGCGGTGAACTCGGCACCGGCAGGCTGCCGACCAGCTTCCCGATCAACCACAGCCTCCCGCTCGGCTTCACGCCACTGCCCACGATCCCACCGATACCGCAGTCCCCGACCGACGGTCTGAGCGAGGTGTTCTGATGCCGACTCACAGGTTCATCCTCAACGGTAAGCGCGTCAGCGTCGAATGCCCGGGCGACGTCCGCCTGCTGTGGGTCTTGCGCGACCTACTCGGGATTCACGGCCCGAAGTACGGCTGCGGCCTCGACGTGTGCAAGGCCTGGACGTGTCACATCAACGGCAAGGCGTTCAACCCGTGTGCGGTGCCGGTCTCGCGCATCAAGCAGACTGACCACGTCACGACGATCGAGGGTCTGCCCGCCACCGTCGGCAAGCAGCTCCACCCGATGCAGGAGGCCTGGCTCGAGGTCGACGTCGCTCAGTGCGGCTACTGCCAGCCAGGCCAGATCATGGCGGCGGTGGCGCTGGTCAAGGAGGCCAAGGCGGCGGGTCGCGCGATCACCGACGCCGAGCTTGACACGCTGCGCAACATCTGCCGCTGCGGCACCTATCCGCGCATTCGCGAGGCGATCAAGACGGCCGCGGTGCACATGTAGCCGGGCGGCGCGGAGGTGGGCTAAGCTCACCGCACTCGCGCCCAGGGCGCGGGCACGGGATCGAAACTGGAGAGGAAGCATGGGGCGTCACATCGCTGCTGTTCTGGCAACCGCGCTGCTCCTTGCGGCGCCGACGGCAAGCGCCGGCACGGTCGGCCACTGGACGAGGATCACCGACCCCACCGGGGGAAATATCGACGAGGTCTCGGTCGCCCGGACAGCCAACGGCGTACTTCACGTCGCCTGGACCCGCCCCACGCCGCCGCATCCGGGCTCTGGCCGCGATCTGCTCGTGCGGCCAATCAGCATCAAGGGACAGGCCGGGTCACCGGTCGTTCTGGCCTCCAACTGGGCGACGCTCGCCAACCCGGCGATCGTTGTGAGCGGGACTGCGGGACTCGATGTTTTCGATGGCGCAACCCGTTCGACCAGCCCCACCGAGTCGATCCGCAACCTGACGGTGTTCAGTTCAGCCGATGGCGGCGCAACCTGGGGACCGCCAGCGGGTGATCTGACCTCCACCGGTGGCGCCGCGGGCAGCGACATGGCCGCCGCGCTGGGAGCCGGGGGCACACCGTTCGTCGTCTGGGGCAGCTCGAGCTGCCTCTGCGTGCTCCGGGTCACAACCCCGGCGGCTGCGAACGTCGACTTCCAGCAGGGTCTCGGCGACTTCGGCTACGAGCCGGGGATGGCGGTCGACAGGGCGAGCGGTCAGGCGGTCGTGGCCTGGTACTCCAACGGCACAGGCCACAAGGGCGTCTACGCGGCGAAGATCGATCAGTCCTCGGGCGCACGCGTTGGCTCACCGGTGCGGATGCCCGAGACGTCGAGTCTCCTGAACGGACCGTTCAGCAGCCGCACGCCGATCGTCGCTCGTCCGGGCGGTGGTGTCTACGTTGCCTACGAGGGCGGTTATCCCACCCAGAGCAAGGTGCTCCTGTGGCGAGTGGGGACGGTCCATTCAATGCTGATGTCCACGCGCTCGACGGGCGTCAGGAGCGTTGGTGTCGCGAGCACGCCATCGGGTCGCCTGTGGGTGTTCTGGTCCGGTCAGTCGGCATCGGGCAAGACCCTGGTGTTCGCCAAGCGGTCGAATACGCGGGCGACCGCCTGGGGCAAGACCGTCGACGTCCCGGCTCCGAGCGGCGCCACCGCATCGTGGAACCTCGTCGGCGACGGCCAGACGGGCCGCCTTGACCTGTTCGGATCATTCTCGCTGCATAACTCGAGCGGCGCCGCCACCTGGCATACACAGCTGCTGCCGGGCCTGTCGTTCCGCGCCACACCGAAGCTGCTTCCGGTCCACACGAGGCACGGCAAGAAGGTCACGTTTGTCGTCACCGACGCCGGGTCGCCGGTCAGCGGCGCTGATGTCCGCGTCGGCAAGGTCACCGGCACCACGAACGGCGAAGGCAAGCTGACGCTCAAGCTTGGCCCGTTCGCGCATAAGACGCGCCTCCACGCGCAGGCCAGCCTGCACGGTTATGTCGAGGCGACGCTGGTGCTAAAGGTCGGTTAGCTCGGGGCGCGCGCCGGCTCCGGCACGCGGTGACGCCGTTAGGCGAGCGCCTTGGCCTTGATCTGATCGAACTCGGCCTGGGTGATGGTGCCGCTGTCCAGGAGCTGCTTGGCCTTATCGATCTCCGTGGCCGCACCGGCGCCCCCGCTGGCACCGGCGGTCTTGCGCACGTAATCATCAAACTGCTCCTGCGCGGCCTGGGTGTCCTTGATCTTTCGGTCGGCCATCCCCGTGTGGTTGGCGATCAGGTAGACCAGGACGCCGAGGAAGGGCAGGATGATCACGAAGACGACCCACGCCGCCTTGGCCCAGCCCGAGATGTCGTGTCGGCGAAAGACGTCGATCAGGACGGTGATCGCGATCCAGATCCAGATCACCCACGCGAAGAAGATGATCATCGTCCAGAGGATGTCCAGGAATGGATACGACGTTGCGATGACCACCGCGATCTTCTCCGATCTGATTCGTTACACCGGCTGGCTACAGGCTAACGCGGCCCGCGGCGGATCAGACGGCGTGGACGAGGATGTATATGGCGATGAGGGGAATGGCGACAAGCACCGTCCCGATCGCCGTCACCGCGACAGCGGCACGCGCGCCCCAGCGTCCGAGACGCGCACGCCCGAGGAGCAGCCCGGCCGAGAACCGCGTTGCCAGCGACACGCCGGGTTGTGAGACGAGCGCCGCACCCACGCGCTGCTCCCAGCGGAGGGTCATGTGTGCCGCCTCGCGCCGCGCCCGCACTCTGTACCAGGAGAGCCGTCGCCTCCGCTCGCGCCAGTACGCCAGCGACTGAACCCCGTCGCTCAGATCCGGCGGTGCCTGAAGGCGGCGCAAGAGCCGTTCGTCAGTAGGCGAGTCCGTTCGCATCAAGACCGATTGTGGCAGACAGCGTCGGGCAGCTTGCGTGCCGGCACTCCGGATGTGTTGACCGCGGGACGCGCTTCGGCAAGCATCCGCACGATGCCCCAGTCTGTTCTCGTTGTAGGTGCTGGCCCGGTGGGGCTGGTCGCGGCATGTGAGTTCGCGCGCCGCGGCGTGCCGGTCCGGGTCATCGACAAGCTCGCCGAACCGACATCTGAGTCGCGTGCGGTCGTCGTGCACGCTCGCAGCCTCGAAGCGCTGGCCCGGATCGGAGTCGTCGACGATGTCATCGCCGTCGGGTGCAAGAGCACGGCCGTCGCGATGTACGCGGATGGCGAACCGATGGCCAGGTTCGCGCTCGACACCGTCGACAGCCCGTACCCGTTCTCGGTCACGCTGCCGCAGACCGACACCGAGCGGATCCTGACCGCGCGACTGGCGGCGCTGGGCGTCGAGGTCGAACGTCAGCGCGAACTGGTCGGTTTCACGCAGGACGAGGCCGGCATATGTGCGGTGCTGGGCGGCGGAGACGAACTCAACTGTGACTGGATCGTCGGCACGGACGGAAGCCACAGCAGGGTGCGCAGTCAACTGGGCCTCAGCCTCGAGGGGTCATTCAAGGGCGAGCGATTCCTTCTTGGCGACTGCGATGGCGACTGCGATCTCGACAGGGGCACCATGCACACGTTCTTCTCGCGCGACAAGGGGCCGCTGATGGTGTTCCCGATGGTCGGCCGGCGCATGAGGCTGATCGCGCAGCTCGACGACCGCTCGAACGACAGCGATCCCACGCTGGAAGATCTGCAGACAGTCTGCGACCAGCGCGCCCCGCGTATCCGGCTCGGTTCGGAGCGGTGGATCACGATCTTCGAGACCCATCACGCACAGGTTCCGCGCTACCGCGTTGGGCGTGCGTTCCTGGCCGGCGATGCCGCACACGTCCACAGCCCGGCCGGCGGCCAGGGGATGAACACGGGCATGCAGGACGCCTTCAACCTGGGCTGGAAACTGGCTCTTGTGTGTCAGGGTCGCGGCAACGACGCCCTGCTCGACAGCTACCACGACGAGCGTCACCCCATCGCCGAGCACGTCATCAAGATCACGACGGGGATGACTCGCGCCAGCACGGTCCGCAATGCGCTGGCGCGGCAGCTGCGCGACCACGCGGTTCGCAGCGCGTCGGGATTCGCCCCGATCGCCCATGCCGTAGCCGAGGAGACCGAGGAGACGCGCGTGGCCTATCACGACAGCCCGATTGTGCGCGGACGGCGCGTCGGCCACGGGCCGCGTCCAGGGGACATTGCGCCGCTGGTGCCCGAGCTCAGCGCTGGCCACGTGGTTCTGGCTGTCGGCGGCGCCGCCGCCCACCATGGCGCGGTCGCCGTGGCGGACAACGAGGACCGCTACGGTTTCGGCGGCCGGCCTGGCCTTGTCGTCGTCCGGCCGGACGGATACATCGGAGCCATTGCCGCCGGCGGCGAGACGTCCACGGTCGACGCGTACTTCAGCGCGATAGGCGACACCGCGTAGGCGGCGTCTTCATCGCTCTCGGCTTCGTCGCAGGCCCTCGAGCCCGCCCTGCAGGAACTCGAGGATCTCGTCGAGAATCGCCATCGCCTGCTCGTGGGAGACCGGCTCGCCGGACTCGGCCTCGAGACGATCGCGCGCCGCGTTGAACGCGGCCGTCACGGACGCCGCGACCAGAGGCGGGCGCACGTCGCCGGGCTCGGCGTCGAGGTCCCTGGCGATCGACTCCGCGATCAGCTGCTCGATCCGCGCCGACCGGCCGCGTTCGCTCACGCGCAGGCTCTCGTCCGAGTGGATGATCTTCTTGCGCAGCCTGGCGTCCTCGTCCATCGAGACGACCGAGGAGAGGAAATCACGAAGCGCGTCGACCGTGGTGGCACCCGGGGACCGTTGCTCGAGCTTGTCCTTGAGCTGCTCGTAGAACATCGGCTCATCGCAGAAGAGGATGTCCTCCTTGCTCTCGAAGTAGGCGAAGATCGTCCGCTTGGAGACGTCGGCTGCGTCGGCGATCTCGGCCAGCGTCGTGTGCTCGTAGCCGCGCTCGGCGAACAGCTCGAGCGCGACTCTCGCGATCGTCTCGCGCGTCTGCTGCTTCTTACGTTCCCGTAGCCCCGGCCTGGCGACGGTCGTGTCGCTCGTGTCCATTTGCACGAGCCTATCAGAAAAGATGCACAACGAGAAATATTGCACTGAGTGTTGACTTAGCGCTGCACCTGGTCTATAACTGCACCGCTTGCAGATTTATTCCTAGTGAAAGCAGGGACCCCGTGCTGAAGATCGCCCGCTGGACAATGGCTCATCGCCGCATCGTCGTGCTCGCCTGGATCCTCGCCACCGTCGGGATCCTCGTCGGGTCAAGCGCAGTCGGAAAGAAGACTGCGAGCGACTTCACCCTCCCCGGCACCAACTCGCAGCGGGCCGTCAACCTGTTGAAAAGCCGGTTCCCGTCGCAGGCTGGCGACGCCGACCAGATCGTGTTTCACGCGCGCAGCGGCCGGCTGACCTACGCGGCTGACCGCGGGACCATCACGGCAACGCTGGCACGGGTGCAGCGGCTGCCACACGTGAGCAGCGTCGTCAGCCCGTACGCCGCTGGCGTGCAGGCGATCTCCCGCGATGGCACGATCGGCTTCGCCACGGTTACGTTCGACCAGCGCGCCAACGCGCTCCCCAAGGCGGCCGTGGACAGCGTGATCACGACCGCGCAGTCGGCCCGCTCGGCCCGACTCCAGGTCGAGCTCGGCGGGCAGGCGATCGAACAGGCCCAGCAGGCCTCGCTGGGGTTCGCCACCGTGGTCGGGATCGCGGCGGCGATCCTAATTCTGCTGATCAGCTTCGGGTCATTCGCGGCCATGGGCCTGCCGATCGCCACCGCGCTGCTTGGCCTGGGGGCGGGTGTCGGGCTGATCACGCTGGCCAGCCACGTGATCGACATGCCCGACTTCGCCTCGGAGCTGGCGCTGATGATCGGCCTCGGGGTCGGCGTCGACTACGCGCTCTTCATCGTCACGCGGTTCCGCGAGAACTACGGCCAGAACGGGGGCAACGTCCACCAGGCTGTCGAGGCGGCGATCGACACCTCCGGTCGGGCCGTGCTGTTCGCTGGCGCCACCGTCGTGATCGCGCTGCTGGGCATGTTCGCGCTGGGCGTCAGCCTGCTCAGCGGGGCGGCCGTCGCCGCGTCGATCGGAGTTGTCCTCGTCCTCAGCGCCTCGCTCACGCTGCTGCCGGCGCTACTCAGCCTGGTCGGGCGTCGCGTCGGCGAGGTCGGTCTGCGCCGCCGTTCCGGCGAGCCGGCATCGGACCGACCGGGCTTCTGGCTGCGGTGGGTGCGCCGCGTGCAGCGGAGACCGGCCCTGACCGCCATCGCCGCGACAGCGGTGATGCTCGTGCTCGCGGCACCGGCCCTGGGCCTGCGGCTCGCCTCCAGCGATGCCGGCAACGACCCGTCGAGTCACACCACCCGGAAGGCATACGACCTCCTGGCCCAGGGATTCGGTCCCGGCTTCAACGGGTCGCTGCAGGTGGCCGTGGCGCTCCCCAAAGACGGCGACACCGCGGCCCTGAAGCAGCTCAGCGGCGCGCTGAAGACGACGCCGGGAGTCGTCTCGGTGGCCGCCCCGCGGCTGAACGCGAGCCGCGACGCCGCGGCGATCGTCGCCTTCCCGGCCACGTCGCCGCAGAGCGCCCAGACCTCGAGTCTGGTCGCCCGCCTGCGTGACAGCGTGATCCCGCCAATCGAGCAGCGCACCGGCGCTCGTGTCTACGTGGGCGGAGCCACGGCCTCTCAGGTGGACTTCTCCCACATCCTCGCGAGCAAGCTGACGCTGTTCATCGCGGTTGTCGTCTCGCTCGCCGCGCTGCTGCTCCTGGTCGTCTTCCGCTCGTTGGTCATCCCGGTGCAGGCTGCGGTCATGAACCTGCTCTCGATCGGAGCGTCGCTGGGTGTGGTTCAGCTCGTGTTCCAGCGCGGGTGGCTCAGCGGCCTGTTCGGCGTGCAGGCGGGACCGATCGACGCTTTCATCCCCGTCCTGGCGTTCGCGATCGTGTTCGGCCTGTCCATGGACTACGAGGTGTTCCTCGTCTCGCGCGTGCATGAGGAGTGGCGCGCTCGCGGCGACGCCAGCGCCGCCGTGCGCGAGGGCCTGGCACGGACCGGGCGAGTGATTACCGCCGCCGCCGCCGTGATGGTCGCGGTCTTCGGGGCCTTCGCGATCAGCGGCAACCGCGTGCTCGAGATGTTCGGATTCGCAATGGCCACGGCTGTGTTCCTCGACGCGATCGTGATCAGAATGCTCCTCCTGCCTGCCGTGCTCGAGCTGCTCGGCCGCACGACCTGGGCCCTTCCCGCGTGGCTGGAACGGCTGCTCCCGCGCGTGGCGATCGAAGCCGAATCGAGCCCTCGACCTCGGCGGGCGCCCGAGCCGGCGTTCGAGGGCAGCGCCTCGTGACAGCCAGCGATCCCGACATGCGGGAGTGCTTGATGTCTCAAGCAGTTCGCTACAATACTTGAGGTCTCAAGAGTTCTGTCCGCTCAAGGGAGTTCACGTTGATCGAGACCGATTTCGCCGGGCGTCACACAGGTCGGGATCGGTCGCGAGATGCACGCGGTGGTTGTGAGGGAGGCACGGGGACGAGCGCCGGTGGCCAGCCACGGTGTCCGGCGGCCCAGCAATCGCCTCCGCGCGAGCCTGGAAACCCGGAGCGCGTGCTCCGAACTCCGGAGGGCGTGCTCCGAACTCCGGAGGGCGTGCTCCGAACTCCGGAGGGCGTGCGCCACCGCTCGGCGGCGACGGCTCGCCGTCGGCTGATCACAGCGGTCGTCCTCGCCACGGCGGTGGTTACGCTCGTGCTGGCGGTGCCCCCGCTGCGCGGCGTCGCGGAACAGATCGAGCACATGAGCCTCGCCTGGGTCGGGGTGGCCGTGGCGGTCGAGATCGGCTCGTGCATCGGGTACGTGGTGATCTTCCGCCTGTTCTTCAACCAGGTCCCGGCCGGTCAAGCGCGTGAGCTCGCCTGGACCGAGGAGGCGTCGGGCGCGCTGCTGCCGACCGGCGGCGTCGGGGCACTGGCCATCGGGGCGTGGTTCCTGCGCCAGGCTGGGATGTCGACCCGGCAGATCATCGAGCGCTCGAGCGCATTGTTCTTCCTCACCAGCGCGGTCAACGTCGCCGCGCTCATCGCCGGCGGAACGATGCTCGCCGCCGGCGTGATGCGTGGACATGACACCGTCGCGCTGGCCTGGTTCCCCGTCGTCCTGGGGGTGGGGGCGACCGCGGTAACGCTCGCCCTGCCCGTCGTGGTGCGGCGCCGGGATCGCAGCTGGCCGACGTGGGTTGTCGACCTGGCCGGCGGCATCGACGGCGCGCGTCACGCGCTGCTACGACCCAGCTGGCGGCTGCTCGGAGCGGTCGGTTACCTCGCCCTGGACATTGCCGCGCTCGGCGCGGCGTTCGCGGCCACCGGCCACTCCGTCCCGGTCGATGCACTCGTGCTCGGCTATGTGATCGGCTACTTAGCGAACATGCTCCCTGTGCCCGGCGGCTTCGGAGTGCTCGAGTCCGGGCTGGCCGGGACGCTGATCCTGTATGGGGCGCCGGCGGCGCCGGCCGCCGCCGCGGTTGTCGTCTACCACGCGATCGCGTTCTGGATCCCCAGTCTTGGCGGGCTGCTTGGCTACGCTCGGCTGCGGCGGAGGCCGGCTCTTTCGAAGCCGGCGCCGATCGCGGCCATGCCGGACGCCGAAGCGGTGGTGGCAGCGTGACGGATTGGGCTTCCCAGTCGCGATGGTCGGCCGTGTGGTCGGCGATGGACCGGGTCATGTACGACAAGGCGATGAGCCGGCTGCGCGTCAGCCTTTTCGTGCTCGTCGTGGTCCAGCTCACCGTGATCGCGCGTCTGGTGATCGATGGACTGTCCGTCGGTGTCGGCGTCGCCGAACTTCTGGTTGTCCCGCTCCTCGTCGGCTCGTTGCTGCTCTGGCGTCAGGGCCGACGCCTCGGCGCCAGACGGCCCAGGTCGTGACGTCCGCTCAGCGCTGGTTGCGCCCGGGAAGCACGCGTGGGCTGTCGCTGATCAGCCCCCGCTCGCGTAGCCCGGTCAGCCCGCGGCCGGGGTGATCGATGTCGGCGAGCGTCGCGTACGAACGCTCGCTCTTGATGGCGAAATGCCGCTCGGCGCTCTCGACCTCGAAGCCATCGACCTCGAGGTCGAAGCCCGTGTGGCCGGGGTGGAGTTCGAGTGTCAGCTGCCGGTCGAACGGGATCACGAGCGGTGGGGCACTCCCGCCGTGCATGGCCAGCGGTGTGCACAGGAAGGCGTTCACTCCCGATTCCAGCAGCGGCCCTCCGGCGGCCATCGAGTATGCGCTGGACCCGAGCGCCGTGGCGACCACGACCCCGTCGCCGGCCATGCGGACGTACAGCTCGCCCTCGACGAATACGTCGACGACGAGCTGGGTGCCTCCCCGACGGGACAGAACCAGATCGTTGATTGCCCAGGCCACCTCGTCCCCGGCAGCGGACAGGTGGAGCGCTGGGAGGTGTCGCGGGTTCCATTCACCCTCGGCAAAGCGGTCCAGCGCGCCACGCAGAGCAGTCGTCGGCACGTTCGTGAGTGCTCCCAGGCTGCCGAAGGCGACGCCCAGCACCGGCGTCATGGTCCCGGCGGCCGCGTGGAGAGCCTTGAGGACGGTCCCGTCTCCGCCCAGCGCAGCGACCAGATCACAAGCGCTCACGGTCCCGGGTGGAGCCACCTGGGGCTGCTCGCCGGCCACGATCTGAACGAGCTCCAGCCCATGCTCTTCGGTCCAGCGCTCCAGCACCTCGACCCCGGCGCGCACCGGCCGAGTGGGGTGAACGAGGATCCCTACGCGCTCCATCACTCCCTCACGACGTCCCCGGCCGGCTTGTCGTCGCGCAACCCCAGGAACCGCGGGTGACGCAGCCGCCCGGCTGAGGTCCATTCCGTAAAGCCGATCTGCGCCACCAGCGAGGGTGTCACCCAGGTCACGCCACGCTCCCGAATCGCCGCGGCGTCGACGAAGGGCGACTGCTGCACCCGCCGCGCACGGAGCTTCTGGCCCAGCGACACCAACAGCTCATGATCGAACCCCGTGCCGACCTTGCCCGCGTAGCGGAGCTGTCCATCCTTGAAGTAACCCAGCAGCAGCGCTCCGAACTCCACGCGCGATCCGTGCGGCGCGGTATAGCCGCCGATCACCAGCTCCTGTCCCTGCTCGCACTTGAACTTCAGCCAGTCGCGCGACCGGGTGTCGCTGTAGCGGCTGTCGCCGCGCTTGGCGATCAGCCCCTCCCAGCCATGCGAGCAGGCGTACGCGAAGAACTGCTCGCCCGCCTCGTTACGGTGCGGCGTCAGGCGCACGGGCGCGTTGAACGCGAGCGCCCGGCGCAGCAGTCGCTTACGCGTGCGGAGCGGCAGCGAGCGAATGTCATACCCGTCGAGCCAGAGCAGATCGAAGACGTAATAGAACACCGGCACGTAGTGCTGCGCACGTTTCGCCAGGCGCGCGAAGCTGGTCGAGGAGCCGTCGAACGCGACGATCTCGCCGTCGGCGGCAAACCGTTCGCCGCGCTCGGCCTCCAGCGCGGACACGAGTTCCGGGTAGCGGTCGTTCAGCGAGAGGTTGTTGCGCGAGCGCAGCCGCACGCTGCCGCCTGACGCACGCACCGCGACGCAGCGGATGCCGTCGAGCTTACGCTCGAAGATCCATTGCGGGTCGCTGAACCGCTCCTTGGTCAGCGTGGCCCGCATGGCGCTCGATCCGTCGGGCGGCGGGCTCCGGCGGACGGAGCCACGCTCGGAGCTGTCCAACCTATCCAGCCAGTCGGGCATCGGGGAAACCTACCGTGCGGTCACGGTTGGCTCGCTCGCCGGGGTCGGTTCCTTGAACTCCGGCGGCACCCACACGCTGGCCGCACCCGTGGGGAACGTGAAGACCTCGAGCAGTAGCTGTCCGAGCACCAGGGCCGCCAGGAGGGCAACAAACGCCACCGGGGCGATACTGGCCCCGATCGCCGCCAGCGCAACGGCGAGACCGGCGAGCGCGATCCTGCCCTGGAAGGTTGGGTCGCGCGGGGAGGTCCACTCGGCACCGATATGAAACAACGCCAGCGCCAGTGCGAATGCCGCGATGCCACCGGCGAGGGCCCATCGGGTGACCGCGCCGAGGCCAGGATCCGCGGCGTGCGTGATGGCCAGCTTGGTGCCCGCCCCGAAGGCGGCCACCCCGGCGAGCAGTGGAAAGTGGCCATACAGGTAGACGAGGCCGAGCACGCCTCGCCCCAACACCGCGTGCCTCCGTGCCCCTGCACCAGGCTGTGAAGGTTCACCGCCATGGCGGCCACGGCCAGCATGGCGCCGGATTTGGCGAGGCGAAAGACCAGGTCGTCGGTGTCGAAGCGGTTGGCGTACATCGTGAACCCGGTCCACGCCCAGCCCACCGCGACGAATAGACCTGCGAACCGCGCAAACGTGGCGCCCGACGGATCGCGCGCCAACCCGGCGGCGAGCTGGCTGACCGCCGCGACGAAGACCAGGTCGAAGTACAGCTCGAACCACGTCGCGTGTCGCTCTCCAGCGGGGTCATCGTTGGTGCGCAGGCGCGGCGGTTCGACGCGGAACGTCGGACCGTGCCCAGATGACCGCGAGCCCGGCACGCCCGGACCACGCGTGGGGCTCCGATGCACGACGCGACTAAACCACGCCGGCGGCGGCGACTCAAGCGTCTCGGTCGGCCGGCCACCCCGCCGGCCCATCCGCGCCCGAATGCGCGGCGTGCAAGCGTCGAGAGGGCGGGAGCGGGTGTCCCTTATCGGCAGCCCTCAGCAATTGCGGTACAGGATCCCCCAGATATGCACTTTGGTTCTGCCGAAGAACGGCGTCGGCGCATCGAAATCGAAGTAGAGGGGACCTCCATCCGCTCCCGCCTGGACGCCGGACTTATTGCAGGTCCGGTAGTGAGTGTGATTGTCGCCGTAGTTCGTGTACGCGTCGGTCACGTAGAAGTCCGGGGAGCTGTGATCGGTCCCCGAGGCATAGCCCTCGATCTGTCCCTTGAGGATCTTCTTGGGCTCGTCGTAGTAGGCGGAGTAGTCAACCCACCTCCGGTCGCCGGAGGCGTCCCAGGTGAGATCGGCGTCGGCATGCCAGCCGAACGTGGCGCTCGTCGTCTCGCCATCACAACTGTGGTCCGAGGGCCTTCCCCACGAGTCGCAGTGACCGGCACCCGTGTGCTTCTCCTGCCAGGAAATATCGATTTGACACTTCTGCCCGTCCGAGGGGCACGAGGGCTCGGCCGCCGAGGAGACCGAGACGGTCCTGCTTCTCGCCGCCACACACCCGTGAGCGGCCGGCGCCACGGCATAGAAGCTCCTACCTCGGGGAGCACGCGCCATCCATTCGTAGCCAACCTGATTGCGGATCGCCGCTTCCCTCCTCAGCCTCGTGGCATGCGCTCCGCGATGGCGCTCGCTGAAGACCACGATCCTGCGAGCGCGCGCACACCCGGCATCCGGACTGCTCACGTAGCCGAACACACCATCGGGCCACACGGCGATCGTCAACTTCGTTCTGCTCAGGTGATGGCTGCCGGCCGCATTCGCAGCTGACGCCACCGCGATCAAGGCGCAGGTCAACACGGCGATAACACCAACCTTGCGCAAGCGCACCCTGCCCCTCACTTTCTAGCCCGCGACCCAAGCCTTTCTGCCCTGAGACCCAAGAACCTCGATGCCGGGCTCATCGACGCTTTTCGCCCCTCACCACAGCGCTCGTCGCACGATGCCACGCTTTTCTCGTCAATCTGCCACCCATTCCCACGGCTGCCCGCGGATGAAACGATCCAGCCGGCCATCATCGCGCGGCGGTCGAGGACTCAACGGAGTTTCTGACTCAGCGGTTCGGGCGCCAGCGGGACGACGTCCGCCGCCGGTCGCGCCATGATCTCACCACCAGTTCGATGGCGACCGATCACGAGCAGGCGATACTCCCGATCCACGACGCTCCGCGAGCGCAGCGTCTGATAACGCTCGAGTTCGGTTCGCGAGCGGAGTTCGAGGATCCCAGCCTCGAGTACCGGCGCCTGTTCTCCGAGATGCTGGGAACGTTCATGCTCGTGCTGGCGGCCGCCGGAGGCGGTCTGATGCAGGGCAAGGGCCAGATCAGCCTTGCCGCGGCGGTCATCGCGCCCGGACTGATGGTGATGGCCATCATCCTGTTCATGGGCGCGGTGTCGGGCGCGCACCTCAACCCGGCCGTGTCGATGGCCTTCGCCATCCGCGGCGATTTTCCCTGGCGCCGCGTGCCCGGATACGTCATCAGCCAGCTCATCGGGGCGACGCTGGCCCGCCTATTCCTGCTCGCGATATTCGGCAATGTCGAGCATCTCGGCGCGACGTTGCCCGGCCAGGGGTACCACGACTGGCAGGCGCTGTTGATGGAGATCGCGCTTACCGGCGTACTCGTCAGCGTGATTCTCGGCACCGCATCGGCGGCGCAGAACGTCGGCACGCTTGGAGCCCTTGGTGTCGGTGGCTACATAGCCCTCGCCGGCCTGTGGTCCGCGCCCGTCAGCGGAACGTCTATGAACCCGGCACGTTCCTTCGGCCCGGCGCTGGTCAGCGGCGACTGGAGCTCCTACTGGGTGTACGTCGTCGGCCCGCTGATCGGAATGACCATTGCCGTTGGCTGCGCCTGGACCCTGCGCGGTCGCGGCGGCGATCCGACTTCGATCGCGGCCGGGTCGGGGCGGCTGGGTGCCGAGGCGCGAGACGCGGCCACCCGTCTCGCCCACGACGTCGAAGACCGGATCGAATCTCGTCGCCACTAGTCGACCGAGACGGGCGAGGGCACGCCCTCCGACGCTCAAAGGTCGGCGGGCGCCAGCCAAAGCGGTCGCGTTCACGAAAAGAGCTAAAGGCCCGTTCCGCTTCTACCGATCATGCATTCGTGCCACGACGCTGGCACCCGCGCGGTCGAGCGGACTCCGGATCGTCGAGCCGTTCTGAGATCGCCTGGACGGCCCGGCCGCCGGCACCCCCGCCGGCGGGGCTGTGCGCGAGACTTGGCGCCATGAACGACCAGATCCCGCGTATTGCCGCGCTGCTCCACGAGGCCGGCGAGACGCATCACACCGTGTATCGCATCGTCGACGGCGACGATCCCGACTGGGCCTCGTGGTACGCCGATTGGCTGCTGAAGCTTTCCGAGCTGCCCCAGATCCTGGGGGCGACGCCCGTCCGCAGCCATCTCGTCGCCTCGCTGGTCACGCTCGACCGCGACTACGCGAATTCCAGTCCAGCGGTTCCGTGGACGGACTGGTACGCGGAGCGGATCTTCGAAGAATTCGCCTCGGGCTCAGGTTGACCGTTTTCGAGGTTCCCCGCATTCCCGGGTCCGCCGGCGCGATGATCTTCGATGGGCAGGGGCGGTTGCTGATTCTCAAGCCCAACTACAAGAAGGGCTGGACGATCCCCGGCGGTCAGATCGAAGCCGGTGGTGAATCTCCGTGGGAGACCTGCCGGCGCGAGACGCGAGAGGAGTGCGGTCTCGAGATCACGCGGGGACGCCTGGCCTGCGTCGATTTCCTGCGACCGAAACGGAATCGCCCGGGTGGGGTCCGGTTCCTGTTCGACTGCGGCACGTTCACCGACCGGCAGCTGAGCACGATCGCACTGCAGGACGGCGAGATCGACGCACACCGCTTCGCCGGGCGAACGGAGGCCGACGAGCTTCTTAGCGGGCCGATTGGTCGTCGGGTGGCGGCTGCGCTCGCCGCGCCGCAGTGCGTGTATCTCGAGGAGGGACGTCCCGTCCCGGGCGTGATGACGTGATGTGCGCCGCCCGTTGCCGGGTAGCTCCAACCGTCTGAAATGGCCGTCTCGGCCCTGTTGCTGACCCTTGCCGCGGCGGTCATACACGCCGGCTGGAACCTGCTGCTTGCCGATGCACCCGACACGCACACCGCCAGCGCGGTGGCGATCACCGTCGGCGTTGTCGTCTTCGCCCCGGTCGCGGCGGTGGGCTGGCGCCTGGAGACCGGCGCACTTCCGTACGTGGCCGGCTCCAGCGCCCTCGAGTCGCTGTACCTGCTGCTGCTGGCCACCGGCTACACGATTGCGGCGATGAGCTTCGTGTATCCGATCGCGCGCGGCTCGGCGCCCGTCCTGTTGCTCATCGTCAGCGCGCTCGTCCTGCAGACGACGGTGTCACTGCCGGCTGCCGTGGGCGTGGTGCTCGTCGCCGTCGGGATTGTGCTCGTCCGCGGTCTCAGGGGTCCGGCGCGCAGCCGCGATCTGGTCGTGGCGCTCGCGGTTGGCGCATGCATCGCCAGCTACACGCTGGTTGACAAGACGGGCATCACGCACGGCAACCCGATCTCGTACCTCGAGCTGGTGTTCGGCATCACGGCCGCCGTCTACCTGTCCGGCACCTGGCGCGTCCGAGGACGGGCGGCGCTGCGTGCGGCGATCGGACCACGAACCGTGATCGCCGGCGTGGGGTTCTTTGCCTCCTATGCCCTCACCCTGGCGGCGCTGAGGCTCGCGCCGGCGGCCTCGGTGGCCGCGGTGCGCGAGTCGAGCGTGGTCTTCGCCACCGTGGCTCTGGCGATCAGCGGGCGCGAGCACATCCCGCCACCGCGACTGGCCGGCGCGGTCGTCGTCGTGGCCGGCATCGCCCTGATCTCGCTGAGTTGATGTCGTGAGTCTTCGGGTGCAGCGGCTGCGAACTGCGTCCGGCACCCGCCGTCCGCGTCGACTCCAACGATGACGTCGATAATCACCGGAAACGTTGGACTCACTCGCAGAGCGCCGCGCGGCGCACCGCATCCAACAACGACGTCAGCTCGGCGGTGCGGGTGGGGTCGTTGAGCGCGTGCGCCACGTAGTCGCGCGCGGCCGGGCTGCTCTGGTGGGCCAGCCCGTTCGGTTCGGCGTCGATGAATTCACTCAGCGCCTGGCCGACCTCGGCCGACGATTGGCTGGCCGGCGCGTCGGGGCTGGCCACCCACTTGTAGAGGTCGTCCTGGAGTGTCGGCAGGGGGTCGTCCTCGCCGGAGAGGCGGTCTCCCCACTCGCGCGAGAGGTTGGTCATCACCGGCCCGGGTTGATAGTTGGTCACGCGCACGTTCCACGGCGCCAGCTCCAGCGCGAGCGACTGGCAAGTGGTCTCCAGGGCCGCCTTGGAGGCGATGTAGTACCCCAGCCCAGGGGGACTCAGCGCGGGCGCGAACACCGTCGAGACGTTGACGATGTGCCCGCCCTGCTGTCGGCGCATGATCGGCAACACGCGCTGGATGAGATCCATCGTTCCGAAGTAATTGGCTTCGAAGTTGATCCGCACGCGGTCCAGGTCGAACTGCTCGACGCCGCCGATGAGCCCGTAGCCGGCGTTGTTGACGAGCACGTCCAAGCGCTCGTCGGTGTCGAGCACGGCCGCGATCGTGGCGTCCAGCGTGGTGGGCTTGGTCAGATCCAGATCGTGGATGGTCAGGCGCGTCTCGAGAGCTTCACGGAGCTCGGCGTCGTGTGCGTGATCGCGAACCGTGGCGTGCACACGATGACCGCGCGCGGCCAGCGCCCGCGCTGTCGCGAAGCCGATGCCCTGCGGGGACGAGCAACCGGTGATGAGGATCGTCTGCGTCTCGGTCACGCGGCTCGATCCTACTGGCGCCAGTCGGAGCTAGGCTGACCACGATGGGTTTTGTACCGCCCGCACGCCACCTCCTGCGCGCCAAGGATCTAGCCGACGCGAGGTATTTCGAGCCTCTCGACGTGGATGATCTGGCCCGCGCGGCCGGCCTGTCGCGAGCGCACTTCAGTCGGGAGTTCCGCCGCGCGTTTGGAGAGTCACCGCACGCCTATCTGCTCACCCGCCGGCTCGAGCGGGCCGCGGCCCTGCTGCGCGTGACCGACCGGTCGGTGACGGACATCTGCCTCTCGGTCGGCTGTCAGAGCGTCGGTTCGTTCACCACCAGCTTCAGCCGGACCTACGGCATGTCGCCGACTGCCTACCGCTCGCGGTTCCCGCCGGCCGCCGATTACGCGCGCGTCCCCGCCTGCGTGGTCCGCTTCTACGGGCGTCCCCAACGCAGCACGTTTCGAGAAGACAGCCCGGCGAGTGCGCACTAGTGTCGTCACGGTCACGACAACGACCGAGAAGGGGAGACGATGTTCAAGCTTGCCAACGCACAGCTGTGGGTCCACGACCAGGAGGAAGCGCTCGAGTTCTACACCACGAAGCTCGGGATGGAGGTCCGCGCCGACGTCACGCTGCCCGAGATGGGCGACTTCCGCTGGCTGACCGTCGGCCCCGCCGGCCAGCCCGACTTCTCGATCGTCCTCATGGCGATCCCGGGCGCTCCGGTGATGGACCCCGAGACGGCCGAGCAGGTCAGGACGCTCATGGCCAAGGGCTTCGCCGGCACGGTCTTTCTCACCACCGACGACGTTTACGCCGACTATGAGCAGCTGAAGAGCCGCGGCGTCGAGTTCTCCGAGGCCCCGGAGGAGCGGCCCTACGGCATCGACTCGGGCTTCCGCGACCCGTCGGGCAACAGCTTCCGGCTGACGCAGGTGACCGAGATGTCGGCGGCGTGAGGGCGTAGGCCGGCGCCGGTAAACGTGAAACTCGCCTCGCCACCGCGGGCGAGTTTCACATTGACGGCGCCCACGGCCGTAAACGTGAAACTCGAGCCCTCGCCCCAACCGAGTTTCACGTTTTCAGGCGCCCGGAGCAGGCCCGGAACCGGGTGCCGAGCCAGCCTGGCCGCCGCCGGCCGCCTCGTCCTGCGCGTCCTCGCCGCCCATCTTGTCGATCGCGTCGCCGGCCTTCTGGCCGAACTTGGCGATCTTGGCGGTGTGCTTGCCGCGGGTCTTGCGATCGGCGGCGACCCCCACCCCGTCGACCGCGTCGTGGAGCTGATCCTTGTGCTCGACCACGGCGTCCTGCGCCTGCTTGGCGATGTTCTTGAATTTGTCCCCTAGTCCCATCTCTCTCCTTTGCGGATGAGGCAACATCGCGGAGCTTACCGGTGGCGCGGCGGGTGCTGGCCGTCGCTCGATGCACCTTGGCGATCGGCTCGCCGAGTGCGGTGGGTCGGGCGGGAGGTGGTGAAAGCCAACTGTCCCGGGCGACGCGTGCGACCCGCTGAGGTGCTGTTTAGGAAAGTGCCGAACGATCTTTAGACCGCGCCTGGCCGGACTAGAATCCGCGACCGGGGGCGTCTGTCGGCGCCAAATGTTCTTCCCATCGCATCACTTGCCTTGCCTGTGGCCGCGAACGATCTGATCGGCCGTCCGGACGATGCCGAGGCGCATCTGGGGAACCTTCCCGTCGCGCTGACCGAGCTGCTGGGCCGTGAAGCTGCGCTCGCGGAGCTGGCGTCGGTCCTGTGGGACACGCGACTGTTGGCCCTGTGCGGCCCGGGCGGGGCGGGCAAATCCCGGCTGGCGCTGGCTCTGGCCGAGGCGGTCCGCGACGACTTCATCGGCGGCGCCTGGTGGGTCGACCTGTCCTCGACGGTCGACGGCGATCTGGTGGCGCGGGCGGTGGCGACTGCTCTGCTGCCCAGCACGCCCACCAGCGAGCCGGTGACGGCCATCAGCCGCCAGCTGTCTGACGTCTCGCTCCTGGTCCTCGACAACTGTGAGCAGGTGGTCAGCCAGACGTCGGACCTGGTCGTCGACCTGCTCGTGCGGGCTCCGGCTCTACGGATTGTCGTGACCAGCCGGCAACCGCTGGGGATTCCCGGCGAGCATGTGTGGCGCGTGCCGGGACTGACCGTCGAAAACGGCCTACCGCCCACCGAGGGTGCCGGTCCCGACGAGGAGGGGGCAGCCATCACCCTGTTCATGCAGCGCGCTCGGGAGGCCAACGCAAACTTCCGCCCCGGCGCACCCGGCGCGCGTGACGCGGTCGTCGACATCTGCCGGTGGTTGGACGGCATGCCCCTGGCCATCGAGCTCGCCGCCGCGCGCGTCGCCGTGCTCAACGTCGATCTGATCGCCGGACGCCTGAAGAGCGATGTCGGCTTCCTGCGCCACGCCGGGCGGGCGGCACCCGGACGGCACCGCACGTTGCGAGACACGCTCGACTGGAGCCATCGCCTGCTGGAGCCCGGCGAGCAGCGCCTGTTCCGGCGCCTCGGCGTGTTCCGCGGGAGCTTCTCGCTCGAGGCCGCCGAACGGGTGTGCACGGATGAGCAGACTCCGCCGAGCGACGTTCTCGACCTGCTCAGCGTGCTCGTTGACCGGTCGCTGCTGCACGTGGTTGACAGCCCCGGCCGTCCGCGGTTCCGGCTGCTGGCCACCGTGCGCCAGTACGCGAGGCAGAAGCTCGAGGAGAGCGGCGAGCTCGACGCGGCGCGCGCCCAGCACGCCGACCATTACTACCGGCTCGGAGAGCGCGCCGGCGTTGGCTTGGCGGGCCCGGATCAGCTGATGTGGCTCGAGGACCTCGAGCTCGATCACGACAACATCAGCGATGCGCTCGAGTGGCTGTTCGAGCATGCTCCGGTTCGCGCCGCCGAGCTGGCCTTCGCGCTATGGCCGTTCTCGTACCAGCGCGGCTACTACAGCGAGGCGCGAGGGTGGTTCGAGCGCGCGCTGGGGCTGGCGGCGCGGCTGCATGAGCCCGTCATCATCGAGGCGCTCCTGAAGGCCGGCGAGGTCAGCTTCCTGCAATGCGATTATGCCGTCGCGATCAGCCACCTGGAGCTGGCCTTGGAGCTGATCGGGCCCGACGGTGACCGCCGGGCAGCGGCGACCGCACTCCAGCGGCTCGGCTCGATCGCCCGCGAGCAGGCTCGCTATGAGGAGTCCCAGGCCCTGCACAGACGCAGCCTCGAGATCTGGCGGGCGCTGGGCGACGCCGAGGGCGTCGCATCATCCGAGAGCTATCTGGCCTTCGTCGGCTGGCTGGCCGGCGACTTCGCCACCGCTCGTGAGGCAGGCCAGCACGCGCTGGCCGAGTTTCGAGCCGGCGGGAACCTGCACGAGACTGCGGTGACACTGGTCAACCTCGGCGCAGGCTCCATCTATGCCGGAGAGCTCGACCGCGCCGAGGCCGATCTGGCCGAGGCCCTGCGGATCTCTCGCCGGTTGGGGTTCCAGGAGGGCGTCGCTTGGTCGCTCCATGAACTGGCGATCGTGGCGCGACTGACCCGGCGATCGGACACCGATCCGCAGATCATGCTTCGCGACGCCCTGCTCGTTCACCAGCAACTGGGCGACCGGTGGCGGATCGCCAGCGTGCTCGAGGAGATCGCCGGGGCGGGCCTCGAGCGCGAGGACGACACCCTTGCCACGCGGCTCCTGGGATGCGCCGAGGCGCTGCGCGACCAGATCGGCGCCCCGGTTGCCCCCGTCGAGCGCCCCGATCGCGAGGCCGCCGTGGCGCGGCTGCGCCGCCGGCTCGGCACCAGTGGATTCGCCAGAGCCTGGAACGAGGGTCGCGGCCAACCGCTGGGCCAGGCGATCGACGATGCGGTGGCGGCGATCGACCGGGGGCGGAGCGCGGACGAGGCGGCCGCCGGGGGCGGTCTGGCTCCGATCCTCACACCACGCGAGATGGCCGTCCTCGAGCTGCTGAGTCAGGGCCAGACCAACCGCGAGATCGCCACATCGCTGTTCATCAGCACCAGCACCGCGGGGGTTCACGTGTCCAACATCCTGCGCAAGCTGCGCGCCAAGCGGCGCGTGGACGCGACCACGCGCGCCCACGCCCTCGGCTTGCTGGACGGCTAGAAAGACACCCGCGACTCAGGCATCGTTGACGAGGTAGCCGAAGAAGCGGCAATTGGCGCCCGGGGTGTTGATAGCCAGGCCGATGGTTTGTGCGGTCGAGAACACGGCCAGCTTCTTCTGCGGGTCAAATGCCACCAGCGCGGCAGAGTTGCCGTCATCAGCCGTGGCCGAGTCCTCCTCGACGATTGGGTAAGACACTCCCGCCGTCATCGTCGTGAAGGCACCGGGCAGCGAGTCGGGGTTGGTCGACATGACGCTGCCGGTCTCGCTCGTCTTGAGGTCGAGTTCGGCCTTGGTGTTGACGCCGTCAGCGGCGCACGACGCCGTGAGCGTCATCGGGCCGAGCGGGAACAGCACGGCTCGGCCCTTGTTGATGGCGAGGTTCCAATGGATCAGCTTCGAGGCCGGTAGATACGCGCTCGGAGGAGCGCCGCCGAGCTTGGCCGCGTTGGCCGCGGTGTCGGCGAGCTTCGCGTGAGGGAGCGTTCCGAGTTTCGACGCCTTGAGCTGCTCGGCGGTGATGCTGTGGTCCTCCAGCCGGTTGGCCGGGATGCTGTGCTTCTTGATCGACGAGCCGTCAATCAGCTTGTTGGCGAGGCTGGCCACGGGCCCGGCAACCGCGGTGCCGGTGAGCGCGACCACCAGTGCGATTACGGCAACGACAGGCGCGGCCGATGGGCGGCGACGTGGTTTCTCGGACATCATGACCTCCAGTCAGGGGCCGCCCGAACGCGCGCGGTCCCTTGATCGAGCGAGCGGATGGCGCGCAGTCTTATCAAGTCGTCCGGAGCTCGGCAACGCTGCCAAAAGCTGAGTTTCGCTAGCTTTGGCGCGGTGACACGCCTGGCGCGGACTCGGGGGACTGCCATTGCGCTGGGCGCGATAGCCCTCGCGTGCGCAGCCTGGCTGGCCGTCGCCGCGGGTGCGTCAACGGCCAGCGGGAGTACGACGCCGGTCGCCGTGGTCACGCTGACCGGACAGAGCCGATCGATCCCGCGCTCGTTCTTCGGACTCTCGATCGAGGACAAGGAACTGGCCAAGTACGAGGCCGAGGAGCCCCTCTTCAACCTCATGATCTCCCACCTGGCGCCGCTCAACGGCTCGCGGATGCCTCTCCGGCTGGGCGGACGCTCGGCGGACGAGGTGTTCTGGGACACGCCAACCACCGGTCAACCCCGCTGGGTACGGGACCTCGACCCGGCGTGGATGGATCGTCTGGCCAAGCTCGCCCGCCGCGACAACCTCCGCGTGGAGCTCGACCTGAACATGGCCGTCCACTCTCCCAAGATGGAGGCCGCCTTCGCGACTGCGGCCAAGAAGGCGCTGCACGGGCGACTGGTCGGCTTCGCGCTCGGAAACGAACCCGACCTGTACCGCCACGAATCATGGCTCGAGAAGGAGCGTGCTCCGAGCACGATCCGCTCGACGCCGCGCCACTGGACCCGCCACTACGCGATCGACCAGTATCGCGATGAGTACCGCCAGTACGCCCGCGCGGTCCTGAAGGCGGTGCCCGGAATGCCGCTGACAGCGCCGGAGCTGACCTTCCCGAGCCTCGCCTGGCCCGAGGCTCTGGTCAACCTCGGCTCCCTCTCGCCGAGCGCGCTGTCGTTCCACCGCTACGCCACCGCGACGTGCAACCGGGCCGGGCATCCGCCGACCCCGGCCGCGTTCCTGTCAAACCGCTACACCAAGGGCCTGGCCAACACGCTGGGCAACGACATCGCCTTCGCCCAGCAGCAGCGCCTCGAGATGCGCGTGACCGAGATGAACTCGGTCACCTGCGGTGGGCGCAAGCACCTGGCCGAGTCGTTCTCCACGTCCCTGTGGGCTCCGGACGCCTTGTTCGAGATGCTCCGGGCGGGCGTGGACGGGGTCAACTGGCACATCCGCCCGACCTACGCCAACGCTCCGTTCCAGTTCGACTCCCACGGCGTCGTGCCGCTGCCCGAGTTCTACGGCCTCGCCGTGTTCACGAATATGCTCGGGCCTCACGCCGTCCTCGAGCAGACGGATGTCCAGAGCTCGCCGCAGCAGGTGGCGCTGAAGGCATGGGCCGTACGCTCGAACCACGGGCTGCGCGTGCTGCTGATCAACAAGGGCTCCACCGATCTCAGCGCTCGTCTCGAGGTCGGGGCCGGCCAGCATCCCGCTCAGATTCGCCGACTCCTCGCCCCGACGTTGACCTCCAGGTCGGGCGTCACCTTTGCCGGCCAGTCGATCGGGTCAGATGGACGCTGGCACGGTCACATCAAGCGGATCACGGTGAATCCCAGCGCGAGCGGAGCCTACGGCGTGAAGATGCCGGCCTACAGCGCCGCCGTCATCGACCTCGGCAGGATCTAGTCGTCGTCGTGACGCAGCCCACCCCGGCAGGCTCATCCGCCGGGTGTAAGGTTGACGGCGATCGGCCGTCGGCAAGTGGTGACGAGGGCGGAGCAGAATGACGGACACGCAGTTGTTGGTGATCGGCGCCGGCCCCTACGCGCTTTCGACCGCAGCGCTGGCCCGCGAGCGCGGAATCGGGACAGTGGTGGTTGGCCGGCCCATGGGCTTCTGGCGGGACAACATGCCCGCCGGGATGTTCCTGCGCTCGGGACCGGATTGGCACCTCGACGGGGCGGGCATCCACACGCTTGAGGCTTACCTCGAAGAGCGTCGGATCCGGCTCGACGAGGTCGATCCGATCCCGGTCGGCGTGTTTCTCGATTACGCGGACTGGTTTCGCGCCACCAAACGCGTGGAGGTCCGGGAGGACCTCGTCGCGGCGCTGGTCAAAGACGATGGCCAGTTTGAGGCCACCCTTCAGAGCGGCGAGCGGGTCCGCGCCGAGGTCGTGGTGGCCGCTCCGGGCATCGCCCACTACATGAACAGCCCTGATTGGGCGGCCGAGCTGGGGCCCGGGTGCGGAACCCACACATGTGAGCTGGTGCGGTTCGACGATATGGCCGGGGCCCGCGTGCTGATCGTGGGCGGCCGGCAGAGCGCCTATGAGTGGGCCGCGCTGATCGCCGAGTGCGGAGCGGCCAGCATCGACGTCGTCCACCGCCACGACGTGCCGCGCTTTGAGCGCGTGAGCTGGCGGTTCATCGACCGTCACGTCGACCAGACGCTGGCCATCCCCGGCTACTGGCGCAACCTGCCGCAGGCCGAGCGCGATGCCGTCGAGGAGCAGTTCTGGGAGGTGGGCCGCCTGACGCTCGAGTATTGGCTGACCCCACGGCTCCCACCCGAATGCATCACCCGCTGGCCCGGCACCGAGGTCACGGCGGTCGTCACTGACGGCGACGGGCCAACCCGGGTCGAGCTGTCCAACTCCCACTCGCTGACCGTCGACCGGATCGTGATCGCCTGTGGGTATCGCGTGGATCTGGCCAACGTGCCGTACCTGAGCGGCGTGATCGACCGGGTGCAGCGCACCGGCGGCTTCCCCGTCCTCGACGAGTCCTTCCAGACGACTCTCGACGGGCTCTACCTCACCGGCTACTCGGCGACCCGGGACTTCGGGCCGTTCTTCGGCTTCGTCAAGGGCTCTCCCACCTCCGCCAACCTGATCGTGCGCGACCTGCTGAATCGGGACTGACGGGACCCGGCGCGCCCGGAGCCGGCTCGCGCCCGACAAGATCCGTACAGGAACTGTCACAGCAGGGGTAGCTACCTCGTCAGAACCTTTCAGATTTGATGAAAGGAGCGAGAAATGAAGGTCTTTGTCGCCGGCGCAGCCGGAGCGATAGGCAAGCAGTTGGTCCCCCAGTTGATCGCCGCGGGGTACGAGGTGGTGGGCATGACCCGCAGCGACGGTAAGCGCAAGATCCTGAGCGGGCTTGGGGCGACCCCGGTGGTCGCCGACGCGCTCGACGCCGATCAGGTCGCGGCAGCAGTGGCGCAAGTCCAACCCGATGTGATCGTCCATGAGCTGACCTCGATCAGCACGCGCGATATGCGCCACTTCGACCGCAGTTTCGCGCTCACCAATCGCCTGCGCACCGAAGGAACCGACCACCTGCTATCCGCGGCCCGCGCGGCGCATGTCTCCCGGTTCGTGGCCCAGAGCTACGCGAGCTGGCCGTACGCGCGCACCGGCGGAGCGGTCAAGTGCGAGGACGACCCACTCGACCCGATGCCGGCGCGCGAGATGCGAGAGTCGATGGCGGCGATCCGTCACCTTGAGCAGGCGGTCGTCCGAGCCGACTGGACGGAGGGCATCGTTCTGCGGTACGGCGCCTTCTACGGGCCGGGGACATCGCTTTCGCCCGGTGGCGAGCAGTTCGAGATGGTGCGCAAGCGCAAGTTCCCGGTGGTCGGCAGCGGCCTTGGCGTGTGGTCGTTCGTGCACATCGCCGACGCCGCGAAGGCCACGGTGGCGGCGATCGAGCACGGCCGACGCGGCATCTACAACGTCGTCGACGACGACCCGGCGCCGGTCAGGGACTGGCTGCCTGCGCTGGCCGAGTCGATCGACGCACCGAAGCCGTGGCGCGTGCCGCGCTTCGTTGGGCAGCTGATGGCCGGCGAGGCCGTCACGGTGATGATGACCGACATCCGCGGGGCCTCCAATGGCAAGGCCAAGCGCGAGCTGGGCTGGCAGCCGACCCATCCGAGCTGGCGGCAGGGGTTCGCGTCATGACCTCGGCGCAAGAGGACGCGCTGCTCAACGAACTGCGCCCGACGTCGTTCGCCATCGCCTACCGGATGCTCGGCAGCGTGACCGAGGCCGAGGACGTGGTCCAGGAAGCGCTGTTGCGAGTTCACCGGGCGCTCGAGTCCGGCCGGCTCGAGTCTCCGCGGGCATTCGTCGCCACCGTGACCACGCGGCTGGCCATCGACGAGCTGCGTTCGGCGCGGGCACGGCGGGAACGCTACGTCGGCGACTGGCTTCCGGAGCCGATCATCACCGACAGCGAGGACGACCCGGCACGCCACGCCGAGATGGCCGATTCGTTGTCGATGGCGATGCTCGTGCTGCTGGAGAGCCTGTCGCCCGAGCAGCGCGCCGTTTTGTTGCTGCGCGACGTGTTCGACTACGACTACGACGACATCGCCGGAATCGTGGGCAAGAAGGAGGCCAACGTCAGGCAGCTGGCCACGCGAGCCCGGCGCCACCTCGAGGTGCGACGGCCACGGTTCCAGACCAGTCGTGAGCAACAGGACGAGCTGGCTCGCCGGTTCTTCGCGGCGGTGCAGGACGGCGACCTCAGCGGCCTCGAGTCGCTGCTCGCCCACGACGTCGTGCTGACCGGGGATGGTGGCGGCAAGGTGCCGGCGCTGGCCCGTGCGCTCCACGGGCGCAACCGCGTCGCCCGCACGCTGGTCAACTGGACCAAGGTGGCCAGTCGGGTGCCCGGAGCATCGATACGTCCGGCCGAGGTCAACGGAACCCCGGGTGCGCTGCTTCTCGACGGGGACGATCGGCTGATCGGTGTCTGGTCGCTCGAGATCGCCGAGGGGCAGATCCGCGGCGTGAATTCGATCGTCAACCCGGAGAAGCTGACCCATCTCGGGCCCCTGGCCGACATCCGGGCCCTGCTCAGGCGCGGGCGTTCGGGCTAGCCGAGGAAGCGTCGCGGATCGAAGGGCGCAGGGTCGTAGACCGGCGTCTCGCCGGTCATCAGCTGCGCCAGGAGAAGACCCGAAACCGGGCCGAGCCCGACGCCCGACCCCTCGTGACCCGTGGTCGTCCACAGGCTGTCATCCCAGGCGCCGATGGCCGGCAGGCTGTCGGGCAGCCAGGGCCGAAACCCGCACCAGGCCCGCCGCACCGGCAGGTCGCGCAGGGCCGGGATGAACATGGCCGCGCGTTCGAGCATGGCGCGTGAGACATCGTCGCACACGGTTGGATCGAAGCCGACGCTCTCGCGGCTGGAGCCCACCAGCACCTCGTCGCCGTCGAGCGTCTGCTCGATCACGCTGGCGATCGCCAGCGCCGGGCTGGCTCCGGCGGCCGCTTCTCGGTACGAGGCTTCGATCAGCTTGTGTCGGATCAGGTGGGGCGGCGCCGCCAGGGCGACCAGCTGGCCCTTGCGCGGCCTGACCGGCAGGGGCGTCAGCTCGGCCGCCCACGCCCCGGTTGCCACCACGACGTGATCGCAGCCCAGCCGCTCACCGTTGCCCAGGAGGACCCCGTGCCGCTGCACCGTCACCACCTGGTCGCCAAAGCGAGCCGGCACCGAGGCGGCCAGCGCTCGGGACAGCCCGGCGGCGTCGACCTGGAGGTCCTCTGGCTCGTGGAGGACGCGCGTGCCGGGGGCCAGCGCCGGCTCGAGCGCCGAGACCTCGCCCGGGTCGCCGGGGTCGATGACCAGCGCGCCCTTGACCGTTACGCGTGCGCCTGGAAAGCGCTCCCCCAGCTCGTTCCACAGCGCTCGGCCCAGCACGGCCAGGTCGCGTTCGGGTCCGGGCCGCTTGTCGGCCACGAGGACGTTGCCCTCGCCCCGTCCCGTCGATCCCGCCGCGACGCCCGACCGATCGAGCAACATGACCTCGAGCCCGCGCTCGCGCAGGTAGAACGCCGCCGAGGCGCCGCAGATCCCGGCGCCGACCACGATCGCGTCAGGAACCAGAGATCCTGAACCCTTCCGGAAACGGGTCATCCGGATCGAGCCGGTACTCGGCCGTCCCGGTTATCCACGCCCGCCCGGTGATCTCCGGGACCACCGCCGGCCGGTCGCCCACCGTGACCTCCTCGAGCAGCCGACCGGTGAAGCGCGTGCCGATCAGCGATTCGTGGACGAAGGGGGTGCCGAGCGGCAGCGCCCCACGACTCCACAGCGTCGCCATCCGCGCGCTGGTCCCGGTCCCGCACGGCGAGCGGTCGATCCACCCGGGATGGATCGCTGTCGCGCCGCGAGCGTCGGCTCCGTCGCTGGGCGGAGCCGTCCAGATCACATGCCGGCACCCGCGAATGTCGGGATCCTCGGGGTGGACCGGGGTCGGCACGGCGGCCATCAGCTTGAGCCCGGCGGAGATCAGCTCGTCGGCGTGTTCCGGGGCCACCGTGAGCCCGGCCGAGGCGGCGTCGGCGATCGCGTAGAAGTTGCCGCCGAAGGCCATGTCGTAGCCGACGCCGTTGACCGTCGCCCCGACCTCGTGGACGAACGCCGGCACGTTGCGCAGGCTGACCGACTTGGCCTTGCCGTCCTGCACGCGGACGCGGGCCTGCACCAGCCCCGCCGGGACGTCGAGGCGCACGACGGTCTCGGGCTCGGTGACGTCGACCATGCCCATCTCGACCAGCACCGTGGCCACGCCGATGGTTCCGTGGCCGCACATCGGCAGGCAGCCGCTGACCTCGATGAACACGACTCCCCAGTCGGCGTCCTCGCGACACGGCGGCTGGAGGATCGCCCCGGACATCGCCGCGTGGCCCCGCGGCTCGTTCATGAGCAGCCGACGGATTCCGTCCTGCTCGCGCTCGAAGCGCAGCTTGCGCTCGAGCATCGTGGCGCCCGGCAGGGTGCCGACGCCGTCGGTGATCACCCGAGTAGGCATGCCCTCGGTGTGCGAGTCGACGGCCGTAAATGTGCGCGACGAGGGCTCAGCCGTGTCCATCGCCCTGGTAACACTTGTTCATAACTCCTATCTAGCAGCGTACGCCGGCTGGTGGAGCTCCAACCAGCAACGAGAGGTGGAGAGCATGGGCTTTCACGGAATCATTCCCGCCATCACGACGCCCTTCGGTGCCGATGGCCAAATCGACCACGAGGGCCTGGCGCGCAATGTCGAGTACGTGGTCGAGGCCGGGGTGCACGCAATCGTGGGCAACGGGACGATGGGAGAGTCGGGCAGCTTGAGCCGTGCCGAGCGCACCGAGGTGCTGCGGACGATCGTCGGCACCGCCGGCGGGCGGGTGCCGGTGATCGCCGGAATCGCGGCTCAGACCCCGGTGATCGCCACCGACTACGTCGCCGACGCCACGCGAGCAGGGGTTTCGGCGATGATGGTCGTGCCGCCGCTGATCTACCGCTGCGACGACGCCGAGCTGTACGCGTACTTCAGCACGGTTGCCGCTGCCGCCGATCTTCCCGTGATGCTCTACAACAACCCTTCGGCGGTCGGGTATGACGTCACGGCCGACAGGATCGTCGGGCTGGCCGCCGAGGTGAGCAGCATCGTCGCGGTGAAGGAATGCTCGGGGGACGTGCGCAGGATCCCGGCGATCCTCCACGATGGCCGAGCCCACCTCGACGTGCTCGTCGGTGGCGACGACTGGGCGCTCGAGGGACTGTGCGTCGGGGCCTCGGGCTGGGTGTCGGGCGTCGCCGACGTGGCGCCGGCCGCCTGCGTCGAGCTGTACGAGCTGATTGCGCGCGGCGAGCTGGACCCCGCCCGCGAGCTCTACCGGCGCATGCTCCCACTGGCCCGGTTTGACATGACGCCGAAGCTCGTCCAGTACTTCAAGGCGGCCCTGGATCAGATCGGTCTCCCCGGCGGGGCGACCCGGCCACCGAGGCTGCCGCTCACCGCGGCCGAGCAGGACCAGCTCACCGCGGCGGTCGAGCTGGTGGGGTTGTCCGCGGCGGCCTCGTAGCCGCCCGCGACCCGGTATGGTCCGGGTCGTGGCGGCGGTCAGCGCAAGCGGGGTCGTCAAGCGCTTTGAGTCGACGTGTGCGCTCGACGGTGTGGGCCTGCAGGTCGATGAAGGCGAAGTGCGCGGGTTGCTCGGTCCCAACGGGGCCGGCAAGACGACACTGCTGCGGATCCTGTTCGGGCTGGTGGCCGCCGATGCCGGTGATGTGACGCTGTTCGGGCGCCCGCTGTCGGATCCCACTGCGCTCGCGGGGGTGGCCGGGTTCGTCGAGGATCCGAGCTTCTATCCATACCTGTCAGGCCGCACCAACCTCGAGCTCATGGCCGAGCTGGACGGGCCTGGAGCTCATGCCCGGATCGATGACGCGCTGGAACGAGTCGGACTGGCCAAGCGCGGCGGCGATCGCCTGAGCGGTTACTCGACCGGCATGAAGCAGCGCCTGGGCATCGCCGCGGCGCTCCTGCGGGCGCCCAGGCTGCTGCTGCTCGACGAGCCCTCCGCCGGCCTCGATCCCGGCGGCGTGCGGGAGATGGGCGAACTCGTCCGGCGCCTGTCGGCCGACGGGTCCGCGGTGCTGCTGAGCAGCCATCAGATCGCCGAGGTCGAGGACGTGTGCGACAGCTTCACCGTGCTCCGGCGCGGCACCGTGGTGTGGGAGGGGACGGCGCCAGAGTTGCGCGCCGCCGCCCCGGCATCCGCGTACGCGCTTGGGACCAGCGATGACCACCGCGCCCTCGAGATTGCCCGGAGCGAGCCCGGGATCGATGCCGTGACGGCGCGCGGCGGAGGCCTCGCGGTCCGGGTCGCGCGCGACAGTCTCGACGACTTCGTCCTCACCCTGGGCCGGTCCGGCGTGGCGATCCGGCGCCTGGAGCTGCTCGTCAGTCCCCTCGAGTCGATGTTCTTCGCCCTCACGGCCGAGCCCGACGCCGAACCCGGCCAACCGACTGAGCTGGCCGAGCGCGTGCTGGCCCAGTCATGAGTGCCACCGGCATATCGCCCGCGGGCGCAGCGGCGTTCCGTGCACCGGCCCGCCGGGCCGGAGGCGCATGGAACGTGTACCGGGTCGAGCGGCGCAAGCTCGCCTCGCAGCTGGCGGTCCGGCTGCTGGCGTTGGTCTGCGTGCTGGCTCCGTTCCTGTTCGGGGCGATCCTCAAGATCCAGAGCGGCACCCCGTCCGACACGCTGTACGGCGTGTGGGTCCACTCCTCGGGCTACGCACTCTCGCTCGTCGTGCTGAGCTTCTCGGGTGCCTGGGGATTCCCGGTGATCGCCGGGATCGTTGCCGGCGATCTGTTCTCGTCCGAGGATCGCTACGGCACCTGGAAGCTCGTCCTCACCCGATCCTGCACGCGCCGTGACGTTTTCGTGGGCAAGGTGCTGGCGGCGTTCACGTTCGTGATCGGACTGGTCGTCCTGACCGCCGTGGCCAGCCTGCTGGCCGGCGTGATTCTCGTCGGCAGCCACTCGCTGGTCAGCCTCAGCGGAATCCTGCTGTCACCGGGTCGCGTCGCCTTTCTGGTCCTCATCAGCTGGCTACTGTGCATCTTCCCGGCGCTGGCCTTCACCAGCCTCGCCGTGCTGTTTTCGGTGTCCACCCGCAACGGCATCGTCGGCGTTATCGGCCCCGCCCTGGTCGCGCTGGCCACGCAGCTGCTGCTCCTCGTCGGTACCGGGGTGTGGGCGCACATGCTGCTCGTCGGCTCGGCTTTCACCGGCTGGACCGCGCTGCTCACCTCCCATGCGTATTACGGCCCGCTGCTGATCGGGGTGCTGGTCAGCGTCATATGGATCGTGGTATCGCTGAGCGTGGCCTGGATGGTCCTCCGCCGGCGCGACTTCGCCGGCGCCCCGGTGAGCCGGCGTCAGGGCTGGGTGGTCCCGGTGCGCGCCTCGGTGGCGATTGCCGCAGTGATCGCTTTCTTTGCCATCGCCAGCAACTGGGGTCCGGCCGGGATCACCAGCCCTCGCCTGCGCAACAACCTGATCGCCACCTTCCAGAACCTGACCGTTCTCCAGCAGCGTGAGCTCGGGCGCCCCGTGGCTTCCGGGGCCAAGCTCAACATCGTGCTTCCGACCTGCAGCCGCAGGGGGAGCGGACCGCGTGGGCCCGGCGACTGGATCTGCACGATCAACGTGCTGATTCCCACCCAGGGCACGCTGCCGCCGGAGCCGACCGCGGTCAGCTACGACCTCAGCGTGCAGTCAAACGGTTGCTACAAGGCGCAATCACCGCCGGCGTTCATCGGGCAGCAGCTGATGCGCGATGCGAATGGCAAGAACGTCGTCAACCCGCTGTACACGATCTACGGCTGCTTCAACCCGCTGTAGCGCGAGTCGGCGGTGGCCGTGGCAGTCTCGAGCGAACGGCCGGTGGCCCGGATGCCCATCAGGATCAGGGCACCGGCGACAAGGCCGCTGATCGCCATGACCACGAACGATGACGAGAAACCCCACGCCGAGTTGGCGCCCAGCACGATCAGCGGCGCGAGTGCGCCACCAATGTGGCCGAGGCCGTCGCTCAGCGCCACGCCGGTGGCGCGGCGGGCTCTGAGGCGCGGCCTCTGGCGTTGGGCGGATGCTGGTGGCATGGCACTCCTCCTCTACATCAGGCGTACCTGACCGGGGCGGCCAAAAAACGGCTGGCGTGGTCCGTTTGCGGACCCCGTGCTCTCCCTGCTGAAATGCATGACGTGACTCACACGCCGGAGGACCTGGGAAACCCCGCCTTCGCGGCATGTCTGGCCTACCAGCTCGAGCGGGACGTGGGTGAGCTGCCGGTGCCGCCGGCCGAGGACCCGAGGTCGGGCTGGCGGGTGTGGCTGGCGGCTCAGGGCCTGGGTCTGGTTCCGATCGCCGACCCCGCGGCGTTCAGCTGGCCGGGCTTCTGGATCGCCGCGATCGGTCGCCCGGCACGCTGGGTGGTGATGTTCGGCGTTCCGTCGGGTCCGGTGTTCGATCCAGCCGGCCTCCCGGTGCAAACCGAGGACGTCGTGCAGGCCGGCTACGTGGTGTCGTCGCTCGAGGTCGTGCCCTCGCGACTGCCGGCGTCGCAGCGACTCGGCATCGGTCGGGTCGAAGGCATCTACGTGGCGGCCAGCGCCACCGCCACGATGGAGTCGGTGAGCGAGGCGCGCGCTTCCGCGGATGGCCTCGTCGGCGATCGGTATGGCGCGGGGGCGGGAACCTTCTCCGATGGACATTCTCGCGGCTCGGCCCTGACGCTGGTCGAGTCGGAGGCGCTGGCCAGCGTGCACCTGGCCGACGGCGGCCTGCTTGCGCCCGCGCAGGCGCGGCGCAACGTCGTCACCCAGGGAATCTCGCTCAACGACCTCGTCGGTCGGTATTTCCGGGTCGGCGAGCTCGAGTGCTACGGGCAGCGGCTGTGTGAGCCGTGTGCCCACTGGCAACGCCTCACGCAGCCGGGCGTGCTCCGGGGTTTCGTCCATCGCGGAGGTCTGCGCGCCGACATCCTCGGTCCGGGCGTGATCCGCGTCGGAGATCCCGTCACGCCGGCCTAAGCTCAACTCACGTACGCCTCATACACGGGGCCTAGCGTCGCTCGGGAACGTGAGCGACGCAACCATGCTGAAGCGGTATGGCGGGTGGGCGGTGGCGCTTGGGTTGGCCGTCGTCTCGATCGCGTTCGTCGCCTGGACGCGGATGCAACCCGAGTACGACGCCTACGGGTGGCTGGTCTGGGGTCAGCAGGCGCTGCACGGGAATCTCAACACCAACGGCGCGCCGTCGTGGAAGCCGCTGACCTTCCTGTTCACGTTCCCCTACGCCCTGGCCGGGAGCGCCCAACCGTGGCTGTGGATGCTCACGGCGGTGGCGGCAGCACTGAGCGCATCCGTGTTTGCCGCCCGGATTGCCTTTCGCCTGAGCGGTCCCTGCCCCGGCCGGCCCTACGCGCCCTTCATCGCGGCCGCGTTCGCAGCCCTTGGCGTGCTGGGCATCGGCGGCTACTGGCCACAGATCCTGATCTCCAGCTCGGACCCGATGATCGTCGCGCTGTGCCTGGCCGCGATCGACTGCCACCTCCACGGACGGCGGCGGCTGGCCCTCGTGGCGCTCGTGCTGGCGGCCCTGGGCCGGCCCGAGGCGTGGCTGTTCACCGGCCTGTACGGCGTCTGGGTCTGGCGCGCGGATCCCGGGGCCCGGGCCCTTGTCGTGGCCGGGCTCGCGCTGGTGCCGGCGCTGTGGTTCGGCATCTCCGCGCTCACCGCGAAGAGCTGGCTGCACGCGGGAGATCTCGCCCTCAACAATTCGACGGCGCTGCGGGGGGACGCGATCTCCGGCGTGGTCGATCGCTTCGGCGGGCTGTACGAACTGCCGATGAAACTGGCCGCCGCCGTCGGGCTGGGGTTCGCGATCGTCCGCCGCGATCGAGCCGTGCTGGTGCTCGCGGCGGCCGCCGTCACCTGGGTGGCGGTTGAGATCGCCTTCGCCTTCCACGGCTGGCCGGCGCAGGCCCGCTACCTGCTGGAGCCGGCAGCCGTGCTGGTGGTGATCGCCGCCACCGGCGCGGCTCGCCTGATCGCCGCCGTCCCCGCACCCGCCGCGCCGCTGCGCTGGGCCGGGGTGGTGCCGGTGGTGGTTTTGCTCGCCGCGCTGGTCCCGGTGGTTCACGATCGGATCAGCGTTGCCCGCGCGGCCATCGATCAGCGCCGCCACGCGGGCATCCTGATCGGCCGCCTGGAGGACCTGATCGACGAGGTCGGAGGCGCTGCGCGGATCCGTGCCTGCGGCCAGCCGACCTCGCTGGTCGGTTACCAGAGCACGCTCGCCTTCGACCTCGGCATGAACGTGGGATACGTCGGCCACAAGCCCGGTAAGGCGATCCAGCAGGGCGAACCGATCGTGCTATTCAAGCCCCACGACCTCGGCTGGGAGGTCCGCCCGATTCACATGTTGTCCCGCGATCGCGCGGCCTGCGATCGGCTCAGGGCGGACAGCCCGTTTGGCCAGCCCTCTGCGGCAGTCCGGCAAACCTGATTTGAGCGGCGAGCGCTGGAGTCGGGCGCCCGAGGCTTGTGTTAGCGTCGCCGCCTCGGGTGACAGATACGACGATCTCAGCGCCTCCCGGCGGCCACGCGGCAAGCGCGTCGCGCGCGCGCACCCGAGGGCCGCTTCGCGATCTGCTCTCGAGGCATGTGTGGTGGGTGGTCGCGGTCGTCCTTCTGATCGTCTCGATCCTGTTCGTCGTCCTGACCCGGATGCGTCCCGAGTACGACGCGTACGGATGGCTGGTGTGGGGCCGCCAGGCACTGCACGGCAACCTCAACACCGACGGTGCTCCGTCGTGGAAGCCGCTGACCTTCATCTTCACCTTCCCCTACGCGCTGGCCGGAAGCGGACAGCCGTTTCTGTGGATGGTCACCGCGGTGGCCGGGGCCCTGGCCGGGTCCGTGTTCGCGGCTCGCCTTGCCTTTCGGCTCACGGGGCCCTGTCCCGGGCGTGGCTACGCGCCGTACGTGGCCGGAGCCTTCGCCGGGTTGGGACTGCTGGGGATCAGCCTGTACTGGCGCCTGATCCTCATCTCCAACTCGGATCTGATGGTTCTGTCGCTGTGCCTGGCGGCGATCGACTTTCATCTCTCGGACCGGCCTCGGCTCGCCTTCTCGATGCTGGTGCTGGCGTCACTCGGGCGGCCGGAGGCGTGGCTGTTCACGGGCCTCTACGGCGTGTGGGCGTGGCGCGCGCGCCCCGAGGCACGGGCGTTCGTGGTGGGTGGGTTCGTGCTCATCCCGGCGCTGTGGTTCGGGGTCTCGGCGCTGACGGCCAAGAGCTGGTTCCGGGCCGGGGATCTGGCTCTGAACTCGGTGAACGTCATCCATGGAAACAAGATCACCGGGGTCATCGGCCGCTTCTTCGGCCTCTATGAGCTGCCGATGTGGCTCGCGGCGTTGGTCGGGCTCGGGTTCGCGATCGCGCGCCGCCAGCGCGCGCTGCTCGTCATGGCCATCGCCGCCGTCACCTGGGTGGTGATCGAGATCGCGTTGGCGCTGCACGGCTGGTCGGGGGTGGCGCGCTATCTGATCGAGCCGGCGGCGGTGATGGTGGTGATAGCCGGCACCGGCGTCGGACGCCTGCTCGCGCTGGCTCCCGAGGGCAGCCCTCCGCTCCGCTGGGCGGGCACCGCACTGGTGCTGATCCTCCTGGGCAGCCTGCTCCCCGCCGGTCGCGATCGGGCGCGCGTGGCTCGCGACGAGGTCAACCAGCGCCGGCAGGCCGGCACGCAGATCGATCGCCTGCACGACGTGATCGACCGTGACGGTGGGCCCGGGAAGATCCTCGCCTGCGGCCAGCCCGTGTCGGTCGTGGGCTTCCAGAGCACGCTGGCGTGGGAGGTCGGCCTGAACGTGGGCAATGTCGGCTACAAGCCGGGGCGCTCGATCCACAGCGGCAAGCCGATCGTCCTGTTCAAGCCCGACGGGCTCGGCTGGCACGTGCGAGCGATCCATTCGCTGCCCAGCATGCGCGCGGTGTGCGCCGCGCTCAAGGCTGATACCGCCACCGGCTGAGGCAGGTCAATCGCCGGTCGGCGACTGACCGACCAGCACGGCGAGGTCACGCCGGCTCCAGCTCACGCGCGCCTTTAGTCCGGCGTTCTCCAACCAGGCAAGCTGGTCGGCGATGGGGCTCGGCATGTCGTAGCCGTCATCGATCGGCGTCACCGCATCGGCTGGATCCGTGGGGAGGATGACGTCGGCGATGACCGCGTGACCCCCGGGCGCAAGGACTCCGGACACGCGAGCGAACAGATCGGCCTTGCCCGCGGCGTCGAGGTGATGGATGGCCAGTGCGGAGACAACGACGTCGAACGGTCCGGCCGGCAGCGCGTCCTCGAGGCGGCCCTCGAGGAGCTCAACCCGCTCGGCCGGCAGCGTGCTGCGGGCCCACGCGAGCATCTCGCTGCTGGCGTCGAGACCGATCAGGCGTGCCGTCGGATTGGCGGCCAGCACCCGCCGCGCGGTCTCCCCGGTGCCGGTGCCGAGTTCGAGCACTCGCTGCGCCCCGGTCCCGACCGCGGCCGCCGTCTCGTTCTGGAGCTGCTCGTAGTCGGGCACCTCCTCGTGCATGAGCGACAGATAGCTCGCCGGATCCCAGTGAAATTGCGCCACGATCAACACGCTACCGAGCCGGCCGATCGGGACCCGGCGGCCTTCGTTAGGCTCGCGTCGTGCGCTTTCACGCCGATCGACCTCTCGGCCTGGTGCCGGCGACGATCCTCGACTACCGGGAGCTCGCTCGTCGCCGGCTTCCGCGCCAGCTGTTCGACTACATCGACGGCGGGGCGTATGAAGAGTCGACGCTGCGAGCGAACGTGGCCGATCTCGAGCGCGTGCTGCTCAGGCAGCTCGTGATGCGCGACGTCTCGACCCGCGATCCGTCCGTGGAGGTCCTTGGACGGAAGCTGGACATTCCCGTGATCCTGGGACCGGTCGGGTTGGGCGGCATGTTCGCCCGCCGCGCGGAGGTGCAGGCGGCACGGGCGGCCGAGGCGGCGGGCGTGCCGTTCGTGGAATCGACGGTGTCGATCTGCAGCATCGAGGAGGTCGCCCGCGCGACCTCGGTCCCGCCCTGGTTCCAGCTCTACGTGATGCGCGATCGCGGCTACGCCGAGCAGCTGATGGCGCGCGCGCAGGCCGTCGGCTCCCCGGTCCTCATTCTGACCATCGACCTCGCGGTCACCGGCGCGCGTCATCGCGACACGCGCAACTCGGTGGTCGGTGACTCGCCGCTGTGGGCGAAGCTGCTCCGCGGGGCCGACCTCGTCTCGCATCCGCACTGGGTGCGGGACGTTCCGGTGGCGGGAAAGCCGCTGACCTTCGGCAATCTCGAGAAGGCGGTCCCGGACGCGCGCACCCCGGCCGCGTTTCGCAAGTGGGTCGATTCCCAGTTCGATCCCAGCGTGACCTGGGACGACATCGCGTGGGTGCGGCGTAACTGGTCCGGCCGTCTCGTCGTCAAGGGGGTGCTTGACCCCGAGGACGGCCGGAGGGCGGTCGACGCCGGGGTTGACGGCGTGATCGTCTCCAACCACGGGGGGCGCCAGCTCGACTCGGTGCCCTCGACGGCACGCGCGCTTCCCGACGTCGTCGCCGCCATCGGCGGTCAGGTCCCGGTGCTGGCCGATGGCGGCGTGCGCACGGGGCTCGATGTGGTCAAGCTGGCTGCACTCGGCGCCCAGGCCGTGCTCGTCGGACGGGCGTGGGCGTGGGCCGTCGCCGCGCGCGGCGAGGCCGGCGTTCGCCACATTCTCCGGGTGATGAGAGCCGACATCGACGTCGCGCTGGGTCTCACCGGGCACACGGCCTTCACCGCGATCGACCAGACGGCGCTCTACGACGGGGGCGTATCGGCACCGTGAGTCCCGGGGCCCGGCGGGCGGCGCTGGCTTAGCCTCGCTGCGCCTCGGCGAGGACCGACTCGATGAACGGGCCCTTCGCGTTGGCGTAGTGATTGATGTCGGGCCAGTCGCGCTGGGCCAGTTCGCGCTTGAGCCGCTCGTATTCCCGCCGGCGCTCGGGCGAGTCGCGCAGCCGGTCGCGGAAGATCAGGTAGCGGTCGACCTCGCCGTCGGCGTCGGCCCAAACATGGACGTGGACGTCGCGGGCCGGGGTGCGAAACATGCGATGTCCAGCCTCGCGCACGCGCAGCTCGTAGCCCGCCGCCTCGAGGGCGGGGGCAATCAGCTCCTCGGCCTCAGGGTCGGCCACGGTGACGAGCACGTCGACGATCGGCTTGGCCGCCAGCCCCGGAACCGAGGTCGAGCCGATGTGCTCGATGCGGATCGCCGTGCGGCCCATGGCCGCGCGGATTCGGTCGCGTTCGAGGAGGAAACGGTGCGGCCAGGCGGGATCGTAGTCGGCGATCACGACCTGCCTGCGCTCGCGGCCGCCGATCAGGACGCTGTCCAGGTACGAATCGAGCTCGTCCTCGTCCACGCGCGGTCAGGCGAGCGTCAGTCGCCGCGCATCCGAGACGCGCCAGCACACGGCGCCGACTGCCGCGGCGCTGACCAGCACCGCCGGCCAGGCGCCGATCACCAGCCCCAGGACGTGCGACAGCGCGAAGGCCAGGAGCCCGGCGCCGGTCAGCATCGCGGCCGTGCGACGGCCGTCGCGGCGGAGCCAGACAGCGACGCAGACGATCGCGAAGGCGAGCAGCACCAGGCCACCCAGGGGTCGGGAGCCGGTGGCCACGGCGACGGCATAGCCGGCGATCAGGCCGGCGGCGGCGATTGGGGCGGTGGGGAGGTTCATGTGGGGAGCGATTATGGCTGGTGCGGGCATTCGCCCGCCGCCGGTCCGATGGCCGCGCCCCTCCCAACCTCTAAGCTCCGCCCGGCTATGAGCCTGGCCGCTGCAGGCACGCGCGAACGCGTCGGGCCGCCGGTCACCGCCGGCGCCCGCCCGGAGCTGACCGACCTGATCATCGTCGCGGCACTGACCGTGGTCGTCTTCGTGCTGCGTGTCACCCAGATTCACCAGAGCCTGCTCGAGGACGAGGTATTCACCTACCACGACGTCGTTCATCACAGCTTCTCGTCGTTGCTGAGCGGCGTGTACACCGGGGGCGAGAACTCTCCGCCGCTTTTCTTCCTGCTCGCCTGGCTATCGGCCAAGCTCGGCGACCCGAGCGTGTGGATCCGCCTGCCCTCGATCCTCTTCAGCACCGGGACAGTCCCCGTGGTCTACCTGCTCGGGCGCCAGGCGGTTGGGCGCGCCACGGGGCTGGTGGGCGCGGCGGTCGTGACGCTGAGCCCGTTCGCGGTGTATTACGGCGTCGAGGCACGCCCGTACGCGACGATGGCCTTCTTCCTCGCGCTGTCCACGCTGGCGCTGTTGAAGGCGCTCGACACTCGCTCGCTCGGCTGGTGGCTCGTTTACTCGCTGGCCGCCGCCGGGGCGGCCTACACCCACTACACGTGCGTGTTTGTGCTCGCCGTCCAGGCGATCTGGTCGCTCTGGGTGAGCCGTGACCGACTTCGCGACCCGCTGCTGGCCAACCTGCTCGTCATCCTCCTGTACCTCCCGTGGTTGCCGCACGTGAGGGGCAAGCAGTTGCTGACCTTTGAGCACCTCGAGCCGCTCACGGCGGCCAACATGCTCAAGGACGTGGCCCGGGTGATCCCCGGCTACCCCTACGCCAGTCTGCGCGGCATCCCGACGCTGGTCGGGCTGGCGGCCCTCGGCATCTGCCTGCTGGTCGGAATTGCCGGAGCCATCTGGCGCTACGGGCGCACGCGACCGGCTGAGCGCCAGTCCACGCGGCTGCCGCTGCTGATCGCGCTCGCCGCGGCCACGCCGATCGGACTGTTCCTGTACAGCCTCGTGGTCACCGATCTGTGGCTCGCGCGCAACCTGTACGCAGCGGTTCCGGCCGCCGCATTGGTGATCGCAGCACTGCTGGTGCGTTTGCCCCGGCCGCTGGCGGCCGTCACCGTGAGCGTAGTGCTGGTGACGCTGCTTGCCGGCTCGATCCGCGCCATCTCGCCCGACTATGTGCGCACTCCATTTCGGGCGATGGCGGCGTACCTCGACGCCCACGCCGGGCCGCGGGATCCCGTTGTCAACGACACGGTCTACGGTGGCCCGCCGCTCACGGCGCAGATGAAGAAGCCTCATCTAATGGTGCGCTCAGCGCTTGACGTCCGGGTCCCGGCCGGCGGCAACCTGCGTGCGTTCATCGTTCTGGACGATCAACTGGCCAGGATCCTGCATGTCGTCGGCGCTCCGGCACTGCCTCACTTCCGAGCGATCGGGCACATCCACTATCGAGGGGTCACCCCGACCGACCTCTGGGTGTATCGCCAGGTCGGTCAACCGGTCTCGTAGACGGTCACGCACCCGAAGCGCTTGACCGGTCGCGCCAGCGGGGCGATGTCCCGCCCGAGTGACGGCGGCGCGTTGCAGTCGGCGAGCACGAACGCCGCGCGCGAGTGCTGCAGGATGGCGCGCCGCAACGCCGCACCCGAACGCCCCCTGACGAGGGGATTGAAGAACGCCTGGTCGGCGAGGAGGTTGGCGTGCGGCCCCCACCACTCGTGCCCGGCGAACACCTGGCGACCGGTGAACCCGGGCACGGACATGGAGAGGAACCACGGCGCGAGCACGCCGCCGGCGCGCGGCGCGCGATCGAGGTAGGCCAGCGCACTGGCCTGATTGTCGGTGAGCCGTACGAGCTGCAGCGAGAGCTGTCCGGTCAGCGTGTTGCGAAACGTGCCGTAGGCGTCGTGGCCCTGGTTGATCGCCGCCGGCACGGTGAACAGGGCGATCGCTGCGACCGCGGCCGCGGCGCCCGCGGCAAGCGGCATGTCGAGTCGAGCGCGCAAGCGCTCCCAGCCGCGGACGGCCAGGACGCAGAGCGGTAGCGTGACACCAGCCAGCGCGTGCGGCGAGGTGTTGGGCCCGACGATGTATACGGCGGCGCACGCCACCGGCCACAGCAACAGCATCCACTCGCCCTCGTTGCGCGGCCGGCGCACGCCGCACGCCGCCACGACGACCAGCGCGCCGAAGGCGGCCACCAGCGCCCACACGGGCGCGAGCGTGTTGGCGGCGAGCTGGCTCTGGAAGGCGCGCCAGGAGCTGTCGGTGTGGGCGAGGATCTCGGTGTAGATGAGCGGGAGCAGCGTCGCCACGACCGGCACCGCGAGGGCCAGGTAGCGACGTCGCGGTGGCGCCACCGCGAACACTCCGGCGAGGATGAGGAGCAGGGTCACCCCCTGCCAGGGATGCAGCCAGGAAGCGGCCGCGCCCGCGAGCGCCGCCGCCGTGATCAGCCGGCGAGAGCGCCGCCGGCCGGGTGCGGTGGCCAGTAGTCGCTCGGCGGCGAGCAGGAAGATCGGCATCGCGCCGATGGCGATCGCCGCATGGGCGAAGCCCCACAGCTGGAGCGCGGCGTCGGCATCGGTGGTGGTGCGCAGCAGCTCGAACCGGTGCGCGGAGGACAGGTGTCCCGTCCAGACCGCGATCGCATAAACGGGGCTGTGGTAGAAGAGGGCCAGGATCAGCGCTGCCGCCTGCTGCCAGCGGCCGCTCAGCATGCGCCGCACGTACGCGGCGCAGCCCAGGGCCAGGACCACGACCGCCACCGGGAGCCAGACCAGGTAGGCGAGCTGGATGCTCAGGCCGGCCCGCCACAGTGCGCCGGAGATCAGGTACATGGGCTGCACGTAGTCGTGCGGACTCGGGGCGATCTGCCACAGGTTGGAGGCCAGCAGATGGCTCCCCTCGTCGCGAATCCAGGCCAGGTACTGGAACTGATCGAAGAAGTCGGTTCCGTACGTGCCGGTCATCACCCCGCCGTGGCGGGCGACGTGGATGACCGCGACCACGAGCGGGGCAAAGGCCCAGATCGCGAGCACGGCGAAGATCGCGGCGTGGCTGCGGATCAGTCGACCGCTGGCAGCGAGCCACCCGTCGGCCACGAGCTAACCGGTCACGGCCGGCGCGGGTTCGGACGCCCAGCGGCGGATCTCATGGCGGGCGATCGTGCGCTTGTGAATCTCGTCGGGGCCGTCGGCGAGCCGCAGGGTGCGCAGATGTGCGTACATGGAGGCCAGCGGGAAGTCATCGGAGATACCGGCGCCGCCGTGGACCTGGATCGCGCGGTCGATGACGCGCAGAGCCACCTCGGGGGCGGCGATCTTGATGGCCGAGATCTCCGTGCGCGCGTGTTTATTGCCGACGGTGTCCATCAGCCACGCGGCCTTCAGGGTCAGCAGCCGAGCCATCTCGATCTCGATCCGCGACTCGGCGATCCAGTCCTGGATGTTCGCGCGCGAGGCCACCGGTTCGCCGAAGGTCACCCGCGCGGCGGCGCGTCGGCACATCAACCCGAGTGCCCGCTCGGCGGCGCCGATCGCGCGCATGCAGTGGTGGATGCGACCCGGGCCGAGCCGGGCCTGCGAGATCAGGAAGCCGTCACCCTCGTTGCCGATGAGGTTCGCGGCGGGGATGCGGACGTTCTCGAAGTCGACCTCGGCGTGTCCCTCCTGGTCGACGTAGCCGAACACCGGCAGGTTGCGCACGACCTTCACCCCGGGCGTGTCGCGGGGCACGAGGATCATCGACTGCTGGCGGTACAGCGGCCCGTCGGGATCCGTCTTGCCCATCACGATCATGATCCGGCAGCGCTGGCGCATGAGCCCCGAGGTCCACCACTTGCGCCCGTTGAGGACATACTCGTCGCCATCGCGCTCGATCCGCAACTGGATGTTGGTGGCATCCGAGCTGGCCACGTCGGGTTCGGTCATCGCGAAGGCCGAGCGGATCTCGCCCTCCAGCAGGGGCCGGAGCCAGCGGTCCTTCTGCTCGGGAGTTCCGAACAGCGACAGCACCTCCATGTTCCCGGTGTCGGGCGCGGCGCAGTTGCAGGCTTCCGGAGCGATGTGGCTTGCGCCCGTGATCTCGGCCAGAGGGGCGTACTCGGCGTTGCGCAGGCCGGGTACGCCGTCCTCGTTCTCGTAGGGCAGGAACAGGTTCCACAGTCCCAGCTCGCGGGCGCGCTCCTTCAGCTCCTCCATCACCGGCGGGTGGGAGTGGGGGTCGCCCGACGCCACCAGCTGCTCGTGGTAGACAGCCTCGGCCGGGTACACATGCTCGTCCATGAAACTCAGCAGTCGCTGGCGGAGTTCCTTGCTGCGGTCGGTGAACTCGAAGTCCATGTCTGTGTTCTCCTCGGGAAGGCGGTATCGAAGCGCGGACGGGGGCACAAACCGTAACCCCGGGGCTCCTCATTTGGAATCGCGATCAACTAGGGTGCCCGGCCGGACATGGAACTTGCCGATCGACATGTGGTGGTCACCGGCGCCGCCAGCGGCATCGGCCGGGCGCTGGCTCGGCGCTTCGCCGCCGAGGGGGCGCGCAGGGTGGTGGTGGCCGATCTGAACGGGGACTCGGCTCGGGCCGTGGCCGAGGAGATCGGCGGTCTGGCCATCACCACCGACGTCTCCCAGGAGAGCGAGATCCGCTCCCTGGTCGCCCAGGCGAAGGAGGCGGGCGGCCCGATCGACCTGTTCTTCTCCAATGCGGGCATTGCCGGCCCCGGCGGTGGCCCTGAGGCTTCCGACGAGGAATGGCAGAAGACCTGGGAGGTCAACGTGATGGCGCACGTGTGGGCGGCGCGGGCCCTGCTGCCCGACATGGTCGCCCGCGGCGAGGGCTACCTGGCCAGCACCGCCTCGGCGGCCGGCTTGCTCACCCAGGTCTCGGCGCTCGCCTACTCCGCCACCAAGCATGCGGCGGTGGCGGTGGCCGAGTGGCTGGCGATCAACTACGGCGACGCCGGCATCAAGGTCTCCTGCCTGTGCCCCCAGGGGGTCCGCACGGCGATGCTCGACCTGGCCATCGAGGATCCGGTGGGGGCCGCTCCGCTGCTGGCCGAGGGCCTGCTCGACCCCGAGGAGGTTGCCGAGATCGTCGTGCAGGGAATCCGCGAGGAGCGGCTGCTGATCCTGCCCCACCCGGTCGTCGCCGACTACATGGCCGTCCGGGCGACCCAGCACGAGCGATGGCTGCGCGGCATGCGCAAGATCATCCGCCAGGCCCGCGTGGCTACGGATGAAGCAGGTGGTGAAACCCGCGCATGAAGCGCCCGACGCGCCCGCGACCGTTGCTGCCGAACGCGGTGGCGCCGAGCAGTAGCGCGAACGCGCCGGCCAGCAGTGCCAGCCCGGCCAGGAGCACCGGCCAGCGCCGCTGCAGGAAATTGCGACCGATCGACAGCCACCGGTCGGCCTGATCGCCGGCGAACCACAGCGTGGCCACGATCCCGAGCAGCGGCGCCACGAAGCACAGGTTGAACAGGAGCAGCAGGCTCACCTGACGCGCCGGGCCAAGCCCGGAGCCGACGATCGCCGCGATCGCGGCGAAGTACGGGAAGGCCGTCGGCAGCTCCACGGCGGTGATCGTGGCGCCGAGGATCGCCCCCGACCGGCCCTTGGCGTCGGTGGCGGGCAGCTTGCGGGTCGCCAGCCGGGCGCGGTTGTGCCACAGCAATGCGGCCGCGATCAGCATCGCGACGCCGGCCAGCACCTCGAGCAGGTGGCGTGTCTCGGGGCTCGGTTTGGGGACGAGCGAGAGCAGCAGCTGACCGGGCCCCAGCGCGATCGCCACCCCGCCGAGGAAGTAGACGAGGAACACGCCGACCGTGAACTCGAGCACCGCCTTGCGCGCATCCTCGCCGGTGGCCAGGTATAGCGCGGGAGCGATGGTCGTCGGGTTCAGGGAGTCCGCGAGACCGATCGAGACAACGACGCCGATCAGCCGGAGCATGGCGCCATTGTCCCCAGCCGACGCCGACGCGCGATGAGAAACCTGCCACCTCGGTCAATGGGTGCGCGCTTGTTCAGATCGCGGCCAGCACCTCGCGCGCGGCGCGCTCGCCTGATCTGACGGCCCCGTCCATGTAACCGTTCCAGTAATCCGAGGTCTCGGAGCCCGCCCAATGCACGCGGCCGAAGGGCTCGCGGATGGCCCGGCCGTAGTCGGTCAGCACGCCAGGCGGCAGGAAGCCGCCGTAGCAGCCTCGTGTCCACTGCTCCTCGGTCCAGTTCTTCTCGATGTAGCCGATCGGGTTCGCCGCCTGGTGGCCGAAGTAGCGCACGAAGCACGCGATCGCCTGCTTGCGACGCTGGGCGGCGGACAGCGTGCCGAACACGCGCGCGTCGTGGCCCTCGACGAAGCCGAGCAGCACGCCGGGGGAGCCGTCGGGCGGCGAGTTGTCGAAGGTGATCTTGATCGGGCCCGTGTCGCTGGTGACCTGGCCGGCCAGCCCCTTGGCCCGCCAGAAGGGCTTCTTGTACACCGCCTCGACCTTGATCGACGTCCCCTGGGGGAAGCGCTGGAGCAGCTGCGCGCGCAGCGGGGGGAGGATCGGGTCGTACTCGATCAGGCCGGTCAGCGAGGGCGGCCCGGTGACGATCGCCTGCTTGCCGTGCACGGTCATCTGATCGGTGTACACGGTGACGCCGCCGCGCCCCTGCACGATCCGGCGGACGGGTTGCGAGAGCACCACGCGGCGCCCCAGCGTCCGGGCCGCCTTGATCGAGACCAGCTGCGAGCCGCCGATGAAGCGGCTGTCCTGGGCGCCACCGGCGGTGCTGATCAGGCGCTCCAACGTGCCCGGAGTGCTCTTGTTGCCGGCCGAGTGGATGTAGAACAGGACGTGCAGCAGGGAGATGTCCCGCGGCTCGCACGCGAACACCGACTCGATGGCCAGGTCGAGCAGGTTGGCCGCGCCCGAGCCGAGCGTGTTGCTGCGCTTGAACGTCTCGAACGTCTGCCCGTCCCATTCCACGGCGCCCGGCGCCGTCCACGGTTTCTGCACCGGAACCGTCTTGGCCATCGCGTCGAGCTTCTGGAGAACCGTCTCGAGCTGCACGACCGCGGTGGGGTCGGGCGGGATCGGCCCGAGCGGCCCGGTGGCCGAATACGGCGTCAGCTTGCCGTTCTCGTAGAACAGGTAGTTGCCCTTGTTGTAGGTCTTGTAGGTGCCGATGCCCAGCTGCTTGGCCAGCGCCGCGAGGTGGTCCTGGGTCGGTCCGATCCACTGACCGCCGACCTCGACAACCTTGCCGTGACCGAGCGAGTGGTTGAGCGTGCGGCCGCCGACGCGGTCACGCGCCTCGAGCAGGATCGCCGACCGGCCGGCGGCCACCACATGCCGGGCCGCGGTGAGCCCTGACAGGCCGGCACCGACGATCACGACATCGGCCGTCCTTGCGCTGCGCTGGGGCCGCTTGGGCTTGGCCGCCGCCGCTGCGGGGAGGGTGGCGGCGCCGGCGGCGACGGCCGCTCCGCCAATCAGGTTGCGCCGGCTGACCCGGCGCTCGTTGTCACTCGACATTGTTCGTCTCCGTTGATCCCGGGGCGTTCGCTCCCGCGGCCCACCCGTTCGTCCGTGCCCGCACATTGTGGCGGGATGGCTGTGGATGTGCCACGCTTGGGCGCGAATGCTGGCGCGGACAAGGATGTTCTCGGTGCTCGTGGGCATCATCGCGGTCGTGGCCGCGTTGGCTCCTGCGGGTGCCGGCGCGCGGAGTGGGTCGGGTGCCGCCGCGCGGAGTGGGTCGCTGTCCTGCGCGCGTCTGGCCGCGCCGCGAACCCACCCGGCGATCCTGTCGCTCGACCCGCGGCCGGGTGCCCCCAGGGTGTTCGCCATGCAGTACAAGCAAATGGCCCGCAGCGTCGTCAGCTACGCTTCGTTCCGGGCGAAGATCGAGTGCATGCTGCGCCGCTACGTGCTGCCGCACCTGGCCCGCCACCGTCCGAACATCGTCGTGTTCAACGAGGATGTGGGACTGGCCACGCTGGGCATTGGCCCGCGCGGGGCGAGCGCGCGCAAGCTGTTTGCCGATCCGGCCGCGTCGGGGTGTCGGCCCGGGAGCTCGCCGTGCGCCGCGCTCGCCGCACTGTCGCGGTTGAGCGGGGCCTATGCGGGACCGCTGGCTGCGTACAAATCACGCTTCCCGTCGATGACCGGGCTCGACGAGGGGTTTGTGGCCGAGACCGACACCGTCGTCCGCGGCTTCATCAGCACGTTCTCGGCCCTGGCCAAGCGCCACCACCTGTACATGATCGGGTCGGGCGACGTGGCGCCGTTCAAGCAGTCGCGGGCTCACCGGGACGTGGTGACGTTTGCCGACCCCAATCTCAAGCCGCGGCCGACGTCGGCCTACGTCGCGAGTGCCCCGCGCGTCTACAACGAGGTGTTCATGTGGGGTCCGCGCAACGTGCGCCACACCGGCCCCGACGTGCTGCGCAACGTGGTGGCGTCGAATCGCAAGGTGCCCCTGACCTCGCTCGAAGCGGCCCTCGGCTTGACCCCGGGGCCCTCGTCTGGGCGTGCCGCCGTCGCCAACCTTCGGCCGTACCGGCTGCCCGGTACCCGCGCACGGATCGGTTTCGCCACCAGCCTGCCGGCGTTCACGTTCGGGAACCCGGGACCGGGCGTGAACCCGTGCAGCGACGCCGCGCTCTACTACATGCGCTGCCTCAACAAGCTCGGCGCCAACCTGGTCATTCAGGACGAGGCCAATCCCGGTGCGTGGACGGGTCCCGACGGCAACGGCGTCGAGAAGTGGCAGCCCCTGTCCTGGATGACCTCGACCTACCGCACGGTCAGCGATCCCACGGTGGGCTTCGATTACAACGTCACCGCGATGATGGTCGGCAACCTCGCCGACCTGGTCTTCGACGGTCAGAGCGCCATCACCGAGCGGGGGCTGCGCGGGCGCGGCCGGCGGTGTCATTACATCGGCAACGGCTCGTTCGTACCCGGTGAGGACGAGCCCTCGCTGCGGCGCTACGCCGGGGGCAAGAGCGATTTCCTCGCCCTCGCGCCGTGGGTGGTGAGCGACCGCTCGCGGGCGGCCCTGCGGCGCGTGGGGGATGAGCTCGCGCCCGGGTCGGGGAGCCGTCTACAGGACGACTACCTGGAGACGGCCCTGGTGGCGGACCTGCCGTTCGGTGTGGATCGGTCGCGGGCGGGGTGCGCCGGGGCAGGGGCCGGCGGCTGAGCCGGGGTCGGCGCCTGAGCCGGCGCCTGCCACCGGGCGGCGCTCGAGAACGGACGCGGCCGACGTGAAACTCGCCTCGCCAGATTCGGCCACTTGCACATTGACGGCCCACCACGCCGTCGAAGTGAAACTCGACCGCCCGGCGATCACGAGTTTCACCTTGACTGCAGAGCTACGCGAAGTGCAATTCCTCGCCCTCGTCGTCGCCAACCGGCCGCTCGCACGTCGGACACCACCAACGAGCCTCCATCGCGGTCCCGCAGACGGCGTGGCGCGGCGCGGAGCCGCCCTCGGCATGGCGCGCGCCCCAGCCGGCCAGCAGCCGTAGCGCGCCGGCCAGCTCCTGGCCCGCGGCGCTCAGCTCGTACACGAAGCGGGGCGGGCGCTCTGAGTACGGCCGCGCGACCACCAGGGCGTTGCGCTCGAGCTGGCGCAGCCGCTGGGTGAGGACGTTGGGCGCGATGCCCTTGACCTCCTCCTGAAGCTCGCCGAACCGGCGCGGGCCGTCGAGCAGCGCCGCGATCAGCAGCAGCGTCCAGCGGTCACCGACCGCGGCCAGGGCATCGGCCAGGGCCGAGCGCGCCTCGGCGCTCTCGGCGGCGGAGTCGCCCCTGGCAAAGCGCTCGGCGGCGGCATCGCCGCTGGCAAAGCTCTCGGCGGCGGAATCGGGGTTGACCATGGGCAAAGACATCGTAGGCGCAGACCACGTGCTAGAGTAGCGACTTGCATTTAGCAAGTAACTAGCTGCACGATCGGCCGGGCCTGCGGTCGGGCCGACCGGCACACGAGGGGACAACATGACTCTTCTCCAGGAACTCCAGAGCACGATCCAGGCCTCCGCAGAGCGCACCGGCCCGGCCGTGGTCGGACTCGGTCGCGGCTGGGGTGTCGGCTCCGGAACCGTGATCGCACCGGGACAGGTGCTGACCAACGCGCACAACCTTCGCCACACGCACGGCGAGGTCGACGTCACCTTCGACGACGGGCGGCGCGAGACCGGTCGCGTGGTCGGGGCCGACGCCGACCTCGACATCGCGGTGATCAACGTCGAGACCGGCGACGCCGAGCCCGTGGAGTGGCCCGAGGACTCTCCTGAGCCGACGCTCGGCCTCGCCGTCCTGGCCCTGGGCAACCCCGGAGGACGCGGCCTGCGCGTAACCCCCGGCTTCATCTCCTCGACCGCCCGCAGCTTCCGCGGCCCCCGTGGTCGCCGCATCACCGGGGCCATCGAGCACACCGCGCCGCTGCCTCGCGGCTCCTCGGGCGGGCCGCTGGTCGATCCCGACGGGGTTCTGCTGGGAATCAACTCGATTCGCGTCGAGGGCGGTCTGATCCTCGCCATCCCGGCCGACAGCGCCATGCGTGAGCGCGTCGACGCGCTGAGCCGGGGAGAGACGCCGAAGCGGGCCCGGCTGGGTGTGGCCATTGCGCCGCCCCGCGTGGCCAGGCGTCTGCGCCGAGCCGTCGGCCTGCCCGAGCGCGATGGCGTGCTGGTGCGGGCCGTCGAGGACGGCAGCCCCGCCGCCGCCGCGGGAATCGAGCGCGGCGATCTGATCGTCGCCGTGGGTGACCGCGAGCTGACCCGGGTTGACGTCCTCTACGAGGCGCTCGACGCCGTGCACGGCGAGAGCCAGATCGAGCTCACGGTCGTACGCGGTACCGAGGAGCGGACGATCACGGTCGCGCTGTGAGCTCGGGAACGATGGACACCGTCAGCGAGCAGCACGAGGCCGAGGCGCTCGACGCCTACTCGCGCATTGTCGTCGACGTGGCCGAGCGGCTGGCTCCCAGCGTGGCCAATCTCCGCGTCACGCGACGGGGCCGCGGCGGGCACGTGCCGGCGGGGGCGGGCAGCGCTGTGGCGCTGACCCCAGACGGGTTTCTGCTCACCTCGGCGCACGTCGTGGCCGGGCCGGGCCGCGCGGGGCGGGCGTCGTTCGTCGACGGACGCGAGGTGAGCTTCCGGGTGGTCGGGATCGATCGCCTGTCCGACCTCGCGGTCCTGCGTGCCGATGCCAACGAGCTCGCGCCCGCCGTGCTCGGCGAGGCCGAGATGCTCCGCGTCGGGCAGCTGGTTGTGGCGATCGGCAATCCCAACGGCTTCGCCGGCTCGGTCACCGCCGGGGTGATCTCGGCACTGGGCCGCTCTCTGCCGGCGCGAGCCGGCCGCACCGTCCGCTACATCGACAACGTGATCCAGACCGACGCGGCGCTGAACCCCGGCAACTCCGGGGGCGCGCTGGTCGACAGCTCGGCCCGAGTGGTCGGCATCAACACCGCGGTGGCAGGTGTCGGGCTCGGCCTGGCCGTGCCGATCAACGACCCCACGCGCCAGGTCATCGGTGCCCTGATGCGCGATGGCCGCGTGCGTCGCGCCTACATCGGCATCGGTGGCGGGCCGCGACCGCTGCCGCCCCACGCGCGCGTGCGACTGGACCGCAAGTCGGGCGTCGAGGTGGTCGAGGTGGCGCCCGGCAGCCCCGCCCAGAGAGCGGGAATGCGGGCCGAGGATCTGATCGTCGAGCTCGACGGACGGGCGATCGAACGAGTCGATGACGTCCAGCGGCTGATGACCCACGACGCGATCGGGCGGTCGCTCCCGGCACGGGTTCTGCGCGGCGATCGTCTGCTCGACCTGGAGCTATCGCCGGTCGAGCTGCCCGAGTAGGCCCCGGGGCGTTCGCGGGTCCACCTGCCGAAGTGGGCCGCGGCGCCTACGGCCCGCCCGGGGCTGCCGCCTGGCCGGAGCCGGACGCTCCCGCCGCCTCCGAGACCAGGCCCCCGTGGTCGGTCCGCGGTGCCGCGCGGACGGCCGCTCCGCAGTTGGGACAGAAGGCCGCCGCCTCGACCTGCCGGCGGCAGTGGGGGCACAGGGCCCCACGCAGTCCGAAGTCCTCCGCCTCGTCGAGCAGGGCCCGGTGCAGGAGCGCGCGAACGAACACGAGCAGCGCCCCGACGACCGCGGCCTCCCAGATCAGCGCCGTCGCCTGGCCGGCGCCGGCATTCAGGAGCAGGCGGCTCCCCAGGCTGAACCCGATGTGACCGAGCAGCGCCACCGGGAATCCGGCCGCATACAGCAGCCGACCTCCCTGTCGGCCACGTCGCCATAGTGAGGCGGTGACCGCCCCGGTGCAGCTCGCCTGCATCAGCGGCGTCAGCACGGCTGCTCCGAGCACCGGCCACAGCCAGCCGCCCGCCGACGTGTGCAAGCGCTCGTAGCCGATGATCCGCGAGAAGTTGATGATCGTCTGTGCTCCGGCAAAGCCGAGCCCGGCCGCGATGCCGAACACGAGGCCATCGACGGTCTCGTTGAAGCTCGGAGTGCTGCGGAGGGTGAGCGCCGGCAGCGGCTTGACGATCTCCTCGACGATCGGGAGCAGGACCGTTGCCGCGATCAGCACGCCGGTCGCTTGCGTCAGCTCGAGCGGCGAGCTGCTTGGGATGAGGGCCCCGGCGATGAGCAGGACGACGCACCCGAGCGCGGCGCCGGCCACCATCGTCAGTCCGAGCACCCGGATCGGCTCGTCACGGTAGACCTGGGCTTCGTACAGGTAGACCAGGTACAGCACCGGCACGAGCACCGCCGCGGTCAGGATCGCTGGAACCACGGCGCCTGCGATCACCAGTGCGATCACGGCGGCGATCCCGGCCAGCAGTCCCCAGCGGAATTCATGCAATCGGTGGGTCGGGAGATGCGGCAGCAACGTAGAGATCACGGCCGGCCGCGCGACGTGCTCGCCGGGCGCGGCGGCGAAGCGATGCGCCCGCCGTTGCGTATCGGGGCCGGCTGCGGTGCGGTCAAAGCCGCACCAGGTGCAGAACGGCTCGTCCGGCGTCTCGCGCCCGCAGTGCTCACACAACGGCATCGGGGGCCTCCACGCCAACGCGGACAAGTACCGTGATCATCGGCTCCACCGCCACCGGTCCAGGACGTCGTCGATCACGGGGAAACCGAGCGCCCTGCCGCTCTCCGCGCCGATCGTGCTGATCCCGACGAGATCGACCCAGCCGCCCGGACGCAGTACGGCGACTATCCCCAACCTGACGGGAAACACCGAGCCGGTGTCGTCGGTGTAGTCCGCGCTGTAGAACTCGCCCTGGCCGGGCGTGAAGCCGATCTCGGCCCCGTTGATCGGGCCCGTGGCCTTGACGTTCTGGATCCGCAGGCCCGACAGAGCCGAGGAGGCCTCGCTGCCGATGAGATGTTGCAGCGAGGTTGGCTGGGCGGCGGCTCGAACGAGCAGCTCCGCGCGCAACTGGCCGTCTCTCGTGTAGACGAGCCCGGCGACGCCGTTGCCGCTGACGGTGACCGACTGTCCGCCCGTGGGGTAGCCGAACGAGAACCCGTATCTGCGGCTGACGAACGTCCCACCCAAGGCTGCGCTGGCGCCACCGGGCGGTGACGCGCAGGCGACCACGCATCGGCGCGGCCGTGCCCCGGGCGATACCAACCCCTTGAGCGCGCTCGCCCCGATGACCAGCACCGTCATGCCGATGGCGAACTTCGTCAGCGGTCGCAGCCGCCTCGCGCGCTGTGGCATCCGCGGCCGTGCGCCGAGCGGGAGACCGGGCGTGGGCGAACCCGACGACACGCTCATCTCCGCCTCCGCTCGTAGGCCATGAAGTCGGCGGCCAATCCGGCGGCGTTCGGCGTTCCCCACCCGGTCGCGAAATCCCACCCCGGAGTCGCCGAGTAGTAAAGATTGTTCCCGCGGGTGACGTCGTTGAACGGCGGCGCGGGTTGGGCCGAGGGGTGCTGGCCGAAGCTGTACAGCGCTGGGTTGGCGAAGCCCACCGTGGCCAACCCGTGCTGGACCAGCGACTGGTCGATCAGGGCCGCCAGGCCAGCCCACAGTGGGGCCGATGCCGAGGTCCCGGCCGCCATGTCCCAACGGCCGTCGTGGAAGATGTTCCAGCCGGTGTTCGCGTCTCCGAGCGCCGAGACGTCGGGTACCTGCCGCATGCCGTCCGAGAGGCGATTATCGACGCTGGGGCCGCTCTGGTAGAACGGCCTTGACCAGACCTGACTCAGGCCCCCGCCGCCGCCGTCCTGCTCAAACGGTCCGCCCCACGCCGCCTCTCCGCCGTACGTGTCGCCCGTCCCGACGAACAGCGTCGTCCCGCCCACCGAGGTCGCGTAGGGATCGGATGCCGGATCGGACACGCTCGGGATCTCGGCCCCGGTCGGGACGCTGGTCAACCTCGACCCGCACGTGTAGGCGCCGGAATCGCCCGAGGCGACGAACGCGCTCCCACCGGTGGCGGCGAGCCCTCTGAGGGCGTCACGCCAGACCGTCTGGTCGGGCGAGCGGAGCGCGTGGCCGCCGGCATCGAAGTTCTCGACCTCGCAGCCCCCGATGCTGATGCTGAAGATCGCCCTCGGGTGGGCCTTCATCGCGGCGGCGGCGGTGGCGGCGAGGTCGGTGACGGTGGGGTCGGAGTAGTAGACGACGAGATGGGCGGCCGGGGCGATGGAGTGGACGATCTCGAGGTCGAGGTCTGGCTCAGCGTGGCTGCCGGTGTTCGGCAGGCCCAGCTGGGTCGGCGCCACGCTGACGTTGAACGGTGGCAGCCCGTACTGCTGCCTGAAGCAGGCGAGATCCGCGGCCGCGAACGTATCGATCTCGATGAACACGACGGTCTGCCCCGACCCATTGAGCCCGCTGCTTCTCAGCGGGGCGAAGTCATAGGCGCCGAGGATCTGCGCGGGCGAGTATCCGCCCACGGTCTGGCCGCACGTCGCCGACGAGGTGTCGGTGCCGGCGCCGCTATCGAGGTTGGCCAGCCGGTTGTAGTTGTCGAGTCCGGAGACGCCCTTGACAAGGCCGCGCAGCGAGCCGCCCAGCCGTGGACGGGTGCTCGGCGCGTAGAACGTCGCTCCGCCCGGGGCGCGGTAGCGGTCGATCCGCACGGCGAAGGCGCGATCGACGGCGGCGGCCGAACCGCTCACCCCGAGGACCTGCGAGCCTGGGCTCCAACTTGCACGCAGCCCATCGGGCTGGAGCTGATGAACGGCGGCGTGCACGGCCGCCGCCCTCGGCAGGTAGCGCCGGGCGTAGGTCGCCGGCGACAGCGTTCGCCCCGTCGCGATCAGCCCATCGAGTTCGCGGTCGTGCCGACCGGCGAGGGCGAGAACCAGGCGCATCTGCGCATTCCCGCCGAGCGGTCCAAGGTCGCGCGATGAGCGGATCGCGGTGCTCAGCGACGCGCCACCGCGTGCGGCAGACTGGCGAGTGCCGGGTGCGCCACCGCATCCCCCAAGAGCCAACGCAGCGAGGACGAGCAGCCCGCACCGTACGGGATGCCCCGGTGATCTTCGCGTTTCCGCCCCGCTACGCATCGCCCAGACCAACCCTACTGGGTGGCTGAATGACGCTACACTCAGGCCTGGCGCCGGCCGGCGTTCGTTATCACGCCTGCGACCGGATAGCCGGAACTTGATCACCCACTACGGGAAGCGCGCAGATGGCCCGTGGAGACGTTCGGATCGCTGCAACTCTCGCCTGCGAGGAGTGCAAGCGCCGGAACTACCAAACGAACAAGAGCAAGCGAAACAACCCGGAGCGACTTCAGCTGCGCAAGTACTGCCGCTGGTGCAGATGTCACACGCCGCACCGCGAGACCCGCTGAGCTGACCGGAGTACTCCGTGGCCCGTAACCGCAAACGCGCCAAGGAACGGCGGGCGCGCCGTCCGCAGCCGGTTACCGGCGCTCGCGTAGAGCGCGACGAGGCGCCCGACTCGATCGCCCACGCGGCGCCGGACGTCGAACTGGCCGAGGCGCAGCTCGCCTTGGGGCGCCCGGACCTGGCCGAGGAGCGCGACGAGGACGAGGCCGAGTTCGAGCTCGAGGCCGAGGAGGCGGTCGAGCAAGTCGAGCGCGACGGTGACGGCGTCGCCGGTGAGTCTGCCGACGACGTGGCGCTCGCTAACGTACCTGGAGCCGCGGCGCCCGCCAAGCGGCCCGGAATCGGCCGCCGTCTGATCAACTTCCTTCAGGGAAGCTGGCGGGAGCTACAGCGAGTACAGTGGCCCGATCGTCGCCAGGTGGTGCAGGCCACAGGGGTCGTGATCGGGTTTGTGATCGTGGCCGGCGTATTTCTTGGCCTGGCCGATCTGCTCGCTGGCAAGGTGATGAACTACATCCTGACTGGACACTTCAAGTAAATGTTTCGCTGGTACGTCGTAAACACATATTCCGGCCACGAGAACAAGGTCAAGCACAACCTCGAGCACCGCGTCGTGTCGCTCGGGCAGCAGCGTGCAATCCGGCAGATCGTGGTCCCGACCGAGTCGGTGTCCGAGATGAAGGACAACCAGAAGGTCACGGTCGAGAAGCGGACGATGCCCGGCTACGTGCTGGTGAACATGGACCTCAACGAGGATTCGTGGACGCTGGTCAAGGGCACGCCGGGCGTCACAGGCTTCGTTGGCGCCTCCAACGAGCCGGTGCCGCTGACCCAGGACGAGGTCAATCGCCTGCTCCACCGCGAGCAGGAGGTGCGCCCGCGCAGCCGGGCTCAGTTCTCGATCGGTGAGCAGATCAAGGTGATCTCCGGCCCCCTGTCTGACTTCTCGGGCGAGATCTCCGAGGTCAACGAGGACGCCCAGCGGCTCAAGGTGCTGGTCTCGATCTTCGGCCGCGAGACTCCGGTCGAGGTCGGCTTCGACCAGGTGAAGAAGATTTAGGGGGGGCCGCGTGCGCGGCCCCTGTGGTTTGGCTATCGAAGGCTCCAAGCAATGGCGAAAAAAGTTCTGACTGAAATCAAGCTCCAGGCCGTCGGCGGCCAGGCGAGCCCGGCCCCGCCCGTGGGGCCCGCGCTCGGCCAGCACGGCGTGAACATCATGGAGTTCGTGAAGGCGTTCAACGCGCAGACGCAATCCGATGCCGGCACGGTGATTCCCGTCGTGATCACCGTCTACGAGGATCGCTCGTTCACGTTCGTGACCAAAAGCCCGCCGGCCGCTGTGCTGATCAAGCAGGCGATCTCACTCGAGAAGGGCTCGGCCGAGCCCCATCGCGACAAGGTCGGCAGGATCACGCAGGACCAGCTGCGCCAGATCGCCGAGAAGAAGATGAAGGATCTCAACGCGAACGATGTCGATGCCGCCGCAAAGATCATCGCCGGCACCGCGCGCTCGATGGGTGTGGAGGTGGTCTGATGGCTCATCGCGGCAAGGCTTACGAGGACGCCAAGCAGCGCTTCGACCGCGAACGCGAGTACTCGCCCTCCGAGGCGATCTCGCTGGTCAAGCAGCTCAGTCACGTGAAGTTCGATGAGTCCGTCGAGGTGCACGTCCGCACCGGGCTCAACGTCCGTCACGCCGACGAGCAGCTGCGTGGCACGATCGCCCTGCCCAACGGACTGGGCAAGGACGTCAAGATCATCGTCTTCGCCCAGGGCGACAAGGCGCGCGAGGCCGAGGAGGCCGGCGCCGACGTCGTCGGTGGGGAGGACCTGGCCAAGCAGATCCAGGAGGGCTTCGACGACTTCGACGTCGCGATCGCGACGCCCGACATGATGCCGATCGTCGGCCGTCTCGGCCGCATCCTCGGACCGGCGGGCAAGATGCCCAACCCCAAGGTCGGCACGGTGACGATGGATGTCGCCAAGGCGGTCGGGGAGTCGAAGGCCGGAAAGGTCGAGTACCGGACCGACCGCAACGCGATCGTCCACCTGGTCATCGGCAAGCGCGACTTCGAGGAGCGCAGTCTGCTCGAGAACTACGCCGCCGTGATCGAGGAACTGATCCGCGCCAAGCCATCGGCGGCCAAGGGCCGTTACATCCGCACGGTCACCTTCGCCACGACGATGGGTCCCGGCGTGAAGGTCGATCCCAGCCGGACCCGCGACATCGTCGAGGAGCCGGTCGCCGCGTAAACTGAACACTTCATAGAGCGAAGCCCGAGACCTTCGGCCGCCGCAGCGCGTAAGTCCGAAGCAGGCGGAGCCTCGACCGAGCCGCACCAGGCTCGGGTTTCGACGCCCGCCACCGCGCGGGCGTTTGTTTTTGAAAGGCACCATGAATCGAGACCAAAAAGCAGCAGTCGTAGACGAGATCGCCGGCCAGCTCCGGGAGGCCCAGGCGGTCTTCGCCGTGGACTACCGCGGCATCTCCGTGTCGCAGGTGGCGGAGCTGCGGGCCAAGCTGCGCGAAACCGACACGCGGTTCCGGATCGTCAAGAACTCGCTGTCCGAGCGGGCCGCCGACAAGGCGGGCACCGAATCCCTCAAGCCCCTGCTCGAGGGCCCGACCGCCCTGGCCCTGGTCAGGGGCGACGCCGCCCTGGCCGCCAAGGCGCTGAATGAAACCGCCCGCCGGCTCAACGTCCTGGACTTCAAGGGCGGGCTCATGGATGGCGGCACGCTGAGCGCCGACGACATCCGGTCGATCGCTCGCCTGCCCGCGCGCGATGTCCTTCACGCCCAGCTCGTCGGCACGATCGCCGCACCCCTCACCGGCCTCGCGCGCGGGCTGAACGCACTGATCGCGGGGGTCGCGATCCAGTTGCAGGCCATCGCCGATCAGGGGTTGGTGAGCGGCGAGGCGCCGGCGGCCGCTGAGGCGCCGCCGGAAGCTGAGGCGCCGGCGGAAGCTGAGGCGCCGGCGGCGCCGGAGGCTGAGGAGCCGGAGGCTGAGGAGCCGGAGGCTGAGGAGCCGGCCGCGTCAGAAGCCGAGGCGGCTGAGGCGCCCGCCCCCACGGATGATGCACCCGATTCCGGGGCGTCAACGGAGGCCGCCGCGGAGGCCGACGCCCCCGCCGCGGAGGCCGAGGCACCCGCCGAGGAGCCCGAGTCGCCTGCCGAGCCCGAGGCCGAAGCGCCCGAACAATCTGAACCAGTAGCGGAAGCCGCGCCGGACGCGGAACCGTCCGACGCATAAGGAGGAACCATGGCAACCACAGAAGAGTGGATCGAGGAGCTCAAGAGCATCTCCGTGCTCGAGCTGTCAGAGCGCATCAAGGCGCTCGAGGAGACGTTTGGCGTATCGGCCACGGCCGTCGCGGCCGCGGCTCCAGCAGCCGCCGCCGGCGACGGCGGTGGCGAAGCGGCCGAGGAGCAGACCGCCTTCGACGTGCTGCTCACCGGTGCCGGCGACAAGAAGATCCAGGTGATCAAGGTCGTGCGCGCCGCCACCGGCCTTGGCCTCAAGGAGGCCAAGGCGCTCGTCGACGAGGCCCCCAAGGCGGTCAAGGAAGGCATCGACAAGGCCGAGGCCGACAAGCTCAAGGCCGACCTCGAGGAGGCCGGCGCCAGCGTCGAGCTGAAGTAACCGCGCACCCGCCGTCGGTGAACGTGAAACTCGCCGCGCCCTGATCGGCGAGTTTCACGTTGACGGCGCCCCACGCCGTGAACGTGAACCTCGACCCTTCGCTCGAGGCGAGCTTCACGTTCACAGCCTGGCCAACGCCACCGTGGAGCCCCAAACTGCTGGCTCGACCCACCGCCCCTGCGCATCGTCGCCACCGTCGCACCCGCAACGCGCCGGTTCGCTTCGCACGCATGCGAGGATCATGCGTCACGTGGGGGAAAAGAGATCACCGAGCTGTCACCGGGCGGCGGGCGCGTGAACCGTACCTCGCCGGATCCGCGCGATCCGCGCCCTCGCAGCACCTGGACGCGGCCGACGGTCCGCCGGCGCGCCGGCAATCTGTGTCTGCGCGCCGCGGGCAGGCTGCTGGGGGGCCATCCGATCGTGCTCGAGTACCCGCCGCCGAGATCCGATCGCGAGCGCTGGGGCTGGGGGTCACCCCCGAATAGGGCCCTGTACGAACTGATCGCCGCCAGGACGGACCGCTACGGGGGCGTGCTCGAGTTGATCGACGATCACGCCACCGACCTCGCCCGCCTCGCCACATCCGCGCCGGCCGGTCTCGAGCCGTCGTGGAATCAGCACTGGTTCACCGGCCTCGATGCCGCCGCCCTGTACGCGCTGATCCGCGCGCGGCGGCCGGCGCGCTACCACGAGGTCGGCTCGGGTCACTCGACCCTGTTCGCGGCGCGGGCGATCCGCGATGGTCAGCTTCCCACGCACATTCTCTCCGTGGACCCCCAGCCGCGCGCCGAGGTCGACCTCGTATGCGACGAGGTCGTTCGCGCGCCGCTCGAGGGCGCCGATCCACAGCGGGTGGCAGCCCTCGACGCGGGCGACGTGCTGCTTGTCGACTCCTCGCACTACGCGCTCAGGGGCTCGGACGTGGTGGCCTTCTTCCTCGACGTCCTTCCGTCCCTGTCCCCGGGTGTGCTGGTCGGCATCCACGATGCTTTCCTCCCCGATGACTACCCGTGGTGGCTGTCGCGCGGGTACGCCGAGCAGTACGTGCTCGCGGCGTGGTTGCTGGGCGCGGGCGGGCGGGTCGAGCTCGTCTTTCCGGCTCACTTCTGCGCCACCGAGCCGGCGCTGCGAGCCCGTGCAGATGCCGTCTGGGAGCGGCGCGGGCTGCCCGGAATTGCCTACGGCTCGACGCTGTGGTTCGAGACGTGAGCGCTATGTGACGAGCTGGAACTCGATCGCCACGGGCTCGGCGGCGCGGAACGCGCTCGTCGCGTCGGCTGCGTCCTCGTAGGTGCGGTCAGGCATCGCCCGCGCCCCCACGGCGCAGCTCAGCTCGTCGACGTCGAACGGATATGGATCCACCTTCACCACGCCGGGCTCGACAACGGTCATCGTCAGCTCGGCGCGCTCCCCCGCGGCAGCCCTGGGCACCGACGCAATCGTGCGCGGACCGGGTTCCTGGTCGATCTTCGCCAGTGTGCTTGCCACCGGGCGTGGCGCGACACCCTCGACTGGCGTGAGGTCCATCAGGCAGGCGAACAGCGACAGTAGATCCCAGGCCTGGAGGAGATCGAAGTTGTGCCACAGACCGATCTCGAGATCGCTGCGTCGCAGGTTCTCGCACAGCGAGTGCTTGACCTTGCTCCAGCGCCGCTCCTCGCGGTCGATCACGGCGTCCTCGGGACCAGCGGGAGTCGGCGGCACCCGGCCTGAGGGCATGCCCCAGCGCGATCGGTAGAGCCCGGTCCAGTGCATCGACACCAGCAGTCCGGCGTACGGGCTGCGCCGGTAGGCCTGCGCGACGCCGGTGGAGTAGAGGCGCGCGTGGGCCGCGCGGTCGAGTTCGAGGAAGGCGAGCGGGCGCTGTTCCTCGGCGTTGTACAGAGGCCGGCGATCCGATTCGCGCCACCCGTCGTCGTGGATCTCGGCCGCCGCGTGCACGGGCCCGGCCGGCGCAACCGTCGCGAACTCCTGGTTGCCCCAGTGCTCGGCGAAGGTGCCGCACAGCCTGGCGTGCTCGACCTGGTCGAGGAGGACGAGCTGACCGTCGCGTCTACTGATGATCATCGGCCACCACGGCGATCGCTTCGAAGGGCAATCGGCACCGCCAGCAGCGTGGCGAGGGCCAGGAACGCCATCGCCCCCCGGAACCCGGACGCAAAAACATCTCGTACGGCTAACTGCACTGCGTGGGCCACGCTGGAGGGAAGCGAGTCCAGGTTCTCCTGGGCCGACACCGAGCCCGAGAGCAAGGCCTTGATCTCGCTCCGGTGGGCCGAGGCCACCGAGCCCGGATGTCCGCTGGTCAGGCTGTTCAGCTTGGAAGTGGTCAACGCGTCGAACAGCGCCAGGGGCAGAGCGACGCCGAACACGTTACCCAGAAGTCGCAGTTCGGAGACGACACCCGAGGCCATCCCGGCTCGGTCGGGATCGCTCGCCTGGATCGCGCCGATGTTGGAGGCGTTGAAGGCCAGGCCGGTCCCGATCCCGCCGATCAGCAGGGCGGGGAGGATCCAGGCGAGATTGCCGCCCTTGCCCATGACGGCGTAGATGACGAAGTTGATGCTCACGGCCACCATCCCGATCGCCATCAGCGAGCGGGCGCCGGTGCGCGCGATCAGCCGGCCCGCGGCCAGCGACACGACGCAACGCGGAATCGAGGCTGCCATCAGGACAACCCCCGCGGCCAGAGCCGAGACGTCGAGGGCGCCCTGGAGAAACAGCGGGGTGAAGAACAGCTGCGCGGCCAGGCCCACGTTGCACAGGAACGCCACCGCGCAGGCGGCGCCGTAGCCCGGCCGGCGAAACAGCCCGAAGTCGATCAGCGGCTCCTTGAGCCTCGGCTCGACTAAGAAGAAGGCGCCCAGTAGAAGCGCCGCGATGACGAAGGCGAGCACGATGCTCGGGGCGCCCCATCCGACGCCGTTGGCCTGCTGCAGCCCGTACAGCAGCGCGAGCAGCCCGAGGATCGGAACGACCACCCCGAACCAGTCGATGTGCCGCGAGGCCGTCGGGTCGCGGGATTCGCGCACGGCCAGGAGGGTCATCACGAGCGCCAGCGCCATGAGTGGCAGGTTGATCCAGAACAGCGCGCGCCAGGAGACCGACTCGGTCAGCCAGCCCGCCAGCGGCGCGCCGATGATGTTGCCGCTCAGATAACCGGCCGCCCAGTAGGCGATGCCGGTCGCCCGCTGCTCGGTGGGGAAGGCGTCGGCCACGATCGGAAACGAAGATCCGTACAGCATGGCCATGCTCACGCCCTCGATCCCGCGGAACACGATCAGCACGCCGACCGACGGCGCCAGCGCGCAACCAATCGAGGAGGCCACCATCACCGCCATCCCCCAGATCACCATCCGCCGTCGGCCGATGATGTCGCCCAGCCTTCCCGCAGCCATCGTGCACGACCCGAACATCAGCACGGCCACGTTGAGGATCCACGCCAGCTCCGCGGTGCCTGCGCTGAACTCCGATCCAATCGTCGGAAGGGCGACGACGAAGCCGAACGTGTCGATGCTCAGCGGCAGCATCGCCACCGTCATGGCGACGACGACCCACCAGCGTCGGTTCCCCTCCGTGATGTGGAAGCCCACGGCGCGAGGATATAGCGCCCGGAAACAGGGCCTGGAAGCGGCCGCCGCCCCGCTCAGTCCGCTTGCGGGCGCTGCGCGCCCGCAAGGCCTCTTCTCGCCGGCGGGCTTCGGAAACGGCGGCTGGGGAGGGGTGGGGGCGCCGACGGGCGTGCGGTGCCGACGGGCGTGCGGTGCGGACGGGCGTGCGGTGCGGACGGGCGTGCGGTGCGGACAGGAGTGCGGTGGAAAACGTGACAAGAACCCCGCCACGCCGACTCCTCGTCCACATAAGCACCTGCCCGGGGCTTATGCGGCCAAGATTCGCCGGGGTGGGAGGTCTTGTCACGTTTTCCAGCGCGGGCGGGGGCGCGTCAGCCACCGAATCTTCCCCATCCCCAGCAAGCCGTTCCCAACGCAACCCCTCAGACGGGGCGCGGGCGCGCAGCGCCCGCAGCTGAACTGAACGCAAGAGCCAAGCCCCGAGCCACGAAACCGCCCAGCCTTGCCCGATTCCGCCGAACCCCCTACACTGCCCCGGTCAGCCAATAGCCGTAGCCGCCCGGATCATTCGGCGCCGCGCCACATACGCGGTCGCCAGGGGCGGGGTCCGTGAGAGCTGAACGCCCCTGCGCAGGGCAGCGTTGCCGTGTGCTATCTTTGATGGTCGCGCTCTATGGAGCTCGATCGGCCACGTTGGGAAACGCCGAGGACCCGAAGTGATCGGGTGATAGGGGATACCCAGGACAGGGCCGGCCCGGGCGCCTGCGAGCGCGAGTCTCTGCCTTCCCTCTAGACCGCCCGAGGAGTCGCCGTCTTGGCAACCGCTCACGCCCCCCGGACGCGCCGGAGCTTCGCGCGTCTGAACAAGGTCCTTGAAGTCCCCAACCTAATTGATATTCAGCGCAAGTCCTTCGCCTGGCTCACCGACCCGAATGGCGGTGGCCTGCGGGAGACGATCGATGACATCTCCCCGATCGAGGACTACACCGGAAACCTCGCCGTCCAATTCGGCGATTTCACCTTCGACGAGCCAATCGCGAGCCTGGAGCAGTGCCGCGAGAAGGATCTGACCTACGCCCGCCCGCTGACCGTCACCGTCGCGTTCATCAACCGCGAGACCGGTGAGATCCGTGAGCAGTCGGTGTTCATGGGCGATTTCCCGTGGATGACCGACCGCGGCACATTCATCATCAACGGAACCGAGCGGGTTGTCGTGACCCAGCTCGTGCGCTCGCCCGGCGCCTACGTGATGGAGCCCAAGGATCGCGAGAAGCAGGTCTTCATCGCGAACCTGATGCCGGCTCGTGGCTCGTGGCTCGAGCTCGAGATCGACAAGAAGGGCCGCGTCTACGTGCGGATCGACCGCAAGCGCAAGCTGCCCGTCTCGGTGCTCCTGCGTGCGATGGGCTACGCCTCCGACGAGGAGATCCTCAAGCTGTTCGGCAACTCGCTGTACCTCCGGCTGACGCTTGACGCCGACACCGAGGTGACCCGCAGCGAGGAGGGCGCCCTGATCGAGCTGTTCAAGAAGCAGCGCCCCGGGGAGCCGCCGTCGATCGATGCCGCCCGCGCGCTGCTCAACCAGCTGTTCTTCGACCCCAAGCGCTACGACCTGACCCGCGTCGGCCGTTACAAGCTGAACTCGCGTCTCGGGCTCGATGTCGACCTCGACACCCGCACCCTGACCCACGACGACATCATCGCCCTGGTCAAGGAGCTCGTGTCGCTGCCGGCGCTCCTGGGCATGCCCGAGGAGCCCGACGCCGAGGTCAAGGACTTCGCCGCCGAGGCGCTGTCGTTCTCGCGCGAGCCGATCCAGGATCACCTCGACGAGTACGAGCACTTCGGCAACCGCCGGCTGCGCACCGTCGGCGAGCTGATCCAGGAGGCGTTCCGGATTGGCCTCTACCGGATGGAGCGCGTCGTGCGCGAGCGCCTGACGACCGAGGACGCCGACACGATCACCCCCCAGACGATCGTCAACATCCGGCCGGTGGTGGCCGCGCTCAAGGAGTTCTTCGGCTCGAGCCAGCTCTCCCAGTTCATGGACCAGACGAACTCGCTGGCGGGCCTCCGGCACCGCCGCCGGCTGAGTGCACTCGGCGCCGGCGGGCTGACCCGTGAGCGCGCGCCGATCGAGGTCCGCGACGTGCACCCCACCCACTACGGGCGGATGTGCCCGATCGAGACCCCGGAGGGCCCGAACATCGGCCTGATCGGGTCGCTGTCCTCGTATGCGGAGATCTCCGAGCACGGGTTCGTCACCACTCCGTACCGGATCGTCAAGGACGGCAAGGTCACCGACGAGATCGTGCGGATCGACGCGACGCAGGAGGAGGAGCGCAAGATCGCGCAGGCCAACACGCCGCTCGACCAGCACGGCAAGTTGCTCGGCAACGAGATCCTGTGCCGCACGCAGGCCGGTCAGTACGTGACCGTGCCGCCGAAGGAGGTCGATCTGATCGACGTCTCGCCGGAGCAGATCTGGTCGGTCACGACGGCGATGATCCCGTTCCTCGAGCACGACGACGCCAACCGCGCGCTGATGGGCTCGAACATGCAGGCCCAGGCCGTGCCGCTGCTCGTCACCGACGCGCCGCTGATCGGCACCGGGATGGAGCGCCGCGCGGCGGTCGACACCGGTGACATCGTGATCGCGCGCGAGTCGGGCGCGGTCTCTTATGTCGACGCCGAGCAGCTCATCGTCGAGCGCAAGGACGGGGCCCAGGACGAGTACGAGTTGCAGAAGTTCATGCGCTCGAACCAGGGCACGCTGATCCACCAGAAGCCGATCGTCGATGTCGGGACGACCGTCAAGGCGGGCGATGTGCTCGCCGACGGGTCGGCGACCGACTCCGGCGAGATGGCGCTGGGCAAGAACCTGCTCGTCGCCTTCATGTCCTGGGAGGGCTACAACTTCGAGGACGCGATCATCCTGTCCAAGCGCCTGGTCCAGGACGACGAGCTCACCTCGATCCACATCGAGGAGTACGAGATCGACGCCCGCACGACCAAGCTCGGCGACGAGGAGATCACCCGCGACATTCCGAACCGCTCTGAGGAGTCGCTGCGCAACCTCGACGATCGCGGCATCGTCCGGATCGGGGCCGAGGTCGCCTCGGGCGATCTGCTGGTCGGCAAGGTCACGCCCAAGGGCGAGACCGAGCTGACGGCCGAGGAGAAGCTGATCCGTGCGATCTTCAAGGAGAAGGCGCGCGAGGTCCGCGATACCTCGCTCAAGGTCCCCCACGGTGAGGGCGGCGTCGTGATCGACGTCAAGACCTTCAGCCGCGACGAGGGCGACGATCTGCCGCCCGGAGTCAACGACCTGGTCCGCGTGTTCGTGGCCAAGAAGCGCAAGATCGCCGAGGGCGACAAGCTCGCCGGACGCCACGGCAACAAGGGCGTGATCTCGAAGATCGTCGACGTTCAGGACATGCCGTTCCTGGAGGACGGCACGCCGGTCGACGTGATCCTCAATCCGCTCGGCGTCCCGAGCCGGATGAACCTGGGTCAGATCCTCGAGACGCACCTCGGGTGGGTCGCGGCCAATGGCTGGTACGAAGACGGTTCCGAGGCGCGCAAGCACGCGTCCAACGGCGGCTCTCTGAGCGACGGCCGGCCCGGCAAGGTCTACGTGGCCACGCCGGTGTTCGACGGCGCCACGGTGGCCGACGTCGATGGCGCACTCGTGCGCTGGCAGGACGAGCACGAGGGTCGTATCCGCATGGATGTCGACAAGGGCCGCCGCCCCGGCGAGCAGGCCTCGGGCAAGGTGATGCTGTTCAACGGCCGCACCGGCGAGCCGTTCGAGGAGCAGGTGACGGTCGGATACATGTACATCCTCAAGCTCCTGCACCTCGTCGACGACAAGATCCACGCTCGCTCGACCGGTCCGTACTCGCTGGTCACTCAGCAGCCGCTGGGCGGCAAGGCGCAGTTCGGCGGCCAGCGCTTCGGTGAGATGGAGGTCTGGGCGCTCGAGGCATACGGCGCCGCCTACACCCTGCAGGAGATGCTGACCATCAAGTCCGACGACACGGTCGGTCGCGTCAAGGCCTACGAGGCGATCGTCAAGGGCGAGAACATCGCCGAGCCCTCGATCCCCGAGTCGTTCAAGGTCCTGCTCAAGGAGATGCAATCGCTGGCGCTCGACGTCAACGTGGTCTCCGAGGAGGGCGAGCGCGCGGAGATGCGCGAGGAGGACGACGATCTCCTCCGCGCGGCCGAGGAGCTCGGAATCGACCTCAGTGGCGTGCGCGCCACCGACGGCGCCGCCGCTGACGAGTCGACCGAGCACGAGGGCGAAACGGTCGAGGCCTCCGAGGAGGAGGCCGCGAGCGAGGACCCCGATCTAGAGCCCGGCGAGGAGCTCGAGGAGGAGGACTTCGCCACCAACGAGGACCCAATGCTCGACCCCGACATCCCAGCTGGAGAAGCCGAGGGTGTCCTGGAAGAGGACGAGGCTTGAACCAAGGATGCACGCTGACCTGCCGTCAGCCGGACTCCTCGCGCGAAGCGCACGGGAGTCCGGGGACGGCGGGGCAGCGGGATATCCGCCCACGAATTTGAAAAGCATGAAGAAGGAATCACTTTGATTGACATCAATAATTTCGACGCCATCGAGATTGGTCTCGCCTCCTCCAAGCAGATCCGCAGCTGGAGCTCGGGCGAGGTAACCAAGCCTGAAACCATCAACTACCGGACGCTGAAGCCCGAGAAGGATGGGCTGTTCTGCGAGCGCATCTTCGGTCCGACGAAGGACTGGGAGTGCTACTGCGGTAAGTACAAGCGCGTCCGCTACAAGGGCATCGTGTGCGAGCGCTGCGGCGTCGAGGTGACCCGCTCGAAGGTTCGCCGTGAGCGCATGGGCCACATCGACCTGGCCGCCCCGGTGAGCCACATCTGGTTCTTCAAGGGCGTCCCGAGCCGGATCGGCTATCTGCTCGATATGGCTCCCAAGGAGCTCGAGAAGGTCCTGTACTTCGCTGCCTCGATCGTCACGTGGGTGGACGATGAGGCCCGCGAGCGCGACATCGAGTCGCTCGAGGGCGAGGTCAACAAGGTGCTCGACTCCTACGCGGCCGAGAAGGAGGAGCGGATCCTGGAGCTCAGGGAGTCGCTGACCCGTCGCGAGCAGTACCTCGAGTCGGGCAAGACCGGTCGTGACTTCTCCGATGAGGACCACCTGTGGGCAGAGACGCTCGAGGTCAACATCGCCAAGCTGTCCGACGAAGAGCGCGAGAAGATGCTCAAGGAGCTCCGCAAGAGCTTCCAGGCCGACATCGACGACACCGAGGCCTACATCGAGGACGCGGCCGAGCGCATGCGTCAGGTGTGGGAGCTGTTCAAGACGATGAAGGCCAAGGACGTCGTCAACGACGAGACGACGTTCCGCGAGCTCAAGGATCGCTTCGGTTCCCCCTACGGCTTCGGCGAGTACTTCCGCGGCGGCATGGGTGCCGAGGCGGTGCGCGACCTGCTCCAGCAGGTCGACCTCGACGTCGAGTCAGCTGATCTCCAGGAGCAGGTCAAGACGGCCAAGGGTCAGAAGCAGGCCCGCGCGGTCAAGCGCCTCAAGGTCGTCTCGGCGTTCATCAACTCGGGCAACAAGCCGGAGATGATGATCCTCGAGGCCGTCCCCGTGATCCCGCCCGAGCTGCGGCCGATGGTCCAGCTCGACGGTGGTCGCTTCGCCACCTCGGACCTCAACGACCTGTACCGGCGCGTGATCAACCGCAACAACCGCCTCAAGCGGCTGCTCGACCTCGGCGCGCCCGAGATCATCGTCAACAACGAGAAGCGGATGCTCCAGGAGGCCGTCGACGCTCTGTTCGACAACGGCCGTCGCGGCCGTCCCGTCACGGGCCCCGGCAATCGTCCGCTGAAGTCGCTGTCCGACATGCTCAAGGGCAAGCAGGGCCGGTTCCGCCAGAACCTGCTCGGCAAGCGCGTCGACTACTCGGGTCGTTCCGTGATCGTCGCCGGCCCGTCGCTGCGGCTGCATCAGTGCGGCCTGCCCAAGCTGATGGCGCTCGAGCTGTTCAAGCCGTTCATCATGGCCCGCCTGGTCGAGCGCAAGTCGGCGCAGAACATCAAGGCAGCCAAAAAGATGGTCGACTCGATGATCCCCGAGGTGTGGGACGTGCTCGAGGAGGTCATTCACGAGCATCCCGTGCTGCTCAACCGCGCGCCAACGCTTCACCGTCTGGGTATCCAGGCGTTCGAGCCGGTGCTGGTCGAGGGCAAGGCGATTCAGGTCCATCCGCTCGTCTGCCACGCGTTCAACGCCGACTTCGACGGCGACCAGATGGCGGTCCATCTGCCGCTGTCGGCCGAGGCCCAGGCCGAGGCGCGGATCCTCATGCTGTCGGCCAACAACATCCTCTCGCCGGCTCACGGCGCGCCGCTGGCCACGCCCACCCAGGACATGGTCCTCGGCGCCTACTACCTGACCTACGGTCCGGATGCCTCCGAGCTAGAGAAGATCGATCCGGCCACGCACGACCCACGCCCGCACGTGTTCCGCACCGCCCAGGAGGCGGAGTGGTCCTACGAGCACGGCGTGGTCAAGCTCCACGACCTGGCGGAGTATCGCCCGGTCGGAGTTGAGGGCGGACACGTGCTGACCACGGTCGGTCGGGTCATCTACAACGACAAGATCGAGCGGGCACTCGAGGAGGCGCTGGGCGCGGAGTTCGACCCCGGCACCTACGAGTTCATCAACCGCTCGATGAAGAAGAAGGACACGACTCGGCTGGTCGACGATCTCGTTCAGGCGTACGGCGCACCGACGATCTCGATGGTGCTCGACGCGTTCAAGGACATCGGCTTCCACTACGCCACTCAGGCGGGGGTGACGATCTCCAAGAACGACGTGCAGACGCCACCGACGAAGGGCGAGATCCTGGCGCGTTACGAGGCCCAGCTGATCACGATCGAGGATCAGTACGACTCGGGCGAGATCACCCAGGAGGAGCGCCACGAGGCGGTCACCAAGCTGTGGGATCGGGCGACGAACGAGGTGGGCGAGGCGCTCTACGAGCACCTCGACGAGCTCAACCCCATCTTCATGATGGCCAACTCCGGTGCCCGCGGCTCGTTCTCGCAGATCCGCCAGCTGGCCGGGATGCGAGGCCTGATGGCCAATCCGAAGGGCGAGATCATCGAGCGACCGATCAAGGCCAACTTCATGGAGGGCCTGACCGTGCTCGAGTACTTCATCTCGACCCACGGCGCCCGCAAGGGCCTGGCCGACACGGCATTGCGCACCGCCGACTCCGGCTACCTCACGCGCCGGCTTGTCGATGTGGCGCAGGACGTGATCATCCGCCAGGAGGACTGCGGCGCCGAGGAGTTCATCGAGATGCCGGTGTCCAAGCTCGAGGTCGACCCCGAATCGCGGCGCCTGCGTCCGACCGGGGAGGCCAACGACAACCTGATCGGCCGCGTCGCCGCCCAGGACATCACGACCAAGCGAGGCCGGGTGATCGTCGAGAAGGGCAAGGAGATCGACCGGGCCGAGCTGGCCGACCTGTACGAGGCATGGGCCGATGACACCGACAAGGGCACGGTCATCCATGTGCCTGTTCGTTCGGTGCTCAAGTGCATCGCGCCGACCGGCGTGTGCCAGGCCTGCTACGGCCGCTCGCTGGCCACCGGCAAGCTGGCCCAGATCGGCGATGCGGTGGGAATCATTGCCGCCCAGTCGATCGGTGAGCCCGGGACGCAGCTGACCATGCGGACGTTCCACACCGGCGGCGTCGCCGGCGCCGACATCACGCACGGTCTGCCGCGCGTGGTGGAGCTCTTCGAGGCCCGCAAGCCGAAGGGCCTGGCCAAGATCGCCGAGGTTGGCGGCAAGGTCTCGATCGAGGAGTCCGACAAGGCGGTCACGGTCGTCATCACCGACGACGGTGGCGAGGAGCATCGCCACACGTTCCCGCGCCGGACGCTCCTGTTCGTCGACAACGGGCAGAAGATCGAGCCCGGCACGCAGCTCAACGAGGGTTCGCTGTACCCACACGAGCTGCTCGCCATCCGCGGGCGGACCGAGACCGAGCTGTACCTCGTGCGCGAGGTGCAGGAGGTCTACAAGTCCCAGGGCGTCGACATCAACGACAAGCACATCGAGCTGATCGTGCGCCAGATGATGAAGAAGGTCCGGGTCGACCAGAAGGGCGACACCGACCTGCTCCCGGGCCAGTTCGTCGACCGCCACGAGTACGCGCGCGTCAACCGCGGCGTACAGGACGCCGGCGGCGAGACGGCCCAGGCCGAGGAGATCATTCTCGGGATCACCAAGGCGTCGCTGAACACGGACTCGTTCCTGTCGGCAGCCTCCTTCCAGGAGACGACCAAGGTGCTCACCGATGCTGCCCTCGAGGGCAAGATCGATCGCCTCAACGGGCTCAAGGAGAACGTCATCATCGGCAAGCTGATCCCGGCCGCCACGGGGCTCAAGCGCTACCGGCGGATCGAGATCGAGCCGTCGGAGCCGTTGCCCCGCGGCATGGACGACGTGGGCCTGCTCGATCACGACGACCTCGCGGCCGAGCTCGGCCTGACCGACGGCGAGTCGCTCACCGGGTTCGGCGGCATGGAGCCCGATCTGAGCGACCTCGAGGACATCGGTCGCGGCGACGGCGCCTCGTCGCTCGGCTTCGTCGAGGAGTTGGCTGACCTCGACGTGCCCACCGACGACGAGTAGGCCTCAGCACGTTTGTTGGCTCCGGGCCGCCCCTTGGGGGCGGCCCGGCGCGTTAAGGGGCTTCGGCGCGATGACCTCGTGCCGATGGCCCGGTGCCGTGTCGGGCTTGCCCATCACAGCCACGCTCCGACCACGCTCGCGCCAAGCAGCTGCGACTCCGGCCGGGTGGCGAACTCGTCCCAGGCGCCGGGCACATCGAGTCCCTCGTCGAACCAGTACGGGAGGTGCTCGCTCTCCGCCCAGCGCTCGAACGTCGAGATGGCAAAGCAGTGGAATCGGTAGACGTGGGCGGCGACAGCCTGCATCCCGGGCAGGCCCAGCGCAACCGTCGCCTCCAGCCAGATGAGCGACCAGGGAGCGACCTCGCCGCCCACGATGATCGCCCGCGGGTCGGCCGCGCGGACCAGCGGCTCCATCGCCAGCCAGCGCGCCCGGTAGTCCTCGGAGGTCTCCGCCGGACCGGCCGTGTCCAGCTCCTGCTCGTTCCCGAGCGAGACCGCCCAGGCGCTGGGGATAGCCGCGAGGACCCGCGAGGCGAACGCCCGCGCCTGCGCGACGGTCCAGTCGTCGTTCCACTGGATGACCACATGGACCTTGTAGCCCGCCGCCCGAGCCTGAGCCGCGCACTGCGCGATCCCGAGCGGGAGCGTCTGATCGTCGACGACAATCCGGAGTACTGGCGCGTGGTACTTGGCCAGGTACGGGATCGGATTGCCACCCGCCCGACACCCCGGGACCTCGCTGATCTCCACGATTGGCGGCGGCGGAGAGGGCGGCGGCTTCGGCTTCACCGCATGGACGGCCGCGTAGTACGCCAGGAGACGCGTACGTGGCTTCCGGTGGTGGTGCCGATGACGAGCGTCGGCCGACGCTGGAGCAAGCGCTAGCAGCGCCAGAGCAAACACAAGAAGGAAGAGGGCGCCCCGAGAGGGACCCGCACCTCGCGCGTCTGGGACCGCGCGACCCCCTGCATATGCACAGTGGGGCTCCGGGACGCGCCCCGGCGTTTGCGTGGGGCTCGTGGGCGAGTGCTGCTCATGTCTGCGAGCGGTAATGGTCACGCCAGATGAGCTTGTAGATCGGGATCCAGCGCGGGATGTCGCGGATGCCGGGTAGCAGCGGTATCAGCACAAGGGCGAGGCTGAGCACGCCCATCACCGCCATAACGAGGATGTCGGCGTTGGCTGAGGTCGAAAACGGCTTGATTTGATACCAGAAGGTGTAGAGCCACAGCCACACCTGCCCGGGAAAGCTGCCGGTCTCGTTCATCATGCCCCACTGGTTGCCGAGCAGGTGCTCGTACTGGGCACGGGCGTCGAGACGCCCGCCGTCGGCCATGAACAGCAGGGGCTTGGTGTAGTCGGTCTGGTAGAACTGCCGGCTCGTCAGCAGGCTGCCGTCGAGCCCGCCGCTCTGAGCAAAGGAGAGCAGCGAGGTCATCATCGGCGCCACCGGGCCGTAGTTGCCGCGGGGTAGCACGATCGAGCCCGTCGGGCTGGGCTTTGCGTTGCCCAGCGCCTTGGTGTAGGCGTCGGTCCACGTGGTCTGGAGTTTCGCCGACGCCGCCTGGTAGGCGGTGATCGCGCTCTGCAGGACGGGTGAGTTCGGAATCGAGCGCAGCGGGGCGATCACGAAATCCCGGGCGGTGTCGATCGGATGGCTGACGCCGAGCCACTTCTGCAGACGGATGAAGGCGATGTGCTGACCTTCGGCGTTGTGGTTGTAGGGCGGGCCGTAGCCGGCCGTGTCGCTCGAGCCGTCAAGCTCGCTGACGGCTGTCGTGACGAAATCCACCGGATCCGTACGAGACCACGACTTCACGGTGGTCGGCGGGTCGTCTGGCGAGGAGAAGAGGATCGTCAGTACGACGACGAGCGCGAGCACCACGCCGACTGCGATCGAGAACTCCTTGACCAGGTCGTAGGAGCGATAGCCGCCCGTCCACTCGCGGGCGTCGTCGTCCTCCCGGCGTCGACGCTCGCCGAGGGTCATTGCCCTGGCTTCTTCCCAACTCCGTCGGCCTGAGCAGCCATGCGCCGCTGGAGCTCAAAGGGCGGCACCACGCCGTGCTTCCGGACGAGCAATACGTGCGCGACAACCAACACGACCACCGCGATCGGCAGCAGGAGAATGTGGTAGCTGTACATCTGCCCGAAGTTCGTCAGGTTGAAGAACGCGCCGACCCCGACCGAGTTCATGGCGTCCTTGGCCTGTGTCGAGATCCACTGCGCGTCGAAGTTCTGCTGGGAGACGTAGCCGGTCAGGGCGCAGGGGATCGCGACGAGGAACGTGACCGCGCCGGTGGCCCAGACCTTCTTGCGCCCTCCGCGCCATGCCGCCATCCAGTACTTGCCCCATAGATGGATGACCATGAAGAAGAAGAACAGCTCCACGCTCCACAGATGGATGCTGTTGAAGAAGTGCCCGACGCCGGTGAAATGCCACCATCCCGGGCCCTTCATCGTGAGGATGCAACCGGAGGCGATCAGCAGTACAAGCGAGGCGATGGAGAGCACGCCGAAGACGTAGATCCAAGAGGAGACATATGTGGGCTGGCCGTCGGGAAGCAGCTTCTCCGGCGGGAGCGCACGCACCCCCCGCTCACGCAGGGCGACGGTCCACGACTTCTTGGACGCGGGCGGCCTCTCGACGCTCATCAGCTCTGATCTCCAGCGTGGTGCCCTGGGAAGGGCAGCAGGATCGCCAGGGCGAACACGATCAGCATCACAACGATCACGATCACGTTGGACACCGACAGCGAGATGAAGTGCCAGTGCAGAGTGTGGGCCGGGTGGTTGAGATTGAAGATCGCGGCCATCGTTCTCGGCATTGTTCGACGGCCCGGGCGTGGAGGCATCCGGGTTGCTACCGGGTCGCGATGCGTAGAAAACCCTGAAACTGACTGGCTGGCGGGGGGCGTCGCGGTGCCCCGACGGCGACCGCCGTCGCGGGTGGCCGGAAGGGAAGCACCGGGTGGGTGCGTTCGTTGTTAAAGAGTGCAAAGCAACGACCCATGCGCGATCAAGGTCAGCGGCCTGGTCCGCCGGTTTCGCGACAAGAGAGCGCTGGCGGGCGTCGACCTCAGCGTGCGTCGTGGCCAGATTCACGCACTCCTGGGGCCGAACGGCGCCGGGAAGACGACCCTGACCAGGGTCGTGTGCGGGCTGGTTGATCCAGACGAAGGAACGGTCGAGACCTCCGGCAGCGTCGCACTCGTGCCATCCGGCGATCGGACGTTCTACCTTCGGATCAGCGGGCTTGAGAACCTGATCTTCTTCGGTCGCCTGCACGGGATGCGCCTGCGGGCAGCACGTGGTCGTGCGCACGAGGTTCTCGACGAGGTGGGCCTCGACGAGGCCGCGAACCTTGCGGTCGGACGCTATTCACACGGGATGCAGAAGCGTCTCTCGGTGGCACGGGCGCTGCTGGCAAGACCATCTGCGCTGCTCGTCGACGAGGCGACCCACGATCTTGATCCCGAAGGGGCGCGTCGCATCCGCGCGCTCGTGGCGGCACTGGCTGGGCGCGGCACGGCGGTCCTGTGGACCACCCAGCGCGTCGAGGAGATCCGCGACTTCGCGCACGCGGTGACGTTCCTTCATCGCGGCACGGTTCGGTTCACCGGCTCGGTGAGCGACCTGATCGGGCGGGCTCCGGATCGACGCTACGTCGTCCAGGTCCGCAACGGGGATCCCGACCACGCTCCGGACGCAGCCATGCTCCAACGCTCGCTCGGCACACTGGCCCGCATCTCGCAGACACCGGGCGAGGATGGGCACTTCCTGCTGGCGCCGGAACCCCGCGTCGTTCTCGGGTCCGCGATTGTCGCGCTCGCCGAGTACGGCTTCGAGGTGATCTCATGCCGACAGGAACGGGCCGAGATCGAGGAGGCGTTTCTTGCCCTGACCGAGGAGCGGGCGGTTTGAGCGCGGCTTCCGAGATCGTCAAGCTGCCCGCGTTCTTGCGACGCGATCTCCAGATCACGTTGAGCTACAGGATGGCCGCGATCGGAGGGCTGCTCGCGATCGCCGCACAGGCGCTTGTCTTCTCGTTCATCGGCAAGCTCGTCGATCCGTCGCGGCTACCGACGTTTGGCGGGGCGCGGACCACGTACATGGAGTTCGTGACGATCGGCATCGCGTTCAACATGGTCGTCGCGCTGATGCTCCATCAGGTGGCGATGGCGATCCGCACCGAGCAGATGATCGGGACGCTCGAGTCGCTGCTGGTCACCCCTACGCGAATCATCACGATGCAGGCTGGGTCGGCGGCGTTCGAACTCGTGTATGTCCCGCTTCGAATCGGCCTCTTTCTGGCGCTGATCGCCCTGCTCTTCGGCCTGAATTTTCACGCCAGCGGGATCGTGCCGTCGATCGTGATCCTCGTCGGGTTCGTTCCGTTCGTATGGGGCCTTGGGTTGATGAGCGCCGCGGCGATCCTCACCTTTCGGCGCGGCGGCGGCGCGGTGGCTTTTGGCGGGTCCGCGCTCGGACTGGTCTCGGGCGCGTTCTTTCCGCTCGCTTTGCTTCCGGCTTGGCTGCAGACGATCGCGAGCGTCAATCCTCTGGCCATCGCGATCAACGGCGTCCGAGCGTCGCTGATAGGAGGACTCGGCTGGGCCTCGGTGGGTGCCCACCTCCTCGAGCTGGTGCCGCTATCCGTAGTAGCGGTCGTCGCCGGCATGATCGCGTTCCAGCTCGCTCTGAGGCGTGAGCGCCGACTCGGGACTCTGGGGCTGTACTGAGATGACCGACTTGTGGGCGCGAGTCGATCAGTTGGTCGATCAGGCCCCCGACGTATCCGCGCTGCGCGCACACGGTCTGCACCTGATTGCTGCCCGAAGCTGGCGCGCGCGTGGACTCCCGGTGCCGGCGGGTCTCCTCGACCAGCAGCGAAGGACCGAGATGATCTCGATGGCCGCGCCGCTGGTGCTGAGGCGGGCGCGCGCGGCGTACGACGGCGAGCTGATGCTGATGAAGGGCCCCGAGGTGGCGGCCCGCTACCGCGCATCCGTCGGATCGGGCGCTTCCATGACCTCGACCTGCTCGCTGAGGACGCCCGGCAGCCCAGCGAGCGCTGATCACGGCCGGTTTCGTGCAGTTCGGGAAGCCCGCGGCGTACGACGACAGCCAACACCTGTGCCCGTTGATCTGGCCGGATCTCCCGCTCATCCTCGAGCTGCATCGGCACCCCAATCAGCCGCCGTGGCTACCGCAGGTGCGTGCGCACGACGTCTTCGAGGAGTCGGTGCCTAGCGCAACGGGCGTTCATGGGCTGTTGGCGCCCGCTCCCTCTGCACACGCGTTGCTGCTCGCGGCACACAGTTGGTGTCATCAGCCATTGGGGCGGATCGCGGATCTGCTGGACGTTGCGGTGATGCTCGCCGGCGACGGGCGCAGCAGTGCGAGACGTCCTGGCGCCGCCGCTGGAGGTGGGACGGCATCTGGCGCGTCGTCCTCGCTGCCGTCGAGTCCATCCTCGGCGAGGACGCGTGCCGCTATCGCTGAGCTTCTGGGCTCGGCACCTGCGCAGCTCGCGCGAACGCACGGTCCTCGAGGATCACCTTGCCCGCCTTGCGGCACCAGCCTGCGCCGTCCCGCTGAGAAGAGCGCCCGGTGCCCTCGCCTGGCGTTGTGAGGAGCACCGTCACTCGCCGTGACGCCGAGCCATGGTCGGACAAGCTCCGTCGCTCCCGGCTCGCATGCGCCCATGCCTTCATGCACCTATCTGCCCACCAGCGGCACCTGTCCCCGTACCACAGGAGTAACCGATGACACTCAGACTTCGCACCGACGATCTCGAATGGCGCGAGATCGACAACGAGATCGTCCTGCTCGACGGTCGTCAGGCCACATATCTGTCCACCAACGGCTGCTGGGACCCTCCTCTGGCGAGCGCTCGTCGCCGGCGCGACTCGTGAGCAGCTTGTCACGGTGCTCGTCGACGCCTATGGGATCGACGAGCGCCGCGCTACGGCCGACGCGGAGGAGTTCGTCGCCGCCCTCGAGTCGCAGGGGTTGCTCACGGAATGACACGCCGTGCCACCGTTCGCGACGCTCAGAGGCTTCTGGTGGGCTGATCGCGCGCTCCGTGCCGCGCGGCGCGAGCTTGCCTCCGGGCGTATGTTTGGTCTTGCGCTTCCAACGGCCCCAGGCCTGCCGGCGGGTGGTAGGCGGGGCGTTGAGGCTCGCCTTCGTCTCCGCGGTCACACCTGTCTTGAGGGGGCCCTCGTGCGACAACGCTTCCTGGCATCGCAGGGGACGCACCAGGATGTGGTGATCGGGGTGCGGTCGACCTCGTCCGGGTTCGTCGCTCACGCGTGGCTCGAGGGAGAGGAAGACCCGGCGGCCATTGCAGTTCCTCGAGCTGACCCGCCTCCCGGCGTGAGCGCTGACTGGGAATGAGTGCGGCGCCGCTTGATCTCTCACGGTTGGAGCTTGCGACCGGCCTCCTGTTCGGCGCGAGCCCCCGGCCGGTCAGGTTGCCCGACGCTGGTGGCTGCCTGCCACGTCGGGCGCTTGAGCGAGAGATCCTTCCGTCCCTACTCCGTCCCCCCTGTCTGGTCAGCTTCTCAGGTGGTCGGGACTCCTCGGCGATCCTCGCCGCAGCCGCGACGCTGGCCCGCCGAGAGGGCCTACCGCTACCGATCCCGGCCACCAACGTCATCGCCACCGCTGAGGAGGCGGACGAATCCGAATGGCAGCACCGGGTGATCACTCACCTCGGGCTGGAGGAGTGGCTTCGGATCAAGAGCACCGACGAACTTGACGTCATCGGTCCGTACGCCCAGCGAGTGCTGAGGACACACGGCGTGCTTTGGCCATGCAACATCCACTTTCACCTGCCCCTCCTCGACGCAGCTCGCGCAGGCTCTCTGCTCACCGGGATCGGTGGGGATGAGTTATTCGCCGCGGCACGGCGCTCCCGCATGGCCGCGTTGCGGGCCCGCGCCGTTCGTCCGCAGCCGCGAGACGTCATTCGGATGGCGCTGGCGCTGGCGCCCCAGCCGTTCCGTCGCGCCGTGATCGCACGACGCAAGCCGGTCGCGTTCCCGTGGCTGCGACCCCAGGCGCGGCGAGCAGCAACCGCTGATCGGCGCCTCTGAAACAGCCGCCGAGCCGCGTGCTCTGCGCGACCGTCTCGCGTGGTGGCAGACGTTGCGCTATCTCCGAGTCGGAGTCTCCGGGCTCGAGCTGATCGCGCGCCGCGAGGATGTGCGAATCGCCCATCCGCTGCTGTCGCGCGGCTTCTGGGCGGCGGTCGCTGACGCCGCCGGACCCGACGGCTTCGATGGACGAACCGACGGAATGCGGCGGCTATTCGGCGACCTGCTTCCCGACGAGATCATCGAACGCCGGTCCAAGGCCAGCTTTGATGAGGCGTTCTGGACGGGCCGCGCGCGTTCGTTTGCCGCAATCTGGGACGGCAGCGGGGTGCCCAACGAGTTCGTAGACGTGGCAGCGCTTCAGGCCCACTGGTGCGCTCCGGGGCCAATCGCCCAGTCGTTCATCCTGCTCCAGAGCCGCGTGGCTCGACTCGACGCTACGCGCCGTCGACAGCTTCGAGCAACGTGCGCAGCGCGGCGTCGGTGGAGTCCCAGCAACGCCGCCGTAGCAGCTGGAGGAACGGCAGTGAGCTGAGCTCGATGAGCTCCTGCGGCTTCAGGCGGGTACAGCCGCGCGGCGCGGTACGGGAGGAGCGACGTCAGCCGCCGCGAGCCCTGCAGTTGCCGCACGGCCGTGCGCTCGTCCCAACCGAGAACGACCCATCCGCGGAGCGGCAGCTCGGGCGCGATTGGCGCAAGCGGAAGGCGCCAACGCTCCCGCCCACCGATCACCCCCAGCGGCTCACCGGCGTCGAGGTGCGCGGACGCATCCGAACGCAGGTCGATGGACCTCGGGCCGGCGAGCGCGGTCCGACTGTCGAGCACGAGGACGTCATCGGAGACCACCGGTACGCCGGCGAGAGCGAGTGAGGCGAGCATCGAGCTCTTGCCCGCGCCCCGCTCGCCGAGCAGTCCCCACACTCCTCCGCCGGCGACGAAAGCGCCGGCATGGAAGCTCTCCCGGCCCAGCCAATGCGCGGCCACCGCCGCGACGCCCGCGAGGTGTGGATGAACCAGCGCCCGATCGTCCGGCCGCTTGGTAGATGAAACACTGCCCGCCGCGCAAGACGATCGATCTCGACCGATCCGCCGGAGCGCAGTCGCAAGACAGCTGTCTTGTCGCCAACGTACTCCGCCGCCGGCGGCTGCGCTCGACGTGACGCGAACGATCAGCTCAAGAGTCGGCCAGTGCGCCGGCGCGTGGCCAAGCTGGCCCGGGCGGCGCATGTGACTCCCAGGATCCGAAAGCCGTACGCTCCCACGGGGCTGTCTCGAGGGCGATGACGGCTTGAGCCATCCACATCGTCCAAGGCTAAGCGACGGCGCGATACGCAGCCGGCCTGTGCCGGCGCGCTTTGCGTTCAGGTCGTGAACGCGCGAGTAGTCGCCGAGTGGCCGTTGACAGCCGAGGGCTCGGCGTGGAAGATGGATTCAGCCGGAACGAATGGCTGGGATTCGATGAGCGAACGAGTGGACGGAGGAATTATGGGCAAAGTCGCCAACCCCGGCAGCGGCGTACGAGCCGCCGCGTCTGCGGGTGCTCGGGTCCGTCCACGCTTTGACGCAGCAGAACAAGAACTACGGCGCCTCCGACGGCTTCACGTTCCAGGGAGCGCCGATCACCAACGTCTCCTGACGCGCGATCAGCTCGCGGCAGAGGGCTGGGCCTGCCGGAAGATAAAGAAAGCGGCCGTGCGGACATAGCCGCGCGCAGCCGACGTTAGTGGGGTATGACGACGGGCCGAGCAGCATCAGAGTGTGCGCGTGACGTCTTGCAACCTCCGCGTGACCAGGTCGATCATCGTGAGCCGCAGGCGGGTCTTGGCCGCCCTGGCCCTCGCCGGCGCTCATGGCGGTCGTCGGCTTGGCGGCTTACGTGCGCGAGGGCTTCCAGTGCAACCCCGGCGGCGTTCTTCTGGCCAGACCCGCCACGCTGATGCCGGGGACCCCTCCCGTCTACCCACTTGAAGGTCGGTCCGACGGGGCGCTATCTGGTCGACCGGGATGGCCGCCCATTCCTGATCGTCGGTGATTCACCGCAGGCGCTGATCGCAAACGTGTCCGAGAAGCAGGCCAATCAGTTCTTCGCCAACCGGCAGGCCGCCGGGTTCAACTCGGTGTGGGTCAACCTTCTCTGCGACGAGTACACAGGCGGTCGCGCCGACGGGACCACCTACGACGGCATCGCCCCGTTCACCACAGCCCGGGAACCTGGCCACTCCGAATCCCGCCTACTTCGCCCGCGCGGACGCCATGATCCGCCTAGCGGCCAAGCACAAGCTCGCGGTGTTCCTCGATCCGATCGAGACCGGCGGTTGGCTCGAGCGTCCTGCGAAGCAACGGCACGACCAAGGCCTACAACTACGGCCGCTACCTGGGGCTCCGGTACAAGCGGTACCCGAACATCGTCTGGCTGAACGGCAACGATTTCCAGACCTGGCAGCAGCCGCGGGACGATGCTCTGGTGCTGGCCGTCGCCAAGGGCATCAGATCGGCCGATCCGGCCGCGCTGCAGACCGATCGAACTCAACTACTCGGTCAGCACCTCCAGCGACGACCCGAGGTGGAGGGGCATCATCGGGCTCGACGCCGCGTACACGTATGTTCCCGACGTACGCCGAGGTCCTGAAGGCGTACGAGCGCCACGACCATCTCCCCGCGTTCATGATCGAGGCCAGCTACGAGGGCGAGCACTACGTACATCGGCCCATCGACGCTGCGACGCCAGGAGTACTGGACCATGCTGAGCGGAGCCACGGGGCAGTTCTATGGCAACAAGTACACCTGGCAGTTCTTGGACGGATGGCCCAGCCACCTGAACACCGTCGGGTCGCGGCAGATGACGTTCGTCACCAACCTGTTCTCGCACCGCCGGTGGTTTGACCTGGTTCCCGACACCGGCCACAGGCTGGTGGTGTCGGGATACGGCACCTACTCGGACACGGCGCTGATGTCAACGACAACGACTACGTCACCGCGGCTCGCACTCCGGACGGTAGGCTGGCCATGGCCTATCTGCCGACCGGTCACCCGGTCGAAGTCGACATGACGAGGATGGCGGGCCCTCGTGTGCAGGCGCGATGGTACGACCCGACAACCGGAAAGTACGCGACGATCCCGGGCTCGCCGTTCGCGCGCACCGGGCACGCGCACGTTCACGGTACCCGGCAAGAACCACGAGGGGGATCGAGGACTGGGTGCTCGTGCTGACTGCGACGTAGCCCGTCGCGGCAGCAGGCACGGCCACCGCACGTTGATCTGATGAGCGTCGGCTCCGGCGACACCTTGTTCTGACACCGGGAGAACCAACCATGCGAGTACTCGTCACAGGTCACAACGGCTACATCGGCTCGGTGATGACCCCCCTTCTCGAGCAGGCCGGCCACGAGGTGGTCGGGCTCGACTTCGATCTGTTCGCTGCATGCACGTTCGGCGACGCGCCGCCGGAGGTCGAGTCGATCCGCAAGGACGTGCGCGACGTCGAGGCGGAGCGACCTCGTCGGCTTCGACGCCGTGCTGCACCTGGCGGCAGTGTGCAACGACCCGTCGGCGACCTGAACCCCCAGGCGACCTACGACATCAACCATCTGGCCTCAGTCCGGCTCGCCCGGATGGCCAAGCAGGCAGGGGTGCCGCGCTTCCTCTTCTCCTCGTCCTGCAGCCTCTACGGCAAGGCGGGCGACGAGCTGCTCGACGAGAACGCCACGTTCGCTCCGGTGACGCCGTATGGCCGGTCGAAGGTTCTCGCCGAGCGCGACATCGCACGCGCTGGCCGACGACACCTTCAGCCCGACCTATCTCCGCAACGCGACCGCCTACGGCGCATCGCCGCGCCTGCGCGCCGACATCGTCGTCAACAACCTCGTCGGGTTTGCGGTGACGACCGGCACGGTGCTGATCCAGAGCGACGGGACGCCGTGGCGCCCGCTGGTCCACATCGAAGACATCTCGCGAGCGTTCCTGGCCGTGCTCCACGCTCCGCGCGAGCTCGTGCACAACGAGGCGTTCAATGTCGTGCGCCGGCCGGCGAGAACTACCGCATCCGCGAGATCGCAGAGATCATCGAGAAGGTCGTGCCCGGCGCGCGGGCGTCCTTCGCCGAGGGCGGCGGCCCGGACAAGCGCTCGTATCAGCGTCGACTGCTCCAAGATCCAGCGGGTGTTGCCCGAATTCGAGCCTCAGTGGACCGTGCCACGCGGCGTCGAGGAGCTATACGAGGCGTACGTTCGCCACGGCCTGACGTTCGACGAGTTCACCGGCTCGCGATACCTGCGCATCAAGCGCGTGCAGGAGCTCCAGGCGTGCCGGCCATGTCGACGACGACCTGCGCTGGCTGGTGCCCGTCGGAGCCGAGCAGTGATCTTCACGCCGGCCCGACTGCAGGACGCCGTGATCATCGATGTTGAGCGTCGCGGCGACGAACGCGGCTACCTGGCCCGCACGTATTGTGAGCAGGAGTTCGCCGACCACGGCCTCGTGACTCACTTCGTTCAGGCGAGCACGATCTTCAGCCCCCAGCGCAACACGCTCCGCGGCCTGCACTTCCAGGAGGCGCCCCATGCCGAGGTGAAGCTCGTGCGATGCACGCGCGGCGCTGCTCACGTGACGATCGTGGACCTGCGGCCCGACTCGCCGACCTATGCGCAGTGGCTCGGCGTCGAGCTCAGCCCGGAGAATGGCCGGCTACTCTACGTCCCGAAAGGCTTCGCCCAGGGATACCAGACCCTCATGGACGACACCGAGGTCTGCTACCAGATGTCACACGAGTACGTTCCGGAGGCGGCCAGCGGCGTGCGCTGGGACGACCCCGCCTTCGGAATCGAGTGGCCGCCGGCCGAGCTGGCGGATCATCTCGGAGCGAGATCGGCCGTGGCCCGATTACCAGACTCGGGTCGGCGAGCGAGCGCAGCCCGGCGCGTGACGAGCCTCGACGCCCGAGGTCCGCGCCCAATCTCCGGCGGCGCCGTTTCCGCTCTCGGTGCACCAGATCTTTTTGCATCGATACCCTGGTCGGATCGTCGGGACCGCGACGATCGTGAACGCGGGGAAGGCGAAGGTCCGGTCTGGCACACAGCGCTCGTGCTTGGCATCGGTCAGTCCTTCATCAGAATCGAGCGAACGATGGAAGCCGGTAATCGGGTCGCACGTTGTTCGGAAAAGCGGCCGGTACCGCGCCGCTGCTGGTCCTAGCCTAATGCGCATATTCAAGAAGCGAAAGCCCAACGTAAAGGCGCTCGCTAGCAAGGGCGACGTCGATGGGCTGATCAAGGCCGCCGGTCACGCCGAGCTCGTCCGTGGCCCGGATGGCCGTACCGTGGACGTCGGGGCGCCGATCCGCGAGGAGGCTCTGTTCGCCCTCTTCTATGTCGCACCCGATCGTGCGGGAGACCTCTTGGTCGCGGCGCTCGGCGATTTGTCAGACAGGGTTAGAACCGCGGCCGTCGTGGCGCTGTATGAATTGGGTGAGTCGGAACGACTCGCGGAAGCGGTGGTGACATTGCCGGCCGCGAGGGGCACGTCACGCGCTACCGCTGTGGAGGCCCTGTTCAGACTGCATAACGCCGGCAGCAGCAGCAAGCTGGCTGACGCACTCGTTCGTAGGCGGGACGACCATCCGCTCAGCGAGGAGGAGCAGGAGCTGGTGCCAGCGCTACTCCGGGCCGAACAGCGGCCGGAGGCCATAGGAGAAGTGGTGCAGTTGCTGATCTCCGCGCTCGGTCATGACCGGGAGATCGTGGTCGAGCGGGCCGAGACCCTGCTCGTGCGATTGGGACACCTGAGCATCGAGGCGCTGGTTGGCGAACTAGAAGGCGGCACCACCCCCCACGGTGCAGCAGCGCTGATCGGTGAGATCAAGGGCTCCCTCGCCCTGCAGCCGCTCGTGGCGGCGCTCTCACATCCGGACGCCAGGGTGCGAGGCGAGAGCTGCGCCGCGCTCGCCAAGCTTCGCGATCCTGCGGCCGTCGAGCCGCTGCTGCGGGCTACGCGGGACCCGGACCACAAGGTTCGCGTGCTCGCCATGGCCGCGCTCGACGGTATGGGGACGGTGGCGATCGCCGTGAGTATCGCCGCGCTTCTGCGACCTGTGCTCAGCGAGGTCGTCGCCAAAGAGTCGCCGCAGGACGTCGCGACCGCACTGCGGTTTATGTCGTTACCCGCCGGCGCGACTCGTCGGGAAACAGCCCCGAGTCCGTCGTCACCTACCTCGAGTCGCTCTTTACCAAATGGTCGACATGGCAGAGCACCTCGCACGGTGTGAGGGGGCGTGCGGGTAGCCGCGGCCTCTGGGATGAGCGCGGGCATGGGGGCAGGAAAGCAGCCGCGCCGTGCCGACGGCAGGCCCCAGGCTAAGCGCAAAGAAACGCTGCCGCGAGGCGTTGCTCGACCGAAGGGCTCGACGCCATGAACAAGACCACTCGTCGCAGAACGTTGGCCCGTCAAAGCGACGTCATCAACCTTTGCTTCCATGGGATCGGCATCCCGGGCCGGCCGATCGAGACGAACGAAGAGCGGTATTGGATCGGCGTTTCGCAGTTCACGGAATTTCTTCGCGTTATCAGCGGGTATCCACAGGTGCGTCTCACGTTCGACGACGGCAACGCATCCGACACCACGCACGCACTACCCGCGCTACTCGAGCACGATCTGACCGCAACATTCTTCGTCGTTTCGGCCCGGCTGGACACACCCGGCTCCGTCGGTGCTTCCGACGTGCGCACGCTCGTGAACGCCGGGATGACTATCGGAGCGCACGGGATGTTCCACCGCCCCTGGAGAGGGCTCGGGTCTGATGCTCTTCGAGTCGAGCTCGTCGACGCCACCGCCATCCTCGCCGAGGTAGCCCACCAGCCTATACGAGCGGCAGCGTGTCCCTTCGGCGCCTACGACCGGCGAGTTCTCAGCGCGATCCGGAGACACGGGTACACGCGGGTGTACACGGTCGACGGCGCGGCGGCAGCTCGCGATGAGTCGTGGCTCCAGTCACGTTACAGTGTGCGCAACACCGATACGCCGGCGACACTCGAACGCGTAATTCGGTCGCCTCGTGGCGGCGCCTTGGAGTCGGTTGTGCGAAGCGCTAAGTCATTTGTGAAACGGATGCGGTAGGCGGGCTGCAGGGTGACAAATCCGACTGCACCGGTGATCCTCATCGGATTCGCCGAGGCCACGGCAGCGATTGAGACGGCATGGTCGCTGCGAGACGCTGGCTTCAACGTCGTCGCGTTTCGACGAGCCAACGCGCGGGTTCCGTTGAGGCGCATTCGAGGGCTGAATATCTATGACCTTCCTGCGCCCGAACAGACTGCCGGAGAGGCGGTGGAGGCGCTGAAGGCGCTGGTTCGGCGCATTCACCCCGCCGCCGTCCTGCCGATGGACGACTACGCGCTCTGGCTCTGCACTTGCCTGGACTCAGGTGTGCAAGTGGCAGGACCGACGGGCTTCGGGGCCGAATGCGCGCTGGACAAGGCCATTCAGATCGATCATGCAGCGCGCGCCGGTCTCCCGGTGCCGGACACTCAGGTGGTGCGGTCATTGCGAGATGCAGCTTCCATCGATTCGCCGGTGATGGTCAAGTCGGCACGAGCGGTCTACGAAGCGGACGACAAACTGGTGAGCCCGTCCGGAGTCGTATGCGCCGACGACAGGGAATTGCAACAGGCAAGTACCCGTTCGTGGCTACCGCCGATGCTCATCCAGCCGTTGATCTCGGGCGTCGGCGAAGGGCTGTTTGGCCACGTCGGGCCCCGCGGCGTCGTGGCGTGGAGCGCGCACCGGCGGGTTCGCATGGTCAATCCTCAGGGCTCCACGTCCTCCGCCTGTCGGTCACACGAGGTCGACGCGCAACTGGTCGAGCCCAGCGAGCGGTTTCTTCGAGCGATCGGATGGCGCGGAATGTTCATGCTCGAGTTTCTTCGAGATGGAGAGGGCCAACCGTGGTTCATGGAGCTCAATGGCAGGGCCTGGGGCAGTATGGCGCTGGCGCGCCGCCGCGGCTTCGAATACCCCGCGTGGACGGTCACCGACGCCCTCCAGCCCGGGTTCGATCCTACTCCTCCCGTGAGCCCGACAGACATTCTGTGTCGCAACCTCGGACTCGAGTTGGTGCATCTCATGTTCGTCGCACGTGGGCCCCAGTCCGAGGCGCCGATTCCGTGGCCCCGGCTGCATCGAGCTGTGCGCGATGTCTGCCGTCTTGATCGCGGTGACCGCTGGTACAACTGGAGCTCATCCGAGCCGCGGGTATTCTTGGCCGACACCGCCTCGACACTCGGGCTTTACCTGCGCAAGCTCCAAGCACCTCGAGCATGAGTGTGTTGCGCGTCGCAGCTCACGTCCATTCGGATTGGTCGTATGACGGTCAATGGTCGCTAGATGATCTAGCCAGAGAGTTTCGGCGTCGCGGCTACGACGCCGTCCTCACGGCCGAGCATGATCGTGGCTTCGACGACGAGCGCTGGAACGCGTATCAGCGGGCATGCGCCGATCGCAGCACCAAGGAACTGCTCCTAGTGCCGGGGATGGAATATGAGGATGCAGATAATGTGGTTCATATCGCCGTGTGGGGCGACTCGATCCCGTTCCTTGGCTCTGGTCGGGCGACCCTCGACATTCTGCGCGATGCTCACAAGGAGAATGCGACGGCTGTATTCGCCCACCCGGGCCGACGCAACGCGCTTGCCCGCTACCGTCCCGAGTGGGCTCCATTTCTGTCTGCGGTAGAGATCTGGAATCGCAAGTACGACGGCGTCGCACCAGGTCCTGGAATGGGCTCATTCGCGCGTCGGGAGCGACTTCCGGCCTTCGTGTCTCTCGACTTTCATACCCGGAGGCAGTTCTTCCCGCTCGCGATGGGTGTGTCGATCGAAGGGACGCCGTCAGTGCCGGCCGTGATCGACGCGATCCGCACGCGGGCATTTCGACCGGAGTTCCTGAACACCTCGGCGCTGCGCTTCACCCATGGGCTCGGCGGAGGCGCGCTCGGCGGGCTTGAGGGCGTCCGCCGGATCGTGCGACGTCCGTTGCGATCGCTGGCCCGGAATGTGCAGTAGCGCGAATGTGACGATGAGCGGCTGCGCGTCTCGATGGGCCACGAACTGACCGAGTCCGTCGGGTCAGCGATGGTGGCCGTGGCAACCTCGACGACGGTCGCCTGATCGTTGCCTACGTCGTTGGGGTTCTCGACTAGCGTGTACGTGTTCCGCAAGCCGTACCGTCGGCTCCTGGCAGATCGTTCTGCTGAACGAGCGCGCTCCTTTGTGTCTTCTAGGGGCCGATCGTGCCCTGATATCCGAACGACGACGCAATCCCGGACGGCTTGTAGTAGTCGGCGGGTGGCGGCACCCACGGCGACCCGTTGTTCGGCGTCCAGGTCGTGTTCTGCCATGCGGGCGTCCAGCGCACGTCGCACGACCCGTCGTTCGACGCGTTGCTTGATGTGCCCGATCCAAAGTCGCCACCGCAGCCGTGCAGGGCGCCGAGGAGGTTGTTATGGGCCGTGAACCCGGTGCTGTTTTCGGAGAGCAGCGCGCCATAGTCTGTGGGGTTCAGGACCGTGTTGTTGCTCATCGTCATGCCGGTACCGTTATCGAAGAACAGGGAGTACGTGTCGCCGCCCGGGCTCACATTGGCGGGGTCTTCGATGACGAGATTGTTGTTCGCCGTCCCGTTCGAGATTGCACAGTCGTCGCCCCACAGAACCGCCTGCGCAGCAGAATCGGTGCGGTACACAATGTTGTTGTCGAAATGGAGGTTCGCCCCGCAGGAGTGCATCACGTTCAAGTGGCTGCTCCCAACCGGAGCGGGCGGCCCGAGGATCGCATTGTTGTAGATCACAATGCCGTCCGCGCCTTCCGCCTGAATGTAGTGCACGTCATTCGGGTCGTTGTGCCCGATGCCGGGTCCGCACACGTTATGGCTGAAGGTGATTCCTGCCTCGCCGGTCTGCAGGCATTGCGGCACGTTGTCGATCTGGTTGTAGATGACCTGAATGTTGCTGTCGGCGGTGTCGTGCGTGGAATCGCCGGTGTAGATCCAGAACGCGGCGTCGAGCTGCGCGTCCCCAGTGGGACTGCCCCAGTTCTCCATCGTCAGGTACTTGAATGTGACGTTATTCGTGGGGTCCGGAAGGTTGACGCCCTCGCTCATGTCAAGACCCTCGACCGTGAGGTTGCTGATCGAGCGCCGCTAATGCCGTTGACCACGGCCCCACCAGGCGTCGCCGATGCGAGCGTCACGGTCTTGGGGGCTGGATTTCAACGTGATGCTGTTCCACGTGCCGCTGGCGAGGCAGACCGTCGAGCCACTGGCGGCGTTCGAGATAGCGGTGTTGACGTTCCCGTTGACCGCAACCGTCGTCGAGCAGTTTGGAGTCGGCGCTCCTGCGACGCCCACAACGCTGCTGCTCCTTGGCGGCGGAGGAGGTGGCGGGGCTGTCGTGGTGCTGGTGCTCGTGGTCGTGGTCTGTGTGCTGGTCGTCTGTGTGGCCGGGCTTGACGTTGCGGTCAACGTCGTGCTAGTCGGCGTCGCCGTGGTGGTCGTCAACGAGGATGCGGTGGTCGTCGTCAACGTGGATGGGGTCGCGCCCGCGGCGGTGCCGTTCAGGTAGAACGACGCAGGGCAGTACCCTTTGAACGTCTGGCCGATGCGCCAGTGGGCTGGGAGCGCCGTGAGCCCGTCTGTCGAGGTCCACGTCTTGCAGTTCTTCCCGTTGATCGTGTCGCGGAAGCCGGCAGAACCACTTGTCGTCAGAACCTCGAGCGCATACTGGGTGCCGGCGGTGATATTCGGCGAGGTCGCTAATGGGATGTCGTTCCAGGCGTTCTTCATCAAGCCTGATTTGGTGCCCGAGGCGAGCAGCGTAGCCGGCCGACCGGAGGAAGTGGAAGCCAGTCCAACCGTCTCCGTGGTCGCGCTGGAACCCGTGACGTAGATCTCAACGTCCATGGCGGTGCCACTCGTTGTCGCGGTATAAACCCAGGCCTGCGCATCGCCAGCACCATTGCTGTCCGAGGTTGCCTCAACGTTCGTGTCACCCAACAGGGCCGGATCCGTCGCCGAGGTCGCCGTCGCCGTCGGGAGCGCGCCAAACAGGACAGCGGCAACAACAGGGAGCCAAGAGCGAGGCTTCATCACGTCCCCTAGATCGGACGTTTAGGCGGCGATCACCAGCCTCGCGGCAAAAGGATCAACGAAAGGACCAGTCGGAGTCCCAGCGCTATCGCGCGCCTGTTCGACCCCTTGCCCCGACCTAGCCATTTGGTCAGTGGACCTGGCGCGGTTCACGATTATAGTCGTTCCGATGGCGAGCCAAGATTCGACATTGGGTACGTCGCTGGTAAGCCGGCGCACGTCCGAGCGCGCGATCGTTGGCGCTGGGCCATTTGTTGTCGCGGCCGTTGGCCTGGCGGCCGTGGTGATCACGCAGCTAGTCAATTTCGGCGCCGACGATCTCCGGATTCCGTTGCTCAATGCGAATTCGAGCTCAAGCTGGTCGCATCTGGTTGTTATCGCGACCCTCATCGGGGCCACAGCGATCAGCGCGATCGAGGCCAGAAGGAGCGACGCGCGCCGGGGACTGTGGTTGGTCGCGAGCGTGATCTTGGCGTTCCTCTCGATCGATGAGATCACACCACTGCACACTCAAGTCGATCAGATGAGTTGGGGCAAGGCGATCTACGCGCCGATCCTGGTGGCCCTCGGCATCTGTCTGTGGCGCCTGTCGGCGGGTTCCCCAGAACGGCTCGTGGTGCGCGTCGGCATCGTGACGTTGGCGGTCTCGTTCGGGATCCACGTGTTCGGCCCGCACGTGCTGGCGGCACTCGGCTTGAGCACTTGGGCTTACCAAACCAAGGTCGCTCTCAAGGAGGGCACCGAGCTGGCGGGGTGGCTGCTCGTTCTGGCTGGGATCTGGAGGCTCGTGTAGGTAGGCGGCCACGGCGGCCACTACGGGCCGTGCGAGTTTTTGGGGCGCGCGCCCGTAGTTAGGGTGGACTCAAAAGCTCGTTGCCTAGGTCAGGAGGAGAGAAGACGAAGATCTTCATGTAGCGGTTATCGGGGCCGGCCCGCACGGGCTGTCGACCGCCGTGCACCTGCGGCGGACCGGCGTCCGCGCCCAGGTGTTCGGACCCCGATGTCGTTCTGGAGCAGATGCCGATGGGCATGAAGCTGCGCTCCAACATGTCGGCCACCAACCTGGTCGAAACCGCCGGCCCATGGTCGCTGAAGAGCTACCTGGCCGATATCGGCGAGCACCAGGACTGGCCGGTGCCGCTGAGCCGCTTCATCGCCTACGGGCGCTGGGTTCAACACACGCCGTGCCCGACGTCGACCCCCGGCGGGTGGCCGAGGTCGACGCGACCGCGAGGGATTCGAACTGCGCCTCGAGGACGGGGAGGGGTCACGGCGGGGCGGGTGGTGGTGGCGGCGGGGATCGAGCCCTTCGAGCACCGGCCCGCGGATAGCTATAGCGCGCCGTCATCCGTATCGCATACCGGGCACCATCGCGACCTGTCGGCCCTGGCGGGCAAGCGGGTGGCCGTAGTCGGGGGCGGTCAGAGCGCGTTCGAGTGCGCGGCGCTGCTGACCGAGCGCGGCGCCGGCAGGTCGAAGTGCTGGTCCGAGATGACGACGTGGTGTGGCTGCGCAGCTACTCGTTCAAGACGTTGATGGGACCGGCCGGGCCGGTCGTATACGCCCCCACCGACGTGGGCCCGGTCTGGTACAGCCGTCTGGTCGCCGCCCCGTCGCTGTTCAGGCGGCTCCCGGGACGCCCGGGCCAAGATCGCCTACCGCTCGATCCGCCCCGCCTGCTCCTACTTCGTCAAGGTACGCCTGGACGAGGTGCGGGTGCGGCTGGGCACCGAGGTGACCGAGGCCCGCCAACAGGACGACGGGGTCCTGTTGACACTCTCAGACGGGACCACGCGCGAGGTCGATCACCTGATGTTCGGGACCGGCTACCGCGTTGACGTGGCCCGCTATGCGTTCCTGAGCCCCGCATCCTGTCGCTGCATGCCGCGAACGGCTACCCGCTGCTGAGAGGCGGCCTGGAGAGCTCGGTGGACCGCCTGCACTTCGTCGGCGCGCCGGCGCGGGAGCTTCGGGCCGATTCTGCGCTTCGTGTCCGGGAGCTGGTATGCCGGCCGCTCGGTGGCGCTGGCCGCGGCTGCCGGCGGCGGCGCGTCTGGGCGCTGCGCGCCTCTAGATCAGAGATGCCTGACCGGCCGCCGCGGGGTGCGCTCGTGCTCGGTGCGGATTATCGCGCCCTGGGCGTGGCCCGCAGCCTGGGACGCCGCGGGGTCGAGTCTGGGTCCTGGCTGAGCCGTCCGAGCCGCTGGCCACCGCCTCACGCTACGCCCGGCGCGGCCTGCGCTGGCCCAGCGCCGACCCGCGCGCTCGCGGCGACCATCTGATCGAGCTGGCCGCCACCACGGGCTGGAGGGTTGGGCGCTGATCCCCAGCGCCGACCGGACGGTGGCGACTCTGGCCGACGCCTACGACCGGCTGCGCCGAGCACTACACCCAGACGACGCCGCCCTGGCCGATGGTCCGCTGGGCCTACGACAAGCGCCTGACCCACCAGCTGGCACAGCGGGTGGGCGTCCCTTCCCCGCGCACGGGCGGCCGGCGGCGGCTCAGACCCGCGACCGCCGAACTGCGGTTTCCGCTCGCGCTCAAGCCGGCGATCAACAGGAGGACGGAACGCGCTGACCGTGGCCAAGGCCTGGCGGATCGACGATCGGGCGCAGTTCGAGCGCCGCTACGAGCAGGCGCGCGAGATCGTCGACCCGGAGCTTCTGATGGTCCAGGAGCTGATCCCCGGTAACGGCCATGCCCAGATGTCCTACGCAGCGCTGTGCCGCGACGGCGAGCCCCTGGCCGATCACCGCCCGCCGCACCCGCCAGTACCCGGCCCAGTTCGGCCGGGCGAGCACATTCGTGGAGACGGTCGAGTGCCCCGAGGCGACCGACAGCTCGCGGCGGCTGGTGACCGAGCTCGGCTACACCGGCCTGATCGAGATCGAATACAAGCGCGACCCGCGGGACGGGGCGTTGAAGCTGCTCGACATGAACCCACGCGTGTGGGGCTGGCACACGCTGTGCGCCCGCGCGGGCGTCGACTTCCCCTGGCTGCTGTGGCTGATATCTCTGGCCGCCCGATCCCGGCGACGCCGCGCGCTCGGAGTCGGCTGGCTGCGCTTGAGCACCGACACCCCGACCGCGGTCCGCGAGCTGCTGAGCGGCCGGCTGGCCGCCCGCGAGTACGTGCGCTCGCTCGGGCGACCACGGGAGTCAGCGATCTTCGCCTGGGACGATCCCCTGCCCGGGCTGGTGGAACTGCCGGTTCTCGTCTACATGCTGACCCGGCGCGTATTGAGAGGGGAGGCCGTGTGACGCTGGTTGACGTGGCAGGGAAGCCGCTTGTCGCCGCGGCGATCCTTGATCTGCACGACCCGCGGTGGGGCTCATTTGTCTGCCAGCGCGGATGCGACCCCGTTTCACCACCCAAGTGGGCGCAGTGCTGGCCGACACCTATGGCTACCGAGGGTTTGCCGTGCTCGTCGTTGATGAGACGGCGACTGATGGCGGGGCGCCATTCCTGGAGGTGCGCAGCCTCACCCGCCGCCGACGGTGGGTGTCGCTGCCGTTCACGGACGAGTGCCCGCCGCTGGCCCGGGCCGGACGCCACCGACGCCAGCTCGCCGCGGCTCGGCGACGCGCTGCAGCCGCTGCGGGCGCCCCCGGTGCAGGTCCAGCGGCGGTCGCCGGCCCGGGCTGGCACGTCGCCGGCGATGCCGTGATCCACGAGCTCGCGCTCGACCCCGATCTGGAGCGCTCCGCGCGCTTCAGCCGGTCCCGGGTGGTGCGCAACATCCGGCGCGCCGAGCGCGAGGGGGTTTGGTTCGGCGTGCGGCGGCCAAGCCGACCTGGACGCCTTCTACGCCCTGCATACGCGGACCCGCCGGCGGCAGGGAGCGCCGGTGCAGCCGCGCCGCTTCTTCGAGCTGATCTGGTCGCGCCTGGTCGAGCCGGGCCGGGCCCACGTGCTGTTGGCCGACGGTCCACCGCCGTGCCGTAGCCGGCGCGCTGTTCCTGTCGGCGGCGGGACCACGATCTACAAGTTCGGTGCCTCCGACGCCGACAGCTGGCCGCTGCGTCCCAACCACCTGATCTTCTGGTCCGCGATCCAACAGGCCTGCGGCCGCGAGGACCGGCGGTTTGACTTCGGCCGCAGCGACCTGGGCAACCAGGGCCTGCGCGAGTTCAAGAGCGGCTGGGGCGCCGAGGAGCGCCCGCTCGAATATTCCGCGCTGGCGCCTGGCGCAGCTGCACGCGCCGAGGGAGTGGCGCCCCGCGGGCCCTGAGCGCCGCAATCCGCCGAGGTCCGAAGTGGGTCTGCACCATCACCGGGCAGGCGCTCTCTCGGTACGCGGCGTCCCGCTAGCCCACGCTCCGCCTACGGGCTCGGCGCCGGTGGCCAGAGAGGTGCCAGGAGGTCGGCATCCGAACGCCGGATCGTGCCTGCGCAGACTTGGAGCGACGGTAGCGACTGACCGTCGGCGCGGGCCCGCCACCACCGGGCGACGTCGCGCGGAAGCGCGTGCCACAGACCTTCCTCGCCGGCCAGCGCGTGGAGAAACTCCACGTGCGGCGGCTTCGTTGCGGCGTTCGCCGAGGTAGCCGGGATCCGGGTGCGTGACGCATCCGACGAGTCCGAAGGACTCCCTTATCCGGCTCATCTGACGGATCCAGAGTGATGCGTTTGTGTGGCCAAGGAGGTTGAACAGGGTGTGGTCCTGAGGCAGCGTGTACGGCAGCTCGACCACGTCGCCGATGGGGAACGGCCACGAGGTGCATACGCCGCCGGGCTGCGGCTCGTACGGATCCGACATCGGCATCGTGGTGTGGTACTCGACTGGCAGCTCGGCGAGCCACTGATACACGCGATGAGTCGCAGGTGACCTGAAGCCGACGGCCCCGAGCCGAGCCACGGCGTCGCGAAGCTCGGCAGCTGTCACTCGAACTCAGAGCGGTTTGAGAACAGCGAGCGATCGTGATACAGCGCGTGACTGCCCCAGATATCTCGTGGCCGCGCTCGCGCGGCACACTGACGACGCCCCAGTCGATCGGATACCAGTCGCCGACGATATTGAAGCCGGAGAGAAAGCGCGTCCCGTTCTTCAAGCTCCGCGACTCGCACCGCATTCGCGAGCCCCTCCACCCCCTCGACGTCGTGCGTCAGAATAAAAGCACGCGGGCCCGGTTGGGCCGAACCCACGTGAACTCAGGTACCTCCTCTGCATCCAGAACGCATCAGAGCGCAGCCCGCGTAGAAGCGAACCAGTACGGCTCGACGTTGTCGTCGTAGGGCCAGCGAGGAAAGGCGGGCGTGCCCTGCAGGGAGAACCAGACGACGGCGGAGCGCCAGCTGCAGCCGCCTGGGCACGAGCCGCTTGATCCGGTAATAGAGATCCAGCTGCTTCGCGCTGAGACTCCGGCTGCCCTGCGCTGCGCGCCAACGTCGGTGACGTGGCTCTAAAAACCTCTCGGTGACCGAGAACGGCAGCCTGACACGTCCATCGCTGTCCTGGTGCCAACGAAGGTCTCATCGCCAGCGGTCGTGAAGCTCGCGAAGGTGGGACCTGTTGGCCGATCGCGTCAAGGGCGGGCGAGGACGGCAGAGTCCGCCGTCCAGCCACGCCAGAGTCCCGCCCGCCCGCCTGGCTGATGATCGAAGGCACTGGCGCCGGGCCGGCCGCCGGGATGTAGAGGAGCTGAGAACCATCTAATGCCAGAAGTCGTTCCAAAGGGCTCAACATTCCTACGGCGATCCTATCCTGGGCCGATCGCAGACCCTCCCAGGCGAAGGTCAGAAATAGCTGAT
>CAWCNP010000011.1:0-270169 GCA_963796885.1 uncultured Solirubrobacterales bacterium
AAGCCGAGCCGTTCCGCTGTCTCATTCAAGGTCAATAGTCGAGTCACTGTCATCGCGCGCCATCCTTTGCTTCGTGTCTACTGGACCTAATCTACGATTGGGGTTGAGACTTGCCCCTGACCTACGCTGACAGGCGGCAGCGGGAGATGCCCTCAAACCGGGTGCTGGGCCCGCTGTTTGCGGGGCTGGCACCCCGCTATTTGCGGAGCGCCCCCTCCGCGACCGCCCGCAAACGCTTCCAGCGATAGCCTTGACAGACTGTCCTAGGGGGTAGGACGTAGACCAGTCATTCTTCCCCTCGTCCGGACAGTGGCCGCCGTTGGGATGCTCGAGAAGTCGATACTGATGTCCCCGACCGCGTTGCGTCACCTCGATGCAACCGGCCGCTTTCAACCTACGGACGTGCTTCGTGATCGTATTGCTTGCGAATCCCGTGTCCTCACAAAGCCGACGAATGCCTCGCCAACACTCTGCCTTGTGATTGGCATGGCGGGCAAGAACTATTAGCAGGAACCGCTCGCCACCGCTGAGACCAAATCACGCGCATACTCGATGGGATTTGTGGCCCATTTCGCGCAGGGTCGTAGGAGGATGCGCTCCGGGCAATGCCCTCCAGCTCGTTGCCCGGGAGAGGAGGTCGGCACCGTTGCTCGTTGATTGCCGAAAGCGCCTGCGTTATCTCGCCTAGGACCAGCCCATGCCTCCCGCCAGAGAGCATCCAATCCGAAATAGCGTCACGTTGCGCTCTCCTTCCGGAATGCTTGGTGGCAGGTCCTGGCACGCAACTGGTCTCCGACCGGCGCTGACCACGGTCTGCAACTCTGATGGGACATCGGCCAACGGCAGCTCCCACGGCGGGATAAGCCACTCATACAGCTCCTCGCCGTACCGTGATGGAGGGCCGATGACGAACCCTCCAGTCCCGCGCACATCAACGTCGGGCAGTACGCCGACTGCGTTCTTGGATGAGCCGCGAAAGTAGAAGTGCCGCCCGCGCGGAGTTTTAGCCACCGGCGTTTCCGGCAGCCCAAACTCACGCAGACCAGCGAGGCCGCGGTCGCTATCCGCGTCGATCACTACCAGACCACGGCCGCAAAGGATCCCGACGTTGGCATTCGGCTCGCGATCCCAAAGCTCTCTTACAGCGTTCCCGTCCGTCGCGGCGGCCTCCCGCCAGCCTCTTATCGTCGGTCGCTTCTCGTCCTGCCGCACAGGGAATACGTGCAGGCCAGCGTTGGCGATTTCAGCGCCCCGAGCACCATCGCCGGAACCGTCAACAGACGGCCCTCGCACGGGTGTCGTATCTACGAGTTAGACGCGATCGGGACGGTGGCTCAGGACCACCGTCGCCGTCGGCTAAGCGAGATGGACCCGCACGCGAAGCGCCGGCGCCGCGGCTCGAGCGACGCGACCGAGCTCGCGGACGGCAGACGCCGATACGACGATGGCGCAGAGGGTGCGATCGGAACCGCCGCGGCGGCACGCGAGACCGAGACTCAATGCGGCCAACTTGGTCGCGAAGGTGAGCGGCGTACATGGCGCGTCGGATGTGAGCTTCGGCTTTTGGCCCCTTGGCAATGGCAATGTGTTCGACGAAGGCACGCTCGCCAGGATCGGCCGGAACGAAATCATCCCCGGGCTGACGCTCCCGCCGGTTGGCGATCCGATGCTCCGCAAGCCGCCGCTCCATCTCATCGAACCAAGCGAGTAGCTCAGCTGCCGTCGCAAGGCCGATCGGCGCACCATCTAGCTCAGATCGCTCAAGACCCATCTCAGCTTCCAGTCGATCATGCTAAGGAACTATCCAGAAACTCTGTCGGCCTGGTCGATGTGGTGGAGGCGTCGGTACCAGAGCAGGGCGCAGACGATTGGATTAGGCTTTCGTAGTTCTCGGCTTTTTTGTCGTAGCGGATCAGCATCGCGCGGCAGCTCTGTAGCCAGGCGATCGTGCGCTCAACGACCCAGCGGCGACCGGGATGAGTCTTCTGCTCGCCGCTGTCGAGCTTCTCCTCGCCGATGCGTCGGATCTGCCGCACGTAGCCGCCGGCCTGACAGGCGATCTCGCCGGTGGTGTTGTCATAGCCCTTGTCCAGGCAGAGGTTCTGGATCACCTGCTCGGGGTCCGGGCGCTCGATGACGATCGCGTCGATCGTGCCTCAAGCAGCTTGTGTCGTTCACGTTCGCGCCGGCGAGACAGACCGCAGCGGTCCGCCGTGCGGCTCGACGATCACGCTCTTCTTGGTTCCCATTTTGCTCTATCAGTGGGGCTTGGGCCTCGCCGTCGCCTTCGAAGCCGCTCTTGCCCATCACCCCGTCGGCCGCCTGCCACGCCCAGCTGACAGCGCCGAGCTCCTCGCACTCACGCATCAGCTGCGCCCATATCTCCGCAAGCACTCCATCCGCGACGAACCTCTGAAACCAGCCGTGAACCGTCGAGTCGGCTCCGAAGCTGCGCGGCAGACGGTTCCACTGCACAGCCGAGCGCATGCGGTAGACGATCCCCTCCAGCACGCGCCGCAGATCCGCTCTCGGCCGGCCCGTCGCCGCCGCGGATAACGCCTGGCCAGCATCGGTTCGACGCGCTCCCACAGCTCGTCCGGCACCTCCCAGAATCGTCGGCAACACCGGCGCAGGGGTAGTCTCGGCAGGCGGCAAGGCACGCTCCTTTAGCGAGATGGTGTGCCTTGCCCATTAACCTCAAGAAGACATAACTCCTGCTCAGAGCGGGTTTATGGATAGTTACTTAGCACTGTATGCGCCAAGGCAGACGCCAAGCCTGGTCCAACGCAGAACGCCGCCCCGCTAGCCAAGCAGGACGGCGCTCACGATGATCGAGCCTGGAAGCTCTGGCACCCATGATCCCACAGAGATCAGATGACACCACGCACAGCCCAGGGAAGGTTCTACGGCAGTCCCGATAGTCCAGGCGGCGTAGCTATATCTGCATCGCACAGACAGGTCCTTCTCTGTGCAGGTGCGTTTGCCTGATGCTCGCGATCCTCAAGCAGATGCAGTTACACCGCGAGGAGGTCGCTCACGGACCGCAGATGCAACCTGGTCGGCTCAATTCCGTGCCAGAACACTCATGTCGCACGCGTCATCGTCGATAACAGGAAGCGGCTGACGCTGCGTTCTATGGTTTGGGACTACAGGTCTGAAAGAGGTCCGTCCACGCCGACAGGCTGAGATCATAAATCGCGACATCCTGGCACACGGCGCCACCAGGATCCGATGGCCCGCTGTTACCACCGAACTGCACCCCGGGGGCGTTGTTGACGGTGACCACCCACGATTCATCCGTGCCTGGGCTCTGGCCCTGATATGTCGGATGTTCCTCGGTGACCATCTCCAACGAAGCCGTAGGTGATGCAGTCGCCATCGCCGAGGTCCCGCCGAGCAGTCCGATCGCGGCTTGCTGCTGTCTAAACGACGCCACGGCTTGAGATGCCGACATCCCGCCCGCAGTTGGGTCAGCGGCGGCCGCCTTCGCGACCACCGGGGCCATGCTCACTCCCTCCCCTCGGTACGTCTTGGTGCCGGCAGCGACTTTGCGTGCGTGACGCTTGCGATGTGTGCGGGCATAGGCGCGCGCCTCGCGAAGCTTTCGCGCGACGGTTCGGTTTTGACGTGTCCGATTATGCGCTGCGCTGGCGACGAACCCCCCGCCAAGCAGCGACAGACACGCAAGCGCGACCAACCCGACGCCGATCCCTCGTCGAGCCGGGACACGACCAAAAAAGTTACGATTCCCGGACATGATTTATTCTCCCTATTGGCCCGCGGGTCCTTCCCAGATGTCAAACTCGGGAAGGCAACTACTCGTCATGTTGTTGTACCAGGACGTGCCGTCTGAGCGCGTTACCCCTGCTAGGTCATTTACCTTGTTTAGATAGTGGTTGCAACCGTAGTTATAAAAGCTATCGTCGTTGCCGGACTGGTATTGAAGATTGCTGAAGTGCGTTTTCTTGTTTGAGTATCCGGGAACGTCGCTTTCTTGATAGACGGTTTCGCCCGCAAATTCTGCAAAAAACGGGTAGTACCATTGCACGTATGGATTGAACCAGCTCTGTTGCCAGATGTTGCCGTCAACACGAGTTACCATGAGATGTTTGTTGGGTACGCCATCTCCTGGGAGCCGTCATTCATATGAAATCCATGACGCCCGTGCTCGTCGGGGCCGCCCGCTGGGCTCCAGTTGTCCATTCCTTGACCGTTTGCGTAGGCATTCTTTACAAAAATTGACCCGAAGTTCGTGAGATTGGTCGCGTTATTGCCGATGCTTGGTCGCTCTGCGACAACCTCTGCGGTGTTCCCGGAGTAGTCGTTGATCATCACATCGGTAGCCGGATATGTCATCCCGGTATGGTAGTCATACATGTAGAATCTGTATCCACCGTCGATCCGTTTTGTAGAGGCATCAAACTGGCCACCGGGCCATGCGGCGAAAGCTTGAAACTGAATGTCCTGTTTCGGCACTACTTCTGTCCATGCCGTATAGCTGCCAACGCCGTACCCAAAGGGCGGTGGGTTCCCCGTTTGAATAATGGTTCCGTCTTGACCGAGGTCCGTCGTGTACCAGCCGCCAAGTCCTGCCCAGGTAACCTCCGCCGAGGTCGAGCAGCTGGTGTTACCAGGACTGGGCTGGTACCACCATCCCTCTGCATGGTTGAACGTTCCGTTTGAGTCCTGAACACCATAGCCGGCCCAGATGGGATTGTCTGCTGAGTCTGCGGTGCCGTGCGATCCAACTATGAACGATGGAGCGGGGGCAAAATCGAGGTTCGTCATCCGGTGCTGCCAGTCGGCCAGTAGCGCCGGATCTGTCGGTCGGTCGGGTAAGCCGTACTCGTCAAGTTGGGCGTCGGTCGCCGTCAGCGCATCGAATCCGATCGGCGGTGTATACATCTTTTCGACTACACCGTCCGCGATGTAGTCGGTCTCCTCACCCCCGCCTGGCAGTGATTGACTACCCGTTTCTGGATATGTGATAACGCCGCAACTCGCCAGGGCACTTGCGGTGTAGTGATAGACCCAATACGGCGCATTACAGTCAGGCGCTGTGTTACTAGGATTTAGCTCCTGCGTTAGCCAGCTAGGCGCCGTGGACTGCGCTGCGACAACTCCACTAGGCAGAGCAGCGGCAATAAACACGGATGCCGTTACATAGAGCGGCAGCGCGGCCAGACGTATGCGTGATCGTTGGCGAGTGCACTGGCCACGAGAGGATGCTGCGGCCAAGGCGCGACGGCATGGAACGCATCGAACAAGAACTCCTCTCCCAAAAGTTACACTCAGGGCGTCACGCTGCATCAAGGCAACTACACCCTGAGACCACGTAAAACTATGACTACGGTCAGGTCCGAGCGTCAGCTATACCGCTCAAGCGGGCGAAAGTCAAGGCATCAGGATGAATCGAGAGCGGCTACGCACGGGCGCAAAGCTTTGGGTTCGGGAGGTGGTTCGCTGCTCGGTTGGACTGGCGAGCGCTCGGGTGTACTAGTCCGCCATCCACGAGCAAGACCCTGGGAGGAGGTGCATCGGGAGCCCTAGACGATTTCGATGTGGCGCTTTGGCACTAAGGACGAGAGACGTGCACGATCAGTAAGGGACATGTGCGCAGGCCGGCAGAGCTCGTGGCGCAAAACGACGTATTGGTAGCAGCGAGTGTGGATTTGCCTCGCGTTTTAGCGAGGAACGACACTCGGGCACCTAGATGACCGGTCTGCACAACTGCTGGCGTGCTCGATGTCGGGAGGGGATACAGGTGGCGGCCGGTTCCCTGCGTCGCGATGCGAACCGAGAAGCGATCCCCGATGCGGATCGCGACTGAGCGTGCATGTGACGGCAAGACGCCGGCGCATGATCCCACGTCGATGCTGCCGCCCGGAACCCGAAACGCGTAAGGGACGATGCAGGTACTCTCAGTCGGCTTCCGCGAAGCGTTGGAGCATCCGTAGACGAGTAGCGTGCAGAGAGCGGCGATCGGGAAAAGACGGACCTGGCTGAAATGCCTCACGAATTCTGACTTTAGGCCATAGTCGGACCCGCTTCCAGTGTCGCGGCAACGGCGCGTCAGAGCGATGCCGCAGAGGCTGCACTCAATGCGTCGGTACTCGCGGTGCTTGCCGCCGTGCCGTCGGGTGTATCCGGCCCATGCAGCGGTATCAGCCCAGCACAGCGTCAAGCGGACGGCTCCACCGTGCTGGTGACCCGTATCGGCGGCCTGATTCTGATCGAGGTACCTCTACGCAACGTCGGACCGGGACTTGCCAAACTCATCAATGGCTCCATCACACAGCCCCAGAAGCGAGCCATCAGCCGAAAGCTCAACGAACTCGTCGAACAGGCACCCTGACCAAGATGGGTGAGCGTCGGACCACGCGCTACAGCATCCCTTAGGACATAGGCGGCCAGGTGTGCCTCCTCAGGGGTGCCTTTTTCGGCCCGGAGCGTCTGCCTCTCCGAGCGTTCCGGGCCGTCTCTTATCCTCTGGCCGCATGACTACTGATCCCGATGAGATCCGTGAGCACCTGCGCCATATGGGGATCAATGATGCTGACCTCTCTGATGAGCAGGCAGCAGAGTGCCTACGCCAGGTCCTACGACAGAAGGTTCCGGCGCCAGCCGTTCCAGCTGGGTCTCCACCGATCAGCGCCCGCGTCTGGCTCTCAGAGGCGCTCACAGCCGGTGGCTTCCGTAAGCCTGAGGACCCAGGACAACTGGCCAGCCTGGGCGACGATGGACCTGATGTCCCGGTGGCTGTGTTGGCCGTGTTCTCGTGATGAGGCACACGGCCAAGACCGATGTCCGCCCTACGGGCTGGACGGACGAGGGTCTGACAGCCAACGTCAAGGTCCCCGCCGAGTACTTCACCAGGGGACAGGCGGTCCTGGATGAGGTAGCGGATTCGGTTGGCGTCCCGGCTAAGCCAGCGGCTCGATGGTGGCTCGATGTCGGATGACGAGTTCATGCCGTCCACGAGGTCGCCGAGATGCTGAAGCTCAATCAGCAGACCAACCCGGAACTGGATCGACTAGGGCAAGCTGCCCGCTGTCCACATCGGCCGGCGAGTGCGAATCAAGCGCTCGGACTTCGACCAGCTGATCGAGCCGGGCTATCGCGTTGGACCAGCTACAGCCGGTCAAGGCATATGGGACGGTGATGTCCCCATGCCTGGTCCCCGGAGTCCGACAGATCATGAGGCGCTTCGCAAGGATCCTCCTACCCTGCTGCTGCGCTGGTGTTGCTACTCGCTGCGCCGGGAACCGCGAAACCTGCTTGCATCGGCGGCTATCTCCCGAACGGTCCAGAGCGACGGGCACCAATGGGCATCTTCGGCAAGCCCGGAGTGACCTGTCGGCAAGTCAAGGCAGCGATCGCCCGGGTTCGTGGCACGGATATCGCCGCCAAGATCCGTCTCGAATGACCCTTCTGGACTAGCCGGTTGAGGTACCTCGTTGTCAACCGCAGGTCCCTTCCCAAAGCGCCGAGCGAGAAGGTCCGTTGCACAACACGGCACCACTCGTTCACATCCGGCTGGATCACTCGAGCCCAGACCCGCTGAGGCGAGCGCCGTTCGGGCGCGGCGCCGGTCGGCAAGATGCGCTGGCCTCATCTCCGCCCCCCGGATCAGTTATTGAAGATATGCACGCCTGCCATCAGTAGGGCTCTGATCATCGCTCAGTCGTTGCCCTGAACCTGCCGTCGATCGCAATGACGCACCCGAGAAGCAAGCCGACAGACCGCCCATAGTCGCGGATGGAATGCCAGGCTCGAACACCGCGAACCAGGCTCCGTCGCCAGCAGCGGAGAAACGCTCAGTCGGTCAAGTGGTGCGCTTCTCAAATCGGAGGCCCAGTCGCTTCAGCGACTCGCGCGCCTGCAACGTGGAATCCCGGCCGCCACTCACGGCCATCTCGAAACCCCGCTCGAAACCATCCCATAGACCAAGCGCTGCCAGCGCGAGCCCGCACCAAGCCTGGTCGGTCAGGTCCACAACGTCCACCTCTGGATGCTCGTCAGCCCACGCCCGCATCCGAGCGACAGCCTCCGTCACATGGTCAGTCATCTCGGTTCCCCTTCGCGACGGTTGTTGTCACCGCCAACATGAGCGGGGCCACCGCTGGCCAGTTCTCCACCTCGGCCCCATCGAGAAACTCTGCGAGCTCGACAGGCCCGTACACGACCCGTAAGACCAGATCCTCGCCGGAAGCGAGCACAGTCACCGAAACGCCTTCTACATCGGCATCATGGGCAAAGACCACGATGCGGTGCCCGTCATTCGCCGGGGACACCGCAAACACGAAGTCGGTCGGCACTCCCAGCGCCTCCGCTTCTTCGGCGAACGTGGATCGCCCGCGCCACTCCATCCGTTGACCATCCATCAGACCTGCATCCGCCCGAAGCCTGAATGGCCGGCGAGCAAACGGCTGGCCCTGTGGTACGACGTTCGGCTCGAACCCAGGCATCTATCGCCCTGGTGTCGTTCTGAGGCGCAGGCGGCCTCGTGTGCGGTCAGAGACCGCTTTTCGTGTGCGGACCGTGAGTGGTCCCGGCCCAAACCGCCCCGTGAGACAAGCCAAGCTTTAGTACCAGCTAGCGCCGCTGGGGCTAGTTCGTGGTGAGTTCGAGTCCCGCCTCCGTGGTGAGTCCGTGGCGAGTCCTGCTCAAAACGCGGCGGGAGCAATGTCCTGTCAACCACAACGAATACAACCCCGAAGCCCCGATCCGAGAGGCGTTTCCGTCGCTTCAGGGCCGCGTGAGTCTCGTCGTGTCCCTCGCGGGCCCTGAGTCGGGGAGACAGGATTTGAACCTGCGACCGCCCGGCCCCCAGCCGGGTGCGCTACCAGACTGCGCCACTCCCCGTGGTCCGATCGATGATAACCCCAGAGCCGCCACGGCGGGCTGTCCCGCAGTCGGCCTCGCCCACATAGCCCCGTGGCGCCGACAAGAGCGGGCGACGGGAATCGAACCCGCCCTAGAAGCTTGGAAGGCTTCTGTGCAACCACAACACTTCGCCCGCGGACGCTCAGATGGTAGCCGGGCCCGCCGCTCACCAGACCCTCGAACACGTCCGCTCACCCCGAACCTGGTCAGCTGAGCGCACCTATGTTTCGCTTGGCAGACCACCCCGGGGTGCCAAGCAGGGCCCGCTACCGAGGGGGCGATTGACGCTCCTCGGTCGGCACCTCGCCGTCCCGCGCCAGCCCTGCCGGCGGCCAGGCACCGGTCCAGTTGTCGAGCGCCCCGTCGAGCGTGATCACGGACCCCGAGAAGGCGGGGCCGAGGGGCGTGGCCAGCATGGCCACGAGCCAGCCGTACTCCTCCACCTCCCCCAGACGCTGGAGAGGGACGGTCGCGGCGGCGCTGCGCCACAGCTCGGCCGGGTACTTGCGCAGCGACTCGGTGGCGAAGCGGCCGATCGCGATCGCCACCACGGCAACGCCATCGGAGCCCCACGCTGCGGCAAGCTCCTGTGTCAGCGCCTCGACTGCAGCCCGCGCCGCGCCCGTGTGGGCCATGGCCGGCATCCCGTGGTGGGGCGAGACGGTCACGTTGACGATCGTGCCCGACCCCGCCGGCGCCATCGCGAGCGCGTGGGCGGCCGTGCTCATGGCCAGCGTCCCCCCCACGTTGAGCCGCTGCACAGCGCGCCAGCCCTTGGTCGTGATGCCCTCGGCGGGCACGAAGTACTGCCCTCCGGCGTTATTCAGCAGCAGGTCGAGCCGGCCGTGGCGCTCCAGAGCAGTCCGCACGATGCGCTCTGCGTCGTCCGAGACGCGAATATCTCCGACAACGAATGAACAGCGAGGCCCCAGCTCGGCGGCGGCCTCGGCGAGCACGTCCGAGCGCCGACCCGCGATCACCACCGACGCTCCGCAGCGGGCCAGCTCGAGCGCCGCGGCCTTGCCGAGATTCGTCCCACCTCCGGTCACGAGGGCGACCCGCCCGCCCAGCGCGTCGGGGGCGAATATGCGCGAGGGCTCCAGGGCCTACGCCCCCATCGCTTTGATGATCACGCGTTTGGGCCGGCCGCCGTCGAACTCGCAGTAGAAGATCTGCTGCCAGGGCCCGAGGTCGAGACGGCCGCCGGTCACCGGCACGATCACCTGGTGGTGCACGAGCAGGTTCTTCAGGTGGGCGTCGCCGTTGTCCTCGCCGCCGCGATGGTGGCGGTAGTCGCCGGGATTCGGGAGCAGCGCCTCGGCCACCTCGCCGTCGGGCTCGCGCCAGCTTGGCGGCGCCACCTTGTCCAGCCACTCGAGCACGTCGGCATGGAGCCCGGGCTCGTCGTCGTTGATCCACACACCGGCGGTGATATGCATCGCCGCCACCAGCACCATTCCCTCCTCGATGCCCGCCTCGCGGACGACATCGAAGACGTCCTCGGTGATTCGGATGAACTCGCGCCGGCGCTCGGTGTTGAAGGTCCGGTAGACGGTGTTGAACTTCATAACCACGGAGCCTACGGCGAACCGATCAAGCGGGGGAGCCGGGATTCGAACCCGGATTCACGGTTTTGGAGACCGCGCGCATAGCCGTTAACTCACTCCCCCGGGTGTTGGGCCGATAGTAGCCGTCGCAGACCGAGCGGCGCCGGACCGTGGACCGACGAGCCCGGCAGGAGCTAATGCAAGCATGGCCGCAAGCCGATTAGTGACCCATCGCGTCTGGGGAGAGCACGCACGTCCACCGCCACGGCGGCCCGTTCACCGAAGCGCACGCTGTCCGCCTGCTCTGGAGGGCCGGCTTCGGCCCGGCACCGGGTCAGGCGAAGAAGCTCGCTCGGCTCGGCCTGCGAAACGCCGTCCTGTCGCTGACAAGACCGAGCGGAGCCGAGCGGCTGATCGGCCGCAAACCCACGAACGACAAGGGCCAGCCGCTCGACCCGGTGAACGTGTGGGGCGATGACCACTGCTGGTGGCTCGACCGCATGGTGCGAACCAACCAGCCGCTGGTCGAGCGGATGACGCTCATCTGGCACAGCTGGTTCGCCACCAGTGTCGAGGGGGCGACGCCGAAGCTGATGCTGGCCCAGAACCGGATGATGCGCTCGCACGCGCTGGGCAACTTCCACCAGCTGTTCCTCGACGTGACCAAGGACCCAGCGATGCTGCTCTGGCTGTCGGGAAGCTCCAACAACCGCTACTCCCCCAACGAGAACTACGGCCGGGAGATGATGGAGCTCTTCTCGCTGGGAGCAGACCGCGGCGCGTACACCCAGCACGACGTGCACGAGCAGGCCCGCGCCCTGACCGGCTGGACCAACGACTGGGACCAGAGCCTCGGACCGGTCCGCTTCCGCTACGAGCCCAAACTCCACGACGCCGGCGTCAAGACGATCTTCGGCCACCGCGGCCGGTTCGACTGGAAGGACAGCGTGCGCCTGTGCGTCGAGCACCGCTTGCATCCCTCGTTCTTCGTGCCCAAGCTGTGGAGCTACTTCATCCCAGTACCCCCTCCCGCGTCCGACCAGCGCGCCCTGGAGCGGCTGTACGTCAGCCATCGCTTCGACGTCCGTCCGGTCGTCGAGGCGATCCTCATGCATCCCCTGCTCTACGCGGGTCCGCGAATGATGTCCGCGCCGGTCGTGTACTTCGCGGGGCTGATGCGCGCCTCGCGAATGTTCATCAGGACCGACGCGTGGGCGTGGATCGGCGAGGAGTCGGGGCAGCGGCTGTTCGACCCGCCCAATGTGGCGGGTTGGGACTACACGCGATGGCTCGACACCGGAACCTGGACCGGGCGGTTCACCGGCATCGATTACCTACTCCAGGACCGCGCGGTCAGCGACCAGGCGAAGTATCCGCCCCACGAGACACCCGCGCAGGCCGTCAACAAGGCGCTGAAGTACTGGAACAACCCGCACCTGACCGACGCGACCACGAAGAACCTGCACGCCTTCGCCCACAGAACCCAGACGTTGATCACCCAGGAATGGGAGCAGGTCGCCTACCGGATCCTGCGCCAGAACGCGCTGCGGGCGCTCATCGCGATCTCCCCCGACCTGCAGACCAGCTGATGCGCCCGCACGACCGCCACTGCTGCGAGGACTTCACCCGCTCCGAGCTGTTGCATCGAGCGAACGGCACTTGCAGCACGAACCGGGAATGGGACCCCCGCATGCCTCGCCCCGCCGGCGCCGGCATCGACCGCCGGCGCTTCCTGTTGCGCTCCGCCCAGGCCGCCGGCGCGTTGCTCTCGGTCTATGGCGCGGGGCGCGCCGGCCTGGGGCCCAGGGCGCTCAGCGACGGCATCGCGCAGGCCGCCACCACGCAGGCGCCTGACAGCCCGATTCTGCTGTCGGTTTTCATCGCCGGCGGCATGGACGCGCTGTCCTTCCTGGCCCCGGTCAGCGACCCGACCTACCGCAAGCTGCGTCCCACGCTCGCCCTCGCGCCGGATGACGGCACGGTGTTCACCGAGGATCCCCGACTGCACTGGCACCCGGCCGCCAAGGCCTTCGCCAAGCTCCATGCACAGGGCAAGGTCACCGTATTCCCGGGGATCGGTTACACGCACCCGGACATGTCGCACTTCACCTCGCGCCACTACTGGGAGGTGGGCGCCCTCGAGGAGAGCCTCAACACCGGCTGGCTCGGTCGCTACCTCGACATCGTGGGCGCCAACGACAATCCGCTGCAGGGCCTGTCGCTGGACGGCGAGATGATGCCGACGATCGCCAGCGCCAAGAACCCCGTGGCCGCAATCGACCGGCCCGAGAACTTCTCGGTGTGGATCCCGGGCGTATGGGGCGATGTCTACGACGCCAGCGTCGAGGCCATGTCGCAGCTCGGAGAGGCGCTCGGGCGGGCCGCCGATCCCGCGCTGGCGCAGGTCGCCGGCGTGGCGGCCGAGATCGGAGTCATGCGCAAGCAGCTCGCGCAGTTCCGAGACGCGAACGGAAACCCGACCTACACGAGCCCGGTGAAGTATCCGCCCCCCACCTCGGACTCGGACTTCCCCCAGGTGCTGGCGGGGCTCGCGGCGATGCTGGCCGCGGGCCTGCCCCTCCATTGCGTGGCCGTGACGGCGCCGGGGCTTTTCGACACGCACTCCGAGCAGGTCAAGCCGTTTGCCCAGGGACTCCAGCTGACCGCCGACTCGCTGGCCGCGTTCCAGGCCGACCTCGAGGCGCGCGGCCTGGACGACCGGGTGCTCATGCACGTCTGGACCGAGTTCGGCCGGCGCCCGGAGCAGAACGGTTCCGATGGCACCGACCACGGCGCCGGCGGGGTGTCGATGCTGGTCGGCACCCGCGCGCGCGGAACGATGGTCGGAGAATGGCCGGGGCTGCAGAAGCTCGACGTCAACGGCAACCTGCGCTCCAACGTCGACTTCCGCTCGGTCTACAGCTCGCTGCTCGAGCAATGGTTCTCGTTCGACGCCGCCGCCGTCATCCCCGGGGCCAAGCAGCTGCCCCGCTATCAGCTCGTCAGGTGACCCGTCGGGCAGCCCCACTGGCGATCGCCGCGGCCCTGAGCGCGGCGTTGGCAACCCAGGCCGCGCCCGCACACCAGACGGCCAAGCGCCACCGAAAGCCGCCCGCGCACATGCTGGTCATCGCGCAGGAGTGGTCGCTCACCCTGTCGCGCGGCACCGTCCCCCACGGCCGCCTCAGCGTCGAGCTATACGACCGTGGCCAGGACGCGCACAACCTCAACATCCGCCGTCTCCGTCGCGGGCACCCGCTTGGCGCCGCTCAGCACGTCGCGCTGACGCAGTCAGGCGACCTCACCCAGGCGAGCTGGCGCCTGCCTGCGGGCCACTACGTGCTCTACTGCTCGCTCCCTGGCCACGAGCATCGGGGCATGAAGGCGTTTCTCACGGTGCACTGAGTACGATCCCCCACCGTGTCCGACCGACTCGCCGACAAGGTGGCCCTGATCACGGGCTCGGGCTCCGGTCTCGGACGCGAGATGGCCCTGCGCTTCGCCCAGGAGGGGGCGATCGTGGTGATCAACGACGTCGATGCCGACGCCGGCGAGAACACGGCCACCGAGATCGGCGACCGCGCGACCTTCGTCGCCGGCGATGTCAGCGACGACGGGGACGTGGAACGACTCCTGGCCGTCATCAGGAGCAAGCACGGCCGCCTTGACGTGAGCGTCCACAACGCGGGCGTCATGGATCCGCGCGACGAGGGGGTCGAGGACACCTCACTCGAGGTGTGGGACCGTGTGATCCGGATCAACCTGACCGGCGTGTTTCTGTGCTGTCGCCACGCCGTGCCGCTGATGGTCCAGACGCCCGGCAACGGCTCGCTGATCAACATCGCCTCGTTCGTCGCGCTGATGGGCGCGGCCGCACCCCAGATCGCCTACACGGCGAGCAAGGGCGGGGTGCTGTCGATGACGCGCGAGATCGCGGTCCAGTACGCCCGGCGTGGCATCCGCGCCAACGCGATCTGCCCCGGCCCGATCAGGACGCCGCTACTGGAGTTCCTGATCGCCGACGAGGCCAAGCGCAACAACCGCCTCGGCCACATTCCTGCCGGCCGCTTCGGCGAGCCACGCGACATCGCCAGCGCGGCGGTGTACCTGGCCAGCGACGAGTCCGACTGGGTGACCGGGACCGAGTTCCTCGTCGACGGCGGGATCACGGCCGCGTACCTGACCGAACCGTAAGTCCCAGCTCTAGTACAGCTCGAGGTACTCCGACAGCTCCCAGTCGGTCACGTAATCGTCGAACCGCTGCAGCTCGTGCCGGCGCATCACGCCGTACGCCCTGACGAACTCATCGCCGAGCATCTCGACCATCCGCTCGTCCCCCTCCAGCGCGGCCAGCGACTCCTCGACGCTCGTGGGCAGTTTCGGCTTTGACTCGTCCTCCTCGGCCGGCGCCACCGCCGGCTGTTCGAGCTCGAGCTCGTCCCCAATTCCCAGCAACCCGGCGCCCAGCAGCGCCGCCGAGACGAGGTACGGGTTGGACAGGCCGGTCGGCGCCCGGTTCTCGATGTGCTTGCTCTTGGCCGTGCCGCCCTTGACGCGTACGAACGCGCTGCGGTCCTCGAGCCCCCACGAGATGTTGGTCGGGCTGAAGGTATGGGTCCGCCGGCGCTTCATGCAGTTCACGGTCGGGGCGAGCACGGCGTAGGTCGCTCGGGCGTGGCGGAGCTGTCCGGCCACGAAGCTGCGCCCGATCTGCGACAGACCCCACACATGCGAGGGATCCGACATGGCGTTCTCCTGCGAGTCGCGCCGCAGCAGGCCGATGTGGTTGTGGGCACCCGAGCCCGCCGAGTCGCCGAACGGCTTCGACATGAAGGTGGCGATCAGCCCCTCCTGATGGGCGATCTCCTTGACCCCGTTCTTGAAGCTGAACGCGACGTCGGGGCCGGCCATGCCAGCGCTCGGGCCGAACACGATCTCCCACTGCGACCCCGCGTACTCGGCGTTGGCGGTGATGATGTCGATGCCGAACTCGCGCATCTCGTTCACGATCCGCTCGACCGCGGGCACGTACGTGTTGCGCACCGTGTTGAAGATGTGGGGCCCGGCGAACAGCGGCTGCTGGGTCTCAGCGTCGAGCAGGTAGAACTCGGGCTCGGTTCCGATCAGCGGCTCGAACCCGAGCGCCCGGCAGCGCTCGAGGACGCGACGGAACACGTGGCGCGGCGCAGCCCCGAGGGGGCTCCCGTCATCCCAGAAGGTGTCGCAGATCATCCGTCCCGTGGCCGGCGCCCACGGGAGGACCGCCGCGGTGCTCGGGTCCGGGCGCAGCCGCTGATCGGCGTAGCCGACCTCCTCGTTGTACAGCGTTCCCGGCACGACATCGGAGGCGCTGTCGAGTACGACGGCACCGCCGTACATGTTCAGCCCCTCGTCGGCAAAGCCGGGCGCGTGCTCGATCGGCAGGAGCTTCGAACGGCTGGTGCCGTGAAGGTCGGGGAGCTCGAAGCGGACGTTGCGGATCCCCTGGTCGCGCCAGGCGGAGAAGACCTCCTCGGCCGTGACCTCCTGCCCCTCCGCTGTAGCCATCGTGAGCCTCCTTGTCCTAGCTTCTCTAGCTTCTCGTTTGTTCCAGGGTCGGGTCTGCCAGCCGCGGCGAGTTCTCCCGCGCCGCCTGCGCCAGCGCCGCGAACAGTCGGCTCTTCTCGTCGGCTTCGGGGTGCCACTGTACGCCGAGGACCCAGCGGCCGTCCGCCGCTTCGAGGGCCTCGATCACCTTCTCTCCTGCCGCTCGCCCGGTGACCACCAACCCGTCGCCGACTTCCTTGACCGCCTGGTGGTGGTGGCAGCGCCCCACGTGCACGTCCTCGCCGACGGCGTGCGCGGCCAGCGATCCGGGTTCGAGGACGACCTCGTGCTCGTTGCCCTCGAACGTGCCCTTCAGGCGGCGGTGCGGGTGGTTGCCGTCGGCGTCGACCAGGTTCTGCTCCAGCGTTCCGCCCAGCGCGACGTTGAGGATCTGCATGCCCCGGCAGATGCCGAGCAGGGGCACCCCGGCGTCGATCGCGCCGCGCACCATGGCGATCTCGAACGTGTCGCGATCGGGATACGTCGCCTCCGTCCCGGGTTCGCGCACGGCCCCGTAACAACCCGGATCGAGGTCGGCGCCACCGATGAGCAGCAGACCATCGATCCGCTCGATCAGCTCGAGCGGACCCGACACATCCACGGGCAGCAGGACGACGATCGCCCCGGCGCGCTGCAGAGGGGCGACGTAGGAGTCGGCGACGAGATGCGCGGTCTGATCCCAGAACGCCCACCGCGCGCGCTCGCGCACCGCACATATGCCGATCACCGGCGAACTACACGGCGCGCTCATAGCGCTCCCGCTCCCAGTCGCTGACCGCCTCGCGCCAGGCCGACAGCTCCCACTCCCGCGACACCCGGTAGTAGTCGCAGAACGCCTCGCCGATCAACGCCCGGAACTCCAGATCCTCGTCGAACGCTCGCAGCGCACTCTCGAGTGAGCCTGGCAGCGATGGGAGGTCCGATCGCTCGGAGGCGTCGCCGACGATCGGCTCTCCCGGCGTGGCCCCTCGGCGCATCCCGTCCGCCGCGGAGACGGCCAGCGCGGCCAGCGCGAGATACGGGTTGGCGTCGGCGCCCGGCCGCCGGCACTCGATCCGCCAGCGCTGGTGGTCATCGCCGCGGATCGCCCGGACGGCGCAGGAGCGGTTCTCGAGCCCCCAGCTCACGTTCACGGGGGCGAACCATCCCGGGACCAGCCGCTTGTAGGAGTTGATCGTCGGGTTGAGCATCAGCGATGCCGCCGGCAGATGGTCCAGCACGCCGGCGATCGCGCCGGCGAACGGACCGGGAAGAGCATCCGCCGCGCCGTCGGAAGCCGCAAACACGTTGGCCCCATCGGCCCAGCAGGACAGGTGGACGTGACCGCTCGAGCCCTCCTCCCCCGGCTGCGTCTTGGCCATGAAGCTGGCCTGGAGGCCCAGCGATGCGGCCACCTCCTTGACCGCCAGCTTCGTGTACACGGCATCGTCGGCCGCGCGCAACCCCTCGCGCGCGGCGATGTTCAGCTCGAGCAGTCCGGGCCCGGCCTCGGTGTGGACCGCCGACAGCTCGATGCCAAGCCCTTGCAGCGCAGGCAGCAGTCGGTCGACGAAGCGCTCGAAGCGCGCCACCTCGTTGAGGCTGTAACTGAGTCCGCTCGACAGCGGCCGGCCCTCGCCGTCGCGAAGGCGCACCTCGTACTCAAAGGCCGCCCGCGTCTCGTAGCCGAGATCGGTCATCTGATGGAGCACGCCGCGCAACGCCTCGCGCGAGGACAGCTCGCACGGCCGGCCGTCGGCCCACACCGGCGTGCACAGACAGATCCGCCAGCCGGGCATCCAGTCCATCTCGCGCAGCGTCGAGGACTCGGGGTGCACGACCAGATCGCCGGCTCCGGTGCGCAATCCGAACCGGTCGTACGTGGTGATCGGCGTATCGGTTGGGTCGAGCGCCAGGAGCAGATCGGTCATCACGGCGCCGCGGGTGACCGCCGCCTCGAACGCCTCGGGCCGCAGCGCCTTGCCGCGCACCGAGCCGTGCACGTCCGGCATCCCCATCAGCACGAATTCGCCCGGCGCCACCTCGCTCACGCCGCCGCCCCCGACAGTTCGCGCTTGACCGACGCCTCGACCTCATCCACGGTGGCGGCGAAGCGCTCCACCATCTCACCCAGCTCGGCATCGGTGGCCACGAAGGCGGGCGCCAGCAGCGTCTGGTCTCCGGCGAAGCCGTCCGCGCTCGCGTGCGACGAGGTGACCAGCAGCCCGTGCTCGAACGCCCTCTGATCGATCATCTCGGCGACATCGATCTCGGCCGGCAGCAGCGACTCCCCGTCGCGGGGATCGACGAACTCGACCCCGAGCAGGAACCCACCGCCCCGGACCTCCCGCACAGACTCAAAGCTCTGAAGCGCGCCCGCGAGCTCGTCTCGCAACGCCGGTCCGCGCGAGCGCACCCGCTCGATCAGCCCCCGCTCGGTCAGCACATCGAGCACGGCCAACCCGACGGCGCACGGCAGCGGCGCGCCGTCCCAGGTGTGGCCGTGTTCGAAGTTGCGGGCGCCGGCGGCCAGCGCGTCGTAGACCTCCTGCGTGGCGAACGTCGCCGCCAGCGGCGCATAGCCTGCGCCGAGCCCCTTGCCGCCGGTGATGATGTCCGGGTCGATCGGCAGCTGCTGGGCGGCAAACCAGCTCCCGGTACGGCCCATCCCGGTGACCACCTCGTCGAAGCAGATGAGGAAACCATGCCGTTCGCGGCGCTCGTCCAGCCCGCGCCAGAACAGCTCGGGCGGCGAGTAGCCCGGCAGCGCCGCCGCGCTGACCGGCTCGCACAGGAACGCTCCGATCGTCTCCGGGCCGGCCTCGGCGATCAGACGATCGAGCTCGTCGAGCGCGCCCTGCCCCGTCGGATCGAACCGCCAGGTCGACGGCGGAATGTGCAGCTGACCCGACAGGTACTCGTCGTACGGACGCTGGAGGCTCCCGCGGCCGGTCAGCGCCAGCGCTCCCATCAGCGCGCCGTGGTACGCCTGTGCCTGCGTGATCATCCGCCAGCGCGACTCCTCGCCGCGGTCGACGTGGTACTGGCGAACCAGCCGCACCGCCGTCTCGTTGGCCTCCGACCCGCCCGAGACGAACCGGACACGGGCCATCTCCGGGGCGGCGAGCTCAATCAGGCGATCGGCCAGGAGCTCCTGCGGCTCGTTGGTGAAGTGATGGTTGTAGACGTACGAGACACGCTCGGCCTGCTCCCTCGCGGCCTGCACGATCTCGGTGGCGCCGTGCCCCAGGCAGGCCACCATGGCTCCACCCGAGCAGGCATCGAGGACCTCAAAGCCATCGGTCGTGTAGAGCCGCACGCCCTCGCCGCGGGCGATGTTGGGGTAGGCGAGATCCAGCAGCCGGGGAAAGACGTTGGTCTGCTCTGCCTCGATCATGATGCGATTCTCCTCCGGATTGCTGCCAGTACCGCACGCACGCCCTGCTCGCTGGCCATTACGTGTGCCTCCATCGCGGCCTCGGCCGCCTCCGCGTCGCGCACCTCGATCGCCGACACGATCGCCTCGTGCTCGCCCGATAGGCGCCGGTGCCAGGTGTCGGACTCGGGCAGCAGGCTCATCACGTCGTTGAGTCGCAGCCGCACATCCTCGATGGCCCTGACCATGAACCGGTTGCCGGTCGCGCCGGCCACCGCCAGGTGCAGCTCGGTGTCGTAGCGCATGTACTCGGGCTCCGTGTCGGCCTTGGCCATGCTCCTGAGCGCGCTCGTCATCGCGGCGAGATCGGCGCGGCGCCGCACTCGCGCCGCCTCGCGGGCCACGGCCGGCTCGATCACGCGGCGGTAGTCCAACACCTCATCGAGCTCCTTGCGCCGCCGCAGCACGCGGGTGATCAGTTCGTCCATCACCCTGCCGTCGTGCGCCGGCTCGCATACGAACGTGCCGCCGGTGCGACCACGACGCGTGGCGACGAGCCGATCGGCCTCGAGCAGGCGCAGGGCATGCTGAATCGTCGGACGACCGACACCGAAGGTGGCCGCCAGCTCGCGCTCGGACTGGAGCGCTTCGCCGGGTCGGATCAGCCGCAGAGCGATGTGGCGGCGGATCTGCTCGGCCACGTATTCGTGGGCCCGGAGCTGGTGAATGGGCTCGAATCCGACCGCCACGGCACCGCTCGACCGCCGCGGACCGCGCCCGATATCAACGGCCATGCACCGGCTCCGTGCTGCCGCGGATGCGACTCAGGAATCCATCGAACAGGCGCCACGCGGTCGCGCGCGTGCTGTCGGCGCGCTGGTGGGTTTCCTGCAGCAGCTGGTCGGGGTCGACGCCCTCCTCCTCGAGCTCATGCGGGAAGGCGGTCACCCACAGGTCCATGATCTCCGGCGTGACCTCGGGGTGAAACTGGACGCCGAGGCTGCGCCCGATCGAGAAGGCCTGCGGCCCGGCTGGGCTGTCGGCGATCAGCTCCGCGCCGGGCGGCAGGGTGAAGGTGTCGAAGTGCCACTGGAACCATGGACCCTCGGGAACCAGTCCGGGGTCCTTGGTTCGCACCGGGAGCCAGCCGACCTCGGAGAGCTCGCCCCGGTAGGACTGTCCGCCGAGCACGCGCGCCAGCAGCTGCCCACCGAAGCAGATCCCGAGAACGGGGACATCGTCGTCCATTGCCTCGACCAGCAGGCGCTTCTCGCGTTCGAGCCACGGGATCGAGTCGTCGAAGGCGGCGAACTCGGACCCCAGCGAGACGATCATGTCGAAGTGGCGCGGATCGACCTCGCGTGGATCGACGTCGATGCGGAACACATCTACATCGGCCCCGCGCTCGCCGAGCCACTCGTTGACGTAGCCGCCGGGCGTTGGGTCCTCGTGCTGGAGGACCAGCGCGCGCAGCGAACCGTCGCCGGCGCTCATCGCGCACCCCCCGCCGGCACCGCGGCCGAGGCCAGCTCGCTCTCCACCTGCGTGGCGACGTCGCGTACGACGGCGGCGAACCGCGCGACCATCTCGCCAAGCTCTTCGTCGGTGGCGGTGAACGCCGGCGCGAACAGGCTCTGGTCACCGGCATAGCCGTCGCCGGTCGGCTGCGTGGACAGGACCACCAGCCCGCGCTCGAGCGCCAGATCGTCTATGCGTCCGGCGACGCCGAGGTCCGCCGGCAGGAACGACTCGCGGTCGCGCGGATCGACGTACTCCACGCCGAGCAGGTAGCCCTGGCCGCGGACCTCGCGGACCATCGCGACGTCGCCGAGCGCGGCGGCCAGCTCGTCGCGCAGCTGCGGCCCGCGCCGCGCCACGTGCTCGACCCAGCCCTCGCGGCGCAGGGCGTCGAGCACAGCCACGCCGACCGCGCACGGCAGCGGTGCACCGTCCCAGGTATGGCCGAGGGTGAACTGGCGCGACCCCGACGCGAACGCCTGGTAGACGCGGTCGTGACACAGCGCCGCCCCGATGGCCGTGTAGCCGGCCCCGAGGCCCTTCGCGGTGGCGATGATGTCGGGCGTGAAGGGCAGCTTGTCGGCGGCGAACCAGCTGCCGGTGCGTCCCACACCCGTGACGACCTCGTCGAAGCAGATCAGGAAGCCGTGGCGCTCGCGCCGCTCGGCCAGGCCCTCCCAGAACCGCCGCGGCGGCGTGTAGCCGGGGAGGGCGGCGCCGCTGACGACCTCGGAGAAGTACGCCGCGACCGATCCCGGGCCCACCTCGGCGAGGACGGCATCGAGCGCCTCGAGCGCCTGCTCGCCGGTCGGGTCAAAGCGCCACGTGCTGGGCGGGATATGGGGCTGCTCGCGCAGGTACGGCGTGAGCGGTCCCTGCAGCCCCGAGCGACCCGTCAGCGACAGCGTGGCCATCGTCGGGCCGTGGTAGGCCTGGGCCGGCGAGATCACGCGCCAGCGGCCGGGGTCGCCGCGCTCGACGTGGTAGCTGCGAGCCATGCGCAGCGCGGTCTCGTTGGCCTCCGCCCCGCCGGTCACGAAGTGCACACGCGTGAAGCCGTCGGGCGCCACCGACATCAGGTCGCGCGCGAGCTGCTCCTGGGCCGGGTTGGTGAGGCGCTCGTTGTGGACGAACGCGACCTGCTCGGCCTGCTTGCGAGCGGCCTCGATCAGATCCTGGCGCCCGTGACCGAGAGTCAGCGCCATCGAGCCGCCGCTCATCGCGTCCAGGTAGCGGCGCCCGGCGCTGTCGTACACCCACACGCCCTCGCCCCTGACGATCTTCGGGTAGCGACGGTCGAGCTCGGGCGGGAGCACACGAGTATCGGAGCTATCAACCAATCCGTCGCTCACAGGAGTCCTCCTCCGATTTGGGCTTCGATCAGGTCCTTATAGCAGTAACGTTAGGGCAAGTCGAATGCTTGACGTGCTTGGCCGGTGATGCTAAGGACCGGCTTGCAAACCATTTAGTGCGTGAATCCTAATCGAGCCGGAGGTGCAGCTGTGGCGACGGACACGGAATCGATGTTGAAGGTGGTCGAGCCGGCGACCGAGGCCGTCATGGCCGAGCTTCCGCATGCCGGCGCCGAGGAAGCCGACGCCGCCGTCGCGCGGGCCCGAGCGGCCTTCCCCGCCTGGCGGGCGGTCTCCCCCGGCGACCGCGCAAACGTGCTCCGCCGGATCGCTGATGTCCTGGCCGAGCGTGCGGAGGATCTCGCCACCCTCGAGGCTCGCAACGTCGGCCATCCGATCGCCGACGCGCGCGGGGAGATCGGGATGGTGATCGACACCTTCCGCTATATGGCTGGAGCGCCCGAGCGGCTGCTGGGCGACACGATTCCGGTGGCCGGTGGCATCGACGTGACCTTCCGGGAGCCGCTCGGCGTCGTCGGGTTGATCGTGCCGTGGAACTTCCCGCTGCCGATCGCCACCTGGAAGGTGGCCCCCGCGCTGGCCGCGGGCAACACGATCGTGCTCAAGCCGGCCGAGCTCACGCCGCTCACCGCGCTCGAGCTCGAGCGGGCCGCGCTCGACGCGGGCCTGCCCGAGGGTGTTCTCAACGTCGTCGTGGGCCCCGGGCGCGTCGTGGGCGAGCGGCTCGTCCAGCACCCCGACGTGGCCAAGGTCGCCTTCACCGGCTCGACCGAGGTCGGCAGGCGGATCGGCGCCCTGGCGTCGGAGTCGATCAAACGCATCACGCTCGAGCTGGGTGGCAAGTCGGCCAACCTGATCTTCGCCGACGCCGACCTCGAGGCCGCCGCGGCGGCGGCGCCGATGGCGGTGTTCGGCAACGCGGGCCAGGACTGCTGCGCGCGCTCGCGGATTCTCGTCGAGAGCTCGGTGCTCGATTCGTTCATGTCGCTGCTCGAGCAGGCGGTCAGCGCGCTGCGCGTCGGCAACCCGCTCGACGAGGCCACGCAGATGGGCCCGCTGATCTCGGCCGAGCAGCGCAGCAAGGTCAGCGCGTATGCGAACGGCGAGGCGCCGGTGGCCATCCGCGGGAGCGCGCCCGACGGGGCCGGGTTCTGGTTCCCGCCCATGGTCCTGTGCCCGGTCTCGAACAATGACCGTGCCGCCCGCGATGAGATCTTCGGGCCGATCGCCGCCGTGATCCCGTTCGAGGGCGAGGAGGAGGGCATCCGGCTGGCCAACGACACGATCTACGGGCTGTCGGGGTCGATCTGGACCACCAACGGCGCCCGCGCCCTGCGCGTCGCGCGAGCGTTGGAGAGCGGGACGCTGTCGGTCAACTCAAACACCTCGGTCCGCGTGGGGACGCCGTTTGGCGGCTTCAAGCAGTCGGGCGTCGGCCGCGAACTTGGCCCCCACGCGCTGGACTATTACACCGAGCTCAAGAACGTCTATATCGCCACCTGAGCCGGGCTCTCCGCCCCCCTCCTCCGCTTTTCGCCCGCCTCGCCACCGGGAAACGTGACGAATCACCTGCCGCCGGTGCCCTCCGGCCACATAAGCCCCTGGGAGGGGCTTATGTGGACAAGGTGGGCGCGCCACCGGGGTCTCGTCACGTTTTCCAGGAGGAGCCGCACGCGCGCGGCCGGCCCGGACGGCCTTATGCCGTCACCGGGCTCCGGAGCTTCATGAACCGGCCGGCGTCCTCGAGCACGTCGTGCATCGCGGTGACGATGTCATCGAGCACGGCGTCGTCGCTGATCAGCGGCGGCGCGATCTGAAGAACGGCGTCACCGCGATCGTCGACGCGGGCGATCAGCCCGGCCTCGAGCAGCCGCCCGGGCATGAACCCGCGCAGCAGCCGCTCGCGCTCATCGGCGTCGAAGCGAGTGGCCTCGTCGTCCTTGACCAGCTCGACGGCCCAGAAGAACCCGTCGCCGCGAACATCGCCGACGATCGGCAGCTCGCGCAGAGTTTCGACGCGCTGCGCCAGGCCCGCCTCGCGGGCGCGGACGTTCTCCAGCACGCCGTCGCGCGCGAAGATCTCGATGTTCTTCAGCGCGATCGCTGCGCACAGCGGGTGACCGGCGAACGTGATGCCGTGCAGCACGGTGCGCTTGTCCTCATACAGAGGGTCGGCGACGCGGTTCTGAACCAGCACGGCGCCCATCGGCGCGTAGGCCGAGGTGAGGCCCTTGGCGATCGTGATCAGATCCGGGATCGCGCCGTAGCGTGTGACGCCGAACCACTCGCCCATCCGGCCGCAGCCCGTGATCACCTCGTCGGCGACAAGCAGCGCCCCGTAACGGTCGGCGATCTCGCGCAGGCCCGCCCAATAGCCGGGCGGCGGGACCAGGCAGCCGCCGGCGTTCTGGACCGGCTCGGCGATGATCATCGCCACCGTCTCAGGCCCCTCCTCGAGGATGGTCTGCTCGACCTCGGCCAGCAGCCGCGCCACCAGCTCTTCCTCCGTCTCGTCGCTGCGGAAGGAATTGGTGTTGGAGACGTGGCGCGTCTCGATCGCCGGCGGCCCGAACGGCTCCTTGAATCGATCGACCCCGGTCAGGGCCAGCGCGCCCAGCGTCACGCCGTGGTAGGCGATCTTGCGCGAGATCGCCTTGCGACGCTCGGGCTGGCCGTTGGCGATGTGGTATTGGCGGACGATCTTCCACATCGACTCGACCGACTCTGAGCCACCTGAGGTGAAGAACACCTTGCCGAAGCCCTCGGGAGCGAGCTCGGCGAGCTGGTGGGCCAGCTCGAGCGCGCCCGGGTGAGCGGTCCCCCATAGCGTGTTGAAGCCGAGCCGCTTCATCTGCGCGCTCGCCACCTCGGCCATCTCGGCACCGTACGAGTAGCCGATCTGGGCGCAGAACAGGCTCGACAGGCCGTCCACATAGCGCTTGCCTGCGGTGTCGAACACATACGCGCCCTCGCCGCGGTCGAGCACCAGCAACTCCGACCCCCCGGACTTGAAGACACCGTTACGCGCGAAGTGCAGGATCGCATTACCTTGCGCTACTTCCATCCGCTACTCACCACCTCTCTGAGCGGCTCCTCGGTGAGGACCGCGGCCAACCGCTCGCCTATGACTGGGGCAAACTTGAAGATATTCGGACCGGCTAGGGCAATGACAGGGCCCTCGCGGCACAACTCGAAACCATCATCTGGATACTTCGGCAGGGTCGTCGTAAGTCGCAGCACCTCATCGACCGGCTCCGGATCCAGACCGGGCAGCACCTCGCGCACGTAGCTGAGGATCCGCGCCCGCTGGCCCGACACGTCGGCACCGGCCGGAACGTCCGTGGCCAGATCCTCGACGGCTGGGTACGTGGTGACCGTGGCCAGCCCCACCGCATAACGATCGTCGAGATCGCTCAGACCGTAGACAACCTCGGGCGCGCTGTCGCGGCGATCGCTGAAGCACGGCAGCGGCTCGCCGGGGACGGATCGGGCGCGGAACGTCAAGCGCAGATGGGCCTGGCGCTCCTGATGAACCTCGATGCCGAGCGGGCGAACCAGACGGTCGGTGCCCGCGCCCGCGCAGACCACGCAGCGCGCGCTCCGGTGCACGCCGGCGGGCGTCTCGACCCTCACCGACTCGCCATCGGGGTCGACCGCGATCGAGCTGACCTCGGCTTGGCGCAGCCTCGACCCGAGTGCACCGGCCAGCGTCTCGATCGTGTCGGTCGCGCGGATCGCGCCCGCCTGCGGGTCCCACATCAACATGCCGTCGAGACCGTGGGCGATCGGGAACCGACCGGCGGCGCTACTCGGCTCGACCTCGACCGCCGGCACTCCAGCGGCGCGCAGTCGTTCGAGCTCGTCGGCGCTCGCGCCGGCGCGCAGCGCGCCCTCTGACCCGAGCAGCGTCCTCTCGAAGCGCTCCTCCCATCGGCGCCAGCCGGCGCGCGAGCGCACCGCAAGCTCGACCAACTCCGGGTCAGCATGCAGGTGGCGGAACTGGCGCGTGCGGCCGGCCGATTGTCCCTGGCCGGGCTGCGAGCGCTCGAGGCAGACGACATCGGTCCCGTTCGCCGCCAACGCCGCGGCGGCGGCCAGCCCGATCACTCCTCCTCCGATGACCGTGACATCGCTCGAGGAACTGCCCATGCTCCAACTGTACCGGCGCGGCTTCCGGGCCCTGGACGGGAGGGGGTCGGCGCATGCGCCGACCCCGCCGGGGTCGCATGCGACCCCGGCCGCCGGCGCGCATGCGCGCCAGCGAACATCACCTTCCCCCTCCTCTACACCGTGTCCAATCCTTGGTTGATCATCCGGCCGATCTGCTCGTACTTGGCCCGGTTGTTGGTCTTGATGTAGAACGCGTAGCCGAGCCCGACGAGGAAGATCACCAGGTCTCCCCAGCACAGCCACTTGGCGTATCCGTAGCCTGAGCCGAGGAAGTCGAGGTTCTTCAGCGCCAGGTACAGCACGATCAGCTGGCTGATGACCGAGATCAGCGGGGCGCTGATCGACGGGCGCGAACACCGCGAACAGGACCACGATGATCGACTGCACCGTCGAGGCGATATGGGCAGCCACCATCAGGAAGCCGCTGGCCATCCCCAACTCGCGGTTGAGGCCGGACTGATGAAGCTGTAAAAGCCACCAGCGGTCGTGACCTTGCGGGCCATGGCCACGTAGGCCACCCCGAAGAGCACCAGCACGACAGTCGCAAACATGAATCCGGCCGGGGTTGCAATCCCGTTGCCCAACCCGACCGAGATCGGCGTGTTGAACAGCATGGCCGAGATTGGGGCCGAGCCGGTCACGGTCAGGAACAGCACGCCGATCAAGCCGACGGAGTTTACTCACTTCACCTCTCCTCGGTTAGGGGTTCGGGTAGGGCGAAAGCGCTCCTACGCGCCCGTCGGTACTCGTGTGTTGGTCACCTGTCCGGCTCCCGTGTCCCGGAGTGTCTCGACGAGTAGACGCTCCACGGTGGCATTCCATTCCCCCTGTTTGAGTCGCACCCGATCCGGCAGCACGGCACGCGGTTCGACCTCGGCGTAGCTCGATCGCGCCAGCCGGTCAAACGACGCGATCACGGTGATCACGATTCCGTAGTCGTGCGCGCCGACGAAGTTGCCGATCCAGTCTCCCGGCCGGCCGGCATCGGCAAACACGCCCTCGCGCACGCCCTCCCCACCTCGCTGTTCGTGGCTGTTTTGAAGTCGGCGCGCCGCGGCGCTCAGGCACTGACTCCGCCCGCCGCGTCCAACACATACCTCAGCTGCTCGGACAGCGGTGCGCCCGGCACGAGCTTGCCGTCGAGTGCCGCCGTGCCGATCGTGAACGCCCACACGTCGCGGTCGGCCAGCGCCCTGATGCGCTCGGCGGAGTCGACCGAGCCGGCCGCGATCACCGGCAGCGACGTCGCGCGCACCACCGCCTCGACCAGCGCGTCAACATTGCCGTCGTAGCGGTAGGCGAGCAGGTTGATGCCATCGACGTCGAGGTCCTCGGCGCGACGCGCTCCCTCGGCGATCTCGTCGATGCTCCCGCGCAGCAGGCACGGGTGCCCGACGATGCGTCCGACATAGGGAAAGAAGCGGATCCCCGTGCCGGCGATGATCTCCTGCACCGGCTCGATCAGCGTGCCGCCGATCAGATAGTCGGGCCGGACCTCCGCCGCCACCCGGGCCGACTGTAGCTCGGCCTCCTCGGTCTCGGACACGACCTCGAGATAGCTCGAGTGCCCGCTGGCGCGAATGTCCTCGAGCAGCCGCCCGAGCTCATCCTGCGGCAGGCCGATGTCCTTGCACCCGACATGCCGGACTCCCTCGCCGGAAATCGACTCGTATATGGCCCGGGCATCTGCGACGGTCTCATCGTCGCGGGTCAACATGAAGATGAATTCAGCCACTTAAGCTCCAAGTTGTCTGACAACTCGGCTATCTTAGCGTCGGCCTGCGGAAGCGGCAACCGGAATCTGTAAGGAGAGAAATAGATGCGTGCGGCAATCTGGGATGGGCCGGGTGAGATGCGAGTCGGCTCGGTGGAAGATGCGAGGTGCCCCCCCGATGGCGTGCTCTTGCGCGTCACCGCCTGCGGCATCTGCGGGACCGATGTCCGCACGTTCTTCAACGGCGATCGCCGGATCACGCCGCCGTGGATCCTGGGCCACGAGATCAGCGGCGAGCTGATCGAGATCGGACCCCGGGCCGCGGACGAGATCGCCCAGGCGGGCATCGAGACCGGCGAGCACCTCCACTGCATCTCGACGCTGTGGTGCGGGCGGTGCCGTCTGTGCCGCAATGGCAACGAGCACCTGTGCGTGCGCCACGAGCTCATGGGCTTCGACTACCAGGGCGCCTACACCGAGCTCGTGGCCATCCCCGAGATCGCGCTCAAGAACCTGTTCCGTATCCCCGAGGGGCTGTCCGACGAGGTGGCGACGTTCGCCGATCCCCTGTCCGACGCCGTGTGCGGCCACAAGGACATCGCGGTGGGCCTGGACGACGTCGTCGCCGTGATCGGGGCGGGTCCCGTGGGCACCGCGCACGCGGCCATCGCCCGTCTCGAGGGGGCCGGTCACGTGATGCTGCTGGAGGCGACCGCCGACCGGCTCGGGCTCGCGCGCGAGATCCTCGGTGATGAGCGGATGTCCTACGTCGATGTCTCGAACGCCGACGGTGTGGCCACCGTGCGCGAGGCCACCGAGGGAATCGGTGCCGATGTGGTGATCGTGGCCTGCTCGAGCAGCAGCGCCCAGGAGGAGGCGATGGAGATGGCGGCGCCGCGCGGGCGGGTGTTGTTCTTCGGCGGGCTCCCCAAGGGGACCACCCACATCAACTTTCCCTCCAACGTTCTGCACTACCAGGAGGTCCAGGTGCACGGGTCCTACGCCTCGCGCCACCGTGACCAGGTGCACGCGCTCGACATGCTGGCCGGCGACGTCGGCGGCCTGCGACGGGTGGTCTCCGACGTGGTCGACCTCGATGGCGCGGCCGAGGCGTTCAACCGGATCAAGGCCGGCGAGGCGCTGAAGGTCGTGGTCAGGCCCTGACTGGTCAGACCATGGCAACCTGCGTAGGCTGCGTGGCACCGATGGGGGTCTCTGATCGCCGCTCCCTGCGCCACCGGCTCGCCGACGATCTGCGCGGGCAGGTGCTCGCGGGCGAGTACTCTCCCGGCGCCCAGCTCCCCTCAGAACCCGACCTGGCCCGCACGCTGAGCGTCTCGCGCGCCTCGATCCGAGCCGCGATCACGCTGCTGGAGGAGGAGGGACTGCTGCGGCGCCAGCACGGCTCGGGCACCTATGTGACCAACAAGCCGCTGCTGCGCAACGACCTCAGCCGCAACTTCAGCGTCTCCGCGATGATCGCCGCCACCGGTCTTGAGCCCGGGACGCGGCTGGTCCGCGCGACCAGCGAACCCGCGCCCGACGAGGTCGCCGCGGCGTTCGAGATCCCCTCGGGCACGCCGATCAGCGTGCTGCGCCGCGTGCGCACCGCCAATGGCAAGCGCGTTGTCGACACGACCGACTGGTGCCGCTCGGATGTGCTGGACCCGGTCACGCTGTCCGAGCTGGCGGGCGGCTCGATCTATGGCGCGCTCGCCGAGCGCGGACTGTCGATCCATCACGGCGTGGCCTCGATCTCCCCCACCGCCGCCGGTGCCGAGATCGCGCGCCGACTGCGCGTTCCCGCCGGGACCCTGCTTCTCACCCTGTTCCAGGTCGACCGGACGGTCGGGGGCGAGGTCGTGCTCGTCTCCCGCGAGCACCATCTCGCCGACGCGTTCGACATCAGTGTCTACCGGCGTGGCCCGCGCGACAGCAGCGAGGACGAGGTGTGAGCACCGAGCTGGTGGTCGGCGTTGATGTCGGATCGCAGGGGACGTGCGCCCAGGCGATCGCGTCCGATGGCGAGCTGGTGGCGACCAGCTACGTCCCGCACCGCCTGTCCTACCCCCACCCGGGGTGGGCCGAGCAGGACCCGGTCGAGTGGCTCGGCGCGGTGGCTCGGGCGCTCGGCGAGGTTCGCCGGGCGACGAACGGGCATCTTCTCCGCGCCGTGTCGTTCGGGTCCCAACTTGACGGCCTCGTGGGCGCGACGGCAGATGGCGACCCGACCGGACCAGCGCTGATCTGGATGGACCGCCGGGCGGGCAGCGAGTGCGATCAGGTCGCCTCGCGGTTCGAACCCGAGCGCCTGCGCAAGCTGACCGGCTGCAACCTCGACCCCGGGCACGTGGCGGCCAAGATCTCGTGGCTGCGGCGCCACCGTGGCGAGGAGCATGCGGCTGCCCGGTGGTTCCTGCTGCCCGGGTCGTTCGTCGCCTGGCGGGCTTCGGGTGAGCTGGCCGTCGATCCCTCCAACGCCTCCTCGACGATGCTGCTGGACATTCGCACGCTGGATTGGTGCTCGGAGGCGTGCTCGCGCTTCGAGGTCGAGCCCGATCGTCTGGCTCCGATCCGGGCCGCACACGATGTGCTCGGCCCGGTGGCGCCCTGGTTGCGCGACGCCGCCGGGCTCGACGCATCGACGCTCGTCGTGCTCGGATGCGGCGATGAGATGGCAGCCACGCTGGGCGCCGGCGTGGTTTCGCCCGGCTCGGTGTGCGATGTCATGGGCACGGCCGAGCCCGTGTGCGCCGTGGTCTCCGAGCCCGGCCTGGATCCGCAGTGCGTCACCGAGGCCCACCCCCACGCCACGCCGGGCGGGTGGCTGCTCGAAAACCCCGGCTGGCTGTCGGGCGGCGCCTACCGGTGGTTTCGCGACGAGCTGGGTTCGGCCGAGATGGCCCGCGCCAGCGCCACCGGCGCCGACGTCTACGAGCTCTTGAATGGAGCCGCGAGCGCCGTGGCTCCGGGCGCCGACGGGGTGATGTGGGTGCCGGCGCTGGCGGGCGCCACCGCGCCCGAGTGGAACGCCAACGCCCGCGCGGGCTGGTTCGGGCTGACCGCGTCGCACAGCCGCGCCCACTTGGCCCGCGCGGTGCTCGAGGGCAATGCGTTCGCGTTGCGTGACGTGATCGAGGCGATGGGGACGGCCGCCCTGGCGCCCGAGGAGCTTGTCTGCGTGGGCGGGGGCGCCCGGGGCGACCTACTGCTCAGCATCCGCGCCGACGTCACCGGGCTGCCGGTGACGCGCCCGGACGACGTCGAGACGACCGCACGGGGCGCGGCCATGCTGGCGGCGGTCGGGGCGGGGTTCCACGCCGATGTTCGGAGCGCCGCGGTCAGCATGGCAGGGGCGCGGCGCGAGCCGGTGCTCCCCGATGACGATCGACGCGCCGCTTACGACGCGGCTCATGCGCGGTATCGGGAGCTCTACGAGGCGCTACGGCCGCTGTTCTGAGCTCGTTTCCCGTGCGTCTGGCGCCACCGGGCGGACGTCAAACGTGAAACTCGCCGCGCCCATTGCGGCCAGTTTCACCTTGACGGCGCCCCACGCCGTCGATGTGAATCTCGACCACTCCGCCGGGGTGAGTTTCACGTCGGCCGCCCTGCCGGCGCGGCGCCGTCGACGAGGGCCGCCGGCGCCCGGATCACTCGACCCCTTCGAAGAGCTTGGTGACGAACATGGGATCGACGGGCTCGATGAGCGCCCCGTCGAGCGAGCGCTGATCGGCCCAGCCGCAGGCCAGCATCCGGCGCCCGGCGGCGGCGCTCTCATACGCGGTTCGCCGCAGGTCGGGGCGCCCGGCGGATATCCAGGCCCATCTGGCGGCGGAGTCCCCCTCGTACGGCAGGCCCACGCTGCCGGCGTTGATGAAGCGCACTGCACCCACGGTCCGATCATCCTGCTGATGCGTGTGTCCGCCCACGACGAGGCGAGCGTCGATGCCGGCGAGAGCCTCGGCCCAGCGCTCCGCCGGCGAGATCCGCGTGAGCATCTCGTCGTCACGGCGGGGCGTTGCGTGGCAGTACAGGACGCCGTCGAGCTCCACGGTCATCGGCACAGCCCCGAGCCTTACCGCGACCTCAGCGCCAAGCGCTTCGGCCGTCAGCGCGGCCGTGCGCTGCGCGAGATCCTCCGTGGGGACGCTCGCTGCGTCGACCCCACTCGCCGCGGCCTGCGCAACTTCCCGCTCGCCGTTGCCGCGCACCCAGTGCACGGGCACCTCGAGTTCGCGCAGCCGCGACAGGCATTCCTCGGCGAAAGGGCCCGGCACGACGTCGCCGCCGACCACGACGGCGTCGGCCCCGGTGGCGCGAGGATCGGAGAGCACGGCCGCGAGCGCGTCGACATTGCCGTGGATGTCGTAGAGCGCGAGGATGTCCACGTATCGCACACTAGCGCAACCGTTCGGTTGCGCGACCGACCGCGCGGGGTGACTCGCATGGAGGGGGACGAGATGGTCGAACCCGAGTTGTTGATCAACGGACGCCGGGAGCGGCCGGCTTGAGCGGGTCCATGGGTGGAACCCCGGTCGTGGCCCGTGCCGCGCGCGAGCTGGGAACGGAATCGGCCTTTGCCGTGCTCGCGCGAGCAACCCAACTCGAGCGTCAGGGCCGCGAGATCATCCATCTCGAGATCGGTGAGCCCGACTTTCCCACGCCGCCCCACGTCTGCGAGGCCGCCTTCGAGGCGGTGCGAGCCGGACAGACGCATTACTGCCCCAGCGCAGGCCTGGCCGAGTTTCGGGCCGCGATCGCCACCGAGATGTCAAGCACGCGAGGTGTGTCCATCCCGCCCGAGCGGGTGATCGTCGGCAACGGGGCCAAGCCGTTCCTGTTCTTCACGATCCTCGCCGCGTGCGAACCGGGGGACGAGGTCATCTACCCCGATCCCGGCTTTCCGATCTACGAGTCGGTCATCCGCTGGGCGGGGGCCGTGCCTGTCCCGCTGCCGCTGCACGAGAGCCACGACTTCGGCGTCGATCTCGACGCGCTCGCGGCTCGACTCAGCTCTCGGACGAAGCTGGTCATCGTGAACTGGCCCAACAATCCCACGGGCGGAATCGTCAGCGCCGAGGACCTGGCCGGCGCAGCGGAGCTGATTGCGCAAACACCAGGCTGGGTCCTGTCCGACGAGGTCTACTCGAGGTTGCTCTACGCGGATCGGTTCTGCTCGATCGCCAGCGTCCCGGGAATGCTCGAGCGCACGATCGTGCTCGACGGCCTGTCGAAGACGCATGCCATGACGGGATGGCGCTGCGGCTACGCCTGCGTTCCCGAGCCGCTGGTCCAGCCGCTCACCCGCTTCTTCGTGAACTCCACCTCGTGCGTGCCTCCGTTCATCCAACACGCCGGCATCTCCGCGCTCGAGGGACCTCAGGACCACGTCACGGCCATGGTCGACGAGTTCCGTTCCCGGCGGGACCTCGTGGTGCGGGCCCTCAACGACCTGCCAGGGGTTTCGTGCCGCACCCCGCGTGGCGCGTTCTACGCGTTCCCCAACGTCAGCCAGCTCCCCATCGCGGCCGACACGCTGGCCGAGCAACTGCTCGACCGGGCCGGGGTCGCAGTCCTGTCTGGCTCCGGGTTCGGCTCACAGGGCGCGGGCCACCTGCGGGTGTCCTACGCCAACTCGCGCGAGAACCTCACCGCGGCGGTCGCACGGATGGAGCACCTGCTCGCCGAGCTCTCCTGAGCGTCGCTCGCCTCACAGGTGGGATTCGGCCTCGAGCGGAGGTGATCCCTGCGCCCTGACCGCGCTCGGGGGCGGCAGCCAGATCAGCACCGAGAGCGAGGCCAGCGCCATCGCACAGGCGGCCAGCAGATACGTCGCCGCGAGCCCGGTATCGGCGTAGAGAGCGCCCGCGATGGCCACCCCGAGGCTGCCGCCGAGGTGCCGCACGGTCTGGATCATCCCCGACGCCTGCCCACGGCGCTCGGTCGGCACGTGGTTGAGCGCGTCGGTCACGGCCATGTTGGCCAGCCCCATGCCGAAGCCGATTATCAGCAGTCCGGGAAGGATCAGCACGTAGGAGTCATGGGCGAGCAATGGCGCGGTGAGCCCGAGACCCGCCGCCAGCATCGCTGTACCGGCCCCGACCGGGGTACGCGCCCCGAGGCGGTCAAACACACGGCCCGAAAGCCTTGTCCCCACGATCAGCGCCACGACGAACGGCGCGATCGCAAACCCAGACTGAAGTGGGCTGAAGCCGAGCGTGTCCTGAAAGTAGATCGTCGAGTAGACGGCGACACCCAATGTCCCGAAGCGAAGCGCGGCGACAACGAGCGAGTCGACGCCATAGTGGGGATTGCGGAACTGGGCGAGATCGAGCAGTGGTTCGGCTGCGCGATGCTCGAGCACGACGAGCACCACCAGCAAGACCGCCCCGGTTGCCAGCAGGGCCAGCGTCGCCACTGATGACCAGCCCCACACCGCGCCCTCCTGAAAACTGATCACCAACGCGCCGAGCGCGCCGACGAGCAGGAGCGCGCCGGTGAGGTCGAGTCCCCGTTCTGGGCGAGCCTGATTGGCCGGACGGGCGGCCACCGTGAACGCCAGCACGCCGGCCGCGATCGCCAGGTTCAATACGAACACCACCCGCCAGCTGATCAGCTCCGTCAGCGCGCCACCGACGACAGGACCGAGGGCGATGAAGCCCGACGAGACGGCGAGGGCGATGGCGGTCGCGCGCCCGAGCTCATGACCCTGGAAGCTGTCAACCACGATGGAGGCGGCGGCCGGCAGCATCAGCGCGGCGCCCGCTCCCTGAATCGCTCGCGCAATCAGAAGCGTGGTCTCCTGGACGGCGAGACCGGCCACCGCGGCCGCGACCGCGAACACCACGACACCGGCCACGAGCATCTTCGTCCGCCCAAAACGGTCGCCCAGGCGTCCCCCGAGCGCGACGAGCATCGCCAGCGGCAGGCCGTAGGCGTTGACAACCCACTGCACGCCGACGGCGGACAGGTGAAGGTCGTGGCGCAACGTGGGCAGCGTGACCCAGACCGCGGTCTGGCTGAAGGTGTTCATCGACATTACCCCGGTAACCGAGGCGAGCAGGAACGACCTGCGATCCCACCGGGATGACACTCGCCGCCTCCTAGTCAGGCGATGCCATCGCCAGTCGGCCCTCGGTCTGACGTGGAGCCGCGCGGCCGTCAGGATGCGGGCGTCCCCACCCCGAGCACGACTGTGCCCACGATGCGGTCCTCATGAGGGACGTCGTCGACCTGGTGGCCAATGATCGTGTCATTTGTGGTGAGGTCCTGGTGTGGCCGGCTGACCGCCGGCGTCGAAGTGCCGTCTCGTTGCGATGTGTAGGAAACATCGGCGGCCCCGGGCCCTTTGATGAACATCGAACGCTGCGCCGTGGTCGGCTGACTCCAGCTCACCGCGAAAATGGATTCAGCGAGGCCGAACTCGTTCTGAGTTGCCCGGGTCGGCCGCGGACGTCATGGTTGCTCTGTGGGCGTAGGTAGGTTTCCTGGGGTGGTGGGTGCCGTGCTCTGCGTCGCGCTGGCGGCGAGCGCCGGAGCAGCGCAGGCGTCGGTCACGATCGGCAGCGATCTGACCAACGCCGCCACGAACGATCACAACTGTGACCCGAGCGGCCCGAATGCCGGCTGCACGGTGATCCAGACCAGCCTTCCAGCTGGTCGGCAGCTGACGGCGCCGTTCAGTGGGCTGATCGTGCGCTGGCGCGTGCGGGACTACGGCTCGGGCACCGTCACCCTCCGGGTCGTGCGCCTCCTCGGGAGCACGGGGGGCGTGCCGCCATGGACCGTCGGCTTCCTGCGCTCGAGCGCCGCGCAGCAGGGCGGCAGCTCGGGAATCGTGACATTCGCGGCGTCGCTCCCGTTGCCGATCGCGGCCGGCGACACGATCGGCGTCACCGGCTCGGGCGACAACATCGCGGGTGCCTTCGTGGGCACCGGCACCGGGGCCAGCGACACGATCATGGGCGTGAGCAACCCGCCCGATGGAATGACGGCCACGAGCTCGGATATCAACAGCCAGAACATCGATTGGCTCTACAACGCGGACGTCGTCGCTCCCCCGACCTCGACTGCGAGCACCGCGCGGTGCCCGCACGGGTCGACCGCCACGATCACCGTCACCGCCGACCCTGACCCCGCCACGGGGCCCAAGGCCGCCCACTACAGGATCGACGGTGGACCCGAGCACGTGACCGGGACGACGGGGGTTCCTGGCACAGCCACGGTCGCCCTCCCGCACGGCATGCATAGGCTCGAGTTCTGGGGCGAGGACCAGCTCGGCCAACAGGAGCCCATGCACCATGTCATCACCGCGGGCTGCGTCACGGTGGCGAAGCTCAGCGCGTTGTCCGAAACCAACTCGACGTTCGCGCCCGCCAGCGCCTCAACCCCCGTGAGAGGCCAGAGCGCCCGCCAGCATCCACGGGGCACGACGTTCGCGTTCGGGCTCGACCAATCTGCCACGGTGACCGTCCAACTCAGGCGCGCGGGCGCCGGCCGGCGGGTCCATGGCGCTTGCCGGCCCGCCACCAAGCGGCTCCGCAACCGGCCGAGGTGCACGCACTACACGACGGTGTTGCATTCGACGCGAAGCGGCCACGCCGGCCGCAACCAGCTTCCGTTCACCGGCCGCATCGGCGGCAAGGCGCTCCGGCCCGGCCGTTACCGCGCCGTCTTCACGGCCAGGGACAGCGCCGGCACTTCACGCCCGCGGAGTATCGCGTTCACGCTCGTGCGCCAGTAGCGCAGCGACGCTGAGGGGAAAAGAGTGCGGGCGGAGGGACTCGAACCCCCAAGGGCTATGCCCACCGGCACCTAAAGCCGGCGCGTCTGCCAATTTCGCCACGCCCGCCAAGAACTGCTGCATACGGCGTGGGCAGATTGTATGGTCCGCAGCATGCCACCCGTGCGGAACCTGCCCCCGGGTTACGCGATCACGTATCCGAACCGGGAGAAGGCAGGGAGCAAGGCGACGAAGGCGATCGTGGTTCTGATCCTGCTCGTGTCGGTGGCGCTGATGCTGATCGTGACGATCGGCGGGTGGAGCAAGCTTCAGGGCCTGAAGCCGGTGAACCTGGCCTGGTGCGTGGTCTATCTGATCATCGCCTTCTACGTGGCGACGCGATGGGCCCGGGGGTTGCTGCCGATCGCCGCTGCGCTGGCCATGCTGCTGTTGATCCTCACGCTGATCGCCGGGACGGGCCTGGCCGGTACGAGCTGGTTCGATCGCAACCATACGGGCTTCGCTCCGGCCGACAGCATGTTCGGCGGCAAGGGCCTGAGCCCCGACGTGCTCGGAACCCTGACCCTGCTGATCGCACCGGTCCAGGTGCTGCTGATCATCTTCACCATGTACGGCTTCTCGCAGGGCTGGAACGTCGAGGTCGAGGCCCCGATCGACCAGGCAAAGCAGCGTGGCAGCCAGAGCGCCGGCGGCCCCCCGCCCGAGCCGGCCGCGGCCTAAGCTGTTCGCACCCCGATCTTGGACAATTTCGGGCTTGCGCCGGCGGCGGTGGCGAAATCGGTAAACGCGATGGCCTCAAAAGCCATTGTCTGAAAGGACTTGTGGGTTCGAGTCCCACCCGCCGCACTGCAAAAGTCGCTGGTATTTGGGCGCTTCAACGACTGCCGTATACCAATCGTCTACCAAATCCGAAACGCGTTTCGGAGAGGCCAATTTTCCCGGCGCCGGGAAAATTGGCCTCCCTCTCGAGCCTTCTTTGCAGCCTGCCGATCAGCATTACTGTGTCCAGTAGACACGGTTTCTTTCGTCGGCCGTCCTCAGAGCCGAGATTCGGGCGGATGGGCGTCAGATGGGCGTCAGCAGGGAGGTGCTCATCCCGCGGCGCCGCTGGTGGTGGCGTCAAGTTCTTGACAGCACCACCATTAGCAACCCCATCCTTGTCAGGATCAGCCGCTCGCTCTGTCAACTTCTTGACGTGCCAATTTTCCCGGCGCCGGGAAAATCTCAGTCTGGTCGCACCATCGAGAGGCCGCCGGTCTATGTGCCACGCGGCGTTAGGATCGTCGACCTACCTACAAGAGTGGCGCCGCGCGACTTGAGATCGCCGGCGCCGTGGCCCAAGGAGGCTCAGACTCCATGAGCAGCAATCACCCTAACGGCGTGTGCGACGAATGCGGCGCGCCCGCCACCCACCGACTCCGCAACCACGGTCAGCAAGAGTGCGTGCTGTGCGCCCGCCAGCACGGCGCCGAGCTCAACGGCGAAGCGAGAGCTGCGCTCGAGACGATCGGTTTCGCCATATCGCTCGCCCGCAACGCCGGCATCACCGACAACCAATTGCGCGATGCGTTCGAGGCGATTCTGACCGATCCGCACAGCATCGGCGAGCATCCGATCGGCGGCGATCACGTCCTACGGCTGCGAGGGTTGGATTGGGAGCGCGTCTTCGAGCCGATCTCCTAAGCCGTTCTAAGCCCTCGCAAAGTCCGCACGGGTACTCGACGGGATCGCCCTTGTGCGTGTAGAGCGTGATCGTCGGCTTGCGGTCCGGCTTCGAGGGCTCGGGTGCGGGCGCTTGCGCATCGTGCGCAACTCCATCGTCAGGTTCACCTTTATTACTAGCTTTGTGTTCAGGCGCTTGCGCATCGTGCGCAGCAGCCCTGTCTCGCCTCACTGTGTCGTGACCCACGCCGAGCACGTCCGCAGCCTGACTGTTATTCAAGCCCTCGCCACCTTGCTCGACGGGAGTCGTCAACTCAACTGCCGCCTTCTGGCGTCGAAATTTTTGGGCTCCGATCGCGACGGCCGCCGGGGGGTTAGCATTCCGCGCCGGATGGCCGTAGTCATGCACCACTCACGCAGCGCCCGCGTCCGACGCCTACGCGCACGGCTTGAGACTGAGCAGGATCCGCGTATCCGCGAAGCGATCATGGCGCAGCTAGCGGCATTCGATCGCACGTTCGTGCGCCCATAACGACCGGCCACGAACTCCGCGGCCGACCGAAGCTACAGCAGTGTAGGATTCGTGTCATGGATACACGAACTGCCGGCCATCCTGTGAATTGGCGCCAGACGCTCGAGTTGCCGGGCGACTTGCGCGAGCCGCTCATGGACCTTGCTCGCCGCAACGAGCGGAGCACGTCCGCCGAGATCAGGGTCGCGCTGCGCCGGCACGTCAAGGCCGCCGAGGCCGGATCCGGTGCCGACGATGAATGAGCCGACCCGGCCCGGGTGTCGCCAGCCTGAATTGTCCGCCGGCGGGTTTGCGCTGGTCACCTCCGCGCCCCGCAGCCTGCCGGCGGACTTCACCTCAGGAGAGGGTGAGCGATGACCGACCATCCCGAGACTGACGCGATCGTCCGTGACGCTTCGGCTCGTCTCGCCGAGCTGCGTGCCGTGCGGGCAGTGCTGGAGCCAGATAAGGACGATCCGATGGTCATGAGCGAGATCACAGTTGTCGAAAGCCAGATCGCCCATGCCGAGAAGGCGTTGGGGCGATGACCGACGACAACCACACCACGGTCTCGCCACGCAGCCGACTCGAAAACGCCGGCTGGCGGCTGTGGGCCAACGATTACACCCAGCGATCATGGTTGTCGCCGGATGGGACGCGCGCCCTACCGATCGAGGCGGCGCTCGAAGAACTCGACCGTGAGGAGGCGAGCAAATGACCTGGCAAATCAACCTTCCGATCCGTGATTCGGACGAGATCATCGACGTGAAGACGACCGCCGAGCTCCCAGACCACCTCGACGGAGACGATGCCGCGATCTGCCGCGAGTTGTTCATCTTCGCCCAGCAGACCGCCTATCCGCAGGCAACCACTGTCGGCGATCTCGCGGAGGCGGTCGAGGACTTCAATTCCGACGAGCGCAAAGGTCTGCTCGAGGTGCTGCGATATCGCGCCGGCCTCTGCTCGATCCGTGAGGCCAAGCAGCACGAGGCCTACGAACAGGCGCAACACGACGTGAAGCACCGAATCGTCTACGACGAAGAGCCACGTTGGGGATATGCGCCCAATGGCGCGGTCGTGGATCTCAACGAGGTTGAGCGTGAGCGAGCTCGAGCGCTCAACGAGGAACGATCACGAGTTCACCGAGCCGCCGTCCGCGAGCAAGAACAGGCGGTCGCAGCATCTGAGGCTCGTGAGCAGGAACGCGCCCAGGCCGAGCAGTTTCGCCGCGAGACTCCACTCGGTTTCCCGGTGCCATGACCTGGAACGCTGAGCGTGTCGCCGCGCACGAGGCCGGCCATGCGGCGATGCTCATGGTGCTTGGCGTGGGAGTCAGAGTCATCGACGTTGTAGGCGACGGTGCCGAGTGTTTGGGTTACGTCGCCCACGACCTGCGGGTCACGGACCGGGAGAGCGCCATAAGGAGGATGGTGTCGGTCTTGGCTGGGCCACTCGAAAGCGACCCCTGGGAACAGATCCCCAAGTGGCCACTACGATACGACGCATCGCCCGACGAGGCGCTACTGGCGTCCCTGGCCGACGCCATCGAACTCACTCACAAGGACTATGACGACCTTGTGGCGAGAACGATCGATATCACGCTCACGAGCGAGTACCTGGCGTTGCACGCAGCGATCACCGGCACCCTTGATTACGTGCCGCGGATCGGACCTGAACTCATTTCACAGATCGATTACGCCGTGGACGGGAGACTAAGCATGCACAACGAGGAACATGACGACGCGATGGCCGAGGCCCACGCGATCTTGGAGCGGGAACGCACGATCAAGGCATCTCGTGCGCAACACAAGACACTGACCGACAACGACGAGACGATGCACAAGGCACTCCAAGCCTCATATGCGAAGGTTGACAAAGCGCATCGCATCGCCACCGAGAACGTCACGATCAAGACATTCGAGTGCGACTGACACCTGATGTGGACGTCTCACGCGTCGACCGGCGTCCGCTCGATCGCCTCGTAGCGCTGATCGACTCCCCGCCAGGCGAAACCGTGACCCTGGCCGAGCACAATCAGCGCCTCGACCAATTCGCTCGCCAATATCCACCCGTCATCGCGAAGGCACGCCGGCAGGCCGGATTGCAACCCGTACCGATCGGCGGTTCCAGACGGCGCGGACTTCGCGGCGGCTACTTCCAAGTGCGGTTGCGCGATGGAAGCATCGGTTATCTTCAGCGGCGCACTGAGGATTGCCTCCAGATGGCGCTCAGCACCCTGCTGCAGATCACGCCTAATCGGGTTCCTGATCTGCGCATTGACGAGTCACGTTGGGCAGGCATGGACGACGAAGAAGATCGACCGTGCGATCGCGACGAAGTTGACCCGCTGGTCTGACGACAACGGGGTGACGGATCATCTGTCACACGACGCCACCCAAGACAGGACGCTGGATCGGCGTATGTCAACAACTGGCGGCACTTGGAGTGACCATTGCCTGCTCATGCGTGGAACATCGGCACTGTTCGACACGGCGCAACTACTACCCGACTTCGACACCTTCGATCTCAACTTCGATGACGTCGAGTTTGCAATCACCGTCGAATAGGAGATGAACACGAATGTCGTTCGTTGTGAACAACCACAATCACGCGCCGATCCGGACGTGCGTCCGCCACGACGATCGCCACCGCCATCCGATCACTACCGCAACCCGACCCCGACCGTCAACAGAGCGAGCGCACCCAGCGGACAGAGCGGTGGTCGTCGTCGACGCGTACGCCGATCGTGACCATCCACCACGGTTAAGAGAATCAGTTGCGACTGATTCTCTTTGGGGCGATGAACCATCCAGGGATCGACCGACCATCCACCCAAGAACCGAACACCATCTTGAACAGAGCAACCACAACCAACAACAGAGCGCGTCCATAGGACAGAGTCGATGAACCATCCGACCATCTTGGAGCCTCAACCGCAAGGCTCGGGCCTCGGCCCCCGCCTGGCAGTCCCTATCTGACCATACGGACCATCCGTTGGAGCCTCCCAAGACACCCCAGACTTGATCGACCACCCTGGAGTCCTGACTCATGGAGTCCCTAGACACCCCCGATGCGGCCCGACATGCAGAGCTCAGGCCGAGGCGCGGCGGACTGAGATTCTGATACGGTGATCTACTCGGACCAGCCGAGATGGGACGTCCGGCACGGAAACGGTAAGTCTGAAACTTTCAGAACTTACGCTTGATAGTCAGTACATCGCCGCGTTTCGGTATCTTGAGCGCGCACTCGGACCTCGCCGATGACACCCCCCACGACGCCACCTAAGCCATCCTGCCGCCATCCGAGCCACAACCGGCGGGGGAGCGTCGACGACCCTCCGTGCGGCGTCAAAAGAGCGCCATATGCCTCAGCAGAAATTGAAAGCGCGCGCCTAGAGAATGGAGCGAGCATATGACTGAAAAAAACGGGATTGCGCTCGTTGTGGAGCGCCGTTTCAGCCGAACAAGGTGGGGCACATTTTCTGCTCGCCGGCGTGCAGGCATCAGGGGCCGCGGTTGACGGTTGTGCCTCCGGTCGATCGGGCTGCTGTTGAGCGGCTGTTTGACGAGTCGCGTGATCCCGAGGCGATGGTGCGAGCGGATGATTGGCATCCGACGCCTGGCTTTGTCGGAGCTCGATCGGATGGATTCGGTGGACCGGCGCCGGCGCTGGTACTTGGCGCTGGCCGGTTCGGGTCGCCTCTGAGGGTCTGCTGGCGTCGGCGGACGCTGGTACGCTCGTTGGAGCTTGGGATTGGTCTCCCTCGTTGTTGGTTGGTTCATGAGTGTTGGGTTCGGCGCCGTCCTTCGGGGCGGCGCCGGTGGTTTCCCGCACGTTCCGATGTTGCGGAGCGCGCGCCGCACGTTTCTGCCGGGCGCGGGGCTATCTTTCCCCGCGACCGCACTCATGACCTCGCTCAGAGACCAATGTCGCAGCAACCAGCCGGTAACGGCTTCACCGGCCAACTGCGGGTTCGCTGGTGCGGCGACAGCCGACATCGACCCGAGACTCATGCTGCACCTTACGCCGCCGAGACGGTAAGAGCGGCCGCTGGCGCGTCCCAAGGTTTCCTACCTGTTCCCGCGACGTCACACGTTCCGGCCATCGGTTCGGCCGAGCGCTCGACGGTTCTGCGTTCGTCCTCGTCAGCGTCAGCAGCGAACGGCGGCGCTCGAGTGGTTCGGCTCGCGCCGGGCCTGACTCTGACGAAGGCGAGCCGGCTGGCGGCCGGCCACATCTCGCTAGCTGAAGGTGGCGTGCGGTGAGCGCGCCGCGGGATGACGAGTATCGGCGCCGGCTGCGAGCTAGGGTGCGGCAGGATGACCTCTGGCGGCCGGCTGAGCCGGTCCAGCTTGACCTTTTCGGCGAGGCCGGCGGGCTGCGACCCGTTAGGGCAGATCTCAGCGAGTACTTCGCGCAAGTTGCGGGGACGGCGACGGCGTGAACTCGTACCACCTCAACGACCACGCGGAGGTCCTGTACGCGGAGGCCGTCGACAAGCTGACAGAGGCGGTATGCGCACCGTTCGATGATCCTCCGCGCACCGGCCTGGTGAGCGGAGGCACGTTCGCGCTCGACGCGCCCACGCAGATAGATGCCGTCTGGGGCTCGGACGCAAACGTACTATGGGCCACCGGCGAGCCGCTGATGATCTACGGCCCCGATGGTGTCGGGAAGACGACGATCGCGCAGCAGATCGCAATGCGTCTCGCGGCGTCGGAGTGCCAGAGCTGTTCGGCTGCCCGCTCTCGACAGCCGGAGGCAAGGTTCTCTATCTCGCGCTTGATCGGCCGCCGCAGGCAGCCCGATCGATGCGCAGGATGGTCACCGACCAGGACCGAGCGACGCTTGATGAACGCCTCGTCGTCTGGAAGGGCTCGCCGCCGTTCGACGTGCTCAGCGACCCGGCCAGCCTCGCCGGATTTGCCCGGGAGGCGCAAGCCCGCTATCTCATCATCGACTCGCTGAAGGACCTCGCCCCCAAGCTCAGCGACGAGGACACCGGCATGGCGATGCACCGGGCATGGCAGCTGTGTCTCGAGAGCGGCGTAGAGACGTGCACCTTGCATCATCCGCGCAAAGCGCAGGGCGATAACAAGAAGCCACGGACGCTCGCGGACGTATACGGCTCGCGGTGGCTCACCGCCGGCTGCGGAAGCGTCGTGCTCATCTGGGGCGACGCGGGCGACGCGATCGTTGACCTTGAGCATCTGAAGCAGCCAGCGAACGTCGTCGGACCGATGACGTTGCTGCATGACAACGCGCACGGCGCCACCACCGTCGAAGACTCAAACGACGTGGTCGCGATCGTTGCGGCGCACACCGGCCCGGCGCTCACTGCAACCGACATCGCCGCCAAGCGCAAGAAAGACCCGGCCAAGAACGACATCGAGAAGGCGCGCCGACAACTCGACGGGGCCGTCAAAGCAGGCCGCCTTGAGCGCATGGAAATCGTCGGCGTTCGCGGCGATGGAATCGGCTACATCGTGGCCAGAAGGGAGGCCAAATGACAACCGCACGGTCAACCGCACGCAACCGCACGGTGAACCGCACGGACAAAGCGCACGCCGGGCCCTACGTAGTAGTGGCCCGTGCGGTGCCCGCATGCCAAGCGCACACAACCGCACGCACGCCAAACCACGAGGGAGGACAAATGACCAAACGGAGCACGACCGGCAGCGTCCTGATGGATCAAGACGAGGGCCGCGCCGCGATCCGCGAATACATCGAGAGTCGCGACTGGTGGATCATCCCTGGCGTAGCGGAGGCGGCAGGCGATCTAATGGACGTGATCGAGCGCCGGTATTACAGCGGCGCCGCGGCCGCGGACTTCCATCTCGTCCTCGCCACCGGCAGCGCCGTCTTTGCTGTCGCGTTCGCCCACAAGCGCCGGATGGGCGCGAGCTCCCTCGCGGCACTCCTCGAGGAGCAGGACGGAATGATGATCGCCGGCGGCTCGGAGGAAGCGCTGGCCGCAGGGAAGGACATCCTGGTCAGCTACTACGAGGACGAGCAGGAGGACGCGATCGGGCGCGCGTTCGCCTGGAATGCCGAGTTGACAGATCGGGCGGCGTCGTGAGTCCGCTCGTGATGGTTGCTCGCAGCGGACCGCCCGAAGCGATGCTTTGCCCCGCCGCGGTGTGCGACGTGTGCGGCGAGCCGATCCACGGACACGGGCATGTCGTCTGGTGGCCCGAATACTCCGACCAGGGCGAATACAGCAGCAGCCCGCTCTACTTCGTTCATCAGGCGGTCTGCGACCAGCGGCTCTGCGCCGCGCTCGGCGATTCACCACGCCATCCAAGCGGCGGCAGCTATTGGCAGCCGCTCGATGAGTTCCTGGCGCAGCTACGGCACAACTTCGAGGATCCGTTCGAGGACGACGCCACCGTCAAGTACGACGTCCCGAAGGTGAGCAGGGACGGCCACGCCGACCGGGATGACGATCGGACCGAGCGCGTATTGCAGGAACTCCGGATGCAGAGCTACTTCGAAGGCTGACCCCGACCTCACACACCCAACAGGAGGAACGATGACCCGACTAATCCAATGCGATCGATGTGGCGCGACAGCGCCGCTTGATGAGGTGCTCAGGCGTAATCACTGGGCGAACGTCCACATTCAACCCGACGACGAGGATGAGGCTGTACTCCTGGCGTCGCTCCGTTTCGGCCAGTGGTTCGAGGTCTGCCCCGACTGCCAAACCGCCGGCGAGCGAGCGCAGCAGGACGAGCTAAGGCGGCTGGACCTCGCCGAGGACGAGCGCTGGGGAACTTCGCTTCACCCATGAGATGACCTCGTCGTTGCTGACCACCGCCGAGCTCGTCCAACTCTGCCTGTTTGACGACCAGGCCCGCGAGGGCCGACTCGCCGACCAGTTGGTTGATCGTCGGCGGATGCCGTCCACCGGCCCGGCGCGGCTGCTCGAAGCTCTCGTTCAGCGCGAGCTTGAGCCGGCTGCGCTTCCCGCGGCGGCGCTGCTCGTGGTCGCGCTCGACGACCAGGCCCGCGCTGATTCGAGGATCGGCCGGTGATCTATTTCATTGGCGAGCTCGGGCGGGACGCCAAGCCGAACGGCATCATCAAGATCGGTTGGACGGCCGGCGAGTCTGCCGACGAGCGACTGTCCAGTCTGCAGTGCGGCAACGCTCGTCGGCTGCAGGTGCTCAAGGCAATCCCCGGCGGCCGGGAGACTGAGCGAGCGTTGCACGAGTTGTTCGCGGAGTGGCGCCTCGAGGGAGAATGGTTCGCGTTCGGCAAACAGGCAACGCGAGTGGTCGGCTGGCAGCGGGTCGTTTGCGCCCAGACCCTTGTTGCCGCGCTCGGGCAACGGTACGCAGAACGGGCCCGCCGGCTGAAAGAAGGACCCCCAACCAGGTATGCGCCCATCCCGCCGCTACCGGAAGTCAAGTGGGCTGACCCCCACGACGCGGAGGAACGGGTCCCAGAGGACGATCCCGCCCGCCCGCCCGCTTGGCTCGTTCCGGTGATCGACCCGGATGACGGTCCGGCGTCGGGCGGCGCCGCGTTGCCGAACCCCAGCAAGTGGGCGCGGCGAATCCACGCGGCCGCCGTTCTCCTCGGAGAAGCGGCGTGACCGCACGGCTGCTCACAGCCGAGGACGTCGCCGGCATGATCGGAATGGGCGTGGACTGGATCTACGCGCAGGTCCGGACTGACCGCATCCCGCACGTACGCCTCGGCCGTTCCGTGCGGTTCCGCGCCGAGTCGATCGAGCAATGGATCTGCGAGTTGGAGCGCGGGAGCTACGATGAACGGAGACAAGAAGCGCGGGCGCACCGCTGACACGGCCGCCCGCATGGCACAGGAGGATTAGCTCCCATGCAGCCCAAACGTAGCGTCCGCCGGTCTTACGGCTCCGGTTCGATCATCGACCAGATCCGGCGTCTACTACGGCAAGTGGCGGGTCGGGCAGCGTCAGGTAATGCGCAAGCTTGGCCCCGTGCGCGCCCTCGGCACGCGCGATGGGCTCACGCAGAACGATGGCCGAGGCGAAACTCCGCCAGTTGATGAACCAGCAACTGGCGACCACGCCAATAGCCGAACGGGTCACCGTAGAGGAGGCCGGCCGGCGCCACCTGACGCACCTCGAGGCCATGGGCCGCAAGCCATCGACGACTCCGGTCCTACCGCAACCAGTTCGAGAGCCAGCTCGTGGAGCGGATCGGCGCTCGCCCGATCGCGCAACTCACGCAGAGAGCAAGTGGAGGCACTTGCGTGCTGCGTTCGCGCGGGATCGGCTCTCACCGAAAACGATCGCGCAACGTCCTAGGGCTGCTCAACGGGATCTGCGAGTTCGCGATCAAACGTGGCTGGGTCGACCGCCAACCCATGCCGCTACGTCGACCGCCCCCATGTCGACGGAGAATCAAGACGTCCGCTACCTCGAACCGCGATGAGGTCGAGGCCGTGCTCCGCGCGACCGGCGGCGGAGACTTTGGCCGCGTCCACCGGGCGATCATCCTCGCCGCCGCGATGAGCGGGACTGAGGATGGGCGAACTGCTGGCACTCCGGTGGGCAGGACGTCGACTGGCAGGCGCAGCGGATCCGCGTTAGGCGCAGCTACGTCCGCGGCCACCTCGGCACGCCCAAGAGCCGCCGCGGATCCCGCAGCGTCCCGCTGGCCGACCGGCTCGGAGGCGAACTCGATCTGCTCTATCGCCAGGCCGCGTATCAGGCCGACGAGGACCTCGTATTCGCCAACCCGCACACCGGCACTCCGCTCGACGGCGCCGCCCTGCTCCGGGCGTTCCAACGCGCCCTAAGCGCGTGCGGGCATCCGGCGAGTGCGCTTTCACGATCTGCAGGCACACGTTCGGGACGAGGATGGCCGCCGCAGGCGTTCCGATGCGCACGCTCCAGGAGTGGATGGGACACCGCGACCTCGCGGACGACGCTGATCTACGCGGACTATTCGCCGGATGCTCACGAGGTCGATCTGGTCAATGGCTGCGTTCTCGCTGGCTACCAATTCGTCTACCAATTTGAGACCAACTCAGACCAACTCGAACCCGCCAGACTCAGTGAATACGGGCGTTATCGGCTGAGGCCACCCCCATCTACAGGGTTCGAGTCCCACCCGCCGCACTGAGCCGCGCCCGTCCAGGCGCCGTGCTCAGAATCGCAGCGTGAGCGAACGGCTCAGGGTCTTCGCCGGCTTCACGTTCGTCAGCGTCGCGATGACGTACACCTTCCGACTTGTGTGGTGCTTGGCCAGCTTGCGCCCGGCGCTGGTCAGCTGGGCGGGCACGGACTTCCTCGTGCCGGCGGTCAGGCTGAAGCGGCCGCTGGCGTAGGTGACCCGCTTGGTGGCGCTTGCCGCCGCTCCCCGGTCGTCCGCCTTCCCGGCCGGCGGGAGATTCTGGATGGTGATGGCACCGGCGCACGGCGCCAGGGTGCAGCCCATCGGGATGGCTGCGTTGGTGCCGTTGATCTTCACCGGCTGGGCCGGGAGCGCCACCGTGGCGGGTGACTGCCCGGGCGGGTACCACAGCGCCTGCATGTCGAGCACGTAGCCCGCCGGATCGGCCGCCTTCTGACTCTCGCCGAGCGTCATCGCCGGTTCGTTGTAGTCGTCGACGGGCTGGTCCTGGATCGGCAGACTCGTCTTGTTGATCAGCGGGACCGTGACTCGGTCCTTCAGGATCGAGAGACCCACCTGGTCGAGATAGTCGACGCTGGCGGTCGGGCTGTCGTCCTCGCCGACGGGCAGCGTGACGTTGAGGGTCGTGATCCCGTTGACGACCGGCGTGAAGATCGAGCTGCGAGCCTGCGCCACGCAGCACTCGTTGTTCACGATGTCGTGGGGATCGAACAGCGTGCGGAGGATCACGAGCTGCATCGGCCCGGTGCTCGTCCCCACCCGCAGCCTGACCCGGTAGATCGTGCCCGTTCCAGGCACGTCCAGCCCGCTGCCCCCGGGGATGACGGGATTGCCCCAGGTGCAAGATGGTCCCCCGGGCGCCGGCCCCGAGACCTCGAACGGGATCACCGTGCAGTCAAAATTGACGTTCGGGGCCTGGCCAAGGCTGGCTCCGATCGTTACCGGATGGGTGGGTTGCGCCACCGCCTGCGAACTCGCGGCGAGCAACCCGCAGCTCACCGCCAGCATGATGTTCCGGCAGCGCAACGCACCGCTGCTCCCAATCGCCCACACACGCATCATCGATCAACCCCCGGGTCGCTCGGCGCCCCACCCGTCAAAGAGTACTCCGCGCGCGCCGGCTAGATCAACCGACCGGCGACGCCTCAGCTCACCAGCTCATACAGCTCGTCGAGAATCGCCGGCGGGGCCACGACCAGGCCCCACGGATCCTCGGCGGACTCGGCGAGCTCGCGCCAGGCGAGCCCGGCGCGTTCGGCGATCAGCCGGCCGGCGGCGACGTCCCAGTTCTGCACGCCGCGCTCGAAGTAGGCGTCGAGACGACCGCAGGCGCACCAGCACAGATCGAGCGCGGCCGCGCCGGCGCGGCGGATATCGCGCACGCGGGGCAGCACGCGCGTCATCACCTGGCCCTGCCGGGCCCGGACCTCGGCGCTGTAGCTGAAGCCGGTGCCCACCATCGCCGTCGACAGATCATCACGGCCAGACGGTTCGATGACGACGCCATCGCGCATCGGTGGGCCCGACCGTGTCGCCCAAAAGCATTCCTCGCTCACCGGATCGAGAACCACGCCGACCAGAGGCCCGGTGGCGCTTTCGCAGGCCACGCTGACCGCGAACACCGGGATCCCGAGCAGGTAGTTGCTCGTCCCGTCGAGCGGATCGACGACCCAGCGCAGCTCCCCGTCACCGGTCGAGCCCCCCTCCTCCCCCAGGATCGAGTCGCCGGGCCGCAGCCGCCCGAGCACGTCGCGAATGGCGCCCTCGGCCGCGACGTCGGCGGCCGAGACGAGGTCGGTGGGGCTGCTCTTGACCTGCACGTCGCGGGCGCGCTGGCCGAAGCGGTCGCGCAGCTCGGCGGCCGCCGCCTGGGCCGCCTGGCGGGCGACCGCGAGTAGTTCGGCCTCATCAACCGGTGTCACGCCGGGCGTTCTACCGGATTGGCCGCGGCCGTGCCGCTGCCATGATCTCGGCCATGCGTGCGCCGGAGACAGTGGCGGAGCTGACGAAGTTCACCGGCCGCGGCGCGGGAAGCGATGCCGAGCGGCGGGCAGCGCGTTGGCTGGCCGGGCAGCTGCAGGACACCGGCCGGCGCGCCCGGATCGAGCCGTTCTGGTGCCGCCCCAACTGGGCGCTGGCCCAGGCGTGGCACGCCGGCCTGGGGCTGGCCGCGAGCCTGGTCGCGGTCGCTTCGGCACGAGTGGGCGGCGCCCTGCTCGTCGTTGCCCTCATCTCCACGCTGGCCGATGAGCTCACAGGATTCTCGCTCGGGCGTCGCCTGACTCCGGAGCGGGCCAGCCAGAACGTGGTCGGGCCGCCGCGCCACGATCCCGGACCCGACGCCGTGCGGCTGATCATCACCGCCAACTACGACGCCGGCCGAACCGGGCTCGCCTACAGACGCCCCATCCGAACCGCCGCCGCGCGCCTGCAGCGCGCCACAGGGCGCGTCGGGCCGGGGTGGCTCGGGTGGCTGTGCGTGGCGCTGGTGTGGCTGCTGTTGGTGGCGATCCTCCGGCTCGAGGGCGAGACCGGGAGCCTCGTCGGCGTGCTCCAGTTCATCCCGACCGTGGCGCTCGTGCTCGGACTGGCGCTGCTGCTCGAGATCGCCACGGCCGACTTCTCCCCCGCGGCGGCCGACAACGCCAGCGGTACCGCGGTGGCGATGGCGCTGGCCGCCGCCCTCGACGCCGGACCTCCGGGGCGGCTGGCGGTCGACCTGGTGCTCCAGGGAGCCGGCGACTCCCAGGCGATCGGCCTGCGCCGGCACCTGCGCGCCCGGCGCCGGACGCGTACGGCTCCCAACACGATCGTCCTCGGCGTGGCGTCCTGCGCCGGCGGTTCGATCAGATGGTTCTCGAGCGACGGACCGCTCGTGCCGCTGCGCTACTTCGCGCGGTTGCGCGCGCTGTGCGCCCAGCTGCAGGACCCTCAAGGCGCGCCGTTCCGCGGCCGGGGAACCACACCGGCGCTGCCGGCCAGGGCGCGGCGCCTCCCGGCAATCTCGATCGGTTGCCTCGACGACTATGGAGTCGTCTCCTACAGCCACACGGTGAACGACCGCCCGGAGAACCTCGACCCCGCGGCGCTCGATACCACACTTCAGTTCGGACTGATGCTGGTCGATGCGATCGACGCCGACCTGGCGCAGCGGTCCAACACCTCCGCCTCGCAGACACCCAACGAGCCCGAGGAGATCACACAGGCGTGACCGGATTGCGCTTGGCCGGCCACCCGCGGCTCTTGCCCGCAACCAGAGCGAAGCGCCGGATCAGGTCGGCCCGCAGCTGTTCGGGCTCGACGATGGCGTCGACGATCAGCTCCGAGCCGAGGTGCAGGATGTCGATGTCCTGGGCGTACTCGTTGCGCAGCTCCTCCGTACGGGCTGCGCGCTCGGCCTCATCTTCGATCGCCTGAAGCTGGTTGTAGTAGACGGCGTTGATCGCGGCCGAGGGCCCCATCACGGCGATCGACGCCGTCGGCAGCGCGATGCAGCAATCGGGATCGAACGCCGGGCCGGCCATCGCGTAGAGACCGGCACCGTAGGCCTTGCGCACGATCACCGAGATTTTCGGCACGTTGGCCTCGGACACAGCGCTGATCATCTTGGCGCCGTGGCGGATGATTCCCTCGCGCTCGACCTGGGTGCCGATCATGAATCCCGGCACGTCGGCGAGAAACAGGAGCGGGATGTTGAACGCATTGCAGGTCCAGATGAAGCGCGCCGCCTTGTCCGAGGAGTCGACGAACAGCACGCCGCCCTTGACCTTGGGCTGGTTGGCCACCACGCCGACGACCTCGCCGTCGAGCCGCCCGTACCCGACGATCACCTCGCGGGCCCAGCGGGCGTGGATCTCCAGGAACGAGTCGGCGTCGAGCAGCGTGTCGAGCAGCTGGCGCATGTCGAACGGCTTGTTCTCATCGGCCGGCACGAGCTCGCGGATCGCGACGCCGGAGCCCGGAGCGACGGCCGCGCCGGACGGCGGGCCGCCCAGGAACGAGGACGGGAAATAGCTCAGATAGCGACGGGCGAAGTCAATCCCCTCCTCGTCGGTGGCGACGAGCGCATGGCCCACCCCGCTGCGCGAGGTGTGCATCCGTGCTCCGCCCATCTCCTCCAGCGACACCTTCTCGCCGATCACCATCTCGGCCATGCGGGGCGAGCCGAGGTACATCGAGGCGTTGCCATCGCGCATGATCACGATGTCGCAGAAGGCGGGGATGTACGCGCCACCGGCCGCGCTGGGCCCAAACAGCACGCACACCTGCGGAACCACGCCCGACAGGCGGACCTGGTTGAAGAAGATGCGCCCGGCGTGACGGCGCCCGGGGAACATCTGCACCTGCTCGTTGATCCGCGCCCCCGCCGAGTCGACCAGGTAGATGATCGGTGCGCGCAGTGACAGCGCCCGCTCCTGGATGCGGAGGATCTTCTCCACCGTCTTGGGAGCCCACGATCCGGCCTTGACCGTCGGGTCGTTGGCCATCACCGCGACCGGGCGACCGTCGACCGTGCCGAGACCGGTGACCACGCCCTCGGCGCCGAGGCCGTCCTGCTCCCAGCTGGCCAGCAGCCCCTCCTCGGCGAAGGAGTCGGGATCGAGCAGTCGCGCCACGCGGTCGCGCACTGGGAGCTTGCCCTGCTCGACGGCACGCGCTCGGTGGCGCTCGGGCCCGCCGGCCAGCGACCGCTCCACCGCGTCGTGGAGATCCCGTTCACTCATGGTCACCCCGCAATGGCACCGTGGGCGCCGGCTGGGAGCCGCCGGGGGGCGGCGGCAGGGGCCGGCGAGGCCGCAGCCCGATGGCCAGGCCGACGCCGCCGATGACCACGAGGAACAGCGGCCAGCCGACAAGCGTGCCGTGGACCGGCCTCGGGAAACCAGCCATGAAGACAAAACCCAGCAGCAGCGCCGCCCCGATGTACGCCGGGCCGGGCTCGCGATCGACCGCGGCGTAGGCCACAAGGCCGAAGCCCACGGCCAGCACGTACAGGGTCCAGCCGAACGGCGCCCCATGCGGGCCGCCGAGGACCGGATCGCCGACGACGCGGACCGCCGGCGCGACCAACGCCAGCTCGACGAACATCGCCGCCAGCACCAGCGTCACGAGTCCGGCGGCGTTGATCAGCTGCGTTGCGTGCCGCCGCCGGGAATCACGCAGACGCACCGCCCCGGTTGCGAAGGCCAGCGCCAGCACCACGAGTATGGCTCGGAACGTGCCCAGCCCGACGGGATGAAATGCCCAGCTGACGAAGGCCTCGACGGCCACTGCGGCAGCCAGGGCGGCGATCAGCGCGCAGATGGCCGAGTTGGCGCGCCGGGCCAGCGCGGCGGCGAGCGCGCTGAGCACGCCGAACGTCCAGAACTGCCCTCCCGCCCCCGGCGGCCGGGTGGCGCCAAGCAACTCGGCCAGCAGCTGGAGCCCGAGCGCCACCGGCAGCAAGCCGGCCACCAGCAAGACCGAGTGATAGGGGCGCGGCGCATCGCTCTCCAGCGGCGCGAGCCAGGCCATGGTCAAGATCAGCCCACCGATCAGCGCGACGACGACGAACCGCGCGCCGAGCGGCCACTGCACCATCCGCAGCTCGATCAGCAGCGCGGCCAAGGCCAGCGGGACGGCGCCGGCCGCGATCACGTCGCCGCGATGAGGGTGCGGCCGCAGGCGGTCGAGGATCAGTCCCACTTCACCGGCCCGGCCGACAGCACGTGGCTGCCCAGCGGACGCCCGAGGACGCTCTGCATCTCCCGCGAGGCCTCGATCAGGGCGCCCAGGTCGATTCCGGTGGCTATGTCCATCTCGTGAAGCATCGAGACCAGATCCTCGGTCGCGATGTTGCCGGTGGCGCCGGGCGGGACGGGACAGCCACCGAGTTCTCCGAACGACGACTCGAAGGAGTCGATGCCGCACTCGAGCGCGGCCAGCACGTTGGCCAGCCCCTGTCCGCGTGTGTTGTGGAAGTGGGCGGTGATCTCGACGTCGGGTAGCTGCTCGCGCGCGGCGGCGAAGAATGCGCGGACCTGCCGCGGGTTGGCCATCCCCGTCGTGTCGCCGAACCCGACCTCGGCCGCCCCCGCGCAAGCCAGCCGCTGCGCAATCGAGAACACGCGCTCCACCGGCACGTGGCCCTCATAGGGGCACCCGAACGACACCGAGATCACACCCTCGCACCGCAGCCCCTCGGCCAGCGCACGGGCGAAGGTTCGCTCCAGACCGGCCAGCGATTCCTCCACGCCACGTCCCACGTTCTTGTGGTTGTGGGTCTCCGACGCGGACAGAAAGCCGTTGATCTCCGAAAAGCGCTCGCGGTGCGCAAGCGCCCGCTCAAGCCCGCGCTCGTTGGGGATCAGCACGCTGACAGCGATCTCATCGGGAAGCTTCACCGCCTCGAGCACCTGCTCGGCGTCGGCCAGTTGAGGGATCACGTCGGGACGGACGAAGCTGGTCACCTCGATCCTGGTCAGCCCGGTGGCTCCGAGCAACTCGATCAGGCGCACCTTGTCGGACGTCGGGATCACCTCGGGCTCGTTCTGGAAGCCGTCGCGAGGCCCAACCTCGCGGATGCGGACACTCGCCGGGAAGTCGGTCATGGACCTACTTATAGATCAGGCGCTGCCCGAGCAGTTGTGTGACCGTCTCAAACTGATAGCCGCGGCTCTTCAGCGTGGCGATCTCCTGCGGCAGCGCGGCGAGCGTCTCGGAGCGGTCTCCACCCCCGTCGTGCTGCAGGATGATCGCCCCCGGGCGGGCGCCGTTCACCACCGCCGAGTAGATCGCGCCGGTCCCCGGCCGGGCCCAGTCGCGGGGATCCACGCTCCACTCGATCGTCGTGAAGCCCATGCTGCGCGCCTCGCTGATCAGCGCGCCGCTGACCGCGCCACCGGGAGCGCGGAACAGGCAGGGCGTGAAGCCGGTCATACCGCGGATCGCCGCCGCCGTGCGCGAGATCTCCCAGGAGGCGAACGATCCGGCCCCGGACACGTTGGCGTGGTTCCAGGTGTGGTCGCCGATCATGTCGCCATCGCGGAGCATCCGAGCGTCGACGCTCTGGCCGTAGGTACTCACCTGCTCGCCGATCTGGAAGAACGTCGCGTGGACGTGGTCGCGCTCGAGGATGTCGAGGAACTGCGGCGTGTCGGGCCATGGCCCGTCGTCGAAGGTCAGCGCCACGACCTTGCGATTGGTCGGCACGCTCGTGACATAGGGCGATCCGCTGGGCACGCAGCCCACGAGGCGGGGCGTGTGGAGCCGCGTCAGCGCCGCCTTGACCGGGTAGAGCGATGTGCAGCCCAACGGGTTGTGGGTCTTGGGGTGGCAGGCGGGCGGCCTGAGTGTCGTCAGCACCTGCCAGCGCACCGGAGGTCCATACGCGAGCCCCGCCTCGGCGGGCAGGAACTGCGCCGTAAGCGAACTCGTGCTTCCGCGCGAGAGCGTTGCGTGGATGACCCGCGCGTGCCCGCGACCCCTCCGGGTCACCTTCATGTAGTTCAGCCGCATGTTCTTGCCCCGCTTGCCGGGGCCGAGGCAGAGGACGGCGAAGGTGGTGCCGCGCTTGGGGTGCTCCAGCTGGAGGCACAGCGAGCGACGCGTGCGCTTGAGCCCGGCGGGCGAGAACGGGTGGCCCACGATGACGTGCCAGATGAGATCCTGGCCGTCCTGCGTCAACGAGGCGCGTCGGACGTGGAACGGGCGATGCCGCACGTCGCTGGCCCCCGCCGTGGCCACCCACACGAACAGCGCCGCCACGAGCGTCGCCAGGAAAACCTTGACCGCCATACCCTAACCCCTTCCGGAATCGATCACCCGCCGCTCGTGCGTGCCCAGCCCGATCGTTCGACCGTCCTGGTCCACGACCTCCACCGCGAAACGCAGCTTGCGCTCGTCGATGATGTCCTCGAGCTTGGCCCGGGCGGTGCAGCGTGCGCCCTCGGACGCCGCCGCGACGTGCTTGATGCAGACCTCGAAACCCACCGTCGCCCGGCCGGGCTCGAGCCGCGGTCTGACCAGCATCGCGGCGGTGCGTTCCATCATCGCGATCATCCCGGGAGTGGAGAGCACGGCGACCGCGAGGGTGCCGCCGACGTCCGTCAGCAGGCGCCCGCCCACTTCGAACTCGTTCGCGGCCTCCATGCCGACCTCCAGAGCGGACCCCATGAGACGGCGCAGGGTACCCCATCCATAGACTCCCCGCCGTGGAATCCCCGATCTGCATCGTCGGCGGGACCGGCGCGCTCGGCTTTGGCCTGGCGCTCCGCCTCGGTCTAGCCGGAACCGCGATCGTGATCGGCTCACGGGACGCCGGCCGGGCGAAGGAGGCGGCCGCCCGCGCGAGCGCCCGAATTCCGCACGGACGCTTCACCGGCGCTCACAACGCCGACGCCGTGCAGCATGCCGAGCTGGTCATCCTCAGCGTCCCCTTTCGCAACCAGTCGGAGACGCTGACGAATCTCAAGACGGCCCTGCGCGAGGGACAGCTGGTGGTCGATGCGACGGTTCCCCTCGCCGCCGCGATCAGCGGCAAGGCGACCCGGACCCTCGGGGTATGGCAGGGGTCAGCCGCCCAGCAGGCCCAGGAGATGGCCCCTCCCGGCGTGCGCGTGATATCGGCCTTTCACACGGTCAGCGCTGCGCTGCTCGGCGACCTCGACCACGAGCTCGACGAGGACGTCCTGATGTGCGGCGATGCTCGCGAAGACAAGGAGCGGCTGGCCGCCGTCGTCGACTCGATCACCGGGTTGCGCGCGGTCGACTGCGGCCCTCTGGAGGTCGCTCGGATCATCGAGCAGCTGACCCCGTTGATCATCTCGATCAACGTGCGCAACAAGGTCAGGGCTGGGATCAAGATCACCGGTCTGTGAGCGGTCCAGTCGTCGTTCTGGCCGGGGGGACTGGCGGGGCCAAGCTCGCTCGGGGAATGCTCGACGTCGTCGGCGCCGATGATCTCGTCGTGATCGCCAACACCGGCGACGACATCGAGATCTACGGTGCCTATGTATCGCCCGACCCCGACCTGGTCACGTTCTGGCTCGCCGACCAGATCGACGAGCGCGGCTGGGGGCTGAGCGGCGACACGTTCAAGGTCATGGACGGACTGCGTGTCCTCGGCGTCGAGGTGTGGTTCAACCTCGGCGACCGTGACCTGGCCATCGGCCTCGAGCGCCAGCGTGCGCTGCGGGCCGGCCAGCGCCTGACCGAGGCGCAGGGCGCCGTCGCCGCCGCCCTGGGCGTGGGGGCGCGGGTGCTGCCGATGAGCGATCACCCGGTGAGAACCCACGTGCTGGCCCACCAGCAGTGGTGGCCGTTTCAGGAGTTCATGATCAAGGGCCAGGGGCGGGGGCCCGTCGACGACGTCGGCTTTCGCGGCGCTAGGGCCAGCCCGGCGACCCCGGAGGCCCTGGAGGCGCTCGCCAACGCGCGCGCGATCGTGGTCGGCCCCTCGAACCCGGTGATCTCGATCGGTCCGATCCTGGCGCTCGCCGACCTTCGCCGGGCGATCGACGAGGGGCAAGCCCCCGTGGTGGCGGTGAGCCCGATCGTGGAGGGAGCGGTGGTCAAGGGTCCGACGGCCGCGTTCATGGAGTGGGCCGGGCACACCCTCGATGGGGCGGGCGTGGCGGCGATATACGCCGGGCTGATCGATGGCCTGGTCACCGACCGCCCGGTGCAGGACGTTCCGCTGCTCCAGACCGACACGCTGATGAGCACCGCGCGCGATCGGGCGCGGGTGGCGCAGGAGACGCTCGACTTCGCGCTCACGCTGAGGCAGAGCGGGTAGCGTTGGGCCGCGATGTCGACTACCGCCATCCTGCCGATCAAGAGCTTTGCCGACGCCAAGCAGCGCCTGGCCGACGGGCTCACCCCGGGCGCGCGCCGGGCTCTGACCGAGGCGATGTTCTCCGACGTGCTGGTGGCGCTGCGCAGGGCGAACGCGGTCGACAGCATGCTCGTCGTGACCGCCGATAAGGGGGCCCAGCAGATCGCTGGCGGCTACGGCGCGATGGTGCTCGACGATCTTGAGGACGGCCACAACCCCGCCGCCCGCCAGGGCATCCGGGCGGCGATCGAGGCCGGCGCCGACCGTGTGCTGCTCGTGCCCGGGGACTGCCCGCTGCTGGCGCCCGACGAGCTCGATGCTCTGCTCGGCCGCCGCATCGCGCGGCACGCGGCGCTGATCGTCCCCGACCGGCACGGCACGGGAACCAACGCGCTGCTGCTTCAGCCGCCCGGCGTCCTGGCGCCGGCCTTTGGCCCCGACAGCTGCGAGCGCCACCGCCGGGCGGCGGCGACGGCCGGCTTCTCCGGCGAGGTCGTCGAGGTGCCCTCGCTGGCGCTCGACGTCGATACGCCCGAGGATCTGAGCGAGCTGGAGTCGACGCTCGCTGATCGACACGGCGGTGCCGCCCACACCCGCGGCATGTTGCGTCAGCTGCTGCGCAGCCGAACCTGAGGCTCCGTGCTCGCGGTCGCGGTGCACCCGTTCGCGGAGGTCAGGCCGGGCGACGATCTCGCGGGGCTGATCCTCGAGGGGATCGCCCCCGAGGCCCCCCAGACCGGCGATGTGATCGTCGTCGCTCACAAGGTCGTCTCCAAGGCCGAGGGCCGGATACGCGACCTCGCCGATGTGGTGCCCTCGCCGCGCGCACGCGAGCTGGCCGCCAACCTCGACAAGGATCCCAGGCAGGTTCAGGTGGTGCTCGACGAGTCGCGCGAGATCCTGCGCGCCTCGCGCGGCGTGCTGATCGCGGTCACGCATCACGGATTTGTATGCGCCAATGCCGGCGTGGATGCTTCGAATGTCCCCGGCGAGGACCGGGTCGTGCTGTTGCCCGAGGATCCCGACCGCTCGGCGCGCGAGCTGCGCCATCGCATCCGCGAGCGGGCCGGGGTTGCGCCGGCCATCGTGATCACCGACTCGTTCGGCCGCGCGTGGCGCCACGGCCAGGTCGACGTGGCCATCGGCTGTGCGGGTCTGGCCCCGCTCGAGGACTGGCGCGGGCGGCGCGACGCGGCCGAACGCGAGCTCACGGCGACCTGGATCGCCGTGGCCGACGAGCTGGCTGCCGCCGCCGACCTGGCCCGCAGCAAGGACTCGCGCGAGCCGGTCGTGCTCCTGCGCGGCGCCGGGCGCCACGTCAGCGAGGACGACGGCCCCGGCGCCCAAGCCCTGATCCGCCCGGAGAGCGAGGACCTGTTCAGGTAGGGTCCTCGCTGGCATCAGCAGCGAGTACAGGAGAGAAGATGAGCCAGGACACGGTCAAGTACCTGTTGGGAGAGAGCGCGATCCCGACGCGCTGGATCAATCTCCTCCCCGACCTGCCTGGCGACCCGATCCCGCCCCTCCATCCCGGCACGCTGCAACCGGCCGGACCGGACGACCTGACGCCGATCTTCCCGATGGCCCTGATCATGCAGGAGGTGTCACCCGAGCCCGAGATCGAGATCCCCGAGCCCGTCCGTGAGGCCTACAAGATCTGGCGTCCGTCGCCGCTGTTCCGGGCCCGGCGGCTGGAGCGCGAGCTCGACACCCCGGCCCACATCTACTACAAGTACGAGGGCGTCTCCCCCGCCGGGTCGCACAAGCCGAACACCGCGGTGGCCCAGGCCTACGAGAACGCGCAGGCGGGGATCAAGCGGCTGTCGACGGAGACCGGGGCCGGTCAGTGGGGCTCTGCTCTCGCCTTCGCCTGCTCACTGTTCGGACTCGAGTGCGAGGTGTTCATGGTCGGCTCGAGCTACGACCAGAAGCCCTACCGCCGCTCGATGATGCAAACCTGGGGAGCGACCGTCCATCGCTCGCCCAGCGACCTCACTCAGGCCGGCCAGGCCAACGCGTCGCATCCGACAGGTTCGCTCGGCATCGCCATCTCCGAGGCGGTGGAGGTGGCCGCCCAGCGCGAGGACACCAACTACTCCCTCGGCTCCGTGCTCAACCACGTGTGTCTGCACCAGACGGTCATCGGGCAGGAGGCGGCGGCGCAGATGGAGATGGCCGGCGAGCAGCCCGACGTCGTCGTCGGGTGCGTCGGCGGCGGGTCGAACTTCGCCGGGCTGACCTTCCCGTTCGTGCGGGAGGTCTTGCGCGGCAACGCCAAGACACGCTTCCTCGCCGCCGAGCCGACGGCCTGTCCGACGCTGACCCGCGGCGCCTATCGCTACGACTTCGGCGACACCGCCGGCCTGACCCCGCTGATGCCCATGTACACGCTCGGCCACGACTTTGTCCCGCCGCCGGTGCACGCCGGCGGACTGCGCTACCACGGTGACGCGCCGATGCTGTGCGGGCTGGTCAAGGCCGGGCTGGTCGAGGCCCGGGCCTACGGGCAGAACGAGGTCTTCGCCGCCGCCGTGCGCTTCGCTCGCACCGAGGGGATCATCCCCGGCCCCGAGCCGGCGCATGCGATCAGGGCGACGATCGCCGAGGCCGAGGCGGCACGCGAGGCCGGCGAGGCGCGCGTGATCCTGCTCGGCCTATCGGGACACGGTCACTTCGATCTGGCCGCGTACGACGCGTTCCTGGCCGGCGAGCTCGAGGATCCGGAGTTCTCCGAGGCCGATATGCAGGCGGCGCTCGAGCGCTTGCCCGAAGCACCGGCTATCGCCTGAACGCGGACCACGCGCCGCCGCACCGGCTGCGTGGCCACGACCAGTCCGACGAGCACGAGGGCCACTCCCAGGAGCTGGAGGTCGCTGGGCGACTCGGCAAAGATCAGGGCGGCAAGTGCCACCGTGCCGACAGGCTGCACGGTCAGCAGCAGTGAGGTCATGGCGGCGGGCAGGCGTGGGAGCGACATCGTGATCAGCAACCAACCGAACACCTGCGAGCTCAGCGCGAGCACGATCAGCCAGGCCGCGCCCGGCCAGACCGGAGCCAGGTGCGCATCGCCGAGAATGAGACCAAATATCACGCACAGGACCGCGGCCGTGGCGGTGGCGTCGAACAGCGGACCCCCGGGGCGGCGCAGATCAGACTGACCCTGACGCAACAGAAGCAGGAAGCCGACATAGCAACACCCGGCCGCCAACCCGTAGACGGTCCCGCGGGCGGGGTCGCGACCGTACGCTTCGTGATCGAGAACGCCCGAGATCAAGAGCACGCCGAACAGCGCCATCGGCAGCGCAGCCAGCACGCGCCGGCCCGGCCGCTCGGAGAGCAGGAACCAAGCGACCAGCGGGACCAGCACGACCTGAATATTGGCCAGCACGGTCGACAGCCCGGCGCCCACATCGGCGATCGAGCGGTTCCATAGGATCAGATCGACGGAGAAGAACACGCCGGCGGCCACGGCGAGCCGGCGATCGGCCCAGGTGCGGCGGCCGAAGCGCCGGTTCTCCCACATCACGATCAGCCCTAGCACCGGGAGCGCATACCAGCAGCGGAAGATCGCCGCCGTGGAGGGCGACGCATGGCTCAGGCGCACGAGAATGCCGGAGAAGGCGATCGTGATCGCCCCCAGCACGGCGCACACCCGGACCTCTCGCTCAGTTTTCAGCCAGCGATCCAACTGCCCCCCACTCTACGGGGGGTCAAAGATCGGCCGGTGCGCCGATTGCGTGAAAGCCCCCGTCGACGTGCAGAATCTCGCCGCTGATCCCCTGCGAGTAGTCCGAGAAGAGGAACGAGATTGCGCGCGCCACCGGTAGCGGGTCGTCGAGGTCCCAGCCCAGCGGCGCCTGCGCCCGCCACAGCTCGGCCAGCTTCTCGAAGCCGGGAATCCCGCGCGCGGCCACCGTCCCGAGCGGGCCGGCCGCCACCAGGTTGACGCGCACGCCCCTGGGCCCGAGATCACGCGCCATGTACCGGGCCACCGACTCGAGTGCGGCCTTGGCCACACCCATCCAGTCGTAGATCGGCCAGGCCACCGAGGCGTCGAAGTCGAGTCCGATCAGGCTCGCCCCCGGCTTCAGCAGCGGGTTGAGCGCCGCGGCCAGCGCCTTGAACGAGAACGCGCTGGTCTGGAACGCCCGCATGGCGCTCTGCGCCGGCGCGGTCATGAACCGACCGCCGAGAGCGTCCTCGGGAGCGAAGGCGATCGCGTGCAGAGCCCCGTCGACGCCGTCCCAGTGCTTGCGCACGGCGTCGGCGAGAGCGTCGAGGTCCTCGGGACTGTTGATGTCGAGCTCGATGACCTCGGCCGGCTCGGGCAGGCGGCCGGCCGCGCGCTCGGTCATCCGGCGCGCCCGGCCGAAGCTCGTCAGCAGCACCGACGCCCCCTCCTCCTGGGCGAGCTTGGCGGCGTGGAAGGCGATCGAGTCCTTGGTCAGGACGCCGGTGATCAGTAATCGCTTCCCGGCGAGGATCACCGCCGCGCCCTCGCGAGCGCGTGTAGCGCGGCAGCCAAGCGCTGCCGCGTGTGAACCGGCTCGACGATCTCGTCGACGAAGCCCGAGGCCGCAGCGGCCTCGGCGCGGAGATGCTCCTCGGCGTACACCTCGGCCAGCCGCGTCCGCTCCTGCTCGGGGTCGCCGGCCACACGCAGCTCGCGGCGGTGGACGATGCCGACCGCGGCGCGGGCGCTCATGATCCCCAGCTCGGCGTCGGGCCAGGCCAGCATCAGATCGCTCCCGAGGTCGCGCGAGTTCATCGTGATGTAGGCCCCGCCATAGGACTTGCGCAGAACCACGGTCACCTTGGGTACCGGAGCCGAGGCGAAGGCACGGACCAGCTGGGCGCCCCGTCGGATCACCCCGGCCTGCTCCTGCCGCGAGCCGGGCATGAACCCGGGCGTGTCGACCACGGCGACGAGGGGAAGCCCGAACGAGGCGGCGAAGCCGATGAACCGGGCCGCCTTCTCGGAGGACTCGGCGTCGAGCACGCCGCCGAGGTAACGGGGCTGATTGGCCACGATAGCCACCGGCCGGCCCTCGATCCGGCCCAGCGCGGTGACCACGTTGCGCGCCCAGCGCGGGAACAGCTCGAGCAGCGAGTCGGCGTCGATGATTCCGGCCAGGGCATCGCGAACGTCATACACGCGTCGCGGCTCTGATGGCACTACCGCCCCGGGGTCGGCCAGCTCCGGCAGCACGGGCTCGTGACGCGGGGCCTCCTCGCCGGCTGCCGAGGGCAGGTAGGAAAGGATCTGGCGGACCCGGCGGGCGGCGCTCTCCTCGTCGGGCTCGACGAGATGGCAGACGCCATTGCGATCGTGGATGTGAGGGCCGCCGAGGCTGGCGGCGTCGATCTCCTCGCCGAGGGCGTCGCGCACGACGCTCGGCCCGGTCAGGAACATCGAGGCGTCCTCGGTCATCAACAGCAGGTCGGTGAGCGCCGGCGAGTACGCGCCGCCGCCGGCCGACGCGCCGGACACCACAGAGATCTGGGGCACAAGCCCGGTCATGGCCACGGTCTGGCGGAAGATCCGCCCATAGCCGCCGAGCGCGGCCGTGCCCTCCTGCATCCGCGCGCCGCCGGACTCGACGAACGCGACGACCGGGATCCGGGCCCGCTCGGCCATCTGCAGCACGCGCACGATCGTGTCGGCGTGGCGCTCGCCGAGCGAACCGCCGAGGAACGAGCCGTCCTGGGCATAACAGGCGATCGGACGGCCGTCGACCGAACCGGTGGCGCCGACGACGCCGTCCCCGGCGATCGCCCGCTCGCCGAGCTTGGTCGATTGCACGCGCGAGCGCAGCACGTAGATGCTGCCTGGGTCACACAGGGCCTCGAGCCGCTCGAGCGGATCGAGGCGTGTGCGCTGTTCACGAACCGCAGTTGCACTCATGTTTCCGCACCTCTCAGGACCAATGCGACGTTGTGCCCGCCGAAGGCGAACGAGTTGGAGATCGCCAGCGGCGGATGGCCGTTTCCGACCGCCATCTCGCGGGCCTTGTAGGGGACATAGTCAAGATCAAGTTCAGGGTCGGGCACCTCGTAGCCGAGCGTCGGTGGAATCACGCGGTTGGCCAGGATCTGTGTCGTGGCCACGGCCTCGACGGCTCCGGCGGCGCCGAGCAGGTGTCCGATCGCCGACTTGGTCGAGGACACCGGGACCTGCTTGGCCCGTTGCTCGCCGAGCGCGCGCTTGAGCGCGGCGGTCTCGGCCGCGTCGTTGAGCTGGGTGGAGGTGCCGTGGGCGTTGACGTAGCTGATGTCCCCGGGCGTCGCTCCGGCGTCGGCCAGAGCGAGCTCGATCGCCTTCGCGGCCGCGCTGCCGGTCGGCTCGGGGGCGGTCAGGTGATGCGCGTCCGAGGTCGAGCCATAGCCGATGACTTCGCCCAGAACCGTCGCGCCGCGCGCGGCGGCCGCCTCGGCCTCCTCGAGCACCAGCACTCCGGCGCCCTCACCCATCACGAAGCCGTCACGGCGGGCGTCGAACGGGCGCGAGGAGCCGGTTGGTGACAGGGCCTGCATGGAGTTGAAGCAGGCGAAGCCGAACTCGGTCAGCGTGGCCTCGGCGCCGCCGGCCAGGGCGGCGTCGGCGTCGCCGTACTGGATCATCCGCACGGCCGAGCCGATCGCGTGGGCACCGCCGGAACAAGCTGACACAACGCCGTACATCTGACCCTTGACGCCGTGCTTCATCGACACGGCGGCGGCGCCGGCGTTGGGCATGTACTGCGGGATGCCGAGCGGCGAGACCATCTTGGCCCCCTTGTCGCGCATCACGTCGTGCTGCCTCTCGACGGTGTCGATCCCGCCGATCCCGGTCGCGATCACGCAACCGATGCGGAACGGGTCGTAGGGCAGCTCATCGCCCCAGCCGGCCTGGGCCAGCGCCTCGCCCGACGCCACGATGGCGAACTGGGAGAAGCGGTCCAGCCGGCGGGCCTCCTTGACCGAGAGGTGCTCCTTGGGGTCGAACTCCAGGCAGGCGCCCTCGCCGTCTGCGATGCCGCAGACTCCGGCCGTCCACCGTTCATGCAGGGTGCTGGCGCCGACGCCGAGCGGCGTCACCGCGCCCAAACCCGTTATGACGACTCGACGCGTCAAGCTGCCCTATCCGCGATCAGATCGATCGCATCGCCGACGCTCTTGAGCTCCTTCATGTCCTCACCCTTGAGGACCACGCCGTACTCGTCCTCGACGATCTGCGCGAGCTCGACGAGATCGAGGGAGTCGATGTCGAGCTCCTCGAAGGTGGCCTGACGGGTGATCTGGCTGACGTCCGGGCCGAAGCTGGCCAGGGCTTCGATCACTCGCGTCTCGACCTGCTGGTTGGTCACTGTCGACATATCGCACTGCTCCTGTCAGTCGTAGGTTTCATGCCGCCAGCCCTCCGTCCACGGGGAGCACCGCTCCCGTGACGTAGCCGGCCGCGTCCGATACGAGAAAGCGTACGCACGCCGCGACGTCCTCCGGGGTTCCCGCGCGACGTGCGGGAACCGCCTCGAGCAGCTCCTTGGACACCTCGGCGGTCATGTCCGTATCGATCCAGCCGGGCGCCACCGCATTGACCGTGATGCCGCGGCGCGCCACCTCGACGGCCGTCGTCTTGGTCAAGGCGATCAGTCCGGCCTTGGCCGCGGCGTAGTTGGACTGGCCCGGGTTGGCACGCAGACCGACGACCGAGGAGATGTTGACGATCCGCCCAGCGCGCGCCCGCAGCATCGGGCGCAGGGCCCGGCGGGTCATTCTGAACGCGGCGGTGAGGTTCGTGTCGAGGACGTCGTCCCACTGCTCGTCGCTCAGCGACGGGGTCAGGTCATCGCGGCTGATGCCGGCGTTGTTGACCAGCACGAGCACCGGTTGCTCGAAGCGCGTCTCGAGCGCGCCGAACACATCATCGGCGGCGCCCGGCTCGGTGACGTCGGCGGGGACCGCGCAGGCCTGCCCGCCGTCGGACTCGATCTGCGTCACGACGGACTGGGCGCCGTCGCGATCTGCACGGTAGTTGACGCCGACCGGCCAGCCATCGCGCGCGATCGCGCCCGCGATCGCCGCTCCGATGCCTCGTGATGCGCCGGTCACCAGCGCGCATCCCGCACGATCAGCCAACGTCGGTCCCTCCCCATTCGATCACGCCGCCGCCCCAGGTGAATCCCGCGCCGAACGCGCTCAGCAGGACGTTGGCGCCCGGCTTCAGCCGGCCCTCCCCCTCGGCGGCGGCCAGCGCCACCGGCAGCGTCGCCGCGGAGGCGTTGCCAAGGGTCTCGATGCAATCGACGACGCGCTCCACCGGAAGGTCGAGGCGCTCGCCGACCGCGCGGGTGATGCGGGCGTTGGCCTGGTGGTAGACGAACACGTCGATCTCCTCGAGCGTCAGTCCGGCGCGCTCGACGGCGGCCAGCGTGACCTCGGACATGCGCGCCACGGCGTGCTTGAACACCTCGGTTCCGTCCATCTCAATCTTGCGTGTGGTGTGGGGAGCGATCAGCTTTGGCCCCCCGCTGCCGTCGGCCCCGAGGACGATCGGCCCCACGGAACCGCGGCCGTCTTCGCTCGGGCCGAGCACGGCGGCGCCGGCGGCATCGGCGAACAGAGGCGCCGTGCGCCGGTCCGTGTAGTCGACGATCCGGGTGACGAAGTCGGCTCCGATCAGAAGGATGTAGTCGGCGCGTCCGCTCTCGATCTGAGCCGTGCCGACGGCCAGGCCCGACAGGAACGCCGTGCACGCGGCACCGACGTCGAACGCCCCGGCACGATGGGCGCCAAGCTCGTGGGCAACGAGCGGGGCCGTGTTGGGCGTCACCTCGTCGGCGGTCAGCGTTCCGACGATGACCAGATCCAGGTCCTCGGCGGCGATCCCGGCCCGCTCGAGCGCGCGGGCGCCCGCCGCCGCGGCGTAGTCGCTGAGCCGCTCGTGGGGTAATGCCCGGCGCCGCTCGCGGATGCCGGTCCGCGACACGATCCAGTCCTCGCTGACGCCGGCCATCTCGGCCACCTCGGCGTTGGTCAGCCGCGTCGCGGGAAGCTCAGTGGCCACCGACATGATCGAGGTGAGCCGCTGCGTCGGCGGCGCGTGCGCAGCGGTCGGGGCGGTCAGGGTCACCTCAGCCATGGACCAGCTCCACGTCTCGGACCGTACGCTTGACCAGTCCGGTGAGCACCTTGCCCGGACCGACCTCGACGAACCGCTCGGCACCCTGCTCGTGCATGGCCAGCACGGTCTCGCGCCAGCGGACCGGGCTGATCAGAGCCTCGGCCAGCCGTCGGCGAATGTCGTCGAAGGGGGCGGCGGTGACGGCCGAGAAAACCGGCACGCGCGGCTCCTGCACCTCGACGCGCTCGAGCGCGTCGGTGAACTCCGCCACCGCGCCCTCCATCATCGGGGAATGAAACGCGCCGGTCACCGGAAGCTCGACCGGACGCAGGCCCAGCTCCTCGGCGGCCGCGGCGGCATTCGAGAAGTTGGCCCGCTCGCCGGACAGGACCACCTGTTGCGGAGAGTTGTCGTTGGCCACCGCCAGCCCGTGGGCCTCGGCCAGCCCGCCGGCGTGCTCGGCCGCGCCGGCGCCGATCAGCGCCAGCATCCCGCCGTTGCCGGCCCGCTCGCCGGACTCGTGCATCAACCGCCCGCGGAGCGCCACGAGCTCGAGTCCGTCCTGATCGCCGATGGCTCCCGCGGCCACGAGCGCGGCCAGTTCGCCGAGCGAGTGCCCGGCCATGAAATCCCCCTGCGGGCGGCCGAGCGCTTCCCACCCGGCCAGGCTGGCGCAGAAGATCGCCGGCTGGGCATAGCTGGTTGCTTGGTCGGCTCGCGGGAAGGGGTCGACGCCGACGACGTCACCGACGAGCCGGAGGAGGTCCGGCCGGTGCGCGGCGACCGTGGCGCGCATATCGGGCGTCTGACTCCCCTGTCCCGGGAAGATGATCGACGTAAAGCTCATTCGTCTAGAACCTACGCACCAGGCTCGTCACGGATACAGGTCCGTGATTGAGTTCCCCCCGTTCGGGGGGACCCTGGATGTCGATACGATCGCACTAGTTTCCAGGTGAGTCTCCCGAAACCTACCTCCACGTCGGCTGCGCTTATCACGGGTGCCTCAGCCGGGATCGGCGCCGCGATTGCGCGTGAGCTTGCCTCGCGTGGGCATACCGTCGTGCTCGTGGCCCGTCGCAAGGAGCGTCTGGAGCAACTCGCGGCCGAGTTGCGGGACGAGCACGGCGGTCGTGCCGAGACGATCGCCTGTGACCTGGGCAAGCCCGCGTCGCGCGCGCGCATCCCCGGCCGCATGACACAGCTCGGGCTCGATGTCGAGATCCTCGTCAACAACGCGGGATTCGCCACCAACGGCCCCTTCGATGCGTCGGATCCCGCCCGCGAGCTCGAGCAGGTGCACGTGTTGGTCGAGGCGGTGGTGGCGCTGACCTCCGCCTTCCTGCCCGGAATGGTCGAGCGAGGGCGGGGCGCGATCCTGAACGTCGCGTCGACGGCGGGCATGCAGCCGTTGCCCTACTCGGTCGGCTACTCGGCGGCCAAGGCGTACGTGCTCACATTCTCCGAGGCCCTCCACCAGGAGCAGCGTGGCCACGGCGTGACGGTCACCGCGCTGGCTCCCGGTCCGGTGAGTACCGACTTCTGGCAGATCTCGGGCTGGGAGGTTCACGGTGGGCAGACTTTCGAGCAGACCGTCCCCCGTCCTGCGTGGATCACGGCCGAGCATGCCGCTCGCGCCGGGGTTCAGGGGCTCGAATCGGGGAGTCGCGTCGTGGTGCCGGGTCTGTCGATGCGCGCCGCGATGCAGGCGGCTCGTTATCTCCCCCACGCCGTCAAGCTGCCGGCAATCGAGTGGATGATGCGGGGCCGGTGAGCGAGCGCCTGCCCCGCTCGGTGAGGCTGTTGATCGGCGCCACGAGCCGCGGCACCAGCGACGAGCGGCTGCGGCAAGCGGTGGCCGGAAAGACCGTGCTGGTCACCGGGGCGTCGTCGGGCGTGGGCGAAGCCACCGCGCTGCGCCTCGGGGCGGCCGGAGCCACCGTGCTGCTCGTGGCCCGGCGAGCGGAGCGCCTGCAGGAGGTGCGCGAGGCGATCCTCGCCGGCGGTGCCCGCGCGTTCGTTCACCCCTGCGATCTGTCCGATGTCGACGCGGTCGGCGATCTCGTCACTGAGATCCTTCACCAGCACGACCACGTCGACGTGGTCGTGTGCAACGCCGGCCTTTCGATCCGGCGCTGGATCTCCGAGTCCTACGAGCGCTTTCGCGACGTCGAGCGCACTATCAAGGTCAACTATCTGGGGCCCGTGCGGCTCCTCCTGGGACTGCTGCCGACGATGCGCGAGCGCGGCAGCGGGCACATCGTCAATGTGGCCACGGCCGGCGTCGATCTGCCGGCGCTGCGCTGGAGCGCCTACATCGCCTCCAAGGCGGCCTTCGAGGCGTGGCTGAGCGGTGTTGCGCCGGAGATCCGCGCCGATGGCGTCACCACGACCTCGATCCACCTGCAGCTGGTGCGCTCGCCGATGCTGGGACCGTTCCGGATCTGGAACTACGTCCCCGCGATGAGCACAGATGAGGCCGCCGGCATCGTTGCCCGTGCCATCACCGACCGCCCGCGCGAGATCGCGCCCCTGTGGGCGCGGCTGGCCGGCGCGAGCTATCGGCTGGCTCAGCGGCCGATCGAATCGGCCCTGGCCGGTCACGCCCGCCGCGCCAACCCTGACAGCCGCCGGAGGAGCCCCATGCCTCCATCATTGCCACCCGTAACCCCGTCCGCGAGCGCGGTGCTGGGGAGCTCGGCCCGCCTGGCTCAGGAGGCGATCGGCGGGCTGGCCTCGGTGGCCGGGCTCCGCGTCGTGCGCCCGATCCGGCCCGACCGGCTGGCCCGGATCGCGCTCGCCCAGCGCCGTTACGGGGCGGGACCGGCGTTTGCCGCCACGGCGGCGGCGCAGCTGTACGGGGAGCGCCCGGCGGTGATCGATGAACACGGCGCGCTCAGCTTCGCCGCGCTCGACCGGGAGGCAGGCGCCCTGGCGGCGTCGCTCCACGCTCATTTCGATCTGAACAGCGACGACCGGCTCGCGATCATGTGCCGCAATCACCGCGGATTCATTCTGGCGGCCGTCGCCGCCGGCCGGCTGGGGTGCGACCTCGTCCCGCTGAACACCGACTTCGCGGGACCGCAGCTGGCTGACGTGTTGGGCCGCGAGCGCGTCAGCGCCGCAGTGTACGACCAGGAATTCGCGGCCGTCTTCGACGAGGCGGACTTCGCCGGACCGAGGATCTTGGGCTGGCACGAGGGCGAGCCCGGACGGCCCACGATCGCGGCCCTGGTGGCGGCCGGTGCGGCATCCGACCCGCCACCCGCACCCAGCTCACCCGGGCGGATCGTGATGCTGACCTCGGGGACGACCGGTACGCCCAAGGGCGCCACCCGAACGGTCAGGACGCGGTCGCTCGCTCCGATGGTGGTGGCCGGACTCCTCGATCTGGGGCGAATCCGGCCGGGGCCCAGGTCGGGAGAGCCGATCGTCGTCGCTCCGCCGCTGTTTCATCTCTACGGACTCATCGGCATCGCGCTCGGGGCGGCGCTGGGCTCCCCGATCGTGATTCGCCGGCGCTTTGACCCCGAGGCCACGCTGGCGGCGATCGACCGCCACCGCGCCGGGATGCTGCTGGCCGTCCCGACGATGCTCGGGCGGATCCTCGATCTCCCCGCGCCGACACGTGAGCGCTACGACGCCTCCTCGCTGCGGATGATCGTCAGCGGCGCGGCGCCACTGCCGCCTGCGCTGGCCACGGCGGTGATGGACGAGTTCGGCGACATCCTCTACAACGGCTACGCGTCGACCGAGGTCGGGTCGGGCACGCTGGCCACGCCGCGCGACCTGCGCGCCTCCCCAGGGACGGTGGGGCGCCCGGCGGCTGGAGTGACGATCAGGATTCTCGATGAGGAGGGCGTCGAGCAGCCCCAGGGAGCCACCGGGAGGATCTTTGTCGGCAGTCCACTGCTGTTCGACGGCTACACCGAGGGTGGCGGGAAGGAGATGATCGACGGACTGATGAGCACCGGCGACGTCGGACACTTCGACGCCCACGGGCGCCTGTTCATCGACGGCCGCGACGACGACATGATCCTGTCGGGCGGCGAGAACGTGTTCCCGCAGGAGGTCGAGGAACTGCTCCTCACCCACCCCGCAGTGGCCGACGTCGCCGTCTACGGCGTCCCCGACCCGGATTTTGGACAGCGGCTGAGCGCGATAATCGTGCCGGCGCCCGGCGCATCGGTGTCGGAAGCCTCAGAGGACGAGCTGCGCACGCTCGTCCGCAGTCGACTGGCTCGCTACAAGGTGCCGCGGGAGATCAGCTTCGCCGAAACGCTGCCGCGCACCTCCACCGGCAAGCTGCAACGGCGCAAGCTGACCGAGCTACGGGCCACAGAGGGCTAGTAGACCCCAACTAGATGGTTCTAAAGCCCGGCCAGCTCGCGGGTGCGGTCGGTGGCCGAAGCGGCGGCGGCGCCGCGCTCGGCAACCAGCTCGTCGTATTCCCGCAGAGCCTCAGGAGCGCTCTTGCCGGTGGCGCGCTCAGCCAGGGGTGAGGCGACCAGCTGCCGCAGCGCCAGCGCCTTCACGAACCAACGCGGGTAGGACACCCGCCGCCGACGCTCGGCGATCGCGCGGACCAGTTCCTCCACCGCCGGGTCGAGCGGATAGGTCCGGGCCAGGAACTTCGGCATCTCGGCCTTGGCTCGCTCGAGCATCGGCATCTCGCGCTCGGCGTCCCTGACCATGTCCGTGTCGAGGAACAGGAAATAGGCGACACCGACCTGGACCCCGAGCGACTGCATCTCGATCCGCAGGCAGTCGCTCATCGCCTCGACGCCGGCCTTGGCGGCGCAGTAGGCGCTCATGCCAGGTGCACGCAGAACCGCCGCCGTGGAGGCGATATTCAGCAGGTACCCGCCGCTGCGCTGGAGATGCGGAAGGGCCGCGCGATCGGTGTACATGACCCCGAGCAGGTTGATCTCGATCACACGCTCCCACGAGCGCAGATCCTGAGCCAGCAGCGGGCCGCCGGTGGCGATGCCGGCGTTGGCGACGACGACATCGAGACCGCCCAGCGCGTCGGCGGCCATGTCGATCGCGCTGCTGACCTGCTCGAAGTCGGAAACGTCGCACTCGGCGACGAACGTGTCGGGTCCACATCGCCCGGCAACGGCGGCGAGCGCCTCGGGCTCGAGCCCGACGATGGCAAGTTTCGCCCCTCGCTGGGCGAGCTTCTGCGCCAGCGACGCGCCGATTCCGCGAGCCGCGCCGGTGATCAGGACGCGGCGGCCGGCCAGTGACGCGGTGTCGATCATGGCGCGAAGATATCTGCGTTGGGGGTTGGTGCGCAAGGTGCTCCCACGGGCAGACGGAGATCGCCTTATGCGGTGAGCGCGCTCATCCGCGAGCGGAGAAACTCAAGCGCGGCCGCGCGCTGGTCCTCGGCACCGAGTAGCTCCGCGTATGACAGCTCGGCGCCCGCGAAGCCGTTCGCCTGCCACGGTCCGCCCGGCTCCGGCTCGACCCAGGGCGCCACATAGACGTACGGGTCCGGATGGGCGTCGTCGCCGGGCGAGAGGCCGTAGGTGGCACGCGTCCGGCGATCCTCTGGGCCGAGCTCGACGGCAAGGTCCAAGTGCTCGGGCCACAGCTGGACGCGAGAGGGATCGGCGTCCCTGCCCGCGCTCGCGCGGAGTTCCTCCAGCACGGAGGCTGCGAATCCGTACCAGTCGCCCAGAAACGCAGCCGCCTCGGGGTCCACCGGCAGCGGAGCGGCGTCGCCGGCTCCGGTGCCGATCTCGTTCCCCAGGTGTGCGGCGGCCGCCGGCAGGGAAGTGATCGGCGCCCGTCGCTCCGCCGCGCCCTGCTGGACAATCAGGTCGCTGCCCTCAACTCTGACCTGCCGATCGGAGTTGAAGAACGGCGTCCCGAACCCGCCGTGGGTGTAGCGCAACCCGATCTTCCCGTTGGCCCGCTCGCGCGCCGGCGAGACGACGTGCTCGGCCAGCCGCTGGAGCGCCCGTCGCGTCTCGACGAGCCGCCCCGGCGGGCCAGCCAGGCGCCGGTAGGCAGCCAGCCAGCGATCGGCGCACCAGCTCTCAAGCGCCTCGTCGTCGCGCGCGAGGTCGGCCCACAACAGATCGCCGGTCGCCACCGGCGAGACGACCTGGCGCCCGGGCGGAACCGCACCCCGAGCCACGGGATCGTCGGCGAACCACAGCGCGTCGTCCACCGCGGGGGGCGACGGCTCGAGCACGCGGACCTCGTAGCGGTGTCCGATGCGCTCCGCTGCCTCGGCCCGGGCGTTCACGATGACCCACACTAGACGAAGCGAGGACGTATCTCTGCTATGCCAGCAACCCGAGCCGCTGAGCCCGCTGGACGGCCTCGGCGCGGTTGCGCGCCCGCAGCTTTCGGTACAGCGCCGAGGTGTGTTCCTTGACCGTGTGTGGCGACAGGTACAGGCGCTCGGCGATCTCGCGGTTGGTCGAGCCAGCGGCGATCAGGTCGAGGACCTCGCGTTCGCGCTCGCTCAGCATCGGCGCGGGCTGCTCGGCCTTGGGCGGGAACATCGTCATTCCCAGGCCGACCATCTTGACCGCGGCGGCAATCTCTCCCGCCTCCCAGTCCTTGGAGACGAATCCCGAAGCCCCGGCGGCGCGCGCGGTGGCTGGCGACATGCGGCCGGCGCCCGAGATCAGCAGCACCCTGGTGCCCGGCGATGTCTTGCGGATCGAATCGCACAGCTCGGCGCCCGACTCGCCGGCCAGGAACAGGTCGACCAGGGCGACGTGAGGCTCGAACGTGCGGGTCAGCTCGAGCGCCTCGGCACTCGTGCGGGCGGCCAGGCACCGCTCGACCCACGGCTGCTCCCCCAGCAGCACGCGAAAGCCCCAGTGGACGACATCGTGATCGTCAACCACGAGCACTCGAAGCTTGCGCTCGGCGCTCGCGCCGGGAACGGGCGCGGCGCTCACGGCAGCGGTACCACCAGACGCACGCGCCAGCCGCCGTCCTCGGTGGCTCCGAACTCGACCACGCCGCCGTGCTGGAGGGCCTCGAAGGCGGCCAGCCGCAGCCCCATCCCGGCCCGTCGGGCGCCTGGCCGGACGCCGTCGTTGAGCACCTCCACGGTGAACGTGTCGTCGTCGCGCGAGAGCACGACGCTCACCTTGGTCGCCACCGCGTGCTTGGCGATATTGCGCAGCGCCTCGGCCAGCACGGACTGCGCCAGCGGCTCGAGATCGGCCGGCACCGTCACCTCGGACGGCCAAGCGACCTCAACCGGAACCCCGGCCGCGGTGCTCAGCCGCTCGAGCTCGGCGGCCAGCGTGGTCCCGGTCTCCGGGGGGAGCGGGGCGAGCGGTCGTTCGAGCGCGCGGCGCAGGTCGCTCAGCGCCTCCTGCATCTCGACGCGGCAGCGCTCGCGCTCGGGCGGGTCGAGCGGGGATTCGGCGCTCAGGGCCAGCGAGACCCCGAACAGCCTCTGCATCACGCGCTCGTGGATCTCGCGGGCCAGGTCGAGCCGCTCACCGAGGTGCCGATTGCGTTCCTGCTGCCGGGTCGCGTTGCGCGCCGTGGCCACCAGCGCGGCCGTCTTGCCCAACGTCCACAGCAGGTGCCGCTCGCCGTCGGAGAGCTCGAACCGGCCCCCTCCGCGGTCGGCGCAGATCACGCCGTAGGAGCGCCCGGCGGCGCTCAGCGGCGTGCACACCAGCGTGGTGATACCGAGGACACGGGCGTACTCGGGCGGCACGGCATCCTCGATCCCCTCCGAGACGACGATGACCTCGTCCTCGAGCAGCGCGCGCTGGGCGATCGGCGTGTTGACGAGGGTCGGACGCAGCGCCGCCAGCTGCGAGAACGAGGTGCCGTGGGCACCGACGGCGCGGACCCGGCGACGCCCCTGATCGGCCATGAAGATCGCCGCCCGCTGCATCGTGGTCAGGCGACAGATGGCCTCACAGATCCGGTCGTAGAACTCGGTCGAGGCGGTGTCTGTGTCGATGTCGGCCAGCAGCTCGACAAACACCTCCAGCGGCTCGACGCCTGCGAACAGCGACCGGGGGTGCTCGGCGCCGGTTTCACGACCGCGGACCGTCGTTACGCCGGGCTCGCGGTTCACTTCCGGGCGGCCTCGATCCTCATGCCGCTTCCGGCGAGCCCGCGCTCGTCATCCGCGCGCCAAAGCCGCGGGCCGCCGGAATCATCCGGCTGCAGCTCGTACCGCCGCCGGATCTGGTACAGAGTGGTGCGCTCGGCGGCTGGGCGTCCGGCGCGGTGGGCGGCGGCGATGAGGTCCTCGGGGGTCAGCATGACGCCGTGGTAACTGCCGGCCATGCGCGAGATCGATTCCTCCATCAGCGTCCCGCCGAGGTCGTTGACACCCCAGCGCAGCGCCTCGGTCGCCACGTCGAGTCCCATCTTCACCCAGCTGGCCTGGAGGCTGGGCACGGTCTTGCCGAGCGCGAGCCGGAACGCGGCGGTGTGCTTGAGGTTCTCCTCGCGCGAGATCTCCTCCACCCCGTGCGTGCGTCCGAGCAGCGTATGGAAGGGGATGAACGAGAGCGGCACGAACTCGGTGAACCCGCCGGTCCGCTCCTGCAGCTCGCGCACCACGCGCATGTGCTCGGCTAGCTCCCACGGTTCCTCGATGTGACCGAACATCACCGTCACCGTCGAGCGCAGCCCCTCGGCGTGGGAGGCCTCGATGATCTCCACCCACCGGGCCACGGGCAGCTTGTTGGGCGAGATCCGCTCGCGCACCCCGTCGTGGAGCACCTCGGCTGCCGTGCCCGGGGTCGAGTCGAGTCCCGCCTCGCGCAGCCGGGCGAACACCGCGCGCGCCGACAGGCCGCTGACGTCGCACATGTGCGCGACCTCCATCGGCGAGTAGGCGTGCAGATGCAGCTGTGGCGCGAGCCGCTTGGCCAGGCGCAGCCACTTCTCGTAGTCCTCGAGCCCCCAGTCGGGGTGGATCCCCGACTGCATGCAGATCTCGGTGGCGCCGAACTCGATCGCCTCGGCCACCCGCCGCTCGAACTCCTCCTCGGAATGCTCATAGCCGTCCGGCGAGCGTTTGGACTGCCCGAAGCCGCAGAACGCGCACCCCACCACGCAGATGTTCGACACGTTGATGTTGCGGTTGACCACGAACGTGACCGTCTCCCCCGCCAGCTCGTGACGCAGCTCATCGGCCGCCGCGCGCATGTCCTCGATCACCGCCGGCCGGCGCTCGGCGAACAGCGCGGTGAGCTCCTCGGGGCTGAGGGCCATCCCGTCGCGGGCCCTCCTCACCGCGCGCGGGGCGAGGTCGTCGGAGAGGGTGAGCGTGACCCGCCGCCCCGACCCCCTGCGCGGGATGAACGACCAATACGCCGTCTTGATCACGTCCATCACCGGCCGGGCGATCCACTCCGGATCGATGTACTCGGGGTACACACACAGCCGCTCGGTGAGCGCCAGCCCGTCGGCGCGCAAGCGGCCTCTGACCTGAGCCGGCGAGGGGAACGGGTGCTCGGGCGAGATGTGATCGCCGTTGGCGCTCAGCCCGCCCAGGTCGGTGGCTCCGGCCCGGATCAGCTCCGGCCACCAGTCCGACAGGTTGGGCGGGACCTGGATGCCGATGTCGGGCATCAGCCGGCGCGTCTCGGCCACCAGCCGGGTCATGTCCTCGATCGTGACCGGCGTGGCCCACGGCGGCGCGTCGAGCTGGGGGCCGTGCGAGACCCCGGTCCGCCAGTACTCGCGGGCGGCACCGTCGGCGATCTCGGCCGGCTCTTGCCCGTAGTAGCTCTGATGCGGCACGAAGTTCTGCAGGATCACCTCCTGGATGTGCCCGTGGGCCTCGTGGAGCTCGGCCAGCGCCCCGAGCGCGGCCATCCGCTCCTCCTCGCTCTCGCCGATCCCGACCAGGATCCCGCTCGTGAAGGGGATCTTCAGCACCCCGGCTGCGGCGATGGCCTCGATCCGTCGCGCCGGATGCTTGCTCGGCGAACCCTGGTGGGCGACCAGGTCCTCGTTGACCGACTCGAGCATGAGCCCCTGAGAGGCCGTCACCTCGCGCAGCAGGGCCAGCTCGCCCCGGTCAAGCACCCCGAGGTTCGTGTGCGGGAGCACGCCGCGCTCGAGTGCCTGCTCGCACGCCCACACGACGTAGCCGACAAAGTCCTCAAAACCAAACGAGCGCAGCCGATCCGCCACCTCCCGATTGACCTCCGGCTTCTCGCCGGTGAGCACCAGCAGCTCCTTCACCCGGTGGCGGCGAACGGCCTCGTCAAGGATCCGTAAAACCTCGTCGGGCTCGTGCAGATGCGGCCTGTGGGTGGCGAACGCGCAGTACTTGCAATAGCAGCGGCAGGTACGCGAAAGCGACAGCGTGACATTGCGACTGAACGTGACCCGGCGGCGCATGTCGGTCGATTCTACGAAGCCGGTAGGCGCGGCCTATCCTGCCGCGCTCATGCGAATCCGCGCGATCATCGCTTTTCTGGCCATGATCGGGCTCGTGGCGGGATGCGGCGGGACGGCTGCCGTCCCCACCGATCGGGACGCGACGCTGATCCTCGACTTCACGCCCAATGCCATCCACGCCGGCATCTACTCGGCGCTGGCGCGTGCGTTCGACTCGGGCGAGGGCATCCATCTCCACGTGATCGCCCCGTCAGCCTCGACCGACTCGATCAAGCTGCTCGAGACCGGGCGGGCGAACTTCGCCATCATCGACATCCACGATCTGGCCATCGCGCGGGAGCGCGGTGAGGACATCGTCGGGATCATGGCCATCGTCGAGCGGCCCCTGGCCGCGGTGATCGCCGCTCCGAGCATCCACACGCCTCGCCAGCTGGCCGGAAAGACGGTGGGGGTGACCGGCGTGCCCAGCGACACGGCGGTGCTGCGGTCGATTGTGGCGGGCGGCGGCGGAGACCCGGCCAAGGTGAAGACGGTGACGATCGGCTTCAACGCCGTTCCGGCCCTGCTGTCGGGGCGCGTCGACGCCGCCACCGCGTTCTGGAACGACGAGGGGGTCACCCTCCAGCAGCGCCACCGCGGCTTTCACGTCTTTCGCGTCGACCGGTACGGCGCCCCGTCATACCCCGAGCTGGTTCTGTGCGCGACCCGCCAGAGCCTCAGCGAGGACCCGAGCCTGGCCCGCGCTGTGGTCAGGACTCTCGTCCGCGGCTACGGGGTGACGCTCACCGACCCGGGCGGGAGCGAGGCCAACCTCGAGTCGCGCGTGCCGGGCCTCGACCCGAAGCTGGTGAGCGCCGAGCTGAATGCGGTCGAGCCCGCCTTCCTCGGCCCGGGCGGCCAGTTCGGCGAGCTCGATCCTCACACGCTCCGGGCCTGGGCGAAGTGGGAGGCCCGTTTCGGGATCGTCTCCAAGCCCCCCAATGTGAGAGCCGCCTTCGACCCTCAGTTCCTGGCCGGCGCGCAGTCGCTAATCGGCAACTGACGCCGCCAGCCTGGTGACCAGGTCGGCGCCCTCGCGAGCCATCCGCGACCGCGGCACAACCAGATCGAAGCCGGCCGCCTGCGCGCGCTCGCGGACGTCGGTCTCGACGTGCGAGTAGAAGGCGAGCGTCTTGGTGTGGCTCAGGTCGAGCGACTCAAGCCTGACCATCCGCTCGTCGGCGTCCGCGGTCAGGTCGACGACCAGCACATCGGCGTGCTCGACTTGGGACGGGTCCGCGGTCAGCTCTGCCTCGTGCCCGGCGGCGTTCAGCGCGCCGAGGACGTTCGAGCCAAACAGCAGGTCGGGGATGAACGCGACGACGCGCGCCACGGCTACTGGGCGCGCAGGCGCCTGAACTCCTCGCGGACCGACTCGGTCCGGCCCCACCCCTGGATGATCTCGGCCCGGCCCGTGCGCACCTCGCGCACGGCCAGCTCGCCGTCGATGCCGGCGTCGTCGAGCAGCTTCAGCGACGAGTGCACGGCCGGTGCGGCGGACGCGTGGCCGAAGCGGTGGGCCACGATCAGCCGCCAGTGCCAGTCGTACTTCGAGTACGGCTGGGCGTTGCAGGTGACCAGCAGCGTGGCCGCATCGACGTAGCGGCGCTCGTCGAAGATGCGCAGATCGAGCTCGAGGTCGGTCCAGTCGTCGGGGAGAGAGTCGACGATCTCAGTGAATGTGTCGGCGAGGGCCATTTAGAGGAGCTGTTGGGTGATCAGGAAGACGTTCATCGCCGTGATCAGCGCCGCCACGAGGAAGGCGACGACCGACGTCAGCCGGCGGTTGACATGTACGCCCATTACATCGCGGCGACTCGTCAGCACGACCAGCGGGACGAGGGCAAAGGGTATCCCGAACGAGAGCACGACCTGGCTCAGCACCAGCGCGCTGGTCGGGCTCACGCCCACGGCGAGGATTGCCAGGGCGGGCAGCATCGTCAGGCCGCGCCGGACGAGAACGGGAACGCCGATCTTCACGAACCCGCTCATCACGACCTGGCCTGCATAGGTGCCGACGCTCGATGACGACAGGCCGGAGGCCAGCAGCGCGACGGCGAAGGCCAGTGCTGCGCCCCCTCCGACCAGCTGGCCCAGGTCGGCGTGAGCGCCCTGAATCGTTGTCGTGCCGCTGAGCCCGTTGCCGTGCAGGAACTTGGCAGCCATGGCCAGCATGGCCATGTTGATCAGCCCGGCCAGCCCCAGGGCGATGACCACGTCGAGCCGCTCGAACTTGAGGACGCGCCGGCGCTCGTCGTCGTCGCGCACCGGCATCCGCTGGTTGGTCAACGCCGAGTGCAGGTAGATCGCGTGCGGCATCACGGTGGCGCCGATGATCCCGACCGCGAGGTACAGCGAGTCGCTGCCGTCGAGCCCGGGGATCAACCCGCGCAGGGACTCGTGCACCGAGGGCCCGATCCGGAGCGTCTCGTAGAGGAACCCGGCGAACACCAGGGCCAGCAACGCGCTGATGGCCAGCTCGAATCCCCGGAAGCCACGGGACTGCAGCCCGAGCATCGCGAAGGCGATCACACCGGTGATAAGCCCGGCCGTCAGCAGGGGAACGCCGAAGAGCAGGTTGAGACCCAGCGCGGCGCCGAGGAACTCGGCGATGTCGGTCGACATGGCCATCAGCTCGGCCTGGATCCACAAGCCCCAGCTCGTCCAGCGCGGGAAACGCTCGCGGCACAGCTCGGGCAGGTTGCGGTCGGTGGCAATTCCCAGCTTGGCCGAGAGGTACTGGATCAGCATGGCCATCGCGTTGGCCAGCACCACCACCCACATGAGCAGGTATCCGTACTTGGCGCCACCCTGGATGTTGGTGGCGAAGTTGCCCGGATCGACGTAGGCGACCGAGGCGACGAATGCCGGGCCCAGCATGGCCAGGGTCGCCCGCACCCGGCCGCGCGCGAGCAGGTGCTCGAGCGGGCTGAGTACGACAGCGGTATCGGGGACTGTGACGACCGCGCCGTCGGCGGTCGCCCCCTCGAGGGCGGGCGGACCGATCTGAGGCGGTGGCGGCGTCAAGCGCTCACCTCCACGCGCATCGCGCGGGCCAGGGCGCCGCCGAGGACGTGGACCTGATCCGCGAAGCGGACGAACAGCGGCCCTCCGAACGGCTGCTTCTCGACCACCTCGAAGGTGTCGCCGGGAGCGATCCCGCGATCGGCGAGGTAGCGCAGCATGTCGGGATCTGAATCGGACACGCGGGTGAAGGTGCCCCGATCGCCGGCGCTGAGCGCCTGCAGGCTGAGCCGGCTGCCCTCGTCGATGTGCAGATCCGGCGTGGGGATCGGATCGCCGTGCGGGTCGTGCGTCGGGTTGCCGAGCTTGGCCGCGATCAGCTCCTCGAGCTCATCGGAGAGCACGTGCTCGAGCACCTCCGCCTCCTTGTGGACCCGATCCCAGGGAACACCGAGGCTCTCGACCAGGTACAGCTCGAGCAGCCGGTGGTGGCGCATCACCTAGAGCGCGACACGATTGCCGCCGTCGGTCAGCGAAACGCCATGGTAGGGACGGTGCTCGACCAGACCGAGCTCGTCCAGCCGCTTGACCATCCCCGATGCCGATGCCGGTGTCACGCCGAGCCGCTCAGCGATCGCGTTGGTGCTCACAGGGCCGCCCGCGCGTAGCTCGAGCGCGTAGATGGCCTTCGCGTAATCCTCGATGGCCGAGGAGATCGATACCTGGTCCTGGTGCGCCATTACAGAGATTATGGTAGGCCTAAAAATCAGTTTTGGCAACCTCGGCTTAGACGTCATCGACGCGCCTATATTGGGAGACGTGACCTCGACCGACTCGCTGGCCGCCGATTACCTGACGATCTCCCAGGCCTGCGGCCTGCTCGACCGCTCCGCGCGAGGCAAGCTCGCGCTCGGCGGCACCGAGGCGCGGTCGTTCCTGCAGGGGCAGGTCACCAACGACGTCGAGGCGCTGCGCGCCGGTCACGGGTGCTACGCGGCCTTCCTGACCCCGAAGGGCAAGATGCTCGGCGATCTACGGATTCTCGATAGCGCCGCCGAGCTGCTCCTGGACACCGAGCGTGTGGCCCTTCAGGAGCTGTTCAACATGATTCGCCGCTTCAGCATCGGCTACGACGTGGTGCTGAGCAAGCGGACCCTGGAATCCGGACTGCTCTCGTTGATCGGGCCGGAGGCTCTATCGGCGGTCGGGCCGGTCGATCTGCCCGAGGTCGAGCATGCCAACGCGCCGGTGTCCGTGGCCGGGATCGCGGCGCGTGTGATCCGGACCGACGTCGGCGTCGATCTCCTCTGCGACGCCGGGGAGACGGACGCGCTCGGCTCGGCTCTCACCGCCGCCGGCGCCGTGCCCGTGTCGGAGTCCGCCGCGGAGGTGCTGAGGATTGAGTCTGGACGCCCGCGCTACGGCGTTGACCTCGACGACAGCGTGATCCCGCAGGAGGCGGGGCTCAACGACCGCGCGGTGTCGTTCACCAAGGGCTGCTACGTCGGTCAGGAGACGGTCGCTCGCCTCTACTACCGGGGCAAGCCGAACCGCTTCCTCCGCGGCCTGCTCCTGTCGGGGCTGTGCGAGACCGGCGAGGACATTTCCCTTGACGAGCGGACGGTTGGCCGGGTCGGCAGCGTCGCCGATTCACCCGACCTGGGACCGATCGCGCTCGCCCTGGTGCGCCGCGAGGCGCCTCCGGGGTCGGCGGTGAGCGTCGGCGCCGACGGCGTCGGGGCCGAGGTCGTCGAGCTGCCGTTTCGGTAGCGCGAAGGCACACAGCGTCTCGGCGCTCGGCGCAGGGTCGAGCGCCAGCTGGGGCGTGTCGGGGTGGGAGTCCAGGTAGCTGGCGACGATCCTGACCTCGTCGATCTCGTCTGGCGGGACGTGCGCTCCGATCTCGACTCCCCGGCGGCCGCGGGTCAGTGCCACGCTGGTCCGCCGCTCGAGTTCGCCGACCTCGCTCGCCAGCGGGCCCCAGTCGACCAGGCGGCCGGCCACCAGCCAGAACGCGTCGTGGCTGTGCCCCGCCGGGTGAGGGGCGAGGAGCAGGCGCGGGCGCGCGTGGGTCGCCTCGAGCACGCCGCCGAGGCCCTCGAGGATCGCGCCGAGACGGCGGGCGCGACGCCGCAGGGACAGCGCCCGCTCGTAGCGCTGCTGGGCCGCGGCCTCGCGCATCTGGGCATTGACGTGCCCGATCAGCCGGCCGCCACCTCCGGCGCCCTCGACGAACAGGCGCAGGGCCTGGTCGAGCCGCCGCCGGTACAGGTTGGGGTCGAGGTCGCCCAGGCACGGCGACAGGCAGCGCCCCATCTGACCGTAGGCCGACGGATGCTCGCGACGCGGCAGCCGCCGCCCGCAATGGCGAAGGCCGAACAGCGAGTCGAGCTGCTCGACCAGCTCGATCGCCAGCCGGCGCCCGCGGAGCGGGCCGATCGTGACCGCGTGCCCGGAGGCCGGGTTGGGCGAGACCTCGAGGATCGGGAAGGGAATGTCGAGCCGGCAGCAGATGTAGACGAGCCGGTCGTCGCGCCGGGTCAGGCGGGTGTTGCCCGGCGGACGCAGCTCCTTGATCAGGCGGTTCTCCAGCACCAGCGCCCCGAGCTCCGAGCGGGTCGGCCGGTAGTCGACGATCTCGGCGTACCGGGTCCATGCCGCCCGGGGCGTCGACGGCGCAAAGTGCGCCCGCGCCCGGCTGCGCATGGAGACCGACTTGCCCACGTACAGGGTCGCGCCCGCCACGTCTCGGAACAGGTAGACGCCGGGGTCCCGCGGGAGGTCGGAGAAGTCGAGGTTGGGAAGCGCGGAGGCCTCGGCGACGGGCGGCCTGGGTTTGACCTTGCGCGGCCGGCGGGGCCGCAGCACGCTCAGAGCCTCGCGAATCGTCGTGGCGTGGGTGCATAGACGGGGGTGTAGCGCGCACAGCACGCGCGCACACGTCTCCGCATCGATCAGCGCCCGATGCTCGCCCTCGACCTCGATTCCCAGCGCATCGGCCAGGGCGCCCAGCCGGCGCTCTCGCTGGAGCGGCAGCAGGGCACTGGCCAGCCGCGCGGTGCAGATCACCGGGGGATCGGGCCAGTCGAGGTTGCTGCGCTCGAACGCCTGCCTCAGAACGCGGCGATCGAAGGGGGCGTTGTGGGCGACCATGACCCGGCCCTCGAGCTCGGTCTTGACGCGCGGCATCACCTCCTCGAGCGCAGGCGCGTCGTCGACCATCCGTTGGGTGATGCCCGTGAAGCGCTGGATCCCGCGTCGCAGCGGCAGCACCGTCCGCACCAACGAGGAGAATCGGTCGTGCAGCTCGCCGCCACCGACCAGCACGGTCCCGACCTCGGTCATCTCGCAGGCGTCACCGGCGAGGCCGTTGGTCTCCGTGTCGATGACCAGGAACTCGGCCGAGGAGATCGGTGCGTCGAGCAACTCCAAGATCCCGGTGATACGCCAGCCACCGGACGGCACGCATGCGCGCTTGCGTGGTGGCACTCGGGAAGGACAGGGCCTCGAGTTGCATCTTCACGTTTAAGCAAACTACCCCGGAAGTGCGTCTTGTTGACCGCGAGCCCGGGTAGCATCGCGAGTACGGCTAGAGAAGGAGTCTTAACGTGACCGCCATAGCCTCCGTCAGCGAGAAGCTGCGCGAGCTAGATAACGACACTCGCCGCGCATGGAATGCGTACAACGAGCGTCTGCGCGAATTGACCGGCGACGAATACGAGCAGGCCGAGCACGAGTCGTGGGACAAGCTGCAGGTCGAGTTGCGTCGACTCGAGCGCCGGCGCCAGACGCTCAACCAGACGTCGAGCTGACCGGCGTCGACGCCCCGGAGGCGCCGCCGCGGCGCCGCGCACGGAGGGCCCGGTGGCGCCCAATACACCGAGAACGAGTTAACTCACGCAATGGCCGAGGGTGAAGTAGGGTTCTCGCCGAATCGGCACCAAGGCGCACAGGGCGCGCCGCGGAGCTCGGAGAGGAGATCCACGAGCACGATGCGCAAGAGGACCTTCGGCATGCTGGCCGCCGCCGTAACCGTCCTCGTGGCCGGCTGTGGCAGCAGCACGCACTTCGCCAACAAGCCAAGGCCCGCCTCCCCCGTCGACCTCACCGTCTACGTCAACAACGACCGCGTGTCGATCTCGCCCACCTCGGTCGGGGCCGGCCAGGTCATCTTCATCGTCACCAACCAGTCGAACGACGCCGAGTCGGTCACCGTCCACCACCAGGGCAACTCGACCCGTCTGGCCACGACGGGTCCGATCAATCCCCAGGCCACGGCCCAGGTCACCGTCGATCTGAAGTCGGGCGATTACCTCGTGGCCACCTCAACGGGCGGCGCCAGCGAGGCGGCCCTGGCCAGCGGCCCGAAGATTCAGCCCGCTGCCCTGCACATCGGGCCGGCGAGGCCGAGCTCGAGCAGCCAGCTGCTGCAGCCGTAGCCGGCGGTGGCGGTGGCGGCTGCGGTCGTTGGCGGCTGCGGTCGTTGGCGGCTGCGGTCGTTGGCGGCTGCGGTCGTTGGCGGGGCGCGGGCGGTCCGGGCGTCGACGTGAAAGTCGATGTCGACGGCGGCGCGAGTTTCACATCGACGGCGTCGGGCGCCGTCAAGGTGAAACTGGCCCGGCGCGCGGTGGCGAGTTTCACGTTGGCCGCGGCGGCGCGGCCGCGGCGGCGCGGCCGCGGCGCCCAGGGCCCCACCCCCGCCTCCGGAGGCGCTCCCGCCCAAGATCCAGCCCGCACGCACCCCTTCCCCTGCCCAAAAACCTCCGCCACCGATCGCACGAGGTCAAACAAGCGTGCAACCAGCAACGCACACCGTCCTATTTGCGCTTGCGCAAGCACAACTTGTGTGCAATACTTGCATGCGTGCAAGCAACCACAGACGTCCACGCGACGGCCACTTCGACCCCGCCATCCGAGCTCGCCCCTTCCGCCCTCGCGGGCGACCTCTACGCCGTCGTCGTCTACCTGCACAAAAACTGTAACGCCGACCTGTTCGAAGCAGTCGGAGCCCTCGAGCTCACGCTGACGCAGATCAAGCTGCTCCACCACCTGGAGGACCAGGGACGCGAGCTGACGCTCAAGGAGGGCGCCCAGCTCGTCCACGTTTCCCTGCCCGCAGCCAGCCGGATGGTTGACGATCTCGTGCGACGCGGCTTCGTCGAGCGCCACGAGGACGCCGAGGATCGGCGCATGAAGCGCGTCGGCCTGACCGACGACGGTCGCTCGGTGATCAGGCGGTTGAATGCCGCACGGCTCACCGGCCTCGAGCAGTTCCTCCAGACCTTGACCGACGCCGAGCGCGCGCCCCTCGCCCGAGCGCTGTCCCAGCTGCTCGTGCGCGACGAGGTCGCCGCCTGCCGCCCGGAGGGACTTCAGTCATGACCGATCGCCTGCTGGCCCACCGCCACCGCTTGGTGACCGCGGAGAACAGCCGCTGGTGGACGCTCGGAGCGATGTGCTTCGCGCTGTTCATGGTCATGCTCGACAACACCGTCGTCAACGTGTCGCTGCCGTCGATCCAGCGCAGCCTGCACGCCTCCCTGTCGGGCCTGGAATGGACGGTGAACGCCTACACGCTGACGTTCGCGGTGCTGATGGTGACCGGCGGGCGGCTGGGCGACATCTTCGGCCGGCGCCGGATGTTCCTGTTCGGGGTGGTCGTGTTCGGCATCTCGAGCGCCGCCATCGGCTTCGCCCCCAGCGACACCGTGCTGGTCACGTTCCGCGCGATTCAGGGCATCGGCGCGGCGTTCATGATGCCCGCGACGCTGTCGATCATCACCCAGGCGTTCCCGCCCGAGCAGCGCGGCATGGCCATCGGCACCTGGGCCGGTGTGAGCGCGCTGGCGCTGGCCATCGGCCCGGTCGTCGGTGGCTTTCTCACCGAGCAGGTCAGCTGGCGCGCGATCTTCTTCATCAACCCGCCGATCGCCGTGGTGGCCACCCTGGTGACGCTGTTCGCGGCCAAGGAGTCCCGCGACGAGACCGTCGGCAAGACCGTCGACTACGCCGGGATTGCGGCGCTGACGGTGGGCCTGACCGCGCTCGTGCTGGCGCTGGTCGAGGGCAACAGCTGGGGTTGGGGATCGCCCCGCATCATTGAGCTGTTCCTCACCGCCGTCGTGGCCCTCGTCGGGTTCGTGCAGATCGAGCGCACCGTGAAGGCGCCGATGATCGACTTCGCGTTCTTCCGCTCCCGGACGTCACTGGGCGCCAACCTGGTCGGCTTCCTGATCACGTTCGCGATGTTCGCCCAGTTCTTCTTCGTCACCCTGTACATGCAGAACGTCCTGCATTACTCGCCGCTTCAGACCGGCCTGCGATTTCTGCCCTCGACGGTCGTGATCATCATCATGGGCCCGCTGGCGGGACGCCTCACCGACCGTGTCGGCCCGCGTCCGCTGATGACACTGGGGCTGGTGATCGTCGCGGCGGCGATCTTCATCCAGTCCCACATCACCGTCCACACCGGCTACGGCCTGCTGCTGCCGGGCTTCATTCTCATGGGCGCCGGCATGGGCCTGGTCATGTCGCCGATGAGCACCGCCGCGATGAACGCGGTTGACCGGACGAAGGCCGGCGCGGCCTCCGGTGTGCTGTCCATGAGCCGGATGGTCGGGAGCACGTTCGGCGTGGCCATCATGGGCGCGCTTGTCGCCACCATCGGGCGCTCGGAGATCAATTCCAGCCTCCCCCACCTGCCGGCAGCCACCCGCGCCACGATCGCCAACTCGCTGGGAAGCGGCGCCACGCTCAACAGCGCCCACACGCCGCACTTCGTCGTCACCGCCGTGCAGGACGCCTTCGTATCGGCGCTGAGCACGGGCCTGCTCGTCGGCGCAGTGGTCACGATCTGCGGCGCGGTCCTGGCCTGGGTCCTCATCGAGCCGCGGGTGTCCAAGCCCGCGCTGGCGGCTGAAACGGTGTCCGCCACCCAGCATCCGGCCGAGCGCGAGGCGATCGCCGCCGAGTCCAGAGCCGCCTGAGGCACCAGCGGCTCCCGCAGGCGTTCGGAGGGCCACCGCGACCAACCCGCCGACGATCGCGGCACCGGACCTGCAGGGCTGAGACTGCTCTACGATCCCTCCCTCGCTGGTACCCCGACCGAGAGAGGCGTCATTCCGTGGCCGTGGATCTGAGCCGAGTCGCAAGCGTCGAGACCGAACCCGGTGAGCTGCCGTCGACAATGGCCGCCTGGGTGATCCGTCCCGAGCGCGAGGGCGAGCCGATCGACGCCTTCCAGATCGAGGAGATCGAGGTCCCCGAGCCGGGCGCGTTCGAGGTAATCGTCCGCGTGATGGCCGCGGGCGTGAACTACAACAACGTGTGGGCGGCGATGGGCAAGCCGGTGTCGGTGTTCGGCTACGGCGACCATCCCCAGTACGGCCATCACATCGGCGGTTCTGACGCCTCGGGCATCGTCTGGAAGGTGGGCGAGGGCGTCACCCGATGGAACCCGGGCGACGAGGTGGTGATCCACTGCAACCAGGCCTCATACGAGGACCCCGAGGTGCACGGACTCGACCCCCTGGCGGCGCCCAGCCAGCGCATCTGGGGCTACGAGACGACGTGGGGCTCGTTCGCCCAGTTCACCAAGGTCCAGGCCCAACAGCTGCTGCCGCGACCCCAGAACCTGACCTGGGAGGAGGCGGCCTCGTACGGCCTGGTGTATTTCACCGCGTACCGGATGCTGATCACGCAATGCAAGCTCCAGGCCGGCCATCGCGTGCTGATCTGGGGGGCCGCCGGTGGGCTTGGCGTGTTCGCCACGCAGCTCTGCGCGCTCACGGGAGCCGACAGCCTCGGCGTCGTCTCGAGCCTGGATAAGGGCCGTCTCGTCGAGCAGCTGGGCGCGGTCGGCTTCATCGACCGCAACGAGTTTGCCGGGATGATGCGCCGTGGTGGCGAGGACCCCGAGGAGGAGAAGGCCCGCTTCAAGGAATCGCGGCGGTTCAGCAAGGCCGCAGCCGAGGCGCTGGGCGCTCCTCCCGACATCGTCTTCGAGCACGTCGGACAGGCCACCTTCCCCACCTCGGTGCTGACCGTCAAGCCATTCGGCAAGGTCGTGATCTGCGCCGGCACCACCGGCTACAACCTTGATTTCGACGTGCGCTACCTCTGGATGCGCCAGAAGCAGATAATCGGGTCTCATTTCGCCAACGCGTACGAGTGCATGAAGGCCAACGAACTGATCGAACAAAGCAAGATCAGGCCGGTGCTGTGGCAGACGATGGGCTTTGAGGGCGTCCCCGAGGCCCATCAGCTGATGAAGGACAACAAGCACCTGGGCAAGATCGCGATTCTCGTCGGCGCCACCGAGGAGGGTGGCGGCAAGACACGTGAGGGACCCGGTGCCATCCGCGCCGAGGTGGGGGCATAGACATGGCCGGCGTGGTTTGGATTCAGTGGTACGCCTCCGTGCTGCGTCACGAGTCACTTGCGGAGGAAGTGGCGCGCGTTGCGCCCCTCGCCCTGCGCTACGGCGCGACCCAGTATTCGGTCCACCAGTCGCTGGATGACAGGTACAGGATCACCCAGATGTCGTGGTTTGAATCCAAGGACGACTGGTACGCCTACTGGGACGGTCCCGAGATGATCGAGTTCCGGGCCCGCAATTCAGGGCGCTTCCAGATTCCGGTGACCTATGGCTGGCAGCAGGAGCTCGTGTCCGGCGCCCTCGGTCCCGAGGTTCCGCTCGCGCCCGAGCCAGCACCTGAGCCCGAGCCGTCGCCACAGGCGGCGGCGTAGCCTCGCACTACTTGACACGGAGCGCGAGCGCGAGCCAGAAGCGTTGCTCGGGGTCGTCGAGCGCCCCGCCGAACAGCTCGCGCAGCCGCCTGACCCGATACCGAGCCGTCTGGGGATGGACCCCGAGTCGCTCCGCTGCCGGCTTCAGCCGCCCCTGCTCGGCGAGCCACACGCGCAGCGTCTCGGTCATCCGTGCCTTCGAGCCGGGAGGCAGCTCGGCCAGCGGGGCCAGGTGATCGCTGGCCAGCTCGCGCGCCAGGCCCGGCTCGCTGGCCAGCAGCAGCTCTCCCGCCTTCTCGCGCGCCACCGTCAGTCCCGGGCGTCCATCAGCCAGCGCCAGGGCGCCACGCGCACGGGCGAAGCTGACCGCCGCCTCGCTCCAGTTCACGGTGGTGCCTAGTCCACCGCTGGCCCCGACTTCGGCGACAGCGCGATCGATCTGCGCCCGCCGGCCGGGTCCATCGGGATCGGGCACGATCGCGCACACGATCTCGCCGATCGTCTCGATGATCGCCTCGGGCGGAAGGTGGGCCGCGGCCGGTTCGCGCTGGCCGCCTCCGATGGCCACGGCAGCGAGGGTGCGCGGCAACGACCAACCGGCACCGCTGGCCGCCGCCTCGACCATGCTCGGTTCCGCCGCCGGCTCACGGACGAGCAGGCGCACCAGCCGGCGCCGGCGCAGCTCGGCCTCGCTGGCTGCCGCCGACTGCTCGAGTGCGTGACCCTCGGCCGACTCGGCTGACAGCGCATCGATGTAGGCGAAGATCGACTCGGCCAGCAGGTAGAGCGTGTCCGGCTCGAGCTCGGCGGCCACGCCGGCGGCCGCGAACCGGCGCCACGCCACTCGGGCGCCGAGACGGTAGGCGGTGAGCAGCGAGTCGAGGCTCCGCCCCGCGCGCATCTCGCCGCGCCCGAGCGTGATGTACACCTCCGAGCGCGGGACCGGGCCACCGGCCTCGACCTCGGCGAGGAAGTGGCGCAGCGCCTCCTGGACGCCCGACCTGAGGCCCTCGCCGAATGGCCCCTCGACCGGACGGGAATAAGCCGGGATGGCGCGTACCGAATCGATTACCTCGTCCGCCACCTCAGCGAGCACGGGGCGCAGCACGCCCACCACTTCCGGTGACAACTGGTGCCAGGGCTGGTCACTCATGAACTTGTACAGAAGCTACAAGTTTTGTCGGGTCGATAGTGGCAAGACTAGGAGAAACCTCATCATTCCCCGCGTATCCTAGGAGCGTCGATGTCTCGAGCTCACAAGATCGTCAATCTGATCGGCGTGCCGCTTCCTCTGATTGGCCTGGTGGTTGCCGTCGTGCTCCTCTGGAACCAGGCGATCGGTCCGCTCGAGCTCGGCACGATGGTCGGCCTGTACGTCATCACGGCGCTCGGGGTGACGCTCGGCTACCACCGCATGTTCACCCACCGGGCCTTCGAATCCTCGCGGGCGTTCCGTGCCGTCGTCGCGGTGCTCGGGTCGATGGCGGTGCAGGGCTCGGTCATCACCTGGGTCGCCGATCACCGCAAGCACCATGCCTTCACCGACCAGGACGGTGATCCGCACTCGCCGCATCTCAGCGGGCCGGGCTTCTGGGGCGCGGTCAAGGGCCTGTGGCACGCACATGTGGGCTGGCTGTTCGACTCAGTGGGCACCGCCGAACGCGAGCGGTTCGCCCCCGACCTTCTCAAGGACAAGGTGGTGCGCGCGGTCGACAAGCTGTTTTGGGTGTGGGTCGTCCTCGGGTTCGCGATCCCGTTCGCGCTTGGCTGGATGGTCGGCGGAGGGCTCGGCACGGCGCTCACCGCCGTCCTGTGGGGCGGCTTCGTGCGCGTGTTCATGCTCCATCACGTGACCTGGTCGATCAATTCGGTGTGCCACTTCTTCGGGCGCAAGCGCTTCGACATCGACGACGAGTCGCGCAACGTGTTCTGGCTGGCGCCGCTGTCGATGGGCGAGTCCTGGCACCACAACCACCACGCCTTCCCCACCTCGGCCTTTCACGGGCTGAAGCTGTGGGAGCGCATCATCGACCCCACCGGTCTGATGATCGCGCTGCTGGAGAAGCTGGGACTGGTGTGGAATGTGGTCCGGGTCAGCCCCGAGCGCCAGCTGGCCAAGGCACTCCCGCGCCGGCGCGAGATCGCGTCCGTGCCCCAGCCCCGCCAGGGCTAGAGCGCCCACGCCGCCGAGCCCGCTAGCCGGATTCCAGCGGCGCCATCGTCAGCCCCGCCGCGTCGAGCTGTTCCCAGTACTGCTCGGCGTCATCGCGCGGACCGCTCCAGACGATCGCCGCCCCCGAGTTGTGAATCCGGTCGGCGAGGCGATAGCCCTCGGCCAGGGTGACGGCGGGGATCACGCTGGCCAGCGTCTCGGCCACGTGATCAAACGTGTTGAAGTCGTCGTTCAATACGACGACGCGCCACAGTCCGCCAACGCCGCTGCCCGGGCCGCCGAGACGTGGCAACTCGACCGTCTGCGACATCAACGATTTAGGATACCTTCGCGTCGCGCGCGGCGGTCGATTCCTCGCGCTTGCGCCAGTATCGGCGTAATCCCGCGTACATTTGCTCGGGCGGAGCAGCCTGGATGTAGGCCGGGACGAATTCGCTGTCCACACGATCCGCCGTTTCCGCGGTGATCGTCGCGATGAATGTCTGCTCGTCGCTCACACGCGCCAGCTCGGCCCACTCCCCCATCCGCTGGCGGAGCTCGTCGAGCTGGGCGTCGACGTCGCTGCTGCTTCCGAAATGGGTCATCACCAGTCGCTTCGGTCGCCATCCGGCGATCAGCTCGATGGACCGTTGCCATGCCTCCAGGTCGACGTCGGGCGGCGGGGTGGGTGGCAGCGTCGGTCCGGTGTCGGTGATCCGCACGCCGCCGGTGTCGCCGACGAATGCGGTTCCGTCGTGGAGGTACGAAACGTGGTGTGAGGCGTGTCCGGGCGTGTAGGCGACCTTGAAGCTGCCGCCGAGGATCGACTCGCCACCCTCCAGCACCCTGAGGTTGCCCTCCGGCACCGGAACCATCTCGCCCCACAGGCGGTCCATGTCATCGCCGTAGAGCCTGCGGGCGCTGTCGATCAGGCGCTCGGGCGCGGCCAGATGACGCGCACCTCGTTCGTGGACGTATACCTCAAGGTTCGGCCACATCTGGACCAGCGATCCACTCGCGCCCGCGTGGTCAAGGTGGATGTGGGTGAGCAGCAGCGCGCGCGGGCGACTCCCGCCAAGCGCGTCCAGCAGCCTGGGCAGGCACGAAGTCGGGCCCGGATCCACGAGCACACGGCCGACCTGCCAGACGCCGATCACGCGCGGACGACCGACATGCACGACGTCGATCAGACGCATCCGAGGCGCTCAGCGCTCCGGCTGAGCGCCGGGCGAGTGCGGATCGTCGGGATCCAGCGGAGGCAGGACGCCCGTGCGCTCCGAGCCGGCCGGATCGGCCGCGTTGTGGGGCTGCTGGTCGCCGGTGACGACCTCATCATCCGCGACAGCGGGGTGCTGGGCGGCTGACGGCTCCTCGTCGGTGGTCGCGCCGGTCTCGCCCGGCTCGTCGCCGGTGGCGGGCGCGGTGGCGACCGGCTTGGCCCCGGTGGCGGGCGCGGCGGTGACCGCCGCCACCTCCGTGGACTCACCCGCCGGCGGGAACCGCGCCGCGGCCGCTGTGGCCAGGGCTTGCAGCTGACTGGCCAGGTCGCGTGCGTCGTTGACGATCCTGGCTCGCTCGGCCCAGATGCGGTCGGTTTCGGCATCGAGGTCCTTGACACGCTCCTCGGCCGAGGAGGTGATGTTGGTCGCCTCTAGCCGGGCCGCCTCGAGCCGGTCCTCGGCCTCGCGGCGCGACTGGCTCGTGATCTGTTCGGCCGTTTCGTGGGCCCGCTTGAGGATGCCGGTGATCTGCTCACCGACGCGCTCCAGGGCACGGCGGACGGCGGCTTCAGGCGAGCGGGTGGATTGCAGCTCGGCGACCAGCTGGCTGGTCTTCTTGACGTAGGCGTCAACAGCGACGCGATCGTAACCCCGCAGCACGACCGGAAAATCGACCTCTGCGGCGATCGGTAGAGCGTCAGCTGGAAGTGTCGCCAGCGGGGCGGTTATCTCTTGCAGGATTGCGTGTTCATCGGCGGCTGAGCTCTGGTCGGGCATGGCCTTGACCTTACTCCACACCCCAGTTGCTCGCGCCTTGTGGGGAAAAGAATTCGGCCCGCGGGGGCGTCGGCGGCGCACAGAAAATCGGCAACTCGGCGACGGGCCAGGTGCCCCAAAATCCAGCCGATCGCATCTCGGATTTCACGCCACCGCGGTCCCGAGGCTCAGGCGGCTGCGATCTCGTACGTTCCGGGCTCGATGGTCTCCGCGCGGCGCCGGTACTGATGCCACAGCCACGGCCATTGGTTCGGGTCGTTGCCGTTCTCGTCCACGTACCAGTTCGTGCAGCCGGTGTGCCACACGGTGCCGGCCAGCGCGGCACGCAGCTCACGATCGAAGCGCTCGGCGACATCGGCCCGGACCTCGATCCTCCCGCGACCGACCCGATCGAGCTGGCCGATCGCGGCGATCGCGTGGGCGATGCTGCTCTCGATCGTGTAGATCACCGAGCCCGTTCCGCCGTTGGTGTTGGGCCCGTAGATCAGGAACAGATTGGGAAACGCCGGCACGCTGACCCCGAGGTAGGCCCGGGGGATGCCGTCCCACACCTCGGCCAGTGTCCGGCCCTCGCGTCCGATCACCTCCATCGGCGCCACGAATCCATGGGTCCTGAAGCCGGTGGCCAGCACCAGCACGTCGGCCGCGCGTTCGGCTCCGCCTGCCCGGACGCCGCCAGGCGTGATCACCTGCACCCGATCGGTGACCAGCTCGACGTTGGGCTTTGTCAGCGCCGGGTACCAGTCGTCGGTCAGCATCACCCGCTTGCACCCGATCTCGTCGGTCGGGCTGACCTTGCGGCGCAGCTCCGGGTCCTTGATCGCTCGGTTGATCTGGAAGCGCCCGACGGCGCGGAACGCTGGCAGGAGCCACGGCTTGCTGGTCATGGCTGCGGCGCCCGTTTCGTGGAACGCGAAGATCGAGGCGCGATCCAGGCGCTGGAGCGACGGGTAACGCTCGAACAGGCGCTTCGCGCGCTCGCTGTAGGGAAAGTCCATCCGCGGGAAGGTCCAGCCCGGCGAGCGCTGGTAGACGTCGAGCTGGCTGACGATCGGCTGGATCGCCGGCACGACCTGGATGGCGCTGCACCCCGTACCGACGACGGCCACCCGCCTGCCCTCGAGCCCGACATCGTGGCGCCACTGCGCGGTGTGAAACACCGGGCCGGCGAAGCTCTCCAGACCGGCCAACGGCGGGATGCTCGGCACCGACAGCTGGCCGCACGCGGTGATCAGCACGTCGGCCTCATGCTCGCCGGCGGTTGTCTGCAGCGACCACCGGCTTCGATCCGGCACCCACCGTGCCTGCTTGACCTCGGTTCCGGTCCGGATCCGACCCTCCACCCCGTGGCGACGGACGACGTCCTCCATGTAGGCCTGAATCTCGGCCTGTGGCGAGTACCGGCGCGACCAGCGCGGATTGGGCGCGAACGAGAACTCGTACAGGTGCGAGGGAACATCGCACGCCGCACCGGGGTAGGTGTTGTGGTTCCAGACGCCGCCGATGCGCTCGCCGCGCTCGAACACGGTCACGTCGCGGTAGCCGGCTCGAGCGAGCATGACGAGCGCGCCGACGCCTCCGAAGCCCCCTCCGACGACCGCCACTGAGGTCATAGCCTGCAGCCTATCCAGCCATACAATGAGCCGGATGTCTGAGTCCAGCTCTCCACGCCTGCCCGAGCCCGACCGGCCGTGGATGATGCGCACGTACGCAGGGCACTCGGACGCCAAGCGCTCCAATGAGCTCTACCGGCGCAACCTGGCCAAGGGGCAGACGGGTCTCTCGGTCGCCTTCGATCTGCCCACCCAGACGGGCTATGACCCCGACGACGAGCTGGCCCGTGGCGAGGTCGGGAAGGTCGGCGTATCGATCGCCCACAAGGGCGACATGCGCACGCTGATGGACGGCATCCCGCTCGACCAGATGAACACCTCGATGACGATCAACGCCACCGCGGCCTGGCTGCTGGCGCTGTACATCGTCACCGCCGAAGAGCACGGCGTGCCCGAGGAGCAGCTCCAGGGCACGACCCAGAACGACATCCTCAAGGAGTACCTGAGCCGCGGGACCTACGCATTTCCGCCCGGCCCCAGCATGCGGCTGATCGCCGACACGATCGCCTACACGGTCGAGCACGTGCCTCGCTGGAACCCGATCAACATCTGCTCCTACCATCTCCAGGAGGCGGGGGCCACCCCGGTGCAGGAGATCGCCTACGCGATGAGCAACGCAATCGCCGTGCTCGACGCCGTGCGCGAGCGCGTCGGCACCGCGCCCGGGGGGCGTGATCAGGACCTGATGGCAAGCGTGTTTGGACGGATCTCGTTCTTCGTCAACGCCGGCGTGCGATTCGTCGAGGAGCACGCCAAGCTCCGCGCGATGGCCGAGCTGTGGGACGAGCTGGGCCGTGACCGTTACCAGGTCGAGGACGACAAGCTTCGCCGCTTTCGCTACGGCGTTCAGGTGAACTCGCTCGGCCTGACCGAGGCCCAGCCCGAGAACAACGTCTACCGGATCGCGCTCGAGGCACTGGCCGTGTCGCTGGGGCGCAGCGTCCGCGCCCGGGCCATCCAGCTGCCGGCCTGGAACGAGGCCCTGGGGCTCCCGCGGCCCTGGGATCAGCAGTGGTCGCTGCGGCTCCAGCAGATCCTGGCCTTCGAGACCGACCTGCTCGAGTACCCGGACATCTTCGAGGGCTCCAAGGTGATGGACGGCCTGGTGGCGCAACTGAAGACCGGCGCGCGCGAGGAGATGGCGCGGGTGGCCGAGCTGGGCGGGGCCGTCGAGGCGGTCGACTATATGAAGGCGGCCCTGGTCGAGTCCCACCGCGAGCGCTGGCGCCGGATCGAGTCAGGCGAGCTGACCGTGGTGGGAATGAACCGCTTCACCTCGACCGAGCCCTCGCCGCTCACCGCCGACGCCGAGGGGGGAATCCTCCGCGTCGACCCGCAGGTGGAGGCCGAGCGGCGGGCGGCGGTGCAGCGCTGGCGCTCCGAGCAGCGCGACCAGGCCGAGGTCGATCGCGCCCTGGAGGAGCTGGCGCGCGTGGCCAGCGACGAATCCGAGAACATCATGCCGGCCACGATCGCCGCCGCGCGCGCCGGAGCCACGACCGGCGAGTGGGCTCAGACGCTCCGCGACGCCTTCGGCGAGTACCGCGCCCCGACCGGGGTCGGCGAGGCAGCGGCGGTCTCGAGCGAACAGGTGGCCGAGCTGCGCGAGGAGGTCGAGCGGGTCAGCGAGGCGCTCGGCCGTCGCGTGAAGTTCCTCGTCGGCAAGCCCGGGCTCGACGGCCACTCCAACGGCGCCGAGCAGATCGCCGTGCGGGCGCGCGACGCGGGCATGGACGTGGTCTACGAAGGCATCCGGCTTACGCCAAGCCAGATCGCCACCTCGGCCGCCCAGGAGGGGGTGCACGTCATCGGGCTCTCGATTCTGTCCGGCTCGCACCTGGAGCTGATCCCCTCGGTTCTACAGGCCCTGCGCGAGGCGGGCGCGGGCGACGTGCCGGTGGTCGTCGGCGGCATCATCCCGGACGCCGACGTGGCCAGCCTCCGCGAGGCCGGGGTCGCCGCCGTCTACACCCCCAAGGACTGGGACCTGAACCAGATGATGCGCGACATCGTCTCGCTGGTCGCGGAGCGCAACGGAATCTCCGCGACGATAGGCGCTTGAGCGCGTCGAACATCGGGGGGCGCGAGCTCGCGCGCCGGCTGCGCGAGCATGACCTGACCGCGGCCCCGGCCGTCCTGAACCTCGTCGAGAGCCGCACCCCGGACGCGCGTGAGCAGACCGCCGCGCTGCTGGCCGGCGTCTCGCCCGCCGAGCTCGGAGGCGAGGCCCCGGCCCACGTCGTGGGCATCACCGGTCCCCCGGGGGTCGGCAAGTCGTCGCTGCTCTCGCGGCTGCTCTCGGCCTGGCGCCGCGATGGTCGCACGGTGGCCGTGCTGGCCGTCGACCCCACCTCCAGGCGTTCCGGTGGCGCCCTGCTCGGTGACCGTGCCCGGATCGAGGCGGATCCAGCCGACCGGGGCGTGTTCATCCGCTCCACGGCCGCCGGCGACCGTCTGGGCGGCCTGGCGGCGGCCACGCGAGCCGCGGTCACCGCGCTCGCCGCTGCGTTCGACATCGTGGTCATCGAGACGGTCGGGGTGGGCCAGTCCGAGACTGAGGTGGCCGACGTGGCCGACACGGTGGCCGTGGTCGTGCAGCCGGGCTCGGGTGACGTGCTCCAGTTCCTCAAGGCCGGGATCATGGAGGTGCCCGACGTGCTCGTGGTCACCAAGGCCGACCTCGGGCAACCGGCCACGCGGGCGCTCAGCGATCTGCGTGCGGCGCTGCGGTCGCTCGGCGAGGTGGACACCGCCGTTGTCTCGGTGTCCTCGCTCGCGCCGGGCAGCGGGATCGACGAGCTCGTGGCGGCACTCGACGCCCACCGCCACGGCCTCGACCTTCCGGACCGCCGGCTCCGGGCCCGGCGGATGCACGCGCTGGCCGACTTCACCGCCGAGTTCGGCGAGCGAGGTCTGCGCAGCCTGGGCGGCCGCCGCGAGGCCGAGCGGTGGCTGGCCGGGCAGGATCCGGCCCTCGACGTACCCGCCCTGACCCACGCGCTCCAGGGGCGTGCCCAGAGCGATTGAGCGTCGCCCCGCCGCAGCGCGTCCGGCACAATCCATCCCCGTGCTGATCGACCTGGCGATCATGTTCGGTTCCTTCGTGCTGGCCGCCGCCCTGGCCGGCCTCCTCGGAGCCATCAACCTCGGGACGGCGATGGCGTTTGGGCAGATCGGCTTCGCTCTCGCCACCGTGCTGGTCATCGTCCGACGGCCGTGAGCCGGATCGTCCTTTCCGCCGAGCCGCTGACCGACGCCGGCACCGCCCTGCGCCCGTGGCGCGACTCCGATACGGCAGCGATCACCGCGGCGTGTCAGGACCCCGAGATCGCCCGCTGGACCCGCGTGCCCTCGCCGTACACCGAGGCCGACGCCCGCGCCTTCTTGCTGCATCGCTACGACGCCATGCACGCCGGCACGCTCGCCCCCTTCGCGATCGTCGCGGCCGCCGATGACACGCAGCTGCTGGGGTCGATCTCGCTGATGCGCCCCGCCTGGGAGCACAAGCGCGCCGAGGTCGGCTACTGGCTGGCCCGCGAGGCCCGCGGACAGGGGCACGCCACCCGAGCCGTGCGCCTCATCTGCCACTGGGGCATCTCAACGCTCGGACTCGAGCGGATCGAGCTGCTGGCGGCCCCGGCCAACCAGGCGTCCCAGCGGGTGGCCGAGCGGGCCGGCTTCACGCGCGAGGCGCTGCTGCGCTCCTACATGGACAGCAGCGAGGGACGCCGCGACATGCTCGCCTTCGGGCTGCTGGTCGGCGATTAGCCGCCGGTCAGCCGGCGGAACTCCGGGTCGTCGCGCAGCGAGGCGAGGTCGGCATCGTCGCGCGCCCACTCGGCCGACTCGGGCCGCAGCTCGGTCCCCCTGCGCAATGCGGCCAGTGCCTCGTCGCGGCGACCCTGGACGGCCTCCAGGCAGGCCAGGTTGTAGTGCAGCGCGCCGTCCTCGGGATGGCGCTTGAGTCCGTCATCGAGAATCTCGCGGGCCCGGCCGGGGTCGGCCCGGATCAACGGACCGGCCTGGAAGGCCCATTCCCACGCCGAGGGCTCGAAGGTGGGCGGACCGCCGAAGCTGAGCACGGTGGTGGGGGCTTCCACGGCGACGGCGTGCCGCTGCGAGGCTGGATCGGGCAGGAACACGTACGTCCCGGCCGGCGCGTCGTGCTCCTCGCCGTCGATCGTGAACCTCGCCCGGCCCACGGCGACGTAGTACAGCTCCTGGTGGCCGCCGGCGGGATCATCGGTCTCCTCGGTGTGGGGTTCGACCACATCCTGGCCGGCCTCCTGCGCCGTGTATGCGTTGCAGCCGAACGCCCGGATGCCGAGCGTGAGCCGGACCGGAGACCAGGTGAGGCTGCCCGGGCCGGGGATCGCCGGCAGCTCGGACAGGTGGAGAATGCGCGGCGGTTCGGTACGTCCTGCTCGACGCATGCCGGGAAGGGTAGCCTTAGGTGTATGCAGCGTGAACCACTTCGCGACGGGCACGGACGTCTGATCGGAGATCTGCGCGTCTCGGTTACGGATCGGTGCAACTTCCGCTGTCAGTACTGCATGCCCGCCGAGGGGCTGCCGTGGCTCGAGCGGGCCGAGATCCTCGCCTTCGAGGAGATCGTCCGGGTCGTGGCGCTGATGGCCTCGATGGGCGTCGGCGACGTGCGGCTGACCGGGGGCGAGCCGCTGGTGCGCCGTGACTTCCCGCGCCTGGCTTCGATGCTCGCGTCGGTGCCGGGTGTGGACGACCTCAGCGTGACCACGAACGGCTTCCTGCTCGAGCGCGACGCGGCGGCGCTGATCGATGCCGGCATCGACCGCTTCAACGTCTCGATCGATTCGCTCCAGCGCGATCGCTTCTACGAGCTGACGCGACGCGACGCCCTGCCCCAGGTCCTGCGCGGCCTCGAGATCCTGGGCCAGTTCCCGGAGGCCTACCCGATCAAGATCAACGCCGTGGCGATCCGCGACTTCACCGAGGAGGAGGTTCTGCCGTTCGCCGATCTGGCGCGGCGGACCCCGTATCAGATCCGCTTCATCGAGTTCATGCCGCTCGACGCGGATCACAACTGGAGCATGGACCAGGTTCTGACCGGAGCCGAGATCCGAGACGCGATCTCCGCCGTGTACCCGCTCGAGCCCGAGCCACGCGAGCCCAGCTCCACCTCGCGCGTTTACCGGTTCGCCGATGGCAAGGGGCGTATCGGCTTCATCAACCCCGTCTCCGAGCCGTTCTGCGGCGACTGCAACCGCATCCGCCTGACCGCCGACGGCCGGCTGCGCACGTGCCTGTTCTCGCTCAACGAGACCGACCTGCGCACTCCGATGCGCGAGGGCGCCACCGACGCCGATCTCGAGGCCATCATTCGCGCCGCCGTGTGGCGCAAGGAGCTCAAGCATCACGTCGGCGAGCCGGGCTTCATCCAACCCGAGCGCACGATGTCCGCCATCGGGGGGTGATCGCCGCCCGCGCGCCCGCGCGCCACCGCCCGGGCGCCCAACACCACCCCCCACCCCAACTTAAGCCTTTCGCAACGGTTAGCGACGAGAATCCAGAGCACCGATGCCGTTGTTGATGCTGTTTGCGTTCATCGCGGGGGCAGGGACCGCGATCACGCCGTGCGTGCTGCCGGTGCTTCCCGCCCTCCTGTCAGCGAGCGCCGTCGGTGGCCGCCGCCGGCCGCTTGGGATCGTCCTCGGGCTGGCGCTCACGTTCACGATCGCCATCGTCGCGTTGGCCCAGCTCGTGCGTGGCGTCGGCCTGGCCAGCGGCGCCGCCCGGACGCTGGCCATCATCGTGCTCATTGCCTTCGGGATTGTGCTCCTCATCCCCGAACTGGCGGCCCGGGTCCAGGCGCCCCTCTCGCGCCTGGCCCGCTTTGGCCCCAAGACGCGCGGCAACGGCTTCTGGTCGGGAGTCGCCGTCGGCGGCGCCCTCGGCTTCGTGTGCGCTCCGTGCGCCGGCCCCATCCTCGCCGCGGTGACCTCGGTCAGTGCCTCGGGCAGCGCGTCGGCCCGAGTGGTGGCGGTGGCGATCGCCTACGCGGTGGGCCTCAGCGCCGTGCTGCTCCTGTACGCCCTGGGCGGACGCGCCGTGATCTCGAGGATCAAGCGCTCGGCCCGAGGGCACATCGTCGAGCGCAGCCTCGGGGCGGTGCTGCTGCTGACCGGCGTCCTCATGGCGACCAATCTCGACGTTCGCTTCGAGGAGGCGTTGGCCAAGGACAAGAGCCTGCCGGCCTTCCTGGTCGACCCCACGCGGTCGTTGGAGAACTCGAACGCGGTCCAGAACCGGCTGGCCTCGCTGCGGCCGCCGTCGCGGTTCGCCGTTCGCCAGCGGCTGGCGGCGGCCCACATGCACTCACTCCCCGACCTCGGCCCAGCCCCGAACTTCACCGACAATCAGCAATGGTTCAACACCCCCGGCGGCCGGCCGTTGACCATGGCCGGTCTGCGAGGTCACGTGGTGCTGGTCGACTTCTGGACCTACACCTGCATCAACTGCATTCGCACGCTGCCGTTCCTCAAGGGGCTCTACGCGACCTATCACCGCTACGGACTGGAGATCGTGGGCGTCGAGACACCGGAGTTCACCTTCGAGCAGGACGCTTCGAACGTGGGCCAGGCGATCCAATCCGACGGCCTGCGCTACCCCGTGGTCCAGGACAACCACTACGGCACCTGGAACGCCTACCAGAACGAGTACTGGCCGGCCGAGTATCTGATCGACGCCCACGGGCGGGTCCGCCACACCCAGTTCGGCGAGGGCGACTACGGCAAGACCGAGTCCGCGATCCGCGAGCTGCTCACCGAGGCCGGTGCCAAGAAGCTGCCACCGCCGACCACGGCCAAGGCGATCATGCCGGCCGCCCAGCTGGCCACGCCCGAGACCTACCTGGATCCCCAGCGCGCCCAGGGCTTCGCCCAGCCGCTCCAATCCGGCGTCCATTCGTACCCCGGGGTCGGCTCGATCGGGCTCAACGAGTTCGCGCTCAAGGGCACCTGGAACGTCGGCTCCCAGTCGATCGCTCCGGTCTCCTCGGGCGCGTCGATCGAGGCCGGAGTGCAGGCCTCGGCCGTGTATCTCGTGATGACCTCGATCGACAATCGCCCGCGCCAGGTCCGCGTGCTGCTCAACGGCCGGCCGATCCCCGCCGGCGCCGCCGGGAGCGACGTCCACAAGGGGCTCGTCACCGTCCAGGGCGAGCGCCTGTACTCGCTGGTCAAGGTGCCGCAGGCCGAGCAGAACGCGGTCACGGTGCAGATGCCACCCGGCGTCAGCGCGTACGACTTCACATTCGGCTAGCTGCCCGCAGCAGGTCCTCGGGGGCGTTGACGTTGAACAGCAGATCTGGATCCGCCACCTCGAACACGCGCGGCTCGAGCGCCGCCACCGCCTGGCGGAGCGGGACGTCGCCGTCGGCGTGTGCCGCCGCCAGCCGGGGCGCGGCGTTCGGCTCATAGCGGGCCAGGAGCGGCTGCAGCCGGCCCCGGTCGCTGGCCACCACCGCCAGGGCAGGTTCCGCGGCGTCGAAGGCGATCGCCCTGATCAGCTCTGCGGTCACGAAGGGGAGGTCGGCGGCGCAGATCATCACCGAGCGCCCGCGCGCTCGGCGAAGCGCCTCGACTATGCCGACCAGGGGATGCTGGGCCTTCTCCTCCTCGACCCACACCTCGATCCCGTGCAGCTCGGGAAGCGCCGAGTCGGCCTTGGCCAGCACCGCCACCCGGCTGAAAACCCCCGCCATCGCGGCCAGCGGATAGGCGATCAGCGGCTTGCCGGCCAGCTCCACCACCGCCTTATCGCCGCCCAGCCGACGCCCGGCCCCGCCGGCCAGGACCACCCCGATCGGCTCAATTACCGGGTCACTCACGAGGGGATCGTAGAATCAAAGCCATGGAGGGCTCGACCGAGGTCAGGAGCTGGTTGCGTTGCTATCGCTGCTGGTCTCAGAATCTTGAAGTACAGGTCCATTACGAGGGCATCCATCGCATCGACCCCGAGAGCGGTGAACGTGGGGAGGTTGTCGACGAGATGCAGGAGGCGGTCGTCCAGTGCCTCGAGTGCATGCACGACCAGCCCCACCTGGGCTTCCATAACGGACGCGTCGAGCCGATCGAGGACCGCTGGGAACGGATGATCGCCGGCACCCCCTGGGTGGCCTCGTGCACGGTGACCGTCGACGCCGACGACGTCGAGACGTGCTCGGGCCCCGAGGCCGGCGATGCGCTCAGCTACGCCGCCTTCGGCGACCACGGGACGCGCGAGTTCTTCACCCATGTGCGCTTCCACAAGCATGACGAGGAGCGGATCGTCGTACACCTGCTGGTCGAGCTCTACGCCCGCTCCGCCGAGGAGGCGACCGAGGTGCTCGAGGACGCCGCGCGTGGCCAGCTGGCCATCACCTCGCTGGCCGAGGAATCGCGCCCGCCGGCCTCGACGGACGACGGCCAGCACTAGACGGCGGCTGGAGAGGGGCTGGGGGCCGCCGATCTCTCGTCCACCACACTGATTCCAACGTTGTGCCCGGTTATCGGGAACAACGTTGGACTCGTCGCGTCAAACCATCAGGGGCTTAAGCCCGCCTTAGCCGGGCGCGCGCGGGCCTGCGCGCGGATCGCGAACGGCCTTCGCCGCCAGACCTCGAGGATGATCACCGCCAGCGCCACCGGCACCGTGGCCGGCAGCTCGTTGACGAAGAAGAACAGCAGATCAAACCCGGCGGCGAGGACGAACGTCAGCAGCGCGGCGGCGCCCTGGGGGCGCCGCTGGACGGCCAGAGCAGCGCCCAGCAACGCGGCCACGAACAGATCTCCGTAGCCCATCGACACGGTGCCGAAGAGCTCGCTCTGGAGGCCGGGCAGGCTGGCCGCCGGGTGCGCCGCGACGAGCGTGGCGTTGGGCGTCTGCAGCAGGTCGGAGACGACGAGCCACGTGTCGGCGGCGGCCATCAGCACGATCCCCACCTTGAGCCAGCTCGGGGGCGTGACCGCGGCGAGCAGCACCCCGAGGGTGACGCAGCTGAGCCCCGACAGAAGCGCGGCCGCGGCCTCGCCGGTGAGCGAGGTCCGCCACACCCACGCCATCACGAACAGCGGGATGGCCGCCAGCGCGAGGATCGGCTTCGCTCCTCGGGCCGCCCAGCCCAATGCCGCGGCGGCCAGCAGCGGCACCGCCACGAGGGCCAGATAGGTCAGCCCGGTGGCCGTGTCCGAGACGTAGCGGATGGCGAAGATGACCAGGACGATCGAGGCGATCGGCACCAGCGCCCAGGCTCGGCTCTGAAAGCGATCGAACAGGGCCAGCCGCGGCGCCGTGCGCGGAGCCGCGACCACACCGGCCTGCAGTCCGAGCAACGCAGCGTCGGACGGGACAAAGGGCAGCGCCACACCGCTTAGGGTACGCGCCCTGATTGAGGGTTCTGTAAGAGCGGGTGGGGGCCTACGTCACGCGCGCAGGCGCCCGTCGAGCGCGTCGAGTTGGGCGCGGAGCTCGGAGGGCAGCTTCTCGCCGAACTTGGCGTAGTACTCGCGCATCTGCGGCAGCTGCTCACGCCAGCCCTCGATGTCGACCTCGAGCAGGCGCGCCATCGTCTCGTCGCTGACGTCAAGGGCGTCGATGTCGATCCCACCGTCCCCGACCGGCGGGACCAGGCCGATGGCCGTCTCCTGCGCCCTGGCCCTATCCTCGCACCGGCGGAAGATCCAGGCCAGAACGCGCGAATTCTCGCCGTACCCGGGCCACATGAACTTGCCGTCCTCGTCCTTGCGGAACCAGTTCACGTAGAAGATTCGCGGCAGCTTGGCCCCGTCGCGCTCGCCGATCCGCAGCCAATGGCCGAAGTAGTCGGCCATGTGATAGCCGCAGAACGGGAGCATCGCCATCGGATCGAACCGCAGCTTGCCGACGTCCCCGGCCTGCGCCGCGGTCGTCTCGGAGGACATGATCGAGCCGAGGAACACGCCGTGCTCCCAGTCGCGCGCCTCGTGCACCAGCGGCACGACCGTCGCGCGGCGGCCGCCGAACAGGATCGCGTCGATCGGGACGCCGGCCGGATCGTCCCACTCCGGTGCCACCGAGGGACACTGGGCGATCGGAACCGTGAAGCGCGCGTTCGGATGGGCCGCCGGCGTCTCGGAGTCCGGGGTCCACTCGTTGCCGCGCCAGTCGATCGCGTGCGCCGGGGGCTCGCCCGTCAGCCCCTCCCACCAGATGTCGCCGTCATCGGTCTTGGCGCAGTTCGTGAACACCGTGTTCCGCGACACCATGTCGATCGCGTTGGGATTCGTCCGGGCCCCGGTACCCGGCGCTACGCCGAAGAATCCCGCCTCCGGATTGGCCGCATACAGACGACCGTCCTGGCCGAACTTCATCCAGGCGATGTCATCGCCGATCGTCTCGACCTTCCAGTCGGGAAGCGTCGGGATCATCATCGAGAGGTTGGTCTTACCGCACGCGCTGGGGAAGGCGGCGGCGATGTACCTGACCTCGCCCTCGGGCGAGGTCATCTTCAAGATCAGCATGTGTTCGGACAGCCACCCCTCATCGCGCGCCATCACCGAGGCGATCCGCAGCGCGAAGCACTTCTTGCCCAGCAGCGCATTGCCGCCGTAGCCCGAGCCGAACGACCAGATCTCGCGCGACTCGGGGAAGTGGACGATGTACTTGTTCTCGGCGTTGCACGGCCACGGGACGTCCTCTGCCCCGGGCGCGAGCGGCATGCCCACCGAGTGCAGACAGGGGACGAAGTCGCCCTCGTTGCCGAGCACGTCGAGCGCCGCCTGCCCGGCACGAGTCATGATCGCCATCGAGGCGGCCACGTACGCGGAGTCCGTCAGCTGTACCCCGATGTAGGAGATTGGCGATCCCAGCGGACCCATGCTGAACGGCACGACGTACATCGTGCGCCCCCGCATCGAGCCCTTGAACAGGTCTGTCAGCGTCGTCCTCATCGTGTCGGGATCTGACCAGTTGTTGGTCGGACCGGCGTCCTCCTCGCGCTCAGAGCAAATGAACGTGCGGTCCTCGACGCGAGCAACGTCGGCCGGGTCGGACAGCGCGAGATAGGACCCAGGCCGTTTAGCAGCGGAGAGCTTCTCGAACGTACCGGCAGCGACAAGCGTCTTCGCTAGCCAGTCGAATTCCTCAGGCGACCCGTCACACCAGTGAACCTCGTCGGGCTGCGTCAGCGCTGCGATCTCCTCTACCCACGCCTGAAGCCGGGCATGATTGGTCGTAGCTTGGTTCGTGGGTGCGGTATGAGCCATTTGGTTTCAGGCACTCCTTAGCTTCGGTGGCGAAGGAAAGCCTACCCCGGAAACGACCCAAACAGCTTCCGTGGTAACTACTCGACGTTGCTTTCGGCAGACTGCTGACCGCCATCGGGTGCGTTGCGCGGCACCAGGACGAGCCGCTTGAACTCGGCCACGAGCACGCCATCCTGGTTCAGCACCCGCGTGTGGACGCGGACCGTGCCGCGGTCGGACTTGGACTGCGACGGCTTGACCTCGAGCACCTCGGACTCACAGAACAGCGTGTCGCCGTGGAACACCGGGGCGGGGTGCTTGAGCTCCTCGGTGGCCAGGTTGGCGATCGCTTTGCCGCTGACGTCGGACACGCTCATGCCGAGGGCCAGCGAGTAGACCAGCGGCCCAACGACGACGTTGCGCCCCTGCTGGGACTGCTTGGCGTAGACGTCGTTGATGTGCAGCGGGTGGTGATTCATGGTGATCAGGCAGAACAGGTGGTCATCGGCCTCGGTCACCGTCTTGGCCGGCCAGTGCTTGTACACGGCCCCGACCTCGAACTCCTCGAGGTAGCGGCCGTAGGGATGCGCGCCACTGGCCTCGCGCGCAGCCTGGTCTGTGTCGATCTGGTTCATGATCGGAGAATGTCAGGAAGGCCTGGCCGCATGCGGCCAGGCCCCGGGCGGTGCATGCACCGCCCGGCGGGTCGGCGCATGCGCCGACCCGGACACCACTACTGTTCAGCCCATGCGAAACCCCCGTGACTTTGGGAAAGCCCTGGCCATCGGCGCCCCGCAGCCGATCCTCGAGATCCCCTTCAAGCCCAGCCGGATGATCCACTTCCTCGACTTCTCCAACGAGAAGATGGTGGCGAAGGTCCCCGACATCGCCCCCACCGTGGACATCCTCCTCGGCAACCTCGAGGACGCCGTGCCGGTCGATCGCAAGGAGGCCGCGCGGGCCGGGCTGATCAGAGTCGGGCGGGAGATGGAGCTCGGCGACACCCAGCTGTGGACGCGGGTCAACAGCCTCGAGTCGCCATGGGTGCTCGACGACATCACGCAGCTGGTCACCGAGATCGGCCACAAGCTCGACGTGATGATGGTCCCCAAGGTCGAGGGTCCATGGGACATCCACTACGTCGATCGTCTGCTGGCCCAGCTCGAGGCCAAGGCCGGGCTCGAGCGGCCGATCCTCGTCCACGCCATCCTCGAGACCGGCCTGGGCGTGGTCAACCTCGAGGAGATCGCCACCGCCAGCCCGCGCATGCAGGGGATGAGCTTCGGGCCGGCCGACCTGGCCGCCTCACGGCGGATGAAGACCACTCGGGTGGGCGGCGGGCATCCGGGCTACCGGGTGATCGAGGACCCCGACCCCGACAAGCCGGACGCGCTGCGCGTCACCGCGCAGCAGGATCCATGGCATTACTCGATCGCCCGCATGGTCGACGCGTGCACCTCGGCCGGCCTGTTGCCCTTCTACGGACCCTACGGGGACATCCGCGACGTCGAGGGCTGCGAGACGCAGTTCCGCGCGGCGTTCCTGCTCGGCTGCGTGGGCGCCTGGTCGCTGCACCCCGTCCAGATCGAGATCGCCAAGCGGGTGTTCAGCCCCGATCCTGAAGAGGTGCTGTTCGCCAAGAAGGTGCTCGAGGCGATTCCCGACGGCCGCGGCGTGCACATGATCGACGGCAAGATGCAGGACGACGCGACCTGGAAGCAGTGCAAGGTGATGGTCACCCTGGCCGAGATGCTCGCCCACAAGGACCCCGAGCTGGCGGAGGCGTACGGCTTTACGCCGACGCCGGCGTAAGAATCCACGTATGCGGATCTCCGCCAAAGCCGACTACGCGGTGCGGGCAGCCGTCGAGCTGGCCGCCGCTCCCGACGATAAGCCGGTGAAGGCCGAGCGCATCGCCACCGCGCAGGAGATCCCGCTCAACTTCCTCGAGAACATCCTCGGCGAGCTTCGCCATGCGGGGATCGTCCGCAGCCACCGGGGCGCCGAGGGAGGCTTCCGCCTGGCCAAGCCCGCCAACGAGCTCACCGTGGCGGACGTGATCCGCGCCGTCGAGGGACCGCTGGCCAGCGTCCGCGGCGGCCCGCCCGAGGACGCTTCCTACGCCGGCGCCTCCGAGGCCCTGCTGCGGGTGTGGATCGCCGTCCGGGCGAATCTGCGCGGCGTGGTCGAGAACGTGACGCTGGCCGACGTGGCTCAGGGCAAGCTGCCTCGGTCAGTCGACCGGCTGACCGAGGACCCGGAGGCCTGGCTTACGCGCTGACCGGGCTGGCGGCCGGCGTCTGCACCGGCGGGCGCACGTAGACGATGTCCCCGCGGGAGATCTCGAGTTCCTCGGTCTGGCCCCGTGTCAGCTGGGCGCGGGCAATCTCGCCCCCCGGCAGCTCGAGCTCGACCCGCACCTCGAAGCCGAGGTGCACCACCCGGAGCACCATCGCCTCGATCATCCCCGGCCCGGCGGTCTGAGACAGGGTGACGTCGTGGGGCCGGACCAGCCGGCCCTCGAGCTTCGAGACCGGGCCGATGAAGCTCATCACGAACTCGCTGGCCGGCTTGTCATAGACCTCGCGCGGCGAGCCTACCTGCTCGATCCCGCCCTCGTTCATGACCGCCAGCGTGTCCGCGACCTCCATCGCTTCCTCCTGGTCGTGGGTGACCAACACGGTGGTCACACCCTGCTCGTCGTGGAGTCGGCGCAGCCACCGGCGAAGTTCGGTGCGAACGTTGGCGTCGAGCGCGCCGAACGGCTCGTCGAGCAGCAGCACCTGGGGGTCGACGGCCAGCGCGCGGGCCAGCGCCATGCGCTGCCGCTGCCCACCCGACAGCTGGGCTGGGCGCTGACCGCCCCACGCGCTAAGCCCGACCAGCGCGAGCAGCTCATCGACCCGCTGCTTGATCTCCTCCTTCGGACGCTTGCGGATGCGCAGGCCGAAGGCGACGTTCTCGCGCACGCTCATGTGGGCGAAGGCGGCGTAGTGCTGGAAGACGAAGCCGATCGCGCGGTCCTGCGGCCGGGCATCGGTCACGTCCCGCTCGTCGATCAGGATCGACCCTGTGTCGGGCGTCTCGAGCCCGGCGATGATGCGCAGGAGCGTCGACTTGCCCGACCCGCTCGGCCCGAGCAGCGCCGTCAGCGAGCCTTTGGGGACCTCGAGCGTCACATCGTCGAGGGCCGTGAAGTCGCCGAACTTCTTCGAAATGCCTTGGGCGTCGATCCTCATCGGGCCTCTTCCCTCCTGGGTCCGAGCACGGTCATGCCCAACAACACCACCAGGGAGATCACCGCCAGCTCGGTGGCCGCGGCATACGCGCTGGTGATGGCCTGGTTGCCGAGGTCAGAGCTGCGCTGATAGACGAGCAAGGGCAGGGTCAACGTCTGCCCGGCGACGTTCGACGAGACGACGAGCACGGCTCCGATCTCGCCCAGAGCGCGCGCGGTGGTCAGCACGACGCCGTAAGCGACGCCCCAGCGGATTGAGGGGAGCGTGATGCGCCGGAATGTCTGCCAGCTCGAGGCGCCGAGTGTCGCGGCCGCCTGCTCCTGCTCATCGCCGACCTCGACCAGGACCGGCGCCACCTCGCGGACCACGAACGGCAGCGAGACGAAGATCGTGGCCAGCACGATCCCTGGCACGGCGTAGATGATCTGGATGCCGTGGTTGGTGAAGAACGTGCCGAACCATCCGTGCACTCCGTAGACGAGGATCAGCGCCAGCCCGACGATCACCGGCGAGACGATGAACGGCAGGTCGATCAAGGCGTCGAGGATCGCCCGCCCCCGCGTCTTGCTCCGCACCAACACCATTGCCGCCCCCACACCGAAGATCGTGTTCAGCGGCACGGCGATGATCGCCACCAGCAGGCTGAGCCAGAACGCGCTCACGGCCGCCGGCGTGGTCATCCAGCCCCAGGCCACGCCGAGCCCGTGCTCGAAGGTGCGGAAGAACACCACGGCCAGGGGCAGCAGCAGCAGCACCGCGAGGTACAGGACCGCCACGACGCGCAGCGACAGCCTGGTGCGGCGGCTAATGAGCAACCCGGCCTCCAAAGCGGCGCAGCAGGAACAGGATCGCCAGCGAGACGACCAGCAGGACGAGCGAGAGCGAGGCCGCGGCCTGCGTCGCGTCGCCCTCGATGTCGGCGAAGATGACCATGCTGGCGATCTGAATCTTGCCCGCGATCAGCAGCAGCGAGCCGATCTCGCCCACCGACCGGGCGAAGGCCAGCGCCGAGCCCGACACGATCGCCGGGCGCAGCGCCGGCAGGACGATTCGCCGGAACGTGGTGGCATTCGATGCGCCCAGCGAGGCGGCCGCCTCCTCGACCTCCCTGTCGAGCTCGATCAGGACCGGCTGCACGCTGCGCACGGTGAACGGCAAGGTGACGAACAGCAGCGCGACGATCACCGCGGCGCGGGTGAAGGCGAGGTGGATGCCGAACGGGCTGTCGGGCCCGTACAAGGCCAACAGGGTAAGGCCGGCGACGATCGTCGGCAGCGCGAAGGGCAGGTCGATTAGCGCGTTGATGAAACGCTTGCCGGGGAACTGGTCACGTACCAGCACCCACGCCACCATGGTCCCCATCACAGCGCCGATCGCCGCCACGATCAGCGACACGAGCACGGTGACCCAGAGCGCCTTGAGCGCCAGCGGGCTCGTCACCGAGGTCCAGAACGTGCTCAGGCCCTGGTTGAGGGCCTTGACCGCTACCGCGGCGAGCGGGATCAGGACGATGAAGCTCAGATAGAGCGTGCACAGTCCGAGTCCCAGCCGGCCGCTGGCGGGACGCCGACCGCGGGCCCGCACCCTGGCGCGAGCCCGCGGTAGCGCAGCGGCATCTGTACTAACTGGAGGCAGTGGGAACTCCCGCTGCCTGCTCGATCTTGGTGATGGAGCCGGTCGAGGGGTCGAAGAACTGGGTCTTGACCTTGGTCCAGCCACCGAGGTAGTTGATGTCGAACAGCTGCGGCGGCGTCGGGAACTTCGAGGCGAACTGCTTCGCCACCGACGGCATCACCGGACGGTAGCCCTGCTGGGCCCAGATCGTCTGACCCGCCGTGGACCACAGCCAGTTGACGAACGATTGCGCCTGCTTCTGGTGCGAGCTCTTGCTCGTCACGGCGATCGGCGTCTGGATCAGCATCGTCTGCTTGGGGATGACGTACTGGACGGCATCGCCGGCCTTCTCGGCGGCGATCGCGTCGCTCTCGTAGTCGAGCAGCACGTCGCCCTTGCCGCTGGTGAACGTCTGCAGCGCGGAGCTGGCGCTCGAGGGCTGGACGCTGACGTTCTTGGTCAGCAGTGTCTTGACGTAGTCCAGCGCCTGCGCCGGCGTCTTGCCCTCCTTGAGCTGGGCGCCGTAGCCGGCCAGGACGTTCCAGCGCGCGCTCCCCGACGTCGACGGGTTGGGCGTGATCACATCGACGCCCGGCTTGATCAGGTCATCCCAGCCGGTGATGTGCTTGGGGTTGCCCTTGCGCACGACCATGACCACGACCGAGTTGACGGCGATCCCCTTCTCTGGGTTGGCGTCCCAGTTGCTGGCCACGATGTTGTCCTTGACCAGGCGGCTGATGTCGGACTCGGTCGAGAAGGCCACGATGTCGGCCGGCTGACCCGAGTCAACGGCGCGGCTCTGGGATCCAGAGGGCCCGAAGGAGGTGCTGAACGTCACGCCCTCGCCGGCCGAGGTCTTCGCGAACGCGGCGGTCAGCGCATCGTAGGCCTTCTTCGGGGTCGAATAGGCGACCAGCGCCAACTGCGGTCCGCCACCGGAGCCGGAGCTGCCGCTCGCGCTGCTGCTGCTGTCGGACGAGCCGCCGCACCCGGCGAGCACGGCGGCAGTGGCAACCGCCGCGACGAATGCGGCGACGCCGCCAGTCCTCAACTTGGTTACTCGGGTCATAGGCTCCTCGTGGAAAGAGTGGTTTGTCGATCAAATTGGGTGGATTGGTGGGAATGGAGTTTGTAGCACAGAGCCGAGCGGAATGGTGAGGATTACCCCGCGGGGATGCCTGGCCGGGGCCAGCCGGGGCCGGCCGACGCCTATGGGACGCGGGTGCGTCCGGCCGCGGCGAGACCCGAGGCGGCGCGGGCGAGCGGAGCCCGCCCTGCCGTGGCGGTTAGCGCAGACCCGGGCCGGCGATGAGGCTGCCGGCCGGCGGCGAAGCCGGCGCCGGCTGTGAGGCGCTTGGTGGTGTCGTCCGCGCCTGGGCGAAGCTCACGAGCTTCCCGCTGTTCTCGTCCCACAGCTTGAGCTTGACGGTCCGAAGCGCGGCCCACAGCGAGAGCGTCGGCACGTCGTGGAAGACCGGGTTCTCGTCGTGCGCGCGCTGGAGGTTGTAGTTGGGCACGCGTGCGTTGAGATGATGGACGTGGTGAAGTCCGATGTTGCCGGTGAAGAACTGGAGGACCTTCGGCAACTTCAGATAGGAGCTCCCGCGCAGCGCCGCGTCGGCATAGTTCCACTCGCCGGGGCGCTGCCAGTAGGCGTCCTCAAACTGGTGCTGGACGTAGAAGAGCCAGATTCCGATCGAGCCGGCGAGCATCGCCCCCGGGAGCCAGACGACCAGGAACTTCTCGATCCCGATCAATGCGCAGAGTCCGCCGATTACCACCAGCAGAGCGACGTCGGTGCCGAGCACGCTGTGGCGCATCCGGGGCCGCTGCGAGCGCGTCGCGATCCGGGGCCCGATCATCATCGCGATCACGGGACCGAGCCCGAACATGACCAGCGGGCTGCGAATCGATCGATAGGCGAGACGACCTCGCCGCGATCGCGCGCGGTATTCCGACACGGTCAGCGTGACCACGTCGCCGACACCGCGACGCTCCAGGTCGCCGGAGCTGGCGTGATGGATCGCGTGGTCGTGGCGCCAACGCTGGAACGGCGAGAGAACGAATAGTCCCATCACGCGCCCAACACGGGCGTTGGCGCGTTTGGAAGACCACAACGATCCGTGCGCGCAGTCGTGAAAGACGACGAACGTACGAACCAGAAACCCGGCGGCCGGCACCGCAAGCACGAGCGTCAGCAGCACGGAGACGCTGAGCGCCAGGTACATGAGCACCGATAGCGCCAGGTAAGGCACCACGGAAGTCGCTATCTCGAGCAGGCTTCGACCGAGACGAGGTTGCGCGTAAGCTGCGAGTGTGGAGCACTCGGGCCGACGCATTGATGAGTCAGACATTCGCTGCTCCGGTGCCAGGGTGAACGTTGCCTGGGTGCAACGCCCCCGCAAGCCGCCGTTAGACCGCTACGAGCGCGAGTGCCTCCTGAGCCGGAGCCATGCCGCCGCACCTCTGGTGCCGCCGGTAGCCCCCGACACGACCAGCTTACTCGATATCGCCCCCCGTGACGTCGCCGGGGGGTTCCACCAGCTCGAGGGCGCCAAAGCCGGCCAGCGGTCCGTCCATCAGAAACACTTCGATCGTGAGGTCGGGCTCGACATGCGCCTGGCTGAGGAAGGCCAGGACCTTCCGACCCGTCAGCTCCTCGATCATCCGGCTGTATGTCTCCTTCATCAGGCGCTGGAAGTCTCGGCGCATCTCCAGCACTCGGTCAGGCTCCCCGCCCCGCATCATCGTGCGCTCGATGGCCGTAAATCCATTCGAGAGCACGCAGACGATCAGGTTGTCGAGCACGTACGTCTTGGCCTTGATCGGGCCGCGGCCGTAGTGCTCGCGCATGAAGGCGACGATCCGATTGGTGATCTCGGACAGGAGCTTCCCGCCCGTGAGCGGCGGAACCGCCGGTTCACCCTTGCCGGCCTCGCTCATCGTCGGCCCTGTGGTTCTGGACTGTCGACTGACCTGCTCACCGCTGCTGGCGCGTAATGACCTCGAACTGTTCGACGCTGTGCCCGGGAGAATAAGCGTCGAGCCCGACGCGCGCATCGAGCTCTAGAGAGGCTGGACGTTCACGGCCTGGGGACGACCCTTGGACCCGGTCTCGGCGTCGAACGAAACCCTCGCGCCCTCAGCGATGGAGCGGTGATTCTCGCCCACCAGCCCGGTGTGGTGTACGAAGAGATCCTTGCCTCCCTCATCGGGAATGATGAACCCGTATCCCTTCTGGTCGCTGAACCACTTGACGGTTCCGGTGGCCATTGCTTCTCCTCCCGTCATGTGCCGCGTACGAGGAGAGCTGGAATGCGGCGACCCGCGAGCGCTGAACACGATGGCTGATCCCGGGCGGGACCTTGCGAGGACGGTAGCAGTGCCTCAGCGCGGGTGCTACGGTGGAAAGTGGCGGGCGAGTAAAGGAGGAGCGCAATGCCCACTGAGCCCAGCCGTGGCGAGCCGCTCACATGAAGTCAGCACGCGAGCGCGCCGAGGAGAAGCGTCAGGAGAAGCTGGCGCTGGTCCGCGAGCAGGTGGAGAACGGCGGCCTTGTCATCCGCCAGATGACCGAGGAGGAGCGTCGGCGCTACCCGGCACGTCCTGCTCGGTCCAAGCGCTTTGGAAAGGGCTAGAGCATGCGTGAGCGCGAGGGCCTGGTGGCACGGATCCGCCAGGTGCGCCGGACGGCCGTACGCTCATCGACGGCCGCGGCAACACCTCGGTCCGAACCTGAGCCGCCCGCGGTGCACGCGCTGCGGGCGCGGGTCGAGCAGCTGGAGCAGCAGGTGGAGGCCCTGCAGGATTCCGTGCATCGCGAATCCACGCGCCAGGATCATCGAATCGCCGAGCTCGAGGCTCGGATCCAGCCGGCAGCGCTTGGCATCGCGCTCAGCCGCGACGCCCGCGAGCGGGGGTTGTAGCCGTCAATGACCGCCTTCTTCATCCCCGGGATCTCCGACGACGGCGACGGCCGCGCCGTCGAGCACGCATACAGCGACATGCGCACACGGCTCGAGCGCGACATGGGTCGTCGCCCCAGGGCGAATCGGATCGCCAAGCTGTGGACGCGCCGCGGCAGCCTCGACTGCATGACCGAGGTGGGCCAGCCCGACCCGCTGCGCGGGGGGACGGTGATGGCGATCTTTGACATGGGTTCCCGCCAGCCGTTTGTGGTCTGGCGCCAGCCGGACGACGGGACTGCGGACGGATGTCGCGAGGTCCTGGGCTGCAGCGCCTATTCCGTCCTGGAGTTCGATTCTTGAGGCCATTCTCCGGCCAGGCTCGCAGATGATTGATTCCAAATTGGTGGGTTCGGATGTGCGTGGCTCGCGAGCAGACGAATACACGGATTTGGAATCAATCATCTAGTGTCCCGCGCCGTCGATGCGGTTCTTCGAATACGAGTCTCGCGCGATCGTGGCCAAGGCGGGGATCCCCGTCACCAAGCACGGATTCGCCACCACGGCTGACCAGGCGCGGACGATCGCGGGCGATATCGCCGGTCCGGTGGTGATCAAGTCGCAGGTCCTGACCGGCGGACGAATGAAGGCAGGCGGAGTTCAGTTCGCCGACACGCCCGACGAAGCGGCCGAGCAGGCCGGGCACGTGCTCGGCCTGGAGATCAACGGCCACATGCCCCGGGGGGTGCTGGTCGACTCGCGCGCGGCGGTCAAGCACGAGTACTACGCCGGCGTGGTGTGGGACGGGATCCGCAAGCGCCCGGTGATGCTGTTCTCGGACATGGGCGGGATCGACATCGAGGAGGTGGCCGAGCAGCACCCGGACCACGTGGCGCGCGGGCACTTCTCCTCGCTGCGACCGTTCTCGGACTGGCAGGCCAAGCAGGTGGTCGCCTCGCTCGGCATCACCGGCACCGCGCTGAACCGCCTCACCCCCATCCTCGCCCGGCTGGCGCGACTGTTCCTGCAGTACGACATGACTCTGGCCGAGATCAACCCGCTCGGCGAGCTCGAGGACGGCAGCTTCGTCGCCCTCGATGCCCACATGGACCTCGAGAACGAGGCCCGCCCGCGGCAGAAGGCCCTGCTGAAGGAGCTCGGCGTGGGCGACGAGGAGACCCGCCAGGCCCGCGAGGCCACCCCGTTCGAGCTCGCCGGCGAAGCGGTCGACGCCCAGGATCACCGCGGTGTGGCCGGGAACGTGACCGAGTTCGACGGCAACCTCGGGCTGGTGATCGGCGCCGGTGGCGGCTCGCTCACCCTGTTCGACGCCGTGCGCGCTCACGGTGGTGACCCGGCCAACTACTGCGAGATCGGCGGCAACCCCTCGGTCAGCAAAGCCTGTGGTCTGGCCAAGCTCGTTCTCCAGAAGCCCGGCGTCGACAAGATCGCGGTGATGATGTCGATCGTCTCCAACACTCGGGTCGACATCGTCGCGCGCGGCGTGATCAAGGCCTGCGTCGACCTGGGCTACGACCCGGCAGAGAAGATCGCCATCTTCCGGATCCCCGGCGCTTGGGAGGAAGAGGGCTTCAAGATCCTCGACAAGTACGGCGTCGACTACGCCGATCGCAAGGTCTCGCTGCACGAGGCGGCCCGGCGCGCCGTCGAGAAGATCCAGGGAGCGGCTGTCTAGTCATGTCCATCCTGATCGACGAGACCACGACCTTCATCGTCCAGGGCATCACCGGGCGCGAGGCGGTCAACCTGACCCGCGAGTGCCTCGATTACGGGGCCGGTGCCAAGATCGTCGGCGGTGTCACCCCGGGCCGGCTGGGGCGCGAGGTGCACGGCGTTCCCGTATTCGACACCGTCGCCCAGGCCGTCGAGCATCACGGCAGCCCGATCGACGGCTCGGTCGTCACCGTCCCCCCCGCCTTCACCAAGGACGCCGTGTTCGAGGCGCTCGAGAACGGGGTCAGGCTGGTGGTGATCGTGACCGAGCGCATTCCCCGACGCGACGTGGCCGAGATGGTCGAGTTGGCCACCGAACGCGACGCTCGCATCATCGGCCCCAACTGCCTCGGGATCATCGTCCCCGACGTGATCAAGATGGGCGGGATAGGCGGGCCGGCCAAGGATGCGGCCAAGTCCTACACCCCGGGCTCGGTCGGTGTGATCTCGCGCAGCGGCGGCATGACCACGGAGATGTCCTCGACGCTCACCGCCGCCGGCCTCGGCCAGTCGACGGCCGTGTCGATCGGCGGCGACGCGATCATCGGTTCGACCTACGCCGAGCTGATGCCGCTGTTCGAGGCCGACGAGCAGACGCAGGCCATCGTCATCTACACGGAGCCCGGTGGGCGGATGGAGGCCGAGCTCGCGCGCTGGGTGACCGCGAACAACTCGCGCCTACCCATCGTCGCCTTCATGGCCGGCCGTTTCATGGACGAGATGCCGGGCATGAGCTTTGGTCACGCCGGCACGATCGTCGAGGGCAGGGAGGACACGGCGAGCGAGAAGATCGCCCGACTGGCCGAGGCGGGCATCGTCGTGGCCGAGGAGATCTCGGAGATCCCCGACATCGTTAAGCAGAAGATCGGCAGCCGGATGACGCCCTCGCCGCCCGATCAGGCGAGCCCGGATGGCGAGCGGGCGGCAGGAGGGCGCGCATGAGCGCGCTGTTCATCGACGTCGAGGTCGACGATGCCGTGGCCCGGGATCCCGAGCTCGCGGCCACGTTGACCGAGGTCTGCCCGGTCGACATCTTCGCCCAGAACGACGACGGGACGCTGCAGATTGTCGAGGACAACCTCGACGAGTGCGTGCTGTGCGAGCTTTGCATCAACGCCGCTCCGACCGGGACGGTCAAGGTCATCAAGCTGTACTCGGGCGAGACGCTGCCGGCCTGAGCTGAGCCGAGGCGTGCGCCCCCTGGGAGCGGTTAGGATCCCGCGGCATGGCGGCCAAGATCCTCATCCGGGGCTCGATCATCCGCGCCGGCTACGGTGTGCTGGCGCTGCTGTTTCCGAAGCTGCTGCTGGCCGCCTCGGGGATGAGCGAGGAGCAGCTCGACCCCGAGGCCCGCTACTTCAACCGGCTGTTCGGGGGGCGTGACGTGCTGGTGGCGGGGCTGACCGTCGCCGCAGCCAGAGCCGGCGAGGAAACGCTCGCCACCGAGATCAATCTCGCCTGCGAGTTCACCGACACGGTGTCGCTGCTGGAGGAAGCTCGCGGCCGCGGCGGGATGGACCGCACACTGACGATCGGTCTGCTGTTCAACCTGCTCGGCTACTTCACCTGGCTGCGCGCACTCCGCGCGCTCAACCGCTAGCGGTCTTCGCGGCTGTCCCGACCAGCCGGCGGCGGGCGGCGTCGGTCAGGGGCCGGTAGGTCTCGCCCGACGCGTCGAGATACCAGGCCCTGACGTCTGCCCCCGGCTCGGGGACGCCGGCGGTGCGCAGCGGCGCGGTCAGCGGCCTGAACCAGGTCGTCACCGGGATGTCCTCGACGACCTGCACGATCGCCGGACGCTGGTGCCGGGCCAGGCGCCGGAGCGCCCCGGCGATCTCCTTCGGCCGCAGCTCGGACCCCGGCCACACGGTGACGGCGGCCAGGGCGATGTCCGTGCCACCGGCGGCCGGCACCCCGTAGGCCACGGCCAGGTCGACGGCGGGCAGGTCCGACAGCGCATCGCGAATCAGCGTCGTGAAGGCCGGCCCGTCGGCCGTGTGGATCACGTCGGCGACGCTGTCGAGTCGCCAGTAATCGCCGTCGCGATCGCGCCGGAACAGGTCTCCCGTGGCCATCCAGGCGTCCTCGGGCGCAAACAGACTGCGGAGCGGCACCGTGCTCGAGGTCTCCTCCGGGCGGACCCTGGCCAGCAGCATGCCCACCTCGTCGGTCTTGCACTCCTCGGCGAGTCCGTCGCGATCGAGCACGATGTGCTCCTGCTCGGTGTCGTAGACCGCGATCCGGACCCGCGCACTACCCGGAAGCGGGCGTCCCATGCACCCCTCCTTGGCGCCGCTGACATTGACCAGGATCGCGCCCGCCTCGGTCGAGGCATAGAACTCGAGCACTCGCGCCGGCTTGAAGCGCTCCTGCACCCGCCGCCACAAGCCACGCGGCATGCCCGACCCGATGAACAGGCGCACCGAGTGATGGCGCTCGCCCGGTTGGGGTGGCGCGGTAACCAGGTCGTGGAGCAGCGTCCACGTGTATGAGGCGACCGTGACCCCGTAGCGCCTCGCCTCCTCCCAGAACGTGGTCGGCTCAAACTGGGACGCCATGGCCAGCCGGGCACCCCCGGCGATCGCTCCGCCAATGCTCGTCATCAGCCCCGAGGGGTGATAGGGAGGCGTGACGCTGTACACGGTGTCGTCGCCGTTGAGCGCCGCCGATGAGGCGGTGCCAAACGCCGACATGGCCCAGCGCCGGTTGGTGATCCGGCTCACCCGGGTGTGCTCGGCCGATCCGGTGAACACGATGAACGCGACGTCGCTGGCCCGTCCCGGGTTGGGCCGGTACCAGCGCGGCAGCTCCACCGAGCCGGGGTCGATCTGCTCCATGTCGGTGATCAGCGGCACACCGAGGTCCCGCGGCCCGCCGCCCCCGCCGAGCACGAACGTGTGGTGCTCGCCGAGTCCGGCGGCCAGCGGAGCGCGCTCGGGGTCGGAGATGATCCGCTCCACCTGTCCGAGACGCGCCTCGCGGGCAACGTCGCCGTCGGGCCGCAGGAGCACGGCCACGGCCCCGAGGCGGCTGATGGCGACGACCAGGGCCAGCGCGCTGGGGCGTGTCCCCATCAGCACGCCAACGTGCTGCCCGCGGCGCACGCCGATCGAGATCAGACCGCGGACGATGTTGTCGATCCGCTCGTTGGTCTCGCGAGCGCTGTAGGCGCGGTCCTCAAAGAGGAAGAAGATCTCCTCGGCCGACTTGCGCCGCCGCTCCTCGACCAGCAGCCCGAGCGAGATCCTGGTGCTCGGTTGGATCTGCTCGAGGCGGGCCAGGCGCGGCAGGGCCTCGACCGCCTCGAGCGCGAGTTCGCGCACGCCGTGGGCCGTGCGTCCGGCCGTGCGCAGGACCGAGCGGCCGATCCCCGCCCCCACCCCTCCGACCAGCTCGATTCCATAGCCGACGCGGTTGCGAACCTCGGGCACGAGTTGCGTCGGCGTCTCGTCGGGAATCGCCTGGAGCTCGACGGGCAGGCTGCCCTCCCCGGCGCACCACTGGATCCACCCCGCCACCGTCGGCCAGGTGACGGTGTTCGAGGTCGAGCCGACCACCAGGCCGAAATGCCCAGCGTTCAAGGCCAGCTCATAGACATCGGCTCGCGGCGCCGCCTGCCGGATGGCGCGCACGCCGGGCGCGGGCGCGATCTGATCCACGGTCCCGACCACGGACAGGATCGGGCACTCGATGTCGGCCAGGGTGACCAGCCGATCCTCGATGACAAACCCGCCCTGGAGCATCCGGTTGTGGGCGATGAACTGGCGCAGGAAATCGGCCATCGCCGGACCGGGCCAGGCCACCCATCCGTCAGCCTCGAGGAACCTGCGCGTGCCCTCGCGGGGGAGCAGCGCCTCGCGGTCGTGGAGCTGGAGGATGAACTCGACACGGCTGCGCAACGACTTGACCGGGTCGAGCAGCCGGAAGCCGGTGCGGCTTGCCCATGCCGGCAGGGCCCAGGCTCTGAACACACGGTCGGCCAGTACATCGGCGGCGCCCGTGGCCAGTTGCTCAGGAATCCCGAAGGGCATCGCCAGGCGGGTGTCGACGGGGCTCCCGAAGGTCACAACCGAGGCCAGCCCGTCATCTCGCCGATAGGCGGCGGTCTGGTAGCAGAACATGCCGCCCTGCGAGTAGCCCGCCAGGTGCACGTCCTTCCCGGTCGCCTCTCGCACACGCTCGACGGCGTCCGAGACGGCCAGGATGTGATCGGTGAGCGTGCGCTCGAGTCCGCCCTCCTCACGCTCGGGCGCGCCGAAATCGACCACCCACGGATCGACCCCGTGTTCGCGGAGGATCTTGACCGCGCTGGTCTCGTGCGAGACGTCATACACCTCGGCGGCCAGCATCATGGGCGGGACAAGCAGGATCGGCGCCGTCGCTGCGTCCGCATCCGGGAAGTAGTGACGCAACCGGTAAACCCGCTCCTGGCTCACCACCTGGTACGGCGACGCCTGCTCATCGGTCTCGAGGCCGCCGAAGCGCGCCACCTCGAGTGCGTTCTGGGCAGCGGCGCCGATGGCGGCGACCGGCGCGGTGAGCGTCTTCGGAATTAAGGGCATCGGCGTGGCGCACATCTTCTCGGAACTCGGGGCCGGCTGCTCCGACCGAGGCGCTGACTGGTCGCGTGGCGCTATACCGTCCGGCCCGTAGAGCGCGCTGAGCAACAACCGCAGGTCTCCCTGCAAAGGGTGGCCATTGACTGGACGCGGATCGGCCTGACCGGCTTCGGCGGACCGCCGACGCACATCGCGCTGCTCCGCGATCTCGTCGTCAAACGCCGTGGCTGGATCAGCGACGGTGAGTTCCAGGACGCGATCGCGGCGTGCAACCTGCTGCCCGGACCGGCCTCGACTCAGCTGGCGATCTTCTGCGCACGACGTGTGGCGGGGCGCGCCGGCGCGCTGGTCGGCGGGATTGGCTTCATCGCGCCGGCGGTGATCATGATCACCGCCCTGTCGACGCTGTTCCTGGCCCAGGCGCCACCGCGCTGGGTCCGTGGCGCAGGCGCCGGGGCGGGTGCGGTGATCGCGGCGGTGGCGGTTCGCGCCGGGCTGGAGCTGCTGCCCCCGAGCTGGCGACGCGCGGAACGATCGAGATGGCGAGCGGCGCGGTGGATCGCCTACGTGATCCTCGGCGGCCTCTCGGCCTGGCTGGTGGGCGCCTACGTGGTGCTGGTCATCCTGTTCTGCGGAGCACTCGAGCTGATCCTGGTCGTGCGTTCCGCCACCGCTCCCGGTCACGGCGCGTTCACTCCACTGCTCGGCGTGTCGACCGCCGGCGGCGTTGGCTCGCTGGCCTGGATAGCGCTGAAGGTTGGGGCGCTGTCGTTCGGAGGTGGCTTCGTGATCGTGCCGCTGATGCGCACCGACGCCGTGCACACGTATCACTGGATGAGCGCGACCCAGTTTCTCTACGCGGTGGCGCTGGGCCAGATCACCCCGGGTCCCGTCGTAGCCACGATCGCCGCCGTCGGCTATGCCGCGCACGGCATCGGTGGCGCGCTCCTCGCCGCCGTGATCGCCTTCCTGCCCTCGTTTGGGTTCGTGCTCGTCGGTGGCGGCCATTTCGAGCGCCTACGCGGCAACGCCCGCGCCCAGCGCTTCCTCGACGGCGCCGGACCGGCTGCCATCGGGGCGATTCTCGGGGCCTCGATCCCGCTCGCCGCCGCGCTCGACGAGGCGTGGCAGTTCGCCCTGCTCGGCGCGGCCGCGGTGGCACTCCTCGTCCTGCGGCGCGGGCTGGTCTCGACCCTGCTCGCCGCGGGGCTCATCGGCGCGATCATCGGAGTGGCCGGGGGACCGCTGCCCTGAAGGGCGCCAATCCCCACCACCCCAATAGCTAGAGAAGCCCCGCCGGGGCGGGGCTTCTCCGTAGCAGGCCTGTAAGCCGGATCTTGTCGAGAGCAGCCATCCATCTGCGCGGCCTACCCGGACCTTGGCGGGTCACCTACAAGCGGTCCTGCTTGGCCTAGCATCAGGTGGGGTTTACCTGGCCGCCGCGTCACCGCGACGCCGGTGCGCTCTTACCGCACCATTTCACCCTTACCGGCCTGGAGCTCTGCAGCGGCCCCAGGCTTAGGCGGTGTCATTTCTGTGGCACTTTCCCGCGGGTTTCCCCGGGTCGGCGTTACCGACCACCTTGCCCTTTGATGTCCGGACTTTCCTCGAAGGCTCACACCTCCGCAGCTGCTCAGCCTGCATGGACAAGCATAGTCGCGGTTGATGGGTGAGCTTGCGATCGGCGACCCACATCCGGGCTGTCGCCCAGTGCGCCGATCCTGGTCGCCCCCGCCAGGAGCATCGCGCCGCCGTCTGGTGCGGCGGGCCACCCAGAGTTGTCCCGGCTGCAGTCGGTCGGTCCCGCCCGCTCAGACTCCGTCCGGCTAGCTCAGGGTCGTCCCGCACCCCGTGCAGCGACCGCCGATCGGCCGCGTGTGGGCGCCATACACGGGTCGCATCTGCTCGCCGCACACCGGGCACGGGACGAGTTCATGGGCGGCGAGCCCCTCCCAAACGCGGGCCATGACATCAGCCAGCGTGGACTCACCGCCCAGTCCCTCGAGTGGGCTGGGGCAGCGCTCGGCAAGCACCGTGCTCACCATAAACCCCTCTTCACGAGATGCTCCTCATCAGCCCTACGACCTTGCCCAATACCCGCACCTCGCGGCTGCGGATCGGGTCCATGGTCTCGTTCTCGGGCTGCAGGCGCACGTGATCTGACTCGTGGAAGAAGCGCTTCACCGTCGCCTCCTCCCCTACCAGCGCCACCACGATGTCGCCATCGTTGGCGGTGTCCTGCGGCCGGACCACGACGAGGTCCCCCTCGATGATCCCGACGTTCTTCATCGATTCACCGCGCACGCGGAGCAGGTACTCGCCGTCGGCGCCACCCGCATACGTCGGCGTCTGCACGTAATCCTCGATGTTCTCCTCGGCCAGCACCGGCTGACCGGCGGCCACCTGGCCGACCAGTGGCAGGCCGGGCTTGACGAAGCTCCGCACGCCGGCGGCGGCACGATCGAGCAGCTCGATCGCCCGCGGCTTCGACGGATCACGCCGCAACAGACCGATGCGCTCGAGGTTCGCCAGGTGCGCGTGCACTGTCGAGGACGAGGCCAGCCCGACGGCCTTCCCGATGTCGCGAACGGTCGGCGGATAGCCGTACTTCGCCGAATAGCGCTTGATGAAATCGAAGATTTCCTGCTGGCGCTTCGTCAGGTCCTTCGTGAGGTCCATCCGTCCACTCCTTGCTCGGTTGGCCCCGGCGGGCCGGTCACGTCGAACATGTGTTCGGAAATGTAGCGCCGCCCACGGACGGACTCAAGCCCAGACGAGAGCCGTCATTCTCGTGAGGGGTGGCCGGGCGCTGGCCAAAAGCCCTCCACGCTCGGGGATTCCCACCCGCCGAAAGCGGCCGGCCCGCTTGTTCCGGACGCCACCCACTCGAAGCTATACTGGCCGCCCCAAGCGCCTGTGGCGGAATTGGTAGACGCGCAAGGTTGAGGGCCTTGTGGACTGTATGGTCCGTGGAGGTTCGAGTCCTCTCGGGCGCACTGGAAAAGCCCCGTACATCGGGGCTTTCTGTTTTCGTCGCGACTTAGTTGCGCACGTCCGGCGGTGGACGTATACGTCCATCCGTACGTCCACCACGATCCCCTTGACCTCATAGAAGCATCCGGAAGCACTCGCCCGCAAGGATCCTCGACGAACTCGCGATCACCGACCGCAAAAGCCGCATAGAGCGCTCTCGCGCGTTCGGCTCGATCGATTCCCGCCGTCGACAGCCTTCGCAGCAAGTCTCGCGCTCGCAGTCGGTTCATACAAGCTACCCGACGACCAAATCGAGACCGGAGTGAGATTGACGCAGCCGCCTGTCGGTGGGAGCCTGCCACACGGACCGGGATCACGATCGAGGGGATTACGTCTGATGAAAGGCAAGCGTCGGTTCCGAACATTGGTGGTGGGCGCTCTGGCCGCCCTTGTCGTGCTGGCCGTGCCTGGATCAGCCTGGGCTGGAGGGCCTGGCCATTGGACGAAGCTGGCCACGGTGGATCAATCGTTCAACACGCTGAGCCTGCTGCGGACGCATGACGACAACCTCCACGTGGCGTGGCTGGCCAAGCGGGCCAGCAATCTCACCCAGTCGTTCGGAATCTCGACGATCTCGGACTTCGGGAAGCTGTTGCGTACGAGCACGCCCCTGTCGGGCTGGAGCACGCTCGAGCCGGACTTGCAGTTGCTGCACGACGGCACTGGGCTGCGCCTCGTCTTCGAGGGTGGCACCGGAAGCAGCGGTTGTGACGACTCAGGGGCGGTGCTAACGATGACCAGCGCCGATGGGGTGCACTGGGCTCTTGGTACAGGCTCGGTCTCGCACGGGACCGTGGGGAACGGCAATCTGGCTGCGACAACGGAGCTGGATGGCGTGACTCCGGTGGCGGTATTCGCGGCCGGGCACGCCTACCACGTGGGCGTGGACCCCAACTGCCCGGCGGCCGGTTCGGACGGGGTGGTCACGATGACTCCAGGCTCCTCGCCGGAGAATCCCCAGGTGGTTACTGATCAGAAGAGTGGTGCCATCTGGGACGGCTGGTATCAGTCGTTTGAGAAGCAGGGCTATTGGGTGGATCAGATCCTCCCCACCCATGGCGCGCCGATCGAGGCGCCCCATGGAGGCGCATCTCCCACCCAGAACAATCAGCCAAATGAGCCGGTTGCGCTCGCCGCCCGTCCAGGTGGCGGGGTTTACATGGCCTATTGCACCGCTAGCAATAGTGAGCAGTGCGCTCACATCGACCTGTGGAAGGTCGGTACGTCCAAGGTCGAGGTCGTCCCGGACTCGCGCAATGTCGGCGGCGCCCGGATCACACTGTCCGCCGGGCCTCAGGGCCGGATGTGGGTGGTCTGGTACGACGCGACGAAGCAGAGGATCCACGCGGTGCGCAGCAACATTGGCGTGACCTCGTTCGGGCCGGTTCGGACGATCAAGCCTCCGGCCCACACGTCGGGTTTCGAGAACGTGCGAGCCGAGGGTTCATCGGCCCGGCTGGACATCGTGATCCTCGACCAGCTAGGCACCACCGGGTTACCGCTCGACATCTTCCACACCCAGGTTCTGCCTGGCCTGTCGGTGTCCGCCAAGCCGACCGGGTTCAGCCACAAGAAAGCGGGCAAGGTCACTTTCACGGTCAAGGACGCCGGTCAGGCCGTGGCCGGCGCCGGCGTGGCTTGTCTGCACAAAAAGGCCAGCACGAACAGTGCCGGTCAGGTCACGCTGAGGTTCCCGAAGCGATCCCCCAAGGGCAAACACGTGTGCACGGCGTCGAAGAAGGGCTACGAGTCGGCCCGCACCACCATCAAAGTGACGTGAGGCCGTGCATATCCCGGGCAAGGAGGGTCCGCCAATGAGTTGGGACCGACCAGTCCCGGCTTCGCCAGCCGAGCAAGTCTTTGCGCCGCCGGATCAGCGATTCGCGCCGGAGCCATGCCGTGGCAACACCGTTGGCAACATCCATCTCATCCATTGCTTCCAATCCGTCCACGGAACCTCGCAATCTGGACGATTCGGATGTCCGTACAAGCATTGATGCGCGCCGTTCGAGGTTGAGGGCCTTGTGGACTGTATGGTCCGTGGAGGTTCGAGGCCTCTCGGCGCACCCGAAAGCCCCGCACTGCGGGGCTTTTCTCGTCAGCCGCTGCGTGAGCAGCCGCCGAGATTATGCTGGTCTCTCTTTCGATCGCCGATCATACGGAGCAGCTCCGGTCAACTGAACCAGTTCGGTCTGGTTGAGGTCCGCGAAGAGGCCGCGCATGGTGCTCGCAAGCCGCGGCACTTCTTCTAGGTGCAGCTCGGAGAGCGCTTCAAGGCGGCGCGCGCCGTCGTCGGTGAGCGTGAGCCGGACGGTGCTTCGGTGGTCGGGGTCAGGTGTGCGTGCGACGAGGCCGTTGGCTTCGGCGCGGTTGAACAGGCCGACGGCGCTGTTGTGGCGCAGCAGCAGGTAGCCAGCGATGTCCCCGATCGAGGGGTCCGCGGGGCCTGGATGGCCCCTGATTGCCAGCAGCAGCTGATGTTGAGCGGCGGTCAGGTCCTGGGCGCGGGCCTGTTCCTCGCTCCGCCTTGAGTAGCGGCGGAAACACGTCCATATCCGAGCCGGAGCGACCGAGCTCGCGGTCGGCGGGCGCGTTGCTCGAGGCGATCTGAGGGAGATCCCTCGAATAGCTGGACGATTGCGAACCTTGATCTCGCGTGCGGGAGTAGCCTTGATTGAACGATGCTTCGGCTCAAGCTGGTTTCGCTGCTTCCGTTCCTTGCCCGCTGGATCGAGGTGACCCCGGCCGCCTGCTGCGGGATTTGCCCCACATGCATCGGAAGTGCGGTGACCGGGCTGGCGTTGCCGATGGTCGTGAGGAACACGCCGGACGTCCGGGACGGTTGACCGCCGAGCCGCGCGTCGCCGCGGCTACGCAGGTCACTCCCGCGTGAGCCGTGACGGATCAGACTCGACGGCACCCTGGAAGGCCCAACCCCTTCTGAGTAGGCTGGCCTCGTGCGGGGCGCCGTCAACGAAGGTCAGGAGGCCGCAATGCTGTTCGGAGTGCTCTATTCCACGCGCGATAACGTCACCGAGGAGACGCAGAAGCGCGGGCTTCGGTTGTTCACAAATTGGTCCCCGCCGTTCGAGTTCAAGGCGAACTATTCGCGCGGTGACGGAAAGGGAGGCATCGCGATCGTCGAAACCGACTCGGTGGAGGCGATCATCGAGGGCATCAGCCCGTGGGGGCCGTTCTTCGAGTTTGAGGTCACGCCGGTGATGGACATCCAGGCTGCCGTGCCCGCGTTGCAGCGTGCGCAGGCCTGGCGTGATTCGGTGAGTTGAACCCGCGGGAAAGGGTTCTAAGCTTGTGCGCCCTCGCGATCAAAGCGCAGCGAGGGCGCGCGAGCTTTGGTGCGGTCGAAGAAAGGGGGCAGCTCCCAACATCGACGCGGTGCTTTCGGCAACAGGAGCCGGGCTGCGCGCGCGCTGACGGGACGCTCGCTAACGCTTCGGCGCGGCGGACAACAGGCGTGGATTTACACCGGTCCGGGTGATGCCCGGCGGTCTTGTGCGCGCTGCACTGATATCGGGGAGCTCGCGAAAGTGGGTGCCGCTCGAATCATGAATACCAACGCCTCACAACGGAGCTCGGGGAGCATGTCGATGGGTACGGACGTTGAAGCAGCGTGGCCCCGTTCTGAGGGAGCAGATGTAAGCCGCAGAGGACGTGCGGCGGGGGAGCCGATCGCGGTCGCGTGATGGCCGACCGCTCCGAAGCGACGTACGCCGAGCCTGTGCAATGGAAGGCGGCTCGACCGCGCTTCCGTCCGCTCCGTCTGGTGCTGGGGCTGCTCGTCGGCGCGGTCGCGGTGGTGGTGTCGGGGCTGATCCTCCCGGGGGTCGAGGTCAAGACGTTCCGCGGTGCGCTGGAGGCGGCGGTGTTGATCGCGGTGCTGAATGCGGTGTTGCCGCCGTTGGTGGCGGCACTGCGCTTGCCGTTGATGTTGATCATCGGCTTTTTCGCGGTGCTGATCGTCGATGCGCTGATCCTGCTGCTCGTTTCGGCTCTGGCGCCGAACGACTTCAAGGTGGATTCGTTCGGGTGGGCGTTACTGGCGGCGCTGGTGATGGCGGCCGCGAGCATGGTGTTGCAGGTGTTCCTGGGTGTCGATGACGATGACATCTACTCGCTGCGCGTGATCGAGCGGGTGGCCAAACGGCAGGGGGCAGCGGCGCGCACCGACACGCCAGGCATCATCTTCCTAGAGATCGACGGGCTCGCGGGCCCGGTGCTTCGCCGCGCGATGCGCGACGGCAACACGCCGGTACTGGCTCGGTGGCTCGCCGACGGCAGCCACGAGTTGATCGAGTGGGAGCCTGACCTGTCCTCGCAAACTGGAGCCAGCCAGGCCGGCATCCTCCTCGGCTCAAACGACGACATCCCGGCGTTCCGCTGGGTCGAGAAGGAAACGGGCAGGTTGATGACGTGCTCGGCGCCGGGTGACTGTGCCGAGATCGAGCGCCGACATGCCAGCGGTGCCGGCCTGCTCATCGACGGCGGCGCCAGCCGCGGGAACCTGCTCTCCGGGGAAGCCGACGAGGTGATCCTGACCGTCAGCCGGATGGAAGCCGACAAGAAGGCGAACCCCGGCTACCGCGCGTTCCTGGCCAATGGGTTCAATGTCACCCGCGAGCTTGTCCTGTTCTGCTGGGAGGTGGGGCTCGAATGGTCCGCGGCGGCCCGGCAGCGGCGTCGCGATGTGATCCCGCGCGGGCACCGCGGAGGGCGCTACCCGTTCCTGCGGGCTGCGCTGTGCGTCGTGGTGCGCGACCTGATCGCGTTCGGCGTCGTGACCGACATGATGCGCGGCCGTCCCGCCGTATATGCCACCTTTTCCAGCTACGACGAGGTTGCCCACCACTCGGGACTCGAGCGGGCCGACACGCTCGACGCGCTGCGCAAGCTCGACAAGCAGTTCGGACGAATCGCGAAGGCGACGCGCTACGCCCCCCGGCCCTACAAGCTCGTGGTGCTCTCCGATCACGGTCAGACGCAGGGAATGACGTTCAAGCAGCGCAACGGCTACGGGCTCGACGAGCTCGTCCAGCGCTCGCTCTCGCGGGGCGAGGTGACCGGAATGAGCGGCGGTGACGAGCATGACACCGCGGTCGGCCAGGCGTGGGACGAAGCGACCGGCCGCAGCGGCGACCATGCGCAGCAGGGGATGAGCGACGAGCACGCCGTTGTGCTGGGCTCCGGGAACCTCGGCCTCGTCTACCTGATGGACGAGAAGCGCAGGCTCAGCGCCGAGGAGATTCAGGAGCGCCATCCCAACCTGATCCCCACGCTCAGCGCTCACCCCCACATCGGCGTCCTGCTCTTGCACTCGGCCGAGCACGGCCCGATCGCCGTCGGCTCTGGCGGCACCCACTACCTGGCGACCGGCCGGATCGAGGGCGAGGACCCGCTCGAGCCGTTCTCCCCAAACGCGCCCGCGCACCTGCGGCGCACGGACGGATTCGAGCACGTCGCCGACATCATGGTCAACAGCTTCTACGACCCCGACCTCGAACAGGGCTGCGCATTCGAGGAGCTGATCTCGTTCCACGGCGGGCTCGGGGGCCCGCAGACCAGGCCATTCATCCTCTACCCCGTCGAGCTGCCCGTTCCCGATCAGCCGATCGTCGGTGCAGCCAGCGTGCACGCACTCCTCACGGGCTGGCGCAGCCTGCTCAAAGGAGCACCACAAACCGTCGGGGAAACCGCCGATGACGAGAGCTAACCAGCACCGACCTACCCTTCAAGCGGCATCACCCAGCGAGGCTTCGCCTGCCAGGCCAAACGCCCAGATGAATCACCCGGGTGATCTTCCGTTCCTACAGCCAAAACTCGGCCACCCTCAGGCATCCTGAGACTCGATGTCACCGCGTGGTTACCGCCTCGTCATCGAAGGAACACCGAGTTGAACGCCGCCGTCAAAGCCGAACGCGTCAAACCGGCGACGGGGCTGTAGCGCGCGATGGTGGCTCGATTCTCATCACCCGATCGGGATGACGATTGTCGCGTCGCTGCCGCGATCATCCTTCGCTTCTAGTTCAAAAGCTATGGCCATTCAAGGACATCCAGATCTCGTGGTCCACGATCTGCCGAGGGCTCGGCGTCTGTTGATGCTGGAGTTTGGGGACCGTGCGGAGTTTGACGATCCCAAGCTCGAGTATCGCCGCCTGTTCTCGGAGTTGTTGGGCACGTTCATGCTCGTGTTGGTGGCGGCCGGGGGCGGGCTGCTGCACGCTAAGGGGCAGATCAGCCTGGCCGCCGCGGTCGTCGCGCCGGGGTTGATGGTGCTGGCGATCATTCTGTTCATGGGCGCGGTGTCCGGCGCGCACCTGAACCCGGCCGTCTCGTTGGCCTTCGCGGTGCGCGGCGACTTTCGCTGGCGCAGGGTGCCCGGATACATCATCATGCAGCTGCTCGGCGCGACACTGGCGTGTCTGTTCCTGCTCGCAGTGTTCGGGAATGTCGAGCACCTCGGCGCGACGCTGCCCGGGCCGGGATATCACGATTGGCAGGCGTTCCTGATGGAAATCGCGCTCACCGCGGTCCTGCTCAGCGTGATCCTCGGTACCGCCTCCGCCGCCCAGAACGTAGGTACGATCGGCGCGCTCGGGGTCGGCGGCTACATCGCCCTGGCCGGCCTGTGGTCAGCACCGGTCAGCGGCACCTCGATGAACCCAGCCCGATCATTCGGCCCCGCCCTGGTCAGCGGCGACTGGACCGCCTACTGGGTATACCTCGCCGGGCCACTGATCGGCGCCGCGATCGCCGTCGGCTGCGCGATCATCCTCCGCGGCCGAGGCGGCGATCCCATCTCCCGCGCCGCCGGATCGGGCGTGCTCACCCCCGGCGAGCTGGCCGAGAAGACCAAACTCTCACGCGAGATCGACGAAGGCACCGTCACACCACCCGGACTCAACCAGACGGGCTCAGACGGGGGCTCGTAACCGGGGACAGCTGCCAGCCCATCGGGGCGATCAGGTCACATCAATCACCCGGGTGAACAACCTCCAAGGCCGTTCCCATTCGCGACGACCGGTGTGATGATCGCACGGGCGGTTGCGCTCCAGACCCATGCATCCAAGCAGAGAGGTTTCCGATGGCTGATACACAGATGATCGAGCAGCTTGAGGCCGAGCAGTCGATGTTCGTGCAGACGGCGCAGGGCATGACGAGCGACGGTAAGACCCTTACCCTCGACGGCGTCACGGCGTCGACGCTGTACTTCTCTGACCGTCCGCAGCGGATCGTCGGTCACATGGCCACCAATGACTTCGTCGACCTCTGGGGCGAAGGGGATAACTCCTTTGAGGAGGATCCGCCGAACGCCGTGCTCGCGTTCCTAGAACCCAGCGATGACGTGCCCGAGGACGCGGTCATCGTGATTCAAGTGCCGCGCCTGGAGAATGGCCAGCTCTCCTACTCGATCCAGACCCTCGAAGGAACCCTTCCCGCACAAGCAGGGCCCGTCACGCTGTTCATCGACCCCTTCGGACGGCCGCTGTCCCCGGTCTCGGTATGTGGCGTACGCCGACGCGAGCGCCGACGCGACCGGAGACGGTTCTAATCGCAACGCCCACGGGCCGCCGCGTGAAACGCACGTCCAAACACGGCTACAAGATGTCCGCATGACCTACAACGAGGACCTACGATGACCGTCTCTGGGCAGGGCGGCGAACCCGGCGCGGGTGCTCCGGCTGACGCCGGCGTGGCCGAGGAGGTTACCCCGGCGTCCCGGAGCACGCCGGAGGCCCCGGGGACCGGCGCACAACCGACCACGGGCGCTAGCCCTGCTAAGCGGCGGGTTCATCGGTTCCTGGTTCCGGGCCTGCTGGTTCTGGCGACGGTGGTCGGGATCGCTGCCACGTTCGCCGTGTGGGTCAACCGGCAGGCGCTGAATACGTCGAATTGGTCCTCGACGAGCAGCAAGATCCTCGCCGACAAGAAGGTCCAGACGGCGCTGAGCGCCTATTTGGTGCATGAGCTGTTCACGAACGTGGACGTGTCCTCGGAGTTGCAGACCGTGTTACCGAGGCAGTTGCAGCCGTTGGCCGGCCCGGCCGCAGCGGGGCTGCAGCAGCTCGCGGGACAGCTCGCGCCGAGGCTGTTGGCCAGTCCGGCGGTGCAGGGCGCGTGGGTTCAGGCCAATATCGCCGCGCACAGGGAGCTGCTCCGGGTACTGAATGGTGGCGGGCCGGTCGTCTCGACCCAATCGGGCGTCGTGACCCTCAACCTGCACACCCTCGTGAGCCAGCTCGCCGCGACGGTCGGCCTCTCTAGCCAGCTGGCTGCGATCCGGTCGAAACTGCAGGGCTCGACGGGTGCGACAGTCCGGGCCGCGGCACAGTCGAAGCTCGGGGTCACGCTGCCGCCCGCCAGCGGCCAGCTGGTGATCATGCGCTCCAATCAGCTCAAGAGCGCCCAGGACATCGCAAACGCCGTCAAGCACTTGGCGATCGTGCTGCCAGCGCTCGGGATCCTGCTGTTCGCACTCGCCGTGTACCTGGCGCGTGGACGGCGCCGGCGGACGTTGCGAAGCACCGGCTGGTGCTTCGTGCTGATCGGAGCGGCGCTGCTGTTGATCCGCAGGGTCGCGGGCGATGCGGTCGTGAACGGCCTGGTCAAGATCCCCGCGAACAAACCGGCGGCGCATCAGGTCTGGAACATCGGCACGTCACTGCTGCGCGACATCGCTGTCGCGATGATCGCCTACGGGCTCGTGATCGTCGCCTCGGCCTGGCTGGCCGGCCCGACCCGCCCGGCGACCGAGATCCGGAAGGCCTTGGCGCCATCACTGCGCGACAGTCCCGCGGTCGCCTACTCGACGGTCGGTGGCCTGCTGGTGCTGCTCGTGCTGGTCGGCCCGACACCGGCATTTCGAAACATCGTCTGGGTCCTGGTGTTCGCCGTCTTGCTCGCCTTTGGCGTGACGATGCTCCGGCGGCAGACCGCAGTCGAGTTCGCCGGCGTTAAGCACGGGCAAGCCTGGGGTGACCTACGAGACCGGCGAGCCAGGTCCCAGGCCCGCAAGACAGCGTCGGCGCCACCTACGGCCACCGACACAACGATCGCTGGATCCGCCGGGAGCAGCACTACACCTGCTGGCACCAGCGGGCGAGTCGACACGCTCGAGCGACTGGCGGCGCTCAGAGCCAGCGGTGCACTCACCAATGACGAGTATCAAGCCGAAAAGGCAACCGTGATGAACAACGGCACCTGACCGAGAGGAAGGCGAACGCCATGCCAACTACCACGACGAGGGCGAGCCAAGACGACCGCGCCGGCGAAGAGGAGCACGGCGGCGGTGCCGCACCTGTCGGTGGCGGAGCGGGTTGCGCGCGGTAAGGCGGCGCGCAAGGAGGTCCCCCGCGCAAACCACGGATTGTTCGAGCCGCTCCCGACGCGCGCTGATCCGGTCGAGTTGCTCGAGCGTCAGGCCAAGACGCGTGTACCGGAGCTGGTGCCGATCCGCTACGGGCGGATGCTGGTCTCGCCGTTCACCTTTTCCCCCGCTCTTTCGGTTCGCCCTTGCTCGGCGTCGAGGAGGGCGAGCAGCCCGAGCATTCCACGTAGCCGTGCGAGGCGTTCGGTGCGTCAGGGCGTTCGACGACCTGCAGGGCGGTCTCGCCGCGGTCGATGACCTCTGCGCGCGTGAGCTCCACGGCCGGCTCGGCATAGGGCGACCACAGCTCCGGCCGGTCCCGCCGCGAGCGCTCGACTACAGCCAGCAGCCGCCGTATCTCTACCTCCGAGCGGACAAGCAGCGCGGCGGCCGCCGCCGAAATCTCTAAGGAACCGTGAAATCTACGAGTCCTCGGCGAGGACTCCAGATGAGATCCTTGTTGAGCAGACCATCGCGCGGCTCGGACGTGCTGCCCGCGTGCGGTAGCCGATGTTGGCGATATCAGCGGTGCGATCCGGCCCCATGGGAATTTCCGCCATCACAGGCAGCTGGCTGCTCAGCGTTAGGACGCCGCCCATCCCACACCCTCCTTGATTCAGGACACCTTGCAGAAGCCGCCAGAGGATGCCGTCGGCCCGTGCTAGCCGGTTATGCGCCGCCGCATCCTTGCCGATAAGGAAGCGTGGCGAATCCTTTGGCCAGGGACCCGCATGGCGCGCCGCGCGTGACGTCGCTGGCCGCCTCGAACGTGTCGGGCGAGCGTGTCACACAGGATGACGCACTCCTGCTCATATACCTCGTGTGCTTTGCGCTCGTGCTGGCGCTCTTGCCGTTGGACCACACGACCGATTGGGTGGAGATCGCTCCCGCCCTGATTCTCCAGGTTCTGGTCGGGATTCTCCTATGGACAGGTCCCCGGTTGTCATCGAAACCACGGCGCATGGCAGGCACGGTAGGGGTGCTCGCGTATCTCGTCTCGGTAGCGCTGTTGCGCGACGGCGGGGGCTCGACCGCGGGCTTCGGCCCGCTCGTTCTCCTCCCGGTGACGTGGACCACACTCCGCGGTCGCCGGACCGACTTCGCTGTCGCCGTGATCGGGCTCGCGGTCGTGTATCTGGTTCCCGAGCTGCTCATCGGGCCGCCGCGCTATCCGACTGGAAGCTGGCGAGCTGGCCTTCTGTTCGTGGTTATCGCGACAGTGCTGGGACTCGCGAAGCTGCGCGACGTGGAGCGCGTCAACCAGCTCGTGGATGAACTCGACCTGCTCGCTCGCACCGATGAGCTCACACGACTGCCGAACCGCCGCGCATGGAAGGAATGTTTGGACCGTGAGCTTGCCACCGCGCGCAGATCGGGACAGGCACTCGCGATCGCGGTGATCGACCTCGACTCGTTCAAGGACTACAACGATCAGCACGGCCATGTGGCCGGAGACCAGCTGCTTGCACGGGCGACCGCGGCATGGCGACGCGTGCTACGTCCAGTCGACGTGCTGGCGCGCTGGGGCGGCGACGAATTCGGTCTCCTGATGCCAGGCTGCGACGTCAGCCAGGGTCAAGCCGCTATTGCGCGCATGCGCGCCGCGTGTCCCGCAGCTCCCATCTCCGCTGGCATTGCAGCCTGGGACGGCCGAAGCACAGCCGACGCGATGGTGGACACGGCTGACGAACGGCTCTACCGCGTCAAGCACGCGCGACGGAGTGACAGCGGTTCGATGGTCCAGGAGGACGGCTGGCGCGAGGCCGTGCCCGCTGAGATCTCGTGCTAACCGCGACCGTCCAAACCGACGCTAACGCTCCGCAGAGGACCGATCCCCGCCGCGCGGACCTGCCGCTGATATGCGCAACGCTAGCCAGGCGAGGCACATCGCCGGTAGGCCGGGGGTCGATCCCCAAGGCGCGGTCCGGCGCCGATAGAGACGGCCGTCGGTAGGCCGTGCTCCGCACGTTCACGGCAGCGCGCAGCGGCCGCGGTTCGGCGACCGCCGGGTGCACCTAACAGCGAACGAGCTTGCGAAGCTGCAGAATGCCGCGCCATACGTTTCCGAGGGAGTGGCTCGCGAAGCAATCGAACTCGAGCTGTCCGCTTTTTCGCTTTGTCTGTGTCCGAGCGAGCCGGTTGTGTCGGTCCTTGCGCCGGCAGCGAGCGCCGTCTCAGCTAAAACCCCGCGTGACTCGGGCTCCGCCGCGCAGACGCACCGACAGGCAGGTGACACCGCCTTCCAGCTTCTCGTATTCGGAAATGTCAACTGCGACCACACGGAGCCCACGAGACTCGAACAGTGCTCGCGTGGCGGGTGCGCGCGTGGACATCAGCACCGTGGATGCGTCAAGTACCACGACGTGAGCGCCGGCCTGCTCGGGAACCGAGAGGAACGACGGCCACAGGGACGGGTCGTCAACGAGCGGCTCGAAGCCGACGATGGTGCTATCGGGGAGCGCGGTCACGGAGGACTTCAAGTGCAGGACGCCGGAGACGGGGACGCCGACGACCCGCGCGCCCAGCGGCTTGAGCAGCTCCGCGAGCTGCTCAAGTCCCGATGCATTGGTGCGTCCGCTCAGGCCGATCCACACCGCGCCCATGGCCTTCAGGACATCGCCTCCGTCAAGAGTGCCGGGCTGCTCGATCCGGGCGATCCGGTAGCCGAGGGAGGCCAGCGTCGCCTCGGTTCCCGCGATCTCGGGCTTGCGCTCGTCGGCGCCTGGGCGAGAGATGACGGCGAGATCACCGTAAACCACGACGGTGTCCTCCACGAACACGGCATCGGGGCAGTCGTCGGCCGGCGGAACCTCGATGACCTCCCAGCCCTCGGCCTGCAGCGTGTCAATGTACCCGTGCCACTGGCGCCCAGCCAGGTCCACATCGACCGGCGTCCGGATGGGATGGGTGACCAAGCCCTCAGACAGACGTGGGCCGGGACGACGGACGAGTGCACGCTTGCTCGCCGCGCCACCCTCAGTCACGGCACCGCTGCGTTTCATCCACGTACACCACCTTTGCCGTCGATCCGGCAGCCCTACAGAATGACGATCCTGCCGTCGTCCGCCACCTTCGCCCGCCTCATCCGACACTCCTCACTCACAACGCTAGCTGCGGCTGAGCGCACCAGTCAATCCAGCCGGCCAGCGACGGACGGAGCGCGGCCGATCTCCGGCTGGGCCCCGAACGGACGTCCGGCTCGCGCGAATGCGGAGGCGGCGAGGGATCGCGGGCGTTGTTCTGCCGCTTGAGCAGCCGTTCCGAGACTTGATGGTGGCGGGGCGGTGCGGAGACGCTCGCTGGGCGTTGGAGTAGGGATACGACGGACGGCCATTTTGGCGGACCTTTGGTGTGCTTTCGGCGGGGACGCTCATCGTGCTCTCGCACGAACCACATCCCTAAAGGAGGAGTACCGTGCTTCGACGCTTTCGGCGTCCCAGCCACGCCACCGTAGTCGCCTACCTCGCGCTGTTCATCGCGCTGGGCGGCGCCAGCTAAGCGGCCGCGACACTGCCCGCGGGCAGCGTTGGCACCCGGCAGATCCGCCCCCACGCGGTCACCCTGCCCAAGCTCGCGATCGGCGCCCGGCACGCGCTCGGTCAAAGCGGGCACAGCCAGCCTCCCGCTGCGCGCTGTCGGCCCGTCGGACACGATCATCGATGGGATCGACGATGGAGGTGTGTTCAGCGGCCTTGGCACGAGCAACAGGTTCGTTGGCAGCGACATCTCGTTCTCGACCACCAGCCCCAACGGAGGCCAGAATGCCGACGATCTGACGCTGTTTTCGCCCACCGGGGGGAGCGCGCACATCTCGGTCTTCAAATACGCAGGCTGGAGCGGGTCAGCGCTGCGCTGCAAGGTCAGCGGCAATGGCTACTCGACCTCGTAGAGACAGCCTCAGAGAGACCCTCGCCACACCCAGACGATCGTCATCTGACGAGACCCGCCTGATTCCTCTCGGCTTGACGTATGCCGATATCGGAATATGATTGCGCCATGGCACGAGCAGCGACGACGTCGGACGTCTTCAACGCGATCGCCGAGCAGCAGCGCCGAGAGATCCTGGTGCTGCTGCGGGCGGGTGAGGGGCCGGTGACCGAGTTGGCCCAGGAGCTGGGAATGACCCAGCCGGGGGCGTCCAAACACCTGCGGGTGCTCCGGGAGGTCGGACTGGTGCGGGACCGCAAGGCAGGCAAGCAACGCCTGTACGGCCTTGACGCCCGCGGGCTGCGACCGGTCCACGAGTGGACCGGCGGGTTCGAGCGGTTCTGGAACGAGAGCTTCGACCGGCTGGACGAGTACGTGCAGGACCTCAAGCAGGGAAGGCAGGAGGAGTAGCTGATGAGCGCGACGGGACGAGGAGCGCCGGCGCGGTCGGCGACGGCCGACCGCGAGATCGTGATCTCCCGGGTCATCAGTGCCCCACGGGAGCTGGTGTTCGAGGCCTTCACCGAGGTGCGGCACCTGTCGCGGTGGTGGGGACCGGAGGGGTTCACCACCACCACGCGGGCGTTCGAGTTCCGCGTCGGCGGGGAGTGGGACTTCGTGATGCACGGACCGGACGGGACGGACTACCAGGAGTGGATCTCCTGGACCGAGATCGCCCCGCCGGAGCGGATCGCGCTGCTGCACGGTGAGTCCCGCGGCGACCCGAACGCCTTCGAGTCGGTCTTGACGTTCGCGCCCGACGGCGCGGCGACCCGGATCGAGATGCGCACGGTGTTCCCCACCAAGGAGCTGCGCGACGAGGCGGTCGAGAAGTACCACGCGATCGAGGGCGGCCAGCAGACCCTGAGCAACCTGGCTGCCTACGTCACCGAGATCGTTCGGAAGGGAGTTGAGGACTGATGGCCGGGAAGGTGTTCTTCAGCATGACGATGTCGCTGGACGGGTTCATCGCGCCCGAGGAGCGCATCGACGACCCGGATGTGCAGCACTGGATGGCGCAGTGGATGGAACTGCAGCAGTGGATATTCGCGCAGCGGTTCTTCCGGGAGAACCTGAAGCTCGGCGAGGGCGGCGAGGAAGGGCGCGAGAACGACATCGTGCGGGAGACGTTCGAGCGCACCGGCGCGAGCGTGATGGGCAAGCGCATGTTCGACCTCGGCGAACCGGCGTGGCCGGAGGAGGCGCCGTTCCACACGCCGGTCTTCGTCGTGACGCACGAGAAGCGTGACCCCTGGGAGCGGCCGGGCGGGACCACCTTCCACTTCGTCAACGACGGCATCGAGCCCGCGCTCGACCAGGCCCGGGAGGCCGCCGGCGATCGGGACGTCCGCATCGCGGGCGGCGGCGCAACGATCCTGGAGTACGTGAACGCCGGCCTGATCGACGAGTTCACGATCGCGCTCTCACCCGTGCTGTTCGGCTCCGGAATCCGCCTGTTCGAGGGCGTGGACGCGAGCCGCGTGCCCCTGGAGCCGACCCGTGCGGAGCCGACGCAGCGGGTGACCCACCTGACCTACGCAGTCCGGGAGCGGTAAATCTGGCGGACATCGCGGCCGCCGGGCTCGAGCTGCAACTTGTGCAGACCAACCCCGGCTACCGCTGCGGGAATGCCGTGGTGTCGAAGGTAAGAACTGCCGAGGTACGTGACCTCTGTTGGCGCGATCATCGCTCGGTGCTCCGCGCCAAGGCAGATCGGATCGCCCTCATCAGTGCCGTCGTGTTGGCGGCTCTGGTTGGATCAAGCGTCGCCGATGCGGCGCCAGGCGCCGCGGTGTCGGTCGGGAGGGTCGTGGCGCGTACGAGTCCACGCTACGTGTCCTTCGCGGTTGACCTCGCGCAGGTCACCGGCGGCATGTTCTGGTCTCAGGCACCGCATGCCGTTGGCAACGCTCCCGTTCCGCGCTACGACTTCGCCCGGCGGCGGCTCCGGCAGTTAGCGCAGGCGCTCGCTCCCGCGTTCCTGCGGATCAGCGGCACCGCGGCGAACGCCACGTACTACGACATGTCCGCGAAGCCGCTGAGGGCACCACCTCCCGGTTACAAGCTGATCCTGACCAAAGCCGAATGGGACGGGGTCAACGAGTTTGCGAACCGGCTCGGACTGCAGGTGGTGTTCGGGATCAACGCCGGACCGGGACCGCGGAGCCCCTCCGGCGAGTGGCTTCGGGGGAACGCTCGCCAGCTGCTTGAGTACACCGCCAGGCACAGGTACCCGCTGGCCGCGGTCGAGTTCGGGAATGAGCCGAACCTGTTCGCGCTCTCAGGCATGCCGCTTAGCTACCGCGCGGATGACTACGTCCGTGACCTGAAGGCATTCAACGCGATGCGAAAGACGATCGTCCCGCACGCGATGCTGATCGGCCCGGGCAGCTTCTACAACAATGCCGGCAGCGAGACGCCCTACGGCGGCGCGCTCGGCCCGCTCGCCACCCAGATCATGCCGGCAGTTCCCGGGATCTACGGAGCGCTCGCCTTCCACGAGTATCCGGCCACCTCGACCCGCTGCCCGGGCGTCGGTACGCGTGTTCCCGCCGATCCACTCGCGCCCTCCTACCTCGACGGGGTGCTGAATGCATACACCAGCCTGCGGACCCTCGGACGACGGTACGATCCGCATGCGCCGATCTGGGACACCGAGGGTGGCTCGGCATCCTGCGGGGGCCAGCAGGGATACTCAAATCGGTTCGAGGCGACCTTCTGGTATCTCAACGCGCTGGGGCTTCTGGCTCGACACCGGCTCGCAGTGTTCGTGCGCCAGACGCTGTCGGGAAGCGACTACGGCCTGATCGACGACCGAACCCTGAAGCCAAACCCCGACTATTGGGCCGCGCTCCTGTGGCACCGTCTGATGGGGACGAGGATCCTCACCACCCGTCTGCGGCACGCGCCCGCGCGGCTGCGCGTATACGCCGCCTGCACGCGCGGCGAGCGCGGCGTATCGCTACTGACGCTCAACCTCGACCCGCGGCATTCGGTAAGGCTGTCACTTCCCCGAGCGCCCAAGCGCGTCTATCAGGTCACAGCCCCCAGCCTGCTGGCGCGCCAAGTACTCCTAAACGGACAGCCGCTCCGGACCGCACGCGACGGAGCTATTCCGGTCCTGCCCGGCAAACTCTCCACCGCGCAATCGATCAAGCTGCCCCCAGCGTCCTACACGTTCTTCGTCCAGCCGGACATGGGATCCACCTCCTGCCACCAGCACGAACCTTCGACGAGGCAGAAGCGATAGCCGGAGGCCGCAACGCGGCGATGCGGCCCTGATGTGATTTCGCTTCTCCCCGCGGGAGATCATGAACAGCCGCGCTGCCCACTGGTGTCCGCCCCTTGAGCGTGGCCAGGTCGTGTCGGAACGGCGATGCGATGATGGCATGCATGGCTGCCGAGCTGGAATATCGCCATGTTGACGTGTTTACGGATGCGCCGTTCAACGGCAACGGCCTGATCGTCCTCTTCGCGGAGACTGGGGGGCTTCGGACCGAGGTGCTGATTGCTCTGACTGCGGAGATGCGGCAGTTCGAGTTGATCGTGGTCGATGCCGAGCCGAAGGGCGAGCGGGTGTCGGCGCGGATCTTTACCGCGCAGGAGGAATTGCCGTTCGCCGGTCATCCAGTGATCGGCGCCGCGGCGGCGCTTCACGAGCGACATGCCCCCAGCGAGCCGTTTCGGTCGTGGGTGTTCGTGATTGCGGGCCGCGAGATCGCTGCGCACAGCGTCGCCACCGGGAGTGCTGCAGGTCCTGCCGCGGCCTACCTGGCGGCGCACGGACTCGCCGCGCAAAACGAGGCGCTGGTCATCAAGCAGGGGCGGTTCCTCGGACGGCCAAGCAAGATCGCCGTGACGCCTGACAGTGGCGGTGAGCTGTGGGTGGGCGGGCCAATCGCACCCGTCGCCCGCGGCACGGTCGGATAGGGCCCGCCGAGACTGTGCACCATGCAAAGGAACAACCCTGAACAGATCGGAGACAAGAGTTGCTCACCATGGCAGTGGACTGGGGCGAGGTCACCGCAATAGCGACCTCGATCCTGGCCATCGGCCTGCTGGGGGCCATCGGTGCCGCGGTGTTCGCCGGGCAGCAGGTACGGGAGGCTCGCAGGACTCGCGAGGCGCACATGGCGGCCGAGTTCTTCCGCCGTTGGAATGAGGACGCACTGATCGAGACGCGTCGAATGTTCCGACGGTTCAAGTCAGCCGAGGACCTGCGCGACGCATTCACCGGTTACGTGGCTGCCGATGCCCCTGAGGCCTACGTGTTGCTCCGAGAGCTCGACTACTTCGAGCAGCTCGGGGCGCTGGAAAGTCAGCGCGCCTTTGACCTAGATCTGATCAAGCTGCTCTTGGGGCGCACGCTCATCGAGCGGTGGGAAATGTGGACACCCGCGATCACCGAAGCGTACGGTCCAGGTGTTTACCCCATGTTCGAAGGCCTCGTAGACAGGCTACGACGCGCGCTGGACGATCCCGCCGCTCAACTGACGAATGATCCCTCTGAGTAGGCCGCCGAGCGGATCCGCGCTTGCGCACGACGTAAGAAATCGCTGGCGCGAGCGCTACCAATCCGGACCACCCGAGCGCCCCTTATAGGATCCGGGCCGTTGTGAGCGATTCACCCGATCTTGGCGCCGCGCTGGCGATGGGCCTCGGGGGTGGGCTGCGCTCATTCGCGCCAGCGGTGGCGCTCGCGGTCCACCGGCGCGAGCCATTCGCCGGGCGCGCGCGTTTCATCGTCTTCGGTGCCGCCGCCGTCGAGCTCATCGCCGACAAGCTTCCGCGCATGCCCAGCCGCTGGTCACCTCGCGGGCTGTCCCTGCGCCTGGCCTTCTCGGCCACAGGCGGACGCGTGCTCGGCGGTGGACCCGGCGCCACGATCGCCGCGGCCGCCGCCCTGGGCGCCGCGTTCGCCGGCTCGCGGCTACGAGTACAGGTACACGGGCGCGATCGGCAACTGGTGGCGGCGGCCGCCGAGGACGCGCTCAGTTACTCGCTGGTGCTGACCGCCGCGTCCTCGTTGCACTGATCTCAGCTCTCCGGCCAGGGCTCACCTCGGGAGAGGTCGCCCGCCATCCCGCGGCCGCGGAGCCCTCCCCTTCCTCTCAGCACCGGGTGGTCGAGGCCCACTGCAGCGACGGCGCAATCCTCGCCAACGGCCGGGCCTGTCGGCCATCAAGCCAGCGAACGCGGCCAGGTTCGGAGATCGCGGCACGCCCTCCGACGGAACGCGAGGGCGTCGCGGAGCTCCCAGCGGAGCTACGCACGGCACTGAGGGTCTGAGCGCTGGCGTCGGTGCCGATTGCGACCCGGCGACTGAGTTAGAAGTGCGGCGGTCCGGGGCACTAGTGGAGTGATGGCCAAAGCAAGTGGCATCGCCCGTAGAACGAACGGCACGGCCATGAAGAAGGAAGTGGCCGCGGCCGCTGCACTCGTGGGCGCCGCAGCGGTCGGCGGCAAGCTCGCTCTCGACAAGCGTGCGAGCTCCCGGCACAACTCCGAGCGGGCGTTTCGCCTCTGCAAAGACGAGCCCACCCCCGACGGCATCAGGCGCATCGCGCGTGGCCAGCTCGATCAGGCGCACGACGAGCTGGCGGACGGCCCGAAACGCAAGCTCGCCACCGCGGTGCACGATACGCGCAAGGGCTTCAAGCGGCTTCGGGCGACGGTGCGCCTGGCGCGCGGGGCACTCGGCGACGACACCTACCGGCGGGAGAACATCGCGTTGCGCGACGCCGGACGTTGCCTGGCTGGGGTGCGCGACGCCTCGGTCCTAATCGAGACGCTCGACGCGCTCGAGAAGGCCTCCGGAAACGACCTGCCGCGCCATGCGACCACCAAGCTGCGTGCCCAGCTCAGAGGTGAGCGCAAGCTAGCGCTCGAGTCGCTCAAAGCCGACGAGACGCTGGTCGCGACTGTCTTGGACGAGATCGACAGCGCCCGTACGCGCACCTCGGCCTGGACCTTCGATGTCGACGGCTTCGAGGCGGTCGAGCCCGGGCTGCGGCGCATCTACCGACGCGGCCGCAACGCGATGCGGCGCGCGCAGGAGGAACCGAGCAGCGCAAACCTCCACGCCTGGCGTAAGCGCGTGAAGGACCTCTGGTACGCCGAGCAGCTCCTGCGGCCGGCGTCCCCGAAGCGGATGAAGAAGCTCGCGAAGCGCACTCACTACCTCGCCGACCTGCTCGGCGACGATCACGATCTGGCCGAGCTTCGCAATTACGTAGCCACGCACCGCAGCTGCTTTGACGACGGCGCGGCGCAGGTGGCGCTCACGGCGGTGATCGACCGCCGCCGCAAGGTCCTCCAGGACGAGGCATTCGCCGTCGGGCCCCAGCTCTACCGCCGCAGTCCTGCCCGGTTCGCCAAGGCGATTGGGCGCCGGTGGCGCAAGCGGGCACAGCCGCCGGCGGCCGCGGCGAGCTGAGGCATCGCGACAGAGCGGTGAGCAGCGGGCAGGAGATCGAGCGAAAGTTCCTGGTGGACGGCGACGTGCCGCTCGAGCTCGGCGACTACCCATGTGAATGGATCACACAGGGCTACATCTCGATCGACTCAAACGGGACTGAGGTACGTCTGCGCGCCAAGGGCGGCCAGCACACGCTCGGAGTGAAGTCTGGTCCGTCGCGTACGAGGGTGGAGGAGGAGATCGAGATCGACCGGCGCTGCTTCGAGTCGCTCTGGCCGCTCACCGAGGGACGGCGGATCGAGAAGCGGCGGTTCGCGATTCCGGCGGATGGTGGAGACGATCGCTCGATCGAGCTCGACGTCTACAGCGGCGATCTCAGCGGTCTCGTGACGGCCGAGGTGGAGTTCCCGTCAGAGCCGGCGGCGGACGAGTTCGAGCCGCCGTCATGGCTCGGCACGGACGTGACCGGTGACCCCACCTACAGCAACCAATCGCTCGCGGAGCGGGGACATGCCTAGCATCGAGGAACTGGATCAGCTCGCGGTCTTCCAGCCAGTTGAGCTCGAGGAGCTGGCACTCGGCGGTCGATCACAGGGACGCTGGAGTCGATCAATCCTCGTCTAGCCACCGGCTCGATCACCCCCTACCATCGAACGATGGCTGCCGTCAGTGGCGGGGCTAGCAAGTCCGTGACCACCGAACCGAATCGATGGGCGGTGCTGGCCTTGCTCAGCGTCGCCCAGCTGATGGTGGTGCTGGACGCGACGATCGTGACCATCGCGATCCCTTCGGCGCAGAACGCGCTGCAGTTCTCGACCGAGAGCCGGCAGTGGATCGTCACGGCGTACGCGCTGGCGTTCGGCAGCCTGCTGCTGCTGGGTGGCAAGCTCGGTGATCTGTTCGGACGCAAGTGGACCCTGATCGCCGGCCTGGTCGGGTTCTCGATCGCGTCGGCGATCGGCGGTCTGGCCCAGTCCTTCGGCGTGCTCGTGGCTGCCCGCACGCTCCAGGGGGCATTCGGCGCACTGCTCGCGCCCTCGGCGCTGGGGCTGCTGACGGTGACGTTCGAGGGATCTGCTGACCGGCCCAAAGCGTTCGGGATCTTCGGTGCGATCGCGGGCGGTGGCGCCTCGCTCGGGCTGATACTCGGCGGCGCGCTAACCCAAGTCTTGTCCTGGCGCTGGTGCCTGTACGTCAACGTTGTGATCGCCGTGCCGACGACGATCGTGGCGTTGCGCCTGCTGGTCAATCACCGCGCTCCGGAGCGGGATCCGATCGACATACCCGGGGTTCTCACCTCAGCGCTGGGCTTGTTCGCGCTGGTCTTCGGGTTCTCGAACGCCGAGACCCACTCCTGGACTGCCACGGCCACGATCGTGGCGCTCGTCGCCAGCCCCGTGCTCCTGACGGCTTTCGTGCTGATCGAGCGCCGAGCCAAGCATCCATTGCTGCCCCTGCACATCATCTGGGACCGGGCGCGCGGCGGCGCGTACACCACGATCGCGCTGGCCGGCGCGGGCACCCTTGCCGTATTTCTGTTTCTCTCCTACTTCCTGCAGCAGCAGCTCGGCCTTTCGCCGCTCGCCACCGGACTCGCGTTCCTCCCGCTGACCGGTGTTCTGGTCGTCACCTCGACCACCGTGCAGACCCGCGTGATCCAACACACCGGGGTCAAGCCGCTGGTACTCGCTGGCACGACGCTCGCGGCGATCGGGATGTTCCTGTTCACCCGCCTGACGCCGGACTCCGAGTACGCCGCCAATGTCCTTCCCGGCCTGATAATCCTCGGCGTGGGAATGGGATGCATCTTCGCGCCCGCGTTCTCGACCGCGACTCTGGGCGTGGAGGGAAGCGAGGCCGGGGTCGCCTCAGCGATGGTCAACACCTCCCAGCAGGTCGGCGGCTCGGTCGGCACCTCCCTGCTGAGCACGATCTTCGCCAGCGCCGTGGCCAGCTACACGGCCAGTCACCTCCGCACCCCCGGCCTGGCTAACGCCGCAGCAGTTCACGGCTACACGACGGCGTTCTGGTGGGCGGTCGGAATCTTCGCTCTCGGCTTCCTTCTGGCGATGGCTATCCTGCCCGGGCGGGCCAAGGCTCGCGTGCCCACCGTCAGGGCCGCGCTCGCCCGTTTCGCGATCGGCAACTGCCACCACTTCGAGCCTCGGGATGGCACCGGGCAAGGTGTGAGCGCTACGACACGTGCTGTGGGGAGATGAGCACTGGCCGCTTGGTGTGCGCGGCGAGTGCGTGCGAGACGCTTCCGAGCAGAGCGCTGCCTATGGCGCCTCGTCCGCGTTGGCCGCAGACAATCAGTCCGGCGTCGAGGTCCTCGGCGACCTCATCAATCGTCTTGGCCACCGATTCGCCCGCCTGGACGACTCGTGCTATCGCGTTGTAGCCGCGCGTTCGAGCTCGTGCCGCGCCCTCCTCGGCGATTTGTCGAGCGGAGGCGGCTTCCTGCTCATCGACCTCGCCCTCATTCGGTATGGCGACGATGAACGAGCCTGCTCGAGCCAGCTGTATCGCCGCGGGCGTCCATACGGTCAACACCACGGCATCGGCGGGTTTGATCCATTCGGCGGCGGCAGTCAACGCCGTCCTTGACCCGTCCGATCCGTCGTAGCAGAACAACACTGGCCTATCCATCGCTGATCCTCGTCGACCAAAGCAGCTGAGTCCAACCCAGACTACCTCGCAGCCTGGGCCGTCGTGGTTGGGCTCGGCGCTAGCCTCGTGCCATGGCGACAACGCAGGTGATGCGCAGCGAGCAGTTCCCTGATCTCGGCGATGAGGTGCTCTTCCCGCGGCTGTCTGACGCCAAGCTGGCGTGGTTGGGCAAGCACGGTCACCGGCGGACGGTGGCGCCCGGTGAGGTGCTCTACGAGCACGCTGTTCGCGACGCGCCGTTCTTCGTCATCGAGCGGGGGCTGGTCGAGTTCATCGATCGTAAGCCGGGCAAGGATGTGTTCATCGCCCAAGCCGACAGTCGCACCTTCATTGGTGATATCGCTGTGTTCACCGGTGAGCCCACGATCAGCGCTTGCGTGGCCGTCGAATCGACGGACGTCATCGAGTTCGATCAGTCCAAGCTGCGCAAGATGGTCGCCCGGTGGCCAGAGTTCGGCGAGCACGTGTTCGCCACGTTGCTGGAGCGGCGGGCATGGCACGAGGCCAGGGGGCAGGGCGTCATGAGACTCATCGCTCCTCGCGGGTCACGCCGGGCCTTCGAGGTCCGCGATTTGCTGGAACGCAACCTCCTGCCGGTGCGCTTCTTTGACGTCGACACCGACGAGGAGAGCGCGACGCTTTTGAAGTGGCTCGACATCCCGCGGTCCGAGACGCCCGTCCTGGTTCATGCGACCGACGTGATGCGCAACCCCTCCGCTGCGCAGGTCGCGCGGGCACTGCGCCTACGAGCTGAGGTGGAGGGTGAGCGCTTCGATTTGGTCGTGCTCGGCGGTGGCCCAGCGGGCCTCGCCGCCGCCGTGTACGGAGGCTCGGAGGGGCTGAGGACCTTCGTGGCGGAGGCCTGGGCGCCCGGCGGTCAGGCCGGGATGAGCACGCGGATCGAGAATTACCTCGGCTTTGCGACCGGGATCTCCGGCACGCAGCTGACGCGCAACGCGACCCTTCAGGCGCGTCGGTTCGATGCCGTGCTATCGAGCTTTCACCGCGTCGTCGAGATGGCCGACGGACCTGAGGGCCTCCTACGCGTCGACCTTGACGACGGCCAACACGTGCTCGCCCGCTCGATCGTGATGGCGACGGGAGCAAGCTGGCGGGAGCTCGACGCCGAGGGCATCGACCGCTTCCGCGGTGCCGGTGTGTACCACGCGGCAATGCCCACCGACGCCGAGCGCTCCCGGGGCGAGGATGTGATCGTCGTCGGCGGCGGCAACTCGGCCGGCCAGGCGGCGGTACACCTGGCCTCGCTGGCGCGCAGCGTGCGAGTCGTGGTGCGCGGCGAGGCACTCAGCTCGACGATGTCGCGTTACTTGATCGACCGGATCGAGCGCTCGCCCCGCATCGAAGTAATGACCGAGACCAAAGTAGCCGCAGTGCACGGCACCGCGACCGTCGAGTCCGTGAGCCTGTACGACCGCCGCTCCGACACCACCAGGACGGTCGCCGCGACCGCGGTCTTCGTCATGATCGGCGCGGTCCCGTGCAACGAGGCGGCACAGGGAATGCTCGCCGTCGACGAGGCGGGGTACCTCTTGTGCGGCAGTGGAGCAGCGGGCTGCAACGGGCACTTTTCCTGGCCGCTGAATGACCGCGAGCCGCATCTCCTCGAAACGGTCCGTCCGGGGGTGTTTACGGCGGGTGACGTGCGCGCCGGGGCGACAAACCGGGTGGCGGGTGCAGTCGGCGACGGCGCCCTCGCCGTGCGGTTCGCGCACTCAATATTGGCCGGCTAGGCTCCGGAATCAGCCTCCCCGCGAGCGCTTCGAACGGTTCGATCGCGCCCAACCCCGACACCGCCCGAGCTGTCCGAGACGACAACGGTGTGATCGGTTGCCAGCCGCGCGGGGATGGGGCTCATTAGGCGTCGACCGCCGCGCCGCGGTCGGCCGTCGACGCTCAGGCAATGAGCACGGGCGCAAGCCGCTGTTCCAGGGCCGCGCGCGGAAGCGCGCCGACGATCCGATCGACCTCGTGCCCATCACGAATCACAACCAACAGCGGGATCGAGCGAGCGCCAAACCGTGTTGCGAGCCCGGGGTTCGCGTCAACGTCGACCTTGACCACTTTGAGATGCCCTGCGTGCTTTTGGGTGAGCTCCTCGAGAACGGGCGAGACCATCCGACACGGTCCGCACCAGGATGCCCAGAAGTCAACCACCACCGGCACCGAGGCACTTGTCTCCGCTGCATATGTGTCGCCGTCGGCATCGACGAGCCATGCTAGCTCCGACTTGCACTTCGGACACCGCGGGACGCCACGGTCGATCGGGCCGACCCGATTGCGCGCACCACACGTCTGGCATCTGATGATGGTCATACCCCGAGGGTAGAACCTTCAGGTCGTAGTGAAAGAGTGCGCGCGGACGTGGCGGACTGCCGCCGAGTCGCGCTGCGTGGCCGAGTGAGAAAGACTGAGTGAGAAGATCGTCGGCTAACTACACGGGCCTACGTGGGCTCGCCCCACTGCCCGTCGCCGTGGTCGCGCGAGCGCTGATCAGCGGTCGCCGCGTCGCCCTGCGGCCCGAATCCTGCCTGTCTCAGCATCCGCCTCAGATCGACGAGTGTCTGTTCGTCGATGTCCTTGCCGTGCGGCGACCGCAGCACCTCGGTCTCGGGGCCGAGCGTGACCCTGATCTTGCCGTTGTGCTCCTCGGTCGTCGTGCCGGCCGCGTCCAGCAGCGACAGCACTTGTCGCCATTCGATGTTGCCGCTTGACGAATGGCTGAAGATCTTCTCGATCGTGTCGCGATGATGATCGTTGAGATGCACTGGGGTCATGGCTGCTCGGGATCACGATAGACCACCGGCGCGAAGGGAACATCCTGCGCACCCGGATAGACGGCCGGTGGGTTGTCCACCAAGGCCTCGCTGCTCGAGGGCCGGGGCCGCCGCGTCGTGCACAACCTCAAGCGCGACTCGATCCTGCGCGAGGCGCAAGCCCGCCTCGAACGGCTCGGCGTCGACGCGATCGACCTGTACCGCTCACCCGAACATGTCAGTCTCCTCGTCGAGGCCGCGAGGCTCGAGCTCAGCCAAGAGGACATCACCACGATCGAAGGAGCGCAGTAACGATGCAAACGATCGGCTTCATCGGCCTCGGGAAGATGGGCGGCAACATGGCCGCCCGCTACCTCGCCGCCGGCTACACCGTTTACGGCGAGGCGCGCAATCGCGACGGTGCACAGTGGCTCATCGACCAAGGGCTGCGATGGGTGGACACGCCCCGAGACCTCGCCGCGAAGGTCGAAATCGTCATGACGTCGCTTCCGAACGACCAAGTCGTCGAGGCGGTCGCAACCGGACCTGACGGCCTCCTCGCCGGCCTAGGTGAAGGCAAGATCTGGGCCGACCTCAGCACAATCAGCGCGGGCACGAGCCGCAAGCTCGCGGCACGCGTGCGGGACGAGGGTCGCGGGGCACAGATGCTCGATGCTCCCGTGTCCGGGAGCATCCCGCAGATCAAGACCGGAACGCTCACGATCATGGTCGGTGGTGACGAGGACGCGTACCGGCGCGTCGAGCCAGTGTTGCGCGTGCTTGGAACGCCCGAGCACGTCGGACAGAACGGTCACGGGCTCGTGCTCAAGCTCGCGATCAACATAAGCCTCGCCGCCCAGATGCTCGCGTTCTCCGAGGGGCTTCTGCTCGCCGAACGCGACGGAATCGACCCTCACCGCGCCGCAGAGGTCATGACCGAGAGCGCAATTGGCTCGCCGATGCTCAAGGCCCGAGTTCCTCTGGTCCTCGACAAACCCGACGAAACCTGGTTCGACGTCGAACTCATGCACAAGGACATCCGGCTGGCGCGCCAGGCGGGCGACCAGCTCGTGACGCCGCTTCCGTCTGCAGCGGTCGCCGACGAGATACTCGCCCAGGCAAAGCGCCTCGGCAACGAACACCGAGACATCGCCGTCCTACACGAAGTCCTCGCGCAGCTGCCTGCACGTTGATTCCCGCCCGGGCGAGATTCGCCCGAGCAGTGTGTCGCGTAGTACGATCTCGATGGGATGCCCTTCAGGAGGATCCGGATTGCGCTGGCAGTGTTGTTGATCGCCGCCGGAGGCCTAGCAGCCAGCGCGCTGGCTGCCGGAAACGGCATCAAGATCACGTTCCCGACCATTACGGTCGGAAAGACGTTCCACTACAAGATCTCCGGCAACTCTGCGCGTAATTATCCCCGCGATCCCCGCGGCTTCAGGACGGCCGAGGTCACGCTGGACGTGCTCAGTCACCCGTGCCCGAAGAAAGTCACTTACGAGCACACAGCCGATCAGAACGTTCCCGTCCACAAAGGTCATTTCGTTCTTCAGGGCTATAGCACCCATCCGGGGCTGATTGAACCGAACACCACGCAGTACTACTGCGCGTACCTGTTCTACTACCCGCCGTGTCCGTCATCCTGCAAGCCCTTCGGTTACCACCCCGCTAAGGTGCTCGCCCGCAAGCAGTACAAGCTCGTTGCAGGCCACTCGGGCATCGTAAAGGTCAGCTAGCACGAATCTCGCCTACCGCTCTCGCCGGCCCCGGAGCGAAGGACTGCGGGGATCGCGACGTTTCGGCAGGTCCGCGCGCAGTCCGAGCCGGAGCTGCAGAATCACTCAGTCGATGCAAACCCGAGACTGGCGGTGACCCATGACGCTCAACTACACAGAATGGAGCGCGACGTGCGACACGCTGCACGCGCACACGCAGGTTCTCGGCAAGCTGGCGGTAGCGCTGGCACCGCCCGAGCCCCAGCTCCAACACGCCGCTCTGCGACTGACCGCCCGCGGCTGGGAAACGCTCCCGCTCAGGGCGTCTGACCGCTCCGGCGCGTTCGTCGCCGGGCTGGATCTACGCATGCACGAGGCGTTCGTCGAGCACAGCGACGGCCGCACGCAACGCGTGGCGCTGACGCCGAACCGTCCGGTTGGCGAGGTCACGCGAGAGCTCGTCGGTGGGGCCCGTTCGTTAGGAGGCCCGCCAGAGATCGACCCGACTCCCCAGGAGGTGTGGTGGAGCGTGCCGCTCGATGAGGACGACGAGCACGCGACCTATGATGCCGAGGCGGTCGCTTCGTACTTCGCCGCCGCCACCCGCGCCGCGCTCGTCCTCGCCGCTTTCCGAGCGCCGTATCGGGGACGTTCGACGCCGGTCAACGCCTGGTGGGGTTCTTTCGATCTCGCGGTGAACCTGTTCTCCGGCTCGCCGGCCGATCCGCCATCAGCCGACTTCATCATGCGCAACGCGATGGACGCCCAGGAGGTCGCGGTGGGCTGGTGGCCGGGGGATCCGCGCTACGCCAAGGCCGCGTTCTACGCCTATGCGCATCCAGCCCCAAGCGGGTTCGCCGGCGCTCAACTCGCCTCACCCACGGGGCGCTGGGACGATGCGCTCGGCGAATACGTCCTCGATTGGGACGACGCCTGCTCCAGAGCCGACCCACACCGAGCCGCGCTGGACTTCGCGCGCTCGGCCTTCCACCACGCCTGCACCGTGTGCGAATGGGACCCCAGCCTGCTCGCCAGCGCCGAAGGAACACCTCCCCCCATCCGGTGAGCTACTCGGGTCAGGAAGGCCGAGATTTACCGGAGGGCGATCGGCCGGCATCACGGATCACCCGGCGAGCATCGGCGACGGCGGGATGCGGGTGTGCCCGTGGATGGCCTCGATCAGCATTCCGGCCTCGTCGATGTAGCACCAGCTCCATTCCTCGCCCGGCTCGAGCGAGCGGATAAGCGGATGCCCGCTCGAGTGATAGTGGGCGGTCGCGTGCCGGTTGGGCGAGTCGTCGCAGCAGCCGACGTGTCCGCATTCGAGGCAGATACGCAGGTGTAGCCAGACGCCGCCGTCCCGTAGGCATTCCTCGCAGCCCTCGACGCTCTCAGGTAGTTCGAGCACCGTGATGGTGTCCAGGTGGGTGCAGCTACTCATTTGCCGTCTCCGTTTCTCCTTCGGTGGCAAGGTCGATGGGAAGCCATACACGGAAGGTTGTGACAGTCGAACTATGAGGCCGTGGGCCGCTTCCGGCAACCCCATGCGATTGACACGCCTAACCCTTACCTGATCGATCGCGGTGAGCGTGGACTCGATCAGGAGGGCGGCGCGAAGATGCAGGTGATGGGCGGTCGGCGATGCGTTGGCGAGCCGCCCACCGCGGTGAAGGCGGCGCGTTCCTGGACCGCACCAGGTTGGTGCGAGGCGTCAATCGAGCCGCTCACGCCCGTCGCGGACGGCGTCGACCGCCTCCGGGAGGTCGATTACCTCAGCCAGGCCCTCGGCGACCCTTGACCCGAACCGTCGGTCGAGGAAGAACGCCTCGACAATGATGTCGGGGTCGACATGTGCCTGCGAGAGCAACGCGACGACGGTTCGTCCGGTGACCTGCTCGACTGTGTGCGTGTAGCGCCCGGCCATCACGCGAGCGAAATCCGCGCGCAGGGCGAGTACGCGCTCAGATTTGCCCCCAGCCACCATTGACTTCTCAAGCGGCGTGCGGTGTTTCAACCGCATTACCACCACGATCATGTCCTTGATCGCATACGCGTTGACCTTGGTCGACTCGCGACCATAGTGCTCGCGCTGCAAACCGGCCATCGAGCGGGAGATCGCCGTCAACTGCTGCCGGCCCGACAACATAGGCCCTGAGATGCTCATGCCAGCCTCGTTCCCAACTCTTCTCCTAGAGAAGACCACCGCTGGGCTGAGAGAGAGGGAGAGGCCCCACGAAGGTGCGCTTCCCCAATCGTAGCGCCCAGCACCAGCGCCCATTTGAGCGGCCCGACATATCCCGCCACTCGCCCCGGCGCACCGGATCGTCGCCCAAGGAATCGCAAGCGCGCCGAGTCGTGCGCGTGTGGATCGGTAATCACGCTGCGAATCACTTGAACCCACCGCAGCGTCCGACACAAGAAGCGGATCGGACCCCTGCCCGTCGTATATAACCGTGGCGGTCAGGCGGCGCCGATGGCAGCCAGCGCAGCTCTTCGGGTCTCATACATCGGCAGCTGGCGATCGAGCGCGGTCAACTCGAATACTCGACGCTGCGGTCCCATCGGGCAGGCAATAGCGAGCTGGCGTCCGGCGTGATCCAGCCTGCGGAAGGCGTTTATCAGCAGGGCGATCCCGGAGGAATCCACCAACGAGACGCCTTCTAGGTCGATGACGACGGCCCGCACCGGGGAGCGCAGCGCGGCATTGAGCTCAGGGGCCAGCTTGACGCAAAGCGCGAAATCGAGCTCACCGGTTACGGTCAGGATCGCCGCGTCGTCGAGAACGGTCGTTATCGACCCACCTATCCGCTCGTCCACGACCTCAAGCTACCCAGGATCTCCCATTGCCAGTTCAGGCGCAGCGATAGATCGCGTCAATTGCGGGGAGCCATGACAAGCAACGTGGCATCGTCGCGTAGCGGAGCTGAGGACACGCCGATCACGGCATCCTGGAGACCACGTACCGTCATTGCCGCCGACCGTGGGCCCAGCTCCGCCAAGATCGTGCGCAACCCACTCTCGCCGATGCGCCCGCCATCGTCGGTGCGACGCTCGGTTACCCCATCGGAGTACAGCAGGACGCGATCCCCCGGCTGCACGAGACAGCTGAGGACGGGAAACGCGCGCTCCGTGAACCGCAGGCCCAGCGGATAGGTCCGCTCACCGTCGAGCTCCTCGATACGTCCGTCGTTGCGCAGGACCAGGGGCGTGGGATGACCGCAGTTGATCCAGCGAAGCTTGTGCCCAGCCACGTCCCATGCCGCCAGGACCGCCGTCAGGTAACGCCGCATGTCAAGTCCGATGATCGCCTCGTCGGTCAGCCGTGCAGCTTCTTGCAATCCAGCACCGGCGCGACGCGCAGCGCGCAGCGCACCGACCGCCAGCGAGGAAAGCGCCGCGGCCGAGTCACCCTTGCCGGTGGCGTCCGCGACCACCAGCCACAAGCCATCCGCGTTGCCAGCGTAATCAAAGAAGTCGCCACCGACGTCATAGCCGGGAAGCACACCCCCGGCGACATCGGCTCCGTCCACGCGCGCGAGCCGCGGCGGCAGCAGATTCTGTTGAATCTCGGCCGCGGGCTTGGTGTCCTTGCGGCGACGGACCGCATGCAGCGCATCGGTGTAACCCGAGGCCAGCTCCAACGCCAACGCCGCCTGCCCGGCAAATACGCCCAGATCAACCGCCGGCCGGTCACGAGCCAGCAAAAAGCCCATCACCCGGTCGCGCACCGACAGCGGCCACAGCGTGCTCGGCCCGACGCGATCTGCCACCAGACCCCGCAACCGAGGTAAAGCCTCCGGAATGACTTCCGGCCCGACCCCGACCGGTGTGCGGATCCGCGCGGGAAACCGCTCCGCATCACCGGCCAGCCGTAGCGCGAACAGCCCCTCCACATCCAACACGTAGGCCGCGACCGGGCACCCGGCTGCCTTCGACGCGATCTCGACAACCCGCTCGGGCACGAGGTGCGGCGCGGCCGCGCCCAGCAAGTCCACCGCGTCCGGTGGTCCATTCATCGCTAAGAACATAGCCGCGGCCGCGCAACATCACCTCTTCGGGCTTTTGAAGCTCGCGATTGCGAGTGGGCCTAGCCGGTCCCGCAATGGCCGCGCGGCTCGCGGACGGTGTCCGCACGGGGCCTGGGCGCGACGCTGCCATCTGGACGGGGCAACCCCCAGCGAACGTAGAAGACAGCGCTGAGATCAACGCACGCGGCATGGCTGGCGGCGCGTTCCCAATTGGTGACGGCTCCCGCGGTTGAGTTCGCGCCAGGCTCCCGGCTCGCGGCGCGCCAGAACCGGTTCACGAACGTGTCTCCCCCATGCCGCGTAGCGAGCTGCATCATCAACGAGGCCCAGAAATCGGTTCCGCCGCCGAATTTCGGATCCGGGGATCTGTCCTGCGCGAGCGTGCCGGCGAATGTGAGCGACGGATTGCCCTCGTACAGGGAAGCCAGGCTCGCGACCTCGGATTGGAACGCCGGGAACGGGGTCGTCCCGTTGTACGGCGCTCCCTTGACGCCGGCCGCGGACATCGAGCGGAACCGCATCCACACGGCAAATCCCGTGACGACGGGATCCTGGTCGGGCGACTTGAATTGCAGCTGCGGGCCCCAGAACCAGAAACTCCGACCCAGCTCGTAAAACAGTGCCTGGTCGTACAGATTGTGCTTGGCAACCTCGTCGTAGCCATACTCGAAATACCGTCTCAAGATCTCGGTTCCGTTCATACCGACATACGAGCAGGCCGCGCCACCGCAGCTGTGCGGCGGGTTGACGCTGGACACCTCGGCGATCTCGTCGCGGCCGTTGAGCGTGTACACGTCCGCCGCCGGAACTCGGCCGGTGCTCGCCGCGTAGTAGCTCCACGCTCGATCAAGCGCCCCTACCAGCTTCGTCATCACGCTAGCGTTGCGGCCCACGCCGCCCTCCACCAGGACGGCCACGTGGCCCCCGAGCCATGGGGTGAGCGTCTCGATGTGTCGGTCCTGTGATCTGTACGACAGGGCCGGCTCCCGCCTTACACCGCAGAACGGATCCAGCGAGACTCCGCGCTTCCAGCCCGGCGGAGCGTGCTTGGCGCTGACGACCGCCTCGCTGTACTGGTTCACACGCCAGATCGAGCAGTGGCGCGGACGTCGGAGTACCACCTGGGCGCGATAACGGCTCTCGCTGGCCGAGCAGGTCAGCGAGCAGACGTAAAGCGTAGCCCTCCCCCGGGCCACCGGGCCTCCATAACTCGACCACCGAATCGCGCGCACGAACTCTTGCTCGGGCTCGGGACTCGGGAAGCAGTTGAGTGTCAACCGCTGCGGTCGATAGGCGGTCGGATCGCACAGGGTCGTCAGGTAAGCCCGACCCACGCCACAACGCGGTATCGGCGGACTGAACGCGCCCTCGATCCCAGGCGTATCCACGTAGTAGTCGGCCACCCAGCGACCGTTGGTCAACCGGTCCCACACATCAGACGAGGTCCCGCCCAGCCCTGATACCGGCTCCCCCACGGCCTGGCAGACGATTTTGACCTTCTGCCCGTCGTGGAGCAGCCCCACCGAGGCGTAATGCGTGTAGCCGGGGCCCTTGCGCACGTGCAGTCCACAACCGCCATTCGCACACGTGTGGTACACGCGATAGACGAAGTACTTCCGCACGTGCGCGGTCGCGCTCGCCGGTACCGCGGCCCAGATTGCAATCGCACCCCAAACAGACCCCACGACGAGCATCCACAGCCGTCGCTTCATCGTCAAGGAGTACCACAACATCGACGAACGGGCAAGACCCGACCCCGGATCGCGCTCGCTCCCGCTCAGAGGCCGGATCGCACAGATGACCGTCGATCAACCCCCAGGAGCGTCCGGTGGGTCGCTGGTCCGCCATGATGGTTGGGTGAGGAGTGACGTGGTCGTGGTGGGCGGGGGCATCTCGGGCGCAGCGGCCGCCTACCGCCTGGCCCGGGACGGAGTCGGGGTTACCCTCGTCGATGCCGGCCACCAGGGACAAGCCACAGCCGCCGGGGCCGGCATCATCTCGCACGCGGGCATGCGTGGGCTCCCGTACCACTGGACGCGACTGTTCCGGGAGTCAACCCGCTACTACGGCACCCTCGTTTCGCGCCTTGCCGAGGACGGTGAAGAGCATCTCGGGTACGCCGTGGTCGGGGAGATCATCGTCGCTCCGGGCGGCGATGCACCCACTCGCCTGGCCGGGATCGCGGCAAGGCTCTCGGAGGAGAACGAGCGTTGGCCGGACGCGCCCGTCGGCGAGATCGAGATTCTCGCCCCCGCCGAGGCGCGCCGGCTCTTTCCTCCCCTGGCCGAGGGGCTGGGGGCCGTCCACACGAGCAAGGTCGCTCGCGTCGACGGCCGCCTCCTCCGAGACGCCCTTCGGCGAGCCGCCCGTCGGCGCGGAGCCCGCCTCGTCGCCGGGACGGCCCGCCTCGAGTCGAGCGGCGATGCGGCGGTCCCGGTCGTCGAGATTGACGGCCAGCGGATCGAGGCGGCGGCCGTCATCGTCGCGGCTGGCGCCTGGACTCCCGAGCTGCTCGCGCCACTCGGCGCCGCCCCACCCGTTGCCCCGCAGCGCGGTCAGATCATTCACCTCACGCTCCCCAGCACCGGGACGGCCTCCTTTCCGGTCGTGAGCGGCCACGGGTCTGATTACGTCGTCTGCTTCCCGCCCACGCGGGTCGTGGTCGGGGCGACACGCGAGGATGGCTCGGGGTTCGACTACCGGGTCACGGCAGGCGGAGCCAATGAGGTCTTGAACCGCGCGCTCGGCATCGCCCCCGGCCTCGCCGCAGCGACGCTCCACGAGATACGAGTCGGCTTCCGTCCGGCCAGCGCGGACGGAATGCCGATCCTCGGCGCGCTCCCGGGACACGATGGGCTGTATCTCGCCACAGGCTTCGGACCCTCCGGCCTCACACTTGCCCCGTACAGCGCCGACCTCGTAGCCGCGGTTGTGAGCGGCGGAGCAACGCCCACGCCTGGCCAGACGGCGACGGACCTCTTGACGCCGTTCTCAGCCAGCCGCTTCCCGGCCGGCGAGGACAGCCCCAACGCGCCCTCGGCCACCGGCTAAGTGAGCGGGCGGACGAACTCCCGAAGTGACGGGCCGAGTAGACGTTCCCACCTCCAGCCCGCAGCGCGATGCTCGGTCTGCCTGCCCAGCGTGGTCATGCAGCGACCTCAAGCATGAGTGCTTGAACGCGCTCCGTACAAACGGTGGCGCCCAGCCGACTGAACAGCTCTTCGGCCTCGCGCAGCAGCTCGGGTGCCTCCGCCTCGGCGCCCTGACGCAGCAGTACGCCCGCCAGTCGGTGCAGACATCGGGCGCGCATGAACGGCGCGTCGATGATTCGCAGGGCGGCGAGCGAGTCACGGAATGCGACTTCGGCGCGCTCGTCCTCGCCGGCGTCGACGTAAAGCATCGCCTTGACCAGTAGCCGCTGAGGCGCCAACAGCGGCTGTCCGGGAATATCGCCGCCGGTCAGCTTGGCGGCTGTGTCGCGGCGTCCGTCCGCTAGGAGGATGTCAACTGCGTCCTCCAGGAAGGCGGCAACGGCGACGGTGGTGATGTGCGCCAGGTCATCGGCGATCGCGGCCACACGCACTGCCGCGGCCGCACACTGGCCCGTCGCCTGGAGCGCCACCGCCTGCGCCATCGTCTCGATCATCCGAAGTTCCTTCCAGTCCGACGGCGGCGGGATCACCGCGAGCGCCGCCTCGAGCGCCGTGAGCTCGCCACGAGCGGCGTAAATCGTCGGCAGAAACGACATTGCGACGCGACGGCTCTCCTCGGCTCCCGGGACGTCGAGCGACTGTGTGGCGGCCAACGCCCGCTCCCACTCTCCGCGGATCAGGTCGATCTGGACACTCTGGCCGATCAGATCGCGCTCCCAGGCGCGGCTTCCGCGCTCTCGGGCCAATGCGAGACCGCGATCGATATGGGTGACCGCACCGTCGATGTTGGCCATCAGGCAGTGGTAGTCGGCCAGGTTGTAGTACGCGCGCATCGCGATCTCCGGCAAATCGGCTGCGCCCGCAATGTCAAGGGCGAGAGTCATCAACGCGCCCGCCTCGCTCTGACGGCCGTCATAGTCCAGCGCGACGGCCTTGTTCATGGCCGCCTCGGCGATCACTGGCGCAAGGCGGCGAGGATCGGCGATCGACAAGGCGAGTTCCGATTGGTTGCGCGTCAGTTCGTAGTCGCCCAGCAAGAACGCCACATGTCCCCGGCGAGCCGCCACCTCGGCGATGTGCGCAGGATCGCGAAGGGCTGGCTCGGCAACCGCAAGCAGTTCGCTCGCCTGCTCCAGGCGATTGAGCCCGATGAGGACATCAGCCAAGCGCATTCGGGTCAGCCCGGCCTCCTCCCGCTGGCCGGCAGCCTCGAGGACGCTAATAGCCTCCTCCAGAAGCTCGGATCCCGATTCCCGATCGCTGCGGGCAGCGGCCGCACCCGCCTCTGCCAGCGTCAGGGCGCGGTCAGCCTCGGTCTCCGACAGCGCAGCCGCACGCTGGAATAGCGTCCTGGCCTCCGCACCCAACGCCAGCGCGCTCGCCCGCCGCGCGCCGGCCACCAGCGTCTCCCGCGCCCGGCGACGGATCGCTGGCACATCGGGAGCTTCTGGCTCAGCGGCGACGGCGTCGACGTAATGGCTGGCCAGCACCTCGGCGATGTCACCCGCATCCGCACCCCAAGCCTGCTCAAGGTGGCGGGCAGCTGCCAAATGGCGGGCCTTGCGATCGCGGCGGGACAACGTGGATAGCGAGATCGTCCGCAGAAGGCCTTGCAGGAAGTGGTACTGCCCCGGCTCGGAGGACCGCGGGTCGTCGTCACGGCCGAGCACCTGCTTAACGACGAGCGAGTCGAGCAGGTCGCGCACATCGGTTTCCCGCTGCTCAGACACGGCCGCGACGGCGGCGGTGGTGAACGAGCTACCCAGCACCGCGGCGTCTTGCAGCAGTGCCCGCTCGCTCGCCGCCAAGTTGTCGAGCCTAGCCGCCGCGAGCGCCTGGAGTGTCTCCGGCACCTCCAAGTCCTCGACGTCGCCAGCGACGACATACCGGCTCCCTTCCTGGGCGAGCACGCCACGGTCCAGCAACATGCGCACGGTTTCGACGCCGTACAGCGGCACCCCCTCCGCCCGCTTCAGGATCCGTGCCGTGAGATCGGCCGGCAAGCCAGGTACCAGGCCCTCGAGCAGGCGTTGCATGGACTGATCCGCCAGACGGCCGAGTCGGATCGCCGTGCCCCAGCTCTCGCGACGCTCCTCGAGCTCGGGTCGCGCCAGCGCCAGGATGAAGATCGGGTAATGCGCTGACCACTCGAGCAGGTAGTCGATGAAGTCGAGCAATCCGCTGTCCGCCCACTGGAGGTCCTCGAAGGCCAGCACCACTGGCGCGGCGTCGGCCATTCGCTCGAAGAACAGCCGCCAACCGGAGAACAGGTCGGCTGCCTCGCCGCCGCTGCGTTGCTCGAGCCCAAGCAGTTGCGCGAGTCGCGGCTGCACCAGGCGCCGCTCGCGTTCGTCGCTGACGAATTGCTCGATTGTCGCCTGCAGTTTTTCAGCCTCGGCCGTCACGTCGTCCTCATCGAGGATTCCCGCACGCGCGCGCACCATTTCGGCAAGTGCCCAATAGGAGACGCCCTCGCCGTAGGACAGGCACCGTCCCTGATGCCACCAGCGCACCTCCTCGATCCCGTCCATGTACTTGAAGAACTCCCACAGAAGCCGAGACTTGCCGGCCCCGGCGTCCCCGGTGACCGTGACGAGCCGCGCGGCGCGTCGAGCGATGCTGTCGTCGGCGACGTCGACGATCGTCTGTAGCTCGCGCTCGCGTCCCACAAATGGCGCCTCCAGACCCGCGCCACGACGGGCTCCGCCCACCCCCGCCACCACTCGCAGGGCGGTCCAGGCGTGGATCGGCTGCTCGCGTCCCTTCACCTCGTGCGTGCCGGTGTCCTCGTACTCGATCGCTGCCTCGCTGGCCCGGCGGGTGACGTCGTCTACCAGGACGGTGCCCGGAGCGGCAATCGACTGAAGTCGTGAGGCGGCGTTGACGGTGTCGCCGAGCACCATGCCCTCTCGCTCGGCACCAACATCCACCGCGGCGTTGCCAGTCAGCACCCCTGCTCGGACTCGCAACTCCGGCCGGCCCACCTCCTCGCCCAGCACCGTGACCGCATTGGTCAGCGAGATTGCGGCGCGCACCGCGCGCTCGGCATCGTCCTCACGCGCCACCGGCGAGCCCCACACCGCCATCACAGCGTCACCGATGAACTTCTCCACCGTTCCGCCAAACTGTTCGATCAGCGTCCGACACCGATCGAAATACCGCGACAGCAGCTCGCGGACCTCCTCGGGATCCCGACGCTCCGACAACGTCGTGAACCCGACGAGATCGGCAAAGAGCACCGAGACGAGCCGGCGCTCCGCACGCACACCCCCAGGCGACAAGGCAGGCGTGCTTATGGGCGACGACACGGCAGCCAACGCCGTCCCGCATTCCATGCAGAACTTCTGAGCGGGCTGGACACCCGTGCCGCAGCCAGGGCAGGACAGCTGCTGGGCGGCGCCACACTCCATACAGAACTTCGCTCCCGGTCCCAGCTGCTCGCCGCAGCTCGCGCAGACCACGCCCTCAGAGGTCACTCAGTAATCCTAGTGCCGCGGCGGACTCCCTCGCGGGGTCGTGTCGAGCTGAACCCGCGGGCGATCCAATCGCGGTAGGCGTCATAGAAGGCCACGAACTCGGCGGTGATGATTTGCGCCCGAGCGCGGCCAGTTCGGCAATGTAGTTGTACAGCTGGTCGACGCCACGCTCGACGGCCTTGACACGGTTGAGCTCAATCGGATCATCTGAGGCGTATGCGCGCTGGAACGCGTGCAGGTCGAAGTCCTCCCCAAAGTCCGCCATCGCTGTGCGCAACGCGATCAGATGCCGGCGCACGTCGCTGACCCGATCGCGGATCTTCGCCTTCAGCACCCGGGCCCGGTCAGGATCCCTCGCCTCTAACGGCGGTGGAGGAGGTGACGGCGGCACCTACGAAAGCTCCAGATCAGGCATCGCGTCCACAAGCGAAGCCTTGGCCGCCGCCCGCCGCCGCCACGAATCCTCAGCCGCCTTCACTGCCCGCCACAGCCCGTCGCGATCCACCAGCACCCGCCCGTCAACCAGCACGTCCGCCATCAACGCCGGCGATCGCTCTGCGTCCTCGATCCGCACCAGCTGCACATCCCTACCCACCCGAGCGCCAAGCCTTCCAGCCAAGCTTGCCACCGCCAACTGATCACGCTCGCGCAACCACACGAGCAGATCAAGATCAGAGTGCTCAGCCTCGCGACCCACCGCAGCAGACCCGAACAACACAGCGGCCCGCACGTTAGGCTCCGTACGCAGCCCCGCCCGCAACAAGCTCAGCAACGACCAATGCGAGCGCAGATACGCCTCCTCCCGGAGCGTCGTGCGGAACCGTCGCTCGCTCAACCGCTCGCCGCGGAGCAAACCCTCCGCCGCCGCACGACGCAACGTCCGCTCGGGCACGTCCAAGTTGCGAGCCAGGGCGCGTAGCGAGTCTGTCGCCATCGTGTGGCCGATAATATCATCTGGTGTGGCCGATAATCGACTCTCGTGTGGCCGATAACGCTAGCCATGGCGTCCCGCCCAGTTCGACCCGCCGGCGGCTATAGAGACTTCAACGGCGTCTTCCGGGTGGCCATCACTTCACCCACTGGCGAGTGCGAAGCCTGCTGCTCGCCTACGACGGCGTCACCGACGTTCGCTAGCTCCTGGTGACCTACGTCGGCCCCGAACAGGTATGGGTGCTCGCGCGCATCAACATCGCCGAGAACCTCCGCGGCAGCCAGGTCACCTCCCTCGCTCGCGATATCGAAGCCGGGCTGGCACGCGAGTCGAGGTGCATCTCATCGACGTGTGGGATGCTGCGCGGTCGGATCGGTGAGACGCGCGATGGCACCGACGCCAGACGAGTTGCGGCGGGGCAGCACCGCTGTGTTGAAACCAAGCGAAGCGAGGATCTGATGGCGACGATCACGGCGGCAGCGTCGGTGGCGATCGATCCAGCGCCCTTCCGCGGCGTGCTGCCATTGCCAATCTCCTCGCTCAAGTCCGCGTCGCCCGTCCTCGGCAAACCGGCCAACCGCAACCGCGCCGTGCCGCTCACGTACGAGCAGTTCCGCTTCGCGTTCGCCAACGCGGTCAGCGAAGACGAGGCAAAGACGCTGTATGAGACGTTCGCCGTGCCGGCGTCGGGCAAGCCGCTGTTCCAGGCTGCAAGCGCGAACCTCAACCCCTGGACCGAAGCCAAGGTGGACACCAAGAACCCCGGCCGCGGGCCGCTGCTGATCATCGACGGCGAGAAGGACAACACCGTTCCGTGGGCGATCGCCAACGCCTCGTTCAAGCGCCAACAGCGCAACGAAGGTGTGACCGAAATCGTCAAGATCCCCAACCGCGGCCACTCCCTCACGATCGACGGCGGCTGGCGTGAAGTCGCCGACACCGCTCTGAGCTTCGTCCAGCGATTCGTCAAACCCTGACGACGCGCGGCTGCGGCCTCGTCGGAGTCGCTCAGGACTGTAAGAAGGCCAGCAGGTCGGCGTTGATCGTTTCGGCCTGAGTGGTCGGCATGCCGTGCGGGAATCCCTTGTAGGTCTTGAGCGTCCCGTTCTGCACGAGCTCCGCGGATAGTGGTCCGGAGTCGGCATACGGGACGATCTGGTCATCATCACCGTGCATGACCAGGACCGGCACCGTGATCTTCTTGAGGTCCTCGGTGAAGTCGGTCTGCGAGAAGGCAACGATCCCGTCGTAATGTGCCTTGGCTCCGCCCATCATCCCTTGGCGCCACCAGTTCTCGATGATCGCTTCCGAGGGTTCCACACCGGGTCGATTGAAGCCGTAGAAGGGCCCCGACGGCAGAGCGCGGTAGAACTGGGACCGGTTGGCGGCGAGCTGGGCCTGGAGGTCATCGAACACGCTCATGGGCAGGCCGCCGGGGTTGGAGTCGGTCTGCACCATCAGCGGCGGCACCGCACTGATCAATACCGCTTTCGCCACCCGACTCTCACCGTGTCGGGGCGATGTAGTGAACGACCTCGCCACCGCCGGTGGAGTGCCCGACATGCACGGCGTCGTGAAGATCGAGATGCGCCGTAACGGCTGCCAGGTCGTCGGCATAGTGGTCCATGTCATGACCGCCGCTCGTCTGCGTCGAGCGTCCGTGTCCGCGCCGGTCATGGGCGATGACGCGGTAGCCGTGCTCCAGGAAGAACAGCATTTGGGTGTCCCAATCGTCGCTCGAAAGCGGCCAGCCATGGCTGAACACGATCGCTTGGCCCGAGCCCCAGTCCTTGAAGAAGATCTCCGTGCCATCGGTCGTAGTGATCGTGCCCATACGCTGGTCCCTCCAATGGTCGGCTGTCGATGTCGAAACGTGTGAACCGCCAGCCTAAGTGGCGGTATCGTCGTCTGGTCCGATCGTTGCCGACGATCATGTCTGGAGGTTCTGGTGGCCCATCGCGATTTCAATGAAGCACGAACGGCGATCGCAGACGGCGGAGCGGTGGCCAGCTCGGCGACCGTCCTGGTCAGTCGGCGTGAGACGTTCAACGCGGCCCACCAACTGCGAGATCCTGGCTTGGGCGATGCCGAGAACCAGCGGCTGTATGGGAAGTGCGCCAACCTCCATGGGCACAACTATGTGCTCGAGGTGGTGGTGGCGGGTGAGATCGACCAGGCGACGGGGTATGTGCTGGACCTCAAGCAACTCTCGGACCTCATATCGAGGCGGATCATCGAGGACGTCGATCACCGCAATCTGAATACCGACGTGCCTTGGCTCGACGGCCTCATCCCGACCGCGGAGAACCTGGCCGTGGCATTTTGGGAGAGGTTGCGTTCGGAACTCCCCGCCGGCTCGCTTCACACACTACGGCTGTGGGAGACGGACAAGAACTGGGTCGAGGTCGGTGAACGCTGCTGAGGCGGCGCCGGGCGCCGCGCGCGACTTGCGCGGCCGCTACTCGGTCGCGGATCTGAAGGTGCTCACCGCGGATGAGGCGCGGCGGTTCATCGCCGACCGAGCCGACCCGCAAGCCGAGCTCGCCCTCGCCTGGGAGCTGCTGTACAGACTGGAGCCCGAGCTGTACGACCGTCTGGCCAGCGCCGAGCGGATTCACGGCGCCGTGCTCGAGTGGCTCCCCCGCGGGATCGAGCGGATCGTCGAGGTGGGTGCCGGCACTGGCCGGTTGACGCTGGAGCTGCTGGGCCGCGCCGGCGAGATCGTAGCCGTAGAACCTGCGGCGTCATTGCGCGACCTCCTGAGGCAAAGGCTCGCGCGGGCGGACCACGGCGACCGCGCGCGCGTGGTTGATGGTTTCTTCGATGACCTGCCGCTGCCCGATGGTTGGGCCGATCTGGTGGTTGCCTGCTCGGCGTTCACGCCTGAGGCCGGACACGGTGGCGAGACCGGCCTGGCTGAGATGGAGCGGGTCTGTACCCCCGGTGGCCTTGTGGCGATTGTCTGGCCGAATCAGCTGAGCTGGCTTTCCGCCCACGGCTATCAGTACGTCAGCTTCGGCGAGGATGAGATGTTCGTCGAGTTCGAGAGCCCTGACGAGGCGATCGAACTCACGGAGATCTTTTTTCCCGACGCGGCAGCAGAGGTACGCCGCGCCGGTCGGCGGTGCGTGTCGTTCGAGACGTTGGGCGTCAACCCCCCGCGTGATGTCGCCTTCAAGGTGATGGCGCGGTGAAGCTGGCGATCGTCGCCCCGCTCGTAAGCCCGATCCGGGAGCCGCAGCGAGGCGGCTCCCAAGCCTTCGTGTCCGAACTCGCCCGCGGGCTCGTCCATCGAGGCTACGACGTCCACCTGTATGCCGCCTCAGGATCGGCGGTGCAGGGCGTCGAGGTGATCGACACTGGCGTCAGCCACCGCCAACTGGCGGCCACGCTCTACCGTCCTGAGCTTGGAGCGGCTGCCGACTCGACCGTTGCCGAGCGGGCGTTTGCCCGTGTCTACGACCGGGTTCGCGCGGGCGGATATGACGTGGTCCACAACCACGCGTTCGACGCGCCGGCGGTCAGTCTGGCATCAGGTTTGAGCGCGCCCGTCGTGCATACGGTCCACCTGCCACCAGAGGCGACGGTCGCCGGCGCGATGCGCCAGGCCATGCAGCGCGGCTGGCGGGCGGTGGTGGCGTGTGTATCAGTCAGCCAGGCGATGGCGTGGCGTCGGTTCGTCCCGGTCGAGGCGATTCTGCCGCCGTACATCCCGACGCGGCAGATCGGCTTCTCGCCGACCGCGGGACCCGGCGTGGTGTTCGCCGGCAGGTTCAGCCCGGAGAAGGGAGCCGCCGACGCGATCGCGATCGCACGCCGGGCTGGCGCGGCGATCGATGTCTTCGGCGATAGCTACGACGCCGAATACACCCGGACGCAGATCGACCCATGGCGGGTGAAACCAGGTGTCACCGTTCACTCGGCCGTCCCGCAGACGGAGCTCTGGGAGGCGATGGGCCACGCGGCGGTGGTGCTCTGCCCCGCGAGGTGGGAGGAGCCGTTCGGCATGGTCGCTGCCGAGGCGCAGGCATGCGGCACTCCGGTCGTCGCTTTCCGACGCGGCGCCCTTCCCGAAGTCATCATCCACGGCACGACTGGATTCCTAGTCGAGCCGAACGACGATCAGGCCGCGGCGGAAGCTGTGAGGAGGGCGTTCACGATGTCCCGCTCGGCCTGCCGCGCACACGCCGAAAACGATCTCGACATCGACAGCAGCCTCGAAGCCCACGAACAGCTCTACGAGCGGGTTGCCAGCGTCCGTCTGGGAGCGCGGATCGGTGGCTGAGCCGCCCCGGTGGCTCAATGGACGGGTCGCCCTGGTCACCGGCGCGAGCCGAGGGATCGGAGCGGCTACGGCGGAGGCGCTCGCGATGGCCGGCGCCCGCGTAATCTTGGCCGCTCGCAACGGCGAGGCGCTCGAGGCCGTCGCCCGCGCGATCCGAGACAAGGGCGGGGACGCACGGGCAGTGCCCGCCGACGTCGGCAAGCTCGACGACATCGAGGCGCTGTTTGCCACCGTTGAGCGGGTGGGACCGCTGGCGGCGCTCGTCTGCGCGGCCGCGGTGTTGACATCGGTGCCGTTCGAGGAGACCAGCCCGGAGATCTGGGAGCAGACGCTGGCCGTGAACCTGACCGGAGCGTTCCATTGCTGCCGCGCGGCGTTCGGCCCGATGCGGGCCGCGGGCGAAGGACGGATCGTCAACATCGCTTCGTTATCCGGCGTCTACGCCACCGAGAAGTTCCCTGGGTTGGCGGCGTACAACGTGTCCAAATACGGGGTGATCGGGCTCACCGAGGCGGTCGCAGTGGAAGGTAAGCCGCTGGGGATCAGCGCCATCTGCTTGAGCCCCGGCGCTGTGGACACCGAGATGCTGCGCGAGGCGAATCCCGAGCTCCGCCCCGGCCTTGGACCCGCTGACGTTGCGCAGATTATTGTCGCACTGCTCGACGGCCCCTTGGTCGCAGCCAGCGGGGCGAACATCCCTTTGTTTTCAAACGCCTAGCGCACCAGCGACCAAAGGTCCACACACTCGTCGGCCAGCTGCGCGGAAGGCGGACGTGCTCGCTGGGCCACCAGTCGCGCGCACGCCGCCATCTCGCAGTCCTCGTCGAGCTCCGGGTCACCACCGCGGTCGAGACCGACAGCGGCCTGAATTTGGCCTTCGCGCAGGTAGAACCCGACGAACCGCCGTTGCTCGAGACTGCCGCGGACGATGAACTGGTCCCAGTTCGTCGCGTGGCCCACGTACTCCAGCTTGTGCTCGTACTGATCTGACCAGAAGCTGTGAACGTAGTCGTACGGCGTCGTCGACCCGAGCATCGAGCGAGCCGCCGCGCGCCCCTGTTTCTCGGCGTTGTTGTAGTGCTCCACCCGGATGCGGCCGAAGAGCGGATGGAGCTGGTTGGCCACATCGCCGGCGGCGTAGACGTCGGGCTGGCTGGCGCGGCAACACCCGTCAACAAGCAACCCGTTCGACTGCGCGATGGGCGAGTTGACGAACGGTGGAACCTCCGGCTCGATCCCGACCCCGGCGACCACGAGATCGCCCGCGATGCGCCTGCCCTCCGCGGTCACCGCGACCTCTACGCGATTGGAGCCCTCAAACCCCACGATCCGGCCACCGGCCACCAGCTCGACCTCGTTCTCGCTGTGAATGGCAGCGATCGCGGCGCCCACCTCCCCGCCCAGAGCGCGTTCGAGCGGCGCCCGCCCGGGAAATAAGGCCGTGACCGGCACCCCAAGCTGACTCAGAGAGGCCGCCACCTCGCACCCGATGAACCCCATACCCACGACCACGGCATGCCGACCGGCCTGGAGCTCCTGTTTGATCGCCTCGCAGTCCGCGACCGTCCGCAGATAGTGGATTCCTGACAGCCCCGCACCGGGCAACTTCAGCCGACGGTTCCGGCCACCGGTGGTTATCAGGAGCTGCTCGTAGCTAAGTCCCTGACCCGAATCCAGCACCAGCGAGCGAGCCACCGGGTCGATCTCCACCACGCTGGGCCCGACAAGACGCTCGATGTGATGTTCCTCGTACCAGCTCGAGGGCCTGACGTACCACCCGCCGAGATCCTCCTCGGAGCGCAGATAGGTCTTGGAGAGCGGGGGACGACCGAAGGGAAACCCGGGCTCGCGGCCGACGAGCACGATCCTCCCGGCAAAACCCTCCTCGCGCAGCGTGCTTGCGGCATTGCCTCCAGCCAGCCCGGCGCCGACGATGACGATCGGCTCATCGCTGGGTTCAGAGGCCATGCCTATCCCAGACAGCGGGACCGCTCATCGGACGTAGCGTATGCTCGTTTTATGGCTTTGCGTCCGGAGCCCCGCTCGCACGAGGAAGCCGCGCAGCTCCTGCGCCGCGCGGGGTACTCGGATGAGTTCATCAGCGACGTCCTGAGTCAACTGCCCGACCCGTTCGACCTTCAGCGCGACCGCCACATCCTCGACCGCTATGGCTTGAACACGGAGCGGCTCATGGATCGCATGGGAGGCAGTCCCTAACGGCGGCCGGACCGACTACGCCTGGTACGTCGCGACGTCGTGGTACAGCCGGATGACGATATTGGCGGTGCCGTGCAGGTGAGCCAGGACCTCCTTAACCTCCGGGAGTTGCTCAAGACGTTGGCGGTCCTCGACGCTTCGCATCTCCACGACCGCGGCGATCGAGGTTCGGTTGGCGCTCTCGAGAACCCTTGCGGACACGAACCCGGGATCCTTGCGGAGCTCGCCGAACATCTCGTTGAGCCGGGCTTCAGCAGCAGCGGCTTCTGCCGGGTCGACCTCCCACACGTGTATGAGCACGGGACTCTCGTTCATCGAACTACCTCGCTTTCGAACTCGAGACAGCCTTGGCGGCCGGGTCCGGGGCGGACTGTTCCGCGATCATATTTCGCTCACCGCGTTCCGCCAAAACGGCGGCCCTGCTCAAACCGGCCGGCGGTACTCAGGAAGGATGACTTCTGCCCACACGTGTGTCGTCCCCTCGCGCATACCCCATCGGTCCGAGAGTCGGTCGACAATGATCAGCCCGCGGCCGCCGGGGCGATCAGCGTAGTTCGGAACCAGATTGTCGACGTGTCCTTGGTCGATCACCTCGATCCGCAGACGGTCCTGGACGGCCCAGACGCGCAGTTCGATTCGTCCCTCGCCGTGTAGATAGGCGTTGTTGACCAGCTCGGAGGCGATGGTTTTCGCGTCCTCGAGTGTGGCGTCGAGTCGCTGAGCGAGATTTGTCTCGAGGTGACGCCGCGCCGTCGCGCCACAGCTTGAGTCGCGCGGCAGAAGCAATCGGAATACCTCCTGAGCCGGGAGCTCGGGCTGTCGCTGGACCCCCGTCATCGCACCCGCGTCCATGGGGGACCTCCGAGGGATCGCGAGTCGCCGAGCGCGGTGGGCGACGCGCCCTGCCTTGCTCGCGGTATGAAGGACGTGGATTGACGCATCAACGATCCCGATCCACAGAATCGGAGGTGTCTCCGTGACGGACCGGGATACGACGGCCGAACGTGTGACCACCGCGGTCGCTCCGCGCTACCACATGCAACCCGTCGCGCAGCCGATGGCACATGATCGGGGTCGCTCTGGTGTGATCATACTGGCGTTGTGGCAGTGGCGCGAGAGCCCTTTTGCCAACTCGTCCTTGCCCAGCCACAGTCGATCGACGAGCCGGATGCTTGGCGCTACGCTTTCCTCAGGACAGGGTCCAAGCTGGGCTGATGCTTCGCGCGGATCAAGTCCGACGAACCGCAAAGCACGGACGGTCGAGACCTAGCTGGTCTGGCCGGACAAGGAGCCGCAGGATGGAGAACGCGACCGGCGACGACGCTCCCATCACACTCGCGGGGGGCAGGCTCCTCGCGCAGATCTCCACCAGCATCGTCGCGCTCCTCCGCGAGCACTACGGCCGTGGCCCGATGAAGGCCAAGACTTACGCGCTGGACGACATCATCGTCGTGGTCATGCGCGGCAGCGGCTTCACGGCTCTGGAGCAGACCCACATGGACAGCGGACACCCCGCACGCGTGGTCGCCATGCGGGAGGAATTCCAAGCCATGATGGCGGAGCGCTACAGGGACACGATCGAACAGCTCAGTGGACGCAAGGTTGTGGCGTTCCTGTCCCAGGCTCACGTCGAACCGGACATCACGGTCGAGATGTTCTTCATCGACGGTCCGCTACCGGGGTTCGGCTCCATCGAAATCACCCATCCCGAGTAACCCTGGCATCGCCGAAGGCTGCGAGTAGCGGACGAACGCCGGCTGACTCAATCGGGTCCGGCTTGATCGGAGCGGGCACAGACCCCGAATACCCCCATCCCTGGGTGTATGATGGGCCTACGACCTCACGGCGAGTGCCTTGGGCTGCGCCAGAGGTTGTATGTGGTAGCGCGGAACGCGTCCGGTCGTCGCACAGCGGCCACCTTTTCCCGGTCCGTCTCCGAGTCCTTGTGATCCGTTGGATCGGGACCGTTCATGCGTCATTCCACGTCTGCGAACCACAAGCGAGCGAAGCAAGCTCCGGCGCAGCAACAGGCTGTTTGGGTGCCGTGCCTTGAATGCGCGGGCGGCGGCGAGGTCTGTCTGATCATGCGTGACGCTGTCATCAGGACGGGTGCTCTGACCGGGCTGCTCGTCGTCTGGAGTGCAGCGGAGAAGCAGATGGATGTCCTGTGCGCATGCGGGACTGCCCCGCGAAGGGACCGCCTCTCGCTTCCGGAGGAGTGGTCCGGGTTTGTCGGCCGTGTGCTCCAGTCCGGGCGCACGGCCGGCGAGCCGATCGCCGCGGATCAGGATCCGTACCTGGCCCGGGCCGCCTCAGGCGCATGCGCAGGCTATGCCGCCGGCGCGGCCGTTCGGCCACCCGGACACGCCCCCGGCGCCCTGTGCGTCGGGCTCCCGGCCAGACCACCGGACCCAGCCACTACAACCTGGGTGATCGAGTCCTATGCGCGCCTCGCTTCGTTGTGCCTGAACGACAGGGGTGCACTCGACGGGCTTCTGGCCGCCGCCCGACTCGACCCGTTGACCGGATGCCTCAACTACGCTGCGATCCGGAGCGAGGTTGAGCGGGAGATCGACCGCTGCGCCCGCCACGGGCGGACGCTGTCGTGCTGTTTCGTCGATCTGGACCGGTTCAAGCAGATCAATGACGCGCACGGCCACCCCGTGGGCAACCAGGTGCTCGCGGACATCGCCGCTGTACTCCGCGCCGGCATCCGCGGCGGAGACTCCGTCGGACGGTACGGCGGCGACGAATTCATCGTGCTGCTGCCGGACACCGACCGCGCCGCCGCCCGCAGGCTCGCGGCCCGATTGCGAGTCCGGATCGGTGGTTGCACCCTGAACCACGGCCATGAACCGGTCGACGCTTCCATCGGCGTCGCGCAGTGGCGGATTGGAGCGACCGCTGACGAGTTGATCGTGGCCGCCGACGAAGCGCTCCGCGCCGCGAAGCACGCGGGCGGCGGCATCGTGATCACGGCCGGCGCCGCTGCCGGGGCTGCCGGCGACGCCGCGGGGGCCAGGGTGTAATGGCCGCTCCCGAGACTCTGGGAACGAACCGCGTGGGCCCGGCCGGTGCCGCATCTGCGGTGCGCCCGGTTTCGATGCCGCTCGTGGATCGAGTGGCCAGTGGCGTGGTCACGGCCGTCCCGCCGGTCATGCTCGCGATCGGAATGTGGTTCGGCTGGGCCGGCAACCTGCTCGACTGGAAGGACATCCTCGTGCTGGTGGTCAGCTACGTCGTGATCGGGACGGGCGTCACGGTCGGCTTTCACCGCTTATTGACGCATCGCAGCTTCAAGACCAGCCGGCTGCTGCGCGCCGCGTTTGCCGCGCTCGGCTCGGCAGCCGCTGAAGGGCCGGTCGTCGACTGGGTTGCCACCCACCGCAAGCACCATCAGTTCTCGGATGTGGAGGGAGATCCGCACAGCCCGCACGTCGGTCATGGCTCCGGTTGGCCCGGCGCCTTTCGGGGGCTTCTGCACGCCCACATCGGCTGGGTGTTCACCGACATGGAGGTGGCCGACGAGCGCCGCTACGCCAAGGATCTGCTGGCCGACCCGATGATCCGGTTCGTCGACCGCACGTTCGTGGTCTGGGTGATCGCCGGACTGGCTTTCTCGTTCGGGCTCGGTGTCGCATTGACCGGATCGGTGATCGGCGGGCTGACAGCGCTGCTCTGGGGCGGTGCCGCGAGGATCTTCCTGCTGCATCACGCGACCTTCAGCATCAACTCGCTCTGCCACTTCTTCGGCCGCCGCGACTACGACACCGGCGACCAATCCCGAAACCTGGCATGGCTGGCGATCCCGACCTGGGGAGAGGCGTGGCACAACAACCACCACGCGTTCCCGACGTCGTACCGCCACGGCCTGCGCCGCTGGCAGCTCGATCCCTCCGCGGCGATCATTCGCCTGCTCGAACGCCTCGGCCTCGCATGGGACGTCGTTCGCATCGACGACGCCCGCGTGCGGCGCGCGACGCCGGCCGGCTAGAAGCGGGAAAGTCGAGGCGGGTCGGCCTGGACGAAGGCTACGCGCCTATCTCCATGGTCGCGAGCCTGATGCAAACCAACGGCGAACCTGACAGAGTTGCCCCATGAGGGCGCGGCTGTGTGCGGTGGGGTTGCTGTTCATGCTCGGCTTGGCGTTGCCTGCGGGCGCCTTGGCCCAGGATCCTGACCTCGGTGGCGAGTGGCATCTGGACACGCTGGCCGGCGGCAAAACCCCCGATACCTCGGGGCACAGCCTCCACGGTACCGTGACCGGTACCCCGGCGGTGGTGCCGGACGGGCGCTTCGGCCATGCCGTTCGCTTCCCGGCCAAGACCGACGTCATCGACGCCGGAAACTTCGCCCCGCTCCAACCCAGGAATGTGACGCTCATGGCCTGGGTGCGCTCGCCGAGCGTTCCCAGCACGGTCGAAACCATCGTCGCTCAGGGCGCCGCCGGACAGTGTTCGCATGCCTCATACGCGCTGTACACCGGCGGCTCTCTCGACACCTCGGGCGTCCGCTTCTACATCTGGAACGGAACCAACGCCTTCGTCACGCCTCCCGCGCCCAACACGATGTGGGATGGCCAGTGGCACGCCGTCGCCGGGACGTATGACGGAAGCAGCGTCCGCCTCTACGTCGACGGCCAGCTGGTCGGCAAGACCGCGGCAAACGGACCCATCGGCTACGGGCTCGACGTCAGCGACGACTTCATGATCGGCAACTACGCCGGGGCGTCGACGTGCCTCGAGCAGACCCAGTTTGCGGGCAACCTCGACGAGGTCCGCGTGTACGACCGAGGCCTCACCCCCAACGAGGTGGCCGCTCTGTCGAACAAAGACGCCACGACACCGCCCGAGCTACCCCAACAGCCGCCGCCACCGACGCAGAACTCCACGAACACAAGCCCACCGACGATCAGCGCGCTGGCCAGCGCCGGCGGCCCGACGGGCGGATACATTTGCAACCCGGGGACGTGGCAGAACCTGCCCACTCCCCCAGGCTTTGACTACCGCTGGGTGGCGATCGAGAACGGCAAGCCGGTGCCTGTCGGCCATGGGCAGCAGTTCACGCCCCCGGCCGACGTCTATGGGTACCCGATCACGTGCGAGGTCAGCGTCCAGGGACCCACCGCCACGGTCACGGCGACGAGTAACTCGGCATACTTCACCTCCGGCGGGATGAACAAGATGCCGGCGGCGTACGGCGACGTGCGCGTGCGGGGGATCGACGTGTTCCAGATCGTCCAGCCGAACGCGGGTGCGCAGGCGTACGGCTATCCCAGCGGGGCGTTCAGTAATCCATGCGGCAGCGGAACCCCGACCCCGTTCCACCAGGGCGATGCCAACAACGACTTCCTGTGCACCCTGGGCGCCGTCAGCAATCCGCAGGAGGCGGAGCAGCATGCGAGCTACCAGGGGGTGACGCTGGACTCGGACAAGAGCACGGTCGCGGTCGTGTACGTGAACATGCTGAACGTCCCCCCGGGCGATCCCAACCTGCCGATCAACGTCGAGCTGAGCGCTACACGCGACGGGCAGAGCCTCGGTGATCCCCTGATCGCTCCGGCACCCTCGCCGCTGCAAACCAGCATCGTCCCCTGGGTGAGCTCGACCGAGCGCGGGTCATCGGGCCAGGCGGCCGAGTTCCATCTTCCCTCTGCCTGGACCGCGGCCGGGAACCTCCAGCTCACGGCGCACGTCGTGTTTCCCAAGAGCGACTTTGGCGCGTCGTTCGGCGCCCGCCAGTGCGACGACCCCAACCATCCGCCCGGCGGCGACCAGACGCTTGGGTTCGTCCCGCTGCCCAACTGCGACGACGACGACACGTTCCAGCTCGACGCCATCCCCTTCAAGACCTACACGGAGGCACCGCGCTTCCAGGCCGTCCAGCTGCTCACATCGGGGCAGGCGGCCTTCTCGCAGACCCCGGACCAGGTCATGGCGGCGGCCAAATATCTGTATCCCGGTGGCGCACGAATCGATTTCGGCAGTTATTCGCCCTACACGATCGATATCGACGCAGCCAGCAAGGTCACCGTCGACAGCAAGGGCAACTGCGTTGGTACCAGCGGCACGGCATCGGGCGGACAGGCAACGCGGGTGTGTCGGTGGTACGCGATCGACGCCCTAATGCAACAGTGGGTCATCCAGAATCCCGCGCGGCTGAGGATCTGCGGCAGCTACTGCATCCTCCTCCGCATGTACGACGCCGTGCTCGGCGTGTCCAACTACGACAGCGGCGGCGGAATCCTCGGGTGCACGGCGGGCAGCTTCTGCCCCGAGCCGGGCTTCCAGCATCCCGTCGGCAACGACATCAGCAAGGTCAGCGCCGTCGGCCCCTCGACCGGCGATACGGGGTGGCTGATCGTCAACACGACCGTGCATCCCGTGCAGGGGGCAACCCACGAATTGGGCCACTGGTTAGGCCTACCACACGCCGGCTCACAGACCGGGCCGTGCAAGAACGCGCCGCTAGCCGAGACCTGGCCGGGGACCGACGATGGACGCCTGGAGGGCGTGCGCTTCAACCCGGTGCGCGGGTGGCGGGCCGTCCCGCAGGTCGACGGAACTCCATCGGACCGGGTGATCTACGACTTCATGACCTACTGCGCCGACTTCGCCGACCGTCGGCCGAGCGCGGCGGCAACGCGGGCCGGCACCAACCCCGCCGCCTACCCGGGTAACTCGTGGCTGTCGGCGCGCAACTGGAACCACGTCAGCGCGGTGCTCGATGACTTCGCCGGCCGGATCGGCAACGGCGTCTCCATCCGGCTGCCGGGTGGTGACACCGCGATCAGCGCCGCCAAGCAGCGACGCCTCGGATTTGCCGTCGGCGTCGCCGGTCCGCACGGCGGCGGGATCGCACGCGTTCTGCCGTCAGAGGGTCAGGACGTGGTGCCCGCATCGATTCCGGGCTCGCCCTACCGACTCCGCTCGCTGGGCGCCGGCGGGAAGGTGCTCCTCGACGCGGGTGTCAAGGTGCAGTACCCGGAGGACATCTCCACACCCGAGGGCACGTTCGTCGGCCCAGTCGCCCCGGGGGCGAGCGCGGTCGAGCTCCTCCACAACGGGGTCGTGCTCGCGCGGCGCAACCGCTCCCACACCCCGCGGATCAAACTGCTGACGAAGATGACGGGCGTCCACGTTCAACGCGGTCAGCGCGTCCAAGTGCGCTGGCGCGGTGCCGATGCCGACAACAACGCGCTCCAGGCCATGGTCGAGTACACGTGGGATGGCGGCAAGATCTGGCGGACGGCGTGGATGGGTCCCAACACGGGCCACGTGACCTTGCCGCCGTCGGTCCTGGCGGCCAGCAAGAACGCGCGGATCCGAGTGACCGTCAACGACGGCTTCTCCGATACCGCCGCCACCTCAGCCGCCTTCAAGACAGCGGGCAGCCCGCCCCAGGCCCAGATCCTCACCCCCAAGGTTGGCGACACCGTGCTGGGCGGCGATCGCACTCGCCTATCCGCGATCGCCGTGGATGATCTGGGTAACCCGCTCAAGGGCAGGGCGCTGACCTGGTTCGCCGGACACAGGCGGCTGGGGACCGGGACGACGCTGAAGGCCCACCTGCCGGCCGGAAAGGTCACGTTGAAGCTACGGGCACGCGAGGCGGGAGGCCTCACGCGGGTCGTCAGCGAACGGCTCACCGTGACCGCGCAGCGGTTGCGCGTGGTGAGCATCACGGTTCCCCAGCGCGTGGGCAAGAAGGCCCGCTCGGTGCGGATCAGCCTCCGGATGTCGGCGCGGTCGAAGCTCTTCGCGTCCGGTCACCACTTCATCGTTCGGACAAGGACGACGAGACTCACCATCCCGCTGCCGAAGAGGCCGACCGTCGGCCTGCTCAAGGTCCCATTCAAGGTGAGCGCGACCAACCACGCGGTGAAGGGCACGATCCGCGGCTCGATCTGGGTGATCCGCACCTAGACCAGGTCGTGTCCGTGGGAGCTGGTCAGCTAACCCGGATCGCTAGGCCCTGCGGTCGGCGAGCACAAGTATCTGGCCGCTGTAGACGGCGACCCAGACGTTGCCCGTCGTGGCGTCGTAGGTGATGCCGATCGGGTGGACGCCGGTCGGGAAGGTCTGGAGGAGGTGGAGGTTCGAGGCTTCGAGCTTGGTGACCGTGTCCGAGTCGTAGTTGACGACATATAGGCTGCGCCCGTCGGCGGCGATGGCCAGCGAGCGAGCCTGCTCCCCGGTCTGGGCGGTGGCGACGACGCGATCCCCCGCCCGCAGGTCGACCTTGGCCACCTCGCCGGGCGCGTTGAGCGACGCGTACAGGTAGCGACCGTCGGGCGAGATGACGAGGTGCCGCGGGCTCTGCCCGACGACGAACGTACCCTCGGGCTTCAGCGTGGCGAGGTCGATCTTCATGACGTCGTCTGACCCCATCACGGCCACGTACGCAGTCCGTGAATCGGGCGAGACGGCGAGGCCGCGCGGATAGGGCCCGATCGGGATCTGCGCGACCTGCCGGTGGCTCACGGTGCTGACGACACTGAGGGCGTCGGAGCACCAATCCGATACGAGCAGGTACTTGCCGTTGGGTGTCACGGTCAGGAACTTCGGAACCAGGCCCACCTGTATGACCTGATCGATCGCCAGCGTCGCGGTGTTGATCCGGTAGACATAGCTGTCGGTGTCCCCGGCGGCGCGAGCGCTCGCCGGCGTGCAGCTATCCAAACCCTCGGGACCGAAGCCGCTGCCGTACATCGAGTAGTTCGACACGTATGCGTATCTCGAGCCGGGCGTGAAGGCGGCCTCCACCGGCGCGCCGTGCGTGATCCCGGGGTGACCCGCGATCCCGAAGTCCGACATCTGCACGGTGTCGGGAATCGTCTTGACCAACGAGCCACGGCTGTTGTAGACGGTAATCGTGTGCGTGTACATCATGTTCTGTGCGAACACCAGTCCTGTGTTCGACGACGCCACCGACTTCGGGGAGATGTGGCCGGAGATCGTCGTCAGCAGCGACAGCCGCCGCTGATCGGACGGCGGACCCGGCGGAATCGGCCTGACCGGCGCGAGCACGCGGCGGTGATGGACCCGCAGCGTGGGCCTGGTCGGGGCAGCCAGGCTTGACCCACCACCGAGACCGCCCACAACATCGGCGATGACAATGCCGACGAGCACCACAAAAGCCGCCACCGCGCGGCGGCGCCGGAACGTGGCTGGTGTCGGCCGGCGCGGCGGATTCCGGGCGGGTCTGCCGCGGCGCGACGCGGGTGGACGTGGGCGATCAGTCATTCCTCACTGGCCGTTTCGACGTCCCCGACCGAGCTCCTGTCTCCGGCGTCGCCTCGCCACGACGAAATCGGCAAAGGCCACCGCTGCCGGCGAGCGGTAACGCTCGCGGTGCCATGCGAGCCCGATCGAGCGTTCCGCCCCGGCGTCCGACACTGACAGCAGCGGCGGCGTGGCAGGAGCGCCGGGACGGGCGGGCAGCAACGCCACCCCGAGGCCGGCCGAGACCAGACCCCTCAGGGTCTCGACGTCCTGACCTTCGAAGGCCACCCGCGGCACGAATCCGGCGCGCTCGCACAGCTCGTCGACGACCGCGCGCAGACCCGTCTCCTGGCTCACGGTGACGAACGGGTCATCGGCCACCTCGCTCAAGCGCACGCGACGCCGGGCGGCGAGCCGATGGTCGGGCGGGACCGCAAGTCGGATCGGCTCGGTCAGCAGCTCCCGCCAGCCGATCAACGGATCGTCCGGGCGGGGCCCGGTGAGCAGCAGATCGTGGCGGCCCGCCAGGAGCTCCCCGAGCATGATCTGCGCGCTGTTCTGGCTGAGCCGAAAACGCACGTTCGGATGATCGGTGCGATAGGCGCCGATCAGCTCGGGCACGAGCCACGTGCCCAGGGTGTGAAGGAAGGCAAGCCTGATCTCGCCCCGCTCGGGATTGCCGGCTTCGCGCACGTCCTCGAGACCCGTGTCCAGCTCGTCCAGTGCTCGTGACACGCTGACGGCCAGCGCGTGGCCGAACTCGTTGGGCGCCACCGAGCGGCCGATTCGATCGAACAGCTCCAAACCAACGACCTGCTCCAGCCGCTGCAGCGATCGCGACAGGGCGGGCTGGGAGATGTGGAGCGTCTCGGACAGCCGGGTCAGGTTCGGCGTCTGCACCGCGGCGACGAACCAGCGAAGTTCCTGTACCTGCATTTGAAAACGGTTTTATGCGTTCAAAACATCATTTTACTATTAATGATGCATTTTACACAGCGATCGCGCTCGCCTAGGATGAATGTGTGAGCGATATCCAGACCAGGCACCAACGCGGAGAGCCCGGGTTTCGGCGCGCATCGCTGGCCATGTTCGCCGCCGGCGTATCGACGTTCGTGCTCCTCTACGCGACCCAGCCCCTGCTGCCACTTCTGGCGCGCGATTTCGCCGTCAGTCCGACGGATTCGATGCTCACGCTGGCTCTCACCACCGGCACGCTGGCCCTCGCCCTCCTCCCCGCTGGGTGGTTGTCCGACGCCTGGGGCCGCACGCGCGTGATGCAGTTGGCCCTGATCGCCTCGGCGGCGCTGGGGCTGCTGGCTGCCGCTGCGCCCAGCTTCCCCGCCCTTCTCGCCATTCGCGCTCTTCAGGGCGTCGCCCTGGCCGGGATCCCCGCCGTCGCCATGGCCTACCTGGCCGAGGAGGTCCACCCGCAGTCGCTCGGTACCTCGATTGGGCTGTACATCGGCGGAAACGCATTTGGCGGCATGTCGGGCCGCCTCATCGCCGGCGCGCTCGGCGATCACGGCGACTGGCGGCTGGCCCTGTTCGGCGTCAGCGTCCTCAGTCTGATCTGCGCGCTGGCGTTCATCCGCCTGGCACCGGCGTCACGCCACCACGTCCGGCGTCGGTTTGGGTGCCATCACGCGCTGGCCTCGATCTCACTGCACCTGCACGACCGCGGACAGCTGTGTCTCGGCACCATGGCCGCGCTGCTCATGGGCACGTTCGTGGCCGTCTACAACGGGCTCGGCTTCCGTCTGCAGGCGCCACCGTATGGGCTCGGCGGGGCCGCGATCGCCGCGATCTTCCTCGTCTACCCAATCGGCTCGCTCTCCTCGGGCGTCGCCGGCCGACTCGCGGATCGCCTCGGCCGCCGCCGCGTCCTTCCCGTCGGCGTGCTCATCGCCGTCGTCGGCGTTGGCGTCACGGCGCTGCACCCGCTGCCGCTCGTCATCGCCGGAATCGCGTTGCTGACCATCGGCTTCTTCGCCGCACACTCAGTCGCCTCGAGTTGGGTCGGCCGCCGCGCACACTCAGGGCAGGCTCAGGCCGCCGCGCTGTACCTGCTGGCCTACTACGCGGGCTCCTCGATCGCGGGACCGCTGGGCGGCACGGCGTGGACAGCCGGCGGCTGGACCGACGTCATGGCGCTGGCCGCGGTGCTGCTGGCCGTGGCCCTCGCGGTGGCGATGCGGCTGCGGACGATGCCGCCGGCGAGGCCCGTGTCCGCGCCCATACTCTGACCCGGCCGCACCGTCTAGGGCTCCACCCCCGGTCGCGCAGAGCCTCGAGCTTGGCCAGCCGATGAGCCCTGACCTCGGCCTGGAAGCCCGAGTGGCCGCCCGCTCCGTCCTGACGCAAGGCCGCGGCCCGCTCAGAGCCCGTCTCCTCGCTTGTGCTCATTGGCCGCCGATCCTAAGGGCTCGCCGGGACGGCGGTTTGGACCTGCTTGCGTGCGAGTATCAGCATCCCCAGCAGCGCGAGCGCGGCGATCGTCCCGACGGCCTGGAGCGCATCGGCGTGCAGGGACTCCTCGAACAGTGTGATCCCGAGCACGACGCTGGCGATCGGATCGAGGGCGTAGCTGGTGGCCACGGCGGTGGCGAGCTTGCCGGTGTCCAGTGCCATCTGGTTGAGCGTCATCGAGGCGTACCCAACGGTGATCAGCGCGTACAGCTCCCAGCTGCCGAGCACGTGAAGGAGGCCCGAGTTCAGCTCGTCGACGACCGACTTGGTCAGGGCCGCCGACAGCGCGAACAGGATTCCCGTGGCCGTGCCCAGGAAGGCCGCGCGATGACGAGGTGCGCCGCCGCGCCCCAACACGAAGAGGGAGCGCAAACACGACGCTGGTCACGAGCAGCGGCTGCACCACGGCCAGCCTCCCCGCGCCGAGCGCGGCGGCTTGGGCGATGAAGCCGAGGCCGTCAGCGGCGATACCAGCCAACCACACCGGACGGCGAGCCATCCGCAGGAGCAGCCCCGAGCTCGAACCAACGGCCGGGGCACCGGCGCCGGCCTTCTGCTGCAGCACGCTGCCCAGCGCGAACAAGAATGCCGAAGCCAAGGCGAGAACGATCTCCACAGCAGTGCTCCGAGGCCCATCGTACGGGGGTGGCCAGCGATAGACTGCGCGCCAGCATGGTTCGACCCCGGATGGGGAGCGGCAAAGCCAGCCTTGATCGGCGGGCGTTCTTGGTCGGACTGGGGGCCGCGGGTGCGGCGATCGTCTCTGGCTGCGGTGACGGGAGCAAGACGACGAGCCAGGCCAGCTCGAGCACGAGCACGGCCACCTCGACCACGAGCTCCGCGACGGCCGCGCCGACGCCGCAGACGCTGCAAGCGGCGATCCGCGGAAAGGTGTTCAAACGCGGGCAGCCGGGTTTCACCTCGGTTGCGCACCTGTACGACCCGCGGTTCGACAACGTGCTTCCGGACGCGGTGGCGCTTCCCGTCGATGCGACGGACGTCCGCGATGCGATTCGCTTCACAGCGGCAAAGAACCTGCCCGTGCGCGCTCGCTCGGGCGGCCACAGCTACGCCGGTTATTCGACCCTCTCGGACGGAGTCGTGCTGAACCTGCGCGAGCTGAACGCCATCCATGTCGACAAGCAGGCGGGAACGGCCACCGTCGGCGCGGGCTCGCAGTTGATCGACGTCTCCAGGGGGCTGTCCCGGGCTGGAGCGACACTCCCGTCCGGGTCTTGCCCATCGGTCGGCATTTCCGGCGTGACACTCGGGGGCGGCTTCGGCTTGGCAGGAAGGGAGTTCGGGCTGACCGCCGACAACCTGATCGGCGTCAGCATCGTGACCGCCGACGGTCAGCTGCGGACGGTCAGCGAACAGAGCGATCCCGACCTGCTGTGGGCCCTGAGAGGCGGGGGCGGCGGCAACTTCGGCGTGGTCACCGACTTCACCTTCAAGGTCCATCCCCTCCCTCCCAGCGCGGCGTATTTCAACGTCACGTGGCCGTGGTCCTCGGCCAGCGAGGCCATCGACGCGTGGCAGGCATTTGCCCCGCACACCACCGACAAGACCAGTTCGATCCTTCACCTCAACTCGGGCAGTCCTCCCGCCATCAACGCCAACGGCCAGTACATCGGATCCGCCGCGGCGCTGCCCGGCCTCCTCAGCAAGCTGCTCGCGGTGCCGGGCGCGACCCTGGCCAGCCACGTCAACATGGCGTACTTCCCCCTCCAGATGCTGCTGGCTGGTTGCACTGACAAGACCTTTGCCCAGTGCCACACGGTCGGCACGGCGCCCGGCGGAACCCTCCCCCGAAACACCTTCAACGCCAAGTCGGACTACGTCGGCAAACCGCTGTCGAGCGCGGGGCGCGCAGCCATGATCGCGGCCGTGGAAGCCCCCGGTTCAGGGTCGCTGCTCTGCGACTCCTATGGCGGGGCGGTGAACCGGGTCGCGCCCACGGCGACAGCGTTCGTCCACCGCGACCAGCTCTTTTGCATCCAGTATTACGGCGTCGGAAGCACCGCCGCGTGGATCGACCAAGCGTGGAAGAAGATGCAACCGTACGTCTCCGGCCAGGCATATCAGAACTACATCGACCCCACGTTGAAGGGCTGGCCGCAGGCGTATTACGCCCAGAACCTTCAGCGTCTGGTCGACGTACGCAAACAGGTCGATCCCGACCACTACTTCAACTTCCCTCAGGCCATCGGCGCCTGAGGACGGCTTCATAACCATCGGTGGGCGGCCACTAGCCTCACGCGTCTCTCATGTCGGCGGCTTATCCGTTGCATGAGCGATGTCCAAAGACAGATCTAGTTTGGCGTGCTCCCTGACGGTCAGGCAGTCGGCGGCCCTCGGAGTTGCCGCCGCGGGGCTCGAGGCGGCGCTATTGGCCGGGGCGCGGTCCGATCCGGTCCACCGGCGGCTGGTTGCCCGGCTCGCGCCGGCGGCGCTGCCCACGCCGGCCCATCTCCTCGTCTTGCTGGTGGGGGCCCTGCTCGTCGCCGTCGCGCCGAGGCTGTGGCGCGGGACCCGCGCCGCCGTGCGCGTGGCGGTCGGGCTCCTGTGCGTGGTCGCGGTCCTGAACGTGGTCAGAGGCTTCGAGTTTGCCCCGGTGGTCGAAATCGGCCTCGCCGCGGTGCTGTTCGCGGGACGACGCGCGTTTCCGCTGGGCTCGAGCAACCGCACACGCCCGCTGCTGGTGGCGGCCGGCATCGCCACCTGGGCGCTGGCGTGCCTCGCGGTCTCGGTGGTAACACCCCGCCTGAGCGATGGCTGGCTGGCGCTGATCGAGATCCTGATCGCGACCGCCGTGGCGGTGTCCGTGCTCGCGGTCCGAGCACTGCTGGCTCCCGCCCCGGGCGGCAAGGGCCACGGCCCGCGCGAACATCGCGGCGCGCGGGCGATCGTCTGGCAGTACGGCGAGGACTCGCTGTCACCGTTCACGTTGCGGGCGGACAAGGCGCTGCATTTCGCCCACCACGGCGTGCTTGCCTATCGGGTGTTCGGCGAGACCGCGGTGATCTCGGGCGATCCGATCGCCCCGGTCGGGGCGGCGCCGTTGGTGCTGGCCAGCTTTCTCGCCGTGGCGCGGTCGCGGGGCTGGCAGGTCGCGGTGTGGGGCGCGTCGGCGCGTTATCTCGATGCCTACCGCCAGCTGGGCCTGCGTGTCGTGCAGGCCGGTGAGGAGGGGTTCGTTGATCCCGGCCGTTTCACGCTCGAGGGGCGTCGCGTCCGAAAGTTACGCCAGTCGGTCCACCGTGTCGTCCGGCGTGGCTGGGAGGTGACGGTGTGCGAGGGACGCGACTTCGCTGCGGAGCTCGAGGCCGCGGTCGACGCACTCGAGAGCGCCTGGAGAGCTGGGCGCCGACGTCTGCTCGGTTTCGCGATGGGAATGGGCGCATTTCAGCCCGAGCTCCGACCCGATGACCTGTTCGTGCTCGCGCGCTCGCCCGACGGTGAACTCCGCGCCGTCATGCGCTTCGCCGCGCACTGTGGACGGCTATCGCTGGACACGATGCGTCGAGTCGGCGAGACGCCCAACGGTCTGATTGAGGCGATGCTGTGCCGTGGACTCGAGGCGGCCGACGACCTCGGCGTGCCCGAGGTGAGCCTCAACTACGCCGGCCTGGCGCATCTCGTGCGCGCCGCGGATGGCGGCGGCCGCGGTCGAAGGCGGCTGACGGCCCTGCTGCTGCGAGTGCTCGGATCGCGTTTCCAACTCGAGCGGCTCGTCCGCTTCAACGAGAAGTTCTTTCCAGAGTGGCGGCCTCGCTTCCTGATCTACCAATCGCGGGCCACGCTGCCGCGAACGATTCTCCGGGTGTTGCAGGCCGAGGGCTACATCCAGCAGCCGCGGCTGCCACGACCGGCGGCCCGGTGGCATCGATCTCCGACTCGCAAGCCCGCCGACTCGGCGCCGGCCAACGCCGCGGGATAGCGCGATGTTGGTAGAGGCCAGCGCGCCCCCACAGGCTCCTGTCCCTCAGCGGCGACGGGCGACGCGCCTGGTCCTCGCCGTCATCGCCACCGCCTGGATCGTCGTGGGCTTCATCGGCGCCTACTCCTACCTGGACAACTACTACCTCCACCGTGGGTTCGCCACGCCCCAGCGGCTGGCCAAGGCCGGCGCAGGCAGGCTCCTGAGCGTGCATTTCTACTCGCGGGCGCTGCACAAGATCGACGACTACCTGGTCTACCTGCCGAGTGGCTACAGACGCTCGCGCCGTTACCCCGTCTTCTATCTGCTGCACGGCCTGCCCGGCCGGTCGGTCAGCTTCACCGTGATCGGCCACATCGAGATCAAGATGGAGAACCTGATCAGCGAGCACCGCATGGGGCCGATGATCCTCGTCTTCCCCGATGGTCGGATCGACGGCAACACGTTCTCCGACTCAGAATGGGCCAACACACCATCGGGAGTCTTCGACAGCTCGGTCATCGACGTCGTGCACAACGTCGACCACCGGTTCGCTACGCTCGCCAATCGTCGCCACCGTGTGATCGCGGGACTGTCAGCCGGGGCGTACGGGGCGATCAACATCGCGCTTCACCATCTCCGAACGTTCGGCTCGCTGGAGGTGTGGTCGGGATACTTCACCGAGACGCGGACGGGGGTGTTCACCCACGCCAGCAACGCGCAGCTCGCCTACAACAGCCCGATCGTCTTCGTCAGGACGCTCGGACCCACGCTACGCCGATACGTCCTGCGCGCGTTCCTGTTCGTGGGCCGCACGGATCCGGCCAGCTCCCAGATCACACCGATGGCGAGAGCGCTGCGGGCCGAGGGCGCGGCCGTCCGCTACGCGATCTACCCAGGCGGTCATGACTGGGAGTTATGGAACGAGCACCTCGATCAGATGCTGATCCTCGCCTGGCACGACGTCTCCGCACCGATCCCGCACCCGCACGGCATCACCGCCCACTCGCACGGCCGCACAGCGCGTCCTCACGGCCGCACGGCTCACCCGGGCCGGCGCAGCCAGCAGGAGCACTGGCGCGCCAGCGGCCGGGGTCGCTGATCCGTGGGGCTGGTGCTGGCACTGGCGTCCGCCGCAGCGATCAACCTCGGCTTCCTGCTCCAGCACCGCGGCCTGGCGCAGATCCAGATCGTTCCGCGCCGACCGTGGGATGTGGCGCGCGTGGGGCTGAAGAACCACAGCTGGCTCGGCGGCCAGGCGCTGGGCTGGGTGGGGTTCGCGGCCCAGATAGTCGCGGTGTCGCTCGCTCCGCTGTCCCTCGTCCAGGCCTTCGCGGCGGCGGGTCTGGCCCTGTCGGTGCCCCTGGCCGCCCTGCTGTTCGCGCATCGGATATCTCACCACCAGCGTCTCGCCGTCGTGCTGGTCGCCGCCAGCCTCGCCGTGCTGCCACTGGGCCTGGGCGCCGGCGGTGAGCATCTCCGCCCGGGCACCCTGGTCGTGGTCCTCAGCGCGACCGGGGCCGTCGCGCTGCTCGTCGCCCTGGCGCGCCGGCCAGCGATGCTGACGATCGCCGCGGGACTCTTCTACGGCACCGCGGACGCCGCGATCAAGGCGATCTCGCTCGGCTTCTCACAGCACCACGCCGCGGCGCTCCTGTCGGGCTGGACGGTCGCCGCGCTGCTCGGCACGGCGGCGGGGTTCCTCGCCTTCCAATCCGCGCTGCGGACTGGCAACGCGGTCAGCTCGATTTCGCTGATGACCGCGCTCGCCGCGCTCGTGGCGATCGGCTGCGGCGTTCTCGCGTTCGACGAGACGCTGGGCCGGCGCCCGGCGATAACCGTCGTCCATCTCTGCGCGATCGGCGTGATCCTCGCGTGTCTACCCGTGCTGGCATCGGCTCACCACGAGATCGCCGAGGACGGGAGCCCGCCGCGCCGGCGCGGAGGCCTACCGGCGCACGGCCTCTCGCTTGCCGGCCTCGATCAGGCCGGGGAGGCAGCAGCCAGCCACCAGGAGCACTCCCTCCAGCCAAGGGCCAAGGCCGGGCGAACGAGTCCACAGCACATCACTGAACCTCAGATTTCGCGTCAGGGCAAATGAGGCTTGCGATGCCACGAACAGCAACACCAGGGCGACCGGGGCGATGAACAGGGCACGCCACCTGCGCGGCACGCGGTACAGCGCGATCCCGAGCATGACGCCGGCGATAAGCCACGCCACTACAACTCGGGACAGCGGCTGGCGATCGAATCCAGCCAGTTGCAGCAGCGGCAGTGCATCGCCGACCATCGGCCTGGAGGAGAACCACCCCAAGCTGCGCAGAACGTACAGCCAGCCTTCACCCGCCAGCAGCGCAACGACGACTATGGGCAGCATCAGCGCCCCGCGCGCGAGCGCGCCGGCCCCGCGTCTGAGGTTTGTCCGTGTCCGTGCCGTCACGGAATGGTTTGACACCAGGATGAGGCGCAGGTGAGGCGCTGGCCGGCCGCCGCGGCGATTGTCGCGGTTGCGGTAATCGCGGGCATCGCCGTGGCCGGGTCGCGCAGCGGTTCAGCTCCGCCCTCAACCTCGGCGGCCCGTGCGCTGACGATCACGTGCCCCTCGCCCGCGCTCGGCGGCGCCCTCCCCGCTGCCGTCTATCTCCCGGCCGGCTATGGCGAGGACTCGACGCACTACCCCGTCATCTACTTCTTGCACGGCCTCCCGGCCGGCCCCACGTCGTATCAGGGATACGGGTTTGTCGCCGATGCCGTGGCGGGCAGCGGGCACGAGGCGATCGTCGTCGCGCCGCAGGGTGCGCGAAACGTCAACAGCGATCGCGAGTACCTGAACCGGGGGCCGACCGAGGACTGGCCGCGGGCGATCGTGCACGACCTGACGCGGTGCATCGACGCCCGCTTCCGCACGATCCCGACCCGCGAAGGACGGGCACTGATCGGCCTCTCGGCCGGCGGCTACGGCGCCTTCAATATCGGTCTCAGGAACCTGGGGACGTTCGCCGCCGTCGAGTCGTGGAGTGGCTACTTCGCCGCCACGGACCCGACGGGCTTGCGCGTGCTCAACCTCGGCTCGCCGCGAGCCAACCGCAAGGCCAGCGTCCCGCGCGACCATGACCTCGATGAGCGGCTGGCCACCCTTCTGACCTTCATCGGCTTCTACGTGGGCAACCAGGACAGCCGTTTCCTGAGCGCCAACGTCACGCTCGACAAGGCGTTCAACGCGGAGCAGATCCCGCACATCTTCCGGGTCTATCCGGGCGGACATTCGAGCTCGCTGTGGATTTCCGAGGCTCCGCTCTGGCTGCACCTCGCGCTGGAGCACATGGCAGCACCCCGCAGGAGCTAGGGCGCGGGCAGGCTGAGCACGGCCCGTCCGATCCGAGCCCGCGCGAAGGCCGTGGCCTGGGTCCACTGCAGCGCGAAGTGCAGGTGGCGGCCACCCACGGTCACGGTCACCCTCGCCTTCACGGCTCCGTTGGAGCGTTGATAGGTGCCCGCGCCGTCGACTCGGGCGTCGGTGACGAAACGGAGGCCCCTCAGCTGGACCTGGCTGCCCGTCGCCCTGAACTGTCCGCCACGCAGACCGGGCCCGCGGCGCGAGCCGGTGAACACGTGGTACATCGCAGCGTCGGCGAAGGCTCCCGCCGCGACGGTCGCCGCACGGCGCGCCAGGAGCCCGGGATCGGGTCCTGTGAGTAGCCTGGCCGGCCGGGCGCGCCTGAACGTGCGCGGGTAGGCACCGGCCGTCTGGATGTGCGGGATCGTCGCCGCGCATCGGGTGTTCAGCTCATCGAGCCGAGCCGGCGTGGCGACAAAGCGGCGGATGATCGCCTGGGCGCAGCGAGCCCCGTCGCTCAGGTAGTTGTCGCCCTCCGAGGTCACGTGGACCGTGTTGACGAGGTCGACGATCCGCACGTGGCGTCCCAGGCTGGGGCCGAAGTGCTCGACATCCGAGAGCGGCGTGAGGTCGTCGAGATCCCCACCGATGATGAGCAGCGGGACCGACGCGGGCAGGGGCTGGGCGCCAGCCGGTATCACCGGGGCGTGGTGCACAGGGCGGGGCCAGTCGAGACAGATGTCGTAAGGCTGCGAAAAACCGCTCATCGATACCCACTCCGGTGCGGTGAAGGGGGCGAAGGCGCCCGCGTGGGCACGGCGCACGGCGGCCCGGAACTGGCGCGCTCGTACCGACGGCGAGGCGTTCAACGAGAACAGTTGTGGATAGTCCGTGCAGCTGACCGCCACGTACATGCCATCGGAGAAGTAGCTGGGATCGCTGCTGCTGCCGTTGCCGTCGACGAGCACGACGAGGCGCAGGAGTGGTGCCGCGTCACCCCCCAACGCGGCCCGCACGGAGGCGTCGAGGTCACGCAGGACCGTGGGCTCCGATCCCGCGTCCTGGACCAGATCGGCCATTTGGCGCGGGCCGACAATCACGCGCGAGTGCCGGCCGTGCAGTCCGGGTACCGTCCCGCGGAGCGGCCGGCGACGCAGTCGACGCAGGAGCACGCTCAGCCGGTGGGTCGCCGAGCCATCCCCGGCGGCCCTGACGCAGCCCGGATCCCGGTCGCAGACGCGGTCCATCGCCACCCGCCCGCTCGAGGCCGACGATGCGTAGTAGGGGTTGAGCGCGTGGGCCGAATACGTCGAGTCGAGGATCACCGAACGCAGCACCCCGGGGAACCTCGCGATGAACGCCTGCACGAACCACGACCCGTAGGAGTCGCCGTACAGATCAATCCGCCGCAGGTCAAGCCGGCGGAGAACTGCGCGCAGGTCCTGAGTGGCATACGCCGTCCCAAACAGGTCCGCGGCATGGACCTTCGCGCCCGCCCGCGTGCGGAAGCGGCGGTCGAGCGCTTGGCCGCACTCGCCGACGATGCGCGCGAAGCGCGGACCCGAGGCGCGAGCTGCCTCGGGATACGAGTCGAGCGGGTGGCAGCGGATCAGAGCCGACATGCCGGTTCCCCGCTGATCCACGAGCAGGAGGTTGCGCGTGGCCAGCAACGGGCCGAAGATCCGGCGGTACTCGACGTAGCTGCCCGACGAAGGAAACCCGGGACCGCCCTCGACGGCGACGACCGTGCCGACGGCCGGTCCAGGATGCGAGGCCGGCAGCCACTCAAAGCCGATCGGGATCGTTGGCCCGCCGCGCAGACCCGGGTCGAGCGCGCGGCGGATCGACCCGCACCAGCCCGGGTAGCCGTTGGCACAGCGATGCAGGGTCAGCGACCCGACGTGAACGCCTCGTGCCCATCCGGTGCTGGGCGCGAGACAGGCCACGGCCATCACTCCCACGAGGGTCGCCAGTCGCCTCACAGCTGGTCTCATTGCGTACCGCCGCGGCACGACGACGGCTCGGAAGCCATCTACGCCCGCAGCATGTCGATCACGAACTCCAGGTGGCGGCGCCAGTCGAACCCGGGACCGTCGTGCGCCATCGTCGCGGACACGCCACACATCAGCATCGGGATGTCATGGACCGTCACGTCGGGGCGCATCGAGCCCGCGCGCCGGGCACGCTCGATCAATTCCGACGTCGGTCGGTTCAGTTCCTCGAGTTCGGCGCCCGCATGCATGGCGACGTGATTGCCGAAGCCGCTGAGCACGCGCTGTATCGCGGCGTCGCGCACGCAGACCTCGGCGTTGTGGCGCAGTAGCTCCGCGAAGACCTCGAACGGCTCACCATGCTGCTCGAGCGCCTCCTGAGCGTTGGCCGTGAAGACGCGGAACTTCTGGCGCACCAGCTCGCCCAGCAATGCCTCCTTGGTGGGGAAATGCCTATACACCGTGCCGACTCCCACACCGGCGCGGCGTGCCACATCGTCGATCTGTGCGTCGAGGCCGGAGTCGGCGAAGACCTCGCGAGCGGCGTCCAGGATGCGCTCGTGATTGCGGCGCGCGTCCGCGCGTAACGGGCGTGCGCTTTCGGTCTGGATGGTGGTCACGGCTGTTTCACCCCGGTCCTCTTGACAAGCGGAATCTTAGTTCACTATAGTCGCGAAAGCAACCGGAACCGGAGTTCAGCTTCCGTGACGACTGTCACAAACTCCCCTCAACCTTCCCTCGACACCCCCCGGGCCAAGAACCGCGCGCTGATCCTGCTCGCGATGACGCAGTTCGTGGTCGTCATCGACGCGGCAATCGTCAACGTAGCACTGCCGTCGATCGGAACGGCCCTGCACTTCTCCCGCGACGATCTGTCTTGGGTCGTCAACGCCTACACGCTCACGTTTGGTGGGTTCCTGCTTCTCGGCGGGCGCCTCGCCGACCTGATGGGGCGCCGGCGAATGTTTGTGCTCGGACTGGTCCTGTTCTCGCTGGCCTCGCTGGCCGGCGGTCTGGCCCAGTCGGAGGGGTGGCTGATCGTGGCTCGTGCCGTTCAGGGTCTCGGCGCGGCGATCGTGTCGCCGGCCGCACTGTCGATTATCACGACGACGTTTGCCGAGGGCCCCGAGCGCAACCGCGCGCTGGGGATCTGGGGTGCGGTGGCCGGCGCCGGCGGTGCCGCCGGCGTGCTGTTGGGAGGGATCCTGACCAGCGGTCTGAGCTGGCGGTGGGTGCTGTTCGTCAACGTTCCGATTGGGATCGCGGCCGCCGCCCTGGCGCCGCGCATCCTGGCCGAGAGCCGCGCCGAGGACGGCACCACGAGCTTCGATCTACCGGGCGCGGTGACCGTGACCGCGGGCCTCGCCCTCCTCGTCTACGCGGTGGTCGACGCGGTCAACGTCGGATGGGGATCGACGGCCACCGTGCTGCGCCTCGCCGGCGCCGCCCTGCTGATCGCCGCCTTCCTGGTCATCGAGACGCGCCAGAGCCAGCCGCTCATGCCCTTCTCGATCTTCCGCCTGCGCACGCTGAGAGGCGCGAACATCGTTGGCCTGCTGATCGGGATGTCGCTGTTCTCGATGTTCTTCTTCATCTCGCTGTACCTCCAAAACGTGATGCACTACTCACCGATCAAGACCGGGATCTCGTACCTTCCGCTGGCGGTCGGGATCATCCTCTCGGCCGGTGTCGCGGCCCAACTCGTCAACCGCTTCGGTTTCAAACTGCCCTTGATCGCTGGACTCCTGCTGATCGCCAGCGGGCTGCTGTGGTTCTCCCAGGTCCCGGGCACGGGTGGGTCGTATGTCACCGACGTCCTCGGTCCCTCGTTGCTTGCCGCAGTCGGCCTCGGGTTCTCGTTTGTGCCTGTGACGATCGCCGCCGTGACCGGGACCAAGCCTCACGAGTCGGGCCTGGCCTCCGGGCTCATCAACACCTCCCAGCAGGTCGGCGGAGCGCTCGGTCTAGCCATCCTGGCCACCGTGGCCAACAGCCGTACGCAGAGCCTGTTCCATGCCGGCGTTGACAACGCATCGGTCGCACTGACCAAGGGATTCGACCGTGCGTTCCTGTTCGGTGCCGGATTCGCGATCGTCGGTGCGCTGCTGGCCGCGGTGCTGATCTCCTCGCGCGACAGCCGCCAGCACGTCGAGGCGGCCCAGCGCGGTGAGGCAACGGTCGCGCCTGCCGCGGGCTGAGCTCCATCGAACCGGGCGTCAGGTAGCCCGGATTCACGGTCTGGTATGGGAATTCTCAAGAAGACCCAACCATCCTCTTACCTAGCCAGCAGACACTGGTCTCGTCACACGAAGCGTGGCGAGACATGTACGCGAACGCCATCCAACCCGAACCAGACAGCGCCGCCCACGGCCCGCTGATTCTCCTGGTAGAGGACGAACGCTCGATCGCCGAACCGTTCGCGCACGCGCTCCAGCGGGCCGGGTTCCGAACGGCGCTGGCCCAGACTGGCAGCGAAGCGATCTCCATGGTGAGCGCTCGCGCTCCCGACGTGATCCTGCTCGACCTTGCGCTACCCGACCTCGACGGGCGCGATGTGTGTCGCCACATCAGGCGGGGCTCGAGCGTCCCCATCATCATGGTCACCGCGAGCGGCACAGTCACCGACCGCGTGGTCGGCCTCGAACTCGGGGCCGATGACTACGTCGTGAAGCCGTTCTCGACCGGAGAGGTGATAGCCAGAATCCGGGCGGTCCTCAGGCGCGGTGTCTCGCACCCCGCGGACACTCAACAGTTGCGGGTGCAGGACCTGCTGGTCGATCCTGATGCCCGCCGCGCGTGGCGGGGTGACGCCGAGCTCGAGCTGACGCGCAAGGAGTTCGATCTGCTCGTCCGGCTGGCCCGCGATGCGGGTCGCGTGGTCACGCGGGAGTCGCTGATGAGCGACGTCTGGGACATGAATTGGTTCGGCTCGACCAAGACGCTCGACGTCCACATCGGCTGGCTGCGCCGGAAAATGGGTGACGACCCGACCCGCCCCACCTATATCCGCACTGTGCGGGGCGTTGGCTTCTCGCTGGCCACCGAGGCGGACGGCGCCAAGTGAGCCTCAGGGTCCGGCTGCTCGGCGCGGTCACCTACGTACTGCTGCTGGCCATCGTGGCGTTCGGGATTCCGCTCGCCGTGAGCCTGAGCGCACGGGTGAACGCCGAGGTGCGCACGCAGGCGCAGGCCCAAGCCGATCTGGTGGCGGCGACGGCCGGCGATCTCCTGGCCCCGGCCGGCCGGGGCCAGCTGAAGACGCTCGTCCACACCGCCAGCGTCTCCATTGGCGGCCGCGTGATGATCGTGAACTCCGCCGGCCACGTGCTCGTCGATAGCGCCGGTGCGGCCGAGGTGGGCGTCAGTTACCTGAGTCGCCCTGAGATTCGCCGCGCACTGTCCGGCCAGCAGGCCCAGGTCCAGCGCGCGTCGAGGACGCTGGGCAAGGAGATCCTCGCCACTGCCGTTCCCATCATCCACAACGGACGCCCATCGGGAGCCGTCCGCGTGACGCAGAGCATCTCCGCGGTCCACCAGGCGGTGCTTCGCGTTGAGCTCGCCATCGCTTTGATCGGACTGATCGTGTTGGCGCTCGGCTCGCTGGCGGGAAGTCTGTTGGCCAGCCAGATTGGACGGCCGTTGCGCCGGCTCGAAGCGACCGCCCGCCGCGTGGCCCAGGGCGACCTGCGGGCGCGCGCGACGATCGAGGGCAGCCTCGAACAACGCTCGCTGTCGAGCTCGTTCAACGAGATGACGGATCGAATTGCCCGGCTGCTGACGGCACAGCAGGACTTCGTCGCGGACGCTTCGCACCAGCTTCGCACTCCGCTCACGGGGTTGAGGCTCCGGCTGGAGGAAGCGAGAGCCTGCGCCGCGGCGCCGGACGCTGTCCGCGAGCTCGACGCGGCGATCGCCGAGGTCGACCGGCTGTCCCACACCGTCGATGAGCTGCTGTTGCTGAGCCGGGCCGGCCAGCGCCGGCTGACCGGCGCCGCGGTCGATCTCCGCGAACTGGCGACGGACGCCGTGGTGCGCTTCACGGCCGAGGCGAGGGAACGTGGAATCACGCTTGTCGGCCGGCGGGAAGGCGAACCCGGCGCCGTCTGGGCTGCACGTGCCGATCTGGAGCGCGCCCTCGATGCGCTGCTGGAGAACGCGCTGCGCTACTGCCCCGCGGGCTCGACGGTGGCGGTGGTAAGCGCCCCGGGGCGCATCGAGGTCCGCGATGACGGGCCCGGCGTTCCCGCGGAGGAGCGCGACCTGGTGTTCGAGCGCTTTCGTCGCGGGCGCTCGGGACTGACCGGGCTGCCCGGACACGGTCTCGGGCTGCCGATCGCCCGCGAGCTGGCGCGCGAGTGGGCTGGTGAGATCACGCTCGCCGCCGGCGCTGAGGGCGGGACGGTGGCGATCCTCTCGCTCGAGGCCCATGACGCACCACTGCAACGCACGGAGCGTCCTTTTGCTCGCGCTTAACCCACCGGCCGTTACGGTCGCGGGACGATGACGGCGATGCGGCGAGGTGTCCTGTGGACGGCGGCTGCGCTCCTCGGCATTGCTGTGGCGGCGGCGCTCACCTGGTCGGTGAGTCGCCTGGCGGGCCAGCGGATCGGCCTCGCGTCGGCGCCGCTGTCGGTCACCGAAGGGCTTGCGCCACCGCCACGTCCACCGGTACCGCCAGCCGCCCGGAGAGGCAAGGCAGCGCGCACCGACGCCCCTCACAGCACGAGCGCGGGACCGGGCGCTAAGCCTGCGACCGCAGCCGCGCTCCCCTCCAGCCCCACCAGCACAGGCACTCAGCTCAACGCCACGGCCACACCGAGCACCGGTGCCAGCGGCGCCGGTGTCGGTGCGGTGGGCACCGCTCCCCAAGTACGAGCGCCGTCGGGTCAGGCCGCCGCGACGCCCGGACTCCGGTCTGCGCGCGGCGGTGACCACCCCGATGACTCATCGGGCGGCTCCGGCGGTTCGCAATCGGGCCGAGACGATTGAGTCGAGCGGCTGCAGAACGCGCTCACGGGTAGACCTGCTCGTCCGTCCGTTGGTCGATGACCCGGATCGCAGCGCTCGGACACGCCTCGGCCGCGGCCAGCAGTCGCTCCTCGGGCGCGGTTCCGATCACGCGAGCGACCTCGTCGAGTTCGAACACCTCGGGTTCCATATCCACGCAGTCTCCGTGGGCTGCGCAGGCACTGCTATCGATCTGAGCGTAGTAGCTCATCGGTTTCCTTTCTCTCGATGAGGCGGCGTGCCGCCGGTAGACACCGCGGCCGGTCTACGAGCAGCGCAGCGATGGCTCGCCCCGCGCGGTGGAACGTCGCGATGAAGTTTCGGCGCTCCGGTTCGCCCTCGATCTCGATCGAGTCCGCCAACCGGCCGTCGCCGATGTACTGGACCCTCAAGCCGTACTGGTCGGTCCAGAAGCTCGTCAACCGCATCGGCCCCGGGTCCAGCCCCAGCATCGCGCGCGCCGCGGCCTGCCCCTGCCGACCGGCAGCCTCCCAGTGCGATCCAGGCACATGTCGGCGGCTGCTCTCGTCGAACGTGGCCGCGGCGTCGCCGGCTGCGAACACTCGGTCGACAGCGGTTCGCCCGTGCGCATCGACGGGGACCCCCCGCGGTACATCAAGTCCGCTGTCTTCAAGCCAGCCGACGTCGGGGTCGATCCCCGTGCCGACCACCACGTGATCGACCCCGACAGCCGAGCCATCCGAGAGGCGCAACGCACGGACGGTGCCATTCGCCTCGACCGCGTCGACCATCACCTCGGTCCGTACGTCGACGCCCTCGGCCGCATGCAGGCGCGCAAACCAATCCCCCAGCTCTATGCCCAGCAGCCCCACCAATGGCCGCGCCGTGGCTTCTATGAGCGTCACCTGCACCCCGAGCCGACGGGCGGTGGCCGCGACCTCGAGCCCGATGAAACCGGCACCGATGACCGCCAGCCGGGGCTGCGATGCCAGCACGTCGCGCAGGGCGAGCGCATCTTCGACTGTTCGGAGCACGGAGACGTTGTCGTAGCCGGTAAGCATCGGCAATGTGCGCGGCCGACCGCCGGTACAGATCAGCAGCTGCTCGTAGCGCAGTGAGCTCCCGTCCGACAGCAGCAGCCTGCGCTCGTCGGCCCTGAGGCCGGTCGCGGAGACTCCGAGCAGAAGATCCACGCAGTGCCGGCTGTACCACTCCTCGGGGCGGTAGCCGAGTCCATCGCCGTATGCGGCTCCGGCGAGAAGCTCCTTGGACAGCGGAGGCCTGTTGTAGGGGCGGTGCGGTTCGGCGCAGGCAATTCTGATCGCGCCCTCGTAGCCGCCACGCCGGAGCATCTCGGCGCAGCGCTGGCCGGCCAGTCCGCCGCCGGCGATTGCGATCCCGTCGCCAGCGGCTGTTCGTCCATTTGTCGCGAATGTCATGCACTGAGGGTGGCGCCGAGCAGGTAAAGGAATCGCTGGCTGAGCCTAAGAGCCACCGAGTGTTTGCCAAACCTTTGCCCGGGCTTGGCCGGTGGCTGACATGGCCAGTGCAGAGTGGCCGTCGACCCCGACAAGCGGAGGCCCGCACATGCGAAGGACACAGACCCGACTGCTCGGAGCGACGGCGGCGGTTATCGCCGCTGGCGCGGCCGGTTTCTCATTGCGATCGTCGCCCGGTTCGACGGCGACGGTGGCATCTCGCAACCCAGTGCCGGATGTGCGGACGCAGGTGATCCGCCGGACCGTCCACATAGTTCATCATCCCCACGCCGGGCGCGCCGCCGCGGCATCTGGCGGCGCGGGATCGGTCGCCAGGTCGGGCGGACACGGGACGAGTGGCGTGCACACCGGCGCCAGCGGGTCACACGCCGCGACGTCGGCGGCCGGCGCGGTGAGAACGGGCGCCAGCGGGTCACACGCCGCGACGTCGGCGGCCGGCGGGACCGGCAGCGGCGTCGTCACCACTGGCGCGAGCGGGTCGCACAGCGCTGGCGGCAGCTCCGGGCCGTCGAGCCCAGCGCCGACCACGCGCACGAGCACCACGCACTCCACCGCCGGCGGCTCGGCTTCCTCGGGCGGGCCGGTGAGCACGCGCACGAGTTCCCACGGATCATCGGGGTCTGGAGGCGGCCATGCGACCACGCGTTCCAGCGGAGGAGGCGGCGGCGACCATGGTGACCATGGCGACTGACGCCCCGGCTCCGGCCCGCGCCGGCGGGCGTGCCCGTCAGGCGGGCACCCGCCGGGCCCGATCCGGGGCCGACCGCCTGACCGTCATGCTGTTCAGCGTCGCCGCCGTGCTGGCGGTGCTGGCGGTGCTGGCGCATCAGCTCCCCGCGAGCGGCCAGCGCGTCTCCCGCCCCGTGCGGATCCTGCGCAAGATCTACCGAACCACCGTGATCGAGACGGTGACCGGCGCGGGTCAGGCCAGCGGCACGTCGGTGTCCCAGTCCGTTTCGAGCTCGGGATCGGCGGCGAGCGCCGCCGTGCCCACCACCCGGACCTCATAGGCCTCCGATGAGTGTCGAACTCGATTACACGTTCCGAGCCATGGGCAGCGACGTTCGGCTGCTCGTCGGCGAGCGGCTCCTGCCGTCTGCGCCACCACCGCTAACAGCCGCCGACCGCGAGCGCGCATTCGTATGGGAATTCAGTGATCGGCTGTCACGTTTCCGAGCCAACAGCGACCTGTCGCGTCTCAACGAGAGCCGCTCGGCGTCGGTGCCGGCCCCTCCGCTGCTGCGAGCGGCGGTGGCCGCCGGGCTGTGGGCAGCGGAGTGCAGCGATGGGCTGGTTGACCCCACGCTGGTGGACGCCCTCGAGCGCAGTGGGTACGACCATTCGCTCGACGGAGTACAGCCCGCCTCGCTCGTCGATGCCCTCGCCCATGCGCCGCCACGGCGCGCGGCCCAACCCGATCCGGCCGCGCGGTGGCGTCAGGTCATCGTCGACGAAGAGGCAGGACGGATCGTCCGCCCGCCGGGCACAATGATCGATACGGGAGGAACGGGCAAGGGCCTGTGCGCGGATGCGGTCGCGGTCCGGCTGGCGGGCTATGCACGCTTCGTGGTCGACTGCGGGGGTGACATCGCCGTCGGAGGAGTGGGGGCGCAGCTCGACCCCTACGAGATCGCCATCGAGCACCCGTTGACGGGAGGGTCGGTCGGCTCGATCAAGGTCGATCGCGGCGGCATTGCCACCTCGGGCCTGAACGTCCGCATCTGGCGGCGAACCGATGGCCGCTACGCCCATCACCTCCTCGACCCGTTCACCGGCTCGCCGGTGTGGAGCGGCCTGATCGGGGCAACCGCACTTGGCGGCAGTGCGCTCGAGGCCGAGACGCTGTCGAAGATGGCGTTGCTGTCGGGGCCCCGGGGAGCGCGTGCCATCCTGGCTGCACGTGGGGGCGTGATCGTGCACGACAGCGGTGAGGTCGAGGCCATCGGGTCGGTGGCCGACCAATTGGAGACGCGGGCGCATGAGCCCCTGGCACGATGATCCGGGGGCATCCGCTCCAATACGTGTGGTGGTTGGTCAGCGATGCGTCGGGGATCGTGGCCCTGGCGCTGGTCTCGTTGTCGGTGTCGCTTGGCCTTGCCATGGCGGCACGCGTGCTGCAGCGGCCGGGCCTCAAGCGTGGAGCGGCTCGCCTGCACGAGCACATCGCACTGGCCTCCCTGTTTGCCATCGCGGCGCACGGCCTCGCTCTGCTCGGAGACCATTGGCTGAAGCCGGGCTGGCGCGGAATCACCGTGCCGTTTGCACTCAGCTACCGGCCCGGCTTCACCGGGATCGGGATCGTCGCCGGCTACCTCGCGGTCCTGCTCGGCCCCAGCTTCTATCTGCGCCGGTGGATCGGCGTCCGCCGCTGGCGCAAGCTCCACCGGGCGACGGGGCTCGTGTGGGCGCTGTCGGTTGTCCACGCACTCGGTGCCGGGTCCGACGCCGCAAGGCCATGGCTACGCGCCGTCGTGCTCATACCGGTGGCGCCGATCGCGTATCTGCTCGTCGTGCGCACACTCGGTACGCGGCGGGAAAGCTCACACCAAGGCAAGGTGCCGGCCCACCCGCGCGCCCCGAACGAAGAGCCGCGGTTGCGTCACCTGGAGGCGGCCTCAGACCTGTCGAGGTCCTAGTGTCGCGATTGTTGGTTCGGGCGGCCCGTAGCCGGGGAGCTCGATGCGGAACCTCGCCCCACGACCGGGCTCGGACTCGACGCTGATCGAGCCGCCATGGGCATCGACAATCGCCCGCGCGATCGCCAACCCGAGTCCGGTGCCCCCCCGATCCCGCGAGCGGCTGCCGTCGACGCGGTGAAAGCGCTCGAAGATTCGCTCGAGCTCGTCCGCCGGAATTCCGGATCCGGTGTCGCTGACGGTGATCTCGAGTCGGTTGCTGCGGGCGCGAGAGCTCACCTCGATGCGGTCCTGCTCCCGGGTGTGCGTGACGGCGTTGCGTACCAGGTTGCGCAGCACCTGCGTCAGCCGGTCGGGATCCGCGATCAGCGTCCCCCCGATCCCATCGACCCGGAAATCGCGTTCGCCAAACAGAGGCAGATCCCGTCGCAAGTCCTCGAAGAAGTCGGACAGGTCGATGGATCGCGGCTCGATCAGCTGACCCGCCTCAGCGCTAGCGAGCGTGAGCAGGTCGGCCACGAGCCGATCGAGCTCGTCGAGGCGGCGCAGCAGATTCACCGTTCCCTGATGGCGGTCGCCGGCCTCGCTCGCACGGTCGAGCAACTCGACCTGAGCACGGATGACCGACAGCGGGGTTCGCAACTCGTGCGAGGCGTCGGACACGAAGTCGCGCTGGCGCTTGAACGCACGCTCCAGACGGTCGAGCATGGTGTCGAAGGCCGCCGCGAGTACTCCGACCTCGTCCTGTCCCGACACTGGACCGGCCCGCCGGCTGAGATCGCCCTCGTTCGCAGCTGCGGCGACCGCCGTGATTCGACGCAGAGGCGCCGAGATCAGAGCTGCGAGCCCCGCCCCGGCCAGCGCCGCAAGCACCACCGCAAGAATGCCGACGATGAGAAACGTCTGCCGCAGGCTCGACTGGGCCTGCGACACCGGCGTGAGCGGGTTGGCGATGCGAAGCGTTCCGACCCGCGCCCGGTCGTAGCGAATCGGCTGCGCCAACACCCGCATGCTGCCCGCGTCCGCGACGACTGCGGTTGAGAGGCCGGCGGGTGAGTCGAGCAGACCGGCGGACTGGTCGCCGCCGTGCTGGCGCGCCTCCTGGAGCCCGACCAACTCCGGGTTGCTGCTCACCGTCCGGCCGCCATTGACCTGAACGACACTGATCAGAGACTCGGCGTGGTAGCGCTGGCTCGCGATGAACCGTCGCGCTGCCCGCTCGAGCGAGGCCGAGGTCGACAGGTCGGTGTTGGATGTGAACTGGCGCCACTCGGCCACCTGGGTCCTGAGCTGCGAGTCGATCTGGCCGCGGAGCCGGGCGGATGTGCCGTTGTAGAGGGCGACGAAGCTGACACCGATGCCGAGGGCCGTGACCAGCGAGATCGCCAGCGCCAGCTGGGCCCGCAGTCCGGTGGGAAGCAAGCGCCTGGTCACCTCATGCCAGCAACCGGTAGCCGACGCCGCGGACGGTTTCGATCGGGTCGTTGTCGTTGTCTCCGGCATCGGCGAGTCTGCGCCGCAGATAGCCGATGTACACCTCGAGCACCTTGGTTCCGGGGTCGAAGTCAAAGCCCCACACGGCGTTGAGGATCTGCTCCCGCGATAGCACCTGGTCGGGGTGGCGCATCAGATATGCGAGCAGGTCGAATTCTCGGGCCGTGAGCCGCACATCGCCTCCGTCGCGCTGTACCCGGCGGGTGCGCAGATCCATGCGAATGTCGCCGGCCTCGAGGACGGCTGCCTCACGCTGGCCGGGCGCCCGAAGCTGTGCGCGCACGCGGGCCAGCAGTTCGTCGAACGAGAACGGCTTGGTCACGTAGTCATTGGCGCCGCGATCCAATCCCTCGACCTTCTGCTCGACGGCCGCGCGCGCGGTCAGCACGATCACCGGCAGGTCGGGGAGCCGCCCTCGGATCGCCTCGAGCACGGCAAGTCCGTCCTTGCCAGGCAGGGTCAGGTCGAGCAGGACCAGTGCGTAGTCGCCGGTCAGGGCGGCGGGCTCGCCGCTGTTTCCGTCGTGACACACCGTGACCGCGTGCCCCTCCGCCCGGAGCCCCTGTTCGATGAAACCGGCCAGTGTTTGCTCGTCTTCGATCACCAGGATTCGCATTTCAAGACCCACCTTAAAGCGCCCAAAGCACCGAAACGAGCTGGTAAGCAGGTTTTGACCGTCCGCTTACCCGGGTCTTGACGGGCCCGCCCAACATCGTGGGCATGTTCAAGATGGTCGACAGAGCTCGGATGGCGATCGCCCTGGCGATGACGGTGCTATTCCTGGGCGCGGTTTTCACCGCCCAGGCGCTGAGCGGCTTCTCCCAGCAGGCGGTGGCGCCCGCGAGCCGACCCGTCCCGATCGTATACGCGACGGCGACGCACACCCCTAACTGGGGCGAGGCCAGCGGTGACTGAGCGGCGAACGACGACGGCGGCTGCTGCCGGACGCGCTCGCCCGCGGTCGCTGTACCGGAGGGTGTTGAGCTTGGCCGTCGCCGCGGTGTTCGCCGCGTGCCTGCCGTTCTCGATCTTCTACGTCGGTGCCCTTCAACACCGGGCCGCGATCGTGACCACCGTCGCCACACCGGGCGCAGGCGGTCATACGCACCTCGTCACGACGACATCGGGTGCTCACCAGACAATCGCCGCGACGGGGTCCACCGCGGCGCCACAGGGCTCGCCGGCGCCAGTCACCACACGCGTGTCCTGACCGACATGACCGGTCCGAATCAACAGGTGTTCTGGTTCGCCAGCCGCGCGCTGGGGATCGTCGCGATGATCTTGCTCGGGGTCACGGTGGCAGTCGGCCTGGCCATGTCGGGTCGGCTCGTCCGCCGTCCCGGACTGCAAGGGAGGCTGAGGCGATTTCACGAGCCGGCCGCGCTGACGGCAGTCGGGTTGGTGGCGGCTCACGGTGGGCTGCTGCTCTTTGACCGCTATCTCCATCCCGGCCTGACCGGGGTCGTCCTTCCATTCGCATTGAGATACCGCCCGGTGGCGACCGGGCTGGGGATCGTTGCCGGTTGGCTGACCGCGGTGTTCGCGCTCAGCTTCTACGTCCGCAGGTGGATCGGAGCCAGGCGGTGGCGCATGATTCACCGCTTCACGGTCGTCGCCTACCTGCTGGCGGTAATTCACGTGATCGGGTCGGGAACCGACGCTCAGAGCCCATGGATGGTCGCGATGCTGACGGCGCTGACCGCACCGATCGTGTTCGCCTTCACCTATCGGATGCTTCCGGCCGCGCCGAAACCCCGTGTGAGGCCCGCCCCCGGGTGAGCGGTATGGGTTCTAGGCCCTATTGCACACGATCCGTGACCGAGAAACACTGCGGCGCCATGAAAGCCGAGGGTATCCATCCAGCTGTCCGCGTCGGCCACGTTCACCTGAAGGTCGCCGACCTCGACCGCGCGCTCGCGTTCTATCGCGATGCGCTCGGTCTCGGGGTGACCGCCGACGGCCGTGAACACGGCGTCGAGGCCGTGTTCCTGGCCGCCGGCGACTACCACCATCACATCGCCATCAACACGTTTCAGAGCGCCGGCGGCGACCCTCCTGCGCCCGGCCACACGGGGCTCTTCCACGTCGCGTTCCTGTACCCCGACCGCGAGGAGCTCGCCCGCGCCGTGCGCCGCCTTGTCAACCACGAATATCCGGTCGACCGCGCGACCGACCACGGCGGCACCGTCTCGGTCTACCTGGCCGATCCAGACGGCAACGGCGTCGAGCTCTACTACGACCGTCCGCGCGCCGAATGGTTCGACGCCGACGGGCGTCCGGTGGTCAAGGCCGAGCCGATCGACTACCGAGAGCTAGTGCCCAAGCTCGTGGCCACGTGACGTTTGCGACAATTGGCCCATGAAGTGGGGCATGCGATCCGTTAGATCCATGCTCGGGACGGCGATCGTGATGATCTCCATCGGGGCGAGTTTCACGACCGCGGCGGCGCAAGCCGGGAGTTTGGCTTCGCTCCACGTCTCGGGCCGCTACCTGAAGGCCGGTAGCAAGCGACTGATCCTGCGCGGTGTCAACCGGTCGGGGACGGAGTACTCGTGCGTCCAGGGGCTCGGGATCTTCGACGGGCCCAGCGACGCCGCCTCGGTCAGCGCGATCGCCAGCTGGCATGTGAACTTCGTGCGCGTCCTCCTCAACGAGGACTGCTGGCTGAACATCAACGGCATCGATCCGGCATTCGCAGGCCGGCACTACCGGCGGGCGATCGTCAACTACGTCAACCTCCTCCACCGCCACGGCACGTATGTCGAGATCTCGCTGATCTGGGCAGCGCCCGGCCACGACCGGGCCACGTATCAGCCCCGCGCTCCCGATGAGGATCACTCGCCCGCGATGTGGAAGAGCATGGCGGCCACGTTCAAGCACGACCACGCCGTGCTCCTCGCCCCGTGGGGTGAGCCCGTGGTCAGCCCCCACTGTCTTCTGCACGGCGGCTTTTGCCCATCGACTCACGGACCGACGAAGCGCAACTACCGGACCGCGGGAATGCAGCAGGCCGTGAGCGTTATGCGGGCGGCAGGCTACCGGGGGCCGATCGCCATCCCCGGTGTGAACTACGCCAACAACATGGCCCACTGGTTCTCCAGCGAGCCTCGCGATCCGCTGCACCAGCTCGTCGCCGAGGCGCACGTCTACGGCAAGAACGCCTGCAGCTCGGTCTCCTGCTTCGACAAGACGATGATCCCCGTGCTCCACCGCGTGCCGCTGATCTTCGGCGAGACCGGCGAGACCTGGGATGCCTCGGACTGCGGCTCGACGAACATCTCCACGTTCCTCAACTGGGCCGACGCGCACGGCGTGGGCTACGCGACCTGGACGTGGGACACCTGGGGCACCTGCGGGGCCCTGATCAGCACCTACAGCGGCGACCCCGCCAACGAATACGGGGCGTTCGTCAAGCAGTACTACGCCCAGCGCGCTGCACACGGCTGAGCGGACGGCGATTCACAGAGTCGAGATGCCGTGCAGAGCGGCGACCATGCCGATGGCGACGATCACCAGGCCGGCGACGGCGATCGCCCACCGTAACGCGTCAGACCCTCCCGCCCGAGCCCCGGCCAAGGCTGCCTCGGCGGGGACCTGGTCTGGCGCGCCACCGCGCCTCGCCGGCGTGTCGGCACGCCCCGCGGGCGCCCCGGCGCGCTCTCGGGCTCCGGTGCGGGCCGCCAGCGGCGCCGCCTCGCCGGTCGCCACCACCGACCATGGATTCGCCCGGCGCAGGCCGCCGGCGGCGACGAGTGCGGCCTGCCCGAGATCACCGGCCGAGGGATAGCGCTCCTCTGGATCCTTGGCCATCGCTCGCTTGATGACGTCGTCGAACTCGCGCGGCAGATCCGGCCGTATGTCCAGCGGCGACGGTCGCGGAGCGTCAACGTGGGCCAGCGCTGCCGCCCCCGCGCCGGGCGCTGAGCGTTCGAACGGCGCCTCGCCTGTGAGCGCCTCGAACAGCAGACAGCCCAGCGCGTAGATGTCTGCCCGCGCGTCGACGCGCTGGCCCAGGACCTGCTCGGGCGCCACGTACTCGGCCCGCGCGACGATCGTCCCGTGACGGGTCAGGGCCTCGAGCGAGTCGGCCGGCTTGGCCAGGCCGAAGTCGCTCAGGTAGGCATGATCTCTGCGCGCCAACAGTACGTTCGAGGGCTTGACGTCGCGATGGAGCATCCCGCGTGCATGCGCCGCATCGAGGGCCGCGCCGACCTGACGCACGATGCGCGCCGCGCGCCGCGGGTCGAGCCCGCCCTCCTCATCGATCACCGCGCGTAGATCAGTGCCCTCGACCAGCCGCATCATGATGTAGAGGGTCCCCTGCTCCTCGCCGGCGTCGAACACGGGGATGACGTTCGGGTGGTCAATGGCCGCCGCGATCCGCGACTCGCGCCGAAAGCGTTCGCGGAAGCGCTCGTCACGCGAGTACTCGGAGACGATCAGCTTCAGCGCGACGGTCCGCTGGAGGGCCAGCTCCTCGGCTCGGTAGACGACACCCATGTCTCCCCGCCCGATCACCTCCTCGACACGACATCCGGCGAAAACCGAGTCGAGTGGGAGTTCGGTGGCGACCGCGCCGAAGTCTCCCGGCGCAGGGCGAGGCCGCGGCCGCGGTGGCGGGGCGGACGGTGGGGTTCGCGCCGGCGTCTCGGCGATCGGTGGCGCGGGCGTGCGTGCTGGGGGTGCCGGCGGGGCTGGAGCGGCTGAGGGGGCCGGACGCGCCGCGGGCGCCGCCCCGACATCGGCCACCTCGAGAACAGTGGAGCCCACACGTACCTTGTCTCCGGCGTAGAGCTGTTGAGGGCTGCGTACGCGCTCGCCGTTGACGAACGTCCCGTTGGCCGACCCGAGATCCTCGACCATGATCCGCCCGTCCGGCTCGCGCCACACACGGGCATGCCGGCGGGAGAGCTCGAGATCCTCGCTCAGTCTCCCCTCTCCGCTCACCCCGCGCCCGATCACCAGTTCGTCGGTCATCGGCAGGCGGCGACCCTCCCCGCTGATGGTGAGCACCGCGGGCGCTTCAGCGCTTGGCCGCTCGGCCACCTGCCGGGCGCTCCCGGTCACCTCGAGGACCGTGCTGCCGACCCTGACCAGGTCACCCGGCTCGAGTACTCGCGCAGCGCTGACCCGCTCGTCGTTGACAAAGGTTCCGTTCGCCGAGCCGAGATCCTCGACCGACAGCCGTCCATCCTCGCCACGCCACACGCGCGCGTGGCGGCGGGAGATCCTTGGGTCGCCTCCCAGCTTTCCCTCTTCGTCGGGTGCCTGGCGTCCGAGCAGCAGATCCGCGTCAACGCGCATCACCGTCCCGCGCTCCTTACCCTCGCTAACGCGCAGCTGTTCGCCCGCCATCGGCCTCCAAGCCTAACGCCACTCGACGCCGATCGCTGGCCTGGAGATAATTGGCCGATGTCGATCTCGGATCAGAACGCCGTCGCCGAGGCGGAGCGCTCGGGACACCCGTTCCTGCTGTTCAGGGACAGGGAGGGCAGACAACGTCTATTCGTGTTCGCGCCGGGTTCGTCATCGGCCTCGGTCGGACGCCGGCCGACATCGGATCTCATGCTCGACTGGGACGATCAGGTCTCGCGCCTGCACGCGCGCTTCGAGTGCATCGACGGCGCCTGGGTGCTCGTGGACGATGGGTTGTCGAGCAACGGCACGTTCATCAATCAGGAACGCCTGAACGGCCGCCGCCGGCTGACCGACGGCGACAGCCTCCGCTTCGGGGCCACCACGGTCATCTTCCGCGCGCCCCAGCCGGAGCGCCCCACACCGGCGCCCCCAGCGGCTCCGGCCCCCGTGCGCGCGGTGGCAACGCCGTCGCCCGTCCGGGCGCCGGAGCCCGAGCCGGCGGCCCGGGGGGGCCCGGGGATATCCCTCTCGAGTACCCAGCGCCGCGTCCTGGCTGCGCTGTGCCGTCCCTACAAGGGTCAGGGCGGATTCGCCAGCCCGGCCACCGATGAGGAGATCGCCGAGGCCCTGTTCCTGTCCTCCGGCGAGGTCACCGCTCACGTCCGGGTGCTGACGGCGAAGTTCGGGCTCCTGGACCAGCCGGCGGCGGACAGCCGAGTTCGTCTGGTCGAGCGTGCGTTCGCCACCGGCATGATTTCCGAGGCTGATCTCTAGACCATGCTTTCCCCCGGCTCCACATTTGGCGGCTATGAGGTCGAGGACGTCGTCGGCGTGGGCGGGATCGGCATTCTCTACCGCGCCCGCCAGCTCCGACTCGACCGGCCTGTCGCCCTCAAGCTCGTCGAGGCCGACGCGGCGCGGGACCCAGTGGTCCGCGAGCGTTTGCGTCGCGAGGCCAGGGCGGTGGCCGCGCTCGACCACCCGAATGTGGTGCCGCTATATGAGGCCGGCGAGCAGGACGGGACCGTGTACATCGTCACGCGATGGGTGGAGGGCACCGAGCTCGGCACGATGCTCCACGACGGCGGTCCTCTCGACCCCACGGTCGCGGCGAGGACGGCCGCGCAGATCGCCGACGCGCTCGAGATCGCCCACGAGAAGGGGCTGATCCACCGCGATGTCAAGCCCTCCAACGTGATCCTGACTCCCGAAGGTCACGTCTACCTGACCGACTTCGGGCTGGCCAAGCGGGCGGAGACCGCGGCCGGGCTGACCGGGGCAGACCAGATGCTGGGGACCGTCGACTACGTCGCGCCGGAGCTCATCGAGGGCAGCGAGCCCGACGCCCGCAGCGACGTTTACAGCCTTGGCTGTGTGCTCTACGAGATGCTCGCCGGCGAGGCGCCGTTCGCCGACCAGCGCGGCGGAATGGCGAAGATGTGGGCCCAGATCAACGCCGAGCCCGCACCGCTGCGCGAGCGGCGGCCCGATGTGCCCTCGGCGCTCGCGGAGGTCATGAATCAGGCCATGTCCAAGGCACCCGAGGATCGGCCCACGGCGGGGGTGTTCCGGGCCCGCGTGCTCGAGTCGATTGGCGATTTGCCCTGAGGGGGCCGGGCCGGGGAGCCTATGCCGACGTGCAGGCGTCGAGCAGCTTCGTGGTCAGCATGATCCGGCCGAGCGCCACCCAGGCGGAACCGTAGTAGGTGGGGAAGCGCCGATCGAGCGCCGCGGCCTCGTCGAGCAGGCCGTCACGGGCGGCGGGATGTCCGGCGGCATCGGCTGCGCCTGCGGCGGCCACCAGGACCACAGGATTGAGCGTGTCGCCGACTGGAGCGCCCGAGAGCCTGTGTTGAACGGGCAGCTTGGTCGGATTCGCGTTGGCGAACACCGGCCACGCGCGGGCCGCGATCTCCCGGCCGGCCGGATTCGGGTCCTCGGCCAGCCGGACCAACGTCCGCACAGCGTCAAAGCCGAACAGAGGCGTCGTGTTCGGGGCGCTGGGGTTGCCGATGGGCACCGCCTTGGTGCCCTCCATCTTGGCCCAGTCGGGTGGCAGCGGCGTGCGCGGCGTCATCAACGAACCCGTGATCGAGCGCGAGCTCGTGGCCAGCTCGTTCCAGCGGTTGTCGTGCGACAGCGACTGAATCAGGGCGTAACTGGCGGGCGAGAAATAGCTGGGGTCGATGATGACCGACGGCGTTATGGCCCAGGGACCGGCGACCATCACCGGCGTGCTTCCGACCGAAGCGACCTCGACGTTCATGATCGCCTTGGCCAGCGCGAGTCCCTGATCGCGGAGCGTCGCGTTGTGGAAGCGGCACGAGGCGACGAGCAGCGCGCGGCTGGCGTCGAGATCAGCGTCCGATGCCGCTTGGGGATCGACAATGTGACCGTTTCGCCACAGGAACGAGATCAGGCCGTCGGGGCGCTGCAGGTTCTTCTGCGTCCAATCCCAGATCGAGTTGAAGCGCCTTTTGTCGCCGATGGCGGCCGCCATCAGCATCCCGTAGGCCTGGCCCTCGCCGACCGTGTCGCCGCCCTGATCGCGTCTCACGACGCGGCCGTCGGGGTCGACGTAGCGGTTGAGGAAGTGCACGGCGGCCGCCTCAGCGCGGTTCTGAGGCTGGACGGCCGAGCTGGCCGACGACGACGAGCTCGAACCACAGCCGGTGAGAATCGACAAAGCGGACCCGATCAGCGACACCGCTGCGAGTACTACCACGATGCGGCGCGCGAGGCGCCTCACGCAGCGACCTCGGCGGGCACGAAGGACCCGGTTGTCGGCGCTTTGGGCTTCTGAAGCGCCGCCCAGCATCCGGTCATGAGAATCGATACGTGCACGGCGGCGAACGACACGTTGTTGATCGTCGCCGAGTCCGGATTCTTGACCAGGCCGTAGATGCTCGCGGCAACCAGGACCCCGACGGCCACGAGCGCTGGCATCACCGCCCCGGGCTGCCGCGCCTCGGCGCCCTTCTTCGGGGTGACCACGAACGAGCCACTCTTGCGCAGCACGGTGTAGACCGTGGACAGCACGTGAATCCAGAAGTTCGCCGCCGATAGCGCGAAGGCCGCGAACGTATAGGTGCCGGCGCCGGCCACGGCGGCCAGCGTCAGGGCCACCGCGTAATAGGGAACGAAGTGCAAGAGGAATATCGGCGCATCGATGTGACCGATCGGCTGCCCTCCGCCGACGAGACGGACGACCGGGAAGCACATATAGATGAGCACCGTCCACCCGGAGAGGAAGTACAGCCCCGAGAGCAGATACTGGATCTTCAACCCGATAGGCAGCCGCGCCTTGAATGCCCGCGGGATGCCCGAGAGACAGCCGCGGGCCCAGCGCTGCTGCTGGGAGACGTAGGCGGCGGTGTCCTCAGGCCCGAGCCCGCGCGAGAGCACGTCCGGGATATAGGCCGAGCTCCAGCCCTTTTCGTGCAGGTGAATCGACAGCTCGAAGTCCTCCGTGAGCGAGTTGGTCGGGAAGCCGCCCACGCTCTCGAATGCCTCGCGGCGGAACAGCACGTTGGTCCCGCAGCAGAACACGGCGCCCAGGCCGTCCTTGCCGCGGCAGATGGCCCCGAAGAACAGCGCCTGCTGAGCCCAGGAGGCCGCCGCGATCCGATTGTCGTCCGTGTTGGCGTAGTACTGCGGCGTCTGCACGAAGGCGATCTTGGGGTCCTCCATCCACCCCAGCGTCGCCTCGAGGAAGGCGGGATCCGCGACGTGGTCGGAGTCGAATACGGCGATGAACGGCGCCGAGGTCTTGGTCAGGGCATGGTTGATGTTTCCTGCCTTGGCGCCGGTGTGCTCCGGGCGCCGGATGTAGCCGACGCCGTAGCGCTCGGCCAGGTCGCGCATCGCATCGTCGTTGCCGTCATCGAGGATGTGGACCCTCACCTCCGCGCCGCGTATCCCGACCGCGGCGGCCACGGTCAGGTCGACGATCTCGGGCGGTTCCTTGTAGACGGGAATGAATACGTCGACGGCCTGGCGGGTGCTCGGTGCCCGCTTCTCCCGCACGTGCTCATGCGACACCGTCCACCAGAAGCCCAAGGCCTGCATGAGGTTGAACAGCTCTGCCGCGATGAGGATGCCGTACAGCACGGGTGTGCCCACGCGTGCAGGCTGGAGCAGCCAGCCGAAATACCAGATCGCACACGGGATCCCGATCGCGATCAGGATCCGCACACGGAAGCGCACGCTCCACGTTTTCGGGACCGGCTCCCAGGTCACTTTGCGCAGCCGGACGTCCCAGGGTCGGCTGCTCATTGGAACTCCCACACGAGCGTTTGCGGCGTCTTGAAACGATGCACGAGCGTCCGAAAAAAGGTGAGTTGCCCTACCACCTTGTTGGTCTCCTTGAAGAACTGCTTGTTGTCTTGGAACGAGGCGAGCACGAACACCGGGCTCCCCTCTGCCCCCGCGCTGATGCCCTTCGTGAGGGGCTGACTGCGTAGGTGCGGAGCGTAATAGTCGAGCACATAGCGCATGTCGGCCGGCTCGACCAGGACCAGGCTGTTCGGACCCCCATTCGCTTTGATGTCATTGATCGCCCCACGGAAGTCGAACAGGCGCGGATTGGCCTTGTTCAACTGCTGGTCGGCCAACCCGATCACCAGCGTCAGCATCACCGCGCCGGCCACCAACAACCGCGCCCTCGGTTGTCGTATCCACCCGGTGATCAGCCGCGCGACGAGCAGCAACACCAGCGGCGCCAGGATGAGGAAGTTGCGCACCTCGAAGTACGAGTTGTCGAATAGCGACACCACGATGAGCAGTCCGACGAGCGCGATGGCGGCGGCCGCGAGCGTCGTCGTCTGGCGCGAGCCGCCGCGGCCCAGCAGGACCAACGAGCCCAGCAGCGCCAGCGGCCATAACGCTGACAGGAGCACCGTGGTCGCGTCGGGCTGGTAGCCCCACAGCGTCCACGCCATGTTCGACAGCACGGAGTAGAACGACAGGTAGTCGTACGTGCCGCTCGGCGACCCGGCCGCACCAGAGGTCACCTGGTACTGATGGTGCGCGAAGACCAGGAGCGGCACCAGCTGCATGACGAGGATCGCCAGCGAATAGAGGAAGCCGAGCGCCAGCGGCCTGACCGGTTCGCCGACGCGCCGACGGTGGACGATCACGGCCACGAACACCAGCTGCTGGACGGCGATCAACAGGAGCCCGAAATAGTGGGACCACAGCAGCGCCGCTGTGGCGAGGATGTATGCCGCCCAATTGAGCATCGTGCCGCGTCGGATCACGCGCAGCTGCGTGAGCAGCGCCAGCAGCCCGAACAGCGCGATGAACTCATACATCCGGACCTCTTGCGAGTACCAGATGAGCAACGGCGAGACGGCGGCGAACGCCGCGGCAAGCAGACCCGTGCGGCGGTCGTAGAGCTCGCGCCCGAGCTCGTAAAGCACGGGGATCACGAGCGTGCCGGCGAGGAGCGATGGCAGCCGCACAGCGAACTCGCTGTGCCCGAAGATCCGGATCGTCGCGTACAGGACGAGGTCGTAGAGCGGCGGCTGGCGATCGCCGTTGTACAGCGCGGAGAACAGCCCGTGGAGCGACAGACGGGCCTGGTGGATGCTGATCGCCTCGTCGAGCCAGATCCCCCGTGTCACGGCCACGCGCAGAATCAGGCCGACGACGATCAGGCCGAGGAGGATGAGCCGCGCGTTCTCGGGCTTTGTATCGGGCTCACCGCGCCGCGGCAGGCGCCCTCGCGGGCCGAACAGCTCGGCCTCGTGGGCACCCCGGAGTCGCTGAAGCAGCGCTCCTGATGATTTGTTCCCCGTGACGCTTGGCACAGTGCGACTGCCTCTCCACCCGGCTACGTGCTCGGAATGACTCTAACCGAGGTGCCGTACCGCCGATGTGACGCTTCGCACCTCACACGGCCCTCCCCGGAAGGTCGAGCTGCGAGCCTCGGGCCACGTTTCGCAACTCGAGCTGCCGTTCGGCGTTGATGACGTGCACCACCGCATTGATCAGCGCCAGATGGGTGAAAGCCTGGGGAAAGTTGCCCAGGTGACGGCCGGTCAGTGGGTCGATCTCCTCGGCGTAGAGGGCGAGCGGGCTGGCGTAGGACAGCAGCTTCTCGCACAGCCCGCGAGCGCGGTCGAGCTCCCCGATCTCGACCAGCGCCGAGACCAGCCAGAAGGAGCAGATCGTGAACGTCCCCTCCTCGCCCGCGAACCCGTCGTCGGTCTCATCCACTCGATAGCGAAGTACGAGACCCTCTTCGGTCAGCTCGTCGGCGATCGCCAGCACGGTGTCCTTGATCCGCGCGTCATCGGAGGGCAGGAAGCGAACCAGCGGCATCAGCAGCACCGAGGCGTCAAGGGCCTTCGTGTCGTAGTGCTGGACGAACACCCCCCGGTCATCGAGTCCGTGCTCGCAGATGTCGGCGTGGATCTCGGCCGCCGCCGCCTCCCAGCGCGAGGCCGTCGCATCGTCCGCTCGGATGCGCGCCAGCCGCGCGCCCCGGTCGGCGGCCACCCAGCACATCATCTTGGAGGACGTGAAGTGCCGGGGCTCTCCGCGAACCTCCCAGATCCCGCGATCGGGCTCGCGCCAATGGGCCAGGGCCCCCTCCACCTGGCGCTTGATGATCGGCCACAGGCGGTCGGGAAGCTGATCACGCGAGCGCGTATGCAGATAGATCGAGTCGAGCACCGCGCCCCAGACGTCGTGCTGACGCTGGTTGTAGGCCCCGTTTCCGATCCGCACGGGCCGCGAGTGGTCGTAGCCCGAGAGATGCTCGAGCTCCTGCTCGGTCAGCTTGCTCTCGCCGCCGACGCCGTACATGATCTGGATCTCGCCCTCCTCCGCCGCCTCGACCATGTCGGCGACGAAGTAGAAGAAGTCATTGGCCTCCTCGTCGAAGCCGAGGCTGTATAGGGCCCACAGCGTGAACGTGGAGTCGCGGATCCAGCTGTAGCGGTAGTCCCAGTTGCGGTCGCCACCGGGCGTCTCGGGCAGCGACGTCGTCGGCGCGGCGACCATGGCGCCGGAGGGACCGTAGGTGAGCCCTTTCAGGGTCAGTGCGGAGCGCTGCAGGTGCGCTCGCCAGGGATGGTCGGGGAACATGCCGTGCTTGAGCCACTCCTGCCAGAAGCGCGCCGTACGCGACAGGCGCGCGGCAGCCTCTTCGTGGGTGCCGGGGATTCCGTGCGTCGACCATCCGAGGGCCACAAAGGCGACCTCACCCTCGTGAAGCATCGTACGCGCCCGGGCCCGGGGTCCTTCGAATCCGAGCCGCAGGTCGGTCACCAGCCGCAGCTTGAGGTCCATGCCCTCGGAACGGGCAAACGCCTCGCTGTAGCCCTCGCCCTCGTACTGCCAATCGGCGGCGAGCCCGCCGTAGTCGAAGGCCGGCTCGCAGTCGAGCTTGACCTCGACCGAGCCCTGGACGCACTCGACCATGCGCAGCAGCACGTGGTCGGCATCGTGGTCGGTGGGCGAGCGGCGGTGACTGCGCGAGCGCTCGGTCTCGTGGTGCCACGGCCCGATGCAGAGCAGATCGCGCACGATCATCCACCCCATGCGCGTTTCCCACGTGGTTTCCAGCACCATCGTGCCCGGGATGTACCGGCGGGCGGCGGGGACGTTGACGTCGGCCGGACCTATCCGGAAGCTGCCGGCGTCGCGATCGAGGATCGACGCGAACACGCTTGGCGAATCCATCCGCGGCAGGCACAACCACTCGACGTTGCCGTTGGGCGCGACGAGCGCCGTCGTCTCGCAATCCGACAGGAACGCATAGTCAGCGATCGGCGGAAAGGCGCTGGCGCGGTTCCCGTGGTCAAGACCCCCCTTCATCCCGTGCGTCGATTGTGCAGTCGTTCAGGATGGGTGTCAAGGTATTCTCGCCCGATTGCGGTAGGGCGCAAAAGGACCTGGATGTGAATTCTCCCGCGGACGTGACCTCGATTGATGTGATCGCTACGGCGCTCGAGCCGCTCACGCCTGCGGTCGGCCGGCTGAGCTCGCCGGACGGAGCCCTGACCCTGATGCTCAGCGACATCTCGGATGCCGCGGCGACCGCCTCGCAGCTGGGCCCCGAGCGCTGGGAGCAACTGATCAGCGACCACCATCTGTTCGTCGAGCGGATCGTCGCGCTCCACGACGGCACCGTGGTCAAGTTCGAGCAAGACGGGTTTCTGGCCTCGTTCAACAGCGCCCACGGCGGTCTGCACGCCGCCGTCGAGCTCCAGCGCACGTTCAGCTCTCCTGGGAACGGAGCCGAGACCGCGCTGGCGCTCCGCATCGGGCTGCATTCTGGCTTCGTTATCGCCGGCGAAGAGATGCTGGGGCGCAACATCGTGCTGGCGTCGCGGATCGCGGCCTACGCGCAGGCCGGCGAGATCCTCGTCTCCTCGACGCTCAAGCAGTACACAGAGACCGACCCGAGCTTCCAGTTCGAGTCGCGCGGCGAACATCACTTCAAGGGCCTACTCGGCGAGCACACCATTTACCTGGTCGATTGGCGGTAGGCCGTCGGGCCACGGCGGTAGACCGTCGGCCCACCGACCATGAATTTGTCGGACAACTCTGCGCCGCGCCGTCTTGACTCCACGGCCAGCCTCGCTAACCTCAGGAGGCCCACGGGGGTGTCCGGCGCGACATTTCTCACGCTTTCGACACGAAGGCTCCTGAGAGGATTGAGACATGGCAGTGAGAGGTGATGAGCTGCAGCGAGGCTCTGTAGTCGGGGGCTACCGCATCGATGAGCTCATTGGCCGTGGCGGGATGGGCCTCGTCTACCGCGCCACCAACGTCGCGCTGAACCGGATCTACGCGCTGAAGGTGCTCTCGCCGGCCCTGGCCGAGGACGAGCAGTTCCGCGAGCGCTTCAAGCGCGAGATGCGCATCGCCGCGTCGCTGCACCATCCCAACATCGTCGGAATCCACTACGCCGGCGAGCACGACGGGATGCTGTTCTTCGTGATGGATTACGTGACGGGCACGGACCTGCGGGACGTCATCGTCAGGGACGGCGCAATCGAGCCGCGCCGGGCCGTTGACCTCCTCGAGCAGTTCGCCTCGGCGCTGGACGCGGCGCACGCGCGCGGGCTGGTGCACCGCGACGTCAAGCCCGCGAACATCCTGATCACCGTCAAGGACGGCGAGGAGCACGCCTACCTGACCGACTTTGGTCTGGCCAAGAAATTCGACACCGTGTCGGGACTCACCGTGAAGGGCTCGGTCGTCGGAACCGTCGACTACATGGCGCCCGAGCAGATCACCGGCGACCGGACCGATGCCCGCACCGACATCTACGCGCTGGGCTGCGTCTTCTACCAGATGCTCACGGGAAGCGTGCCCTTCGAGCGGGACAACTCGGTGGCGACGCTGTTCGCCCACGTCCACCACCCGCCGCCAGCGCTCGCCGGAGGTGTCAGCGAGACGCACCCAGCCTTCGCCGCCGTCCTCACCAAGGCGATGGCCAAGGAACCGACCCAGCGCTATTTCTCGGCCGGTGACTTCGCGCGCGACGCCGCCGCCGCGCTGAAGGGCTCGCGCGACACGGCGCCGCCGACGATCGTCGGAACCGGCGACGCCACCCCCATCCCGACCGTCAGGCCGGTCAGTGATACTCCGTCCGAGCCCGTGCCGGAGCCGTCCGGCCTCGTCGAGTTGCGCGAGGCGACGGCCACCGGCGACGTCGCCGGCGAGACCGCCGTCTCGCGGCCGCCGGCCGCCACGCCGCCGCCCGAGACGCGGAACGAGCCCGACGCCACATCGCTGACCCCCGCCCCCGAGCCCGACGCCACATCGCTCACCCCCGCCCCCGAGCCCGACGCCACCTCGCTCACCCCCGCCCCCGAGCCCGACGCCACCTCGCTCACCCCGGTTCCCGAGAGCGCACCCCCGCCCGATACGAGGCCACCGACCGAACCGCCTCCGCCCTCGATTCCGAGCAGCCTACCTCCGGCGGCCGCGGCTCCGCCTCCGCCCCCATCCGCCGAGAAGAAGAAGCGCTCGCGGGTGCCGATGTTCGCCGGCCTGGTCCTCGTGCTCGCCGCCGCCGTCGCCGCGGTGATCGTGCTCACCTCGGGCGGTTCGTCGACGCCCAAGGGCGAGCCGTTCGCCGCCACCGCGGATCCCGTCCCGACGAACCAGGTCACGGGACACGGCAGCGCGACCGTGCATCTGAACGGTGACCAGGTGACGGTGAACCTCGATACGACTGGGTTGCTCAACGGCTCGCCGCACGCGATGCACATTCACGCGGGCGGCAAGGGCATCTGCCCGCCCGCGTCGTCGGCTCGTCTGCACAACGGTCACCTGTCGATTAGCACCACCGACGGGATCTCCTTCTACGGCCCGCCGCAGGTCTCGTTGACCTCACATGGCGACACCAGCCCCAAGAGCATCGTTGACTTCTCGCGCTATCCGTCGGTCGGGGACATTCGCTACACGCGGACGTTCGCGATTCCGCCCGGCGTCGCGGCGGCGATCCGTGACGGCAACGCGGTGATCGTGGTCCATGGCATCGACTACAACCACAACGGCATCTATGACGACGTGCTCGACCGCAGTGAGCTGAACCACAACCTGCCCGGAGAGGCCACCGCACCGGCACTGTGTGGTCCGCTGGTCGCGACCAAGACCGCCGACGCGGGCACCGCGGGGACGTCGTACACGGTGAACCTACATCGCTACGTCGCGTCGATCGTCCAGGTCGGGAACGGCTTCGAGCTCGTGTGCCATCTGGTCGGGGTCGACGCGAACGCGCTCGCCGATCCGCGCAGCGTGAGCACTACGGGCGTGGCGCCGGCCTGATCCGGCCCCGGGTCACTGAGAGACGGAGATCGTCGCGCGCATCCAGGGATGGATCGTGCAGTAGTAGTGGATCGTCCCCGCCTGGGTGAGCGTGATGGAGAACTTCATGCCCGGATGCAAGACCCGGCGGGAGGATTTGAACACCGGCCCGCTGACATAGGTGACGTTGTGGGGGGCGTTGTCCTCGTTCGTCCACACCACGTGCTGGCCCACCTTGGCGTTGACTGTCACCGGGCTGAAGTCCAGATGCGCCATCACGACGTGGACGGTGTTGCCCGTCTGATCGGGCGCGCTGGCGGCGGTCGTGGTGTGCGAGCTCGAGCCGCAGCCGGCCGCGAACACTGCGAGGGCGGCCACCACCAGCCACACGCGCACGACGCGCTGGTCCAGACGACGGCGGTCGGCGCTCACGTCAACCGCCGCTCAGCCCGGTTCCGTCGACGATCGGGAACCCGGCGGCCTGGGCCAGCGACCGCGCGTACTCGACGCTCGTCCGTGGCCGCTCGCCCGGCTCCTTGCGCAGGGCGGCCACCAGGGCCTGCCCGAACTCGGGTGGAACGTCGCTCCGACCGGCCGCCGGATCGGCAGGCTCGTCCTGGAGGTGGGCCCACAGCACCCGCAACCCCTCCCGATCCGCGAACGGCGGGCTCCCCTGCACGCACTCGAACATCACGCAACCAAGCGCGTAGATGTCGGCCGCCGCGGTCACCGGCTCCCCTCGTATCTGCTCCGGGGGCATGTAATCCATCGACCCCAGCGGCTGACCCGGGCGCGTGAGCACCGTGCCATCGCGATCCTTGGCGAGACCGAAGTCCGTGATGTACGCGTTGCCCGACACGTCGAGGAGGATGTTTCCGGGCTTGACGTCGCGGTGGACCATGCCCGCCTCCCACATCGCCTGCAGACCGTCGGCGACCTGCCCGCAGATCCTCACCGTGGTGGCCAGATCGAGCCGACCCTCCGACTCGAGCTTCTGATCGAGCGCCGCGCCCTCGATGAACTGAGCCGCCAGGTAGGGCAGGCCATCCTCCTCGCCGCTGTCGCGCACCGGGACAACGTGCGGGTTGCGGACGGTCTGCGCGATTCGTGCCTCGCGCCTAAAGCGACGACGGAATGTCTCGTCGCGCGACAGGTCCTTCTTGATGATCTTAAGCGCGACTGGCGCACCATCCTGTGCTGTGGCCCGATACACCCGGCCCATGCCACCCACCCCGATCAGGTAGTCGAGCTGATAGGGGCCGAACCGGGTCCCCACGCGCTCGTCCGCCGGCAGACGTTTGCTGTCATCACTCATTGCCTCGGGGACTCAGAATAGGGACATCGACTCCTCGTCTGTCCCACTGGGACCCAGCGGCGGCGGACTCACCGGCGAAGCCGTGGCGCTGATCGTCCTGCCCGAGCTGAAAAGCCCGATACGTCCGGGCCCAACGGCATCCAGATCCGCGAGCGAGGGTGCGGTAGCTCTTGGTTGCGCTTAGGTCGTGAGTGAACATGTGGCTTCTCCTTGGAGGGTGGTCGTGCTGGCCGAACCATCCTCCACCCGGACGGGCCCTTCCACCAGCGACCCTAGGGTGGGTCCTGGCGCCACCTTCGGTTCGTGCAGTCAGCTCGCCGCGGCCAGCAGGACATCGGGGAGCTGCCGGCGGCAGTTGATGTTGAGCTTGCGGAAGGCACGTCCCAGGTGGGTTTCGACGGTTTTCTCCGTCACGAACAGCGCCTGCGCGATCTCCCGGTTCGTGCCGCCGTCGGCCGCCAGCTCGGCCACGCGACGTTCGCTTGGAGTCAGCGAGTCGGCGCCAGTGGCGATGTTCGAGGCCAGCCAGTAGAGGCCGTGCTGCCATGCATAGGCGGGGTCGCTGAGTGAAAGCCCCGGCGGCAGCGACCCCGAGACGGATGTGGGGGCGGTGACCACGTCCGCAGCCAATGCCGCGGCCCCGTCCAGCCACCGGCCTTGCTCCTCGGCCTCAGCCTCCAGCAGAAGACGCTCGAACAGCTGCCGGACGATCCCAAAGGGAAACCCCCGCTCGAGCTCGGTCCCGCGGGCGCTGAGGACGCGTAATCCGAGGTCCGTGGCCCGCCCGCGAGCCTCCTCGAGCAGGCGTGACTTCCGGATCCCCGGAGCGCCCTGCCGGGTCCGAGTTCGCGGCTCCAGCGACGGCGAGACTGACCTTTTCTGGTGAAGTCGACCCCTTGCACCAAATCTCGGTGCGGCTTTGAACCGGTTTCCGTTCATCCCAAGCGGGTGATGCCACCGGACGGCCGCTGAATCAACGTGAGGTTTTTTTTCGGCGGGTCAACGCGGGAGCCGGCGATCTCGCGCCGTGGTGCGGGAGGAGATGACTGGCTAAGCGGTGCGGACGACAACGGTGATCGGAAGGGCCGCCGCCGTCGCGGCGATCGTCGTGGTCCTGATCGGGGTCGGGGCGATCCTGTTCGGAGGTGGCAGCAGCTACCAGGTCCGGGCGATCTTCACCAACGCCAGCCAGATCGTCACCGGCGACCAGGTGCAGGTGGCCGGAAATGCGATCGGCACGGTGTCGGACATCGCTTTGACGCCCAACGGCCAGGCCCAGCTGACGCTCCAGATCAACGACAGCATCTATCGCCCGCTGCGCGAGGGCACGGATGCCACGGTGCGACAGACGTCGCTGTCGGGGATCGCCAACCGGTACATCGACCTGCGGTTGGGCCCGGGCAACGCCCCGACGATTCCCAACAACGGCGTCATCGGCACGACCAATACGACGAGTGCCGTCGACCTCGACCAGCTCTTCAACACGCTCAATCCCCCTACCCTCAAGGGACTTCAGGATGTGATCCAGGGTTCGGCCTCGCAATACGCCGGACGGGGCCGGCAGGCTCAGGCCGGCTGGGCGTATCTGAATCCAGCGGTGGCCTCGAGCAGCATGCTGTTCCGCGAGCTGAACCGCAACACATCGAGTTTCACCGGCTTCATCGTCAAGTCGAGCAATCTCCTCACGACGATCGCCCAGCGCAGCGGCGATCTCAGCGGGCTGGTGCAGAACCTGTCCACGACGACCCAGGCGCTGGCGGCGCAGCGTACGGCGCTGGGGCAGTCGATCCAGCAGTTGCCGGAGTTCATGCGTCTGGCCAACACCACGTTCGTCAACCTTCGCGAGGCGCTCGACCAGCTGAAGCCGCTGGTCGACGTCACCAAGCCGGTGGCGCCCAAGCTTCAGCAGCTGCTCGTGCAGCTGCGGCCGCTGGCGCAGGAGGCGGTTCCGACGGTCCAGGAGCTGTCGGCCGTCGTCCACCGCCCCGGACCGGGCAACGATGTGATCGACCTGACCCGGCTCGGGGTCCCGCTGGCCGCGGTCACGGTGCGCCCGGTCAAGGCTCATGGAAAGGTGCGGCCCGGCGCGTTCCCCGAATCGACGGTGGCGCTGAACGACTTCACCCCCGAGCTGGCCATCGCCCGTCCCTACGCCGTCGATCTCACCGGATGGTTCGAGGGCTTCTCGCACCCTGGCACGATCGACGCCAACGGCGGTTCGAGCCGAGTGGCGGCAACGCTCGGGGTGCTCTCGCCGGCCGACGCCGCGCTGCTGGCCTCCCTCCCGCTCTCGCAGCAGCTGAGCAAGATCGTTCAGCTGCTCACCGGACCGAGTGGAGGATTGACGGCGTTCCAGGGCGACCGGTGTCCGGGCTCGATGGAGCGTGGCGCGCTGTTCTTCCCCGAGCGGGGCTTCCCCTGTAACCCGAGCCAGGTTCCCACGGGTCCATGAGACGCATCCTCGCCGGGCTGGCAGTGCTGTGCGCGATCGGAGCCTTCGCGGCGATCTCCGGCGCCGCCGCCGGTAGCGACAGCGCGGTTGGCACCTACAAGATCGAGTTCGACAACGCGTTCGGCCTCGTCACCGGAGCGGACTTCAAGGTGGCCGGAGTGCAGGCGGGCACGATCGCGGCGATCGGGCTACCGCCGGCGTGCATCGCGGGCAACACACGAGCCTGCCAGGCCCTGGTCACGGTCCACGTGACCCAGGGCGGCTTCGGCCAGTTTCACTCCGACGCCTTCTGCCAGTCGCGCCCGCAGTCGCTGATCGGCGAGTACTTCATCGACTGTCAACCGGGCCAGTCCGGGCCGGTGCTCCCGCCGGGAAGCACGATCCCGGTCACGCACACCCAGTCGACGATCCCGGGCGACCTCCTCCAGAACGTCCTGCGCATGCCGTACCGGGAGCGGCTGACCCTGATCATCAACGAGCTCGGCGCCGGCGTGGCAGGCCGCTCGGGCGACCTCCAGGCGGCGCTCCGTCGCGCCGTCCCGGCGATTTCCGAGACCGACAACCTGCTGCATCTCCTCGCCAACGACTCAAAGACGCTCCAGCAGCTCACGGTCAGCGCGGACGCCGTGGTCACGGCACTGGCCGACAACAAGACGCAGGTCCAGCGGTTCGTCACCGAGGCCAACAACACGGCCACCGCCACAGCGAGCCAGCAGGCCAACCTGGAGTCGACGCTGCGCCTGCTGCCGGGGTTCCTCGAGCAGCTCCGCCCCACCCTGGCCGACCTCTCGGTGGCCGCCCAGGCAAACCAGCCGGTACTCGCCAACCTCAACACGGCGGCACCGCAGCTCGCGCTTCTGCTCCAGAACCTGCCCGCGTTCTCGCGCGCCGCGCTCCCGGCGATCAGATCACTCGGTCAAGCCTCGGTCGTCGGCAAGTCGGCCGTGCGGGCGGCAGGCCCAACCGTCCAGGACCTGAACGCATTCGCGCGCCACACCCCCGAGCTGTCCCAGAACCTGGCCATCGTCCTGCACGACCTCGACGATCGGGGACGTGCGGTCGAGCCGGACCCGCGCAGCCCGGGCGGCAAGGGCTACACCGGACTCGAGGCGCTCCTCCAGTACGTGTTCAACCAGACGCTGGCCATCAACACGTTCGGACCGTTCGGTCACCTGCTGGCCGTCGACTCATTCGTCGACCCCAAGTGCTCGCCATACGCCACACCGCCAACCGTCGCCATCAATCTGAAGCAGTTCGGACCCAACTACCGCCAGTGCTACGCGTGGCTGGGGCCCAACCAGCCCGGCGTCAACGAAACCGACCCCACGAACCCCCACGCCTGCGTGCCCGACCCCGGCGGCGCGCCACCCGGCGAGCCAGGGCCGCGGACGACGGCGTGCAAGCTGAGCGCGGCTGATACCGCCGCGCCCCACCGAACCTCCATGGCCGACCTGGCCACCGGTCGCAGTTCAGCCTCCAGCAGCCAGAGCCAGAGCCGGGGCCAGCGCCACCGAGGCGGCCGGAGCGCTGCGCCCGCCACGCAGCCTGCGGCTGCGATCAGCGCCCCGGCCCAGGGCCCAGCTTCGACAGCACAGGCCTCCGCTCCCGCACAGCTCCTCAACTATCTCCTGGCGCCATGAACCGCCGGCACAACACCGAGCCCGCGTTCCGCAACCCGGTGCTGGTCGGAGCCGTGACCGTGCTCACCGTCCTGGCCGCGGTGTTCCTGGCCTACAACGCCAACAGCGGCCTGCCGTTCGTGCCCACGCGCGAGCTGAGAATCGACTTCACCAATGGCGCGAACGTGGTGGTCGGAAATGACGTGCGCGAGGGTGGCTACCGCATCGGTCTGGTGTCCGGACTTGCCCCCGTCGGACTCCCCAACGGCGAGGCGGGCGCACAGCTGACGCTGCAGCTGAACAAGGCGTACGGCAAGGTCCCGATCGACTCGACGGCGTCGATCCGGCCGCTGTCGGTGCTCGGCTCCAAGTACGTCGACCTCCACAAGGGGACCTCGCCCAACGCGATCCCCGACGGTGGCGTCCTGCCCGTATCACAGACCACCGTGCCGGTGCAGTTCGACGAGATCTTCCAGACCTTCACCCCCCCGACCAGGCGCGCCATCCAGGCGAACCTGGTCGGGATCGGCAACACGCTGGCCGGTCGTGGCTCGGCCCTGAACGACACGCTGGCCGCGCTCCCCGCGCTGCTCGGTCACCTGGAGCCCGTGGCCCGGTACCTGTCCGATCCGCGGACCGGCCTCACGCGCTTCATCGGTTCACTGAACACGTTCACCGGGACGGTGGCGCCGGTGGCGCCGGTCCTCTCGCAGCTGTTCACGGACATGGCCACGACCTTCGAGGCGATCTCCCGAGACCCGAATGCGCTCGAGGCCACGATCGCCGAGTCGCCCTCCACTCTGGCCGTCGGCACCAGCTCGCTGATCGTCCAGCAGCCGTTTCTCGCCGATCTGACCACCCTCGGGCGCGCGCTGACGCCGGCAACCGCCGCGTTGAAGGCGACGCTGCCGGTGTTGAACCCGACGATCGAGGTCGGGACGCGGACGCTCGCGCGCACCCCGGTGCTGAACGCAAACCTGGAGCAGGTTCTGCGCGCGCTTCAGACGCTGTCGGTGGCGCCGGGGACCAACCAGGCGCTGAACGCGCTCACCTCGACGGTCGGAACGCTGAATCCCGTGGTCCGATACCTCGGGCCCTACCAGACCGTATGTGACTACTGGAACTACTGGTGGACGTACCTGGCCGATCACCTGTCCGCCCGCACCAAGTACGGATTCGCCCAGCGCGCGCTGATCAACCTGGCCGCGCCATCGGGCGGGAGCGTGGGCCAGCAGGGCGCGACGGCACCCGTCGACGGCACGTCAGGCAGCGACACGCCGCCGCTGACCGTGTTCGGCGGAAAGCAGTTCCTCCACGCCCAGGCATACGGCGCGGCGATCGACAACCAGGGCAACGCCGACTGCGAGACCGGCCAGCGCGGATGGCCCAAGAAGCTCAATAGGTTCGATCCACAGGGCCGCAACCTGGTGGTGGATCCCCACACACCGGGCGACCAGGGCCCGACGTTCCACGGCCGCAGCCGCGTCCCCGCAGGCGAGACGTTTAGCCGTAGCCCAACGACCGGACCTCAGCTCCCGTAATGCCGATGAGACGCAAGCGCAGACGCAAGGGCATGAGCACCTTCACCGCCGGGGTCATCGGGATCGTCGTCGTGGTGGCGCTCACATATCTCGCCTTCACCAAGTTCGCGAATCCCTTCGCCAATCCGTTCACGGTCCACGCGACGTTCTCCAGCGTCAGCGGCCTCCGGCCCGACTCGCTGGTGCGGATCGCCGGCGTGAACGTGGGGAAGGTGGAGAGCATCAGCCCGCTGCCCAGCTGCCGGCCGGGTTCTCAGAACCGCCCGCGATGTCCGGCCGCGGACGTGACGATGACGATCGACCAGCAGGGGTTGCCGCTCCACACCGACGCCACCTTCCACATCCGTCCCCGGATCTTCCTCGAGGGGAACTTCTTCGTCGACGTCAGTCCGGGCACGCCCGACGCGCCGCGGGCGCCGGACGGCTACACATTCCCGATCCAACAGGGCATCGAGCCGGTTCAGCTCGACCAGGTTCTCAGCTCGTTGCAGACGAACACGCGCAAGAACCTGCAGATCCTGCTGCGCCAGTACGGCATCGGCGTCAAGCAGGGGGGCCCGGGCTACAACGCCTCGATCCAGTACTGGCTGCCGGCGTACAAGTACTCGTCGATCGTCGCGCACGATGCCCTCGGCATCCAGCCCAACGACCTGTCGAACTGGATCGCCGCGCAGGCGGGGGTGGCCGGCGCACTCGACGCCAACCCGCGCGCCCTGCAGAGTCTGATCACCGACTTCAACACCACCGCGGGGGCCTTCGCACGGGAGAACGTCGCGCTGCAGAACGCCGTGGCCGAGCTCCCGCGAACGCTCTCGGCGGCGATTCCCGCCTTCAACGCGCTCAACGCGGCCTTCCCCCCGGTGCGGGCCCTGGCGCGGACGCTGATCCCCGGAGTCGTCTCGCTCGGTCCGACGATCGACGCCAGCCTGCCGTTGATCGATCAGCTGCGTCAGCTCGTCCAGCCCTCCGAGCTGGGTGGTCTGGCCTCGGACCTCGCGGTCACGGTGCCGGCGCTGGCCAGGCTGACCACCGAGACGATCCCGCTGATGCGAGACGGCGTTCGCCCGACGTCGAGTTGCCTGGCCACCGTCGTCTACCCCTGGTCACAGCTCAAGCTCAAGGACCCGCACTTCAACGCCTCCAACGGCTTCCCCTCGCGTAAGGCGTTTATCGAAGCGGTGGACTACCTCCCCGGCCTGGCCGGTGAGTCGCGCAATTTCGACGCCAACGGGTCGTACATTCGCGTGCTCTTCACGGCCGGATCGCTCACCTACTCACTCCAGCCCGGCGCCTTCGGTCAGGCCGTCGCCCCGCTCGTGGCCACCCAGCCGACGCTGCCGCCGGGGGACCGGCGTCCGCCGCTCCAACCCAACGTGCCCTGCGAGACCCAGCCCCCGCTCACGAGCCTGTCCGCGCCCACCGGCCCGCCTCTGACCCAGGTCAAGTAGCGATGAAACGCGCGATCAAGACTCACCTGGGCGACTTCGCGGCGATTGTGGCACTGCTCGTGGTGTCCCTCGCCGTGGCGGCATACATCCTCAACCACGAGCGCTTCCGTTTCCCCTTCATCCAGTCAGCCCCGTTCTCGATCAACGCCGAGTTCTCGACCGCCCAGGCGGTGACGCCGGGTCAGGGCCAGACGGTCCGCGTATCGGGGGTACAGGTCGGCGACATTGGCGGGGTCACGCTGAAGAACGGACTCGCGGTCGTTCGCCTGGACATCAACCAGCAGTACAAGCACCTGATCCACACGGACGCCACCGCGCTGCTGCGCCCACGGACCGGCCTCAAGGACATGTTCATCGAGCTCGACCCGGGCTCGCCGGACGCGCCCATCGTCAAGCCCGGGTTCACGATCCGGGTCGGCAACACGCTGCCCGATATCAACGTCGACGAGATCCTCGCCTCGCTCGACGGCGACACGCGCGCCTATCTCAACCTGCTCGTCAACGGCGCCGGCCAGGGCCTGAAGCATCCGGGCGGGACCGAGCTCGCCCAGGTGCTCGAGCGGTTCGAGCCGACCCACCGGGATCTGGCCCGGGTCAGCCGAGCGGTGGCGGCACGGGGAAACAACCTCCGTCGACTGGTCAACTCTCTGCAGCGTCTGAATACGGCGCTGGCGGCCAAGCAGGGCCAGATCGTCTCCCTGGTCGATTCCAGCTCCAAGGTGTTCCGCGCCTTCGCCTCCGAGGATCAGAACGTCAGCCGTGCGGTGTCCGATCTGCCGGCGACTCTCACCCAGGCGACCGCCACCCTCGGCGAGGTCCAGTCGTTCGCCAACCAGCTCGGTCCGACGGCCAGCAACCTGCTGCCGGCGGCGCGGGCGCTGCCCGCGGCAAACCAGGCGCTGGCCACGTTCGCCAAGCCGGCGGCGCCGATCGTCCAGACGCAGATCCGCCCGTTCGTCACCGCCGCGCAGCCCCTCGTCCAGAACCTCGAGCCGGCCTCCGTCAATCTCGCCAAGGCCACTCCCAACCTGCGGAAGGTCTTCGGGGTTCTCGGCCACCTGGTCAACATGCTGGGCTACTCCCCCGGGGGCGGCCAGCACGGCTATCTGTGGTGGCTGTCCTGGCTCTCGCACAACACGCGCACGCTGTTCTCGGTCCAGGACGCCAACGGCTCCTACCGGCCCCTGTTCATCCAGTTCAGCTGCGCCCAGATCAGGCTGATGACCGACCCGGGTTCTGAGTTCGGGCTGGTCGCCACGCTGCTCAACATCACGCCGCTGAAGGCGTTCTGCCCGGGCACGGTGGCGCACGACCATCCGTCGGCCACGTCGACGCTGACCCAGTCCCCGAACTGATGCAGACCGGAGCTCCGTCACTGACCAAGATCCTCACGATGGTCCTGTTCGCGTTGTCGTGCTTCGGCCTGCTGCTGTTCCTGTGGCTGTCGTTCGGCGGACCGATCCCGTTCCAACCCCAGGGGTACCGCTTTCGCGCCTCGTTCCCCAACGCACAGCAGCTGGCCACCCAGGCGGACGTGCGGATCGCCGGCGTGTCGGTCGGCAAGGTCGTGGCCAAGTCCCTGGACCCGCAGGGCAACCGAACGATCGCGACGATTCAGCTCGACAATCAGTACGCACCGATCCGGCAGGGCGCTCGCGCGATCCTGCGCGAGAAGACGATCATCGGCGAGACCTATGTAGAGATCGCCCCGGGGTCGCCGACCGCACCCCCGCTCCCCGATGGAGGCCTCCTCGCCCGGACGAATGTTCAGCCGGCGGTCCAGTTCGACCAGATCCTCAATGCGCTCGACCCGACCACTCGCCGGGCGTTCCAGGTCTGGCAGCAGCAGCTTGCGCTCGCGCTGGCCGGCAACGACCAGAACCTGAACAGCGTGCTCGGCAACCTGCCGCAGTTCGCCGCCGACGCCACCGACGTCCTGCGCGTGCTCGACGTCGAGCACATGGCCACGGTCCGGCTCATCCGCAACGGTGGGACCGTGTTCGATGCGCTGACCAAGAGTCAATCCGCCCTGCGCAATCTGATCACCAGCGCCGGCGCAACGTTCGCCACCACGGCCGCCAACAACAATCAGCTGGCGGCCACCCTCCAGGTCTTTCCGACGTTCCTGAACGAGACCAAGGCCACATTCGCCCGCCTGCAGGCCTTCGCCAACGACACCGAACCGTTGGTCAAGGAGCTCGTCCCGGTGGCCGATGCTCTGGGCCCAACGCTGAGCGCGGTGCGAACGCTGTCACCGAGTCTGCAGACGCTGTTCGTCAACCTGGGCCCACTCGTCACGGCATCCGAGACCGGCTTTCCCGCCTTCCGCGATGTGCTGCTGGGGGCCAAACCACTCCTCGCCGCGGTCGGCCCATTCCTGGGGCAGCTCAACCCGATCCTCGACTGGCTGGCGCTTCACCAGCAGCTGCTCTCTGACTTCATCTCGGTCGGCGCGGTCGGGGTGGCCGCCAAGACAACTGCCTACGGCGGCAGCCTCAATTGCGGCGGCGCGGCGTGCGGCCACTATCTACGCCAGTTCTCACCGGTTGGTCCGCAGACGACCGGACTGGCCAAGACCCGCGATGTGAACAGCCGCGGCAACACCTACCCGCCATCGCTGTGGCTGGCGGATCCGAAGAGCTTCTCGGCCGGAGGCAGGTTCCCCGGCAGCTTCGCGTTGCCGTCCTGGGATTGCCGGCCCACCGGCGCGCCGGGCAACGGCGAGAGGCCGGCCACCGCGACGATCCAGGCCTGCTGGGTGGCACCGACGCTGCCGGGGGCAAAGCCCGGCCAGATCCCCCACATTCTGTCCGCGCACTATCCGAGCAAGTAGCTCACGCGTCCCCCTCCCGCGGGCTCGTGGCCAGCGAGCGTCGGGTGGGGTGATGCTCGACGGGACCGCTCTCCATCGCCGACCCGCCGTCGTCGCGGTGCGTCTCGTACCACCGCCCGTATCGCCGCGCCAGCGGCGCCGCCGAGACGCCGTGTGCCAGCACGGAGACTCCCACCGTGAAGTACGTCACCACGAGGATCGTCGGGGTCTGCGGCAGGTTGGATTCCTGGACGACGATCAGGGCGAACACGATCGAGGCCAGGCCGCGAGGCCCGAACCAGCCGAGGAACGCGACCGTCGTCCGGCTCGCGCCCGATCCGAGCATCGCGATCGCCACCGGGACCATGCGGACAACGGTCAGGCTCAGTAGCGCGTAGACCACGACGCGCCAGGTCAGGTGCGTCAGCGCGGGCTCGAGGAGCACGGCGCCGAAGATCAGGAACGTGACGCCTCCCAGCAGCTCACCGATCTCCTCGGTGAGGCGGGTGACCTCGCTGGGGTCGCGATGCGACAGACCCCGGAACACCGCTCCGGCCACGAACGCGGCGATGAAACCCGAGCCCTGGAGGGCGGCCGCGGTGGCGTAGGCGAGCGTCGCGCCGGCAATCGGAATCACCTGCAGCCAGGATCCGGCGATCAGCCTGTGGCGGCGGCCGGCAAACACCACGATGGCGGCCGTCACCGCGCCCGCGCCCACGCCTCCGAGGATCCCGTAGCCGATCTCCTCGAAGACGATCCTCGCCGCGTGGTGGGCGGTCGCGACGTCCGATTCGACATCGGCCGCGGCCAGGACGATGAGCAGGAGCGGGACGCAGATCCCGTCGTTCAGGCCGCTCTCCACGTTGAGTCCCTGGCGGATGCGGGACGGCACCCGGGGCTCGGTGACCACCGCCTGCCCCAGCGCGGCATCGGTCGGCGCCAGCAGCACCCCGACCACCAGCACCTCGCCGAGGGTCATGCCGCCGAACATCGTGGCCGCCAGGGCGCCGAGGGCGATCGTCAGTGGCAGACCGATGGCCAGCAGCCGCACCGGCACGCCCGCCTGCCGGCGTAGCGCGCCCAGCCGTATGCGCGATGCATCGGAGAACAGCACGATCGCCAGCGTGGCCTCGGCGAGGATGCGGACCGTCTGATCGCGCGCCGACGGCTCAACCTCCCCCAGGAGCTTTGGACCCAGCAGCAGCCCGATCGCGACGAACACCATCGCCGACGTGATGACCGTCCCCGACAGCTGCCGCGACACGCCGGCGACGGCGAGGACGGCGAGCGCGATGAACACGAGGGCCCAATCCATGGCCCCCGGCATGATGGCCGGTCCGCCCGACGGCTGCTGGCCTCATTCGCCCGCGCTCGCGGAGCCTCACCCGATTCGGGGGATGAGTACGCCGCCGCGCACGCAATCATGCGCATCTATGGGTCAGGCGATAGGCCAAATTCTGTCGTTTGGCGTGGCTGTCGCGCTGAGCCCGATACCGATCATCGCCGTGGTGCTGATGCTCTCGACCCCCGGAGGGCGCGCCAACGGCCTGGCCTTCCTGGGCGGATGGATTCTCGGGATCGCTGTGCTGGGAGCGATCGTGCTGCTGATCGCCAGCGGCGCGTCGGCGAGCAAGCACGGGACCCCGGCAAGCTGGGTGAGTGTCGTCAAGATCATCCTTGGCGTGGCGTTGCTGCTGCTCGCCGCACGTCAGTGGCGCGGGCGGCCGCGCGGCCGCACGCGACCCGAACTCCCCGGGTGGATGAAGTCGATCGACAGCTTCACCCCTACCCGGTCGATCGCCATGGCGGTGGCGCTTTCGGCCATCAACCCGAAGAACCTGGTGCTGATCGTCGGCGGTGCGGTGGCGATCGCCCAGACCGGCGCGAGCACTGGGAGTCAGGCGGTGGCGCTGCTCGTCTTCATCATCATCGGCTCCCTGGGGGTCGCCGCCCCGGTGGCGATCCACTACCTGATGGGCGACCGCGCGGTCAGTATGCTCGCCGATTTGCGCGACTGGATGGCGCGCGAGAACGCCACGATCATGGCCGTCATCTGTGTCGTCATCGGCGCCAAGCTGATCGGGGACGCGATCACGGCCCTTACCACCTGAGGAGGCTTCAATGGGATTCCTGCACCGGAACGACGAACCACAGGGCACGCGCTACCAGATGCGCGAGAAGGTGTTCGCGATCGGCGACGACTTCTGGATCGAGAACGGGGATGGGCAGCGCGTCTTCAAGGTCAACGGCAAGGCGCTTCGCGTCCGAAGCACGTTCATCCTCGAGGACGACTCCGGCCAGGAGCTGTTCAAGATCCAGGAGAAGGAACTGCGGATTCGCGACACGATGGAGGTCGAGCGCGACGGACACACGGTCGCCAAGATCAAGAAGGCGTTGATCACGCCGCTGCGCGATCGCTTCTCGATCGAGCTCGAGGACGATGGTGAGCTGAGCGCCAAGGGCAACATCGTCGAGCACGAGTTTGAGATCGAGCGCGATGGCGACACGATCGCCAAGGTGTCCAAGCGATGGTTCCGGGTGCGCGACACCTACGGAATCGAGATCCGTCCCGGCCAGAACGATGCCCTGATCCTCGCGGTGACCGTCTGTATCGACGAGATGGCCGGGCGGTAACGCCGGGCCACGTCAGGTGGCTGAGCGGCGGCCGCGGCGTCGGTCAACGTGAAACTCGCCGCTGGCCATTGGCCCAGATTCACATCGACGGCGTCAGGCGCCGTCAAAGTGAAACTCGACGGTGTCGGCCAACCGAGTTTCACATTGACCGGCGCCCAAGAGGGGCTGCGACCGCCGGACGGCGGTCGCAGCCCGACGACTCAGACGGCGCTCTGGTCCACGTCCTCCGCCGCGACCAGGCCGATGGCGACGAGGTCGAGCGGGTGAACCCAGGCGTCGGCCAGGTGGAATCCGCCGGCGCCCTGGATCCGGTCGCGCAGGCCGATGGCCCATCGGTGCTCGATCAACACCACCGCGGCCGCGGTATCGGGCGGCAGCACGTCGTCGACGTACCACGCCCCCTCCGGAAGCACCTCGGAGTCGGTGGCCTCGGCGCCGATTGCGGCGCCCTCCTCGGCGCCCTCGGCACCGGCGGCCCCCAGCCCGATCAGTGCCCCGACGGTGGCGCCGAACTCGGCCGCATCCTCGCCGGTGAGGCCGCCCTGATGGACGCGCTCGACGTTGCCGTCAGCGTCCTTGCGGATGAACATCAGATCGATCAGGCGGATCGTCTCGCTGGCCTTGAGCGCCTCGATTTCCTCCATGATCTGGCCGTGAAAATCCGGGTGCTCGAACCCGATCACGAGCAGCTGGACTGGTCCAATCGCCATCACTGATCTCCTAACTCGCCAGCAGCTTCTGCTTGGCGGCTTCGAATTCCTCGTCGCTGAGCACGCCCGACTGCTTTAGGTCGGCGAGCTGCTTCAGTTGGCCCGCGATCCCCGAGCTCGCGGCGTCAGAGGCCGCCGCGGGGGCAGCCGGCGCGGGAGCGGCTGGGGCGGCCGGAGCCGGAGCCGGCGGCGCCTGCTGCGACTCGAGCTCCTCGAGGCGCGCCTCCTGGTCCTGCTCTCGATTGCTGGCCTGCTGGCTCTTTCGGCCCGCGTAGACCGCTCCACCCATCATGGCCGCACCCATCAGCGGCCGCCGCCGTCTCATGAACATCTGGTGCCCTTTCGTTCGACTGTGCCCGAAGTGTCAACTCTACGTGGTTAGCGGCCATCATCCGGTTCGGGTGACGGCGCTGCGGCGCGCCGGCTCCCAGGCTCCGAGGCCGCCGACGAGATCCGCCACGCGCAGCACCCCCGCGCTCCGAAGCAGGCTGATCGCCACCGCCGCGCGATAGCCGCTCGCGCAGTAGACGACCAGCGGCCGGTCGGCGGGAACCATGTCCAGCCGGTCGGCAAGCTGCGACAGCGGAAGGTTTATCGCTCCGTCGATGTGCCCGGCTTCCCATTCCCTGACTGTCCGGACATCGATCAGCACCGGTGCGGACGGCGATTCGAGTTGCTCGGCCAACGAGCCCGCCGTGATGCGGTGAACCCGATCGATGAGCTCCGGAGCTTCGTCGAGCGGCTGCATTCCGCCCGTCAGGTATCCCGCCACGTTGTCAAAGCCGATCCGCCCGAGGCGGGTGGCCGCCTCGAGCTCACGACCCGGTTCTGCGATCAGGACGACCGGACGGGCGTGGTCGAGGATCGTCCCGCACCACGTGGCATAGGAACCGCCGAGCCCGATGCTCAGTGCCCCGCGAACGTGGGCGCCCTCGAATTCAGCCGGATCGCGCGTGTCGAGCAGCTGCGCGCCGGCCGCCATCAACTCGATCACGTCATCCAGGGACAGCGCCATGAGCTCACGCTCAAGTGCCTGGTCGAGCGTTGGCCGCTCGCGGGCGTTCAGCACCGCGTCGTAGGTGAAGTAGGCCGGCGTGTCGGGCTGGTCGGCGGTGACAATTTCGATGAACCGCTCGCGGCTCATCGGCTGCAGCGCATAGTTGTACTGACGCTGCGCCCCGATCGTCGAGACGGTGTCGGTCGAGAGGTTCTTGCCGCACAGCGAACCGGCGCCGTGGGCCGGATAGACGAGCGTGTCGTTCGGGAGCGGGAGAAGCTTCTCGTGCAACGAGTCATACAACAGGCTGGCCAGCTCCTCCGCGCCCCAGCCCAGCGAGGCGCGCAGGTCGGGACGGCCCACGTCGCCGATGAACAGAGTGTCGCCGGTCAGCACGGCGTATGGATGCTCGTCGCTGCGCTCGGGGTTGTAGACGAGGATCGAGATCGACTCGGGCGAGTGTCCAGGGGTCTCGAGCACCTCGAGGCGCACCTCGCCGAGCGACATCGTCGCGCCATCAGCCATGGCGGTGAACTGATACTCGGCCGTGGCACGAGCGCCGAGGCGGATCGTCGCGCCCTCCCGGTCGCGCAGCTCGAGGTGTCCGGCAACGAAATCGGCGTGGAAATGGGTGAGGAACACGTGCCCGATCTTGCACCCCAACTTCTCGGCGTCGGCCAGATACTGCTCGACGTCGCGCTGCGGGTCGATTACGGCCGCCTGCCCCCCCACCCGATCGGCGATCAGGTAGGAGGCGTGGGCCAGGCAGCCGAGGTAGTACTGCTTGAGGATCACCGAACCGACCCGTTGGGCGCAGGGACGATGCGGATGTAGGGCTTGGGCGACTCCCACTCGCCGAAGATCTCCTTGGCCTGATCGTCCGAGAGCGAGCCGGCGATAATCACGTCATCACCGTGCTGCCAGTTGGCCGGTGTGGCGACCTTGTGATTCGCGGTCAGCTGGAGGGAGTCGATGACCCGGAGCACCTCATCGAAGTTCCGACCGGTGGTCATCGGATAGACCAGAATCAGCTTCACCTTCTTGTCCGGACCAATCACGAACACGTTGCGGACCGTCTGGTTGTCCACCGGCGTGCGCGTCACGGGATCGCCCTCGACGTCCTGCCGGACCATCCCGTAGGCCTTCGAGACCCTGAAGTCGGCGTCGCTGATCAGCGGGTAGTTCGGGGCCGTCCCCTGCGTATCCTCGATGTCCTTGGCCCAGTCGGCGTGACGGTCGAGCGGATCGACCGACAGGCCGATGACCTTCACGCCGCGGCGATCGAACTCTGGCTTGATGCTCGCCATGTATCCGAGCTCGGTCGTGCAGATCGGAGTGAAATCCTTCGGGTGCGAGAACAACACCGCCCAGGAGTCGCCGAGCCAGTCGTGGAACCGGATCGGGCCGTCGGTCGTGTTGGCCTCGAAGTCGGGCGCCACCGCGCCCAGTTGCAGCGTCATCTCTTCTCTCCTTGGTGATCTCGAATTGGTCGGTCGGCTACGCCCTGGCCGGCTGGAGCTCGCCCTCGATCGGGAGCCCAGCCTCCGTCCAGGCGACGAGGCCGCCGCTCAGCGCCTCCACGCGCTCGTAGCCCATCCGGACCAGCGTCTGCGCGGCCAGCAGCGAGCGAGCACCGGGGCCCTTGGTGCAGTACACAAGGATCCGTGCCGATGGGTCCCCGCACAGCGCCGCGTCGTGGACCGGCGAGGACGGGTCGGCGCGGAGCTCAAGCATCCCTCGGGGAATGTTCACCGCCTGCGGGACGTGCGCCTCGAGGTATTCGTGCGGCTCGCGCACGTCGACGATCAGCGCAGGTTCAGCATTGTTATGCGCTCTGCACGCCTCGGCGGCCCCGATCTCAGGAACCTCCGAGCGCGCGCTGGCGATCATCTCGCGTAGGGTCAGAGCCATCGCTCCTCCTTGGTTGGTAGTCACCATCTGCATGGCCGCAGATGATGCGTCTCGCGGCCCGAGCCGTCATCGGTCACACGCCCCATCTTCGAAATCGCCCGAGTGGGGCATGCGCCCCACGGCCGGTGTTACCGAACTACCGCTCGTCAATCAGCGCATGCTCGTATGCGAAGGCAGCCGCGGCCGTTCTCGACGAGACGCCGATCTTGTAGAAGATGTTGGACAGGTGGCGCGACACCGTCTTCGCGCTCAGACATAGCTCGGCGGCGATCTCACGATTGCTCTTGCCCGACGCGACCAACCTGAGCACCTCGACCTCTCGCGAGGTCAGCCCGCCCGGCTGCGGACGCTTGCCCAGCAGCTCGGAAGTGTGCGCCGATTCCAGCGTCGCACCGAGGCGCTTGAACACAGCGAGCGCTGAGGAGATGGCGAGTTCGGCGCCTTCCTCATCGCCCACCTTGCGGCAAGCCAGGCCGAGCATCCGGCGCGTGGCCGCCGCCTCGAATGGACAGTCCGCCGCTTGCCAGAGCTCCCAGGCGCGACGCAGCGAGCGCAGTGCCGCACTAACGTCGTCGCCGCTCAGCTCGACCGCACCCTCGGCGGTCGCCGAAGCTGCCTGAAGCGCCGCACTTCCATACTCGTCAGCGATCTGGCGCAGCTCCTGCGCGGCGAGCCGCGCCGTGGGCTCCTCGCCGACGGCGATCGCGATCTCGACCTGCGCCGCCAGCAGTTTGGCCCGAATCAGGCGGTTTGGCTCCTCGGCGAGCGCCCGCTGCACAGCAGCCCCGGCAGCGTCGAGTTTGCCCTGGGCGAGGCGGACGAGCGCCAGCCCGGGCTGTGGCTCGCGACCAAGGTCGCCGGCACGCCTGAACGCCTCCTCGGCTGCGGTCAGATCGCCGAGCCGGCGACGCACCTCGCCCACCTGGTTGAAGGCCTCGGCGGCGAAGGCGGGCATCGTCTCGAGCAGATCGGTGCATGCCTGACGCGCTTCGCTCTCTGCGTCGGCCCACGCACCGCGGAGGTGCATGACCTCGGCGCGGTGGACGCGGCACAGGCCGGGAAAGACCGAGGCTGGCTGGGTCGCGCACCAGCCCCGCAGTGCTTCGGTCCATTCGCTCGCACGGCGCAGGTCGCCGAGTTCCTGGCAGGCCGCGATCACGTTGCAGTAGACCTGCCCGGTGGCCATCGGACCGAGCTCACCCTGCACCGCGGCCAGCATCGCCTCGTCCAGCGTGGCCATGCCGTCGTAGACCTGACCCTGTCTGACCAGAAGTCGGCCCTCGATGTATTGACCTAGGGCGACGAGATCGGCGTCGCCGAAGCGCTCACCGAGGGCGATCGCCCGCCGCGCGTGAGCGAGCTCGGCGTCGGCGTCGCCCTGTCCACGTGCGACCCGGGCCTGCGCCAGCGCCAGCTCGCCATGTTCGACCCCCTCGGGTTCGTCGTCCAGCAGCCTGAGGGCCCGGCGGAGCCACCCGGTGGCGATAGCCCCATCACCCCGGACAGAGAAGGTGTAGAACAACCGCAGGGCAACCAGTGCCGCCAGGCGCGAATTCCCTTCGGCAACATGCCCAGCGACCGCACGCTCGCGTGCGGAAATGGACTCCGGCAGGCGCCGAAGCCACCATGCCGCCTCGCCGAGCGCCTCCAGGTCGTCAGATCCGAGCGTCTCTACGGCGTCGCGCTCGCTCAGCGTGTCGAACACCGTTTGCCATTGCGTGTCCTCGACGTTCGAAACTTCTGCCACCACTACCCCCGGGGGCCTCTCCTCGGTGCGCCTATGCGGATCGTAGCGCCGGTAGCAGCAGTCGGGACGGGTGATCCGCGCCATGCAGCACCTCAACGTCGACCGCCTCGAGCCGGGTGGCGGTGGTGGCGTCCTCACCGGTGCCGGGATTGCGCGCGTAGCGCGGATGAGCTCCCGAGGAGAGCTGGAGTCGGATGCAGTTGCCGGCGGCAAAGCGATGGCCCATCGGCCACAGGTTGAACCGGACGTACCAGGCGCCGTCGTCGCCCAGCTCATGCACGCCGGGAGCCACGCGAGTCAGCGCATCACACACGTTCCACGACCCGCCGTCGGGATCGACATCGCAGACGCGCGCGAACACATCGAAGTACTCCGAGCTGGCGCCAACCCACACCTCGACGGCGACCGGGCCAATGGCCTCGACTGTCGACTGCAGTGGCGAGGTGGTGAAGGTCAGCACGTCGGCTCGAGCCTCGAGCTCGCGGTTGTCGAGCACCGGCGTGCGCTCGAGCAGAATCGGTCCGCCCGCCGACGGTGTCGGCTCGGAGGGGTCGTAGCGGTAGCGCTCGCCGCCGGCCGCCGGCGGGGGCTGTTCCACCAGAGACCGGTTCGCGCCCAGCCATAGCGAGCGCTCGCCGGTATCCGGCGGGGGCCAGGCCGGCAGCTCGCGCCAGCCCCCTCCCGACCGCTCCCCGGTGACGAACACGCTGACCCGACCTGGCCGGACCAGGCGGTCGTCATCGAGCAGTCGCGCCCGCAACCAGGCCAGGCCCTCGCGCTGCCCCGCGGCCACCAGCCCGGGGGCGGTGTGCGTCCATGGACCGATAATCAGCTGAGGTTCGCGCCCGGCCTCGCGCAGCGCAATGGCATCCTCCAGCATCCAGGGCAGGAAGATGTCGTACCACCCACCGATCAGCTGGACCGGAGCGGAGACCTCCGCGACTCCGGCGGCGAAATCGCGCGCCACCCAGTAGGCGTCCTCGCGGTTGACGCTGGCCAGCCCCTCCCGGAACCAGTCAACCTCGCCTCCGGTCGTACGCTGGTCGAGGTCGGTGAGCGGGAGCTCCAGCAGCTGGGCCGGCAGGCGGCGCAGCGCTCGGGCCATGGCGAGCGGCGCGAAATGTCGCTGTTGGGCGGCGATCAGGACCAGCCAGGACGCCGCGCTCTCGAGCGACAGGCTGCCGCCGGCGTAGGTCTGGCCATGGAACTGCGAGGCGCTGACCTGGATGGCCAGCGCGGCCAGATCGTCGCCAGCCTCCGGCGCCACCGCCCACTGGACGAGGCCCAGGTAGCTCGGCCCGATCATCCCGATCCGCTCACCGTGCCACGGCTGCTCGCGGAGCCAGCGCAGCGTGGCGAGTCCATCGGCCCGCTCATCGAACGGGCTGAACGTTCCACTTGACCCGAACGTGCCCCGCACGCTCTGGATCACCACCTGCAATCCGCGCTCGGCCAGAAGACGCCCGAACAGCACCCCGACGAACTGGCCGCGCCCGTACGGCGAGCGCACGAGAACGGTTGGCTGGCGATGCTCCTGAGTCTCGCGCGCCACCCAGCGGTCGGCCAGCAGCACCTCGCCGTCGTCCATCTCGACGGGAAGATCGGGCTCGCACACCACGTCGAGGGTCTGGGGGCGCGGCAGTCGCATCCGCCGGGCCAGCAACTCGCTGGCAATGCTCATGTGGAGATCCTAGGACGAGCCGAGGCCCGGGTTCAGCTTCGCGCGCCGACCGCTCGACGTGTGGCTTCGGCGGCCAACTCGGCCCGCGTGGCCAACCCGAGCTTGGCGAAGATGTGCGACAGGTGGACCTTGACCGTCCCGCGCGAGATGAACATCCGCGCGCCGATCTCGGGGTTGGTCAGACCCTCGGCGACCAGGCCGGCCACCCGGAGTTCGGTCGGGGTCAGGCTCTCCCAGCCGTGACTGGGGCGTTTGGGCTCGCCGTGGGCTCCGCGGATCCAGACGACCGCATCCTCGAAGCTCAGCGTCATTCCCTCGTCCTGGACCGCCTCGAACGCCTCGGCACCGAGCGCCTCACGCAGCGTCGCCTCGAGCGCGGCGAACCGGGGCTGGTCCGGTGCCCAGCGCTCGAGTCCCAGCCGATCTCTGCCGTGACGGGCCGCGCCGAGCACCCGCGCCGCCTCCTCGTGGCTCTCGAGCTCCGCGGCAACCGCCGCGAGCGCGTCGAAGACCTGCGGAATGTAGAGACCCGCTTTGTGCTGCACGCGGATCCCCAGCGCCTCGTGCACGGTCGCCGGCCGTCCAGGGTCGCCAGCACCTTCCCAGCCACAGCCACGCCTGGAGCTCGAGATAGCCATGTCGCTCCGTGAGCGGTCGTATCTCCTCCAGCAGTCGCTCTGCTTCATCAACCTCCTGGCGGAACAGGTGGGTGAAGACGAGGTTCATGGACGCGGTCAACACCGCCCAGTCATCCCCACACGCCTGGCCGATTTCGCGGGCCCGGCCGCTGGTGAGCCGACTGCCGACCGGATCCGGGAACAGCTGCAGCCACCCGAGCATGGTCAAGGCCCGTGCGAACGTCGACTCGTCGCCGACCTCCTCGGCCATCTCGGATGAGCTTTGCAGACTCTCCACCGCCAGCACGAAGTTGTTGCCCCAGGCGGCCAGGTAGCCGCGCCCCCACAGAACCTGAGCCCGCAGCGCGGAGGGCGCCGGGTCCCCGGCGTCGAGCGAGGCGGCGAAACCTCGCTCGGCTGGTCCGAACAGCCCCCGCAACTTCCACCAGAAGGTGACGGCGACGTACAGCCGGAGCGCGCAGGTGCCGTCGGTCTCGATCGCTCGCTCCAGAGCCGCGGCCAGGTTCGCCGCCTCGTGATCGAGGACCTTCAGCCCCTCGCGCTGCGCAGGGCCGTGCAGCTCGGGAAGGATCTGCTCGGCCAGCTCGAGCATCGCATCGCGGTGGCGGTCGCGCAGCGGTGTGGACTCGCCCGCCTCGAACAGTCGCTCGAGGCCATGCTGCCGCACGGTCTCGAGCAGCCGATAGCGCACCGATGCGTCGCGCTCCTCGGCCACGATGAGCGACTTGTCGACCAAGGAGGCGAGCAGGTCGAGGATCGCGAAGCGATCCAGGACATCGTCCGCGCACACCGCTTCGGCGAGGTCGAGAGTGAAGCCGCCGGAGAACACGCACAGTCGCCGAAACAGCGCGCTCGGGCTCGGAGAGCAGCTCGTGGCTCCATTCGACCGACGCGCGAAGCGTCTGGTGCCGAGGCAGGGCGGTGCGGGTCCCGCCCGTCAGGAGATGAAAGCGATCACCCAGGCCGGCCGCGATCTGCTCAACCGACAGCATCCGCACCCGGGCGGCGGCCAGCTCGATGGCCAGCGGCAGGCCATCGAGCTCCTGGCAGACGTGCGCCACCGCGGGTCGAGGGCATCGGCCGCCACCTGCAGGGCCAGGCGCGTCTTGCCGGAACCGCCGGCGCCGGTGAGCGTGAGCAGCCGGGTCTCCGCCAGAGCTTCGCGAAGCTGGGCAAGCTCACGCGCCCGCCCGACGAAGCTGGTCAGCTGATCGGGCAGGTTGTTGGGGAACGAGTCGAGCGACCGCAGCGCGGTGACGCCATCCCCCAACTCGGGATGCGCAAGCGCGAATACGTTCTCGGGCCGCCCGAGGTCGCGGAGCCGGTGGACGCCGCAATCGATCAGCTCGGCTCCGTCGGCAGGCGGTCGACAACCAGGTCACGCGTCCCGCGCGACAGGAGCGTCTGGCCGCCGCGGGCGATCGCCCGCAGTCGGGCGCAACGCGACAGAGCCAGGCCGAAGTAGTTGCCCTCGTCGCGCAACTGGGCATCCGCGGTGTGCAGAGCGATCCGCACCCGGAGCTCGATCGACTCGGGCCACTCGAAGCCGTGGAGCTCCCGCTGCGCCTGGAGCGCCGCGGCGATGGCATCCGATGGGCGTGAGAACGCCGCCACCACGCTGTCGCCCTCCCCCTGCTCGACCGGTCGAACTCCGTCGGAGTATGTGATCGCGCGGTCGAGAATCGCATACGTCTCCGCGACGGCGGCGGCCATTGCGTCGGGGTGCTGCGACCACAGTCGCGTCGAACCCTCGATGTCGCTGAGCAGAAACGTGACCGTTCCGGCGGGAAGGTTGAACCGCGACGAGGCCTGTGTCTCCGGGCTCAAGTGGGTCTCACCCCATATCAGCGGTCTCCGGGCCCAGGACATTCGCCCAACCTACGCGGGCGCATGCGGACATACATCTGCCACATGGCATATCTGTCCGCATCAGAGGAGCGTAATCAGCCCGCGCGAGATGAGTACCAAGGAGATCACGCTGAGGAGGACCACGGCGATCAGCCGCCCGCGCCGGCTCAACCAGGCTCTGAATCGCAGAACGGCTTCGTGTGTGCGCTCGGGCGCGATCGCGTAGGAGATCAGCGGCACCTCGAGGAAGATCTGCTGCATGGCGCAGAAGTACAGGACGAGGAGCAGGATTAACAGGTCAGGCGGGTTGAGCTTCACGATGTGGTCGAGCGCGTTCAGGTACGTGACGCCGGGGAAGCTGAGGGCGGCCCCGACGATGTAGGCAATCCCCACCGACCCTTGGCCCAGCATCCGCTCCGACCAGGACCTTTTGGGCGAGCGGTCGGTCGCCTTGTCGGCCCTGCGCCGCTCCCGCCATCTTCGAAACTGCTCGTCGCGCCGGTACAGCAGCGCGTGCGCGATGCCGAGGGCGAGCAGCCCGGCGACGATGTCCTGGCCGGGGCTCAGCGTGTGCTTCGACGTCTTCACGAAGTTCGAGCCGTGGAGTGAGAAAACGAACGCCAGCCCCACGGCGATGCTCGTTGTGTACGCACCGAGCAGATAGGCGGACATGAGGCGCTTTGGATGCGGAAGCAGCAGCATCACCGTGACGGCGGCGAGCAGCGAGGGGTTGGCCATCGCCAGCAGCGACGAGAAGAACACGATGAGCAGGTTTCTGTTCATGCCACGGGCGCCCCGTCCGGCCGATCTCTCGGCGCTCGGTCAATTACACCGGACGGCACGGCGAGATCGTTTGTGTACTCGGTGTGTGACTCGACCTGCTTGCCGGCCAGGAAGCGAACGATCGATATACCGGAATAGCCGGGCGTGCGCCAGCGCACGGCCACGCGATCGTCCTCGGCGATCTGATCATCGATCCAGACATAGCGATCGGGATACCGGCTGCGGCGGGTCGACACGAGCCGGCGGACCCCCGCCGGCCCGACCACCTCGCGCGTGATGCACGGCAGCCGCCCCACGTAGTCGGCCGTCACGAGCTCGTCGATCAGCTCGAGCCGGCCCTCGTTTATGACCGCTCCGACGAACAGGCGGACCTTCAGCTTGTTGAGCTCGCTCACGCGATTCATCGGCGACATCATGGGCGCCGGGCGGCGCCGCCGACAAGGGAGGATCCCCCAACATTTCCCCCCGGGTTTCGCCCCTACCAGATTCGTGGTGAGGCGCTGTATCGTCAACTCGTGCCGTCTACCACGGTGGCAGCCTTGCTCGAGCGCGAGCGCGAACTCGGGACAGTGCGCGGTGGCCTGGACCAGGCCTGCGCCGGCGACGGGACGCTGCTGCTGATCGAGGGGCCGGCGGGGGCCGGCAAGACCGAGCTCGTCCGCGAGGCACGCGCGGCCGCGGGCCAGCTGGGTATGGCGATCCTCGAAGCGCGCGGGTCCGAGCTCGAGCAGCCATTCGCGTTCGGCGCTGTGCGGCAGCTGCTCGAGCCGGTGATCGATGGGACGCCAGAGTTGTTCGCCGGGGCCGCCGGCCCGGCGGCGCGGCTGTTTGAGCCCGACGAGCGTGAATCCACCGCCGCCGATGCGGGGTTCGAGGCCCTCCACAGCCTGTACTGGCTGATGGTGAATCTCACCGACCGCTCACCACTACTGGTGCTCGTCGACGATTGCCACTGGGTCGATCGCGACTCGTTGCGGTTTCTCAGCTACCTGGCCCAGCGCATCGAGGGCCTGCCCGTGACGATGGTCCTCGCTGCCCGGCCGCTCGATTCGGCTATGGCCGAGCCAGAGTCGGCGTGGGCTCAGGTCGCCTCGCGCCCGGAAGCTGTCGTCGTCCGCCCCCGGCCCCTGAGCGAGCCGGCCGCCGCTGCACTCGTGCGCAAGCGGCTCGGCCCCGAGGCGGCCGAGGAGTTCTGCCGCGCGTGTCATCAGGCCACCGCCGGGAACCCGTTGTTCCTGCACGAGCTGCTTAGGGCGCTCGAAGCTGCCGCCGTGGCGCCGTCGGCGGCCGCGGCCAGCGAGGTTCAGGCCGTCGGTCCGGGCGCGGTCGGCCGATTCGTCCTGCACCGCCTGGCCAGACTCGGCCGTCCAGCGAGCGAGCTGGCCCGAGCCGTGGCCGTGCTCGGAGACGACAGCGAGCTGCAGACCGCCGGCCGTGTGGCGCGCTTGTCCGACGACGCCGCGCGGAGCGCCGCCGACGATCTCGCCCGTGCCGAGATCTTCGTGCCCACCGAGCGCCTGGGCTTCGTGCATCCGATCGTCCGTGCAGCCCTGTACGAGGATCTTGCCCCCGGCGAGCGGCAGGCCCTGCACGCCGCGGCTGTCGAGGCGCTGGCTGATGCCGGCGCCTCGCCCGAGCGCGTGACCGTTCACCTGCTGCTGACCGCCCCCACGGGAGACGAACGCCGGGTGCAGACCCTCAGGGCCGCCGCCACCAGCGCAGCGCGCCGTGGCGCTCCGGCAATCGCGGCCGCGCGTCTGCGCCGGGCGCTGGCCGAGTCTCCCGGCGACGACGAGCGCGCCGAGATCGGCGCCGAGCTCGCTCGCTACGAGGTCGCCGCGATGCAGTTCGACGCCGCCCAACAGCATCTTCGCGCCGTCCTGGAGTCGGATGCGGCGCTCGCCACTCGAGCCGCCGCCGCGTCGACGATGGGGCGTTGCGCGGTCGTGTCGGGCGGCCACGGCGCGGAAACTGCCAACGAGGCACTGATCTCATTGGCCCACGAGCTCCGGTCCAGCGATCCCGAGCGGGCACTGGAGTTGAGCGCCGAACAGCTTGCCGTGGCCAGCACGGTTCCGAGCCTTCGTCGTGGGTTCGAGATGGAATTGGAGCGCTTTCGCGAGCACGCCCAGGGCCATGCCAGCTTCGAGGCCGTGGCCAGGATCCACGCCGCGCTCGCGGACATATTTCAGGGCCAGCCGGCAGCCGACGCGGTGGCCGAGGTGCAGGCGGCCTTCGCGTCCGGCCTTCCGCCCTCCGCCCGCACGAACGCGGCCTTCTTCGCGCTGACGGCGCTCCGGTTGGCCGAACGCTACGACCTCGCCTCACCCCTGCTTGAGGGAGCGCTCGAACATGCCCGCCGGGAGGGCCACGCCACGAGGATGGGCCTGATCCACGGCCAGCGTGCGGCGATCGCCTTGGACCAGGGGTCACTTCACGACGCCCAGGTCGAGGCCGAGACCGGCTTGCGCGTGATCGAGGAGCCGCATTTCGCCATCGTGCAGCTGATCGCGGTCGCGATGGAGGTCGACATCGAGCGGGGGGCGCTGGACACCGCGGATGAACTGCGACAGCGCGGCGACAAGCTGGGTGTCACCGAGGATCGCGTCTTCGTGGGCGAGTATCTGATCGCCCGCGCACGTCTGCGCATCGCCCAGGGCGAGGTTCGTGAGGGTGTCGAGGACCTGCGGTGGTGTGGCCAGCGAATCGAGGCCAATGGCATGCGGTGGCCCACCGAATGGAGGGTGTTCGCCGCGCTCGCGCTCGCCACGCTCGGCGAGCACGAACCGGCGGCGAAGCTCGCCGACGATCAGCTGACCGCAGCGCGCCGCTTCGGGGCGCCGGGGGCTTTGGGCAGGGCGCTGCGCTCCGCCGCGCTGACGCGCGACGGAGACGAGCGGCTCGCGCTGCTCGAGGAGGCCGTCTGCACCCTCGAGTCCAGTGCGGCCCGACTTGAACTCGCCTACGCGCTTGCCGATCTCGGCCGCGAGCTGACCCGCTCGCGGCGGCGCAGAGAGGGCCGAGACGCCCAACGCCGAGCGATGACGCTGGCCGAGCAGTGCGGCGCCATCGCGCTGGCCGGACGCGCTATGGACGATCTTCGAGCCGGACCCGGCCGCCGGGCCAGGCTCGAGCTGACCGGCCCGAATGCGCTGACCGCCGCCGAATGGCGGGTGTGCCGCCAAGCCGCGGCCGGGCGCACGAATCGCGAGATCGCCGAGACCCTGTTCGTGACCGAGAAGACGATCGAACGCCACCTCTCCAGCGCCTACCACAAGCTGGGGATCCGCTCCCGCTTCCAGCTCGAGGAAGCCATCGCCGAGTCGTCGGCGCCGGGACAAAAAGCGTAGGGAAAACACGGGGGGTTCCCCTCTTGTGAGGGGTGGGGGCCGCGCGGACGATTCCCGCAGGCCAACACAACCGCGGGTGACACCGCGCAAAACAGAGGGAAGGGGCCAGTAATGACTGGTGTGCTTTATAACTTGGCGCGGTTCTGCGGGCGTCACCGCTTCGTGGTCCTCGTCGTGTGGTTCGTGGCGGCGGCGGCTTTGGTCGCCGCGTCGCACAGTCTCGGCGACGCCACGAGCGACAACCTGAGCCAGCCGGGAACCGACTCGCAGCGGGCCACCGATGCGCTGGACAAGTCGTTTCCCGATCAGGCGAACGGATCCAGCCCGATCGTGCTCCACGTGAAGAGCGGGAAACTGACCGACTCGAAGTACGCGGACGCGGTCAACCAGGCGGCCGCCGATGTGGCCAAGGCACCGGACGTCGCCTCGGTGGTCAACCCCCTCACCTCACAGGGCGCCTCGGCGCTGAGCAAGGACAAGGCGACCGGGTATCTGTCGGTGACCACGACCGTCGATCCGGGCGGCATGTCGGTTGATCAGGCACAGACGATCGTCGATGCCGCGACGAAGCCGGCGCAGGCGGCCGGGATCCAGGTCGAGACGGGCGGCCAGCTCGGCTCCAAGGTATCCAAGCCATCGACCGAGTCGAGCGAGCTGATCGGGATCCTCGCCGCGATGGTGATCCTCACGCTCACGTTCGGCACCATCGTCTCCATGCTGGTCCCGATCGTCACGGCGATCTTCGGGGTCGTGGCCACGCTGTCGATCATCCAGATCCTCAGCCACGTGTTCACCGTCCCCACCGTCTCCCCCACCCTGGCCACGATGATCGGACTCGGGGTGGGGATCGACTATGCCCTGTTCATCGTCACCCGTCACTTCCGAGGGCTCGAGGAGGGGCTCGACATCGATGAATCGATCGCGCGGGCGGTCGCTACCTCGGGTGGGGCGGTGTTCTTCGCCGGCTGCACGGTAACGATCGCGCTCGTGTCGCTGGCCGTGGCCGGCATTCCGTTGGTCACGACGATGGGCGCCATGGCCGCCATCGCAGTGGTCGTCGCCGTGCTGGGCGCGTTGACGCTGCTGCCCGGCATGCTCATGGTCCTCGGGCCGCGGATCAACTCGCTCCGGGTTCGCCCACCGCACTCCGAGGCCAAGGCGCGGAAGGGTCTGTGGGCCAAGTGGGCGGGCGACATCGCCAAGCGGCCGCTGCTGGCCGGACTGGCCGCGCTGGCGATTCTGATCCCGCTGATGGCCCCACTGCTGTCGCTCAATCTCGGTCAGAAGGACACAGCCGCGCTGTCGACTTCTACCACCGCGCGCCGGGCCTATGACCTGCTCACGAGCAACTTCGGGGCCGGCGTGAACGGACCGTTGATCGTGTCGGCGTCGCTGGGCTCGCCGGCCAAGAGCACCAGCGATTCGCGGCTGACCACGCTCGAGAAGGACATCTCCGCAACCTCGGGCGTTGCTGCCGTCACTCCCGTGCAGCTGGACAAGGCGGGGACGACGGCGTACCTCAACGTAATCGCCAAGACGGGTCCGGCCGAGGATGCGACCGCCGACCTCGTGAACAACCTACGTTCGAGCGTGATCCCCAAGGCCGAGAAGGGCACCGACATGCAGGCGCACGTCGGCGGCACCACCGCGGGCTACGTCGATCTGGCCTCGAACATCTCGAGCAAGCTGCCGTTGCAGATCCTCGTCGTCATTGGGCTCAGCTTCCTGTTGCTGATCCTCGCCTTCCGCACGGTCGTGATCCCGCCCCAGGCGGCGCTCATGAACCTGCTGTCGATCGGCGCCTCCTATGGCGTGCTGACGGCGATCTTCCAGTTCGGCTGGTTCCACAGCCTGATCGGCCTCAGCGGGTCGGTGCCGATCGTGTCCTACGTCCCGCTGTTCATGTTCGCGATCCTGTTCGGTCTGTCGATGGACTACGAGGTGTTCCTGGTCAGTCAGATCGAGGAGCACGTGCATGAGGGCGAGGACAACCGCAGCTCGGTGGTCTCGGGGCTCATTACCAGCGCCCGGGTCATCACGGCGGCCGCGCTGATCATGGTGTTCGTGTTCGGCAGTTTCGTCCTCAATGGCGATCCGACGGTCAAGCAGTTCGGCATCGGCCTGGCCGTGGCGGTGATCCTCGACGCCACCGTCGTCCGCTGCCTGTTCGTGCCCGCGCTGATGATCCTGGTCGGCAAGCGGAACTGGTACATGCCGCACTGGCTGGACCGACTCGTTCCCCGCATCAGCATCGAGGGGGCCGAGTTCTTCCGGGATCGCGACAAGGGTTCGAGTCCGACGCACGGTCAGCGTGAGCCGGAGCCCGTCCCGCGCGTCGCCACAGAGCTGACTCAATAGGTGGCGGCCGTGTAGTTGGCCCGTTCGGGCCGGTGCGCTTGACGCGCACCGGCCCGGGCCAGTTAAGTTGGGCCGTGGACCGCGGGGACTCTGACCGATTCGCCTGGCTTAACTGCTGGCGGCGCTGTCCCTGGCCACCGACCTGGGCAACGGAATGCCGCTCGAACGGACCATGCGGACGGCCCCGATGTCGGTGGCCGTGGGACGCAGCCTGCGACTCCCCGAAGGCGAGCTCTCGAATGCGTTCATCGACCACCGGACACGCGGCCGCGCGGTGGCCCGCGAGAATGCCGCTCGCCGCAGCGGCGGCTGGTTCGATCCCGACGTCGTGGCTGGGTTCCTCGACGTCTCGGGCGAGTTGCTCGATGCGATCGAGACCGAGTCGGTCTGGGACGTGGGCTATTCGCCGGTCATCCCCAGCAGCTGCTCGGCTTGCTCGGCGCCGGCGATCGGGTGGTCGCCCGGATCGAGCAGCCCGAGCTGAACCAGCACCGACGCCTGGTCCCAGTAGATGCGCTCGTAGGCCACCAGCCCGTCCGCGAAGCCCATCACGACGACGGTCGGGATGCGAACCTTGCGTCCCGTCGGGCTCACGCCGGGCAACATGAACGGCATCTCGCAGTCGTGGGTGAACTCGAGGATGAACTCGTCGATCACCCGATCCTCCGAGACCGTACGGGCGATCGGGTGGAGCACCGCGTCGTCGGGCGTCCGCCCCACGAGCGCGGAGCCGTAGAACCGCCGCACCTCGTCCCCGCCAGCGGCCCCGGTCAGCGCCGGCACGTGCCAGACATACGGCTCCTGCACCATCGTCTCCATCGTCGCGTCAACGCTCTGCAGCTCGAACTCCGCCGCGCAGTTGGGGCGAGGGGCGCGTGAAGGTGAAACTCGCCGCGCGCCGGTGGGCGAGTGTTACATTGACGGCGCCCCACGCCGTCTTCGTGAATCTCGACCCGCATGGGCGATCGAGTGTCACGTTGACGCGAGTTTTGAAATGACGCGCAGCCGCAGCGGCAGCACGACGAGCAGACTGGTGGCCGCCCAACTAGCGGCCCCGTCGCCACCGACTCAGTCGGGGTGTGACGAGTGCGTGGTGTGGATCTCGATCGGCCCGGAGTTGACGCCGGCGGCCTCGAGGCATGCCGTCAGCCGGTCGCGGTGCGCCTCGAACTCCTCTTTGCTGTTCCAGAGCTCGAACATGCGAACTTCGTCATCGCCGTAGGCAGCGTGGAGGATGCGCCCCTGTGGCTCTCCGCAGCCGCACGCCTCCAGTTCCTTGATGACCTTTTCGTAGTCGTCCCGGGACATTTTCTCCGGGGCTATGTGGACGGCGACGGTCATGCGGCGCACATTCTGACGTAAGCGCAGGCGCCACATCTCGCTCACTACCGCGCTATCGGCCCCTCAGGGCAGCGCCAGCGCCCCGATCACCTCCTGCCACCACGCACGCTCGCCGTCGCTGCCGGCCACGCGCAGCCGCCGCCGCGCCGCGTCCTGCAGCTGGTTGGCCGAACCGATGGCGGTGATCGCGCCGGTGTAGGCAAAGCGGCCATCGGCGAGCGCGACCAGCGCGCCCGGCTGATCCCGCCGGGTCCGGAGCTGCTCGATCACGTCGAGGTTGGCCAGTCGGGTCGGACGCGCGGGATCGCCATCCTCGGGCAGCCACGGACGCGTGGTGAAGATGGTGGTGGCCCGGGGAGGGATCCGCTGGCGCTCCGGTGGGCCGATCGGGCCGTCCCGCCAGCGGTCGAGCAGGTGCTGAAAGTCGACCGCAGCCTCTTGGCGGACGAGGATGTGGAGATGGTCGCCGGGCTCGACACGCGTGGAACCACGGGGCGGCAACGCCTGCCCATCGCGGATGATGAGGTTCAGCAGCGCATCGCGCGGAAGCCCGAGTTCCCGCACGCGGCGGCCGGCAGCGGCATGCCTGGGCTTGACGACGAACTCGACCACCTCGGCGCCGAGTCGCCTGATTGCGCTCGACTCGATCAGCGGCGCCGGCATGGCCGCCTCACTCGTGGTCACGCCGAGGCGCCGGGCCAGCGGCTCGATCGTCGTGCCCTGAATCACGGTCGACACCACGACAGCGAAAAAGATGATGTTGAAGTACTCGGGGCTGTGCGACACGTGGTCGATGACCGGAAACGTGGCCAGGACGACGGGCACCGCCCCGCGCAGGCCGGCCCAGCCCAGCACCACTCGCTCCGGGAGCGTGAAGCCGGCAAAGAGGGTGGACAGCCACGTGGCCACGGGCCGCGCGAGCACTGCCACGACGAGCGCCAGCGTCGTTCCCTTTACCGCCACCGCCCCGAGTTGGTTGGGGGCCACGAGCAGGCCGAGGACGAGGAACAGCGTCAGCTGGGCGACCCAGGCCACCCCATCGTGGAAGGTGGCGATCGTGCGCTGTCCGGGCGAGGGCGAGCTGCCGATCGCCAACCCCGTGATGTAGACAGCGAGAAAGCCCGAGCCATGCGCCACGTCGGCGATGCCGTAGGCCAGGGCGGCGAAGGCCAGTGACGCCACCGGATACAGGCCGGCCGAGGGTAACCGGACGTGCTGGAGCGTGACGACGGCGGCGGCCGCGATCACCGCACCGACCCCGGCCCCGATGCCGAGCTGGCGCACGAACGAGAGGATCAGATCGGTCGGGCCGTAGTCCGGCGTCGTGGCCCAGGAGATGAAGCCCAGGACGAGCACCACCGCGACCGGGTCGTTCATCCCCGCCTCGCCCTCGAGCGTGCGCGCCAGCCGCCGGCGCAGCGTCGATCCGCGCAGGACCGCGAACACCGCGGCCCCGTCCGTGCTGGCCAGGATCGAGCCGAGCAGCATTCCCTCCACCAGCGGAACGTTGAACAGCGCCGCCGCCGCCGCGCCGGCGATCACCGCCGTGGCCAGGGTGCCCAGAATGGCCAGGCTGATCGATGACCCGAGCACCGGCCGGATCTCCCCCCAACCCGCGGCCAGGCCACCCTCGAACAGGATCAGCGACAGCGCGACGATTCCGATCGTTCGCGCCAGCTCGTAGTCCTTGAACGAGATCCAGCCTGCCCCCTCCGAGCCGATCACCATCCCCAGACCGAGCACGAGCACCAGACCCGGGACCCGAAGCCAGCCGGCCAGCATCGACACGGCCAGGCCGCCCGCCAGCAGCGCGCCGGTCACCAGAAGCATCAGCCCGTCGCTCACGACAGTAGTGTCCCCTGCCGGCGCTTGTGCCAGCCGCCGCGGCTCGAGCGGCTCCCGATGAAATACTCAGCCCGAATGGGGCCGATTCTCGCGCTGGCGCTGGCTGCAGCTGTGTATCCGCAGCTGCTGGCGGTGGTCGTTGTCATCCTCACCCGCCCAAGTCCGAAGCTGTTGCTGTGGGCGTGTTACCTGGCCGGACTGTGCGTGAGCGTCGGATCCAGCCTCGCGATCCTGGCCGTGTTCCGTGCCCGCGGAAGCGTGGCCGACACCACACCGTCACGGGTCGGCCCCACGGCCTACACGGTGATTGGCGTGCTGGCCGTGCTGTTGGCGCTGTTCGCCGTGACGCGCCGGGGGCGCGAGCTCCTGGGCGATGATCTTCCGCGGATGCTTCGCAGGCCCAGGGATGTACCGCGCGCGCCGAGTCGAACCAAGTCGCGCGCCGAGCGGGCGCTCAAGGAGGGCTCGCTGCTCGTCGCCACCGGAGTGGGCGTGATCCTCGGCGTTCCCGGTCCGTTCGATCTGCTGGCCGTCGGCCATCTCGCCCGGGGCGACTATGCGCGGGTGGCGATGGTCGTGACAATCGTCGTGTTCGCCCTGATCAAGTTCCTGCTCATCGAGGTGCCGATCGCCGGCTACGCGTTCAGGCCTGAGCGCACGGCGGCCGAGGTGGCGCGCTTCTCGGGGTGGATGAAGACCAACAAGCTCGACGTGGTCGCCGCGGTCGTCGGGGTGGTGGGCCTCATGCTGATCGGGCACGGAGTCTCGGGGCTCGGGTAGTGGACCGTTCGACCTCGACCGACCTGGATCTTCTGCGGACGTACGAGCCGGTCGTCCGCTTCACCAAGGGCGAGCTGTTCCTTCCCACCGCGGTCGGACCCTACGTCGAGCAGTGCAGCCTGTGGACGGGGGTACATGGGGAAAAGCAGAGCATGCTCGCGTCTCGGGGGGAGATGAACATCGAGCGACTGGCGCGGGAGGGCGTCGCGCACCGGGACCGGCCCCTGTTCCTGCGCTTCGTCGAGAAGCCGCTGGGGCGCCGAGAGTATGTGCGGTGGACCCAGCTGCCCCGGGAGCGGCTGAGCGCCGTCGGACGCTTCACGACCACTGGAGTGTTCGGCCGCCTGATCGACGCCGCGCTACGCGGTTCGTTGCTGTTGCGGGGCAAGGTGCCCGCCGGGCTCGCCGCCGCGGCCGAGACGGTGTACCGCGAACAGCTCGACTCCCAGCGTTTCACCTACTACGGCCGCGTCGTCCGGGATGGCGGCTACGTGTGCCTGCAGTACTGGTACTTCTACGCGATGAACGACTGGCGCTCGACGTTCGGGGGGATAAACGACCACGAGGCCGACTGGGAGATGGTCACCGTGTACGTGGCCGACCCCGGTGGCGAGGACGGATCCGCGGGCTCCGAACACCCCCGATCCGACGGCGCGAACTCGCCCGCGCCGGGCTGGGTCGCCTTCTCCTCCCACGACTATCACGGCGACGACCTCCGGCGCCGCTGGGACGACCCCGACCTCGTCCGCGAGGGATCGCGACCGGTGGTGTTCGCCGGGGCCGGTTCGCATTCCGGGGCGTTCATCGCCGGGGATTACGTGATCAAGGTCGACCCGCCCCAGGTCCGCGCGCTGATCGGATGGTTGCGCCGGGCGCGGCGCCTGCTCGCCCCCTGGCGCCACTACACCGGCGCCGAGGCCGGGCTGGGTATCCCGTTCGTGGACTATGCACGTGGCGATGGCGTGACCATCGGGCCCGGGCACGAGCACGAATGGAGTCCCGTGCTGATCGACGACGAGACGAGCTGGGTGCGTGATTACCGGGGGTTGTGGGGCCTCGACACGCGCGACCGCTTCGGCGGCGAGCGAGCGCCGTCGGGACCCCGATATGAGCGGGACGGTTCGGTGAGGACGTCGTGGGCCAACCCCCTCGGCTGGGCCGGCCTGCTCAAGGTCCCGCCCGATGAGCGCGACGCCGCGCAGGCCCTGGAGGAGCGCGCCGATGCGCTGGCGCTCGAACTGGACGTGCTCGACGCCAGGATCGAGACCGACCGCGCTGAACTGCGTGGCCTACGGGCCCAGGTCCGCGCGCTGCGCGCGCAGGAATCCACCCGCAAGCTGGCCGATACCCGCGAGGCGGACCTGGCCGAGCGCGAGGCCGCGCTGAATCAGACGATCTCGGAGCGCACCAATAAGGCCGAGGAGCGGCGGGCATACCTGGCTACCCTGGCCGAACCGCTGCAGCCGGAACCGCCCCAGGCGCACATCCGCAGGTCGCATCGCCCCCAGGTCTCAGAACAGGAGCGGCGCACGCGCTTCCTCAGGGTGTGGGCCGCGCTCAGCACGCCGCTGCTGCTGGTCGCTCTGATCGTCGCGCTGATCGCCGCCCCGCTCGCGGCCATCACGACCGTGGTCGTCCTGTTCGCGATCTTCACCGGGGTCGAGGCAATGGCCCGCCGGCGGCTGCTGTCGTTCCTGGGCAGCACGCTCCTGCTGGTGGCGACCATCGGACTCGGGGTGGGCCTCGTGCTGCTGTTCCTCAAGCACTGGCGCACGGCGATCGCCGTCCTGCTCGGAGCGGCGGCGCTGACTCTGCTGCTGGGCAACCTGCGCGACCTCCGCCGCGGCTGACGCGCGCTAGCAACGGCCGGGCTGCTCGGCTAAAGCGCGGTTTGTCCGCGCCGAGCAAGCAGAATCGCCGTCGTCAGCAGCATCGCGGCCGTGAAGCCGAGCAGAATTATCGCGGGGACGAGTGCGTCGATCGAGAAGAAGCTGGTGCCGTAGCCGCCGAGCGCGGCGACCTGCGGAGCGTCAGCGAGGCGAGCGTTTATTGACATCGCGTGCCCGGCGCCGGCGAATGCCCACCGGCTCACCATCAGATCGGCGACGACCTTGATCGCCCTGCCCATCCTGGCGAATGGCACGAGCGCAGCACCGAAGAGCAGTTGGGGGATCAGCAGCAGCGGGATCAGGCTGGTCGACTGGTCGACGCTCCGGGCGAGTGTCGAGACGACGAGGCCGAGTCCGACCGTCGACCAGCTGGCAAGGATCAGGAGTCCCGTGAGTTCGAGGTATGCGGTGGCGCCGGCGTGCAGGGGTTGGACTGCTGTGGCAGCGGCGACCAGAAGTGCGCATTGCACAAACGTCAGCAGGAAGAGCACGCTTGCCTTGGCGAACAGATATGCGTCGAGCCTCACGCCAACGGCGAGTTCGCGCAGGATGATCGAGCGCTCCTTGACGATTTCGCGGCAGGAGTCGATCAGTCCGAGCCAGAGCGCGGCGGTGACGAGAAGGAACACGAATTGCGCGCTTCGTGTGGGTTGGTGGTCTGGGAGGGCGAGAAGGTGGGCGGGGTAGAGCAGCGCGATCAGCAGCCCGATGATCGGGGCTTGCCCGAGCAGGATCGCGAGGGTTCGGCGGTCCCGCCAGAGGGTGCGGGCATAGCGGGAGGTGAGGGTGCCGGCGTGTCTTAACACCGAGCGGCCCGAGAGCAGCCTGGTGTGGGCCTTGCGGCGTGCGGTGGCGGGCGCCGCGATCGGTCTGGGCGGTACCTCGGCGAGGTCGATCGCGTCGTAGATCTCGTCGTAGGCCGCTACCTGGAAGTGCTCGAGACTGTCTCTCGGCGAGCCGGCAAAGAGCAGATAGCCGCCTGGCGCCATCACGGCCACCGTGTCGCAGAGGGAGAGGCTGCTGGTCGCGTGCGTCACAACGACGATCCCGCGCCCGCTGTCGCCCAGCCGGCGGAAGGTGGACATCAGTCGGCGTTCGAGCGCTGGGTCGAGCCCACTGGTGGGCTCGTCGAGCAACAGCATCGTCGGCTTTCCGATCAGTTCAACTCCACAGGCCACGCGCTTGCGCTGCCCGCCTGACAGGCGGACGATCGGCTTGTGCTGGTGCTCAGTGAGGCGCAGCTCGACGAGCACGTCGTCGACGGCAGCCGCCTGCTCCGCGCGGCGGGTGTCGGACGGAAGGCGCAGCCGTGCCGCGTACAGCAGCGCCTCGCGGACTGTTAGCCGGTCGTGGACGACATCGCTCTGGGGTACGTAGCCGACCTCGGTCAGCCTCAGCGCAAGTGGCTCGACTCCGACCAGCACCTCGCCCGTCGTGGGCTCCCTAACGCCGGCAAGGCATTTCAGCAGCGTCGTCTTGCCCGATCCGCTGGGGCCGATCAGCGCCACGACCTCGCCGGGCGCGACGCTGAGGCTGGTCGGCTGGAGGATCACTCGTCCATCGACGGCGACCGCGACCTCGTGGGCGGCGAGACTCAGCCCACCGCGCTCGTCGGTGACGATCAGCTCGCCGGTGTCATAGCGGAGGCTGAACGGCCCGATGCCGGCCGTCAGTCCGGGCGCGAGCGCTCCGGAGCCGTGCAGGAACATCTCGCCGAGCCGGACGCCGTTGCGAGCGCCGAGATCGACCAGGGTGGGCGGCGATCCGGACCGGAGCTCAGCGTGGTGCCAAGACACATTGGGTTCATCGAGGACGACGTCGTTATCGGGCGCACGGCCGATCCTTACCGTGTCACGGCGCAGGGAGATCCGACGGAAGCGTCCCCTCCCCGCATCGGGCTCTGAGGTGATCCGCCACAGACGCCCGCGAATGCCGCCGAGTTGGATGATCGCCTCGCGAGTGATGTGCCTGGGCTCGGTGTCAATCCTGCGGCCGTCGACGTAGGTGCCGTTGCTCGACCCCAGATCGGTGAGCACAGGCGCCCCATTGCTGAGTTCGATGCGCAGGTGTTGCCAGGACACGCGCTGATCCTCCAGCGGTACGTCGCACTGCGGGTCGCGCCCGAGCACCAGCGGACGCTCTGCCACGCTCAGGCGCAGCCCCCCGATCTCAAGCTCCCATCCGGACTCTGCCCCCGCCCCGCTCATCGGGTTCCAGCGCAGTTGGCTGCCGGATGTTTCGCGTTGAGCGCGAGGTGCTCGCGGGCCCAGGTCGCGAGCGCGCTGAGCATGTTCGTCCCGTCGGTGAACGAACCGCTGGCGGGGAGTGCCAGCATGCTGAGGACGTAGCCGCGCCCGGCGGATCCGATGATCGCGCTTTGGCGCACCTGGTACTTCCCGGTCGTGTCCGGCCCCCAGCCGCCCTTGAAGGCAAGCGGTACATCGATCGGATAGGCGGCCGCGCCGGCGCCCCAACGTTGCGATGCAATGACGCTGCGCATCAGGCCGAGAACGTAGGCGGTGTCGTGCCGGTCGAGGAGACAGCCGCGCGCGAGCGCGCGGTAGAAAACGACCTCGCCTCTGAGCGACCACTCGGTCTGGCCCTCGGTGGTTAGGCCCCTGTCGTTTGGGGCGGTATTGATCTCGGTGGTCTGATCGCCAGCCGCCCTGAGCGTTTGCTGCATTGCCTCGCTGGCGGGGACAAGGCCTCCGTGGATCCGCTCGAGGTGTGCGAACAGCGCGTCGATCGCGGCGTTGTCTGACTGTTCCAGAGCCAGTGCCGCGTCTGTGCGCTCGTCGGGATTCAAGACCTCGCCCAGCTGCTCATCGTCGTGGAGAAGGGTCACGAGCACCGGCACCTTGCTGGTGCTCCATGCGTGGGCGACCTGGGCCGCTCCAAAGGCGTGGATCGGGCCAGCGCCGAGCGGCGCGACCGCCAGCCCCACCGGCCCCGCGAGCTGGCGCTCCAACGCACCGAAGCTCCGCCCGGCGCCCTCGGGCACGGTCGATCCGTAGCGCGGGCCGCTCGCCTCCGCGACGGGAGTCGTCCGCGTGGAGGTCGAGGTCTGGCTCGCGGAGCTGGCTGTTCGCGCCATGGTGGTCGTGGTGGTCCGCTTGACGACCACGCGCGCGGGGTCGCTGTGATGCGGGGCGACGATGATCAGCGCCCCGGCCCCAACGCCCAGCACGAACACGGCCAGAGCGATTGGCGCTGAGCGGCGTATGTGCGGGATCCTCGAGCGCACCCTGATCGATCCGAGAAAAAATCCAGCCCCCGGTCTAGAAGCGCTAGATTAGCCTTCGAAGGGGCGATGGGCCAATTTGTGGTGGCGTCGGAAGCCCCTTCGAGGGCACCCCTCTGGGGCCGCGATCGCGCTGCCTGCGCAACCGCCGAGGGGGTGTACATAAAGGGTTGATGTACAAGACGAACTGAGGGCGAGATGGAACAGCAGAGCGGCGCTCCCGTACTGCATCTACTGCACGAGCGGGAAGTCCTGGGCGATTACGAGATCGTCGGCGTGGCAGGCACCGGGGGCATGGGCGTTGTTTACAAGGCGCGGCAGCGCGCGCTGGGTCGGACGGTCGCGCTGAAGGTGATCCGCGAGGACATCGCACGTACCTCCGAATACCGCCAGCGATTCCTGCGCGAGGCCCGTCTTGCGGCGTCGGTCGACCATCCGCACGTCGTCTCCATCTATGAGGTCTCCGATGCCGAGCACCAGCTCTTTCTCGCCATGCAATGGATCGACGGGCAGGACCTCAACCGCCTCCTCGAGAAGGACGGTCGGCTGGCCGCCGACCGTGCGGTGGCGATCGCCACACAGCTGGCCGGTGCCCTTGACGCCGTCCACGGTGTCGCCGGGCTGATCCACCGCGACGTGAAGCCCGCCAATGTTCTCTTGCGACAGGTCTCCGGCATCGATCACGCATACCTGACCGACTTCGGAGTGGCCAAGCCGGCCGAGACCGGCGAGCAGCTCACACAGACCGGCTGGATCGTGGGAACGACCGGCTACCTCTCGCCTGAGCAGATACGCGGGCAGGAGCCCGGGCCGAGCAGCGACCTGTACGCGCTCGGATGCCTGTTCTTCGAGACCCTCACCGGTCAGCCGCCATTTCGCGGCGACAACGAGATGGCGCTGCGATGGGCCCACGCCAACGACCCGCGACCCATTGCCTCGACCGTGCTGCCAGCGCTCGGTGATCGCTATGACCGGTTCTTCGCGATCGCCCTGGCCGTGGATCCCGCCCAGCGGTTCCGTTCGGGCCGCGAGTTTGCCAGCAGCCTGGCATCCGCCCACGCCGGCGAATGGACGACGGCTGCCCACAACCAGCCGATCACGCCGGCGCACACGCCGACCGCCGTCGGGCCGCCAACACCGATTCCGCCGGCCAACACCCCAGCGCCGGGTGCCCAGCCCTATCCCGCCACCGGCTACGCGACGCCGCCACCGTCGTATCCGCAGCCGTCGCGCTCGGGCAATCCGCTGGCACTGATCCTGCTCGGACTCGTCGCCCTCGCGGGCATCGCCGTCGGCGCGCTGGCGGCCGCCGGCGTCTTCTCCCACAGCACCACGACCCGCACCATCACCGATGCGACCCACGCCCATGCGCGGACGAAGGCTGCCACCTTGATTCACCATCACGCGCGAACGGGCGCCGGGCACTCCTCTGGCGGCGTCGGCGCGGCCGTGCCCGTCGGCGCCAGAACGTCGTGCGGGGGTGATCTCTCGGTCGGGCCCAACACGAGCTGCGGCTTCGCACAAAACGTCGAGAACACCTATGACCAAACCTCTGGCGGCGACCAGGTCGTGACGGCCTTTAGCCCCGAGACCGGCACTTCCTACACGATCAACTGCAGTGGCGGGACGCCGCACGTCTGCACCGGCGGGACCACGCATGACGCGTCCGTCTATTTGACCTCTGGCCCGTCAAGCGCGCCAACCACCAACTCCGCCCCACCATCATCGAGCACCCCGACGAACCTCCACGCCTGCGATCAGAACATCTCCGCCAGCGCGGACACCAGCTGCCAGTTCGCAGAGAACGTCTTCTACGAGTACACGCAATCACCCCAGGATCCCTCTGGACAGTCGATGACCATCTACAGCCCGGCCACGAACAGCGACTATTCGGTCACCTGCACGCCCGATCAGCAGTCCAACGTGGAGTGCTATTCCAACACCGGGTCCTACACGACGTTTTCACAGGCCTCAGTAGGGGCCTACACACCGGCCGAAGCGGCCGCATACGCGCGATCCGCCAACCTCGGCAACTCAAGCCCCAACGGCTGACGGTCGCCCTCAGATGAGAGGCAGGTGGCACACGAGCCCCTGCTGTGAGGCGAGGTCGGTCCAGGCTGCGTCGGGCCCGGACGCCTCGGCGCTGCTGGGTCGGCCGCTCTTGACCACCTCCAGCAGCTGCATCATGCCGTGATCCTCGTGGAAGAGGATGTGGCAGTGCCAGACGAACTTACCGGTGTAGTCCAGGAAGCGGTGACGGATCGTGAGAGTGCCGAAGGCAGGCAGGGTGGCGGTGTCTCGGTAGTGACACTCGTCCACCCCCTTGCCGTTCACGGCGACGACATGGAACGGGTTTTGATGGATGTGCACCGGGTGGGGCTCGTAGGTTTCGTTGATGAACTCCCACTCCTCGGTGTCACCCAGCACCATCGTCTGGTCAACTCGATGGTGGTCGAAGACCCGGCCGTTGATGTAATAGCGGTAGTGCTGGTTCTTGTAGTTCGGGTTTGCGGCGGTGATTCCCCTCGGCTCCAGCTCCTCCAGCCTGAGCGAGCGCAGGTTGAACGCGCCTTCGCGGTCGGTCTGCACGAGGACGTCGGCGCGACCGCCCGGGGGAATCTCCACCACCTCCTCTGGCACGACCTGGGCCATCGTGTTCCCGTCGACGGCCATCTTGTGAAGCAAGTGGCCATCCAGCTGCAAGCGCAGGAACACCACCGAGGCATTCACGAATCGCCATCGCTGGATCTCTCCGGGCCTGATCGGCAGCGACGGCTGGTAGCGGCCGTTGACGAGCGTCGACTGGCGCGACAACGAGCTGATGTCAGCGTCTTCGACGGCACCGTCCTTGATCTCGACCTGGCTGAAGATCATCAACCGCTCGGCACTTCGCGCGACACCCGCTACCTCGTCCTCCCTACCGCGGATGATCAGCGCCCCGAACAACCCGGCGCCGACCTGATCGTCGGTCAGCGGGTGAGACGTGCAGCCCGTGGGTGTGAAGATTCGTCACCTGGCGGGCCAGCGCAACCGTGAGCAAGCGGCCGGCGGTCCCGGCCAGGAAAGTCCGCCTGCTCAACCTCGATGACGGGACGGGCGGGCTCATGAAAGGGCCTTCGTGACGATCACCGTCCGACGTGTGCTCGGCGACCGTCCGGTCCGCCAGCGCAGCGTGATCGTGTGTCGCTGGCCAGGCACGCACGGGAAGACGATCGTCGCCCCGATGCCTGTCGGCCCACCGGCGGGAACCTCGAACGGAGGCTGTTCTGGGGAGAGCAGACGCGACAAAGCGACGGTGGACAGCGCTCGACCGTCGAGCGCGAGGGAGAGCGCAGTCGCCGATGGCACGTGCCAGCCGATCGTAATCCGCGCTCGGTTGGGGTAATCGGGGGGACACCAGAACTCGGTCGGTGCCCTGAACTGCGTGACCCTGGGCGCGCCAGCCGAGGTCGTGATGCCTGGGGTCGGCGTCTCCGTAGGCGGATAGATGGTGGGGATTGGGTGGCCGGGGCGCGACGTCGGCACCAAGCTCGAGCTGCCACCGCAGCCGGCGCAGGCCGCGGCCATGGCGAACACGGCGAGACAGCATGTCGCCGTGCCGGCTTTAGGACGTCCCAAAACGCTCAATCGAAACTATCTCCCGCGATGGCCAAGCGCCGCGAACCAGCCACCCCCATTTGTGAGTCCCGGCGTAATTGTCGGTAGCCCCGGCTGAACAGTTGAGCTGGCGCTCGTCGCGGCTTAGCTCGGCGGCCGGCGGGCGCCGGTCGACGTCACTCTCGCCTTGCCACCGGGGCGCGGCCCTCAGCGCACGAGCCGGAAGAACGCTCGCAACTCGTCGACGAACACGTCGGGCCGCTCGAAGGCCGCGAAGTGCCCGCCCCGGTCGAGCTCATTCCAGTAGCGCAGATCGACGAACCGCGTCTCGGCCCACCGGCGCGAGATCCCGAAGATCTCCTTGGGGAAGATCGAGCATCCGCTGGGGGCGACGATCGGACCGAAGGCACGGCGGTTGAAGCTCTCCCAGTACAGCCGCGCCGACGAGGCTCCGGCGGCCGGCAGCCAGTACAGCATCACGTCGTCGAGCATCTCGTCGCGGGTCAGGGCGTTCTCGGGATGACCGTCGCAGTCGGTCCAGGCCCAGAACTTCTCGACGATCCAGGCGCACAGCGCCGCCGGCGAGTCGACCAGGCCGTAGCCGACGGTCTGCGGGCGCGTCGACTGCTCCTTGGAGTAGCCCGAGTCCCAGCGCGCGTAGTACTCGAACGAGCCCAGCGCGACCTTCTCCTGCTCGGTCGGCGCACCCAGCGCGGCCAGGGCCTGCGGGTCGGCAAGGGGAAAGTTGGTGTGGACGCCGGCGATCTCCGGCCCTCCGGCGACGCCGATGTCCATCGTCACCGAGCCGCCCCAATCGCCGCCCTGGACTCCGTAGCGCTCGTAGCCCAGGCGCGGCATCAGCTCCCTCCACGCGGCGGCAATGCGCTCGACGCCCCAGCCGGAGCTCGTCGGCTTGTCGGAGAACCCGTAGCCGGGCAGCGACGGGCACACGACGTGGAACGCGTCGGCGGCGTCGCCCCCGTGCGCGACGGGGTCACTCAGCGGTCCGATCACCTTCAGGAACTCGACCACCGACCCCGGCCACCCGTGTGTCATCAGCAGCGGGAGCGCGTCGTCCTGCGGCGAGCGCGCGTGCAGGAAATGGATCTGCACGCCGTCGAGCTCGGTGCGGGACTGCGGGATCGCGTTCAACTGGCGCTCGGCGCGTCGCCAGTCGTAGCTCCCCGCCCAGTACTCGCACAGCTCCTGGACATACGCGAGCGGAACCCCCTGAGACCAGTCGTCCACGGTCTCGGTCTCGGGCCAGCGCGTGGCGTTCAGCCGACGTCGCAGGTCATCGAGATCGCTGTCGGCAACGGAGAGTCGAAACGGCTCGATGGCGGTCACTGACCACCCTCCTCGCTGGCCACGGCCTGTCGCTGTTCCCGGTATTCGCCCACGGCCTGGTCAACGTACTCCATCAGCTCGCGCGGCATGCGATCGAGTCCCCTGCGGTCATACCAGTTGGTGACGAGCACGCCGAGAGCCACCCAGAACACGAACCCCACTCCGCTGGCCACCCAGGCGCGGGTCAGCCCGGCCTCGCCGCTGCGATTGAAGTGCAGGATCGATCGAACCCCGACGAGAATCTGGCGCAGCGGCTGGAAATTGGCGAAGAAGCGGAACACCCCCGACAGCGCCTCGAGTGGGACCGTCCCGCCCGAGGAGGCCAGTGCCAGGTAGACGAAGATCAACAGCGCCACCAGCTGCCCGAGCGTGCCGAGCGCGGCGAACAGGACGAGCGTCCCGAGGGCAACAACGGTGGCGGCAAACCACGACAGCAGCCACAGCGAGCCGAAGTCGGGCGAGTTCATGTGCAGAAGGCCGATCGCCGCGCCGAGCATGACGCCCGTGAGCACCACGACCAGCCCGCTGGCCATCAGCCACTTGGTCAACAGCGTGTGCCACCGGCTGATCGCCACCGGCTGGCGCTGACTCCACTGGGGACCGGTCTCGGTCACCGCGTAGCCGAGGATGGCGTCGACCGTCGTGTTCACGACGATCGCACCGATGAAGCCGCAGAACGTCGTCAGCAGGGCGATGTAGAAGGCGCTGAGCCCCAGGGCCGAATGGGGCGGCAGGGGCCGGTAGGCCACCTGCACGACCGTGACCGGATCCCGCAGCAGCGCGCTTGGCACGGGGCTCCGGTGGCGAGTGCCCAGGGCCACGAGCCGCTGCCCGATCTGGCGCGAGGCGGCAGCGAGCGCCGGCCCGAGGACGCCCGTGGCCAGGCTCACGCCCAGCGTGCTCGCGCGAGGATTGGTCAGCACCTCGATCGTCGGGTTCACGTCGGGGGCGCCCCCCGGTCCCGAGACTCCGGCGATGCCCAGCACCGAGGAGGTGAATGTGGGCGGGATGACCACGGCGGCGTACTGCCTGCCCACATCCATCCTCGCCTGAGCGCTCAACAGGCTCTGCATCGGGATCGACAGCCGTCCCGACAGGGCCGGAGCGCTGGTCAGCCCCGAGGCGACCTGCGCTCCCAGATCGACGCGCTGGCCACCCAGAGTCGCGCCGGCATCCTCGTCGACCACGCCGACCGGCAGACCATGCAGGTGGCCGGTCGGATTGACCACCGACGTCCCGAGGCCGCATCGTCGGCACTGAGCGCGGAGGCTTGGTCATTGCGCCGCCGCGGCGCGCCCCTGGATTGCCTCCCACACCCGCGAGGGCGTGCACGGCATGTCGACGTGACGAACGCCGAACGGTGCCAGCGCATCGCAGATCGCGTTGACGATCGCCGGCGGTGATCCGATCGTCGCCGACTCCCCCACCCCCTTGGCGCCGATCGGGTGGTGTGGCGAGGGCGTGATCGTCCAGTCCGTCTCCCAATCCGGAACCTCGACCGCGGTGGGGATCAGGTAGTCCATCAGCGACGCGCCGAGGCAGTTGCCCTGCTCGTCAAAGGCGATCAGCTCCATCAGCGCCATCCCCACACCGTCGGTGAGCCCGCGGTGGATCTGCCCCTCGATGATCATCGGATTGATGCGTGTACCGCAGTCGTCGACGGCCACGAACCGGCGCACGTTGACCTTGGCGGTCTCGGGATCGAGGTCGACGACACAGATGTACGCCCCGTAGGGAAAGGTCAGGTTCGGTGGGTCGTACACGGTCTCGGCATCGAGGCCGGTCTCGACTCCCGAGGGCAGCTCGATCGCTCCGTGTGCGGCCCTGGCGATGGCCTGGATCGTCGCGCTCTGCTCGGGGTCGCCGCGGACGAACCAGCGGGCGGGCGGGCCTTTCTCCCAGGCGAGGTCCTCGGGCGCCACCTCGAGCATCGCCGAGGCGACGATCCGGGCCCGGTCGCGGACCTTGCGCGCCACGATCGCGGTGGCCGCGCCGCTCACCGGCGTCGAACGCGACCCGTACGTACCGAGTCCGAACGGGGTGTTGTCGGTATCGCCGTGGACCACGTCGATGTCCTCGGGCGGGATGCCCAGCTCCTCGGCGACGATCTGCGCGAACGTCGTCTCGTGTCCCTGGCCCTGGGTCTGGACGCTGATCGCCAACTGCGCCTTGCCGGTCGGGTAGACGCGCAGGACGGCCCCGTCGTTCATCCCCAGGCCGAGAATATCCATGTGCTTGCGCGGGCCTGCGCCCGCGACCTCGGTGAAGAACGAGATGCCGATCCCCATCAGCTCGCCCGCGGACCGCCGCTCGACCTGCTCGCGCCGCAGCCGCTCGTAGCCCGCGTTGTCGAGTGCCTTGCGCAGCGTGAGCTCGTAGTTGCCCGAGTCGTACACCCAACCCGTGTTCGATTCATAGGGGAACTGCTCGGGACGGATGAGGTTGGCCAGGCGCAGCTCGGCCGGATCCACCCTCAGCTCGGTGGCCAGGCAATCGACGAGTCGCTCGACCAGGTAGACCGCCTCGGTGACACGGAACGAGCACGAGTAGCCGACCCCGCCCGGCGCCTTGTTCGTGTAGACGCCCGTTACCCGGCAGTGCGCCGCCGCCATGTCGTACGAGCCGGTGAACACGTGGAAGAACCCGGCTGGGAACTTGGTCGGCTGCGCGGCGGCGTTGAACGCCCCGTGATCGGCGATCACGTCGACCCGCACGCCAAGGATCTTTCCGTCTTTGGTGGCCGCGATCGAACCGTTCATCACATAGTCGCGGGCGAAGCCGGTCGACATCAGGTTCTCGGAACGGTCCTCCATCCACTTCACCGGCCGGCCCGTGACCATCGCGCCCACGATCGAGCAGACGTATCCCGGGTACACCGGCACCTTGTTGCCGAAGCCGCCGCCGACGTCGGGTGAGATCACCCGGATCTTGTGCTCGGGCAGGCCGGTCAGCAGCGCGTAGAACGTGCGATGGGCGTGCGGCGCCTGCGTTGTGCACCACAGGGTGAGCTTGCCGCTGATCGGGTCGAACTCGACCACCGAGCCGCACGTCTCCATCGGCGCCGGGTGCGAGCGCGGATAGTGCATCGGCTGCTCGACCACCACATCGGCCCGGCGGAACGCCTCGTCGGTGGCGGCCGAGTCGCCGGCCTCCCACTCGAAGACCAGATTGCCCCTGCGTTGCGGCGTGTCGTCCCGGATCACGGGTGTGCTCGGATCGAGCGCCGACCGCGCGTTGACGACCGCCGGGAGCACGTCATAGGACACCTCGATCAGCTCCAGCGCGTCGCGGGCGCAGTAGCGGTCCTCGGCGACCACGAACGCGACCTCCTGCCCCTGGAAACGAACCTTGTCGGTGGCCAGGACGGCCTGGCTATCGCCGGACAGCGTCGGCATCCAGGCCAGGCCGCGGGCCTCGAGATCGGCGCCCGTGATGACGGCGTGAACCTTCGGGTGCTGAAGCGCCGCGGTGGCATCGATCGAGACGATCCGCGCGTGGGCGACGGGGCTGCGGAGAAGAGCTCCGTGCAGCATGCCGTCGAGCGCCACGTCATCGACGAACTGTCCGCGACCGCGGATGAAGCGGGCGTCCTCCTTGCGCGGGAGGCGGCCGAACCCGATCGGTCGTTCCCCGCCCCCGGCCATCAGGTCGGGCGCCGCCCGAACCCCTTGGTGTAGTCGACCCCCTCCTCCTCGATGGCCACGTTGACGGTCCGGCAGCGCGCGCAGCGCACGCGGACCTTGCGATTCATCCACTCAGCCGGCATCGATGCCGCGAGAACGTTGCCACACGTGACGCACACGTAGTCGTAGGCCCCGTTGCCGCTGAACACCGGCTTGCCGGGATCCTGTTGGACCGCGGTGCCGCCGTCGATCGGGATCTCGCCCGGCCGCGGCAGCCGCATCGTCTTGGTGCCGGAAGCCTCACTCACAACTGGGCGAGCTTCCCGGTGAAGTCGTTGATCAGCGCGTCCAGCACGGTGACCATCACACCCTCGCCCATCGACGCCGCCTTGCCGGTGATCTGCGCATCGGTGTGGATCGTGCCGCCACCGTTGGCGAGCGAGAACTCGACGTCCGCATTGGCATAGCCCTGGCCGCCGGCCTCGCGTGACTTGACCTTCAGCAGCGCCTTGTGGTTCTCGTCATCGTGCTCGACCACCTCGACCGTGCCCCTGTAGGTCAGCGACATGGCGCCCATCTTGACCTTGATCTCCGCCTTGACGGAGTCGGGCCGGGTCCGCTCGGACACGCTTCCCCCCTCCACGCAGGGGACCAGGCGCTCGAGGTCGAGAATCGCGGCCCACGTCTCGTCGATGGGCTTGTCGGTGGTGAAGGAATGGTCAAGTCGAACCATGGCTGCTCACACGCTCCTTATCTATGTAAGAGTGCCGGTATGGCCATTGCGTCTGGTAGCTACAAGCTGGGACCCGATGACGGCACGCTGTCGGTCCGCACGAAGAAGGCCGGCGCTGCCGCCGTGGCCGCCCACAACCTGGTGATCGAGGTCGGAACGTGGCAGGCCACGCTCGAGATCGGCGAGGACAGCACGCCGACGCACGTCGCGCTGACCGCCGATTCGCGTTCGTTGAAGGTCGTCGATGCCACCGGCGGAGTCACCTCGCTGGGCGACGATGACATGGCAGGCATCACGCAGACGATCAACGAGGAGGTGCTCAAGGGCACCTCGATCGCGTTTGCATCGAGCGGGATCGAGAGCGACGGCGTCCCCGGGCGTGCCCAGGTCACCGGCGAACTGGAGCTGGCGGGTCAACGACATCCGATCGCCTTCGAGCTTGCGACCGACGCCGACGGCCGGATCACTGGTACCGCAACGGTCAAGCAGACCACGTGGGGCATCAAGCCGTACTCGGCCCTGTTCGGCACGCTCAAGGTCATCGACGAGGTATCCGTCGAGATCGCCGCCCGGCTGCCCCAGGACTAGTCCCTGTAGACCGTCTGGGCATCGAGTCCCCCCTCGACCCCGGGCGGCAGCGGACCACTGCCGTGGGCGTACAGCGCAATGTCGGCGATCGTCTTCGACCGCGCAGGATCGGGACCGCCCACGAACGCACCGTTATCCCATTTCAACTGATCGGCCGGGGTCTCGAGATCCATCCCGGCCAGCAGCTGGGCCTTGTCGCGGAGCTTGCTGGTCGCGCTGGCGATGGCCGCCGACGTTCCGCCCGACGGGCTGGTGTTGAACCCGTGGCCGACGCCGAAGCGGTCCTCGTCGGCTGGCACCACCTTGACATCGAGCGCAGGCACGCCGAGCTCCTGGGCGACCTGCTCGGCGTACTGCGCTTCGTGGCCGTCTGACTCGGTGGTCAGGCTGAGCACCATCTTTCCCGTCGGGTGCACGCGCAGGAACACCGCCCGGTAAGCCTCGTTAGCCACTGCTGTTCCTCCTAGCGTTCGGATCCGTTTCTGCATCCGGCTGAGCAGCCAGACGTTGACGTTCGAGATGCGCCGTCAGGGCGTTGTGCTCCTCGAGGTCGCAAAAGCTCGGCTGCGGTCCGCCCAGCGGGTGCGGCGGGAGGGCGGGTCGCCCACACCCCGGGTAGATGCACCGCTTGACCGGCTGCCCGCTCACCGGTCCGCTCCCCACCCGGGCGTCGTCCTGCCCCGACTCGGGCCGTAACCGCTGGGCATCGCCACCGAGCTGCCGGGCACGGGCGTCGCGCTCGTCCATTCCTCTTCCTCGGGGTCGGGGGCGAGTGCGCCCGCCTGCGACCACCGGCGATCGTCGGCCGACGCCCGAGCACCAATCGCAGCGATGACCTCTTCGAGTGCGTCCAGGGTGTCTCCGCTGACCAGCGCATCGCAATGGGGCAGCGCCGCGGCCATCCCCCCCGTCCGCGGGGAGAACGCGGTCGCGCTGACCCGGGGGTTGACCCACACGATCCGGTGGGCCAGGCGCGCCAGGCGTTCCATCTCGCGCCCGACCAGGGCGGGATCGCCCCGTTCCCAGCCGTCGGAGAGGATCACGATCACCGCGCCGCGAGCCATGCCTCGGCGACCGTAACGGTCGTTGAACGCCTTCAGCGCCTCGCCGATGCGAGTGCCGCTCGACCAATCGGGAGCGGCGGCGGCGGCACGCTGAATGGCCCGGTCCGGGTTGCGGGAGGCCAGCGCACGCGTCAGGCGCGTCAGGCGCGTGGCGAACACGAACGCCTCTGTCCGGCGGCCACCGCCGGCGGCACAGGTCAGGAACTGCAGATAGGCGCGCGCATAAGGCTCCATCGAGCCCGAGATGTCGCACAGCAATACCATCCGGCGCCGCACCACCCGGCGGCGGCGGCGCGATAGGCGGATCGGGTCGCCGGCGGTTCGGAAGCTTCCCCGGAGCGTCCGGCGCAGGTCAATCCGCTCGCCGTGATGGGCTCGGCTGGCCCGGCGCGTCCGACGCAACGGCGGCGCGATCTCGAGCTGTCCCATGAGGCGATACAGCGCGACCAGCTCGTGGGGCTCGAGCGCGTCGAACCGCTTGCCGCGCAGCAGCTCCTCGTCGCTCGGAGCCACGGGCACGGGGAGCTCCTCGTCCACCTCGCGGTCCTGGCCGTGGCGTCGCGCCGCGGCCGCGGCGGCAGCCAGCGACCGCTCGTGCCCGGCACCGCGGCGCTCGTGCGGCGGACGATCGGTTTCCGGTCGCTCATCGGGAGGGGCGGGAACCGTCTGCGCGTCATCCGGGACCGGAGCGTCCTCGCCGACCGGGCTCGTGCCGAACACGGTGGCGAAGACCGATTCGAATGCCTTGACGTGCGAGGGATCCGAGACGAACACGGCCCGCGCGGTGCAGTACAGGCGCCGGCGGCTGATCGGGCGCACGAGTCTGAGCGCGTGGGCGAAGTTGCTCGCCCGCTCGGGCGTCGACGGTACCCCCGCCTCGCGCAGACGCCGGCTGAACGCACCCGCCAGCGCGGGCAGATCCAGCTCGACCGTCTCGACACCGAACGCACGATCGCCCATGCTCAATCCCGACCCGCCACGAGTTGGTCAAGACCAGTGGCCCTGATCACCTCCTGGTCCTCGCTGTACTTCAGCACCGAGCCGAGCGTGCGATCGATCGCATCGACATCGAGGCGCTCGACTCCGAGCAGGCTGAGTGCGGCCAGCCAGTCGATCGCCTCGGCCACGCCCGGGGGCTTCTGAACATCGCTGTCCCGCATCCGGGCCACGGCGTCGGCCACCTGGACGGCCAGCGTCTCCGATGCGCCCTTGACGCGACGGCGGATGATCTCAATCTCGCGCTGCGCGGTGGGGTATTCGATCCAGTGGTACAGGCAGCGTCGCTTGACGGCGTCGTGCAGATCGCGCGTCCGGTTGGAGGTCAGCACGATCAGCGGTGGATGGGTCGCCTCCACCCGGCCGAGCTCCGGGATCGTCACTGCGGCCTCACCGAGTAGCTCGAGCAGGAAGGCCTCGAAGTCGTCGTCGGCGCGGTCGATCTCATCAATCAGCAGCACCGCGGGTCGCGGGCCGGGATGCTCGAGTGCGCGCAGCAACGGGCGGCGGATCAGGTAATCGTGTCCGAACAGGTCCTCCTCACGCACCTGGGTTCCGCTCGCCTCGGCGAGCCGGATGCTGAGCAGCTGGCGAGGGTAATTCCACTCGTACAACGCCTCGGCGGCATCGATGCCCTCGTAGCACTGCAGGCGGATCAGCGGTGTGTCGAGCACGGCGGCCAGCGCCTTGCCGGCCTCGGTCTTGCCCACGCCTGCCTCGCCCTCCAGCAGCAGCGGCTGGGGCAGGCCGAGGGCCAGGAACATCGACGTCCCCAGCGCCTCGTCGACCAGGTAGTCGACGCCGGCCAGTCGCTGGGCCAGCGTCTCCACATCGGGAGCCAGGTGGCCGATCTCGGCCTGCCGATCCGGCGTCAGCATGCTGCTACTGCGGCGGCTCGGGCCGCCCCTGCATCGCCGCCCACACGCGTGCCGGGTTGCACGGCATGTCGATATGGGTGACCCCGTGGGTCTCGTGCAGCGCGTCGATCACCGCATTGACGATAGCCGGGGGCGAACCGACGTTCGGGGACTCGCCGACGCCCTTGGCCCCCAGCGGGTGATGGGGACATGGGGTGACGGTCTCTCCGAGCTCGAAGTCGGGGCACTCGAGCGCCGTCGGGATCAGGTAGTCCATGAACGAGCCGTTGAGGCAGTTGCCCTCCTCGTCGAACGTGATCACCTCCATCAGGGCGATCCCGATGCCCTCGGCCAGCCCGCCATGGATCTGGCCGTCGACGACCATCGGATTGATGCGCACGCCGCAGTCGTCGACCGCGATGAACCGGCGCACCTTCACAAACGCCGTCTCCGGGTCGATGTCGACGACCGCGATGTACGCCCCGTAGGGATAGGTCAGGTTGGGCGGGTCGTAGATCACCTGGGCGTCCAGCCCGCCCTCCATGCCGGGGGGCATCGACTCGCCGCTGTATGCCCGTTTGGCGATGTCCTCGATCAGCGCGCCCTTCTCCGGGTCGCCCTTCACGTACCAGCGGCCCTTCTCCCAGGCCAGGTCCTCGGGCCTAGTCTCGAGCATTGTGGACGCGATCTGGCGGGCCTTGTCACGGACCTTGCGCGATACGACGGCCACGGCACCGCCCGACACGGGTGTCGAGCGCGAGCCGTAGGTGCCGAGCCCGTAGGGGGACTTATCGGTGTCGCCGTGGCGTACCTGGACGTCCTCGGGCGGGATCCCAAGCTCCTCGGCGACGATCTGGGCGAAGGTCGTCTCATGGCCCTGTCCCTGGGTCTGTGCGCTGATGCTGACGACGGCCTTGCCCGACGGGTGCACGCGCAGGTCCGCGCCGTCGTTCATGGCCAGCCCGAGGATGTCCATGTGCTTGCGCGGGCCGGCGCCGACCCCCTCGGTGAAGAACGACACGCCGATGCCCATCAGCTCACCGCGGGCGCGCTTCTCCTCCTGCTCGCGGAGCAGATCGTCGTAACCGGCGATCTCCCGCGCCACCTTCATCGTGTTGGCGTAGTTGCCGGAGTCGTACGTCCACCCGGTGGTCGTCTCGTAGGGGAACTGCTCGGACTTGATGAAGCTCCGCATCCGCAGCTCGACCTGGTCGACGCCCATCTCCAGGGCCAGCGCGTGGACCATCCGCTCGACCAGGTACACCGCCTCGGTGATCCGGAACGAGCACCGGTAGGCAACGCCCCCGGGTGCTTTGTTGGTGTACACGGCCTTGACCTTCACGTGGGCGGCCTGCAGGTCGTAGGAGCCGCAGACGATGTGGAAGAAGCCGGCCGGGAACTTGGTTGGCTGGGCCGTCGAGTCGAAGGCGCCGTGGTCGGCGATCACATCGACCCGAAGGCCGGTGATCTTGCCGTCTTTGGCG
>CAWCNP010000012.1:0-149968 GCA_963796885.1 uncultured Solirubrobacterales bacterium
GAGGGGCATCTGAGTCCATGACCGGACCTTAACAATGAGCCAGTTGCCGCGTAGCGTCTCGCCTCCGCGATACGAATGGAGACTGCGATGGACGAGATCACGATTGTCGGCGGCGGGCTGGCCGGGCTGGGACTGCTGTCCGCGCCGCCGGTCGCCCGGTACCCGATCGGCGGGGTGGAGCTCGATCGTGGCGCGGATGTACGACCGCGCGCTCGGGCTGGGCGTGCGGATCGAGACCGGGGCACGAATCGACGCGCTGCCCGAGCCACCGGTGATCGTCGCCACCGAGCTGAGCGACGCGCGCCGCCTGCTCGGCGACGCCGGCCTCTTCAGGCCAGCCAGGCGCGTGCGAAGGTGCCCGCATAGCCTCCGCCGGCTGCCGGCTCTTGTCGCCGGGAGGGGCACGCGCTAGCCTGCTGGTCAGTGTCAAGGCGAGCACAGCTTCGGGCTTCGGACGCCGATCGAGAGCGGATTGCCGACCGGCTGCGCGAGGCCGCTGCCGAGGGGCGCCTGCTGACCCATGAGCTCGAGCAGCGCCTGACCGAGGCGTTCTCCGCGCGGACCTACGGTGAGCTCGACGCGCTCGTCTTCGATCTCCCCACCGGTCGCCTCGAGCGACGCCAGCGTTCGTCGGTGACCCCATGGGTCAAGCCGGCTCTGGCTCTGGCCATCGCCATCCCACTGGCGGTGGCGATGATCGCGGTGATGCTGTTCGTACTCACCGGCGTGATCGCCACCTGGATGCTGTGGGTGGGTGTGATGTGGTGGTTCTTCGGCCACCGCCACCGCGGCCGCGGCCGCTTCCCCAGCCAGCAGCGAATGGGACCGCCTCCAGGTCCCCGCTCCTGGGTCTGAGTTCCGGCTCGCGCCCGGGTCGGACCTGCGGCTCGGTCCCGAGGCTGACCTCCGGCTACTTCTCCCCCAGCTCGAGCACGGCCAGGAAGGCCTCCTGGGGCACCTCGATCCGCCCCACCTGCTTCATCCGCTGCTTGCCCTTCTTCTGCTGCTCGAGCAGCTTGCGCTTGCGGGTGATGTCCCCCCCGTAGCACTTGGCGATCACGTCCTTCCGGTACGCCTTGATCGTTTCACGCGCCACGATCCGGGAACCAATCGCCGCCTGGATCGGGACGTCGTACTGCTGGCGCGGGATCTTCTGGCGCAGCTTCTCGGTCAGGGTGCGGCCCGCCTCGTAGGCCTTGCTCCTGTGCACGAGCATCGACAGCGCGTCCACCGGGTCGCCGCCGAGCAGGATGTCGAGCTTGACCAGGTCCGATTCGCGCATTCCGATCAGCTCGTAGTCGAGCGAGGCGTAGCCGCGGGTGCGCGACTTGAGCTGATCGAAGAAGTCGAGCACGATCTCGGCCAGCGGTAGGTCGTAGGTCAGCTGCAGGCGCTCGGCGCTCAGGTAGTGCATCCCCGAGTGCTCGCCGCGCCGCTCCTGGCAGAGCTCCATGATCGCCCCCACGAATTCCTTCGGGGTCAGGATCGAGGCACGGATATAGGGCTCGCGGATCTCCTGCACCTTGGCCGGGTCGGGCATGTCGTTGGGGCTGTGCACCGGGACGACGGAGCCATCGGTGAGCGTCACCTCGTACTCCACGCTGGGCATCGTGGCCAGCAGCTCGAGGTCGTACTCGCGCTCGAGGCGCTCGCGAACGATGTCCATGTGCAGCAGGCCCAGAAAGCCGCAGCGGAAGCCGAACCCCAGCGCGTCGCTGGTCTCGGGCTCCCAGCTCAGCGCGGCGTCGTTGAGGGTCAGCTTCTCGAGCGCGTCGCGGAGGTCCGGATAGTCGTCGGAGTCGATCGGGAACAGGCCGCAGAACACCATCGGCTTGACCTCGCGGTAGCCGGGCAACGGCTCGCGGGCCGGGTTGGCCCGCGTGGTCAGCGTGTCGCCCACGCGCAGCCTGGTCACGTCCTTGATCCCGGTGATCAGGAACCCGACCTCGCCGGCGTGGAGCGCATCGGCCGAGGTCATCTGCGGCGTGAAGAAGCCGATGTCGTCGATGTCGGCCTCGGTGCCGGCCTGCATGGCGCGGATCGCCTCGCCCTTCGTGAACGTCCCATCGACCACGCGGATGTACGCGATCACGCCGCGATACTGGTCGAACTCCGAATCGAAGATCAGCGCTCGCGGGGCGCCGTCCGGATCGCCGCTCGGCGGCGGCACGCGCTCGATCAGCTCGTCGAGCACCGCGGTCACGCCCTCCCCGGTCTTGGCGCTGATCCTGCGCACGCTGTCGGCCGGCTCCCCGAGGAGCTCGGCGACCTCCTCGGAGACGCGCTCGGGCTCGGCACCGGGCAGGTCGACCTTGTTCAGGCAGGGGATCAGCTCGAGCCCGGACTCGATGGCCAGGTAGGTGTTGGCCACGGTCTGAGCCTCGACTCCCTGCGAGGCGTCGACGACCAGCAGCGCGCCCTCGCAGGCGGCCAGCGAGCGCGACACCTCGTAGGTGAAGTCCACGTGCCCCGGCGTGTCGATCAGATGCAGCTGATAGGCCCGGCCGTCGCCGGCCTCGTAGAACACGCGCACCGCCTGCGCCTTGATCGTGATCCCGCGCTCTCGTTCGAGGTCCATCGAGTCGAGGAGCTGGGCGCGCATGGTCCGCGGGTCCACGGTATGGGTCAGCTCGAGGATTCGATCGGCCAGGGTCGACTTCCCATGGTCGATATGGGCGATGATCGAGAAGTTCCGGATTTGCGCCTGGTCGGTCATTCTCTTACTAGGGTATTTGGCGCCGGCTTGGGCGTTAGGCGCGGCGGAGCCGGCCCATGATCAGCGTCTCGATCTGTCGCGCCTCCGGTATGCGCATCGTGAGCACGAGCTTCGCGTAGACGAAGAGGGCGACGCTCGAGGCGACGCCGACCTCGATCACCTGAGCCAGCAGGGACCGTCCGAGCAGCGAATCCAGCCCGACCCAGACACCGCGGGCGAGCGCGGCCATGATCATGGTGGCGATGGTGATCCGGACGGTGATCATCAGGGTCTGCCCGCCCTGGAGATGGCCGTTGAAGCCGATGCGCAGGCGGTACAGCTGCAGAGCCGTCATCACGATGTTGGCCACGGCGGTGCCGATCACCAGACCGGCGATGCCCAACGGTTTGTACAGCGCGATGCTGACGATCGCGTCCACGACCATGTTGAGCGCGGCCAGCTTGGTGGGGATCCACGGCCGCTGGAGCGCGAAGAAGGTGCGCGTGAGCAACAGGTTCAGGCCGGCGAACGGCAGGCTGAACGCGAACCAGAACAGGGCCGTCGACACCAGATGGGTGGAGTAGGCCCCGAACGTTCCGTGCTGGTAGACGAGCCGCGTGATCGGCGTCGCCAGGACGAGGAGCAGCGCCGAGGAGGGAATCAGGAGCAGATTGATCTGACGCATCCCATTGCCCAGCGTGCGACGCATGCCACCGACGTCCCGCCGCGCGGCCAGCCGGCTCAGCGTGGGGAACAGGACGGTCGAGACGGCCACGCTGAAGATCCCCTGCGGGAGCATGTAGATGCGGAACGCATTGTTGATGGCCGCCGGCGCGTGGCTCGAGACGAGCGACCCGAAGCCGGCGTTGATGAAGATGTCGAGGTTGACGATCCCGATGCTCACCGTCACCGGCACAAACAGGATCAGCACCTGGTGCATCCGTGGGTCGCCCCAGTCCATGCTGAACATGACCTTGAAGTCGACCCGTCTCAGGGCCGCCGCAACGATCAGCATCTGCACGAAGGTCGCCACCAGCCAGGCGATCGCGTAGGCGTAGATCTTGTTGGCCCCGTGGAAGCGGGAGTGCAGGAAGATCAGCAGGACGAGGATGATCAGGTTCCAGATCGCCGGCGCCAGGGCAGGGATCGTGAACTCGTCATAGGACTGCAGAATCCCCACGAACAGCCCGGTCAGGCTCAGTAGCAGGACGACCGGGAACAGCACGCGCGAGAGGGAAGCGGTGAGCGCGGTGGCGGTCGCGCTGAGGCTGCCGGTGAACAGCGGGACGATCAGCCCGGCGACCGCCAGCCACAGCACGGTCAGCGCGCCGAGCCCGATCAGGATGACCCAGAACAGCGTCGAGGCGAGCCTGAACGCCTCGCGCTTGCGCCCGGACTGCAACAGGTCCGTGAACACGGGGACGAACGCCGCCGACAGGGCCGCCTGCGAGAACAGGTTGCTGAACAGATTTGGGACCTGCGAGGCGAGCGTGAAGGCCGATGCCGCCGCCGAGGTGGCGAAGAACGCTGCCTGGACGACCTCGCGGGCCAGGCCGGCGATCCGGGACAGGGCCGTGGCCACCGCGACGATCGCGGTGTTGACGGCCAGGCGACGCCGTGGCGGGCTGGGCGGAGGCGGCTTCGCCTGCTCGTCCGCTGCCGTACTCGTTTCTGGCGACACGCGGCCGCTATAGTACGGACGCGCCGCGGCAGATCAGTCGCGGCTTTTCAGCGAGACGTGAGGCCGAGCGTTGATGTCAGGACGCGGACCTGACTTCCCGCGGAGTACTCCCATGGCGAACATCCACTCACAGAAGAAGCGAATCGACCGTGCCGCCCGCGAGCGGCTCGAGAATCGTCGCTACACCTCGAAGATCAAGACGTACTTTCGCCGGCTCGAGAATGCCGTCGCCGGGGGCGATGACACGCGGGCCGACGGCGAGCACCGGACGCTCGTCCAGACGATCGACAAGGCCGTCAAGCGGGGCGCGCTTCATCGCAACAGCGGCGCCCGCAAGAAGTCCCGTGCCGCCCGCATTCGCCGCGGCACGAACTAGTGGTCTGATTGCACCGCTGCCGGGTAGGTAGGGCTGGTATGGCACAGCTTGTCGGGCCGCCGGCCAGCGATCCGGGGACGATCTTCTTCGAGCTCGAGCAGCTTGAGGCGCACGATGACGGCCGAGGCGCGGTCCGAGCGCGGCGCGGCGATCCGCGCCTCCGAACGGCTGGACAGCGAACGCGCCGTGGCACTGCGCAGCGCGGAGCGGGCCGGGGTGGCGCGTGACGATGCGCTGCGGACGGCCGAGGAGGCGCGCACGGAAACCACACGCGTACGGCTCGAGCGCGACGAAGCCACCGCCGCCCTCGAGCTGGCCCGCCGCGAACGCGACGAAGCCCGCAGCGCCGCCGGCCTGACCGCGCGCGAGCGGGATAAGGCGACGCGCGACCGCGACAAGGTGATCCGCGAACGTGACAAGGCCCGCCACTCGGCCGAGCAGGCTCGTGCCGAGGCCGCGCGGACTGGGCCCGTCGCGGCCCCGCCAGAGCGAACGTTCACGCCCCGCCGGACCTACTCCACGGCTTCCGGCGCGGTGTGGGCCGGCCGCGCGGTGGCGCTGATCGTGCTCGTGGCGATCCTCGTCGCGGTGGCGGTGATCCTGAAGGTGGTCTAGGCGGTTATCCGCCGGATGCTGAGCAGCGCCACCGTGTCCTCGCCGGCCACTCCGGAGCCGCCCCCGCGGGAGGCCAGCTCGAGGTCGGCGATCTCCTCCAGCGCCTGACGAAGCTTCTCGCTACCGCTCTCGCGAGCGTCGGCGATGAGACGATCGGCCGCGCGCGACGGCATCCGCAGCCCGCGCTTGATCTGAGCCGGCGGCGCGCCCGCCTCGACCGCCCGGGCGATGTCGTGAGCGGTTCGCACGCGACCCGCCATCCAGTACAGGAGGCCTGGCACTCGCTCGCCCTGGGCCCGCAGCGCGAGGTAGGAGCGAATGGCCGCCGGCGCCTCGCCGGCCACCAGCGTGTCGGCCAGCGACCAGGCCTTGCGCTCGGCCGAGGCGCCGCTCAGCTCGTCGATCTCCGCGGCGGTCAACGACACGTCCGGGCCGAACCGCAGGGCCAGCTTCTCGAGCTCGCGCAGCAGCCGTTGCTGACGGTCACCGACCTGCTGCAGAAGCGCCCGCGCCGCCTCGATGTCGAGCTGCAGCCCGAGCTCCCGCCCGCGGGCGATAACCCACTTGGGCAGCTCCCACGGCTTCACGCTCTCCTCCGCGCTGACATCGCCCCCGGCCGCCCGGACCGCCTCGTGCAGCCGCGCCGGAGCCTTCGTCCGTCCTTCCTCGCGGGCGAAGAAGGCGACTGTCGTATCGGGCGCGATCGCCGCCAGGGCCGACTCGAGCGGTTCGAGGTCCTTGTCCTTCCAGCCCTCGACGCCGTCGACCACGATGAAACGCCGGCCGAGGGCGAATGTCATCGCGTTCAGGGCGGCGGCCACGGCATCCGTCGTGGCGGCATCGCCCTCGAAGACCTCGAGTCCCTGCACCCCGCTCTGCAGCTCGGCCAGCTCGCGCAGGCGTGTGCGGCGCTCGGCAATGCGGCCGTGGTCGTCCCCGTGGATCAGGTAGGCGGGTTTGAAGGCCGACACCCAATTGAGTCTAGGTAGCCGCGCGGCGGGCGCAGGCGCCGATCTTCCATCCGCGACGAGTCAGCCCCGACGGCCTAGGGCGAGTGCCCGCTCTACCGCCGCGCCCGCATCGTCGACCGCCTCCACCCCACGGATCTCCCATGTGCCGAGCCCCACGACCGGTACGCGGGTCTTCAGGGCCAGGGCCACCTCGGACAGCGTGCCGTACTCGCCACCGACGGCCACGACAACGTCGACCGCGCGGATGATGAGCCCGTTGCGAAGCTCGCCCAGCCCGGTGGGGATGGCGATCTGCACCCATTGGTTGGCCGCCCGGCGGTCGGTTCCGGGCAGCAGGCCGATCGTCGTGCCGCCCGCCGAGCGGGCGCCGCGACAGGCTGCGGCCATCACGCCGCCGAGACCGCCGCAGACGATGACCGCGCCCGCCTCGGCCAGGCCCTGCCCGACCAGCTCGGCTGTCGCGGCGAGCCCCGGATCCGCGTCGCCGGCGCCCACCACCGCGACATGGAGCGCAGCCACGACCTACTTGACGACGACGTTGACCAGCTTGTCGGGCACGACGATCACGCGAGCGATCTCGTGTCCGTCCACGTGCGCGCGCACGCCCCGAGACTCCAGCGCGAGCCGCTCGAGCTCGTCTCGCGCCGCGCCGCTGGGCGCGATCACGCGGTCGCGGACCTTGCCGTTGACCTGGCATACGAGCTCGAACGTATCGGCGGTCAGCATCGCCGGGTCCGCCGGCGGCCACGGGTCCTCCCAGACGCGGCGGCCGGTCAACTTCTCATATGCCTCCGCGCCCAGGTGAGGAGCGAACAGAAAGACCAGCGAGGCGGCGGTCGCGGTGGCGAACCGCTGGGCCGCCACACCCGCCCTCGGCGGCTTGTAGATCTCGTTGACCAACTCCATGATCGCCGCCAGCGCGGTGTTGAACGCGAAACGATCGACCATGTCGCCGGTGACCTTGTCGATCGCCCAGTGCGCCTTGCGCACGACGTCGAGGTCGCGGCCGGTTGGGTCGGCGGGCTGCTCGGCCAGCAGCGGGTCGACGGCCGATCCGTCCAGCGCGGCCCCGCCCACATCCGCGTCCTGGAGCTCGTCGGCCAACCGCCACAGACGGGCGAGAAACTTGTGCACCCCTTCCAGCGAGCTGTCCGACCAAGCGGCGTCCTGGTCGGGCGGACCGATGAACAGGATGTAGCACCGGGCGGCATCCGCTCCGAAGCGCTCCACGATCGGCATCGGGCTGATCACGTTGCCGGCTGATTTCGACATCTTGTGGCCGTCGGGGCCGAGGATCATGCCCTGGGTGAACAGGGCCTGGAACGGCTCCTGCACGTCGAGCAGGTGCATGTCGGCCAACGCCTTGACGACGAAGCGCGCGTACATCAGGTGCAGGATCGCGTGTTCGACGCCGCCGATGTACTGGTCGACCGGCATCCATTCGCGCAGCACCCGAGGGTCGAAGAGCGCCCGGTTGTTGGTCGGGTCGCAGTAGCGCAGGAAGTACCAGCTCGAGTCGACGAAGGTGTCCATCGTGTCGGTCTCGCGTCGGGCCGCACCGCCGCAGCTCGGGCAGGATACGCGGACCCAATCCTCGGCCGCCGCCAGCGGCGAGCGGCCTCTGGGTTGGTAGTCCTCGACGTCGGGAAGCTCGACCGGCAGATCCTCCTCGGGGACCGGCACCATCCCGCACTGTTCGCAGTAGATGATCGGGATCGGGCAACCCCAGTAGCGCTGGCGCGAGACCAGCCAGTCGCGGAGTCGGTAGCTCACCGAGGCATGCCCCCTGCCCTCGCGGTCGAGCCACTCAACGATCGCCTCGTAGGCCACGCGGTTGTTCATGCCGTCGAACTCACCCGAGGCCGTCATCGGGCCGTCGCCGGTGTAGGGCAACTCCTCGTCGGTTCCGATCACGCGGCGAATCGGCAGGTTGAACGCGGTGGCAAACGCGAAGTCACGCTGGTCGTGTGCCGGCACGGCCATGATCGCGCCGGTTCCGTACTCCATCAGCACGTAATCGGCCACGAACATCGGCAGCTCCTCGCCGTTGACGGGATTGGTGACCGTCCGCCCCAGCGGCACGCCCGTCTTTGGCTTTTCGGTGTCCCCGCGATCCTCCGCCGACTCGTTCAGCGCGCGCGTGACGTACTCGTGCACCTGATGCTCGTGTTCGGTTCCGGCGGCAAGCCGAAACACGTCCGGGTGCTCGGGGGCCATCACGAAGAACGTCGCGCCGAACAGCGTGTCCGGCCGCGTGGTGAAGACCGGATAGTCGATGCCCAGCTCCTGGCAGCGGAACGTCACCTCGGCGCCCTCGCTGCGCCCGATCCAGTTGCGCTGCATGGCCTTCACGTGCTCGGGCCAGACGATCGTGCCGAGGTCGTCGAGCAGCCGGTCGGCGTAGTCGGTGATGCGGAAGAACCACTGCTCGAGCTGACGGACCTCGACGAGGGTGCCGCACCGTTCGCAGCGACCGTTGATCACCTGTTCGTTGGCAAGCACGGTGGCGTCGTGGGGGCACCAGTTGACGGCGGCCTCCTTGCGATAGGCGAGGTCGCGCGCGAACAGCTGGAGGAAGATCCACTGCGTCCATCGGTAGTAGCTCGGCTCGTGGGTGGCGAGCTCGCGCGACCAGTCGATCGAGATGCCCCAGGAGTGGAACGCACGGCGGAAGGCGGCGATTGACTCGTCGGTCGACTTCCGCGGGTGCTCTCCGGTGCGGATGGCGTGGTTCTCGGCCGGCAGGCCAAACGCGTCGTAGCCCATGGGATGGAGAACCCGCCGCCCCGTCCGGCGGTGGAAATGCGCAATCGCATCACCCAGCGAGTAGTTCTTCAGGTGGCCGATGTGCGGCTCCCCGCTCGGGTACGGCAGCATTTCCAGCACGTAGGACTTCTCGCGGCCGTCTTCATCGGCGCCGGTGGGGTCGTTGGAGACCTCCCATGTCCGCTCCCGAGCCCACAGTTCCTGCCATTTGGGCTCGATTTGCTTGGGGTCGTACTGACGGTCGGACATCGCTGATCGCAGGTTACTGACGGTGCGTTTATTGCGGTCCACGGGACTTGCCCCCTCTACCATCGGCGCCGTGTCCGAGGAGAAGCCTCCGGGACCACGCCCGCCGGACGATGCACCACATGCCCGCGGACAGGGTCGGGCGCGGAGCGCCGCAGCGGCAGCCGAGCAGGTCGCGTCGATCGTCGCTGCCGCCGAGGAGTCGGCCAAGCGCATGGTGGAGCAGACCGAGAACCGCGTCCGCGAGCGGATCGCCGAAGGACAGCGGGCGGCGGAGAACCGCGTGGCCGCCGCCGAGGAGGAGGCTGCGGAGCTGGTGCAAGATGCCGAGACGGAGGCGGCCGCGGTCCGTGACTCCGCGCGCGCCGACTCGGCCAAGGCCGTGGCCGACGCCACCAGCGAGGCCCTGGCGATCGTCGGACGCGCTCAGGAGAACGCCGACAAGGTGGTTGGCGAGGCCCGCGAGGACGCGGCCGGGATGCGCTCAGAGGCCGAGACCAAGGCCCGCGAGATCCTGCGCGACGCCCGGACGGCGGCCAGCGATGTTCGCACCGAGGGACTCGAGATCGTCGACAACCTCCGCGAGATGGGCGACTCGCTGCGTTCCAACGCCGAGCGCCTGCTGCGCGACGTGCAGATGATCCACTCGCGGATGCTGGCCCAGCTCGACCGCGTCGACGGCGGGATCGCCCCCGAGCCCGCCCCGCGCCGGCGCGGCGGCCGCGCGGCGGCCGACGAGGGCGATCCGTTCGACGTGCCCGAGTTCATCCCGCCCGGGTAAGGTCGCCCGCCGCGGCCTTGTATTAACCTTGGTCGGAGTTCGTTTTCACCGGAGGGGCTATAGCTCAGCTGGGAGAGCGTTCGGCTGGCAGCCGAAAGGTCGCGGGTTCGAATCCCGCTAGCTCCACTCCCCCCTCGCCACGCGTGATCCGCGCTATGTGCCCTGTTGCTTGGCCGCCTCGAGCGCCGCCGGCGGATCGAGCTGCGGGTTGCCCGATACCAACTGCAGCGCCCGGTCGGCCGTCTCGGCCGCCTGAGCGCCGTCGAGCGTCTCGTCGCGCAGCGCCAGCGCCAGCAGCACCTGGCGCATCAGCTCGGGATCCTGCGTGTCTGGTGGGGCGCCGGCTGGGGGGAGCGAGCGCACGCTGGCCAGCAGGCTCGAGGCACTGACCCCGCCCCCGAACAGCCGGCCGGGATGCTTTTCGGGGATCGTCGCGGCGATCGCGCCGGTCGCCGGGTTGACGACGCTGATCTTGCTGCGCAGGCCCGAGCGCTCGAGCGCGAGCCGGTAGCCCGACAGGCGCATGTAACCGAGCTGGGCGGCGAGCTGCTTGAACGACGCCATTTCGGCCTCGTCGCGCAGCTTCTGCTGATGCAGCGAGATCTGCGTGCCGGCGTCGGGGATGGCCGGATCGGGATCGGGCGCCACGAGGAGGAACGCCTGGGGACCGAGCCGTCCGGCGCCGACGCCGGCGATGTCGACCAGCAGCTGGTAGCCCGCGAGACCCATGGAGCCGATGATCCCCGGCGGGAGAGGATGCTCGGCGAGATAACCGGCGCTGAATCCCATCGGACTAGTTGTCCAGGATGCCGCCGACGATGCCGCCCAGCAGCCCGCCGCCGCCCTCGCGCTGGGCGTTGCCGCCGCTGCCCTCCTGCACCGGCGGGTGGTAGTAGGCGCTCTGGAGGCCAACGCGACCCGGGCCGGTGAAGCGGTTGAACACGAGGCTGCCGCCCCCGCCCATGAGCCCGGTCTTGAAGCCGTAGACCTCCTGGGCCATCGACACCGAGTGGTCGCGGAACACCCACCCTCCGGGCTCGATGTCGATGGTCTCGCCGGCGTCGAGCGTCTTCTCGAACATGTTGCCGTAGCCGTGAACCCAGACCACGCCCTCGTGGTCGCCGGCGAAGAACTGGTCGACCCAGAAGCCACCGCCATACATCATGTTGGCGAAGCCCTTGATCCGGCTGTAGTCGTATTCGACGTTGGCCGTCGCGGCCAGGAACTGATGCTCGCGCACCACGATCCCGTTGCCTGGCTGCAGGTGCAGGGCCACGATGTGGCCCGGGGCATCGCGGCTGAAGGCGAGCTCACCAGCCGACTGCGCCTCCAGCATCAGCAGCGGCATCCCGCCGAAGACGCGGCGCTTGAGTCCCTTCTTCAGCGGATGCATGCCGATCTGCATGCTCGGGTACTTCCACAGCAGCACGTGGTGCTCGAAGTACACGGGCACCTGGCCATCCAGAGCCATATGCAGTGCCGGAACCAGCTCGCCCTCGAGGCGGTAGTTGAGTCCGGGTGCGCTTCCCTGCGTGATCTGGGTCGGAAGGATCTGTGGCGCGGAGGGCATCGTCCTCTCCAATCGTCGGTGTGTGCGAGTGGGTCGCGGCGACCCGCTCCGCCTCTAGGTGGACAGGACGGTATCGCGGGTCGCGACGGGCTGTTGTGCTGGTCTGATGATCATCGGCAATCCGCCCTCGGGGCTTAGCGTTGGCAGCTTGGCCACACGCAGCTCGTATCCGGGCTTCAGGTCCAGGCCGTACCTCTGCAGGATCGACGTGGCCACCGACTTGACCATCAGCTGCCCGAAACGCTTGCCGATGCAGACCCGCTGCCCGCCGCCGAACGGTATGTAGGCGCCCGGTGGCAGCTGGCGCCGGGACTCGGGGCTGAAGCGCTCGGGGATGAACGCCTCGGGATTGGGAAACACCTCGGACAGGCGGTGGCTCACCCACGAGCTATGGATCACGTGAACGCCGGCCGGCACGTCGTAGCCGCCGAAGCGGAACGGCTTGACGCTCATGCGCGGCCCGAACCACACGGGCGGATACAGGCGCAGCGTCTCGTCGACGACCATCGACAGGTACGGCAGCCGGCTGATCAGATCCTCGGCCGTGGGTGTGCGGCCGTCGAGGACCGCCTCCTGCTCGGCCACGACGCGCTCGAGCACCTCCGGGTGGCGGCTCAACTCGTAGAGCAGGAAGGACATCGTGGAGGAGGTCGTGTCGTGGCCTCCGAATAGCAGGTGCATCAGCTGGTCGCGCAGCTCGCTGTCGGTGAATCTGTCGCCGTCCTCATCGCGAGCTTCGAGCAGCATCGACAGCACATCGTCTCCCGAGACCCCGGCGTGACGCCGACGCTGTATCTCGGCGTAGATGATGTCGTCCAGACCGCGGCGGTGGGCGAGCAGCCGCGCCCAGGGCGTTCCCGGGCCGCGCAGGAGCATCATCCAGCTCTCGGTGTCGTAGAAGGCGAGCGCGCGCTCGAACAGCACCGCGGCCTGGTGCCCAATCTCGCCCGAGCGCGGGTCGAGCCCGACCAGCGCTCGCATGGCGATGGACATGGCCAGATCACGTACCCATTCGTAGACGTCGAGCGTGCGGCCTGGCGTCCACGTCGCCATCGCCCGGTCGGCCTCCTGCACCATCACCTCGACTGCCGCGTCCAGGCGCTGACGGTGGAACGCGGGCATCATGATCCGCCGTGCCCGGTCGTGGTACGCCCAGTCGGTGGTGATCAGCCCATCACCGATCAGGGGCGTGAGCTGCTCGCCGAACATGCCCTTGCGCCAGCTGAAGTTCTCGGCCCCGGAGACGGTGACGAAATGGTTGGCTTCCGGGCCGATCATCCCCACGATCCGCCGGTGCAGCGACCGGAAGGCGAAGATCGGCCCGTAGCGCTCGTAAAAGCTCAGCAGCGTCTGGAGCGTCTCGCGCTGGAAGCGGTGGGTGCGGGCCAGACTGAAGCCCAACTCGCCGGGCGGCAGCGGGCCGCGGGTCGCGAACTCGTCGCGGACATCGGCCGCCACCCGGGGGAAACCCGGTGGCCGCTCTGGCGGTGGCGACTGCACGGCGGACACGCTAATGCAAATGGAGTTGGATAATCGCGCTGACATGTCCACGATCTACGTCACCGGCCACCGCAACCCGGACACCGATTCGATCGCCAGCGCGGTCGGCTACGCCGAGCTCAAGGGCAGGCTGGACCGCGACAACGAGTACCGGGGCGTCCGCCTCGGCGAGTGCAACGCCCAGTCGCGCTGGGTGCTCGAGCGCAGCGGCGCTCCCGAGCCCCCGATCCTCGCCCACGTGATGCTCCGCGTGTCCGACGTGATGGATACGAGCTTCCCGATCATCGGTCATGACGAGCCGATCCGCCAGGCGGGAATCGCGATGTCGCGCGCGCAGCTGGAGCTCGTGCCCATCGTCAACGCCGAGGGCGGCCTGATCGGAGTGGTCACCGAGCGGACCCTGGCCCGCCGCTTCATCCGCGAGTCCCGCGAGACCTCGACGCTCGAGGAGGCTCCGACCAGGGTGCAGGCGGTCGTCGATGTGCTGCAGGGCGAGCTCCTGACGGGCGAGAATCAAACGCTGGCCGGGCGCGTGTGGGTCCAGTCGATGGACCCGGACTCGCCCAGCGGCATATCCCACGGCGACGTGGTCGTGCTGGGCAATCGCGACGACGCCCAGGCCCTGGCCATCAACCTGGGCGCCGCGCTGCTGGTCGTGTCCAAGGGATCAGTCCCGAGCCGAGGGATCCTCGAGCTGGCCAAGGGGCGCGGCACGGCGGTCATCGTGTCTCCGCTCGACACCTACGTATCGGCGCGCATGATCACCCTCGCGGCGCCGTGCCACGCGCTGATGGAGCACGACCCCCTCACGGTCGCCCCCGTGGACGTGGTGCGCGATGTGGCCGACCAGGTCAAGGAGACGCACTACGGCGCCGCCGTGGCGATTGACGGCCAGCGCCGGCCGGTGGGCCTGCTGCGCCGTTCCGATCTCGTCTCGCCGCCTCGACGCAAGGTCATCCTCGTCGACCATGCGGAGCAGGCTCAGAGTGCCCCGGGCATCGATCAAGCCGAGATCGTGGAGATCCTCGACCACCATCACATCGGCTCGATCGAGACCCGCATTCCGGTCACGGCGACGTTCGACCCCGTCGGCTCGACCGCCACGCTGGTCGTTGAGCGCTTCCGCGTCAATGGCATGGAGCCGAGCCGCTCGACGGCGATCATGCTCCTCGGTGCCGTGCTGTCCGACACGGTGATCCTCAACTCCCCGACGACGACCGAGCGCGATCACGCCGTCGTGGAGTATCTCGAGCGCGTGCTGGCCATCGACGCCAGCGAGCTCGGGCGCGAGATGTTCGAAGCCACCGCCGACCTCTCCGGCGTCAGCGCCGAGGAGATCATCGCCCGCGACGCCAAGCAGTACGAGCTTCAGGGCGGCCAGACCATCTGCATCGCCCAGGTCGAGATCGTCGGCGAGGGCCTGCTCGACCGCAAGGACGAGCTGCTCGACGCGATGCGCCGCGCCCGCGAGAACCGCGGCCTGCAGCTCTACGCGCTGATGGTCACGGACATCCTCACCAAGAGCACCGACCTGCTGGTGGCCGGCGATACGGCCGGCGTGGCGCGCAGCTTCGGCGCCACTGCGCGCGACAGCGTCGTCGCCCTGCCGGGCGTCATGAGCCGCAAGAAAGAGGTGGCGCCGAAGCTGATGGCGACGCTGTAGCGGTCCGGGAAGGCGGAGCCTAGGTGGACCTGGGCGTTGAGTCCAACGTTGTCCGAGATTATCTAGGACAACGTTGGACTCGGCGCCGGACCCGCCAGCGCGGAGGCGCAGCTAACCCGTCACGGCCTCGACGAACTGCGCCGGCGCCTCGCCCCACAGCTGCTCGAGGCGGTAGTACTCGCGGGTCTCGGGGGTGAAGACGTGGACGACGACGTCGAGGTAGTCCATCAGGATCCAGCGGGCCTGGGTCAGCCCCTCGACGCGGCGTGGAAGCATGTCGTGGTCCTGCTTCATGCCCTGGTGGATGGCGTCGTGAATCGCCTTGGTCTGCCGATCGGTGCGGCCGCTGCAGATGACGAAATAGTCCGTATAGCCGAGGATCTCCCGCAGGTCGAGCTGGACGATGTCCAGGGCCTTGCGGTCGGCTGCGTAGCCGGTGATGGCAGAGACGATCTGTTCCGGATTCATCAAGGTGTCATACCCCGTAAAGGTTTTGTTCGGCAATGGACTGCGCCACCGGGTCCGGCACGAGGTACCTGATCGGCCTGCCCCCGGCGACGCGCTCGCGCAGGTCGCTCGAGGAGATGCCGATCGACGGCATGGGGAAGAACATCGCTGGTCTGCCACGCTTCCCCACCTCCGCAAGCGCCTGATCGATCGTCTCGCGGCTGGTTCCGGGTCGCTCGGCCACGGCCAACGTGGCCAGCGACAGCACCCGTTCCGGCTCCCGCCAACGTGGCAGTCCTGCAGCGATGTCGCCGCCCACGATTAGGAACAGCTCGTTGTCTGGCGCCTTGGTGCTCAGCTCTTCAAGAGTATCGACCGTGTATGACGGCCCGGGCCGGCGCAGTTCGACATCGGACACCGAGAGACGGGCATCGTGCCCGGTGGCGAGACGACAGAGCTCCAGACGGACCTCGGGGCCCGGCTCGTCCTCGACCTGCTTGTGGGGTGGTATCCGGGCAGGAACGAGCATCACGTGGTCGAGGCGAAGGTGAACATACGCCTCCTGGGCGCAGATGAGGTGACCAAGATGTGGCGGATTGAACGTGCCGCCGAGAATCCCGAGGCGCACGGGGCGAAGAGTGACGCTATGGCCGGGTCTGGCCCGAGCCCTCGACCAGGTACTTGAACGTGCACAGCTCGCGCAGGCCGATCGGCCCGCGGGCGTGGAGCTTCTGGGTCGAATTGCCGATCTCGGCGCCCATCCCGAACTCGCCGCCGTCGGTGAACCGCGTTGACGCGTTGACGTACACGCAGGCGGCGTCGACCCCGAGCTGGAAGGCGCGCGCCGAGCGCGTGTCCAGGGTCAGGATGGCCTCGGAGTGACCGCTGCCATGGGCATTGATGTGGGCGATCGCCTCGTCGGCTCCATCCACCACCGCGACGGCCATCTCGAGCGCCAGGTACTCCTTGTCCCAATCCTCATCGGTGGCCTGATCCACCGGGAGCGTCGGAACCGTCGCGCGGACGCGGGTGTCCCCGTGGAGGACCACACCCGCCTCGCTGAGCGCCGCCAGTACACGGGGCAGGAAGCGCTCGGCCACCTCGGCGTGGACGAGCAGCGTCTCGGCCGCGTTGCAAACTCCGGGCCGCTGGAGCTTGGCGTTGAGCACGATCGCCTCGGCGTCGTCGAGGTCGGCACTGGCGTCGACGAACACGTGGCAGTTGCCCGACGCCGCGTAGATGACCGGGACGGTGGCCACGCCCTTGAGGGCGTTCTTCAGACCCTCGCCACCGCGGGGGATGATCAGGTCGACCACGCCGGTCTGGGTGGCGAGCTCGCTCAGCTCCTCGCGCGCTGCGCCGGCGACCAGGCTGAGGGCTCCGTCTGCAAGCCCGGCGGCCGTGGCCGCCTCGCCGGCCACCGCGGCCAGCACGGCGTTTGAATGCTCGGCCGCGCTCGAGCCGCGCAGCACGATCGCATTGCCCGACTTCAGGGCCAGCGCCGCGGCATCGATCGTGACGTTGGGGCGGGCCTCGTATACCACGGCGACAACGCCGAGCGGCACGCGCACCTTGCGCACGTCGAGGCCGTTTGGCAGCCGGAAGCCGTCGATCACCTCGCCGACCGGGTCGGGGAGGGCGGCGATCGCCCGTGCGCCGTCGGCGATCGCGCCGATCCGGCGCTCGTCCAGAGCCAGACGGTCGAGCAGGGCCAGCGAGAGACCGCTCTCGCGCCCGGCCTCGAGATCGCGCGCGTTGGCCTCGAGGATCTCGGGTGCCCGCTCCACGAGCGCGCCGGCAATCGCCTCGAGCGCCGCGTCCTTGACGTCCGAGCCGAGCGTCGCCAACACCCGCGACGCCCGCTTGGCCGCGGCGCAGGTCTCGGCTACCGATGTGGTCGTCGTCGCCATTGGGATAAAAGGTTACGCGAGCACGAAGTAATCCCGATGGACCGCCTCCTCGCTGGCCCGCGGGTTCAACTCGCGCACATCGGCCGATTTCAGCCCGCGGACCTGCCGCAGCTCCTCGGCGGAGTAGTTCGAGATGCCCCGCCCCACCTCGGATCCATTGTGCGAGACCTCGACGGCGTCGCCGGCGTCGAAGTCTCCGGCCACGTCGATCACGCCCACCGGCAGCAGGCTGGTTCCCCCCTCGCGCAGGGCGCGGGCGGCGCCCGCGTCGACGACCACGCGCCCCCGCACGGGCTTGGCGTACTTGAGCCACAGCTTGAAGCTCGAATAGCGCGCCGAGCGCGCGGGGAAGCGCGTTCCCACCGCCTTGCCCGCCGCCGCGCCCAGCAGCATGCCGGGCTCGAGCCCGCTGGCGATGACCGTGGGAATGCCGGCGGCCGTGGCCATCTCAGCCGCAACGACCTTCGAACGCATGCCGCCTGAGCCCAGCGGCGAGCTGGCGTGACCAATGTCCAGCCCCGCGAGCGCATCGAACTGCTCGACGAGGCGGACCAGCTGGGCGTTCGGGTCCACGCGCGGATCGGCCGTGTAGACGCCCTGGGCGTCGGTGAGCATGAGCAGCAGCCGCGCGCCGAGCAGAATTGCCACCTGGGCGGCGAGAAAGTCGTTGTTGCCGAACGAGATCTCATCGGTGGTCGTGGTGTCGTTCTCGTTGATCACCGGGATAACCCGCCACTCGAGCAGCTTGTGGAGCGTTTGGCGGGCGTTCAGGTAGTGGGTCCGTGCGCTCATGTCGAAGAACGTCAGCAGCACCTGGGCGGTCCCGACGCCGCGGGCACGCAGCAGCGAGTCGTAGACCTGGTAGAGCTTGCCTTGGCCGACAGCACTGGCCGCCTGGAGCTCGTCTACCGCACGCGGCCGAATGGGCAACTCCATCACCCCCATCCCGCGGGCGATGGCCCCGCTGGTGACCACGATCACCGACTCGCCCATCTGATGGAGCTCGGCGACCTGCTGACAGATGCGCTCGAGCACATCCATTCGCACCTCGCCGCTCTCATCGGCGACGAGACTCGACCCCAGCTTCACGACGAGCGAGCTCATACCCGAAGAGATTAGGGTCTGAGGAGATTCCTTCCCTGGCGGCACGCGATCGGCCGCGGCAGGGCGCCGCGGCCGATCGCATCACAGCTTCGTCCTAGTGGTGCTTGTGCCCCTTGGGCTTGTGGCCCTTGGGCTCGCACCACGCGTTGTTCGGCACGCCCGCGCACGGGTTGGGCATGCTCTTCAGGTGCTTGGGCAGCGGGTGCATGTTCACTCGCGTGCGATGCGGGTAGTGGTCGCCCGACTGGCACCCGAACGGCGGCAGCGAGACCCCCGAGTCGCACAGGACCTCGTCGAGGAAGGGGACGTTCAGGTTCGGCGGAACGTTTTTCCCTGTGCAGATCGGATGGATCTTCTGGAGACTCGCGGCGTCCGCCGAGAGCCCCTTCGGATCGGTGTTGCCGTGGAAGCAGTCGGTCGGGGCGGTGGTGAAGTTGAGCTGGTCGAAATCACCGTTGGTCTTGTTCCCGTACCCGCCGTTGTTCGAGAACTTGTTGTTGATGAGGGCGTCGCCCCACTCGTCGAACAGACAGCTACCCGGGATCACCGTCGTGCTGCCGCCGGTGCACGGCGGGCCGCTGTCCAGATACGGCACGAGGATCATGCCCCACGCCTTGTTGTGGACGAAGCGGTTGTGCATGACCGTGTCGTTGCGCCCGCCTGACACCGACATCCCGGTGCCGACCGGTCCGGCAGCCGCCGAACCCGCAGACGGGACGTTGGGGTTGTTGTTGTCGTGGACGTAGTTGTCCATGAACACCCAGCACGAGCGCGTGTGGGTGATCGGACTGATGCCGTTGTGCGGGCAGGCACCATTCTGCGGCGGCGGATTGTCGCCGTTCTGGCTGTTGGTGTCGAAACCATCCTCGTTGTTGTCGAACTCGGAGTTCTTGACGACCAGACTGCCGCCCGAGTTCGAGCCCGAATAGCCGAGGGCGTTGAACTCGCCGTGGGCGTGGTTGACGACCTGGTTGCACTCCTGTTGGCAGGCGCCGATGTAGTAGCCAGAGTCATTGAAGTTGCTGGCGTAGGTGTGATTCCAGGTGCCGCCGTTCCAGTTGCTCGAGAAGATCCCGTACTGGGCCGCTGAGGTCTCGTCCTTGAAGAACGTGCTCGTCGCGGTCAGGTAGTCGCCCTTGTAGCCCCAGCCGCCGATCTTGGCGCTGTCGTCACCGCCGTTCCACCAGAACTCGTTCCCGGCGTGACCTGCCCCGCCGAGGAAGTTGCAGGCGGTCATGTTCTCGACCGAGACGTTGTCGGCCTTCCAGACCATGACGCCGTTGAGCCCCCCCGGCGAGGTGCCGACCATGGGCCCGAAGTTCTGGGCCGAGTCCTTGGCACTGCACGGGGACGAGCCCGGCTTGGTCCCGTCGACGATCACGGTGTTGCGGTTCATTCCGCGCAGGTGAAGGTTCGACTTGGTGATCAGCACGCCGGTGGGACGGTCCGTCAACCCGGCTGGCTCGTGGCTGGTGGTGGTCTTGTAGTCGCCCGGTCCAATGAGGATCCAGTCACCGGACTTGGCGGCGTTGACGGCCGCCTGAATCGTCTTGTACTGGCCGCGGACATGCTTGTAGGTCCCGACCGTCAATACGCGTGGCTTGGCGCCCGCCGCCGGCGCGATTGCCGCGGCGAGAACGCTGACGAGCCCCACGACAAGTGCTCGCTTCATGCTTTACCTCTTTCCTTTCCCACGATTCGGCCTCCGGCCGAGGGCGGACTCTACAGGTTTGGGTCCAGCTCGAACGCCACCCCGGCGATCTCCACGTCATCCCCGGCCTCGAAGCCCTGGTCCTGGAGCGCGTGGATCACGCCGAGGCCCCGCAGCCTGCGCTCGAGATGGGCCATCGCGTCCTCGTTGTCGAGGTCGTAGCGGGCCACGAGGCGTTCGACGCCACGCCCGGTGACGGCGTAGCTGTGCTCGCCGGTCCGCTGCACGCGATAGCCACGCTCGGCGGCGGGACGGAACACGCGGTGCTCGGCCAGCTCGTCGATCGGCGCGGCGGCGTCGTGCTCGGGTTCGGCGGCAGCGACGGGTACGCGGCGGACCAGCTCGCGCGCGAGCTCATCGAGCCCCTGGCGGGTCACCGAGGAGGTCAGGATCACCGGAACCTCCGCCCCGAGGCGCTCTCGCCAGCGAGCTGCCTCGGCGGCTGCCGCGTCACCGTCGATCAGGTCGACCTTCGACAACGCGAGCACGCGCGGAAGCGCCGCCAAGCGGGGATCGTGCCGTTCGAGCTCGTGCTCGACGGTGCGGTGGTTCTCCGCCGGATCTGACCCGTCGAGCGGGGCGACGTCGAGGACATGGACGAGCAGGCGGGTGCGCTCGACGTGGGCCAGGAACTCGTGACCGAGTCCGGCCCCCGCGGAGGCTCCCTCGATCAGGCCGGGAATGTCGGCGATTACGAGCTGCCGGTCCTCCAACTGGAGCGTGCCGAGCACGGGCTCAAGCGTGGTGAACGGATAGTCGGCGATCTTCGGATGAGCCCGCGTCAGGCGCGCCAGCAGCGACGACTTGCCCGCGTTGGGCAGGCCGACGAACCCGACGTCGGCCAGCAGCTTCAGTTGCAGCGTGACCCAGGTCTCATCGCCGGGAAGGCCGCGCTCGGCGAACCGCGGCGTCTGGTGCGTGGGTCCGGCGAAGCGCTTGTTGCCGCGTCCGCCGGAGCCGCCACGGGCGACCACGGCCCGCTGGCCTGGACGCACGAGATCGTGACGTGTCCCGTCCGCCTCGACCAGCACCTGGGTGCCGGGGGCCACCCGGATCTCGAGCGTGTCACCGTCGGCGCCCTGGCGCAGCGCCCCCCGCCCATGGCCGCCCCGCGTGGCCCTGAAGTGCGAGCGGCGGCGAAAGCTCTGCAGGTCGCGCAGCGAGTCGTCGCAGACGAGGACGACATCGCCGCCCCGGCCGCCGTCGCCGCCGTCGGGGCCGCCCTTGGGCACGTGCGCCTCACGACGAAAGCTGAGGCACCCATTGCCCCCAGCTCCGGCCTGAACGTGAATTCTCGCCCGATCCTGCATGCTTGCACTATGTCCGATCCAGTTTTTCTCATCACCGGCGCATCGAGCGGGATCGGCCGAGCCACCGCTCAGCGCGCTGCCGAAGCCGGCTACCGCCTCGTCCTCGCCGCCCGCTCGCGCGACCGGCTCGATGCGCTCGCCGGCGAGCTCGGCGGCGAGGAGCGTGCCCTGGCCGTGCAGTGCGACGTCACCGAGTGGGACCAGCAGCAAGCGATGGTGAACCAGGCCCTCGAGCGCTTCGGTCGCGTCGACGTGGCCTTCATCAACGCCGGCTTCGGCGCCACCCGAGGCTTCCTGAACGAGTCACCGGAGTTCTGGCGCTCGATGGTGCTCACCAACGTGTACGGGGCCGCACTGACGATCCGCGCGACGCTGCCCAGCGTCAAGGAGTCCATCGGCCATTTCGTGCTCACGGGATCGGTGGCCGGCCGGCGGGCGCTGCCGGGCTCGCTGTACTCGGCCACGAAGTGGGCGGTCACCGCGATGGGCGAGGCGCTGCGCCAGGAAATGAACGGCACCGGGGTGCGGGTGACCCTGATCGAGCCCGGCATGGTCGACACGGCGTTTTTCGACAACCCGGTCTCGAACGCGCTCGATCCTCAGGACATCGCGGCGGCCGTGCTCTATGCCGTGTCGCAGCCGCCACACGTCGACGTGAACGAGATCCTCGTTCGGCCGACGGCGCAGGACAGCTAGCTAGTTGCCCCGGATAACCCTTCTCTTCTAGGCCCGGGCGCGCCGGCGGCTCGCCCTTGCCGCCACCGCGCGGCGGCAGTAAGCTGCCGCGATCTGGAGGGGCAGCGTCCAGCGAAGGGCGATTGCCAGCCGTGGGGCTTTGGGGTCGCGAAGCAGCCAATCCACATCAAAGGAGGCGAAGATGCGAATCTTCAGGCTGGCCGCCGTGGGCGGGACGCTCGTAGGACTCTTGTCAATCGGATCGACCGCTTTGGGCGCCACGAAGCCGGCGGGCGGGGAGATCAAGGCGTTCGTGTCGAATGCCACCGGCGCGACCGGCCCGATCATCGTCACCGGCGCGATTGGTGACCACGGCACCAGCACGTCGATCGACAAGAACGGAAAGAAGGACCCGAACGGCCAGTACGCCAGGATCAAGCTGCAAAAGGGGGGTTTCGAGGTCAACGCGGTCAAGCTCAATCAGAAGCTGAACCATCTCAAGCCCAAGGTCAATAAGGCGACGTGCTCGGCATGGGCGACTGGGAGCGGATCGGTCATGTTGTTCAACGGCTCTGGCTTGTACAAGGGCATCAGCGGCACCCTGAAGGCGACCGTCACGTTCGCCTTCATCGGTCGGATCAAGCACGGGAAGTGCAACATGAACGGCGCTCCCGTGGCGCAATACTCATCGATCGTGGTGTCGGGCAAAGTGCGCTTCTAGGCAAATCCGGTGACCGCGTAGGGTCCGCCCCGTGGCGGGCCCTACGGCGGTCGCACGGACCGAATCGCGTAGGTTCGGCCCGAGCCTAATGCGCCGTCGCCGTCGGCACGTACGTCCGGCACGGCTCGCCGCGCAGGCCTGGGCACGGCGGCAGCCCGGTGGGGACGTGAACTCCGGGCACGACGGGAAGCGTGAGGCTGGACGGTCGCTGCGCCGAGTGAGAGATGCGGATCGTGGCCGGGTGGGACGGGACCGTCTTGGCGAACGACCACACGGGCTGGGCGCCGTTCGGCGCGCTGATGATGATCCGGATCCGCGAGTCCTTGCGGTAGACGTGGCCCTCGTAGTACAGCGGGACGCTGACCTGGGCCCAGCGGCCGGCGGGAAGCGGCTTGGCATCAGCGCCGTGGAAGGTCGGGTTGGGATACAGCAGCGTGCTGCCCGGCGCGAGCTTGCGCTCGCTGGCCCGGATCCAGCCGTCCTGGACGAACGTCTCCTCGCCGTCGGGGCGTACCTCGGTGACCGTCGCCTGCAGATCGACGTCGGGCACCGACGCCTTGATCCACAGCCGCACGCCGCCACCGCCGATGACCGCGGTGTTGGACGTGAGCTTCGGGGTTAGATACGAGACCGCGGTTCCGGCCGGATTCTGCGCCCAGTCGTAGGCCGGCAGCGCCGTCCACAGTCCGCCCGTACCGCCCCCGTCATCTCCAGTGAAGTCCGTGGCCGGGACGGCGTGCTTGTTCCAGGTGAACTTGTCGACACCCGCCGCCGGTTTGGCGCCCAGCCGGCCCGCGGTCTGCAGGTACCAGGTCACTGCGCGCGTGCCCGGGAGCGGGAAGCGCGAGAACGACTGTTCGAAGGCTGGGAGCGGATTGCCGGCCGCGCTGCTGCCGGCGCCGTTGTCGAACAGGACCCGCACCGAGCGAAGCTTCTCGAATGCCGCCAGTGCCGCACCGTAGCTGGGTTTGGCTTGGATCGGGTCGGTGGGCAGCTGCACGCCGTTGACGCCCAGGACCGCGTTGAACAGCACCGGTGCCTCGGCCTTCACCGCTGAGGGGATCTGCGGTCGCTGATGGGCCACGAACAGCTTCAGGAAGTCAAACCAGCGTGTGAACGTGTCGGGATCGAGCGAGTCGGCGTGGACGCCGTTGGTGAACGCGAACCACTTTCGCTGGGTGCCGGTGAAATGCTCGGCGAGGTCGGGGCAGTGCCCGCCGGTCTGCTCGTCGGTGAACTGGCAGGCCAGGTAGACGGGGACCTTGATCTTGTGCACGAAGGTGATCGGCGCCAGCGGGTTGGCCACCTTGGGCACGTAGTAGTGGTTGGCCTTGACCATCGCCAGCAGATTGGCCGCCTCGCCATGCAGCTCCTGGTTGTGCCTGCAGGTCTGATCGCCGTGCTGAATCCGTTCATAGGCCCAGGGCTGACCGCCGGTCGGCGACGCCGGCTCGGCGTCGTGCACGCGGTCCTTCGCCCACCCGAGGGCAAATCCGGTGTTGAGGATCCCGCCCGGATACAGCGTCGTGGCCGTGTTGTCGATCACCGAGAGCGGGGTGATCGCAGCCAGGTCGGGTGGGTCGGTGGCGGCGACGAACAGCTGGCTGATGCCGCCGTAGGAGATGCCGAGCATGCCCACCTTGTGGTGCAGGACCCACGGTTGGTGGGCCACGGTCTCGATCACGTCGTAGCCGTCGAGGTTCTGCAGCGGCTCGAAGTAGTCAAACGCGCCACCCGAGCACCCGGTGCCCCGCATATTGACATCGACGACCGCGAAGCCCAGCAGCGTGGCCACCGCGCTGATTCCGCTCTGCGCTCCCGCGGGGTCGGCGTAGCCGTAGCCGGCGTACTCGATCAGCGTCGGATACGGCCCCTTGCCCGACGGCAGGCGCACGTCGATGGCCAGCTTGGTCCCGTCGCGTGTGCGGAGGTACCCGTAGCCGCTGCTCGGGATGTGCTGCGTGTAGAACTTCGTGCTGGGCGGCGCGGGGCGGTCGGAGAACACGGTGACCGCGCGCGAGCGGTGGCTCCCGTCGCGCACCCGGTAGCCGTGGCCGGGCTTGACGTTGCGGAACAGCAGCCCTCCGAGGGAGTCGGCATGGCGGGTCTGGAGGGATTTGCCGTGCTGACCCACCAGGGTCAGACGCGCGTGGGGGGGCGCACCGGTGACGTAGACCTGCTCGGCGCTGCCGGTGGCGACGTACTGAAGGCCCGGCCCCGAGGCCGCAGCTCGCGGCGCCCACGCCCCGAGGGCGGCCAGCAGAAGAACCCCAACAACCGCGGCTCGAACCCTGCCGCTCATCTGCGCCGCATCATTGCATTGCACGCTCAGAGCATGGCAGGTCCAGCGTCGCCGTGCCGCGACGTAGGCTGTCGGAGCTCGTCCAGATCCACAAGCGGAGGTGTCCCCGTGGTGCAAGTGCTCAGAGACTTCAAGAGCTTTCTGTTCCGTGGCAACGTCGTCGATCTGGCGGTGGCGATCGTTGTCGGCACCGCGTTCGTGGCGGTGATCAAGGCGCTGGTCACCGACCTCCTGACCCCGATCATCGCCCTGATCTTCGGCCAGCCCAACTTCAACGATCTCACCTTCACGATCAACAACAGCCACTTCGCCTACGGCGACTTCCTCGACAACATCTTCACCTTCCTGACCGTCGCCGCGGCCATGTTCTTCCTGGTCGTGCTGCCGATCAACCACCTGATGGCGCGGCGGGCCGAGGAGGATCCCGAGACCAAGGAGTGCCCGGAGTGCACGAGCGCAATACCCGTCAAGGCGCACCGGTGCCCGCTGTGCACCTCACAGCTGACCACCGCGTAGCCGCCGGGAACGCTACGAATCCGAGCTCTCGGCGGGCGCCACCGAGATGACACGGCCGCGGCGGCCGCGCGTGAACTCGACCGTGCCCGCCGACTTGGCGTAGATCGTGTCGTCCTTGCCGATCCCGACTCCATCACCGGGCTTGAAGCGCGTGCCGCGCTGACGAACGATGATCTCGCCTCCGGTCACGGCCTGACCGGCGAACACCTTGACGCCGAGCCGCTTGGCATTTGAGTCGCGGCCGTTGCGCGAGGAGCCAAGGCCTTTCTTATGCGCCATCAGTTTCCTCCGAAGTCTCGTTGCTGGGCGAGGTATCGGCGGCGACCGGCTCGGGCTCCGCCTTGGCTGCCGATGCGCGGGCGCGCCGCGCGGCGAGCTTGATGCTTGTCACCTCAAGCCGCGTCAGCTCCTGGCGATGACCGTTGCGGCGCTTGTACCCGCGCTTGGGCTTGAACTTGACCACGCGAAGCTTCGGCCCGCGCTCGTGGGCGACGACGCGAGCCTCGACCTTGACCTTCGACAGATCTGCGCCATCGACCACGTTCTCGCCGTCCACGAACAGCAGCGGCTCGAGCTGAACCTCGGCGCCGTCGTCCGCGGGCAGGCGCTCGACGAGCAGGGCTTGGCCCTCCTGCACCCGATACTGCTTGCCGCCTGTCTTGACGATTGCGTACATGACCTAATCCGAGGAAGTGGACGCCGAGGAGGCCGATTCGGCCTTGGCACCGGAACGGCGCCGTCCGCCTCTGCGGCCGCGGCGCCGAGGCTTCGATTCTAGGACATCGTCGGAATCGCCATCGCCCGAGGCGATGTCGGTCGCCTCTGGGGCCGGCGTCGGCACGTCGACCAAGGACGCGCGGGCCGAGGTTCGCCCCACCTCCTCGATCCGCACGAGGTGCTTCTCGCCGACGTAGGGCGTGCCTCCGGTGACCGCGATCAGGTAGCCGTCGATCTTGGCCACCGCATCGCCGGGGTTGTACATGTGGGGCTCGACGATCTCGACGTGGACCTCCTCGCCCTCGCGGAACGGCACTGCGCGACTCAGCACCTTCTCGCGATCGGCTTCGAGCAGGACCGCGAAGTGGTCCAGCGGCAGGCCCTCGGAGCCCTCGAAGTGGAACCACTTGCCCGTCTCTTCTTCGATGGCCGCCAGCACCCGGGCGTCGTCGCGGGTGAACTCGGCGCTGACGCGCGGGTTCATCTGGAGCAGGATCGCTTGGGCGGAGGTCTCCTTGGCCAGGTCGCGCATGCGCCGCTCGAACTCGATGGCGATCGTCTCCTCCGACTTGATCACGCCCTCGCCACCGCATGTCGGGCACGGCCGGGTCATGATCTCGCGGACCCCGTCGGTGACGTTCTGGCGGGTCATCTCGACCAGCCCAAGGGGCGAGATCTCGACTACGAAGGTCTTCGTGCGGTCCTCATCGAGCGCCTTGCGCAGCGTCTTGAGCACCGCATCCCGGTTGCGCGCGCGAGCCATATCGATGAAGTCGATGACGATGATGCCGCCGATGTCGCGCAGCCGCAGCTGGCGTACGACCTCGTCAGCCGCCTCGAGGTTGGTCTTGGTGATCGTGTCCTCCAGCCGGGCGCCCTTGCCACGCCCGATGAACGACCCCGAGTTGACATCGATCACGGTTAGCGCCTCGGCGTAATCGATCATCAGGTAGCCGCCGCTGGGGAGGTCGACCCGCCGTGACAGGGTCGAGTCGAGCACCTCCTCGACGCCGAAGGCTTCGAACAGCGGCGTATCCTCCTCCCACAGCTCGACGTGGTCGACTAGTTCGGGCGCGGTGCGCGAGAAGAACGAGACGAGCCGGTGGTGTTGCTTGGGGTCATCGACGATGGCCCGCTCGAATACGTCGGAGAAGATGTCGCGCACGACGCGCACCGACAGGTCGGCCTCCTGGAAGACCAGCGACGGTGCCGGGGTCTCGGCGACCCGCTTCTGGAGCACCTCGTTCAACTTGAACAGGTACAGCAGCTCGCGCTCGAGGTCGACCCGCTTGGCCCCGTGAGCCGCGGTTCGGATGATCGCCCCCGAGCCCTTGAGGTCGAGTTTGGCCGCCTCCTTGCGCAGGCGCTCGCGCTCCTTGTCTTCGAGCCGGCGCGACACCCCCACGCCTTCACCGAAGGGGGCCAGCACCATGTAGCGCCCGGCGATCGTGAGGTCCATGGAGAGCCGGGCTCCCTTGGTCTTCAGCGGGTCCTTGACCACCTGTACGACGATCTCCTGACCCGGTTTGAGCATGTCGTTGATCTGCCGTCCTTCGCGGCTTCCGCCCCGGCCGCGCCGCGGCGCCTCGACGCCCGGCAGCACGATCTCGTCGACGTGCAGGAAGCCGTTCTTCTCCAGGCCGATGTCGACGAAGGCGGCTTCGAGACCGGCGAGCACGTTGTCGACGCGTCCCTTATAGATGTTGCCGACGATCGAGCGGGCACCGCGGCGTTCGAGGTACAGCTCGGCGACCTGGTAGCCGGCCGACGGGTTCGTCGTCTTGCGGCGCCGGCGCGGGGATCCCGACCCGGACTTACGCGCGGCGACGGTGCCCGTCGCCTCCAGCAGCGCGACTCGGGTTTCGCCCCGGTCGACGCTGACCAGCACTTGCTTCTTCAATTGTTAGTCAGTCCTTTTGTGCTTGTACGCCCGGCGCACAATGGGCAGCTCGGGCAGTTGAGTTGAGGCCCGCGCGCATCGGCGGCGCAGGCGGTGAAATGAAGGCATCGCGCTCAGCTGGCGCGCGGACCTGGCAAAAGATCACGAAAGCAGCGCCTTTCCCTTACCCGCGCTCGCCAATCGAGCTTGGATATAGATTGATTGTAGGAGGCCAAGGGCGATGAACGTGACGAGTACCGATGAGCCGCCATAGCTCATCAGCGGTAACGGAACACCGGTGATCGGCATGATCCCGATCGTCATTCCGACGTTCACGAACACCTGGAACATGAGCATCGCCAGGATTCCTCCGACGATCAGCGTTCCGTAGAGGTTCTTGGACATCGTGAGGATGCGTAACGCACGCCATATCAGCAGCGCGTACAGGGACAGCACGAGCGCGGCCCCGACGAAGCCATAGGTCTCGCCGACGACGGCGAAGATGAAGTCCGTCTGGTTTTCGGGCAGGAAGTGCAGGCTGGTCTGGGTAGCGTGCGCGACGCCGCGTCCGATCTTCTCGCCCGAGCCGATCGCGATCTCCGACTGGAGAATGTTGTACGTCTGGCTGCGCGGATCGCGCGACGGATTGAGAAAGCCGGTCAGGCGCTGGACCTGGTAGGGCTTCAGCACGTGCACGCCCAGCGCCGGTGCGACGGCGAGCACGAGCGTGACCGAGACCACGAACATCGCCACCAGCGCGGTGAGCTGCTTCCACGAGGTCCCGGCGAAGAACAGCACCGAGAAGGCGATGGCCACGTAGACGAGCCCCGTCCCCAGGTCGGGCTGCGGGATCACGATCAGGGCCGGCAACAGGGCCAGCAGCATGATCCGGGCCGTGGTGCGCCATTCGTTCAGGCGCCGGGCGCGATCGACAGCGAACGCGGCCAGCGAGGTGATCAGCAGCACCTTGCCGAACTCCGAGGACTGCACCTGGAAGAACGGCAGCGGGATCCAGCGGTGCGAACCGCGGATCGCCGGCATCCCGAACACGACGATGTTGAGCGCGATCAGGATCCCGTAGAGGCCGAACTTGTACTCGCGCAGCCGCGAGTAGTCGATTCGGGACAGGATCAGGGCCACGACGAGGCCAATGCCCACGTACACCGCCTGACGCTCCACGTAGTACAGGGGCTGGCCGTGGATTAGGTTGCGCGTCGCGCCCCTCAGGGTGATCAGCGAGCAGGCGACCAGCCCCAGAGCGCCCAGCAGCAACAACGGATCGAACAGGACCATGACCCGCGGGCGCGGCGTCGCGACTTCCTCGGGCGTCTGGATGGGGGTGGCGCTCATAGCGTCTTGGAGGATCCGGCGATGAACTGTCCGCGCTTGCCCATGAACCACTGAGAGAGGATCTGGCGAGCGGCCGGGGCGGCGGCCATGGCACCGAACCCGCCCTGTTCGACGGTTACGACGACGACAATCGGCCGCGACGGATCGGGGACATAGCACACGTACCAGGACTGGTCGGCCTGGTTGTCGTGCTGGGCGGTCCCGGTCTTGCCGTAGACCGGATACTGGCTCTGCGGCCAGCCGGCGAACACGTCGGCCGAGGTGCCGCCGGGCTGCGAGGCCGCGTCGTGCAGACCGGTGCGTATCGCGCCCAGGTAGGTGGGATTGATGTGGACGCGACGGGCCGGAGGCGGATCGATCCTCTGCAACAGCGTGCCATCGGGCGCGTCGACCTCGAGGCCGACGTGCGGGCGGACCACGTCGCCGCCGTTCTCAATCGCCGAGTAGGCCACCGCCAGCTGCAACGGCGTGGCCTCCAGGTCGCCCTGGCCCACGGCGAGGTTCTCGTTGTCGCCGACCGACCAGGGCCGTCCGTCGGCGATGCCGCACGTCTTGTGGCGGCCGTGGCCGCGGAACGGGCCGGTGCCGCGCTCGCACTCGCGCTCAAGCTTGTCCCGACCGGCCCGCCAGGCCGGCGAGGGCAGGATGCCGGCGTTCTCGCCGCCGAGGTCGATGCCGGTGGCGCGCCCCATCCCGAGGAGGTGGGCCCAATGCTGGAGCGCACCGCCCTTGGGAGCGTTGCTGTTCATCAGGCGGCCCAGGTTGTAGAAGAAGTTGTCCGAGGAGACCATGATCGCCTGGGTCAGGTTCAGCACGCCGTAGGCAGCGTGGCCGGCGTTGTGCCTCGTATCGCCCGGTCCGTTCGAGTAGACGCCGGTGTCGTCGTAGGTCTCATCGAGGCTCCAGGCGCCGCTCTGCAGCGCGGCGATCGAGCTGATGCCCTTGAACGTCGAGCCGGTCGGGTAGGAGCTCTGGATCGCGCGGTTGAACAGCGGGTAGTTGCTCGAGGCGTTGTTGAGCCGCTTGTAGACCGCCTCGGGGACCGGCTTGGTGAAGATGTTGGGGTCGAACGTCGGCGAGGAGCCCATCGCGTAGACCTCGCCGCTGCGCGGGTTGAGCGCCACGAACGCCCCGGCCGTGGCCGGCGGGTTGTTGGCGATCGCCTCGGACAGCGCCTGCTGGCCCGCCCGCTGCAACCCCAGATCGAGCGACAGCTTCAGCGTGTGGCCGGCGACGGGCGCCTTCTGGCGCAGGTAACCACGGAACTGCCCCAACGCGTCGACCTGGACGCGATCGGCGCCGTCCTGCCCCCGCAGGTAGCGGTCGTAGTAGTACTCGAGGCCCGACTGCCCGACGATCGATTGCTCCGATACCCCGCGGTAGCGCGGCATCTTCACCTCCTGCGGGGTGATGGGCCCGACCGTGCCGAACAGCTGGGCGGCCAGATCGTGCAGCGGATACTGGCGCAGCCAGACCTGCTGCACGACGACCCCCTCGAACTGGGGCTGGCGCTCGTCGATGTAGTACAGAACGTCCCTGGGGACATCCGTCTTCAGCGTGACGTTGGCGTAGGGCAGGATCGCCACCTGCTGGGCGACGGCGCACGGAATCATGGCCAGGTGGCGCACCCCCTGGCCCGCGACGCGGCAGCGTCGGGGCCGGGTCGAAACCCCGAGGACGCCGGCCAGGCGTCGGTACATCCTGGCCTTGGCGCGGGCGCTGTGCGGGAGGTCGGGCGGCGAGATCTGCACGGCCAGCGCCTGCTTGGAGTCGACCAGGATGTCGCCCTCGCGATCGACGATGTCGCCTCGGGCGGCGGGGATGCTCACGTCGCGCACGCGGTTGACCCGGGCCTGCAGCACGTACTTGTCCCCCGAGAGGACCTGGAGGAACCACAGCCGGAAGAAGATGATCGCGAACATGGCCAGCGCCACGCTGCCGAGAATGGCCACGCGCAGCGCGAGTTGCGGCGTCATCGGCGGGCGTCGATCTTCGGGGAGCTGGATCATCGGGCACCAGAGCGGGGGATCGGGCCGAGACGCTGCGAGGGCCGCTGCAGCGGGCTGAGGCCGCCCGTCGTATAGGCGCGGCGGCGGCGTCGGCGCGGGTCCTCTGGCAGTGCCGGCTGGATCACCCGTCGCACCAGTGCGTAGACGGGGAGGGCGATCAACGTGTTGACGAGGATCGTGATGAAGATCTGCTGGACGAGCAGCAGGCTGACCGGGGCGTCGACCCCGAGCAGGAACTGGATCAGGGCCAGCCCGATTCCGGCAAAGGCCGTGGCGGCGGCCCCCATGGCCAGCGGAACCAGACTGTGGGACGGATCCCGCAGCTCGCGCACACGCCCGGACCAGTAGCCGATCGCGATGTACAGCAGCGAGGTGACGCCGAGGGTCTGGACGAAGACCATGTCGACGAACAGCCCGATGCCGAAACCGGTGATCGCGCCCAGCATCGAGCCGGTCAGCAACCCGACCGACATGACCACGAGCGGGGTGAGGTCCGCGCTGACCCCGAACACCGAGATCTGCGAGACCGCGGCCTGTTGCACCACCACGGTGAGGAAACCAAGCGCGATCAGGCGGAGCGGCAGCTTGAGCGACGTGCTCACGGTGCCTGTGCCCGTACCGTGCCGGCGTGCGGGGCGGTCAGAACCTGCACCACGTCAACGTGGCGCATATCGGCCGCGGGACGCACCTGGATCTGTCCGCTGTTGATCAGCGTGTCCTGGTCGGCGTTTGACACCTGGCCAATGGGGATTCCGGCCGGGAACAGCGAATCAAGGCCGCCTGACTTGAAGCCGGCGGTGACCACCTGCTGGCCGACCGAGATCGGGGCGTGGCGCGGCAGGTACTGCAGCAGCAGCTGGTTCGGGTTCCCGATGGCCGGCACGAGCACGCCGGTGTCGCCGTACTGATCCTGCACCTGGGCGGTCACCGCGGAGTCGTGGTCGGTGATCAGCGTGACGATCGAGACCGTCGGGTCGACGTTGGAGATCTTGCCGATCAGCGCCCCGTCGCCGACCACCGGATCGTTCATGCTGACCCCGTCGTCGGTGCCCTTGTCGATCTCGACCGTCGCGTACCACAGCGTCGGGTCGCGCGAGATGACCTGAGCGGCCACCGGCTTGAAGGCGTTGATGCCGAGGCTGTCGTCGAGGTGGACCTCGTTGCGCAGCTGGTCGTTCTGAATCAGGGCGCCCTGCGCTCGCGCGAGCTCGGCGGTCAGCTTCCGGTTCTGCTTCTCGAGCTGATCGGCCCGCGACTTGGCGTGGAAGGTGTCCGAGAACCAGCCCGCGATGTCCCGCACGGGCTTCAGCGCCTTGCTCGCGCCCTCCTGAATCGGCGAGAGGACCTCAACAATTCCCCGCTGCACCGAGTGCAGGGGGCTGTTGGGCGATTCGCCGAAGTACGCCGTCAGCAGTATCAGGGATACGACGACGAGCAACGCCAGCACTGCGCGCCGCCGTCGAACTTGCTTGTCATGCACGAGATGACGTTCTCCAAAGACTTGGTCCGCACGCTTGTGGTACCGGAATTCAACCTAGTACCGGCGGCGTCGGTTGCGTGAATTCTTGCTTGAACGGTGGATCGCTTCGAACTCCTCCAACGACCTTCCCGATCCCACCGCTACGCAGGTGAGCGGCGACTCGGCCAGGTGCGCGGGCATCTGCGTTTCGTGCCGCAAACGCTCCTCGAGCCCTTGTAACAGGGATCCCCCTCCCGCCAGCATGATGCCACGATCCATAATGTCGGAGGCAAGTTCGGGTGGTGTTCGGTCGAGCGTCTCCTTCACCGCGTCGATGATCTGCGACACCGGCTCCTCCAGGGCGCCCCGGATCTCCTCGCTGGTCAGGACGACCGTCTTGGGCAGCCCCGACACCATGTCGCGGCCGCGGATCTCGGCCTGGACCTCCTCGCTCATCGGGAAGGCCGAGCCGATTTCGAGCTTGACCTCCTCCGCCGTCTGCTGCCCGATCAGCAGCTTGTACTCGCGTTTGACGTAGTTGATGATCGCCTCGTCGAGCTCGTCGCCGCCGACGCGAATCGATTGCGATACGACGATCCCGCCCAGCGAGATCACGGCCACCTCGCTCGTCCCGCCGCCGACGTCCACGACCATCGAACCGGTTGGCTCGCCGACAGGGAGACCGGCCCCAATCGCCGCCGCCATCGGCTCCTCGATCAGGTAGGCCTGCCGGGCTCCGGCCGAGAGGCACGCCTCCTCGACCGCGCGCTTCTCCACGCCGGTGACTCCGCTGGGCACGCACACGACCACGCGGGGATGTGCCCAGCGGTTCTGGTGAACCTTCTGGATGAAGTGCCGGAGCATCTCCTCGGTCACCTCGAAGTCGGCGATGACCCCGTCCTTCAGGGGACGAATGGCCGAGATCGTGCCCGGCGTGCGGCCGAGCATCCGCTTGGCCTCGATCCCCACGGCGTGCACCTCGCCGGTTCGCGAGTCGACCGCTACCACGCTCGGCTCGGACAGCACGATTCCGCGCCCACGCACGTAGACGAGCGTGTTCGCGGTGCCCAGGTCGACCGCCATGTCGCGGCCACCGAAGCCGGTGAGGTACGTAAAAAAGCCCAAATTGAACGAAGGTGAGGGGAACGGCGGACGACGCGGCGAGATGCGGAGTGGTCGCCCGGGCTGGCCCGCTCCGTCCTCGGCGGAGTGTATCGAACACACGTCCGCCGACACCTCCCGCTCGAGCCCCGCAATCAGGGAAAAAGTGCTGGAAAACCCATAAACGGCCGGTAAAGGACCTTTCCGAGGCGATGACAGCCGAATTGCAGGCGTCAGACGCGCACGGCCCTCACGTTACGGCAATTCGCCCGATCTGGACCCGGGGCCAGGATGGTTGACCTAGGCAAACACGAATGGCGGGTACTGCTCGGTCATCCAGTACGTGAAGAGGTTGACCCGCAGGCCCCAGCGGAAGGCGATGGTCACGAAGTCGAACAGGGACTGCGGGTAGTGAGCCGTGAACAGGATCGCGAACCAGGCGAAAAACACGGCGACTTCGGCGATCACGTAGATCAGTGAGGACACGATGGCGGCCGGGATCACCAGCAGCCAGTTGACCAGCGGGCGCCAGCGGGCGATCTCAGGCGGGTAGGTGGCCGTCACCCGGACCGGGTACGACGGGTCGTCCTCGAGCGAGAATGGCGGGTACTGGTCGGTCTGGAGGAAGAGATAGGCGACCACTCTCGTGCCCCAGCGCATGACGCCCACCATGTAGTTGAACAGCGACTCCGGGTAGCGACGCGTGACGATGACGATGAAGAATGTGACGATCCACACGAACCAGGCACCGATGCCCAGCACGATCAGCACGAGGTAATGCGGGATTAGCAACAGCCATTTGACGAAGATCAGCAGGCGGCTGAGCCGCTCGGGATTCTCGATCTCGAGCTGGATCGGGTAATCGGGGTTGGCAGGGGTCATAACGATGCCCTCCTCGCTGGAACCTGGATGGATGGTTCGGGACGCTATCCCACTCATCGGTCGCTGATGACATCCGCTTGACCGCTGTCGGATCGTCACCTACGTTTGGGCGGAATGCGGGGCACTGGGGTCAGAATCGTGTTGGCGGCGGCACTGGTGGGCCTGTTCACGTTCGGCGTCGTCGCGCCCGGTTCGGCGAGCGACGGTACGACGATGTCGATCGTCGCCTCCCCCAACCCGGGACCGGCGCTTCGCGCGGTCAGCGTCGAGGCGAGGGGCCATGCCCCCGGCGCGATCGACGTCTACGGAACGTACAAGCCCCTCGGCGCCGGGGCCCGGTGCGCAACCACCCCCGGAGCCGACGGGAGAACCGACCTGATCGCCACCACTGGCCTGAGCGGGTCCTACCACGCCCCTTCCTATTACCAGCCGCTGTTCCCGCCGGGCAACTACCTTGTCTGCGCGTGGGCCGAGCCCTCGCAGGCGGATGAGTCGACGCCACCGCTGGCCTCGAGCTCGTTGATCGTCCACTCCGTGCCGCCTCGCGTGAGCCTGAGCCTGACCGCCACGCACCGGATCGGAATCGACGGATTCTCGAGGACCGCGGTGCGCTGGGCGGCCAACGGGCCGATCGAGCTGTGGCTGGACTCCCGCCGAGCCGATGCGGGTGCCTGCGCTCCGCGACGCAGCGAGGAGCCGCGAGGCGCGGTCGACTATCTCTCCGGCGGGACGCATGACTTCCCGACCGACTACGCCACGGTGGGACCAGTGCGCAGCCCGGGCACCAACTCGCTCAATGGCGTCTTGCACGCCCGGGCTGGCGCGCTGCACCCCGGGCGCTACCGCCTGTGCGCCTACGCCCAGGAACCGGTCCCAGTCGGCGGTACAGATCGGCCGGCGGCCACCGTCCCCCCAGTCATGACGGCCACGTTTGTCGAGGCACCGCCGCTGGCATTTCACGGGCGCACGAGCCAGGGTAAGAGCGTGCGCTTCGTCGACGCGAACGGCACGCTGACGCAACTCACCTTCGGGATCGTGTACGTCTGCAACGACGCGCGCCACACCCGCTTCCCCAGCACGCTGTCCACGGGCTCAGCGCCCGCGGCGGTCCATCGGGGTGCCTTCCGCGTCCTCGTCGGGGGCACGAGCATCTCGGGCCACGTTCACGGCAAGCGCGCCGCGGGCACGGCGGGTCCGCTGTCCTACAAGACCAACGGCTACGTCTGCGCGATGCCGCGCGTCAGGTGGTCGGCGCGGGCGAAGTAGGGCTCAGCCCAGGAGGCCCGGCATCAGTTCCAGCAGCGTCGCTACGGGAAGGCCGACGACGTTGAAGAAGTCGCCCTCGATTCCCGCCACCAGCGCGGCGCCGCGGCCCTGGATGGCGTAGCCGCCAGCCCGCTCACGCCACTCGCCGCTGGCCAGGTACCACTCGAGCACCGCCTCATCGAGTGGGCGGAATTCGACCGCTGTGCGCGCCGACGCCGTCCGCGCCGCACCGTCCCGGACGAGGCAAAGACCGCTGAGGACCGTGTGCCGGCGGCCGGCCAGAGCGGTGAGGGTGCTTCTGGCGTCTTCGGTAGTCGCGGGCTTCCCGTACAGCCGGTCGTCCAGCGACACCACGGTGTCGACCCCCAGGACCGGCGTCTGGCAATCGCCGGCGACCGCGAGGGCCTTGCGACGGGCGTTCTCAACCGCAACCGCCTCGGCCGGCCCGGACTCGAGCTCGTCGACCGCGGGGACGACAACCCGGAAGGCCACGCCCAGCTGCTCGAGGATGGCTCGCCGCTGCGGCGAGCGCGAGGCCAGGACCAGCGGCCCCGTCACCCCGGCTCGGGGAAGAAGAGCCCGACCTCGCGGGCCGCGGACTCGGGCCCATCGGACCCGTGGACCATGTTCTGACCGACGGCGATCGCGTAGTCGCCACGGATCGAACCGGTGGTCGCCTGGAGCGGGTTGGTCGCCCCGATGACCTGCCGCGCGGCCTCGATCGCCTGCTCGCCCTCCAGCACCATGGCCACCAGCGGTCCCGAGGTGATGAAGGAGACCAATTCCTCGAAGAAGGGCTTGCCCTCATGCTCGGCGTAATGCTCCCGGGCCAGCTCCGGGGACATTGTCATCAGCTTCAACGCGACGAGGCGCAGGCCCTTGCGCTCGAAGCGCGCGATGATCTCGCCGGTCAGATTGCGGGCGAAGGCGTCGGGCTTGACAAGGATGAGCGTGCGCTCCATGGGGGGCTGGTCTCCCTTAGATGAGTTGACGAGGGCGAACTACTACGGCGCCGGGGCGGGCGAGCCGCCGGCCTCGCCGGCCGCCGTGGCGGGCGCGGGCTGCTCGCTGGCATTCTCGCGGCGTGGCTGCTCGCTGTTGCTCTCACGGCGACGCCTCGCCCGGCGGGGAGCGGGTGGGGCCGCGCCGATCTCGGACTCGCAGAACGGACAGATCTTCCATGTCGGGTCGAGCGGCTTGCCGCACGTTGCGCACGGATCCTTGAGCTTCCGCATGCAGTTCGGGCAGCGCAGGAAGTCCTTCTCGACCTCGTAGTCGCAATGCGGACACAGGTGATAGCCGAGCTCGGCCAGGCGCGCCTCGGCGGCCTGCATCTCGAGCTCGCGCTCGCGCACATCGTCGAGGTATTCCGGCGGGCGCACGATCATGTAGACGATCGTGCCCACGAACGGGAACAGGGACGCCGCCGTCGCGCACCCGATCAGCATCGGGTCCCCAATCCGCCGGCGCGCATCGGCGTATGTCCAATAGACCAACGCGAGCCAGAGGATGATCAGGAACAGGATCACCAGTTCCACCGCGAGATTCACGGTGTTGTTGGTGATACCGAAGATTCCAAATGCAAGCATCGAAGTCGCGAGTGTAGTGGTCGTGGTGGTAAGTACGCGCTAAAGCGCCAGGATCCTGCTAGAGGAACAATCGCCCGAAGGCATAGCCGATACCGAAGAACACGAGGATCACCACAGCGACGATCAGCGCGACGAGTCCGATCATGGTCAGGAAGCTGGGTCGGTCGTCGCGTGGATTCACAGCATCGAGGCCAGCCGGCGGCCGGCGGGGGCCAGCAGATCGGCGACCAGGTAGATGGATCCGGTGGCGAGAACCACGCCCGTGCGACCCGCCAGCTCCCGTCCCCGGCGCAGTGCGGCCTGGGGGTCGCGGACGAGCTCGGAGGGCGGTCCCGAGAGCTGTCCGGCCAGCGATTGCAGGGTGGGCGGCGGCAACGCGCGGGGATTGTGACTGCTCGTGAGGACGATCGCATCGCAGGCCGGCAGCAGCGCCCGCAGCATCCCCGCCGCGTCCTTGTCGTCGAGGATCGAAATCACGCCCACCACGCGGTCTGCCCCGGCGGCGATCTCCGGCAGCGACTCGGCCAAGGCCGCCATGCCGTCTGGGTTGTGGGCCCCGTCGAGCAGCGTCAGCGGCTCCTCGTCGATGACCTGGAGCCGCCCGGGAACCCTCACCGTCGCCCCGGCCGTCCTGACCGCCGCCGGCTCCAGCGAACCCAGATAGGCCTCGGCCGCCGCTCGAGCGAGCGCGAAGTTGCGACGCTGGAACGCCCCCAGCGCCCCGACCTCGACGCCCGGCTCGGCGCCTGCGTACACGATCCGTGCCCGGCGATCGGTGGCGATCTCGTGGGCCACCTCGAGTGCATCGGGATGCAGCCCGTGCCCGAGCACGAGGGTCGCCCCCTCCTGCACGACATCGAGCTTCTCGCGCGCGATCGCCTCCACCGTCGGCCCCAGCCAACGTGTGTGCTCGAGGCCGACACTGGTCAGCACCTGGACCTTCGACGGGATCACGTTGGTGGCGTCGTAGCGACCCCCGAGCCCAGCTTCGACGACCGCGATCTCGACGCCGCGCGCGGCGAGCTCGGAATACGCCGCCGCCGTCAGCGCCTCGAACTGGGTGACCCGGTCCTCCCCACCGAGCGAGCGATCGACGAGCTCGGCGGCCCGGGCGGCGCGCCCGACGGCGGCGGCGAACCCCGCCGGATCGAGATCCTCGTCGCCGATCCGGATCCGCTCGGCGAACGACACCAGGTGCGGCGAAACGTAGGCCCCGGTGCGCAGCCCGTGGGCGGCGAGGATCGCAGCGATCATCCGCGTGGTGGAGGACTTTCCGTTGGTGCCGACAACGTGGATCGAGTCGAACTGCCGCTCGGGATGACCGAGGGCGGTCATCAGCCGCCGCATCCGGTCCAGGCCGAAGCGCATGCCGAACAGCTCGAGGGAGAGCAGGTAACGCTCGGCGTCTGTCACCGACGCGATCGACACGGCGCCGCTCATAGCGCCTCGAGGTCGGCACGGAGGCGCGCCAGCTTGTCGCGCTCGGCCTGCACGACGGCGGCCGGCGCCTTGCTGACGAACCCGTCGTTGGCGAGCTTGCCCTCGGAGCGCCTGATCTCGGCCTCGAGTCGCTCGCGCTCGGCCGCGCGCTTGCGCTCCAGCACCGCAGGGTCGAAGTCGCCGAAGGGCAGGATCTCGACCGCGCCACCGGGCACAGGCACCGAGGTGACCGGCGCCCCACCGTTGGCCCCGAAGTTCATCCGCGCCATCATCGCCACGTGGGAGGCCGTGTCGTCGTACCCGTCGGCGGACAGGCGGGCCGGCACCCGCTCACCCGCCTTGACGCCGGCCTGATCCCGCCAGCCGCGCAGAGCCTGGACGGCCTGCACGACCCGAGCCAGGGCCTGCTCGGCCTGCTCGTCGACGGTCCCGACGTCGTCGGTGGGCACGCCGGCGACCAGCAGCCCGGTGACGCCGGGAGTCTGGTCGTAGATCTCCTCGGTCACGAACGGAATGATCGGATGGGCCAGGGCGAGGGTCTGGGTGAGGACGTGGAGCAGGACCTGCTGGCATTCGGCCTCGCCCGCGTAGAGTCGCGGCTTGACCAGCTCGAGATACCAGTCGCACAGCTCGCCGTACACGAAGTCATACAGCTCGAGAGCGGCGTGCGAGAAGTCATAGGCGTCGATGCGGCCGCGGATCGACGCCGAGGCGCGCTCGAGCCGCGACAGGATCCAGCGATCCTCCACGGTCATCGGCGTGGCCGCGGCGCGGGCGGCGGGATCGATCCGTCCGAGGATCAGCCGTGAGGCGTTCCAGAGCTTGATCCTCAGCTGCTGGCCCTGGGCGATCTTCTCCTCGCTGAAGCGCACGTCCTGACCCGAGGACATGGCCAGCAGTCCCCAGCGAACCGCGTCAGCTCCGTAGGCCGGGAACTCGCCCGGCGAGCCCGAGCCGTCGGAAAACACGGGCGGGCGAAGCCCGCCATTAATCAAATCCAGCGGGTCAATCCCGGTCCCGAGGGACTTCGACATCCGTCGCCCGTCGGGGGCCTGGATGATCGAGGTGATGTGGACGTCGTCGAACGGGACCGACCCCGTGAACTCGAGCCCCATCATGATCATTCGCGCCACCCACAGGAAGATGATGTCGCGGCCCGTGACCAGCGCGTCGGTGGGATAGAAGGCGTGAAGCTCGGGCGTCTGGTCGGGCCAGCCGAGGGTGGCGAACGGCCACAGAGCGCTCGAGAACCAGGTGTCGAGCACGTCGGGGTCGCGCTCCCATCCCGCGCCGGCGGGAGGATCGACGCCGACATACACCTCGACGCCCCGATACCAGACCGGGATCTGATGGCCCCACCACAGCTGGCGCGAGATACACCAGGGACGGATGTTCTCCATCCAGTCCAGGTACACGCGACTCCACCGTTCCGGGTGGAAGCGGACGCGTCCGCTTCTCACGGCCTCGATCGCGGGCGCGGCGAGCTCGTCCATGCGCATGAACCACTGGAGCGAGACCAGCGGCTCGATTCGCTCCCCGGAGCGATGCGAGAAGGGAACCGTGTGCACGAGGTCCTCGGCCCGGGCGACCAGCCCGCCGTCGCGGAGCTCATCGACCACGGCCTCGCGCGCCTCGAGCACCGACATGCCCACGAATCGCTCGGGGGCGTCGGCGGTGATCCGCCCGTCCTCGCCGATCACCCCGATCACCTGCAGCCCGTGGCGGGCGCCGATCTCGAAGTCGTTCGGGTCGTGCCCGGGGGTGATCTTCAGCGCGCCGGTGCCGAACTCGGGCTTGACGAAATCGTCAGCGATGATCCGCAGCTTGCGCCCGACCAGGGGCAGGATCGCCGTCTCGCCGATCAGTCGCTGGTAGCGCTCGTCGTCGGGGTGCACGGCGATCGCGGTGTCGGCCAGCATCGTCTCGGGGCGCACGGTGGCGACGGTGATCGCACCCGAGCCCGACGCCAGCGGATAGTCGATGTAGTAGAGCTTGTCGGTGACCTCGCCGTCCTCGACCTCGAGGTCGCTGATCGCCGAGCGCATCCCGGGGTCCCAGTTGACCATGTAGCGGTCGCGGTAGATGTAGCCCTTCTCGTACAGGGCGACGAACACGCGGAGCACGGCCTCGACGTAGCGCTCGTCTAGCGTGAACCGCTCCTCCTCGTAGTCGCACGAGGCGCCGAGGCGCTCGAGCTGCTCGATGATTGCGCCGCCGTAGCGCTCGCGCCAGTCCCAGACGCGCCCGACGAATGCCTCGCGTCCGAGCTCGGCGCGGCTCGTGCCCTCCTCGATGAGCGCGCGCTCGACCTGGGTCTGGGTGGCGATGCCGGCGTGGTCGGTACCGAGGATCCACTTCGTGCGCTGGCCCGTCATGCGGTGATGCCGGATCAGGCAGTCCTGGACCGAGTTGTTGAGGGCATGGCCCATGTGGAGCACGCCGGTGACGTTGGGCGGAGGGATCGCGATCGAGTAGTTGTGGTCGGCGTCGCCCTCGGGCGCGGGGTGAAAGAGACCCGATTCGAGCCACATCTCGACGATCCGGGGCTCGACCTCGGAGGGGTCGTACTTCGATTCGAGATCAGACATGCGAGGCGGAGTGTAGGAGGATGGGCGCTCAGGTTTACGGCGGATCTACACGGGGGTAACCACTCGCTCGCGCCACCGGGGCATCCTGCCGGTTTGATCAGCTCGTCGCTGAGCGAGGAGCTGGCCAGCCATCTGCCGGGGAGGCGCCAGAGCCGCCCCGACAGCGTGGGAGAGGCCTCCGCAGGGCGGGGGCCTTTTCTCTTCCGTTGGTCGGTTTTGGGCTCGTAGGCTCGGTCGGGGCCGGCGGCTGTTCGGGGGCGACCGCGGCGCTGAGGTACAACGAAAACGTGGCAAAGCTGCCAACCGGCGTGCACCTTGGCTACGTAAGCCCCTGGGAGGGGCTTATGCGCACGAGGTTGAGGCGCGAGGCGGTCTTTGTCACGTTTTCCGTCGACCGGCCTGGCGCCCGTATCAACCACAGCCTCGACGCATCCAACCTCTTCCCCAGCCCAAATCAGCCGCGGCCGGCCGAAGCCCAGCCGCCGAAACCGCGACCTACGCCGCCTCTTCCTCCGGCGTGGCGACCGTGACCAGCGTCGGCGGCGTGGCCTTCTCGATCGTGTCGCGGGTGACGACGCACTTGCGCACGTCGCGGCGGGAGGGGAGCTCGAACTGGACCTCGAGCAGGACCTCCTCGATGATCGAGCGAAGGCCCCGGGCGCCGGTCTCGCGCTCGAGGGCCTTGTCCGCGATCGACGACAGCGCGTCGTCGGCAAACACCAGCTCGATCCCATCGAACTGGAAGAAGCGCTGGAACTGCTTGGCCAGGGCGTTGCGAGGCTCGGTGAGGATCTGCATGAGCTCCCCGCGCGAGAGCTGGTGGATGGCGGACATCACCGGTAGGCGCCCGATGAACTCGGGAATCAGCCCGTACTGGATCAGATCCTCGGGCAGGCAGTGCTCGAAGATCTCGCCGGTGTCGCGCTGCTCCTTGGACTGGATCGCGGCGCCGAAGCCGACGCCCTGGTGGCCGATCCGCCGCTCGATCACCTTGTCGAGGTTGGCGAACGCGCCACCGCAGATGAACAGCACGTTGGTGGTGTCGATCGACAGGAACTCCTGGTGGGGGTGCTTGCGGCCGCCCTGGGGCGGAACGCTGGCCGTGGTCCCCTCGAGAATCTTCAACAGGGCCTGCTGGACGCCTTCGCCGGAAACATCACGCGTGATCGACGGGTTGTCGGCCTTGCGGGCGATCTTGTCGACCTCGTCGATGTAGATGATCCCCGTCTCGGCCTTCTTGACGTCGTAATCAGCGGCCTGGATGAGCTTGAGCAGGATGTTCTCGACGTCCTCGCCCACGTAGCCGGCCTCCGTCAGCGCGGTGGCGTCGGCGATCGCGAATGGGACGTTGAGGATCTTGGCCAGGGTCTGGGCCAGCAACGTCTTGCCGCAACCAGTGGGACCCAAGAGCAGGATGTTGGACTTCTGCAGCTCGATGTCGTTGTCATCGGACTGCATCATCTGGACGCGCTTGTAGTGGTTGTAGACGGCGACGCTCAGCGAACGCTTCGCCTGCTCCTGTCCGACCACGTACTCGTTGAGGACGTCGTAGATCTCCCGCGGCTTGGGGAGGTTCTCGATGTCAAACGACGGCGGAGCGGTGAGCTCCTCGTCGATGATCTCGTTGCAGAGATCGATGCACTCGTCGCAGATGTAAACGCCGGGCCCGGCGATCAGCTTCTTGACCTGCCTCTGCGACTTGCCGCAGAAACTGCAGAGAAGCTGTTCGTTGGAGTCCGTGGGACGTGCCATGCGGTTCCTCTCTCCGGAGTACGGCGTGACCGCCGAGCTCGCAGCCCTAAGACTAGTGCCTCAGTGCTGCGAGATCACGCGGTCGATTATTCCGTAGCCCTTCGCCTCCTCAGAACTCATGAAATAGTCGCGCTCCGTGTCCTGTCGGACCTTGTCCAAATCTTGCCCCGTGTGCTTCGCGATGATCTCATCGAGGCGTCGGCGGACATCGATGATCTCTTTAGCGTGGATCTCGATATCTGTAGCCTGGCCCTGGAAAGCTGACGACACCTGGTGGATGAGGATCTTGGCGTTGGGCAGGGCCATGCGCTTGCCCGCCGCCCCGCCGGCCAGCAGCAGCGCGCCCATCGACATCGCGATGCCGACGCAGATCGTCTGCACGTCGGGCTTGATGAACTGCATCGTGTCGTAGATCGCCAGCCCCGCGTACACGGAGCCGCCCGGCGAGTTGACGTACACCGAGATGTCCTTGTCGGGATCCTCGGATTCCAGGTGCAGTAGCTGGGCGACGATCAGGTTGGCGATCTGATCGTCGACGGGGGTACCCAGGAAGATGATCCGCTCGTTGAGGAGGCGGCTGTAGATGTCGAATGCGCGCTCTCCACGGGAGGTCTGCTCGACGACCATAGGTACGAGTGGGCTCATAGTCCTCGCTTCTTTTGCTTGCGGGCCCGGATTCCTGCCGACTCTAGCAATGCGGCTTTGGCCGCCGGCAGGGGTAAACGCGTCAGCTTCCGGGCGTCCAGAGCTGCCGGCCGCCGCCCTCCGGATCGTCCTTGCCCGGTGTCCACAGCTTCTGCCGCGCCTTCGCCTGCTCGACGCTGATCGGCACCGCGCTCTCGACGATCTCATCGATGGCCATGCTGGTGGCGACATCCTCGCGCAGCCGGTCGAGCTGTCCATTCTTGGTCACGCGCTCGAGCAGCTCCTGGGAACTCGTTCCGGTTCGCTCCGCGCTCGGCTCGAGCTCCTCGAGCAGCTTCTCCTCGGAGGGCTCGATGTTCTCGGCCTGCACGATCGCCGCCAGCACTGCCTCGCGTCGTAGCGCCTTGGCCGCGTCGGGCTCCGCCTCGCGGGCCAGCGTCTCCTCGTCCTTGCCGGCGATCTGCAGGTAGGCGTCCTTCGAGATCCCCTGGCGCGCCAGCGCGCCGAGGGTCTGCTCGAGCATCTCGTGTGCGCGCGCGTGCACGAGGTTGTCGGGCAACTCGACGGTGGCATCTTCAGCCGCGGCGTCGACCACGGCCTCTCTGAACTCGCGGTCGATCGCCGCCTCGTCCTGCTCGCGCAGCTGTCCGGCGATGTCCTCGCGCAGCTCGGCCAGCGTGTCGAACTCCGATGCGTCGGAGGCGAAGTCGTCGTCGAGCTCGGGCAGGCGCTTGGCCTTGACCTCGCTGACCGTCACCTCGAAGGTGGCATCGCGGCCACCCAGCTCCCCCGGGTACTCCTCGGGGAACGTGACCCCGACGTCGCGCTGCTCGCCGGCGTTGACGCCCACAAGCTGCTCCTCGAAGCCGGGGATGAGCCGCCCCGATCCGAGCTCCAGCAGCTGGTCGCGCCCCTCCCCACCCTCGAACGCCTCACCATCGACGCGGCCGAGATAGTCGAGCACCACGTGGTCGCCCTGCTCGGCCGCGCGCTCGACCGTCTCCAGCGTGGCGAACCGGTCGCGCAGGCGATCGAGCTCGGTGTCGATGGCGGCGTCGTCGACGTGGGCCTCGCGGCGCCCGACCTCGAGTCCCTTGTACTGACCGAGCGTGGCCTGCGGGCGCACGCCGATTTCGATCGAGAACGCCAGCGGCTGTCCCTGAGCGGGAAGGTCGCCGACGTCGAGCTCGGGCTCGCCGATGGGCGCGATCCCCGCCTCGTCGATCGCGTCGACGTACCAGGCACTGAGCGAGCTGCGCAGTGCCTCGTCGAGCACCGCCTCGCGACCGAGGCGACGAATAACGACCGGCGGCGGGACCTTGCCCTTGCGGAAGCCGGGTATGCGCATCTGCCGGCCGAGCTCCCGTGCGGCCTGCTGCAGGCGTCGCTCGACCTCCTCGGCGGGCACCTCGGCTTCGACGCGAACGCGCGACTCGGGCAGTTCGGTAACGGTTGTCTTGACGGGAGACGGCATTGCCTTTAGGCCGAGACGATAGCTTGACCCCGTGATTTGGCGGATTGCAGCGCGCCTGCTCACCGGTCCCATCGCGTTCTTCATCGCCGGTGTGGTCGACGTTGTCGCCTACGGTTTAGGATCGCTGCTACGCCGTTCAGCGAAGGAGAGAGGGTGAGCCGTGGCAGTCCTTGCATCGGTCCTTAACGACACAGAGCGTCGGACGCTCCAGGCTGTGTGCGACACGATCGTCCCATCGGTCCAGAGCGACGAGGCCGAGGCAACATTGCGCGAATTCCTCGCCCGCAGCGCCTCCGCGATGCGCGTTGCTGAGCAGATCGAGGGGCTGATGGCGCAGGCGATGGCCCCAGAGCAGGTGCAGGGCTTCGCCGACATGCTCGATGCGCTGGGCGAGAACGACTTCGCCGGGCTCCCGCTCGAGGTCCGGACGCAGAGCCTGCACGACGTCGCGGCGTCCAGCCACGAGGCGCGCCTGGGCGTGCTGGGCCTGCGCAACCTCACCCTCCTGTTCTTCTACGCACTGCCCGACGAGCTCGGGCGGAACCCCAACTGGGAGGCCATCGGCTACCCGGGACCGATCTCGGCCCCGCCCAGCCCTGAGGAGGCGCCCAAGACGATCCGCACGACCGAGGTCAGCGGCGACAGCGCCTCCCTAACCGCCGACGTGTGCGTGGTCGGCTCGGGCGCCGGTGGCGCGGTCATCGCCGCCGAGCTGCAGCGCAGCGGCAAGTCCGTGCTCGTGCTCGAGATGGGCGGCTATCGCAACGAGGCGGACTTCAAGCAGCTCGAGCTGCTGGGCCTGTTCGAGCTCTACCTGGGTGGCGGCCTGCTCGCGTCAGAGGACGGTTCGATCGCAATCTTCGCCGGCTCGACGCTCGGCGGCGGCACGGTGGTCAACTACATGAACTGCCTGCGGACCCCCGACCCGATCCGCCGCGAGTGGGCTGAGCACGGGATCACGGCCATCGACGAGCCCGCCTACGACGCGCACATAGACGCGGTGATGGAGCGGATCAACGCCACCGACGCCGCGACGACCCAGAACCGCCAGCACAAGAAGATGATCAAGGCGTTCGACGAGCTGGGGATGGCCCACCGGGCGATCGTGCGCAACGTCGACGCGAGCTGCGAGGACCCCCGCGTGTGCGGCTACTGCCTGGCCGGTTGCCAGAAGGGCTGCAAGCAATCGACGATGAAGACCTACCTCCAGGACGCGTCGGATGCCGGCGCCACCGCGGTCGTCGGCTGCCACGCCGACCGCATCCTCGTCGGCGATGACGGCCGCGCGACGGGCGTCGCCGCCACCGTGACCCACGCCGACGGCAGCACGACCGCGCTGACCGTCGACGCCCCGACCGTCGTCGTCGCGTGCGGGGCGGTGCACTCGCCGGCGCTGTTGCTGCGCTCGGCGATCGGCGGGCCGGCCGTGGGCAAGCACCTGCGGCTGCACCCCGCGGCGATCGTCAACGGCGTGTATGACGAGGAGATCGAGCCGTGGATCGGCCAGATCCAATCCGAGGTGTCCGACCACTTCGCCGGCTGCGACGGCGACCACGGCTTCCTCATCGAGTCGGTCGGGGCGATGCCGGCCATCAACGCCGGCGGCATCCCCTGGCGCACGGGCGAGCAGCACAAGCGCGAGTTCGCACGCATGTTCCGCCACCAGGCCCCGTTCCTCTCGGTGGCGCGCGATCACGGCGAAGGTGAGGTGGTGCTCGATCCCCACGGCCAGCCCATCGTTCGCTGGTCGCTGACCGACGAGGTCGATCGCCGCCTGATGGTCAAGGCCCACGTGGAACTGGCCCGCCTCCAGTACGCCGCCGGGGCGCCCGAGATCCGCACTCTGCACGCCGAGGAGCTGTGCTGGCGGCGCGACTCGGGCGAGGACTTCGAGGCCTTCATCGAGCGGGTCGAGCAGGCCGCCTACGGGGCGGCTGACGTGACCCTGTTCACCGCCCATCAGATGGGGAGCTGCCGGATGGGTGGCGATCCCGCCGACTCGGTGGCCGACGGCGACGGGCAACTTCACGACGTACGAGGTGTTTGGATCGGGGATGCGAGCGCCTTCCCCACCGCCCCGGGCGTCAACCCGATGGTCTCGATCATGGCGCTCGCCCACCGGACCGCGGGGCGCATCGCGGCGGCGGGCTGAGCTCCACGTCAGCGCGACACCCGGCGAATCCCCGTCACTACCATCTGGCCGGATGGCCGTCTGGAAACGGATGCTCCCGGTGGCGCTCGCGGCCTGCGCGCTGCTGTGCGCGCTGCCCGCCCATGCGCTGGCCTCGAAGACCGAGGAGTCGATCCTCATGGACGACAACCAGACGATCTACGCCACCCCATCGCACATGGCGGCGACGCTGCGGGCGGCCAAGAACCTCGGGGTTGATCGGATCAAGGTATCGGTCGTCTGGTCGCTGATCGCGCCCGACAGCTCGGCCAACAGGAAGCCCAGGTTCGACGCCACCAACCCCTCCGCCTACCCCTACGGTGCCTGGACCCGATACGACCAGCTGGTTACCTGGTGCCGTCTGCTCGGCCTGAAGGTGTACTTCCAGGTCACCGCGCCGGCCCCCACCTGGGCAACGTCAGGGCCAACGGAGGCCCAGGGCGATGGCTATCGGTGGTCCGAGAAGCCCAACCCGACCTACTTCCGTCAGTTCGTCGAGGCGATCGGCCGGCGCTACGACGGCCGCTGGCAGCCCGCCTCGTGGCCGGTCCTCGCGCCGCCGCGAGAGCTGGGCGTGTCAAGCCGCGGGGTGAAGGGCGTCACGCCGACGTCGTCGGATCCGGACCCACCGCTTCAGCCGGTCAGGTACTGGGGGGTCTGGAACGAGCCCAACATCCCGGGCTGGCTCAGCCCTCAGTTCAAGCGGGTGGGCGGGCACCAGGTCGACAACTCGCCCGGTATGTACCGCCATCTGATCGGGGCTGCCTACGGCGGGCTGAAGGCCAGCGGCCACAACCACGACACGTTGCTGATCGGCGAGCTCGCCTCCCACGGCTCGGTGTACCCGATCCCGTTCACCCAGGAGCTGTATTGCGTGGACTCGCACTACCGCCCGCTGACCGGTAGGGCCGCGGCCCATCTCGAGTGCCCGCAGTCCGGGAGCCGCTCGAAGTTCGTCTCGCGCAATCCCGGCCTGTTCGCCTTTGACGGCTTCGCCTACCACCCGTACTCGTTCGGCGTGGCGCCGAACCGGGTCCTGCCCGATCGAAACGAAATAACGCTGGCCAACCTCGGCGAGATTGAGCGCGCGCTGGACCGCGTTCACGCCGCTTACGGCAAGCGCGTGCGCGGCGGCGTGAACATGTACCTGACCGAATGGGGCTACAAGACGCGACCGCCGAATCCGTTCGTCGATACCTCGCTGACCCAGCAGGCGCAGTGGATCAACGAGGGCGAGTACATGACCTATCACGATCCACGGGTCACCTCGCTGGCCCAATTCCTCCTCGTCGACAACGATCCGCGAGCCGGCGCGCCGCCCGGCAGCCGCGCGTACTGGAGCACCTTCCAGACCGGCCTGGTGTTCGCGGACGGCAAGCACAAGCCGTCCTACGCCGCGTTCAGGCTACCGCTCTGGCTGTCCCGTGCTCGGCATGGATCACGAGTCACCGTGTGGGGCGAGATCCGCGCGGCCAACCACTCGCAGACACAGACGGCGACGCTCCAGTTCCGCAGCCGCGGCTCGCGCCGGTGGGGGTCGGTGGACAGGGTCCGTACCCGTAACCGGGAGGGCTTCTTCGTCGTCCGCGTGCGGATCCCCGCGGCGGGCGAGCTCAGGCTGCTCTGGCAACGCCAGGCCCACGGCAAGAAGTTCTACAGCCGCACCGTCGCCATCGGCTAGTTATTAGCTTAGTTAGGTGTTCTAATTATTAGTTAGGTGTTCTAACCGGCCATCGTCGCCGATTCGGCGCCGGGGACGCCACCGGGCGGGACCCCGCCGCGGACGAGATTGCGGATCTCGCGCAGAGCGACCGGCAGCGTGGTGGTGTCGTAGCTTCGCGAGGCCTTGATGTCGGCCAGCATGCTCTGGGCGCGAGCGAGCGCCTCCTCGTGGCGGCGCACCCAGGCCTCAATGGCAACGTCGGTGTCGGCATCGCGGCCGCCGGCCTCGAGCACCTCTCGCGTCAGCGAGCGGTGCAGGTTGTAGAGGTCATCCCGCAACGCCGCCCGGGCCAGTGCCTGCCAGCGGTTGGCTCGCGGGAGCTCGATGATCCGGTCGCGCAGCCAGTTGAGCTCGAGCCGGGATCCGAGTTGGAAGTAGGTGGCCATGACCGTCTCCTCGCGGCGCCGCGTCGCACTCGCCACCTCGACGATGTCGAACACGGACAGCAGCGCCGGCATGGCCGCCACCCACTCGGCCAGCGCGGCCGGGACCCCGGCCTCGCCCAGCTCCGCGGTTCGGGCCACAAATGCCTCGCGCTCGGCGCCGTCGAGCGCATCGGGCATCGCCGCGCGCATCATGCGCGCCCCGGGCTCGAAGTAGCGGATCGTCATCTCGATGTTGATGGGCTCGGCGCTCGAGCGGATCAGCCACCGGGTGGCGCGTTCGACCAGCTTGCGCGCTTCGATCAACATCTCGAGCTGTGTGGCCGCTGCGACGTGGTTGTCGAGGTCCTCGACCGCCAACCAGAACTCCCACATGTCGAACACCTCCCGAGCCACCGCGTAGGCGCGCGCGAGCTCGGCGCACGAGGCTCCGGTCTCCTCGGTCAAGCGGAAGGCGAACGTCGTTCCCGCCCGGTCCACGAGCTGGTTGGCAACCACGGTCGAGACGATCTCGCGCCGCAGGCGGTGTGTCCGCATCGCGTCGGCGTAGAGAGCCGGCAGGGGCTTGGGGAAGTAGCGCTCGAGGTCGTACTCGAGGTAGGGGTCGTCGAACAGGTTGGACTCGAGCAAGCGGGCGTAGAGATGGATCTTGCAGTAGGCCATCACGACGGCCATTTCGGGCGCGAGGAGGCCCTTGTGGGCGGCCTTGCGATCGGTCAGCGTTTCGTCGCTGGGCAAGAACTCGAGGTCCCGGTCGAGTCCCGCCACCTGCTCGAGATGGCGGATCAGGCGCCAGTGGACGTCGATCATCTGCACCGCCTGGGCCAGGGCCAGGCTCATCGCCTGCGTCTGTGTGTAGCTGCCGAACAGGACCTGCCTGGCCACGCCGTCGGTCATCTCAACCAGCAGCTCGTTGCGCTGCTTCTCGGTCAGGTCGCCCGCGACGACGAGCGAGTCGAGCAGGATCTTGATGTTGACCTCGTGATCGGAGGTATTGACGCCGGCGACGTTGTCGATCGCGTCGGTGTTGATCTGGCCACCGGCGGCCGCGTACTCGATCCGCCCCAGCTGCGTGAAGCCCAGGTTCCCGCCCTCCCCCACCACCCGGCAGCGCAGCTCATCGGCGTTGACGCGGACAGCGTCGTTGGACTTGTCACCGACGTCGCCGTGGGCCTCGTCGGTTGCCTTGACATAGGTTCCGATGCCTCCGTTCCACAGCAGGTCGACCGGGGCGCGCAGGATCGCCCGGATCACCTCGGCCGGCGAGAGCTTGTCGGCCTCGATCGCCAGCGCGTGCTTGACCTGCGGGGACAGCTTGATCGACTTCGCGGTCCGCGGATAGACACCGCCTCCCTTCGAGATGATCGCCGGGTCATAGTCGCTCCACGTGGAGCGCGGCTTGTCGAACAGCCGCTTGCGCTCCTTGAAGCTCGCCTCGGGGTCCGGATCGGGATCGAGGAACACATGCTGGTGGTTGAAGGCCGCCAGCAGCCGGATGTGCCGAGACAGCAGCATCCCGTTCCCGAACACGTCGCCCGACATGTCGCCGATACCGGCGACGGTGAAGTCGGTGTCCTGGATGTTGATCCCCAGCCCGCGGAAGTGACGCGCGACCGACACCCACGCGCCCCGGGCAGTGATGCCCATCTGCTTGTGGTCGTAGCCGCGCGATCCGCCCGAGGCGAACGCGTCGCCGAGCCAGAACCCGTAATGGGCGGAGACCTCGTTGGCCATGTCGGAGAAGCTGGCCGTGCCCTTGTCGGCGGCGACGACCAGGTACGGATCGTCGTCGTCATAGCGAACGACCCGCTCCGGCGGGACAACCTCGCCGGCCACGATGTTGTCGGTCAGGTCGAGTAGCCCGCAGAGGAACGACTTGTAGCAGTCCACCGCCTCCGCCTGGAGGGCCTCCCGGCCCTTGCCGACGGGCGGCCGCTTGACCACGAAGCCGCCCTTGGAACCGACCGGGACGATCAGCGCGTTCTTGACCATCTGCGCCTTCATCAGGCCGAGGATCTCGGTGCGGAAGTCCTCGCGGCGGTCCGACCAGCGCAGGCCGCCACGCGCCACCTTTCCTCCCCGCAGGTGAACGCCCTCGACGCGCGGCGAGTAGACGAAGATCTCGAAACGCGGTCGCGGGAGCGGCAGCAGCGAGACCTTCGCCGGGTCGAGTTTGAAGGACACCTGCCGCGGCCGCGCGCCGTGCTGGTCGCGACGGAAGAAGTTGGTGCGGAGCATGGCCCGCATCACGGCGAGGAAGTTGCGCAGGATCCGATCCTCGTCGAGGCTCGCCACGGCGTCGACGGCTCGCTCGATCTGCTCGACGATCCTGTCGGCCTGGTCGGGGTCGTGGCGTTCGGGGTCGAACCGGGCCACGAACAGGTTGACGAGCAGAACGGCGACGTCCGGATGAGCGACGAGCGTGCGCTCCATGTATCGGTCCGAGAAGGCGATGCCGGCCTGGCGCAGATATCTCGCCACCGCCCGCACGATCGTGATCTCGTACCCGCTCAACCCGGCCGCGAGCACCAGTCCGTTCAGCCAGTCGTCCTCGAGCTCGTCGCGCCAGACGCCGAGGAAGGTCTCCTGGAAGACGTCGCGGACGCCCTCGACGTGCTCGGTGGACACCCGCAGCCCGAAGTCGTAGATCCAGACCGAATCTAAGCCGGTGCCGGTGATCTCGTACGGGCGCTCGTCAACGACCTTCGCGCCCATGTGCTCGAACGTCGGCAGCACGTCGGAGAGCGATACGCCGGCGGAGCTGAACAGCTTGCAGCGCACCACGCCCTCGGCCGCCTCGAGCGGGCGGTACAGGCTCATGATCGGTTCGCCCGTCGCCTCGAGCTCTTCGATCCGCCCGATGTCGACGACGGCCGAGCGCGCGACCCAATCCGAGCGGTAGCCGGGTGGGAACGCCTCCGCGTAACGCCGGAACAGACGCAGGCCCTCCTCCTCGCCGTGGTCCTCAATCAGCGCGCCGCGCAGGTCATCGGTCCACGCGCGGGTGGCGCGCACGAGCCGCGACTCGACCTCACGCACGTCGACGTCGGGCACTCCATCGGGCGTGTGCACGATGTAGTGCACGCGCACGAGCAGCGACTCGGACAGGTGGAGCGCCCAGTCGAGATGACTGCCGGCGAACTCCTCGAGCAGGATGCTGCCCACGCGCTCCCGGTTCTCCGTGTTGAAACGATCGCGAGGGATGCAGGCCACGCACTCGACGAACCGGTCGAGCTGGTCTGGCCGCGCGAACAGCCGAACCCGCTGGCGCTCGCCGAGTCCGAGGATGCCCGTCGCGATCACGAACAGATCCTGGCTGGTCATCTGGAACAGCGAGTCGCGCGGATAGGACTCGATGATCTCCAGCAAGGCCTTGGCGTCATGGCTGTCGGGAGGGAACGCGGCCAGCCGCAGAACGTCGGCGACCTTGCCGCGCAGCAGCGGGATCGTGCGTGGGCTGGCGTGGTAGGCGACGCCGGTGTACAGGCCGAGGAAACGGCACTCGCCGGTGGCCTGTCCCTGATCGTTGAACTTCTTCACGCCGATGTAATCGAGGTAGGCCGGACGGTGCACGGTGGCGCGCGAGTTGGCCTTGGTCAGCACCAGCACACCCGTGGCCTGAGCCAGCTCGACGGCCTTCGCGCTCAGCTTCGTGAACGAGGCCGAGGCCGTTCCGCGCAGGATCCCCAGCCCGGAATCGGGGACCGCCTTCAGTCCCGGTTGCCCGTCGTCGATGACCAGGTCGTACTCGCGATAGCCGAGGAACGTGAAGTGTTCATCGGCCATCCATTGCAGGAACGCCCTCACCTCGGCCAGCTCCTCGGCGCTGACCGGCATCGTCTGGCTGCTCAGCTGCTCGGCCAGCTCGATCGCCCTCCCCCGCATCGGCTGCCAGTCCTCGACCGCCACGCGGACCTCCTCGAGGACGCGGCCCAGGTTGTCGCGCAGGGCGAGCAGCCGGGTCTGGTCGGGCTCCCGCGCGACCTCCACGTGGAGGATCGACTCGGCCGCCGAATCGGCGTGCGGGGAGCCCGGCTCGAGGACGCCGAGCAGATTGCCCTCGCCGTCGCGGCGGACGCGCATCACGGGATGGATGACGAGATCGATCCCGTAGCCGTGGCGTGCCAACTCCATCGTCACCGAATCGACGATGAACGGCATGTCGTCGCTGACGATCTCCACGACGGTGTGCGGCGATTGCCAGCCATGATGCTCGAACTCGGGGTTGTAGACGTGCACCCTGACCTGGCCCGGCGGCCGCTGCTGGGCCAGGTTCCAGTGCGCGACCGCCGCCCCGTACAGATCCAGCGCGCTGCGGTCGGCCAGATCCTCGGGCGGCACCCAGTGGTAGTACTGACGGGTGAAGGTCTCGCACGCGCTGACCTGCTCGTCGGGCAAGCGCGTGCGAATCCGTTCGCACACGGTGTCGATCAGCTGTGACTCGAGGTCCGCCGACTTCACCGCCATGTCCGGCCGCTCTCCCTCCTTCTCAACGTTTGTTTGAGCGGACGTGGTACTTGAGCCTACCTCCTGGCCTGGGCATCAAACAAACGTCGGCAGCGGGGCTGTCAGCGGAAACGGTGCCGGCCACCCTGCCGAGACGTTCTAGACCTAGACCAGCCCCGAGGCGTGGAACGGAGGAAAAGCATGAGAAGGATCCTGATCACTCTGCTCGCCGCCTTCCCGCTGACGCTGGGCGCCGCGGCGGCGAGCGCACGCCCGCATTCGCGGGCCGACGGTGGCAACCGTGTCGGCCCGATGGTGTCCGGGAGCGTGGTCTCGACCGACGCCACCGACGGCTCGTTTGTGGCCAGCGTCGTTGTCCCGTCCTCCCAACGCGGCGGCACCGGCTCGGGCGGCGGGCTGCCCACGCTGGCCGCCAACGCCGACACCACCACCCAGGTGACGATCACCACCGACGGCAGGACCCGGATCCGGGTCAACGGCCGGTCGGGTGGCGTCGCCGACATGAGCGCCGGGGACAACTTCGTCGCCCAGTTCAGGGGAGGACCCAGAAGGTCGCTCACCGCACTCGTGTCGCAGCCCGCGGCCGCCGTCGTCGACCGCACGCCACGCCAGCTGTTCGCCTTCGTCGGCAACGTGACTGGCGTCGACACGGCGGGCGGGACAGTCTCGGTCGCGGTCTCGCGCTCCTTGCCGGCCAGTCTGGTGCCGGCCGGCTCGCCTCCGGTGACCTTCACGGTCTCCCGGGCGACGCTCATCCTCGGGGGGTCCGGCGGCAGCGGCCTGTTCGGCGGCTCCCTGACCAACGTATCGAACGGCGACCTCGTCGCCGGCGGACTGGTCGGCCGCGCGGGCGAGACCCTCGACCAGGTCGAGGCCACCCCGTTGCAGGTTCTCCTCGACCTGCCGGCGCCGGCCGTCTTCCCGACCATCGCCAAGGCCTCGGCCCTCAATCGGGCCCTGAGGCTCCTCGGCGCCAAGGGCGTGAAGCACTCTCACGGGCACAAGCGCCACCACCACAAGCGCCACCGGCGGGGGCATCGGAAGTCGTGAGCCCGGCGACCGTGCCACACGGCCGCGGCCGCGGCTGACGGACCGGGTGTAAATGGGCGGGGTCGGCGCCGGTGCGCCGCCCCGCCTGTTCTTGCGTTCGTCTTCGCGCTCAGCTCGGCTGGTCCCGGTGGCGAGTGGGTGCCGGTGGGGGTCCGGCCCTTGACAGCTATACGAACATATGTTCGTGACCAGCGACGGCAATCCGTATACCCGGTTTCGACGTGCGCTCGACACCGGCAACGAGGCGCTGGTCACCGCCGCGGCCCGGGAGCTCCCCCGCATCGCCCTCGACGACGCGCTCCGCATCTGTCTCGTGCTGCGCGGTGGCGACCCGGTTCGCTATGAGCGCGCCGCCGTGCGGTGGCTGGGGCGATTCGCGCTCGAGGCGCGCGGGGTCACCATCGAGGACCTGCGCCTGGCCGCCGAGGCCCTCGACGCTCTCCCCCGCCGCGCCGCCGAGGCAATGGAACGGCTCCAGCGCCTGTGCGTGGCCCGTGGTGTCGCGTGACGTTCAGTCGATGACCCTGAACAAGGGCACGACACCCGTCAGCCTGAGCAGCCGCATGGCGTGATCGGGCACCCGACGGAGCATCAGCGAGTAGCCGTTGGTCTTGGCGTTGCGGTAGGCCCGCAGCAGCACGTACAACCCGGTGCTGTCCATGAAGCTGAGGGCGTCGAGATCGATGACCAGCTCGCGCGGCTCGAGCTTCTGGGCGGCGTCCAGCTCGCGCTCGAGCTCATGTACGGACGCGACGTCGATCTCGCCGTAAACGGTGAGGATCGTTCGTCCGTCGGTTTGCGTGCGCTCGACGAGCAGCCTTCCCTCGGCTGCTCGGTCCGGGCGAGCAAGATCGGTCATCGGTCCAAAATCCAGGATCCCCGACTGAAGGCGGCAGAAGCTTAACTCCCGTAGTCAAACCTGTCCACAGCTACCGGCTCAACGTCGGCCCGTCGCTCACCACCACTTTCCCTCGCGCGCGCGGTCCGTGCCGCCGGTGGTGTCGAGGGCGTCGAGCTCACCCAGCTCGTCCTCGGAGAGCTCGAAGTCGAACAACTGTGCGTTTTCCTCGATCCGCGTGCGGGTTGTCGATTTGGGAATCACGAGCGTCTCGCGTTGTAGACACCACCGCAGCAGGACCTGTGCCGGCGTGCGCCGCACGCGCTCGGCCACCTCGACAACGACCGGATGCGAAAGGTGACGACCCGTGCCCAGCGGGCTGTAGGCCACGACGGCAACGCCCTGCGTGGCGCACTCCTCAAGCAGCGCCCTGCGGTACTCGAAGGGACTGAACTGGACCTGGTTGACCACCGGCGGCGTGGCGGCGATTGCCATCACCTCGCCGAGCTCCGCGACGCTGAAGTTCGAGACCCCGATCGAGCGGGCGTAACCACGCTCGCGCGCCTGCTCCATCCCCGGCCACGCCCAGGTCGGCCCTCCCGCGGGCCAGTGCACGATGTAGAGGTCAACCTGATCGACGCCCAGCCGCCGGAGACTGCGCTCGGCCTCGGCGGCCGGATCGCTGTGGCGCGGGAAGAACTTGGTCGTTATGAAAACGTCCTCCCGCGGGATGCCGCTCTGCGCCAGCGCCCGCCCAACGCTGGCCTCGTTGCCATACGCCTGTGCCGTATCGATATGGCGGTAGCCGAGCTCGAGTGCCCACCGCACGGCGTTCTCACACTCGGGGCCGTCAGGCACCTGCCACACCCCCAATCCCAGCGCCGGCATCGACGTGCCGTCGGCCAGCTGTCGCGTGACTTCGCCCGGGGCCACCGTTCCGTCAGACACATTGCCTCCTCGAGGTTTGACCAGAGGAGATCGTCGCATTCCGCGACCCTCGGCATTTCGACGAGGGTCGCGGAACGCTGAATGGTCAGCCGTAGATGACGATGCCGGGACCGCCAGCGCCGTAGCCGTACGGGTCGCCGCCACCGTCTCCATACGAGCCACCGCCGTAGCCGTAGGGGACGCCGCCACCGTCGCCATACGAGCCGCCACCGTAGCCGTAGGGCACGCCGCCGCCGTAACCATACGGGTCGCCGCTGCCGTCGCCGTACGGGTCCCCGCCGCCGTAGCCGCTGCCGGGATCGCCGTAGGAGCTCGGCGAGCTGGTGGCCTGCGATCCGGCGCCCTGCACGGCGACCGAGAACGAGGAGCCATCGGCGGACAGCGACGAGGGGCTCGCGCTGGCCGACGCGCCATCGCCGGAGCTTTGGTACATCACGCCCGGATCTCCCACGCCCGAGCTGCTGCCGCCGCCCAGCTGCACCGCCTGCGCGCTCCAGTTCGAGCTCGAGATCGTGCCCGTGCTTCCGTCGGCCGTCGCGCTCGCGTTGGTGAACTTGACGCTGCCGAAGTTGGCCAGCGGCACCGGCGTGCAGTTGCCGGCCGCCGGACTCGCGCTGTCGCCCTGGCACTGCGAGGGAGCCTCGGCGATCCACTCGGCGCTGCTGACGTCGATGTTGCCGACCTGAAGTGTCTTCGTGCTCGACTGGCCCGTCGTCTGGTCGGCGAGTGTGACCGTCACGTTGTTGCCGTCCACGGACACGCGCGCCGAGATGTGGTCGCCCGCGTTGATCGGGACGTCGAGCTTGACCGGCGCGGCGGGAACCATCTCGTACCACGCGTAGTGTTGGCCCGAGCCGCCGGCGCTGCAGTCGATCTGGGTACCCGTCTGCTCGAGCGCGTCTGATTGCGATGAGGCACCGCCCAGGCCGACCCAGAATGCGGCGTTGCTGCCGCCTGAGCTGCAGTCTGCCTTGGGCTCGACCCAGCTGCCGGACACGCTCGAGAATTGGCGTGAACCATCAGATGAAGGCCCGCCGGCGACGTACCCGGACCAGTTGGCACTCGTCGCCTCGGCCACCTCACCACCCGCGGCCAGGGCCGAGGACGCCGGGACGAACGCGCACGCTCCGACCACGGCGATGGCCGAGACGGCCACGCGGGTTCCGTATTTGCTCGTTGTCAGCTTCATATTCCTTACCGTCTTGGGAGAGGGATCGTTGACCTGACAAGCGAATGTGTCGTCCCTCGGTAAGAGAAGGCCCGGAAAACGCGAAGAAGCTCTTATGAAGCGCCGGCGGCCCGCGGGTGGGCGGGCAGCACGATGACCTGATGCTCGCGGCCGGCGTCGAGCGGCTGGCCGGCCAGCTGACCACCAGGGCAGTCCTCGCAGCGCACCTCGCGGCGCGGGTTGCGGATCCCGACCAGCCCGAGCACGCCGCCGATCGCGACGAGCACCCCGGAGATCCCGATGCCGACATGGAAGGCGTGGACCGATGCCGACTGGACGGCCAGCGACACTCGCGGGCCAACGGTCGCCGCGTCGACCCGCGCCAGCGGCTGCTTTCGTGCCTCGATGACGGCCGCACGCGCCTGGGGCGACAGCCTGACGTCAGCCAGCCGGTCATTCAGCGTCGAGCTGAACTGAGACGAGATGACCGCGCCGATCGCACCGATGGCCAGCAGTCCGGCGATGCGGGCGATGGCGTTGTTGACCCCTGAGGCGATCCCCGCGTTGGATTCGTCGGCGTCGGAGAGTACGGCGGCGGTGAGTGGAGCCACCGTGGCGGATAGCCCGAGCGAGAAGATCAGCAGCGCGGGCAGCAGATCGGTGACGTAGTTCACATGGGCGTGGAGATTCAGCATGAGCCCCAGACCGACGGCGGCGGTCAGCGGGCCGAGGCCCATGAACAGGCGCGGCCCGTAGCGGTCGGCCAGGCGCCCCATGCGCTTGGACAGGAGGAACAACACGATCGTCGAGGGCAACAGCGCGAAGCCCGCCTGCAGCGCGTTGTAGCCCGCCACCTCCTGAAGGAACAGCACGAGGAGGAAGAACGTCACCCCGAGCCCGCCGTACATCGTGAACGTCTGCACGTTGCCGACCGCGAAGTTGCGGCGCTTGAACAGGCCAAGCGGCAGCATCGGAGCCGGCGTGCGCTGCTCGTGGACCAGGAACAGCCCGAGCAGGACCGCGCCGGCGAGCGCCGGGCCCCAGACCTGGGGGCTGCTCCACCCGAGCTCCGGCTCTCGGATCAGCGCCAGGACCGGTCCAGCCAGGCCGAAGAACGTGAGCGCGGCGCCGAGCCAGTCCACCTGCGCGCGCTCCGCTCCGGGCTCCCGGGCCGGAACCGCCCGGGAGATGATCACCAGCGTGAGGAGAACGAACGGAACGTTGACGGCGAAGATCAACCGCCACGACACGGCGTCGACGAGAAACCCACCGGCCAGCGGACCGACGACGGTGGCGATGCCCGCCCACGCGGTCCACGAGCCGATCGCGGCGCCGCGCTCCTCGGCGGGAAACGCGGCCACGATGACCGCCAGCGCGCTGGGGGTGAGCAGGGCACCGAACCCACCCTGCAGAGCCCGGCAGGCGATCAGAACGTCGATGCTTGGCGCCAGGGCACACAGGAGCGAAACCGCCCCGAAGCCCGCCACCCCGAGAGAGAACACACGTCGCTCGCCGAACACGTCGCCCAGCGACCCGCCGACCAGGATCAGCGAACCGAGCGCGAGCAGGTAGGCGTTGGACACCCACTGCTGGCCGGCCAGTCCGCCACCGAGATCGTTGCGAATGGCAGGCAGGGCGACGTTGACCGCCGTCGCATCGAGTCCGGCCACAAACGACCCCATGATCGCCGCCAAGAGGGAGAGCCGCTTGCGGCGATCGGTCATCCGCCTCCCCGGGTCAGGCCGTCTCGGGCTGGGGCTGGGGCTCGGCGATCGGCATGACCACGCCGGCCGCGGCATAGGCGTCAGCAGCGTCGAGCGTCTCCGCAGCCAGCAGTGCATGGGTGAGGCTGTCGAGCTGGTCGCGGTGCTCGGTGAGGAGCTGCGTGACCTCGGCGTGGGCCTCCTCGACCATGCGGCGAACCTCCTCGTCGACGAGCCACTGGGTCTGCGGCGAGGTCTCGCTGACTCCAGGCAGGAACGGTCCGGCACCATCGCTCGGTAACACCGACACCGGCCCGATCCTCTCGCTCATTCCCCATCGACCGGCCATCTGGCGGGCGATCTGGGTCAGCTGCTGGATATCCGACTCCGCCCCGGTCGTGATCTTGCCGGACACCACCTCCTCAGCGGCGCGGCCGCCGAGGGCGACCTGGATCTTCGCCTCGAGCTCCTCGCGCGAGTAGGAGACCCGGTCGGCATCCGGAGTCGACAGCGTCACCCCGAGCGCCATCCCCCGGGGGATGATCGAGACCTTGCGCACGGGGTCGGCGTCGGGCGTCAGCATGCCGACGAGCGCGTGTCCGGACTCGTGATAGGCGGTTCGCTCCCGGTCCGCGGGCGACAGCATGATCCCGCGCGGCGCGCCGAGGAGGATCTTCTCCAGCGCCTCGGTGAAGTCGGCCATGTGCACCTGATCGTGCGACCGGCGAGCGGCCAGCAGCGCCGCCTCGTTGGCCAGGTTGGCGAGATCCGCGCCGACCATGCCGGGTGTCGTCGAGGCCAGCGCCTGGAGATCGACGTCGGGCGCCAACGGGATCGAACGCGTGTGCACCTGCAGGATCTTCACCCGGCCCGCGCGGTCAGGCGCCTGCACGGCGACGCGCCGGTCAAACCGCCCCGGACGCAGCAGCGCGGGGTCGAGGATCTCGGGCCGGTTGGTCGCGCCGAGCACGACGACCGCCTCGGTCGACTCGAAGCCATCCATCTCGGTGAGGATCTGATCGAGCGTCTGCTCGCGCTCGTCGTTGGCCCCCGTGATCCCGGCCGAGCCCTGGCGCGAGCGACCGATGGCGTCGAGCTCGTCGATGAAGATGATCGCCGGCGAAGCCTCCTTGGCCTTGGCAAACAGATCGCGGACGCGGGACGCGCCGACGCCGACGATCGCCTCGATGAACTCAGAGGCCGCGATTGAGAAGAACGCGGCATGCGCCTCCCCCGCCACCGCGCGGGCCAGCAGCGTCTTACCGGTGCCCGGCGCCCCGAAGAGCAGGACGCCGTGTGGCATCCGCCCGCCGAGCCGGGCATACCGCTCCGGCGTACGCAGGAACTCGACGATCTCGGTCAGCTCGGCCTTCGCCTCGTCGATCCCGGCCACATCGTCGAACGTCACCCGGATCCGCTGCGGGTCGACCCGGCGTGCCTGCGAGCGACCGAAGTTCCCCAGCGCGCCCATGCCGCCGCCGGCCGCTGCTCGCCGCATGAGCAACACGAACAGCAGCACCAGCAACAGCGTGGGGCCGAATCCGAGCAGCAGCTCGGTGATCAGCGAGGTCCCCGGATTGGGGTTCGTCGCGTTGACCTCGACGCCCTTGTCCCTGAGCTCGGTCGTCAGCTCGCTGTCGTTCCAGAACGACGGCACCTGGGTTTGGAACAGGGTCGTCGGCGTCGCGTTCTGGTCGTTCGACGGATAGCGCACCTTGCTCGCGAACGTCCCCTGGACGGTGTCGCCCTTGGAGGTGACCGTCTTGATCTGACCCGCCTGGAGCTGATTGAGGAAGTAGGGGCTGAACGGCACGGTCACGCGGGGTTGGCCGCCCGGCTGAAACAACAGCAGGAGCACCCAGTTGAGCACCAGCAGCACGAGCACGAGCATCCAGAAGCTCCGGAGCCTGTGCGGGGGCTGGGGCTTGTGCTGATCGGGCATGCCGCGCCCGTCCGGAGCCGGCGCCACCCGCCAGCCCTGCCTGTCCCGTGGCATCGGGCTCGGCGGCACGCCCTTGGGCGCCTCGCCGGCGCCGTCTGGACCGCGAGCGCGCTCAGCAGCAGCCCGGTCAGAGCTGGCAGGCGTTTGGTCCGCTGTCATCGTGGGTTCATCATGGCAAGCTCCGGCACAAACTCGCATCGGCGAGACGACTGCATTTGCGTGTGGCACGTGAACGCGGCACCTTCACAAGACGGACACATCCTGATGACACGACGGCCGTACGCCGGTATGGGTGTCGCCCTAGCGTGTGATTCTCACCGGCCAGGGACGGACGCGGCGGCCCTTGTGTCGGGATGCCGCGTCCGGCGCGCACTGGCAAACCTGCGCCGGTGAGCAATGAGCCCTCCCCTCGGGGACCCGGCTCACTCCTCCTCCTCGAGACGCCCCAGACTCCAATCTGGGGCGCCTCCCTGGCCGGTTGCTCAGGCGGCGACGAGCTGGTCGCGCTTGGTGGCGACACCGTCGAGCAGCTGCTTGAACGAGTCGTCGAACTTCTGGACGCCCTCGCGCTCGAGCACGGCGACCACATCCTCGTAGTCGATGCCGGCTTGCCCGAAGCGCTCGAGCGTGCGGCGCGCACCATCGACGTCGCGCTCGAGCGTCGGCTCGGCCTGGCCGTGGTCCATGAATGCCTCCGCGGTCTCGCGGGGCATCGTGTTGACCGTGTTCGGGCCGATCAGCTCCTCCACGTACAGCACGTCGCGGTAGGCAGGATTCTTGGTCGAGGTCGACGCCCACAGGCAACGCTGCGGTGAGGCCCCCACCGCCTCGAGCTCCTGCCAGTCCGAGCCGCTGAACAGCTGCTGGTAGGTCACATAGGCGAGCTTGGCGTTGGCGATGGCCAGTGTCCCCTTGAGGTCGTCATGGCCTCCGACCTCGTCGAGCCGCCGATCGGCCTCCGTGTCGACACGCGAGACGAAGAACGACGCCACCGAGGCGACGGTGTGCAGATCCCCGCCGCCTTCGTGCAGGCGCCGCAGACCGCGCACGTATGCCTCCGCCGCCGCGCGATGGCGCTCGAGCGAGAACAGCAGCGTCACGTTGACGGGAATCCCGGCGGCAATCGTGTCCTCGATCGCCTGCAGACCCGCGAGCGTCCCGGGAATCTTCACGAACAGGTTGGGCCGGTCGATCATCCCGTGAAGCCGTTTGGCCTCCTTGGAGGTGCTGGCGGCGTCGTTGGCGAAGTTCGGGTCGACCTCGAGCGACACCCACCCGTCGCGGGTCGCGTCGCCGCGGTCAAATACGCCGCGCAGGTCGTCGCAGGCTTCGCGGATGTCCTCGCGCGCCAGCGCCAGAAACACCTCCTTCGGATCGGTCTCGGTGCGCAGGACCTCGCGCAGCTGGTCGTCGTACGAGTTCCCGCCGGCAATCGCCGCCTGGAAGATCGTCGGGTTGGACGTGACGCCGACGATCCCATCCTCCACGAAGCGCTTCAGCTCACCATCCCGGACGAATGGACGAGAGACGTAGTCGATCCACGGGCTCTGACCGTATTTGGCGAGTGCTTGCAGGGCTGTACTCATCGCGACCTCCAGGCCTGGTTCTCATATCTGTGGCGTACCCGAAACAGAGCCGGGGAAACGGACTAAACGATACGCATAGGGTCCAATGGACCGGCGGCCATATTGCGCCGGGCGGGGGGCCGTATTGCCCGGGGCGTCTGCATCTGCCACCACACTCCGGTGCCATATGCGTATGGCCGATGACAGTGCGAAGTCGTCCGTGATCAATTCTGAGAGGTTCTCAGCCTGGACCTTCCTGCCCGTGATCGGCGCCCCGCTGGCGCATGGCCCGGTGCTCCGTTGGGATCTGGTCCCGTGGCTGAAGCGGCCAATCAGCCGCCGGTTGTTCGGTCAGAACAAGACGTGGCGCGGCGCGATGGTGATGACGGGTGGGACGGTCGCCGCGGCGGTGCTGCTGCACCGGATCCCCAGTTACCGGAGCCGGCTCTCCGACCACGTGTCCGAGGCGAATCCGGCCAGGCTCGGCTTCCTTCTCGGCCTGGCGTTGTGGACGGGCGAGCTCCCCAACAGCTTCGTCAAGCGGCGGCTGGGCATCCCGCCCGGCGAGCGCCTTCGCACTCCCGCGGGCGTGGCGATCTCGGTGTTCGACCAGGCTGACTGGGTGCCGATGGCGTGGCTCCTACTGGCGCCCGTGTGCCCGATGAGCGCGCGCGACGCCGCGCGCATGTTCGCGATCGTGGGCGCGCTGCACGTACCGATCAACCTGGTCGGCTACGCCGTGGGCGCGCGCACACATCCCGTCTAACGTAGTCGGGTTCCCGACGAGATAGGCTGCGGCCAGCATCATCTCGGGTCGAGGGGGCCCCTCCTTTGAGCGATTCAACGCAAGAGGCCAGCGGCGCCGCGTCGGCGGGTCTCGGCGCGCCGTCTCCGACCGGACCGCCCCCGAGATCGCGACGCCCGTATTCGCCGCGCCCGAGACGACGAGCCGGAAAGCATTCCGACTCGGGCCACGCCCTGACCGTACGCGCCGGGCTGGCGGCGCTCAGCCTCGACGCGCTCTCGAGCGTCGCCTACGGACCCGAGGCGATGATGCTCGTGCTGGTCCTGGCCGGCACGAGCACCCTGCGCTACGTCGTGCCGTTGACGCTGGTCATCGCGGGGATGCTCGTGCTGCTGGTGCTCTCCTACACCCAGGTGATCGCCGCGCATCCCGAGGGCGGCGGGGCCTACGCGGTGGCCAAGGCAAACCTCGGGCGCTTCTGGGCGTTACTGGCGGCTGCATCGCTGGTCGTCGATTACGTCCTCACCGTCGCCGTGAGCCTGGCAGCGGGCGCGGCGAGCCTCGGCAGCGTGTTTCCGTCCCTGTCGCACCATCTGCTGGCCGTCTGCCTCATCGGTCTGGTGATCCTGACGGCGGTCAACATGTTCGGGATCACGGAGTCGGCGCGGCTTCTGACCGTGCCAACCGCGGTGTTCATCGTGAGCATCCTCGCCGTGCTGGTTATCGGGCCGTTTCACCCTCAGCCGGTGGCGACTATCGGCACGGCGCTGCCGGATCACGCCACGGAGGCGGTGGGCCTCGTCCTGCTGCTGCGCGCCTTCGCGGCGGGGTGCTCGGCCGTCACCGGAGTCGAGGCGATCGCCAACGGCGTGCCAGCGTTCCGCAGGCCGCGCATCCGAACGGCGCAACGGACCGAGGTCTCGCTCGGTGTCCTGCTCGGGGTGATGCTGATCGGGCTCGCGATCCTGATCCGCGTCCACCATGTCGTCCCGCGCGGCAACGTCACCGTTCTCGCCCAGCTCACCGCGGGCGCGTTCGGGACCGGCTGGCCGTTCTACGTCTCCAACCTGGCGGTCACCGTCGTGCTCGGTCTCGCCGCGAACACCAGCTTTGGCGGACTACCGATTCTCATGAGCATCCTGGCTCGAGACCACCGGCTGCCGCACATGTTCTACCTGCGCGCCGAGCGCCCGGTGTACCGGCACGGCATCATCGCCCTCGCCCTCGCCGCGGCGGTCCTGCTGATCGCCGTCAACGGTGACACCAACCGACTGATCCCGATGTTCACCATCGGCGTGTTCGTGGGCTTCACGATCAGTCAGGTGGGGCTCGTACGCCATTGGGCCACCAAACGCCCGCCGAACTGGCGCAAGCGCGCCACGCTCAACGGCATCGGCGCGGCCATGACGGCCGTGGCGGTCGTCGTCGCACTGCTGACGAAGTTCACCGAGGGCGCCTGGGTTGTCGTGATCGCGGTCCCGCTGCTCATGCGCCTGTTCTCCGACACCGAGCGCTACTACGCCAAGGTCGCCACGCAGCTGCGGTTCGGCAAGACCCCGGGGATCCCGGCTCGGCACGAGAGCGTGGTCATCGTGCCGACCAGCACGGTCAACCTGCTGACCCAGCAGGCGTTGAGCGCGGCGCTGTCGCTCGGCGACACCGTCGTCGCCCTGGCTGTCGCCGGAGACGAGGAGGAACGCAAGCAGATCAAGAACGACTGGGATCAGTGGAAGAGCGACGTCCCCCTCGAGGTGGTGATCGACCCCCACCGCTCGCTGGTGCGCTCCGTGCTCCGCTACATCGACTCTGTCCCGCAGAGCGAAGCGGTCGTGACGGTCCTCATCCCGGAGATCATTCCGCGCAAGCGCCGCCGCGAGATCCTGCACAACCAGCGGGGACGCATCCTCGCCGCCGTGCTCAAGGCGCGTACCAACGTCGTCGTGGCGACGCTGCCGTACCACATGCGACCCTGAACCGGCAAGGGGTTGTGACGCCAGCGCCTCGGGGAGATCTTCGCGCTGGCGACCTCCAGCCCTCAGAACCACTCCGCCCCGTTCACCCAGTTGGCGCTTCAACGATCTCGATGATCGCACCCTTCGGGGAGACGGCCATGGTTGCTCGCTGCGTCGCGCACAACGATGCTGGGTACCCGCGCTTTAGTACCGTAAGCGCATGGCTCGAAGCGGCGGATCGTTTGGCGGGAATCAGGAACCGCGCTGACCAACCTGGACGGCCCGTGCTCCTCAGCGCGGCTGTCGCGACCATCATCCTCCTGCCCACATTAGGCCTCGCCGCGTGCGGAAGCAGCCATCCGAACACCAGCACCGCGTCCACGGCGGCCAGTCGCGTCTCGACCAACCCCGTGGTCGCGGCGAAGCTCGAGACCAAACGCAAGGCGAAGGCCGCCGCCCGCGCGCATAAGCGCGAGGCGGTCAAGAAGGGACACCACACGTCGTCGGGCTCGAAGCAGGGCGGTTCCAACTCGATCACCACGTCGCACAGCTCGACCACCACGTCCGGCGGCGGCGGCGGTGGCGGTGGCGGTGGCGGCAGTGGCGGATCGGGGACGAGCACGTCGGGCGGTTCGTCAGCCCCGCAGCAGTCGAACTCGTCCAAGCCGAAGAGCGGAAGCCAGACGCAGACCGCCCCCACGGTCGCCGCGCTGCCGGGGCCGACCGTATCTGGGTCCTCCGGCGGCATGCGCGCCTCGCTCCACGGCGCCAATCACGCCCCCAAGGCAGGCAGGAAGTGGGACTACTCGGTCCTGGCCACCGACCAGGGTCAGCACCCGCTGAGCGGGACGGTCGATACGGAGTTCGCCTTAGGCACTCAGGTCGTCGGCCATGAGAGCCCGCCCACCCATTCGCTGCGCAACGGGCGGCTGAACGACAACGTGACGTTTCCCGCCCAAGCGGCGGGCATCCCGCTCACGTTCCAGGTCATCGTCCGCACCAAGCTCGGGTCGGTCACCCTCGACTGGCCGGTCAAGGTGCAGAAGTAGGGTTCCCGGCGCTAACCGGTGGTCGTTAGCGTGCGGTCTCCGCCGCGGGTGGTTCCGGCCGAGTTGCTGGCCACGATCCGGTAGCGTCGGCAGCGAACTTGGTGACGAACGCGTCAGAGCCACCTCGGTTACCACCTGCACCGGCCCCACTCCGCTTGGCCGATGCGGCGCGGTGGGGAAATTGGTCGAGTCCGTAGTGCCGGCGACGTACGCGGCTCCGCTGCCGTCGACGGCGACGGCAGACGCGCCGTCCTCCCCCGTACCGCCGAGGTAGGTCGAGTACTCGAACGTCGGGTCGATCGTGAGCGGCAGGCCGTGGTCATAGGCGCCGAGACGCAGGCTCACGCGATCCCCGTGCAGGGCATACCGGACGGCGACAGTGTGGCCGGCCTGATCAGCCGTTCGTGTGCCAACGCGAGCGGTCCTTGCCGATCAGGTAGTTGACCCGGCCCGACAGCTCAGACTGCGCCGAGAGCCTCGCGTCCGGATTCGCGCCCGCCAGCATGATCGAAGCCGTGGCCGCCCGACCCCGCACGCTGACGCCCACGCGCCTCGAGTTCTGCACAGCCAGACGCGGCCGATTGTGTGCGAGCCCGCGGAGCGTTGCCTGTCCGCGGGCTCGGAGTATCGCGATGATGGCGGAGCGATCGTCAGTCGCCGCCGCCGGCCGTCCCGGTGGTCCAGGCTGGCGGTTGGTAGGGGCGGCCGGGGACGGCTCCGATGCACAGGACGCGCAGGCCGTCGGGGCCGCTGGTAAGGGCTCGGCTGGTCCCGGCGTCGATCCGTACGAGGTGCTCGGGGTCGAGCGCCAGTCGCCCGTCGCCGATCACGACGGCACCGGCGCCGTCGAGCGCGACGTACAGCTCTTGCTGGCCGGTGTCGGCCTCGTCGTGGGATTCGGTCGTGTAGTCGGATGGCAGTTGCATGATCTGTGCACCGAAGGCGGTGATGCCTAGTCCGGTGCGGACGAGCCGGGCGAAGCCGTCCCAGAGCTCGGGGAGCTCATCGATTGACTTCGCGCAGTAGCCGGTGATGGTCTGGGTCATGACGCCACCAGCCCCATGTTTCTGGCGAGGGTCGCCATTGTGCGGTCGTGCTCCTCGATCGGGCTGATCTCGATCAGCTCGACGGGTTCGAGGGTCTGCAGGAAGTGGCCCGGGCGCAGGTGGTAGGTCTCGCCGGCGCGGACGATCTCGTCGGGCCCGTCCGTGTAGGTGACGCGGAACGACCCGGTGAACAGATAACCCCAGTGGTCGCATTGGCAACGATCGTCCGGGAGTCCTTTGAACGGCGATTCGTCTGGCGGGAACTGCGCCGGCATCGACTCGAACGCGATCCGCATCTCTCCGGCGTCGACGTTGCGGCCGGTGTACTCGCCGATGACCATTGGTTCCAGCTCATCCCTGGATGTGTGCATGGAGAACTCTCCCTTCGTTGGTGATAACGGGCGCCGCGGCGTGGCGGCGCTTGATGAGAAGCAGTAGGCAGGCGGCGCCGATCGCGGCTGGTCCGAGGCCTGCGAGGAGCAGTGCAGTGCGGGCGCCGAGGGCGCCGACGAGGAGCCCGCCGAGGACGAGGGCGCCGAGCTCGGCGCCGTTTCGTGCCCCGTTGTAGGCGGCGAACGCGCGGCCGCGGAGCGCCTCGGGGGCGCGCTCGTGGATCAGCGTGCGGAGCAGCACGTTCTTGACTCCGTGCGCGACGCCGCCGAGTGAGAACCCGATCAGGGCGAGCCATATGACCATGGCGAGGGCCCCGCCGGCGATGCCGAGTCCCTGGAGGACGACAGCAGCGAGGCCGCCGGCCGCGAGATGCGCTCGCCCGACGCGGTGTGCCAGCCCGGCTGAGCCAGCCGCCATCCCCACCGTCCACGAGCTCAGCAGCACCCCATACGCCAGGCTCCCGCCCCGGAGCACGCGCGTGACGAAGAACGGCTCGGCGGTCGCGGACATCGAGAACAGCGCGAGCGCGGCGACCGCACCACCGAGGGTGATCTTGAGGTCGCGCTCACGCCGGAGGAAGGCGAAGCCGTCGCGGGCGAGCACCGGGTCGTCGATCTCCGGGGCGGGCTCCGGCTGGCGGCGAGCGCGCAGTAGCAGCGCCCCGCCGGCCACGACGACGAACGACAGTGCGTTCAGCGCCAGGGCGAGCCATAGGAGGCCGGCCGCCCCAAGCCCACCGCCGACGAGCGGGCCGGCGGTGAAACCGATCGATCGGGCGGTTTCCATCAGCCCGTTAGCCCGCGCAGCGTCGGTGCCCGGGCCGGCTGCCGCAGGGACGAGCGCGAACTCGGCCGGCTGACTGACCGCGACTCCGAAGCCGAGCACCGTCATCAGCGGCAGCAGCGCCCAGAGACTGTCCAGGCCGGCGAGCATCGTGATCACGGTTGCTGCCTGGGTGAGCGAGACGGCGATCAGGATTTGGCGGTTCTCGAATCGGTCGACGATCGCCCCTGCTACGCCTGCGGCCAGAACCACTGGCCCCCAGAGCGCGAAGATCAATGCCGAGACGGCGAAAGCCGATCCGGTGCGCTGTTGCACGTGCAGGATCAAGGGGAAGATCGCCATGAAGTCGCCGAGCGCGGAGAGCCCGGCCGCCCCGGCGAGAAGGCGAAGGTCGCGGCTGCGTGGAATTGACATGGCGCCGATCGTCGCGGGCGACCGTTCGGGCACCGTTCGGGGGGCGTTAATGGTGCGCGCGTCGCTTGCGCGAGCGCGGCTCGATGCTGCACAGTTGACTCAATGTTGGCTATCCGACTGGCGGGCGGCCTCCAGTTGCGCGTGGACGGCGCGCCGATGGCGCTGCCTGCGTCGCGGCGGGCGCGCGCGGTGCTCGCCTATCTCGCGCTGAATCCGGCTCCACAGCCAAGGGGCCGCCTGGCGGCGCGGTTTTGGCCGGACGTGCTCGACGAGTCGGCGCGCGCCAGCCTGCGGGTCGCGCTGACCGAGTTGCGCCAAGCGCTCGGACCCGCGGCTGAGTACGTGGTCGCGACGCGAGACACGGTCGCGCTTGAGGGCCCCGGCCTCAGGGTTGACGCGCGCGAGTTTCAGCGGGCACTTGACGAGGCCGATCCAGCGCGGGCGCTCGAGGCGTGCGGCGCGCCGATCCTCGACGGCTTCGATCAAGAGTGGGCGATCGAGGCCCGCGAGGAGCACGCGTACCGACTCGCCGGCGCGCTCGAGTCGGCCGCGGCCGCCGCGGGCGATCCAGCGGAGGCGGTTCGGCTGACGCGCGCCGAGGTCGCGCTGGACCCACTGGCGGAGGCACCCAATCGCCGACTGATCGAGCGGCTCGCCGCGACCGGCGATCGCGCCGCGGCGCTGTCTGCCGGCCGCCAGTTCGCCGAGCGCCTGCGCGCGCAACTCGGCATCGCGCCCTCGTGCGAGACGCGAGCCCTGATCAACGAGCTCCGCCGCGAGGACCCGGACCCCGTCCCCCCACCCCCCAGCCTCACCCGTTCGCACGAAACCGTGTTCGTCGGCCGCCGTGGCGAGCTGGCGCGGCTGCGCGCCTGTTGGGGCGGAGTGCAAATGCATCGCGACCGACGGATTGCGCTGATCGCCGGCGAACCGGGGATCGGCAAGACCCGCCTCGCCCAGCAGTTCGGGTCCGCCGCGCTCGAAGAGGGCGCCACCGTGCTCTTAGGCCGCTGCTCCGAGGAGCCACTGGCCTCGTTCGAGCCATACACTGAAGCTCTCGCTCAAGCTGGCGTCGGCGAGGCACTCACGCCCAGCAGCGGCCCCGGCGACACCGGCGCGCGACACCGCCTATTCGACGCCGTCGACTCCGCTTTCACCGACCTAGCCGCGCGAGCTCCGCTGCTACTCGTAATCGACGACTTTCACTGGGCCGATCGCGGAAGCCTGCTGCTCACGAGCTTCCTGCTGCGCTCGAGCCGCCCAGGACCGATGCTCGTGCTTGGCACCTATCGGGACACCGAGCTCGGCCGGCACACCCCCCTCACCACGGGGCTGGGCGAGCTCAAGCAGGGCGGTGCGCTTGACCGCATCGATCTGCGCGGGCTGCCGCTGGATGACGTGGCGACACTCGCCCGCTCGATCCTGGGCACCGACGAGATCGCGCCACGCGTGCACGCGCGCACGGACGGCAACGCGTTCTTCGTCGAGGAGGTGCTAAGAGAACTAGCCGAGTCCGGACCGCACGCAGTGCCGGAGAGCGTTCGCCACGCGGTCGGAGTCCGCCTGTCGCGCATGGGCGATGAAGCGAACGAGCTGATCGCCGCCGCCGCGATCCTCGGCCTGGAGCACGACGCTCGCGCCCTGCAGAGCACCGCGGGACTCCAGGCCGGTGACGCCGAGGCAGCGCTCGACGAGATCCTCCGCGCCCGGCTGTTGCGGCCCACTTCCAGTCCGCGGCGGTTCGAGTTCGCCCACGCGCTCGTTCGCGAGGCGGTTCTCGACGAGTGCAACGTCCTGCGCCGCGCCCGGCTTCACCGCCATGCCGCTGATGCCCTCGCCGAACTTGGCGAAGAACACCACCTCGAGGAAATCGGGATGCACCTCTTCGAGGCGGCGTCCACCGCCGATGCTCGGCAGGCAGCCGAGATGCTCGTTCGCGCCGGTCATCGGGCGCTCGACCGGCTTGCCTACGAGGACGCGGCGGAGCGGTTCGACCGGGCGCTGCAGGCGCTCGAGCTGGCGGGTGCTGAGGACGACGCCGGTCCGCTGTTGCTGGCTCGCGGCGACGCGCTCCTGCGCGCGGGCGAGCCCGAAGCAGCACGAGCAGCGTTCACCGCAGCGCGCGCGCTGGCACTCCAACGCGCCGACGATGCGTTGCTCGGAGAGGCAGCGCTTGGCTTTGCTGGGCTTGGCATCGCGATCGTCGATCTCGACGCCGCCGCGATCGCACGGCTCGAGGAGGCGCTGGCGCGGGTCGAGGACCTCCCGCTGCGCTCTCGCGTGCAGGCGCGCCTCGCGGTCGAGCTCTACTACGCACCCGAACGGACGTGGTCAGACGCCCACAGCGCGGACGCCGTCGCCACCGCGCGCGCGTCAGGCGATGCAACTGCACTCGCCTCCGCCCTCAGCGCGCGACATGTAGCGCTGTGGCGGCCGGATCGCATCGAGGAGCGCCTCGCGGTCACAGACGAGATGATCGCTGCCGCGCGCCAGGCCGGCGACCGCCACGCCGAACTGCAAGCCCACAACTGGCGCGTCACAGACCTGTTCGAGCTCGGACAGATGACGGCCTGGCGCGAGGAGACCGAACGGCACGCGCGGCTCGCCGCAGAGCTCCGCCTGCCCGCCTTCGAGTGGTACACGCCGCTGTGGGCGGCAACGGACGCGATGCTCGCCGGCCGCTTTGAGGACACCGAGCGCTTGAGCCTAGAGGCCAAGGAGGCTGGGCTGCGCGCCGGCGATCGAAACGCGGAGCTGTTCGCGGACCTGGTGCGCTTCAGCGCCCTGCTCGAACGCGAGGCGTATGACGAGATCGATCTCAGGTTCGCCGAGGAAAAGATCGCCAACTCGCCGGCCGGCATCGCCTACCGCGGCGGATACACGTGGATTCTCGCCGGCCGTGGCGAGACCGACCGCGCTCGCGAGGAGCTCCACGCGACGATGGAGCTCACGCACGCATTCGACGCGAACTGGCTCTCCCTCCAGGCCGAGCTCGCAGAGGCGAGCGTGCTGATCGCAGACGCCACGTTCGCAGCCACGCTGTACGAGCGGCTCGCGCCCTACGCGGGCCGGCCCGTCACCGCCGGCCGCGCCGTGTGCAGCTACGGAGCGGTCGACGTCACGCTCGGCCACCTGGCCACCCTGCTCGGCCGTACGGATGACGCCGTACGGCACCTCAAGGATGCGATCCGGCTCAACGACACCTTCGGCTGCGTTGCCTGGCGAACGCGCGCAGAACACGATCTATCCCGGCTCGTCCGCAACGGGCCACTCGTGAGCTGAGCGGCGGGACGGTGGTGACAGATCCGACCACGCGGCGTTCATGAGCGCGCTCGCCGATGACGGCCTCGTCCTGTTCGCGGGCCCGCTCGGCGGCACCGAGCCGGACGGTCCCAGTGGCGACGTAGCGCTACGCACGGTGTCGAAGAACTCCGCGATGCGAGCTTCGTCTGGTGCGTAGCCTTGAATGCGGTGAGTTGTGCGAGTTTGCGACGCGGGCCGGAGGACGCTTGTCTGCGTGTGATTCGGCGTCGAGGACGAACACCTCTGTGGTGGCGATCGTGAGCTCCCGGGTGGTGACGGTTCAGCCTGGCATGCGACTGTGGGTAAGGATGATCGCTGCCTGGTGGCTAGAGTTTCGATTGTTTCGGAGATCGCGCGAATGGCTGAAGGATTTGCGGTGAGCACTTTGGTCGGGGAACGAGCAGACACGCCGGCTGGGCGCGTGCGGCCGCAGGATGTCCACGACGTGCTGCGCCGGCACTTGCTCGTCGACGGCTTCGAGGTGGTCTTCGATACCCGGGCGAGTCGCGGGTCGTGGTTCGTCGACGCCTGCTCCGGCGAGCGCTACCTCGACCTCTACACGTTCTTCGCGTCCGCCGCGCTCGGTGCAAACCCGCCGGGGCTCGCGGATGATCCCGAGTTTCTCGCCGTGCTGGCCGAGGTCGCGGCGAACAAACCGGCCAACTCCGACGTCTACACGACCCACTACGCCGAGTTCGTCCAGACCTTCGCGCGGGTGCTCGGCGACACGGCGCTGCCCCACCTGTTCTTCGTCGAAGGCGGCGCGCTCGCGGTCGAAAACGCGCTAAAGACGGCGTTCGATTGGAAGAGCCGCCGCAACGAGGCCGCGGGCCGGTCGCCCGATCTGGGCGGCCAGGTGCTGCATCTCACACGCGCGTTCCACGGTCGCTCCGGCTACACGCTCTCATTGACCAACACCGAACCAAACAAGACGGACCGATTCCCGAAGTTCGACTGGCCACGCATCGACGTACCGGCGGTCAGCTTCCCGCTCGAGCAGCACCTCGCCGAGATCGAGAACGCGGAGGCCCGAGCGCTCGCGCAAGCCAGGGCGGCGTTCGAGGCGAACCGAGACGACATCGCCTGTTTCATCGCTGAGCCGATCCAGGGCGAAGGTGGCGCCAACCACATGCGTGCGGAGTTCCTGCAGGCAATGCAGGCGCTGTGCCACGAGTACGACGCGCTGTTCGTGCTCGACGAGGTGCAGACGGGCGTAGGCCTGACCGGCACGGCGTGGGCCTACCAGCAGCTGGGGCTCGAGCCCGACATCGTCGCGTTCGCGAAGAAGACGCAGGTCGGCGGCATCATGGCCGGCCGCCGCGTCGACGAGGTGGTCGACAATGTCTTCAAGGTCTCCGGCCGGATCAACTCGACGTGGGGCGGCGGCCTCGTCGACATGGTGCGGGCCCGGCGGATCCTTGAGATCATCGAGCGCGACCACCTCGTGGATCACGCCGCCCGCGTCGGCGAGTGGTTTCTCAGCGAGCTGCATGCGCTGGCATCGCGCCACGCCGATGTGATGACCAACGTACGCGGCCTCGGGCTGATGTGTGCGGTGGACCTGCCGACCCGGGCCGCCCGCGACGATTCGATCCGGCGGCTGCAGGAACAGCACGTGCTCGCGCTCAGCTGCGGCGAGCGCTCGATCCGGTTCCGTCCGGCGCTTAACATCACGATGTCGGAGCTGGGCGTCGGGCTCACTGCGCTCGACCGTGTGTTGTCCTGAACCGGCCACCGCCCATTGCTAGCCCGATCGCTCGACCGACCCCACCCGGCTCGGTGTCTGGGTTCAGGACATATGTCTCAGGTGATAGGTCCGTCATGAGTCGGGACATAAGTCGCGGCTTGTCTGGGCGCTGAGGAAGGGGTTCCGGCGGTCGTCTCGGAGGCGCGAGCGGAGCGAGTGCCGCAGCGGCGATCGCCGGGCGCGGCTTGTCCGGGGGTGGGCGGACAGTCGCGGGCATGTCCCGAGCTCGCGTTGCTGTCCTTCAAATCGTTTCTAAGCAGCTGACGGTCACCGCGGCTGCTGCCAACTCCGGGATCTCCGGCCGGCATCTGCACCGCCTTCTCGCCCGCTAGCAAGAGAGCGGCCTGGACGCGCTTGAGCCTCGCTCAGGCCGCCTGAAGACGACGCCGATCGCGACGCCTGAGACGGTCCGTCAGCGGGTGATCGAGTTGCGTGGCCAGTTGACCGCGGATGGGTTGGATGCCTATGTCCGGGCGCTGGAGCACTTCGTTGACCGCGGCCCGCACAATAATCCCACCGGCATCACGCTGGCCGTCTGAGCGCGGCGTCGCGTTACGCCGTGGGCGACTGGAGCTGCCGGAGCGCAGACGGTGACGGCGTCTCGCCCAGTTCGAGCAGCTCGCCGGGTGGATCGCCGGTCAGCAACCACCCACCCTCCGGAAGGCGGAGCATCCCCTGGCGTCCAAGCTCGGCCAGAGCGGTGCTGACTGTGGGACGTCGAGCCGCCACCAGGTCGGCAAGCACGGTGTGGGTGAGACGCAGCGGGACGAAGACGCCGTCTCCGCGCACCTTCCCCCAACGACCGGCCAGGTGCCACAACAGCATGTGCAGTCGTATCTCCACGCGCGGCTGGTGAACGATCGCCATGTTGACCGCGAGGTTGCGCGAGCGCTGCAGCGCGCGGCCCGCCAGGCGCCCGGTCAGTTCGGGGTAGCGGGCAAGACGACGCGCCACGCGCAGATCGAGCTGCGCGACCTGGGTCGTCTCGAGCACGCGCCAGCCGGTTCTCGGAAGGAGCGTGGGCCGCGCATCCTCGCCCTGCCAAGGCCGCAGGAGATCGCCCTGGCCCAGCAGCTCGGCGCCAAAGCGCCCGTCGATCCCGACGCGGCGGACAAGCAGTCCGTCCAGCACCAGCAGACCGATCCCGCCATCGGACATGTCGGGCTCGGCCCCGCTCCAGCGTCCCCGGCGAAGCGAAGTGACCGGAGCGATGCACTCACTGATGGCTTGCTCGCGCCGCTCGGCCGGTATCGCCTCGGCGAGATCCGGGTCGGCTTGAAGGATCTGCGATATCCGCACCACTCCGCTCCAGCCTGTGCTGCTTCCGAGCGGCTGTGGTCTGGCGCTCTTGGCTCCCCGCGGGCCTGGCGCGTCGGGATGAATCACGTGGTCTCCAAGGTGACGTCATCGGTCGGTGCCTCCGGCTTGCCGTTCTCGCCTTCGGTGGTAGGCGTCAAGAGAATCAGCCTCTCACCGGCTGCCAGGGTGCTCTCTGGCTCCAACGACACTATTTCCCGTCCCCGCGTCGCCGCCACCACGCGGGACCCGCCGGGCAGACTCAGTTCGCCGACGCGTCGACCCGCCGCCGGGGATTCAGCGCTCACGGCAAGCTCGACTATCTCGTGTCCGGTCAATGGCGAGGGGGGCGAATGGGCCGCGGAAACGGGGTCATCGACGGCAAAGTCAGCCGCGACAGCGCCCCTCTCAACCTGTGCCGGCGTGGAGCTGATGCTGCCCGCGACCTTGCGCATGACGTCATGCCGCGTGACCCATCCCTCGAGCCGCCCATCGTGCGACATGACCGGAAGTCCGGCATGCCCATAGAGAACCAGCTGGCGCAGCGCCTGCTCAAGCGATTCGTCGGCAAACAGCGCCTGCGCCTGGCGGATGTCCGCGACAGGACCAATCAGCTCTTCCCACTCACCTGGGCGCGCCGAACGTCCGTTCCCCACTCGAACATCTGAACTCTGCGTTGGACCATTCTCGCCTGTGACCTCCGGCACCGGCTGCATCACATCAGCCACGACGAGCGACTTCAACACGTCGCTCACTCGCGGTCGTTCGATGTCAATTCCACGCCGCAGCAGCTTGGTCGTGTAGATGCTGCCGTAGGTCATGCGCTTGGACAGCGCGGCCGCGATTCCGGCGGCCAGCATGATCGGGAGTGTGAGGCCGAAGTTGCCGGTCATCTCGACCACGCTGGCGATGGCCGTTAGCGGGGCCTGAGCGGCGGCCGCGAACACCCCGCCCATAGCCACCACGGCGTACATCGCCGGCGGTCCAATCGCCGGGCCGAACAGGTGCTCCACGACGACGCCGAAAGCCATCCCCGCCATGGCACCGATGAACAGCGACGGGGCGAACACACCACCGGAACCACCGATCGACAAGGTCATGCTCGCCGCGAGGACCTTGCCGACCATGAAAAGAAGGATCAGACCGAGTACGACGTGCCCGGCGATGACCTCGTCCATCACCGGATAACCCACCCCGTACATCTGTGGCAGGGCCAACAGCAGCAGGCCGAGAGCCACCCCACCGACCGCTGGGCGCGCCCATTCCGGCCGCCCCTCCCACAGCTCATCACCAAGATCCTCCAACCGGTACAGAAACGTCTTGAAACCCACGCCGATCAACCCCGATGCCAACCCGAGCACGATCACCAGCAAGAACGTGCTGTCGTTACTCACCACCAGACCATGAGGAACAGCAGCGAAGAACGGAGCCGAGCCGAAGAAGGCACGGCTGACCACAGCACCACTCACCGACGCCAGAATCGTCGCGAACAGAGCATCGAGCGAGAACTCCCGCAGGACGATCTCAAAGCCGAAGAACAGGCCCGTAATCGGGGCGTTGAACGTCGCCGCGATACCCCCCGCCGCTCCACAGGCCACGATGATCCGCAGGCGGCTCTCCGACATACGCACGACCTGTCCCAGCGTCGAGGCAAACGCCGACCCGATCTGCACGATCGGCCCCTCCCTGCCGACGGAGCCGCCCGTGCCAATACACAGCGCCGACGCCAGCGCCTTGACGATCGTCACCGGAGGTCTGATCCTCCCGCCGTTCTCGGCCACAGCGAGCATCACCTCCGGAACGCCGTGACCGCGAGCCTCCTTCGCGAACCGCTGGATCAACGGTCCATAAAGCAGCCCGCCGATGACAGGAACGACGAGCACAAACCAGATACCGAGCCACGGCAAATGCAGGCTCGGCGCGTGTCCCTGCTGACCGAACTCACGATGCCCCGTGGCCAACCAGGTGAACGCGAAGATCAACCACCTGAACACCGCCGCGCCCAGGCCTGCGCCGGCACCGACAACCAGCGCCATCACAGCCAGACCAAGTCTTTCGCGGGCGAGCCACGAGGATGCTGCACGCCCCCGTCGCGTCACGCGTGTCGTGAGCGTCGGCCCGGACGATGGTGAGTCGGCGAGTTCGTTCACGCGTCAAGCTTCCAGCCCAGAGACCAGTCCTGCTCGGGGACCTCGCCGGCTGCAGCGGCAAACGCCCGCAGCGCCGTGAGCGTGGCCGCGCGATCCGCCAGCGGCATCCTCCGAACAATCGCTCGAATCTCCGCGCGGCGGCGGCGACCGACGTCCGCCACCAGCTGTCGCCCCGCCGCCGTCAGCGACACCCGCACGCCCCGGCGATCCTCACCCAGACGCCGTCGATACACCAGTCCCTTTCGAGCCAGACGATCACTCATGCGCGTTGCCGTCGAGCGATCGACGCCGAGCACAGCCGCCAAATCGGCCAAACGCATTGGCCCCCGCGCGGCAAGCTCGACCAGCACGCGGTACTGAGCCAGGGTCACGTCCTCGGCCACGGTCAACAGCGACCGGGCCGCGACCGCCACCAGCGCGCGACTCGATCCCAACACCGCGTCGATCAACTCATCACTGTCGGCAGCGCGCCCGACCTCCGTTCTGTCGAACTGCTTGCTTGAACTGTGCATTCCTGCCACTGTTGCACTAGGCAACAAAGGTGTACACCACAGCCGTCAGGTTGCTGACCGGTCCCACTCGTGCGGCCCTCAATCGGCAGGAAGCCAAAACCGTTCGGCGGGACTGCTGAAGATGTCCGACTTGCTCACGGGTGCGAGGCGATCAACCGCCCGAGCCCCGTGGCGGCCCCGCTCGGCCACCACCACCGGCGCATCCACAACCCGGCCTTCACCAACAGCCTCAGCAGTCACAACAGCCATCATGATTTCCTCGCGATCGGCAGCAACGCGAGAAGGGCTCGCCACAACCCCAGCGAACTCCTACCTACAAACTAACAAAGCACTACTGCTAGCTAGTACTAGTACTAGTCGCCGTCAAGGGCGGCATCAAGGGTTGTGGCGGCGTTGATCAGCGCGAGATGTGTGAGGGCCTGGGGCAGGTTGCCCAGGAAGTCTGCGCTGGTCGGATCGATCTCCTCGGTGAGCAGCCCGACGTCGTTGACGTGTTTGACGAACTCGGTGAACCACTGTTCGGCTTCGGGTGTGCGCCCGGCGTGGACCAGGGCCTCGACCAGCCAACACGAGCAGGCCAGGAACGCGCCCTCTTTGCCCTGTTGTCCGCTGTAGCGGTACAGCAACGCGTTCTCGGCGCCAAGCTCCTCCATGATCGCGTCGATCGTGGTGCTCAACCGGCGGTCCCCGGGCTCGGCAAATCCAAAACGCGCCGCGAGCAGCACGGCAGCATCGAGCTGGTCACTACCGGCGAAGAAGGTGTAGGACTGCTTGACCTCCGACCAGCAGTGTTCGTCGAGCCAGGCGCGGATCCACTCACGTTCGCAGCGCCAGCGAGCGAGGTGAGGGCTGCTGATCTGGTCGCTTTCGCCCAAGCGAACAGCTCGATCCAGCGCCACCCAGCAGCCGAGCTTCGAGCTCGTGTAGTGCTCCCGGGTGCCCAGCTCCCACAGCCCTGCATCGGCCGACCTCCAGATGTCGCAGACGTGGTCGGTGATGCCCGCGAGCATCGTCGCCGTCGTTGAGGAGAGGACCCCTCCATGCGTGGCGTAATGCCAGACGGCATCGAGCAGGTGGCCGTAGGCACCGAGTTGCGTCTGGCTGGCGGCGCGGTTGCCGATGTTCACAGGCAGCGAATGCTGGTAGCCCGGAACGTTTTGGACCCTGGTCATCTCCTCCGACACCGGCTCGCCGCTCAGCGCGTAGAAGACGCGCAGCGCGGGGGCGTCGTGGCTGACGGCCTCGAGCAGCCAGGACACGCCGGCGTGGAGTTCTTCAGTCAGGCCGAGGCGGCTCATAGCGTCGAGCGCGAAGGACGAGTCCCTGATCCACGCGTAGCGGTAGTCGTAGTTGCGTTCGCCGCCGAGCTGCTCGGGCAGCGAGGTGGTCGCCGCGGCGGCGATCGCGCCGGTCGCCTTCAGGGTCAGTGCCTTGAGCACCAGCGCGCTGCGCAGCACGAGGTCGCGCCAGCGGCCGTCATAGACTGTCAGCCTCGACCAGTGCTGCCAGGTCTCGACGGTCCGCTGCATGCGACCGCGGACCTCGGTCGCCCGGGGCACATGGACCGGCTCGGCTTCGGTGCCGACCACCGCCAGCAGCGCGGATTGCCCAGTGGCCAGCAGCGCCTGTCCCGAGACCCCGCCGCTTGCGATGTCTGGCTCGCCCAGCCCTTCGGCCACCACGGCAAGGTGGTAGTCGCCGACGATCAAGACCGGAATCTCACCCCTAACGTGCGCCCATGGACTCTTGCCGCCCGACATGCAGTGCCCCGGTCGTACTTCCCAGGCCAGCGGCACCTCTCCGTCGTCGACGTCGATGATGCGGGCAAGCTCGGCCCACGGGAGCGTCCCGAGCGCACCGAAGGTGAGGGCGTCGGTGACGCGGAGCACCCCCCTCGCGGTGGTGAAGGTCGTCTCGAGCACCATGGTCCCGGGCACGTAGCGTCGCGTGACCTCGAAAGGGACCGCCGGAGCGAGTGCCACCGATCCGCCGCGAGCGGGGTCGAGCAACGCTGCGCAGACTGGTGGGCTGTCCATCGTGGGCACGGCCAGCCAATCGACGGCGCCATCGTCCGCTACCAGGGCAACCGCTCGGAGATCGCCCAGGAGGGCGTAGCCGCAGAGCGGCGCAAACCCATCCGAGCGATGAACTGCCGTCATGAATCCGAGCCTACCCGCGAAGCCGCAATCGCCAGCGCCATTGGTCAGCGCTCGCACGGCCGCCGTTTTCAGCGCCGGCGCCGGGGTACCGACAACCGACGAGTCACATCGGGTCCACGAGCGTCAACAGAAGGAGCGTGAACGGAAATGGCATCACCGGGCGAGCGCAAAGTTGCGGTGGTCACGGGCGGGACCGCGGGGGTGGGACGGGCGACGGTGCGAGAGTTCGCAAAGCGCGGCTATCACGTCGCCGTGCTCGCCCGCGGCCAGGCGGGGCTCGACGGGGCCGTAAGGGACGTGCAGGAGGCGGGCGCCCAGGCTGTGGGCATCGTCACCGACGTCGCCGATCACGATGCCGTGGCGTCGGCCGCCGAGCGCGTCGAACGCGAGCTCGGCGAGGTCGACGTGTGGGTCAATGTCGCCTTCGTCGGTGCGCTCGCGTTCTTCTGGGACACGACCCCGGAGGAGTACCGGACCATGACCGACATCACCTACATGGGCCAGGTCAACGGCACCCGCGCCGCGCTGGCCCGGATGCGACCGCGCAACCGCGGGGTGATCATCAACGTCTGCTCGGCCATGTCCTACCGCTCGATTCCTCTTCAGTCCGCGTACTGCGGGGCCAAGCACGCCGTCAAGGGCTTCACCGAGTCGGTCATCACCGAGCTCATGCACGAGAAGAGCAAGGTCAAGGTATGCATGATCCAGCTCCCGGGTCTCAACACCCCCCAGTTCAACTGGAACCTCAACAAGATGCCCAAGCACCCGATGCCGGTCGCGCCGGTTTTCCAGCCCGAGCTGCCAGCCAAGGGGATCGTGTTCCTCGCCGAGCATCCCCGGCGCAACATGTGGATCGGCGTCTCCACCGCGTACACGATCCTCGGCGAGCGCCTCGCGCCGAAGGTCGCCGACTTCTACCTGGCGCGCACCGCCGTCAGCGGCCAGCAGACCGACGAGAACCTCCCGCGGCTCGGCTCCAACGTCGGACAGCCCCGCGACGATGAGTCCGATCAGGGCGCTCACGGGCCTTTTGACGATGAGGCGTACGCTCAGGATCCCGTCACCTGGCTCTCGATGCATCGCCGAGCCATCCTCTCCGGGATTGGCGCCACCGTGCTGGCGAGCGCCCTCGCGGCTCGCGGGCAGCGGTGAGCCCGCTTGCGCTCTTCGGATGCCAGCAGGAACGCGATGATCGAGTCACCGTCGGCGCCCATCTTCCTCCGGCTGCTCGGCGCTGCATTGACCCTGCGGATGTGCACCACAAAGACCGGGATCGAGCCGTGAGCGGTCATCGCTGGTACTCCGTCGCCCTGATGGGCGCACGAGCCCTCGTGGGCGGCGCGCTGCTGGCGCGGCCTCGCGGCCTGCTCGCCGGCGTCTCGGGTCAAGACCCCAGCGACAACGTGGCGATTTACGCGCGGGTTCTCGGAGCCCGCCACCTCGTCGAAGCAGCGATTCTGTGGAGATGGACCACACCGACCGTCATGCGCACCGGGGCCGCCGTCGACGCGATACACGCCGCCGGTGCGGTCGCACTCGTCAAGACTCGACACCATCCTCGCCTCGCCACGCTCAATGTCGCCTCTGCCAGCACCTTTGCGGTTGTTGGAGCCGCACTCGCGCGCACGATCAGTTGAGGATGGCCTCCGCTCGCCGAAACCGGACGTCGCTGACGCCAGCGCACTAAGGCAGCGGCAGCTAGTCCGTAGCGCATCGCGTTTACGGCGTAACGGAAATCCCGTCTGAAGAGCTGACTACCCGCTGATCGCGTGGCTTGAGCAGGCGCTCCCCCGACGCGTACACGAGCGAGTGGTAAACGATCGAGAGGACGAACAACGCGATCCCCGCTACGTGCTGTCCGGCGGTATACCAGGCCGCCGCGGCCACCCCTGAGATGACGAGTTCTTGGACCAGGCGCAACGGCTCGCCGAGCCCGGACCGGTGGAAGTCCACCGCCCCCCACAGGCCGAAGCCGACGACCGGCGCGCCGACACCAAGAAAGATCTTCGCCGCCGCACCGTTCCCTGTGTGGATCCCCCAGTTTGCGAGCGCGACTATCACGCCAATTTCCATCAGCACTCGCAGCGTTAGATTGAGCCGCTGCATCGAAGTCATCGCACGCTCCGCTCGCCGAGGTTCGCTCCCCGATCTGGCGTCTCAGCCCGCGCGGGAGATCCTCCTGCCCGGGTGATAGCGTTGACCATCGCCGCGCCGGGCTCGCGGGTCGTAGGGCCGTGGCCAACCAGCAGCAACGGCGGATCGAGCGAGCGCAGACGCTGGGCGGATTCAAGGACCTTTGTCCTGTCCCAGGTGGCCATCGCCGCGAGCGGAAAACGCAGATAGAAGTGGCTTGCCACCGCGAGTCTGCCGTGCGCGGTGAAGGTATCGCCGGCGATCAGCGCGCCGTCGCGCGTGTCGAGGAACGCGACGTGACCGGGCGTGTGGCCAGGCGTCGGCACCACCCGGAGGTTTCCCACGTGGTCTCCGTCGCCCAAGCGGATGTCAGGCTCGGTCTTCAGCTTCGGCCAGCCTCCCGGGAGCTTGCCCTCGGTGACGGGGCGCGTCGTCGAACCACAATCGCAACCGGGGTCGGGCCGGTCGATCGAAGGCGCACCCCCGCGTCTAGGAAAGTCCAGACGGTCGGAAATCGATCGCCCGTCGGGAGCGGAATCCGATCCCCCGCCTTGGCGCACGCCCGCCGGGGCCGACGGCCACCTCTTCGCCGTGGTTGCGTCATCGGGACGTGACGAACGAGATGCCGAGACTCTCGTTAGAACTCCTGCCTCAGTGACATCTGAGGCCTGCACAATCCGCAAGCTAGCGCGCGCCGCCATGACTGCCAGGATGCCTGTCAGTCCGATGACACCCACCGCACGTGCCGGTCGTGAAGCAGAAACAGCAGTCAAGAAGGGCCGCGGCCACCGCCCCAAAGTCCGGCGGCGTGAGCCTCCCGGGTGAGCTGGGTGTAGACGTTTGCCGCGGTTGAGCAGTGATCGCGATCCAGCTGGGGCCCGGGAGCTGAACAGTCAGGTCCGCTCACGCAGCAGCGCGCGGAGATCGGCCGTCGGCCCCAGGTGCCGCAGCTTCTCGGGGTTGACGATCGAGCTCACGGCCTGGATCTGGCCATCGGCGACGTCGAGGATCATTACCCCCGCCAGCTTGCCTTCGCTGTCGAAGAACAGCGCACCGGGTTGGCCGTTGACCTCCTCGCGACGTGACGTGAAGCCGCCGAAGCGGCTGCCGGCGCGCCGGCGCGCGATCAGCGTGCGCGCCACCTTGGTGCGGCCGTGGATCGCATGTTTGAGGGCGGGCGCCTTGCCGCCGCCGTCGCCGTGGAGCACCACGTCATCGGCCAGCAGCTGCTCCAGCCCTTGGAGATCGCCCTCCTCGGCGGCCGCGAAGAAGCGTGTCGCGAGCTGGTCCCGCTGCTCGCGTGAGGCCTCGAACCGGGGGCGCCGCTGCTCCACCTGACGGCGGGCCCGTGTGGCGAGCTGGCGGGCGTTCTGCTTGCTGGTGCCGATGATCTCCGCGATCCGGTCGTAGGGCTCGTCGAACACCTCGCGCAGCAGGAACGCGGCGCGCTGCTCGGGCGACAGGCGGTCGAGCAGAACCAGGAAGGCCAGCGACAGCGAGTCCGCGATCTCGGCCTTGCGGGCGGGATCGTCCTCGGCGCTCGCCACCAGCGGCTCGGGCAGCCACTCGCCCGCGTAGGTCTCGCGCCGGACGGCCGCCGAGCGGAGGTGGTCGAGCGAGAGCCGCGAGACCACCGTCGACAGGTAGGCGCGCGGCGACTCGATCGGCTCGCCGCCCGCGCGCACCTGTGGAGGTGCAGGAACCCCTCCTGCACCACGTCCTCGGCCTCGCTCGCGCTGCCGAGCATCCGGTAGGCGATGGCGAACGCCGACGGGCGCAGCTCGTCGAACTCCTCCTCGGTCATCGCTTCAGCGAGGCTGGGCTGGCAATTGTCGGGATACGAACCACAGCCGGCTGGGATTCGGCGGTCCTGGGCAGCAGGGAGAGGCGGATCTGCTTCGCACCGAGAAGCGACCAAGGAGGACACGAGATGGGATTTGATCAATACCACGAGCCGGCACAGGAGTTGAGCGAGGATTCGCGGACGTTCGCGCGGATCAATGCCTCGCTGACCGAGGAGGCCGAGGCGATCGGCTGGTACGAGCAACGGCTGTCGGTCGAGCAGGACGCCGAGGCGAGGGACATCATGCGCAATGCGCAGGAGGAGGAGTTCAAGCACTTCTCGATGGATCTCGAGTTTCTGCTGCGCCGCCAGCCGGTCTGGCGTGAGATCGCCGAGCGGATTCTGTTCAAGACCGACAGCATCGTGGAGCATGGCGAGCAGGCCGAACAAGAGGCGGCTTAGGGCCCGTCGAACCGCTGAGCACGGTCTGAGGGGTTCAGACGCTGCGGACCCCACCGCGCATGGCAAGCACCCGAGATTTGGAGCCGAGATGGACAATCCAACCAAGCTTGAGGAGCCCGAGCTGGAACGGCAGAGCCGTCGGCTTGGCCACTCAGGCGTGTGGTTCGTCGCTGTCGGCGCGATCTTCGCGCTCCCGGGAATCGTGCTGGTGGTGTTCGCACATTCGTGGGCGATGGCGGTTGGAATCGCGGTCCTCGCGATCGCCGCCGGTCCTATGGTCGTCGGAGTTGGGCTGCTTCTCTCCAGCCTGGTTGCACGCTGGTCGGCCCGCCATAACTCATTTGCCTGAAGGTGGTCAGGCCAGAAGTGCGCGAGATCGGTTTGCGCGGCCATAGCCCATGCGGCGCGCTCGGCCTTTGCCGATGATGCGACACCCACTGGATCGGTCAGACGACTGACGTCTTCCCGCATGAGAACGCTTGGCCGCCCCCGGGTGGAGATGATTGTGGCTAGCTTCCGGGTGCAGTGAGGTTTCGCCGTCTCCGCTGGCTCTCGATCGCCGTCACCATTGCCCTGCTGTCGACCCTGTCGCTGATCTCGGTACTTGCCAGGGAGCGCGCCGGGCAGTCCACAGGCGCTTCGCTCATGCCCGCTCCGCTGGCCGCCGGGTCCGCGCTCCAGCGACCTCGCCGATTACCTCGGATAAGGCTCGCCGATGACATCGGCAGGCGCGTTTCGGTGAGTGCCTGGCGGGGCAAGTGGGTAGTCCTGGCACCCTCGATGACGCTCTGCCATGAGGTGTGTCCGATGACGACCGGCGTGCTCATGCAGCTCACCACCCGGCTACGACGCGCGGGACTCGCGAACCGGGTCGTCGTCGCCGAAGCGAGTGTCGATCCATGGCGCGACACGCCGGGGCGGCTGCGCGCCTACCGTCGCCTGACGGGTGCCAACTTTGGGCTGCTGACCGGAGCAAGGTCCCAGATCCATCGGTTGTGGCAATTTCTCGGCGTCTACTACCGACGCGTGCGGCAGGGTAACCCGCCGGACGTCGACTGGCTGACCCACAAGCCGGAGACGTTCGACGTGCAGCACACCGATGGGTTCTTCATCCTCGATCCTGCCGGCCAAGAGCGAATCGCGGACGAGGGGATGCCGAACGTGCGCGGCCAGCTCCGGCCGGCGCTGCGGGGACTGCTAAACGACCAGGGACGTCGGAACCTCGCGCATCCGCAGCTGTCATGGACGGCGGCTGAGCTGCTCGACGATCTCTAGTGGTTGATGGGCAGGCAGATCCCAGCCAGTGCGATGGCGCAGGCCAAGCCTCCGAGCGCCGCTGCCGCCGCGCGTGCGCTGGCTGGATCGCCGGGGTCGCTGGCGGCGCTTCACGACCAGGCAGGACAGCTACTCGGCGATGCAGGCGAGCTCATGAGGAGGCTGCAGGCGTTGCGCGGCTATCCGGTGGTGCTGAACGCATGGGCGCCTTGGTGTGGACCTTGCCGCGGCGAGTTCCCGCTATTTGCGGCGGCGTCGGCGAGCTACGGACGACGGGTGGCGTTCGTGGGAGTGAACACGAACGATGCGCCGAGCGGCGCACGCGCGTTCCTGGCCCGACATCCGGTCAGCTATCCGAGCTATCAGAGCTCCTCCGCTGGGCTCGCGCAGCTCGCGGCGATCGACGGACTTCCGACGACGATCTTCATCAGTCCGGCGGGGCGAGTTGTCGATTTGCACGCGGGCCAGTACGACATTCAGGCGACGCTCGACGACGACATCGTGCGCTATGCGCTCGGCGGCTGAGCCATGAGTTGGCCTCCGATTCCACTTGGCGCCGCTGAAGCCCTTCATCTCGGCGAGTTCTTGCCGCCGCTTGCGGCCTGTGCCGTGTACTTGCTCCTGTACGGGCGGCGAGCCCGGACGCTGGCTCACGAGAGGCGGTCCGTACCCGCGTGGCGGGCCGCTTGCTTCATCACCGGCGCGATGATGACCGCGGTGCAGCTGCCACCGCTCGATGACCTCGCGGACAAGGTGCTCGTCGCGCACATGCTTCAGCACATCGCGATTGGCGACATCCCTCGTTGCTGATCGTGCTGGGCCTCACCGGTCCGGTACTTCAGCCGCTCTTGCATATCCGCGCCACGCGCCCGCTTCGCCGACTCGCACATCCACTGGTGGCGCTATTCCTGTGGGCCGCCGAACTCTACGTCTGGCACCTGCCGCTGTTCTACCAGCTGGCCATCGAGCACGACCTCGTCCACGCACTCGAACACGCCTGCCTGCTGTGGTTTGGCACCCTCCTGTGGCTGGGGCTGATCGGACCCCTCCCCAAACCAGCCTGGTTCAGCGGCTGGTGGGGCCTGGGCTACGTGATCCTCGTGCGTGTGGCCGGGGCGGTGCTGGCAAACGTTCTGATCTGGGCGCAGACTGTCTTCTACCCCGTGTATCGCACGAGCGATGCGGCACGTGGCCTGAACCCCCTCTCGGATCAGAACCTCGCCGGCGGCGTGACGATGGTCGAGCAGGTGTTTCTCACCACCATGCTGCTCGGTTGGCTGTTCTACCGCTTCGCCCGTCAGGACGAGGAGCGCCAACAGTTGCTGGATCTCGCCTCCGAAAGCGGAGTTCCGCTCAGCAACGAGCGCGCCGCGCGGGCCGCCGTAGCAGGGACCGGAGGCCGGCTGCGCCAGCGGCTCCTCCGCGGAGGTCTACCCAGGAACGGGTCGTCGGACGACCTGTTAGCGGGCGACGAGATCCCGTGTGCCGAGCAATCAATGCGACCTGCGCCTGCGACCGATCCCGCACCCCGCGGCGAGCGCGATCGCACCGGCCGCCGCGCCACCGAAGATCGCCAGCAGCAAGCTAGGTCCGCCCTCAGCGTGAGGCGCCATCTGGAGGCAGACCCAACATGAAGTACACAAGCATCCCGGCCACGCCGACATCGACGGGCAGGTTCTCGAGTAGTCGCCGTTGGGTTGCTCGCCGACCGACCGAGTCCTTTACGACCTTCTTCTCGATCCGGGTGGGTGACGCCGAAGGACGGGATCGCTCCCCGGGAACTGGTCGTCGGTGGGTATCTGTCTCGAGCTCTACCGGTGTGTGCCATCGATCGAAGGCGCCGCGGCGGGTTGGGCCTTGCGGTTGCGATGTCGTTCGGCTCGTGCCTCTTGCTCGGTCCACGGGCCGATGAACCTGGCGGCCGCGTTGTACCCGGTCGTTGGTCTGTGTCCGCTGTCCATCGCGTTCTCTCGTCATCACGTGCCTCTCGAACGGCTTGGCTTGCTGTCTGCGCGCATCAGACCAGTAACCATCGCTCGAAGTGCCTCGGGTGCCCAGGCGATGTGACAGTTCCGTGACTGAACGCAGTGCACAACTGTCTGGATTCGACCGGAAACCCCAAGTGGCCTGGTAGGAAGCCCACCTACTAAGGCAGGCCAAAGTTACCTCACGGGCCCCCGGCCCCCTCTGGACCTAGTCGTCGTGTCCACCCGCAGGTGCGGCTGGCGCGAGCGTTCTCCGCGATGTTTGCCTGGCCCTATTCTCGTCGATAGCGGCGTGTAGAGCTTGCCGGAACCGACCCGGGCCCCAGTAACGGGCGCCGACGAGTCGCGCAAGCTCGTTGCGTTGCAGGGCGCCGTGCTCGTCGAGCGCGTGGGCGATCGCGTCGACTTCGCGTTCGAGGTCGAGCTCGGCTGCGTTGCCACGACTGCTGATCGAGGTGCCGATCATTCCGGGTGAGTAGAAGCTCGAGCCGGTTCCAGGCCCGGGACGGAACCGTCCCAGTCCTCCGTGACGTCGTCTTCGGCTGCGCTCGATCCGCTCCCGCACGCGCGCTTCGTAGGCCCGGCGCTTGCGCGCCCGCTCGGCCTCCTCCCTGCCCTCACGGGCCGCCGCGGCTGATTCCTCCTCTCCCCTCAGCTCTTCTGCCGCGGTTCGTTGCTCGGCCGCTTGGACCCGATGCTCGGCTGCCCGCGCAAGCTGCTCGCGGGTGCGGACGAGACTCTCGTGGTGCTCCGCAGCCTGGCGATCATTCGCCGACCGCAGCTGATGAACGAGCGCACGCTCCTCCTCCACCGCCGCCTGGGACTCGTGCAGCCGCGCGCGAGTGTCGGCCAGCGAGCCGATGGCTCCGTCAGCGTCCTGCCCGGCACGGGCAGCGGCCGCCATGGCGTGCTGTTCGTGCGCACGTGCCCGTTCGTTCGCAGCATCGGCCAGTGCCGCGGAGCGCTCCGCATCCTGGTCGCGCTCGGCGGAGATCGACGACACGCGCCGCTCGAACCCCTCCGCGCGCTGTTGCGCCGCGGCGGCCCGCTCGCGAGCGGCTTCGGCTTCCCGGTCTGACTCCGCGCGCTCAGCCGTCTCGAGCTGGTCATCGGCCACGGCACGTTCATCCATAGCCCGGGCCCGCAGCTCGGCGATATCGGTCAGGGCACGCTCCACCTCGACGCGCTCAGCGACCTCCCGATCCCCGCCTGGGCCGCGGGCTGTAAGCTCCTCGACGGCCGCTCGGTGCTCGGCGGCACGGGCGCGCTCCTCGAACGCCGCTCGTCGGCAGCGCAATGCCTCGCGGTGCTCGGTGCTCGTGTCCATGTCCTGCTCGCCTTCCTCGCCTTCCTCGGCCTCTTCGACGGTGAGCGGCTTGGCGATGTCCTCGAGTTGCTGCTGCTCGGCTCGGACACCGAAGAAGATCTCTGCGACGCCGCCGAGCGCCATCAGACCGACGCCTATGAAGAAGGCGATCGCCACCTGCGTGCGGTCGCCCGAGCTGATCAGGTGGCTGAACACGAGCGGCCCGGTGATCCCGCCGACGGCGGTGCCGACGGCGTAGAAAAAGGCGATGGCCAGGGCCCGCGTCTCCATCGGGAACACTTCGCTCACGGTCAGGTAGGCCGCACTGGCTCCGGCCGAGGCAAGGAAAAAGGTGGCCATGATGAACGCCTCGAGGCTCCATTCGGTGAGCGAGCCGCCCATGAACAGAACGGCCATGATCGCGGCGATCACAGAAGAACCGAGATAGGTGAAGACGATCATCGGCTTGCGGCCGACCGTGTCGAACAGCCGCCCGAGCAGCAGGGGACCGAGGAAGTTGCCGAGTGCGTAGAGGATCACGAATACCGGCACGTAGCTCGAGGAGACGTTGAAGTACTTCGTGAACAGGCCTCCGAGGTTGAAGACCACACCGTTGTAGAGGAACGCCTGCCCGACGAACAGCGCCAGGCCGAGAATCGAGCGGCGAGGGTAGAGCTTGAAGGCGGTCCGGGCGATCTGCCGGAAGGGGATCCGCTCGCGCTGGCGGACGGTGATCTTCCCGTCCGGCTCGGGAAGCTCCTGGCCCGTCTCCTCGGTCGTGTGCTCCTCGATCCGATCGACGATCTGCTCGGCTTCCTCCTCGCGCCCGTGGATGAAGAGCCAGCGCGGGCTCTCTGGGACGTTGCGCCGCACTAGCAGGATCGTCAAGCCAAGCACCGCACCCACCCCGAACGCCAACCGCCAGCCGAAGTCCTTGGCGAAGATGGCGGTGGTCAAGAAGAAGAGCGCAGCAGCCGAGCCGACGGCGGAGCCGATCCAGTAGGAGCCGTTGATCATCAGGTCGACGCGGCCCCGCACGCGCGCCGGAATCAGCTCGTCGATCGCGGAGTTGATCGCTGAGTACTCGCCGCCGATGCCCGCGCCGGTGAAGAACCGGGCGATGTAGAAGTACAGCGGGGAGAAGGCAAATGCCGTCGCCACGGTGGCGATGATGTACAGGCCGAGCGTGATCATGAACAGCTTCTTACGCCCGAAGCGGTCGGTCAGTTGACCGAAGAACAGGGCCCCCAAGCAGGCACCGCCGACATACGCGGCAGCCGCGATCCCGATCTGCCCCGTGGTGATGTGGATGCCGCTACCGTGCTCGGTCAGCCGGGAGGAGATCGATCCGACGAGCGTCACCTCCAGCCCGTCGAGAATCCACACCGTCCCCAGCCCGATCACCACCAGCCAGTGGAACTTCGCCCATGGGAGGCGATCGAGCCTGGCCGGAATGTCGGTATCGATCGTGTTGCTGGTTACGTCATCGCTCATACCCACCGCGTACCCGACGGGGCCCGTCCTCGCAGCCACGCTGTCAGCGGTAGAACCATTGCGGCAGGTATTTGCCGGCCCGGGGTACACATGATCTGTGTCGAAGTGTCGAATACTCGGCCATCGGTACCGCTTCACCGCCGTAGACCGGACGATCGTGTGGAGCTGCGGGCGCGGCTGCGGCGCCGGCGGGTCGAAGACGTACACCACCGCCGCCGAGGCTAATCGCTACGCGCGCGCTTTTGACCGCGAAGATCGCGAACAGCTGGGGCGGCGCGCGCCGCTCCTCGGCGCGTTTCCGCTGCGCATCTGGTATGCGCTCAACCGCCGCCAGCACGGCGGAGACTCGCGCTGAAGCGCCGCTCCGCCGGTCACTCCGCGTGCCGTCTTGGCCGCACCGCCGGTCACTCCGCGTGCCGTCTGGAAGTCGGCCAGCTCGCGAAGTCGGCCAGCTCGCCCGAGGTCAGGCGAGCGGCGCAGGCTCCGCTGCGAGCTCGCGTACGAGCGCCGTGGCGAACCGTTCGACTGCCGTGTAGTTGCGCCCACTGACCAGGAGGTTCGGGGCTTGCCGATCGACGTGCACGTCTTCGTCGATCCACGTGCCGCCGGCGTTGCGGATGTCCGTTTTGAGGCTCTCGACCGCGGCGACCGTGCGCTCGTGCAGTACATCAGCTTCGATCAGCGTCCACGGCCCGTGGCAGATGACTCCCACGGGCTTGCCGTGTTCGAAGAACGCCCGGGCAAACGCGACCGAGTTGGAATCGCGTCGCAGCCTGTCCGGGTTGATGTAGCCGCCAGGCAGCACGAGCGCGTCGAACTCGAGCGGGTCGCAGTCGGACACCGCCGCATCCGCCTGCAGCCGCTCGGAGGGGTCCGTCTGGTCAAACGTGCGGACCGTGCCGCCGGCCGGGGTGATGTGAGTCACCTTCGCACCTGCGCCCTGCAGAGCACGGCGCGGCTCGTTCAGCTCGACCCGTTCGACGCCGTCATCCGCGGTGAGGATCGCGATCTTCTTCTTGTCGAGGTTCATAGAACTCATCTCCTTCGTTCTCCGTGTCACCGGTTTACGAGAAGCTGCCCCTTATCGCGCACGCGGAGTCGTGACATGTCAAGAGGATGACGGCGACGGGTTCGGTCTCTGCGACTGATGGCGCGCCCGCACATGTCAGCTCAAGCCAGGCCTCCATCTGTGTTCGAAAACTGACGGTGACCTCAGAACGCGTCGCCGTGCTGCTTTCATTAACCCTATTCCGGTTATCAATCCAATCGTGCGTATCGCGGCGATCGCCGTGTTCGCGAGCTTGCTGTTCGCGCTCGCCGCGATCTTCCTGCCCCATTCCCCGGGAGCGATTCGGACGGCAGTCGCCAGTTACGGTGCGGCGGCGCCACTCCTGTTCGTAGCGCTCTGGATGCTTCTCACTCCGGCGCTCTTTTCGGGCACGATCCTGGCCGCCGCGAGCGGCCTCTTGTTCGGGGCGGCACTCGGGACCGCACTCGGCGTCGCCGGCGCCACGCTGGGCGGGCTGATCTCGTTCGCGATTGCGCGACGCTGCGGAAGGGGGGCGTTTGCGCGGCTCTCCGGGCCCCGGGTCACGCGCGTCCGCGAGCGCGTCGACGCCAGGCCGTTGCGCTCGGTTCTGCTGCTGCGGGTGATGCCCGGCATTCCGGCGACGTGGTTGAACTACGCAGTCGGCCTGACGCGAATCCGTGCTCGTACGTTCGCGCTGGCCATCGCGCTGGGAGGCGCTCCCAGAGTCTTCATCTACGCGGGTCTCGGTGGGTCGCTGTCACGCGCGGCCCCGGCGGTCATCGCGGTCAGCCTTGCTCTGTTTGTAGGCCTCGCCGTCCTCGGTGCGCTCGCCACTCTGCACGAGCGACGAGCATTTCGCGCCGAGCCCGCTGGCTGACCGCTGCGCGGCGCCCCGAGGCGGCTGTCTCGCCGAGTTGAGGACCGGCCTCAGTCCGGCGGGAGTAGCCGATCGATGCGATAGCTCCGGTTGCACCGATCGGGTTCGATCCACTTTTCCGCGGCCTCCAGCGCGAGTTGTGCGGCCTACGGTGAAGTGCGTGCTTCGAACTCGTCGCTGCTCACCTCCTGCAGCCCGGATGGGTCCTTGCGCTCGAAGTAGGTGACGCGCAGATCAGCCACAGCTCGGCACTCGCAGCTCGCCTCCGGTGCCCGAAGCGCCGCGCGGACCGGCTCCGCACCACTGCGCCCCCAAGGATCAGAAGGCCCGGGAAGAAGCGGTCACTCTGCTGACCGCTCCAAGTGAACGGGACGCGGCAACCCGCTATCGCTCCAGCGGTGCCGCAGCCGCCCGCAACGGATCAGTCGATGTTCGCTCATTGCGAGCCCCGGTCTCGCGTGAGGCGTGGACACGGCTCGCTGCTTGCACCGGAGCGGCGGCGCTATTGCAGCTGGACGGAACCCTGATCACGGTCGCGCTCCCGTCCGTCGGGCGCGGGTTGGGCGTCAGCGCGGCCACCACCTCGATCGTCCTGGGCTCGTACTTCGCTGCCTATGCTCTGGTCCTGCTGCCTGGCGGCGCGCTCGTCGACCGCTTCGGAGCGCGGCGCGTGGCGCTGCTCGGGCTCAGCATATTCGGGCTCGGCGCGGCGCTCGGAGCGCTGTCGTCGAGCCTCGGCGCGCTGGTCGCCGCCCGGATTGTCCAGGGCGCCGGGGCCGGTCTGGTCAGCCCGGCCGCGCTCGCCGGGGCGGTGAGCGGCTTTCCACCCGAGCGTCGCGGCAGCGCGCTGGGGATCTGGGGCGCGAGCGCTGGGGTCTCGAATTTGCTCGGGCCGCTGCTAGGGTGGGCTGTTGACCGTCGCGCTGGGTCGCGCGCGGACTGGTGGGCGCTCGTGCCACTGGCCATTCTCGCGGCCTGGGCAATCGTCGCACACCTTCCCCGGATCGTTCACAGCGAGGAGGGCGGCACGAGGACACCGGTGCTCAACAACACGGACGTGCGCGCCTCGGCCCTCGTCGCGGCACTGACGTTTGCCGTGATGATCGGATCCTTTTACCTGGCCGAGCAGTACCTCCAGCGAACGGCTGGCTACTCCGCACTGGGAGCCTCGGCCGTGCTCGTGCTGGCCGCGTTGCTCGCCGGCGCGGCCGCCCCGGTCGCCGGCCGGCTCGTGGACCGGCATGGCGAGCAGCTCCTGGCGATGGCCGGCTTCCTTGCCGCCGGGTCCGGCCTGCTGGTGCTCGGGATCCCCGAGGTGTCATTGCGAAGCGCCGGCACGATCGTGGCGCTGATCCCAGTCGGCTTGGGACTCGGGATGCTGTTCGTCCCGGTCTCGCGGGCGCGCTCAACGCCACCCCACGGGCCTCCCACGGACGTACCTCCGCCGTGCTGTCGGTCGGGCGGCTGCTGGGCGGCCGGGGCAGGTCTCGGTGGCCTGGCCCTGTCCGGCGGTCCGACGGCAACGACGGTGCACGAAGCGCTGCTGCTCGCCTCCGCGCTCTGCCTCATCGTCGGGATACCTGCCTCCACCCGCCTGAGCGCACCGGCTCGCGCACCCGGTCACCCACTCCCTGACTGATGCCGGCGAAGCCGTTCTAGTTCGACCTGGTGTCCCACAACTAGCTGATCCCTGTTGGAAGACGGAGTACCTCACTCGAGTTAGTCGCTCGAGTGGCGTGGTCCGCCACCAGCTGTGGCCATTGTCATGGTGACAGTCGGGCTGATGACAGACAAGATGACAGTTAGTCCGAAGAGGGGTAATGTCAAGTAAAACGATTGGAACTTTTTGACACCTTCGGAGGTGAAGCTCATGGGTAAAGTACTTACCGCACTCAGCGTAATCATCGGTGCTGCGGTCTGGCTTCTATTGTTCGTGATTCTCGGTGCCGGACTCGGTACGGCGTTCATCGCCGGCGGTGGCACCGTCGTCGCGGGCGCGCTGGCCGCCGGGATGGTTTCGCCCACTCCGTTCCGTTCCGTCCTCGATGCACCGCTGACAAGCCCGGGCCTGTTGATCGGAATCGCCACGTTCGTGATCCTCGAGGTCGTGCTGTCGATCCCTACGTGGGTCGGCATCACCGCCGGATTGGCGGCGACCGGCGTGTACAGCATGATCGACGCTGCTGTTCGCCCACAGCGTGCTGAGGCGAGATCGGGCGTGGAGGCCTGGAAGTATCCGGTGCCGCAGCGGGCAACCACGGCCTCCGGCAGCAACGGACATGACCGGAGCGCCCGAGAGCCGGTGGGCGCTCGCTGAGCCCCCGCTGGCACCGAGGCGCCGGCGGCCTCCCACGACTCCGGGCTCGCCGGCGCGCTTCGGTCCCGAGAAGCCCGATACACCGCGCTGGCCGCCGTCGGGTGTCCTGGGCAGCACCCAGCCCCGCGCCGAGGCCCCGCGCGCAGCGGTCCGTGCGCTGACAGCTTCGCTCTGCGCCGATGCCGGCGCGGGTAGCGGCTGCAGTGTCACAGTGAGCTTGGAAGGAGCGCCGTGCCCCGTAGCGCCCAATTCATCCTGGACCCTCTCAGCGAAGGCGTATGACCCGCCCCCACAGTCATCCCGGTGACGGCGCTAACGGCCCGCGCGGCGCCTGTTCCGACATGGGTCAGCGCCTGGCCATTGGCGGCCGCGGGCTCGGGGCGCGGCCGTCCCCGCTCCGTCGAGAGCGCTAGGGACCCCCGCGGCGAATGTCTGGCGCCGTGGAGACTCGCAGCTGCGCGGGTCAGGGGAGGGATCGCGACCACGATCGGCACGCCGAGCGAGCGCTGCGCGGCGAGGAGAAGGTTCGCCTCGGACTGCTGGCCCTGCCGACATTGGCGTTCGCGCTGGCGATCACCACGGTGTCGACCTACCTGGCCGAGATCGTCCGCCAGTTCACCCAGGACACCACGGTGATCGGCTTGATCGTCGGCAGCGAGGGCATCATGGCGCTATGGGTGCCGCTGATCGCCGGCGCCTGGTCGGACAAGCTGCACACCCCGATCGGCGGGCGACTCCCATTCGTGTTGGCCGGCGCTTTGCCCGCCGCGGCCGCATTGACGCTGATCGGCTTCCTGCACGCGGTCTGGGTGGTAGCTCTCGTCGCCGCGCTGTTCTTCGGGTTCTACTTCGTGGCCTACGAGCCGTACCGCGCGATGTACCCGGATCTGCTCGACGAGCAGCAGGTTGCCGGACGTGCCCAGAGCACGCAGGCGGTGGCGCGCGGGATCGGCACCGGCGTTGCGCTGCTCGGAGGCGGGCTACTGCTGAGCGTTGGCCGCCCGGTTCCGTTCATAGCGGCCGCCGGCATCGTGGTCGTGGCCGTCGCTGCGTTCGTCCTGCTGCTTCTCCGTCATGGGGTGCCCGATCAGATGCAACATGATGCGGAGGGCGTCGCGCACTTGGCGGGACGGCTCCGCCGTCTGATCGCCGGTCGCCCGGCGCTGCGCGCCTACCTGGTGGCAAATGCGCTGTGGGAGATGGCCCTTTCGGCGCTCAAGGCGTTCGTGATCCTCTACCTGACGATCGGGCTGGGTTACGGGCTAGCGACCGGTTCGCTGCTTGTCGGCGGGGTCGCCGTGATCATCCTGATCGGGGCCGGCGTGGCCGGGCCGGCAGGCGACCGCTTCGGTCGTGAACGCGTGGTCGAGATCGGTCTGTGGGCCTACGGCCTCGGATTCCTGGTCCTGATCTTCACGACGAGCAGGCCGCTGATCGTTGCCGCGATTCCCTTCCTGGCCCTCGGAGGAGGGGCGGTGATGACCCTCGCCTACGCCTTGCTGATGCCGAGGATGCCGGCCGACGAGCACGGCACGCTCACCGGCTTCTACAGCCTTTCGCGCGGGCTGGGAATCGTCGCCGGGCCGGTGCTCGCAGGGGCACTGATCTCGCTCATGGGCGGGACCTTCCAAGCCACCCATGGTTTCCAAGCGATGTGGATCGTGTGCGCTGGAGCCACCTTTGCCAGCCTTCCCTTCGTGCGCCACATGCGCCGTCTCGACCGGGGTGGCTCGAAGCGCGCGTAGGAACTGGTCGAGCAAGACCCGCCAAGTGTCAGAGCACGGACCGCCGGGCGGCGAAAAGCCGGCGCCGCGGGTATCTTGTTCGCCGTTCCTGGATCAGGTCCGGACCGCTGAACCGCTCACGTGCGATCCTTTTCCCGCGATCACCGCCATGCCCGGAGGCGAAGGCGCGCGTTCGTTGTCGGGTTGCTGGGGGCGAGCCTGCTGCTCGCGGGCTGCGGGAAGCAGTCGATTCTGTCCACGCACAGTCCGCAGGCGCACAACATCATGTTGCTGTGGTGGTGGATGCTCGCGGCGGCGGCGATCGTGTTCTTCGGCGCGCTGCTGATGCTGGTGGTGGCGTGGTTCCGGCGCGGAAAGCCTGGATTGCCGTTCCTCGGGCAGCGCGAGAACGTGTCCGAGGGCATGGTGCTGTTGTTCGGGATTGCCATTCCGGTTGTGACACTGGTGGCGCTGTTTGGCGTGGCGAACGTCTACCTGATCGGCCAGACCTCACCGCCGGCCCCGCGCAGCACTGCGATGACGATCGACGTGATCGGGCATCAGTGGTGGTGGGAGGTCCGCTATCCAGGCACCCGCGCGGTCACCGCCAACGAGATCCACATACCGGCGAACACCCGCGTCAACGTCGTGGCAACGACGGCTGACGTGATCCACAGCTTCTGGGTGCCGGCGCTGAATCGCAAGATCGACATGATCCCCGGCCGACAGAACCGGGTCCTGCTGGACGCGTCGTCCCCCGGCGTCTACCGCGGCCAGTGCTCGCAGTTCTGCGGCCTGCAGCACGCGCACATGGGGATGTACGTGGTGGCGCAGCAGCCGGCCGCGTTCCGGGCCTGGCTTGCCAACATGGCTTCGGCGGCGAGCCCGCCAACCACGGCGCGTGCGGGAGAGCAGCTGTTCATGACCAGCCAGTGCGCGAGCTGTCATCGAATCGCCGGCACGCCGGCGCAGGCCACGGTGGGCCCGGATCTCACGCATCTCGCCACCCGCTCGACGCTCGCGGCGCTGACGATCCCGAACACGCCGGCCGAGCTGACGGCCTGGATTCGCAACCCGCAGGCGATCAAGCCCGGCGATCGGATGCCCGACCTGGGGCTATCCCGGGCCCAGGTCGCGGCGTTGGTCGCCTATCTGGAGACCCTGCGGTAGCCATGGCCACGGTCATCACACCCCGGGGGGAGCCGTACGTCGATCGGCTGGATCGGATCTGGGCTGAGCGCCCCGGCCTGCTCGGCTGGCTGACGACCACCAACCACAAGCGGATCGGGATCATGTACTTCTTCACGGCGCTGGCGTTCTTCGGCGCCGGTGGGGTTGAGGCGCTGCTGATGCGCACGCAGCTGATCGGTCCCAACGGCCATGTGCTCTCGCCTGCGGCCTACGACGAGGCGTTCACGATGCACGGGATCACGATGATCTTCCTGTTCGTGATCCCGATGACCACGGGGGCGTTTGGAAACTACCTGGTCCCGCTGATGATCGGCGCGCGCGACATGGCCTTCCCCAGGATGAACGCCCTGTCCTACTGGATCTATCTGGCCTCCGGGATCTTCATGTACATCGCACTGGCGACTGGGCATGCTCCGAACGCGGGCTGGTTTGACTACGTTCCGCTCGCCTCGAAGACCTACGACCCCGGCATCAACATCGACTTCTACGGTTTCGGGCTCATCTTCAACGGGATCTCGAGCACGGCGGCGTCGATCAACTTCATCGTCACGATCTTCAAGATGCGCGCACCCGGGATGTCGCTGAACCGGATGCCGCTGTTCTGCTTCGCCTTCCTGGCCGTGGCGTTCGCGCTGCTGTTCGCACTGCCATCGCTCAGCGTGGCGTCACTGTTCCTGGAGCTCGACCGCCAGCTCGGCTTTCACTTCTACGACGCGGCGCACGGGGGGGATCCGCTGCTGTGGCAGAACCTGTTCTGGATCTTCGGTCACCCGGAGGTCTACATCATCATCCTGCCTGCTTTCGGGATCGCCACGGCCATAATCCCCACGTTCTCGCATCGCCGGATGGTGTTCTTCCCGCTGGTGGCGCTGGCCGAGATCATGGTGGCGTTCTTGGGCTTCGGGGTGTGGGTGCACCACATGTTCACGGTCGGGTTTGCCACCAGCACGACGGTCTATTTCGCCGCCGCCAGCCTGATCATCGTGATTCCGAGCGGAATTCAGCTGTTCTCCTGGATCACCACCATTCTCACCGGAACACCCGAGTTCAAGACCCCGCTGCTGTTCATCGTGGGGTTCATCATCTACTTCATCCTGGGGGGGCTGTCGGGGATCACGGTGGCGGCGATCCCGTTCGATCAGCAGGTCCACGACAGCTACTACATCATCGCCCACTTCCACTTCGTGATCTTCGGGGCTGCGGTTTTCCCGATCCTCGGCGGCATGTACTTCTGGTTTCCGAAGGTGACGGGCAGGATGTACCACGAGGGCGTCGGCAAGCTCAGCTTCTGGCTGACCTTCCTCGGGACGTTCGTGACGTTCTTCCCGATGCACATCGTCGGCATCCTCGGGATGCCCCGGCGCAACTACACCTATCCGCCCGGGCTGGGCTGGTCGTTCCTCAACGCGCTGGAGACGATCGGTTCCTACGTGCTGGCCATCGGGTTGGTGATGATCGTGGTGAACCTCGCCGTCAGCCTGTTCCGGGGCAAGCCGGCGGGCAACGATCCGTTCGAGGGCGACACGCTCGAGTGGTCGACCAGCTCCCCGCCGCCACCCTACAACTACCCGGTCATCCCCACCGTCTCTAGCCCTTATCCGATGTGGGACAAGGACGACCGCAAGCGCGATAACCAGCGTCTCGACCGCGGCGAGGGGCTGCTCGAGCGCGGGCACGAGACCCCGGCGAGCACGGTCCAGGACGCGCGGTGGGACGAGATCCTGTCGATGCCGTCGCATTCGCTCTGGCCGCCGGTGAGTGCGCTGATGCTCGCCGGGGTGTTCGCGATGCTGCTGCTGGCGCATTACTGGATCGCCGTCGGCTTCGTCGCGGCGGGCGGTTTGACGCTGATCGGCTGGCACCACAAGGGAGCGGAGGCATGAGCGAAACGCCGCCGCAGGTGACCCGCAGCTCCTCCGCCTGGACGGCAGCCGCCGCGGGCCGCGTGTCGCGACAGCGACTGGCGCAACCGAACGGCTGGTGGGGAATGGCGCTGTTCCTGTGCGCTGAGGTGACGCTGTTCGGCACCCTGATCGCAACCTACTTCTACCTCGACTTCGACGCCCGGTCCTGGCCACCGCCCCCGATCAAGGCGCCGAGCGTGGTGCTGCCGCTTATCGCCACCGGGGTGCTGGTAGCGATGAGCATCCCGATGTGGCTGGCGGCGCGCTCCGCGCGAGCCGGCCAGCGACGGCGGGTCATCCTCCTGATCGCGTTCGCAGTCGTCGTCCAGACCTGCTATCTGGCTCTACAGGTCCTCCTGTTCCGCCACGACCTGAACGACTTCAGCCCCCAGAGCAGCGCCTACGGCTCGATCTACTTCACGCTGCTGGCCGTGCATCACGCGCACGTCCTGTTCGGGATTCTGCTCGATCTCGCGGTGCTGTGGTTCGTGTGCGTCCGCGGGCTCACCAACTACTGGCTGATCGGAGTGCGCGGAGTCGCCCTCTACTGGTTTGTCGTCAATGGGCTGGCCATCGTCGTCGTCTTCACCCAACTCGCGCCCTCGCTATGAATTCGCCACCGTCAAACGCGCTGTTGTGGTTCGGGGTCCTGGGAGGTCCGTGCGCCTGGGCCCTTCAGTTCGTGATCAACCTCGCGTTCAGCTTCGCCCAATGCAATGACCCGACCGATCGCTGGCAGCTTCCGTTGCACGGCTGGCAGATCGCCACCGCGGCGGTGGGAGTAACGATCGGCCTGGCGGCGACCGCGGTGTCGCTGCGGCTGTTCCTGCGCACGGTCCACCTGGACCACGAGGTTGCCGAAGAGGAGCGCCGCGGGGAAGGCAGCCCACCCCCGACCGGGCGGATCAACTTCCTCTCGATGGTCGGGCTGACGGTCAACTTCCTGGCCGTGTCGATTATGATCATGACCGGGATCGGCGCGCCACTGCTACCGCTGTGTCAGCAGTCGTGAGCCGGGCACGTCGCATCGCGGTACTGGGTGCGACCCTCGCGCTCGGTCTCGGCGGCCTCGCCGCTGCCCAGCCGCCGTCGGGGATCGTTAGGCCTACCAGCGAGCCCGCCACGCCAAGCGTCAAGCTCGGCTCGGAGCTGTACGCGGGAAACTGCGCCAGCTGCCACGGGATCGCCGGCTCGGGGATCAGCTCGCCGCGTCCCGGAGCAGGGAATATCATGGGCGCTGGCCCCGTCCTGCGCGGAGTCGGCGCGCAGGCGCCCGACTTCTATTTGCGGACCGGCTACATGCCGCTCAGCAACCCGCACGAGCAACCCGAGTCGAGTCGTGTGCTGCTCTCCGAGAAGGAGATCCGCTCGCTCGACTCCTATATCGCCTCGCTCGGCACCGGGCCGGCGATTCCGCACCCTGATCCGGCGAGCGGAAGTATTTCGCAGGGCCTTCAGCAGTTCACCCTGCACTGCGCCGGGTGCCACCAGCTGGTGGGCGAGGGCGGCTACGTGACGGGCGCGCGAGTGCCGCCGCTGCAGGGCGTGACCGCGACCGAGATCGCGGAGGCGGTGCGCATCGGACCTTATCTGATGCCGAAGTTCTCCACCAAGCAGATATCCGATGCGCAGCTCAACTCGCTGGTCAGGTACGTGCGGAGCACGCGGCATCCGGACAACCGCGGCGGCTGGGGGATCGGCAACCTCGGCCCGATCCCGGAGGGCCTCGTCGCCTGGTGGATCGCCGCGCCGCTGCTGCTGATCGCCTGTCTGCTGGTGGGAAGGAGGATGCGCCGATGAAGCGGCTGGGAAAGTGGCTCGTGGCGCTGTTGACGTTGCTAGTCGGACGGCTGCTGCGTCGCCGCACCGAGGAGGCGGCCGATGACCAGGGTGAGCGGATCGTTCCGGAGGGCACCCCTCAGCGGCGCGCCGAGACGGTCGTGCTCGTGCTGCTGGGCATCGCCGTGCTGTTCGCGATCGGGTTCATCGTCACCTACGCCGAATTCAGTCCCTCCCAGCTTCCCAACGAGCTGCTGGGGATCTGCCTGGCCATGTGCCTGGCGTTCATCGGCGGGGCGTTGACCGTGGTGGCCAAGCGCCTGGTGGTCACCGAAGAACTGGAGGACGATTATCCGCAGGAGCACCCCGAGCAGCAGCAGGAGGTGGCGGAGATCGTCCACGAGAGCGGGAGCCGCATCACCCGCAAACGGCTGCTGCTAACCGCTGGCGCGGCGACCGGAGGAGCGCTTGGTGCCGCGGCGCTGACGCCGGTTCTCTCGCTCGGTCCGTTCTGGGACACGGCGCCACTTGACCGCACCGCCTGGCGCCCCGGCGTACGGCTGGTCGACGAGTCGGGGGCTCCGCTGATCGCCGCCGATGTCGAGCAGCAGACCTTCTACACGGCCTTTCCGGAAGGCGCCGACCCGGAACAGATCGGCTCCCCGCTGGTGGTGATCCGGGTTGACCCGGTGCAGCTCAAGCTGCCGGCGGCTCGGGCGGATTGGGCGCCGTACGGAATCCTCGCCTTCTCCAAGATCTGCACGCACGCCGGCTGCGCGGTCGCGCTGTACCGCAAGCCGACGTTCCCGGTGGTCGAGCCAGAGCCGGCGCTGGTGTGCCCGTGCCATTACTCCACCTTCGATCCGTTCACCGGCGGGACCGTCCTGTACGGGCCGGCGGGGCGGCCGCTGCCGCAGCTGCCGCTGATGATCGATGCCGCAGGACACCTGCGCGCAGCGGGCAACTTCTCCGCCCGAGTAGGGCCGTCCTGGTGGAACGTCAGAGAGCGGCCGGAATGAGCGATCCGATGCTCGATCCGGTCCGGTTCGTCGATGAGCGGACCGCCGCGGCCCCGCTGCTACGAAAGGGGTTGCGCTACCTGTTTCCGGACCACTGGTCGTTCCTGCTCGGTGAGATCGCGCTGTACTCGTTCATCGTCCTGATCGCGACCGGGATCTACCTGGCGGTGTTCTTCGACCCCAGCACGGCCAAGACCGTCTATCACGGCCCGTACGCGCCGCTGGACGGCCAGTCGATGAGCGTCGCCTACAAGTCGGTGCTGGACATCTGCTTCAGCCACAAGGCCGGCCTGCTGATCCGCCAGGCCCACCACTGGGCGGCCGACATCTTCGTCGTCGCGATCGTCATGCACCTGATGCGCGTGTTCTTCACCGGCGCGTACCGCAAGCCGCGCGAGCTGACCTGGATCGTCGGCCTGACCCTGCTGTTCACCGCCTTGCTCGAGGGCTACCTCGGCTACTCGCTGGTCGACGATCTGCTCTCGGGGATGGGACTGGCGATCGGATACGGGGTCGGGCTGTCGATTCCGGTGATCGGAGGCCCGATGATGCTCGGCATCTTCGGCGCGCCATTCCCGGGCGCGCCGGAGTTCTGGTCGCGGATGTACATCATGCACGTGCTCCTGCTGCCGATGCTGCTCGCGACGATGATCGCCGTCCACCTGGCGCTGGTGATGGCCCGCCACCACACCCAGTTCAAAGAGAGCCGCCGGCACACCAACCGCCGCATCATCGGAGTCCCGCTGTTCCCCGGACAGACCCCTCGCTCGCTGGCATTGATGTTCTTCACCGTCGCGGTCATCTTCCTGGTCGCCGGGCTGGTCCAGATCAATCCGATCTGGCAGTGGGGCCCGTTCGAGCCGTGGCTGGGAACCAACGGCGCCCAGCCCGACTGGTACCTCGGCTGGCTGATCGGCGCCCTGCGCCTGATGCCCAGCTTCGACGTGACCATCGGCCACTTCACGGTGATCCCCAATCCATTCTGGGGCGGTGTGCTGTTCCCGCTGATCGTGCTCGGCGTGCTGGGGACATTCCCGTGGGTGGAACGCCGCCTGACCGGCGATCGTAGGGCCCACAACCTCGCCGACCGACCTCGCGACGCTCCGAACCGGACCGCATTCGGCGTGGCGTTCCTGACCTGGGTGTTCCTGATCTTCGCGTTTGGAGCAGCCGATCGGATCTACGTGCTGTGGGGCCTCAGCTACAACACGCAGCTGACCATCTTCCGAATCGGCATCTGGGTCGTCCCGCTGGCGCTGTTCTTCCTTGTCCGCCGCGTCTGCCGGGAGCTTCAGAGCTCGGACCGGATCGAGGAGGAGCGCGAGCGCGCCGAACAGGAGGCCGAGAAATCCGAGCGCCCGGCCGTCAGCCGGCCGCGCCCGGCGACATAGCCATCCAGCTCGTCTACGTGACAACGCGGTTCGTGCTCGGTCCGTCAGCCTGCTGACCGAAATCCGGGCACGCGGCCCGTTGGCGGCGGCTGCGCCGACCACACCCAAATAGGTGCGGTCGACGGTGGGTAGCACGCTTGTAGAGGTCCCGGTCACTTCCGGAACCACCCATCGGCAGTAGCGACGGCGAGATGAGCGAGCGCGGCGACCGAACAGAAACCCCCAGCGCAGTCAGAGCAGGCCTGGGGACGATTGTCGCCGCGAGCGCAGCGCCGTACGGGTACACGCTCACGATCTGGAGCTCGGGGGCGGTGCTGATCGACGCCCATGGCAAGCCCAGCGTTGGTGCGGTGTTCCTGTTCCTCGCCGGAGCCGTTTTCGGCTTCACGGCGCTGGGCCTCCTCGCGCAGGGACCCCTGGCCAACCGCAGGTCTATCGGCGGTCGACGCAATCGCATTATCGCCGGCGCGCTGGACTGGATCGCGGTCGGAGCGGCCGTCGGTGCCGTGGCCTTGCTGGCCAAGACTCCCGGCTGGGTGGCGTGGCCGCTTGGCTCGTTCGCCGCGACATTTATCTACCTGGTGGGCGCTGGCCTTCAGCTGGCCCTCGTCGTAGCGGGAGACGAGACGCTCGCTCGGCGTTGACGACGCGCTCGCCGCCAGGGCAGCCACGCTCGCGCTACCAGACGAGCCCGTCAGCGCGAATTGCGTGAGCGCGCTGACAGCTCGTGAGCCGTGCGCTCTGTATCCGGGTAGCGGACCCTGAGAGAACGCGCCGATCGGACCATGCCCTCGTTACAGACCGCAACCCAACCTCAGGAGGCTGGCAGCAGCACCTCGCGGCGCGTCGCGCAGGCGTTGTGGCGGGGGTTGGGCTGGGCCGGCGGGCATCTGCGAGGCGGGGTGCTCAGGCGCGTAGGAGGCCCGGCGCGCGCGCACGTGATCGTCCTGTTCGCGGGCGTACTGGCACTCAGTGGGGCAGATGCATCGACGATTGGCGCCGCGGCCCCGCAGCTCGAACAGGCGCTGCACATCGGTGACGCACGAATCGGACTGCTGAGCTCCGTCGCGTTGCTGGTGGGCGCTTTGTTCGCGCTGCCGGGCGGCGTTCTGGTCGACCGCTTCAAGCGCATCCCGCTGCTGGCGATCAGCGTCCTACTGTGGAGCGTCGCGTCGTTGGTCGGCGCCTTTGCCGGCAGCTATGAGTTCTTGCTGCTGGCCCGGCTGTTCCTCGGCGCCGTCAACGCCACCGCAGCACCCGCGATCGCGTCGCTGACCGGTGACTACTTTCCGGCTGCCGAGCGCGGCCGCGTCTACGCGTACATTCTCGGGGGAGAGATCGTCGGCACGGCCACCGGTTTCATCATCAGCGGTACGGTGGCGAGCGCCATCTCCTGGAGGGCGGCGTTCGTGCTGCTCGCCCTCCCCGGCTTCTGGCTGGCGCGCACCGTGTGGCGCACGGTCCCTGAGCCGCTGCGCGGCGGGCAGAGCCGGCTGCTCGTGGGGATGACCGACGTCGAAGAGGCGTTCGATCGCTCCGAGCCACACGCCGAGACCGGAGCAGACCCGGCTGACGGCGCGCACCCGGACGAGCCCGGGCTGGCGCACCAGCTGGCGCGCGAGCGCGGAGTGCAACCAGACCCTCGGCTGATCCTCGAGGAGAATCCGCGACGGATGGGCATCGGGTCGGCGGTCCGCTACATATTGCGGATCCCGACCAACGTGCAGCTGATCATCAGCTCCTCGCTGGGCTACTTCTTCTTCGCGGGCCTGCAGACCTTCGTCGTCCTGTTCATCCGCGGTCACTACGGCGTCGGACAGTTGACGGCTGAGCTGATGCTGGTCCTGCTCGTCGCGGGTGCGCTGATCGGCACCGTGCTCAGCGGGCGCGTCACCGATCTGATGCTGAGGCGCGGGTTGCTGGAGGCGCGCATCTGGGTCCCGGCGATCTGCTATCTGAGCGCCGCTTGCGTGCTGGTCCCGGGGTTCATCATCGGCAGCCTCACCCCGGCGCTGTGGTTTGACATCGCCGGGGCGGCGCTGCTCGCGGCCGCCAATCCTCCGCTCGACGCGGCGCGGCTTGACATCATGCCCTCGGGCTTGTGGGGACGTGCGGAGAGCACCCGCGGCGTGCTTCGCTCCGTCGCGCAGGCGCTTGCGCCGTTGACCTTCGGCGGCCTGGCGAGTCTGGTCGCCGGCATCGCTCCTGGGCAGGCACCGATTGGCACCCACCCCAGCGGGATCACGATGGCCGGTGCTCAGGGCCTCGAGCTGAGCTTTCTGATCATGCTGGTCTCGCTTGCCGCTGCCGGCGTAGTCCTTCTTCGCAGCCGCCGAACGTACCCGCGCGATGTGGCCGGTGCCGCCGCCTCGGCCCAACAAGCCCAATGACTGGATATGGCCGAGCTGAGCGCAAACGCGATTGGAGCGCCTGGCGGCGGGGCGCCCCGTACGGCGGGTACAGAGGACTCGTGAGTCGTTTGTGGACAGCTGTCATGTTGGTGACCTCGGTGATCTCGGCTGCTGGGCTGGCCGCCTGCGGCAGCAGCGCCTCTCACGCAGCGGCTACGTCGGCGAGCGCCACGTCGAGGAGCGGTTCCTCGGTTCTGGCGGCCGGTCTCCAGCGCAGTTACGTCAGCGTGACCAAACGCGTCGCGCCCGCAATGGTGCAGATTTCCACGCCGCAGGGGCTCGGCTCCGGTGTCGTGTTCGACGGCAGCGGAGATATCGTCACCGATGCCCACGTCGTGGCCGGTGGCAGACCGCTGCGCGTGACTGACGCCATGGGGCGCAGCGACAGTGCAACACTGGTCGGCAAGTTCGTCGCGGATGATCTCGCCGTCGTCCGCGCTCGCGGCGCCTCACTGCACCGCGCCTCGTTCGTACAGTCAAACTCCCTCCAGGTTGGCGACATAGTGCTGGCGCTCGACAACCCGCTGGGGCTTCGCAGCTCGGTGACCAACGGGATCATCAGTGCGTTGGGGCGAACGGTCAACGAGCCCAATGGCGTCGTCCTCCCAGACGTGATCCAGACGAGCGCCCCAATCAATCCCGGGAACAGCGGCGGCGCCCTGGTCGACCTCCAAGGAAAGGTGGTGGGGATTCCGACGCTGGCGGCGACCGATCCACAGCTGGGCGGAGGCGCTGCTCTGCGGGCATCGGGTTCGCGATTCCCAGCTCGCTGGTCAGCAAGATCGCCGGACAAATCGTCAAACACGGTCACGTTGTCAACTCGGGTCGCCCGTACCTGGGCGGTCGACCTCGCCACCGGAGCGACCAGCGGCGCCGTGGTGGTAGCCGTGCAGTCGGGGAGTCCGAAGGCCCGAGCCGGAATCGTCCGCGGAGACACGATCAACTCGTTTGACGGCCAGGCGGCAAGCAACGCCGCCACGATCGGCGTGGTGCTGGCGAGGCTGAAGCCCGGGCAGACGGTGCCGGTTGCGCTCGTCCAGCGCGATGGATCGCAGCGAACGGTCAGGGTGACGCTGGCCCAGTACCCCGGAAGCACCCCCGAGCGATGAGTACCGGGGTGCGCCGACGCCAGTCACTGCCGCTGCCGCGATGGTTGATCGGCGACTGGGGGCGCTGGATCCGCGACCCGCTCGACGTGCTCAGGCTGACGCTGCTGGCGGGAGCGATCGCCACGCTGGCGATCGGTCCTCGGGAGCAGTCGTTCCGGATGGTGCTGACTTTTCTACTGGTGCTGGTGCCGCGCGCGTTGGACGTCCCGCGGCCCTTCGATTTAGCGTTCATCTGCGGGATGTCGTTTCAGGCCTGGGGAAACGTGTTCGGCCTGTTCAACGGTATTTACGGGTATGACAAAATCGTCCATTTCATCCTGCCGTGCGGGACGGCGGCCCTCTTGTATCTGCTGCTGGTGAGAGTCGCCGTCGTGCCTGATCTCGCCGCGGAGAGCGGGGTCCACCGCCGGGTGGCGATGATCCTCATCACGTTGGCCTTTGGGCTCGCCGTCGGCGGGATCTACGAGCTCTACGAGTGGTTCGCCGACAACCACCTCGGAGCGCATCTGTACGCCAGCTATGGCGACACGATCGGAGATCTGACTGACGACGCCCTCGGTTCGCTGCTTGCCGGCATGCTGATCATGATCTGGGACCGGGCCGGCTGGGATACCCGCCGGGTGCCAGGCTGGGGCGCGGAGCCACCGGGCGAGGCCGTCTCTGACCCGATCGCGAGCATCGGGGCGACGCTGAGCCGGCGGCTCCGGCCCGAACGGCATGCGGCCAGCGGCCGCTGGCACACGCCCGCCTGGGTGCCGCTGCTGACCGTGCTGGCAGACGTGCTGCGGATCAGCTTCGCGGTCGGCTTCCTCTACTCGCTTTCGCGGTTTCACTGGGAGCAGAGCGCGCGGTTCGCGCTCACCTTCCTCGCCGCGCTGGTTCCGCGCGTCATGAGAACGCCGCGTCCATTTGACGCCGGCTTCGCGCTGGCGATGGCGTTCCAGGCCTGGGGAGACGTCTCCACGGCGTTCTCCACCGTCTCCGGCTACGAGCACGCGGTGCGCCTGATCGTCTCGATCGCCGCGGCGACGACGGTGTACCTGGTGCTGATCCGCCTGCGCGCAGTCCCCGACTTCTCCCGCGATCGAGGCATCCGTACGCGACTCGCGATCGCCCTCACCGGCTTCAGCTTCGGGTTCAGCGCGGGGATCTTCTACGAGATCTACGTCTGGGTCGCCAACCGGCTGCTGAATGCGCAGATCCACGTCACCTACGACACGCTGATCCGGCGGCTCGCGCTCGACGCGATCGGCGCGCTGCTTGGCGCCGCACTACTCGTGATCTGGGACGCGCTCGGCTGGGGAAGCGAGACCAGGCGGGCCGAGCCTCGTGCACATGAGGATCCGTTGCGCCCCGCCAACAGCGTCGGCGGCGTGGGACGTACGGGCGCCGATGCGGACTAGCCATCCGGCGGCCGGAGGCTCGCCCCACGACCTGGCGTGCGTGGTGCACGTGCACTCGACGTTCTCCGACGGAACCGCGAGCGTGCCTGAGATCATCGACGCCGCCGGGGCCGCCGGCGCCGACGCCGTGCTGCTGACCGATCACGATTCGCGGGCCGCCACGCGCTTTGGCCTGGAGGGCTGGCACGGTGGCGTCCTATTGCTCGTCGGGCATGAGATCACCACCAAGCGCGGGCATCTGCTCGCGTTCGGGATCGAGCAGGAGGTCGATCATCGTGGTCTCAGCGAGGTCGAGATCTGCGCGCGCGTGCGAGCCGGCGGCGGCTTCGGTTTCGCGGCTCACCCGTTCTCGGCAGGTGGCCGGATGTCAACCACGATCATCCGGCCGCATCCGTGGTCGGCGCTCACGCAGTGCCCGGCGTGCGGGATCGAGCTGTGGAGCCTGCTGACTGATACGGCCGAGCGTTGGAAGAGCCCAATCGACGCGCTGCGGTTCTTGCGCCAGCCCGAGCTGATGATGGCCGGGCCGCCGGCCGAAAACCTGGCGCGTTGGGACTGCCTGTGCGCGCTGCGACGAATGCCCGCGATCGGCGGCCTCGATGCCCACCAGAGTGGATTCCGGATCGCCGGCCGGGTGCTCTCCCCGCTACCGAACGAGCGCTACTTCAAGTTGTTACGAACGCACGTCCTGCTGGACCATCCGCCCACGCACGACCTCTGCGCCGACCGGGGCGCTATCTACGGCGCCCTGCGTGAGGGGCGCTGCTATCTCGCTGTGGACGCGATCGCGCCTGCTCGAGGTTTCGACCTCTGGGCGGTCGCCCCGGACGGGGGTAGGGCCGAGATGGGCAGCGAGGTTCGGCCTGGCCGCTGGACACTGCAGGCTCGAGTTCCGCAGCCGGCCAGGCTGCGGCTGTTCCGCGACGGCCGCTGCGTGCAGGACACCGAGGGGAATGGGCTGGTCCATGACGTTGATCGCCCCGGCGTCTACCGGCTCCAGGCGAGCATCCAAACAGGTCCACGGGAGCGCACCTGGATCGTCTCCAATCCGCTGTATGTGCGGGAGCCACCGGTATCGCCGTAAGCGCTGGGCTCAGGGCAGGGGCCGAACGCGGGCCCGCCGAGGTCGAGTGCTCGAGCGATCCGCCGCGTGCAAGTGTTTGCTTGGCCAGCTGCTCCTGGTGCCGACGATCGTGACCAGCGCGGGCACGAGGATCGTGCGGACCAGCACCGTATCGATCAACAGCCCGACGGTCATGATCAGGGCGATCTGGCGAAACTCCTCCAGGGGGATGATCGCCAGCACCCCGAAGCTCGCGGCGAGGATCAGACCAGCCAGCGTGATCGCTATGGCCGTTCGTGAACCGGCGATCGTGACCGCGTCGGGGAGACTTCGGTGGCGGGCCTCCGACCAGATGTTGCCGATCAAGAATACGTTGTAATCCGAGCCCAACGAGACCAGCAGGACCGCAGCGATGAAGGGGACGAAGAAGGCCACACCCCCTTCTCCGAGCAGTCCCTGAAATACGTACACCCCGATCCCGAGTGCGGCGGCGAAGCTCAGCGTGCTGGCGGCGAGCAGGTAAAGCGGCGCGACAAGCGCACGCAGGTAAACGATCAGGATCAGCAGCATCACTCCCAGCGACGCCGGCGCGATTCGGCCAAGATCGGCGAGCGTGGCGTTGATGGTCTCGGCCGACAGCGCCGTGTCACCGGCGTAGAGCACGTGGGCGCCGGCCAGACCGGTGTGCTTCAGTAGCGAAGGCATCATCGCCTCCAGGTGGCGCAAGCTCGAGATCGCCTGTGCTCCTAGCGGGTCGGTCTTCAGCACGATGAAGTACCGCGCGGCGTTGCCGTCTTTGGCCAGCGCCGCATGAAAGGAGATCCGGAGGGGGTTGTTCCCCGGCCCGAGCGTCAGTGCGACTCCCGGCTGACTGGCGATCAGCGACTGCAGGCGCGACAGCGCCGCTCGCCGCTTGGCGACCCCACGGCCATTGACGAGCACCACGGTGGGGGAGAGCACTCCGGGCGCGAATGCCTTGGTCGCCGCCCGATATGCGCTGCGGGCCCTTGCTCCAGAGGGCAGGCCCTTGACCACCGGGTTGGACAGCCGGAGGGCGTACAGCCCGGACGCGCCGGCGCCGATCACGGCGAGGCACGCCAGGGTCGCCGTCCAAGGATGCTGGCAGGCGAAGCTGACCGTTCGCGCTCCCGCCTGCCGGGCACGGCTCCGGGCCGGTCCAGGAGGCCGTCTGGGAGGCCAGGGCCAGAACAGTGCCTTGCCGAAGCAGGCCAGAGTCGCGGGGATGAGCGTAAGCACCACGATCAGGCAGATGAGCACGGTCGCGGCCAGCCCCGGGCCGAAGGTGCGAAAGAACGACAGATGTGCGATCAACAGCGCGGCGGTCGCGGCGGCCACGGTCAGCCCTGCCACAAACACGATGGGAGAAACCGTCGACGCGGTGTGCTCGGCCGCGGCCAGAGGCGACTGGCCGGCTTCGATCGAGCCGCGAAAACGAGCCAGGAAGAACACCGAGTAATCCGTCACCACTCCCAGGATCAGAACTACCATCACCGGTTCCACTTCCCGCGGCACCGGTAGCCCTGCGGCGTCACCGATCCACGCGATCACGTGGCTTGCCAGCACGAACGAGACGCCGACTGTGGCCAGCGCCACTAGCGGGGCGCCGACCGAGCGAAAGCGCACGGCGAGCACGAGCGCGACCAGTAGCACGGTCACGAGTTCGACCGCCGCGAGATGATTCGTGATCACGTTCGACTGCTCGACGTGGGCTGGTGCCTCACCGGTCACGCCGGCCACGCCATCGGGCGGCCCGGAAACGTGCTGGCGTACCAGCCTTTGGGCGATCGTGGTGCGCCTGGCCGCGCTGTCGTGCGGCGTGAAGAACAGGTAGGTCAGCACCGTGGTGGAATGCTCGCGGGCAAACGGTGGACCGCCGAGCGCGTTGGTCACAGTGAGGGCGCCCAGGATGTCCCGGTAGCCGCGCACCCGTTGCGCGGTGAGGGCGGCCGCCAGGCGCACAGCCTGCAGCTCCTGTTTGGCCGGCAGGCCGTGCGGATCTCGCTGGACGATCACCGTCCGGGACAGCAGCGGAAACGCGAACGCGGTCGCCGACTCCAGCTCGGCCTTGAGCGCCGACGCGTGTTTGGGGGCCAATGCCGCCAGCGCGCCTGCACCATTCTGCCCAATTGAAGGAAGCCAGACGATGGCACTGGCCGTGGCCAGGATCCAAAACGCGGCCACGGCCCAGCGGGCCCGGCAGACTAGTGTGGCCAGACGCCGCCAGAACCCGCTGACGGATGCTGCTGCCGGCACGTCACCCTGTCTTGTGCTGCATGGAGCGACGGCTTGGTCGGGTTGGCGGTGATGCGGGGCGCTCGACCCCCCAACGATCGAGCTCGGCTTGCGCGAGCGCGTCGTAGCGGCCCACCGTGAAGGCGTTCCAGGGGTCAGGTGGTGCTACTCGGGCCAGCCGGGTGTACGGGAGCGCGGTCAACGCTCGCCGCGCCAACAGTTGACGGAATTCGGGATCCGTGGAGTGCACGCGCCACAGCCGTCTCAGCGCGCGCCGCTCTCGGATCGCGATGACTCGAAGGGGGAGGTACAGTCCCAGTACCGGCGTCGACGGAATCAGCGCGATCGCCAGCGCCAGCAGCCAGCTCAGATGGGCCGCGCTCTGCCGGCTCACACGCGCGCTCTGCACGGCGCCCTGACCCGCTCGCTCGATTTGCGTGGCGGTCTGGCCGACCCGCTGGCCGACCAGCGGGAGGCCGCCGAAAGTCGAGAGCACATGACCGCTCCGCTGCACCGCGGTGCCGACTTGGGAAACCGTCCCGCTCAGTCGCCGCAGGCCGCTGACCTGCTGGCCCAGCGCGACTCCCAACCACACGCATCCGGCGACCCACATCACCAGCAGGAAGTCGAGAGCGACGAGCGCGCGCCCTTTCGGCAGTGCCGATACGAGGCTCTTCACGGTCGCTTCCGGTCGGGTCGCACGCCTTGCCTACGCCGCCTTCTGGCTGGGCTCTGTCGAGATCTCCTGTGCGATCTCCTCCAGCGAGCGGTCCTTGGTCTCCGGCAGCCTGGTCACGAAGAAGGCCAGGGCGAGCACGCCAAACGCGCCGTACAGCCAGAAGGTGCCCTCCCGTGTGATCGCTCCGACCAGCGACAGGAAGAAGGTGGAGACGAGAAAGTTCGAAGACCAGTTGGCCACCGTGGAGACGCTCATCGCGGGGCTGCGCACGCGCAGCGGGAAGATCTCGGAGATCATTAGCCAGAACACTGGTCCGAGGCCGACGGCGAACGATGCGATGTAGGCGATCAGGCAGACCAGCGCGAGCCACGGCACACTGTGCTGTAGCGACCCGCTGGCGAAGAACGCGCCAAGCAGGCCCAGGGAGACAATGCAGCCGGCGGTCCCGATGATCAGCAGCAGTCGCCGACCGACGCGGTCCAGGACGAGTATCGCGACGATCGTGAAGATGACGTTGGTTATGCCCACTGATAGGGCCTGGGTGATCGCGCTACCGGTGCTCAGCCCGGTGGACTTGAGGATCGTCGGTGCGTAGTAGATGACCGTGTTCACCCCGATCAGCTGCTGGGCGATGGCGAGGGTGAGGCCGACTAGGACCATCGCGCGCACACCCGGCCGCCACAGGTCGCGGATGCCGCCCTCGCGCCTGGCCTCCTGCTGGATCTCTTCGAGCTCGACCTTGACTTCGTCGTCGCTGGAGCGCGCGCGGGACAGAACATCGCGCGCCTCATCAGTTCGTCCGTGCTCGACCAGCCACCGGGGCGAGAACGGCTGGAAGTACATTCCGATCGCGAGCGCCAGACCCGGAACGGCGCCCAGTCCGAGCATCCAGCGCCACTCGTTGGCGACCCCCTTCAGCGCCCAGTTGACGATGTACGCACCGAGGATCCCGAGCACGATCATCAGCTGGTTGAACGAGGTCACGCCGCCCCGGATGCGCTTCGGGGCGAGTTCGGAGATGTACATAGGGGAGACGAACGAGGCGGTGCCCACAGCGATGCCGAGGACGAACCGAGCGATGATCAGCTGGGTGGGATCCTGGGAGAAGGCGGAGCCCAGTGCCCCGACCACATAGACGGCGCCGGAGATGATCTTCGTGCGACGGCGGGCCAGCGCGTCGGCTGAGAACCCCGAGAGAATCGCACCCACGACCGCGCCGATGAGCAGGGATCCGACGAAGGCCTGCTGCTCGAACTTGGTCGCGTGCAGCGCGTGGTTGATGTACAGAAGCGCCCCGGAGATCACGCCGGTGTCATAGCCGAACAGGAAACCCCCCAGCGCGGCGATCAGCGCCAGGCGCAGTACGAACCGGTGGTTCCCCGAGAATGCCTCTCTAAGGAAGTTCATCTATCGGGCGGCTACCCGAAGCATCGCCACGGGGATCGCGATGGTCATCGTCCTAACCAACTCGGGGAGGGCCACTAGCCCGCGCGCAGCCGCGAGGCTTCGAGGTCCAGGTCGCGCTCGATCTCGAGCAGCAACTCGGCCGGCGCGGCGCGCTCGGCACGGAGCCGTCGCAGCGCCTCTCGCTGCGCCCGCATCAGCTTGCCACGCACGCGACACTCCTCGTCCATCCGCGTGGCGCTGTCGCGGCCGTGTTGATCGCCGAGGCGAGCCTCCAGCGCGCCGGCCCGCGTCTCGTACAGATCGCGCACGCGGGCGAGCGTTCGCTCGGAGACGCCGCCGTCCTCGCCAATCCGGTCGAGCTGCGAGAGCGCCGCGCGGGCGACTCGGAGCCGTGCGTCAGCGGCTTGGCGCAGGCGATTCTCGCTCTGCCCCAGCCCGACGCGACGGATCAGCGTGGCCAGCGTGAGCCCCGGGGCCACCAACGTCGCAAACGTCACGGCGAAGGCCAGAAAGATCACCACCCCGCGGCCGCGCTGCGCGAAGGGCAGCGAAAGCGCTGCTGCGATCGACAGCGCCCCGCGCATCCCGCCCCAGCCCAGCACGAGCTGTTCGCGGCGATCGGTCCGCCGTTCGGCGCCGAGCCGGGGGGCGACCGTGCCCACGGCGCCGGACAGCACGTGCATCCACAGCAACCGCACGCTGAATACGACGACCACGACCACCGCAGCCTCCCACGCGAGCGCTCCTGGGTTCGCTCCCCGGATGCCGCTCAACGCTGAGCGGAGCTGGAGGCCAACGAGCAGGAACAGGAGCGCGTTGAAGGATGAACCCGGCGACCTCCCAGAACGCGTAGCTTCGCAGCCGGGATCCCGGGGAGAAGATCTCTGTCGATCGGTACGACATGAGCACTCCGGCGGCGACGGCCCCGAGCACGCCTGACGCGCCGACCCTGTCGGCGGCGATGTATGCGGCGTACGCCGTCAATACGCCGATCGCGGTCTCGAGGTTCGGATCGTCGAGGTGACGGCAAGTGAATGACGAGAGTGCTCCTACCCCTGCGCCGATCAGGATCCCGCCGACGCTGACCGCGACGAACTGCAGTGCGCCGTGTCCCAGCGAGAACGAGTGGGCGCCGGCCGCGGCCAGCGCCACCTTGAAAATGCGGTAAGCGCGGTGCCGTCGTTGACGAGCGCCTCTCCCTCGAGCAGGGTCGCGATGCGCTGGGAAGCTCCCAGGCGGCGGATAGTCGCCGTCGCCGAAACCGGGTCGGTGGCGCCGAGGATCGCGCCGAGCATGAACGAAACGGGCCACGAGAGTCCGATCAGGAGGTGGGCAACTGCCGCCACGGCGAGGACCGTGGCCAGCACAAGTCCGACGGCGAGGAGGGTGGTCGGACCGGCGCTGTGGCGCAGTTCCGCGAATGACGTGGACAGGGCGGCCGAGTAGAGCAGCGGAGGGAGGAAGACCAGGAACACGACGTTGGGGGTGATTGCCACGGCCGGCACGCCCGGGATGGCCGCGAGCACGGCTCCACCGATGACCAGCATCACCGGGTAGGGAACCGTGAGCCACCGGGCGAGGGCGGCGAGCGCCGAAGCGGCCACGAGCAGCATGAGGACGAGCTGCATATTGGGCATCTCCCGAACACGTACCCCGACTCGGGCGGGGTCATTTCGATCGGCGACGGAGCAGGGGATCGCAACTGTCCGTGTACTAACAACCGATGGTGCCGCGCGGCTGCCTCGGGTATCGCGGAACTCAGAGCGATAGCGGTCATCCGAACCAGAGGAGTGAACATGGCTCGTACTCGGACGGCATCGGATCAGCTGGTCGAGCGGCTGATCGAGTGGGGCATCGATGTGGTCTTCGGTCTACCCGGCGACGGCATCAACGGGGTCATGGAAGCGCTCCGTACTCACGCGGACCGGATCACGTTCATTCATGTGCGTCACGAGGAGACGGCGGCGCTCGCCGCCTGTGCCTACGGCAAGTTCACCGGCCGCCCGGCCGCATGTTTGTCGACGGCGGCTCCCGGAGCGGTGCACCTGATGAACGGGCTTTACGACGCTCGGATCGACCAGTCACCGGTCGTCGCGATCACCGGGATGACTTACCACGATGTGATCGGGACCCACTATCTCCAGGACATCAATCACGACTTTGTGCTGAACGATCCGTGTGTCTACAGCCAGCGCGTGATGGGCGAGGCTCACGTCCTGCCGGTGGTCGACATGGCCGTGCGCTCGGCGATCGCGCAGCGCGGTCCGGCGGCGATCGCGATCCCGATCGACATCCAGTCCGGCGAGGCGGTCACCGGCGACCGGTCGATCAAGAACATCGAGGGGCACACCGCGGTGACCGCTCTCGACGGACGCCGCCTGCCGCCCCGCGACCGGCTCGAGCGAGCCGCAACGGCGCTGTCACAGGGCTCGCGCACCGTGATCTTCATCGGAGCGGGCGCACGCGGCGCCGGCGAAGAGGTGGAGCAGGCGGCCGAGAAGCTGGGCGCGCCGATCGTCAAAGCCATGCTTGGTAAGGACGCCGTCCCCGACGACAGTCCCTACTGCCTCGGCGGCTACGCAATGGTGGGCACGCGCCCGGCTCAGAACGCGCTCAAGGGGTGTGACTCGATCCTGATCGTCGGCAGCTCGAGCCCCTACATCGAGTTTCTCCCCGCTCCGGGGTCGGCGGTGGGGGTGCAGATCGACGACCGTCCCGAGCGGCTCGGCCTGCGCTACCCGCTGCACGTGGGACTGGCCGGCGATGCAAAGCTCACCCTCTCAGAGCTGCTGCCCCTATTGGAGCACCGCCAGGACCGCTCGTTTCTCGAGCGGGCGCAGGCGGAGATGCACGACTGGCGTGCGCTCCAGGCCCAGCGTGCCGAGCCGCACGAGCCCCCGATCGCCCCCGACGCGATCGCCTACCACCTCGGCCGGGCCCTCCCTGAGCGAGCAATCCTCTGCGGCGACTCGGGCACGGTCACCACGTGGGCGGCACGCACCGAGCTGCGCCGTGGCCAGTTGTTCTCCTTCAGCGGCACGATGTGCTCGATGATGGCCGCGCTGCCGTACGCGATCGGCGCACAGGTGGCCTATCCAGACCGTCCCGTGGTGGCGCTCACCGGCGACGGCTCGCTGACCATGATGATGGGCGAGCTCGCCACCCTCGCACAGCATGGTCTGCCGGTGAAGGTGGTGGTGATGCGCAACGACGTGTTGGGGCTGATCAAGTGGGAGCAGATGGCGTTCCTCGGCAACCCGCAGTACGGCGTCGAGCTCGCGCCGGTCGACTTCGTCAAGGTCGCTGAGGCATGCGGGATCCCGGGCGTGCGGATCGAGGATCCGGCGCGGGTCGGCGATCAGCTCAGCGAAGCCCTGGCCGCGCACGGACCGGCGCTTATCGAAGCGACCGTCGACCCGAACGAGATGCCGATGACGCCGACGATCAACCCTGAGCATGCCAAGGGGGTGGCGTGGGGACTGGCGCGCGGGGAACCCAACCGCGAGCGGATCGCGCTGACCATGTCGCGGGTGCTGGCGCGCGAGATCGCCTACGAAACCAGCCCGGCCGGGGTGCTGGTACGAGCCAAGGACCGCGTCGTCGAGCGCTTGCCCGGCGCTGACGGTCATGAGAACGGCGATGCGTGAGACGTGTGGCGAGGTGAGGAACCTGCCAACGCAGTCAAGCTAGAAGGAGGTAAGCCATGGCTACCTACACCGAAGCGGCGACCACGGCGCGCCACAACGGACCGCAGCGGGGCGTCAAAACCGAGCAGGTCGGGCCGGCACGGTTCATTGCCGAGCCCGCACCCCTGGGTCTCGCAGGGTTCGCCCTGACCACGATGGCTCTCAGCTTCATCAACGCTGGGATCGTGACCAGCAAGGCGTTGCCGATGGTCGGCGCCCTGGCGCTCGCCTATGGCGGGCTCGCGCAGCTACTCGCCGGCATGTGGTCGTTCATGAAGAATGACACCTTCGCGGGGGTTGCTTTCACCTCATACGGCGCGTTCTGGATCTCCTTCTTCCTCTTGGAGGACATCTTCCTGAAGCAGATACCGGCCTCGGACCAGGGTGCCGCGCTGGGGTTGTACCTGCTCTCTTGGGCGGCATTCAGCTTTTACATGTGGATCGCCTCGTTCCGAGTCAGCATCGCCGTGCAGTTTGTGTTTCTGACCCTGGTCGCGGCGTTCCTCCTCCTCGGCCTTGGGAAGGCGATGGGGTCCACCGATCTCTACCACCTCGGCGGGGCGTTCGGAATCGCCACGGCCGCGCTGGCCTGGTACACCTCGGCGGCGATCGTGTGCAACCGGACGTTCCGGCGCACGGTGCTGCCAATGGGCGAGACCCGCTCGGTCCAGCAGGATGTCGGCCCTTGACCCCTGAGCGCCACTTGGTCCCGGCCCGCCAACTCGACGGGCCCCGCTGCTCGCGCTCGCGCTGGCAGCGGGGATCGACGGGGTTGCCAATTGACAGAGGAGCGATGACCAGATGGCTGTAGTGAGCAAGACCGCCTCGGCGCGTCAGCACGAGCGGAGCGACATCGATGTGCGGGGACTTGCCCGCGAGCTCTCCCGGGAGCTGCGTGGCGAGGTCCGCTTCTCGCCGGGAACTCGCGCTCTGTACGCCAACGATGCGTCGGTGTACCGGCAGCCGCCGCTCGGTGTCGTGATCCCCCGCGACGCCGCAGACGTCATCAGCGCGGTCGAGATCGGCAAGGGCTATGGCGCGCCCTTTGGAGCGCGCGGCTGCGGGACGGGCCTCGCCGGACAGACCGTCAACGAGGTCGTGCTGTTCGACTTCTCCAAATACATGAACAAGATCGTCGAGCTCGACCCCGAGCGGCGGTTCGCCCGCGTGCAGCCAGGGGTGGTGCTCGACTGGCTGCGCAGCGCGGCCGAGACGCACACGCTGACTTTCGGCCCAGATCCCGCCACCCACAGTCGCTGCACGCTCGGCGGCATGATCGGCAACAACTCCTGCGGCACGCATTCGATCATGGCCGGCGTGACTGCCGACAACATCGAGTCGCTCGACGTCGTGCTCTCGGACGGCACCCGCGTAACCCTTCCGAGCTCGGTCAGCGATGAGGAGCTGGCGCGAACGATCGAGGCGGGCGGGAGAGTCGGGGAGCTGTACTCCGATCTGCGCGACCTGCGCGACCGCTATGCCGAGCTGATCCGCGAGCGGTTCCCTCAGATACCCAGGCGGATCTCCGGCTACAACCTCGACAGGCTCCTGCCGGAGCAGGGCTTCAACCTGGCCGCGGCGGTGGTCGGCAGCGAGGCCACGTGCGCGCTGGTGCTCGAGGCCTGCTGCAAGCTGATCCACAGCCCGCCCCACCGCTCGCTCGTGCTGGCCGGCTACGACGACTGTCCCACGGCCGCCGATCAGGTACCGGCGGTGATGGAGTTCGACCCGATCGGGCTCGAGACCTTCGACCGTCAGCTCGTGGAGAACGAACTTCGCAAGGGCTTCAAGCGCCACCCGGATCTACTGCCGGACGGCGGCGGCTGGCTTCTGGTCGAGTTCGGCGCGGACGCGCAGGCCGAGGCCGAGGAGCAGGCCGAGCGCTTCGCCGACGCTGTGAGGCGCGGTGATGTCGGTCCTCATCACGACGTGCGGATCTACGACGATGAAGGCCAGATCAAGCAGGTCTGGGAGATGCGCGAAGGCGGCGTCGGCAACAGCAAGGTCCCCGGCGAGCACCCCGGCTGGCCGTCGTGGGAGGACGCCGCCGTTCCGCCCGAACGGACGGGGGACTACCTGCGGGACCTCGAGCGACTGTGCGAGAAGCACGGGCGCAAGATCGCCTGCTACTACGGCCACATCGGCCACGGCTGCGTGCACACCCGGATCGACTGGGATTTCCTCACACAGGACGGCGTGCGGAACTATCGCGCATTCATGGAGGACGCCGGCGATCTCGTCGCCGCGTACGGTGGGTCGCTGTCCGGCGAGCACGGCGACGGGCAGGCCCGGGCCGAGCTGCTGCCCAAGATGTTCGGATCAGAGCTCGTACGGGCGTTTCGCGAGTTCAAGCAGATCTGGGATCCGGACTGGAGGATGAACCCCGGCAAGGTCGTCGACCCCTACCCGCTGGACACCAATCTGAGGATGGACCCGTCGTATCACACCCGGGCAGTGGACGCGGTGTTTCAGTACCCCTCCGACGGCGGCAGCTTCGCCGCTGCGGCGGAGCGCTGCTTCGGGGTTGGAGCCTGCCGCGACCAAGACTCGGTGATGTGTCCCAGCTACCAGGTGACGCTCGAGGAGAAGCACTCCACCCGGGGGCGCGCCAGGCTGCTGTTCGAGATGATGCGCGAGGAGTCGCCCCTTGGCGAGGACGGCTGGCGAAACGAGGAGGTCCGCGAGGCACTAGACCTCTGCCTGGCGTGCAAGGGGTGCCTGCACGAATGTCCGGTGCGGGTTGACATGGCGACCTACAAGGCCGAGTTCCTGTCGCATTACTACTCACGGCGCCTGCGTCCGCGCCAGGCATACGCGCTGGGCCTCATCCGCTGGGAGGCGCAGCTCGCGGCGCGGGCACCGTGGCTCGCCAACGCGCTCACCCAGCGCCAGCCGTTCGCGGCGATCGGCAAGCGGATCGCGGGCATCGCCCCGGAGCGCACGATGCCGCCGTTCGCCCCGGTCACCTTCAAGGGGTGGTTTCGCGAGCGTGGCCACGCAGCCGCTGGACCGAGCTCGACGAACGCCTCGCCGCACCTCAACGCAGGCACCCCGCGGCGCGTGTTGCTGTGGCCCGACACGTTCAACGATCACTTCCACCCCGAAGTCGCGATCGCCGCCACCGAGGTGCTCGAAGCCGCCGGCTTTGAGGTGGTCGTGCCCGAAGCGCCGATGTGCTGCGGCCGGCCGCTGTACGACTACGGCATGCTCACGCTTGCCAGGCACCTGCTCACCGGAGTGCTCGATGGGATCCGCGACGAGATCCGTGCAGGTACACCGGTCATCACGTTGGAGCCAAGCTGCGGTGCGGTGTTCCGCAACGAGCTGCTCAACATGCTCCCCGACGACCAGGACGCGAAACGGCTGGCCCGCCAGACGCTGACGTTCGGCGAATTTCTGAGCAAGCACGCCGGGGGCTGGGAGATACCGAGGTTGGAGCGCAGCGCGCTGGTGCACTTCCACTGTCATCAGCGCGCGACGAGCGACACCGACGCCGACGTTACCGTCCTGGATCGGCTAGGACTGCAGTACGCAGTGCTCGATGACGGGTGCTGTGGCCTTGCCGGATCCTTCGGGTATGAGCGTGGCGAGCATTACGAGGTCTCGATCAAGGCTGGAGAGCGGGTTTTGCTCCCGGCCGTCCGCAGTGCGTCCCGCCATACCCTGGTCGTGACCGACGGTTTCAGCTGCCGTTCTCAGATCGCCCATGGCAGCGATCGCCGTGCCTTGCACCTCGCCCAGGTCATGCAGATGGCGGTGCGCGAGGGTCCAAACGGGCCGGCGACCGATCACCCCGAGCAGGTCTACTCGCGGCAGCCTTCGGCCGCAGGAAACGGATGGGCTCGCCGCGCTCTGGCCGCTGGAGCGATCGCCGCCGTCGGAGGAGGGGTCGCGTTGGCCCGCCTCAAACGGATGGCCCGAGCCTGAGCAGGCTCGACCATCGGCGGAAAGCAGTCGCAGCCTGCAATCCGCCCGCGCGCCCGGTCCGGGCCTCCCTCACCTCTCCCCGGGCCGGGGCGCGCAAGTTAGGCCCTGCCATCGATGCCCGTCAGGACAATGGGAGTCCCACCTCCGTACGGGGATGAATCCTGGAGCAAGAGGAGTGCTCGCCCGTTTCCGCGGGTAGTCACGCTCGGGTGGACATCAACACCAACGCGCCGGTCGTCAAACTGCTCGAGTTCGATCCCGACCTCGGGGAGAACATGGACCACCAGGCTCGGCGCCTAGCAACCGACCTCGTGCGCGCGAGGGTATTTCGCGTGCCGAAGGGCGTGTGGCAGCCCCCGACGATCGACCGTGGCGCGACTGGTCTGATGCTGGTCAGCGGGCTGATGGTCCGGAGACTGCGCCTTGGAAGCGTGTCCTCCGCCGAGCTTGTCGGTCCCACAGACATCCTTCGCCCGTGGGAGGATGACCTGATCCCCACCGTGCTGCCGGCCACCACCGACTGGCGCGTGCTGTCCGAAGCACGGGTGGCGCTTCTCGACGCTCGCGTGACCGCGACGATCGGTCGCTGGCCGGAGCTCTCTTCAGCGATTTCCGGCAGGCTGTTGCGCCGGGCCCGCTCCCTGGCCTACCTGATGGCCATGCAGCATTTCATCCGGGTGCAGGACAGGCTATTGGCCGGGCTGTGGCACATCGCCAGTCTGTGGGGGCGCGTGACCCCAGAGGGGACGGTCGTGCCGTTCAGACTCACGCACGAGATGCTCTCGCAGATCATCGGCGCGCAGCGCCCGACGACCACCACCGCGATCCGATCGCTCACCGAGCGCGGAAAGCTCGCGACGGACAGGAACCGATATTTCGTGCTCCTCGGCGAGCCGCCGGACTGGCACACCGCGCGCCCGCCGGTCAGCTCGTTGGAGGTGTAGCGGGACATCACCTCCCGCCCCAGAGCATCGGGAGAGAACGTCGGCGTGAAGACCAAGCTGCTGGACCATCGAGCCCAACGCGCACGGCGGAGCACGTCCGAGCGGTCCGGCTGGCCGAGAGCACCGCCGGGCAACAGCGCGATGGCATACGCGGCGAAATACGCCCCGAGAATCAGCGACGTTGATGACCGGCTGACGCCCAGCCGCGACCAACGGAGGGCAGCGCGACAGTAATCAAGGTGCCGTCGATCTGTAACAGCGCCGCCGTGGCGCTGCAGGTGCCCAGTCGAACCCACGCGTCGCGCGAAACCGACACCCCAGCCCCAAGCTGTTTGCGAGATCGCTGGCGGCTGGGGGTAATCGTCACCACGACGAGGAGGTATCGCCGCGCACACGCCCGCCTGATTGCGTGCTAGTCAGGGGCCTGACCGCCCGCGTAGCCATAGAACAAACGACACGCTTACGCCGGTCAATGGCAGCGGTAGCTTGGAGCGAAGACGATGGACGGCGGGTGAACCGGCGTACGCTCAGGGCCGGTACAAGTCAAACCAAATCGCACGGCTCCGCCTCGACCATCACTCGCACGTGGCAATCGCCTACATCGGCGTCAACCCCACGGTGGAGCGATATGTGACCCGCGACGGGATGGAGCCGGGGACCGTCAGCGGTCGTCCTGCGACCGTCCAGTCCCTGTCGACCAGGGGTCACTGAGTTTGTAGAAGTCCTCGGGCAAAGGCTCTATCGCGCCGGAACTGACCGCCGTCCGGAGCGCACGCTCAAACGCCCCCTCGCGCCACTGCATCGCTCCAGCGGCACTTGCCAGCGCGTGCCGCCGCAACACCCCGTAGGGTCCGAGTGCGCTGGCCAGTCGCCGCACCTCGGCCTGGATCACTGCCTCGTCGTGTCTGGTCTTGGTGCGGCCGGCGGCTCTCCCCTCGGGTGAGACCGCCGCCGGCAGGGCGTCTAACCGTCCTGCTTCTTGTGCGTTATTCATGGCTATCAAATACTCGCGGGGGCGCGGCAGTCTGCGCGAGTCCGATGGTCCGCTCCCTGACAGGCCGCAGCCTCACCGCCACGGCGCCGCCAGGCTGACGGTCTGATCACGGACCGGATGTGGCTCCGATCGGTCATGAACCTGTCAGCTCGGGTGGACGCATGGTCGAGGCCAGGGCAATGCTCACCAATCACGTTGGCAACGTTCACGGAGGCGTGTGATGGGCGATCAAGACGAGGGCTGGTTGGAATCGCAGGCCGAGCACGCCGTGCATGAGCACGGGGCCAGATCTCCGATCCACGGACGAGCGCGATCCGGCCGCACGACGGACGGCTGGCGCCAAGGCGCCCCGCGACCGGGCCGCAGGAGGCCAGTGGCGACCGAGGACCGGCGGAGAGCCGCGCCCGGCCAAGGGGACCGCTCGACCGAGGCGCGGCCCACGGACCGCGATCAGACCAGAGAACGAACCTCAGACCGGGGCGGCAATCAACGCGGGAGCCTGGAGAGCCTGCCGGTGGGGGCCGCTGTTCTCGTCCTGGTCGTGTACTTCGCCTGGGTGTGCGTTCAGATGGCATCGCACACGCCTAGCGGGAAAGGCCTGCTAGTCGGGATCTTCGGCGGCGCGGCGGCGGGAGTCCTGGCCCTTCTCGTGGGCATCTGGCTTGGGCGCTAACGCAGCTGGCTCGGCTGGCGAGGAGGTAGGCGAGCGCGTGCCTGTGCGGCCGTCCTCGACCACCACAGGCGGATCCGCGTCGTTCAGCAGCCGCTCGCGCAGACGGGTCCCGGCGCCTGCCGCGGCCGCCCGGGCGGCGCGATCCTCGCTGAGCGGAACCCGGTGGAGGGAGGCCAGATCAAGAAGCTGCTGGCGCTCCTCGTCCTGCCGCGCGAATCGGTAGAACAGCCAACCCAGCAGTAGCGTTGTGAGCAGGACCTGTTCCACCATCATGATGCCACCAGCGATGTTCTGGTCCGAGAGTGGGTTCAGCCCCCGGGCGGCATCGCTGGCCCGGTAGACCGGGTAGAACACGCTTTGCGCCCAGATCAGTACGTTTGCCAGCACCGCACCTGTGAACCGCACCAGGACCACGTAGACCAGACTCCACCACCCGGTAAACCACCGCGGCTTGGGCAGCGGGCCAATCAGCGCCAACCAAAGAAGCGTGCCGAACCACAGCAGGCAGGCGTGCTCGAGCGCATGAACAAGATCATGCTCGATAGCGAGCTGGTAGAGCACGGGCAGGTGCCAGACATAGAGATCGACGGCCCACAGGGCCAGCGCCACCACTGGATGCGAGAGCCGGCGCAGAGGACGCGTGACCCGGATGCGCAAGAGGGGCGCCAGCACCTGACCGGTCAGTCCGAGCACGATCAGCAAGGAGGCAAGATCGCCAATCACGATGTGCTGGACCATGTGCGCGGCGAGGACCTGATCAGCGAGGTTGTCGAGCGGTGGCAGCTGCACCACGGTCACCGTGAGCACACCGGCGACAAAGCAGGCGCCCCGCCAGTCGGGCACCCGGTGATGCTCGCGCGCCAACGTCGCGGCCCGACGCCGGTATAGGACCAGGTAGACGACACAGGCCAGGAGCGGCGGAAGGAATTCGCCCAGATGGAGGTCGCCTGCGGCTGCGATCGAGATCCCGTGGACGTCCATCAGCGCGAGAGCGCGTAGCGCTCGATGTCGTTGTCCAGCGTGGCCTGCGTGTCGTACTGGCCGGTGTGCACGTCGACAACTCGCCCGGCTCGATTGATGATGATTGTCGTCGGAAGTCCTTGAATCGCAGCCACCTGCGCGAGCCCGCCGCTCGAGCTCTGATAGCTCGGATAGCTGACCGGGTGGCTGGCCAGGAACGCGCGTGCGCTGTCTTTGCTGTCGTTAGTGTTCACCCCGATGAACGCCACATGTCGGCCGTAGGTCGCCGAGGCGGTGGCGAAAATCGGAACCTCGCCGCGGCAAGGGGCGCACCACGAGGCCCAGGCGTTCAAGACGACGGGATAGCCACGCAGCGATTGGAGTCTGGCCATCAGCTGGCTGGTATCACCGAGCAACCGGCTCGACTGGTCATGAAGAGCCGCCACGGCGTGCGGTGACGCCAGCAGTGCTCGCCGGGCCGCGGCCGGAGTCGGCGGGGTCAGACCCCGGTTACCGCTCGCGGTGATCCCTCGGCCCATCAGGTTGTCGAGATCATCGAGCAACTCCGACGCGTTCCACGGTAGCTGTGGATGTGCCAGATTCTGGCGTCCCTGCTCGTTGAGCAGGCCGCTCAAGCCGACCAGCAGCCAACCGCTTACCTGCGGCATCCCCTCATCGGCAAGGCGCTCCTGACCTGCCGGATCGAGGATGAAGAACCCGTCGGTGTGCTGTACGTCGAAGCGCTCGGGCCGGTGGGTGAGCCAGTCCATGTCGGGCGGGTTCCCCTGGGGCACCCGCTTGTAAAACACACCGAGGAATCTCCACAGGCGATGGATCGCAGAGCGCGTGCCGGTGAGCAGCTCGACGTCGGCGCGCGTCAGCCGACGGTAGGCCCGCAGCCGGGCAGGCGAGTCGCGCCACGGATCGACAGTCGCCTCGGCGACGACAACCCGGCTCCCGAGGCCCTGCTGGCGTATTTCGGCGGTGAGTTGCATCAGTGCAGCGGTGGTCATCGGGCAAACCTCGTGGCACAGAGTCATGAACGGCGCCGGGACGACCCACTCACCGCGCCACGCCGCCAGTGAAAGCGGCCGGCCGGATGCGCTGACCAGCTCCATGGCCGGCACCGCCCGCGGTCTCTGGAGGGCTGTGCCTGCCCACAGCGGCGCCGGCACGAGCGATGTGTCGTTGGCTCGTCGGGCCTTGCACCACGGCCAGCACCGAGAGGGTCGACACGACGCACACCGACGCGAGCGTCCCGGCGAGCGAGATCCAGCCAAGGCGACGCGAGGTCACTGCCGAGGAGGGTAATTCGGGCTCTGGGTCGAGGGCCGCGGCAACGCGAAAGATTTAGGAGAAACGGTCAGCGCCATGACCGAAAAAGCGGGCCCAGTCCCGACGCCACGCGGCGCCGGCCGGAGTCTCACGCAAATGACCTGTGCCTGGCCGACCACCGTGCGACCAGGCTCGAGACGAGCAGCCCGATGCCGATGACCGCGGGGCCGCCGGCGATCGCCAGAATCACGATCCCGACGGCCATTGCCCACGTATCGGCGAACACCACAAGCAGGCTCCCCGGCACGGCCAGGATCACAGCGATCGCGGCGAACCACAGTCTGGAGTGACCGGGCACGCGGCCCTGCCGTTCCAGCTCAGGTTCGTGAATCGTGTGGATCCCTCGAGCATGAGTGGCTGCTCACCTCGACACGATGCGGCAAACCTAAATCGTCGCAGTGCGAACGCCAGCGGCCGGGTCGGCGTGTTCGGCGCCGCGCGCGATCCAGGTCAGCCCTTATCTGACGACCAGGCCGGCATTCGGTCATCGCGCTCCGATCGGCTCGCGACCGGGTGCCGGTTCGCTCACCTCGAGGTGATGAACCACCCGCTCCGTGGTCACCTCGCGGATCACCAGACTGGCCATCGAAAGGGCGACGTGCGCGCATGCGCTCGCGAACACGAGCCAGCGCGCCGCTGCGGTCGGGAACACCAGCGTGGCGACGATCGTCCAAGTAGCGATCGCCCAGGTCAAGATGCCCAGCACGGCCACCCCGGTGCGTTCACCGCTACGCATGGCGCGAGCGGCCGAGTACGCCATTGCCAGACCAAACAGCGCCAGCGGAATGCTGATCGCGAAGCCGAGCCATACGGCAACAACTGCCGTGAAGGCAAACACCGCCACAACAAGGAATCCGCCGGCAAGCAGATTCGTCATGGCGAGGAATGGATACCGACTTCTCATCTCTGACATTGAGACCTCCTTTACATGACGGAGCGCGCAATTGATGCTCCAACGACTCGGTCCCGTGGCGATCAACTACCCCCGCGCCAACCGATCGCCAAGGCTCCGAGTCATACAGGTGACGCCTCGGTCAGATCGTGACAAAAGCGTTGGTCAGAATGCTGGCAGTGTGAATGGGTTCATGACCGTACTTCGTGATACCTCGTGCGTCCGAACGCGCCACGACAACCACCGGAAGGAGCAACATGCACCCGCGCACAGACGGGCGGGGCCGCCCGCCGTCGATCACAGACACGCTCGGTACGAGCCGAGCAGCTCGCCGGGGGCAGCATGAACCGCTCGTCCTCGGTCAAGAACCGTCGCAGTGCGCAGCCGCGTGCATCGTGGTCGGGTTCGACGGGAGCTCACTCGGCCTGGCTGCTGTCGTCGACGCGGGCTTGCGCGCAGGACCGCACGGCTGCGTATTCGTCGTTCACGCATACCGAGATCCACCAAGGCTCCTCGGCTCGCCCTACCACCAGCGTCGACTCAGCCGGGCGCGGGCAGCGGGCCGGCAGCTGCTGGACGAGCTGTGGAGCTACCGCGACCTATTGCCAGACAGTCAGTACGTCCCCGAACTGATCGCGGGCCCCGCCCCAGATGCGATCAACCGGGTGGCCGAGGCCCGCAAGGCTGACGCAATCGTCATCGGGCTCCGACGCAACGGAGCGGTGTCTGATCTGCGCCGGAGCGTCGCTGGCAAGCTATTGCGCCTCGCCGCGGTGCCCGTGATTGCAATGCCAGAGCAGCAACGAACGTAGCAACGTCAGGCAATGAGCCGGCGATCGCCCGGGGGTCCTTGCCCAGTGACTGCGGTAGGTGATATCCAAACTTTGAATGATTCTGGATTGCGGGTAAGGCTGTACCATGACCTCGACCTCTACGGTCGAACTGGCCCGGGCAGTGCGCGAGGCCGGTTTGCGCGTTACCGCCCCCGCGGGTCGCTGTGCTTTCTGAGGTGGAACTGGGCGAGCATGTCAGCGCTCAGGAGGTCACGCTAGCGGTGGGTGAGCGTCTCGGTACGATCTCGATTCAGGGTGTTTTACGACGTTCTCGGCGCGCTGACCCGAGCCGGTGTCGTGCGCAGGCTCGAATTCAGCGGGAGCCGCGCCGGTTACGAGACTCGCGTGGGCGATAACCATCACCATGCCGTCGGCCGTTCGTGCGGCTCGGTCATCGACGTCGACTGCGTTGTGGGTGAGCCGCCGTGCCTGTTGCCCGCGGTGGCCTATGGATTCGCTGTCGACGAGGCATCGACATCGCCACCAACCAGGGCGCGACCCTGCACGAGAAGCGCGTCACGCCGCACACCCTCAGGCATTACGTGGACGGCTGGGTTATGTGGCCGGCTGCGATGTTTCCCTTGCTGGGCCGGTCGCTGAGGCCGGTTCCGGCCACATAATGCGGGGGGCCGTGCCGGGATCAGGGCCCGGCTGGTCGGCGTGTCCGCCAGATTCGCGCCTTCCTCCTTGATGCGGGATTCGTTGCCCGTTCCTCGTGTGGGGAGGCCATCCGTGGATGCGGTGGGTGCGGCGAAGAATCGCCTCTCTGTTCACCGCGATCAGGAGGCCGATTCTCATGCAGGCAGCAACCATCCGCGACACGTCGGGGCGGGTGATCGTCGCGTTGGTGACGGCGGGTCGGTCGAGGGCGACGATCAAACGCCACGAGGCGGAGTTCAACGCGTTCGCCAGGTTCCTCGAGGCTCGCGGCCGGTCGCTCCCGACCGAGGTGGACTGCCTCGATTTCATCTTCGAGCGGTCCGGGTGCAGGCTCACGGGTTTGCGCGAGCCGACGAGTTCCAGACGGGCTCAGCTCGCACGCCGGCCGTTGATCCTGCTGATGGAGACCTTGGCCGGAGGTATCCCGGAGGTGGGGCAGGCGACAACGCCGTCGGTTGAGCGCTGTCCAGCGCGTTTCCGTGCGGCCCGGGACGAGTACCTCGCGGTGTGCCGGCGGCGGGGTAACGCCGAAGCGAGCGTCGTGACCAAGAAGCGCGCTGCGGACCAGTTCCTCGCCTACCTCGAGGAGGTTGGTCGGGAGACCCTCGAGGAGGCGCAGGCGCGGGACTTGGCCGGGTTTTGGGCTCGGCGTCAGCGGCGGGGCTACGCCCCGAAGACGACCGGGTTGCTGCGTTCGTCGTTGGCTGACTTTCTGCGCCATCTGCACCAGGGTGGGCAGATCCGGGACGACCTGGCGGGGCGGCTCCCGCCGCAGCGCTATCCCCGGCGCGGCCAGTCGGCTCCGCACCCGTGGACGGCTGAGGATGTCCGCCTGGTCCTGGGCCAGATCGATCGGCAGTCCGCGATCGGGAAACGCGACTACGCGATGGTGTTGCTGACCGCCAGGCTCGGTGTGAGGGTCGGGGACCTGCGCCGTTTGGAGCTTGGGTGGTTCGATTGGCGGGCCAAGACGCTGGCGTTGACGCAGCACAAGACCGGCGTGCCGTTGACGCTGCCGTTGCCGGGCGACGTCGGATGGGCGGTGATCGACTACATCCGCCACGGCCGGCCCGAGGCGGCCTGCCGGGAGGTGTTCGTGAAACACCCGGTCAATGCGTGGCTGATCCTGAAGGGCTGGAAGGAGAAACATGTGGCTGCGTGCAGGTGTTGCGCACCGTGGATTGGTGGCGGGGATCATGCCTAAAGGACTTCCTTCAGCATGCCTTTGGCGATCGACCATACGACGCTTCAGGTCGAGCACGAGCACACCCGGCTGGTCACGATCGAGCCGGATGAACAGCGCCCACGAGCGATCCGCTCGGCGTACGGAGTGAAGGCATCACGTCGACTCGATTGATCTCATTTCGTCACGCTGGCCAGAAACCTGACGAGCGCCTGGATCTGTGTGGGGCTGAGCGTCGTCGCGAACTTGGACGGCATCACCCCGGCGTGGTAGCCGGACGGGATGTAGGCGTACGGTTTGATAATCGCCGTGCGTATGCACTGGCTCAGCGCCGAGCCACGAATTCGTTTCGAAGCTGGCTGCCCGCAGTCGCTGGCCAGCCGCGTGCTCAGGTTGGGACCGGAGGTTCCCGTGGTCCCGGCTGCAGCGAGCGTGTGGCATGCGCCGCAACCGCCAACGCCGGTGAAGAGGCTCTTTCCAACCGCGGGCGTCGGAGACACCGTCTGCTGTACCGCCCTGGCGAGCGCCCCCGAATCATGGCCAGGCTCGGCGGCAACGCTCGCGACGTAGGCCGCGACATCTTGCGCGTGCCGGCCCGTATAGAGCTTGGGCGGCATCGCTCCTTGACTGTTGGGGTACTGAATCCAGAAATTGACGAGACCCTGGATCGAAGTCCGCTTCATTCCGTCGACACGATCCTGCCGAAAGGCATCGTCGAGGTTTGGGCCGACCGTCCCGGCGGTTCCGGCGTGAGACAGGGTGTGACACGCACCACATTTGGCCACGAACAGCTGCTTTCCCGAGACCAGGTTCGCCGTCGGGTGCTTGAGCGCACATCCGGCTATCCCCGACAGCAACGCTGCGAGAGACGCGCAGAAGATCGACGTCCGCCGAACGCGAGCGAACATCAGGGTCGGTTGAAGTTCCGCCGGCGATCTGGAGCCACGCGGGAGTGATACGTGGAGCCGCCGTCGGGCGCGCGTGAAACGGTCAACACTCTGACCGGTTCGCACCATGAAATCGCCGACTCGCCTCCTCTGGCAATGCCACGTAGCAAAGCTGGCTGTCGCGACAGGCCGACGGCCGATCGGGACATGTCACCGGGCGCTCTGTGCCCTGCGGCCCCAGTTCACCCCCTATTCCGATACAAGCCACATGGTCAGTGGAGCGAAAACGGCGGTGAGCGCTGCCGTTGTCACGAGGACCCACACCACCTGGCCCGTGCTGGCGCTCCCCGCCATCCATCCGCGCGCCGCGCTTACAAGGTAGGAGATCGGATTGATGTTCACGAAGGTGCGCAGCCAGCCGGGCATCGTTGCCGGCTCGACGAACACATTGCTCAAAAACATCAATGGAAACAGGACCGTCAGCCCGATGCGCGTGATCGCGCGCGGGGAGCGCATCAGAAGCCCGAGCGCGGTCCACATCCACCCGGCGCCGAACGCAAACACGAGCACCAGCCCAACGGCAGCCGCGATGCCCTCCGGTCCGCCAGCCGGGCGGTAGCCCATCAGCAGCCCGAGCTCGACAACGAGGCTCGAGGCAAGCAGGTAGCGGCCCGCGTCGCCGATCACGTTCCGGATGATCGGTGCCGGGCGCCAGATGGTCATCGAGCGAAAGCGGTCGAAGGCGCCGGTGGACAGGTCGGTGTTCAGAGTTACGCCGGTGTAGATCGTGACGAGCACGACCGCCAGGACGAGGGTGCCGGGAAGCAGAAACTGCAGGTAGTGAGCGATTGAGCCGGCGAGCGCGCCGCCGAACCGGTAGGTGAACATCAGCGTGAAGAGGGATCGGAATGCTGATTACATCCGCCAGTTCCTCGGGCACGTGCTTGAGCTTGAGCATCGCCCGCCGGGCAAAAGCTAGGGCTGCCGAGCCTGCACTCGCCCGAGGGGGCGCGACGGCAGACCCGGATGTCCGGGATCACAGTGATCGACGTATCGAATTTGGCTCAAGCTCATCTTGTCTTCTCCTCGACATCGGGTCCCCGCTCGGCGGGATGACCGGTCAGGGCTAGGAACGCTTCGGCGAGACTCGGCTGGCCAAGAGCAAACTGAGTAGTGGCGATGCCGGCGTCGACAAGCTCGGCGAGCGCCCATGTCGCACGCGCGCTGAGCTCCTCGGGGCCATTCGAGCCGGGGATTCGGACAGATAGTCACGCGCCGTCTCGAGCCGGGTCGGTGAGGCTGACCGTAATGGTCCCACTACCGACCGAGGCCTTCGGCTCCGCGCTTGTGCCCTCGGCGATGACCGTGCCGTGGTCAATCACAGCGATTCGGTCTGCCAGCTGGTCCGCCTCGTCCAAGTACTCCGTGGTCAGGATCACCGTGGTCCCGTCGGCCTCCACCGCGCGCACAAGCTCCCAGGTCAACTGACGGCAGCGCGGGTCGAGCCCGAGCGCCGTCGGCACGGCCTGTTCCTGCACGCCCGTCTCGACCCCGACCTGGATGCGAGGGGGGCGCTCAAGGCACTGCACGTGCTGCTGACGCGGTGGTACGGAGCGGGCGGCGATCGACGCCGCGGCCTACCGGCTGGCCGGTGAGCCTCAGCTAGACCTGGCCGGGTACGGGGAGGAACTCGCCACCCTCTTCGACCGCGCCGTGGCTGCCGAACCATGACATGCGGCGACAGCGCGTAATTGGCGCCCGCAGCACAACCTCGAGCAGTCCTCGAGACGTAACGATGGCGAATGTGTCACCGATCGCGGTGGTGGCGTTGTACGCGCTGGGGCCGCTGCGCCGGCCGCCGCTGCTCGGGTTCGTGAACGGCGTGCTCAGCTTTCTGGTCAACGACCTGACGTTCATCGCGTTCTACTGGCTACTGGCCCGGACGATGAGCGCGCCGGCGGCGAGCTTGGTGCCGAGTGCGCCGCCCTTCTCGCGGCGGTAAGCGAGGATGCGACGCTGCGGCGCCTGCAGCTCGCCGATCTGCGCGTCCGTGCGGCGCTCGCACGCTCGAGCAGCCGAGCGAGTTCGGGTTCGACCGCCTCGCCGCCTGGTTCGTAGACGCGCACCAGCTCCTGGATCTCCCTGATCGTCAGTCCGAGCGTACGCAGCCGTTCGATCTCCGCGCGCACCACACCGCCACCTCGTAGAACAGCCGGTAGTTGCTTTCGCTGCGCCCCGCCGAATAGATCAAGCCCAGCATCTCATACTGGCGAACGGCCTTGATCGACAGGCCGGCCCGCAAGACAGGCGATTAGCCGGCGCGAAACCCCGGGTGTCAGCCTTGGTTTCGGTAGAGGCGCATGGTGAGGGGTGCGAACACGGCGGTCAGGACGGCGCTTGCCGTGAGTACCCAGATGATCTGTCCGGCTGTTGCGTGGCCGTTCATGAGTCCTCGTTCGGCGGTGACAAGGTGTGAGATCGGGTTGAGGTCGACGGTGGTGTGGAGCCAGGAGGGCATCGTGGTCGGCCTGACGAAGACATTGCTGGCGAACGTGAGCGGGAACAGGACGGTCAGGCCGATGCTCATGATCGCTCGTGGGGAGCGCATGAGGAGCCCGATTGTGGTCCAGATCCAGCCCATTCCGAACGTGAACGTGAGCACCAGCGCGACGGCGGCAAGCGTCCCGCCCAGCCCGCCACGTGGGTTGTAGCCCATGAGCAGACCGAGCCCGATCACCAGGGCCGATGCGAGCACGTAGCGGCCGGTGTCGCCGATCAGCCCGCCGATGATCGGGGCGGGACGCCAGATCGGCATCGAGCGGAAGCGATCGAATGCCCCGGTGGAGAGGTCGGTGTTCAGGGCGACGCCAGAGTAGACCGTGACGAGGATGACCGCGAGCACGAGGGTGCCGGGGAGCAGGAACTGCAGGTAGTGCCCGGTCGATCCGGCGAGTGCGCCGCCGAACAGGTAGGTGAACATCAGGGTGAACAGGATCGGGATCCCTATCACGTCGCCGAGTTCCTCGGGGACGTGCTTGATCTTCAGCATCGCCCGCCAAGCGAACGTCATTGACGCAGAGAACGCGCTCGCCGGCCGGTGGTCGGCACCGCCTGGGGGGAGGTGATCGGTGAGGGGTTGGGGGTGCAGGGTTTCGGTAAAGCTCATCGTGCCTCCTTTGCTTCGGTCTTGGCGTCGGGCGGTCGGCCGGTAAGGGCGAGGAACGCTTCGTCGAGCGTGGGCTGGCCGAGCGCGAACTGATTGACCGCGATGCCCGCAGCAGTAAGCTCGGCCAGGGCGCGCGTGGCCCGATTCCCTAGCTCGTGCGCGCTGTCGTGGGGCGCGATTTGCGCGGACAGGACGGCCGGGTCGGCTGCGAGGCGGATGGACGCGTGGAGTTCGCGCCCGAGCAGCTGCTCCGCGTGGCTGCGCTGGTCGGGATCGTGCAGCCGGACCTGGAGCGCGCCGGCACCGACTGAGGCCTTGAGCTCGGCGCTCGTCCCCTCGGCGATCACTCTGCCGTGGTCGATCACCGCGATTCGATCCGACAGCTGGTCTGCCTCGTCGAGGTACTGGGTCGTGAGCACGACCGTCGTGCCTTGCGCGACGATCGCGCGCACGATCTGCCAGGTCTGCTGGCGGCTGCGGGGATCGAGTCCGGTGGTCGGCTCATCGAGGAACAGCAGGCTCGGCCTGACGATCAGGCTTGCGGCGATGTCCAGCCGCCGCCGCATGCCGCCCGACAGTTTCATCACCTGTCGCCCGCTGGCATCGGTCAGATCGAAGGTCTCGAGCAATTCGCCGGCCCGCGCCCTTGCAGCCCGGCGTGAGAGACCGAGCAGGCGTCCGAGCAGAACGAGGTTCTCGAGGCCAGTCAGTTCGCTATCGACCGAGGCGAACTGACCCGTCAGGCTCACGTGGCGGCGGACGGCCTCAGGCTCGCGCACGATGTGGTGTCCGAACACGAGCGCTGTCCCTGTATCAGGCCTTAGCAGGGTGGCGAGCATCCGGATAGTCGTGGTCTTGCCGGCCCCGTTTGGGCCGAGCACGCCGTACACGATGCCCTGGGGCACCGCGAGGTCGAGGCGGTCGACGGCGCGCGTGCTCCCGAACGATCGGGTGAGTCCGGTGGCTTCGATCGCCAGCGTTGCGGTTGGTGTCATTGTCTGTCTCCATGAACGTGATTAGGTCTGGTTTGTCGCCTGACGTAACCAATCTACGCTAGATTTGGCCATATGGACAGTCCGGGCGGCCAATCTGTCAGCAGGCGAACACCAATCTCCCAGGAGACGCGAGCGCGGCTTCTGCGTGCCGCCGCCGAGCTGATTGCAGAATTGGGCTGGGGACGGGTCACGACCCGTGCTGTTGCCGCGCGGGCGGATCTCCCGCATGGCGCGGTCAGCTACCACTTCCGCGGCAAACAGGAGCTGCTCACCGAGGCCGCGCTGCACGTGTTCGAGCAGGCATTCCCGATCGAACAGCTTCGGGCGCTGGAGCAACTGCCCGACCTCGTCGCACTATTCGAGCCATGGTTGGGCGAGCAGAGCGAGGAGGAGCAGCTCGTGTCCCGCGTTGGCACTGAGGCGATGCTCGAATCCGAGCGCAATCCCTATCTGCGCAAGCGTCTGGCCGAGCTGCTGAACGACTTCCGCCGAGCTGTGGCAGACCTGGCCAGGGCCGGACAGGAACGCGGCACCGTCCCGGTCGAGATTCCACCCCTTGCGCTCGCGACCCTACTCGGCGCCGTCGCCGACGGCCTCTTCCTGCATGCCCGCCTGGACCCCGAGCTCGACGCCGCCGGCGCGCTCAATGCGCTCAGAACCCTCCTGCGCCCTTGATCAGCCGCTTGATCGCGCTGCGCGGGTTCGTCGCACCGGGCCCGACGAAACGAGGCAGGCGGTCCTCGGTGCGAGTGGCCGGAGGGATCGGCGGCAGCGAAGAACGCCGGATGATCTGTCGCCTGCGTCCGCAGGCGGCTGGTCGGCGCGGCCTCGGCGGGGTCGGCGACGTGTATGAGCACCCGCGGATCGAAGAGCAGTGTCCCGCGTCGGATCTGGTGGCGGAGTGGGTGGTGCTCGTTCGTGGGAGCCGCAGTGTCAGCGTGCGTCTGAGAACGTCATCAAGCCGCGGGCGGCCGTCGGTGGCGACGCAACCCGCTCGACGAGCGGTGAAAGTAGGTGTCGGGTACGAGCGCCGCGAGCGTTGCTGGCGCGACGTGGAGGGTTTGAATCAGCCCCGGGGAACGGACGTGATGATCGCCTGTCCCTTGACCAGGTTCTTAACCCCGGTCGGTCGAGGAACTGTCTCGCGCCAGCCAAACCGGCTCCGATAGAGCCTCGCCGCTTGATCCGGACGCCCTCGTGCCCATTTCCTTGCCTCGGGAGCCCCGCTCACGATCTCGGTCCTGTCGACCGGAAGGTCGAGGTATGCAGCCTGCTTGGCCTCATGCACGCTCTGGCCCGCGGGCCTGGCGATGCTCGGCATCTGAGCAGAGAGTCCGTCGAACGCGACCGCCACCGAGGAGGGCAGCGAGACGGCGGTGTACACGTTCACGGTGCCGCCGTCGTGGACGGGCGGCACGATCGGTGTGATCGGCAGGCTGCTGCCCGCCTAGGCGCCGCCACCGCCGGTCGCCCGCGCGAGTGTTGTCGCTCCGTGCGAGACGCAGACGTGCCTGAACAACGACACGATGACCTTGAGCATATCCCGTTCTACGCGTCGCGCGGGGTCGAGATCGATCCCGTCCGGATGGAGGCGAACGGCGCGCCGATGCCCGATCCCTCGAAGGTGTTCCAGTGGGCGAAGCTGGTCACGCCGATCCCGGTCACCGTCAAGCCTTACCAGGGCACGATCGACATCACCGACCTGGCTCAGAAGTTCCATCAGTGTCTGAGCAGCGGCACCAAGTACATCACCTGCTCGGACAACGCGAACGATACGGGCAGCTCGCGCCTCGACGACTGGGTCTGTGACCGGCACCGCAGTCGAGCATCAGCGTCCCGACCAAGTCGCCCAGCCTGGCGAACAGCCGGCGGTAGGCCTCCTCATCCAGCTGGGACGCGCGATCGGGCTCGGTGGGGGCGGGCGCGATCATAAGACCGTCGGGCCCGCGGGCCAGCTGAGCGTCCATCTGCATGGGCCGGGCCTGCGAGGCCTCGAGCGGGCCGGCCAGCAGAAACGCTCCAACGCTGGATCGAGCAGCACGAGACGACGGATCGACGCGGCACGCAGTGACCGCTTGACCAGGCCGCCCTCCTCCTCGACGCACCACAGCACGGAGGTCGATTTGACGCTGCGCGACGTCCCCGAGAGCGACGTCATGAAGGCCGTAGAAGCACGCTCGACCTAATGAGTTTGGTAGATCATTGGTAGAACGGCCCTGTTCCTAGCCGTTATCAGCGTCTGCCGAGACTCCTAAAAACGCCTGATTTGCAGGACATTCGAGAGGGTGAGCGAGGGGACTCGAACCCCCGACCGCCTGGACCACAACCAGGAGCTCTACCAGCTGAGCTACGCCCACCGTGGAGGCCCTGAATCTAGCATCGGATCCCGGAGCCGGGGCCCTGGAGTTAGGATCATCGCGGCACCGGACTCAGCCGTCTCGGTGCAGCGTCCACCATGGCAGTCGACCTGGTCATCGAGATCGAAAACACGCCTGGAGCGTTGGCGGACGTCGCGGCCGCGATCAGCGATGCCGGCGTGAACATCGCTGCGGCCACGTGTGTGGGACCGGGCGAGCGGGCCGAGCTGCACATCCTCGTGCCGCACGGGGAAGCGGCGAAACACCTGCTGGCGATCTCGCACCTGGCCGTGAGCCGCGAGCGCCAGGTCGTGGTCATCGAGGTTGAGGACCGGCCGGGGGTGCTCGCCGATCTGACGCGCCGGGTCGCCCGGGCGGGAGTCAACCTCGACCTGGTCTACGTCGCCACCCGAAACCGGGTGGTGTTCGGCTCGCCCGACCTGCCCGCGCTCAAGGCCGCGCTCGAACCCTCGGCCTGACCTCTAGGTCGACGTGAAGCCGAGGACCAGCTGCGAGGTCTCGAGCGGAACGTCGAACTGGGGATAGTGGCCGACGTCCTCGAGGAGCACCCAGTCGGCGTGCGGTAGCCAGTCCTTGCGATATCGAGCGGCAGCCCGCGGCCAGGGCAGAAGCTCGTCCCGCGCCCCCCACACGATCCGCACCTTGCACGTGACTCTCTCGGCGTCGAGCGCCCAGCCCTCGCGGAGCGCGTACTCGATCAGCTCGCCCGCCGCCGGGCAGCTTGCTACGCCCAGCAGCTGATGGGCGATCAACCCGGCCGGAATGTGGTCGAAGTTCACACTGAGCAGCTGCGTGGCTCGGCGCCGCCCTGCGGGCGAGGCGACGATCGCGTCGACGTGGGGCGCGACCGCCCGGGCCTGGTCACGCAGCGCCCGTTGGAAGGCGAGCAGGTCCCGGTAGGACTCGTCCTCTGGCGTCCAGCCGCCCGCCGGCGCCAGGGCCACGACCGTCTCGGCCCGCCCGCGCGCGGCCAGCTGAAGCGCCACGTATCCCCCGAGCGAGCTGCCCAGCGCGTGTGCGGTGTCGAAGCCCGCCGCGTCCATCGCGCTCTCCACGGCGTCTGCCATCGACCGGGCATCGACGCCCCCATCGATCGCGGGCCCGCCGGCGTGTCCGGCCAGGGTCAGCGCCAGCGTGTCGTGGCGCCGCTCCAGCGCCGGGAGGACCAGCTCCCATGTTCGCCGCGTGTCGAGAAACCCGTGCAGGCAGACGAGCAGCGACCCGCTGCCACCGCGATGGAAGGGGGTGAACGTCGCGTACAGACACCGGCAGACTAGCGTTGCTACGTTGCTCGCCCCCACCATGAGCAGCAGCGAACCAGACCAAGACCTCGCCGCCGCGCTCGAACGGCGCCGCCAGGATCTCGTCGATCGCTGGAATCTGGGCCGCGAGGTGGTCTTGATCGGCGCCGGCGAGCCGGTCGGAGTTCCCGGACGGGCGGATTTGACGTACACGTTTCGCTCGCATTCCGAGTACTTCTACCTCACCGACCGCGAGCGGCCCGGCGGCGTGCTCGCGTTCGATCCGGCCGAGGGATGGATGGACTTCGTCGTCCCGCTGTCGCGCGATGAGCTGGTGTGGACTGGAGCACGCGACGACCCTGGCGGCGTGCCGATCTCCGAGTTCGACGCCTGGTTGTCGGGGCGCGCGGGGCGGCCGCTGGCCAACCTCGGTGCGCCGATCGCCGCCGCCGAGGCGAGCGAGGGACTGGCCGGCGAGCTGCGTCTCGGCCTGAACCACGTCAGACGGGCGAAGGATGGGGTCGAGCTCAAGCGCATGCGGAGCGCCGAGCGCGCGACCCAGGCCGGCTTTGCGGCGATCCAGCCGCTGCTCTCACCGGGCCGGACCGAGCGCCAGCTGCAGATCGAACTGGAGGCGGAGTTCTTTCGCCACGGTGCCGACTGCGCCGCCTACGACACGATCGTCGGCAGCGGTACGAACTCCGCCGTGCTCCACTTCGCCCCTTCGGCGCGACCGTTCGGTCAGGGCGAGCTCGTGCTGATCGACGCGGGCGGCGAGTGCCGCGGCTACGCCAGCGACGTGACTCGCACCTATCCGGTGGGTGGCTCGTTGACGCCCGCGCAGGCCGAGCTGCACGCCCTCGTCGGCCGGGCGGGGGAGGTCGCCACGCAGCGCTGCATCGCGTCGACCGAGTTCCGCGACGTGCACCGCACCGCGGCCCTCGTCATCGCGGAAGGTCTGGTCGACTTCGGACTCCTGCGCGGCCAACCCCAGTCGCTGTTCGAGGCCGGCGCGGTGGCGGTGTTCTTCCCGCACGGCGTCGGACACATGGTCGGCCTCGGGGTCCGTGACGCCGGTGAGATCCTCCCCGACCGCCATCCCGACCCGCGGTGCTTTCCCGGGTTGAGAATCGACCTACCACTGCTGCCAGGACACGTGGTCACGATCGAGCCGGGGATCTACTTCATCCCCGCACTCGTCGGCGACACGGAGACACGGAGCCGCCTGCGCGAGGAGGTCGACTGGGATCGCGCGGATCGGTTGCTGGACTTCGGTGGCATCCGGATCGAGAACAACGTCCTCGTCACCGAGACCGGCTTCGAGATCCTGACCAGCGAGATCGTCTAGCGCCGGCGCCGCCCGCCTTCACTCGACAATCTCGACGATGCCACCGGGCGCGTCGAGAAGCGGGACGGTCCGCGCCGCCGCCGCCCCAATGTGAATGCGCGGGGGGTCGGGCGGGTCGCTCTCGTAGTACGTACCGGGCCCGTAGAGCTGGCCGTACCGCACCACCACGCCACCCGCGTCGAGCACCGCCTGCTCGTGCTCGTGAACCGACGCTCCGCGGCCCGGGGGCAGCTCCCAGGCGATGCTCTGAGCGAGAAAGCGCTCGGCGCCCGCGGCGCGCGCCGCGGCGAGCAGGTTGCGCGTGCCCTCGGTGCGCATGCGGTCGTTGCGGCTGCTCAGCTCCTGGATCTGCGCGGCGGAATCGGGCAGATCGGTGAGCTGGTGCATCACGAGATCTGGTCCAAACGTCGTCACGGCGGCTCGTAGTCCGTCGGCGTCGTAGACGTCACACACGACGGGCTCGGCGCCAAGCGCGGCGAGACTCGCCACCTTGTCCGGCGAACGGGTCATTCCCGCCAGCTGGTGACCGGCAGCCGTCAGCAGAGGTACCAGGCGGACACCGATGACTCCGGTGGCTCCGGCGAGAAAGATGCGCACGTCAGCTCCCTCCAACAGCGGCGCTCATGTTGCTGGACGACGAGAACGCGCTGCTCGCGTACAGCGTGTCCATGTATTCGCGCACGGCCTGAATCTTGCCATCGCGAATCTCGAACACGGCGATGCATCCGTTTTCGTATGCCCGGCCGTCGCGCATCCGCGCGCGACTCGTCCACTGGAGCACGACCCGATCGGCCTCGGCGATCAGCGCCGTCATCTCGAGGTCGATCGAACCGGACTCGTAATGGGACATGGCGGTGGCGAAGAAACCGTCCATGATGTTGTCGCGTCCCCTCCAGGTTCCTGAGGCGGGCATGTCCCCCGCCGCCAGCGTCCAGCTGGCGTCCGGCGCAAAGGCGGCGCGGACGGTCGCCTCGTCGCCGCCCTGCAAAGCGGCAAAGTATTCGGTTACCACGGTCTTGGGGTCGGTTGCTGCGGTCATGTGAGGGCTCCTCTGGAAGCGCGATTGATGCAGCGTCACCGTAGGCGCCGATCGCTTGCGTGTGAAAGGCCTCTCGGGCATGTCTTCAGCGCTGAACGGCATGACCGCGCTCGGCGGTCAGATCCAACCGAGCTCTGCGCCGATGTCGGACGCCCCCTCGAGCATCCGCGCCACGGCCGGTGAGTGCTTGTACCGGTGCGCCAGGAGGCTCACCTCGAGGCTGACCGGTGGCGATATGAGCACCCAGCAGAGTTCGTCAGGGAGTCCGAACCGCGAGGACTGGCCGATGATCGCCACCGCATCGCCCTGCAGGATCGGGCTGTAGGCCAGCTCGAAGGTCAGGGCTCGCAGACGCACCTGCGGCTCGATGCCGTGGCTGCGGCACAGATCGAGTACAGCGTCGTAGTGGCCCGGGTTTGCCTCCCGCGGATGCAGCAGCAGGTTCTCGGTGGCCAGATCGCCCACCTCGACGGTGGCTCCCGATGCCAGGGGATGGTCGCGGCGCAGCAATACGCCCTGGCGCTCGAGGCGAATGGTGCGCGCCTGGAGGTCCGTCGTGGCTGGCGGGCAGCGGACAAGCCCCAGATCAATCGAGCCGTCCGTAAGCCCGGCGACGATCTCGCTCACGGACTTGACGCTAGTGGTGATGGTGATCCCCGGCTGGCGTTCGGACAAGGCCAGCAACAGCCGTGGCGCCGTCTCGTAGCTGGCGCTGGCTCCGTAGGCGAACACGATCTCGCCGCGCTCGCCGCTGCCGTAGGTTCGCACCGACCGCCACAGCTCATCGGCCGCGTTGAGCAGGGCAGGAGCGCGCTCGAGGAGGAATTCGCCTGCCGGCGTGAGCTCGAACTCATGCGCCGTTCGGTGAAGTAGGTCGACCCCGAGCTCCTGTTCCAACGCGCGCACCTGGCGACTGAGCGCGGGCTGCGCGATGTGCAGACGTTCGGCCGCGCGGGTGAAGTTTCGCTGCCGCGCGACCGCAACGAAGTACTGCAACCGACGGAGATCGGCCACCGTGCCCATGGTAATCCTGGTCTACCTCCTACTGAAGCGCCCGGTATCTGGCTACCGTGTTCGGCGACGTCAACTCAGCCGGCTCATTGCCGAGCACGGTGTCGACGTGGCCTCAGTCGATGGCGTGGTTGGCGACTAGCAGCCCATCGGGGTCGTAGCTCGCCGTGACCGCGGCCAGACGATCCGCGGTCGCCGACGCGAACGACCGGCGCAGGCCGGCGCCATCTCCGTCGAATGTGATCAGTGTGCGACGCTCGCCGGACCACGGGGCGAAGCGCTCATCCATGGTGTCCAGAGCGGCGCGGATCGACGCACCGAGCTCGGGCGTGACCGGCGTGCCGATGGCATAGACCAGCGCCTCGGGGTGAAGCGGTCCCGCCGCTCCTGGGTCCGGCGTGGTGGAGCGCAACGCTCCCCCGAGCTGGCGGACCTCGAGCGCCGTCAACGGAGTCTCGACTCCGGGCCCGGCGAGTTCGAGATACGCCTGAGCCGCATCGGAGCTCAGCGAGTCCAAAAGCACCGCCCGGCCCATACCCGGCATCGGGTCCTGGGGGTCTCCCGAGATGTCTCCGAGCGCGGGGGCGGGCACGGTGGCAAGCGTCTCCATGTAGGGCTTCGCAACCGCCCGCAACGGGGCAACCAGCCCGTTGCCCTCGGCCTCGGTGCCGCTGAAGGCGAGCGTGATCGCCACTAGGGCGCGGCCCCGGAGTGGCTCCGGAACCTGTGGAAGGGGCGGGAAGCGAATGAGCTTCAGTGTCGAGGTGACCGTGTCCGGGGCGGCGGCGATCCACCCCCGGTAGGCGTCGACGACGTCGCCAGCCTGCTCGATCGGCCAGAGCACGGCACCGGCGAATGCCTCGCGCAGCGGGAACAGCTCGAGCTCGAAGGAGGTGACGATCGCCTGCCCGCCGCCTCCGCCACGCAGCGCCCAGTACAGATCGGGCTCTTGGTCGGCGTCGACGTGGCGCTCCGCGCCATCGGCAGTCACCACTTCGAACGAGCGCACGTGGCTTGATGCGAAGCCCTCGCGACGCGCGAGCCAACCGATCCCGCCCCCGAGCGTGTAACCGGCGACGCCGACGCCGCCCGACATTCCGTGCAGGCACACCAGACCGTGCTCGGCCGCGGCTGCGATCACCTCGCGCCACCGCGTGCCGGCCTCGACGCGGGCGGTGCCGGCCTCCGAGTCGACGGTGACCGCGGTCAGCCGACCCATCCGCAACAGGATCGTGCGGGTCAGGTCCGCCAGACTGGTGGCACCGTGACCGGTTGATTGCGGGGCGACCCGCAGGCCATTCGCCGCCGCGAACCGCACGGTCGTCGAGATGTCCGGCACCCCATCGGCAACTACGACCAGCGCGGGATGCTGGTCGGCGGCGAGATTCCAGGCCTGCCGCGCCTCGTCCCAACCCGCGTCCGCCGCAGTCACAACAGCTCCGGCGATCGCTCGCCGCAGAGGCCCGAGGTCGACCGCTCCACGTCCGGACATGGCCTAGGTTCTATCCGATCGGCCTGCGGGCAGGAGCAAGGTTGATCGCGACATGTCTTGGGGCCTACCCAGCCGGGCGGGCAACTAAATCGGCGCGCAGCTCAGTCGTGACGGCGATCGGCGCGGGCCCGGCGCCCGCCGGCGTAGGACCCGAGATCGATCACGAATGCGAGGATCACGAAGAACCACTCGAATCCGGCGACGTGATGCCCCGGTCCCCAGTCCCAGAAGGCGGCGTAGGCCAGGGTGGTCCAAGGCAGGAAGAAGAAGCCGAGTAGCGGGACGATCCAGCTGTCAAACGCACGGCTGAGAACGCTGCTGAAGATCCACAGCAGGAACAGGACGAGCCGAGGCGAGATGAGTGCCAGGAGGGCGAGGATGCAGGGCATGACTCGAGTTTCGCTGGTGGCGGGGTCCGGCGCAAGGGCAGCTGCGCCAATTAGAGCGTCGTCCCGTCACGCAGGCGTGCGACGGATTCTCGGTCATGCGAGGGCAGATACACGGTGGGGTGCTGACGCGCATGCTCGAGGATCGTGCGCATGCTCGAGACCGCGTCGGCGGGTTTGGGCGAGACTGCGTCGGGTCGGAGCACGAGCAGTTGCTCGAGGGTGTCGGTGGCATCACCGGCCAGAAACACGTGGCGGCCCTCGTCGTCCACGCAGATGATCGAGATGTGGCCGACCGTGTGCCCCGCTGTCTCGACCGCGACGATCCGGCCGTCGTCACTCAGCGCCAGGCTGCGCTCGAAGGCGCCAAACGGACCCCCGTCCAGGGCCAGGGGTCGGAAATCGACACCGGGCGGCAGGGGCTGGCGCAGGGCTTGGCGCCAGAACCGCGCGCCAGGTGTGCGCGAGAACGCCAGATCGCGATGGTGCACCCACACCGGCCCGGTCACGTGCACGGCGCCGTCCATGTGATCGCCGTGCATGTGTGTGAGCACCACCCTGTCGGCGTCGGAGAGCGGAAGTCCCGCGGCGCTGAGTGCGCCCGGCAGCTCCTGCTCCTGCGGAACCTCGAACCGCGCGAAGGGGATGTCGCGCGCGGTGGCGCTCTCGCCGGTGTCGATGATGAACAGTCGTCCAGCGTGTTCGATGGCCCAGCAGTGAATCGGAACCGGGTCACACCACGGACCGGGAGCGAACAGATCGATCTGGCGGCGCCAGCCGTCACTGGCAAACAGGAAGGCCCGTTTCAATCGCACCACGCCGGTCGTCAGCGCGTGAATCCTCATGAGCATATGGGTCGCGACGGGAACTCGATAACGCGATCCTAAATGACGCGGGTGGTCGGAAATCGGTGGTGTGCCGTCGGCCCAGGCGGGCACGACCGCATGCGCGTCGTGGTTGCGCCCGGACCGGAGCCGATCGAGAGCAGGTGCACAATAACGCGGTTCGAACTCCCAGGCCGGGGCGCTGGCCCACGGTTGATCGCCGGCCTCGCCGCATTGACGGTCGCGCTCGCGCCAGGCGGTGTCGCGCTGGCCATGGCGCCATACACGGTTCACGTGGCCGTGCCGGCCACGGTCGAGAAGAGGCACGACTTCAAGGTCACGGCCAGTGGTGAGTCGGCGAACCTGTCGCGGCTCACCGTCTTCCTCGACAGCACGGCCTGCGCCCCCACCGCTGCGCGCGAACACGGAAAGCCGACCGCGAAGCTGATCATCAGCAAGAACGTCGTCAACAAGTACACGAAGAGCGCCACGCCGATGGCCAAGGTGCTGGGCAAGCATCACGCATGCGGTTATCTCACCGGGCCGCCGCCACAATCGCTGCCACGGGCTCACTCGTTTGCCACGTATAAGGTCGTGACGTAGGGCCAGCCGCTTCGTCGCTGCGCCCATCGGTCCGAGTCAGTGATGATGCTGGCCTCGGATGACGCTATTCGTCGATGTCGTCACCGCGTCCGGCCAGGTCGCCACGACGAGCTCACGCTCGGGCAAGGTGACGGTTCTGGCCGAACTGCTGAAACGCCTCGACCCCGGCGAGGTTCCCATCTGCGCTGGCTTCCTGTCCGGCGTGCCGCGCCAAGGCCGCGTCGGCATCAGATACTCCAACGTCTACGGCGTAGGCGCGGAGCCGGCGCGGACGCCGCGGCTGATGGTCGATGACGTCGATTGTGCGATAGGCGACATCGAGGCCACCACAGGAAGTGGCTCGGCGACGATGCGGCGGAAGCTGCTGACGGAGCTGCTCGGCGCCGCGACCGAGGCCGAGGGAGACTTTCTCCGGCGTTTGCTGACCGGACAGCTCCGGCAAGGCGCGCTGGCCGGATTGATGGCCGACGCTGTGGCGCGGGCGGCCGGCGTCTCCGGAGAGCTCGTGCGGCGCGCGCTGATGCTCTCCGGAGATCTCCCCCAGACGGCCGAGATCGCAATGAGGAGGGGAGCGCCGGGGCTGAACGAGATCCGCCTGGAGATCTTTCGGCCCGTTCTTCCGATGCTCGCCTCCACCGGCGCGAGCGTGGCCGAGGCCCTGTCTGGCTTCGAGCGCGCATCGGTCGAGTACAAGCTCGACGGGATCCGCATCCAGATACATCGCCTCGGGGATGAGGTGCGCATCTACACGCGCAATCTCAACGAGATCACCGCTGCCCTGCCCGGCATCGTCGATGCCGTCCGGGCCCTGCCCGTCAGACAAGCGGTTCTTGATGGCGAGGCGCTCTGGATGAGTGACGAGGGCCCCGCCGCCTTCCAGGACACCGTGTCGCAGATCGACCGTGACGCTCCGCCGGAGGGGATCGTGACCTCCCTGTTTGACCTGCTGCACGTCGATGGCGACGACCTTCTCGACGCACCCCTGGACGAACGATCGGCGCGACTGGCCACGATCGCACCGCAGCTCAAGGTCCCGGGCGTCATCACAGCAGACACGGGTGAGGCCCAGCGCGTGCTCGAGGAGTCGCTGGGCGCCGGCCACGAGGGCGTCGTCGTGAAGGATGCCGGCTCGCCCTATGCAGCCGGCCGGCGCGGCAGGGCATGGCGAAAGGTCAAGCCCGTGCGCACCTATGACCTCGTCGTGCTCGGGGCGGAATGGGGGCACGGACGTCGGCGCGGGTGGCTGTCCAACCTTCACCTCGGCGCTCGCGATCCCGAGTCCGACGGGTTCTTGATGGTCGGTAAGTGCTTCAAGGGACTCACCGACGAGCTACTCGAGTGGCAAACGAAGGCGCTCCTCGAACGTGAGGTCGGCCGGCGGGGGATTGCGGTGCTTGTGCGCCCCGACCTCGTCGTCGAGATCGCCATCGACGGCGTGCAATCCTCCAGGCGCTACGCGGGCGGAGTGGCGCTGCGCTTCGCGCGGGTCAAGCGCTATCGCCCGGACAAGGACGCGGAGCTGGCCGACACGATCGACGACCTTCGAGCACTCCTACATCGCTCCAAAGCCACCTAGCTGCCGCCGGGAGCGTCCTCACCGAGGAGCATCACCGTACCCAGGATCCGTCGTGTTCGTCCGGGCCCGGGGCCGTTGGCGAGGCGAGGTTGGATCGCGCGCGTCAACTCGCGGATGAGCTCAGCATTTTCGGCCTCGTCGAGCCACAGGCCCGCGATTCGGTAGCCGACCCCGTCGCGGAGGACGTCGACGTTGTCGCGGGCCAGGTAACGGTCGAAGTCGCCCAGCAGACCCGCCACGAAGGCCATGAACGCCTGGCGGTGATCCTCACGGCTCATCCGCTCGACTTCATCGAGGTTGATCGTGGCCGCCGCCACCCGCAGGACGTAGGTCCGTTCGACGGCGCCGCGCACGCGTCGCTCGGCGGCGACGCTCAACACGCCGGCGTCGACCAGCATCGCGACATGGCGGTACAGACTGGCCGGGGAAACCTCGGGGAGCTCCGCGCGCAGCTCAGCCGTCGTCAGCGCCCGGTCCCCCAGGAACGCCGGATGATCCGCAGGCGGACGGGGTGCAGGAGCAGATCGGCACTGGTCATGTCAGATCAGAGATTGTTATCACTTCTGATAACGTTCTTGATTCAAAGAGCGAAGTCTATGGACTGCCCCCAGGGAGACCACCCATGCCCCATTTGCGAGACGCAACCAGCGGAGATCACTCAACCCTATCTGACGCACGCCGGCTCGCCTGGACGCTCATCATCGCGGCAGTCGTGATCGAGACCGCTGCCGTCTGGCTGCGCAGCCATCGGCTGGGTGGCAATCTCGTGGTCCGCTGCCGTCAGGGACACCTGTTTACGACCATCTGGATTCCCGCCGCCTCGGTGAAGTCGCTTCGGTTCGGTTGGTGGCGCTTTCAACACTGCCCGGTCGGGAACCACTGGACGCTGGTCCGGCCGTCGATGAAGTCAGCCTGAGTGACGAGGAGCGCATCCTGGCCCGCCAGCAGCACGACATCCGGATTCCCTAACGTGGCAGCGTGGACCCGCCAATCACCTCCGAGTCACGCGTGGCCTCGGCGGTGAAGCCAAACTCGCCGTAGACAGCGGTGGTGCCGCGACGAAGCGGTCGGCTGAGAATCACCGTTCATAGGTGAGACGGGCCGCCGCCCCCAGCCGCGACCGTAATTCCGCATCCGCCAGCAGTCGCCTGAGCGCCTCGGCCAGTGCGCCGACATCCCCAGCGCCACCAGGAGCCCGTTCTCGCCGTCGATGAGATCCTCCGGCAGGCCATCGCAGGCCGTGGCGATCACGGGCTTTCCTCCCGCATCGCCTCGAGCACGGACACCGAACCGCTGGATTCAGCCGCCGACGGCACACGAAAATGTCGGCGGCGCTGAGATACGGAGCCACGTCCGGCACGAGCCCCGGAATGGCGAGTTGCCGATCAAGACCCAGCGTGCTCGCGAGCCGGCGATGCCTGGTGAGGAGTTTCCCCGGGCCGACCAGGCAGCCTCGGAACCGAGCACGCCGGCCGCGACCCGGGCGAGGGCGAGCAGGAGCAGATCGACGCCATTACGGGGAACATGGCGCGGACCGACACGACGAGCGGCGCGGCCGGCAGTCCCAGATCCACGATCAGAGCCGGCTCGGCCGCGGCCTGGGCGGGTTCCGTGAACGCGTCCGGCGCCGGATACGGGACCGTGCGAATTCGAGCTTCGGCCCGTAGGCGTTGACCAGTATGTTCCGCACCGACTCGTAGTTGACAAGGACAAGGCTCGAGCG
>CAWCNP010000013.1:0-391791 GCA_963796885.1 uncultured Solirubrobacterales bacterium
CCCGGTATCACCACCACGCTGCGCGTGACCGCCAACCGAATCGGCGTCTACCCGGTGGAGTGCACCGAGCTGTGCGGAGCCGGCCATTCGCTGATGCGTTCGTCCGTGCATGTGGTCACCCCCAGCGCCTTCGAGACCTGGCTGAAGGCCCAGAAGCCCAATGCACCCCCACCGATCGGCACCCCGCCGCCAAACGACCAGCAGACCGGCCTCCCAGGCGGATCCAGCTCGAGCTCATCGACGACGACCACGGCCACCTCAACCGCGTCCGGCGCGCCGTCCGGGGCGAGCGCCGCGGAGGGCAAGTCGGTGTTCCTCGGCTCGGCCGGCTGCGGCTCCTGTCACACGCTGGCGGCGGCGGGGACGACGGGGACCGTGGGACCGAACCTGGGCACCCAGGTCGTGCCCAGCGCCAAGAAGGCGGGAATGTCGCTCAAGGCCTACATCTCGGAGTCGATCACCAAGCCCAACGCGTTCATCACCCCCGGCTTCCAACCGAACATCATGCCCCAGAACTTCGCGCAAACCCTGACCCCGACGCAGATCCAGTCGCTGGTCGATTTCATCGCGAGTGTCACCAAGTGATGAGCCGGGGAAATCGCGCTACCGTGAAGCAGGTCCGAGTAGGGAAGGAGTTCTAAGGATGGCGACCACGGCACCGGCCCCCCAACCGCTCGCGGACCGACCGCATCGAACGCGCGTGCCGCTTCCCGCGAAGCTGCGGGCGCCGGGCTGGTATCGCGCCGCGCTGTTCGATGTGATCGGCTTCGGCTTCGCCTTCGGCCTCGTCGTCCTGATCCGGTGGCTCATGCACGAGCATCCGGTCATCGACGGCGATGCGATCACGATCGTCGCCCTGATCGCCGTGCCGCTGTTCTTCCTCGTCGGGCTCGGCGCCGCCGACTACTGGTTCTACTGGGTGACCGGGCGCAAGACGCGAGCCGAGGACCACTCTGGCCACGGCGCCCACAGCTGGCGCGACTACTTCAGGATCAACACCGACCACAAGGTGATCGGGATCCAGTACACCGTCACCTCGTTCTTCTTCCTGCTCGTCGGCGGGATGCTGGCCATGCTCATCCGGGCCCAGCTGGCCAAGCCGGGGATGCAGTTCCTCACGCCCGAGCAATACAACGGCGTGTTCTCGGTCCACGCGACGCTGCTGATCTTCCTGTTCGTCATCCCGGTGTTCGCGGGACTGGCGAACTTCGTGCTGCCGCTGATGATCGGCGCGCCGGACATGGCCTTCCCGCGGCTGAACGCCCTCTCCTATTGGCTCCTGCCGCTGGCCGGAACCATGATGCTGATGAGCTTCCTCGCGCCCGGAGGCTCGTTCGCCAGCGGTTGGACCGCCTACGCGCCGCTCTCGACGACCATGCCCTTGGGGCAGCTGTTCTTCACGATCGGCGTGCAGTTGGCCGGCGCGTCCTCGATCGCCACCGCTCTGAACTTCCTTGTGACGATCATCACAATGCGTGCGCCGGGAATGAGCTTCTTCCGGATGCCGCTGCTCGTCTGGGCCAACTTCTCCACCTCGCTGCTGGTCGTCATCGCGACCCCATTCATCGCCGCTTCTCAGTTCTTCGTGCTGCTCGACAAGGCGCTGGGCTTCCAGTTCTTCAACGCGTTCGTCGGGGCCAACAAGAACGGCAACGTGATCATGTACCAGCACGTCTTCTGGTTCTACTCGCACCCGGCCGTCTACATCATGATGTTGCCCGGGTTCGGGATCATCAGCGAGATCATCGCCGTGAAGTCCCGCAAGCCGATCTTCGGCTATCGGATGATGGCGTTCTCGCTGCTGGCCATCGTGGTGCTCGGGTTCACGGTCTGGGCGCACCACATGTTCGTCTCGGGCATGGCGTCGTGGATACGCATCCCGATGATGATCACCACCGCGATCATCGCCATCCCCACGGGCATCAAGATCTTCTCCTGGTTGGCCACCTTATGGCGCGGCGTGCTGCACCTCGACACGCCGATGCTCTTCGCGCTCGGCTTCCTGACCATGTTCACGCTGGGCGGTATCAGTGGCGTGATGCTCGCCATGATCCCGTTCGACATCCACGTCTCCCAGACCTACTTCATCGTCGCCCACATCCACTACGTGCTGTTCGGCGGGTCGCTGTTCACGATCTTCGCCGGCGTCTACTACTGGTTCCCGAAGATGACCGGGCGGATGTACGACGACCGCCTGGGCAAGTGGCACTTCTGGATGACGTTCATCTTCTTCAACCTCACCTTCGGGCCCATGCACCTGATCGGGATCCAGGGCATGCCGCGGCGCGTCGCCGAGTATGCCTCCAAGTTCGCGGCCTGGAACCTGTTCATCTCGATTTCGGCCTTCATCCTTGGCCTCAGCACGCTGATCTTCCTCTACAACATGGTGGCCAGCTGGAAGGGCGGACCACGCGCGGCCGCGAACCCGTGGCGTGCCCTCACGCTCGAGTGGCAGGTCTCCTCGCCACCGCCGGTGTTCAACTTCGACACCGTCCCGACCGTCGTCGGCGGCCCGTATGAGTACGGGGTGCCCGGCGCCGTGCACGGCATCTTCAAGCCCGCGACCGAGGGTGCCCCGGTGGCGGCTGGAACGGCGGCCCCGCCGGGCCGAGAGAGCCACACATGAAGACAGTCCTGGTCGTGGCCAACGAGACCCTCGGGGGGCGCTCGTTGATCGAGGCCGTTCGTGCCCGCGTGGCCAAGGAGGACTTGCGGCTGGTCCTCTGCGTGCCTCAGACGCGCCCACGGGCCGGTCTGGTGATCTACGCCGACGCGGTCCACGACGCCGCCCAGGCTCGCGTCGACCTCGCGCTCGAGTTCGTCCACGCCGAGGGGATCGAGGCCATCGGCGAGGTCGGTGACCCGGACCCCTACACGGCGACCATGGACGCGGTGCATGAGCACCACCCCGACGAGATCATCATCTCCACGTACCCGGCGACGCGTTCGGGCTGGCTGCGGCGCGATCTGATCGAGCGCGTGACCGAGGCGTCGGGGCTCCCGGTCCAGCATGTGGTGGCTGATCCGGACACCGAGGGTCTCCCCTTCCATGTCACGCTGGCCGTGGCCAACCGCACAGCCAGCGGCGACGAGCTGTTCGACACCCTCAGGGAACGTGCCCAGGCCGATGCCGCCAAGGACATCCAGCACCTGTTCCTGGTCGTCGTGCCCCAGGAGGGCGGCGACGGCCACGCCGTCCGGCGCGCCCGAACCCGTCTGAAGCTCGTGCTCGACCGTCTGGTCAAGGCCGGGCTGTTCGCCTCGGGCATGATCGGCGACCCCGATCCCTATACCGCGATCATCAACGCGCTTCAGTACTTCCGCGTCGATGACATCGTGATCTCCACCTTCTCGGAGACCAAGTCGGGCTGGTTGCGCACCGACCTGATCGAGCGGGTCCGGCGCACGACCGGCAAGCCGGTAGACCACGTAGTCCACAGCGACCCCGCGTCCACCGCGGCCTAGGAGGAGCGTTGGAAGCAGCCTCGATCGCCCACGAGCACCACGGACCGCCCCCTGCCCACCGCTCCTCTCGCGTGGAGCCGGCGACCCTTGGGATGCTGCTCTTCATCATCTCCGAGGTGATGATCTTCGGGGCCTTCTTCACCGCCTACTTCTTCATCCGGGTCGTCAGCCACAACCCGTGGCCGGCTCCCGGGACCAAGCTTCCCGAGGCCGTCGCCGGCGTCAACACCGCCATTCTGCTCTCATCCTCGCTGACGATCCACTGGGCCCTGGTCTCGGTCAAGAAGGGCAACCGCTTCGGGCTCAAGGCGGGAATGGTCTCCACGTTCCTGCTCGGTCTGACCTTCCTCTGCGTACAGATCAACGAGTACATCCACATCGGCTTCGCCGGCCGCGACTCGGCCCAGGCCACCGTTTTCTACTCGCTCACCGGGCTACACGGAGCCCACGTGTTCATCGGCCTGTGCCTGCTCGCCTTCGTCACCGTCCGGTCCTTCAGGGGCCACTACTCGTCCGAGCACCACCTCGGCATGGAGGTGCCGGGGATCTACTGGCACTTCGTCGACATCATGTGGGTCATCGTCTACACGTCGGTGTACGTGCTCTAGGCCCCGGGCATCATGGACTTCAACCCACTGCGGTCAGAGGCGGAGATGTTCCGCCTGCTGGTCTACGTCGTCATCGCTTTCGCGGTGATCGTCGCCATCGTCCTGATCGTGCGCGCCATCTAGCCAGCAAGTGGCACCATAGAGAGCGTGCCAATGCTTGCCGCCGTAGGGCCCATCGGGGGCCTCGCGCTTCCGATCCTGGTGCTGCTGTTCTGGCTGCCCTACGAGCGCCGTGCGCGGACGTTGGCGCGCGAGCACCGCGCCATGCCGAGTTGGCGCAAGGCCTGCTTCGCCGCTGGGCTGATCGTCGTCGCCATGGCGCTGAGCCCGCCCGTCGACACCCTGAGCGACCAGCTGCTTGTCGCCCACATGGCCGAGCACCTGCTGATCGGCGACATCGGGGCGCTGCTGATCGTGCTCGGGTTCACCGGACCGCTGCTCGCGCCCCTGCTGCGCAACCGCGTGATCGGCCGCCTGCGCGTGCTCACGCACCCCGTGGTCGCGGTGGTCGCCTGGGGGGTGAACTTCTACCTGTGGCACGTACCGGTCATGTATCAACTGGCTCTGCGCCACGACTGGATCCACGCCCTCGAGCACGCGACGTTCCTGGGCTTCGGCATCGCGATGTGGATGGCCCTGTTGGGACCGCTGCCCAAGCCAGCCTGGTTCACCAACAGCTGGCGGCTCGTGTACATCGTCGTCGTCCGCTTGGTTGGCACGGTGCTGGCCAACGCGATGATCTTCTCCGGCAGCGCCTGGTACCCCTATTACCACGCGGGCGATGCGCACTGGCGCATCAGCATGCTGGCCGATCAGGTGGCCGCCGGCGGGCTGATGATGGTCGAGGAGAGCTTTCTCACCATCGGCCTGTTCTGCTGGCTGTTCCTGAAGGTCGCGCGCGAGGGCGAGGAGCGCCAGGAGCTGCTCGACTACGCCGGATCGCACGGGATCGCGCTCGACGAACGGCGGGCGGCCAGAGCCGTCGCGGCCGGGCGTGGCGAGGAGCTGTGGGAACGGCTGCGACGCGCCGCGGACTCCGGCGGCAGCAAGCCGGGCGGACCGTCCCCGAAAGTCTCCGCCTAGCGGGCGTTGTCGGGGACGCTCCGCCGCCGCGCCTACTTGACGGTCAGGGTTCCCTTCATGCCGGCGGCCTCGTGGCCGTCGACCGAGCAATAGAACGTGTAGCTGCCGGGTTTCAAGGACTCACTCACCGTCGACACGCCACCGTTGGAGACAATCTTGCCGATTGAGCTGACCCCGGCGCCCCGGATCGCGATGTCATGCGGCACCGACGACATGTTCTGCATCCTCAGTGTGACCTTGCCGGCGGTGGCGCTGGCGCTGGCGGCCAGGAACTTCAGCTGGCCGGTGGGATCGGCGTTGATCTCCACCACGCCGTTCTTCTCCTTGGCGGGCTTCTGCGTCACGCTGGCCACCGCGGTGGCCAGCGCCCCGGCGTCCTGGCCCGGGACGGCCGCCACGTGCGACACGTAGGCCGCCACGTCCTTGGCGTCCTGGCCCTTGAACAGGTCGGCCGGCATCACGCCCTGGTCGTTCGGATACTGGATCCAGTAGGAGACCAGCCCCTCGATCGAGGTGCTCTTGACCCCGTCGGCGCGATCCTGGCGGAAGGCGTCGTCCAGATTCGGCCCCTGATCCCCGCTCGTCTGGGCATGGGCCAGCGTGTGGCAGGCTCCGCACTTCTGCACGAAGAGCTGCTTGCCCTTGACCAGATCGGTGCTCGGGTGCTTGATGTCGCAGCCGGCCAGGGCGACCAGGACCACGACGCTTGGAATAAGCGCGACAAAGCCGCGCGGGATCCGTGCGAGGGCTTTGACCATAGGTTGCCGGCGGCACTCTATCCGAGGTCAGGGCGTGCCTGCATCGCCGGAGCCGTTGGTAGCATGGGTATCAAATGAGGACGCGCCAGAAGTACAGGATGCGGACGCCCTCAACGGGGCGCGAAGCGATCATCGAGGCGGAAGCCGACCACGAGTATCTCGACCGCGACACGGGCGAGGAGCTCGAGGTGGTTGCCACACTCCTGCCCCTTGCTCCCACCCCGTCCGAGCTGCCGTGGGCGGTGGAGAACCTCCGCTTCTGCAACTGGTGCGACCAGCTGGCCCAGAAGGACCTCAACGACTGCCCTACCTGCGGCAGGCGTATGGAACCGCTCGGCGACTAGATGCTTGATTCCTCTTGCCGGACCCGGGGCTCGGGTCGCCCGATGCGTCGATTCGCCACATCTTTCGCCGCCGTGCTGGCCGGAGCACTGCTCGCCGCCGGACTGGCTGCGTGCGGCAGCTCGAGCTCGGCCACGAACACTGCAGGCGCGCCGACCCTGACGATCCCGGCCAATGCCACCCCGATCGCCTCGGTGAGCACCACAACGTCGACGACCAGCTCCACGTCGACGACCAGCTCGTCCTCGACGACCACGCCGGCCGCCGTCACGACTCCATCGAGCGCCACGACCACGGCCTCGGCCACGACCACCACGCCGACGACGACGCCCAGCGGCGGTGCCAGCCCGGCCGGCGGGAACAGCGGCACCGGCGGCAGCTCCAGTGGCGGCGCAGGCCTCGGGTCGGCGTTCTGCCAGCAGAACCCCGGAGCCTGCTAGAGCCTTCAGCGAAGGGCTACAGGCCCGCGCCCCCGGTCACCAGCGGCATTGCGCTGGGCGCGTGATGGCTGGACTTCGCGGCCGCGTCGGCCGACGGCTGGTCGGGCGCGTGAACATAGTTCTTCGGATACGGAGTCGAGGTCACCTCGGTCACGCTGTAGGCGACGCGCGTGCCCGGATATTCGCACTTGTACTTCGTCTCCGCTCCAACCCTCAGCTGCGCCTGATCCTGCAACGGAGGCGATGGGCAGGCGGCTTTGCGGCTTTGGCGATAGACGAACTTCTTCGAGTTCTGGCTGAGCACGAGCAGCGGGGCCCACGTCGGCGAGGTCAGGGCGACGGCATCGCCTCGGCGCACCGCGAGGGTCCGGTTCAACGGAATCTGGACGACGAGGCCCAGGTACGGCTGAACGTGGAACGCGGCGGTCTGCGCCGTGACCTTCCACTGGTTGTCCCGCTTCTTGCCGACGCGGCGGAGCACGGTCAGCTGGACCCGGGTGGTGCCGCCGTAGCTCAGGTCGGCCTGCTGAATTTCATAGCGACGCTCGGTGCGGTTTGTATCGAGCGCGGAGAGCCCAACTGTGAAGGCGACGATCCGACCGTCCGCCTTGGCCATGGTCGGGTACGCCGATCCGTCGGCGAGGGTGGGCAGGGCGGTTACACGAGTCAGGAGGATGCCGTAGTTCTTGGCGAGAACACCGCCTGGGCATTTCGGGACTCCGTTCGGCCCGGGGTTGGTGTTCGTAGTGCAGGGTGGTGGTGCGGCGACCGCGGTCTTAGGCGCGCCCAACTCGATGACCTTGGCCGATCCCGGCCCCGCCATCAGCCCTGCGCCGAGTGCGGCGGCCGTGCCGCTCAGCATAAAGAGACGTTTCATATCTCCATTGAACACGACTGCCCCCTCGCAAGTTGCGAGCGGCCGCCCGGACGGCGTGTGGAACCCGGCAACGAGCAGGGCTTTTTCGCCCAGGCTGACGCTGGCCTCCTGGCACAGCGCGGTCCGATGACGGCGGACCTCCCGAGGTGAGGCAACCGGTTCCCGGGCAGCCGGGGTACGACTCGGCCGGAACGACGCTACAGCTTGATTACGTTGACCGCCTTGGGGCCCTTGGGCCCGGCCTCCTCCTCGTACGTAACCTTGGAGCCCTCGGGCAGTGAGCGGTAACCGTCCCCGCTGATGCCCGTGAAGTGGACGAACAGATCTCGGCCGCCATCATCGGGCGTGATGAAGCCGAAGCCCTTGTCGTCGCTGAACCACTTGACCGTACCCGTTGCCATCTATTCCTCTCGCTGCGACTAGCTGTCGATTGATTCGGGCTCAACCGTCCCGGTAACGCCGGAAAAGTAGCAGGGAAGCGCTTATCGCAGTTGGGCGGCCGCCTCGGCGATCTGCTCGGAATCGCCCGGAGAAGGCGTCCACGGCAGCCGGAGCGGATCGCCGTCGTAGCGCGGGATGACGTGGATGTGGAAGTGAAACACGGTCTGCCAGGCCGCGCTGCCGCATGAGTTGAGCAGGTTGATGCCGTCGGCCCCAAGCCGTTCCTTGATGCGGCGCGCCAATCGCTGAGCGGCATCGATGGTCGCCTCCAGGTCATCGGCCTCGACCTCCAGCAGATCCAGGCTGTGCCGCCGCGGGACCACGAGCGCGTGGCCGCGGGTCGCGGGGCTGATGTCCATGAAGGCGATCGTGCGCTCGTCTTGGTCGACGATCTGCGACGGCAGTTCGCCGGCCACGATCTTGCAGAAGATGCAGTCGGGGTCGGTCATTGCGGCAGCCTAATCGGTCGGTCGGTCGGCCGCGACCTACCGCTCGCCCTCTCCCGTGGACCGCCCCCCGAGAAGCTCCCGCCCGCGGCGCAGCGCATCGTCACGCCCCGAGATCTCGCCGGCGAAACTCTCCTCCTCGAGCTCGGCCAGCACCCGGCCGATCTCCGGGCCCGGCCTCAGACCGGCCACCCGGGCCAGCTCATCACCGCGGACAGGGGGCCGCGGAGGAGCCGCGAGCCACGCCAACGCCTCGCCCAGCACCTGGCGGGCGAGCTCGCGGTGCTTGGCGATGGCCACGTCGGATCCCTTGCCCCGGGTGGCCAGGCGATCAGCGACGCTGAGCACGGTCACGTCCACCGCGACCGGCTCGCACGCCTTCAGATAGCGATACATCGCGCGCCGGCTGAGCGGCATTTCATGGATGAGGAAGCCCAGGCGCAAATGGTGGCGCGTGAGCGCGGCCACGTACTCGCACAGCCGTTCGCTGGCCCGCAGACGGCGCAGGAGGCCAACCGCCAGATCCGCTCCCTGCGCGTCGTGGCCCATGAAGGTCACGCGCCCCTGCTCGGTCACCTGGCGCGTCTGGGGCTTGGCGATGTCGTGGAGCAGAGCTCCAAAGCGCAGAGCCTGACCGCGGGTGAGATCGTTGGCCAGCGGCTGCGCGAGAACCCGGCGGAGCCCCTCGGCCTGATCGCCGAACACCTCGGCCGGGTCGCGTTCGAGTTCGATCGTCTGGGCCAGCACGGCGCGCGTGTGGCCGTACACGTCGAGGTGGTGGAAATGACTCTGCTCCACGCCTCGCAGCTCCGTCAGCTCGGGCAGCACCGCCTCGGTCAGCCCCAGACGGTCCATCCACTCGAGCCCGGTCACCGGGTCCCCGGAGCACATGATCAGCCGCAGCTCGGCGAACACCCGCTCGGGCGCCACGCGCCCGAGCGCGGCCGTGCTGGCGGCGGCGGTCTGCGCCGTCTCGGGATCGACTTCGAACCCCAGCTCGCAGGCCAGGCGCGCAAGCCGCATCGAGCGCAGCGGATCCTGCTCGAAGGCACTTGGGGAGACCATCCGCAGTCGGCGCCGGCGCAGGTCCTCGGCCCCGCCAAAGGGATCGATCAGCTCGCCTCCCGACAGGGGCTCGGCGATGGCGTTGAGCGTCAGATCGCGCTGGCCGAGATCGGCCTCGATCGTGCTCCCGTTCAGCGGGAGCAGATCGACCTGCCAGCCACGATCGCGCGCGACGACCCGCCAGCCGCCGAACTCATCCGACAGCGAGAACACGTGAGCATGCGTCGAGCGGGCCAGTGCCCGAGCAAGCCGGCGCGGCTCGCCGGCCACGGCGACGTCGTAGTCCGTGGTCGCTCGCTCGAGCAGCCGATCTCGCACTGCGCCACCGACCAGCCAGGATCCCTCGCCGGCGGCTTCGCGGAGCGGCCCGAAAGGGTCGCTCACGCCACCCGCTCCCCATCGCGGTGGTAGGCCCGAGGTACCCGTGGCGAGATCGCGCACAGCACCTCGTAGTTGATCGTCTCCAGCCGGCCGGCGATGTCCTCCGCCGTCTGTCGCTCGGTGCCCGAACGCCCGATGATCACCGCCTCGGCGCCAGGTTCGAGATCGGTCCTCGCTCCCAGATCGACGGTGATGTTGTCCATGCTCACGGTCCCCACGAGTGGATAGCGCCGCCCTTCGATCAGCACGTCGCAGTTGTTGGTCAGCGCGCGCCGGATCCCGTCACCGTAGCCAATCGGCACGGTGGCGATCCACGTCTCGCGGTCGGCCACGAACCGCCGGCCGTATCCAGCGCTGTCGCCGGGTCGGGCGAGGTTGACCGCGGCCACGTACGAGAGCAGCTCGAGCGCCGGCTCGAGCTCGTGGGCAAGGGGGTCCTCGTTCATCGGATCGCCGCCATAGATGGCGATGCCGCAGCGCACCAGGTCATAGTGGCTGGCGGGCTCGCGCAGCGTGGCGGCGCTGTTGGCGGCGTGGACCACGATGCCCGGAACCCGGCGCCGCAGCGCATCGACGAACGGGCCGAAACGCTCCAGCTGTAGCGCCATGAACTCGCAATCCCCGTCGGCGGTCGCGAAGTGGGTCATCGCTCCCGCCAGCGTCAGCCGCGGGGCCGCCAGCACCTGCTCGGCAAGCCGCAGGGCCTCGTTCCTGTCGCGCGTCCCGAGCCGTCCCATGCCGGTGTCGAACTTCACGTGGACGGCGATCGGCTCAGTGGCCGCCGCCCCCAGGTCGTCGATGAACTGCTCGTTCCAGGCGGCCACGTCGGCTCGCGCCGCCACGAGGAGCGGCAGCTCTTCCCGGCTGATGGCCCCCATGACCAGGATCGGCACGGTGAGCCCCGCGTCTCTCAGCTGCACCGCTTCGGCCGCCGTGGCGACGGCCAGCCAGGTGGCCCCGCCGGACAGCGCGGCGCGCGCCGCCGCGTCCGCCCCGTGACCGTACCCATCGGCCTTCACGACTGCGCACATGGCCGCGCCGCCGGTCAGCCTGCCTCGCAGCAGGACCACGTTTCGCTGCACCGCGGCCAGGTTGACCCTGGCTATGGCGCGCAGCGGCATCGCGGTGTCACGCGGCGCTGGCCCCGGGCTGCACCCGCGCCTCGGGAAGCAACGCGATCACGTCACTGGCGATCACGCCCTCCGGGCCGATCCGGCTGGCCGCCAGCCGCCCGGCGCGGGCATGCAGGAGCACGCCCGCGCACGCTGCGTGCCATGGATCGACGCGCTTGGCCAGGAACGCGCCGATGACGCCAGACAGAACGTCGCCCGTGCCCGCGGTGGCCAATGTCGCGGCCGCGCCGCGGTTGACCGCGGCACGGCCGTCCGGGACGGCGACGATCGTGTCGTCGCCCTTGAGCACCACAACGGCCTGGGCGCGCTCCGCCGCCTCACGGGCAAAGGCCAGCCGGTGAGCGCCCACCGAGCCGCTGTCGTGACCGAGCAGCCGAGCCAGCTCGCCCGCATGCGGCGTCATCACGGTCGGAGCCGCACGCTTGGCCAGCGTCTCGAGATGTCCGGCATGGGCGTTCAATCCGTCGGCGTCGAGCAGCAAGGGCAGCCCGGCGTCACGCGCCACCTCGCGGGCGAACCGCAGCGATTCGTTGGCGCGGCCAAGCCCCGGGCCGAGCACGAGCGACTCCACCCGTCCGGTCCGCTCGAGCACCCGGTCGACCGCGGGCGGCCCCAGAGCGCCGTCATCATCGGGGAGCGGAGCCGTCATCACCTCGAGCAGCCGCGCCTCGAAGATGTGATTCAGCGATCGCGGGATGCAGGCGGTCACGTAGCCCGCGCCGGCTCGCATGGCTGCCTCCGACGCGAGGCACGGCGCACCGGTGAGGCCTGTCGACCCGCCGCATACGAGCACGCTGCCGGCGGCGAACTTGGTCGATTCCCGGCCCCGGCGGGGGATCGAATCGATCGCGGCATCCTCGATCAGACCCACCGTGGGCGCGCCCGGCCCCCCGGGTGGGATGCCGATGTCGATCACCCTCACCGCCCCGGCGTGGGCCTTGCCCGGTGCAATCCACAGGCCCGGCTTGGCGGCGTGGAAGGTTGCCGTGGCGCTGGCCCGCACGGCTGAACCTGCGACCTCGCCGGTTGAGGCGTCGACCCCGCTGGGCACATCGCAGGCGATCACCGTGGCGTCAGCGCCGGCAGCGGCCTCGTTGATGGCATCGATGGCGCCCACGGCCGGCTCGCGCGGCGACCCCGAGAACCCGGTGCCGAGGATTGCGTCGACGATGCCCGAGGCGCCGCTCAGGGCCTCGGCGACGAACGACTCCGGAGCCGGCCCCGGCAGCCGTTCGAGGTTGGTGCGGGCGTCGCCGCCGAACTCCTCGGGTGCGCCCAGCAGCAGCACGCGGACCTCGCGGCCCAGCTCGCGCAGCAGACGTGCCGTGGCCAGGCCGTCACCGCCGTTGTTGCCCTTGCCGCACACCACGGCGATCGGACCGTCGGGAATGAACTCGCCGACCAGCGCGGTGAGGCCGGCGGCGGCCCGTTCCATCAGGTCGAGGCCGGCAATTCCTCGCTGGTTGATCGCCCACTCGTCGAGCGCGCGCTGCTCGGACGCACCGGGCAGAGGCTCGAGCCAGGCGGGGAGCGTCATGCGGCGATCGCCACCGCGCCCGCCTGTGCACGGGTGTGGGTCAGCGACACCTGGACCTTGACGCCAAGCTCGTCGGCGCGGGCCGCGACCGCGCCATGGAGCAGCACTCCGGGCGCTCCGTCCGGGTTGTTGACGATCTCCACGTCGCGAAAGCTCCACGTCCGCAGCCGCAGCGCCTTGGCCACCGCCTCCTTGGCGCAGAAGCGGGCGGCCAGGTGTTGCCCCGGCCGCGCCCGAGCCTCCGCGTACGCCCGCTCCCCATCGGTGAACAGGCGCTCGGCCAGCCGTGGACGGCGGGCCAGAGCACGCTCCATGCGGTCGATCTCGAGCAGATCGATACCGATCATTCGACCGTGACGGTCTTGGCCAGGTTGCGCGGCTGGTCCACGTTGAGGCCGCGCTGGCGCGCGATGTGGTACGCGAGCAGCTGAAGCGGAATCACGGCCAGGAGCGGCGCGAGCATCCAGTGCGTGCGAGGAATCCTGATCACCTCGTCGACGTGCTCTCCGATCTCTGCGTCGCCGTCGCTGGCCACCGCGATCACCCGCGCGCCCCGGACGCGGACCTCCTGGATGTTGGAGATGACCTTCTCGAGGACGGGCGACTCGTTCGCCACCACGACGACGGGCGTGCTCTGATCGAGCAGGGCGATCGGCCCGTGCTTCATCTCCCCGGCCGCATAGGCGTCAGTGGCCACGTAGGAGATCTCCTTCAGCTTGAGCGCGCCCTCGAGCGCCACCGGCAGACCGACGTGACGTCCGAGATAGAGGAAGAAGTCGGACCGGTAATGGGCGGCGGCGATCCGTCGGCAACCGTCCACGCCGCCCTCGAGCAGCTCGGCGATCAGGTGCGGCATGCGCTTGAGCTCGGAGATGGCAGCCGTGAGCTCGTCCGCAGGGAGGGTTTGGCGCAGCTCGGCCAGCCGCAGCGCCAGCAGGTACATGGCCGCTACCTGGCTGAGGAACGTCTTCGTTGCCGCCACGCCGATCTCGAGCCCGGCGCGGGTGTAGAGCACCCCGTCGGCGCCGCGGGTGGCCTCGGAGCCCATGATGTTGGTCACCGCCAGCACGGTGGCGCCGGCGTTGCGCGCCGTCCGCATCGCGGCCAGCGTGTCGGCAGTCTCCCCGGACTGCGAGATGCCGATGACCAGATCGTCGGGCCCGACCACGGGATTGCGATAGCGGTACTCCGAGGCGATGTCGACCTCGACCGGCACCCGGGCCCACTCCTCGATCGCGTAGCGGCCGATCAATCCTGCGTGGTAGGAGGTTCCGCAGGCCACCACGACCACGCGCCGGATTCTCCGCAGCAGCTCATCGTCGACGCCGCCCAGATCGCCAAGATCGATGCCAACTCCTCGCGCGGCCCGTTCGCCGATCGTCTCGGCCACCGCGTCGGCCTGCTCGAAGATCTCCTTGAGCATGAACGTCTCGTAGCCCTGCTTCTCGGCCGTGTCGGTGTCCCAGTCGATCTCCACCAGCTCGCGCTCGAGTGACTTGCCGTCGGCGGTCTCGAACTCGACCCCCTCGGGACGCAGGACGACGATCTCGTCATCGTGGATGTATTGGACGGTCCGCGTGTCGCGCAGGAAGGCCGGAATCGCGGAGGCGATGAACTGCTCCCCATCGCCGCGGCCGATGATCAGCGGGCATTCCTTGCGCGCTCCGACCAGCACGCCCGGCTCATTGGCGCTCATGGCGACGAAGGCGTAGTGGCCGCGCAGCTGGGCGTAGGCCTCGCGCACCGCCGCCACCAGGTCGCCGTGGTAGTGCCGCGCGACCAGGTGGGCGATCACCTCGGCGTCGGTCTCGGAGGTGAACACCGCGCCCTCGGCGAGCAGCTGGTCACGCAGCGAGACGTAGTTCTCGACGATCCCGTTGACCACGATGTGCACGCGATCGGCGGTGTCGTAGTGCGGATGGGCGTTCGCTTCCGTGACCCGGCCGTGGGTGGCCCAGCGGGTGTGCCCGATACCGGTGCTGGCCTGAGGCCGTTCGGCCAGGGCCACGCCCCCGCTTGCCTGCTCGCGCCCGTCGATCGCGCTGCGCAGCGCGCTCAGGTTGCCAACCGCCCGCACCGCGTCGATACGGTCACCGACCAGGACGGAGATCCCGGCGCTGTCGTAGCCGCGGTATTCGAGCTTTTCGAGTCCCGCGAACAGGAGCGGCCTAGCCTCCCGGGGACCAACGTAGCCGACAATGCCGCACATGCGCCTGAACGCTCCTGGGTCGTTTTCGTAAACAACGGGTCGAACCGCAACGGCAGTCCGCGTCCTGCCTACCCGCAGAACGAAGCCCGGATGTTAGTGGCTGGGTAGGCGGGCGCCTGCATGGCGGCCGTCCTCGCCCCTGGATGACGGGCGTCCTCGCCCCTACGCGAGGGCCTTTTCCACGGCCTCCTCGAGCCGCGTGCACACCGCGTCTGTCTCGTCCTGACCGGGTGCCTCGACCATGATCCTGATCAGCGGCTCGGTCCCCGAGGCGCGGACCAGGACGCGTCCGCGACCGCTGAGCGCGTCCGACTCGCGCTCGATCGCCTCGCGCACCAGCGGGTGCTCAAGCGCGGCGTTGACCGCGGCACGGTCGACGGCCCTGATGTTGACCAGTCGCTGGGGCAACTTTTCCATCCCATCGCGCTGTGAGAGATCGCGCTCCCCCAGCGCCTCCAGCGTGAGCAGAGCGCTGGCGATCCCATCGCCGGAGGGTCCAAAGCCCAGATCGATGATGTGGCCCGACTGCTCGCCACCCAGCGTCCAGCCGCGGCGCCGGAGCTCGTCGAGCACGTAACGGTCGCCGACCGCCGTCGTCGCCACCGCTACGCCGGCGTCGGCCATCGCCGTGTGAAAGCCGTAGTTGGTCATCACCGTCACCGCCACGCCGTCGCCCGCCAAGCGACCCTGCGCGCGCAGGTGCACGGCGGCCAGCGCCACCAGCTCATCGCCGTCCACCACCTTGCCTTGACCGTCGACGGCCAGGACGCGGTCCCCGTCGCCGTCGAAGGCGAAGCCGACATCGTGTCCGTCGGCCGCCATCTCCTCGATCAGGCGCCCGAGGTGGGTCGAGCCGCACTCGAGGTTGATATTGCGGCCGTCGGGCTCGTCGGCCAACACGGTCACCTCGGCTCCGAGGCGGCGAAAGATCTCCGGCGCAGCCCGAAACGTGGCGCCGTTGGCGCAGTCGAGCAGCACGCGGCGTCCGGCGAGATCGAGGGCAGCGAACCGCGTGTGCAACTCGCGCAGGTAGTCCTCCAGGGCCCCGTGCAGGCGCCTGACGCGGCCGATGCGGGGTGGCGGGGGCGGGGGCTGCTCGAGCTCGCCCTCGATGGCGTGTTCGGTGTCGTCGTCGAGCTTGAAACCGTCGGCCGCGAACAGCTTGATCCCATTGTCCTCGTAGGGATTATGCGAGGCGGAGATCACCGCCGCGAGCTGTAGTCCGTGCCGTCGGACGAGCAGCGGCGCGGCCGGCGTGGGCAGTACGCCGGCCAGCAGAGCATCGCCCCCCGCCGCCGTCACACCCGCGGCGATCGCCGACTCGAGCATCTCGCCCGACTCCCGCGTGTCGCGGACGATCAGGACCTGAGGATGCTCGGCCTCCATCCGCGCCACGGCAGCACGAGCCAACTTCAGGGCCAGTTCGGCAGTGAGGAAATGTCCCGCGCGGCCACGGACGCCGTCCGTGCCGAAAAGCTGACGCGCCATCGGCAGGAGAAGCGCTTAGCGCTTCGAGAACTGCGGGCGCTTGCGCGCCTTCTTCAGTCCGGCCTTCTTGCGCTCCTTGACGCGCGGATCGCGGGTCAGGAAGCCCCGGCGCTTGAGCTCGCCGCGCAGGTTGGGGTCGGCCTCGATCAGCGCGCGCGAGATCCCGTGCCGCAGCGCGCCGGCCTGTGCCGCCACGCCACCGCCGTGCATTCTCGCGACCACATCCATGCGCGCCTCGTAACCGACGGCCTCAAGCGGCTGGCGAATGATGCGCTGGAGCGTGTCGCGCGGGAAAAAGACGTCGAGCTCCTTGCCGTTGATGGCGTAGGTCCCGCTCCCCGGCTTGAGCATGACTCGGGCCACGGCGGTCTTGCGCTTCCCGGTGGCGGTGTAGCGGGCGCCGGCGGCCAGGTCGATCGCCGCATGCGTGATCGGCCGGGCCTCGTCATCGCTCTCCTCGGCCGCGCGAGCAGCCGCGTCCTCGGCCTCGGCCTCGGCGGCGGCGCGGGCCTCGGCGTCGAGGAACTCCTCACCCTCGGGAACGATGTCGGGAATCAGATCGGCCCCGGGGATCTCCGGACGCTGGCGCGGCGTGAGCTCGACCTCTTCGGCCTCCTCAGCCTCCACAGCGACGGGAGCGGCGGGCGCCTCGGCGGCCGCGGGCTCAGGCGCTTCGGCGGCCGCGGGCTCGGGCCTCTCGGGCGCTTCGGCAACGGGCTCAGGCGCCACGGGCGGTTCCGCGGTCGGCTCCTCAGGGGCCTCGGCGGCCGGTTGCTCGGGGGCTTCGGCGGCCGGTTGCTCGGGGGCTTCGGCGGCCGGTTCCTCGGGCGCCTCCGCGGCCGGCTCCTCGGCGGCGGGAGCCTCCTCCTCGTCGCGCTGCTCGTCCTCGGGGTGCTCGATCACTGCTGAATCTCCATGGTTTGCGGCTGCTGGGCTGCGTGCGGGTGGTAGGGACCGGCGTACACCTTGAGCTTGGTCAGCTGCTTCCGGGCCAGGCGGTTGCGGGGAAGCATGCCCTTGACAGCCAGGCGGATGACCTCCTCGGGGCGGCGATCGAGCATCTCCTCGAGCGACCGCGACCGCAGCCCGCCGGGGTAGCCCGAGTGGCGGTAGTAGCGCTTGTCGGCCCGCTTGTTGCCGGTGACCGAGATCTTCTCGGCGTTGACGACGATTACGAAGTCGCCCGTGTCCACGTGCGGCGTGTACGTCGGCTTGCGCTTTCCGCGCAGCACGTCCGCGATCTGCGTGGCGAGCCGCCCGAGCGTCTGCCCGGAGGCGTCGACAAGCAGCCAGTTACGCTCGCGATCCGTGGGTGTGGCAACGTAGGTCTTCATGGCACGCACAAGTCGCGCGTGCACCGCGCGGCCCGCCGGCAATGATAGCCACCCGACGCCGTAGGCTGCTCCTGATGCAGCTTCCGGTGGCGCTCCGGCGTACTTTCTACCGCCTCGCCTACCTCGGCCTCCGCATCTACTGGTTCGTCTTTCGACCCACGGGAACCGGGGTCAAGTGCGTGCTCACCGATGGCGACCGCCTGTTGCTGGTCATGCACACCTACGGGCCCCGCCGCTGGGGGCTGCCCGGGGGCGGCGTGCGGCCGGGCGAACCGCCCGCCGCCGCGGCCACGCGAGAGATGCACGAGGAACTCGGCCTGCAGATCACCGAGTGGACGGACCTCGGCACGGTCAATGGCCGGTCGCACCACAAGACCGAGACGCTCTACTGCTTTCGCGCCGAGCTCCACGATCCCCAGCTCACCGTCGATCACGCCGAGATCGAGACGACCCACTGGTTCGCCCGCGACGCGGTCCCGTCGGGGCTAGGCGAGTACGCCGAGATGATCATGACCAAGCTGGCGCGCTAGCTGGCTGCCACTCGCTCAAAGGGTGCTGGGGTCACCCTCCGCCAGCACCTCGCGGAACCCTTGCCAGCCGCCGCCGGCGAACACGCAGCACAGGTTCTGGCGGAGGGTGGCCGCAGCGACCACGCTCACTCCCATTCAATCGTGCCCGGCGGCTTGCTCGTGATGTCGAGCACAACCCGCCCCACCGGGCGGATCTCGTTGATCATCCGCGAGGCGATCTGCTCGAGCAGGTCGTAGGGCAGCCGGGCCCAGTCGGCCGTCATCGCGTCGTCGCTGGTCACGGCGCGAATCACGATCACGTTGCCGTATGTGCGCTCGTCGCCCTGGACGCCGACGGTGCGGATGTCGGGCAGCACGCAGAACGACTGCCACAACTCGCGGTACAGGCCGGCCTTGCGGATCTCGTCCTGCAGGATCGCGTCGGCCTCGCGCAGGGTGTTCAGGCGCTCGCGGGTCGCCTCGCCACCGACGATGCGGATCGCCAGCCCGGGGCCGGGGAACGGCTGGCGCCAGACGAGCCGCTCGGGCAGGCCGAGCTCGGCGCCGACCGCGCGGACCTCGTCCTTGAACAGCTCCCGCAGGGGCTCGACGAGCTCGAACTCGAGATCCTCGGGCAGACCTCCGACGTTGTGATGCGACTTGATGGTCGCCGCGCCGGTGCCGCCACCGGACTCGATCACGTCCGAGTAGAGCGTCCCCTGTACGAGGAACCTGACCTCATCGAGCTTGGCCGCCTCCTCTTCGAACACGCGGATAAACTCGGCGCCGATGCGCTTGCGCTTCTCCTCGGGGTCGGTCACGCCCTTCAGCCTGTCCAGGAAGCGGTCGGACGCGTCGACGGCCACCAGCCGCACGTGGAAGTGGTCACGGAACGCCGCGATGACCTGGGCGCCCTCGTTTTTGCGCATCAGCCCGTGGTCGACGAATACGCACGTGAGCCGGTCGCCGATGGCTCGGTGGACGAGGAGGGCCGCCACGCTCGAGTCGACGCCCCCGGACAGCCCGCAGATCACGCGACCGTCGCCAACCTGCGTCCGGATTCGCTCGATTTGCTCGTCGATCACCGAGCTCGCGCTCCACGTCCGTTCGCAGCCACAAACATCCTCGAGGAAGTTGGTCAGCACCTGCTGCCCATACGGCGTGTGCACCACCTCGGGATGGAACTGGATGCCGTAGATCTCCCGGTCCGCCGATTCGAACGCCGCCACCGGCGACGCCGTGGAAGCCGCCAGCGCGTGAAAGCCCGGCGGAGCCGAGAACACGGTGTCGCGATGCGACATCCAGCACGTCTGCTCGGCCGGCGTGCCGGCCAGCAACCGCCCGGGCTCACTAACGGTCAGCTGCGAACGGCCAAATTCGCCCACCTCGGCCCCCTCGACGCGCCCCCCCAGCGCCCGGGCCAGGAGCTGCATCCCGTAACAGATGCCCAGCACGGGAATCCCGAGTTCGAGCAGCTCGCGATCGAGGGCCGGCGCGCCGTCGGCGTACACCGACGCCGGGCCGCCCGACAGGATCACGCCCTTGGGTCGCCGGCGCGCCACCTCCTCGGCGCCCACGTGGTGGGGCAGGAGCTCGGAGAACACGCCGCACTCGCGCACGCGCCGGGCGATCAGCTGTGAGTACTGCCCGCCGTAATCGAGGACAACAACTTCCTCATGCTGTTCGGGGGCTCGCATGCGAGCCCCCGCCAGCGTGCATGCACGCCGGCCTTCCAATGTGGCTGAGCTATTCGACACCGACGGCCGCAGCTCGGCCGCTCGCGCCCATGCCCACGCCCTGCTCGCGCTGGAGGTGCTTGCCCTCCGTCTGCAGCGCCGGCGCCACCAGCAGCTCGGCGCGATTGAACTCGGCGATGTCGCGGTAGCCGCACGTCGCCATCGAGGTCCGCAGCGCGCCCATGAGGTTGAAGGTGCCGTCGTTCTCGCGCGCCGGGCCGCGAATGATCTCCTCGAGCCGGCCGTTGGGCACGGTGGCCACCCGAGTTCCGCGGGGCAGCGTGGGATGGAACGTGGCCATGCCCCAGTTGTAGCCGCGACCCGGAGCCTCGTAGGCGCGGGCCAGCGCCGAGCCGAGCATCACCGCGTCGGCGCCGCAGGCAATCGCCTTGGCGATGTCGCCGCCGTTGCGCATCCCGCCATCGGCGATCACCTTCACGTATTCGCCGGTCTCGAGCATGTTCTGTGAACGGGCGGCCGCGACGTCGGCGATCGCCGTCGCCTGCGGAACGCCGATTCCGAGCACACCCCGCGTCGTGCAGATCGCGCCGGGTCCGACGCCGACGAGCACGCCGGCGGCGCCCGTGCGCATAAGGTGAAGCCCGGTGTGGTACGAGGCGCAGCCACCGACGACCACCGGGGTCGGCGACAGCTCGCGGATGAACTCCTTCAGGTTGAGGGGCGGGCGTGTCTCGTCCTGCGAGACATGCTCGGCCGAGACGACGGTGCCCTGGATGACCAGGATGTCGAGTCCGGCCTCGAGCGCCACGTCGTAGTACTTGCGCACCTTCTGGGGCGTCAGCGAGGCGGCCGTGACGACCCCGTGGGCCTTGATCTCCTGGATCCGCTGGGCGATCAACTCTGGCTTGATCGGCTCGCGATAGATGTCCTGCATCTCGCGCGTGGAGATGTCCTTGGAGAAGGTCGAGATCCGCTCGAGCTGGGCGTCGGCGTCCTCGTAGCGGCAGAAGATGCCCTCGAGGTTCAGCACCGCTAGCCCGCCCAGCCTGCCGATCACGCCGGCGGTCTCAGGTGAGACGACTCCGTCGAGCGCGGCGGCGAGGAGTGGCAGCTCAAACCGGTAGGGACCGAGCGTCCACGTGATGTCGACGTCGTCCGGATCCCGCGTCCGTCGCGACGGAACGATCGCGATGTCATCGAATCCGTAGGCGCGACGCGCCTTCTTTCCACGCCCGATTTCTACTTCCATCTCGGCATCGTAGAACGTCCAGCGGACGGTGGTGAGGAGCGGAAATAGGAGGCGATGACGGCGGCAACCATCGGGTCATCCGATGCTAGCAGCGGGCACCGGTCGCGCCCGGGGGCTCATCTCTCCAAACCCGCTAGATGATTGATTCCACGACCATCTGCTCAGGAGATTTCGGCCGGAATTTGCAGCTGCTCGGCCTCGACCTCGTCGAGCAATCGATCGACCTTCGCGACCTCGACGATTCCGGCGCCGAAGTGGTGGATGGACTCGGCGCCACAGGCGACGCCGTAGCGCAGACACTCGACAGGCGAGCGGCCCGCGTACCGGGCGGCGACATATCCGGCCAGAAACGCGTCGCCCGACCCGACGCTCGACCGAGCCTCCTGCTCCTCGACCCGCACCCGATAGAGCTTGGGACTGCCCCCCTCGAGGACGTGAGCGAAGCACCCATCCGACACGGTCATGACCCCCTCGGCGGCGCCGAGCCGGGTCATCTCGACCACGGCCTGAGCGCGGTCGTCGTCGTCGTTGAACTCGTGCCCGACCAGCTCCTCGGCTTCGAGCTCATTGGGAGAGACGACGTCCGGCTCGGCTCGGACGGCCAGGCGCAGCGGCTCGCCCTCGGTGTCCACCATCGCAGTGGCACCCAGCCGGCGAACCTCGCGGATCAGCCCGTCGTAGACGTCGGCATCGACGCCGTGCGGCAGACTGCCCGCGAACACCACGATGCTCGCTCCCTTGGCCAGGTAGAGGAGCTTCTCGCGGAACAGCTCGAGCTCGGAGGTCGACACCGCGGGCCCGCGCTCGTTGACCTCGGTGTGCAACCCGGTGGTGGGATCGAGCACCGCCATGTTCGTCCGTGACTCCTCGCGAATGCGCACGAAGGCATTGAGGATCGCCTCGTCGTTGAGGGCCTCGACGATCCGGTTGCCGGTCGCGCCGCCGGCCAGGCCGGTGGCGATCACCGGCTGACCCAGGCGCTTGATCGCGCGGGCGATGTTGACACCCTTGCCACCCGGCATGGTGGTCTGATCGACGGTCCGGTGCCGGCGCCCCGGGGTGAAGTTGGGGACCTCGAGCGTCTTGTCGAGCGCCGCGTTGAGCGTGACCGTGATGATCATCCGGCCGGAGCTCCCTGCTCACGCGTCGCCCGAGTCCGCCAGCGCCGACGCGCGGCCAGAGCGATCGCTGCAGCGAACAACACCACGAGCACTAGAAGCGTAAACGAGCGGGTCACGAAGTGGGCGGCCAGGGTGAGCGGGCTCACACCGTTCAGCTTGTGGGCCAGCACGAGCGGGATCCGAGCGTACGTGCGACCGCGCCAGCGGACCAGCAGGGTGCCGACGTGAGCGTGCCAGGGCAGCGGTCCGGCGAGCTGGTGGGGGACCTCGGCCACCACCCTCACGTGGGCTCCGATCGGGAACACGTAGCTGAACCCCTGCGCGGCGATCACCACCGCGCGCTTGCCCGACTGGTCGCGCACGGTCGGGCGCGCCTCGACCTCGCCGCGGTGGACCCAGGTCCCCAGCCTGAAGTTGTCGAACCCGTAGCCGAGCAGCGCCAGCGTGTTGGAGTCGCGAGAGGCTTCGCTCGAGGTGCCGAGCACGGCGCTCAGCAGCCGCATCCCGTGCTGGGTGCCAGACCCCACCAGCACGTAGCCGGCGTCGTTCGTGTGGCCGGTCTTGACGCCGTTGATCCACGACGCGCGCCCCACCAGGTCGTTGCGGTTGACCACATCGCGGACGTGGTTTCCAGTGTGGAGAACCGCAGTGGGCATGTCCACCGCCTGGCGGAAGAACGGTTGCGTCTTGAGGTCGTAGTCGGCCAGTTTGACCAGGTCCGCGGCGCTCGAGTAGTTGCCGGGCGTGTCGAGGCCGCTCGGGGTCGAGTAGTGGGTGTGGCGCAGGCCGAGCTCGCGCGCCCGTGCGTTCATCATCCCGACGAACCGGCCGACCGAGTGGTGGCCGATGTTGTAGGCAAGGTCCTCCGCGGCGTCGTCGGCGCTGGGCAGCAGCAGGGCCAGCAGCAGGTCGTGCACGCTCATCCGCTCCCCCGGGACCAGGCCGATCTGCGAGTCGGTCGCCGCCGGGTAGAAGTTGTTCTGGGTGAAGATCCTGTTCAGGGGGACGTGCTCGAGCGTCAGCAGCGCGGTCATCAGCTTGGTCGTGCTGGCGATCGCCAATTCGCGATCGGGATCGACCGCGTACAGGACCTGCCCCGTCTTCCCGGCGACCAGGATCGCGGCGCGAACGCTCAGCGCCGGCGGCTCGGAGGCCTGGGCAGCGCTCGCAAGTGTCGCCCCCGCCGCCACCAGGCACCCGACCGCGAGGACTACGCGGCAGACGGTGCGGCGGATCATCGTCGCAGGCGTATCCGCTGTCCCGTTTGCAGGCTGTTGGGATCGACGCCCGGGTTGAGCGACTCGAGGGTGGAGAGGTTAAGCCCGGTCTTAGACGCGATGCTCGTGAGGCTATCGCCTCCCTGGACGACGTAGTACTTGACCTTCCGGTAGCGCCCTCGCGGGTGCGTGCCACGCCTACTGGCGTGGTGAACCGGGGGTGACTTGGTCGTCAGCCCCTTGTGGACGACTACGTATGTCCCTGCAATCACCGCGACGAGCGCGATCGGCGCAAGGTATCGCGCACGACTTCGGGCGACCATCGCGGCGCGATCATACAAGTGGGCGGCCTGCAAATACAGGGCTTTCTACGGAGCTGGGAAAAGCGTTTCATCCGCCCAAGCTCCATGCGAGCTCCCGCAAACGAGCGGCCTCGCGTCTGGCCGCGTCCGCCGGCTCGCCGCCTCCAATGCGCTCGGCGGCGCCGACCAGACCCCGCGAGGACGAGACCAGACCGCCCGCCGGGCCGGGGGCAAACGCAGCCGCGAGATCCTCGACCCTTCCCCCCTGCGCGCCCACCCCCGGCAGCAGGAACGGCGTGTGCGGCATGCTCTCGCGCAGCGCGGCGAGCCGATCGGGGGCGGTGGCGCCGACGACCGCCCCGATGTCGGCCACACCGGCCTCCCCGAGCGACGGCCCGCCAAGCTCGGCCACCATCTCGGCCAGGCGCTGGCTGACGATCGCGCCGCCCACCAGCTGGCGTTCCTGCACGTCGGCGGCACCGGGGTTGGACGTGCGAACCAGCACGAACAGACCGGCATCGCGTTCGCGAGCCGCCGTGACGAAGGGGGCGAGCGAGTCGAGACCCAGCAGCGGGTTGACGGTTATCGCGTCGGCGCCGAGCCCCTCGACGCGACCGTACGGCGTATCCGTGTGGCCGAGCAGCGCCTGCGCGTACGCGGCCGCCGTCACGACGATATCGCCGCGCTTGCCGTCGTGGATGACGAGCAATCCGTGATCGCGTGCATCTTCGATGACCTCGCGCATAGCCGCCCAACCGGGTGCGCCGAGCCGCTCGAAACACGCGCTCTGCAGCTTGGTGGCCACGCACTGCTCGGCCACCGCCTCGATCACCAGGCGACAGTGGGCACTGACCGCGTGCGCGACCTGGGCGTCGGGCGGGGCTGGTGGCGTACCGGCCCCGCCCGCGAGCTCAAGCGCTCGGGGCCACAGGCGGAGCGGGTCGGGATCGAGTCCCAGCACGAGCTGGGATTGCCGTGCCCGAACTCTGTACGCAAGCCGCTCACCGAACCCGCGGCCCTCGGGGTCAGCCGAGGGCCCACGGGAATGCGCCGCCGGCGCCCCCGAACTCATCGGCGGCGCCTCCTCTTCGGTTGTCCGCGTACGGCCTCTGGCGGGCGGACCGGCGGCTCAGCCGGAGGCTCTACTTGACTGCCTTCTTCAGCGCCGCGCCGGCGGTGAACTTCGGCACCCGAGATGCGGCGATGTGGATCGTCTCGCCGGTGGCAGGGTTACGACCCTCGCGCGCACTGCGCTGGGAGACGCTGAACTTCCCGAAGCCGGAGAACACCACGTCGCTACCGCGCTTCAATGCGTCCTCGACCGTATCCAGCACTGCGTCCACCGCGCTACCGGCATCCTTCTTGCTCAACCCGGCGCGATCCGCGACCTGGTCGACGAATTCAGACTTCGTCACTTTCTCCCTCCTTCGAGGTGGTAGGAATGAACGAAGCTAACACGGCTCGCGGACGCGTTCCGCCCCGCCAATCCCGTGTCGTAAGCTCATTCTCACCAGTCGGCGCGGGCGCTCGCACATCCGTTTGCCCCACATATCCGCTATTTGCGGCCTTTCTTCGCCTGTTTAATGAGCCTCAATCCCCCGCCAGCGCCGCAACTCAGCCGATGATCCACCACGTAACCCGCGAAATCCCACCCGAAAAGCTGACCGATTGCCTCAGCTTCTATGCCCTGCTCGGCTTTCAGACCGTCCCCGCGCCGCCCCCGTTGGTCGGGCGCGCCGTCTGGCTCGCGCGCTCGCCCGACGGATCCGGGGACCAGATCCATCTGCTCGCGGTGGCCGACGTGGAGCCCGCGACGGGGCACTTCGCGCTCGTCTGCCCCGATTACGAGGCGACCCTGGCCCGACTTCATGACGCCGGCCATGCCTCCGCACCGCTGCCCTCGCACTGGGGATCACCCCGCGTCACCGTGCGCGACCCAGCCGGAAGCCAGATCGAGTTGATGCAGTGGCCGCCAGGCACGGAACCGCCCGCGGGCGCCTGAGCGGCGCTGTCGGCGCGGCCGGGGACAATGTCGCCGTGGACCTCGCGCGCATCGGCTGGCTGACGGTTGTCCTCGTCTGTCTGATCGCCGTCGCGATCCTCGTGCTCCAGGGCTACCTCGGGTATGCCGCGGTGACCTTCGCGGTGGCCGCCTCGGCGGCGATCAACCTCCGGTGACGGCCCCCGGGGGCTTCAGCTCCTGGCCCCGGCGCTTGAGCTCTTCGTCCAGGGGTTTCAGCTCCTCGCCCGGGCGCACACGGTCCTCCGGCTCGAGATGAATCAGCACGTCGGCGCCGTGGAGGTCGGCCGCGATCACGTCCTGGAGCTCGTGGGCCGTGCGGTGGGCATCCTCGAGCGAGGTTCCCGCGGCGAACTGAACGTGGAGGTCGACGTAGCGTCGGGGTCCCGCGCGCCGCGTGCGCAGCTCGTGATAGCCGACCACTCCGCGCGGGGCGAAGGCCTCGATGGCGACCCGGATCGAGTCGACCTCGTCGGGCGGGAGCGCCTGGTCGACCAGCACCTGCCCCGAGCGGGTGAGCAGCTTGACCCCGGTGACGACGATCGCGCCGGCCACGATCAGCGCCACCACGGGATCGATCCACTCGGCCCCGGTCACCTTGACGAGCGTCAACCCGAGCAGGACCCCGGCCGAGGTCATGGCGTCGGTCCGCAGGTGGGCGGCGTCGCCTTCGAGCGCCGGCGATCCGGTGGCCTTGGCCTTGCGCCCGATCACGGTCGAAATGACGATGTTGACAACCACGGACAGGGCGGCCACGGCGATGCCGAGGCCAACGGCTTGGAGCGTTCCGCCCTGGATCAGACGCCGAATGGCGGCGAAGGCGATCGCCGCCGACCCGACCAGAATCAGGATTCCCTCGATCGCCGCCGACAGATTCTCGATCTTCTCGTGGCCGTAGCGATGCTCCTCGTCGGCGGGCTCGCCGGCCTTGCGCACCGAGATGAAGGCGACGATCGACGCGATCAGGTCGATGCTCGAATGCACGGCTTCCGTGAGCATCGCCACCGACCCGGTGATCGTGCCGGCGATCACCTTGAGCAGGATCAGCGTCGAGTTCGAGGCGACGGACAGCGCCGCCGTGCGCTGCTTCTCGACCACCTCGTGGGTGTCGGTGGCGCTCATCCCGTCAGCCATTCCGCCATCGCGCGCACGGCTCGGCCGCGATGGCTGATCGCGTCCTTCTCCTCATCGCTCATCTCGGCCATCGTCCGCCCACGGTCATCCTCGTCGGCCAGGAACGCCGGGTCGTAGCCAAATCCACCCGTCCCGCGCGGCCCATCCGCGAGCCGTCCGCGACATTCGCCGAAGAACACCCTCTCCTCGCCGGCGTCGGGGTCGACGTAGGCCAGCGCACAGACGTACCTGAGCGGACTGCCGGCCGGCGCCTCGCGCATCAGCTTGTCCAGGTTCTCCTCGTCGCTGGCGTTGGGACCTGCGTATCGCGCCGAGCGGACTCCGGGGATGCCGCCAAGGGCCTCGGCCTCGATCCCGGAGTCGTCGGCGATCGACGCTCGACCGGTGCCGGCCGCCGCCTTCCGGGCCTTGGGCAGCGCGTTGCCCTCGAACGAGTCGGCGTCCTCGGGCGGGAGCTCGATCCCCTCCGGCAGCGCCTGTACCGCGATGCCGGCCGGCGCCAGCAGACGAGCCACCTCTCTCAGCTTGTGGGGGTTGCGAGTCGCGAGAACGAGCGGGCTCACCGGACTGCCGGCCCCTCAGCGGACCGCTGCGGCGACCGCCTCGTCTTGAAGCGCCCTCAGCGTCTCGATCCCGCCGCCGGCCAGCACCAAAAGCTCGTCGAGATGCGCCCGTGAAAGCGGCGTCCGCTCCGCGGTGGCCTGGACCTCGACCAGGCCTCCGTCTCCGGTCATGACCACGTTCGCGTCGACCTCGGCGGTGGAATCCTCCGGGTAGTCCAGATCGAGCAGCGGGGTACCGCCCACGATCCCGCACGAGATCGCCGCCACGCTGCCCGTCAGCGGCGTCTGCGCGAGCGACCCGCCCGCGATCAGCTTCTCGACGGCCAGGCGGAGCGCCACCATTCCCCCGGTGATCGACGCGCAGCGCGTCCCTCCGTCGGCCTGGAGCACGTCGCAGTCGATGTAGATCGTGCGCTCCCCGAGGGCCGCGAAGTCGATCACGCCGCGCAATGAGCGGCCGATCAGACGCTGGATCTCGACCGTCCGGCCGTCGGGCCGCCCCTTGCTCACGTCGCGCTGCTTGCGCTCACCGGTCGAGGCGGGGAGCATCCCGTACTCGGCCGTGACCCACCCCCGGCCCGACCCGAGCAGCCATCGCGGCACGCTCTCCTGGGCGGACGCAGTGCAAATGACGCGCGTCTCACCCATCGAGATCAGGGCCGAGCCCGTGGCTGTGCGCACGAATCCGGGCTCGATCGTGGTCGGACGAATCTCGTCCGGCGCCCGGCTGTAGCTCCGCTGGGGTGCAGTCACGCTCATGCGGCTACCCGAGTTCGCACCTCGACGTGCACGACCTCTTCGAGCGGCATCTGCAGGAACCGCGTTCCGAGCTGGCGGAATGCCTCCACCTCGCCCGTGCAGCGGAATCGGTAGCTGCCCTCGTCGCGCTGGCCGTTGAGGAGCCGCCGCGAGGCCAGCGCACGCTCGACGCTGCGCGCCACGCCGGCGCCCGAGGTCACGAGCGTCACTCCGCGCCCCAGCGTCCGCTGGAGCATCGGTGCCACGAGCGGGTAGTGGGTGCAGCCGAGGATCACGGTGTCGACGTCCGCGTCGCGCAGGGGCGCACAGTACTCGCGCACGGTCTCGACCACCTGGGTGTTGAACGGGAAGCCTCCCTGGATGATCGGCGCCAGGTCGGGGCAGGCCACGCTTTCCAGATGGACGTGCTGATCGGCCGCGCCGACGGCCCGTACATAGGCGCCGCTGGCGACGGTCGCGGGCGTGGCCAGGAGGCCGATGCGGCCGGTTCGACTGCCGGCCACGGCAAGCTGGGTGGCGGGAGCGACGACCCCGATCACGTCGACGTCCTCGCCCCGGGCGGCGAGATGGCCTTCGAGGGCCTCCAGGGCGGCCGAGCTGGCGGCGTTGCAGGCGACGACCAGCAGCTTGGCGCCCTCCTGAAGCAGGTGATCGGCGATCTCGATCGAGAAGGCCTGGAGCTCGTGCTGGGTGCGCTGGCCGTAGGGAAAGCGCGCCGTATCGCCCAGGTACAGGTAGTCCTCGGTGGGCAGCGAGACCAGCAGCTCGTGCAGGACGGTCAGACCGCCGACGCCGGAGTCGAACACGGCGACGGGCTGGTCGGGGCGGGGGTCCATGGCACGGATGGTGCCAGAGCGACGGGCGGACGCGCGTTCGCGGGCTTGCGGGCGGGTGGCGCGGCCGGTCCCTGCGGGGTCGCGTGGACTGCGCGGGAACGCCACCACCGTGTCCAGCGCGAGTGTGACGTCGACGGCCGCCCGGCCCGCGAGCGCGCCGGATACGCTCGCCACCGTGCGCGCGCTGATCGTGACCAACATGTACCCCACGCCCGAACGACCCGCGCTGGGCAGCTTCGTGCGCGATCAGGTCGAGGCGCTCAGGCGTCTCGACGGCGTCGAGCTGGAGCTGTATGCGTTCGGGCCCGGCAGCCCAGCCAACTATGCACGCCACGGCGCCGAGCTCCGGCGCCGCTACAGGGGCGAACGCTTCGACATTGTCCACGCCCATTTCGGGCTCACGGCGTGGCCTGCGCTGGCCGTGCGCGCGCGCAGGCGCGCCGTCACCCTGCACGGGACCGACCTCGCCCACCCACGCTCGCGCGCGATCACCATCGCCGCGCTCCCGTTTCTCGATCTCGTCGCGACGGTGTCGGCCCCGATGGCCGCCCAGGTGCCCGACTGGGCCGTCCGCGGGAGGCGGGCGGTGCTTCCCTGCGGGGTCGACCTCGGCCGCTTCGTGTCGATTCCGCGCCATCAGGCGCGCGCAGCCCTCGATCTCGACCCCGAGGGGCCGTACCTGCTCTTCCCCGCCGACCCGTCGCGACCGGAGAAGCGGTACGACCTGGCGCTGGCGGCCGCCGGCGGGACGCGGCTGCTGACCCTCGGGGGCGTAGACCCCGAACAGGTGCCGCTGTGGGTTAACGCGGCCAACGCCGTCCTCATCCCCTCGGACCGCGAAGGCTTCGGGCTCGCCCTGCTCGAGGCCCTGGCCTGCGACGTCCCGGTGCTCTCGACGCCGGTCGGGATCGCGCCCGCGGCGCTGGACGGCGTGGCCGGCACCTATTGCGGGCCGTTTGACCAAGACCGCTGGCGCAGGGTCCTGGAACCACATCTGACAGACCCCGATCCTCGGATCCCCGGCCGCCCTCGCGCCGAGGCGTTCTCCACCGATCGGCTGGCCGCGGACGTGGTCGTCGCGTGGCGGACGCTGCTGGCCCCAGACAACGCCTGAGGCCCGCGCCTGCCGCCAGAGCGAGTCTTATACTCGGCGAAGCCTCAGTAGCCATGAGCGGCCTCCTCGAAAGCATCGCCCGCCGCCGCCGCGCGTCGGCGAGCAGCCGACTCGGCCCCCCGCCGGAGGCCGATGCGAACCATGCGGAGACGTCGAATGGCTCCGCCCCCCAGGCGACGGCCCAGGGCAACGGCGCGCCGCGTTGGGTGCCCGTGTCCAAGCTCCCGGCGACGCCCGAGGCCCCCAGGACGCCCGACCCGCCTCGGACGTCCGACGCCGCTCCGACGCCTGTGCAGCCGGTCGAGCAGCCCAAAGAGGTCCGGGCACCGCCGGATGCGCCGTGGATCGCGATCGTCGCTGGCCCAACTGTCGAACAGGCGCCGGACCCCGCCCCGGCCACCCCAGAGCCCGTCGCGGTAGAGCCAGAGCTTGCCCCGGCCACCCCAGAGCCCGTCGCGGCAGAGCCGCAGCCCGCCCCGGCCCCCGTCCCGGCAGAGCCCGAGCCCCCCGAGGCCACCCCGGAGCCCGTCGCGGCCGTCGCGGAGCCCGGCCCCCTCCGACCCACGCCCGACCCCTCCGCACCCGAGCCCGTCCCGCCCATCGCATCGGGCTTCCTGCAACGCGGACGTGTCCGCCGGCGCGCCCGCTACCTCCGCCAGCTGCGCGAGCTCCAGCTCCGCGATCTCGGCGGGTTCATGGTCGAGCTTCAGCGCCACGGACGCCAGCGCCCAGACCTGGTGCAGGCCAAGCTCGCCGAGGCGCTCCGGACCGACGAGGAGCTGCGCGGGCTCGACCGAGCGCTCGGGACCGACCAGCCGCTGCGCGAACTCCGCGAGCCCGGCATCGGTGGCGCCTGCGGCAACTGCGGGGCGTTGCACGGCAGTCGCGACAGGTTCTGCGCATCCTGCGGTGAACCCGTGGGCGCTGGATGACCGTCACCGCCCCTCCTCCTGAGACCGTCGAGCCGGACACCGCCCCGGTGGAGGCGAGCGCGGCGCGCTGTCACCGCTGCGGGGAGCCGATGGCCGCAGATCAGGAGTGGTGCCTGGAGTGCGGCGAGGGCCACACACTGGTGCACAGCCCGCCCGACTGGCGGATCGGCGTGGCGATCGTGGCCACCGTAATCGTGCTGGCTCTCGCCGGGTTCGCCATCGCGTTGATCAACCTGTCGGATAACGCCGACAGCTCGGCGTCCGCCAGTGTCGCGAGGGCCACACCGCCGGCGGCCACGACGGCCGCGCGAAGCGCCACGGCAACCAACTTCCCCCGCTGGGCTCCCGGGCGGGCCGGCTACACCGTTGTCCTGTCGTCGACGAGCACTCAGACCGGCGCGCGGTCCGCCGCCGTGCACCTCAGGGCGGTCGGCATCCCGGTCGGAATCCTCAGCTCATCGGCCCATCCGCGCATGAAGCCCGGACGCTGGATCGTCTTCAACGGGCACTTCCCCACTCTCACCGCTGCCAAGCTGCGCGCCACCCGCCTGCGAGCCAGGGGCTACCACGCCCACGCCAGCCTGGTGGGCTAGCGTCCCGATTCGCTAGGAGCCCTCGAGCGCGGGCCACCATCGCGCCAGCCGCTTCGCGGCCTCCACCGCGAACGGACTCGACCCCACCGCCGGACCGCCACCATCCCCCGCCGGCGGAGCGGCCATCGCCTCCATCGTCCGCGCCACCGACCGGCTGAGCGCGCCGAGGGCGTAGCCGCCCTCGAGCACGAACCCCAGTGGCGCTTGCACCTCGGCGCCGATCCGACGCATCGCCGTGGTCATTGCCGCGAAGCCGTCGTCGGTCACCTGGCACTCGGCCAGAGGGTCGTCGCGGTGTGCGTCGTAGCCGGCCGAGACCAGGATCAGCTGAGGCTCGAAGGCACGGGCAAGTGGCGCCGCCACGCCTTCGATCAACGACAGGTACAGGGCGTCATCGCTGCCCGGCGGAACGGGGAGGTTGACCGTGAATCCCTCGCCGGCGCCCGAGCCCACGTCGCGGGCCGGTCCGGTGCCCGGATATAGGGGCGCCTGGTGGATCGAGACGAACAGCACCTGGTCGCTGGAGTGGAAGATGTCGTTCGTGCCGTTGCCGTGATGCACGTCCCAGTCGAGGATCATCACCCGCTCGAGCCCGCGGGAGTCGATCGCGTGACGAGCGGCGATCGCCACGCTGTTGAACAGGCAGAAGCCCATCGCGCGTTCGGCCAGGGCGTGGTGCCCCGGAGGCCGGTGAGCGCTGAAGCCGGTCGGCGTCGCCCCGTCGAGCAGCAGGTCGACCAGCGTGGCGGCGCCGCCCGCCGCGTGCATGGCGGCCGCGAACGACCCCGCGCTCATCACCGTGTCGAGATCGAGGTGACCCCCACCGTGAAGCGCGGTCTGCTCGATCACATCGACATACCTCGCCGGGTGTACTGCGGTCACCTGGGCACGATCGGCCGCGGGCGACTCCATGCGTTCGAACCCAAGCCACTCCCGGCGCTCGAGCTCGCGCTTGATCGCCACGATCCTCTCAGCCCGTTCGGGATGCGATCCGGTGTCGTGGGCCAGCGAGGAGGCGTGCTCGAGAAACACGGGGGCTGAAGCCATGACCAGTACGGTATCTCCATGAATACACGGGTTGCGGTGGTCGGAGCCGGGGCCGCCGGGCTGTACACGGCGCTGTCCGCCGCCCATCACGGCGCGCGCGTGGTGCTCGTGTCGGCTACGCCGCTGGCCGAATCGTCGACCTACTGGGCGCAGGGCGGCCTCGCCGCCGCCATGTCCGACGACGACACGCCCGAGCTGCACTGCGAGGACACCGTCAGGGCCGGGCGCGCGATGGTCCGCGAATCTGCCGCCCGCGTGCTGGCCGAGGAGGCTCCCGCCGCGGTCGAGCACCTGCTCCGCCTGGGGATGACCTTTGACGCCGATCGGAGCGGCAACTTGGCGCTGGGGCTCGAGGGCGGCCACTCGGTCCGGAGGGTCGTGCACGCGGGCGGCGCCGCCACGGGCCGCAGGCTGATCCGGCAGCTGTCCGCGCTGGTGGCGCAGGAGCCGCGGATCGACGTGCTCGAGGACCGCCGCGTGGTGGCGATTCTCACCGCCGAGCACCGTGCCCACGGGGTCGAGCTCCAGGATGGCGAACGCATCGCCAGCCCCGCGGTCGTGCTCGCCACCGGGGGTGCCGCCGCGCTGTGGTCGCGAACGACCAATCCCGCCGGGGCGATCGGGGGCGGGATGCTGCTCGCCTACGCCGCCGGCGCCGAGCTGGCCGACCTCGAGTTCATGCAGTTTCACCCCACCGCCGTGGCCGCGCCCAACGGCGCCGACGGCTTTCTGGTCACCGAGGCTGTTCGCGGCGAGGGAGCGCTGCTCCTCGACGCCAGCGGCGAGCGCTTCGTCGACGAGCTCGCGCCCCGGGATCAGGTGGCCCTCGCGGTCCAGCGCCAGATGGCGCTGACCGGTGCCCGTTCGGTCGGGCTCGACATGCGTGAGGTCGATCCCGCTCTGTTCCCCAACGTGGTCGCGGCCCTGCGCCGGTCGGGCATCGATCCCGAGCGCGAGCTGGTGCCCGTCGCTCCGGCCGCCCACTACATGATGGGCGGGATCGCCACCGACCTGCACGGCCGAGCCAGCCTGCCCGGGCTCTACGCCGTCGGCGAATGCTCGTGCACGGGGCTGCACGGCGCCAACCGGCTGGCCTCCAACTCGCTGACCGAGTGCTTCGTGTTCGGCGCCCGGGCCGCCGAGGTCGCGATGGGCGAACCCGAGCCGCTCCTCGACGCCGAGCCCGCCCGCCTCGAGCGACCCCCGATCCCCAGTCCCGAGAGTCGCAAGGCGCTGTGGCGACTGGGCGGCCTCGAGCGCGACGGCGACGGCCTCACCGAGCTGAGCCAGGACCCCCATCCTCTCGTCCGTCTGATCGCCCGCTCGGCGCTGCGGCGGACCGAGAGCCGGGGCGCGCACCTTCGCCTCGACTTCCCCGAGCGCAATCCCGAACTCGACGGCGTGCATGTGATCGCCCGCCCGGGCGAGCCGGCGCGGTTCGAGCCCTGGTCATAGAACCTCGGCCAACGCACCAAGTTTCGGCTTAACATCGACTTAATAATGGGTCCCTCGTGGGCTTCATATGCGGAGGGGATACTCGCGCCCGCTAAGGGATTTAGGGCATCCGGCACGGAGCCGAAAGGAGTTGAGCCTGCGTGTACCGATTCAGCCGCGCCATCTACAGAGAATTGGCGGACGAGATCATGGAGGATCCGCACAGCGTCTGTGCCCACGCCAATCACGAGCGGGTGCTGCGAGCGTGCGAAGCCGCCGTCGAGCGCCTGGCCACCGACCGCCATTACTTCGCGCGCCCGGCGCGGACACTGTTCCAGGACATCCGCGCGTATTTCCCGATGACATCCCAGCTGCGGGTGTACCGCGTGTGCGAGCGGTACATGTCCTTCGCCGACGAGTTCCTGTTGCGCCAGCCGCACAACGGCTTCGACATCTACGGCAATCCGCTCCAATGCCGGGCCAGCACGCGCAAGGGCACGCCGTGCCAGCGCATGCCACTCGCCCACAACGGCTACTGCCCGTCACACCAGCACCTCGCCGATACCGATGAGGTGCCCACGCGCATCGCTGCCTGACGCCCCCAGGTCAGGTGGTTTAGGGGGCCCCGCCTGCGCGGGGCCCTTTTTTGTGGTGGGCCGGCGGGTGTGGATCTGCCGTGCTCGCTCGACGACGCCTCGGCCACTGCTTCCTATACCGTCGCGCCCATGCTTCTCGGCGTCGACGTGGGTGGGACCTTCACCGATGCCGTGCTGGCCTTCGACGGGCGGGTGATCACGGCCAAGGCGCCCACCACGCCCGCCGACCAGTCCGAGGGCGTGATGGCGGCGGTGACGCAGGCGCTCGAGCGCGCGGGACGTGAGGCCGGCGAGATCACCAGCTTCTCCCACGGCATGACGGTGGCCACGAATGCGCTGCTGGAGGGTACGGGCGCGCCCACTGTCCTGATCGCCACCGAGGGATTCACCGACATCGTCGCGCTGGGACGCCAGAACCGCGCCGAGCTCTACCGCCTGTGCGCCCGCCGGCCGGCGCCCCTGGTCCCCGACGAGCTGCGTTTCGGGGCGCACGAGCGCATGACTGCCGACGGCCAGCTCATCGCGCTCGACCCCGACCACGCCGCCTGGCTGGCCAGCCGGGCGCGCGAGGCGGGGGTGCACGCGGTGGCGGTCGTGCTCCTGCATTCCTACCGCCATCCCGAGCACGAACTGGCCATCGGTCGGGCCCTGGCGCAGGCCCTGCCCGACGTCCATGTGTCGCTGTCCCACGAGACCGTGGGGACGTTTCGCGAGTACGAGCGTGCCGCCACCACCGAGGTCGACGCCGCCCTCTCCCCCCTTCTGGGTCGCTACCTGCACGGTCTGATCGACCGGGCCAGGGAGGCGGGCATTCCCGACCCGGCGATCATGCAGTCCAACGGCGGGCTGATCGATCCCGAGACGGCCGCCGGCCACGCGGCCTGGACCGTCCTCTCGGGTCCGGCCGGCGGCGCGGCCGGGGCGGCGTTCGTGGCCCGGGCCGCCGGTGCTCGCGACGTCCTGTGCTTTGACATGGGCGGGACCTCGTGCGACGTGTGTGTGGTCGACGACGGCGCCGTCCAGGAACGCAGCTCGGGTGAGGTGGCCGACCGGCCGCTGGCGCTGCCGATGCTCGCCGTCCACACCGTCGGGGCGGGCGGAGGATCGATCGCCTGGCGCGACGGCGGGGGCGCCCTCCGGGTTGGACCGCAGTCGGCGGGCGCCCAGCCCGGGCCGGCGGCCTACGGCCGCGGGGGTGAGGAGCCGACCGTCACCGACGCCAACCTGCTGCTCGGCTACCTGGCCTCGGACGCGCCGCTGGCCGGCGGCGTCGAGCTCGACCGGCCAGCGGCCGAGATGGCGATCGGACGCCTGGCCGATCAGCTCGGACTGGGAGCGCGCGACTGCGCCGAGGGGATCATCCGCGTGGCCAACGCCGAGATGGTGCGGGCGCTCCGGGTCGTCACCGTGGAGCGCGGAATCGACCCGCGCCGCTACGCCTTGCTGGCCTTCGGTGGCGCCGGCCCGCTGCACGCGGCGCAGATCGCCGACGAGCTGGGGATCACGACGATCGTCTGCCCTCGAGCCTCCGGCGTCCTCGCCGCCCTCGGCCTGGTCGTCTCGCCCCCGCGCCGCGACGTGCAACGGAGCGTGCACCTGAGCGGCGCCTCGCTGAGCGCCGAGGCGATCGCCGAGCAGACCCGAGCCCTAGCCCAGCAGGCCCGCGAGGCCCTCGCCGACGCCGACGCCGGGCTCCGCGCCACGTACGAGCTGCGCTATCGCGGCCAGGCCTTCGAGCTGCCGATCGGGGCCGATCTGACCCCGGACCCGGCCGAGCTGCGCGAGGCCTTCGAAGCCGAGCACGAGGATCGCTACGGCTACAGCGACTCCGACCAGACGCTCGAGCTGGTGACGATTCGCGTGACGGCGACGGGCGAAACCGCCGAGGTCGGCCTGGCGGACGAGGGGGAGGGCGAAGCACCGGTGCGGGACGCCCGCAGGGCGGTGATCGGCGGTGAGGAGATCGAGCTCGAGGTGTTGCGTGGCGCGCCGGCGCCCGACACCGAGATCGCCGGGGCCGCCGTGGTCGACCTGCCCGAGTCGACCCTGCTCGTGCCCCCGGGCTGGTCGGGGAATGTCGACGCCGGCGGGACGATCCACCTCGAGCGGCGCCCATGAGCGATCCGGTCGAGCTCCAGATTCTCGCCGGGGCGCTCCGGGCCATCTGCGAGGAGATGGGCGCGGTGCTGATCCGCTCGGCTCATTCCGCCAACATCAAGGAGCGCCGCGACGCCTCGACCGCGCTGTTCGACCCCGGCGGCCAGATGGTCATGCAGGCCGAGCACATCCCCGTCCACCTCGGCGCGATGCCCGCCGCCGTGGCCGCGGTCAAGGACGAACACCACCGGCCCGGGCAGGCGTGGATCCTCAACGACCCATACCGGGGCGGGACCCACCTTCCCGACATCACCGTCATCACGCCGGTGTTCGTCGACGGCGATCTGATCGCCTTCGCGGCCAGCCGCGCCCATCACGCCGACGTCGGTGGCCCGACGCCTGGATCGATGCCGGCCGACAGCCGGACGCTGAGCGACGAGGGCGTCGTGATCTCGCCGCGCATCCTCGATGAGGAGGCGATCGCCGAGCTGAGCCGACAGATGCGCCAGCCCGAGCAGCGCCGGGCCGACCTGCGGGCACAGCTGGCGGCCGGGCGCACCGGCGATCGCCGGCTGCTCGAGCTCCACGAGCGCGTCGGGGCCGAGCGTCTGCGGGACGCATTCACCGACGTGCTCGACTACGCCGAGCGACGCACCCGCTCGTGTCTGGAAGCGCTCGATGACGGCACCCTCACGGCCAAGGACGTGCTCGAGGCCCGCGAGGGCGATCTCGAGCTCAAGCTGAGGGCGACCGTCGAGGGCGATGAGCTCACGCTGGACTTCTCCGGCAGTGCCGCCCAGCACGACGGCAATCTCAACTGCCCGCTCGCCGTCACCCACTCGGCCTGCTACTTCGCCATCCGCGTCCTCACCGATCCCGACATCCCGCCGAGCGCCGGCGCCTACCGGCCGGTCGACATCATCGCGCCGGAGGGGTGCCTGCTCAACGCCCGCTCGCCGGCGGCGGTGGTCGGCGGCAACGTCGAGACCTCCTCGCGGGTCGCCGACCTCGTGCTGCGGGCGTTCGGGCGCGCCCTTGGCCAGGGCACGATGAACAACCTGACGCTGGGCAGCGAGGACGTCGTCTACTACGAGACGATCGGTGGCGGCCAGGGGGCGTGTCGCGACGCCGACGGGCCGAGCGGCGTGCACGTCGCGATGAGCAACACGCTCAACACTCCGATCGAGGCCCTCGAGCTCGAGTTCCCGCTGCGGATGGTCACCTACGGCCTGCGGCGGGGCACCGGGGGAGCGGGCAGGTGGAACGGCGGCGACGGCGTGATCCGGGAGCTCGAGGCGCTGGCGCCGCTTCGCTATTCGTTGATCACTGAGCGGCGACGCCACGCACCACCCGGCGCCGATGGCGGCGAACCTGGCCGGCCGGGGCGCAACCTGCTCGACGGCGAGGAGCTCCCCGCCAAGGCCATCGGAGGGCTCCAGCCAGGCCAGCGGCTGCGGATCGAGACGCCGGGCGGTGGCGGGTATGGTGCCCGGCCATGAGAATCGCCTTCTTGGGGCTCGGCATCATGGGCTCGCGGATGGCGGCCAACCTCCTCGACGCAGGCCACGAGCTGCGCGTGTGGAACCGGACCACGGCGCGCGCCACCGAGTTCTGCCAGCACCACTCGGCCGAGCCGACGCCGACGCCGGCCGCGGCGGCCGCTGATGCGGACGTCGTGTTGACGATGGTCGTCGACGGCCCACAGGTGCGAGAGGTGCTGCTCGGCGACGACGGCGCCGCCGCGGGCGCGCCCCGGGGCGCGCTGTTCGTCGACTGCTCGACGATCGGCGTTCAGGCCACGCTCGAGATCGCCAGCCGGCTGGCCGAGCGCGGGATGAGCATGGTCGACGCGCCGGTCACCGGCTCCTCGCCCCGGGCGCAGGACGGGACGCTCACGATCATGGCCGGAGGATCGGACGCGGACTTCGCCCGCGCCCGGCCGGTACTGGAGGCCATGGGCAAGGTGATCGTCCACGCCGGTCAGCTCGGCCACGGCCAGATGGTCAAGCTGATCAACAACGCCGTCGCAGCCAGCAACGCTGCGGTGCTCGGCCAAGCGCTGCTGGTGGCGAAGCGAGCCCAGGTCGATCTCGACGCCCTGATCGAGGTGATGGCGGCCGGCTCGGGCGCCTCGACGATGCTCAGCATCAAGGCCGGACCGATGCGCCACCACGATTACACGACGCTGGTCAAGCTCGAGCGTTCAGACGGCGGCGAGGAGATCGAGGTGGTGCAGCCGATGTTTCGCCTCGCCCACATGCTCAAGGACGTAGCCCTCTGCCTTGACGAAGGGGAGGCCATCGGCGCGCCGTTCCCGATGGCGGCGCTGGCCAAGGAGATCATGGTCGCCGCGATGGCACAGGGCCACGCCGAGCACGATTTCTCGTCGCTGATCGAGGTGCTCGAAGCCGCGGCGGGGATCCGGCTCTAAACGGCCCCGGGAAGCGAGGCTGGTCAGCTAAAGCTATGGTGGTGTAGCTAGCGAAAAAGGCGCGAATTTACAGGGACATTTGGGGATTTCGGCGTTGTCACGTAGAATGCTGGCTCCCCCCGTTGCCGCCGCCTTACTGATCGCGCGCACGGGACTGTCTGGTAAATCCTCGTTCCCCTTTCATTGATACATGCCGATTGCTTTTAAAGAATGGGCCGTCACCGTGCGGGCTCTGGCCGAGGGTGAGCAGCTGCTCACCCTCCGCAAGGGCGGGATCCGTGAGCCTGAGAAGCACTTCAAGCTCGACTATGAGCGGTTCTTCCTCTATCCGACCTTTGACCACCAGTGCGCCGACCTGGTGCGCGAGTCCCACCAGCCCGAGCTGGTGCGCGCCCTCGAGGAGGGCGTGTGGAGCGACGGCGAGCCGCCGCCCAACGCCCTGCTACACGAGGGTGATCTCGTCCAGCCCGACCGCGTGCGCATTCGCGCGTGGGCCGAGGTGGCCGCGCACTACACGATCACCGACCGCCGTGCGGTCGATGCGCTCTCCCCGTTCTACGTGTGGACGACCGACTACGCCGAGAAGCGCCTGGCGTGGAAGCGGCGCCATCCGTTGCACGTGATCCTGCTCCGTACCTACCGGATCCCCCGGCCGGTCACGGTCAAGGTTCGCGACGAGTACGGGGGTTGCCGCTCGTGGCTCGAGCTGACGCGCGAGCTGCCGTTCGAGGGCACTCCGGTGCTGTCGGACGAGGAGTTCGAGCGGGCCGCTGAAGAGATCGCCTCGATCGCCTCCGACCGTCAGCCCGTCCTGGTCTGAAACCAACCTCCGGCGCTCGCGCCGGTTTGAGCGCAGATGCCCTGGGTCGAGTCCGTCTCGCCATCGTTCCGCGCGCGCCACGACTCGGCCCAGGCCGATGAGGCGGCTCGGATTCTCGGGTCGCTCGAGCGCGCGCGCGAGCGACTCGAGGACTCGTTCCCGCGCACGCTGGCCGACGTCACGGTCATCGTTCACCACAGCACGGTCTCGCTGTCGCTGTCCAACCCGCTGCTTCCGGTGATCTGGTTGCTGACCGCGCCGGCGGCGCGGCGCTACGTCGCGGGCTGGGCGGGCGCCGCGGAGCTCCACGTCCTGTCCTGTGATGTTCAGAAGCGCCGCGCCTCGAACGTTCCCGGGTCGCGCGAGATGCTGGCGCTGACCGCGGCGGCGCTCTACACCAAGCGCGTGATCACCGAGAACAACCGCGGACTGACCGGCGTGGCCCCGCCGGTGCGTCTGCGGTTGGAGCTGCGCTGGGCCTGGCTGCTCGAGGGCGCGGCGCGGTGGTTCTCGGGTCAGACCGACCACGCGCGCCCGGCCATCGCGCGGCGCCTGCGCGAGGGGCGCCGGCCGAGCTTCCCTCCCGGGATCCGCGACGCCCCCCTGCTGGGCGGGACGGTCATCGATCTCCTGGCCCGCGAGGAGGGCGAGCCAGCGGCGGTCAAGCTCGCCTGCCGCCTGCCTTCCGGCGGATCCCGCGAGGCCCTGGGCGCGGCGTTTGGCGGCCGCCCGCTCGTTCACACCGAGGGTGCCTGGCGCGCGCATCTGGCTCGCCTGGCCAGCACGCAATAGCCCTACAGCCCGAGGTAGCGCGTGACGTCCTTGGCGTCCCGACGCAGCGCCGTCGTGGTCGCCTTGGAGAGCCGGCCGAACGGTTCGAGGAGCACCTCGGGGCCGAGGAGCCGCCAGAGCGCGACGGCCCGTGTGCGAGCCAGTGCGAACGGGCGGAATACGCCCCCGGATAGGAGCGCCCCTTCGTGCTCGCCGAGCAGAGACGCGCGCGAGGCCCATCCCAGCAGCACCGGATCGAAGGCGCCGAGAAGCTTTGGCGCCGGCGGCGACGCCACCGGGACTCGGGCCGCGCGCCGGCTGCCCAGCCAGCAGCTGGGCGGTGAGGCGCTCGGCCATCATGGGCCTGGGTTGGCAGCCACGCAGTGGATCATCGGGCGATCCAGGGGTTCAGCGCAGCACCTCGATCAGCAGCCACACGAGCAGGACTCCCAGCCCCAGGGCGACCAGGAGCCCGACCAGCAAGCGGGTCGGAGCGACGGTGGCAGGCTGGGCCTCGGCCGAGATCAGGTCCGCCTCGAGCAGCACCTCGCGCGCCGTGGCCACGCCGGACTCGGGTACGAGCACATCGCGCGGCCCGGCGGCCAGGAAGTCGGGCACATCGAACCCGGCGGTCCTGCGCAGCAGACTCGGTACGCCTTCCTCGAGCAGCATGCCCTGGATGAACTCGGCCTCGGCCTGATTGCGCGCGCCGGCCACGCGAACGAGCTTGCCCTCGGCCAGCTGGGGCTTGATCTTCCGCAGGCGCTCGCGGCGCTCGGATACGTCCTCGGCGTCGTCCACTCGCCCGCTCTTGACGAGCGGCATGTGGCAGTTCGGGCAGAACCGCTCGTCGGGCGGGTAGGTCGAGGCGCAGCTCGGACAGACCAGGGGCTCCCCGTGGTCGTTCTCGGCTGGCATCACTCGACGACCAGCTCGGCCTCCGCCACCTGCCCGTCCCGGATCGTGTAGGCGCGTACGTCGGCCGGCTCGGACGCCACGCCGACGATCACGTAGATCGCCTCTGGATAGAAGGCGAGGTTGATGTCCGTCTGCGAGGGATAGGGCTCGCTGCGGGTGTGCGAGTGATAGATCGCGCCCAGGTCGAGCCCAGCATCGTCGATCTCCATCTGGATCCGGTACTGCTCGGCTCCATCGATCTCGTAGCGCAGCGGGCTCGCGGCCGCATTGGTGGCGCGGTACACGGTCACCGCCTCGCCGTCGCGCGAGGCGATCATTCCACAGCACTCGTTGGGGGCATCCGCCACCGCGTGGGCCACGAGCTCGTCGTAAAGGGGTCGCGCCATCCGCATCGGGCCGAGCCTACCAGCCGTCTATCCGGCTTATGTTTTCGCGACGGCTGCCGATTAAGACAACGTGCAGCCACGGGTGAGGGTGCTGAGAGAACTGGTCCGGGATGCGATGTACATCGTCTCGGAGCAGGCGGTCGCCGAGGCGATCATCCTCCGGGCCCGGACGAAGCTGGCACTCCCCGAACAGACCTTCCGCAGCGCGGAGCGTGGCCCGCTGGCCAGATCGTTCCGTCGCGACCCAACCGCACGCTCGTTCCGTCTCAGCGGGTCATCGCGCCTGCGACGCGCTCACCACTATTGAGCCACTCAGCCCTCGACGAACGCGCTGGGCACCGCCTTGTCGACGTTACCCGGCCGAATCAGCTCGCTGAGCACGCACGCGTGCTGAGCCTCGTTCGCCATTACCTGGGCCAGCGTGCCGGCCAAGCGCGCATTCGGCAGCTTCGTCAGCGCCGCATAGTAGAAGCCCTCGAGCGCGAACTCGACTTGGATCAGCAGCATTATGCAGTCGCGTTCGCTGTGCAGCTGGCTGAGGCTCGCCGTCTGGCCGGCCGCGGCCAGCAGCTTGTTGGCGTTGCCGACCGTCGGCTGTTGCACGGGGAGCGGCGAGCCGAGCCGAAGCAGCGCGCTCCCCAGCGCGCGCACGTGGGCGCGCTCCTGGCCCAGGAACGGGTGGACCAAGGCCCGCGAGTAGGGCGAGAGCAGGCCGGTGTGCAGGACGTGCTGGTAGGAGAACACGGCGAGCTGCTCGCTCTGTAGCAGGGCCGAGACCAGAGCAGAGTCGGACTGCACAACGGCAGCCGTGGTCCCTGGCCCCAGCAGCGCTCCCGCGCCGGCGCCGAGGCCCGACGCTAGGGCGAGGCTGAGCAGCTCCCGCCGCGTCCCATCGTCCCGGAGGGCCATCGTCGCGTCGCTTCCTCACTCGTGCCCGTTGACGAACGCCGAGGGCACCGGATTGCGCCCCAGGGCAAGCCTCAGGATCGAGACGTGCTGGGCGTCGTTGCCGAGGATCGCTGCGACCGCCGCACGGGTGGCCGGGGCGCTCAGGCGGGGGATGGCGTCGACGTAGGCGCCCACCTGGGCCTGCTCGAGCTTGTGCAGCAGCCACAGGACATCCTCGGCGCTGTCCGGGTGCCCCAGCGCGTAGCTCGACTGCGCCTTATCGGCCTTGCCTCCGGCCATGCGGACGAGCCCGCCGAGCTCACCGGCATGGGCGAACTCCTGGATCAGAAAGCGCTGGCCGGCCATGTGCGCCGTGCCGCCGAGCAGCGGCAGCCCGGCCGTGTACGCGGCGATCGTCATGTGCTCGAGGTCGAGCAGATGGTTGAGGATGGGGACGTCCGGCCCCGGCACGCGCGTGGTGGTCGTCGTCCCGCTGGCGGTCGACTTGTGTGATCCGCACCCGGCAACGACGGTGGCCAAAGCCCCTGCCGCGGTCGCCCCGGTGAGCCGCAGCAGCGTCCTGCGCGAGGACGCCACCGGTTCTGGTCCGCTCACCACCAGACGGTGGAATCCAAGTTCTCTATCTCTTCCAGTGGACGGGTATAGATCCCGGAGGAGAAGTACTTGGAGCCGTCGTCAGCAACGATGAACACGACGTTGCCCTCGTCGAGCTCGTTTGCGATGCGTACGGCCACGCGGGCGATCGCCCCGGACGAGACGCCGGCAAACAGCCGCTCCTCGTCGAGCAGCTTGCGGGTGAACGTGATCGCGTCGGCGTTGGTGACGAAGATCTTCCGATCGAGCACCGAGAGGTCGATGATCGGCGGGATGAACCCATCGTCGAGGGAGCGCAGACCCTGAACCGCCTCCCCCTGCATCGGCTCGGCGGCAACGATCTTGACCATGTCCCCGAGCTCCTCCTTGAGCCGGCGACCGTTGCCCATCAAGGTGCCGCCGGTGCCGAGTCCGGCCACGAACGCCGACACCTCGTCGAGCTCCTCGAGGATCTCGAGCGCGGTCCCGTTGTAGTGGGCGTCGGGATTGGCGTGATTGCCGTACTGATAGGGCATGTAGTACGACGCGTCGCGCTCGGCCATGTCGAGAGCCAACTCGACGGCTCCGTTTGACCCCTTCGATCCCTCTGAGTAAACGATCTCGGCGCCATACATCCTCAGCAGGTCGGTCCGTTCCGGGGTGACGTTCTCCGGCATGACCACCTTGAGCGGGTAGCCCTTGCGTCCGCAGATCATCGCCAGCGAGATGCCGGTGTTGCCCGACGTGGGCTCGAGAATCGTCTGACCCGGGCGGATCAGCCCCTTCTCCTCGGCGTCCTCGAGCATCGAACGCGCCACACGATCCTTGACCGAGCCGGTCGGATTGCGCGACTCGAGCTTGGCCCAGATGCGGACGCCGGGCTTGGGACTCAGCCGTTTGAGTTCAACCAGCGGGGTGTGCCCGATCGCCTGGACGATGTCGCCATAGCGCCCTCCGCAGGGCTTGTTGCGAAGCTCCTCGGCAGCCATTGCTTTACCAAGTGTAGCGGTGCGGCAGTCCCGCCCTCACGAATCGCGAAGGTCCGCGTGCCCGCGGGGAAAGTGGCGCGGGCACGCGGGTTCCTCGCCAGAGAGCGTCACTCCGGATACGGGTACGAGTACGTCGAGGAGGTGCTGGTCGACGTATGCGTGGTAGGGCCCTTGGTCAGCTTGGCGTTCTTGGAGACGTCCCTATAGACGCCTGCTTCGGCGCCAGACTTCCCGAGAACTTGCCTCCGGATCGATCCGGACGTTCAGGAACGCGCGCCGCCCGCCATGGCGGGAAGGATCACGAGCGTGTCGGTGGCGCCCACGGCCGTGTCGAGGCCGTCGAGCACGCGGACGTCCTCGTCGTTGAGGTACACGTTCACGTAGCGGTTGAGGCCCCCGTCGGCGCCGAACAGCTGCGCCTGAGTCTCAGGATGGGCGTCAGCCAATGAGCGCAGGATCTCCCCCACCGAGGCGCCGTCCGCGCTCAGCTCCTTCTCACCGCCGACAGCGGGACGTAGAACGGGTGGGATCCGAACAGTGGCCATCTTCTGACGCTAACCCTAGTGCGCGCCGGCGCAGAACGCTTCGTAGTCGGGGAAGACGCCCATCTCGTCGTCCGAGATGGCATCGGGCTCGCGCGAGCAGATCGGGCACTCCGGATCGCGCCGGACCTTGACCTCGGTCACCCGCGCGGCGAGCGCGTCGTACATGAGCAGGCGGCCGATGAGCGGCTCGCCCTCGCCGAGGATCAGCTTGACGACCTCCGTGGCCTGGAGCAGGCCCATCGTCCCGGGCAGCACGCCGAGCACGCCGTTGGCACCGCACGATGGCGCGAGCTCCGCCGGCGGCGGTACCGGGAACAGGCAGCGGTAGCACGGCCCGTCATAGGGCTTGAACACCGACAGCTGGCCCTCGAAGCCCAGGATGGCGGCCGACACGACGGGGATCTGGAACCGCACCGAGGCATCGTTGAGCAGGTAGCGCGTGGGGAAGTTGTCCAGCCCGTCGACAACGATGTCGTAGCCCGGCAGCACGTCCATGATGTTCTCGGGGCCGAGCCGAAGGGCGTGCTTCTGCACCTTGACGTCCGGATTCAGGGCGTTGATCGTCGCCTCGGCCGAATCGACCTTCGGCATCCCGATCCGCTCGCTCGAGTGGATCACCTGGCGCTGCAGGTTCGACAGATCAACCTCGTCGTTGTCGACGATGCCCAGAGTGCCCACGCCGGCCGCGGCCAGATACAGCGCCGCCGGCGATCCGAGGCCGCCGGCGCCCAACAGCAGCACCTTGGCATCGAGCAGCTTCTGCTGGCCCTCGATCCCGACCTCGGGAAGGAGCAGGTGGCGCGAGTAGCGCTCGCGCTGCTCGGCCGACAGGGTCCGCGGCACCTCGACCTCGTAGCCCCGGTCCTTCCACAGCGTGATTCCGCCGGTCATCGACTCGACGTTCTCGTAGCCAAGGTCGTCGAGCAGCGTCCGCGCCGCCCAGGCCGAGCGGTTGCCCGACTGGCAGTACAGGATCACGTGCTGGGAATGGTCCGGCACCGTCCCCTCCATCCGGCTCTCCAGATAGCTCTTGGGCACATGCTTGGCGCCGGGCAGATGGCCGCTTGACCACTCCTCGGCCTCGCGCACGTCGACCACGACGGCGCCATTGTTCAGCTGCTCTCGCACGGCGGCGGGATCAACCTCGTCGATCCGGCTCTTGATGTTGCGGAGAACCTCTGCTCCCGACGGACTCATCGAAAAACTCCTAAATGCTGTCTGGATTCAATACTTCAGTGAGTATAGCGCGGGTGATTGGGCGGTGGACGGGCTTTTGGGGGCCTCTATTGTGGCTTCTGCGGGCCCTGGTCGGGGGCGCTGGCGTTTCCCTGAGCCGTCCGTCGAAGTGCGGCGGGAAAGGTGACAAGGTTCCCCCGCGCGTCGGAACCTTGGCAGATAAGCACCTGGGGGGCGCTTATGTGGCCGAGGGGCCGGGGCTGATCGAGGTTTGTCACGTTTTCCGGGGCCCGCCGGTCCCGGAGGACCCCGCCGGCCACCGACCCCTTCCTGCCTCCCAACGCCGCACGCCAACGTGGCGCGGGCGCGCAGCGCCCGCAGCCGAGTCGAGCGCCACGGCCAAAACACAAAGCCGCTAAGAACAAGAATAGGGCGCCCCCCGACCGAAGGGCGCCCTGATGACCAGACCCAATCGCAACCCAGCCCGTGTGCTGAGGGGCCAAGTGTTGTAAGGGGGTTGCATCAGGATTATCGGTACGGGGCGTTTTGGCCGATATCGGGTGAAGACCCCATCTTGCTCTGCCGAGACTGCCCCCGCTTCACTTGACCCGGTCGGTCCATAAATGAAGACCCGTCCCCTGCTCGCCCAGGTTCTCGCGGTGAACCTGCTCCTGGTCGCGGCCACCGTGCTGGTGGCGACGATCGCCGTGGATGCTCACTTCGGCAACCTCGTCAAGGGGCGTGAGTTCGTCGTGCTGGTTCTGGCCATCGTGGCCACGCTGCTGGGCAACTGGCTGCTGCTACGCCGGCGGTTCGAGCCGCTCGACGAGCTGATCTCGGAGATGGAAACGCTCGACCTGTCGGCCTCGCAGGTGCTGACCCTGGCCAACCATCGGGTCGACAGCGCCGAGGCCAAGCGGCTCGACCGTGCCTTCCGCCGCATGATCGCCCGCCTCGAGGCCGAGCGGCGCGAGGCGGGACGAGCGGCCATCCAGGCCCAGGAGCGCGAGCGCCGCCGGATCGCGCAGGACCTTCATGACGAGGTCAACCAGGCCCTGACCGCGGTCTCGCTGCGACTCCAGGCCTCGATCGAGCAGGCCCCGCCCGAGCTCCAGCGCGAACTGCGAGAGACCAAGCGGCTGTCGAGCCAGGCGATGGAGGAGCTCCTGGCACTGGCCCGGCAGCTGCGCCCCGCTGTGCTCGACGACCACGGGCTGCTCCCGGCGCTGCACAGCCAGGTGCGCGACTTCTCCGACCAGACCGGCATCCGAGCTCGGTTCAACGCGCGCGGCACCGTGCCGAGGCTCAGTCCCGAGCAGCAGCTCGTGATCTACCGCGTCACCCAGGAGAGCCTGTCCAACATCGCCCAGCATGCCGACGCCCACAACGTCGACGTCGAGCTGTCGTTCATCGGCCGCACGCTGCTACGGATCAGCGATGACGGCCACGGCTTCGCCGGTCCGCGAAACGGCGGGCTGGGGTTGTCGGGGATGCGCGAGCGGGCGCTGCTGGCCGGCGGGCAGCTATCGATCTGGTCGGGCAACGGTCAGGGCACTCGAGTGGAGCTGACGATTGCCTGAGACCACCGACAGCGCCATGCGGATCCTGATCGCCGACGATCACGGGATCGTCCGCACCGGCATCCGCCTGCTACTCGAGCGCCAGCCCGGGCTCAGTGTCATCGGCGAGGCCGCTGATGGCGTCGACGCGCTCGAGCAGGCGCTCGCCCTGCGCCCGAATTTGTGCATTCTCGATGTCGGGATGCCGCGCATGACGGGCCTTCAGGCCGCGCGGGCAATCCGCCTGCATCTGAGCGACACGCGCGTGCTGATGCTCTCGATGCACGATGACGACCGCTACCTGTTCGAGGCGCTGAAGGCCGGCGCTTCGGGCTACGTGCTCAAGCGCGAGGCTGACCAGGACCTGGTCGGGGCGGTCCGGGCGGTCGGTCGTGGCGAGGCCTTCCTGACCAACGCGGCCGAACGCTCGCTCATCCGACAGTGGATGGACGAGGGCGCCGAGGGACCGGCGGTGCCACTAACGCCACGCGAGGAGGAGGTGGTCAAGTTGATCGCCGAGGCACACACCAACTCCCAGATCGCCGAGATCCTCCACCTGTCCGAGAAGACGGTCGAGTCGCACCGGGCCAACGTCCTGCGCAAGCTCGGGATGCGCGACCGCGTCGAGCTCGTGCGCTACGCGATCCGCCGCGGCCTGGTCGAACCGTAGCCGCGCCGAACGGCCGCGGCCCGCGCGCCGGGCGCGTCTACCATCGCCCATCGTGCGCGCCCCCGTCGACCACATCGCCGCCCCCTACTTCCCGCCGCGCCTGCCGTGGATCAACGCCGCCATGCTCCGAATGGATCAGCAGCTCGGCCACCCGGTGCTGGTCGAGTTCTGGGACTTCTGCCGGCCCAACTCGATCCGCACCCTCCCCTATGTCAAGGCCTGGCACGAGCGCTATGCGGACATGGGGCTGCGGGTCATCGGCATCCATGCCTCCGGCTTTCCGCCCTCACGGGCCCCGGCCGCCGTCGAGCATGCCGTCCGGCGGCTGGGCATCGACTACCCCGTGGTCGTCGATGTCGAGTTCGAGATCTGGCAGCTCTACGGCAATTTGGGCTGGCCCGGGCGTTACCTGTTCAATCAGGAGCTCAAGCTGTTCGACTACCACTACGGCGAGGGCGGTTACGCCGACACCGAGCAGGCGATCCAGGAACTGCTCGATGTCCGCCGGCCGACGCTCGAGCCGCTGCGACCCGAGGACAGCCCGGACGCGCAACTGAGCCCCCAGAGCGAGGACGTCGAGGGTCCGTACAGTGGCCCGTACGAGGCCGGGGGCGTCTGGGCGGTGCTCGACGGCGACGGTCAGCTCACCGTCAACGGGCGCACCGTCCAGGTCCACCATCCCGGGTGCTACGAGCTGATCTCGCACCCCCGCAGCACCGAGGGCCGGCTCGAGCTCGACGTCGGCCCCGGCGTCACCTGCTACGCCGTCTGCTTCACGCCGGGTCTGGCGTCCTGACCTCGTCGAGCAGGTTCACCAGCTCGGGCGGCGCGTCTGACTCGAGCTTGACCACGAACCCCGGACGGTACGGGGACTCGTCCGGACGCGGTCCCAGAAAGCTGGGCTCGAGCACCCAGCTGCCCGTGTTGATGAGCTGCGTCCCGGTCGGCGTCCGCCACTGCGAGCGATCGTCGCCGCCGAGTGGCCCGGCCCTGTGGGTGTGCCCGAAGATCACGTGGGCGGCCGGCACGCGCAGCCGGTCCACCACCTGGCCGAACGCGACGAGCGCCGCGCGTCGCAGCTCGGGGCCCGAGATGTCGGCGCGAAGCGGCCCCAGGCGCGCGCCGTTGAGTGCGGCGACGATGAGCGGAAAGGCGGCGCCCAGCGCCAGACGCCGGATGTTGCCGCCCCGCCGGCGGCCGGCCAGCGCGCGCCAGGCCTGGGCCGAGGCGCCGTGCGAGCTGCGGCCAAGATCGGGACCGCCCCGCTCGGCGATGGCGGCGATCCAGGCGTAGATCGGAGCGAGGATGGCCTCGTAGTGCTCGGGCGTGACCGGTCCCTCCGGCGGTTCTCCGACGATCCTGGCCATCACGCCGGCGCCGATCCGCTCGAACATCGGCACGGTCGTGTGCCGATCGCAGTAGTGCCCGTGGATGGCGTAGACGTCGTCGCGGAGCCAGACACCCGGATAGGCCACCCGAAGGGCCGCGCCGCCAAACCACCCCGCGACGGTGGCCAGCAGGTCGCCTGGTTCGAAGCTCACGGCCGACTCCAGCCCCAGGGGCGGCGGCGAGGCGGTCTGGAAACGCCGTCCGAGCCAGGGTGTCAGCAGGTGGTGATCGTGGTTGCCCGGGACGATCACCACCTCGGCGCCCGCGGGGAGGGTCGCGCCAACCTCCCGCAACGAGGGAGCCGCGGCGCTCAGCGCATCGCGGGCAGGTCCGTGGCGGAGCTCGAGGATGTCTCCCAGCAGCACCAGGCGCTCGCAGTCCCGGACGGCGGCGACGAGGGCGGCGCGGGGCGCGGCCACGCGGAGCTGATCGCGCTGCGTGTGCGAGCCCAGGTGCAGGTCAGAGACGACCAGCGTGCGCAGCTGACGCCCGATCTATGCTGAGGCGGCGGCCATCGCCTGTCGGATGGCCTTGGGCAACATGAAGCGGACGTCCTCCTGGACGACCTCCAGCTCCTGAACGTCAGCGGCGCCGCGATCACGGAAGAAGGCGACCAGCCGCTGGACAAGCTCCTCGGGCGCGCTCGCGCCGGAGGTGATGCCGACGACACGCTTGCCGGTGAGCCACTCTTCGCGGACCTCGTCCTCATTGTCGATCAGGTAGGAGTCGGCGCCGTGCTCGCGCGCGACCTCCACCAGCCGGTTCGAGTTCGATGAGTTGCGCGAGCCGATGACCAGCACCAGATCACACTCGCGCGCCAGCTGCTTGACGGCGGCCTGGCGGTTGGTCGTGGCGTAGCAGATGTCGTCGGTGCGAGGCCCGACTATCGCCGGGAAGCGCTCGCGCAGGCGATCGATGATCGCCTGCGTCTCATCGACCGACAGCGTGGTCTGCGAGATATAGGCGACCTTGGTCGGGTCCCTGACCTCGAGTCGCTCGGCATCGGCCTCGGTCTCGATCAGGACGATGTGACCAGGCGCCTCGCCCATCGTGCCCTCGACCTCCTCGTGACCGGCGTGGCCGATCAGCACGATCGTGTAGCCCTCGGAGGCGAACTTCTTGGCCTCGACGTGGACCTTGGTCACGAGCGGACAGGTCGCGTCGATCGTGTGCAGCGAGCGGGTGCGCGCGTTGGCGTGGACCGAGGGGGCGACGCCGTGGGCCGAGAAGACGACGGTGGCGCCCTCGGGGACCTCGGTCTCGGACTCGACGAATATGGCCCCCCGCGCGCGCAGCTGCGCGACCACGTGCTTGTTGTGCACGATCTCCTTGCGCACATATACCGGGGCGCCGTACAGCTCAAGGGCGTGCTCGACCGTTTGGACGGCGCGGTCGACGCCGGCGCAGTATCCGCGCGGCGCGGCCAGCAGCAGCTTGTCGGGCCCTTTAGCCATCGCCAGACAGTGTAGGAGGCTAGTCGTTGGCGGTGGCCGCGCTGAGCAGGTCCGCGAACCGCGCCCGCGCCGCTTCGCGCCGGGTGGGGACGTGCTCGGAGGGCACCCCGTCGGCGGGCGGCTCATATCCGCGCAGGATCTGGCGGGCAACCGAGGCGCGGTGGACCTCGTCGGGACCGTCGTAGATCCTGGCCGCGCGCGCGTACCGGTACATCGCCTCGAGGGGCAAGTCGGTCGAGTAGCCCAGCGAGCCGTGGGCCTGAACGGCGCGGTCGATCACGTCGTGGAGCGCCTGGGCCCCGAAGAACTTGACCATGGCGATGTCGGTGCGGGCGGCCGCGACACCCTCGGTGTCCATCTTCCAGGCCGCGTGCAACGTCATCAGCCTGGCCGCCTGCATCTGGGCCGCCGAATCGGCGATCCAGTTCTGGACCGACTGGTGCCCCGACAGCGTGCTGCCGTGGGCATAGCGGTACAGCGAGCGCTCGCACAGCATGTCGAAGGCCCGCCGCGCGACCCCCAGCCAGCGCATGCAGTGGTGAATCCTGCCGGGGTACAGCCGCTGCTGGGCGATCAGGAACCCTGCCCCCTCGGCACCGAGCAGCGCGCCGGCCGGGACGCGTACGTCCTCGTAGACGATCTCGGCGTGGTTGCCGTAGCGCCCGAAGCTGTCGTACGGATGCTCCATCGTGGCCACATCGCGGACGATCCTCACACCCGGCGTGTCGGCATCGACGATGAACATCGAGGCTCGCTGATGGGGTCGCGCGTCGGGATCGGTGACCGCCATGACGATCAGGAAGTCGGCGATCGAGCCGTTGGAGGAGAACCACTTGTGACCGGTGATGACCCATCCGTCGCCGTCCTTCACCGCGCGCGTCTTCAGCAGAGTCGGGTCCGAGCCGGCGGTGTCGGGTTCGGTCATGCTGAAGGCCGACTTCAAATCGCCGGCCAGCAGCGGGTGCAGGTAGCGGTCCTTCTGCTCGGCCGTGCCCGCCAGCGCGAGGATCTCCGAGTTGCCCGAGTCCGGCGCCGCGTTGCCGAAGGCCAGCGGAGCGATCGGCGTGGTGCCCAGGATCTCGTGCATGAGCCCCAGCTTGACCTGACCGTAGCCCTGCCCGCCCAGCTCAGGATCGAGATGCGCGGCCCACAATCCCTGCGCCTTGACCTGCTCCTGGACGGGCCCGAGCGCCGCCGTCAGCCCCTCCCATCCGAGCTCGTCAAGAAGCGTCTCGAGCGGCCAGATCTGCTCTCGGACGACCGTCCGCATCCAGTCGAGCTTGGCCTCGAACTCGGGCTCGGTGGAGAAGTCCCACGACACGTACGCGGAGCCTACCGTGACGCGGGCGCAACTATCAGCCAACGCCGCTCGGCGATCATCTAGGCTGACGTGGTGCCCCAACAGCACCTAGACCGGCTGACCTCAATCGATGCTTCGTTCCTGGCCCAGGAGGGAGCGGCGTCGCACATGCACATTGGGGGCTTGCTGCTGTTCGAGGGCCCTCCGCCGGCTTTCGAGGACTACCTCAACCATGTCCGCGGCCGCCTGCATCTGGTTCCGCGCTACCGCCAGAAGCTCGCCACGCCGCCGCTCGAGACCGGGCGCCCGCTCTGGGTCGACGACCCGTCGTTCAATCTCGAGTACCACATCCGGCATGCGGCGCTGCCCGCTCCGGGAACCGAGGAGCAGCTGTTCCGACTGGCCGCGCGGATCGCCTCACAGCAGCTCGACCGAGCCAAACCGCTGTGGGAGAGCTGGCTGGTTGAGGGCTTGGAGGGCGATCGCTTCGCGCTGATCTTCAAGACGCATCATTCGCTGGTCGATGGCGTCGCGGGCGTTGATCTCGCCACCGTCCTGTTCGACCTCAGCCCCCACCCGGCACCGGCCCCGACCGATCTCGAGCCGTGGCAGCCGCATCCGGAGCCGTCGGCCGCGGAGCTGGCGCTGGCCGGGGTGCGCGGCGCTGTGCGCACGACCGCCGACCTGGTGACCCGCGCGCTCACGGCGCTCACCCATCCGAGCAGCTCGCTGGGGGTAGTCAGGGACGCCGCCGAGGGACTCGGCGAGATCGTGTGGGCCGGGCTCAATCCCGCCCCGGAGACGCCGCTCAACGTCGAGATCGGACCGCACCGTCGTTTCGCGGTCGTGCGCCAGCAGCTCGCCGACTACAAGGAGGTCAAGGACGCGCTCGGCGGGACCGTCAACGACGTCGTGCTGGCGGTGGTCTCGGGCGCGCTGGGCGGGTGGCTGCGGTCGCGCGGCGTCCGCACCGAGGGACTCGAGATGCGGGCCCTGGTTCCGGTCTCGGTGCGTGCCAGGGATGAGCACGGCTCGCTCGGCAACAGGTTGACCGTGATGCGTGGCCCGCTGCCGGTCTACATCCGCGATCCGGTGGCGCGGCTGCGCTTCGTCAGGCAGGCCATGGACGGGCTCAAGGAGTCAAAGCAGGCGGTGGGAGCGGCGACGCTGGTGCAGGTCAACAACCTCGCGCCGCCGACGATCCTCGCCCAGGCCAGTCGACTGAACTTCTCGACCCGACTGTTCAACCTGATCGTGACCAACATTCCCGGTCCCCAGGTGCCGCTCTACGTTCTCGGCCGCAGGCTCGAGGATCTGTTCCCGATCGCCTTCCTGCCCGACCATCATGCCCTCGCCGTGGCCATCATGTCCTACGACGGTGGGATCGACTACGGGCTGCTGGGCGATTTCGACGCCCTCCCCGACATCGACGTGTTCGCCGACGGGATCGACGCAGCGCTGGACGAGCTGCTCGACGCCGCCCGCGGCAGGCGCGGGCGCGCCGCCGCGACCAACGGACGGCCCAGCGCGCCGAAAGCCGCGCCCGAACGCCCCAGCAACGGCGGGCCGGCGACGATCCTTCCCTCCGGGCACGGCCGGACCAAGCGCGGCCCGGCGGCCGACATGCGGGCCAAGCGCACCCGTGGCTCCCGGCCGGCGCGCAAGCGGCCCGAGGACAGCTAGCGCCGGCTCGGTTGCCGCGCCATCGTTCTACGGATACGGTTCCGGCATGGCGGAGGATCTGATTGGACCCGGCGAGACGGCCTTTCGTCTCGAGTTGACCGCGGCACAGCTGAAGATCGTCTACACCGCGCTCAAGTCGCTGTACGACGACCTGGGGCACGAGGAGCGTGATGTCCAGCAGGTGGTCGCGTCCGTGCTCGAGAAGCTGCCGGGCGAGCACGACATCCGCGCGATCGATCTGGATCGGGAGCTCGGTCGCTCCTGACGGGTGGGCTGCCGGTATGTGGCCCACCCACCAACTTCGACACAGCCACGGCGTTATTACAAGCGGCGTGGGGGTCTCGGCGTCAGCGTACCCCTACCTCACCGCCCAGTCTCGGCCGGGACACCGTCTCTGCGGTTGTCCGGCGGGCGGAACGTCGTCGGGCGGGTTTCCGGGGAACGGACCCGCTCGACGCGTTGAACGCGTCGGGACACGGTGAACGTGTTTGTGTGGTCTGTCGAGTTCGCCGAACCGACTCAGAACCCGAGCGCGAACTTGGCGTCCTCGCTCATCCGATCCGGAGTCCAGGGCGGCGAGAACGTCATCGTCGGATGTACCTCGTCGACGCCGGCGAGGTCGGAGACGAACTCCTCGATCTGCTCTGAGACCTGCGGCCCGATCGGGCAGCCGGGGCTGGTCAGCGTGTAGGTGACCCTGACCACGCCATCCTCGACCTCGACGTCGTAGATCAGGCCAAGCTCGACGAAATCGAGCCCCAGCTCGGGATCGATCACGTCGCGCAGCGCTTCGGTTACGTCTTCTACGGATGCCATGTCAACTCAGTGTATGAAAACAGCTTTGCGAGCTTGCGTGTGATGGCGAGATTTCGCTAGGTTTCGCGAATCGTCGACTTCGATGACAAGCCCGCGACGCTGCGCTGCCAGGGCGACGAGGACCGGACCACGCAGGGAAGCCGACGCAGAGCGTTGGCCCGGGCGATTCGTTCTCAGTCGGACGTCGTCGTCGACCTCACGGATCTCGTCTTCGCCGACCCGTCGCTGATGCTCGACCTCGCGATGCTGGCCCGCCGCCTGCGCGCTCACGGCCGGGCGATCCTGCTCCGCGGGGCCCAGCCGCAGATCTGGACGTTGATCGAGGTCGTCGGCCTGCATCGCCTCCCCGGGGTCAAGTTCGAGGGCCCCGCGTCAGCGCTGGCCTGAGCGGCGCCGGACAGCTCGCGCCGATCCCCGGTCGCGTGATCGGGGCGGAGTAGCCTTAGAGGCAATGGCGTTTCTGCTGTTGCTGATCTGCTGGCCGGTGGCCGAGGTGTTCGTCGCCATCAAGGTCGGAGAAGCGATCGGCGCGCTGCCGACGATCCTGCTGCTGATCGCGAGCTGGCCGCTGGGAGCGTGGGTGCTTCGCTCGCAGGGTCGCGCGGCGTGGCGGCGCCTCAGCGCGGCCGTGGCGGAGGGTAGAACCCCTACCCGCGAGGTGATCGACGGAGCACTCGTGCTGGCCGGGGGCTTCCTGTTGATGATCCCCGGCTTCATCACCGATGTCGTCGGTCTGGTGCTCCTGCTGGCGCCCACCCGGATCCTGCTGCGTACGCTGCTGCAGCGGAACTTCCGCAGCCGCCTGGTCTCGCGGACCGTTCGCTTCACCCAGCGGCACTACGACGTCGATTCGACCGCCCACGACATCGACCCCCCGCCGCTCAAGCCTTGAGCGCATCGGCGCAGTCGTCGCTTCGAATCGTCGCGTTCGGAGACCTTGACGCGGGCGTGTGGGGCGCGGCGATCGGTGCCGAGGAGCCACTGTTCGTCGCCTCGGTCGGCGGCCACGAGCTGAGCGGAGTGGCCCGCATCGCGGGGACCGATGGGGACGATGAGTGGCGCCTGACCGCCGACGGGATCGAGCTCGTGATGCTCCCGGCAACCGAGCGCGTGCCCGGCGCCGACGGTCATGCCCTCGAGGGGTTCGACCAGCTCTGCCGCGTTCACGGCCGGATCGCCACGGCGACCGGGCCCGAGGCCGAGGTTGAGTGTCTGGGGCGGCGCGCCGAGCGCGAGGTCGCCGACCAGCGCGACCTCGATTCGGTGCGCGATGTGTCGGCTTGGTTCGCCGTCGACGACGGGCTGGCGATGACCGCCCTGCGCCGGCGCAAGGCGCGCGGCCACGATCGCGACCTGACCGTCGCCGCGATCCTCGACGCCGCCGGCAGCCCGGCCGTGGAGGAACCGCGGCTGTCCACCACCTACGACGCGGGCGGGGCGCCGGCGCGCATGGGCCTGGAGCTGTGGCTGCCCGAGCAAGAGGGCGAGCAGCAATACCCGCGACGGATGGCGGGTGAGGCAGCCGGCGAGGCGGCCGGTGCCAGCGGCGACGGCGTCGAACTCACCGCCCGGCCGCTGCGATGCCACAGCCGCGGTAACGACGGGACCGGGGTCTACCTGATGCTGCGACACCCATGACCCCAATCGAGGCCGTCATCAGTGATTTCGGGGGCGTGCTTACCTCGCCCCTGATCGACTCCTTCACGGCCTTTCAGGAGGCCGAGGGCATCTCGCTCGAGCATCTCGGGCAGGCGATGGCCACGGTGGCCCTCAGAGCGGGCAAGAACCCGCTGTTCGAGCTGGAGAAGGGCAGGTTGAGCGAAGCGGAGTTCCTGCGCAGTCTGGCTGAGGCGTTGACCGAGCAGCTGGGCGAACTGGTGACCCTGCACGAGTTCGGCCAGCGCTACTTCGAACACCTAGAGAGCAACCCGCCGATGATCGACTACATGCGCGAGCTCAAACGCCGCGGCTACAGGCTGGCGATCTGCACCAACAATGTGCGCGAATGGGAACACCGGTGGCGCTCGATGCTCCCCGTCGACGAGATCTTCGAGGTCGTGGTCGACTCCGGGTTCGTGGGCACGCGCAAGCCCGAGCCCGAGATCTACGAGATCACGCTGCAGCGGCTGGGCGTCGAGCCCGCGGGTGCCCTGTTCGTGGATGACGTCGAGCTCAACTGCCAGGGCGCGCGCGAGCTGGGTCTCCCAGCCGTGTGGTTCCAGACCACCGAGCAGGCGATCGAGGAGATCGAGCAGGCGCTGGCCGCGCCCACGGATCAGTTCTCGGCGCCCAGCCGGTCCCAGCAGTAGAGCTCGAGGCACTCCGCCGCCAGCTGCACGCAGCGCTCATCGGAGAGCCACGGCAGGACGGTGTCGAACGCCTGCTCCTCCCCCACGCCGGCCTCGAAGGCCTCCTCGCCACGGAAGCCGGCCGCGATCTTCAGCGCCTCCCGCCGGTTCTCGCCCAGGGACGGAAACACGTTCACGAGGAACTCCTTATTGGGGAGCGGGTGCCCGAACTCGAGCGACGCGTGCCAGGCCGCCAGCAGCGACAGGTCGTGCTCATCGAGGTCGGCCACCGCCTTGGCGTAATGGGATTCCAACTCTGACTCGGGGATCTCGTCGACCCACGCGCGGACTACCTCCCCGAGGATCTGGCGACGCGCTTCGCGCCCAACCGACTCGGCGATGACCCTAATCGCGTTCTGCGGTTCGATGAAGCACAGTGACATTTCGGCTCCGGTCGTGGATGACGCCGCAGAAGGTAGGCGGTGCCCCGGACGGAGCGCGATGACTCCAACGATGTGCGAGATTATCTAGGACAACGTTGGACTCGACCCGCGAAGGCCCAACCCAGGGTCGCCCCCCGCAGGGGCGACCCCTTAAGAAGCTCTATGGTGCCTGCGACCCCGGCCCCGGAGACGGATGGATCGGCAGGATCACCGGTGGCCGGGGCTTCTGGTCGAAGTCGAAGTCGGCGGCGAGGTTGCCGAGCAGCGGGTTTGCCTCGCGCACGTCGGGCCGCGGGTCGGGCCGGCCGTCGTTGGACGGATCCAGCCTCTGACCACCCAGGAAGTCGTCCTCGATGAACTTGTTGTAGGCGTCGTGACTCAGCACCTGGTGGTCGATGAAGCCGGTGCGGGCGTAGGGACTGATGACGAGCCCGGGGACCCGCATGCCGTAGCCGTCCTGGTCGACCGACGGCGGTACCACGTGGTCGTAGAACCCTCCCCAGTCATCCCAGGAGAGGAAGATCGCCGTGCTGCTCCAGTCGGGGCCCTGCATGATCGCGTTGATCAGGCCGGTGACGTAGGTCTGGCCGGCGCTGACCAGGGACGGCGGATGCTCTGAGACCCTGCCGTTGGGGGTGACCCACGAGACGGCCGGCAGCGTGCCGTTCTTGGCCGCGGTGAAGAAGTTGGTCAGACTCTGGACCCTGGACAGCTGGCCATCCTGACGGACGGTGGTGAAGTCGGGCAGGGGATTCCAGATTCCCGGGGTCTTGGGGCCCTGCTTGACCGGCGCACAGCTCATCGCGGCGTCGTTCTCACAATCGGGCTCGGTGCCCTGGAACACGTAATAGCCCCAGCTGACCCCCTTCGCGTGCAGCAGGTAGGTCATATCCGTCCAGGCATAGTGGAGCGTGTGATCGGAGGGCGCACCGGTCCCCGGCAGGTGGTCGGAGTTGGGATTCTGCAGGGCGTCCCGGCACGAGAACGCGTTCAGCGGATTCGTACAGAAGGCCGACCACTCGGACACTTGGTAGAGGTGTTCGGGCAGGCTCCACGAGGACGCGGACTCGAACATGTGATCCTGGAGCACGAAATCCTCCGCATAGGTCCAGTAGTTGGGGATCTCGCGGGCGTCGTGGTAGCCCATGACGTCGATGCACTTGCTGAGTTGATCCTGCTCGCAGGGGCTGCAGCTGGGGTCATCGGTGCTGCAGCGGGCGCCCCGCTCGGCCTGGCCCACGAAGCCGTCCATGAGACCGCCGTGGATGTCGGCCGACGAGTTCGCGGCCGCGTGCGGACCGCCGAAGTTCAGATCGGCGGAGTCGTGGAAGGGCGGCACGCAGCCTCCATTGAGGGGGTCGGGCACGCATACGCCATGCGGGATCCCGTCGGCCCCCGGATAGGTGCCGAAATAGGAGTCGAACGAGCGGTTCTCCTGCGTGATGATCACGACATGCCGGATCTTGTGGATGCCGCTCAACACGTTGATCGTCACGGTCGGCGAGTGGGAGCGGACGTTGCGCCCGTCCCCGGATAACGTCGCGCGGAGGCGGTGGATGCCGCCCACGGAGAAGCGGTGATTAGCCAGGTAGGTGGAGTCGATGCCCAGCTCCGGACGCACGAGAGTGCGCCACCCGCCGCCGACGCGTTGCTGGATGAGCACGCCCTGGCCAGCGTGCGAGGGGCTGACGGTCCCGGCCAGCGTGACGAGATCGCCGCTGTTGGGAGTGGTCGGGGATGCCGCCAGCGTGATCCGCGCGAGGACCTGCTGCACCTTGGTCGCGCTTCTCAGCCCCGCTCCGCTGGCGTACCACTGCCGTGTGGTCCGCACGAGGCCCCGCCCACGCGTGAACATGTAGGAGCCGGTGTCGTCGGCGGTCGTTCGCAGGACGCGGCGGAAGCTCGACTGTCCGGCCAGATGCTGCCAGAGCGAGACCCGTGCTCCGGCGGAACGCGGGCCGCCCACGTGGCCCTGGATCACCACCGCGTCACCCGCGTGCGAGGGATTGGGCGCCGACCTCAGCGTCAGCACGGGCGATGCGATTGCGCCGGTCGGAGCGCCGAGACCGGCGCAGACCACGCACACCAGTAGGACGAGCTTACGGGGCAATCGAACCTCCGGGACGGCAGCGAGCCTCCCCGAGACCTAACCCAAGTCGCAGGCTCGAGTTGCGGCGAACCCGTCAGATTCTCAGCGCGGCGCGGACGCGATCCAGGACGTCTGGATCAGGTGCCGCCCCGGCGGGGAGACCGAGGCGCGCCCGTTCGCCCCGACCCCAGTTGTAAAGGCCCACGTCGAGCGCCTCGAGCGGAAGCTGACAGGCGGTGGCCAGGTCCTGGGCACGCCGCTCGAGCAGCAAGGGGTCGCCGATGCCGAGCGCACGCTTGGCCGCCAGCGTGACCTCGTCGCCGCCGCCGAGCTGGAGCTTTGCCGCCTGGAGCTCGTAGGCGCCGACCCGGCCGAGCGTGACCAGCAGATCGAAGCGAGCGTCGCGGTGAAGGCCCGGAAGCGCGAGCCGTTCGAACACGCGCTCGAACCGCCGCTCGGGCGTCCACGCGGCATCGCCCACGAAAGCGGCCGCCTGCGAGCCCGATCGGGCGGCCCAGGCGCGGTAGGCCTCGAGGGTGCGCGTCCCCCGGGCCGGGTCGTGCGCTGTCCGCGGCCCTGTCGACACGCCGTCCAGCGATGGCAGCCGTCCGCCGGCCCAGGGTGTGCGTACGCGCGCGATCGCCGCGAACGGATCCTCGTCATCGTCGAGCGGGCCGAGGTACGCGATCAAAAAGCCCAGCCAGGTGCGTTCCTCCAGATCCCCTCCGGCGGCCACCTCGGCGTACAGGCCTGGCGGTTCGCGCTCGAGAAGCTCGAGCCGGGCCGCCGCGAAGGCCAGCTCTTCGGCCAGGCGTTCGGCATCCTCGCTCGAGCGCAGGCCGGGCAGCAGGCCCGACTGATAGCCGTCCTCGGCGCCGCGCGCGAGCCGACGGATACGCACCCCTCCGGTCGCCGCCGACTTGGCCTGACGCGGCGAGCCGGAAGAACGCTCGCGCGACGTGGCCGCGCGAGGCGCGCTCGATGACATCACGGGGCGAAGCTCGATCGACTGCTCCCGCGAACAGATGGGGCAGTTCTGGACCAGGCGATTGTGGCGGCAGAACGTCGGCACCAGGAGGCGAGGATAACGATGGTCCGACGGGCCCGAGTGAGCGCCTCGTGTACGCGGCTCAGCTTTGCCCCACGCCGTCGGCGCGGCGCTGGCGGTAGGAGCGCGCCTTGGCTCGATTTCCGCATACGTCCATCGTGCACCAGGCCCCGGAGTGGTTCTTGGTGTGATCGTAGAAAGCCCACTCGCAGCCGTGCTCGCGACACGCCTTCAGGCGCGACCACGTCCCTTCGGTCATCGCGCGCTGGATGATCGTCAGCAGGCGACCGAGGCCGGCGTCCACTCCCGTCGCATCGGGCTCGAGCTGCGCCCCGCCGTGCTCGTCGAAGTGCAGCGCGAATCGCGCCCGCTGCGCGGCCCCGTCGAGTATTGCTGTGGCCTCACGCGGCGCCTGCGCCCCGCCGTTGTGGGCGAGCAGGATCGCGCGCAGGGCTTCGCGCAGCTCGAGCGCGCGCGACAGGTCGGCGGAGCCGGCCTTGAGCGGTGGCGCGGCCAGCCCGCGCTCCTCGAGCCAACCGGCCAGGTCGGCCGGGCTGGCGATCTCCTCGGTTCCGGCCTCGATGTCGATCGTGTTGACAAAGGCACGGACGTGCTCCAGCTCTCCGGGGGCCTCCTGCTGCTTGCTCATAACCAACAATATTAGTTGAACGGTGACGTAACTGTCTATACTATTTAGGTGGTTATCAACGCAAGGGATGGAGACGCTATGCACTCTGGTCAGCTCCTTTTCCTCGCCGCCCGTGAGCACCGTCGGGATCTGCTGCGAGCGGCCGAACAACGGCGGCGGATGGATCTCGGACACACCCCCGTCACGCGCGTGACCCTCCGCTACGCGAACTCGGCCGACGACGGCCGGCTGCGCGAGCTCGCCGAACTCGACTCGGCGCCGATGCCCGAGCTGCCGGCGTTGGTGGCCGAGGTCGATGGACGTCTGCGCGCGGCGCTGCCGCTCGACGGCTCAGCCCCGGTGGCGGATCCGTTTCACCGTGGCGCTGAACTGATCCAGCTCTTGCGCGTTCGCGCGACCCAGCTCGCGGGGGTTTAGCCGCGGCCTAGCCTGGCGATCCCGCCCAGGAACAGCTCGGTGGCGAAGCGGGCCGCGCCGTCGACGTCTGCCGGCGTGCGCTCGGCCATACGGACCCCGAGCTCGAGCGCGACGCCCGCCATCGCACCCGACATGTACTCGGCGTCGAGTGGGGGAACGTCGCCACGAGCGATCGCGGCACGCAGGTCCTCGAGGAGCTCGTCGATGCCGGCGCCGAGGATCGGATCGCCGAACAGGGAGCGGATGGGCCCGGCATTGCGCTGCATCAGCTCGAACATGAGCTGGTCCTCGACCAGGAAGGCAAACCAAGCCCGGTAGGCGTCGCCGACGAACTCCTCGAGCGTGCTGGCATGGGCGCGCACGGTTCGCAGCCGCCGCCGGACCTCCTGGGCGCTCTCGTCGACCACGGCGCGGAACACCGCCTCCTTGTCGGGAAAGTAGTTGTAGAAGGTGCCCGAGGCCAGGTCGGTCCGACGAATGACGTCACGGACACCCGCGGCGTCGTAGCCGAGCTCGGCGAACACCTCGCGCGCCGCGTCGAGGATCGCCGCGCGGTTCTGTGCCTTGGTGCGCTCGCGCTTGCCGCCCAGGACGGGGGTTGGGCTCATGTCGCTGCGACCGGCGCCAGCGCTGCCGCGCGCGCCGGGACGGGCAGGCTGAAGCCGGCCGTGCGCGCCCTCGCCGCGCCGGCCTTGAGCTCCTTGCGCAGGCTGTAGAGGTAATTGTCGAAATCGACCTGCATCGTGTGGCGCTTGGAGGCGACGTAGCGCTTGAGCATCTTCTCCCGCTCCCGATACATGTCGCGTTCCATCTCGCGCCGCGGGGGCAGGTGATACTCGCCGCGCAGGTAGGAGGCGATCCAGCGCCCCTGGGCCTCGGCCAGCGGCATCGTCGCACCGAGCGGCTGCAGGAGCGCGATGAAGGCGAGGTTGTCGATCCCCGGTTTGAACACCCGCCGGAACAGGGGGAGATCGTTGTCGGGAGCCGAGATGAAATCCTCGTCGAAGAACGGGAAGCTGACCCTGTAACCCGTGCACCAGACGATGATGTCGATGGGCTCGACGCTGCCGTCCTCGAAGCGGACGCTCCCGCCCTGCAGCTCCGAGATGTTCGGCTTCCACGTCATCTCGCCGTGGGCGATCCGGTTGAGGAAGTCGGCCGAGATAGTCGGGTGGGCCTCTCCGATCTTGTGGTCGGGCTCGGGTAGCCCGTAGTCCTGCACCTTGCCCACCCCGACCCGATACATCGACATCAGAATCGCCCGCCGGAACGAGAAGGGGAGGATCGGGGTCAGCGAGTTCACGCCGATCTGGTCGAGCGGGCGCCCGAACAGGTACTTGGGCAGGATGTAGGCCCCGCGGCGCGAGGAGATGAAGGTCCGGTTGGCCACGAAGCTCGACTCCACGGCGATGTCCATCGCGCTGTTGCCGATTCCCACCACAAGCACGTTCTTCCCGCGCATGGCGCTGTTCTCGATGTAGTGATGCGAGTGCATCTGGCTGCCGTCGAAGTGGCCGGGAAAGGCCGGCTCGGGCCAGCGGGGATCCCAGTGGTGACCGTTGGCCACCAGCACCATGTCGTAGCGCTTGGTGTCGCCGCTGTCGAGCGTGACCGACCAGACGCCGTCGTCGCCGCGCTCGGCGTGCTCGACCCCGGTGTTGAAGACGATCTTGTCGCGGAACCCGAAGTGATCGACGTAGCTGTCGAAATAGCGCGCTATCTCCGTGTGATGCGGGAAGTCGGGGTAATCGGCCGGCATCGGGTAATCCGAGTACTCCATCCGCTCGCGCGAGGTGTTGATGTGCAGCGACCGGTAGGCCGACGAGACGCCGTTCTTGTTGCCGAACACCCAGTTGCCGCCGACCCGATCGGATTTCTCGTAGCAGTCGAACGGCAGCCCACGCTCGTGCAGGGCCTTGGCCGCGGCGATCCCCGAGGAGCCGGCACCAATCACACAGGTCGAGGGAAGCTGGGTCATCGGTGGCGCTCCTGGAGGTGGGTGGTCGGGACCGGCCGGCTGGATGCGCTGATCAGCCGGATTCGTCCGGCACGCGCGCATGGAACCAGGGTCGGATCGCGGCAGACTAGTCAAAAATGACGGGGGCGTCAAGTTTGTGCAGTCCGAACCTCCGCCTCCTGGCGCCGATGCTCGCGACCGCGCTGGATCACCTCGCCGAAGCTCTTGAACCGGAAGATGAACACGAGCGCTCCGAAGCCGAGCACCACGCCCAGAACCGCCGTGGCGATCTGTTGACCGACCGAGAAGGCAGCCACCTCGGGGCTGCCGGCGAAGATCGTCAGAAGCAGGGCTTGCTGTACTCCGAGACCCCCTGGCGTGAAGGGAAACACCGACGCGACGACCTGCACGCCGAGCACGAGGAGCGCGTTTCGCACCGATCCGCCGATGTGGAACGCATCGAGCATCGCCCAGTAGGCCCCGAACCGGAACACCCAGCTGGCGAACTGCCAGCTCGCCATCTCGCGCCCGTAGCGCCGGCGATCGCGCAGGATCGTGAACCCCTGCCTCACCCGCTGCCAGAACGCGCGCACGCGCGCCGAGAGAAGCGCGAAGCCGACGAGGAAGGCGATGGCCAGAGCGGTCACGAAGAACAGCGTGAAGCGCATGTTGGCGGCGAAGAAGCTGACGTCAAAGGCGGGCAGCTTGGAGAAGTCGGGCGGCTTGGGGAACACACCCTGGGTGAACGCGAAGCACATCACCAGCAGCCCCATGAACCAGTCGAACGGCACGACGGTGAACATCGCCGCCGCAACCGTCGGGTAGCTGCTCGGTGGAATCGACAGCCGCGTGAGGAACAGCTGGGCGATGTTGCCGCCGCCCAGTGGGAACACGTTGTTGATGGCGTAGCCGACCATGTAGGCCCCCCACACATCGCGCCAGCGGATCGCCTCGCCGGGATACGCAGCGCGGACCGAATTGAACAAGGCCCGCGAGCGCAGCAGCAGGTAGATCGCGTACAGGGCGAGGGCGATCAGCAGCCAGCCCCAGCGGAGGCTGGCCAGCTGGGCGAAGAACTGCCCGGCCGACTCGAGCACATGCGAGATCGTCGTCTGGATCGATGTGCCGTGATGCACCACTGCCGCGTCGACCGTCATCGACAAACGGTGGCACATCGCTGGGTCGGGGCGGCACATCGCTGGGTCGGCCGCGCCCGTGGGACCACCCATAAATAGACCCGGGGGGCCCAGATCCATCTGGGCCCCCCGGAGAGTCAGGGAAGTGGGGGCGCAGTTCCCTGACCGACAGGGGCGAGTTTCCCCGTCCCAAGCCTTGAGTAAACCTAAATCCTCATCGACAGGTTCCTAGCTAAACCTGCGACGTGCCCAAGCAGGATTTAAACGTAGCAGCCTCGTGAACTCGACTGCAAGATCTTATGTCGCGTGGGAGTGAAAATTCCGCCGCGATGCTCCGTCATGGACGGTTGCGGGGATTCTTCGGTCCAAAATGCGGGTTTGGTGGCTCGCGGCCGGGCATGCGTCAATAAGCACAGACACCCGCCGGATGACCGCGCGCCGCCGCCGGATGACCGCGCGCCGCCACCGCTCAGCCCGAACGAGTCCCGGGGCCGCTGAAGAACTCCTCGCCCGGACGCACGCTGCCGGCCGTTTCGGCCTCGTGGCGCAGGGTGCGGTCAGCCTCGCCGCTCCAGGCGCCGATGGCCAGCTTCTCGCGATCCTCGTCCATCGGGGTCCCGCCCAGGTCCTTGTTGACGATCCGCGCGCACTTGCGGCCCTCGGCGATCGCCGTGACCACGAGCGACTGGCCGATGCGCGCGTCGCCGCAGGCGTATACCTGCTTGACGTTGGTGCGGTAGGTCTGGTTGGTGCGGACGTTGCCCCGGTGGTCGATGGCCAGCCCGAGGTCATCGATCAGGCCCTCGTGCTCGGGATGCTCGAAGCCGATGGCGATCAGGGCCAGGTCGGCCTCGAGGACGAACTCGCTCCCCGGCACGGGCGTCAGGTCGCGCGAGGAGGTCCCCGTGACCTGCCGCGCGTAGACGTGGCTCACGGCACCGTCCGCGCCCCCGAAGCCGGTTACCTCGGTGCCCCAACGGCGCTTGCCGCCCTCCTCGAGCGCATAGGTCATCGGTGTTCGCTTGGGGGGCAGCGGCCACGGATGGCGAGGATCATGGCCGCTCTGGGGCAGGGCGGCGTAGACGTCGAGCATCACAACGCTGCGGGCACCCTCGCGATGGGAGTTGGAGATGCAGTCCATCCCGGTGTCTCCTCCGCCGATCACGATCACCTTCTTGTCCCTGGCGATGATCTCGGTTCCGGGCTCGGGCGCGCGCGAGGGCCGGCCCTGCTCAGCTGCGACCCAGCGGTTGCGCTGGTAGAGGTAATCCATCGCGAAGTGGATGCCCCGCAGCTCGCGCCCGGGCGCGTCGAGGTCGCGGGAAACCCGCGAACCAATCGTGACCACGATCGCGTCGAATCGTTCCTGGAGCTCACGGCCCGGGATGTCGCGGCCGACGTCGGTGTTGTAGACGAACTGGATCCCCTCCTTCTCGAGGAGGTCGACCCGGCGATCGATGATCCACTTCTCGAGCTTGGCGTCCGGCACCCCGAAGCGCAGGAGCCCCCCGGGGCCCTCGTCGCGCTCATACACGGTCACCGAGTGGCCGCACTTGTTCAGCTCGGCGGCGGTGGCCAGGCCGGCCGGGCCCGAGCCCACCACGGCCACGGTCCGTCCCGTGCGTCGGTCCGGCGGCTCGGGCTCGACCCAGCCCTCGGCGAAGGCCCGCTCGACGATGGCCAGCTCGATCTGCTCGATCGTCACCGGATCGTCGTTGATCGCCAGCACGCACGCCGATTCGCACGGGGCCGGACAGATGAGGCCGGTGAACTCGGGGAAGTTGTTGGTCGTGTGGAGCTGATCGATTGCCTCGCGCCACTTGTCCCGGTAGACGAGGTCGTTCCAATCGGGGATCAGGTTCCCGAGCGGACAGCCCTCGTGGCAGAACGGAACGCCGCAGTCCATGCAGCGGGCGCCCTGACGCTGAAGCTCGGCCGCGGGCTGCAGGGCAAAGTACTGGTGGTAGTCGCCGACACGCTGGCGGGGATCGCGCTTATCGAAGCCGACCCGATGGATCTTCAAAAACGCGCCTAGCTCGCCCATGAGGGCTGGTCAGAGTAGCAGTGCATCGCAAAAAACCTTAGAGTTCATCCCGTGCGTAGATGGGTGCTGGCACTCGGGGCCGGAGCGCTGGTGGCGATCGCATTGGCGACCCCCTCGTGGGCGGGCGCAGCCTCGAGGTCGGCGGCGCCTCCGCCGCCTCCGCCGACGCCGTCGATCACCCTCCATGCCTCCAAGACCCGCCTGCCGCACGGGGGGGACGTCGTCCTCTCGGGGCGGGCGACAGGCGTCGCGACGGGCACGAAGGTGCATCTCTTCAGGGCTCTGTATCCGTATCAGCACCGCAAGCTGGTCAAAACGACCCCAACGAGCGCCACGGGAACCTTCTCCTTCATGGTCCACACGTCAGAGAACGTCAGCTACACGGTGACTCTGGCCGGGACGACGGCCCACGCCCACGTGCAGGTCGGGGTCCTCGGCAAGGTCTTCGTCAAGCTCAAGGCGCTGACCCTGGGCCGCGCCGGCGTCACGATCGTGTTGTTCCACCCCAAGGACATGAAGTGGGGACGCTTCCGCGTGCACTGGTGGTTCGGCCACGGCCGCAAGGGCCGATTCACCAGCCACCAGACCAACCGGGCCCATCGGCTGAGCCCGTACGTGACCGTCCTGTCGACGAAGATCCCGCTGCCCGCCGGGCACTACCACTGGCGCGTGTGTTTCCAGGCCAACCGGGATCAGGCCCTGCTCAACCCGCAGCGGCCGATCGGCTGCAAGGATCGGGGCTACTGGGGGCGCGGATCGCTCCCAGTAGGCTTCCCCGACCCAGCCGCAATCCGGCGCGCCGAGCGCGAGCTGGCCCGCCGCGCCGGCCGCACCGCATTCGCCGTGGTCGACACCGAGGGCCGGCTGTCGGGCGTCAATGTCCACCGGACGTTCATCACCGGGAGCGTGGTCAAGGCGATGCTGCTCGTCGCCTACCTGCGCATGCTCGACGCCCGCGGTCAGCACTACATCGACTCCTACAGCAACTCGTTCCTGTACCCGATGATCCATGTCTCGGACAACAACGCGGCGACCCAGACGTGGTCGATCGTGGGTGATTCGGGGCTGTACGCCGTGGCCAAGGCCGCCGGCATGACCGAGTTCTCGATCTCCGGGATCTGGGCCAACGCAATGATCAGCGCCGCCGACCAGGCCAAGTTCTTCTTCGAGATGGACAAGCTGATCCCGCACGAGTTCGTCGGCTACGCCAACAACCTGCTCTCCCACATCGCCGGCTACGAGAGCTGGGGCATCCCCGCCGTTGCCCGCCCCAAGGGCTATACGGTGTTCTTTAAGGCCGGCTGGCGGCCGACCAACCTCGGATACCTCGTGCACCAGATCGCCCGGCTCGAGGGCCACAAGCGCACGTTCTCGATGGCCGTGATGACGGACGGTGATCCCGACATGGGTTACGGCATCGACACGATCCAGGACGTCACGGGCGCCCTGCTCTAACTACTCGAGGCGCCGCCGTGTTACTCGGGGCGCCGCTGTGTTACGCGGGCGCACCCTCGGCGGCCGCGGCCAGCTCGGCCAGCACCCGCTTGTAGTCGCGGGGCATGACCTTGACGAACCGCTCGCCCTGCCCGCGGCCCCAGGCGGCCAGGATGTTGCGACCGACGAGCGACCCGGTGCGGGCGACGTGCTCCTTGATCAGCTCCTGAACCTCCTGCACATCCCCGGGCCCGAGCGGCTCGAGCTCGACCAGCTCGAGGTTGCAGCGGCCCTCGAAGCGCCGATCGCGGTCATACACGTAGGCGATCCCGCCGCTCATTCCGGCGGCGAAGTTGCGACCCGTGGGGCCGAGCACGACGACGCGACCGCCGGTCATGTACTCGCAGCCGTGGTCCCCGACGCCCTCGACGACGGCGTAGGCGCCCGAGTTGCGCACAGCGAAGCGCTCGCCGGCCAGCCCGCGGAAGAATGCCCGCCCTCCCGTGGCGCCGTACAGAACGGTGTTGCCGACGATCATGTTCTCCTCGGCGCGGAACCGCGCACGTTCGGGCGGTCGGACGACCACCATGCCACCCGACAGGCCCTTGCCGGTGTAGTCGTTGGTCTCGCCGCGCAGCGTGAAGGACACGCCCTTGGCCAGCCAGGCGGCAAAGCTCTGCCCCGCGCTGCCCGAGAACGAGATCTCGATCGTCTCGTCGGGCAGGGACTCCGCGCCGCGCCGGCGGGCGATCTCGCCCGACAGGATGCCGCCGACCGTGCGGTTGACGTTGCGAACCGGGAGTGGCCCAAGCCGGACGTGGTCGCCGCGCTCGAGCGCGGGAGCGCAGGCGCGCACCAGCTCCCAGTCGAGTGCGTCGTCGAGGACCGGCACCTGCTGGCGGGTGCGGCGCCGGGGCGAGTCGGGCGGGAGGTCGGGTGAGGCCAACACCATCGAGAGGTCGACGCCACGGGCCTTCCAGTGCTCGATCGCCTCGTCGACGTCGAGCAGCTCCGTGCGCCCGATCAGCTCCTCCATGCTCCGGATCCCCAGCGAAGCGAGGAGATGACGGACCTCCTCGGCCACCATGAGCAGGTAATCCACGACGTGCTCGGGGGTACCTCGGAAGCGCCTGCGCAGCTCGGGATCCTGGGTGGCGATCCCCACGGGGCAGGTGTTCAGGTGGCAGACGCGCATCATGATGCAGCCCATCGCGATCAGCGGCGCGGTCGAGAAGCCGAACTCGTCGGCCCCGAGCAGCGCGGCGACCACCACGTCACGCCCTGTGCGCATCCCGCCGTCGACCTCGACCGTGATGCGCGAGCGCAGATCGTTGAGGAGCAGCGTCTGCTGAGTCTCGGCCAGACCGATCTCCCACGGCACCCCGGCGCCCTGGACCGAGGACTGCGGCGAGGCCCCGGTGCCGCCATCGTGGCCGGAGATCGTCACGTGATCGGCGTTGGCCTTGGCCACGCCGGCGGCGACGGTGCCCACCCCGACCTCGGAGACGAGCTTCACCGACACCGACGACGACGGGTTGGCGCAGCGCAGGTCGTAGATCAGCTGCTTGAGATCCTCGATCGAGTAGATGTCATGGTGCGGGGGCGGCGAGATCAGGCCGACGCCGGGAGTCGAGTGACGGATCGAGGCGATGTAGTTGTCGACCTTGTGCCCCGGCAGCTGCCCGCCCTCGCCTGGCTTGGCGCCCTGGGCCATCTTGATCTGGAGCTGGTCGGCGTTGACCAGGTACTCGATCGTCACGCCGAAGCGCCCCGATGCGACCTGCTTGATCGCCGAGCGCCGCAGATCGCCGTTGGCGTCGGGCACGTAACGCGAGGGGTCCTCCCCGCCCTCACCCGTGTTCGACCTGGCCCCCAGCCGGTTCATGGCGATGGCCAGTGTCTCGTGGGCCTCGCGGCTGAGGGCACCGAGGCTCATCGCACCGGTGGTGAATCGCTTGACGATCTCGGCCGCCGGCTGGATCTCGTCCAGCGGCAGCGCCGCGCCGGCGGGGCGAATCCTCATCAGCCCGCGGAGGAGCCCACGGCGCGCCGTGTCCTCGTTGACCAGGCGAGCGAACTCCTCGTAGGTCTCGGCGGAATCGCCATTCTCGCTGCGAACCGAGTGCTGGAGCTGGGCAATCGTGTCCGGGTTCCACGCGTGGCGCTCGCCGCCACGGCGCCACTGCAGGACGCCACCGACCGGCAGCAGATCGCGGCCGGTGCGCGGATAGGCGCGGAAGTGGCGCTCCATGGCCTCGGTCGAGACGACGTCGAGGCCAACGCCGCCGATGCGCGACGCGGTGCCGGTGAAGTGCTGATCGATGAGTTCCTGCTCGAGTCCGACCGCCTCGAAGATCTGGGCCCCACAGTAGGACTTGATCGTCGAGATCCCCATCTTCGAGATCGTCTTCATGAGGCCCTTGCCGATCGCCTTGACGATCCGCTTCTCGGCCTCCTCGCGGTCGAGCTCGGTCGGAAGCAGCGAGCGGTCGGCCAGCTCGTCGAGGGACTCGAACATCAGGTACGGGTTGATGGCGGCGGCGCCGTAGCCGATCAGCGTGGCCATGTGATGGATGTCCCGAGGCTCGCCGGACTCGATGACCAGGCCCGTCCGCAGCCGCGTGCCGCGTCGCACGAGGTGGTGGTGAACCGCTGCCACGGCGAGCAGCGAGGGCGTGGCCACACGCTCGGGGCCCAGGTTGCGGTCGGACAGGATCAGGATGTTGGCGCCGTTGTCGACATAGCGCGCCGCCTCCTCGCAGAGGTCGTGAAGGCGCATCTCCATGCCATCCGGACCGGCCTCGATCGGCCACGTGATGTCGAGGGTGGCGGCATCGAACACCTCGTGGGAGACCTGGCGCAGCTTCTCGAGCTCGTGGTTGCGGAGGATCGGCTGGTCCATGACCAGGACGTGGGCCTGTTCCGGAACCTCGCTGAGAAGGTTCACCTCGGCTCCGACACCGGCCTGCAGACTCATCACGACGTTCTCGCGGATCGGGTCGATGGGCGGATTGGTGACCTGCGCGAACAGCTGCTTGAAGTACGAGAACAGTGGCGGCTGGCGATCCGACAGCACAGCCAGCGCGGCGTCGTTGCCCATGCTGGCCAACGGCTCCTCGCCGTTGGCGGCCATCGGCGCGATGACCATCCGCAGGTCCTCCTGCGAGTAGCCGAAGGCCAGCTGCTTTGAGCGCAACGGCTCGATCCTCGGCGCCCGCGGCTCGCGCTCGGGCAGGTCGTCGATATGGACCACCGAGCGCTCGAACCAATCGCCGTAGGGCTTGCGGCAGGCCGCCCGTCGTTTGACCTCCTCGTCGCCGACGATCCGTCCCTCCTCCAGGTCGACCAGGAACAGCTTGCCGGGGGCCAGCCGGCCCTTGCGCTGCACGTGCTCGGGGGCAACGGTCACCACTCCGGTCTCGGAGGCGAGGACGACATAGCCCTCGGTGTCCTGGACCCAGCGGCCGGGGCGCAGGCCGTTGCGGTCGAGCACCGCGCCGGCCATCCGCCCATCGGTGAACACCACGGCGGCGGGCCCGTCCCACGGCTCCATGACACAGGAGTGGAAGTCGTAGAAGCCCTTGACGTCCGGGTCGAGGTCCTTGCGCGTGCGGTAGGCCTCCGGGACCATCATCATCACCGCCTGCGGGATGTGGCGACCGCTGAGCACGAGCAGCTCGAGGACGTTGTCGAAGATCGCCGAATCCGAACCGCCCTCGCGGACGACCGGAATCACCTTCTCCAGGTCGTCGCCGAACAGCTCGGAGGCGAGCTGCGACTCCCGCGCGCGCATCCAGTTGATGTTGCCGCGCAGCGTGTTGACCTCGCCGTTGTGGGCGATCATGCGGTATGGGTGGGCCAGCTCCCAGCTTGGGAACGTGTTGGTGGAGAACCTCGAGTGGACCAGCGCCAGCCTCGAGGCCAGCCGCGGATCGCGCAGATCGGTGAAGTAGCGCGGCAGCTGCGGGGCGGTCAGCATCCCCTTGTAGACCAGCGTGCGCGAGGAGAAACTGGGGATGGCCAGGCCGGTGCCGGCCTCGCGCTCGATCACCCGGCGGATCACGTACAGCTTGCGCTCAAAGGCGTCCTGATCGGGGATGTCGGCCGACGCCTCGATCAGGACCTGCCGGATGACCGGGGCCGACAACCGCGCGGTCTCGCCCACGTGCCGCTCGTCGACCGGCACGTCGCGCCACCAGATCGCTCGCAGGCCCTCGGCGGCGATCGTGTCCTCGATCACCTGTTCGATCAGCAGCCGGCGCTCGGCGTCGGTTGGCAGATAGCACACGCCCACGCCGTAGCGGCCGGGAGGCGGGAGCTCGACGCCCGCCGCAGCGCCGCGCAGGAAGGCGTCGGGGATCTGCAGCAGGATGCCGGCGCCGTCACCGGTGTTGGGATCGGCGCCCTCGGCGCCGCGATGCTCGAGGTTCTCCAGCGCGTCGAGCGCCTTCTCGACCACGGCATGACTCGCCTCTCCCCACAGCTTCGCCACGAGGGCGATGCCGCACCCATCGTGCTCGTTGGCGGGATCGTAGAGGCCCGTGGCCTCTGGGGAGACGAAGCGATCTTGCATATACGAATCCCCGGCTTGGGGGTCAAGAGGAGGGCCGTCCGGCGCGGCTGCTCCGTTAAGGCTACCAGCGCCTGTTAGCGAGGCGTTAGTGGCTAGCGCTTGGCCTTGGCCGGCTTTTTCGAGGCCTTGCCGTTGCCGCTCCCAGAGGAGGCCTGCTTGCGTGACTTGGCCGGTTTCGCGGGGGCCTCGTCGTCGCTCTCGTCGCCGTCGGACTTGACGGCGGCCAGGCTGGCTTCGAGGGCGGCCATGAGGTCGGGAGCGGGCGCGGACTCCTCAGCCTCCGGCTGCACCATGATCTCCTCTCCCGAGGCCTTGCGCTCGATCATGTCGAGCACCCGCTCGCGGTACTCGTCGTGGTACTTCGCGGGATCGAACTCACTCGACAGCGTGTCGATCAGCTGCTCGGCCATCTTCAGCTCGCGGTCGGTGGCCTGGGCCTCGCCGACCGAATCGAGCTCGTCGAGGCGGTCGGGAGCCAGCACCTCGTCGCCGAACAGCATCGTGCTCAGCGTCAGCACGCCCTCGGTGGGGCGCAGCGCGCACAGCTGCTGCTTGGAGCGCAGGACCACCTTCCCGATGCCGACCTTGCCCGACTCGGTCATCGCATCGAGCAGCAACCGGTAGGGCTTCGCGCCACCGGCGGTCGGGGCCAGGTAGTAGGAGTGGTCGTAGTAGATCGGGTCGATCTCGGCCAGGTCGACGAATTCCTCGATGTCGATGGTCTTCGTCGCCTTCGGATCCAGCGCCTCGAGCTCCTCGTTGCTGATCGTCACGTAGCGATCGGGCGTGAGCTCGTAGCCCTTGACGATCTCCTCGAAGGGGACTTCCTCGCCCGTCGAGGGATCGACCCGCTTCTGGCGGATGCGAGCCCCGGTCTTGCTCGACAGCTGGTGGAAGCGGACGGTCTTGGGCGAAGTCGCGCTGTACAGCTTCACGGGCACGTTGACGAGCCCGAAGCTGATCGCGCCTGTCCAGATTGCGCGGGCCATATCAGGTTTGTATACCGAACATCTGCTCTCAGCAACCTTTGACTGGGGTATTGCCCGGAACTCATCGGTGGCAAGCGGGCGGCGTCCAGCCAAACGACAATCTCACGTGATGCCCCGACGGCGCGTTTCATCGTCAGTGGACCTTCCACCGTTCCAGCTCTTGCTCGATACCCATGCCCGAGACGTTCACCGCTTCCTCGTTGCCTCCGTCGGCCGCCACGATGCCGACGATTGCTTTCAGGAGACGTGGCTCTCGGCGCTGCGCGCCTACCCCCGCCTTCGCGATGCCTCCAACCTTCGAGGCTGGATCCTCACCGTGGCCCATCGCAAGGCGATCGACCATGCCCGCAGCCGTGCGCGCCGGCCGGTGCCCGTGGCCACTGTTCCCGAGGTCTGGCCGGTGCGTTCGGACGGGGCCGGACTGCTCGACACCGATGATGATCTGTGGGCGCTGGTCCGCGAGCTCCCGCCCAAGCAGCGCACAGCGCTGGCGCTGCGGTTCGTTGCCGATTCCGACTACGCGGAGATCTCGACCGTGATGGGCACTTCGGAGGAAGCCGCCCGGCGCAACGTCCACGAGGCTCTCAAGCGACTGCGACAGGAGTACGGCGATGATTGACCCCTTGGAGAAAGCCCTGACCGAGGGTGGCCTCGACCTTCCGCTGCCCGATCTGAGCGCGGCCGCGGCTGGCGTCGGCTTGCTCGACGTCGCCTACGCCACCGCCGATTCGCCGGTGGGCAAGCTGCTCGTGGCTTCCACACCACGCGGCCTCGTGCGCATCGCGTACCTCGACGGCGACGAGGATGAGGTGCTCGAGGAGCTCGCGGCCCAGATCTCTCCGCGGGTGCTGCGAGCCCCGCAGCGGGTGGATGAGCCCCGGCGCGAGCTCGAGCAGTACTTCGCCGGCGAGCGGAGCGCGTTCGAGCTCCCGCTCGACTGGCAGCTCACGCACGGCTTCTCGCGCCGAGTGCTCCAGGCCACCGCGCGCATTCCGTTCGGCGCCGTATCGAGCTACAAGGAGGTGGCCGACGAGGCGGGGAGCCCGCGAGGGCACCGCGCCGCGGGAAACGCGCTCGGGCACAACCCGATGCCGATCGTCGTCCCCTGCCACCGGGTGCTGCACGCGGGCGGCGGGCTGGGCGGCTACACCGGCGGGCTCGATCGCAAGCGGGTGCTGCTGGGGATCGAGGGCATCAGCCCCCGCGGTTGAACCGCGCCACCGTCCCCCTGTCAACGTGAAACTCGAGGCGCCGCCACCGGCCATGTTCACTTCGACGGCGCGCCACGCCGTCAATGTGAAACTCTCTCAAACCCAGGACTCGAGATTCACGTTGACGTGCGCCTGATACTGGGATCGAGGCCTCAGCCCGCGATCGTGAACTTCACCGACACGGGCCGGCCGGTCCCGGCGGCGTTGCGTGGGATGGCCACGAGGCGATAGCGGCCGACCTTGAGCGCATGTCCGCCGAGCTTGCCGGCAAAGCGGAAGTGGTTGTTGCCTGCGTGGCCCCTGTGGGTGAGCTTGCCGACCAGCTTGCCCGTTTTGGCGCGCAAAATCCGCAAGGTGGTGGTGGCCTGCTGCGAGGCCGTGTAGCTGATCCGCGCGCCGTGACCTGGCCGAAAGTTGTGCGGCGCGATCGCCAGCTTGCTTATCGTCGGGCCAGGCACGGTGATCGTGAGCGAGGCGGTGGCGGTGAAGCGGTCGAGGTCGGTGGCGGTCACGGTGACTTGGTGCCGGCCCGCCTTGGCAAAGGCGTGGGCCACGCTTGGTCCTGCCGCCGAGCTGCCGTCGCCGAAGCTCCAGTGGAGGCTGACGGCATCTCCCGGTGAGGAATCCGAAGCCGTGGCGTGGAAGGTGTCCTTCTTACCGGGGAGGAGCTTCAGTGCGGTTGCGCTGGCGTGAACGCTGGGCGCGTGAGGCCGGAACTCGTAGGCACCGACGTCGCTGATCGCCGCGTCGCCCTTGTGTCCGGCCAACCTCCGCGGGTTGCCGTCGAGATCGGTGGTCGACTCGCCGGCGCCCAGGGTGGCCTCGCCGGCGTCGATGGCCGGCGATCCGGCCTGCAGGCGGAAGTCGCCGGCGGCGGCGTTGACGAACCGCGGGTCGAGGTTGCCCGAGTGGGAGTCGGCGCTGATCGATGCCACGCCACCGTTGGACTGGTCCTTGGATGCGCTCAACGGGTCGTAGTAGCTATGGCGGATGGTGATTGTGGTAGTGGCGGTGCCGCCCGTGCCGTCAGCCGTGGCGGCCACTGAAGTCGCGTAGCCGGACGATCGAGCTCTCCAGCAGCACGGAGGAGCTGCCAATACCGTCGAGGCCGTTCGCGTACCCGGATATGCCAGTCGAGCCCGCCGTATTGCTCCCAACGACCGTCACGTGTAGAAGGTTGAAGCTCTCAAAGATCGCCTGCGACGATGCGCCGACGCCGATCTCAGGCTCAGCAGTACGGACGGTGCGGATCAGCGAATCGTCCATCGTGAACGGGGTCGGGCTCGCCACGAGAACGCCCTGATTGGCCAATACATGCACCCGATGGACGGTCGGCATCTTGCCGGCGTCGTCAGCGATTCCCACTGCGGCCGTGACGCTCGAGTCGCTGAGTGTGCCCGCTCCAACGACACCTGCGTTAGCCTGCTGGCTCCGAGACGTTGATGGGCAGGCTCACGGAGCCGTGGCTGAATGTGCCGCCGTTGAGATCGACGCCAATCGCGTACGTCACGCCGGGCTGGGCCGTAATGGCGACGTTGGTTGCGTGTCCGGCCAGGTCGAGTCCGTGGTTGCCGCCGGTGGGATAAACCTCAATGCCGAGGCCCGAAACAGTCGAACCCGAGGAGATGCCCAAGCCGGGGGTGCCTTGGGCCTTGATCAGGGTCTCGGTGGGGCCGGCCGGTGACCATGACCGACTTACCCAGGTCGACTCCCGGCGCATACGGCTGTCCCTTGTTGTAGGCATCGGACGCGATCCGGACCGTGTCCCCGGTGGACGCGGCGTTGTTGAACGCGTCCTGGATCGTCGGCTCACCGGCCGAGTCCGAAGTAGGGCATCCCGGGATCGACGTACTCGGTTCGCATAGTGAGGTTGCCGATGCGCCCGCCACCTGGGCGAAGAACGCCACCATCACGCAGGCGATCCCCAGGCGCATGCGGGAATGTTGACACGAAATGCCGACAGGTAAAGGATTGCCCCATGGGGGTGTCGCTTACCCGGCTCGTCATTTCGCGCGCGTTCGACACCACGGGCCTGTCCGAGACGACCTTCAGGCGCTCCGACCACAACCTGGCGGTAGTCCACGTGGGTTGACATCCGCTTCTCGGCCAGAGAGGATTGACGTGCAATGGGGGTTGTGCTGCGTCGAGTGGGTACGCTCGCAGCCGTTTTGTTCGTCGTGGCGACCGGGTCTGCGCAGGCGACTTCATTCGACGTGACCTCCACGTTGGACACGGGCGGTACCTGCACCGCCACGCCGACGGCGTGCACTCTGCGCCAGGCGATCGCGTCGGCGAACGCCCATACCGGCGCCGACATAATTCAGTTCAACTCAGGATTGGGCACGATCAAGCCTGGATCGGCGCTGCCGGCGATCACCGGTCAGACGGACATCGAAGGCAACGGGGTCGAGCTTGACGGCACCAATGCCGGCGCCAGCGTGACTGGCTTGACCTTCGCGTCGGGGTCCGGGAGCAGCACGGTCGCCAGCTTGGCTATCGACCGCTTCAGCGCCGACGGTATCTTCATCACCGGCTCGGACTTCACCAAGGTGCGTAGCTGCGTCATCGGCAGCGACTCGGTCGGCGATACCCGTCGGGGCAACGGAGCCGCCGGAATCGCCGTCACGGCGAGTGAGGGCGTCCACATCGGCGACTTCGCCAACAACTTCGGGAATGGGAACACGATCGTCGGCAACGGCGGTCAGGGAATCGATCTCAGTGCCACCGCGGCCTCGGCGGCGATCGAGCTCAACCAGATCGGCATCTCCGGCTTCACCCCCAACTCCAACGGCGGCGATGGCATTCGGCTGAGCGGCCCCTCGAACACCGTCGGGGATATCGGACTCGGCAACACGATCGTGGGCCAGCGGCGGCGACGGGATCCGGATCACCGGAACGTCGGCCGACGCGAACCAGATCGTCGGAAACCACATCGGCATCGATGCCGGCGATTCGATAGTGGCCAATCAGGGCGACGGGGTCGGGGTCGACGGCCCCGGTGGGCAACATCATCGGCGGCGCCACCGTCGGAGCCGGCAACTTGATCTCGGGCAATGGCGGATCTGGGATCAGCCTCGATAACACGGCCGACAACGACATCGAGGGCAACCGCATCGGAACGACGTCCGACGGGAAGTTTCTCCGTTCGAACCTCAACAGCGGCATCGACGTTGTCAGCTCGCCCTCCAATGTCATCGGAGGCAGCTCGCCGGGCGCCGGAAACCAGCGCCGGAAACCAGGTGTCCGGGAATCTGGGGCCAGGGATCCGGCTCGAAAACACCAGCTCGAGCAACAACATCATCCAGGGCAATCTCGTCGGGACCAACGCCGCCGGCACGGTGGCCCTCCCCAACGAGAGTGGCATCGCGGCGGAAGGGACCAATCAAATCGGTGGTTCGGGCCCCGGGGCGAGCAATGTCGTCTCGGGAAACACGGGGACGGGAATAGAGGTCGGCAACGTGGGAAACACCACGATTGAGGGCAACATCGTCGGGGCCGGGCCGTCCGGGACCAATCCGATTCCGAATGACGGAGATGGGATCGACGTCGACCAGAACGCCACCGTCGGCGGTTCGGGCAAGGCCGCCAACACGGTCGCGTTCAACATCGGCTCAGGGTCCGAATCGAGAACGTGATCGCAACGGTGGCCGAGAACTCGATCTTCAGCAACGTCGGGTTGGGCATCGACGCGGGTGCGGCTGGCGTCACGGCCAACGACGCCGGCGATGCCGATGGGATTCAGAATTTCCCAGTGCTGTCGGGTGCCGTGGCATCGGGCGGCAACACGGTGGTGCACGGCACGATCAGCACGGCACCGAATCGCACCGTGACGTTGCGGTTCTTCTCGAGTCCGGATTGCGATGGCTCGGGGTTCGGTGAGGGCAAGACCGCTTTGGGAGAGGTTTTGTTCACCAGCTCGGGCTCGGGCAGCGCCACCTTCGACGCTGAGCTGCCCGGGACCAGTACACCCCGGCGAGCAGGTCACCGCCACTGCCACGAGCAGCACCGGGTCGTCGGAGTTCTCGGCCTGTCAGCCGGTGAGCGTGGCGGGCGTGCTCGCCTTCGTACCCGCCTCCGTAGACGCCCCCGAGGGCAGCACGGCCAAGCTGACCGTGACTCGCACCGGCGGGCTCGGCGTCGGAAGCTCCGTCCACTTCGCCACGCAGGACGGCACGGCCAAAGCCGGCCGAGACTATCAACCCGCCCACGGCACGCTGTCCTTTGCTCCTGGCCAGAGCAGGAGAACGATCGCCGTGAAGGTCCTGTCGGGCAAGGCGAACAAGAGTGCCGAGAGCTTCACCGTAAGGCTCACCAGCCCCAGCCACGCCACGCTGGGCAAGGCCACCGCCACCGTGATCATCGCCGGCAACCAAGTCCCCAACAGCAACCTCGCGTCCCCGCCCAGCCACGCCAAGCCCGGGCACCTGCACAACTTCCATGGCACCGCCACCGATCCCGACGGCAACCTGAGCGCCGTCGCGGTGTCGGTCTTCTCCGCTCACCCCGTCAACGGCCATTGCCTCAGCATCAAACCCGGTGGCGGGACCGCCCGGGGCCCGGGCGGGCGATGCGAGCCCCGCATCTTCATCCAGGCCGCCGGCACCAACCAGTGCTCGCTGCACCTGCGCCGCGGCCTGCCCCGCGGGACGTGGATCGTCGTCTCCCGTGCCTTCGACACCACCGGACTTTCCGAAACCAGCTTCAGCCGCGCCGACCACAATCTCGCCGTGATCAGCGTCGGCTGAGTGGCGCCAACGTGTCCGTCAAGGTGTCCGTCAACGTGTCCGTCAACGTGAAACTCGCCGTGCCGCCGCGGACCACTTTCACATCGACGGCGCCCCAGGAGGTCGATGTGAAACTCGCCTCGGAGGCAGGGGCGAGATTCACCTTGACAGATCGACCGCCCGGTGCCAACGGCGCACAGGCCACAAGAGCGTGAGCCATCTCACACAACCCCCGGAACAGTTCCGTGCCACGATCCCGGAATGGCGGGCCTCAGAGTGGCGACCATGACCCGGCGAGAACGCAGGATGCTTCTGCCGCCCGGTCCGCGGGTGCCTGGGCCGATCCAGATGGCCGCCACCTGGAAGCGTCCGGCTGCCTCACTCGACCGGCTGCGCCAGCGCTATGGCAAGCGCATCACCGTTCAGCTGCCGTTCCAGCCACCGTTCGTGATCCTGTCCGATCCCGACGAGATCAAGGAGCTGTTCACCGCCCCGCCCGACGTGATCCACCCCGGCGAGGGCGCGCGGATCCTCGGCCAGATCGTCGGCTCCAAGTCGGTGATCCTGCTCGACGAGGCACCGCACCTCGAGCAGCGCAAGCTCCTGCTCCCGGCCTTCCACGGCGAGAAGATGAAGCGGCTGACCGGCCTGATGACCGAGCTGGCGCAGCGCGAGGTGCAGTCGTGGCCCACGGGCCAGCCCGTCGCGCTCCACCCCAAGCTGCAACGCGTCACGCTCGAGATCATCCTCCGCGCCGTGTTCGGGCTCGAGCAGGGACAGCGTCTCGACGATCTGCGCGAGAGTGTCACCGAGGTGCTCGGTTTCAGCGAGAGCCCCCTTTCGGTGCTCCCCGCGGCCGAGCGCTGGGCGCGCCTGTCGGGCACGTTCAGGCGTTTCCGCGCGGCGAGAAGGCGCGCCGACGAGCTGATCTTCACCGAGATCGAGGAACGCCGGGCGGCCAGCGACGACGAGGGCAACCACGTGCTGGCGATGCTGCTCGCAGCCCGTCACGAGGACGGAAGTCCCATGTCTCCCCAAGAGCTGCGAGACGAGCTGATGACCTCCCTGGTGGCGGGTCACGAGACCACCGCATCCCAGCTCGCCTGGGGGTTCGAGCGCCTGTCCCGCGAGCCCCACGTCGTCGCTCGCCTCACCGAGGAGCTCGACGCGGGCGAGCAGGACGACTACCTCACCGCCACCGTCTACGAGATCCTCCGCCTGCGTCCGGTGCTGCCCAACGCCGAACCGCGGCTGACCAAGAGGCCGGTCACGATCGGCGGCTTTGAATACCCGGCCGGTGTGGCACTGCTGGCGAGCGCATGGCTGGTTCACCACGATCCCGACATCTATTCCGAGCCCTACGAGATGCGGCCGGAGCGGTTCCTCGACAAGCCACCCGGTACCTACACCTGGATCCCGTTCGGAGGTGGCCGCCGGCGCTGCCTCGGCGCCAGCTTCGCGCTCCAGGAGATGAAGATCGTGATGCGTGCGGTGCTGAGCCGCTACGAGCTCGTCGCGGCCAGCCCGCGGCCCGAGCAGACCGCGCGCCGGAGCATCACCTTCAGCCCCTCCGGCGGCGCCACCGTGATCCTCCGCGAGCGCACGTGCGCGCCACGCGAGTCCGAGCGAGACGCGCTGCTCGCCAGCGCCTGAACCCCGGCCGATCGGGTAGCTAGACGGATGTGGATGTACTGCGTCCGATCCGGGCGTTTGACCGCCGCCAGCAGCGGAGTCGCTGGCTGGCAGTCCCCGTCGCGGTGCTCAAGAAGTTCTCCGACGACGGTGCCGGCGGCCTCGCCGCGCTGATCGCGCACTACGCGTTCTTCTCGCTGTTTCCGCTCCTGCTGGTGTTCGTGACGATCCTCGGCTTCGTGCTGCACGGCGACCCCAGCGCCCAGCGCACGATTTCCGACTCGGTGCTGGCCAAGTTTCCGATCATCGGCCAGCAGCTTCAGCATCACCAGCTGCACGGCCGCACGGTCGCGCTGGTGATCGGCATCCTCGCGGCACTGTGGGCGGGCCTGGGCGTCACCCAGGCGGCCCAGAACGCGTTCGATGCCGTGTGGGCGGTGCCCCACAAGGACCGCGGCGACTTTCTCCGCAAGCGCCTGCGGGGCTTCGTCCTCGTCCTCGTCCTGGCGACCCTGTTCCTGATCTCCTCGCTGGCCTCCGGCTTGGTCACCGGCGGGCTCGGCGGCACCTCGGTCAAGGTGGTGGGGATCGCGCTCTCGCTGGTGCTCAACTTCGCGCTGTTCGCGGCCGCGTTCCGCCTCCTCACGGCTGCCAGCGTACCCACGCGCTGCCTGTGGATCGGCGTGGTCGTGGGCAGTGTGGTGTGGGAGATCCTCCAGATCATCGGCGGCTACTACATCGGACACGTGGTCCGCCACGCCAGCAGCACCTACGGCTTATTCGCTCTGGTCATCGGGCTACTCGCCTGGCTGCACCTTGGCGCACAGGCGACGCTCTACGCGGCCGAGATCAATGTCGTGGTCGTGCGCCGGCTGTGGCCGCGCAGCCTCCTCGACCCTCCGGTCCCCGGCGACGAGAAGACGCTCGAGGCACTGGCCAAGACGGAGCAGCGACACGACCGCGAGAGGATCGACGTCATCTTCGAGCCCTCGGCGCGCCGAGTCGACTGAACTACCCGCCCGCCTTCACCGCCACCGACTCGGCCAGCTCGTGGCCGGCAGAATCGAGGGCTTGCACGGCGAAATACCTCGCCTCGGTGTGCACCTTGATGACGCTCTCGAAACCTCGGCGCAGGCCCGTCCCCACCGGATGGAGCCGCCCGGGCACGGAACCCGCCAGCACCCGCCAGGAGGCGACGTCGGTGGCGCCGTTCCAGCTCGCATACACGGTGCTGACGCGTCCCCGCTGCTGCACGGCCAGCGCCGGTGGCGTGAGGGGCTGGCCGTCCCAGGAGAACTCGTAGGCGCGATAGCTGGAGTTGGCACTGCGCAGCCGGCCGTCAAAGATCTGGTGGCCCTTCCGGTTGTATTCGGTGAAGTAGGGGGCGTCGCCCCAGCCGACGAACGTGCGACCGTCCGGCCGTTCCTCGACCGAGCCCTCGACGTTTGCCCGCAGCGCGGGCGTGTGGTTGTCCGCGCGGAGGAGCGTGGCCGTCATCGTCCGCGTGTTGAGACGCTCGAATACCGCCCGGGACTGTGGGTGTACCTGGGGACCGCCCCCGTCGTCGAAGATCGTCATCACGTTCCCGGGGTGCAGGGTGGCGTCATGCTGGTAGGCGGTCCGGGTGCCCGGTCCCATCTTGAAGCTCGAGTGCTTGCCCCCCAGCTTCCACATCACCGATCCGCTGCTGGCGTTGATCTTGTACACGGTCCAGGTGTCACGGGCCGAGATGATCAGGTTGCCGTCGCTGTCCTGCTGGATCGAGTTGACGTGGAAATAGTCGTAGGGCACGCCGGGATTGGTGGCCGGCGGCAGATACGAATCTCGCAGGCCGATGTGGTCGAGGCTGTCCCACTGGAACAGCACGTTGCCGGTGGGAATGTCGATCTCCTGAACCGTGCAGTCCACGACATCCATGTCCTTGCCCCGCCCGATCCCGCTCCCGTCCCAGTGGACGAGGCTGTATGCCGTGATCAGCGCGGTGTTCTGAGCCGTGATGGTGAACTCGTGGAGGTCGGCCATCAACCCGTTGCCCGCCCGCACGGTGGCGATCTGCTGGTAGTGGCGGTTGAAGATCACGTCGGCTCCCTGGCCCGAGTCGACGTTCACGTAGCCCTCCCAGAACGTCAGCACGGGCTGGCCGAGGTAGCGCTGCACCCGCAGGTTGGAGGCCACCGTGTACGGGCCTGGCATCGGGTCAAACCAAATCAGCGAGCCTCGAGGCCCGATGATCATCGGCCCCCACTGGGTCGGGCCGTGCATGGGCGTGAGAAAAACGTCGCCGGCGCCGGAGTACCGCTGGTCGACGTCGATCGACACTGGGTTGAGGTCGGGGCGCGAATGAAAGCTCTGAGTGTCCCCGCGCTGACGCGGCGCCACCGCGCGCTGGACCGGTGGGGGGATGGCTCCCCACGACCGCTCGATTGTGAACCGGAACGTCCCCCGGGTTCCGCGGACGATGTTCAGCCCCGTCCGGACCGTCACCACTTCGCCGGCCGTGAACGGTCGGTTGGGATAGAAGCTCGCTCCGCGGCCGTCCGAATCGGCGACCAGGCGCCCGTAGTGGGGCCCGCTGATCGAGCCGGTGACACTGATCGAGCCGATCGCCGACGGTGCGACGCCGCGGAATGAGATCTGGGTCTGACGGGTGGCCAGCCGGCTCCCGGCGATGGGGAACACGCTGACCGGCGATGAGGCCGGCGAGGCGGTTCCGGCCAGCATCAACGGCACGATTGATACCGCCAGCATGAGCCAGACGGCTCGTGTGCGATAGAGCAGGGTCGCACTGTCCCTCGTCAGCCGCGCCACCAAGGGAAGTATGACGGTCGAGCCCGCGGGGTGACCTCGGTCGTGTCTACGGGGCCGCCCCTGCGGGGGGCGGCCCTATTTGACGGCGCCGGCGCCACCCGCCGTCGGCCAGCGGGCCACGTGCATCGCCCGCCAGCAGCTTGTCCCGTCGTGGCAGTTCTCGATCGCCGCGAGCTCCGAGTGGAGCTGCGCGAGTTGATCCATGCTCAGCCGGTAGGCCAGGTTGTGCAGCTCGAACGGGTCCTGCCGGAGGTCGTAGAACTCCCGCTCGCCGTCGTTGTATTCGACGTACACGAAGCGCCGTGCGCGCATCGCCTCGTAGGTTCGCGGCGCACCCGCGGCCGGGTTCTGGTAATCGGGATCGCGGCCACTCATGTCGGGACCGTGATGTTCGACGAGAATCGCGTTGCGCCACCCGCCTGGATTGCCGCCATGCAGCAGCGCGACCAGACTGTGGCCGTCGCCCGGCAGCTGCACGCCGCCGAGGTCGGCGAACGTCTTGGCCAGATCGATGTTCTCGGTCATCGCGTCGGTGCTCGCGCCGGCCGGCACCCCCGGGCCGACGACCACCAGCGGAACGTGAATGTCGGTGTCGAAGGCGGTCAGCTTCCCCGGCATCAGCCGGTACTGGCCGGTGTGCAGGCCGTTGTCCGAGCTGAACACAAGGTAGGTGTTTCCGGCCACGCCATCACTCCGAAGGGCCCGCTCGACGCGAGCGATCATGCGGTCGACTGACTGGACGGCCTCGGCTCGGCGCCGGTAGACCCAGTCGATCACCTGGATCTGCCTCTGGGTCAGCGGCACGCGGCCGCCGAGCCAGTGCGGCGGGTTGCTGGGAAGACGGTCGAAGTTGGGGGTCCGCGGCACCCGCAGACCCGGATAGTCGCCGGCATCGCGCGGGGCCGGCACGTACGGCGCATGCGGGGAGAACGTGGCCAGCTCGAGGAAGAACGGCCGGCCCTGGCTAGCCGAGCGGTTGATGAAATGCACCCCCTTGCGCGCCAGCACACTGGTCAGGTAGTCCGGGGAGCGGTGTCCGTAATGCGCGAGCTCACCGTTCTGGTTCAGCGTGTAGTTGAACTCGCCGTAAGCCGCCCCCGCGCCGTCCCAATCCGACCATCCGGGCGGTACGTAGGTTGACGGAACCGACCGCGTCTGCATATAGCGATTGAGGTACTTCCCCATCAATGCCGTCCGGTAGCCGGCGCCGTGCAACGCCGCCGCAAAGGTGTGGCGCTCCTCGCCGCGTCTGTAGAAGACGTTGAAGCCCCCCTGGCGGCCGACATTCATGAACACATCGGTGTCGTGCGGGAAGTTGCCGGTGAGGATCGACGCGCGGGAGGGACAGCAAAGCGAGTCCGACACGAAGTAGTTGGTGAAGGTCAGCCCCGAGCGCTCCATCGCCTGCACGTGCGGCATGTACCGCAGAAGATTCATCGACAGATCGTCGGTGAGGACGAAGACGATGTTGGGACGCTGTCTCACGAGTTTGGGCGTATCGCGCCCGGCCCGCGCCGGCGGGCCGGACAAGATTGCGACCACGGCGACTGAGGCCAGGACCACGGGCAACAGCCACAGGCCGCGTTTTCTGAGCAGGCTCAGCACCTATCCCTTGACCGTCAGCGTCCGCGACTGCGCCAGAACCCGGCCTGAGGAATTGAGTGCCCGCACGGCCACGTAGCGTGGCTGGCCGTCGAGGTCAATCGATGTCTCGAAGCCGTCGCGGGACACGGTGGCCACTCGGGTGAGTTGCTTGGCGCTCTTGCCTGCCAGCACCCGCCATCTGCTCACATCGGTGGCCCCGTTCCAGCTCGCCCACACCGTGGTGGAGTCCTTGCCGTGCTTGCGCGCCGCGACGTTCGGCACCGTGGTCGGCTCGCCTTGCCAGGAGAACTCGTAGGCCCGGTAGCTGGCATTGCCAGTGGGCAGACGCCCGTCGAAGATCTGCCTGCCGCGCCGGTCAAACTCGGTGAAGTACGGCTCCATGCCCCAGCCGACGAACGTGTGCCGGTTGGCGAGTCGTTCGACCGAGCCCTCCACCCCGGCCAGCAGCTTGGGCGTGTGATCGTACGCGTGAACGAGGGTCGCGGTCCGCGTGCGCACGTTGATTCGCTCGAGCACAGCGCGCGACTCCGGATGGACCGCGGGCGATGCGCCGTCGTCGAAGATCGTCAACAGCCCGCCCGAGTGCATGACGGCGTCGTGCTGGTAGGCGGTGCGCGTGCCGGGTCCCATCCTGAAGCTCGAGTGCTTGCCCCCCAGCTTCCACATCACCGACCCGGTGCTGGCGTTGATCTTGTAGACCGTCCAGGTGTTGCGCGCCGAGACGATCAGGTTGCCGTCGGTGTCCGGCCGGACCGAGTTGATGTGGAAGTAGTCATAGGCGAGATAGCGGCTCGTCGGGGGGCTCGCGTAGGAATCTCGCAGGCCGATGTGGTCGAGGCTGTCCCACTGGAAGAGCACGTTGCCGGTGCGGATGTCGATCTCCTGCACGGTGCAATCGAGGACGTTGATGTCCTTGCCTCGCCGGACTCCGGAGCCGTCCCAGTGGACAACGCTGTACGCGGTGATCCATGCCGTGCTCCGCCGGGCGATGGTGAATTCGTGAAGGTCGGCCATCAGCCCGTTGCCCGCACGCACGGTGGCGAGGTGGTGATAGTGGCGGTCGTAGATCTCGTCGACCCCCTGACCGGACCCGACGTTCACATACCCCTGCCACCAGGTCAGCACCGGCTGGCCGAGGTAGTGCTGCACCTCGAGATCAGACGCCACCGTCGTATCGCCGGGCATGGGGTCAAACCACACCACGGCGCCGGTGCGATCGATGATCATCGGACCCCATTGCAGCGGGCCGTGCATGGGGGTCAGAAACACATCCTGAGCACCCGAGTAGGGCTTGAGGATCTTGACCGTCGCCGGCCTCAGATCCGGCCGCGAGTGGAACGACTCCGTGTCTCCCCGGGCGCGCGGCCCGACCGAGCGCTGGTCAGGCGGGGGAATCGGAGCGGCGGCATCCTCGATCGTGAAGCGAAACGTGCCGTGCGAGCCCCTGACGATGCTCAGGTGGGTGCGGACGGTGACCACCTCACCCTCGCTGAACGGCTTGGAGTAGAAGCTCGCCCCGCGGCCGTCTGAATCGGGGACCATGAGACCGGGGTGAGCTCCGGTTCGCGAGCCGGTCACGCTGATCGTGCCGATCGCCGAGGGGACGACGCCTCGAAACGAGATCTGCGTGTGCGTCCTCGCCAACTGGCTGCCGGGGATGGGATACACGCTGATCTGACCCGCCGCCGAGGCGCTGGTGGCGAACAGGAGCGCGCCGGCGGTGCCCGCCAGCAACAGCCGTAGAACCCACGCAGCCTCCGGCACGCGGGCGGTTCCCCTCATCATGGTGTCGAGGCTGGCCCGGGCTTCGGGTGAAGGGGTAGCAGCATCGGCTTGCGCGGGCGCTGGGCGAAGTTGAAATCGCGCAACAGGTCGCCCAGGATGGCGACGTTGTCGCGGACGGTGGGCCGGGGGTCGGGCCGCCCATCGGTGGACGGATCAAGTCGCCGTCCACCCAGGAAGTCGTCCTCGATGAACTTGTTATACGCGTCGAAGCTGAGGATCTGATGGTCCACGTAGTAGCGGCGCGCGTAGGGGCTGATCACGATCCCCGGTACTCGAAGCCCATACCCGTTCTCATCGACCCGTGGCGGCAGGACGTGGTCGTAGAACCCGCCCCAGTCGTCCCACGTCAGGAAGATTGCCGTCGAGCCCCAGTCCCGGCTGCGCATGATCGCGTTGATCAGGCCGGTGACGTACGTCTGTCCGGCGCTCACCCCGGCCGGATAGTGCTCGGACTCCTGCCGGTTCGGCACGATCCAGGAAACGGCGGGCAGCCTGTTGTGACGCGCCGCGGCATAGAAACTGGAGGTGCTCTGAATGTTGCCCTCCTGTCGGTCCTGCCGCACCGTCTCGAAGTTGGGCAGTGGATTCCATACCCCCGGCGTGCCCGGCCCCTGCTGAGGCTTGCCCTTGCAGAGAGCCTTGTCGTCGACGCAGTCCGGCTCGGTGCCGGGCGCGACGTAGTAGGCCCAGCTGACGTGGTAGCGGTGGAGGAGGTAGGTCATGTCGGTCCAGGCGAAGACCGTCGAGTGCGGGATCGGGGGAACCGTGCGCCTCACCTTCTCGCGATCAACGAGTTCTCGCTCCAATTTGCCCTGCTTGTCATCGTTGACGCAACTGTTGGCGCGGTGACCCGAGCAGCTCGCTGCCCATTCCGAGACCGTGAACAGGTGCGCGGGCAGACTCCACGAGGCGTCCGACTGGAACATGTGGTCCTGGAGCACGTAGTTCCGGGCATATTTCCAGTAGTTGGGAATCTCGCGAGCGTCGTGGTAGCCCAGTACGTCGCTCGGTGTGTGGCCGTCGACACGCTCGGCCATGGCAACGAAACCATTCATCTTGCCGCCATTGACGTCCGCCCTCGCGGCGGGAAAGTTGTGCCACGAGCCGACGTTGATGTCCTGAGAGTCGTGAAACGGATAGTCGCAGCGGTGCGTGTCCGGATCGGGTAAGCACACGGTGAAATGGCCGTTCTTGGCCGGGATGCCGTCAGAGCCGTGGTGGAAGGTCCCGAAGTAGTTATCGAATGACCGGTTCTCCTGCATGATGATGACCACGTGCTTGATCTTGTGAATCGCCGGAGTGATCCGCACGGGCGCTGTCGTGTAGAGCTTCAGGCGCGGGGCGAGTCCACGACTCGAAGCGGTGCCCTCGCCGCGGCTGGTTAGGACCAGGACTCCGAGAATCACCGTTGCCGGCGCAATCCAGGCAAGGGACTTCGTCTTGATCCGAGAAGGCCTGGGGGTGCCCTCCACTCGGTGTCCCGCCTGTCGCCGCATTCGGCGAATCAGCTTATACGGCTGCGTCGCCGATCAGAACAATCGGTCGGCGTCGCTGCGCCGGGTCATCTCGAGTGGATGTGAACACAATCCCCCTTCCGCCGGGCAGCCGCCGCAAACCGCTCGGTGCGGAACCTCCGTGACCGCGAACTCGCGCCGCACCACGCCGGCGGTCAGACCGCCCAGCTCGCGCTCCAGCTGCGGCGCTTCGGCGCGATCGAAGGTGCTCGTCACCGGACCGTCGGGCGCCTCGAGGAAGACGTGGGCCACCTCGACCGACTCGGCGCCGGCACGCAGCGCCGCCAAGCCGTAGATCAGCCTTTGCACGGCGTACTGCCGGGTGACCAGCTCTGCGGGCCGCTGACCGGCCAGACGGTCGCTCTTGTAATCGAACACCAACAGCCGGCCACCGGACTCGCGCGCGAGGACGTCTAGCGCGCCGGTGATCAGCACCTCACCGAGCAGGAACGAGAAGCGCTCCTCGCGGCGGACCTCAGTCGCGCGTCCCAACCGCCGGCACGTCTGGCTGGCGGCGAAGCGCGCGATCAGCGCGGCGATCTCCTCAGCCTCATCCGCACTCACCGGCTGCTCCGCAGCGCCGCTGATCGCGTTCGCCGTGGGGAGTACAGGTCGGCGGAAGTCCAGGCGCTCGAGCAGCGCGTGGACGACGATGCCGCGATCGGTGGCGCTCAATCCCTCGGAGCCAGGCCCGTCGGCTCCGGGCGCCGGCACACTGGGAATCCCGAGCACGCGCTCGACGTAGAAGCGATAACCGCAGCGCCGGTACTCGCCGAGCGACGAGTAACTCAGATGGGCGACCGCCGGAGCCGCCGCCGCGGGACCCGGTGGCTCTGGTGCAACCGGAGCTACTGTCGCCTCCACGCGGCCCGGAGCCTCGACGGCGGCATCATCCTGGGCCCGATCGACCAGGTCCTCGGCACGGATGAAACGCGGCTGCACTCCGGCCGCCATCAGCGCCGGCGCGACCCAGGCGATCGGCGTCGTCCCCGGCACCGCCGGCCAGGTCTCGAGCTTGGCCGCGCCGCTGACCAGCAGCCGCTCCCTGGCCCGGGTCATGGCGACATAGAAGAGGCGCCGCTCCTCGCGCGCCTGGGCGGCGAGCTCGCCCTCGCCGATCGCGTCGTAGTCGAGGGCGGCCTCCGGCCTAGCCGTCCCGGGCTCGGCCAGCCGAAGCCCGAACCGACCATCGGCACCGAGTCTCAGCAACTCGTAGCGCCGCCACGGCTGGCGCCCGAGGTCGGCCACGCAGACCGTCTCGAACTCGAGGCCCTTGGCCCGATGGATCGTCATCAGCCGCACCGCGTCAAGCGCCTCCCCCTCCACCGGCGCCTCGCTTTCGCGCACGGCGTCGCCGAAACCGGCCCACCCTGCGGCACGGCCGCGGACCAGCTCGAGGAAGCCGCGTAGGTCCCGGCCCGACGCCGCTTCATACTCGCGCCCCAGGCGCATCAACTTGCGCACGTTGGCCAGTCGGCGCAGCCCGCCCGGCATGGCCAGCATCGCCACGTCGTAGCCGCTTTCCAACAGCCCACGCTCGATCAATTCCTCCGGCCCCAGGCGCGGCGCGGCGTTGCGCTCGCCGGCAAACCAGGCCACGAAGCGGTCCAGCCGGCCGCGGTCCTCGGCGGACAGCTCGTCCAGGGCGCCGGTCGGCTCGCGCAGCAGCCACCAGGGATCGCGGCCGTGCTCGCGAGCCGCCGCCGCCAGCAGGACCAATGTGTCGAGCGAGACTCCCAGCAGCGGCGACGCGAGCACGGTGTACAGCGCCTCCTCGTCGCACGGGTTGGCCAACGTTCTCAGGTAGGCCACCATGTCGATGACCTGGGGATGGGCCCAGTAGCCGCGGCCACCGATCACGTAGGTGGGGATCCCGCACTCCTCGAGTGCCCGCTCGTAGGCCCGCAGGTCGGTGGTCGCGCGGGTCAGCACGACGACCTCGCGTGGCGCCGTCCCTGACCCGATCAGCTCTCGCACACGCCGCGCCAGTCCCCGCGCCTCGGCGATCCGCCAGGGAGCGGCGAGCCCCTCGTCACCCCAGTCGCCGGCTTTGTCGGCCACCAACAGCTCGACCAGCGGCTCGGCCCCCGGCTCGCGGTCTCGGCCCGGGCGCAGCGGCTTGAACGCATCTCCCATCGCCAGCTCGTGCGCGAAGGCGGTGTCGATCACCTCGAGGATCTCGGGCCGAGAGCGGAAGTTCGTCTGCAGGCGAGCGCGCGCCCCGGCCAGCTCCATGCGCTCGCCGAGCCGCTCGAACAGCTCGACGTCGGCGTGCCGGAAGGCGTAGATCGACTGCTGAGCGTCGCCGACGAGGAACAGGTTGTCCTCGGCGATCAGCTCGACCAGGTCGAGCTGCACCCGGTTGGTGTCCTGGAGCTCATCGACCATCACGTGGCTGAACCGGCTCTGGTAGCGCGCCTGGAGCTCGGGGTCACGGCGCAGCAGATCGCGCGTCATCAGCTCCAGATCCTCGAAATCGAGCCCCGAGTGTGCGCGCTTGGCGGCGCTGTAGCGGCGATCGAACCCCCTCAGCAGCTGGTCCAGCAGCGCGCACACCCGCTCGGCCTCCGCATGCTCGCAGGCCCGGCGGAACCGAGCCAGCGCCTCCGTGTACTCGATGCACACCGGCGTGGTCAGCGCCGCGCCATTGCCGCCGGGGAGGCTGACCCGATCAAGCGCGCCCGGCCACGGGCGGGCGCCCGATACGAGCACACGACAGCGCTCGAGGCGTTCGAGCGCCTGCACCACCCTGGCGCTCGGGTCGGGGAGCGCGCCGAGCTCGTGCGCGGCCGCCTCGATAGCGCGCTCGAGCGTCCGCCTGGCCTGTTCGGAATCGGGCGCCGGCGGCAGGGGCGGGAGCACCGGATGCGTGTGCCCGCGGGAGCGCAGCTCGGCGTAGGTGCGGGCGATCGCGCCGCGCAACGCGCCGACCGTGTAGGAGGCGATCAGCTCGACGCCTCCGGGGCGGCCGGCGGACAGCTCCTCGAGCGCCCCGTCGAAGGCGGCGTCGGCCAGGCGCCGCGCCTCGATCTCGTCCAGCACCGCGAACTCCGGATCGATTCCCGCACTGAGCGCGTGGGCCCGCAGAGCGCGGGCACAGAAGCCGTGGATGGTGGAGATGTAGGCGCCCTCGGTGGCTCGCGCCTCGACGTCGGCGCCCACCTCCCGCAGCCGCTGACGGATGCGCTCGCGCAGCTCGGCGGCCGCCTTATCGGTGAACGTGATCGCGAGGATCGAGGGGACGGCGACCCCATCCTCGAGCACCGAGCGCACGAACCGCTCGACCAGCACCGACGTCTTGCCGCTGCCGGCGCCGGCGTCGAGCAGCAGCTCGCCCTCGCGGCGCTCGATCGCCTGCAACTGCTCGGCGGTCCAGCACCGCGCTTCGTGCTCTGCGTCCACAGCGATCATTGGCTGCGACAGATCCCCGGGTAGCGGCACCCGTCGCGCGAGCAGGTCTGCGGCGACGGCTCGAGCTCGCCGCTGCGGAGCTGCACCGCGAGGGCGACGGCCCGCTCGCGGGCCACCGACAGCACCTCCTCGAGCTCCTCGGGCGTCCGGCTGTCCCGGTCGACGACCTTCGCCCCGACCGGTGCGCCCTCGAGGAACACACCCCGCGCACGCAGGTCGTTGCCGCCCAGCGGCTGGTAGAGCCCGGCCACCGGGGAGAGCCCCAGCAGCTCGCGTACGGCGAGCATGTACAGGGCCACCTGCAGCTGGTCGTCCGGACCCCATCGCGCCCCCTGGTGCTGGTTGCGCGCGCCGCCGCTCTTGTAGTCGCGGACCACCGCACGGCCGCTCTCGCCCGGCTCGACGTCGACGCGGTCGATCAGCCCGCGCACCGAGATCTGATCATCGCCGTCGCGGAGCGTCAGCGCAGGGAGCGATGGTCGATCCTCATCGTCCTGGGCAAAGCCGAAGCGGAGCTCGAGGCCCTGCGGGGCCCACCCACAACCGTCGGCCGCCTCGTGCATGAGGTAGCGGCGCAGGTCGGCCTCGATCGATCTCAGCACCCCTGCCCGCACCGCCTCGGGCCGGCCCGGCGCGATCGCCGGGGGACTGTCGGCGAGCAGCTCGCCTAGCAGCTCCTGTGCGCGCGGCAGCGAGGTCGGGGTGACTGGGCCACCGAGCCGCCTCAGCAACCGCTCGAGCACATCGTGCATATAGCTCCCGCGCGTCAGCGCGTCGGGGTCGGGCTCGAACTCGGCCGGTGCCAGCTCGCGTTCGACCAGCCAGCGGACCGGACAGCTGGCGAACGCCTCCAGCGCGCCGGCCGACACCACCTCGCGATGGCGCACGTGGCTCAGCGCCGCCTGGTGGAGAACGCGGTCGGGGGCCGGCGCCTCCCCGGCCACCGGTGCCTCGCAGGCCGCCAGGCTGCGCTCGAGCTCGCTCGGCGTGGGTGCGAGCTCGGGCTCCCACACCACGTCGGCCAGCAGGCGTTTGCGGCGGCGCTCGGCCCAGCCCACGGTGAGCAGATCCTCGACGTCGGACAGAAAGGGCGACGGCAGCTCGAGGTTGCCCTCCTCGTCCGAGCTGCGGTAGCTGAGCACGACCCGCTCGGTGGCCCGGGACAGGCAGGCGTAGAACAGGTAGCGCTCGCGGGCGACCGAGTCCTCGCTGGCGCGCAACGCCAGCCCCGATGCTGCGGCCAGCTCGCGCCGGCGCTCGTCGGACAGGAACGGTTCGGGGGCGCCGGGCACCGGGAAGCCGCCCTCCTGCAATCCGCATACGAACACCGCGCGGAAGCGGCGTGCGCGGACGCCGAGCGGATCGGCGATGAGCACCGAGCCGGCGCGCTCGAGCGCCCCAGCACGCACCTCGATCTCGTCCATCAACTCGATCAGCTCGAGTCCCGACGGGCGCTCCCCGAGCTCCTCGAGTTCAGCCAGGGCCCGTAGCAACCCGGCCAGGGCCCGCGCGTCGAGCTCGGCGTCGGCCGCCAGCTCGGGCGCGCGTCCCCGGAACGGAGCGGCGAACAGGCGCCGCGCCTGCCAGCCCAGCTCCGTGGCCGGGTTGGATGCCTCGCGCAGCGAGTCGATTTCTCCGAGGCTCCACGAGACCAGCTCGCGCGCATCCGCGGCGCCGGCCACCGCGCCGCGGCCGACCTCGAGCTCGAGGCGATCGGCGATCTCGGGCCGCTCGAGCAGGCCCGGGGTTCGCAGGTAGGCGACCAGCTCCCCGGCCGGCGCATTCGCCACCCAGGCGCAGCGGGCCAGGGCCAGGATCCCGCGGCCCAGCCCGGTGTGGGCGAGTCGCACCTGTCGCTGGCTGGCGGCGGGAATGCCGTACTGCGCGAACACGCGCTCGAGCAAAGGCGCCATCCCGGTCAGCGCGCGCTCGAGGACCACGATCTCCTCCCCCGGGACCCCGGAGCGCAGCAGCGCCAGCACCTCGGCGGCCACGAGCTCGGCCTCGGCGCGCATCCCTCCGGCCTCCAGCAGCCTGATGGCATCGCCGGGCTCGACGCGCTCGGGTGCGGGCTCAAACAGGTGCCGTTCGAGATGGTGAAGCGCGGCCCGCGAGTCCGGCGCGTAGTGCTCCTCGAGCGCCGGCAACTCGAGAACGCGGGCGGCCAGCGGTCGCAGCTCTTGCACCGCCTCGGCGCGGGCACCGAACGCAGCCCGGCCCGATTCGTAGGACAGTGACACCGTCACCTCGATCCCGACCACGCGCGCGAGCGTCTCGATCGCGTCGCGCTCGAGCGGCGTGAGGTCGTCGAACCCGTAGAAGAACACCCCGTCGTCTCCCCATGCCTGCGGAGCCGTTCTCAGCCGGTCGAGCGCGCTCCAGGCGAACCGGTCGCGATCGACGCGATGGATGCGCTTGAGCTCATGCGTGTACTCCCGGTACAGCGCCGCGACGTCCCGGGCGTAGGGACCCCGGCGGGGATCGGCGGCGGCCCAGCGCTCGAGCGCCTGGGCGAGCCGCTGAGGTGAGACGAGCGAGCGCTCGAGTTCGGCGATGAAGGCGCCGACGGCGGTGGCGAAGCCGCGCGAGGCGGCGGACTCGGACAGGACCTCGAGTCGCGCTCGCGCCACCGTCTGCCGCAGCACCCGCTCGCGCTGGAGCGGCGACAGCCGTCGGGCGGCGTACCCGGTGCGGTGGGCAATTTCCCGAGCCAGGCCCGAAAACGTGAGCACCGACCCCAGCACGGTACCCTGCCCGGCCAGCTCGCGCTCGTAGTGCGCGGCGTCGGCGGACGTGGGGACGACGAGCAGAGCGCCGCGATGCGCGGCGGCGGCGTAGGCGCTCAGCACCTCGCCGGCCTTGGCGGAGTTGGCAGGACCGAGGACGAGCGTCAGCGGCATCCAGCCTATGGTGCCGCTCGGGCCTGACGGCTACGCTGCGGCCGGCGTTGGCGTCGCTTCCGCGTCCGCCTCGGGGGGCTTCGCCCCATCCTTGGCCCAGGGCTCGTCGAACTCGACGCGCCACCTGCCGTCCTCGCTCTGCTGGAGCGCCAGGCGGGCACGGAAGCTCTTGCCCGAGCGGCCCTTGAAGCCGGTCACCGCCTTCTCGGTGCGACCGGTCCTGATCAGCTCCTTGGCCACCGCGACCGGAAGTTGCTTGCCCGCCTTGGCCTTCCAGATGACGAACCCGCAGCCCGGGTCCTCGCGCGACCAGCACGAATAGCCCTTACGGTTCTCGACGATGTCGCGTCCGCAGATCGGGCACGGGCCGAGATTGGCTCTCGGGATCCGCACGTCCTTGAGCTTGGTGTCGAGCTCCCCGACCGTCTCCTCGGTGAACTTGACGATGTCGCCCATGAACGCCTCGCGCGAGTCCTCGCCGGTTTCGATCCGCGCCAGACGGTGCTCCCACTCGCCGGTCAGCCCGGGCGAGGTCAGCGCATGCTCTCCGAGCAGGCGGATCACGTTCATGCCCTTCTCGGTGACGACGAGCGCACGGCCGTCGCGCTCGATGTACCCGACCTGGAGGAGGCGCTCGATGATCGCCGCCCGGGTGGCGGGCGTGCCGATCCCCGAGTCCTTCATCGCCTCTCGAAGCTCATCCTCGTCGACCAGCTTGCCGGCCGTCTCCATCGCGGCCAGCAGCGCGCCCTCGCTGTAGCGCCGCGGGGGCTGGGTGAGCTTCTCCTCGCTCTCGATCTTGGTTACCTCGGCGCGCTCGCCCCGCTCGAGCTTGGGCAGCTGCTGCTCGCGGCCCTCGTCGTCGTCGGAGCGCTCGCTATCCGGTAGCTCGCCGTACACCCCGCGCCAGCCCGGAACCAGCATCAGCTTGCCGCGGGTGCGGAACACATGCTCCGCGACCGTCGTCTCCACGCGGGTGTTCTCGAACACGGCATCGGGATGGAAGATCGCCAGGAAGCGGCGGACGACCAGGTCGTAGATCCGCCGGTCGTCGTCGTTCATCTTGTCGACCGGATGGCGCTCGGCGCGGGTCGGGATGATCGCGTGGTGGTCGGTGACCTTCTCGTCGTTGACCACGCGGGCCAGGGGCAGTACGTCGAGGCCGAGCACGTACCTCGAGGCCTGCGCGTACTCGCGCTGCTCGCCGACCAGCCGGGCGATTGGCTTGATCTCCGGGATCATGTCGCGCGTCAAGAAGCGCGAGTTGGTCCGCGGGTAGGTCAGCGCCTTGTGCTCCTCATACAGCCGCTGGGCGGCGGCCAGGGTTCGCCGAGCCGAGAACCCGAACCGCGAGTTGGCGTCGCGCTGCAACGACGTCAGGTCGTAGAGCAGCGGCGCGCGCTCCTTGCGCTCGGTCTTCTCGAGCTTGGTGATCTCACCGGTCTGGCCCTGGCAGTCCTCGACGATCCGGCGAGCCTCGTCGGCACTCTTGACCCTCGGATTGGCGCCCGCGTGATAGCGGCCCTCGTAGATCCGCGGCCGCGGGTCGGCGAGCGGATCGAATTCGGCATCGACGACCCAGTACGGCTCGGGTTTGAAGTCCCGGATCTCCTGCTCGCGACGGGCCAGGATGGCCAGCGTCGGCGTTTGCACGCGCCCCAGCGAGACCGCGCCGTCGAAACTCGAGCGCAGGCGGATCGTCGCCGCGCGGGTGGCGTTCATCCCCACGATCCAGTCGGCCTCGCTGCGCGAACGCGCGGCAGCCTCGAGCGTGGCCAGCTCCGAGGCGTCGCGCAGCCGCTTGAAGGCGTCCTTGATCGCCTCGGTCGTCATCGAGTTCAGCCACAGCCGCTTGACCGGTTTCTTGGATCCGGACTTCTCATACAGGTAGGCGAAGATCAGCTCGCCCTCGCGCCCGGCGTCGCAGGCGTTGACGACCGCGTCGACGTCCTCGCGGCCGAGCTGACGCTTGACCACGTTCATCTGCTTCTTCGAGCGCTCGTCGCGGACGACCAGCTTGAACCGGTCGGGGACGATCGGCAGGTCGGCCATCCGCCACTTCTTGAAGCGATCCTCGTACTCGTCGGGATCGGCGAGCTGGACCAGGTGGCCGACGGCCCACGACACGATGTGCTCGGGTCCCTCCAGGTAGCCCTCGTGTTTGGTGAAGGCGCCGGGCAGCACGCGCGCCAGGTCGCGCCCCACGGAGGGCTTCTCAGCGATGACAAGAGTCTTCGTGCCGTTCACGGTCCGCGGGAGGGTAGCGCCCATCGCAACCCCCTTTGCGGATCAGCCGTCACGCAGCGCCTGCACACGCCGCGCCACGTTGGTCAGTCCGAGCTCGGCTGCCGTCCTATCAGCGGCCTCGATGAGCGCCGTTGACCTGGCTCCCGGGCCCAGCGCGCGGGCGTAATCGAGCTGTGTGTGGGCCAGGTACACCGGGGTGCCGAGGGCGGCGTTGCCCGCCAGGGCGAGCTCGAAATGCTCCAGTGCGGCCTCCCGGCGGCCCACCGCCATAGCCAGCCTGCCCAGGTAGCGCGCCGCTGCTCCGAGACACACGGCCGCCAGGCCGATGACCACGTTGCCGCGGCGGTAGGGCAGCATCAATTCGTACATCGTGGCCGCGCGATCGCGGTCGCCGAGCTCGGCGGCGCAGTCGGCCAGCAGCGTGGCCGCGATCAGCCAGTCGCCATCGCGCGGGGCCTGCTCGAAGTCCCGCATCGCAATCTCAAACTCCGCCTTGGCTTCGTCGATGCGGCCGAGCTCCGAGATCAAGGTGAGCAGGGCGGCGCGCCATGCCGGCCGGTTGGGGTTGGTGGCCAGCAGGTCCCTGGCCGCCTGTTCGAGCTCGCCCATCCTGTCTTGCTCGCGCCGGATGGCCAACAGCTGGATGGCGTAGTACTGGGGTGCGGTCACGGTCTCGCCGTGGGATCCGGCGGCCAGCGCTTCGGCGGCCAGCCGGTCGGCGTCCTCGAGGCGGCCCTCGAGCAGGGCGCGCATGGCCAGCCAGATCGAGGCCTGCCACGCGTACAGCGGCTGGCGAAGCCTGCGCGACACCTCGTCGAACGCCTGCATCTGGGCCTGGACAGCGTCGGGCTGGCCCTGTTCGAGCAGATCGACGACCAGCCAGGCGTGGCCCTGGAGCACGAGCTCCAGGTCGCCGGCCCTGCGGGCCTGCGTCAGCAGCTCGGTCGAGTCGGCCAGCCGCTGCTCGAGCTGATCGGGGGCCCAGAACGCCCGGCGCCGGGCCGCGGCGGCCAGGGCCAGCGCCTCGGGGTCGCCCAGCTCGGCGGCCAGCTCGGCGGCCTCGGCGGCCAGCTTCACCATCTCGTCGCGGCGCGGCGAGTAGTACAGCAGTCCGCACAGGCGGGTCAGCAGCGTTACCCGGATCAGGCCGCGGTCGCCCTCGGTCATCGCCAGCGCCTGCTCGAGCAGCGCGATCAGCTCCTCGTCGATGACCCCGGGCGGCTGGATGTAGCGCCGCGAGGCGCCGATCGCCGCTCGCGCCAGCCGCGAGCTGTCGCCGAGCTCGATGGCCAGCGTCGCGGCCTCCCGGAACGTGAACCGGGCCAGCGACCGCTCGCCCGCCCGCATCCGCGCCTCGCCCAGCAGCAACAGCAGCTCGCAGCGCAGTGCGATGCCCTCGGGGGCGAAGCGCTCCTGCACCTCCAGCGCGCGGGCGTAGTGGTCGGCGGCCTCCTCGTGGGCCAGCATCGCGCTCGCCTGCTCGCCCGCCCGCTGCGCGTACTCGATGGCCTTGTCGGCGTCCTCGGCGCCGGCCGCCCGGGTGAAGTGGAGAGCCAGCGAGGTCAGGTAGCGATCCGAGCGCCGCGCCTCGAGCACCTCGCCGACCCGGCGGTGGATCCGGGCTCGGCGCGGCGCCGACATACCCTCGTACAGCGTCTCTCGGATCAGCGCATGCGAGAAGCTGTAGCGGCCGGGTCGGTTGAGCACCTCGGTGACCAGGCTCGAGGCCAGCGCCTCGTCGAGCACGTTGAGGAACTCGTCCTCGGTGAACGACAGCACCTGTTCGAGCAGGCCGGCATCGAAGTCCCGGCCGATCACCGCGGCCGCCCTGAGCCACTCGATGGCCTGGCCGTCCAGCCGCGCCAGCCGGCGGGCGATCACCTCCTTGACCCCTTCCGGTAACCCGACTCCCTGGACCTCGAGCGCGCCCGCCAGATCGGTGCGCACGCCGGCCTCCGAGAGTTGGCGAACGATCTCGCCGATGAAGAACGGGTTGCCCTCGGTCTCGGCATGGAGTTCGCGCACAAACGAGTGGCTGGGCACGGTCCCGGTCTGGAGCGCCACGAGCTGGGCCGTCTCGGGCTCGGCCAGGCCGCCAATCGGCATCTGGGTCACCAGCCCTTCGCGACGGAGATCGGACAGGGCCTCGGCAAACCCGCCGATCGGCGTCTCGGTCGTCCGGTAGGCGCCCAGAATCAACAGCCGCCCGGGATTGATCGACCGGGCCAGGTGGCGCAGGAGAAGCAGCGTCGGCCGGTCAGCCCACTGAAGGTCATCGAGCACGAGCATCGCCGGCGCGATGTTGGAGATCTCGGCCAGCAACCCGACCACCGCCTCGAACAGCCGGTAGCGCTCGGTCTCGGGTTCACCCGCGACCGGATCCGGGAGGTCCGGCGCTCGCCGGCGCAGCTCCGGGATCAGCCGTGCCAGCTCCGATCCGTATTCCCGCGCCGTCGAGCGCAGGGCCGAGAACGGCGCATTGACGACGTAGTGGCGCAGCGCCTCGAGGAACGGCTGATAGGGCACCAGGGTCTCCTCTGGCGAGCGGCCGGCGAGCACGAAGGCGCCGGCCGCGTGCGCGTCGGAGGCGATCTCCGCCACCAGGCGCGTCTTGCCGATCCCCGGGTCGCCGGTCAGCAGCACCAGGCGGCCGCCGGCGTCCTGCCCGAGGACCCGGCCCGCGGTGGCGCGCTCCCACAGATCCCCGAGCTCGATCAGCTCGCGCTGTCGCCCCACCAACGGCGTATCGGCCCGCATCGCGAGCTCCGCCGGCAGCTCGACCGCCACCTCCTGTGGTGGGGCTCCGTTGACCGCCGCCCGCGACCGTGGTCCCGGGCGCAACAGGCGTTCGTTGATCTCGAGGGTCTCCGGCGACGGCGTCGTTCCCAGCTCGTCTCGCAACAGCGTGCGGAGCTGATCGAAGATCCGCAGCGCCTCGGCGATGTTGCCCTGTGCCTCGAGCGCCTCCATCAGCAACGCGTAGCCCGACTCGCGGTACGGCTCGCTGGCGATGAGCCCGCGCGCCGCCCGCTCGGCCGAGGCCAGCTGGCTACCGCCGAGCGTCAGACCGGCCCGGCCCACGACCTCGAGCGCCTGCAGTCGCACGTCCTCCAGGTCGCGGCGCCGCGGCTCCAACCACCCGGCCTGGACGCCGGGCAGCAGGCCTCGCGCGGCCACGTTGAGGGGCACCTGGGCCAGCGCCCAGGCGGCACGCGCGTCCCCGCGCTGCAGCGCCTGCTGGGCACGCTCGAGCTCGATCGTGGCGGCCTCGACGTCGACCCACACCGGCACGGGCAGCTCGAGCACCAGCTCGTCGCGACCGAGCAGTGCCTCGCCCCCGAGCGTCGAGCGCAGGCGCGAGAGCAGCGTCCGCAGTGCCGCGTCCTGGGAGACGGGCGCCCGGTCGGGCCACAGCGCGCCGATCAGCTCCTCGCGACCGACCGGACGCGTGCGATTGAGCAGCAGATACGCGAGCAGAATCGGCACCTGCTTGCCGCGCAGGGCGTCGGCCAGCTGCGCTCCATCAACCTCTACGGACAATCGTCCGCAGAGTTGGATCCTGGTTCTCTCGTTGGCGGGACTAGCCACCGGAAACGATTTGGAAACGTATCGACAACGTCAACGCTAAATGCTCCCACCCTGTGGACACCGGGGTCACACCGGCGACCGCCCTCGGCGGGGCGCGAGACGAAAATCCACGAAGCCGCATAGACCAGAGTCATATGACGACGATCACGAACGGGCACCGGCGGACTGCCTACTGCGAATGCGGGGCGCAACTCGCAGGCGACTCCGAGCAGGAGCTCTTTCAAGCGGCCGAGTGGCACGTCGCGCACCACCACCCACAACTCCTGGGGGCATTGGAGCGGGAGGTGGTGCAACAAATGGCCGAGGATGCCGGGGGGTAAATAAAGCGCCTTCGGGCGTACCGGGGGCAGCACGCCTACGGGCGGGCGGTGTGCAGACCACCGCCCGCCCTTCGGCTTTAAGCGGCTGGTGAACAGGGATCGCATCAGCCAGATGGCAGCGTGATCGGGGCCGGCTCGCGACGGCAAGCGACCCCCCGGGGTTTCCGCGCGGCGGACCCGCACCTGTGTGGGTCTCGTGAACTTTGCCGGCGGTTTCCGGGCGCCCGACGCGCATTGGTCGAGGTGAGAGCGCGGGGGCGTCGGTCGTTCGCGCGGGCGGCCGGTGGCGGCTGTTTGGCCAGGTTCGTCGCCCTCGCGCCCGCTTCGCAGGGGTGGAAAAGGCGACAAACCTCCCGCCGTGCGGCAACCTCGCGCACATAAGCACCCCCCAGGTGCTTATGTCGCCGAGGTCGGCCGGCGGACGGTTGTCTGTCACGTTTTCCATCGAGCGCCCGGACCCGGGGGCGGTGGCGTAGGCGACCCGGGGGGCGGTGGCGGTGACGTTGGCGACCCGACCCCGGGGGGTCGCTTGCCGTCGCGAGCCGGCCCCGGGGTTCACCGGCCGTCGCGACCCACCCACGTGCGACAGCTTCAGAGCGAGTCTTCTCCAGCAACGCAGGAGCAGTCTTTAGCCGCCGCAGCTCCCGTTGCCCGGCGCTCCCTGCCCGCTCAGCGCCTTGTTCAGCTGCGTCCGAGTCACGGCGTTGGGGACCGCGAAGCCTCCCGTGCCCCGGCCGTTGCCGGTGATCGCCGCGAACACGGTGGCGACGACGTTGCCGGCGGCGTCCACCATCGGACCACCCGAGTTGCCCGGGCGGACGAGGCCGCGGATCGAGGTGATGCTGCGCAGCACGGGTCCGTTGCCGTAGGCGTCCTGGGTATTCACGGTCTGGGTGTGGCCGAGCCGTCCCGGTTCCGCTATGAACGGGCCATCGAGCGGGTAGCCGAGGATCGCCGCCGGCGTCCCGGAGTTGTCGCTGGTGGCCAGCGACAACGAGGGCAGCGACAGGCCACGGACGTGGAGCACCGCCACGTCGTCGTGGGGATCGAAGTCGATCGTGCGCGCCGGCAGCGCCGGGGGACGGCCGCCGACCTCGACCGTCGTGTCGTCCTCACCGGCGACCACGTGCGCATTGGTGATGATCGTGTTCGGGGCTGCCACCCAGCCGCTGCCCTCGATACCCAGGCCACATGCCGTACCGATCACCCGGACGACACTGCCGCGCGCCGCTCGCACGCCACCGGTGGCCAGGATCCCCCGTGTCGGCTTGGGCACGTCGGCGGCCGGTCCGGTGACCGACGGCAGCGGGTCGAAGCGGGCCAGCGCGTGGAGGATGCCGCCCGACGGCGGCAGCAGCTGGTTCAACTCGCCGAGGATGGCCGAGCGCTGGATGTCGCGGCGCAGCGGCAGCGAGCCCGACGAGTCCAGGGCGACGGCGCCGACGATCCACGCGATGCCGAGTCCCACGCACGCGGTCAGCAGGCCGCCGAGCAGGCCGTCGACCTTGCGCAGACCCGGGATCCGCAGCGCCGAGCGAGCATGAACGGCGATCCCCTCAAAGCCACTGGCCAGCATGCCGCCCGCGAGCAAGGCTCCGATAAGGCCGAACAGCGGTGCGTATTGCGAGTGCGAGCCGCCCGGCAGCAGGAGTGGTCCGAGCCGCGTGCCGGCGACCGCCCCGAGCGCGAAGCCGAGCAGCGACAACACCCCCACGATGAAGCCCTGGAGATATCCGTAGAAGGCCAGCAGGGCGGTGAACGCGACGATCAGCCAATCAATGGCGGTCACCGGCTGGAGATTAGCCAGGCGATCACCGCTGCCCGGCAGGGGCCCACGTGTACCGTTTCCCGCCTACGTGGCTCAAGCAGGTGCAATCGGGGTACGAAGGGCACCGCGCTCCAGACGGAGCGGCAGCGGCCGGCGGCGTGTGCTGACCCGCGTGCTCCCGCTCGTCGTGCTCGCGGCGCTGGCCTTCGTGGCCGGCACCCTGATCGCCACCGGATCGGGGAAGGCCGAGCGCCGCCTCGTCACCCACTACGTGGACGCGTGGAAGAGCAGCAACTTCGCGCAGATGTACTCGATGCTCGATCCCGACTCCCGCCGGCGGCTGTCCGAGACGCAGTTCATCGCCGCCTACCGCAGCGCCGCGACCACCGCGACCCTGCTGTCGGTCACGCCGCTGCACGTCGGTGACCGCACGGGCGACTTCATCCCCGTCCGCATGCGTGTCCGCACGCGGGTGTTCGGGACCCTCGAGGAGATCCTCGAGGTTCCGCTCACCGGGAGCGGCTCGGGAGCCAAGGTGAAGTTCAGCCGCACGCTGCTGTTCCCGGGCCTCAAGGCCGGCGAGCACCTCCGCCGGCACACGCATCTGGCACCGCGCGCCACGCTGCTGGCCAGCAACGGCACGCCGCTGGCCGAGGGCCCCGACCGCACATCGCCGATCCCGACGGTGGCGGGCGAGATCGTCGGCCAGCTGGGCCCGATCCCGCGCGCCGACACCCGACCGTATGCCGCCGCCGGGTACCCCGCCAGCGCGCAGGTCGGGATCAACGGACTCGAGCACATCTTCCAGCAGCAGATCGCCGGGACCCCCGGGGGCGAGCTGCTCGCCGGCCGGCGAATCCTGGCCAGGACCAAGCCCCTGCGCGGCCATACGGTCAAGACCACGATCAACCCGAAGATCGAGCAGGCCGCGATCACCGCCATGGGCGGGAACTACGCCGGGATCACGGCCATGGATCCGCGCACCGGCGCCCTGCTGGCGCTGGCCGGCGTCGCGTTCTCGGCGCTCCAGCCGCCCGGCTCGACGATGAAGGTCATCACCGCCACCGCGGCCCTCGACGCGCACCTGGTCAAGCTGTCGAGCACCTTCCCGATCCAGACTGAGGCGGACATCGGCGGCTACATGCTCCAGAACGCCGGTGGCGAGGCGTGCGGCGGCACGCTGCTGAACGCCTTCGCCGTGTCGTGTAACTCGGTGTTCGCACCCCTCGGGGTCAGGATCGGCGCCGCGCGGCTGGTCCGCATGGCCGAGCGGTTCGGGTTCAACCAGACGCCCTCGATTCCCGGCGCCGGCGAGAGCACGATCCCCTCGGCCTCGACGATCGGGGGCCCGCTCGACGTCGGATCCTCGGCCATCGGCCAGGGCAAGGTGCTCACCTCCTCGATGGCCATGGCCGATGTGGCGGCCACGATCGCCATGGGCGGGCGTCGCCCGATCCCCACCCTGCAGGCCGACAAACCACCCCAGTTCGTCCACGTGACCAGCCGCCACGTCGCGCACGAGGTCGAGAAGATGATGATCGCCGTCGTGCAGTTCGGCACCGGCACCTCGGCCCAGATCCCCGGCGTCACGGTGGCGGGCAAGACGGGGACGGCCGAGCTCACCAACACCAGCGCGCCGGGTGCGAGCTCGGCCGCCAACACCGACGCGTGGTTCGTCGGCTACGCCCCCGCCGGGCGCCCACGGATCGCTGTCGGCGCGCTGTTCCCGAATCAGGGCGCCGGCGGCCAGACCGCGGCGCCGGCCGTCCGCGACGTGATCGCCGCGTCCCTTCCCGTGGTGCACTGAGCCCCGGACGGTTCCCGGGCCCGGCAGCGGCGAGAGGCTACGGCTTGTAGACCGCGCCGATCACATCCGGCGCCAGCGTGCCCTGCGACCACGCTGCGATCGCGTCCCCGGCGGGGCCGAAGCCGATCGTCAGGTCGGCGGCGTAGTCCGTCGAGGAGACGGTGTGATCGGCGGAGAACTTGCCGGCCCGCGGTCGCAGGTCGGCGACCAGCACGTGCCCATGATGGATCCAGCCGACGAGCGCCTCGCCGGTGGCCGCCACGGCGGCGGTCGGCACCTCGGCATCGTCGAGGTAGCCGAGCCGCGACGCCCCTCCGAAGCCGCTCCGACCCCGGCGCCACGCGACATGGGCGGTGCACGCGGCGCTGAACGTGCAGGTCCGCCAGGCCAGGACCTGATCTCCGCGGCCGTTGTCGACGAAGGCCAGGCCCGAGGCGATCGTCCCGTGAACCGTGTAGGTCCTGCGCTGCCCGTGCGGCGCGAGGTCGCGCACGACGACCTTCGATCGATAGTTGCCGTGGCGGTCATACCAATCCTCGACCCAGGCCACCGCCGGCGCGTCGGCCGTCGTTCCGTCGGCCAGGCCCAGATCGTCGATCGAATGGCCTGCGGCCACGGTCACCGCGGCCCGTCCACGCGTCGGCGCGGCGTTGCCCGACGAGGTGGCGAGGAAGATCTGGCGCGCGGCGCCGGGACCGGAAAAGCGATCGGTCTCCGTCCACGCCACCGCCGCCCGGCCATTGCCGAGCTCGGCTGTGCGCATCTCCTGCGGCCGGGAATCCACACCGGTGAGGCGATGGGTTCCGGCGAATCGACCCCGGGGAGATGACTGTGCCACCCACACGCCGCGGTTGGTGGCCACGGCCGCGAACAGACCCCCCGGCAGCGCCAGCAGCCGGCTGCTGGCCGTGCCGGCGAGGCTGCGCACGAGTGTGTGCGCCGGGCCGAACTTCCCCTTGCGGTTCATCGTCCGGATCGCGGCCGTGCTGCAGCACGCGTTGCCGGCGGGGCTGTTGCCCGTGAGCAGCTCGAGCGTCGACCCGCTGAAGGCGGAGTTCAGCACCTGCTGGGTCGAGGGCACCCGAACCGGCGCCGTTCGCCGCCCGGAGGCCGAGCGCCAGGCCACGTAGCCGCGAGACCGCGACGGGTCGTCGGCGTCCTGGACGCTGAAGTTGACGGCCGCCGCGCCGCCCGCGGCAAACGCGATGTGCGGCGGCAGGATGTCGAACGAGAACGGCTGGGCGAAGCGGAACGGCGTGTCCCAACCGGCCCTCGCGCTGGCCGGGGCAGCGCCGATCAGCGCCAGCGCAAGCAGCGCTAGAGCTGCGGCCCGCGCCAGACCTCGCCGCCGCGGTGGGACACCCACAGCCCGGCGATCAGGCCGGCGATCAGACCGAGCCCGATGCCCACGAGGATGATCGTGCCGTTCGAGCCCGCCGGGCGCGTGTAGCCCACGACGACGATCGGGATGGCGACGGCGGCGAACACGCCGATCCCCGTCGCCAGCGGGTTGAATCGCAGCGTGGGCGGAGCGGACGGGCCGCTCGGGGGCGGTTCGGTGCTGCGCCACCTGTCTTCGTCGGTCAAAGATCGAGCGAGACTGTGGACGGCCCATTCTGACCTTTCGCGTAGATCTGCAGGGTCAGCGGCCGATTTGAGTACACGGAGACGGGAAGCTTGAACAGCACGAGCTGGCCCTGGGTGGGACCGTAGGCGGGCAACGCGTCGGGATTCGGTTGGATCTGTCCGGGTTGCAGGGTCTGTGGGATCCAGGCGTTCGGATTCACGTGCGGATTGATCGGGATCGGGAGGTACTTGTTGCCCTGCGTGTCGACGATGTCGAACTGGTCGGTGGTCGTGGCGTTGGATTTCGTCTGGTTCTTTGCCCACAGGAATATGCCGAACCACAGGTAACCCGGCTTGATCGTCCTCACGGCCGCGCCGTTCAGATACTCGATGTCCTCGGTCGAGTACTGGTTGAGCTGGCGTGAGATCTGAACCTGGTAGGTGATCGGCCCGGCGTCGACGTACTCGCCCTCGCCGTCAACCTGGGTCGGATGATGTAGCTCGCCGCAGGCTCCGAGACCGAGCGCGATGAGACCGACGCACCCGACTGCGCGCAGGCGACTCAGGTTGAGGAATCGGCGAGGCGTGATCACGACGCGGGCAAGTTTATCCGTCGCTCCTGGCGCGGAGATCCATCACGCAGCTCACCCCCCGGCGATCGTCGCTCGGTGCCCGCGCGAGCGCCCTTCCTCCAGGATCGAGCGCAGCCGGCGCATCGCCTTGGCCGCCTGGCGCTTGGTCCAGTTGCGCCCGCCGATCGCCTCGTGCATCCTGTCCGAGAGCAGCCGCGTCTCGGTCTCAAGGGTGTACTCGACCTTGGTCGAGCCGCTTGGCCCAGGCGAGAGTGTGTAGGTCCCGACCATGCGGATGCGGTTGTACTTCCCGCCTCGGCCGCGCTCGACGATCCGGAACGGCGCCTGCACCTCGGCCAGCGTCACATCGGCCCACGCGAAGCGCCGGAGCGGCGCCTTGATCCGGAATCGCGCCCCGGCACCCTGGCCGTACGGATCCTCGCGGGTGAGGTGCCAGTCGACCATGTAGTGGTCGGTGAACTCGGCGTGATTGGCGATGTCGGCCAGGTACTCGAACACCTGCTCGCGGGGCACCGAAATAGTCGTCGAGACGGTGAACGGATCCACGGGCGGGCATTGTATGTGGCGGCCGGGCGTGGCGGACTGCCTGCTCGCATCGCCCGGAAAACGCGACAAACCACCCCGCGCCGCCGCGCTGTGCTGGTCGCGCTACGCCGCCGCGCGGTGATCCGTGATCCGCATCGTGTGCCCGAACTCCGGGCCGTGCACGACGTGCGATCCCTGCGGCGAATCACGATGGCCGACGCGGCACAGCTCGCACAGCTCGGCCCCGGAGCTGTAGCTGTACATCCGCTCGCCGATCAGCGGCGTGCGGTGGCAACCCGAGCACCGGTCGCGGCCCGCCACCAGCTCGTCCACGCCGCGGCGCAGGAGCGCCAGCTCGAGGTCGGGCATCTCTCGGACGGTGCTGATCATCTCGGGTTCGTTTTCGGCAACTCGAGCGGCGTTCCTTCTAATTGGGTACCGCGTTGCGAGTCCCCACCCCAACCGGCCCCGAATCGCTCCCCCAGCGGGCCTCAGGCCAGAAATGCGTGCATCCGGCAAAACCCGATGAGTTTCTACACACAATAAATAAGTAAAACGTCTACTTGCAGGATTTACTGTTTTCCAGCGTTGACTTCGATTGAATTTATGTTGGCGTTGCTTTACTTCCGCTTTGACGTGACGGCTATGATGAGCCGGTCCCGTTAGACGGCTCGGCGAGTTTGCCGGCTAGAAGGAGTGCGCCCCAAATGAAAGCTTGGATGTCGGGCAACGTAGCGGGGACCGGAACTTTTCGCTGCACCGATTGCGATTACCCTGTCTCGCTCGACGCCGTCGACGAGCTTCCGACCTGCCCCAACTGCGGCGGCAGGGAGTTCGTCAGGGCCTCGCTGTTCACGACGGCTCAGGCCACGATGGTCGATATCTCGCCCGAGATCGAGGACCAGGTGTGGCTCGAGGAACTACGCGAGTCCCTCGAGGAGCCCGGGCAGTACATCGCCTACCGGGCTGCCGACGGCGATGTGGTGACCTGCGCCCTGCAGCGCGAATGGACCCGGATCGGCCGCAGCCTGGCCGCCGACGTCCGTTTTGACGATCCCACCGTGTCGCGGCGCCACGCGTTGATCGTGCGCCAGCCCGACGGTCTGCGGGTCCTCGATGACCGCAGCCTCAACGGCGTGTTTGTCAATGGCGAGCGGGTCGAGTGGAGCACGCTGGCTGACGGAGACGAGATCGTCATCGGGCGCCATCACCTGCATTTCGTGGACGTCCCGGCGATCTCCGGGATGCGCTACAGCCGCTCCGGTCAGCGCGGCTCGAGTACGCCCGCGGGCTAGTCACGACCGGCCCGGCCACGCGGTCTATAGTGGCCGCGGATGCCGACGATCGCAGTCCTGTCCCAGAAGGGCGGCACCGGGAAGACAACCGCGGTGCGGACGCTCCGCGATGTCTTCCGCCGCCTCGATCTCAGCGTGCTGGCGGTCGACCTGGATCCCCAGGGCAACCTGTCTGACTACCTCGACGTCGACCCCGATGCCTCCCCCACGATCGGCGATGTCCTGTCCGGCACGGCCAAGCCGCGCGAGGCGATCCATGACGGGATCATCCCCGCCAACCTCGGGCTGGCCGAGGCGGAGCTCCTGCTGGGCGGCAAGATGGGGCGTGAGCTGACCCTCAAGAAGGCCCTGCGCGAGGTCAGGCGCGACTATGACCTGATCCTTATCGATTGCCCGCCGGCGCTGGGGCTGCTCACCGTCAACGCCCTGGTGGCGGCCGACCACGCGCTCCTGTCCGCCGAGGCGCAGTATTTCGCGCTCCAGGGGGTCGAGCAGGCGCTCGAGGTAATCGACCTGGCGCGCGACAACCTCAATCCCGACCTTCACTGGCTCGGCGTGGTGCTGAACATCGCCGACATGCGCACCCGGCACTCGCGCGAGGCGTTCGAGTCGCTGCGCGAGCACTACGGCGACAAGCTGTTCGACTGCACCGTCCGCGCCTCGATCGCCTACGCGGAATCGGCCGAACGGGCGATCTCGATCCTCGACTACCGGCCCGACCTGGGCGCCGACTACCTCCAGGTGGCCGACCAGGTGCTGCATCGAGTTGGCCTCGATGACGCCCGCGAGCGACTCGCCCCCATGCTGGCGGAGTCGCAGCCCGCGGTGTCGTAAACACAGGGGCGGCGCGAGCCATCCGCCCGCTCGGCATCCTGCCTCGCTTTACGCGCGGGGCTCGCGTCGTCCGGCTGCAGGGCCGCCCCATTAGTCCCTACACCGAGCGCTGGTAGGACTTGAACGCGCGGGTGGCGAAGACCAGGCACAGGGCCAGCACGGCGACGAGAAAGCCGACCCTCGAGGCCACCAGGCCCCAGTCGGGGCTGGCCGAGGTAGCCGTCCGTCCCGCCAGCACGGCCCAGTTGACCGGGTTGAAGTCGGAAACGTGCTGGATCCACTTCGGCATCAGGTTGGTCTCCAGAAACGTGGCCGACAGGAAGGTCAGCGGCAGCACGATGAACTGCACCGCTCCGATCAGCGCCTCCTCCTGGCGCATGATCAGCGCGAATCCGTTCGACAGGCCACCGAAGGCCGCCCCCAGGAGCGCCGAGACCGCGAACAGCACGGCGACGCCGGCCACGCCGCCGGGGAAGCTGGCCCCAACGATCAGCGCCAGCACGACGATGATCACGGACTGAATCACTACGACGACGGCCTCCTTGACCAGGCGCCCGGCGATCAGCGCCTCGCGCCGCACCGGCGAGACGAGGAACCGCGCCGTCACGCCCCGGTTGAGGTCCTCGATCAGCGCCATCCCGCTCCAGGCTGAGTTGAACATCGCGGTCATCACCACCACGCCGGGAGCCAGAAAGGCGATGTAGGAGCTCCCATGAAAGCCCGGGATCTCCACCACCTTCTTGAACAGCGCCCCGAACAGCAGCAGCCAGATCACCGGCTGGACCAGCGTCACGGCCACGAACCAGGGTTGGCGCCACAGCTCGCGGAGGTGGCGGGCGGTCATGTAGAGCGTTTGCCTGACGATCGTCATCGGGTCACCTCCGCGGCTTCAGCGTCGGCCGCGTCGAACGTGCGACCGGCGTATCTCAGGTACACGTCATCGAGCGAGGGGCGGGCGACTCGGACCTCGGTCACCGCGATCCCGTGGGCCTCGAGTGCCTGCAGCAGAGCCGGCACGGCGCGCCCGCCGTCGTCGGCGCGCGCCCGCAGCGACCGCCCCTCGACGGTCACCTCGCGCACGGCCTCGAGCCCGGCCAACGCCTCCTGGACACGGCCGTTGTGGCTCGCCGCCAGCTCGACCTGGACGGCGTCGCCGCGGAGCTCGCGCTTGAGCTCGTCGGGCGTGCCCTCGGCGACCACCTTGCCGCGGTCGACGATGGCCAGACGCGCGGCGAGCTGATCGGCCTCCTCGAGGTAGTGGGTGGTCAGCAGCACGGTCTTGCCCTGGTTGGCCGACAGGCTCGAGATCTGCTGCCACATGTCGGCGCGCACCTCGGGATCGAGACCGGTCGTCGGCTCGTCGAGGAACAACACCTGCGGGTCGTGGACGAGCGCCATGGCGATGTCCAGGCGCCGCTGCATGCCGCCCGAGTAGCCCCGGGCCACCCGGTCGGCCGCCTCGGCCAGCCCGAACCGCCCCAGCAGCTCGTCCACGCGCTGCTCGAGCGGCCGTCCGCGCAGCCCGTAGATGTGCCCCTGGAGTCGCAGGTTCTCGCGTCCCGTGGCCTGGACGTCGACGCCCGAGCCCTGCGAGACGGCGCCGATCGTCCGCCGCACCCGGTCGGGTGCCGCGACCACGTCGATCCCCGCCACCGTGGCCCGGCCGTCATCGGGCTGGGCCAGCGTGGTGAGAATCTTGACCGCGGTCGACTTGCCCGCACCGTTGGGCCCGAGCAGTCCAAAGATCGTCCCCGGCGCGACGGCAAAGCTCAGCCCTTGCAGGGCGGTCACGCCCTTCGGATAGGACTTGACGAGGCCCGTGGCCTCGATTGCCGGCTCCATACTGTCTCCCCTTCCGAGTAGGATTTCTCTTGACGTGCATATATCTTAGCTATCGAAATTTTTAGATGTCAAGACAAATCCCGCCCCGTGATGAAATCCTCCAGCGGCTGGGGTCCGAGGTCCGCGCCAGCCAGCGGGCGACCGACATGGTTGACGAGCTCGTCTGCCAGCTCCTGGGGATCAACCGCACGGATGCGCGCGCGCTCGACCTGCTGGACGAGCACGGGCGGATGAGTGCGGGAGAGCTGGCCGCGCAGAGTGGGCTGACCAGCGGCGCCATCACGGCCGTGATCGATCGGCTGGAGCGCGCCGGGCTGGCCCACCGGGTCTCCGACCCCGCCGACCGACGCCGCGTGCTGGTCGAGCTCACACCGAAGGCGCTCGCCGGCTCCCTGGACCTGATGGGGCCGCTGGCCGAGGAGGGAGCCCAGCTCAGCGAGCGCTACAGCGACGAGCAGCTGGAGCTGTTCATCGAGTTCATGCGCGTCGGCCGGGAGATGCAGGAGCGTCACGCGCAGGGGCTGCGCGAGCGCCTTCGCGACCAGCGCTAGCGCCCCACAGCTCAGCGTTGCGCTCGAAGATCTCCCGCAGCACAGCCTCGACGTCGCGGGTGATCCGCCACGACGGATGATCGCGTCGGAACGGCGCGAGGTCGGAGATCCACCAGCGGTGGTCGCCGACGCGGCTCTCGGGCGACAGGGCCCACGCGAGCTCGCGGCCCGTGATCGACTCACACAGCTCGATCGCCTCGAGCACCGAGCAGTTGCTCTCCCGCCCTCCGCCGATGTTGTAGACGGCCGCGGTCCGGGGTGCCGCGTGGAAGGCCTCGAACGCGGCCACGAGGTCGGCCGAGTGGATGTTGTCGCGGACCTGCTTGCCGCCGTAGCCGTACACGGTGTAGGGATCGCCGGTGATCGCGCAGCGCATCAGGTAGGACAGGAATCCGTGCAGACGCGCGCCGGCGTGATTCGGCCCGGTCAGGCAGCCGCCGCGAAAGCACACCGTCGGCATCCCGAAATAGCGGCCGTACTCCTGCACCAGAAGATCACCCGCCGTCTTCGAGACCCCGAACAGGGAGTGCGTCGAGGCGTCGATCGACATCGAGGTGTCAATGCCCTGGTGGTAGCGGTGGGTGGGTGGCAGCTCGAGCCGCGACTCAAGCTCGACCAGCGGGAGGTGGTTGGGGAGGTCGCCGTAGACCTTGTTGGTCGAGCAGAAGATGAACGTCGCCGCCGGCGCATGCCGACGGGTGGCCTCGAGGAGGTTGAGCGTCCCGTTGGCGTTGATCGTAAAGTCGGCCTGAGGGTCGGAGGCCGCCCAATCGTGCGAGGGCTGGCCGGCGGCGTGGATCACCAGCTCGATCGAGCCCGCCGTCTGCGCGAACACACGCATGACCGCATCGACGTCCCGCACGTCGATCTCCAGCGAGCGAAAGACATGGGGGAATTCACGCTCGAGCGACCGCGTGGTGTGCGCGGTCGAGGCCGACGGCCCGAAGAAATGGGCCCGCATGTCGTTCTCGAGCCCGAGCACGTCATAGCCGCGCTCCGCGAAGTGCCGGACCGACTCGGAGCCGACCAGCCCGCCCGACCCGCTGACGATGGCGGTGCGCACGGCGGCCAGGTTAGCCCGGCGTCGCGGTTCGGCGCGGCGACCTACAGACTGCGGACATCGGCGCCCTGTGACTCGAAGGGGGCGCGCACGACCGTCGCCCAGCCCTGGGTGTGGCGCGTGAGCGCGTCGACGACGCGGCCGGTCTGCTCGTATTGGCACCACACCAGGACGCTCGGGCCGGCGCCCGAGATGGTGGCGCCCAGCGCACCTATCTTGAGGGTGGCAGCCTGCGTAAGCACCTCGGCCGAGCGCGGATACAGGTAGGCGCGGTGCGGCTGGTGCAACCGATCGGCCAGGCCCGCCGCGATCAGCTCGAGGTCGCCCGTGCTGAGACCGCGGATCAGCAGTGCGGCGTGGGCGACATTGAATACGGCATCTCCCATCGGGACCGTGGCCGGCAGCGCCGCCCGCGCGGCCGCGGTCTGGACGGGCTCCTCCGGGACCACGAGCACGGCTTCGAGCCCCATCGGCGCATCGAAGCGATGCGCCCTGGGGCCGTCACAGATCACGAACCCGCCCTGGAGGGCGGCGGCGACGTTGTCCGGGTGGCCCTCGAGCTCGGTGGCCAGGGCCAGCACGTCGGCGTCGAGCTCGAACAGGTGGTCAGCGGCCATCAGGCCGGCGATAATCGCCGCCGCGCTCGAGCCGAGCCCGCCGGTCAGGGGGATGTCCGAGGCGATGCGGAACTCGAAGTCGTCGGCCGGGTGCAGGCGCTCGAACGCCCGCACGAGCAGATTGCTGCGGTCCGTCGGGAGGTCCAGGGCGGTGTCGACGGCAAACCGCCCGGTCTCGACCACCTCGAGCTCCAGGTGCAGAGCGAGCGCCGCCGCCAGCACGTCGAAGCCGGGGCCGAGATTGGCCGACGACGCCGGGACCCGGACCAGGCGCCGGCGGCCCAGAGTCACTCGAGCACCGCCCGCTCGATCGCCTGAAGCTCGGGTTCACAGGGCACGACCGCCCCGGCCTGGGCCAGCGCGGTCTGCGGGTCCTTCAGGCCGTGACCGGTGAGCACGCAGACGATGCGGCGCGCGTCGCCGGCGCCGTGGGCCAGCAGCCCGGCCACGCTGGCCGCCGAGGCCGGCTCGCAGAACACCCCCTCCTCGGCGGCGAGGAAGCTGTAGGCCTGGAGGATCTGCTCATCGGTGACCGCGTTCACCGCCCCGCCCGACGAGGTCATCGCGTCCATCGCCTCCTCCCATCGCGCGGGGTTGCCGATGCGGATCGCGCTGGCCACCGTCTCGGGGTGCTCGACCGGGGCGCCATGGACCAGCGGCGCCGCCCCGGCGGCCTGAAAGCCGAGCATCCGCGGCGCACAGCCCATCTCGCGAAAGCCCTTCCAGTAGGCGGTGATGTTGCCCGCGTTGCCGACCGGTATGCACAGGGCATCGAGCTCGCCGGCCAGCGTCTCGACCAGCTCGAAGGCGGCCGTCTTCTGCCCCTGGATGCGGAACTCGTTCACAGAGTTGACCAGCGCCACCGGATGGCGGTTGGCCAGCTCGCGGACGAGGCTCAGAGCCTGATCGAAGTTGCCCCGCAGGGCCACGACGCGCGCGCCGTGCATCAGCGCCTGGGCCAGCTTACCGGTGGCGATCTTGCCCTCGGGCACGATCACCGCGCCGCGCAACCCGGCGCGGGCCGAGTAGGCCGCGGCCGAGGCGGCGGTGTTGCCGGTCGAGGCGCAGATCACGGCCCGGGCGCCCTCGCGGACGGCGGCCGAGACCGCGCAGGTCATCCCGCGGTCCTTGAACGACCCGGTGGGATTGGCGCCCTCGAGCTTCAGCCACACCTCGCTACCCACCCGCTCGGACAGGCGCGGGGCGAGGACGAGCGGAGTCGACCCCTCGCCCAGCGAGACGATCGGGTCGCCCTGGGCGAACGGGAGCCGGTCTCGGTAACGCTCGATCAGGCCGTTCATCGGTGGGCGAACGCTAACGGTTCGCGGCGCGGCTGCGCACGGGCGCGGCCGCGTCCTCGCGCGTACGCGTGCAGTTCAGCTGCGGGCGCTGCGCGCCCACGCATCGAGCGGTGGATGGCTTTGGGAACGGCGGCTGGGGATGGGGACAGTGGGCTGCTGTCGCGGGGTGGCGGAACCACGAAAACGTTGCGTGGCGATCATGCGCGCCGTCGCTGGGCAACGAAACCGCTGCTATATATCGCGGAAACGTTGCACGGCGCCGCCGCGTCGAACCGCTCGGCAACGTTTTCGTTGCTCCCAACCGCCCGCGAGCGCACCCCACCCCTCCACCCCATCGCCAGCAAGCCGTTCCGGCCCGCCGGAGCGCCTAGACCTCGAGCACGACCTTCCCGACCGCCTCGCGCCGGTCGATGGCGTTCAGGGCCTCGGCCGCCCGCTCGAGCGGGAATCGCGCGCCGACGATCGGCGCCACGAACCCGCGATCGATCAGCTCAGCGATCTCGGCACCGAGTTGCTGCGTCACGTGCGGCTTCGACATCACGTAGGCCCCCCACCCGGCGCCGATCACCTCGGTGTTGCCGAGCAGCAGCCGGTTGACCCTGACCTCGGGGATCGAGCCGCCGGTGAAGCCGACCACGACAACGCGGCCGGCCTCGCGCAGCGAGCGCAGGCTGTCGGTGAAGCGGTCGCCGCCGACCGGATCGAGCACCAGGTCGACGCCGCCGCCCGACAGCTCCTTGGCCTGGTCCTTCCACGGCCCGTCCGAGCGGATGACCTCATCGGCGCCGGCCTCGCGGGCCACGCGCTCCTTCTCGTCGCTTGAGACGACGCCGATCGTCTTCGCGCCCAGTCCCTTGGCGACCTGGAGCACGGCCGTCCCCACGCCCCCGGCGGCGCCGTGGACGAGCACGGTCTCCCCCTCGACCAGCCGCCCGCGCAGCTTGAGCGCGAACAGGGCCGTGTGGTAGTTGAGCACGAGACTGGCGCCCTGGGCGAAGTCGAGCGAATCGGGCAGCGCGAAGCAGAAGTACGTGGGCGCCACCACGGCCTCGGCGAAGGCGCCGATCATGCAGAACGCGGCCACCCGATCGCCGGGCTTTACCGCCGCGCCGTCGCTGGCGCTGCGCACGACCCCGCCCACCTCGCTGCCGGGCACGAACGGCAGGGGCGGCTTGAACTGGTACTCGCCCCGGGTCTGGAGAACCTCGGGGAACGACACGCCCGCCGCCTTGACGTCAACGACAACGCCCTGCCCCGGGGTCATCATGTGCGACGGCTCGGGGTCGGGAATGTCGACCAGCTGGAGCGCTGAATCCGGTCCGGTCAGTTCGGTGATCTGGATCGCCCGCACAACAGCGGACCCTAACCGAACTCCTCTTCGAGCACGCGGATGGAGCGCGGCGGCGCCCGCAGGACGTCCAGGCCGGCGATTCCGTCCATGGCCGCGGTGAAGCGCGACTCGAGCACCGGGTGGACGACCATCACCAGCCGGGCCTGCTGGCCGAGTCCCTTCTGGACGACTGATTTGACCGACACCTGATGCTGAGCCAGCACCTCGGCCACCCGCGCCAGCACACCTGGCTGGTCGGCCACCTCCAGGTGCAGGTAGAAGGCGGAGACGACGTCCTGGACGATCTCCATCGAGCCGATCGTGGGTGGTGTCGAGGCCGGCGGGATCATCGCGCTGATGACGTCGCCGAGCACCGCGGTGGCGGTCTGAGGGCCGCCCGCCCCCGGCCCCGACATGGTTATCTCGGTGATCGCCTCCGACTCCACGGTGACCGCGTTGAACGGCCCACTCACCGAGGCCAGCGGGTGGCCGGGGTAGAGAAACGCCGGGTGCACGCGGACCGACAGGCCGGCGTCGATGCGCTCGGCGGTGCCGATGAGCTTCAGCCCGAGGCCGAGCTCGCGGGCGTACTCGAGGTCGTCGGGCTGAATGTGCTCGATCCCCTCGTAGCGCACCTGGTCCAGATGCACGGGCGTGTCGAAGGCGAGGCGGGCGAGGATCGCCATCTTGGCCGCTGCATCGCGGCCGTCGACGTCCTCGGACGGATCGGCCTCCGCGTAGCCGAGCCGCTGCGCCTCGGCCAGGGCGGCATCGAACGTCATCCCGGTCCGGGCCATCTCGGTGAGGATGAAGTTCGTCGTCCCGTTGACGATCCCATGAATCCGGTCGATCTTCGCGCCCGCCAGCGACTCTTGGACCACGCGGATGACCGGCACGACCCCGGCCACCGCGGCCTCGAAACGCAGCTGCACGCCCTCCGTACGCGCGACCTCCCACAGCTCCTCGCCGAACTGGGAGAGCAGCTGCTTGTTTGCCGTGACGACGTGCTTCTGCGCGCGCAGCGCCCGTAGCACGTAATCGCGGGCCGGATCGAGCCCGCCCATCAGCTCGACGATCAGGTCCGACTGGGCGAGCAGCTCGTCGAACGAACCGCGGCTCCGCGTGAGGATTCCGCTGATCGTCGGTCGCAGCCCGGTTATCACCTCGATCCGCTCGGCGTGCTGAGGCAGCAGCTCGGCGAAGGCCGAGCCGACGGTGCCGTGGCCCAGCAGGCCAACGCGGAAGGGACGCTCAGTCGACATCGCGGGCGGCCAGGTCCTCGTAGGTCTCGCGACGGACGACGACCCGGGCGTTGCCGTCGTGGCAGAAGATCACCGGGGGACGCGGTACGCCGTTGTAGTTGTTGGCCAGGGAGTAGCCGTAGGCGCCGGTCACCGGCGTGACCAGGACATCGCCCGGGGCAGGGTCGGGCAGCGGCGCGTCGCGCACGATCACATCGCCCGACTCACAGTGCTTGCCGGCGATCTGGGAGCGCTCGGTCGGCGCGGCGAGCGGCCGGTCGGCAATCGCCGCTTCGTACACGGCCCCGTACAGCATCGGCCGCAGGTTGTCGGACATGCCCCCGTCGACGGCCACCCAGGTCGACACGTTGCGCTTGACCGTCTCCACCGTGTAGAGCGTGACGGTGGAATTCGCCACCAGCGAACGCCCGGGTTCGAGGAGCAGACGCTTGTCAGGGCCGAGGTGATCGTGCACGGAGGCGACGATCGCCTCGACATAGTCGGAGATCGAGGGCGGCTGCTGCGAGGCGGTGTAGGCAACCCCCAGCCCGCCGCCGAGATTGTAGACCGGGAACTCCCCCAGACCGGCAATCGCCGCCACCGCGGCCCTGAACGGCTCGAGCTCGAGCAACTGCGAGCCGATGTGAAAGTGCAGCCCGACCAGCTCGAGGTGTGGCGCGGTCGCGAGCCGCTCGATCGCCTCGCGCGCCTCGGAGATCGAGAAGCCGAACTTCGAATCGGCCTGACCGGTCGAGATCGCGTGGTGGGTATCGCCCGCCACCCCCGGCGTGACGCGGATCAGAACCTCCTGGACAGCGCCGCGAGCGGCGACGATCGCCTCCAGACGATCGATCTCGTGAATCGAGTCGACCACGATGTGGCCAACGCCGGTATCGAGCGCCTGGACCAGCTCGGACTCGGACTTGGCGTTGCCATGGAGGTAGATGCGGCCGGGGTCGAAACCGCCCCGCAGCGCCAGGGCCAGCTCGCCGCCCGAGGCGACGTCGCACGACAGCCCCTCTTCGGCCAGGACGCGATACACGGCCGTGCAGGGGAACGCCTTGGAGGCGAACAGCACGTCGTAGGCCTGGTGGTGGGCGGCCAAGGTCTCGCGAAATACCCGCGCTCGCCGCCGCAGATCGTCCTCGGCGACGATGTAGGCCGGCGTGCCGAACTCATGCGCCAGCTCGACCGCGTCGCAGCCGCCGATCTCCAACCGCCCGCGCTCGTTGACCCGGCTCCCATGGGGATAGACGTGCGAGATGGATGTCGTGGTCACGCTCACCGGACGCGATCATGCCATGCGCTCCAAAGCATGGGATCATCGCTGCGTGCGCCAGATGCGAACGGTGAAGCCGATCAGGCCGGCCGAGCTCGCCAGCCACGACGGTCTCGCCTACTCCCTATGGCTGCCCGAGGGCCGCGCGGCGCGCGGCGGCGTCGTCATCCTGCACGGCGCCGGATCGTGCAAGGAGAGCCATTACGACTTCGCGCGCGCGGCGCTCCCGCTTGGTCTGGCCGCCGTGTCCTTCGACCAGCGCGGGCACGGCGAGTCGGGCGGCTCGCTTGACGACCGAGCCATCGACGACGTGGCCTCGATGGCCTCTCTGCTGCGCTCCGCCCTGGGCGACCCGGCGAAGCCGATCGCGCTGCGCGGCTCGAGCATGGGCGGCTATCTGGCCATCGCGGCGGCGAGCTCCACGAACGCCGCCGCGGTGGTCGCCATCTGCCCGGCCAGCGCGGAGGGGCTCCGGCGCAGCCTGACCGCCGACCGGTTCGAATTCGCCGCCGACGCCCCAGCCCTCGACGCGCTGTTCGCACGCAACGACCTGCACGACATCGCACCCACGCTGGACGTCCCGGTCCTGCTGCTCCACGCGGAGGGCGACGAGGTTGTCCCGGTCCAGCTCTCGCGCGAGCTGGCACCGCATCTCAGTCATCCCGACAGCCGCCTGATCGCCGTACCGGGCGGCCATCACCGCTCGATCCAGCACGACGGTGAGCTTCAGGCCGTGAGCCTGCGCTTCATCACGCGGCGGGCCTCAGTGGCCGAGCAGCCCGCCGATCGTCCTGCCGGCCCCTGACACGGTCCGCCCGACCGCGCCGGTGGCGCCGGTGGTGGCGTGGGCGGCGGTGCTGCCGGCGGAGCCGACCACGCCTCCCAGCCCGGGGCTGACCTTCCCCACGCCGCCGGCCAGGCCGCGGGTGACCGTCCCGACCGTCGATCCCACCGCCTGTCCGGCCCGCGTCACCGTGCCGCCCACCGCCCCGGTGGCCTCCGTGACGGTGCTGCCCAGCCCTCCGCCGGACGGAGCCCCGCCGCCGCCCGTCGGGGGTGCGCCGGGGTTGGTCGGTCCCGGCCCGGATCCCGGCGGAGGCGAGCCCCGACCCGATGAGGGCGTGCCGATCGTGCCACCGGGGAGCGTGATGGTCCTGGCGCCGGCCCGGCCGCCCCGGCCGCCACCGCCACCGCGGGCGGGGCTCGGCACACCGCCACGCGCGATTCCGGCCGCCAGGCCGACTGAGCCCCGGGTCACACCGGCGCGAGCGACACCGGCCGTGCCTCCGAGCGCTGCAGCTAGTCGCCGCGAGGGGGCGGCGCCGGCGCCGGCATGCGCCGGGGAGCCGGTCCGCACGCCGATCGGCGCTGACGGCTTGCCGACCTGGGGCCAGCCGTGGAAGGCCACGAACGCGCTAGCGAGGATGAACACGAGCGCAACGCCGGCGAGCAGCGCGCCGGCGTTGCCGAAGCCGGCTGCGACGCGCGCGTGCAACGCACCGGTTTCTGGTTCGACCGTTGATCGGAGACGGACAGCGACGGTACCCCTGTGCTCACGATTTCTCCCTTTCTTATGCTGCCGCGACGGCGGTCCCCGCACCTGGAGCACGGACCCCGCCGCGCCGGGAAAGCAGGAACAACCACGCCACCACGCCCACGGCCAAGGTCTCATAGATCGGCGTGGGCAGCACGGTCACCCCGGGCGGCGTCGGGACGGTCCCATGTGGGTAGCTCATCGCCGTCGGCAAGGTCGACACCTTGCCGTAGTCGCCGTCGCCCGAGATCTGGCAGCCGATGCGGCCGATCGCGTAGCCCATGGCCAGCGGCACGGCGGCCAGGTCGAGCAGCCCCAGCGACAGCAGCCCTCGCCACCTCGCCCATGCCAGCACGGCGATGGCGCCGCCGATCACGCCGCCGTACCAGACCAGACCCGAGCCCGAGAACAGACTTCCCAGGAGATCGTGCTTGACCTGGCTGTAGTTCTGGATGACGTAGTACAGGCGCGACCCGACCAGGCCGCCGCCCAGTGCCGCGATCGCCATCTCGTAGGAGAAGTCGGGCGACTTGTTCAGTTCGCGTAGGCGCCGGTAGAGGATCGCGCCGGCGGCGATGAAGCCGCAGGCGAAGACGATCCCGAACGACTTCAGCGAGAGACCGAAGACGTGGATCTCAGGTCGCATGGGCCAGAGATTAGGCCAGGCCGAAGGCCCGGGACGCGGTTGCCGCTCGTGGGCGGACCGACAGCCAATGGCCGATAATCCGCGGCCGTGCTGCCGAGCGTCGCAATCCTCTGTGGCGGCCGCGGCACGCGGCTGCAGGAGCACACCCGGTCGATCCCCAAACCGCTGGTGGAGATCGGCGGCCGGCCGATCCTCTGGCACGTCATCCAGATCTATCTCGCCCAGGGCTTTCAGACCTTCCACCTGCTCACCGGCTATTGCGCCGAGATGATCGAGGAGTTCGCGCGCGGTGAACGTTGGCCGGCCGGCGCGCGCGTCGAGTGCATCGAGACCGGACTCGACACGCCCACCGGCGGCCGGCTGGCCAGAGCCTCGTCGGCGCTCGAGCAGGACCGCTTCTGCCTGACCTATGCCGACGGCGTGGCCGACATCGACCTGCACGCACTGCTGGCCGAACACGAACGCCACGGCGCCGCCGCCACGATGACCGTGGTCCGGCCGGAACTCCAGTTCGGGGTGGCCGACCTGGGCAGCGACGGGGTGGTCCGCCGGTTTGTCGAGAAGCCGCGCAGCGAGCACTGGGTCAACGGCGGCTTCTTCTGCTTCGAGCCGTCCGTGCTCGCGCTGATGGACGAAGCCTCGGTGCTGGAGCGCGACCCGCTGCAGCGCCTGGCGGCCGACGGCGCCTTGCGCGCCTTCCGGCATGAGGGATTCTGGGACTGCATGGACACCTACAAGGACGCCGCCCTGCTCAACGACCTGTGGGCCGGCGGCCGAGCGCCATGGAAGCTGTGGAGCTGAAGCAGCACTCGGTCCTGGTCACCGGCGCCTACGGCCTGCTCGGCAGCTGGCTGGTGCGCGCGCTGCTGGAGCGGGGCGCGCGGGTGACCGTGATCCGGCGCGACGAGCCGGCCAACTCGGCCCTGCGGCGGATGGGGCTGGAGGAGTCGGTGAACGTGGTCCCCGGCGACATCGGCACCGAGGGCCTGATCTCGCGCGCGCTGGCCGAGTATGACGTCCAGAGCGTGTTTCACCTGGCCGCCCAGGCGATCGTGCGGACCGCCAATCGCTCCCCGCTGGGCACGTTCGAGACCAACATCCGCGGCAGCTGGCTGGTGCTCGAGGCGTGCCGGCTCCACGGTTGCCAGCGGGTCGTGGTCGCCTCCTCCGACAAGGCCTACGGACCCCACCACGAGCTTCCCTACCGGGAGGCGCACGCCCTGCAGCCGCTGTACCCGTACGACGTCTCGAAAGCGGCCGCCGATCTGCTCGCGCGTTCCTACTGGCACACGTGGCGGCTGCCGGTGGCGGTAACCCGGTTCGCCAATATGTACGGCGGCGGCGACCTCAACCAATCCCGGATCGTTCCCGAGGCAGTGGCGGCGGCCCTCGCCGGGCGGCCCCCGGTCGTGCGCTCCGACGGCTCTCCCGAGCGCGACTTCCTGTACGTCGAGGACGCGGTGGCGGCATACCTCGCCATCTGGGGTGCGCTCGGGCGCGAGGACCATGCCGCCTGCGGCGAGGCGTTCAACGCGGGCGGCGGGCGGCCGCATCGCGTGCTCGACGTCGTACGCCTGATCTGCGAGCTCTCGGGGTCGGGACTCGAACCGGATGTGCGCGGCGCCGGCACGCCGGCGGGCGAGATCGACCGTCAGTGGCTGGACTTCAGCAAGCTCCAGGCGCTCACCGGCTGGACGCCGGCGGTCGACCTGGACGAGGGTCTGCGCCGCACGATCGAGTGGGAAAGGGCCTATCGCTAGGGGGCGGCGACTAGGACTGCGGGAAATATGGGGCCCCGACCCCACGTTCCCTTCGCATCCCCTTGCCTAGTCTTGACTGTCCACTTATTGGGTCTGCCAACATATTCCTAACAATGGCTCGTTCCAGATCATTCGGCCGAGATTCCGGGCTTCAGGCCCGGATGCTCCTGACGCTATTCCTGCTCGGACTGGTGTACGCCGTCCTCATCGGCGTGCTGATCGCCGCTGGCGTGGGGGCCGTATCGGTGGCCGTGATCGCGGCCGCGCTGTTCGTGATCCAGTACTTCACCTCGGACAAGATCGCGCTCTATTCGATGGGCGCCCGCGAGGTGACGCCCCAGGAGGCGCCGCGGCTGCACGGCGCCGTCGACCGCCTGTGCATCCAGGCCAACCTGCCCAAGCCACGGGTGGCGATCGCCGAGACCGCGATGCCCAACGCATTCGCCATCGGTCGCTCGCCGAAGACGGCCACCGTCTGCGCCACCACCGGCATCCTCGATCTGCTCGACGACTCGGAGCTCGAGGGCGTGCTCGCGCACGAGCTGACTCACGTCCAGAATCGCGACGTGCTGGTGATGACGATCGCCAGCTTCTTTGCGTCGATCGCGTCATTCATCGTTCAGATCGGCTTCTGGTTCGGCGGCGGGTTTGGCGGCAACGATGAGGACAACGGGCCGAGCTGGCTCGTGGTCGTGCTCGTCTCGGCCCTGGTCTACGTCATCTCGTTCGTGCTCCTCCAGGCGCTCTCGCGCTACCGCGAATTCGCCGCCGACCGCGGCTCGGCGATCATCACCGGCCGGCCCAGCGCACTGATCTCCGCGCTGATGAAGATCTCCGGCGGGATGGAGCGGATTCCCCAGCAGGACCTGCGCGCCGCGTCCGGCGAGCTGGCGGCGTTCTACATCTTCCCGCCCAAGGCCAAGCAGACCGTGGCCAGCCTGTTCGCCACGCATCCGCCGCTCGAGGCGCGAATCGCCGCACTCCAGCGGCTGGAGTCGCAGCTGCAGGGCACCGCATAGCCCGCCGGCTTCGGCGACAATCTGCAGCCATGGGCTTCCTCGACGTGATCACGGGCAAGCGCAAGCTCGCCGGCCCCGCTCCGGACCGCCTGTTCGCCATGAGCACGGCCTACGTCAAGCTTGAGACCGAGCTGAGCATCACCTCGCGGGGCGCGGCGGCGATCGTGTTTCAGCCCCTGTCAACGGCCGATTTCGACTCGATCGTCCGCGACACCGAGGAGGTCGTGCGCGCGACGGCCAGCGACAGCGGCACCACCGTCGACACGTCCGACGACCAGTTCGGCTACCGCTGGCTGCTCCTGCGGGGCAAGGGGTTCGACGATCTCGTCGTCGGAATCAACGCAGTCAGCGGAGCGCTCGAGGCGGGCGGCTACGGCGACCGCGTGCTGTGCGCCGTGTTCGCCTTCCAGGACCGCCAGCAGAGGCCGCTGTACTGGATCTACAACTACAAGCGCGGCAGCTTCTATCCGTTCGTCCCGACCGGCGGCGATCAGCAGCGCGACAATGAGCGCGAGCTGGTGCTGAAGGCGCAGATCGGCGCCGAGCTCCCGGTCGAGCAGGAGCTGGAGCGCTGGTTCCCGCTGTGGGGAATTCCGATCTGAGCTCGCGACGCGCTCGGCCGCGGCGGGCGGGTTCGAGGTCCTCGCCCCGGACGGGGAGGAGCCGAGCAAGCTCTGCTCGCTCGTGCCGAGCTTCTCGCCGCGGGAGCCAACGGCGAGCTCGACGCCGCTCAGGCCGAGCTGACAACCAGGGGGTCGCCGAGCCACGGGCGCCCGGCGACGCGCCCTGGCCGTCGGCCGGTCAGGTTTCCCCGGTCGCGCTCATGACTCGATCGCGACCAGAGTCGTCCTCACCCCGCCTTGAAATAGCAGAGCTGCGTGTGATGGCTCTCTCCTCTGCTGCGTGCGGCGCGCGTCAGCCCGGGATCAGGCCCTCGCCGCTGAACTCCTCCTTGGCCTCCTCGATCGAGACGTCGGGGGGCGGGAGGATCAGGTCGGAGCCTTCCAGCTCGTCGTCAGACAGCGCACGACCGCCGGTGCGAATCAGTTGCAGGAGATCGTCGAACGCCGAGCGGAAGCCGGCCTCGTCGCCGGTCTCGCACGCCGCCACCGCCCTGTTGTCGAGCTCGTTGAGCTTCGCGACATCGCCATCCCCGACCTCGTACTGCCCCTCGGTGGCGATTCGGACGATCATGGTGCAGCCTGCTCCCCGGCACCTGAACCGCCGCTGGACGTGCCGGCTCCCAGCTCGCCCGCCGGAGCGGAGCCGGTGCCGAGCTCGGCCTTCATCTTCTCGAGCTCGGTATCCACCTCGCTCTTGCTCGACAGCTCCTTGAGCTGACGATCGATGTCGTCCTCGCCGGGGCCGATCTGCGTCAGGTCGTCGAAAGTGCCAGCCGCCTCGAGTTCCTGCACGGCGTCGGCGCGCGCCTTCATGTTCTCGGTCTTGTCGAGCGCACGCTGCATGGCCAGGCCAACGTCGGCCATCTCCTCGCCGACGCCCGTCGCCGCCTCGGAGATCCGCACCTGGGCCTCCGCGGCCGAGTACTGCGCCTTGATGACCTCCTTCTTCGAGCGGAACTGCTCGATCTTGGTCCGCAGCTTCTGCTCGGACTCGGTCATCTGCTGTTGCTGGTCCTCGAGCTGGGAGATCTGCGAGTCGAGCGACTGCAGCTCGGTCTGCGCGACGTTCTTGCGCTCGAGCGCCATGCGCGCGAGATCCTCGTTGCCGGCGGACAGCGCCTGGCGAGCCTGCGTGTCGAGCTTGACGACCTGCTCCTGCAGCTTCTGCTCCTGCAGCTGAAGGCGCTTCTTCGACGTGACGACGTCGGCGATCCCCTTCTTGACGTTCTGCAGCAGCTCGATCTGCTTCTGGTAGCTGTACTCGAGTGTCTCGCCGGGATCTTCGGCCCGGTCGAGGAGCTTTGAGATCTTGGCTTTGATTACGGTGGACATGCGCCCGGAAAGGCCCGGCATCGCATCCTCCTTGGCGTATGGCTGGACTGGCTACACGAAGCCTACCGAGAGAAAAAGTTCGGGTCGCCCTACGATGGCCGGATGGACCCCCGTGCCGTGCGCGAGTCCCAGGCCCAGATCGTCCACTGGATGGGTCCCGCCGACGCCAACAGCGTGGGCAACGTCCACGGCGGGACGGTGATGAAACTGTGCGACGAGGCGGCCGGACTGGTGGCCATCAAGCACTCCCGCTGCCGCGTGGTCACGGTCGCCGTGGATCGCATGACCTTCATCGTTCCGATTCTCGTCGGCGAACTTGTCACCTTCAGCGCGTCGGTCAACGCCGCCTGGCGAACCTCGATGGAGGTCGGCGTGCGGGTCGAGGCCGAGCGGCCCCGGACCGGTGAGGTGCGCCACACCAACACCGCCTACCTGACCATGGTCGCCGTCGACGAGGAGGGCCAGCCGACGCCGGTGCCACCGCTGATCGCCGAGTCCGCGAACGAGCAGCGGCGCATGCGCGAGGCCGAGCTTCGCCGTGCCAACCGGCTGGCCGAACGCGCCGAGATCATGGCGCGCCGGGAGGCCGAGGGCGAGTCTTAGCCGGCGGCGGTGGCGTTCGGTCCGCTCGAGCGCCGGCTGCGGCTGTCCAACCACGATTTCGTTACCCAGCGGTTCCGGGGCGCGCTCGCTACGCAACGAAACCGCTGCTATTTCGACAAAACGTTGCATAGCGCCGGCGGTCCCGAGCGCCGGGCAACGTTTTCGTGGTCCCGGCGGCCCATCCAACAGCCACAACGTTGAAACGCTCGGCCCGAACCGCTACAGCCCGCGGGGGTGGCGTGCCTCGAACCCCGGAGGGCTCGGGTAGAGCGGCCGCCACCGCGGCCCGGTGCCCGGCGGCGGATTCGGATCGGCCTCGGCGGAGGTGTCGAAGCGGATGCCGGCGATCTCGATGAACGCGTGGCTCGGGTTCGTGTACACGGTGATCCAGGCGCCGACGCCGTGCCGTCCCCAGCTCTCGAACTCGGTGGAATCGAGCGGTGAGCGGAGCAGACCGGCGGCGTGCAGCACATATGACACCGAACCCGAGCAGTCGTAGCCGGCCGATGCGAAGCTCGCGTGCCCGCCACCGTAGATGTACGGCTTCTTGCGGATCTTGTTGCCGGCCCAGATCGCGCGCTGCACCGCCCGCGGGGCCAGCGACGGCGCGTAGGCGACGCCATGCTTGATCTTTGCCGTCCTGCCCGCCACGACCGGATGCGAGGCCGTGCTGACGACCGGCGCCCCGGCGATGCCAGCTCCCCCCGACGACGCCACCGCCGGCGCGGCGAACGCGAGGGCGCAGGCGGCGATACCGAGAGCTATCAGGTGACGGACCGGCAATCTTCTCTTTCGTCGGCCTGCGGGGTTAGCTGTCGGGCTGGCGCTAAAAGAGCCTGCGCCTTCCGCGGGTTCAGCGCGGAATTAGCCCCGGGGTGGTGGTTCCCCCGCTCCGCGGATCTGGCTGCCCACGGATTAGGCGTCGCGCAATATATACCGATACAAGGAGATCGGCGTCCAGCGTCGAAGGCCCGACGCTTGCAACAAACATCGCAATCTCCGGCCCAAGCACTCCGAACACCGAACCCAAATGCGCAACAAACCCACCAGCGGCGCCCGCACATACGGGCCTCGGTAACGTCCGCCGGGCTTATGTCAAGGAAGCTGATCGCCGGTGTTCTGGGCGCGCTGGTCCTCGCCGGCTGCGGCGGCGGGGGAACGACGCTGATCACCGGACCCGCCCCGCAGGGAAGCGTCGAGTCCAAGACGCCGCAGGCCGCCCAGAAGCTCGGGATCCCGGCGGTGGCGACGAAGAACACGACGCGCGTCGGTGGCGGTGACCCGATCGCCGATGCCGCCGGTGTCGCGCTGGCGGTCTACCCGTCCGCGGGTCAGGGCACCCATCCGACCGCGGTGACGATCGCCCCGACCGACGATTGGCAGGCGGCCATCGCCTCCTCAGTTCTGATGGCGGCCCCGATCAGAGCACCAATCCTGCTCTCGGGCAGCACCACGATGCCGTCCGCGACGGCCGACGCTCTGAGCACGCTGGCGCCGACCGGATCGGGCTCGATCGGCGGCGCGCAGGCGGTCCTCGTCGGCGACGTGCCCAAGCCCGGGCATCTCAAGACGGTCTCGATCTCGGGCAGCGATCCGTACACGCTGGCCGCCGGGATCGATCGGTTCGCCTCGGCGGCGCGCGGCTCGGCGCCCAACGCGGTCGTCATCGCCTCCGGCGACAACCCGGCCTTCGCCATGCCGGCGGCCGGATGGGCGGCGGAGAGTGGTGACCCGGTCCTGTTCGTCAACCACTCAGGCGTGCCGGCGCCGACCCGGCAGGCGCTGCTCTCGGGCCAGAAGCCGAACATCTACGTGCTCGCCCCGTCCTCGGTGATCCCCGACAGCGTGGTCTCGCAGCTGCGCAAGTACGGGACGGTCAAGCGGATCAGCGCTGCGGACCCGATCTCCAGCGCCGTCACCTTCGCCGCCTACCGCGATCCGCCGTGCGTGTACGGGCAGCCCTGCGCGCACGTGCCGGGAAGCTTCGGGTGGGCGATGCGCAGCCCGGGGCACGGCTATGTCCTGCTCAATGACAACCGCCCGCTCGACGCGGCCGCCTCGAGTCCGCTGTCGGCGAGCGGCGACTACGGGCCCCAGCTGCTGGTCCAGAGCGCCTCGACGCTCCCCACCCAGGTTCTCAACTTCTTCCTCAACTACGCGACGCCGGGCTACACGCAGGAAGGTCCGACCGCGGCGGTGTATAACCATGGGTGGGTGATCGGCGATCCGAACGCGATCTCGGTGTCGGTGCAAGCCGAAATGGACCATCTCCTGGAGGTCGTACCGCAGAAATGAGCCAAGCAGAGCATCCCGACCGCCTTCGCGCAGGCCGCGAGGTGACGATCGACGACGTGCGCCAGCTCATGGGCGCCTCGACACCGCATTTCGCGCTGCAGCTGCGCAACCGAATCAGCACGCTGATCCGCGGCCTTCCTGAGGATCACCCCGCCCGGATCGAGGGTGAACGCGAGATCGCTCGGCTGAACCGGATCGCCTACAGCGGCGAGGTCCGTGGCCACCCTGCGGAGCCCGGTCTGGTACCGATGCCCAGCGTGGCCTTCGAGGGCCGGCACGGGCAGTGAGCGACCCCAGCGTCTCGATCATCGGGCTGGGCCGGGTCGGACTGCCGCTGGCGCTGTGCTTCGCCGACCGCGGCCTCCAGGTGCTCGGCATCGACCACGATCCAGCCGTGATCGAGTCGCTACGCGCCGGCCGCATGCCCTTCAGCGAGACGGGCACCCAGGCGCTGCTCGATCGCGTCCGCCCCACCGGGCGCCTGCAGCTGGGCGACCGCGCGGCCGACGCCACCCAGGCCGACGACATCGTGATCACGATCGGCACGCCGTCCTTCGCGCACGTCGAAAGCGACCTGCGGGGGCTGCGGGACGTGCTCGACGATCTTCTCCCGCTGCTGCGCCCCGGTCACGCGCTCATCCTCCGCTCGACGATCGCACCCGGGACCACCGAGTTCGTGGCCGGGTATCTGGAGAAGCGGCGCGGACTTCGCGTCGGTGAGGACGTGTTCGTCGCCCATGCCCCGGAGCGGATCGCCGCCGGTCGCTTCCTGGAGGAGATCTCGACGCTGCCGTGCATCGTCGGCGGCGTCGGCGAGGCCTCGACCGGGCGGGCGTGCAGCCTGTTCAGCGTGTTCGATGTGCCGCTCGAACGGACCACGCCGGTCCAGGCCGAACTGGCCAAGATCTGGACCAACATCCTTCGCTACGCCACGTTCGCCCTGCCCAACCTGCTGATGATGGACTGCGAGAGTCACGGGGCGAACGTGTTCGAGGTCATCGACCTGATCAACCGCGATTACCCTCGCGGTGGCATGGCCATGCCCGGGATGACGGGCGGGACGTGCCTGCGCAAGGACTTTGCCTTCTCGGAGGAGCGCTCGAACGCCCCGGGCATGCTGCTCGGTGTCTCGCGGGTCAACGAAGCGGTCCCGAGGTTCCTGGTCGAGGGGGCCAAGCGCCGGATGGGAAGCCTGGCCGCCCGCAAGGTTGCCGTGCTCGGTCTCACGTTCAAACGCGACACCGACGATGAGCGGGACTCGCTGTCGCACAAGCTCATCCGGTTGCTCGAGCGCGAGCTCGCCGATGTCGCCGTGTGCGACCCCCACGCCTCCACCCCGACCCAGCCGCTGGCCGACGCCGTAAAGGACGCCGAGGTGGTGATCGTGGCCACCAACCACTCTGACTTCGAGGGAGCCGCGTGCCGGCAGGAGATCACCACGCGCGCGGCTGACGAGTGCCTGCTCGTCGATCCCTGGAACCTGTTCGAGACCTCGCAGGTATTTCTGTTCACGGCCGAGCTGCCCAACCTGGTGCCGAGCGCTGAGCATCTGCGCGAAGCCGGATGAGCCGAGTCCTGGTGACGGGTGGGGCCGGCATGATTGGCCGTGCCGTCGTCGCCCGGCTGCTCCGCGACCAGGCCTTTGAGGTCCGCGTCGCCGACCACCGCCCCGCGCCGGACTGGGTCCGCGAGGGGTGCGAGATCCACGTCGGCGATCTGCGCGACCCCGAGCAGGCGGGCAGCGCGGTTGCGGGCGCCAGCCATGTGATCCACCTGGCTGCGATCGTCGGTGGCATCGCCAACTTCCACAAGCTTCCCTACACGCTGACCGAGGCCAACAACGGCCTCACCGGTGCGCTCGTGCGCGCCTCGATCGAGAACGATGTCGATCGATTCGTCTACGTTTCGTCCTCCATGGTGTTCGAACGCGCGACCCAGTTCCCAACCACCGAGGCCCACCTGCTCGACTGTCCGGCGCCCCGCTCGGCCTACGGGTTCTCCAAGCTGGCCGGCGAGGTCTACACGCGAGCGGCCCATGACGAGCATGGCCTGCGGTTTACGATCTGCCGCCCGTTCAATGCCTATGGTCCCGGCGAGCTTCCCGATCCAGATGAGCCGGGCATTGCCCATGCGGTCCCCGACCTCATCGCCAAGTCACTCGCCAACCCGGTCAAGCTCGAGATCTTCGGCGACGGCACACAGACGCGAACGCTGACCCATGTGCGCGACATCGCCGACGGCATCGTCACCGCGATGGCCTGCACCGCCGGCGAGAACGAGGACTTCAACATCTCGGCGGGCGAGGAGCTGACCGTGGCCGAGATCGCGCGCCGCATCTGGGCCGGCTGCGGGAACGACCCCGAGGCGCTTGAGTTCGAGCACCGCAATAGCTTCACCGTCGACGTGCAACGCCGCTGGCCCTCGGTGGAGAAGGCAAGGACACTGCTCGGTTGGGAGGCCACGGTCCCTCTGAAGGACGGCATCGACGAGACGATCAGCTGGCTGCGGGAGCAGACGGCATGAGCGTCCGCCGCGCCCTCATCACCGGCATCACCGGGCAGGACGGCTCGTACCTGGCCGAGTTCCTGCTCGACCAGGGCTACGAGGTGCACGGGATGGTCCGACGCTCGTCCACCGAGCGCTTCGATCGCCTCGACCACATTCGCGATCGCCTCACCCTGCACCAGGGCGACCTCCTCGACCAGCGCTCGCTCGTCGACACGCTCCGGGCCAGCCGACCCGACGAGATCTACAACCTGGCCGCCATGTCCTACGTCGCAGCCTCGTGGGTGCAGCCCACGCTCACCGCCGAGTTCACCGGGACGGGAGTCACGCGGCTGCTCGAGGCGATGCGCGAGGCCTGTCCCGAGGCGCGCTTCTACCAGGCCTCCTCATCGGAGATGTTCGGCAAGGTGCGCCAGGTGCCGCAGACCGAGCAGACGCCGTTCTACCCGCGCTCGCCGTACGGAGTGGCCAAGGCCTACGGCCACTTCATCACCGTCAACTACCGCGAGTCCTACGGCCTGCACACGACCAGCGGCATCCTGTTCAACCACGAATCGCCGCGCCGCGGCCTCGAGTTCGTGACCCGCAAGATCTCCTGGCATGCGGCGGCGATCAAGCTCGGCCACGAGGCCAAGCTGCGGCTCGGAAACCTCGACGCCGAGCGCGACTGGGGCTTCGCCGGCGATTACGTGCGGGCGATGTGGATGATGCTCCAGCTCGACGACCCGACCGACTTCGTGATCGCCACCGGGATCGCCCACTCGGTCCGCGAGTGCCTCCAGATCGCCTTCGATCACGCTGATGTCCCCATCGACGATCACGTGGTCATCGACCCGGCCCTCATGCGCCCGGCCGAGGTCGAGCACCTCGTCGGCGACCCGTCCAAGGCCAGGCAGATCCTCGGCTGGGAGCCTCAGGTCGACTTCGAGCAGCTCATGCGGATGATGGTCGATGCCGACCTGGCACTGCTCAAGCGCGAGCTCGCCCACCGAGGGGTCGCCGCGCCCTAACCGCCGGGCGGACGAACATCCGGACGATCGACCTCCACATCACGATCCCGAAGAAGAAGCGCTAGAGCCCGGCCAGCTCGGCCACGCGATCGCGGTGCCAGCGCGAGTCGCCGAAGGCATGGGCGTTGGCCTTCGCGCGCTTGAAGAAGAAGTGCAGATCGTGCTCCCACGTGAAGCCGATCCCTCCGTGGACCTGGATCGCTGAGCCAGCCACCCGAAAGCCGGCGTCGCCGGCGTAGGCCTTGGCCATCGAGGCGGCGCGCAGCGCGGTTTCGTGCTCGTGGTCGAGCGCCCAGGCCGCCCAGTAGGTGACCGAGCGCGCGCCCTCGACCTCGAGCAGCATCTGCGCGCAGCGGTGAGAGACGGCCTGATAGGAGCCGATCGGTCGGTCGAACTGCTTGCGGTCCTTGGCGTACTCGACCGCCATCTCCATCGCGCGCTGCCCGACGCCGACGTTCTCCGCCGCCAGCGAGGTCACGATCGTCGCGTACACACGCGCCACCGCGTCGGGATCGCCGCCGCCGAGCGGCTCGACCGGGGTGTCGTGCAGCGTCACCCGGTACAGCTTGCGGGTCGGATCGAGGCCAGGCTCGGCAGCGATCCGGAGGCCGGGGGCGCCGGCCTGCACCAGGTAGTGGTGGTGATCGGCGCCGGCCACGACGAGAAAATCGGCTGCCGCGGCGTCGGGCACGGCGATCTTCACCGCCGAGAGCCTCCCCGCCTCAGCCTCGGCCTCGGAATGGTCGGGCGCCCACCCGGCGTGCTCGTCCCACACGGCCAGGCTTCCGCGGACCGATCCGGCGGCCAGCTCTCCTAGCCAGCGGGCGCGCTGCTCATCGGTCCCCGCCGCCTCCAACATCAGCGCCGCGGACACGGACGAGTGCAGCGGGCTGGGCACGAGCGCGTAGCCCATCTCCTCGGCGATGACCACCAGCTCGACGGCCCCGAGCCCGAGTCCACCGTATTCCTCCGCCACCACCACGCCCGGCCAGCCGAGCTCGACCACCTCGCGCCACTGCTCGTCGGTGAAGCCCTGCTGGGACCCAGCGAGCTCGCGCACCACCTCGAGCTTGTAGCGGGAGGCGAGGAAGTCGCGGGCGGTGCGCTTGATCGCCTGCTGGTCGTCGGTGAAGTCGAAGTTCATCGCATCCTGGGCAGGCCGAGCACACGCTCAGCCACGATGTTGCGCAGGATCTCGGTGGTTCCACCCTCGATCGAGTTGGCGCGCGCCCGCAGGAACCGATACGTCCACGTGTCGTCGGCCAGCATCGCGCGCGGCCCCTCGATGTCCATGGCCAGCTCGGTCAGCGACTGGTTGATCTCCGACCAGTGCCACTTGCCCAGCGATCCCTCCGGTCCGGGCACGCCGGTGCGCATGGTCGCGGTCAGCCCCCGGTAGGCGTTCAGGCGCAGCACCTCGGCCTCAATCATCAGCTGGGCCAGGCGCTGGCGGATGACAGGATCCTCGCTGGCCGGGCGGCCGCCCGAGCCGCGGCTCTCCGAGGCCTTCTTGACCAGCTCGCGCAGAGCGATCTGGACCCCGACCTGGAGACTGAAGGCGAGCGTGGCCCGCTCGTGCATGAGCGTGGTGATCGCCACCGCCCACCCGTTGCCCTGGCCGCCGATGATGTTGTCGTCGGGGATCCGGGCCTCCTCGATGAACAGCTCGTTGAACTCGGCCTCGCCGGTGATCTGTCGCAGCGGCCGCACCTGGACCGCGTCCTGCTCCATATCCATCAGGAAGTACGTGAGGCCCTTGTGCTTGGGAGCGTCCGGATCGGTGCGCGCCACCAGCATGCACCACTTGGCGTGGTGGGCGAACGTCGTCCACACCTTCTGTCCGGTCACCACCCAGTCATCGCCGTCGCGCACCGCGCGCGTCTTCAGCGAGGCCAGATCCGAGCCCGACTCCGGCTCCGAGAAGCCCTGGCACCAGATCTCCTCGGCGGACAGAATCGGCTGCAGGTAGCGCCGGCGTTGCTCCTCGGTCCCGTGCGCGATCAGGGTCGGGCCGCCCATCGCGAGCCCGAGACCGTTGGCGAGCTGGGGCGCCTGCGCGCGGGCGATCTCCTCGTTGAAGATTGCCTGCTCGATCAGCGTCGCCCCGCGTCCGCCGTACTCCTTCGGCCATGACACGCCGGCCAGGCCGGCCTCGTGCAGCTTGCGCTGCCAGTCGCGACGGAACGCGAACGACGCCTCATCGCCGACCGGCTCGCGGCCGGGGTGGTTGGCGGCCAGCCACTCACGCAGCTCGTCACGAAATGCCTCCTCGGCCGGTGACAGGGTCAGGTCCACGGGGCGAGGATCCTAGAGGATGGATCGAGCCGCCAGGGCTTGTAGCCTCGAAATGTGCCCCAGCCCCAGTCCCCCCAGGGGATCCCCGGCAGCGACCTCCCGGGCCCCTACTCCGTCGGCGCCTATGCGGCGCAGCTGCGCGAGCGACTGCGGCAGTTCGCCCGAGTGCAGCTGGTCGGCGAGGTGTGGGGCTTCCGGCAAGCTCGCGCGCGGGTGTACTTCGAGCTCCGCGACGGTCGCGGGGCGCTCCCGTGCTCGATGTGGTCAAGTGACTTCGACCAGCTCGGGGTGTCGCTGAACGACGGGATGCAGATCGTGGCCGGCGGCGGCTGCGACTACTACCCGGGAAGTGCGGCCGCCTCGCCCTCGTTCACCTTCGCCGTGTCCGAGCTGCGGATCGCCGGCGAGGGAGACCTCCTGCTCCAGCTCGAACGGCTGCGCCGCCAGCTCCACGCCGACGGCCTGTTCGAGCCCCAGAAGCGGCTGGCCCGGCCCCTGCTGCCCCGCACGATCGGCGTGGTCACCGGCGAACGGGGCAAGGCTCGCGACGACGTCGTGGCCGGGTTGCGCCGGCGCGGCTGGGGTGGCCGCCTGGTGTGGGGGTTCGCCCCCGTCCAGGATCGCCACGCGGCGCCGGCCATCGCCGCAGCGCTGCGCGAGCTGGCGGCCATCGAGGACGTCGAGGTGGTCATCGTCGCCCGCGGCGGTGGTTCGCTGGCCGACCTGTTCGCGTTCTGCGACGAGGCGCTGTGCCGCACGGTCGCGCTGCTCCGCGTGCCGGTGATCTCCTCGGTCGGGCACCACACGGATCGGACGCTGATCGATGACGTCGCCGCGGTGAGCTGCTCAACCCCCACCCACGCCGCCGAGACGGCCGTGCCGATCGACTGCCGGGCTGCCCGCGCCGACGTGGCCGCCTACGCGCGCCGCCTGCACGGACACGGGCGGAACGCCATCCTCCACCGGGCCAGAGCGCTGGTCCATCTCTCGCGTGCCCCGAGTCATCACGTGGCCCGCAACCGTCGCCACCTGCACCAGCTGCTGCGCGAGCTCCGGGCCAGCGGCCGCCGGGCCTGCGCCACCGGGCGCGGTCGGGCCGAAACGCATCTGCTCGTGCTCAGGCGCACGGCCACGCGCGCGGCGAAGAGCGACGTCGAGCGACGGCGGACGGACATCGAACGCCTGGCGCTAGCGCTCGCCGCCCACGACCCGGATCGCACGCTCGCCCGCGGCTACGCAATTGTCGGCGACGGCGCCGGCGAGCCCCTGGGCAGCGCCGCCGCGGCACGCGAGGCGCGGGACCTGCGCCTGCGGTTTCACGACGGCGAGCTGGGCGCACGGGTGAACGAATGACGGGGCGCACCTACGAGTCCGCGGTCAGCCGGGTCGAGGAGATCATCCGTCGGCTCGACTCGGGCGACGCTGGGCTGCGCGAGACGCTCGACCTGGTCAAGGAGGGCCGCGATCTGGTCGAATACTGCGCCAGCGAGCTCGAGGCCGTCGGGAAGGGGCTCGAGGAACTGCGACTGGAGGAGCTTGTGGCCAGACTCGAGACGCCAGGGCGGGAAGCCTGATGAGCACATACGACTTCCTCAAGGATCTCCCCCTACAGGTCGACGGCTACGACCTCGAGGGGCTGAAGGCCGACGTATCCAGCGGCTTTGAGCGATTGTCGACGGTGGTCCACCTCCACGGCGGCGGCCACGAGGGAATCGGCGAGGACGTCGTCTACGACGCGCCCGACCACGTCGCCTTCCAGGAGGCCGGGCCGGTCCACTACCTCTATGGCTCGCACACCCTGGGCGAATTCTGCGAGCTGATCGACTCGCTCGACCTATTCCCCGTCGCGCCGCAGCGCGAGGTCTCGCGTCTGTACCGCCGGTGGACCTTCCACAGCGCGGCGCTCGACCTCGCGCTCCGTCAGACCGGCAGGCCGCTGTACGAGGTCCTGGGCCGAGAGCCCAGGCCGGTCAACTTCGTGGTCTCACTGCGGCTGGGTGAGCCGGCCACGCTCGAGCCGATCCAACATCGCCTGGAGGCCTACCCGGCGCTGCGCTTCAAGCTCGATCCGACCAGCTCGTGGACGCCCGAGGTGATCGAGGGACTGGTCAAGACCCGAGCCGTCGACTCGGTCGACTTCAAGAGCCTTTACCGTGGCACGATCGTCGATCAGCCACCGGATCCGCTGCTCTATCAGCGTGTCGTCGATGCGTTTCCCGACGCCTGGATCGAGGATCCCGACGTGGTGACGCCCGAGACCGCCGCGGTGCTGGCCGGCCACCACGATCGCATCACCTGGGACGCGCCGATCCACTCGATCGACGACATCGAGTCGCTCCCCTTCCCCCCGCGCATGGTCAACATCAAGCCGTCGCGCATCGGCGGCCTGGCCAAGCTGTGCGCGACCTACGACTACTGCGCGGAGCGCGGCATCGGCGCGTACGGCGGCGGCCAGTTCGAGCTCGGGCCGGGCCGCGGTCAGGCCCAGTATCTGGCCTCGCTGTTTCATCCCGACACGCCCAACGACCTCGCGCCGAGCGGTTACAACGAGAACGATCCGGCGCCGGGGCTCCCGGGCAGCCCGCTGCCGGTGGCGGCCGACGCCGTCGGCTTTCGTTGGGGCTGATGGACGATCACCTTCACGTGCGTGTGGGGCCGAGCTCCAGCAGCAGCTTCCCCTGCACCTGGCGCTCGGTGATCCGCGCGAACGCCTCGTTCACCTGCTCGAGCGGCAGCACCTCATCGATGCGAACCCGGAGCTCGCCGTCGCGGAGCGCCGCCAGTGCGCGCTCGAGGCCGAGCCGGCGCTCCTCCTGGCCCAGCTGCAACCCGCCGTAGCCCAGCAGGGCGACCGCCTTGCGATACAGCATCTGGAGGTTGAACGTGACCTCGGCCCCGGCCGAGGTGCCGAAGGCGACGTACCGGCCGCGCGGGGTGATCGCTCTGATCGCCGGCGCCACGAACCCATCGCCGAGGGGGTCGAACACCACCGTCGGCTGGTAGTCCGACAGGGCCTCGGTGAGCTGATCCGGCCCGGCCACCACCGCCGCCTCGGCTCCCTGCTCGCGGACGAGTGACGCCTTGTCCTGCGAACCCGTCTGCCCCCACACGGTGGCGCCCGCCGCGGCCGCCAGCGACACGATCATGCTGCCCACGCCTCCCGAGGCACCGAGCACGAGCACGCGGTCCTCGCCGGTCACGTGGGCGACTCCGTGGACGACGTTCCATGCGGTCAGACCGGCCACGCCCATGGCGGCCGCGTCGCGCAGGTCCACCCCGTCGGGCAGCTCGAACACCGCCGTCATCGGGACGACCGCCGCCTCCGCCCACACGCCGTCCCGCGCCGCGCCGAGGCCGTCTCCGAACACCAGCACGGGCAGGCCGTTCAGCCATCCCGAGGCCTCGGCGCCGAGGGTTCGGGGCAGCGGGCCGTCGGGCGCCACACGGCCCTCGGCCACGTAGCGATCGACCGGATTGACGCCGCCGAACGCGAGCTGAACGAGAGCCTCGCCGTCGCTCGGCTGAGGCGGCTCGACCGGCTCGATCTCCAGCGGCGCGCCGTGCTGTTTGAGGCGGGCGGCTCGGACCATCTATTAATGGTGACATGACCAATGAACTCGAAGGAACCGTTGCCCTCGTCACTGGCGCCTCGAGCGGAATCGGCGAAGCGACTGCGCTCGAGCTGGCGCGGCGGGGTGCCGCGGTTGCCATCGTCGCCCGGCGGGCCGACCGGCTGGCAGCGATCGCCGATCAGATCGGCGATCGCGCGCTGGCGATCACCGCCGACGTGACCGATCAGCCGCAGGCCGAGCAGGCCGTCGAGCGGACCGCGTCCGAGCTCGGCCGTCTCGACATCCTGATCAACAACGCCGGCGTGATGCTGCTCGGCCCGATCGTCGACGCCCCGCTCGAGGAGTGGCAGCGGATGGTCGACATCAACGTCCTCGGCCTTCTGTACTGCGCTCACGCCGCGCTTCCCCATCTGCTGCGCGCGGCCGAGGAGGCGCCGCGGCGGGTGGCCGACCTGGTCAACGTGAGCTCGGCGGCGGGGCGCCAGGTGCGAATGGGCAGCGGCGTCTACAACCTGACCAAACACGGCGTGGGCGCGTTCAGCGAGTCCCTGCGCCAGGAGGTGACCGGGCGGCACGTCCGCGTGGGCCTGATCGAGCCGGGAGCGGTCGAGACCGAGCTCGTCTCGCACAACCGTCCCGAGATTCAGGAGGTGATCGGAGGCCGGATCGGGACGCTCGAGCGAATGTCTGCCCACGACATCGCGGAGACGATCGCCTACATCGTCACCCGGCCCCGGCACGTGGCGATCAACGAGGTGCTGATCCGGCCCACCGAGCAGGCTAATTAAGGCCCGGCCGCATGCGGCCGGGCCCCGGGCGGCGCATGCGCCGCCCGGCCGGGGCGTGCATGCACGCCCCGGGAACACCATCTAGACCCGCTGGATCAGCGTCCCGGTCCCGAGGCCGCCACCGCAGCACATCGTCACCAGCCCCATCTCCTTGTCGGAGCGCTCCATCTCGTGGAGCAGGGTGGTGATCAGGCGCGCACCGGTCGACCCGAGCGGGTGGCCCAGCGCCATCGCGCCACCGTTGACGTTGACGCGGTCCATATCGGGGTTGTGGACGCGCCGCCAGGCGGCCACGACGGGCGCGAAGGCCTCGTTGATCTCGACCAGGTCGATGTCGTCGATCGTCATCGAGTTGCGGTCGAGCAGCTTCTGGGTCGCGGGAATCGGACCCTCGAGCATCTTCACCGGGTCGCAACCAACCGTCGTCTGGTCGTAGATCTTGGCCCGCGCCCGGAGGCCAAGCTCGCTGGCCTTGGCCGCGCTCATCAGCAGTACCGCGGCGGCACCGTCGGAGATCTGCGAGGAGTTGCCGGCGGTGATCACCCCATCGGGCTTGAACACCGTCTTCAGCTGGCTGAGCGCCTCGAGGTTGGTGTCGGGGCGGATGCCCTGGTCGGCGACGTACGTGTCGCCGTTGACCCGCATCGGGATCATCTCGCGCTCGAAGCGGCCCTCCTCGGTGGCGCGGTGGGCCAGCTGGTGCGAGCGCAGGGCGAGCTCGTCGAGCTCGGGCCGGGGGATCTCGTACTCCTCGGCGATCATCTCCGCCCCGAGCCCCTGACCGACAATGTTGTGATGGGCCATGAGCTCGGGCGTGAAGGCGAAGCCGAACTCCTGCTGGGTCTTCATCGTGGCCGCGAACGGGAGCTTGCCCATGTGCTCGACCCCGCCCCCGATGACGATCTCGTGGACGCCGGCGGCGATCTGGGACGCCGCCAGGTTGACCGCCTGCTGCGCCGAGCCGCACTGGAGATCGATCGTGGTCGCCGAGGTCTCGACCGGGAAGCCCTGCTCGAGCCAGGCGTTGCGCCCCACGTGGAGGCCCTGGGGGCCGAACTGGGCCACGCAGCCCGAGATCACGTTCTCGACCTGCCCGGGCTCGATCCCGGCGCGCTCGATCACCGCCCGGTAGGCGGCACCCAGCAGCTGGTTGGGGTGGGTCTCCTTGTAGTAGCCCTTCTCGAGATGCCCGCGACCAATGGGTGTTCGCGCGGCTTCGACGATGACGACCTCACGGCCTTCGGACATTGGGTATCTCCTTGGTCAAGCGCATCTAAATGAACGGTCCCGTACTGTACCCGGCCATGAACGAGCGACTTGGCATCGCCGGCTCGGGCACGATCGCGTGCGGCTTGGCCGCCACCGCCGCTTGTCACGGCGAGGTCCTGCTCTGGGCTCGGTCAGCGCAATCGGCCCAGCGGGCCAGGAACACGATCGACAAGGCGTGCGCGAAGCTGGCCGAGAGCGGCGGCGACCCCAAGCGGGTGCGCGTGGTCACCGATATCGACGAGCTGCGGGCCGCGACCTACCTGGTCGAGGCGGTGATCGAGCATCACGGCCACAAGTCCGCCGTGCTGGCCGATCTGGGCGAGCTGGTGCCCCACGCGGGGGCGGACGCCGTGATCGCAACGACGACCTCGTCGCTCTCGATCGCCGAGCTGGCCGCCGCCAGCGGCTCGCCCGAGCGGTTCGCCGGCCTCCATGTCTTCAACCCGGTTCCCCGGATGAAGCTGGTCGAGCTCGCGTTCCCGCCCGACGCCTCGGCGCAGACGCGCGAGCGGTCGCGGGCGCTGTGCGAGGCGCTCGGCAAGACGCCGGTGGAGGTGCCCGACATCCCCGGCTTCGTCGTCAACCGCCTGCTGTTCCCGTACCTGTTCAGCGCCGTCGACCTGCTGGTCGAGACTGGCATGGATCCCGAGGACATCGATAACTGCATGAAACTCGGCGCCGGCATGCCGATGGGGCCGCTGGCGCTGCTCGATCTGGTCGGGCTCGATGTGTCCAAGGCGATCGGCGAGGCGCTCTCGATTCCCGTGCCCGCGCGGGTGAGTGAGCTGATCGAGGCCGGCTCGACGGGGCGCAAGGTCGGGCAGGGCTTCTTCAGCTACTCGTAGCTCGCGCTCTTATGTACGTCGTCCGCAGGATTTAGGACCTATTCATCTCCGGAGTACAGACTTCGCGTCGCGACGTACCTCATAGCAGCACCTCCTCCCCAGAAGCACGAGCCGGCCCGTCCCCAGCGGGCCGGCTCTTTTTTTGCCCTCAGCAATCGCGCGGCCGCCCAGAACTGCCGAAGCCGGCCCGCGCGGGCCGGCTTCAGTCTCTCCTCATTCAACCACCGGGAGCGCGTGGCGGTTGCGGCCACGCCCGGTTGTGAATCTCGCGTAAATGTAACGAATGTCGCGAACGCGTGTCGGGACTAGGACCCCGACGTCGCAGCGGCCCGGCGCTGCCTGATTCGCACCGCCTCGATTCGGTTCTGCCGGACCGACTCGACGCGGATCGAGTAGCCGTTGGCGGCGATCTGGTCGCCGCGCTTGGGTAGCCGCCCGAGTTGGGCGAACACGAAACCGCCGACCGAGTTGTAGGCGTCGGTATCGACGGGCAGATCGAGCCCGTAGTCCGTGAGGTCGGTGATCGCGACGTGGCCGCGGACGAACCAATCGCCGTTGGCCAGGCGCCGCACGGCCCCGCCGGCGGGGTCGGTCTCGTCGGAGATCTCCCCCACCACCTCCTCGATGATGTCCTCGGTGGTCACGATCCCGGCCGTGCGCCCATACTCGTCGATCACGATCGCCAGCTCGGTCCGTTCGCGCTGGAGATCGGCGAGCAGGTCATCGAGCGGCTTGGTCTCGGGCACTAGCGGCGCCGGCCGGACCAGGCCGGCGAAGTTCGCCTTCATGCCCTTGTTCATCATCAGCTTCACGAGCTGGTTGACGTGGACGATGCCCTTGACGCGGTCCTTGTTCTCGTCCTCGGTGACCACGAGGCGCGAGTGCCCGGTGGAGACGCACCGTCGCAGCGCCGCCTCGACGTCCTCGGCCACATCGACGGTGACCACGGCAGGGATCGGCGTCATCACCTGACGAGCCTCCTGCTCGTGCAGATGAAATACACCCGTGAGCATGCTCGCTTCGCCGATGTCGATCTGGCCCCCGGTCTGGGACTCGGCGATGATCCGCTTGAGCTCCTCCGGGGTCCCGCCCTCGGGCTCGGCGTCGGGGTCGGTCCCCAACATCCGCAGAATCGCGTTGGAGGCCGAGTTCAGGACGATGATGAAGGGGTGGAACAGCAGGCGGAAGAACTGCAGAGGCCGGGCGATCCGGCGCGCCAGGCCCTCGGCGTGCTGGATCGTGTAGAGCTTGGGGACGATCTCGCCGATGATGCTCTGGGCCACGGTGATGAGCAGGTAGGCGATGACGACCGAGATCACCACCGCCGCAGCGTGGCCGAGGGCGGGTCCGAACACCGGCTCCAGCACGTGGGCGATGGCCGGCTCGCCCAGCGCACCGATGGCGATCGAAGCCATCGTGATGCCGACCTGGCAGGCCGCGATGTAGTCGCCGATGTCGTCGATCTGGCGCAGGGCCAGGCGAGCTCCGCGCAGCCCCTCGTCGGCCATCGTCTCCAGACGGGTTCGCCTCGAGCGCACGAGCGCGTACTCGGCGATCACGAAGAACGAGTTCACCAGGACCAGGAGCCCGGTCAGGATGATGAACAGAACGTTCACTGCTGGCTGACGATGCGGCCTGCCTGCCAGGGGCCGCTGCTCTCCGTCCGGGCCGCGCGGTCCACGTCGCGCGCGCTGCTACTTCGGGATGGATCGTCGTCGCTCATGAACCGACGCGGCGAACGGTAGCAGCCGGGGGACCCGTCCTCGGGGTCTTTTCTACAGATCTCGCGGCGTGATGACGCCGCTCTTCAGCGCCAGTTCGACCAGGCGCACGCGCTTCTGGTTCTGGGGCAGATCCTCGATCCCGAACTTGCCGAACAGCGCCCGGAGATGCGTCTTGACCGCATCGATGCTGAGGAACAGCTCGTCGGCGATCTGCTGGTTGGTGGCGGGAGTCACGTACCCGCTGGCCTCCTTGAAGGGCCGGCACAGAGCCAGCAGAATCCGGCGCTGGGCGTCGGACAGGCTCGCGCGATCGAGCACGTCGGAGGCGACCACGGTCTCGGTCACCTGGACGGTCATGGGCTGGCGAAAGATGGCGCTCGTCTGACCGAAGCGCAGCACGTCGCCATCCTCGAGGCGGCGCCGGCCGATCACCCGCTCCCCGTTGACATGCGTGCCGTTGCGCGACAGTCCATCGTCGGACACCGTCCAGTCGCGTCCGATCCGGCCCAGCTCCGCGTGTAGCCTCGAGACCTCGGTATCCCAGTCCAGGACGATGTCCGCCGAGTCGGCGCGCCCGACCGTCACCTGCTCCCGATCGCCGCCCAGGTCGACAATCTGCTGCTCTCCGCCGCCGTCGCGGTAGATCAGAAACGGCACGCCGGCGCGCTCGGCTTCGATCTGGGCCTTGAGCTCGCGCGGGCTCTGGACCGGGGTATCTGACATCGCGCGACCGATCGTACCTCTGCCGACCGGTATAAACAGCGGTCATGGCTGACCTCACCCTGGGGTCCACGATCGCGGGTTGCCGCCTCGAGGCGGTTGCCGGGCGGGGCGGGATGGGAGTCGTGTATCGCGCGACGCAGATTGCGCTGCGCCGACCCGTCGCCGTCAAGGCGATCGCTCCCGAGCTCGCTCAGGACGAGGCGTTCCGCGAACGCTTCCAGCGGGAGTGGCAGATCGCCGCCTCGATCGAGCACCCGAACGTGATTCCCGTCTACGAGGCTGGGGAGCTCGAGGGGACGCTCTACCTGATCATGCGCTGGGTCGACGGCACCGACCTGCGCGAGATGATCACCTCGAACGGCCGGCTCGAGCCCGGGCCCGCGGTGCGCCTGCTTCGGCCGGTCGCCTCGGCCCTGTCGGCCGCCCACCGCCGTGGCCTCGTGCACCGCGACGTCAAGCCCGCCAACGTGCTGATCGCTCGCGGCGAGGATGAGGCCGACGAGCACGTGTACCTGACCGACTTCGGGATCGCCCGCCGGACCAGCGGCGATATGGCGGTCACGCGCACCGGTGTGCTTGTCGGCACGATCGACTACACCTCGCCCGAGCGCATCGAGGGCGGCAGGGGCACGCCGGCCTCGGACATCTACGCCTTCGGCTGCATGCTGTACGAGGCGCTCACCGGTCACGTGCCGTTCAATCGGCCAACCGAGCTGATGAAGATGTACGCGCACATGAACGACCCCACGCCGTCGGTGCGCAGCGAGGTCCCCGACGTTCCCGAGCGCCTGGCCGACGTCGCCGAGCGCGCCATGGCCAAGCGCCCCGAGGACCGCTTCGCCTCGGCGGCCGAGCTATCCGCCGCGCTGGGAAGCGCGCTCGATGAGGAACGGACGACGGACACCTTGCTGGCGCTGCCAACCAATGAGACGGTGGTCGACGCCGATGGCGCGCCGACCACGCCTGTCCCGGCCGAGGGGGCGACCGAGCTCGCGCCGGTTGACCAGCCCACCGAGCTGGCGCCCGCCGAGGAGCCAACCGCGCTGGCGCCCCCCGCGCCTGCACCCACCGGACCGACCGCGGTGGGCCGTCGCGCCCCCAGCGCCCCGACTGCCCCGACCGGCCCCACCGAACCCCCGCGAAAGCACCGTTCGCCGCTGTTGCTGGCGATCCCGGTCGGGCTGATCATCGGGATCGTGGCCATCATCGTCCTGAGCTCGGGCGGTGGCGGGGGGGCCGCGGCGCCGACCGCCAGCGGCAGCCCCGTGAGCATCAAGTCGATCGCGCTGCCCTCGGGGAGTGACCCGGGTCCGATGTGGGGCGAGGGGTCGACCGTGCTGGTGACAACGAGCGACGGGGTCCGGCGCGTCGGGACGAACGGAGCGACAACAACCTTCGCCACGCCGGGCCACCCGACCGATGTGGCCGAGGATCCGACCGGGAAGGTGTGGGTGGCCGAGACCTCGCCCAACGCGGTCGTCGTGTTCAACACCAACGGGACCCGTGCGCGGCAGGTTTCCCTGAGCTTGAGTCCGGCGTTGCTGGCCGTCAGCCCGGACGCCGTGTGGGTTGCCGCCACCGACTCCGCGAGCATCGCTCGCATCAACTCGAAAACGCTGACCGCGTCGACGATCACGGCCCCCAATCCCGTCGGGGCGATGGGCGAGGCCTACGGCCGGCTGTGGGTGGCCTCGCCCGACGGCACGCTCAGCGCCCTCGACGACAGCGGAAAACCCATGCTGAAGGCGCCGCAGCTACCGGCCAACACAGTCGCCGTCGGCCACAGCAACGGGGTGTGGTTCGCGGCGGCGTCGGGCACGCTGACCCGCGTCGATCCGCGGACCAGCCCGAATGTCGCCATCAATGGGACCTACGCCGAGCATCCGCGTGAGTTCCACATCGCCGACCCTCTGCCGGATATCGCCTCCTTCGAACCCAAGCACCTGATCTGGGTGGGTTCGAAGAGCGACCAGACCGTCGTACGCGTCGCCACCGCGGGGGCACAGAACAACAAGGCCGTCACCACGATCCAGTTCCACGCCCAGCCCGGTCACCTGGCCGTCGACAGCAGCGGCCTGTGGGCCTCGGTCCCGAGCCAGAACAAGATCTACCTGGTCACCTCGACCTAGTGCTCTAGGCGAGCCCGTCCACGGTCCTCGCCAGGGCGAAGTCGGCGTCGGTCAGGCCGCCGGCGGAGTGGTTGGTGACCGACAGCTTCACCTTGTTCCAGCCGTGGACGAGAATATCGGGGTGGTGGTTGGCCGCCTCGGCCGCGTCAGCCACCCGGTTGACGAAGGCGATGGCCGCGACGAAGTCCTCGAACTTCCACTCGCGAAAGATCTCATCGCCCTCGCGAGACCACTCGGAAGCCTCGAGTCGGGCCTTCACGTCGTCGTCGGTGAGCAGCTCTGTCATATCGTTCTCCTTTGATGAGAATCGTCAGCCTTGTTCCATCGGCGACTGAGATGCTGTTTGCGCTTGGCTTGGGCGCCGACCTTATCGCCGTCACCCATGAGTGCGACTACCCGCCGGCGGCGCGCGAGCTACCCAAAATCACGCGCGACGTGCTGCCTCCAGGCCTGAGCTCGGCCGAAATCGACGCCGCGGTCAAGGAATTGACGCTGGCCGGTGATTCGATCTACGAGCTCGACGCCGACACCCTGCACGACCTGCGCCCCGACCTGATCGTCACCCAGGCACTGTGCTCGGTGTGCGCCGTCTCCTACGACGATGTCCGCGCAGTGGCCGAGGAGATCGAATCGCATCCCCGCGTCATCTCGCTCGACCCGCGCACGGTGGGCGAGGTCCTCGGCGACGCCGGCACGCTGGCCCAGGCGACCGATCGCCGCGACGCCGCGGCCGAGCTGGTCAAGGACGCCGCGGCGCGGATCGATCGCGTGCGCGTGGCGGTCCGCAGAGCCCGCCGCCCGCGCGTGGCCGCGCTGGAGTGGCTGGATCCCCCGTTTGCCGCCGGGCACTGGATCCCCCAGCTCATCGAGTACGCCGGCGGCCAGGATGTCCTCGGCTTCGTCGGGGAGAAGTCCGAACAGCTCTCGTGGGACGAGGTCGGGGCGGCGCAGCCAGACGTGGTCATCGTGATGCCGTGCGGCTATGACGCGGAAATCGCTCACCGCGAGGCCGAAATGCACCGGGGCCAGCTCGCGGCCGTCGGGGCCGGCGAGGTGGTGGCCGTCGACGCGGCGTCATACTTCTCCCGGCCGGGTCCCCGAATCGTCGACGGCCTCGAGCTGCTGGCGCACATCCTCCACCCCGAGCTGTTCGACCAGGCGCCGGCTCCGGCACTCGCGGTGCAGCTCTGAGCATCCGACGCGTCCTGCTCGTCCACTCCTCGAGCGGACGCTATGGCGCCGATCGTCAGCTGTACCTCATCGCCACCGGGCTCGATCGGGAGCACTACGAGCCGATCGTCGTGCTCCCAACCCAGGGCGAACTGGGGATCGACCTGGAGGCCGCTGGCGTCGAGGTGCTTGTCAGGCCGGTCAGCGTCATCCGGCGGGGCATGACCAACCCGCGCGGATTGACGGCGATGGTCAACGCCGCGGTCCGCGATGCGGGAGGCCTGACGACGCTGATCCGCAAGCGTGGTGTCGAGCTCGTGCATTCGAACACCTCGGTGGTGCTGGGGGGTGCTGCGGCCGCGCTGGTGGCACGGGTGCCGCACGTCTGGCACGTGCGCGAGATCTATTCGCGCTTCGGGCGTGCTTGGCCGGCCTACCGCCAGATCCTCACCAGCGCTCGGGTCCTGCCCTGCGTCTCGCACGCCACGGCGGCTCAGTTCAGGCCGCGGGACCCGGTCCAGGTCATCCCCGACGGGCTGGCTGTCGAGGTGCGCAGGGGGTCGCGTGCCGCCGCCCGCGCGGCGCTCGGGCTCAGCACCGACCCGCCGGCGATCGCCGTCCTCGGCCGGATCTCTGACTGGAAGGGCCAGGACGTGCTCGTGCGGGCGCTGGCTGCCCCCGCCCTGAGCCAGCGCGGCGCGATCGGGTTACTGGCGGGCGAGGCGTGGCCCGGGTCCGAGGAGCGCACCCAGCGCGTGCTCGAGCTGGCCGACTCGCTCGGCGTGCGCGAGCGCCTGCACATGCTTGGCTTCCGCGAGGACGTGGAGACCGTGTACGGCGCCGCCGACGTGGTCGCGGTTCCCTCCACGGCTCCCGACCCGCTCCCGGGAGCGGCCATCGAAGCCGCGGCCGCCGGATGCGCGGTCGTGGCCAGCGACCACGGCGGACTGCCCGAGATCATTCGCGACGGCGATACCGGCCGCCTCATCGCTCCCGGCGACGCGACAGCCTTGGCGCGCGTCGCCGGCGAGCTGATCGATGACCCCATCGAGCGAGCGCGGCTTGGCGTCGCCGCGGCCGCCGACGTCCGCGAGCGGTTCGCGCGCAGTCGCTTGCGGGACGCCATTGACGCCCTGTACGACTCGTTGCTCAGCCGGTGAAGCCGATGCCGTGCGGGGCGATCCCGTGGCCGCCGGCGACGGCGATGGCGCCGACCACGCCCAGCACCCCGATCAGCGCGATCCCCGCCAGCGCCACCGCCCGCTGACGGCGGCGCTCCCCGACCTCGACGACCAGCCAGCCACCTACGAGTCCGGCCGCCAGTCCGCCCAGATGGCCCCCGACCGAGATGCCGGTGAAGCTGAAGGAGATGATCAGGTTGAGGATGAGCCAGAACCCCAGTCCGCTCTGCCAGATCGGGATCCCCCGCGCGTGGGCGACGACGATCAGCGCCCCGAAGATCCCGAAGATCGCTCCCGACGCGCCGATTGTCGGGATGCCCGGCTGGAACAGCAGTGCGCCGAATGATCCGGCGAGCAGCGATGCAAAGTAGATCGCCCCGAAGTTAAGCCGTCCGATTGCCGGCTCGAGCACCATGCCGACGAAATACAGCGAGAGCATGTTGACGAAGATGTGGAAGACGCCGTCGTGCAGGAAGCCCGCCGTGACGATCCGCCAGTACTCGTTCTGCTGGGCGATCAGCGGGCCGAACAGCGCTCCTTTTTCGTAGATCGTGCCGCCGCCCCCGCCGCCGAGCGAGGCGCCTGAGGCGGTCTCGGCGAGGAACACGACAACGTTGATGGCGATCAGCGTCATCGTCACCACGGGTGCCGTGGGGGCCGAGCGAATCGTCTTGACCTGGGTGCGCTCGCGCGAGCATTCCGGACACCGCATGCCCACCGGCGTCGGCGTCATACAGTCCGGACAGATGGGGCGACCGCACGACGAACACGAGACTCCAGTCTCTCGATTGGGATGTCGGTAACAGTGCTCCATCGCCCTAACCACGCTATCAACGGGCGACTATCGCCCCGGCGAGTGCAGGCTCTCGCGCCGGGTCAGCGATGCGGGAGGATCCGCCGCGCCTCGACGGTGACGTCGTGGACCGTCCGCCCGGCGAGTTCGAGCAGGCCCGTTGACTGCTGTTGGCGCGACCGGTGGCGGCTGCGCACGCGGAGCACGACCAGTGCGGTCCCGGCCGTCGCGCCGACCACTGCCGCCGCGGCGGGTCTGACCCAGTTTCGCGGGTCGCGCATCGCGGACATCTCCCACGCCTCGAGCTCCTCCTGGGCCAGCTCGGTGAGATTGACCAGCGTCACCTCGAGCCGGTCGGCCAGGTCGGCCGGCGGGTCGACCGGCGTCAGCGCCTCGCGGAGCAGAGCCTCGAAGTCGTGGGCGCCCGTGCTCATTTGCTCTCGACCTCCGCGGCCTCGCCGACCATTCCCTCGAGCTGCCTGATCGCGCGGTGCAGCAGGACCTTGGTCGCCCCGTCGGTTCGCCCCAGGGCTCGTGCGATCTCGCGGTTGTCCATGCCCAGCGCGAAGCGCATGATCAGTGCCTCACGACGATCATCGGGCAGCTGCTGCACTCCCTTGAGGATGGTGTTCAGCTCCTCGCGGCCCTCGACCAGCGACTCCGTGGTGTGCGGTGAGGAGATCATGCCGGCGTCCTCGATCGCCGATTCCGGCTTGCGCGAGCGATCACGGTAGAAGTTCGCTGCCAGGTTGTGCGCGATGCGGATGAGCCACGGACGCAGGGGGCGACCGCCCGACTCGCGCAGCGCCCGTTCGAAGTGGCGGTAGGCCTGCAGGAACGTCTGCTCGGTGAGGTCCTCGGCGTCGTGGTGGTTGCCGACGCGGTAGTAGCTGTACGAGTACACATCGCGCAGGTGGGCGCGATACAGCTCGGTGAAACGCGCGTCAAGCTCGGCCTTGGTCTTGGGTAGCTCCTCCACCGCATGGGAGCCTACGCCGCTCTGACGGGTCGCGTGCGCTTGCGCCGGCGCGGCGCGCTCACCCCGGCCGTCCAGCGCTCGGGTTCGATTCGGCCCTCGACCAGCGCGGCCAGGCTCTCGAGCGCGGGCGTGTCGAGATGGGCGTCGCGGGCCGCGCTGGCCAGCAGCGGCACCGAGTCGACGGCCTCGGCGGCCTGACCGAGGGCACCCGAGATCTCCGACCCGGGGACGCCCTGGGCGAGCAGCTCACCTGCACGGCGATTGCGCGAGCCGGCCGAGGTGACCGTCGCCACCAGGTCCCCGGCGCCGGCCAGGCCGGCGAACGTCTCTGGGCGGCCGCCGTGGGCGCGCGCCAGTGCATCGACCTCGGCGAAGACCTTGCCCGCGGCGGCGCCGGCGATGTTCGGCCCCGCGATCGAGGCAGCGGCGGCAGCCAGAACGGCAGCGTTCTTGGCGCAGCCCGCCAGCTCGACCCCGGTGACGTCCTGGCTGATGGAAACGTCGAGGCCGGCGCTGAGGAGCGCGTCGGCAAGCTGGCCGGCGAATCCCTGATCGAGGGAGGCCAGCACGACCGAGGCGCCATGCTCGAGCACCTCACCGGCGTGCGACGGGCCGCCGAGCACGGCGACCGCGCGAGCCCGACACCGCTCGGCGGCAAATGCGGAGGGCACGGTTCCGAGTGGCGGCACAAGTCCTTTTGAGAGCACCAGCAGTCCCGCGCGATGCGGAATCCGCTCGCCATGTGCGGCGAGCGCCGCCGGGAGGGCGCGTGCGGGGACGGCCAGGCACACGAGATCGTGACCGCCCAGCTCGAGCTCCGACGCGCGCATCACGCGAACGGCGTCGGGAAGCTTGACGCCGGGAAGGTAGGAGGCGTTCTCCTGACTGGCGGTCAAGTCCGCGGCCTGCTCCACCGTGCGGCAGCCGAGGTCGACGTCGAAGCCGGCGCGCGAGAGGGACACCGCCAGGCTCGTGCCCCAGGTCCCAGCGCCGATGACGGCGGCGCGGCGGATCGGCGGCAGGCCGCCCAGCCACTCCCACTGGAGCATCACGCAGGGCCAGATGCGGTCCGTGACGGCGGTGGCCAGCGCCGGCGACGCATCCTCCACCTGGGGGAAGCGGAGCGCTCGCCCGGCACGTATCCGGACCTTATGCGGGCGGATTCGCCATCCTCGCCTGACCGCCTCGGTGCCGATCACGGCGACGGGCACGACGGGGGCGCCGGTCTCCAGGGCCAGACGCCCCACCCCCCGCTTGGGCTTGCCCAGTGAGCCGGGGCGGATACGGGTCCCCTCGGGGAAGATCAAGACGATGTCCCCGCGAGCGAGGATCGCCTTGGCCGTGTCGATCATCTCGCCGTCGCCGGTCCCCCGATCGACGGGGAATGCGCCGAGGGCGTTGAGGATCCATGCCTGCAGCCGGTTCCTGAACAGCTCCTTTTTGGCCACGTAGTACATCGGCCGACGGGCCATCGTCGCGATCACGAACGGATCCAGGAAGCTGCGATGGTTGGCGGCCACGATCACCGCGCCCTCGGCGGGAATGTGCTCGCGCCCGATCCGGGAGAGCCGGAAGTAGATGTGGAAGAACGGCTGCATCAGGGCTCGGGTGAGCCAGTAGACGAATGGATTGGCTCCGTGCTCGCGGGTACGGCGATGCAGCACTTCGTGACTCATCTCACAGAGGCGTACCCGTTCTGGTCGCGCCCGTTACAGTTGCGTGTCTTGAGCACGGGCATCGACAGCACGCGCACGCTGAGGGGAGCCGTCTGCGGCGCGGTCGCCGCGGCGGTGTGGGCGGTGCAGCAGCCGCTCGACAAAGTCGCCTTCGGCAGTGGTTTCGACGACATCGAGTGGCTCGGTCGCGCGGTGCGCCGGGGCGAGGGCTGGTACCCCGCCGGCCTGGCCCTGCACCTTCAGAACGGGGCCGCCTTCGGCGCGATCTACGCCAACATCGCGCCCGCCCTCCCGCTCCCGCCCATCCTGCGCGGTCCCGTCGTGGCGCTGAGCGAGCACCTGGCCCTGTGGCCGCTGGGCCTGCTGTCGGACCGCTTTCATCCAGCGCGCGCCGAGCTGCCGAAGTTCGCCGGCAATCGCCGCGCCTTCGCCCAGGCAACCTGGCGGCACCTGCTGTTCGGCCTCGTGCTGGGCGAGCTCGAGCGCCGCGTGAATGCCGCACCCGAGCCGGCGCCGCTGGTGTCCGAGACCGACTTCTCGAGCAATGGCAACAGCCCGCTCGACTACGCCGTCTCGGTCGAGCAGGCGCCCTAGGGTTTGCGGGCATTAATCACCGGCGCCTCGGGCTTCGCCGGCGGCTACCTCGCGCGCGCGTGTACCGATGCCGGTGACCTGGTGTTGGGAATCTCGCGCACGGGCCGCATACCCGATGGAGCTGGCGAGGCTCGGGCCCTGGACCTGACCGACGGCGACGCGGTGCGCGCGGCGGTGCGCGCCTTCCGGCCCGAGGTCGTTTATCACCTGGCCGCGCTCAGCTCCGTGGGACGGTCGTGGCAGGAGCCGGCGCGGACGGTTCAGGACAACGTGGCCGGCGCCACCCACCTGCTCGAGGTCGTGCGCCACGAAGCGCCCAGCGCACGCGTGGTCTGGGTCAGCTCGTGCGAGGTGTACGGGGTGCCGGAGCGCCTGCCCATCCCCGAGGAGGCTCGGCTGAACCCCGCCAACCCGTACGCCGTCTCGAAGTGCGCCGGCGACATGCTGGCCGGCGTGTACGCCGACGCCTTTGCGCTGGACATCGTGCGCGTCCGGCCGTTCAACCACGCCGGCCCGGGTCAGCTCCCCATGTTCATCATGTCCTCGGTGGCGCAGCAGGGTGCTCAGGCACGACGGCACGGGGTTCACGAGGTGAGCATCGTCACCGGCAGTCCGGCCACGCGCCGCGACTTCACCGACGTGCGCGATGTCGCGCGCGCCTATCGCCTGCTGGCCTCGCGCGCCGAGCCAGGCGCCTACAACGTCAGCTCCGGGCGCTCGGTGTCGGCGGCCGAGCAGGTCGCGCTGCTCGCCGATCTGCTCGCGCCGATCGAGGTCGAGCAGGTGACGGATCCGGCGCGCGTCCGCGCCCACGAGGTCATGGACCTGTGCGGGGCCAACGACCGGATCACCGCCGTCACCGGCTGGCGGCCCGAGATCCCGCTCGAGCAGACCATGCGCGACATGCTCGAGTGGTGGGAGCGCGAGCTGGCGGGCGGGCGGCCGGCGCCGGCCAGGGCCTCTTGACGTAGCCGTCGTTCGGGAGTCTTTGTGCGAAGGCCCTGTGCATGCGAAGGCCCTGGTGTGCCAGCCGCCGGCTCCCCAGCCACCCTCCCGGCAGCCCGGGGGCGCGGCGCTCGGCCCACCGCCTGCGACACTTCAGCCACGCCCGCCTAGCTCAACTGGCAGAGCACTTCATTTGTAATGAAGGGGTTGGGGGTTCGAGTCCCCCGGCGGGCTTGCTATAATTTCCCTGGAAAGACCAACTATCTCACAAGTGATCTAGTTTTTGAGATATCACAAGAATCATCACTCGGCAGCATAAATGGCAACACATCACTAGAATCCCTCACAAGATCCGACCACAGAACTCGGATCAGATCTGCCCACAAAAACGCCCCCCGGTTGCGATCACAACCGAGGGGCACGCACTAAGACTTGAATAGGAGGTCAAAAGTGCACTCTCAAAGTACCACATCCACATCATCGGTCAAGCCCAAACAACCGCCGATGATCAAGGTCCGCAACCATCCGGGTGTATACCGGCGCGGATCACGCTTTGTAGTCGCGTGGAGGCATCGCGGGAAGCAACACAAAAGAGCGTTCAAAACGCTCGATGAAGCTGTCAGGTTCAAAAGTGAGACAGTGGTTGGTGACACTAAGCCACCATCGCAAACATGGTTTGCGGACTACGCTCACGAGTGGATCAGTAACCATAATGTGAGCAAAGCCACTCGCATGTTCTATGCGGATTCACTAGAACGGTTGGCTATCCCGTTCTTTGAGAGATACCGTCTGTGTGACATTGACCGTAAGCTGGTGCGGAAGTACATCAAGCACCTAGAGGTCAAACACAACCTCGCACCCGCCAGTGTGAAAAAGAACTTTGCCGTAGTGAAAAGTCTCTTTGCCACTGCATACGATGATGAGGACATTCGCAGTGATCCGGCCACGAACATGCGCCTAGCCAGTAAGCCTGTGGGTGATGACGAGTCACACGCTAAGGCACCCACACACTCTGAGCTAGTGCGAGTGATGGAACACATCCCTGATCGCTATCAGTTGATGTTCAAATTCTCGCATCCACTGGTGTGCGGGCAACTGAACTATTCGGACTAGAGTGGGGCGATGTGACATTTGGCGACCATCCCACTGTTCGCATTAGGCGTGGTTGGAACAAAGCCACGCAGGAAATTGTGCCACTGAAGTCCAAAGCCAGCTATCGCACGATCCCGCTCTCTGTTGACCTCGCACAAGAACTGTGGCAAGCACGTGCAGCGCAGGGTGACGACGCAATCATGTTTGCCACCCGCACAGGTGAAAGGTTCAATCACAATAATATCCTGAAAACTGTCCACAGGGCTGCGAAGGCTGCTGAGCTTGACTGGCGACCGGGTTTGCATTCATTCCGGCACTACTTCGCCAGTGTGCTGTTTGCTCAGGGTCGGAACCTGAAACAAGTGTCTACACTTCTAGGACACTCCGATCCGGCGTTCACGCTCAGAACTTACGTGCACCTGATGGATGAGGGTGTGGGTGAAGCGTTGGACCTGGATCTAGGCACAGATGAGCATGTAGCTGTCATGGAAGCAGTGAGTTAGCGGTCAGTTGGCATAAGTGATCCGCCAGGTTGCCTAGCAGAGTGAGCACATCCTGGCGGATCGACCTCACAGGAGCCATCCTCCGGGGCAGCGAAGCTCCTAGGTAGGGTAGACGTAGGCTGAGGCTCGATGTGGCTGAGGATGCCTCCTGTGAGGTCTGGCGGGGTAATGCGCAGATCCAGCCTCAGTGCGATCCCACTACTGGTGAAGTGCTACAGGTCAACCGTGACCAATCACTTTTGCAGCCACAGCCATCGCCTCAATCTGATCCCATTCGGGCACAGTGCCATAGTGCATAGATTCAGCCAACTGCTTACCATAGTGTGAGGCTGCCTCGGTCTTAGCTATGTCAGTGGTCAGATACTTGTGCTGTGGTCGTTTGCCGAGTCTCCACAGGTTGAGTCTATCTGCATCCAAACATATGCCAACCATCGGGTCAGGGTAGAGACTGGCGGTTTGGATGACGTTGTGTTTGCTGATCGCGTAGTACAGCGCGTTGAAACGGTCACTTTTACGGTCGAAGGTCGGTATGCCCGGATGCTTGGCTAAGTGTTTCAGTAACTCTCCCGCACGCCTGCCGTGCAAACTGTCTATGCCATCAGACTCGCGCATGATGTCATGCAACTGTGCGAAGGTGAGGATAAATTCTACATCGATGCAGTTGACCTGATCGGCCAGCCACAGACCGGCTAAAGCGACACAGCGAGAATGCGAGTCTCCATGAATCTTTGATGTGCCCGGAGGGTTAGTGCAACCATTGGCTATCGCTAGATCAATAAGAACCGGAACGGTCACAGCACCATACCCATATACTGAGTCCCCACGACCGGCCAGGTGACTTCCCACTGGTTGCGGCCATCACTCACCCACGCATGAGGCACAGCCTGACCGGCCAGAATATGAATCACAGCCATACCAACCACCACACGCCACCCTGGCCGGGTGGCTGTGACCTTCCTGGCTGTGGTGTAACAGTGACCGATCACGGAATAGTCAACCGCCATCAGAGACACTTTGCAGGGGTCTAGTGTTTGTCCCTCAATCAGTGCCCTGATCACGGCACCATCTGTAATGCGTAGCAGTGTCGCCAGCGGGATAGGCAAGGGTGGAAAGTCACGTTTGATCACCACTGTGCCCTCCGGTGGTGACTATCCCATTGTGTGACCTTCACACCCTCACCTATCAGTGCGAGGGAGTATTTGGGCAAAGACCTCGCACTTCTTGTTACCTCTCTGTCCGAGGTATGGGCATCCACAGACAATTGGTAGGTGAGAGGCACAAGACAGACGGTTACTTTCTCGGTGTGCGAAGTGAGGGGGTTGGTTGATTCTGCTGCGGTGCCTGAGTTGATGACTGCCCCGGAGCACCCACACTATGTGTCACGTGTCGGAGATTGCCGTTAGGTGTCGTATCTCGCACCGGCTGAGTAGCACTGTCGAACTTGTACGATTGCGGATTCGGTGTCACACCGGGTGTATGTGTATTAGGTGGCTGCTTTGCCATGTTGCCCTATCCCTTCGTGGTTGTGGTTAGATTCTCTAAGAGTGGTCGCGTGATAGCTCGATCAAGACTCACATCAGTGTCACGGTCCTGTAGCCACTTGATGCAGTTATCGACCTCCCTACCACGTCGCATTGTCATGTTCAGATCGAGCGCAACCAGTCGCCCATCCAACATGCCCCAATTGTTCAAACGTATCTGATCGGTAAGCTGCCCGTACGCGCGGGCAAACGGTGTTATCCCCAACTTCTGCGACACATCTAGAATGTCAGCGCGGTAACGCGTGGTGAGCGCTTGAATCGCAAGTATGTTTCTGAACATCACACCCGGCACCTGATCAATGGTGGGGTTTGACGCTGGCCCTAATACCTGTGCACGCACCTGCCAGATGACACCACCAGATGACAGGACCAGGAGCGGACACAGATGTGTGGCTAACTCGTCAGAGACAGTCAGCCACCATGCACACGCGAGCAAACTGTCCGGGTAACGCTGCCTCAGATCCATGCTGTGACCATGCCATGCCAGCTTCGCAGCGATCCTCTCACCGAAAGCAACCGTGATATGGCTCACACCCATACCTATCACTGCCGGGTAGTGCGTTGACACAAGTGTGTGAACGTCAGCCATCAGGGCGTTAACCTGTTTGATTCGTGACTCACTCCCACTTGTGTCAATGCCACGCTCGCGCACATAGTCTTGTGACAATGCCTGCAAGTCATCCATTGACCTCAGCAAACCCGCATCAGCAAAGAACGGGTCACCGGCGCACCTGTCACAGAGGTACAGTTCTAGTGGTCCCTGCATGACTGAGTGAGTCTCTGCCGACTGTCGGCAACAGTCACACTGCAACTGGCTCGTCACGACATTTCTCTCCGCAGTCGTGACGGCACACCTAGAGGCCGGTTCTTGAAAGTAATCCGATCAGGAGTGATCGTGTCTAGGTGCCGGTAATCCTTGCCCTCATCACTCCACCAGAGTTTGAGGTCACTCACATCCACTCGCAGTATCGCCCACTCATGCAAGAACGCGCCTAACGTCTGTCTGGTGAAGCCAAAGTAGCGATAGACAACTAGCTCAGCCAGTGACCGATCAGGTGTTAGGTAAATACCACACTGCAACGGTAATGCTGACTCCACGCCACCACCATGCCACAACCCCGGCTGATGTGGCACAAGACCATTCACAGCAATAGACGGCAAGTTCTCACGCTTCGTACCATGCCACATATGCGCGTCCTCAAAAGTGACAGGGTGAATGCTCATGCTGCCAGTGGGCTAGTGCCTCTGCGACCAGTGGATATAGTCAGCCAGTGACATACGTGTGTAGGCTGCGTATGCTTTGACCTTTTCCTGTTCCTCGGGAGTCATACTCTTTAGTGCCTCTTGTGCAGCCGCTTCGCGGCTGCGTCTTTCCTCATCTTCCTTCTGTGCCTGCAAGGTTTCCAATAGTTCCCTACCCGTCTGCTCACTCAACGGTGTGTCAGTCATTGCCCGTTAGCACCTACCCCTATCCCTAGTTGTGTCTCCAGTTCAGCCAAGCGCGAAGTCTCCACAGTTGCCTTACGCATTTGTAACCGCCATTGCAAGGTATGAGTCACACGATTCACCAGCGCACCCAACTCTTTCGTGCGGACTGTCAGGTCATCACGATGCCAATACGAAATCTCGTTACTGTTCGGTGATCGATCCTGATTAGCTGGCCGAGTAGGTGCACCCTCTATGAACGGTGGCGGCATCGTCTGTGCACTGTCAATCGCGGCATACAGTTTGGGCTTATGCTCGGACTCAAATAGCAGCCATATACACGCGGTGAAATACGACTGCGGCGGATAGCCAACCGTCATCGGATCAAGAAACCGTGTCAGATTCTGCGTGAGAGTACGTTCCACCGTCTGTCTTGCCAACTCGTATGACCTATCCGCCGCATCACGCAAGTCTTGCTTAGTTCTCCCGAAGTGACCATTGAGCTTCCTGATTTCCTCGCGCGTGACTGTACGAAGTCTTTCCAGGTCACTGTCTGATTGATCAGGGAAAGGATCATTAGCGAGCACTGGCTGTGACGGTTCTATGACCTCGGCAGTGTCACCCTCAAACTCTAGATACTCGGTATCGTCTGACTCGTTGGCTGACAGTGGCATATCTACGATGTCGGGATCTGTGTCAAGGTCAACCACCGGCAAGGACAGTTCAGGTTCACTGCTTGGAGCCTCACTCGGCGGGTCAGAAGGCACATCCTGTGTCTCACTCTCAGCCTCTGACCTCGCTTTCGCGATCAGTTCCTGAGCTTGGTCATACAACTTGTCATCACTCTTAGCCATTTGTCTGCCTCTGTAGCTTGCTGTAGGGTCACTCTGGTAGGTCACTTGCACTACCGTCTATGTAGTTACGTGCCGGAGGGTGGGCAATCTCTGCCGACAACTTGGTGTCTGTCTCATGTGCGAGTACGATTTGCCTCGCCTCTTGCACCAGGTTGGCGACGTTGACTGACACGGTTGTGGTCACTTCTACTGGCTTATCGCCAAACTCATCGCGGTAGACTTTGGCTAACTTCCATGCGATAGCCTTCCAGTCTGTGTCTCCTGCTTGGTCTATCCGTGCAAGTTGGCGCTCGATGTCGAGTCCCTGTGCTCTGTTCACTGCGTAGACGAGTCTCATGTATCGCCACTCAGTATGGGGGATCTGACCAGTGGCCTGCTCTGTTTCGATAGCACGTCTACCACGATCCATCCACTTAGAGATAGTCGATTCATGCACACCGGCTGCCTTACCTGCGGGCAAAACAGGCATACCACCCTGCACCTTCTGCACGATTGATGTATGCACATCATCAGACAGCAGTGACTTGCGACCAATGACCTCATCATCAGCGTGCATCACAAGACGCTCCATCAGATCAAGGTCTTGTATGATCGTTGGTCGTGAGACGCCTAGTTCCTTAGCAATGTCGCGTTGACTGTGACCCTCCTGTTTGAGCTTCCATGCCTGTGCACGTCGCTTGTGTAGCTGCTCTTTGGATGGTGCTCTAGCCATAGTTTGACCTCTTCCCTTGTACAGAAGTGGTCACAAGATTGTGCCTGCTAATCGCATGGTTTCTGAGTGAGTGGCAACTATTTGGCAACAACAACGCGCGTCGAATCTGTGACTTGATCATTAGAAAGGATCACAGATTTAGATGCAGTCTTATTTCTGAGTCGCACTGTCGGGCAGGTTGAGTCACCAGACTCGCCCGTACAGCCTACAGCCAAGCGTGCGCCAGTGCACTGAATCGTCACGCTTGGCAAGTAGGCACGCATCAATGTCAAGGAACAATAAGTAGCGCGATTTCTGGCTTCCGGTGTATTGGGAACAACGGTGGGAATGACAGGTGTCAACATTGCCCGTTGTTCCCGCCAGGTAGTTGAGCAGGAACAACGAGGGAACAGCGCGGGAATAGAAGGGAACAGCGGGGAATATCAATACACCGCCCAACCATGCGTATGTTGTTCCCGGGGGTATAAGTAGTACCTCCGGAACACGCAGGGCCGCCAGGGGACTGAGCAGATGGCAGACAAACATCACCATCACTGTTCGTCACTCTGACTGAATCGTCGCACAAATCTGAACAGTGCTGGTTGGCTCACTGCGCTTTTTTGTGTTTGTTCGATGCACCCCCACTCGATTAGTAGTTTGCGCATAGCTACTACACGGCTTGCCCTTCCGCCTGTGCCACCCGTAATCTCACTAGCGGACATTGTGTGAGTTTGGAACTTTTCCATTAGGTCACTGATCTGTTGACATACCTCACGTTCGTCAGCGTCTAGTGGTGCTCGGTTGTGACCTGTGTATCTCGTGATGAGTAGCTCAGTCTCCCAACACACCCACTTATCACCCTTGCTATGTGACACGTAGTCTCGGTTAGTCTTTTCGGCAACGATGATCAGACCACTCTTTGTTTTGCTTGCCTCGCAGTAAAAGGTCAGTCTCGCCTTATTCTCTTTTGCACTCGCTCCAACGGATCGCGTTCTGTCTGAATAGGGCACATTGTTAAGCAAGACCACCGTCACACCGTGATTGCACAATGGCTGCACTAGATTCACAAAGAATTTTTCATACTCCGGGTTATCTGATTGGAAGTTGAGTTTAAGTGCGGCACCAACCGAACTGAGTGGATCAAAGATCACGATGTCATAGTTCTCCGAGACTTCTGTGATCCATCGCTCTGTACCTTTCTTGGTAAATGCCACTGGCAGGTATTCGCCAATGCTCAGATACCTGAACCGTTCATGGTATGTGGTCTTCAATTCGTCAGTCAGTTCATACTCACGTAACCCGACCACTTCTGTTACACGCCTATCGAACTGTTCCTTGCCGACCTCATCACCTAAATACGCAACACGTAAGCCCGCATCTACTGCATCAACACTCCCAGCGATGCACATCGTGCTCCGCCCTTGACCCTTCTCACCGGCGATCAGTGCACTTACGCCAGGTGTCAAAAAAGGAAACCCTGGCACTGCCTCTTTCGGTTCCAACTTGGCAGGATCTAACTCGACACCCTCACCGGCAAAAGTGCGGCCATCCTCTGACACATCCAAACCGTCAGCCTCCGTAACACCACGCCGCACACCGAACTGTTTCGCGAGAATTCTGATCCACCCATCTGCAACCGCCTGATCCCTAACACTCAGATCGTTAGTTGGCAATGCTGCCAATGCGTTGAGTGCCTGTTGTCTCGGTGTCTCTATCGTCAGTGGGATGTGATTGTTGCCTGTGCCGGGGTGCGCCCCTGCTGTTACATCTGGTTTCATAGGTCTGGGTAACGGTCACGATGTCGCCACGGTTTGTGTGGGTTCGTCTTAGGTCTGAATAGTGGTGACTTACATTTCGGATCACCGCCCTGCACAGGACACCCGTAGCCTTGCGTCGATCCATGCCACCACATCGCCCTACCACATGCATCACAGATCGGTAGTGATCGCGACTTCATATCCGATGCGAGGACTGTTGTAAGTATTTCTCTAGTCATCGGTCATCACAACCCCGGAATCGTCACTAGCCACTCTGCGTTCAAGCAGGAACTCTCGCATCCCCTCAGTGTCCGTTGTGACACTAACTACTCGCCATCCGTTGGCACCAAGTCTCGTAAGTGTGGTAGTGACGTGCCGGTAGAACACAAAGTCTCCAGCTTCCCTGTCAGCACTCAAAGTTTCTAAGACCTGTGTGTATTCAAACCTATCTTGCAGAGCAGTTATCACTAACCCTTTCTACATCGGCGAGCACCGTCTGTGAATACCTCGCACACCGCTTACAAGCATTCACATAGACAATCGTTGAACCAAGACGAGTAGTGACCTCGGTGAACACTTTCACCTTGCGATCACACACATCACATCGATCATCACAGATCATTTCCGGATCGCTTGCCATAAAGCGGCCTAGACACGGTGAACACGCCATAACGCCAAACGTCGCACTGGCGAAGATGATCTGCGGCATCTGCCTTGTATGCGGGCAGACCACTTTCATCACTCGATCACACGCGGCTTTCACTGCCAACATCCATGCCACGTTGTGCACACTCAGTGGCGCGGTGGTAAGCGGCAAGCCAGTCATGCGGCTAGCAAGGCTCACAATCTCCCCCGCGTGATTGGTAGCTGCCCGCACCTGATCCAGATATGCGACATTCTCACGGTCAGGAATCTGCTGACGTTCCAGTTGAACTACCACGTGTCTAGCCTCCGGTAGAAACTCAGACGGTGCTCTGCGATGATCACTCATGGTTGAGGTCACTCCTAGATGGTTGGTTGGTCAGATAACAGTGAAGGTGGCAAGTGACCTCATTTTGTGATCTGACCTCTTGACCTCTGGCTGTGCGACATCCCGCCTAAGCTCCGCTGAGCGCGCCAGAGCGCGCACCCATAGCCAGGTGCTGCCCATGCGACCAATTGCCCTCCTGAGCGCCCACAGCGCGCCACAGGGCACCTTCCGACTGACCTCAGCCCCAGGTGCCCGCTCCTCGGAGCGCTTGCCTACCAAGCGGCAGTGATCGCACCACACCTGAGCGGTGAGTGGGGGATATGGTATAAAGAGACAAGTTGTTACTCAAAACCCGTCCCGACACTGACTTGGCAATCAACGGGGCGGGTTTTCTTTGTGCTAAATCAGTGCACGACCAGTGATCGTTTCATCGCGTGCTTTAGCTGTGTCAGGATCATTGCGCATCGGATTGGCGAAGTCTGCTAGCGACTCAATGACTTCTAAGAGTCTGCGCGCGTTCTGACCCTTCGGGAAGTTGCGATTAGTTTCCCAGGTCACGTATGTACTTTCGTGCACCCCGCACTCTTGGGCCATCTGTAGTTGCGACACGTGTGCGATATCGAGGCGATACCACAAAAGTTCTGATGCCATAGTGCCATCACGCAATTGCACTCTGTTTGGCTCTAAGTAGCGGGCGAGTCGTGCCGTGTCGAGCACGCTCAGCCCGTTGGATGTGGCTTCCGTAGTCATGCCTGCCAGTGATAGCAGGGTCCGGCGAAATTCACAACCGAGCCAGTGAATTTCTGCTAGACTCCGCTCCCTGGCTGGCCTACTTCCTCTCTGGTCTGCCTGTGTGTAGTCGTCGCCCCGGCCCCCACCGGCCCGCTTCACTGGTGGGGGCTGAGGGTCACAAAGTTTGTATAACAAGTTTGGGTGAAGGATTGTGACCATGAAGGATGCGATACCCACCTCGTCGCCGTCACATTCCTTCGCCCAAAGATTTTCAGAGGTCAAAACCATGAAAGCAATAGACAACGATAGTGAACTAGCACTCAAACTTGCCTCAGCCACACTTGATGATGTCGAAGTAGCGCGAATTGCTGCGACGAACCGTGTGGAGACAATTTCACGTGATGGTTTGGCTGACAGTGCGTACTACCATGCAGCCAAAGCGATTGCTGACAACCTCGCTGCTATCGAAGATCAGTGCGTCAAGAATCTGACTACTGTGATGAAAGTGCATCCATTGGGACCGTGGGTGGAGTGCACCGTAGGCGTTGGCATGAAACAGGGTGCGAGACTTATTGCTGCCATCGGTGACCCCCACTGGAATGATGCAGAGAATAGGCCACGACGCGGACCGGCAGAACTTTGGGGATATTGTGGCTTTGCACCTGATCAGATACGTAAGCGTGGTGTGGCTGCCAGATGGAACCATGCCGCAAAGATGCGAGCGTTCTTGTGTGCAGAGTCATGCATCAAACATCGCACATCTGACTACCGTGCGGTTTATGACAACGCGCGGCTTGACTATGCAGATGCTGTGCATGAGACATCTTGCTATCGGTGTGGTCCCAGCGGGAAACCTGCTGAGATTGGATCACCACTCAGTAATGGCCACAAACATGCACGTGCACTACGGGCAGTGTCCAAAGCGATTTTGAAGGATCTTTTCAATGAGTCAAAACTTCTCGCCCGCGACCAGAAGGTGATCGATACCCAAATCCCGCACGTCGCGGGTGAGAGAACTTTAGTCACCACGGAAGGGTGACAGAAACTTCCTGTCAATGTGACCATGAAGGTCACGATACCCAAAGTATCCGCGTCACAGTGGCAGGATCACCGTGTGACCTCGCAAAGAGAGGATGCGAAAGCATCGCCAGGTCACACACGCAGAATGGTGGTTGGGTGTTCTGATCTTACGGTTAGGCACCCAACCATCAGATTTCTAATCAAGACTGAGAGGTCACAGATGTTCGATATCTTCACAGCCATTCGCGATGAACTGGATTGGTCAACCAACGCCAATCCTGATGAGACTGTTAGACGTGTGTTCAGGATGGTTCCTGAATCTATGCACGCAGACCTAGCACAGCGTGCGATCAGAGAACTGGTCAAGAATCAGATTGCTATCAATCGGCAGACCGCACGGCCAACACCTAGTGCAACTGTTGCCAGTAAGAAAGTGGCTGCCACCACGACCACTCCTAAGGTCACTCCTAGGACTGGTAACACACAAGGTAAGCCGTGGCACAAACGACTGTCCGTAGATGGTTTGGGTGAGAGAATCGGTTTCAAGAACGGCGCATGGAAATTTACTGAAGATTGCACCCTGCCCGATCTAGAACTGTATCTGAGGGATTGTGCTGAGGATGTCGTGAACGCAAAACGCAAACGTGACAAGGTGGCAGCACTGGTTGAGCGTATGCGTGCGAGTAACGCTGCGACAGTGAAAGATCTTTTTGCTATGGAGGATGACTCCCCCAAAGCAGCGTAAGTTTGGGGGTTCCGGGTTACTGACCATGCTTGGCGCGATTACCCAGAGGATTATCGTCTGACCTGGAACCTTCAAAAGTTTGGAAGTCACAGAGATAGTGACCAAGCGATGCGCGACGCCCAAAGCCCCCGCGTCACAACTCTGACCTCCAATTCAGATAGACAGTAGGGAAAGCCCTCTGAGATATGCCAACTCAGGGGGCTTTCTTTATGCTCAGAAGTGAGCATGAATCAGCCCGGAATTTTGGGCAACCAGAGTGGCAACTGGCCCGTTACCACCGCATTTGCCGCCAAAGCGGTGCATTCAATAGGCGCAGTGCGCTAGGCAACCTGGCAAACTAGTGAATGTCATTTGTAATGAAGGGGTTGGGGGTTCGAGTCCCCCGGCGGGCTTTATTTATCTAGGAGGTCTTCACGTTTGCCGCGCCGGCGAGGGCAGCTAGTTCGGTTTTCCCCCGCAGAGGGGCGAACCTGAGAGAGTCGCTTCGACAGATCAACCAACTAAGGGAGACCGACCGGTGATCTTCATCACGACCTACCGCATCAAGCCGCTCAGCCGGGACGAGACAAGGGAGCTGATGAGCGCCTTCTCCGAACATGGTGTGCCGTCGGGGGTCAAAGCCCACTACGTGGCCGCCGACGGCAGCCACGGCGTCGTCATCGCAGAGGCCGACGACCTCAACGAGAGCTATCGGAACATCCTCAACTACGGTGAGTGGATCGAGTACGACACCAAGCCGTATCTGACGATCGAGGAGGCGCTGCCCCACATCGCGGACTACCTCGGTTGATCTAAGGGCCGACTAGATCAAACTGCCGGACCAGCGGTCGCCGCCGGTCAGACTGCCACAGGTCAAGCTGGACCGTCCAGCGAGCCCCAGGGCGGGCTAGGTCATGGTCCGTTCGCGACGATCGGTGCCTGGTCCGCGCAGGTGGGGTGGTGCTCAGGAAGGGAGCCTCCCGTGGGGCCGTGGGCGGCCGGGAAGCTCTCTGCTTCGCTCTGGCGATAACTGCCATGGGTCGACGTCGACGGTCCAGCGTGGCTCAGGCCATCGCGCCCGAGCCCAGTCGAAGAAGTTCACGCCATCATCGAGCTCGACGGTCCGGTGCTCGGAGCCGAGCAGGATCCACGGCCGGGCCGGGTCGTGTTCGACGAGTGTGAAGCCGAACCCTGGCATCGAACGTATGTTCGCATGATGGTCAAACCGTCTCGAGCACTGCTGCTTGTAGCCCGGACGAGCGCTGTCTGGCGAGCCCGTGGTCGAGAGTGTCGTCTTCGGTGCGCGATTGCGATCGCCGTCTCGTCGAGCTGGGTCTGGGTTAGCCGCGGATGCGGCCGGGGCGGAGCGGGCGGGCGTGTGTGCTGAGCTTTTCGAGGGCGTGAGTGAGGGTTTTGATGTCGGTGTCGGTGAGGTGTTGGGAGAAGTGGCGTTGGATTCCGTCTCGGTGGTAGCGGCGGGCGCGGTGCATCGTCTGGGCGCCTTGCTCGGTGAGGACGACGAGGATCGAGCGCCGGTCATGCTCGGGGCGTACGCGGCGGACGAGTCCGGCGTCCTCCATCCGGTCGACGAGGCGCGTGAAGCCGCTCTTGCTGTGCAAGATCCGCCCGGCGAGGTCGCTCATCGGGATGCCTTCCGGCGATTCCTCGAGGTGGATCAGGACGTCGTACCAGCGCAGCGTCAGGCCGACCTGGTGCTCGAGTTCGGCGTCGAGCACGCTTTGCAGCGCCAGTCCGCTCTCGAGGAACAGGCGCCAGGCGCGCAGCCGCTCGGGTGAGGGGCTTGACAAGGATCGTTCTTCCTGTGATAGTTCGCTTTGCAACTGTTCTCTCATAGACGGTTGCAGATCATATCACCCACCGGGGAAAGGGAGTGAGAGATGGCCACCATCTCCCCAGGACGAGCAGAGACCGGGTACGCGCTGGCTAACGACGAGGGCGAGGCGTTCTGGCTGCTCGGGATGCTGCAGACGATCAAGATCGGCCGCGAGGACACCGACGGCGCATACGGTCTGGCCGAGATCCTCGTGCCCGCGGGCGTCGGCTCGCCGTGGCACGTCCACCCCGAGGAGGACGAGTGGTTCTACGTCCTCGAGGGCGAGATCACCTTCTGGGTCGCCGACACGAAACTGTCGCTGACGGCCGGCGCGTTCGGGTTCGGCCCCAAGGGAGTGCCGCACACCTTCTACGCCGAGGCCGATGGAGCGAGGGCACTGGTCGGGTTCGCGCCGATGCAGTTCGAGGGATTCCAACGCGCGGTCGGCCAGCCGGCCCCCGAACGCGTGCTGCCGCCGCCAGCCGAGGGCCACCCCGACATGGGGCGGCTGATCCCGATCGCGAAGCGAAACGGGTTTGAGATCCTCGGACCCCCCGGGCCGCCCCCCGGGCACTAGCCACCACGACCAGGAGCGCGCCCGCTCCCCACACGAGCGGGCGTGCCTTCGACCCTCGCCGCATCAGGCGCGACAGGAGCACCCATGACCAACGTGAAGATCACACCCACCGACAACGGCCCTTACCAGATTAAGGGCCCCGTCACTGACTTGACGCCGGAAGCCGCCATCGCCGTTGTCGAATCCTTCATGGAGCAGGTCTGGGCCGCGCGCAATCCGGCGGCGGTGGATCGTTTCGTGACCGAGGACTTCGTCATCACCTCCGCCGGTGTGGACATCGCCGGGCGTGAAAACTTCAAAGCCTGGGTTGCCGGCTTCCAGTCGAAGATCGCCGACTTGAAATGGGAACCCATCGAGACGTTTGCCAACGCCGACGGCTCGCGCGTGTCGTCGCGCTTCCGCGTCACCGGCCGCAACAACGGCATACTCGGGCTGCCGGCCGATGGCAAGCCGATCGCGATGACAGGCAACGCCATCCTGGCCGTCACACCCACCGGGAAGCTCGCCCACAACTGGATCGAGCGCAGTGCCTGGGAGCTCTACAACCAGCTAACGGGTTAGGGCGGCGCTCGGGCGCATCAACCCAGCGTCAGAACCCGATCTCAGACTTGTCAGGAGGTCGCCGAACGCGCTACCTCTGGCCATCAAGCCATCATGGCCGCCGAAGGTCCACGACGATCCGGACAGGCACCGCTGCTGCTCAGATCGAAACAGTGAGAGCAGTCTCGCTGGTGACGGCGGCCGTGACGCAGCTCGCGCCCGGTTATGACGTACGGGCTGGCACGGACTCCGCGTTGCATACGTCCGAGCTTCTGCTGCCGCGCTCCCGCCGCTGATCCAAAGCGGCCATGCGCCAGGGGAGGCGCTCTCCACGATGCTCGGCCGGTGGCCCTCGCAGAGTTGAAGCGGTCCGTCGGACACGCACGCTGGATTGGTGGCGATTTGGCGCCTGCGGTAACGTGATCTGTAGCGAGTGCACTTTCTGTGGGCGCCCCCCATCGCCCCGTTGCGTTCGCGCTGGGTCTCCGCCGGGTCGTTTGAAGCGCCCATTTCCCGGCGGCGGCCCGTTCTCTCGCGGAAACGCGCGGTTGGCCATCATTCGTCGCCGGGAATCTCCTGTCGAATGAGCTTCGCGCACTCGGCGTGAAAAAAGAGTTCGTCGCCGTCGAGCAAAGCAGGCTCTCTCGCTACCGATGTGCGTCTGCTGCCGCCAGATCCGACGGCAATCGTCGGCTCATACACGCCGATCCGGTCGCCACAATGCGCGCACATAGGGAAGTGTTGCCTCTCCACGCACCTAGCGTTGATTGATTCAGCGCGGGACGCGTCCGTATGTGGCCGCGCCGTGACTGCGGTCGTCTACGCGCCCGGGTTCGGGCCGGGGCTCGCGCGCCGTAGCGCGATTGGAAGCGTCCCGACCGGACTCGGGAAGGGACGGGACGCTGTGTGGGTCCTACCCGACCGCCAGCAGGGCTAACTTCGTGCGTTCGTGGCTATGTCTGGCCCACAACTTCGCAGACATCAGCGCTCACGAAGCTCGCCGGCGCGTCGGGCATGTCACGCAGCGTGTTGAACGTCGTTTCCGTGTTCCGGGCATTCGCCTCGTCGTCAAACAGCCAGAACGAATGCTGGATGAGGTCACCACCAGCTTGCGCCCTCGCCCAGTAGGCGCCCGCAGCGCCGGCCATATCCTGGACCATCGGCAAGCCGTGCTGGCTGATCATCGCGCGCGTTTCCTCCTCGTGTCCGGGCTTGATCTTCACTCGCCCAATGAGCGCGTACATGACTTCGTCGAGGACCTGTCGACGTCGTACGCTCTCGACGTCGGCGACGGCGGATCGTCGGACGCAGCCGGTCACCGCTTCGTCGCCAAGGTGATCGCGCGCCTGCGGGGCCGCCGAATGAGGCGGGCGCCGCAGGCTCGTGTCTCTTCTACCGGCCGAAGCGCTTCTTCAGGAAGGCGGCCTGGTCGGCTTGGGCTGCGGTCAGCACTGTGCTGTGCGTGGCGCCGGCAAAGGTGTGCTCGGTGACCGTGTCACCGACACCAGCCAGCGATTTGGCCAGGGCCGCGGTGAAAGGCGGCAACACTGTCGTGTCGGAGCTGCCCTGCTCGAGCAACACCGGCGCGCCGATCTTCAGCTCGCCGGGGTCGTTCTTTTGCAGGTCCCTGACCTCTGGCGAGATGTCGGCCGTCGGCTTGACCAATTGGTCGAGCGGCAGACCGCCGAACGAGTCCGGCTCGTCGAGCTGACCCAGGCACTTGGTCAGCGTCTGCGGGTATAACGCCGCGGCCCGCGAAGTAAGCAGCGAGCTGATGGGCAACGACGGATAGCCGACGTCGAGCCCGCGGAAGATCATCGCCGCCAGGCCGGTGAGCGACGTCGCCGTCACCGACTTGAGGAACCCCGCCTCGGTCGCGATATGCGACGCGGGCGCGAACGCGAGCACGCCGCGCAGTCTGATCTCCGGCGTGTAGCTCTTGACCAACGACGCCGCCCACAGCGCAGCGTGGCCGCCCTGGGAGTGACCGCTGATGACGACGCGATCGCTCAGCTGCGGATCGAGCTGGCGGGCAGCGCGGACGATGTCTAGCACGCCGCGGCCCTCGGAGACGCCGATCAGGTAGGGGTGCGGACCAGGGCCGCCCAGGCCCTCGTAGTCGCTCCGCACGACGGCGTAACCGGCCTTGATCCAGCTCTCGATCATCGGGCTGTTGAGCCCTCCGGTCCCTGCGGGGAGCCGCGAGGGGGCACATACATCCGCGATGCCCGTAGTGCCGTGCGCCCACGTGATCACCGGCCAGCCGCCCTTGGGTGCCTTCCCTTTCGGGATCGCGACCATGCCAGACACCGGGACCATCGTGCCCCTGACGCCGACCTGTTTGTAGTCGACGAGGTAGTTCTTTGCGCCCTTCAGCGACTCGCCGCCGGTCGTCGGCCGTTCCCAGATCAGCGTGCCGTGCCGCCCCTTCGGCAGCTTGTGGGGGTCATAGAACCTGAGCCCCTTGGGGCCCACGGTGGGCTGCTTGGTATCCGTCTTGGCGACGGCGAGGGCGGCGACCAAGCCGACCACGAGCGCCGTAAGCACGCATACGTTTATGAACCTTCGTTTCATTCTGTCTCTCTTTCGCGCCGGTCCCGCCCCGCCTGTTACCTATCCCTGTGAACACACCAGCATACTTCTCGGTGCGGTCCGGCGTCAGCGGCCTTCCGAGGCCGGCGCCGACGATGGAGAGGATGAGCGCCGTCCTCGACCAAAGGCGGAGTCGAGGTCCCGACGGCAAAGAACGCCGAGCCAGCGTCATTTCGTGCCCCTCGCTGATGCCCACCGCCGATGTCGCAGAGGACGACGCGGGCAGTCTCGTTCTAGCGCCGACGGCCCGACGGACCGCCGTCCCTAGCCGACGGTTCTGTCGTCACCGTTGCGATCGCCAGCTTGAGGGCGCGCAAGAGATGACAGCGATCGCCGGGGGATGCGCGGATTCCGCGTAACGGCGGTGCGCGACTGGTTCGCGCGGGTTGCTCGCCAGGCATCAATAGAGGACCGAGCGTCGGCCCGAGGGCGGCGTGATCGCGAGCTGGATCTCGCTCCCATCCAAACGCCTGGGTCAGCACCTGGCGCGGCGGCTCTCGGGGTCGTCGCGGCAACGTGTATCGGGGAGCGGCTGCGGGCGATCTCCGCGTTCGACCTCTAAGGCGGCTCCGGATAGGTGAAGTCACGCCCAGGCGGTAGCCACCGCAAGTGCAGTGACGGGTCGTAGATGTACCAATCGGACGCGCGTGGGTACTCGGCGTCCGCGGTCTCAGTCAGCAACCAGGTCAAAAAGTCGACCGCCACCTCAACCGGAATCAGGTTGTGCTCGTTCCCGCGGAAGAACTCGGCCAGAGCGAACACGCTCGGACCGGGCGCACGAAGATCGGCCTGCATCCCCGTATCGACCTCGCCCGGGATCGCCGACGCGACGAGTACCTCGGGCGCGAACTCAAGCCTCAGGCTCGCCGTGACCGAATGCTGGGCGTGCTTGGCCATCGCATACATCGAGACGCCTGGAAAGGTGGCATGCGCCGCGCGCATCGAGATGCTGAGCACACGCGCGCCGCTCGATAGAAGTCCTCGGACGTCGAATCCGCCAGGCAGTGCAACTCTGGCCGCCCAGCCCCCCAGGTCGCGTGACACACCAAGAACGTGCCCGCCCTGCCCGGCCAGGCGCTCTGCCAGCGCACACCCGATTCCACTTCCGACACCCGTGATCACCACGGCGCCCTGAGTGGTGCTCGAGCCGGCGAACATACGCCCACGATAGCCCGCACGCACATGACCCGAACAACGGTGGGCCAGGCCGTAACCGCCCTCGGGCAGCCGATTCTCTATAGCGACCCTCGAGGCGCCACAGATACCCCCGCGAACACGAATCCAGAGCTCCGCCGGTCGCCCGGCAAGAAACCTGGGATTCGCCAACCTTGCGCCGCCGGGCTAAGCCGGCAGCGAAGTGCCACGAGCATGCATGCGCGGGTCACCGCCTCGTCGCCAAGGCGATCGCGCCGGTAAGCCGTCGGTATTGAAAGCGGCCGCGGGAGCGACGTCCTCGACTCCTGACCGTGTCGCTGTATATCAGCCCAAATGGCTCGCCGGGATGTGTCGCGGGCAGCCGCCAGCCGCCAGCCGCGATCGAGCAATCGAGCGCGAGCGCTCTTGCTTTGTACGGATGGTGTGCCGGTCGGTGACAGGACTGAGATCCCATGTTTCAACGGGCATTTCCAACCTCGGTAGCTGACGTAAGAAGTGGCGTCGCTGCTGCCGACGTGTTCCGTGGCACCGAGGTGGGTAACTGCGTTCAGGACGCCCTTAGCTGACCTGGCATGAACGGCGTTGACGCCGTCGTGACTGCTTACGCGCTTGCGGGACGGTTAGCGTTCCCGAGAAGTGTTGGACGCTCGATCCGCAAGCTGCGGGTTCGTTGTCGTCTCCCGGCGCGGCTCTACCGCACGTGGATGATCCGCGAACCGCCGAAATCTCGGATCTTCTTAGACCTCGTGAGCGAGCGCAGGGTGACCTGGTAGGTACCGCGCTTGAGCCGGTGCCCATTGACTTTCAGGTTCCAACGCAGGCGATGCTTGCCCCGCTTGAACCGGCCCAGGGGAACGTGGCCCACGACCCGAAGGGTCGGTACGAGTCGGCCAAACAGCCGGTGGTGGCCGATGACGCGCTGCACGAGGATCCCTACGGCGGAGGTGGCTGCCAAAGCGAAGTTCACCGTGCCGCTCGCAGTGATACTTCCCGGAACCCTGAACACCGTGATCTCATAGAGGTACGGCCCGAGAATGTCAGGCAGCCGAAAGCCGTGGAAGCCGCGGACGGTCACGTCGCCGACGCTCACGCCCTGGGGGTTGAGCAGCATCTGCGTCGTCGTGTCCCACACGAACAGAAACCATCCAGACTTGCCGGGGAACGAGCGCAGGAACCCGACGTAACGTCCATCGGCGGTGATGGTGGGATCCATCCCATTTGTGAAATTGATGCCCGACACGGGCTGCGGCGCTTCGAACCTGCTCGATGCGGTTAATGGCGCCGGGGTCGAAACGACAGATTGGCCCTTGCTCGAGGATTCCTCGAACAGGAGGGTTGCAACGCCGCCAGGCGACCCCACGGACGGGTCCGAATAGTCCGCGGTATCGCTCGACAGCACCTTGTTGAAGTTCATGATGATGATCTCGGAGGAGCCGTTCGGCGCCGTGGCCGTGAACTGCGTCAGGGTAGCCGCGGCCAGCCTGATCGACCCGGTGCTAGTGGGGAGCGGTCCGCTCAGCACAGGACTGGAGACGTCGCACGGATGCGGGTCAGGGCCAGAGAACTCGGACCGCGCAAACGGCCCGGTCGGGAAGTTCGACAAAGTGGTGACCCACACCGGAACCGTAAAGCCGCTGGACGCGAGAAGGCATGAACCGCCCGTCGCCACCCTCTGCCCATCCGGCGAGATCCCTACGGGGGGGTCTCCGTCGGCGAACTCTCCGGCCTCATCAACCGTATCCCCCAGGCTGGCGGTTTGACCCGAGCGGAGGTCGCTCACCCGGATTACCGAGACATCATTGGATGGATTGAAGCTCTCATACGCGATGCGGCTGCCGTCGCTGGAGACGCTCGGATGTATCTCGTCGGAGCTGGTCGTGTCGAACGCCACCGGACTCACCGAACCGGTTCCCGCGTTCACCAGGACGATGTCGTTGTCCGTGCGCGAAGGAGACGGAACTTTGTGGTCGATCACGGCGACCACGTCCGCATTCGCCTCGGACACCGTCAACAGGACGGCGGCAACGACCCCGAGCGCAACGCGCCAGTAACCGCTCATCCCAGGCCCCGGTTTCGCACCGTGCCGGCGATTCTCTACCAACCCTGGCTCCCGCGCAACCCCGCGGCGCGCCGAGCGTTCCTGAGCCTCCGCCTGTTCAGCGCTAGCCAGTCACGACTGAGCCCGCTCCCGTATCAGACCTCCCGTGCGGCTGGGCCTGCACGGCGCAACACCGAACTAGCCACTGCTGGCCAGATGCCGCGGTCCTGAAGGCCTAAAGCGGCCCGCACCGCCGCGGACGATCCCGCCGCCACTCGCCGGACAAAGAGAGCCACGCATGGCAGCTGCCCCGGAGACACCCGCAACAGCGAAGGGAGGTCTCAACCTGCCGTTGGCGAGGGTCGCGCTCCTCGCCGATTTGCGCGACTAGGTCGACTTTGAGCTCGGGCCCCGCGTTCATGTCGGCGCGGGCGTCGGCTGGGACCTCGGGTTCTGTCGGAGTAGGGGGACGCTACGGATTTCCGGGGAGCGTCCTGGGGGGCGGGTCCCCGCTCGGGGATTGTCCGCCGTGCCGATCGAGTTCCTTTAGTCCTGGTCGTTCGTGGGCGTCGTGATCGCGTAGAGCTCTCGGACCAGGCGGCGTAGCTGGCCGAACCTTCGGGGTCCCAGTTGCTGTTCCCATTCGTCTTCGACCTCTTGGACGATTTCGCGGATTGCTCTGACCGCGAGGTGTCCTTTGGGGGTCAGGCGGATGCGCTTGGAGCGTTGGTCGTTCCCTGGGTCGCTCGCTGCGGCGGCGGTCGGGGATGTCTGGATAGCCTTCTCGGCATGGACGCTCCCGAGGCGCAGTACGTCGAGCGTGACGGAGCACAGCTTGCCTACCAGGTTGTCGGTGAGGGAAGCGTCGATGTCCTCGTGGTCGGCGAGACTGCCCAGCACTTCGACCTGTGCTGGACGGATCCGTACATCCACGAGCTGTTCGAGCGGGGCGCGGCCTTCTCTCGCACGGTCTACATGCAGCCGCGCGGCTTCGGGCTCTCCGAGCGGATCCGGTACACCCCCACGCTTGATCAGCACGCAGAGGACATCCTCGCCGTTATGGACGCGGCCGGGATGCGGGTGGCAACGCTGGTCGGTGTGCTGACCACCTCGGGCCTGGTCGCCCTCGCCGCAGCGCGGGCGCCTGAGCGCGTGGCGAACGTTGTCCTGTTCAAGCCGATCGCGTGTGGCCCCCTCGCCCCTGCCGCGGAGCGGCACGGATGGTCGGCCGACGCCGCCGCCGACTACGTGTCGCGCTGGCGCTCAGCGTTGGATCGATGGGGCAGCGGTGCGGTTATCGACGTGTACGACCCGGTGCAGGGCACTGTGTACAACCGTCGGCTGATGGCGATGCTGGAACGTTGCTCGGCCACGCCGGCGACCGCACGTCAGTACTGGGAGTGGTTCGTGCGCCTGGATGTCAGTGATGTCCTTGGCACCGTCCGCGCACCGACTCGAGTGCTCTACGCGCCCACTTCCCCGGAACCGGAGGTCGTCGTGCATCGAGTAGCGGAGCTGATCCCGCAGGCCAGCCTCCACCGCCTGCCTCCGACTCCCGCGGGCGCGGCCATCGGTGAGGCGTGGATGGCGGTCTGGGAACATGTCGAGGAGAGCGCGACAGGCACGCGCCACTCGCCTGCCGCGGACCGATTCCTCGGGACTGTGCTGTTCACCGACGTCGTTGGATCCACCGAGCTGCTCGCCCGGATCGGCGATACCGAATACCGCGCGCTCCGCGCGACACACGAGCGCGAGGTGCGGCTCGAGGTCGAGCAGCGCGGCGGGCGGCTCGTCAGCGTCACTGGCGACGGCACGCTCAGCGTCTTCGATGGGCCGGCCCACGCAGTGCGCTGCGCCGACGGGATTCGCAAAGCGGCCACAAAGCTCGGGATCGCGGTGCGCTCCGGGGTGCACACCGGAGAGCTCGAGCGCACCGCGGGGGACCTCACCGGGTTGGCCGTGCACATCGGCGCACGAGTCGGCGCCATGGCCACAGCCGATGAGGTGCTCGTTTCGCGCACGGTGTTCGACCTCGCGGCGGGGTCAGGACTCGCTTTCGTCGAACGCGGCGAACGCACGCTGAAGGGCGTGCCGGGGAGCTGGCAACTGTATGCGCTCGCTGGCGACGAGCAGCCACCGATGCTGCCGATGGAGAGGTCACTCGAGACACCTCTCGACCACCTCACACTGCGCACCGCCCGCACCGCGCCCCGGGCGATGCGAGCCGCCTTGCGATTGGGCAACGCGCTGCAGCGATACCGCGCCGGGGCCGGGACCGGTCGCGTCTAGCCGCCGGCAGGAACCCCGACCGCTGCGACCCTCGAGCGGTAGCCGGCGAGGGCGCCGCTCGGCGCCGCATCGGACGAGAACCAGCTGTCGACCCCCCCAACGCCCGAACAAGGCTCCTTTGCCGCTAGAGCGGCACTCTCGGACCCGGATCGGTGGCAGCTGCTCCGGGCTACGAGGGTCGCTGAACTGTGGCTGCTGCTTCGTATGAGAGCAGCGGCCGCAGGCGCGGGAGCGTAGCTGCGCTCCCGCGGGTGCCTGCTGGTAGAGGGCGAGGCCGGCGCTGGCAGGCATCATCGGCGCCCGCCTGGCGTGTACGGCGGAGATGATCTCCTCGGTGTTGATCCCCTCCAGGTAGGTGCCGGTAGTTGAGAGGTGCGAGTGGCGCCTGACGCCTGCTTTGAGCGCGAGGTGGCGCAGCTCGACCCGTGCGGCGCTGGCTGACCGCGCCCGGCCGGACTAGGCGTTGCGCAGCGCGGCGCCGAAACGCTCCAGGATCGCTCCTGCCGGCTCGACCGCGGAGATGGCCCCGACGCTCTGGCCGGCGTACATCGCCATCGCCTCGACGTCACCTTCATTGCTTGTGGTCGGCAGGTTGGATGCGTAGCGCGGTACGCCGCTGGCGACCTCCTCAGCTTCGCCTGGGCGCTCGCCCGAGGGCGGGCAGCCAGCAGCCTCCCAGCGCTCGTAGGTGCTGTTGCGCAGCAAGCGATGCGGCGATTGCGGCCAGCCCACGTCGAACAGTTCGGTCAGCACTGTGTCCCGGGCCTGGGCTTCGGTGAGCCGTGTCTTGTAGCGCTCGTGCGCGGCGCTCTCATCGCTGGCCACGAAACGAGTACCCATGACGACGGCGACGGCACCGGCAGCGAGCGCTGCCCGCGCGGATGCCGGGTCGCCGATCCCGCCCGCGGCGAGCAACGGAAGCGACACCGCGCGTCGCACCTCAGCCAGCAGCGGCAGCAGACCCACGACGCTCTGCACATGCCCGCCAGCCTCGACACCCTGCACGATCAGAGCGTCGGCGCCCGCATCCGTCGCCGCTCGGGCAGCATCCGCCGAGCCGACTTGCACAAACACCCGTGCGCCTCCAGCACGCGCGCGTGCGACGAGGTCCGGGCGCAGACCGAAGGAGAACGACACGATCGGCACCTGCTCCTCAACAACCACATCAAGTCGTTCGTCCTGCTCGAAGTCCAGCACCAGGTTCACGCAAAACGGCCGGTCGGTCACCCGCCCGATCCAACGGACCTGTTCGCCCAGGACCGCCGGCTCGGTCCAGGACGCTCCCAACGAACCGAGGCCACCTGCCCGTGATACCTCGCTGGCGAGCTGCGGCGTGGCCGCGCTGGCCACCGGCGCCTGCATCACGGGAACCTCAAGATCTAGCACGGTCACAATCCGACCCTACAGGGTGTAGAGCCGACAGCGGTTGGGCCGAGTGATCGCACGCACCGAGGCCAGACTGTCGCAACGGGCTAGCAGCATCGACGTCGGCGCAAGGCGGACACCGCTGCATCCGCCCGGCAAACCAGCAGCCGCCGAACCCGATAGCCCCGTTCCGCGGACCGGCGCCAGGCTAAGGCTAAGGCACGATCGCATTCCTTAAGAGCGATCGCCCCGCCTGCCTCAGGGCGGACGAGCGCGACGGCGAGAGGATGTCGCGTAATTACTGTGCCGTCCGGCAGGTTTCTGACGGATCGTCTCAGGCGTCGCGATCGGCGTCGTCTTCGGGCGGCCTGAGCGAGGCTCAAGCGCGTCCAGGCCGCTCTCTTGCTAGCGGACGAGAAGGCGGTGCAGATGCCGGCCGGAGATCCCGGACTCGGCAGCAGCCGCGGTGACCGTCAGCTGCTTAGAAACGATTTGAAGGACAGCAACGCGAGCTCGGGACATGCCCGCGACTGTCCGCCCACCCCCGGACAAGCCGTGACCTATGTCCCGACTCATGAGGGACACATCACCTGAGACATATGTCGTGAGCCCAGACACCCCGGCGGGCTTGGGGATTCCGAGAGACGTGTCCCGAATATGCCCCACGGACGCCCGTCACCTCGCGCCCGCGGCGAGGCTCGTCAGCAGTGCCTGCGCGTGCGCAGCACGAGTTCGATCGCCCTTGGCGATGTACAGGTCGAGTGCAGTGCGCACCTCGCGTTGAGCCTCAGCTGCGCGCCCGCCTGCGGCCAGTACGTGTCCCAGGATGATTCGCGCGCGAGCGCGAGTCATGAAGAAGTCGGTTCGCTCCGCATGCTCGACCGCGCTCCAGCTCCACCCCTCGGCGGTCGCGTAGTCGCCGTCGGCGGCCGCCAGCAGGGCACGTGCGCCGTGCGTTATCGCGTAGTTGATCACGTCCTCGGCGGCTCCGAGGCGCTCGGACAGCTCGATCGCTGCGATCGCCGCATCGCGATCTCCGAGCTCGGCATCGATCTCGGCGAGACACGCCTGCGTGGTCGAGCGGTACGACTGCTCGTTGTGCCTGGCAAGCAGCTCGTCGCCTCGGAGCAGCGTTGCGCGCGCTCCCTCGAGGTCGCCACCGGCCTGCTGAATCCGTGCCAGCATCTGATGGCCGCGCCCGCCAAAGCGTCCAGCCCGATCGCACGGAACGAATCGATCGCGCAATGCGCGAGCCGGCGGGCCTCCTCGCTGCGACCGGAGAAGCCCTCTAGCTCGGCCTTTGCGAGATCGAGCCATGCGGAAAGGTATGGTCCGGATCCCGCGAAACTCACGGTCTGGAGCTCGGCGGCGATCGACTCGACGGGTCGGTCGCCGTAGATCTGGGCGGTGAAGCACCACGCGGTCAATCGGGCATACATGCCTTCGTCGCCGGCGAGCCGCGCGTGCCGCGCGGCCAGAGCCGCGTGCTCGGCGGCCGGGGTCGCCCTGCTGCGTAGCCAGTGCAAGAAGAACCAGGCCTGGTGCGCGTTCGCGATTCCGAGCTCGTCGCCCCTGCGCTCGAAGTCCGCCAGGATCCCGGGAAGGCGCGCCTCAATCGTGCCAGTCGCTTCAGCCGGCTTCGCCCGGATCAGCCATTCGAACCGCGCGAGTGCTGCGAGATCGGCGACGGCCGCGTCGCGCTCGCCCCTCGCGAGCAGCTCGTCGATGCGGTCGAACTCGCCCACGTCGAGCAGTTGCTTGGCGAGCTCGACGGCAATCGCGGCGCCCAGCGAATTCTCCGCGCTCAGTGCGAGTGCCCGCTGCAGCAGGTTCCTCGCGGCGGAACTGTCGTTGCGGACGGCGGCCCTCGCCCCAGCCGCGTACAGGTGCTGGGCGGCTCGTCGCGCGAGCGTCGGCTCGATCGCACGGCCGAGCTCGCACCCATACCGCACCGCCTGCTCGAGGTGCCAGCCCGCAATCTCGTCGTGCTCAGCGAGGGTCTCCGCGTGCGCGTCGAGCCAGTCGGCGAAACGCTCGTGCAGCTCGGCTCGGGTTGCCTTCGGCAGCCCGTCGTACGCAGCGTCCCGAATCAGCAGGTGACGGAAGCGGTAGGCCTCATCGCCGGGGATCGTGGCGGCATGCGGACGGATGAGTTCGCGGCGAACCAGTCCGGCCAGCCGGGACTCAAGCTCCGCGGATTGACGATCGTCGGCGAGCGCACGAACGGCAAGCCGGTGAAACACCTCGCCTTCGATCGCGCCCCGCTCCAGCACCGCCCGTTCCTCGCCGGCGAGTCGCTCCAGCCGAGCCGACAGAAGCGCCTGGATCGACGACGGCACTGAGACGGTTCCGCGCGCGTCAGCCAGCGCGACCATCTCTTCCAGGAACAGGGGATTGCCTTCGCTCGCGGCAATCACGCGCGCGCGCACATCTGCATCGAGATGGTCGGTCAGCTGCTCCAGCAAGCGCTCGCTGTCGTTGGCGTCGAGCGGCTCGAGCAAGACGGTCTGCGCGTTGAACTTGCCACCGGCCCACATCGGACGGTCCTCCAGCAACTCCGGTCGCGCGGTGCACAGCAGCAGGATCGGCGCCGCGCGCGACATGTCCGCCACATAGTCGAGCAGATCCAAAAGCGTCGGCTCGGCCCAATGGAGATCGTCGACGTACAGAATCACCGGCCGCTCGAGGGCGGCGTCCTCCAGCAAGCGCCGGACCTCCCAGAACAACTCCTGCGCGCTCGCGGCGCCACCGCTGCTGAGATGCTCGAGCACGCGAGCGGCGGGCTCGCCGAGTGGGGTCAACGCCTCGGCGAGCGGCCAGAAGGTGATGCCCTCCCCATAGTGCAGGCATCGACCACGCAGAACGGTGGGCGCCGACCCGATGCTTGACAGCAGCTCTGCGACCAGCCGCGACTTGCCGACCCCGGCCATGCCCAGCAGCGTGAAGAGGTGACACCCACGCTCGCGCACCACGCGATCCCACGCCTCCGTCAGCAGGCGAAGCTCGCGTTCGCGCCCAATCAGCGGCGCGTCGAGGTGACGGGCGATGCCCGGCGCCATAGGGTCCACCGTGAGCAGCCGGTATGCGGGGACCGGCTCGGATTTGCCCTTCAGCGCAAGCGCCGGCAGTGGCTCAACCGTGACCGCGTCACGGACCAGCTGCATCGTGTCGGCGCCGAGGACGATCTCCCCGGGAGCCGCCACCTGCTCCAGCCGCGCGGCAACATTGATCGCGTCGCCGACGGCCAGATTCTCCCCCTCCCCCGTGAGCACGGGACCGGTGTTCACCCCGGTCCTGAAGCGCAACGTCACGCCCGCCTCGCTGGCGACAGCGGGTAGTCGGTCCCGGATCTCGGCGGCGGCCCTCACGGCGCGCAGTGCGTCGTCCTCGTGGACCCGCGGAATCCCGAACACAGCCATCACGGCGTCGCCGATGAATTTCTCGACGCTCCCACCGTGACGCTCGATCACCTTCCGGATCTCGGCGAAGTAGCGATTGAGCACCCCTCGGAGCACCTCTGGATCGAGTTCCTCGCCGAGCGCCGTGGACCCGGTCACATCGCAGAAGAGCGCGGTGACGACCTTGCGCAAGTGACGCGCGGCTGGCCCATCGGCAGGCAGCGCGGCGCCGCAGGCCCCGCAGAAGCGGAACCCGCTAGGGCTCTCGACACCGCACTCCGCGCAGATCGCCACGCGCTGAGCCTATACCGACGGTTGCATCCTGGCGCTGTGCGGACCATAACCTGGGCACCCAGCCGCTTCTCGAACTCAGGCCTCAGCGACTGGCCCGCGGCTGTGCCCGGCCACGGCCCGGCGCGGTTGGCGTGTCCGGCGGGCTAGCAACCCCAACGCGGGCCCCCACCTACCTACCGGTCACGAATTGCTTGCCGGTGCGTCAACTGGGCGCGACGCTGCGGTCAGGGTTGCGCTCATCTTGATCGCACGGACCGCCCCGGTCGCGCCGGCCTGCAGAGTGACTCCCAATGCGACGAGGAAGATGCCGACGATGAAGATGACCACGCCGCTCGATCCGAGCATCAGGAGGCCGGCACGGCCGAGGATGTAGGGCGGCGTGCACACCGTAACGCTCAGCGCGCCGCCGACCGCCGTCGTCGCCAGCTTGTCGCGTGCTGACTGCTTGGGTGGCTTCGCGCCGATCAGGCGCGAGGGGATTGCCACATAGCAGACCATCATCACGCCGACCACGATCCCCAGGGAGATGCCGAACCACGGCCTTCCCCAGCGCGTGACGATCAACGTCGAGAAGGCAAGCATTGCCCCGACGACCGCACCCCAAGCCGCGACCGTGGCCAGGTGTTTCCGTGCCTCGTCGACGGCAGGTCGGACCTCGGGACGGCCGGGTCGCGCGACCGCGAAGGCAAACACGGCGTTGAGGAAGAAGCTCGCGACCGTGATCGCGATGACCAGCAGGATGGGCGGGATCAGTACCGGGCCGCGGAACACGTGGAAGGACTTGCCGTGCAGAACGTGCACCTTGAGATCGAACATCGCCAGCCAGATCCACATCGCCGGCAGGATCTGAACCAACGTCAGCCGCCAGTTGGTCACCAACAGCCTGACCCCGTTGAACAGCATGACGAACGCGCCCACAGCGAACGCGAGCGGGGCGAATACGCGCCGCGACTCACTGAGGTGGAGAATCGCCTCCTCGATCCTCGCCTCGTCGTTGTCCTGGATGGCCCGCACCAGCGTCCCGATCCGCGCCGACAGGGCGGCGAACCGCCTCCCGCTTCCCCGGGCCGAGGAGTCAACAGCAGGTCCCGGCGAGGGCCGATCGTTCGTTTGGCTCCGGGCGGCTGGCTGTGCGACATCGGACGGCGCGACGTCCTCGGATGCCCGTTCGACGGGCCGTGACGCGATCGGTCGGTCACTGCCTGTGGCCATGTCGTTCTGCTCCTGTCTATAGGGCAGTGGCGTTTTGCGGTTCACCCGCGTTCAATTTCGTCTCACCGAGCCTTGCACCCGGCTCCGAGCTCGGCTGGCATCCTGGTCCGACGCGTTCTTAGGCGCCGACGCCCTGTGCGACCGCGTTGAGAGCCGTGTGCTGGTGCAGCGCGTGCTCGTCGTCGTGGACCGCGGGCTTGAGGTCGAAGGTGACCTGTTTGACGGTTCCGGTGAAGGCGTACGGGGCCTTTCGCTCGTAGTCGAGGTCGACGACAAGGCCGTTGTCGCGGCTGATGTCCATGCCGGCGTAGGATGAGAAGGCGACGGGGACGGTCCGTGGCATCGTGCCTTCGCCGATCTGTTTCTCGCCCGCCCAGAGGGTCACCCTGCCGCCGGCGCCCGGCTCGTTCGCTTCGGCCTCGAACAGCATCTTGACGGTGACGGCGCCGGTTGGGATCGGCTCGTCTGACACCTGCTTGTAGGTCTCGATCCCGAGGAATGAGTAGGTGTGGTGGAGCTTTCGCTGCTCGTCGAGCCACAGCGCGAAGCCGCCGATGAAGTCGGCGTTGGCGACGATCACTCCCTCGGCGCCACCGTCGGGGATCTCGAGCTCGGCCTCGATCGCGTAGGAGCGCCCCATGATGCGGGGGACCATCCCGCGCTGGATGTTCTCGACGTCGCCGTTGAAGACAAACCGCGTGATCGTCGGCAGCGGCGGCAGCAGACCGAAGAAGATCGACATCGACCCCATCAGTGGCAGCACGCGGTTGCGCTCTGCCTCCTGCCAGAACAGCTCCTTCAGCTCCTCGATCCGCTCCGGATGCTCGGCGGCAACGTCATGCGCCTGGGAGAAGTCGTCCGGGAGGTAGTACAGCTCCCACGTGTCCTTCTCCGGGTCATATGCCCCCGGGGCAAACCGTTTCATCGTCTCGGGCGAGAAGTCCCAGGGGATCCGGTCGAGCTTCGCGCACGCCCACCAGCCGTCCTTGTAGATCGCGCGTGAGCCGGCGAACTCGAAGTACTGAATCGTGTGCCGCTCGTCCGCCTCCGCGTCGCCCAAGGTGTAGAGGAAGCTGGTGCCGTCCATCGGCTCCTGCTCGATCCCGTCGACCTGCTGCGGCTCGGGAATGCCGACCGCCTCCAGGACGGTGGGGGCGATGTCGATGCAGTGCGTGAACTGTGTGCGCACCTCCGTGTCGGGCGCTAGACGGTTGGGCCAGGAGACGACCATCGGGTTGCGCGTCCCGCCGAGATGGCTGGCCATCTGCTTGCCCCACTGAAACGGGGTGTTGCCGGCGTGCGCCCACGCGGCCGCGACGTGCGGTGCGGTGTGCTCCCCGCCGATGGCGTCGATCCCGCCGTACTCCTCGTCGATCAGTTTGAGTTGCTGCGCCGGATCAAGCACGACGCCGTTGAGGAACGTCATCTCGTTGAACGAGCCCGTGACCGTGCCCTCCATGCTGGCACCGTTGTCGCCCCAGACGTAGAAGATCAGCGTGTTCTCGAGGTCCCCCATCCCCTCGATCGCGTCCAACAGCCGACCGACGTTCCAGTCGGCGTTCTCCTGGAAGCCCGCGTACACCTCCATCTGCCGGACGTACAGCTGCTTCTCGGTGTCGGAAAGCGTGTCCCAGGCCGGGAACAGGTCCGGCCGCTCGGTCAGCTCAGCGTCCTGGGGGATGATCCCGAGCTTCTTCTGGCGCTCGAATGTCTGCTCGCGGTACTTGTCCCAGCCGTCGTCGAACGTGCCCTTGTACTTGTCCGCCCACTCCTTCGCCACGTGGTGCGGCGCGTGCGCGCATCCGGTCGAGTAGTACATGAACCACGGCTTCTGCGCATCCTGCGCCCGGACGGCGTGCAGCCACTCGATCGACTGGTCGGTCAGATCATCAGGGAAGTAATACGGCTTTCCGTCCTTGCCCGGTTGGACCCCGAGGGTGGTGTTGTCCTCGGTGATGATCGGGTCGTACTGACCGGCCGCCCCGCTGAGGAACCCCCAGTAGTGGTCAAATCCCCATGACTGCGGCCAGTGGTCAAACGGGCCCGCGGCCCCCTGAACGTTGTCGGGGGTGAGGTGCCACTTGCCAAACCCGCCGGTGACGTAGCCGTTCTCGCTGAGGATCCGCGGCAGCGCCGTGCAAGTCCTGGGCCGAGCGGCGGTGTACCCCGGGAACGGCCCTGGATACTCGGCGATCGAGCCGAACCCCACCCGGTGGTGGTTTCGGCCGGTCAGCAGCGCCGCGCGGGTCGGCGAGCACAGCGCGGTCACGTGAAAACGGTTATACGTCACGCCCCGCTCCTGCACGCGCGTCAGGTTCGGCGTCGTGATCGCGCCGCCGAAGGTCTCCGGCTGGCCGAAGCCCGCATCGTCGATCAGGCAGATCAGGACATTCGGGGCGTTATCGGGCGCCTTGGGGCCGGGAACGATCGACCAGTCGGCAACCGATTGGTCGATCGTGCGCCCGATCGTCCCGCCGAAGCTCCGATCCGGAATCGGGAGCACGCTCCGATCCGGGCTGAACTTGCCCATCGCCTCCGCGAGTGAATCCTTCAGCGCCGCGGTCCCCGCCTTGTCGGTCTGCACCACCGACTTGAGTGGCGAGCCGGAGAGCGCCTGCTCCACCCCGAGCCGCTGCTCGTCGTCGAACACCGCGATCACCCCGGCCGAACCCGGTGGCAGGTTCTCCCCGATCTTGTCGTGAATCTCGTTCTCGACTCGATGATGGACGAACTTGCCCACCACGCCTCCCGCCGCCGCGCCGACGGCCGCCGATGCGAGCAGCGGTGGTGCGAACAGCCCGACCGCCAGCCCGACTCCGCCGCCCCACCCCGCGCCCTTGCGACCCAGATGATCGCCCGTCTGCCGCACCGAGACATTGCCGTCCTGATCGTGCGTGACAAGGATCACACCCTCGATCTCGACCGCCCCGTCCTTGACCTGCTCCACCAGCGCCTCGAACTCCTCGGTCGCCGTGTGGATGTCCTGATAACCCGCCACGAGAACGTCCGTCTTCTCTTCCTGCATTCGGTCACCTCATCAATCGGCCAAGGCCCGCCAACGCCAGAATCCGTCCTCGCGCTGACGCTGGAAATCGCGTTATCCAAGCTAGGTCCTCCCCCTCGGCTCGGCATCATGCGAAATGGGTGACGGCTCGGCCGGCACCGGAGCGCGATGTCTCCGGCAAGCCGACCGGGTCTCCTCCCGCCCGCGGACAAACGGGTCGCAGGTCGCTGCTTTAGCGTTCATCGGGTGAGGACGGGGGTGCCGACTGACCGGCTGCTTCGATCCTGGCTAACCGGCCGCTGATCTCCTCAAGCCGGCGCGTGACGTCAACGTCGGACTGCACGGCAAACCGGCGCCGGCTGCTCTCGACCAGTGATGCGGTAACCGACGCCGTGATGACGGCGAGAAAGCCGATCCCCGCGAGCATCAGGACCGCAGCGATGAACCGTCCATCGGCCTGCTTGGGGGTAACGTCGCCGTATCCGACGGTCGTGACCGTCTGCAGCGCGAACCACAATCCCCTCCCGATCGTGGGGAACTCCCGATGGTCGGCCAGCCGCTCGAGGATCCCGCCCGCCACGGTGATCAACACCGTGAACCCAGCGATGATTGCCGCTGCTCGACGCGCGGTGAGCGACTCACGCAGCAGCAACCGGGCAGTAATCGGAACCTTCTCGGGAAGATCAGGCGCCTCGGCCTCGGCAACCTGGGCTTCATCCCGCTTGAACTCGCTCACATACACCCACTCATGACTCGGGAATCACTGAACTCTCCGAGGCTCGCATCCGCGACGTGGCCCGCGCAACCGGACAAAACAGCGAAGCGACTACGTAGTTGCCCCCAGCCGCAGACGTCGACCCTGAACATCACGATCGAACGGCCAGCTGGAAGGGCGTCTACGGATTGGTTCTCGCCGGCGTGCGCGCAGGCTCGTGGTCAGGCCTTCGCCGGTTCGGGTGATCGAATCTTGGTCGGTTGTGGTCACGTGCCCGCGCGCGTGCCGGGTCCGCATCCGGGAGCGGAATGCCACCGCACGGAGCGTCGGGCGGGGAGTGCGGGGGACCGGGACCTGGACCCCCGTCACCGTCTGACTCAGAAGGGCCCGATGAGGAATCCGACCTGCGGTACAGCAGGCAGGGGACAAACATCAAGGCCACGACGCCAAGGAAGAACAAGGACGACAGGAGCGCCTTGGCGACGCCGTCCGGTAGCACGTTCAGCTGGGCGACCGAAATAAGCACCGCCATCAACAAGGGCAGACCAAGGGATGCGAGCAGGACGCGAACCCAGAAATGCGACCGCCTGCGCGCCCCGGCGCCGACAGCGATCCACAGGGCTACCAGGCCGAGCTCCAAGAACACCACAATCGTGATTACGCCGGCAGAAAGGTAAAACGCGCTGCCTGAGAGGTCATTCACGCTCCCTGAAAGGTAAACCCACGCCGATCGAGCCACAAGCGGCTTAGGGGTCCCTGGCCAACTCGACGACGCGCTGTCCGAGACGCCTTTCGAGGTCGCTGTCAGGCGGACGAGATGACGATGTGCTTGACCTCCGCCATGTAGCGCCCGGCTGCCGCGGATGCCTCCTCCTCGGCGCTGCCGCTCCGTCGGGCGTTCATGTACGCCGCGTACCAGTCCCACCAATTGTGCGGTGGGGCAACTGCCTCGTACGCGCCGTGATGCTCGGCGGTCTCGTGCAGAAGGCTGGCTAGAGACTCGACGCTCATGTCAGTCCTCCCATTCCCGGCCGGGAAGCCGGGTCGTGATCTCTTGGAGCAGCCAGCCGTTGCCGTCCGGGTCCTTGAATGACGCGTACAGGGAGTACGAGGGGCTGTCTTGCGACCCGGGCGCCCGGCCGGACACCTCGCTGACGTCAATACCGCGGCTTACGAGTTCGGCCCGCGCCGAGTCGATATCGCTGACCGCCAGGATCAACCTGTCCACCGAGCCCGGCGCGGACGTTGTCAGTCCCTTGCCGAAGTGGATCGAGCACTCCGAGTGGGGCGGCGTGAACTGCACCACCCGGCCGTCGTCGCCGATGGCCAGGTCGGCGTCCAGCCGCCACCCGAGGCTCTCATAGAAGCGCTTGGCCCGGTCCACGTCGGCGACGGGCAACGTCACCACCTCGAGCTTCATATCGAAGCCCCGGCTGCTCTGCGTCTCACCATTCGGTGCACTGCTCACATCGTTGCTGGCCATTCTCACCTCCAATTAGCGGGTTGTCGAGTAGGCAGTTTCGTACTTGGAGCGATCCGTCGCGCCCGTGAGGTCCCTGGTTCTGACCCGGGACACAGAAGACAGCCGATCGACAGCCTGTGAGAGGCTTCGTCCGATGCCGTGGATGCCAGAGTTGTTCTCGGGTCCCGCGTTGGAGCGGATCCTCCGTCAGGGCGCCGATTCGCGCGTGGCTGCTCCGGTGCCGTACTTTGCCGGCGTGACGTCGGGTGAGACCGATGCGCTCGTAGGCTCATTCGCTGGAGAGCCCGAGTTGCATCATCCGCTCCGTGGCCGCGTTAAGGGGCGCACCGCGTTTGAGCGCTTCGTGCATGACACCAACGCCTGGCTGGCCGGGCTCAACGCTGTCCTCGGCCCAGCGGAGCGAATTGTCACGCCGCGGCGCGGAATCGAGGAAACGGTGCTAACCCTCGACGGCGAGCAGGGCCGTGTCGAGTTGCCGGTTGCCGTTGCGGCAGACCGAGATGGGGACGCGCGCATCGTCGAATTGCGCGTCTATTACGGCTCGTGGCCGTTGACCGGCTGTCATACCAATCGTCCGCCGCTTCTGCAACCGGATCCCGACCTGCACGTGCCCGATGTCGTCGGCGAGTATGAACGCGCGCTCGCCGCCGGCGACGTCGAGGCTGTGGTGGCAGCATTTGAGCCCGATGCCTACGTCCGTGAGCCCGCGGGTGGTGCGTATGTCCATCGTGGCCACGACGAGCTGGTCGCGCTGTATGAGCGGTTTTTCTCCAACGGCGGCGGGATCCCGCTCGAGCGCTGTTCGGTCACCGATGATGGCCGTTGCTGTGCATTGGAGTACAACGTGGTTCGTTGGGGCCAGAGCGAGCTGGCACCCGAGGCCGGCATCGCGGTCTATGTTCGCGGCGCCGATGGCAAGCTGGCCAGCGCCCGCATCTACGACGACGCCGATCCACCGCTCAGGCCCGAGCGGTAGGCAGACCGGAGACTCAGACCAGGGCGTCGGCCAGGGCTTCCACGGGCGCGACTGGACAGGTGCCGCAGAACCCTTATATCCGTCAACGAGGGAGGTAACGAATGAGCCCGAGCAGTGACTACGACGTCATCGTCCTGGGCGGTGGCGCCCCGGGCGAGCACTGTGCCGCGGCACTCGCAGCACGTGGATTGCGCGTCGCCGTCGCCGAGCGAGAGCTAGTCGGCGGCGAGTGCTCGTACTGGGCCTGCATTCCCTCGAAGTCACTGCTGCGTCCCGGCGAGGCGGTGCACGGTGCTCGAGAAGCTGGCGCACGTGCCGAGGTCGACGTTCAGGACGCGCTCGCCTGGCGGGACTTCATGGTCTCCAACTACTCTGACGCGGGCCAGGAGCGCTGGCTGGCCGACCGCGGCATCGACCTGCTGCGCGGCACCGGGAGACTGGCGGGCACCGGTGCGGTCGAAGTGGACGGCGCGCGCCACACAGCGGAGCACATCGTGGTGGCGACCGGCGCGGATCCGATCGTGCCTCCGATCTCTGGGCTCGGCGAGCTCGACGGCGTCTGGGGCACCCGCGAGGCGACGAGCATGAAGGCGGTCCCCCGCCGCCTGGTCGTCCTGGGCGGGGGGTCAGCAGGCGTGGAGCTCGCGCAGGTCGTGCAGCGTCTCGGCGGCGAGGCCGTGATCGTCGAGGGCAGCGACCGCCTGCTTCCGCGCGAGCCAGCACCGCTGGGCAAGGCATTGGGCGAGGCTCTGATGCAGGACGGGATAGAGCTGATGCTGGGGATGCACGCCGCCTCCGCGCGGCGCGAGGGTGACCAGTTTGTCCTCGAGTTCCCCGACGGCAAGGACGTGCGAGGCGACCGGCTGCTTGTCGCCACCGGGCGGCGTCCGCGCGTTCAGGGCATCGGTCTCGAGACGGTCGGCATCGACCCCGACCCTCACGGGATTCACGTCGACGAGCACCTGCGTGCCGGCGAGCGCCTCTGGGCGATCGGCGACGTCAACGGCATCTGGCCGCTGACCCACGTCGGCGAGTACGAGGGCGACGTCGTCGCAGCGAACATCGCCGGCGATCCGCACCCTGCCAACTACGAGGCGGTTCCGCGAGTGACCTACACCGATCCGCAGGCGGGATCGGTGGGCGCGGCGGAAGCGCACTACAGCGGCACAGCCCTCGTGTCGGAGGTCCCGAAGACCGCCACGTATACGCACGCCTACGCACAGTCCAAAGGCTTCATGACCCTCCTGAGCGACGGCGAGCGCCTGACCGGCGCCTACGCGCTCGGTCCCGAGGCCGGTGAGTGGTTGCAGCAGGCGACCCTTGCCATCAGGGCCCACGTCCCGATCGAGGTAATGAGCGACACGATCCAGCCGTTCCCAAGCTTCTCGGGGATCTACGACGCGGCGTTGACCTCGCTGCGCATGGAGATCGCCGACATGCCACAGCCGGTCAAGCCGATGCAAGCACAGATGGCGAGGCCGGAATCGTGACCAGTCACGCCTGGGTCGCGGCGTCGAAGTCGAGCCACGTAGCTCCGCCCTCGGAGTGAGCGAGTCCGGCCGGTTGTGGCCGCCGCCGCGGACCGCGATCTCCAGCCCGCGCTCCTGCGCGAAGACCGGCGCCCTCGCCAAGTCACACGCATCGCCGCACCGCACTATTGCCATCGGCTGCGGGGGAGGAGCACCTCACCGGTGAGCGAGGCGGACAGCTCAATGAGGTTCTCGGTCATCGTCACTCCGGACCGCAGTCCGCACCGGAACTCATCGGTGAAAGGCGATCCGGCGAGGAGGGACCCGCCGGCGAGTCGCTAGCCTGGATGACCGATGGCCGAAGTGCGCCCCCAGTCGCTGCCACCGGAGATCGCGGAAGACGGCTCGTGGCAACGGCACCGGAGCTCGTTCCGCGACTGGGTCACAGCGGAGGGCAGCAGCGCGTTTTCCGCGGAGGCCGGCCGCTATCACCTGTACATCGCGCGGGCGTGCCCGTGGGCACATCGGACGCTGATCGCACGGCGGCTGATGGGGCTGGAAGGCGTGATCGGCGTCTCGTACATCGACCCGATCCGCGACGAGGATGCCGAGGGCTGGACATTCAGCGGCGGGCCCTATGTCGATCCGATCAACGGTTTCCAGTACCTCCGCGAGGCCTACGTGGCCGCCGACCCGAGCTACGCAGGAGGCGTGACCGTCCCCGTCCTGTGGGACAAGCAACAGCGGACAATCGTCAACAACGAATCAGCGGACATTCTGCGCATGCTCGGCACCGTCTTCGCTCCGCTCGCCGAGCACCCGGTCGAGCTCTACCCGCCGCACCTCGGCGATGAGATCAACCGGCTGAATGCCACCATCTACGACCGCGTCAACGATGGCGTGTACAAGTGCGGGTTCGCCACGCGCCAGGAGCCGTACGACGATGCGGTCCGAACCCTGTTCAGGATGCTCGATGAGCTCGACCGGCGGCTTGCCGACCGGCGTTTCCTGTTCGGCTCCGACCCGGTCGAGACCGACTGGCGCCTATTCACCACGCTGGTCCGCTTCGACGCCGTCTACCAAATTCACTTCAAGTGCTCGATCCGCAAGCTGGTCGAGTACGAGCAGCTGTGGCCCTACGCTCGCGACCTGTACCAGTGGCCCGGCGTATCGGCGACCGTCGACTTCGACGAGATCCGCGCCCACTACTACTGCACGCATCCGCAGATCAACCCGACCCGGATCATCGCGATGGCACCGGCAGCAAGCTTCGACGATCCCCACGACCGCCACCGGCTCGCGCGCGGCTAAAGCAGCTCGGCAATCAGGCCTGCGGCCCGCGCCGCTCCGTCCGCCGCCACCGGGCGGTAGTCGATGGTGCGCCCAAGCTCCTGTGCGATCGCCTCGGCTATCGCGTCGGGAGATGAGCTGTCGTAATCCATCCGCCGGCCGGCGCCGTAGCGCTTGAGGCGGTAGTCGACATGGAAATTCTGCTCGAAGTGCCGGCGTAGCGGGAAATAGATGAACGGCCGGCGGTGCGCCGTGCACTCCATCGCAGTTGTGAGGCCGCCGTGGATGATCGCCAGGTCGCAGGCCGCGAGGTGGCGATCGAGATCGTGCACGTAGGCTCTGACTTCCAGCCCCTCGGTGGTCGGCAGGGTACTCGGGGCGATGCGCGGGCCGGTGACGACGATCATCCGCAGCTGAGATACGAGCTGCCGCGCCAGCGCGAAGCTGTCGATCACGCGGCGCAAGAGCGGCGCGCCGACCCGTGAGCCGCCGACGGTCACGAGACAGACTCGTTCGTCGGGCCCGTAGCCGAGCTGGTGACGCAGAGCTGTGCGATCGCCGTTAGCGGCGGGATCGAAGCCGGTGACGTAGCCGGCGAAGCTGAAGTGCTCCGCCGTCCAATCGCGGATGGCCGGCAGCCCGGGCCCGAAACGGTCGGGCACGATGTCCTCGGGGTCGCCCACGAAGACGGCGCGGTCGCGCACGCGCGGATAGCGAGCGATGTGCTCGATCATCTCAGCGTTGTAATCGGCCGTCAGAGTCGCCTCAGCCTCGCCGCCGTCGGGCATCGGGAGGTAACCGACAAAGTCGGTCAGCCATGCGTAGGGCGCGGACTTGAGCTCCGGGTTCTCGTGGAGGTAATGGTCGACGTCCCAGGCCTCGTCCGCGATCCACAGGTCGTATCGCTCGGCCTGCGCGACATCGAGGAACACCATGAAGTTCGCGACGAGGATCTCGTCCATCCGACGCAGCGCCTGGAAGCAGTGCAGCTCGTGCTCGGTGGATTCGGCCTCCATGTGGGCCGACTCGCTGGCCAGCTGAATGCTGGCGGGATGAATCCGCTCGCCGCGTTGCTCGAGCACCGCGGTGACCGGATGCTGCGCGAGCCAGTCGATCTCCAGGTCGGGGTGGAGCTTCCGCAGCTCGTCGGCGATGGCCGCATCCCTGCGGGCGTGGCCGAGTCCGATCGGCGAGGACACGTACAGAACCCGCCTCGCGCGTGAGCGCCCTCGCCGCCACCGTACGTCGCCTTGCCACGGCCGGCCGATGAACTCCCGGAGGACGAGGTTGAAGCGCACCGGGTCGCGCAGATGCGGGGCGTGTCCCGAGCCCTCGAAGACGACCAGCTCGGCGTTCTCGACCTCCTCGGCCACCGCACGTCCGCGGGCCGGGCCGGCGATCGCATCCTCTGACCCCTGGATCACCAGCGTCGGACACCGCACGCACCGCAGAAGACGCCGGGCCCGCTGGACATCGTCCTCCCATTCGGCCTCCAGGCCCCGACGGATGGTGTCCGCATCGGTCCCCATGGCCCAGCCAACGGCATCCTCGATCTGCTTTGTCGAGTGCGCTTCCGGGAAGACGTCGGCGAAGAATGCCTGCGCGAATCCGAGCCAGTCCTCAATCGCCTCGTAGCGCTCGGCGTTTGGGGTTTGGGTGAGCTCGAGCTCAGGCGCGATCAGAACCAGAGCCTCGACACGCTCGGGATGTTCGACGGCCAGCACAAGCTCATCCCCCGGTCGGCACCACGCCACCACCGTTGCCCGCTGCACACCGGCCGCGTTGAGCACGGCGACAGCGTCGAGCGTGCGCTCGGCGCGGTCGTACGCGGCGACAGCGGCGGGGCGATCGCTGCGCCCATTGCCCCGAGGATCGAAGGTCACAACGGTGAAGTCCCGGGCCAGAAGCGGGATCTGGCATTTCCAGATCCGTGAATGCATGATCTCCCAGGTCGGCATCAGCAGAACGGCGCGCTCCCCGGAGCCGTACCGCTCCCACGCCACCCGAACCCCGCCGCGCTCCACGTATCCCGTCGCGTCCGGGTAGCGCGCCCGCGTCTGCTCGCCTCGGTCCCTCACAGACGCAAACCTACGCCCACGACGTCCGCGCCGCATCAGGGGCGCACCTAGTGCTCGACGAGCGACCAGGCTCAGCGAGCCCCGGCTCAGATGGTGGGTCTGGCCCGACCATGCCGGTCCGGTACGCGATCACGGTCGTCTCGCTGATGAACAGCTCCTGGCCGATCTCTGCGTTGGAAAGGCCGCCGGCGATGAGGCGAAGGATGTCCTCCTCGCCCCTCAACGCCCGGTGAGGGTCTGCAGCTCGTCGAGGCACTCCCGGACCAGCTGGGAGAAGTCCCGATCGTTCGCCTCGTCGATCCAGCGTTCGAACGCGATCTTGAACACGGCGATCCCGATCTCGGCGCTGAGGTTCGCGTCAGGTTCGCTCAGACCACGCTCGCGCAGCGCGTCGGCCAGCGCGGTCGACAGCGACGCCAGCTTGATCAGCTCGCGCTCCTGCAGATCCGGGTTCGCGGCGATGATCGCCTGGCGCTGCCGAGACATTTCGGGGCGCTCGGGGAGTTGGTCACCGGCCGCCTCGAGACCGGCGGCCACCGCGTCGATGGGCGCAAGTGAGTCGGGCGCATCGGCGACGGCACTCACCACCGCATCCTGGAGCACCTCGCCGCCTGCGAAAAGCACCTCGCGTTTGTCGGCGAAGTGGCGGAAGAACGTTCGCTCGGTCAGCCCGGCCCGCTCGGCAATCTCGGCCACGGTGGTGTTCTCGAACCCGCGCTCGCCGTACAGCGCCAGGGCTGCCTGCTGGAGCCTGCCACGACTATCGGGTTTCCATCGAACCATGGCCCAATAGTAGGTGATGTCAGTGGCTGTCATCGTCTTGCTAGAGTGATGTCAGCGACTGACATCGATCTATCCGCGTGACGTCGGTCTATCCGCGTGGACCCAGATCGGCTCGAGTCGTCAGCCAAGACCACTCGATACGGAGGTTTACCCATGCGCGTGTTTGTCACCGGCGCCAGCGGATTCGTCGGATCCGCAGTCGTCACTGAACTGATCACTGCGGGCCATCAGGTTGTCGGCCTGGCCCGCTCGGATGAATCCGCGGCGGCGCTCGAGGCGGCAGGGGCCGAGGTCCAGCGCGGTGCGTTGGAGGACCTCGAGAGCCTGCGCAGTGCCGCCGGCGCGGCCGACGGTGTGATCCACACCGCCTATATCCACGACTTCTCGCGGATGGAGGACGCAGCGCAGACCGACCGGCGCGCGATCGAGACGCTGGGCGCCGCGCTGGAGGGCTCCGGCAACCCCCTCCTCACCACCTCCGGAACCGCGCTTGTCAGGCCGGGACATGTGGTGACCGAGGAGGACACGCCCGATCCCACCTCGGGCGCCCACCCTCGGCTGGACACGGAACAGATCGTGATCGCGCTCGCGGCCCGCGGCGTACGCTCGTCGATCCTCCGACTCGGCGCCTCGGTGCACGACGTGGGCGATCACGGCTTCGTTCCCGTCCTGATTGACATCGCCCGTGCCAGGGGTGCCTCCGCCTACATCGGGGACGGTGCCAACCGCTGGCCTGCGGTCCACCGGCTCGATGCCGCGCACCTCTACCGTCTCGCGCTGGAGACGGCTCCGGCGGGCTCGGTGTTCCATGGCGTCGGCGACGAGGGCGTGCCGACACGCGAGATCGCCGAGATCATCGGCCGCCACCTCGACATGCCGGTGGTTTCGATAGCGCACGAGGACGCCGGCGAGCACTTCGGCTGGATCGGCGCCTTCTTCGCTGTCGATGCTCCGGCCTCGAGTGCACTGACCCAGGAGCGCCTGGATTGGCGTCCGACCCATCCAGGGCTGGTCGAAGACCTCGAGCAAGGTCACTACTTCCAGCCGACTCAGCGTGCCGCGGCATGATCGAGTCCGCGGCACGATAGGTTTCACAACTCCTACACAACTGCTTCACAAGTACCGCTCGGGAAATGAGCGTGGCGCCGTGGGGTAGCCCCAAGACAGGACATGAGCTCGGAGATCATCCTCGTGATCGTCGTCGTCACCGCGCTGGTGTTCGACTTCACCAACGGCTTTCACGACACGGCGACGGCGGTCGCTACGTCGATCTCGACTCGCGCTCTCCCACCGCGGGTCGCGATCGGCGGGGCGGCCCTGTTGAACTTCGCCGGCGCGTTCATCTCCCTCAAGGTCGCCGCTACGGTCGGCCAGGGGTTCGTCGACTCCGCCGCCGTCACGACCACAGTGGTGTTCGCGGGACTGGTCGGCGCAATCGTCTGGAACCTGATCACGTGGTACTTCGGGCTGCCGTCGAGCTCGTCCCACGCCCTGATCGGCGGGCTTGTCGGTGCCGTCCTGGCCTCCAGCGCGGGGGCCGGCGCCGTGTCGGCCAGCGGTCTGTTGACGAAGCTGATCCTCCCCGCGATCATCGCTCCGCCGGTGGCCTTCTTCACCGCCGGGATCGTCATTGGCCTGATCTACCTGGTCGCCGGTCGCCGGCGCCCAGGCCCGGTCGGCCGCAGTTTCCGCTTTGGTCAGCTGTTCAGCGGCGGCGCGCTGGCCCTGTCTCACGGAACCAACGACGCCCAGAAGACGATGGGCGTCATCACCCTGGCTCTGGTCGCCAATGGGAACATTTCGGCCCACAACTTTCACGTCCCGACCTGGGTCGTGATCGTCTCGGCGAGCGCGATCGCACTGGGCACGTTCAGCGGAGGTTGGCGGATCATCACGACGGTCGGAACGCGCATCATCAAGATGGATCCGGCCCAGGGCTTCGCCGCGCAGGGCGCCGCCGCTGCGGTGATCCTCACGGCCTCGAGCGTCGGCTATCCGCTGTCGACCACGCACGTGATCTCCGGCGGCGTAACGGGTGCCGGCGCGGCCAAGAACGCCTCGGCGGTTCGCTGGGGCGTGGCCGGCGACATCGTCCGCGCCTGGGTGCTCACGCTCCCCGCCGCCGCAATCCTCAGCGCCGTCGTCTACGGCGTGTCAACCCTGTTCGGCACCGGCGCTACCGGCCCGATCATCATCAGCCTGTTTGTGTTGGCGGCGCTCAGCGCCGTTTTTGTTCGCCGGTTGCAACAGACGCGTCCGGCACCCAGAACATCCTGATCCGGCCCGCTCCGCCAACCATGTGTGTCGGGGCGAATTGTCTGTGTCTATCGCTATCCTCGCTCCCTTCATTGCGGTGAACTACATGTGGGCGGGCCTCGTGGCTCGCACCGGTGGCCGAGATGCGCCCTTGCGCCGCTACCCGTTTTCTGTGCTTGGTTGTCGAAGGGATCCAGCGATGAGACGTTCACCGGGGGGCGATTGACAAATGCCCAGACCGGTCGAATCGAGACACCGTTACATCGCTGGCCTGGACGGCATCCGCGCGATCGCCGTGCTGGCCGTGATCGCGTTCCATCTGAACGTCGGATGGGCCAAGGGCGGTCTGCTCGGAGTGGGGGTGTTCTTCACGCTGTCGGGCTACCTCATCACCGACCTCCTGCTCGGCCACTTCAAGCGCCACGGCAATCTGGGGCTCGGGCAGTTCTGGATCAGGCGCGCCCGGCGCCTCCTGCCGGCGCTGTTCCTGATGCTGATCGTGGTCAGCGTCTGGGTGGCGCTGTTCGACGCCGCGCAGGTCCACGACGTCCGTCGGCAGGTGGTCTCGGCGGCGTTGTATTTCGCCAACTGGTCGACGATCGCCTCGCACGCGTCGTACTTCTCGCGGTTTGCGGCGCCGCTGCCACTCGACCATCTCTGGTCGCTGTCGATCGAGGAGCAGTTCTACCTCATATGGCCGTGGTTGCTGCTGGGAATGCTCTACGTGTTCCGCAGCCGCGCGACGATGGTGGTTGTGACGCTGGTCGGCGCTGCCGCATCGGCGTGGCTCATGGGTCATCTCTTTCACCCCGGCTTCGACCCCACTCGCGTGTATGAGGGAACCGACACGCGAGCATTCGGGCTCCTCTTGGGGGCGGCCCTGGCCATGATCTGGCCCACGCAGATGACGCGGGCGGCGCTCCGGCGCTCGGTGCGGAGCCCCGTCGGCCTCGACGTCGCCGGCACCGTCGGCCTGGCCGGGATCTTTGTGCTCGTCTGGCGGACGAGCTCTCTCAGCTCATTCCTGTACCCGACCGGGATCATCCTGCTTTCCGTCGCCACCGTGCTGGTGATCGTTGCCGTGGTCAATCCCTCGAGCCTGCTCGGCGAGGTGTTGGGCTGCCCGCCCCTGCGTTGGATTGGCGTGCGCTCGTACGGCATCTATCTCTGGCATTGGCCGATCATCGTGCTGTGGGGACGACCGCAGACGGGAGTCAACTGGCCGAGGGCCGCCCTCCAGATCGCCGTGACGTTCGTGATCGCCAGCCTGTCATGGCGTTACGTCGAAGAGCCGATCCGGCGCGGAGCGCTCCGGAGGCTGCGACGCAAGCCCCGCACCAGCGCAGCCGAGGCCCGCCGGCGGCGGCACGTCCTCGGGCTCTCGACCGGGTTGGCGGCTGCGCTCGTCCTGGTCGTGGTCGGGCTGGCCGGCGCGTTGCCGGTGATCTCCCAGGGTCACACCGCCCCGCCGAAGATCTCGAAGCTTCCGCCACGCCTGGCCGGCGCCAGGAATGCCTCAAGCATCACGAGGACAGTCGCCGCGAAGCCGCTGGCGCCGCCGACCAAGACCGCGTGTCGCTCGGTCGCCTACATCGGTGACTCGACATCCGAGGGCCAGATCTCCACCGACTACATCCCCAACCCCCGCAAGCGACTCGATGCCGTGCTGAAGAAGATCGGGGTCCAGACCCTGTACCCCGAGATCTCGGGGGCACGCTCGACCCTCGAGACCTTCGAGGGGATCCCCAACGCCGCCACGGTGGCCCAACAGCACATCTCCGACGGCTTCAAGGGATGCTGGATCTTCGCCCTCGGCACCAACGACGTCGACAACGCGGCGACCTCGCCGGTCGACATCCCGACGCGAATCCACAACATGATGAAGATCGTCGGCCATCAACCGGTGATGTGGATCGCCGTGATCTCACTTCTCAGCAGCGGCCCGTACTCCGAGGCCGGGATGGAGCATTGGAACCGCGCGCTGCTGGCTGACTGCAAGCGTTATCCGAACATGCGGGTCTATGACTGGCCCGACAAGGCCAAGCGCAAATGGTTCATCCCCGATGGGATCCACTACTACTCGCCGGGCTACATCGCGCGAAACCATGACATCGCCCAGGGACTCGTGCGGGCATTCCCCAGGGGCCAGCCGCCGAGCTCGAGCTGCCTGCTTCAGTAACCGCCGCGCGGGCGGTGCTATATCACCTTGATCGTCGTCTTGCCCGCGTTGTAGCCGGACTTCGTCGCCGCACACACGTGCTTGCCCTTGGCTGCGCCCTTGTGGAAGGCGAGCTTGACCTTGCCGGTGGCGGCGGTCGTTCCATGCTTGCCCAGGCACGAGACCTTGGCGCCGGCGACGGCCTGGCCGGCGTCGGTCACCGTGAAGGTGACCTTCTTGCCCTTCTTGTGGCTGAACTTGCTCGGCTTCGCGGTGAGCGAAAGGCCGGCCAGGATCTGCGTGTGGAAGATGTCGATCGGGAATCCGGTCGACGACAACTGGTCGACGATCACGACGTCGAGCCGTCCCGACGAGCCTTGCGCCTGGATGGAGATGAATCCGGAAGTCTTGGCCGGCGGTTTGATCGTCCTGATCGCTCCGAACGCGGTCGCCGATGGGTTCGTGCGGACGGCGTGGATGACGTTCTTCGTCGAGTCGTACCAGATGACCGATAGTCGACCCTGGGGTCCGGCCGTCAGCGCGACACGCGTCCTGGTGCTGTCGTGCGATCCCGGGACGACCTTGACCGTGGACGAGCCGACCTTCCACAGGTCTATGTGATCGCACGCCTGGCTTAGCGTGGCGGTGCAGTAGGCCATGTAGACACCGCCTCCGGGCCGGGCGGTGATCGCTACAGGATCGAGCGGCTGGTTGTTCTGCAGCTTGGATTCCGCCGAGTGCGGTGCCTCGATCTGTGCAACCTGGCTCGGCAGGATCCGGTCCACCCAGTAGCCCGTCTTGAGAAAATTCTGGAACCAGGCGACCCAGACCGAGCCATTGCTGAGGTCGGTGGCCATCGCCGGGTTGGATTGAGCCGAGCCAAGCACGGTGGTGATCACGCCGTCGGGAGCCAGGGCCGGGCAGTTGGGGTCCACTCCGACGTGGAACAGATGGCCGCCGGCGAAGGCCGCCACGGGCGTCCCGTTCAGCGCGGAGGTGGCCGATAGGTTGCCGATCCCCACGTCCTCGCTGTCAAGGGACCCGGTGACCAGATTCCAGTGCGAGCCATCCGTGCTGGTCTCCGTGTAGACGGCCCCAATGGAGAAACAGCCGGTGTGTCCCGTTCCGCCTTCGAATATCAGCCGCATCCCGGAGCCGTCTCTGACGAGTTGAGGGTCGGGGGCGAGGCCCGCCCAGTTCGAGAGCGCCGTACCGGCCGCCACAAGCTTGCCGGACAGCGAAACGGTGGCCGTCGAGTACTTAAGGGTGCCATTGCTGGCCCGCTTGGCCAGCCACACGAGGTGCAACCCCCCGTCGGCTGTCCGCAGCATCCCGACCGTATCAAAGCCGTTATCGACGATAGCGAGCTTGGTCCACACTCCGGGACCACCCGCCCAGGCGGAACCCGGAACGGCCAAGATCGAGAGCGCAGCCACGACCCCCACAGCGATCGCTCGGAACCTCAGACCCCACATCCCGCACCTCCTTGGGTGCCAAGTTTTCCCACCGGTTGACGGAAACATATCTCGCGCGCGCGACCTCTTAATCGACCCATAAGGCGGAGCACGCCGATCCAGCGGCACGGCCGTGTACCTTCGCGGCGTGAGCTTTCGCGACGCTGAGGACCGTCGGCGCAGGAAAGCGCGACAGAGGAGGGCCCGAATCCGGGCCGCGCGAGCCATCGCGGCCGCGTCGCTTATCGCGGTCGTGGCGGTCGTGCTCGTGGCCGTCATTGGCTCAAACTCGCACAACTCCAAGTCGCGCTCGGCGACCGCGGCCGAGCATTCGAGCACGACAACGGCGACAACATCGGCTGTCGCATGCGCGTCCGCCACCGGGGTGCCGGTTCTCAGTTACCACGTGATCAACAGCCGGCCGGCCTCGACCAGCGCGTCATCGGCCCTGTATGTACCGGTCGACGAATTCACCAGCCAGATGCAGGCACTCAAGACCGCTGGCTGGCATGCCGTAACGATGAACCAACTCGAGGCCTGCTGGACACACGGACATTCGCTCGGACCGGGCAAGCCAATCGTGATCAGCTTCGACACGGGCTACGCGTCGCACTACACGAACGCGCTGCCCGTCCTCAAAGGCCTGGGATGGGTCGGGGTCGAGAATCTGCAGCTGAACGGCCTGTCCCCCACCGACGGCGGTCTGAACGCCACGCAGATCCGGGGCCTGGTCGCGGCGGGCTGGGAGCTCGACACGGAGGGGATGGCCACGACCGACCTGCTTTCGCTCAGCTCGACCGACCTCAGCACCAACGTAACGACGGCAAAGCAGGACCTGCACAGCCTGTATGGAGTCCCGGTCAACTGGTTCAGCTACCCCTCTGGCCGCTACAACGCCACCGTTGTCTCCGCCGTCCGCGCGGCAGGGTACGTCGGCGCGACGACGATCAACCCCGGATGGGCGGCCGCCCAGCAGGATCGGTTCCGCCTGCCGCGCCTCACGGTCCGCGGGGGGACGAGCGGCACGCAGTTGCTTGCGCAGATCGCCGCGGCGCAATCGAAGACCTCGATCCCTCCCTCGTATACCGGGCCGGGACTTACGTGATCAGACCAACGCAGGATTTTGGTACGATCGTGCAGTGTGTATCAAATGTGGATACACGCGCGATCCGCGGCGGTTTCAGCTGCCGGGTCGGGCTTCTGGATGATCCTGCGGACGGGTCGCCCCGAGCAAGGCCGCGTAGACGGATCGCACACGGCCGAAATCACCCCGGAACCCGCTCGCCGCGTCGGCGTAGAGGAACGACTCGCCCATCCTGACGATCGCGTAGGCGATCACCTCGGCGTCCGCGGGCGGCTCGTACCCTCGCTCCATCTCGGCTTGGATGGCTTCGTGGATCAAGGCGATGACGTTGGTCTCGACGACGCCGTCCGGTGCGGTCAGGATCCGCCCCGCCGCGCCTCGCTCGTCGGCGAGGAAGCGGCGAAACGCCGGGGCGTCGGCCAGCGCCCGCAGCTGCCGCTCGAACACATCGACCAGCCGCTCCGCTCCGGCGCCCTGACCCGAGCGGGCGATACGACGGAACAGCGGCACGACGAGCCGCACCATCACGGCCCCGATCACATCGTCTCGGGACCCATACCACCGATGAACGGTGGCGCGAGACAGACCGAGCTCGGCGCAGATGGCCTGGATGTCGATCCGCTCCCCGGCCAGGAACCGCTGCGTCACGGCGTCGAGGAGCTGCTGCTTGGTCGCCGCCGCGGGACGGCCTCTCGATCGCTTGACGCCACCACTCGACACAGCGCGAACGCTAAAGGAGGCGACGTTGATATCCACGAACGCATCGGGCGCTAGGCGAACTCATTTTGTGATTGCCGGCCTGGCCGCGATCGGGGCGGCCGTCCTGCTGGGATTGGCGAGCGCCCCGGCGCGCGCGACCGTCTGGCTGTGCAAGCCGGGCAAGAAGCCCGATCCGTGTGCGCCCGGGCTCTCCACGACCGTGTACAACGCTGCGCTCACCAAGGCGATCGGCGTCAAGCACCCCAAGGCGGAGCGCAACCCGCCCATCGATTGCTTCTACGTCTACCCGACGGTCAGTGACGAGAAGACCCCCAACAGCAACCTGGTCATCCAGGACACCGAGCGCTCGATCGCCCTCTACCAGGTCGCGCGGTACTCGCAGTACTGCAGGATCTACGCACCGATGTACCGCCAGGTCACGCTGTCCGGTGCCGGCCTACCCGGCGCCCCTCCGTCGGCCAAGAAGCCAAACCCACAGCTCGGCGTCAGGGATGTCGAAAACGCGCTCGAGGATTACCTCAAGCACGACAACCACGGCAGAGGCTTCGTGCTCATCGGCCATTCCCAGGGCGCGGGCGTGCTTGAAACCGTGATCGCCAAGAAGATCGACACGAAACCGGCCGTGCGCAAACGCCTGCTGTCGGCGATCCTGATGGGCGGGAACGTGCTCGTCAAAGGCCACACCGGCATCGGGGGCGACTTCAAGCACATCCCGGCCTGCCGTAGCGCGACCCAGCTGGCGTGCGTGATCGCCTTCTCGACGTTCGACCAGCCGGTGCCCAAGGACAGCCTGTTCGGGCGCCCGGGCGCGCTGAAGGCGCTCGGCATGCCGGCGCCACCGAAGGACGATGAGGTGCTGTGCACGAATCCGGCCAACCTGGCCGGCGGCAGAGGACTGCTGAATCCGATCCAGCCGAGCGCGCCGTTCGCCCCCGGATCGACCATCGCCCTCGGGCTCAGCGTCCTGAAGTGGAACGTCCCCAAGCCGCCGACCGTGTTCTGGTCCTCACCGAGGTCCTACACCGCTCGTTGCGAGGACTCGAACGGTGCCCACGTGCTCGAAGTGAGGGCTCGCAACGGGGCGCAGACGCCCACGCCGGCCCCGACGCCGGAGTGGGGTCTGCACCTGCTGGACGCGAACCTCTCGCTCGGCAACCTGATCGCGATCGTCCATTCGGAGGCAGCGGCATACCGGACCCATCGGCGCACATAGACGACGGACCCGGCTCAGCACAGGGCCAGCTCGCCAGCTGAGGTTGGCGGGCTGGCTCGCGCGCCGGACGCCTGTGCGCTCTGCCATACTCGCCTGCGGCCGAAAGTCATCAGCACGGAAGGAGAGGGGTCATGGCCCAGGTCGCTCGAAGCCATTCACGTTGGTTGCGAATCGCAGTCCTAGGGGCGGGCATCGCCTGCTTGATCATGTTTGCCGCCGTGCGGGTGCAGCCGGCATCGGCCGCGACAAAGCGGGCTCGGATCGAGGCCCTAGTGCGAAACGCAATCGCCCATCACGGTCTGAAGGCGGTGATCCTGGAGGTCACGCAAAACGGCCGTCCGATGATCAAGAAGGCGTACGGCTACTCGATGACCGGGATCCCGGCCACGACCAAGATGCACTTCCGCAACGGCGCGGTGGCGATCTCGTACATGTCAACGCTGCTGCTGCGGCTGGTCGATGAGCACAAGGTCAAGCTCACCGACAAGGTGTCGAAGTGGCTGCCCCATCTGCGGGATGCCAACAGGATCACGCTGGGTGAGCTGGCCCGCATGACCGCCGGCTACCACGACTTTGAGCAGGACCCCAAGCTGAATCCCATCCTGTACTCCAATCCATTCGGCTTCTTCTCCACGCAGGAGCAGCTCAAGCTCATGCTTGATCGGCCGCTGGGGTTCAAGCCGGGCACGAACTTCAGCTACGCCCACAGCAACTACGTGGTGCTGGGGCTGGCGCTGGCCAGGATCACCCACGAACCGCTGAGCGTGGCACTGCGCAAGATGGTCCTACGGCCGCTAGGCCTTCGCAATACCGTCGCGTCGCTCAAGCCGACCATTCCGTCGCCGGCGCTGCACGCGTACAGCGCCGAGCGCCGTCCGTTCCTCGGCATCCCGGCCTCCAAGCCGTTCCTGGAGGACTCGACGTTCTGGAATCCATCCTGGACGCTGGCCCATGGCGCGATCGAGACGACGGACATCGCCGACATGACCCGCACGGCGATCGGCATCGGCGCGGGCAAGCTGCTCACGCATCGTTCCTACCGCATGATGATCGATCCCCACATCGGCTTCGGTCATCCGGTCAAGAGCCCCCCGGGGAAGCCGCCAAAGTGCGATCGGTGCATGAAGCTCAACCGCGTCTACGGCTACGGCATCGGTGCGGTGCGAAACGGCGACTGGATCCTCCAGAACCCGTTGTTCGGGGGGTACGCGGCGATCGAGTCATATCTGCCGCAGAAGCGCATCTCGATCGCCATGGCCGTTACGTTCAAGGCGAGCAGTTTCGACGCCAAGGGCGACTACAGCGGCTACTGGAGCCAGCTGTACGTGAAGATCGGCACGATCCTCGCTCCACACAATGCGCCGGTAACGCATTAAGCGCGGCCGGATCTCAGAGCTCGGGTTCGAGGGCCTCGATGGCCTTCAGGAGCGCCTGCTCGAGCTCTGCAGCTCGGGGCTGGTAGTACATCGGACTCGAGCCGTCGGCCACGAGCAGGTGCACCCGAGCCACGCCGGTCGCCTCGACAGGGTCGGTGCTGATGAGGCGATCGGCGAGCGCCTCGACCTCAGCTCGGGCGCGGATCACCTCGCGACGACAGACCGGCACCGTCCAATGGGGCGGCCGCGCCGGCCGCTGGGCCAAGCTCACCACATGCCGTAGTCGTCGCGAAAGCTGGTGACGCATCCTGCGGCTGATCAGCGTGCGGGCACGGAGCGACAGAACGACACTGGAGTCCGGACACGCGCCGCTGGCCAGCGCCGCGTCCAGCGTCCAGGCGCGCAGCCGCGCCTGGAGCCGCTGGCGCGGACCGTAGCGCCTGAAGCTGATGATGTCGCTGGCCCCCTGCTCGGTCAGCAGGACGGTCGTCATGCCGCGCTGCAGAGCAGGACCGACAGCGGCCCCGAGCCCAGACCGAGCGCCGTCCGCTCGTCATCCATCGTCGCCAGCGCACTCCGCACGAGCTGTCCGATCACCTGGGGATCGGCGTCGGCGCACCGCGGGCCGGCGAGGACGCTGCCGACCAGTCGCGCGGCGATGGCGATCCCAGCGGCGGACGCGGGTGCGGGACTATCGAGGCGGTCCGCGAGCGCCATGAGCTCGTCGTGCGGAGCATCGAACCTCGCGCGGGCGGCCAGGCGTCGGATCGTCCTGGACAGCGCCTGACGGTGGCCCGGGCGCTCGAGCTGATCCGCGCGAAGGGCGAGCTCGGGCCGTGAGGCCCGGTCGGCACCCTGAACGAGCGCCGCGTCGAGCGCATCCTTCCCCACCGCGGTGCGCATGCGGAGCGTTGCGGTGGACGCGAAGCGGACTGCTCGCCGTAGCGGAGCCGCCGCTTCGGGCGCGTCATAGATCGGTGCGCTGATGGTTGCCATCTCGAGTTGTCCAGAATGGTTTACCCCGATGGGCGCAACTCTACGAATCGAATACAGCAGTGCTGTTTATCCCTCCGCAAACAAATCGTGAGATCCTGTGGGTCAACAGCGATGCTTGATCAAGGCCGATCCGAGCGAGGAGTCAGCACCGGGATTGACGCCCTCGATATCGTGCTTGGCGGGCTGTATTGGGGCGACAACGTTGTGTGGCAGCTCGACTCGGCGCCGATGGAGCCCTTCTACAGCGCGATCGCCCGTCGCAGCGACGAGTTCGACACCCGCACCGTGATCTCGTTGGCGCCGACGAGCTGGGGGCTTGACGTCCCCGGACTCAGCGTCGTCAACGCCGGGCCGGGCACGGAGCTGGAGCATCCAGCCGATCTGCTGCGCGAGATCCATCGCCTGTGCGCCCCCGGCGGCCGCCGGCTGCTGCTGTTCGAATCGCTGGACAACATGGTCGACGTCTGGGGCGCGAGCAGCACGCGGGGATTCTTCGCCCGCTGCTGCCCGCTGCTGCTCGACGTGGGTGCGATCGCCTACTGGTCTATGAGCACACGCGAGATTCCGTTGACCGTACGCGAGACGGTCGAGTCGGTCACCCAGTGCGTGCTGCGCGTGGACGAGCGCAGCGTGCGCGTCGCCAAGGCCGAGGGTCGCCCCGACGGTACCCGCGGGTCGGTGCTGCACTGGGAGGAGGAGGACGGACGCGCGGTCCTCGAGCCCGCCGACGTCATCGCTCGAGTCGGCGCCTCGCTACGAGCCCTGCGGCGCGCCCGCGACCTGAGCCAGCAGGATCTGGCCCAGCTCGCAGGCGTGACGGCGAGCGCAATCTCGCAGGCGGAGCGGACCGAGCGAGGTCTGTCACTGGCCACCCTCGCCCGGCTCAGCTCGGCGCTCGGGGTCACGATCGACGATCTGCTGCACGGCGATGACCCCGAGATCTACCGGATCGGGCGTCGCACGGATGAGCCCGACCACGGCTTCGAGCCCACGATCACACTCCTGGGCGATGCGCACTCGGAGCTTCGCGTCGACCTGGTGCATCTGGACGCGCGCGCGACGAGCCGGCCGACCGAGTCCCAGCCGGGCACGGGAATCGTGGCCGTCGCCGAAGGGCTTGTGCAGGTCCAGATCGCGGGGCTGACGCCGGCGGTGCGGGCCGGGGAGGTGCTGGTGGCCGAGAGCGCCCGCGTAGAGGGATGGCGAAACATCGGCCGCGGCCAGGCCGCCCTGTTCTGGATCGTGGTCGCGCGGGGGCGCGATTCGCGGATTATTTGACCGTCGATTACTTGCTCGACACTGACCCGTTACCGGCTCCAGCGTGGAAGCTCATCGCCTCCAGCGCGATCCTTCCGCCGATCAACGCGGTCGCCGGCGTGGGGTCGAGACTTGGCGCAACCTCGACCACGTCAACACCCAGCAGGCCCGGCGCACTGACTCCGCGGACGAAATCGATCGCCTGGATGCTGGTCAGCCCTCCCGGGGTGGGGCAGCATGTTCCGGGCGCAAACGCCGCATCGAGGCTGTCGACGTCGAAGGACAGATAGGCGCCGTCTGTCCCACGACCGACGACGTTCAGCGTCCGCTCGATCGCCCAAGCGACCCCGTGCTCCGAGATCTCCTCGAGCCATATGACGGTGATGCCGTGCTCTCGGCAGTAGGCCATCTCCGTACGCGGGTTCATCCAGCCCGAGATCGCGACGAGCGCGATCTTGGTCGGGTCGAATCCGGCGTCGACCGCACGCGTGATCGGGCAGCAGTGGCTGAGCAGCTCGCCTCCCACGTCGGGAGCCGTGTCGAGGTGCGTGTCGACAAGAATCAGGCCCGGGTTCTCGTGCACGGCACGCACCGCGCGGACCGCCGGGATCGTGATCGAGTGCTCTCCGCCCAGGGTGACGGGCAGGGCACCGGCACGAAGGATCTGCTCGATGTCCGCCTGCGCGCGCTCGAACGTGCGGGCCGGGTCACCGGGGATGACATCGCAATCCCCGCAATCGACAGGCGAGAGCCGGTCGGCGACGTCGAAGTCGAACATCGCGTTGTAGGTCAGGAACTGGGCTGAGACATCGCGCATCCCGCGCGGGCCGTAGTTCGCCCCGGTCCGACTGATGTTCGTGGCGTCGAACGGGATGCCATAGATCGCGGCTCCAGCCCTGGCCTCACGAAGCGCCTCTGTCCGGGCCGGCACGTACGGAAAGCGCATGAACGACCCGGCCAGCCCGGCATGGAGCAGGCTCGTCCACATCGTTCGATCGGCGGACCCTCTTGCGGTTGACATATCTCTCCTATCCACGCTGCAAAAGCGCTTTTGCGAACCGGGGCCCACACACTTGCATAAGCGCTTTTGCACGTCAAGTGCCTGGCCGCTACAGTCGCGGCTCCGATGTCCGAGCCGGCCAAGATCGGAGACGTTGCCGCGGCCGCGGGTGTTTCGATCACAACGGTCTCGCACGCGCTCAACGGCAAGGGTCGCCTGACCGACGAGACCCGCGCCCGGGTCCGCGAGGTCGCGGACCGTCTTCGCTACAAGCCGAGTGCGCTCGCCCGCGGGTTGGCCGGCGGGCGCACGGGCATGCTGGCCCTAACGGTCTCGTCGGTCGACGACCTCGCGCTCACCATCGGCGATTACGACTACTTCATGCAGGTCATGAACGCGGCCACCGCGGCCGCGCTCGACCGTGGGTTCTCGCTCACCCTCGTGCCCGCCCAGTCTCGGGCTGACATCCTCCAACGTCTGACGTTGGACGGGGCGGTGGTGATGGATCCTGTACCCGGAGACGAGATCGTCGACCTCCTCGCCGAGCGGGCGATTCCGGTCGTGACGACCGGTCGGCTTCCCGGCGGATCCGAGGATGCCTGCTGGGTGGACAACGATTTCGTCGCCGGGACGCGCGCGATGATCCGGCACCTGGCGGCCGAGGGGGCGAGGCGGATTGCGCTGCTCACTTCGCCCGCGCTTCAGTCGTACACGATCGATGCGCTCGAGGCGTTCGAGGCCACGACGGCCGAGCTCGGGCTCGAGGCCGTCGTCGAGGTGGTGACGGATTCGCTCAGCGAGAGCGGAGGATATGCCGCGGCCTCACGACTGCTCGAGTCAGCTGCTCCGCCCGACGCCATCTACGCGACGCTCGATCGCCTGGCGCTCGGGGCCTTGCTGGCCGCCGACGCGAAGGGGGTACCCGTGCCTGACGAGCTTCTCGTCGCGGGGTGCACCGACAGTCAAGCCGCCCGCTCGTCGCGTCCGACGCTCACGGCGCTGAGCCTCAACCCGGAATGGATCGGCACCGAATCGGTCGACCTGTTGGTCACGCTGGTGGAGGGCGGAAGCCCGGACCAACCGCGCAGAATGGTTCCATTCTCGGTGATTCCACGCGCCTCGACGCGGGCGTCTCAGAACATCCACTGATCGGAGGGTGCGGCATGGCTGGCGAAACGCAATCGGTCGGACGTCCCGCCACCGGCGACGATCTTCCCGTCGTGGCGCAATGTCTCGCCAGCGCGTTCTACGAGGACCCACTGTGGGGTTACTGGACGTTTCCGGACGAGGAGCGGCGCCGGCAGGATCTGCTCCCCTTCTTCACGCTGATGGCCCGTATCGGCGCCGAGACGTTGATGACCGCGGATGGCGAATCGGTGACCGTATGGACGCCGCCCGGAGCCATGTACGGCTCGCCGCAGCTCGAAGCGGCGATCGATGACGCGTTCGACCGCCTGTTCGGCCCTCGCGCCACCGCGATCCATGCGCTGTTCGAGCAGTTCGAGGCGAACACGCCGGACGGTCACTTCTACCACCTCGAATGGTGGGCGACACACCAAGATCACCGAGGACGCGGGTTGGGCACCTCGCTCCTGCGCGAGGACCTGGCGCGCGTCGACGCCGCGCACCTGCCGAGCTACCTGGAGTCCACCAACCCGGTCAACCTGCCGCGCTACGAGGCCCTCGGATTCCGCCGAGTTGGCGAGTTCGCCCCGCCCGGCGGACCTACCGTGACCACCATGTGGCGCGAGCCGCGCTGAACGTCGCCCTGCCCGCGGATCCGGACGGCCGTAGTTCGCCGCTCCGGATCGCGGAAAACAACCGATGCACGAGTGCCCGCTGGCGGCTGGACTGCGCGGTATGGGTTTCACGATTCCCCGACGTGGCGTGTGGGCTGCGCTTGCCATCACGGCGTTGAGCGGGATCGCCGCGCTCGCGGCCACAGCCACCTCGCCGACGCGACATCAGCTCCTCGGCGAGGTCCAGCGGGCCGCGACGCCCGCTCGCACGACCGCGGCCACCGGGTTCCGTTCCGATCGGCCCGCTCCGGCAGGCGTCTCGCTGACGATTGCCCTGACGCCCAATCGCGCCAGCGGGCGGGGCCGCGTGTGGGTGCGTATCGCCAGACGGGGCCGGCCGCTCAGCGCTGCACGCGTCGCAGTCGTCTTCTCGATGCCGTCGATGAACATGTGGAACGTGTACTCGGCATCGCTCGCTCCGGCGGGCGCGGGTCGCTACGTGGCCACCCTCCCCGTTCTGGGAATGGCTGGGCGCTGGCGCCTTGCAGTCGCCGTTGCGCCGGCTGGGGGCCACCGGTTCCGCGTAGCAGTCAATGACCGCATGAGCGCGTAGTCGGCTCGGGATCGGCTGCGGCGAAACACGGACGCGGCCTCCGGGGGTCGCTGCGGTCGCTCCGCGCCCCAATACCGATTGCGGCGATGTGCGGCTCGCCTACGGTTCTCGTCATCGCCAGCTCGAACAGGAGATAGCCATGTTGGACCAGACGGAACGTACGGATGAGATCGAACACACGGATGCAACGGTCGACGAACTTGTCGCCGAGCAGGCCAAGGAGAAGGTGTGGCACGAGTGGATGGGGATAGCGGTCGGGATCACAGGACTGCTCTCGCTTATCGCCATCATCATCTCGATCGTCGCGCTGTCGTCCAGCAGCTCGGGCACGAGCGCCCAGACCACCCCGAACGCGAGCGCCGGTGCCGCGGCTTCGGGCGCCAGCGCCGTACCCGTGAGCAAGCCCGAAGCGGTCAAGCTGATGGTCAAGGCCGATGATGAGCACGGAAAGCGCGGCCCAGACGGCAAGTGGCATGACGCATTCCTGCCCGCCAACTTCACCGTTCACCCGGGCGACACGGTCACCGTCACGGTCAACAACTACGACGGCGGTCCGCACACGTTCACCTCGCCCTCGCTCGCCGTGAACGAGACCATTCCGGGAGGCGGTTCGCTGAGCGCGCCGCACCAGGTGACGTTCAAGTTCACCGCCCCGAAGAAGCTCGGCAAATACCAGTGGTACTGCGCGCTTCCGTGCGATCCGTGGGCGATGGCTCACAACGGCTACATGCGCGGGTTCGTGACCGTCGCCGATTGAGCCACGTGAACACCCGTTTCCGGCGAATTTCGAGCCGGCCCCGGTGCGGGTTGCCACGCAACCTGGACCGACCGGCGTTTGGGGTTAGGATTGTGCCGGCGTTGGTCGGGGATGCGCGACCAGACGCCGGCACCGTCGAAACGAGCGAGGGGCCACACCATTGGCCGACTGGACCGACCCGACCTGGTGGGAAAATCAGATTGATATCGCGACCCTGGGCGGCAGCCCGGTCCTGTGCAACCTGAGGATCACCCTGGCGCACCAGCAGCTGTCGCTCGCCCTGCATGAGATCACCGGACCGGCGAGCGGGGCGAACTTCCACACCTGGGCTGTCTGGGGGTCGAAGAAGGCCGGCAGGACGATCCGTCAGGAGGACCTGTCGCTGCTCACCCCGGGCGCGCTTCGGACCGCGTCGGCGGCCGGCGCAGGAATCGGTGCCGGCGCGTCACGCGGCCGGCTCACGAGCCGGCTCGCCGTGTCCGCCACCGCCGGAGTCGGCACGGGCGCGGCGCTGCGGCTGATGCGGACCGTGTTGCTGGGGCGGGCGGCAGGACACATCCTGGGCGGGAACGTCACCGTCCTGGCCGACATCGGACGGCAGACCGCTCGCTTCGTCTGCGCCTTCCTCGCGCCCGATCGCCGCACCGACGAACGGCTCGAGGAATTCCTCGCCGCGCTGCGTCCAGGCCCCGCGCGCACCGAGGGTCAGGACCTCTTGCGCGAGGCGTACCGCTGCTACTTCAATGCCGCGCGCGAAGGCGATCCCCACCGTCGCGACGAGCTGATGCTGTGCGGCAATCTGTTCGCGATCCTGCATGAGCATCAGCGGTTGGAGCCGTACATCGACGCCTCGGTGCCCCGCCCGCTGCGCGGGTTCGTCACCGAGCACCTCCTGAGCTACACCATCGGGCCGGAGGGCATGCGGGTCAGTCGGGACGTTCCGCGACTGAACGGCGCCGCCTTCCCAAAGACGCTGCAAACGATCGAGATGCCCGAGCTCGAGCGTTTCCTCGACGGCCCTGGGGGCTGGGACAAGACGCCCAACACGCTGACCGGCAGCGCCGCCAAGGATTGGACCAAGCTGGCCGACCGAATGAACTACATCGTCGACCTGTTCCGCAGCCGCCAGGACGACCCGAACCTGTTTGCGGCGCCGTTCACCGATGCTCAGCGAAGCGACATCCTCGCGGGGCGTGTCCCCGACGGTCCTCTATGAGGTTGCGAGTCGCGGTTGCTCAGCCGAGCTGCCGGTGCTCAGCCGAGCTGCCGATGCTCAGCCGGGGAGCTCGCTCTTGATCCAGCGCTCGAGGTCGGGTCCGCTCTCGGCACTGACGATCAGGGCATAGCGGGTGTGGGTCCCGTTGTGGTAGCCACCGTGCCAGAGAAACTCTGAGTCAACCACGGCCATCTGGTACTTCGGAAGCGGGATCATGACCTCGCCCTTGCGGTCGAACTCGGTCGCCCGCACGACCAGCGCACTCGAGGGATCCTCGGTCAGCTCCAGCCAGATGCGGACCACCCAACCGTTGCTCTCCGGGTTGCCCTGATTGTTGTTGTCCAGGTGCAGCCCCCAGCGGCATTCGCGCATGGTGTTCGGGGACATACGCAGAAGCTGGACCCGGCCAAAGCGGGCCCCGATCGACTCCACCCACTGGACGATCGTCGGGCACTTCTTCGCGTTCTCGGTCCACACGCCGTCGAGGTCGGCCTTGCCGTACTCCCAGAACCCCTTCAGCTCAATCTCGCCGGTCGCCGAGGTGATCGGCGCGAAGTGGGTGCGGGGATCGCTGGCATACGTCGTGTAGGTCAGGCTCTCCCATTCCTCTTTCGGGATCTCGGGCCCGTGGTACTTCTGAAGCTTGAGGTGGCCGCCGGCCTCCTCGAGGATGGGCATCCGGTAGTGCGGCGTCTTGCGCTGCTTCAGCGTGGCCGGCCGCACGCCAGTGACCCGCAGAAGCTGTTTGGTGTACTCGTTCTTAAGACTTTCTTTCAATGCCGACACGAAGCCTCCAAGGCATGGGAACACGTTCTGTCTTGGGCCTGCGGACCCCAGTCCTCCTACCCGGAAAAGGGCGGAAACCCCGTTCCACAAGCAGCTTCGACGATACAGGAAATGCCGGACAGGACGCACGCCCCGTTCGTACCATGAATGGCATGGGCAAGACCTGGGTCCTCCACACAGAAACCAAGGGCACCGGCGCCAACGTGGTGCCGCTTGAGCGGGCGACCAGGCAGCCGTCGACCCCCGAGCCCGTGCGCGTTCCGCGCAAGCCCAGACCCAAGCCGCCGGTGCCGCCCGCGCCCCGGCCGCCGCGGCGATTCAGAGTCGTCGACGTGGTGAGCCGGCAGACGCTCGTCGATGACGCTGACGCGAGCGACACGGTCGCCGCGCTCAGGGACGTCCGCAGCATCGTCGACGTCAACGTGTACGTGTGGCAGAACGAAGGCGAGCGCTGGCGCATGCTGACGCTGGCCGAACAGCGCGCGATGTTCGAGCTCGCGGCCGCCTAGCGCGCGAGTCTGCCGGGCGCCGGACGCAACTCGCCACGCGGGCGATTTCTGGCTGTCAAGGTTCTGGCTGTCAACGTGAAACTCGCCGCGCCATCGCACGCCAGATTCACATCGACGGCCCCCACGGCCGTCAACGTGAAACTCGCTCCACCTCTGGCGGCGACTTTCACATCGACCGGCGCGACGACGCTACGAGCGAGGGCCGCCAGCGTTCACCGCAACCCTTCCCCAGCAAGCCGTTCCCGAGCCGCCCGGACAGGGGCGCGCGCTACGACGTGCCGCAGAATCCGGCCAGGTCGTCGGTCACGCCGACAACGCCGATCAGCACGCCCTCGTGATCGACCACCGGCACCCGGCGTGCGTCGGTCCTCAGAGCCAGCTCGTGTCCGGTACGCGCGGGCGCATCGGGGGCGACGGTGGGATCGTGGCGCGCGAGCTCGGCGGCACGACGGCCCGCGTCCACGTCGGCTGCCATGTCCTCGCGGGTGAGCGCGCCCACGTAGCGGCGAGCATCGGCGATCACCGCCAGGCGGCGATGGGAGCTGGCCGCGAACCAATCGCGCACGTCGCCGATCGTGGTGTCCGCCGGCAGGGCGCTGAAACGCTTGTGGATCACGTCCGCGACGAGCAGATCTTGCGCGTCCTTTAGGTTCGTGCGTGCCACGAGGCGGACGCTAGCACCCCGTCTACGGCTTCACACCGGGGCGAATGCGGCGCAGCACCGAGACTAGGTTCTGGGGTGGGAGCGTCCAGTTGTAGAGCGGGCTGTTCGCGGCGTCGGTGAGCAGCGAGCGGCAGGTCGCCGCGCTGGTCGGCTCGATGCGAGATGCCCGCGCGCGGAAGGCGAGTGCCAGCGCTCTGATCTGGTCGCGACAGGCGTCGACGCGGTCGGCGAGGTAATAGGTCCCGGGCTTGCCCGCATTGGCGAGCACATGATCGAGCGACGCGGCAATCCGGCTGCGCCCCGGTTCCACCACCAGACGTGCCCCGAACCGCCGCACGTCGGGAACGATGTACGCCTGCGGCTCAACCGCGAGGTCGTGAATCAGGCTGGCCCGCTGCAACGTCACGAAGATCCACACGACCAGCAGGCCGCCACCGCCGACCAGAATCGTCGCGGCGAGCCATCCCGATGCCAGTGCCCCGATGGCTCCACTCACCCCTAGTGCCAGGGCGGCAACCAATCACCCCTGGCGGCGCCGGGTCATCCGCTCAAGACGGGCCCCAGCCCGTTCCGCCTCGCGCGCGGTCATTGCCCATCTCAGTCTAAATAGGCGCTGCCTCCGGACCGGGGGGCGCGCAGATCGGGCCCGGGGCGCGGGGCGATCGGGCCCGGGGCGCGCGGAGATCGAGCGTCTCGCGGGCCTTGCCAAGACCCTACGGCAGCGCCTCGTCTCTCAGCGCCACCGGCCGGCCGTCCCGCGACGACGCCAGCGCCGCCAAAGCGACCGCCAGCGATGCGATGCCGTCGTCGATCGACGCGAGCGGCTGGCCATGGCCGCCGACCGCGGCGTTGAAGTGGCGGATCGCGTTCTCGTACAGCGGCCAGCGGTCGGCAACCTCGACCGGTTCGATGTCGTTCAGACGGCGCAGGAGCACCTCGCCGCCGGGGGTCGGCCCCATCACGTCTCGGGCCAGCAACGAGCCGCTGGTGCCGTAGACCTCGAGGCCGGTCCCGGCATGCGGGATCGTGAACGCGTCGTGGAAGCCGACAAGCTGTCCGCCGCGCATCCGGAGCACGCCGATCGCCGAGTCCTCGACCGAGTCGCTCCCCATCCCTTGATTGGTGGTCACTGCCGTGACCTCGCCGACCTCGTCGGAGAGCAGGAAGCGAATTGTGTCGACGTCGTGGACGGTGAGGTCGAGGATCACGCCGGCGCCCGACTGCCGCTGGTGAAGACGCCATGTGCGCATCGCCTCGGGCAGGAGCGTCGTGTTGGCGATGCGCGCGGCCACGACATCGCCGATCGCTCCCTGCGCGAGCAGGTCCCTCATGGCGACAATGGTTGCCGCGCCGCGGAGATGGTGGTTGGTGCCGATCACGACACCGGCGTCCGCGCCCGCCCGCCGCATCGCCCCCGCGTCGCTGAGCGAGAGGGCTATCGGCTTCTCGCACAACACGTGCTTGCCGGCTCTGGCCGCTGCGATCGTCCGCTCGGAGTGCCGGTCGTTGGTCGTGCTCACGTACACGGCATCGACCGACGGATCGGCCAGCAGAGCGTCGAGCGATGGATATGCGCGCTCGAGCCCGGTCTCGCGCGCGAGCTGCTCCCCGCGCTGCGGAGCGCTCGAGAACACCCCGATGGCACGTCCACCATCCACGTTCTGGACGGCGGGGATCATCCATTCGCGCGCCCAGATGCTCGCGCCTATGAATCCCCACCCAACCGCCATCAGGAGCCCGCGGATGCGCGCACGAGCGGTATCACCTCGGCGCCGAGGCGATCAACCTGCGCCTCGATGTCTCCACCCAGCGGGATCAGCACGACGCTGTCCGCGCCGGCCGCCGCCAGCCGACGGATTGCTCGCGCGCACGCCGACGCGTCTCCCACCACCCCGAGCTCTCGCTCGTCCGCCGGCGCGAGGCGCACCGGCTCTGGGTAATGGCCCGACCCTCGCCAGTGGTCGATCGCCGGACGCAGGAGCTCATCGACGTGCCGGATGTCGTCGTCGAGACACAGCCAGGCATAGACAACACAGCGTCGCGGACTGCCTGCACTGCCGTCCTCGACGCCGGCCTGCTGCACGGCCCATCGAACGAACGGCGCGCCGGCGCCTTCGGGCAGCAGGATCCCGTCGGCGCTGCGACCCGCCACCGCGAGACCCTTGGGTCCGGTCGTGCCGATCAGGATGGGCGGGGGCGCGGCCGGCGGGGTCTCGAGGGCCACCTTGTCCAGTCGCACGTGGTCTCCGTCGACACTCACCGGCTCGCCCCGGAGCAGAGCCCGCACCGCGCTGACAACCTCTTCCAGGGCAACGAGGCGATTGGGCGGGTAGGCGCCGGTCTGCCGCATCCACGCGGCCACGCCGTGGCCGATCGCGATCGTCAACCGTCCGGGATGCAACCGCTCGAGCGTGGCGATCTCCATCGCCGCCAGTGCCGGGTTGCGAAGCACCGCCGGGAGCAGCCCGATGCCCACGCCGATCCGGTCGGTGATGGCCAGCGCGGTCGAGGCCATGACAACGCCCCCGGAGAGGAAACAGTCCTCGACCACCCACAGGTCATCGAGACCGGCTCGCTCGGCCCGCTCGGCGAAGGCAGGGAGGCGCTCGACCGCGGCGTGGGCCGGAAAGATGACGCCGATTGAGGGTGCTGCCGTCATGTGCCGCCGTGGCTCGTGGCGTGCATGGACAAGATGTCTACAGTCGGACCGAACCGTGGCCGATGAACGGCCGTACCCGACCACCCATGTCCACCTCTATGCCGCCGCTGGGTGGCGATCCGGATCCTCGGGCAGGTCGTACCAGATCTTGCGGTCGCCGACCTTGGCCCGCATCTTCCATTTCGCGCTCTTGGGCGCCTGATCCATCTCGCTTCGAAGGTCGGCGAGTCGAGATCGGATCACATCGCGGTGGCCCTCGGCCTCGGGCGCGGTCCCGACGATCTGATCGACCGTCTCCAGCGTCTTGCTGACCGTCCGCCACATTCCCCAGTCCCTGCCGCATACGGTCGTGATCCGAGTCACGTTTATCGTGTCGTCATCGTCACCGCCCAGCGGGTGGTCGGCGAGGATCGCGATCAGGTCAAATGCATCCTTGCGGTTCAACTCGTAGATCTGCGCTTTGGTGAGCACAAGATCCGCGAGTGCGACCGTGGGATGGTCAGCATCGAGGCGTTCGTCAAACGAGAGTCGGTGGCACATCGAGAACTCCCCGATGAACACATCGAGCTTGCCTGCCTCATCGCTGTAATACGTCCGACGTTCAAGGCCGTGAAGATTGTTGAACTCGACGTCGGGGGCAAAGCCACAGCTGGCTGCCACACGATCGATGTGCCTGCGCGCGCGCTTGTCTATCACGATGTCGACGTCGTCATAGGCGCGTTGAAAGGCCGGTGTGCGCGCCGTGTCACAGTGCAGCGCAACAGCCACACCGCCCAATAACCGTGCGGTCACGTTGGCGTCGTCGGCCGCCGTGACCAGGTTCAACGCGGCACTGACCGGATCGTGGTTGTCCATTCTCCAACTCCTCTCTCTACCCCGGCCTCATCATCAGCCGCGCGTCAGCTGGTAATCGACGACTCTGTTGGGTTTCAGCGCGACAATCACGCCGAGCAGATTGCCCTCGTGGTAGTCGCTGCCGGGATTGATGCAGGTCGTACGCCCGATCTTCTTTACGGCCGTCGCCTCGTGAATGTGACCGTGGAGGCTCAGCATCGGCTGATAGCGCTCGATCGCCTCGGCGACCGCCGAGCTCCCGGCTCCGAACATCTCGATCTGGCCGCCCGTCATGACTGGTTCCGGCGGCCACGTGCTCGTGTCCAGCTTCGGACACGTGTCCAGCGTCGAATCCTTGGGCGGGCAGTGGAGGTTGAAGATCGCGTTCTCGAATTCGTCGAGCTTGGAGGCGCTCGCCTCGATCAGCTCCGACAGGTGCTCCTCGGTCGTCTCGCGGGGAGTTGCCCACGGCGTCTCGTTGCTCCAGCCGAGACTGATCATCGGATGACCGAGAACGTCAGCGACCACGCCCTCACACGGAACGACGTGATCGGACCTCGCCTCGAGCAGCGGCTCGAGCATGACCTCCTCGTCGTCATTTCCGCCCGTGACGTAGCAGCGGACCTCCGAGTCGGCCAGTCGGCGATCCGCAACCGCGATCCACTTGGCCAGGCGATCACGGACGCACTCCGTGAAGACCTCCTCCATGGCCTTCTCGTCGTGCTCGAGCTTCTCGGCCTGATCGGCCCGCATGATCTTCGTGTAGCCGCCCACGGCTTCGATGAGCTCCTGAGCCTCGGCGGCTCCGTTCTCGCCCTCGAATTCCGTGGGGCGGCCGTTGATCTCGGCCCTGTAGCGTCCGTCGCCACGGTCAACGATCGGGAACAGCCGCTTTCCGGCCACGTCCCCACCGCAGATCAGTGCGTTTACGCGGTAGACGGATGCGGCGCTGAGCATCTTTCCCCACGCCTTCGACGACCCGTGCAGATCGGTGACGAAGAACACGCGTCTGGGCGTCCCATCACCGTCACGTTTGCGAAACAACGCCATCTCTCAATCCCCTTCCGGGATGCGGTGCGACGGTGCGCTGCGCGCAAGAGCCGACCGCATCCCCGAGTCTAGAACCCGATTCTTGCTCGTCAACCTTGGCCAGGCTATTCCGGCGGGAGTTCGGCGAAGGTGGCGTCGAGGTCCATGCCCTGACGCCGCCGGTACCACTTGACCCCGATGTAGTAGATCGCGGGAATGACGAACACGCCGATCCAGATCCTCACGTTGGAGGCAGCGTTCGCACCGAGCGAGTCTCTGGTCAGAGCGACGTAGAGCGCCACGACCCAGAAGACAATCCCGAAGAACGCGGCCAGCGTGATGGCAGGAATCCCCAGGATCTGGCGTTTGATCGGACTCTTGTTGTAGAGGTCGCGACTCTTGGGCATGAACGGCAACAGAAACGCCGCGATCGAGGCCATGAGGCAGATCGTGCCGAAGATCAGGATCGGGTTGATGAATGTGATCTGACCGCTGCCGTACAACGCGAGCAGCCCTTCGCAGGCGACGATGGTGATCACCGTCGCGATGATCGGTGCGTTGGTCCGTGGCGACACGTTCGCGACCTGTCGCGGGATCAGACGGTCGAACGACCACGCGAACAGCATCCGGGTCGGGTACAGGATCTGCGATGGCACCAGATACGCGCCGATGATCACGATGCCGGCCATCATCAGGAAGAGCAGGACCGGACTTGTCGTGCACACGTAGGCGAAGAACGTGAATACCGGCGACTGGTTGGGCACATACTGGGCCGAGTGCTGGATGGCCAGGAACGTCGCGTCACGATTGAAGCCCAGCCCGGTCGTGTTGGCGATGATCGCCGTGATGATGAGGATGACCACCCAGTAGGCGATTCCGCCGCCAACGCCCCCGACCAGCTGGGTCCGTAGCGGAGTCCGTACCTCGCCACCTATCCACGCCGTGGCGATCGTGGCCACCGCGGTAGCGACGGCGAACATACCGAGCGTGTCGTAGAAGGTGAATCCATGAGGCACGCCAGCCTTGTGGGCCGCGGCAATCACCTGGTTATACGCGTTCGCCTTATGTGAGGTGGCCAGCACGTAGTTGTTGAAGCCGTGCACGAACGTGGAATGCGACGACACCGCGTACACGATCAGCATGAGCAGGAACAGCCCGCCCCCCACCCACCAGGTGATGGCCTGATAGCGGTAGAAGATCTTCATCCCGAAGGCGATCAGAGCGCCGAAGCCAAGAACTAGGAACGACGACACCAGCCAGGAGTGGTGTGTGGTGCTGAGCCAGGTACCCGCGTGTGTCCACGACGGGTGGTGCGTGATCACACCGAAGACCTGGAGCGCGGGCGCGAGTCCGACCTGCAGGAGCAGGAAGGCCCCGGAGGCGGAGAAGAAACAGACAGCACAGTAGGTCCCGAAGTTCGTAACGAACCCGACCATCGGAGAGAAGATGCGACTCAGGAAGACATAGTCGCCGCCATCCCTCGGATACACCGATGCCAGTAACGCAAGGGCGAGATTGAATGCCTGCGTCAGCGGCAGCATCAGCAGGAAGGCGAGCCAGATGTTCGACTGAGGAAAGGGACCGACGCCGTACAGGTAATAGAGCGCCATCCAGGCGCCAACACCCTGCACGGCAAACGCCATGACGAATATCCGCCACGGCGTGCCGGTCTTGATCAGCCCGGACGACTTGCGTACGAACGCGGCACCGTGGGCCGCGCCACCAACCGACGTCGAATCCTCAACCGTTGCCATCACTCTCTCCAATCAAGACCCAAAGAACAGCCGCTCGCGATCAAGGGGCAGCCCGCTTCCACCCACAATCAACCGCAACCGGCCCCGACGCGCACCTATCACCGTGTGCAAACCTCCGAACTGAGCCTGCACGTTTCGAGCAAGACCACCGACGGTGGGCGCCGCGCCGTCGGCGCGTGCCGACGCGCCGGTTGGGATGCGCGCCATTGCTCTGGCCGGCAACTCGACTCCCGTGTCCTCATCCTCGTCGCCCGTCTTCCTCGAGCTCCTGCGTTGGCCCAAGGCCACGCCGCCGTTCGTCTCGACAGACCACGTGCGGAACTTAGCACTCATTAGACACTCTGTCTAGTGTTGAGTTGAGAAATAGCAGCCGCTTCTACGGCGCCATGTCGCGATCGAGCGTCCGCATCACGGCTTCCCAATGCTCTCGGCCTCGAATGGCCGCCGCGACGCACTCGTCCCAGGACGGCCACTCCCAGTTTCGAAACTCGATCTCCATCGACACCGGCCCGGCAAAGTCAATCGCCCGGAGCCTCTGGAGGAATCCCGCGATGTCGAGCTCACCCTCGCCGAGTGGCGGAAAGTCGGCCACGCCCTGGCCCCCGCGCTTGTCCTTCAGGTGAACATGCCCGAGGCGCCGGAGTGCGAAGTCGACATCTTTCTCCGGGGGGAGGCCGGCGAAATAGATGACGTTGGCCGGGTCGTAGTTGATCTGAATCCACTCGCGCCCGATCTCGTCGAGCAGCGCCAGCCCGGCTTCCGCGCTCGGCATCAGGGTGGAGTCGTTCTCGATGCAGAGACGGACGCCCAACTCCTGCGCGCGGTCGGCCAGCCTCCGGGCGTTGGCGATCAGTGTCGCACGCTGCTCGTCGCTCTCCGGCTCACCCGTGAATGTGTTTAGCACCTGCACGCCGAGCTCCGACGAGGCGGAGAGAACGCGGCCGAGGCGGTCCATGCCAACCGGCGTCTGAAGCTGTGCATGGCCGCTCACGCTGACGCAGGTGAGGCCGTAGTGCTCGAGCATCGCGCGCGCCTGCGCGATCTCTCGTGGTCCGAGGGCGTCAGGGTCGAGGTGCTTGTGGAAGTCGCTCACCGCTCCGAGCTCGACGTTCCGGAAGCCCGCCTCGGCCAGACCGCTGAGCGCCTGCTCGAGGGAGTACGGCTTGAAGATGACGCTGCCACCGGTAGTTGTCCATGTCATCGCGTGATCCTTTCCGGCTCAGGCCGAGGCCGCGATCCGTTCTCCGACGCGCAGGGCGTTGGCGGCGATCGTGAGCGCAGGGTTCATCACGGGCAGCGAGGGAAAGAACGACGCGTCGACCACGTAGAGGTTCTCGACATCATGGGCCCGACACCAGCGATCGAGTGCGCTCGTCTTGGGGTCCGTGCCGGCGCGGATGGTTCCGGCCTGGTGGGAACAAACTTCGATTCCGGCGCGCCGCGTCAACGTGATCGGATAGCCGACCGCCCGCGCCATGCGTTTGGCTTCGCCGACGAGTGCCTCGTGGGCCCGGAGGTTGTTGGGCGTCCAGTGGAGCCGGACCGACCCGTCGCTCCCGAGCTCGATGCGGTTGTTCGGATCGGGAAGATCCTCGGTGAACAGCCACCAGTCCATGCTGCGTTCGGTGATGAAGCGGCGGATCGGACCGGGAACGGCCTCCGCCTGTGAGCGGACCATCTGCTCTCGCACCTTGCCGATCAGCTGCACGTGGCCGAGTGGGTAGCGGTGCTCGCCGTTGCCCTGGTCGTAGAAGTCATTCACGTACAGCGTCTTCTGGAAGATGGTCTTGTTGCGCCGGAACGGCCTGACCGCCAGCATGATCGTGTTGTTGTGGACCATGTAGTGGCGCCCCACCGTCCCCGACGAGTTAGCCAGCCCATGCGGATGGCGGTCCGAACGCGACCGAAGCAACAGCGCCGCCGAGTTCACGGCACCACACGATGCGACGACGAGCCCGGCGCGCACGGAGCTCACCTTGCCGTCGTGTTCGAGCTCGACTGCAGTCGCTCGCGCTCCACCGGAATCGGTGATGATGCGACGTGCGAAGGCGCGGGTGAGAATCTCGACATGGCCCTGCTCAAGCGCCGGCCGAACGCAGCGGATGTCGGCGTCGGCCTTGGCATCGAGCAGGCAGACGTAGCCGTCGCACGTCCCGCATCTGATGCACCGCCCAGCATTTCGAAGGTCGATCCCGAGGGGAAGGTGCGATGGCGTGTAGCCGGCGGCGCGGAGACGATCAGCGATTTCCCGCACCTCCGCTTCGTGCTCGACCGGTGGGTAGGGAAACGCCTCGTTGCGCTCTCGCACCCCACTCTCCGGCTCACCATGCACGCCAAAGATCGTCTCCGCGGCGCCGTAGTGCGGAGCCAGATCGTCGTAGGTGAACGGCCATTCCGGAGAGATGCCTTCTGCGTGGTTGACGGCGGCGAAGTCGGCGCGCCGGAAGCGTGGCAGGGAGGCGCCGTAGACCTTCGTATTGCCGCCGACGGCATAGGTCAGGCCGGGCTGATACCAGCTTCCGTCGGAAGCCTGCCATCGCTCGTCGGCCTTGTAGCGACCGTCGACGAAGATCGCGTCGGTGCTCCAGTTCTCCCGCTCTCGCGGGATGAAGTCTCCCCGCTCAACCAGCAGCACGCTGGCTCCCGCGTTGCGCAACGCGTAGGCCAGCGTTCCGCCGCCCATCCCGCTGCCGACGATCACGATGTCAAAGCCGCGGTCGGGCGGTTCAGCCAGCATCGGCCCCACCACGGCCGCGACCGGCCAGCGCCTCGCGAATTCCCAGCGCCAGCTCATCGACCGTGTCGCACGGGTGGACGCCGAGTCGGCGAAGATCTCCTCGAACGTCGACCGAATCCCCGCCGTCACGCGTCTCGGTCAGGCGGCCGCCCAGGAACAGGGGCGGACTGATCCGACGCCTGTCCAGCTCGCGCTGAATGTTCTGCGCAAAATGCAGAGCACCCCCGTTGAGCGTGCTAACGGCGAGCGCGTCCGCAGCTGCCTCGCGAGCGACCTTGGCCAGCTCGGCGCTGCCGACGCTCGTCCCGAGGTCGATCACCCGCGCGCCGCAGCGGCCCAGGAGCTCGGTTACGACAAACAGTCCGTATTCGTGGATATCGCCCGAGGCGGCGACGATCTTGATCCCGGATAGGTCGGGCAGGCCCCCCGCTCGGCTGACCCGTGCGATCGCATCGTCGCGCCAGGCGAGCAGCCGGCGCGCGACTTCGGACATCACAACCGGCTCGAACCCTCGGGGATAGGACGGATCGGGAGTGCCGCCGTGGAACAGCTCCTCCAGCTTCGCGGCGCCGATGCGATACGTGGCCAGCAGCAGCTGCAGAGGGTCGTCGATGTCGACGCCCAGACCGCTGAGTCCGGCCATCATGTTCGCGTACACCTGGCGACCCCCGTCGAGCATCCTGTCGCGCAGCGCCTCGATTGGCCGCCAGTCCACGATCTCGGGGGTGGCGCGCGCGCGAGCGATCGCCTCCTGGCCGATGATCATCGACTGGTCGAGATCGTCGACGGTGGGGATCCGCACGGCCTCGGTGGCCGGCGTCACGTGCAGAGCCGAGCCGGTCGGGTTGCGGAGCTCGCGGCTGGCGCTGAAGTACGCGTCGATCGCCACCAGCGCAGCGTTGCGGTCGAAGTCGTTGTTGACGTCGATCGAGTTCGTGTCCGAGTGGATCACGGCCGGCGGCACCCGCGTCGGATTGACCGCATCCAGCGCCAGTCCGTAGGCCTGTTTGAGGATCGGATCGGACCATTGCGAGCCGAAGGTCTGTGACTGATCGACTCCCACCAGGTCCGTGACGCGCCGCATGAACAGCGCCCAGCCAAGCATCGTCGCGACGTCGTAGAAGCTGCCGGGAAAGCCGTCGTCCTGATAGTTCTCGACCACGAACAGATCGCGCCTGGCGGAGATCATCCCCAGCGCCTGGATGGTACGCGAGAAGCGTTCCACGTCATCGTCCCACGGGGGCCACCCCCAGGAGATCTGGGACAGGTTGCCGATGTAGGAGATGCCCGCTCATCGCGGCCTCCGTGTTCAGTATCGAGGCCGGGCTGAACAGGTTGTGATCCGCGTACTGGCATTGCGTCGGCACGTCGCGCCCCGTTGCCAGCCACTCGTCCTGATCGCCCAGCATCAGGCCGGTCTCTCGCACCGCGCCGGCCCGCATCTCGGGAGGCAGCCCCATGCGGCGATCGACGACCAGCGTTGCCCGGTCGACCACATAGCCCTTGGCAGCACCGCGCGCGGCGAGCTCGTTCAGAACGTCGGCCGTCTCTTCCCAGGTCTCGTACCCGATGTTGATGAATGTCGTCTGGATCGCGTGGTCGCGGGCGTGGGCCTTGTATTCGCGCTCGGACCGCACGCCCCGGTCGCGGCAGTAGCGGCTTATGGCGACCTCGATCGAGCCGGCACGCTGGCGCCCAGCCTCGACCAGGTCGTCGCCCCTCGGCATCTCGGCGGGCAGCAGCTCGTCAACGTGCAGCTCGGTCGGCGTCATGGTGGGGTCAGACCGGCACCGGCATCGTCGTCCTCAGCAACTCGACAGCCGCCGTTGTCTCGACGGTCGAAACCAGACCTGCGGCCGACAGGACATATTCCTCGTCCACCATCGGCACGGCAGCGTCGGGCACCAGGCGGCGCAGATCGCCGTCACTCTCGACGGCCGCGCGCAGGGCCTGGTCGGCCGACTGTCGCTCGGCGCGCCGGAAAACACCGCCGCTCCCGATCACGGCGGACACCGATCGCAAATCCTTGCCCTCCGCCTCGACGACCACGCCGTCCGGCGAGACGTGGGTGCGCAGCCGACCGGCGTGTCGGCGCACGGCCAGGCGGCTGGCCAGCCCAGCCAGCTCGAGATCGTCGAGCTCATCGCTGGGCGCGGTCCCCGAGCCGCGGGGCAGGCTGGCGGAGATCTCAGCGGCGCGATCCGGCGCCAGCACACCTTCACGCGCGGCCGCATCGACCAGGCCCGGCGCGCCCGACCACACGCCCAGATCGCCCTCAACCGTTCGGCTGGCGCTCTCCTCGGGCGTCAAGCGGACCCGGGTACCCTGGCGTGCCATCGGCGCCCGCACGTACGAGTGCACGTCGGTGGTGGCGCCGCCGACGTCGAGCACGACGACATCCCGCTCCCAGGCGCGGGCGAGTAGCTCCGTGCCCAACAGGACGGCATCGGGCGTTGCCATTCGAACCATCTGCCGGAGCTCGCTCGAACCGTTGACCTGCCGACCCCCGATCACGTGGCGGATGAACAGTTCGCGAATCCTCGCGCGCACCGGCGCGACGTTGAGAACGCCGGCGGACGGCATCACGTTCGGGCTCACGGTCACGGCAACGCCCGAGCGGGCAAGCGAGCCCGCCGCCCGACCGGCGACAGCGGCGTTGCCGGCGATGACCACCGGCACGCCGATGTCAGACGCCGCGAGCGCTTCAGCGTTGCTGAGCAGGCAGTCCTCGTCACCATCATCGAGACCGCCGGTCAGAACGACGAGATCGGGCTGAGCGGCAGCAAGCTGGGCCAGATCGACTTTCTCGCTGAGCGTCTGCACGACGCGCGCCCCCGCGCTCATCGCAGCGTAGTGACCCGCTCGCACGGTCAGGTCCTCCTCGAGCCCGGCCACCGCCACCCGGAGGCCACCGCCGGCGCTCGAGCAGGCGAGCACTGCTGCATCAACGGCAGCATCGCCCGCATCGGCGTTCTCGAGCGCGCCTCGGAGCCCGTCGCGCAAATCACCCAAGGTCGTTGGGTGGGCGCCGGAGGCGAGCAGGCGCCCGGGATCGAGCGCAATCAGGCAGACCTTCGTGAATGTGCTGCCGAAGTCGACGGCGACGACAACCTGATCCTCCCTGCGCTGCGCTTTCGATGCTCCGGGTCGGCTCATTGCGCTCACCGGCAACGTAACACCCCAGTGGACAGTCTGTCTAGTTATCCGTATGGACAACGCGTCCAGCAGTGGTCACGGAGGGCAACCCGAGCGATCCGGTCGCGATCGCATGGGCCGCGCGCTCACCGATCATGATCGCCGGCGCGTTGGTGTTGCCCGTGGGGACGCGGGGCATGACCGAGGTGTCCGCCACCCGCACGCCTTCGACCCCTCTGACCGTCAGCAGCGGATCGGTGACGGACCCGATCGCGCAGGTGCCGACCGGGTGGTAGAACGCGAACGTGGTCCGCGCGAGGAAGTCGTCGATCGCCCCGTCAGTGTCGGAGACGGGAATCAAGCCCGTCCCTGGCCGCCGCATTCAGATCCCCGACGTGGGGAGCCAGGGCGGGCTGACGGGCGATCTCGAGCCCAAGGCGAATCCCATCGCGCAGCTTGACGCGATCGGACGCCTCGGCCAGGAAGTTATGGCGGATCCGCGGCTTGGAATAGGGCTCCGGCGTGCGCAACGTCACTCTGCCGCGACTCTCGGGGCGGGCGACGTAGGGCCCGAACGAGACCCCGGACCGTGTGGCCGGGCCAAGTCCCTCGTCGTACGAAACCCCAAGCACGGAGTGGAACTGGAGGTCGGGCGCGTCGAGCGACGGGTTCGAGCGCAGAAACGCCCCTGCCTCGTTCCAGATCATCGGACCGAGACCCTCACTGCGCAGCTGCCGCTCCTCACCGGACGTGTCGCCACCTAAATGATGTGGTGTGATCGTCGGTAGGGCGAGAAGCGACCCGCGTGGTCATGGAGGTTGCGGCCAACTCCCGGGAGATGGACAAGCGGCTCCACGCCGGCCGCGCGCAGCTCGTAGCCGGTCCCACCCCGGAAAGCAGGAGCAGGTGTGGCGACTGGTAGGCGCCCGCGGACAGGATGACCTCTCGCTCGGCATAGATGTTCCGCCGCTCACCCAGGGTGTCGACCTCGATGCCAATCGCCCGTGTGCCATCCCAAATGAGTCGGAGCGCCAGCGTCGAGTGCAGCAGCCGAAGGTTCTCGCGCGGCAGGGCCGGCTCGAGAAAGGCCCCGGCCGGGCTACAACGCAGGCCGTCGCGGTGGGTCACCTGGTAGATCCCGACCCCCTCCTGCTCGGCCCCGTTGAAGTCCGCGCTGGTCGGGTGACCGGCCTGCTTCGCCGCCTCCACCCATGCGGAGAGGAGTGGATGCACCGAGCGCGCGTCGCTGACGCGCAACGGTCCCCCGACGGCATGGAACTCGTCCTCGCCGCGCTCGTTGTCCTCCGAACGCTTGAAGAACGGCAGGACCTCGTCGAAGCTCCAACCGGGGGCGCCGAGCCCGGGCCAGGCGTCGTAGTCGGCGCGGTTGCCGCGGACGTACAACATCGAGTTCATCGAGCCGGTACCGCCGACCATGCGGCCGCGAGGAATGTAATTGCGGCGTCGGTTGAGCCGTGGCTCGGCTCGCTCTCGAAGTCCCAGTCGTAGGCCGACTTCATCAGGCGCGGAAACAGCGCCGGTATATGGACGGACGGCTGTCCGGCGGCGGGCCGGCCTCGACCACCGCGACTCGTCTGTCCCGGTCCTCGCTCAGACGACCGGCAACCACGCGCCCGGCCGACCCGGCGCCGACGACGATGTAGTCATAGGCCTCGCTGTTACTCATCAACTCACTCGCTTTCTGTTCCTGGCCTTCAATGCGTCAGCGCGCCGTCAGCCGCGACGCGCAGCGCGTTGGCCGCCACGGTCAGCGCCGGGTTGATCGCCGCCGAGGAGGGAAATATCGATGCGTCCACGATCCACAGGTTCTCGAGGTCGTGGCTGCGGCAGTCCGGGCCAACGACGCTCATGGCCGGGTCCTCGCCCATCCGGGCCGTCCCGCACTGATGCGAGTTGGTGGCGATGCCCATCCGCTCGGTCAACACGAGCGGATAGCCGGCGCCGCGGACGAGCCTGGAGACTCGACGCACGAGCTCCTTGTGCGAGGTCAGGTTCGTCGGCCTCCAGTTCACGACGATCCGCCGGCCACTCAGCGAGATGAAGCTCGCCGGCGTCGGAACATCCTCGGTCGTCAGATACAGATCGATGCTGTGCTGGGTGATGTACTCGAGCAGGGCAATCGGCACGCGCGGGCGCGCAGGCTTCACCATTGCCCCCTGCAACTTGCCCAGCATCTGAACGTTGCCGAGCGGAGGTCGAGACGCCTCCGCCAGATAGAAGTCATTCACGCCCAGCGTCTTCTGGAATCGCACATCGTTGCGCCGGCGCGGATCGACGCCCATCATGAACGTGCTGTTGTGGACCAAGTAGTTGCGCCCCACCTGGCCCGACCGGTTGGCCAGACCGCCGTCTCGCTCGCCCGAGGCCAGCAACAGGGCTGCCGTGTTCACGGCGCCACAGCCGAGAACGAAGCGTCCGGCGCGGATCCGCAACGGCCGCCCGTCGCGCTCCGCCGCGGCGCACCTCACCCGCCGCCCGCCGGGTTCGGTGTGCAGACGCGTCACCCGTGTCCGCGTGAGCAGATGAACGCCGGCCTTGGTGGCCGGGAGAATCGCGCGGACCTCGGCATCGCCCTTGGCGTCCACCATGCAGGGGAAGCCATCGCAAGTGCGACAGCGGATGCAGCGTCCACCCGGTCGACGATCTCTCGAGGTGGCATCACAAACGGCCGAACTCCCTGTCGAGCGAACGCGTCGGCGAGCGTGGCGATCGCCGGTTCGTGGTGCAGCGGCGGAAACGGGTACTCGCCGGAGCACCAGGGCTCGGTGGGATCCGTCCCTCGCTTGCCGTGGACGCCGTAGAGCTGCTCGGCCCGGGCGTAAAAAGGCTCCATGTCAGCGTCGGAGACGGGCCAGGCCGCCGAGGTGCCATCCGGATGCTCGATGGCACCGAAGTCGGCCTCCCGGAAGCGCGGAAGCGGGCCCCATAGACCTTCGTGTTGCCGCCGACGTAGTAGTAGACCCCGGGGGAGAAGGCCACCCCACCCCGCGTCGTACCAGTCCTCCGCATTCTTGTAGCGACCGCGGAGGTGAACGTCCTCGGGCGACCAGTTCTCCCACTCCCGCGGCAGGAAGTCCCCCCGCTCGACCACCACGACGCGGGCACCCGATTCGCGCACGGCGTAGGCCAGCGTCGAGCCGCCCATCCCGGAACCGATGATCGCGATGTCGCACTCGACGTCCCCCTCAGGGTTCAGGACGGCATCGGCCGGTAGCTCGTTGGCCAGCAACCCGTACGGAAGGGCGAGAGCTCGGCTTTCGGCGCGGGCGCGATCGTCAACGGGCAACGGGCCCCGAGTCGCGGCGGCCCAGCGCAAGCCCTGACGGACCATGTGCTCCACCGGCGGCGCCTGCACGTCCTTGGGCAGGTGGCCGAGGGCCTGATAGAACCCCGCCCCTTGCCCCACTGCTTCGTCTAAGCCACCGGCATCTTGACCCCATCGACCCCAGGGCAGGTGCTCGCCGGTGAAGGTCGTCGTGGCGAGTACGTGCACCGCCGGGTCGTCGTGCATGTAGTACTGCTCCGAGGCAGCCTGGAAGTCGTCCACGCCGCGGGTGATGTCATGCTCGCGATCGACGATGTCACGGTGTAGGGGACCTCCACCCTCTCTCCCCCGGATGTTCGATGAACGATGCGCCGATGAGGAAGCTGAACTGCAGGCTGGACCTGAAGGCCGCCGTCGCCCCGTGCCAGCCGACGATCCTGTCCCCTGAGCCACGGCGTCGAGGAGGCTGCGTTCGGCGCGGTCGGTCAGGTCCTCGGTCGTCATCGCCTGGTCCACCCCGCAGACGATCACGTCGTAGCCGGTCAGATCCTGGTCGAGTTGATGGGGGTCGTTGGTGTGAGTTACCTCGAAGCCGAGTTCGCCCATGATTCCGTCGGCCCACTCGGCAATCTCATAGGGAAAGTGGCCGGGAAACCCGCCATAGAGGAAGAATGCGCTCGTCACAGTTGTCTGTCCTCGGCCCGCTCGGCCCAGTATTCCTCCTGGCGCTCGTCCGTGATGTAGGCCGGCACCGGGAAGTCCCACCATCCGGGCACCCACGGCCCGGCCGCGTCACGCGCCGTCGTCACCTCGACCAAGGTCGGGCCGTCGGACGCCACCGCCCGGGCCAGCGTCGGCTCGAGATCGTCGCTGGCATCGACCCGGTAGCTGTCCACGCCAAAGGCCTTCCCGATCGCGGTGATATCCACGCTGTAGGGCGACCCGTCGCGCTTGGTGAACTCGGAGATGAGGTGCCGATCGGTGATCTTGCGCTGGCCGCCCCGGATCGACATGTAGCCCGCGTTGTTCTGAACCACGAAGCACACCGCGATCCCATGTTGAGCGCACACTCCGAGCTCCTGCGCGGTCTGCAGGAAGTCGCCGTCGCCGAGGACGCATGCCACCTTGCGATCGGGGCGACCGAGCTTCGCGCCGATGGCCGCTGGGATCGCCCATCCCATCGACGAGTAGCTGCCCGATGTCAGGTGCGTGCGTGGCTCGAACACCGGGAACGACTGCTTGACAGCTCCCTGGGTGTTGCCGGAGCCGGCGACGATGATTCCGTCGCGCGGCAGCACCCGGCGCAGGTCACGCAGTGGGCGCTGCGAGGTGAACGGCGTCTCCGCACTGTCTGCCCGCGTTGCCATCTGGGCCTCCCAGTCGCGTTTCAGCGAGTCGAGCTGAGCCAGGTGGTCGGCGCGCGCCTCAGAATCACCGTTACGACTTCCAACGCCGACAGGATCGCCGCCAGCGTCGGTTTGGCGTCCGCGGCAATGCCCACGTCCACGGGGTAGTTCTTCCCGATCTCGTAGGGGTCGATGTCGACGTGGATGAGCTTGGCCGGGGGAATCGAACGTGACGCCGCTGCGGTAGCTCGAGGCCGACCAGTCGGTGAACTTGCAGCCGACGACCAGGAGGGCGTCGGCGCTGGCGGCGATGTGATTACCCGGATGGTGCCGGTTTGGCCGATCGCCCCGGCAAACAGACGGTGATCTTCGGGAAAGCCCCCCTTCCCGTTCCACGTCGTAACCACGGGCGCCTGCAGCGCCTCCGCCAGCGCACGGAGATCGGGTGAGGCATCGGCGGTGATCACGCCGCCGCCAACCACGATCACCGGCCGCTTGGCCGCGTGGAGCAGGCGGGCGGAATCGTCGACCGCATCCGGGTCTGGAGGAACCCTGCCGGTGGGAATCCTTCGCTCCAGGTCGTGCAGGTCGACGTTTGCCTGGAGCGCCTGAACGTCCATCGGCACTTCGATGTGGACCGGCCCTGGACGGCCGGTGAGCATCGAGCTGAACGCTCGATGCAACACGAACGGCAGCTCCTCGATCGTCCCAACCTCCCAGTGGCGCTTGGTCACAGGCTCGACCACGCGGGGAAAGTCGTTGGCCCGATAGCGCTCGAGCTCCTGCATCACGCCGTGACCCTTCATGTGGGTGGCCGGGCCGCCGGTGATCGCCAGCAGGCTTGTCGAGTCGGCGAAAGCCGTAGCCAGCCCGATGATCGTGTTGGTCGCCCCCGGGCCGATCGACGTCATCGCGGTCATTGGCTTACCGCGCGCGCGCCAGTGGCCGTCGGCCATGTGCACCGCCGACTGCTCATGGAAGACCTGGAGAACGGAGACGTCGACGCCGTCCTGAAGGAAGCCATCGAGCATCGACCACGCCCCGTGGCCCGGGATGCCGGCCGCATACTTGACTCCGTAGTTGGTCAGCGTGCGGCCGATGATCTCGCCGCCCGTCAGGCTCGGCATAGCGGTTCTCCTTGTTGCGAAGGTGTTCGCCCGTTCATGCGGGCTCGTGCATCCCGTCGTAGCGTTGCTGCGCGCTGCGGGCGTGTCCGGGCAATTGCTCGGCTTCGCAGATCGCGATCACGTCGGAGCTATCTGCTCGGTGCCAACGGGCGTGGCCCGTTGGTAGGTCACTGTCTTGAGGAACTTGCCCACCCACAACCCGCCGGTATAGCGCGCCGCGCCTGCCGTCGGCAGGACGTGGTTGGTGCCGATTGCCTTGTCCCCGTAGGGGACATTCGCTTCGTCCCCGAGGAACAACGATCCGTAGTTCGACAGTTGATCCAGGTACCAGTCGGGTTTCGAGTGTGGATCTCGACGTGCTCCGGGGCGAGGCGATCTGACATCTCGACCGCCTCCTCGTCGGCTGTCGCAAACGATGACCTCGCCGTGGCTGCACCAGGCCTCGCGCGCGACCTCGCGGCGTCATGGTCGAGCGGCGTTGCTCGATGGCTCGAGCAATGCCTCGCCGAGCTCGCGGGAGGTCGTCAGCAGCCAGCCAACCGATGTCGGTCCGTGTTCAGCTGACCGATCAGGTCGAGGGCGACCAGCTCAGGGTCGGCGCTCTCGTCCGCGATTATCAGGACTCGGTCGGCCCGGCGAGCAGATCGATCCCGACCCTGCCGAAGAGCTGGCGCTTGGCTTCGGTGACGTAGGCGTTCCCCGCGCCGACGATCATGTCGACCGGCTCGAGATCCTCGATCCCGAACGCCAGAGCCGCCAGCCCATGCGCCCCGCCCAGACAGAAGATCTCATCGGCACCGGCTACATGCATCGCATACAGCATCGGCGGGGCGATCCCGTCGGAGCCAAATGGGGGAGCACGGCCACCACCCGCTCGACGCCGGCTACCTTGGCACCACCGAGGTCATCAGCGAGGAAGCGATCAGCGGGTAGCGGCCGCCCGGCGAGTAGGCGCCAACCGAGTCGACCGGGATGTGTCGGTGGCCCAGCGTCAGGCCAGGCAGGGTTTCGATCTCGAGGTCAAGCAGCGTCGCACGCTGGGCCTCGGCGAAACGGCGAATCTGGCTTGCGGCGATATCGATGTGTTCCCTGAGCGCCGGCGCAACGGCCTCGTACCCTCGCCCGATTTCGCGCTTGGAGACCGTGAAGCGGTCGGGCGTCCAATTGTCGAACTGTTGTGAATAGCGGCGAACGGCGGCCTCGCCGTCGCGCTCGACATCGAGAAGAATCCGACTCACGACCTCGGCCACATGTGGATCTACAGCCAATGGCTCGCGCGTAGCGCTCTTCAGGTAGAAGCCCACGGGGCCATTCTGTTGACGGCCGCGAGGCCCAGCAAGGGTCAGGGTGCGCAAACCGCCCCACCGCGATTTCACAAAGCGTAAGCTGGGCCCGTGCTGATCCGTGACGTCCTGGCGCTGGAGGATATCCAGACTGCCGGGGTGCGAGTCGTGGCCAGAATGCCGCACATCGACCGGCGAGGTATATCAGGTTCACACCGGTGAAATCCCTGACATCGCGAAGTATCTGAGCGGAGGCGAGGTACTGCTCACGGCGGGCACCGGGCTCGGAAAGGCGCCCGCCGAGCGGCGGCGATATGTACGCGAGTTGGCCGCTGCCGGCACCGCAGCGGTCATCGTCGAGCTTGGCCGTTCACTGCGCAGCATCCCTCCGGAGATCATCTCCGAGGCGGAAAAGCACGGCCCGGTCCTCGTCGAACTCGAGCACGAGGTCCCGTTTGTTCGCGTTACGCGGGCGGTCCACACATCGATCGTGAACCGCGCCTACGAGGCGCTGGCTCGCGCCACCGAGATCGAGGAAGCCCTGACCCAGCTGATTCTGGACGGCGCGTCTCTCGATGCCGTGATGGCCTTCCTTGCCGAACAGCTCGGCAACCCGGCGCTGCTCGAGGACGCCGGCCGCCGAGTCGTCGCCTACGGGAAAGCCGCGGGACCCATTGCTCCGATCTTGAGAAGCTGGCGCGAGCACTCGCGCAACCGGCTCATGCCGACCCCTCGGCAGCCGCCCAGATCGCCGAGACGCGCCCACGCTGCATCTGGACCAGCGTGGCACTGAAGGGCGAGATCTGGGGCCGGCTCCACGTTCTCGAAGCCGACAGTCCGGTCGATGATCTCGCGCGCCTGACCGTCAGCCGGGCGGCGGCAACGATCGCGCTGCATCTGATGTCTGAGCGCGGAGCTCACCTGAGTCAAACGGCCGAGGCGATGCTGGTCGCCATGTCGTCTCCCCAAACGGGCGCGTCAACGGCCGCGAGTTCCTCGATAAGGCCACAGGTCTGGGCGTTGATCTCCAGGGTGAGCTCATCGTGCTCGCCGTCAGCTCAGGCGAGCCGGGCGCAGGGTTCCGCAACGACACCGACGGCACGAAGACGCTGCAGCGACTCCGGCGCGCCATGCGGGCGATCAAGTGGCCAGGCGTCGTCGGCCTGGTCGACCATCGCGCCGTCGCCGTCGCCAGCGCCCGTCCAAATCCGGAGCTTCGCGAATTGGCGGCGAAGGTTCTGCCCATGCTCGCGCCGGAGACACCGTCGGAATGAGCAAGCCGACGCGTGCGTCTCTGCTCCCGCAGGCCTTCTCCGAGACACGCGCGGCGGAGCAACTCGGTCCCGGCGCCGGCGAGGGGTTCATCCACTTCTACGACGACCTCGCGCTGTACCGGCTGCTGGCCCCGCTCGCGCCCGGGCCCGAGCTGGGCAACTGCGTCGAGAGCGAGCTCGGGCCCCTGATCGCCCACGACCAGGCGCACCATTCCGACCTGGTGCGAACGCTCGATGCCTATCTCCAGGCCAACGGCAGCAAGACCACGGCGGCCCAGCTCCTGCATCTTCAGCGGCGCTCGATCTACTACCGGCTGGAGAAGATCGAGGGCCTGCTCGGCCGCTCGATCGACTCGCCCACGCAACGGGCGCGGCTGTACGTCGCCCTGCGCGGCAACGAGCTCCTCGAGACCCGACTGCGTCAGCCGGCGGACGCCTGAGCCGCTGCGGTATCGGCAGCGTATTCGGGGCTGGCCATCGCCTCGGGACGCTCGAGATGCTCGCGGATCCGATTGAGAAATTGCGCGGCGTCGGCCCCGTAGAGGATCCGATGGTCGCAGGACAGGCTGAGCCGCAACACCGAGCCGATCGCAACCGCCCCATCCCGCGCCACAGGGGTCGGTCTGATGGCTCCGACGGCGAGTATCGCCGCCTGGGCGGATCGATCACGGCGATGAAATCGTCGATTCCGAACATGCCCAGATTCGACACCGTGAACGTGCCGCCGGACAGCTCCGGTGCAGTGACGGTCCCAGTGCGCACCCGGCCCGCGAGGGCGCGCGTGTCAGCGGCGATCTGATCGACTGACTTCCGATCGGCATCGAAGATCGTGGGCACGACGAGCGCGTCATCGGTCGCCACCGCCATCCCGACGTTGACCCGCGAGTAAAGCTCAAACCGGCCATCGCGATAGGAAGCGTTGGCCCGGGGACACTCGGTCAGGGCGAGCGCACTCGCCTTGATCACGAAGTCGTTTAAGGACGGAACGGGCCGGTCGTCTGCCCTTTCCTTCAGCTGGGCACGAAGCCCGGTCACCCGATCCATCTCGACCTCCACGGCGAGGACGAACTCGGGCGCCGTGGCCTTGGACTCCGCCATCCGTGTCGCGACGGTCTGCTGCAAACGCGCCGGAACCCAGGCCGCGGCCTCGCCCCGGCTCTCCAGTGCCGGCTCCCGTCCGTCGGACGGAGACTCCCCGGAGCGCTCGCCGATGACAGCGATCCGCACGCCAACGGCCACCGTCTCCCCCTCGCTGACGACGATGCTCAAGACACCATCAAGGTCGGCCTCGTAGACCATGTTGGCCTTGTCCGTCTCGATCTCGCAGAGCTCGTCACCGCGTTCCACGGGTTCGCCGTCGGCGACGAGCCAGGCGAGGATCGTCCCCTCCTCCATCGAGTCCGACAACCGCGGCATCGTGACCTCGGGCATGACGTGGCAGGCTTTCGCACATTGGACACTATGTCCAATTCAGGTTGTCAAAGGGGCGAATCGCAGGCGCCCCATCGAGTAGACTCGCTGGTCATGGTTCGGACGATCTCATCGGCGCCGGCTCACTGATGGCGGACGAATCTCTGAACAACCCGAGCTACGACGCGATTGTCAATTCAGCCCGCGAGCTGTTCGTCGAGATCGGTTACTCGGCCACGTCGATGGACATGATCGCCAAACGGGCGGCCGTCGTGCGCGCCACCGTCTACAACAACTTCCGCGACAAGGAGGCAATCCTGGCCGCGATCGTCAGGCGCTATCAGGAGGGATACGCGACGATCCCCGATCGCCTCCGCAACAGGCCACCTCGGATCATTCGTCCTTCGAGATCATCGAGGCCACGATTCGGGAAGCGTTCGAGTGGCGTCTGGCCAACGCCGAGCTGCGGCCACTTATCGACCTGGCGAAGGGGTTGCCACTCCAGGAATGGAACGAGGCCAACGAGGCCGCAGACGACGCCATGCGCCGCTGGCTGCTTTCGATTCACCGGCGCGACGCGCGCCACCACGAGCTCAGGGAGGGCGTGAGCTTGCGCTTCGCCACTCTGGCGCTGTGGGGCATGATCGATGCCGCGCTGTCGTCGTTCAGCGTCCGCTCGAGCCCGACCACCGTGCGGCGAGCGGTGCGGCAGCTGGCTTTGATGCATTGGTACGCGATCTACAAGATCGAGCCCGACGATGGCCACCACGCCCTTTCACTAGCCGGACAGGTTGCGTCGGAGTAGATCCCGGAGTACCAGCCGCGTCTCGGTCTCGGCGACGCCGGCTGTGGCCCGTAGCTCACGCAGCAGCCGGTCGAGATCCGTCGAATCGCGGCAGGCAACGCGGAGCTGGAAGTCAAAGCGGCCGGTGAGGAAGGCGATCTCCTGTACGCCATCGAGCTTTGAGGCCGCCTGCTCTAGGTCGTCCGGCGTGGTGTTGGGCAGCAGTCGGACATCGATCAGCGCGGTCATCGAACGACCGAGCGCGCGGGGTGGACGGCGGCATGCACGCCGGTGATCACGCCATCGGCGACAAGCCGCCGCACGCGATCGGCGACGGCGTTAGGGCTGAGCCCGACCTCCCTGCCGATGAGAACGTGGCTGGCACGACCATTGGCGACCAGAGTCCTGAGGATTTCGCGGTCAACAGCGTCCATTGCTGCGGAAATGTATTCCTTGGACCCGACTTCTTGTGGGTTGCGTGCCGTCCAGGCAGTATTTCCTCACGGTCCGCAACGGCAACAGACGAGGGTTTTCATGCGCATCGGCGTTCCCACGGAGATCAAGCCCGGCGAGGGACGCGTCGCGCTCACACCCGCCGGCGTGCGCGAGCTTGTTCGCGCCGGCGCTGAGATTCTGATCGAGGCGGGAGCCGGTCTGGGCTCGCGCTTCTCGGACGCCGAGTTCGCCGCCGAAGGTGCGCAGGTCGTTCCGGACGCGGACACGCTCTGGGCCGAGTCCGAGCTGATCATGAAGGTCAAGGAGCCCCAGCCGGTTGAGGTGGCGAGACTCCGCCCCGAACACGTCCTCTTCGCCTACCTTCACCTGGCCCCGGATCCGGACCAGGCCCGGGGCATCCAGCGCTCGGGCGCCACGGCGATCGCGTTTGAGACCGTGACCGACGCTGCCGGCCGTCTACCCCTCCTCGCGCCCATGTCCGAGGTCGCCGGCCGACTCTCGGCTCAGTTCGCGGCCTCGCATCTACTCGCCCACGAGGGCGGCCGTGGCGTGCTCGCCGGGGGCGTCCCCGGCGTACGTCCCGCCCGCATGCTGGTCCTCGGCGGCGGCGTCGTGGGCACCAACGCCGCCCGAGTCGCGATTGGCCTGGGCTTTGACACCGTGATCATCGACCGCAGCGTGCCGCGGCTGCGTCAGCTGGCGGAGATCTTTGGCGAACGCGTGCGCACGGTGGCCGCCAGTGATCGCGCGATCGAGGAAGAGCTCGCGCTCGCCGACGCGGTGATCGGTGCCGTGCTCGCGCCCGGCGCACTCGCGCCGCACGTCGTGCGTGGCGAACACCTGCCGCTGCTCGGCGACGGCGCGGTGATCGTCAACGTCTCGATCGACCAGGGCGGCTGCTTTGAGACCTCGCATCCGACCACCCACCACGACCCGACCTTCGTCGTCAACGGCGTCGTCCACAACTGCGTGGCCAATATGCCCGGAGCCGTGCCATCGACCTCGACGCGCGCTCTGGCCAATGCCACCCTCCCCTACGCAGTGACCCTGGTGACGAAAGGCGTGGATGGCGCGCTGGCCGCGAATCCCGGTCTTGCCGATGGTGTCAACGTTCGCGACGGCGAGTTCGTCCACCCCGCCGTCGCTGCCGTCTACGCATCCGCAGTAGCCGTCTAGCCCCCGGGGTGGTCAGCCAAACGCACGTAGATTTCGCTTAGCTGACCACCCTCGGCCTAGCGGTCTTCTCGGGCCCGTAGTTCGCGGATCTTCACCGTCTGGCCGCCGTCAACGACGAGCGTCTCCCCGGTGATGTATGAGGCGCCGGCGGAGGCCAGGAAGCAGATCGCATGCGCGAGCTCGCCGGGTTCGCCCGGGCACCGACCATGTTGGTGTTCCACCGCGCGTGTTCCATTCCAGCGGCCTCGATAAACGGCCGCGTCATCGCAGTGCGGATCCAACCCGGAGCCACGGCGTTCACACGAATGTTGTCATCGGCGAGCTCGTTCGCGGCGTAGCGGGTGAACGCGATCAACCCGGCCTTAGTCACCCCGTACGCCGCGGCGTTAGGCTCGGCCTGCAGGGCATCAATCGATGCGACGTTGACGATCGTGCCTCCGCCTCGTGCGCGCATGTGAGGGATCGCGGCCTTCGTCGTCGCCACCGCGCCGAGCAGGTTCACCGAGAGCACGTCGCGCCACGCCTCGGGCTCGAACTCGGCCACGGGCTTGACCGGACCCTGGGTCCCGTGCGCATTGATGAGCACATCCAGACCACCGAAATGGGCCACAGAACGCTCGACCAGGTCAAGCCCTGCTCGGGGATCGGACAGGTCGGCGACGACCCCAAATGCGGCGTCGCCGAGCTCGTCGAGTGCCTCGTCGATGTGCCGTTGTGTGCGCGAGCAGATCGCCACCTGGCAGCCCTCGCCCAGCAGTTGCCGCGCGGTGGCGAGGCCGATCCCAGTCGATCCCCCGGTAACCAGCGCAACGCGCGTCATCGCCGGGATGCTAGGGCGGGGGCGGTGATGTCTCGATTATCGCCTGGCGCAACGCGTTCACGGAGCGCTCGAGTTGAGCCTCGGTGATCACGAATGGCGGGGCCAGGAAGAGGATGTCGCCCAACAACGGCCGGACCAGCAGTCCGTGTTCGCGAGCGGCACGCATGACGCGATGAGCTCGCTCGGCATCCTTCGGATAGCTCTCCTTGGTGTCGCGATCCCTGACCAGCTCTATTGCCGCCATCAGCCCGATGTAACGGACGTCCCCGACCTCGGGCAGCTCCCGCAGCCGCTCGAGCAGATGGCCGAGGTAGGCGCCCCGCTCGTTGACCTGCTCCACGAGTCCTTCGCCGTCGATCACATCGACGTTGGCCAGGGCGATGGCACAGCTGACGGGATGCCCGCTGGTGGTAAAGCCATGCATGAGGGCGGGGTCTCCCTCCGCCTCGTACAGGGTTTCCCAGATCGAGTCACGGATCAGAGTTCCACCCAGTGGGGCGTACCCGCTCGTCACGCCCTTGGCAAAGGTGAGCATGTCGGGAACGACGCCCTCGCGCTGCACCGCGAACCACATCCCCGTCCTGCCGAAGCCCGTGATGATCTCGTCCGCGATCAGCAGCACGTCATGGCGATCGCACACCTCGCGCAGGTTGCGCAGGTAGCCGTCGGGTGGGATCAGCACGCCGCCACTGCCGAGCACCGGTTCAACGATCACCGCAGCCACGGTCTCGGCGCCCAGCTCAGCGATCCGCTCCTCGAGCGCCCGCCCGGAGAAGATCCGCTCGCGTTCGGCGGGGTCGTCGATGCGATATGCGTAGGGCGAGGGGAAGTGGGCGACCGAGGACAGGGCCGGTCCGAAGCCCACGTGGTAGGGCTTCAGGCCGGTGACGTAGGTGGCCGTGCCAGTGACGCCGTGGTAGCCACGGTCGTGCGCCAGCACCGTGGTCTTTTCTGGACGTCCGAGCTGATACCAGTGGTAGCGGGCAAACTTCATCGCGGTCTCGTTGGCCTCGCTACCGCCGTTGACAAGAAAGACGTGATCGAGGTCGCCCGGCGCCAGCGCGGTCACGCGCTCCGAGAAGGCGATCGCCGGCTCGGTCGAAAGGCCGCCAAACAGCGGCGAGAACGCCAGCGAGCGCAGCTGTGACGCACCCGCCTCGATCAGCTCGGCGCGGCCGTGCCCGACCGCCACACACCACATACCCGCTGGTCCGTCGATCAGCGTACGCCCGTCGCTGAGCGTCACCTCGGCCCCCTCACCGGAGACAACCACGATCGGTTTAGTCTCCGCGAGCTGCCGATGGCGGGTCAGCGGGTGAACGATATGAGCTAGGTCGCGCTGGGCAAGATCCTCCACGCGTGTTGTCACATTGGCTTCCACAGGCGTGCTCCTCTCACCCAGGGCCCCTTCGCTTCATTGGTCACACTGTCCAATCACGGTATCAACGCGGCGCTGGCATGGCAAGGGCCCGGGCCGTCTATAGGCCTGCGGACAGGGCTGTAATTGGACGCTCTGACTTGCCACAGAGCAAGCGCGCGGCGCCAGCCACACGCTCCGGGTCGGCAAACAGCGAGTCCTCCAGCGGCGGGCTGAACGCGATCGGGAGATCAGGGGTGACACGCGGCTGACCCTCACTCCGGGCACACGCTCGCACGCGGCGGCGATGACTTCGGCGGCGTAGCCACCCATCGGGGCCCATCCTCGACGACGATCAATCGCTGCGTACGCGTCACCGTGGCGGCGATCGCGGCGACATCCAGCGGGCGCAGGGTCCGAAGATCGATCACCTCGGCACTGACGCCCTGCTCGTCGAGTAGCTCGGCCGCAGCCAAGGACGCGCGGACCGCCCCGATCGCCGCCACGATCGACACGTCCTCGCCCTCGCGGCGCACCGCCGCCCTTCCGATCGTCGCCGGCGCGAGATCCTCGGGCACATCGTCCTTGACGTTGTAGAGCTGCTTGTGCTCGAAGATGACGACCGGATTATCGTCGCGGATCGCCGCCTTGGTGAGCGCCTTGGCGTCAGCTGGCGTCGCGGGCGCAATCAGCTTGAGACCGGTCAGACCGAGTAGCCAGGAGGTCGGCGTCTGGGAGTGAAACGGGCCCAGCCGGTTTCCGCCTCCGACGGCCGCGCGGATGGTCAGCGGAACGCTCGCCTGCTGATTCGACAGGTACCAGTACTTGGTCGCCTGGTTGGCCAGCGCGTCTATGACCAGGCCGAGGAAGTCGCCGAACATGATCTCGACTACCGGGCGCATCCCGCGTACGGCGGCCCCGAACGCGCCGAGACCATCGCCATCTCCGAAATCGGCGTGTCGATGACCCGATCCGGCCCGTACTCCTCGACCAGCTTCGGCGTGACGTTGAACACGCCACCAGGCTCGACATCCTCTCCGAGCAGAACCACACTGGAGTCTCGTGTCATCTCCTCGGCCAGGGCCTCACGAATGGCGGTGCGGTAGGCGATCTTCCTCATACGAGCTCCTTCGTCGCCGTCTGCGGTTGTTCGGGGTCGGCCATCGGCGCCCGGCGCGCGCCCTCGAGCGCGTCGGCGATCAAGGCTTCGACCTCCTGCTCGATCTCCTCGCGCCGCTGTAGCGATAGGCGGTCGTCGAGGCGACGCAGAGGATCCCGAGTGAGCCACTCGGCCACCTCGTCCTTGGGCCGATACAGCCCCGGTTCGCTGCGGGCGTGGCCCTTGTGGCGGTAGGTCAGGCATTCGATCAACGTCGGCCCCGCGCCGTCGCGGGCGCGTCGCACGGCGCCGCCGGCCGCATCCCGGACCGCGAGCACGTCATTGCCATCGACCTGAACGCCCGGCATTCCGTAGGCCGCGGCACGGTCCGCGAGCCGGGTTATCCCGGTCACCCGGTGCATCGCCGTCCACTCGCCGTACAGATTGTTCTCGCAGACATAGATGACAGGCAGCTTGCGAACCGCGGCCCAGTTCAGGCTCTCGTGGAAGTAGGCCTGGTTGCTCGCGCCATCCCCGAAGAAGGCCACCGCGACCGTCCCGTCCCCGGACAGTTGGGAGGCGAGCGCAGCACCCGTCGCCGCGGAGATCGACGCTCCGACAATCCCGAAGCAGCCGATCGTTCCGTGCTCGAGGTCGACGACATTCATCGACCCGGCCCGCCCACCACAAACTCCGGTGGCCTTGCCCAACATCTCGGCAAACAGGGCCTCGGGCTCCAGCCCGCGCGCGAGCAGCGCACCGTGCCCCCGATAGGTCGCGGTCACCGCGTCGTCGGGCCGCAACGTCGCCGCCACCCCGACCGACACCGCCTCCTGGCCGTGGTAGAGGTGTGCGGTGCCGGGCAGCTCGCCCGTTTCATAGATCCGATAGATCACGTCCTCGAAGTGACGGATCTTGTACATGTCCCGGTACAGCTGATCCAGTTGTTCGGCGGTGGTCATCATGGCTCCCCTCGAACCTCGTAATGGGCGACGGCGTCGTCATCGAGTCGCACTCCGATTCCCGGCTCGTCGTCGAGCCGAATCTCTCCGTCCACGCGGAGATGTTGGGCGTATCAGACACTGGGAGCCGAGTGACAGTCGCCATCAGGCGGCCACGGCGACGGTCTTGACGCGGGTGCAGACGGCCGGCGCGGCATCGAGCGTCTCGAGCATGGCCGGACGATAGCGATGATTAGACAGTTTGTCCAGTGATGGCGACAGCCGCGGGGCCGCGCCATCCGATCGCCGGCCTACGAGCCGTCGATTCGCCCCAGGGTGCCAAACACGGGGGCGAGTAGACGACCAGGTCCGAGTTCGCGGTAGCCGCGTGCGTAGACATCGTCGTACACGGCGGCCCGGACACGGTCGGGGTGCCAGCGGCGCACGTTCGGCCGGAGGGTCGCACCGGACGTCGCCACGTCCCTGGCTGCGCCGGATCCCACAGCTGCCAACAGGGCCGCTCCGACGACGGTTGCATGCTTGATATCGGTTCCTTCTATCGGGCGCCCGAGGATGTCCGCACGAAGTTGCATGAGCTTGTCGACCTCGGCTATGCGACCCTCGACGCGGACGGGCCCGAGCGTCCGTCCGAGCTGTGTCTCCAGCGCCTCGACGTTCGCGCGCAGCGAGAAGCCTATCGACTCGAGCGCGGCCCGCAGTATGTCTATTCGGGTGTGGTCGAGCGTGAGCCCCAGCAGCGCCCCTGGCATGGCCCCGCTCTCTATCGATGGTGTGATCGGCCGGCCGAACGCCGGGTAGCAGAGGACGCCACCGAAGCTGATCGGCGCGGGCAGGCAATCGATCAACGCTTCGGGCGACTGGTCGGCGCCAAACAACTCGCGCCGAACCCAGTCGAGGAGAGCCCGTCAACCCAAACCGTGCTGAGTACGCATATCGCCTGGGACAACGTCCGCGTAGCAGTTGATCCCTGAATGCACGGCCTTCGGCGCGTCCGGGCGGTCATCGGCCAACACGACGACCGTCTCGGCGGTCCCGCAGAGTCGACCGGGACTTCGCGATCGCCGGCTCGCGCCGCGAGCGCCCCGCACAGGCGATCGTGACCTCCCACGGCCACCGGTAGCCCGCCGCTAGCCCGCTCCGGCGGGCGGCCTCAGAGGTCACGGTTCCCACCGCGGTCCCGCTGGCGAGGACCGGGGGAAAGATGTCGGCCGGGACTCCCGCCGCTTCGATCAGCTCGTCAGACCACTTCCGCGTTCCCTGATCGAGGGCCATCGTGCGGGAGGCCAGGCTCGGGCTGGTGGCCAGCTCGCCGCTCAGCCAGAACGTGGCCAGGTCGGCCGGCGGCAGCCATGCCCGAGCCGCACGAAGGCGTCGGGCTGATGGCGCCGGAGCCAGCATCACCGAGGCAGCCCCAGAACAGATCGATGCGGTGTCCGGTGATCTCGTAAAGCCGCTGCGCGCCCAGCCTGGCTTCGAGCTCGCCGGTCTCGGCCCGCGCCCGGGTGTCCAGCCAGCTGATCAGCGGCGCAACAGCCTCACCGCGCTCGTTGACCAGCGCGCCCGTCTCGCCCATGGACGTCGCGGCGATCCCAGCGGGCGATGGCGCAGGGCCGCCGTGAGCTCGCGCAGCACCTCAACGTACGGTGCTCGAGTTCGTCGACGGATCTCCGCCTGCCCGCCAGGCGATTTGCGCAGCGGCGTCGGTCGGACGGCAAATCCACGCACTCGGCCGTCCATGTCCAGCGCCAGCGCCTTGAGGAACGCGTTCCGAGGTCGAGCCCGATTACGCAGTCGGACCCGTGCACGGACACGACCGCAGCCGCAGCGCCAGCGGCCCTGGTTGACGGCGCTCAGGCCTCGACGACCTCGACGAGTCGCTGGAGGCGGGCCACCGCGGTCCTCTCCAGAGCCCGCCGGTACCCGACCGGATGCACAGCCTCGCTCCACACGGCGCGGCCAGCCAGAAAACCCGACGCTCCGCCGCGGCACGACAGTGCGACCGCCGCGGCGAACCGGTCAATCGGTACACCCGACGACAAGACAACCCAAGGGCAAGCCAGGGCCTGCGTGATCTGCTCGCACACCTCGATGATCGCACGCTCCGATGCGTCGCCAAAGAACGGCACCTCGGTCTTATAGACGTCGGGCTGACAGGCGGCGAGCCGCTCGGCAGCTTCGACCAGCGCCATCGTCCGCGCGTAGACACTGGTCGTTGGAGCGCGCACCTTCACCTCGAGAAGGCCGACGAACCCAGCCTCGCGGCACCGCGTCACGAAGTCCGAGGCCAGTCTCTCGGCATCCTCTGGCGCGGCCTGGTCCCAGAGCAAGAGAAGCTTCAGCGCGCGCGGTTGAAGCTCGGCGCCGGCCCCGCAGCACCGGCGCGGACGAGCCCAACACCTCGTCGTCGAGGCGGGTCGCACCCACGGCACCCTCCTCGTCGTACTCGAGCACGTCCGCGGCCAGGATCAACGCGCAATTGTCGGTTCGCGCCACCGCGCAGGCGGCAGGCAACCCCAACCCTGGGTCAACCAAGACGGCCGAGCTGTGCACGCCGAGGACCTCGGCGGCCGCCGCCTTGAACCCGGTCAGTTGCTCGTCGTCCCCGACTCCACCTGCGCTGTGGAACATCGCGCGTAAAGACTCGCGCTGATCGATCGCCACCATGGCGAACCGACCGCTGGGCAGCGCCAGATCGTCGAGGCGCCGGGCGAGCTGGGCGTTTCCGTGCATATTTCACCTTATTCGTCGAGAGCCGCGAGTCCATCCGGATACTAGTATTCATTAGACATATTGTCCAGCGCTGCCCGCGCCTGTCTCGGAGCTGAACTCGCTCTCCAACAGCCGCCAAGCCAGCCCGGGGTCGCGGGTGGCGAGCAATCCCGCGGCGGCGAGGACGTAATGTCGGTCGATCGCGAGTCGACGGCTCACCGGGGTCATCAGGTCCTCGCTGGTCCGGATGCGCGATATAGCCGCCTGCAGGATCATGCGCCCGTCCCGGCCCAGTGCGAGCACGCCACCCGTGCCGACGACGAGACCAACGTCGCGCAGGTCGGGCCCGGTCTGCATCAGGCGGGGCGGCTCGTTGCGACGAAACTCCCAGTACTGCCGCCCGCAATGCCGGCGCAGCGCAACCGTCGCGCAGCTGACGGCGAGGGTGCGGTCGACCTTGGCGTCGCGCTCGTCGCGGGGCAGCAGACCAGCGTGGGCCTCTCTCTCATGGACGGCGACCTCGAGCTCGGGGCCCAGTTGCTGCTCGAGCCAATTGCGGTCGGCGCGAGCGGCACCGCGGGCACTCCATCGCATTCCCAGATCGCCTTGAACCGTTCGCACCGTCGCCGGGACCGGAGCAGTGGCGCCCCACGGCCCCGAGCAGATGGCGCGCGGTCATCCGACTCGAGTTCGACTCGGCAACGTGGGAGTGCAGGTCCGTCGTCGCGCCGCCGATATCCACAACCGCTACGGAGCCGACACCGCGCTGCTCTCCGGTTCCGCGGGCCAGAAGCTCGACCCCTCGAAGAACGGCATCCGGCGTTGCAGTGACCACCGACTCGGTGAACTCCGGGCTGGCGCTCAGCCGCTTGCCGTGGATCACGTGCGTGAGGAATGCTTTCAAGATCGCCGCCCGGGCAGGGCCGATGTTGAGCTCGCCCAGGCGCGGCATCGTGTTGGCGACCGTGTCCGCGCGGATGCCGGCGCGATCGAAGCGGTCCGCGACCTCGTTGGCCACGTCTCGATTGCAGGCGACGACGACATCGGTAACCGCGCTCGATGCGGCCACGGCATCGGCGTTCTCAGGACCCGCTCGCGCTGGCCGCCATCGGTCCCGCCACAGAACAGGACGACATCGGGCTTGGCCTCTCGCAGAGCCTCGATGTCCCGCACCGCCAACGAGCCGCTCAAGACGAGATCTACCCGGCCTCCGGCATTCAGCGCCGCTCTGAGCGCCGCCGCCGCGGTCAGGTCGGCAACGAGGCCGACGGCCGCAACCCGAAGGCCGCCGCCGGCGCTGGAGGCCGAGATTCGTGGACCGAGCGACACGGGCCCCCGGGCAGCAGCGATGGCCCTGTCCAAAGCCAGGCCATAGCCGTCCATCACGTCCGTCGCGACCGTCGTCGGCGCATGCCCCCGCGCCAGCAGCGCTCCGGTCTGCGAGTCGACCAGGGCCACCTTCGTGAATGTGCTCCCGAAATCGGTGAGAACGTAAGCCGGCCACGAGGACGCGGTCATGACGACATCGAGGGGCGCCGGCGCTCAGCGGGGGTTCCGCGGGCGCCGCGCCATCGCCTCGACCAGCTCGACCACATCGGCCGGAATGGCGATACCCAGGCGGAGCAGATCATCATGCACGTCCATCGGGGTGGGAGACCCTTCGGTGTCCTCGTTCAGAACCCCACCCATGAACACGGCGCGATCGCTCAGTTCCTCGTGCGCCAGAGTGTCGCGGAGCGTGATCGCGAACGACCGCGCCACACCGTTGTGGGTGGTGACCACGACCGACTCCGCGTCGGTCTCGACCATCACCTTGACGATGTCCTCGGGATCACAGCTGATGCCGCAGTTCGTCACCTGGGCACCCGCGGCAGAAAGGGCGGACTCGAGGATGAAGCTCGCCATCTCGTGGACATCAGTCGAGGCGACCACGACGCGGTGGCCGCTCAACGTTGCCCCACCGGTTGCCGTGAGGGAGCGGATGATGCCGTCTCGCTGAGTGAGCGTGTTTCGGAGGAGGTCGGTCTGCAGAACCGGCTCGCGCCCGCGCGGGAAATCGTCATCGGGCCGGCCGGCACCGAACAGCTCCTCGCTTCGCTCGGCCCCGAGCCGCTTGAGCACGAGCAACATCTGGAGCGGGTCGGTGACATCGATGTTCCCGAGCCGCAGGCCCTCCAGGGCGGCGGCGAAAAACCGGCGGCCACCCTCGACCAGCCGATCCGCCCGAGCCTCGATGAGGGCCCAATCAACGGCCTCAGCGACGCTCGGGAGGTACTCCTCCAGTCGCCGGTTCATCGCGTGGACCATGGCGATTTCCTCGAGCGACGGAATCCGCTGGGTCTCGGTCAACGGGACGGCCACCGGCGCGGACCCGAGCCGATAGCGGTGGTCGACGAGCTTCATGAACAGGAGGTCGGTCGAGGCTACCGCCGCGTTGGCCTCGATATCCGGACCGTTGCCGATCGTGTCGCCGTTGACGAACGCCGGGGGTACTCGTTCGGGATCGGTCTTGGCGAGAGCAACGGTGACGGCGGACTTGATGATCGGATCGTGTGTGAGGCCGCCCCAGGTTCGCGCGTAGGCGCAGCCGATGAGCTCGCTGGTGATGTAGTGCTCGAGCGTCCCCCAGCCGACCAGATTGGCATAGTCGTGAAAGACGCCAGGAAAGCCATCGTCGAGGTAGCTGGTGAAGCACACGCCCTCGTCGCGCCACGCCGCGAGCGCCCCCGTCGCTGATACGACCGCGGCCGTCTGCGCGACATCGTCGTCCCAATAGGGCCAGCGCCAGAAGTACTGCGACAGCACTCCCACATGTGTGACTCCGACGGCCAGCGAGCGCAGCGCGTTTTCCAGCGAGCCCGGACCGCCGATGATGTTGTCCTCGGTGCCGGGCTGGATCGGAACGGTGTGCGTGAGCTCCCACCAGTCTTGGTCGGTCCAGAGCATCGGCCCCGTCTCCTGAGGCGCGGTCGCCCGCATCTCCTCCGGTAGGCCCATCCGCCGCTCGGCCAGCAGGGTGTAGTGGTCTGGCGGGCGGATGCCTCGGGCCACCGCGTCCTCGTAGATGGTGCGCAGCGCGTCCCGCGTATCCGCCCAGGTCGACAATCCGACATTGATCGTCGTGCACAACACGCCCTCCTGCCGCGCGTGCTCGCGCCAGGCCCGCTCGGAGGGCATCTTGCGTTCCTCCAGAAACAGCGAGCGAGCCCGGTCCACCGCCCGCCCCCGGTCGCGGCCATCGCGGGCCAGCTCGATGCCGGATGGCAGATCGGATGGAAGCAGCGAGCGGAAATCGACCGAGGGATGGGTCATCGCCGGGGGTCGAGCAGTATAACCGACATTAGACATATTGTCCAGTGTGGGCTTCGGACGGTGAGGACGTGTCATGAGCGCCACCGATCAGGTCAGATTTATCGGCGACCCGCAGAGCCTGAGCGGCGATGGTCAGCCCCGGATTGAGTGCGGCGGAGGACGGAAAGAAGGAGCCGTCGACAACGTAAAGGTTGCCGACGTCGTGGGTCTTGCACAACGGGTCCACCACGGATGAGCGGGGATCGGTGCCGGCACGCGCCGTGCCGCACTGCGCTGAGGTCGTGCCGATCGGCATCGTCTTGACCAGGATCAGCGGGAAACCGGCCCGCCGCAGAGCTCGGCTGGCGATCGACGTCAGCTCGCGCTGGGCCTGATCGTTGTTGCGCTTATAGGTCAGGCGTATCCCCCCGTCGTCGGTCAACGTCACGCGGTTGTCAGGGTCGGGGAGATCCTCCGTCGTCGTCCACCAGTCGGTGCTCCGCTCAGCGAGGAACTGCATCAGCGGCCGAGGCACCCAGGGCTTGTCAGCCGTCAGCATGCCGGCCTGAAGCTTGCCAAGGGCTTGGATGTTGCCGAGCGCATATGGTCGATCACCGCTCGGCAGGTAGAAGTCGTTGATCCCGATTGTCTTCTGATACACGAGCTCGGTTCGCACGAATGGGTTGACCGCCATGATCGCGCTGTACTGGTGCTGCATGTAGTTGCGGCCCACGTGATTGGACGAGTTCGCCAGCCCGGTCGGGTGTGCCGCATTGCCGGACCGAAGCAGCAGGGCGGCGGAGTTGGCCGCACCACACGAGACCACGAACCTGTCGGCCTCGATGCGAATGCGCTCGCGCCCCCGGGAGGCCTCGGCCGCGAGGACTCGATCGCCGTCGCGGTTGGTGATCAGCCTCTCCACTCGGGTTTCGGTTGCGACCCTGGCGTTAGGGGCCTTCATCGCCGGCCGCACGCACTGGATATCGGCATCGTTCTTGGCCCCGACCCGGCAGGGAAAGCCATCGCAGGTGCGGCACCGCACACAGCTTCCGCCCTCGTGATGGTCGATCCCCAGTGGCAGGCCGTAGGGGTGCAGACCCTGAGCTCGGAAGCTGTCGAACATCTGCGCCATCACTGGCTCGTGAGCGATCGGTGGGAACGGCAGAGGTTCCTGAGCTGGAGCAGTCGGATCGTCCCCCAGGCTCCCGTGCACGCCATACAGAAGCTCGGCCTTGGTGTAGTACGGCGCCAATGTGTCGTAGGCAAACGGCCACGCAGGCGACACGCCCTGAGGGTGTCGTAGCTCGCCGAAATCCTCGGCGCGGAACCGGGTCAGGCACGCCCCCCACATCTTGCTGCTCCCGCCGACGTGGTAGTGGATGCCGGGTCGAAAGCGGCGCCCGTCGCTGTCCAGCCAGTAGTCGTGAGCGCGATACCGCGCACTCTCGAACACGGCGCGGACATCCCAGTTCTCCGGCTCGCGGGCAATGAACCCGCCGCGCTCCACGAGCAGAACGTCCGCACCGCTGGCGGCGACCGCACTGAACAGAGTCCCTCCGCCTGGACCCGAGCCGATGATGACGACATCGGCACGAACGACCTCCGCGGTGACCATCGCTGACGACGATACCAATCGCTGGACGTCGCGTCTAGTTCATGAATTGGACATGGCGTCTAACCACCGTCTCGGACGCAACGTCTAACCAGGGCGCCGGTCACGTGGGGTGACTCCCGCCGTCGAGCACGATCGACTGGTTGCTCAGATAGCCGTTGCGAACGACCGCGACCACCAGGTCGGCTACCTCCTCGCTCGTACCCAGCCGCCCGACGGCTCTCGACGCCGCCAGTTGCCGTCGGATCTCAGGGTCGGCCGGGGTCATGTCGGTATCGATCAGGGCAGGAGCCACGACGTTGACGGTGACGCCATGGCCGCTGCCCTGGCGGGCCAGGCTGTGGGCGAGGCCGTGCAGGCCGGCCTTGCTCGATGCGTAATGGGCGCCGATCAGGCCGCCGGTGTACGCGGCTACGGAGGAGACGAAGACGATCCTGCCGTGGCCTCGCTCGCACATGCCGCCGAACACCCGCTGCGCCAGCAGGAACGGGGCGGTGAGGTTGACGGCGAGCATCCGGTCCCAGTCGGCCAGCGTGATTTCACCGACTCCCACCGGTGCGCTGATGATGCCGGCGTTGGCCACCAGCACGTCGACGGCCCCCAGCCGACGCTCGACCTCGGCCACGAGGCGCCCGGTCACGTCGGGCTCGGCGAGATCGCCGCCGACCGCGATCGCGATGCGCCCCAGGGCGGTGACCTCACCAGCGACGACCTCCGCCGGCTCCCGCCGGCTGCCGTAGCCCACGGCGACGTCATGTCCATCGGTGGCCAGCGCGAGCGCGATGGCACGACCAATCCCGCGACTGGCACCCGTGATGAGAGCAACTGACACGGTCGGATCCTAATCCGAGCGCGTCTCCACGGTACGGTCTCCACCTTGCCCGGCCTCGAAATCCTGTACGTCGGCACCCTTCCACCTCATCAGGGCGGTTCGGCCGTGATGTCGTGGCAGCTGCTCGAGGCGCTGGCGAGCCGTGGGCACACGATAACCGCGATCGCCCCGATCACCGAGGCGGACCGCGTGGCTCGCGAGACGGCGCGGACAGGCAGCGGCCTGATCCGTGAGCGGCGTTTCGTCATGCCCTATCTCCAGACCTCCCCCGACTTCCCGGCCTCGAGCGAGTACCGCGATCGCGAGCGAGAGCTCGTGACTCAGATGCTGACGGCGGCTCTGTCCGAGCTTTCACCCGATGTGCTGATCGTCGGTCGCGAGTCGTTTGCGCCCTACGCGGTGGACGCAGGCGGCCCGCTGCGAGTCCTGGTCGTGCACGGATCGACGACCGAGGGCATCGTCAACGGCAGCTATCCCTCCCGGCTCGCCGATCCGTTGCTGGCGGCGATCAACTCCTACGACCTCGTGGTCACTCCGGCGGCACACACCCGCGAGACCATGGCCCGTCTCGGCGTCCGAGACGTCCAGGTGGTGCGCAATCCAGTCGATGTCGGGCGGTTCCGGCCCGCCCCACCGCACGACGAGGTGCGCCGAGGCCTCGAAATCCGCGACGGCGATGTGGTCGTCACCCACGCCTCGAACCTGAAGAAGCTCAAACGAGCGCTCGACGTGGTCGACGCCGCCGAGATCGCGCTGGCTCAGGATCGTCGCCTGCTGTTCGTCGTCGCCGGCGATGGGCCTGATGCCGACGCGATGAGGGCCGAGTGCGAGGCGCGCGGCCTGGCCGCGCGGTTCAGGTTCACCGGCTGGCTCGAGCACGACCGGATGCCGGGGCTGTTCCGCAGTTCGGACATCGTGCTCATGCCGTCCCAGGCCGAGTGCCAGGCTCTCGTGTACCTCGAAGCCCAGGCCTGTGGCTGCGTGCTCATCGCCAGTGACATCGCCGGCGCACGCGAGATCGTCGAGCATGGTGTCACCGGCTGGCTCTGCCCCGTCGGGCAGCCACGGGCGCTGGCCGAGGCTGTCCTCAGGTGCGCCGCCGATGGCGAGCTTCGCCGCAGCATTGGAGCCCAGGCAATCTCAGCGGTTGGGGGCCACGCGCTGGCCAGCGTGGCCGACGACTACGAGAACGTGCTCGAGGCGCTCGTCGCCGGGCGGCGCCGCGTTAGCCGGGAGCCGAGTTCGCTGTAGACATCACCCAGTGCGCCGATCAGGGCCGGCGCGGAGAAGCGCTGTGCGTGGATGGCGCGGGCGCGGGCTCCCAGCTGCGATCGCAGCGCGTCGTCGGACAGCACGCGCGCCAGCGCCGATTGGAGCGCAGAGGGATCTCCGGGCGCGACCAGCAGGGCCGCATCCTCTCCCCCTCCCGCCGCGTCGAGGCGGACGTCCTCGGGAATCCCGTCACAGCGCGACGCCACGATGGCGGCCCCATTTTGGAGCGCCTCGAGCAGCGACAGCGACCCGCCGCCTTCCTCCAGCGAAGGGAGAACAAACACGTCGGCGCGGCGCAGATACGCCGCGACGTCGGGCACATGGCCGGTTATCGACACCCGATCCTCGAGCCCGAGCCGGTCGAGCAGGGATCGGCTGGCCTCGAGAGTCGGGCCCAGGCCAACCAGGCAGGCGCGGAATGGCGGGCCGCCGTCGGCCAAACCGGCCAGCGCATGGAGCAGGACGTCGATGCCCTTGCGCGGATCGTGGCGGGAGACGCTGACGATCAGCGGCGCGTGCTCCGGCTTCAGCCGGGCGATGGCGGGCGGGACCGGCGACATGTCCTCGTCGGGTCGAAAGGCCAGATCCGAGGCATAGGGGATCCGGCGGATCTTCAGGCCGACGCCAAAGCTCCGCATCAACAGATCGCTGACCGCCTGATAGTTGACCAGCACCATCTCCGAGCCGGTGTAGCCGCGCCGTTCCTCCCGATCGGCCATGGCGCGCACCCAGAGATACCGCGTCACGTAGCGCCCCCAGTTGCGTACGCCGTGCCCTCGGCGGATGCCGTCGAGCAAGCCCTGCTGCTCGTGGACGAGCGTCGTGTACGCACTGGCCACCGGCGCGACCTCGATTCCCGCGCGATCGAGCCGCTGAGCACAACCCACGCCCGCCGCCGACCACGCACCGAAGCCATGGATGATCACCGGCTCCCGCGGACGCGCGCGCAACACGTGATCGACGATCGCGCGGCGCACGAACGGGGCGTGCAGCGCCACCATGAAGGAGGAGAGTGGCCGCACCGGCGTGGCCACCTCGTGCAGCGTGCCCCACTCCTCTGACGCCTGTCTGGACCGGGAGGCCAAGCAAAACACGTGAACGTCGTAGCCTGCCCTCGCCGCGGCCAGGGCATGCGCGTTGACGAACGTCTCGAGACCGCCGCGGCGCAGCAGCGGGCTGCGCCCGGTGATCATCACGACCACCGGGCTACTCCGCCAACTTCCGGTTGAATCGACGGACGGCGAGCGGCGCGCACACGCCGACAATAACCAGGCACCACACTGCCATGGCCAACTTGGGGTGCGTCAGCTGCCAGGAGCCGGTTGAATGGACGCCCTGCGTCAGCTCGCGCACGGCCGCCACCAGAGCGGAGACCGGGTCCCACTGAGCAATGGCGCGCGGGACGGCGTCCATCCCGACAATCGGCACAAACGTGCCGGCCATGAAGCTGAGCGGGAAGATCACGATGAAGCCGACGCCCTGCATCGCGTCGGGCGAGCGAACGAGCATCCCGAGCAGGACGCCGGCCCAGGTGAAGGCGAACATTCCGAGCGTGATGAGCCCGAACAGCTCGACGCCACCCACAAGGCTCAGATGGGGGTTCCATCCAAGCACCAGGCCAAAGACGACCACGATCGTCATGCCGAGTACCTGCTCGCAGAACTGGCCCATGACCTGGCCGGTGATGATGGCCAGCCGGCTGATCGGCAGCGAGCGGAAGCGGTCGATGACCCCCTCGGTCATGTCGTTGGAAGTGGCAACGCCGGCGCCGATGATGCCGAAGGCGAGCGACTGGGCGATGATGCCCGGGAACAGGTAGTCCTTGTAGCTGACGCCCGGGACATGGATCGCCGAGCCGAACACGTACAGGAACAGCAGGATGAACACGATTGGCTGGATCGTGACGTCGAGCAGCCGCTCGGGCACGCGGGGAATGGCCCGCAGGCTTCGAGCTGTCAACAGGGCCGCGGTCATGCCGCCACCTCCTCGAGTTCGTAGGTCTCTGCTTGAGGCTCGGTGGGCTTGCCCGTCAACGCGATGAACGCGTCGTCGAGCGTGGGGCGCCGCAGCGCGATCTCGTCCACGGCGATCCGCGACGCGCCGACGGCAGCCGAGACCTCGGTTAGATCGGCCGCCTCGTGGGGCGCGGGGATTGAGATCATCCGTTGCTCGGGCAGCGTGGTGAGCTCGAACCGGGCCCCAAGCTCGACCTTCAGCGCCTCGAAGGCAACGTTATCCGCCGCGATCACGTCGATCCGTTGCTCGCCCACCTGGGCCTTGAGCTGCGCCGGCGTGCCGGCGGCGATCTCGCGGCCATGATCGATCAGCACGACCCGATCGGCCAGCGCGTCGGCCTCGTCGAGGTATTGCGTCGTCAGCAGCAGCGTGATGCCGTCGGCAACGAGCTCGCGCACCGTCCCCCACACGACCTGACGGCTGCGCGGATCGAGCCCAGTGGTCGGCTCGTCGAGCACCAGCAGCTGCGGCCGGCCGATCAGACTCGCCGCGAGGTCGATACGGCGGCGCTGCCCTCCGGACAGGTTCTTGACCAGACGGGTGGCGAATTCTGTGGCATCGAAGCGCTCGGTTTGATCATCGGCGATCCGTCGTGCCTCACGGTGGCCGGCTCCCCGCAGCCGGGCCATCAACACGAGGTTCTCGCGCGCCGTCAGGTTCTTGTCGAGCGCGGCGAACTGGCCGGTAAGCGAGATCACCCGCCTGACCTCTGCGGCCTGGGAGACCACGTCATAGCCGCCCACGGTGGCCCGGCCGCCGTCGGGACGCAGCAGCGTGGCCAGCATCCGGACCATCGTCGTTTTGCCGGCGCCGTTGGGCCCCAGCAGCGAGACGACCGTACCCGCCTGCACGAACAGATCGAGCTGGTCGACCGCGGTGAAATTACCGAACCGCTTGGTCAGCGCCTCGGCGTTGATCGCAGATTTGTTCATAGGCGGTAAACATACAGATACTGAAAAATTTCTGCAACTGCAATTTGGCCGCTATGCTCTCCGATGTGAGTGAATCCTTCCTCGCCGCGCGAAATGAGCCTGAACGAACCTCCCTCCCACCTCGACGAGTACGCCGGCGATGAGCAGGTCGACCGAGCGTTGGCCCGTGCCATCGGGCCCGAGGCGGCGGACATGTTCGCTCGCATCCGGCATGCCCAGGACCAGTCGGAGCACGACCGCCGACCTCACGAGGGACTGCGCGAGCGCAAGCGGCGGCTGACCCGGCAGCGCATCTCCGATGTGGCCACGGCGCTTTCGGTCACCCGTGGTTTTGACAACGTGACCGTAGCTCAGGTCGCTGAGATCGTGGGAGTGTCGGAGAAGACCGTCTACAACTACTTCCCGACCAAGGAATCGATGATCCTCGACATGGCCGACGAGGCGGTCGAGCGGCTCAGCCGGGCACTTCAGCAACGCGAGCCGACCGAGTCGCCGGCGCGGGTCGCGGTACAGGTCATGAGCGATGACATACGCCAGCTCGACGAGCTGCCCGACGAGGTCCACGAATGGTTTCCCCGGTTCCGCGAGATGATCTTCGGGACACCGTCACTGCGCGCGGCATGGCTCGATCTCCACAACCGTCTGACCGAGGTCGCGGCCAAGGAGCTTGCCGCCTCGGCCGACGTCGACCCCCGCGATCCCGAGCCGCAGATCGCGGCCCGGGCGCTCGTCGATCTCGGCATGATCGCGTTCGATTCCCGCATGCGTCACATCGAGGCCGGCCTGCGCGGAGCCGCCCTGGGCGAGGCCGTCAATGCTGACATCCAGCGGGCGGCCAGACTGTTGGAGACTGGATTGTGGTCGTTCAATCTGCTCACCCAGGGGGCCCGCACCCGCGCACAGGTGACCGAGGCCCAGCAGGCGATCGAGCGGGCTCGCAAGCAGGTCGTGTCCGCGCTGCGCGAAGCGCGAACGGCCTACCGGGCTGCTCGGCGCGAGGCGCAGCGTGAGTCTCGGGGTGGGGCGCAGCGCGACCGCCGGCGTTAGCCGCGGCGCAAGCGTCGGCGCTAGGCGGGGGCTGTGTGGCCGAGCATTTCGGTGTGCAACTTGAGCGTGTCAGCGCTGGGGGGGATGCCGAGCTCGTCACGCAGCAGAATCCGCAGCCGCTCGTAGACGCGAAGCGCCTCCGCCGTGTTGCCGGTCCGCATCAGCGCTCGCATCAGGTAGCGGTAGCCGGTCTCGCGGTATGGCGCGCGTTCGATCAGCGCCCGTCCGGCGCGGTCCGCGCCGGCCAGCTCGGTCCCCCCGAGCTCCAGACACGCGCGGGCGTAGCACTCCAGCGAGCGCAGGTACAGGTCATCGAGCTCCTCCCGGACCTGTCTGATCCAGTCCGCCGCCTCGTCGGGGAGGAAGCTGCGCCGTGCAGTGAAAAGCGGGGTCATACTCGACGCCCATGCCCGGTGCCATTGCTCCTGGGCGACCGCCGACTCGGCCCGATGGATGGCCTCGCGGGCGACCTCCAGGTCGACGAATGCGTCGGCCGGGAGCTTCAGATGCAGCTCGGAGCGTCCGTCGAGCGATCCCGGTGGCAGCAGGCGACGCAGCTTGCTCAGCAACGCCCGCAACGAGGCGTCGGCCGCGGTCGGCGGTCGATCGGGCCACAGCGCGTCTATCAGCTCGTCGCGGCGGATCGATCGCAGGCGGTGTACGACGAGATAGGCGATCAGCAGCCGGCCCTGTCGGCCCGGGAGCTCGCCGTCAATCCGACGCCCGGCGATTTCCACCACCAGAATGCCGCACAGCTGGATCCGGACCGAGTCTGCCAACGTCGCGCCAACATAGCCCCAACGTCGCCGCCGTACAAACCCACGAGCCCGAGGAGGTTCCTGATGGCCAAGCAGATCAATTGCGAGTGCGGGTACGTGGCCCGTGGTGAGACCGAGGCGGAGGTGATCGCCCGGATTCGCGATCACATGCGCACCGACCATCCCGAGCTGCTTGATCGCGTTTCCGACGAGGACCTCACCGGGTGGATCGAGGAAACCTGACCCGAGGGAGGTTGCGATGCCCGCGACCGAAGTCAAACCAAGCCAGCAGCCGGTGAAAGAGGAATTCCAGGTGGACCCGACATGGATCGCAGACCACTTCGAGGACCCGGCCGTGCGCATTGTCGAGATCGACGTGAGTCCGGATGCTCACGCGGAGGGGCATATTCCTGGCGCTGTCCTGTGGAACCCCTACAGCGACCTTCGCCACCCCGACTATTCCGTCATTGATGACGCCGAATTCATCCACCTGCTGACGCGTTCGGGCGTCGAGCCGGACACCGTGGTCGCGCTGTACGGATACGGGGCTTACCTGGGTTTCTGGCTGCTTCGCGCCAATGGCCACGAGCGCGTCAAGGTGATGGACGGACCGCGCGAGCGATGGACGGCGGCGGGATACCACTGGAGCATCGCAGGGCCGGCGATCGCACCGGCGCACGGTGCTCGCATCGCTACGGATCACGACCACGTGAGCACGCGGCGTGCGCTCGAGGACGCGATCAATAGCCCCGATGTGCTGGTCCTCGACGTGCGCTCTGAGGCCGAGTTCGCGGGAGAGCGCTTCTGGCCCTCGGGGGCCACGCACGATGTCGGGCGCACGGGCCACGTTCCCGGCGCCACCAACCTGCCCTTCGACCTGTTGCGCGACGACAACGGTGAGCTCAAGGAGGCCCGGGAGCTCCGCGCGCTGTGTGAGGCTCACGGCATCACGCCAGACCGGCGGGTGGTCACCTACTGCACGATCGGAAACCGCGCCAGCGTGGCCTGGTTCGTCCTGCGCCACGTGCTGGGCTATCCCGACGTCAGCGTGTACTACGGGTCGTGGGTCGAGTGGGGCAAGCTGGCCGACACGCCGATCGAGACCTGAGCAGCTGACTGACGACGGACATGGGCCATCCGGCGGCAAGCTGGAAGAATTGGCCCATGGCCGACGGCGAGACCGGCACGCTGGCGTCCGGTCGTACAGCGTTCGAGCAACGCGAGTGGGAGCTCGCCTTCGTTCAGCTGGGGAGCGCCGACGTTCAGCGGTCCCTGTCCGCTGCTGACCTGGAGCGATTTGGCGAGTCGGCGCGCTGGTCACGTCACTTTCCCGAGATGCTCGACGCCTTCGAGCGCGCCGCAGAGGCGTACCAGCGTGCCGGCGATCGTCGGTCCGCTGCCCGCGTGGCCGTCAAGCTGACTCTGGAGCAGTACGCGCGCAACAGTGACGCGCTTGCTGCCGGCTGGCTGGCCCGCGCGCGCCGACTCCTCGAAGACGAGCCGGCCTGCCGCGAGCGAGGTTTGATGCTGATGTGCATGGCTCAGGGCATGTTCCTGGGCGGCAACGATGAGGCCGCGCTCCGGCTCAGCGAGGAGATCATCGACCTCGGACACCAGCTCGACGATCGCGACATCGAAGCGCTGGGCCGTCTCGTACTCGGCCACTCGCGTCTCGCCATCGGTGAGGTGAGTGAAGGTACCGCCCTGATCGACGAGGCGATGGCAGCTGCGCTCGGAGGCGGGCTGGAACTGTGGACAACCGGGCAGATCTTCTGCTCGACGCTGTTCGCCTGCCGCAACCGGGGCGACTGGGGCCGCGCCGGGGAGTGGAGCGTCGCGTCGTTGCGATGGTGTGAGCGGCAGTCACTGAGCGGCTTTCCGGGCCTCTGCCGGTTTCACCGGGCCGAGATCATGCGGTTCCGCGGCGATCTCGACCGTGCCGCCCGCGACGCCAGCGACGCGGTCGACGAGCTGACGGAGGCGGCACCGCGCTGGGCGGCCTGGGGACTGCACGAGCTGGGTGAGATCCGGCGGCGGCGCGGAGACCTGGACGGCGCCGTGGACTCCTTCCGTCGCTCGATCGAATTTGGGTTTGACCCACAGCCCGGACTTGCGCTCCTGCGCCTTGACGAAGGCAAACCGTCCGCTGCGCGACGGGCGATCGTGGCAGCGCTGGCCGACCCCAGCGGAGCGACTCGCGAAGGTCGCTGGCTGATCCTGCCGGCGGCGGTCGAGATTGCCATCGCCGCGGGCGACGGGCTCCTGGCCCGGTCCACGGTCAATGAGCTCGATGACCTGGCCAACAGGCTCGATACCACAGCGGTCCGGGCCGCCGCGGCGGTGGCGGGTGGCCGCGTCGCTGTCTGGGAATCTCGCACCGAAGACGCGATGCGAGACCTCCGGCGCGGCATCCGCCTGTGGTCGGAGGTCGACGCACCCTATGAGACGGCCGAGGCGCGGGTGCTTCTCGCCGGCGCGTTCACGCTTCTCGGCGATGACGACGCGGCCGAGCTCGAGCTGTCCGCCGCCCAGGCCAGCTTCGAGCGAATCGGCGCCGAGGCCGCGGCCCATCGCGTGGCCGAGCGCCTGTCGAGTCGCAACGCCGTTCCGGCGACCGCCGTGCGTACATTCATGTTCACTGACATCGTCGACTCGACCCGGCTGGTGGAGACACTGGGCGACGAGCAATGGGAAGCGCTCCTGGCGTGGCACGACCGGACGCTGCGAGCGTGTTTCCAGGCCCTGGCGGGCCAGGAGGTCAAACACGAGGGCGATGGTTTCTTCGTCGCCTTTGCCGAGGCGGGGAGCGCGCTCCAATGCGCGTGCACAATTCAGCGCTCGCTGCGCGATCACCGCCGCGACCACGGATTCGCGCCACGCGTTCGTATCGGTATCCATCTCTCACAGGCCACCGACCGCGGCGGCGACTACACCGGCCGGGGCGTGCACACAACTGCCCGCATCGCAGCCGCAGCCGGGGCCGGTGAGATCGTGGCCAGCCACGACGCGCTGCGCGCCGCCGCCAGCGGTCTCCCGATCACGAACGAGCGCGCGCTCGAGCTGAAGGGACTGGCCGAACCGGTCGCTGTGGCGACGGTCGACTGGTCGGAGGGAAGCTGACTACGCGGCGGTGAGCGTGCTCGACAGCGCCGGGGATCGACTCAGCGTCTGATAGACGACGCAGTAGCGCTCGGTCAGCCGGCGCAGCGTCTCGAGTTGCCCCTCGTCGGCGTCTGTCTCGAGCTCGAACGACAGCCGGATGGCCGAGAAGCCGACCGGTGCGTCGCGGTCCACTCCGAGGGTGCCACGGAAGTCGAGATCGCCTTCGGCGCTTACCTGTCCGGAGGTGACCGAGATGCCCAGCGACGTGGCCACCGCGCGCAGGGTGACGCCGGCGCAGGCCACCAGCGCTTCGAGCAGCATGTCGCCCGAGCACAGCAGCGATCCGTCTCCGCCCGTCGCGGGATGAAGGCCCGCCTGGGCCAGCGCGCGTCCGGTCTGCACCGAGCACGACACACCCTCGCCCAGCGAGCCCGTCGCCGAGAGCGTGATCTGCGCGGCCTCGGGCTCGGTCTTGTAACGCTCTTTGAGCGGCGTCTGCAGCGCGCGAAGCTCTTCCCGGTGCACGCTGGGAATAGTAAAGCCGCGCTATTGGGGCGTCGGGCCGGGGCGTTGCGGTGGCATCGTTCATTGCGTGCCGCGTGTCGTGACCATCGGGGTGTACGAGTGGGACCTCGACACATTCCTGGCTGCGCTGGGGCGCGCCGACGTGCGACTGGTGATCGATGTGCGTCAACGGCGCGGCGTCCGCGGGCGCGAGTACGCCTGGGCCAATGCCGCCCGGCTCCAGGCGGCAGTGGCGTCGGCCGGCATCGCCTACCGTCACGATCGAGAGCTCGCCCCGACCACCGAGCTGCGCCAGCTCCAGTACGCCGTGGATGCACGCCAGGGGATGGGCAAACGAAACCGCCGACGCCTAGCGCCCGAGTACGCGACCCGGTACAGCCGCGAGATCCTCGACCTTGTCGACCTCGAGCCGTTCGCAGCGGCGCTGCCGCGGCACGGCGCGGCGGCCCTTCTGTGCGTCGAGCGCGATCCCGAAGCCTGCCACCGGTCGCTCATCGCCGAACGGTTGCGCGGCGAATACGGAATCGCCGTCGATCATCTGCGGCCGTAGGCCGTCGGGCTATTTACCTGGGAGCGAGCGGGCGTAGCCCACGCCCCGAGCTACCCACCGCTGGAGCTGGGCCCTCGTCTTCAGCCCGTCCGGCTCGACACGCATCCAGCCCTGCATGATTCGGCCGCGCATCTCAAACGGCTGGGCATAGGGCTTGGCGAGCAACGCGTCGGTCTCGTCGGGATCGACCCGCAGCAGCAAACCACCCTGGCCGCTGGCGCTCACGGCCATGTTCCCGTTGATCAAAAAGGCCAGGCCGCCAAACATGCGCTTCTCGGTAAGTCCTGGCTCGCCACCGACGAGTTCGCGCAACCGGTTCGCCAGGTCCTCGTCGTAGGCCACGGCGTGATTATCGCGCCCAGCGATCCGCGCGACGGGAGCTATGCCGCCAGGGCGGGCTCGAGCTCGAACTCGCGCGCGATCCGGCCGACGGCGCTGGTCAGCGCTCCGGCGGCCAGGAGCGTGTCGGTCGCCTGGGCGAGGATCCGGCCCTTCAGCCCCCGGCCGGACACCGCCACGCAGGCGCGTACCTCGCTGCCGTTCTCGAGCGCCACGGCCCGGTACTCAACGTCGAGGCGGATCGGCCCGGTGGCGGACAGAACGAGGTGGCCATCGTCGGCCACCGCCACGTCGACGAGAAACTCGAGTGCGGCGCCACCCAGGTTGCCGCGCACGCGGACCTTGTCCCCGGCCGCCAGTCGTTCACCCTCGAGGTCGACGACCTCGAAGGCAACCGGCGCCCAGCTCGCGATCGCGTCGGGATCGGTCAGCAGCGTCAGCACCTGGTCCGGATGTCCTGCAACGCGAGTCTTTGCGGTCCACATGCCCATGCAGGCAAGATGCCGGACCCAGTGCACCATTTCCTGTGACATTCGCCACGTCTGGGCGCCAGAGGTCTGGCCGCCCCAGACGTCGAACATTCGTTGAGTCGCGCCCGAATCACCCCGCTGTGGGTAGTTCTGCTCAGTCAGTGCCTGAATCCACATACTGGGCCGGCGGCCGAGAGCTCTACGCGTCGCCGTCGATTGAGCCGAGCCAAGCTCGGCAGGTGAGCCTCCTCGATCTGCTCGACCGGCTCCAGGCCGGCGGCGTCGTGACCCACGGCGAGATCACCCTCGCAGTAGCCGACATCGATCTGGTTGAGTTCAGGCTCGACGTTCTCGTCTCGGCAGTGCGAGCAGCGACACAGACATGAAGTTGCTCGTGTACGCCGTGACGCGTGGTCTCAGCTCGATCAGGGGCACGGGGCTGCACGGTGCCCCACTGCATCGGGTGAGCATCGGCGGGTTGGCAGCGGTGACCAGCCACGTCGAGGCGCCACCGATCGCCACGGGCCGGCTGCTGTTGCAGTACGAGCGCGCGGTGGAGAGTCTGATGGCCGAGCACGAGATCCTCCCGGTCAGGTTCGGCAGCGTTTTCGCCGACGAGTCGGCGATCCGCGACATGCTGCGCGAGCGCGACGAGGAGTTGCTGGGTCTATTGGGGCGAGTCGGCGGTGCCGTGGAGTTCGCGATCAGTGCCGGATGGCCGGGTGGCGGGGACGAGATCGCTCCCGCGCCTGTGAACGGAAACCGCAACGGTGGCGGAGCCGCCTACATCCTCGGTCGGCTCGAGCGCCACCACCGGCTAGCCGCCGTTGCACAGCGGCTCGATCCACTGAACACCGTGGCCCGGAGCAAGCGGCAGCGAGTCCTGCCGCGGGCGACGCTCCCGATCAGCGCTGCGTACCTCGTCGACCACGGCCGGGCCGAGGAGTTCGCGGCGCTTGTGTGTCGTCTCGGCGACCAGCTGCACGACGTCGAGTTGGTCTGCAGCGGCCCGTGGCCGCCGTACTCGTTCGTCGGGGGAGCCCCGGCATGAACAGCCGCGATCATGATGGTTGGTTCGCCGCCGAGCTCGAGCGAATCGAGGCCGGACTCGGTCGCCGGGTGAACGCCGACCTCGAGCGGCTGGAGAGCGGTCCCGCCCAACTCGTGCTTGCCGTAATCGAGTTGCTCTGCGAAGCCATGGAGCGTCAGGCGATCCGACGGATTGACGCCGGCGAGTTTGACGCGGAGGACGTCGAACGCCTGGGAAGCACGTTCCTTGCCCTGGCAGAGCGGATGGACGAGCTCCGGCGCCACTTCGGGCTGCGCGACGAGGATCTCAATCTGAATCTGGGGCCGCTCAGCAAACTGCTCTGGAGCGAAGATGACCGGCCGGACAGCGGAATCGCGCCGAGGGGATGACGACCCACGGATTCCGGGTAGCTGGAAGGTTCAGACAACACAAGGGAGGAGTTCATGTCCACCGGAGCAATCATCGCGATCGTCGTCGTCGTGCTTCTTATCGTCGCCGCGCTCGCCATCGCGGTACCGCGAATCAACAACCGCAGAAGAATCAGGGCCCAGCAGCGCGAGCTCGAGCAACGCCGCCAGCGTGCGGTCGCCGAGCACCGCCAGGAGGCATCGGTGAGCGCCCACCGGGCCGAGGCGGCTGACCGCCGGGCCCGCATTGCCGAGCAGGAGGCGCGCCGAGAACGTGCCGAGTCAGAGCTTCACAAAGAGCGCGCCGCGCTCCACGAGCAGGGTCTCGCCGACGAGGCCCTGACGGATCCGAGCCGTGACGCAGCGGAACCCGGTGGCGCAGCGGAGCCGATGGCCGAACCAAACGGTGGCGCGACGGAACCGATCGCCGAACCGGACGGTGGCGGCGCCCAGGCGGCGACCGAAGCGAACGGCGCCGCTGAGGAGCGGGGCGAGGTGGCCGAACGGGATGTCCGCTCCGCTTGAGACATCTCTGTGGCCCTGGTCCTGCCAGAGATCAACCAGCCAAGGAACTATGAGGAGGAAGTCATATGGGTGACCGAAAGCAGCGCGCGAAGGGCAAGGCCGAGGAGCTGAAAGGTCGCGCCAAACAGAGCGCCGGACGTGCCACCGGGCGCCAGGGCACCGAGGCCCGCGGCGCCACCGAGGCGACCAAGGGCAAGGCAAGGAACGCCCTCGGGCGGGCTCAGAGCGCGGTCAAGAAGGCTACGCGCTAGCCACCAGCGGCGAGGAGGGGGAACCGGCCCGGACGGAAAGGTTCCCCGGGGGGACCTGGTTCCATCCAGATCCCCCCGGAGGGTCAAGGAAGTGGGGGCGCAGTTCCTTGACCGGTTTTGGTGCGTTTACCCCGCTTCGGCGAGGTCTAAACACGAATTCGCAGATTATTTGTCTCGTTGATGGGTACCCCGGACGCAGGGCCACCGGAGCAGCGCTCGCGTCCTCGCCGTCTGTTGGGGAAGAGAAGGGCGGGGAGCGTGGGCGCGTCCATCTGGACTGCGGCCGCCGGTGGCCCGGGCCCGTTCTCGGGCCCACGCTCATCGACGCGCGTGGTTATGCATTACGCTGCGCCGCTTGACACACGAGGGCCCGACATTCGATCTGCAGAGCCATTCTCGGCATTCCGACGGCGCCCTCGCGGCGGCGGAGGTCGTCGGGCTGGCCGCCGAGGCCGGGGTCGAACTCCTCGCACTTTCCGATCACGACACGGTCGATGGCGTGCCCGAGGCGATGGAGGCAGCGCAGCGGCTCGGCCTTCGGCTCGTCTCCGCGGTCGAGGTCTCGGCCATCGACCAGGGCAAGGACGATCTCCACATCCTCGGCTATGTGATCGACGAGCGAGACCCAGCTCTCGGCGCGCGGTTGGTCGAGTTCCGCGCCGACCGCGAGCGTCGCGCTGAGCGCATGGCCGCCGCGTTGCGGGAGCTCGGCTTCGAGCTCGACGCGGGCGTCCTGGAGCGGCGCACCGAGCAGGGCAAGCCGATCGGCCGCCCCCATCTTGCCCAGGCCGTGGTCGGTCATCCGGCCAACGCCGAGCGCCTGCGCGAAGCCGGACTGCTGGAGCCCTCGGCCTTCCTCGAGGCATACCTGATCGATGGAAAGCCGGCCTTTCGCTCGCGGACCGCACCCACCGTCGAGGAGGCGATCGACTGCATCCACGACGCCGGCGGGGTGGCCGTGTGGGCCCATCCCTTCTGGGACGTCCCCGAGCCAGGCGAGGTCCTCACGCTGATCGACCGCTTCCGCACAGTCGGCCTCGACGGCGTCGAGTGCTTCTACACCACCCACACCCGCGAGCAGGCCAACCTGGTGGCCGATCGCTGCGAGGAGCTGGGGCTGCTGACCACCGGCTCCTCGGACTTCCACGGCCCCGAGCACCGGCAGTTCTCCCACTTTCGCGCCTTCAGTACGTGGGGGCGCGACCCGGTGCTCGGTCCGATCGCCGGCTAGATGGTCTAGACGTTAGGCCGGGACGCTGCGCTCGGACAGGTGCTGACCCACCTTGCGCTTGACCCGCTGCAGCGCATTGTCGACGGTCTTGCAGTCGCACCCGATCCGCCGGCCGACCTCCTCGTAGGAGTGTCCGTCGAGATAGAGGGCAAGCACGCGTGACTCGAGCTCGGAGAGCGCCGTCGAGATGCAGGCGACGAGCGCACGCAGCTCCTCGGAGGAGATCACCTGGTTGACGGGATCGTGAACCGTCGAGCCCGGAAGCATCTCGTCGAGTGTCGACTCGCTGTCGGCCCCGGCACCGGCCGGCGTGCTCGAGAACGAGACGTACTGGTTCAGCGGCGTGTGCTTGTTGCGGGTCGCGGTCTTGACCGCGGTGATGATCTGGCGCGTGATGCACAGCTCGGCGAAGTTGCGGAAGCTAGATTCGCGGTCGCTGCGATAGTCGCGGACGGCCTTGTACAGACCGACCAGGCCCTCCTGGATCAGGTCGTCGGAGTCCCCGCCGGCCAGGAAGTAGGACGAAGCCTTCAGGCGCACGAATCCGTAGTAACGGCGAACGATCCGGTCGTACGCGTCCGCATGGCCCTGTTTAGCGAGCGCGATCAGATAGCCATCATCAACCTGAGGTTGAGCCTGAGGAGAAGCAGAAAGTCGAGCCACGACGTCTTCCTTTCCTGGACCGGCCTGTGCTTCCAAGCCGGTTCCACGGGAATTCGTGGCGCGCTACCTCCCCTGGCGCCGCACCTTATAGACAATTCGGATGCGGGATTTTCGTGTCCGCACCCTCTCTAGCACCACACCTAGAGACTAAAGCTCTAGTTGATCCTTATCTCCCGTTGCGAGCTTGACATAGCAACGCACCGATGTCAAGTGGATCGCCGGGATCGGTGGCGTGCGTGCACGACGCGGTCGGGCGGCGGTTGGGCTGGGAGCCTGGGGTACCTGCGGAGCGCCGGGCGAGCACCTGTCAATGTGAAACTCGACCCGCACGGGCTGGCGAGCTCCACGTTGACGGCGCCCACGGCCGTCAACGTCACACTCGACCCCGTGAGCAAGTCGAGTTTCACGTTGACCGGCCCCATTGGCGCCGCCATTGGCGCCGTCGGGCCGCCGCCACGGTTGTCTAGGCCAGATGGCCTACCGTCGGCCGGCCGCGGCGTACAGCAGCACAGCCGCCGCCGCGCTCACGCTCAGCGACTCGATCTGACCCCGCAGCGGCACCGACACCAGGGCGTCGCAGCCCGCGGCCACCCGGGGACGCAGGCCGCGCCCCTCGGATCCCAGCACCAGCACGACGCCGCCACCGTAGTCGACGCGGTCGTACGGCACCGTGCCGGCAGCGTCAGCCCCGTAGCACCACGCGCCGGCCGCCTTGGCGGCGGCGAGGAAATCGGCCAGGTTCCGCACGGACGCCACCGGCAGGTGCTCGACGGCGCCGGCGGAGGCCTTGCAGACGGCCGCGGTGACCTCGGCCGCGCGGCGCTCGGGGATGATGACCCCGGTGGCGCCGGCGCACTCGGCCGTGCGGCAGATCGCGCCCAGGTTGTGGGGGTCCTGGACCTGATCGAGCGCCACCAGCAGAGGGTCGGTCTCATCCAGCAGCGTCTCTGCGTCGGCATAGCGAAAGTCCGATACCTCGGCGCACATGCCCTGATGCTCGGGCGACCCGCAGCGGCGCTCGATCGCCTCAGCGGCCTCCGAGGCCACGGGCAGCCCGAAGCCCGATAGCCACGCTTCACGGGCCGCGTTCTTCGTCGCCCACACGCGCCTCACCGTGCGCGGCCCCCGGATCGCCTCACGCACCGGGTTGCGCCCGTAGACGATCACGGGCGGGGGAGGAGCTCAGCGCCGTCGGGACCGTCGCGGACCTCCCAGCCCAGCTCCTGCAGCGCATCGCGAAGCTTGTCGGCGCGGGCCCAGTCGCGCGTGCTCCGGGCCTGCTCGCGCTCGGACACCAGTCTCTGCGCCTCGGCGTCCGGCGTCACCGCTTCGACGTCGAGCAGATTCTCCAGCCCGAGCACGCCCAGCATCTCCCGCAGATCGGCGTCGCCTACCGGCTCGGAGGAGCGATTGGCTTCACGCACCCAGTCGAAGACGCGCGCGCGGGCCGCCGGCGTGTTGAAATCGTCCGCCAGAGCGTCGAAGAATCGCTCCCGGAGCTCCGCCGACCACGGCGGCGAGGGCCCCGGCACCAGCCCGCGGGCAGCCTCGCGAACTCGGCGCACCTCGGCGGCGGCAACCTTCATGCGGTCCTCGTCGAACTCGACGGGCTGGCGGTAGTGACCGCCGACGAAGTACATGATCAGCGTGTCGCGGCCGAAGCGGTCCAGCGCCTCATCGAGCATGAAGATATTGCCGACCGATTTCGCCATCTTCTCCCGGTCGAGCTGCACCATGCCCGTGTGCATCCACATGCGTGCCAGCGGCTCGCCGTGGGCTGACGCGGTCTGGGCGGCCTCGTTCTCGTGGTGGGGGAAGATCAGGTCAGAGCCGCCACCGTGGATGTCGAAGTCGAGGCCCAGCAGCGCCTCCGACATCGCCGAGCACTCGATGTGCCAGCCGGGGCGCCCGAGTCCCCAGGGCGAATCCCAGGCCGTATCCTCATCGGGCTTCTGCTGCTTCCACAGGGCAAAGTCGAGCGGATCGCGCTTGCGATCGGCACCCTCGATGCCCTCGCCCTGATCCATCTGGTCCACATTCCGGTGGGAGATTTCCCCGTAAGCGGGGTATGAACGCACCGAGAAATAGACGTCGCCGTCGACAACGTACGCATGACCTCGCTCAATCAATTGCTCGATCAGCGCGATGATCGCTGCGATCATCTCGCTCGCCAGCGGCTCGGCGTCGGGGCGGCCGAGCCCCAACCGATCCGTGTCGGCGACGTAGGCGGCCGTCATCTCCGTGGCCAGACGGGCGCTGTCGGTGCCGTTCGCCTGGGCCGCGGCGTAGATCTTGTCATTGATGTCCGTGACATTTGCCACGTAGTTGACGCGATAGCCTTCGTGCTCGAGGAATCGCTTGAACAGCGAAGTGACCACGAATGGCCGTGCATTCCCGACATGGACGCGTCCGTAGACGGTAGGGCCGCAGACGTACATCCCGACGCGACCGGGGTCGCGGGGGTGGAGAGGCTCCAGCCTCCCCGTTCGTGTGTCGTGCAGCGAGATCTGGCGCAAGATCCGGCAAACCTAGCTCATCACCTCCCCAGGAGCGGATCATCCGCCCGGGTGCCTCGGTAGGGTGCCGACGGTGCCTGGCCAGCTTCCCCACGCGCAACGACTGGCGTGCGTGGATCAGGCGTTTCGCTCGCTTCCCGACCGGTATCTCGGCGCTGAGGAGGGCTTCGACGCCACCTATCACGTCCGGCTGGGCGATCTCGGGCATGTCTGGGAGGTGCGCTGCACGCCCCAGGCCGCCCGCGTGCGCAAGGGCGCGAGCCGCCGGGCTCCCGACGTGACCCTGTCGACCAGCTCCGAAACGTGGCTCGCGCTGCGTGAGGGTGAGTTCTCGGGCATCGATGCCTTCCAGCGGCGGCTGCTGTCGGTTCACGGCAATCTCGACCACGCGATCGCCTTCGAGGGCCTGTTCCGGCTGCCCGGTGGTCGCCCGCCGCTGCTGCGGATCGCCGAGGTGCCGGTCGGCCGCCACCGGATCTCCACGCTCACCATGGGTAACGGGCCGGATGTCCTGCTCCTCCATGGCCTGGGCGGGACGCGGGCTTCGCTGCTGGAAACGGCCGCCGCGCTGAGCAGCCGCTATCGCGTCCATGCCCCCGACCTGCCCGGGTTTGGCTCCTCGAGCAAGCCGTCCTGGGGCGGATTCAATGCGCGTTGGTTCGCCGAGATCATGTTCGGCCTGATGGACGAGCTGGGGATCTCGGACGCCCACCTCGTCGGCAACTCAATGGGCGGCCGCATCTCGATCGAGATGGGACTGATGGCTCCCGAGCGCGTCAACGCCGTCGCGCTGCTGTGTCCCGCCGTGGCCTGGATCCACCGCGGGCTGCACCCGGTGGTGCGTCTGCTGCGCCCGGAACTCGGGCTGCTGCCCCACCAGTTCCGCCGGTCGCTCGTCGCCGCCCAGTTCGGCGGCTTCCTGCACAACCGCGACGCGATCGACCCGGCGGTGGCCGATCTGATGGTGGACGAGTTCAGGCGCATCTACCATACCGCCGGGGCACGCTTCGCCTTCCTGGCCTCGGCGCGCAACATCTATCTCGAGCCGCCGTTCGGGCGCCGCGGCTTCTATCCGCGGCTGGCCGAGCTCGTCCCGCCGGCCCTCTTCATCTGGGGCAGCCACGACCCGCTGGTGCCATCCAAGTTCTCGCGTCACGTCCGCCAGTGGCTGCCCAGCGCCGAGCAGCTGACGCTGCCCATGTGCGGCCACATCCCCCAGGTCGAGCGACCCGACGAGACCCACGACCTCCTCAGCGACTTCTTCGCCCGTGCCGACTCGGCCCGCCCGATGGCGATGCGCAAGCCGCAGCCGAGGCCGGCCCGGGCGGCCTGACAGAGAAGACGATGGCCCAAGCCGGTATTGCGAGTGAGGCCAGCCGCAACGGCCATTCGGCTGGCAGCGAAGCCTCGCCTGGAAATGGCGCCGGCAGTGGTTCGCTGCTGGGCCGCGCACTACGCGGCGTGGCCGAGCAGGCGCAGAAGCGCATCCCTCGCGCCGATCTCGATGATCGCGATCCTGACTTCATCCGCGAGAAACTGCCCATGCTTTGGCTGATGGCAAGCCTGTGGTACCGAGGAGAGGTCCGTGGCCTGGGCAACGTCCCCGATGACGGTCCGGTCCTGCTGATCGGCAACCACTCCGGCGGCAACATGACGCCGGACACGATCGTGTTCACGCTTGCCTTCAACACCTACTTTGGCGTTGAACGGGCGTTCTACCAGTTGGCCCACAACCTCGTCCTGTCGATCCCAACGCTGTCGCAGCTACGCAAGTTCGGCACCGTCGCCGCGTCACACAGCAACGCGCGCAAGGCGCTTGACGCGGGTGCCGCCCTGCTCGTCTACCCCGGCGGCGACATTGAGGTACACCGCCCCAGCTGGGAGGGCAACAAGGTTGATTTCGGTGGCCGCAAGGGATTCATCCGGCTGGCCATCGAGCAAAACGTGCCGATCGTCCCAGTTGTATCGATCGGCGGCCAGGAGACGGCGCTGTTCCTGACGCGCGGCGAGCATCTGGCCCGTCTGTTCGCGCTCGACAGGATGTTCCGGCTGAAGGTGCTCCCGATCTCGCTGGCCCTCCCTTGGGGGCTGAACGTCGGCGACATGCTCGGGCACATCCCCCTGCCGGCCAAGATCACGATCGAGACGCTACCGCCGATCGACCTCGTGGCCGACTTCGGCCCCAAGCCCGATGTCGATGACGTGTACGACCATCTCATCCGCCTGATGCAGGACACGCTCGACGCACTCGCCGCCGAGCGCAGGCTGCCGGTGCTGGGATGAGAGTCACCGCCAGCACCCACGTGGCGGCACCGATCGACAAGGTCTGGGCGATCGTCTCAGACCCCGAGTGTGCGCTCAGCTTCATGTCCGGCATCACCCGATGGGAGGTCGCCAGCGACCCACCGACGGGACTGGGCGCGCGCTACCGGATGCTGATGCGGGTGGGCTCGGCGGAGATCGGCGGGCTAATAGAGATAGTCGAATGGGACGAGCCCAGCGACCTGGCCTGGACATCGGTGCTCGGGGTCGACCAGCGCGGCCGCTACCGGCTGCGATCGCGGCCGGGAGGGCGCACCCAGGTCGAGATGCGACTTGCCTACGGCGTGGCCGGGGCCGGGCCGTTCGGCTGGTTGGCCGAGCGGATCGCCGCGCCCACAGTCCGTGGACACCTGCGCCGCACGATGCAGCAACTGAAGCGACTCGTCGAGTACGAGCAGCTGCGCGATCGCGCGGCGGAGAGACGAGCGACGGCCACGGGCTGATGGTTGAGGTCGAGCGCGGCCAGATCGAGCTGGAGGGCGGACGGTATCTCGACGTCCAGCACGCCGGCCCGCGCGATGCCCCGGCGGTGTTTTTCCAGACCGGGACGCCAAGCGCCGGGCTGTTGTTCGAGCCCCACGTCGTGGCTGGCATCGAGCGTGGGCTGCGGCACATCTCCTACTCGCGCCCCGGCTACGGGCACAGCCACCGTCAGCCTGGTCGCTCGGTGGTCGCCTGCGCGGCCGACGTGGCCGCGGTCGCCGACGCGCTCGGGGCCGAGCGCTTCTTCACGGTGGGCTGGTCGGGCGGCGGTCCACACGCGCTGGCCTGCGCCGCGCTCCTTGGCGACCGTGTGCGGGCCACGGCGACGATCGCCTCGGTCGCGCCGTGGGGCGCTGAAGGACTCGACTGGCTGGATGGAATGGGCGAGGAGAATCGTCAGGAGTTCGGGGCCGTGGTCGGAGGTGAGGCACCTCTGCGAGCGTGGATGGAGACGAACGCTCCAGCCTTTGCGCGCATAACGCCCGAGGAGGCCCATGTGTCGATGGGCGACCTGGTCAGCGACGTCGACCGAGACGCGCTGACGGGGGAATTCGCGCGGTACTTCGCCGCGCTGGTCGGCGGTGCCCTGATTCAGGGCTTCTGGGGTTGGTTCGACGACAATCTGGCCCTTGTCGAGCAGTGGGGCTTCGAGCTCGCTGCGATTACCGCCCCGGTGACGATCTGGCAGGGCGGGCAGGACCGCTTCGTCCCACCGGCCCATGGACGGTGGCTCGCCGATCACGTGTCCGGCGCGCAGTCCGAGCTGCGCGCTGATCAGGGTCACCTATCGCTGGTGGTCAACGAGTACGGCTCGATCCTCGACGGTCTGCTCGTCGCCGGCGCCTGACACCTTCGCCACCTACTTCATCGCGTCCGGTCGATCGTCGCCACGGCCAGGGCCGCCGCGCCCTCGCCACGGCCGACGAAGCCCATGCCCTCTCCGCGCGTAGCCTTGACGCTGACGTGCTCGAGCTCCAGATCGAGTGCCGCAGCCAGCGACGCCCGGATCCGATCGCGGACCGGGGCGACGTGCGGCCGTTCGATCACGATCGTCGCGTCGACATGCTGGATCGCGAAGCCGTGCTCGCCGAGCTTCCGTACGGCTGTGCGCAACAACTCGAGCGAGTCCGCATCGCGATAGCGCTCGTCGGTGTCGGGGAAGTGCTGTCCGATATCTCCAAGTGCTGCCGCGCCGAGCAGGGCGTCGATGATCGCGTGGGTCAGCACGTCGGCATCGGAATGGCCGGCCAGTCCGCGCTCGTGCGCGATCTCCACGCCACCCAGGACCAATCGCCGTCCGTCGGCGAAACGATGGCAGTCATACCCCAACCCCGTGGTGGCGCTCACCGCGCGCGCTCCGCCAGCAGGAGCTCCGCCACGTGGATGTCGCCCTGGGTCGTGACCTTGATGTTCTCGGGCGTCGCGCGCACCACTCCCACGACCCCGCCCGCGCGCTCGACCAGCCAGGCGTCGTCGGTGGCGGCGGCGAGCTCATCCTCGCCCGCGGAGCCGATCGCCCGCTCGAGCGCGGCGCGACGAAATACCTGAGGCGTCTGAACCGCCCACAGTCGCGAGCGGTCGAGCGTGCGGATCACCGTGTGACCATCCTCGCCGACCTCCTTGATGGTGTCGGATACCGGCACGGCGGCGAGGACCGCGTCGGCGCCGGATCGCTCGAGCTCGGCCAGCGCGCGCTCGAACAGCTCGGTTTGGGCCAGCGGGCGGGCGGCATCGTGGACGATCACCGGATCGCCCTCACCCACGGCCGCCAGCGCATTGCGGACCGACTGCGAGCGCATCGCGCCGCCGGCGACCGCGTGGCAGCCGGCGGGAGCCTGGTCGAGGTGATCGCCGGGTAGGGCGACGACGATCCGCTCGACAGCGTCAACCGCCTGCAGGGCGGCCACGCTCCATTCGAGCATCGGCCTGCCGGCCAGCGTGACGAGCGCCTTGGGCCGGCCGAACCCAAGGCGCTCTCCACGACCGGCGGCCACGATCAACGCGACCACCACCGTCTTGCAGATGCTGGATTACTTCGCGGCGACGGCCACCTTGCCATTGCCATTGCCATTGCCATTGCCCGACTCGGTGAGCAGGCCATAGAGGTGCTCCTCGACCTCCTCCTCATTCATCTCGAGCGCATACATGAGCTCTGAGGCGAGGATTTTCTTTGCCCGAGTGAACATCTGCTTCTCGCCGGTCGAAAGACCCTTCTGGGCTTCGCGGATGGCGAGGTTGCGAACCACCTCGGCCAGCTCGTAGATGTCGCCCGTCTTGATCTTGTCGCGATTGTGCTTGAACCGCCGGTTCCAGTTCTTGGGCATTTCGGAGCATTCGTCCTGCAGAACGGCGAGCACCTTCTTGACGGTCTCCTCGTCAATAACCCGCCGCAGCCCGGCCAGGGCGGCGTTTTCGGTCGGAACCATGACCGTCATGTCGTTGTGGAGGATCTTGATCGTCAGGTACTCCCGGCTTTCCCCGAGGACTTCCTTCTGCTCCTTGCGAAGTACTTTGCCTGCGCCGTGGTGGGGGTACACAACACTGTCGCCGATTTCGAACTCGATGTTCGCGACTTCGACAGCCTCGAGATCCTCGTCCAGGTGCTCTTCCATTAGCTCTGTGATGATGTCCTCCTCTTTCCGGGCCGCCGGGGCGAGGGTCCGGCCTGCCGTTTGCACTACGTCTGCAGGTACCTGTCGACCAGGTTTATCTCCTGCTGGCGGCGAAGGCCCTCGCGGATGTCCTTCGCCCGGATCTCGCCGACACCGTCGACGGTCTCCAGCTCGCCGTCAGTGGCGGCGAGCAGTCCCTCGAGGCCACCGAACTCATCCACAATCCGCTGCACAACGAGCTTGGGCAATCGTGGGATGCGCCCCAAAATGCGGATCCCGCGCGGTGAGACGGGGTAGTCGAGGGTATTTAGCTTACGGTCGTAACCGAGCAGCTCGGAGAGACGACCGAAGTCGAGTAGATCCTGGTGCGGCAGGCGCACCAGCTGATCGAAGGCCGTGGCGAAATTGTCGTCGGTGTCCTCGATCAAGTAATCGTGGACCAGCGCCGCCTTGTCGGCCGACACGCCGACCATCGTCTCGTCGAGCTGCATCTCGATCAGGCGGCCCTCGGTGCCGAGCTCGACGATGTAGCGCTCGATCTCGACCGCCATCCGCGTCACCAGCTCGGCACGCTGTAACACCGTGAGCACGTCGTGGAGCGTGGCGCCCCCTTCGAACTCGAGCGCGGTGAGCCGAGTCGACACCTGGTCCAGCCGGCTGCGGTACTTGTCGAGCGTGGCCAGCGCCTGGTTGGCCTTGGCCAGGACGACGGGAATGTCCTCAAGGATGTACTTGATGCCATCGACGTACAGCGAGACGACCTCGCGTCGCTCGGAGATGGCCACGACCAGGGCGTCGGTCTGCTTGGAGACGCGCTCGGCGGTGCGGTGGCGGGTGCCGGTCTCCATCGTGAAGATCGTCGGGTCGGGCGTGAGCTGGACGTTGGCGGCGGCGATCTTGGTGGCGTTGGAGCTCAGGACGAGAGCACCGTCCATCTTGGCCAGCTCGTACAGAAGCGCCGGAGAGTAGTCGAGCTCGAGCTTGATCCCGCCGGAGAACAGGAAGGCCAGCTCGTCGACATCGCCGATCACAATGAGCCCACCCGTGTGGGCATCCTGGATGTTGTCGATGCCCTCGCGAAGCGCCGTGCCAGGGGCAACCATCTCCAGGGCCCTGACGATCCGGGACTCCTGTCGCGACTCGAGCTCCTCTTTGAGCTCTTCCCCGGAACGCGGCGGCATCGAGGCCAATTTTAGCCGGAATTGAGGGGGCCTGACCGTCCCCCTATGCAGCCAACGACTGTCTGGCAGTGCCCAGGGCGTTCCCCAGAGCGGACTTCAGCGTTTTGTGCGCCTCGGGTTCGAGCACGCCGGTGAGCCCGAACTTCGCGGCCTCGGCGAGGCGGCGGTCGGCGTGGCCGACCGTGCGGAGCTCGCCGGTCAGACCCAGCTCGCCGAAGCAGGCCAGGGGCCGACCGCCGGCGCCCACGAGCGCGGTCCGCTTGGCGGCGCTGGCCACGGCGAGGGCGACGGCGAGATCGGCGCCGGGTTCGTCGGCGCGGACGCCGCCGACCACGTTCACGAACACGTCAGCGGCGCCGAGGCCGATACCGGCATGGCGGCCGAGGACGGCGAGGACGAGGGCGACGCGATTGCGATCCAGGCCCGAGACCACCCGGCGGGGCGGGACGAGCTCCGAGTTCGAGACCAGTGCCTGGACCTCGACGAGCAGGGGGCGGGAGCCCTCCATCGCGCACAGGACCACGCTGCCGGGAGCGCCGGTCGCCTCGGCGACGAAGCGGGCCGACGCGTCGAGCACCTCGACCAGTCCGTGGTCGCGCATCTCGAACACGCCCGCTTCGTTGGTGGACCCGAAGCGGTTCTTGATCGCACGGACCGTCCGGTAGGTGCGCTCGCGCTCACCCTCGAACTGGAGCACGCAGTCGACCAGGTGCTCGAGCACCCGCGGCCCGGCCAGCGCACCCTCCTTCGTGACGTGCCCGACGAGGAGCACGGCGATCCGCAGCGCCTTGGCCACGCGCATGATCTCTCCCGCCACCTCGCGCACCTGGGCCACCGAGCCGGCGGCGCTGGACAGATCGCTGCAGTGGAGCGTCTGCACGGAGTCGATCACGCAGACGTCGGGTCGCTCGCGCTCGACCGTGGCCAGCACCACGCCGAGATCGGTCTCGCCGATCACGGGGATGCTTAGAGCTGCGGGCTCGCGCAAGCGCTCGGCCCGCAGCCGTATCTGCGCCGCCGACTCCTCGGCGCTGACGTACAGCGTCCTCCGGCCGGCCGCCACCAGGTTGGCCAGCGCCATCGTGGTCAAGGTCGACTTGCCGATGCCCGGAGCGCCGCCGATCAATATCAGCGAGCCCGGCACGATTCCGCCGCCGAGCACGTTGTCGAGCTCAGCGATGCCCGTGCCCAGGCGGTCGTGCTCTCGGGCGGCGACGCTTCCCAGGGGGACCGGAGCCGCGGGGGCGGCCCCGGTGCGCCGCGAGGCCGTGCCCCCACGAGGCGACGCCGCCGGCGCCCGCACCTCCTCGACGAGCGTGTTCCACTCGCCGCAGCCCGGACACTGGCCGGCCCAGCGCGGTGTCTCGTGGCCACAGGCCGAGCAGACGTGGACGGTGGTGGCGCGAGGCATCTCAGCCAGCCTACGCGCAGGCGGAGACGGCACCCCAAACCGGCACAGTTTTGGCACGTTTACGTAGTTTTACGCTTGTTTTGGGGTGCATCGGTCATTAATCTGGTCCGCTCTATGTGGGACCGAGGGCGCGTTATCCCACGCAGCGTCGGGGCGTTGGCGGCGCTCGTCGCGTGCCCGCTGTCGATTGGGGCACAGGCGGCATCGGCGCTATCGCCGCCCGCCGATGGCAACGGGGCCATCGAGTTCCAGTGGGGCAACAACCAGAGCCGTACGTACACGTACGCTGGCTACGAGGGGACGTTTCCGGTCCCGGCCGGCGTCACCAGCCTCAAGGTCACGGCGATCGGAGGGTCGGGCGGGAATTTCGGCTCGGTCCCGGGCGGCAAGGGAGCGATCGTGAGCGGGACGATCCCCTCCACGCCGGGCACGAGGGTGTTCGTCTACGTCGGCGGACGCGGCCAGGACGGGATCCAGGACTGCACCACCAGCGGCACCGCATACCAGTTCGCGCTCGGCGGGTTCAACGGTGGCGGCGCCGGGATCACGGAGGACGGACTCGAGAAGGCCAGCGGCGCCGGCGGCGGCGGCGCATCTGACGTTCAGACCCAGCAGCAGGTCACAGGCAACGCCGTGACCAACACCTGGCTGATCGCCGCCGCTGGGGGCGGCGGAGCCGGCGGACCCGGAGATGTCAACTGCTCAGCGGATGCCCACGGCGGCGCCGGATCCCTCGGCAACGGCGCGAACGGGACTGGTTCCTACGGCGGCCAGGGCGGTTTTTCCGCCACTGCCTCCGGGATCTTCGCCTCGTCGGGTGGCAGTGGCGGGAATTGCAGTAACGGATTCGCTGGCGGCGGTCTTGCCGGCGGCACCGGTGGTAACGGCTTCGGCGGCCAGGGCGCGCGGGGCGGCGGAGGAGGGGCCAATAGCGACGCCGGTGGCGGCGGTGGCGGCGGTGGCGGCGGGTACGTGGGCGGCGGCGGTGGTGGCGGCGGCTGCGGCAATGAAGGCGGAGATACCGACCCCGGCACCGCGCCGCCGGAGGACACCGGCGGCGGTGGCGGCGGCGGGGGAAGCAACTACCTGGCCGGGACCACCACACACCGGTTGTCGGGGACGGTCACGTACGCATCGGGTGACAAGGCCGGAGTTCAGAACCTCTCCGTCGAAATCACCGGGACAACAACCGACGGCGACCCGGTCGCAACGACGGCGACAACCGGCGCCGACGGCACCTACGCCGACGATTTGCCTGCCGGGACCTACAGCGTCACGCCCGAGGGCAACTACAAGCCGACGGCCACGGCCAGTGCGGATTGTCAGGCCTCCCGAGGCACGTGCAAAGTCGACCTCGACCAGGACCGCACGGCCAACTTCACGGTCCCCTGCCTCCCCACGCTGGACTTCCACACCTCCATGGTCGCCACGGGGTGCTTCATTCCGGTCGATGCGGCGGACGGGACCTGGAAGGCCCAGGGTCAATTCCGGATGGACGGGATCGACTACGAATCGTCCGACGACAAGACCCATCCGGTGATCTTCAACGACAAGCAGAAGACGGTCGACGGTGACGAGGTGAAGATGTCGCTGTCGGCACCGGGCTGGGGCGGCGGCTGGATGGCCTTCTTCGTACCTGGCGGGCTGCACCTGTCGTTCCCGTTCAGCCAGGAGCAGAAGTCGTGGGCGCTGACCACCCCCTTCTCGACGCCGGGAACGCTGGAGATGAAGGCGCTCGGGTTCCTGGCCGCGCCCACCGGGGGAACCTCGACGATCTTCGGCTTTCCTGCCCACGCGCCCGCGGCACAGCTGGAATTCGCGCCGGGAAGGACAACGATCACGCTGCAGCTCTCATTCCCACCGAAGACGAACGCGTTTCTTGATCCGGTCAACGGGCTGTGGAAGGTCCCTACGGCAAGCGGCGGATCCAGGATCGCCTATCCCCTTGCCCTCAGAGCCAAGATCATGGCCGACAACAGCTCGGGCGTAAGCGAGATCGACGGGAGCTTCGCTCCTTCAGCGGCCTATGGCATCGACACTCGCAGCGACAAGTTCACTCGCACGACCGGCCCGCCGTCGATCGGCACGATCGAACTGGCGCGGATCGGCTTTATCTGGAAGCTGGCCGAAGGTGGCTTCGACGCCACCGCGCTGCTCGTCATCCACGACAATCCTTCCGACGCAGCCAAGGAATGGGTCAAACCACTGGCCGGCTTCCTGGGCAAGAAGCTGGTCAATATCGACCTCGGCTTCAAGTGGTTGGCCACCGTGGCAGTGTTCGGGCACACCGTGGCACTACCCGGGCTGACCAGCGTCAGCGTCAATGTCAACAACATCAATAAGTACATCGCCGACACCCCGGGACTGTTCTGGCAGCGCTTCGGCTTCACCGGCGGCATCGATGTTTCCAACCCGCTCGGCGCGTATAAGCTTGGAGGTAGCGTCGGCTTCACCTGGTTTCCGAGATTCAAGAGCGATTACCTGTGGTTCCAGGAGCTGGCCTCGCTCGACGGCAGCGGAACTTTCACGTTTGATCCGTTCTCGTTCCTGGGGACCGTGGATTTGAAGGTGATCAACTCGACGCTGCTGCACGGGCAGCTGAGGCTGGGGCCGACAGGGCTGTTCGGCGAGGGCGATGTGGGCATCCACCTCGACCAGGTCCTCCACGTCGGCTTCCCGGCGTCCATCACGGGGACCGGGCACCTGGTGATCCCCACGACCCCCGCGACCACACCGTATTGGCAGCTCGATGCCGACGGCAAGGTCGACATCTGGAATCTCGTCGCTGCCGGCAATCTGGTCATGAATGGCACCGGCGCGGGTCTCTGTGTGTCGTCCAACAAGATCGGGACCACGGGCGTGTACTTCGACGGCGCCTGGCACGTCGGCGGCTGTAACAGCGGCCCGTTTGCCTCAGCCAGGTCCGCCGGTGTGACCAACAGCGGTCCCGGGACCAACGGCGAGAGTCCGGACGTCGCCACCGCCTCAGCTGTATCGACCTTCAAGGTCAGCGCGCGTTCTCATTTGTCGGCGGTCGCCCTGCGCGGGACCGTCTCGGCGCCCCAGGTGGGGCTCACCGGGCCTGGCGGGCTGACCCTGCGCGTCACCGACTCTGCCAACACCGACTTCGGCTCGCGGGCGGGGCTGGTCCTCAACCCGAGCGATCGCACCACCTACATCCTGTTCGCGCATCCGCGTGTGGGCGTCTACCGGATCACGGCCTTGCCCGGCTCTTCGCCGATCACGGCGATGCGATTCTCCAGCCCGCTCGCCCCGCCCAAGGTGCACGCCACCCTCAGACCGGTTGGCTGTCGCCAGCAGCTCGCCTGGCGATTGCGAGAGGAGCCGGCACAGTCGGTGACCTTCCAGGAGCAGGGCGACAAGACCGCGCGCCAGCTCCTGAGTACGGATGCCGCCAGCGGAAAGCTCGCCTTCACTCCGTTCCCTGGGAGCCCCGCCCGGGAGATCCTTGCTCTGATCCGTCAACAGGGAACCCCGCGAGGCCAGTTGATCGTCGCGCGCTACCGCGCGGCGACCGGAACCAGCAACGTGTCGGGTCTGCGCGCCAGGCGCAGCGGCGAGAAGGTCATGCTGCATTGGCTCCCGGTGTGCGCCGCGTCCTTCTATTACGTGACAGTCGGGAGCGGCCACTCCAGCCAATCGCTGACGACAAATCGTGCCGCCGTCACCGTCAAGGTGGGCAACCGCCACCACATACCAATCACCGTGCGGGCTGTGAACTCATCGAACCAGGCCGGCCGGCCTTCGAAACTCACGGTGGCCTGAAGCAGACTCGATCGCGCCGCTACGAGGCCCGGACCATGTCGAAGCGCAGGTCGCTGACGTTGAACACAGCCGGGAAGTCGCCTGATTCGCAGACGGCGCTGACCGTCGCACTGACGGTGTGAGCCTTCGCCGCGCCCGGCTCGAACAGAGCGTTCACTCCGCTGAAGCTGGCCGTTCGCACCTTGCCGTCGGGGATAGCCTGAATCGCTTTGAAGAAGAAGTTGTCGCCGTCGAGATGGAGCGTCAGGTTGAGATCCGCGTTCCCGACGCCGCCGCAGCTCCCGGTCGCCGGGTCCGTGAAGGTCACGGTCCCGTACGGGCCAAGGTCGACCTCGTCGGCGGCCTGAGTCCACCGCGCCCCGTTCAGGCTGATCGAGATATCGCTGTGATTCGCCGGTGTGTTGACGCTGCCGGTCGAGCGGGCGCGGACCGAGACAGCGGCCCCGTTGCGACCCGGCACGCCCGGGGCTCCGCGCATCGACACCGCCACCACCGGCTCCCAAGTCCCGGGACGCTGCCGCAGACCCACCAGCTGCCGTCGGCCCACACGCCCGGCTTCCGGACGGAGATGGCCACGCTGTGGCGCGCGATCCGCACCGACGCACCCGCCAGCGGTCTGCCCGCCTTCTTCCCCGAAACGGCCTACGCACAGGTCAAGGCGATCGCCGATCCGCGCGCTGACTACCGACAGCGGCTCGTGGGCGAGTACGACCTCGACATCGGTGCGGCACACCATCTGCTGGGAGCGCGCGCCCACGCGCACCTCGTCGCGGTGCACGTTCCGACCCCTTACGCCCACTGGGTGGATCCGGGAGCGTGTTACAACCGGATCGGCTACTACGAGGTTCCGAACTCCCGCGTCGTCTACCGGACGGGTGCCGGCGTTCATTCGTTCGGGATCGCCTCGATGATGTCGTGGCGGGGGGTCTGGTACGTCGTCCATCTCGGGGCCGTGGAGCGCTCGGTCCCGGGCGGGATCGTCGACTCACCGAGCTCGGGGGCCGGGACCCCGGCCCCGTCTTCTACCTGTTGACGGTCGCCAGTCTGATCGCCTCCATCGCGTAGCTTAGCCCGAACATGAGCTCCCCCCCGTTGCACCAGCAACCTGCGTGGTGCTCATCCTGCTCCTGCCCGGAGAGCAGCCCCAGGGGTGGCCGGGGCGAGGCGTACGCGAGGGCCGCCCCGAGCATCCGCCGGCCGAGCGCCCGCCAACCTGGGCACGGTTGCCCCAGTTCGCGACAGGCAGCGATGAGATGGAACAGCCCGGCCGCGGTGATGACGCCGGCCGAGACATCAACTGGAGCGCCTGCCGGACCGTCGTAGTCCCACAGGGGCACGGCCGAGGGCGGCAGATGACCGGCCACGTATTGCGCGGTGTGCTCGGCCACGCGGAGCAGGGCCGCGCTGTGGAGCTCGGCCGCCGCGACCGCGAATCCGTATACCGCCCAGCCCTGGCCACGCGACCATGTGCTTCGCCCCGAGATCCCCTGGTGAGTGCCCTTGTCGATCACGCGACCCGTGGCGCGATCGAAGCTGACGGCCTGGATCGTCGAACCGTCTGGTCGCACCAGCAATGCGGCCACGCGCTCGGCGTGGCGGGCCGCGATGCGGGCGTACCTGGGGTCGCCCGTGACCTGCGTGGCCCAGGGGAGGATGGCGATGTTCATCATGCTGTCGACGATCGTGTCCGCCCTGACACCGTGCGGACCCGTGGGGATCGTGCCCGCCCTGGCGTTGGTGGCGGCCAGCTTGACCAGCTCGCCCGCGGCTGCGAGCACGCTCGTGCGCAGCCGCGGGCACGCAGCCGCTCTCCCGTGGCCACCCGCGCACAGCGCGAGGTAGGCGTTCAGGGACGACTGGCCGTACATGAAGCCGACGTCGTGCGTGGGGGTGTGCTCGTAGCCGAGGTGGCGCAGCGTGGCCTGGAGCGCCCAGCCGCGGAAGGGCTGGCCGACCAGCGCCGCGGCCTGCCACAGCGCGCCTGGCCAGAAGCCACTGGTCCAGTAGATGGGCTTGACGATGTGCAGGTGGTCGCCGGTGTCGGCGCCGATCGGGAACTGCCCCGGCCTCAGGCGGAAATGGATCATCGCGAGACGGTGGAGCAGGAGCGCCGCCGGGCTCGAGCTGACGATCAGGTCGCTCGCCGGGCCGACCGTGAGGGATCGGGCGTGGGGCCCGGCCCGCTCGACATGGCGGCCATCGGCGTCGTACGACAGCGCCCATGGCGCGGGGAGATGGATGCTCGTCGGATGGCGGACTTGCAGCCTGAGCTGCACTCGACCGAGATCGGGGCTGACGGCGGGTTGTGCCTGCGAGGTCGAACCACCGCAGCCGACCAGCGCCGCCGCGGCAAGCGCGGCGGCGGCAAGGCGGCAGCTGTTACTCAGCGGGTGGCTCTTCCGGGGAGTCGCTCTGAGGCTCCGACTCCTCGGGGCCGTCGGTCGCGCCAACACCAACCGGGGTGGGTTTCGGGGCGGGCTCGATGATCGACAGCTTGACCTCGGGCTCAGCGCCTGAGTCGGGATCGGTCTCGCTCGGCTCGACCAGTACCGTCGATCCGGCGGGGACCTGCGAGCGCAGGACGAAGTCGGCCAGCGGATCCTCGATGTAACGCTGGATCGCTCGACGCAGCGGCCGGGCGCCCATAGCCGGATCCCAACCCTTCTCGACCAGCATGTCCTTGGCCATCTCGGACAGCTCGAGCTGCAGCTCGCGCTCGGCCATCGACTCGCGGATCCGCCGCAGCAGCAGCTCGACGATCTCCTTGATCTCGTCCTTGGCGAGCTTGTGGAAGACGATCACCTCGTCGATCCGGTTCAGGAACTCGGGTCGGAAGACCTTCTTCAGCTCGCCCATGATCCGGTTCTTCATGTCGTCGTAGGTGATCCCGGTCTCGTCGTCGGAGACGGCGAATCCGAGCGGCGTGTTGCGCGCAATCTCCGAGGCCCCGATGTTCGAGGTCATGATCACGATGCAGTGACGGAAGTCCACCGTCCGGCCCTGCGCGTCGGTCAGGCGCCCGTCCTCCAGGATCTGCAGGAGGATGTTGAACACGTCGGGGTGGGCCTTCTCGATCTCGTCGAGCAGGAGCACGCTGTAGGGCTTGCGGCGCACCGCTTCGGTGAGCTGCCCGCCCTCGTCGTAGCCGATGTAGCCAGGAGGCGACCCGACCAGACGCGACACGGCGTGCTTCTCCATGTACTCGGACATGTCGATGCGGATCATCGTGTCCTCGTCGCCGAACAGGAACTCAGCCAGTGTCCGCGCCAGCTCGGTCTTGCCGACCCCGGAGGGGCCGAGGAAGATGAACGAGCCGGTGGGGCGCTTGGGGTCCTTGAGTCCGGCACGGGAGCGGCGAATCGCCTTGGAGACGACCTCGATCGCCGGGTGCTGCCCGATGACGCGCTTGTGGAGTTCCTCCTCCATGCGCATCAGCTTCTGGGTCTCGGCCTCGGTCAGCTTGAACACCGGGATGCCGGTCCACATCGAGACGATGTCGGCGATCTCCTCCTCGCCGATCGAGGGACGCTCGGTCGACTCGCCGGCCTCCCACTGCTCCGCCAGCTCGCGCTTCTTCTGCGTGAGCCGCCGCTCCTGATCGCGGAGGTTGGCCGCCTTCTCGAACTCCTGAGCCTCGATCGCGGCCTCTTTGGCCCGCCGGGTCTCCTCGATCTCGTCCTCGAGCTCGCGGTACACCGGCGGCGAGGTCATCGACTTGATCCGCATCCGCGATGCCGCCTCGTCGATCAGGTCGATCGCCTTGTCAGGCAGGAAGCGGTCGGAGATGTAGCGGTCGGCCAGATCAGCCGCCGCCTCGAGCGCTTCGTCGGTGATGTTGACCTTGTGGTGCTGCTCGTAGCGGTCGCGCAGACCCTTGAGGATCTGGACCGTTTCCTCGGTCGTGGGCTGATCGACGGTGATCTTCTGGAAGCGACGCTCCAGGGCGGAGTCGCGCTCGAGGTACTTGCGGTACTCCTCGAGCGTGGTCGCGCCGACTGTCTGCAGCTCACCGCGGGCCAGTGCGGGCTTGAGGATCGAGGCCGCGTCAATCGCGCCCTCGGCCGCGCCGGCGCCGACGAGGTTGTGCAGCTCGTCGATGAACAGAATGATGTCGCCGCGCTGGGTGATCTCCTTCATGACCTTCTTCAGGCGCTCCTCGAACTCGCCGCGGTACTTCGAGCCGGCGACCAGGGCGGCCAGGTCAAGGGTGTAGATCTGCTTGCCCTTCAGCAACTCGGGCACGTCGGCGTTGGTGATCCGCTGGGCCAGGCCCTCGACGACGGCGGTCTTGCCGACCCCGGGCTCACCCACGAGCACGGGGTTGTTCTTCGTGCGGCGGGAAAGGATCTGCATGATCCGCTCGATCTCGGTCTCGCGACCCACGACCGGATCCAGCTTGCCCTCGGAGGCCAGCTTGGTGAGGTTACGGCCGAACTGGTCGAGCAGCTTCGAAGACTTCTTGCCCTCGCCGGGTGCCGCCTGGGCACCCGACCCGCCCGAGCCCGAGCCGCGCTGGCGGCTGCCGGGGCCGGACAGCATCCGGATCACCTCGTTGCGGATCTTTTCCGAGTCGGCGTCGAAGTCGAGCAGGATGCGAGCGGCGACGCCCTCGTTCTCCCGCACGAGGCCGAGCAGGATGTGCTCGGTGCCGATGTAGTTGTGACCGAGGCTCAGGGCCTCGCGGAGGGCCAGCTCGAGCACCTTCTTGGCGCGCGGGGTGAACGGAATCTGACCGGAGGTGACCTCCTCGCCGGAGCCGACGATCCGCACGACCTGGGCCCGCACGCGCTCCACCGTGATGTCAAGCGACTCGAGCACCCGGGCTGCGAGCCCCTCCTCTTCGCGCAGGAGTCCGAGCAGGATGTGCTCGGTGCCGATGTAGTTGTGCTTGAGCGTCCGCGCCTCTTCCTGCGCCAGTACGACGACCTGGCGGGCTCGCTCTGTAAATCGCTCGAACATGGTTCTTCTCTCGGTCGGGCGGGTACTCGGGGCTGATCGGTCGCGGTGGTTTTCCTGGTCTTTCTCCCTACGCTGCCAGAGTAGTCAAGTGATTGAGCGCCGGCTGCGAGGACGCCGAGCAAGCCGTCCCACCCATCTATTCGGCCTAGGTGCCGGATCGGATGAGCGGAATCGGTGTTTCTTCTCGGGCCATACGCCAGTCTAGCAATGCGGGAGTGGGCCTCTTTCGGTCCCGTTTCACGGTGTTTGCGTGGTTCAGGGTGGGGATTCAACTGCCGTCTTGACGACAACAACGCTCTTTCTGTGACGTAACTTCCCGGACTTGGGACTTTGTCTGATGCGCCGGGCGCCCGTCCGATCCAGGCCGGGCCACCTCAGTCCCGCGTGAGCCGGAACTCAGTCCCGCATGGCCGGGAATAGCACGACCTCGCGGATCGAGCGGGTCCCGGTCAGGATCATGACCAGCCGATCGATGCCGATTCCGATCCCGCCGGTCGGGGGCATGCCGTGTTCGAGCGCCTGGATGAAGGCCTCGTCGTAGGGCTGCGCCTCCTCGTCGCCGGCGCCGGCCAGGGCACGCTGCTCCTCGAAGCGCCGGCGCTGCTCGTCGGGGTCGTTGAGCTCGGTGAAGGCGTTGGCGAACTCCATCCCGCCGACGTAGGCCTCGAAGCGCTCGACCAGGCGGGGATCGGAGCGGTGGCGCTTGGCGAACGGCGAGAGCTCGACCGGGTAGTCGAGCAGGAACGTGGGCTCGATCAGGGTCGGCTCGACGTGCTTTGACACCAGTTCATCGACCAGCTGGGGCCACGTGTCCTTCTCGGGGGCGTTGAAGCCGCGGGAGCGCATCGCCTCGGCCAGCTCCGCGCGGTCATGAAGCGCCAACACATCAATCCCCGTGCGTGACTCGATCGCCGAGACCACCGTCTCGCGCCGCCATGGCGCCATAAAGTCGACCTCTCCGGAGTAGTCAATCGCGGTGGCCACATAGGCCACCAGCGCCTCGCAGCGCGCCGCCACGTCGAGGTAGTCGGCGTAGGCCTCGTACCACTCGATCATCGTGAACTCGGGGTTGTGGGTCGAGTCGACGCCCTCGTTGCGGAAGTCCTTGCCGAGCTCGTAAACGCGCTCGAGGCCGCCGACGATCAGACGCTTCAGGTACAGCTCGGTCGCGATGCGCAGATAGAACTCGCGGTCCAGCGCGTTGTGGTGGGTGGTGAAGGGCCGCGCGGCGGCACCGCCGTAGAGGGGCTGGAGCACCGGCGTCTCGACCTCGACGAAACCCTGCTGGTCGAGAAAGCGCCGCACGGCCGAGACCACGCGAGCCCTGAGAACGAACAGCTCGCGGACCTCCGGATTGGCGATCAGATCGAGCTCACGGTGGCGAAAACGCGTCTCCACGTCGGTCAGGCCGTGGTGCTTCTCGGGCGGGGGCCGGAGCGACTTGGCCAGCAGAGTCCAGGCCGTGACCCTCAGCGTGAGCTCGCCCCGCCGCGAGACGAAGGCGACGCCGTCGATTCCGACCAGATCTCCCAGGTCGAGGCCGAGCAGCTGCTCCATGCCGTCGGCTCCGAGCTCGTCGACCCGGGCCTGGAGCTGGATCCGCCCCGACCGGTCGACGAGATCAAGAAAGGCCATCTTGCCCTGCCCGCGGCGAGCAGCGAGACGACCGGCCACGCGGTGATGCGCCGTCGTCTCCGCGCCGGCGTCCAGCCCCTCATGGGCGGCACGCACCGACGCGATCGACTCGACCCCGTCGAACTCGTGCGGAAACGGCTCGACCCCCGCGGCCCGCAGCGCGTCGAGCTTGGCGCGCCGCGCCGCCAGCAGCTCGGATGAGGAGCCGGCGTCGTCCATCGAGCGCGGACCCTACTTAACGACGTCGATCTTGGTGATCTTCAGCTTGCGCTCGCCCTTGGGCGTGGAGAAAACGACCTCCTCGCCGCGCTTGCGTCCGAGCAGGGCCTTGCCGATCGGCGATTCGTTGGACAACCTCATCTCGGCCGGAGCGGCCTCGGCCGACCCGACGATCGTGTACTTGGTCGACTTGCCGGCCTCGTCCTTGACATGGACGATCGAGCCGACTCGCACCAGGTCGGTGCCGAGGTCGGTGGCGTCGATGACGGTCGCCGAGCGAAGCTTGTCCTCCAGCTGAGCGATCCGCGCCTCGAGCATCGCCTGCTCGTTCTTGGCGTCGTCGTATTCAGCGTTTTCCGAGATGTCACCGAACTCGCGTGCCTCCTTGATGCGCGCGGCGACCTCGCGTCGGCGGGTGGTCGAGAGCTGCTCGAGCTCGGCCTTGAGGTTGGTCAACCCGTCGGGAGTGAGAATGACATCCTTGGGCATTTCGTAAACACCTATGTCTGGGGCGTTTGGACGAGAAAAAACCCGCTTGTAGCAGCGGGATAACACGCAAACCGGCTCGCGTGGGCGGATGAGTATAGACGCCTCAGCGCGGGAGCTTAAGCACGAGCGGCCGCCCGATATTGCCGGCGGCGTCAACAGCGCGCAACGCGACATAGCGAGACAGGCCGCGTGGCAGCTTCACCGCCTGCTTGGCTCCGGCGCCGGCCGGCACGAGCTCGATGTGCAGATGGCGCGCCCGCGCGAACGACTGAGCGGTGATCGGCCGCGACGAGGTCACCCATTGATAGTGGCGCGCCCTGCCGCACAGCAGATCGCCCCCGGGGGCGGTCAAGTGCAATGTGCGGGTCACGGACCGATGGTGACCCTGCCGGTGCCTGACGGTGACGATCCGCCCGTTCATCGGCCGTCCCGGCGGGACCGCGTCGCGTGTGTAATCGCCTGAGTTCGCGTCGTCGTGGTGGTAGCGGGGCGAGGAGCTCGGCGAGCAGGCCGCGGCGGGCGTCTTGTACACCGACAGCTCGCCCGACCGCGTGATCGAGACAACGTCCTTGTGGGCCGAGGCCGAGGTGTCGAGGGTGCCGAACGAGCCGAGTGTCGGGGTAGCCACGATCCAGTCGCCAGACAGCTTCGGCCATACGCCGCTGGCCGGCTGACCCCCGGCGCGCAGCGCGGCCAGGTCGAGCGACGACGTCCCGCCGATCACCTGCTGACCGTGGCCGGGGACGATCTGCCCGATCGCCGGCCCGGTGAGGAATTGCAGGTCGTCTACGGTGGCCGGGAAGCCCGGCAGGTACTGCCCCGCGGGCATGGATGGATTCCACGCACCGATGAAGTCCTGGCCACCCTGATACTCGGGCGCGGCCACGTCGAGCGCCCGGAACAGGCCGGTGTTGGGGGCGAAGAAGTCGACCGTGTGTCCGTCCAACGAGCCGAAGGCGGGGTAGCCGAGGGCGGCGTATGTGGGGCTGTCGTACTTGCCGGCGCTGGCCGCGAAGTCGGTCTGGAGCGTGTTGTCCTCGCCGCCGGTCTGTCCGTAGCACGAGCTGCCGTTGCCGTTGAGGATGTACGCCGGTCCCGCGTCGGGTGTGACGCCAATCTTCATCCCCGGGCCACCCGAGGGGCAGCGGACCGGGGCCACCACGGGGGAACCATTGATCCCCTCCCCCACATCGGGCAGCAGCCCGGCATCGATGATCCCGATCTTGACCGGCCAGCCGGGGAGGAATGGATTGCCGCTGCGGGTTCCGTCGTGCTTGATCGCGTACACACGACCGTTGGCCTCGCTGAACAGTCCGGCCTTGCCCAGGGTCGAGGTCAGCAGCGAGTTGGTCGGGCTGATGTTGATCGGGCCCTCATCGCCGGTGTTCACTGGGTACTCCTCGTTGCTGCCGACGATGATCTCGGGGTGACCGTCGTGGTTGATGTCGGCCACCGCCGGGGTGTCGATGATCTTGCCCTGGTCTTCGTCGAGCCCGGGATTGGCGTCGACGTTCTTGAACGTGATGTGTCCCGTCACGGGATCGACCGAGGCGACCTTGTCGGGGTCGGCCAGCAGCACCGGAAACCCGGCCACCGGTCGTCCGTTGGCGTGCCAGGCGTAGACGTGGCGATCCTCGCCGGCCGCGATCACATCCATCCCGCGACCATCGAGGTCGGCCAGCACCGGGGCGCTCATGAAGCCCGGCTCGACTCGATCGCGGACGCCGTTCCGCACCGTGTGGAACGGGTTCAGCGGTGCGCCCGAGAAGTGCGGGTTCGAGTGCTGATGGAAGACCAGATGACCGTGCTGGTCCCAGGCGTAGACGTTGCCGAGGTTGTCGTCGGCGACAACCTCCATCCGGCCGTCTCCGAACAGGTCCCCGGCTGCCAGCGCCCCCAGCACGGCGGCGTAATGGCCGGCGCCGACGCCGCCCGGACCGTATGCACGCTCGCCCAGATGCAGCGGCAGTGAGGCGGTGTGGACGGGCCAGCCGGGCAGCTCATGGCCATCCGCGCGATAGGCATGCACCCAGCCATCCGATGTGGCGACGATCAGTTCGTTGCGATTGTCGCCGTCGAGGTCGACCAGCAGCGGAGAGGAAACGCCGTCGCCGCCGAGGTTGATCGGGAAGCCGTGCAGTAGCTGGGAGTCGCGATGCAGGAACAGTTGGCGACGATCCTCGCCACTCATCGGCTTGCCGCTGGCGGTGGTGACCAACACGCGAACGGTGAACGCGTAGCGCAGCGTGTTGGGACGGCCACTGGCGTCCTGCGGACCGAGGTTGCCGGTGAAGTCCTGGGGCGGGAACAGCATCTTGAGCCTGGCGATGTCGATGGTTCCCAGCGCCCCGGTGAAGGGATGCGAATGGACGGTGGTTCCGTTGCAGTAGCTCGAGGCGACGCGATGGAAGTCGGCCGCGTTGTTGGGCTCGCCGCCGGGGGCCACGTCGACCTGACAGCGGTACGGCACGCGCGCACTGACGTACCCCTGCACGGGGACCGCCTTGCGCGCCGGATCGACCTGGGTGAACCAGTCGGGGCCGGTGATCTCCGCCTCGGGTGGGATCGTGCCGTTGAGGGCCGCGTTCACAGCCTTGTAGGCGTTCAGCCGCCCGTAGCCGTAGAACTCGTCGAAGCCCTTGCGTGCGGGATACCGCGTGGTGTGGGGCAGCGGGCCGATCACGCCGCCGTTCTGATCCGGCGCGAAGTTGATCTGGCGATTGGGGTCGGTGCACGAGGCCACGCGGGTATGGGCGCACGATGACTCGGGTGCAGCGGCGAAGTTGACATCGTCCGTCTGGCCGTTGCCCTCGTCGGCCGGCGCGCGGGCACCCACGTCTCCGGAGGCCATCAGCTGGCGGACCTCGTTGGCCGTGATCACACACCGCGAACCGTCGACGCGGCGGCAATCGGTGCTGGGCGCCAGGCGGTGGGCGTGCACCGCATCCTCGGCCGCGCTGTAGATCAGACCCGCGACCCCGGCGCTCTTGCCGGTGGCCTCGGACGAGCACGAGCTGCTCGGCACCGACAGCGTGATCCGCGTCCCGAAGTTCGTGCAGCCATTGAGCTGCAGGTAGGACGGCTGCGATGAGGTGAATGTCGAGTCGTACTTCGTCACCGAGTTGACGACGATCGTGTCGGGCAGCGAGCCAGGCTCGTTGTGGTGTTCGGCCGCCTCGTCGGCCGCCGAGGCGATCACCGTGACGCCATGGTGGTAGGCGTACTCGATGGCCTGGCGCGCGAATCGGGGCGCGTTGAGCGATCCGAGTGCCTCCTGGATCACGTCGGCGCCGTTGTCGGTCGCGTAGAGCGCGGCCTGCGCGAAGCGGTTGGCGTCGGCCACGAACGACTCGCCGACGCGGAGCGGCTCGACCATGCAGTTGGGGCACGACCCGAGGTCGCCACCGTTGTTGGCCTCAGCGTTCGAGTCCTGGGCCTCACCAGTGCCATGCCCGTACTGGACGTCGTCGTACGGATCGTTGTTGTTGTCGAGGAAGTTCCAGCCCGCGATGTCGTTGGCAAACCCGTTGTGATCGTGGTCAACGCCGTCGGTGAAGGCCAGGATCAGATCCTCCGGGGTGAGGAACCCCGGCGGCCCATGGCGCAGCTCGTGGCGCGGATTGCCGCCACGGACAACGGCCGCGACGCGGGAATCGCACGCGTAGTCGAGTACATTGAACACGCCGTCGTTGTTGACGTCGTAGTTGCCGTGCCGGTTGTAATCGCCGCCGGTGGCGTTCCGGTACTTGGAGCAATCGACCCCACTGACCAGCGGCGTGGTCAGGTCGTGGCGCGGCGCCGGCAGCTCGCCCTGGTTGAGATGGATCTTGTCGCGCAGATCGGTCATCGCGCTGAGGTCGTTCCATTTGATCCCCGAGTCGAGGACATCGATCAGCACGTCGGGACGGCCGGTCGTGAGGACCCACGCGGTGTGCACGGTGCCGTGGGCGCAGGACCCCGCCGGCTGCACGGTCTGGCTGTCGACCAGGCTCATCCCGCGGATCCCGCATAGCTCGTCGAATTGGAGGTTGACCTTGGCGGTCAGCGGGTTGGCGGACGGAGTGTCCGGTGTGGCGGCGAACTTCCAGTCGTCGGTCTCGCTGAAGTCATTGGGCGTGACGCCCGGCGCCAGCCTGAACGTGTCCGGATTGTGCGGGTTGCCGCCCGGGGCGTAGGGAAAGTCCGCGCGGGCGACGGAGGCGACCCAGGCTGCGCAGAGCAGCGCGGCGGCGCACAGCACCAGCGCCCTTCTCATTGTGCGTTGGGGAACACGTCCAGCCAGACCCGCCGGCCCTTCGAGTTGAAGTAGCCGCGCGTGTCCCGATCGACATGGCGCTGCGGAAGACCACTCAGCGACATCCAGGCCACCGGGTGGACGGTCTTTCCGTTGGCCAGCTTTACGGCCACCGCGCCGCCCTTGGCCGCATCGAACGTGGTGTCGACGTCGCACTTGATCTCGGGGCCGCCCAGCGGGTCGCGGGAGAGCTTCCCGCCCGGAAGCACGTAGCGACCGCGGACGATCGTCTCCGGGGCGCCTCCGTGGTGGTCCAGCAGACGCACGAGCGCAGCGCCGACGATGTTGGCGGTGTTGGGGCTGACGGCCTCCGAATCATCCGAGTGCCCGCAGCCGAAGCGATCGGTATCGGACGGATCGAGGTTTGTGGCCGACGGGATGCCGACCGCGTTGCCGCTCGGGAACATGTAGCCGAGCATGTCCTCGGCCAGCCCGTCGATGAAGCGGAACCGGGCATGCATGTGGGGGATCAGCCAGGGCGGCAGGGGATCCGCCGGCGTCTGCATGTCCTGCGGCCCGAGGAATCCGCGCAGGAACGTGAAGGGGAAGACCTCGCCGGGCACGGAGATGAACTCGCCGTCGCCGATCTGGAAGGCGGCCACCTGTGACTTGAGCGCTGTCCCCGACGACCCCCCGTTGGGCAGCACGGGCGAGGCCTTGGTGCAGTTGCTGTTGTAGCCGGGCCGGTTGGCGAATACCCCCACGGCGGCGCCGAGCTTGAACAGGAAGTTGTCGAGCGGCACGCAAATGCTGGCGCGCTGTCCCCAGATCGTGTTGGTGGTCGAGTAGCTGTAGGACCCCGCGCGCAGGGCCTGCACGATCGACCCCGCCATGTCAACGCCGAACGTCTTGGTCTCGCCGGTGTAGCCGAGCGCGACGTGTTCGGTGCCGGCGGCGTCGGTCCCCGAGCCGACCTTGAACAGTGTCCGGCAACCGGCGGGATGCGAGGCGTCGATGAACTCCTGTGGGATCCGGGAGATCTGCCGCGAGTAGACCTCCGGGCTCTCGTTTGAGCCCACCGAGCCAGCCATCTCGATCGCCACCCCTCCCAGCTGGCGCTGGAGCTGGGCGCGGAAGAAGTTGATCCAGTCCGAGGAGACCCAGTTGTTCTGCGCATCGAGCTGGGGCGTGCCGCCATTGAAGCCGAGTGTCTCCGAGTGCTGGCTCACGCTGGCCAGCGTGACGATCGCCTTGCCGCGTGCGTTGACGGCCTCTAGCACCGGTATGTGCTGGTCGTCGACGAATGGGTAGGAGGACCAGCACTGCCGGACGTTGCCAGGCTCGAGGACCTCGGTGTAGCGGATCCTGGCGGGGTGCATGGCTCGGTAGGCGCGCTCGATCGCCAGCGCGCTCTGATCGACCAGGTAGCGGACCCAGTAGTTGTTGACCCCCGAGGTGGTCTGGCTGACTCCGCCGAGGCCAAGGCTGTCTGGTGCGGACTCGTCGTGGGTGGCGGAGATGAAGACGCCGTTCAGATGGATGCCGGCGGCGCGCACCTTGGCCCGGATCTGCGCCTGGTAGACGTTGAACAGGCCCTCCTGGTCGAGCACCTCGACGGCGATCTTCTGCTTGCCGTTTGAGACCACCATGGCGCGCGCGGTCACCGGATCGGCGACGTGGTCGAAGTAGCGCGGGGTGTTGCCGCCGCCCCCGAGAAGGTTGCCGTCCCAGCGGCCGTCGTGATTGCAGTCGAGGTACGGCTCGCCGGGATCGAAGTGGCCGTTGTGGTTGGTGTCCTTGTAAGGCTCGATGAAGGCGAATGGGCGCGGCCCGGTGAACGCGGACGAACCCGCACAAATGGCCGGGTCGTGGGCCACGTGCTCGGGCGGGGTGATGCTCTGCACCGCAGCGCCGACACGGAAGCTCGCCGGCTGGCCGTGCTGCTTGTAGTGGCCGTGGTAGCCGCCCGCCGGCGAGAACAGCAGGCTCAGAGCGGCGAGGACCTTAGCCGTGAGCATGGCCAATGATCTGGTCGGCTTGCTGGGACGTCGGGCGGTTGACCCACTCGATCAGCGGCTGACTGATCGCGCCGATGGCCCGGAACTGGATCGAGTCCGAGCACATCTGGTCGCCGGCCTTGCAGACTCCGTCCGCGGGGTACACCCGCTGCGGCGACTCGGCGATGGCTTGGGCCAGCGAGGTTCGCAGCGCCGCGCGGCAGGCGCTCAACGAACCGCGTCCGCAATAGACGCGGTCGAGGGGGCCCCGGACCCGTAAATCCAGGATTGAGCGCAGGTCCTTCTGCACGATGCCGTAGAAGCCTACGTCAAAAGCCGATCCGAGGTGGTCTCCACTGGTCCCGTGGCCCGGCTCGTCATTGATCGGGAAGTCACTCTCGATCTGCGAGAGCACCGACGCGCCGAGCACGGGCTGGAACTCCGCTCTCACCAACAGCGGCCACCACGCGTCCATGAGGCGCACCGCGTTGCTCTGCTGATAGTCGCCCGAAGCGCCGGGGGGAGCACGGTTGATGCGATGCGAGCCGCTGTCCATCCAGGCTCGTAGCTCGCCCACTGCCTGGGCCAGCGCAGGGTTGGCGGGGTGTCCTATCACCTTGAGCGCGTAGGGCAGCACCTCGACACCGCGGAGATCCTCGGTGCCGGCGTTGCCCATCGCGTTGATCAGATCGGTCAGCGTCAGCTTCCCGTGGCCCCGCGTCAGGTAGTGGTTGATGTTGTTGTCGAGCAGCTGCGAGCGGTAGATCGACGCGTACTCCTGCCCCGTCGCGGTGTCGTTGTAGGCCGGCGCCTGCTTGTTGTTCCAGCTGGTCAGATACTCCTGATCGACCACGTGCGGGTGGGCGCGCAGGGGGGCTTGGCGCTCGGTCAAACTCGACGGGGTGACCGCCGCCGCCCCGTGGTAGCCGCGCCAGCTGTCACTCGCCCAGCTCGGGAACAGCGGATCGGTGTGTGGCGCTCGAGCCGGATTGAGACCCGAGTTGAAGTAGGCGATGTGCTTGTTGTTGGCGTAGAACCAGTTGAACGTGTATCCGACCTTGTCGGCGCTGCGGAAGAACGCCTGCGGCGTCTGCATCGCCGAGGGCGTGTTGAAGAGGTAGAAGCCGGCCACCGAGTCCAGCTCGTTCTTGTAGGTGGAGCGCAGGTTGGTGTAGGCCACCGGACGGCCGTGGATCCGCGCGCGGGCGATGACGATGCCGAAGGCGGTGCGCTGGGTCTGCATGGTGATCGAGCCCGCCGGGGTGCTGTCAGCCAGGTTGGGCGTCCAGCTCTCCGACCGCGTGAGGGTCTGCATCTGCACGCACCGCCCGCGCAGGCGGTAGAAGTTGGACTGCATCGACACGGGGCCACCGTTCGGGTTGCACAGCGCCACCGCGAAAGTGTCGATGATGTTCTGGCCTGAGGAGGTGGCCGACCACGCGTAGTCGCGCCCGTGCCCGAGCTCCACGTAAAGGTTGGTTCCGGGGAAGCTCGCGCCGTCGGCGTCGATCCCGGGCCCGTGGATGTCCTCCTCCATGAGGATCTGGGGCGTGAAGTACGACACCTGGGGTCCCATCACCGCGCCGGGATGACCGCCGGCGGTGTGCGCGGCGCTGACCAGCAGCGCGTTGGACATATCGCGCGGGAAGGCGAGCAGCCCGGGGCCGGCGTTGGCGACCTCACCCAGACCGGCACCGATGGGGCCGTCTTGGCGGTGCGCGAGCGGAGCGCGGCCGTCGTGTCGGTGGCCAGGCCCAGCTTGGGCGGGCCGCCGGCCACCACGTGGCCCACGAAGTGAACCGACCCGGGGTCGGGCATGGCCAGGGTCGCCGCGACCCTGCGGCTCGGCTTGGGCAATGTCTGACAGGAGAACCTGTGCCCGTGGATGGTCGTCGGCGCCTCGGGGTCCGACGGGTCGACGAAGCTCATCAGCGTGGCAAAGCCCGAGTGGTCGGGCTTGGCATGCGGGTGGCTGGCCGGCTTGGTCGCGACAACGGTCGGTGAGCCGAGCGGATTGCCGCGTTCCTGGCCGAAGCGCTTCTCGAGCTGCTCGTAGAGCACGGCGTTGTTCAGCTGGTCGCCACCGCCATTGCCGAAGATGCGGGACGCCGAACTGCTTGTCGCGGACGATCACCACGCCCTTCTCGGGGCTCTCCATGCTGGCGACATCGCCGGGCTTGACCCCAACCCAAATGTCGCGTCTTTGAAGTAGTTGCCGACCTGTCCCGGGGTGATGTTCGGCGCCGCCGTGGTCAGCCGCGCGTACATGCCCAGCTGATCGTTGTTGTGGGGCGGCCGGTTGTGGTGGTTGAGCTCACACGCTGCCAGCTGCCCGGCATCGACGAGCCCGTTGGTACCCGGAGGGAGGATGTTGCGGAAGCCACCGGCGTCGCCCATGCCGTACGGCTGCACGGGGCTGGCCGCCTGCGCCACCGCCGGACCGGCGGCGACGAGCACGGCGACCGCGGCCGCCAGACGAAATACCAATCACACGAACCAGGGCTGAGATCGGGCGCATGCTTCTCCTCCGTGTCGGGCCCAAGCCACCCTCACGGCTCGAGCACCGCGGGACCCTACTATCCGGAGTGTCGAGAGCGCGCAGGTTGGCCGGGGCGGTGTGGGCGCGGGGCGTGGTGGGCGCCGGCGGGCGGGGCGCGGACCCGGGGCCGAGGCGCGGACCTGAAGCCAAGGCACGGACCCGGAGCCAAGGCACGGACCCGGGGCCGGGGCACTGACCCGGGGCCGGGGCACAGGACCCCGGGGGCCGCCCCTCGCGCCCACGGCGGTGCGCGTCAACGTGAAAGTCGACTCGCGCCACGCGGCCACTTTCACATTGACGGCGTCCAGGGCCGTAAAGGTGAAACTCGCCTCCTCCGGGCCCGCGAGTTTCACGTTGACGCGCGGGACCGCACGGATCCCGGACGGTCCGCACGAATCCCAGGCCGCACGGATCCCGGACGGTCCGCACGAATCCCAGGCCGCACGGATCCCGGACGGTCCGCACGAATCCCAGGCCGCACGGATCCCGGACGGTCCGCACGAATCCGGACCGCCCGAATCCCGGGGCCTACGCCACCGCCACCGCCACGCCACCCCACAGCAACGCCCTCGCCTCCGCCAGCGTCCCGGCCTGCTGCAGCGCCCCCTGCAGCTTCTTGTCGCCACCGAGCCGCTCGACGTACCACGGATAGAACTTGCGCAGGTAGCGCGCGGCGCGCTCCGGGCCGAGATGCTCGACCGCCCGATCGATCACCCAGTCGACCTCGGCCAGGATCTCCTCCCGCGTTGGCTCACATGAACGGCGCCCCAGCAGCTGCTCGAACAGCCACGGATTGCCGAGCGAGCCCCGCGCCAGCAGGACGCCGTCCGCGTCCGTGCGCGCGAAGGCCTCGCGCGCCGCCGACTCCGTCTGCAGTCCACCCGAAATCAGGATCGGCACGGGCAGCTCGACAACCAACTGAGCGACCAGCTCGTAGTCGGGCTTGCCACTGTGACGCTGCGACGCGTGTCGAGGGTGGATCGCCAATCCGGCCACCCCGGCCTCGTCGACCAGCCGCCGCGCCACGGTCACGCCGCTCTCATCACCCCGTGACACGCCGGTTCGGAGCTTCACCGTGACCGGCAGTCCGCTGCCGCGAGCGGCGGCTCGGGCCAGCGCGACCGCGCGCGCCGGTTCGTGTAGCAGCGCCGCGCCGGCGCCCGTCTTGCACACCTTGGGCACCGGACAGCCCATGTTGATGTCGATCAGGTCGGCGCCGGCCGCCGCCACGCGCTCGGCCGCCGATGCCATCACGTCGGGATCGTGACCGAACAGCTGGATCGCGACTGGATGCTCTTCGGGGTGGATCCGCAGCAGCTCGCGGCAGGTGCGCTCGTTGCGGTAGTGCACGGCGAAGCTCGAGACCATCTCGGACACGGCCAGGCCGGCCCCGTACCGCTTGGCCTGGAGGCGCACGAACCAGTTGCCGATCCCGGCCAGCGGCGCGAGCACGACGCGGTTGGGAACCAGCACCCCGCCTAGCCGCCAGCTGTCGCCGAGAGTCTTGCGCATGGTGTTTCATGGTACGAATCCGGGCATGGACGTCGCTGCCCTGATCAAGCCGTGGACCGAAGCGGCGTTGGGTCAGGTGCCGGACGTGGAGCTGTTCGACGTGCACACGCACATCGGCCAGAACGACCCCGACGGCTTCAAGCAGACCCCGACGGAGCTGCTCGAGGCGCTCGACTTCGCCGACGCCCGTGGCGCGTTCGTGTTCCCCATGCACGAGCCTGACGGCTATGGGCCGGCCAACGACTTCGTCATGCAGGCCGCCCGGGACTCTGACGGCAAGCTGGTCGCCTTCTGCCGGGTCAACCCCCACGACAGCCCGGTGACCGAGGCGGAGCGGTGTTTGGACGGTGGCGCCAACGGGATCAAGCTGCACCCGCGGGCGGAGAACTTCACCCTCGATCACCCCCAGGTGCAACAGCTGGCCGCGCTCGCGCACGAGCGTCGGCTGCCCATGCTGATCCACGCCGGCCGCGGCATTCCGGCGCTCGGCATGCACGCCGTCGAGCTGGCCGACGCCTTTCCCGACGCGCGCCTGATCCTCGCCCACGCGGGCATCTGTGACCTGTCGTGGATCTGGCGGGTCGCGCCCGATTACCCCAACCTGCTGTTCGACACGGCGTGGTGGATGCCCGCTGACCTGCAGACGCTGTTCTCGCTCGTGCCGCCCGGTCAGATCCTGTTCGCCAGCGACGCCCCCTACGGCACGACCGCCATGTCGGCGGCCTTCCAGATCCGCACGGCGCTTCAGGTCGGGCTCTCACCCGACCAGATCCGGCTCATCACCTCCGAGCAGGCCCTGCGCCTGGCCCGCGGTGAGCCGCTCGAGCCGGCCGGGCCCGCCGTAGGCGAGCGCGAGCAGGCTTCGCACGTGCTGCTCGACCGCGTCTCGGCGTTCCTGATGCTCGGGGCGATCGCCTCGATGCGGGGCAGCGAGCAGGGAGCCGAGATGCTCGCCCTGGCCCGGCTGGCCTGCGATGTCCCCGAGGAGATCGACGACGCGCCGGTGTTCGCCGCCATCCGGCACCTGCTCGACATTCACGACGAGCTGGAAGCGCAGAACCCCAAGGATCGCCGCCGGATCGCCTTTCTGATCCTCGCCTCGACCGCCGCGCGTACGCCCGACGTTCCCGTTCCCGCGGTCGGCTGAGCCGAACCTAGCTCTGGTTGCGCTCCCAGATCAGCCGCAGCCCGATCAGTGTGAGAAAGTCGTCAACCTCGTCGATCGTCTCCCGGATGAACGGGACGACCGCCCCCGCCAGCCCGCCGGTGGCGATCACGGTGCAGTCGCCGAGCTCAGCCCGGAGCCGTTGCACAATTCCCTCGACCTGCCCGGCGTACCCGTAGACGATGCCGCTGCGGATCGCCTCGACCGTCGACTTGCCGATCAGCGCCCGCGGGGCGGCCAGCTCGACCTTGGGCAGCTTGGCAGCGCGCTCGTACAGCGCGTCGATTGAGATCTCGGCGCCCGGCGTGATGATGCCGCCCAGGTATTCGCCGGCCGCCGACACGACGTCGTAGGTGATGGCCGTGCCGAAGTCCACCACCACGCAGCTGTCCTTCACGCGATCGTAGGCGGCCACCGAGTTGACCAGCCGGTCGGCTCCGACCTCGCGCGGGTTGTCGATCCGGATCGGCATCCCGGTTCTGATCGACGGGCCGACCTGGAGCATGTCGTGGGCCAGGTAACGGTGCGCCATCTGCGTCCACTGGTCATACAGCTGGGGTACGGTCGAGGAGACGATCGAGCCGTCGACGTCGTCGAACGACAGACCCCGCAGGGCCAGCAGGTTCGAAAGCGCGGCGCCCAGCTCGTCTCCGGTCGACTCTCGCACGGTGGCAAAGCGCCAGTGCTCGGCCACGTCTCTCTGCCCCTTCACGTACAGGCCGAAGTGCGTCTGGGTGTTGCCGACGTCGACTACTAGGAGCATGCGCGGGGATTATGGCTCTCAGAGGAGCGGTGGGCCGACGAGCCGCACCTCCTGGCCCGGCCCCAGCTCGGCCAGCGCGTCGGCCAGCCGTCCCTTCCCCGGCGCCGTCAGTCCCGGGTCTAGCTCGAGCAGCGGGACGAGCACGAAACGGCGCGAGAGAACCTCGGCATGGGGCAGGATCAGGCGCGTCGACTCGTATTGCATGGACCCCAGCAGCAGCAGGTCGACGTCAATCACCCGGGGACCGTGTCGCACCCCGCCGGCCTCGCGTCCCACCGCTCGCTCGACCTTCTTGCACACGTCGAGCAGATCCTCGGGGCCGAGCGCGGTGTGGATCCGCAGGCAGGCATTGAGAAAATCGGGCTGGTCGAGGACGAGCCCGACCGGCTCTGTCTCGTACACCGAGGAGGAGGCGGTGACGTCGACCCCATTGGCGCCGAGCGTTGCCACCGCCGCGAACAGATTCGCTCGGCGGTCGCCGACGTTCGAGCCCACACCCAGATAGCCCAGGAATGGCTCGGCGCTCACTCGGCCTCGCGCCACACCTCGACTGAGACCTCGCTGACTACGAACGCCAGCGGCGGCTCCGGTTTGGCTGCCTTGACCCATACCGCGTGCGCTTCGTACTGGTCTATCAGCCGGTCGGCGATCGCCGCGCAGAGCCGCTCGAGCGTCTTGTACGAGCGTTGCTGGGCCACGAGGTTCGCCGTGTCACACACGGCCGCGTAATCCACCGTGTCCTCGATCCGGTCCGTGACCGTCGCGTCGCAATCGCCGACGTCGATGCGCACATCGAGGAGCAGGCGCTGCCCGACCTCTCGCTCGGCGGCGGTGATGCCGACGTGGGTGAACAGCGACAGGCCGCTGATCTCGACCGTGACCTCCGGCTCCGAGTGCCCCTCGTCCTCCTCGTCGTCCTCGTCTACTTCGTCGAACTCGTCGCCGTTGTCGAGATCCATGGCTGCGTGACCGTAGCAGCCGTCACCGTGAGCGCGTCAACCATGGGCGCCACGTCGTGCACCCGAAATACCCGGGCGCCGCGCTCGAGGGCCAGCACGTTCGTGGCGATCGTCCCCGGGAGCCGCCGCTGCGCGTCAGCCTGGCCGGTGAGCCTGCCCAGAAATGACTTGCGCGAGGTGCCGATCACCACCGGCCGGCCGAGGGCCACGAGCTCGTCGAGCCGGCGCAACAGCTCGAGGTTGTGCTCGACAGTCTTGCCGAACCCGATGCCGGGATCGAGCAGGATTCGCCGCTCCTCGATCCCGCTCGCCGTGGCCACGTTCATCCTGGCCTCGAGGAACGCCTTGACATCGCTGACCACGTCGTCGTAGTGCGGGTCGACCTGCATCGTCCGCGGCTCGCCCAGCATGTGCATGAGGCAGCAATCCGCTCCCGCGCGGGCCACCAGTCCGGCCATCTCCGGATCACCGCGCAGTGCGGTCACGTCGTTGACCAGCGTGGCCCCGGCGGCCAGCGCCTGCTCGGCCACCACCGCCTTCGAGGTGTCGATCGAGATCTGCGCGCGCGCCCCGGCGGCGCGGAGCCCTTCGATCACCGGGACCACCCGCGCCAGCTCCTCCTCGCCACCGACGGGCAGCGCGCCCGGTCGCGTCGACTCGCCGCCGATGTCGAGGATCGCGGCTCCCTCGCGCTCCATCTCGAGTCCGTGGGCCACGGCCGCGCTGGTGTCCAGGTACAGGCCACCGTCGGAGAACGAGTCCGGGGTGACGTTGACGACGCCCATCACGCGAAATGGTGTCATTCGCCCGGCCACCGCCCGTGCTCGTCGAAGTACCTTCGCGCCTCCTCCTCCTGCTCACGATCGCGGTTGCTCTCCACGCTGAGCCGGAACAGCCAGTTCAGCAGCCACACCATCACCGCGATGCCCAGCAGCACCACGCCGGCACCGGCCGCCGACGTGTGTCCGCGTCCGATGACGATGCAGATCACGCCGGCGACCGCGATCGCCAGTGGCAGCCACAGGCGTGTGAGCCTCAGCAGCACGCCGCGGGGGTTACGATCGGGATTCGCATGCTCGAACCCGCACGTTACCTGGCGGACTTCGCCCGGTTCGCGGCCACCAAGGGCCGCCAGGAGAAGCACGACGCCCAGGCCCTGCGCGAGCTCGAGGCCCGTCCGTTGGCCCTGCCCCCCGGCCTCGAGCTCGAATGGCTGGGCGTGTCGGGATACCGGCTCAGCTACGAGGGACAGACGATCTTCATCGACCCCTACGTCTCTCGCGTGCCGCTCGCCGACGTGCTGCGGCGGCGCGCGGCCAGGCCTGACCCGCGGCTCATCGATCGCTACATAGGCCGCCCCGAGAACGTCCTCGGCGTCCTCGTGGGCCACACCCACTTCGATCACGCCGTCGACGCGCCGGCGATCGCTCGGCGCTTCGGCTGCCCGGCGTACGGCTCCGAGTCGCTCGTGCAGCTGATGCATCTCCACGGCCTGGCCGAGCAGACGGTCGAGGTCGTCCCGTACCGGCCCTACGAGCTTGGCCCGTTCACGGTCAGCTTCACGCCCAGCCTGCACTCGAAGCTCCTGCTCGGCCTCGCGGTGCCGGCCGATGGCGAGTTGACGTGTGAGCACCTCGACGCGCTGTCACCGGGCGCCTACCGCTGTGGCCAGGTGTGGGGTATTCACATCGAGGTGGCCGGCACGACGTTCTACCACCAGGGGAGCGCGAACCTGATCGACGACGCGATCCGCCACCGGGGTGTCGATTTCTTCCTCGCCGGCGTCGCCGGCCGTGGCTTCACGCGCGACTACTGGCGCCGGATCCTGGCCCGCCTGGAACCACGGACGGTCGTCCCCACCCATTACGACGACTTCTTCCGCCCGCTCGACGCCTCCGAGCAGGGCTTCACCACCAACGTGAATCTGGCCCACGTTCCCGACGAGATCCGGGTCGTGAGCGCCGACTTCCAGGTCGCGGCGCTCCCGCTGCTCGCTCGTCGAGGCGGCGACGCCTGAGGCCGTTACCGCGCGGTGATCGGCTTGACACGGCCCGCCGGCTCATCTATACCCGGACGCTCTGTGACGCTCGCGAAAGGATCTCGTATGGCGCCGAAAATGGACGCTGCCCCCGCAATCAGCCGTCGTGCCCTGCTCGGGACCGCCGCCGGTGGTGCCGCGATGCTGGCCAGCCGGGGCCTGCCCGCCTGGGCCAGGCCGATCGTCGACGCCGGCAGCCACCTGCGCAAGCCCGACAGTCTCCCGTTCCCGCATCTGCCCGCAGGGCACCCCAGCATGGGCAAGATCGAGCACATCGTCGTGCTGATGCTGGAGAACCACTCGTTCGACGGAATGATCGGCATGGTGCCCTGGGACGTGCCGGGCCGCCGCCACAGCGTCGACGGCCTGACCAAGCGCAACGGGAAGATCACGAACTTCAACCGTGACACGCAGGGGCACAAGGTGTACGCCCAGCGTGCTGGTACCGAATGCCAGCCCGAGGGCGAGCCGAGCCAGTCGTGGAACGCCAGCCACGAGGCGTGGGACAACGGTCGCAATGACGGCTTCGTCAAGGCCAGCGCGCCGATCGCCATGCGGTTCTGGGGCCTGCCCGACCTGCCATTCACCTACTCGATGGCCAAGTACTTCCCGATGGGCAACCGATACTTCTGCTCGGTGCTCGCGCAGACCTACCCCAACCGCCGCTTCCTGTTCTCGGGCACCGCCTCGGGGACCATCGCCACCAACGCGACGACGTTCACCACTCCCGCGGCCAACGGGACGATCTGGGAGCGCCTCGATCAGAACAAGATCAACTGGGGCGTCTACTACCAGCAGGTGCCCAGCCTGTTGATCATTCCGGGCTCGGTCACCCCCGCCAACCACAACCGGCTCCACCCCTACAGCCAGTTCCTCACCGACGCCGCCGCCGGCAAGCTGCCGAACTTCACCTTTCTGGACCCGAACTACGACACAACCTCGGAGGAGGATCCGCAGGATGTCCAGGTGGGCGAGGACTTCGTCGCGCAGGTCGTCCATGCGCTGATGAAGGCACCGACGTGGAAGAGCACGGCGCTGTTCATCACCTACGACGAGCACGGCGGCTACTACGACCACGTGCCGCCGCCCAAGGCGATCAAGCCCGACAACATCAAGCCGATGACCTCACCGGGCGACGCACCGGGTGGCTACGGCCGCTACGGCTTCCGGGTCCCGACGTTCGTCGTCTCACCCTTCGCCAGACCGAACTACGTGTCGAGCGTGGTCCAGGATCACACGTCGATCACGGCCTTCATCGAGCGCAAGTGGAACCTGCCCGCGATGACCTTCCGCGACGCCAACGCCCACCCGATGACCGATTACTTCAACTTCAAGCACGCGGCCTTCGCCAAGCCGCCCCACCTGGCCAACGGCCCGGCGCTCGGTCCGGGGATCGCCAAGTGCCACGCGCACGGCTACAACCCGCCGCTGCCCCCCGGCGTGGGCTCGGCCTCCGACCGCTCTCAGGTCGGACGGCTGCTCGAAAAAGAGTTCCGCCGCTTCCGACCGTAGGAGCGTTGAGAGGGGTGGTGGTTCGCACCCCACTCCGATGAAACCGCTGCTATATATCGAGGAAACGTTGCACAGCGCCGGCGCGCCAAGCCGCTCTGCAACGTTTTCGTTGCTCCCAACCGCCATAACGTAGAAAAGCGATCGTTCCCGCCGACGCTGCTCGACGTTATGTCGCTCTGACCGACTTAAACGTCAACCAGCGCCACCGCCCAGATCGCCGGGCGCGAGCGCGAGCGGATGGGCGCTGGCCCTCTCCTCCTCCTCTCTACCGGGATCGTTCCCTCGAAGATTGATCAGCCGGTAGCGATGCTCCGCCATCAGCGCGACAAACTCCTGACCGACATAACGTCAACCAGCGCCGGCGGCGCGAGCGCTTGTCGACGTTGTGGCGGTTCCAGCGCCTGGTCCGAGGGGTGAAGGATCGCACCACCCACCCCTTCCCCAGCCACGGTTTCCCGCGCCCGCCGAGACGCGATGCGTGGCCGCCAGGTGCTTTGAACTACTCGGCCGTGCCGCCGGCGAGCCCTGGCCGGGGCAGCGGCCGGGGGCCCTCGCGTCCGGGGGCGCGCTCGGCCGGAGCCGGCGGCAGCGGGACCTCGGGCGGCGGGGGTGCCTCGGCGCCGAACACGTCCTGCTCGGTCCCACCGTCGAGGAGCGCCTCGAACTGCTCGCGCTCGATCGTCTCGCGCTTGATCAGGATCTCCGACAGCTTCTCGAGCGACTCGCGGTACTGGGTGAGGATCTCCTTGGCCTGAACGTGGGCGGCCTCGACGATGCGGCGGATCTCGTCGTCGATCTCGCGGGCGATCTCATCGGAGTAGTCGGGCTCGGCCGAGAACTCGCGGCCCAGGAACGGCTGGCCGTGATCGTGGCCGAATACCCGCGGCCCGAGCTTCTCGGACATCCCGAACCGCATGACCATCTGCTTGGCCGTCGCGGTGACCTTCTCGAGGTCGTTGGAGGCGCCGGTGGTGACCTCGCCGAAGCAGATCTCCTCGGCGGCGCGGCCACCGAGGGTCATGGCCATCGTGTCCGACAGCTCGGCGCGAGTGGTCAGGAACTTGTCCTCGCTGGGCAGCGAGATCGTGTAGCCCAGCGCCTGTCCGCGCGAGATGACCGAGATCTTGTGGACGGGATCGGAATTCGGCAGGTAGTGGCCGACGATCGCGTGACCCATCTCGTGGTAGGCCGTGATCTTGCGCTCCTTGTTGCTCATGACCCGGGTCTTCTTCTCCGGGCCGGCGATCACCCGCATGATCCCTTCCTCGAGCTCATCCTGGGTGATCTCGCGCTTGCCGTTGCGTGCGGCCAGCAGCGCTGCCTCGTTGACCAGATTCGACAGGTCCGCGCCGGTGAAACCTGGCGTCTGGCCGGCCAGCGCATCCACGTCGATCTCGCGCGCCAGCGGCTTGCCGCGGGTATGGACCTCGAGGATCTTCCTGCGACCGGTCCGGTCAGGACGGTCGACGACGATCTGACGGTCGAAGCGGCCGGGGCGCAGCAGCGCGGGGTCGAGGATGTCGGGACGGTTGGTGGCGGCGATGAGGATGATGTTGTCCTTCATCTCGAAGCCGTCCATCTCGACCAGCAGCTGGTTGAGCGTCTGCTCGCGCTCGTCGTGGCCGCCGCCGAGGCCAGCTCCCCGATGCCGGCCCACGGCGTCGATCTCGTCCATGAAGATGATGCACGGGGAGTTCTGCTTGGCCTGCTCGAACAGGTCGCGCACGCGTGAGGCGCCGACGCCGACGAACATCTCGACGAAGTCCGAGCCGGAGATCGAGAAGAACGGCACCCCTGCCTCGCCGGCCACGGCGCGGGCCAGCAGCGTCTTGCCGGTGCCCGGCGGGCCGTACAGGAGCACTCCCTTCGGGATCCGCGCTCCCAATGCCTGGAATTTCTTCGGGTTCTCGAGGAACTCCTTGATCTCGTGAAGCTCCTCGACCGCCTCGTCCACGCCGGCGACGTCACGGAAGGTGATCTTGGGCGAGTCGACCGACATTCGCTTGGCCCGTGACTTGCCGAACGACATCACCTTGGAGCCGCCGCCCTGGACCTGGTTCATCAGGAAGATCCAGAAGCCGATGAAGATGACGAAGGGCAGGATGTAGGTCAGCAGCGACAGCCAGCCGTTCGAGGATTTGCTCTGGACGTTGAAGCCCTGGGCAGGGACGTCCTGTTGCGCCTCTTTGATCAGCGTCGGCGCGTAGGAGTCCGGATAGCCGACGCTGTACTTCTGTCCGTTGGTGAGGGTGATGTTCGCGCTGTTGGACTTCTGATCCAACGACATCGACTTGACCTGGTGCGCGTCGAGCTGCTGCGTCAGGTTCCCGAACGTGTAGTTTGGGGAATGGCTCGAACTGCCGATCAGTTTTTGGGCGAAGAACGCGAGCACCACCACGATCAGAATCGGGAATGCTGCGCTCTTGAAGAACCGGCTCATAATGAAGTCCCGCGCGTCCTGCGCCTCGTTCGCGTAATGGGCAAGCGTAGCAGGACAGTTTGGGCCGCTGGGAAGGGTTGCATCGCCGCTCTCACTCCTTCAACGCCGCCACATAGGGCAAGTTGCGGTAGCGCTCGCCGTAGTCCAGGCCGTAGCCGATTGCGAATCGGTTGGGGATCTCAAAACCCACATACCTGGTCTGAAGTTCGACCTTTTGGCGCTCCGGCTTGATCAAGAGTGCGCAGACGTCCAGCGAGCGCGGCTGCCGGCCGGCCAGGTTTCGCAGCAGGTACTGCAGCGTGAGGCCCGAATCGACGATGTCCTCGACGATCAGCACATCCCGGTCCTCGATCACCGCGTCGAGGTCCTTGAGGATCCGCACCACGCCCGAGGACTTGGTCGCCGAGCCGTATGAGGCCACGGCCATGAAGTCGACCTCGCACGGGATGTCGATCGCGCGCATCAGGTCTGAGAGGAAGAACACGGCGCCTTTCAAGACCCCGATTAGCACCAGGTCCTTTCCGCGGTAGTCCCTGGAGATCTCACCGGCCAGCTCGCGCACTCGGCGCGCGAGATCCTCAGCCGGCACGAGGATCTCCCCGATCGCGTCGTCGTCGTGCACGGGTTTTCAGTCTAAGGGGGCATGCGGAGCATGCCCCTGTGGTTGGGCTCGGGTGGGCATAGGCGGCGTCCGCTCGAAGCGAACGATGCCCCGTTGCACAACGGCCCGGACCCCGTGGGGCAGGTCGAGTGCGCCCTCGCCGAGCGTCAGGATCTCCTGCACGCGGCGGGCCGTGCCCGGCGCCGGGCGGCCGGCCGCCGCGTCGGCGAGCCGCTGTACCACGAGCCGGGCCAGCGCGACTGGCAGCTCGCGCAGCGAGCTCTGCGAGACCTCGCTGCGCCCGTGGAGGACATCGTCGACCGTCGCGTCGAGTACCTCGGCCTCGGCGCGGAGGATCTCGGCCAGCGCCAGCACGTTGTCCTCGGCGGCGGGATGCACCTGCCTCAGCGCCGGTATGAGCGTGGTGCGGATCCTCGCGCGCGCGTACGCGTGTGACTCGTTGCTCTCGTCCTCGCGCCAGCGAAGGCCGCGCTCGCGGCAGTAGGCTGCCGTCTGCACCCGCGTGAACGGGAGCAGGGGACGAACCAGCGAGCCCTCCCGTGGCCGCATACCCAGCAGCGCACGCCGCGACGGCGACGACGCCAGCCGGTAGAGGATCGTCTCGACCTGGTCGGACGCCGTGTGCCCGGCGGCCACGTCCGCTCCGCGCGCCAGCGCGATCTGCCGCGCGGCCCCGTAGCGCTCGTCCCGAGCCCAGGCCTGCAGGTTGCCCGACTCGGGGCGGCGCGCCCGGCGAACCTCGAGCGGCGCGCCGAGCTGCTGGCACAGCGCCTGGCAGTGCCGCTCGTCGCCATCGGCCGCCTCGCGCAGACCGTAGTTGACATGCAGCGCGGTGACGGATTCGCCTCCGGCGACCTGTACCGCGACATCCAGCAGGCAGGTCGAGTCTCGTCCGCCCGACAGCATCACCACCACCGGCCGGCCGGCCGCCAGCAGCCCATCGGACCGCACGCGCTCGATCATTCCTCTTCCTTCTGACGCGCGAGGAAGATCTCGGTCGCGTCGCTGAAGCCCTTCAGCGTGATCTCGGCGATGCGCTCGAACTCCAGGTGCGCCCCAGCGTGGTCGACAACCGGCCGCGTGACCAGCACCTCTCCGCCCGCCGACCGGGCGGCGACACGCGAGGCGATGTTCACGTCGCGGCCGTAGTAGTCCCCGTCGCGATACAGAGCGTCCCCATAATGGACTCCGATCCGGGCCTGTGGCCGGGTGTCGTGCAGCCGCTGGAAACCGACCGCCCAGTCGGTCAGGTTGGCCACGTCGGCCCCGACCACCATCACCTCGTCGCCGATCGTCTTGACCACCCGGGCCTCGTCGGGCAGGGTCACCTCGACCGCCTCGACGAACCGCTCGACCGCGTCGACGGCCTCGAGCTCCCCCACCTCCTCGGTCAGCCGGGTGTATCCGGCCAGGTCGGCGAAGGCAATCGCCACGCGCATCCTCCCCAGGTCGATCGCCTCTCCGTCGAGATCGGCCTCCATGTGCCCGACCACATCCTGCTCGATGAAGTGCTGTAGGTAGCGCTGGTGGACGTGGTCCATCACCGGCGAGGCGAGCGGCAGCAACTCGCGCGAGAGCGAGAGCATCTCGTCGGCCGTCTCGAGCCCGGTCGCCCCCGACCGCATCAGAGGCTCGTGCACGTAGAGGTGAAACAGCCGTACCTCGGCATCGGCGACCTGCGCCAGCGCCTGCCCGTAGACGCGGACCAGCTGGAGCATCGCCACGAGCGGGAGACCGGCCGCCAGCACCGCAGCCACGTAGCGGAGCAGCTGCAGCTCATCCTCCGAGATCGCCGCGACCTGCGCTTGACCGACCCCGAGCGTGGTCAGAATCCGCTCGATCAGGCTCGGCTCGAGCCCGGTCTCGGTCGCCGCCTGGCGCAGCGAGTAGGTGGCTTCGGCCTCGGGGAACAGCTCCTCGACGTAACTGAAGGCCAGCCGACCCTCCTCGGTGGCCCGCCTGATGCTGCGCAGCGAGTGCCCGCGCTCGCGCATTCTGGCCACCACGCGCGCGTGCGCGACGGCCGGGGGGGTCCAGGCGTCGTGATATTGGGGGATCACTCCCTGCTGCGCCCAGCGGCGTAGGGTGGCCGGCCGCACCCCTGCCCTGGCGGCGGCTTCACTAAGAGACATCGTTGATCGCGGCATAACTCGGCAACGGGGCCCCGATGAGGTCGAGGCCCCGTCGCCCGCGGACATTACGGCCCGCCGCGTCGGCCGTAGGCGCTCGTCACGTTTCCGGCGGCGCCTCGCGGGGGTGCTCCCGGGTGAGCGGGAGGGCTCCCACGCTCCGGCCTGTTGCCTAGCTCGAGGTCGTAGGTCTACTCGCCATCCGGTCCCCTGTCAATGCGCGTGGACCATTTATTTGCCGGACTCAGACCTCCAGGTGCGGATAGTCGGCGGCGATCATCTGGCGATAGGCCGCAAACAGCGGCTTGGTAATCGGAATGATGGCCAGCGCGGCCTTGACGTCGCCGCCCGCCTTGATCCGTCGCCGGGCGATCGCGATGGCCACGTTCTCCTTGCCCTGGAAGTACCGGTTGGCCGTTTCCGAGCTCATCGCCATCTTGACCTTGGCCTCCCAGGAGACCTCGTCTGACCACAACCAGATCAGATTGGGCTCCTCGGGCCCGCCGGCACGGATGTTGACGACCAGGTCGAGATCGGTGAATTCGAACCGCTGGGGCGTGTCGGCGTCGCGCAGCTTGGGGCCCATCTCGGGGTCGTCGCTCATCAGCGCGAACGTCCGGTCCATGACCTCGCGGAACTCGTTGGTCGATGTGAAGACGTTCACGCGCGCGTGAGTCTAAGTGCTGCTCGCCATAAATTTCGTCACACCGAGAGCCCTCACCGGCGGATGACTGGCGAGGACAGCCGGATGACGCGGGCCCGGCCCGATTATGCGAGGCCGGATGCCGAGCGGGCCGCAGGCCCGCGCAGGCGCCGCCAGGGGCGGCTCGAATGGGACGGAAGTTATGCTGGGCGGCACGAAGGGCGCACAGACCGTCGTGCGCCCTTTAATGACGCTGGCATGTTCCGCCCGACTCACCTGCAGCCAACCGCCCGGCTCGCTGACCGGGTGCTGTTGCCCGGCGATCCGGGCCGGGCGCTCCTGCTCGCCCAGGCCGTGCTTACCGAGCCGAAGATGTTCAACCACAGCCGGGGTCTGTGGGGCTACACGGGGCCGGCGCCCGATGGATTGCCGATGACGATCCAGAGCACCGGCATCGGCGGGCCGAGCGCCGCGGTCGTGATCGCCGAGCTCGTCGGACTGGGGGCCAAGCGCCTGCTGCGGGTGGGGACCTGCCGGGGCCTGGCGGCCTCCCTGGCCCTCGGCGATCTCGTCGTGGCCGCGCGGGCCATTGCGCAGGACGGAACCAGCCGTGCCCTCAGCGCGCCGCATCGGCTGGCCGCCGACCCCGACCCGGGGCTGACGCGTGCGTTGACCGCGTCCGGAGAGGCCACCGCGGTCACCGTGCTGTCGACCGACCTGATCTACGACATCCCCGCCGGGGAGCCCGGGCGCTGGCTGGACGCCGGGGCCGGCGCGGTCGACATGGCGACGGCGACCGTGTTCTCGCTCGCGGCCCGACACGAAGTGACCGCGGCGTCGATCCTGATCGTCGCCGAGACCCTGGCTCCAAACCGGGTCAGAATCGACCCGGACCGGCTCCGTGAGGCCGAGCTCCGGATGGGCGCATTGGCGACTGGGGCCCTGTCTAACGCGCCGGCTGCCCGAGAGCACCCTCGATCTGTGCCAGCCGCTCCTCGATAGCAGCCAGGCGGTCATCCGACGAGCTCGAGGATCCGAGGAGCTCGATGCGCTGCTCGACGCGATCGAGGGCGTCCTCGATCCCCTCGAGGCGCTGGGAGACGGCGCGGAGCCGTCGGGTCAGTCGCTCGAGATCGCTGGCCGATGGGAGGTTGAGCGCGCCCATGGCGACCTCCTGGGCCCGCATCGCGCGCTCGCGCGTCTCGAATGCGCGGGCTATCGCCCCGCTCACGACGGCGTTGTCGAGCAGCTCCTGAGCCAGCTTGCCAATTGCCTCTTCACCCTGGTGAGTCATTCGCTCGACCAGACTCTTATCGTCCGTCATCGGGTCCTCCTAGCCATTTCGACCCACACTACCTTGGATGGTGCGATGCCACCGCCGTTGCCGGAACCCGATCGACGTCAGCTGAACCTCGGGTTGAGGCTTAGGTTCGATTTAACACGCCAGACACGTTTAGCAGCCACGTTCGTGGCTACAGTGTTGGGCTAGTTACGCCGATGCGGAGACGGTGGGCGCTCGCTCTGAGGCCGAGGAACCACAGGACGCAAAGACACTCTCCATCCATGAACGGTTCGGCGTTGAAAAGCTCGATGGCAGTCAGTAGCTTCCAAACTCTCGTCGTTGTGATAACGCGACGCGTGGATCGTGCGCACGTCGATGCCGGGAGGAGTTAGGCCACTGTGCTAAGGAGCCGAAAGTTGCTGGTTGCGGCCATTTCGGTCGTATCGGTGCTTGGGGTCCAGTTCTTCGCCCTGGTCCCGACAGCCTCGGCTGAGGAGTGCACGATCACGGTGACGCTGGTCACCGGCCAGACGGTGACCTTCAACGTCAACGTGGCCCCGGGGACCCCGATCTCGGAGATCCCGCTGCCGGTCAAGGGGCCGGTGGCGCACATCACGGAGACCTGCCAGACATCGCCCACGACTACCACGACGACGACCACCACCAGCACCGGCACGACGACGACGACGAGCACGCACACGACGACGACCAGCAGCCACACGACCACCACCACCAGCAGCACGTCCACCACCACGACGACCTCGCACACGAGCACCGGTGGCCATAAGGGCGGCGGCGGCAACAAGGGTGGTGGCGGCAACAAGGGTCGTGGCGGCAACAAGGGCCGGGGCGGCAACAAGGGCGGGGGCAACACGGGCGGCGGGAAGAAGAACGGCGGAGGCTCGAGCAACAAGAAGAGCTCCCCCAAGCCGCCGCCCAAGAAGACCAAGACAGGTGTGCCGACGGCGTCGAACCCCACCTTCTCCTTCTCCACGCCAGGCGCGGCGCCGATCGGCGTCCCGAACTTCTTCATCGACAGCTTCCGGATCCCGCCCTTCCTGCTGCCGATCTATCAGGCGGCCGGAATCCAGTACGACGTGCCGTGGCAGGTGCTAGCGGCGATCAACGAGATTGAGACCGACTACGGGCTCAATCTCAGCGTCTCGAGCGCCGGCGCGGTCGGGTGGATGCAGTTCATGCCCGCGACCTGGAAGGAATGGGGCCTGGATGCCAACGGCGACGGCGTGGCCGACCCCTACAACCCGGTCGACGCGATCTTCACCGCGGCCAAGTACCTGCACGCGGCGGGTGCCTCCAAGAATCTCTCCCAGGCGATCTTCGCGTACAACCACGCGGACTGGTACGTGCAGTCGGTGCTGCTGCGGGCCAAGCTGATCGGCGGGATGCCCAACCAGCTGATCGGTGCGCTGACCGGCCTGGTCGAGGGTCACTTCCCGGTTGCCGCCTCGGCCAAGTACGCCGACTCGAGCGTCGAAAAGCTGGCCAAGACCAAGGTCAAGGGCGCCAACGCGGCGATCCCGATCCAGTCGACCAGCGCGCAGAGCGTCTCCATCTTCGCCAAACAGAACGCCCCGGTCATCGCGGCCAACGACGGCAAGGTCCTGAAGCTGGGCAACGACGCCAAGCTCGGCCGCTATCTGGAGCTCCAGGATTCGACGGGCAATATCTACACCTACGCGCATCTGGGTTCGATCTCGAAGCTGTATCCGGTCCCCAAGCCGGTCAAGCTGTCGGCCGCCGAGCTGACCCAGGCGCTCTCGGCTCCGGCCCTGCCGGCCCCCACGCAGGCGGCGAGCGCCGGGCAGCAGAAGGCGCCGGCGCCGACCAGCACGGCCAAGGCCACGAGTGCTCTGAAGAAGAACGCTCCCGTGACGTTGCCGGTGAGCTCGAGCGCCAAGTCCCACACCCAGACCTCTCCGGTGATGGTCAAGGAGCGGCTGTTCGCCGATCCGCGGCGTCCGGCCTCCTTCGCGGCGGGCGGTGCACTTCAGGTCAAGAACACGGGCGCGGAGATCGCCAACTTCCGCAACTACTTCTCCGACGTCCTTCACCTGGGCAAGAACCAGTACACGCTGGAGCCGCTCAAGGCCGGGTCGATCGTCGTCGCCGGTACGATCCTGGGGCGGATCGCGCAGGGCACGAAGACGATGGCCTCGCACATGACGTTCATGATCCAGCCGGCCGGCAAGAACGCCCCCTACATCGACCCGAAGCCGGTGCTCGACGGATGGAAGCTGCTCGAGGCCACCGCCGTGTACCGCGCCGCCGGCGTCGATCCGTTCTTCGGGCCCGGCGCCAAGAACGCCACCATCGGGCAGATCCTGCTCATGTCCAAGGAGCAGCTGCAGAACCGCGTGCTGGCCGACCCGCACGTGAACATCTACAGCTGTGGCCGGCGCGACATTCAGGCCGGGCTGATCGATCGCCGCGTGCTGGCCACGATCGAGTTCCTGTCGGCATCAGGGCTGGAGCCGACGGTCGACGGGCTCCGCTGCAACAACACCGTGTTCGCCTCGACCAGCAGCGCGACCTCCGGACAGAGCGGCACCAGCGTCGACATCTCCAAGATCAACAACATCCCGATCCAGGGACACACCGGCCCCGGCTCGATCACCGACATAACGGTCCGGCGCCTGCTCACCCTGCAGGGCGCGATGCGGCCCGACGAGATCATCAGCGCGATGACCTACAAGGGTCAGAGCAACACGATGGTCCTCCCCGACCACAAGAACCAGATCCAGGTCACCTTCACGCCGCTGTTCGGCAGCAACTCGAAGCTCTCCAAGCAAATCGGGCAGGTCCTCCAGCCCGGCCAGTGGACCAAGCTGATCAACCACATCAGCCAGATCCCCGAGCCCGTCGTCCCGATCGCCCCCAGCAAGTACGCGATCCGCCCACACTGACCGATCCCTCCAGTACGCCGGCCGCCACGGCGGACAGCGGCCAACCCGATCAGCGGTACTTCCGGTTCGTCCAGCTCGAGTTGCCCTGGCCGCTCGGGCCGCCGGACGGTCGGTATCTGGTGCGCCGGCCGGGTGATCCTCCCGACGCCGCTCCCAGCCATGTTCTGGTCATCGCCACCCTCGGCGCTGCGGAGCGGCGGCGCAGGATGGCCCGCAGGTCACGTCAAGCTCAACCTCAACCTGAGCCTTCGGCTGTGACCACTGGGCGGGCCACGGTCATCGACGTCCGGGCGCCGCTGGCCAACGCCCGCGAGGCGCATGCGTGGCTCACCGGCGCGGGCGAGGAGGCCCTGGCCGCGGGCATCGAGGTTCTCAACCGAACGCTGCACGTGTTCCGGCTCGTCACCGCCGATCCTTACCTTCAGCCGGTGAGCCGCCGCCAGGCGCTGGTCACTCGGGTGGGTTTCGGCGCCGGCGAGCAGGTGGCCGACGGACTGTGGACCGAGGCCCGGGAGCTGGTCGACCCCAGTCCACGCCCGCGGCGGGCGAAGGTGCTCCACCCGCAGGCCCGGCTGGCCGCGGTGCTGACCGGCAACGAACAGGCCCTGGCCTGCGAGGAGCTCGTGCTGCGCGCGCGCCTCGACCTCGATCACGGCCGCCTCCGCGAGGCTGCCCTGCAGCTGCTGGTGGCGCTCGATGCCGCGCTCGCCGAGCTCGCCACCGATCCGACCGCCGCCACGCTCGCTGATCGCCTGGCCGAGCTGCGCGAGAGGCGCGAACCAATCGCGCAGGCGGCTCAGGCCGCCCTGGGTGGGCCGCTCGATGTCGTCCAGCTGGAAGCGGTTGAGTTCACGCTCGGGCGCATCGAGGCGGCTCTGCGCGCCCGGGCCGTGGCCAACGCGTAGCCGCCGGCTCAGCCAGCCTGTGCGCCGAGGGCGGCGAGCACGGCCTCGAGCTCGTTGACGACATCGCCCCTCATCCTCACGGCAGCCCGCGAGTCATACGGCGTGGGGCCTTGGGTCAGGACGGCGATCTGGCCGCCGGCGGCCAGTGTCATCGCCGGCAGCTGGGCCACGGGATAGACCTCGAGCGAGGATCCGACGCACAGCATCAGGTCCGCGCCCCGGGCCAGCTCTTCGGCCCGGGCCAGGGCCGTCTCGGGCAGGAACTCACCGAACAGCACCACGTCGGGCTTCAGCGGCTGGCCGCACTCGCACCGGGGAACCCTGTGGTCGTCAGCGGCCTGGCGGGCCCGGACCTCGGCCAGCGCATACTCGCTGCGGCAATGCAGGCAAGACGAATGGGCGATCGTCCCGTGGACCTCGATCAGCTGGCGAGACCCGGCCCGGTGGTGCAGCTGGTCGATGTTCTGCGTGATCACCGCCTCGAGCATGCCCGCAGCCTCAAGCTCCGCCAGCACCTCGTGGGCGCGGTTGGGCCGCTTGTCCTCGAGCGTCTGGAAGCGGTCGCCGTAGAAATGCCAAAAGCGGGCTGGATCGCGGTGGAACGCGTCGATGTGGGCAACCTCCATCGGATTGACGTTGCTCCACACCCCGGTGCCGGGCGAACGGAAGTCGGGGATTCCCGACGGAACCGAGATGCCGGCGCCGGTCAGCGCGACGACCGAACCGGCTTGGCGGATCAGCTCGGCCGTGACAGCCGCCTGCTCGGACGTTACCGTCACCGGCCGCTGAACCTCGGGTTGCGCTTCTCCAGGAACGCCGAGATCCCCTCTCTGGCGTCCTCCGACGCGAACGCGGTGGCGAAGGCCCGCTTCTCGGCCTCGATCCCGGCATCGAGGTCGCCGGCGGCCGAGACCCGCTTGATCTGCTCGATGGCCAGGGGCGCCTGGCCGGCGAGCTTGCGCGCCCACGTGAGCGCGGTGTCGAGCAGTTCATGGTCGGGCACCACGCGGGTGGCCAGACCCAGCTCGTACGCCTCCTCAGCGCCGATCGGGTCGCCGGACAGATTCAGCTCGAGCGCCTTGGCCTCGCCGATCAGCCGGGGCAGCCGCTGCGTGCCGCCGAAGCCGGGGACGATGCCGAGGTTGATCTCGGGCTGGCCGAACGTCGCCGACTCGGCGGCGATGCGGAAGTCACACGCCATCGCGAGCTCACACCCTCCGCCGAAGGCGAGCGCGTTGACTGCCGCCACGGTCACGATCCGCGAGCCCTCCATCGTCCGCAGCAGCCCGTGCATCTGGTCGAGCAGCTGCTTGCCGCCGGCCGCGTCCATTTTCGTGAACTCCTTGATGTCCGCGCCGGCGGAGAACAGCATCGGGTTGGCCGAGGCGAACACGAGCGCGCGGGCCCGTCCGTCGACCGAGTCCCACACCTTCTGCAGGGCCTGCACCGTGTCGGGCGAGATCGAGTTGGCCGGGGGGCGGTCGAGCCAGGCGATCGCCACCTCACCGCGCGTCTCCAGCTTGATCGGGAGCTCGTCCCAGCCGGGGTCGGGGCGCGCGTAGGGGAAGAAACCCTGGCCGGTCTTCACGCCCAGCCGGCCCTGAGCCACCAGGCGGCGCAGGGTTGCCGGCGGCTCGAAGTTCTCGCCCCATGTCTGCGCCGCCGTCTCGAGCTTGGCCAGAACCTCGTCCAGCCCGATCTGGTCGGCCCGCGCGAACGGCGGCGGGATGATGCCGGCGCCGGCCATCATGCCCAGGTCGATGTCCTTCATCGACGCGACCCCCTCCTCCAGAACCAGGCAGCTCTCCACCAGCGCCTTCAGCGTGAAGCGGTCGACCAGCGCGGCGGTGTCCGAGGATGCGTCAACCGTGCTCATAGAAGCCCCTTCCCGTCTTGGCGCCGAGGTTGCCCTCGGCGACGAGGGCCTGCATCTGCCGATGGACGTAGAAGCGGTCGCCATAGGACTCATACAGGTGCTCGGCCACATGCAGGACGGTGTCGAGACCGAGCAGGTCGGCGAGGAAGAACGGCCCCATCGGCGCCGCCTTGGACTCGGACACGATCCGGTCGAGCTCCTTCACGTCCATCCCCGACTCTTCCTGAAAGCGCCACAGCTCCGCGGCGCTCGAGTTGAGAATCCGGTTGACCACGAATCCGGGGGCCTCGCCGCAGCGGATCGGCATCTTCCTGATCGCCTGGGCGAAGTTGGCGGCAGCCTGGATCGTCTCCGGGGAGGTGTCGTCGCCCTCGACCACCTCGATCAGCCGCATCATCGAGGCGGGATAGAAGAAGTGAAAGCCGACCACCTTGTCGGGCCGGCCGGTCACCTCCCCCATCTCGGTGATCGACAGCGACGACGTGTTGGAGGCCAGGATGGCGTGACCGGGGGTCACCTCGTCGAGCTCTGAGAACACGGTCTGCTTGATCGGCATCCGCTCGGGCACAGCCTCGACGACGAAGTCGACGTCACCGAACTTCTCGTAGTCGGTGGCTCCACTGATCAGCGCGAGCTTGCGCTCGAGCTCGGAGGCGTCGAGCTTGCCGGCGTCGACGCGACCCTGCCACAGCGAGCGGGCCTTGTCGATGCCGACGTCGACGAACTTCTGATCGACGTCCTTGAGCACGACGGGAATCTCGGCGTTCGCGATCACCTGCGCGATCTCGCCGCCCATCGTGCCGGCGCCGACCACGGCGGCTTTGAAGACGAACAATTCGGATCCTTCAGGGTCGGAGTCTTGCGCGCACGGGCGCGGGGCGTGTTGAGTTTAGTGCGGGCGCTACGGCTCGCCGCTCCTGGCGTGGCCCAGCTGCGCGCCGAAGGCGTGCAGCGTGCGGCCGAGCGATGTCTCCATGGCCCGGCGGATGAACAGCAGGTCGACCAGCGGCGTGAACGGCGTGCGGCGGCTGATCGTGTACTCCAGGCTCAGCACCACCTCAACGCCGTCGTCGGCCGGCGCGAACGCGACGCTCTGGCGCCCGAAGATCGAATCGTCGGTCACCTCGACCGTCTGGCCGGCCAGCGGCTGATGGGCGCTGACACGCTCGGTCACCGTGCCGCGACCGGCCGGGCCCGACCGCCACGTCACGGTGGAGCCCACCTCCGGCCAGTCGCCGGTCGTGCCCTGCACCTGATCCAGTCCGTCGACCCACGCCGACCACCGGGACGTGTCGTACCAGCAGCTCTCGGCCTGATGCACGGTGGCGGGAAACACCTCGGCGACACTCACCTTGCGCATGGCTGGCCGATTATCACGCCACGCAGCTCGAGGCGAGTAGGCTTGGGTGCGGATGGCGGACTCGCTCCCCGATCACGTAGAGCCCTACAAGAACATTTCTTCCAAGGCCTACGAGCATCCGGCCGACCGGGCCGCCACCGCAGCCCTGAAGGCGGTGCCGATGCTCGACACCGTCGTCCGCAAGCTGATCGAATGGCGCTACGAGCGCGCTCTGCGCCAGTTCTACCTCGGGAATTCGGTCAAGGTCGGCGAGAACCAGCTGTCGGAGCTGTGGGCGTCCCATCGTGGCGTGTGCAAGGTCCTCGACATGCCCGAGGTCTACGACGTCTACGTCACCACCCCGGTGCCCGGGATGGCGCAGGCGATCGGGTCCGACAAGCCGATGATCGTCATGGACTCGCTCCTGCTTCAGCGGCTCGGCCCGGGCGAGCAGCGAGCTGTCCTGGCTCATGAGCTCGGCCACATCCTCTCCGACCACGTTGTCTACGTCACCGCGCTGAACATCCTGCTCGCGGTCAGCAACGGCCTCCCGTTCTTCCTCGGCATTCCATTCCGCGCGGTCAAGGCGGTGCTGCTCGAGTGGTATCGGGCAACGGAGCTCAGCTGCGATCGGGCCGCAACGCTGGCCGTGCGCGATCCGCAGATCGTCTGCCGCGCGCTGATGGTCACCGCCGGCGGCCTGCCGGCCAGCGACCTGAACCTCGACGCCTTCATGGCCCAGGCGATGGAGTACGAGAGCTGGGACGACCCCAGCGACCGCGTGCGGCGCTTCTTCAACGAGATCGGCCAGACCCACACGTACGCCGTGCGCCGGGTCAGCGAGGTGATGAAGTGGGTCCAGAGCGGCGAATACGACCGCATCGTTCGCGGCGAGTACCGCACGCGGGACCAGGAGGTCGACGTGGGCGAGGAGGCCAGCGACGCGATGAACTTCTACGCCGAGCGCTTCCGGACGATCTTCCAGGAGGCGGGCGACAACCTGGCCAACCTCGGCACGCAGGTTGGCGGCGTGGCCGAGCAGCTGGGCGACTGGCTGCGCAAGCGTGGTGGCCCGGGCGGGTTCGGGGGCTTCGGTGGCCCCGGCGGCTCAGGTGGGTCGGGCGGGACTGAGCCCGCCGGCGACCCCAGCGATCCGCGCGGCCCCACAGAGCCCGAAGCCGACGAATAGTCCTCGGAGCCGAAGAGACTGCTCGGCCCAGCCTCTCCCGGTAGCGCCCGCGCTTGACCTCACCGATAGACTCACGATATATCGGTATATATCGACTGACCGGAGCGGGAAATGCCCAGACATCGCCACCTCCACCCGGATGATCTTGAACGCCTCGCCGCGCTCCGCCACTTCGGCGGTGCCTCGCAGTTCGCCGGCGGACCCATGTTCGGCGGCGGCCGCGGCCGCAGGCGGCGCGGGGACGTTCGCCTGGCGCTGCTTCTGTTGCTCCAGGACGCGCCGCGCAACGGCTATCAGCTCATGCAGGAGATCGAGGAGCGCAGCGGCGGGCGGTGGCGCCCGAGCCCCGGATCGGTCTACCCGACCCTCCAGCAGCTCGAGGACCAGGGTCTGATTCGCGCGGTCGAGCGGGAGGGCACGAAACGCTTCGAGCTCACCGACGCCGGCCGAGAGCATGTCAATGAGAACCCCGAGGCCGGCACCGCGCCGTGGGACGCCGACGCCGACGGCCCGGACATCGGGGATCTCAAGCTGCAGATCAAGCAGCTGACGGTGGCGGCGGCGCAGGTCATGCACGCTGGCGATGCCGACCAGACCCGTCGAGCCTCAGAGGTCATCGCGCAGACACGCCGGACCCTGTATCGGATCCTCGCCGAGGACACGGATGGGTGATCTCGTAACGTATGACCGGATGGCTGAAAACGGTGATCGTCCAGCCACCGCGATTGTCGTCAGAGAACTGACCAAGGATTTCGGTGAGGTCAAGGCTGTGCGCGGCGTCGACTTCGAGGTCGCCGCCGGCGAGGTCTTCGGGTTCCTCGGTCCCAACGGCGCCGGCAAGACGACCACGATCAACATGCTGTGCACGTTGATGAAGCCCACCTCGGGCTCGGCCACGGTGGCCGGCCACGATGTCGTCACCGAGCGCGACGACGTGCGGCGCAACATCGGGCTGGTGTTCCAGGACCCGACGCTCGACAACTACCTCTCGGCCAAAGAGAACCTCAAGCTGCACGCCGAGCTGTACGGCCTGGAGCGTGACGTGGTGGCGCCGCGGATGCAGCAGGTGCTCGAGATGGTGGGCCTGTGGGAGCGCAAGAACTCGCCGGTGGGCACGTTTTCTGGCGGCATGCGCCGTCGGCTCGAGATCGCCCGGGGGATGATGCACTCACCCCGGGTGCTGTTCCTGGACGAGCCGACGATCGGTCTCGATCCGCAGACCCGCCGGTCGATCTGGAGCTACATCGCCGAGCTCAAGGAGCGCGAGGAGATCACGATCTTCATGACCACCCACTACATGGACGAGGCTGAGTGGTGTGACCGCATCGCGATCATGGACAACGGCCAGATCGTCGCCCTCGACGCGCCGGACACGCTGAAGGCGCAGGTCGGAACCGACCGGGTGATGATCCACACGGAGGACGACGACGCCGCCATCGCCGCGCTGCAGGGGCGGTTCGGCATCGAGGCGCGCATGGCCGAGGGGGCCGTCACCTTCGGCGTGCCCGGCGGCGAGGAGTTCGTGCCTCGCCTGTTCGCCGACCTTGGCGTGCCGATCAAGGCGGTGAACGTCTCGCGCCCGACGCTCGACGACGTGTTCATGTCCTACACGGGGACCACGATCCGCGATGCCGAGGAGGACGCGGGCAAGAACCGCAACCGGATGATGATGCAGATGATGCATGGAGGCCGGCGATGAGCACCACCACAGCGCAACGGACCGAAGCAGCGCCGGCGCAGACGCCGCTCATCCACGTCGCGGTCCCTCCGCACAGCATCTTCTCCGAGCTGCGGGCGATGAGGATCGTGTGGCGGCGGGACCTCATCCGCTTCTTCAACGACCGCATCCGGATGATGGCCACGTTGGTGCAGCCGCTGCTGTTCCTGTTCGTGCTCGGGTCCGGGCTTCAGCAGCTCTCGAGCGCGAGCACCCACGGCGTCAACCTGAAGACGTTCATCTACCCGGGCATCCTGTGCATCGCGGTCATGTTCACCGCGATGTTCTCGGCCGCCTCGATCGTGTGGGACCGGGAGTTCGGATTCCTCCGGGAGATGCTGGTCGCGCCGGTTCGCCGCAGCTCGATTGTGATCGGCAAGTGCTTGGGCGGCGCCACTGTCGCGTGCACCCAGGGCGTGATCATGATCCTGCTCGCGCCCCTCGTGGGCGTTCCGTACAGCTTCCAGCTGATCGTCGGGATCTTCGCCCTGCAGCTGCTGCTGGCGTTCACGATCACCGCCTTCGGCGTGATGATCGCGGTGCGGATCAAGCAGATGCAGGCGTTCTTCGGCGTCATGCAGATGATCGTGATGCCAATGTTCTTCATCTCGGGCGCGCTGTTCCCGGTGGCCAACCTGCCGGCGTGGCTCACCGTGCTGAACCGCATCGACCCGCTCACGTACGCGGTCGATCCGATGAAGAGCCTGGTGTTCAGCAACATCGACATCTCGCCGGAGGCCCGCCATGTGCTCGACCCCGGCGTCACCTGGTTCGGCTGGCACGTGCCCGCACTGGTTTCCGTGGCCGTCGTCCTGGGGCTCGGGCTGCTGATGCTGGGCATCGCGATCTGGGAGTTCAGCTCCACCGAGTAGTGCGGCCGGTGAGCATGCGCCCACAGGGCATGTTCACCGCACGAGGCTTCCATAGTCACGGGAAGTTCAGGCGCGGTTTGGAGCTCAGCCGCAGACTGTCGCCGCGATGGGTGGCACTTCTCTTATTCTCATCATCGTCATCATCACGGCGGCGGCGTTCGACTTCACGAACGGCTTCCACGACACCGCCAACGCGATGCCCACATCGATCGCCACGGGCGCACTCAAGCCCCGCGTCGCGGTGATCACCTCCGCGTGTCTGAACTTCGCCGGCGCCTTCATCTCGATCAGCGTCGCCGCGACGATCGCCAAGGGCATCGTCAGCCCCAAGGTGCTTGCGGGCACCGACGGGCTCGATCTCGTACTGGCGGCGCTGATTGGCAGCGCGACCAACTTCACGGTCCCGATCTGGGTCAAGCTTCTATGCGCCACGGCAATCGCCGCCGGCACCGCGACAGGCGGATGGCGGATCATCAACACGATGGGCAACCGGATCACCGACGTCGAGTCCCCCCCAGGGGTTCGCGGCCGAATCGGCCAGCGCCTCGGTCATCCTGGCCTCGTCCTACTACGGCTACCCGCTGTCGACGACGCAGCTCGTCTCCGGCGGCGTGGTGGGAGCCGGACTGGGCAAGAAGCTGGCCAGCGTGCACTGGGGGGTGGCCGGGCAGATGGCCACCGCGTGGGTGGTCACGATCCCCGCGGCCGGCCTGCTCGGTGGCGTCGCCTGGGCGATCTCCGACATCTTCGGCAACCCGAATGCAGGCGCCATCGTCATGGCGCTCATCGCCGCCGCCGGCGCCTTTGGGCTATGGACGCTCGGCCAGCGCAACAAGATCACCGCCGACGACCTCGACCGCACGAACGTGAGCGTGGTCGAAGAGGCCGTTAGGGCGGGCGTGCCGCCCGCGGTCGCGGCAACCTAGGGCGGCATCGTGGCGATCTTGGCATCCCCGTTCGTCGACACGTCGAAGGGAGAGGGCGGCCGGGCCTTCGGCTTCGTGCTGGCCATCGGCTGTGGCGTCGCCTGCATCGCCGCAATCGTGCTCGGCATTTACGCGATGACGCAGAAGAAGTCGTCAAAGCCGGTGAAGACCAATTCCAAGTCAGCGCTCGTCGCTCCCGCGGGAGCGAGGCACGGTCAGCCGGCGAGGCCGACGTAGCGCCGCATCCAACAAACAGATGTCTACGCGTGCGCCGGCGCCGGCTCGTCGACCCGTCGCGGCAGCAGCGTCTCGCGGGCGATCACCAAGCGCTGGATCTGCGCCGTGCCCTCGTAGAGCTGGAGGATCTTGGCGTCGCGCATCAGCTTCTCGACCGGATACTCCTTGATGAAGCCGTACCCGCCGTAGACCTGCACGGCGTCGGTCGTGACCTCCATCGCGGTGTCGGCGGCGAAGCGCTTGGCGTGCGAGGACTCGAGCGTGTTGCGCCGGCCCTGATCGAGCAGGACGGCCGAGTTCCAGGTCGCCAGGCGAGCCAGATGAACCTTGGTGGCCATGTCGGCGATGATGAACTGGATCGCCTGGTGCATGGCGATGGGCACGCCGAACTGGACGCGCTCCTTGGAGTAGTCGATGGCGAACTCCATCGCCGCGCGCGCGACGCCGGTGGCCATGGCAGCCACGCCGGGACGCGTGCGGTCGAGGGTCATCATGGCGATCTTGAATCCCTTGTTCTCCTCGCCCACGAGGTGGTTGAGCGGGATCTCGACGTCAGGGAAGGTGATCGTCGCGGTGTTCGACGCCCGCTGTCCCATCTTGTCCTCGTGCTTGTCGACGACCACGCCGGCGTCACGGGGCACGACGAAGCAGGAGATGCCGCGATGGCCCGCCTCCTTGTCCGTCTTGGCGTACACCGTGTAGAAGTTGGCGTACTCGCCGTTGGTGATGAAGCACTTGGAACCGTTGATGATCCACTTGTCGCCCTTGCGGGTGGCGGTGGTCTTCATTCCGGACACATCGGAACCCGCGTCGGGCTCGGTGAGGCAGAACGAGGCCAGCAGCGGCGCCTCGCTGAGGCGGCCGAGATACTCCTTCTTGAGCTCCTCGGAGGCCGCGAGGCCGATCGGGGCGGTGGCGAGCCCGTTGCAGGACAGCGAGGTCCCGATTCCCGAGCAACCCCAGGCGATCTCCTCTTCGATCAGGGCGCCGTCGAAGTAGCCCAGACCGGGACCGCCGTACTCGGTGGGCAAGTGGCTGTTCATCAGCCCGAGCTCCCAGGCCTTGTCGATGATGTCCTGCGGCCAGGTGCCGTCCTTGTCGTACTCCCAGGCCACCGGCCGAATCTCCTTCTCAGCGAAGTCATGCGCCATTTCGCGCATTGCCTTCTGTTCGTCGGTGAGCGTGAAATCAACCACTTTGGATTTCTCCTTCAGCTGGCGCCGGCCGCCCTGGGCGACCCGACGCAAAGATAGATTGACTAGTCAGTCAATAACCTAAGGATACCCGGTTCTGGCCCGCTGACAAGCACTAATCGTCGCCCACGGCCATTCGCCGCCCTCCGCCCAAATCGGGCGTGCGCCGGCCCTGGAAACAGGTCAGCCGGGCGCGGCTCCACCCCCACGGACGGCAAGTTTCTCGTCAGCGGCACCGAGTTGCGCCACACTTGAAGGGTGCACGCAGCGTTTGGCACCGTCCTGTGGATTGTTTGCGGGTTTGGGCTGCTGGGTGCGATCGCTGCGCTCGTCACCGGTGGCAAGACCTGGGAGGAGCTCGGGAAGAGCCGCCTGTCGATGGACGGAGACGGCACGAGCGGACCCCGGCCCGGTTCGTCGGCCGCGCTCGTGGAGCGCGACACCGAGATCCGCCAGATGCTCGAGGCCCGCAACGCCCGCCGGGCCCGCCGCGGCGAGCCGCCGATCGACGTCGAGCAGGAGCTCCGGCGCCTGACCGCTCCCCAGATCGACTCCGAGCTGCGGTCGGAGATCCGTGATCTGGTCATCGCCCGCAACCATCGCCGGGCCAGGCAGGGCAAGCCGCCGCTCGACGTGGAGACCGAGATCGAGCGCGAGATCAGCTCCCTGAGCAATCTCTAGGCCGGCGGAGTCACGCCCGAGCACCAAGCTGTAGGCTGCTGGGCAATGGCTGATCCCCGCCGCTTTGAACTCGAGGACCTGGTCAACCGACCGGGGACCTACTTCAATCCGCAGACGGAGGTGCTCGTCGTTGTCGACGACTCCCCCGAGCTCGACGCCGAGATCTTCAACATGGAGGAGTTCGAGGGCGCCGATTGGGTGCTGATCTCCGACGAGACGCCGGTCGACGAGAACGAGCGTGACAAGCTACTCGAGGCCTTCCAGGTCCACTATCACCCGGGCGCGCCGACCGATGACGACGACGAGACGGCCGACGAGCTCGAGGAGGACCACCAGGAGGTCGGGCGCGAGTAGGCGTTTGGGGCGGCGCGCCTAGCCGCCGTTGATCAGCGACGCGCACTTCTGCATCTTCCCCACGTCCCCATGGGCGTTGGCGATGCACTGGCTGTACTGCTCGACCTTGGTCGTCGTCCCCGAGGACCCGGTCCCCGAGCCGCTGCTGGTGCTCGGAGCCGTGGGGTTGGTGGCGCCGCCGCCGGCCGCTCCGGCCAGCCCGCCCTCGATGGCGGTCAGGAAGGTCCGCAGCTTGCCCGTGAACTCGGTGTAGGGACGCACGGTGGTGGGCGCCGCGATCGTCTGCGGCTGATTGAGGTTCGTGTACTGCATGGTCAGACCGATCTGGGCCGAGCGCATGCCGCCGAGCTCTGTCGACAGCTGACCGGTGACCGGCAGGGTGACGCGGATCGTCATCCGCCGCACCGTCTTGTCCGACGTTCCGGTCCACACGTCGAAGATCGGGTTCTGGACCTCGCTGGCGATCCGCGCGCGGCTGGTCGGGGAGATGCTGGTCGGCAGCTGGCTCGCTCCCGACACCCCAACCGACGACGCCTTGTGGAGGAACGTGTCGACGTCGCCAAGCAGGCTGGACACGTTGACTGCGGCGTGGATATGGGTGGTCTGGGTGCCACCGACGCTCTCGTTGCCGACCACCGATGGCTTGGCCAGCCAGTCGAGCGGGCGGATGCCGAGCTTGGCCAGCGTCCCCGAACCTGAGCTGTTGCTGGGCGATGAGGCCAGACCGGCAAAGCTCGACTCGAGCTTCTGGAAGGTCGCCGCGGGCAGCTGGTAGCTCGCGCCCTGGAGCGTCACGTACCCGGCGGTCCCGGTCGAGAGGAGCCCGAGCGACCCGGTCTTGCCGGCGGTGGTCAGACTGACGCTGAAATTGGACTTCGGGAGCTTGCCGGCGCCCATGCTCTGGAATGGGCCACCGAAGCTGAGGCTGATCGGGGTCGTCAGCGTGCTCGAGCCCGAAGGCGTGATCGTCAGGCTCAGCGACAGGTTGCCGCTGTTGACCGTGTGGGAGCCGCTGAAGGTCTGCTTGAGCAGCGTCGAGGCGTTGTCGTTGGAGCTGCTGCCGCATGCGGCCACACACAGCGAGGCGATCGCCGTAATCACCAGCGCACAAGCGGTGCGCTGGCCCCTCCTCCAATCATCCATTGACAACTTCCTCCTGGAGACCGCGTGAAACTCGGCCGAATGTAGCATCGGGCGGCGGGGCGACGCGCGGGTTCAGAGTTCTAGACTCGCGCGATCATGCGGCCGCGGACCATTCTCTATACCGGCAAGGGAGGGGTCGGCAAGACCTCGGTGGCGGCCTGCACCGCCCGCAGCTGCGCCGGCACCGGCCTGCGCACGCTGGTTATCTCCACCGACCCGGCGCACAGCCTGTCGGAGTCGCTGGACGCCGAGCTGGGCGGCGAGCCGCGTCAGGCGGGCGATCGGCTGTGGGGTCTCGAGGTCAGGGCGCAGGAGGAGATGGAGCGTCACTGGGCGGGAGTGCAGGACTGGCTCGGCGAGCTGCTGCTCGAGCGCGGGGTCGATCGCATCTCGGCCGAGGAGCTGACCGTGCCGCCCGGCATGGACGAGCTGTTTTCCCTCCTGGCCCTTCAGGCCCAGCACCATCGCGACGAGTGGGACGCCATCATCGTCGATTGCGCGCCGACCGGGGAGACCCTGCGGCTGCTGTCGTTCCCGGACGTTGCGCGCTGGTGGATCGACAAGGTGTTCCCGATGGAGCGCCAGATTCTCGCCGCCGCCCGGCCGCTTGCCCGTTCGCTGCTCGACATCCCGATGCCCAGCCAGGCCGTGTTCGCCGACATCCAGCGCCTCTCGAAGAACCTGATCGAGATGAACGAGATCCTCCGCGATCGCGCCCGCTGCACGATCCGCCTGGTCATGAACCCCGACAAGATGGTCATCGGCGAGGCGATGCGGACGTTCACATATCTGAACCTGTATGGCTATCTGACCGACGCGGTGGTGGTCAACCGGATCTTTCCCAGCGACGTGGGCGACTACTTCGCGCGCTGGCGCCGGGTGCAGGAGGAGCACCTCGAGCTCGTGCGCTCCGCGTTCGGGCCTGTCCCGGTGCTCTGCGCGCCGTACTTCGACCAGGAGGTCACCGGGGGTGAGATGCTCGACCGTCTGGCCGGCGAGCTCTTCGGCGAGCATGACCCGGTGGCGGTGCTTCACGACGCGATCACCCAGGAGCTGGAGGTGGGTGAGGACGGCGCCCGCCTGCGCCTGGCGCTCCCCTTCGCTCGCAAGGGAGATATCTCGCTCAAGAAGATCGGCCTCGAGCTGATCGTGGGCGTGGACGGCCAGCGGCGCACGATCATGCTCCCCGCGGCGCTGGCCGGCTTTCAGCCGACCGGCGCCAGCTTCGAGGAAGGCGCGCTGGAGGTGAGCTTCAATGGAGGCTAGTTCGCGCGGCGAAAGCACCCCCGACGACGCCCTGCGCCGGCTCGAGGAGCGACTCGATCGCGCTTCCGAGGCGGCCGAGCGGCTGATGGCCGAGGCGGCTTCCGCGGCGGCCCGACGAGCGCAGGGGCCCCGGGAGGCTCAGGGTCCGGGAGAGACTCGGGCGCCACACGGGCCGGGCGACGGCCCCGAGCCGCCTCCCGCCGGGTGGCAGGTGCCCGCCAGCGACGGCGAGGGCGACACGCGCAGCGACCTCGAATTGCTGGCCCAGGTCGTCCGCGCCGTGCGCGAGCTCATTCCGCCCGAGCTCGAGCGGCGTCTGCTGGAGGCCCTCCGCGAGCTGTTGCTGGCCATGCGCGCCCTGATCGACTGGTATCTGGAGCGGTCCGAGAGGCGACGTTCCGCGCCAGCGCGGGTCCAGGACATCCCGATCTCCTAGCCGTCGGGCCTGCGCCTACAATCGAGCGGGTGGCCCTGATCTGGACTGCCAACCCTTATGGATGAGAGCTCGACGGCTCCCGGCGCCGCACAACGCGCCGGATCGGGGTTTGAGCGCCTGTTCCGGGCCTGGCGCGGCCTCCCGTCCGAACGGCGGCTGGCCGCGTATGCCTCGATCGGACTGATCGCGGCCCTGTTTCTGCCCTGGTACCAGGAGACGGTGGTCGCCACCGGCCCCAAGCCTCAGGAGCTGAGTGCATCGCTGACCGGCTGGGGCGCATTCTCATTCGTCGAGGCCGCCGTCCTGCTCGTCGCCGCCGGCGTCCTCGTGCTCCTGTTCCAGCGCGCCGAGGGCCGGGCGTTTCATCTCCCCGGCGGCGATGGCGGCGTGGTCACCGCCGCGGGCGGCTGGGCCTGCCTGCTGATCGTGTGGCGGATCTTCGACAAGCCGAGCGTCAGCGTGCAGGGCGTGGGCACGCAGGTCTCGGGCATCGAGTGGGGGATCTTCGTCGCGCTGGCCGTCGCGGGACTGCTCACCTACGCCGGCGTCCGGATACGGGCTGCGCACCGACCCGAGCCTCCCCTGCCCGGCGACAAGCCGCCGGCCGACAACCCTTAGGACGATTCGCGCAGCGCGAGCTCGCGCGCGATCGTGACCAGGAGCATCTCCGGCTCGCGCCTGACCTGGCGCCCGACGAACCGCATCACGTCGATCCCGAGCTTCCGCATCTCGAGATCCTTGCGGTGGTCGCGCTCGATGTTGACGCGCGAGCTGTGGAAATCGATGCCGTCGACCTCGACCACCAGCCGGTGCTCGGGCCAGTAGAAGTCGACGCTCCACTGTCCGATCCGAGCGTTGGTCTGCGGCTGTGGCATCCGGGAACGGCGGATCAGACCGAACAGCGTTTCCTCCCCGCCCGAGCGGGTGGCCGTGCTGGTCGACTGCCGCGCCAGCTCGGCGAGTCGCGCCGAGCCCCGCCGGCGCGGATAGTCGTCGAGAGCGGCCCTGAGACGGCTGACGGACAGCAGCTTGAGCGCGACCGCCTCGTGGAGGGCGAGCTCGAGTTCGCGGTCGTCAAGCGCCGGCGCGACGTCGATGAGCGTCCGGGCCGGCGAGGTGAGCGGGATGTTGTGGTGCCGGCGGACGTCGCGACTGGCGAGGCTGTCTACGCGGTGCGCGCGGATGCCTGGACGACTCCTCGTGTGTCGTCCGATGATCGTGACCTCGGCGCACCCCGGGTCGGGGCGAATCCCCCACACGTGGGCAGCGGATGCATGGCTGATGAGGGCATTGGGGAGGTAGGCGAGCAACGCAGCCATCTCGGCGGAAAACGGAGGAAGCGCCTGACCGGCCAGCGTGTAGACGCCGCGGTGCCGTAGATACAGCCGCCCCCGTCGAACCCAATGGTCTATCGCAGCCTGACTCAGCCCAGCGTCGCGAAGCTGCTCGCGGCTGACGTTGCCCAACTGCCGCTCCGCGTGCGCGACCACCCGCCTGTCGACGTGAAACTCGCCGGGTTGTTCGGTGCCAGTTTCACATCGACGGCGTGGGGCGCCGTCGATGTGAATCTCGCCTCCCTGTGTTGGTCGACTTTCACGTTGACGACCGGATTTCGAGCCGTCCATGCGCCCAGTCTGGACCACGGCCGCCCCGCCACCGCCCCGCTGGCACACACTTTTTACAAACGCCTACCGCCCCGACGGCTGCAGCACGAAGCTGAAGTACGCGCTGACCAGTCCGATGATCAGGATGCCGGTGATGATCAGCCACCGCGAGTTGGAAATGTGGCCCAGTACGCCGATTGCCAGCCCGATAACCAACGCCACCGTGAACAGCCCGATGTGCGATGACTGAGCCGCCAGGAGAAGCATGACCACGCGCGAACCCTATCCTTGGGCCATGGCAGAGCGCCCCGCTTCAGTACAGGACGTCTCCGACGGGCTGCGATCCGTCGGCTATCTACCCGGCGAATCGACCGCGCTGGTCTCGTTCCTGGCCACCAAGTTGGGCAAGCCGGTGCTGGTCGAGGGGCCGGCGGGCGTGGGCAAGACCGAGCTCGCGAAGGCACTGGCGAGATACCTGCAGAGAACGCTGATCCGCCTCCAATGCTACGAGGGCCTCGATGAGGCCAAGGCGCTGTACGAGTGGAACTACCGCAAGCAGCTGCTGCGCATCCAGACCGAGTCGGACGCCGCAGGCTGGCAGGACGTCCAGGACGACATCTTCGGCGAGGAGTTCCTGCTCCAGCGCCCCCTGATGACCGCCATCGCCAGCCCCGAGCCCGTCGTCCTGCTGATCGACGAGATCGACAAGACCGATCAGGAGTTCGAGGCCATGCTCCTCGAGCTGCTCTCCGACTTCCAGATCAGCATCCCCGAGCTGGGGCGGATCGAGGCGCGCACGCAGCCGGTGGTGCTGCTGACCTCGAACAACACTCGCGAGCTGACCGAGGCGCTCAAGCGCCGCTGCCTGTATCTGTGGCTCGACTACCCCAACCTCGAGCACGAGCTCGAGATCGTCCGGCTCCATTCGCCTGAGCTGGGCGAGCAGATCGCACGCAAGCTGGTGGAGATCATCCATCAGGTCCGCGAGCTTGACCTCAAGAAGCCCCCGAGCATCGCCGAGTCGATCGACTGGGCCCGGGCTCTGCTCCTGCTCGGTGCCGAGGACATCAACCAGGATGTGTTCAGGGACACGATGAGCGTGATCGTCAAGCACCGGACCGATCTCGACACCGTGGCGGCGCGTGTGGGAGTCAAGCTCGACCCCGCGGCCGATGCCGCCGCCTAGCCCGAGCGGCCCAACCGGCCCGAGGGCAATCTACGGCGGGATCCCCGAGCAGACGCCGGGTGGCTTCGAGGGCCAGCTGCTGGCCTTCGCCGAGGAGCTGCGCGAGGAAGGCGTGGCGCTGGGCACGTCCGAGATGCTCGACGCGTTCGAGGCGCTGGGCTACGTCCCGTGGACCGAACCGGACGACTTCAAGGAGACACTCGCCGCGACGATCGCGAAGTCGCCCGAGGATCGTCGCGTGTTCGAGCTCGTGTTCGATCGGTTCTTCTTCCGCGCGGCCGAGGCCGAGGCGGCTCGCCAGGGCGTGTCGGAGGAGACCGCGGCCGGTGACGGCTCAGACCAGGACATCGACGTCGACACGCTGCGCCAGCAGATCGCGGCGGCGCTGCGGGATGGCTCCGACGCCGCCATGCGCGACCTGGCCCGGCTGGCCATCGCTGCGTTCGGGCGCGGCGAGGGCTCCGGCGTGCTCGGGGTCGACGTGCAGCGCATCCGCCGGGCGCTCGGCCTGCGCGCCGAGCCGCAGCCTGACCTGCCCCAGGACGACCCCCGGCGCGACGGCGTCCCTCGAGACCAGTTGCGGAAGTTCGAGCAGCACCTGCGCCGTGAGCTCGAGCGCGATCTGATCGAGCGCACCGCGAGCCTGCCGCCCAAGCGCCCCCTGAACGAGCTCGACCGCGCGCTGCCGACCGGACCGATCCAGGATCTGGCCCAGGTGCATAAGGTGGTGGCGCAGCTCAAGCGCCGGCTGGCCACGCAGGGTCACGAGCTGAAGGGGCGCAAGCGTCACGCGCACGTCGACGTCCGCCGCACGATGCGTGCCTCGCTGCAGAGCGGTGGCGTTCCGATCGAGCTGAAGTTCCGGCCTCAGCGTCCGCGGCGCCCCGAGATCTTCGTGCTGTGCGACGTCTCGACCAGCGTGACGAGCGCCAGCACCTTCTTCCTCAGCGTCCTGCATGCGCTGCACGACGCGTTCCGCAAGCTGCGCTCGTTCGTGTTCATCGAGCGGATCAGCGAGGTCACCGAGGTGTTCGAGCGCGAGCGTGACTTCCGCGCCGCCAGCGAGGCCGTGTCACGCGACGCCGGCGTGGCCGACATCTCGGGCTACACCGACTACGGCCGCGTGTGGACCGAGTTCCTGGCCCTGATCGTCGACGAGCTGCACCCCCGGGCCACGGTCATCGTGCTCGGCGACGCGCGCACCAACGGTCGCCCACCACGCGAGGACGTGTTCGCCGCCATCACGGCTCGAGCCGGCCGGACCTTCTGGCTGAATCCCGAGCCGCGGCTGTACTGGAACTACGGCGACAGCGTGATCGCCGCCTACGAGAAATACTGCACCGCGTTCGAGTGCTGGCGGACGGACCAGCTGGAGGAGTTCGTGAAGGCGTTGACCCAGCCGATAGTGGCGTAGGCACGGGTCCCAAAGCTTGTCAGCGGCGATGTATGCCGAGGTCAGCCGCGACGTCGGCGTTCGAGAAAGAAGCGAAGATCTTTGCCCCGGGCGCCACCGCAGCGTAGGTGCGGGGTCGCCGGGACTTCCGTCAGCACAAGTGCCTTCGCCACCGCCAGGGAACGTCTCGGTCCAGCAATAACTGAACAGCGTCGCCCGGCGTGTGACGCCCAGCGAGCTCGCGCGTGGGATTGGCGGATGTAGGCCGTGATCGCCCTCGCCGCGGGCAAGACCTGGGCCTTCACGTGGCCGCGTACGCCGCCACCGGCCGAAGCGGCGTCGACCATGGCCGAGGCTGCGGTCGCCCCCGCCCCCACTGACGTCATCACCACGCCGGCTGCAGCCATGAACCTGCGCACAGGCATCACCTCGATGCGAATCGACAAACGGCTAGCCGGTGGTGAACTTGACGACGCCCGACACAAGCTTGGCGGTGAGCCGAGAATCATGTTGCCCTCGCCGTTGGTGCTCACGGTGCTGCCGTTTCCGTCAACGATCTGCACGTTCACGGTTGAGAACACGGCGGTTGGCTTCCCGCCGACACCCGAGGACACGAACCTCGGGAGGACCACGACCTCGCCTCGCGCTGCCTCCCTACACGCGGGTACTTCGCGCGCTACTTCGTCTCGACGAAGTCCGTCTTCACGGTGCGGGTGTCGCCGCCTGCGTCCCTGACCACCCACCGGGCGACGTAGGCGCCCTGCGGCAGGCGGTGGACCGCGACCCCGCGGCGGGTGTCGACGTTGGCGGCCCGGAACACGACCCGCTGGGAGCGGGTCGGCGTCACCGTCAGGCTGATGCGGGCGCCGGTGGCGAAGGTCGAGCCGTCTGGACCGGGCAGACCGCTGCGCGCGAAGGCGATGAACGGTCCATAGACGGTGTCACCGTCCGCCGGTGTGGCGTGCTCAATCTCGGGCACCTCGGTCCGCGTCTCGCCGCCGCTGAGGTCATCGCTCTGCTCGATGTGCTGCGTCGAGAGGCCGGCGGCGCTTCCACTGGCCGGGCAGATCGTCCCGTGGCCGCCGACGCCGAAGCCGATACCGCCGCTGATCGGCGGGTGGCTCAGCGGAGGCCCGTAGTAGGCACCCGGCTGGCAGTGGCCGCCGGCCACGACGGTCTGCCGGCCGTCGATGTCGACCCTGAGGTTGGCCACGTGGAGCGTGGTCAGCACCCGGCCGCCGCTGTTCTTCAGCGCCAGTGCGAGACCGCCGCGCAGCCAGTGGGCGAAGCCCGAGAAGCGCGTCGCCCCGCTCGTGTCGGCCTTGGCGCTGCGCCCGCTCATCCGGTAACGCGCGCCCGGGCGCAGGCCCGTGCAGCGTACGGCCTGGCCGCCGAGATCGGCCGTGCAGGAGGGGAATCCCCCCGGTGACAGCAGGATCTGGCCGTTGCCGAGAGCCGAGACGCTGCCCGGCTCCCCGGCGGGCACGATCAGCTTGACCAGCGCCCCGTTCGGGTTGTCCAGCGTGACGGCGCGATTGTCGACACTCGAGATCGTGACCCGCGTATTGGCGGAGATGTGGGGGGTGCTGACGCGCGCGACGTCGGTGTCACCGTTACACCAGTCGTCGGGCGGGGCGGTGGCGTGGCTGCTGACGCTGACGCCCAGGACGCCGGTCTGCTCGCAGGGGGAGACCTGCGCCGAACTTGCGCTCAGCCGGTAGCCGTTGTCGAGGTCGAACCAACCGGTCCAGCCCGACAGCGTGAACGGGTTGCCGCCGTCACCGGTGGCGATCTCATCGGGCGCCGGGCCGTGCGCGCCGTATTCGACGAGCACGAAGTCGCGATCGTCGCCGGGCGCCACCAGCCCGCCCCTCGGACCCCGCAGGGTGACCGGGCCCCAGCTCCCGTTGGCGTGCGTCGTCGTCTGAGCGGCCCCGACCAGGACGTCGGCACCGCGGATCAGACCGACGCGGACCCCGACGCCGCCGCGGTGCGCGCCGATGTTGCCACTCACCGAGGGGCTGAACTGGCGCAGCGTCACGCGAGCCAGCGGAAGGGCCGAGTACGTGCTCGTTGTCCGCTGCACGCAGCCGCGTCGGGCGTTCGACCACATCTCCTGGTTGAGATAGCGATGGCCGTTGATCACCTCGTTGAACATCGAGCCGTTGGCGGCGAACCCGAGCGGGCTGCCGTACTCGGGGAACTCGCACTTGTCGGCGACCTCGAACCCGTTCGGGTCCATCCAGCCCTCGCCGACGGGATTGGTGATTGCCTCCACCGTCTCGTGGGCCAGCGTGTCGATCGTGCTCTCGGCCTCGGGGTTGCCCTCGGGGTCATCGCCGGGTGGCGGCGTGAACTCGATCAGCGGGTCGGGGATCGCGCCGTAGATCGTGACGCCATGCCCCAGGTTGAACAGGGAGTGATAGCCGGCGAACGCGGTCGTGCCGCAGTCGCCGAGGACGTCGCAGGTGTCGACATCGGGCGGCAGCATGATGAACCAGATGTTGTGCAGGCCCCGGGCGCCCCGGTCGTGGGTCTGGATCACCTTGTCGATCTCGTGCCGGAGCTGCGTATCGGTCACGCAGGTCGGGATGCCGGCCGGGGACGGGCACTGCTTGCTCTTGGCCGGGTACGGGTCGGTGTCGTCGATCGTGTCGGTGCCCGCGTGGTAGGCGAACTGATAGAGCCCCGGCGCCGGGTCCGGGTACTCGCCCAGGACCGAGAACTCGTTGGACTTCGACCCCGAGTCATGTGCCGCGTCGGCGAAGAACTGCTGGATCATCGGCTCGTACCCGAGGACGCCGGGTGTCGGCGGGCCGTCGAAGTGGAAGCCGCTTGGCGCCCAGAAGATCGTGTGGATCGTGACCCCGCGCATGACCTGGCCGCCGTGGTACACGACCGGAACCGGCGTCCCGGCGGCGACGTCCTTGTTGTACGGCGGAACGATTCCCATCAGGCTGCCGATCCGCGGGCGGAACCTCTGGCGCGCGCCGGCAGGTGCGACGCACGTCATCAACACGACGAGTGCCACCACTGATGCGAAGGTGCAGCAGAGCCTCTTGCTCATCCCCACAGATGGGACGTTAGCGCACACGGCAGGCGCGGTAGCATCAGGACAGCAAATGACAACCCAGGGGGGCTGGCGGGAAAGCCGGCTGAGATAGCGCCCTACGCCCTCGATGCGACCCGGCGCTGACCCTTCGAACCTGTGGGGTAATGCCCGCGGAGGGAGCGATAAGTACATGATCGAGGCTCCCGTCCAGGAGCCTCGCGATCTTGAAAGACCCAGTGGGGTCCGTGTCGAGGTCGTGAGCCGCACGTTTGCCGGTCGACGCGGCGAGGTGAAAGCCCTCGAGGGGATGTCACTGCGCGCCGAACGCGAGCAGGTGGTCGCCGTCGTCGGCCCCAGCGGGTGCGGCAAGACGACCCTGCTCGAGTTGATCTGCGGACTTCAACCACCCGACTCGGGAATCGTGCGCGCGGAGCCGGCCGTGTTGATGCCTCAACGCGACCTGCTGCTGCCCTGGGCCAGCGCGATCGACAACGCCGCGCTCGCCTTGCGCGCGAAGGGGGTGCGGCGCGCTGAGGCACGCGCAGCGGCCGCGCCCTGGTTCGAGCGCTTCGGCCTCGATGGCTTCGAGGGCGCGCGACCGAGCCAGCTGTCGGGCGGGATGCGCCAGCGCGTGTCGTTCCTGCGCTCGCTGCTGGCCGGCAAGCCCGTGCTGGCGCTCGACGAGCCGTTCGCCTCGCTGGACGCGATCACCCGCGCGGAGATGCAGGGCTGGCTCGCGCATGCCCTCGAACTCGAATCGCGAACGGTCGTGCTGGTCACCCACGATGTCGAGGAGGCGGCCGTGCTGGCCGACCGCGTGGTGGTGATGTCGCCGCGCCCCGGTCGGGCGGTGGCCGAGATCGAGGTGGCGGTGGCGCGACCCCGCAAGCGCACGGATCCGGCCGTCGTGGAGTTGCGCGAGCGTGCGCTCGAGGCGTTGGGGGTGAGGGGATGAGGCGCCGGCTGCGCTGGATCCCGGCACTGGCACTTCTGGTCCTGCTCATCGGCCTGTGGGAGGTGTACGTGGACGTCGGCGGCGTGGATCCGTCGGTCCTGCCCCCGCCCCATGACGTTGCCAAGTCGCTCTACACCGACCACGCGCTGCTGTGGAGCAACTTCCTGGTCACGGGTAAGGAGGTCATGCTCGGCATCGTGGTCGCCGCCGTTGCCGGTCTGGGTTGTGCGGTCGCGATGCATTTCTCGGCCACGCTCCGACGGGCGCTCTACCCGTTGCTCGTCGCCTCGCAAGCAATTCCCATCGTGATCATCGCGCCGGTCCTCGTCTTCTGGCTGGGTTTCGGGATCCTGCCCAAGCTCGTCGTGGTGGCGCTGGTGTCGTTCTTCTCGATCGTGGTGACCACGATGGCGGGCCTGGCGGCGGTCGATCCCGACCTGATCAAGCTGATGCGCACGTTCGACTCGCCTCGCGCCCGGACATTCCGCCTCGTCGAATTTCCATCTGCGCTTCCGGGCGTCTTCACGGGGACGCGGATCGCCGTCGCCGTGGCGGTGATCGGCGCGGTGCTCGCCGAGCAGGCGGGCGGGTCGAGCACGGGCACGTCGGGCCTCGGCTTCCAGATCCTGCTGTCCGAGAACCAGTTCCTCAGCGCGCGCAGCGTCGCCGCCGTGGTGATCCTGTCCCTGTTCGCGATCGCCCTGTTCGCCCTTCTGACCGTGGCCGAGCGGCTTGCCTTGCCGTGGGCCTATCAACCCCGAGGAGATCGATGAAACGTCTCGCCCCGCTCGTGCTGGTCCTGCCTCTCGTGCTCGCCGCGTGCGGAGAGAAGAAGACAAACCTGACCGCCTCCCCGGGCAGCACGCAGTCGGTCACACTGATGCTCGATTGGGTTCCCAACGCCGACCACGTCGGCCTCTATCAGGCTCTGGCCGAGGGCGACTTCAAAAGCGCCGGCCTCGACGTCCACGTGCGCGTGCCGTCGGATCCCGCCTCCCCGCTGCAGCTGCTGGACGCGGGTAAGGTCGACATGGCGATCTCCTACGAACCCGAGGTGTTCCTGGCCCGCAACCAGGGCATGCCGCTGGTCTCGGTGGCAGCCATCGTCCAGAGGCCGCTCACCTCGATCATGTCGATCGGCTCCAAGCACATCACCAACGCCCAGAAGCTGCGCGGCAAGACGGTGGGCACGGCCGGCATTCCATACCAGCACGCCTACCTGACCACGATCCTCGCCCACGCCCACGTGCCGGCCAGCTCGGTCAAGGAGGTCAACGTCGGCTCCAACCTCGTCCCGGCGATGCTGTCCGGCCGGGTCGACGCGACGCTCGGCGCCTACTGGAACGTCGAGGCGATCGAACTGGCCCAGCGCGGCAAGCACCCCAATGTGATTCCCATGGATCAGGTGGGCGTCCCCACCTACGATGAGCTCGTGCTGGTGGTCAAGCGGGCCATGCTGGCCAATCACCCGGATGTGGTCCGCCGCTTCGTCCAGGCCCTCGCGCGAGGCTACGAGTCGGCGCGGCGCGACCCGTCGGCCGCGGTGGCGAACCTCGTCAGCCAGAACCCCGGCCTGGACCCGAGCTTCCAGCGGGCCAGCGTCCGCGCCTCACTGCCCGTGTTCTTCCCCAGCGGAGGGCATCCGTGGGGCTGGCAGGACTCCTCGCAATGGAACGCGTACGGGCAGTGGATGCTGAATCATCATCTGATCTCAAATCCCAACGCCGTCGTCGACGCCTCGAGCAACGAGCTCCTGGCGGGTCAGGGTCCGTGAGCGCGACCGCGCGTTAGCGGGGCGGCGATCCAGCGCCCGAGCGAGCGCGACCGGGAGACCATCGGCCCGAACTCGTGCTCGTCGGCCAGGTCGAACTGCTCGTGGTAGATCGCACGAAGAGCGGGTCGGAGGTCGTCGTCGACAAACTCGAGAAAGCCCTCGATGTATCCGGGCTCGGGGTCAACCTCGAGCTCGAGGTAGCGAGCGCGGAAGAGACGGTAGGCGGCCACCGCCTCGTCGACCTTGCCGTCGCGCGCACAGGCCGGATCGGCGGCGAGAATCTCGCCCACCTGCTCCGGTGAGAGCCGCCTGAGAATGCGCGTGAACTTGTCGCGCCCGGTGCGGGAGGGGTGGAGGCTGGGCCGGCCGGCGGTCGAGTAGCCGGGCCGCGGAGGTCCCCACTCGCGCATCAGTCCGATCGGGTCGATCCCCGCCTCGGTGGGCGAGAAGCCCTCGTCGAGGATCACCAGCGCGACCTCCATGCACTGACCGCACCTGCTGCACGCACGGCTCGCTCCGGTGGCCTGCCAGCAGGAGAACTGAAGATCGGCGAGGTGTCGGTAGCGGCGCCAGAGCAGCCCCTGCACCTGTTGCATGTGGAGCGGATAGGTCAGCGAGCCGAGGCTCATCCCGAAGGGACGCAGCATGGCGCTCACCGCCAGATGCGTGGGCGCCGCGGAGGCGAAGTGACCGTGTTGGATGACCTGACCGCGGCGCGAGGCGTTGTACTGCAGGTCGGCCTCCGAGGCCTGGAGCGTCCGCCCGATACCCGCGGCGGCCGCCGCGGCGATCGTCGTCGCCTGGTAGAGCAGCACGTCGGTCAGCTCATTGACAGTGATCAGGCATCCGGCGTTGCCCGAGAACTCGTTGCGCCAGCAGGCGCGGAAGTCCGAGCGGACCTCGACCAGATCAACGGGCAGCCGGCGGTCGATCTCGCTCAGGGTCTCGGCCCGGGCGGCGCCGACGTGATCGCGCGCCCACGGGACCGGCGAGGTGGTCGTGACCAGCAGCGGCCGGTCGGTCAGCTCGGCAAGCAGGCCGGCCTGCAGCAGGCTGTCCTTGCCGCCGCTGAACGCGGTGGCGGCGCGTGCGCCGGCTCCGGCGATCGGCCCGGGGCGGAGCGCTGGCCCGTCGTCGAAGAGCTCGACGGCCCGCCCGGGCACCATCGCGCCGCCGTAAGCCTCGATCTGCAGCGCCGCCACGTCGATCATCCGCAGCCAGAACTCGCGCTCGGCGGGCCCCAGGTAATGGGGTAGCTCGACCCGGCACGGTGCAAGCAGCGCCCAGTGCGGATGCAGACAGAGCAGCGCCAGCCGGAGCCACAGCCCCGGCGGCACGGCCGCGAGATCGAGTTCGGGCGGGAACGACAGCCGGAATCCGTCCGCCTGATAGAGGGCGGTGGCCGGGGTGAGGTCCCATCGGAACGCCACCTCGTGGCGCCCGACCTGCGGCTCGTGGAGACGAACCGAGTGGGAAAACCGGCGCGCGGTCACGGCTCCCGGAGCGTGTGGGCGAGCTTCATGGCCCGCGCCCGCGCCCGGTAGTAGCTTCCCGCCAGCCGCCAGATGCGCGAGCGCGCGATGTCGTCGAGGCGCCGGTTCGCGCGGGCCAGCTCGGCCTCCGCCGAAGCCGCCAGGGCGTGCTGCTCCAACCGTCCTGCCCCGATCACCGAGTCGAGATTTTCCTCACACCAAAGGGCAAGGAAGCGGCTGGGTCCGAGTTCATCGAGCACGACCAGCAGCAGCCGCGCCGCCGGGACGTCAAACGACGAGTCGAGGCCCTCCAGGCTGGGAAACACGCGAACGAGATCGCTCCGCAGGACCCGGCCGTGGCGGGCGTGAAAGCGGGCCAGCGCGATCAGGCTCGGCAGGGCCAGGCAGCGCCCATGAAACGTCGAGGTGTCCACCGCATCGGTTGGTGGCGGGCTGTGCAGGACGGCCAGCGCGTCGGGGCAGGCCCGGAACGCATCCCGGTGGCGCTGCTGGATCCGGTAGGCCCACTCCCGATCCCGATACGCGGTCGGGGTCAGCGCGTCGAGCGGGAACTGGGCAAAGGTTCCCCGGCGCACCAGGAGGGCGTGGAACGGCGCCCAGTCGCACGAACGGGCCTGGGCAGGCAGGCGGAAGTCGACGACCTCGCCCCACTCACGCAGCTCGCCGCCGCAATGGGCAACACCACCTCGGACCGCGGGCGTCGCCGCCAGCGCATCGGGCTCGCCGTCGAGCTGCGCCACCAGGTGAGCGGCCGCGCCGGCGCTGAGCTCGGCTTCGGGATCCAGCAGCAACGTGTAGTCGGTGTCGATGCCAGCCAGCTCGGCCTCGCGGCCGTGCCCGAGCTCGACGCAGGGCTCAGAGGCGGCGGCAGCTGCGAGCCCGGCTCGAACATCGGGCGGCGAGCAGCCGTCGAGGACCAGGGCGGTGGTGTGGGGATCGGCCAGCGCGGACTCGACCGCGGCCAGTGTCTGTCCAAGCCGTTCGCCGGCGACGATCACGGCGGTGACCCGCGGGCGCGCCGAACGGGAGCGCGGGGGCAGCGCGAGCGTCGGCGGCTCCCACTCGATCCGCTCGACTGGAAAGCCTTCCAGCGAATACTCGGCGATCGCCTCGAGCTTGCCGCTCCGACACGGCCCCAGCTCGACGCACTTCCCGAGCATCGCAGCGGCGACCATCACGTGCGCGCGGTTGGTGCGCACGACGGCATGGGCGGCGATGGCCTCCAGCCACTCCTCAAGGCCGCCGGCAGTGAGCGAGATATCGGCATTGTCCCGGGGCAGCGGCCAGATCTCGGGCGCCTCGCGGTCCGTGCGGAAGGCATTGAGGACTCCCGAGCCGTCGCGCCGTTGGGGCGCGAAGTCGTACTGAAACGCCGCGTCGAAGGCCAGCCGGGCGTCACACAGGTCGCGAATCGCCGCGAAGGACTTCCGCTCGCGCGCGAACACGAGCGCCGTCGTCGTCTCCAATACTTCGCGCACCTCTCGCACAGAGACATCGAACGTGCTCGGCAGCACGATCACGCGATCGAAGCGCGCCTCGGCGAGTTGCAACGCCCACCGCGCCCACTCGTGATAGGCGGCCGAGAATGCACCACCGCCCATGATCAGTGCCAGATCCCCCTCGCTCCGGCCCAGCTCCTCAAGGGCGATCTCGCGGAAGAGACGGTCGCTGAGGAGCGCACGCGTGCCCTCCAGGATCAGCTGATCGCCCAGGTTTCCGAGCCCGTGCACGAGCGCCAGATCTCGAGCGGCGCCGATTGCGGCGCGAACCTCGGAAGCGCTCCGCTCACGCTGCTCGATGTGCGGCACCCCAGACGTCAAGCCGCAGATCTTGCCATCATGTTTGACCGAGGGGCGGGGCGTGGCTAGGGTCTTGCGTCGCCGACACGAAAACTGACCTCAGAAGGGGGATCCCTTGTCGAATTCCAGCGTTGGTGGCGCTCCGCTCGTGCGCGATGCCTTCGCCGCCACGATCGAGCGCGAAACGACCAGCGACCGCGTCGCCTTCAATGACGCACCGAAGGCTCACGCGTTCAACGACAGCCCGCCGGCCAACGCATTCAACGACAGCCCGGGGGCCCACATGTTCAGCGAGACGGGCTCGCCGGCTACCTGACAGCGCAGAGAACCGATACACGGCTGCCCGCCGGACCCAGGGCGGCCGATGACGGGCTCGAGCGGGTTCCGGCGCTCAGCCCCTTCATATTGAAGATTGCCTCGCGCTGCAACCTGAACTGCTCGTACTGCTACGTCTACAACAAGGGCGACACGAGCTGGCGGGCCAGACCGGCGCTGATGTCGCACGACACGTTCGATGCCGCGCTGGAGCGGATCCACCGGCACCTGGCGCGCAGCGGGCAGCGCAGCGTGTCGATCATCTTCCATGGCGGCGAGCCGACGCTCGTGCGTCCGGCCAGGTTCGCGGCGATGTGCGCCAAGGCCCGCGAGCGGCTGGGTCCCCTCGCTCGGGTCGAGCTCTCGGTCCAGACCAACGGAACGCGACTGGATCGGACGTGGATCGACATCCTGCGCGAGCACCAGGTCACCATCGGAGTCAGCCTCGATGGGCCCAAGGACGTCAGTGACAGCGCCCGGGTGGATCACAAGGGCCGCGGCTCTTACAACGCGGTGGCCCGCGGGATCGAGCGGCTGAACGCTGCCGGCGTGCCGTTCACGATCCTGTCGGTGGTCCAGCTCGGCGCCGATCCGCTGCGGATCCACCATCACTTCCTCGACCTGGGCTGCAAATCAATCGCCTACCTGCTGCCGGCCGAAACATACGAGACGATCGGCCCGATCCACGACAGGTTCGGCCCCACCCCGTGCGCCGACTATCTGATTCCGATCTTCGACGATTGGTGGGACAACAGCACGATCGACGTGCGGATCCGTGAGTTCTGGGAGATCGGGCGGGTGATCCTGGGCGGCCGGACGCAGCTCGACAGCCTCGGGAACCCGGCGATCCGCTTCGTCTCCGTCGAGACCGATGGCTCGATCCACGGACTCGACAAGCTTCGGAGTGTCGCGGACGGGATGACCAATACCGAGTTGAGCGTCCACGGCGCGGATTTCCGCGAGATCGCCAACCTTTCCAGCCTCCACGCTTCGGTGATGAACGGTATGCCGCTGCCCATGGGGTGCCGTGCCTGCCCAGAGCGGGAGACGTGCGGCGGCGGCTACCTGCCCACCCGCTACTCGCGCGAGCGCGGCTTCGACAACCCGAGTGTGTGGTGCGCCGATCTGCTCGCCCTGTTCGCCCACATCCGCACCCGAATGGGGATCTCGCACGAGGAAACACGGGCCCGACGCGCCGCCGGCCGGGCAGTCGGCGTCGGTTAGCCTCGGCCGCGGATCGAGAAGCTACGGTTCCCCTGTGGTTCTGCGCGACGAGGGCGACCGTGGCGTCCTGGCCATCGGACAGGCATCGCATGCCTGGATCTCCGGCCAGCTGGCGCGGGCGTGGGGCAACGAGCAGTTCGGGGTGGTCGAGCCCCACGAGGAGGTGTGCCTGGCCGCCGAACAGCACGACGTTGGCATGGCGATGTGGGACCTCGATCCTGATCGCAACGCAGCCACCGGCCTTCCGCTGTCGTTCATCGAGATGCCGATCGAGGTGCACCTGGGCCTGTGGCGCGAGGCGCCCCGGCATCTGCTGTCGCAGAGCCGTTACGCCGCCCTGCTCGTCTCGATGCACGGCACGCGTCTGTACGAGCAGCGCAACCTCGACGCGCTCGAGCCTGAGCAGGCCGAGAACGTGCGCGCGTACCTCGACGAGCAGCACCGGCTTCATCAGCGGCTGACCCGCTCGCTGGGCGCCGACCCGACGGAGGTGGCCCGCAACAGCGACCTCATCTGGACGTGGGACGCGCTCTCGCTGGCCGTGTGCCTGGACTGGCCCCCGTACACGGCAAACGGCGTCCCGAGTGCCGGCGACGCGGTGACGGTTGAGCTGACCCCCGCGGGCGAGCGGGCGATCCGCTTTGCGCCGTGGCCCTTCGCCGGTGACCGGCTTACCGTCCGCGCCGACGCCCGCCGTCTAACCGAGCGCTACGACAGCGCCAGGGCCTTGCGTGCCGCGCTGGCCAGCGCGCGGTGGGAGACGGTGGCCTTCGAGCTGCGCAAGGCGTAGGCGCCGGCCAGCCCCGCCCACGGCGCGTAGGGAGCGAAGAACTCCTCCACCTCGGCTTCGGTCGCCCGCGCGTAGGGGTCGCCGGTGATCAGATACCCGACCAGCTTTACGTAGGCGAGATCGCCGGCGGGGATCTGGTCGAGGCGCCCCTGGCCCTGGAGGGCAAGCTTCTGCACCGTCCAGCTGCCAATCCCGCGGATCGCCCGCAGTCGACGCCAGCCCCGCTCGTGGTCGAGTCCGTGGAGGTCGACTCGCCCGGTGGCGACCTCGCGCGCCGCCTGGACGAGTGCCACGGCGCGCCCCGCGGAGATCCCGCAGGCCTCCAGGTACGCCGGCGCCTGCCCGGCCAGAACGGCGGCGGACGGCGAATCGCGCAACCCCGAGGTCGGGCAGCGACGCCCCAGACGCGATGTCAGCGCCCGCTGGATCGCCGCCGCGCGCTCGGCCTCGATCAGCTGTTCGCAGATGGCCCAGGTGAGCGCCTCGAACGGCTCCGGACGGCCGGTAACCCGCAGCGCGGGATTCGCTCTGACGGCTCGGCCGATCAGGGGATCGAAGCGGAAGCGCTCGTAGAACTCCCGCAGGTCGCGATCGATGCCCAGCGCCGCTCGCATGCGCTCGATCCCCCACTGGGCTGCGGTCCGATCCCGTGCCTTGGCGCCGAACAGGACGCGATCGCGTGCGATTTGCGCCACGCGAACGACCACCGGCTCATCTCCGACGTGCAACAGGCGATGGACCACCCCGCCACGGACCCGCATGAGGCCGTCGAGACCGCCGTGGCGCGGGAGGGCGAATGGCCAGCAAGGCCGCAGCTCGACCCGCAGCTCCAGCTCGTTCACTCGCTGGGCTTGGCCAGCAGGTGTACGTCGACCAGGAACGTGCGACTGGCAATGATCGGCACCCCGTCCTGCGTACGACGAGGGGTGCGGCGCTGGCCGCGGGCCGGCTTGCGGGCTCCGGCCCGACGCACGAGCGCGACCGTCGCCACGCCGGCCACAAATCCGGTTACCGCCGCGGCGGCGGCCTGCACGGCAGGAAGCACGATCCGCGAGGCGGGCTCGATCGCTCGCACGTTGGCCACCACGGGCAGGCCGTCGATGACCTCCTCGGTGCCCTGGACCTCGGACTGATGGGCGCGATCGAGTTCGTCGCTCATGGACCGTGCATGGTGACAGCGGCGCCGGTCAAGTTCAAAGGATCTTCTCGTAGACCCGGTAGGTGCGGACGATCTTTCCCCCCATACCCCGCATCGCCCGGTTCATCGACTTGTTGGTCTCGAGAATCCAGCCCGTCTCGCCCTCCCTCTGGGGCGTGCGCTCGGCGGCGTCGAAGTGGAGCTCGTAGAACTTGGCCGCGATCCCGGTGTGCTGCCATTCGCGCTTGACGCCCAGGGCGAACACTCGGACCCGGTCGATCTTGCGCCGGTACCACAGGGCCTTCGCCCAACCGAAGGGGAGCAGCCGGCCACCGAGATGGATCAGCACCTCGTTGTAGTCGGGCAGGGTCAGAGCGGCGCCGAGCGTCTCGCCGTCCTTCTCGGCCACGAAGGCCCAGTTCTCATCGAGGATCGGCTTGAGGTCCTTGGCGTAGTGGCGCACCTCGTCCTCGCTGAGGGGCACGAACCCCCAATTGCGCTCCCACGCGGCGTTGTAGACCTCGAGGAAGCGGTTTATCTCGGCCTCCATGTCCTTCTTGCGCATCGGCCGGACGGTGATCCCGTACTTGGACTCGACCTCGGCCGCCGCCCGCCAGATCGCTGGGTGGACCCTGTCGCGCTCACGCACCTTGAGGTCCCACATGTAGAGGTCCATCGCCTTGCTCAGTCCAGCGGTCTCGATCAGCTCCGGGTAGTAGCGGTGATGCCAGTTGGTGAGGATCGTCGGCAGCAGGTCGTGGCCGTCGATCAGCACGCCGCACTCGTCGTTGGTGGTGAAGTCCATCGGCCCGACCATGCGATCGCGGCCGCGGGCGCGCAGCCACGCCTCGGCGGTGGCGAGCAGAGCCGACGCCGCCTCCTGGTCGGGCTCGGACTCGAAAAAGCCGAACATGCCCCAGTCGTGGCCCTGGAACTGATTGAACCGACGGTCGATGTGGGCGGTGATGCGTCCCACCGGGCGGTCATCACGCCAGGCGAGGAAGTACTCGGCCTCGGCGTGCTCGAAGAACGGATTGCGCCGGCGGTCGAAGAACCGTCTGCGTTCGAACAACAGAGGGGGAACCCAGTATTGCTCGTTACGATAGAGGCGCCACGGGAGCTTGATAAACGTGTTCAGCTCGCGCTTGCCGGCGACCGGACGGATTTCAAGCCCCATATCGGCCGGGAAAGGTACATGTCAACTTCAGTCGACGTTTTCGCCAAGGCCCGTACGTTCGAGCGGCTCGAGATCCTCAAGGCCGCCCGTGAGCACGACATGCTCCCGTACTTCCGGGTGCTCGAGGGACCCACGCTTCCCGTCGTAGAGATGGAAGGCAAGGCCCGGATCATGCTCGGCTCGAACAACTACCTCGGGCTCACCGGGGACGAGCGAGTCAAGCAGGGCGCCGCCGACGCCCTCAATCGCTACGGCACGGGCCTAACCGGGTCGCGCTTTCTGAACGGGACGATCGACCTGCACCTCGAGCTCGAGGACGAGCTCGCGCAGTGGCTCGGCACCGAGGCCGCGCTCGTGTTCACCACCGGGCACCAGGCCAACCTCGGGGCGCTCGGGACGATTCTCGCCCCCGGGGACACGGTGATCGCCGACTCCGGCGATCACGCCTCGATCCTCGATGGCTGCATCCTCTCGCGGGCCAAGCTCCGCGCCTTCCGCCACAACCGGATCGACCGGCTCGAGCACACCCTCGAGCGGGCCCAGGGCGACGGTGGCGGGATCCTCGTGGTCGTCGACGGCGTGTTCTCGATGGAGGGCGACGTGGCCCCGCTGCGCGAGATCACCGAGCTGTGCCGGCGGTTCGGGGCACGGCTGATGGTCGACGAGGCCCATGCGCTGGGCGTGCTGGGTGCGCGGGGGGCGGGCACGGCGGAGCTGCTCGGGGTCGAAGACCAGGTCGACCTGCGGATGGCCACGTTCTCCAAGTCGCTCGCATCGTGCGGCGGTGTGATCGCCGGGCCGGCTGAGGTGATCGAGTTTCTGCGCATCCAGTCCCGGCCGTTCATGTTCACGGCAGCTGGCGTCCCCGCGGCGATCGGCGCCGCGCTGGCGGCTGTCCGCATCTGCCGCTCAGACGAAGGCCCACCGCTGTTCGCGCGCGTGCTCGACAACGCTCGCTATCTCCACGCCGGACTGAGCGAGCTCGGTTTCCGGGTCGTCGCCCCGACGCGGCTGCCCGACGGGACCGAGGTCGTGACGCCCGTCGTCCCCGTCGTGGTGGGCGACGATTGGAACGCCGGCCTGCTGTGGAAATCCCTTTACGAGGGCGGCGTGTTCGTCAACACCGCCCTTCACCCGGCCGTCCCGCCCGGGGGCGCGCTGCTCCGGACGAGCGTGATGGCGACACACGATCGCAACACCCTGGACCAGGCGCTGGAGATCTTCGGAGCCGCGAAGCGGTCGTTCGAGGCCGAGCACGGGCCGCTCCCCGAACCCACCTAACCGGCCAACCCAGGGTTTCTCGCTTGTCCACTCCTGCACAAGGGACGGCGGCGAAAAAAAACACGCTAGGAGCACATCCTCGGGGACATGTGTTCTTGCTGTTATCGCGTCGCTCGCGCTAGGTTCTCGGCAACGGTCAGCCGGCCGGGCGAACAAAAAGAGTCACGAGGGGTAGCGTGACTGGGGCGCAGCCGGAGACCTACGACTAGGCCGTAACAAATGAACATGCAGTGCCCGGCGATGGTTGACGCAGGGGGACGCGTCGGTAGCCCGCCGGACAGGTCAACGCGTCCGTGCCGCGGACCCGATCAAAGGGAGAGAGACGACTAAATGACCGAGACCACCGAGATGACGCCGGGCCCGCAGCGGTTGCAGGCCCTGGCGCGGGCCAACGAGGTTCGGCTCGCGCGGGCGGGATTGAAGCGCCGGATTGCGCAGGGCCAGATTTCCGCCGCCGAGGTCATCATCGCGTGCCCCGAGGCCGCGAGCAGTTGGTCGGTCGGAGAGCTGTTGATGAGTCAGCGGCGATGGGGGATTACGAAGTGCCGTAAGTTCCTCGCCCGTAACCAGATCAGCGAGATCAAGACGATCGGGAAACTCACGGAACGACAGCGGCGGCTGCTGGCCGACCAGCTGAAGGCCTGTGAGCCGCCGTCGCCCGATGTGCGCGAGCTGGCCCGGCCGCACGAGTCCGAGCATCGGCACGAGCGCGAACCGGAGCTCGCGCTGGCCTAGCTGCACCTCCGCGTCGGTCCCGCGCCAGCTCGGGGGCGCGGGCCCGATGACACTCACGCCGGCAGCTGTCAGAGATTGAGGCCCAAGGGGACCGGGCTGGCCCCGGCGAAGAGGAAGAACCACACGATGAACGCGGCCAGCGTAAAGCCGGCGCTCACCACCAGCACTCCTTCGAGGACGACGTGGCCCGGGTCGCCATGGCCTCGGGCCTGGCAATTGGCGCGGTAGACGTTGCTGAGCTTCGACAGCAGCGTGGCCAGTAGGGCGATGCTGACCACCACGCCGATGAACATCACTCCCAGCGCCGCGCCGAGCGACGAGGTGGCGCCCTGGATCTGAGAGCCGATCCACAACCAGGCCAGCGGCGTGCCGATCCACAGCACGAGACTGCCGATGAACATGATCAGCACGACGAGGATCGCGCCCGACCCGGTTCTCAGCAGACCACGAACCCCGTGCACGAGGTCAGATCAGTTGGACTTGCGGGTCGCAGCCGAGCTGCGACCCCGGCGTAATGGACAGCCGGAGGAAAGCTTGACCTGCCACCAGCCCATCAGCATCCCGATCAGCCCGAGCCGAGGCCTGGCCTGCCATACGCCGCATCCGGGCTCGCCAATGTCCTGTCGCGAGACGCGGACAAAGCGGTACTTGCCCGGCTCCAACAGCATGCGCTCGAGCAGGAGTCGCTTCTCGGCCTGATCGTCCGCCAGCCGGCTGATCGTCTGACGTGAGCCACGGAGCCGCTCGGCCAGCTCGTCGCGCACCCGCTCGAGCTCGCCCAGGTCGAGCAGCCGGGGTTCCCCAAACGCCTCGCTCTGAATGGCCGGGGCGCCCATCTGAAAGGTCGTGACGAAAGCGTCGGCCAGCTCCCGTTCGAGCTTGGCGATCTGCTCCCGGAGCGAGCGGCGAGCCGCGCGCTCATCCGACGGAAGGACGGTCGGCACCGAGGTGCCGGGGGGATGCAACTCACCGATGACCTGCTCAAGGAGCTCCAACACGTCCTCCTTTGTGGCCGAGGGCAGCTTAGCACCGGGCCTACCCAGGAGTACCAGGTTGGAATGTCCCGCCGCCCAGCACCTCGACCCCGATCCACAGCGCCTCCTCGATATGGATCGCGGGTACGCCCTCGACTCCGACGGCGAACAGGGCGATGCGGCGAGTTCGCGAGCTGACGCCGTGCCCGGCGGCGATATCGCCGAACAGCACGGCGTGAACGCTGCCCGAGTCGGCGACCACCAGCCGCCCCGGCGGCAGATGGTGGGCGTGCTCACTGGACCCCAGACGATCGCCGGCGCGGCTCAGGCGGATCCCCAGACCGCCGGCCTCGACGGCGTCGGCGTCGAGCGCCCACACCGGGACGCCGGTCTCGATCACGGCGATCAGGAGGGCATCGTCGATCAGGTTCCGGGAGCGAAACTGCCCGTGCAGCAACCGGTCCACTGCGGCCTGCTCGCTGGGGATGCGCGTGGCGTCGGGATCGACCCCGACCTGGTGGAAGAACGACCGGTACGCGTGGGGGATCGGCTGGGTACGCATCGCCACCACATTTGCGCCGCGGTAGCGGTTGGACAGGTTCCTCAGGCGCTGACGAACCGCGGGCGGGCTGGCGGACTGCCGGCAGTCCCGAGTCAGCCAGCTGAGCCGCAGCCCGGGGAACTCGGCGTGCAACTCGGGATCGACGAAGCCCGCGGCGGCGGAGAGCTCGCCCTGCACCATCAATGCTCGCCCAGCATCGAGCGGACCTTGGCGGCCAGCGCCGCCGGGGAGATCCAGCGATTTCCGATCAGCCGGTCGGCGACCACTCCGCCGCGGCCGGCCAGCTCGACCATCGGGCAGATGGCTACGCCGTATAGAGATCCCACCGCACCGTCGCTGTCATAGGCCACCGGGATCGTCCAGTGGTGCGAGCGAACCAGGGCTGCAGTCTCGCCGTGGCCCGCCTGTACCGCCACAGCGGCGAACTGAACACGGCGGGGCGAAAACTCGCCCGAGACCTTCTGGAGCGTGTCGATCTGGCGCTCGCAGTCGCTCGAGCCGGTGACGAACAGACCCAGCACCAACGGCCTGCGCCCACAGACGTTCAGCGCCCGCGGGTTGGGATGAACGGGGTCGCAGAGCGGATGCACGTTGGCATCCCCGGTGAGCGTCGAAGTGGCCAGCGGGGCGACGAAGTAGTGCAGTCGCTGGCCCGCGGGCACGCCGGCCGTCCCCACACCGTGGGAGACGAACGTATAGACCGAGAATCCCAGCACGAGCACGAGCCCGAAGATCCCGATCGTCCATCGGTAGGGCCGGGTGTCGATGGCCGGAGCCGGGGTCGCCTCGGAGCGATGCTTGGCCGCGGCCGCGGCCAGGTCGGGATCGAGCCGGTGTTCCGGGGATGCGCTCGGCGACTCCGGGTCCTGCGAGGAGTCGGAGTTCTGCGACGGGTTCTCCGGCGGCTCGGGATTCTCCGAACGGGTCTCGGTCACGCCACGCGGACTCTGGCACGCCGGAGCAGGCCGCGGGCACTGCGTACCGAATCGCGACCCTGCGCCAGGACAAGCACCGCCGGTAACACGAGCAGCACGCCTGCGAGCGATACCGACATGTCAACCAGGGTGACGAAGCCAAAGTCGCGGAGCATCGCTATGTTCGAGAAGACCAGGACGCCGAACCCGGCGATCGCCGTGATGCCCGAGGCGAGCACAGCGGTACCGGTGAACCGGTAGGTGCGAGACAGCGCGTCGGCCACCTCGTGGCCAGCTGCCCGCTCCTGACGGAAGCGCTCGGACAGGAGGACGCTGAACTCGGTCGAGATCGCGATGACCAGTGCCCCCAGCGTCGCCGACATCGGGTTCAGCGGGATCCCGATCGCGAACAGGATCAGCGCCGACCAGCCCGTGGCCAAGGCGATCGGGATCAGGGGCACCAGCGCCCGCTCGAGCTGGCGGAATACCGCCAGAAGCACCAGGCCCACGGCGATCAATCCAGCCAGCAGCATGAGCATGCGATGCGCGGGCGAGGCCAGCGCCGCGTTGGCCTGTGCCGCCAGCACCGGGATGCCCGCCAGCTGCGCCGTCACGCCCGGGGGCGGATGCAACTGCGAGCGCATGTAGTCGAGCACCTGCTGCTGGCGCGAGAGCGGCATCAGCCGGATTCCGAAGGCCAGCGTGGCCTCTCGATGGTCGGGCGTGATCACGGCCTGGGAGAAGTACCTCGGGACGGCCGAGAGCAGCGAATTGATCGACGACGCGCTCAGCGCGCTCGAGCTCTGCCCCGCGCCGCCGCTGGTCGAGAACAGATCGGGCAGCGACAGCGCCGGGCACAGCGTCGCGTACGCACACCCCTTGGTTTCGACGTAGCCGTAGTGGTTGAACAGGGCGTTCTCATAGTTCTTCATCCATCCCACCGTGGCCGGCGTGGCGACGTCCTTGGCGTGGACGACGATGTCGACCTCGCCCGAGACGCCGGTCACGCGCTCGAGCGTGCGCAGATCGCGCAGAGCCGGCATGTTGGGCGGCACCAGCTTGGTCACGTCGGACTGAACCGACGTCTGCGTGTCGGCGATCCAGCCGGCCACGGCCAACACAAGTCCGACCGTCAGGGCTCGACGAGGATGGGCGACGATCCCCCGGACGAGAGCGATGGCGGGGCGTCTGAACGCGCCGGCAACGCGGGCCGCGCCGCGTCCCACGGGCGCCAGCACATCGCGCAGGATGTCCCCCGCGCCCCGCATCGCGGCGCCGAGGGCGCCGCCGTCACGGTCGGCCAGCACCAGGCCGGCCGAACCGGCGGTCAGGGCGCAGGCGAACGCCACCACGATTCCGACCACCAGCAGCAGGCCGAAGCCCTGAACCATCGGCACCGGCGAGAGAAGCAGCACCAGGAATCCGGTCGCCGTGGCCAGCGCCGCCGTGGCGATCGTCGGGGCACCGAGCGACGCCGCCCGTCCGACCGCGGCGCGCGCGCCGCCTGCCTCGCCCTCCGGTGATCGCTGGGCCTCCTGGGCTCGCGATTGGAACTGAATCGCATAGTCGACCGCCAGCCCGATCAGGATCGGAAGCACAGCGATCGAGGCCATGGTCAGCGTGCCGCCGACCAGCGACAGGAGTCCGAAGGTGATGCCGGCGGCGGCCAGCGCCACGGCCAGCGGCAATAGCCGGAGGCGACTGCGGAACACGATCAGCAGCGTGGCCGCCATCACCAGCACGGCCGCGATCAGCAGGCCGCCGATCGATCCGGTGACCGTCGAGGCCAGGTCGTTGATCACCACCGGCGCGCCGGTCACCGTGTACGTGCCACCGTGGGCCGAGCGGAACATCGGCATGCGGACCGCCTGGCGGATCCAGGAGATGGCCTGGGCCTGTTGAGCGTCGCTCAGGCTGGCCTTGAGACGTACCTGGATCAGCGCCGATTTGGCGGTCGGGAACAGGTAGGCGAAGCGTGCCTTGGGCTGATTCACGCCACGGCTGTTGTCGAACACGATCGCCGGGATGAACTGCGGATCGTCGATCCGAGGCGCGCCGGTGATCCCCGAGTTGAGGGCCAGCTGCTCGAGCTGCTGGAGCTGTTGCTGCTGCTCGAGCGCTCCGGCGGACTTGGCCGCGGCCTGCGCCTGAGCACGGCTCAGGCCGCGCGCGAGGGCCAGCTTCTCGGCCGCCTGGCTAGCGCTCGCGATCTGCCGCTGGGCGGACTCGAGCAGCGACTGGATCTCGCCGTTGACCGCCGCCACGGCGCGGTTCAGGAACGTCCCCGGCCCGTACACGACCTGGACGGGCTTGTAGCGCATCAGCTTTCCGCACGGGCTGGCGTAGCCGCCGTACGGCGCGTGCGCGCCGGGGGGCGCGGGCTGGAAGGCCTGCAGCTGCTGGCTGGGCACGACGTACTGCCCGGCCAGGCACGCCTCGAGGAAGGTGATCGTGGCCAGATCCTTGGTCTCGACGAGGTCGGTCAGCGGCTCTCGGATCAGCACGATCACGGCGTCGCCACCGAAGTGCTGATGATCGTCGGCGGTGGCGCGGTAGGTGGCGGACGAGCTCGAGACGAACGTGTCCGTCCCCGTCGATGGCTTGAGGCCCAGGGCGAGGATGCCGCCGGCGATCGCGGCGGCGACGACGATCGAGATCGTCAGCACTGGCCTCCGAGCCGCTGCTCGAGCAAGGCCCTCGAGCCTCTCCTTCATGGCGTTCAGGCTATCGGGGGCGCGCCTTGGTAGGCGAAGGTAACCGCGTCCGCGCGTCCAGCGCGGCCTGCGAAAAAACAGGGCGGCCCCCGCAGGGCCGCCCCCATAACCGACCGCAGGCGACGGGCTGGCTTTGGTCGCGGCGCAACCGTCAAGGTGAAACTCGACTCAGCCCGAGCGGCGACTTGCACATCGACGGCGCTGGGGGCCGTCAAGGTGAAACTGGTCCAGCACGCAGACGCCAGTTTCACGTTTACCGCCACCGGGCGCGCGGCGACCGTGACGAAAACGGCGCCGCGTGTCCCCTTAGTCCATGGTCAGCGGGCCCTGCGACTCGCCGGCCAGGAACTGGCGGATGAAGGGGTTGTCCGAATTGAGCATGTCCTCGGCGGGGCCGGCCTCGACAATCCGCCCCCTCCACAGGACGTTGATGTAGTCGGCCACGCGGCGGGCGCTCATGATGTCGTGGGTGATCACGGCGAAGGTCGGCAGGTGCGGCTTCTGCTTGGCCTTGGCCTCCTCCATCATGTCGCGATGGATCTCGAGGATCAGCTCGCCGAGTAGCGCCGTGCGGACCGGGTCGAGGCCGGAGTCGGGCTCGTCGAACAACACGATGTCGGGCTCGAGCACCAGCGCGCGGGCGAATCCGGCCCGCTTGCGCATCCCGCCCGACAGCTCGTTGGGCATCTTGTCGCGGGCGTCGCCGAGGCCGACCTCGTTGAGGCGGCGCATGACGATGTCGCCGATCTCCTCCTCGCCCTTCTCGGTGTGCTGGCGCAGCGGGAAGGCGACGTTGTCGTAGAGGTTCATCGAGCCGAACAGGGCCCCGTCCTGAAACAGCAGGCCGAACTTCTTGCGCATCTCAAACAGGTCGTCGTCGGGCATGTTCGGGACCGACTCGCCGTGAACGAGGATGTCGCCCTCATCGGGATACAGCAGGCCGACCATGTGCTTGATGCAGACCGACTTGCCCGTCCCCGAGGGCCCGAGGATCATCGACACCATCCCCTCGGGCAGGCCCATGTTCAGGCCGCGCAGGATTCGCGCCCGTCCGAACGCCTTGTAGGTGTCGATGAACTCGACGGCATCGGGACGTCCCGACGGATACACCTTGTAGGTGTGCCACTGGTACTCCTCCTCGTTGGCCCCCTTCGGGGGCGCCGGACGGGGAGGTTGCTCATCGACCACGGAAACGCGCGAGGCGCCCTGCTCGGGCTCCTGCGGGGCCGGCTGGTCGCCGTTGCCGTCGTGCGGAGCCTCGGGTTCGCCCGCCTCCGCGCTCACCGGCGCATGGTCCGGCTCGGTCGCCTGGGCGCCGTCGGACTCGTGCTCCCGCTCGTCGTGGAGCGGGGCGGGCTCGTCTGTCTCTGGGTTGTCTCTCCCGCTTTCCATGTCAGCCTCCGATTGGTGCCCTCGGGTTGGCGCCCCAGAAGAGCTGCGTACCGAGCATTCCGATGAGATGGACGGACACGATGTTCACCACCATCGATTTTGCCGTGGCCGTGCCCACGCCCACGGGACCGCCGCTGGCGTTATAGCCGTAATAGCAGCCGACTAGAACGATGACGGTCGCCATCGCCATAGCCTTTATCAAGCTGAATAAGAGATCCGGCGGGTTCTGGAATTGCCAGAAGATCAGGAAGAAGCCACCTGAGGAGACGTCGCCGATCTGCTGGACCACCACCAGATAGCTGGCGAAGAAGCCGGCGCCGATCGAGCAGATGTACAGAAATGGCAGCACCAGCCAGGCGGCCAGCAGGCGCGTCGCGCACAGGAAGGTCATGCCGCTGATGCCCATCACCTCGAGCGCGTCGATCTCGTCCGAGATGCGCATCGATCCGAGCTCGGCGACGATTCCCGTGCCGATCTTGGCCGACATCATGTAGCCGAAGCCGTAGGGGACGAGCTCGCGCAGGTCGCACCAGGCCGCGAACACGCCCGCGTACGCGGGCACCCCGTTGGCCCGATCGAAGTACGCGCCCTCGACGCCGCATTCGAGCCCGATGATGAACACCAGGCCCCAGATGACCAGGGTCGAGGAGATGATCAGGATCCCCGACTGTCGGAGCGCCTCACCGAAGAACCTGAACACCCGCAGCCGCAGCACCTCGCCGACCACCTGCGAGATGAACTTGACCATCTCACCGAACGACTCGATCCAGCCGCGAGGTGTTGCCAGCAGGCCTTCCATCAGCGTCCGGGCGCGCTCACTTCGCGATCGTGGTGATCTCTGGGTGCGTGGCCAGCAGCGTCTGCGTGAACGCGTAGTTGAACGCGAACACGCCAAGGAAGGCGATCACCACCGCCTGGTTGACGGCGCGCCCCACCCCCTCCGCCCCGCCGGACGCAGTCATTCCCTTGTAGCAGCAGACGATCGCGATGATCGCGCCAAAGATCGTGGTCTTGACCACCGAGCCCCACAGGTCGGTGGTCGAGGCGTTGTTGAAGAACGTGGCCCAGAACGGTCCCAGCGGGGCGTTGTTGACCAGCGTGGCGACGATCCCGCCGAAGATGCCGAACAGCAGCGCGTAGATGTCGAACAGCCCGGTGACGAGCATCAGCGCGAGGAAGCGCGGGACGACCAGGTTCTTGACCGGATCGACGCCGAGCACCTGAAGCGCGTCGAGTTCCTCGCGGATCTTGCGCGCGCCGAGGTCGGCGGTGATCGCCGTGCCGGCCACGCCGGCCAGCACGATCGCGTCGACGAACGGCGCGAACTCGCGGATCGAGGCCAGCACGAAGAAGCCGCCGAGGCGATCCAGCGCGCCGAACAGGACAAGGAAGTTCGCCGCCTGCAAACCGGGTGCCGCGTAGCCGAAGGCCACCGTCGAGATGAGCAGCGGGAACCAGCACAGCTTCATCGCGAACAAGAACTGGCCGACGAACTCGCTGCCGTAGGGGTAGGGCGGTCTGATCGCGGAAGCAATCGTCTTGGCGGTCAGGATCATCATGTTCCCGACCTCTTCCAAGACGTTCTTGGTCGGCAGGAAAGTTCGATCGGCGACTGCTCGAATCAAATTCTCTCTGTCCTCCCGGAATCTTCGCCGTCGCAGGCACGCGACCGCGCGGGGACCTAAGCCTACGGCAACGACCCGCGAATAACCAAGTCAGAACTGTCGCCAGAACCGGCGCTGGGGCGGGATGCCCGTGGTATGTTCAGCCGGCCGTGAGCCGGTGGAGAATGAGGAGTTGCGGGGTCTTGGTCGCGATTGCCGCCGGCCTCGGGCTGGCCGCGTGCGGAGGCGGCCAGGAGCAGGACGCAAACGAGCCGAGCGGGATTTTCCCCGTGCGGGTGACGAAGGCCACCTTCCCGTCCTTCCAGCGCCTGGCCGAGAACACGCACCTGGTCATCGTCGTGCGCAACACCGGTCGCGACACGATCCCCGACATCGCTGTGACGCTCACGAATCCCAAGTACGGCACCGCGGTGCAGGCGTTCGCGACCTATCTGAAGATGCCGGGGCTGGCCAGTCACTCGCGACCGGTGTGGATCATCAACCGAGGCCCGGGACGGTGCGGGTACAGCTGCCAGCAGGGGGGCGCCGGCGCCGCGGTCACCGCCTACTCCAACACCTGGGCGCGCGGTCCGCTCAAGCCCGGCAAGAGCACCACCTTCGACTGGGCCGTGACCGCGGTGGTGCCAGGGACCTATCAGGTCCAGTACGTGGTCGCAGCCGGGCTGAACGGCAAGGCCAAGGCGCGGCTGAACGGCGGTGGGATCCCGCGGGGCACGCTCGAGGTCAAGATCACTTCGAACCCGCAGAAGTCCTACGTCAACAACAACGGCCAGGTCGTCAACACCGGCTAGGACCTACTCGACCGGGCCCAGATGTTGATGTCGCTCTCTACGGCGTGCTGATCGATCTGCTCGAGTTCATCGGGAGTGAAGTCGAGGTTGTCGAGGGCGACGACGTTCTGCTCAAGCTGCTCGATGCTTGAGGCGCCCAGCAGGGCCGAAGTCACGCGCGGGTCACGCAGCACCCAGGCGATCGCCATCTGCCCGAGCCGCTGACCCCGGCGCTGAGCGATCTCGTGCAGGGCGCGCACGCGCTTGATGTTGTCCTCGGTGAGCATGCCCTCGGAGAAGGCGTTGCCGCGCCTGACGCGCGAATCGTCCGGGATGCCGTCTAAATACTTCTCGGTCAGCAGGCCCTGAGCCAGCGGTGAGAAGACGATCGCTCCGACGCCCTCGCTCTCGAGCACGTCGAGCAGACCACCCTCGATCCAGCGGTTGAGCATCGAGTAGGAGGGCTGATGGATGAGCAGCGGAGTCCCGAGCTCGCGCAGGATCCGCGCCGCCTCCTCAGTGCGCTCGGGGCCGTAGGAGGAGATGCCGGCGTAGCGGGCCTTGCCCGAGCGGACGGCCGTGTCGAGCGCCCCCATCGTCTCTTCGATCGGCGTCTCGGGATCGACGCGGTGCGAGTAGAAGATGTCGACGTGGTCGAGGCCCATTCGCTGGAGGCTCTGATCCAGGCTTCCGAGCACGTACTTGCGCGAGCCCCACTCGCCATAGGGTCCCGGCCACATGTCGTACCCGGCCTTGGTCGAGATGACGAGCTCGTCCCGGTAGGGCTTGAAGTCCTCCCTGAAGATCCGCCCGAAGTTGATCTCGGCGCTGCCGTACGGCGGCCCGTAGTTGTTGGCCAGGTCGAAGTGCGTGATCCCGAGGTCAAAGGCGCGACGCAACATCGCGCGGCTGTGGGCCAGCGGGAAGTCGTCGCCGAAGTTCTGCCAGAGGCCGAGCGAGATCGGTGGGAGCAGCAGGCCGCTGCGGCCGCAGCGGCGGTACTGGACCTTTTCGTAGCGGTCGGAGGCGGGTACGTAGAGAGTGGGCGCGAGGCGGGCGTTGAAGGGCATAGGCGCGAGTATTTCATGAGGGTGGCGTTCGCCCTCGGGAGAATTCGCAATGTCCGGGTTTGGCCATAGGGATAGTGACCGGCGCGCGTCACATCCCCTACGCTGTTCGGCATACGCCTCGGGCAAGCCCGAGGCCGTCTCTCGTATGTGCGTCTCCGCCGCCGAGACGCCTTAGGAAGGAACTCCAACGTATGCCTCGCATCCGCCAGCAGAACGTACTCGCAGCCCAGTGGACCCCCAACGGGGGCGCTCTCGGAGCCCCCGACTTGACCGTCGCCGACAACCAGATCTTTGGCGCCAACGTGTTCAGCCCCGCAGTTCAGCGCCAACGGTTGCCCCGGGATGTCTTCCGCCGGCTGCAGCAGACGCTCGCTCGCGGTGAGGCACTCGACACCTCGCTGGCCGACGCGGTGGCGCTGGCAATGAAGGAGTGGGCGCTGGAGCGGGGCGCCACGCACTACACCCACTGGTTCCAGCCGCTCACCGGCTCGACGGCCGAGAAGCACGACAGCTTCTACGCCCCCACGGGCGAGGGGACGGCGCTGGCCGAATTCTCCGGCAAGGAGCTGATCCAGGGTGAACCAGATGCCTCGAGCTTCCCGACCGGCGGCATCCGGGCGACGTTCGAGGCGCGCGGCTACACCGCCTGGGATCCGACGAGCCCGGCGTTCCTGCTCGAGAATCCCAACGGCGCGCTGCTGTGCATCCCCACCGCGTTCGCCTCCTGGACGGGTGAGGCGCTCGACCACAAGATCCCGCTGCTGCGTTCGATGGACGCTCTCAGCCGGTCGGCGATCCGGGCGCTCCAGCTGTTCAACGACAGCGCGTCGCAGCGGGTGTTCACGACGGTCGGCCCCGAGCAGGAGTACTTCCTGATCGACGAGCAGTACTACTTCGAACGCCCGGACCTGATCACCACGGGCCGCACGCTGTTCGGAGCCAAGCCGCCCAAGGGCCACGAGCTCGACGACCACTACTTCGGGTCGATCCCCGAGCGGATCCTGGCCTGCATGCTCGACACCGAGCGCGAGCTGGCCAAGCTCGGCGTGCCGGTCAAGACCCGCCACAACGAGGTGGCGCCCAACCAGTACGAGATCGCGCCGGTGTTCGAGAACTCCAACGTCGGCTCTGACCATCAGCAGCTGACCATGCAGGTGATGCAGAACGTGGCCCGCCGCTACGGGCTGGTGTGCCTGCTGCACGAGAAGCCGTTCGCCGGCGTCAACGGCTCGGGCAAGCACAACAACTGGTCGATGGGCACCGACACGGGCAAGAACCTGCTCGATCCCGGCGACACGCCGCACCAGAACCTCGAGTTCCTGTTCTTCTGCGCCGCGGTCATCCAGGCGGTCAACAAGCACCAGGGTCTCCTGCGCGCGTCGATCGCCTCGGCCGGTCAGGACCATCGCCTCGGCGCCAACGAGGCGCCGCCCGCGATCATCTCGATCTTCCTCGGCACCGGCCTCGAGAAGGTGTTCGGGGCGATCGAGCGCGGCGAGGCCGGCGAGTCGACGGCGGAGTCGTTCCTCGGCCTGGGCACGCCGGTGCTGCCGCCGCTACCGATGCACGGTGGCGACCGCAACCGGACGAGCCCGTTCGCGTTCACCGGCAACAAGTTCGAGTTCCGGGCCCTGGGCTCGAGCATGTCGCTGTCGCTGCCCAACACCGTGCTGAACACGATCGTCGCCGAGGCGATCGACTCGCTCGCCGACGAGCTGGAGAGCGAACTGGGGTCGGGCAAGGATCTCGAGGCGGCCCTGCCGCCGATCCTGCAGCGCAGCTACGCGGCCAACAAGCAGATCATCTTCGGAGGCGACAACTACTCCGAGGAATGGCACACAGAGGCGGAGCGGCGCGGACTGCTCAACCTCCGCGCGACGCCGGACGCACTCCCGTACCTGATCAACAAGGACACCGTCGGGCTGTTCGAGAAGTACGGCGTGCTGTCGCCACGCGAGCTCGAGTCGCGCTACGAGGTGTTCGCCGAGCAGTACGTCACCAAGCTCAACATCGAGGCGGAGACGGCGGCCTCGATCGCGCGCACGATGTTGCTGCCGGCGGCCATCAGCCACCTCGCTGTGCTCCGCGACGCGCGGCTGTCCGAGCTCATCGCCGAGCTCGAGGGCCTGATCCTCGAGTTCGTCGCCGCGATCAAGGAACTCGAGGCGGCCAACCTCGGCGATAACCAGCCCCACAACGACGTGCTCGAACACGCCAAGTACATGCACGACCGGGTGGTCCCGGCGATGGCGGGCGTGCGCGATGTGGCGGACCGTCTCGAGAAGGTGGTGGCGGACGAGTTGTGGCCGTTGCCGAAGTACTCAGAGATTCTCTTCATCAAGTAGCGGCCTGGACGGAGGCCCCCTGGAAGTACCGGTGCGCGCCGACGCAGGCGATCGGCTCTAAGGGTTCCGCGAGGTACTTCCAGGGAGCCATCCGTTCCAGCCGTGCGCAGCCGTGGCCCAGCCCAACACCCACGCCTCGGGCTTGAGAAAAGCATTATGAGCAGGGCTATTTGTGCGGGGGGGCGGGAGATGCGCTACGGTGAGTCGCCGTATGTTGTTGGCCCGCAGCGGGTGCGGTCGGCGTGAGGAGGGGAAGAGCCGGCCGCGCTGGATACCGCTTTTGATCGTTGCCGCGCTCGCGCTCGGCGGCGCGACCTCGGCCCTGGCGTCGTCCGGGGGGTCGGGCCTGGGCGGGTCCGGTCACAAGAAGAAGAAGCATCGGGGCGGGCATGTGTCGAAGCACAACCCGCTGGCCGTGCGCGGCATGTGGATCTGGGAACTGCCGAGCTCGAACGGCGGCAACGTCAACTCGATCATCGCCCAGGCCCGCAGCCATCAGGTGCAGACGCTGATCATCAAGAGCGGAGACGGGTCGAGCTACTGGTCGCAGTTCAATCGCTCGCTGGTCAGAACGCTGCACCGCCACGGCCTTTACGCGTGCGCGTGGCAGTTCGTGTACGGCAACCAGCCCAGCGCGGAGGCCAGCGTCGGGGCGCAGGCGGCACGCAACGGGGCCGACTGTCTGATGATCGACGCCGAGGGCCAGTACGAGGGCAAGTACGTCGCGGCCCAGACGTACATCCGCAAGCTTCGCCGTCTGGTCGGCGCGCGCTACCCGATGGCCCTGGCCGGATTGCCCTACGTCGACTACCACCCCGCCTTCCCGTACTCGGTGTTCCTGGGTCCGGGCGGAGCGCAGTACAACGCACCGCAGATGTACTGGTATGTGATCGGCACCAGCCCGGACGGTGTCTACGCGCACACCTACGAGTACAACCGTGTCTACCGTCGGCAGATCTTCCCCATCGGCGAGGGCGTCCCTGACCCTCCCGCCGGCACGCCGCCACCGGGACAGATTCGGCGCTTCCGCCAGATGGCACGCGCCTACCACGCACCCAACGCCAGCTGGTGGGTGTGGCAAGACTTCTCGGGCACGAGCTGGCATGCGATCAGCCAGCGGCTCGCCTCGTTGGCCAGCTACCAGGCGCACAAGGCGTACGCCAGCGTCGGTCCGGGCTCCCAGGGCGATATCGTCATCTGGGCTCAGGAGCACCTCGCGCGAGCCGGAGAGCGGGTGAACATCGACGGCTCGTTTGGATCGAAGACGACCGCCGCGGTGAAGGCGTTCCAGTCGGCTCACCGACTACCGAGGACCGGCACGATCGGCGCCGCCACCTGGGCCGCGCTGTTGCGCTATTCGGCCGTGCGGGTGACGTTCGCCTCCAGGCATTCCAGGCGGGCCGGAGCAGCAGCCGGCACGAGGCTTGTCGTCGTGCCGCAGTCGGCCAAGCTCCCGTCGAAGCGCTACGAGATACCACCGAGCCTCGGTGCCGGCCGGCCGCGCGGCTGAAGCGCCGCGAAACACGCCCGAGCAGATGAGCGGCGCGATCGACGTGACGTTTCGCGCCATGGCGACCGACATCCGGTTCGTAATCGGCGCTCCGCTGCTTCCAGGAACCGTCGCGCCAGATCGGGCCGCCCAACGCGAGCAGGAGTTCGTGCTCGATTTCGCGCACCGGCTCTCGCGCTTCGAGCCCGACAGCGAGTTGACCGCGCTCAACCACGACCCCCGCGAGCGCGTGCCGTCGTCGGCCCTGCTGTTGGCAGCAGTCGGCGCCGGAGTGTGGGCGGCGGATCGCAGTGGGGGACTGGTCGTGCCCACGCTCGCGCGCGCGCTCGAGCAAGCGGGCTACGGCGCCTCGCTCGACGGCGTCTGGCCCGCGTCGCTGCCTGAGGCGCTGGCCGCGGCTCCGCCCCGAACCCCGGCGCGTCCGGACCCCGATCAACTCTGGCGCGAGATCAACGTCGACCACGACGCCGGCATCATCAGCCGGCCGCCGGGCGTGATGATCGACACCGGGGGAACCGGCAAGGGTCTGTGTGCCGATGCGGTCGCGCATCGCCTGTCCGGCTACACGCGATTCGCGATCGACTGCGGGGGCGACATCGCCGTGGGCGGCGTGGGCGCCCAACTCGAGCCGTTCGAGATCGCAGTGGAGCATCCCTTCGGCGGGCGCTCGATCGGCTCCCTTCGCATCCCGCGCGGCGGCGTGGCCACGTCGGGACTGGACCGGCGGATCTGGCGCCGGGCCGACGGCAGCTACGCACATCATCTCCTCGATCCGGGCACTGGCGCCCCCGTGTGGAGCGGGTTGATCTCCGTCACCGCGCTGGCCGACAGCGCGCTCGAGGCGGAGACGCTGAGCAAGATGGCGCTGCTGCTCGGCCCGGGCGGCGCTCGCGACGTGCTGGCCGAACACGGTGGCGTGCTCGTCGACGAGAGTGGGCGCGTCGAAGTCGCGGGATCGATCGACGGAAACATCGCCGCCGGAGAACATGCCCCATGACGCCGACACGAAGGAGTTCAATCTCGCGAGGCGAAGCAGTCGCGCGCACACATCTAACGCGCGCCCGGTGGCAAGTATCGAGACTTCGGGATAGGCTCACCGATGCGCAAACTCGCTAGCCCTATCTCACCTCCGATCGACAAGGAGAATCATGCCGCCAGCTAAGAAACCAGCGACGCGCCGAGCCACCTCACGCTCGAGCTCGTCATCAACGAAGGGGATCAGCCGCAGGGACGTCGAACGCGCGACCGCGCGCTTCGAGAAGGCTCTTGACGACGCGAGCAAGGCACTTCAGTCGCTCGGGTCCGACTTCGGCAGGGGCGCCAAGGGCGCCTACCGCGAGGTCGACAAGGCACTGAAAGCCCTACGGCGCGACGCCAGCAAAGCCAACAAGACGCTGCTGAAGGACCTGGAGCAGGTAGTCGCTGCCGCCACGCCGGCGCGCAGCAGCCGCCGGACCACGGCATCGAAGTCGTCCGGCGGGCGGACGGCGAGCGGCAGCACGGCCAGCAAGAGCACGGCCAGCAAGAGCACGGCGGCCAAGCGCACGCCGGCCCGCAGCGCACGTTCCTCGGCGGCCAAGAAGCCGGCTGCCCCGCGTAGCAGCTCCTGACCACCTCACCCGGGCCGGTGGCGCCGCGCTGAGCGCGCCACCGGCCCGGCTTCCTCAGCGCGGACACGTCGGGGGCTCCGTCGATCTGCGAAGCTGCAGTGCATGTTCCGCAACATCCTGGTGGCCATCGATGGCTCTGAGCACGCCGGTCGCGCGCTCTCGGAAGCGCTTGACCTGGCGAAAACCAACAATGCGCGGCTGACCATCCTCACGTGCGTGCCCGATCCGGCGGCCTGGCTGCTGGGCGGTGCGGCGTACTCAGGCGGTGTCGACTTCGAGGCGCTCGAGAAGGAGACTGATCGCGAGTACACGCAGCTGGTCGATGACGCGGTGGCCAGCGTGCCCGAGGACGTATCGGTGACCAAGGTGATCGTGCACGGCCGCGCCGCCCAGGCAATCCTCGACCAGCGCAAGCGGGGCGACCACGATCTGGTCGTGATGGGAACCCGCGGGCGCGGCGAGGTTCGCTCGGTGCTCCTCGGCAGCGTCAGCCATCAGGTGCTGAACGCGAGCCCGTGCGCGGTGCTCGTCGTCCACGCGGCAACCGACGACAGCTGAGAGCTCGTCTCAGGACAGCTCGCTCCGGTCCGCGACGCGCGTCGGCTCGTCCACCGTCAGCTCCACCGCGCCGCGGACGACGACATGCGCGCCGAAGGTGACGTCACCGTGCACAACCAGCCGCTCGGCCTGGCGCAGTGACGGCGGGCCGGCGGGGAACCGGCGCTCGAATTCGTCGATCAGGCGATAGAAGCGCTTGTCGAGCTCGACGAACGGCAGCCTGCCGCGCCGCTCGGGTACCGGCTCGATGACCAACCCGTCGGACACCTCGTAGACGTCGGAGCGCAGGACGAGCAGATCGTCGGTCGTCTTCACGGGGACGAAGCGCGTACGCGGGACGAGCAGCAGCTCCGCCCCGGTGAAGCTCCCGATCGCAGCACCCATCGCGCTCTCGAGCTGGACGACCGGGGTCGAGTCACCGTCGCGGGGATCGACCGTCTTGTGATTCACGATCAGCGGCAGTGGCAGCACGCCGCCGCGCTGGTCCAACAGCGCGGACAGCGCACGGAGATCTACCCAGAGGTTGTTGGTGTTGTAGAAACGCCAGCGCCGGTAGTCGCGAAACGACTCCTCGTCCGCAGGGGGGGTCTGCGCCGTCTCGCGCAGGACGAGCTGGCCATCCTCGCGCCGGCGCGCGATGTGTCCCCCCTTGCGATCGGCCTCGGTTCCCTCGACGACCTCCATCAGGAACGGCAGCTCGTGGCTGACCATGTGCATGGCGATGCGTGGATCGAAGGTGGCGCCGAGGTTGTCCGAGTTCGAGATCATCGCGAAGTCAAACCCGCGCGCGAGCAGCTCGGCCAGCATCCCCGAGCGACGCAGCGCCCCATACACATCGCCGTGGCCGGGCGGGGTCCACTCGAGCGAGGGCGCGTTGGGCCAGCTCACCGGCTCGAGCGTGTCGGCCTCGAGCTTGGGGATCATGCTCTGCTGAAAATCGAGCTCCAGCCCGTCACTCCTAACTTCCTCGTGAGCGCCGAGCGCCCTCAAGGTCGCCTCGCGGGTGGCCTCGCTGTTCATCAGCACAAGCGGGAGGCGCACGCCGAACCGGCGCCGCAGGGCCAGCGTCTGGCCGATGATGATCTCCAGGAACGAGCGACCGTCGCGCGCCTGCACAAGCGACTTCGGCTCTCGCAGCCCCATAGTCGTGGCCAGACCACCGTTGAGCTTGATGGTCACGAAGCGGTCGAGCGCGGCGGTGTCGTGCTCGGCCGACAGCTCATCCAAGGACGAGACATCCTGGGCCGGCTCGAGCTCGTCACTGCCGATGAACGCCGACTCGCCACCGTCGACGCGCTCGTAGGCGCTGCGGAAGTTGCGGATCGCCTCATCGTGATGGCCGGCCGCCCGCATTTTCTCCTCGGCCGCCCTGAGTCCGTGTTCGCTCACAACTGGCATTGTGACCGGACTTGCGCTCGCGCGATTTGCCAGCATGTTTCTGATGGAGAAACGAGCGATCAGGCGGCTGGGGCGCGAGGTGAGCGTGATCGGACTCGGTACGTGGCAGCTCGGGGCCGACTGGGGTGCTGTCTCGCCCGGCGACGCCCGGGCTGTGCTCGACGCAGCGGCCGGCGAAGGGATCACCTTCTTCGACACGGCCGACGTGTACGGCGACGGGCGCAGCGAGCAGTTCTGCGGCGAGTTGCTGCGCCGCCACCCCGGTGTGTTCGTGGCCACGAAGATGGGACGCCGCGTCGAGCAGCGGCGCGAGAACTACAACCGCGCGAACTTCGAGGCGTGGAACGCGCGCTCGCGCGCAAACCTTGGAGTTGAGCGCCTCGACCTCGTACAGCTGCACTGCCCGCCGGACGGCGTGTACACCGATGACACGGTGTTCGACACGCTCGACGCGATGGTCGCCGCGGGACGCATCGCCGCCTACGGCGTGTCGGTCGAGACATGCGATCAAGCCCTGGCGGCGATCGCTCGTCCGCACGTGGCCACGGTCCAGATCATTCTCAACTGCTTTCGCCTGAAGCCGTTGGAGCGGGTGCTGCCGGCGGCGGCCGAGGCCGGGGTGGGAATCATCGCCCGCGTCCCGCTGGCCTCGGGCCTGCTCTCGGGACGCTATGACGAGCACACCACCTTCGCCCCCGAGGACCACCGTACCTTCAACCGCCATGGTGAGGCGTTCGACGTGGGCGAGACGTTCTCGGGCGTACCGTTCGACGCCGGGCTGCAGGCCGTGCGCGAGTTGCGCGAGGCGATCGGGCCCGACCTTCCGCTGGCCCGCTTCGCCCTGCGCTGGATAATCGACCAGCCCGGCGTGAGCACGGTGATTCCCGGCGCGCGCAACGTCGAGCAGATGCGCGGCAACGCGGCCGCCGGGTCGGCGCCGCCGCTGACCGAGGGGCAGCTGGCCGCCGTCCGGGACGTCTACGACCGGTTGATTCGCGAACACGTCCACCACCGTTGGTGACGCCGCTCATCTCGCCAACCGAGTTGGCCGCACGGATGCAGTCGAGCTCACCGTCGCTGCTCGACGTGCGCTGGAGCCTCGGTACCGGCCCCGACAGAGAGGCTTACGAGCACGCGCACATCCCGGGCGCGGTGTTCGTCGACCTCGACCACTCGCTGGCCGCCCCACCCGGACGGGACGGGCGCCATCCGCTTCCCAGCGCGAGCGAGTTCACGGCCGCGATGCAGGCCAGCGGCGTCAGCGACCGCCGCGCCGTCGTCGTCTACGACGCCGCCGACGCCACCGCGGCAGCGCGAGGCTGGTGGCTCCTGCGCTACTTCGGACACCCCGACGTCGCCGTCCTGGACGGCGGCCTGGCCGCGTGGATGGCCGCCGGGGTCGAGGTCGAGTCGGCGTCGCCCCGGGTCACGCCCGGCGACTTCGTGGCTCATCCGGGTGGGATGCCCCTGCTCGACGCATTCGCGGCGGCCAACCTGGCACGGCGGGGCCGGCTCATCGACGCCCGCACCCCCGAGCGCTATCTCGGTGAGCGCGAACCGATCGACCCGGTGGCCGGTCGCATCCCCGGCGCGGTCAACCGACCCACCGCCATGAATCTCGATCCGGCCGGACGGTTCCTCGACGGAGCCGAACTCCGTAAGGCGTTCGCGACGCTCGGTCTGCAACCCGGCGATGAGCCGGGCGCCTACTGCGGATCGGGTGTGACCGCGGCCCACGAGGTGCTGGCGCTCGAGCTGGCCGGATACCGAGCGGGGCTGTACGCGGGATCGTGGAGCGAGTGGATCACCGATCCGCGCCGACCGGTCGCCCGGGGCTAGCGAGCATCGTGTCGATCGCGTCCCCGAGCACGCCCTGGCCTTCGAGGAAGTCGACCACGGTGTAGCGCGCGCGCAGGCGCGTCGCGAAACGGAAGGTCGCGCGCAGCCTGGCCTCGTCTATCTCCAGGTAACCGGGAGCGGCGGGAAAGCCGGCCACGCCGAGCGCGCGCTCCACGGCAGCGAAGCTGTCAAGCGCCGGCGCGATCTGCGCACGGACCGCGCCCCAGTCCTGCGTCATGCCCTGGGCGACGAAGCGCTCCTTCTCCTCCACCGCACCGACGATTTCCGAGGTCGGCTCGCCGAGCCATTGGCGCGCCGCCGCGCTCAGCGGATCGACCACCGGCGCGGGCGCGTGCAACTGCGTCACGCCGCCACCGAAGGCGAAGCGCTGAAGCCTCATGGCAAAGCCAGTGGCGTAGCCGACCTGGAGCCCGTGGGGGGCGTGGCGGCGCCGGCCTCGTGCGGCGAGCAGATCCCAGAAGTGCGACGCGTGATGCTCGCAACCGCTGGCCGGCCTCGAGCTGCCGGCGATCGTCATGGCCACGCCGGATTCGAGCAGGCCCTCGAGCAGCGCGAGCGCGGCGTCCGGGTCGCCGGCCAGGACCGCGGCGGCGTTCGCGGCGGCGAGCTCGAGTGGGACCAGTACCCGCTGCTCCACCGCATCGTCAAACGGCTCGCCGTACAGCAGGTGGGCGGCCAGCCAATCGACCCGCGCGGTGGCCTTGCCCAGCAGATCGCCCAGACCCGAGCGCGTGAGCTCGGCCGGCGCGGCCGCGGTGATGCGGGGATCGGCGAAGATCGCCACCGGCGCCCGCGCGGGGTAGGTGACCTTGACCCCGTCGATCTGCAGGGCGGCGACGCTCGAGGCGTAGCCGTCCATCGACGCCGCCGTGGGCATGCTGATGAAGTCTCGATCGCTCAGGTGAGACGCGTAGCGGACGATGTCGGTGATCACCCCCGACCCGACGGCAACCGCCCGCTCCGCCGGGCCGAGCCGTGCGCGAACGCGCTCGACCTCGTCGAGCCCGGCCAGCAACCCGTGGCGTTCGGGGAAGATGAACTCGCGGCAGCGAACGCCCGCCGCGCCCAGATCACGCGCCAGTCCTGACCCTGCCACCTCGTGCGTGTTCGCGTCCACGACGACCAGCACCCGGTCCCAGCCCTCGGCGCGCACGTAGTCAGCCAGCCGCGCGCCGGCCTCCCCGGCGATCACGATCGCGCTCAAGGCTGGCCGTAGTAGGCGTGCGGCCCGTGCTTGCGGCGGTAGTGCTTGTCGCGCACGGGCTCCGCCAGCGGCGCCGCCGACGGGTCGAGCGCAATGGTCAGCCAGGCGATCCGCGCGACCTCCTCGAGCGTCACCGCGTTCTCGACCGCCTTGGCGGGGGAGCTTGCCCAGCAGAACGGGCCGTGCCCGCGCACCAGGGCACATGGGATCTCGTCAGCGCCGCACTCGCCGACGGCCTCGAGCAACACGGTCCCGGTGGCGCCCTCGTAGTCCTCGGTCACCTCCTCCGCGGTCAGTGCCCGCGTCAGCGGGATGGGGTGCGGGCACAGATCGGCGTGCGTTGTGCCGAGCAACGGGATCTCGCGCTGAGCCTGCGCCCACGCCGTCGCCCATGTCGAGTGCGTGTGGGCGACGGCGCCAATCTCGGCGAAACCCCGGTACAGGGCCAGGTGAGTCGGGGTGTCGGTCGACGGTCGACGGTCGCCGGCCACGACGTCGCCGTCGAGGTCGACGATGGTCAGATCGCTCACGCGCATCGCCTCGTAGGAGACGCCACTCGGTTTGATCACCACCAACCCGGTGGCGCGGTCGATGGCGCTGACGTTGCCCCAGGTGAGCGTCACCAGCCCGTGCGCGGGCAGGGCCAGGTTGGCCGCCAGCACCTCCTCGCGCATGCGCTCGAGGTCGGCGGCCACGGTCACGACGCCCCGCGTTGGGAGCGGATCCGCTTCAGACCGTGCAGCAGCTCGACCTCGCGCTGACCCAACTGCTCGTACAGGGCGCGGTAGATCGCGTAGACGTCGTCGTACACGGCCTGGCGAGCCGGCTCCGGACGGTAACTGCGCGCCGACCCCGGACGCGTGGCGGCAATCGCGCTGCCGATGTCCGCGAAGTGCCCGGCGGCGACAGCGCCGAACAGCGCCGAGCCACGCGCCGGCACCTCGCTGGAGGCGGGCACGCTGACCGTCCGGCCGGTCGTATCGGCCAGCAGCTGCATGATCAGCGGGCTCTTCTCGGCGATGCCGCCGCAGGCAACGATCTCCGATAGCTGGAGACCGTGTTCCTCGAAGTTCTCCATGACCCGGCGGTTGCCAAAGGCGATCGATTCGCACAGGGCGCGATAGATCTCGGCCGGCGCGCTCTGTAGGGTCAGCCCGAGGATCACCCCGCTGAGATCGGCGTCGGCCAGGATCGAGCGGTTGCCGTTGAACCAGTCCAGCGCGACCAGCCCCGTCTCCCCCGGCGCCAGCCGGGCCGCCGCCGCTTCCAGCTCGTCGTATGAGGCTCCGTCCAGCGTGTCCACGAACCACGCGAGCATGTCGCCGACGGCCGTCTGCCCCGCCTCGTAGCCATACATACCGGGGAGGATCCCGTCCCTGACCACGCCGGTGATACCCGGGAGGCGGACCTCCCGGCTGTCAACAACCATGTCGCAGATCGAGGTGCCGACCACCATCACGTAGGCCCCGGGTCGTTCGACGCCGGCGCCCGGCACCGACACGAACGAGTCGACGTTGCCCACAGCCACGGCGATCGAGTCGGGCACGCCAAGGGCCTGGGCAGCATCCGCAGTGAGCGTGCCGGCACGAGTTCCGAGCGGCACGAACCGATGCCCGAGCTTTTCCGACGGCGTATCGAAACCGGGATAGGCCGCCTCGAAGTAGCCGCGGGACGGCAGACCCTCGTCGGGCGACCACATCGCCTTGTAGCCCGCCGTGCAGCTCTGCCGCAGCTGGTTACCCGTCAGCCACCAGATGATCCAGTCGGCGGCCTCGACGAAGGCATGCGCCTCGTCGTAGATCTCGCGGTCCTCGCACCACAGCTCGATCAGCTTGGGGAAGTACCACTCAGACGAGATCCGCCCGCCGTAGCGCGACAGAAACTCCTCGCCGCGCTCGAGCGCCACCTCGTTGAGCCGGTCGGCGACCGGCTGCGCCGCGTGATGCTTCCACAGCTTCGGCCAGGCATGCGGGCGCTTTCGCCACTGCTCATACTTGCATAGCGGGACCCCTTCGCTGTCGACCGGGAGCACAGTGCAAGAGGTGAAATCGATGCCGATCCCCACCACATCGCTCGGGTCGACGGACGCTTCCGCGATCGCGTAGGCGATGCCGTTCTCGAGCACGGCCACCCAATCGTCTGGGTCCTGCAGCGCCCAATCCGACGGCAGGCGCTCACCGCTTGACGGCAGCGTCCGATCGATCACGGCGTGCGAATACGGCACGACCCCCACCGCCAGGTCCTCGCCGCTGTCGAGATCTAGCAGGACCGCCCGGCCCGACTCGGTGCCGAAGTCGACACCGATCGAGTACGCGCTCACTGGGGCGCCGGCGGAGCTGCGCCTGCGGCGTCGTCGGCGGGGGCGGCGCCGTTGCCTGCTCGTGCGGCGAGGCGAGCCCGCCGGTACTCCTCCACCACGATCTCGTTGAGCTCGTCGACGCTCGTCTCGGCGGTCGGCTTGTCGAGCGCGATCACGCCGTCCTGAATCAGGCTCACGCGATCGCAGGCCTGGAACACGTGGACGTAGTTGTGCAGGATCATGATGATCGAGACGTTGCCCTCTTCCTTCAGGCGCCCGATCAGGTCGAGGATCATCCCGCCCTCCTTGGCGCCCATGGCCGCGAGCGGCTCGTCCAGAAGCAGGATGTCGGCGTCGCCGGAGACTGTGCGGGCGACCGCAATGGCTTGCCGCTGGCCGCCGGAGAGACGGGCCACCGGAACGTCGATCCGCGGGATGTTGATCCCGATCTCGTCCAGCGCCTTGCGCGCCGCGCGCTTCATCCGCGCGTTGTTGAGCAGCGGGATAGGCCGGAACACAGCCTCGCGCCGCAGGAACAGGTTGTGATAGACGGACAGCTGGTCGACCAGCGCAAGGTCCTGAAACACGGTGTCGATACCGTGGTGGCGGGCGTCGATCACGCTCTTGGGCTCAAACGGGGCGCCCTTGAGCCACATCGTGCCGGAGTCTTGCTTCTGGAAGCCGCACAGGATCTTGATCAGCGTCGACTTGCCGGCGCCATTGTCGCCGAGCAGGCCCAGCACCTCCCCCTTGCGGAGGTGGAGGTTGACGTCGCGCAGCGCGGTGGTTGGGCCAAACCGTTTGGCGACGTGCTCGACACGCAGGACGTCGTCCTCCGCGGAGACCGGGCCAACGATTCGTTCCTTGGTAATCGTCTGGTCAGCCACGGCCGGACCCCGTTCGCACCCGCCGCACGAGGACATTCAGCGTCATCGCGAGGATGATCGCCAGGCCGAGGTAGAGATCCAGATAGTTTGCGCTCACGCCCTTGATCGTCAGACCCTCGGTCAGGAGCCCGAGGAACAGCGCCCCGATCAGGGCGCCGACGACCGTGCCGTCGCCGCCGGTCATCAGCGTGCCGCCGACGATCACCGCCGCGACCACCTGTAGCAGCAAGGTGTTGGACCCGGACGGATCGGGAGTCGCCGTGGTCACGCGGACCACCTCGAGAACCCCGGTGAACCCGGCCATCAGCGCGGCCAGCACGAAGTTGCGGACCACGATCTGACGCGTCCGGATGCCGGCCTCCGCCGCGCCCAGCCGGTTACCGCCGGTGGATACCGTGTACAGCCCCCATCGGCTGAAGCTGAGAACCACCTGTAACAGGATCACGAGCGCGACCGCCCAGATCAGCTCCGAGTACGTGCCCCCGCCGAAGATCTGGGAGAACGTGGTGAGCTTGCCGCTGATGTTCGTGCCCGGTACCTGGACGGGCGTGGCGTGCGAGATCACCAGCGTTAGCCCGTCTAAGGTGAACAGCATCCCCAGCGTCGCCACGAACGACGCGATGCCGACGTAGGCGACGAAGAAGCCGTTGATCGCGCCCAGCATCATCGCGACCACCAGCGACAGGATGAGGCTTGGGTAGAGCCCGATCCCCGTCCCGTGGAGCTTGTTCCAGATGAACGGCGTGAACAGGTAGACGGCGCCGACCGAGAGGTCGATCTCGCCCAGGATCATCACGAACACTTCGCCGGCGGCGATCAGCGCGACCGGCGCGAAGTACGGCAGCAGCGACGTGAAGGTGTCGCCCTTGACGAAGTTGCTGGTGCTCGCAGCGAAGTAGAGGAACGTCACCAGCGTGACGACGATGATGCTGCCCTCGCGGAGGGTCAGGAAGCCCCGCCCGGCGTTGTATAAGGCGCTTCCGAGGGCCCGGCCGCCGGCCGGGCCCTTCGGAGACTGAGTTTGCGGGCTCTGCGTTTCCGAGGTCGCAGCCATCCGCTAGATGAGCGGTCGCACCGACATTGCACCCGCCATCCTATGCGTTAGGACTTCGTAACGCCAGGGCTCGTGCTGGTGCCCTCGAACCTGCTCTTCGTGGTGTTGTAGGGACCCACGGTCGTCTTGTCGAGGAACTTCAGCCCGGTGTTCACGTCGGCCATGCCGGTCAGCGTCTTGCTGACGTTGTACAGGTACAGCTCCACGATCGGGAAGAAGCCCTGGAGGTAGGGCTGCTGGTCGATCGTGAACTGGATGTACCCGCCAGCCAGCAGATTCTGGGTGATCGGGGTCAGGTCGTAGCCACCGCCGCTGACCTTGCCCTTCAGGTTGTGCGCCTGGATCGCTTGCGCGACGCCCTGCGTGCTGCCTGCGTCGACCGCGAACATGCCCTTGGTGCTCGAGTGACCGGTGACGTAGGAGTCGATCACGTTCTTCTCGTTCGGGATCGCGGCGCCGGTCGCGACAACGTGCGTCTTGATGCTGGGGTGCGACTTGAGCGTGTCCAGCGCCCCGTCGATACGCGGCTGGATGTTCAGCGAACCCGGCGTGGCGATGAACAGCGCCACGTCGCCGGACGGAACCAGCGAGGCGATGTGTTCGCCCATCTTCTGACCCGACACGAACAGGTCCTGACCGATGTACGCGAGCCTGGGGTTCAGGATCGCGCCGGTCTTTGCGTCGACCGCGTCCGCGTTGTAGGACACGACCGGGATCCCCTTGCTCAACGCCGACGACGTCGGTGCGTTGAACGCATGCAGGTCAACCAGCGACACGCCGATCCCGTTCACGCCGGCGCTGATCGCGCTGTTCATGGCGTTGACCATCTCGGACACGTTGCTCGTCTGCGATCCGGTCCACTGATAGCTGCAACCGAGGAGCTTGCAGGCGTCAGCAGCACCGTTTTGCGTCGGCGTAAAGAACGTGTTGGTGGTCACGTGGTTGACCAGCGTGAACTTGTAGCTCTGGCTCGAACCGAAGATCGCGGCCGCGGAGCTGCCGGTGCCCGCCGCCGATGCCGTCGATGTCGAGCTGCTACTGCTGCTGCCGCCGCACGCCTCGAGGACCATCGCGGCGATTCCGGCCGCGCCACCGGTCAGTGCCGAGCGGCGGGTGAACTGCCGCCACTTCTTGTGAGGGCTGTCGTCCTCTTTACGTTCGTCCCACTCGAGACGCTCGATGGCGTCCCCGAAATACTCGTTGTCCGACATCCTCACTCCCTCCGTTGCTGAAGGCTCGTGTTTGAAAGTAACGCTCTCAAAGACATCCGGCGGTGTCCAGCGGACTTAACCGTCCGCCAACGCTTTCACGCTGGTGCGCCAGAGGCATACGTGTAAAACCACGTCTCCGTCGCCACTAACTACGGAGGCGGTCAAATTTCCACGTGCGAACGAGCGCTGCGCACATCGCATCGCAGTCCCTCTCTTCCTCCCGCGCAGCCAAGCGTTCCGCCCGAACGGCCGTCGGCAGCAGCCAGCGTGGGGGGCGCATGTTAGCGATCACATGCAAGACGGTCAATCCCCGAATTCGACGCCGACCACGCGGAACGCTAGTCCGGCGGCGGCGCCGTGCTGGCCCGGATCACGAGCTCCGGCTGCACGCGTCGAGTCGACCCGGGCGCCTCACCGGCTTCAATCGTCTCCAGCAACAGCCTGAGACCCCGTGCCCCCATCTCGTCGAAGTCCTGGCGGATCGTGGTCAACGGCGGCGTGAAGTACGGCGCCTCGGGGATGTCGTCGAACCCGACAACGCTCAGGTCCTCGGGAACCGCGCGACCAGCCTCATTCATCGCCCGCAGGAGCCCGAGCGCCATCTGGTCGTTGGCCACGAAGATCGCCGTAGTCGCCTTATCGCGGGCGAGCGTCTTGCCGAGCTCGTACCCCGAGGACGGGCTCCAGTCGCCTTCGACCGGCGCCGGGACCGGCGCGCCGGCTCGCTTCAACGCCCGTCGCCAACCGTCGAGCCGCTCGCGCGACTCGAGGAAGTCAGCCGGACCGGCGAGATGCCACACGGTCTCGTGGCCGAGCTCCAGCAGGTGTCGGGTGGCCATCGTCGCGCCGGCGCGCTGGTCGACGGCCACCACCGGGACGCTCCCCTTCGGTCCAGCCTCGACGGCCACCATGGGGACGTTCGAGGGCGGGTGCAGAAGCGCGTCGACGGCGCTCTGCTGAGGCGCGATGACCATGATCCCGTCGACCCGGTGGTGGCGCAGGCGCTCGACGGCGTCGGCTACCGAGGGGCGGTCCATCGCCTTGAGGCTGGCCACGATGATGAAATAGCCGGCCCCGTGGGCAGCGCGTTCGATGGCCAGCAGCGTCGAGGCCGGCCCGTACAGCGTGGTGTCGAAGCTGACCACGCCGATCGTGTTCGACCTCCCGGTGACCAGCGCCCGGGCGACCGAATTGGGCTGATAGCCGAGCTCGGCCATCGCCGCAAGCACCCGGGCCCGCGTATCGGGACGCACGTGGGGGCTGTCGTTGATGACCCGCGAGACCGTCTGGTGCGACACTCCCGCCCGCCGTCCAACGTCGGCCATCACCACCGCTCGCCGGCGGTGAGCCGGCTTTCTTTGCCTCGACGGGTCCATGCTCTCTCCCTCGACCCGAGACCTTGCTCCGAGCCTCACTGGCGGGCGATGTTATCGCTAACGTGGCCCGGCAGCCGTAAGATCCGACGCTGTCGCACGCCTGTCGGATCGACCTTCCCAAATCGGCACGAGGAGCAGCAATGAAGACGAGTCTTGGCATCTGGGCGTTCGGGCCGATGATCACCCGCTTCGTGCCGGTTGGCTACCAGCCCGCACACGGCTACACCCCCGAGCCGGTGGCCGAGAAGGTCCATCGCGCCGTCGAGGGCCTTGGAGATCTCATGGACGGCTACGAGTTCCACTACCCCAACGAGCTCTCACACGAGAATCTCGAGGACGTTCAGGCGGCGCTCGGCGACCACGACATCTACTGCATCGCCGGCGGTCTGCACCTCGACCCCCGTTTCGGCCGGGGTGGCCTCGTCAACCCAGACGAGAAGACACGCGGCGAGGCCCGACGGATCATGCGCGACGCGGCGGAGTTCGCCGGCTCGCTCGGTGCCAACCTGATCATCTGGCCCGGTGGCGAGGGCTACAACTATCCCTTCCAGACCCCCTACGTCGACTCGTGGCGGTGGCTGATCGAGGGTATGGGCGAGGCGGCCGAGATCTGTGCTCGTCACGGCGTGCACCTGTTTCTGGAGCACAAAAACTCCGAGCCGGCGATGAAGATCCTCATGCGGAACATGGGTATGTGCCTGTTCGTGGCAGGCAAGCTGCGCCAGCAAGGGTTAGACAACGTAAAGCTCAACATGGACTGGCAGCACCTGTTGATGAACGGCGAGCACCTGCCCGAGTACGCCGCCCTGCTCGCCTCCGAAGGCCTGCTCGGTCACCTGCACGCCAACTCGGGCTGGGGAACGTTCGACGACGACAACATGGTGGGCACGACCGCGTTCATGGAGACGCTCGAGCTGGCGCTCGAGCTGCGCCGCTGCGGCTATGGCTCGGCCGGCGAGCGGCTTGGTTTCGATCTCTACCCTTACACCGAGGACCAGCCCGGCGCCGTCCGCCGCTCGGTGCTCCAGTGGCGGTTCATCGACGAGGTGGCGGGCCGGATCGACGACGCGGCGCTGCGCGAGGCGCAGCAGCACAAGGACGCGATCCGCGCCTACGAGATCGTGTACGCCGCGCTTGGGGCGTGAGCCCGGCGCTGTTCGGAATCGACGTCGGCACGTCCGGCGTCAAGGGGGTCGCGATCGATCCACACGGTGCCGTGCGTGCGCGGTCCGAGGCCGGCTATCCGCTCTCCACGCCGCGACCCGGATGGGCCGAGCAGGATCCGTCCGACTGGTGGCGCGCGGCCGAGGCCGTGCTGGCCCAGCTGCACGACCTCGCCGGGCCGCCGGCCGGGATCGGCCTGAGCGGCCAGATGCACGGCCTCGTCGCGCTCGACGAGCACGGCGAGGTGCTGCGGCCGGCGATTCTGTGGAACGACCAACGCACCGCCGCGCAGTGCGCCGAGATCGAGCGCACGGTCGGGCTCGAGCGGCTGATCGAACTCACCGGCAACCGAGCGCTGCCCGGCTTCACCGCGCCGAAGCTGTTGTGGCTGCGCGAGCACGAGCCGGACATCTACGGACAGATCGCCCGGATCGCACTGCCCAAGGACTACGTGCGCCTGCGGCTGTGCGGCGAGCATGCCACCGACGCCTCGGATGCGTCGGGGACGCTGCTGCTCGACGTCGCCCGCCGGCGCTGGAGCGACGAGGTGCTCAGCGCGCTTGACCTGCGCCCGGACTGGCTGGCGCCCGTGCTCGAGAGTCCCGTCGTCTCCGGCACCACGCCGGCCGGCGTGCCGGTGGCTGCCGGGGCGGGTGACCAGGCGGCCGGAGCGCTGGGCGTGGGCGTCGACCAGCCTGGGCCGCTGTCGATCGTGCTCGGGACATCGGGGGTCGTGTTCGCCGCGCTGCCGCACTACGCCGCCGATCCCCAGGCGCGCGTGCATGCCTTTTGCCACGCGGTGCCGGGCGGGTGGCACGCCATGGGCGTGATGCTGTCCGCCGCCGGCTCGCTGCGCTGGCTGCGCGACACCACCGCGCCCGAGGCGGCGTACGACGATCTCGTGGCCGACGCCGCCGGGTGGGGGCCCGGCAGCGAGGGGCTTCTCTTCCTCCCCTACCTGGCCGGCGAGCGCACGCCGCACGTCGACCCGGATGCCCGTGGCGCGTTCGTCGGGCTCAGCGTGCGCCACGACCGCGGTGCGCTCGTGCGCTCCGTGCTCGAGGGGGTGGCCTTCGGGCTGCGCGACTCGCTGGACCTCGTGCGCCAACTCGGCGTCCAGCCCGAGCTCGGTCGCGTCTCGGGCGGGGGCGCGCGCAGCGAGCTGTGGCTGCGGATCGTCGCCTCGGTACTCGAGCTGCCGCTTGAGCGGGTCGCCGTCGATGAGGGCGCGGCGTTCGGTGCGGCGCTGCTCGGTGGCGTCGCAGCCGGGGTGTGGCCGGACGTGCACGAGGCGGTCGCGGCCACGGTCAAGCCGGGCGCGCGGATCGAGCCGGTTGACGAGTGGGTCGAGGTCTACCAGCCGGAGATCGAGCGGTTCCGGGCCCTGTATCCGGCGCTGCGGCAGTTCGAGGTTTGACCGCGGTGGCGCCGGTCGGCCCCGGCGCCCGGCCCGGTCGACGTGACACTCGCCGCACCGCTGTGGCCCACTTTCACATCGACGGCGCCCCACGCCGTGGACGTGAAACTCGCCCCGGTGGCGGAGTCGAGTTTCACGTTGACGCGCGTACGCCAGCGCGGGCGCGGGCGCCGGCGCGGTCTCGACGGCTACGCCAGCGCGGCTGCGATCCGGGCTACGCCAGCGCGCCCACCCGCCCCTCGACCGCCGCCAGCAGGTGCCCCGAGACGACAATCGCCTCGACGGCAGCCAGCTCGGGCGAGACGAAGCGGTCGGGACCAGGCCCGGGGACTCGCTCGCGCACGGCGGCGAGCGCGGCCGCGGTTCCGGGCGCTGGCCGCAGGGGCGCCCGGAGGTCGAGCGCGCGCGCAGCGCAGGTCAGCTCGACGGCCAGGATCCGGCCGAGGTTCGCCACCACCTGCCGCAACTTCCGCGCCGCCCCCCAGCCGAGGGACACGTGGTCCTCCTGCATCGCGCTCGTCGGCAGCGTGTCGGCGCTGGCCGGCACGGCCAGGCGGCGGTTCTCGGCCACCATCGCCGCCTGCGCGTAGTGGGCCAGCATCAGCCCCGAGTTGACGCCCGCGTCGGGGGCCAGAAACGGCGGCAGCCCGGCCGAGCGCGTGGCGTCGAGCAGCCGGTCGGTGCGGCGCTCGGCGATCGCCCCCACCTGAGCCGCGGCGATGGCCAGCGTGTCACAGGCCAGCGCCACCGGTGCGCCGTGGAAGTTCCCGCACGACTCGACCCGACCATCGGGCATGATCATCGGGTTGTCGATCGCGGCGACGAGTTCGTGCCCCGCGGTGCGATCGGCGTACGCCAGCATGTCACGCGCCGCGCCGATGACCTGGGGCGCGCAACGCAGCGAGTAGGCGTCCTGCACGCGAGGGTCGCCGACCCGGTGGGCGGCCACGACCTCCGAGTCGGCCAGCAGCGCGCGGAGGTTGGCCGCGCTCGCGGCCTGGCCGGGCTGCGGGCGCAGCGCGATGAGATCGGCGGCAAACGCGCGGTCGGTCCCGAGCAGCGCCTCCACGGACATCGCGGTCGCCACGTCGGCGACTCTGAGCAGGTGCCAGAGATCGTCGCCGGCCATGACCAGCATTCCCAGCATCCCGTCGGTGCCGTTGATCAATGCCAGCCCCTCCTTGGCCTCCAGGGTGATCGCCTCGATCCCGGCCTTCGCCAGCGCGCCGGCGGCCGGCTGCACCTCTCCGTCGCGATCGGACACCTCGCCCTCGCCGATCAGCGCCAGCGCACAGTGCGCCAGCGGCGCCAGGTCTCCGCTGGCCCCGAGCGACCCGTACTCCGGGACCACGGGCGTGATCCCCGCGTTGAGCAGTGCGGCAATGCCCTCGGCCACGAGCGGCCTGGCCCCCGAGTAGCCGATGGCCAGCGTGCGCGCCCGGAGCAGCATCATCGCCCGCACCACTTCGCGCTCGACCGGCGGCCCCATGCCGGTGGCGTGCGAGCGGATCAGGGCCCGCTGGAGTTCCTCGCGCCGGTCGGCCGGGATCCGAACCGTGGCCAGCGACCCGAACCCCGTGGTCACCCCATAGGCCGGGTCGGCCGAGTCGGTCAGCGACTCGACGACCTGCGCCGAGCGCTCCATCGCCGCCCGCGCCGAGGCCGAAAGCGCGACCTGCGCGTCCCGGCGGGCGACGGCGATCACATCCTGGGGCGAGAGCCCGTCGGATGTGAGCTGAACTGCATCGACCATCTAGCTGCCCCCGTACATACGCTCGCATTCGAGTCGTCCCCGGCGCCCTCTTGCGCGGGCTTGCGGCCCGCTCGGCATGCTGCCTCGCAGGCTGGACCGCGCCCGCGTCATCCGGCTGTCCTCGGACCTCGGCGTAGCGCTGCTACGCCGTCGGTCCTGCGTCCTGGCGAGCCAGCCGCCGGTAACGCCTCTCGGTGCAAGCGTATTTACGCGCACGACCACTGGGCGCGTCACGATACGACACCCGATGACGCTGACGCCTGCGCCCGATGCTGTCGTGTTCGATTTCGACGGCCCGATCGTCGACAGCCGCGAGCCGGTGCGCATGGCCCTGCGCGCCGCGCTGCGTGAACACGGCTACCCGCCGCGCCGCGACGCGGAACTCGACGCAGCGATCGGCCCACCCACGCTCGAGGGTCTGGCGCTGCTGACCGGAGGGGCCTCGGATGATCTGACCGCGTTGGCTGACTCCTACCACGAACACTACGGCGCCGTCTACCTCACGCACACCCGGCTGGTGGACGGGATGGCCGCGGTCCTCGACGCGCTGTCGGTGCCGCTAGCGCTGGCCACGGCAAAGGAGATCGAGTTCACCGAGCCGCTGCTCGACGCGCTCGACATCCGAGCCCGCTTCGCCGCCGTGTGTGCCCCTGCGTTGGCCGGGCCGCCCGAATCCAAATCCGTGACGGTGGGCCGTGCGGTCGGCGAGCTGGGCGCGGTCAATCCCGTCGTCGTCGGCGATCGGCGGTTCGACATCGAGGCGGCCCACGACAACGGAGCGCCGGGGATCGGAGTGACATGGGGCGTGGGCGAGCGCGCCGAGCTCAACGCCGCGGGCGCAGACTTCATCGTCTGCGCGCCGCTTGAGCTGCTCGCGCTGCTCGAACCGAACTAATTCAGCAGTCGGGCGCCGGGGCCCGGGCTGACCTCGATCGCCCCCTCCGGGGCGTTCGCGCCGGGGGCCAGCAGACCGAGCACCGAGCCGCCAAAGCCGCCGCCGACGAGCCGGGCCCCCACGGCACCGCCGTCGCGCAGGCGCCGGACGGCGGCTTCCACGGCCGGCGTGGAGATCTCGTAGCAGTCGCGGAGGCTTGCGTGCGACGCGTCGAGCAACCGGCCCAGCTCCGGCAGGTCGCGCTGCCACAGGGCGCGCACGGCGCTCTCCACGCGGCCGTTCTCGGTCACCACATGACGCGCACGGCGGTTCAGCGGCTCGGACAGACTGTCGGCCATCGCCAGTGTCGCCGCGCGCAGGCTGCTGATCCCGAGCTCCTGACACGCGCGGGCGCACTCGGCCCGCCGCTCGTTGTACCCCGAACCGGACAGCGTGTGCGTCTGACCCGAGTCGAGCGTCACCAGCCTGTACTCACCCAACTCCAGCGCGACCGGCTGGACGTCGAGCGTCTGGAAGTCGATCCGCAGCGCGCGGCGTGGCTGGCCAAACAGCGACGCGATCTGGTCCAGCAGCCCCGTGCGCGCGCCCACCCAGTCGTTCTCGACGCGCGAGCACAGCTTGGCCAGATCCATGCGGTCGCCTTCGGGTGCGCCGGCCAGCGCAATCAGCGCCAGCGCGAGCGCGCCCTCGAGCGCGGCCGATGAGGACAGACCGGCGCCGGCGGGCACCGTGCCCGCGATCTCCAGGCGCGCGCCCTGGAGCACCACGCCGGCCCCCTGCAACTCGCTCGCTACGCCGCGAACAAACGCGGGCCAGCCGTTGGTCCGTGGCGGGTCGTCGAACGGGAACTCGTCGACCTCGTCGAGATCAAGCGCGACCGCCTCGATCCGCGGCTCCGCCAGCGCCGTCGCGTGGACGGTGACGCCCGCCTCGATGGCAAACGGAAGTGCGAGGCCCTCGTTGTAATCGGTGTGCTCGCCGATCAGATTGACGCGCCCGGGAGCGAACGCTGTGGCTCGATCTGGCAAGGGCCCAGTGTATGCGCGGCTCGCGGCGGTCCTTTAGTGTGCCCCCCGTGAGCGTCAGATGGGGCATCCTCTCGACTGCCCGGATCAACGACCTGTTCCTCGGTGGAGTGCGGCAGTCCGACGTCGTGGATGTCGTCGCCGTGGCCAGCCGCGACGCCGCGACGGCGGAGCGCTACGCCCGCGAGCACTCGATCGAGCGCGCCTATGGCTCCTACGACGCGCTGCTCGCCGATCCCGAGATCGAGGCGCTCTACATCTCTTTGCCCAACTCGTTCCACGTCGAGTGGAGCATCCGCGCGCTGGCGGCCGGCAAGCACGTGCTGTGTGAGAAGCCGATGGGGCGCCGCGTACCCGACGTCGAGCGCGCCTTCGACATGGCTGAGCGGGAGGGACGCCTGCTCATGGAAGCGTTCATGTACCGCCACCATCCCCAGACCCGGCGACTCACGGAGCTGATCGACGACGGGGTGATCGGACGCGTGCGCATGATCCGCTCGGCTTTCAGCTTCTTCGAAGGCGACCCCGCCAATGTCCGCCTGTCGACCGCGCTCGATGGCGGAGCGCTGATGGACGTCGGGTGCTACTGCGTGAGCGCCTCGCGCCTGCTCGCCGGAGAGCCCCTGCGCGTCAGCGCTGAGCAAGCTCTGGGTGGAGATGGCGTCGACGTTGCCATCGCCGCCACGATGCGCTTCGCCGACGACGTGATCGCCTACTTTGACGCTGGACTGGCCCTGGCCGATCGCTACGCGGTCGAGGTGATCGGTGAGCGCGGCACGCTGTTCGTGGCCGATCCGTGGGACTGCAGCAATCCCGGGATCGACCTGCACCGCGACGAGGGCGGAACCGAGCGGATCGAGATCGAACGCGTCGACCCGTACTTGCTCGAGGCGGAGAACATGTCGGCCGCGATCCGTGGCGAGGGGACTCTGCTGCTCGACCGAGCCGACGCCCTCGGACAGGCGCGGGCGATCGAGGCGTTGTACGAAGCCGCCGATTCGGCTCGTGTCGTAGCGGTCAGCTGACGTCCACGCCCGTCAGCGCGAGCATTCGCTGAACCGGAAACGAGGGACTCTCGATTGCGACCCGGTCGCCGTGCTCACGCGAACGTGCGTGCCGCATGAGCAACCTGAGACCGTGCGCATCGATGAACGTGACTCGCTCGAGTTCGACGATCACCCGTGCCGCATTCGAGGCCAGGGCGAGCGACAGCTGATCGTCCAGCCACGGTGCCGTGGCAACGTCAAGCTCGCCGATCACCGCCACGACGATCGCGTTCTTGCTCCTGGTGATTTCCGTATCGAAGTTTGGACCCATCGACCGGCCGTCTCGGCGGCCCAGTCGGCTGCGCCGGCGCAGCCGACTCGATGGGTTAACGCAGCGACGGCGGAAAAGTCAGGAACATACGGTCGCGGTCGGCGCACGATCGACCGGATCCACCGGCTGCTCATCCGCGCGGTGCATGGCCACCAACTCGTCGACCAAGGCGAGTGCGGCGGAATGAGTCTCGTCGGTGTGCCGGCGGATCGAATGCACCGCGTGCGTCCCGGCGGCGTCGATCGACGGACGGCGGCCGGGGGTGCGCGCACGCCAGCGCTCCGGCAACAGTCGCGCCCACACGCGCGGCCGGCGGGCGGAGGCCCAGGCGATGAGTCGCTCGGCCCGCGCGCGTTCGAGCGCGAACGAGTCGCGCGAGCCCACCACCCGCGAGGCGTATTCGTACAGATCCTGGCGACGCTCGTCGTCGAGCGAGTCGTTATACGCCCGCAGGAACGAGCCGATGGCAGGGCACACGCAAGCGGGGTGGTCGGTGAACGCCTCGCCGGCCAGCATCGAGGCCAGTTCCATCACGCAAGCACCGTCCTCCGGGGAGCTGTGCTTGCCTTTGCTCAGCTTGATCGTCTGGTGCGAGACGGTGGACATTCGCGCCTTCCTTCGCTGGGTGGGTTTTGATGAATTGATTGCTCGCGTCGGCTTCGGTCTAAACCTTCGTCAATGACGACGACTACAGCGCCGCCTCCGTGTGGAGCGGCTCCTGACCGACCGTGCGCAGTCCGCGCTCGACGGCCTTGATCACGGTCTCGACCACGGCGACCCGGGCGTACGGCTTGTTCTCGGCCGGGATCAGATGCCAGGGCGCGCCCTTGTGGTCGGTGTGCTCGAGCATGTCGGTCAGGGCGCGCTCGTAGGCCGGGCGATGCGCGAGGTTGCGCCAATCCTCGTCCGTGAGTTTCCATTCCTTGAGCGGATCGCGCTCGCGCGAGCGAAATCGCCGCAGCTGCTCCTGCTCGGACACATGCATCCACACCTTGACCAGCACCATTCCCTCGGCACACAGCCCGCTCTCGAAGCTGACGATCTCCTCATAGGCCCGACGCCACTGCGGCTCGCTGGCGAATCCCTCCACGCGCTCGACCATCACTCGCCCGTACCACGAGCGGTCGAGCACGCTCATCCCGCCCCAGCCGGGCAGGGCGGGCCAGAATCGCCACAGGAAGTGGTGGCGCTTCTCGCGCTCGCTCGGGGCGGCGAACTGGGCGACGCTGACGTGCCGCGGGTCAAGCGGGCTCGTCAGTCTCCTGATCGCCCCGCCCTTTCCGGAGGCGTCCCAGCCCTCGAACAGAACGCACAGCGGCGGCCCGAGCGTGCCGTCTCCGATCAGCCCGCCGCATTGGAGCCGGAGCGCCAGCAGCCTCCGCTGGGCAGTCTGCAGGCGCTTGAGTCCCTCCGGCCCGCTCAACTTCGACGATAGGTCGACGTCCTCCAACGCGTGCATAACAAGATCGTCTCACACCGCGTGCCAGCCGCGGACTCGGCACAATCGGTTTGTGAGCTATCGCGCCGTCGACGCCCGCCAGCAGCTGCTCGATGAATTGGCCCGCGCCACCGACAGTGTCGGGGTTGCGCTCGTGGCGCTCGGCGAGGCCTACGAACGGATGGACGAGCAGGCCGGCGATCGCCTGGAGAGCGACCTGTTCCGCCCCGTCCAGGCCGCCTACGGCCGGGCTCAGCGAGCTCACAACGGCTTCGCCCAGCGGTTTGGACTGGCCCCGCGGAGCTTCTCGGCGCCGACGGCCCGGCTGCCCACCGACCCTCGACACGGGATCGAGCAGGCCGCCGACGCACTGCGCACTGCCGACGAGACGCTGGCCACCCTGCAGGATTCGATGCTCCCGGTCGACGTGGGTGATCCAGAGCTCCGGGCCGACCTCAGTCACGTCCGCGAGCTGATCGCGCCGCTGCCCGGCGTCGCCCGCGACATCGTCCGCACCCTGGGGCGTTAGCAGCGCGCCGGCGTGGCGGGGATTCGCGTCAGGTCGATGTCGGAGACGAACGGCAATGCGCCGGCGCCGCAGGCATTGCTGACCGCGGCCCTCTGGGCGGCGGTGTCGTCGGCCCCGGTGTAGTCCGTGGCCAGCGTCAGCAGTCCGGCCCGCGCAATCCGCCGCAGCGCGCGGTCGGCCTCGGCGATCTCGGCGCGGCCCTGGCGCACGTAGCGATGGCGGCCGAAGCTGTACGTCGCGCTGACGTCCTCGCGATTCCAACCGTCGTAGTAGCGCAGTAGCGGCGCGATCGTGTCTTCGCCGTTCTGGGCGAACAGAAACCCGTGCTTGGCGTGAACGAGCCGGGCCAGACCGCGGACCAGCTCGTCCATGCCCTTCCGCTGGCCCGCGTGCGTCTCGACCATGTCGGTGTTGTCAAGAAACAGCCCGCTGAAGCCCTTGGGCAGCATGGCCGGCGCCACGCGGCGAGAGATCAGGCGACGAAAGCCGGGGGCATCGACGTCGGCGTACCACTCGCCCCAGTCGGGCCAGTAGTTGAGCCGATATGGCTTGGCCCGGCGGTACCACGGTCTCCCCGGCTCGATCGTGCCGACATCGAGGTACGCGAGCACCAGCTTGCCGGCGCAACGCAGCGCCTGCACCTGCCGGGCGCTGGCCTCCTGACCGTCGAGCACGATGAGGTCGTAGGCGGCGTAGCGGGCCACGACGTTCCCGCTCAGATCGCCGTCGCCAATGGCGAACGCCCAGGTGTGGACGGCCCGCAGCCGGCGCGAGCGCGGTGTTGCGGTGGCGGTGGCGGCCAGCAGCACCGACATCAGCGCAACCAGGACGCTAAGAGAGAGCCGCGTGGACCGCATCTGAGAACGCATCGATGTCCTCCGCCGTTGTGTCCCACGAGCACATCCACCGGACTTCGCCGATCCCCTCGTCCCACACGTAGAACGCGAACTCGTCCTGGAGTTCGATTCGCGCGCGGTCGGGGATCGTGGCGAACACAGCATTGCAGTGGACCGGCCGGGTGATCTCGAGGCCGCGGACGTTGCCCACTGCGTCGGCGAGCCGGGTCGCCATCGCGTTGGCGTGCCGGGCGCAGCGCAGCCACAGATCGTCTCTCAGCAGCGCCTCGAATTGCGCCGCGAAGAAACGCATCTTCGAGGCCAGCTGCAGCGACTGCTTGCGCAGATACGCCGCATTGGCCGCCAGCTGCGCGTCACGAAAGACCACCGCCTCGGCGGCCAGCAGCCCGTTCTTTGTCCCTCCGAAGGACACCACGTCGACGCCGACGTCGGTGGTCAGCGCGCCCGGCGGCAACTCGAGCGCCGCGGCCGCGTTGCTCAGCCGTGCGCCGTCGACGTGCAGGAGCAGCTCCTTCGCGTGGGCCAGCTCGGCAAGCGCGGCCATCTCTCTGGCCGTGTAGACGGTGCCAAGCTCGGTGGACTGCGAGATCGAGATTAGCCGTGGCTGGACCGCATGCTCATCGCCAACCCTGGCGATCTGTCGCTCGACGGCGTCAGGCGTGAGCTTTCCATCCTGTCCGGCGACGGTCAGCAGCTTGACGCCGGCGATGTGCTCGGGTGCACCGCACTCGTCGGCGTTCATGTGGGCGGTGTCGGCACAGATCACCGCCTGCCACGGCTGGCAGGTGGCCCGGATCGACAACACGTTGGCCCCGGTGCCGTTGAACACGAAGAACGCCCGCGCCTCCTCGCCGAACTGTTCCGCGACCAGCGCCTCCACGCTCTGCGTGTACTCATCGTGGCCGTAGCCGAAGACGTGGCCGACGTTGACCCGCGCGATGGCGGCCAGAACCTCGGGGTGGATGGTCGCCGCGTTATCCGACGCGAACCCGCGCGCGCTGCTCACGCCGCGAGCTTAGCCTTCGGGGGCGCATAGAACAGCGAGACGGGAACTGGTCCTCGAGCCCGTGCGCGGTAGCGGCCGTGAGGGCGCCCACGGCCCTCCGGAACCACGAAAACGTTGCGCAGCTCCCCGACGCCGCGGCGCCACGCAACGTTTTGTCGAAATAGCAGCACTTTCGTTACTCAGCGCCTGCCCGCAAGAACCGCAAGGCAACGTTTCGTGGTTGGACAAGCCCCAGCCCAAGGCTCACCCACGCCTTGCGCAGCAGATCGGGCCATCAGCCGATCGGTGGATGCCGGGTCCACCGCCCCCCGGCACATTTAGAGCCGCGCGGTCGATGTCGGCGGGCGCTGCGCGCGCAACGATCTCCTCATCACCGAATGCGATCAGGAGAAATCCATGTCGATCATCGAAATCCAGCATCTACGCAAGCGATACGGGGACACGGTCGCGCTCGAGGACGTGTCCCTGAGCATCGAGGAGGGAGAGATCTTCGGGATCCTCGGACCCAACGGCGCCGGCAAGACCACGCTCGTGGAATCCATCTCCGCGCTGCGCCGGCCCGACGGCGGCAGCATCTCCGTCGCCGGCCTGGATCCGCTGCGCCAGCGCGATCAGCTCCGTCAGATCCTCGGCGTTCAGCTCCAGGAATCCGCGCTCCCGGACAAGCTCCGGGTCGGCGAGGCACTCGAGCTGTACGCATCCCTCTATCCCCACCCGGCCGACAGCGATCGCCTGCTCGGCATGCTCGGGCTGGCGGACAAGCGAAACACCCGCTACTCACGCCTGTCGGGCGGCCAGAAGCAGCGCCTCTCGGTGGCGCTGGCCCTGATCGGCCGGCCACGAATTGCCGTCCTCGACGAGTTGACCACGGGGCTCGATCCTCAGGCCCGGCGCGAGGTGTGGGCGCTGATCGAGGAGATCAGGGCCAGCGGCGTAACGGTGGTGCTCGTCACGCACTTCCTCGAGGAGGCCGAACGCCTGTGCGACCGCATCGCCGTGATCGACGGCGGCCGCGTGGTCGCGCTGGACACGCCGGCGGCTCTGGCCAGCCGGCAGGGCGCCGAGCAGGTGATCCGGTTTCAGCCTTCGCGGCCCATCGACGACGGTCAGCTGTCGTCACTGCCGGGGGTGGAGAGCGTCGAGCGCCACGGCTCGCAGATCGTGGTCAGCGGGACCGGCGACCTGCTCGGCACCGTGGTGACCGCTCTGGCTCGCGAGCAGATCATCGCTCAGCACCTGCGCGTCCAGCACGCGAGCCTCGAGGACGCCTTCGTCGCCCTGACCACCCATCAATCCGAATCCGACCATCTCTAGGAGCTCCCAATGTCAGCCCTTTCCGTTTCCAACCCTCCTCGGCCCCCGTTTGCCCAGCTGCTGCGCACCGAGAGCAAGCTGTGGCTGCGCGAGCCGATGGCGCTGTTCTGGGGCGTCGTGTTCCCGATCGTCCTGACCGTTGTCTTCGGCCTCGCCTCCAACAAGCCGCAACACGATCTCGGCGGCCTGCGCTTGATCGACGTGTACGTGCCAACGCTGATGGCCTTCGTGCTCACGATCGTCGCCGTCTCAGCGCTGCCCTCGATGCTGGCCTCGCACCGCAACATTGGCATGTTGCGGCGGATGTCCACCACGCCGGTGGCGCCGTGGCTCCTGCTGGGCGCCGACGTGCTGGTGAACACGTTCATCATGGTCACGGCCCTCGTGCTGATCGCGGCCGTCTCCGGTGTCGCCTTCAACGTGTCGCTGCCGGAGCCGTTCCTGGGCTTCCTGCTCGCGCTCGCGCTCGGCGCCGTCGCGATGCTGGCGCTCGGAGCCACGGTCGCCGCCCTGGCGGCAAACGAGCGCATCGCGCAGGTCATCGGCACGCTGCTGTTCTTCCCGATGATGTTCTTCGCCGGGCTGTGGGTACCCCAGCAGCAGATGGGCGCCGGGCTCCGCGAGGTCAGTCACTTCACGCCGCTCGGCTCACTCGTTGCCGCGCTTGGGGACACCATGCACGGCAGCTGGCCGGCGCTCGCGCATCTGGCCGTGCTGGCCGCCTACGCCGTGATCTTCGGCCTGGCGGCGGCTAGATTGTTCAGGTGGGAGTAGACACGCCGGAGTCGTGCGCATGACCATCACGCAATCTCAGCCTCTCAGACGGTGGGACGGGCGCGAGATGCCCCTGCTCAATGTGCTGCCGTACGTGCTGTTGGTCATCTCGACCGCGATGGCGGTCGGGATCGACCACGGCAACGGCACCAAGGTGATCATCGACATCGTTGGTGCCGCCGCCGCAGCGGCGTGGATGCTCTGGTTCATCGCGCTGCACCCCAGATGGGAGCAGCGCCGGGTGCTAATGGGCGTGTTCTTCGCCGGCCTGATGGCGATCGCTGCCGTGCTGGTGCTCAATAACCCGATCTACGGCTTCTTCAGCTGGACGGGGTACATCTGGATCTACCGGGCACTCGATGGCCGCTGGCGCATTGCCGGGCTGCTCGTGGTGGCGATGGTCACCGGCACCTCTCAGCACGGCGGCCTGCCCGGCCCCAGCGCCGGCAGCTGGATCACTTGGGTCCTGATCGTCGCGCTGAACTGCTTCGTGTACTCGGCCATCGCGTGGATGATCGCGGTCCGTGATCACGAGCACGAGCTGCGGGCGCAGGCGCTCGCCGATCTGACCGAGGCCAACGCCAAGCTCGAGGCTTCGATGCGCGAGAACGCCGGGTTGCACGAGCAGTTGCTGGCCGGAGCGCGCGAGGCGGGCGTGCTCGACGAGCGCCAGCGGATGGCCCGCGAAATACATGACACCCTTGCTCAAGGGCTGGTCGGCATCATCACCCAGCTCGAGGCAGCCGCTCACGGCGGCCAGGCGGCCGCGCGCCACACCGACGTGGCTCTCGAGCTGGCGCGGGACAGTCTCACCCAGGCACGCCGCTCGGTGCAGGCACTGGCCCCGTCCGAGCTCGAGCAGGTCCGTCTCCCGGAGGCCCTGGCCGCAGTCGCGACCAAGTGGTCGGAGCTGAGCGGCGTCGAGGCGACCACGACAACCACGGGGGTACCGGTGCAGATGCGGCCCGAGATCGAGGTCGCGCTGCTGCGTACCGCCCAGGAGGCGCTGGCCAATGTGGCCAAGCACGCTCGCGCCAGCCGGGTGGCCATCACGCTGTCATACATGCACGATGTCGTCACCCTCGATGTCAGCGACAACGGGAGCGGCTTCAGCCCGATCTCGCCACCGTCGTCGGGATCCGGCCTGCCGCCGGGTGCGACAACCGGCGGGTTTGGGCTGACGGCTATGCGCCAGCGGGTCGAGGGATTGGGCGGCGAGCTGGTCGTCGAGTCAGAGCCGGGCGGCGGGACCACGATCGCCGCGAGCACCGCGCTCATCGCGTTGGCCGGACCGCCGGGTCCGGGTACAGAGCCGGCAGACGCGGACCCCGCGCGCGAGCCCACCCCGGCGCGATGACGGACCCGATCCGCCTGATGATCGTTGACGACCACCCCGTCGTCCGCGACGGCCTGACCGGCATGTTCGCCGGTGAGGACGGGTTCGAGGTGGTGGCCGAGGCAGCCAATGGCGCGGATGCCGTGCGGCGAGCCGGAGCCCTGGCGCCCGACGTGATCCTCATGGATCTGCGCATGCCCGAGCTCGACGGCGTATCGGCGATCACCGAGCTGACACGGCGGGGCGTCCCCTCCCGTGTCCTGGTTCTCACCACCTACGACAGCGACAGCGACGTCCTGCCCGCGATCGAGGCAGGCGCCACCGGTTACCTGCTCAAGGATGCGCCCCGCAGCGAGCTGCTGCGCGCCGTGCGGGCCGCGGCGGCCGGTCAGTCGGTTCTCTCGCCCAGCGTCGCCTCTCGCCTGCTCACCCAGGTCCGCACCCCGGCGGAGGGCAGTCTCAGCGAGCGCGAGCTCGAGATCCTGACCCTCGTCGCCGGCGGTGCGACCAATCGCGATGCGGCCCGGGCGCTCATGATCAGCGAGGCCACGGTCAAAACCCACCTGCTCCACATCTACGCCAAGCTGTCGGTCAGCGACCGTGCCGCGGCGGTGGCCGAGGGGTTCAACCGCGGGCTGCTAACCCCGCAGAAGCGTTAGCGCTGAGCGCCGCTTATCGCGTGATGACGACCTTGTGGCTGTTCTTGGCCTCAGGTGGCTTGAACGGCCAGGTCTTGTTCCCCGCGGCCACCTTCGGATACAGGTAGGTGCAGAACCAGACCGTGCCCACACTGTTAAGCCGCACGGGAATCTTCGCCGTGAAGGATCTGCCAGTGAATGCGGCGATCCCCGGCTTGCCTGCCGCGTTGAACTCGGCCGCGTAGGTGTTCTTGCACTTCCTGCTGCCGAGGAACACTGCGAAATAGTTGTGTGCGAAATTCCCCTTCCCTGACGCCCGGTAGTTGAACTGCTTGCCCTTGTGGACCTTGCTCGGGAGGGTGACTGTCAGCGATGCGGCGGATGCAGCTGCCGGTGCGGCAATAGCGATCAGCGCCACCGCTGTGGCGATGGCGTACTTCACTGCGCGGGACATGGATGTGACCTCCCCGTCGTAGTTTGGCCGGCCCCCAATTGGCCGATCCCCGAACCACGACGCTATCCGGTACGCGCTCACGGCGCAAGGACATTGGTCACATCGTCGACCTCACGAAACCTTGCGATAACCGCGTCAAGGTTCGATAAGTGCCCGGGGGCGCTCGTCAGAAGGGCTTGTGCG
>CAWCNP010000014.1:0-344760 GCA_963796885.1 uncultured Solirubrobacterales bacterium
TGCTCTGCTCCCACGTCGGGAACGGTGCGCCTGGCAACGGCCTGAGCACGTCGATCTCCTGCGACAGCCTGGCGCCGACCGTCTCGGACTGCCCGGTGATCATGCGGTCCAGATCCCGAATGCAGCACGCCAACAACAGGCCGTTGAGCTCCGCCAGGTCGGCGACCTCCGGGACCGGCACCAAATGATTGCGCCGGAATCTCCCAACCTCGTTTTCCACGCCACCCTTCTCATGGGCCCCTTCGATCCCCACCAGCGTGAACCACGATTGGTAGAGGTAGTGCGAGCGCAACGCCGTGAACCGCTCGTTCTCGACCCGGTTGCGGCCCTTCAGCGTCTTCTTCGCCGCGCTCGCCAGGTTGTCGTAGCGGATCGTCGTGAATGCGCCCGAGAACCAGTTCAGCGCGTGCACGTGCCCCTCGAAGAACGCCTGCTGGCACTGCGTCTCGAACGCCATCACGAAACACGCCCCCGAGAAGCACGAGCGCATCAGAAACAGCCCAAGCACCGTGAGCACCCCGGCGAGGCTGACGGTCGCCTCGCCCCAGTCGACCTCCGCGGTCACCCCGGGATCGTGCACCTGCGGACAGAACGCCTCCGCGGCGAGCCCGAGCTCGCGGCGCCGCTTGCGGACGTGATCGCGCATCGTCGAACCGGCGACCACAACACCGTGCTCCTCGGCGAGGCGATCAGCGATCCGCTTCGCCGTGTGCCGCTGCTTGCGCGGCGCCGTCTGGTCGGCGATCAGGATCTGATCGATCCACTCCCGATGCGGCCCGAGCGCCGGCGCCGGCCGGCCCTCCGGCCGCTTGCGCTCCGGCGGCAACGGCGACTCCAACGCTTGGCGGACCGTCCGCCGGTGCACCCCATACTTGCGCGCCAACGCGTGCAACGACAGCCCAGCGAACTCGCGATCCCTCCGGATCTTCTCGAACAGCTCCACTCTTGACATCCCTTCTCAGACCTCCGGTCCGTGCTCGGAAAAGCACGGACCCTCGGGTCACGATCGGACGGAAGGTGGGGCCAAATCAAGCCGTCGCACTGGGGCCAAATCAGGCCGGCGTTCTCAGCCGTGCGAGAAGTCGGAGTGGCCCACGGTACTCAGGAACCGGGGAAGAGCAAAAGCCCCGGGATCGTCCCCTTGTGGGGCGGCGGGATGGCGACCCAAACGGCGCCGTCCAGGGGGAAGGGGTCACGCTGGACAGGGCGATCCACGCGAGGGATCGGGTGAGTAGCGAGCGTCGGACTGATGGCTGCTGCGGCAATGACCGAGGCGGCGCTCGTGAGGAGACCCGTGAGGTCGCGGCGGCGAGCCCGGTAGAGAAGCGAACCATGCGAGCGCGGAAGGCGCACTCGCTGATCGGCCAGGTCTATGACCGGCGGAATCTGCGGCTTGCGTGGGAGCGCGTGAAGAAGAACAAGGGCGCTGGCGGCGTCGATGGCGTGACCATCGCCAGGTTCGATGAGAACCTGGAGCACTACCTCGACGTCCTGCACCGGCAGCTGAAGGACGGTCGCTATCGGCCTCGGCCTGTGAAGCGGGTCGAGATCGATAAGCCCGGGACCACCAAGAAGCGTCCGTTAGGCATTCCCACCGTGATGGATCGGGTGTGCCAGCAGGCGCTGGTCCAGGTGCTTGCGCCGATCTTTGAGCCGACGTTCCAGGAGGCGAGCTTCGGCTACCGCCCGGGACGCTCGACGCATAAGGCGATGCGGCGGATCTGGCGGCAGTTGGGGCAGGCGGAGTGGATCGTGGACGGCGACATCTCGGACTTCTTCGGGTCGCTCTCGCACGAGCGGCTGATCGACCTGGTCGCTGACCGGGTGGCCGACGGCAAGGTGTTGAGCTTGATCAGATCGATGCTCACGGCCGGAGTGCTGGTGGACGGCGTGTTCGAGAGCGTGGTCGCCGGAGTGCCGCAGGGCGGGGTGGCTTCACCCCTGCTCAGCAACATCTACCTGACCGTCTTCGATCAGAGGATGGCCGAGGCGGGTTTTGCGCTGACGAGGTACGCCGATGATTGGCTGCTCGTGTGCCGTTCCAAATCGGAAGCGGAGCGGGCGCTGGCGAGCGCCTGCGCGGTGCTGGAGGGTGAGTTGGGTCTCCGGCTTCACCCGGAAAAGACGCGGATTGTCCACATCACCAGGGGCTTTGAGTTCCTGGGCTACAAGATCGGGCGCGGGCGGGGATTGCGGCACAAGGCTGGAGGTCCGAGCCTGTACGCGCTCCCGACCGACCGCTCGATCAAGCGCTTCAAGGACAAGGTGCGCACGGCGACCAACCGGCGCAACCCGAAGGACCTTGAAGGGGTGCTGGACGAGCTCAATCCGATCATCCGCGGTTGGGGCAACTACTACCGGCGCGCGCACGTGCGTCGGATCTACAACCGTCTCAACCACTGGATCGTGATGCGCGTCTGGAACCACCAACACAAGCACTGGCGGAACGCGGGATGGCGCGATCTGCCAGACAGGCGGCTCTACGGGGAGCTGGGCCTGGTCAACCTCCTGCAACTGATTCCGAGCATGGAGAACTACTACCGCCAGAAGGGGCTAGTCCGGTGAGAGCCGCTTGCGGGAAAACTGCACGAGCGGTTCGGAAGGGCGGGCGGAGGCAGCGGCTCATCACCGCCACCTCCCCCGACCCGACAGCTGGGAAACCTGGTAATACGGGTGGAGCGAAGGAGAAGGGTCATCCGGGCTCGCTGGCTGGTCAACCGCGGTGACGCGGGATGAGCCGATGAGCGAGTCAAAGCCTGACGGCAAGCCGTTTACGATTTCCAAGCGGCTGGTCTGGGAGGCATGGCGTAGGGTCAAGGCCAACCGAGGGGCTGCGGGTGTCGACGAGGAATCGATCCAGGCGTTCGAGGAGAACCTTCGGGGGAACCTCTACAAGGTCTGGAACAGGATGTCCTCGGGGAGCTACGCGCCGCCGCCGGTAAGGGCGGTCGAGCTACCGAAGAAATCAGGCGGGTCGAGGATGCTAGGCGTGCCCACTGTCGCTGACAGAGTCGCTCAGACAATCGCGTACCTGTACCTGGAGCCCGACGTGGAGGCTGTGTTCCACCCGGACTCTTATGGGTACCGGCCGCGACGGTCGGCTCATGACGCACTACGGGCATGCCGGCAGCGGTGTTGGAAATATGACTGGGCGATCGATCTTGATCTCCGAGCGTTTTTCGACTCGCTCGACCACTCGCTCGTTCTGAAAGCGGTAGCTCACCACACGAACCTGCGGTGGATCCTCCTCTACGTAGAGCGGTGGCTGAAAGCGCCGCTGCAACTTGAGGATGGCACCCTGAAGCTCCGGGATCGCGGCAGCCCGCAGGGCTCTGCGATCTCGCCCGTGCTGGCCAATCTATTCCTCCACTACGCGCTCGATATGTGGCTTGTCCGGGAGTTCCCGGCCGTCCCGTTCGAGCGCTACGTGGACGATGAGATCCTGCACTGCAAGAGCAAGGAGCAAGCGCAACTGGTGCGCGACGCGATCACCGAGCGGTTGGCGCAGGTCGGTCTGGAGCTCAATCTGGACAAGACTCGCATCGTGTATTGCAAGGACTCGAACCGCCCCGGCTCTCACGAGCACGAGCAGTTCACGTTTTGCGGCTACACGTTTCGTCCGCGGCTGGCGCGGAGCAAGGCAGGCAAGAACTTTGTCAGCTTTCTCCCGGCGGTCTCGGGCGCCGCCGCGAAGGAGATGCGTCGCACGATCAAGCGCTGGCGGCTGCACTTGTGGAGCGGGAAGACCCTCGCCGACCTCGCACACGAGATCAATTCGACTGTGCGGGGCTGGATCAACTACTACTCCCGCTTCTATCGGACGGAGTTGATCCAGACTCTCAAGCTCATCAACGACTACTTGGTGCGCTGGGCCATGCGGAAGTACAAACGGCTGCGCGGTCATCCCACACGGACGTGGCGGTTCCTAACGGCGATCGCCAAACGGGAGCCCGACCTGTTCGCTCATTGGAGGTGCGGAGCGCGGCCCACGGCTGGATGACAGGAGCCCGGTGAGTTGAGAGGCTCACGCCGGGATCTGTGAGCGCCGGGGGGTGCGATTCCCCCCGGCGACTCGAGTGCGCCCAACATGATCAGCAGCTCGGGGGTGCAAGTCCCCCGTGGAGGAGATGACACCAACCACAAGCCAAGGGCAACTGCGTCGTCGTGAGGCGGGGTGGGAAGGAAGCCGGAGGCGAAATCGCGACTCTAGGAACACATGGCGCGTTGGATCCCGTTTGGGAGCTGGCGGGCTGCGCGTAGGAGGCGGGGCGGTCTGGGCGAGCCAGCTCGGCATGGCGAAGCCCGTTGTCATCAAGGGGCCGTCACGTGGACGCGGTGGGTGCGCGAGGAAGGTTGCTGGTCTTACCTGGGGAGGTCTCCACGGGTGTCCCAGGATGCCCGTCCGGTGCGTGATCACCGCTCGTCGGGTGGTGCGGGACGACTGTGGTCGAGAGGCCGTGGTTCGCCGTGGAGAAGTCAGCAGAGGCCGTAGTGCGCGCCGGGCTGGCCGTGTTGCTAGCTGGTGGAAGTCCAGTCGGACCGACCCCAAGCGGGGTCCGTAGCCAAAGGCGGGGGTAATGCCTCGCCGGGCGCAGGAAGATCGGAGATTGAGGACGGGATGCAAGTGAGGCTCTATGGGAGCGGGAGATGGGCGCCGGTGAGGGAAACCGCCGGGATGAGCGCCTGCTGCCTTCGGGGTGCGAGCTGTTGGTGCGTGCTGTGCTCGCTGCGATCGGATCGCGCAGGACAGGGCGCCCACCGTGAGGTGGGGTCTGAAGGGTTTGAGGCGAACTGCCGGGCCGTAGCCGAGCTCACGGCGAACCGGTCGGCCAGATCCAGGCGATACCGAGCCTGCACTATGGAGGCGAAGGAAGTACTTGGGGAGCCTGGACGCAACAAGGTGTTTGCGGGCGGCACGGCGGGAAAGCAACACGCGTTACCCCGGGAGATCTCGTACGGTCTTGGCCCGACGGGGCCGGGTACCTGGGCGTATAAGCCGCAAGGCGAAGTCGCCGGGGATGCCGTGCGAGAAGTCGGAGTGGCCCACGGTACTCAGGAACCGGGGAAGAGCAAAAGCCCCGGGATCGTCCCCTTGTGGGGCGGCGGGATGGCGACCCAAACGGCGCCGTCCAGGGGGAAGGGGTCACGCTGGACAGGGCGATCCACGCGAGGGATCGGGTGAGTAGCGAGCGTCGGACTGATGGCTGCTGCGGCAATGACCGAGGCGGCGCTCGTGAGGAGACCCGTGAGGTCGCGGCGGCGAGCCCGGTAGAGAAGCGAACCATGCGAGCGCGGAAGGCGCACTCGCTGATCGGCCAGGTCTATGACCGGCGGAATCTGCGGCTTGCGTGGGAGCGCGTGAAGAAGAACAAGGGCGCTGGCGGCGTCGATGGCGTGACCATCGCCAGGTTCGATGAGAACCTGGAGCACTACCTCGACGTCCTGCACCGGCAGCTGAAGGACGGTCGCTATCGGCCTCGGCCTGTGAAGCGGGTCGAGATCGATAAGCCCGGGACCACCAAGAAGCGTCCGTTAGGCATTCCCACCGTGATGGATCGGGTGTGCCAGCAGGCGCTGGTCCAGGTGCTTGCGCCGATCTTTGAGCCGACGTTCCAGGAGGCGAGCTTCGGCTACCGCCCGGGACGCTCGACGCATAAGGCGATGCGGCGGATCTGGCGGCAGTTGGGGCAGGCGGAGTGGATCGTGGACGGCGACATCTCGGACTTCTTCGGGTCGCTCTCGCACGAGCGGCTGATCGACCTGGTCGCTGACCGGGTGGCCGACGGCAAGGTGTTGAGCTTGATCAGATCGATGCTCACGGCCGGAGTGCTGGTGGACGGCGTGTTCGAGAGCGTGGTCGCCGGAGTGCCGCAGGGCGGGGTGGCTTCACCCCTGCTCAGCAACATCTACCTGACCGTCTTCGATCAGAGGATGGCCGAGGCGGGTTTTGCGCTGACGAGGTACGCCGATGATTGGCTGCTCGTGTGCCGTTCCAAATCGGAAGCGGAGCGGGCGCTGGCGAGCGCCTGCGCGGTGCTGGAGGGTGAGTTGGGTCTCCGGCTTCACCCGGAAAAGACGCGGATTGTCCACATCACCAGGGGCTTTGAGTTCCTGGGCTACAAGATCGGGCGCGGGCGGGGATTGCGGCACAAGGCTGGAGGTCCGAGCCTGTACGCGCTCCCGACCGACCGCTCGATCAAGCGCTTCAAGGACAAGGTGCGCACGGCGACCAACCGGCGCAACCCGAAGGACCTTGAAGGGGTGCTGGACGAGCTCAATCCGATCATCCGCGGTTGGGGCAACTACTACCGGCGCGCGCACGTGCGTCGGATCTACAACCGTCTCAACCACTGGATCGTGATGCGCGTCTGGAACCACCAACACAAGCACTGGCGGAACGCGGGATGGCGCGATCTGCCAGACAGGCGGCTCTACGGGGAGCTGGGCCTGGTCAACCTCCTGCAACTGATTCCGAGCATGGAGAACTACTACCGCCAGAAGGGGCTAGTCCGGTGAGAGCCGCTTGCGGGAAAACTGCACGAGCGGTTCGGAAGGGCGGGCGGAGGCAGCGGCTCATCACCGCCACCTCCCCCGACCCGACACCAGCGGGATCGTGGATCGCTGGGAAGGGCTGAACGCGAAGCCGAGATGCAGGACGCTCGTGCTCGTGGGATCGACGTTGAAGGCAGCCAACCCCGTATGGGGCCTGGGCGGGAGGGTCCGACGGTGAAGCCCGAAGACGCCCGTTCAGAGCACAGTCGATCCCCGGCGCCCGGCGACACCGCAGCTCACCCCGCCGAGGCGAGCTTGTGGGAGCAGTTGCTGTCCCGCGAGAATCTCGCTGAGGCGCTCAGACGCGTCGAGCAGAACGCCGGTGCCCCGGGCATCGACGGGATGAGCACGAAGGAGCTGCGGCCGTGGCTTGCATGACCATTGGCCAGAGGTCCGCTCGCAGCTCGACGCGGGCACCTACCGTCCGCAGCCCGTGCGCAGGGTGATGATCCCCAAGCCCTCGGGTGGGATGCGGAAGTTGGGGGTGCCGGCTGTGGTGGATCGGTTGATCTGCCAGGCCATCGCGCAGGTGCTCACGCCCATCTTCGACCCCAAGTTCCATCCCCATAGCTTCGGGTTTCGCCCGGGGCGCTCGCCGCATCACGCTGTCGAGCGGGCACGCCAGTTCATCGCTGATGACGCGGCGTGGTGCGTCGATTTTGATCTCGACTCGTTCTTGGTGCCATCGTCACACTGCCTCCGCGGTGATGGTGGTTGTGTCGAATAGGGCGGATTCTGCCTGTGGGACCAGTATTCGTAGGCCTTTTCGTCGTCCGTTGCGGACGTGGAGGGCTTCGAGCTCGCTGCGCTTGACACGTTGCAACACGGTTTGGCGGGACACGCCGAGGATGCGCATCGCGTCGATGATCGGAACGTAGCCTGGTGGCGAGTGTTCGACGAACAGGGCGCGGAGCTGGTTGTTGACGCGGATCCGCCAGGGGGCGCCGGGGGTGTCGTGCTCGCCGGCGATGAACCCGGCCTGTAGCCAGCGGTGCAGTGTCGAGGCGGCGACGCCGAGCTCGTCGGCCGCCTTGCCGACCGGCAGCAGTTCGCCGTCGGGCGGCTCGGCTGGCGGCTGGTAGCGGGGGATGTTCCGGTGGCCGCGCAGGCTTGAGACGATCTGGACGGTGAACCGCTGCCCAGTGGCAGAGCGTCGGTCTTGGCGGTTGAGGATCCCGGCGATTGTCGCGTCGTCGTAGTGGGCGGCGAGCCGTTCGAGCAACGCGATCGTGTCCTCGTCGGTACGGATCTTGGGCTGCTGTTTTGCCAGCGGGACGGCGAGCTCGGTGAGCGCGCCTCCTCGCCAGCGGAGGGTGAGCGTCGCGCGAAGCTCTTGGCGGTTGACGTCGACGATCACCTCCTCGATCAGGCAGCGGAGCAGCTGCTTGCGGTCGCGGTCGGTGGTGGTCGGCGCTGACCACACCCGCCCGAGGTCAGAGCCGAGCGCCAGCAGCTGCTCGCGCTCCTGTGTTGTGAGCGTGCGCGGGCGCTGGCGCTCGCGCAGCGCGAGCTCGGCCTCGGCCTCGGCCAGCGCGCCGAGCGCGCGCTCCCAGTCGCGCTCCAGGCCGCGGGCGACGAGCCGGTGCTCGGGCTCTACCTGGCGGTAGCGGCGCTCGGCCCGCTCGGCCTCATAGCGGGCCCGCTCGACTTGCAGCCGCCACTGCGCCAACGCGGCGTCGTGGTCTTGCTCGAGCGCTTCGGCCGCGCGCAGCGCGGCCTTGACCCCGGCCGGCGTGAGCGCTTGGAGCAGCGCGCCGGCGACCGCCTCGTCGATCCTCCCGCCGCCCACCCGCATACACCACTGGGCGCGGCCCTCGACCAGCACGCTGCCGGGGCAGTGATACGCGGGGCTCTTGTGGCTGCGCTTGCCCTGATAGTGCACCTTGAGCTTGCGCCCGCAGCGCGCGCAGACGGCGATTCCCTGAAGCAGCGCGGCGCCCTCGCGCACCGCCCCGCCCGGCTCGTGCGCGCGCGGGCGCGTGTTGGACTGAAGCCGCGCCTGGTTTGCCTCAAACGTGGCCTTGTCGATGTATCCGGGGTGGTGATCCCAGATCAGCACCTCCCACTCTTCTCGGGGCAGCTTCCGGGTGCGCTTGCGCGGGCGGCTGTGCTCGTCAACGTAGCGCTCGCGGCGCGTCTTGCCGAACGCGTACGCGCCCGCGTACACCGGGCTGGTGAGCACGCTATGCACCTGGTGATAGGACGGCGTCACCCACTGGAGCTCCGCCCCTTGCCAGCGCCTGAGCGGAAACAGGATGTTCTCCTGACGCATCCACAGCCACACCTGCCTGGCCGAGCCAAGCTCGGAGAACCGCTTGAAGATCGCAGTGATCGCGCCGCGCACGGCCTCGTCGGGATCGAGCAGGACCTCCCCGTCGCCCTCGCCCCACAGCAGCCCCACCGGCAGCCCGCGACGCAGCTCACCGCGCTTAGCCTTGTTGCGGATCCCGCCATCCAGCCGCTGGCGGATCATGTGCAACTCCGCCTCGCTGATCGTACCTTTCATGCCCAACAGCAGCCGGTCATTGAACGAGCCAGGGTGATACAACCCATCAAGATCGCCGATCACAGTGTCAGTAACACCGCAGAGGTCAAGCAACCTGTACCAGTCACTGTTGTTGCGCGCCACGCGCGAGACCTCGATACCGAGCACCAGGCCAGCGTGACCAAGCGCGACCTCGCTCACCAGCCGAGCGAACCCCTGACGGTCGACCGTCCCATCGCCGGTGACTCCCAGATCATCGTCAATCACCAACACCTGCTCACGCGTGAACCCCAGCTCGACCGCGCGCTCCACCAGCGCATACTGGCGCGCGGTCGACTCCACGTTGCGCTCAAGCTGCGCCTGCGTTGACTGGCGCGGGTAAATGAACGCCTGACGACGCAGATGCGAGGCCGTCAGCTTCGAACCCTCACTCATCGACCATCACCTCCCGATCCGCCGACACGACGACCGGCACGAATGACAGTGACAGACACGCCAGCGTCGCGCCGACGCACACAACGGCAACAACCGCGCCAACGGCCTCCGCACAGCGGCGCCGCGACCCCAAAACCGGCGGATTTCGGGGTGCAGCAGGCCGGACAGACCGGCTGGAGCCCCGCAAACGGGCTCAGGACGCGCCGAGCAGCAACCGGATGGTTGCAGAAAGGCTCACGCTGGCTCATCCTGCCTCCGTCCGCCGCTCGGCCAGCTCCGCCAGCTCCAGCAGACAGAACGCCAGCTCCCGTGCCTCGCCCGGGCGCAGGTAGCTGACCACCGGCGGCTGCGTGACCGGCTCGGCGTTGCTGTCTCACCTCGCCAGCGCGCTCGTCGGACAAGCAGACGGTCACCAGCTGCAACGCGCTGCCGTCGACCCGGCCTTCAGTCATCCCGTCCTCCACGCGCGCCTGGATCTCGAACCGATGCCAGGTCATCGAGCACCTCCTCGCCCGCGACCGTCTGCGCCATCAGCGCCGCCAGCAGCACGATCGCCCCCCGGCGCTGCTCGGCGCCCACCAGCTCCCACAGCACCGCCGCCGGCGCTGGTGCCTCCGCCAGATCCAGACGCAACTGCACCATCCTTCTGCTCGCGGGCGGGATCATCGCGCCCCGCCAGGACGACACCGCGCCCCACCGCCGACTCCGCAAGCAGGACGGCGCGCAGCACCCCGTCCAGAACCCGCCGCATCGCCAACAGATCCGCCACCGAGCCCAGCGCCCCCGCCGCCGGCGGCGTCCCCACACTCTCCAGATCGGTCCACGCCGCCGGCACCAGCAGCCGACTGCCGTCGTCCAAGACCACGATCAGCTCCAGCCGCCGCCGGCGGCGCATCCAGCCGATCAGCTCAAGCGAGCAACCCTCCAACGGGTGCCGCGCCCGCACCACCCGGACGGTCGCGGGGAAGCCCTCGAGGTGGGTAGTGTGTCGTGTCTTCTTTCGATCGCGTTCAGCACGACGCTTTGATGGCCAGGGTCGCCAGACGGGTCCACGACAAGCGGGTGCTCAGGCTGATCCGGCGCTACCTGGAAGCGGGCGTCATGGCTGACGGGCTGATGCACGCGAGCGAAGAGGGGACCCCTCAAGGGTTCTCCGCTCTCGCCGCTGCTCTCGAACGTCATGCTCGACGACCTCGACTGGGAGCTCGATCGCCGCGGGCACAACTTCGTGCGCTACGCCGACGACGGACGTATCTACGTCAGAAGCGAGCGGGCGGGCGAGCGGGTCATGGCGAGCATCACGCACTACGTCGAGCAGCGCCTGAAGCTGCGCGTCAACCGACAGAAGTCGGCGGTCGCCCCTGCGGACCAAGCGGCCCCTGCTGGGGTTCGAGTTCTTCCGCTACCGGGACGGTCAGGATCGGGGTGACGGTCGCTCCGAAGGCTCTGAAACGAGCCAAGGAGCGCATCCGTGAGTTGACCACGCGCAACTGGGGCGTGTCGATGAAGCGGCGGGTCAAGGAGATCAACCGCTTCACGGTCGGGTGGACGGCGTACTACTCGTATGCCGACACGCATCGTGGCCGTTCGAGAAGCTCGAGAAGTGGCTGCGCCGCAGGCTCGGCAGGTGCGCTGGAAGGAGTGGAAACGCGTCCGCACCAAGCGCGCTACCGGAACCTCCGCGCGCTCGGTATCCCCGCGGCGACGCGCGCTCATGGGCGGCTCGCAGAAGGGCTACTGGCGCATCGCCGGGTCCTGGCCACTCCAACGCGCGCTGCCGACCGCCTACTGGCCCGAGACCATGGCCTGGAAGGGTTCTCCGACCCTACCGCCGTTTCCGGGAATGCTAAGCGAACCGCCCGGTGCGGACCCGCATGCCGGGTGGTGTGGGGGGCGCCAGGGTGAGCCTGGCGCTCTACCCGATCCGGTCTGTATCCCGGATCCGGCCCCGGTCGCTGCGACCGGCCGTTGCAGGACCCTCGCTGAGTGCAACGGACGACTCTGTCAGTCGCCCAGATGCCGATGGGCGAGCTCGTTCGCGCGCCACCTGCTTGAGTGCGGTGTCGCCGCCGGCGAGCACGCGGTGGGGCTGCGCGTATTTGTGCAGGACGCCGGTGATTTCTGGCTGATGGTCGAGACGCGTCCGTACACGCGCGCCCGCGCGGCGCTCGCCGCGGTTGTGTGGCGGCTTGGGCGGCGCGAGGAGGCGCTCGAGCATCAGCGTGAGCTGTTGCGGCTGAACCCCCGCGATAACCAGGGGCTGCGCTACCGGCAGGCGAACTGGCTGTTGGCACTCGAGTCGTACGACGAGCTCGAGGAGTCGTTCGCCGCCCACGCCGGCGGCGGGAACGCCCCTGGGTTCACATATCACGATCGGTCGCCTCCACCGACTACTCGGTCCGAAGCGTGATCAGCCTGCGAGGACGAATGATTCCTGTCTACGATCTCGCCTCACGCCTCGGAGTCAGCACCGAGCTGACCGACCACACCAAGATCGTGATCGCCGAAACCGCTGAACAGACCGTCGGCGTGATTGTCGACGCCGTCGACGAAGTGCTCACCGTCGAAGCTGACGGGCTTGAGGAAATCCCTAGCGCGGACACGACCCTGATGGACTCGATCGCGAAACTCGGCGATCGGCTCGTCGTGCTGCTGCAACCGACCACGATCTTCGCGGGCACCTCGCTGGCAGCCTGAACACCAACCCGCGCGATGGATCTCGACGCTGCGCACCGTCAGGCCGCCAACACCGCCGACCCGTACAGCTCATCGCCGACCGAGTTCACACGATCGGCGTATCGGTCCGAGGCCAGGGCGCGGGGTTCACCGATCTCCCCGCCGCCGCGGGCGACGAGCTCGCTGCCCAGGCGGCGGACCAATTTCCGACGCCATCGACCCGTGCCTGGCACTGGGAAACCGCGACGCGGATGCTGATCCGTGCGGCAGCTTCGCGATTGCGGATCTTGGCGTCTCGAGGCGCTTGATAACCGCATGTGCAGCTGCACGCACATATCCCCGGCGGTGGGCAGACGCCAACGGACTGTCCGGAGGACACGCCGACCAGCAAACGGACGACGTCGCCGCCCGGCCCGTCTTGGCGGGGGGCGGGCGGGCAGAGCGAGTGAGCGGCGGGATGCTCGGTGGTCTGTTGCCTGGGCTCGTCTGGCAACATACGGTGCGCCGCTTACCCTGGGGGTCCCTTGTCCTCGGTTGTTCGCGGGCGTGGGCCGCGAGAGAAAGGCTCCGGTCATGAGCGAGTTCGAGACGATCGGCCTGGAGCCGGTCGAGTCGTTGACGATCACGACGCTGGTCGACAACGTTACCGACATCCTGTTGCTCGACGAGGGGCCCGCGATCCGGGCGCCGATTGACGCCCGTCCGCCGCGCGTGCGCTCGGCCCTGATCGAGGGCGGCCAGACGCTCGATGCGCTGCGCGCCGAGCACGGCTTCGCCGCATTGGTGAGGATCTCCCAGGGCGGTCGGGAGCACCGGGTGCTGTTTGACACCGGCATCTCTCCGGACGGGCTGATCGAGAACATGCGCCGCCTCGAGGTCTCGCCGCACGACATCGAGGTGATCGTGCTCAGCCACGGCCACTTTGACCACACCACCGGCATGGACGGGCTGATCCGGACGCTGGGCAAAGCCAACGTTCCCGTTCTCATCCATCCGGAGTTCTGGAGCCGCCGCCGACTCGCTTTGCCTGGCCGCGAGCCGCTGATGCTGCCGACGACCAGCCGCAGCGCGCTCGAAGGCGCCGGCTTTGAGATCATCGAGCAACAACAGCCCTCGTTCCTGCTCGCCGGGTCGCTGCTGGTCACCGGCGAGGTCGACCGTACCTCGGGCTTCGAGCGCGGACTTGCGATCCATCAGGCCTGCCGTGACGGGGAGTGGCAGCCTGACCCGTTGATCCTCGACGACCAGGCGCTGATCGCCAACGTGGCCGGCAAGGGCCTCGTCGTGCTCACCGCGTGCGGCCACGCCGGGGTCGTGAACACGGTCCGCTACGCGCGGCGACTAACCGGCGAGGACCGCGTGCACGCGATCGTCGGCGGCTTTCACCTCAATGGCCCGTTGTTCGAGCCGATCATCGCCCCCACCTGCGACGCGCTCGCCGAGCTTGACCCCGACTACCTCGTCCCCACGCACTGCACCGGCTGGCGCGCGATCCACGCGCTGGCCGCCCGTTTCCCCAACGCCTACCTGCAAGCCAGCGTCGGGACCCGCTTCGAGTTTCACAGCGACGAGCGGCCAGCACACGTGGCGTAGCACAAGGCTGCAGCCGTGGCTCGCGCCGCATCCGCGATCCGAACGTGCCCACGCAGCCGAGCAAGGGTGTGCAAGCCGACGTAGGCGTCGGCGGGGCTTGCGTTCGCGATCAGCTCGAACTGCGCGACGTCGAGAGCGCGGCCGGCGAGCACATAGCGAGCGGCGCTCGCGGCCGCCGACGGGTGGTGCCGGACCGCCGTCCACGCGTTCTCCGAAATCGTTACGGACATGAAACGCGCCCCCGCGGCAGGCCGTCGGCGCTTCCGGCACCGCGGACCGGCTCGGTGACCGAACCGCCACATTGATCGCAACCCGGCCGGACTCGAATCGCGGCTCGCGCTGGCCGTAGACATTGGTGCCGACAACGTCGGCCGCAAGCAGATCTAAGGTGAACTGCACGCACGCGAACTGACAGCGCGCGAGCGCGCCAGCGCCCGGGCGAGCGCGGTCTTGCCGACGCCGGGGTAATCCTCGACGAGCGCATGGTCCTCGGCCAGCGGCGCGACGAGCAAGTGCCTGAACGTCTCCAGACGGACTTGCACTGCTCGCCAGACGTTCACTTCGCGAGCCGCCGCGCGATCGCGGCGAGCGCCTCCTCGTGCGGCGCTAGCGGGGCGTGCTCGGGCGACCCGTTCCCTGCGTTGATGTCGCTCGGAGACGCTCGACCTCGTCCAGCACCGCTCTGGCGACCTGCTCCTTGCCGGTTCGCGAGACTTCTCGCCGGGCGCCGTCGGCGGCGAGGATCGTCACCTCGTTGTCGACCACGTCAAACCCGATCCCGGGCCTTGAGATGTCGTTGACGACGACCACGTCCAGTCCCTTTCGCTCGAGCTTGCCGCGTCCGTACTCGATCGCGCCGGCACCGTGCTCGGCGGCGAACCCGACCAGGATCTGGCCGCGCGAGCGACGCTGCGCGACGCTGCTGAGGACGTCGCTCGTCGCCTCGAGCTCGATCGTGGGCGTCCCGTGGTCCTTCTTGAGCTTCGTGGCGGCCGGACGCGACGGCCTGAAGTCGGCCACCGCGGCAGCCATCAGCAACGCGTCACAGGCCTCGAACTCGTGCTCGCACGCTTGCGCGAGCTCCGCCGCGGTGCCCACCGACAGCACTCGCACTCCCGGGGCGGGCGCAAGCTTCACGTTCGCCGCGATCACCGTCACGCCCGCGCCTCGGCGCGCGGCCTCGGCGGCGAGCGCGAACCCCATCCGCCCCGAGGAGCGGTTGCCGATGTACCGGACGCTGTCGATCGGCTCGCGCGTCCCGCCGGCGGTCACGAGCACCCGCAACCCGGCCAGCGTCGACGCTGTCAGCAGCGACTCACATGCCTCCAGCAAGGCCGCGGGCTCCGTCAGGCGTCCGATCCCGTGCTCGCCGTGTGACGCCAGCTCGCCCTCGCCCGGTCCGATCACCGTCACCCCTCGCGCCGCCAGCAGCTCGAGGTTCGCCTGCGTGGCAGCGTGCAGGTACATGCGGTTGTTCATCGCAGGCGCCACAGCGACCGGGCAGGTCGCGGCGAGCGCCGCGGTCGTGACGAGGTTGTCGGCATGGCCGTGGGCGAGTTTCGCGAGCGTGTTGGCGGTTGCTGGCGCGATCAGATAGAGCTCGGCCCGCTCCACGAGCGCGAGATGACCGATCGGGGCGCGCGCGGGCAGCCGCTCCCCCGGGTATGACCCCCGTGCGGGGTCGGCCTCGAACTCGCTGGTCAGGACCGGCGCGCCGGTGATCGCCCCGAATGACGCCTCGCCGACGAATCGCTGGCCGGCCAGTGTCTGGATCACGCGGACGGCGTGACCGGACGTGACCGCGAGCCGCGCCGTCTCGAGCGCCTTATAGGCCGCGATCCCGCCGCTCACGCCGAGCAGCAACCGAGCCACGGGCGCGTCCCTCCCGGTAGTGGTACTTCAGCTTGCCATGAGCGACCTCCTCCAGGGCAAGCGTTCAGGAAGTTCTTCGAGGGCGTGTCGATCACCGGCGGCGGGAACTCGTCGGACGTGCCCTCGCCTAGATCAGGTGTGAGCAATTACAGTCTAAATCTAAAGCGTCCGCGGCGTCGCAGCAGAGCAGGCTTGGGAACTTGGTCGGGCGCGGCCAAGCGAGACTGCTGGACCTGCGCACAGAGCTCGAGCGCCGCCGCGACGGATGGCCGGCACGCGCGCCGCGCGTTTCGCTCGCGCGGCACATCGCCTGGCCCCGCGGTCCGGACACGATCGTCCTTTGCCAGCATGCAAATCGCTCAAGGTTCACGGCGGTGCCAGGCGGAGGTCACAGGCGGCTGGCCCACCAGGAAGGAAGCGGGGCTGCCGATCGAACGGACCCAACCGCAATGAGAGGGCCGCTGCCCCAGGAGGAGTTCGACCACATCTTCAGCCGAGTTCCGCGCCTCACCGTCGAGCTCGTGATCGCTTCAGACGATTGAGGCGTCCTGCTCGCGTTGCGCGACTTCGGACCCTGCCAAGGACTCTGGCACCTACCGGGGGAAACCGTGCGGTTCGGCGAGCCGCCCGTCGAGGCCGTCGAACGAGTCGCGCAAGACGAGCTTGGCATCGCCGTCAGCGCAGGGGAGATGCTCGGCTACATCGAGTACCCAAGCCACTACAACAACGGCCTCGACTCGCCCGTCGGCCTGACATTCCGCGCCGACGTGGTAGGCGACCTGCCCGGCGAGCGTGACCTCCGAGCTGACTGCGCATGGTTCACAGTCCTCCCCGACAACATGCCCGACGAGCAAAAGGAGTTCCTCGCTCGCCATCTGGACATCGCCCCGGCATGACGACGGCGCGAACCTGCGCTCCGCCTGTACGGCGCCTCGGGCTTACAAGCCGAGTCTCCCTCCTACGAGCGGGCCGCGGAGATCCTGACCAAGGAAGCCCGACGCGAGGCGCTCGCCACCGACGCGGCCGACGAGGCCCAGGCGCGAGCTCGCCGAGCAGGCCGAGCAGACATGTCTCCTCTCCGCCTCGCTTGACCTGCCGATCGAGACCATGATCGGGTGAACACAGCCGTGACACCAGCGAGAGCACGATCTGTAGGGGAATCGAGTGGCTCAGCGGCCGAATGCGGCGGGGTCTTGTAGCTCGACCCACAGTGAGTCGGCGACCGCGCGGACGCGTCCCGTCGCGTCGTAGAGAGCCGAGGCCGAGTGGTGCTTGCGGCCGTCGCTGCGCGGCGACGACGTGTCGCTCCCCGGCGCGCGGGCGTTCACGGAGCTCGACGGTGAGCGAGGCGAGGACAACGATCTGAGCGCGGTGGTCGACAGATTCGATCGCGTACGCTTGGGCAGTCGAGCACTGCCCACGCAAACAGGGGATCGTCGGACTCCGGCGTCCACGGGGAGGCGATCAGCGGGCTGTCCCCGACCTGACCGGCGTAAGTCCGCAGGCCGTCCTCGCGTGCGGTCCCGCAGACGAAGCAGGTCGGGAACCTGTGGTGCGCGAAGCCCACGTAGCTGAGCGTCGCGATCTCTGCCTGCTCGACCGTCGGCGCGGGCGGGGCCTGCGCCTGGACGGCGCCAGGCACGGCCGTGGCGATTACGTCGTCGCCGCGCAGCAGTGTGAGACAGAGCCGTCGTCCGCGCGCTGGCGGCGTAGCGGCACGTCCAACGGTGGCGGCTTGAGCGGCGACACGTGCACTGCGGGCGCCTTGACCGCCGTGCCCACCAAACCACAGGTATAGCCGCCATTCGCGGAGTTCGGCGGGCCATTGAAGCGCCGATCGATGACGACCCGGTCGTTCACGCCTTTAGCCCGTCTCGCTGCAGGCTGCGCGAGGCGTGCAGCGCGCTGTGCTGGCCGCTTTGACGCGCTTCGGGGCGACCATCGTGAACTCGCTCATGCGCCATCGGCAACCTCAGATCGGGGTCGGCGAGCCTGCCATCCAACGAGCAGACTACGCCTCTGCCCGACACCGGCTTCGACGACGAGCTCGCCGTGAGTGCGCCCAAGCTGCTCGCGGGTTCCTGTCCGGGGCAGAGTGTGGCTCGCGCGGCTGGGCTGCGGAGTGATCGCCGGCTCCATGTCACCGGGTGCGAGGTCGAGATGGCGGGTTCATGTCGAGGGGAAAGGTGCCCCAGGTTGTTCGTGATCGGAGGCCGCACGCATGTCTGCGGAAGACCGACGGTGAAACAATGTCGCTCCCCGGCTCCTGGGAGCTGGGCAGCGGCTGGGGTTGTGCGCGTAGTTGCCGTCCGACCTTCAAGTCATGCTCGAGGGTATGAGCCTTGGCCAGAGGCGTAGCTGACAATCATGTAAGCCGAGCCGTCTCGCGGCTGAGCGATGATGCGCCGCCGTGCATGTGCGTGGCGCCTACTGCCCAGGCATGGCGCATGGCCGAAACTGTCTACCGTCACTCCCGGCCAAGGCGCCCCCGATGACCGACTTGCTGCCACTGCCTAGCGGCTTTCAGATCGGACATTGGACCGACGCTCACGCCCGAACCGGATGCACAGTTGTGCTAGCGCCGCGCGGCACACGGGGCGGGGTGGACGTGCGCGGCGGTGGTACTGGCACACGCGAGCTCGAGGTGTTGTCGCCGCTGGCGAACGCGGAGGGACCGACGGCCGTGCTGCTCACGGGCGGAAGCGCGTTCGGCCTTGCGGCCGCAGACGGTGTCGCCCGGTGGCTCGAAGAGCGTGGACTTGGGCAACCGACCCCCGCGGGCGTGGTCCCGCTCGTTGCCGCCGCCGTGGTCTTTGACCTCGCGGAGGGAGAGTCTGGCACGCGCCCCGGGCCGGATGAGGGCTACGTCGCCTGTGAGACGGCCGCCGCGGCTGTCCCCGAGCGCGGGCGCGTAGGAGCGGGGGTCGGCGCTGCCGTGGGCAAGCTGCTCGGGCGCGACCGGGCCACTCTTGGCGGAGTGGGCTACGCGACGACGGCGCTTACCAGCGGAGAGACGGTCGCAGCGATCGCGGTGGCCAATGCGTTCGGGGACGTGATCGCGCAGGACGGCGCGTTGCTCGGCGCCCCGCACGGCGACAGCGGTGAGCTGCTCCGCAGCGCCGAGCTGATCGCACAGATGCCAGAGCCGCCCTACCTGTCCATGCGCTCCGCGAACAACACTACGCTGGCGTGCGTCTTGACCGACGCGGCGCTGGATAAGCGCGGCTGCGCGATCCTCGCGCGCATCGCCAGCGCCGGGATCGCTCGTGCGGTGAATCCCGCCTTCACTCCCGTGGACGGCGATGTCGTCTTCTGTCTGGCGTCGGGCTCCGAGCCACCACCTGCACCCGGGCTCGCGGCCTCTTGGGCGCTCACCGCAATCGGTACGATCGCCGCGACCCTCACGGCCGCGGCGATCCGAGACGCCGTGCGCCAAGCCGCGTGAGGAACCCAGCTCGCGCCTCGGCCACACACACACCTCCAAACGCTTGCGGCCTCAACGGTTCAATGCACCACTGCGGACGGGTGAAGATTGTCATAGCGAGTGGACCTCCCACGCCGGTTGAGGAGTGGGCCACGGCGTGTCGGGTAGCGCCGGTTGAGATTTGACCCCGCTTGGAGCGAGACCGACGAGCGCCCATCGTCGCGAAGGCCGAGCCCCGAGGGGCGAGGTCTGAGGTGTGCCTGGCACGGACGTTGAGATCGGAGGTGGAAGTCCTGTTCTGGAGCCCGATAGGGGGAATCCAACATCGAAGGCAAGGGCGCGGCCCGGAATTGACCGGGCGGTCCCAGTGTGGCCAGGTTTGGCGCTGCGGGGCTTCCGTGAGGGCGGGTCTGAAGGAGGCCGTAGGTGCGTCGTGGTGGCGAACGAAAGTGAAGCGCCGTAAGGCGTTCCTTGGAGGGGCGAGCCGGCCTCTAGCGGCGATGCCCGATTCCTATTGCTGGATCCGGGGGGCGTAGTGGCGACGCGGTCACGACGAAATCTCAGCGTTTCACCCAGGGAGATCTGCTGGGTCCCGGCCGGGTTGGCCGGTAGGCCGGAGGACGAAGAGGACGACGGCTGATGGCCCAGCAGAAGTCCGAGGATCGCGTAGTGCGCGCCGGGCTGGCCGTGTTGCTAGCTGGTGGAAGTCCAGTCGGACCGACCCCAAGCGGGGTCCGTAGCCAAAGGCGGGGGTAATGCCTCGCCGGGCGCAGGAAGATCGGAGATTGAGGACGGGATGCAAGTGAGGCTCTATGGGAGCGGGAGATGGGCGCCGGTGAGGGAAACCGCCGGGATGAGCGCCTGCTGCCTTCGGGGTGCGAGCTGTTGGTGCGTGCTGTGCTCGCTGCGATCGGATCGCGCAGGACAGGGCGCCCACCGTGAGGTGGGGTCTGAAGGGTTTGAGGCGAACTGCCGGGCCGTAGCCGAGCTCACGGCGAACCGGTCGGCCAGATCCAGGCGATACCGAGCCTGCACTATGGAGGCGAAGGAAGTACTTGGGGAGCCTGGACGCAACAAGGTGTTTGCGGGCGGCACGGCGGGAAAGCAACACGCGTTACCCCGGGAGATCTCGTACGGTCTTGGCCCGACGGGGCCGGGTACCTGGGCGTATAAGCCGCAAGGCGAAGTCGCCGGGGATGCCGTGCGAGAAGTCGGAGTGGCCCACGGTACTCAGGAACCGGGGAAGAGCAAAAGCCCCGGGATCGTCCCCTTGTGGGGCGGCGGGATGGCGACCCAAACGGCGCCGTCCAGGGGGAAGGGGTCACGCTGGACAGGGCGATCCACGCGAGGGATCGGGTGAGTAGCGAGCGTCGGACTGATGGCTGCTGCGGCAATGACCGAGGCGGCGCTCGTGAGGAGACCCGTGAGGTCGCGGCGGCGAGCCCGGTAGAGAAGCGAACCATGCGAGCGCGGAAGGCGCACTCGCTGATCGGCCAGGTCTATGACCGGCGGAATCTGCGGCTTGCGTGGGAGCGCGTGAAGAAGAACAAGGGCGCTGGCGGCGTCGATGGCGTGACCATCGCCAGGTTCGATGAGAACCTGGAGCACTACCTCGACGTCCTGCACCGGCAGCTGAAGGACGGTCGCTATCGGCCTCGGCCTGTGAAGCGGGTCGAGATCGATAAGCCCGGGACCACCAAGAAGCGTCCGTTAGGCATTCCCACCGTGATGGATCGGGTGTGCCAGCAGGCGCTGGTCCAGGTGCTTGCGCCGATCTTTGAGCCGACGTTCCAGGAGGCGAGCTTCGGCTACCGCCCGGGACGCTCGACGCATAAGGCGATGCGGCGGATCTGGCGGCAGTTGGGGCAGGCGGAGTGGATCGTGGACGGCGACATCTCGGACTTCTTCGGGTCGCTCTCGCACGAGCGGCTGATCGACCTGGTCGCTGACCGGGTGGCCGACGGCAAGGTGTTGAGCTTGATCAGATCGATGCTCACGGCCGGAGTGCTGGTGGACGGCGTGTTCGAGAGCGTGGTCGCCGGAGTGCCGCAGGGCGGGGTGGCTTCACCCCTGCTCAGCAACATCTACCTGACCGTCTTCGATCAGAGGATGGCCGAGGCGGGTTTTGCGCTGACGAGGTACGCCGATGATTGGCTGCTCGTGTGCCGTTCCAAATCGGAAGCGGAGCGGGCGCTGGCGAGCGCCTGCGCGGTGCTGGAGGGTGAGTTGGGTCTCCGGCTTCACCCGGAAAAGACGCGGATTGTCCACATCACCAGGGGCTTTGAGTTCCTGGGCTACAAGATCGGGCGCGGGCGGGGATTGCGGCACAAGGCTGGAGGTCCGAGCCTGTACGCGCTCCCGACCGACCGCTCGATCAAGCGCTTCAAGGACAAGGTGCGCACGGCGACCAACCGGCGCAACCCGAAGGACCTTGAAGGGGTGCTGGACGAGCTCAATCCGATCATCCGCGGTTGGGGCAACTACTACCGGCGCGCGCACGTGCGTCGGATCTACAACCGTCTCAACCACTGGATCGTGATGCGCGTCTGGAACCACCAACACAAGCACTGGCGGAACGCGGGATGGCGCGATCTGCCAGACAGGCGGCTCTACGGGGAGCTGGGCCTGGTCAACCTCCTGCAACTGATTCCGAGCATGGAGAACTACTACCGCCAGAAGGGGCTAGTCCGGTGAGAGCCGCTTGCGGGAAAACTGCACGAGCGGTTCGGAAGGGCGGGCGGAGGCAGCGGCTCATCACCGCCACCTCCCCCGACCCGACGCGCGCCGGGCTGGCCGTGTTGCTAGCTGGTGGAAGTCCAGTCGGACCGACCCCAAGCGGGGTCCGTAGCCAAAGGCGGGGGTAATGCCTCGCCGGGCGCAGGAAGATCGGAGATTGAGGACGGGATGCAAGTGAGGCTCTATGGGAGCGGGAGATGGGCGCCGGTGAGGGAAACCGCCGGGATGAGCGCCTGCTGCCTTCGGGGTGCGAGCTGTTGGTGCGTGCTGTGCTCGCTGCGATCGGATCGCGCAGGACAGGGCGCCCACCGTGAGGTGGGGTCTGAAGGGTTTGAGGCGAACTGCCGGGCCGTAGCCGAGCTCACGGCGAACCGGTCGGCCAGATCCAGGCGATACCGAGCCTGCACTATGGAGGCGAAGGAAGTACTTGGGGAGCCTGGACGCAACAAGGTGTTTGCGGGCGGCACGGCGGGAAAGCAACACGCGTTACCCCGGGAGATCTCGTACGGTCTTGGCCCGACGGGGCCGGGTACCTGGGCGTATAAGCCGCAAGGCGAAGTCGCCGGGGATGCCGTGCGAGAAGTCGGAGTGGCCCACGGTACTCAGGAACCGGGGAAGAGCAAAAGCCCCGGGATCGTCCCCTTGTGGGGCGGCGGGATGGCGACCCAAACGGCGCCGTCCAGGGGGAAGGGGTCACGCTGGACAGGGCGATCCACGCGAGGGATCGGGTGAGTAGCGAGCGTCGGACTGATGGCTGCTGCGGCAATGACCGAGGCGGCGCTCGTGAGGAGACCCGTGAGGTCGCGGCGGCGAGCCCGGTAGAGAAGCGAACCATGCGAGCGCGGAAGGCGCACTCGCTGATCGGCCAGGTCTATGACCGGCGGAATCTGCGGCTTGCGTGGGAGCGCGTGAAGAAGAACAAGGGCGCTGGCGGCGTCGATGGCGTGACCATCGCCAGGTTCGATGAGAACCTGGAGCACTACCTCGACGTCCTGCACCGGCAGCTGAAGGACGGTCGCTATCGGCCTCGGCCTGTGAAGCGGGTCGAGATCGATAAGCCCGGGACCACCAAGAAGCGTCCGTTAGGCATTCCCACCGTGATGGATCGGGTGTGCCAGCAGGCGCTGGTCCAGGTGCTTGCGCCGATCTTTGAGCCGACGTTCCAGGAGGCGAGCTTCGGCTACCGCCCGGGACGCTCGACGCATAAGGCGATGCGGCGGATCTGGCGGCAGTTGGGGCAGGCGGAGTGGATCGTGGACGGCGACATCTCGGACTTCTTCGGGTCGCTCTCGCACGAGCGGCTGATCGACCTGGTCGCTGACCGGGTGGCCGACGGCAAGGTGTTGAGCTTGATCAGATCGATGCTCACGGCCGGAGTGCTGGTGGACGGCGTGTTCGAGAGCGTGGTCGCCGGAGTGCCGCAGGGCGGGGTGGCTTCACCCCTGCTCAGCAACATCTACCTGACCGTCTTCGATCAGAGGATGGCCGAGGCGGGTTTTGCGCTGACGAGGTACGCCGATGATTGGCTGCTCGTGTGCCGTTCCAAATCGGAAGCGGAGCGGGCGCTGGCGAGCGCCTGCGCGGTGCTGGAGGGTGAGTTGGGTCTCCGGCTTCACCCGGAAAAGACGCGGATTGTCCACATCACCAGGGGCTTTGAGTTCCTGGGCTACAAGATCGGGCGCGGGCGGGGATTGCGGCACAAGGCTGGAGGTCCGAGCCTGTACGCGCTCCCGACCGACCGCTCGATCAAGCGCTTCAAGGACAAGGTGCGCACGGCGACCAACCGGCGCAACCCGAAGGACCTTGAAGGGGTGCTGGACGAGCTCAATCCGATCATCCGCGGTTGGGGCAACTACTACCGGCGCGCGCACGTGCGTCGGATCTACAACCGTCTCAACCACTGGATCGTGATGCGCGTCTGGAACCACCAACACAAGCACTGGCGGAACGCGGGATGGCGCGATCTGCCAGACAGGCGGCTCTACGGGGAGCTGGGCCTGGTCAACCTCCTGCAACTGATTCCGAGCATGGAGAACTACTACCGCCAGAAGGGGCTAGTCCGGTGAGAGCCGCTTGCGGGAAAACTGCACGAGCGGTTCGGAAGGGCGGGCGGAGGCAGCGGCTCATCACCGCCACCTCCCCCGACCCGACACCAGCGGGATCGTGGATCGCTGGGAAGGGCTGAACGCGAAGCCGAGATGCAGGACGCTCGTGCTCGTGGGATCGACGTTGAAGGCAGCCAACCCCGTATGGGGCCTGGGCGGGAGGGTCCGACGGTGAAGCCCGAAGACGCCCGTTCAGAGCACAGTCGATCCCCGGCGCCCCGCGACACCGCAGCTCACCCCGCCGAGGCGAGCTTGTGGGAGCAGTTGTTGTCCCGCGAGAATCTCGCTGAGGCGCTCAGACGCGTCGAGCAGAACGCCGGTGCCCCGGGTATCGACGGGATGAGCACGAAGGAGCTGCGGCCGTGGTTGCATGACCATTGGCCACAGGTCCGCTCGCAGCTTGACGCGGGCACCTACCGTCCGCAGCCCGTGCGCAGGGTGATGATCCCCAAGCCCTCGGGTGGGATGCGGAAGTTGGGGGTGCCGGCTGTGGTGGATCGGTTGATCTGCCAGGCCATCGCGCAGGTGCTCACGCCCATCTTCGACCCCAAGTTCCATCCCCATAGCTTCGGGTTTCGCCCGGGGCGCTCGCAGCATCACGCTGTCGAGCGGGCACGCCAGTTCATCGCTGATGACGCGGCGTGGTGCGTCGATTTTGATCTCGACTCGTTCTTCGATCGAGTTCAGCACGACGCTTTGATGGCCAGGGTCGCCAGACGGGTCCACGACAAGCGGGTGCTCAGGCTGATCCGGCGCTACCTGGAAGCGGGCGTCATGGCTGACGGACTCACGCACGCGAGCGAAGAGGGGACCCCTCAGGGTTCTCCGCTCTCGCCGCTGCTCTCGAACGTCATGCTCGACGACCTCGACTGGGAGCTCGATCGCCGCGGGCACAACTTCGTGCGCTTCGCCGACGACGGACGTATCTACGTCCAGAGCAGGCGGGCGGGCGAGCGGGTCATGGCGAGCATCACGCACTACGTCGAGCAGCGCCTCAAGCTCAAGGTCAACCGCGAGAAGTCGGTGGTTGACCGGGCGACGAAGCGTCCTTTCTTGGGGTTCGGGTTCCGGTACCGCGGCGGTGAGGTCAAAGTCACAGTCGCCCCCAAAGCCCAGAACCGAGCAAAGCAGCGCTTGCGCGAGTTGACCTCGCGTCGGTGGGGCGTGTCGATGAAGCGGCGGATCTTTGAGATCAACCGCTTCACGGTCGGGTGGACGGCGTACTACTCGTATGCCGATACGCCGTGGCCGTTCGAGAAGCTCGACAAATGGCTCCGCAGGCGACTGCGGCAGGTTCGCTGGAAGGAATGGAAACGCGTCCGCACCAAGCGGCGCAGGCTCATCGCGCTCGGCATCCCCGCGGGCGACGCGCACAAATGGGCGTGCTCGCGCAAGGGCTACTGGCGCATCTCGAGCTTCTCCAATCCTCCACCGCGCGCTGCCGACCGCCTACTGGACCGATAACGGCCTGGAAGGGTTCCTCGAACCCTACCGCCGCTTCCGGGACGCCAAGCGAACCGCCGGATGCGGACCCGCACGTCCGGTGGTGTGGGGGGCGCCGGGGTGAGCCCGGCGCCTACCCGATGTGCGCCCAACATGATCAGCAGCTCGGGGGTGCAAGTCCCCCGTGGAGGAGATGACACCAACCACAAGCCAAGGGCAACTGCGTCGTCGTGAGGCGGGGTGGGAAGGAAGCCGGAGGCGAAATCGCGACTCTAGGAACACATGGCGCGTTGGATCCCGTTTGGGAGCTGGCGGGCTGCGCGTAGGAGGCGGGGCGGTCTGGGCGAGCCAGCTCGGCATGGCGAAGCCCGTTGTCATCAAGGGGCCGTCACGTGGACGCGGTGGGTGCGCGAGGAAGGTTGCTGGTCTTACCTGGGGAGGTCTCCACGGGTGTCCCAGGATGCCCGTCCGGTGCGTGATCACCGCTCGTCGGGTGGTGCGGGACGACTGTGGTCGAGAGGCCGTGGTTCGCCGTGGAGAAGTCAGCAGAGGTCGTAGTGCGCGCCGGGCTGGCCGTGTTGCTAGCTGGTGGAAGTCCAGTCGGACCGACCCCAAGCGGGGTCCGTAGCCAAAGGCGGGGGTAATGCCTCGCCGGGCGCAGGAAGATCGGAGATTGAGGACGGGATGCAAGTGAGGCTCTATGGGAGCGGGAGATGGGCGCCGGTGAGGGAAACCGCCGGGATGAGCGCCTGCTGCCTTCGGGGTGCGAGCTGTTGGTGCGTGCTGTGCTCGCTGCGATCGGATCGCGCAGGACAGGGCGCCCACCGTGAGGTGGGGTCTGAAGGGTTTGAGGCGAACTGCCGGGCCGTAGCCGAGCTCACGGCGAACCGGTCGGCCAGATCCAGGCGATACCGAGCCTGCACTATGGAGGCGAAGGAAGTACTTGGGGAGCCTGGACGCAACAAGGTGTTTGCGGGCGGCACGGCGGGAAAGCAACACGCGTTACCCCGGGAGATCTCGTACGGTCTTGGCCCGACGGGGCCGGGTACCTGGGCGTATAAGCCGCAAGGCGAAGTCGCCGGGGATGCCGTGCGAGAAGTCGGAGTGGCCCACGGTACTCAGGAACCGGGGAAGAGCAAAAGCCCCGGGATCGTCCCCTTGTGGGGCGGCGGGATGGCGACCCAAACGGCGCCGTCCAGGGGGAAGGGGTCACGCTGGACAGGGCGATCCACGCGAGGGATCGGGTGAGTAGCGAGCGTCGGACTGATGGCTGCTGCGGCAATGACCGAGGCGGCGCTCGTGAGGAGACCCGTGAGGTCGCGGCGGCGAGCCCGGTAGAGAAGCGAACCATGCGAGCGCGGAAGGCGCACTCGCTGATCGGCCAGGTCTATGACCGGCGGAATCTGCGGCTTGCGTGGGAGCGCGTGAAGAAGAACAAGGGCGCTGGCGGCGTCGATGGCGTGACCATCGCCAGGTTCGATGAGAACCTGGAGCACTACCTCGACGTCCTGCACCGGCAGCTGAAGGACGGTCGCTATCGGCCTCGGCCTGTGAAGCGGGTCGAGATCGATAAGCCCGGGACCACCAAGAAGCGTCCGTTAGGCATTCCCACCGTGATGGATCGGGTGTGCCAGCAGGCGCTGGTCCAGGTGCTTGCGCCGATCTTTGAGCCGACGTTCCAGGAGGCGAGCTTCGGCTACCGCCCGGGACGCTCGACGCATAAGGCGATGCGGCGGATCTGGCGGCAGTTGGGGCAGGCGGAGTGGATCGTGGACGGCGACATCTCGGACTTCTTCGGGTCGCTCTCGCACGAGCGGCTGATCGACCTGGTCGCTGACCGGGTGGCCGACGGCAAGGTGTTGAGCTTGATCAGATCGATGCTCACGGCCGGAGTGCTGGTGGACGGCGTGTTCGAGAGCGTGGTCGCCGGAGTGCCGCAGGGCGGGGTGGCTTCACCCCTGCTCAGCAACATCTACCTGACCGTCTTCGATCAGAGGATGGCCGAGGCGGGTTTTGCGCTGACGAGGTACGCCGATGATTGTGTGCCGAGAACGCTGAAGGAGGTTCGATGTAGAAGGCGATACCGACGGATGCGGTGCTGCATGAGAGATGAAGGAGCCAGGCCGAAGGCTTGGTGGCCCTTCGCGGTCGCCCTGCAGGGGGAGGCTGCAAACCACCGCGAGGTGCGCCGGTCAAGAGCCGGGGTGCTGAGCGTCGCGGAAAAGGCGCGCTGTCAGCGCGTCAGGTGTGGATCACGAAGGCGAGCGGAAGCGATATCACTGTTGAGGCGTCGAAAGCGTAGGGACGGCATCGAAACCGGAGTCGAGTCGTTGCTCCGGGATGAGCCTGGCGGGAGCCTGCTGACTGGCCAGGTGGTGCCCGGCGTGAAGGTGGCGCGAGCGTGGTCCGGGCTCTCGTGTGGAACTCGGGAACCTGTCGCCCCGATGGGACGGCCGGCCAGTGGAGCGGTCCTGGCCTGCGGCTGGTCGTCTGGAGCGAGAACCCCAAGCAGCAGATCTGCGAGGGGGAGAGTAGTGATGCGGGGCACAGGGGCGGACCTGACCGTAGTGCGCGCCGGGCTGGCCGTGTTGCTAGCTGGTGGAAGTCCAGTCGGACCGACCCCAAGCGGGGTCCGTAGCCAAAGGCGGGGGTAATGCCTCGCCGGGCGCAGGAAGATCGGAGATTGAGGACGGGATGCAAGTGAGGCTCTATGGGAGCGGGAGATGGGCGCCGGTGAGGGAAACCGCCGGGATGAGCGCCTGCTGCCTTCGGGGTGCGAGCTGTTGGTGCGTGCTGTGCTCGCTGCGATCGGATCGCGCAGGACAGGGCGCCCACCGTGAGGTGGGGTCTGAAGGGTTTGAGGCGAACTGCCGGGCCGTAGCCGAGCTCACGGCGAACCGGTCGGCCAGATCCAGGCGATACCGAGCCTGCACTATGGAGGCGAAGGAAGTACTTGGGGAGCCTGGACGCAACAAGGTGTTTGCGGGCGGCACGGCGGGAAAGCAACACGCGTTACCCCGGGAGATCTCGTACGGTCTTGGCCCGACGGGGCCGGGTACCTGGGCGTATAAGCCGCAAGGCGAAGTCGCCGGGGATGCCGTGCGAGAAGTCGGAGTGGCCCACGGTACTCAGGTGAGAACGCCGGCCTGATTTGGCCCCAGTGCGACGGCTTGATTTGGCCCCACCTTCCGTCCGATCGTGACCCGAGGGTCCGTGCTTTTCCGAGCACGGACCGGAGGTCTGAGAAGGGATGTCAAGAGTGGAGCTGTTCGAGAAGATCCGGAGGGATCGCGAGTTCGCTGGGCTGTCGTTGCACGCGTTGGCGCGCAAGTATGGGGTGCATCGGCGGACGGTCCGCCAGGCGTTGGAGTCGCCGTTGCCGCCGGAGCGCAAGCGGCCAGAGGGCCGGCCGGCGTCGGCGTTGGGGCCGTATCGGGAGTGGATCGATCAGATCCTGATCGCCGATCAGACGGCGCCGGTCAAGCAGCGGCACACGGCGAAGCGGATCGTTGACAGGCTCGCGGAGGAGCACGGTGTTGTGGTCGCGGGGTCGACGATGCGCGATCACGTCCGCAAGCGCCGTCGCGAGCTCGGGCTCGCGGCGGAGGCGTTCTGTCCGCAGGTCCACGATCCGGGGGTGACCGCGGAGGTCGACTGGGGCGAGGCGACCGTCAGCCTCGCGGGCGTGTTGACGGTGCTCGGCCTGTTTCTGATGCGCTCCTGCTTCTCGGGGGCGTGTTTCGTGATGGCGTTCGAGACGCAGTGCCAGCAGGCGTTCTTCGAGGGGCACGTGCACGCGCTGAACTGGTATGGCGGCGTATTCGCGACGATCCGCTACGACAACCTGGCGAGCGCGGCGAAGAAGACGCTGAAGGGCCGAGGGCGGGTCGAGAACGAGCGGTTCGTGGCGTTGCGCTCGCACTACCTCTACGAATCGTGGTTCACGCTGGTGGGGATCGAGGGCGCCCACGAGAAGGGTGGCGTGGAGGGCGAGGTCGGGAGATTCCGGCGAAACCACTTGGTGCCGGTGCCGGAGGTCGCCGATCTCGCGGAGCTGAACGAGTTGTTGTTGGCGTGCTGCATCCGGGATCTGGGCCGCACGATCACCGGCCGCTCGGAGACGGTCGGCGCCCGGCTGTCGCAGGAGATCGACGTGCTCAGGCCGCTGCCGGCCTCACCGTTCCCGACGTGGGAGCAGTCACTGCATCGCGTCAACCAGAAGTCGATGATCGTGGTGCGTCGCAACCACTACTCGGTCCCGGTCCGGCTGGTCGGCACGAAGGTCGCCGCCCGGGTCGGCGCGCGCGAGATCGAGGTGCTCGTCGACGGCCGGACCGTCGCGACCCATCCGCGGTTGCGCGGCAGCCAGCTGCGCTCCGCCCGGCTGGATCACTACCTCGAGCTGCTCAAGCGAAAGCCGGGCGCGCTGGAGCACTCGCTCGCGCTGCGCCAGGAGCGTGAGCAGGGCCGCTGGCCCGAGTGCTTCGACGAGCTGTGGACGCTCCTGCGGGAGCGGGTGGGTGCCTCGGAGGCCGCCCGGCAGATCGTCGACGTGCTGCTGCTCTGCCGCGACCACGCGCCTGAGATCGTCGAGTTGGCGGTCCGCGGCGCGCTCGCCGCGGGCGCGATCGATGGGCGCGCGGTCGCGCTGCTCTGCGACCGAAAGACACGACCGCCGACCGATCCGCTGCAGTTGCCCGAGCGGCTCGCTCAGCACGAGCGACCCGCCCCGAGCATTGACGAGTACGACCAGCTGCTCGACACAGAGGCGGTGAGACGGTGAGCGGCTACTGGGAGATCGAAGCGGCAGTCTCGCCCGCCCGGGTCCTGGTCGACGGCTCAGCGCAGCTGCTGGTCCGCGTGCAGATCTCAGATCTCGACAACGCCGACCCGTCGGCTGCCGCGTTCATCGATCTGCCCTCCACGGAGGCGAGGCGGATCGCGCTGGAGATCCTGGCCGCCGCCGATGACGCCGACTGGCAGACCGAGCAGGGCGGCTGCCCGCAGGAGGCACGATGAGCGTCCCGATCCGCGCAACACCGGTGGCGGTTCCCACGCGCGCGCGAGTGATCGCCGCCCGGCTGGCCGGCCTCTTTGAGGCAGACCAGAAAATCGTCGTCGCTCTGGGCGACGCCCACCGCCTACTCGCCGCAGCCAACGACCACCTGTGGACCGATCCCGTCGTGGGTCGGCTCAGCGTCAACGGGCAGATCCATCGTGCGTTCTGCGCCTATCAGCACGCCTCAGAGCAGCGCCGCCAGCTCGCCGTCGACATCGGCGAGCTCTCCCAACAACTCACCGACGCGCTCACCGCCGCCGGCTATCACCACGAACACGCCAGGTCAGCCAACGTCCACGAGCTCGCCGCTGGCAGCTGGCAACCAACCGAGGAAGAAAAGGAGAACGAACGATGAGCGCTCCCGCGAAGATCCAGGCGCTCGAAGCGTTGGTCGAGGCGCACGCCCGCGAGCTGCATCTCCCAGCGATCCGGCAACGGTTCCGGGCCCTGGCGGCCGAAGCCCTGCGCGAGCAGCAGACCCCGCTCGCGTACCTCGCCGCGCTCTTGGAAGCCGAGGTGACCGAACGCGCTGAACGGCGCGAGAAACGCCGGCTGCTCGACGCCCGGTTCCCGCTCATCAAACGACTGGAGGACTTCCGGTTCGACGACAACCCGAAGGTGCCCCAAGCCACGATCGCCGCCCTCGCCGAAGGATCGTGGATCGATGACCGCGAGTCAGTGATCCTGATCGGCGAAAGCGGCACCGGGAAGACGATGCTGGCGATCGCCCTCGCGGTGTGCGCCTGCCAACAAGGACGACGCGTGCGGTTCACCACGCTCGCCGGACTCGCGACCGAGCTACAAGAAGCCGACAGCCGCAAAGAGCTCGCCCGCGTCGTGGGCCGCTACTCCCGAATCGAGGTCCTGCTCCTTGACGAGCTGGGGTATCTGGCGTTGCCCGACGGCGCGGCCGAGCTCGTCTTCCAAGTCATCAGCGAGCGCAACGAACGCGGATCGCTGATCGTGACCACCAACCTCCCGTTCGGCGAGTGGACCAAAGTGTTCCCCGACGCGCGGCTCGCGAAGGCCGTCGTTGACCGGATCACGCACAAGGCGCACATCATCGATACCGGCACCGAGAGCTGGCGCTTCCGCCACGGCCTGGACCGCAAACGAGGCGCCAAGGCATGACCCCCCGCCCCGCAGCAGCGCCCGCGGCTATCGCCACAAACGGCCTCGCGCTACGCGCTCGACCGTTTGCGTCGACAGCCGCGGCATGCTCTCCGCCGGGCGATCAGGCAACATCCAGACCAACAACCACCGACGCGAAGTGGGGCCAGATCAGGCCGTCGCGGTGGGGCCAAGCGAAGTCGTCGTTCTCATCAGGAACCGGGGAAGAGCAAAAGCCCCGGGATCGTCCCCTTGTGGGGCGGCGGGATGGCGACCCAAACGGCGCCGTCCAGGGGGAAGGGGTCACGCTGGACAGGGCGATCCACGCGAGGGATCGGGTGAGTAGCGAGCGTCGGACTGATGGCTGCTGCGGCAATGACCGAGGCGGCGCTCGTGAGGAGACCCGTGAGGTCGCGGCGGCGAGCCCGGTAGAGAAGCGAACCATGCGAGCGCGGAAGGCGCACTCGCTGATCGGCCAGGTCTATGACCGGCGGAATCTGCGGCTTGCGTGGGAGCGCGTGAAGAAGAACAAGGGCGCTGGCGGCGTCGATGGCGTGACCATCGCCAGGTTCGATGAGAACCTGGAGCACTACCTCGACGTCCTGCACCGGCAGCTGAAGGACGGTCGCTATCGGCCTCGGCCTGTGAAGCGGGTCGAGATCGATAAGCCCGGGACCACCAAGAAGCGTCCGTTAGGCATTCCCACCGTGATGGATCGGGTGTGCCAGCAGGCGCTGGTCCAGGTGCTTGCGCCGATCTTTGAGCCGACGTTCCAGGAGGCGAGCTTCGGCTACCGCCCGGGACGCTCGACGCATAAGGCGATGCGGCGGATCTGGCGGCAGTTGGGGCAGGCGGAGTGGATCGTGGACGGCGACATCTCGGACTTCTTCGGGTCGCTCTCGCACGAGCGGCTGATCGACCTGGTCGCTGACCGGGTGGCCGACGGCAAGGTGTTGAGCTTGATCAGATCGATGCTCACGGCCGGAGTGCTGGTGGACGGCGTGTTCGAGAGCGTGGTCGCCGGAGTGCCGCAGGGCGGGGTGGCTTCACCCCTGCTCAGCAACATCTACCTGACCGTCTTCGATCAGAGGATGGCCGAGGCGGGTTTTGCGCTGACGAGGTACGCCGATGATTGGCTGCTCGTGTGCCGTTCCAAATCGGAAGCGGAGCGGGCGCTGGCGAGCGCCTGCGCGGTGCTGGAGGGTGAGTTGGGTCTCCGGCTTCACCCGGAAAAGACGCGGATTGTCCACATCACCAGGGGCTTTGAGTTCCTGGGCTACAAGATCGGGCGCGGGCGGGGATTGCGGCACAAGGCTGGAGGTCCGAGCCTGTACGCGCTCCCGACCGACCGCTCGATCAAGCGCTTCAAGGACAAGGTGCGCACGGCGACCAACCGGCGCAACCCGAAGGACCTTGAAGGGGTGCTGGACGAGCTCAATCCGATCATCCGCGGTTGGGGCAACTACTACCGGCGCGCGCACGTGCGTCGGATCTACAACCGTCTCAACCACTGGATCGTGATGCGCGTCTGGAACCACCAACACAAGCACTGGCGGAACGCGGGATGGCGCGATCTGCCAGACAGGCGGCTCTACGGGGAGCTGGGCCTGGTCAACCTCCTGCAACTGATTCCGAGCATGGAGAACTACTACCGCCAGAAGGGGCTAGTCCGGTGAGAGCCGCTTGCGGGAAAACTGCACGAGCGGTTCGGAAGGGCGGGCGGAGGCAGCGGCTCATCACCGCCACCTCCCCCGACCCGACAGCGATGAAGGTCCTGTAATGGGGCTGGAGCGAAGGGGACGGGTCGTCCTGGCTGGCTTTCAGGCCAACCGCGGTGACGCGGGAGGAGCTGGGTGAGCGAGCCGAAGCCAAAGCCGTTTGAGATCTCCAAGTGGGCTGTTTGGGAGGCCTATCGGAGGGTCAAGGCGAACAAGGGCGGTGCCGGCGTTGACGGCAAGTCGATGGCGGAGTTCGAGCAGGACCTTCACGGGAACCTGTACAAACTCTGGAATCGGCTGTCGTCGGGGAGTTACTTCCCGCCGCCGGTGCGAGCGGTGGAGATACCGAAGCGTGACGGCAGCTCTAGAACGTTAGGGGTGCCGACTGTCGCGGACAGGATTGCCCAGACGGTGGTGCGCGGGTACCTGGAGCCCGAGGTGGAGCCTGTGTTCCACGAGGACTCCTACGGGTATCGGCCGGGCCGTTCGGCGCATCAGGCGTTGCGGGTGTGCCGGGAGCGCTGCTGGCGGAACGACTGGGTTCTAGATTTGGACATCCGGAAGTTTTTCGACAGCGTTCCGTGGGATCTCACGCTCAAGGCGGTAGCCCATCACACCGACCTGCGCTGGGTCCTGTTGTACGTGGAGCGGTGGCTCAAAGCGCCGCTGCAACGCGAGGACGGCAGCCTGGTTAAGCGGGATCGTGGAACCCCTCAAGGGTCGGCGATCTCACCGTTGCTCGCCAACATGTTCTTGCACTATGCGTTCGATGCGTGGATGGTCCGGGAGCACCCGGGCGTCCAGTTCGAGCGCTACTGCGATGACATCATCGTCCACGCCCGAAGCGAGCGACAGGCCCGGTATTTGCGGGACGTGATCGCTCGGCGGCTGGCGGAGTGCGGGTTGGAGCTCAACGAGCAGAAGACGCGCATTGTGTACTGCAAGGATGACGATCGGCGTGGCTCATACGAGCACACGTCGTTCGACTTCCTGTCCTACACGTTCCGCCCGCGGCGGTCGAAGAACAAGTTCGGGAAGCACTTCGTGAACTTCTCTCCGGCGGTCTCAGGCGAGGCGAAGACGCGGATGCGGCGCGAGATGCGCAGCTGGCGCGTCGCTCGCCGCTCGGACAAGACCCTCACGGACCTGGCGCTGATGTTCAACAAGAAGCTCCAGGGCTGGATCAACTACTCGGGACGCTTCTACAAGTCCATGTTGTATCCGGTCTTTCGCCACTTCAACGAGCTGCTCGTGAGGTGGGCCATGCGGAAATACAAACGCTTGCGCCGCCACAAGACCAGAGCGCGCAGGTTCATTGCAGGCGTCTCACGACGCCAGCCCGGCCTGTTCGCTCACTGGCGATGGGGTGTGCGCCCCGACGGCTGGACGATGGGAGCCCGGTGAGCTGAGAGGTTCACGCCGGGTTCTGTGAGCGCCGGAGGGTGAGACTCCCTCCGGCGACTCTCCGGCTGCTCGTGTGCCGTTCCAAATCGGAAGCGGAGCGGGCGCTGGCGAGCGCCTGCGCGGTGCTGGAGGGTGAGTTGGGTCTCCGGCTTCACCCGGAAAAGACGCGGATTGTCCACATCACCAGGGGCTTTGAGTTCCTGGGCTACAAGATCGGGCGCGGGCGGGGATTGCGGCACAAGGCTGGAGGTCCGAGCCTGTACGCGCTCCCGACCGACCGCTCGATCAAGCGCTTCAAGGACAAGGTGCGCACGGCGACCAACCGGCGCAACCCGAAGGACCTTGAAGGGGTGCTGGACGAGCTCAATCCGATCATCCGCGGTTGGGGCAACTACTACCGGCGCGCGCACGTGCGTCGGATCTACAACCGTCTCAACCACTGGATCGTGATGCGCGTCTGGAACCACCAACACAAGCACTGGCGGAACGCGGGATGGCGCGATCTGCCAGACAGGCGGCTCTACGGGGAGCTGGGCCTGGTCAACCTCCTGCAACTGATTCCGAGCATGGAGAACTACTACCGCCAGAAGGGGCTAGTCCGGTGAGAGCCGCTTGCGGGAAAACTGCACGAGCGGTTCGGAAGGGCGGGCGGAGGCAGCGGCTCATCACCGCCACCTCCCCCGACCCGACACCAGCGGGATCGTGGATCGCTGGGAAGGGCTGAACGCGAAGCCGAGATGCAGGACGCTCGTGCTCGTGGGATCGACGTTGAAGGCAGCCAACCCCGTATGGGGCCTGGGCGGGAGGGTCCGACGGTGAAGCCCGAAGACGCCCGTTCAGAGCACAGTCGATCCCCGGCGCCCCGCGACACCGCAGCTCACCCCGCCGAGGCGAGCTTGTGGGAGCAGTTGTTGTCCCGCGAGAATCTCGCTGAGGCGCTCAGACGCGTCGAGCAGAACGCCGGTGCCCCGGGTATCGACGGGATGAGCACGAAGGAGCTGCGGCCGTGGTTGCATGACCATTGGCCACAGGTCCGCTCGCAGCTTGACGCGGGCACCTACCGTCCGCAGCCCGTGCGCAGGGTGATGATCCCCAAGCCCTCGGGTGGGATGCGGAAGTTGGGGGTGCCGGCTGTGGTGGATCGGTTGATCTGCCAGGCCATCGCGCAGGTGCTCACGCCCATCTTCGACCCCAAGTTCCATCCCCATAGCTTCGGGTTTCGCCCGGGGCGCTCGCAGCATCACGCTGTCGAGCGGGCACGCCAGTTCATCGCTGATGACGCGGCGTGGTGCGTCGATTTTGATCTCGACTCGTTCTTCGATCGAGTTCAGCACGACGCTTTGATGGCCAGGGTCGCCAGACGGGTCCACGACAAGCGGGTGCTCAGGCTGATCCGGCGCTACCTGGAAGCGGGCGTCATGGCTGACGGACTCACGCACGCGAGCGAAGAGGGGACCCCTCAGGGTTCTCCGCTCTCGCCGCTGCTCTCGAACGTCATGCTCGACGACCTCGACTGGGAGCTCGATCGCCGCGGGCACAACTTCGTGCGCTTCGCCGACGACGGACGTATCTACGTCCAGAGCAGGCGGGCGGGCGAGCGGGTCATGGCGAGCATCACGCACTACGTCGAGCAGCGCCTCAAGCTCAAGGTCAACCGCGAGAAGTCGGTGGTTGACCGGGCGACGAAGCGTCCTTTCTTGGGGTTCGGGTTCCGGTACCGCGGCGGTGAGGTCAAAGTCACAGTCGCCCCCAAAGCCCAGAACCGAGCAAAGCAGCGCTTGCGCGAGTTGACCTCGCGTCGGTGGGGCGTGTCGATGAAGCGGCGGATCTTTGAGATCAACCGCTTCACGGTCGGGTGGACGGCGTACTACTCGTATGCCGATACGCCGTGGCCGTTCGAGAAGCTCGACAAATGGCTCCGCAGGCGACTGCGGCAGGTTCGCTGGAAGGAATGGAAACGCGTCCGCACCAAGCGGCGCAGGCTCATCGCGCTCGGCATCCCCGCGGGCGACGCGCACAAATGGGCGTGCTCGCGCAAGGGCTACTGGCGCATCTCGAGCTCTCCAATCCTCCACCGCGCGCTGCCGACCGCCTACTGGACCGATAACGGCCTGGAAGGGTTCCTCGAACCCTACCGCCGCTTCCGGGACGCCAAGCGAACCGCCGGATGCGGACCCGCACGTCCGGTGGTGTGGGGGGCGCCGGGGTGAGCCCGGCGCCTACCCGATGCGGCGATGGGCGCTTTAACCGCTTTCGACGGGGCCGGGACGGTGGATCGGCACGTTGTAAGCCCTTCTGCGGCCCGCGGCGAGGGCGGCGAGGGTGACGGGTCCTGGAGATTTCGGCGCTTGCCGGCCTGGACGGGGGTTGATCGCGTGACCGGCGGCCGGCGTGCGCTCCGGTCAGGGTCGTGCCGGTGCGATGACCTCGGCGAGCCGCTCGGCGGGTGTCATCCAGCCGAGCGTTTGTCGCGGTCTGCCGTTGAGTTCCGCCGCAACAGCGTCGAGCTCTTCTTGGGAGAAGCGGTTGAGGTCGGTGCGCTTGGGCAAGTACTGGCGCAGCAGCCCGTTGGTGTTCTCGTTCGATCCGCGCTGCCAAGGACTGCGGGGATCGCAGAAGTAGATCTGGATGCCGCTGTCGATCGTGAACTGCGCGTGCTCGCGCATCTCCTTGCCCTGGTCCCAGGTAAGCGAGCGACGCAGCTGCTCGGGCAGCGACCCGATGCTGCGTATCAGCGCGTCGCGGACCGCTTCGGCGCCGTGACCGTCGGGGAGCGCGACGAGCTGGCAGTAGCGGGTCTGGCGCTCAACCAGCGTCGCGATCCCGGTCGGGAGCTTGCCGAGCAGCAGATCGCCTTCCCAGTGACCCGGGACCGCACGGTCTGAAACCTCGGCCGGGCGCTCGGAGATCATCACCTTGTTCGGGATCTGGCCTTGCCCCTGATGCTTGGAGCGCTGCTGCGGCGGGCGGCGTAGATGTCTACCGCTGCGCAACTGCTGGCACAGCTCGCGCCGCAGCGCCCCACGCGACTGGACGAACAGCGACAGATAGATCGTCTCGTGCGAGACCCGCATGGCAGGATCATCCTCGTAGGTCCCACACAGCCACTGCGAGATCTGCTGCGGCGACCACTTGCGCTCAAGCTTCTCCTCAACGACCCCGCGCAAACGCGAGTCGAGCGCGAGCTTCGACAGCTTCGGGCGACGCGCACGCTTCCACGTCGCCCTCTCAGCACGCTGCGCGCGGTAGCGCCCACGACCGCCGTTGCGGTTGACCTCCCTCGCGACCGTCGTGTGCGGACGACCAATCGCCCGCCCGATCGCCCTGAAGCTCTCACCACACGCCAAGCCGCGCGAAACCTCCTCGCGCTCCCCCAACGACAGACACCGCTCGGCGCGCTTGCGCGGCGCCGGTCGCACGCCCCCAGACCCAGCAACACACGCAGTCACATTGTCCCTCGCCATCCCTACCTCGCGCGCGATCGCGTGCAACGAGTACCCCTCGACCCACAACTCCCACACCCGCTCTCGCCGCCACTCCGGCCACCGTCCCATCACCACCACCCTTTCGCTCGGCCGGCAGCCAACCAGGCCCACCGGACGATCAGGCGGTGCACCAACCCCTTGAGACCACCCTGCCCAAGGGCCGCCTAACGGCATGCGGCCCGACGGCAACATCGACGTCGGTAGGCGCTCGTGTCGTGTAGGCGCTCGGGTAGCGCGTCGCGACCGGGCTAGCGGAGCGGCTGCGCGATGATGTGGCCGGTTCAAGCTCGGCGCGACAAGGCGTTTCGGCCGCTGTCAGTCAGGCGCCACTCGCCTTGACCTATGCCGGCGGCGCTGTGGCGCTGCTCGATCCAGCCGCGGTCCAGCAGCTGCCGCAGACGCTCTGCCAGGACGGCGAGGATCTCGTGGACGCCGGAGATTGTCAGGCTGCGACGGATCGTTACTTCCAGCCAAAGTGGCTGACCTGCCACAACTCCTGTAGCAGTGCCTGCTCGTCCAGCGGTTTGGGGCCTGGGCGCGCTGGGCCGGCTGGCGGGCGTAGCCCGGCTGTTGTCCGCCGGACTTGCCCCCCGATATCACCTGGATTGCCTGGGCACAAGTCTGACGTTTCGCTGTTCTGGACGCGACTCCTGCAGAACTGTCGAGCTAGCCCCGCGTGCCCTCTTCATGCTGGCGAGGCGGTCAAACATGATGCGCCGCTGCAACGGCCGATGGAAACCATCATACGAAGACGGCCGGACACGCTGCACGACCGAGCCGCCTACCGGCCCCTCAAGGTGCCGGCACCCGACGCGGCCGCCGCCTGACCCGGCTTTCCGTACGAACTCTCCACCGACCCCGGTCATAGCGACGGACGAACACGTCGCGACGGTGAAGACCCTCGCGCAACGCCTCCAGTGCGCAGAAGGTGTACGCGTGTCGGTTGATCTTGCCGGGCTTCGGGTTTCACCAGCCGTAACCAGCAGCGCGAGACGATCTGCATCGCAACGTCGTCGGGCTCGAGCGCGTGCTTGTGCTCGATCCGCTTGAGCGCCGTGAGCGCGTCGAGCACCTCCGCGCCAGCGTCGGTGGCTTGGAACTTGAGTGTGTCGAGCAGCAGCAGGAACCTGCGCACTGTTCCGTAGCTACCAAGCAGCCGCTCGCGGTGGCGCTCCTCGACCGGGCGCGTGTGCTCGCGCATCTGCCGGGACCCGCTTCACGCAATGGCTCGCGCCCTACCGCTGCGATGATCATCTCGGGGAGATGCGGGTCGCTGAACGGTGTCACCGAGCACCAGCGTGCACGCGTCGGCCAGCCGAAGAGCGGCCCGGTCGATCACCCCGGCGATCTGAAGCCGGGCGCTTGCGTTCGCGCGCGGCGGCGCGGCCGTCGATCTCATCGAGGATCGTGTCGAGATGATCGAGCACGTCGCCAGAAGGCGCGCACGCGCGTATCTCGCAACCAGCCAGGCAACGATGAGCTGAGCCCTCAGCCAGGCCTGAGTCGCCGACCTCACCGACGAGCTCTAGCCGTTACACCACCACATCCGACTCGACTCGTCCTCGGGGTACAGGGGGCGCCCTAGCTCGGTCGCAGCTCGTTGTGCGGAGTACTTGCCGAATGGTTCGCACGGCTCGAAGCCAGCAGCTGCGTACAGCGGTCGAGCGGGTATAAGGCGGCCATGGAGCCGGTCTCCAGGCTGAAGCAATAACCGCGCTCCCGACCGAGCCCGAACAGCACCTTTATGAGGCTCTCGCTGAACGGCCCAGAGCCCATGCTCGGTCCGGCAAGACACAGGCCGCCGGGTGGATCGCTGACAGCGAGATGCCCGTAGCGCTGGCACGACCTCGAGCGAGGCGTCTTTGCCCGCTTGTCTACGCAGAGAAGCGCAAAATCGCGGCAGCCGCTGAAGGGGCACAACTCCTGTGCATCCGCTCAGAGTCGCGCCCGAGCTCACGGGTGCGGTGCGCGAGCAGCCAGTTCTCGGCGCTCGTCCAGCTCGGGAGAGCGCGACCTGTCAGGAGGTGGCGGCTGCGTTTGCCCAGGCCGTAGAGCATGTCCCGTGCGACTTGCTTGGGGTTGAGGGTTCTGGGCGTGATCTGGCAGGCGGCGATGTCCGGGAACCGACGTGCGATTGCGTGCACCGGGTGCGCGACGACGAGGCCGTCGGCCGCGTCGGCGACGAGCAGCGCCGTGGGATCTGTCACGTGCGGCCCCCTCGTAGCAATCGTGCCAATTTCTTCCGGTTTACGTTAGTTAGACGCGGTTCGGCCCGCTGATCGTTCAGCCGGCCTGCTTACAGCTCGTAGCGGGCGTCGCGCGGCTGTTCGGCTCGCAGACGCTTGCCGCCATGACCGCGGCTCGGCGATTCTCCAGCCGGACCACTTGAGATTCGTATTTGAGCCGGGCGGGATGAGGCCGGCGGCCCGGAGGGGTACGGTTGATGTATATGAGCGTCGCTGCAGGGTCCCATCCACGGTCGGAGTATCAGCCAATCCTGATCACCGGCACGACGGGCTTCGTCGGTATGGAGGTGATGGCGCGCTTTTTGCAGCGCAGCCGGCGGCACGTGTTCGCGCTGATCCGCGCGCCGAACGACGCCGACGCCCACCAGCGCCTGCGCGCGGTGCTGGCCACCGCGTTCGGCGACGCCGACGCCTATTCCGGCCGCGTGACCGCGGTGGCGGGGGACATCGAACGCCCCGGCCTCGGCCTGGATCCCCGACGCCTGGACGAGCTGGCCGAGCAGGTCGACCGGGTGCTGCACGCGGCGGCCTCAGTGTCGTTCGAGCTCGGGCTCGTTGAGTCGCGCGGAATCAACGTCCGCGGCACCCAGCACATGCTCGGCTTTGCCGACCGCGCCCAGCAGCGCGGCGGCCTGGAGCGCTTCACCTACGTCTCTACCGCTTATGTCGCCGGGACCCACCGCGGCGACTTCTCCGAGCAGGACTACGACGTAGGGCAGGGGTTCCGCAACCCTTACGAGCGCTCCAAGTGGGAGTCCGAGGGCATCGTACGGGAGGCGTCCAGTCGCCTGCCGGTGCAGATCGCGCGCCCCAGCATCATCGTCGGCGAGCAGGCGAGCGGCTGGACCACCGCCTTCAACGTCCTCTACGGGCCGATCCGCGCCGCCTCGACCGGCGCCTACCGCGCCCTCCCGCTCAACCGGCGGGCGCCGCTCGACGTGGTGCCGATCGACTATGTCGCCGACGCGCTGTTCGAGCTGTGCAGCGCCGGGCCGAACGGGACCTTCCACCTCGTCGCCGGCGACCGCGCCCCCACCACCGGACACGTGGCGCGGATGACCGCCGAGCGCTTCGACCAGCCCCGGCCCTGGATCGTGCCCCCGGCCGTCTACCGGGCGCTGTACCCGCTGCTGCGCCGGGCCGTCCGCGGCCGCCAGCGCCTGGCGCTGGAACACACGCAGGTGTTCATCCCCTACCTCAACATCGGGGTCCGCTTCCAAGACCACCTCACCCAGGCGCGGCTGGAGCCCGCGGGCGTCCGCCTGCTGCCGTTCGACGACTACTTCGCGCGCCTGCTCGACTTCGCCCTCGCCACCGACTGGGGCAAGCGGCCCTTACCCCACCCGCGCAGCGCAGCGAACGCCCCGTCAGACCAGCACCCCGCCCCGGCCCAACCCCCGACCGCGTCCCAACCCGGGAAGGCTCGCGAGGCCGCGATCGCGACGCCTGAGCCGGCCGCCACGCGCCGCGGCACACTACCCGGCAGACGCTGATCGGGGCTAATCGACGTGGGTCGCCGAGCACGTCAGCCTCCCCTACGGTCCGACGAGCCAGCCGCAACGCCGTCTTCGCCCACGCCCGATGGGATTGCCCGGTCCAACCGGAGAGTTGCGATCGACGCCACCGGACCGCGTGGTTTGCCCGCATTACAGGGCGGCCGAATGACCCTTATGGAGCGAAGATTATGGAGGCCACTCACCCCCTTTCGAGAGAGCGATGATCGGCTCGTTGCTGTTGTTGCTGGATATCGACGGGACGCTCTGCCCGGCCGGTGCGGGACCGGCTGTCGAGATGAGGCACCTGTCGATCGGGGCGGGAGCCGTCTCGTTTCGCGCGGATCTGCCGGAGGTGCTCGCCGAACTAGCGGCCCTCTACGAGCTCGCCTGGGCCACCGCCTGGCAGGACAACGCCAATCTGCTGCTGGCTCCGGCGCTGGGCTTGCCCACGCTGCCGGTCGTCCGTTTCACCGACCCCGCCGATGAGGTCGGCTCGAGGTATACCGGCCGTACCTGGAAGCTGCCGAGCGTCCAGGGTTTCGAGGCCGATCGGCCGCTTGCCTGGATCGACGACGACCTTCACGGCGACGCCCACTCGTGGGCAGCGGCGCGGCGGATCCCTACCAAGCTGCTCTCGACCGACCCCAGCCGTGGGATCGTCGACCGGGAGGTCCGCTCGCTGCTCGCGTTTGCGCGCGCACTATCGGCTGGCGGTCGCAAGTCAGCTGAGGGCCTCGCGGAGAGAACCCCGGCTGTGGGACTCTCAACGCGAGTCCCCCGCTGCCAAGTCCGAAGCCTCTCCCACGGCGGCGGCGAGGGTATCAGGAGCCAGATCCCAGACGGCCATTGCGGGTTTCGAGCTTATCTTGGTCGTACCCCAGCGAAGGCCGCTGGCGTGATCGCTGCCGTCGCCCCGGCGAATCCTGACTCTCGGTGCGTGTGGTGACCGTCTGCTGGGGAGGGCACCGCGGTTCCCCGGTCGCAGCGCAGCAGCGATGCTGCGAGCGCTATCTCGACCACCGCGGGTACAGTGATGGCGAGCAGCACGCCGACGTCTGACGAGTAGGCAGTCGCGAGCGGTGGCAGCTGCGTTTTGGGTCAGAGCCTCGACTCGACAGGTTCGAGGTCGCCGTCGCGACGATCTACCCTGGCCCACCGACGTGCACTACATGGCCGATGGTGGGCCGGCGAGCATGTCCTGCGTTTGCTCGCGCACCCAGCGCCAGTTGAGCGCGAGATGGACACCCACCACCGCGACCAGGGCCATTCCCGCCCAGTCATGCAGGTCAACCCAGGTGTGTCTGTCGACAGCGGCGAACGGACGGCCGCTGCCGCGGCCGAGCCCCGCGCCGTGCCCGCTGGGCAACGCCAGCCACAGGATCAGCCCGGTGGCGAGTGCCATAGCGAGCGTCAGCGCTCCGGCGATGGCGATCGAATAGAGCCGGCCTCGCGTCTCATCGCCGCAAATCATCGCGCATCCGGCTGGCAGACGGTGACTGCCGTCGACACGACAGCGAACCACGGGACCAGCGAACGCCTATTGAAGGACCCTTGCGGGCGCAGCGTCGCGCTGCGCCGGGAGACGCCTGGCTGCCAATCCAATGCGTGGGCGCTGAGCGCGGCGGCTAGAGCGTGGGTTACCGCGCGTGCTCTGACACGCCGCGGTCTGTTGGTCATTCCGACGCGCTGGGCTGTAGGAGCGCGTCCGTGGTTGCCGTCCTTGATGTGGGTGACGATCGCGGCGTCGTGGAGGATCCCGAGGTGTTTGAGAACGTTCTGCTGGCTTGCGCCGATCGCCTGCTGGAGTTCGGTGACGGTGGCGTGGCCGTCGCCGAGGTAGTCGAGGAGCTTGGTCCGCATCGGCTCGGCCAGCACCGGAAGCGCTGCGCGGAGGGCTCACATCGAGAGAGGCTCCGGTCATTGTCGGCCGCTGTCATCGAATCACGCGTCTGGCGCCGCGGCGGTTTGGGCAGCAGGTTTTCGATGAGGAGTAGCCCGCCGGCGGCGGCGGGGAGCAGCGCGGAGATGCCGCGGTAGACGATTGATGCCCGCGAGCGCGATGTCGAGTGGGGCGCCGAAGTGGTGAAGCACGGCGGGGATCGCGGCTTCGACGGCGCCGAAGCCGCCCGGTAGCAGGGGGATAGTGGAGATCAGGATCCCTGCCACGTATGCGAGCAGTACGACATCTGTGTCGAGGTTGACTCCGGCAGCCGCGAGCGACAGGCGCAGGCAGGCGGCGTCCGCGATCCAGGAACCCGCGGCAAGCAGGACGAGCACGAATCGGTTCATCGGGCTTCCAAGGATGGCTTTGGCCTCTGCGTGCCAGGCATCCGCGCTAGCGTGCGTGATTTCCGCGGGCGGCTTGGGGTGCCCGAGCTGTAACCGTGCAATGGCTCGCGCGGTGCGCCTGGCGGTCGTTGGCCGAGCGGCTTTACGCGCGGTGGCTGCGAGCAGGAGCAGAACGGCGATCGCGGCGAGCCACCACAGTCCGGCTTCCCGTAGCCCGGGATGCTGCCGGGCGAACGCGACCAGGAACGCGAGCGCGCCGATTCCCAGCAGCGTGCGGACGTTGAACCGGGCGGTGAAAGCGAGTAGGAAGCGAACGCGACGGGGTGACAGGCCATCGCGTCGCAGCTCGGCGGCTGCGAGGACCGCTCCGGGCGCGGGCGCGCCCGGCAGCACGTTCCCGAGGCCGAACAGCAACAGATCCGCACGCGCGGCGCGCCACAGCGAGATCCGAGCTGACGCGAGCCGGCGCAGATGCAAGGCGAACAGGAGATAGCCGCTGATCATCGCGGTGAGAGCCGCGAGCGTCCATCCCGCGCTCACGCGCTCGAGCGCCTCGCGGACGTCGTCGATCCCGCCCGAAGAGCTGAGGACGGTCAGCAGCGCGCCTACACCGAGCGCCGCTCCCAATAAGAATCCGAGCGAGCGCTTCAGGCGCCCGCGTCGCGGCGCATCACCCGCGTGAGCTGAGAACGCCAGGGTCGATCGTGTTGTGATTTCGTCGCCGCGTGTCGGGGAGTGTTGCTGGCCGGCAACGGCCGCGCTGTCACGGCCAACCGCAGGGTCGGGCGGTTCAGGCAGCGGACCGCTCGCGCCCGCCGGCGAGGATCTGTCGGCGTTCCTCATAATCCTCGATGCTGATCGCCCTGCTCCAGGCGCCGTTGGAGGATCTCCAACGGCGACTCAGGTCGCGCCGAATCCGCGGCAGCCGCCGAGGACTTGAGGCCGTGATCGTCGCCGCGAGACGAGCTCGCCACAAGCCAACGAGCAACGCGAAGATTGCGAGCACCACCATTGCCATCACAAGCCACCAGCCAACTCCGATGCCGTGCACGTGCCACATGGACAGCACCGTATGCCCGCCACTCCCGCACGACGACCGTGATCGACCCACGAATGCTCCGCTGAAGTTACGGACCCGCAGCACGATCTAGACAGCTTGTCCGTTTGAGCGTCACACCGACCCGACGGGTGTGCCGGCGGAGCGGGCCGACGAACTCCACACGGTCTCCATATGACCATCGCAGGGACTGCACAGCAGTGCGCGACGATCACGATGCATCCAATATTCGACCGAAGGAGGCTCGAGATGCGCAAACGGAACATCAAGATCATGCTCGGCACCATCGCGGCCAGCGGCGTGCCTGGAGTGGGTATCGCCGCCGCAGCAAACCAGCCATCCTCAACGAGCGGCAATGGCCCGCAGGTGACCAACGTCGACACCGCCACCCCGAGCACCGGCCGGATTCAGCCGCGCGCGTGTGACGGCACCGGTCCACGTCACGCCCAGGCCCAGACCAGCGCGAAGCACGGCCTGCGCGCGCGTGACGGGACCGGGCCGCGGCACGAGCAGCAGGCCGCGCGCGCGGGCAATCGCAGTGCGAGCTGCCCTTATCGCAGCTGAGCGACGCTGCTTGGTGAGATGCGACGGGGTTCGTGATCGCGGACCCCTCGCATCTGTCGCTGCCGGGCGGGAGGATGACCGTATGGCGCCGCTGGTGCTGGTCGTCGAGGATGAACACAAGATCCGCGATCTCGTTCGCCGCTACCTCGAACGCGACGGGAACGTCGTGCTCTCAACCGCGTCGCGCGCTGAGGCGATCGCGATGGCCGCCGACGCGCGTCCGGACCTCGTTGTGCTGGATCTTGGCCTGCCGGATGTGCCAGGAGAGGAAGTGGCGCGGGAGATTCGCGCCGTCGCGGACATCCCGATCGTGATGCTGACCGCGCGATCGGATGAGCGCGACAGAATCGCTGGGCTGGAGCTCGGGGCCGATGACTACGTGACCAAGCCGTTCAGCCCGCGTGAGCTCGCTCTACGGGTGCATGCGGTGCTGCGTCGCCGTGGGGGCAGCTCAGCAGCAGGTGCGAGATCGTATGCAAACGGCGTTCTGCAGATCGACGAGGATCGCCATCAGGTGACGGTGCGCGGGGAACTGGTCGAGCTCACCCCGACCGAATGGGGGGTGCTCACAACGCTTGCGAGAACGCCTGGGCGCGTGTACTCGCGTTATGAGCTGATCAACAGCGTGCGCGGCTACGAGTTCGAGGGCTATGAGCGGACGATCGACTCGCACGTGAAAAACCTCAGGCGCAAGATCGAGCAGGACCCGCGGAAACCGACGCTGGTGGAGACGGTGCTCGGCGTCGGATATCGGCTTGGTGTCCGGGCCGATGGCTGAATCTCGCCACAGTGGTTCGTTGCGCGGCCGGCTGGTGCTTGCGTTCGTGGCCGTCGCGGTGGCGGCTGTCGCCGCACTTGCCGTTGTGATCGTGCTGACGACGCGGAGCGAGACTGGAAGGCTGAGCGCGAGCGATCGTGCACGAACGACAAGCGAGGCCGCACGCGTGCTCGCGGACGCGTATAGCCGCGCGGGTTCGTGGGCTAACGCCGATTTGACCGCGGCTCAGGTGTTTGCGCGGGACGCTGATGCCGTGCTCGTGGTGCGCAGCGCGGACGGGCGGGGAGTGATCGCCGGCCGTGACGTGGCGGCTGGCGGAAGGGGGAACGGGGCCGGCGGAAGGGGCAACGGGGCCGGCGGAAGGGGCAACGGGGCCGGCGCGATTGTGGTGTCTCACGCCGTTGAAGTTGGCGGCCGTCAGGTCGGGATCGCCGAGCTACGTTTCCGGGGAAGCTTGACCCGTGCGCAGAGCGTTCTGCGCGACCGGCTGTTCGGGGCGGTGCTGCTCGGGTCGGCGATCGCGGTCTCGATCGCGCTTCTCGGCGCGGCGCTCGTCACCCGTGCGATCGCTATTCCGCTGCGTCGGCTGGCAGCCGCCGCGCGCCGGCTCCAGGCCGGCGATCTTGCGGCGCGAGCCGGAGCGCAAGGTGCTCCGGGGGAGCTCGGTCAGCTCTCGCGTGCTTTCGACGGGATGGCTGACACGCTAGACAACGAACGGGAGGCGCGCCGGCGGCTGGTAAGCGACCTCGCTCACGAGGTCCGCACTCCGATCGCGATCCTGCAGGGGAACCTCGAGGAACTGGTCGACGAGATTGCGCAGGCCACACCGCAGCGGCTTGCGTCCCTGCACGAGGAAGTGTTGCGCCTCGGCGCGCTGGTGGAGGATCTTGACGCGTTGGCTCACGCTGACGCTCCGGTGGCCGTCATCGATCGCGAGCCGGTGGACCTTGAGGCGTTGGCGCGCGCGCAGGTCGAGGCTCTGCGCCCACGCCTCGACGCGAAGGCGCTAACGCTCGAGCAGCAATTCTCGCCCGTGACCGTCCTGGGCGACCGGGCGCGGCTTGGTCAGGTGCTCGCGAACCTGCTCAGCAACGCGATGAAGTTCACGCCCGAGGGCGGCCAGATCAAGGTGCTCGTGGACACGGCCGACGGCGCCGCACGGATCTCCGTCGCCGACAGCGGCCCGGGCATCCCCGCCGACGAGCAAGGACGCGTGCTCGAGCGGTTCTGGCGCGGTAACGCAGCACGCGGAACCTCGGGGCGTGGGATCGGGCTCGCCGTAGCGGCCGACATCATCCGCGCGCACGGCGGCCAAATCGAAGTAGGAAAAGCAGACGCCGGCGGCGCACGATTCGTGGTGACCCTCCCGGCGGCCTCCGGCCGCTCCGCAACCCAGCCAACCGGACCTCAGCCAGCGATCCAGACACCGCGAACCGCGTCTGAGATGGACGCCGATGTCAAGTGATCGGTCGGGATTTTGTTGTTGTCGGGTCATGGTGGTGGGTGCTGGGGTCGGGCGACCGGCGCGAGGCCGTCGACGACTGTCACTGTGAGATGCGCGGGTCGGGACCGCAGGACAGTGTCCGGTCGTCGGCTGCCTCGAACTAAAGTCGCGAGTCGAAATCGCGTAGACGCACCGAGGGTCCTTCCGGCTCTCACGCCGGTCGCCGGACCCCAGCTCGTTGCTTACGGCAGGTTAGGGAGTTACGGCGGGCTAAGGACGCGTAGATAAGTAATGTGAAGGATCTCCTCCGGGCGGCGTAGAACTGTGGGGCGTGATCGATGAGCGGTTGATCGGGGAGCGGTTTCGGGCGCTGGCGCCGGAGTTGAGCGACGATCAACGCCACCCGCTGCGCCTCAAGCTCACTCGCCCTGACCCCGCACGCGCCCGCCGATAACGTCGCCATACCCAACAAGTTCCCTGCCACCGCAAGAACTCCTGCACGCAGCTCGCGAAGGAGGAGGCGCGGCTCGAGCGTGAGCGCCGCCAACGGCGGGTGCGCGTGCTCGGCGGGGTCGTGCTCGCAGCGGTCGCGGTGGTTGCAGTGGCGATCGTGATCTCCAGCGGTGGTGGTCCCTGCGGACTGAGGACCGGCAACGGTGGCGCGAAGATCGCCGCCGAGGTCCAGCAGTTGCTAGCGGGGATCCCGCAGTCGGGCGCGACGCTGGGCAACGCGAAGGCGCCGGTGACGATGACCTACTACAGCGACCTGCAATGTCCGGTCTGTGCGGAGTTCACGCTCAAAAGCCGCTTCGGCGAGCTGCTGGCCAACGACGTGCGGGCGGGCAAGGTGAAGATCGTCTACCGCTCCTTGGACACGGCGACGCGCGATCCGCAGACGTTCCAGACCCAGCAGGTCGCGGCGCTCGCGGCGGGCAAGCAGAACCGCTGCTGGGACTGAATCGAGCTGTTCTACCGCCAGCAGGGCGCAGAGGGCACGGGCTACGTGACCGACAGCTACCTCGCCGGCCTAGCGAATCAGATACCGGGACTCAACATCGGCAACTGGCGCAGCGCCAGCAACGACTCATCGCTGCTCAGCCAGGTGCAGTCTGACCGGCAGGCGCGAGCGCGGCCGGGGTGCAGGGCACGCCGACGCTGATCTTCGAGGGCCCGCGCGGGAAAGCGCAGACGCCTGAATCGGTGCCGAGCTACGACCAGCTCGAACAGGCGATCAGGTCGGTCGCATGACGGTCCTGAGCGGGCCAGACGATCCCGCCTCAAGCCGTTCTTGGAACTCGCCAAGCCGAACGAAGCGCCCGGCGTGCGTAGGGCGCGGCAGGCGCGAGCGGTCCGTTGAGCGAGCGGCGCAATCGCGGACTTGATCGCGGGACCGTCGAGCGCCGCGAGGATCCTTGGGCGTGAGAGAAAAGGAGGTAGCGATGAGTGGTATTCGGCTAGAGCCGGTGGATCGGGTGGAGATCACGATCCTGATGGACAATGTGACCGACCCGCTGCTAGTTGACCAGGACGCTGTCGTGCGGATGCACTGGCCGAAGGCGTTGCTGGGTGGTCTGCCGACAGCCCAGGCGTGCGTGAGTCCCGCGACGGGTGTGCCGGACGCGCTGATCGCCGAGCCTGGCTTCTCGGCCCTGGTGCGGGTCGAGAGGGCCGGTCGCGAGCGCACGCTGTTGTTCGACTCCGCGGTGTCGGCGGGGTGGTGGAGAACATGCGCCGGCTGGGGATCGATCCGGTTGACGTGGAGGTGATCGTGCTCAGCCACGGTCACTGGGACCACGTGACGGGGATGGAGGGGCTGGTGCGGGTGCTGGGCCGGACCCGCCTGCCGGTGATGATCCATCCGGAGTTCTGGAGCCGACGCCGGATTAGCTTTCCGGGGCTTGAGCCGGCCGAGTTTCCCTCCACCAGTCGCGGCGCGTTGCAGGAGATGGGATTCGCGATCGTGGAGGAGCACCAGCCCTCGTTCTTGCTCGACGGCGCGGTGCTGATCACCGGGGAGGTCGACCGCACGACAGCGTTCGTGACGGGATTTCAGGGCCATCAGGCGCTGCGCGATGGGAGCTGGAAGGCGGACCCGCTGATCCTCGATGATCAGGCACTTGGTGGTGAGTCTCGGCAACCGCGGGCTGGTGGTGCTGAGCGGCTGCGGTCACGCGGGCATCGTCAACACCGTCCGGTACGCGCGCAGGCTGACCGGAGAGGATGCGGTTGCGGCGGTCATCGGTGGGTTTCATCTCAGCGGTCCGATGTCCGAGCGGATCATCGGCCCGACTGTCGACGCGCTTTGGGAGCTGGCCCCCTCGCTGCTGGTGCCCGCCCACTGCACCGGGTGGAAGGCTTGCCATCACCTCGCGACGCGGTTCCCGGACGCGTTCGTGATGAGCACGGTCGGCACCACGATCGCGCTCTGACAGCCGCCACCCCGCCCGTACAAGCAAGTCGACGCGAATCCTGGCGTATGATCGCGGACCTCGGGCTCCTCGAACTCTCCGCCCTCGCCAGCCGCCTGCAAGATCAGCGCGACCAGGCGGCGCGCGAGGGCCGCCACCGCCCGCGAGCAGCTCGCCCGTCCGTTCAAGTACGCAGAGCAGCTCGCCGACGCTCGCCGCAAGCAGGAGCGCATCGACGAGCAAATCGGCCAGCGGCACGCGCAAGTCGACCACGCCCAACCGCCCGCCGCCGACGACCCCCACCGAGCCGAAGACGGCCGAGGCGCTGCGGCTCCTGCGCCCCACCCAAGCCCGCCCGGTCGAGGAGGCGCTCTACGCGCCGCCCGCGGTAGCAGCCGCGCGACCGCATCCCGTCCGCGACGCGTCGCGCGGCGTCCGACCCCGCCGGTAGGGCGCAGATCTCTGGCCGCCCTACTCAGCCTCGCTGCCGTGCAACCACATGCGCGCCGCGCGCCCGAGCGCGTCCTCTGGGACCTCGACCGGTTCACCTGCGCGTCCTTCAGGAGCTCGTCGAGCGCGTGGCGCAGCTCGGCGGCGTGATCGAGCAGGCATGCCCGCGCGTGCGTCTCGCCCGTCATCGCTTCGAGGTCACCCTCCGCCGTCGAAGCGCGTCTCCATAACTTACGCTCGATAGACTTCATTATGAAGCGATTATCGCGCCGCCCGAGCAGCCGCGCCGCCAACGCCTCGATCCCCAGCCGCTTGGCGAGCGTCGCGACCAGCATCACCCCTGCGTCCGAGACAGCGCGCTCATCGTCGAATTCGACCCGCACACCGTCCAGTCCGACCGGCTCGTCATCATGCACCTTGAAGATGACCTCCTGTCTGCAGGCCCCGGCTGCGCCAATCAGCCGTTAAAGCCCTGCACAGGAGGTCATTCTTGTTTCGCGCTCGGACGGAACCGACCTACCAACCCGGTGGATCCAGGCCTAAGCTAAGGCGGCGCAGGTCTGGTAGCTACTTCCCGCGGAAAAAGTGATGGGTGTGAGGGGGCTTTTCCGTCCGGTGTGGCACCGAGAATTCCCTGCTGGTAATGGGTTTTCTGGTTGAGAGGGGTGTTCATGCTGATGTTGCTGGCGCCGCAGCCGGAGTCGCTGTGGGACGAGTCGTTGCCGGTCGAGGTGAAGGAGTTGCCCGAGGATCTGGCGGCGTTGGATGTGCTGTTGGCCGATCCGGAGTTGTTCTGGCCGTTGATCGAGCGCTGGCAGCGCGAGTTCCACGAGACGGGCCGGTTGGTGTTGACCGAGGGGCGGCCGACGATCGCGCTGGAGACATATGTCAGGTTGATGGTGCTCAAGCAGCGCTATCGGTGGGGATACCGGTCCTTGGTGGCGGAAGTGTCGGACTCGATTCATCTGCGTCGGTTCTGTCGGATCAGCCTCTCAGAACGGGTGCCGGACGAGTCGACGGTCCGCAAGCTCACCCGGCGGATCGGGCCCGAGACGGTGTCGGAGCTGACGCGCGCGTTGATCGTCAAGGCGACGCGGGAGAAGCGGTTCCGGCCGCGGGGCGGTGAGGATCGACTCGACCGTGATCGAGGCGGATGTGAAGTACCCGACCGACGCGGGGTTGGCGTCGAGCGGGGTGCGGGTGTTGGCGCGGGAGGGTCGCAAGCTCGCGAAGCTCGTGAAGGAGAAGAGGGCGCGGGTGCGGGATCGCTCGCGGGCGATGGGTCACAAGCTCAGGACGATCACGCGCACGGTCCGTCGCCGCTCGGGGGAGGCCAAGCAGGAGGTCCTGAAGTTGACTGGCGAGACCGGGGAGCTACTCGAGCGCTCGATCAAGGAAGCGCGCCGGCTGGCTGCGATCGCTCGCCGGCGGGCGCGTGGGCGGGGTGCGAACGCGAAGCTGAAGGCGGCCGCCAACTTGGAGCAGTTTGCGGATCGCTGCGAGAAGGTCGCCGCCCAGATCCGTCAGCGGGTAGCGGGCGAGCCGATCAAGGATCGGATCGTCTCGTTGTTCGACCCCGACGCCAGGCCGATCCGCAAGGGCAAGCTGGCAAGCCCAACGAATTTGGGTTCGTCAGCCAGTTGGCCGAGGTCACCGAGCACACCAAGACCGGCGCGCGTGGGTTGATCCTCCCGGCCTCCACGCAGCTCGGCAACCCGGCCGAGGAGACGCTCCTGCCGCAGACGGTCGCCGAGCTCGACCGGCTCGCGATCAAGATTCGCGACGTCGCCGTGGACGGCGGGTTCAAGCCTGGACCGACCAACACCGCGCTCGCGGACCTTCAACCCAAGACCGTGTTCATCGCCGGCCGCCAGGAACCGACCTCCAAGCGCACAACCCGCCGACTGCGGCGTTACCGAACCGGCGAGGAGGGCCGGATCAGCCACCTCAAACGCCGCTACGGACTGGACCGATCCCGCCTGAAAGGCGACGAGGGCCGACAGATCTGGACTGAATGGGCGATCCTCGCCTACAACACCGACACGCTCGCCGTCCGGGAGCGGTGAAACACTCCAACCGCTCCCTTCGACAAGAGCAACCCATTACCACGAACGGCCGCGCGAGATCACTCCGCGGCCGTTTCGTATCTCACGGGTTTATCCGCGGGAAGTAGCTAGTCAGGAGCGTGGACCGTCGGGAACAACTGCAGGAACGTTTCAGCAAGGCGCTCGCCGATAGGCATAGGGCTCGAACGGCGTTCGCTCGCGCAACGACTGCGGCTCTTCTGCACGGCGGTCAGGGGCTCGGCCTCGGCACCGGCATGTTGGCTGAGACGGCGCTTGCGCTTTGGATCCCGATCGGTGGCAGGCGGACGGCCTGTTCGACGGCACGGGTCTGTCGCTGGCCGAGGCGCGCGAGACTGACGCGGCGGGGCTGCAGAACCTGTCCCTGGCGGTGGCGCAGCCTGTACAGCGGCGGCTGTTAGGCGACCTCGGGTCGTGTGAGTGCCTTGACGAAATCCTCGAGCTGGTCGGTGCGCCAGCACTCGAACGTCGTGCAGTACTGCTCGTAGGCGGCGATCACGCTGTCGCCGTAGTTCCAGTACAGCCGTGGCTCCGGGTTGAGCCAGAAGGTCCGGCCCGCCTTGGCGGTGATCGTGGCGAACACGTCCTGGCGGGGCGGGCGGCCGTTCGTGCGGGCGTCGCCGAGCACGATCACGGTGGCGCGGGGATGCAGCTCGTTCTCGATCAGGGACAGGAACTCGAGCAACGCGCGGCCGTAGTCGGTATAGCCCGATACGTCGGCCACGCCCGCGTCTCTCGAGATTGCTTCGCTGGCGGCCCGGAAGTCGCGCTCGCGTTCGAACACCTCCGTGACCTCGGAGATGCGCTCGATGAACACGAAACTCCGCAGCTTCCTGAGGGCGTCGTGGAGGGCGTGGAGCACGGATAGGAAGAACGTGGACGCACGCCTGACGGAGTTGGACACGTCGCACAGGACGAAGATCTCGGGTCGTCTCGGTCGTCGGGGGCGGTACTTGAGGACGATCGGGACGCCGCCGGTCTGCAGGCTGGCGCGCATCGTGCGGCGCACGTCGACGTGGGCGTCGCGCTTGCGGCCTTTGAGCTCGTGGCCCTGGGTGGCCAGGCGGCGCTTGAGCTGGGTGACGACCTTGTGTACGGCGGCCAGATCCTGGACGGGGCCGGACGGGAGCGCCCGGTCGAGCTCGGTCAGCGGGCGCTTGGGCGGGAGGCTCGACGTGCGCTCGATCAGGTTGCGTTCGAGCTCGCGGCGCAGGTGCTCCTCGAATTTTCTGAGCTGGTCGCGTGGCAGACCGTCGTGTCGCGGGTCTTGCTCTGGGAGATCGGGCTGGGGCTCGGCGCGGAGACCGAGCGCGCGCCTGATCTGTTGCACGTCGACGCCCAGGACGCCGGAGCCCTCGCCGCGGCCGAACGCGGCGATGGCCAGGCGGGCCAGATCTCGGAGGGCGGCGTCCGAGCCGTCTCTCACGGCGGCCGCGGTCTGTTGTCTGAGGGTGTCGAGGTCGATGTCTGGCGGGGGTTCGCCGCCGGTGTTGGCCTCCGTGATGTTCTTGCGGACGGCCTGGGCCTCGGTGGCGCGGAAGAAGAAGCGGTCGAACACCAGCTCGAACACGCGCCGGTCATCGCCGGACTTGGCCAACGTAGCCGCCAGCGCCTCCTTGAAGTCCCGCTGCTCGGACCAGGCGACGTGGGTTAAGGCCTCGAAGGCATCGAGGATCTCGGACGTTCCGATGGCCACGCCGTCTTGTCTCAGGTTCTCGGCGAAGGCCACGACCTGGCCGTCGAGCGAGCCCGGCGGGTGCTCGGGGATGCCGCCGTAGATGGCTTTGATTTTAGGCGGCGGAGGCGTCCGCTTGCTCCAGGGTTCTATTGGCTCGGCCATGCGCGAAGGTTGCCACCCGGTCGAGCCCAGTTGACCGAGCGCGCCCCCACGGGGATGAAAGGCAACCCGCGGCGTGCCCCCATCCGCGCTCATAGTCAGCGCCTACCGCGATTGGCACGAACAACGCTTCCACAACCTCCGTAAACTGCCCGCCACCGGCGAGACCGCCGAAATCGCTCGCCTTTGCCGCGACGCCTACCCCTTCCCGCTGCCGCACGCCCCGCGTCAGGCGCCGCGATCGACGTCCAAGCGGTCTGGACCAACCGGCGCGCGCCCCCCAAAGGGACCAAGGCTGTAAGACCGCTTCCCTCGCTGCGCGCTCCCGACGTTGGCGACGTGCTCGAACCGCATTATGTACTTTTTGCCTGCAAATCAGGTCCTTTCGTAACTGTTCAGTCCTGGGACACATAACAAGGATCGCCTGGTTATCCGGCGAATCTTGGGGGTATGGATCGTGCCGAGGCGGAGGCGATCTATGACTCGGGACGCGAGCGTTGTGTTGAGGCGATCCTTGAGTTGGCGGGGGCGGTGGAGGTGTTGGGGGCGCGCTGTGAGCAACTCGAGGAGCGGATCAGGCGGCTGGAGGAGCAGGCGCGGCAGGACTCACGGACGAGTTCGAGGCCGCCGTCGCAGGATCCGCCCAAGACGCGTCAACAGCGGCGGGCGGAGGCGCGCGCGAAGGCCAAGGAGTTGTTGGCTAAGCAGGGCGATGCCGAGCGCAGGGCGGGCGGCCAGGAGGGACATCATGGTGCGGGACGCGAACTCGCCCCCGAGGATCAAGTCGATGAGATCGTCGCCCATTACCCGCAGGCATGCCGTGGTTGCGGCCGCGAGTTCTCAGAGGACGAGCGTCGGCCGGGCGGCCGGTGCGGCCGCCACCAGGTATGCGAGCTGCCGCCGATCAGCGTGCTTTTGGTGGAGCATCGCACACACCGGCTGCACTGCCCGGAGTGCGGCACCCGAACGACCGCGTCGTTGCCGGCCGGGATCCGGGGATCGGCATTCGGGCCACGGTTGCGCGCGGCGATCGTGACGCTGACCGCGCGCAACCGGATCTCCCGCCGGGGGATCGCGGAGCTGGCGGGGGAGCTGTTCGGCGCCCGTCTGTCGACCGGCAGCGTGGACGCGATCTGCCAGCACGCCTCGACCGCGCTCGAGGACTCCTACAGCGCGCTGCGTGACTGGATCCTCGCCCAGGACGCGGTGCACGTGGATGAGACCGGCTGGCGGACCGCCGGCGATTCGCGGGCGTTGTGGGCCGCGGCAACTGAGGGCGCGTCGATCTTCGAGATCGCCGAGCACTGCAACCGCGAGCAGTTCAACGAGCTGATCGGCGACTACACCGGAATCGTCATCTCTGACCGCTGGAACGGCTACGAGCACCTTGACCCGCACCAGCGCCAAGTGTGCTGGTCGCACATCCAACGCGACTTTCGTCGTCACTGCGAAGGACTCGCCGAGCAGAAGACCTTCGGCGAGCAAGGACTCGAGCTCACCCGCCAAGTGTTCAAAGCGTGGCGCGCCTACCAGCACGAGCATCACGACCGCCACCGGCTCCAGGCCGAGACCGCGCCGATCCAGACAGAACTACGACGGCTGCTCGAAGACGCCTCGCCCAAGAGCAGACACACCCATTGGCACCGACGGTTCGCGAACAACCTGCTCAAGGTCTGGCCCGCGCTCTGGACCTTCACCACCCATCCCGGCGTCGAGCCGACCAACAACCCCGCAGAACGCGCCCTCCGCGGGCCGGTCATCCACCGAAAACTCTCACACGGCACCCGCAGCCCCGACGGCGAACGATTCGCTGAGCGCGCCATCACCGCCGCCACCACCTGCCGCCAACAACAACGCTCCCTGTTCGAGTTCCTCACCCAACTGCTGACCGCCCACAACCGCGGCGATCCGCTCCCAGCGCTCACCTGAGCCCCAGGACTGAACGGTTACTCCTTTCTGAGATCGTCCTTATGTTGACTCAGGTCGGCGCCATCCCGGTGATCGCACGTAAAAACAGACGTCGACCGGTTAGCGACGACCTCGCCAGCTGGCTTGCCCCGAGCTGCCGGGTGGATGGGCGTGACGCGAGCTGAGGTGAGGTGAGCGGACGTGTCGCCGAGCTGGTCTGTGTGTCCGTCGCGGATCAGGTCCCGAAGCGACTCGTGGTCGCATGCCCAGGACGACGTCAGTGCCAGGTTTCCGTGCTCGGAACCCCACGAGCGAAACGCGGTGATCTTGCTCTGCTTTTCGCGAGCCTGGGACCGACGCGAGCGTGTACGCTCGCGTCTCCAGCGGGCCCCGGGAGCGTCGAGCGCGCTGCGCACAACTCGTCGCTTCGGCCCTCTGCCTGGGAGGCTGTCCCGAGGGGCAAGTAATTGCTGTGGTGTTCCTGTGGCTGACGCCGCGGGGCTTGTGGGCAAGGGGATCCGGCCAGGTCCGCCGGATCGCCAACCGCGGTCCACCGTCCCGTCTCGCGCGCGTCCTGTCCGCGTGGCGGCGTCACGGCGATGGGGGTGCAGGTCTGCGACGATCCCCGCGTCCGTAGTGAGTGGAGGTGGCGAATGAATCCGATTGAGCTTGAGCCGGTCGATGGTGTGCAGATCACGGTGCTGATCGACAACGTGACTGACCCGCTGCTTGTCGATCAGGATGCGGTTGCGCGGATGAACTGGCCGAAGGCGATCCTCGGCGGTGTGCCGACCGGGCAGGCGCGAGTGAGTCCGGAGACCGGTGTGCCGGACGCGCTGATCGCCGAGCCGGGCTTCTCAGCACTCGTCCGGATTGAGAAGGCTGGCCGGACCCGCGCGCTGCTGTTCGATACCGGCGTCTCGCCGAACGGGATGGTCGAGAACATGCGCCGGCTCGGGATGGACCCGCGCGAGATCGAGGTGATCGTGCTCAGCCACGGTCACTGGGACCACGTGACGGGGATGGAGGGGCTCGTACGCGTTCTCGGCCGCACCAGTCTACCGGTGATGATCCACCCGGAGTTCTGGAGCCGGCGGCGGATCAGCTTTCCCGGGCTGCTTACAGCCGAGTTCCCAGCCACCAGTCGCCGAGCGCTTGAGGAGATGGGGTTCACGATCGTCGAGGAGCGCCAGCCGTCGTTCCTGCTCGACGGGGCCTTGCTGATCACCGGCGAGGTCGACCGCACCATGCCGTTCGAGACCGGGTTCCCGGGTCACGAGGCGCTGCGCGACGACGGGTGGCAGCCGGATCCGCTGATCCTCGACGACCAGGCGCTCGTGCTCAGCCTCGCTGATCGGGGCTTGGTTGTGCTGAGCGGGTGCGGACACTCGGGGATCGTCAACACGGTGCGCTACGCGCGGCGGCTGACCGGGCAGGACAACGTCGCGGCGATCGTCGGCGGGTTTCATCTCAGCGGCCCGGGGTTCGAGCCGAGAATCGGCCCAACCGTCGAGGCACTCGCCGAACTCTCACCGTCGATGCTCGTGCCCGCTCACTGCACCGGGTGGAAGGCGTGCTCCCAGATGGCGGCGCGGTTCCCCGACGCGTTCGTGATGAGCACGGTCGGCAGCACGATCACGCTCTGACGGCCGCGGCCGGGTGGCTCTAGCCGCTCGGCTGAGCCAGTCAGCACAGGTGGCGGCACAAAGAGCGCCGCCCGCGGGCCGCGACGGTCAGGGTGCTGCGCGCAACGGCCGGGTGGGGTCGACCCCCGCCACAGGGACCGCACTCAGCGTACGCGCGTGCAACTCGGCGCGATGGCCATACGCAAGATCAGGGTGAGGCCCGTCAAACGGCACGCCTGAGGCTCGGCCGAGCGCTACCGCATCGCACTACCCGCCCCGCTGCTGTACCAATCCTTCCCGAACCTCAGACTGTCGCGATTCGCGCGTGTTGCGCAAGCCAATTCCCGGCGCGTTCGTCTGGTCCGTAGCACGAGGAATCGAAGGCCCGCCCTCGGGCGGCTCAGCGGCCGAATGCGGCGGGGTCTTGTAGCTCGACCCACAGTGAGTCGGCGACCGCGCGGACGCGTCCCGTCGCGTCGTAGAGAGCCGAGGCCGAGTGGTGCTTGCGGCCGTCGCTGCGCGGCGACGACGTGTCGCTCCCCGGCGCGCGGGCGTTCACGGAGCTCGACGGTGAGCGAGGCGAGGACAACGATCTGAGCGCGGTGGTCGACAGATTCGATCGCGTACGCTTGGGCAGTCGAGCACTGCCCACGCAAACAGGGGATCGTCGGACTCCGGCGTCCACGGGGAGGCGATCAGCGGGCTGTCCCCGACCTGACCGGCGTAAGTCCGCAGGCCGTCCTCGCGTGCGGTCCCGCAGACGAAGCAGGTCGGGAACCTGTGGTGCGCGAAGCCCACGTAGCTGAGCGTCGCGATCTCTGCCTGCTCGACCGTCGGCGCGGGCGGGGCCTGCGCCTGGACGGCGCCAGGCACGGCCGTGGCGATTACGTCGTCGCCGCGCAGCAGTGTGAGACAGAGCCGTCGTCCGCGCGCTGGCGGCGTAGCGGCACGTCCAACGGTGGCGGCTTGAGCGGCGACACGTGCACTGCGGGCGCCTTGACCGCCGTGCCCACCAAACCACAGGTATAGCCGCCATTCGCGGAGTTCGGCGGGCCATTGAAGCGCCGATCGATGACGACCCGGTCGTTCACGCCTTTAGCCCGTCTCGCTGCAGGCTGCGCGAGGCGTGCAGCGCGCTGTGCTGGCCGCTTTGACGCGCTTCGGGGCGACCATCGTGAACTCGCTCATGCGCCATCGGCAACCTCAGATCGGGGTCGGCGAGCCTGCCATCCAACGAGCAGACTAGACACTATGGAGGATGATTCGCCAAGGCGTTGAAGGCCGGACCTCGGTCGCATTTTGCGGGGGTTTGACTGGCCGGAGAGTGGCTCCGGCTGACCCCATACGAAGGAGGTCCGGCCGTGACTGGAACGATGACATGGGCGGCGATGGATGTCCACGCGCGCTCGACCTACGCGGCGTCGATGGACGTGATGACCGGCGAGTTGATGCGTCAGCGGTTCGACACCGGGGCGGTCGAGCCGGTGGTCGCGTGGCTGGCCGGGTTGCCGGCGCCGGTGCGCTGCTGCTACGAGGCGGGCCCGACCGGGTTCGGCCTGTACCGGGCGGCGGTGGCGGCGGGTGTCGAGTGTCAGGTGATCGCGCCGTCAAAGACGCCGCGGGCGTCGGGGGACCGCAACAAGTCCGATCGTCGCGATACCGATCTGCTGCTCAGGCAGTTGATGGCGGGCGCGTTGACGGCGGTCGCAGTCCCGTCGGCGACGTGCGAGGCGGCCCGCGATCTCGCGAGAGCGCGCGAGCAGGTGCGCCTGGATCTGATGCGCTGCCGGCACCGGCTCTCGAAGCTGCTGCTGCGTCACGGCCGGGTGTGGGACCGCAGCTCGTGGACCAAGGCGCACCGCGAGTGGCTGGGCGCGCAGACCTTCGCGTATCAGAACACCGAGCTGACGTTCATCGACAACCTCGCCGCCTGCGACGGGCTGACCGCCCGGCGCGCGGCGCTCGACGAGCGGCTCTCGCACGTCGCGACCGACCCCGAGTTCTGGCCGATCGTGTCCCGGCTGCGCGCGTTCCGCGGGATCGACACCCTCTCGGCGCTGATCCTCGCGCTCGAGATCGCCGACTTCACCCGGTTTCAGCGCGCGGTGCAGCTCGGCTCCTGGCTGGGGCTGGTGCCCTCGCGCGAGCAGTCCGGCGAGTCCGATCACCATGGGTCGATCACCAAGACCGGCTCCAGATACGCCCGGCGGATCCTCGTCGAGGCGGCTTGGCATTACGCCCGCCCGCCGAGGATCGGCCGCACGCTCTACGAGCGCCAGGAAGGGCTGCCCGACCACGTCCTGCAGATCGCACGCCGCGCCCAGGCCCGCCTCTACCGCATCCACAAACGGATGCGGGAACGCCGCAAGCCCGGGAACGTGATCACCGTCGCATGCGCGCGCGAGCTCGCCTGCTTCCTCTGGGCCGCGGCCACAGCCCCATAAACCTCACTGACAGCCCGTCCCCGCTCGGGTGGGGAGGCGCCTGGCCCCGAAGTCCGCTGGCACGCGCGCAACTACTATGGGCAGCCCTTACCAGGCCACGCCCGATCCTAGACACGCGTCCGCCGGCGACGAAACCAGCGACCTGGGGTAGCCAACCCCCGCATATGAGACTGACCGACGTCGAGAACTTCGCCCGGCGTCTCCCCACCCGAGCAACCCGTCGCACCAACCCCCGAACGACAGCACCGAGGGGGACATTCAACGCTGCTCACTTGACGGACGTCCCTCCATATGAGTAGTGCTCCGTTAGTTTGGTGGGGCTCGTAGGGGATGATCGGGCGGCAGCTCTCTGCGGCAGAGGGGGCAGGCACCGTGCCAGCAGGCCAGGAGCGCTTGCAGCTCCCGGACGACCTGAAAGAGGGTCAGGCTGCCGCCCTGGCTGGCGGGCGCCGTCGTCGCTCCAGGGTCAGGAAGCCGTGGGCGACGGATACGAGCGTGACGTGGTGGTTCCAGCCCGGGTGGGAGCGGCCTTCGAAGTGGTCAAGGCCGAGCGCGTCCTTGAGCTCGCGGTAGTCCTGCTCGATCCGGAAGCGCATCTTCGCCAGCCGCACCAGCTGCTTGAGCGGGGTGTCGGCGGGTAGGTTGGAGAGCCAGTACTTGGTCGGCTCTGACTCTTTGGAGGGCCACTCGCAGATCAGCCAGCGGACCGGCAACTCCTCGCCTGCCTTGTGCGCGGCCCGGCGCAGCTCGATGTTCGCCGGACGCACACGGAGCGCGATGAACCGCGAGTTCATCTTCCCTCGCGTGCCCTCCCGCCACGTCACCGTCTGAGCCGCTTTCTTGCCGGCGGCGAGCGCGAGCTCCTTGAGCGAGGAGGGATCCTCGTGGTAGCGCGCGGCTGGCGGACGGCCGCGACCCTCGGGCTTTGGCGGCTGGACAGGCTTGACGTCCTCGCTGTAGGCGGAGGTGGTGCCCTTGACGTCCAGCACGTACTCGAGTTCGCGCTCCTCCAGGCCCGTGCGCAACTCGGTCGTGTCGCCGTAGGCGCCATCACCAAGGATCGGCGGCGGCTTTAGCCCCCACGCGATCAACTCGTCGATCATCTCAAGCGCCAGCCGCCACTTCTCGGTGTGGTGCAGATCGGCGGGCAGCTTGGTCTTTTTGCGCCGCTCCTGGTTCCACTTGCTCTGCTCGTCCCACTCCTTGGGAATGAACAGCCGCCAGTCAAGCGGGCAGGAGGCATGCTCGATGGCGGCGTTGATCGAAACGCCGATCTGGCAGTTGCCGACCTTCCCCAAACACCCCGAGTACTGGCGCGCGACCCCGACCGACATCTTCCCGAACTTCGGAAACCCCGTGTCATCGATCACCCACGCCTCCGGCGACAGCTCGCGGCTCATCCGCCGCGCCAGCGCCCGACGCACCAGCACCGGATCCCACGGCGACTGGTTGACGAACTGCTGCAAGCACTGCTCATCCCCATCCGCCAGCCGGGCGGCAATCGGCTCGATCGACTTACGCTTGCCATCCAGCATCAGCCCACGCAGATAGCACTCCCCCCACCGGCGCTGCTCCTTGCGCCCCATCGACTCGAACATCTCATCGCTGAACTCCACCAACCGCCCGCGCACACGCGCAAGCTCGCGCTCCGACAGACCAGCCACAGCCTGCATGGTCATCCTCCTCCTCGACGGCGTGTCGCCAGAGGAGTTCGAGCCCCCGGTCCAGACTCCTTCAAACTAACGGAGCACTACTAGGCGTCTACCCGACACCGCGAGTCCGAGGCCCGCATCGCTTTTCCATCGCTGTCGCCCCGCTCTACCCATGCGTTATGCCGATAGTTCCTGGCGGTCGGGCGGTCGCCGACCCCGGACGGGCCGGGTGGGCATTGCGCCTATGGGACAAAGCCGCACGAGGACCCGTAGGAACTACTGTACAACTAATTAGATGTTTGCTTGTACGATCTGGGATGATGCTTTCGCCTATTTCTGATGACTTGGTGGAGTTGATCGCGTGTCGGTTCCGGCTTTGGTCTGAGCCGATGCGGATTCGGCTGGTTGATCGCCTGCGCGACGGCGAGGCCACGGTGCACCAGCTGGCCGACGAGCTCGGGACCTCTGAGCAGAACGTCTCCAGGCATCTGACGCTGTCGGCCGAAGCCGGTGTCCTCGCCCGGCGAAAGCAAGGTAGCCGCGTCTACTACCGGATCGCCGATCCGGAGGTGTTGGCGCTCTGCGAGCGGGTCTGTGGGTCGGTAGAGCACCACCTGCTGGAGCTAGCCGCGCTGGTGCAGGGCCCGTCGGGCAGCAACTCGAAAGGAGCCTTTTGATGACTAAGAACATGACCACCCGCGACCGGCGCCTGCGGGCGTTGCTGGCCGCGCCGGTCGCGCTCGGAGTCGGGATCCTTGTCGGTCCTGCGTCGGTCGGCTCGATCGTGCTGTATGCGATCGCCGCGGTGATGCTCGCGACCAGCGCCGTCGGCTACTGCACGCTGTATTCGGTCGCACGTCTGGGCGGCCGCGGCAGCCGCACGGTCGCGGGGTGAAGCTCGTATCGGAAAGGAACGATCTCTGATGGATGTGACAAGTGAGACCTTCGAACGGGACGTGATCGAGCGCTCGCGCGAGCTGCCGGTCGTGGTCGATTTCTGGGCCGCCTGGTGCATGCCGTGCCGGATGCTCGGCCCGGCGCTGGAGGCCGAGGTCGAGAAGCGGGCGGGGCGGCTCGAGCTGGTCAAGGTCGATGTCGACGCCGAGCCGGAGCTCAGCGTCCGCTACCGGATCCAGGGCATACCCACGGTCAAGGTGTTTCGTGACGGTGAGCCGGTGCACGGGTTCGTCGGCGCGTACCCGGCGAACGTGATCGGCGAGTTGTTCGATCAGCGGGTCCTCAGCGGGGCTGCCGAGCAGCTAGTAGCGGCGGAGGGGAGCGCGCAATGAGACGCGCAGCGGAAAGGAACCGAGTCGCGCGTGCCGGCAGGGCGCGCGAAGGAGGTGAGCTGAGATGCCCGGTGAGATTCGACACAAGGAGTTCCGCTTCCCGGTACAGGTGGTCTGGCAGGCCGGTCGGCGGACGACGGCACGCGTCGCCGGCAAGGCTCCGCTGCGGCTGGCCACGCCGCCGGAGTTCCGCGGCACTGATCCTGACATCTGGAGTCCCGAGGACGCGTTCGTGGCCGCGGCGGCGTCGTGTCTGGCGGTGACGATCGCGGCGCTCGCCGAACACGAGCAGCTGCCGGTGCGTGGTCTCTCGGTCCAGGCGGAGGGTGTGGTCGGGCGCAGGCCCGACGGCCGCTTCGGCTTCGTCCGGATCGAGCAGACGGTCGAGCTGAAGACCGATCACCGGTACGAGGGCACCGCCCGCGCGCTCGTCGCGAAGGCCGAGGACACCTGCCTGGTCACGGTGTCGCTCGACCTGCCGGTCGAAACGACGGTCCAAATCTCCGCACCCATGCCAGCGGCCTAGCCATGAGTGCGGCGATGGACAGCGAGGCATGGAACCGCCGCTACGCGGACCGTGAGCTTGTGTGGACGCGCGAGCCCAACCGGTTCCTCGTGGCCGAGGCGGCGGCGCTACCGGCCGGACGCGCGCTCGACGTGGCGTGCGGTGAGGGCCGCAACGCGGTCTGGCTGGCTGAGCGCGGCTGGCGGGTGACCGGCGTCGACTTCTCAGAGGTGGGCCTCGCGAAGGCGCGTGCACTGGCCAAGGCGCGCGGCGTGCGGGCGGAGTGGGTCGCCGCTGACCTGCTCGCCTACACGCCCGAGCCACAGGCCTTCGAGCTCGTGCTCGTCTTCTATCTCCAGGTCCCTGCCGCGGAACGGCGGCCGATCGTGCGCGCCGCCGCTGGCGCGGTCGCGCCGGGCGGGCTGTTCCTGCTCGTCGGCCACGACCGCCGCAACCTCGAGCACGGCCACGGCGGACCGCGAGATCCCGCCGTGCTCTATGCGGCGGGCGAGGTCGTCGGCGACCTCGAAGGCGCCGGCCTTGAGATCGAACGGGCCGAAACCGTCAACCGACCGGTCCAGACGCCCGCGGGGGAGCGCGTCGCGCTCGACGCGCTCGTCCGGTCCCGCCGCGGCGGGGACGGCGCCTTCCGACAGGCGGATCGCGGGTGACCGCCGATGTCCGCCAGCCCGCCCGCCGCCAACATCCGCGATCAAGTCCGAGACGTCCGCGCCAGCCCAGGGCCGAGCAGCGTCCGGTGTGCGCAGCGAGTCGCCCCGCCGCTCGTGGCTGGGATGGCTGCCGACGCGCTGCTTGAGCCGTGGTTCTCCTGCCTAGAGGACCGGCTCGGGTCGACACGCATCTTCGACTGCCACACGCACCTTGGCTGTGCCGATCCGGACGGGTCCTGCTTTGGGGTCGATGAGCTGCTGGGAGCGCTCGCGGCCGTCGACGGTCGCGTGGTCGTCTTCCCGCTCGCCGAACCCGATGGCTATCGCGCCGCCAACGACCGGATGCTCGGCACGGCGCAGGCCGCCGGGGGCCGGCTGGTCGCGTTCTGCCGTGTTGATCCGCACGACGGCGCCGCGCGCGAGGTCGAGCGCGCCCTCGGTCGCGGCGCGGCGGGCATCAAGCTGCACCCGCGCGCGGAGCGGTTCGGGCTGGGGGACCCGGCGGTCCGCCGGATCCTTGCCGTGGCCGACGAGCGCCGGCTACCGGTCATCGTGCACGCCGGCCGGGGCATCCCCTCGCTCGGACGGGACGCGCTCGAGCTCGCGCGGGCCTACCCGCGGGTCCCGCTGATCCTCGCCCTAGCCGCAATCGCGGATCTGGCCTGGATCTGGCGCGAGGCGGCCGGCCAGCGCAACTTGTTCTTCGATACCGCTTGGTGGAACACCGCCGATCAGCTCGCACTGTTCGCGCTGCTCCCGCCCGGCCAGATCCTGTTCGCCTCAGACACGCCGTACGGGCGGACCATCGCCGCCGCATTGGTCCTGCGCGCCGCGATGGCGGCGGGACTGAACGCCGAGCAGATCGCGATGGTTGCCGGCGGCCAGCTCGAACGGTTGCTGGCAGGCGTCGAGCCGCTCGACCTCGGTCCAGCACCCACCGTGCCAGCGGCTGGACCGTGGCCGCTGCTCGAGCGCGTGCACTCCTTGCTGGTCTCGGCGGCCGCGCGGCTGACCGCGGACTACCCGGCGGATGAGTACCTGGAGCTCGCACGACTCGCGTGCCAGCTACCCGCCGACCATCCCGACGCCGATGTCGCCGCGTCGGTACGCGATCTGCTCGACCGTCACGCCCACTATCTGGCGACGAATCCGCCCCGGCATGGCCCGCGCGTTCCGGGCATCCACCTGATCTTCGTCGCCGCGGCTGTCGCCCGCACTCCCGGTCTGCCCCTTCCCCCGCCCGCCGGATGAGCCTCGCTTCCTCTCAGACCCAGTCGCTGGAGGCGGCGTTTCGCCGCAGCCATCCCGCCTATGCGGAGACGGCCGTGCTCGATGAGCTGCGCCGCAGCGATTTCGCGCGCCTTGACCGCGGTGGGCACGTGTACCTCGATTACACCGGCGGCGGGCTGTATGCCGAGTCGCAGCTGCGCGAGCACATGCGGGTGCTCGAGCGCGGCGTGTTCGGCAACCCGCACTCCATCAATCCGACCTCGGCGGCGAGCACCGAGCTCGTCGAACGCGCTCGCGCGTCGGTGCTGGAGTTCTTCGCTGCCTCGCCCGAGGAGTACGTGGCGATCTTCACCCCGAACGCGACCGGCGCGCTGCGGCTGGTCGGCGAGGCCTACCCGTTCCACCCCGGAGACCGATTCCTGCTCACCTTCGACAACCACAACTCGGTCAACGGGATCCGTGAGTTCGCCCGCGCACGTGGCGCCGAGACGACGTACGTGCCGAGCGTCGCGCCCGATCTGCGCGTCGACGAGGACCTGCTGCCGCGCTACCTGACCGACACCGCGGGGGATCACCACAACCTGCTTGCCTACCCGGCGCAGTCGAACTTCTCAGGCGTTCACCACCCCTTGGAGTGGATCGAGCTGGCTCAGTCGCATGGCTGGGATGTGCTGCTCGACGCCGCCGCGTACGTCCCGACCAACCGGCTTGACCTGAGCGTGTGGCATCCCGACTTCGTCGCGATCTCGTTCTACAAGATGTTCGGCTGGCCCACCGGCGTCGGCTGCCTGCTCGCCCGCCGTGACGCGCTGGCCAAGCTCGAGCGACCGTGGTTCTCCGGCGGAACGATCGTCGCGGCGTTCGTGCAGCGCGAGTACTACCAATCGGCCCCCGGCGCCGCGCACTTCGAGGACGGGACCGTCAACTACCTCAACCTCCCTGCGGTCGAGATCGGCCTGCGCCTCCTCGACCGCATCGGGATCGAGACGATCCACACGCGGGTCGCCGCCCTCGGCGCCTGGCTGCTCGGAGCGCTCGGCTCGCTGCGGCACAGCGATGGCTCGCCCGCGGCCGCGATCTACGGACCACGCAAATGCGAGCAGCGGGGCGCCACGATCGCGTTCAACTTCCTGCATCCGGACGGGAGCGTGGTCGACGAGCGCTACGTCGACCGGGTCGCCGGCCGGCACAACATCTCGCTGAGGACCGGCTGCTTCTGCAACCCGGGAGCAGGTGAAGTCGCGTTCACGATCTCGCGCGAGACGCTCGTGGGCGGCGAGTTCGGTGATGGCATGACGCTTGATGACTACGTTCGCGCGATCGGCCTGCCCTCCGGCGGCGCCATCCGCGCGTCCCTCGGGCTCGCGTCAAACTTCGCCGATCTACGGCGATTCCAACAATTTGCCGCCGAATTCATCGACCTCAGGAGCGTGCCCGATAATCTCCCGCCTCGCAACACCTGCTGACACACGAGCGACCGCCGATTACCCAAGGCGCAGGCAATGAGCGAGCCCGACCGCAAGCTCCCTGAAGAGGTCAAGCGGTTCCTCGAGCAGCCTCGGGTCGCGGTGCTGGCGACGGTGCGAAGCGACGGCACGCCGGCGAGCACCGCGTGCTGGTATGAGCTGCAGGACGGCAGGGTGCTGATAACGATGTACGCCACCGCGCGCCGGCTGCCCAACATTCGCAGCACCCCGCACGTGGCGATGACAATTCTCGGCGAAGATCCCTATCAGCATGTCTCGATCTCGGGCCCGGTGATCGAGACCTGGGATGACCCTGCGCTCGAGGTGATGGACCGCCTTTCAATGCGCCACACGGGCGAACCGTGGCCGGAACGAGAGCCGTGCGTCAGCGCCCTCGTCGAGATCGAGCGGTGGCACACCTACGGCGTGCTGTCGGAATCCTCGGACTACAGCTCCACTGGCCCGTCACCATGAAGCCAGCGCGGCGGCGAGTGAAGAGCGTGCTGTCACCTACGAGCCTTCCCGCGACGGCGGCGCGGCGCTCTCCTACGCGCTCGACATCGCGCGGACGCCGGAGCCACGCTCACCGTGGTCTCCGGCACGCCGCAGGAACGGACTGACGTCGGCTGCCCCAACTGCAGGGCGAGCGCGGTGGCCTGGAACGAGCAGTTGCGCCTGCTTGCGCACGAGCGGCTCTCGGCGGCTTCGAACGCGATCGGTGAGTCGCGGGATGTCCGCTACCTCGCCGCGTGCGGACCGGAACGCCAAGTGCTCGCCCAAGCCGCCCGACACCGCGAGGCAGACATCGTCGTGGTGCCATGGCAGCGAGCCGAGCGTCTTCGCCGCCTGGTCCGGCTGAGTCTTGTGGAGGACCTCCGCCGGCGAGGCCCCTGGGACGCGATGCTAGCGCCACAGACACCATCGAGCACGCCGGGAGGCCAGAGCCGCGGCTAGCGGACGAGACGAGCCGATGGCGTGGCCGCCGGTGAGGACCGCGGGCGCCATCGATTCCCGACCTCAGCCTGACCAGGACGAGGATCGACAGCTCGGTTTCCGCCGGACGCGTCCGAGCTTACCGTCCGGGTCCACTCGTTCAAGGCGATCGGCTCGGCTTCTCCCCGTTGCGGGTGCGGCGGAACGGAAGCCTGCGCAACCCCGTTCCGCTGAGCAGGAGGGCCCCGCCGGCTGCGGGTAGCAGTGCGGAGATGGCGCGGTAGACGAGCGTACCGGCGAGCGCGGCATCAAGCGGAGCGCCGAAGTGATGCAGCATCGCGGGAATCGCCGCCTCGACCGCGCCGAACCCGCCGGGCAGCAACGGGAGGCTGGAGATCAGGATCCCCACTACGTAGGCGAGCAGCACGATGTCCGCGTCTACGCTGACGCCGGCGGCGGCCAGCGACAGGCGCAAACACACGGCGTCCGCGATCCAGGAGCCGGCGGCTAGCACGACCAGCACAACACGGTTGCGCGGGCTGCCGACGACGGCCTTGGCCTCCGCGTGCAGGGCGTCAGCGGTCCGGGAGGTCACCTCCGCCGGCGGCGTGGGCTGCCAGCGGCGCAGCAGCGCGAGCGCTCTAGCCGTGCGCCGGGCGGTGGTCGGACGAGCGGCCAGCCGAGCCGTAGCGGCGAGCACCAGCAGTACCACGATCGCGCCGACCCACCACAGCCCCGCCTCGCGCACCCCCGGATGCTGGCGGGCGAAGGCAACCAGGAACGCGAGCGCGCCGATCCCAAGGAGCGTCCTGACGTTGAACCAGACCGTGAAGCCGAGGACGAAACGCACCCGCCGCGCCGAGAGGCCATCGCGTCGCAGCTCCGCTGCTGCGAGCACCGCCCCGGGCGCCGGAGCCCCCGGAAGCACGTTCCCGAGGCCGAACAGCAGCAGATCCGCGCGAACTGCACGCCAGAGCGAGATCGCACCCGACGCCAGCCGACGCAGATGCAGCGCCAACAGCAGATAGCCGACAAGCATCGCGAACACAGCGGCGAGCACCCATCCCGCGCTCATCTCGTCGAGCGCGGTGGCGAGCTCGTCGATCCCGCCGGAGGAGCCTAGGACGATCAGCAACGCGCCGATGCTCACCGCCGCACCGAGGAGCAATCCGAGGGTGCGCTTCATCCTTCGCAGTCGAGCCCCATTACACGCCAAGACCGATAGCGTAGGGTCCGACGATGAAAGCTCGCGGACCCCTGAGACGTCGCGCCGGGCGCTGACGGTCCCGTGGTTCCCGCCGTTGCCTTGCCCATCACCCTGGGGAACGCCGCTCGGAGCACGCGAATTTCGCCCAGACCCCGCTGGTCGTCGTCCCCCGGGCACCAATGCGCATGCACCGCGAGCAGGCGCTTACCGCAGGTCGGCGTCAGGCCGCAGATCGCTGTGGAGACAGCCGCGCGGGAGGCGGTCGGCCCACTTATGCTCGCCCGGGCCGACGCCGCACTGCTTCCGGCGCCGCTAGCCGAGGACGCGCAACGGCCGGGGACGCCATCAAGCACGACCCGCGATCACCCGCAAGGTGGGCGTGATCCACCGTCCCGCGCCCTCTCGGAAGCCGCCGGCGAGTTCCTCGGACGGCCACGCCCGATTCCAGGGTCTGACGGTTCCGCTGCGCGACCGACCGACGCCATCGGGCCGCGTTTGTCGGCTCGAATGGCACCTCGAGCCATCGCGACGTTCGTACACCCCCGCGCTGCGGGCACGATAGCATGCCTCTGGCGCGAAGAACGAGCGTCAAGGCCTGCAAGCCACGGTAGCCTCCAGTCCGATGGCCCTGTCCGCCGCCCCTGCCACGACCAGCACGGAGCATTGCTCGTTCACGTGGTTCGCATCGTGCGGCGGCTCCCGGATGTTGTCGCTATCTGGGGGATGCAGCGGCTTGAGCCGAGGCTGCGGGAGGAGGTGATGCTTGCCGTCGCACACGCCAACGCGTGTCGCCTTTGCGTGCTGGTGCATCGGCGGTGGGCGCTGGCCGAAGGCGTACCCGACGCGGAACTCGCCGCGCTCGAGGACCAGGACCCCGGACAGTTCGACCGGCGCACCTGGGCCGCGGTCGCGTGGTCCGATGCCCGCGCACGCGCTGACCTCGGGCCGGTCCCGGTCGAGTTCGAAGACGAACTCGCGCGCCACTACAGCGCAGCTGAGCGCGATGACTTGGACCTCGTCACCACCGTAATGACCGTCGCCAACCGCTCAGCCAACACGTTCGACGGGCTGCTCGCACGGCTGCGCGGCCGCCCGGTTGCCGGAAGCCGTCTGCTCGACGAACTCCTAATCGGCAGTGGCGTTGCACTGTCGATCCCGCCGGTGGCGGGATACCTGGCGTTTGCGCGCCACCGCCGCCAGCGCTGATCGACGGTCCGGCTGCGCCACGATCGAAGCGTCCATGCCAGCGCCCGCCGTCCATCATCCTCTGTTCGCGCGGCTGTGGTCGCTGATGAGCCGGCACGAGCCCGCGGACATACGGCACCACCGGGACGAGCTGCTGGCGGGCCTGTCGGGGCGCGTGATCGAGCTCGGCGTGGGGACGGGGAGCAACTTCGCCCACTATCCACCGACGGTCGAGGAGGTCGTGGCTGTGGAGCCCGAGCCATATCTGCGTCAACGGGCGCGCGCCGCGGCAGCGCACGCGGACGTTCGGATCACGGTCCTCGACGGCGTCGCCGACCATTTGCCCGCCGACGATTGCTCGTTCGATGTCGCCGTCGCCTGTCTGGTCCTCTGCACTGTCCCGGATCAGGCGCCGGCGCTAGCCGAGCTGCGACGCGTCCTGCGTCCGGATGGGGAGCTGCGCTTCTACGAACACGTGTTGTCTGAGCGCTCCGCGATCGCCCGCAGCCAACGCGCTGTTGACCGCATCTTCTGGCCGCGCGCGTTCGGCGGCTGCCACACGGCTCGCGACACGCCGACCGCCATCGGCGAAGCTGGCTTCGAGGTCGAGGATCAGCGCCGGATGTGGGTCAGCCCAGTGCCGATCGCATTCCCGGTCGCGACCCACGCCATCGGACGCGCGCGCCGACGCTGACTGCTTAGTCGGGGTCGCCGAGCATTGAGCGTCCGTGCCAACGCGCTGCCGTGAGATGTCGCTCCCGCTGTGTAAGCCGTAGATCGTACGTCCATGTCAGAAAAGGCTCGCCGATTGGCGGGGACGGCGCCCGGCCGGGGCATACAGCGTTGCGCCGGACCAGCTCCGCCACGTCCACGCCGTCGAGATGGCGCACGAGGGCGTCGCGGTCGTAGTGATCCAGGGCCAGCTCGGGCATTCGGACCCGAGATCATCTTGCCCCTCCGGGGCTCACGTACGGGGCGAGCGAAGTCGCTGCCGGGTGGTGCCGCCGTCGGTGACGCTCATGTCCATCTCGGCGTGTCCTTCCATTCGGCCGAGCGCGCGCCGGTCCGTCTCAACTCGCGCATGTTCGACCATTGCCGGCTTCGGGAAGCGCTGGAACAGCAAGGCCATCAGCGCGATCCTGATCGGGCCGCGACGAACTCGCCGGCGGTGAACTGCCAGCCGATCAGTACCGCGAGGATGATCCCGAGCTCGACCACGAGGTTCGTGGAGGCGAACTGGAAGGCCATCGCCGCAGTGAAGTTTGCGCCCTTGCGAAACAGCGAGCGGGCGAGCGCCACCGCGGCGTAGGAGCACGATGAGGAAACGGCCCCGAGGCCTGTGGCGACGGCCAGTGCCCGGGGGGTCGGCGGGCAGCAGTTCGCGCATCTGCCGTTTGCTGACGACGGCTTGCACGGGTGCCGGAGAGGGCGAAGCCCAGCATCAGCGCCCACAGGATCTCCCAGAACATCCCGAACAAGAAAGACAGCCCGTCCCCCAGCTTGTAGAGCACCGTGGCGGCGAGGGGCACGCCAGTCACACGATCGTCTCGGGCCTAGCGGGCTCGGGCGAAGCGGTGTACGGCGTCGAGCAGCTCGCGGCTCTTCTCGGCGGCGAGCTGCTCGTCACCGGAGGCCAGCGCGCCGGTGACGCAGTGGTTGACGTGCTCGTCGAGGATGTTGAACGCGACTGCTTCCAGCGCGGTGTTGACGGCCGAGATCTGGGTGATGATGTCGATGCAGTAGCGGTCCTCGGAGAGCATCTTCTCGATCCCGCGGACCTGCCCCTCGATCCGGTGCAGGCGCTTGATCAGCGCCTCCTTGTCCGCGGTGTAGCCGTGGGTGGGGGCCGCGGTCTCGGTCACGTTGTCTCCCTTCGGGATTGGAAGCGCCTGAGCCTGAGCGAGTTGGTGACCACGAACACGCTCGAGAATGACATTGCCGCGGCGGCGATGATCGGGTTCAGGAGGCCGGCGATCGCGAGCGGGATCGCGGCGACGTTGTAGGCGAAGGCCCAGAACAGGTTGCCCTTGATCGTTGCAAGCGTGCGCCGGGCGAGGCGGATCGCGTCGGAGGCGGCGCGCAGGTCGCCGGAGACAAGCGTCAGATCCGAGGCCTCGATCGCGACGTCCGTCCCGGTGCCGATCGCCAGGCCCAAGTCGGCCTGGGCGAGCGCGGGTGCGTCGTTGACGCCGTCGCCGACCATCGCCACGACCTCACCGCCCTCCTGCAGGCGGCTGATCTCCTCGGCCTTGCCGTCCGGGAGCACCCCGGCGAGAACGCGCTCGATCCCCACCTGGTGGGCCACCGTGGCTGCGGCACGCTCGTTGTCTCCGGTCAACAGGACCGGTTGGAGGCCCAGCTGCTTGAGCTCTGAGATCGCGTGCTGGCTGGTGGGCTTGATCCGGTCCGCCACTGCGAGCAGACCGCAGGCGGCGCCGTCTGCGGCGACCGCCACGACCGTGGCTCCGGTGTCCTCGAGCTGCGCGGCCGCCGCGGTTAGCTCGCTCGGCAGCTCAATACCCCACTCGGCCACGAAGGCGGGGCGGCCGACGAGCACGTCGTGCCCGTCGACGCGCGCCTGCACGCCCAGGCCGGCGCGGTTGCTGAAGCGCTCCACCGCGGGCAGCACGCCGAACCGTTCGCGGCCGCGCTCGGCGATCGCGTGCGCGATCGGGTGCTCGCTGGCGTCCTCGGCGCCCGCGGCCAGCCGCAGCAACTCATCCTCCGCCACCCCATCAGCGGCGAGCACGGCCGTGACCTCCATCCGGCCCTCGGTGATCGTGCCGGTCTTGTCGAGCACGATCGTGGTGACCCGGCGAGTCTGTTCGAGGATCTCCGGGCCCTTGATCAGGATCCCCAGCTGGGCGCCGCGGCCGGTGCCGACCATCAGCGCCGTCGGCGTCGCCAGCCCGAGCGCGCACGGACAGGCGATGATCACGACCGCCACCGCCGCCGTGAACGCAACGGCGGCGCTTCCGCCGACCGCGAGCCACCCGGCGAGTGTCAGCAGCGAGAGACCGATCACGATCGGCACGAAAACCCCCGAGACACGGTCAGCGAGGCGCTGCACGTCCGCCTTGCCCGACTGTGCCTGCGCGACCATCCGCGTGATCTGCGCCAGCGCCGTGTCGGCTCCGACCCGTGTAGCGCCGACGACCAGGCGTCCCGAGACGTTGACCGTCGCGCCCGCAACATCATCGCCCGCGGACACCTCGACCGGTACCGACTCGCCGGTCAGCATCGAGGCGTTGACCGCCGACTCGCCACTCTCGACCACGCCGTCGGTGGGGACCTTCTCGCCGGGTCGGACCACGAACAAGTCTCCGACCCGCAGCTGCTCCACCGCCACCAGCACCTCCTCGCCGTCGCGCAGCACGCGAGCCTCCTTCGCACCGAGCTCAAGCAGCTTGCGGATCGCCTCGCCGGAGCGACGCTTCGCCCGCGCCTCGAAGTAGCGCCCGAGCAGAATCAGCGCCGTGATCGCCCCGGCGGTCTCGAAGTAGGTGTCCTCGTTGACCCCCGTGACCAGCGCGACGGTCGACCACCCCCACGCCGCGAGCGTGCCGACCGAGATCAGCGTGTCCATCGTCGCGACCAGGTGGCGCGCGTTCAGCACCGCTGCCCGGTGAAACGGCCAGCCGCTCCAGAACACCACCGGTGTCGCCAACACCAGCGAGGCCCACTCCCAGCCGGAGAACCGCAGCGCCGGCACCATCGCCAGCAGCGCCAACGGCACCGACAGCACCACCGCCACAAGCAGCCGTACCCGGTAGGGCCGGACCGGGTCCTCCTCGCCGAGCGCCTCCTGGGGCAGCGAGGCGTGGTAGCCCGCCGCGTCGACCGTGCCGATCAGATCTTCGAGCGACGCCTGCTCTGGGTCGAAGGTCACCGCCGCGTGCTCGCTGGCGTAGTTGACCGAGGCGCCTACGCCGTCCAGCTTGTTCAGACGCTTCTCGATCCGCGCCGCGCACGAGGAGCAGGTCATCCCCTCGATCGCGAGCTCGACCTGCTCGCTCGGCTGTCCGGTGGCCGTGGTCATCACGTCACCCCGTAGCCCGCTTCGTCGATCGCCGCCCGCAGCGCCGCATCCTCGAGCGAGGAGCCGCTCACCTGCACGAGCTTGCTGTCGAGGTCGACGGCGACGGAGTCCACGCCCGTCACGGCGCTGAGCTCCTCGGTCACGGCGGCCTTGCAGTGCTCGCAGGTCATGCCCGGAACTCGATACGTGACGATCTCAGGCATGCCGGATGCTCCTTCCTACGCTATACCCGTATAGGGTATTAAATACCTTGGGGGGGAGTATACGGCCCATGCCGTGGCCCGAGCATCGGGGAATCTCCCGCTCGCCGCTCCGTGGTCTCTACGGAGCTTCTTCACCGCCGCTGCCTCGGACGACCGGCTGGCTGAGCTTGACCGAACCTTGACCAAAACGGTCGTCGAGCGTTGACCTCACAATTCGATCATCGTGGCTGACCAGTAAGGAGGTCAGTCATGTTTGGTGGATTTGGAATGGGAGCCGGAGGCGGGGTGCTGGCAATCGTGTTCTGGGCGGTACTGTTGGCGGTGATTGTTTGGGCGATCGCGAGGGTCGTTTCGCGCCGCACGGACGATGTTCGGGAACCGCGACGCTCGGCCGATAAGCCGCGGCCGTCCGCAGAGGCGCCACAGGAGATGCTCGATCGCCGGCTCGCCAGCGGTGAGATCGATGTCGAGACCTACGAGGAGCTGCGCTCGAAGTTGAGCTCACCTCCAGCGGTGAAGGTGGGGTGATCGCGATGCGGACCAAGAGATTCGCGATCGTCGCCGCCGCCGTGGCTGCCGTTGTCGCCGTGGGTGCGGTTGTCGCGCTCGCCGCCGGCGGCGGCTCGTGGAATGCCGGCTGGGGGATGATGGGCGGACGTTACGTGTATCGCCCCGCCCAGCCGACGCAGGTTCACACGCTTACGGCCGCGCGGGCCGACGCGCGCCAGTTCGCGAGCCGGCTTGGGCTGCGTGTCGATGAGGTGATGCAGTTTGAGCACAACTTCTACGCCAAACTGGTCGATTCCAACGGCAACGGCGCGACCGAGGTGCTGGTCGACCCGTCGACCGGGGTTGTGTCGATCGAGTACGGGCCGGCGATGATGTGGAACACCCGCTACGGGATGGGCCGGTCGGCCGGTTCGATGATGGGCAGCTACGGGCGCGGGATGATGCGCGGCCAGGGCTACGGCGGCATGATCGGCGGCAGGTCCGGTGGCTCGAGTTCGACCGGTGGTTACGGTCCGGGCATGATGGGCGGCTCGGGCGACGGCGCCGGGATGATGGGCGGCTCCGGCAGCACCGGCGGCAGCTCCACAGCCCCGTCGACGACGACGAAAGTGTCGCTCGCGCAGGCTCATGCGCTGGCGCAGCGCTGGCTTGACCGCAACGAGCCGGGCGTGCAGGTCGAGAGCGGCGGGGATGCGTTCCCGGGCTACGACACGCTGGAGACGCTGAACGGCGGAAAGATCACCGGGATGATTTCCGTCAATGCATCCACCGGCGCGGTGTGGCCGCATTGGTGGCACGGAGCGTTCATCGCCAAATCGTGATGAGCGACTCGGTGAGTGCATCACAGGTCGGCGGGCGCTCGCCCGCCGGCCTCCGCGCGCTCGTCGTCGATGACGAGCCGCCGCTGGTCAAGATCGTCTCCACTTATTTGGAGCGCGAGGGGTTCGAGGTCGCGAGCGCCGGTGATGGTGAGCGGGCGGTCGCGCTCGCGCGGGAGCTCGACCCGGATGTGATCTTGCTGGATCTGATGCTGCCGGGGATCGACGGGATCGAGGCGTGCCGCCAGATCCGGGCGTTCAGCGACGCGTACATCGTGATGCTGACCGCCCGGGTCGAGGAGATCGACCGGATCGTCGGACTCTCCACCGGAGCCGATGACTACGTGACGAAGCCGTTCTCGCCAGGTGAGTTGATGGCGCGGGTCCGGGCGATGCTCCGCCGACCGCGGGCAAGCCGCGAGCCGAGCCGCGCGGTGCGGCGGTTCGGTGATCTCGAGATCGATCCGGTCGCGCGGGAGGTCCGCCGTGCCGGCGAGCCGGTTGAGCTGACGAAGATCGAGTTCGAGTTGCTCGACGTCCTCTCCGGTGAGCCGCGGGTGGCGTTCAGCCGCGAGCGGCTGCTCGAGCGCATATGGGGCGGGGAGTGGTTCGGCGATGACCACCTCGTCGACGTCCACGTCGGCAACCTGCGCGGCAAGCTCGGTGATGATCCCCGCGCTCCGCGGTACGTGCGAACGATCCGCGGCGTTGGCTACCGGATGGGAGATGGCCGATGAGAGCGCGTCTGTCGGGGAGCCTCGGCGCCAAGCTGCTAGTCGGCCAGCTGCTGGTCGTGATCGCCGGCGCACTGACGTTGCTGCTCGTCGCGCTGCTGCTCGGGCCGGGGATCTTCCGTCGCCACGTCCGTGACGCGCTCGGGTACGTCCCACCGGACGTCGGCCGGCATCTAGACATGGCCTTCCACACAGCCACGCTGATCTCCCTCGCAGTAGCGGTCGCCGCGTCGGTCGCGACCGCGTTGCTGCTCTCCTCGGTCGTCTCGGCGCGCGTCGTGCAACCGGTGCGTGCGCTCGCCGCCGCAGCGCAGCGGATCGCCCGCGGCTCGCACGCATCGCGGGTGCCGGTTCGCGGAACCGACGAGCTCGCTCAGCTCGCCGACGCGTTCAACGAGATGGCCGCATCGCTGGAGCACGCCGCGGGGATCCGCCGGCAGCTTCTCGCCGACGTCGCCCACGAGTTGCGCACCCCGCTGGCCACCGTCGAGAGCTACGTCGAGGCTCTCGCTGACGGCGTGCTCGCCACAGACGAAGAGAACTGGAGCGCGATCCGCTCGCAGACCGCCCGGCTGGGCCGCCTCGTCGACGACCTGCAACAAGTCTCACGCGCCGAGGCTCACCAACTCGACCTGCACCCAGCTCCCGTCCCGCCCGGCAAGCTGGTACAGAACGCGGTCAACGCCGCACGCCCCGCCTACGCAGCAAAGAACGTCGCTCTCAAGAGCGAGATCCAGCCGCATCTCCCAGCCGTTGAGGTCGATGCTGAGCGGATCGCCGAGGTGCTGGCAAACCTACTCACCAACGCGCTGCGACACACACCTCCCGGGGGTACCGTGAAAGCCTCCGTCGGCCAACAAGCCGATCGGATCGAGATCGTGGTCGCCGACAACGGCGAGGGGATCGCCGCCGAGCACGTCGACAGGGTGTTCGAGCGCTTCTACCGCATCGACCCCGCGCGCGCACGCGCCAGTGGCGGAACCGGCATCGGGCTAGCGATCGTCCGCGCCATCATCGAGGCACACGGCGGTACGGTCCTTGCGAGCAGCGAAGGCTTGGGGCGCGGCGCGACGTTCACTCTCAGGCTGCCGATCCCCGGCTCGCCGACGACGCGGGCAGACCGGTCGGACGCCTCGGGCGCTTGAACGCGACGGCCCCAGTGCCGTGATGGCAGGCGGCGCCGTCGAGCCGTGGCGTGCGCAGCTCGTCGGCGATCTGGACGGCGCGCGAGCGACGGGCTCCTCGTCTCAGCGATGGTGAGGACAGCGAGCACCGCCATCGCGACGACGGGGACGACGGTGAGCAAGCGGCGCTGCGCTCCTCACGCGCACCGGGTTCCTAAGTTGGCTGGTCGGGCAATCGCAGTCGCTTGAGGGCGATGGCGTTGACGGCGACGATGATGCTTGACCCTGACATGCTGAGCGCGGCGATCGCTGGGCTCAGGGTGAAGCCCGCGGGTTCGAGGACGCCGGCGGCGATCGGGATCGCCAGCGTGTTGTAGCTGACCGCCCAGGCGAGGTTCTGGCGCATCTTGCCCACGGTCCCGCGGCTGATCTGGATGGCCGCGGCGACGTCCTGTGGGTCAGAGCGCATGAGCACGACGTCGGCGGTCTCGATCGCGACGTCGGTGCCGGCGCCGATCGCGATCCCGATGTCGGCTTGGGCGAGCGCGGGGGCGTCGTTGACGCCGTCGCCGACCATCGCCACCTTGCGGCCCTGGTCCTGGAGCCCCTTGACTCTGGCCGCCTTGTCCTGAGGCAGCACTTCGGCGATGACGTCCTCGATGCCGAGCTCGGCCGCAACCCGCTCCGCGGTGGCCTCGCTGTCGCCCGTCAGCATCACCGCGCGCACCCCCAGCTCGCGCAGTGCTGTGACTGCGGCCTTGGCGGTGTCGCGTGGCGAGTCGGCGATCGCGATGATCCCGGCCGCGGTGCCGTCCAGCGCGACCTGCACGGTGGTGCGGCCCTGTCCGGCCAGCGTCGCAGCGCGCTCGGCGAGGCCGTCGAGGCTGACCCGCTCCCGGTCGAGCAGCCGCGCGTTGCCGACGGCCAGCCGGCGGCCCTCGACGGTGGCGATCGCTCCGAGTCCGGGCACCGCTTCGAAGTCCTTGACCGTCGGGAGCTGCAGGCCCCGCTGGTGGGCGGCGTTGAGGATCGCCTGAGCGAGCGGGTGCTCGCTGTCGCCCTCGGCCGCGGCGACGAGGCGGAGCAGCTCGTGCTCGCTGACGCCGTCGGCGGTGGCGATCTCCACCACTTCCGGTTCACCGCGAGTCAGCGTGCCGGTCTTGTCGAACACCACCGTGTCGAGGGTGACCGCTTGCTCGAGGGGGATCGCGTTCTTGAACAGGATCCCGCGCTTGGCGCCGAGCCCGGTCCCGACCATGATCGCGGTTGGCGTGGCAAGGCCGAGCGCGTCGGGGCAGGTGATCACCACCACGCTGATCGCGAACAGCAGCGACTCCTTGACGTCGCGGCCGATCAGCCCCGCCCAGATAAGGAACGTCAACGTGCCCGCGACGATCGCGACGAGCACTAGCCAGAAGGCGGCGCGGTCGGCTAAGCGTTGGGCGGGAGGTTTGGAGTTCTGCGCCTCTTGGACCAGCTTGACGATCTGAGCCAGCGCCGTGTCCGAGCCAACCGCGATCGCGCGGGCGCGGAGAGTGCCGTTCTTGTTGATCGTCGCACCGACGAGCTTGTCGCCGGGGCCCTTGTGCGCCGGCAGGCTCTCCCCGGTCACGCTCGATTCGTCGACCTCGCTCTCCCCCTCGATCACCTCGGTGTCAACGGGGATCTTCGCGCCCGGGCGGATCAGGAGCAGGTCGCCGACCCGGACTTCGGCGGTCGGGACCTCGACCGGCTCCCCGTCGCGCAGCACGACCGCTTTGGGCGGCGAGAGGTCGAGCAGCGCGCGGATCGAGTCTGAGGCGCCACCGCGGGCGCGCATCTCAAACCAGTGCCCGAGCAACACGAACGTGGCGAGCATCGCGCCGGCGTCAAAGAACACATCACCCTTGAGCCCCACGGTCACCGCGACGCTGTAGACCCAGCTGACGCCGATCGCGATCGCCACCAGCACGTTCATGTCCAGCGTGCGCTGGCGCAGAGCCGTGACGGCGCCGGTGAAGAACATCCGCGCCGCCCACAGCACCGGCAGGCTCAGCAGCAGCAGCCAGACGTTGCGGTCGAGGCCAAACGGGGTCGCGAGCCGGCTCCCGAACACGCTCTTGCCGACGTCTGACCAGGCCAGGATCGCGAGCGTGAACACGAGCGAGACGAAGAACCGGTTGCGCATCTGCTCGGCCATACCGGCCATCGAATGGCCCGAGTGCCCCCCATCACCGTGTCCGGCGGGATCATCCGCGCGCGCGACCGCAGCATCGCCAAGCGGGGGTTGCGGAGCCTCGGGCTCCTGCAGCGGATCGCAGCAGCAGCCGGGAACGTTGCAGCCGGCGCACTCAAAGCCGCACTCCTCCACGAAGAGCCGGAGCCGCCTGACTGACGTGAGCTTAGGGTCGTAGATGACCGTCGCGGTCTGAGCCGCGGGGTTCGCCTCGACCGCGATCACTCCCGGCAGCGACCGCAGCGCCTTCTCCACTACGAGCTTCTCGCTACCGCGATACTGCTCGCCAACGTGCAGAACAACCGTCGAGTAAGTGCGATCAACGACGACGGTCATCGGTCTTCGGGGCATGAAAATACGAAGGCAGGAAGTCGTGTCGTGGTCGCGTAGTTGACGTGATCGGGACAGGGGCTTTCTGGGAGAACGCAGTGTGGGTAGGCCGTTTTGATCGATGGGCTTCGAGCCCGGGCTTTTCGGTGGCCGCCCCTGCGACTTGCCCCGATTGTGCTGCGAGCACGTATCCGTCTGTGTCGTTTGCCCGCTGCTTCTCCCATTCATTCAACGTTAGGAGGCTGGTCGTGAAGGCGATCGGTAGAGCGATCGGGTTGGACGTGCACCTGGATTTCTGTGAGATCGCGATCTGCGAGGAGGGGAAGGTTCGCTCGGCGGGTCGGGTGGCGTCGACGCCGGAGGCGCTGAAAGTGTTGGCTGAGAGCTTGTTGCCGACGGACAGGGTGGCGTTGGAGGTGACCGGGAGCTCGTGGGAGATTTTGCGGATCCTCGAGCCGCATGTGGCGCGGGTGATCGTGGTCAGTCCTGATGACACGGGGATCCGCCAGGCGCGCGCGAAGACCGATCGGCTGGACGCGCGGACGCTGGCGAAGCTGTTGTGGGGCGGGGAGCTTGACGGGGTGTGGACGCCGGATGAGCTCACGCGCGTGTTGCGCCGCCGCCTGGCGCGTCGTGAGCAGCTGGTGCGGTCGCGCTCGCGCGCGAAGAACGAGGTTCACGCGGTGCTGATGCGCCGCCTGAAGGGCCGCCCGCCGGTCAGTGACCTGTTCGGGGTGGGTGGCCGTCAGTGGCTGCGGCGGTTGGAGCTGCCGGTCGAGGAATGTGAGACGGTCGAGGGGTGCATGCGCCACGTCGAGTTTCTCGACGCGGAGATCGCCGAGGTCGAAAGATTGATCGCCCGCCAGATGCTCTCCTGCTCTGATGCCAGGCGGCTGATGAGCGTGCCGGGCGTGAACGTGATCTGCGCGGCGTCGTTCCTGGCGGCGATCGGTGACATCCGCCGGTTCAAGACGTCCCGGCAGCTGGCCGCGTATCTCGGCCTTGACCCGAAGGTCCGCCAGTCCGGCCGCGAGCCCGCGCGTAGCGGGCGGATCTCCAAGCAGGGCTCCGCCTCAGCGCGCTGGGCGCTGGTCGAGGCGGCGTTCAGCGTCGTGCGCCAGCCCGGCCCGCTGCACGCGTTCTACGAGCGGCTGCGCGCCCGCCGCGGTCATCAGATCGCGGTCGTGGCCTCAGCGCGCAAGCTGGCGTGCCTGTTCTGGTGCCTCTTGACCCGCGAGGAGCAATACGCCCACCAGCAGCCATCGCTGACCGCCAAGAAGCTCCGCCGCCTGGAGCTCACCGCCGGCGCGAAGCGCTACGACACGAAGGCCGCCGGCGTGTGGTCAACCAACCAGGCGATGCGCGACGCCGAACGCAAGCTTGCGCTGGCGGCCGAGGCCTCCTACGTGCGGATGGTTCGCGACTGGCAAGCAACGGCACCACGAAGGGAGAGAGTGGGCGCGAGCGTGACACCGGGGCGCGCATAACAAAGCCCTCGAAGGGCAACGTCGCGCGGCAGACCACGAGCCCCTGACGTCTGCGCTTCGACACGTCATCGACTCGCGCCCACCCGGCAGCCTACAACCGCACAAGGTCGACCGCGAACGCCGGCAGCCGCCGATGCCGACCCCGCGCACCGCAAAACAGCCGAATTTGCGCCGATCGAGCGCCACCCGGCCGAAACCGAGCTCACAGGAGCCGATCTGCCGCCCTCGGAGCAGCACCCACGACCGATCCGCTGTCCGTAATCGGCCCAAAAAGTCTGCCTCGGCCCCTTGACTTTCATCCGTCGATCAAATCACGCCCACAAGTCATCCGCGATCGGAGGCTGGCGATCTCGGCATCGCGCAGCCGTTTCGACTGATGGACAGCGTACTGCTCGGAATCCTCACGAGCGGCACCTTCGCGCTGGCTTCTCTTCCTCGATGAGGCTCCTCGTCACCCGCTCGCGCTTTCTGCATAGATTCGCACGAGGCCTGCGCGTCGCGCACCGGGACGCCGGCCGAGTGCAACCGCGAAAGCGTCGCCGCCTTTCGCCCACCACCCGGGCGTCGGCGGCGCCGGCCGCAGTCGCAGGCAAAGACCTCGTTTCGACAAAGTCGGGCCGCTCGGCCCGCGGGGGTCGCGCCTCTGCATTGCGCGGTGGCTGTCGCGCAAAGGGTCGCGGCGATCAGCGTGCGCCACGGTGTTGTCTGGGGCGTTCGTGGCGGGCACGCCCAGATCGGCGGTGTGACCTCGTGGGGGCCCGTTTCAGGCCCCCACGGTGGGCTGTTTGGTGTCGGTGGAGCTTGGTGAGGTTGTGACTCATGGTGATTAATCGCCACTCAGCACGTACTGCGAGTCTGCCTCGGTAATTGAAGCGATCAAACTCGCGGTTGTGTTTGGTGTGACCGTAGACCGGCTCGATTGACTTCTGGCGTTTTCGGTATGTCTCGCGGCCGAGATCGGTCGCGAGCACGCGTCGCATGAACGAATACCTGCCGCCGGTCCAGCCGGGTCGCTCGCCTTTGCGTTTGCCGGATTCCGGCGGGATCAGCACCTGGATCCCGTGCTCGCAGGTGACGTCGTCCATGTGCTGCTCGTTCCAGTACTGCGCGTCGGCGACCGCGACCGTGGGCTTGTCGGTCACGCCCGCGGCCTCGAGCTCGCGTAGCGCGGTCTCGATCATCGGTCGCAGGTGCGAGAAGTCCCGGCGGCGGCGGTGATCTCGGCGGCGAGCGCGATCTGCTGCTCGTTGACGACAGCCTGCGCGTTGTAGCCCTGGATGTAGCGGCGGTTGCCCTTCATCCGTCGCGAGTCCGGGTCGGTTAGGTTCACCTCCCCCTGCGGAATCTCCGGCGGCGTATACGGCTTCGGCGGCCCGCCGAGCCTGCGCGGGTCGTGGATCCGGCGGTGCTCCCGGAACGCCTCGTACGCCTTGTTTCCGCGGCATTCGGCCGCGAGATCGTCCTGCAACCACTGGGCGGCGAGACACAGCCGCTGGGACCGCAACCGGGGCAGCTGACCGGCCGCCAGCCACCGCTCCCGCTCGAGCTGGCGGCGCGCTTCGCGCAGCCACCCCTCCCGACCCTGCATCCGCGCGACGATCCGCTCGACGTCGAACTCCTCAAGCGGATCCTCAGCGGCCTCCTCATCGCGCGTGTCCTCACTATCGCCGGCCGTGGGCTGCTCGCGTGTCAGCTCGCGCTCAAGCCACTCACCTCGCCCCGCCTCGGTCCGAAGCTCGGCCCGGCAGCTCGTCACCGCGCGCGTCCCCGTGCTGCTCGTCCTCGGCCCCGTCGGTCGCGATCGCCTCGGCGATGATCTCCCGCGCAATCCGGTCATAGTCAACGTTCGAATCACTGGCCGCGCTCGCCGACAGCTTCGTGCCATCCACCGCCACCACGCCTGACTTCACCAGGCCAGCCCGGTCGCACAACCCGAGCACCGAACCGAACAGCCACCCAAGCGGTTGTTGGTGACGCTGGATGAAGCGGGCGATGGTCGCGTGATCAGGCACCCGGTTACCAGTGATCACCCGGTACGCGATGTGCTCGCGGCAGTGACGCTCGATCCCCCGCGAGGACCGCTCGTTCGTCGAGTACGCGTACAGGATCAGGCTCACGACCTGAGCTCAATCGGTCGTCGCAACGCGGTTGGCCTGTGACTCTAAAGGAGCAACTGACGACTTGGGTTCGACTTGGGGGATGCGGCTGTCGTCGTGGAGGCTCGCCCGGAGGGCGGGCCGGACCGGCGATAGCCGCGCGCGTCCGTCCGGACATCCCTACGAACGGGGGATCCCGCAGTCCGGCAGGTCGCGCGCGTTGGATGCTGCAGACGGTCAGGCCGCGGCGCTCAAATACTCGGTGAGCACCTCGGCGGGTGTCCTCCACGCGAGTGTCTTTCGCGGTCGACCGTTCAACGCCGCCGCGACCGCCTCGAGCTCCTCGGCGCTGTGGCGGGCGAGGTTGGTGCCTTTCGGGAGTACTGGCGCAGCAGTCCGTTGGTGTTCTCGTTCGTGCCGCGCTGCCACGGGCTTCGTGGATCGCAGAAGTAGATCTGCAGACCGGTGTCGAGCCGGAGTTGCACGTGCTGGGCCATCTCCATGCCCTGGTCCCAGGTCAAGGACCGCCGAAGTAGCTCGGGAAGGGTCGTGATCGTCTCGGCGATCGCGTCACGAACGGCCGCGGCGCCAGCACCCGTGAGCGCCGGGCTGCTCTTCGTTCTCGGGCCGTCATGACCCTCTACCGGCGGGAGATGCAGCAGCATCGTGAACCGGCTCGAGCGCTCGACCAAAGTGCCGATCGCCGACCGGTCGCTACCGAGGATCAGATCGCCTTCCCAGTGACCCGGGACAGCACGGTCCTCCACCTCAGCGGGCCGCTCGCTGATCAACAGCTCGTCGGTTACGAAGCCCCGGTTGCCCTTCGATGTCCGGTTTCTGGGCACCCGCAGCGCCCGGCCTGTCCGAAGACAAGCGCTCAGCTCCCGGCGCAGCGCCCCGCGGCCTTGGACATACAGCGACTGATAGATCGCCTCGTGAGAAATGCGCATCGACTCATCATCGGGGAAGTCAACGCGTAGGCGAGCTGCGATCTGCTCCGGGCTCCAAGACATTCCCCAGCGCCGGTCCCTTCGCGGTCCGCGACGCCGCCCGCGCCAGCCGACCTCCGGACCAGCAACGCTCCCGTCAGGCCGCTGCACAGACCCAGCAAGCCGGTCCTGCACATAGACACGCAACTCCAAGTAGACGGCGAGCTTCGCCGGCTTCGGCCGTCGCGCGCGACGGTCGGCATGCGTCTGCGCGGTCGACGCCCGATACTCAGGCCGGCCCGTGCGGAGCGTAGCATTGCGCTGCAGCTCTCTGGAGATCGTCGATGGCGCACGACCCAGCTGACGTGCGATCTCCCGCACGCCACAACCACGGGCGAGCAGGACCGCGATCTCCTCCCGCTCGCTGAAGGACAGATAACGCCCCGACAGCGGCGCGAGGGTGAGAGGCGGCATCCCGCCACCCTTACGAAACCATCGGACACCAATGGCCGGCAAGACACCCGCCTCGGTGGCAGCGTCCACGCTCGACGCGCCACGCCCGATCGCCTCCCAGAACCGGACCCGATGCTCCCTGCGCCCCACAGACGGACGTCCGCCGAAACGCGCCCCTGCTGCAGCAGCACGAACAACAGCGGCATTCTTTCTAGGCATCGCAACTCCTCAACGTCGAGCGTTGCGACAACCAGTTGAATCCACCCGATCATCGACGGCTCGTACGCCGCCCGCCCGTGCCCATCGGCCCGATAGGCCACATGGAACGCCTCCAGATCGAGCCGCTCGACGGCCTCGATCACGAACCACGCCAGATGATCGGCCGGCAGCCAGTCCCGCAGCGACCCGGCGGCATCAAAAACGCCTGCTCACGACCACAATCAATGAAATTCTGTGGCATCCCAGAATTCCATTAAACGCGCCGGACGGAAGGACTTTGCGCGACAGCCACCGAGCGAAGGAGTAGTCCCGTGAGCGCGAGGCGCAGCGGCGACTCCCCACGTCGAACTCGGCGAATCCTCGAGCCGCCGGCGCCTAGCCCTGGCGAACGTTTCGCCGCCCGAGCTGCGGCCACCACTCGACGAGCCGATCGCGCGCCGCCCGCGCGATCGGCGCCACGCCCGCCTCCAGAGCGCGTGCGGAACCAGCGACGCTGGCCGGCGCCGAAAACGCCTGAAGCGTCACCGCCACCGAGCGGCCCAGCGCCCCGAGCGCATATCCGCCCTCCAACACGCCGCCGACTGGCGCCGCCAACGACTCGCACGCTCCACACACGGCACGCGCCATTGCGGCGAACCCCTCTTCGGTCACGGCGCAATCCGCGAGCAGATCGTCGCGATGCGCGTCGTATCCCGCGGAGACGAGCACGAGCTGTGGCTCGAACGCGTGGGCGAGCGGTACGACGACGTGCTCGACGAGCGACACCCAGACCTCGTCCCCGGATCCCGGAGGCACCGGCAGGTTGACCGTGAAGCCGATGCCATCGCCCGCCCCGACGTCGTCGGCCGGCCCGGTCCCGGGGAACAGCGGCGATTGATGGATCGAGACGAACAGCACCTGATTGCTTGCGTGGAAGACCTGGTTGGTGCTGTTGCCGTGGTGCACGTCCCAGTCGATGATCATCACCCGGTCGAGGTGCCGCGCGTCGAGCGCGTTCCGTGCGGCGATGGCGATGTTGTTAAACAGGCAGAACCCCATCGCCTGGGACGGTAAGGCGTGGTGACCGGGGGGCCGGTGCGAGCTGAACGCCGCCGATGCCTCCCCGTCCAGCAGCAGCTCGACCATCCGCACCGCCCCGCCCGCGGCATGCAGCGCCGCCTCGAACGATCGCTCGCTGACCACGGTGTCGGCGTCGAGGAGCCCTCCTCCGGCCGCGCACGTTCGCTCGATTGACGCCACATACCGCTCGGGATGAACCGCGGTCAGCACAGACCGATCGACGGCGGGAGACCGCACCCGCTCAAACCCCAGCCAGTCGCGCGCCGAGAGTGCCCGCTCGATCGCGACGATCCGGCTGGGCTGTTCGGGGTGCATGGTGATGGCCGCCTGCCCGGAATGCGTCGCGGTGTCGTGCTCTAGCGATGTGGGGTGCTCGAGAAACACGTAGGCCATCGCGAGCACCGTACCGCTCCGCGGCGCCCTGGAGCCCGCTAGACGCCGCTTACACGCCGGGGCCAAATCAAGCGTCCACGGCCAACGGCAACTCTCGCTCATCGTCACGCTCGTCGGAGCAGCGGCGAGGCGGGATCCATTCATCGCTCCAAGGCTGGGAAGGACTGACGCACCGCCCATCGAGGACAAGCCACTACGGCAATACCGACCGCTAACCCCTGCCCCACGCGAGCGCCACGGCAAGATCAAGAGTCGAGATGATCCCGACCGGACGCGTGGTCGGCGTCGTAGAGACGATCAGATGGCTAACACGATGCTCGCTCATCAGCTCCGCCGCGCGCCTCAGCGGCTCAGCCGGTCCGATCAACATCGCCCCCGAGCCAGCGAGCTCGCCAGCGGTGGCCTGCAGATCACCGCGCGCCGCCGCGCGCGCAAGCTCAACATCCGACACGATCCCCCAGCCCGGCCCGGACGCTGCACCCGATTCCATCCCCGCCGTCTCGACCACCACCGCATGCACGTGATAGCTCGCCATCAACTCGGCTATGGCACGCAAGCTGGTATCAGCCTGGCAGCTGATGATTCCCGTGCGCATCGCGTCCGCGACCGTCGCATGCTCAAAAGCGGGACCAATCAGTCGGGATGTTCTGGAAAAGCTCATTCGCCTCTGATTTGTACCGCCCTCGAGATCGCGCCGCCCCGCGGCCCTTTAACAGCCGATCAAACTCGATCTTCGAGTCCGCACGGCTGCGCCGCTTGAGCTCGACCCGCTCGAACCATTGCTCGCGCCGGCCTGGCAGCTGCTCGCGCACGCGGCCGGCTCGGCGGCCGGCCGCCTGTGATCACCGAGGACAAGCTCGCCGCGGCAAGGTTGACGCGTACGGACAAGCGCCCGATGCACGCGATCGCCAAGACCCTCGGCGTGAGCCACGCAACGCTGTACCGCCACCTCAACCTCTCGGCCGCCGAGCTCGACGCCGGCCAGGCGGCGTAGCCAACATGGCTGATGAGTTGCTGGGCGCGCTGGCGTGTGCGTGGGACGCGCTCCGCGCCCGCCATCACGAGGTGCCGCCGGTGGTCCTCGTCATCGGCTCGGACTCACGCCATCGCCTCCGGAGTCACGCCCAGCCGTTCGGCGTCGATCCCCTCCTCGCCGAGGGATGGCAGCAGCCCGGTCGGCGTCCCTCGCCAGCCTCGGCCTTGCCTTGACAGCGGCCGAAGATCCGCGCGAGGACGCGGGAGTTCTCGCTCATTTGCCGTCGTGGTCCTTGCGGAACCAGCACCTCGCGTCCGATACGCAAGCAGCGCCTGCTCGCGCGCCGGTTGGGCACCAGCATCTACTACCGCATCCGCGACCCCCGCACGTTCCAGCTGCTGGATGTGCGCGCCAGATCCCTACGTCGCAGCTCGGAGAGACCCAGGCGTTGTTGGATGAGTTGGGCTTTCCTTGAGAACCTCGCGTCTTATTCGTAGGGCCGACCGGCTGGCGTGTCGCATCACACACTCTGTGGACCTAGCCTGTTGCCTGACTCGGCCTTGCGAGGTACGCTGACCGCGCAGCGCGATTCTGGAAGCTCCAGTGACCCAGCAGTACATCGTCGGGCAGTTCTCGGTGTTACTCGAGGACCTGCAACCGTCCTCGGGCGAGTGGCTCGCGGCGGTCCGGAAGCTGCGCAGCGAGGTCGAATCCTGTTCGTTATCGATGCTTCCACGGCTCGCGCAGCAAGCCATAGGTCTGGCCGACCTGATCTGTTGGAGTGCTCTTGAGCGGGGAGACTAAGCAGCTTCTGCGGCTACGCGCGAAGCGCCGCCGCGCTTGGCGAGTTCCTCGACAACGCCCGTCTGCTGCAGGATTAGCGCGCCCCGGCCCTGCTCGATCGGCGACGGCGGGTTGACGGTCGTGCGGAAAGGGTGTCTACTCGGCCTGGCCGTACGCTGCGATCTCCTCTCTCTCTTTCTCAGAGAGTTCGCGCGGGGTTTCGCCGTGGGCGAGCTTCTCGCTCTGTACGTGGTGGCGGATGTCATCGACGATCTCGGGGTTCGCGAGCGTCGTCACGTCGCCGACGTCCGCGAAGTTGGAGATGCTGGCGATCACCCGGCGCATGATCTTGCCCGAGCGCGTCTTCGGCATGTCGCTGACGATCCACACGTTCTTCGGGCGCGCGATCGACCCGATCTCCTTGACTATCGTGTCAGAGACCTTCTGCGCGACCTCGTCACTCGGCTGGACCCCTGGCTTGAGCGCCACGTACATCTCCACGATCTTGCCACGCACCTCGTCGATCACGGGGACCGCGGCGGCCTCGGCGACCTCCTCGGCCATGATCGCGGCCGACTCGAGCTCCTTGGTCCCGAGCCGGTGGCCAGCGACGTTGATCACGTCGTCGACCCGGCCGAGGATCCGGAAGTAGCCGTCGGCCGCCTGCACGGCGCCATCCCCCGCGAAGTACGGCCAGTCGTGCCAGTCCTTGCTGTCCTTGTCCTTGTTGTACTTGGCGTAGTAGGTGTCCACGTACCGCTCCGGCTGCCCCCAGATCGTCTGGAAGGACCCGGGCCACGGGTTACGGATGCAGATGTTCCCCGCCTTGCCCGAGCCCTTCGGGACCTCCGCGCCGGTCTCGTCGTAGATCACCGGGTAGATGCCAAGCACACCCGGCCCACAGCTGCCGGGCTTCATCGGCTGCAGCCCGGGCAGCGTGCTGCCGAGGAAGCCACCATTCTCGGTCTGCCACCACGTGTCGGTGATCGCCGCTTCGCCCTTGCCGACGAAGCTGTGGTACCAGCGCCACACGTCGGGCTCGATCGGCTCCCCGACCGTCGTCATCGTCTTGAAGTGATAGCTGTACTTCCCCGGCTCCTCGGGCCCGAGCTTGCGCAGCATCCGGATCGTCGTCGGCGCGGTGTGGAAGATGTCCACGCCCAGCTGCTCGGCGATCCGCCACGGCCGCCCAGCATCGGGGTAGGTCGGCACCCCCTCGTACATCACGCTCGTGGTACCAAGCGACAGCGGCCCGTAGACGATGTAGGAGTGGCCGGTGATCCAACCAATGTCGGCGAAGCACCAGTACGTGTCGTCCGGGTGGATGTCCTGGTAGTACTTCGACGTGCCGGTCACGTACGACAGATAGCCACCGGTCGAATGCTCGCAGCCCTTCGGCCGGCCGGTCGTGCCGCTCGTGTACATCAAGAACAGCGGCGCCTGCGCCGGCATCGACACCGGCTCCACCTGCTGCCCCCGGTACTTGTCCAGCAGCTCGTCGATGAAGAAGTCGCGACCCTCGACCATCGGGCTCTGCGAGTGATACTCGCCCGGGTGCCGCCGCCACACCAGCACCTTCTCGACCTCCTGACCCTCCTGGCGCGCGGCCGCGATCGCCTCGTCGGCCTTGACCTTGTGGTCGATGAGCTCGCCGTTGCGTGAGTAGGCATCCATCGTCACCAGGATTCTGCTCTGCGAGTCCGCCATCCGATGACCACAAGCCGCGCCCGCGAATCCGCCGAACACCTCGGAGTGGATCACCCCGATGCGAGCGCACGCCAGCATCGATACCGGCAGCTCAGGCAGCATCGGCAGATGGAACGTCACCCGGTCACCGGTCTGGACGCCGGCGAAATCACGCAACAGGGCCGCGAACTCGTTCACCCGTCGGTGAAGCTCCCGGTAGGTGATCTCCTGCGCCTCCTCGTCCTCGCGCTCAGGCACCCAGATCAACGCGTTCTTGTCGCCGCGCGATTCCAGGTGTCGATCGACGCAGTTCACGCTCGCGTTCAGACGCCCGCCCACCCACCACTTCCAAAACGGCGGATTGCTCGTGTCCAGAATCGTGTCCCACTTACGATCCCACGCGAGCATCTCCGCGTACTCGACAAAGCAGTCCGGGTAGCGCTCCTCGCTGAAGCGCTCAAGGATCGCGGCGTCCGCCGCGTTGGCCTGCGCGACAAACGATGGCGGCGGCGGGTAGTACTCCTCCTCCCGCCAATGCACCGCGATCTGCGCCTCAGACAGCGCCGCGTCGGCAGCCCCCGCGCTGGACGGTGCCTGGTTCTCCACTCCCATTGCTCAACCTCCTAGGACGGTTTGGCGAAACGATCGGGCGGTCGCCATGACGCGGCTCCCCCTGATCCGAGTCGGTGAACGATATGTCTCGACCTCGTCCATCTCACGGGCAATGCACAAAATCGCCTCACGGTTGGCAGCGAGCATCGGCATGACGATATCGCCGATCGGGTCCGCGACACACCGAGGCCCTTCAGTGAGGGCGCGGATCCCCGCTGGGGTCGCCTTCACGCCCATACCCATGAGGCGCTGAACCTCGTCCTCCAGCGACATAGCTACTCCTCTCCGCTCGGATCTGCCAAAGCCTATGAGAACCCAACAAGAGAGGTCAAGCGGCGCAAAGCTCGCGCCCGAGAGAGGGCGCACGCGAGCTTGGCGAGGATCGTCAGGTCGGCGCGGAGCCGGCACGAACTCGGGCATCGGAGCGGTTGCCCAGCGTGCCCGTGTCGCAGCGAAAGCAGGGCCCGCGGATGTAACGGGTTGCGTCCCTTTGCTGCTGTAAATTCGCTCGCGGTTCAGGTTCCCGTGGTTGAGTCTAAGCGGCGGTGACCTCTCGTCGATCGTGTCTGGGTCGGCTTGCCGGTACTTGATTCGGTAGAGGTGTTGGCGGTCGACGTCGGTGAAGGTCGCGCCGTTGCTGGCATGGCTGAAGTGGCTGAAGAACAGGTCGAGTACGGCCCAGACGAGTGAGAGGCAGCTGGTCTCGCCGGGGAATCGGCCCATCACCTTGGTGCGCCGGCGGACCTCGCCGAGCGATCTCTCGAGCAGGTTTGTTGACCGCCAGCGTTCGCGGTGTCTGAGTGGGTAGCGGAGGTGCACAACGAGCGCGTCGAGGTCGTCGGCAAGGCAGCGGGCGGCCGCGTCGTAGCCGCCATGCTCGAGCTCTGAGATGAGGAGCTTGAGGCGGAGCTTGCCGTCCTTGAGGGAGGTCGCGTCGGTGAGCGCTGACCAGTAGTTGAAGCGGATCCGGTCATGCTCTGACTTGGGCAGCTTCGCGAGTAGGTTGCGCAAGCGGTGAACGGCGCAGTGCTGGCGATCGGCGCGCGGCCAGAGCTCCTCGACCGCGCTGATCAGCCCGGGCGCGCCATCGGCCACGACCAGGCGTGGGGCGGCGAGTCCGCGGCTGATCAGGTCGCGTCCGAGCTCGAGCCAGTCCTCCTTCGCTTCGCGCATCCCCAACCGCACGGAAACCAGCGCTCTTTGGCCGGTTTCGGTGATTCCCCAGGCGCAGATCACGCCCTCCTTCGGGCCGCTGGGGCGAACCGGAAGGTCGATCGCATCGAGGAACAGGACGACCAGGTTGACGTCGTAGAGCGAGCGACGACAGAACGCCTCAAGGCGCTCGTGCAGCTCCGCGCACACCCGGGACACGGTCGAGCGCGAGGTCTTCCCGAGCCCGGCCTCCTCACACAGCGACTCGACGTCGCGCATCGACAGACCGCGGACGAACCCGCCGACGATCAACGTCTTCAATGGATCGGTCCGCAGCAGCCGCTTGCAGTGCCACTTCGGGAACAGCTTCGACACGAACGGGATCGCCGCCTCGCGAACCTGCGGCATCTCGATCCGCAGCTCACCCTCCGCCGTCTGCAGACGCCGCGGGCGGAACCCGTTGCGCTCAGACTGTGGAAGCGGCCGCGGGTCAAGCAGGGCGGCCGCTACCGGGTCGTCCCAGGTGAGATCGAGGTCGACGCCATCGAGCTTCTCCCCTTCGCGGCGGTCACTGGCGAGGAAGTCCGACGAGCGGGCGAACCCGACCGCGAGACGCTGCGCCGGCGCGCGGCGCACGCCGGGCCGATCGACGAGGACACGCTCGTTTATCGAAATTGAGTTCCACGCAGTGAGCGCGGGCGACTGAGCCGTGCGACGGCCGCAGGTAGGGCGTGGTAGCGGCAGCGCCGATGCCGGCCGTCGCTGACGGCCGTCGGCTGCCCTCCTCCTGGCGAATACGGGGTCTGTTGCATCGCGTGCGGCGAGCCCTGCCTTCGTGTTCGCGCAGGCATTTGTCGCTGACGGCGAACGCGTGGCTGCTTCTGTCCGGCAGCGGTCAGGTGCGACATCACCGTGGCCGTCCACAGCGTGCCTGCTTCGGACCCGCAGGGGTAGTCCGTCACCGAGCCCGACGCTGCGAGGATTTCCGGACGCTGCTTGCAGCGCGGAGAATCGTAGTTAGCGTCCGCGCCGTATCCGCGTGTTGCTTTGCGCCGGCGGGGAAGGCGAGGTGCTCGGTGGGGTATGTGTCATCTGCTCAGCACCTTGCTCATTCGTGGATTTCGCTGAATTGATACCCAGTGGCGGTGTCGTGGGCTTGCTGGCACAGGCCGCAGCGGATCGCGCGCGTGGGCGGCTCGACTCTCACCGTCCGGTTGATAACCGCGGTCCGGGTTAGCCAGTGGGGCGTGACGTGTGCGTGGTCGGGGCATACGGCGGCACCGCAGCCGATGCAAACCGCGACCGCGTCGACGTCGCGCCCGAGCCCGGCACAGTCGAAGCACTTCATCGGTGCGGCTCCTCGCTCGGGTCGTGGTCGCTGGCTGAGGGCGGCTCGGAGTGGATTGTGCCTTCGAGCTCGCAGGCGGCGGCGAGGGTGTTGGTGATCGTTCCGTACCGAAGGATGTTGCGGTGCAGCAGCTGCAGCCGATGCTCGGGTTCGTCGGTGACGATCCGTAGCGCGTAGGTGGCGCGGACGATCCTTGGCGGTGGCTCTTGGCGCTCGATCTCGACGTGGATATGGGCGCGTTGGTAGCGGAACGGCAGGATCGTGGAGAACCGCTCGACGTTCTTGAGGATGCAGGCGGCGAGCGCTGCGGCGAGGAGGTCGGCTGGGCCGGGGAGCAGCTCGCCGGTGCTGGCCGTGCCGTCGAACGCGATCGTGGTTGCCCGCGCGGCGATTGTGGCCGCGCCGCCGTGCGTGCTTTCGGCCTCGACCGTGTAACGCGTTGCCGCGCCGGCGACGACCGTCATGCCGGCGCTCGGCGGGGTGCCTTGCGGGCGCGGGTGCGATCGGCGGGGGATCGGGGTTGTCATGGGGCGCTCGCTGGTGTGGGCCATCTGAGTTTGTGGGAGAGCCAGAGGGCGAGGTAGACGAGGCTGACGAGGACGGGGACTTCGATCAGTGGCCCGACGACGCCGGCGAGCGCCTCGCCGGAGGCGGCGCCGAAGACGCCGACGGCGACCGCGATCGCGAGCTCGAAGTCGTTGGAGGCGACGGTGAACGCCATGCTGGCGGTCTGCGGGTAGCCGAAGCGCATGATCTTGCCGGCGGCGAAGCCGGCGGCCCACATGACGGCGAAGTAGGCCAGCAGCGGCAGCGCGATCCGGACGACATCGAGCGGTTGGGAGGTGATCCGACTGCCTTGGATCGCGAACAGCAGCACGATCGTGTAGAGCAGCCCGTAGAGGGTGATCGGCGCAATCCTGGGGATGAAGCGCTGCTCGTACCAGTCGCGTCCGCGGCGGCGCAGGCCGATCCGGCGGGTGAGGTAGCCGGCGGTGAGCGGGATCCCGAGGAAGATCAGGACGGTGCGGGCGATCTCCCAGATGCCAGGCTGGAAGCCCTGGGTCTGCAGGCCGAGCCAGCCGGGGAGCACAGTCAGGTAGAAGTAGCCGAGCAGCGAGTAGGCGGCGAGCTGGAAGATTGCGTTGAAGACGACGAGCACGGCGGCGCGTTCGCGGTCGCCGCGGGCGATCTCGTTCCACACCAAGACCATCGCGATGCACCGGGCGAGCCCGACGATGATCACGCCGGTGCGATAGGCGGGTTGGTCGGAGAGGAAGATCCAGGCGAGCGCGAACATCAGCAGCGGTCCGATGACCCAGGAGAGGAACAGTGAGACGCCGAAGAAGCGGTGGTCGCTGACGCCGTCGGCACGTGCGCAGCCGAGGTCCTCGTAGCGGACCTTCGCGAGGACGGGGTACATCATCAGCAGCAGGCCGGCCGCGATCGGGAGGCTGACGGTGCCGACCTGCAGCTTGCCGAGCCAGTGGTTGAGGTGCGGCAGCAGTGAGCCGACCGCGAGTCCGCCGGCCATCGCGAGTGCGATCCACAGCGGCAGGAAGCGATCGAGCGTCGACAGCCGCGAGACAACGCCAGACGGCGGGGGTTCCGACCCGGCTCCGGGCGGTGTCCTGGGGGGGCGCTCAGCGACAGTCACAGCCGTCGTTCTCCAGCTCGACGGCGTCGGCAAGAACCATGCCGAGGAGATCGCTCAGGCGCGTGAGGCGCCCGCGATTCACGCAGTAGCAGGTGCGTGGCCCGTTGATCTCGCCTTTGATCAGGCCGGCGTCCTTGAGCACCTTGAGATGCTGGGACACCGTGGCCTGCGCGAGTGGCACCTGCTCGACGATCTCGCCGCAGAAGCATGAGTCTCGCGCGAGCAGCAGGCCCATGATCCGCACGCGTGCTGGATGCCCGAGTGCCTTCGCGAGCACTCCGAGCTCGATGTCCAGGCTCTCCTCGGGCGCCTCTACTTGGGTGGGCGTTGCGCTCACTTGGCTGCTCTATGCCAGGGCAGCGAATGTCCGTTGGAATGTGTCGCGGCGCTCGCTCTCGGCTTCGTGCCCATGTCGTGGCGGCATCCGTAGGTCGTGCCGCCGACCCGGTAGTCCTGCTCGGCCTGGAAATGCTCGAGGCACATCCCGGCGCCGCAGTGAGTACAGGTCGCGACCGCCGGGACGCTCTCCCCTTGGATTGCGCACTCGTAGCATTTCATCGTCGCCTCGTTCGGCGGAGCGCCGGCAACCGCCGACGCATCATTCTTTATCGCAAATCAACGATAAGCACCGCGAGCCGCCGTGCCATCCGCGCTGCCCACCGATAGACCCGTCGGGTAACTACCGATATCTGCGACGCTAGGAAGAAGCGTTGAGCTCTGCGAGCAGCTGCTGCACGCGGCGAGCGATCTCATCGCGGGTGGCACGAACCTCGTCGACCGGTCGTCCCTGTGGATCCTGGAGCTCCCAGTCGATGTAGCGCTTGCCCGGGATGAACGGGCATTCGTCACCGCAGCCCATCGTCACGACGATGTCGGCCTGCTCGGCGAGCTCACGCGTGAGCAACTGGGGGCGGCGATCGGCGAGATCGATCGAGCTCGCGCATCACCTCGACGACCTCGGGGTGAACGCGCTCCGCTGGCGTGGTTCCCGCGGAGGCGGCGGTGTGCCGGCCGTCAGCGTCCCGCTCGAACAGCGCCTGGCTCATCTGCGAGCGGCCGGCGTTATGTAGGCAGACGAACAGGACGTGCGCCATCGCGCTGCTCCTCGGCTTCGCGGTGGACGGTGCGTGGCGGATGCTCACCGCGAACGAGCTGATAGGCGAGCGCGCCGACCGCCGCTCCCACGATCGGTCCGGCGACGTAGACCCAGAAGTCGGTCCAGGTGCCGGAGACGAGCGCCGGGCCGAACGAGCGGGCGGGGTTCATCGACGCTCCGGTGACCGGTCCGCCGAACAGGGCGTCGAGGCCGATCACGCCGCCGATCGCGATCGCCGCTGCCGCGCCGACCGCGCGCGTGTCGGTCGCGACGGCCATGATCACGAACATCAGGAACGCCGTCAGGATCGCCTCGTATAACAACGCGCTTCCCGCCGCGACGGTGGGCACGGTCGCGCCGAGGTGCGCGGGCTTGCTCGGCCACACGCCGAGCAGCACCAACGCGGCGAGCGTGGCGCCCGTGATCTGAGCGGCGATGTAGGCAATCGCGTCGCGCGGTGAGAAGTGCCGCGTGAGCGTGAACGCGATCGTCACCGACGGGTTGATGTGCGCCCCCGAGAGATGCCCGGTGGCGTAGATCATGACCATGATGATCAGCCCGAACACGAGGCTGATCCCGACCGAGCCGAGCGCGCCGTGGTAATGCTGGTTGGCGATGATCGCGCCGCAGCCGGCGAACACCAGGGCGAACGCGGCGAGCGCTTCAGCGCCGACGCGCCGCCACAGACTGAGGCTACGGTCCATCGCTAGCGCACCACCGCGGGCTCGAGGACGTCGCAGCGCTCTTGACGTAGGCACTCGCGGGTCCGCTTGTGCGCGAGCGTGAGGATGTGGCTGCGGATCGGAACGTCGTCGTAATCGTCGAGGACCCTGTCCGCGCATCCGCGGATCACCTCGGGCTCCCGGTTCTCGCCGAACTCATCGATCAGCTGCGGGAGCAGCTTCGCCAGGCGCCAGCGGTGCGAGGTCCCATCGTCTCGGATCGCGTCGATCTTCTCGGTCGCGAGCTCCTTGGCGCGCTCGTCAATCAGGTCGCGGATCTCGCGCACCTCGGCGACCGACCGGCCCGCAGGGTCGGGGATGTCCCAGTCGTCGACCGTTGTCGGGACGTACGGGCAGACGTCCCCGCAGCCCATCGTGATCGCCCAGTCGGCGTGGAGTTGCATCTCGACCGTGAGCTTCTTGGGCTTGCGTCCGGAGAGGTCGATGTCGAGCTCGCGCATCACCTCGATCACCTCCGGCCACAGTTGGCGGGCGGGGTCCGAGCCGGCGGACTCGGCGCGGACGTCCTCGGGGGCGTAGCGCTCGAACAGCCCCTGGGCCATCTGCGAGCGTCCCGCGTTGTGGGTGCAGACGAACAGCACGTACTTCATCTTCCATCTCCTTGGTTATGCGGCGGCGACGAGCTTCTGCGCGTACTCGCCGGGCAGCCCGGCAGCCTCGACCTTGCGGGCGACCGCTTCGGCGTCGTAGGGGACCCGCTCGATCGAGGCCTCCACCTCACCGGCGGCGTCGAGCTCGAGGATCGCGAACGCGCACCGCGGGTCACCGTCCTTCGGCTTGCCGACCGACCCGCAGTTGACGAACAGCACCCCACCGTAGGTGCGCACCCAGGGCTTGTGGGTGTGCCCGAACACGAGCACCCGCGCGTCCTCGGCTGCGGCGAGCCGCTCGTACAGGCTCGCGGGCTTGTCCTCGAAAAGGTACTCGTTGACCTTCCGCGGTGAGCCGTGCACGAGGTGGATCGGTACGTCTCCGAGCTCGAAGCGCAGATCGAACGGCAGGCCACGCATGAAGTCCTTGGCGCGCTGGTCGGTGTTGGCGAGGGTCCACGCGACCGACTGCTGCCCGAGCTCGCGGTCGTGCTGGGTCACGTACGCGCAGCCGCAGTCGTCAACATCGCGGCCGATCGCGTAGTCGTAGTTGCCGTAGATCGTCGGGATCTCCCGCTCCTCGATCAGTGCGCACACCTCGTTGGGGTGCGGGCCGTAGCCGACGAGATCGCCGCCGCAGTAGATCTGATCGACGCCGATCTGATCGATCGCGTCGAGGCTCGCCTCCAGCGCCGGCAGATTGCCGTGGATGTCGGTGATGACCGCTACTCGCTTCAACGTTCGTGCTCCCGATTGTTCGAGGTGGGTTGGTCAGGCGTCATGTGGCTCGAGCGTGTCGAGCAGCTCGCGGACGTGGTGGTAGAGCTCGTAGCGGATCTGGCGCACGACCTCGATTGGCTGCCCCGCTGGGTCGTCGACCGCCCAGTCGAAGTAGCGCTTGCCGGGGTGTACCACGCACGCGTCACCGCATCCGAGCGTGACGACGACATCGGCCGCGCGCAGCACCTCGTCGGTCAACGGCTTCGGGAACTCCTGCGTGACATCGATGTCGAGCTGGCGCATCGCCTCGATCACGACCGGGTCGATCTGCTCGTCGGGCTGGGAGCCGGCGGAGCGGACCCCGACCCACCCGTTGGACAGGTGATGTGCGAGCGCGGCCGCCATCTGGCTGCGCCCCGCGTTGCGCTCGCACACGAACAGCACTTCGGGCAGGGGCTTCGCAACGATCCCGTCGGCCTGCGCGACTGCCCACAGCTGCTCGCGCGCGAACCGCTCAATGATCACCGGCAGGAAGTTCGGGCCGACGGTCCGACTGTCGCCGATCTGCGCGTATGACGCCGCGACGTAACGGGCGACCGTCTCGCCGGAGAACACCCCGCGGAACTCGTCGGCGAGTTCGGCAACCGTCGCGTCGAGGCACTGGCGCAGCAACGGACTCATCTCGATCGGCATGGGAGACCTCCTGGCAACCTGGCGCCAAGTCTATCCATTGACAGTCATCAGTTCGATAGGTATACGTATATCGATGAGCATCGATCTGGAACTGACGCCGAAGACCAAGCGCCCACCGGGCGAGCCGTGCTGCGAGCCGGTCGTGTATCCGGACGTCGCACGTGACCAGGCCGCGCGGATGGCGAGCATCGCGAAGGCTCTCGGCGATCCGGTCCGCCTGCAGCTCGTCGACGTGCTGCGCAAGCACGCCGGCAAGGTCTGCGTCTGCGAGCTCGTGCCGCTGTTCGACCTCTCTCAGCCGACCGTCTCGCACCACCTCAAGGTCCTGCGCAGGGCCGGGATCGTCGGCTCGGAGCGCGAGGGCCTCTGGGCCTACTACTACGTCATCCCCGACGCGCTCGGGGAGCTCTCCGGATGGCTGAGCTGAGCGATTCGCGGGTTCGCCCGCCAAGTGCTCCCCTGGCTCCGCGGCGCAGGCTCTAATCAAGGAACGTTGATATGACGGCGGTCTCCCTGCTACCGTGGTCCGTCAGTCAAACCAACCTTCGTAAATATAACTTCTTCCGTTCCCGTCCGTGCCGCTGGTCCTGTCGCAGCCGAATGTTGCGCCCCATCCGCCGGGCTCGATCCTTCCGTCGATGCCGAGCGGATCGCCGCCGTAGCGAAGGCGCTGGCGGAGCCGCTGCGAGTGCGGATCGTGGATCTGCTGCGCCGCAGCGAGCAGCAGGTGTGCCAGTGCGAGCTGATCCCGCTGTTTGGCATCAATCAGTCGCTGCTCTCGCACCACATGAAGAAGCTCGTCGACGCTGGCCTCGTCGAGGTCGAGCGTCGCCACAAGTGGGCCTACTACTCCGCTTCCCCCGACGCTCTCAAGGAGCTGACCGCATGGCTGAGCTGACCACCGACCCTACTTCCACCTCGCCCTGTTGCGGTCCTGAGACGCAGGCGAGTGGTTGCGAGCCTTCGGAGAAGAAGGGATGTTGCGGCACCCCAGCAGCCAGCGGCAGCTGCGGCTGCTCAGACGGCCAACAGCCCGAGGTCGCGACGCCGGCGGGCTCTGAGGACATCCGCGAGACGGTGCGAGAGAAGTACGCGGCGGCCGCGAGAGCGATCACCGAGCAGCACGGCTCCGCGTCGTGCTGCGGCCCGATCGCGTTGACCGACGCCGACGAGGCGCACGTCTTCGGCGCGGCGCCGTACGACGACGCGCAGACCGAAGGCGCTACCGCTTCTTCGCTCGCAGCGTTGCTCGGTTGCGGGGTCCCGACCGCGGTCGCCGACCTGCACGAGGGAGAGACCGTGCTTGACCTCGGCTCGGGTGCCGGCGCGGACGTGCTGATCAGCGCTCGGCGCGTCGGGCCGACCGGGAAGGCGATCGGTCTCGACATGACCGACGAGATGCTCGAACTCGCACGCGCCAACGCCGCCCAGGCCGGGGTCACGAACGTCGAGTTCGTCAAGGGGTTCATCGAGGACACCCCCCTCGCCGACGGCTCCGTCGACGTGATCGTCTCCAACTGCGTGCTGAACCTCTCGGGCGACAAGCCCAAAGTGCTGGCCGAAGCCGCACGAGTGCTAAAGCCGGGCGGGCGCTTCGCGGTCTCCGACGTGATCGCCGGCCCGGACATGGACGACGCCACGCGCGCGGACCTGGCCGCATACACGGGCTGCATCGGGCGCTAACCGAGCAGGAATTTCGCGACGGCCTTCAGGCGGCCGGCTTCACCGATGTCGAGATCCGTGAAACCCACCGCATTCACGAGCACGCGACCTCGGCGATCATCCAAGCCCGCAAGCTCGACGCGACCGCCGGCACGTCTGCCGGCGCTCGCCGGGTTGAGCTCTACGAGCCCGCGATGTGTTGCCAGACCGGCGTCTGCGGCCCGTCCGTGGACCAGCAGCTGATCGACGTCCGCGAGGACCTGCGGTGGGCCGAGGCGCAGGGGCGCTGAGGTGACTCGCCACAACCTGTCCTCCGATCCCGACGCGTTCGTCGCCAACCCGAAGGTCACCGGCCTGATGGCCACCTTCGGCGAGAGCGTGCTCCCCGCACTCGTGATCGACGGCGCGATCGCGATCCACGGCCGCTACCCATCGCGCGAGGAGCTCGCCGACCTGCTCACAGCCAAGGCCGAGTCGGTCGAGATCCCCGTCGCCTCCGGTGGCTGTGGCTGCGGACCAGGCGAGTGCTGATGAGCCTCCCCGCGCCCGGCGCTCTCCCCGTCCTCGAGTGGGCGAGCTGGGAGACGCGTTACCTGTTCTTCACCGGCAAGGGCGGGGTCGGCAAGACAACGGCTGCCAGCGCGATCGCCCTCGCGCTGGCGGACGCCGGCAAGCGAACGCTCGTCATCTCCACCGATCCCGCATCCAACCTCGACGACATGTTCGGCATCCAGGCCGGCCCGGAACCCACCCCTCTCCCGGAGCGGCAGACCTGTTCGTCGCCAACCTCGACCCCAGGCCGCGGCCGAGGCGTTCAAGGAACGCGCCGTCGGCCCATACCGCGGTGTGCTGCCGCAATCGGCGATCGACAACATGGAGGAGCAGCTCTCGGGGGCATGCACCGTCGAGATCGCAGCCTTCAACGAGTTCACCGCGGTCCTGACCGCTCCGCAGGCGATGACCGAGTTCGACCACATCGTGTTCGACACCGCGCCGACCGGCCACACGCTGCGGCTACTCACGCTCCCGAGCGCTTGGAGCCGCTACGTCGAGGAGCACCCGGCGGGCGCCAGCTGCCTGGGCCCGCTAGCCGGACTCGACCGACAACGCGAGCAGTACGCGGCAGCGGTCAGGACGCTCGCCGACCCAACACACACAACGCTGATCCTCGTCTCCCGCGCGGAGACCAGCGCGCTGCGCGAGGCCGCCGAGCTCGCAGCCCTCGGCGTCACAAACCGTCGGCTCGTGATCAACGGCCTGCTGAACGACCCCGACGACGACCCGACCGCCGCCGCGTTCACACACCGACAGGCCGCCGCGCTCGCCGGCGCGCCCGCACAGCTCGCAACGATGCCGGTAGCCGGCGTCGGCCTCGTGGCCGGCGACGTCACCGGACTCGCGGCGCTGCGGCAGCTCGCCGGCTCCGCCGCCGCCACACGATCCGACGGGGCTGACGCCCCGACCGTTGACCTTCCCGGCCTGAGTGAGCTCGTTGATGAACTCGACGCGGCCGGCAACGGCGTGATCATGACCATGGGCAAGGGCGGCGTCGGCAAGACCACACTCGCAGCCGCGATCGCAATCGCCCTGGTCGACCGAGGCCACGACGTCACCCTCTCCACGACCGACCCAGCCGCACACCTCACCGACGCCCTCGCCGACACGGCACCCGACGGCCTGCTCCTAGAGCGCATCGACCCCGCTCAAGAGACGGCCCGCTACACGGCGGAGGTACTTGACGCAGCCAGCGGACTCGACGAGGAAGGCCTGTCGCTGCTGGAAGAGGACCTGCGCTCCCCGTGCACAGAGGAAATCGCCGTGTTCCGCGCGTTCGCGCGCACCGTCGACGCCGCCCGCGAACGCATCGTCGTGCTCGACACCGCTCCGACCGGCACACACTGCTCCTGCTCGACGCCGCGCAGACCTACCAACGCGACGATCCAGGCGCGGGTTGCTGAGACGTGCGCGTCGCCGCCGACGTGCCGGGTGGGGCACAAGCACTGGCGCCCTCCTGCGCACCAGCGTGCGGCGCCGAGCGTTTGACCTGACCTCGGCTCACACCACCTGGGTTGCGCCGACGACCGACCGGCCGGCCTCATCGGCGCGGTACAGCGCATCGATCGCTGCCAAGAACCCGGCGAGCGTCTTGCCCGACCCTGTCGGGGCGCACACCAGCGTGTGCCGGCCGTCGCGGATCGCCGGCCATCCACCAACCTGCGCCTCGGTCGGCCCGTCCGGAAAACGTCGCTCAAACCAGACCCGGACGGCCGGGTGAAACCAATCGAGCAGCCCAGGACTTGCGGAAGCAGTAGGCCTCGACAATAGCGAGCTCACAACCACCAGTGATAGCACCACGCTTGCCGCTACCAGACGACGCGGTGGAGCCGGACTCGCGCGGCCGTCAACCGGACGTGACGACGCGCTCAGCCGCGTCGTCACACTCGCCCTGCCGATGCAGCGCAGGATCCCGGGCGAACCGCTGCGCCACGCGAACCACCTCCTCGCCGAGCAACCGCAGCTGCTGCTCGACCAGCTCGTCTTGAACCGCGCCGGACTCGGCGAAGACGCGTGCGGCCTGAGGCACCGGGACGACGTACGGCACGGCCCAACCTCGTAGCGAGCGCACGGAGAACTCCATCGTGTTGACGACCTGCAGTCCCTGCGTTCCTCCAGCCGCGCTGATCAAGCCGATGACCTCGTCGTGGAGGTATGACGGCTCGCGGGACCCCAGCATGTGCAGCCAGTCGATCGCGTTCTTGAACGAGCCCGACACCGATCCGTTGTACATCGGACTGCTCCAGAGCATCCCGTCCGCCTCATAACACGTGTCGATCAGCGTCCGGACGACAACGGGCGGGTCGGCCTCCAGATCGGAGCTGTACATCGGCAGCCCGAGCTCACGCAGATCGAGCACCTCAACCGTCGCCCCGACCGCCGCCGCGCCTTCGACCCCAACCGCAACCGCGGCTCGACTACGCGACACCTCTCGAAGCGAACCTCCGAGACCGACAACCCTTCAGACCAGTCACCTTCACAGCCTCCTACCTAACGGCACGGCTGGCAAGCCGGGCAACACCGAGCAATGTGCGCGGACGCGGCGGTCGCTTCCACTCGCACGCCGAGCACCGCAGCGCGATCGGGTTGACAACTTTGCGGTCGCCCGCAGCGGTGACAGGCCGGGCGAAGCGACGGACGACCGGATCGTCGCCATAGGCATCGCCGGCGGGCAGGTCAGCCCGCAGACCGAAGCGATCGTACGCACGAGGCGCTTCCGCGGAAGCGCGTAGTTGCGTCTCGTCGCCATTCCAGGTCGTGAGCTCACGCATGGACGGCAGGACGAATGCGATCGTCCGTCGGATTTCGCCTGCTGCCATCATTTCGGTCGATGCTCCGCTTCTGCATCGCAGTCGTCTGCGTCGCTGCCGCGATCGGGCTCGCGGTCGGCGCGTTCTCCGCGGGCGCCGCAGCGCGGCACTGCACGAGCAGCCATCTAAGCGCAGAGTTCCGTGGTCTGTCCGTCGCGTCCGGTCACGTATACCGGGACGTTCGATTCGACAACCACGGACCCCTGTGCACCCTCCGCGGCTGGCCGACCCTCAGCTTCCTCGGTGCCTCCGGCGCGCCGTTGTCGTTGAGAGCGCCGAGCCGCGTGAGGGAGTCGGTGCGGACAGTCACCCTCGCCGACGCCGGCCACGCGTACTTCACCTTCGAATACATCAACGAAGGATTCTGTTCACCGAGAGTAACCGTATCGGCTATACGGCTCACGCCTCCGGGGGACCGGCAGCCGCTCGTGCTGCACCGCACCTTCTCGGTGTGCACGCCGAACCCGGGCGCGGCCGTGTATCCCGTTCGGTCCACCCAGTCGTTGGCGCCCCCGCCGAGGACGCCGATCATCAGTCCAAGAGCCGATCCCTACCATGCTCCGTTAGTTTGAAGGAGTCTGGACCGGGGCTCGAACCCCTCTGGCGACCCCTAAGGAGATGCCATGCAGCTTGTTCTTCGCTCCGGGGGGGGCGGCCCCCCCCCCCCCCCCCCCCCCCCCCCCCCCCCCCCCCCCCCCCCCCCCCCCCCCCCCCCCCCCCCCCCCCGAAGGCCGCTCCCACCCGGGCTGGAACCACCACGTCACGCTCGTATCCGTCGCCCACGGCTTCCTGACCCTGGAGCGACGACGGCGCCCGCCAGCCAGGGCGGCAGCCTGACCCTCTTTCAGGTCGTCCGGGAGCTGCAAGCGCTCCTGGCCTGCTGGCACGGTGCCTGCCCCCTCTGCCGCAGAGAGCTGCCGCCCGATCATCCCCTACGAGCCCCACCAAACTAACGGAGCACTACTACTATCGCTACGGGGGCCTGAAGGGCACCAAGGGCTTCGGTCAAGTCAAGCCGCGCACTATCTACTACGGCGGCGATCCGACGGGATTGGTCTGTGGCATCCATTGGCATAGCTGGGGCGGACGCGTCGCTCGTGGCTCTGGCGTTGGCTGGTATGTGAGCGGTAACCAATCAGTCGGTCAGGGGCATGCAGCGAAGGCGAGCGTAGTCGCGTCCAAGCTCGGCAAATGGAGGGGCCGGCCGGCTTACAACCGGCTGAAGTGGTCCTTCCCCAACCACGGCCGTGACCGCGCCTCTCCGTGCGCGTAGCTGCGCTGGGTCCCGCGAAGCCGGACGACTTTGGCCATCCCCATGACGTGGACGCGCTCGCGGCGGGCGTCGTAGATCTGGCTATCGGATTCGTGTTGAAGCGCTGGTTGGCAATGACCGCGCCTCACGAGCGGACCGTCGCCAAGGCAATCGCCAACTCGGTGATACGACTCGGGCAAGATCAGGCGTCCCGCCGGCGGGATCGCGGCCACCGAGCGCCCCTGGGCAAAGCGACTCGCGACCGGACCAGAAAGAAGCGGACGCGCGAACGCAGTCCAGGGCTTCAGTCGCTGACGGCGTCGGTTGAGGTGTTAGCGCGACGGAGCGCAGCGGCGATCGGAGCGCGGAGCGGGCGTTTGAGCGCGGGCTCCGCGACCCACGAGGCGGCGCGCTGGTGGTCGTCAATTACCTCGACAGCTGCGTCGACCTCGGATGGAGACGTCAGCGACGCCAAGAGGTCGACCGTAACGTCGCTTACGTACCAGCGATTGTGGCTGACACCGACCTCCAGCAGCCGGGCGATGATCGTCCGATGAACGGCGAGGTCGGTTGTGATGCCAAAGACAAACCGGAGGAAGTCGGCGAGCGTGTCGCAGTAATCGAACGGGAGGTCGCCGTTGACGCTGACGTGGCCGTCGTACGCGAGCATGAAGTCGCGGAAGCTGTTCAACTCGGCGGCGGCCCACCTGCGCAGGACCGCCTTCGGGATCCTCGGCGCGACGACGCGGTACACCTGCTCGTCATCGGCGTAGGTGCGCAGATGCGCCTCGAGCGCCTCGATTGCTGCTGCCTCGCCCTTCTCGCCGATCGCCTGACCGGCCTCCTCAGCGAGTTGGTTACCGCGCTCCAGGGGTGGCAGTTCAATCGCGGGCGTCGTAAGCAGCGTCTCAAAGCGGGCGAGCGCGATGCCCGCGTCGGCGAAGCGCTCCCCGGGGTCATCGCGGCAGCACTTGTCGACAAACCAGCGGAACTTCTCGGGCACGTCGGTCAGGTCGACGACCAGAGGCGTTGGCTCGCGGCCGGAGACCATGTAGGCAAGGACCTTCCCAAGCGCGTACACATCGGCCGGAGGGCCAGCGCGCTTGGCGTCGGCGGCCTGCTCCGGTGCCGTGTAGCGCAGCGTCCCGAGCTCTTGCGCGGTGCGGGTGAGAGCGGTGCCGTCCATGTCGATCAGCTTGGCGATGCCGAAGTCCGAGACCAACGGCACACTCGAGGAGATGAGGATGTTGCTTGGCTTGAGGTCCCGGTGAAGGACGCTCCGCTCGTGAGCACGGGACACGCCGGCCAGAACGTCGCGAAAGATCCCGACCGTCCAGCTCTCGTCGGCGGTACGTCCGTTCTCGATCGCGTCCTTCAAGCTCCCATCGCTCGCGCGCGGCATGACGAAAAAGGGCACACCATTGGTCGTGTGGCCCTTGGCAATGACTGGCATGACGTTCGGGTGATCCAGGCCCTCCAAGATCTCGATCTCGCGCTCGAACCGCTTGACGACCTCCTCGACCTCAGTGAGGTCGCTCTGCACGTACTTGATTGCGAAGTCGAACTCGTCGCCCTCCGCGTCGGCTCGCTGACCGGCAAAGACGACGCCGAATCGGCCCCAGCCGAGTTTGTCACCCTTGCGCCAACGCGCCATCAAGCGCCTGGGTTCTGGGCCGCGATCTGGGCGGTGCGCTGGGCGGGCGTGCGCGGATCGGCAGGGAGCCGCGCCCAAAGCTCGCGGTGAACGATTTGCGGCATCTGGTTGTGTGGAAGGTGCTGCTCGAAAAGCGCGAGAGTGAGGCCGAGTCCGGTCGCCGCTGGAGCGAGGACCCCGTGAATCCCGAGTTGGTGAGCGGCCCGAGCGACTCGCACGCACGGCGGCCATGGCCCGCGCAGCGCGTCGTCCTCGAAGCCCACCGCTGCGAGATGCCGAGGATCCCGAAGATCGAGCAGCTCGTCGACGTCGACGTCAACCGTCAACAGGTCGCGCGGGGCGACGAACTTGGCCGGCATCCCGTCGATCACTGGGTCGACGAACCGCCTGTGCGCCTCGGCGACGACGCTCACCACCGGCTGGCCGAGGTAGATCACAGGGAAGCCGTGCTCGGGTCCCCAACGTCCCCCGCCCGTCGAGCCTTTAAGTTCCTTCACCCCCGGCCGCGAGTGACGGAAGTAGGTACCTCGCGCTGACGTCAGCGTAGTACCGGCGATCGCGTTCGCGAGGTCGCGGTTCATGAGGGGGTTCCATCCGCGAGCCGCTCGACGGCGGCCAAGACCCGTTCGTATTCGCCAGCGGCGAGCAGATCGAGGGGTCGACGTCCGTCGAACTCTCGGTTGCGCGAGTGCAGCCAGATCTCGATGCCCTCCGGCCGATACACATCGCGCAGTCGCTGGACCAAGTAGTACACGCCGAGCAGCTGCTCTCGGTTCTCGCCCTGGGGACGGTTTCGCCCGGCGGCCCAGTTCTGGATCTGTCGCGAGTGGATCCCGATGATTTTGGCCAGTTCCTCCGTACTGACAGCTTCACGAAGGTCGGCCACGATCCGCGAGTACTGCTCCCCACCGCGATCTGCAACAGCATCGTGATGTGCTGACAAAGGAGCTCTCCTAAGTGCCTGTCGGGTTACGTACCATTCTTCGTGTAAAATACCATGACGTCATGTTGGACTGCGCTGGAAGGAGACGAACGACGTGGCCGAGCTACTGATTCGGGCGGGCCATGACGACCACCTGGTGATCGGTGATCTGCTGACCCCCGGCGGCGCGGTCGCCTTGCGTCCGCCAATCGATGGCCTCGTAGCGGACGCGCAGACTGCCGCGCGCCTGCCGTCGTTGGCCGAGTCAGCGAACCTGGCGGGCGTGCCGTACTTCGTCGACCCGGTGACCTACCTCCTTCAGGGCCTTACCGACCCTGAGGACGCGTGGGTTAAGCGGGTGCCGTTCGGCGAGTCAAGAGAGTTACTCCCCAGTGACTTCTCGTCGACCCGCGTCGAGGAGCTAGCGGCTGAGGTCGTCGACTTCGAGCTCAAGCAGCGCGCGACGGCGATCGTGGCGCCGTATTTGTACGCCCACGGTCCTGACGACCCGGCCTTCACGGTCTCTCTGCAACTCCTGCTCGCGACCCGCCGGCAGATGTCGCGCGAGGCTGTGAACCTGCCGCTGATTGCCGTGTTCTGCGGCAGCTGGAAGCAGTTTGCGCGCGAGGACACGTGGGGCGCTGGCGTCGATCGCTTCCTCGCGAACGCGTTGGATGTGCAGCCACAGTCACTCGCGATGTGCCTGACTCCGGCCGGCGCCGCGTCCGACGGCTACGCCAAGACAGCGAGGATCTTCCACACGGCGCGTCGGTTGAGTGCATGTGGACTACCGACTTTCGCCTGGCGCCAAGGCATGTTTGGCCCGGGACTGGTCGCCGCCGGTCTCGCGGGCTATGAGACCGGGGCGTGCACGCGCGAGCGTGCCGACGTGCGCTCACAGATCACCCGCAAGAAGCCGAGAGCGGACAGCAGGGGCGCCTCTGGCGGGCCGCCACGGATGGTCTACCTGGAGGGGCTCGGCCGCAGCGTCACCCTCGACGTTGCGCGCGCGCTGCTGGGCGATCTCGACACCCGGGCGCGGCTGATCTGCGATGACGAGAGCTGCTGCCAGCACGGGGTGGACTCGATGCTCGACGATCGGGTGCGCCACACGATCAACGCTCGGGCGCGGCGTATCCGCGACCTGAACGCGATGCCCGAAAGCGCGTGGCGGCTTCACCAGATCGCCAGGGAAGCAGAGCAGGCCGTTCGGACAACGAAGCGCGCGTCGCTCACGCTCCGCCGACTGGGGATCGCTACGAAGCTCGAGAGCGGCGCTCAGGAATCCCTCGCCAGGATTGCGGACCACCTTCGCCAGCAGGACGCCCACAAGGAGAGCGCCTGACGGCACCGGAGGGTCCACCCGGGTGCGTCGTCCGATCGGCGCCGTCAGGTGCTCCCCGCGCAACAGTTGGAGTCGAGAAGTGGGAAGAGCCTGGGAGCGTGCGACGCTGGTGGTGACCAAACCGGATCTGGCCCGGATGCTCGCGACGGGGCCGCCGCCCCGGCCTAGAGATGGCCGAGCAGTCTTTACGGCCTGGCTGCATCGAACCGGCGGCTATCCGAGCGAGCGCGGCAGCGAGGAGATCGTCGGCACTGGACGACTGGTAGGGCATGTCGTTCGCCGAGGATCCAAAGAAGCTCAGTGACCCGGCGGCGTTCGGGCAGGCCGAGGTTGGCTTCATCCAGACGATCGTCGGGTTGATGGAGCATCAGTTCGCCCAGTACGGCCAACCGGAGGTCGGGATCGATGGCGCGATCGAGCTGCGCGACCGAAGCACCCGAGCGATGACGGGCCGGGTCGTCTTCGTACAGAGCAAGGCGCACCGCGGTGCGTTTGACGACGAGACCGAGGCAGGGTTCACATTCCGCGTCGACCGGCGGGACCTGGACTACTGGATGCAGGTCAGCGGACCGGTCGTGCTCATCATCTCGCGCCCCGAGCACCACGAGGGCTACTGGATCGATGTTAAGGAGTATTTCCGGGCACCTGAGCGACGCGAGCACCGAGTGGTCGTCTTTGACAAGGTGAGATGCGCGTTCACGTCGGGCAGCAGCGAGGCTCTCTTCAGCGTCTTTCGCACGCACGAGACGCGCCGCGCTGAGGCAGCACAGGCGCTGGTGAAGGGACCGCTCACCGCTTTGGGGCTGGCCGTGCCGCTCGCCGATGCGCTGGACGCCGAGACCCAGCGGGACTTCGTCCGGGCCAGCGGCGGTTGGGGCTACCCCGTCGAGCAATCAGAGGGCCGGCTCCCCCCGCAGTTCATCTGGCCGATGCTCGAACGCCGAGCACGCGCGCTCCGCGAGCTCAACGATCGCCAAGGGGTGGTTGCGATCTACCGGCGTCTCGCCCGCGAGCGAGTTGAGCTGGACGACCCCTCGGCTGAATTCGACCTGCATCGCGAGTTCTGGGGTGGCGGTCAACGCGACTTCCAGTTTGCACTGCTCTCGGTGCGGGCGGGAGCCAGCGAGCAAGGCAGAGACTCGCTCGACGCGCTGCGAGCACTGCACGACCAGGCACCAACTGTCGGCGACAGGCGCGATGCCGCCGCCGCGCTGGTTGATGCTCTCGTGCTCTACGGGCGGTGGGCCGACGCGATCCGCATCGCCGACACAGTGGCGCTACGGCGCCTGGACTCCGCCCAGAAGCGCATGCTGCTGATGGACCGCTGTGACGCTGCCGGCGAGTTGGGGATGGACGTCGAGGGCGACTGGAACCGGGTCCTGCGATCGGCACTGAGGGCTGGACCATGGCATCTGGGCCAGGCGCTGCAGCGCCGCGCGGTCTTTTACGTGCGCCAGGGCAACCTGGCAGCAGCACAGGCGGACTTTGAGCAGGCGGGCGCGGTCTGGGCCACCGTGCCCGGCGCCGAGGAGCAGGCCGCGGAGGCGATGGCCTCGATCGAGGTCGCCCAGGACCTGGTCGGCCAGCGGGCCGAGGCGCTGCCGTTCGGTGCCCGCGCCGCCGGTGCGCTGGCCCGCGGAGAGGCGCTGGTCCCGGTCGTCCGTGCCGATCGCCTAATGCTCAGCGGGCTCGCCTACCTGGCCGACGAGCGCCTGCCCGACGCGCTCAAGCATCTGATCCTCGGCTTGATGGTAGAGCGCCGCGCCGGCGACCTCTTCGGTCTCCAGCGCGGGCTGCTGTTCGCCGGACGCGCCCACACGGCGGTCGATGAGCCAGTGGAAGCGCTGCGATGGTTCGTCCGCGCCGGGCTCAACGACCGCGCCGAGTCAGTCGCCCGCGCCACCGACTTCGAACACGGCGGCTCCGTACTCCGCCTCGAGGGCGGCCCCGCATTCGAGCGAGCGGCGAGCTTCGCGGCGCTCGCGGCCTGGGCTCCAGCGCTCAACCAGCGCGAGGTCAGCCGCGTCGCCCGAGCCACGGTCGATGCCGCCGCACCGCTGCCGGATATCCGCTTCCCGCAGCCGAGCTTTCACGCTCGCCGGGTGCTGGCCGCCGTAGCGGATCGGCTGGCGCTGCGCTACGCCGCGCGCGCGGCGAAGATCCTGCGCGAAGAGGTCGAGCTGGAGGGGTACTGCGAGCGGGAAGCCGCGATCGCGCTAACCGTCCTCACGCAACGTGGTGCGATCGACGCGGCCCCGTTCCTCTGTGATCTGATGTTGCGGGGCCGCAACCTGTCGGTAACGGTGAGCGGATACATCCGCGATGGCTCTGCGGAGCTGCAACGCCGGGTGGTCGACGCCGCGCTGGCTGGCAGCGCAGTGGCGCTCGGCGAGGCGGCGCGGGCCGATCTTCCGGATCATTTTCCCAAGCTTCGCTCGCTCTGCGACGCCCGCATCGACGCCGTCCTCCGGCCTTCCGAGACCCAGCCGGAGAATGAGATCGCGGTCAGCTTCTTCGAGCTGGGTGACTTGGGTCGGCACTGCTCGGTGACACGACGTCGAGCACTGGCCACGCTGCTCGCCTCGGCTGCCGTGGAGCTGCCCTACGACGGCGTCTCGAAGACCTCGGCGCTAGTCGCGCTCGCAGTCTTGGCCCCGGCGCTTGAGACGGCAGCGGCCGTGCGCGGTCTGCGCGCTGTCCTGCCGCTGGCGGCCGGGGCGCGGCCGCCGCAGCCTCGGCCGTATCTCCAGAGTCATGCGAATCTCAAGCGGGCGCGCAATGTCCTGCGACGAGACGTGGGGGACGTTCGACTGCGATCCGCGGCGCTGCAGGCGTGCGGACTGCTCGCGGCCCAGGGGGCACCGCGTTCGCACGCACTAGCTCGGGTCATCGACGGGGCGCTGAACCCGTCGATGCCGGAAGAGCTCGTCGTTACGGCTTTGAGCGCGCTCGTTGCTCTCCCCCAGCTCCCGTTGCGGTCAGATCCGCTCACGCTTCTCAAGGACGAGCGGGAGAAGGTCCAGCGTGCAGCGGAGATTGTCCGCGCGGCGCGCGAAAACAAGGCTTGAGCCGTCGTAGACGGGCGGTGCCGAGGCTGCGCGACTGCTTTCAGCAAACGAGATCGCCCGGCTCAGCCGCTGCCGGCGCGAGCACCACATTGTCGCTTCGCCATGCCAGCGATCGCCCGAGCTCGGCCCGCTTTCGCGTTCGGACGGGCCTCTCGGCGCAGACGCCCAGCGGTCCCGCTCCGCGCGGAGGCTGTTGCACAAACCACTCAGGAACCTGGTGCATTAATTGGTCGCTGGGATAACAGTTCGTTGGCCTCTCAAATAGCGCACAAAATTGGGACAGCGCCGTCTATCGGCCCTATTTCAACGCGGCCTCTCCCACCGTCACTCAATAGTGACTACCTCACGGCTTTGTGCAACGGCCTCCGCGGAAAGCGCGCACCCCACCAGCGATCGCTTTCGTCCTTCCGGTCGGTTCGGAGCGCGCGAGCGCAATGGCGACTTATGTGCAGGTGGCTTGTGAACGAGCGGTGGTTGCTGGGGATCGACGCCGTTCACATGTGATCGACGTGGGCGGCAGGCCCGGCTTGGTTGACGCGTTGACGAGGTACGAAAGAAACGAACAAAGTCGTGGCGCGGCGACGGGAACGTCAACGGCGCCACGAAGGGAGCAGTGACGGCAGCGGCGGCGACGAGGGCGAGGGCAGTGCGGTGGATCGCTCTGGCCCCGTCAGGCTCTTGGCAAGCGGACGTCCTGGCGCCCGTTGATCGGCCGCACGAGGTGGCCCGAGGACCTCGCGAGCTGCCCGGTGTGCGGCCGCCGAGGGCGTCGCTTCCGACGCGGATACCGGGTTCGGTCCCGTTCACGTCAGTCACGTCGGTCATAACCTCACATATCGCGTCCGCGGGTCCCGTCTCGAGGCCGTTCGTTCACGTCGTTCACGGTCTCGGAGCGACCTCACATAAGGCGACAATCCGCTCACGCTGGTCCGTGCTCGGTGGCGGCGTAGACGCGATTGCTTTCGCCCACGAAGGCGTGACTGCCGGGCGATGCGGTTAGTCGGTCGCTGAAGCTGCAGGGCGAGGTGAGTCGGGTCGAAGGCCAGCGGTCGGGCCGCAGTACAGCCTCTGTGACTTGTGTGCGCGCGAAGGCGGGACATCGGGCGCCGGCGCCCATATCTCTCGATTGAGCCCCGAGTGTCTGGGGTCCAGTCACACGCTCAGGAAGGAGCTACGTCGATGCTTAGCCGAGTTCGATCGCGGTTGCGTGGCGTGACCGTCGCGATTGCCGTAGGGGGCGGGGTCTGGCTGCTCGCGGGATGCAGTGGGTTCGTCGACATCGTGATGAAGGCGGCGGGGATTCCCAAGAATGCGTCGGGGTTGGGGGGGTTTGTCAACGGCGCGCATGCGCTGGTGACGCCGGCGCTGGTGATGGTGGCGGCGATCGCGCCGTTGGCGTTGATCGCTGGCGGCCTGGTGTTGTTGTTCGGCGGCCGGCGCGGGATGCAGATCGTCGGCACAGCCCTCGGCGTGTTGCTGCTGCTGGGCAGCGTCACCGCCTTGATCGACTAACAGCTGGTGCCGGTGGCACAGGCGAACGCAGCCGACGTTGATACCACTCGCGCGGGCGCCTCGCGAGCTTGCCGCATGCGCTGGCGACTGCTCGGCGCGGGCGTCCTGGTCGCGCTAGTCACGCTGGGGCTGTCGGCCCTTGAGCCGAGTCCCGCGCAGGCGTGGATCTTGGGGCTGCCGAGCCCGGGCCAGGTGATCAGTGGGTTGGTGGGCGGGCTGGGGCATGTGATCGGTGGGACGGTGGGGAAGCTGGCGGTGACGGCGTTCGACGCGATCATCCACGCGCTGTTCGCGCCGATCGCGCACTTCATCAACACGCAGCTGCTGGGCTGGCTGGTGGCGGTCCCGGATTACGCGCCCCCCGGCTCACACGTAGCGGCGACCGAGCGGACGGTCCTGGCAATGGCGGGCGCTGCGTTGGGTGCAGTGGCGACAATCTCGATTGCTCGCTGCTGGGCCGCCGGCATGGCCGGCAGCGGAGCTTCCGCGCTCGAAGGCCTGGCGCGCACCGTCGGGGCAGCCCTGTTTCTGCCGCTGTGGCCGTGGGTGTTTCACACCGCGGTGGCGCTGGCCAACGACGCGAGCACCGGGATGATGGGCTCGGGGCGCGTGACCAAGACCAGCGCGAACCTCCTCGCCGTGGGTGTGGGGGCCGGGGTGGGGCTGGGGTTCCTGGGGGTGGGGTTGTTCGTGGCGATCGTCATGGCGGTGGTGGCCAGTGTCCTGTTCCTGGGGTTGTTGATGATGAAGGTGGTGCTGGCGGTCTCGACGGTGCTGGTGTTCGTGGGGATGCCGATCGCGATCGTGCTCTCGCCGGTGATCGGGTGGATCCCGCGCGTGCTGGCCCGCGCGTTTGTGATCTGTCTGGCGGTCCCGCTGGTGTGGTCGGTTTGCTTTGCCGCCAGCGGGGCGCTGCTGAATGACGGTTTGTTCCTGAAGGGTGCCTCGGGGTTCTTTGATGCGCTGCTTGAGCCGTTGGCGGCGATCGCCCTGCTGTGGCTGATGCTGTTGTTGCCCGGGTTCACATGCCCCAGATACGTGCTGAGCAGCGGCAGCCGGGCTTGGACATCGACGCCGTCGCGATACCACTCCAGCAGCGTTCTGACGGCAAACGCATGTCTGAGATCGTGTGGACGGGGCCGGCAGCGCGGTGAGCGTGGCTTCAGGCCAGCGACCTGCACCAGCCGGGGGAACATGTCATGGACAGCGTTCTTGTTCAGCCGGGTGCCCCGGAGCGAGACCAGGAACGCGTCGCAGCGCGGCTGCGGGAACCGCCGGTCACGCAACCGGCCGTACTCGCTGAGCGCGTGCATCGTGCTGTCGTGCAGCACCACCTCTCTGCTCTTGCCGAACTTGCTGTCGATGATCCGCAGCAACTGATGACGAGCATCGACGTCGCGACGGTCAAGGCGGATCGCTTCACCGAGGCGCAGCCCGCTGACCGCCAGCAGGCCGATCAGCGTCTGGTAGTTGGCTGCCAGCAGCACAGGCTCGAGCGTGCCGGCGGCGCGCATCAGCGCGACGATCTCCTCCGGCTCATAGAGGTACGGGATTGCTCGTGGTGCCCGGTAGGGCAACAGCTGCGCAGGCGGTACCTCGCAGCCAGGGTCGATCGTCTGCAGGTGGCGGGCGAACTGGCGCACGATCGAAAGCCGCTGCGCCCAATATGCCGGGTCCGTGCCGGCCGACGTCGCCCACGCGACCGCGTTCTCGGTCGTGACCGTCTCAGCGTCGGTCTGCTCGAGGTAGGTCACGAACTTCTCCAGATGCCAGCCCGCGAGCTCGAGCTTGTAGCCGAGCGCGCGCCGCATCCGCAGGTAGTCCTCGGCGACCTCACGCAGCGAGCTCATGCCGCACCTCCCGCAAGCGGCCATGGGCGCGCGAGCGCTCTGAGCGCGTCCCGGTCGATCTTGGCGTATATCGCCGTGGTCGCGACGCTGGCGTGCCTGAGGATCGGCGCGATCTGCGCCAACGGCGTGCCGGCGCGCAACAGGTCGCTGGCGAGCGTGTGACGCAGTGCGTGCGGGCCAACGCGCTTCATCCCCGCGCGATCACACGCATAGCCGACGACCCCGACCACCGCGGCCGGTGATAGGGGACGCAGCGGCGCGAGGACGCTGATGAACGCCTCGCGGAACTCAACTCGCGGACGCCCGTCTCGCAGGTATGACACCAGCGCCTCACCAGCCTCGTGCGGGAACGGGAGCGCTCGATCGTCGATCCCTTCCCACGGATCGTCACCTCGCCCCCCCGCCAGTCGATGTCATCCAGACGCAACCGCGCGACCTCGCAGGCGCGCAACCCCAGCCGTGCCAACAGAGTGAGGATCGCGAGATCGCGGCGGCCGACCACGGTCGAGCTGTCGCAGCTGGCGAGCAGCCGCTGCACCTGCTCTGCCTCCAGCGCGCGCGGCAGCGAGCTCAGCCGCCAGCCAGCCGCCCTCGGTACCGATTGCGCCAACGGGATCGGCACCCGGCCGGTGAGATGCAGGTAGCGGAGCAACGACCGCAGCCCGCTGGTCAGGATCTTCGCGCTCGCGCCTGAGCGACCCCCGGGCCCGCACTGCGCCACCACGAACCCGGTCACCTCGGCGGTCGAGAGCCGCTGCAGTGCGTCCTCCAGCGGCTCGGTGCGCTCAGCCAAGAACAGCCCGGCGATGCGCTCCCAGTGAACTACCGAACCGGCCGTCAGCCCCCGCTCGCGCAGCAAGTAATCGCGATAGTCGGCGAGCAACCGGTCAACCGGCGAGTCAGCCAAAGCAGCGAGCTGCGGGACAACCCCGAGGCCGCGCAAGTAGCCGACCAGCGGATCGAGCGCGCGCCAGCTCCTCAAGCTGACATCGCGCTCGCGCCTGACCTCAAGGAACCGTTCGGCCATCGCCGGCGTCATCCCGTCGGGCCCCACGCCCTGCTCACCGAGCCAGCGGCTCAGATGCGCCATCAGCTCCAGCTGGCCGCCCACCGACCGCGGCCGGTACCCCCGCTCGACCAACTCGACAACGAACCCGTCGGCATACGGCGCCAACGGGCCCAGCACGCGACCAGCGGAATACCCATCCACAACAGCTCCTCTCGGTTGACGATCACCGAGAGCAAGCTCAATCAGCGCGCCGCGATCATGCCGACCTTGATCGGGGCGAACCGCGGAATCTGCGGGGAGTTTCAGGTCGAGGTCGGCATGCCCGCAGGGTCGGCATTACGATTGAAAAACCCGTTCGCGAGCTCGGTCGCAGTGATGTGGCGCAGCAGCTCATGCTTGGTGATGTGCCCGACAATCCCGACGTGGGCGCCGGTCGCGCGCAGCGGGCTGTTCTTGGCCATGGTCTGCAGCGTCTTGCCATCCCAGGCGTTGCGGATCACTGGCGATAGGGTGTTCCCCTCGCGAGCGAGCACCTTCATCACCTGCGCGAATTCCGACTCGATGATCAGCTTGCGTTTCTCACCTGTCGACGCGGTCTCGCCGTTGTCGGCGACCTCGGCGATCAGCCCCTCGCCCGAGCTCATCCCGGAGGCGATGCATCGCTCCACGAAGCCCTCGTCGACGTCGCGCATCAGCGCCTCGACGTGATCCCAGCTCGAACCCTTCCGCCCCTTCGACGAAGGTCCCACCAACACGACGAACTCGTTTGTGTGGTGATGTGAGGCCTCGACCTCGTAGTGCGCGCTGTTGCCGCTGGCGGTCCCGAATGCGACCAGGAACTGCGAGAGCAGCGCCATCGGGTGCGACTCTGTGTGCGGGTCGGTGCGCAGCACGAACTCGCCTGCGGCGCCGTGGAACACGGCCGGGTCAGGAGGACCAGGCGACGAGGTAGCGGTCGTCAAGCGCCCCCCTGGTTGCGTGCGCGCATCAGGTCTCGGTTGACATCACGGGCAGCTTCGAGCTCTTCTTGGCGCTCACGGATGGTCTCCCGGGCCTCGAATAGCTGCTGCTCTAACTCGGCAATCCGGTGGGCCAGCGACGCGTCCGAGGGCGCGACATCGAGCAGCTCCTGTCCGACCACCTCGCCGAGCCGCTCCTTGAGCTTCGCATTGGCACGTTCGAGATCGACAAGACGGCGCTTGAGATACGCGTTCTCGGCCTTGACAGATGCGACTGTCACACTCGTGCCAGAGCGAAGCCCCACTTCGAGCTCGACCAGAGCCTGGTCGCCCATCTCGCGCACCTTCTCCTTGAGCCTGGAGCGCGGTGCAAGAAGCCAGGGTTGACGTCAGCCGCCCGCGCGAGACTCTCCCAGGAGAAGTCCTGACCCCGGTCGATGAACGAGCGCGCGATCGTGAGGATGCGCTGGCGCTTGAGCTCGCTGTCAGCGCGCCTGTGGGCGGTTGCTGCGGCGGTCCGCTCGCTCATCGGCCAGCCTGGATGACCGAGAGCCCCGGGTAGATGGTCGGCTGCGGCTGACTGATCCGGCCGCCCAGGTGGGCGGGCAGAGCGGTGTCGATGTTGGCACGCGCGCGGCGAAGGATCGCAATCAGCTCGTCGAAGTTCGCTCGCTCCTGCTCGGTTAGGTTGCCGAGCAACTCCTCAGACTTGCGGATGAGTCGCCTGACTGCGACCACCTCCTCTGGAGGCGGCATCGCGTCCCTGCGGGCCCACTCTTCGAGCTTGCCGCCGGTCGCAGCGTTGAGGCGCTCGCTGTCGACGAGGAGCCGTTGCAGATGCATCTTCAGTTCGGGGAGGAACGGCGGGCCGGTCCGAAAGCGCCCGCAACCGAAGCACTTGAACTTGTAGGGACAACTCTGGCCGTTGGACTTCACCATGCTCGGCTCGGTGCAGACGCCGAACGGCACGGCAACCTGACCGACCCCATACTTGTCGAGGTCCTCGTCCAGCAGCTGCGTGAGGACACGCTCACCGCGATGGTTGAGCTGCATGTCGGTCGCGAGCGCCACGGCTTCGCGCATCCGAGACTTGCTCACCTTGTAATAGCCGCGTGTTGTTTCCAGGCGACTGTGTCCCATCATTTGCGCCAGAACATCGAGGGCGACTCCGGCGTCCGCATGCCGCTGCGCATAGCTGTGCCTGAACGCGTAGGGGACAACCAGCTCGCGCGGGAACCCCACACCGCCAGGGCCGAGAAGCTGCGGCAAAGCAGCCACCCAGGAACGCACCACCCGACTAATAGTACTTTGTTAGAGGCTGTCACTCGTTCTGGCGTGTCGGATGAAGGTGGAGTTGGTCGAGGTCGACGGCTTGTTGGCAGGTGGAGCAGCGGCCGGTCCAGCACTTGAAGATCGGCTGCAAGAGCAGCACGGTCTGCTCGAGTGTCAGGCCGGCCGTGGGACTAAAGGGTGTAGTCGCTCGAGGGTGAGGAACCCATGGGCGGCGGTGACCAGCGCGGTGTGGTGATACCACCCCAGCCACGAGCGTCCTTCGTAGTGGTCGAGGCCGAGCTGGCCTTTGAGCTGGCGGTAGTCGAGCTCGATCTTCCAGCGCAGCCGCGCGAGCCGGGCGAGCCGCCCGCGCGTGGTCGAGGCGGGCAGGTTCGAGATCCAGTAGTCGGTCGGTTCCGGTTTGCCTTTGGGCCATTCGGCGATCAGCCATTCCTCGCGCGGTGGGATCTCCTCGGTCTTGCCCCAGCGACCTTTGCCGTCGTGTGCGCGCCAGTGGTGCGCGGCGCGGACGCGCACGAACATGAACCGCGATTTGCGGGGGATGCCGTCGGGCCCGTCGCGAAACGTGACCGTCTTGAGGTGCTTCTCTCCCAACCGGGAGATCAGCTGGCCGATCGACTCGGGATCTCGGTCGGGCCGGGGATGGGGGCTGCGCCGGCCCGGCCCCGAGCGCGGCGCGGGCGCCGTGAACTTCGTCTCGCTGGTGAACACGGTCGTCTCGGGCGAGACCGACAACACGTACCGCAGGCCCTCGCTGTCAAGCCGGTCGCGCAGCTCGGTGTTATCACCATAGGCAGCATCGCCCAGCACCGGCGCCTTGCGGATCTCCCAGCCGGCGGCGCGCACCGCCAGATCCACCCCCAGCTGCGGCTTGGTCGCAAACTCGACCTCCGCGGGGATCTTCGCCTTCTTGCGCCGCGCCGGGTCCTTGCACCACTCCTCGGGCAGATACAGCGCCCACCCCAACGGCACCGTCCCGGGGTCAGGGGATTGTTGGTACAGAAAACCGGTCTAAGCGGCGGCGGCAGCCAGACACGTCGCGTCGCCGCTGTCGCTCCCCGATCGCAGAGCAGCAGCGTCGCGCGTCGTAGAGCCGACTTCTGCGGCTGCTCAGGAGCATGTTCGCCGGGGAGCTGGGCGATCTGTTTCGCAACGCCCGGAAGTGCAGCCGTCGATCAGTCGGAGGCGCTGATCGAGTGCGCGCGTGTGATGTGGCGGCCACCCGATGCCGGGTTGGTGGCCGAGTGGTTCGAGGTCCTCGTGCCTTTCTGGAGGGAGCCTTCCGACCTAGGACGTGCCTGGAAGGGTGAGTGGGATCTATGAGCGGAGGAACGACTCGGCCAGTGACACGAGGCTCGACTGGTTCTGGAAGAGGAAGGCGTGGCCGGCGTCGGGGTAGAGGTGGAGTCTGGCGCCGTGGATCAGGGTGGCGAGGGTGTGGCTGTTGGTGACCGGGTCGAGCCGGTCGATAGTGCCGTCGGCGATCAGAGTTGGCACGGCGATCATCGTCGACTGGGCGCCGGCCGGGTCGGTTCCGTTCCACCAGGCGTCGACGGCGCGCTTCTGGGCGGCGAGCACGTCGGCCGGCACCGACGGGCCGGGTGGATAGCTGGAGATCGCTGCGAGATAAGTGTTCTGGGCAGCGGTCTGGTCCGCCGGGAAGATGGCGGCCATCACGTTCTGCGGTTCGCCGCTTTCGAACGCGTCGAGTTCCTGGCGGGACGGCCGGACGGCCGATCCGTTGCCGGGGAAGCTGGCGCAGAGCACGAGGCGGCGCACCTGGTTTGGGTGGCGGACGGCGAGCGCCTGGGCGATCATGCTGCCCATCGACCACCCGAGCACGTCCGCGCGTCCGAGCCTGAGCGTGTCGATGAGCGCGCTCGTCTGGTCGGCCATGGCGTCGATCGTCAGCGGCGCCGGCAGTGCGTCGGTCTTGCCGACGCCGGCGTTGTCGAGGGTGATGACGTGGTGGTGCTGGGCGAGTGCGTTCACGAACCGTGGGTCCCAGGCCTCCATCGTGCCGCTGTAGCCGGTGATGAGCAGCAGCGGCGTCCCGGTCCCGATCGCGCGGTAGGCGACGGTGCCCAGACGCGTGTGTGCGGTATGCACGGGCGCCGAGGCGATCGAGACGCTGTCGTGCACCGGAGCCGTGGAGCCGCTCCGCGCCTTCGCCTCTGCCGCCCGTGCGAACGCCTGCGCCGTGGCTGTCGGGGGCGCTCCCAGATCGGCGTAGGAGAGATAGCCGCCGTAGTGGCCGGTCTGGAAGAGCACGAGGTCGAAGCCGATCCGGACGCCGGCCAGCGTGAACGCCCACGCGTAGGCGGACGAGGCGCGGCCGACCCGCGGGAACGCCAACGGACGAACGGTGGCCTTGACCGCAGTCCCGCCTAGCAGCAGCGTCGCGGAGCGGCAGCCCGCGAGGGCACGGTCAAAGCGGTTCCACGCCTGCCCGACTCGCGCTCCGGTCGCGAGCACCTCGCCGAGGTTCGGGATCGACTTCCCTTCAACGAACCCCGCGGTTTCATAGCTCCAGCCCTTCGGGTTCTTCGACAGGCCCGCCAGACAGGGTGTGTTCGTCAGTTTGACGGTGTTACTGCTGGTCGCCGCGGCCGACCAGCCGGCCGGGAGGTCGGCGGCCGCCAGTAGCCGGGTTCGCAACCGTGCGGCGGTGCTGCTTTCACCACAGCCGGATACCAGCACAGCCATCGATGCGAGCAGAAGCAGCATGAGCCCTGCCGCGCGGCGTCGGACATGGCAGCCCATCTCGCAGATCTTCCCATCGATAGGCGCCGACAGCGGGAACGACCCGGTCAGCAAGACGACCGCGTAAGCGACGTGAGTGGCGACCGCCGGCGCACAGACCCAGCGAGGACAGCCCACGGCCGCTTGCGCAGGCATACGAGAAGCGACACGTGCCGAGACGCGTGCGCGTGCTCTGGAACGCCAGCATGAGTGGAGGCTATGCGGCCGGATCGCTTCCGCTATCCGATTACGAACCGCGAGCGCGAGCGCGACGCGAGGGACGCGGCGATTCGCGCCGCGGCGGCCATCCAATGAGCTAATCTAATGAGCTCTGGTTTGATCGCCGCGACCAACAGCCGTTGTTAGCGGTCCGCGGCGTCTGGGCCGCTGCTAATCGCCTCCTCGACGGTTCGTTTCGCGGGTTCCGCCGCCGCGACAAATAGGGTGCCCGGCGATGTCGGAGGTGGACGAGCTACCCGAGCTGGCCGAGCGCTACGAGGTGTGGCTTGAGCGCCAGCCGTTGTCGGAGCGCACGCGCCGCGAGTACTCCAGGCAGGTCGCCGGGTTCGTCGAGTGGCTCGCCGCCGATCCGGCCCGGGGCTGTGATGCGCTGGCTGATGTGTTCGCGCGGAATTACGCGGTCAGGGATTTCAAGCGGCATCTGAAGCTGGAGCGGCGGTGGTCGCCGGCGTCGGTGAACTTGGCGCTGGCGGCGGTCGATCATTTCTTGCGGTTCGTCGGGCTTGGGGCGGCGGAGGTGTCGCGCGAGCGATTGCCGCAGGCGGCGCCGCGGGCGCTTGAGGGCGACGAGCTGTTGGCGTTCGTGCGCGCCGCCGGGCGCGCAGCGGCGCGCGATCGGGCGATCGGGATGCTGCTGGTGTATGCCGGGCTGCGGCTGTCGGAGCTGGTGGCGCTTGATCTTGACGACGCGCGCGTGTCGGGTCGCAAGGCGGTCGTGGTGGTCCGCTCGGGCAAGGGCGACGTGTACCGGGAGGTGCCGCTGAACGCGCCGGCGCGCAAGGCGCTTGACGAGTGGCTGAAGAAGCGGCCCGCCCCCGCCGCTCGCACCGGCAGCGAGCCGCTGTTCGTCGCGCGCGCGGGCGGGCGGTTGAGCGCGCGTTCGGTCGATGATGTCGTGCGCAAGCTCGGCCGGGCGGCCGGTGTCGATCTGTCGGCGCATGTGCTGCGCCACACGTGGGTGACGAGGCTCGTGCGTGCCGGCAACGATGTCGTGCTAGTCGCGGACCTCGCGGGTCATCGCAAGCTTGAAACGACCCGCCGCTACAGCCTGCCGTCGCTGGGTGATCGGCAGCGGGCGGTCGACGGTCTGGCGGTCGACCAGTGACGCCGGCGGAGGTGATCGCGCTTGAGGCCGCGCGTTACGGCAGGCGCGGTCCGCCGGAGGATTACGGCCGCTTTTCGGAGCGGTTGTCGGCGGATGAGCTGGCCGAGTTCTTCTTCTTTGATGAGCGCGACCGCGAGCTGATCTGCAAGCGGCGGCGCGAGTGCAACCGGCTCGGGTTCGCCGTGCAGCTGGGTACCGTCCGCTACCTCGGTCGGTTCCTCGAGGATTCGTGCAGCGTGCCCGAGCAGGTCGTCCGCTGGGTCGCCCGGGAGCTCGGGGTGGACCCATCCGGGCTTGGGGCCTACGCGCGGGGTGAGGCGCGCTGGGACCATCGGGCGGAGGTCCGCCGGGAGTACGGCTACCGCGAGTTTCACCAGCCCGACGTCGAGCTTGAGCTGGTGCGGTGGCTGGAGGCCAGGGCGTGGGTCTCGGCGGAGAGCCACCGGGCGCTGTTTGACCGGTCGGTCGATCATCTGATCGCCTCGAAGGTGCTGCTCCCAGGCGCGAGCGTGCTGTGGCGGCTGGTTGGCACGGTCTGCCATCGTGCAGCCGAGCGCGGCTATGAGCTGATCGCCCGCGGGATGACAGCAGACGAGCGGCGCGGGCTCGGGCGCGCGCTCAGAGTTCGTGAAGGCTCAAGTGAGACACAGCTTGAGTGGCTCAGGCACGGGCCGGTCAAGCCGACCGCAGAGGGGATGGTCCTCTCCCTTGGCTGGCTCCGGGAGCTGCAGGTGCTCTCGCCGGCGCTGACCGGGGTCGATGAGCTCCCCGCGGCCCGCCTCCGGGCGTTGTTGGTGGACGCACGCACCGCCCGCGCGCAGCAGATTGCGCAGATGGGCGACGCCCGGCGGGTCGCGACGCTGACCGCGTTCGCCGCGATCGGGGAGCTGCGCGCCCAGGACCAGACGCTCGACCACCTCGACGTGATCCTCTCAGAGATCGACGATCGCGCGGCGGCGCGCGAGCGCAAGCGCCGCCTTGAGATCGCGGGGCTGATCGATCAGGCCGGGGTCCGGCTCGCGGACGCGTGCGCGCTGGTGCTCGATGAGAGCGTCAACGACGCCGATCTGCGCGATGCGATCCTCGCCCGCGTTGGCCGCGGCCGGCTCCAGGAGGCGATCAGCCAGTTGCGCGAGCACACCCGGCCGGGCGAGGAGGGCCACCGCGAGCGGCTGCTCGGCGGCTACGGGACGGTGCGCCGGTTCCTGCCGCTGCTGCTGGACACGCTCCACTTCCAGGCGACGGACGCTGGCGAGCATGTGCTCGAAGCGATCCGAGCGCTGCGAGAGATCGACGGCAAGCATTCGCTGACTGAAGCGGACGTGCCGATGGGGATCGTCACCCGCGCCTGGCGCAGGCTCGTGCTGTCGGAGCCCGGAAAGGTCAGTCGCCGCGCGTACACGTTCTGTGCGCTTGAGGCGCTGCGGGATGCTCTTCACCGCCGTGACGTGTTCGTCTCCCGCTCTGACCGTTGGGGTGATCCGAGAGCGGTTCTGCTGCCGGAGCGCGCCTGGGAGATCTCGCGCGAGCAGACGCGGACGTCGTTGAAGCTGCCCACGGATCCCAAAGAGTTCGTGGCGATCCTTGGCACCGAGCTTGACGCTGCCTACCAGCGCACGCTTGACGGGCTCCGCCGCGATCACCCGATCTTCGAAGTCGCCGAAGGCCGCATTGACCTTGAGAAGCTCGACGCGCTTGATGAGCCCTCGAGCCTGCGGGCGCTGCGCGCCCGGATCGACGCGATGTTGCCGGACGTCGAGCTGCCCGAGCTGCTGCTCGAGATCGCAACCCGAACCAGGTTCACTACCGCGTTCACGCACGAGCGCGAGCCGTCCGCGAGGCTGAGCGACCTGGAGGTGTCGATCATCGCGGTGTTGATCGCGCAGGCGTGCAACGTCGGCTACAAGCCGCTGGTCGATGAGAAGGTCCCGGCGCTGCGGCTTGAGCGACTGAAGTACATCGCCCGCCACTACGTCCGGCCGGAGACGCTGATCGCCGCCAACGCGATGATCGTCGACTACCACACCAAGCTGCCGCTGGCGATCGAGTGGGGCGGCGGCGAGGTTGCGAACATCGACGGGCTGCGGTTCGTCGTGCCGAGAGAGACGATCCACGCCCGCCGCAACCCGCGCTACTTTCACCGCCGCCGCGGGGTCACCGCGATCGGCACCACCGCCGACCACTACGTCGGCATCCACACGATCGTCGTGCCGGGCACCCCGCGCGACGGGCTCTACCTGCTCGACGGCCTGTTGGACCCGCAGACCAGCGTCCGCCCGCAGCAGATCATGACCGACACCGCTGGTTACACCGACATCATGTTCGGCTGCTACCGAATCCTCGACTTCCAGCTCTCCCCAAGGATGGCCGACTCGGGCGGCGCGCGATTCTGGAAGCTCGATCCGCTTGCCGACTTCGGCCGGCTGAACGCGATCGCCACCAACCTGATCGACCGAGGGGTGATCGAGCTTTGCTACGACGACATCCTCCGCGTCGGCGGGAGCCTCCTGCAGCGGCAGACCACCGGATCTGAGCTGATGCGCGCGCTCCGAAGCCACACCCGGCATCTCGCCACGCTCGGCCGCGCGCTGGCCGCGGTCGGCCGGGTGCCGAAGACCATCCACTTGCTCGACTACTGCAACGATCCGATCTACCGCCGCGCGATCCTCGGGCAGATCAACCGTGGCGAGGGGACGGCACGAACTCGCGCGGCGTGTCTGCCACGGCAACAAGGGCGAGCTCCCACAGCCCTACCAGCGCGGCCAGGAAGAGCAGATCGGCGCGCTCGGCTTGGTCGTCAACTGCATCGTGCTCTACAACACGATCTATACCCAACGGGCGCTCGACCAGCTCACCGCCGCGGGCTACGAGATCCAGCGCGAAGACATCCGGCGCCTATCACCGCTCGGGCACGAGCACATCACCCTCACCGGCCGATACCACATCGCCCTCACCGAGACGATCCGCCGAGGCGACTACCGACCGCTGAAGACACCGGACCTCGCCGAACTCGCAAGCGCTTAGATTAGACCGGTTTTCTGTACCAACAATCCCCTGACCCCGAGATGCTCCGCTGGGCGAGCAGACGGCCAAACGAAGTTCCCATCATCGACGGGGACTTCTTCTTCATCAGCGCCTACCTCGCCGACTGCGTCGAAACCGCAGACCCAGCCGAGACGTCGCCCATCGACGCCAAGGCCTCACGCGACACGTCGCAGCCCACGCCGGCGGCCGCCAACGACACGTCACGGGGGACCCGCTGATGCCTCTTCAAGCTACCCGCGCGATCGGGACCGGCGACGGCTGGGACGTCACCCACAGCGGCATCTACATCCCCGACTGGGCCGAGCTGGAGGACGTGCGGCCCGGGTCGATCATCGAGGCATACAGCCAAGATAAGGCCAAAGGTGCATCAGGACCCGCCGAGCGGCCCCGAGGGCCGCTACTCGTCGACGGGCAGCAGATCGGCCCTCTCCTTGGGTTGCTGTCCCCAGCCGCAAAGTAGGGGTCGTCTCTCGTAGTCGCCAGTCCCACGGGCCGAGTACAAGCGCCATCTACTTTCCCTTCGGGATCGGAGAGCGAGAGCGCCCGAGCGCACCCAGCGGACTTCCGCCGCTCGTCCGCTGCACCAGCGAGCTCCCCTGTCGCGCCGGTTGGTGCAGGCTCAGGGTAAGCAGGCAGGGCTTCCATGGGTTTGGCGAGGAGCGGTGCGCGACAGACGCCCACCACGCAGACCTTGTTTCGCGTTGGCGCGGTCATTGGCCAGCGCACCAGCGGCCCGTCGTTAGCAACGGTGCGGATTTATACGTTTAGCGTTAGACGCGGTTCGGGGTCTTCGGCGTCGGCGTCGACGGCCTCACTGGAGGCCTGAGGGACCGGTGGCCGTCGGGGCGGGTGGCGAGGTCGAAGGGGTAGTGGCCGTAGAGGTGAATGTGCTGGTAGGCCAGCGGGGAGATGTGCTCGATCTCGCTGGTGGTGATCAGCTCGCCGCTGGCGCGGAGCTCGTCGAGGACGCGCTGGGTGTAGACGGTGTTCCAGGCGATGATCGCGTTGACGACGATCGCCAGGCACAGCGCCTGCTCGCTCTGCTGGTCAGGAGCGCGCTGGCGCACGTGGCCTTGGTTGGCGTAGACGATCGCGCGGCGTAGAGCGTGCAGCTGCTCGCCTTTGTTGAGCTGTCGCCCGACGCGGGCGCGCAGCTCCTCGTCGGCCAGCCACGCGAGGATGAAGTTGGTCTTGACCAGCCGTCCGTACTCCTGCAGGGCTTGGGCGAGCGGGTTGCGCCTCGCGCCAGCCTGTAGGCGGGCGAGCAGCAGCGAGGCGGGCGCCCACCCGTGGCGCAAAGAGGCAGCGAGGCGCAGCAGCTCGTCCCAGTAGGGGGTGATTAGCTCGGGGCGGATCTTGTGGCGGAGCAGCTCGGCGGTCTCGACGGGCGGCTGGCTGCCGTGGCGGTAAAGCCGCTGGCGGTCGAGGTCGCGGATGCGGGGTGCGAAGCGCAGGCCAAGCAGGTCGTAGGCGCCGAAGATCATCTCGGTGTAGCCGTGCGTGTCGGTGGTGTGCTCTTCGATCGGCAGCACCGTCTGGTTGTCCAGGATGCCGTCGAGGGTGTGGGTGGCGTCGCGGACGGTGGCGGTCACGACCTTGCTGGCGTACTGGCTGTACTGGTCAGACGTCCACGAGTAGATCTGCAGACCGCGGCGGCGGTGCCCGAAGTAGCGCGGCAGCGCCGCCACCCCGGGCCCGCGGGTGCGGCTCGCGAAACGCTGTCCGTCAGAGGACGACAGCCGGCCGGCGCCCCACGCCTGGGCGAGCGGGAGCCGGTGGTGGTAGTCGACGAGGCTGGCGCTGGCGGCGGTGAGGGTGTCCTCGCGACAGAGCTGCTCCCACGCCCATTCGAGCTGCTGATAGCTGAACTGGCTGGCGCGAGCCATCCCGGACAGGCCGAGGTTGGTCGCCTGCGCCAGGATCGCGGCGTAGAGCACGCACGGCATCTCGGCGGAGCGCCGCCGGTTGCCTGACAGCGGCGTCAACTGGCCGGTGAAGTCGGTCCAGCCGTCGACCTCGATCAAAAGGTCGGGGAGGTCGACCTCGGGCAGTCGGGGCTCGATCAGCTTGCGCAGCCGTCCCTCGTCGCCCTTCTCGGCCGTGGGGTCGACGACCAGGTCGCCGTCGGCGAGTTGGGCCTCGGCGGTGGCGTCGCGTTCCTCGGCCAGCCGCTGTAGAAGCTCACCTTGCTCCCCGGCGAGTTCCTGTAGCCGCTCGTTGCCGTCGGCGGGTCGCTCGACCACTCGAACGAACCCGGCCCGTGTCTGCTGCCAGCGCTCCGCCGGGAGCAGCAGGCTCGAGGGGTCGACGTGGCGGCGACTGCCCGGCACCCACACGCGGCCGGCGCGCAGGGCCGAGCGCAACTCGTAGGCGGCGCACAGCTCGTAGGCGCGGCGGTCCAGCCGACCGCGGCTGACGTCGACGACGTGCGGTCGCCACTGGTTGTCGATGAACGCGCTGGGCGAGAAGCCGGGCAGCCAGCGGCGCTTGTCGTCGGTCAGCTGACCGATGAGCCGCAGAGCCGCGAGCAGTTCGTCCTCGTCGACGCCGGTCGGGCGCAGTTCGAGGCTGGCGGTCACCGCGGCCAGCAGCTTGCGACCCGCGGCGCCGCCGTTGGCGATCAGCAGGTCAAGGTGACCGGTCGGTTGCGGGCGCGCGATCCCTTGGGCGCGGCCGAGATCCTCGCGCAGCCGCTCAATGCTCGATCCGCCGGTCGATCAGCCGCAGGACGTCGGCGCCGGAATCATGCGCTTCGAGCACGACGCTTGAGAGGTCGATGAACCGGCGGACCGTCGTTTGGATGTCGCGGCGGCCGCGGCGCTCGAGCTCTTCGCGCTTGCGCTGCGCCGCTCGGTCGGCTGAGCCGAGCGCGCGGTCATAGATCTCGATCGCGTCGTCGGTCGCGCGCTCCAAGGCCTCGACGCAGAAGCACATCAGCACCGAATAGCGGCGGTTGGGCGCCATCCGAGCGAGCGCCTGATTGGTCTGCTGGCGGCCGGTCTGCGCCAGCCACGCCCGCCGGTTGGGCGGCAGGCCGGACAGGTCAAACCGGCCGACATCGAGATCGTCGAGCAGAAAGGTGCGCTTGGACAGCTCGCCACGCAGTGCTCTGGCGCTCACGCTCGTCGGCCGCGAGCGCAGCCACGCGTGCCGACATTGACCACCATCGCTGACCAGCAGGCCGTCGAGCTTGGTCCGGATCGGATCGCTGAGCTGCGGTTCAAGGCGCTTGAAGGTCTGCTCGTGGGCGCGCTCGCGTGCCCAGCCGACCAGCCGCACGAGTCGATCAAGCGACGGCCGCTCGATCCGTTCGCCACGCAACAGCTCGCAGATCCGCGCCAACAGCAGCGACGGGCGCTCATGCTCAAGCGCCTCCTCGTCGAACGGGACCCGCAGCCCGTCAAGCTCACGCTCGGTGAACGGCCGAAAGCCGGCGTAGGCGCGGACAACAAGACGGTGCTCGACCCGCGTCGGCGCCCGCACCGCGTAGTCGAAGATCGTCCTGGTCGAGACATCCAGCGCCGCGGCGAGCGCGGCAAGCGCCTCTGAATGCGCAGACGGCAGATCGTCGGGGATGAACCCCAGCCACCGCAGCGCGCCGAGCTGGAGCGCGATCCCGAGCTGATTGGCCGCGCCACGCTGCGTGCGCACGAACCTCAGGTCTTCGCCGGCGGGCGAGAAGAAGCGCACGACGTCGCCACGCTCGATGGTCTCTGGCCACCCCTCCAGCCGCTCGGTCTCAGCGTCGGAGAGAAACCGGCCCGGCGGCATCGCGTCAGAAGTCGATCTGCAGGTTCTCGACCGCCAACAGCCGGTCGGTATCCGACGGCAGGCTGTAGCGGCGCGTGGTCTCCATGCGGCGGTGACCGGCCAGCTCGGCGACGAGCACGAGATCTGCGCCCTGGCGGACCATCCGCGTCAAGAACGTGTGGCGCAGGACGTGCGCGGACAGCGTCACGCCCGCATCCTTGCCGAGGCCTCGGACGACGTCGTCAACCGAGCGCTTGGCCAGCCGGCGGCCGCCGCGGCCGACCAGCAGCGCCCGCTCGCCCTCGGCCGCCCGCTCGTCACGCTCGGTCAGCCACTCGCTGAGGACCTGACGCACCAGCGCGTTCAACGGCACTTCCCGGTAGGCGTCCCCCTTGCCCGAGCGCACGACCACCACGCCCTTGCGCGCCGACATCCGCACGTCGTCGACGTCCAGCGCGACCAGCTCCGCGAGCCGCAGGCCCGTGTACAGCAACACCACCACGATCGCCCGGTCCCGCGCCGACGCGCGCTCGCACATCCGCAAAAGCCGACGCTGCTGCTCCTCGCTGATCGCCCGCGGCGCGCTCTTGGAGAGCTCCTCCCGGCGCACGATCGGGCGCCCCAGCCCGAGCTGCGTATAGAAGGAGTCCAGCGCCGCGAGCGCCAGGTTGACCGACGCGGGCTTCCACCGCGCCACCGCCTTGAGATGCCGCTTGTAGTCCCGCACCGCCCAATCGCGCGCGTCGCCGTCGGCGAGCGGGTCGCCGTCGACCGGCGATCGGTCCCCCAGCCAGACCAGGTAACAGCGCACCTGATGGCCGTACGCCTGCCGGCTGCGCGCCGCCAGCGGCCGCCCCTCCAGCCAGCTCAGGTAGCCGGCGAGCAGCCGCGCTCGACGGTCATCGAGGACCGGCTCCTTGTTAGACGCGGTCGGATCGGCGGGTTTGCGGCGGCCCACGCGCGTATTAGACGCGATCGACCGGACGGAAAACCGCGTCTAAGCAAACTTAGCCGCGGAGTTCTACAATTGCGCTGCAGGTTGACCCCCTCTCCAGTTCGCAGGGATCACTACTCGTGAGGAAAGACCAATGAACCGCGGAAACGCGCTTCGGTGGCGTGGGGCTGGATGCCGACGCCGAGCCGTGATCAGTCACGTGGTGGCGGTGGGTCTCTCGGCGGCTGCGGTGTTCGGAGCGATCCTGTACGCGGCGCCAGCAGCGTTGCTGCGAGCGGCAGCTACTGCGGGGCGTCAGCGGGATATATCCCTGGCTACACCAACTGCCCGCAGGTTCCTCACTACTTCATCAACGTCAACGGCGATTCCTATAACCAGGCGTTGACGTACCACCCAAACGATGGCGACTACGTTTGCGAGACCATCGAGGACGGTGCCCACAACTGGATCTCTCGAAAATGCGGTCAGAATCAGGCGCTGAGCGGCACCGTCAGGAAGGACCAGGGGGTCACTCAGTACTTCTACGTCGGGAACGATTCTCCGAAGCCCCACTATGTCGACGGCTACTGGGCAGCGAACTTCTGATGTTCAAGAACTTCATCACCAGCCACAGTCGAACCAAGGGATTGCTGGTCGTTCTCGCGCTCGCCGTGGTTGCGGGCGGAGGAACCGCGCTTGCCGAAGGGCTGGGCTCGTCGGCCCACTACCCGCTGGGAGTCGGCCAGAGTCCGAGTTCGTCGGCGCTATCAGCCATTGCGCAAGCCTACCCCGTGCTTGGTCGCGCGCAGCAACCCTCTGATATTCCCCCGGGTCGGCTTCTTGACCCCTATGTAGCCAGCCAGGGTGGCAGTCTTGCCAACATCAGGCGAGCCGCTGTCACCCAGCGCGGCGAGTCGTTGTATTTGGTTCCGGCCAACGGCGCGATCTGCATGATGAGCTCGGACAACGTCGTACAAGGGTGCGGGCAATTTCCCATCATCGACCCGAGTCAGCTCGTCGCGATCGAGAGCGCCATCTGCGACCCGAACCTGCCATCGAGCGACATCGAGGTAGCGGCGATAATGCCTCCCGGCGCATCCAACGTGCAGGTCCACTACTCCGACGGCAGCTCACAGCCCGTCGCCGTTACGAATGGCGTAATCGCAGTGACCGCTGACCGCACGGGACCGCTTCCCGCGTCGATCAGTTGGACTGGCCCGCAAGGCCAGGAGCAGGCGGGCAGTAGCGTCCCACCTGACGCCGCGGCCTCGCCCTGCGCTGGCTGAACCCACATTGGCGGAGACGAGGCCCCTCCGGAGGGGGGAGATCGCGGCCGCTACCCCGACGACTTCCTTCAGCCGCCTTTCATGGGTATTCAGCTGCTAGCAACGGCGCGCACCCGCGTCGGTGTTGCCAGCGCAGTTGCTACTGACCCCTCCAGCGCGGAGGATTCTGAACCGCCGGTTGCGTCAGATCAGCGGGGGGATTTGCGGGGAGATCGGGACCTCTAGGATGGTTGGAACGTCTTTGGTCCATGCCTTGGGCGCCTCCTCGCGGAGTGCGTCAAGATCCTCGACGCGGGCGGCGTCGCAGCCGTAGCCCTTTGCGATCGACACGAAGTCAACTCCCGGTATGTCGAGGCCGGGAACGCCGGGTGCCAGTTCGAGGGCGGCGAAGGACTTGAGAATGGCGTACTCCTCGTTGCGCATCACGACGATCAGCATCGGAAGCCGCAGTTGCACCGCGCTCCAGATCGCTTGGAGGGAGTAGTTGAAGGACCCGTCACCGATGATTGTGGTGACGGGTCGGTTGCGGCCCGACTCGCGCTCGGCTAGGGCGATCCCCACCGAGGCGGGGAGGTCCCAGCCGAGGCCGCCGCTGGCGAACGTGTAGAAGGTGTCGGGCTCGGTGATAGGCCACGCCCTGTGCAGATCGGCGAGGTTCGACGGGCTCTCCTCGACGAGCACCGCGTGGTCGGGCCGGATTTCGTTTAACGCGGCGAATACCTGCGCAGCCGAGGGACGATCGGCGTCCGAGCTGTTCGGGTCGGCTGGTGGGTGGGGTGCCATGCGGTGTTCGAGGCGCTCGCGCCGGCCGGCGGCCCCCGGCTTGTGGCCCACAAGCAGCTCGGTCAGCGCCTGAAGGCACAGCACGGCGTCGCCGATCAGGCTGTCGCCGACTGGGGCACGGGCTGTCTCCGCCGGGTCGTCGGAGATGTGCAGCAGACGCAGTCCCGCGGGCAGGTAGGCACCGCGGACGTAGGGGTAGTAGCGAAATACCGGTGCGCCGACGACGAGTGCGAGGTCATGCCCTTCGAGCTTCTCGCTCAGTGGTCCGATCGCGAACGGCAGTCCACCGACGTACAGCGGATGGTCCTCGGGAAACGGAGCACGCTCCGACGCCGGCGCCGCCCACACCGGGGCGTTCAGCGCCTCCGCGAGCGCGACCGCGTCGCTCCATCCGTTCCAACGCGCAATCGCCGCCCCGTAGATCAGGACCGGGGAGGACGCCCCGCGGATCGCCTCGGCGAACTCGCGCAACCGCACCGGGTCCGGGGCGATCCGCGTCGCCACGGTTCGCACCACCGCGGGCTGCTCGCAAGGCTTGTCCCAGTCATCGAGCGGCAGGGAGAGAAAGACCGGACCTGCGGGCGGCTGAACCGCGGCCGCGATCGCCCGCATGAACGCTGCCGGCACGTCCTCGGCCCGCACCGGCTCATACGCCCACTTGACCCACGGGCGCGGCAATATCGTCGCCTCGACGTTTGTGAGCCACGGCTCCAGCAGCAGCATCTCGCGCGTCTGCTGACCGGCGGTGACGATCAACGGCGTCTTGTTCTGAAACGCCGTGAGCAGGTTCCCGACCGCGTTGCCGAGACCGGCTCCGGTGTGCAGGTTGACGAGCGTCGGGTGGCGCATCGCCTGCGCGTAACCGTCCGCCATCGCAACGACCGACGCCTCCTGAAGCGCCAGCACGTACCGAAAGTCCGAGGGGAAGTTCGCGAGGAACGTCTCCTCCGTCGACCCGACGTTCCCAAACAACGTCGTCAACCCGTACGCGCGTAGCAGGCCATACGTCACATCGCGCACAGTCACGGGCCGCGCACGATCGCCTGTGTGCTTGGCGGTTATATCGCTGACCATCGCCGCTCCTCTCGATCCCACATTCCCGTCACGACCCGAGCATCATCGCGCCACGCGCCCCACTACCGCAACCCCATAGAGCTACCGCGACGCACGTGTGCTCCCCGGCCAACCGCAGCAGCTCCAGCCGCCCGGCAGGACCCGCTCTCACCTTGCCGCGCCTACTCAGCGCGTCCACGAGGGCCCCCTGCGTTGGGCGGTTACCAGCGCGGCCCCTTCGCCTGTGCGAGCGCTAGCCACGGGTGCCGCAGACCATGTGCCCGCTTGGGACGAGCGGCGGAAGTCCGCCGGGTGCGCTCGGGCGCTGTCGCTCTCCGATTCCGAGGGGGAAGCGGTGCCGTGCGTTACCGCCGCCCTGCCGCGCTGACCAAGCCAGCTTCAGCTGAGCCCGGTGGATTCCGTGCTGGGCGCGTTCTGCGTCAACAACCTGACGGGACGAAACGCTGGTCGTTGGATCGTTGGCTCAGCGTCGTCGGCGTTCGGGGTCGTGCTCTGCGGTGAGCTTGGCGACGGCGTCGGGGCCGGGGCGGGCGTAGCGCTGCAGCGAGCGCAATGACGTATGGCGGCTCTTTGCTATGAGCAGCGCGAGCCCGACGTCGGCCTCGGCGAGATGTGTGATCGCCGAGTGGCGCAGCTGGTGTAGCGTCCGCCCGCCCGACGCCGCGCTGAACAGCTCCTCCGCGCGCCGGTAGGACAACCGAGCCCGCCCTGTGTAGGGGCACAGGTCGGCGGCGGGCGTGCGCGCTGGCGCGGGTCGGCGGTCGGCGAGGAACAGCGGCCGCCGGCGCGTCCAGCGATCAGTCTGGGCAGCAGCCGTGCCGAGCCGGATTGGAGGTGTCGCCATTCGATGTCGCCGCCTTTGGAGCGCACGCGGCCGCGCTTGTTCTCGAGGTCGATGTCCTCGACGTTCAGCGACAGGACTTCTTGCGCGCGGGCGGCGGTCTCATACAACAGCCTCCAGAGCGCCTTCTCGCGCACGGCGATGTCGTCGCGTCGCCACAGCCGGTCGAGCTGAGCGTACGGGATGGCCTTCGTCCGGTCGATCGGCTCTCGACGGCGGTCGAGCCCGTCCGCGATCGGCGCGTCGATCCAGCCGCGACGGAGACAGAAGCCCGAGAATGACCGCAGCGCCGGCGACGTGGCGGTTCCACGTCGCCGGCGCCGTCTGGCCCCACGTCTCCCGTGCGACGCGCTCGAGCTCGCGCGCGCCGAGCCGGTCGACCGGCCGCTCGACTCCGAGCGCTTGCTGCAGGCGCCCGAGCGTCTGGGAGTAGGAGCGGCGGCTGGAGTTGGCGAGGTCGGGTTGGGCGAGGAATTCGTCGATCGCGTCGGCGAGCCGCGGGATCGGGTCGCACGCCGGGCGCACCCGCCGAACGGGCCGCCGCGGCCCGGTCATCGCAGGGAATGCGTCGGTTCGACCGCTGGCGGCGACCACGCGAACCCTGACCGCTGCTGGCGCCGGGCTAGCTGATGTCGCGGGGAATAGACCATTCCCCGCGACACCCTACGAACCGGCCCGGACGTCCGTGGGTCAGGACTCGAGCCAGGCGAGCGCGCCCGGCACGCTGTCCCACAGCTCGCCGGCGCCGGTGGCGTAGTCGACCGCTTCGCTCTCCTCGCCGAACACCGTGTACGCGGGGCGCTTTCTCGGCAGCTTCGTGCGGCCGGTCAGGTAGGATGGGATATGCGGGTTGAGCTCGCGCGCCTCGGCGAGCAGCGCACACGCTTGGGTGCCCGCGCCTCGACGAGCGAACGCGGCGAGCGCCCTGGTGTAGGTGAACCCGGGGGCGTTTCCGTCGCCGGCGTGGGCGGCGAACAGCTCCTCGAGCTCGTCGTAGGACTCCAGTGCCAACAGCCAGTTCGCCTGCCGGTAGCGCAGCCCTTGGTTATCGCGGGGGTTCAGCCGCAACAGCTCACGCTGATGCTCGACCGCCTCCTCGCGCCGCCCCAGACGCCACAGCGTCGCGGCGAGCGCCGCGCGGGCGCGCATGTACGGCCGCGTCTCGAAGATCAACCAGAAATCACCGGCGTCCTCGACAAACACGCGCCGACCCACCGCGCGCTCGCCGGCGGCGACACCGCGCTCAAGCAGCTCGCGCGCCTCCTCGAGGCTCGACGCTGCCTGCGCGAGCAGCGCGTAGCCGTCCGCGCAGTCAGGCCACAGCGCGAGCGCCTTGCGCGCGAGCTCCGCGCGTCGAGGCCCGGCGGCCTCCCATGCCTTGTAGACCAGATCCTCGGCGTGGTACCGCGGTTCGGAAGCGCGCCGTTCGGTGCGAATCGCGACCGCGGCGAGATCGTTCTCCATTGCGACACCAATACCGGTCCAGCCGGACGTCGCCGCTCCACGTGAGTTCTCGCCGCCCCGACTTGAGTAGCCGCTGGCTTTGTCCGCCACAGGAGGTTCAATAGCCCCGTGCGTCCGCATCGTTCGACCGAGGAGTTCCCTTGTCGCTGACCCAGACACAGCTCGCGAGCGTCGTCGCTGACCGCGCCGAAATCAGCCGCACCGAGGCGAAGCGAGTGCTCGGCGTGTTCGAGGAGATCGTGCTCGAAGAGGTCGGTAACGCGCAGAAGGTGCGGATCGGCGGTCTCGTGCAGTTGACGGTCCGAGTGAAGCCAGCGCAGAAGGCGCGTAAGGGCCGAAACCCGGCCACCGGCGAGGAGATCACGATCGCTGCCAAGCCCGCGAGCGTCGACCTCCGCGCGCGACCGCTCGCAAAAGCGAAGGCCGCGTTGCCGTCAGTGCAGAAAGCGCGCCGGCGACTCGCGGCCTGATACTTGGGCCCGGCGCCGTCGGTTCACGCACAAAACGAGTCGGCTGGCTCGGGCCGCTGCCGCGCGGCGAGCTGCAGTGTCCCGGTCGCCAACGGGTGCCTCCTCGTACCAATCGGGAAAGGCTGACCGGGCCCGGCGCCGACCAGTGCCGGGGCGCCGACAACGCTGCCGCTCCGTGATCGCTGAGCGGCAGTCGCCGACCACCCGCAGGGTCGCGTCTCTTTGCCGCTGTAAATTCGTCGCGGCTTGGGTTCCCGTTGTGGTCAGTTTATGCGGCGGTCACCTCCTTGGGGAGTTAGCATCGATGTGTGCTGAGTGGGTCTGAATTGGGGGTCTATTTGGTCGCGGCCGTCCGTTGGAGGGGCTCAGAAGGGCTTAGTAGTGCTCCGTTAGTTTGAAGGAGTCTGGACCGGGGGCTCGAACTCCTCTGGCGACACGCCGTCGAGGAGGAGGATGACCATGCAGGCTGTGGCTGGTCTGTCGGAGCGCGAGCTTGCGCGTGTGCGCGGGCGGTTGGTGGAGTTCAGCGATGAGATGTTCGAGTCGATGGGGCGCAAGGAGCAGCGCCGGTGGGGGGAGTGCTATCTGCGTGGGCTGATGCTGGATGGCAAGCGTAAGTCGATCGAGCCGATTGCCGCCCGGCTGGCGGATGGGGATGAGCAGTGCTTGCAGCAGTTCGTCAACCAGTCGCCGTGGGATCCGGTGCTGGTGCGTCGGGCGCTGGCGCGGCGGATGAGCCGCGAGCTGTCGCCGGAGGCGTGGGTGATCGATGACACGGGGTTTCCGAAGTTCGGGAAGATGTCGGTCGGGGTCGCGCGCCAGTACTCGGGGTGTTTGGGGAAGGTCGGCAACTGCCAGATCGGCGTTTCGATCAACGCCGCCATCGAGCATGCCTCCTGCCCGCTTGACTGGCGGCTGTTCATTCCCAAGGAGTGGGACGAGCAGAGCAAGTGGAACCAGGAGCGGCGCAAAAAGACCAAGCTGCCCGCCGATCTGCACCACACCGAGAAGTGGCGGCTGGCGCTTGAGATGATCGACGAGTTGATCGCGTGGGGGCTAAAGCCGCCGCCGATCCTTGGTGATGGCGCCTACGGCGACACGACCGAGTTGCGCACGGGCCTGGAGGAGCGCGAACTCGAGTACGTGCTGGACGTCAAGGGCACCACCTCCGCCTACAGCGAGGACGTCAAGCCTGTCCAGCCGCCAAAGCCCGAGGGTCGCGGCCGTCCGCCAGCCGCGCGCTACCACGAGGATCCCTCCTCGCTCAAGGAGCTCGCGCTCGCCGCCGGCAAGAAAGCGGCTCAGACGGTGACGTGGCGGGAGGGCACGCGAGGGAAGATGAACTCGCGGTTCATCGCGCTCCGTGTGCGTCCGGCGAACATCGAGCTGCGCCGGGCCGCGCACAAGGCAGGCGAGGAGTTGCCGGTCCGCTGGCTGATCTGCGAGTGGCCCTCCAAAGAGTCAGAGCCGACCAAGTACTGGCTCTCCAACCTACCCGCCGACACCCCGCTCAAGCAGCTGGTGCGGCTGGCGAAGATGCGCTTCCGGATCGAGCAGGACTACCGCGAGCTCAAGGACGCGCTCGGCCTTGACCACTTCGAAGGCCGCTCCCACCCGGGCTGGAACCACCACGTCACGCTCGTATCCGTCGCCCACGGCTTCCTGACCCTGGAGCGACGACGGCGCCCGCCAGCCAGGGCGGCAGCCTGACCCTCTTTCAGGTCGTCCGGGAGCTGCAAGCGCTCCTGGCCTGCTGGCACGGTGCCTGCCCCCTCTGCCGCAGAGAGCTGCCGCCCGATCATCCCCTACGAGCCCCACCAAACTAACGGAGCACTATTAGGACGCGTCGGCTTGCAACTCTGTGGTTGCGACTGGCTCGGTCGACTGGTATCTGACGCGGTTGAGGTGTTGCCGGTCGAGCTGGGTGAACCGGATGCCGTTGGTCTCGTGAGTGATGAGGAGATCGAGGACGGCCCAGACCAAGGTGAGGCAGCTGTCCTCGCCGGGGAACCGGCCCATCACCTTGGTCCGCCGCTTGACCTCGCCGAGTGACCGCTCGAGCAGGTTGGTGCTTCGCCACCGGCGGCGGTGTCGGACCGGGTAGCGCAGATGCACGACGAGCGCGTCCAGATCGTCGGCCAGGCATTTCGCCGCGGTAGTGAAGCCGCCCGTGTCGAGGTTGTCGACGAGCGCTTGGAGTCGCTGCTTGGCGTCGCGTTCGTTGATTGCGTCGTCGAGCGCTTGCCAGTACGCGTGCTTGACCCGTTCGCGTTCGCGCTCGGGCAGCTTCGCGTACAGATTCCGCGCCCGGTGCACGCAGCAGCGTTGCCGGTCAGAGGCCGGCCAGCACTGCTCGATCGCCTTGGTCAGTCCGGGCGCACCGTCGGCGACGATCAACATCGGCGCCCCCAGGCCGCGGGCGATCAGGTCGCGGCCGAGCGCCTGCCAGTCCTCGTAGGACTCGCGCATCCCGAGCATCACCGCCAGCAGCACGCGCTCGCCCTCATCGGTGAATCCCCAGGCGACTAACACGCCCTCCTTGGGCCCGCTCGGGCGAACGGAGATGAAGGTCGCGTCGAGGAACAGCGCCACCAGGTGGACGTCGTAGAGGCTTCGGCGCTTGAACGCCTCGAAGCGCTCCCGCAGCTCCTCGCAGATCCGCGACGCGGTCGACTTCGACAGCTTCCCCAGCCCGGCCTGCTCGCACAACGACTCGACGTCGCGCATCGACAGGCCCCTGACGAACGCGCCGATCACCAGCGCCTTCAGCGGCTCGGTCCGCAACAGCTTCGGTGTCCTCGGGAACAGCTTGGAGGCGAACGTCTCCGCCGCCTCGCGAACCTGCGGGATCTCGACCGACAGCTCACCCTCGGCCGTCTGCACCCTGCGAGGCCGGAATCCGTTCCGCAAGCCGGGTGGCGCCTGCGGCCGGCGTTCGTAGCGAGTGCGCCCCAGCCAGGCGTCGAACTCATCCTCAACAGCTCGCTGGATGATCAGTCGGGCGCCGAGCCTGGCGAGCTCCGACAACGACCCGCGAGGGTTCTCGCCGACCCCCACGGCCAGCAACTGGTCGATCTGCGCTTCGATCTCCACCGACGGCGGTACGGTACGTCTCACGGCGTAGGCCTCCTTCATCGTCTTTGCGGGACTTGAGGGAACCTACGCCGTTGCCTTGACAGCTCCGACTATTTACAGCAGTTCTGAGACGCGACCACCCGCAGAACGCGCGCGCTCCCGTTCCAAACCAGCAGCGTGCGACGGCCGATCCCGCTGCGCGGGACTGCTGCAAGTAGACCTAAGCGGAAGCCACTAGGTGGTGTCTCGCAAATAGGTGAGGTTTATGGTAGGGTGAGGTATGCGCTCTCCTACTGCTGCTATGCCGCTGGCCGAGGGCCAGCGAGACGTGCTTGAGAAGCTCGCCCGGTCACACACTGCGAAGCATCGTGATGTGCAACGGGCGCGGGCGTTGCTGCTCGCCGCTGACGGGGTAGCGAACACGCGGATCGGCGCGGATCTGGGGGTCTCGCCCACGACCGTGAGCAACTGGCGTGAGCGGTTCGCTACCGATGGCCTGAAAGGGATCGGCGTGGTTCGCGAGGGGCGGGGCCGCAAGCCGTCGATCCCGCCGGAGAAGGTTCAGGCGATCGTGCACGCGACGCTGCACGAGAAGCCTCCGGGTGAGACGCACTGGAGCTGCCGAACGATGGCCGAGGCGCAGGGGGTCTCGGCCGCGACGGTGCAGCGGATCTGGTCGGCCCGTGAGCTCAAGCCGCACCGCGTGAGGACGTTCAAGCTGTCAAACGACAAGCGCTTTGAGGAGAAGCTCGTCGATGTCGTCGGGCTGTATCTGAACCCGCCGGAGAACGCGATCGTGTTGGCGATGGACGAGGAGACACCAACGCAGTAGGTAACTTCGAGTTTGAGTGGTTGGTTGGGCGTCCGGTGGGAAGGAGTCTGCCGTGACGTGTAGTACTCAAGGGACTGATGGCGTTGCGACGGGCTCACGCCGACGAGTACGCGGTTCGGGTGAACTGGGCGGTGGAGTTGTTGGTCGATCGTTCGCCGGCGGACGCGGTGCGCGGGTTGCAGAGCGAGTTCGGGCTGTCCGAGCGTCAGGCGCGTCGGTACGTGAACGAGGCGCTGGCGCGACCGTCTGGTGTGCTGGTTCCGGAGCGCACGGCGGTGTTCACGGTGAGGTTGGCGCCGTCGCTGATCGCTCGTCTGCGCGAGCGTGCGCTGGCCAGCGGTCAGTCGTTGAGCGCGACGACGGCCGCGGCGGTGGGTGCGTATCTCGATCAGGCCGGCGAGCGGCCCGGTGGCCAGGCGCGTTGAGATCGAGTTCGTTGGTGACCGGCTCGCCGACGCGCGGCTGGCGCAGGCGTATGTGATCTTGGCGCCCGAGCGGCGCCGTGTGACCGGCAACGAGCGGAGGGATGATGAGCGAGAGCAGCAGCGGCAGCATGGTCGGTCAGTCGATGGGGCGGCCGGGCAGGATCGCCGCGATCTACGCGCGGGTGTCCTCGGACCGCCAGCGTCGCGAGCAGACGATCGCAAGCCAGACCGCCGCGCTGCGTGAGCTCGCCGCCGGGCGCGGGCTGCTGATCGCCGATGATCTGGTGTTCGAGGACGAGGGCGTCTCGGGCGCGGTGTTGCGCCGCCCGGAACTGGAGCGGTTACGCGATCTGGCGGTCGAGGGCCGGTTCGAGGTGCTGCTGTGTCACGCGCCGGATCGGCTCGCGCGTCGGTACGCGTATCAGGTGCTGTTGCTCGAGGAGTTCCAGCGAGCGGGGATCGAGGTCGTCTTCGCGAAGGAGCCCGAGCGGTCCGGCACACCGGAGGATGAGCTGCTGCGCCAGTTCCAGGGGATGATCGCCGAGTACGGCAAGCGCCGGACAACCGGCATGGAGAAGGAGATGAGACAGCTCTACATCGAAGGACTAGCAATCCACGGTGGCCCCGACCATGCGTTGGCGACCCGCGAGGGCGCAGCGAAGCGTTGGTTTCGGGGGTACGCAGGCCGGCCATTGAGCCTCGAAATGCGTTCGATTGGGGTGCCGACGCGGTCGTATTCGTCGGAAGGCAACACCGCTGGCAGCGTTATAGCGAGCCGTCAGCGGACCCTGCGGGGTCTGAGAACCCGGCATGCGTGCGATGTCTTCATGCTGAGAACCGGGAGGGCTCACGATCACTCGCCTGTCGTGATGGAGGGGCGGGTCGTGCGGGGAAGGCCGAGGCCGTAATCCCGTGATGGACGATCGTGAGCAGTCGGATGGTCGCGTACTACCTGTGAAGCTGTCGAACAACGCCCAAGGCGGGGCGGCGGAGGCGGTGGAGGGAAGGCGACCAGCCAAGGGAAACGCGACTGGCGAAACGCGCCCCGGACACAGTGCCGGGCATGGCGCGCTCAGTGGGCTTGGTCGCGTGCGCCGAGTGGCGCAGACGGACAAGAACGCGCGGTTCACCGCGCTCTTGCACCACGTCGATGTTGACCGCCTCAGGATGGCGTACTTCGCGCTTCGGCCGAAGGCCGCGCCGGGGGTGGACGGGGTCACGTGGGCGGACTACGGGGAGGATCTCGAAGCGAACCTTCGCGATCTTCATGCCCGGGTCCACAGGGGCGCATACCGAGCGAGGCCGTCTCGCAGGGCGTACATACCGAAGCCGGACGGGCGGCTGCGGCCGCTCGGTGTTGCCGCGTTGGAGGACAAGATCCTGCAGCGGGCTGTGGTGGAAGTATTGAATGCCATCTATGAGGCGGATTTCGTCGGGTTCTCGGCCGGGTAGGCCGGACGCATTGCTGCGTCCGGCCCCCCTCAGAACCCGTTACGTGGAATTCAACGTAACCGGTTGTATGTCCGGCCGATGGTTATGTTGAAGACGCGCCGGAGTGGCGGCGTTTGCCCTGCTCAGCGCGATTTGGCGGGGTGATTCGTTCAACATAATCGTGGCCGTCCTGTCGAGGCTTTGCGGATTCGTGTTCCGCGATCCGACAGGAGGCATCGATGGGCAAGAGGGTGTGGTTCCCGGTGGTATCGGGGCCGTTGGCGCCGCACGCGGCGGGGTTCGAGTCGTGGCTGCGGTCGCGGTCTTATTCGCTCTCGGCGGCGGCCAACAGGTTGTGCCAGCTGGATCAGCTCAGCCGCTGGCTTGAGCGCAACGGGCTGGCAGCGGGCCAGCTGACACCTCAGCAGGCGGCCGAGTTCGTCGGTTCGCGCCGTGAGATGGGGCTGGTGACGTGGATCTCGCCGCAGAGTGTGGCGCTGCCGCTGGAGTACCTGCGCGAGATCGGTGTGGTGCCAATACGGGCGCCGGCGGCCAGCGACGGTCCGCTGGATGTGCTGCTGGCCGAGTACCGCGGCTATCTGCTGGTCGAGCGCAGGCTGGCGGAGCACACGGTGGTCGGTGCGTATATCCCGGCCGCGCGGTTGTTCCTCGCTGGCAGGGAGGGCGCTGGTGGGCTCGGGCTGGCGCGGTTGTCGGCGGCGGACGTGAGCTTGTTCCTGGTGGCGGAGTGCCCGAAGCGCAGCGTGTCGGGCGCGCGAGATCTCGCGAGCGCGCTGCGGTCGTTTCTGCGCTTCCTGCACGTGGCGGGGCTGATCGAAGCGCCGTTGGTGTGGGCGGTCCCGTCGGTCGCGGATCTGCGCGATCGCACGCTGCCGCGAGGTCTTGAGCCGGCGGCGGTCCGCAAGATGCTCGCCTCGTGTGACAGGCGGCGGACGGTTGGGCGCCGCGATTACGCGATCTTGCTGTTGCTCTCGAGGCTGGGGCTGCGTCGCGGCGAGGTCGCCGCGATCCAGCTCGAGGACGTCGACTGGCGCGCCGGCGAGCTTCTGGTCCGCGGCAAGGGCTCCCGGCAGGACGTGCTGCCTTTGCCGGTGGACATTGGTGAAGCGGTGGTGTCATATCTGCGCCGCCGACCGCGGTGCGAGAGCCGGGCGCTGTTCTTGCGGATGACCGCGCCGCTTCGGGGGCTGAGGCCACACACGGTCGGGTGGATCGTGCGGGAGGCGTGCACCCGGGCGGGGCTTCCGCGCGTGGGCGCACATCGGTTGCGGCACACCGCGGCGACCGAGATGCTCAGGCGCGGGGCATCGCTGGCGGAGATCGGCCAGGTGCTGCGCCACCGCGAGCAGAAGACCACCGCCATATACGCCAAGGTCGACCGTGAGGCGCTCCGCGCGCTCGCGCGTCCGTGGCCGTCGCAGGAAGGCGGTGCGACATGACGCTCCGCGAAGCGCTGGCTGACTATCTGCGCCTCCGTCGCCGGCTCGGGTTCGAGATGCCCCAGGACGACCGGCTGTTGGAAGGCTTCGTGAAGTTCCTCGAGCGAGCCGGAGCGGAGCGGATCACCACTGATCTGGCGCTCGAGTGGGCGCGCATGCCGGCGGGCGCACACCCGCACTATTGGCGTCAGCGGCTGTCGGTCGTGCGCGGGTTCGCGCGCCATCTCGCGACGATTGACCCCGCCAGCGAGGTTCCCTCCAAGGACCTGTTGCCCGGCCATCGCCCGAGGATCGCGCCATACATCTACACCGAGCAGGAGATCACGGCGCTGATGGCGGCCGCAGGGAGACTCACACCGGCGTTGCGCGCCGTGCGTCACCAGACGCTGATCGGCCTGTTGGCGGTCACCGGGATGCGCCCCGGGGAGGCGCTCGCGCTTGACCGCCAGGACGTCGATCTCCGCCACGGCGTAGTGCATGTCCGCGCCGGCAAGCAGAAAAAGCAGCGCGAGGTGCCGCTGCACCCCAGCACGATCCGGGCGCTGCGCAACTATGCGCGGCTGCGGGATGCTCGCTTCCCCGAGCCCTCGACGCCGGCGTTCTTCATTGGCGCGCGAGGTCGGCGGGTGCCGCGTGGGGAGCTCAACCGGACGTTCACCCAGCTGGTCCGCGAGGTCGGCCTCGACGGCCGCGGCGCGCGCGCCAGACCCCGCCCGCACGATCTCCGCCATGCCCTGGCCGTGCACACGCTCCTGGACTGGCATCACGCCGGGGAGGACATCGACCGGCGGATGCCGCTGCTGTCCGCATTCCTCGGGCATGTCGACCCGGCCAGTTCGTACTGGTATCTGGAAGCGGTCCCCGAGCTGCTCCAGTTGATCAGCCGCCGGCTGGAGCAGCTGCCCGAGGTGCTCCCATGACCCCGCTCGCGCCCGCGCTCCAGGCGTATTTCACTGAGCGCCTGATCACCCAACGCAGCTCCAGCCCGGAAACGATCGCCGCCTACCGCCACGCGTTCAGGCTGCTGTTGCGCTTCGCCCAAGAGCAGACCGGCAAGCACCCGTTCGAGCTGGACATCGACGATCTCAACGCGCCGCTGATCGGCGCGTTCCTCAAGCACCTCGAAGAAGACCGGGGCAACAGCCCGAGAACCCGCAACGCCCGCCTCGGGGCGATCCACTCCTTCTACCGGTTCGCGGCGCTCGAGCACCCCGAGCACGCCCACACGATCGCCAGGGTGATGGCGATCCCCACCAAACGCCACGAGCGCAACACCGTCACCTACCTCGACCGCGACGAGATAGCCGCGCTGCTCGCCGCGCCCGACAAACGCACCTGGCTCGGCCGCCGCGACCACGCGCTACTCGCGCTCATGATCCAGACCGGGGTGCGCGTCTCGGAGCTCACTGGCCTACACGTCGGCGACGTCCACCTCGGCACCGGAGCGCACATCCGGGTCTTGGGGAAGGGCCGGAAGAAACGCGCCACGACCCTGACCCACGAGACCGTCAAAGTCCTGCGCGCGTGGCTCAAAGAACGCCAAGGCCAGCCCGACGAGCCACTGTTCCCAACCCGGCAAGGCCGGCCGCTCAGCCGCTACACAGTCGGCGTGATCGTCGCCAAGCACACCGCCACCGCGGCCATCAGCTGCCCGTCACTTCAGGGCAAGCATGTCACCCCGCACACGCTGCGGCACACCAACGCGATGCTGTTGCGTGACAAGGGCGTGGACATCGCGACGATCGCCTTGTGGCTCGGGCACGAAAGCACCCAGACCACCCACATCTATGAGCACGCCGACCCCGCGCTCAAGCAACGAGCGATCGCACGAACCGCCCCCCTCGGCACGAAACCTGGCCGGTATCGACCAACCGATGCGCTCCTCGCGTTCCTCGACGGGCTGTGATTATGTTGAACGAATCACCCCGCCAAATCGCGCTGAGCAGGGCAAACGCCGCCACTCCAGCGCGTCTTCAACATAACCATCGGCCGGACATACAACCGTGCGAGCGGCTTTCACCGCACACGGCTCAAGCAAGCCCCTGGGGCTCGCGGGCGTGCAGATGCTGCGGGTCTGTGCTGCGTCCGGTGATGTGTCGTCGGAGGCAGCGGATGTGGGTGAGACGGGGTTCGTCTGACGTGCCGTCCGCCCGGGGGGCGGTCTTGATGATCGCCGTGCGGGCGCCCGCCAGCCATCGTTCCCATTCGTGGGGGCTTTGGGGCGGGTCGTCGGTGAGCAGGAGCGAGCCTCCGCAGAGCGGGCAGTGACCGTGCTGGGCCTCTAGGAGTTCCAGGCTGGTCTTGCCCGCCGGCAGGGGTGTTGTCTTGCGTCGTCGTTCGGCCCAGTAGTCGGCCAGGGTGGGGTCATCAGGGGATGCCGTGCCCTTGACCATTCGGTGTCGGACGATCCGTGTCCAGGCGAACTTCTGCATGTAGCTGCCGCTTTGGCGGTCGCCGAACACCCATCGGTCGCGCCTGGACTTGTTGAACATGCCGTAGTACCGGGAGATGATCCAGGACTTCGGCTTGTTCCAGTGACTGTAGACAGCCCACTTGTAGGTGAGCCGCCACAGGTGGGTATCGAGCGAGTGGTAGACCTCGCTTGATACCGCTATCCGGTAGTAGGCGGCCCAGCCCCTGATGATGGGGTTGAGCTTGCTGATCACCGCGGTGACGTTGGTCCCGCGCAGGGACCGCGTCTCGGTGCTGAGCCGTTCCCGGATTCGTCTCACTGCCGCCTTGCTGGGCTTGATCAGCAGCTTGCCTCGATACCGGCGGACGTTGTAACCCAGGAAGTCAAAGCCCCCATCGAGAGTGACAATCCGTGTCTTGTCCTCGTTGAAAGCCAGTCCCCTGGGCTCAAGCCACCTGGCAAGTCGCGCCTTGACCTCAAGCGCCTGGGCCTGTGTGTGACACAGGGCGACGAGGTCATCGGCGTACCTGATCAGGACCGGAGAGTCTTTCACCGTCTTGCCGGCATGACTGCCGGCCTTCTGGTAGGAGACTCCGGCGGCGTTCTCCATTCCGTGCAGCGCGATGTTTAACAGCACGGGGCTGACCACGCCACCTTGGGGGGTTCCCTCCTCGGTGCGCGATAGCACCCCGTTCTCGACCACGCCCGCCTTCAGCCATTGCTCGATCATTCCCCGTGCGGGAAAGGTGCCGAGCTGGCTGAGAATGTGGTCGTGGGCGATCTTGTCAAACGCCGATGCCAGGTCTGCGTCGAGCACCCACCGCCGCTTCGGGCTCTTGCCGTGGGCGGTCTTGTAGATCGCCTCGATCGCGTCATGGCAGCCGCGGCCCGGGCGAAACCCGTAGGACTTCGGCTCAAACCGCGCCTCCCACTCGGGCTCCAACGCGCCCGCGACCATTGCCTGACGGCAGCGGTCGAGGATCACGGGGATTCCGAGCGGCCGGCGCTTCGCGCTGCTGCTCTTCTTCGGGATGTACACCCGCCTGACGGGCAGGGCCACGAACGGCTCGGTCTTGCGCTGCATCCTTGCCACCAAGTTCGCCTTGGCCTTGGAGGTCAGCGCCACCTCGCCATCGATGCCCGCCGTCAGACGACCCGCGTTGCGCTCGCTCACCCGCCGCACGCTCAAAAGCGCGTTCGCGCGCGAGCAGAGCATCAACTTCTGCAGGCTGCGGACCCTTGCAGGGTTCCCCGCCCGCGACGCCGTGAAGATCCGCTGCCGAAGCCGCCGTACGCTCTCCTCGCAGGCACGCCAATCAACGGCGTCCCAGTCCAGGATCGCGTCCTCTGGTCCGTTCGCCACAGCAACGGCCGTGGCGTCCAACTTGTCCTTCGGTTCTGGGGCTTTGGTCATCTTCCCTTTCACAGGCTCACCTGACCGCGTCAGCCCGCTTTCGCGCCCGGGCACCAGGCCCGGTATCCAGAGGCCGGTTATGCGGGACGGCGGGCGGAGGGGCCAGCCATACTTGTCCCGGTTTCCCGTTGCCTTTCGGCCACCGGCGTTCGCTTCTCGGTCATCCGATTCCCGCCGGGGAGTTGGGCCCTCCTTACGGTCGGCTTACCAGACCCGAAGATCCGGACCCAGACGGGGTTACCACGTTGCGCACGCTCAAGATGCGACCGGGTTGGGTGCCTCCTGTACCCCGGGGGCGGTGGTGCTCTCCTGACCGGCCCATATCACCAGCCAGCGCCTGCCGTTCTTCGGCGGCCAGCCCCTGCACCCCGATCCAGCAACTCTCATCAACGGGGTTCCGAATGACGAGGCATCAACGGAGGTTTAAGCCCTTCACCCGCCCGGTCTGCCCCTCGCCTGTGACACCCGGATGAGACGGGCACCCTTGGGCTTTGCCCCGAGCTTCGAACCTCGCCGACCAAGAGCCGGCGACGCACGTCGGGGTGGGGCCAGGCCATGAGCACGAGCCTGGGGCTACACGCTCGACATCAGTCGATCCTCCCTTCCGTGTGCCCGCTTGTCAGCGTGCACCTTCGTTGTCGCAATACGGCTTTCGACCCGGGCGCTCACCGCATGATGCGTTGGATGCGCTCGGTGCCGCAATCAAGATGAGACGCGTGAACTGGGTGCTCGACCTGGATTTCCGGGACTACTTCTCCCGCCTTGACCATCGCTGGCTGGAGCGGTTCTTGGAGCACCGGATCGCGGACAGGAGGGTCCTGCGGCTGATCCAGAAGTGGCTGGCCGCGGGGGTCATCGATAAGGGGTCGTGGACGGCGTTCGAGGAAGGCGTTCCGCAAGGGGCAGGGTCAGGGGCGAGCCGCCGATGCCGTGCTCACGCGCGGTGGTTTGCTCGCCCCTGCCCTCCGAACCGGTTACGTTGAATTCCACGTAAACGGTTGTATGTCCGGCCGATGGTTATGTTGAAGACGCGCTGGAGTGGCGGCGTTTGCCCTGCTCAGCGCGATTTGGCGGGGTGATTCGTTCAACATAATCACAGCCCGTCGAGGAACGCGAGGAGCGCATCGGTTGGTCGATACCGGCCAGGTTTCGTGCCGAGGGGGGCGGTTCGTGCGATCGCTCGTTGCTTGAGCGCGGGGTCGGCGTGCTCATAGATGTGGGTGGTCTGGGTGCTTTCGTGCCCGAGCCACAAGGCGATCGTCGCGATGTCCACGCCCTTGTCACGCAACAGCATCGCGTTGGTGTGCCGCAGCGTGTGCGGGGTGACATGCTTGCCCTGAAGTGACGGGCAGCTGATGGCCGCGGTGGCGGTGTGCTTGGCGACGATCACGCCGACTGTGTAGCGGCTGAGCGGCCGGCCTTGCCGGGTTGGGAACAGTGGCTCGTCGGGCTGGCCTTGGCGTTCTTTGAGCCACGCGCGCAGGACTTTGACGGTCTCGTGGGTCAGGGTCGTGGCGCGTTTCTTCCGGCCCTTCCCCAAGACCCGGATGTGCGCTCCGGTGCCGAGGTGGACGTCGCCGACGTGTAGGCCAGTGAGCTCCGAGACGCGCACCCCGGTCTGGATCATGAGCGCGAGTAGCGCGTGGTCGCGGCGGCCGAGCCAGGTGCGTTTGTCGGGCGCGGCGAGCAGCGCGGCTATCTCGTCGCGGTCGAGGTAGGTGACGGTGTTGCGCTCGTGGCGTTTGGTGGGGATCGCCATCACCCTGGCGATCGTGTGGGCGTGCTCGGGGTGCTCGAGCGCCGCGAACCGGTAGAAGGAGTGGATCGCCCCGAGGCGGGCGTTGCGGGTTCTCGGGCTGTTGCCCCGGTCTTCTTCGAGGTGCTTGAGGAACGCGCCGATCAGCGGCGCGTTGAGATCGTCGATGTCCAGCTCGAACGGGTGCTTGCCGGTCTGCTCTTGGGCGAAGCGCAACAGCAGCCTGAACGCGTGGCGGTAGGCGGCGATCGTTTCCGGGCTGGAGCTGCGTTGGGTGATCAGGCGCTCAGTGAAATACGCCTGGAGCGCGGGCGCGAGCGGGGTCATGGGAGCACCTCGGGCAGCTGCTCCAGCCGGCGGCTGATCAACTGGAGCAGCTCGGGGACCGCTTCCAGATACCAGTACGAACTGGCCGGGTCGACATGCCCGAGGAATGCGGACAGCAGCGGCATCCGCCGGTCGATGTCCTCCCCGGCGTGATGCCAGTCCAGGAGCGTGTGCACGGCCAGGGCATGGCGGAGATCGTGCGGGCGGGGTCTGGCGCGCGCGCCGCGGCCGTCGAGGCCGACCTCGCGGACCAGCTGGGTGAACGTCCGGTTGAGCTCCCCACGCGGCACCCGCCGACCTCGCGCGCCAATGAAGAACGCCGGCGTCGAGGGCTCGGGGAAGCGAGCATCCCGCAGCCGCGCATAGTTGCGCAGCGCCCGGATCGTGCTGGGGTGCAGCGGCACCTCGCGCTGCTTTTTCTGCTTGCCGGCGCGGACATGCACTACGCCGTGGCGGAGATCGACGTCCTGGCGGTCAAGCGCGAGCGCCTCCCCGGGGCGCATCCCGGTGACCGCCAACAGGCCGATCAGCGTCTGGTGACGCACGGCGCGCAACGCCGGTGTGAGTCTCCCTGCGGCCGCCATCAGCGCCGTGATCTCCTGCTCGGTGTAGATGTATGGCGCGATCCTCGGGCGATGGCCGGGCAACAGGTCCTTGGAGGGAACCTCGCTGGCGGGGTCAATCGTCGCGAGATGGCGCGCGAACCCGCGCACGACCGACAGCCGCTGACGCCAATAGTGCGGGTGTGCGCCCGCCGGCATGCGCGCCCACTCGAGCGCCAGATCAGTGGTGATCCGCTCCGCTCCGGCTCGCTCGAGGAACTTCACGAAGCCTTCCAACAGCCGGTCGTCCTGGGGCATCTCGAACCCGAGCCGGCGACGGAGGCGCAGATAGTCAGCCAGCGCTTCGCGGAGCGTCATGTCGCACCGCCTTCCTGCGACGGCCACGGACGCGCGAGCGCGCGGAGCGCCTCACGGTCGACCTTGGCGTATATGGCGGTGGTCTTCTGCTCGCGGTGGCGCAGCACCTGGCCGATCTCCGCCAGCGATGCCCCGCGCCTGAGCATCTCGGTCGCCGCGGTGTGCCGCAACCGATGTGCGCCCACGCGCGGAAGCCCCGCCCGGGTGCACGCCTCCCGCACGATCCACCCGACCGTGTGTGGCCTCAGCCCCCGAAGCGGCGCGGTCATCCGCAAGAACAGCGCCCGGCTCTCGCACCGCGGTCGGCGGCGCAGATATGACACCACCGCTTCACCAATGTCCACCGGCAAAGGCAGCACGTCCTGCCGGGAGCCCTTGCCGCGGACCAGAAGCTCGCCGGCGCGCCAGTCGACGTCCTCGAGCTGGATCGCGGCGACCTCGCCGCGACGCAGCCCCAGCCTCGAGAGCAACAGCAAGATCGCGTAATCGCGGCGCCCAACCGTCCGCCGCCTGTCACACGAGGCGAGCATCTTGCGGACCGCCGCCGGCTCAAGACCTCGCGGCAGCGTGCGATCGCGCAGATCCGCGACCGACGGGACCGCCCACACCAACGGCGCTTCGATCAGCCCCGCCACGTGCAGGAAGCGCAGAAACGACCGCAGCGCGCTCGCGAGATCTCGCGCGCCCGACACGCTGCGCTTCGGGCACTCCGCCACCAGGAACAAGCTCACGTCCGCCGCCGACAACCGCGCCAGCCCGAGCCCACCAGCGCCCTCCCTGCCAGCGAGGAACAACCGCGCGGCCGGGATATACGCATCGACCACCGTGTGCTCCGCCAGCCTGCGCTCGACCAGCAGATAGCCGCGGTACTCGGCCAGCAGCACATCCAGCGGACCGTCGCTGGCCGCCGGCGCCCGTATTGGCACCACACCGATCTCGCGCAGGTACTCCAGCGGCAGCGCCACACTCTGCGGCGAGATCCACGTCACCAGCCCCATCTCACGGCGCGAACCGACGAACTCGGCCGCCTGCTGAGGTGTCAGCTGGCCCGCTGCCAGCCCGTTGCGCTCAAGCCAGCGGCTGAGCTGATCCAGCTGGCACAACCTGTTGGCCGCCGCCGAGAGCGAATAAGACCGCGACCGCAGCCACGACTCGAACCCCGCCGCGTGCGGCGCCAACGGCCCCGATACCACCGGGAACCACACCCTCTTGCCCATCGATGCCTCCTGTCGGATCGCGGAACACGAATCCGCAAAGCCTCGACAGGACGGCCACGATTATGTTGAACGAATCACCCCGCCAAATCGCGCTGAGCAGGGCAAACGCCGCCACTCCGGCGCGTCTTCAACATAACCATCGGCCGGACATACAACCGGACGTGCCCATTCCTGAGCATCCGGCTCTCCACAGGACATGTGTTGGCCGTTCGTGTCGCTGGGTTACGCATTGACGGTTTCCGGTGGGGTGGTGGACCGTCCTGTTCCGGTGTCCGCTGCCCACGGTGAGGGGATCTGGTGGCCGCGATAGCGGTATCGGGTCACCGGAACCTCGGCGGGCCACGCGAGCCTCGTGCCTTCGCGGCTGGTCCAGTTGCGCCCCCAACATCGTCGCCTGAGCTGTTTCCAGGTCAGCCGCGGGTATTTCTTGCGCAGCCAGCGGATCACCCGCCACCACAGGTAGTAGCTGAGATACGCGAAGCAGCGCTTACTCGCGTTATGACGGTGGTAGTTGGTCCAACCCCTGAGGATTGGGTTGAGCGCGTGGATCAGCTGATCCAGCGAGAGGTTCAGCGTGCTGCGGTTGGTCAGCGTCTTGATGCGGTGCATGACATCGCGCAGCGCTCGCTTGCTTGGGAACGCGTAGGCGACCCGCTTCTTTCCTCGCCAGGGCGCCCGCACGATGCGGAACCCGAGCAGGTCGAAGCCGTCGTCTACATGGGTGACATGCGTTTTCTCGGGCGAGAGCGTCAAGCGCATCTGCTCCCGCATGAACTCGGCCGTCTGCTCCTTGATCTGGTGGGCTTGGGTTTCGGTGCCGCGCACCAGCACCACGAAATCGTCCGCAAAGCGGATCATTCGATAGCTGGGGTGGCCCTTGGCCCGGTCGCGCCAGCGCTGAGTTTGCGTGCGTGACGTCCACACCGCCTCGAAGCGGCGGTCAAGTACCGAGAGGGCGATGTTCGACAGAAGGGGCGAGAGACTCGACCCTTGTGGCGTGCCCGATGGCGTCGCGGTCACGGTGCCAAGCTCGCGCATGACACCGGCGGCGAGGAACAGTCGGATCAGTGCCAGGACGCGCTTGTCGGTCACCCGACGGCGCACCTGCTCCATCAAAAGGCCTTGATGGATCTGCCCGAAACAGTCCTCGACGTCTCCTTCTATCACCCACTCATACGTCCGCGGGTCGTTGATGAAGAACCGCACCTCCCCGATGGCGTCCTGCGCTCGGCGCCCGGGGCGGAAGCCGTACGAGGTCGGGCAGAAGTCCGCCTCGAAAATCGGCTCCAGCACCAGCACCGTCGCCATCTGCACGATCCTGTCGCGCAGGGCGGGAATGCCGAGCCTTCTGACCTTCCCGGATCCGCGTTTGGGGATCTCGTGCTCGCGCACCGGCAGCGGGACGTAGGTGCGGTCTCGGAGCGACTGTCGCAGCTCGCCCAGGACCTTCTCCACGCCGGTCGCCTCGATGCGCTTGCGGGTTTCGCCATCGACACCGGCGGTCCTGGACCCCCGGTTGCGTTTCACCCGCTCCCACGCGACGAGCGACGTCGCGGGGTCGCAGATCAGGTTGAACAGATCGCCGAAGCGAGCCTGCTCATCCTGTACTGCCCAACAATGCAGCCTGGTCTGCCATCCCAGTACCCGCTCCTCGGCCTGATCGACCGAGGACGGCGCGGACGAGTTCACGCCCGACCTCCCGAACGGCGTCTTATGCTGCGATCCTGCTGTCCGCCTTCGCCATGTGGACGGCTTTCCCGCCCTCGGACTACTACACGGACTCCGCCACGCCCCGCGCCCATCAGCCGGCATCGGGCCTTGCCGGGCCGCCACCAGCAGCCCGGCGCGCGCGGGGCGCTTCCCACGTTCACCAAGATCCGTTTGACCGGGTCGGCAGCTGGCTTTACCCCTACAGCACCTCCGGCGGGCACTCGCAGTCTCCCACCGGCCACCACGCCCAGGCTGAATAGCCGCGCGCGGAGCGAGCCGCCACGAAACAGAGCGGCATCGTCGCTGTAGACGACCCGTGTCCGCCAGGTTTGGGGTCGTTTGCGAATTGAAGGGGCTTCTACCACCAGATCGCTTTCGCTCTACCTTTCGGTCTCGCTAGCACGCACGCGGGCGTCTGGCAGTGCCGCCCGGCCGTCACGTTGTCGGGACGCTTGACCTCCGGCGCGCGATCCCACGCCTTGGCCGTCCCCAGCTTCTCCGGGCCGCTGCAACAGCCCGGGGCCGGTATTCCAACCGGCACGGACGAGATGTTGATGTCCGTCATCTCCTTTCGCTTGGCGCCTCGTGGCGCAGGCTTCGGCATCGCCGTTGCTCGCGAACGTCTATGCGCACTACGTCTTCGATCTTTGGGCCCATCAATGGCGGGGTCGAAATGCCCGCGGTGAGGTTGTCATCGTGAGGTTCGCTGACGATGCCGTGGTGGGATTCGAGCATCGGGAGGACGCGGAACGGTTCTGGGCGGAGCTTCGCGACAGGCTCGCGAAGTTCAACCTGGAGCTGAACGCTGAGAAGACGCGGCTGATCGAGTTCGGCAGATTCGCTGCCGAGCGGCGGTCGGCGCGTGGCCTTGGCAAGCCTGAGACGTTCCGTTTTCTGGGCTTCACGCACATCTGCGGGAAGGCCAGGAACGGACGCTTCAAGCTCAAGCGCATCACCGACTCGAAGCGGGTGCCGGCCAAGCTGATCAGGCTCAAGGATGGGATTGAGCGACGCCAGCATCTACCCATTCCAGAGCAGGGGCGCTGGCTCGCCAGCGTCCTGCGCGGGCACTACAACTACTACGCGGTGCCCGATAACAGCAAGGCGCTACACGCCTTCCGCCGCCAAGCTGAGTGGCACTGGTACCGAGCGCTTCGGCGCCGCAGCCAGCGCACCACGATGACCTGGGAGCGGATGTCTTGCCTTGCCGATCAATGGCTACCTCCGCCCCGCGTCCTGCGTCCCTGGCCCGAGCAGCGATTCCACGCGATTACCCAAGGCAGGAGCCCAGTGCGGTAGTTCTGCACGCTGGGATCTGCGCGGGGGGCAGCCCGAGGCGGTGTGGACGTTTGTCCCGACCCGGCCGAAGGGCTGTCCCTACCGCGACAGCGGGCGCAGATCGCTGAGCGCTGTCGTCGCGGGAAGCTGCATCGCGCGCGGGCCGGCGCGGTGTCGGTTCTCGCTCGCGCCCCATACGGCTACCGGTATGTCAAGAAGTCCGAGCACGCGGACGCGTTCTTTGAGATCGACGAAGCCGAGGCGCCGGTCGTGCGCGAGATGTTCCGCCGCTATGCCGAGGACGGCGAGTCGATCGGCCGGATCGCACGGTGGCTCGCAGCGCAGGGCGTTGCGACCAGGTCCGGCAAGGCGGGCTGGAACACCGCGACGATCTGGGGCATTCTCCGCAACCCGGCGTACTCCGGTCAGGCCGCCTATGGCAAGACGCACGCTACCGGCCAGCCGGTCCGCGAGACCCGTCATGCACGCCAGCGCGGGCAACGGTCCGTCCGGGTCGCGCGCGAACACGTCAGCCCCGAGGAGTGGAAGCCGATCACGGTGCCCGCGCTCGTGACCGCCGAGCGGTTCGCGCTCGTCCAACAGCAGCTTGCACGCAACAGCCGCTTCTCGCCCCGCAACACGCGCCGGCCGTCGCTGCTGCAAGGGATCCTCACCTGCCGCGAATGCGGCTACGCGTACTACCGCTGCTCGACGCGCAACAAGAACGGGATCCTGCGCGAGTACTACCGCTGCTCAGGCACCGACGGGCACCGCCGCCCCGAAGGGCGCGTCTGCGATAACCGGCCCGTCCGCCTGGGCGAGATCGACGAGCTCGTCTGGACCCGTGTGCTCGGACTGCTCGACGACCCGACACTGATCCAAGCCGAGATCGACCGCCGACTCCAGACACTCCGCGCGGCGCACCCAGCCACCACGCGCCGTGACGCGCTCCAACGGGACCTCACCCGCGCGCAAAACGCGCTGCGACGCCTACTCGACGGCTACCAGGAACAGCTCGTCACCCTCGACGACTCCGCGCCCGCACCCCGGCGCTGCGCAAACGCGAGGCCGCCCTCCAAGCGCAGCTCGACGCGCTCGACGCCGAGCTGGCCGATGCCGAGAGCTACCTCAAGCTCACCGAGACACTCGATGGCTTCCGCGCCCGCCTCTCCACAAGCGACGAGAACCTGACCATCCAGCAGCGCCAACAGATCATCCGGCTCGTCGTCCGCGAGATCCTGATCGGCGAGGACGACGTCACCATCCGCCACTCCATCCCGACCCCGACACGCGACCAGCCACCCGGTTATCTACTGCGTTTGGGTAGTCGAGAAGTCCCAGATCCAGGCGCTGGACCGCACCCAAGCGTCGCTGCCGGTGAAGCCTGGGCGTGCGGGGACGATGACCCACGACTACAAGCGCAACGGCACCACGACGCTGTTCGCCGCGCTCGATGTGCTGACCGGCTCAGTGATCGGCGAGTGCCTGCCACGCCACCGCCACATCGAGTTCCTGAAGTTCCTGCGGATCATCGACCGCGAGGTCCCCAAGGGCCTCCAGATCCATCTGATCCTCGACAACTACGCAACCCACAAGCACCCCAACGTGAAGAAGTGGCTGGCCAAGCACCCACGGTTTCACCTGCACTTCACGCCCACCTCGAGCTCGTGGGCGAACATGGTCGAGCGGTTCTTCGGGAAGCTGACCGACAAGGCGATCCGACGCGGCGTGTTCCACAGCGTGCCGGACCTGATCGCCGCGATCGAGGCTTACCTGCACGCCCATAACGAGAACCCCACACCATTCGTCTGGACCACAACCGCCGAGCAGATCCTCGCGAAAGTCCGCCGCGGCCGCGTCACCCTCGATGCAATCACCAACTAAAACCGAGACACGGCACTAGCGGGATCATTCGTCGGTCGGGTCGCCGTGCCCCGCGCGGCCTCGGTTTGTCCTCCTTCACCAGGCATCACCGCCGCGCCGGGCCTGGACTCACCCCGATGAATCAATTCTGGGAGGTGTGCACTTGTGCCCCTTGGTGTGACCGCCGATAGAGGCGCGGTAGTCGGTCACGACCGGGCCGACCGATGCAAGATCGGGATAATCGTTTGATCCCCCGCTGTCTGTCACGCGACCCGTCTCGATGTCGATCACGAGCACCTGGACGGTCCAGGACATGTACTCGCTGCTGTCGTCGTGACGTACTTCCGGCGGTATCGATGGACCACGTCCGCGGCGGGCGGTGAAGCGGCCGCGGATCGCGATCAAATATGACAGCTGATCGCTGCGCACCCACGATCCCGTGGTCTTTGTCGCAGCCTCTCTCGTACCCGTCGTGTGCTGGACCAGTTGCGGACTTGGATCGCCCTTTCGAGCGGCGGCCTGTAGCGCGAGCGGGAGGATGTCGGCCTCACTCCTCACGATGGGGAGCGGGCCGCGACTCGAAGGCAGCGCACTTTCCATGCCCACGGTCCCATCCTACTGCGACCGGTCTTCGCGAGGAGGTCGAACGCTGCTGGAATGATCGATACTCAGCGGCTTGGCGTTTGCAACGAACTGGCTATCCGGTTCCGTCCCCCTCGCGGTCTAGCTTGCAGCTGTGACCGTGATCGACCAGCACCCGCGTGCGAGCGTCGACTACCCGCGCGACTGGCATGAGCTGCTGGCGTGGTTCCCTGACGACGCCGCATGCCTGCGGTACCTGGAGCGACTGCGCTGGGGGCAAGGCTTCAGCTGCCGGTTCTGCGGTGCGGTCGATGGTGATTGGTGGCAGATGCGCGACGGGCTGCGCCGCTGCGCAATGTGCCGGTCGGAGACCTCGGTCACGGCCGGCACGATCCTTCGCCGGCACGCGCACCCCGCTGGTGAGCTGGTTCGCGGCGATCTGGTACGTGGTCAACCAGAAGCAGGGCGTCTCGGCGCTCGGGCTTCAGCGAGTGCTGGGGCTGGGCAGCTACGAGACCGCCTGGACGTGGCTGCACAAGCTGCGTCGCGCGATGGTGCTGCCCGGTCGCGAGCTGCTCTCCGGCGCCGTCGAGATCGACGAAACCTACGTAGGGGCGCGGCATACGAGCGTTGGCGGGCGCAGCCCTGGGCACAAGGCGATCGTCGCGATCGCCGTCGAGGGCGACCAGGCGCCCGAGCGCGTGCGGATGCGCCGGATCCCCAACGTCAAGCAGGACACGCTGACCGAGTTCGTGCTCGACCACGTCGCCCGCGGCAGCGAAGTCCGCACCGACGCCTGGACCGGCTATGACGACATCGGCCGCTACCGCTTCACGCACGTCGTCACCAACGTCTCGGCCACCGGCGATCCAGCACACATTGCTCTCCCGCACGTGCACCTCGTCGCCTCGCTGGTCAAGCGGTGGGTCCTCGGCACCCACCAGGGAGCGATCAGTCATGCCCAGCTGGACTACTACCTCGACGAGTTCACGTTCCGTTTCAACCGCCGACACGCACGGCACCGAGGCCTGCTCTTCTACCGCCTGCTCGAGGGTGCGCTCGCGGCGGATCCTCGCCCGTACAAGCAGCTGATCAGCAAATCGGCCGCTTGACCAGCCTCCGCGGGGAACCGGGGGAGCGAAGCAGATACCCAGTTGCAACGAAAGGGGGGGTCGATACGGGCTGTCGTGGACGCCCGTCGATAATGGTCAGGCTGGTCAGGCCGTAGTGCTGCGGGAGGAGGCTGACTCCCGGGACGAGCTGTGTGCGTCCGGTCGCTTCTCGGGGTATGTCGATCTGCTGCGCGCCTGCGTTAAGAAGCCAAGGACCTCGCGAGGATTGTGTAGCTCGATCACGCGGAGCCGGTGGCTGGCGTGGCGAGCGAGCGCCTCGCGGAGGCGTGCTCGTCCCGTGGTTGGGTAGTTCCAGACCCATCCCAGAAAGGCGAGCTCTACTCGCTCCGGGCAGCCCTTGGCTTGGATCGCCTGGCCGCGATGGTGAGCCCAGCGACGCCCCACGCCCCGTAGGCAGCGCCAACGTGAGAACGCGAGGATGATCACGGTGTCGGCACGTGCGAGGCGAAGATCAAGAGTGGAGCCGTAGTTGCCGTCCATGATCCATCGATCGTCCGCGATCAGACAGCGCTGGTGACCGCGCCACTGCTCGTCGGGAGTGGCGACCCAGCCGGGCTGCCAGTAATGCTCGTCGAGATGGACGACCGGTAGTCCGAGAAGTTCTCCAAGACGGTTCGCGAAGGCCGTCTTGCCAGCCCCAACCGCTTCCCAGGATCGCGATTCGTTGCATGCGACAGAGTCTGCTGCACCCACCAACTCAAAGACGAATGATGACCGCAACGCTTCCGCAACGATTGAAACGCAGGCGTCGGGTGGGCGGATCCAGTAGGACAATGCATGCCATGGGTGCGAAGCCACCCCCTCCGTCAATCAAACTGGTTGCGCTCCTAATCCTCGGCGGGGCTGGACTCGGTTTGATGGCTGTCGGGGTGACCACGACGTGGGGCTGGACACTATTCATCCCCGGATTGGTCGCCCTCCTGGTAGCGCTCGTCGGAGCCTGGATCGTCCAGAAAGCGCGCGATGATTCACTCCGTTGATCGGCGGCCGTGTCGATCGAGATCGAGGAGCCGAGCGGTCTAGGATGTCGCAGATGGACAAGGAGGAGGCGCGCACCATTGCGGCTGAGCAGTTGAGAGAGCTCCGCACGAAGTCCTATGAGGAATTGCGAGATCGTCTCCTGGACGAGTCAGAGAACGTCGAGGTTTTCGCCGCGTCGGGTGCTCGATACCGGGTCGGGCGTCAGGCCGTTCTTGATGGCCCCGGCGATGTTCTCAGGGTGATCGTGGCAGTAGACGATGGAGGACTCAGGGCGTTTGCTCCGGTGAACGCCGATTTCCTCATCAGCCCCCAGGGCACGTTCATCGACGAGCAGCGAACGCTTCCGCCTTGATCGATGACCGGTAGTCGCTCCTAGCCCCACACGGAAGCGAGAGTGTTCTGCCGTGCGGCAGGATGTGACAGCAGCGTGTCTTCTGCGTATAAACAGCATGATGCGTCGCGCATTTTGGGTGTTGACCACCATCGTCACGTTGGCTGTCTGGCTTGTCGGCTGCGGGTCGAGCGCACGGCTGACGACGGGATCTCGAATTGGCGTCGCCGGGGAGACGGTTGGCGCCGGGGCCGCTGGGGGTGGCGTGGAGCCGTCTGGACGGTGGGGTGCCGCTGGCAGCGTGGTCGCGGCTGGTCAGGACACGTCGGCGCCGCAGGTGGCGATGGTCGGGGAGGGCGCGGTGGTGGCTGGGTGGTTGCAGGGGCCGCCGCCGCGAGTCTCATATGGTGCGGGCTCGTCCGTTTCCCCTGGTGATCCGTTTGTCGAGCCGGTCACGGCGACGCGGCAGAAGGTGGTGGTTGATTGGGGGTCGCTGGCGGGAGGGTTCGCGGCACCATTGGTGCTAGCGAGCGGTCCGAGTGGTAGCGAGGGGAGCTCCGTGGGTGGCGGGCACACGCTCAGAGGCGTTCGTCGTGTGGAATGAGGGGCGCAGCGAGAAAGCTCATGTGGCGGTGTTGCGCGGCGCCCGGGTGGTACTCGAGCGGGCTTTGGGGTTGCGGAAGGCCGAGCCGATTGCGCTGGCGGGGTTGTCGGGGAACCGGGCGGAGCTCGTGTGGGAGCAGTACGGGCATGGCTTTCCGTTGCTGAAGGCTGCGCTCGTCACTGCGGCGGGCAAGATCGGCAAGCCGGTGCTGATCGCCCATCCCGGCGGTGATGACACGGCGGCGACCGAGATCTCGATAAACCTGGGGGGTGACCTTGTGGCGGCATATGTGCACGATCAAGCGTCGTTCACCGGTCCCCACGGAGCACCAAGCAGACACGGCAATGCGCGCGTGATGCTCAGTGTCTGCCGGGCGGCGGTGCGCTGCACGGGGCCGCGTGGGGTGGGGTTGGGTGCGACGAGGCCGGTCTGCATCAATCCGGCCGTCGTGATGACCAGCAGCGGTTCGGCGATCCTGGTCGCGGCCGCCATGAACGGAGGACCTATCGGGTGCGGCTATCCCGCCGGGATCTGGCAGGCGAGCGCCTTGTCCGGCCATCGGTTCGGTGCTGCCAGGAAGATCGTGGCCTCCGGCGACTCGCCGATTGCAACTCCCGACGGACCGGCCCAGGCGATCGCCGCGCTCAATCCGGGCGTGGCTCCCTACCAGACGGTGGCCTGGACGACCATCCGAGCGGCCGCCCGCAGTTCGGTATCGCTCAGGCGTGTCCCGGACGGGGACGTCATCAACTCGCCGTCGTTGGCCGCGAATGCCGGCGGACAATTCGTGCTCGTCTGGGAGCACGCCAGCTCCCACCGAAACCCGAGGATCTCACTGAAAGCCGCGATCGGCGCCGCCACGAAGCTCAAGCACCTCCACCGCCTCACCGACAGCAACCATCCACCCCAAAGCGTGGCCACGGCAATGAACGCTCACGGGGACGCGATCGTCGTCTGGAACGACTTCACCTCAAGCGGCGGGCAGAACATGCACGCCGCGATCTACCGACGTCGGTAACCCCAGATTGCTCGTCTTCTTGGGCCTGGCGTCGCTGCGCTGGCGAGACCATCCGTCCGAATGAGCGGCATCAGCGGGCGGGTCACGCTTCCGCGTTGATCGACGGATGAAAGTCAAGGGGCCGAGGCAGACTTTTTGGGCCGATTACGGACAGCGGATCGGTCGTGGGTGCTGCTCCGAGGGCGGCAGATCGGCTCCTGTGAGCTCGGTTTCGGCCGGGTGGCGCTCGATCGGCGCAAATTCGGCTGTTTTGCGGTGCGCGGGGTCGGCATCGGCGGCTGCCGGCGTTCGCGGTCGACCTTGTGCGGTTGTAGGCTGCCGGGTGGGCGCGAGTCGATGACGTGTCGAAGCGCAGACGTCAGGGGCTCGTGGTCTGCCGCGCGACGTTGCCCTTCGAGGGCTTTGTTATGCGCGCCCCGGTGTCACGCTCGCGCCCACTCTCTCCCTTCGTGGTGCCGTTGCTTGCCAGTCGCGAACCATCCGCACGTAGGAGGCCTCGGCCGCCAGCGCAAGCTTGCGTTCGGCGTCGCGCATCGCCTGGTTGGTTGACCACACGCCGGCGGCCTTCGTGTCGTAGCGCTTCGCGCCGGCGGTGAGCTCCAGGCGGCGGAGCTTCTTGGCGGTCAGCGATGGCTGCTGGTGGGCGTATTGCTCCTCGCGGGTCAAGAGGCACCAGAACAGGCACGCCAGCTTGCGCGCTGAGGCCACGACCGCGATCTGATGACCGCGGCGGGCGCGCAGCCGCTCGTAGAACGCGTGCAGCGGGCCGGGCTGGCGCACGACGCTGAACGCCGCCTCGACCAGCGCCCAGCGCGCTGAGGCCGAGCCCTGCTTGGAGATCCGCCCGCTACGCGCGGGCTCGCGGCCGGACTGGCGGACCTTCGGGTCAAGGCCGAGATACGCGGCCAGCTGCCGGGACGTCTTGAACCGGCGGATGTCACCGATCGCCGCCAGGAACGACGCCGCGCAGATCACGTTCACGCCCGGCACGCTCATCAGCCGCCTGGCATCAGAGCAGGAGAGCATCTGGCGGGCGATCAATCTTTCGACCTCGGCGATCTCCGCGTCGAGAAACTCGACGTGGCGCATGCACCCCTCGACCGTCTCACATTCCTCGACCGGCAGCTCCAACCGCCGCAGCCACTGACGGCCACCCACCCCGAACAGGTCACTGACCGGCGGGCGGCCCTTCAGGCGGCGCATCAGCACCGCGTGAACCTCGTTCTTCGCGCGCGAGCGCGACCGCACCAGCTGCTCACGACGCGCCAGGCGGCGGCGCAACACGCGCGTGAGCTCATCCGGCGTCCACACCCCGTCAAGCTCCCCGCCCCACAACAGCTTCGCCAGCGTCCGCGCGTCCAGCCGATCGGTCTTCGCGCGCGCCTGGCGGATCCCCGTGTCATCAGGACTGACCACGATCACCCGCGCCACATGCGGCTCGAGGATCCGCAAAATCTCCCACGAGCTCCCGGTCACCTCCAACGCCACCCTGTCCGTCGGCAACAAGCTCTCAGCCAACACTTTCAGCGCCTCCGGCGTCGACGCCACCCGACCCGCCGAGCGAACCTTCCCCTCCTCGCAGATCGCGATCTCACAGAAATCCAGGTGCCCCTCTCTGTCAACGTCCGGCGAGGCGCTCACCATCGAGGAATCAATGAACCTTGAGGGCGAGAACGGAGCACGCCGGACATGGAGACGAGCACGAATGGAGCTGGAGCAGCGGTTGAGGCTGCTGCCGCCGGCCGCGAAGACCAGCTTGGCGTAGCTGAGCTGGGATTCGGGGCCGGCGGGCGCGCCGCGCCCGAGGGGGTCGGCGGTCCCGGGGAGGTCCCTGATCCAGAGCTGGTCGAGCAGGCCAAGCGCCGCTCGTTCACCGCCGAGTACAAGGCGAAGATCCTTGCCAAGGCTGATGCGTGCACCCGTCCGGGTGAGGTCGGCGAGCTGCTGCGCCGCGAAGGGCTGTACACGTCGCATCTGACGTACTGGCGCAAGCAGCGCAAGGACGGCGCGCTGAAGGAGCTCGGCAAGCCACGCGGGCGCAAGCCAGCCGACAACCGCGACGCTCAGATCGCGGCGCTGACGCGGCGGGCGGAGCGCGCGGAGACCGAGCTGGCGAAGATGAAGCGCGTTGTGGAGATTCAGGGAAACGTCTCGGCGCTGTTGGAAGAGATGCTCGGATCGGGCAGCGCGCAGAGGAGCACCGAGCGATGATCGCGGCCACCGTCGAGGAGCTGACGCCGATCATCGGCACCAGGCCGGCGTGCCGGGCGTTGGGCGCGTCAGTGGCGACGATGTACCGTCGCCGGAGGCCGCCCGAGCCCAGAACGCCCAAGCCGCGGCCGACACCGGCCAGGGCGCTGACAGCGCCCGAGCGCCAGCAGGTGCTCGACGTGCTGCACTCCGAGCGGTTCGTCGACGTCTCCCCGGAGGAGACCTACGCGACGCTGCTGGACGAGGGCACCTACCTGTGCTCGACGCGAACGATGTACCGGGTCCTCGCCGGCCACCACGGCGGTGTCCGGGAGCGGCGTGCTCAGCTCACCCACCCGCCCTACGCCAGGCCCGAGCTGCTCGCCACGCGCCCGAACGAGCTGTGGTCCTGGGACGTGAGCAAGCTGAAAGGTCCGGCGAAGTGGACCTGGTTCTACCTGTATGTCATCCTCGATGTCTTCAGCCGCTACATCGTCGGGTGGACGGTGCAGTACAGGGAGAACGCCCAGCTCGCGATGGCGCTGATCGAGCAGGCGACCGAGCAGCAGCAGATCACGCCGAAGATCCTGACGCTGCACGCCGACCGCGGCGCGCCGCAGCGCGCCAAGCCGGTGGCCTTTCTCCTCGCGGACCTCGGTATCACGAAAACGCATTCGCGTCCGTACACCTCGAGTGATAATCCCTACTCGGAGTCGAACTTCAAGACGCTGAAGTACCGGCCCGAGTTCCCCGCCCGGTTCGACGACATCGACCGCGCCCGCGGTCACTGCCGCGTGTTCGTCGACTGGTACAACCACGTCCACCGCCACTCCGGGATCGGGCTGATGACCCCCGCCGCAGTGCATTACGGACACGCCAAGCAACTGCACGCCGACCGCGCCGTCGTGCTCGATGCCGCCTACCAGCAGCACCCGGAACGGTTCGTCCGCAAGCCGCCGGTCCCGCCGGAGCTGCCGACCGCCGCCTGGATCAACAAGCCGGCCGATACGAAGGAGGTCGCTCACTAAATTCCACACCAAAGCGTCTCACCGGGCTTGACAGGCTCCGGCACGTCCAACCCGATCGCTCTACCGATCGCCTTCACGACCAGCCTCCTAACGTTGAATGAATGGGAGAAGCAGCGGGCAAACGACACAGACGGATACGTGCTCGCAGCACAATCGGGGCAAGTCGCAGGGGCGGCCACCGAAAAGCCCGGGCTCGAAGCCCATCGATCAAAACGGCCTACCCACACTGCGTTCTCCCAGAAAGCCCCTGTCCCGATCACGTCAACTACGCGACCACGACACGACTTCCTGCCTTCGTATTTTCATGCCCCGAGATCCGGCAGTGATAGCGCGCCCGGAGGATCGTGCTCAGCGGCCGGGGCGGTGTTCGCTGGTGTTGTTGCGCGCAGCGCGCGCGTGCCGGGATTGGCGGCGGTCCGCTCCACTCGGGACGTTCTCGCGAAGGCCGAGCATCGCTTTGACGTCGTTGTAGGCGTGCTGCCAGTCGAGGGTTTGCTTGAACGCAATCCCTGTCGCAGCGGCGATCTCATCGGCGGTCCAAGTCGATCCGTCGGGCGCGTCTTCGAGTGAGCGGAGTCGCGCGAGGCGTCCAAGCAGGGCCTTGGTAGACAGCTGCTCAAGCTCTTCCCTGCTCACAATCGGGATGGTCCGAACCATCGTCTGAGCGTAGCTCGATCCTGTCAGCTTGATCGAGGACCGGAAGGCTGACGGACGCTCGTTCAGCGCATTCCAGCTGAGCGAGACCTAGTCAGCCATAGCAACGCAGCTGCTGCCAAGGCAGCGATGATCAACTTCTCCTCAGGTCGCAGCCGTGGTCGAAGGAGTCGAATCGAGCCAGTCTCCGAGACCACAGCGACATGCGATCCGTCCCGCCGGTACGTCTCAATCATCTGAGGAGTTGCGAGATCCTCCGGGATGAACACTGTGCCATCTGGATGGAGCTCGCGCCCATCAACCGATGCCTCGATGTCGGCATCAACGGCGCGCGAGGCAGCGGCTGATGCTGGCGACTGCCAGATCCGATCTACCGTTGCCATTCCTCAATCATCCTCTCGTAGTTCTCGCGGATCAACTCCACGGCTGCCCGAAACGCTTCTGCCGGAGTCCCGTGGTGGAAGTTCTGCCGTGCTCCTTTCAAGCCTTCTCGACTGTATCGGTGTCGATCGTTCTGGCCTGAATGGCTGCAGTCGTAAAGCTCAACGTTCCGCCAACCGCCTCCCGGAGCCTGTCAAGCCCGGTGAGACGCTTTGGTGTGGAATTTAGTGAGCGACCTCCTTCGTATCGGCCGGCTTGTTGATCCAGGCGGCGGTCGGCAGCTCCGGCGGGACCGGCGGCTTGCGGACGAACCGTTCCGGGTGCTGCTGGTAGGCGGCATCGAGCACGACGGCGCGGTCGGCGTGCAGTTGCTTGGCGTGTCCGTAATGCACTGCGGCGGGGGTCATCAGCCCGATCCCGGAGTGGCGGTGGACGTGGTTGTACCAGTCGACGAACACGCGGCAGTGACCGCGGGCGCGGTCGATGTCGTCGAACCGGGCGGGGAACTCGGGCCGGTACTTCAGCGTCTTGAAGTTCGACTCCGAGTAGGGATTATCACTCGAGGTGTACGGACGCGAATGCGTTTTCGTGATACCGAGCGACGTTGTGTCGCACTACTCATGTTGTGGATGTTTTGCCGGAGCGGGTGCGGCTGGTGGCCGCGCCGGGCGATCTGCGGGATGTCGAGCTGGACGTGCTGGGGTGGCGGACGGAGGATGGCGAGACGGCGCTGATCTGCCGGCTGGTGGACGGGAGTTCGGGGACGATCCCGGCGCGGTGGACGGATCTGCCGTCGCGGCGGGTGGTTGATCCGCGGTTGGGGACGGTCGCGACGCCGGAGGCGTGGCGGTTGTGGGGCGAGCGGCTGGCGGGCGTGTTGGAGCGTTGTCCGGGGCGGGGTCGAGCCTCCAGCGGAAACGGAGGTGGAGATGTCCGGTCAGTTGGCGCTGGTGATGAGCGAGACGGTCGTGCCGGCGGCGGTGTGGGAGACGCTGCCGCTAGCGAGTCAGCAGGAGATCGCGCTGCGGCTGGCGCGGCTCGTCGCGCGACTGGTGGAGGCAGCGCGTGATGAGTGAGCTCGGGAAGATCACCGATGATCACCGTCGGCGGCGGGCGGTGGTGTATGTCCGGCAGTCCTCGGTCGGGCAGGTCGAGCGCAACCTGGAGTCCGCGGCGCGGCAGTACGGGTTGCGGGACCGGGCGGTCGAGCTGGGGTGGCCGGCCGGGGCGGTCGCGGTCGTCGACGAGGACACGGGCCGCTCGGGTGCGAGTAGCGACGGGCGGCTCGGGTTCAAGGAGCTGGTGGCCGAGGTCGGCCTCGGCCAGGTTGGGCTGATCCTCGCGTTGGAGACGTCGAGACTCGCGCGGTGCTCGGCCGACTGGCACCGGCTGCTCGATCTGTGCGCGTTGACGGGGACGTTGATCGCCGACAGCGACGGCGTGTACTCGCCCGCGGACTTCAACGACCGGCTGCTGCTCGGGCTGAAGGGCACGATGTCAGAGGCGGAGTTGCACTTCATCCGCGCACGATTGGTCGGCGGGCTGCTCAACAAGGCCAAGCGTGGCGAGCTGCGGCTGCCGTTACCGGTCGGGCTTGACCGCGACGAGGACGACCGGATCGTGCTGAGTGCCGATGAGCAGGTCCGACACGCGATCGAGCGGGTGATCTGCCTGTGGCGTCAGCTCGGCTCGGCACGGCAGGTCCTGCTCGAGCTGATCAGCGAAGGCCAGAAGTTGCCGCGCCGCTCGATCGGGCAGCGACGGATCCGGTGGGCGCGCGCGAGCTATAGCGCGGTTCACGACTTCCTGACGAACCCTGCGTATGCGGGCGCGTTCGTGTATGGCCGCCAGCGGCAGGTCAAGCGCGTCGACGAGCACGGGCAGGTGCGCGTCAGCCGGGTTGCTCTCCCGATCGAGGAGTGGTCTGTCTGCCTTCCCGATCACCATCCTGGGTATGTCAGCTGGGATGAGTACCTCGCGACGCTCGCACGGCTGCGAGCGAACGTGAACCCGCGCGGGGAAGGCGGCGGCGCCGCGCGCGAGGGACGCGCGCTCTTGCAGGGGTTGGTGCGCTGCGGACGGTGCGGGCGCAAGATGCAGGTCGCGTACTCCGGCATTGGCGGGAAGGTCCGACGGTACGCATGCTCCCGCGGGCGCGACATGCACGCGACCGGAAAGGCGTGCCAGACCGTCGGCGGCGCGAGGTTGGAGAAGATGGTCACCGGCGCGTTCCTGGAAGCGGCCGCGCCCGCCGGGATCGCGGCGACCGCCGGCGCGATCCGCGAGCTCGAAGAGCAGCACGAGCAGCGGCTCTCGGGGCAGCGACTCGCGGTCGAGCGCGCCCAGTACGAGGCTGACCGCGCGCAGCGGAAGTACGACGCGTGCGAGCCGGAGAACCGGCTCGTCGCTCGCACGCTTGAGCGGGCCCTCGAAGCAGCGCTCGTTGACCTCGAGCGTGAGCGGGGGAAGCTCGCCCAGCTCGAGCGCGCCCGTCCGCTGCCGCTGACCGATCACGAACGCGAAGCGCTTGTGGCGCTCGCACGCGAGCTACCGAGAGTATGGGCCGCTGAGACGACCAGCGATCGTGACCGCAAGGAGCTGCTGCGCACGCTGATCGGCGAGGTGATCGTCACCGCGGACCACGACAAGCATCGCGCCGCGGTCGAGGTGCAGTGGCAGGGCGGCGCGCGGACTGAACTGAGCTTCCCGCTGAAGGTGCCCGGCAGGTTGGAGGGCCGCGTCGCCGAGGACACGCTCGAGCTGATCCGCCGTCTCGCAGAGCATCACTGCGACCGGGAGATCGCCGGGATCCTCAACCGTCAAGGCCGACTGACGGGGACCGGCTTGCCGTTCACCGAGGGACGCGTCCGCGGGATCCGCAGACACGCCGGCATCCCCGCCGCCCCGCCACCGGACCCCAACAGCGAGCTGCTCAGCATCGAGCGCGCTGCCGAGGAGCTCGGCGTGTCTGTGCACACGATCCGCCGCTGGATCAACACCGGCCTGCTGCCCGCCGAGCAGACCACCGCGGGCGCGCACTGGCGGATCCGGCTCACCGGCGATGTCCGCGCCCGGTTCGTGCCTGAGGTCCCCGACGGGTACGTGCCGCTCAATGAAGCCGCCCGCCGCCTCGCGTGCGCCCGCCAGACCGTGTTGCACAAGGTCCAACGCGGCGAACTCGACGCGATCCACGTCACCAACGGCCAACGAAAAGGCCTAAGAATCAAGGTTCCCGCCGCGCCGTTGGACCTACTGATCAACGACTGACCCTGGAGGTGCATTGTGAACCAACCCCGAGGTCCGCGAGGAGAAAGGCCACCGGCTTGGCGCGCTGCGGCGCGCCGCGGTCGGCGTGCAGCGTCAGGATCTTCGGCGTGATCTGCTGCTGCTCGGTCGCCTGCTCGATCAGCGCCATCGCGAGCTGGGCGTTCTCCCTGTACTGCACCGTCCACCCGACGATGTAGCGGCTGAAGACATCGAGGATGACATACAGGTAGAACCAGGTCCACTTCGCCGGACCTTTCAGCTTGCTCACGTCCCAGGACCACAGCTCGTTCGGGCGCGTGGCGAGCAGCTCGGGCCTGGCGTAGGGCGGGTGGGTGAGCTGAGCACGCCGCTCCCGGACACCGCCGTGGTGGCCGGCGAGGACCCGGTACATCGTTCGCGTCGAGCACAGGTAGGTGCCCTCGTCCAGCAGCGTCGCGTAGGTCTCCTCCGGGGAGACGTCGACGAACCGCTCGGAGTGCAGCACGTCGAGCACCTGCTGGCGCTCGGGCGCTGTCAGCGCCCTGGCCGGTGTCGGCCGCGGCTTGGGCGTTCTGGGCTCGGGCGGCCTCCGGCGACGGTACATCGTCGCCACTGACGCGCCCAACGCCCGGCACGCCGGCCTGGTGCCGATGATCGGCGTCAGCTCCTCGACGGTGGCCGCGATCATCGCTCGGTGCTCCTCTGCGCGCTGCCCGATCCGAGCATCTCTTCCAACAGCGCCGAGACGTTTCCCTGAATCTCCACAACGCGCTTCATCTTCGCCAGCTCGGTCTCCGCGCGCTCCGCCCGCCGCGTCAGCGCCGCGATCTGAGCGTCGCGGTTGTCGGCTGGCTTGCGCCCGCGTGGCTTGCCGAGCTCCTTCAGCGCGCCGTCCTTGCGCTGCTTGCGCCAGTACGTCAGATGCGACGTGTACAGCCCTTCGCGGCGCAGCAGCTCGCCGACCTCACCCGGACGGGTGCACGCATCAGCCTTGGCAAGGATCTTCGCCTTGTACTCGGCGGTGAACGAGCGGCGCTTGGCCTGCTCGACCAGCTCTGGATCAGGGACCTCCCCGGGACCGCCGACCCCCTCGGGCGCGGCGCGCCCGCCGGCCCCGAATCCCAGCTCAGCTACGCCAAGCTGGTCTTCGCGGCCGGCGGCAGCAGCCTCAACCGCTGCTCCAGCTCCATTCGTGCTCGTCTCCATGTCCGGCGTGCTCCGTTCTCGCCCTCAAGGTTCATTGATTCCTCGATGGTGAGCGCCTCGCCGGACGTTGACAGAGAGGGTCCGGTCTCGTACTGGAGAAGCACCGCAAAGCTAACGATGTCGTGCGCTTTGTCCCAGCGCACGCGCATCCGCACATCGTGAGCGAGGACTTCAGTGCGGGTATGGCGGCGGCTCCCCCTGGGCATAGCCGTGAAAGGCTAGGCACGACACCCGACGGCTCAGCCACATGCTCCAGCGGATTCCGCTGCCCCGTAGATCGAATACGGGAAGGAGCGTCGCGGCGCTCCGGGCGCGTCGTCCATTCCGCAGGCTGTCTCGAGCTACAGGCGTGGCAGGGAGTCCCAATGCGCCTGGGCGTACGCTCACACGATGGCCACCGACGGAGAGCGCCTGAGCACCGAGCAATTCGCCCGGTGGTGGAAGGAAACCGGGGAGTTCGAGCTGCGCCAGCTGCTCCACTGGAGATGGGATCCCATCGGCATAGCCGGTGCTTTTCCAGCCGCGGCCGACGAATACGACTCCTTTGCACCGCAGATCGTCTCTGCACTGAGACAAGGCGCCTCCTCCAGTGAGATCGCCCAGCTTCTCAATCAGATCGAGCAGGACTCGATGGGCTTCGGTGAGGCGGCAGACGACCGGCAGCAGTCCGTGGCTCTCGACATCCTTGCCTGGTTCGAGCAATCCCAGGACCGTTGGACGAACTTCGGCCCGCTGCGCCGCTGACAGGCTCCGGTCGGCTCCTACTCTACGACCCTGCATCTTCAATGCTCGATCATCGATCCTCTCGGCACCAGCTTGCCGCTGCCCCCTTGATCGACAACCAGCAGTCCCGGTCTGACGGGCGGTTGCGGATGGCGGCCCGTGCCCATGCCGCTGTCGCTCGTAGCCCCAAGCTCGCTTCTATGTCAAGGGTGGGTCGCTATTTGCGCGGTTGGCTGATCGGGTGATGGTCGGTCGGGGGTGGCGGTTGGCTCCCTTTGAGGGGTGCTATCAGTCGAGCGGGGCTGGTCGAGGGCGGCAGAGCGTCTTAGAACGCGTCGGTTGACGGCGGTGAGGCTTCGTCGCGGGTCGCTCGCAGTCTCCGCGCCACTGGCGCGAGCCCCTCGTCCACACCGAAGATCGTGAGCGACCCGGACGGGTCTTGGCGATGAGGCAGTTGGTCGCGTCAGTATCGGGCTTGAGCGATGAAGTTGAACGCGATGTTGTCGATCGTCGTTTGTTTGAGGACCTGGCCCTGTGGCCCGAACCAGGTCATACGGACGTCAGCGCCGGTGCTGTACATGCCGCTCGCACCCACGCCGGGAAGTCCGCCGTGGGTCGTGACGGTCGGGGCGACGACGTGGAAGAGGGCGATGTTGTCGTGGACGGACGCGATGACGGCGGGGATCGACGTCGGATCGACGCGGACGCGAGAGGTGACGCGGAATTTGCTGAGCCTGACGGTTGTCACGCCGTCGGGCACGACGACCACCCCGGTGTTCTGGTGGTGGACATAGGTGAAGACGTTGACCCCGCGCGCTCGTAGCGCGTCCACGCTTGACGGGGAGGCCTCGACGGCGGCTGTGCCGGGGAGGCGCAGCAAGACAGCGAGCCCTTCGATCCGCCGACCGTGGAGCGTGAACGTCACCCGCTTGTCGGGCCCGTGATAGTGCCGCGTCGTCTGCCGGAAGGTCGTTGGGACGAGTGTGACCGCGCCTCCCGAAGCTAGACCCACCGAGCGCATGAGCGGACCGTCGACCCGCGGGTACCCCTGGTCTATCTGGTTGCTTGGGGCCTGCATCAGAATCGTGGCTATCCGCCGGCTGGCCGCGGTTTGCGGGGTTCGCAGCGCCGCGAGCGTATGAAGGAGCTCTGTGCGCGAATTCGCGACGCTCGGTGGCTTGGAGGTGGGCACTCGGCTCGGGCCGACCCCGTGGGCGCTCAGCAATACGGCTGCGACGGCGATCACGACCGCGGTCGAGAGCCCGGTCAGGACGATCGTCCCGAGCTGCCCGGGGAGCGCGATCCTGGGTCGTGGCAGCCGGCGTCGTGCGTGACGCTGAGCGGCGGCGTACAGCTGATCGTGGAACTCGGGCAGGATCGTCATGGCAACTCCTTGGTCTGTGAGCGCAGGGCAGACAGCCCGCGGCTCACGCGCTTGCGAACGACGAGCTCGGACGCCTTCAGCTCGCGTGCGATGTCGGCATAGGAGCGCTCCTCGACGATCCGCGCATGCACCGCACTGCGCTGCTCCTCGGGCAGTGCCTCAAGCAGCCGAGTCGCCCAGCCAGACTGGCTGATAAGCGACTCGATCCGTTCAAGATCATCGTCGCTGTAGACGATCGCGTCCCGGATCCCAAGCCGACGGCGCGCGCGAGCGTCGACTTGGCCACGGCGCAGGCTGTCGGTCAGGACGTGGTGCGCAATCGTGAACAGCCAGGCCGCCGCGGAGTCCTTCTCCGGCCGGTAGCGGCGACTTGACGCGAGCGCCTCGGCGAACACCTCGCTCGCGAGATCAACCGCGAGCTCGGTGTTCCCGGTCCGGCGCAGCATGTAGCCGATCACCGCGGACTCATAGCGCCGATAGAACACCATGAACGCATCAGGTTCCGACCGGCTCGCGGCGAGCAACGCGGCATCATCGGCATCCGACCAACGCATGACACGCATATCGAACAACACCGAAATTTGTGACCGGTCAGATCCCCAGCGCAACCCCGACGCATGTGTTGATCGCCGAGCAGCAATCGGCGCTCTCAGCAGCCGAACACAGGCTGCCCCTTTGATCGGGATCCAGCAGCCTCGACGACGCTGCTGCTCCTGAGCACCGGCGAGAGCGGCTCGGTGGATCGGTTTGCTGTCGTTTGCATTGCGGGAGCGGAAGCGAGGGCTATTGACTCATGGGGGCAGCTTCCCGAGGACTGGGCCTCCTATCTCGTTCGGCTGGGCGGGTCGAGCAGCTCGGTGACCTCGGCGACCGCGGCGGCGCCGGGATGGACGTAACGCATCGCGGTGCGCGGCGAGCGGTGCCGGGTCTTGGCCATAATCAGCTGCAGCGGGACCTTGTTCTCGCCGAGGTGGGTGGCGGCGGAGTGCCTGAGCTGGTGCAATCGCCAGCCCGTGTAGCGCTGCAGGAGGACACGGGCGCGGTCGTATCCGAGCCGGGGCCGGCCGGTGTGCGGGCAGATATCGCGCGGCGGTGGCTGACGAGCGGGCGTTGGCTTTCGGTTGGCGAGGAACAGCGGTCCGCTGGTGCGACTCGTGCCGTCGGGAAGCCGGAGGAGTCGTGGAAGGAGGTGGGCGGTGCCGGTGCCCCAGTGCACCCATTCGGTCTCGCCGCCTTTGGAGCGGACGGGTGCTCGGCGGTTGGCGAGGTCGAGCTGCTCGACGTCGAGAGCGAGGATCTCCGAGGCGCGCGCCGCGGTCTCATACAGCATCCGCCACAGCGTCTTCTCCCGCAGCGAGATGTCGCGGCGAGAGAGCTGGCGATCGATCGATCGCTTGGGCAGATCATGCGTACGGTCGGCGTGCTCGGCGCGGCGCTCGCAGTCGGACGGGAGCGCCGGCGCCGGCCAGCGTTTTGTGGTCTGACACCAGGAAAGCCAGGAGCCGACCGCGGCGCGGTTGCGGTTCCACGTCGACGGCGCGGCATCATCCCAGAGCTCATGCAAGGCCTGGCTGATCTCGCTGTCGTCGACGTCGGCGAGCTCGCACGCGGGGTCGAGCTGTGCGGCCACCTTCTCGAGGACGGTCGCGTACGCACGACAGGTGTTGGCGTTTTCGCATCGTGGCGATGAGAGGAACGCGTCGACCGCGGCTTGGAGCGTGACCGGTCTGCTGCGGATCGCCGTGATCTTTCGTGTGCTCATCTGCGCTGGTCAGCTCGGATGACGGTTGATGTACCGGATAACGTGCGGGAGTCCCGCACCAAGCTGGTCGCGGATCCCCTTTGCCAGCCGTGGTGATGTGGACTGATGTACGGGATAATGGTTGATTATCACTTGTTCGGGCCGGCACGGGTCCGGGGCTCTCATTCGTCGGCTGAATCCTGGTCCTCGTCGTTGGGTTCGTAGTGGGGGCTGGTCGGGTCGCGCAGGTCCCTGAGCGCGCCGGCGAGATCGGGGAGCAGGAACGAGTAGTCGCCGTGCACGCGCAGGTGGTGGCGGATGAACGGCGAGAGCCTGGCGACGTCCTCGTCGCGGACGGGGTGGCCGCGAGCGCGGAGCTGCTCCAGGGCGGCGTTCATGTAGACGGTGTTCCACAGGACGATGCAGTTGAGCACCAGGCCGAGCGCGCCGAGCTGGTCCTCCATGCCGGTGTGGTAGCGCTGGTAGAGCTCGCCCTTGTTGCCGTGGAAGACCTTGCGGGCGAGCGAGTGGCGGCCTTCTTGGAGGTTGCGGATCGCTTTGATGTCGCGCCGGTATGCCTCGTCGTCGAGGTAGGCGAGGATGTGAAGGCTCTTGAAGATCCGCCCGTAGGCTTGGATCGCCTCGCCGCGGTGTCGGGTTCCCGTCGCGCTGCAGCATCCGGATCACGTCGTGGGCGCGCACGGCGCCGGTGTAGATCGACGCCACGATCCTGAGGATGTCGGGCCAGTGGCGGCGGATCCGCTCGAGGTCGATCCGGCCGCGCGCGGCGGTATTCAGCGGCCCGTAGTCAGCATGCTTGTCGATTCGCCAGGTGCGCTGGTCGGGGAGGTCGGCCGGTTCGGGGCGGTACTCGATCCCCAGCAGGCTTGAGAGTCCGAAGACGAGGTCGCTGTAAGAGCCGCTGTCTGCCACGAGCACGTCGGGGCGCTGGCCGTGGTCCTGGCTGAAGATCACGTCGAGCATGTGCAGCGAGTCCCTTGGGGCGCCGGACACCACTTTCGCGGCCAGGCCCATCGCTTGGTCTGAAATCACGTTGAGCAGGGTGACGCCGCGTTTGGCACCGAAGTACTTGCGGTTCGGGCGCGCGTAGATCGACGGGACCGGGACGATGAACCGCATCCCGTCGATCCCCGCGACCATGCCGCCACCCCACGCCCGCGCGAGCGGGATCCCGGCCTGCCCGTCAACCAGGAACGGGTTGGCGGCTTTATAGATCTCGGCGCCCATGTAGTTCTGTTCGACGTGGCTGACCCGGCCGCGCTCGAGCGTCGCGACGCCCCGCTTGACGACCGGGTCAAACCCGATGTTCATCGCGTGCGCCGACAGGCACGCCGCCACGGTGACGTCCAGGTCTTGGAGGCGGGTGCGCCCGCCGGACACGGAGGTGAACGCCTGCACGAACTCGGGGTGCCAGGACATCACCTCGAGGATCGCCTCCGGCACGCTGACCCTGGGAACCATCCCCTCCAGCAGCCCGCGCAGCTCGACCAGACTCGCGGGATCCGGGATCGCCTTGAGCGCGCTGACGTGCAGCTTGCCCTCGTCGTCGACGGTCACCTTCGCGTCCGGACCAAGCCGCGCAGACACTTCTCGGTACGCGGTGTCGAGCGTGCGGGCGTGCTCATCGAGAAGCCGGTCGGGGTTCTCGGGCAGCGACAGCGCCCTGAGCACCGGGTCCTTCGCGTTCGCCCACGCCTCCCCATCCAACAGCTGCGCGCGCGGGTCACGCCACCGCGAGGATCCGGGCGCGTAGATCTCACGGCGCATCAGCTGGCGGTGGAACTGGGTCAGCACGCAGAACACGTACGCGTTCCGATCCACCGCCCCGTCAGCGGGGTGGCCGTACACCAGCCGCCGTCACGACCCGCGCACCAGCCCGTCGTTGATGTCCTCGGCCTTGAGCTGGCGCCGGCCCATCAGCCCGGGGAGACGTCGCATCTCCGCCAGCACCGAGACGCCCTCCGGCGACGCGCCGAGCTCGATCACCTCGGTCAGCTCGCGCAGGAAGCCGCTGACCAGCCGGATCCGCTCGGCGAGCCGCTTGCGGATCTCGCCCTCGTCGTCCTCGTCGTCGAAAGGCACCAGCTCCTGGACGACGTTAACGGCGGCGCGCAGCTTTTCTCTGGGAACCACCTCCTCGATCTGGTCCCACACCTCTGCGAAATCCACCGGCTGCCCGGAGCTGGCCGCGTCCAGAAGCTTGCCGACGGCCGCGGCGAGCTTCAGCGAGGCCCTGGCGAGCCTCGGGTGATCGCGGGCGCGCTGCTTGTCGGTCTCGCGCTCGGCCTTCCCGAGAAGCTCGGTGACCATCAACAGGTCAAACAGCTCAAGGCAATCATCGATCGAGGAGGCCTGCAGATGCACCACCGTCGCCAACAGCGTCGCGACGCGACGCGCCGGGGGATGTCGGCGCAGCCGCGGCGCCTTCGCCGCCATCCCATACCTGGCGAGTTCCACGAGCCGCCTCGCGGGCACCAGCGCCCTCGCCCGGCTCGCGTCGATACCCAGCTCGTGGATCTCCGCGACACGGCGCAGCGACAGCCTGAGGCTCTTCCCGGTTGGATCGGCTGGACCCTTGCGCCACCGCTCAAGGTCAGAGAACCGGGATACATCCGCGACGTCCAGCAGCCCGTCCAACACCCGCGCCTGATGCAAGGTCGGGATCGCTGCGAGCGTGTCCCATAACCGCTCGTCGCCGTCCGCCCGCGCCTTCGCGACAAGCCGCACCAGCGTCGTCACGCCCGGCAGCAGCACGTCGCGCTCGCGCAGCCACCCGACCGCGTCGGCGAAGATCGCTCGCGGGCCGTCACCGGTCATCCACGCCCGCACCCACAGCCACTCCTCGAACTGCGACCGCGCCTGCGCGAACTCCCGCAGCCCGCACGCGCGCTTGATCTCCTCCGCGTGATCGAACCGCGTCGGGCGGCGCTCCAGATACCGGCCCACGCACGACGGATCCCCGATCTCCAGCTGCCCGGCGACGTAGTTCAACACCGTTTCCGGGACGGCGGTCGGATCGGGCAGGAACGCGCCCAGCCACCGCGCCGTGGTCAGCTGCAACGCGAACCCCAGCCGGTTGTGCTCCCCGCGGCGGCGGTCGACCAGCTCCCGGTCGGCGTCATCGAGAAAAAACACGCGATCGAGCTCCTCGCGCGACGGGCCGCCGTCATAGCGGCCGTACGCGGCCGCCTCCGCATCCGATAAGAACTCGACCGGCATCCGCGCCACGATAAGCAAACCGCCGCGCGGGACCGATCCTCCCACGCATCGGCGGCGAGAGCGATCTCACGCAACTGGATGACCGGCTCGCGCGAGCAGACAGCACCACGCTCCGGTCGCCTCCAGCACGAGCGTTCCGTCGCGCCGCGGCTATACGGTTCTGCGTGACAATGGCGACCTCCACAAATCATGTGACGATCGACGACGCGCTCGACCGGTTCCTGGCAGACCAGCGCGAGCGGCTGTCCGAGAAGACGTTTCGCCGCTACCAGGACGTCGTGCAGCTGCTGCGCCACAGCCTCGACGGCTACGCCTACCCGTGGCTGGATGAGAACGAGCGGCAGCGCTGGGAGAAGGAGGTCGAGACCAACGAAGAAGGAGCGTTCTGCCGGCTGTTCGGACCGGAGAAGATCCCCGACCACCTCGGAGTGTTCCTCGGCGACTTCATGGTCCGCAAGGTGTTCGCCAGCCAAGAGCTGCTCAAAGCATCAGGCACCGTCACCGGCAAGCTCGTGCGCTGGCTCTCACAGCACAGTTACATCGATGAGCAGTCCGCGGAAGACGCCAACGATCGTGCACACGAGGCCTCGCGCGACCTCCCGATCGCCGACCGCCTCGGGATGATGCTGCACGACCTCGCAGCCAACGCGCCCGACATCAACCCCGACCAAGTCGCCGAGCAAGACTGGGTCGAGGACTACCTCGCCATCACCGATGTTGAGCCCGGACGGATCTGGTTCGAGGGCGGAGTCGGTCCGATCACCGTGCCGCGCAAAGCCAGCAACCTCGCCCGCCCCGGCTGGTCGATGCATATCACCGCAGCGCGCCTCAACGACGCCTGGCACCTCCTCGAAATCGGCTTCGTCTACCCCTGAGCGTCCGGCAGCCGCAGGGGCAGCAGCGACGCTCGTAGACATCAAGCACGCTCCCGCTCACGACCCCGAGCAGCCACATCTCCGCGCGCGTCCCACCCGCCATCACGGTTCTTATCGTGACTTTTCGTTCCATTGTTCCCCACGGGCCGGCACCATGGACAAGGACGTTCTTGTCGGCGGCAGCTTGCCTGGCCCGGGTGATCGCCGCCTCGACGTCCTTCAGATAGGTGACCAGCGGCCACTGGCTGATGTCGATGCCCGGCTCCCGGCGGCTGTAGATGAAGATCGGTACGTCGTTGTGGTGGTTGCCGCGCCAGCCGCCGGCGGGCTCGAACGTTCCTCTGCCTGCGACGACGGCACCGGTGGAGGGCTCTGCGCTCGGCAGGTCGTCCCGGCCCGCCGGGCGGGGTTCGTTTAGGGCCCCGGGCTTCCGTAGCATGGGTTAGCAGCACATGGACAGGGCCGTGCGGATATGGCTGTTCGGGGCCTTCGCGGTCAGCGTCGGCGGAGAGGTTGTGCCGGAGGGGGCGTGGCGGCTACGTAAGGCCAAGAGTCTGGTGAAGCTGCTTGCGCTGGCGCCTGAGCGTCGGGTTCATCGGGAGCAGGCGACTGAGTTGTTGTGGCCTGAGCGGGCGCCTGAGGGGGCGGCCAACAATTTTCATCAGGCGTTGTATGTCGCCCGGCGGGCGCTGGAGGCGGCCGGCGCCGAGGCGTCGGCGGTTCTCCCGTTGCGGGACGACATGCTGGTGCTGTATTCGAGCGGGGGGGTCGAGGTCGACGTCGACGTCTTCGAGGCGGCGGTCGCCCGCGCGCGCGAAACTGGCGAGCTGTCGGATTATCGTGCCGCGGTCGGGCTGTATGGCGGTGAGCTTCTGCCTGAGGATCGCTACGAGGGGTGGGCGGTCGCTCGGCGGGAGGCGGTGAGCGAGGCGCATCTTGGGTTGCTGCTTGAGCTGTCGGCCCGGTTGGCCGAGGATGGGGACGCGCCGGCGGCTATCGAGGTGCTCGAGCGGGCGGTCGTGATCGATCCGCTGCACGAAGAGGTCCATCGCGCGTTGATGCGGTTGTTCGCCGCGGGCGGTCGCCGTCAGCAGGCGTTGGAGCAGTATCACCAGCTGCGCGAGGCGCTTTCCCGCGATCTGGAGGCCGAGCCTGACGTTCAGACCGGGCGTTTGTATCGGGCGCTGTTGCGCGGTGAGGTCGATCCCGACCCGCCGGAGCGCAAGCCGCGCCTGCAGAGGGCGCGCGCGCGCGACGGGCGAGTGGCTGAGTCTGCTCGCCATAATCTCCCGGTCGCGCTGACGAGCTTCATCGGGCGAGAGCGCGAGGTCCGGGAGGTCGCGCGTCTGCTTGACCGCAATCGCCTGGTGACGCTGACCGGCGCCGGCGGGTCGGGGAAGACCCGACTGGCTCTTGAGGCTGCGACGGCGCGGCTGGGCGCGTACCGCGAGGGGGTTTGGCTGGTCGAGCTGGCGGGCCTGAGCGATCCGGAGTTGGTGGCGGCGGCGACCGCGTCCGCGCTCGGCCTGACGCTCCCGTCTCAGCGCCCGGCGCTGGAAGGTCTCAGCGCCCAGCTCGCCCAGTGGCAGGTGCTGCTGATCCTGGATAACTGTGAGCACTTGGTTTCCGCCTGCGCCGTTATGGCCGGCCAGCTGTTGGCCGCTTGTCCGGGGCTGCATATCCTGGCGACGAGCCGCGAGCCGCTGCGCGTCCCGGGTGAGGTGCATTGGCGGGTCCCGTCGCTTGCGCTTCCGACCGCGGAACGGTCGATGACGCTCGCGGAGCTGGCCGTTTGCGAGTCGGTTCGTCTGTTCTGTGAGCGTGCCGGGGATGTCGCGCCGGGCTTTGCGCTGGGCGAGGGTAACGCTGGCGCGGTGGCCGAGATCTGCTTGCGGCTGGACGGGATGCCGCTCGCGCTGGAGCTCGCCGCCGCTCGTGTGGGGGCGCTCTCGCCGGCTCAGATCGCCGAGCGACTCGGCGATTGCCTCGCCGTGCTGACGGCCGGGAGTCGGTCGGCGCTGGATCGCCAGCAGACGCTCAGGGCGACGCTGGGCTGGAGTCACGCGCTGTTGACGAGCGTCGAGCGCGTGCTGTTTCGCCGCCTGGCCGTGTTCGCCGGGACGTTTGCGTTGGAGGCCGCCGAGGAGGTCGCGGCGAGTGAGGGTGTGGACGAGCGCCAGGTCGCGGACCTCCTCGGGCGACTTGTGGACAAGTCGCTGGTGGTGGTCGAGGAGGATGCCGGCGGGTACCGGTATCGCCTGCTGGAGCCGATGCGACAGTACGCGCGCGAGCTTCTCGTCGAGGCGGGCGAGGCGACGACCGTGGAGGCGCGCCATCACGCCTTCTACCTCGACCTCGCCCGGGGGGCCGATCCCGAGGGCGCGGCGGCCGGGCTGATCGTCGCGGGCGATCGGCTCGAGGCCGATCACGACAACCTGCGCGCGGCGCTCGGGTGGGGGTTGCGCCATGAACCCGAGCAGGCGTTGAGGCTGGCCGTCCACATGGGGCCGATGTGGATGGCGGGAAGTCATTTTCAGGAGGGCAGCGGGTGGCTGCAGGCGGCACTCGCGGCGGCCCCGGCGCCAACCGAGCTTCGCGCGGAGGCGCTGCGCACCGCGTGCGGGCTGGAGCTGCGCCTGGGGCGAACCGGCGGGCTGGTCGAGCTGGGCAGAGAGCGGGTGGCGATCTTCCGGGCGCTGGGCGACCGCCGCGCGGTCGCTCATGCGCTCGATGAGGTCGGCGTCTATGAGTACATGACGGGTCGCTATGACCGCGCGGAGCGCCTTTACGCCGAAAGCCGCGCGCTGGGCGAGGAGCTCGACGATCGCAAGGTGGCGGCGGCGGTGCTGCACTCGGTTGGCGTGCTCGCGCAGTGCCGCGGCGACTTCGCGGGCGCCCGCGAGACGCTGCTGGACGGCTTGGCCCGGCTGCGCGAGGTGCCCGCGGAGGACGGCGAGCCGTTCTTTCGGGTGCACACGGTGGGGCTGTTCGTCGCGGCGGAGGGGCCGGGCGGCGCGCCGCGGATGTACTTTGAGGAGACTGCGCAGTTCTTTCGCCGCGTGGACGCGAGGCGCGCGATCGGCTACGTTCTGGCCGGGCTCGGTGATGTCGCGCGCGCCCAGGGGCTCAGCGAGCCGGCGCGCGAGCGCCTGACCGAGAGCCTGGCGCACTTCCGCGAGGCGCGTGACGCGATGGGCACGGCGTTCGCGCTGAGCCGCCTCGGGAACCTCGCCGGCGCTCTGGGGGAGCACGAGCTAGCCCGCGAGTGGTTGGAGGAGGGGTTGGCGCTTCGCCGCGAGCTCGGGGACCGCAGAGGTGTCGGCATGACGCTGAGTAACCTGGGTGTCCTCGCCGCGCGCGCCGGCGATCTTGAGCGAGGCCGGTCGCTTCTCGGCGAGGCGCTGGTGCTGTTCGAGGAGACAGATGACGCGCCCGGACAGGCGGGCATGCGGCTCAATCTCGGCAACATCGCCGCCGACGCCGGCGAACCTGAACGCGCCCGTGGGCTGCTCGAAGCGAGCCGCGAGCTGGCCGCAGCCCAGCGCCTGTTTCGCGTCGCGGGCTGGTCGACGCTCAGGCTGGCCGAGCTGGCGATCGCCGACGGAGACGGCGAGCGCGCGGCCGGGCTGCTCGACCAGGCGCTCGAGCGCCTGCGTTCGCTGGGCGATCGTTGGGGTATGGCGCGCTGCTTAGAGCTCGATCAAGTGGTCGCTAAGGGGTCGCTAAGTCCGCCTCGGCAGGGTTGAGGGCGATCGAAAATTTCGCCCGTAAGGAGCTCGAAGACATGACCACAGAAATGACCACCCCGCACGTGTTCGGCGAGGCGACGCTCGCCGAGCTCGAGCACGGCCTGCGCGGCAAGCTCATCCGGCCCTCCGACGAGGCCTACGACCAGGCGCGCGCTATCTGGAACGGCGCCCACGACCGACGGCCGGCGCTGATCGTCCGCTGCGCCGGCGTCGCTGACGTGATGCGCGCGGTGGAGTTCGCGCGCAGCGAGAACCTGCTCGTCGCCGTCCGCGGCGGCGGGCACTCGCTGCCCGGCTTCTCCACCTGCGACGGCGGCATCGTCGTCGACCTGTCCGCGATGACCGCCGTGCGCGTCGACCCCGCCCGCCGCACCGCGGTGGCCGAGGGCGGCTGCACGTGGGCGGACTTCGACCACGAGACGCAGGCGTTCGGGCTCGCGGTGACCGGCGGGCTCGTGTCCACCACGGGGATCGCCGGGTTCACGCTCGGCGGCGGCATCGGCTGGCTGATGCGCAAGGTCGGCCTGACCTGCGACAACCTAATCGCCGCCGACGTCGTCACCGCCGACGGACAGCTCGTGCACGCCAGCGAGCAGGAGAATCCCGAGCTGCTGTGGGGCCTGCGGGGCGGCGGGGGGAACTTCGGTATCGCGACCTCGCTTGAGTTCCGGTTGCATCCGGTCGGCCCGATGCTGCTGGCTGGCCCGATCTTCTTCGCGGGCGACCGCGCCGAAGAGGTGCTGCGCTTCTATCGCGATTGGGTGCGCGAGCTGCCCGACGAGCTGACCACGCTGGCCAATCTCACGACCGCTCCGCCCGCGCCGTTTCTCCCCGAAGCGGTACACGGCAAGCCGATCGTGGCGGTCATCGCCGTCCACGCCGGCGAGCCCGAGCACGGCCGCGCGCTGGTGCAGCCTCTGAAGGATCTTGGCGACCCGATCGTCGACCTCATCGGCGTGATGCCCTACACGGCGATGCAGAGCCTGCTCGACGCGCTGTGGACCCGTGGCGCGCACAACTACATGCGCTCCGCCTACCTCGACGAGCTCAGTGACGCGGCGATCGCAGCGATCGTCGGCCAGCACCAGGCGGTGCCCTCACCGCACTCCGAGATTCACTTGCACCACTTCGGCGGCGCGGTGGCCCACGCCGGCGAGGACGATGCGGCGTTCGGTGACCGCTCAGCGCAGTACGTGCTCAACGTGATCGCCCGCTCGCCCGACGCCGAGGGCTTCGACGCCAACGTGGCCTGGGCGCGCGAGACCACCCAGGCGCTGGCTCCGGTCAGCCGCGACGGGGCGTACGTCAACTTCATGAGCGACGCCCGCGACGAGCGGCTGCGCGCCGCCTACGGCGACGCCAAGTACGAGCGGCTGGTCGCGCTCAAGCGCCGCTACGACCCCACCAACCTCTTCCACCTCAACCAGAACATCACCCCGTAGCCCGCACCGGGGGGCGCCCGCGATTCCGCGCGGTCCTCGACACAGAGCAACAACCCACGAGTCTCGCCGGCAACAGGCCGACGAGCGCCAAACGACGCACACCATCCGCCGGCGGGCCGACCCTGACCGCCGGCAAACCATCCACTCAACGGAAAGAAAGACCGCAATGAAACGACTGATCATCACCGTCGCGCTCCTCGGGGCGCTCGGCACCACCGCAGCCGCGCTTGCCGCAGGCGGCCCCACCATCAGCGAGAAGATCCTCGGGGCCGCCAGCATCTCGCACCCCTACACGATCGACGTCAGAAAACCCGCCGACATCGTCGTCGCCACGGCAACCGTCCCCGCGGGCGCGAGCTTCGGCTGGCACTATCACCGAGCCGCGGTGGCGGTCGTGGTCAAGTCAGGCACGCTGACGCTCTACGACAGCGCCGACCGCACCTGCACCCCGCAGCGCTACCACGCAGGCCAGGGCTTCACAGAGAAGCCGCACCACGTTCATCTGGCCCGCAACGAAGGCCGCACCAAGGCCGTCGTGCTCGTCACCTACCTCGGCCTCAAGCACGGCGTCAACCCCGACGTGCCGGCCCCAAGCCCCGGGAACTGCCCCTTCTAGCCACAGCGCGAGCTTCTGAGCGCAGCGCAAGCGCGGACAGTTGCCGAATGGCAGCCCCGCGGCTTGCGCCTCGCTCGGACACATCGAGCAACCGGCCTCCCCAGGAGTCACCGATGAACCCCCATCTCCACCACATCCTCGCTCAGCAACGCACCGCCGACCTGCAACGAGCCGCCGCGAACGTGCTGCAGCCCCTTCCCCCGACCCGCGAACCAAGCGAGGTTTCCATGCTCGATCACCACCTGACCATCCGCGCGGCAACACCGCACGACGACGGCGCCCTGCAGCGGCTCGCCAGAAGCGAGCGCCGCCCGCGCATCGGCGGCCGTGCGCTGCTGGCCGAGCGCGACGGCCGCGTGATCGCGGCGGTCGCGCTGACCAGCGGGCGGGTCGCGACCGACGCGTCGTCCGCCACCGCGAACGCCGTACGCCGGCTCCGGTACCGCCGCTACCAGCTGCTGCGCCAGAGCGGCGACGTCGGCCCAGCGTGGTCGCTGCTGCGCCGCCTGACGCCGGAGCCCGCCGCAGGCTGACCCCACTCCCACAACAGCCACAGCGCGAGCTTCTCAGCGAACCGCAAGCTCGGACAGTTGCCCGATGGCAGCCCCGCGGCTTACGCCTCGCTCGGACACATCGAGCAACCCGGCCTGCCGACACTCACCAATGAACCCCCACCTCCACAACATCCTCGCTCAGCAACGCACCGCCGACCTGCAACGAGCCGCCGACCATGCGCGACTCGCCAAAGACGCGGGTACCCGGCGCCGCGACGCGCGCGACTCGAGTCCGATCACTCGCCTCGGCCCGCACCTCGCCCGTCTGAGGCTTGCGCCCACAGGGCCACGAGAAGCGAACGACGCGGCTCGGACTCCCCTCGCGCACGACTCAGTCGTCGACTTGAGCACTCCGACCGAAACCTCAGTACCGATGGTCTCTGAGCTGATGGCTGCGACAAGCGTTCGAGCGTCCTCGGCAGAGCCGGCCGACGTGCTGGCTCTGGCCGACGGCACACGGCTTCGCCTGCGGCCTCTCGGCTCTGACGACCGCGATGGCGTCGCGGCGCTGTTCGCCCGCCTCAGTCCCGAATCGCGGTATCGGCGATTCCTCTCACCCAAGCGCGAATTGACGCCTCGGGAGCTTGCGCGTCTCACCGATGTCGATCACCTGCGCCATGAGGCGTTCGCCGCAGTGGATCAGCGCGACGACTCGATCGTCGGCGTATGCCGCTACGTACATATCGCAGATCGACCTAAGGTCGCAGACCTAGCCGTCGAGGTCACCGACGAGCTGCAGAACATGGGCATCGGCACCGCGCTCGCCCGGCACACGGTGCAACGAGCACGCGACAACGGCTTCGCGCTCCTCACCGCCACGACGCTGTCGGAGAACCGGCCCGCGCGTGCGCTGTTGCGACGCTTGGAGTTCCGCGCTCACGCGAGACACGGCAGCGAAATCGAGCTTGAGCTGAAACTCGACCCGCCGAGCGATTGGCCCGAGCGCACTGACGCGAATCCGATCGTGCGTGCCCTGCCGATGCCGACAGCCCACCCGTCGCCGGAAGCGTGGCCCGCCGCCAGCCTGCCTGCCGGTACGAGCTCGGCGCCGACCCGCCCCGGGCCCGCCCCGCGGTTTTGCCGCACCAGTACCGACCACAAGCTCTCGACGGCAGCCCGCATGAATGCTGCCCGGCTCCCGCTCTCCCGCGATCAGGAAAGCACGCCGGAGTCAGGGGCGCCCGGCAACGATTGCGTCCCGCCCTCGTCGGTGGCCACGGGCATGAGTTGATATCGATGGCGTTCTCACAGCCACAGAAAGCGCCCGCTGGCGTCGAGCGGTCACAGCAGCTCACGCGGCTTGTCTATGGGTTGCTCGATGCGCACGCCGACACTGAGCACCTCTCACGGATGCAGCACAGCGAGCTGTTGTGGCACGCGCACCTGCGCTACCTCCGCGACCTGCAGCGGGTCGCCCGCGAGGTTCTCGCACATGTCAGCTAGAGCTCTCCAAGACCACGCGATACTCAAAGCGCCAGCTGGCAGCGATCGCACGATCTGCACCGACGTCGAAGCTCAGCCACGCGCTCCCACGCGATCGCTGCCATGTCGACCCGTCAGCGATTCGCGCCGCACGCCGAGGCCGCACTTGCTCGATCCGGATCGCCTGCCCGACTACATCGACCGGTTGTATCGCGCGGCGTGGGCGCTGTGCGGATCGCGACACGACGCCGAAGATCTCGTGCAAGAGACGTTCGCCACAGTACTCAAGCGCCCCCGGTTGCTGCGCAACGACAACGAGATCGGCTACCTGCTACGGGCGCTGAGAAACACCTACGCCACCCGCTACCGCACCGCCGCCCGTCGACCAGCCACGCGCCAACTTTTTAAAGACGACGCGCCTTCTGTCGGTGACAGTCGCGTCAGTGCCCGTGACATCATGCAAGCAATCGCAAGCGCGCCTGCCCGGTACCGAGATGCCGTAATCGCTGTGGACCTCCTCGGGCTGTCCTACCGGGAGGCCGCGCGCTCCCTAAACACCCGCGAAGCGACGATCACAACACGCCTTCACCGCGGGCGGCAGCATGTCGCGCGCGAACTGATCGCGCTGGCCTGAACGAAAGATCCGGTCTGCGTCCATGCCCACATACCGGAGGGAGCAACCAACGGCAGGACCTCCCGGCGCAGTGTCGAGAGCTCCCGTGTGCCTAGGCCCAGTAGGCGTGCAGCCAAGCACCACAACAACAAATCGATGTCGGGAAACGAAACCGAGGAAGGAAACGCCCCGCTGCGTCATCGGCGTGGAGTGCCCGACAGCGCACAAGACCGTCGAGCTGTCGCCCCGACGAAAGGAAGCAGCATGCCTGACCACAACCCCACCCCCGAGCTCGTCACCGGGCATCCCGAGCGGATCCACGGCTACGACTATGGCACCGAGCGGGCAGCCGCTTCCCCGCTGAGCTTGGAGGACCTGGAGCGGCTCAAGGAAGTCGTGTGGCTCACCAACGAGGACCAGCACGCGCTCTGCGAGGCCGCCGGAATCCTTGCCGACCAGGCCGACGACATGGTCAGCGCGTACCGCGCCCGCCTCGGTGAGCTCCCCTGGATGGTGCCCTACTCCAGCCATCCGGACGGAACCCCCAACCCAGAATACGGAGCGGCGTCGAAGCCGCGGTTCGACCGGTGGATCATCGACGCCTGCACCCGCCCCCTTGATCAGGACTGGCTCAACTACCAACACGAGATCGGACTACGTCACACCAGCGCCAAGAAGACCAAGACCGACAACGCCGACTCGCTCAACCACATCCCGATGCGCTACATACTCGCCTTCAGCGCCGTCGTCATCGCCACGGCACGCGAATACCTGACCGCCACAGGCGCGCCGCCCGAACAGGTTGACCGGATGCACTCGGCGTTCACGAAGTCGGTCATGCTGCACGTCACCGTCTGGACCCGGGCATATGTCGACGACCCGGGCTGGTAGCCCGTGGCTTCTCGACATGAAATCACTCACCTAGAAGGCCCCTGAAGAACTCGCGCGCGAGGCGATGACCAGAAATCCAGTCAGAGCAAATCTCCTTATCCGGCGGTTCGGTGGATTTCTGGTCATTCGGGTGTCCAGGACTTTTTCAGGGGTCTTCTAGCTCTCACCTAGCTCCGAGACCGCCGCGTAGCGGGAAGGGTCTACGTGCCGGGGTCGCAGCTGTTGCCGCCCACCGAAATTGGCCATGTGAAACGTAGTTGGACCCCGGGATTTCCGTCGTGACATCTTGTTGGACCCCACCGGCTGGATTCCCAGGGGCGATCTGATCTCTAGAGGCCTGAGCGGTGCCGAGGTCCGCGGCGACGCGGCGCCTCCTTTACGCCTCAGTGAGAACCTGACGCCCGGCGATCGGTGTCGTCCGACTCGTCGGTTTGGCTCCCGGACGGCGGCGGGCTGACTCTCTTTACGCCTGTCGACCTTTGTGGGTCTGGGGCGGCGAGAAGTTTCGTTCGGAAAACTGGGTTAGTAGTGCTCCGTCAGGTTGAAGGGGTCTGGCTGGGGATCGCGAACTCCTCTGTGTAACGCCGTCGGAGGAGGATCACGATGCGGGCTGTGGCTGGCTTGTCGGAGCGTGAGCTTGCGCGTGTGCGCGGGCGGTTGGTGGAGTTCAGCGGGGAGATGTTCGCTTCGATGAAGCGCAAGGATCAGCGTGGTTGGGGCGAGGTGTATGTGCGCGGGTTGATGTTGGATGGCAAGCGCAAGTCGATCGAGCCGATGGCCGCTCGGCTTGTGGATGGGGATGAGCAGTGTTTGCAGCAGTTCGTCAATCAGTCGCCGTGGGATCCGGCGCCGGTGCGTCGTGCGTTGGCGGGGCGGATGAGCCGCGAGCTCTCGCCGGATGCGTGGGTGATCGATGACACTGGGTTCCCGAAGTTCGGGAAGGACTCGGTCGGGGTCGCGCGCCAGTACTCCGGGGCGTTGGGGAAGATCGGCAACTGTCAGATCGGGGTGTCGATCAACGCCGCCACGGAGGACGCGTCCTGCCCATTGGACTGGCGGCTGTTCATCCCCGAGGAGTGGGACGAGGACACCGAGTTCAATCGCGAGCGGCGCAAGAAGACCAGGCTGCCCGAGGACGTCCACCACTCGGAGAAGTGGCGTCTGGCGCTGGTGATGATCGACGAGTTGCGCTCCTGGGGGCTCAAGCCGCCGGTGGTGCTCGGAGACGGCGCCTACGGCGATGTCACCGAGCTGCGCTCAGGCTTGGAGGAGCGCGAGATCGAGTACGTGCTCGACGTCAAGGGCACGACCTCTGCCTACAGCGAGGACGTCAAGCCCACGCAGCCGCCGAAGCCCGAGGGTCGCGGCCGCCCGCCGGCAGTCCGCTACCGCGAGGATCCCTCCTCGCTCAAGGCGCTGGCGCTCGCCGCCGGGAAGACGGCGGCGGTGACGGTCAGCTGGCGTGAGGGAACGCGCGGGAAGATGAGCTCCCGGTTCATCGCGCTGCGGGTCCGCCCGGCGAACATCGACCTGCGCCGGGCCGCGCACACGGCCGGCGAGGAGTTGCCGATCCGCTGGCTGGTCTGCGAGTGGCCCTCCAAACAGTCAGAGCCGACCAAGTACTGGCTCTCGAACCTGCCCGCCGACACGCCGCTCAAGCAGCTCGTGCGCCTGGCGAAGATGCGCTTCCGGATCGAGCAGGACTACCGCGAGCTCAAAGACGCGCTCGGTCTGGACCACTTCGAAGGCCGCTCCTACCTAGGCTGGAACCACCACGTCACCCTGGTCTCCGTCGCGCACGCGTTCCTGACCCTGGAGCGACGACGCCACCCGCAAGCCAGGGCGGCAGCCTGACCCTGTTCGGAGTCGTCCGGGAGCTACAAGCGCTCCTGGCCTGCTGGCACGGAACCTGCCCCGTCTGCCGCAGAGAGCTGCCGCCCGACCACCACCTACGAGCACCACCCTGACCTAACGGAGCACTACTAGGAGCGGCTTCGGGCGTGCTGAGGGCGGGCGCTGAACGGTGCGAACTGGTGGACTCGCTGTCGGCTTCGTCCGCCGCGCGGGGTTCAATACGCCTTGTGCGTCTGCATCGTTCGACCGAGGAGTCCCCGTGCCGTTGACCCAGACACAGCTCGCGAGCGCCGTCGCTGACCGCGCCGAGATCAGCCGTACCGAGGCGAAGCGGGTGCTCGCCGGGCTCGAGGAGATCGTCCTCGAGGAGCTCGGGAACGCGCAGAAGGTGCGGATCGGTGGGCTGGTTCAGCTGACCGTTCGCGTGAAGCCGGCGCAGAAGGCCCGTAAAGGCCGAAACCCGGCCACGGGTGAGGAGATCACGATCGCCGTCAAGCCCGCGAGCGTCGATCTTCGCGGGCGGCCGCTCGCAAGGGCCAAGGCCGCGCTGCCGACCGTGCAGAAGGCCCGCCGCCGACTCGCCGCCTGAAGACCTCACGCCGCGCCGCGGCGCTGGCGCGCGCCGAGCCCTGCCCGGCGTCCGATCCCGAATGGGCTATCGGATGCTGTCCGGCCTGTCGACGACGGGGGAACGCGTATCGGGCTTGCGCTCCGCGATCGTCGAGCGGTAGTCGGCGACCACGGGCGGCTCGCACGTGGTCCCGTTCCGTTGGGGGAAGTCTCGCGGTCGTACCGGAGCTCCCGCGAGACTGCTCCGTTTAGCCCGATCCGGCTGTCTTAGACCGATCGAGGCCGAGCCCTGCCACGTGGGTCCGTGGAACTCAGCGGCTTGTGGCTCGTTGGCCCTGGATATATGCTGGGAGCGATTCGGATCTTTGCTGCGCGCCCTGATGGCGTGCGGCTTTGGGCCGGATCACACTTGCGTAGCTCGCGTTCGCAGCGGCCCAAGGGCGGCAGGCGGGGGCACTGGTTAGGCAGCATTCACCCGTCCCGAAAGGACGCTATGCCTGGCCTGTCGGCGGCCGACGTGACGAAGGCGACGCAGCTTTCTTTGAAGTCCGGGGAGCGTGCGCCTGTGTTGTCCGGGCAGCCTGCGTTGTCGAGCGGGACGAGCCCGGCTCAGCAATACGACCGCGCGGCCGCCAAACATCTGGCTGCCGTCGCGCAGAGCTTTGCGTGGGCTGAAGAGTCCGCGGCGCGCGGCGACTATGTAGATGCGCTCGGTTGGATCGCGGCGGTTGAGGCGACCGGCGACCGGCTCTCAGATGCATTCGAGACCAAGCGCCACGCGTGGGTGATCGCACTCGCGGACCGCCGCGGCCGAGAAAGGGAGACCGCTGATCTACGATCGGATCGGGCCGCGAGATGAGCGCGAATGAGGCGCGCGAGGATCACGGTCGCGACTTGCTGGGCGTGACTGAGTTCGTGCTCGGCGAGACGGATCTGAAGGTCGTTCTCGACAGTGTGGTGGAGTCCGCGCGTCGGGTGACTGGGGCGCGGTACGCGGCGCTGTGCGTGCTCAACGACGCCAGGGACGGGCTTGCCCGGTTCATCACGGCGGGGGTCGACAATGACTCCCATACGACGATCGGCAAGCTGCCGTGCGGCCGCGGCGTGCTCGGCGATCTGATCCTCGATCCAGTCCCGCTGCGCATTGCCAACCTTGCCGAGCACCGGCACTCCTACGGGTTTCCAATCGGGCATCCGCCGATGCGCTCGTTTCTCGGTGTCCCGATCCTCGTCGACCACGTGTCGTGCGGGAGCTTGTACCTGACCGAGAAAGCAGGCGGAGCACCGTTCACCGACCAAGACCAGGAATGTGTCGCGACGCTCGCCAGACGCGCGGGCCTCGCGATCGATCACGCCCGGCGGCAAACCGGCAACGGCACTGTCTGAATCGGCCTAAGAAAGTGTCGGAATGGTCGAGATCCGGCAGTCTCGGTCGCCCTTGCTCCCTCATCGCCGCCGAGCTTAGACCGGTTCTCTGCACCAACAATTCCCGTACAGTCGGATCCCCCGCGCCAGCCAGTCCCGCTGTTAGGGGTCGGGGTAGAAACGGAACGGAAAGCACCGCTAAGCCGTTCGGTTTGGTGAATACCTGGGCCCCGGCCAGCGTGTCGCGCTGAGCTGCAGGCGCGTCGAGGGGCGCGTTTAGTACTTGCCGCTCTCCGGCGGGTAGATGGCTCGGTCGAACGGCTGCGACTCGGCCTCGCCGCGCCGCCACCGCTCCTTCTCGAACTCATACAGCGCCTGGCGATACTGGCGGATGCGGCCACCATGCGCGGGGAAGGCGAGCGGCGACTCGGCGAGACGCCGGCGGCGTTCGGCGCGCACACCGCGATCAACCTGGGCGTGCTTGAGCTCCTCGACGCTGCGGTCGCGGGCGAGCTCATCGATATCGGCGGCGATCCGCAGGAGCACTCGCCTGACGCGACTGATGTCAACAACGATGTTGCAGCGCTCGGGGTGATCCGCTTCGGGGCGCACTCCGACCGCGATCCGGGGCCGCCCGTAGCGCCGGCCGCGAACCGCGCCGCCAGCGTTGACCTGGATCGGATCATTACGTAGACCTGCCTACAAATCGATAGGTTGGCGCGCTTGGGGGCTTTTCGCGAACGCCCGCGATGTGGTAGGAGTAGAGTCGATGGTGCGCTGGCCCTGCGGCCAGAACGCTCGACGCAAAGCCTGGACGCCACCGACCGGTCACGCGCGTCCGCGAGACGCGAGGCGGGGACTCCCGGGTTTTGACTACGAGGATGGTCCGTACGTCCTAGCGGCGTTACGCCAGCCCCCCCGGTTACCGCGTCCCTATTTGATTGATCGCTCGGAGTTCTCGTCGTGTTTGTGTTGGCGTCGATTCCGAGAGGGACAGGAAGGCTCCAATTCGATGACAAGCAATATCAAGAACGGGGCGCCGCGTGGGCAGCGCGAGCTCGATCGGGATCGCGACTCGGGGCGAGGCTCGGAAGCGGTCGGCGGCGGTGAAAGCTTGAACGCCGCGTCGATGAATCTCGGACGTGATCTTGTCCGAAGCGAACTGTTTCGGGCGCGGCCGCTCGAGGACTCGGTGCGAGAGTGGCTGAGTCACCTGCAGAGAGCCGCCGACTTGTTCTCCGACGAGGAGATCCTCGCGTTGAGTGAGGACGGGGCTGTCCAACTGGTGGAGCGCCTCGTGGTGGAGCCGTTGGTGCTGCTCGAGCAGGAGGCGTATGTCGAGGACCATGGATCGACGCGAGCGTCGGTTCTGGTGGTGCCGTTCACGGGTGATCCCGATTTCTTCGAGCTTGACCCAAGACCGTTGCGGTCTCGATCGGGCCCTGGGGACATGCCGGGACCGTTCGGTTGTGTCAGCGAGGACCTGTTGCACGTCGAGCTCACGAACACGCCGGGACTATCGCCGGGCGACCACGTGGTCGAGACTCGACTTGCTTGCGTGCGTGACCACGTAGAGAGTCTGCGGTCGGCGCTTGAGCGGTTCCAAGCCGATCTGCGTGATGTGGGACTGCGGGCGCTTGAGCATCGCCGTGAGCAAGCCGAAGTCCGTCGCGGGTCCCTCGCTGTCGATCCGACGACGTGACGACGCGCCGGCGACGTTCACGGCGCCACCTCTTCAGCCACGGCCAGGACCGCACGGCCCTGGTAGACGTCCCTTGACGTAGGCGCCTTCGAGCCTCCAAGTGGAACTAGCCGCGTCAATCCGGCGGCGTCCGACATGATCTTCTCCGTCACCGCCACCGCGAAATCTCTTTTTCGGGTGAGTTTGCGCTTCGTTGCCGCTAGGCTTTGGCCGTACAGCGATTCCCGACTAGGTCATTGATTGCCGCGGGGGTCGCGACTTGAGAGCGGAACGAGTGCGCGGTCGCACGCTGGCCGCGCGATCGAGTCGTTGACGGGCCTGATCGTGGCAGCGCACGACTACCTCACCGAACCGGACATGCTGGAACGCCTCGGCCTGGTCCCGTGACGGCACGCATTTGCCGGGGAAGCGACTCGCGCAGCGTGCTCCTCGCGGGCGTGGCAGAGGTCCTCGAGCGCTACGAAACAGGGTCGTCGGTGATGGACTGGCCTCCGCGCGAAGTGCTCGGTGCTGGCGTCGTGGCCGCGTCCTCGGTTTGGGTGGCTGCGCGGACAGGCATGGCCGCGTGGCGTGACTGTGCAGGCGATCGCGAGGGGACGAGGTCGTGAGCGGCCAAAATGGTGCAGGCGGCGACGTGGGTTTGGTGCTGGGTGGCGGCGGGGCGCGTGGCGCCTACACATCCGGGGCGTTGTCGGTGCTGTTGCCCGAGCTTAAGGATCAGGTGAGGGTGATCGTCGGGACGAGCGCGGGCGCACTGATCGCGTCGTATCTGGTGGCTAATTGGCATCGTCCTGCCCAGGAGGCGGTCGAGGACGGTCTGAGCTTCTGGCGCGACTTGCGATTCGGGGACGTGTGCGCGCCGCTGATGGCGCTTGGCGGCGCGACTCGGTTTATGCGCTACGTCGGCGAGTTTCTGCCTGTGCGCAGCATGCACGGCTCGTCGATCCTGCACCCCGAACCGCTGCCGCAGACGCTTGCAAGGCTGGTGGATTTCGACCAGCTGGGCGAGAACATCCGCGAGCAGCGCCTCGCGCTCGGGGTGGTCGCGGGCCGCCTACGGCAACCGGTCGGTCGTGTTTCACCAGGGCGGGATTCCGCGACACCGCGAGGACCTGTTGCGTGGGATCGAGTACGTCGCGACCCCCAACCTGGGTATAGAACACATGCTGGCGTCCTCTGCGATCCCGGCGTTGTTCCCGGCCGTGCGCGTAACGACGCCCGAGCCGGCGGCCGGCTGGTATTACGACGGTGGCTCGCGGCTGAACACTCCGATCAAGCCGGCGCTGTGGCTGGGGGCCGAGCGCGTGATCGTGATCGCGCTCAATTCCGTGGCCCCGAGTCGCACGCCACCGCCCGAGCACCAGCCCGACTTCTACGTCGGAGCCGCGCACCTGCTGCACGCCGCGCTCGGCGACCCGCTGGCGCAGGACATCCGCACGCTCGCCAACACAAACGCCCTAATCGCAGCGGAACCCACGGCCCCCAATGGACGCTCTCGCAACCACGGTCCCGCTGCTCGCCAGCGGCAGGCGGGCGGTCTGGCGGAGCCGGTCCAGCCCGTGCCGTTCATCTTCATCGCGCCGGAAGATCCCTTGGCGATCGGCGCGATCGCCCGCCGCGTATACCGCAAGCACTACGGGCGCCCCTGGAACGCCGGCGCGCGCGATCTGTGGCTGCTCGGGAAGATCCTCGACGCCGGCGCCGACGCGATCCACGGCGAGCTCTTGAGCTACCTGTTCTTCGCCGGCGAATTCGCCGAGGAACTGATCCAGCTCGGCCAAGCCGACGCGCAGCGCTGGATCGACGAGCACCCCGCGGACCTCTGGCAGCTCGATCCACTACCCGCCTGGAGCCAAGCCCCCAACGGCGACCCAGGCGCCCTCAGCGCCCCTCAGCCAGCGCCAGTACGAGCGCTCGCAGACGCGGGGGAGCCCGCCACCGTCCCACGCGAGCAAACGGGGTGAGCTAAGTAAACCGAGCAGGCGCCCACGCCCGACCGCTGCCGCCGTGGCCGTTCGTTCATGCAGCAAGCGATCATCGCCGGCTGCTTGCCGCCATCAGCCGCGCCACGCCGGCTGTTGCTCATCGATTGGGATGCAACAGTGCGGGCCCAACGACGATGATCACCGGGGCAACCGCAGTTGGCGGCCAGCGCCAATCCGGATCGCCGCGGAGCCTGGGCTCGAGCTGAAACGTCAGTGAGTGTCCGCGCTCGGGACTGGTTCCAGCACGAACACTTCGACAGCTAGGTCGGGGTCGATGTGGTTATCGCTCATGAAGCCGATCACCTTACGTCCCGTCAGCTCCTCGATCTCGCGGCTGACGTCCTTCTTCATGATCATTTGCCAGCGGTGGCGCAGATCGAGCACCGCCTCGCTCTGGCCGGCGTCAGCGAGCGTTTGCTCGCCGCGTGTGAGCGTGTCCTGCAGCACCACGAACACGCCGTTAGGGCCGAGCGTCGTCTTTGCCTTCGTAGGGCCACGACCGGTCGTCCGGGACAGCGCCCGAACGACGGTGTTCGAGATCCTGGCGGCGAGTTCCCCGTCGTGAATCGGGTCTTTGTTGGTCATCATGCTTCTCCGCTCTCACGCCGACGAATGGTGTCCCGCGGCTCGTCCCACGAACAAGGGCGCGGGGGGCGCAACGGCGCCGCACCCGTCTCGCGTCCGGACACCCGAACACGATCCGAGTCACGAGTCCGCGGCGCCGTGACCGAGTCTACTCGCGGCGCGGAACGCTCGCGCCTGGTGGCGGCGACCTCCAATCCGTCCCCCTCGAGGGGTCGTCTGAGTAACGGCGGTAAAACGCCCAACAATTCATCCACTAACGCGGGTCCCCCTGACGCATCTTGAGGGGCATTCTCACACTCAGATTGCCCACCGAGATGCGGCGGTCAAGGCGAAATCGCCTGTGCTTTGGCGTCCACAACCGAGGGGGTGTCGCATCTTCGGGGGCATTTTGCGGTTCAGATTGCCCACGGAGATGCGTTGGGGGGACGCGGGTTAGGCCCGACTGGTGGTCTGCGCGGCCGCCCGAGGACGCCTGGGATGTCGAACGTAAGGGTGCCGTGGGGGTTGATCGTCTCGAACTGGCCGGGGCTGAGGTTGGCGATCGCGTCGAGGGAGTTCCCGTGCCGTTGACCCAGACACAGCTCGCGAGTGCCGTCGCTGACCGTGCCGAGATCAGCCGCGCCGAGGCGAAGCGGGTGCTCGGGGTGCTCGAGGAGATCGGTGCTCGAGGAGCTCGGGAACGCTCAGAAGGTGCGGGTCGGCGGCGTGGTGCAGCTGACCGTGCGTGTGAAGCCGCCGCAGAAGGCGCGTAGGGGCCGAAACCCAGCGACCGGCGAGGAGATCACGATCGCGGGAAGCCCGCGAGCGTCGATCTTCGCGCGTCCGCTGGCGAAGGCCAGGGCCGCGCTGCCGACGGTGCAGAAAGCCCGCCGGCGACTCGCCGTCTGAGATCTGCCGCAGCAGCGGCGGCGCTGGCGCGCCCCGACGCGAGCGTCCGATCCAACACGGCTGTCAGGCGCTGACGCCCGGCCGCGCCCGGTCGCGCTCTCCCCGGACGAAGCGAGAGCCGAGACCGCAACAATCGGCGCTGCTGCCGTCGTTCCATTGGAGAATGTCTCGCGGTCGCGCTGGAGCTCCCGCGAGACTGCTCCGTTTAGCCCTGAGCAGCGACGACCTCAGCCGCGACGACGGCTGCTGCTCACCCAGGGGAGAGCAGCAAACCGTGCCCTGCTTGCCGCGCAAAGCGGGGGGAGCCTTCGGCGGCGCCGGCATTCATGTGCCGTCGGCAAAGCGGGTCGGGCGGATGATCGCTCGTGCGGCAGAGCAGTGGTGCCGTCCGGTGGGGCCTCGGCGTCGCGGACGTGATCGCAAGCGAAGCGCTCTCATGCTCCGATTGCACGGGGGCCGGTTCGGCCCCCAGCTTTCCGATCGCGACCGGGCGTCGTGGGTCTCAGTTTTGGATCGGTCGTTGGCTCGATCTTCCGTCTACTGGGCGGCGGCGATGGGTGGTCGTGGGCGGCTCCACCTCGACCACAACCAGGCGGAGAAGCCGAGCGCGACGAGCGAGACGACCAGGAGAATCCATTCGATCGGGGCGGCCGCGCTTGCTTGCACTCCGCCAGGAGGTGGTATGTACGACGCGTTGGGCGTCCCTAAGTGAGGCGGTCTCGCAACATGCGTAACGAGTGACACTTTGGGCTCCCCGGTCGCGAGCAGCAGCACCGCAACGATCAACGCGACGCTGGCAACGATGGTGAATGCGATCAACACGGGCCGTCCCCGACGACCGCCGCTCCTTTGCCGGGACGGGACGCGCAGGAGCCCTCGCTCGCCTGCCCAAGAGGCGGCGAACGCACGCGGATCAGAAGCGCTGCTGCCGAGGAACTCCTCGATGGTGACGCCGTCCGCCTCGGCCTCGCGAATATCTGAAGCAAGATCAGCGGCCATCTCCTCGGCAACCGGATTAGGCACGCCGAGGCGCTTCCATTCTCTGCGGCACTGGTCAACGAAATCACTCATGAGGCCACCTCGATCTTCACCGGGGCGAGCACCGCATCGACGGCGTCGCGAGCGGCTCGCCATTCCAACACACCCAGTGCGAGCGCCAGCCGCCCCGCCCTCGAGGGGCGGTAGTACTTGCGCTGTGGGCCGCCGTTGCTCGCCGCGCGGTAGGTCTCGACCAAGCCCTCACGCTCCAGGCGTCCCAGCAGCGGATAGATGGAGCCCTCACCGACGCTGGCCAGACCGCGGTCACGCAACCGCTTGGTCATCTCGTAGCCGTACGCCGGCCCCTCGTCCAAGACTGCGAGCAGGCAGAGGTCGAGGACCCCGCGAAGCATCTGGCTGCGCCGACTCTCGTTTGCCATGCGGTGCATGATAGTGCCCTAACCCTTGTACTGCAAGACTTTCGCACGAACCGCAAAGCCCGTATCTGGGGTACTGGTAACAAACGTGTCACCAGCCGCAAACGAGCGGCCGCGGGTCAGATGGGGTAGCGTCCGATCGCCTGATCGTATGCGTCTTGGGCGTTGGCGAGCGCGATCCTGGAGTAGATCTCGAGCGATTGGCGGGTTGCGTGCCCCGAGTGGGGCTGGATCAGCGCGTCGTCGATCCCTTGGGTCTTCAGCCATGTGAACAGGAAGTGCCGTAGCCGGTGGGGGCTGATCGGGTCCTCGATGCCGGCCGCGGACGCGTAGCGGGCGAGGATCTTGCGCACGCCCCGGTCGGAGTAGGGCTTCTTCCAGGAGGATTCGAACAGGTGGCTCGCGCCGGCTTGTTTCTGAGCGCCGATGTGCAGCGCGAGCGTCTCCTTGAAGCTGGCGGGGAACGGTACGTAGCGGTCCTGCTTGCCCTTTCCCTGCTCGATCCGGATCCGGCAGCTGTCGAGGTCGACGTGGGTCAGGCGGATGCTGACCAGCTCGGAGACGCGCACGCCTGTGTACAGCAGCGTCTTGATCATGACGACGTCTTGGCCGCGGCGGGCGATCCAGACGGCTTCGTAGAAGGCACGGATCTCGTGCTCGGTCGGGACGTGCGGGAGCTTCTTGGGCGCGCGCTCGACCTCGACGCCGAGCTCGTCGCGGAGGTGGCGGAAGACCTGCTTGAGGTAGGCGTAGTCGGGTCGTTCTGCTCGGAGGTGCTTGGCGAGCTGACGTGCCTTGCGTTTGGCCGGGGTACGCCGGATCGATTGTTGGGTGTCGGTCACGGCAGCGCCAGGCGGCTTTCGATGTCGAGGTGGATCTCGCCGTACGGGGTGATGTGCGCCCAGAACAGCGGCGTGAGCGCGCGCAGGTCGACGGCGGTCAGCACGTCTTTCCATTCGGGCTGGTCGAGTCGTTCCTGGATCATCAGCGTGTTGATGTACACCATCGCGGCTTGGAGGACGCGCAGGCAGAGGACCGAGAGCTCCTGCTCGTCGCGGTGGTTGGAGGGGATGTCCCCGCCGTTGCCGTAGAAGACGACCTGGGTGCCGCGATGCCAGGACTCAACGACGTTGAGTCCCTCCTGGATCTCGCGCTGAAGTGCCCGCTCGCGGAGGTAGCGGCACAGGAAGATCGTCTTCTGCGCGCGGCCGAGCTCGATCATCGCCTGGTAGGTCGGGTGGATCGCGTTGGCCTGCATGAACCGGCGGAGGCTCGCCTCGGTCTGCGCGGTCCTGGTGCGGAGCGCGGTCGCGTACTTGATCATCTGGTCGTACTGCTCCGCGATCCGCTCCCAGCGGATCGGGCGGGTCAGCGCGGGGACGAGGCCCGGGTACAGGCTCCGGTCGCCAGGGTCGGCCTGGTAGAGCTTGGCGCGGTTGATCCCCTTGATCCGCGGCAGCAGCTCGAACCCCAGCAGGCGCGTGATCCCGAAGGCGATCTGCGACTGGCCGTGGGTGTCGGTGTAGTTGCCCTCGACATCGAGGGTCGTGCCGTGGCGCATCGCGCCGTCGATCATCGCCGCGACCTCTGAGGCCGAGCACGAGATCAGCTGCGAGTGGATCGCCATCGACTTCTTCTCCACATGCCAGTAGATCAAGACGCCCGGTTTGCGGTACCGCGCGTGCCACTCGGTCAGGATGTTCTGGTCGAGCGCGCCGATGTGCTTGGAGTCCGAGCCGACCGTCGTCGACGTCTGCCCCCAGACCTGCGGGTCGCGGGCGGCGAAGGTCGCGTTTGCGATCTCGATCGCGAACGAGCGGACGACCTCGGCGGTCAGGAAGCGTCGGCGGACGTAACGCAGATCATCCTCGGAGTGGCCATGGTCACCGGCCGCGACGTGTCGGATGCCGGTGTTCGTCCCGTAAGCGAACAGAGCCAGCATCAGCCGTTCGACCAGCGTGCCTTCGCTGAGGCGGGCGCCGCGAGCCATCTCGCTGACGATCTTGCGGCAGCCGGTGCGAAGGATCGACTCCTTGAGCATGTCGATCAGCGCAACCATGCCCCACCGGCCGTGGATGTCGCGCTTGAGCGCCTTCAGGTTCGCGGGGTCAGGCTGCGCCGGCAGCGGCGTGAGCTTGACCGCCCCCTGCTTGCCGCGATCGGCAATCTCAAGGAACTCAAGCTCGGGAAGCGCCCGGTGAAGCGCCTACAGCTCGGCTCGCATCTGCGAGCGGACCTCCTCGATGAACTCGCTCGGGTCAAGCGGCTTGGACAGCGCCGCGTAGTGCTCGGTCCGGCGCTGCTCGAAATCCTGGGGAAGGTCCTCGTCGGGATTGCGCCACCGGTCCGCGCCGAGCACCCAGATCTCCTTGCAACGCAGCTGATCGCGCAATGCCTCCCAGCTGGCGATCTCGTAAATCATCCGCACCACGCGCTCACGGCCGCGCTTGTCCGTCGTGTATGCCAGGTCGCCCCAGTCGCCCTGCAGGCCGGCGTGGCGGGGGATGCTCTCGCCGCTCGGGTAGTACGTCAGGCTCGAGTGGCGGGCGTAGCGGGCGATCAGCTCGAGCGCGTCCAGCACCGGCCGCTGTGCCGTGTTGTTGGAGCGGAACTCCAGCACCGACAGCAGGCGGATCAGCCCGCGCCGGTAGTGGTTTGAGTAGGAGGACCTGAACTTCGTCTGCACGGTGCGCCGATACGTCGGCCCCGCGGACTTGTACTCAGCGATCAAATCGCGCAGCGTCCCCTCACCGCCGACGGCCGGGAAGATCACGTCCTTGACCATCCCGTCCGGGCGGGCGACCGAGGCCTCGGCGACGCGGAACAGCAGGTTCTCCTTGCCGGCCACGCGCTTGAACTCGCCGATCAGCTCCTGGGTCACCTTCTTCTCGGCGTGCGCCCCGATCCGATGCACCGTCTGGATCAGAAGATCAACCAGCCCATCGGTGATCTCCCGCTCACGCGAATGCAGCAGCGCGGCGAGCAACGTCAACCGCAGCGCTCGCGAATGCCGGCGCAGATGCGACGGGGACTCGACCGCCGCCTGCTGGCGCCAGCCGGCCAGCACCCGCGGCGTCACATCAGCGAACAACCCAGCCGGCAGCCCGATCGCGCGGACGGCTTCGAGCTTGTCGATCTCAACCAGCATCGTCTCCAGGCTCACGTTCCCCGCCGCCGACTTGATCAGCCCGAGCACGCCACCCGACTCAGCATCCTCCTCGTCGACCACCGCGATCAGCGCTTCGGTTCGGTCAGCTGCCGCGGCCGGGATGCGGGAGGCGATCCGCTCGGTCAGCGCCCGCTGGGCGGCGTGGATCGCGGCCCGCACGATCCGATCGATCCGCCCCTCCGCCGGCGGCTCGACCCGCCAGCGCCGGCACAGTGCCCGCAGCTCCTGACTCACAACATCCTGGCGGGGATCTGCCCGCGCGACGTGCTCTGCCAGCCATCGCTCGATCGCCTGCGCGTCCTCGACCGTGCACTCACGAAACCCGAAGTGGCTGCGGATCTGCGCACGGTGATACTCCACCGTCCGACCCGAGAACTCGTAGCGTCGCAGGTCAGCGGGCGCGACCCCCACCTGGCGGGCGACGAACTCGACCACCTCACGCGGCAGGTCGCCGTCGCCGTCCGGGAAGCTGCCGTGACGGCCGTAGAACCTCAGCATCAACGCGAACACGAGCCGCGTCGTGCCGCGCTTGCCCGCGACCAGCTCGCGCTCGCCGTCAAGCAGCGTCCAATGCTCGACCAGCTCGTCCAGCTCAAGCCGCTCGGGGTACTCATCCAGGAAAGTTCCGAGAATCATCGGAAACGGAACATTACGTCCGACTTCGAGGAGGACGAGCCGCATTCTGCGGTCAGCAACGCCAGCAATCCCGGCCAAGTTCCGTTGCCAGATACACATCCGGAACTCACAGTCGACAAGCGCCAACCTGATCGGTTCCTTCCCGGGGCTCTGGGAACTCGGGAGAGCACCCGCGGGAATCCAGCGGCTAGGCTGGCGGGCTGTGGGTGAGCCGCACACGATGGGAACCATGGCCGACCCGGAGGAACTGCTGGACGCGCTGCACGCGCTCGGCGCGATCCGCGCTCCGACCGGACAGGAGCGCGAGCGGATGGCCCACGACGCGCGTACTCGCGAGCTGTGGCGCTTGGAGACCGCGCAATATCTCGCCGGCGTCGTCGAGCTTCAGCTGTTGATGGCCGGTGGCACCGCCGCGGACGCTGTCGAGGAGCAGACGCCAGCCACGGCAACGCCGATCCTGCTAGCGGGCTGGGAGTGGTTCTCCGGCGGCGCCGCTCCCGACAACGATGCACGCGTCGGGTTGCTGTCCGTCCTGGCGCACCGGTTGAACGAGATGCTGATGCTGATGGTGGCCCGTTGGCGCAAAGGCGAGGGTGACGAGCTGCTCTGCCCGCTGCTGATGCCTTCGCTGGCCATCGCCAGCACGCTCGAGCAACTGCTCAAAGCGACCGCGGAGGAAACCAGCGGTGATCCCGATCCGCGACGGGAGCTCGGCGAGGTTGCGCAGCACCTACGGCACACAGCCGACGTGCTCGAGTCGATGACCCCGGCCGAGCACCTCGAGCCCGACCGGCGGGAGCCCGCCGCAGCGTTCCGACGCGGCATCTTTCGACACGACGCCGGCTAGACGGCCCTCTCCTTGGGTAGCTTCCCCAGCCGCAAAGTAGCCGTGCTTGAGGCTCGTGGCCGCTCCTGTCCCGGCAGCGGGCGCGCTCCGAGCCGGCGTGGCGGCAACGCGCTCGTCACTCCTTTCGTGGCGAAGCGCTCGTCAGCGCTGGAGGCGCCCCAGGCGTCCCATCTGGTCGAAGCAGTCGCCAGCTCCGGTCGGATCAGAGGGCGAAAGCACTCGTGGCGGGGGCCGGATCGGGGGGTCGGGTCCCCGGTCCCAGTCGCGGCCGGGATCGAGTGGTCGCACGTCGCTCGGACGTGAGCTGCGCCGACTGTGGGGTTGGTTCTGCCGCGTTGGAGGAGTCGACTTGACGTCGCGGATCGGTCTAGGGTGCGATGTTGTGGTTGAGGTGGAAGACGTTGGTGGGGTCGTAGCGGCGCTTGATCTCGCGTAGCCGGTCGTAGTTCGGCCCGTACGCGGCTTGCACGGCGTCTTCGGCTTGGTCGTCGCCGAGGTAGTTGAGCCAACGACGCGCGGCGAGGTGGGGGGCCAGGGCGGCGTATGTCTCGCGCGTCCAGCGGATGTTGGCTTCGGTGGCTGATGGGTCTTGGTCTGTCCACACCGACGGGATTAGGAGGTTCCAGCCGGGCTCGCGGTGCGGGACAGCGGTGTCGGTGGGGGCGACCCGGGTGACGGCGCCGTGGAAGTGCTCGAACAGGATTGCGGTCATCGTTGACGGTACGCTCGCAAACCGCTCGACAGCGGCGTCGATGAGCGCATCCGGCAGCCCGCGGGTGAAGCTCGAAAGCCAGTAGTTGGCAGCGCCCATGGGATAGCCGGCGTCAAGCAGCGTGTTCATCTGCGGATAGGGCATGGGCCCCACCTGCGTCATCACGGGTGATCCAAATGACAGGAACGGCGCGAGCTCCCGCGCGGCGGTGTCCGGATCGCCGGCGTGGCAGACGACGAGAGCCGCGAGCTTGGCGCCCGAGCCGTCCGGCGCATGAACCAGTCCGGCGAACACGGTCAGCTCGTCGGATGCATCGGCCACCGCGTCGCGATAGAAGCGCAGGAGATCCGGGGCGGCATCGATCGGATGCGCGATCAGACCGCCAGTGACGGTACTCAGCGGATGCAGACAGTAGGTGAATGAGGTGGCCACGCCAAAGTTGCCGCCGCCACCACACAGCGCCCACAACAGGTCCGGGTGCGACTGGGCGTCGACCTGGAGCACGTCGCCGGCAGCGGTGACCAGCTCGACAGCCCGCAGGTTGTCGCAGGCGAGCCCGTACTTGCCCATCAGCCAGCCCAGACCTCCGCCGAGGGTGTAGCCCGCGATGCCGGTCGTCGACACGACGCCTCCGGTGACCGCGAGGCCGTGGCTGGCGGCCGCCTCATTGAGCTCGTTCCAGGTCACGCCGCCCTGCGCGATCGCGGTGCCTTGCTCAGGATCGACGCTGATGTTCTTCATCTCGGCGAGGTCGATCATCACGCCGCCGTCGGTGACGGCGCGGCCGGCGACGTTATGTCCACCGCCCCTGACGGACACCTCGAACCCGCCGCTTTGGGCGAATGCAAGGGCTTCGACAACGTCCTGCGTGCTCCGGGAGCGGACGATCAGCGCCGGCTTGCGGTCGATGAGGCCGTTGTGCACGGCGCGTGCCGCGTCATAGCCCGCATGATCAGGGGCGAGCAGCGAGCCGGTAACGCGGCCCTCGAGCTGATCGAGAAGATGGTTGTCCAGCGTGGTGCTCATATGGTCCCTTTCTGTTGAGCGTTTCTGTTGAGCGCTCGAGCGTTCCGCGGCGCGTCACAGCTATTGGCGCATCGCAGTCCCCCGGATAGCTGTCGCGACAAGCCTCTCATCCGAGACGACGGAAGCCAATGGGGGGCATCCCTCATCTTCTCCAGGGCGAATTTGCTCGCACACTCCCCAACGTTCGCCCGGTCACAATCCTTCTCGGAGCCAGATCGAGCTGATGATGGAGCTCATGGAAGATCGTGCTCGGTGAAGCGATGCGCAGCTGCTGGCGACGATCGCCCGCCGAACGATCATGCGGTCAGTGCTGTTACCGCCGGCATCTGGGAATGGTCGTCGGGTGGTGCACGCAGCGCACGGATCCTGAGCCGGCGGCTGATCTGAGCGCCGAGGTGTGACCGGCCGCTTGGATCGCCGCGGCGCTCTACGAGACGCATGATTCTGTAGGGGATTGCGAGCAGCGTGCTAGGACAAGCCTGCAGCGTGGCCGCGCTGACGGTGGGGCGCGTCAGCGTCTTGGCACGTCGCCACTGATCCTGCAGGACGAGGATCTCGCTCGCCTCCCGGAGCTCGCTGGCGCGCTCGCGACGCAGACGTCCCGAGGCAATCGTGCAGTGCACTACAAGGGCATTGCGACGATCGTGTTCGTGGCAAAGCACTCGTCGATGTCCGCGACGGGGGAGCACTCCTTCGTCGCCATTGCGGTCGTGAGTTCTACGACTGGCGGGAGATGAAAGCGGTCATGCGCCAGTGTCTGCTGGCGCCGCATGATCGCGTTCGGGGAAGAAGCACTCCGCGACCCTGGCCGTGCCTGCGCCTCCGACTTGGCGGCAGGGTTCGTCGACCGTGCCGGCCCCGCGCTGCTCGGGGCTCGACGGAGAACGCGACCGTCGCGACTGCGCTGCTCTCAGACCTGGTCGACCGGGGGCTGCGGCTGAGCGAGGAGCAGCTGTACGTCAGACGGGGGCGCAGGCATTGCGTAAGGCGGTGCGAGACCTCGCCGGTCGCGGGCGCCGGTTCAGCGTGGCCGGATTCACAAGGCGCGAGTCGGCGTTCACATCGACACACTTTGTGGACACGATCGTCGCTGGCGACCGGCTGCCCGAAACTCGAGGCCCGAGTCGGGTCCGCCGAGCAGCACGGGATTCGAGGCACAGGTCGCGACCACGCTGCCTCGGTGCCGTGGCTGGCGTGCGAGGCGCGCACGCTGCTGCTGGCGGGGGCCTATGCCGAGACGCGCCGTCGGTCAGCGCCAACTCGACCCGTTCGTCAGCGTGCGCCGAAGGGCTGTGGCGGTCCGATCACTGGCGTCTGGACGGGCGTGGCGGCTCCGGGGACGATCACGATCGAGTTCCCGCCGGGATTGGTGTTGTAGACGGGGTCCGTGGGTCCGGTCTTCTTCCAGTTGTTCAGTAGCCAGAGGTTTCCGGAAGGGTCGATTCCGCCTCCGGTGACGCGGTCCAGACTGTTGCTCGTGTACCCGGCTGGTGGCGAGATCGCCCGACCAGTGCGCTTGCCCGCCGGACACTTGCTCGCGTCCGCGCCGCAGAAGTGCGAGACGCCGGTATTCCCGTTGCCGAGGCCCGTCTGGCCGAAGTTGAAGACCCAGACAGTGTCGCTGCCGTCGACGGCGTCGCCCCACGGGATCGTGAGGCCGCCTCCGGTGAACCGCCTGGGGCGGCTTCCGTCGGCTGGGAACAAGACGACCGAAGGCTTGCCGGCCTGCGAGGTATCCAGGGGCGTGACGCATGGGGTGTCCACCCTGCCCGAGCTCGAGACCCACATGTTGCCTTTGCTGTCGCCGGCGATGCCCATCGGCCAGCTCAGCTTGCCATCTGTCGGCACCGCCTGGACGCTGCCGTTGGGCGAGACGATGTAGAGCGCGTTGGCTTTGTCGCCGGTCACCCACGCCCGCCCCTTGGGGTCGATCGCGAGCCCGAACGGCTTCAGCAGCGGCTGCTGCTGCGGATAGATTGGCTGCAGGTTCCCCATCGCTCCTTGGCCGCCGGGCAGCGGGATGTTCCGGGCGCTGCTGGGGTTGCCGTTCGGGATCAGCGTGACCGTGTCGTTGCCGCAGTTGGCGATCCAGATGTCGCCGTGTTTGTCCGACGCGGTTCCTTGCGGCCACCAGATGTCGCCATTCGTGAATCCGGCAGGCGGCGACACCGGCACGCCGCTTGGCAGGAACAGCGATACGCTGTTATGCGTCGCCGGGATCTTCTTCGCCGGGTTGGGCGGAACGGTGCCGTCCGCACATTTCGGCGCCTCGAACCCGAAGTTGCTGTCCCAGATCCTGCCCATCGGATCGAGCGCGATGCCGAAGCCGGCTCCGCTGAGACCCCCGCCGAAGTAGGGAGATCTTGGGTAGGGCGCTCCCCAGGGATAGAACTTCAGCAGGCGCAGGCCGGCGCACGAGACCGCCGTCACGCCCGTCGGCACGTAGTTGTCATTGATCCACGCGAATCCCTGTCTGTCGAAGACGACGTTGCCCGGGCCGCTCATCAGATTGCTCGAGGCGTAGCGGCTGTAGAAGCCGCCCGTGAACTTGAGAAACAACAGCCACGACGTCGGTGCCTTGGTCAGGGCGCGACGGTAGGTCGCGTTCGTCCTCGCGAGCCTGAACAGACGGCGGACGTTGTGCGACGGATACTTCGTGATGTTCGCCAGCGCCTGCAGCACGGTGCGCGGCGCACCGCCGCCCGGGGGCGCGGCGCGCCTGAACAGAGTGCTGCAATTGGACGCAGCCGCCACGCAGCTCGCCACCATGTTCGCCAACGAGTTGAAGGTCGCGCGCGTCGACGTTCTGCCGCCGTTCGGCGCCCTGTTCAGAACCGCGCCCAAGAACCCGGTCCGCGGATCGGCCATGTTGCCCGCCATGCGCACCGCGTTGAGCATGCCGTAGGTGTTGCCCTTGATCCTTCGACCGTGGACGAACTGGGCGAAAGACGTCCCGATCGCAACAGTCGTGCGCTCGTTGACCACGACTCGTCCGCCTTGCAACGAGGTGCCGAAAGCGCTGGCGAGCATCGAGCGCCGCTTCTGGGCGAGGAGGTACAGCACCGCGGTGCCTTGACGCCGATCGGCGGCGGTCACCTTGTAGGTGATCCGAAACCGCCCGGCACCGCCGGTCACGGCCGTCCCCAGCAACCTCAGGCGCCGCCTGCCCCGGACATCGCTCGCATATACGAAGACCCTATATCCACTCTCACCGGCGCCATCGCCCACGACCACGCCACGGACCGTCGCCCTCATCTGGACCCGTGCGTCCGCGCCAGCCGCGACACTCAGCAGGCACACGGACGTCAACGCAACCGCGATCATGCCCACTCTCCCGCGGGCGACTGCCCAGCGCACCGCCTCGCCCAGTCTCATCGCCACCCGCCGCCACATCCGCGCCCCGAGAACCGCGAACGATGACACGTACGAACTCCCGTCCTCGACGCGCGGACGAACGACCGCGAAAATGATGACATGCCGTCACCCGGACGGTCAGAGCACTCAACTCCCCGGGAGCGCCTCCTCACGACGCCATGACCATACGTCTCGTCGCCCTGAGCTGACATCGCACCCTCCTTGTCTCGCGAACGTCCCTCGTCTCCTCGCATAGCTCCAATCTCCAGCTAGCGGCTAGTTGGGCTGCCTGGCGGGCGGTCGCGGGCCGATGAAAATGGGAGCCCACAGTGACCCTGGGCTAGTTCTGGGTTCGGGCAGCGGTTCTTGTCGACCAAGCCGCTCCACGCAACCAGCATTTCCCACTAGCAGCCGTGACGTCAAACAGTTTGGTAAGGGCTCTGACAACCTCCTCGTGAGCTCCACAGGCCTCGCAACTTTTCATTGCGACATCGGTTGGGCACTGTGCGGCGCGATGAAGTTCGGAGGCAGGGCGAGGGGTCGGACCCAGTCCGACCCCGATGCCCTTCCGCCCATCAGCAGGCGCGAGTAGGCCCGGAAGCTGACGAGCGCTTTGCTCGATCCGCCGTCACAGAGCTCACGATGCCTATGGCGACGACAGGCTCACGCGGCCGGACGAGCGGTTCTCAACGAAGGCGATGGCGCGTGGTGCGTAGCCGTCGCGATCGAAGGCGACGAGCGGCTGGCGAGGACCGTTTCGCCCGGCACTTGGTGGATGCCGAGAACCGTGGCGAGCCCGCCGCGGGGCGGGCTCGCCGGGGTGCTTTGATGCTGGAGACCGTCAGGTATTCGGTGTCGGTCGGGGACTCGCTGGGATCATCGGGACGGAGCGTTCATAGACCGCGTGGATGATCTCGGTGTTATCGATCCCGCGCAGATAGGTGCTGGTCACTGCCAAATCGGCGTGCCCGAGCTGGCGCTGGATGACCAGCAGCGGGATTCCCTCGCGGGACATCTCGATGATCGGAACGCAGGCGCACATCGCTTGACGGTGGGTTCGGTCGAGGCGGCCCTGGCGTGGGCGGGTGTGGGCCGGATGGCCGGTGGTCGGGTCGGTCGTCGTCCGGTGGTGGCTCGTTCGGGAGCGGGATCTTGAGGTGGATCTCGACTCGCCAGCCGGTCACGCTGACTTTCTCGACCACGAGGCGCATTAGCCTGCGGCGGCCCGCGAAGTCGAGGTCGTCCAGTGAGGCGGCGACGCGGTCGCTGAATCCAGCGAGTCGGCGGCGCATACGGTTCTGGGCGGCCAGCTCCGCGCTGCGCCGGCTGAGTGTCTCCTTCTCTCGCGTGAGCTCGGCGCGGCGGGTTGCCAGTGCACCGGTGCGGCGGGTGAGCTCTTCGAGTTCCAGTAGCCCGGCTTGGTAGGCGTCGAGCAGGCGAGCGCGTTCGCGCTCTTTGGCCTCGATGGCTGTGTCCAGGCGCCCCAGCTGCGCGGCCACCAGCTCGTTCTCGTCGGGCGCTCCGGTGAGCACGGCGCGCTCGGCGGCGAGCAGTTGGTCTGGGGTGAGTAACGCTTGGCGGACCTGTTCAAACACGTACTCGTCGAGCTCGGTGGCGCGGATGTTGCGCTCCGGACAGAGCCGGTCCTCTGAGCCGGCGCGGAGGAGGTCGTGATTGCGACAGCAGTAGTACCGTGTCAGCGTGCTGTGGCGCCCGTAACTGTTGTGACAGCTACAACCAACGTGACAGTGGCCACACTCGATCAACCCGCGTAGCAGCCAGGCCTCCGCCGCCGCGCCGCGCGGACTCATCTTGAAATTCTCGTGGCTGACTTGGCTGACACGATCAAAGGTGTCACGGTCGATGATCGCGGTCGCCGGGATCGCGATCCATTCCTCGCGCGGGCGCTCGCGCAGGCGGGTCTTGCGGCCGCGGGTGGCGCCCTCGATCCGTTCGTGGCGGTTGTAGTAGACCGTGCCGATGTACGCCTCGTTGCGCAGCACTCGGTCGATCGCCGACGTTCCCCATTGCGGCTTGCCGGTCGGCGATGGGATCGCGCGGTCACGGAGCTCAAACGCGATTTGGCGAATCGACAGTCCCCGCTCGACGTGCGCTGCGAAGATCTCGCGCACGACCTGGGCCTCGGGCTCGAAGATCTCGATCCGGGATCGTCCCGTATCGGGATCGACGACTCGGCGGTAGCCGTAGGAGACCTTCCAGAACGGGATCTCTCCGGCGCGGGCGCGGTAGAGCTTGCCGCGACGGTTGCGCTCGGCGACCTTGGCCTTCTCGTACTCGGCGATCACGCCCTGCATCTGGATCAGCAGCGTCGCCTGCGGATCGTCACTGGGTGAGGGCCCCTCCAGGAACCGGACGGTCACTCCGAAGCGCTCGAGTTCCTCAAGGATCAGCACCTGGTAGGCGTAAGCGCGAGCCAGACGATCGACGCACAGGCACAGCACCCGGTCGAGCACGCCCGCCTCCGCGGCGTCACGCAAGCGATCAAGCGCGGGGCGATCCAGCCGCGCGCCCGAGTACCCATTATCGATGAACTCCTCGATCACGTCATCCCCATCCGCCTCGGCCGCCGCGCGCAACGCCTCAAGCTGAGAGCCGATCGTGCCACGGTCGTGCTGGCGCTCGGTCGACACGCGCGCGTAGAGCCCGACCCTCACTCACCCACCGCCCGCAACCCGTGATCCTCAGCACAGATGGCAAGCAAGAACGCGTAGGTCTCGCGCAAATGCCGCTCGCGTGGATCCTCACCTCCACACCACGGTGCGCGGCGCGCGCCGATCACCGACCCCAGATACGCCGGCTCGGCCGACGGCCAGCTGATCAACCCGGCCAACCCCCGGCGCGCGAACCGGCGCGCTGCCAGCACCTCACCCACCTCGCCACCGGCGAGCACGATCTCCCGCAGCTGTTCATAGTCGCCCTGCGCCGGCTCACAGATCGGCCAGAACCGCCCGCTCACCGCAGACCCCCGAGCGCCTTCTCCACCGTGCGCCGGTGCAGCCTGACCCCCAACGCAGCCTCCACCTCCCCGGCCAGCTCCGCGCCCGAGGCACCCGGACGCTCGCGCCGGCGCGCCTCCAGGAACCCCAGCACCTCCGGCGAGAGCTTCACCGGACCGCGCCGACCGGGCCGCTCGTCCAACAACCCGACCATCCCCGAGCGCTCGAACGCCGCCGAGACCAGATAGAACGCCGCCCGCGAGTAGCCGTGCGCCTGCGCCGCAGCCGTCGCCGTGCGACCGTCGACCACGTGCGCGCGCAGCATCTCGTACTTGACCTGCACCTTGTCGAAGGACGCGAAGAACTCCGGGTGCGCGCGGAACGGCTCGGCCAGCACTCCCTCGGCGCCAGGATGCAACAGCCCCGCCTGCTCCACAGCCCGATAGCGCGCCGACTCGCCCATCCCCGCTCACCCGCGCCTGAACGACCGGCCGCGTCGCGTCGCGCGACACGTCGCTGCGGAGATCCGTAGCTGTCCAGTCATGAACGCCGCACGCATCATATCGCCATCCTCGTCCACCGATAATCGCCGCGCAAAGCCTACGCTTGACGCCGGACAGAAGAACCAGCGGCCTGATTCGCTCAACATAGCGGCGTTCTTTACTAGACACTCTTGGCCGCTCAGTCATCAGTCGTCGACCGCCGAGAACGCCGCTGCCGCCTCGTTCGACCGTACAACCGCGCATCCTCCGCGGTCAGCTCCCGCGCGAGAACGCTGCGGTAGTTCAGGGTTGCGTTCCGCTCATCTCGACCGCATGCGCGTGCCTGAGCTGATGATTGTGCCGACGTCGGCACAATCATCATTAAGCCGACCTGCTCGATATGCCGACCTTCGCGAGAAAAAGCCTGCTCAGAGCCGTCAGTGGGTCTGAGCTGTCGGCATAACCAACCGCCGTCGAAGGACGCCAGAAGCAACAGTGGGGTGTGGTACTTCTCGGCTTATCGGGACGGTGCACGCGATCACGTGCTGCTCTTCGATCACATCGCCATGAGGCTTGTGCATTGATCGCGGGGATTTGGTCGGGGCCCAGCCAACAGCCGACCTCATGAGTGTTCTCCGCGAGGGGAAGGTTCATCTCCGGTGACGGACCCGAAGAGGACAATCGGAGCGGCTCGCGTTATGCCGATCTCGAGGCGACGATCGCCGACCCTGCGAGGACTTGCTCGTCGACGTCGGCATATCGAGCAGGTCGGCTTAATGGTGCGGCGCGAACCGTCGCCGGACATCGGCCGCCGTGGCGGCGCGGTGCAGCTCGGCACGGATGCCAGCCGGCCCGCAGGGTCGGCCGCGGGTCGGGCCAGGGACCACACAGAACAATGCGCCGGCTGGCAGCCCGGCACGGAGCTCGAGCCATGGGTCGAGCTGCTCCCATGCCCAACGGTCCATCCCGACCTCGCGACGCTTGCCGCCCTTCCCGTGCCGGACCAGCACAGCGCCGCGACGGCGGTCCAGATCGCTCTCGCTCAGCGCGAGCGCTTCGCTGATCCGCAGGCCGGCGCGCCAGAGTACGACGATGACGGCTCGCAGCCGCACGCCCTCAGGACGGCTGCCGCAGGCGCGCATCACGGCGATGATCTCCTCCACGCTCGGCGGGTCAGGCGGGTAGCGGCGGCCCTTGTTGCAGGGCGCGCGCCCCTGGTGAAAGCTGGACAAGGTCGCGGGCGAGCGGCGCCGCCCAGCGCAATCCAGCAACGGCACAGGTTCCATGACGTCCTCCTCTGGACGCGGGTGTACGCGCCGATCCTCGCGCCGCATCAGGCCGCTCCGGTGTTTCTGACACCGTCAGCGCCCGAGCGTGACTGCGCATCCGAGGCCGGCAGCCCCTGCCCCAGCCGGCGATCGCCTTCATCACGAACCAGTAGCAGCGCCGCGTGAGCGCGCCGTCGCCGATGCGATCACCTGCTTCGTGACCTGTCGGATGACGAAAGCGATCCCGGTGTTGCCGCGCTTTCCGCGCAACTCGGGACCTCGAGCTCCGGGCGGGAGACCCCGGCGGACACGAAACCGGGTGGCACGGGCACCCCGGATCCGGTGTGCTCCGAGCGGGCGGACCTCGTTCGGGCCTCAGCTGTCACGGACTCAACTCTTTAGTTGCGCTCGAAGTTGTCGTGCAAGTCGCACCGACGCTTCGATTTCCACTCGCCTGATCGAGACGCTTTCCACGTTGACTCCGAACGGCATGCCAAGGGTGCGACAGTACGTCATCACCTCGGTGGCCATCGTTAGGGCTTGCTGATACGAGGCCTCGAGCGTGTCGGCAGCGTGCTTGAGGTCATTCTCGATCCATCGCGGCACGTCGACACCCAGCCACCGCAGAAAGTCCAGCGTCTTCATCGATCCGCAAACCGAGAAGGTAAAGACGAAAGGCGCTGGTGAGATGCCTCGCTCGCGGCACTCGTAGTGGTAGTCCGAGACAAGGTTCTTGGCTGCGTTGATGTCGTAGACCACCTGGGTTACGAAGAAGCGACAGCCCGCGTCCTGCTTGGCGAGGAGTCGTACGTGTTCATCGTCGCGGCGGGCATGCCGCTCCGGTATCGCCACACCGCCCAACAACACTCCAGGGTTGACTTCTCGTCGTATCGCCTGAGCGTCGCGCAACGAAGTCCGGACCGCCGCGCTGCGTGAAGGTGCCCCGACGAGGACCGTCATCAACCGTTCGGGATCTTGCGCGGACAGCCATCCGCGAAGCTCAGCAGGAGCGTATTTACTGACTGCGCGATAGACGATCACCGGCGTTTGCCATGTCCCGAAATGGTTGACGAGGTAGTCGGCGGGGTCCAGCGTCGGCATGAATGGAGATGGACGCTCGGCCGGGTTCCGCTCAGTTTCGTCGTCGATGTCGTAAAGGATCAGACCGTCCAGACCCAACGGACGAAGCCGAGCGAGTGTCGTGTCGGCGATCTCTTGGGCGCGTTCGCGATCCGTCGCAAGGCGCGGCGGGGTGAGAGCAAAAAGGAGGAACTCGCCCTCGCCGGCATCGATTCGGCCGATCAAATTCACGGGCGAGACGGTATTGGACTTGAAGAAGGTGCGCCGCGGCGATGGCAAGATGCGCGAGGTACGACGAAAGCGCGACCCGCAGCCCGCGGACCGGTAGTTGTGCTCCTCGCCAACGGCGGGTTCCCAGCGGAGCACTCGTCCGACGCTGGCGCCGCGGACGCCTCAGTCGTCGCCGATGCGCTCGTGGTCGCGCGCGTCTCCCGGGCGACGAAAGCGCTCGCCGGCACGAGTCCCGGCCGGAGCCTGCGGGGTTACGAGATCAACGAACGGTCTACCACTGAGCGGACCGCAGCATCCGCGGCCGGCTGGTCGATCCCTTCGATCGCCACCACCTTGTCGCGCGCTCGTTCGCCGCGCACGATCGTTACGCTGGAGCGCCGCACGCCGAGCAGATCCGCAAGCAGCCGACACAGGGCGTCATTCGCCCTCCCATCGAGCGGCGGCGCCATCACGCGCACGACTAGCTAGTACGCCGTCCCGCACCCCGGCCAACCCGTCCGACCGCACCGGGGCTGGACGCGAACAGAGATCGTCGCGCGTTGCATGCTCGAGATCTTCCATGACGGCACCACCCGTTTGTCTAAAACCAATCGCAAGACGGTCAGTCGACGGGACGACGAACGCGATCGTCGCGCGACGGGTCGAACCTCGCGGAGCCCAGGACCTCCGATCGATTCCGTACTCCGAGAAGCGCTCGAACCGACTCAGACCACTTCTGCCGACGCGACCCGAGACCACCGTTCGACCACGCTCCCAGGCGACTGCAGCGGGCTCAAAAGCACAACCGGATCACGACGAGCCCCGAGCTGACTGGCTTGTCCGCGCGGGTGACGGAGCAGGTGTACGGCGTTCTACCGATGATCGGCGCAGGGCCGTCGTCTAGAAGTTCTGAGTCGGATTAGGGTTCGTTCGGGATCGGCACGACGCACGAAGAGAGGGACGCATGAACAAACCTGCAATTGCTGTGGCTCTGCTCGTGTGCCTGGCAGTTCCGGGCGCCGCATCCGCGCACCGCCCGGCCAACAGGGCCGAAACAGGCGCGATGGTCTATCGCGCAGATGGTCGATACTGGTTCCACATTCGGGTTCGGGAGCCTCGCTCGTCGCCACTTCGTTGCTTCACGGCTGAGATATCCACCGTGGTCAGAGGGTCTCGGTGGGGGGCCTGGGTTTTCAGCCGATACGCCGACCAGCACGAACACCAGTGCAAGCCCGGGAACGGCATCACCATCGAGCACAAGATCGGCAGCCGGTGGTATGTCTACTGGGAGGCTTCGGACGCATACCCGCCGACTCACGACAGGCACACCTCCCGTGGCGTCATAAGGGGCGTGCCCCGTCCGATCGCCAGGGACCTGTATGCGGGGCTCGGGTACGGGTGGGTGAGCTTGTGATCGCGTTCTCCGGTCAAGAGTCAGTGGCCGTGGCGTGGGTTGCTAAGCGCGGTCAGCGACGGGCCTGTGGGGCGACGGTTGACGACCCACACGGCTACAGCAGAGCACGGTCGGAGGTGGGGCTAGGTCGGCCGCGGTTGTGGTGACCACGTGCATCGTCATCGTCGGTGTGGCGGCTTGTGGTTCTAGCTCCTCGCTGCCAGGGCCGTGGAGAAGGTGGTCTCGTGTCTATCGGGTCATCCGCTGTTTGCGGGTACCTCGGCACAACCGCCTGGTGGTCAGTGACGGCTACCAGGCGACCGCCCAAAGTCCCGACTACAACGCCCCGCCAGCCCGTCCCCACCTGATGGCCGACTTGCCGCACGCCCGCCGCCCGTGCCACGTCAGCCAACTCGGCCAGACCGGCGCCAGTACGCCCGCACGACCCAGGTACATCTTCGAATAGCGTGCCACGGATCAGCGAACCATCGCTTCGGCAGAATGCAGCAGGGATTAAACGGGCCCGCGCTGGCTTCTGACCCGCCTTGCGATCCGGCAGTGTTCTCCCTGTTATGTCGCGATCGCTTTTGCTGCAAGCGGTGCCGACCTCATACAAGCGCTTCGGCGACGAAGGAGTGCTCCCCCGTCGCGGACGTCGACGAGTGCTTTGCCACGCATTGGAGCGTCAGCGCCCGCGAGGCTTGACGCTCGCTCTTGCCCCTCTCAGCGTCGGGCTCGAGCGATCGCAATCAACGGGAAGCGCAAGTTGCCGGAGGCCGAGCGACACGGCGTCGACGCCTAGCATGCCCGTGTGTGTCGCCAGCGCCTCGGATCGCGGTCGTCGGATCGGCGAATATCGATCTGGTTGCTCGTTGTGACCGGCTGCCGCGGCCGGGCGAGACTGTGACCGACGCGGTGTTCGAGCGCGTCCCGGGTGGCAAGGGCGCCAACCAGGCTGTGGCGGCAGCGCGACTCGGGGCGCGGGTACGGTTCGTCGGGCGGGTCGGCCGGGATGATCTGGTGTTGCGATCGCTGGAGCGCGAGGGGGTCGATATCAGTGGTGTGGTCCGCGACCAGGGAGAGAGCGGCGTTGCGTTGATCCTGGTCGAAGCGAGCGGCGAGAACGTGATCGTGGTCGCTCCGGGGGCGAACCGGCGGCTGGAGCCTGGCGAGGTGGAGGTGGGGGAGGCCGATGCGGTCATGTGTCAGCAGGAGATCCCTGGCGCGGCGGTCGCCGCCGCGGCTGCCGGAGCGCGCTTCTTTTGCCTGAACGCCGCACCCGCGCGGGGCCCGCTGGAGCTGGAACCGGACCTGCTTGTCGGTAACCGCTACGAGTACGAGCTGGTCGGTCCGTACGCGGGGTTGGTCGCGCTCACCTTGGGGGCGGACGGGGCGGTGTTGCTCGAGGGCGGCAGAGAAGTTGTCCGGGCGAGGCCGCCGCGGATTAAAGTGGTGGATGGCACGGCGGCCGGCGACGCGTTCTGTGCGGCACTGGTTGTGGCGCTGCTGGAGGGCAAGGAGCGAGCGGATGCGCTCGGGTGGGCGTGCGCGGCGGGGGCGCTCGCGGCATCGCGTCCGGGCGCGCAGCCTTCGCTGCCAACCGCGGCCGAGGTCGACGCGATCCTCGCACCGTGACCAAGATCATCCTGGACTGCGACCCTGGTCATGACGATGCGATCGCGCTGCTGCTCGCGCTCGCCAGCCCCGGGTTGCAGCTGCTCGGCGTGACCACGGTCTCCGGCAACCAGACGCTCGAGAAGACGACCGCAAACGCGATCCGGATCCTCGACCACGTCGGCCGCCAGGAGATCCCGGTGTCCGCTGGCGCGCCGCGCCCGCTAGTCCGCGAGCGCCAGGTCGCCGCGCACGTACACGGTGAGACGGGGCTGGATGGGCCTGATTTGCCGCCGGCCTCGAGAGGACCTGAGGCCGCGTACGCGATCGACTGGATCGCGACGACAGTGCTCGCCAGCCCCACCCCGTCACGCTGGTCGCGACGGGGCCGCTGACGAACGTCGCCCTGTTCCTCGTGCGCTATCCGGAACTCGAGACGCGGCTCGAGCGGATCGTGCTGATGGGCGGCGCGATCGCGGAGGGCAACGCGACGCCAGCCGCCGAGTTCAACATCTGGGCCGATCCCGAGGCGGCGCACCGCGTGTTCTCGAGTGGGCTCGATTTTGACGATGGTGGGACTCGATGTCACCGACCGGGCGCTGATGACACCGGTCCACGCTGCGCGGCTCGCGGGCTCCGGCGCCGCCGGCAGACTGGTCGCCGACCTACATCGCTTCTATGCCGACTTTCACCGGCGTCAGTACGGCTGGGACGGCGCGCCCGTCCACGACGCGGTCGCGATGGCACACGTGATTGATGACACGCTGCTCGAAACGAAGCACTGCGGCGTGATCATCGACACCGGTCCCGAGCTCTCACGCGGTCGCACCCACGTTGATCTGCGCGGACGCGCAGCCTGGGAGCCCAACTGCCATGTGGCAGTCGGCATCGACTCCGAGCGCTTCTTCAATCTCCTGATCACCCGGATCAGCGCGCTCAGCTGATACGGGCCCCAACGCACCGTTCGACAGGACGGTCGGTGGCACGCGATTGCAGCACTGGGGCAAGCGGTGGTCGTTGCTTGCAGAAAGGCGACGGATTTCACTAGCAGCTAATGGTTCCCACATCGCCATATCGCGACGGCCGCTTGCTGGGCAGCCGGGTGGCTAACGGGCGTGGCTACTTCAGAACGAGTTCCCATTCGTCTCTGCGGTATAGGCGTTGTTGGTCGCGGTCGATGTGGAATTCCCAGTAGGAGTCGAGGTCGCCTGAGAGGTAGACGGCACGGAGGCGCAGGAGAGCTTCGGCGGTTTCCGGGGTCCAGCGCATGCCGGAGCGCTCGAAGCGATCGCGGATCAGGTTCTTGCAGGCGCCTTCCACCGAGCCTGAGGCGATCGGCCAGCCGTTGGCGAGGTAGAGGTCGTAGCGCATCCGCTGTCGGTTGCGGTGAAGGTAGCTGGCGGCGTTTTGCAGAGTCTTGGCCTTGTTGCCGGTGAGGCGGCGTTTGGTGACGATCTGGCGCAGGCCTTTGACGACCTGGCTGGACATCCCGCAGAGGATCCGTTCGGCGCGCTGGTAGACGAAGTCCTCGGCGTCGCGGCTGCCCTCACCGTAGAGCGCGTGCCCGCACGCCCACAGCTTGTCCAGCACGTGCAGGAGGTCGAGTACCAGTGTGACGTCGGTGAAGGTCTGGCAGACTCGCTGCTGCAGCGCGCGCTCGCCGTCGGTGACGATCACCCCGCTTCGGCGGTGGCGCGGGTCGCGGCGGGTCATCTCCGCTTTGACGTCGGTGATGAACGTGTCCTTTGAGGCGATCAGGCTGGCCCACACCCGCTTGTGCTGGGGTGGCGTGCGCTTTTGACGCTCCGGCCGTTGGTCGGCAGCGAACAGACTGTCGAGCACGTCTTTAGACCGTATGGAGCAGCTGCCGGCCCCGCGTCGAACTGGTCGGCACTCCCCGCGCGGGCTGCGGGGTAAGTCTTCGCGCTGAGGATTGCGGCCTCGGCGCGGGGCCCACAATCCACGAGAGGAGTACCGATGGCTGACGGTATCCGTTGGGTCGGTCTTGACGTGCATGCGCACGAGTCGACGATCGCGATCTTCGATCAGGGAACCGGCGAGCTGAGCACCGCGAGAGTGGTCGGGCGTCCGCATCAGCTGCTGGAGCGGCTGATGGAGATTCCGATCCCGGCGCGGATGGTGTACGAAGCTGGGCCGACCGGCTATGGGCTGGCGCGTCGCGCCCGCGCGCGGGGGATCGAGCTGTCGGTGTGCGCGCCGGGGCGGACCGAGCGCCGGCCGGGAGATCGCATCAAGACCGACAAGCGCGACGCGATCCGGCTCGCCCGGTTGCTGGCGGCCGGCGAGCTGGCGATCGTGACGGTCCCGTCGGTCGAGCGCGAGCGGCTGCGCGACCTGGTGCGCTGCCGCGAGGACATCCGCGCTGATCTGATGCGCGCCCGGCACCGGCTCGGGAAGTTCTTGCTGCGCCGCGAGGTGTACTGGGAGGGGCCCGGCAACGCGTGGTCGCGCCGGCACCGGGCGTGGCTCGCCTCGCTGCGGTTCTCAGACCGTGCCTCGCAGTTGACGATGGCCGACTACCTGCACGCGCACGATGTGCTCCTGGCCCGCCGTGACCGGGTCGAGGACGAGCTGGCGAAGCTCGCGACCGACTCGCCGTGCGCGCAGGCGATCGGCCGGCTCAGATGCCTGCGCGGGATCGACACGCTGTCCGCGTTCGGCTTGTGCGCCGAGATCGGCGAATGGTGTCGCTTCGATCACCCTGATCAGCTGTCCGCGTATCTCGGGATCGTCCCGTCCGAGCACACCACCAGCAGCCAGCGCCGCCAGGGATCGATCACCAAGGCCGGCTCGACCCACGCCCGCCGGCTGCTGATCGAGGCGTCCTACCACTACCGCCGGCATCCCGGTGTCGGCGAGGTGCTCGAGCGCCGCCAGCGCGACCAGCCGCCGGAGGTCATCAACATCGCCTGGCGCGCACAACGACGCCTGCACGCCCGCTGGCGCCAGCTCAAAGACGCGCGCAAGAAACCCAACGGGATCGTCGCGGTCGCGATCGCCCGCGAGCTCGCCGGCTTCTGCTGGGAGATCGCCACCTGGAGCCCATCCGGACCGGTGCCACCGGCATCCATGCCGGCGGGCGACCCCCTCGCGCAGGCACGCTCCATCCCACCGAAGCAGGAGCCCGCAATCGCCTGAGACAAATCCACAACCCGTTGCGGCTGACGAGGCGGCCCGAGCCTCCCGGCACTCGCGCACAACCAGTCCGCGGCACCCCCATGAGCAGCCGTGGCCACCGGTCCGGCGGCGCTCGATTTTAGACAGCGGACGTGCGACGAAAACAAGGTCTTGGGGTAGCCAGCCCCCGAATATGAGGCTGACCAAACGTCGCGAACCCCGCGGACGCCCGGACCGCCCCGCCAGCCGCAACCACAACTTTCCTCCCCCAACTCCAACCCCTTGCAAGAAAGGAACCATGAACGCCACCCGCTTGACAACCGCTCCTCCATATGGGGGGTTCTGGTCACGGGCGCCTGGCTGTGCACCGCGGCGACGGTCGCCATCCGCTTCTTGTTGGCCTTCTCGCCCTTGCAACGCCTGATCACGCGCAGCGCGCGTTCGGGCTTGACCATCGGGATGCCCTTGCAATCGATCGCGCCGACGAGGATCTCGCCGCGGCCCGGTTTCACCGCGGCCTGGGCGCGCTCGGCGTAGAACGCGTCGAAGTCAACGGCGGCCTCGCGCACGAGCTGCTCGGCCGAGCGCTTGGGCACGCTCACCCCGGTCATCTCGCCGATCAGCGCGATCGCCTCGTCAAACGGCCCGCAGATCACGCCGCGGATCAGCCGCCGCTGGCACTCATAGCTGTAGATCCGCTCCGGCAGGCACAGCTCGACATCAAGCGGATGCAGCGCCTTATGTCCGGGAGCGCCGTAGCCGATGCGCGTGATCCGCAGCTCGCCGAACAAGGTCAGCACCGAGCGGGTGTGGGGCCGCTTGTAGGCCAGGCGCAGCGGCCGCCCGTCATGCGGATCGGCGGGGAGGATGATCGCCGCGCCGAGATCACCGTCGCCGCGGGAGTTCACATGTGCCTGCAGCTCCAGGCGCGCGAGCTCCCGGGCGCGGCGCTCTGACCCGCGCTCGAGCTCGGACAGACCCAGGCGAGCGTCGGCGGCGTCAGACAGGAACCGCTCGAGATCCCGGAACGCCTCAGCCCCGCTGACCGGTCGATCCGGCAGACGCACGGTCTGCATGGACGGCAAGTATGATACTTGTCGATGACGGAACAGCGCCCGTCCAAAGCCCAGCTCAACCGCCGCCTACAACGCGTCAGCCGCGACTACGAGGCCGCCAAGGCGCGCCTGGCCGAGGTCGGCTTCACCTGCGAAGGCAGCCTCGCCGAGCTCTACACCTCCTGCGGCAACCCCAACTGCCGCTGCCACAACCCCGACCAGCGCCACGGCCCCTACTGGCAGCTGACCTGGAAAGAAGCCGGCAAGACCGTCACCCGCCGCCTGTCAGCCGACGACGCCGCGCTCTACCGGCAGTGGATCGCAAACCGCCGCCAGCTCGAGACCGTGCTCGACCAGATGCGCGACCTCTCCCGCCAAGCCGGCGAATACATCCTGGCCGTCAACGACCGCCCGTTCCACGGCCCCCAACGGCCCCGCCGCCAGCGCCGCTCAGACAGCTAGAGGAGCGCAAAACCCCGGGTCCCCCCAACGCATCTCCGTGGGCAATCTGAACCGCAAAATGCCCCCGAAGATGCGACACCCCCTCGGTTGTGGACGCCAAAGCACAGGCGATTTCGCCTTGACCGCCGCATCTCGGTGGGCAATCTGAGTGTGAGAATGCCCCTCAAGATGCGTCAGGGGGCCCCGGGTTATCCCGATATCCCCGGGTTTCACGCACCCAAAACGGCCGCTCCGCCCCCCGAAAAGTGCGGATTAGCAGGCGCTCTTCACTCGTCCTGAAGTAGCCACGCCCAACTGAGATCCGCTCCTGAGCCCAAAGAACATCCGAAGAAAGGCTAGGCCCGAACGCCAGACGACGCCTCAGCGAACGACCATGCGGACACCGCTCAACAAACCCGAGACGGCACGAAGGTATGGCCAGCTCCGGAACTCGGGTCGCGTCCCTGCCGATCGCCACCTGCAGAGGGTTATGGAGCATGAGACCACGCACCCTGCTCGCACACCAAGCGAGGAGCCATGCAGGCTGTCATACCCTCGCCATGGCGATCGTGCGTGCAGTCCGGGTTTGTGACCACGTCACAAACCTCGACGGGTGTCGGCCGGAGCGCTCGACCGCCGCCTTGCCATGGCGTTGCGCAAGCGCCGCCCGACCCAGGTCGCGCTCTCGGTCCGGACGAAAGGCGACTGTCCTTGCACGATGGCGGCCGGCTTCTGCTCGGCGATCGGAAGGCAGAAGCAGCAGCACGCTCACGCACCGCATCGGCCCGGCCTGACCACTGGTCTCCAAACGGTCAGCACGCGAGCATTGCGTTGATCTCGGATCGTCGCTCGCTCAAGGCGGCCGGCGTCTATCAGCGCCTGGAGTGCGCGATCGATCTCACGGGCCTTCTTGTTGCGCGAGAACAGGTTGGACACCTCGGTGCGGGTGACTCCGTCCTTGCGCTCTCGCGCCATCGACCAGATCTCATCGGCCGTGGGGTCGCCGGTGCTGTCGCCGAACACCCAGCGGGCGGACGCCTCGCTGTAGGACCAGAAGGCGAGCGCGGCCTCGAGGTGCTCAAGCTGGATGACATCCGAGCAGTCCAGCAGCGCGTAGATGAGAGCGAGCCGGACGGTGTGCGCCTCGGCGCGGGCGGTCGCCGCGCCGGCCAGCCCGGCCTCGCCGCGGGACAGATCGTCGTAGGCGGTGATCCAGCGCTCGCGTGCTTGGGGGTCGAAGGTGATGTGCTGATTGATGGACGCGAACCGGGCGGCGAGCCGCACCCGCTCGCGGACGCGGTCGAGCTCCTCGCCGCCAAGCCGGCCGCCGAACGGCAGCGTCTTCGAGCGCTCCACGGCCACGACCATAAAGCGGTTCCCATGCCGACGTCGGCATGGCAACCGTAATGCCGACCCTGCGGGCATGCCGACCTCGACCTGAAACTCCCCGCAGAATCCGCGGTTCGCCCCGATCAAGGTCGGCATGATCGCGTCAGAGGTCTTCGAGGAAGGCGAGCAGCCGGTCGGGTGGCCGGTAGCGGCCTGGGCGGCCGTTGGGTGGGGTGGCGCGATCGAGCGCGCGTTGCTTGATCGCGAGATCGGCATGGAGATAGATATGTGTGGTCCGCTCTTGCTCATGCCCGAGCCACAGGGCGATGGTCGAGGTATCGACGCCGGCGCTGAGCAGCATCATCGCGGCGGTGTGCCGCAGCGTGTGCATCGACACGTGCTTTGGTCGCAGTGTCGGGCACCGCTGGCGGGCGGTTCCGAGGTGCTTGGCGAGACGCCTTTCGACGGCGTCGCGCGTCAGGACCCCGCCGGTACGGGTCGGGAACAGCGGGTCCGTTGGCTGGCCACCGCGCTCGCGGATCCAGACCTTCAGCACGGCGACGGTCTGGCGGGTGAGGGGAGCGACTCTTTCCTTCCTGCCTTTGCCGAACGCCCGCAGGTGAGGCCCTGTGCCCAGTTGCAGGTCGGCGCATGTCAGGCCGATCGCTTCGGAGACGCGCAGGCCGGTCTGCACGGTGGTGAGTAGCAGCGCGTGGTCGCGCCGGCCGGCCCAGGTGGATCGGTCGGGACTGTCCAGGAGCGCTTTGACCTCTTCGGGGTGCAGGAACGTCACGGTTCGTCGATCGCTGCGCTTGGCGGGGATCGCGAGCACTCTCGCGATCAGCCCGGCGTGCTCGGGATGCCTGAGAGCGCAGTACTGAAAGAACGAGTGGATCGTCCCGAGCCGGACGTTGCGGGTGCGGGCGCTGTTCCCGCGCTCGGTCTCGAGATGCTCGAGGAACGCGCCGATCATCGGCGCGTCCAGTTGGGTGAGCTCGAGTTGGGCTGGTCGGGTGCCGGTCTTCTCCTGCATGAACCGCAGCAGCAGCCGGAACGTGTCACGGTATGACGCGATCGTGTTCGAGCTCACCCGCTTCTGACACAGCAGCCTGTCCGTGAAGAACGACTCGAGCGTCGGCGCGAGCGGTGTGCTCATGACAGACCCTCCATCGTCGAGTCCAGCCGGTTCGCGACGAGCTGCAGCAGTTCGGGCGCGGCGGTCAGGTAATAGAACGTGCTGGCCCACCCGGCTGGCCCAGCTGGCGATGCTCGGTGCCGGTGCGGTGAGTGGCGGGTTCGTGTCCCGGGCGGTCAGCTATGCGGCCGGCTCGCAGCTGCGCGAGGTCACCCGCCAGCATCTGCCGGGCTGGGCCGGCGGGCAGGCTGGATCAAGCGACCAGCGGTCCAAGACGACGGACTCGCGGCTGGGCGCGCGGCTGCGGGCCGAGAGTGTGCTGGCGGCGAGCAAGGCGGCCGGCGCTGGCGCGGGACCTGCGATGGCGGCCGCTGGTGTTGCGGCCAAGGGCGCTGCATCGACGCGGACCGGCAATGGGGCCAATGTCGCCTCGAGCGGCTCGCTTGAGCGCCAGCCGGGTTGGCTTGAGCGGATCCGCGGCTCAGCGAACCTGCGGGCGTACTCGCCGCCACCGCTGGCGGGCAGGGCGGACGCCACGGCTGCGGCCGGTGGTCTGCAGCGTCCGAGCTGGCGCCAGGAGGACTTCGAGGCGGAGATGCTCGAGGCCTCGCTGCGCGAGCAGCATCAGCCGGTGTCCTCAGAGCAGGCCAACACGGCGCGCGAGGCGCTCTCACCGGCGACCCGGGCGGCGGTGGGCAGCCTGATCGCCGATCATGGTCCGCGGGCCCGGCAGCATCTGGCCTATCAGGCGCTGGGTGAATGGACGCCCAACGAGCGCGAGGCGATCCGCACGCTGGCCGCCGCCACCCCCGAGGTCAGGGCCCAGGCCTTCGGCGAGACAGCCGAATCCAAGGCCGGATTCGGCGAGATCTCCGAGCCCAAGCCGACAAAGGCGTCCTCGTCGAGGACTGCGCCGGCGTCACCTCTGGCGGCTCCGGGTGCCAGCAGCGGGACAGGCACCGGCGCCGGGCAGCCCCGCACCCCGCAGGATCAGCCGCCACCCAGCGATGGGGGCGGCTCGTGAATCCCGCGCCGGCGCATCTGGAGGCGAAGCTTCGCTTCGGCTGGGACTTCACCGTGGGGCAGATCGCCGCGATGGTCGGAGGGATCCTGGTCGGCTTTGCCTGGGCGAACTGGCTGAGCCCGATCCACGGCATCGGCGCCGCGGTCACCGGGGTGTACGTCGGCGGCCTGCCGGTGGCGGCCGGATTCGTGGCCTCCCAGACCGAGTTCGATCTGTGGGCGATGGTGCTCTCAGCGCTGCGGTGGCGGCGGGCGGAGGGCCGCTTCCTGCCCGGTGGCGGGTCGGTGACCGGCTATGTCGTGTTGGTCGACGAGGACGAGCGCCGGAGGGGCGATAGCGAGCTTGCTGTCCTCGATGTGGAGGGGCTGTGGGGGGAGCCATGACTGCGCGCGGAGGACGGGAACTGTGATCGAGGCGGTCAGAAGTAGGGATGAGGACCTGCGGGAGGCGGCCGAGCTGCTGGGCGTGGAGGCGATCGACCGCACCGGCCTGGTGGTGACCCGCGAGGGCGCGTTCGTGCGGGTCCTCCGGGTGACTCCGGTCAATCCGCTGCTGATGTCGGGTGAGGAGCGGGAGAAGGCGGCGGCGACGCTTCAGCGGGTGATCTCCCAGCTCCAGGATGGCGAGCGCCTGCAGTTGGTGGTGGAGGGCCGGCCGGTGAACCTGGCTGAGCTGCTGGCGGAGTGTCGGCGCGAGGTGCAGGCGTGCGCCGGGCCGCCGCCGACTCGCGAGATTGGCGCGCGTGACGCGCTGGCGCTGTCTCGCTGGCGGCTGCACGCGGCGCTGGAGGAGTCGCTGCGGCTGCATGCCGACAGTCAGGCGGCGGTTGAGGTCAACCACTATCTGGTCGTCCCGTTCCTGCCCCGCCAGCACGTGGCCCGGGCGGCGCTGGCCTACTGGCGGCGCGGGAAGCTCCCGACCGCCCCGCTCGAGCGCACGTTGACGGCGCACCGCCGCGCGGTGCGCGAGCACCTGGGCCGAGTCGATGCCCTGCGGGCCGAGCTCGAGGCCGAGGGCATGGCCACCGAGCTGCTCGACGGCGAGCACGTGGTGCACTTGCTGTGGGCCTGCTTTAACCCGAGCCGGGCGGATCGGGGACGGCGCCCGACCCGGGTGGGGGAGCTGCTGGGTGAGCTGGACGCGCCGATCGAGCGCGACGAAGCGCTACAGGCGGCCGCCCGCCTGAAAGAGGCTATAGCCGCCTCAGGTCTTGACTTCCAGCGTGATTCGCAGCTGGCCTACCTGGACCGCGACGCCTGCCAGACGTTCGCGGTGGCCACCACCGCGGGGCGCACCACGATGGGGTGGCTTCACTCCGCGATGCTGACCCGTCAGCCGTTCTGCCTGTGCGTGTTCGTGCACGCCCTGGAGCGCCGACGCGAGCGCCGGCGGCTCAAGCTGGCCTATCGGCGGCTGTTCACGATCAACCGGGGCGCCGAGTCACGCGGCCGGGTACCGGATTTCGATCGCTACGTGCAGGAGCGCGAGTACGAGGGCCTGCTCACGCAGCTGGCCAGCGGCCAGCAGACCGGGCTCTACCACGTCTCGATCTACCAGCAGTTGCGCGCCCGCGGCCCCGACCCCGATTTGAGGCGCTCTTGCACGTTCCGTGGGTGAGGTGAGTCCGGTCGCGGGGTAGCGCGTCCGTCGTCGTCTGATCAAGCAGCGTTGCGGGGCTGACGTGGGTCGCGGGATGCTGCGGCTGCTCGGGCTGGGATGGCGCTGCTTGACAGCCGCCGCCGTCCGCGCTTGTTGGCAACGAGGTCGGGGCGCTGGGAGCGCCCGACCTCCGGGCAGGAGGGCGCACGCCGCTGTGCTCTTACGGTTCCGGCTTCTCACAGCAGTTGGAACCTCTGGAAAGGGCGGTGGCGGCGTGCGCAGGCGAAGCGTATGGAAGAAGCTGTTCGGGCTGCAGAGGACGATCGTCGAGGACGTGCGGCTCGACGATCGCGACGCGGTGGTGGTGTCGGTACGGCCGAAAGCGCGAGAGCGGGATCGCTGCCCGCACTGTCGTCGGCGCTGCCCCGGCTATGACTGGGGAGAGGGTCGGCGCCGCTGGCGGGCGCTGGATCTCGGGACGACGTTCGCCTATCTCGAAGCCGAGGCGCCGCGCGTCACCTGCCGGGATCATGGTGTGGTCGTCGCGGCGGTGCCCTGGGCCCGGCACGACTCGAGCTTCACCCGACCGTTCGAGGACCAGGTCTGCTGGCTGGCGGTGCACACCAACAAGACTGCGGTCGCTGAGTTGATGCGGATCGCGTGGCGGACGGTCGGTTGGATCTGCGAGCGGGTGAGCGCCGAGCAGCTGCGAGGCCGCGACCTGTTCGGCGGACTGAAGCGCATCGGGATCGACGAAATCTCGATCCGCAAAGGCCAGCGGTACCTCACCGTCGTGGTCGACCATGACACCGGCCGGCTGGTGTGGGCAGGCGCCGGCCGCGACCGCAAGACGACCGAGAAGTTCCTGGAGCTGCTGGGAGATCAGCGCTGCAAGCAGCTCAAGCTGATCTCCTGCGACATGGCCGAGTGGATCACTCGCCCGGTAGCCGAGCGGTGCCCGAACGCAGCCGTCTGCTACGACCCGTTCCATCTCGTCAAGCTCGCGACCGACGCGCTCGACGACATCCGCCGCGAGGTCTGGAACGAGGCGCGCCGCGCCGGCCAGAAGCAGCTCGCAAAAGCGCTCAAGGGCGCCCGGTTCGCCCTCTGGAAGAACCCCGGCAACCTGACCGAGCGCCAGCAGCTCAAGCTCGCCCGCGTCCAGCAGCTCAACCAGCGGCTCTACCGCGCCTACGTCCTGGCCCAGCAGCTGCGCGAGATCTACCGCGTCGCCTTCGATGACGCGATCGCGCTACTCGAAGCGTGGCTGCGGTGGGCCCGCCGCTGTCGACTGCAACCGTTCGTCAAGCTGGCCCGCACGATCACCGAGCAGCGCGACGGGATCGAAGCAGCGATCAGCCACGGACTCTCCAACGCCCGCGTCGAGCAAGTCAACACCCAGCTGCGGCTGATCATCCGCCGCGCGTTCGGATTCCACTCCTACGACGCCCCAATCGCACTCGCGATGCTCGCACTCGGCGGTCTCTGCCCGTCACTCCCAGACCGGTGACACAACCCACGGTTCCTGCAGGAGATTCCGATTTGAGCGCCCTGTCCGAGGCGGTGGACTTCTGCACCGAGCAGATCGAAGCGGCCGGCGACTGCAAGGTCAACGCCGGCACGTTCCGCCAACAGCGGCTGTGGGAGAGCGTCCTGCCGCTGGGGCGTGACGTGGCCGCGCAGGTGCGCAAGTACCCCACGGTCAACGCTGCCGACATGCTGCCGCTGGTGGGCACCAAGTGCGGCTCGCCGACCGGGATCCCGTTCGCGTTCGCCGACCCCGGCCGCACCGTCGAGCTGCTCAACCTCTACGACGAGCAGCATCCCAACCACACGCTGCTGATTGCCGGTCGGTCGGGCTCGGGGAAGACGATGACCGCCAATGTGCTCATGTCCCGGTGTCTGGCCTCCGGCGCGCGGGCGTTCGTGATCGATCGCGCCGGCCACTACGAGGCCCTGTCGCGGCTGGTGGACGGGGCGCAGCAGATCGAGATCGGGGCCGAAGGCTCGCCCTTCGCGCTGAACCCGTGGGACGTGCCTGATCCCGCGAAGGTGCCGCGGGAGAAGGTGGCGTTTCTGATCGCCCTGCATCAGCTGATGATGGGCCGCCTGGACGGCCAGCAGCTCGGCATGGTCGCCTCGGGGATCAGAGCCGTGTATGGGAAGGCGGCGGCGCTTGAGACCCGACCCACCGAGTCGATGCTGCGCGAAGAATTGCGCGCCCAGGCGGAAGACTCGCGGAAGGCCGACGCGCCCGAGGTCGCCGCCACGCTACGAAGCCTGGCCGATCAGCTCTCGGAGTACTGCGGGGAGGGGACCTACGCCTACCTGCTCGACCGGCCCACCACCGTGCCGCTGGATACCCCGCTGGTCATCTTCGACACCCGCACCTGCCCGGAGAGCTTCGACGCAGGCGCGCTTCGGGGTCAAGCGCGTGGCGCAGGTTCGCGCGACGGTACTCGGCGAACGCTCGGGATCGACGCCGAGAGCGCCCGCGGTCTCGCCAGCGAGTGAGGGCTCGAGTGCTGCTTACCGCTTGTCGGGCCGGCGATGCTGTCGGCCGTGGACGGCCTGCTCGGTTACGCGGCCGCCCCGTTGCTGCCCTCGCGTGGGACGGTGGCGAGCTCTCTTGCGGGGGTGATCGGACGTATTCGCGATCGGGGCGGGGGGCCGAGCGCGCCTGCGTCGCTGTTGGGGGCTTGGCTCCAGGCGGCTAGCGGATCGAGCTGCCAGAGGTCGGCCGGGTGCTCGTCGATCCAGCGCTGCGCGTCGGCTTGGCCGAGCTGGATCAGTTCCTCGGCGAATTCGCCGGCGAAGAACAGGTAGCTCAACAGCTCGCCGTGCATCGCGTCGGCGCCGGCGTCGAGGATCTTTCCCAGCAGCCACAGATCGCGCGCGCCGGCCTTCCACGGGCGCCCGTAGTGCTTGCGGTAGACGCGCCGGGCGATCTCGCCGATCGCCGAGGGGTCCTCAGGCGCGATGAAGATGTAGGGCACGGGCTGGACCGGCTCGTGCCGCCCGTCCGGCTGCTGCCGGCGCGTAGCGGGACGATGGTCGGGAGAGCGTCCGTTGGTGGCCGGGAGCCCGGCTCCGATCAGGGCGTTTGTGTTGGCGAGCGTGCGGATGTCCTGGGCGAGCGGGTCGCCGAGCGCGGCGTGGAGCAGGTGCGCAGCCCCGACGTAGAAGTCGGGCTGCTCGGCGGGGGCCGCAGTCCGGCTCGGGGCGACGGAATTGAGCGCGATCACGATCACCCGCTCGGCGCCCATCCACAGGGCCGGTTTGATCGGCGTGTTCAGCCGCGAGCCGCCATCGTAGTACCAGCCTTCTGCCGGCTCTGGCGTCGTCACGCGCACGGCAGGGAACAGCGCCGGGATCGCCGAAGAGGCGAGGATGTGCTCTGGCCCCAGCTCGGGGGTCGCGACGTACTCGATCCCACGCAACGAGTCCTCGCGGTGTCGCGGGATCCCGCCCTGATGAAACACGACCGACTGGTTGCCATAGGCGGGCGCCGCGACCACCCCGAGCGCTACCCGCTGCTCGCGGATGTTCTCGCCCAGCTGGTCGAAGTCCACGATCCTTGAAACCGTCTCCCGCAGCGGCTCGGGCCGCAGAATCGACGGGCCGTGCATGCTGCTGACGGGCAGAAACTCGCCGACGTAGCGCATAAACCGAGTCGCGCCGCCAAGCGCCATCAGCGGCGCGCACACGTCCCCGAAAGTCAAATCGCGCCAGAAACTCAGACCGTCCTCGATCGCCTCCCTAGCAGGACGATGCCAGTTGGCCACCAGATACGACGCGATCAGCGCCCCCGCGCTCGTCCCTACGATCACCCTGACCTGATCCTTGAGCTCGGGCAGCAGCACCGACAACGCCCCGGATGTGTAGGCGCCCCGCGCCCCGCCGCCACCGAGCACCAAACCCACGTCGCCGCCCGCACCATTTTGCCCGCTCACGGCCTCACCCCCTCACGACCGCTCGCGCAACCACGCTGCGCGGGCATCTCCGTCTGCGTAGCCAGACAAAACGACGCGGCCACGACGCCGGCAGCGCGCACTAGGCGCGTCGCCCAGCCCATCACCGGCTGACCTGTTCGACAGAGCTCGATGACCTCTATTGAGCGTCCGAGGTCCACGCCCTGCGAGTCGCTTCCCCGGCAAATGCGCGCGGTCATGGGATCAGGCCGAGGTGTTCCAGCATGTCGGGGTCGCTGAGGTAGTGGTGCGCTGCCGCGATCAGGCCGCCGGCGATCCGATGCAGCGCGCAGAACGGCGCAATCTCGACATTCCCCACCAGCCTGAGCGACCCGACTGCGAGCACTTGGTCATCCCGCGAGCAGTGAACGTCGGACAAGACGATGACGTGCTCATGACGCAACTGCGTCAGTCGCGCGAACCACCGCTGAACACCGTCACGGCCGTCATATGAGCCATCGAGCCCGCCGAGCCTCAGCGGGTGAAGGCGCACCTCCGGGTCAACGCGCACGAGCATGCCGTCGAGATCCCGGGCGTTGAACGCATCCACCCATTGCCGCACGAGCACATCGGACGACAGCGCGACGGTGGCTCCGGACACGCTCAGCGCCTCCGCTCAGCGGCCGGCGGCGCGACCAACCGGTCGGCACCGGGTGCCGCATCGGCTGCGTACAGCTCGCCCGTCGGCAGCGTCGAGGCGAACAGACCGACGAGGATGCCGTTGCGAGCCATGCATCGCGGGCAATGCTCGACCGTCGACCAGCTTGCCCTCGATGTGATCGTCAAGCCGCAGCCAGGGCAGTTCAAATAGATCGCCCCGACAACGCTGGAGGCCGAACCGCGGGTCTGACGATGCGCCATCGACAGCATCAACCCACGACTCGCGATCGGTCTAGGCGAAACGAGCTCGCGTACGCACCCCCGACATCCGTGCCGCGCCCGGAACGCTGCGACTCAGGATCAACCATCGCAGAAACACCAGCGAGCGACGAAGCCTCCTCACCCAGATTCGGGGACCCAGGCAACGATCTGAGGTCCGTCCGCAAGCAGACTCCTCGGCCATACCAGGGCCAAACCGATTGCCACGGACCCAGCTATGCGGCCAGCACGTGACCGCGAACTCGTCCCGCTCTCAAGGCGCAACCCCCGATGCAATCAATGACCACCAATCGGGAATCGCTCTACCCAAATTGTAACGGCCACGAAACGCACACGCCACCAAGAGCATTCCGTACTTTCCCGCACAGCTCGACCCGCGCGAGAGCGCGCCGGGCGCGCTGTCGACAGCGATGATGTGCTGATCTGTGCGGCAGCTTCGCGATTGCGGATCTTGGCGTCTCGAGGCGCTTGATAACCGCATGTGCAGCTGCACGTCCCCGGCGGTGGGCAGCCGCCAACGGACTGTCCGGAGGACACGCCGACCAGCAAACGGACGACGTCGCGACCCGGCCCGTCCCGGCGGGAGGACAGAGCGAGTGAGCGGCGGGATGCTCGGTGGTCTGTTGCCGTGGCTGGTGTGCCAACATACCGTGCGCCGCTTACCCTGGGGTCCCTTGTCCTCGGTTGTTCGCGGGCGTGGACCGCGAGAGAAAGGCTCCGGTCATGAGCGAGTTCGAGACGATCGGCCTGGAGCCGGTCGAGTCGTTGACGATCACGACGCTGGTCCCCCGATCAACCGGTCAGGCAGGCCCGACACGAACGGGCAGTCCGACGGAGGAATCCGCGCCTGGAACCCGTGTCGCACCTCGTCGAGTCCATTCCGGCAGCGGCCCTGGTTTGCAGGATCGCGCGGACCGACCGCGCAGCTAACGGCGTGGGAGTTAGCTGACTATCGCTGGGCCGGCAAACGGCTCGGTCGGCTCGCTGTCGCAATGCTGACAGAGCAGCGCCGCGCCGGCAAGTACGCGGTGGCAGCGCTGCAGGTCGTCCGCACGAGGAGTCTGGGCCCACACCGGCGCTTTGCCGGCTGCAACCAGGAGCGTGGAGGTCAGGCGGGACGGTGCTGGATTGGCGGCCCGCGCATGAGCGGGTGTCCGCGAGGATCCCGGTGTCGGTGAGACGTGCCTGGTTCTGCTCGGGCGCGAAAGCCGGCCCGAGCTCGTCGCGGACGACTGCTTCGATCGGATCATTAGCACCGAGCTTTGCAATCGCGCTTGAGTCAGGAGCCGGGGTGATCGGATTTGTCATAGGGATCGCACGGGTTTGGACCGCTCGCTTGGCCTGAGGATCGCCGGGAGTGAGGGCCTGGCAGTGTCGAGGTTGTCGCGACACGCGTGCGCCGCGGAGTGGGATTCAATAGCTGGCCGCGCTCGATTGGCGTTCTTTGCAATCACGGTGTCGGCGCGGGACCTGGGATGATCACCCAATGACATTGGGTGTTGAGGAGCTGTCTGGCCGGGCCGCTGATCTGGCGGGGCGGCTCCCGGAGGTGCTCGCGCCGCTCGCGCGGATTGCTTACAACTATCGGTGGGCGTGGTATCCGCGCGGCAAGGAGGTGTTTCGTGCGATCGACGCGCACCGCTGGGAGGTTTGTGGCGAGGATCCGGTTCGCCTGCTTCAGGAGGTGTCGAGTGAGGCGCTGGCTCGGGCCGCGGGTGACTCTGATCTGATTGCCCGCGCGGCGGAGCTCGAGGACGCCTTCGCGACCGACCTACGGCGTCCGTCCGTGGGACCGATCGCGCCGGAGCGGCCGGTCGCGTTCTTGTGTGCGGAGTATGGCGTGCATCATTCGCTGCCGGTGTACTCCGGCGGGCTGGGCGCTCTGGCCGGAGATCTGGTCAAGGAGGCTTCGGATCAGGCGCTTCCGCTGGTAGCGGTCGGCTTGCTCTATCGCCAGGGGTATTTCCGGCAGCGGTTGGATGCCTCGGGGTGGCAGCAGGAGTACTGGATCGACAACGATCCCGAGCGGCTGCCAATGGCGCTGGTGCATGGCCCGGATGGAGGGCCGCTGACGATCACCGTTCCGATCCATGGGAGTGAGGTGCGTGCGCAGATCTGGCGGGTCGCGGTCGGTCGCGTGCCGTTGTTCTTGCTGGATGCCGATCGGCCCGAGAATGGCCCCCTGGAGCGGTGGATCACCTCGCAGCTATACGTGGGGGATCCGGTTACCCGCCTGTCGCAGTACGCGCTCCTCGGCGTCGGGGGTGTTCGTGCGCTCGCGGAGATGGGGATCGAGCCGTCGCTGGTGCACCTGAACGAGGGGCATGCCGCGTTTGCCGTGCTCGAGCTGGCGCGGGAGGAGGCGGCGCGCGGCGCGGCGATCGAGGAGGCGCTCGAGGCCGCCCGGCAGCGGACGGTGTTCACGACCCACACGCCGGTCGGGGCCGGCAATGAGACCTACTCGCGCGAGGACGTGATCGCCACGCTCGGGGGCGTGATCTCCGAGCTGGGAGCCGATCCCGATGCGATCGTGCGGCTCGGCCTCCAGCATCCCCCGGATAGTGCCGAGCCGTTCGGCGTGACCCAGTTCAGTCTGCGGATGAGCCGGGCGGCGAATGCCGTCAGCCGTCGGCATGGGGGTGTCGCGCGCGAGATGTGGCTAGGGCTGTGGCCGGAGCGGGCAGTCGACGAGGTGCCGATCACGCATGTCACGAACGGGGTGCACCTTGCGACCTGGGTGGGGCCGGCGATGCATCGTCTGCTCGACCGCCATCTCGGTGAGGATTGGTGGCGGCGGGCGAGTGATGTCGCGATCTGGGAGGGGCTCGATGGGGTGTCCGACGCCGAGCTCTGGGAGGCCCGGTGCGAGCAGCGCGCGGACTTGGTGGCGTTCGTCAAGGAACGCAGCGGGATCGACCGGCTCGCCGAACGCCAGCCGCGCCGTGGGATCGAGGCGGCCGCTCGCGCGTTTGACCCGGATGTGCTCACGGTCGGGTTCGCGCGGCGCAACGCGACTTACAAGCGGCTCGGGCTGCTCGTCCACGATCCCGGGCGGGCGATCGCCCTGCTTTCCGGGCCTGAGCCCATCCAGCTCGTGCTGGCCGGCAAGGCTCACCCGAGCGATGAGGAGGCCAAGCGCGTCGTGCAGGACCTGTATCGGATCAAGGATGTGCCCCAGGTCGCAGAACATGTCGTGTATCTGCACGAATACGACCTGGCGATCGGAAAGCTGCTCGTGCGGGGCTGCGATCTTTGGTTGAACCTCCCGCGGCCGCCGCTGGAGGCCAGCGGCACCAGCGGCATGAAGGCGGTCATCAACGGCGGCTTGAATCTGAGCGTGCTCGACGGCTGGTGGGCGGAGGCCTACGACGGGACGAACGGCTGGGCGCTCCCGGGTGACGTGCAGCCCGACTCCTGGACGCAGGACGCGCGTGATGCTGGCACCCTGTACCGCCTCCTCGAGCAGGAGGTCGCCCCCGCCTTCTATCACCGCGACGCGGAAGGGCTTCCGCGGGCCTGGCTGGCTCGGATCCGCGCGTCGCTGCGCACGCTCGCTCCGGTCTTCGGTGCCGGGCGGATGCTCGGTGACTACGTCGAGCGGGTTTACGCGCCGAATTTCACCTGACGAGGCCTTCCTGTCTGTGCTCCACTCCGTGTCATGCTGCCGGTTGACCTCAGCACCGACATCCGCGAGCTGACCCGCTACCGCAATGGGCATCTCGGCCAAGCCGACGATCTACGAGATCAACACGGCGGCGTGGTTGCAGCGGCTGGGACGTAAGCGCGGACGCCCGCTGGGGCTTGGCGAACTGCCGGGATCCGAGTGGGACGCGCTGGCTGCGCTGCCCGTCGACGCGGCCTGGCTGATGGGCGTCTGGCAGCGGAGCCCGATCGGCCGCACGATCGCCCTCACGGTGCCGCAGCTGCGCGCCGCATACCGCTCTGCGCTCCCGGACCTAGAGGATGACGATGTGCTCGGCTCGCCGTACTGCGTGTGCGACTATGTGGTGGACGAGCGCTTCGGTGGGCCGGACGGGCTGGTGGCAGCGCGGCAGGAACTCGCGGAACGGGACCTCGCACTGATCCTCGATTACGTGCCAAACCACGTCGCGGCCGACCATCCCTGGGTCATAGATCGCCCGGACTACTTCCTTGCCGGCAGCGACGCGGAGCTCGCGGCGCATCCCGAGGAGTTCATGGAGCTCGAAGGTGTGGTATTCGCGAAGGGGCGCGACCCGTACTTTGAGCCTTGGCAGGACGTTCTGCAGCTGAACGCGTTCTCGCCGGCGCTGCGTGAAGCGGCCGCCGAGACGGTGGCCGCGATTGGAAATCAGTGCGACGGGGTGCGCTGCGACATGGCGATGCTGATGACCAACGAGGTATTCGCGCGCACCTGGGGCGAGCGGGCTGGCCCCGTCCCTGAGGCCGAGTTCTGGCACATGCTGATCGCTCGCTGCAAGAAGGCGCATCCCGGTTTCCTGTTCATGGCCGAGGTGTATTGGGACATGGAGTGGACCCTGCAACAGCAGGGGTTTGACCTGTGCTACGACAAGCGGCTATACGATCGGCTCGTACGCGACCCGGCCGACTCGGTGCGCGGCCACCTTCAAGCCGACGGCGCCTACCAGCAGCGCCTGATCCGGTTCATCGAGAACCACGACGAACCCCGGGCGGCGCTGACCTTCGGGCCTGCGCGAGGGCGCGCTGCCGCGGTGGTGATGTCCACGCTACCAGGGGCGCGGCTGTACCACGACGGTCAACTGGAAGGGTTCCGGACGCACCTCCCGATACAGCTTGGACGAGGGCCGCACGAGCCATCCGACCGCGACCTACGCACCTTCTACCGGCGGCTGCTCCGCGCGACCGCCGAGGCGCGAGCGGGGTGCGGGGATTGGCGCCTATGCGACTGCACAGGCTGCTCCGAGGATCCACACCCCCAGCTCGTCGCGTGGTGCTGGTCGAACCCGCGGGCGCGGTATCTGGTCGTGGTCAACCTCTCACTCGTCGACGCCGAGGGCCGGGTGCGACTGCCGTGGCGCGACCTCGCAGGACCGACCTGGGGCCTCGCCGACCAGTTAAGCGAGGAGCGCTTCACATGCTCGGGCGACGAACTGGCCCGCGAGGGCTTGCGCGTCACACTCGACGGCTGGGGATCCCGGTTCCTAGCGCTTGAGACCTAACCCGATGGTGAAGCACGCCAGCTGATCTCTACCACCCTAAGCTCGCCGAGACCACCGATCGATTGGGACGCCACTTCGAGGTGACACCAGACGGGCGTCCCGCGGCCCGGAGGCCACAACGAGAGCACCTCAGCCAACCGCATGACGGCCAGCTGAGCAACCGGCGCTCGTCGGTCCTGGCAACGCCGGGAACTCGCGTCCGCAATTGGGCGCGCGCAACCACGTATCTCGATCGCGGCAACCCGCGGATGACCCGGACTTACGGGACCGTTTCAATGAAAGCTGCACCCGGTGAGCTGACCAAGGGCCAACGTTGATCACGACGGCTCGATCTCTCTGCGAAATAGGCGCGTCAGGAGCGTTCGCGCCCTTGCCCAGCCGCTGGATCGGGCGTTCGTCTCGGTGTCGCCACTTGCAGTGGCCCCGGTGTAGACGCTTGAAGTGGCCCCACCTCGCTGGTGCCGCCGCCGACGGTTGAGCGGGTCGAGGCGTTCTTTGAGTTTCTGCGCGAGCGGCTCGAGACTGCGCGGAAGTGGGCGCCGGCGGCGCGCACTATGCGCTGTTTCGGACCCTCTATCACGCCGGACTGCGGGCGCAGGAGGCCGCGGCCGGCGCTCCGGAGCGGCTGACGATCGACATCGACGCAACACCGATCACCAGCGATTCTGAGAAGGAGCACGCGGCCGGCAGCTACCAGGGCGGCTACGGGTTCCATCCGCTGCAGACGTACGCGGATCAGACCCGTGAGGCGCTGGGCGCGAAACTGCGAGCGGGGAACGCGGGCGCGAACACAGCTGCCGACCATGTGACAGTGCTGGATCTGGCGATCGGGCAGATCCCGGCCGAGTACGTCGAGCAGCTCGAGATCCTGGTGCGCGCCGACTCGGCCCGCGCCACACACGAGCTCGCCGACCACTGCCATGAAGGGGACTTGCGCTGCTCGTTCGGCTAGGAGCTGACCGAAGCGGTCCGCCAGGCGATCCTTGAAATCCCCGCGGACGATCGGGTTCCGGCGCTCGACCGGGACGGCTCTGAGCGCGAGACGGCGAGGTTGTGGAGATCACCGACAAGCTTGATCTGTCCTTTTTGCCCGAGGGCTCCCGGCTGATCGTCCGTCGCGAGCACCCGTACCCCGGCGCGCAGCTGTCCTTCACCGATCGTGACGGCTACCGCTTCGGAGGCGATCCTCACAGACCAGGGCGATGAGCACATCGCGGTGCTCGAGCGCTGCCATCGTCAGGTCGAGGACCGGATCCGCGAGGACAAGGACACCGGGCTTTGCGAAGTTCCCGTTCAAGCAGTTCGCGCTCAACGAGGTGTGGTTGGAGATTGTGCTGCTCGCCCACGATCTGATCGTCTGGACTCAGGCGCTGCTGCTCGACGGCGAGCTCGCCAACACCGAACCCAAACCGGCTTTTGCACGTCGTCGGCCGCCTCGCTTTCTCCGGACCCCGCGCCAAGCTCCACCTGCAACGCGCATGGCCGTGCATCAACGACCTCGTCGCGGCGTTCGACACGCCCAAAGCCTTCCCAGCCACCGCCGGCTGACCCGGCCGGCGACCGCGAGGACCAGCAGTGCCCGCCCGGCGTCACGCGCCCCGCGAACCGTGCCGCCCGACACCGAACCCCGGGCCCCTCGACCCTCACACCCCTCCCACCACCGTCCACGATCGACCGCCACCCCAAGCAACGAGGTCGTCTGACGCCGCCCCGGCTCGCGCACAAACCAATCACACGGCTAATGAATGATCCGGGCTAATCGGCATCGCCGGTCTCGTCTCCGAGCGATGCTGCACGAAGCGCTCCCGGTCCGCCTCGCGCCCAAACTCAGCACGCGGCCTCAGGGCTTGCGGTTCGCCGCCTCATACGGGCAGCAGCGCTGCGCGACCGGCGTCCGCCTGAGCAGACCCGAGATCTCGCCGGCGCCGAACAACAACACGTGAATCCACCGCGGGACTTGAGCCGACCGAGATCTCGCCAATGCCTCTGAAGAAACCCTGGATCCACCGCGCGACCGCGGTGGATTCAGGGTCAACGCCCTGTGTGGGATGCATCAGTTATTGGTCGCGGATCGGCGTCTGCAGCCCTGACCACGCCCAGGGCAGGAGAGCTACGGCCGCTGCGCGATCGGCGTGTAGCCGAGTCCGCGCTCCCCGGTGTAGATCTGGCGCGGCCGCGCAATCTTTTGCTCCTTGTCGTCGATCATCTCCAGCCACTGCGAAAGCCAGCCGCTCGTGCGCCCGATCGCGAACAGGACCGGGAACATCGCGACCGGCATCCCCAGAGCTTCGTAGATCAGTCCGGAGTAGAAGTCGACGTTTGGGTACAGCTTGCGCGAGGTGAAGTAGTCGTCATCGAGCGCGATCTTCTCCAGCTCGGTGGCGATGTCCAGCAGCGGATTCTTTCCCGTCACCTCGAACACCTCGTCGCACGCCCGCTTGATGATCTTGGCGCGCGGATCGAAGTTCTTGTAGACGCGGTGACCGAACCCCATCAGCCGCTCCTTGCCCTCCTTCACGCCGTCCACGAAGCCAGGGATGTTCTCCCGCCGGCCGATGCGACGGAGCATCCTCAGCACCGCCTCGTTCGCGCCCCCATGGAGGGGGCCGTAAAGAGCGGCCACACCGGCCGCGACCGCCGAGTAGGGATCGACGTGCGAGGACCCGACGCTCCGCACCGCGCTTGTCGAGCAGTTCTGCTCGTGGTCGGCGTGCAGGATGAAGAGCACGTCGAGTGCGTGCTCGAGCCGCGGATCCGGCTCGTACTTCAACTCGGTCATCTTGTAGATCATCGAGAGGAAGTTGCCGGCGTACGAGAGGTCGTTGTCCGGGTATACGTACGGCATCCCGCGGCTGTGACGGTAGGAGAACGCCGCAAGCGTCGGCATCTTCGCGATCAGGCGGATGATCTGTAGGTACCGAAGCTCCTCGTCCTTGATCGCATGCGCCTCGGGATAGAAGGTCGACAGCGCGCCGACGGACGCAAGCAGCATCCCCATCGGATGCGCGTCGTAGCGGAAGCCGTGCATGAACTCCTTGATATTCTCGTGCACGAACGTGTGATGCGTGATCTGATCGGTCCACTCCTCAAGTTGCGGCCCGCTCGGCAGATGCCCATGGATCAGCAGGTAGGCCACTTCGAGGTAGGTCGACTTCTCCGCGAGCGGCTCGATCGGGTAGCCGCGATATTCGAGAATCCCCTCCTGGCCGTCGAGAAACGTGATCGCGGAGCGACACGACGCGGTCGCCATGTAGGCCGGGTCATACGTCATCAGGCCCAATCCGTCCTCGTCGGTTTTCATGTTCCGCAGCTCGGTCGCGCGGATCGTACCGTCCTCGATCGGGACCTCGTACTGCTTACCGGTGCGGTTATCGATAATGGTCAGAGTGTCAGCCAAGTTGGCCACCGAGCTAGCGTCCGCCTGGGGTTCCTCCGTCGGGGCGGTCATGGCGCTCCTCTCAAGTTGTCCGCGGTCTGTCAAATGAGCCACTCCAGCAGAAGGCTTTGCTCTTGCCTTCCGTAGAGATCTCGGATCCTGAGCGCGTATTTGGCCGCTATCGGCTCGTGCCTGTGCTGGCCTTCGCGATCCCAGCCAACGATGCCCGCGACGCCTCCGTCATCTACGATCTATCATCCCCGCCCGGTACGCCGGTTCATTGAGCCGGTCCTGTGTGAGTCCGATCTCGTCGTTGAAACTGCTGGTCGCCAGGCTAGCGGCGGTCGACGAACCGCCGTATCTGACGCTTCGTCCTCGTCCCTAGTGAGGCGATGCTCAGGGCGATACACGACTCCTCGATCGGAAATGCGTAGCTGACGCCTTGCCCGCGATGTGGGCAAGGCGGCGATAGGATTTCCCGAGCGTAAGTCACAGGACGGCCGGCGGACCTGGCAAATAGAATGAAGTCGTGCCCTCTCACGACGTGCTGATCGTCGGTGCCGGACTGGCCGGTCAGCGGGCCGCGCTGGCGGCGGCGCAGGCGGGCGCGTCGGTGGCCATCGTTTCGAAGGTCCATCCGGTGCGCTCGCACTCGGTCGCGGCCGCCGGGGGGATCAACGCCGCGCTAAATCCCGAGGACTCGTGGGAATCGCACGCCTTCGACACGGTCAAGGGCTCGGACTACCTGGGCGACCAGGACGCGATCGAGATCATGTGCCGGGAGGCGCCCGATGAGGTGCTGTGGCTGGAGCACGCGGGCGTCACATTCCACCGCAACGAGACCGGTCATCTCGGCACGCGCGCGTTCGGCGGCGCGTCTGCCGCCCGCACGTACTACGTCGCCGACATCACCGGCCACGCGATCCTGCACGTTCTGTACGAGCAGCTGATGAAGCACGACGAGCGGGTCGACCGCTACGAGGAATGGTTCACGACTGACCTGCTCCAAGATGACGCCGGACATTGCGTCGGTGCGATCTGCCGCGACCTGCGCGACGGCCACCTCGACGTGTTCAACGCTAAGGCGACGATCCACGCATCAGGCGGCTGCGGGCAGTTGTACGAGCCGACGACCAACGGGCTGATCGTGACCGGCGACGGGATCGCGCAGGCGTACCGGATCGGCGCGCGGCTGATGGACATGGAGATGGTCCAGTACCACCCGACAACGCTTGCCGGCAACGGCCTGCTGATCACCGAGGGCGCTCGCGGCGAGGGCGCGTGGCTGCTGAACGCCAAGGGCGAGCGCTTCATGGAGAAATACGCTCCGAACAAGCTCGAGCTCGCGTCGCGCGACGTGGTCTCGCGCGCCGAGCAGACCGAGATCGACGAAGGTCGTGGGTTCCCCGACGGGACCGTCGCGCTCGACGTGACCAAGGTGCCGCGCCGGCGCACGCTCGAGGCGCTGAGGGAGATTGTCAACATCGGCCGCGATTTCGCGGGGGTCGAAATCACCCGCGAGCCGATCCACATTCGCCCTGGCCAGCATTACATCATGGGCGGCATCAAGACCGATGTCGACGGTCAGACGACGATTCCGGGGCTGTACGCGGCCGGCGAGGTGGCGTGCGTATCGGTACACGGCGGCAATCGCCTGGGAGCGAACTCGCTGCTCGACACGCTGGTGTTCGGACGTCGCTCTGGCGAGCATGCCACGCATCGCGCACGCGACATGACGATGCCAGTCACCGCATCCTCCCGGGTATCCGACGCCGAGCGGGAGATCGCCGGGATCATGCGTCGTGACGGCGGCGGGCGGCGGATCGGCGCGATCAAGCACGAGCTCGGGGCGGTCATGAACGAGTACGTCGCGGTGTTCCGCGACGCCGGCGGTCTCGCCAAGGCCTACGAGGTCGTGCGGCGGCTCAAGGAGGAGGCGGGCCGGGCGGTGATTGACGACAGAGGCTCCGTCTTCAACCAGGACGTGATCGCGGCGATCGAGCTCGGGTACATGCTCGACATCGCGGAGACGATCGTCGTCGCCGCGCAGGAGCGCACCGAGTCCCGCGGCGCCCAGTATCGGACCGACTTTCCGAAGCGCGACGATGCAGAGTGGCTCAAGCACATCGACATCTCGGTCAACGGCGCGGATGTTCCACTCGTGAGCTATTCGCCGGTGACGATCACCCGCTGGCAGCCGGAGGAAAGGACCTACTGATCGCATGCCGGAGTACACGATGAGGATCCGTCGCTATGACCCCCAGTCGGGTCACGACGCGTACTGGGACGAGCACACCGTCGACATGCCCGAGACCCAGTCCGTGCTTGACGCGATCCTCAAGATCAAGGACGACGAGGACGGCTCGATCGGGATCCGCTGCTCCTGCCAGCAGGCGATCTGCGGCTCCTGCGGGGTGCGGATGAACGGCAAGCCGGGGCTCGCGTGCAATACGCACTTGGATGAGGCCGCCGAGCGAGGCTTCGGGGCCCGATGGACCCCTCCCGAGGAGGGTCGGCGACAATCGGTGATCGACGTCGAGCCGATGGGCAATATGCCGGTGATCCGCGACCTGATCGTCGACATGGATGCGGTGCACTGGAAGAAGATCCAGCGCGTCACGCCGTGGCTGATCAACAAGGAGCCAGTGCCCGAGCGGGAGTACATCGTCCCGCACGAAAACATGGTCGACGTCACGCAGTCGATGGCCTGCATCCATTGTGGCGCCTGCGTGTCCGACTGCCTGTCGATGGAGATCGATCCCCTGTTCATCGGTCCGGCCGCGCTGGCGAAGTCGTACAGGTTCGTCGGCGATCCGCGCGATGCTGAGCACGTCGAGCGCCTAACGGACCTGTCGGAGGACCCCCACGGCATCTACGACTGCACCCACTGCTTCAACTGCATCGACGCGTGCCCGAAGGGCGTTGACCCGATGAGCCAGATCATGCGCCTGCGGCGTGGCGCCGGCTCCGACTACGACATCGAGGATCGCAACAACGGCTACCGGCACGAGCACGCGTTCGTCAAGAACATCCGCAAGAACGGCCTCTTGCACGAGTCCGACCTACTCGCCGACTCCTACGGGGGCAAGCGCCACCCGGCTGCTCGTCGCGAGATGCTGAGCGGCGTGCCGATGGCGCTCAAGGCACTGACGCGCGGGAAGATGACCCCGAAGACGGCGGTGCTGCATCCGCACAAAGCGCCGGCCGAGGTCAAGCGCCTGTTCGACAGGATCGAGGGACGTCAGCAGCGCAACGAGCTGAATCTGTACGTCAGCGGGTACGAGGGCGAAAGCGAGGGCGGATGAAGGTCGCGTATTGGCCGGGGTGCGTGAGCCGCGGGTTCACGCCGGAGCTGCACGGATCGATGGCGAAGGTCGCGCCGTTGCTGAACATCGAGCTGATCGAGCTCGACCGCGCCGCCTGTTGCGGCGCGGGCGTGATCGCCGAGCACAACCAGGAGCTGGCCGACACGCTGAATGCCCGCACGTTCGCGCTCGCGCAGCAGACCGACGGCGAGCTGATGATGAACATCTGCTCCACCTGCCAGGGTGCACAGTCCGAGTGCCAGGAGCGACTGGACGCCAACACCGAGTACCGCACCCAGATCAACTCCAACCTGGCCGGCGAGGGCCTGCGTTACGAGAAGGGCCTGACGAACAAGAACTTCCTCTGGCTGCTGGTCGAGGAGATCGGACTCGAGGCGCTGAAGCAGAAGGTCAAGCGGCCGCTCACCAACCTCCGCGTCGGACCCTTTTACGGCTGCTACATCGTCCGCCCCGCCGACCGGCTGGGAATCGACGAGGAGCGCCCGCGCGACCTATACCTGCACTGGGTGGTCGAGGCACTCGGCGGCACGGTGATCGACTACGCCGGCGTCTACAAGTGCTGCGGGTTTCCGATCATCACGATGCACAAGGAGGCGTCGCTCGCGCAGGCCGGACGGCACCTGGGAGACGCGCTCGACGAGCATGCAGATTGCCTCGTTGTGCCTTGCCCGCTCTGCCACCTGAACCTCGACATGCAGCAGCCCGCGGCCGCGAAGGTCGTCGGGCGAGAGCTCGGAATGCCGGTGCTCCACCTCCCCCAGCTGGTGGGGCTCGCGCTCGGCCTGTCCCCGAAGGAGCTGGGCATGAACAAGCACATCGTCCGACCGACCTCCGTGATCAATTGGTCGACCTCGGTGGTAGCCGGCGCGGCGGCCTGATCGGCCGTGTACGCAGCGCCCTGTCCTCGACTGTCGTCGGGCGGCGCGGCGCGCGACGGCCCTCAGGGTCGCGCCACCGGTTGACGGTCTGCAGGGCGCGGCCGGTTTACCAGCTCAGCGCGGGCCGGGGGGAGCGTGACCTCGCAGCGGCTCCGGATCTTAGAACCCTGCACTCAACGCCGCCTCGAGAATCAAACCGGGCGCGCGCGCGGCTGACATCGCCGATCGGTTGCCTGCGTCGCCCGTCCGTCCCACCCTCCGCCGCAGACCATCTGTCATGTCGCTGCTCACCGCTGATCGCGCAACGTCTGCACGAGCAGGCCCGTCGAAACTCAGCCGCCACTCGCGCGGAAACCCCTTCTCGACACACCGGCCATCTCGTGTCGCACGATGCTCGGGGTACTGGAGTCCGCGCGTCAGCTGACCGAACGTCGAGAACCGCGGACGCCCGGACCGCCCCGCGGACGTCAGTGCCGAGTTGGACGGTGCGACGCCGGTCGCACGAAACGAGTGAACTACCGGATTGGAGGATCAGCCTGATGTGATCGAGTAGTTCCGGGTCCGTGCTCAACGACCTGGCCCCGCCCTCGACGTGCGCCGCCGGTAACGGCGGGGTGCGAAGCTCGAGGGGAAGCCCAAGGGCGCCCGATCCATCCGGGGGCTACAGGCGAGGGGCAGGCCGGACGGGTGAAGAACCTAAACCTCCGACTGATGCCTCGTAACTCGGAGCCCCGCGTGGATGGGAAGGTTGAAGCGGGGTCGAAGGACTCGCCGCCGTAGAGCGGCAGGCGCCGGCCGGGCACGTCCCTCGGCCGGGATGAGCACCGCCGTCCTCGGGGTATAGGAGGCACCCACCCCGGCCGCAGCTCGAACGTGCGGAAAGCGGTAACCCCGTCGAGGTCCGGACGTGATCGCGCGTCCCGTAAGCCGACCGTGAGGAGAGCCGAACTCCTCGGCGGGTATCGGATGACCGAGAAGCGAATGCCGGCAGCGGAAACGCAACGGGAAACCGGAACGTCATGGCCAGTCCCTCCAGTTGGCCGTCTCGCATAACCGCCCGGACACGGACCCCTGTGGTCCGGCGCGAAAGCGCGCTGACGCGGTCAGGTGAGCCAGCGAGAAGAAGAAGACGACGATGCCGGAACCAAAGGACAAGTTAGACGCCGCGGCCAACGCCGCGGCGAACGGACCCGCGGACGACACGCTCCAGTCTTGCGAGCGGACCGTATGGCGTTGCGCCCTCGGATCTCAACGGCTTGCTCGAGCCGGATGCGCTGAAAGGTGCCTGTCCGGTACCTAGGAGGCCCCGCGCGCAGCAATGCGCCCGGGGCTATCCGACACATGCGACCGTCTCCGAGCTCGTCGCCGTCAGACAGCCGCCTCGCCTGCATGAACGACAGCGGGTGTTAGCCGAGATCGATCGAGCCAGCAAACGCCGGCAGGCTCAGACCGGAAGCGCCGCCGAACCTCGGGTCGGCTGTCGCTCAGGACGGAGGCCGTTGCATAACCTGCGAAGAAGTCACCGTGTCAGTGATGATGGGAGAACGGTTCCCAAGAAGCGGCACAAATGGAGGTCCCGTCCCAATTATTGGCGGTTCTCACTCGTGGCGACATGTGTTATCCCACCGACTAATTGATACACCATCTTCTGGAGGGGTTTGCGCAACAGCCTCGACGAGGAGCGCTCGTCGACGATCGCGCCGCCGGTAGACGCTCGCTTTCGCCCAAATGCGAGCGCCCGAGTCTGGTCCGCCGAGTGCCCCGCGTGCGATTCCTTGACACTGTGGTGCGTGCATTCGTTCCTCCGCGGGTCTGGCCCGATCGCGTTCGCTCATCGAGGTGGGGCTGGTGAGGCGCCGGAGAACACGCTTGAGGCGTTTGAGATCGCAGTCACGCTCGGGTACAGGTACATCGAGACTGATGCGCACGTCACCCGCGACGGGGTGCTGGTCGCTTTCCATGACGAGCGGCTCGACAGGGTCACAGACCGCTCGGGCGCGATCGCCGACCTCGGGATCTTCGAGGTGGAGGCGGCCGACGCTGGTTACACGTTCTCGCTTGACGGGGGGAGCAGCTTCCCGGTCCGTGGTCGCGGCATCCGTGTCCCGCGGCTTGAGGAGATTCTGGTGCGGTGGCCGGCCGCCCGGGTCAACATCGACCCCAAGTCCGATGCGTGCGTCGGGCCGCTCGCGGCCCTGCTCGATCGCCTCGGTGCCTGGGAGCGCGTCTGCGTCGGATCGTTCTCGGACCGCCGCTTGCGCCGGATCCGCACGTGCGGGCGCGGACGCGCGTGCACGTCGATGGGGCCTCACGCGGTTGCGCTCGCGCGTCTCGCGGCGACGTTCGGCGTGATGCCGCGCTTGGGCGCCGACTGCGTCCAAGTACCCATCCGGCGAGGACCGGTGCGGATCGTCACCAAGCGATTCGTGGAGGCCGCGCACCGGGCACGCCTAGCCGTGCACGTCTGGACGATTAACGACGAGCCTACGATCAACGAGCTTCTTGACCTCGGTGTGGACGGCGTAATGAGTGACCGCATCCGGCTGCTCCGAGAGGTCTTCGCACGCCGCGGCCTCCCGCTCACCGGACAGGAGTTGCCTCTCGATGATCGCACGTTGCCGTCTGGGCGATGACGCACTCTCCATGGGTAGCGTCTCGGAGTCGTCCGCGATCGCCGGTGCACTCGATCTGTTGCGCCGGCGCGTAGGCCGGCCCGTCTGCAGTTGCGGGACGGTTATCTCGATCTGCTCGGCGACGAGGACCCGACCGGCTCACATCCGGGCTAGCGGTTGATGGCCAGCCGCGCGCTGCCGCTGATCCTTGACCGGCTATGGCGCCCGCTGGGCGGACGCCTGCTGATGGGAGCGATCGGGCCTGGGATGCGCGGTGAGCACCGGATCGCACTAGCGATGCTTTCCCTCTCGGGCGGCGAGCGGGTGCTGGACGTGGCGTGCGGCACCGGCGACTGATGCTGGCGCGCGCAGTGCAGGAGACCGACGCCGACAATGTCGCCTACCTGCTCGGGGATGCCTGCGCGTTGCCTTTCCGCGACGGCAGCTTCGACGCGATCTCCTGCTTCGCGGCGCTCTACCTGATCGAACGTCCGATGCGAGCCGTGGATGAGATCGCGCGCGTACTCGCGCCTGGCGGCCGGGTGGCGCCGCTCACCAGCTGCAGCGGGACCGCCGACCGCCACGGTCCGGACGATCGCTTTTCGGCATGGTCCCACGCGGACCGCGCCATTGCCTTGGCGACGATCCGCTCGCTGAGTTTTGAGCTTGTCGGCCGTGAGAGCGCGATCGCTTCGCCCCAGATCACGGTGCCGCGACGAGCAAGGTACGCATGGTCGGTCAGCAGCCGGGGAGATCGTTGGGTGCCCGTCCGAGCGCGATCATCAGCCGGCTGGCGCTCGACACGTCGACCCGCCGCTTGGGTCTCCCATCCTTGCTTTTGCCCAGGAAGGAGCGCTCGAAGTCGCTCTGGCCCATGTCGAGCCAGCTGGCGATCCGCCCGATCGTGAGATCCGGATCGCGAATGAGCGCCTCCGCGATCACTGACCGCGTGGCCTGCACGGGGATCGAATCGCATCTGAAGCTCTCGAGCTCCCGTCGATCCGTTTCCTGCTCGACGAGCTGCCGCACCCGCTCGGGCGACAGCATCATGATTCTCGCGGCGGTCTCGAACGTCTCCCCGCGCCGGTTGACCAGCGACCAGGCGTATCGCCGCCGCTGAACACAGGACGGGCAGGTTCGCCGAGCCTGGGCACAACGCGTGCATACCTGCCTGGTCGTGCCGAGTCCGACCGTCATCTGGGCCGATGTCAGCCCTTGATCGTTTGCTGCGCCGTCACAGCACGGACGGTCGGTCAGCGATCCCGCGAAGTTCCCGCCTGGATCAAGTCCGGAAATCAGCGACTTCCTCGTCCTGCCCATCGATGCGCACCATACCACTATATATGTCTATATGCGCTCAAATACGTGCATCTAGCTGTGATTGGTGTTATCTAGCTCGGAATGAACGCGCCGTCCAGGTTCCCGGAAGGCTGGATGCCTCGGGTGATGGCGCTGGTGGGCGATGCGCTATGGCGCTCGCTTGCCTCTTACCGGTAGGCGGCAGCTCAGGCCACCTGCCGTTGGCTTTCACCGACGCGGCCCGCCCGCGAGCGCTCGGTGCTTCGGCGTTAGCCGAGCTGCCCTGGTCCGAACGGGGCGCCGGGGCCGGTCGGACCGGCCGCCGGTTTGGTGTGACTGCTCGCGGGCGTGCTTGTCGAACTTGTTCCGCCGGGAGCGCTGGTGCCGGCGGCGCCGGAGCTGGCGGAACTTGACTGCCCGGATGAGGTGGAGCTCGTGGAGCGCGGCTGCCCATTCGACGTGGTCGCGGCGGAACTCGATGGCTGGGCGTAAGAAGCGGGGGTGGTAGCGGTCGTCGGCGCCGCAGCGGCTGCCGGTGCCTTGCCGCCCCCTCGGGCCGCTCGGTGACGCGGATGCTGCTTCTTGGCCGGGACGTGTGGGTGGTGATGGTGGGCGGCGATGCGCAGTCGGCCAGAACGCGCGTACAGACGCTTGCTGGCGAAGGGCCAGAGCACCGCGGCGAACCGGTCCGAGCTGATCGAGCCGCTATCGGCGCTGCGGGAGTGAGCATCGAGGCCGGTTCGTCCGGATCTGGAGTCGATGCTGATTGCCGCCCCGACCCCTAGCAGCGACAGGAGAGCCAGCGCGAGAACCGCTCGACCGACGAAACCTGTGGCACGTCGCTGCTGGCGGGGCGTCCTGGCCAGCAGCTCTAGCGACGTTCGGCCTCGCCTGGCATGTGCCGTCGCCGCCTGGATCGCCCGGCCGCTCAACCCTCGAGGCCGCGGCTGCCCGGCCGCGAGCTCGGACCGTAGGCGGGCGGGCGGGCGGGCCAGCCTCGCCGACTTCCTCACCGTCCGATGTTCGTCGACCGGGCTCGGCCGTGACGCTGGCTTGCATCAGCTCGGCTGGGATGAGTAGCGATGACGCCAAGCTCTTCGGCGCGTCGAGGCGCTCCTCAGCCTCCGAGCGTGGGGTTGATCGCGACCGGCGCCACGCGCCCGCTCGGGCCGTGCCATCGATCACGATGCCGTGTTCGTCATCCATGTTGCTGGCGGCCAATCGCGTGGCAGCATAACACTAACTTTGCTCGACTTAGCTTGCATTCGCATAACCGATACACTGCAGCGCGTGGGCTCGCGAGGATGCGATGGCTGAGAACACGCCGGCGTCGGGCGAGGATCCCTGGTTGACCGTGCCCCAGGTCAGCGCGGAGCTGAAGATCCATCCGGCCACTGTCCGGGCCTGGGTCAAGAGCGGGCGGCTGGCCGCGGCGCGCGTGGGACGTGCCTGGCGGGTCCGGCGCTCCGAGGTCGACCGGGCGCTCATGCTTGACTGCTCCCCGGCCTACGCCCGACACGAACCCGGCTCCTCGACCGCGCCCGACCGTGTGGCCTCGCCCACCCCGGCCCCGCGGCAGATCGCCGACCACATCCTGACCGTCACCCCGGGCGCCGACTAGAGCATCATGAACGCGGATCCCCGTGTGGCCCTCGAGCAGGTGCAGCTGGCCGACCAGCGCTGGAGTGCGGCGCTCGCAGCCAGCGCCGAGGCTCCCCCCGACCTGGGCTTCGCGGCCCGGGTGCTGGCCATCGCCAACGCCGCCGAGCAGGAGGCCGCCGCGTTGCGCCACGCCGATCAACTCGGTCTGGCCCACCGCCCCCACCCTGGGGCGCGTCACATGCAGCTCTCCCACGAGCTGCGCCCTGGCGCCGCCAGCCGGCGCGGCCCGCCGGAGCTGTGGGAGCGCCTCGACGCCGCGGTGGCCGATTTGGGTGACGCGCTGGAGGGCGTCGCGCTGAGCGCCATCGCCCGGGCGTTCGGAGAGCTCTCCGAGGTGGCCCGAGAACTGGCCCGGGAGATCGACCGCCTCGACTCGCCGGCCGCCGGGCGCCGGCGCGCCAGCTGAAGCTCGACTGTTCACACACGCTTGGGTCTCGGGCCAGATCATCGGACGCGGATGTGCCTGCGGTCCTGCCACAGCGCTACTCCGGCGGGCCAACTCGTCACCGCGATGAAATCGCTGGCCAGCTGGCCGCGGTCGGTCTTGCTGGCCTTAGCCAGTTGGGCTTGGCCAGCTCATCGAAGCGTTTGAGATCGCCGATGCTCAGGCCATGTTGTCGACCGAAATGCTCGATCCAGTCGACGACTCGATCACCGCCGATCACCCAGCAGCCGATCCAGCGGCCATGATCATCAGGGCGATGCCAGAGGCGCGGCGACGTGGCTGTGGAGGGATGGCAGATCGCCGGTCGCACGTTCCCCGGGTATCCCGGGAGCAGCAGCTGGATCTTCCCGGCGAGCCTGTTTGCTGCGATCACGTCGTCCCAGTGGCCGGGAGCGTAGGTGGCGCTGATCACAAACACACCCGTCTCACCCAGAACCAGGAGCGAGTTGCCGCGCGCGCCGGTCAGCGGGTAGGCCTCGATCCGCCAGCGCTCCCGAGGCAGCCGCGAGAGCTTTGCCTCGAGTTCTGAGAGAGCCAGCTCCAGGCGCCGGCGAAAGTCGATGTAGCGGCACAGCGGGTCAAGCGTCGCAGCCGACAGCCTCGAGTGGGGTATGCGGGTTGTGGTTTCCCCCGGCCGCCGGTCTTGGCGCCGCTCGCTGGCCGCGAGACTTGTGAACCCGTCGGCTGGAGACGGTGCGGGCGCCCCGCCCGGCTGCTGCTCTAACGGTGATCGGCGGAGTACCTGAGCACGGCGCCGCCGCCAGCGCCGCACGAAGACCAGTGGGCTCGCCAGGATCACCCCCCACCAACCCAGCACCGCGATCATCTCTGGCTGGATGACCGCGCCTGTCGTGCTCGTCGTGAGGACCATCCTCGAAACGTACTCGGGCTCAGGACGACGAGCTCGATGTTCCCCCGGTTCGGCACACGGTCGTTGCTGAATTGGCACACATCTGTGACACACACGCCAGGCGCAGCTGCTGCCTACAGGGCCAGCCCCAGTCGTGTCCAGCCCGCAGCCAACAGGGCCGCCCAGCTCCCGGAAGGCGATTTGCCAGCCGGATGGAGCCTGGCTCCAAGAGAACCGGCTGCCCACCAGCGCGTCGGCGCCCGCGCGACGGTTGGGCACGAGCACCCGCCCGTCGGCGAAGTCGATCCGGCGCTCGAGCACGGCCACGTCGACACGCGACGAGCGATCGAGCTTGTTCACCAGCAGGACCACCGAGCAGGACTGGATGCAGTCGGGGTCCGCGACGCCACGCGCGCACACCTCGTGGCCGCCACCATCATCCTGCGAGGCCCAACCACCGCGGAACGGGCGCGCGCACTAAGGCCGAGCGTCGAGCCGAGGTTTTCCGCAGCGTCCTTGAGGCGCCAGAAGCTCAATAGCCGGTACGACCCCTCCTCGAGCGCGCTTCGCGGCTTGCGTGCCGGAACTCGACGGGGTCCATGGCGGGTCCGTTGGGTTCACATTGCCCCGTCGCCAGGCGTCACGCCCGTACACTCAAGATCCTGCCAACGTGCAGGGATTTCGTGCCCGTCCGTCACGCCGAGTGGACGCTCGTTGTGCGTCCAACCTTCCATGGTAAGGAAGGGTCGACGCCTCAGGTCCGTCAGAAAGCTCGCTGGCTTCGTCCTTATCGTCGTCTCCCCGCACTGGGGCGAGGACACGGGAGGGGGCGGCGATCTGGCCGAGCTGTCGGCGGTTGGCTCCTGCGCGGGTGCTGGCTCGGCTTCGACATGCATCGTGTTCGCACATCGGTTTGCACCCCTATGCTTCGCAACGCCACAAGAGTCTACTTGCCACAGAGAAACCCGCTGTTTCCAGCGGGTTTTCTTAGCGCGCCCGGAGAGATTCGAACTCCCGACCTTCGGGTTCCGTAGAGCTACGACGACGAGTGCAGGATGAGGCTACCCCGTGCGCGCCGCGACGGCGTGTGCCGCCGCGAGCGACGAAAAGGCCGACGACCCACCCCGTCGGCCTTTTCCCCTGGGAAACGGACGCAAAGTGCGGGGAAATCCGGACGCACGATACGTCGCAGAACGATGAGAAATCCCTGCAAAATGGGCTGCTTCGGATGCAGGGCCGCACGACTGAAAATCGTGGTGTCGTCGGTTCGATTCCGACTCTCGCCATCTATCCGGTTCCTCCCGGTCTGACGAAAGGGCGACGCGAGAGGTGTCTTCCAACCCACGGGTAGGGCCGGATCACCAGCCACGGCAGCGGTGGATCCTGATCGCGACGAGCCTCGCCGTGGGACTCGCGTTTCTCGACGAGACCGCTGTGGTCACCGCGCTGCGGACGATGCAGCGGGACTTCGAGGCGACGAGTGCCGAGGTGCAATGGGTGATCGGGGCTTATCTCCTCGCGCTGGCATCGTTCATGGCGGCCGCGGGTCGGCTGGCCGATCTGTACGGGCGGCGCCGACTGTTCCTGATCGGCGCGGCGCTATTCGGGATCGGCTCGGTCGCTGCCGCCGTGTCCCCGAGCGAGGAGCTGCTGATCGCCGCCAGGGCGATTCAGGTCCATTGAACCGCGACGGTCGAGCTATGAAACTCGCGCTGGACCGCGTGCAGGGCGACGACGACGGAGGTCTGGTCGAGAAAGATCAGCGCATTGGCGACGCCGGCCGCCGTCGGCACCCCGCGCTGTTATGTGGTCAGGCGTGGGGTCGGGCTTGCTCCCACCTGCCCAACGTGGCCGCGGATTGTCGGGTGCACACGCATCTGCTCCCGCGCCGACCCTAACCATCCTCCGGGCGGACATCAACCAGCCGGTGCGCTCACCACCAGCGGAACGTGAAATCCTGCAGCCGTCCTCGGCCCAACGAGATAGGAGAGGGACGCATGCCTTACACACTCCCGGCCCACGTCGCCGACAACAGGGACGCCTCGGCGTCAAGAGCGGACGCGGATTCTACGACCGGTCAAGCTAGGCGGCGACGGCCGCGCCCGACGCGGATCTCGTACCGCCGACTATCCTCGGCCTCCACGAGTAACGAGGAGTGATCATGGCCTTTGAAGTCGGCAAGCGTGTCGCAGCAGAATCCGAGTCAACCGACCGCCGACGCCGCTCCGGTGTCGTTGAAGAAGTGCTGCGAGGGGACCCGTCGCCTCGCTATCGGATCCGCTGGGACGACGGCCACGAGACCATCTACACGCCCGCGAGCGGCGCCCTCCGGGCCGAACAGCGCCCCAGGCGGCAACGGCGGGCGCGAGCACCGAAACGCTGACCGACCTGAGACGCGGCGGACCGCCCCGTCGCGACAGGAGAACCCAAGGCTGGGCACGGGGCGGCTGTCAGGCGGCGGCGACCGCTTGGATCAGCGCGACGCGCTGCTCGGCGACGTTTCTGGCCATCGTGGCCATGCGGACCTCGTAGTCGGGCATGAGCATGTGGAGCCCGAGTGACGGGCGGGCCGGCGCTGGTGCTTCGGCGGCCGCGATCGACGCGAGCGCCGCCTCGGTCTCGTTCCAGGCCACCAGCTCGAGCGGGCCGGACTCGAGGAGGTCGCGCAGCTCGGTCGCGGTGATGAGCCAGCTCTGGTCGGGTCGGTCCGCCCAGGGAACCGGGAAGTGGATCGGGCCCCCGGGTCCGGCCAGGAGCTCGAACATCGCCACGCGCCCGCCGGGCCGGACGACGCGCGCCAGCTCGGCCACGAGGCGATCCTTAGCCGCGATGTTCTGGGCCAGGGCCTGGGTCCACGCGATGTCGAAGCTGGCGTCGGGAAACGGCAGCGCCAGAGCGTCCCCGCAAACCGTGTGGACACGATCGGCCAGTCGGGCGCTGCGGGTCAGTCGTTCGCAGGCAGCGCTGAAGCGCCGGGTGGCGTCGAGTGCGGTGACGTCGGCGCCGTAGCGGGCGGCCAGGAATCGAGCCGGGCCACCGATGCCGGCGCCCACATCGAGCACCCGTTCGCCGCCGCGCACGCCCGCGAGTTCGGCCAGAGCCACCGTGGCCGCGCGGCCGCGGGCATGAAATTCGTCCAGCGCGGTGAGGTCGTCTACGTCGAGCGCATCGGGGTCGAGGCCGGCCTGCCGAAGCGCGTCCTCCAGCTCGTCGAGAATCTCCGGTCCGTCGTAGTAGTCAAGGCTTGTTGTTGTCATGGCACCGTTCCAGGTTGCGTGTATTCAATACAAGTAGTCTGTAGTTAATGTCCAAGAATGTCAACCCCAGACGGTCCTATGACGCGTCGGGTCGGCGCGCGCGCGCCGAGCAGACCCGCGGCGAGATCGTCAACTCGGCGCGGCGGCTGTTTGAGGAGCGCGGGTATTCGCGTACGACGGTCGCCGACATCGCGCGGGCGGCGAACGTATCCCCGGAGACGATCTACAAGGCGTTCTCGTCGAAGGGGGCGTTGCTGGGCGCCGTGGTCAGAGCGTCGATACGGGGCGACGCCGACCCGACCCCGCTGCGCGAGCGGCCGGAGATCGCGGCGATCCGCAACGAGCGGGATCCTGCTCGCCAGCTGGAGATGTATGGGTCGCTGGTGGCAACCGTCAACCCTCGGCTCACCCCGCTCCTGCGGATCATGCGCGAAGCGGCGCCCGCCGAGCCCGATATTGCCCGGGAGCTCGATCGGCTCGATGTCGACCGGCTGGAGGGGATGGCCGAGTTCGGCGCGCTGTTGGCCCGCCGCGGCCACCTGCGTCCGGGAGTCTCCAGGCAGGAGGCGCGAGACGTGCTGTGGTCGCTGAACTCACCCGAGCTCTACCAGCTCCTGGTCCTGGAGCGTGGCTGGACGGCGCGGCGCTACGGCCGGTGGGTCGGACAGGCCCTGCGAGCCATGCTGCTCCCATGAGGCTCAGGTCGTGATTCAGAGAGTCGTTCGCGAGGCGCCACCGGCCCGGATACCGCAGGCCGGGACAAGACGGCGACAGTACTCTCGCCCGGTGCGCCGTCTCGGGCCGCTGCTCTCCGACCCCAAGGTCCTGCTCGGGATCATCGTGCTCGCGGGCCTCGCGCTGCGGCTCGTCGACGCCGGCTCACGGATCAACACCGACGAGGGATACTCGTGGCTGGTCGCGTCGGCTCCGAGCGCCGGCGCGTTCCTCGCGCGGCTGGCGCGGTTCGAGAACACGCCGCCCCTGTTCTACCTACTGCTGGTGCCGCTGCCGCTGCACAGCGAGTTCTGGCTGCGGCTGCCCTCGATCGTGGCTGGGACGCTGTCGATTCCGGTCCTGTACGCGATCGTGCGTCCGATGCTGGGAGCCCGGGCGGCGCTTCTGTCGGCGCTCGGTCTCGCCGTGGCGCCGTTTGCCGTCTCGTTCGCCGATTTCTCACGCGGCTTCATGGTCGCCGGTCTGGGGGTGCTCGTGGCCCTCCTGGGTGTGCAGCGCGTGTCGGCGGGAGCCGGCCGCCGTTGGTGGTGGTGCTACGCGATCGGAGGGACCGTGGCCATGTACTCCGAATACTACTCCGCTCTGTACCTGGTCGCGATCATCATCGCGCTCGTCGCGCTAACCGGCACGACGCGACTGCCGCGGCGTGAGCTGATCCTGTTCGGCACGCTGCCGTTCGTGCTGTTTCTCCCCTGGATTCCGGAGCTCATTCGGTCGCTCAACGACGTGAACAAGACCAAGCTGCCGCTACCGCATAGCGGTATGTCGCCGGGGCTGATTCGGGATGCGCTCGTGCCTCTGTTCTACGGCGCGCACGGCGCCGCGGCGTCTGCGGCGGTGCGAAGCCTGCAGCTTCTCCTCCTTGTCGCGGTGCTCGCCTGGAGCTGCCTTCGACTGTGGCGACACGCATCCAGACAGGCGTTCTGGCTGCTGGCGGCGGTCATGGTCATGGTTCTCGCCCTTTACTTCGCCGTCAGCGTGGTGCATACCGACATCTTCAAATCGCGGTACATGACCACGGTGATCCCGCTCGGCGTGGCCATGGTCGCCGGGGCGATCGCAGGTCTGCGCTGGCGGCCGGCGGTGCCGCTGGCGGCCGCGGCCCTGGCGGCATTGGCGGTCGCGATCGTGGTCACCCGCGCGGCGCGCCAGTACGAGCCGGATACGCCGGCCGCCGTGGCCATCGCCCAGCACGCCGGCTACCGAGTGATCCTGACCAACAGCTCCCAGGTCGCCTTCTACGGGCGCAAGCTCGACGTGATTCTGGATCGTCCGTTCGGCATCAGCCGGGGCCGGGGGACGCTGTGCTCAACCCCGTGCGCGGTGATCGACGACGGTCGGTTCGGAGGCGTGCGGCCCGGTCCCGGTCAGCGAGTCTCGGTAGGTCCCATCGTCATCCGTTTCCCACCTCGTCCGCGTCCCTGACCGAGCGGGCGAGGGGAACTCGCCGGCCGGCGGTCAGGAAGCCGCCGGGGTAGAAGTGTTGCCTCGGGACCTCGTGGAACTCGAAGTAGGCCAGGGCGCGGTCGCGGCATAGGTCGGCGAGTGCGTGTGTCACCTGTGCATCGTCACTCACGAGCACGCCATCGGGCGCGAGATGTTCGGCGGTCAGGCTAAGGTCCGCGGTCTCGGCCTGATACGAATGCCAGCCGTCGTAGATGAACATGTCCACGACGACCCCCGCCGACGCCGTGCCAACATCAGCCGCCGTGGTCGACACCAATCTCACCCCGTCGCTCGCCGCCGGCTGGGCGGCCAGGCGCGTCCGGGAGCTCGCCGACAGGCTCGGGGCCGATCGTGCTCGCGACGCTCCCGTACCCCCGCTTCGCCTGCGCACGCGCGTCGGCACACCCGGGGCGAGCGACTTCACCGTCAGCGGACGCGAGTCGGCGGTGGATCTGGCCGGCGCGCTACGCCCGGCGGGCCGGCGCCTGGACGACGTGGACTCGGTGCTCGATTTTGGGTGCGGACCGGGGCGCGTGCTGCCACACATCGCCTCGCTGGCTCCGTCGGCGGCGTGTTCCGGCTGTGACGTCGACACGGCGTCGATTTCCTGGGCGCGGGGCCGGTACCCGGACATTCGCTGGGCCGTCAGTCACTATGCACCGCCGCTGCCGTGGTCCGACGAGAGCTTCGCGCTCGTGTACTCCGTATCAGTGTTCAGTCACCTCGGCGAGACGCTTCAGGACAGATGGCTGGCGGAGATTCGCCGCGTCCTGAAGCCCGGTGGAGTGGCCCTGCTCTCGACCCACGGTGGTTACGCGTTCGAGCAGTTCCGAAGCGGAAGCGTCACCACGCGCTGGTGCCCTCGCGGTGCCTTCGAGCGGGCACCGCTGCGTGCGTCGGAGTGCGTGTTTGTGTCGTACCGCCGATCGATCTGGAACCGCGCCGACCTGCCCGGCATCGGCGAGCAGTACGGTCTTGCCTTCCACGGGGACGAATATGTCCACGCACGTTGGGCGGCCCACCTGGACATCGTCGACGTCCTGCCTCAGGCAATGACGCGATGGCAGGACATCGTCGTGGCCACGAGACCCCGCTGATCACCGCGCTCGCGCCACGACGCTCATGATGTCGCCGGGGTTCAGGTAGACGCTCCGATCGGCGAGCCCCACGCGCCCGAGCTAGATCCGGCAGCGGGGCGGTGAGTGGAACTCCGCTGCGCCTCAGCCGGTCGGCGACGAAGCGCAGGCTCGCGCGGCGGCCGACCTACTCGTAGCCGATCGGCTCAAAGCCGCACATGGAGAGCAGCCGCTCGAGCGTCTCCCGCGAGAAGAAGAAGTAGTGATCGGGTATCAGCTGGCGCCAGCGCTGCCTGGCGGTCCGGAACCACAGGCAGTCGACCGTGGGTGTCTCAATGACAACGACCCCACCAGCGCGGACCAGCCTCCGAACCGTCCCGATCAGCTCCTGGGGCGAATCGAGGTGCTCGATCACGTGGAACATGGTTACGGCGTCGAACCCACCGACGGGAGGGACCACGTCTTTCACCGAGCCCACAAGCACGTCGAGCCCCTTGGCCTGAGCCTGTGTGCTCGTCGCGGGATCGGGCTCGACGCCGGTGACTTGGAAACACTCACGCGCGACGCTCAGGAAAGTGCCCGTGGAGCAGCCGACATCCAACAGCGTGCCCGAGGGCACTACACCGCGCACGCGGGCCAGACGCTCCCGCTCCGCCAGCACTCGCCACGGGCGTTCAGCCTCATCGACCTCGGGGTGGACAATTTCGAGCTGCGCCACTCGGGTCGCCACCGCGCGCGAGCGCTCGACGTTCAGCCCGTTGAACGTGAAGTCGGATTCTCGCCGTCCCACGTAGACCAGCGTGCACGCCCGGCAGCGCACCAGCGGGCCATCGAGCCGGGCCGACCGGAGCAGCACCCTCGGGACCCTCGGCCCCGCACAGGTCGCAGGCCCGCATCCGTCCTAGTGTCGCGACACTAGAAATGTCCGTGAACGCCGTTGACCGAGATGTGCCGCTTGTCGTCGGGCGCGGGGCGCAGGATCATCACCTCGGCCGGGACGCGGTCGAGCAGCCACTCGAGGTCGTCGGGGCTCAGTCCGTCGGCGGAGCTCTCGCTGGCGGAGACGATCACCCGGTCGAACTGTTCCTCGTCGAGCAGCCGGCGCAGAGCATCGCGGTAGGTGCGGCCGCGCGCGATGCGAGCGTCGACGGCGATCCCCTCGGCGTTGGCGCGCTGCTCGAGAGCCTCGATCAGTGCCATGGCACCGTCACATTGAGCGGGCAGCGGCGAGTCGATCGGCAGTGTCCGCGGCACCCGGGCGAGGAACGCGGGAATGATCGTCGCGTTCTCGGCCTTGGCCAGGCGCGCGGCGGCCTCAAACGCGCGACGCGAAATCGCCTGCCCGGTGAACGGAAGCAGGATGCGACGTACGGCGACACGGTCGTCGCGGGCCGGGCGCCGGCCGTGGGGCGGAAGCCAATATCCGATCGCCACGCCGGCCGCGAGCGCGACCAGAGCGACGACAATGGCGATCACGACCGTCATTCCCGCTCACCATTCGCTCTCCGGGCGCGGTCGGCCACGATCCGAACGTCGACGCCCGGCAGGAGCTCCATCAGCCGCTGGGGCAGCGGCGTGCGGAGCCGGCCCAGACCGCGGGTCGGGCGGCTCCGACCCATCAGCACGTACGTGGTGCGCCGGCGGCGCGCGACGTCGGCGATGGCCTCGGCAACGGTGTCCGACTCCTCGACGAGGAAATGGGCACCGAGCGTCGAGGCCAGCTGTTGCAATGCGGTCAGCGACCGCTGCTGCTCGTCGGACAGCTTGGCTCCCGGCGGGCGGATCCAGAGCAGATCGATATCGGCCCCCAGCCGCTGGGCGGAGCGCCAGGCCCGGCGGACGAGGCGCTGCGCGCCGGGATATGGCTCGATGAGCGCGAGCAGCCGCTCCCCGACGGCCTGCTGCGCCTCGGCCGCGACTAGCTCCTCGCGCGATCCGAGCGGCTCGACCGTGGTTAGGCGCTTCTGCTCGACCTCCTCGGCGACCTGACGCAGGGCGACCTCGCGCAGCGCGGACAGATTCTCGATGCGGAAGAAGTTGTTGAGCGCGGCGTCGATGCGATTGGGCGGATAGATCTTTCCGGCGCGGAGCCGCTCGAGCAGGGTCTCGGGAGAGAGGTCGATCAGGACGATCTCGTCCGCACGCCCGAGCACCGCGTCGGGGATCGTCTCGCGCACGCGAATCCCGCTCAGCTCGGCGACCTGATCGTTGAGTGACTCGAGGTGCTGGACGTTCACCGTGGACAGCACGTCGATCCCCGCCTCGAGGACATCCTCCACGTCCTCGTAACGCTTCTCGTGTTCGACCCCGGGGGCGTTGGTGTGGGCCAGCTCATCGATCAAGCACAGCTCTGGGGCGCGAGCGAGGATTGCCGGTAGGTCCATCTCCTCGAGCTCGGTTCCACGATAGGCGATCCGCCGCCGGGGGATGGTGGGGATCCCATCGGCGAGTCTGGCGGTGTCCGCGCGACCATGGGCCTCCATCAGGCCGATCACCACGTCGCGCCCTGCCTGCAGTTCGGCGTGGCCCTCGATCAGCATCCGGTACGTCTTGCCAACTCCCGCGGCCATCCCGAGGAATACGCGGTGGTGCCCCCGCCGTGCGGCTCGGTTCACTGGTGTCTCATGCCCCCAGGACGTTGTGGACAATGAGGTCGATCAGCTTGATCCCGATGATGGGAGCGATCAGTCCGCCCAGGTCGGGGAGGCTCACTAGAAGCGCTCTCTCGGCCAACCTACCCGGGCGCCACCTGCGGCGGCCGCGACGGTCCCGGTTCCTCGGACGCGCTTTCGGCCTCGGCGACCGGCTCCTCGACCTTGCCGCGCGGCATTGCCACCAGGGCGGCGACAAAGGCGACGACCATCGCCGCGGCCATGCCCCAGATCACGGTGCGGGTGGCGTGGGCGAAATCGAGCTGGACCGCGTGGGTGATCGCCCTGCTGGCCGCGCCTCCGCTGCCCCGCCCGCTTGTCGCAGCGCCCGATGCTCCCGAGACGGCATGCGCGGTGCGGTGAGCCGCAGCGCTCGGCACCCCGAATCCGGTCAAGGTCTTGACCACCTTCGACGTCACCTGGGTGATGAGGATCGAACCGAGCACGGCCAGCCCCAGGCTGCCGCCGAAGTTGCGGACCGTCTGGGTGAGGCCGGTGACGGCGCCGTAGGCGGTGCGAGAGGCCCGATTGAGCGCATCGGTGCTGACCGGACCCAGGACCAGACCGATGCCGACACCCGACAGCGCGAGATCGAACCATTGGGAGTTGAAGGAGAGATCGGTCAGCTTGTTGCCCCACAGATAGAAGCCCACCGCGGCGATCGCGCAGCCGGCGACGACCGTGGGCCGCGCGCCCCGGTTGTCAAGCACGCGCCCTCCGATCTGTGCGCCGATCACGAAGCCGATGAAGAACACGAGCAGCACAAATCCCGCGTTCTGAGCCGACTTGCCCAGCGCGACCTGCGCGTAGATGCTGGAGAAGAAGAACAGCGGGACGAAGCAGACCGACAGCAGCAGGAGCACGACGTTGTCGACGGCGAAGGCGCGGTTGCGGAACAGCTGCAGCGGCACGAGCGGATGGTCGATCCTGAGCTCGAAACGGGCGAACACGGCGAGAAGGAGGAGGCCGACGATCAGGCACAACCACGTTGCGGGGCTGCTCCAACCCCACACACTGGCCTGCTGGAGGCCCAGGACGGCGAGCCCCATCCCGAAGCCGATCAGCAGCGCGCCTCGCGTGTCGATCGGACCGGGATGCGCCTCCTCGGTCGGCTTGGTGCGCAGCGTCAGCACGATCGCGATGATCGCCACCGGAACGTTGATCCAGAAGATCGACCGCCATGTCCACTGGGTCAGATAGCCGCCGGCGATCGGGCCGATGGACGTCAGGCCTCCCGAGATCGAGAAGAACGTGGCCAGCGCCTTGCCGCGCTCATTGACCGGGAAGGTGGCCACGACGGTGGCCAGCGCGGAGGGGAACAGAAATGCCGCACTGGCACCCTGGAGCACGCGGAAGAAGATGATCCATGCCTGGCCGATCGAGCCGGTCGGCGTCGCACCGCACAGGGCGGAGAAGAGTGCGAACGCGAATATCGACGGGACCAGGACGCGCCGGTGTCCCAGGACGTCGGACACGCGTCCGCCGAGTGCGAACAGCGCCGAGATCGCCAGGAGGTAGCCGTTCACGACCCACTGTGACCCGGTCGGAGACAGATGCAGGTCGTGCTGCAGGCTGGGGATGGCCAGCACGACGATCGTCTGGTCGATGAAGATCATCGCGACCGCGAAGATCATCGCCACCAGGACCATGTTCTTGTTGTTGCGTTGCATCGTGCCTCTCAGTCTGAACTCAAGCGCCGACGATCCCGTTGAAACAGTCGGCAACGTACACCTACTCTGAGCTGGGGTGTCGGCACGTAACAGGGCGGACCTCACGGCTGGGAATTTCTGCCCTTCGCTCGCCTGTCCTCGCCGATGGCGATCCTCGGAGCGCTGTCGCTGCGGGCGATCGACCGATACGATCGGTGATCGTTGAACCCCGACACCGTCACATCGATCTGCCGGCTCGGGGCCCTGGAGCAGGCGGGTGCGATTCGCCGCGGCGAGCTGTCGAGCCGTGAGGTGATCGAGGCCCATCTCGCGCGGATCGAGGAGGTCAACCCGCGCGTCAATGCTCTGCACGCCGTCCTCACCGACGCCGCGCTGGCGGAGGCAGACACGGCCGACCGACGGCTGGCCGGCGGCGAGGAGGTGGGCCCGCTGCACGGCGTACCGGTGAGCATCAAGGAGAACATCGACGTCGCCGGAACCGCCACCACGTGTGGTGTGGCAGCGCTGGCCGAGAAGGTGTCAAGCACCGATGCACCCCTGGTGACCAACCTGCGCGCCGCCGGGGCGATTCCGATCTCGCGCGGAAACATGCCCGACTTCGCCATGCGCTGGCACACGAGCAGCGACGTGATGGGAGCGACGCTCAATCCGTGGGATGCGGCGCGCACGCCCGGTGGCTCCAGCGGCGGCGAAGCCGTCGCGCTGGCCACGGGGATGGCCCCCCTGGGGGTGGGTAACGACATCGGCGGGTCTTTGCGATTCCCCTCGCAGTGCGTCGGCACCGCCGCGCTGCGACCAAGCCACGGCCGGATCCCGGACACCACCGCGATCATCCCTGACGACGGCCCGCCGTCCTTCCAGCTCTTCAACAGCCAGGGGCCGATGGCGCGCCGCATGGAGGATGTCCGCGCGGCGTTCGCCGCGATGATCGCCCCCAACCCGACGGATCCATGGCACATCCCGGCACCGCTCTATCTGGGCCCGCCCGCGGAGCCGATCGAGGTCAGTCTGGCCATCCCCGATGACACGGATCCAGCAATCGACGCCGGCGTTCGGCGTGCCGCCGCCGTGCTCGAAGCGGCGGGCTACCGGGTGCAGGAGGCAATGCCGCCGCAGCTTGACCGGGCCGCGGAGCTGTATATCGAGATCCTGCACGAGGACGTGCGCGTCGTATGGCCCGAATGGGAGGCGCTCGCGTCTGAGACGGCTCGCCGCTCGACCAACGTCGACCTCGCCGCCACGGAGCCCCTCGACCTCACCGGCTATGCGCTGCGCTGGCAGGAACGCCGGACACTGGCTCGAGCGTGGTCGCTGTTCCAGGCGCAGGCGCCGCTCATCCTCGCGCCGATCTACACGCAGCCCCCGTTCGGACCCGACGACGACATCGACGATTCGCAGCCGGGCGTCGGGATCTACTACGGAATGCGTCTGGTGGTCGCTGTCAACCTGTTCAGCCTGCCCTCCGCCGCCGTTCCGGTCGGGCTCGACCACGACGGGATGCCACTGGGCGTCCAGATCATCGGGCCGCGCTTCCGTGAGGACATGTGCCTCGACGCGGGGGCGGCGATCGAGGCCGAGCTGGGGACTGTGACGCCGATCGAGCCTCGCGTGTAACCGCGTTGGACGAGGCCGGCCACGGCTCGGGCTCGTCTTGTCGGAAGGGTGGCTCGGCGCAGCCGGCGCCCGCCCTGGAAAACGTGTCACAAACCTCCCCACCCCGCCGAACCCCGGCCGCATAAGCCCCTCCCACGTGCTTATGCGACCACAGTGCGCCGGCGTGGGGAGGTTTGTCACCTTTCCCAGCGCGTCTGAGCAGCCAATGACCAGGAATCCGGCTTCTCGCAGACTGAAATACGGAGTGTTGACGGGTTCGCGGGGTAGGATCCTGCTGAGCGGGTATCAGAGTCTCACGGTGAGCGCCCCCGCTTCAGACACGCTGAGCCGGACGTATCCCGCCGTTGCGGAGTCGGTACGCCAGGCCCGCGAGGACGTGTGCGCGCTGGCCGCCCAGGCCTGCGCCAGCGCCGAGACGATCGAGGCCATCCGGCTGGCCGCGTCCGAGGCGGTTACCAACGCGGTCCTCCACGCCTACCGCGAGGAACTGGGGGCCGTCCATCTCACCGCGGCGGTCGTCTCCGACGAGATGTGGCTGCTGGTCTCCGACGAAGGGCGTGGCCTGCAGGTTCAGGCCGACCGGCCCGGTCTGGGTCTCGGCCTGGCGCTGATCGCGCAGGTCTGCGACGACTTCACGGTCGCCGCGCCGTGCTCCGGTGGCGTCGAGTTACGGATGCGGTTCAGCCTGGCGCCGACGCGAGGCGGTTCGGCTCATTCCCTCGGGTTGGTCTGCTCGGCCACGCGCCCGGCCTCGTCGCGCTTCTCGACCATCTTGTAGCCGGGCCCCACCGCGACGATCGTCTCGAGTTCGGGCAGCTCGTGACCGGGCGCGACGACGAACCGGCGCCCCGCCGACCGCACCTCGGCATAGGTTCGGGGCGTCAACAGGATCAGCTCGTTGCAGCCGAGGCGAGCACACTCGCAGCGGTAGGCGACCGGTGCGTCCTCATCACCGGGCCACTGCCCGCGGGTGATGCTCTCGTTGACACCCCGAAACAGGGCCTCGTTGCGCGCCAGGCGCTGCTCGTCGACGTCATCCACGCCCGGGCATCCTCTCACCCCGTGGCCGACGTGTGAACGCGCCCGCTACTCTCAATCGCGGACCGTGTTGAAAACAGGACGTTGCCCCCGTCGATAGGAGAACGGATGCTCGGAAATCGAAGGATCACGATCGCGGTTCTGGTTGCGCTGACGGCGATTATCGCCCCGGCCGCGGGGCTGCTGGCCCCCGCCGCCTCGGCGGGTTCCCGCACGGCGCGTGCCGCCGCGACGGCGACCAAGCCGGCCGCCGACTGCCAACCATTCGCGAGCAAGCCCTGCCTGCTCCCGTTCCCGAACAACCTCTTCACTCGCAAGGACAACTCGACGCCGACCGGCCTTCGCGTGCACCTGCCGCTCGCGGCCATGCCGGTCAACACGAAGGGCCAGCGGGTTGGCGTGGGGCCGTATGACCGCAACGACGGGTTCAGCCCCGGGAGCGCGGTGATCGTCCACGTCGACGGTTTCGACAATGCGCAGGCGTTCCAGAAGACCAACCCCGTGGGTCTGCTCAACATGTCGCGAGCGTTCGCCAAGCGGGCCCCGATCGTCGTGATCGACGAGCAGACCGGCAAGCGGCAGATGATCTGGTCAGAGCTCGACGCCAACGCGACCTCACCGCAGAACACCAACCTGCTGATCCACCCGGGCAAGGACTTCACCGACGGGCACACGTACATCGTTGCCCTGCGCAACCTCCGCACCGCGAGCGGCAAGATCATCGCCGCGCCGACCTGGTTCAAGCGGCTGCGCGACAAGGGCAAGCTGCCCAGCGACGAGCGGTCACAGCGGGCCCGCTACACGCGCATCTTCAACGCCCTGAAGCGGGCCGGGATCGCCCGCGGCAACCTGTACGAGGCCTGGGACTTCACCATCGCCTCGCGCCAGAACCTGACCTCACGGCTGCTGGCGATCCGCAACAACGCCTTCGCTCAGCTCGGCGACCACAACCTGGCCGACGTGAAGGTCCAGGGCCGGGCGCCGAAGTTCAAGGTGACCACCATCGACCCGCCCGGCCAGCGCAACCCTGGCATCACGCGGGTCCTCGGCACATACCAGGTTCCCTGCTACCTGAAGGTGTGCGGCCCGACCGCCACCACCGGCTTTCACTACAGCGCGAGCAAGCTCGATGCCCTGCCGACGCAGACCTCGGGCAATGTGGCCACGGCGCAGTTCGAGTGCATCATCCCGCAGTCGGCCAAGTCGCATCCGGCGCGGATCTCGCTGTATGGCCACGGCCTGCTCGGCTCGCTCGACGAGGTCGAGGCCGGCAACGTGGAGGCCATGGCCACCGAGCACAACGTCGTGTTCTGCGCCACCAACTGGTGGGGCCTGGCCGATCCCGACACGGCGTACGACGCCAGCGTCCTTGCCAACCTGAACGGGTTCGAGAACGTCGTCGATCGGCTCCAGCAGGGCGTGCTCAACTTCATGTACCTGGGCCGGGTCATGCTCCACCCCAAGGGCTTCGCGTCCAACGCGGCGTTCAAGTCCGGCGGCCGCTCGGTGCTCAACACCTCACACCTGTACTACGACGGCAACTCCCAGGGCGGAATCGAGGGTGGCCTGCTGACGGCCGTCGCACCCGACTTCACCCGTGCCGTGCTCGGTGTGTCGGGGATGAACTACGGCAACGTGCTCGTCCAGCGCAGCACGGACTTCGCGCCGTTCGGCCAGATTCTCACCAGCGCGTATCCCGACAACTCGATGTACACGCTGACGCTCGACCTGATCCAGCAGTTGTGGGATCGGGGGGACCCCGATGGCTACGCGGAACAGATGACCTCACACCCGCTGCCCGACACGCCGGCTCACACCGTGCTGATGCAGATCGCCTACGGCGACCATCAGGTCAGCATGTACGCCGCCGCGGTCGAGGCACGGACGATCGGTGCCTCGGCGCACGAGCCGGCGCTCGACCGGAACAACAATCGGGCGCGCGACCGCAACCTGTTCTACGGGGTCCCGGCCATCGGCCACTACCCGTTCAAGGGCTCGGCGATCGTCATCTGGGATGGCGGACCGGGCCGGGTGCAGCCGCCGCCGGTGGCCAACATCGCCCCGCAGGACTCGACGACCAACCAGGATCCGCACGAGTTCGTTCGCGACTCGCCGAAGGCGCGGGTGCAGAAGTCGGACTTCCTGCGGCCGAACGGTGCGGTGGTCGATGTCTGCGGCGGCAAGCCCTGCCACACGTTCAACTACCTGCCATGAGGTGAGCGCACGGGTCGCGCTCGCCACGTGCGCCGCATTCCCCCAGCTGGCTGACGACGAGCCGCTGCTGCTCGACCAGCTCCGCGCCCGACGGGTGGGCGCGGAGCCGGTCGTCTGGGACGACCCAACCGTGGACTGGAATGCGTACGAGCTGGTCGTCGTGCGCACGACGTGGGACTACTCCTGGCGGCGGGAGGCGTTTCTCGTCTGGGTCCAGTCGCTGGCCCGCGTGTTGAACGCTGCCGAGGTGATCCGCTGGAATACCGACAAGCGGTATCTCGCCGAGCTCCCCCACGTGGTCCCGACCAGGTTCGTGGCGCCAGGCGACGCCTGGGATCCCCCGGCCGGCGAATTCGTGGTCAAACCGGCCGTGGCCTCGGGTTCGCGCGACGCGGCCCGCTACCAAGCCGGCCAGCGCGCGGAGGCCCGCGCACACGCCGAGCGGCTGCTGGGCGAGGGGAGGATGCTCATGGTCCAGCCCTATCTGGGGTCGGTCGAGGACCGCGGCGAGACCGCGCTGATGTTTCTCGCCGGCCAGTACTCGCACGCCATCCGCAAGGGACAGATCCTCGGCCGCGCTCGGGCACACGCCAGCGGCCTGTACGCCGAGGAGGAGGTGATCGGGCGCGAGCCCAGTCCCGCGGAGCGACGGGTCGCGGACGAGATCCTCGACTCGCTGCCGTGGCCGCGCTCCGAACTCCTCTACGCGCGCGTGGATCTGATCGCGGATGGAGCGGGCGAGCCCAAGCTGATAGAGCTCGAGCTGTCAGAGCCGTCGCTGTACCTGTCGTTCGGTGACGCGGCGGCGGCCAGGCTCGCCGAGGAGATCGTCAAGCGTCTGTAGCGATGGTTCGAGCTTCGCCGCCGCCCGAGCCAACGCGCTCCTGGGCGTCGGCGGGGAGCTCGGGGATCAGCGGCAGCAGCTCGGGCCACATCCCGTGCTCGAACAGCGCCTGGTCACCCGCCGCCGTGAGCTCAGCCGCCTGGCGGTGCCTGCCGTCCCTGATCGCCTGCGCCAGCGCCCGCTGCTGCTCTGCTGTCAGCTGGGCCAAGCCGCCCGGTGGCTTGGCCCCGAGCTCCGCCTCGAGCGCGGTCAATCCGTCCTGGGACATGTCCTGCCTCCTTCCCGCGCGGCACCGGACGGCGCCTTCCGGCCCGGAAACTACCCGTGAGCGGTGATCTTGCGCAGGAACGGCAGCAGGTGGGCGAAGAAGGCGTTGTGCGGATAGGCCCCGTTGGGGTCGTTGTGCGCGTACGTGTTGTGACGGTTGACCAGCGTCAGATGGCTCATCGGAATCCCCGACTGTTTGGCCAGGGCCTGGGCAGCCTGCAGCACACGGATCCCGCCCAGGGCCGCGCCGAAGGCATAGATCCGCAGCCTCTTGGGTAGATGCCGTCCCTCCGTGGCATCGACTCCGAGCACGGACTGCGCCGGGTTCTTGATGCCATTCCCGACCGCGCCCGTGTCGAGCGTGAGGCGCTGCGGGAAGTACCACTCGGTGCCGTCGGCATTGTTGATGCCCATGCCCGAGAACATCGTGGCGAAGCGCTTGATCGGGGTCAACGCCCCGGCACCATTCCAGCCGTGGATCGGGCCCTTGGCCGACAGACCCTTGCCGAGGTGCGCCTGGGCGGCGGCGAGCTCAGGCGGCGAGGTGCCGACGTTCAGCGCGTAGCCGTACTGGCCCAGGTTGGTGACCGGGACTGGCGGCTTGAGGTCAGCCGGAAGCAACGGGAACTTCTGGCCCACCGACGGTTGGTTGGGGGCGAGCAGCGCGCCGAGCGAACCGGTTACCTCGAACAGACCGGCGTAGGGAGCGGCGATCCCGCCGAACGTCAGCCACGGCGACGCGCTCGCGGCGTCCAGCTGACCAAGTTCATCGGTAGCTTGCGGCGCGGTGAAGGGGGGTCCGCTGGCGCCGTCGATGTAGATCAGGCCGGCCAGCTGATCAGCCCCCGCGTGGCCGTGGAAATTCCAGGTCGCGTATGCCGTGACCACCGAACCGCCGAGGGAGTGCCCGCCGAGGACGACCTTGCCGCCCAGCTTCCGCGCCGCGCCGATCACGGTGTGGAGATCACCTACTGCCACCCGCATGCCCCACTGCTTGGCGAACTCGACGCTCGCATTGGGGATGAACTGGAAGTGGTGCTTGATCTTGCTGTTGGCCAGCCAGCCCAGGTAGTAGTTGAACGCCTGGGCGGCCGATTCCTTGTGCTGCTTGGCCCCGTTGACCGCGGACTGATCCTCGAGCAGGTTTTCGCGCCGCTCGACCGACCACACCTGCCAGCCCTTGGTCTCGGACACGATCCACTTGGCCAGCGGCACGAAATACGTCGAGCCGGCCGAGGTCCCCGGCTCGAGCACGAGGACGTTGTGGGCACTGCGCGGCCCGACCTTGATCACCCCGACCTTGTCGTACTTGGGCGGCGTCCCCTTGGCGGAAACGCTCTTCATCCACGTCACCCTGGTCGCGGCGCTCGCCGAACCGGCAAAGGCCGCGCCGAGCAGCGCGGCGAGAGCGATCGTGAGCAGTGCCGTTCTGTTGTTCATTGCTTCCTCCTTGAGCAACCGTAGACCTTCCCCGGTCCGTGGTCCAAGCGCTTGCGGGTGTAATCGACGGCGCAGGGCGTGTAGCGCACACACCCGGGCAGATCAGAAGCGTAACGCGCCCGATCGCCGGGTGGCGCCGTGCGACCGCTGGGCCGCGACGAACCGTTTTCAGGTGCAACCGCGCGTCGCGGTGCCCGGTTGAATGTGTCCCTCAGCGCGCGCGAGCGTCACGCGGCCGGCGGGCAAGTTGAGGTTTACGACAGCCACCTGCCGGAAAGCGTTCGGGCGTTGTGGTGCCGGCCTGTGAGGGCCGGACCGACGTTGTGCGCGCCGGGACCGTGGTGTCTTCTTAGCTTCGTGTTGCGGCTTGATTAGGACGGCCCGGCGTGCCCCAACAGCGGCTGGTTGTGAATTAGATTTCTGCCGGGACCGCCAACCTCTGAGGAGGAGAATTAATGAGGAGCAGGAGGACAAGGTCGCTGTTCATCAGCGTCCTGGCGCTGGGCTCGGTTGTGGCTCTCGGCGCCTGCGGAAGTTCGTCTTCGTCGTCTTCGTCGTCGTCGTCGTCAGCTACCGCGAACACGACGGTGAAGAACGGCGGCACGATCACCATTGCCGCCGGGACGCCGCCGCTGTCGGCTGACCAAGGACTCGACTTCACGACCCAGGGCACCGAGCTGTACTCGGTCGTCAACACGCCGCTGCTGACCTTCAAACGCGGCGTCCAGGGCACGGCCGGTAGCGCCATCGAGCCCGCACTAGCCAAGAGCATGCCGACCGTTTCCGATGGCGGCAAGGTGTACACGTTCACGCTGCGGCCCGGGCTGAAATATTCCAACGGCCAGCCGATCAAGGCCAGCGACGTCACCTACGCGGCCGAGCGCGACATCAAGATCCCGTGGCAGGCCGCCTCGTTCCTGAGCGCGTACATCCAGGGTGGAACCGCGTACGCCAACGGCAAGGCCAAGACAATCTCGGGCATCCAGACCAACAACTCGGCGGGAACGATCAAGGTCCATCTCGTTGCTCCGTTCGCGCCGATCGTGGACATCTTCGCGCTGGCTGGGACGGCTCCGGTGCCGTCGAGCACGCCGATGAAGAACCTGGCCAGCACGGGCACAATCGGTGACGGGCCGTACAAGTGGGGCCCGATCAGCGCCGGTCACTCGTACACGTTGATCAAGAACACGAAGTTCGACGTCCCGGGCATTCCAAAGGGCCACGCCGACAAGATCATCGACAACGTCAACTCCAACGTGACAGCGGACGCTGAACAGGTGCTGAACAACCAGGCGGATGTGTTCGACCCAGGCGACACGTTGCCGGCGTCGATCCTCGGTCAGGTGCAGTCTCAGGCCAGCGATCGCTATCAGCCGATCCCGACGAACTCGACGTACTACTTCTGGTTCGGGGTCAACAAGAAGCCGTTCAACAACCTCGACGCCCGCCAGGCGGTGCTCGCGGCGCTCGACCTGCGCGCCCTGTCCCGGCTGGACAGCGGCTTCCTGGTCGAAGACTGCCATCTGATCCCGCCGGGGATCGTGGGGCACTCGAGCCCGTCGAGCTGCCCGTTCCATAGTCCGACCGGGCCACCAAACATGACGCTGGCCAAGTCGCTGATGAAGAAATCAGGCATGATCGGCCAGGCGGTGACGGTCTACGGCGAGGAGCGGAGCCCGCGCAGGCAGTGGCTGGACTATTACACCAGCGTGCTGAACTCGCTCGGGTTCAAGGCAACCGAGAAGGTCGTCAACTCGGGTGTGTACTTCACCACGATCGGGGCGCCTACGCTGAAGCCGCAAACCGGGTTCGGCGACTGGGTGCAGGACTTCCCCAACCCGTGGGACTTCATGCAGCTGTTCGCCGGGAATGCGGGTTCGTCCCTCAACTACGGGTACGTCAATGACCCGCATTACAACTCGACGTTGAGCGATCTGCAGAAGCATCCGCCCGATTCGGTGGCCAGCCAGTGGCAGGCGCTCGATCAGTACGCCGTGAACAAGGGCTACTTCGCGGCCTATGGCCACGAGGAGTTCCCGAAGTTCTATTCCAATCGGCTGAACTTCCAGGCCGGCGTGATGTCGGTCGAGTATCAGACCGACATGACGAGCCTGGCGCTCAAGTAGGAGGGTTGACGGCCGCAGGAAGGGGGAAGCCCCTTTCTGCGGCCGCCGCTTCCCCTCGGCGGTAAGCTCACCATGAACGCGCGATGTCGCCAGACGCATTTCCCCGTCATCAGCGAGCGGACACCGAGTCGCCGATGACGGACGCCTCGGTGGGTCCAGCAGGCGGTGGCGGCGGCGCCGCGACCGTAACCGAAGCGCCGCCTACCCCGCCTGAAACGGATGCCACCGGCGCCCCGACGGTAGGGGTAGGGCCGTACCGCCTGGCTCTGCGGCGACTACGCCGCAACAAGTCGGCGCTGGCGTTCGGCGGCCTGTTCGTGCTGATCGTTGTGCTGTGCCTGCTGGCTCCGGTGTACGCGAACGACATCGCCCACATCGGCCCCAACACCAACAACGTCACCGGGACCGTCAACATCGGTGGCAAGCAGACGAACGTCGTCTCGCTCCAGGGCGTGCCGATCGGCCCGACCCTGACCAACCACTACTTCTTCGGCGCCGACTTCAACGGCCGTGACCTCGCCGTGCGGATGCTCTACGGAGGGCGCAACTCGCTGTTGATCGGCGGCATCGCCACCATAATCATCATCACCTTCGGCACGCTGCTCGGTCTGCTGTGTGGCTACTTCCGCGGCCCGGTCGACGCCCTGCTGCGACCGCTGATGGAGTTGATCTGGTCGTTCCCGCCGGTGATCCTCGGAGTTGCCGTGGGCACGGCGCTCGCGCTGGGGGGAATCGGGCCTATCAAGGGTAACTCGCTGTTCATCCCGGCGGTGATCATCGGCGTGATCTATGTGCCCTACCTGGGCAAGCCGATCCGCGGCGAGGTGCTGCGTCTGCGCGAAATGGACTTCGTCGACGCCGCGCGGGTCCAGGGGATGGGGCCCTGGCGGGTGATGTTCTCGGAGATCCTTCCCAACGCGATGTCGACGATCATCGTGTTCATCCCGATGATGCTGGCCTACGCGATCCTGCTCGAGGCCTATCTGTCCTTCCTGGGAGCCGGGGTACAGGCTCCGAACGCTTCGTGGGGCACGCTGATCTCAGACGGGATTCAGCAGATTCAGACCGCGCCGCACCTGGCCCTGATTCCCGGGGCCATGCTGGTGCTGACCGTGCTCAGCATCAACGTGCTCGGTGACGGTGTGCGCGATGCCCTCGATCCCCGCGCGCAAGTGCGCATCAAGACCTGATGTCGCGCTTCATCGTCCGCCGGTCGCTGTCGGCGATCGCGTTGCTGTTCGCCACCTCGGTGGTCGTGTTCGCGATCTTCGAGATCATCCCCAGCTACGACCCGGCGCGAGCGATCGCGGGGCGCAACGCGACGCCCACGACGGTGGCTGAGGTGAGTCGCAAGTTCGGCTTCGACAAGCCGTTCTACGTCCAGTACGTCAACACGATGAAGCTGATCTTCACCGGCCAGGTGATCGACTATCAGGACGACCTCAACGTCGTCGACCAGTTCCGCCAACGGTTCCCGGTGACCCTGTCGCTGGTGCTGCCCGCGGCGATCATCTGGCTTGTGGTGGCGATCATCCTCGGCTCGATCAGCGCGCTCAGAGTAGGACGATTAATCGACCGGTCACTGATGGTGGCCGCGATCCTGGGTGTATCGATACCGGTGTTTCTGTTAGCGGCCTTACTCCTATACGTGTTCGCGTTCAAGCTGACGTGGTTCCCCAACACGGGTTACGTGGGACTCAGCGACCCGGCACAGTGGGCGTATCACCTGATCCTGCCCTGGATCGCGATCGCCGTGCTGTCGATCGGGTTCTACTCGCGCGTCCTGCGGTCAAACCTCCTCGACATGGTGAACGAGGACTTCGTCCGCACCGCGCGCGCCAAGGGCCTCTCGCAGAAGCTCGTGTTCAGGCGCCATGTGCTCCGGAATTCGCTCATGCCGATCGTGACGATGTTCGGGCTGGACTTCGCCACCCTGCTCGGTGGTGCGGCATTGGTTACCGAAACGATCTTCAACCTACCCGGCGTGGGTCAGTACGAGGCCAGCGCGATCGGCAACCTCGACGTACCGCCGATCCTGGTCGGCTCCATGTTCACAGCCTTCTTCGTGGTGCTCTTTGGCGCTCTCTCTGACGTCATCTACGCATCGCTCGATCCGCGGGTCAGACTCACCGGCTGATGGCTGAGCGTCTGCTTGAGGTTGACGACCTCCAGGTGTCGTTCGCGACCGAGGACGGCGTTGTCCGCGCCGTCGACACCGTGTCATTCAACCTCGACCGCGGCGAGGTGCTGGCGATCGTCGGGGAGTCCGGCTCGGGCAAGTCGGTCACGGTGATGACCCTGATGGGGCTCAGCCGCGGAGCGAACTCGAGCTTTGCCGGCTCGGCCAAGCTCGGCGGCCGCGAGCTCGTCACCGCGTCCGAGGAAGAGCTCGAGGGGATCCGTGGGGCCGAGATCGCCATGATCTTCCAGGATCCCATCTCGTCGCTCAGCCCGGTGATGCGGATCGGAGATCAGATCGTCGAGCAGATCCGCGCGCACGAGAAGATATCCAAGGCGGCGGCGCTCGACCGCGCCGTCGAGCTCATGGAACGAGTGGGCATTCCCAATGCGCGCCAGCGCGCACGGGCGTTCCCGCATGAGTTCTCGGGCGGCATGCGCCAGCGGGTGATGATCGCGATGGCGCTCAGCCTCTCGCCCAGCGTGCTGATCGCCGATGAGCCCACGACCGCGCTTGACGTCACCGTCCAGGCCCAGATCCTGACGGAGATGAAGCAGCTCAGCCAGCAGAGCGACAGTGGCGTCATCTTCGTGACGCACGACCTCGGTGTCGTGGCCGACATCGCCGACCGTGTGATCGTGATGTACGCCGGACGCGTGGTCGAGCAGGGAACCCTGGACGAGGTGTTCTACGACCCCCAGCATCCCTACACGTGGGGCCTGTTGGGATCGGTCACGCGGATGGATCGCGAGGGTCCCAGGCGCCTGCCGGCGATTCCGGGGCTGCCGCCTTCGCTGATCAACCCGCCCAAGGGCTGTCACTTCCGGCCCCGCTGTCCACACGCGTTTGACCGCTGTGTCGAGGTCCCGGCGCTCGAGGCGCGCGTGCCCGAGGCACCGCAACATGTCGATCGCTGCTGGCTCAGCGTGGCCGACAAGCGCGAACGTCGCGTGGTCAGTGGCCAGATCGGGCTGGCCGCGGAGGTCGTGGCGTGAGCGAGGAGAACGGCGGCGCTCAGGAGCTGAGGGAGGCCGAGCAGGCGCTCACGGGCGCAGCCGAGCCGCTGGTCGAGATCGAGCATCTGCAGCTCTACTTTCCGGTCAAGAAGGGCGTCCTGATGGACCGCACGATCGGGCACGTGCACGCGGTCGACGATGTGTCGCTGGCCCTCCGCGAGGGCGAGACGCTCGGGATCGTGGGGGAGTCGGGGTGCGGCAAGAGCACGCTGGCGCGTTGCGTGGTGCGGCTGCTCGAACCGACCGACGGCATCCTGCGCTACCGCAAACAGGACATCACCCACCTCGGCCGCCGGCAGCTGCAGTCGATCCGCCGCGAGGCCCAGCTGGTCTTCCAGGATCCGGTCTCGTCGCTCAACCCGCGTAAGCGCGTGGGGCAGATCGTGGGTTCGCCGATGCGCCTTCACGGCATGGATGGAATCGACGAGCGTGTCCGCGAACTGCTTGAGCGGGTGGGGTTGAACCCCGAGCACATCAACCGCTTTCCCTACGAGTTCTCCGGCGGGCAGCGCCAGCGCATCGGCGTCGCACGAGCGCTCGCGGTCAATCCGCGGCTGATCGTGCTCGACGAGCCCGTGTCGGCGCTCGACGTCTCGATCCAGGCGCAGGTCGTCAATCTGCTCGACGATCTTCAGGACGAGTTCGGGCTTTCGTACATGTTCATCGCCCACGACCTGGCCGTCGTCCGCCACGTCTCTGACCGGGTCGCGGTCATGTATCTGGGCAAGGTGGTGGAGCTCTCGCCGGGCAAGGAGCTGTATGACAAGCCCATCCATCCGTATACCGAGGCGCTGCTGTCAGCGATTCCAATCCCCGATCCGAACGAGAACCGCTCCCGCGAGCGGATGGTGATCAGCGGCGAACCGCCCAACCCCATCAACCCACCACCGGGCTGCCGCTTCCACACGCGCTGTCCCCGCGCAACGGACATTTGCCGGACCGCCGAGCCGCCGCTGGCCGAGTATGCGGGTGGCCATCTGGCCGCCTGCCACCACCCGCTCAACGTCGACGCGAGCGAGATCGCGCAGGCGAAGCGATCCCCGCTCAGTCCGCTCGGCGCGAGCGAGCAGATGCCGGGTGACGAGGAGGCACCCGCGCAGGCCGGAGCAGCCGAGGAATGACGCTGACGCGGTCCGGCTCAGCGTTGATTCTGGCGCTGTGCTGCGGAGTCGCCTCGGCGTGTGGCGGCTCATCGCAATCGGCGTCGAGAACCAGCCAGGCCAAGGTCCCTGTGGCTCAGCGAGTGTGTGGGCTGGCGCAGCGCGCCGCGGGAAGCGTCCAGGGGGGTCAGGTTCACCTCCGCATCGCCAACCCCGATCCGGCCAACGTCGAGTGTGTGCTCTCGCGCGACGGGATCCATGTGGACGTGAACGCCCAGGCCTCCGCCGTGGCGTGGACTCAGTACGACACGACGGTCGTCCACCAGGCACAGGCCTTCGGCCCCGGTAGCGTCCACGACGCCTCGGCCCTCCCGCAACCCGTGCCCGGCATGTCGGGTAACGCGGCATGGCTGCCCACCGACCACCAGCTCGTCACCACGAACGGAACCGAGACGCAGGGCGGCAGCTACGTCACGGTAACCGTCCAGCGGAGCTCTCAGCACGGGCCGGCAAGCGTTCCTCTGGCGCGGGCGGTGGCGATTGCCACGCTCGCCTCCGCGCCGCGCGGGCCGACCCCGTGATTCGGCCTGCGCGCTACCGTCACACGCCATGGACGATCCGCTCGCCGTGCTGTTGCTTCCGGCCGCGCTGGAGGACTTCGCGCTCGCCGCCCACGCGCGCGACCTGCTGAGCATCGAGCGCGTGGTTGCCGTCGAGCCACGCCGCGAGCGGATGCGCGCCTCCGTTGCCGAGGCCCTCGCGGCGCGCCAGGCTCGGCGTCTTCGCTTCCCCGGCAAGCCCCGTCTTCTCGTGATCTACCGCCCTCTGCAGTACCCGCTGGCCCGCGCGCTGCGCTCCCGTCATGAGGACGCCGAGCTCTGGTACGCCCGGCTTCCCGGCGGCCCCGAAGCCAGAGGTCGCGATCGAGCCCGGCTGGACGAGTTCGACCGGCTGGCCGAGGAACGGGCCGTGCGGACGCTCCAGCTGAGCCCAGATGCGGATCCTCGCGCCGAAAACGAAGCCCTGCGGCAGCGACTCAGCGAGCTTGGCGTGATCAGCTTTCTGCCGATGGGCGCGCGCGTCGAGCGCAAGTAGGTAACTAAGGCCCGGGCGAGCATGAGGTAAGGGGTGGGGACCCCTTACTCGCTGCGTTCTCCCGATGTGCGTGGCCGCCTCTCAGTCCATCCTCATCGCAGATGGATTTCCCCGAGAGGAGTAGAACCAAATGCATCCCGACGTCAGTTACCAGATCGCGGTCAGTCGCATCGAAGACTTCCAGCGTGTCGCGGACGCCCAGCGCCGGGGAGGCGACGACGGCGGGCGCCGCCGCCGGTCCGCCCGAGCGCGCATCACGCGATACTTCGGACATGCGGGCAAGGCTGACCAGCAGCCACTTCGTCGGTCGAGTCGGCGAGCTGGCGGAACTCGAGCTCGCGCTGCGTGAGGCGGCAACCCGCAAGCCGGTTGTAGTCCTACTGGGTGGTGAATCGGGTGTCGGCAAGACGCGGCTCGTGCTCGAGTTCGAACGCAGGATCCCCGACGGGGTGCTCGCCCTGCGAGGGGAGAGCGTGGAGCAGGCCGACGGCGAGCTGCCGTACGCGCCGTTGCTCGGTGCGCTGCGACCGCTGGTGCGCGAACGCCACCCGGCGCTGGGCGCGCTGAGCCCCGGCAGCCGAGCCCAGCTGGCCGCGCTACTGCCCGGCCTCGACAACGCGACGCCGCCGGACCGGCAGGACGCCTCGGCGCAACTGAAGCTCTTCGAGGCGGTGATGGAGCTGCTCGACTTGCTCAGCGAGCAGGAGCCCCTCGTGCTGATCCTCGAGGACATGCACTGGGCCGACCGCTCGACCCGCACGTTCTGCGCCTTCCTGGCGCGCAGCCTGCGCCAGGAGCGCGTGATGCTCCTGCTCAGCTACCGCACCGACGAGCTCTACCGCCGCCATCCGTTGCGGCCACTCGTCTCCGAACTCGAGCGTCTGGATCGGGCGCGCCGCATTGAGCTGTCTCCGTTCGACCGCGACGAGTTGACCGAGGCGCTGACGGACATCCTCGGCGCGGCACCGAAGGCCGGGCTCGTCGAGCGACTGTTCGTTCGCAGCGAGGGCAACCCGCTCTATAGCGAAGAGCTGCTGGCCGCCGGGCTGGACGGCCGCGGCGCAGCCCCCCAGAGCCTGCGCGACGCGTTCATCCTCAGGATCGAGCGGCTGTCGTCCGATGCCCAGCGCGCGGCGCGGGCGATCGCCGTCGGCCGCCGGCTCGACGAAGGAGCGCTGACCGAGCTCACCGGGGCCGGCCATGATCCCCTCCAGGCGGCGCTGCGTGAGGCGGTCGCCGAACAGGTGCTGATGAGTGGGGAGGACGGGGGCTTCTACTTCCGTCATGCGCTGCTTCGTGAGGCGCTCTACGACGACCTGCTCCCCTGGGAACGAGGCGAGCTCCACCTCGCGCTGGCGCGCTATTACGAGCAGGCGCCGGGAGGCGAGGACGATCGCGAGGTCGAGCGGGCGGCGACGATCGCCAGCCATTACGCCGCCGCCGGCGACCAGCCGGCGGCGCTGAAGGCGACGATCCGGGCCGCGCTGGCCGCCCGCGAAGCGCGCGCCTATGGCGAGGCTGCCGACCTGGCCGAACGCGCGCTGGAGCTATGGCCGCGCGTCCCGGACGGCGAGAAGGACGGTCGGCTCGATCACGCCGGCCTGCTCCAGCTGGCGGCCAGCGCCCACATGATCGGCGGCGATTGGGTCCGCGGCGAGAGCCTGCTCCAGACCGCGCTCGAGGAGCTGGATGTGGAAGAGGACTCGACGCGGTACGCGGGCCTGCTGCACCGGCTGGCGCGTGCCCAGTGGACGCTCAACCGTGGCGTGGAGGGCGTGCAGACGGCACAGCGCGCGCTGGCCCTCCTGCCCGACGATGAGGAGAACGAGGAGCGCGCCTCGCTGCTGGCCTGGCTGGCCCGCACGCGTTTTCTCCGCGGTCGCTTTCGCGACGCCCTCGAGGACGGGCGACAGGCACTCAGCGCGACGATCGCGGCCGGTGATCGGTGCGGCGAGGGCGAGGTGCGAAACACACTGGGCATGACTCACGTTGCGCTCGGCCACGTCGACGAAGGGCTCGGCGAGTTGCGGCAGGCGGTCGAGATCGCGCGCGAGACCGATGACATCGACGGGCTGGGCTATGCGTACTCGAACCTGTCCGACATGCTGAGCGTGGCCGGGCGGACGCGCGACGCGCTCGCCATGGCGCAGGAGGGGCTGTCGGAGATACCCAGGCGGATCGGTCGCACGCACGACTGGATGATGTTGACCGTGGCTCAGATGGCCTTCGAGGCCGGCGAGTGGGACGTGGCCGGGAGTCACCTGACGCCGCCCCCGTCGCGGCTGATCGGCCTGCTGCTCATCTTCCGTCAGCTCCAGGAGGCCGAGGTCGCCCTGGGCGTCGGCGACGAGGAGGTCGCTGAGCGCTGCCTGGCCGCGGTCGAGCCGCTGGTCGCCGACTCCTCTCAGCCACAATGGATCGGCGGGCTCGGCGAGCTTCACGGCGAGCTGCTGCGACGGCGCCGCGACCTCGAGGAGGCCCGCGGCGCCGTCGCCCGGGCGCTGGACCGGATCGAACTGTGCACCGACGACGTGATGCGCATCGCCCAGGTGTCGGCTGTCGGAGCGACTGTCGAGGCCGACCTGGCCCAGCGAGCGCGCGACCTGCGCGAGCGCCGCGACGAACGTGACGCCGTGACCCGGGCGCGCATTCACGCTCAGCGACTCCGCGGAGCGGCCGAGTCAGGTGGACCCGTCGAGCGCGCGCTCAGTGCTGTCGGAGCGGCCGAGCTGGCACGCGCTCGCGGTCGCAGCGACCCCAAGCTGTGGGCCAGGGTGGCAGACCAGTGGGACGAGATCGAGCGTCCCTATCCAGCGGCAATCGCGCGCTGGCGCCAGGCTGAGGCCCACGTCGAGGCCGGTAACCGCGAGGCGGCCGCTGGCGAGGTGGGTGCGTCCATCGCGGTGGCGCGGCGGCTCGGTGCCAAGTGGTTGGAGGGGGAGGCGATGGCGCTGCGCGATCGAGCCCGGCTCGAGCTCTTGGGCGAGGACGCACGCGAGAAGCGGGAGAAGCGCGAGGCAGACGGGGCGGGCGACGCCGATCCGTTCGGCTTGACTCCACGCGAACGCCAGGTCCTGACGCTGATCGCCGAAGGGGCAACCAACCGCCAGATCGGGAACGCGCTGTTCATGGCCGAGAAGACGGCCAGCGTTCATGTCTCCCGCATCCTCTCGAAGCTCGGCGTTCAGAGCCGCACCCAGGCGGCCGCGGTCGCCCACCGAATGCAACTCAGCCGCTGAGCGCGCGCACGCTCGGACTGCTCGTCGAGGTGCAGTGGGCCCACGACCAGGTCGCCGCCCACGTGACCTGCTAGGTCGCGGACTGCACGCTGGCGCCGCTGGCGATCGGCAGGGCGTAATACGCGGCGAGCCCTGCGCAGATGAACAGGGTCAGATACGCCGAGAGAGGTGCGAGCGCCGTGGCGAGCACGTACGGGGCGAGACCGGCCAGGCTACGGCGCAGGATCGCATGGCGCAGGTCCGCGGACAGCGGTGGATCGAGGTAGTCGACCTTGCGGAGGAGGATGTGCCGGTTGAGCGTGGCGAAGAAGATCGACATGACCAGGAACGAGCCGCTGTAGACCGCCACCGCGAGGTGCTGCCCGTGGCCCTGCTTCCGGTAGGTGGCAGCCAGATCGGTCGAGAATGGCAACGCGCCGATGCTCAGCAACAGCAGCAGGTTCAGCGCCAGGATCGGATGATCCGCCTGTCGCAGCCGGCCGATCATCACGTGGTGGTTGATCCAGATGATTCCGATCGTGACGAACGAGGTGACGTAGGCCACGTACGCCGGCCATTGGTTCAGCAACGCGTGCAGGAGGTTCGAGGTGCTGTCCGGATCGGGGACCCTGATGTTGAGCACCAGCAGCGTGATCGCCACCGCCAGAACTCCATCGGAGAACGCCTCGAGCCGGTTCGTGCTCACCCTGCAGGGATTCGGCGGCTCGCCTAGCCCTCCTGTTCGCCCGTCGGGGCCAGCACGCCGCAGCCGATGTCGCGCAGCGCCGTCCTCAGGCGAGCGATGCCGGCGCGGACCAGCTCCTCGACCACGTACTGCCGACCGGCTTGTCGACGATCGGCAGCAGCTCCTGGGGCTGCGAGCGCGTAGCCGGCAGCAATCGCGTTCCCGGTCCGCCGACCGGGATCACCGCGTCGCTGATCGCGCTCACCGACGGGAAGCTACGCGACCTTGCGGTCGAATCCGGGCTGCGGCCGGCCCAGCGCAAGTCGGTAACCGGCGGCCAGCCGCCGGATGGCAGCGTCCCACGTCCGGTGCTGGACGGCCGCGATGCCCCCGCGCCGGAGATGCTCCCGGAGCCGCGGCTGGTGGAGCACCGAGAGGAGCGCCTGCGCGAGCACCTCGGGGTCGGCTGGAGCAAGCAGCCCAGATTCGCGATGCTCGATCAGCGAGCAGGGGCCGCCGGCCTGTACGGCAATCACCGGTAGGCCGCTGGCCTGCGCCTCGAGCAGTACTTGGCCAAACGTGTCGGTCTGGCTCGCGAACAGGAACGCGTCGGCGCTCGCGTAAGCGCGGGCGAGGTCGCCCCCGCCCAGCCAGCCGAGGAACGTGGCCCGGTCACCCAGGCGCTCCCGCAGACTCTCCTCCTCCGGCCCGCCTCCGGCCAGGACCAGACGCAGTCGAGGATCGCGCCAGTGCGCGGCCAGGAACGCCTCCGCCAGGAGCTCGACGCCCTTCTCCTTGGTGAGCCTTCCTGCGTAGAGGACGTTGATCTCGCCCGGCAGGAGGTCGGGGGTGCGCAGTGCCGGGTTGAACCGCTGGAGGTCCACCCCCCGATCCCAGCGTCCGATCCGGCCTCGGCCGATCCCCAGCCCAGCCAGTCGCTCGTCGCTGGCCGGGCTCGGCGACAGGACCACGTCGCAGGCGCCATAGAAGCTTCCCAGCGCGGCAGCGGTAATCGACTCCAGATTGTCATGCCCACTCCGCAGCGCGGCGTATGCGGCCAGCTCGGTGTGGTAGCTACCGACCAGCGGCAGCTCGAGAACGCGGGCGAGCAGGACCGCCTGTACGCCGGCCGGTCCGGGCGCGCATACGTGAACGATGTCGTAGCGGCCTTCGCTCAGCGCATCGACGATCGCGGGAAGGCTGGGCACGCCGATCTCTAGGCCTCTGTAGAAGGGAATGTCGAGTTCGGCCACAGCGCTCAGGCGACGGTCCACATCCGGATCGGTGCCGATCACCTCTACGTCGAATCCCGGGACTCCGCGCTCGCGGATCTGCTGCAGCGTGTGCGTTACGCCGTGCATGCCGCCGACCCCGTCGGCGACCAGCGCGACGCGCGGCCGGTCTGCCTCGCTACGGGCCAGCCTCGCCGTCTCGCGACCCAGGAACGCCGCGGCGGCGGCGTACGGAATGGCGGGTATGCACGCATCGAAGAGCGCGAATGCGCTGCTGGCGAGGTCGACCGTGCCGCGATCGCTCGCGGCGACGATCTCGTGGACGGCCGCCGACAGTTTGCGCTCGTGGATTCGCCTGGCCCGGCGATACAGGTCGGGATGGCTCAGCTCCCCGTCCTGGAGCAGGTGGAGGAGCTCCCGTTCGTCGCAACCCAGGTCCATCGCCACCAGCCAGGCGCGCAGAAGCGCGATTGCGTCATCCGGCCCGAGATCGGCCGCCGCCGATCCGTGACGGACGTCGCCTTCCCGCATGACGCGCTCGACGATCTTCAGCACCGCGGCGGGATTCGGTCGCGGAGCGCCATCGCCACCGCCCAGCGCGCGGATCGCCAGGGCCATCGCGGCGTGAGTCCATTTGGCCGCGCTGCCCTGGGCGCCGTGCGCGTCGGCACGGCCGGCGCGGACGTGCGCGAGGAACTCCGCCGCGGTGGCCGCTCGTGGCGTGGCCGTGAACGTCCGTCCGATATCGATTCCGGCGTGATCGTCCGACCCCCCGAGCGGAGTCCCCCCGTGGGTCTCGATGTAGACGAACGCCGGCAGGTTCAACTCCTTGGCGCGCGCACCGTTGCGCGTCTCCCAGATCGGGAACAGCTGCGCCAGGCGCCGCCGGTGCCGCGGGGTGAGCGGCGCCTCGACGGCGTAGAACGGATGCGCGAGAGCCGCGGTGATCCCGCCCTCGTTCAGGTAGGCCGCGCACTCCTCGACGTCATCTCTATGTGCCTGGAGCCATTCGTGATCCGCGCCGGTGATGCCGTAGCAAAGGACGTGGACCGCCTGGGGCTCGCCCCGGAACCAGGCCGTCAGCTCCTCAGAGATGAACGCATCGGGAAGATCGATGAGCTCGAGGGCTCCGGCGATCGTGTCGTGATCGGTGATCGTCACGAAGTCCATCCCGCGGCGTTTGGCCAACTCGTATACCTCCTGCGGCGGGGTGGCGCATTCGGGCAGATGCAGCGAGCGTTGAATCCCGAGTTTCGACAGCTCGGATGCTGTCGAGTGAACGTGCATGTCGGCACGGCTTATCTCTGTCATGGGCCAAGGATTGCCCGGCCAAGAAAGTGCTCAGTGAAGAATGAGGGCAACTCCTGTGACCTTCCTGTGAATGGCGAATGAGCTGGCCCTCGATGCGAGAACCTTCTCGGTCGTGCCGACAACGATCTCCCTCGGCTCAGAGCAGGTCGTCCTCGAGCGCGGTGTCGTACGGATCGACGTGGAGCTGCGCCCGTTCTCGGTCGCGGTTCGCCGGGCGGGCCGGCGCCTGATCCGTGCCGGGGGAGTGTGGGCAGCCGAGGGCGAGGTTCGCGATCAGTTCATCCGCTTCACCGAGGGCGTCATCGCCGCCGAGGAACGCTCGCTGATGGCACGCGGACGAAGGGCAGAGCTGCTCGAACGCTCCCAGACCGGCGTTCTGCTGTGGCTCCGGCTGAGCGGCGATCGCGACGGGAGCCTGCGCCTGGATCTGCCCGACGAGGATCACGTTTCTCTGGAGTTCGCGGTCGACGGGCCGCCGCTGCGCCTCGGGGTCGACTGGGACGGTCGCACCGAGGAGCGGTTCGTCGGCCTCGGCGCGCGTCACAGCACTCAGCTCGACCAGGGCGGCCGCGACGTGCAACTGGGTGCCGACCGCCGATACACCGGTCCCGATTGCCCGCCCGAGATGCTGGCCGCTGGCGGCATTCCCCAGGGCGACTGTGCACCGGTGCCGTGGCTGCTGTCGAGCCGGGGCTACGCGGCCCTCCTCGACACCTGGGCGAACGGAACCCGGTTCGAGCTGGCCGGGGAACGGGTATCGATCTCGACGCGCGGGAGCGCGGGTCCGCTTTGCCTCCAGCTCTTCTGCCAGCCGACTCCGGCGGCTCGCCTGCGCGCCTTCTGCCGGCGCACGGGCTTCCCCCGGCTGCAGCCCGAGTGGGCCTACGGCTTCTGGAAGAGCCGCGACGTCCACGAGCACCAGGACGATGTGCTCGACGACTTCCATGGCTTTCGCAGGCACGAGATCGCGCTCGATGCCATCGTCATCGACTCCCCGTGGGCGACGCAGTACAACACTTGGGAGTTCAACCCCCACCAGTTCCCTGACGCCCAGGGGATGATCGCCGAGCTGAGAGCCGACGGAGTGCGCACCGTCGTGTGGGTCACTCCGTGGGTCAACCTCGACTCGCGCGACGGCCAGATTCCACCCCAGCCGGCGTCCGAACGCTTGCATCGTGAGCCGGCGCCCAACTACGGGCCGGCGGCCGACGCCGGACTGTTCGTCGGCGAACCGGCGGGCCAGCCGTTCGTCTCTCAATGGTGGATGGGGACCGGCTCCCCGGTCGACTTCACCAACCCGGCCGCCGAACAGTGGTGGCGGGAGCTGGCCCGCGGCCTGCTGTCGCTCGGCATCGAGGGCATCAAGGCTGACGACGGCGAGGGGTACTACATCCCCGACCACGTCATGCTGGCCGATGGCCGCTCGGGTGCGGCCGGCGCGTGGGCACTCGGCGGCCTGTATCGCGAATCCATGCAGCGGGCCCTTGACGAGGTTCATCCGGGCTCCGGGGTCGTCTTCGGGCGCAGCGGTTGGAGCGGCCAGCAGGCGATCGGTTTCACCTGGGGCGGGGGTCAGGCCTCGGATTTCTGGTCGCTGAGGGTGCTTGTCGTGGCCTCGCTGAGCGCGGCCGCCAGCGCGATCTCCAACTGGTCGCATGATGTCGGCGGCTACCTGGGACACCGCCTGGTGGCGCGCTGTCCGCCCGAGCTATTCGTGCGCTGGGTTCAGTTCGGCGCCTTCACGCCGCTCATGCACGCCCATGGCCGGATGCCCCAGGAGCCGTGGAACTACAGCGGGCAGATCCTCGACCTGTACCGGGGCTACGTGCTGGTGCACGAGCGGCTCGTCCCCTACGTGCGCGCCGCCGCGGCGACGGCGCAGCGCACGGGGCTGCCGGTGATGCGCCCGCTGCGTCTGATCGACCCGGAGGATCCCCGTGGCTGGGTCATTGGGGATGCCTACGGGTACGGCCCGTCGCTGTGGGTGGCGCCCGTCGTGCACGACGGCGCCCGTGAGCGCGAGGTGCCGCTGCCGCGGGGTGAATGGATCGAGACATGGTCGGGCCGGCTGGTGCACGGCGGTGGCGACGTGCTGGCGCCGGCACCGTTGGAGTGCATCCCGGTATGGGTGCGACGGGGTTCGATCATCGTCACCTATCCGGCCGAGCATGTGGTGCGAGGGCTCGGGGACACCCGCGAGGGCGACCGGCCGTTGGTGGCCACCCTGTGGGGCGAACCTGCGTCCGGCCGCGCGACGGCGCGGCTGGCCGATGGCACGATGGTGCGCTGGCATCGGGGCAAGTGGGCGGTGACTCCGGAGCGCGAGATCACCTTCCGACAGGCGGTTTAGGCGTGTGACGGACCGGGGCGGGGCCGGCCTGCGGGAGCTTCGTGGGGCGGTGAACCCTCGCTGAGGCCGATGCGGTTGTGGAGCGCACGCAGTGGCCGCGGCGCCCACCAGTTCCATTTCCCCAGCAGCGCCATCAGCGAGGGAACGAGGAGCGCGCGGATGATCGACGCGTCGATCAGCACCGCCAGCGCTGCCCCGAGACCGAGCTCCTTGATGAACACCAGCTCCGAGGTCGCGAACGCCCCGATGGCCACGGCGAACAGCAGGGCCGCGGCCGTGACAATCCGCCCCGTGCGTTCGAGCCCGATGGCCACCGAGTTCCGGTCCGAGGCGCCGCCGTCACGCGCCTCCTTGATGCGCGAGAGGAGGAAAACGCCGTAGTCGGTGGCTAAGCCGAAGGCGACAGCGAAGAGCAAGATCGGCTGGGTGGCGTCGAGCGCGCCCTCGCTGCGGAACGACAGCAGGCCTTCGAGGTTTCCGTCCTGGAAGATGAGCACGAGGATCCCGAACACCGCGCTCAGGCTGAGCGCGTTCATGATCACCGCCTTGATCGGCAGCACGACCGAACCGGTCATCAGGAACAGCACGATCAACGTCGAGGCGACGACCACGGCGAGGACGGCGGGCAGATGGGCGGCCAGGCTCTGCTCGAGATCGACGAATCCGGCGCTCTGCCCCGCCACGCCGAGGTAGTACGGCTCCTTGATCGAACGTATGTCACGGACGAGCTGCTGGCTGGATTCACTGAGCGGTTCGTGCCGAGGCACGACCGCCAGCAGCGCGTTGGCCGGACCGGCTGGTTGCGCCGGCGCCACCGCGGCAACGCCGGGCAGGGCGGTGATCGTGGCCGCCAGCGTGCTCACCTGGGGTGAGCCGGCCGGCAGTCCGACCACGACCTCGAGCGGTGCCGTCCGGTTGGGCGCGAACTGCGATTGCAGTGCGTTATTGACCTGCCGGGCGCTGGCGCTGGGCGGGAGGACGCGGGCGTCGACAGAGATGAACTTGATCTGCGTGAACGGGATGCCCAGCGCGATCAAGAACACGGCGCAGCTCAGCGCGATGCGACCCGGGAAGCGCATCACGAACTGCGAGAGGCGGTACCACCAGCCGCTCTCGGTCGGTCGCGCGTCGCGCTCGGCCGCCCGGGCCAGCCACTGGGGCGACAGCGCGTTGACGCGAGGGCCGAGAACGGCGAGCAGGGCGGGGAGCACGACGAGCGCCAGCGCCGCGGCCAGGAGGGCGACCAGCGCCCCGGCGATGCCCATCGAATACAGAAAGCGCTGGGGGAAGATGGCCAGCGAGGCGATCGCCGCCGCCACCGTGACCGAGCTGAACAGGATCGTTCGCCCCGAGGTCTGCATCGTGCGCACGAGCGCGGCGACACCGAACCCCTGCTTGGCGGCCTCCTCTCGGTAACGGGAGACCATGAACAGGCTGTAATCGATCGCCAACCCGAGTCCCAGCCCAGTGACCAGGTTCAGCGCGAACACGGAGATGTCGGCGAAGGTGGTGATGATGCGCAGCAGCAGGAACGTGGTGACGATCGCCAGCCCACCGAGCAGCGGCGGCAGCAGGGCGGCCACGAGCGAGCGGAAGAACAGCAGCGAGAGCAGGAAGATCAGCGGGAAGGCCAGGAGCTCGGCGTGCGCGAGGTCGTGGCTGACTTGCGTGTTCGCCTGGGCGTTGGCGATCTGCCCGCCACCCAGCGTCACGTCGCGCTGGCCGGCGAAGCGGTTTTCGATGTCCTGGGCGACGTTCTTGAGCGCCTTGTCCGGCAGCGGCTTGAAGTAGGCCACGACGTAGGTGGAACGTCCGCTGGTTGACACCATCGCCGGGTCGTGGCTGGTGTAGTAGGTGCGGACCACGGCCACGTCGGGGGCGCGGCGAAGTTCCGCGGCGACCTCGTCGACGCGGCGCCTTGCCGCCACCGAGCGGACGTCGCCCGAGGCGATCATCGCCACCACGCCGGGATCGATCTGGCGTCCGGCCGCCGCCTGGAAGCGATTGGTCGCCTTGACCGACTGGGTGGCCGGATCGTTGGCCCCGTACGGACTCATGTTCTTGGCCACGCCGAAGCCGAGCGCGCCGGCGACCGCGGCGAGAAGAACCGCGACCATCAGCACGCGACGGCCGTGGGCATGAAGGAACGAGCCGAGTCGCGTCAGCATCCTCACTCCGCGTGTGGCTCGGCGCCGAGGCGGCGCTCGGTCTCCTCGCACCACTCGATCATGAACTCGGTCATGCCGAGACCCAGCTCCAGCGTGAGCGCCGGCCCCGGGCGCATCGTCGCCGCCTTGGCCTCGAGCGCGGTCAGCTGCGCGCGCTTGAGCTCGTGGCGCCGGCGCATGGCCCGGACGATCTCCAGCCTCCGGTCGGGGTCGCCGACGTCGGAGAAGAACAGCTTGAGCATGCCCTCGTCGCGCAGCTCGTACCCGGGCTCGGCGTCGGAATCGAGCCAGCCCCGCAGCGCCGCCAACCCGGTCTCCGTGGGCTCATACACCATGCGCGGACGGCCGCCCGTCGGCTCCGGCCGGCCCAGCACCAGGCCCTGGTCCTCCAACCGCCGCAGCTCCGGATAGATCTGTCCGTAGCTGGCTGCCCAGAACAATCGGGTCGAGTTGTCGACCAGCTGCTTTATGTCATACCCCGTGCGAAGGCCGAGGGCGAGCATTCCGAGGATCACGCGGCCGGTCGGGCTCAGGTCCTGAGCGCCCGGGGAACTGTCCGTTGCCGGACCGGTTGCGGGATCCAGAGCTTTCGCCACGCCGCGCCACGATATATCTGTTCGATGTATCTGTCAAGGGTATTGGGCCAGCCGCGGCTTCCCGCTCGCCCCGATCTTCGTGACACTCGCCCGCCCCGCCGCGGCGAGTGTCACCTTGACTTCGAAAGTCAAAGGGTTCGTGACACTCGAGCCTGGGGCCGCGGCGAGTGCCACGTTAAACCGCACCGACGCCGCCGCAGCGCCCGAGCGCGCCTTACCAGCCCTCGCTCTCGAGCCCCTCGTGCCCGCCCTTGCTCTCCCAGGCATCCTCGAGCAGCTCGCCCAGCAGCGCCGGCTCAGCCGCGGTCAGATCGACTCGGACCGCCGCCCGGCGCTTGCCCCACCACACCTCGGAGCACACCGCGGGGGTCGCCGCGACGGCGGTGAGGATGCCCGGCTCGTCGAGCATCACGTTCATGTGCTCGGCGTCCCACAGGGTCGCGAAGATGTGGCCGTCGACCCGGAAGGACGGGCGTCCGTGGTGATTCTGCTCGACCGCCCGCGGCAGCGAGAGGGCCATCGCACGCGCTGCATCGGTGGAGATCACGCCACCGAGTTTCGCACTCATACGTGCGGGCCGGGCACTATCCTCGCGACGTGCACTTCAGCGAGCTGACAAGGCCCGAACAGCGCGTCCTCGGTTGTCTGATCGAGAAGCGCTGGACGACGCCGGATCAGTATCCACTGTCACTCAATGGGCTGCGGCTGGCCTGCAACCAGGCGACCAACCGCGACCCGGTGACCGACTACGACGAGCACACGGTCCGCGAGGCGGCCGAGCGCCTGAGCAAGTACGGGCTCGCACGCCTGGCCAGCGGTCACGGCAGCCGCGCCACCAAGTACAGGCACCTGGCCGAGGAAGGCCTCGGCCTGGGTCGCGAGGAGCTGGCCATCCTTGCCGTGCTGCTTCTCCGCGGGCCGCAGACGCCGGGCGAGCTGAAGACCCGGTCCGATCGGATGGCCCAGGTCGGATCGCTCGACGAGGTCGAGCGCATCCTTGGGGTGCTGACCGAGCGGGGCTATGTCCGTCGTGTGGGCCGGCGCCCGGGACAGAAGGAGGACCGGTTCGAGCATCTGCTCGGCGCGGCGGCGGAGCCGAACGGCGCCACCCACCTCCCGGCCGCGCCGGCCGCCGCGTCCCCGAGCGCAGCGGCCCCGACCGACGACGGCCTCCTCATCCGCATCCAGGCACTCGAGGCCGAGGTGGCCGCGTTGCGCGCCGAGCTCGCCCAACTGGTCGACGAGCTCGGCTGAGCCCCCAGGTCGGCTGAGCCGTCAGGTCGGCAGCGCCAGGCCGATCAGATACGTGGCCCCTCCCACGATGACCCCGGCCAGGGTCATCTCGAGCCCGGCCGACCACCACGAGCGCAGCGTGACCAGCGACTTGGCCGCGCCCACGAGGAAGTGGGCGATGAGCGAGATGACGGCGGCGGCGATGATGGCGGTGGTCCCTGTGGTGATCATGAACGGGATCACCGGGACGATCGCGCCGAGGCCCGTCGAGACGCCGGCGGCGAGAGCCGCCTGAACGGCATCCCCACTGTCGCGGGCCGACGCGCCGAACTCCTCGACCGACAGTGCCTGAAGCATCGCCTCGGGGTGCTGCGACATTCGGTCGGCCAGCCGGTCGGCGGTGTGCTCATCGACCCCCTTGAGCTGGTAGAAGAGCGAGAGCTCCTCCCTTTCCTCCTCGGGATGCTGCGCGATCTCCTGGCGTTCGCGCTCGACGTTGGCCGCCTGGACCTCGGCCTCGGACCGTTCAGCCAGGTATGCACCGGTGGCCATGGACAGGGCCGAGGCGACCGCGCCGGAAAGGCCCGCGGTGAGCACCGCGCTCGAGCCGCCTGTGGCACCCGACACGCCGGCCACGATCCCGAACACCGCGGCCAGACCGTCGTTGGCGCCGTAGATCGCGCCCGAGATCCAGCCGCCGCCCGTCCGGTGCCATTTCTCGCGACCCAGAATCCGGTCGAGGCGAGCGCGAGCCCCAGGAACGGCCAGGGGCGCCGACGCCATCGCGGGGGTATCCGGACCGCCGTCGCCGGCGCCCGACCGCATGTCCTGGACGGCCATCGAGTGCGAGCGCTCCTCCTTGCGGATGTCGCGCAGGAGATTGTCGGTTGCCGGGTCGCCGGTCGAGCGTTTGTAGAGGTCGTCGACCTCCTCGTCCTCTGCCGCCTCACGCGCGGCGAGCAGCCGATCGACCGGGGCGATCCGGGCCTGGAGCCGCAGCCACAGCGGCACCCGCACGCTCGCAGGGTCCGGCACGGCGATACCCAGTTCGCCCATCCGCTGCTCCAGGCGCTCGCGGTGGCCGCTCTCGGCCTGTGCCATCCGGCGCAGAATGTCGCCCTCGCGGTCGGGCATCCGGCCGGCGATCAGTTCATAGACCGAGCCCGCGAGGATCTCGCCTCGCCACGCTTTGAGCAGCCGCTGTTCGGCTTCTGTCGCCATTCAGGACAGCGTAACCACGGCCCGCTAGCCTTGCCCGCCTGTGCCCCGTAGAGTCAAGCTTCAGTGGCTTTGCTGTGCCCTGACGGCCGCCGTCGTGGCCGGGTGCGGGGGCGGTAGCCACTCGACCAGCACGCAAACTGATGATGCCAAGGCGACCCCGGGAGCCGGTCAAGGAGCGACCGCCTCGCCGGTGGCCAAGCGTGCCGTGCCGGCGCTGATTGCACCGCCCAACGCGCCGGCTCGCAGCGTCCACGTTCCAGTCCTCACCTACCACCGGGTCGCACCCCTCAGCGCCGTCGGACTGCCCGACCTCAAGGTCGATCCGGCCAATTTCCTGGCCGAACTGGCCGCCCTGCACAACAACGGCTACCACACGGTGAGCCAGGCTCAGCTGTTCGACGCGCTCTACCACGGCAAGCCTCTGCCGCCCAAGCCGGTGATCATCTCGGTCGATGATGGCTACATCGACGATGTCAGGACGATCCTGCCCGACCTCGAGCGCTACCACATGGTGGCCACGTTGTTCGTCATAACAGGTCGGATGACCGAGCCCGGATTCCTGAGCGCCCATGCGATCCGCAGGCTCGACCGGGCGGGCATGGACGTCGGCGATCACAGCGCGCACCACGTCGATCTGCGCGAGATCACGCCGAGCGAGCTGCGGATGGAGACGGCCGGCTCGCGCGCGGTTCTCGAACAGGTTCTCGGGCACCCGGTGTACTTCTTCGCCTATCCGTTCGGCGCCTACGACGGTGCCGTGCTGGCCGCGGTGCACGCCGCCGGCTACACGATGGCCTACACAACGAACTCCGGGACGACGGAAACCACGGCGTCGCCCCTGGCAATGCCGCGGATTCACGTCGGCCGGTCCGAGACGCCGAGCGGCCTCATCGCCGAGCTCGGTGGCCAGTGAGCGGTCTGGACGGGATCGAGTTCCGCGACGGTGCCGTCGATGCCGGTCCCGGCGCCGTGCTCGCCCAGGCCATGCGGCACGAGATTGCGTCTCTGTACGACGGCATCGAGCTCGACGGAGATGACATGCCGCGCGCCGGGCCGGCCGAGCTGAGCCCGCCCGGAGGCGCATTCCTCGTCGGCTGGCGCGGCACCGAGGCCATCTGCTGCGGCGGCGTCAAGCGGCTCGACGCCCACACATGCGAGATCAAGCGCATGTACGTGATCCCAGGAGCGCGTGGTCAGGGCGTGTTGCGGGCGTTGCTTGCCGCCCTCGAGGACAAGGCTCGCTCGCTCGACTACGACATCGCTCGCCTCGACACCGGGCCCGCGCAACCGGGGGCGCAGGCTCTGTACCAATCTGAGGGTTACGCCGAGATCGGCAATTTCAACGCCAACCCGGTGGCGTCGTTCTGGGGCGAGTGGCTGCTGGTGGCAAGACCCAGACATCGCGCGTTCGTCCCGCCTGTTTCCCCACCTCCCAACCGGGCATAACTGAATCGAAAATGACCCTGTGTGTGTGAGTGCGTTTGGGTCAGGCGGCCTCCGGGAGCGGTTGGAGGGTGACCTGGTGGCCGAGGCGTTCGAGTTGGTGGACGAGACGGCGGCGGTAGCGTTCGGTGTTCTCGGTGTCGCGGCGGTAGAAGAACTCTTCGCCGAGCTCGTGGTAGGGGACGCCCTGGTTGAGGACGTGGTAGGCGGCGGTGAGGATCTTGTGGCCGGTCGCGACCGTGGCTTTGGCGTGTTGACCGGACCCCGTTTGTCGGTCCACCACGAGTGAGAGTTGGGTGTTGGATACGGGTCGCGGAGCAAGGTAGTGACCGGGCCGGTCGGATCGGACAGGCGCTGGACGAGAGGGCGGCTTGGGAGATGCGCGGCCGTCGTCGTGGAGCCGAGCGGAGCGAGGCGTAGCGGCGATGGCCGCGGGCGCGCTCGCCGCGGCACCCCCCAGCGTCACCGCTCGACGGTCGGCCGGTCAGGCAGCGACCGGTAGCTTCTCGTTCGTGACCCACTCGGCGGCGAACACCGCGGGTGCCTTCATCCCGAGCGAGGAGTGCGGCCGGCGCCAGTTGTAGTCCTCCCGCCAGTCTGAGATCACGACGCGCGCCTCGGCCAGGCAGGAGAACTCCTCGACGTCGAGCAGCTCGTCTCGGACGCGGGAGTGGAAGGACTCCACGAACGGGTTCTGCCACGGCGAGCCCGGCTCGATGAACGCGGTCCCGGCCTTGGACTGCTCGCACCAGTCGCGGAGCGCGTGTCCGGTCATCTCCGGGCCGTTGTCGCAGCGCAGCAGCTCGGGCGCGCCGCGCTCGGCGACCAGTCGCTCGAGCGTCGCGACGACCGTGTCCGCGTCGATGCTGCGCGCGACCAGCATCACCAGCGACTCGCGCGTGAACTCGTCGACGACGTTCAGCAGCTTCAGCGCCCGGCCGTCGGCGGTCTGGTCGAACTGAAAATCGAACGCCCACACGTGATTGGGCCGCTCGGCCCGCAGCCGCTCGGCCGGGACGGTCGACTCGCCCAGCCGCCGGCGCTTGCGCTTGCGCTGCGGGACCCGGAGCCCTTCCTCGCGCCAGATCCGCTGCACCCGCTTGCGGTTCATCTCCCAGCCCTGCTCACGCAGATGATGATGCGCGCGGCGGTACCCCCACCGCGGACGGTCCTTCGAAAACTTCCGCAGCTCCGCGCGCAACGCCGCGTCATCCGCGGCGCGCACCAGCTCGTGGCGCTGCGTGGAGCGATGCTGCCCGACCACCCGGCATGCCCAGCGCTCGCTGACGGCGAGACGGTCGCGAAGCATCGCGACCGCCTGGCGCCGACGGACCGGGCCTACCAGTTTCCCCGGGCGATCTCCTTCAACGCCTGGTTCTCGAGCGCCTGATCGGCGACGATCGCCTTCAGGCTCGAATTCTCGCGCTCGAGCTCCTTCAGCCGCTTCGCGTCGTTGGCCTTCATCCCGCCGTACTGGTTACGCCACCGGTGATAGGTCTGCTCACTGATCCCCAGCTCCTTCGCCGCCTCCGGGATCGTCTTCCCCTCACCGATCAGCCGCTCCGCCTCACGAATCTTGCGGATCACCTGCTCCGGCGTGTGCCTGCGTCGCTTCATCAGAGTTCCTTCCTCGCCCATGATCGTGGGCGCGAGAAACTCTCACAAGTCGTGATGGCGGCTTCGCCACCCGCGGGGGATGAAATCGGGGTTGCGCCACTCGCGGGATAGGCCGTTGTCGGGCACGATCCTCGCCGCCGCGCGCCGACGCCGACCGACCCCTTGGTGCTCGTGAGCCCGCTCACAAGTCTGGCGTGGGAGCTTTGGCCGGAACCCCGGACTGTTGCCTTGAGCACGCGCTTCAGCATCGTTAGACAAGCGGAGCTCCTGCGGGCGGCGATCGTCGTTGACCGACCGAAGGAGGCTGTGATGGACAGGATCGTTGAGCGCCCGGGCGCGCTTGATGTGCACAAGGCGACCGTGATGGCGTGCGTCCGCGTCTGGGAGGGCCACGAGCTCGAGGAGCATGTCGCCGAGTTCCAGACCACGGTCCACGGCCTGCTCGCGCTGCGCGACTGGCTCGAAGCGCTCGGCGTCAAGCAGGTCGCGATGGAAGCCACCGGCGTGTACTGGAAGCCGTGCTGGGCGATCCTCGAGGACCGCTTCGAGCTGATGCTCGTCAAGGCCACCTGAACGCAGTTGCGAACTTCGAGTTCGAGCGCTCGTTTGCACGGTCGGTGGGGAGGGATCGGTCGTGAGACGGCGAACGTTTATGACCGATGGCCGAGCGTCGAGCCTACGCGGACGAGTACGCGATTCGTGTCAATCGGGCGGTGGCGCTGCTCGACGAGTACTCGCCGGCGGGGGCGGTCCGGTTGCTCGCGGGGGAGCATGGGCTCTCGGAGCGCCAGGCTCGCCGGTATGTGGTGGCGGCGCGGCGGTGTCCGGATGGTGTGGTGGTGCCGGAGCGGGCGGCGGTGTTCACGGTCCGGCTGCCGAGTTCGCTGATCGCCGCGGTGCGCGCTGCGGCGGCGCGCAGCGGCGCGAGTCTGAGCGAGACGACCGCGCTTGCGCTCAGGGCCGGGTTGGGGCGGGTGGACAGGTCGCGCGGGAGGAGCGCGCGAGGTGGCGCGCCGCGTTGAGGCCGAGTTCGGTGGTGATCGGCTGGCGGCGGCCCGGCTCGCGCAGGCGTACACGCTGTTGGCGCCGGAGCGGCGGCGTCGTGCGGGTGTTGATGAGCGATCTGGAAGGGAGTTGAGCGATGGGCAGCGAGAACGGGCAGCGGACGCGGGTGGCGGCGATCTACGCGCGGGTGTCCTCCGAGCGTCAGCGTCAGGCCGAGACGATCCAGAGTCAGCTCGTCGCGCTGCGTGAGCTGGCCGGCGGGCGTGGGCTGCTGGTGACGGATGATCTGGTGTTCGAGGATGAGGGGTTCTCCGGCGCGACGTTGATCCGGCCGGCGTTGGAGCGGCTGCGCGATCGTGCGGCGGAGGGGGCGTTCGAGGTGCTGCTGTGCCATGCGCCCGATCGGCTCGCGCGCCGCTATGCCTATCAGGTGCTGTTGCTGGAGGAGCTGGCTCGGGTCGGGGTGGAGGTGATCTTCGCCAAGGAGCCGGAGCGCTCCGGCTCGCCGGAGGACGAACTGCTTCGCCAGTTCCAGGGGATGATCAGCGAGTACGAGCGCGCGCAGATCGCCGAGCGGACCAGGCGCGGGACGCTGCACCGCGCGCGGGCTGGCGCAGTCGCGGTACTGTCCCGCGCCCCGTACGGCTACCGGTACATCCGCAAGTCAGAGCACGCCGACGCGTTCCTGGAGATCGACGAGGCCCAGGCGCGGATCGTGCGCGAGATCTTCGATCGCTACGCGCGGGACGGCGAGTCGGTCGGCGCGATCGCGCGCGCGCTGAGCGAGCGCGGGGTGCCGACCAGGACCGCTGCCGGCGGCTGGAGCCAGTCGACGATCTGGGGGATGCTGCGCAACCCGGCCTACGCCGGTCAAGCCGCGTACGGCAAGACGCGCATGACCGAGCAGCGCGCGCGCCTGACGCGTACCACGCGTCAGCGCGGCGAGCGTCACGGCGGGCAGGCGTGCGAGCGGGTGGGATCGGAGCAGTGGATCTACATTCCGGTGCCGGCGCTGATCGACGAGGAGACCTTCGCGCTCGCCCAGAAGCGGCTGACGGAAGGCAAGCGGCTCTCGCCGCGCAACACCCGCCGGCCGTCGCTGTTGCAGGGGATCCTCGTGTGCGCGGGCTGCGGCTACGCCTACTACCGCAGCCAGACCACGACCCGCCAGGGCCGCGTCTACCACTACTACCGCTGCTCGGGCACCGACGGCTCGCGTCGCCTGCACGGGCAGGTGTGCGGCAATCGGCCGGCACGCCTGGAGGAGCTGGACGAGCTCGTCTGGAGCGAGGTGCTCCGGCTGCTCGAAGATCCCGCGCTGATCCAGGCAGAGATCCAGCGCCGGCTTGAGAGCCTGCGCGTCGAGCATCCCGCCAGCCACCGCCGCGAGGGATTGGAGCGCGACCTGGTGCGCGCGCGCCGTGCCGTCGAGCGCCTGATCGAGGCATACCAGGAAGAGCTGATCTCGCTCGATGAGCTGCGCGCCCGCTCCCCCGGGCTGCGCAAGCGCGAAGCGACCCTGCAGGCCGAGCTTGACGCGCTCGATGCCGAGCTGCACGACGCCGAGAGCTACCTCAAGCTCACGGAGACGCTCGAGAGCTTCCGCACCCGCCTCGGCGCCAACGCACAGGAGCTGACGATCGAGCAGCGCCAGCAGGTCGTGCGACTGCTCGTCCGCGAGGTGCTCGTCGGCGAGGACCAGATCACGATCCGCCACTCGATCCCCGCCCCGCAGGGCGCCCAGCCGTCGAGTTCTTCACTGCGTTCAGGTGGTCAACGCCCGACACGTGAAGCAGTGCCCTGGTCGCAAGACCGATGTGAAGGACGCGCAATGGCTTTGCCAGCTGTTGGAGGCCGGGCTCTTGAAGCCAAGCTTCGTGCCGCCGAAGCCGATCCGCACCCTGCGGAACCTGACCCGGTACCGCAAGACGCAGATCAACGATCGCCAACGCGAGAGCTCCAGGCTCCACAAGATCCTGGAGGACACCGGAATCAAGCTCGGCTGCGTCGCGACCGACATCCTCGGCAAGTCCGGTCGCGACATGCTCGACGCGCTGGTCACCGGCACGACCGACCCGACCGTGCTCGCCGAGCTCGCCCGCGGCAAGCTCCGCGCGAAGATCCCCGCGCTCAAGGAAGCACTCGAGGGACGCTTCGACAGCGAACACGCGCTGATCGTCTCCCAGATCCTCGCGCACCTCGACTTCCTCGACGAGGCGATCGACCGCCTGTCCGCAGAGATCGAGGAGCGGATCGCCCCATTCGCGCGTGAGCGGGACCTGCTGATGACGATCCCCGGCGTCAAGCAGCGCACCGCCGAGGTGCTGATCGCCGAGATCGGCGTCGACATGACCGCCTTCCCCACCCCGAAGCACCTCGCCTCCTGGGCCGGCGTGTGCCCCGGCAACAACGAGTCCGCCGGCAAACGCCGTTCCGGCAAGACCCGCAAAGGCTCGAAGTGGCTCAGAGCCACGCTCGCGGAAGCGTCACTCGCCGCGACCAAGACCAAGGACTCCTACCTCGCCGCCCAATACCAGCGCCTACGCGGTCGCCGCGGCCCAGCCAAAGCCATCACTGCGGTCGGACATTCGATCCTCACCGCCGCTTGGCACATGCTCCAAACCGGCGAGCTATACAACGACCTCGGCGGCGACTACTTCACCCGCCAGAACCCCGACCGCACCACCAAACGCCTGATCCGACAACTCGAAGCGCTCGGCCACCGCGTCACGCTAGAGCCTCGGGAGGTTGCCGCCTGACGGGGATTTCGCTTCAGGGTCGGACCGAACTCAGGGGGTCAGGCCAGTGTCCGCGGCGGCTTTTGATGCGGTGGTAGAGGTGCCTCTGGTGCGCACGACCGCTTTGGAGCATTCGGTCAGGGTGCCGCGCAGCCATTTGGAGCCTTTGCGGGTTGCGGCGGAGTGTTTCTTGGCGCCGGATTCGCGCTGGCCGGGGCACATGCCGCCCCAGGAGGCGAGGTGCGCGTCGGTGGGGAAGCGGCTCATGTCGGGCCCGATCTCGGCCAGGAGCATCTCGGCGGCGCGCTTGTCGACGCCGGGGATCGTGTCCAAGAGCTCGAGCTCACGGGAGAAAGGGTGCGTCAGCTCCTCGACGCGTTCGGAGAGCGTCGCGATCGTCTCGTCCAGGAAGTCGATCTGGGCGAGCATCTGTCCGACGAGTAGCGCGTGGTGGCCGGTGAAACGGCCCTGGAGCGCTTCGCGCAGCGCGGGGATCTTCTTGCGCAGCGCGCCCTTGGACAGTTCTGCGAGCACGTCTGGGTCGTGGGTGCCGGAGATCATCGCGTCGAGCATCAGCCGCGCGGACTTGCCGAGCACCTCGGACGCGACCGATGAGAGCTTGATCCCGGCGTCTTGCAACGTCTTCTCGACGCGTTGCACCTCGCGTCCGCGTTCCTGGATCTTGGCCTTGCGGTAGCGGACCAGGTCGCGCAGTTCGCGCAGCGGCCGCGGCGGCACGAAGCTCGTGCGGACCAGCCCGTGCTCGATCAGCTGGCAGCCCCACTCGGCATCCTGAACATCGCTCTTGCGCCCGGGAACATGACGCAAATGACGGGCGTTGAACAGCTGGCAGCAGAACTCGTCCTCGAGCAGGTAGAACACCGCCCGCCAGTAGACGCCGGTGGACTCCATCCCGACCACGGTTACCGCCCAGCTCCGCAGCCAGTCCGCCAGTGTGATCAGCCCCGCGGTCGTCGTGCGGAACTCGCGGATCTCCTGCCGGCGGCCGCCGTCGCCGTCAGGAACCCGCACGCAGGCGGTGATCTGGGACTTGTGGATATCGAGCATCGCGCAGCGCCCGATCAAACGATTCACGACACACCTCCCGAACCTCGGATGACAGGACGGCCGCCCGGGAGAGCCTCATGCTGTGGAGTCTGAATCGCGTGCTCAAGACAACAGTTCGGGGTGCCCGAGACTCTCGCGTCTCACTGATATCCGGGCTCTCTGGCACCAAGTAGAGCCGACGTCGACCAGGGCGGCCGACAACATTTTCATCCGTTCCAGGTGGGCCCGCCAGGGGCGCATGAGTCACTGATATGGAGAGACGTGTGTCAAGGGGGGCGTCACGAATTTCCTGACTTTCGCTGGTCGGGGGTGGAGAGGTTGTGGTCGGCTGGGTGGGTGGCGGTCCGGCAGGCTGTGCGCGACGCGCGGGACTGATATACGCGGGTTGCCACCGCAGGACCATGGTTCGTCGTGGGGAGCCGCTGTCTAAGATCGAGCGTGGCCAGCCTGTGGGGGCGGGTTGCTCATAGTTAGCTCGCGGGTTCCCCGCGCGTTGCCGGGCCGCCACCGACCCAGCCGACGGGGATTAGGCGATGTCTGGGCTGGTGGTTACTCGATTCTGGTGATCGCCCAGGCGAACCCGGCGAGCTCGCGGGCGGCGGCGACGGCGATGATCGTGCGGCGCTTGGCGCGAGCCTCGAGGCGTGTCCAGGTGCGGTGTAGCCGCCGCTGCGCTGACCAGGCGATCGCGATCGCCTCACCGGGTTGGTTCTCCTGGCGGTCGGTGAGCGCGCGGCCGATGCTCGGGCGGGCGCGGTAATGCCATGCTGCCTCGACCAGCAGCCGCCGTGCGTGCCCGGAGCCGGTCTTCGTGATCGCGCCGAGGCGGCGCTGCTGCCCGGTCGTGTTCTCGCTGGGCACCAGGCCGACGTAGCTCATCATCTGCTCGGCGCGGGCGAACCGCTCGAAGTCGCCGATCTCCGCGCACAAGCCGACGGCGGTCAGCGTGTCGACGCCGCGCAGGCACCGCAGCCGGCCGACCTGCAGCGCCCATGGCGAGGTGGGCAGCATCGCGATGATCTCGCGCTCCAGGCTGTCGCGGCGATGCGCGAGCGCGTCGATCGCGCCACGGGCGTCGAGCAGCGTCGCCTGCGCCGCCGGCCAGTCCAGCATGACCGTCGTCAGCCAGTCGCGGTGACGCTGCGTCCACGCCGCGCCGTCGTCGAACCGGATCCCGTGCCGCAGCAGCAGCTTCGAGAGCCGGTGCCGGCAGCGCATCAGATCCATCCGCACCGCGTCACGAGCGCGGACCAGGTCGCGCAAGGCCTCCTCCTCATCGCCCGGCACCCGGACCGCGTGCAGCTTGCCGGCCAGCAGCAACCGGACGAGATGCTCGGCATCACGGCGATCCGTCTTCACCCGATCCCCGCTTGCGCGCGGGATCTTGGAAGGCGCCGCGACGATGCACTCGATCCCGCGCTTGGCGAGCTCGCGCGCCAGCCCGTAGCCCGTCGGCCCGGCCTCGTACGCCACGCGCACGGGCCGTGGCAGCCCCGTGCAGAACGCGGCCGCCTTCGTGCTATCGCCGCTCATCGCGAACGTCTGCAACTGTCCCGTCTCAGCATCAAGCACCGCCGCGACGATCTTCGTCGCGTGCACATCCAGACCGACGAGACTTCTAGCCTTCGCCATGGCCGGCTCCTCCTATGCGATTGTGGGCCGCCGCGCGGGTGGAGCCGCGCGACATGAATTTCACCCCACCACCGACGTGGGGGAACCGGCCCTTTCTACACCGCGGGCCGGATAGACCGTCAATCCATATTGTCTAATCCAGTTGGTCTACCCGCGGGTGGAGAATGCGAGCGTTCAGGGTTCGTACGATGGCCCTTGCCGTGGGGCTGCTGCTCATGGCAGGCACGGCTGGAGCCGCGCGCGGTGAGGGCAGCTACCGACTGACCGCCACGAGCAACGGCGCCAACTACGCACCGACGTTCACCGGCAACGGCATGCTCGGTGTCCGGGTGCCGGAGGTCGGCCAGGGGTACGCCGGCGGCCAGGTTCCGGCCCAGTCGGAGCTCGCCGGCTTCTACGCCCAGCCTCCCGGAGACGTTCAGCCGCGGGCCAACATCCCGACATGGTCGACGCTCGGGTTCTCCGATGGCGGTCAGACCTTCTCTCTGACCAGCGGCCACACGGCCAACTGGCGCCAGTCGATCGACCTGAACACCGGGATCGTCTCCACCAGCGCCGATTGGACCGCGCCCAACGGCCACCTCACCCATCTCACCTATCAGGTGCTGACCGACCGGGCCCGCCGGTTCGTGGGTCTGGTGAGGCTGACGCTCACCCCCCGGTGGACGGGGACAGCCACCGTGAGCAGCACATCACCGCCAACATCGCCCTGGCCCAGTGGCAGTACTACCTGGCCAGCGGCGATCAGCAGTGGCTGAGGAACCGAGGCTGGCCCGTCCTCTCGAAGGCCGCCACGTTCTGCGCCTCGAGAGTGACGCGTGCCGCCGACGGCACCTACCACATCAATCACGTGACGGGTCCCGACGAGGAGAACCCGGACGTGAACGACGAGGTCTACACCAACGTCGCCGCCATCACGACGCTGCGCAACGCCACGCAGGCGGGCGAGCTCCTCGGCCTGCATCCGCCGGCCAGTTGGTCTCAGATCGCGTCCAAGCTGGTCGTGCTTGTTAACCGACAGCTGCGTTACCCCCCGAGTTCAAGGGCTACCAGTCGCAGCTGGTCAAGCAGGCTGATGTGACGCTGATCCAGTACCCGTGGGCTATCCCATGCCTCGCGCCTACGCCACCAACGACATCAACTTCTACGTACCGCGGACCGACCCGGGCGGGCCGTCGATGAGCGACGCGGTCAACTCGATCGACACCTCTTCGCTGGGAACGCCGGGCTGTTCGAGCTTTGTCTACACCGAACGCAGCTACGAGCCGTTCATCCGCGACGTCTTCGACCAATTCTCGGAGACGTCGACCGGAGGCGCGTTTACGTTCATGACCGGGATCGGCGGCTTCCTGCAGGAGTTTCTCTACGGCTACACCGGATTCCGCGCCGACCGGCAGGGCGTCACGTTCGAGCCCAGCCTGACCCGTCAGCTACGCGGCATCGTGCTGCGAAACGTGCTCTGGCAGGGTCGCCGAATGATGATCACCCTTGGACAGCGGACCAGCACGATCAGGCTGCTGAGCGGGCCGCCGCTGACGGTGACGACGGCGTCCGGGGCACGCCATGTCGCCACTGGGCAGTCGCTCCGCGTGCCGCGGTCGACGGCAGTCCGGCCACCGACTGGCAGCCCACCCAACTGCCGGCCACGCTCACGGTGCTCAGGCCGAGCAGCTATCAGCTTCTCGTCTCGGGCGACGGAAGCCACTGGCGGGTCGTGGCCAGCGTCCAGGGGCGCGCCGGTCAGACGCTCGACGTGGTGCACTTCGGCTCCGTGCGAGCGCGCTTTGCGCGGGTGCGCGTGCTCTCGTCCTCGCAGTCCAAGACTCCGATGCTCGACGAGCTGACCGTTACCGGCTGACCGTCAGCCGTGCTGCCTGGGGTTGGTCGGCAGGATCAGCGGTGGCCGCGGCTTCCGGTTGAAGTTGAAGTCCCTGCGTAGATCGCCGAGCCCGGGAGCGTCCTCGCGCACGTCGGGGCGTGGATCGGGGCGACCGTCGGTCTTGGGGTTGAGCCGCTGACCGGAGAGGAAATCGTCCTCGATGAACTTCGCGTAGGCGTCGAAGCTGAGCTGCTGATGGTCGATGTAATGGCGCCTGGCGTAGGGGCTGATGACCAGCCCGGGAACGCGGAAGCCGTAGCCGGCTCCGTCGATGACCGGCGGCTTGACCTGGTCGTAGAACCCGCCCCAGTCATCCCAGGCGAGGAAGATCGCCGTGCTGTTCCAATCTGGACCAAGAGCGACCGTGTTGATCAGGTTCGTCACATAGGCCTGGCCAGCACTGATCGGCGAGCTGGGATGCTCGCTGACCAAGCCGCTGGGAATCACCCAGGAGACCGCTGGGAGCGTCCCCTTCCTGGCCTCTGCCAGAAACGCGCTTGTGTCGCGGATGTCGCTGAGCTGGTGGTCCTGGCGGACGTCCGTGAAGTAGGGGAGGGGATTCCCGATGCCGGGGGTCTGCGGCTGCTGGTCCTTATAGCCGCAGTACGCATTCGAGTTCTCGCAGTCGGGCTCGGGTCCCTTCTTCACGTAGTAGCCCCAGCTCACGTTGTCGCGGTGCAGCAGCCAGGTCAGATCCGTCCACGCGTAGTTGGGCGGGGGGTGCGGAGGGGGTCCGAAGTCGGGCGGAAAGGCAGGGCCGGTGATGTCACTGCGGCAGCTGAGCGGATCGCCGGGCGCGGTGCACAGCGCCGACCATTCGGAGACCAGGTAGAGGTGGGCGGGCAGGCTCCACGACGTGGTCGGCTCGAACACGTGATCCTGCAGGACGAAGTTCTTCGCGTAGGCCCAGTAGTTCGGGATCTCGCGCTGGTTGTGGTAGCCCATCGCCTCGATCGGGGTGTGCGGGTTCGGCTTGCAGGGTGGGTTGCCGGCCGCGGTGAGGCAGATCGTGGCGGTGCGCGCGAACCCGTCCATCCGACCCTTGTCGTAATCATCTGCGTAAGACCACGGGCTGTGCCACTGGCCGAGGTCGACGTCGTGGGGATCGTGGTGCGGGCGGATGCAGTGCCGAGCGAGTGGATCGGGCAGGCACGCGATTGGTTTGCCGTCGCGCATCGGGATTCCGTCCGCCCCCGGGAACGTGCCGAAGTAGTTATCGAACGACCGGTTCTCCTGCATGATCACCACGACGTGGCGGATCGTGTGGATTCCCTGTGCGGCGCCGGCCGCGGGCGCTGCGATGGCCAGGACGGCGGTGAGGGCGAGCGCTGCCGCCGCGAGCACGTGAGCGGGCGTGGCGCTCGTAGGCCACCAGCCACTGGCTCGGCAAAAAGTGCCCACCCCCATTCGCCTTGACCCTACCGGGCCCGGCCGGGGGGTGCTACAGGATGCCGATCTCCGAGTTGTCCCCGACCAGGAATCGGTAGGCGCGTGGCTGTCGATGGTCGCGGCCGACCTTGACGTTCCGGCCCAGTAGCGAGGATTCCATCCGCCCAGCCAGGCCGCGCACCGAGGATCGCGCCAGCAGGATCGAGTGCTCGACCTCCGCGTTCTGGATCTCGCATCCCTCGCCGATGGCCGTGTACGGGCCGATGTAGCAATCGGTGAGCCGGGCTCCGGTACCGATGATCGCCGGTCCGCGAACGGTGGAGCGCTCCAGGCGCGCTCCCCCCTCGACGACAACGCGGCCGTCGACCTGCGACTCGACCAGCTCGCCCTCCACCCGGCCCTCGATCGTGTCGAGCACCAGCCGGTTGGCGGCCAGCATATCCTCGAGCCGGCCGGTGTCCTTCCACCAGCCCCTGACGATATGCGGCTCAACGCGCAGCCCCTCGTCAACCAGATGCTGAATGGCGTCTGTGATCTCGAGCTCGCCACGGCCGGAGGGCTTGATCGCACGCGCGGCCGCATGAACAGCCGGAGTGAACATGTACACCCCAACCAGAGCCAGATCGGTCCGGGGCTCGGCCGGCTTCTCGACCAGCTGCACGACCGCTCCGTCTCGGAGCTCGGCCACTCCGAAATGCTCCGGGTCGGGTACCGGAGTGAGCAGAATCAGCGAGTCCGGCTTGTTGGCACGGAACGCGGCGACGAGATCCTCGATGCCTCCCTGGAGCAGGTTGTCGCCCAGATACATGACGAACGGCGAGTCGCCGAGGAACGGCTGGGCGGTCAGGACCGCATGCGCGAGGCCGAGCGGCGCCTCCTGAACGATGTAGGTCAGCTTGACCCCGAATCGCGTTCCATCGCCGGCCGCAGCCCGGATCTCGTCCCCGGTCTCCGGGGCGATGATGATCCCGACGTCGTCGATCCCGGCCTGGGCCATCGCCTCAATCCCGTAGAACAGCACGGGTTTGTTGGCCACCGGCACGAGTTGCTTGGCGCTGGTGTGAGTGATCGGGCGCAGTCGCGTGCCCTTGCCACCGGAGAGGATGAGGCCCTTCAGGTCATGCATGAGCGGGGAGGCTACCCGGGCGGGCCGGGAACCGGAGCCAAACCCACAGGGGTGCGCGCGCGCACCCCCTTAATAGACCCCTCCGAGTTTGCGGTGATCCCAGCTCGCGAGGCTTGTCGGCACGAACTGCAGCGCGACCCGCTTGGCCGCCTGGGCGCGGACGACATCGAGAAACTCGGGGCCGAGGCTGGCGCTCCCGTAGCGGCGGAATATGTCGGCTCCGACCTCGGCCACCAGGTCGAGGTCGCGGTGGATCACCGGTCGGGTCTCGATCATCACGCCCCGCAGTTCGTGGTACTGACCGCCTGCCTCGACCTCGAGGGTGGCGCGCGGATCGCGCTCCATGTTGCGGATCTTCTGCGACTTGGCGTACGTCCAGGCCCATATCTCTCCGTCGCGCACGATGTACCACAGCGGCATCATGTGGGGCCAGCCCTGGGGTCCGTTGGTGGCAACGATGACGACCCGCTCCGTGGCCAGGAAGTCGTCTACCTCGGCCGAGGTCATCTTGATCTGGTCGCGGCCGCTCATCGAGTGGTCGACGCTGCCACCGCGCCGACGCCCTCGGCGGCCGCGCGAACAGCGTCGCGCGCGTCGGCCGGCTCGAGCACCACGGCGTCGCCGGCCTCCTTGAGCACGTCCCGGACGAGGTAGCGCATCCCAGCGAAGCCGCGCTCGACGATCACCGCGCCGTCCTCGAGTTCGGCCACCACGCGGCGTTCCTCGCGCGCCCACCGTGCTCGCTCGGGCGAGATCCACACACGGGCGCGTCGCGAGGCCGGCACCTCGCCCGTCCTCGGCCAGCCGTCGACGTCGGCAGCGGGGTCGACATCCTCGCGAGGCTCGAATTCCTCATCGGTGACCGCAGCCGATTTGATCCGATCGAGGCGAAAGTGGCGGACGCTCTCGCGCGTGGGGTCGAAACTGGCCACGTACCAGCCCTCACGGCCGTTGATCAGCGCGTAGGGCTCGACGGTCCGGGTGGAGAACTCGTCCTCGTTCTCCTTGTAATACTCGAACGACAGAAGCCTTCGCTGGGAGATCGCGCGCGAGACCTCGGCCGCGATCTCGGCGTCGTCACCGCCCGGCGCCGCGACCTGGAGTCCCTCGTGAACCGGATCCTCGCCGAGGGCTCCGACGACCTTGTCTCGCACCGAGGCCAGTGACCCCTCGGGGATGTGCTCGCCAATCAGGTCAATCGCCGCCACCAGCGCCTTGGCCTCGACGGGCAGCAGCCGGGCGGGCCGCGCGAACGAGTCGCCGTACGGCTCGGGGTCGACCTCGATCATCCCATCGGCGCCGATCTCGGCGTACAGGACGTAGGTGCCTGCGCCGAAATTGACCACGTTGAGCACAGAGATGTCCTCGCGGAGCTCCTGCTCGGAGATCTTCAACTCGCGGCACAGCACGGTGGCGTCCAGCCGGCGGCAGGCCCGGCCGGCGTCGATGAGGATGCTGGCCAGGGTAACCAGGCGCGCGAAGCGCTCGGGACGGATGGCGGCGTCGGGGTGGTGCCCGTTGATCTCCTGTGGCGGCTCCGGGTCGCCGCCGGCGCCGGGCGGTGGCGGGACCTCGGGCAGGGCGGGGGCCAAGTCGGGCTCGCCGGTGTGTCGCTCGATCAGCAGGTTGACGCGCTCGCGCAGCTCGGAGGCCAGCTCGGGTGGTGCCACGATCCGCGCGTGCTCGCCGAGCCCGAGCACCCAGGCGATCAGCTGCCGGGCGTTGGCGTAGTCGGTGACGAACAGGCGGTCGGCGTCCTCGCCGGTGGCCCGGATCTTGCCGTAGCGGCCGAAATGCCGCTCGATCTGCCAGGCGATGCGACCGCCGATCCACACTTCGGCCGTGCCAATCGGGTCGCCGAACTGCCAATCGATCCGGTCGGCATAGACGCGGGGATCGAAGCTGGCGGGGCGCTGAAAGTCGTGCTCGGCCTTCGTGGCGTAGCCGACCTTGCCGCGGATGCGCGACAGCCTGAACACGCGAATCGCGTCGCGCTCCTGCGAGCGCCCGACGACGTAGAACTGCCCGCCCTGGTACAGGAGCTGGTAGGGATCGACGCGACGGCCGCCGACCTCGTCGCGCTCCATCGTGTAGTAGTCGAACACGATCGTCTTGCGTCGGAAGATGGCCGTCTCGATCTTGGCCAGTCGTTGCGAGATCTCGTGGCCGCCGGCCGACCCGGTGATCCCCAGGGCGACCGTCTGCTGCTCGGGCGAGCTGAGCGGGCTCGGGCGACCCCAGGAGATCTGCTGGAGGGCGAGGCGCAGCGGCTCGGCGTAGGCAAACTCGCCGTCGAGGAGCTGGAGGGCGGTGTTCAGGGCGGCCAGCTCCTGATCGGTGAACTCGATCGCCGGCAAGTGGAAGTTCTCCGGCGGCAGCGAATAATTCTCCTGCTCGACCAGGCCATCGACGGGCTTTTCGACCGAGAGCACGATCCCAAGCGCCTCCAGCTCCGAGCGGTCGGCGTAGAACCGGCGAGCGAACGCATCCTCGTTCATCACGCTGTAGCCCTCGACATCTCGCCTGATCTCGGGAGCCGTCACCGGGCGCCGCTCGGCCATCAGGTACGAGATCAGCGAAAGCTGGCGGATCAGCTTTTCCGTGTCCTTCGCCATCTAATAGCAACTGTAGTTGGGGTGGATGAACGGCTGCCATCAGGGCACAGAGTCGGCACGCTATTTGCGCAGATTTGGGGGATTGCCTGAGCGGCCCCTGGCGGGGCCGTCCGGGGCTACGGGAATGGCTGGCTGGGGAAGGGGGCGAGCCGTTGCTGCGACCGAGCCGCGCCTGTGCGGGTCGAAAAGGTCACCCGCGCCGGCCGACCGACGCGCATTGCTCGAGGTGGGCGCTGGGGTCGTTCGGTCGTGACCGCGGTGGCGGAGGTTGGTTGGCACATCCCACTCGCCCCCGCCGGCGAATCAGGACGGGATCCGCTGCGTACCATCCGGAAAACGTGACAAACGACCGCCCGCGCACCCACTCCGGCTACATAAGCCCCTGGGAGGGGCTTATGTGCACGACGTTGACGGGCGGCGGGAGGTTTGCCACGTTTTCCATCGAAGCCCCGGGCCGGGGCTCGCCGGCCGTTGCCGCCGGGCCGGGGTTCGCCGGCGTAGCGGCGCATCCCCCTTCCCCAGCAGCCGTTCCCGACGCCACGGGGCCGTTCGGTGTGCGCGCGGACTGAACGCGCCCGGCTTTGGCGTGGGTCAGGCCGCTTCGCGCTCGGGCGCCAGCGGCGAGGCGAAGTACGCTCCGGCGCCGATCCCCTTGTCAAACGGGGTCCACTGGCTGCCGGCGGGCAGTTCCTTCTCGAGCCGGTCGAAACTCCCTAGCCGGCCGCCGAGGTTGTCGATCATGTGCACGAGCGTGGCTTCACGGGTGCAGGGGACGACCGGGCTGCCGTGCTCGAGCGAGCCGTGGTGGCTGAGGATGATGTGCAGCAGAGCCTGCTCCACATCGGGCGGGAATCCGTCGAGGCGCTCGATCACGCGACGAACCCGGTAATAGCCAAGGGAAATCTCGCCGTACAGGCGGCCATGGTCGGACATCGAGATTGCGCCGCCGCCCTGGACGTCGTAGGCCTCGACCTTGCCGATGTCGTGCAGCAGCGCACCGGTGACGGCGATATCCCGATCGATGCCCGGGAAGATGGCCGAGATCGCTCCGACCGCCTGAGCCACGGTCAGGGAATGCTCGAGCAGCCCGTGCCGGTACGCCTGGTGATAGTGCTTGGCCGCCGGCGCCTCGCGGTAGCTGGTCCAGCTGCTCGTGCCCTCGCCGAACACGGCCCCGAGCAGACGGCGCAGGTGGGGATCCTGGACGGTGGCGATCAGCTCGCGCAGATCAGCCTCCATCTGCTCTGGGTCGCGCGCGGGACCGTCGATCAGGTCGTCGAGTGCATACTCGTGCCGTCCGGCCGTGCGCACGCTCCGCACGGCCAGCTGGGCCCCATGGCGCGGATGGATCGAGAATAGGCCGGCGGCGTGAACGACCGCTCCGGGCAGGCAGACCTCGCGCGCCGAAGCGACGTCATCCCGCACGATCGCCGTGAGGGTCCCGCTGCGGTCGCCGACCATGAGCTTGAGGTACTCGCCGCCCTCGCGCCGCACTCGCACCTCGGCAGCGCGGACGAATAGGGCCTGTGCGACCTCGGAACCATCTGCAAAATCCCGCACCTTCATCGCGCCACGAAGATAGAGTGGCCAGCGGACGGCAGTCGATGCAATCAACCGTGATCGTCAGCGGAGGAACGGGCGGCCTGGGAGCTGCCGTTGTTTCGCGTCTGCTCGACGGCGGATGGCGCGTGGTCGTGCCCTGGATCCTCGAGCGCGAACTCGAGCGGGTGCAGCGGCACGATCGTCTCGAGCTGGTTCAGGCCGACCTGTTCGACCCCGAGGCCGTGGCCGCCGTGGTCCAGCTCGGGAGCGGTGACGAGGCGGCGCCGCTGCGGGGGCTGGTGAACCTCGTGGGTGGCTTCGCGGTCGGCGGGCGCGTCCACGAGACGCCGGTCGAGGAGTTCGAGCAGCAATTCCGTCTCAACCTGCGCCCCGCGTATCTGATGGTCGCCGCCGCGGTGCCGAAGATGATTGAGGCCGCAGGCGGGTCGATCGTCTGCGTGGGTACCCGGGCCGCGCTGCAGCCGTTCCCCGGCGCCGCCGGCTACATCTCCTCAAAGGCGGCGGTGATCGCCTTCGCCCACGCCGTCGCCACCGAATACAAGAACGATGGGATCCGCTGTAACGCGATCCTCCCCAGTGTGATCGACACCCCGGCCAACCGTGAGTCGATGCCCGACGCGGACCACGACAGGTGGGTGAAGCCGGCCGAGATCGCCGGCGTGGTTGCCTATCTGCTCTCGTCGGAGTCAGGGCCGACCAGCGGAGCGGCGATCCCGGTCTACGGGCGGGCCTGAGCGCCGAGGCGGGCCTGGACGGGCCGAGCCGCGGGGCGGGCCTCGGCGGCCGAGGCGTCTGGGCGGGCCGGCGCGCGCGTTTAGACACACGCCCGGACGTTCAGACTGGCAGCATGGCCAGTAGGATGAGTAGCTAATGGAACGTAAGTGGTGGACCCTGATCGTCGTCTGCGTGGCGACATTCATGCTGTTGCTCGATATCACCATTGTCAACGTCGCGCTGCCCAAGATCGCCACCGATCTGAAGGGGAGCTTCTCGGACATTCAGTGGGTGATTGACGCCTACGCGCTCACGCTGGCGTCGGTGCTGCTGACGGCCGGCTCGCTCGCGGACCTGCTGGGGCGCAAGCTGATGTTCTGCATCGGCCTCACCCTGTTCGCCTGCACGTCGCTGCTGTGTGCGCTGTCTCCCAGCGCCCTGTTCCTGATTCTGGCCCGGGCCGGGCAGGGTATCGGTGGCGCGATCATGTACACGACCTCGCTCGCGCTGCTGGCCCAGGAGTTCCACGGCCGCGAGCGCGGCACCGCGTTTGGCATCTGGGGCGCGACGATCTCGGTCGCCGCCGCCGTGGGGCCGCTGCTGGGCGGGTTCCTCACCGAGGCCTTCGGCTGGCCCTCGATCTTCCTGATCAACGTCCCGATCGGCGCCGCCGGGGTCGCCCTGGCGATCGCCAAGGTGCAGGAGTCGCGCCACCCCGAGGGCAAGCGGGTGGATTGGATCGGAACCACGACGTTCACGGCCTCGCTGTTCCTGCTCGTCTTCGCGATCATCCGCGGCAACGCGCTGGGATGGGGCAGCGCGACGATCGTCGCGTGCTTCGCCGGCTCGGCGTTGCTGATGGTGGCGTTCCTCGTGGCGCAGGCCGTTCAGGAGCACCCGATGCTTGATCTGTCGCTGTTCCGCAAGCCCACGTTCACCGGCGCCGGCCTGGTGGCGTTCTCGGTCTCGGCCTCGATGTTCTCGATGTTCCTGTACCTGACCCTGTACCTCCAGACCGTGCTGGGCTACTCGCCACTGCAGACCGGACTCCGGTTCCTGCCCTTCACCGTGGTGTCCTTCTTCGTCGCGATGCTGTCCGGGAACCTGTCCTCCAGGGTCCCGGTCCGGTTCCTGCTCAGCGGCGGCCTGGCTCTGACGGGCATTGGGTTGCTGCTCATGCACGGCGTCAGCGGCACCTCCCACTGGACGTCACTGCTCGCCGGCTTCCTGGTCGCCGGCGCGGGCGTCGGCCTGATCAACCCCCCGCTCGCCTCGACCGCGATCGGCGTCGTGCCGCCGCAGCAGAGCGGCATGGCAGCCGGTGTCAACAACACGTTCCGCCAGGTTGGCATCGCCACCGGAATCGCCGTCCTGGGTGCGCTGTTCGAGAGCGGCATCACCAACCACCTGGCCCCCAAGCTTGCCCACACCCCGGTGGCCGGTCGGGCCGCACAGATTGCCCACGCGGTGGCCGCCGGCGGGGGCGAGCAGGTGATTCGCGCCACGCCAGGCCCGCTCCGGACCACGGCCGCGACGGCGATTCACAGCTCGTTCGCCACCGCACTCAACGAGATCCTGCTCGTGTCCGGGATCGTGGCCATCGCCGGCGGGTTGCTGGCCCTGATCCTCGTGCGCGCGCGCGACTTTGCCGTCTACGGCCATCCCCAGCGCGACGGCGCCGGCGAACCTGCGGCGGCCCACGCCGGATAACCGCCGAGAGCTAGAAGACGCGGGTGGTGGAGCTCGAGGGCTGGAGCTGCCCGAGGTTCGAGTTCACCCAAGCGGCCCGAGGCCGCCGCCTGACGTCAGCTACAGCCCCGGGAAATGCCGGATGACGAAGGTGTTGAGGTCCGGCTCGTCGGCGGGTCGCGTGGACCAGCGTGTCCCCGTCTCGGCCAACGCCACCGTGTCAAAGCGCAAACCCGCCACGTACATGAAGGTGTGGCCGGCATTGGCGTAGACGGTGATCCATCGGCCCGGCCCCGGGGCGCCCCAGTGCTCGAGCTGGCCCGAGACCACGGTCGTGTTGAGCATCCCCGCCGCCGCCAGTACGTAGCTGAGCGAGCCCGAGCAGTCGTAGGCCGTGTCGTGGTAGGTGCCGTGGCCACCACCGAACCGGTAGGGCAGCTTGGCGATCTGGTTGCCCGCCTCGATGACCGTCTGCACCGCGGGCGGTGCGTCGAGTGGGGCCAGAGCCAGCCCGGCCGGCGTCATCGTCGCCTTCGACGAGGCGGCGGTCAGCCCGGTGGCGGCCAGTTCCTTGCGGATGACCGCGTCCGAGACGGGCCTGGCCAGTTTGTCGGACGCGACTCCGCCGGTCGGCGGCCCGACGCTGACGACCGCTGGGCCGCTCGACGCGGCGCCGGTGCTCCCGGCTGCCCCCGCCACAGGCTCGACCGCCTGCGGATGCGACTGCGGGATCGGCGGGTTGTTGTCCACCTGATTGACCGTCGCCGACCGCTGGGCGCCGGTGCTCGACTGAACCGCGCTCTGCTGGCCGCAGCCGCCGCACAGCGCGACGGCGGCCGTCAGTGCGATCCATCCCAGGCTGCGCACGAGACGAGTATGCCGAAGTGGCCCGGGTCCTACGCCATCAACGGCTCACTTCGCACAGCAAACCGACCTGGCTAGTCCTCAAAGTGGCCCGAGTACAGCGCGAACACCGCGCCCTGTGGATCCTGAACGACCGCGATCGTCCCCGGCCCGATCGAGGTCGCTGGGACGAGCTGCGTGCCGCCGAGCTGCTGCCCCTTGGCCAGCGCGGCCTCGATGTCGTCGGCGCCGAAGTAGACCAACCAGTGCGCCGGGGCATCCGGAGGCATCACGGGTCGGATCCCGCCATTGGCCCGGCCCTGATTGCTGACCACCATGTAGGGCATCGGGCTGCTCTCCATCGGCTCGACCGTCCAGCCGAACATGTCTCGGTAGAACTCGGCCGAGGCCTCCATGTCGGTCGAGGCGAGCTCGTTCCACGACAGGGCTCCGGGGGCGTTGACCAGGGAGGCGCCGATGTTCTCCTTCGGCTCCCAGACGAGGAAGTAGGCGCCACCGGGATCCTGGACGACTCCCATTCGCCCCGCGTCGAAGACGTCGAAGGCGCTGGCGTGCACGGTGGCGCCCAGGTGCTTGGCCTGCTCCAGGGCCCGATCGGCGCTCTCCACGGTGATGTATGAATTCCACAGCGACGGAGCACCGGCGTCGCGCTGCTGCTGTGGCTGCGGCGAGATGGCGGCGACCTCCTTCCCGCCGAGCGTCATCATCGAGTAGACGATGCCGTCGCCGATCGGCCGGTCGTGGGCCTCCCACCCGAACAGCTCGCCGTAGAAGGCCTTGGCTGCGTCCTGGTCGGTGGTGGTGAGATCAGTCCAGCTGAATGTGCCTGATGTGTAGTTCGTGCGTTCTCCCATGCCGGCGACCCTAGCATCCCCGGCGGCCCGGATCGGAGCGATCGGGTGACCGAGTCATACACTGCCCGCCATGCCTAACTTCACCAAGACGAACTTCATGGACATTGATGACGCGGCCGCCGAGCGCGGGCCCGATATCGAGGCACGATTCGGCCGCAAGCATCTGAACTCCGAGCATCTGGGACTGAGCTATTTCCGCTACGGCGCCGGATACCGGGGCCCGATCGGACACCGCCACCGTGAGCAGGAGGAGGCGTACGTGGTCGTCTCCGGATCCGGCCGCGCCAAACTCAACGACGAGGTCGTCGAGCTCAAGCAGTGGGACGTGCTCCGAGTCGCACCGGCCACGGTTCGGGCGTTCGAGGGCGGTCCCGGGGGCATGGAGGTGATCGCCGTCGGCTCGGACCGTCCCGAGGGCGGCGACGGCGAGATGGTGCCCGACTTCTGGCCGGACTGATCGCGTGCGGCTGCTGGTGACAGGTGCGGCTGGGATGCTCGGCCGTGATGTGACGGCGGCGGCGCAGCGTGCCGATCACGACGTCGTCGAGCTCGCGCACCGCGAGCTCGACATCGCGGACTCGGTTGCCGTGGCTCAGGCCGTCGCGCGCACCCATCCCGACATCGTCATCAATTGTGCCGCCTACACCGACGTCGACGGCGCCGAAAGCGCATCGGAGCGCGCCCACCAGATCAACGGCGCGGGCGCGGGACACGTTGCGCGCGCGGCGGCCCGGGCCGGCGCCTGGACGATCCACATCTCGAGCGACTACGTATTCGACGGGACCAAGCACGAGCCCTATGTCGAGACCGACCGACCGGCGCCGCGCTCACAGTACGGAGCCTCCAAGCTCGCCGGCGAACGGGCCGCTGCCGAGGCTGCTCCGAACGCGCACACAATCGTGCGGACCGCGTGGTTGTTCGGCGCGCACGGCCCGTGCTTTCCAGCCACCATCCTCCGCCTCGCCGATGAGCGCGACGAGCTGAGCGTGGTCGATGATCAGGTCGGCTGCCCCACATTCACCGGCCACCTGGCCGAGGCACTGGTGTCCCTAGCCGATGCCCGCCCGCCCGGCATCGTGCATGTCGCCGCGGCCGGGGCGTGCTCGTGGTTCGACTTCGCCACCGAGATCGTGAGTGCCGCCGGTAAGGACTGCGCGGTCAAGCCGGGACGGACCGAGGACCTCGGACGCCCGGCTCCCCGTCCCGCCTACAGCGTGCTCGGCAGCGAGCGCCCCGAGGACGCGCCCAGGCTGGCGTCGTGGCAGGTCGGGCTGGCCGATTACCTCGCCGTGGGGGTCAGCGTCAGATGAGGCTGCTCGTGTGCGGCGGCGCCGGGTTCATCGGCTCCAACTTCGTCCGTCAGCGTGTCCATGACCATGGCAATGAGGTCACCGTGCTCGACAAACTCACGTACGCGGGGCGACGCGAGAACCTGCAGGACCTCGGCGCGGAGATCCGCTTCGTCCACGGAGCGATCGAGGATCCGGCCGCCGTGGCCGACGCCGTGGCGGGGTGCGACGCCGTCGTCAACTTCGCCGCCGAAACGCACGTCGACCGTTCGATCGCCGGTCCGGAGGCGTTCATCGTCACCAACATGCAGGGGACCCACGTGCTGCTCGAGGCGGCGCGCGAGCGAAAGCTTCGCTACCTCCAGGTATCGACCGACGAGGTGTACGGCTCGATCGAAACCGGATCGTTCACCGAGGAGTCGCCCCTGGCTCCCTCGAGTCCCTACAGCGCCACCAAGACCGGCGCCGACCTGCTCGTGTCGAGTTACTTTCACACCTACGGCCTCGAGACCCTGATCTGCCGAGGCTCGAACAACTACGGGCCCTACCAATACCCGGAGAAGCTGATCCCGCTGATGATCCTCAACGCCCTGGCCGGCGATCACCTTCCCGTCTACGGCGACGGCGGCAACGTGCGCAACTGGCTGTTTGTCGAGGACTTCGATCGCGGGATCGGTCACGTCCTCGAGCACGGCGTGCCCGGCGAGGTCTACAACTGCGGCGGTCCCGACGAGTGCGAGAACCTGACCGTCGTCAAGCAAATCGTCGAGCTGACGGGCGCTGACCCCTCGCACATCGAATACGTCACCGACCGTCCCGGCCACGACCGCCGTTATTCGCTGTCCTCGGACAAACTCCGAGCGCTCGGGTGGGAGCCACAGGTCCGTTTCGAGAATGGGCTGGCGCGGACGGTGCAGTGGTACCGCGACAGCGCCTGGTGGTGGGAGCCGATTCGCTCCGGCGCCTACCGCGACTACTACGAGCGCCACTACGGACGCGCCCTGAAGACGTGAGATGAGCGCCGGCACTCCTGCGGCCAGGGGGCGACACGCGCCCCCACCCGAGGTAAGACTCCCGCTCCAGCGCGAGCGGCTGCTCGACGCGGCGGCCATCGAGTTCGCACGCCGCGGGTACGCCGGCGCGAGCTCCGAGTCGATCAGCCGCCAGGCCGGCATGTCGAAGGCGACCTTCTACGAGCACTTCGCCAACAAGGAGGAGTGCATTCTCGCCCTGTTCGACGATGCCGCCGGCCGCGTGGCCAGGGCGATGGCGGCGGCCGCGCGCAACGCCGGCACCCGCGACGCATCCGAGCGGGTCAGGGCCGGCACGCGCGCGTTCCTCTCCGCGCTGACCGAGTACCCCGATCACGCACAGACGCTGCTCGTGGAGACGATCGCCGCCGGGTCGCGTGCCGCTCGGCGGCGCGACCTGATCATGCAGCAGTTCGCCGAGACGCTGGACGCCGAGAATGCGGCCGCCGCCGCACGAGGCCTGAGCCCGCGCTTCGCCTCACCCTACGATGCCTACGCGATCGTGGGCGCGATCACCGAGCTCGTTTCGCGCCAGGTCCGACTCGGCGAGCCGGCCGACGTGATCGAGCTCGCCCCGGTGATCGACCGGCTTATCGGCGGCGTGCTCGCCCCGCCCCGCTCGTGAGCGGCCGCGCGGGCGAAACACTGCGGCGGCTCGAACACGAGGTCATCAACTGCCGGCGCTGTCCCCGGCTGGTGGCCTGGCGCGAGGAGGTGGCGCGGGTCAAGCGCGCTGCGTACGCTGACGAGGAGTATTGGGGCCGGCCGCTGCCCGGGTTCGGCGACCCGTGCGCCCGAGTGCTCGTGCTCGGCCTGGCGCCGGCAGCCCACGGTGGCAACCGCACGGGACGGATCTTCACCGGCGACCGCTCGGGCGACTGGCTGTTCGCGGCGCTGTGGCGGGCCGGCTTTGCCAACCAGCCCGAGTCGGTCAACCGCGACGACGGGCTGTCGCTCAGCGATTGCTTCATCACCGCCGCGGTGAGGTGTGCGCCGCCGGCCAACCGCCCATCGCCCGCCGAGCGCGACAACTGCCGGCCGTATCTGGAGGGCGAGTTGGCGCTCCTGGCCGACCTGAGGGTGATCGTGTGCCTCGGCGGCTTCGCCTGGGATGTCGCGCTCCGGGTGCTCGCGGCGCCCCGGCCGCGCGCCAGGTTCGCCCACGGAGCCGAGGCGACGCTCGAACGCTATGTGCTGCTCGGCTGCTACCACCCGAGTCAGCAGAACACGTTCACCGGGCGTCTCACCGAGCCGATGCTCGATGACGTGTTCACACGCGCGCGGGAGCTGGCCGGATGACATCTCAGAGACTCGCAGCGCTCCAGATCGCCGATCCTCCGGACCGCTGGGCGGCGCTGGGCTTCGCCGTCGATGACGACCGGCTCCACCTCGGGGAGGTGGAATTACAGTTGGGCCTGCCCGGCGAGGGCATCGTCGCCTGGGCGCTCGACCCGCGTGTCGCCGAGATCGACGGCCTGCTGGTCATGGCCAAGCCTCCGCTGAGCTCGGCAAAGGCACACCCCAACGGTGCCATCGGCCTCGATCACGTGGTCATCGCCACCCCGGATTTCGATCGCACCGCGGACGCGCTCGACCACGTCGGACTGCCGTTCCGACGCATTCGCGACGCCGGCTCATTCCGCCAGGGCTTCCGCCGCCTGGGACCCGCGATCCTGGAGGTGGTCGAGGCCACGACGGCGCCACCGGGCCCCGCACGCTTTTGGGGCCTCGTGGTCGTCGTCAGCGACCTGCAGGCCCTGAGCAGCAGGCTCGCGGAACACCTCGGCCAGATCAAGCCCGCCGTGCAGCCCGGGCGGCACATCGCCACGCTCCGCGACTCCGCGGGACTCACGACGAAAGTCGCGTTCATGGACCCGGGGTCCTGAGTGCCGCCCACCACGAATCCAGTCACACCGAGAGCCGCCTCGGTGTGACCGGATTCATGGCGAGCGGCACTAACCTGGAAGAGTGTCCTTAGAGCAGTTCAGTCCCTCCACACGGGAATGGTTCGCCAAGGCCTTTGCCGAGCCGACGCCCGCCCAAACCCAGGCCTGGCCGGCGATCGCCTCGGGCGAGCACGTCTTCATCTCGGCTCCGACCGGCTCGGGCAAGACGCTGGCCGCCTTCCTCTACGGCATCGACCGCCTGAGCAACGGTGAGCCCAACGGCACCAAGGGCATCCGCCTCGTGTATGTCTCGCCGCTCAAGGCGTTGTCCTACGACATCGACCGCAACCTCCGGGCGCCGCTCAGGGGCATTGGCGCCGAGCTCAAGGTCGCCGTCCGGACCGGCGACACGCCCCAGAAGGACCGCCAGGCCATGCTCCGCGAGCCGCCCGACATCCTGATCACCACGCCCGAGTCCCTGTACCTGATGCTGACCGGCCGGGCCCAGGAGCTGTTCGCGGCCACGGAGTGGTGCATCGTCGACGAGATCCACGCCGTCGCCTCGACCAAGCGCGGTGCCCACCTGGCCCTGACGCTCGAGCGGCTGTCCCAGGCGGCCGGCCGCGACGTCCAACGCATCGGGCTGTCGGCCACCCAGAACCCGCTCGAGGAGGTGGGGCGCTTCATGGTCGGGCCGCGCCGCACGTGCCGAATCGTCGACACGGGCGTGCGCAAGCCCCTCGACCTGAAGATCCACGTTCCCGTCGAGTCGATGCTCGAGCCCGACGCCACGCCGGCACCGGATCTCGATCCCCTGGCCGGCGGCGAGAGCACCCGGCGCTCGATCTGGCCGGCCATCTACCCCGAGCTGCTCGAGCTGATCGAGGGCCACCACTCGACGATCGTGTTCGTCAACAACCGTCGTGGCGCCGAGCGACTGGCCATCCGGCTCAACGACCTGGCCGAGCGCGAGATCGCCCGCGCCCACCACGGCTCGCTGGCCCGCGAGGAGCGCCTCGTGGTCGAGGAGATGCTGAAGGCGGGAGAGCTGCCCTGCCTCGTCGCCACCTCGAGCCTCGAGCTCGGCATCGACATGGGCGCTGTCGATCTGGTCATCCAGGTCGAGTCGCCGAAGTCGGTCTCGCGCGGACTCCAGCGCATCGGCCGCGCCGGCCACTCGGTCGGCGACATCAGCCGCGGGCGGATCTTCCCCAAGTTCCGCGCCGACCTGCTCGAGTGCGCGGTCGTGGCCAAGCGCATGCGCGACGGCGCGATCGAGACCACCGTCGTCCCCCGCAACGCCCTCGACGTCCTGGCCCAGCAGATCGTGGCCATCGTCGCCGCCGCTCCCGAGGACGCGCCGGTGTCCGTCGACGACCTCCACGGGCTGGTGACCAGCACGCACTCCTACGCCGAGCTGGGCCGAAACCAGCTCGAGAACGTGCTCGACATGCTCGATGGCCGCTACCCGTCGAGCGAGTTCGCCGAGCTCCGCCCGCGGATCATCTGGGACCGGGTGAAGGGCACGCTGCGCGCCCGCCCCGGCGCCCGGCAGCTCGCGGTGACCAACGCGGGGACGATTCCCGACCGCGGCCTGTACGCGGTGACACTTCCGGACGGCCGCCGCGTGGGCGAGCTCGACGAGGAGATGGTCTACGAGGCGCGCCCCGGTCAGACATTCCTGCTCGGGGCGACGACCTGGCGGATCGAGGAGATCGGCCGTGACCGGGTCATCGTCACGCCGGCGCCCGGGCTGCCCGGCGCCGTCCCGTTCTGGAAGGGCGACGGCATCGGTCGCCCGCGCGAGCTGGGTGAGGCCATCGGTGCGTTCGCTCGCACCGCGGTCGAACGGGAGCCCGAGGAGCTCGAAGGCGAGTACGACCTCGATGACAAGGCCGCCTCCAACCTGGTCCAGTTCCTCCGCGAGCAGCAGGCCGCCACCCGCGTGGTCCCCTCCGATCGGGCGATCGTGATCGAGCGCTTCCGCGACGAGATCGGCGATTGGCGTCTGTGCATCCTCAGCCCCTTCGGAGGCCGCGTGCACGCTGCCTGGGGGCTCGCGCTGAGCGCCCGCATTCGCGAGGAGCTCGATCTGGAGTCCGATGCGATCTGGTCCGACGACGGGATCATCGTCCACCTGCCCGACGCCGACGAGCCTCCTGGCGCCGAGCTGGTGATGATCGAGCCCGACGAGGTGCAGGACCGCGTGGTGGCCGAGCTCGGGGCCAGCGCCCTGTTCGGCGCCCGATTCCGCGAGAACGCCGCCCGCGCCCTGCTGATCCCGAGAGCCCGGCCGGGCAAACGGACCTCACTGTGGCAGCAGCGCCTGAAGTCCCAGTCGCTGCTCGAGGTGGCCAAGAAGTACGGCGAGTTCCCGATCGTGCTCGAGACCTACCGCGAGTGCCTGCGTGACGTGCTCGACGTGCCCGGGCTGACCGAGCTGATGACGAAGCTGCACCGCCGCGAGCTCTCTCTGGTCGAGGTCGAGACGCCCACCGCCTCCCCGTTCGCGTCCTCGCTGCTGTTCGACTACGTGGCCACGTACATGTACGAGGGCGATACGCCCAATGCCGAGCGTCGGGCCGCCGCCCTGTCACTCGACCGCGATCTGCTGCGCGAGCTGCTCGGCCAGGAGGAGCTGCGAGACCTCATCGACCCGACCGCACTGGCCGAGGTCGAGGACGATCTTCAGTTCCGGTCGGACCGGCGCCGGGTCGCAACGCGGGATGCATTGCACGACGCGCTGCGCACACTGGGCGACCTCACCGCCGAGGAGGTCGGGCAACGCGTGCTCGAGGGTGTCGACCCCGGAACCATGCTGGGCGAGCTTGAAAGCGAGCGCCGGGCGATCAGGGTCCGGCTGGCCGGCGAGGAGCGCTGGATCGACGCCGCCGATGCGGGGCTGTACCGCGATGCCCTGGGCGCGGTGCCCCCGGGCGGTCTGCCCGAAGCCTTCCTCGAGGACGTGGCCGATCCGCTGATGCGCATTGCCGTCCGCTACGCCGCCACCCACGGACCGTTCACCACCGGCGAGCTGCGAACCCGCTACGGGATCGATTTCGGTCCAGCACTGGCCGGCCTGGAGCGATCCTCCGAGCTCGTGCGCGGTGAACTGAGGCCGGGGGGCAACGAGCGCGAGTGGTGCCATCCCGAGGTGCTGCGGCGGCTGCGCCGTGCGTCGCTCGCGGTGCTGCGCAAGGAGATCGAGCCCGCTGATCAGCGCTCGCTGGCCCGCTTCATGCCCGGCTGGCAGCAGGTGGATCGCCACCCGGCCACCGGCGCCGGCATCGATCGCCTGCGCGAGGTCCTCGTGCCGCTTCAAGCGCTGGCACTGCCCGCCGAGGTGTGGGAGCGTGAGATCCTGCCTCGCCGCGTTGGCGCCTACTCGCCGGCCTGGATGGATCAGCTGTGCGCCAGTGGCGAGGTCGTGTGGATCGGCGCCGGTGCGCTGGGCCGAAACTCGGGACGCGTCGCGCTGTATTTCCGCGAGGACATCGGCACGCTTGGACCGCCGCCGTACAAGGGAGCAGCGCCCGAGTCGCCGGCCCACGATCTCGTGGGCGAGCGCCTGGCCGCCGGGGCGTGTTTCTTCACGGATCTGCTCATCGATGTCGACCTGGCGCCGGAGGAGCTGCAGGAGGCCCTGTGGGACCTCGCCTGGGCCGGCGAGGCGACCAACGACGCCTTTGCGCCGCTGCGCGCCCCGCGGCTCACGCTGGCCCGGGCCCAGCGCGAGCAGGTCCGCGCCGGCCGGGCCGGGCGCTTCGGTACTCGCCGTCGTGGGCGTGGAGCCGCGGCCCAGGTCCAGGGCCGCTGGTCGCTGACCGCGCCGCTGTTCCGCGCCGCGGTTGACCCGGCGGCCCGGCGGCGTGCATTGGGTGAGCTGCTGCTCGAGCGCTACGGCGTCCTCACCCGTGAGCAGGTCCTGGCCGAGGGGATCCCGGGCGGCTTCTCGGGTATCTACTCCGAGCTCTCGCAGCTCGAGACGCTGGGCATCGCCCGGCGCGGTTACTTCGTCGAGGGTCTCGGTGGTGCCCAGTTCGCCCTCCCCGGGGCGGTCGAGCGCCTGCGCGCGCAGCCGGAGGGCAGCCAGTCGGCGATGGTGCTGGCCGCCGTCGACCCGGCGCAGCCCTACGGGGCGACGCTTCCCTGGCCGGCCAGAGAAGAGTCCCGCCGCCCCTCGCGGGTCGCCGGCGCCTACGTCGTTCTGGCCGGCGGCGAGCCGATTCTGTTTCTCGAGCGCGGCGGCCGGGCGTTGCAGACACTCGTCGATGCCGATGACGACCGGCTGCAGCCTGCGCTCGTGGCGCTGGTCGAGCACGTGCAGCGTGGCGCTATCAGGCGCGTGGCGCTGGAGAAGGTCGACGGCGAGCCGGCGATGGGTTCGCCGCTTGGCCCGGCGCTGGTGGCGCTGGGGTTCCAGGAGGGCCCGCGCCGCCTGACCCTGAGTGCCTGAGGCGCCGTGCCCGAGGGGGACACGATTGCCTGGCACGCCAATCGCATCCGGCCGGTGCTGGAGGGCCACGTACCGGAGGAGGTCGCCACGCCGCACCCGCGTCGCCGGTTCGACCGCTGGCCCGAGCGCCTCGGCGGCCGCGCGGTCAGGCGCGTAGACACCCACGGCAAGCATCTGTTTCTCCGCTTCGAGGGAGATCTCGTGCTCCACTCGCACCTGGCCATGACCGGAACATGGGGTGTCTATCGTGACGGACGGCCATGGGGGCGTTCCCCCGGCCGCGCCTGGCTCGTCATCCGGCGCGCCGGCCACGCGGTGGTGCAGTTCGACGGGCCGCTGCTCGAGCTGATCACCGAAGGCCGCTCGCGCTTCGATCAGCGGCTGGCCGGGCTCGGCCCCGATGTGCTGGCGCCGGAGTTCGACATCGAGACGTTCGTGCGCCGCCTGCGCGCCGATGACCCGACGCGAGCGCTCGGCGACGCCCTGCTCGAGCAGCGCAACGTGGCCGGCATCGGCAACATCTGGAAGTCCGAGGGCTGCTGGGAGGCCGCCGTCGATCCGTGGCGCCGCGTGGGCGATGTGTCTGACGCCGAGGCGCTGGGCGTGATCGAGGCGATGAGGCCCCGCATGCAGCGCTCCGCTCTGGACGGCCCGCGTGCCATCGAGCCCCGTGTCTACCGCCAGTCTGGTCGCCCGTGCCCGCGCTGTCGCGGCCGGATAGTCGCCCGCGGACAGGGCGACGCGAATCGCACGACATACTGGTGTAAGGGATGTCAGAGTTGAGACGTGTCGGGCACAAGGGGGCGGATCTCATCGCTCCCGGAAACACGCTGGCCAGCTTCGATGCTGCACTCGAGGCTGGCGTGGACATGATCGAGTTCGATGTCCTGCGCGAGGAGCACGGGACTCGACTGTTTCTCGCCCACGACTACGAGGACATCGCGCGACGCGAGGCCCCGACACTGGAGGAGGGGCTCGCGCATCTGGCCGGGGAGAGGTTCGCCGGTGTCGAGCTCGACGTCGATCTCAAGCTCCCGGGCTACGAGGCCCGGGTGGTGGGGCTTCTGCGCGAGCACGACCTCACCGCGCGGACGCTGATCTCCAGCCAATTTCGCTCCAGCCTCGCCGCGGTGCGGGGCTCCGAGCCCGCGATTCGTCTGGGCTGGTCGGTGCCCAAGGTCAAGCGCGATCCGTTTCGCTCGGTGTTCACGATGATTCCGGCGTACGGCGGCCTCCAGGCCTGGCGAGTTGCCCTGCCGACCTTGGCCGCGCGGGCGATCCGGGCCCGCGAGTGCGATGCCGTGATGGCCCACTGGCGTCTGGTCACGCCCCGGCTGACCCGCAGCATCCTCGACGCGGGCGGCGAGCTGTACGTGTGGACGGTTGACGAGCTCCCGCGGCTGCGGGCGCTGAAGGCCCTTGGCGTCACCGGTGTCATCTCCAACGATCCGAGGTTGTTCGCCGCGCTGGCGTGATGGATCCCCGCGAGGTTAGTAGTACTGATGTGATCGAGGCTCCGACCGAAACCGCCGAGCTCGCGCCGCCGAGCTGGGAGCGCTTCGAAGCTCTCTACCGGTCGAGCCGGAACGACGTCTATGCCTACGTGATGACCCTTCTGCGCGACCAGGGCGCCGCCGAGGATGTGACGGCGCTCGCCTTTGAGCGCGCCTACCGGCGGCGGCGCACGTTTGACCGCCGGCGCGGCGATGAGCGCGCCTGGCTGTTCGGCATCGCGCGCAACGCGGCGCTCGACGAGCTCCGCCGGCGGCGGCGCGTGGCCGCGCTCGTCGGCGAACCCGCGGACGATTCCGTTGCCGGTGTGCCAGATCACGCCGACGTGGCGCTGCGTCGCACTGCGGTGCGCTCCGCCCTGGCCTCACTGTCGGCCCGCGAGCGCGAGATCGTCGCCCTGAAGTTCCACGGCGGCCTGAGCAACGCCGAACTCGCCTCGGTCCTTGGCGTCAGCGAATCGAACGCTGGCACGACGCTCCACCGCGTGATGAGCAAATTGAGGAAAGCCTGCAATGAGACGAACTGACGAACCCCTCGATCCCGAGATCCTCGCGCAGCTCGACGCGATCGACGCCACCCTGGCCGGCGAGCCCGTCGACCCCGAGTACGCCGAGCTGGCCGAGCTCGCACTCCTGCTGAGCGCGGAGCGGCAGGATCCAAAGCCCGAGTTTGCGCGGAGGCTGGACGAGCGCGTGAGCAACAGGTTTAGGGCGCCGCTGGCCGCAAAGCGGCCGCGGCGCTGGGTTGGGCCTTTTGCGGGTCTGAGCGCGGCCACGGTGGCGGCGCTGGTGGCGGTCGTTGTCGTGTCCTCGGGCGGCGGTGGCGTTTCCAGTTCGGGGGTGTCGTCGTCGACGACGGCCACGTCGGGCGCCAGCTCGTCCAGCCTTGGCTCTTCGTCCGCGTCTTCAAGCGCCTCGGGGTCGGCCGGTTCGGCTGACGTCCAGAGTGGCCCGGCCAAAGCGAGCAGCTCGGCCCGCTCCGCCGCCGCCAGCGTGCCGACGTTGAGCGGAGCTTCGACCCCCACTGTGGCGGCCCCGCAGCCTCCGACCAACGGGCGCAAGATCGTCCAGTCGGCCCAGCTGCAGCTGAACGCGCCGCCGAGCCGAATCGAGGACGTCGCCCAGCAGGTGTTCGATGTGGTCGGCCGCGAGAAGGGCGTGGTCAACAACTCCAGCGTCACGGCCGGTAGCGGCGGGTATGCCCAGTTCCAGCTCAGCATCCCGAGCGGCAACCTCGGCGCGACGATGACCGCGCTGTCCAACCTCCACTACGCCCACGTCGCGTCGCGCACCGACACCACCCAGGACGTCAACAACGCCTACGTGAGCGCGAACCGCCAGCTCGCCGATGACCGTGCCCTGCGCACGTCGCTGCTCAGGCAACTGGGCAGGGCGGTCACGCAGGCGCAGATCGACAGCATCAACGGCCGCATCCACGACGCCGAGCACGCGATTGCCCGCGACGAGGCCGCGATCAGGTCGCTCAACAACAAGATCAACTACAGCCAGGTATCGGTCGACGTCAACGGCTATGTGGGGCCGGTCGCGCACAGCAGCTCGAAGGGGTTCACGATCGGCAAGGCCGCGCACGACGCGGGGCGGGTTCTCACGGTGGTCGCCGGTGTCGCCCTGATCACGCTCGCCGTCTTGGTCCCGCTTGCGCTCGTCGGTGGCCTGGCGGGGTGGATTGCCGTGACGGTCCGGCGGCGCCGGCGCGAGCAGGCTCTCGACGTGGCATAGCGAGAACGGAGTTTGTGGTATTCGTCCTCTGTGGCCGCTACCAGCGAGGACACGATCGCGCTGCTCCATCGCGTGCCGGCGTTTTCGGCGCTCGCCGATGACGACCTGGCTCGGGTCGCAGAGGTGGCCGTGCCGCGCAGCTTCGAAGGCGGGGAGGTGGTGTTCCACGAGGGTGACCAGAGCAATACCTGCTACGTCGTCCGCTCGGGTCACGCTCGCGCGGTCAGAGAGAATCCCGACGGCCGCTCGCTAACGCTCGCTCACTTCGGGCCGGGCGACATCTTCGGCGAGCTGGCCATGTTTGACGATGAGAGCCGCTCGGCCACGGTCGAGGCGCTTGAGCCGATGGAAGCGATCGCGATCCTCGGTGGCGACATGCGCCGGCTCCTGCGCGAGTACCCGGACATCGCCGTCAAGTTGATCGTCGCGCTCGGCCGCCGTCTGCGCGAGACCAACGAGCGCCTCGCGCGCCAGTCGTTTCAGACCGTCCAGAGCCGCGTCGCCACCGTGCTGGCCAAGTTGGTGGTCGCAGCCGAGGACGAGGAGCCGGATCGGCAGGGGGCGCCGCCGGATTGGCCGGGGGCGCGGCCGGAGGAGGCACCCTCCAAAGATGTACTGATCACGGCGACGCAGGCCGACCTGGCCCAGCTGGCGGGATCCTCCCGCGAGTCGGCCAGTCGCTTCCTCGCTGTGCTCGAACGGGCCGGGATCATCACCCAGGGCCGGGGCAGGCTGACTGTCCACGACCCGGCGGCCCTCGAGCGGTACGTCTATTAGTGGCCGCCCACGACGACATCAGGCGTGAGTTCTCGGCTGGCGGGGTCGTCATCCGAGGCGATGAGGTCGCGGTGATCGTGCCCATCAAGCGTGACGCCACCGGCAACCGGGTGCTCGGCCTGCCCAAGGGGCACGCCGACGGCGATGAGACGCCTCAGGAGGCGGCCACTCGCGAGGTGCGCGAGGAGACGGGGATCGTCGCCGAGCTGATCGGCGACCTCGGCGAGGTCCGCTACCACTACCAGCGTGGCCCCCGCCGGGTGGCCAAGGTGGTGCGCTTCTTCCTCTTCCGGTACCGGTCGGGTGACCTGTCCGACCACGACCACGAGATCGAGGAGGCGCGCTGGATGCCGCTGCGCGAAGCGGTCCACGTGCTCACCTACGCGGGCGAACGAGAAATGGTGGCGCGGGCGCTGTCGCGAACAGCGCCGGATCTGTAGGCTGGCATCGGTGCGCGTCCTGAACTTCTATTCGTCGGTGTTCGCCGACCAGCTTCGCCGCGGCCGGAAGACGGCGACGATCCGCCTCGGCGACAAGTCCCACAAGTACCGCAAGAACGACTGCGTTCTGGTCACCATCGGCTACCAGCACTCGCCTCGCGAGAAGATCTTCTATGCCGTCATCGACCAGGTCGAGGTCAAGCGCGTCAAGGACCTCTCGCCCCGCGATATCGAGCACGACAACCCCGAGTTCCGGCGCGTCGATGAGATGGTCCACTTCCTCGAGCAGATCTACGATCGGAAGGTGGAGATGGAGGACACGGTCACCGTTGTCCGCTTCTCCCAGATCATCGAGAACCCACCCGAGCTGCGCGAGCGCCTTCACGGGTTGGGGGCGGCGCAGAACTAGGCGGGGGGGCTCGGGCCGGCGCCGTGGCGTTCGGTGCTGGCGCGACTCGCGGTCGCGGCTTTACGCGAGGGCTGGTCAGCTAAGCGCACCTATGTTTCGTTTAGCTGACCAGCCCCCGGCACGACGGCACGATCAACCTCCCTCGGCCGAACCGAATACCACCGCCAGTGCTCAAGAATCCCGAGAAACTGGCACTCCACTTCCGAGAGTGCCAAGATTTTCCTTGAATCGCGCCGCCGACAAGCTATAGTCAGCCAGGTTGGCACTCTGTGTATGCGAGTGCCAAAACGGAAGATCCCTTTCCATTCGGAGGTTGCACAATATGAAGCTGAAGCCCCTTGGCGATCGTTTGATCGTGCGGGCAATCGAGGAGGAGGAGACCACTGTGAGTGGGATCGTGCTTCCCGATACCGCCAAGGAGAAGCCCCAGAAGGGCAAGGTTCTTGCTGTTGGCGATGGCAAGCTGAGCGAGGAGACCGGTAAGCGAGTGCCGCTCGACGTTGCGGAGGGCGACGAGGTGCTCTACAGCAAGTACGGCGGCACCGAGATCAAGGTGGATGGCGAGGAACTGCTCGTCCTCCGTGAGTCCGACGTGCTGGCGAAGGTCCAGTAGTCCCGTCATCCAGGAGAATTAGAAACACATGGCACACAAGGAACTGAAGTACGAGGCGGAAGCCCGCAAGGCGCTCGAGCAGGGCGTCGATGCGGTAGCCAACGCCGTCAAGGTCACGCTTGGGCCCAAGGGCCGCTACGTCGTCCTTGACAAGAAGTTCGGCGCCCCGACGATCACCAACGATGGTGTGACCATCGCGCGGGAGATCGAGGTCGAGGACGTCTTTCAGAATCAGGGCGCGCAGCTGGTGCGCGAGGTCGCGACGGCCACGAATGACGTGGCGGGCGACGGCACCACGACGGCGACGGTTCTCGCTCAGGCGATCGTTCGCCAGGGCCTGAAGAACGTTGCCGCGGGCGCGAACCCGCTCGCGCTGAAGCGCGGTATTGAGCGGGCGGTCGACGAGGTGGTCAAGAACATCGAGTCGCAGTCCGTCGAGATCTCCGGCAAGGAGCAGATCGCTCGCGTGGCGACGATCTCCGCCGGCGACGAAGAGATCGGCGACGTGATCGCCGACGCCATCGACAAGGTCGGCAAGGACGGCGTGGTCAACGTCGAGGAGGGCCAGACGTTCGGCATGGACCTCGAGTTCACCGAGGGCATGCAGTTCGACAAGGGCTACATCTCGCCCTACATGGTCACCGACCAGGACCGTATGGAGGCGGTGCTCGAGGATCCCTACATCCTCATCGCCAACCAGAAGATCGGCTCGGTCCGGGACATCCTTCCGGTGCTGGAGCAGGTCATCCAGTCGGGCAAGCCGCTGCTGATCATCGCCGAGGACGTCGAGGGCGAGTCGCTCGCGACGCTGGTGGTGAACAAGCTGCGTGGCACGTTCACCGGTGTTGCCGTCAAGGCGCCGGGCTTCGGCGATCGCCGTAAGCGCATGCTGGAGGACATCGCGATCCTCACCGGCGGCGAGGTGATCACCGAGGAGATGGGCCTCAAGCTCGAGAACACCCAGCTCTCCCAGCTCGGTCGTGCCCGTCGTCTGGTCGTGGCCAAGGACACCACCACCATCATTGATGGCGCCGGTGAGTCCGAGGCGATCAAGGGTCGGATCAACCAGATCAAGACCGAGATCGAGTCAACCGATTCGGACTTCGACCGCGAGAAGCTCCAGGAGCGTCTGGCCAAGCTGTCCGGCGGCGTTGCCGTGGTCAAGGTTGGCGCGGCCACCGAGACCGAGATGAAGGAGAAGAAGCACCGCGTCGAGGACGCGCTGCAGGCCACCCGCGCCGCCCTCGAGGAGGGCATCGTGCCGGGCGGCGGCGTCGCCCTGCTGGTGGCGCAGAAGGCGATGAAGATCGACGCCATCGAGTTGGCCGACGAGCGGACCGGTGCCACCATCGTGCATCGCGCGCTCGAGGAGCCGCTCCGTCAGATCGCTGATAACGCCGGGCTCGAGGGCTCGGTCGTGGTCAACGACGTCCGTCACGCCAAGAAGGGTCACGGCCTGAACGCGGCCAACGGCGAGATCGTCGATCTCGTCTCGGCGGGCATCATCGACCCGGCGATGGTCACGCGGTCGGCGCTGCAGAACGCGGCCTCGATCGCCAAGAACATCCTCACCACCGAGGCGATCGTCGCCGAGGTTCCCGAGAAGGAGCCGGCCGGTGGCGGCGGCGGTGGCATGCCCGACATGTCGGGGATGATGTAGATCCGAGTTACCCTCTCCTGAACAGGCGAGTGTTTTCTGAGGGCCCGGAGCGATCCGGGCCCTCAGCTATTTAAGGAGCGCCCGGCCCCGCGGGCCCCCGGCTCTAATGTTTGGCTCGATGGCTCCGGCCAAGCGTGACCCATACAAAACGCTCGAGGTGAGCCCCGGCGCCTCCGAGGCCGAGGTTCGTGCGGCCTACCGGCGATGGGTGCAGCTTCATCACCCCGACCACAACGGCGGCTCGCCCGAGGCGGCGCGGCGCTTCGAGGAGGTCCAGGATGCCTACGCAGAGGTGCGCAGGCTCCGCGGCGGGCGCAACTCGGCCCAGCCGCCGCGCACCACCCCCCAGCCGCCGCGCACCGCGGCACCCGACCCCGAGGCCGACTCCCGTCTGGCCGACCTCGAGCGCCAGGTCCGCGAGGCGCACCTGAAGCGCGAGCGTGCCCGCCAGGCTGCCCGGGAGGCGGCGGCCAGATCGCGCCCGGAGCGCCCGTCGGACGAGGAGCTCGGCTACATCAAGACCGACGACAGTTTCGGGAAGATCCTCGCCGACGCTCGCGATCAGCTGGCCGACCATTTCAGCGCCGCGGGCGAGCACCCGGTGGCCCAGCGCGTGGCCGATCTGATCGACGAGATCGAGGGACTGGTGAACAAGCGGCCGGGCAAGAGCTAGCAGCTAACGGCTCGAGACTGCGGTCCTCGCCAACCGCTCATACACCTCGCACGTCTGGCGCGCGACCTCGGGCCAGCCGAAGTTGAGGATGTGCTCGCGGGCATCGGCCACCACCCCGGCCCGGGCCGCATCGTCGACCAGGACCTGCTCGAGCACAGCCTCGAGCGCCGCCGAGTCGCGCGACGGGAAGCGGACGCCGACGCTACCGTCGCCCGGGACGACCTCGCGCAGGCCGCCGGTGTCGGCGACCACACACAGGCAGCCCGAGGCCATCGCCTCGAGGGCCACCAGCCCAAATGGCTCGTAGATTGAGGGGACGATGCACAGGTCGGCCACCCGGTAGAGCGAGTGGAGCATGTCGTCGCCGACCCAGCCGAGGAACGTGCCGTGACGCATGAGTTTCAACCGTCGCGCCTGCCGCTTCAGCTCGGCCTCGGCAGTGCCGGTTCCGGCGACCACGAAGCGGACGGCCCCCAGACGCCTGATCACCGGAGCCAGCGCATCGAGAGCGAGGTGAAAGCCCTTCTCGTAGACGAGCCGGCCGACGAGCAGGACCAGCCGTTCGTCGGGCGCGGCGAAGCGCCTGCGCAGCGCCGGGAGGTCGGGAACGACAGGCTCGAGATCGCGCGGGTCGATTCCATTCGGGATCACCGCGACCCGGCTCGATGGAACGCCGAACACCGACGCGACGTGGCTGCCCATGTAGTTGGAACAGGTGATCACGCGATCGGCCCGGCGCACCATGCCCTGCTCGACGGCATGAATGTGCGACTGGGGATGGTTCTGCACCCACCCCTGGTGGCGGCCGAATTCGGTGGCGTGCACGGTCGTGACCCATGGGCGGCGATCGCGGCGGGCCATGCGCTCCGCCGCGCCGGCGACGAGCCAATCGTGCGAGTGGATGAGATCGAAGCGCCACCGTTCGCACAGCTCGACCCCGCGCGTGCGCATGTCGGAATTCATCGTCCGCACCCACCCGACGAAGGCGTTGATGTCCTTGGGGAATTCCGGCTCGCGCACGCGGTGCACGATCACCCCGTGTCGCTCCTCCTCGGCGGCCAGGTGCCCGCCGCCGCGGGTGAGGACGTGGACCTCGACGCCTTCCCCGACCAGATGCTCGGAGAGCTTGCGCACGTGACGACCCAAGCCCCCCTCGATAACCGGCGGGTACTCCCAAGAGATCAGCAGAACGCGCATACCGGGTCGGCAACCCTACCGGGATAGGGGGGCAAAGCGCGGCGACCGGCGCTCGAGGAAGCTCTGAACCCCCTCGGCGAAGTCCGCGCGGGTCAGCGACTCGAGCATCAGCTCGTTGGCATCAGCCAGGGCGGCGTCGAGGCCGCGCGAGGCATCGCCGTAGACCTGGCGCTTGATCGTCGCCATGCTCGTGGGGGAGCACTCCGTGGCCAGCTCGCGTGCGTACGAAAGCGCCTCGTCGACCACCCGGCCGTCGGCCACGGCTCGATTGACCAGGCCCAGCGCCTCGGCCTCCGAGCCCAGAACGACACGCCCGGAGAACAGAAGGTCGAGTGCGCGGGCCGGGCCGATCAGGCGAGGGAGGACCCACGACATGCCGTACTCGGCGATCAGACCGCGCCGGACGAACGCCGTCGTGAGCTTGGCCTCGGCGGCCGCGAAACGGAGGTCGCACATCAGTGCCATGGCCAGTCCAAGGCCGGCACAGGCACCGTTGATCGCGGCGATGATCGGTTTGGGGATGTCGAGCAGAAACGCCACCGTGCGCGGGTCGGAGGCGGCACTGAGCTGCCCGTCTCCCTCGCTCAGCGCCTCGAGGTTCTGCATGTCGGCACCCGCGCAGAACCCCCGCCCGGCACCGGTGACGACGATCGCGCGCACGTCCTCGCGCTGGGCGCACTCCTCCAGTAGGTCGAAGTAGCGGACCTGGAGCTTCCGCGTTCCACGCGTTGAGGCGGTCGGGACGGTTGAGCGTGATCAGGGCCACGCCGTCGCTCACGTCGATCAGGACGACGTCGGTCATACGTGCTCCTCCTCGGTAGCGATGAACGAGAACCGGACGCTGCCCACCGAGAGGGCCGACCGGGGCTCGGCCGACACCGCCGTGATCTCGACCAGGCCGGCGCCCGCCCGGTCGGGCATGAACGACACCCCCGGCAGCTCTCCGAGGATCTCGGCCCAGCGAGCTCGTACCGAGTCGGGTTCCGGCACGCCGATCGTCACTCCGGCCACGACGAGCGGCGCGGTTCGGTGCTCCCACTCGGGGCCGCCCCACGGCCACGACTCGACCGGGCGGGGCGAGCTCAGCGCGACGATCGCCCCGCCGATGTCAGTCGGGTGCAGGTGCACCTCCTCAATCTCCGCCAGCGAGACCTCGAAGACCTCGCGGACGCCGGCTTCGGCAGCGCGACGGCGCGCCGCCGCCAGGTCATCGACCTGGAACATGACCATGTATCCGCAATCGCCGCCGCGGCGCTCGAGCAGGCGCCCGGCGGTGGTGCCATCTCGCGCCGGCGAGACGACCTCGAGAAATGTGTCCCCGAGCGCGAACACGGCGTTGCGCAGACCGAAATAGCCGACTTCCTGATCGGCGAATGGCTCACCCAGGCCGAGTGTCGTCCGCAGCCGGCCGGCGACGGCATCGAGGTCGCTCGCGGCGATCACGACCTGGCGGATCCTGGCGCCCATGTCCGTTGGAGACTATTGCTCAGTCGCGCTCGAGCACGGCCACGCCGTGTTCGCCCAGCACCTCGAGCACGGACACCGACTCGTCCAGGGCGCGTTCGTCGCCGGTCAGCACATCGCGCCAGCGACCCGCGACCCCGGCGACGGCCCCGCCCGAGGGGGCGGCACGGACGGCCACCAGGACCAGCACCTGCCCGCCGCGCGTAAACGCACACACATCCGCCGGGGCCGGGAGCGGTTGGTAGTCGCCGGCGGCGAACGGCTCGGGCCGTCGCGCGCGCAGCCCCAGCAGTCGCACGGTGAGGAACAGCTTGAGCGTCTCGTTGGTGGGGGATGCCCCGCCCATCAGCCGGTGCAGCATCGCCTGGTACCAGTCCCAATCGACCTCGCGGCGGTTGTCGGGATCGACGAGCGCGCGCATCGGCAGCTCGTCGCCCTGGTAGGTGTCGGGGACACCTGGGGCGGTGAGTTTCAGCACCAGCGACCCTAGCCCCGCGCGGTCACCCACGGCAGCCACCCGGGCGGCGAAGGGCTCGAAGTCGCCGAGAAATTCGCCGCTGGCCAGCAGTTCGAGGCAGAAGCGCTTGACGGCCCCCTCCCACTCGCGATCCTGCTCAACCCAGCTGGTATTGCGTTTGGCCTCGCGCAGCGCCTTCTCCATGTACGCAGTGAGACGGTCGGGCTCGATCGGCCAGGCCCCGACCAGGGTCTGGAAGATGAAGTAGCGCTCGACGTCGTCGGGCGCGCCACCGGAGCGCAGGGGCTCGGTCATGGCCAGCCAACGTCGGACAGCATCGCTCCACTCGCCCGCCATCCACGACAGCGCCCCGATCCGGGCTCGGACGTCGCCCGACCGCTTGGTGTCGTGCGTCTGGGTGGTCAGCATCGTGAACGGAAACCGCTCGGCCCGGAGCGCGCAAGCCGCATGGAACTGCCCGACGGTGATGCCGAATCGGCCCGGGTCGCCGCCCACGTCGTTGAGCGCCAGCAGCCGGGCGTAGCGGTAGAAGGCGGTGTCCTCGACGCCCTTGGCCATCACCGGTGGCGTGGTCTGCTGGAAGCGGATCACGAACTCGGGTGAGGCCGGGGCACCGAGCAACAGGTCATCGGCGAGAGCCGGATCGAGCTCCGCTTCGGCGACCACGGCGCGGTCCTCGGGTGCGACGCTCCCCGACCGCGGCGAGACATAGGTCCGGTAGACCGGGAGCGATGCGACCGCCTCCGCCAGCGTTGTCTGGCTGAACTGCGGCGCCAGTCGATGGAGCCGCTCGACCTCCGGTGAGAACGTCGCGTGCGCCTGCTCGAGCTTCGCCTCGTGCGCGATCTCGCCAAACGGCCGCCGGTCTCCCGAGAGCTCTTGCCAAAGCTCCGTCAGCTCAGGCTCGCCCGCCGGATCGACGAACACGGCGCAGACGTCGTTGAGGAACTCGTAGCCGACCGTTCCGCATACGGGCCAGTCGCGCAGCTGCTCGCCTGGGTCGAGGATCTTCTCCACCCACACCCGCTCGGCACCCGCCTCGTGCAGACGATCGAGGTAGCCGGCCGGATCGGCCAGACCGTCGGGATGGTCGATTCGCAGTCCATCTACCGCCCCGGCGCGCACGAGCGACAACACCAGCCGATGCGTCTCGGCGAACACATCGGGGTCCTCCTGGCGAACGCCGGCCAGGTCGTCGATATCGAAGAACCGCCGCCAGTGGCCGCCGACCGGGTCGAGGTCGAAGAAGCGCGCGCGCCGCGACTCGTCAGTCCAGTACGGGTTCTCCTCCGAGGCGGCCATGTGATTGGGCACCACGTCGAGCACGATGCCCATGCCGGCGTCCCGGACCGTGTCGGCCAGGGCGCGGAACTCCGGCTCGCCGCCCAGGGCCTCCGACAGCCGCGTGGGATCGACGACGTCGTAGCCGTGTGTCGAGCCCGAGCGGGCTTGCAGGCAGGGGGACAGGTACAGGTGCGAGATCCCGAGGTCGCGCAGGTAGGGGACCAGCTCCCGGGCGGCGGCGAATCCGAACTGCGGCGTCAGCTGCAGGCGGTAGGTGGCGCGTAGCTCACTCATTGCGCCCGTTTGAGGATCACGATCGAGCGCGACAACACCGGCAGCTCGGTCCGGGCTGCGTAGCGAGCGCTAGCTGCCGCTGCCCGCGGGTCGGCAGTCGATAGCTCGAGTGACCACTGCGCGCCAAAGCGCCGGCGGGGAAGCATGAACGAGCGGTCCTCGTGGTGGGCGTTGAACAGGACCAGGAATGAGTCGTCGACGATGTCCTCGCCATAGGGACCCGGATAGGTGATCTCCTGGCCGTTGAGGAACATGCCCAGGACGTGCTCGCCGCCCTGCCAATCGCGGCGCGTCATCTTCAGTCCGTCGGGCCGGAACCACCAGACATCGGGGAGTCCGGAGCCCTTGACTTCCGCGCCGCGGAGGAAGCTCTCGCGCCGGAACACCGGATGCTCGCGGCGCAGGGCGATCAGGCGGCAGGTGAAGTCGCGCAGCTCGATCGCCTCGGGCCGATCGGTCCAGCCGTACCATGAGATCTCGTTGTCCTGGCACCAGGCGTTGTTGTTGCCCGACTGGGTGCGGCCGCGTTCGTCGCCCCCCAACAGCATCGGCGTGCCCTGCGAGATGAACATGGTGGTGAGGAAGTTGCGCTGCTGGCGCGCACGCAGTGACAGGATCGCCTGGTCGACGGTGGCGCCCTCGGCTCCGCAGTTCCACGAGCGGTTGTCGTCGCTCCCGTCGCGGTTTTCCTCGAGGTTGGCCTCGTTGTGCTTGCGGTCGTAGGACACGAGGTCGGCGAGCGTGAAGCCGTCGTGCGCCGTGATGAAGTTGATCGAGGCAAACGGCTCCCGGCCGTCGGCCTTGTACAGGTCGGCCGAGCCCGCCAGCCGTTCGGCGAACTCGCCGCACGTGGAGTGGCCGCGCCAGAAGTCACGCACGCTGTCGCGGTAGACCCCGTTCCACTCCGACCATAGGACCGGGAAGTTGCCGACCTGATAGCCGCCCGGCCCGACGTCCCACGGCTCGGCGATGAGCTTGACCTGCGAGAGCACGGGGTCCTGGTGGATCACGTCGAAGAAGGCCGACAGACGATCGACATCGAACAGCTCGCGGGCCAGCGCCGAGGCCAGGTCAAAGCGAAAGCCGTCGACATGACATTCGGTCACCCAGTAGCGCAGGGAATCCATGATCAGTCGCAGCACGCTGGGGTGGACGGGGTTGAGCGAGTTACCCGTCCCGGTGAAGTCCATGTAGTGGCGGTGGTCGTCGGGCATCAGCCGGTAGTAGGAGCGGTTGTCGACGCCCTTGAAGGCCAGCAGCGGACCGAGATGATTGCCCTCGGCCGTGTGGTTGTAGACGACATCGAGAATCACCTCGATCCCGGCCCGGTGGAGCGCCTTGACCATGCCCTTGAACTCCCGGACCTGTTCTCCCCGGCGGCCGGTCACCGCATATTCAGAGTGCGGGGCCAGGTAGCCGATCGTGCTGTAGCCCCAGTAGTTGCGCAGTTCGCGATCGCTCAGGAAGGCCTCATCGGAGATGTGATGCACCGGCAGCAGCTCGACCGCGGTGACGCCGAGACTGGACAGGTAGGCGATCGCCTCATCGGAGGCAAGACCGGCGAACGTCCCGCGGAGGTCCTCGCGCACCCCCGGGTGGCGCATCGTGAAGCCCTTGACGTGGGTCTCATAGATGACCGTCTGGGCGAACGGGATGCGCGGTGGCCGGTCGCCCTCCCACAGGAAGGCGTCGTCGATGACCACCGACTTGGGCATCGCGGCCGCATCGTCCTCGTCGTCGAGCTCGAGGTCGGCGTCCTCGGAGCCGTTGGGCACGTACGGAAGCACGTTGGCGTCGTGGGCCCAGTCGACCACGCCCTCGATCGCCTTCGCGTAGGGGTCGATCAGCAGTTTGGCCGGGTTGAACCGGTGGCCATCGTTCGGCTCATACGGTCCGTGGACCCGGTATCCGTATCGCTGGCCGGGACCGACGCCGGGCAGATAGGAGTGCCAGTTGAGCGCGCGGCGCTCGGTCAGCTCGATCCGTGTCTCCTCGCCGTCGTCGTCGAACAGGCACAGTTCGACGCTCTCGGCGAACTCGGAGAACAGCGAGAAATTCGTGCCGCCGCCGTCCCAGGTCGCGCCGAGGGGGAACGGGCTCCCCGGCCACATCTCGATCATCGCCCGCCGGCCTCAGGGGTCGGGATCACTCGGGTACGAGCCAGATGGCCGCCAGTGGAGGAAGCATTATCTCGGCCGACACCGGCTGCCCATGCCAGGGAACCGGCTCCGGTTGCACTGTCCCCAGGTTGCCGGTGTCACTGCCTCCATAGAAGGTGGAATCGGTATTCATCTCCTCGCGCCAACGGCAGGACCGCGGCAGGCCAAGACGATACTTGGCGCGGGGAACGGGAGACAGGTTGGCGACAAACACCACCACGCGCTCGCCGTCGCGCGACTGGCGCGCGAACGCGATCACGTTGCTGTCGGCGTCATTGGGCTCTATCCACCAGAACCCCGCGGGGTCCGAGTCGACCTCCCACAGGGCGGGCTGGTCCTTGTAGAGACGGTTGAGATCGCGAACCAGGCGTTGAATCCCGGCGTTCTGGGTCGACTCGAGCAGATGCCAGTCGAGCGAGCGCTCGTGGCTCCACTCGGCCTCCTGGGCCAGCTCGCCTCCCATGAACAGCAGCTTCTTGCCGGGGTGCGCCCACATGTAGGCGTACAGCGCACGGAGGTTGGCCAGCTTCTGCCAGCGGTCGCCGGGCATCTTGGCGTACAGCGATCCCTTCCCGTGCACGACCTCGTCGTGGGAGAGCGGCAGGACGAAGTTCTCGCTGAACGCGTACATCAGACTGAACGTCAGCTCATGATGGTGGTAGCGGCGGTAGATCGGATCCTGTTGGAAGTAACGGAGCGTGTCGTGCATCCAGCCCATATTCCACTTGAAGCCGAAGCCGAGCCCGCCCAGATACGTCGGGCGAGAAACCCCGGGCCAGGCGGTCGACTCCTCGGCGGCCGAGATGATTCCCGGCTCCTGGCCATAGATGACCTCGTTGAACTGCTTGAGGAAGGCGACGGCGTCGAGATCCTCCCGTCCGCCGAACGCGTTGGGGACCCATTCGCCCTCGTTGCGCGAATAGTCGAGGTACAGCATCGAGGCCACGGCGTCGACCCGGATGCCGTCGGCGTGGTACTGGCGCAGCCAGAACAGCGCGTTGGCGATGAGGAAGTTGCGGACCTCGTGGCGGCCGTAGTTGAACACCAGCGTCCCCCAGTCCGGGTGGGCTCCCCGGCGGGGGTCGGCGTGCTCGTACAGCGCCGTGCCGTCGAACCGCGCCAGGGCGAAGTCGTCGCGGGGGAAGTGGGCGGGGACCCAGTCGAGGATCACCCCCACGCCGTTGGCATGCATGCGATCGACGAACTCGCGGAACTGGTCCGGCGACCCGTACCGGGGCGTGGGGGCGTAGTAGCTCGTCACCTGGTAGCCCCACGAGCCGGTGAAGGGGTGGGCCATCACCGGCAGGAGCTCGATATGCGTGAAGCCCATGTCCTGCACGTAGGCACTCAACTCGTTGGCCAGCTCGAGATAGGTCAGCGGCCGGTTGCCCTCGAGCCTGTTTAGCCGCCACGATCCGAGGTGGACCTCGTAGATGGAAACCGGCGAGCTGAGCGGCAGCTGGTCGCGGCGACGCGTGAGCCAGTCGTGGTCGGGTTTGCTCCACCGGTGGCGGGGCCTGAACACGATCGAGGCCGTCTGCGGCGGGTGCTCGGTCTCCAGCGCGTAGGGGTCCGCCTTCAGCGTCAGTTGCCCGTCCGCCGTGAGGATCTCGTACTTGTAGCGCGCGCCTGCCTCGACGCCGGGGAGGAACAGCTCCCAGATGCCGGCGGCCCCGAGTGAACGCATCGCGTGCAGACGGCCATCCCACGAGTTGAAGTCGCCAACGACGCTGACCGCGCGCGCCGCCGGGGCCCACACCGCGAACGCAGTCCCGACGACCCCCTTGTGCTCGCGGACGTGCGAGCCGAGCTTCTCGTAGAGCTCTTCGTGACGGCCCTCGGCGATCAGGTGCAGGTCCAGCTCGCCGAGCGTGGGCGCGAAGGCATAGGGATCCTCGATCGTGAACACGCCCGCGTCCCCGTAGTCGACCTCGAGCCTGTAGCGCAGCGGCAGCTCGGCTCCGGCAACGACGCCCTCGAAGGCACCCCCGGGGTGAACGAGCTCGAGCTCGATCGTGGGCCCGCCTTCGACGTGCGCCTTGACCTCGCACGCCGACGGGCGCAGGGCACGGATCACCACACCGTCCTCGATCGGGTGCGGGCCCAGCAGCGAGTGCGGGTCCGGATGCTCGCGCCGGACGAGCGTGTCGAGTTCCTGGGTGGCGGCGATCATTCGGACTCGAGCAGGCGGCTGATGCCGGCGGCCGGAATCGATACCCAATCGGGTCGGTTGTCGAGTTCGTACTGGAGCTCGTAGATTGCCTTCTCCAGCTCGAACACCGATAGGACGTTGCGGATCGCCGCTTCTCCGGGAGGCATCAGCGATGGCTCCACGGTCGCGAAATACTGCGCCAGGAAGGTCTCGCGGGCCCGCTGTTCGAAGTCGGCGGGCGCCTTGCCGCCCCGCTGGATCTCCACCGCCGAGGTGACGTAGGCGAACGATCGCAGCATGCTGGCCACGTCCCGCAGTGGCGAGCGCTTTTGGCGCCGCTCGGGCAGGGCGCGGGCGGGCTCGCCCTCAAAGTCGATGATCACCCAGCCCCGCGGCGTGTACAGGGTCTGACCGAGGTGGTAGTCGCCGTGGGTACGGATTGCGCGCCCGCCGACGCCGATCTGGGATCGAGCCGCGAGTCGCTCGCGGATGTCCTGGCCGCGCCCGGCGATCGCCGCCAGCCGCTCGTCATCGGGCAGGCGCAGAAAGATCCGCTCGATGTCCTCGTCGATCGTCGCCATCAGCAGCGAGACCGACTCCTGACTCGGCTCCTGGGGCGCGAAGGCGGGGTCCGACGCGTCAGAGGCCAGGGTGTTGTGCAGCTGGCCCGTGACCGTCCCCAGCGAACCGAGACGATCGAGGAAACCCACGCTGTCGCGCTGGATCTCGTCCAGTGCGAGCTCCCACCCGCCGGTGGCGTCGCTGAAGAACAACTGAGCCACGCCGAGGGTGGCCGTCAGCGCCTGACCCTCGTACTCGTACCAGCCGTGCAGCGGCGCGATGTTGGGGAAGCCGCGCCAGGTGAGGAAGCGCAGCACCTCGAGCTCGGGGTTGATCCCCGGCTCGAGCTTGCGAAACACTTTGATCACGAGCTGGTCATCGAACACCACCGACGAGTTCGACTGCTCGACGCCCATCATGCGTACGCCGGGCTCCGGGGACAGCGCGGCGACGCCGTCCTGCACGCGGTGGAAGGAGAACTGCCCCTCGGCGGCCTCTAGCTCCTCGCCCACCTCCATTCGCCGCACCAGCTCGAGCAGCCGCTCGGGGTCGTCCATGGCGTCGTAGGCCGTCCAATCGGCCGTCTGCGCGATCGCCTGTCGCTCGGGCTCCTCGGCGCCAGGGCGCAGGGTCAGCGGGAGCTGGTAGAGTTCGTGCGTCCCGGTGGCGAACCTGGTCTGGACCAGAGCCAGGAACAGCTGCGGATCGTCGCGCATCGACACTCCCTCGATGACCTCGATCCCGGCCACGGCGCGCGACTTCGATGCGTACCAGCGCTGCTCCTGGATCCACTCGCGCAGGCTCTCCTCGTCCAGGCATTGCCGAATCTCGGCCAGCGGGACTTCGACGCGATCAGCCATCGACCGCTTCCTCGGGAGGCGGGACGAGCTCGAACCAGTAGAAGCCTCGGGGGGCGAGCGTCAGCAGGTACGGCAGTTCGCCGATCCTGGGGAACCGCGAGCGCCCGAACAGCTCGACCGGATAGCGCCCCTCGTAGGCGCTCAGGTCAAGCTCCACGGCCTGGGCCGAGCGGGCGACGTTGTGCACACACAAGACAAGATCATCCTCGAAGCGGCGCATGTGCGCGAAGATCCGCGGGTTGGAGGGCTCGATCGGCTCGTAGGTACCGAAGCCGAACACGGGGTGCTCCTGGCGCAGAGAGATGAAGCGGTGGATCCAGCGCAGCAGCGAGGTGGCCGTCCGCAGCTGGGCCTCCACGTTGACCGCCTGGTAGCCGTACACGGGGTCCATCAGGGGCGGGGCGTAGAGCTGCGCAAAGTCGGCGCGCGAGAACCCGCCGTTGCGATCACCCGTCCACTGCATCGGGGTTCGCACGCCGTCCCGGTCGCCGAGAAACACGTTGTCGCCCATCGCGATCTCGTCGCCGTAATAGAGGACGGGTGATCCGGGCAGCGAGAACAGGATCGCGTGCATCAGCTCGATCTCGTCGCGACCGTTGTCGAGCAGCGGCGCCAGGCGCCGCCGGATGCCGAGGTTGAGCTTCATCCGCGGGTCCTTGGCGTACTCCGCGTACATGTAGTCGCGTTCCTCGTCGGTGACCATCTCGAGCGTCAGCTCGTCGTGGTTACGCAGGAACAGACCCCACTGTGCGGTGTCCGGGATATGCGGGGTCTGCTCGAGGATCTCGTAGATCGGCACGGCCTCCTCGCGCCGGATCGACATGAACATGCGGGGCATGACTGGGAAGTGGAAGGCCATCTGGCACTCGTCGCCGTCGCCGAAATACTGGACCACGTCGGCCGGCCACTGATTGGCCTCGGCCAGCAGCACGCGGTCGGGATAGTCGGCGTCGATCTCCCGCCGCACGCGCTTCAGGTAGTCGTGGGTCTCGATCAGGTTCTCGCAGATCGTGCCCTCGCGCTCGTACAGGTACGGCACCGCATCGAGCCGGAGTCCGTCCAGTCCCAGCTCCATCCAGAAGCGGAGCACGTTGATCATCGCCTCCTGCACCTCGGGGTTGTCATAGTTGAGGTCCGGCTGATGGGAGAAGAAGCGGTGCCAGTAATAGGCGCCGGCGACCGGGTCCCAGGTCCAGTTGGAGGGCTCGGTATCGATGAAAATGACGCGGGCGTCGGGATAGCGGTCATTGGTGTCCGACCACACGTACCAGTCGCGCTTGGGTGACTTGGGGCTCGATCGCGACTCCTGAAACCAGGGGTGCTCGGCCGAGGTGTGGTTCATGACCATGTCGGCGATCACGCGGAGCCGGCGTGCGTGGGCGGCGTCGATCAGCTCCTTGACGTCGTCCACCGTGCCGTAGTCCGGGTGCACGCGGGTGAAGTCGGCGATGTCGTACCCGCCGTCGCGCAGTGGCGACTCGTAGAACGGGAGCAGCCAGATGCAATCGATCCCGAGCCACTGCAGGTAGTCGAGCTTCTCGGTTATGCCGCGAACGTCGCCCGACCCGTCTCCGTTGGCGTCGAAGAATCCCCGGATGTGTATCTCGTAGAACACGGCCCGCTTGAACCACAGCGGCTCGGCCTCGAACCACTGTCGCGTCTGTGCCTGGGCCGCACCGTCGGCGGCTACCTCGCCCCCCGAGGTGGCCCGTCGATCGGCGGCAATCAGGTGCGTGAGCGTGGGCGGCCCGACGCTCACGTCTGCACCCGGATGACGTGAGCCTGGCGGACGCCGGGCTCGAGCCGAACGTAGTTTGGGCCGATCCGCCATTGAAAGCGCTCATCGGAGAGCAGATCGTGCGCGCTGAAGCTAGGGGCAAGCCCGAGGCTGGCCGGCACGATCGTCAGTCCTTCCTGAGTGCTGTGGGAGTCGAGGTTCACGACGGTAATAACCGTATTGCCCGCGGTTTGCTTGGCATAAGCGATCAATCCCTCGTTGGCCGTGTTCAGGAAGGTGACGTTTGACAGCTGTTGCAGGGCCCGGTTGTCCCTGCGGGCATCGTTCAGACGCTTGAGCAGTGGCAGCAGCGGACCGTCGAGGGTCCGGTGCTTGATTTCGTACTTTTCCGAGTTCAGATATTCCTCCGACCCCTCGCGGACCGCGACGCTTTCACAGCGCTCATAGCCGGAGTAGATCCCGTAGCTCGGGCCGAGCGTCGCCGCCAGCACGAGCCGAGCCTCGAAGGCGGGCTGCCCGCCGTATTGCAGATAAGCATGAAGGATGTCAGGGGTGTTAGCGAAGAAGTTGGGCCGGAAGTACTCCTGCTCCCCGGAGTAAGCCAGCTCGGAGATGTATTCGGTCAACTCGTGGCGCGAGTTCTTCCACGTGAAGTACGTGTAGGACTGACTGAAGCCGACCTTGCCCAGGTGACGCATCACCGCTCGTTTGGTGAACGCCTCGGCCAGGAAAACGACGTCGCGATCGCGGGCATGGACCTCCTCGATCAGCCAGGCCCAGAACGCGTACGGCTTGGTGTGCGGGTTGTCGACTCGGAACACCTTCACGCCGCAGTCGACCCACTGGAGCATGATCGACCGCAGCGCCTCCCACAGGCCGCGCCAGTCGGGCGAGTCCCAATTGACGTTGTAGATGTCCTGGTAGCGCTTGGGCGGGTTCTCCGCGTACTTCAACGTCCCGTCGGGGCGGCGGTGAAACCATTCGGGATGTTCACGCAGCCATGGGTGGTCGGCCGAGAACTGGATGGCGAAGTCCAGTGCGATGTCGATGCCGTGTTCCGCCGCGGTCGCCGTGAGGGATCTGAGGTCGTCGATCGTGCCCAGCTCCGAGTGCACCGCCTCGTGCCCGCCCATCTCGTCGCCGATCGCCCATGGCGAGCCGGGATCGTTCGGCCCGGCGAGGAGCGAGTTATTGGCCCCCTTGCGGTTGGTGTGGCCAATCGGGTGAATCGGAGGCAGGTAGACGACGTCGAAGCCGAGCTCGGCCAGGGCGGGCAGCTGCGTCTCGACCCCCCGGAGCCCACCCCACGACCGGGGAAACAGCTCGTACCAGGACCCGAAGCGTGCGCGTACGCGATCGACCTCGATGATCACGGGCTGCGGCAGCCTCGTCGCGTCCCGCCGCGGTTGTACCCGCTCGACCGCGGCGAACAGCTCGCTCCCGAGCGCCGCATCGTGCTTGGCCGTTTCGGGAATCGTCTCGTCCTCGAGCGTGATCAGTGCGTGATCGATCAGCGCCCTGTCGCTGCCCGAGCGGGCCGTGTCGGCCGCCTCGCGCAACAGGATTGTGCCTTCGGACATCTCCCCGGCCAGATCGTGCTGGTCGGCGGCCAACTTGCGCTCGAGCTCGTCGCGCCAGGTACCGAACACATCGGTCCACGCCTCGACGGTGTACTCCCACCGCCCGCTCCGGTCGACATCGAAGGCCCCTCCCCAACGCACGCCGCCGAGGTGTGCGTCGACTCGCCGCATCTCCGATTCCTGCCAGCCGCGCTGCCCGGGTCCGCGATGGCGCACGACCACCCGCAGGATGTCGTGGCCGTCGCGGAAGGCGTCGGCCTCAACCACCACGCTGTCGCCGACGCAGCGCTTGACCGGGAAGCGGCCGCCGTCGACCGACGGCGTCGGGTACTGGATGACCACCCGCTCCGGTGCCTGCTCGGTCAAATGCGGCAAGGGCGACTCGGCGGTGGCCAGCGGTTGCGGTGATTGCTCGCTCATGTTCCCTCGAAAATAACCGGCTCACGACTTCGGGTAAACACTGAGCTGTGAACGCACAACCGCGTGTGAGCGCGCTGACGCGGTGCAGCGGCGTTCAACTCCACCTGACCTCGCTGCCTGATGGTCGTTTGGGAATCAGTGCGTTCCGCTTCGTAGACTGGCTCGCGGCCGCCGGCCAGTCGTGGTGGCAGGTGCTGCCGCTGGGGCCGCCCGACAGGTACGGATCGCCCTACAAGGCCCGTTCCGCCTTCGCGGCTTGGCCCGGGCTCCTGGCCAGCCGCCGCGCGCCGGTGTCCGCCGCTGAGATCTCCGAGTTCCGGGCCGCCAATGCCTATTGGATCGACGACTGGGAGCAGATGGCCGGGCGCGGCTCGATCGCCGACCAGGTCCGCTTTGCGCGCGAATGGAACGAGCTGTGCCGCTACGCCGAGGATCGCGGCGTGCGCATGTTTGGCGACATGGCCATCTACGTCGCCCCGGGGAGCGTCGACCAGCGTGCCCACCCGGAGTTGTTTCAGCATGGCGTCGTCGCCGGCGCCCCGCCCGATGCCTATTCGGCCACCGGCCAGCTTTGGGGCAATCCACTCTACGACTGGCCGGTGCTGCGCAGGCGTGGATACCGGTGGTGGATCGAGCGGTTGCGGCGGACGATGTCGCTCTTCGGAATCGCCCGGATCGATCACTTCCGCGGCTTCGTCTCCTACTGGGCAGTGCCGGCCGGGGATCGGACGGCCATCGGTGGCACCTGGAAGCGCGGGCCCGGGCGCGCGCTGTTCGATGCCGCAGAGCGCGAGTTGGGCCCGCTCGCGCTGATCGCCGAGGACCTCGGGGTTATCACCCCGGCCGTCGAGCGTCTGCGCGACGAACTCAGAATTCCCGGGATGGTGGTGCTCCAGTTTGGCTTTGAGCCCGATGAGCCCGC
>CAWCNP010000015.1:0-89389 GCA_963796885.1 uncultured Solirubrobacterales bacterium
AGCATCCGGCTCTCCACAGGACGCGCGATGGCCGATCGGTGTCACTGAGTTCATGCAACGGCGGTTCCCGGCCGGGTGGTGGCCCGTCCTGTCTGGGGGGCCGCCCACGGCGAGGGGATCCGGTGGCCGCGATAGCGATATCGGGTCACCGGAACCTCGGAGGGCCACGCGAGCCTCGTGCCTTCACGGCTGGTCCAGTTACGCCCCCAGCATCGTCGCCTGATCTGTTTCCAGGTCAGTCGCGGGTACTTCTTGCGCAGCCAGCGGATCACTCGCCACCACAGGTAGTAGCTGAGATACGCAAAGCAGCGCTTCGCCGCGTTGTGACGGTGGTAGTTGGTCCAACCCCGCAGGATTGGGTTGAGCGCGTGGATCAGCTCATCCAGCGAGAGGTTCATCGTGTTGCGTTTGGTCAGCGTCTTGATGCGGTACATGACCTCGCGCAGCGCTCCACAGCAGTCAGAATCTGTGGCCAAATCGACGGGAATCCCCTGGTAATCCAGAGGGATCTGGCCACAGGTAGCCGAGCAGAGATCTTGAGAAATCCCTGCTCAGGTGCGGTTATGCGAGGCTGCCGCCCACGTTTCTCGTAATGAAGGGGTCCCCGGTTCGAGTCCGGGCGTCGGCTCTAGGGATTCGCGCTCTGCGCAGCCGGGAGGTCAACTCTGCGGTCAACATCGGGGTCCGATTTTTCCCCGAATGCCTCGTCCACGAACTCAGCATCGAGCCGATTGGGATGGACGTAGGTCCGCAGAGCGAGGACGCCACAATCGGCGTGGCCCAGGTGTGCGGCGATTTGCGCCGCGCTGTATCCCTGGTTGGCCATCAGGCTCGCCAGGCCATGCCGAAGCTTGTGCGGAGTGGCCCACGGGACGCCAGCACGTTCTGCTGCTGGCTTGAAGACCCGCTTGCGCCAATTGTTAGGCACGATCGGTGTTCTTCCGTTCCGGCTAGGGAAGATCGGGTCTGAATCGGCCGCGTACGGGCTCTCAGCCCTACGTCTCGTGAGACGACGGACAGTCTCGGCCGAGAGTGCAACCGAGCGCAGGCCTGCATCGGTCTTCGCCTTGCGGATCCGCAAGGCGATGCCTTCATCGTCTCGCTCGATGTCACCCCAGCAGGCTCCGAGGGCTTCGCTGATCCTGCACCCGGTAGCGGCCAGCACAAGGCCAGGTCTGCGTGAGCAACCGGTATCTCGGCCAACAGCGATTTCGTCTGCTCGACCGTCAGCCACCCAGGCCGATCGGCTACCCCGTAAGGTAGCTGTCTGGCAGAGACTCGTCGAGCGGGAGATGCCGATGACGGTCGAGGTTGACCAGCGGCGGGCTGGGCGTTCGTTAGAGCTTGTGGGGTAATCGTGGCTGGCGTTGACGTGCGGTTCGCTGTGGCTGAAGATGTAGTTGGGGACGGCCACTGTTAGGGGGGTGTCGTGGCGCTGGCGGAAGCGAGTGCCCTGATTGATCGCAGCCCTCGATGTAAACGCGAATTCCATCCAGTCCTTCGGATCACTGCTCACGCATCGATACACGGGAAGCCCCGGTCCGGTCGTCTCGGCCCCCACCAGCGAGCAATTGAACGTGATCTGCTGGGTCCCCTCGCTAAGGGGTCTGAGCCGGGCGGCCGCCACTTTCCCATTGCGAGGTCTTGTTCCACGCGCAGAGCTAAGTAGCAGTCTGAGTCGGGCCCGATGTCTATGCTGCCAAATGCCGCGCACTTAGCAGCGCTAGCGTCGGGTTATGATCGCCGGGAGTGAGAGTGACGGGCCTCAACTGGGACGACGGCGTATTCGTCGCTGCGCTGCTCGTGAGGGAAGTAGTCGTACCCCCGGATCTCGTCGTGGCATCCCGCGCCGTCGTTGGAGCCCGGCTGCTCGCGGCCGTCGCCGTACTTGCAGTCTCGGGATTGCCGGACGCTCCGGGCGGTCGTTGTGTCTTCGGCGCGGACGTGATTCCTTGTGCCCGTGCAGGTTGTTGACGTGTGTTCCAACGGTGCGAAAACGGCCTCTCCTCGTTGGACCGGTCCTTCAAACGCGGGGTAACGGTCCTTTCACTGCGCTGCGCACTGCGTCATGGTCACGTCGATGCCAGGTGCGAGTTGACCGTTGATGAATGTGTCTGTGGGGAGTTTGTATGTGGGGTATGAGGTGTGGTAGGGGAGAGGGTGGGGATGGGGGAGTGGAGGCTGGTGTGGATGCGTGTGTAGATATTGGATGTGGAGCGGCGTTGGCGGGGTAGGTCTCGATGATAGAGAGGATAGTTCGATAAGCGGTTGCGCGCTGGATTGGGTGCCGTCGGAGATACGGCGCAGGATCAAGGGCCGCGCATCGCTAGTTACGAGTCGTGTTGTAGGGGTGATGCCGGGCACTTCGCAGAACGTCCAGAGCGCCGCTTGCTCCTCGAGCAGCCAGGCGCAGAAGCGGGCGGTTTGGGGTGGTGGTTGCGGGCGCCTGCAGAGCAGCTCTTGGAAGGTTTTGCGCACCGGTTGGAGTTGCTCGCGCAGCGTGAGCAGCGCGGGTGCTCGGGACTGTCGGCGCCGGTGAGCGCGCCCACGTGCTCGCGATGGACGGTGAACACTTGGCCGCGATCTAGAGCAGTCGAGCGCCGAGCTTGCCGGGCGCGCCCGGACGCTCGGAGATCTCGGTAGTTGGCGGACCAGATGAGCCCAGCACAGCTGCTGTTGCAGGACGTCGAGCCAGTGGTAGCCGACGTAGCGGTCCGAGGTGACGACCCGCCGAAGTTCTCGCCCAACAGCTTCTTCGCGGCCTCCTGGGTGCGCCTGGGGTCGATCCGGTAGCACACTAGGACCGCGGTGGTCGCTGTCCACAGCCAGCAAGGGTAGGCCTTGCACAGCCACGTCGTCTCATCCGCGTGCACCGCCTGCGCGAGCTTGATCGCTTCGTGCAACTCGCGCCACGGGTCGCAAAGGACGCGGCTGACGCGCCGCAGCATCATGTCCACCCGCAGGTTGAGAGCTAGATACCGTAGCATTCGCGAGCAGCTCGACGATCTTCTCGCGCGAGAGGCGCACACGCCGACCAGCACCGCGACATGCGCGTGCAACCTCGGCCAGAACGCGCTCAGTGACACGCCCTCCGGCAGCTCGGCCAGCGCCGGCTTGCCGCAATCGGGACACTCGAGCCGCAGCCGCGCCACTCGCGCACATCGGGCACGATCAGAGGTAGTTCCCACTGCTGATGGCAGACCGGCTCACCGACCTGCTTCTCCTCGAAGGTGAACCGTGCCCGCACCCGCACCGCTGCGGCAGGCACTCCACCGAGGCGCCAGTCAGCTGCTCAGGCTCAGCGCAGCCAGCTGGAACCCTCATGACCAGGCTGCCCGCCCTGCTTGCGCGCCTCGCAGCGCTCACGCTCCAACTGCTTCTCGCACGCTCGCCGCAGCTGACGACGCTGCTGACGTGTCAGCGACAGATCAGAAGAGAGCGCCACCGAACTGTTGCGCGAGGTCAGGTTCAGCTGCCGCTCGAACCCGATCGCTCCTGCAACCCGGCCACGCCACAAAAGCCTCAGCAGCCAGGTCCAACGCATCAAGCAGCCAGCACCAACTCACAAGCGGATACACACAAGCCAGCGAGATAGCTACAGCATCGCAGATAAAAGCAAGAATAAGAGGGAGAGGGGTTCTCATAGTCCGCGATCTGCTCGGCAGTCCCTTCGCCCTGCGGCAATTGGCGAACGATGCAGATGCAGATGCTTCCCGGCGTCTGGTTTACAGCACCGCTGTTCACGTTCTCCTGCGCCATTCCCACCACCAGTTGGTAGTGCTCGCAGGCTGGTAGGAACGCCGTCTGCGCCGCCTTCAGTGCACCACCGCCCTGCGAGCTGCTCCTAGACGTCGTTGGAGTGGGCGGCGATGTCGTGGTTTGGTGCGTCAACGCTCCTGTCGAGCCCGACACTACAACGGCGATCATGATCGCGAGGAGGCCGACGACAGCAACCCCGGCGAAGATCTTCTTTCGAGCCTTGCCGAGCGCCGCCCATCCGGCCGCACCACCCACCGCCAGCAGCCTACCGATTTTGCGTCGCGCAACCACATGCTGAGACGTGCCGGGAGGTGAGACAGGACGGCAGCGCCGAGCCTGTCAGGAAACAAAGGTGCGCCGGATGCCCTGAACGATGACGAGGAGCGATCACTCGATGGCGATGCACTGCGCGACCCGCGTGCCGAGGGCGCTGCGATCGCCGGATCCGATTGCCGAACCGGTTCAGGTCGCACCGTCCGTAGCTCGCGCCCATCTGCCGCCACGAGTCTGGACGGACCGGACGGCGCGACACGCGGTCTGAACTTCCCCGATTCCAATCTGCTGTCGAAGTCTTGCTCTACGAACGTTCCGTCCGATGCCGCGATAGTTGCCGTGACCCGCATCGAGCTGGCGTCAGTGACCTCACTGCGAATATTGACGTCTAGCTTCTGCGATCGATCGGCTAGCCGAACGTTTCCCTCAACTTCGCGACGAACCGCATGTTCGACTATCTGTGCCGCGTCACGGTTGTCCAACCGCCTAGTCAGTATGGACGCGAGGAGGCTGGCCCTCGCGTGTTGCAGGTTCGCGGGTTAGCTTCAGCGGTGTTAGGGCCACGTTCGGCCAGAGCCGCATACAACCGGAGGACCAGCCATGCCTGACGTTATCTCGATGGCGCCTGCTGATGTGCGCCTGTGGGTCAGCCTCGACGTGCACAAGCTCTCGATCGTGGCGGCGGCGCTGCCGCCGACGGGCGGGCAGCCGGAGGTGCAGCAGATCGAGACCACGAGGGTCGCGGTCCGTCGGTTCATCGACCGGCTCGGTGGTCCGGAGGGGTTGGCGGTCTGCTACGAGGCAGGGCCGGGCGGGTTTGATCTGCTGCGCGTGCTGAGCGAGCTTGGGGTCGCGTGCGATGTGGTCGCTCCGTCTCTGATCCCGGTCCGTGCCGGCGACCGGGTCAAGACCGATCGGCGGGACGCGAAGAAGCTTGTGCGCTTGTATCGCGGCGGTCAGCTGTCGTTCGTTCAGCCGCCGTCGCCCGAGACCGAAGGGCTCAGAGATCTGACGCGCTGCCGCGACGACCTGCGGTGCGCACGCACGGCGGCGAGGCACCGAGTGAGCAAGCAGCTGCTGCGCCACGGACGGATCTACCGGGACGGGACCTCGCACTGGACGAAGATGCACCGGGCGTGGATCGCCCGTCAACGTCTCGACGACGACCTCGCGCACGCCGCGCTCTGCCAGATGTTGATCCACCTCGACGGGCTCGATCGCCAGCTCGACGCGCTCGATCGTGACCTCGAGCTGATCGCTCGCGGCGAGCGGTGGGCAGCGATCGTGGAGATCCTCGTGCGATTCAAGGGGATCTCGACCCGCACAGCGCTCGGGTTGATCGCCGAGATCGGCGACTTCGCCCGCTTCTCTCACCCGCGGGAGCTGTGCGCCTGGTTGGGGATCGTCCCGTCGGAGTACTCCTCCGGGCAGCAGCGCCACCGCGGGCACATCACCAAGACCGGCAATCACCACGCTCGTCGGCTGCTGATCGAGGCCGCCTGGTCCTATCAGCACCGACCGCGTCGACCCGACCGCGGCCCTGAACCGGACCCGCGCGCCTGGCAGGCGCAGATCCGCCTTCACCGCCGCTATCGCCATCTCACCACCGAACGCGGCAAACGCTCCACCGTCGCGACCGTCGCTGTCGCGCGCGAACTCGCCGGATTCCTGTGGGCCGCCGCCACCGACCAACCCCTCCTGGAGGCCACCGCCTGACCAACCCTCTCAACGTGCTGGGGTCCGGCGACCGCCGCGACCTCCCGGAGGACCCTCGACCCATCTATGCGATCCCGACTCGCGACCCTAGTGCGAGGCAGCTCACGACCGGACACTGTCCTGCGGTCCCGACCCGCGCATCTCAGAGTGACAGTCGTCGTTGCCGCCGCGACGGTCGCCCGACCCCAGCACCCACAACCACCACCATGAACAACTTCTCCAACATTCCCCTTGACACGCGCGTCCATCTCAGATGAGTGATTCCGAATTGCTGGTGGCCGTGGCGGCTGGGCCAGGAGGGAAAGAGAGGTCGTCGAAGGTCAGCGTTGCTCTAGCAACGTCGACCACGGAGGTGGTCTCGTGCTCGCCGACCTCGACGACCTTCTCACCGCACTTTTTGTGCTGGTGGATGATCTCCTGCCTGCCAGACGTGGCGCAGGCAGGCGCCCAAGGATCAGTTCGGCGGAGCTGCATTACGCTCGCGGTCGCGCAGATCCTGTTGCAGTGCCATTCCGAGCGGCGGTTCCTGCGCCTGGCGGACAAGCAGCTCGGGCATCTGTTCCCCTATATCCCCAAGCAACCGGGGTACAACAAGCGCCTCAGATCGCTCGCGCCGCAGATCTGCCTGGTCATCGAGCAGCTGGTCAGGATCTCCCCGTCGTTCTGCGATCGGATCCGGCTGCTGGACTCCACGCCGGTGCCGTGCGGCCAGTCGCGCGAGACCCGCAAACGCTCCGAGCTGGCCGGGTGGGCCGCCTACGGCTACTGCGCCTCGCATTCGCGCTACTTCTGGGGATTGCGGCTCTACCTGCTGTGCGCGCCGGACGGAATGCCGGTCAGCTTCTGCCTCGCGCCGGCCAACGAGCCCGAGCGTGAGGTCGCCGCGGCGATGCTTGAGCGCGCCCGCGAGCGGGGCTTGCTCACCGGCGGGGAGATCATCGTCGGCGACAAAGGGTTCGCCGGCGCCGAGTTCGAACAGACCGTCGCCTCCTTCGATGCCACGCTCATCCGCCCCGACCGCCGGGACGAGAAGCCCCGGTTCGGGAAGCTCGGCGGGATCCGCCAATGGATCGAATCGATCAACGACACCCTCAAAGGACAACTCTCGCTCGAACTCCATGGCGGGCACATCCCCGAAGGTGTGTGGGCGCGCGTCTGCCAACGCATCCTTGCCCTCGCCACCGGCGTCTGGCACAGCTGGCAGCTCTGGGACAACGAACTCATCGACACGCCAGGCCGGCACTTCACCAACTACGACCACTGAACCCGTGAAAACGGAATCAGCCATCTAGCCTCGACCGGAATCGAATCGAGTCCTGGGCGAAACGAGCCAATCCTATGGAGATGATCCGCGATCATCTGTGCCTCAGCATGAGCTAACGCCCGCTCCTCCTCAGCATGAGCTAACGCCCGCTCCCATTCATCGCGTGTGGGGAGGCGCTCGACGGTCGTCAGGTTCCGACCGCAACTGGCGCAGAATGGTTGCGACCCTGCAGGAAGGCCGCAATCCGGGCAGACCCGCGCATCTTTGTCGACATGCTGGCGCGGTGAAGGGGGTGGCGCTGCATTTGTTGAAGAGGTGCTCATCAGCATCCGTCCAATCAAGCGATCTACTTGGTTGACCTTGTGCCCACCACGGACCTGCGCGTGAGGTTCGAACACGGTCGGCCGATACACGTTCGCTTGACTACGGACTGCCCGAGCCCGCCGCACATCCGTGCTAGCTGACTCGTAGACTCCGCAAATCAGTGCATGGGTGACGCGGAGAACTACCCATAGGCTGCATCGTCGGATGACGACCGGAGTCGGCGGGTGCAAGGCGGGCCATCGAGCGGATGATTTGCACGCCGGTCAGCCAGCCGACCCCGGCCGACGCTGGCCACGGTGCTCAACGCATCCCGAAGATCGAGCTGCTTACAGCAATTGACCGATTGATGCTCCAGGTTTCTGATCGCTTTGTGCAACAGCCTCGGCTATTTGCAGCAGCGCACCAGGCCGGAGGTGGCCCTCTCTGTCAACGTCCGGCGAGGCGCTCACCATCGAGGAATCAATGAACCTTGAGGGCGAGAACGGAGCACGCCGGACATGGAGACGAGCACGAATGGAGCTGGAGCAGCGGTTGAGGCTGCTGCCGCCGGCCGCGAAGACCAGCTTGGCGTAGCTGAGCTGGGATTCGGGGCCGGCGGGCGCGCCGCGCCCGAGGGGGTCGGCGGTCCCGGGGAGGTCCCTGATCCAGAGCTGGTCGAGCAGGCCAAGCGCCGCTCGTTCACCGCCGAGTACAAGGCGAAGATCCTTGCCAAGGCTGATGCGTGCACCCGTCCGGGTGAGGTCGGCGAGCTGCTGCGCCGCGAAGGGCTGTACACGTCGCATCTGACGTACTGGCGCAAGCAGCGCAAGGACGGCGCGCTGAAGGAGCTCGGCAAGCCACGCGGGCGCAAGCCAGCCGACAACCGCGACGCTCAGATCGCGGCGCTGACGCGGCGGGCGGAGCGCGCGGAGACCGAGCTGGCGAAGATGAAGCGCGTTGTGGAGATTCAGGGAAACGTCTCGGCGCTGTTGGAAGAGATGCTCGGATCGGGCAGCGCGCAGAGGAGCACCGAGCGATGATCGCGGCCACCGTCGAGGAGCTGACGCCGATCATCGGCACCAGGCCGGCGTGCCGGGCGTTGGGCGCGTCAGTGGCGACGATGTACCGTCGCCGGAGGCCGCCCGAGCCCAGAACGCCCAAGCCGCGGCCGACACCGGCCAGGGCGCTGACAGCGCCCGAGCGCCAGCAGGTGCTCGACGTGCTGCACTCCGAGCGGTTCGTCGACGTCTCCCCGGAGGAGACCTACGCGACGCTGCTGGACGAGGGCACCTACCTGTGCTCGACGCGAACGATGTACCGGGTCCTCGCCGGCCACCACGGCGGTGTCCGGGAGCGGCGTGCTCAGCTCACCCACCCGCCCTACGCCAGGCCCGAGCTGCTCGCCACGCGCCCGAACGAGCTGTGGTCCTGGGACGTGAGCAAGCTGAAAGGTCCGGCGAAGTGGACCTGGTTCTACCTGTATGTCATCCTCGATGTCTTCAGCCGCTACATCGTCGGGTGGACGGTGCAGTACAGGGAGAACGCCCAGCTCGCGATGGCGCTGATCGAGCAGGCGACCGAGCAGCAGCAGATCACGCCGAAGATCCTGACGCTGCACGCCGACCGCGGCGCGCCGCAGCGCGCCAAGCCGGTGGCCTTTCTCCTCGCGGACCTCGGTATCACGAAAACGCATTCGCGTCCGTACACCTCGAGTGATAATCCCTACTCGGAGTCGAACTTCAAGACGCTGAAGTACCGGCCCGAGTTCCCCGCCCGGTTCGACGACATCGACCGCGCCCGCGGTCACTGCCGCGTGTTCGTCGACTGGTACAACCACGTCCACCGCCACTCCGGGATCGGGCTGATGACCCCCGCCGCAGTGCATTACGGACACGCCAAGCAACTGCACGCCGACCGCGCCGTCGTGCTCGATGCCGCCTACCAGCAGCACCCGGAACGGTTCGTCCGCAAGCCGCCGGTCCCGCCGGAGCTGCCGACCGCCGCCTGGATCAACAAGCCGGCCGATACGAAGGAGGTCGCTCACTAAATTCCACACCAAAGCGTCTCACCGGGCTTGACAGGCTCCGTGGGCTGCTGTGGGAAGACTCGACCGGCGCGCCCGTACCCGGAGAGACGACGCGCGTCGCCGGTCGCCTCGGGCGAGTCTGACACCCACTGCGTAGTCCTCGCCGAAACTGTTCACAAGCCCGCCAGCTGCGCCGCAATCTCGTTCTCTTGAGCCTTCTCCCAGACCCGCGCGCTCTCCCAGTCGCCTCGGCGGCGTGCGTCCTGAGCGCATTGCCGCCACCTGCGGCGAGACCCTGCGTCGCTGGCGGATCCCCTTGACTTGCCCGGACTGAAGGGCCCACAGTTGTATATGGTGGCGAGCATGCCTTTGGGCAATCGAGGGTGATCACATGGCTGGTAATGAAGATTCGGCGGCGTCCCCCGAGACGCCTCGCGAGGACACGCCAACGACATCAACGAGCAACGGCAGCAGGACCGGGCTCAGGATCGGCGGATGGATTCTGGCGGGCCTTGGCGCCCTGGCGCTCATAGGAGGCGTCGCGCTTGTCGTCGTCCACCTGACCCAACGCGGCAAGAACGGCTACTACACCTCATCAACGAAACGTGTGGCCGCGTCTGGCTACGCAATTACGACCGAAGGGCTGGACATCGGCGACCTGCCGAGCTTTACAACCGACGCCGTCGGCCACGTGAGGGTCAGCGCGCGCGGCAGCAACGGACGGCCGCTGTTCGTCGGGATCGCACCTCAATCGGCGGTCAACGCATACCTGGCAGGGGTCGGGCGCAGCGAGGTGACCGACGTCAACGGCGACACCGTCAGCTATCGAACCCACCCGGGCGGGCCGCCGGCCAGTCCGCCAGCGCGTCAGAACTTCTGGCGGGCGGCGAGCATTGGTACAGGCGAGGTCACAACGACCTGGAAAGTCACGGGCGGCACCTGGGCGATTGTCTTGATGAACGCGACCGCCACCAGCAACGTCAACGCCGCCGTAAGCGTCGGCGTGAAAACCAACCTGGTGCTCTGGATAGGCCTGGGTCTCGTCGTCGTCGGTTTGATCTTCGGGGGAGCGGGCACCGCGATGATCTTCAGCGCCCGCCCACCCCGACCAACCGTCACGAGTAGTCCCGTCGGTACTTGAGGCTCATCTGCGGGGTGGGAGGCCACGCGGACCGCGGCGTGGGCTAGTCAGTATGGACGCGAGGAGGCTGGCCCTCGCGTGTTGCAGGTTCGCGGGTTAGCTTCAGCGGTGTTAGGGCCACGTTCGGCCAGAGCCGCATACAACCGGAGGACCAGCCATGCCTGACGTTATCTCGATGGCGCCTGCTGATGTGCGCCTGTGGGTCAGCCTCGACGTGCACAAGCTCTCGATCGTGGCGGCGGCGCTGCCGCCGACGGGCGGGCAGCCGGAGGTGCAGCAGATCGAGACCACGAGGGTCGCGGTCCGTCGGTTCATCGACCGGCTCGGTGGTCCGGAGGGGTTGGCGGTCTGCTACGAGGCAGGGCCGGGCGGGTTTGATCTGCTGCGCGTGCTGAGCGAGCTTGGGGTCGCGTGCGATGTGGTCGCTCCGTCTCTGATCCCGGTCCGTGCCGGCGACCGGGTCAAGACCGATCGGCGGGACGCGAAGAAGCTTGTGCGCTTGTATCGCGGCGGTCAGCTGTCGTTCGTTCAGCCGCCGTCGCCCGAGACCGAAGGGCTCAGAGATCTGATGCGCTGCCGCGACGACCTGCGGTGCGCACGCACGGCGGCGAGGCACCGAGTGAGCAAGCAGCTGCTGCGCCACGGACGGATCTACCGGGACGGGACCTCGCACTGGACGAAGATGCACCGGGCGTGGATCGCCCGTCAACGTCTCGACGACGACCTCGCGCACGCCGCGCTCTGCCAGATGTTGATCCACCTCGACGGGCTCGATCGCCAGCTCGACGCGCTCGATCGTGACCTCGAGCTGATCGCTCGCGGCGAGCGGTGGGCAGCGATCGTGGAGATCCTCGTGCGATTCAAGGGGATCTCGACCCGCACAGCGCTCGGGTTGATCGCCGAGATCGGCGACTTCGCCCGCTTCTCTCACCCGCGGGAGCTGTGCGCCTGGTTGGGGATCGTCCCGTCGGAGTACTCCTCCGGGCAGCAGCGCCACCGCGGGCACATCACCAAGACCGGCAATCACCACGCTCGTCGGCTGCTGATCGAGGCCGCCTGGTCCTATCAGCACCGACCGCGTCGACCCGACCGCGGCCCTGAACCGGACCCGCGCGCCTGGCAGGCGCAGATCCGCCTTCACCGCCGCTATCGCCATCTCACCACCGAACGCGGCAAACGCTCCACCGTCGCGACCGTCGCTGTCGCGCGCGAACTCGCCGGATTCCTGTGGGCCGCCGCCACCGACCAACCCCTCCTGGAGGCCACCGCCTGACCAACCCTCTCAACGTGCTGGGGTCCGGCGACCGCCGCGACCTCCCGGAGGACCCTCGACCCATCTATGCGATCCCGACTCGCGACCCTAGTGCGAGGCAGCTCACGACCGGACACTGTCCTGCGGTCCCGACCCGCGCATCTCAGAGTGACAGTCGTCGTTGCCGCCGCGACGGTCGCCCGACCCCAGCACCCACAACCACCACCATGAACAACTTCTCCAACATTCCCCTTGACACGCGCGTCCATCTCAGATGACTGATTCCGTCTGGACGGTTCAGTGGTCGTAGGCGATCAGGCTGCGGAGGGGGTGTTGGAGGCTGTGGGCCTCCCAGAGCTGCCAGTTGTGCCAGATGCCGGCAGCGAGCGCGAGCAGTCGTTGCGTGACGCGGGTGATCAGCCCGGGCATCGTGTGTGCGCCGTGTCGTTCGAGCGAGAGCTGGCCTTTGGTGGTGTCGATGATCGACTCGATCCACTGGCGCATACCGCCGAGCTTTCCGAACCGCGGCTGCTCGCCTTTGCGGTCGGGTCGCAGGAAGACCGCGCCGAGCTCTGCGATCAGCGCTTCGAACTCCTTGCCGGCGAACCCCTTGTCGGCGATCACGGTGTAGCCATCGATCTTCACGCGGCCGAGCATCTCAGCGGCGACGTCGCGTTCGGAGGCGTTGGCTGGCGCGAGCTCGAAGGCGATCGGCATTCCGTCCGAGGCGCACAGCAGATACAGCCGGAACCCCCAGAAGTAGCGGCTGTGGCTGGCGCAGTAGCCGTAGGCAGCGTAACCAGCGAACTCCGAGCGCTTGACCGTCTCGCGCGAGGAACCGACCGGAACCGGGGTGGAGTCCAGCAGGCGGATCCCGTCGCACCACGACGGGGAGGAGAACGCGATCGCGTTCAACAGCCGCACGATCTGCGGCGCCAACGCGCGCATCCGCTTGTTGTAGCCCGGCTGCTTGGGCAGATACGGGAACAGGTGCCCCAGCCGGCACATCGCGAAGCGCAAGAATCGCCGCTCCGACGGGATGTCGAGCAGGATCTGCGCCACGGCCAGGCACACCAGCTCGGCATCGGTGATCCTCGGGCGACGTCTTGCGCGCGGTCGTCGCGGCAGGATTTCATCAGCCAGCACGTAAAGTCCGATCAACAGGGTGTCGAGATCGGCGGTCACGCGGCCACCTCCGTGGTCGACGTTGGCGTAAGCAACGCCGACCTTCGACACCCTTCCTATGTCTCCTCGACCCCCGTCCGCGCCCCCCGCGGAACGGAATCACTCATCTAGTTCGCCCAGCGTGCTGACGCCTCAGCGCCAAGGTCCGGATGCTCGTGGCCCGGGCGTTCCATCTCAAGGGGCATTCTCCAGGTGAGAAGCCGCGATTGCCCTTCCGGGCTACAAGCGACAGCGCCGTAATCCGTCGCGAGCCGGTCGTGTCCGAGACTGCTCGTTCTCGATCAGACCAGCGGTGTCATTGGAGGCGCGAAGACTTTCGCTTTCGTTGCTTGAGGCGCCAACTCGATTATGACGATCCTGCTCGCACCGGGCGGTCCCTCGACCGAGCGACTGCCCACCCGTCCGGTCCCTTTCTGGCGAATCTCAGGACTGAGCGCGGCGTACGGCCGTACGGCAAGTCCTGGTGTGCTGCTGGCACGGCGGCGCGGGCGGTCCCGGCAACTCGCCCGCCGCCTGCAGTGCGCCGAGCAGCTGGGTGGGGGTCAGTGTGGCCGTCAAGCTCATGCCCTCCATATCTACTTATTTCTACGCTTGTCTTATCAGGTCGCTGGCGCTATCGTGGGCGATGCACGTTGTAGGAGCAGATCGATGGGGCACCTCGACCGACTTGCGCGAATCCTGCGGCTGGCGCTCATGCTGGCGGTCGCGGCGATGCTGGCAGCCGCCGGGACGGCATCGGCGATCGCGCCGCCGAAGATCTTCAGCTACTCGGGCGGCCAACAGACCTACGCGGTGCCCAGGGGCGTAGTGGCCGTCGGGGTGGCGGTCCAGGGCGCGTGGGGCGGCGAGGACAACGGCATAGGCCAGCAGGGTGAGGGCATCACCGGGTACTTGTCCGTCACTCCCGGCCAGTCGCTGTTTGCCGAGGTGGGCCAGAACGGCTCATACAACGGCGGCGCGACGTTCGGTGGCGGCGGTGCCGCCGGCAAACCGCCGCCAACGGTCTCCGGCGGGCTTGGCGAGTACGCGAGCTCGGGTGGGGGCGCGAGCGACGTGCGCACCTGCTCGATCCACGCGGCGAGCTGCCACGGCGGCGGCACGTCGCTTGGCTCGCGCCGGATCGTCGCCGCCGGTGGCGGCGGCTTCGGCGGCGGCGGCAACGGCAACTCGCCGACATGCGCCGGACCCGTGATGCCGGGAACAGCGGATAACCATCAGACGAATCTGCCGCACGCGCTTTCGGGCGGGCCGGCGCCGGTTCACACCGCGGCCGGGATCGTGGTCCCGGGGTTCGCTTCCGACCAACATTCGTCGGTGATGACGATCAACGGCACGACCGACGCCGCCTTTGGCACGTTCCACAGCGGCGCGGGCGGTGTGCTGGCCGGCTGCTCGAGTGGCGGTGGCAATCCGACGATCACATACTCCAACAGTGTGGCCGGGCGTCCCGGCTCGGGTGCGGACGGGGGCGCCGGCGGCGACGCGAGCGGCCTGCCGCCGTTCGCCTCCAACTGCACCGGCACCGAGTGCGCGGACGCTGGGCCAGGTGGCGGCGGTGGCGGCGGCTACTTCGGCGCCGGTGGCGGCGCGACCGGCTACGACACGTGCCACGAGACCCAGACCAGCCCCCCGGGCAGCTCGGCCTGTAACGACGCGGGTAGTGGGCAGGGCGGTGCCGGAGGGTCGAGCTTCGCCGCCAACCAGGTGCAGTTCCCGAGAGCGCCCGGCGTGCTCGGGAACACCCGCGATGTGTTCATCAAGTTCATCCCTGCGATCGAGATCGATACGCCCGCCAACGGGGCGGTGTACACGCCCGGCCAGCTGGTGAATGCCCGCTGGAGCTGCGGCTACGACGCGGCCACGGCGCTTGGGCCGGGCACCAACTGCGCGGGCACGGTCGCGTCCGGAAGCCCGATCAGCACGACCCCGGTTAGGCACACGTTCACCGTGCAGGGTAAGGTCGCCAACAACGCCAGCGAGCAGCTCGACGCCACAGTCACCTACACGGTCCGATCAGGCGGCGGTAGCGGAACGAGGACCGTTCACGCCTCTCTTGGCAGCCTCAAGTTCACCCTCGTCGGCCCTGCGGGCGCGATCGCCAAGGGGGACCCGCTCTCCGTCACGCTCAGCAAGAAAGGCTCCAACAAGACCTACAAAATCGGGGTCTCCTCTCCATCTGGGGGTGAATCCGCAGCCCGTTTGGGCGTGTGAGCAGGCGCTTTGACTGTTCGGGCCGGCGTCGGGGGTTGTGCGAGCTTCTGCGGGACGGAGGAGCGCTGCGTGAGGGTGTCGCTCGCCGGCATGGATGTCGGCGAAATCCTGGCCGGATGAGGTGACGCGCTGCCGCCCGCCACGGCAAGCTGCTGGATGTTCAAAGTCCGGCTCCCGAAGGAGGGCGACATGCGCGTCGTCACCGCATTCAAGCGGATGCTCCGCCTCGATGGGTGGGCGTCCGTGATCGACGTCAGCTTCGACCAGAAGGGCGTGGTCGTGAAGTTGAAGCTCCCGAAGCGCAGGCGGCGGGTGTGCTCGGAGTGCGGGCAGACCGGCCGGCATCTGGAGATCGCCGACTACCGCACCAAGCGCTGGCGGCACCTCGATCTCGGCGTCAACCACTGCATCCTGGAATGCGAGCTCCGACGGCTGCGGTGCCCGGACTGCGGCGTGCGCTACGAAGCCGTCCGGTGGGCCAGGCCCAGTTCCCCGTACACCAGGGACTTCGAGGACGTCGTCGCGTTCCTGGCGCAGCAGATGGCCAAGACGCCGCTGCGGCGGCTGATGCGGATCGCGTGGGACTCCGTCGGTGACATCATCACCCGCGTCGTCGCCGACCACTTCACCGAGGCCCGCTTCTACGGGCTCGTCTTGATCGGCGTGGACGAGATCGCCTACCGGCGCGGTCAGAAGTACCTGACGTGCGTCGCTGACCACGAGCGCGGCGCGATCGTGTGGGCCAAGCCCGGGCGCGACGCCAAGACGTTGCAGGCGTTCTTCGAGCTGCTCGGCGACCGGCGTCACACGATCAAGGCGATCTCGATCGACATGAGCGCCGGCTACGAGAACGCGATCAAGGCCGTCACCGACACCGACGAGCGGTTCATGCCCGAGGTCGTGTTCGACCCGTTCCACGTGTGCCAGCTCGCCAGCCGCGCCATCGACGACGTCCGCCGCGCGGAGTGGAACGAGCACGGCAAGAGCAAGACCCCCGGCGGCCGCTGGATCAAGCACGCCCGCTGGTCGCTGCTCAAAGCGCCCGAGCGTCAGACCGAGCAGCAGCTCGCCAGGCTCGCCGAGGTCGCCAAAACGAACAAGCGGCTCTACCGCGCGTTCCTGCTCAAGGAAGAACTGCGGCTGCTCTACCACCTGCCCGATCCCAGCAACGCGAACGAGCACCTCACCGCCTGGCTCGCATGGGCATCGAAATCGAAGCTCAGACCGTTCGTCAAACTCGCCCGCACGATCCGCAAGTACCGCGACGGGATCCTCGCCGCGATCAGGCTCGGGCTCAGCAACGCCCGACTCGAGGGCCTGAACTCCAAGGTCCGGTTGATCAGCCATCGCAGCTACGGATTCCACGGGCCCGAGCCCCTGATCAGCCTCATCTACCTCTGCGCCGGCGGAGTCACCATCGACCTACCGTTCACCCCCAAACCGTGAGGAGAACCCAAAATCGTGAGCTACAGCTACTTCCTCGACCGAGGCATCAAGCACCACAAGCGCGTCACCGCTAACGGCAAGCACAAGACGATCACCTTCTACAAAGCGAACCTGGTCACCTCAAGGCTCGGCACGCACAAGCTGTCAACCAAGGGCCTGAGCGCCGGCGCGCACAAGCTTAAGGTCATCATCCTCCTGCGCGCAATCCATCACGGCCACAAGCCCAAGGCAAGGACGCTGAGAGGATGTCCGGATCGTCGTGGAACTTCGGCGGCGGTCTCCACGGATTGACAGTTACATGGTAGCGGCAGCGAGAGTGTCAGTGTGAGTGACACTCTCCGCCGTGTTGGGTTTGACGCGGTCGGCGTTTCGCTCGATCGCAATCACGAGCTTGGCGAGGTCGCGGTAGCCGATGATCCTGCGGAACTGCTGCTCGGCGACGAGCATCCCGGCGGCGGTCCAGCGCTTGCGCATGTCGCCGTCGTGCCAGCGCTTTACGTTGCGCTGCGTGTAGCGGACGATCTCGATCATCGACTCGCAGGGATTCGTCGAGCACAGCGTCTTTGAGAGTTGTCCGTTGATCCCGAGCCGCATCAGCGTCAACGTCTCAGGCAGCCCCTCGCGGAGCGAGCCGGCGGCGTCAGGCCACGTCCGCTCGAGCTCCGAAGCGAGCAGGTCGAGCCGCTGCTCGGCCAACTCGGGGTCCTTGAGCGCCCACGCGCCGCGGATGCGCGCGAGGATCGCCGGGCGGTCGCGCTCGGGGAGCAGGTCGGTCACGTTGCGCTCCTTGTGGCGGTTATCGCGACGTCGCGATAACCGCCACTATCTCGACCCCCGGGTTATCCCGACTCGATCTGCTGAATGCTTGGGTGGTGGGCGGATTCGGCCGGTAAGGGTCGGGATAATCAGAGCGCTTGGAGGAAGGCGAGGAGCGTGTCGGGCGGCTTGTAGCGTCCGGGGCGGGTGTCGGGTGGGGTGGTTCGTGCGATCGCGCGTTCTTTGAGCGCGAGGTCGGCGTGGAGGTAGATCTGGGTGGTGTCGACCCGTTCGTGGCCTAACCACAAGGCGATGACGGTGGTGTCGACACCTGCGTGCAGCAGTCGCATCGCTGCGGTGTGTCGGAGCGTGTGTGGGGTGACTCGCTTCTCGTGCAGGGTCGGGCAGCGTTGGGCGGCGATGTCGATGTATTTGGTGATCCGGTGGTCGAGGGCGTCGCGGGTGAGGCGGCCGCCGCGGGCGGTTGCGAAGGCGGGCTCGTCGGGGCGGCCGGTTCGTTCGGCGAGCCAGATCTCGAGGACGGCCGTGGTGGTCGGGGTCAGCGGCGTGATCCGGTTCTTCCGACCTTTGCCGGCGCAGCGGACGTGCGGTCCGGCGGTGAGCTGAACGTCGCCGCAGCGGAGGCCGGTGAGCTCGGAGACGCGCAGCCCGGTCTGGACGGCCAGGACGAGCAGCGCGTGGTCGCGTCTGCCGGTCCAGGTGCTGCGGTCAGGAGCGTCGAGCAACGCCTCGATCTCGCACTCGTCGAGGAACGTGACGATCGCACGGTCGGCCCGCTTGAGCGGGATCGCGAGCACGCGGGCGATGTCCTGGGCGTGTTCGGGGTGGCGGTGCTGGGCGTAGCGGAACAGCGAGTGGATCGCCGCGAGTCGCATGTTGCGGGTGCGGATGCTGTTGGCTCGCTCGGTCTCGAGGTGGTCGAGGAACGCGGCGATCAGCGGCGCGTCGAGCTGTGCGATGTCGAGCTGGGATGGCTGGCGTCCGAGCCGACCCTGGGCGTAGTCGAGCAGCAGCCGGAGCGTGTCGCGGTAGGCGCGGATCGTGTGCGGGCTGACGTTGCGCTGGGCGATCAGCCGGTCGGTGAACCATGCTTGCAGGGTCGGCGCGAGCGCACTCATGACCGTCGTCCTTCGGTGTGTTGAAGGCGGGCGGCGGCGAGCTCGAGCAGCTCGGGCGCGGCGGTCAGATACCAATAGCTGTCGCTCGGTCGGGTGTGCCCGAGATATGTGGACAGCAGCGGCATCAGCGGCTGCACATCGGCCCCTGACCGATACCAGTCGAGCAGCGTCTGCACGGCGAACCGGTGCCGGAAGTCGTGAATCCTCGGGCGGCAGGTCACCGAACGCGGCCTGAGGCCTGCGTGGTCGCGCAACTGCTTGAACGTCGCATGCACAGCGCAATAGAGCAGCCGGGTTCCCGCTTGGGAGACCAGCACCGCCGAGGTCGTCGGCTCGGAGCAGAGCCGGTCGCGCTCGCGGACGTAGCCGCGCAGCGCTTTCACGGTGGAGGGGTGGACGGGCAGCCCGCGCGATTTGCCGAACTTGCTGTCGCGGACCGTCAGCACGCCATGCGCAAGATCGACGTCGTCGCGGTCCAGCCGGATCGCCTCGCCAACGCGCATGCCGGTCACCGCCAGCAGCCCGATCAGCGTCCGATAGGTGGCTTGGCGCAGCCGGCCTCGGAGGATCACTGTCGCCGCCATCAGCGCGGCGATCTCCTGAGCGGAATAGAGGTATGGGGTCGCGCGCGCTGGCCGGCTCGGGCACAGATCGGCCGGCGGGACGTCGTGCGCGTCATCGAGCGCGTGGAGGTAGGCGGCGAACCCGCGCACCGCCGAGAGCCGGTGCGCCCGCCAGCTGTCGCTGCCGCCGGGCAGCGTCACCCACGCGAGCGTGTTCTCGATCGTGATTACGCGCTCGCCGCGCTCCCCCAGGAACGCGATGAACTGGAGCAGGAGTTTCTCGGTGCGCACGAGTTTGTAGCCGAGCGCTCTGCGGATCCGCAGGTAGTCGCCCAGCTGATCATGGGGCTGGGTCATCGTTCGCCTCCCAGCGATGGCCATGGCCGGGCGAGCGCTCTGAGCCGCTCGCGGTCAACCTTTGCGTAGATCGCGGTCGTCTGCTGCGACCGGTGCCTGAGCAGCTGCCCGATCTCCACCAGCGGCGCGCCTGATCGCAACAGCTCGGTCGCGGTCGTGTGCCTGAGCCGGTGCGCGTTCACGCGACCAAGGCCGGCCCGGTGGCCGGCCGCGATCACGACCTGACTGATGCCGGCGGCGCTCAGCGCGCGATGCGGCGCCCTCACACGCACGAACACCGCCCGGCCCTCCGCACTCAACGGCCGCGCCCGGCGCAGATAATCCGCGAGCGCGTCGCCAACATCCACCGGCAACGGCAACCGCTCGCGCCGGCTGCCTTTGCCGCGCACCAGAATCTCACCGGAGCGCCAGTCGATGTCATCGAGCGCCAAGACCGCGACCTCACCGCGGCGCATCCCGAGCCGGACCAGCAGCTTCAGGATCGCCAGGTCGCGCACACCGACCACCGTCTCGGGATCGCAGCTGTCAAGCAACGCCGTCACCTGCTCGGCCTCCAGCCCCCGTGGCAGACCCGACAGCCGCCAACCGGCAACTGAGGGAACGACCGGCGCGAGCGGCCGCGCGACCACACCTTCGACGTGGAGGTAGCTCAGCAGCGAGCGCAGCGCCGTGACCAGCAGCTTTGCCGACCCGGGCCGGCGGTGCGGGCACTGGGCCAGCACGAACGCGAGCACATCCCCAGCAGTGAGCCCGCGGAGATCAAGCTCGCCGGCCGCGTTCAACCGCGAGGCGACGAACGGGCGAACCATGTCGGCGTAGTTGCGCGCCGTGACAGACGCCAGCCCGCGCTCCGAGCACAACCAAACGCTATAGCTGCCGAGGAGCTCCTCCACCTCCGAGAGCGGCAGCTCGCCGGCCGGCGGCACAACCCCCACCTCCCGCAGATGCCCCAACAGCGCCACCAGCGCCCTCGGCGTCACATAGTTCACATAGCCAGCCGTGCGCCGCGCCGCGACGAACTCCTCGACCTGCGCCGGCGACAGATCATCCGGCCCCAGCCCCTCCGAAGCCAGCCAGCGGCTCACGTGCGCCATCAACCGCACCTGATGCGCGGCCGACACCGGCGTATACCCGCGCTCAACCAGCGCCGCGACGAACCCCGACACATACGGCTCAAGCGGTCCGGTCACCCGGATCCGCGACAAATCGCCCATGGCGGTCTCCTCTCAAGTCGTTTGAGAGCAGACCGTCGATCAGCCGACCCGATTATCCCGACCTTCAAGCCGCCAACCGCGCTAACTGCGGACAATCATCGACCCAGGTCGGGATAACCCGGGGGTCGAGATAGTGCCGGTGACAGCGGTGCACGAGCGCGTGCTCGCCGAACACGTCCTTGATCGCCCGGCGGATCGCTTTGACTCTGTGAATGCAGTAGCGAACCGTTTGGCTGGCCGCCGGTCGGGGTTGGTATTGAGTGGCGGACGGTGACGTCGTCATCGCCGAGCAGCACTTCGCGCACGACCAGCCGCACGATCTCCTGGCGCTGCTCGACCGTGAGATTCTCTGCGTTGGCTGAGAGGCGGGCGCGGAACGCGTCGAGTGTTTCGGTGAGCTTGAGGTATGTCTCGGCGTCGTATAGCTCGGCGTCGAGCGCGTCTAGCTCGGTGCGAAGGGTCGCTTCGCGCCGGCGTAGCTCGGGCATCCGGGCGCGGAGTTCTTCGAGCGTGATCAGTTGTTCCTGGTAGCCGTCGATCAGCCTCCGCAGCGCGTTCTGCGCGCGGGTGAGGTCGCGCTGGAGGCCTTCGCGGCGGTGGGTGGCTGGATGCTCGGCGCGAAGCGTGTTGAGCCGCCGGTCGATCTCGGTCTTGATCAGCTCGGGGTTCTCCAGCAGCGCGAGTACCTGGTTCCACACCAGCTCGTCGATCTCGTCGAGGCGGACGGGGCGGGCGGCGCAGACGCGTCCCTCCGGGCGGCGGAAGCTGTCGGCACCCGAGCAGCGGTAGTAGTGGTGGACGTTCCCGGCCTTGCTGCGGGTGGAGCTGCGGTAATAGGAGTGGCCGCACTCGCGACAGACGAGGATGCCTTGCAGAAGCGAGGGCTTCCGAGTGTTGCGCGGCGAGAGCCGGCTGTTGCGCTCAAGCAGCTCTTGAGCGAGCGCGTGCTGCTCGGCGGTGATCAGCGCCGGCACGGGGATCCGCAGCCAGTGCTCGGGCGCGACGTGCTCGTAGGCCGAGCGACCGGAATGCCTGCCTCGCTGGCGGGTCATGCGCATCGGTTTCGCGGGCTCGCCGGTCACGCGCCGGCGACCATAAGCCGCGAGCCCGTTGTAGGCCGGGTTGCGCAGGATCGCCCAGATCGTCGACGACCCCCAATGCGCCGTTCCCGTCCGGGTTGGCACGCCCTGCTCGGTGAGCGAGCGGCCGATCTCGACGATCGACTCCCGCCGCTCGACGTAGCGATCGAAGATCTCGCGCACGGTTGGCGCTTCGAGCTCGTCGATCTCGAAGAACGCGTCGGCGTGCTCGGTCCGCTTGACATACCGGTAGCCATAGGGCGCGTTGGACAGCACCGACACCGCGCCGGCTCGCGCGCGGTGCAGCTTCCCACGCCGGCAGCGCTCGGCGATCTGCGCGCGCTCGTTATGCCGCGCGTGCAGTTATGCCGACATGACGATCAGCGGCGCGTGTTCTCCCTGCTCAGAGGCGGGTCGAGGGCGCGTGGGTGTCGGCATAATCACAGGCTGGCCAGGAACGCCAGTAGGCCGTCGGGCGCTCGGTAGCGCCCGAGGCGCGTGTGCGGCGGCGTGGTGCGCGCGAGCGCCTTTTCCTTCAGTGCGAGGTCGGCGTGGAGATACGTGTCGGTGGTGCGGGTGGTCTCATGGCCGAGCCACAGGGCGATCACGGTCGTGTCGACGCCGGCGTGCAGGAGGCGCATCGCGCTGGTGTGGCGCAGCGTGTGCGGCGAGAGCCGCTTCTGTTCGAGAGTGGGGCATGAGCGTTCGGCGATCGCCGCGTATTTGGTGAGCAGCCGCTCGACGGCGTCGCGGCTGAGCGGACCGCCGTGGTGGCTGGCGGGGAACAGCGGGCCGACGGGCTCGCTGTCCTGTTCGGCCAGCCAGGCGCGCAGCACCGCGACGGTTTGGCTGGTGAGCGGGGTGATGCGAGCCTTGCGACCTTTGCCCTCGCACCTGAGGTGCGGGCCGCGACCGAGTGAGATGTCCTGGCAGCGCAGACCGATCAGCTCTGAGACTCGCAGTCCGGTTTGGATCGCGAGTAGCAGCAGTGCGTGGTCGCGCCGACCGAGCCAGCGCGAGCGGTCTGGCGCGGCGAGGAGCGCGTCGACCTCGACGTCGGTCAAGAACGTCACCAGCGGCCGGTCTGCGCGCTTGGGCGGGATCGCGAGCACGCGGGCGATCAGCGCGGCGTGCTCGGGGTGCCTGAGTGCCGCGAAGCGGAACATCGAGTGCACCGCGGACAGTCGGGTGTTGCGGGTCCGGGTGCTGTTGTGCCGCGTCGTTTCGAGGTGCTCGAGGAACGCGCCGATCAGCGGCGCGTCGAGATCCTCAAGCTGCAGGCGAGAGGGTGGCCTGCCGGTCTCTTGCTGCGCGAACGCCAACAGCAGCCCGAACGTGTCCCGGTAGGACGCGACCGTGTGCGGGCTCGCTCGGCGCTGGCCGATCAGCCGCTCGGTGAAATAGGCCTCAAGCGTGGGTGCGAGCAGGCTCATGATCGACCCTCCGCCCGCTCGAGCCGATCGGCTGCCAGGGCGAGCAGCTCGGGTGTCGCTTGCAGATACCAGAACGTCCCGGCCGGGGCCGAGTGCCCAAGGTAGCTGGACAGCCTCGGCATCCAAGCCGCGACGTCGACCTCGGCGCGGTACAAGTCGATCAACGTGTTGACGGCAAAGCTGTGGCGGGCGTCGTGAATCCTGGGCACCCGCCCGTCGGCGAGCACCGGCAGTCCTGCCTGGATCAGCAGGCCGCGGAAGGTGCGATAGACGTTTGGGTAGAGCAGCCGCGTGCCTGCCGCCGATAGAAAGAAGGCCGACGATTTGGGTCGCGGCCAGCGTCGATCGCGCACGCTGCCGTACTCCTGCAGCGCCGCCAGCGTGCTTGCGTGCACCGGGAGTTCTCGCGCGGCGTTGGACTTGCCGGCGCGGACGGTCACATGGCCCGCCGGATGGTCGACGTCTGAGCGGTCCAGCGCGAGCGTCTCGCCGATACGCATGCCGGTGACCGCCAGCAACCCGATCAGCGTCCGGTAGGTCGCCTGGGTGATCGGCAGGCCGAGCGTGTCCGTCGCCGCCATCAGCCCGCCGATCTGCGCGTCGGAGTACAGATACGGTGCCGGGCGGTGACGGCAGCGCGGCAGAAGATCGGCGGGCGGCACCTCGGCGCGGCCGTCGAGTGTGCGCAGATAGCGCGCGAAACCGCGCGCGATCGACAGCCTGACAGCCCACTCCTGCGGGTGCCCAGCCGGTACGGTCGCCCACTCGAGAGCCAGCCGGGTAGTGACCGTCGTCTCGCCGGCGGCGTCCAGGTATGCGATCAGGTTGGGCAACAGGCGGCCGTGGCGCGTGAGCTTGAACCCGAGCGCGCGCCGCAGCGCGAGATACTCATCGCATGTCTGGCGCAGCGAGCTCATGCCACACCTCCCGGCCACGGCCGGGCGAGCTCTCGGAGGCGGTCGCGGTCGACTCGGGCGTATATGGCGGTCGTGAACGAGCTCTGCTGGCGCAGCAGCTGTCCGATCTCCTGAAGCGACGCGCCCGCGCGCAGCGTCTCGGTGGCAGCGGTGTGGCGCAGCCGGTGCGCGCCAACCACGGGCAGCCCGCAGCGGCGGCATGCGGCGTGCACGATCCCGCTGACCCCGCTGCTCGACAACCCACCGGCCGGCGCTTTGACCCGCAAGAACAGCCGCCCGCCAGGAACCCGCGGGCGGCCGCGCTGCACGTAGCCGGCCAGCGCCCGGCCGACGTCGACCGGCAGCGGCAGCCGCTCCCGCCGGCCTCCCTTGCCGTGCACCAGCAATTCACCACGCCGCCAATCGACGTCACAAAGCTCGATCGCGGCGACCTCGCCGGCCCGCAACCCCAGCCGTGACAGCACGATCAGCACCGCGAAGTCGCGGCGACCGGTCCTCGTGCGCCGATCACAGCTGGCCAGTAGCCGTCTGATCACTCCCGCAGGCAGCGCACGCGGGAGCGACCTGGGCTGTGGAGCGACCGCGGGCACGGCCCCCGCGAGATCCTCACCCGTAACCCCGTCGACATGCAAGAAGCGCAGCAGCGACCGCAACGCCATCACCACCGTCTTCGCCGAGCCGGCACTGCGCGCGGCGCACTGCTCAAGCACGAAGCTGCTGACTTCCCCGGCGCTCAGGCGCGCAAGATCAGGCTCGCCGCCGGGCGCCGAGGTCTCCGCGAGAAACAACCGCGCGACTCGCGCGTAGTAGCGCAATGTCCCCGCGGCGAGTCCGCGCTCCCGGAGCAGATAGCCGCGGTACCGGTCAACAAGCACGTCGACCGGACCATCGCTCGAGGGCGCCGGCGGCTCGGGCGCGACGCCCAGCACACGCAGGTAGCACAACAGCGGCACCAGCCCGTGCGACGATCTGAAGTGCCGATAGCCCTCCGCGCCGCGCCACCCGACGAACTGCTCCACTCGCTCGGGCGTCAGATCGGCTACGGCGAGCTGCTCGCCCACCATCCAGCGGCTCAGGCAGGCGATGAGCTTCATCTGGTTCAACGCGGAAGACCGCGCCCAGCCGCGCTCGACCAGCTCCAAGCAAAAGCCGCGCGCGTATGGCGCAAGCGGCTCGGCCACCCGTACCTGCAACGGATCCTTGATCAAGGTGCCTCCTCTTCCGGACATGGACAGATCCGGCGAGGAGGCTCTGTGAAGCGACCGCGATTATGCCGAGCGGGCGGGCGCGATCAGCGCATTCTGCAAGGAGTTTCGGTCCTCGGTCGGCATAACTGCACGCGCGGCATAACGAGAAACATTCCGCGCGCGGAATGTTTCTCGTACTCGGCGATCATCCCCTGGAACTGGCGCAGCAGCTCGTCCTCCGGGGAGCCGGATCGCTCGGGTTCCTTCGCGAACACGACCTCGATCCCGCCGCGCGCGAGCTCCTCCAGCAGCAGCACCTGGTAGGCGTAGCGGCGCGCGAGCCGGTCAGGCGCATGACAGAGCACCACTTCGAAGCACCCCTCGAACGCTCGGTCGCGAAGCCGCTCCAGCGCCGGCCGGTTCAGGCTGGTGCCAGAGAACCCGTCGTCCTCGAAGACCAGCTCCTCGGGGACGACCAGGCCGCGCTGCTCGGCCAGTTCACGCAGCGCGGCGGTCTGGCTGGCGATCGTTTGCTCTTGGCGCTGGCGCTCGGTGGACACCCGCGCGTAGATCGCCGCGATCCTCGACTGGTCGTTGGTCCGCCTGTCGCTGCCGCTCATCACTGCTCCCTTCGTTGCCGATCACACGCCGCCGGTCGGGCGCCAACACCGAGTACGCCTGTGCCAGCCGCGCGCCGGCGAGCCGGTCACCGACGAACTCGATCTCAAGACGCCTGGCCACCGCCCCGCCCGCCAGCACCAGTGAGATAGGCATTCACCGCCTCGGCCGTCACCGCGCTCAACGTCTGACCGGTCACTCCCGCCCGGCCGCGCAGTCCGTCGATCAGCGACGGCGCCAACCTCACTGTGAACACCGCCGTGCGCTCCGGTACCGGCACACCATCGGGCCGATCCAGTCCCGCGTTGACGTACCGACGCGCTTGGCGCTCCGAGAGAGCGAACTCCGTCTGCAGCGCCCGCACCGCATCCGCCGGGCAGAGATCGCGCACGAGCACCGCGGCGCGGTTGACCCGCTTCGCATACTCGTCCGCGTAGGCGCGACGAAGTGCCATCAGCCTGTTGAGTACTACACCTCACGACCGATTCCTTTCTCCGCGGCCCGCGGATCCGGTCGATCAGACGCTCAAACTCGAAGTTCGCGACTGCATTCACAGCGCTTTGCCCCCGTCGATCACGAACAGGATCGCCTGCTCGGGGTCCAGGCCCCGGTCGACGAGGTCGGCCAGCAGCGTGCGAGCGAGGGTGGCGTTCTCCGTGCTTCCTTCCCAGAGCCCGAGCGGGATCTTCACGCCCTCGGTCGAGATCCCGAGCGCGACGACGTGCGTGCGGTCGGCGATCTCCAACCCGTCGAGCATCATCACCGCCAGCCGCACGTCGTCCAGCCGGCGACCCATCAGCTCGCCAAGCGCGGTCGTGGTGCGCTCGATGAACATCTCTGAGACCGTGCTCTTCGACGTCGCGCTGGACTCCTGCTCGACCTCCTCGCCGACCGGCTCGCCGACGCCGGCGTACTTGCGTGTGGATACGCCGGCGAGCATCCGATCCATTACCGCCCGCGTGAGCGGATCACGATCGGCGAAGTACTCGTAGGTCTGCACCGGCAGCTCGTGCTCGTCATCGGCCGTGCGCATCCTGGGCCGGCTGACCTCGACGCGCCGACCGCCGAGCGTCATCGACCCGCGCTCATGCCCGTGCCGCTTCGCGGTCCGGTCCGGATTCCAGTTCCCCTTCGGACCGACGACCTCGTCGATCTCGGCCTCCATCAGCTGATGAACCACGGTCAGGCCCAGACCGACCGATAGCGCGAGCAATCCCTCCCTCGCGGCTCCAACGAGCTCGCCGAGCGCCTCCTGGATCTCCGCAGGGAGCGGACTCTCCAGCGCTTCCGTGGTCGTAACGACCTTCGAGCCAGATACCTTCTTCATGGCGGTTCCTCCTGTCCTCTCGGACTTCTTTGGCAACCCCGAACGCTCCCAACCGGAGCGGACGAGGCGGGAGGACCGCCACTCAAAGTTCTACGAGATCTCGGACAACCTCTCACCGCGCGCCGCGGCCCTCACGCGTCTGCTCGCACGGTCGGCGGCGGATAGCACGCGGCTGCAGTCCGCCAGAAACACGGTGCCTTCCGGCGTGAGGGTGACGCGTCGCGAGCTGCGTTCGAGCAGAGTCACACCGAGCGACTGCTCGAGGGCTCTGATCTGTTGACTCACCGCCTGTTGCGCGATGTGCAGGTCATCGGCGGCGCGGGTAAAGCTGCGGCGCTCAGCGACAGCTGCGAAGGTCCGCAGCTGGCGTAGCTCGAAACCCGCATCCGGGATCACAACGACCCTAGTCTACGCGCGCGAGGCGAACCATTGCCAAGCTCTCCTTGTTCATCAACAACAAGCCGCGCTTGTTGGTGCAAGGATTGCCGAGTACGTTGCGTCGACCCGGCGCTGATTCCGCACCGCCGACTCGAAGGAGCACGAATGGTAGTGCAGGCCTCAGCGGCTGACCATCACGCCGCGATCGATCGCACGAGCTCGAGCCCAAAGCGGATTCTGATGGTGGTCGCGAATCCGAGCGTCGCGACCACTGTGGGATGGCCGGTGGGCTTCTGGGCTGCGGAGCTTACCCATCCCTACTACGAGTTCTCCGAGGTGGGCTACGAGATAACAGTCGCGAGCCCGGACGGCGGGAAGGTAGAGCTCGATCAGCTGAGCGATCCACGCGATCCGAGTAAATAGTCTTCCGAAGATCTGATCAGCATGGGCTTTTTCAACACGCCCGAGCTTGTTGAGTTGCTCACTGACACGCCCAAGGTCGCCGACCAGGATCTCGACTCCTTCGATGCCTTCGTCGTCGCGGGTGGCCTGTCGCCGATGTTCACTACCGTGGCAACGAAGACCTACACAAGGCGATCGTCGCGTTCTACGAGGCGGAGAAGCTCGTGGCCGTTTATTGCCACGGGGTTTCGGCGCTGATCGACGTCAAGCTCTCCGACGGCTCCTACCTGATCTCTGGGAAGGCACTGACCGGCTTCTCCAATGCCGAGGAGGATTACTCCGACGCTTACGTCGGTCAGCAGGTCATGCCATGGCGAATCGAGGACGCGGCAAAGGAACGCCGGGCCAATTACATCCAGGGAGGTCTGTTCAAGCCCTTTGTCGTCCGCGATGGCCGGCTCATCACCGGCCAGCAGCAGTACTCCGGTCGTAAGGTCGCGCAACTGCTGATCCAGACACTCGGGACTTGATACCGGCGAGAGCCGGCGAAGCACGGTTCACATAAGCCCGATTATCGAGCGTTAAAACCGGGCGTTGCACGGGCTCCGCGAGTTCGTTTAGGAGCTCGGTTTGCTCTCAGGGCTCGACGCGAATCTTCAGCACAGCGCAGCTTCCGACTCGTGGGTCAAGCGCTTCGCAGAATCGCGTGCGGTGCGCGATTAGGTTCGCGGTGCCGACTGAGGAGCCCCGATACGCAGCGGTTGCGCCCGACCGGGAGACGAACTGGATTGCGCTCGCGGTAGTCGCCGGTACCGGGAAGTCCAGCGTGCCGTCCATCTCGGACGTGATTTCCACCGAGAACCGCTCCCCGAGGTGGATCACCACCGTCGGCGGGACACGCGGGAGCAATCCCGCGCAGGACCCCGAAAGCACCGGGGACTGACTTGAGAACGAGAACGTGTAAGGCGTGCCACACGTGGTCGCCGTTAGGCGATGATCATGGTTGGAGCTACCGCATCCGGCAGCAAAGGTTGCTGCGACACCGATCAGCGCGCCTACCCTCAACATCGCCACAAACACTACGAGCGCGGGCCGCGAGTCAGCACCGAAACGCGCTGGCTCGGAGAGACCGCCGTGCCGGAGACTGCCTCGGAGCCAGCGAGCGCCGTGTCCGGGGCGCCGCCGGCCGTTCTACCTCGGCGCGGGAGCACTGTTTGGCGGTGCGGGATCAGCGCCCGTCACCGTGGTTCCATCACTTGCTGGAAACGTCACGGTGCGAGTCCCGCTCGCCGCCACACTGCCAGGCCGTGCGGCCGGCCCACTGTTTGGTGGTGCGGGATCTGCGCCTGTCACCGTGGTTCCGTCGCTCGCTGGAAACGTCACGGTGGTGGTCGTCTGATCACGGCTGGTGGTGACCGCGATCGCTACGCCACCCCCGACAAGCAAAGCCACCCCAAGCGCGATGGAGGCAAGGAGCCGCCGGAGATTTACGGCGCTGATGATTTGCGAGGCCACGATGTGACGATCGATGCTAGTGCGGGATGCGCTGTGGTCAAGCGGCATGGCCCCGCCGCTCCTCCGGACGGCCGCCCGTGCTTGGAGACAGCCTCGGAGTCAGTGGGCGCCGTGCTCGGAGCGCCGCCGGCTGGCGCGGGCGTGCCCCGCCGCCGGCGCGCCGCCACGCGCGCACTCTGCCGCCGCGTCTGCCGCCGCCACGCCGTTCCCGCCGCAGGCGGAGGTTCCACGGCACTGTGACTTGCCGTTCGGAGCGCGGCCCTTGACCTGCATGAGGCAATTGTCGAACCCCGGGCTGGCGCAGCTCGCTCCGCCCCCTTCCCCAGCCCGCCTTTTCGTCCTTGTGTGATGCCGACCGCACACATGGGAGCGCTTCTAAGGGCCTGGAAGGACCACCCGCGACGGATGGGTCGCGGTCCCTTGACCTGCATAAGGGTTTGTGACGCACGGCCTGCGGCGGCCCGCTCCGTCCCTTCCCCAGCCCGCCGTTTGGAGCCGCCAAATGTGACGGCTTGCGACAGTATTGATACGTCCAAGGTACCCGCCATATTTGGCGAATGCTTGGTTGCCTCGCTTCTGCCGTCTGGATCGGCTCTTCTAACAGCCGATCTACGACCAAAAAGTGACCGCTTCGGGCTTGGATACGTGCTCGATCGCGTTCCGGCCTATGTCGGAGGACTGGACCGATCTGGTGCTCTCGAAGCCACATCGACCGGCTGCGGGTGGCGGCATCCTGTTCCTCCAATCGGGTCCTGGCGGGACTAAGCCGGGGCTCACGGTCGGGGCATGTTCTGGTGGGAAGGGCGCGTCGACGCGCTGCTGACCAACAACCCGCACAGTTGGAATTTGCGACCAGCGATCGACGTGGTGGCAGCTCGCAACATGGCCGCCGCCGCGTTCGACGTTCTGGCCGGCGAACCGATCAGCGACTACGAGCCACCGGGCGGCGAGGTCCGCAGATTCGACCTCGCGCACGAGTTCGCGTTCGAGGACGGCCGCGATGGACTGGCGTTCTTGCGCACAGTCGCAGGGATGTGCCCGCCGCGGCGCAAGCTGATGTCTGGAAGGGCAACGACGGGCAGCCACAGACGATCTACGTCCGCCAGGCGGTCTCCCGCGAGGTCACAGAGCGGCTCTACGACAAGGGCGTCGAGTCAGGATCCCACGCCCCTGGACGTCGGCTCCGCTACGAGGCGCAACGATGGCCCGCGCGAGCCAGCCGGTTCGCGCCGGAAGTGCTGGCGAGCCTGGATCTGAGCGGTGAGTACGGCCGCAGCATCAAGACCTACGTGAAAGGCGGCGAGAACGTGATCGCAGCAGGACCGAAAGCAACAGTGCAGCAGCTCGCGGGCAAAGTCGCTCGGGGGGACCTGAGCATGGCGAAGGCCGAGCGGCTGGTCGGCAGTGTCGAGCTCCTGCGGGAATACGGACGAGCGGTCTATGCCGACGAACGGACTGCCCGCCGCCGCGTGCAGTGGCTCCGCGAGGCGGGCATCTCACTAGAGGACGAACTGCCCTCAGACCGAGTCGTCCCCGTTGGCCAACTGCAGCGGGACTCGATGGAATCGTTCCGTGCGTGAGTTCGAGTACTGCCTGCGCTGCGGCCAACCGCTGCGCTCCTGGCTCAGCCGCCGTGAAGGCTTCGGCCTCCACTATTGGGAAGCGCTCTCCCGAGCGGAACGACGGCGACTGGTCAACGCCGCCCGCGCGCTGCAAAGCGACCTCGACACGCTAGACCGGGCAGGCAGCCGCGCCTCGATGCTTGATCGCATCCGGCTCCTGGTGATGGGCCTCCGCCACCGTGGCTGACGCGACGAATCTGGCGGGTGCTGGGCTTAGACTCGTACTCATGGCAGCCCGCACCCCCACCCTCGGCGAGGTCGCCTTCCGCAACCTCGAGGCCGCTGGCTACGGACGCATCCGTGCGATGAAGAAAGCCTCCGAGGCCCTGACCACGCTCAGCTGCCTAGCGATCGCCGCCAGCCGCTCCGAGAACGGGTTCCCCACCCAGGCCGAATACGCCGCCTACTGGAAACAGACCGAACGCAGCGCCCAACGCGACTGGCAACGCTTCCGCGAAGCATTCCCCACCGAGGAAAGCCCCGAGCGCCTGGCTCGCTGGCTCGTTTCCGAATATGGCAAGCGCCTGACCGAGCGCGAAGACCCCGGCTTCGCCTTCTCCCTCCCTGCAAGCGTCCTCACAGCCGCCTAGACGCCCGATCTAGCGCTAGCAACACAGCTCCTCCTAAGCGCCGTCGGAACCACCAAAGTGATTCGCGTGCCGGAAGACAGGTGCCGACCAGAGGGATTTGTGCGACGACGTGGCCTCTTGGGACAACGGACTTCACCCTCCTTATCCTCACCTTGAGCCGCCACGGCCGCGCGGCTAGGGCGATCCGCGCTCTTGCCCGCGCGACCGAACGGCCAAGGACATCCGGCAACCGCGAGCCGGTCTTCGCACCACCCACGGCGGGCCCATCGAGCCCGGCTGTTAGGCCAACTGCCCCAGCAGCAACAGCGACGACTGCAAGGAGCACCAACAGCCGTATCGAGTTCCTGCGCATATTTCGAGCCAGACTTACTCGCTGCAATACACAATCAGCGGCGCAACGTACGTGACGGTGAGGCCGTGACACACCCCCGGCGAGCAGCTGATAGCCCGATTATCGAGCATTAACAGCAGCAGTGTTTGCAGGCTCGGCCCCGCCTTAGTGTCGACGATCAGATGTTTGTCAGCGGAATGGGAAACATCGGCTCTGGCGGTGCGCGCAGGCTCGTGCCTCAATGGTTTAAGCGAATACGCGAGCCTTCCTGAGCCGAGCCGGCCGTCGCCGATCCGCGCTACTGCACGCGCTTGAGGAGAAACTCGCCTTGGTATTTCTCGGAGGTCACCGTGCAGAAGTCGGGCCGCCCGTCGGAGAGCCCGAGGCAGCTGTGCCCGACCTGGCTGGGCCGGAAAGTGTAATGACCCAGGCGCGTGTTCACGCGGAAGTAATGGCCGAGCTTGAGGTGGTAGAGCGTTGCCGGCTTGACCGGGATCCGCACAGCGATGTCGGGGCCGACCGCGTACATCCCGTCGGAGAAGGAGAAGGCCGAACAGCCGATGGACCTGAGCGAGGGGACCGAGACCTTCCCCGTCAGGGTGGGGTTGTATCCGACGAACGCCGGCGCGGTGAACAGGATGCTCGGCGAACCGCGCAAATCGGCGAGGTGCAGGTCGTGGTCGAGCAGCAGCTCTGACTTGTCATCGCCGCACTGGTAGGTGCAGGCGTCATTCGGCCCGCCCGCCCATTCACAGTCCTCGCGCGGCTGCCGGACCTGGCTGCCCTGCACCTCGAGCGAGGTCGGGTACTGCGGCAGGCCCGGCGCTCCCGCGTATTGCGCTTGGCGGTAGATCGCGATCCGGTGCGGGGTCACGATGGCGCGGACCTTCCAGTCCTGCCGGAACGAGTAATGCCCGACCCAGTCCTCCTTCCGCCGGCAGCCAGCGTCGTCGTCGATCTGCGACACGTTCTCGAACTGGCCGTAGCCGGCATAGGCGACCTTGAACACCTCGGTCTTGGCCTGCGCAACCGCCACGGTCCAAGTCGCGATCAGCAGCACCACCCCCGCCGCGGTAATAGCCATCCTTAGCCTGGACACGACCGCAGACCATACGGGACGTGTCAACAAGCGCGACAGCCGCCCCTAACCGCACCGTGTCCGCCGTCGGGGTCAGCGGCCGGCAGGCTGCATCTCGCTCATGACCCAATCCACGATCGTGGGCGCCACCGCTCGGAGTCAGTCTCGGAGACACCGAGCGCCGTGACCGGAGCGCCGCGGGCTGGCGCGGGTGTGCCCCGCCGCCGGCGCGCCGCCACGGTCGCACTCCTGCCGTCGCGTCTGCCGCCGCCCCACCGTTTCCGCGCTCCCCTCTTCGATGCCGCCGTTAAGCCGCCACTAGTTGACGGTGACGGTCCGGATCTCCCCGGATGCCCGACCTGGCATCTATTGCGTCCGCAAGCCCATAGACGGCGGTCCACACATCCTCACCCCCGACTATCGAGCATCAACTCCGGCCGATACTCGTGGCTGCGACCCGCCCGTCGTGCCGATGCACGAACAGCGCGCCGCGTCGCTCCCCTTCTAGCCCGAGCTGTTCGACGGCGTCACGGACGCCCGGGAAGTCCGAGTTGGCGTAGTCATCGAACACGATGAGTGCGCCCGGCCGTAGATGCGGTTGCCACGCCCGGACTTCAGCGACGGTTTGCTCGCGCTCATGCGACGAATCGATGTACAGCAGATCAATGGGTATGTGGTCCCTGGGTCCGCTCGAGCCCGTCGCGATCACCAGCTCGACACGCGACCGAACGTCCGGTTCAACGAGCGCCAGATAGCGTTGCGGTTCCGGTCGTTCGAATGGGTCATACGTCACCACGTAGCGCTGCGGGTCCTCGAGCGCGAGGGTGATCGCCGTCCACGCGGTCGCGGTGCCGAGCTCGACGGCTCTCCTGCACCCTCTCGCAGACTCGAGCAACACCCGCATTTTCCCCGGACACGTCGCCGACGCGAGGCTGAACAGATCATCGGTGCCCCAAGCCACCTGGCGCGCGCGCCACTGGAACCAGAGCACACGACGCGGCAGCCCGCGCAATCCCCACATCCACACCAGGTCCCGCCGTCGCCTGCCAAGCCGAGCGCGAATCGGATTGAAGCTCGCCGCGATCCTCACGACCAAGCACTCTAGGTCCTGGAGCGCTTGATCTGCATGAGGGAATTTGCGACCCGGAAGCTCGGACATCGTTGAAATGAACGCCGGGGAGCAACGAGGCGTGACGGTGCGTACGGCCCCGGATCCTGGCCTCGCCTCTATCGCGACCGCCGCGCCGAGAAACGGCGCGCAGGCAACGCTCCCGCGCTACGTCCGACGAGCTGCGCCGGCGGGCGGTCGCGCACTGCTCGACCGCGTCTGCAGCAACCCGAGCTCCTCGAGCAAGCCCGTGTCGCTCAGATAGGAGCGCGACTCGATGATCAGACCGCCACGAATCTGCAGCAACACCGCCCAGGGGCTGAGCGGGCGGCCGTCGACGCGTATCTCCCCAAACACCACCACGCGATCTGACTCGACCTGGCGAATCTCGCTCACCAGGACCTCGTACGGCTGATCACTGGCCTGCATCGCCGCCCACCAGTCGCGCACGCCCGCGTGACCGTAGTGTGGCCGACGCCCAAACAGCGGCGCAGGATGGCTCACCACCTTCTCGTCCATCACAGCGAGCATCGCGTCAAGATCGCGATCCGCGTAGGCGCCGACATAGCGCTCTGCCACACGAACGGCATCGCTGTGAGCCACCGACTCACTCGCCGGGTCCGACGAGCCGTTCATGGCACGCGTCCATCCATCGGGCGTGGGCAAGATCCTAGCTGACGCCGCCCCGCAGGCGGCTCCGCTCAGAGCTCCGCTGGGAGTGGTTTCGGCCGCTCGTAGTGGGCCTTCCACTTCCGGGTCCCGGTGTGGCAGGAAACCGTCTTGCCCCCGTGGTTCTCGTCCCAACTGGCCTCCAGGGTCCCGTGCGCCTCGGTCGCGCTGGTGAAGGTGCCCTTGATCGAGATGCTCAGCGATGGGGCGTTCTTGCCCTTGCCGTGGAAGGAGCCGTCGGACCCGATGGGGTACTTGTCCGATGCGCCAAAGCCGTAAAACGACGTACCCCCAGTGCTGCCGTCAGAACACTTCGTCAACAGGACCACCTGCAGGTTGGAGACGACCCGGTGGCGAGAGCTCGGCTGGACGCCGAACTGGACCTGGCACGGCTTGCGCCCCTGCGGCGTGATGCACTTCGGACCGGCGGTCATTCCGCCGGTCCAGCGTCCGACCTTCGGGGCGACGTGCTTGGCCAGCGCCGGTGTCGCGACCGATAACCCAAGGCCTGCCGCTACTCCCGTCCCGATCAGGACTGACTTGCTGTATCGCATTTCCATCTTGGCCCCTCTCCTGCCGGCCGCCGGCCCGCCTCTCCCTGGACCAGCACCGACGCTAAGAAACTCGCTGCGCCCGCGATGATCCCAAGGGCTGCCGCACGCGTCAAATGCCCCGCCTCGTCGCGGCTCTTGGCACGCGTCACCGTATTCTTGGCCGGTGAGGTGGCGCATCCACGGGATACCGCTCGCCGTGCTGATCGCCGCGGCCGCGCTCTGCTGCGCGCCGGCCCCGGCAGCAGCCCGCGGCAATCCTGGGCGCGGCACCTTCTCCGGCCAGATCAACATTGGCGGCGGGCGCAAGCTGTACCTTCACTGCGCCGGCCATGGAAGCCCCACCGTGGTCATGGACTCCGGGATCCACGACTCGTCGGATCCGTGGACCCTCACCCAGACGACGTTTCCGGTGCCGTCGTCGCCGTCGGTATTTCAGGGCGTGGCTCGCTTCACGCACGTGTGCATCTACGACCGGCCGGGGACCATCCGCTACACGCAGCCGCCGGCGCTGACGACACGCAGCACGCCGGTGCCGATGCCCCGCAAGCTGCCGAACATCGCGGCCGACCTGCACGAGCTGCTGATGCGTGCCGGCCTGCGCGCACCCATCGTCCTCGTCGCGCATTCGATGGCCGGCCTGATCGACCGCTACTTCGCCCAGACCTACCGTCGGGAGGTGCTGGGGATGGTGCTGGTCGACGCGTTCAACACCGACATCAAGCCGCTGTTCGGGGCCCGCTGGCCCCGGTATGACCATCTGCTGAACTTCCCCGGCACCCCGCTCGAGCACCAGCCCGGATGGGAGACAATCGACGTAGACGGCGCGATGCGGGACGTAGCGCGGGCAAAGCTGCTGCCGCGCATGCCGCTGGCGGTGATCAGCAAGACCGAGCAGTTCTCGTTGCCGCCCGGCTTCCCCAAGGACGTGGCCAGGAGGCTCTTGCGGGTTTGGCCGATCACCCAGAACCGGCTGGCGTCACTCGAGCCACAGACCCCGCACATGTTCGCCACGGGCAGCGGTCACTACGTTCAGCTCCATGACCCCGACCTCGTGACGAGCACGATCCAGCTGATCTTCAACCGCGTGCGGCGGCTTCACCCTCACTGAAGGCGCCCGGTCGGCTCGCAGCCTCAGATGGTCATCGCTGAAGCTCGTTTGCCCAGTCACGCGACCACTCCTGCAGTGGCTCCAGGCTGGTCACCAAACGTTGACCAAGCGGCGTGAGCACGTACCCTCCGGCGTGCTCGACGATGCCGACCTCGCCCAACTCGGCTAGGCGGGTACTCAGCACGCTGGAGGAGATTCCTCCGCTCGCCTCGCGCAAGCTCCGGAACGTCAGCGGCTCCGCGGCCTGGTGAAGCTCCCAGATGACCCGCAACGCCCAGCGCCGGCTCACGAGGTCGAAGGCGGCCATGATCGGCCGCCCGCTCTGCGAGGCCGCCACCGGTTGGCCCGGTCGCGGCGCGCGACGCGTCATCGCGCGCTTGGCATCGGCTCCGCCGCGAGCAGTCGCCCCATCGCGTCCATCGCCGCGCGGAGCGAGCGATACGGACGCAGGAACAGCACCGCGTGCTGCAGACGGCCGGCGTCGTCGTGCCGCTCCCTGACCACGGCGTCGAGGTCGCGCCCCTCCACCGCTCCTGTAAGTGCCGTGTACGTCCAGGTGCCGTCGGTTGCGGTCCCCTCCACCGATGGGGTCTGGATCACGCGAGCGATCAGCCGGAACAGATGAGAAACATCCTCCCGGCCGTGGTATTCGGCGAACGGACTCGAGAACACGACGTCGTGGGCGAGGAGTTCCGCGGGCTCAGAGGGGCCGAGAGCAGTCAGCAGTAGCGAACGGCGAGGGCTGGCAAAGGTTGATTCGGTCATGCCTCTAATTTAGAGGCACGGACGCCGCCTGTCAACCGCGCATCCATCGCAACTTCTCACCCTCGGGCGGGTATTCAGCCCCCAAGTGGACCGTCCAACGGGAGGAGGCGCGATGTACCGGTTGCTGAAGCTGCTGGCTGGAGTCCTGGTTTTGAGCGGTGTTCTGGCGAGCTCGGCGTGGGCATCGTCCTCGCCGTCGGTGACGGGTGTGTCGGCCACATCGATCAAGGGCACGTCGGCGATCCTCAAGGGCCGTGTCAACGCCCACGGCGCCAAAACGGACCCAGGGTGGCGCCGACGGGTCGTTCATGACGCTGCCCACGCCTCGCCCCGTGCCCCATGTGCACGCGACGACGCGGCCTCACCGCGACTCGACCGCTCCGTTCGTATTCATGACCTCGGGCAACGTGAGCCGTCCCGCGCGGATCCCCCCGGCGCTGGCCTGCACGCAGTCGGTGTCGGTGCGGTTCCTGCTCGGCAAGCGCCTGGTCGCCTCCGACCTCGCGCCCGTCCAGCCCAACTGCACGTTCTCGCTGCAGACCACGCTCAAGCACCGTCCGCGTGGTACCCACGGGCGGGTCCACCTGCGCGAGGTGGTCCACTTCCAGGGCAACGGCTACCTCGCACCGGCCAGCGCACGCCCGCGGACTGTGGTGCTCGGCTGACCGTCTACGACGGTCGGTCGCGCAGCCGATAGACGAAGCGAAGGCCCGACCACGTCGCATCGATCGCGCACACCTTGTTGTCGACCAGGCCGGCGTCCAGCCCGAGCTCCCGGACCACGCCGTCGCTGAGGTCGGTGTCGACCCCCGAGCTGCCCTTGGGCCACGCGATCCAGAGCCCTCCGGCCGGATCGAGCGCAGCCCGCAACGCAGGGAGCCGGCGCGCCAGCACGGCGCGTCGCACGCTGAAGGCCACGATCACGTCCAACGGGCGGCGAGCGCGACGCAGGACCTCAACTCCCGGCGGCAGCTCGCCCAACGTGACCTCGAAATCCGGCGGCGCGCCGATCAACCCCAGCCGGGCGCCCGGCTTGATCCCCAGCTTCCGTGGCAGCGGCGTGCCTGAATAACCGGCCGTGGCGCTCATACCTTGGCCGCCAGCGCCGCGATCACCCTCGACAATTGGCTCCCCTGCCAGGCGATCGGCGAGCGTCCCGGCTCATCGAGGACCAGCTCAGCTCCGGGGATCGCCGCCGCGTAGGCCTCCCCCACCGCCTGCGGGTGCTCGGGATCGGCCTCATCGGCACTGGCCACCACGGCGGTGGGTACACCGATCAGGCTGAGCTCCGCCAGGGCACCGAACGGTCGCGAGCGCGGCACGGCGCTCAATGCGTCGGCCACCGCCTCGGGATGCTCATGCCGTGACAGCCGCTGGCGGATCACGGTCAACACCGTCTCGCGCATGCGCTCCGGGGCCTTCGGCTCCCCGTACGCCCGCACGAATCCCTCGACACCGCCGTACCGCAGCCCATCGGCTAGCGCGTCCCAGCGCTCGAGCGAGCGCGCGTCCAGCACACGCCGAGGCTCATACGCCGGCGTTATGACCACCAGGCCCCCCACCCGCGAAGGCGCATTCAGGGCCAGCCACAGGAGCGTATGCGCTCCCATTGAGGCGCCCGCGAGGACGACACGCTCCAGGCTGAGCTGGTCGAGCACCGCCTCCAGGTCGAGGCCGAGGTCGCGGTAGGTGTAGCCGTCCGGCGAGAGCGCCGGCGACGACTGGCCGTGGCCGCGGGCGTCGTAGGCGACCAGGCGGTGGCCCGAGCGCTCGAGGGCCTTCGAGCCCATGACGACATAGCGCCGCGTGGCGGTCAGACCGTGGAGCAGCACGACCGGCTGGCCCTCGCCGTCGTCCTGGACGGCCAGCCGCACTCCGTCGCGTTCGATCACCCTGTCGGCCACCCCGCGGGGTTCTAATACATACCGAGCATCGGCGCCCGGACGCCCGGTTTGCCCGATCGTCCTCGCTACCATCGAAGGGGATGGACGTCACCGAAATCAACTTCCAGACCGCGGTAATCGACCGTTCGAGCGTCGTGCCCGTCGTCGTCGATTTCTGGGCCGAGTGGTGCGGCCCGTGTCGCCAGCTCGGACCGCTGCTCGAGCGTGCGGTCGCGGCGCGCGCAGGCAAGATCGAGCTGGTCAAGGTCGACACCGACGCCAACCCGATGCTCGCCCGGACCTTCCAGATCCAGGGAATCCCGGCTGTCAAGGCATTCCGCGACGGCCAGGTGGTCAGTGAGTTCGTGGGCGCCCAGCCGCCGGCGGCCGTCGAGCGATTCCTCGACGCGCTCCTGCCCTCGGAGGCCGACGGACTCGTGCAGCGCGGCGACGAGGAGTCGCTTCGCCAGGCGATCGAGCTCGGGCCAGGCCGCGCCGATGCGGTCGTGCCTCTGGCCAAGATCCTCCACGGGCGGGGCGACGACGACGAAGCTCTCAACCTGCTCGGGCGCGTGCCGGGCAACTTCGCCGCCGACGGCCTGGCCGCCCGGATCAAGCTCGAACAGGCGAACGGCGATGGCCCGGCGGATCTGCTGGCCGCCTTCGACGCGCTCGATGCTGGCGATCAGGAACGAGCGCTTGACCTGCTGCTCGATGCCCTCCCCGCCGCCGATGGCGCACGCGACGATATCCGCCGCGTAATCGTCGGCATCCTCGACGAACTCGGGGTCGAGCACCCACTGGCCCGCGAATCGCGGCGCCGGCTCGCCTCGGCGCTCTACTGATAGCTAGCTAGACCGCCAGGGTCAGCTGCTCGTCGGCATGTTGCGGCGCCGGCGCCAGCCCAGCCACGCGTACGCCGAGGAGCCGCACGGGACGCGACGGCGCGAACCGACGCAGCAGATCGAGCGCCACCGGCCCGACCCGATCGGCTGAATTCACCGGCTCGGCGAGCGTGCGTGCGCGGGTGTGAGTGGAGAAGTCGTTGAGCCGGACCTTGATCCCGATCGTCCGTCCGCAGCGTTGCTGCTCGACCAGCCCGGCGCACAGCCGCCCGACCAGGTCCTCCAGCACGCGCTCGAGCCGCTCCGGATCGGCGATGTCGTAGTCGAACGTCGTCTCCCGCGACTCGGAGATCACCTTCCGATCCTGGGTAACGATCGAGTCATCCTCGAACCGGGCCCGGCGCTGTAGCTCGCCCGCGAAGCGCGAGCCGAACCGCGCGGCCAGCGGCCCCGGCGGCGCGGACGCCAGCTCGCCCAGCGTGTTGATGCCGACGGCCTGCAGGCGCGCGACCGTCTTTGGCCCGATGCCGGGTACCAGCCCGCACCGCGCGCTCGAGAAGCGCGCGCACGCCTGCTCTCGAGTGAGCACCACGAAGCCGCGGGGCTTCTCAGCATCGGAGGCGACCTTGGCGACAAGCTTGCTCGGGCCAACACCGATCGAGCATCCGAGGCCGGACTGCTGCTCGATCTCGGTCGCCACGCGGCGCATCGCGGCGTGTGGCGCGGGCAGGCCGGTGAGCTCCAGGTACGCCTCGTCGAGACCCACGATCTCGACCGTCTCCACGTGTGTGCGCACGATCTCCATGACCTGCGCCGATGTCTCGCGATAGTACGGGAAGTCCGGCGTCAGGAAGATCCCATCCGGGCACAGTCGCCGGGCTCGCGCTGCCGGCATGGCCGAGCCGACGCCGAAGCGCCGGGCCTCATAGGAGGCCGTGGTGACGACGGCGCGGGGGCCGCTCCAGGCCACGATGACCGGCTTGCCCCGCAGCTCGGAGCGCCGCCGCAACTCGACGGATACGTAGAACGCGTCCATGTCGAGATGGGCGACGCAGCGATCCATATGAGGAGGGTAGGTCCCCCGCCAGACGCTGAAGCTGTCCGGCGAGGACTTCCCGAGGTGGCGAGGGCGTCGCGCGCTAGCGCGTCGACCGGACCATGCCGACGCCGCCGAAGCCGAGTGCGGCCGCCGTGTTCTGGTTGAGATCCCACTCGCGTCCGCCCACGTAGGGGCCGCGATCCTCCACCGTCGCCGTGACCTGGCGCCCGCCGTAGCGGAACGTCACCTTGGTGCCGCAGGGCAGTTCCTTGTTGGCCACGCCGTAGGTGGCGTGGAAGCCGCAGGCAGTCCCGCCGGCGTCCTCAAACCACGACGCGAGGCTCTCCCGGAACACGGTGAGCTTGCCGGCACCGCGCGTGCTACCGGCGTTAAGCCGGTCGCCCGTGAACTTCACGCGCACGTGCTTGCTGCCCAGGCCGTTCGCGCGGTAGTGGAGGCGAAAGCCTCCGTGCCGGCCGGTTCGGGTCGAGGCCAGCCAGTGCCAGTGCCTTCCGGAGCGACCCTCGAGATAGATCTTGCGGCCGCCGACCTCGGGCAGGAGCCAACCGCTGACCGCGGTCGACTGACCGTCGAGGACGTCGCGCGTCCGGTGGCGGACATGCAGCTGGGAGGCCACGGCGATCGGCCGCGAGTGACTCGGGGCGATCGCAGTGGGGCTCTGCGGGTTGCGCACCGACGCGGTGCGCGGCGGCAGTGGGTTCTGGGCCACCGCACGGACGAGCCCCGACTTCTTCAACGAGACGACGAACTTGAAGGTGCCGTCGCGATGGGCCGTGGTCGAGCTCAGGCGCTGCCAGCGCTTGCTCCCGGCGGGCGCGAACTCCAGCAGCACGCTCCGACCGGCCTCCGCGGGGGACGCATTGCCCGTCACACGCAGGTCCTGGCCGAAGGCGAGGTGGCGATCGTTCACCTTGATCTGGATCGCGCTCTGGGCATCAGCAGCTCCGGCCGAGAGCGCGACCGCCGAAGTCGGAATTGCCAACATCAATGCGCCAGCGACCGCGTGGGTCGGGCGCAACTTGCGCATTCTGCGCCTGGACCTCGTCAAGAGGACCTCCTTTTGACTTCTTCGACCAGGCGCCTACGGAGTTAGCTGTCGGGCTCGCGGCCGACCTCCACAACGCCCAGCGGCGTTGGTTTCAGTCCGTCGCTACGGCCGCAGACGGCAACTGCCGCGCAGCCGATTCGCCCCGGCCGGGTGGAACTGCTGAGCCCCGGCAGTGGGTCCCCCGCTCGCTCTCGCACCGAGCAAGAGCGATTCGGCAGGGTCGAATACGAACGGCGAGCATGGCAGGCCCAGCTGGGGAGAAGTGTGACGGCTGTCACACTTCTCCCCGTCCAACTCGGAGGAGATTGAGCATCGCTCGGACGCCAGATGGGCGAAAACCGTGGCGCCTGCCTCCCTCAGCCGCGATCCGGTGGCGATCCAGACGACAGAGGCGTTTAGGGGCGGCCGCCTGCGGGGCGGCCGCCTGTGTGTGCGCAGCCCGGGATCTGGCTGCCCGGCGTTGGCCTGCAAGAATCTCCAGCGTGCCGAACCCGGACCGCTTGACCGGACTCGACAGCTCGTTCCTCCACCTCGAGCGCGACGCGGCGCACATGCACGTGGCCGGGTGCATGGTGTTCAAGGGCTCCGCGCCTGACTATGACGACCTGGTGCAGGAGATCGGAGCCCGCCTTCATCTCGTGCCGCGCTACCGCCAGCGACTGGCGTTCGTGCCGCTGAATCAGGGTCGGCCGGTATGGGTCGACGACCCGCACTTCAACATCACCTACCACGTGCGCCACACGGCGCTGCCGCGCCCGGGCGGTGAGGAGGAGCTCAAGCGAATGGCCGGCCGCGTGTTCTCGCAGGCGCTCGATCGCCGGCGGCCGCTGTGGGAGCTTTGGCTGGTCGAGGGGCTCGAGGACGATCGCTTCGCGATCCTGTCCAAGACCCATCACGCGCTGGTCGACGGCATTTCGGGCGTGGACATCGCCACGATTCTCTTTGACACCTCGCCCGACCCGTTGCCGGTGGCGCCGCCCGAACAGGAGTGGGTGGCGCGCCCGCTGCCGAGCAGTGCACAGCTGCTGGCCGATGCGCTGCTCGAGCGAACCACGGTTCCAGCCGAGATCGTCCGCGGCGCCCGTGCCACGCTCCGAGGCCCGCGACGCGTCGCCGGCCGGATCGGAGGCGCGCTCGCCGGGGTCGGGGCGATGGCCTGGACCGGTCTTCGCAGCGCGCCGCCGAGTCCCTTCAACGTGCGGATCGGCCCCCACCGGCGCTTCACCTGGGTACGGGGAGACCTGGCCCAGTTCAAGGCGATCAAGAACTCGCTGGGGGGCACAGTCAACGATGTCGTCCTGGCGACCGTCACCGGTGCCCTGGGGCGCGACATGCGCCTGCATGGTCACGACACCGAGGACGTCGTGCTCAAGGCAATGGTCCCCGTTTCCGTGCGAGCCGACGTCGAGCGCGGCGCGCTCGGCAACCGGGTCGCGGCGATGTGGGCGCCGCTTCCCGTGGGGATCCTCGACCCCGTGGAGCGATTGCTCGAGATCAGCCACGCGATGGAGGCGCTCAAGGACTCCGACCAGGCGGTGGGCGCCCAGCTCCTGACCGGACTGTCCGGGTTTGCCCCGCCGACGATCCTCGCGCAGGCGTCGCGCCTGCAGGCTCATCAGCGGCTGTTCAACCTTGTCGTGACGAATGTTCCCGGCCCGCAGATCCCGCTGTTTATGCTCGGCCGCGAGCTCGAGGCGCTGTTCCCGATGGTCCCGCTGACCGAGAACACGGCGCTGGGAATTGCGATCATGAGCTACAACGGGCAGCTGAACTTCGGGCTGCTGGCCGACTACGATGGCCTCCCAGACGTCGAGGCTCTCGCGGAGGAGATACGACTCTCGATCGAGGAGTTGGCAAGCGCCGCTGGCGCAGACGTCGAGCGGGCACGCTCCGGCGGGTCCCGCCCGCGAGTCGTTCCCGCCGCCGAGTGAGGATCAGCGTCGCGCTCGAGCGGACCGCGATCGCGGTCGCCTCACTGCTCCTGGCGATCGGCTTGATCGCGCTGCTCTCCGGGTTCTTCGCCCAGCGCGACCAGGCCGGCATCTCTGGATCCACGACCGCGATTGGCGAGGTATTCCCCGACCTCGGACACGCGCGCCTGCATCTCGGCCAGCTCACCCCGCCGTACAACTCCAATCCACCAACCAGCGGCCCGCACATCCCCGAGCCGGTCGTGCACGATGAGGCTCAGCTGAACAACGACCAGCTGCTCCAGGCCCTCCAGACCGGGAACATCGTGATCATGTACGGCGGACGCGTCCCCCCACACGGTCTGAGGGACCTGGCCAACTCCGTCGCGTCGCCGTTCACGCCCGCGCTCGCCACCGCCGGCCAGGCGGTGATCCTCGCCCGCCGTCCAGGCACGCCGGGTGTAATCGGGCTGGCCTGGACGCACCTGATCCGAGTCCAGAGTGCCGGTGACCCCCGCCTGAAGGCGTTTGCGCAGGATCTGCTCGGGCGCGGCGCCCCGTGAGGCAGCGCTACGTTCCGACCATCCGGAACGTGAACATCCGCTCAGCGTCGATCCGCGCGTACACCGGACCGGAGTCGAGGAACTCCTCCCAGTTCTCGCCGTAGCGCGGGGTGTAGACCTCGAGCAGCGTCTCACGCAACCCCGCGCCCTCCGGCGCGGCCACGTCGACGGGGATCGCGCGCCCGTGCACGCTCACCGCGAACTCCTCGGCGGGCAGGTGGGTGGCGCTGACGTGCGGTCGTGCGCGGATGTGGCGGAAGCGGACGGAGTCGGGCGAGCTCCCGAAGTGAAATGAGCCGCGGTAGAAGATGCCGTCGACGGGACCACAGATCGGGCGCCCATCCGCGGTCACGGTGGCCAGCACGAGCAGCGTCATGCCGGTCAGTCGCGCCACCAGCTCGCTCGCCCCCACCCGGCGCTCGGGCGTGATGATGCTCAGCAGATGCGGTCCGGCAGCGGCGAAGCTACGGTCGAGCAGCTGCTGAAGGACATCGAGGTCTTCAGCCGTCTCATGCATCGCCGACGCTCAATCCGCCGGCGCTTGGCGCACCGCGATCGTCACGCGGACGAGCGCGCACAGCCGATCGTCGTCGTCGAGGAGCTCGACCTCCCAGACCCACGTGCTCCGCCCGCGATGGCGCGGGCGGGCCACGGCGTGGATCGTGCCGCCGGTGATCGGCCGGATGAAGCTTGTGTTGTTGGACAGCCCCATGGCCATGCGACCCTCGGGCATCACGGCGAGCGCGGTGCCGTAGGAGGCGAGGCTCTCCGCCACAGCGGCGTAGACGCCCCCGTGGACGAGCCCGGCCGGCTGCTTTAGCTCATCTCGGACCACCACTCGGCCGCAGGCCACGTCCCCGCCCACCTCGACCAGCTCGAGTCCGTACAGCGCATCGAAGCCGACGGCCGCCTCGTTGGGCAGGGGAATCCTCATCGACATGCACCCTAATGGTTCGCTGCGCCGGATCATTCCGCGGACACCTTCTCTACGCTACGTACGACTCGTGGCCCCGCTTGACAACCTTCCGGATGACCAGCGCGCCGTGCTGCAGCTTGTGCTTCAGCGGGGCCGCTCATACGACCAGATCGCCGAGCTCCTCTCGATCGATCGGGCCGCGGTCAGACAGCGTGCGCTGGCCGCGTTCGACGCGCTCGGACCGCAGACCAGCGTCGCTCCCGAGCAGCGCGCCCTGATCACCGACTACCTGCTCGGACAACTGCCGGCGCGGGTCAGCCAGGACACGGCCGACCGGCTGGCCGATTCGCCCGCCGAGCGCGCCTGGGCTCGCGTGGTCGCTTCCGAGCTCGCGCCGGTCGCCACCCACCCCCTGCCTGAGATCCCCGTCGAGCGCGGGCGCGGGCAGCCGGTGGCGGCGGGCTCCGAGACCGAGCCGACACGAGCTCGCGAGCAGGCCGCCGCGTCGGCGGCGCTGGGCCGCCCCGAGCCGGCGAGCCAACAGGAGGCGCGCGGACCCCGGAGCTCGCGTCGCGGCGGGGCCATCCTGCTCGGCGTGGTGGCTCTGGTGATCGTCGCCGTCGTGGTGATCGTGCTCGCGGCCAGCGGCTCGAGCGGCAACAGCAGCAGCACGACCAGCAGCACCGCGGCCTCAGCGCCGCAGACCACATCAACCGCCGCGTCCACCGCAACCAGCACCGCGGCCACCAGCACGCCCCAGATCGTCGGCCAGATCAACCTGACGCCGCCGCTCAGCGGCAGCAAGGCGAAGGGCGCCGCCTTCGTGGTCAAGCGCGGCAGCCAGACGGCGATCATCGTCCAGGGCCAGAGCATTCCGGCCAACAGCAAGCACGATGCGTACGCGGTCTGGCTGTTCAACTCCAACACGGACAACCACCTGCTCGGTTTCGTCAACCCTGGTGTGGGTACGAGCGGCAAGCTCTCGACCGCCGGGGCGCTGCCCGCCAACGCGGGGCACTACAAGACGCTGCTGGTCACGCTGGAGACGCAGCAGGCTCCCAAGCAACCGGGCAAGATCGTTCTTCAGGGCACTCTGACCGGCGTCTCCTAAGAGCTATACGATCGCACCGGATGTCGGAAGCAGGCCCGATCCGTGTCGTCGTCGGTGACGATCACCCGGTGTACCGCGAGGGTGTCGCCCGCGGCCTGTCGGCCAGCGGACGGGTCCTCGTCGTCGCCCAGGCCAAGAACGGGCGCGAGGCGTTGGAGGCGATCCAGAAGCACCGGCCCGATGTTGCCGTGATCGACTACCGCATGCCCGAGCTCGACGGCGCACAGGTGGTCCGCGCGGTCACGCGCGAGCACCTCCCCACGCGAGTGCTCGTGCTGTCGGCCTTCAGCGACAGCGCGCTCGTCTACCGCGCCATCGAGCAGGGTGCCGCCGGCTATCTACCCAAGGAGTCCCGCCAGACCGAGATCCTCGATGCGGTGCTCGCCTGCGCGCGCGGCGAGACGGTGGTCCCGCCAACGCTGGCCACGGGATTGGTGCAGGAGCTGCGCCGGCACGCCGCCGGCCAGGGCCCGGTCCTGACCGAGCGCGAGTCCCAGATCCTGGCGCTGATGTCCCAGGGCAAGAGCGTGCCTGCGATCGCCAACGAGCTCATGCTCGGCGCCAGCACAGTCAAGACCCATGTCGGTCACATGTACGAGAAGCTGGGGGTCTCCGATCGCGCCGCCGCCGTCGCCGAAGCGATGCGGCGCGGCCTGATCGAATGAGCAGCGGTTCGCAGCTGCAGGCGATCGGACGCGAATACACGAGCCGCGCCGACCAGGGGATCGCGTGGTTGAGGCTGGCGGCTGTCGGGCTGTTTGCCGGGGCCGAGCAGCTCCCTCCGCCCCGCGATCACGCCACCGCGTTCTTCATCGTGCTCGGCGTCTACGCGGTATGGAGCATCGGGCTGGTCTGGTTCACCCGCGGGCACGGGCTGAGCGATCCGGCCGCGATCACCGTGATGATCATCGACGTCGTCGTGATTACGGCGCTGGATAGCCTGTCGGGCGGTCCGTTCTCCCTCACCCGGCTCGGCTACTTCTTCGTGCCGGTGGCGGCCGCGTTTCGCTACCAGTGGCGGACAACGCTGCTGGTCACGGTTATCGTCGTCGCTGCCTATTCGCTGGACCCGCTTCTCAATATCGGCGTCAACCAGGGCAACGTCCCCGGTTTCGTGGCGCTGCACGCGGGCATCCTGGCCTGGATCGGAATCGCCTGCGCGGCCCTCTCGGCCGGGATCTCGCATCGCTCGCGACAGATCGCCGGCCTCGTCGATGACCGCGAGCGGCTGGTCACCGAGGTGTTGGACGCGGAATCGCGCGAACGCCGGACCCTGGCCGAGGGATTGCACGACGGCCCGATTCAGTCGCTGCTCGCCGCCCGCCACGACCTCGAGGCGGCCGCAGCCCACCTGCCCGAGGACGAGGGGCTGCTACGGGCGGATGAGAACCTGCTCGAGGTCGTCCACGAGCTGCGCTCGGCCATCTTCGAGCTGCACCCGCACGTGCTCGAGGAGGTCGGGTTGGAGGCCGCCGTGCGCCAGGTGGCCGAGGTATCGGCCATGCGCGCCGGGTTCGAGCTCACGCTCGACCTCGATGACCTGCCGCGGCTCCACGATCAGGACCGGCTGCTGTACAGCGTCGTCCGCGAACTGCTGAGCAATGTCGTCCGACACGCCGACGCCCACCACGTGACCGTCGCGCTCCACGACTCCGATGACGAGCGCCTGCTGACCGTCACCGACGACGGCCAGGGCGTGGACGTCAAGGTCCTGGCCGACCGGCTCACCCACGGCCACATCGGGCTGGCATCCCAGCGCGTGCGGCTGGAAAGCGCCGGCGGCCGACTCGAGGTGGCGCCCCGCCCCGACGGCGGCACGGTCGCCGCGGCGCGCCTCCCCAATTCGCCAATCGGTCGCTGACCGCGCTCCGATCGGGGCTGGCAGCTCCTCCGATCGGAGGACCCACGGTTCGTCCTGCGGTTCATCCGGCCGGACGATGGTCGCACGGCTCCTGAGAATCGATCATGTACCTATCGAGCGAGAGAGCAGACAGAGGGACAAGGGAAGAGGAAATGACCGCCACGGCAATCCATACCACGGGCCACGATCACCGTTCGCGCAAGGCCAGGGCAGCTCACTTCCTGCGTCGGGCCGCCGAGTCTTTCGAGATGACCGAGTTCGCCGCGGTGAACCCGGCGCTCGCGCCCCAGAGCGGGACGGAAACAACCGCCGGCAGGTACTCAATACAGAACTTCACGACTGGGGGTGCAGGCAGTTCCCGTTAGCGGGAACAGACCGACCCGGGTGACCGCCCGACGGACCAGGGCAATCACCCACAGATGGGGGCGCAGGCAGTCCTCAACGGATTGAGGACAGACCGACGCGGGTGACGGCTCGATGGAACGAGCCGTCACCTTCCAAACAGGGCGGTGGTTCAGGGACCGATGCCGCCCGACCCAAGCGGGGCAAACGGCTCGACGGAGCGATCCGTTGCCCACCCAGCCAGGGCGACCCAGGGATCGGAATATCGCCCACCAAGCCGGGCGACGGCTTTAGGGATCGACGTCGCCCAACCAGCCAGGGTGACGGCCCGACGGACCGGGTCGTCACTCCTTTATCACGCCCCGGCGCAGATGTGGGCCAGGCTGTCGAGCGCCTCGTCGAGCCGGGAGGCCGTCGCGCGACGCCACATGAAGCCGCCGGTGCGCGAATACCCCCGCAGCTTCTGATGCTGCTCGATCGTCACTCGTGTGCCGTCATGGGCGGGCTCGAGCTCGATCTCGGTTATCGACTCGGCCAGCACCCGTTCAAGCGGGCTCCCGATCAGCTCCTGCTCCCAGACCCGCCGGCGCGGCGCCTCGGACTCGAGGACGTGGAAGTCGAGTCGCACCGATCGGCCCTTCTTGGTCTGAAACACCTGCGTGAAGCGATCGTCCTCGACGCCCTCCATTCGCCTCACTCCCGGCCACCAGCGCGGCATGTGATGGGGATCCTCCAGCACCTCCCAGATCGTCTTGAGCGGGGCGGGGATCGTGCGCGAGCGACGGGCGGCAGCCATCGGCCCTCACCGCTCGTAGTCGATCAACGCGAACACCTCGCGGCCGGCCAGGCGTTCCCGCCCGCCGAGGAAGCTCAGCTCGATCAGAAACGCACAGGCCACGACGTTCCCGCCCAGTTCCGTCACCAGCTCGCACAGCGCCGCTGCCGTGCCGCCGGTGGCCACCAGGTCGTCATGGACGAGGACCCGCGGGCCACCGGCGAAGGCGTCGGCGTGCACCTCGAGCGCATCGATCCCGTACTCGAGCTGATACTCGGCGCTCATCGTCTTGTAGGGCAGCTTGCCCGGCTTGCGCGCAGGGACGAATCCGGCCTGCAGCTGGCGCGCGAGCGCCCCGCCGAGGATGAAGCCTCGCGCCTCGGGGGCCACGACGATCTCGACCCCCAGCGGCTCGGCAAACGCCTCGAGCCCGGCCACGGCGGCGTCGAGGGCCAGCGGCTCCAGCAGCAGCGGCGTGATGTCCCTGAACACCACGCCGGGCTGGGGGAAGTCGGGGATCTCGCGGACGTACGAGCGCAGATCGAGAGCCATCCCGCCCCCGGAGCTCAGGTGGCGATCTTGCGCAGATCGCGGATCAGCAGCAGGTGCTTGAGGTGAGTGGTGACCGACGCGAGATTCTCCAGCGCCTCGATCGCCTCCTTGCGCCGATCCGGATTGCGCGAGCGCAGGGCCGGCGCGAGGATGCTCTGAAGTAGCTGCGCCTCGCGATCGGCCGAGCTGCGGAAGACGCGTAGGTTGCGGCCACCGACGCCGTAGCGCGCCAGCTCGGACACCGCCCGGACGATCTCCCGTTCGGTCTCGTCGAAGTACTTCGTCCCGCCGCGCGACTCGCCCTTGATCACACCGAACTCGACCAGCTCGCCCACCAGCTTCGGGTCGGCGCCGGTCTCCTCGACGACATCCTCGAGCGAGTACATCGCGCCGGCGTCGCGGACGGTCATGACCGCGCGGCGCAGCGAGCGGTTGTCGCTGGGCGAGGCCATCTCGCGATCGTTTCGCCCCGCCGCCAGCTCCTGTCGGATCACGCGCAGCGGCAGGAACTCATCGCGCTGGAGCCGCAGGATGGTTCGCAGCCGCTGGATGTCGTTTTGGGTATAGAGCCGGTAGCCGCCCTGGGTGCGCCGCGGCGAGATCAGCTTCTGGTCCTCCAGGTAGCGGATCTTCGAGATGGAAATGTCCGGGAATTCCTGGTGCAGGGCCTTGCAGACGTTGCCGATCGTCACGGCCTTGTGGCGCGGCGGGCTGGCGTCGTCGGCCGCGGGATCGGGTAGCTCGACGTCGGGATTGCGGGTCTCGGGTACGGACATCAGCGGCTGAGGAACGCGAGCTTGTACTTGCCGATCTGGAGCTCATCGCCGTCGGACAGGCGATGCGACTCGATCCGGCTGCGATTGACGTAGGTGCCGTTCAACGAGCCGCAGTCGTCGAGGTAGTAGTCGCTGCCACGATGCACGAGGATCGCGTGGTCGCGCGACACCGTGACGTCGTCGAGGAAGATGTCGCAATCGGGACGCCGGCCGATGGTGAGCCGGTCCTTCTCCAGCGCAAAGCTCTCACCCGCGCGGCCGCCGCCGGCTCGGATGACCAGGGCAGCGCCGGTGGCAACGACGTCCTCGATCTCGACCGCCTCGATCTCGCCCGTCTCCCCAACCCGGTATGTGGCCGTCGTCGCACCGGTCGGCGGCTCGGATTGGGCGAGAAAGGCACCACACCGCTGGCAGTAGTTCGCACCGTCGGCGTTGGCGAATCCGCACTCTGGGCAGTGCTGGGCCAAGGCGCTCGACGCCCTTCTAGTCGGACTCCGCCGCCGGTACCCGCCCCGCGAGGATGTCCGTAAGCTGCTGCACATCGGCCCCGGAGATCACCAGCTCGCCGCTCTCGTCCTTCTTGCGTAGGCGGTTGACCAGCTCGGCGCGAAGGATGTCGATCTTCCCGTGCAGGATCCTGCGCCGGTAGGAGATCTCCATCTCCTCTTCGGTCAGCTGCTTGATCAGATCCTTGAGTTCCTGGTCACTGAGTGAGCCAAGATCGGGAAACGTCTCCATACGATCAGATCCTCCCCGCCGGAGCGGTTGAGTGGCAAGGCGAAGGGCGAGTATACCCCTGGCTGTCGGAGGGTCAAGCTGAGCTTGAGACTTTGCGGCGCCGAACCTCCTGAACGCCCGTGCGCACGTAGAGAACGGTGGCTGTGAGCGTAAGCACCATGCCCACATAGAGCAGGATCTGCGCCAGCCAGTGCACACCGGCCATGGCGAAGAACGGCGCGCCCATGATCGGAGCCACGCCCAGCCGCCCTGCCCAGTTGATCTTGATCTCGATCCGCTGCGAGAGCGCGTAGCGACTCAGCGCGAGCATGAACAGCTCACGCGCTACGACGATCGCGATCGCCCACCGGGGCAGGAGGTTGAAGTGCCACACGACAACCATTCCTGATACGACGAGCAGGCGATCGACGATCGGGTCGAGCAGTGCTCCCAGGCGGCTGTACTGACCGGTCAGGCGGGCGACAAAGCCGTCGAGGTAGTCGGCCCAGCCGATCACGGCGAAGAGAACCGCCGCCAGCGCGGTCTCGCCATCGTTGGAGGAGAGGGCGATGGCCAGAAATACCGGAATCAGCGCCAGACGCACGAAGCCGATGGCGTTGGGCAGCGTCCACGGGTTCAGTGGCTGATCGGAGCGCGTTTGTGGCGGGTTTGGCCCCGAGCGGTCGATCCCGAACAGCCGCCGCTTGGTTATCGGGCTCACGGCCGGACGAACTAGGGCAGCCCGCGCCACAGCTCGGCGATCGCCGAGGCCGCGCCCTGGACCGGCACGGTCCGCGACTCGCGTCCGCGGCGCACCTGGACCTCGACCTCACCGGCGGCCAGCGTTCGCCGCCCGACCGTGACCCGCGCCGGGCAGCCGAGCAGCTCGGCGTCGGCAAACTTCTCGCCCGGTCCGGCGTCGCGATCGTCGTAGAGGACGCCCAGCCCCAGCCCGCTCAGCGCGCCGTAGAGCTCCTCGGCCAGGCTGCGCTCCTCGCTACCGGCCCGGCCCAGGGAGACGAGCTCCACGTCGAACGGGGCGATCGTCCGCGGCCACGAGATGCCGTGCTCATCGGCGTACTGCTCGACGGCCGCCGCAGCCGCGCGCGCTGGGCCGAAGCCGTAGGAGCCCATCCAGATCAGCTGCTCCTTGCCGTGATCGTCGAGGTACCTGGCGCCCAGAGGCTCGGAGTAGCGGGTTCCGAGCTTGAAGATGTTGCCCACCTCGATCGCCGGTTCGATCCGGATCGCCGCACCGCCCACGGTGTCGCCGGCCACCACGCTGCGCACATCGACGGTCTCGAACTGGAAATCGCGTCCCGGCTTGACGCCGCGCAGGTGGGCGTCGGGCTGGTTGGCCCCGGTCACGTAGCCGCCGGGCTTGACCGCATCGTCGAGCAGGATCGGCATCTGCGCCCCGACGGGACCAATGAACCCGGGCGGGCCGAGTCGCTCTGCCACCTGCTCGGGGCTGGCGGACCGGAAGTCGGCCCCCAGCGCCGCCCGCAGCTTGATCTCGTTCACACGGTGGTCGCCGCGCACGATGACCAGGCGCATCTCCTCGCTCCCGCCACCGTCGACAAAGACCGGGAATGCCTTGAGCAGCGCCCCGGATGCCACGCCCAGCGCGTCAGCCACCGCCTGCACGGTGGTCATTCCCGGGGTGTGGACGAGCTCCGGGGCGGCAAGCTCTCCAGGCAGCTGCACCGGCTGGGCCTCGGCACTGGCCACCTCGACGTTGGCCGCATAGCCAGGCGCCAGCGCGATGTCGTTCTCGCCCGCTGCGCACGGGGCCATGTACTCGTGTGCGCCGAATCCGCCCATCATTCCGACGTCCGCCTCGACGCGGTACCACTCCAGGCCGCACCGGTCGAACATGCGGTCGTAGGCGACGATGTGCTTGTCGTACTGCTCCGAAAGGCCCTCGAGGTCACGATCGAACGTGTAGGAGTCCTTCATGATGAACTCGCGGGTCCGCAACACACCGGCCCGCGGCCGGGGCTCATCGCGTTCCTTGACCTGGAAGTGGTACAGGATCAGGGGCAGATCGCGATACGAGCGCACAGCCGCGGCCACGTGCCCGGTGACGATCTCCTCGTGCGTCATCGCCAGCACCATGTCGGCGCCACGGCGGTCGTTGAGCTTGAACAGCTCGTCGATCCCGTAGCGCCCGGTGCGCCGCCACGGCTCGGCCGGGTGCAGCACCGGCATGAGGAGCTCCTGGCCACCGATCGCGTTCATCTCCTCGCGCACGATCTGCACGACCTTCTGGTGCACCCGCCAGCCGGCCGGCAGCCACGACCACAGCCCCGACCCGACTTGGCGGATCAGGCCGGCACGCACCATGAGGATGTGCGAGATCGCCTCCGCATCGGCCGGAGGATCGCGCTCGGTGGGCAGTAAGTAGCTGGACAGGCGGGTCATGACGACCCGCGAAGCCTACGAGAATCGCTCGGCGAACTGGACCGGGGGCGCGGTCACGCCGCCCGCCTGCTGGGAACCGACGGCCTCGCAGACGCCGTCGGCGACGCACGACACCCCGAACAGGGTGGCGCCGAATCCGGGAGGATTGGGGGTCGTTTGTGCCGACCACGCCCCGCCGGTGAGGCGCTCGGCCAGGACGTAGCCGCGAAGGTGCTGGTCGGCCGAGTCGCCCACGGCCGTGCATGATCCCCTGGCCCGGCAGCTGACCCCCTCGAGCTCGAACATGTTGGCGCGACCCGCGGCACCGGGCACGTGTTCGATTCGCCAGCGGCCGCCGTTCCAGTGCTCGATGAGCCCAAAGAAGGTTCCCTGACCCGAATGCGAATAGTCCCCGGCCGCCTCACACCACGATTTCGCCGTGCACGAGATCGCGTTCAGCTCGATCGAGTCGCCTCTCGGGTCGGGCGTGCGCATCACGCTCCACCGGCTCCCATTCCAGCGCTCGGCCAGCACCTTCTGACCGCCCTGCCCCACGCCGCTGGCGTAATCGCCGACCGCGATGCAGGCGTGAGGGGTGCTGCACCAGACGCCCTTGAGCTCACCGGCGAACCCGGCGGGCGGCTGCGGGACCGTATCGCGCGACCAGTGGCGCCCGTTCCAGCGCTCGGCCAGCGGCCGGGTGTTCGTGAGCGGTCCGAACAGGCCCACGGCCATGCAGAACTTGCCACTCAGACACGAGACCGCGCGCAACCACCGCTCGGGGCCCCGGACCGTGGGCAGATGCTGAAGCTGCCAGGACTGGCTCCCGCGGCGGTCCGCCCACAGCGTGGCCGGTCCCCCAACCGCGGTGCACACTGTGGCAGCCGGGCACGACACTCCGCTCCACCCGATCACATGCCGTCTGCTGGTCGTCGATTGCACAGACCACCGGGCGCCATTCCAGTGGTCGATCAGGCCGCGGTCGGTCTCGTGTAGATCCCAGAAGGTCCCAACGGCGAAGCAGTCAGCCGCCGTCGTGCACGACACCGCGGCGAGCTGGCCGGCGAGCTGCCCACTGGCCAGCGGCGATCGCTGCAACCGCCAGTGCTTGGCGGCGGCGGTCGCGGCCGTCGAGCACAGCGCAGCGATGAGGCCCACACTCACCGCGAGTGCTGCTCTTCCGCCGATCATCCGCTAGGAGAATCGCTCCGAGAACTGCAGCGGAGGTGCGCTCTCCAGGATCGGCGTGACCTGGGTGATCCTCTCCTGCCACCCGACCGCCATGCACACGGCACGGGTGCAAGAGACTCCGAACAGCTCGCCGCCCAGCCCCGGGGGGTTGGGCGTGCGCTGTAGCTTCCAGCCGCTGGATGTGAGGTGCTCGGCCAGCACGTAGGACTGCGGCAGGCCGGTGAACGCCGCGCCGACTGCCGTGCAGGATCGCCGCGCAGCGCAGCTGACCGCGTCGAAATCGAAGTTCGGGCCGTGGCCGGCGGGCGGCCCAGCCGCGCGCTGAATCCTCCAGTGCCTGCCGTCCCAACCCTCGAGCAGTCCCGCAGTCTTGGTATTCGGCAGCTGATAGTCGCCCCCGGCCTCGCACCGGGACGCCGACACGCAGGAGATCCCGTTGAGCTCGATCAGGCTTCCGGCCGGGCTGGGCGCACGCATCATCCGCCAGTGACTTCCGTTCCAGCGCTCGCTCAGGACCTTGAGCCCGCCCTGACCGCTCGCGGCGGCGAAATCCCCCACCGCCAGGCACTCCCGGGCTCCGGTGCAGTCGATGCCCTTCAGCTCGTAGCCAAAGTTGGGCAGCGGGAGGGGAACGGACTCAAACCTCCAGCGCCTTCCGTTCCAGTGCTCGGCGATGGCATGGGTGTCGACGATTGGGCCCGCGAAGCCGACGGCCATGCATGACACCTGACTCGAGCACGAGATGGCCCGCAGCCAGCCGCTCCGGCCCACTCCCGGTAGCCGCGCAAGCCGCCACGATCGGTGAACGTAGCGCTCGGCCCAGATTCCATTCTCGCCTCCGCCGACCTCGCAGACGGCTGTGGTCGGACATGAGACGCCGTTGAACCCGGCATCCTTGAGCGGGGTCGGGCTCTTCTGAAGCCGCCAGCTCATCCCGTTCCAGCGCATGGCGAGGTTGCGGTCGCGATGGGCGTGGTCGGTGTACCGGCCCACGGCGGTGCACGCGGACGCGCTCGGGCACGACACGGCGCTCAGCTGCCCCGTACGCTGACCGGAGACCCTCGGCGTCGGCACCAGCCGCCACCGCCTCGCCGCAGCGCCCGGCGCGGCCACGGTCAGGAGCGCGGCAATCGTCAGCCCCACGGCCCACCCTCGCATGGCCGGAGTGTAACCCGACTCTTCGGCTACGAGAAGCGCAGGGCGATCTGGCGCGCCGCGGAGTAGGGATCCGCGCCCGTCTGTTCGTCGCCAACGGCCAGGCAGAACTCCCGGCGGGTGCACGAGACCCCGTTCAGGCCGCCGCCAAAGCGTGGATTGGGCGTCGACTGCAGCGACCACTTCGCTCCGCGGAGGCGCTCGGCGAGGACGAAACCCCTGGTGCCGAGCGACGAGCTTCCGACCGCCGTGCACGAACCGCGAGCCGGGCAGCTGATGGCGTTGAGGATGGTCTGATTGGCTCGCCCGGGCGGGCCGGGCGCGTGCTGGACCTTCCAATGCCTGCCGTCCCAGTGCTCGAGTAGACCGAAGCTGTCTCCCAGCACCCCTCGCATGAAGACGCCCGCCGCCTCACACCACGAGGCGGAAGCGCACGACACGCCGAGCACCTCGAGGTTGTTCTGACCCCTGGGACCGGGGGCGGGCGCAAACCTCCAGCGCCGTCCATTCCACACCTCGGTCAGAGGCCTGGCATCCCACCCCGGGTTGTACTCGCCGACGGCAACACAGGCCCGGGTCGTCGCGCACGAGACGCTGTTCAGCTCGCCGTCGTGGACCCCACGGGGCATCGGCAGCTTCCTCACCGCCCAGCGCTGGCCGTTCCAGAGCGCTGCGGACGGGTCGGCGTTGTTGTTCTTGTCGGCGACGAAGCCGACCGCCATGCACATTCGGCGGCTGGCGCAGGAGACGCCATAGAGCGGGTGTAGGCGCCCTCTCAAGGGGGGGATGCCCTGGATTCGCCACTCGCCCCGGCGAAAGCGCTGAGCCCACGATGCGTCCTGGCTCCCCACCCCCGTGCAGATGAGGGCGATTGGGCACGAGACGCTCAGAAAGGCCGGCTTTTGAACACCGGCCGGTTCCTGCAGCGAGAACCTGGCTTTACTCCAGCGCTCGGCGAGGTTTCGGGATCTCCCGTTCCTGTCGGTGTAGTTGCCGACGGCAATGCATGCCCTGGGGTTTGCGCAGGATACGGCGGTGAGACTGCCATCCCTCTGGCCGGGCACCGGCGGCACGGTGAGCAGCGTCCACCGCCTCCCCAGTGCAGCGGTTGGTGCGACCCCCAGAAGCACGACGGTCGCGAGCGCCAGTCCCCAGCGTCGCATTGCGGCGAGACTGTACACGGCGGGCCGGGTCCACGTAATCGCCCGTCAAACATCTGATAGAACGGAGTTTCCTAGGAGAAATCGTCTGCGAGGAGCTAGCCAATGGCCTACGAAGTTCCGCCTCTCCCCTACGACTACAACGCGCTCGAGCCTCACATCGATGAGGCGACGATGCGGGTTCACCACGACAAACACCACCAGGCCTACGTGGACAAGGTGAACGCGGCGCTCGAGGGCACCGAGTGGGCGGACAACCCGATCGAAGAGGTCCTGCGCAACCTCTCGCAGATCCCCGACGACAAGCGCACGGCGGTTCGCAACAACGGCGGCGGTCACTTCAATCACTCGCTGTTCTGGGAGTGGATGTCGCCTGGCGGCGGTGGCGCGCCCGACGGCGCCCTCGGCGCCGCAATCGACTCCGCCTTCGGCTCCTTCTCCGACTTCCAGGCGAAGTTCAAGGACGCCGGCGTCAACCGCTTCGGATCCGGCTGGTCATGGCTGGTGCACGACGGCTCGGGTCTTGCGGTCGTCTCCTCGGCCAACCAGGACAACCCGGTCAGCGACGGCCAGACGCCGCTGCTGGGGGTCGACGTGTGGGAGCACGCCTACTACCTCAAGTATCAGAACCGGCGCCCGGACTACATCGACGCGTGGTGGAACACCGTCAACTGGGCCAAGGTCGCCGAGGGGTTCGCTCGCGTCGCCTGAGCCGCCGCCAAGCAGTTGCGTAAACACGGGGCCGCCCCTGCGGGGGGCGGCCCTTTTTATTTGCGTCCAACGATTACCGCAATAATTGCCGTAATCGTTGGACTCATGCCCGCGTGAAGCGCCGCCCGCTCACGGGCGAGACGTCCTCGTCGAGCCGCATGGGCTCCTCGGCCCGCGCCGCCTCGGCCTCCATCGCCGCCAGCCGCTCGGGCGTGAGCTCGTCGGCGTGCTCGGCCTCGATCCGGGCCAGGAACTCCGCGCCCTCGGCCGCCTCGACCGCGTCGACGTCGACGCGGTGTGAGCTGACGTACTTGTCGATCTCCGCGAACAGGGTGTCCACGAGCTCGGCCGTCGGGACCTTGCGCAGCGCCTTGCCCTGGCTGAACACGACGCCGTAGTCCTTGGCGCCGGCGATGCCGAAGTCGGCGTGCGACGCCTCGCCGATCCCGTTCACCGCGCAGCCCAGCACGGCCACCTCGATCGGGTCCTCGTAGGCCTCGAGCCGCCGCTCGATGTCGGCGACCACGGTGTCCATGTCGAACTGGAGCCGCCCACACGTCGGGCAGGCGATCAGCACCGGGCCGCGCTGGCGCAGCTGCAGCGCCTTCAGGATCTCCCAGGCGACCTTGACCTCCTCCTCGGCATGGAACGTCGAGAGCGAGATGCGGATCGTGTCGCCGATGCCGTCGGCCAGCAGCGTGCCGAGGCCGACCGCCGACTTCAGCGACCCCGACCACTTGGTCCCCGCCTCGGTGATCCCGAGATGCAGCGGATACGGGATCCGCTGGGAGAGCAGGCGGTTGGCGGCGATCGTGTTGGGGACGTTGGTCGACTTGATCGAGACCTTGAAGCTCTGGAAGTCGAGCCGCTCCATCAGCTCGACGAACTCGACCGCAGCCCCGACGAGCGCCTCGACCGGGTTCTCACGCTCGAGCGCATGCAGGTGCTTGGGCAGCGACCCCGAGTTCACCCCGATCCGCAGCGGCGTGCCCAGCTCCGTGGCGCGGGCGGTGACCAGGGCCACCTTCTCGGGCCCACCGATGTTGCCCGGATTGAGCCGTACGCAGTGGGCTCCGGCATCGAGAGCCTTCAGCGCCAGCGTGTAGTTGAAGTGAATATCGGCGATCACCGGGATCGGTGATTCACGGACGATTGTCTTCAGCGCCTCGGCATCCTGATCGCGCGGGACGGCCACGCGAACCAGATCCGATCCCGCCTCGGCGACGCGATGGATCTGGGCCATGGTCGCCGGCAGGTCGGCCGTCTCAGTCTTGGTCATCGTCTGGACGACAACCGGGGCTCCGCCACCGATCGGCACCCCGCCGACGTGAATCTGGCGCTTTGAGGACATGTCGCCAGTGTAGTTAGCGTGCGGCCGGCGGCCCGCCGCGCCGGCGGCGAATCGCGATTGCCCCCAATGTCGCCGCGGCCAGCGCGAGCAGGACCAGAATCACCACCAGCCACGTGGGCACCAGCGAGCCGCCCGAACCGCTCGAGCCGGTGTCCGTCACGTGCTTGTTGCTGACCGCGGCCAGCAGCGCGGCCTGGATCACGTCGTTGCAGTTCGTGTACTCCTTCAGCGTGGCCGGCATCGTGGCCAGCGCGTTGCGAAGCTGCGCCGTGGTGTAGTGGCGCGTCAGCTTGCCGTGGCTGTTGCAGTCGGCCAGCACCGCCGAGCCCGGACCGGCCAGGGCGGCGGGGGCGACAGCCAGCGCGACGAGCATCACGGCGAGGGCGCAGGAGCGGCGCATGGCCGCCAAGATTAGGCGGCCGGGCGCTGGATCAGCACCGACGCACCGGTCTGGCCGGGGCCGAGCAGGGACCCGGCACGCGCGGCCAGTTGCGCGGGCGTGGCTCGCCACGGGGTCGCCAGCGAGAACCGGGCGGCCTGGTAGCCGTCCACCGACCTCCGGCTGATGAGACGCACGCCGGGCGGCAGCGTGCGTGGCACGGTCTGCCAGGCGCTGCCGACGACGTCGATCTCGCGGACGGTGGCCGGGACGGCCGGTCGGCTCCAGGGGATGCCCGGCATGTAGAAGGTCAGCGGCTCGGCAGCGTATCCGCCGTCGTAGGCCACGATCGCCCGCTGCCCGCCGGGCACCCCGAGCGCGGCGGCGACACCCCGCCAGTCTGGCCGTTGGTACTGCCAGTGGGTGTCGATCCGGATCTCGGCGTAGACGAAGGCCACCAGCAGCACGGCGAGCAGGCCGGCTCCGGTGTAGGCCATCAGCGGGCTCCGCGAGCGGGGGATCGTGCATGCGGCTCCGACCACCACGGCGAGCGGGATCCAGGCCGGCATCAGGGCCCGGGCGATGTAGTAATCGCGGCCCAGAACGGCCGCCAGCAGCGGCACCAGGAGCACACACGCGGCCAGCCCACCGGCGAGCCCCGCCCCGCGCAGCTGGGCCGTCCCCGCCCCGATGACCAGTAGCACGACCACCAGTCCCACGAGCACCGCCGCGGCGATCAGGCCGTAGTTGACCGCGCTGCTCTGGTACAGGGTCGCGAGGCCGAAGGCCACGGGCACCTGCTTGATCCGGATCGCCAGGGGCAGCGTGCCGATCCACTCGTGGGGATGGTCGGCGTGACCGAGAAAATGGGGTATGAGAGCCGCCTGGACGGCCGCCACGACGGCCACGGCGACGACGCTGGCGCGACTGCGGCCGCGGTACACCAGGAGGATCGCCTCGGGCGCGACAAGGAAGATCGCGAAGTACTGCGTGAGGATGGCCAGCGCCGAGAACGCCGCCCACCAGGCCAGGCTCCGGCGGGTGGGCGCCCGCCAGCCCCGGGCGAAGAACAGCAGGGAAAGGCCTGCGAGGACGGCCAGAAGCATGTATTCCCTGGCCTCCTGGGAGTACCAGATGAGAAACGGGCTCACGGCGGCCAGCGCGGCCGCAGCCAGACCGGCGCGCTTGGAGACCAGCTCCCGCCCGCACACGTAGGTGATCGGGATCACCGCGCACCCCAGCAGCGCCGACAGCGACCGCAGCCCCACCTCAGAGACGCCGAATACCTTCGCCCACACCCACCCGATGACGAAGAACAGCGGCGGGTTGGGCTCGCCGGAGCCAATCGCGCTGAGCATCGTCCCGAACGACAGATGCAACTCGTGCGCGGCTTGGACCTCGTCGACCCAGTAGCTCTGGCTGCCGAGCATGGCGAACCGCAGCAGCGCGCCCACGCCGGTGATGGCGGCCACGATCCAGACCTCGGTGGGAATGCTCGTGGTGAGCGCGGCTGAGTCGGTCGGGGCCAACGGGGCGCCCCCCGTACGGGCCGGGATCAGCATGCCGGCAGCAAGTGTAAATGGTCGATTCCAGGAGGCTGGTCAGCTAACCGCTCCCATGTTTCGCTTAGCCGACCAGCCCCCTATCCTGCTGCGTTTGCGGCGCCGCAAGTGCAATCTCTGCGCCATCGCGCTGACGATCGGCTTCGCGGCCACCCTCACCGGCTGCGGTTCGAGCACGCCCCCAACCTCGCCGGTCCACGGTCACGAGCTGATCTCGATCTTCGAGTCTGGCCCGCAACTGCGGGCCAACCCGGTGGGCACGGTCGAGAGGCTCAAGCGACTCGGCGTCGACGTGATCAAGGTCTTCGTGCCCTGGAATGAGATCGCCCCGGCGCCCAATTCCGCTCTGGCGCCGCACTTTGACGCCACCAACCCATCTGCCTATCCGGCCGCGGGATGGTTGCCCTGGGATGCGATCGTCCGCGACGCCGCGGCGCGTGGAGTCGGGGTCGACCTGACGCTGTCCAAGCCGCCGCTGTGGGCCGCCGGCCCGAATCCGCCCAAGCCCGGCGTGCATCCGCAGTGGAAGACCTCGCCCCGCGACTTCGAGGCCTTCATGCGCGCCGTGGGGACGCGCTACAGCGGCCACTACACGCCCCCCGGCGCCACCGGGCCGCTACCCCGCGTACATTTCTGGTCGATCTGGAATGAGCCCAACTTCGGCCCCGACCTGGCCCCCCAGGCGATCGACAACAACAGGGTCGAGGTCTCTCCGTGGGCCTACCGGCGGCTGGCTGACGCGGCCTGGACGGCGCTCGGAGCCACAGGCCACGGCCACGACACGATCCTGATCGGCGAGACGGCCCCGCGGGGCACGATGCTGGCCAACAGCCCGGGCAACTTCGGCGGGATGGTGCCGTTGCGTTTCATCCGCGCCCTGTACTGCGTCGATGACGCGCTGCACCCGCTGACCGGCATGCAAGCCGAGTTGCGCCACTGCCCAACCACGACCACCGCCTCCAAGCGCTTTCCCCTGGCCCACCCCGTGCTGTTCCAGGCCACCGGGTTCGCCGATCATCCGTACGGGCAGGGGAGCATCCCGCCGAACCAGGTCACCCCCAACGAGCCCGACTACGCCGACCTGGCGGCGCTCCCCAGGCTCGTGAGCACGCTCGACGGGATCATGGACGCATACGGCTCCAGCCGGCGCCTACCCATCTACTCGACCGAGTTCGGCTATCAGACCAATCCGCCGGAGCTCGGCGCGATCTCCACTGATCCGCAGACGGCGGCCTACTACCTCAACTGGTCGGAGTACATCTCCTGGCGCAACCCGCGCGTGGTTTCCTACGACCAGTACCTGCTCGTCGATCCCCTGCAGGCCAGCGGATTCAAGAGCTTCGCCACCGGGCTCGAGTTCAAGACCGGAGTCCCGAAAGCCAGCTACTTCGCCTACCGGATGCCGATCTACCTCCCGGTGCGCACCTTCAAGCACGGGCAGGCGCTGAAGGTGTGGGGCTGCGTGCGCCCGGCACGTTTCGCGCGTCTTGCCACCGGATCGGTGCAGCACGTGGAGATCCAGTTCCGGGCTTCCTCGGTGTCGCGCTTCAAGCTGGTCCGCACGATCGCACTGAACGGGCGCTATTTCGACACGAACGTGAACTTCGACTCGAGCGGGACCGTACGGCTGGCCTGGAGCTACCCCGACGGTCAGACGATCCATAGCCGCAACGTGGACATCACACTTCGCTAGCCTGCTCCGCGGAGGCTTTGTCGACGCTCGGTGCAGGACCCGCAACTCCGGCCGCCGCGACCTGTTGTCACTCCCATGCGATTCATCCGTCCGCCCGTAGTCATGCTCGCCGCCGCCGCCAGCGCCCTGGCGCTCGGCTCGCTGCCCTCCCCCGCGCTGGCCTCGCACAACCAGATCGCCATGATCGAGGACGGCGTCCAACTGGCCAGCCACCCGGACGGGACGTTGCGGACCTTCCGCCGGCTCGGCGCCGGCACGGTGCGCGTGATCGTCAACTGGAGCTCGGTCGCCCCGGATCCCCTCGCCCATCACAAGCCCAAGTTCAAGGCCAGCGACCCCGCGGCCTACCCCGCCGGCAACTGGGTGCGCTTCGACGACATCGTCAGGGACGCCAAGAAATACGGCCTCCAGGTCGATTTCACCGTCTCCTCGGGGGTTCCCGTGTGGGCCGAGGGCAAGCACATCCCTCACCACCTGCTCACCCACACCGACCGGGGTTGGCGGCCGTCGGCCAAGGACTTCGGCCAGTTCATGGTGGCCATGGGCCGTCGTTACGACGGCAAGTACCCGGATCCGGCCAATTCGGGCAAGACGCTTCCGCGCGTCAGCTTCTGGAGCATCTGGAACGAGCCCAACTTCGGCGAGGACCTCGGCCCGCAGGCCGTCGACGGCTCCTACGTGGACGTCGCCCCGATGATGTATCGCCACTTGGTGGCGGCGGCCTGGAACGCCCTCCACAAGACCGGGCACGGGCACGACAGGATCATCATCGGCGGGCTGACCGCGCGCGGGCAGCGAAGCAAGCCGAGCAAGAGCAACCGCGCCGGGCACCCCGGCGATTTCGCCCAGATGAAGCCGCTCGAGTTCGTTCGCCACCTGTACTGCGTCGATAACTCTCTGCGCCCCGTGCATGGTTCGGCGGCCAAGAAGGAAGGCTGCCCGACCACGGCCTCCGGCTCGCGGCGATTCCGGGCCAAGAACCCGGGCCTGTTCCAGGCCAGCGGCTTCGCCGAGCACCCGTATCCGCAGAACCTGCCGCCGACCCAGGACAGCTCGAACGACCCCGACTACGTGAGCTTCAACAAGCTCCCCAAGGAGGAGCGCACGCTCGATCGGATCATGCACGACTATGGCTCGGGCAAGCGCTACCCGATCTACGTCGACGAGTACGGCTACATCACCCACCCGCCGAACCCCGGCCCATACGTGTCTCCGGCCACCGCGGCCTACTACATCAACTGGGCCGAGTACCTCAGCTGGCGCAGCCGCCGCATCGCCTCGACCATGCAGTACCTGCTCTATGACCCGACGCCCAACTCCAACGGCTTCGACAGCGGGATTCTGTTCTACAACGGCAAGCCCAAGGCGGACTACTACGCCTACCGGCTCCCCTTCTACCTGCCCCACACCTCGCTGGGACGTGGCCGCAGGGTCGAGGTGTGGGGATGCGCGCGCCCCGCGACCTTCATGGCCAAGGACACAGGCACCCGACAGATGGCCCAGATCCAGTTCCAGCGCGGGTCGCGCGGATCCTTCAAGACGATCAAGACCGTAAGGATCACCAGCCCGCGGGGATACTTCGACCTGCGCATGAGGTTCCCGGCCACGGGCACGATCCGCCTGTCCTACCGATATCCCAAGACCGATCCGTTCCTGTCGATCGGCAGTCTCGGGTCGCGCATCAACAGCCGGCCGATCAAGATCCGCGTCGGGTAGTGTCGCGCCCGGCGCGTGTGCGCGCCGGCAATCGGGAATACTTCGTAGCGATGGCCTCCGGCGCCGATCTAGTGGGTTGCCTGCAGCAAATCTGCGGGGGCGAGCATGTGGTCACGCACCCCCATGCGCTGGCCACGTATCGCTCTGACGGCCTCCTGCACTACCGCCAGACGCCACTGGCCGCCGTGCTGCCAGGCACGGCCGCCGAGGTCAGGGAGGTCGTCCGCACGTGCTACGACGCAGGCGTTCCCTGGGTCGCCCGTGGGGCTGGAACGGGCCTATCCGGCGGCGCCCTGCCGGTCTCCGAGGGCGTGCTGATCGTGCTCGCCCGCATGCGGCGGATCGTCAGGATCGACCTCGACGACGGGATCGTGGTGGTCGAGCCCGGCGTGACCAACCTCGCGATCTCGCAGGCCGTCGCGCCAACGCACTTCTACCCACCCGATCCGTCCAGCCAGATCGTCTGCTCGATCGGCGGCAACGTGGCCGAGAACTCCGGGGGTGCCCATTGCTTCAAGTACGGGTTCACCACGAACTACGTGGTCGGGCTACAGGTCGTGCTGAGCGACGGATCGCTGGTCGAGCTCGATCGCGACGCACCGGGCTACGACCTCCTGGGCGCGTTCGTCGGCTCCGAGGGGACGCTCGGCGTGGCCACGCGGATCACCGTGCGCGTGGTTCCCAAACCCGAGGTGGCGCGGACGCTGGTGGCCTTCTTCGCCGACACGGGCGCGGCCGGCGATGCGGTGACCGAGATCGTCAGCGCCGGCATGGTCCCGGGGGCGATCGAGATGATGGATCGGCTCTCGATCAAGGCAGCGGAGGCGGCCACGGGCGCCGGCTACCGGCTGGATGCCGGCGCGGCGTTGCTGGTCGAGCTCGACGGACCGCGCGAGGAGTGCGAGACGCGCTTCGATCACGTGATGGAGTTGTGCAACGCGGCCGGCGCGATCGACGTGCGCGTGGCGCGCGACGAGCAGGAGCGCGAGTTGCTCTGGAGGACCCGCAAGGCCGCCTTCGCGGCGATGGGCCGGATCGCGCCCGCCTACTACGTACAGGACGGAGTGATCCCCCGCACGCGGCTGTCCGAGGTGCTGCGCGAGATCGACGCCCTGGCGCAGGAGTATCAGCTCCAGGTCGCCAACGTGTTCCACGCCGGCGATGGCAACCTGCACCCACTGGTCTGCTACGACGCCGGGCGGGAGGGCGAGCCCGCGCGCGCGGAGGAGCTGGCCGGGCTGATCGTCAAGGCCTGCGTCGATGCCGGCGGCTCGATCACCGGCGAGCACGGCGTCGGCGTGGATAAGAAGGGCTACATGCCGGAGATGTTCTCGGAGACCGATCTGGACGCATTTCACCGGCTGCGCTGCGCGTTTGACCCCGTGGGCCTGGCCAACCCAGGGAAGGTGATGCCGACCCCGAGGCTGTGCGGAGAGGTCCCGGGGCCCTACCGCGAACATCCGCTCGAGCGAGCCGGCGTGGCCACCCGCTTCTAGATGGCCGAGCAGCTGGAGCCCCAGACCTTCGAGGAGGCCGCCGGTGTGCTCGCCGGCGCGGCCGCCGCGCATCAGTCGGTGCGCATCCGGGGTGCGGGCACAAAGCTCGGCTGGGGCGTCGTGACCGCGGTGCCCGAGCTGGAGCTGCGGAGCACCGGACTCACCCAGGTGCTCGAGCACAACGCCGGCGACCTGACGGCGATCCTCGAGGCCGGCGTTCCCCTGGCTCGCGCCCAGGAGCTGTTCGCCGCTGCCGGTCAGATGCTCGCCCTGGATCCGGCGCTGGGCCTGGGTGGCGATCGCAGCGCCACGATCGGCGGGGTCATCGCCACCGGCGACTCGGGACCGCTGCGCCACCGCTACGGCGCCCCCCGCGATCTCGTGCTCGGGATGACGGTCGCCCTCAGCGACGGAACGGTCGCCCGCTCGGGCGGCAAGGTGATCAAGAACGTCGCCGGGTACGACCTGGCCAAGCTGTTCTCGGGTTCGTTCGGCACGCTGGGGATGATCCTCTCGGTCAGCGTGCGCCTGCACCCGCTGCCCGCCGGCACCGCGACCGTACTGGGTGCCACCGGCGAACCAGCCGTCCTGCTGGCCGCGGCGCGGACGATGTCCCGCGCCCCGCTGGAGCTCGAGGCGCTCGACGTGGCCTGGCGCGCCGGCCGGGGGGGAATCGTCGCCCAATGCGGCGACACCGAGCCCGGCAAGCGCGCCACGAGGACGGCCGAGCTGCTCCGTGCGGCCGGGCTCGAGGGCGTCGATCTGGCCGGCGACGAGGAGCGCGTGTGGTCTCGCCAGCGGGCCGGCCAGCGCGCACGCGACGGTTTCGCCCTGGTCAGAGTGGCCGGCCGTCTCAGCGCGCTGCCCGAGGTGATCGCGGTCACCGAGCGATGCGGAGGAACACTGGTCGGCCGCGTCGCGCTGGGCACGAGCTATATCGAGGTCGAACCCGACGCGGTCGCCGCCCTGCGGGCCGCGCTCCCGCGTGAGGTGGTATCGGTGCTGTTCGACGCTCCCGAATGGCTCCGCGCCACCGAAGACCCGTGGGGCGCCAGCGGCGGCCCCGAGCTCGAGCTGATGCGGCGCATCAAGCAGCGCTTCGATCCGGCACGCGCCTGCAACCCAGGCGCATTCGTCGGCGGGATCTGATGGCCCTGGATCTCACCAGCGCGTTCGACGCCCACCGACCCCCGGAGCGCTCGGTCATCGAGGACTGCGTCCACTGCGGGTTCTGCCTCGACGCGTGCCCAACGTATGTGCTGTGGGGTGAGGAGCCGGACTCGCCGCGCGGGCGCATCGTGCTGATCGACGAGGCGCTCCAGCCGGGGAGCGAGCTGTCGGACCAGATGGTCACGCACTTCGATCGCTGTCTCGGTTGCATGGCCTGCGTGACCGCCTGCCCCTCAGGGGTGCGCTACGACCGCCTGATCGAGCGAACGCGCCCTCAGGTGGAGCGCCATCACCGGCGCGGCACGGGAGAGCGGGCGCTGCGCCGCCTGCTGTTCGAGACCCTTCCCCACCCCAAGCGCATGCGTGTGATGGCGCCTGCGCTGAGCGCCGCACGAAAGCTGGGCGCCGAGCGCCTCCCCGAACGTCTGTCGATCCTGGCCAAGGTGGCGCCGCGTACCCCGGCGCGCGAGGCGCGCCGATCGAGCGTCCCGCAGCTCACCCCCGCGGTCGGGGAGCACCGTGGGCGAGTGGGCCTGCTGCTCGGGTGCGTACAGCGGGTGTTTTTCGCCGATGTGCATCGCGCGACGATCTCCACGCTGGCCGCCGAGGGCTTCGAGGTCCTGGCGCCGACGTTGCCCAACTGTTGCGGGGCGCTCGAGCTCCATGCCGGCGAGGAGGAGTCCGCCGTGCTCCGTGCGCGGGCGACTGTTGCGGCATTCGCCCAGCTCGGCGACCTGGATTACATCGTGGTCAACGCGGCGGGGTGCGGTGCGGCGATGAAGGAGTACGGAGACCTGCTTGGCACGCCCGAGGCATCGGCGTTCTCGGGGCGCGTGCGGGATGTGTGCGAGCTCCTCGCCTCGGTGCCCCCGCGCGCCAAGCGCGCCTCGGTCCATCTGCGTGTCGTCTACCACGACGCCTGCCACCTCCAGCATGCACAGCAGATCCGCGACCAGCCGCGCGAGTTGCTGAGCTCGATTCCAGGACTCGCGCTGCTCGAGGTCGGCGCCGAGTCGGCCATCTGTTGCGGCTCGGCCGGCATCTACAACCTTGTCCAGCCGCGGGCGGCCGCCGAGCTCGGGGCACGCAAGGCGCAGCATCTGCTCGACACGGGAGCCCAGGCCATCGCTGCCGGTAATCCGGGCTGTGCCGCCCAGCTGGACATGCACCTGCGCGAGCTCGGTCAGCCGCTCCCGATCCACCACCCGGTCGAGCTGCTGTGGAGCTCGATCTCCGGTGTCGGCGCGCCGCGCGGCAACGGCGCTCCCGGTTCCTAGGCAGTGAGCCTTCGCACCAGCAGCTCGACGGAGCGCTCGAGCTGGGCCAGCGTCGCCTGTTCGACGCTGGCGATCCCCACCTTGTGGTTGAGCCACGCGTTCACCTCGCGATGGCTGGTGCGATCGCGGCGCGTGCACTCCGACACCAGACGGTGGCGCTCGTCCCGCAGCTGGGCGCGGCGCTCGAAGGCGGGGACCTCGGGCTGATCATCGGAGGGTGCCGGCGGACCAGGCTGGGGCGCCACCGGAGCCGGCCCGAACAGCGTCATCTGGGGCGCCACGTCGGCGCTCAGAGGCACGAATGCTGGCGACTCGGTCCGCTCGGTCACGAGGCGGGTGGGGGGCTCGACCCCGGGCTCGTCGCCCGCGGCCTGCAGCGCGACACGCACCTCCTCCTCCACCGAGGCCGCGTGATCGCGCAGGATCGGGTCGGCGGGGACGTACAGCCAGCTCGGCTCCGCCGGGCGCCCGCGCAGCGTGCGGACGAACCGCCCCACGATCTGGCGGAAGACCAGCGGCGTCTTGGCCGCTGTCGCGTAGACCCCGACGCGCAGCCGCGGGATATCGACCCCCTCCGAGACCATGTTGACCGCCACGATCCACGGGTCGCGGGAGGATCTGAACGCCGTCAGCTTGGCCGCCGCTCGGGGCTCGGCGTGCAGGACGACGACCGGGACGCGCCCGGTCGCCTGGCGCAACAGGGTGGCGATCCGGCGGGCATGGCTCGAGTCAGCGGCGATCACCAGCCCGCCGGCGTCGCGGTGCCCGTCCGTGCGCAGCGCGTGGAGCTTCTCGTCGGCTTCGCGCAGGATTCGCGGCAGCCCGTCCGGCAGCTCGGTGGAGATCGCCGTGCGGTAGCGCCGGCTGGCCTCGCGCGCGGGCAGCACGGTCTCGAAGCTCGACTCGATCACGTCGACGCCGCTCTGCCACGACAGCGTGCCGTCGTAGGCCACGAAGCGCACCGGGCGGCAGATCCCCTCGGCCACTGAGTCGGCGTAGCTGTAGGAGAAGTCGGGCTCGGCGAGGCCGCCCGCGTCGTAGCGCACGCCGGGGATGGGCGTGGCGTCGGACCTAAACGGCGTCCCCGAGAGGAGCAACCAGCGCGGCGAGGCGTTGAACGCCGCCGCGAACGACTCTCCCCAGGACAGCTCCTCCCCGAGATGATGGGCCTCGTCGGCGATCACCAGCGTTCCGGCGCCGGCGGCGTTGGCCCAGCGCCTGGGTGCCTTCGAGATCCGGGCGTAGGTGACGGACACGCCGTGGAAGCCCGCTGGTGGCTTCGGCGTGGCCGCGTCGGGGGCCAGCTGGACGCCGAGATCGCTGGCCGCGCGCGCCCACTGCCGGGTCAAGGGGCCGGTCGGACAGGCCACGACGATCCTTGCAGCGCTCCCACGCCGCAGCTCCCGCCGCGCCAGCTCGAGCGCCGGGCGTGTCTTGCCGGCGCCCGGAGCGGCCGAGAGCAGGAACGGTCCGACCTCCCAGGCGCCCATTTGGGACAGCGCCCGTCGCTGCCAGCTGCGAAGTCCGGTTCCCCACCCGTTCTCAGACACGAGCCGGGCATGGTGAAGGTTGGGGCGGACGTTTTCAGGGGCGGCGGGGCGAGCCCGAAAGCCCGCGGTTTCGTGGCACTCGCCGCCGCGACCCGGGCGACTGCCACGTTGACTGTGAGCGTCAAAGCCAATGTGGCAATCGGGGCGTGCCGAGGGTCGAGTGTCACGTTGTGAGGGGCGGAGTGGTGTCGGACCACGCCCCGGGCCCGCTACGCAACCGACCGATTAACTTCGGTCTGAACACGTGAGATCAGGAGGATGAAATGAGCCCTCACGACGAAACCAAGCTCTCGGATTCGGCCGACAAGGTCGACGAGTACCTGCGCGGCATCGAGGAGCCGAAACGCGGCACCCTCGAGCAGCTGCGTGGCACGATCCTCGAGATCGTGCCAGAGGCGGAACAGGTCATCTCCTACGGCCTTCCCGCGTTTCGCGTGCACGGCAAGACCGTCGCCGGCTTCGCCGCCTTCAAGGCCCACCTGAGCTATTTGCCGTTCAGCGGATCGGTCCTCGACAAGCTCGGCGATGAGCTCGAGGGCTACAAGATGACCAAGAGCGCCTTGCGCTTCCCGGTCGACCAGCCGCTCCCGAAGCCGCTGGTCAAGAAACTCATCGCCGTGCGGATGGCGGAAGTCGCTACCCGGCGTACATCGACTCGATCTCGGCCTCGTACTTCGCCGCGATCGGGCGACGCTTGAGCTTCATCGTCGGGGTTAGCTCATCGCCACCGGGCGCCCAGTCACCGCGCACGATGGTGAATTTCTTGATCTGCTCGACGCGGGCCAGATGGCTGTTGGCCTCGTCGATCCCCGCCTGAACAGCCTCGCGCACGGCGGGGTTGTCGGCCAGGACCTCCAGGGTCCGGCCCTCGATGCCCTGATGTTCGGCCCACTGGGGCGCGTAGTCGGCGTCGAGCACGACCAGTGCGGTGTTGTATGGCCGTCTGTCGCCGATTGTGATCGCCTGGCCGATCAGCGGACTGCCGCTCTTGATCGCCGCCTCGATATTGGCCGGCGACATGTTCTTGCCGGCGGCGTTGATGATGATCTCCTTCTTGCGGTCGACGATCTTCAGGAACCCCTCGTCGTCGATCTGCCCGATGTCGCCCGTGTGCAGCCAGCCCTCGGAGTCGAGCGCGTCGGCGGTCGTTTCGGGCTGGTTGCGGTAGCCGAGCATCACAAAGTCGCCGCGCACGAGCAGCTCGCCGTCGTCAGCGATCTTGAGCTCGACCCCTGGCGAGGCTGGCCCGACCGTGCCGATCTTGACCTCGCCCGGCCGGTTGCAGGTGCCGAACCCGCAGGTCTCCGACATACCCCACAGCTCGGCGAGCTCGATGCCCATGGCGTGGAAGAACTCGAGCACCTCGATCGGCGTCGGCGCGGCGCCGACGTTGACGGCGAGCGCCTGATCGAGACCGAGCATCTCCCGCAGCTTGGAGAACATCTGCTCGTCCGCCCGCGCCACCGCCGCCTCGAGCTCCTCGGGCACCGGCTGGCGCTGCTGCCTGAGACGAACGCGCTGGACGGCCGCGGTCATTGCCTGCTCGACCGCCTGGCGCTGTTCCTCGGGCTGGGCGGCCTGCATGGTCTCGAGCCCCGCCTTGAGCTTCTCCCAGATGCGCGGGACAGCGAAGAACCACGTCGGGCGTACCTGCGGCAGGTAAGACAGGATCTCGCGCGGGTTCGGGCAACAGGTGATCGTGCCGGCATAGATGACGGGGATGTAGTGATGGGCCATCCGCTCGGCGATGTGAGCGGCGGGCAGCCACGAAATCACGCGAGCGCCGGTCGGGAAGGGGATGATCTCGTCGACCGCATGGGCGGAGACCATGATGTTGTGGTGCGAGAGTTGGACGCCCTTGGGGGGTCCCGTCGTCCCCGAGGTGTAGATCAGCGTCACCACGTCGTCGGGGGCGATCTGCGCCGCCGCCGCGGCGACCTCGAACCCCGGGTTCGATCCCTCGACCTCGGCCAGCGAGACCGTCTCGGGCACGTCGCGCGCTCGGCCTCCGGCCTCGCCTGATCGCGCGACGCCCGAGTCATCGGGCTGCACTTCACCGTCGATCACGATCACGTGTTCCAGCGCCGGCAGACTCTTGCGCGCCTCGAGCACGACGGGCAGGAAGGTCGGCTCGACGATGATCACGCGGGTGGCCGCGTCGGTGCACAGGTACACGATCTCCTCGGCCGGATAGGTCACGTAGATCGAGAACGGGGTGGCGCCGATCATCGCCACGGCCAGGTCGGCGATGTGGAACTCGGGCCGGTTGCCGAGCATGATCGCGACCGTGTCACCCCGCTGCACCCCGAGCTTGGCCAGGCCGCCGGCCAGTGCGTCGACGCGCGCCAGCAGCTCGGACCACGTCAGCGAGATGCTGTCGTCGGGCATCCGCACTGCCACAACCTCCGGATGGTTGGCCGCCGTGCGCCGCAGCGCCTCGGTCAGCGTCGGCGCGTCGACCGCCCGCCCTGCTGCCGCCGTGATCGTGCTGCTCTCCATGCTCTCCTCGTGTCTGTCGGGAACCTCCGTGCCGGTAACGCTATCGCAGGCGTCAGGGCCGGAGAGACACCTGCTAGTGGACGTTGAAGCCCTTGCCACTGAGGGTCGAGATGTCGTTGCTGAGCCCGATCACGAACAGCAGCAGGATCAGCGCGAAGCCCACGATCCCGGCCCGTTCCATGACCTCGAACGGAATCCGCCGGCCCCGCACCTTCTCGGCCAGGGCCCAGAACACGTGACCGCCGTCGAGCGGGAGGAAGGGGAACAGGTTGATCACGGCCAGCGACAGCGAGATCAGGGCAAGCACCTGGAGAGCGAGCGTGGTGCTGTGCGCAAACGACTCCTCCGTGACCGTGTAGCCACCGACGATGCCGTTGACCTGCTTGCGTTCCTGCGGCTCGAAGATCCGTGCGATCACCGAAACGGTCTGTCTGGTGACGTTCCACATGCCGGTGACGGTCAACGAGGCCGCCTGGACGGGGCCAATCGACTGCTCTGTGTCGCCGAACTCGAACCCGACCAGCGGCCGCTTCTCCTGCCCGTTGTATCGAGGCCGGAGATCGAAGGTCAGCAGCTGTCCGTTGCGGCGCACGACGATCTTGGCCGGCGTTGCAGCGACACAGCCGTTGACCTGCTGGCCGCGGCACAGATGCGTTCCCAGCTGGTTGCGCAGCGCGGCCGGACTGCCGTGGACGCCGTCAACCGAGACCAGCTGATCGCCTGATTTCAGCGCGGTGGCGGCAGGCGTGCCCTTTTCGACCGCGACGACCCGCTGCGAGGCGACGGTCTGGCCGTTGGCCAGAAACAGCGCCCAGATGATCACGAACGCGATCAACAGATTCACCCCGGGCCCAGCCAGGATGACCACGATCCGCTTCCACACTGGCTGGTTGTAGTAGGCACGCGGCACGGCCTCGGGCGGGATCTCCTCATTCGGGTTCATGCCCGTGATCCGCACGTAGCCACCGAGGGGGATGGCGCCGACTCCATACTCGGTCTCGCCACGGCGGAACTTCCAGATCATTGGCCCGAAGAAGAGCGAGAACCGCTCGACCCGCATGCCGACCGCCTTGGCCGCCGTGAAGTGGCCCGCTTCGTGCAGGATGATCAGCACGGCGAAGCCGAGGAAGGCCAGGACGTATGACATCGCACTCAGTGTGGCAGGCCGCGCGCCCGGCTTACGAGACTCTTAGTAGTACTTTGTTAGTCGGTGGGTAGGAATTCTCGCTGGTTGCGGCGAATCCTTCTCGCGTTCGTGTTGCCGACGTGAGGAGGTCATGATGGCGGTAGTGGCCGAAGCGAGGTGTGAGAAGGACGTGGTGGCGGTGGATCCGCCCTCGGCGGTGGTGGAGCGGGCTGAGGCGTTTGTGGCGGAGGTGTTGGCGGCGGCGATGCGCCACCCGGTGCAGTTGGTCAACGGTGGGCTGTACGTGCGGGGGTTGCTGGAGGAGGGGCCGCGTAAGTCGCTTGAGCCGCTGGTTGAGCGGCTGGGTGGGGATGCGGACTATCAGTCGATGCAGCAGTTCCTGGCGGATAGTCCGTGGGATCCGACGGTGGTGGTGAAGGCGACGGCCGAGCGGGTCGCGCCGGCGATTGATGTGGAGGCGTGGGTGCTGGATGACACGGGGTTTCCGAAGGACGGCAAGCACTCGCCGGGGGTCAAGCGTCAGTACTCGGGGACGCTGGGGAAGGTCGGTAACTGTCAGATCGGCGTGTCGTTGCACGCCGTGGGCAGCAAGGGGACGGTGCCGTTGGGGTGGGCGCTGTATCTGCCCGAGGAGTGGTGCAAGGACCCCGCGCGGCGCAAGAAGGCGAAGATCCCCGCGGAGGTCGAGTTTGCGACCAAGCCGCAGCTGGGGGTGGATCTGGCGGTGCGCGCCGCCGGCTGGGAGATCCGCAAGGCGCCGGTGCTGGGCGATGCTGCCTATGGTGATAACACCGAGCTGCGCGACCGGCTTGACAGCGAGGGCCTGCGGTACGTGTTGTCGGTCTCGCCCGAGACGACCGTGTTCACCAGCGAGACGAAGTTCACGGCGCCCGCGCCGCGCTCGGGGCCGGGCCGGCGCAGCCCCCATCCCCGGCCCGACCGAGATCCCGAGTCGATCGGCCAGCTGATCTCCCGGTTGGGAGAGAAGCACCTCAAGACGGTCACGTTTCGCGACGGGCCCGACGGCATCCCCCGCAAATCGCGGTTCATGTTCGTGCGCGTCCGCGCCGCGCACCACTGGCGCGCACACGACGGCAAAGGTCGCTGGGGCAAGACCGAGGAGATCCCACCGCGCGAGGAATGGCTGATCGCCGAATGGCCCAAAGGCAAACCGGAACCGACCGACTACTGGATCTCGAACCTGCCCGCCTCGACCACGCGCGGGCGGCTCGCCCGGCTCGCGCGGCTGCGCTGGAAGATCGAGCTCGACTACCGCCAGCTCAAAGGCCAGCTCGGCCTCGACCACTACGAAGGACGCTCGTGGCTGGGGTGGTATCACCACACCGCGCTGGTCACCGCCGCCCATGGGTTCCTCACCCTCGAGCGACTACACCCTTTAGTCCCACGGCCGGCCTGACACTCGAGCAGACCGTGCTGCTCTTGCAGCCGATCTTCAAGTGCTGGACCGGCCGCTGCTCCACCTGCCAACAAGCCGTCGACCTCGACCAACTCCACCTTCATCCGACACGCCAGAACGAGTGACAGCCTCTAACAAAGTACTATTAGGCGCCCGGTGCGCTCGCGACATTAGGCCAGCGACCGTGCCTCGACGAGCTCGGAGGCGACCCGTCGCGCCTGCGCGTCGGCGTCGCCCAGGGAGTCGAACGAGTGCACACCGCGCCCCGGCAACTCGCCCAGCGTCTCCTCGATGACCGCGGCGATGTCGAGGAATCGCAATTTCCCGGCCAGGAAGGCATGCACGGCGATCTCGTTGGCCGCATTCAACGTGCACGGGGCGGTGCCCCCGGCCCGGGCCGCTTCGCGGGCCAGGCGCAGACAGGCAAAAGTCTCCTCGTCCACCCGCTCGAATGTGAGGGCGCCGGTGGCGACCAAATCGAGGGGGCGAACGGGCACATCGATCCGGTCCGGGTAGTGCAGCGCATAGGAGATCGGCACGCGCATGTCGGGATAGCCGAGATGCGCGAGCGTCGCGCCATCGCACAGCTGGATCAAGCTGTGGATGATCGACTGGGGATGGACCACGACCTCGATCTGCTCGTATGGGGTGCCGAACAGGTGATGGGCCTCAATCAGCTCGAGGCCCTTGTTCATCAGCGTGGCCGAATCGATAGTGATCTTTCCACCCATCGCCCAGGTCGGGTGGGCCAGGGCCTGTTCCACGCTGACAGCGTCAAGCTCGCGCGCGCTGCGCCCGCGGAACGGGCCTCCTGAGGCGGTGAGGATCAGCCGGTCGACCGTGCCGGGCTGCTCGGAGGACAGCAGCTGATGGAGCGCGGAGTGCTCGGAGTCGACCGGGATGATCGTCGCGCCCGTGGCCTCCGCGAGCTGCATCACGAGCTCGCCGCCGACCACCAGCGACTCCTTGTTGGCCAGCGCCAGATCGATTCCCTCCCCCAACGCGGCGACTGTGGGGACGAGTCCGGCCGAGCCCACGATGGCGTTGAGCACGAGGTCGCAGTCACACTCGGTGATGAGCCGGACGAGGCCATCGGGACCGCTCAGCAGCTCGCCGTCCGTCCACGCCTCGCCTGCCCTCGCCGCAGCATCGGGGTCGGCCAGCGCGAGGCGCTCCACGCCGTAATCGGCCGCCTGCGCGAGCAGCTTCTCCCACTCGCGCCCGGCGGCCAGACCGACCACCTGGAGCTCCTGGGCAGGGTCGCGCGAAATCACGTCGAGCGCCTGAATGCCGATCGAGCCGGTGGACCCGAGGATGACCAGACGCCGCGGCACCGACCGGATTCTAGGCGCGCCGAAGCCTCAGACCGTCGGCGCCTCGCGCACGATTGCCTGCCCGCTGACCTGCACGGTCCCCCGCTCAGCGAAGCGCAGCGTGCCGATCTGGACGCTCACCGACACGCGATCGTCGCCCTGGCCGAGGGCGAACGCCACGCTCGAACGCCCCGGCCGATAGGCGGCAACGTCGCCCACGGCGATGCTCCCGCCCTCGTAGTCGCCCAGCGACGACTGGATCTCGAGCTCGCCACTCGACAGGTTGCGAACGATGATGCGCACCGTGTCGCCGCGCAACGTCACGTCGAGGCGAAACAGGCCCTGGGCGAGCAGCAGCATCGCCCTGGCACCGGGCTCGAGTTCCTTCGAGGCCGACAGCACGAGGCCGCGCCGGTCCTCTCGCGGCGGAAGCTCCCCTGAGAGCTGCTTCTGGGGTCCCGCGATCAGCCGGCCCCGTTGAGCATCTGGCCCACGATCGAGATCCCGTTGGCGCCGACCTCGCCGCTGATGGTGAGGGTCAACACCTGGTTGAAGCCGGAGACAGGGAACGTCTGGAGACGGATCTCTTCGGTCCCAGAGATCGTCACCAGCGTCGAGCCGCCGCTGGGGATCGGGTTCGAGTTCATCTGACCGTTTAGGTCCTGGACCGCAGGCAAGGCCGAAGGGTTCGCGTTGTGGATATTGACGTCTATGCCGCCGCCAGCGTGAGGTCTACAGACGACGATGATCGCTCCGTTCGCCCCCGGCCCCTGGAGCAACGTCTGGGGTCCGCTGCTGTTTGGCCCGAACGCCACCGCGCCGGTGACTACCCCGCCCGTACCCTGGACGAAGTCCTGCGCGGAGAGTCCACCAAGCTCGTTGGAGTTGGCCACGGTCTCGCCCTTGATCACGAACTCCGCCAGGGCATCAGCCTTCTTGACGAACTCCGTCGTGGCATCCTTGATCTTGAGGAAGTCCCGGTTCGCGGTCGCGTCCTTCATGTACACCTTGCTGATCTGATCCTTGGTGTAGTAGTCGGTGCGCACCTTCTTTTCCAGGCTGCCGATCTCGTTGCCGAGCGTGATGCACTTCTGCTCGATCTTGGCCAGCACGGTACGGACCGGGCCGGTGATGCCGGTCAGCTTCACGAACAGTGGTGCCGGCTTGCCCGGAGCCGCCGACTGCGACTGCGCCTGCGCCTGATCCGCCACGCCCCCGATCAACGCCGCCAGTGCCATCGTCACGCCTAGCTTCGCCGACGTGAGCCGGAACCTGATGTATTCGGCCATCCCCATCCCCTCCTCGTGTGCGGTGGCGGCAGTCTCTCAGCGCTCGGCCGGCCGCGCAAGCTCGGATCAGTCTCGATCGAGTACCACGATCGACCAGCCAAGGACCTCGGCGCTGTGTCGCTCACGCAGTCCCCGGCGCGCGTACGCCGCCTTGACCGCCGCCGCCTCATCGGATCCGAAGCCACTCAGCACACCCACCCGCGGAAGGGGCGAAGCCAGGCTACCCGCGACAATTTCATGCAGCCCGGCGGGGAGGTTGGCGGCAAAGCCGTCGGTCGTCGGTCGGCGCTTCGCGGGCCAGGTCAATGACCCACGCCTCGATCTGCACTCCCGCCGCCTGCGCGTTGCCCAGCGCCGCCGACACGCACTCGGCCAGCACGTCGAACGCGATAACGGGTGACCAGCCGAGTCGCGCGGCCAGGATCGCCTGCACGCCCGAACCACAGCCCAGGTCCGCAAATGACCCGAGCGGCTCGATCGCCAGCAGCTGCTCCAAGCAGGTGCGGGTCGTGGGATGGGTTCCGCTCCCGAACGCGGCGCTATCGGCGATCGGGATATCGATCAGCCCCGCGCCGGCTGCCGGAGCCCACTCGGGTCGCACGACCAGCCGCCCGGCGATCACGTCGGGCTCGTAGTCCAACACCCGGCGTTGACGCCAATCGTCTGGCACCTCGCGCTCAGAGAGCCGGTACGGCCAGCGCCCCGCCGCCTGCTCCAGCACGTCGCGATCCGGTATGTCGGACCCGCGCATTCGGAGCTCGACGTGCCGCCCGATCGACACCTCTCGGACCCCACCGGGCACGATCGGGAGCAGACGGTCGAGCACGTCCTCGACGGCTCGGCGGGGCACCGTGACCGTCACCTCGCGCATGGCACCACCTAATGCATCACCCCGAGCCAGATGTAATAGCCGGCGACGACCGTGAAGGTGACGGCGTCGAGCCGGTCCAGCGCCCCGCCGTGAGCGCCGAACAGGGTGCCGGTGTCCTTGATATCCGCGTCGCGCTTGATCACCGACTCGAACAGGTCGCCGAGCGGCGCGAGCACGGCCACCGCCACACCGAGCAGCAGCGCATCGCCCTGCGTGAGCCACGTCTGGTACAGGCCGGCGAAGAAGACTGCCACGATGGCCACGAACATCCCGAAGAACAGCCCCTCGACGGTCTTATTGGGCGAGATCTGAGGCGCCAGGGGCCGCCGCCCGAACAAACGGCCGCCCAGGTAGGCGCCGGTGTCGCCCAGAAACGTTCCAACCAGGACGTCGATGATCACCCCGTTGCCGTGCGGGAGGCCTCGCAGGAGCACCGCGTGGGCGAAGGCAAACCCGAGCCAATAGACCCCGAGGAGCGTTCCCGCGATTGAGACGGTGATCGGTCCACGGTTGGCTCTGGCGATCGCGAACAGGAACAGGACGGGAAGGGTGGCCATGGCGGCCTCGAGAACATCGCGCAGATTGCCGAAGTGAGCGGCGAGCACCATCGCCGTGAGCGCCAGAAAACCCACCAGCGGGAGCGGCCGCCAGCGCGCGAGCGCCTGGTACAGCTCGTGCATGCAGACCAGCCCGACGACGAGCAGAAACAGGGTGAAGGCAAGGCCACCAAAATCGATGAACACGATCGCCAGGACCGCGGCCGGAATGGCCACCAGCACGCGAGCGAACAGGTCCGAACGTTGGCGCTGTCGTGGTGGTCGGGCCCGCGGGCCCTGCCTCGGCCGCGTCGCCCGGCGCGGCTCCGGGCGCGTCCCCCGGCGCGGCTCGGGGCGCGAGCGCTCGGGTTCGGTCTCCGCGCGGTGGTCATAGAACGAGCCGGACGCCGATTCGCCGCCTTGCTCACGGCGCGAGCGCCCGGATCGCGAGCCTCGCCCCCTCGACGGCGGGCGCGATCGCCTTCCTGCGGGCACTTCTACCGACCTCCGAACCGCCGCTTGCGCGCCGCGAATTCCTCGAGACTCTGCTCGAACGCCTCACGCGTGAAATCTGGCCACAACTCCTCGCGGAACACCAGCTCCGAGTACGCGCCCTGCCACAACAGGTAGTTCGAGATTCGCTGCTCGCCGCTGGTGCGGATGATCAGATCGGGGTCATGCATGTCGGGGGCATAGAGGTGATTGCGGAACTCGACCTCGTCTCCTCCGGTAAAGGTTCGCGCTGCGTCGACAATTTCCGCCCTGCCACCGTAGTTGAACGCCACGAAGAGCGTGATGCGCTCGTTGGCCCTGGTCACGCCCTCCGCCCACTCCATCCGCTCGACCAGCTGCGCCGGCACCGGGTCGGAGCGCCGGCCCACGAACCGCATCCTCACGCCCTCCTCGTGGAGCTCTGGGGTCTCGGCCGCGATCCTGCGCCCGAACATGTCCATCAGCGCCGAGACCTCATCCGGCGAGCGCCGCCAATTCTCGGTCGAGAACGAGTAAACGGTCAACTCGTGGATGCCGAGGCTGACGGCGTCTCGCAGCCGTGCCTTGACCATGTCCGCTCCGGCTTCGTGCCCGGCTACAACGGGCAGGCCATGCTTCTTGGCCCACCGTCCGTTGCCGTCGGTGATGATCGCGACGTAGCGCGCGCGTGCCTCGGAACCGTCGCCATCGCGCGGGCCGCCGGCGCGTGGCTCGGAGCCGGGAACAGCCACCTACACCTCCAGGATCTCTTCTTCCTTCTGCTTTAGCGCTTCGTCCAGCTCGGTGACACGGATGTCGGTGACCTTCTGGAGCTCGACCTCGGCGCGGTGCTCGTCGTCGGAGCCGGCGTCGCCCGCCTCCTTGAGCTCGCGCAGGTCGTGCATCACATCGCGGCGGATGTTGCGGATCGCCACCCGGCCCTCCTCGGCGATGTGGCGGACAACCTTGACCAGCTGCTTGCGCCGTTCCTCCGTGAGCTCGGGTATCCCGAGCCGGATCAGGTTGCCGTCGTTGTTGGGCGTCAACCCGACATCCGACTCCAGGATCGCCCGCTCGATCGCCTTGATCGAGCTCTTGTCGTAGGGCTGGATGGTCAGCAGCCGCGCCTCCGGCGCACTGATCGTGGCCAATTGCTTGAGTGGCGTCGCGGTGCCGTAGTAGTCGACCGAGATCCGGTCGAGCAGCGCCGGGCTGGCACGCCCCGTTCGCACCGAGCTGAACTCGTGGCGGATCGACTCCACCGACTTTCCCATCCGCTCGCGGGCGTCGGCGAGTAGCTCATCGATGATTTCGCTCATGTCCTGACCACCGTCCCCACTCTCTCTCCCGAAACGATCTTGTCGATATTGCTTCCGTCGGCCATGTTGAAGACGATGATCGGCAGATTGTTATCCATGCAGAGCGCAAACGCAGTGGAGTCCATCACCTGGAGGCCGCGCGTGAGCGCATCCTTGTGCGTGATCTCGGGGATGAAAGTCGCCGACGGATCCGTGGCCGGGTCGGCGCTGTAGACCCCCTCAACGCCATTCTTGGCCATGAGCACCACCTCGGCATGCAGCTCGGCAGCGCGCAGCGCGGCCGCCGTGTCCGTCGTGAAGAACGGATTGCCGGTGCCGGCGGCGAAGATCACGATGCGACGCTTCTCCAGGTGGCGAATCGCCCGGCGCCTTATGTACGGCTCGGCGACTTCGGAGATCGTGATCGCCGATTGGACGCGGGTGGCGATTCCCTCCTTCTCCAGCGCATCCTGCAGCGCCAGGGCGTTGAGCACAGTGGCCAACATGCCCATGTAGTCGCCGGTGGCCCGGTCCATACCCCGGGCCGCGGCGGCGAGACCGCGGTAGATGTTGCCGCCGCCGACAACGATCGCCACCTCAACGCCGCGGCGATGGATGGCGGCCACCTCGCAGGCGATCGCCTGTACGCGGCCGGGATCGGTGCCGTAGTCCAGCTCGCCCATCAGGGCCTCGCCCGACAGCTTGAGCAGGACGCGCTTGTAAACCGACGCGGTGTCTCCGTTGTCGCCCACCACTCGAGCCCCGCTAGCCGCCGACAGCGAAGCGGGAGAACCGCCGGATGACGACGTTTTCGCGCGTTTCCGCCGAAAGCTCCGCCCGCAGCTCCTCGATCGTCCTGCCGCCGTGCTTGTCCTCGTTCACGTGCTTCTGGCGCAGCAGCACGACCTCGTCGAGCCACTTGTCGAGTTTGCCCTTGACGATCCGCTCCCTGACGTTCTCGGGGCGGTCGGCCGCCTGCTCGGTGGCGATTCGCTCCTCGCGGTCGCGATCCTCGGTAGGAACTTCCTCCTCGCTCACCGCGATCGGCGCCGCCGCCGCGATGTGCAGGGCGAGATCACGCGCGAACTCGATGAACTGCTCGTTACGCGCCACGAAGTCGGTCTGGCAGTCGACCTCGACCAGCACGCCAATCTTGTTACCCGCATGGATGTAGCTCTGCACGACACCCTCGCGGGCCTCGGCGCCGGCCCGCTTGGCCGCCTGAGCGGCGCCGCGGGCGCGGAGAAGCTCGATCGCCTTCTCGATATCGCCCTCCGCTTCCGTCAGTGCCTCGCGACAGGCGAGCACGCCCGCCCCCGTCCGATCACGGAGGGCCTTGACGTCCTTGGCGCTGATCGCGCTCATGCCGTCTCCTCCGTGGTCGGCGCGGCGGCTTCGTCCGGGGCAGGCTCTTTCGTCGCCGGAGCGGAGTCAGCCGCCTGAGCGGAGTCCGTCGCCTCGCCCTCCTCGGCGACCGCCGCCGGCTCGGGTGCTGGCTCTGGCTCTGGCTCGGGCGTGGGTGGCGCCGCAGCTTCAGCGGCCGGTTGAGCGTCCGCCGCAGGCTCGGCTTCCCGGGCCGGTGGCGGTTCGGCCGGTGCGGGGGCCTCGGCGGCGGCCGGTGCGGGGGCCTCGGCGGCGGGGGCCGCCTCAGGCGCCGGCGCCGGCGCGGCCTCTGCCGGGGCAGCCTCGGCCTGCGCTGCCGCGGCCTGCTCGGCCTCGGCTGCCGCGGCCTGCTCGGCCTCTGCGCGAGCGCGCTCCTCGGCTTCCTGACGCGCGCGCTCCTCGGCCTCCTGGCGCGCGCGCTCCTCGGCCTCGAGACGGGCCCGCTCCTCGGCCTCGCGACGCTCGCGCTCGAGTCGGGCACGCTCCTCCTCAGCCCTGAACACAGCGTGGCCGCCCGAGACGACGTCGCCGATCGCCCTCGTGATCGCGGAACACGAGCGAATCGCGTCATCGTTACCCGGAATCACGTAGTCGATTCCGTCGGGGTCGCAGTTGGTGTCGACCAGACCGATGATCGGGATGCGCAACCGCTGCGCCTCCCGCACCGCGATCACCTCGGTCTTGAGGTCGACCACGAACACCGCATCGGGCACGCGCTGCATGTTCTTCACCCCGCCCAGGTTGGCCCGCAGCTTCTCGAGGTCGGCCTGCGCCGCCATGCGCTCGCGCGTGGGCAGCAGCTGCAGCTGGCCCTCCGTTTCGTAGCGCTCGAGGTCGTGGAGCCGCTTGATCCGGGCTGAGATGGTCTGGAAGTTCGTCAGCAGGCCACCGAGCCAGCGGTGGTTCACGTACGGCATGTCGGCCGACTGCGCCGTGTCACGAATGGCGTCGCGGGCCTGCTTCTTGGTCCCGACGAACAGCACGGTGCCGCCGCGGCGGGCCAGATCCTCGGCGAACCGGCGTGCGTTCTCCAGCAGCTCCTCGGTCTGCAGTAGGTCGATGATGTAGATGCCGTCCCGCTCACCGAAGATGAAACGGCGCATCTTGGGGTTCCAGCGACGCGTCTGGTGGCCGAAGTGGACGCCGGCCTCCAGCAGCTCTTGGATTCCGATTTGAGCCACGCTCGTACTCCCTTTTGTATGTCGTTAGTAAGCGCCCGTCCGCCGGTCTTCGTGAACCTCGGGGCTCCGAGGCAGGGCACGATCCGTACGGGCGGGATCGAGGGTTAGAAAAAAATTCCTTGAAAAAGTTTACGCAAGTCTCGTCAACACGGTACGTTCTCAGGTGTAGCGGGTCATCGCCCTTCCCCTACCTCCGGTGATGACTCGCCACCGCGGGCCGAACCTCCCTTCCCCTACCTCCGGTGGCTCGGTTCGCAACCTGCGACGGGGCGGCTTTGGACGGGCCGCCCCGTCGTGCCTTAACGGCCCCCCGCGGCCCCCGAGACGGTGATGTAGGAAAGGCGCCATATGCACGCGCTATTTCCATCACGCCGGGCGCGTGCTTCCCTCCTCCTGCTCTCCGTCCCGGCGCTACCCGGCGGGATCCACCGCCCGGGCCAGCGCGGCCTTCAGGTCGTCCGGTAGTGGCGACCGGACGTCGATTGCCTCCGATGTCACCGGGTGCGTGAACGACAACCGCTCCGCGTGCAGAAACTGCCGGGTCAGGCCGTAGCGACCGGCGACGCCGTAGAGCGGATCCCCGGACACCGGGTGCCCGATGGCGGCGAAGTGAACTCGGATCTGATGCGTGCGGCCGGTCTCGAGCGTGACGCGCACGAGCGTCGCCGCGGGCAGGAGACGCTCGATCTCATAGTGGGTTCGCGCCTCGCGAGGAACATCGGTGTCGATCGAGACGAGCACGCGATCTCGCCGATCCCGGCCGATCGGGGCATCGATCGTCCCCGATCGAGCGGGGGGATGGCCGTCGATCAGCGCCACATACTCGCGGCGCAAGCGCCGCGCGGCCAGTTCCGCCTTCAGGGCCCGATGCACCTCGTCCCTTTTGGCCACGACCAGCAGTCCCGAGGTGTCGCGGTCGAGGCGATGGACGATCCCCGCGCGCCAGTCATCCTCTCCCCCGGCGGCCCGTCCGGCCAGCGCCTGGGCCAGGGTTCCCGTCCGATGGCCGCGCGCCGGGTGAACGACAACTCCGGCCGGCTTGTCCACCACCAGCAGGTACTCGTCCTCGTAGGCGACGGCGAACGGGGCCTCAGACGGCTTGACCGCCGGCGCCGGCGCGTCGTCGACCTCGATCCGCTCTCCCACCTGGACGACGTGGCGCTTGGGCCGCGTCCGGCCGTCGACGCGCACGAGCTGGGCTTCGATCAGGCTCTGCGCTTTCGCCCGCGACCCCAGTGGGTCGGCGAGGAAGCGGTCAAGCCGCATGCCGCCGGCCTCGGCCGGGACCTCGAGGTCAAGCGCCATCCCCACGCCTGCCCTCGAGCACCCACAGCAGGACGAGGACGCCGAAGGTGATCGACATGTCGGCCACGTTGAACGCCGGCCACGCCGGGAGCTTGATGAAGTCGGTCACCTGCCCGTTGGCCACCCGGTCGATGAGGTTGCCGATCGCCCCGCCCACGAGCATGCCGGTAGGGAGCCACAGCCATGGCCGCGTGGGTCGGCGCCAGAAGTAGACGAGCAGCGCGGTCAGGGCAACCGCGGTGAAGAGCAGGACCAGTGCGCCCCCACCGGAGAAGAATCCGAACGCGACACCCTTATTGCGGACATGCACGAAATTGATGGCAGGCAGGAACTTGCGCGACTCGCCCTCGGGGATGCCGGCGGCGATCGTGTGCTTGGTCAGCTGGTCGAGGGCGACCACGACGACCAGCACCAGCCCGGCGCGTGCGAACGCGGTGGAGCGGGTCGCCGGCGATCCCTTCGCCTCAGCCTGAGTCGCCATGCCGACCGATGCCCGTCAGCCCGCGATCGCGTTCACCACGATGGTGCGCACGAAGTACAGAAGGATGATCGCGATCATCGGACTGAGATCGAACATGCCGATGGGCGGGATGACCTTGCGGAAGATCTTCAGGTAGGGGTCGCACACGTCGCGCAGGAACCCGAGCACCGCATCGGTCCACCGCGTGAAGGGCAGGCGCACGCCAAAGGCGAACAGCAGGTTGAGGAGGATGTAGACGAAGATCAGGAGGATGTAGACCGTGAACAGCGCATCGACATAGTTGGCAATGTCGATGCGTGTGAGCGCGGACGCCACCATCACCGGCCGCCCTGGAGAACCGCGTCGGCCGCGGCCTGGAACGCGCCGCGCACGCCGTTTCGCTCGAGCGCATCAAGGCCCCGCGCGGTCATGCCACCAGGCGACGTCACCTCGCGCCTGACCATGAGAGTGTCGTTATCGCGCGCCGCCAGGAAGCTCCGCCGTCCCGGCCAGTGTCTCCACGACCAGCCGGCTGGCCAGTTCGGCGCCGAGCCCGAAGCGGACGACGGCATCGACCTGCGCCTCGACGAGCAGGGCGTCATACGCGGGAGCCACGCTCATCGCCGCGGCGGCCGGACCCATCAGGCGCTCCGGCAGTCGCACGACGATCGCCACGCGTTCGAACAAGTTCACCACGTCACGCTGTAGCTGAGGGTCTACATCCTCGGGTGGGGTGTAGCAGACCACGCCGCGTCGGACCTCGACCGGTGTATTCGGCATCATGCGGAAGACCGCCGCGCCGGGGTAGGCCTCCTGCAACGCCGCCAGAGGCGTGCCGCCCAGCACGGAAGCCACCGCCTTGACGTGGGCCCGTATCTCGTCGGCGACCTCGGTCAGCTGCGCCGGCTTGTGGGCCAGGATGACCAGATCGGCCCGTTCGGCCACCTCGCGATTGCTGACCAGCGCCTCGCCACCAAGCTCATCGGCGAGGCCCCGCGCGCGGCCCGAGCCGGTATCGGAGCACAGCACCGGCTCGCCCCAGCCGCGAGCCAGCGCTCGTGCCATGTTGCCAGCTCCGATCAGGCCAACTTTCATCCCTTGCAAATCTACCGGGGGGCGAGCGCCGCCGGAGGACGCTGGCGCCGGTCCCCGCGAGGGGAAATGCGGCAACGGCGCCGAATCACGTCCCTGCCAGCGACGCGCTGGCTTCAGGACTGGTTGAAAAAGCCCTTCTCGACCAGACGAGCGCGTTCCTCGGCCGACACCTCCACGTTGCGGGGCGTGAGCAGGAACACCTTGTCGGCGATCCTCTGCATCCCGCCGTCGAGGGCGTAGGTCAGACCACTCGAGAAGTCGATCAGGCGCTTGGAGAGGTCGCTGTCGGTGCCCTGAAGGTTGAGGATCACGGGGATCGCGTCCTTGAACTTGTCGGCGACGTCCTGGACGTCGTTGAAGCTCTTGGGCGCCACGAAGTGGACCCTGACGTCGCCACCGCGGCCGTTGCCGCCGCGGCCGCCGACCGGGCGCAGCGCCGTCGCACGCCGCTCAGTCCCGGGATCGTCGGCGAAGATGTCGTCGAAGTCATCGCGCCGCCGACGCGAGGAGCTCAGGCGCCGCACGTTCTGACGCTCGCGATAGGTGTCCTGGATCTCCGGCTCAGGCTCCTGATAGGGCTCGACTTCCTCCTCGTAGGCTTCGTCCTCGGCGAGGCCGAAGTAGACGAGCGTGCGGTGCCAGGTATCCCGAAAGGCCATGATCGTGGAAAGGGTTCGCTGAGGTGGGAGATTTCCCTGCCGTGATTATGACGCTCTGACGTACGGCCTCAAGCCCGCTCGGTAAACAAACTTGTGCCGAGGCGCACAATCGTCGCCCCCTCCTGCACCGCGACCACGTAGTCCTGGCTGGTCCCCATGGACAGCTGGCGGAGTCCGTGTCGCTCGGCGAGTGCGCGCAGCTCACGGAAATGTGGGCGGCTGTCCTCGGGCCGTCGAGCCAGCGGCGGCATTGTCATCAGCCCGACGACCGTGACCGGGCAGCGGCCGAGGAAGGCGGGCAGCTCAGGGACCGTCACGCCCTCCTTACCCTGCTCGCCGGACACGTTGACCTCAACCAGGATCTCCGTGTCCGCCGATCCATGACGCTCGAGTTGAGCCAGCGCCGAGTCCGTGGCGACCGAGTGGATGTAGCGCACGTAGGGCAGCACCTGTCGGACCTTGCGGCTCTGCAGGGTCCCGATGAAGTCCCATGTGAACTGTCCCGGGTACGCGTCGGCCTTGGCGACGAGGTCCTGGGCCCGGTTCTCACCCAGCAGTGCAACGCCGGCCTGCGCCAGCACCCCAAGCTCCGCGAGCGGGACGTACTTGACAGCCGCCAGGATCTCGACGGCGTCGCCATGCGGGCTGGCGGCGGCGATCTCAGCGCGGGTTCGTTCGAGGTTGCGCCGCACCACATCCACTCGCAGGCCCTCGATCACCTCAGCCATGAGCCCCCGATGTCAGCCAGACCACTCCAGCCTGGCGGCCGGTTATTCCCCGATCCCGGCGGTGCGAGAAAAACAGCGCAGGGTCCGAGCAGATCGTGCACAGACCGACGTCGTACACGCGGTCCACTCCGGCCCTGGCAAGCTCGTGGCGCGCGATCGCCTTCAGATCCAGGTTCTGATCGCGGCGCGCGTCATCTCCGCGATCGGCAAAAACCGTGTGGACCTCGTCGCCAACCTCGTAACAGCACCGGCCGGCCCCGGGTCCGATTGCAGCGGTCAGCTGCCCTCCGGAGCCGAGCTCCCGGACGGCCCGCACCCCTTCGGCGATCACACCTCCGGCCAGACCGCGCCAACCGGCATGCAGCATCGCGGCGGCGCCGCCTCCGGCGACGGCGATCGGCAGGCAGTCGGCGGTCAGGACCATCGGCGCCACCCCCGGCAGCGACGTGGCCTGGCCGTCGGCCTCATCGGGCACGACCCCCTCCACCGGCGGACTCATGACCCGCGTCACGGTGTTCCCGTGCACCTGGCGGCCGTAGGCCAGGCGTCCGCCCACCCGGCCGGCGAGGGCCGCGCGGTTGTGTTCGACGGCCGCCGGGTCGTCCTTGGTCCATCGCCCGAGGTTCAGCGCGGCGTAGGGCCCGCCCGACACGCCACCGCGACGCGTCGTGAACAGCGCCCGAGCACCCGGAAGGTCGATCGCCACGTGCTCGCCGGCGAGGTAGAACGGGTCCGGCGGCTTCATGTCGTAACCAGTTCGAGCCCTTCGATGGGGGCGCGCTGGGCGTATTCGAAATGCGCCCTGCCGTGAGCCACGAGCGTCTTGCGATGAGTCCAGCCACCGACGCGCCGCGCGCGCTCGTAAACGTGAAGGCGCATCGAAGCCGTCTCGCCGTTGTAGCAGTAGGCCAGCTGGCCATCCGGGTCGTGGTAAGTGACGCCGGCCAGCAGATCACGGTCGGCGTCGACCTCGGCCACAAGCTTGCGTGATGCGTCGATTGCCTCAAATCGCCAGCCGGTCAGTGTGAACGTGCTCTCGTTGCCGAGCACGTGCCGCGCCGAGGTTGAGTTGAAGTCCTCGCCGTCGATGCAACCGACGACCGGGGTGTTCGGTCCCACCTCCCGCCCCAGGCGGGTGACGAACACCGATACGGCATCGACGAACGTGGCGGGAACCGCCTCCCCTTCGAGCGAGGCGAACTCATTGCAGTGCACCCAGGCCCACGAACTCGCGTGCTTGGAGCCCCACAGATGGGCCTGTCCGGCGCGGGCGCTGTC
>CAWCNP010000016.1:0-132561 GCA_963796885.1 uncultured Solirubrobacterales bacterium
GGGCACGAACACCTCGACGGTCCGGCTGGAAGGTCACGCCGCCTTCGGGACCGCAACGTGTCGCGGCGGCGCTGCGGATCGCGGCGAGCTGACAATGGCCACGAAGCGCAGACTGCCGGCGCGAAAGCCCGGACAGCCACGGCCAGGAGAGGCCGAGAACGACATCGGGCCGCTCGATAGCCCACCCAGATCAAGCGGAGCGGCGTACCTGGTCAGGGGCGGAAGGCGCATCCTGATCCGTCGTCGTGGTCCGGGGCGGCCGAAGTGACCGACCCGCTGCGCGTCAACCCTGATGACGTGAGGCCCGAAGTAGGCGACGTGGCCGTCTTGTGCCGCACTCGGACGCTGGGCGAAGACGGCACGGAGTACCCGACCTTCAACCTCGACACCAGGCCGTCAGCCCCGGAAGTTGACGAGTTGATCTCGCTGGCGACCGAGGAGACGCTTGGCCAATTGCCGGACGTGTTCTCTGACGAGTACTACAGCGCGGTCACGAGGCTGATCACGCTCAGAGCAGCGGTGCTGATCAAGGTCAACTACTTTCGCAACCAGACCGAGTCCACGTCTCAAATGACCGCCATGTATCTCGCCGATCTGAAGTCGCTGGCCGCCACGTTGGGCGACGTGCCGATCCGGTTGCGGTAGGGATGCCGCTGGGGGTGCTGTAATCGCCCTGGATGCCGCCTCTGTTGAGCAAGCGGCGGGCGGCATCCGATTCCGTAAGTCTTCGGTCCTGGTCTGCGGCGCTACTTAGCCTTCCGGCTCAGATGGCAGCATCGCCAGATCAATCTCGACATCGCGATGGATCCCCTCGCAGAGATCCAGCAGCACCTCAAACAGCTCACCTTCGATCAACTCTGCGTCGAAAGCATCCTCGAGACAGTTTCCAGCGACAACGAGTTTCACGCCTGGGTCGACGATCGCGCCTCCGAACTGCTCGACCGCATCCGGCAACTCGCGATCTGCGACCGCGACTACCACGCCCGCGCGTCAGCTTCTTGCGGGCGAGCTCGTGCCTCGTCTCGTTGATGTCGCAGTCGAGGGTCACTGGAGGAGGGGCGCGGTCCCCGAGGAGATGCGCGAGTGGAAGCCTGGCGCTTTACGTACCGCGCGACCAGGCATGGGGGGTGTCCTTGCCGGAAACAGTGGGGCGAGGCTGACGCGTTCCCCGCCTGCGAGGTCACCCTCGATGCCCTCGATTCGTTTCGGTCGCGTACGGCTTCGTCCCCGCCAGCGCCGAGAGCGCCACGTCGCCCGGGCCACTTCCAGCGGTGACAGCGGCAGCGACAGTTCCGAGGGTGACGGTGAACCGCCGCCACCCGCGCTCCTCGCGGCTCTCGAAGAATTAGGGCTCGCACACATCAGGTCCGGTGGTGCCGCTCGTGCGGCTCATTCGGGTCGCCATCGACCGCTATCAGCGCGAACAGCTCGACGCGCTCGGCTTCCGTAACGGCTGCTGCCCCGACTGTCGGGAGCGGCCATGAACGCTCGTGGACCACCACGGCACTCCTGCGTGCCTGGACGCGGGCGACGGCCCGACGGCACGCAGCGGTGACCGAAACGAACCGGTGCCCGGACTGACGAGATCCGGGCACCAGAAAGAACTACGCGATGGGCGGACATTCTGACGGATCGACGGACCAGGAACTACGCGTCGACTTCTTCGCCTTCAAACGCCTCTATCGGGCCAACCTGAAACGGACCGATCCCGAGCGGCTAAACGACGAAGACGAACTCGGAATTGGGGCAGAGGACGGCTACTGCCCCGACTGCGAACACACGGCCACGTGGCGGAAAAATGGCACCCCGCAGTGCCATGGAGGATGCACGCCCGGGGAGTTGATCGCCGCGCTGACCGACTGGGTAAACGAGATGGACGACGTGCTCAGCAATATCGAGGCCCAGACGGCGGACACGGTAAGCCAGCCAACGTGCGATGGCTGTGGACGGGATGGATTCCGCTCGGGATGCTGACGCTGCTGGTCGGGCTGCCGGGCCGCGGCAAGACAACACTGGCCGAGCAGCTCGCAGCGGATGTCGCTCGGGGCAGGCTGCCCGGAAAGCTGCCCGGTCGGCCGCCGAGCGCTGATCGTCGGTTACGAGGACTCGTCGAGATGTACTCGTCCCGCGTCTGATCGCCGCCGACGCCGACCTCGACCGGGTCCACTTCCTCGCGTGCAGGGACGACGGGAACGCTCGACCTGACCCCGCACCTCGACGACATCGAGCGCTGCCGAGACGAGGCCAAGCTGCTCGTCGTCGATCCGCTCGTCGCCGGCCTGCCGCGTCGCGAGGTCAACTCCCACCGGGACCAGGATGTGCGTCGGTGCTCGCGCCGCTCGCCGCGCTCGCCGTCCGCCGGGGCTCGCGATGGTCCCGACGATGCACTTCTCCAAGTCGGCCGCGTCGTGCGCTGATCGGTGCTGGAGGCTCGATCGGGTTCGTCGGAGCCGCCAGGTCGATCCTTGTGTTCGGGGCCGACCCGAACGATGAGCGCGGAGCCGAGGGCCCGAAGCGGATAGTCGCGCATGCCAAGTGCAACGTCGGTCGGCTGCAGAGGTCGCGCGAGGTTGACTGACCGAGCACGTCTCGACCCGTTCGGCGACAACCCGATCATCACGTCACGGTCGAGGTCGGGGACGTGTGCGACGTAAGCGCTGATGATCTCGTGCAGGACCGTGACGCAAGGATCGCCCCGCGTCGCAGGCCGAGCGGTTCCTGCGCGAACTGCTGGCGGACGGCCCGCACCGCGCGAGCGAGGTTTACGGCCTGGCCGAGGATGCGGACATCTCCGTCAAGACGCTCAAGCGGGCGAAGAAGGACTCGGCATCGACTCGTTCCAGCGCAAGACCAGAGGGCAAGCCGAGTGGTGGTGGCTGCTGCCCGAGGAGGAGTAGCCGCCTGAGGCGCGAGGCCGTTCGCAACGAGGAGGACGACGAATGAGCGCCAGAGAGTCAGGGGGCCACAATGCCACGTGGGACTCTGGCCCCCTCGTCCCCCTCGCCCTCACCCAGAGAGTCAGATGGTCAGATATAGCCACGTGGGAATTGACCGTCTGCCGTCTCGCCTGGCTTCGTGGACCTCGAAGCCCCAGAGGTTGCAGACCACGAGACGGAGCGGGCTCGCCGATCGTCCACGTACGGCACTGACGACGACCTCTGCCACATCTTCGTCGGGGCGGCTCCGTACAGGTACACGAGTTGCGGCCAGCGTCTGAAGCTTCCGGTCCCGATGAAGCAAACCACGCCGCGCCGCCATGCCCCAACGGAAACACGCCTGCCCCGAATGCGTACGCGTACGCCAGGAGGACGCATCATGAACCCCCGCGAACTGGACGAACTGGCGACGGAGATCGAACGGTGCGGGCCGGATGAGACGTGGCTGTTGCCGATCCCGTACGGGCTGAGCCCGAGCGACCGAGCCGCTTCCCTGGATTCAATCTCGCTCGTCTGTGCCGAACTCCGCCGAGCGTCGGGCGCGCGCCCGAAGTCATCACCCGCCGCGTTGACGTGGGTAAGGCGTACGCAATCACGATCAGATGACCACTCGGCTGCTCACCGCCCGCGAAGTGGCCGAACTGCTCGGCGTGAGCAGCGGACCGTGCTGCGGTGGCATCGCGCGCGGTGAGCTTCCCGGCTATCCAGCTTCCGTCGGGCGCGATCAGGTTCCAGAGGGAATCGCTCAACGCTTGGATAGTCGAGCGGGCGACGCTCGGACGAGGAGTTGTCGCGCACCCCAACCAGCGCCACCCGGCGGCTATCGTAGAAATTGTCACGCGCCTAAGGATGAGGAGTAGCCATGCCTGCCACCCAACGCGGCCACGCGTACCGACTCGGCCCGAACCGTTGGGGCTTGCGCCACCGCGACGCCGCCGGCCAGAAGCACCGCAAGTCGCCGTTCCCGAGCAAGTCCGCAGCACTGAAGCACTACCGCGACGTGATCGAGCCGATGCTGCTCGGCGAGCCGGTGGCGATGCCAGACCTGACCCTCGCCGAGTTCGTGGACCTGTACCTCGAACGTCACGCCGCGAACGTCAGGCCCAGGACGATCGCCACCTTGCGAGAACGGCTCGGCCATGCGCTGACCGTGTTCGGTGACGTGCCGTTGCGAGAGTTTGAGCGGATGACCGACGAGATAGCGGCATGGCGAACCCGCCAGCCCGAAGGCGTCCGCTACGGCCGGACCGGGGCGCTCAGGCAGACGCTCACCGCTGCTGTCCGATGGGGCTACATGAACCGCAACCCAGCCATGCTCGCCGGGGCCAATCGCCAGCCGTCGCCGCGAACCGTCCGGGTGTTCACCCGCGACGAACTGGACTCGATCGGAGCCGAGTTGCCACCGATGTACGCCAGCCTGCCGATGTTCGCCGCAGCGACCGGACTCAGACCGGAGGAGTGGCAAGCACTCGAACGCTCCGACATCGACCGCAGCAGCGGCACCCTCACCGTCCGGCGCACAGTCTCAAGCGGGGAGGTGGTCGATCTGGGCAAGACCGAACGCAGCCGTCGCCAAGTGCCGCTAACCCAGCGGGCAGTCACCGCACTCGACACGATCCCGCCCCGGCTCGACACGAGACTGATCTACTCAGCGCCTCACGGCGGCGTTCTGAACCTCGACAACTTCCGCCGACGCACCTGGGCACCAGCTATCGAAGCGGCAGGGATCGCACGACCAGCCAGGATCTATGACCTGCGCTCGACGTTTGCCAGTGATGCGCTCGCCGCAGGCGTGACCGTGTTCGAGCTGGCGCGGATCATGGGAACGAGTGTCGCCATGATCGAGCGTCACTACGGCGCACTGCTCGACGGTGCTGGTGCCGGGATCGCAGGCAGGCTCGACGCTCTCGACGCGAAGCGCGACGTCAAGGAGAACAGGCATGAGCGAGCGTGACCAGCAGCGCCTCGAAGACGACTGGCACACCTGGAACGGCATCTTCCAATCTCGCCGGGAGAAGCTGTCGGAGCTGATTCGCGAGACTTCAGCCCCCTGGGAGGACCCGACAAAAGGCAGGCGATCCTTGACGCGTACGAGCGGTACCTCAAAGCCGAGAAGCGCTGCGAGGAGATCGAGCGGCTCCTAGGCCGTACCTCTGACAGTTGACAGCACGCGCGTTTGGACCACTGTTGGACCACAACGGCAAACCTGCCCGGAACTAACAACGTGCAAAAGGGACCAATTCGTCGGATAACCAGGCGATCCTTGTTATGTGTCCCAGGACTGAACGGTTACAAGGGGGGCAGGGTTTGCAGGACAAACGTGTGAAGCGGACGACGGGTCTCGAACCCGCGACCTTCGGCTTGGGAAGCCGACGCTCTACCAACTGAGCTACGTCCGCGAATGCCCGTCGTGACGGGACTTTCGGGGTCTTCGGGTGGACCGGAGGCCCCCAACGTATGAACCGGGGGTGTGACCACGCCGTCCGAGGGACGGTGGCCAGCCCGCAGTCCGCCAGCCAAGAATAGCGATGGGTCAGAGCCCCGGGGAACGCCCCGCGCAGGCCTGGGGGAACACCACCGAGTCGAGCGTGGCCGAAGGTCGCCTTTCGATCCAGCCGGCAGCCCGCGCCTGGGCGGGGCGTAGGATGTTTGGGCACACGATGAGGGGAAGAGCGTGGCTGTTGGCCGGGATCGCGATCGGCGCCGTGATCGCGTGGGCGGCGCGTTCGCCGCGAGCCGATACGTCATCACCAGCGTGAACCAGATCAAGCCGAGCGTCCGTGCCCAGCTCCGCGGGACTCGCGGTCCAAGAGGACCACGCGGGTCTCAGGGCGTCCAAGGACCGAGAGGTCTGAGTGGCTCGCGAGGGCTTCAAGGACTTCAGGGCAAGCAAGGGCTGCAAGGAATGCCCGGTGCCAGACGGCACCAACGGGACGAACGGCACCAACGGGACGAACGGTTTGAACGGCGCCGCGGTGATTGATCGGGCCAGCGGTTCTGGAAGCCCCGGCACCGATGGCTTGTCGCAGTCGATCACGATGACTAACAACACGTTCTCGAACACCGCGGCTGACACCGACGACTTGATCTACGCGAACGGCACATACACGGCGCCTCAGATCTGCACGGCAGGCAGCCCCGGCATGACGATCATCGTCAAGCTCGACGGCGCACAGCTCCACGACGGCAACTTCAACGAGACGGTCGGTCCGCCGCTGGGAGCCGTCGCGTTTCTCAATCTGGGGCCGATCGCGCGCATCGCTCCCGGAACGGGGCCCATACGATCACCGTGCGGGCATTCAACCACTGCACCGGCGCGAATGAAACTGGCGCTCTGTCGATCAGCATCGACACGGTTGCCCGGCTCTAGCCGGCTGCCGCCGAATCGCTGAAACGCGGAAGGAGCCCAGTGTTTTCCGAGTGGGTGTGGTCTCAGTGGGGCCCAGCCTTCAGGTTGCGCAGGACGCGTTCGATGAATTCGCCCTTCTGCTCGGTGTAGCGGTCGTAGTCGAGCCCATCCAGTCGTTGCTTCAGCTGGTTGTACTCCGCAAGCAGTGCGGGGCTACTGATGAGCGCATCACGAAACGGCCCGAAGAACCCGTCAGCGTCCGAGCCCGCAACCACCAACTGGATGCCGACTCCGGGCCCACCTGCGTGTCGCGCCTTGAAGCTCGCAAGCGTTGGTGTCCAGTTGTGTGGCTGGTGGATGGCATAGCGGCCGCACAGGACCTCAACCGCACTTGCGAAGTCAGGTCTGCGAACGCGCACGAGCAGATCGATGTCCCCTTTGGTGAGCGCGCCTGGCACCGCTGTTGCCCCGACATGCTCGACCTCCGCGCCAGGCACGAGGGCAAGCACCGCACTGCGCTGCTCATCGAACACGGCCTCGGCTAGGTCTCGAACGTCTTCTGCCCTTCTGATCCGGACGGCGGCCACTTGGAGATGATCCCGCGGGCACCAATCCACGCGGCGTGACAGCAACAGCGCGACTGCGCGGCGTGAGTGCGCCTAAGACGTCCGTCGGCTGGCTCTATGTCCGTCTGGACCGGGCAGGTTGCCGAGCCCAATTTACGCCGCAGGTGGTAACGTCGGTGTTGCATGGCGTGCATCCCGCACAGCTTCCTGTAGGCCGGACCTCTCCAGCTAGGTCCGCTCGTTGCGGCCATGGGCCGTGACGCAACCACGTCAGGAAGGAACGTCATGCATTCACAGATGGTCGGCGCGCTGGCGCCGTCCGATTCACGCCCGGGGCCGCATCTCGGTGCGCGCGATCTGCGCAAGGGATTCGGCGATGGCCCGGTTCTCGACGGCGTCTCGCTCACCGTCACGGCCGGGCAGCGCCTCGGTGTGATCGGCGACAACGGCGCCGGAAAGAGCACACTGCTGCGGCTGCTCGCGGGCACGCTCGTGCCCGACGCCGGCGAGGTGAGGTGCGCCACTGAGAGTCGCTCCCTCATCGGGCAGGAGATGGACGTGCCGGGCGGGACGACGGTCGCTTCGGTGCGCGCAGAGGCTCTGCGATCGCCGCGCAACGCGCTCGCCGCGCTCGAGGACGCCGCGTCCGGCCTCGCCGCGGGAGCAGATGGCGCCACCGAGTGCTACGCAGCAGCGCTCGCCCGCGCCGAGCGGCTTGCCGCGTGGGACGCCGAGCGGCGACTCGAGGTAGCGCTCAACGCATTCGATGCGCATTTCCGCCCGGAACGGACGCTTGTCAGCCTCTCGGTGGGCCAGCGCTACCGCCTGCGGCTCGGCTGCGCGCTAGCTGACCCGGCCGGCACCGTGCTGCTCGATGAACCGAGCAACCACCTCGACGACAGCTCGCTGGACCGGCTCGTGGAGTGGCTGGTCGAGTTCCCGGGGATCGCGGTGTTCGTGACGCACGATCGGTGGCTACTGGACGCGGTCGCGACGGCGATCTTCGACCTCGACCCAGCACTGGGGTCCGGCGGCACCCTGTTCAGCGGAAACTTTCCCGCGTACCGCGAGGCGCGCGCGGGGACGCTGCAAGAGTGGCGCCGACGGTATGCCGCGAGTCTCGACGCCGAACACGAGCGCTCCAGGCGGTTGATCGCCGCTCGCGCTGCAGCGCCGGGCCACTGGCAGCCGGGCAAGGGCGCAGCCAAACACGGACGAGAGAGCCGAGCGGCGAGTTCGGTTCGACTGCTCCAGCGCCGCATTGACGATCTCCGACGCGAGCGCGGTCCCGCACCGCCGGATCCACTCACGTTCACCGCGCCCGATGCAGCGGACACGGGCGACGCAATCCTGCTCGAGGCCGCCGGAATCGGCGTACGCGGTCGCGTGGCCCAGCCGTCGGACTCGCCCATCCGGCTCGCGGCCCGCGGCCGCCTGCTGTTGCGGGGCGCGAACGGAGCCGGGAAGTCGACTCTGCTCACTGTGCTGGCCAACCAACTCGCACCCGACACCGGCACACTCACCGTCGCGCCTGGTGCGCAGGTCGAGCTCCTCGCCCAAGAGGACGACTGGAATCCCAACCGCACGCCCGCCGACGCGCTCTGCGTGTGGGATCTCGATCAGATCCGTGCGACCGGACTCCTGCGTGACGGCGACCTCGGACGCCCGTTCGGCCGGCTCTCGGTCGGGCAGCGCCGGCGAGTGACGCTCGCCCGCGTCCTGCTGAGCCGACCATCGGTGCTCCTGCTCGACGAACCGACCAACCACCTCTCGGTCACGCTCGTCGACGAACTGTGCGAAGCCCTCCTCAGCACGCCGGCCGCGGTCGTGCTCATCACTCACGACCGAACGCTGTGCCGCACAGTCCACGACTGGCCGACAGTGACACTGTCGCCGGTCGCACGGTCAGCAGGAGCTCGATGAGGTGGCGACCTCCCAAGCTCCTGCGTCATCGCCGAACCGGCAGCGGGGGCAAGACTGCTCTCACCTTGCCCAGCTGCCGCGCCCGGCGGGGCCGCGGAAGATATAGGCCCCGCCGAGGCACCTGCGAGATCGCCGCAGCTATTTAGCGATCCTCGATCCTGGGGAAGTCTGGGGTTCGTCTAGCGTCACGAACCTCACCTTGACCTGAGGGCGACGGCGGCGGATACGCAGATCAGCGCAGCCGGCGTCGTGGTACTGCGTGAAGATGCTCCACGCCAAGAATCCGACGATCGCGGCGGCTATGCCCGCCATCAGAACGACGTCAAGCACGATCATGTGGTGCCTCCTTATAGGGCGGTGTTGGTTTGCGCGACCATCGTCCGCCCGGGAGCCCCCCGGCGAATAGCCACCCTAGGGTGGGACTTCAGCCACCCTCGACCGTCCGCGAGGGCATCGTCCCTCGGTTTGGCACCTGCTCCTAGATCGGTCTATAAGCGCAAGCGCTGGACGTTGGTCGAACGCCGCAAGCCGCAGACAGCTCCTTCTCGATCAGACCGCCAGCCGGCAACTACGGTGGGCCGGGTTGCGTCCGGGTGGTGAAAGTGGGAGGATTAGTGAGCTTTTGTCGGTCTGTTTGGGGCTGAGATGGTGGTTACGCGAAGGAGGGCAGTGAGCCACAGGCGTGTGATGTCGCTGGTGGTTTCCCTGGCTGTTGTTGTCGGGGTAGGCGTGATGCTGCTTGCGGAGCCGGGGGTCGCGGCGACGGTTCATTCCGGCTCGCTGGGTGTGCAGCGGGGTGGGCCGGTGGCTAGGGCGGCAGGTTGTCCGTCTGAGGTGCCGGCCGGTGAGTGTGCGGTTGATGGCAAGACCGGTTGTCCTTTGGCGGGGCCAATCGCCGCGACTCCTCCGCTTCGTTGCGTTCCGATTCCGAGTTCGCTGCCGCAGGTCGATACGACGGTCGGGACGCCCCCCGACACTCGTTGCGCCGCGAACTTCTTCGTACAGGTCAAGCTGCGGCCGGGGCTGGTGTCCTATGAGGCGGTGTGGTATTCGACGTTCGGGTTGGGGACACGGTGGTGGTCCAGCCCCGGCACCGTGTTCCCTGGCCGCATCCTCGGCATCGGCGCGTACTACAAGGTCCCCAAGGGGTACGCGGCCTGGTCGGCCTCTTACAGCGACTGCGGCGCGCCACCACCGATGACCTACGGGACGGCGGCGTGGGGGATTGAGTCGCGCTATGAAGTCAGCGGCCGGGTCACCGATCAGGGTGCCGCGGCCCCGCAGGTAAAGATACGAGCGAGCTGTCCCAGTGGCGGAACGACCGACACCGACGTGCATGGCGATTACAGCTTCTTTCTAAAGCGCGGCCCGTGCACGATCGCGCCGGTCGTCCCGGCGACAGAGCACCCGTCCCCGAAGCAGCGCCACCTGTTCGTGGACCACGACTTTCACAATCAGGACTTCGCGCTTCACTACCTGACGATCAGCGGCAAGACGACCGACGCTAACGGCAAGCCGATCGAGAACGCCGAGGTCGACATCAAGGGCCCGACCAGCGGGCACTTACGCACGCTCAAGAGCGGCAGCTACGGCCCCTACAAAGTTCGACCGGGCCATTACACCGTAACTGTCGATTTCAAGAGCTCGGTCGGCCAGCGATTCCCGCTCAAGGTCAAGCGGTGCACGCCAGGCACGGGGGCTGACCATCGATGCGACGCGCAGCTACGAAGGCGCAGCCTCATCGCCGACTTCCGTCTACCCCGACCGAAGCTGACCCTGGGCCTCACTCCCAGGACTGTGCTGGGCGATGGGCGCGGTGTCAGCGCCGTCAAGATCCGGCTGACGCTGGATGGCAAGCCAGTGGATGATCAACTCTTGACTGTGTTCGGGCTTACCGGCGGCAGGCGAGCCCCAGTCTTCACATCCCCCGAGCAGGTGAACGGGCCAGATGGGTACGCTCAGTTGGTCCGCAGCAGCTTCGGCGAAACACCGGAGATCGGCGCGAGGGCAGGATGCAAGAGCTTCGCGAGCATCGTGATGTTCATCCGCCAAGTCGGCGACTCGCTCACGGATCGCCAGGGCCGGCTCAATTTCGAGATGTTCGTCGGCACCAACCCGGCCGGCGGCGGCCCGACGTTAGATCCGATCGGACCCAGCGTCAACGTGTCAGTCACCGACCTTCAGGACAAGATCCCGCTGCCAGGTCTAAGGCAGAGCTTCGCCACCTTGCGTGTCAAGCCGTTCCAGTTCCTGACTGCGCCCAGTCCCGAGCAACTCAGAACGCTCGCGCACAAGCACCCGCCGCCGACGCTGACCACAGACGAGTACAAGGACCAGATCGCGCTGCTCAAATGGCTGACCAGCGCGGGTGTGTCAACCGAATTTGCCCCTCTGCAGCCCGATACGCGCAGCGGCGAGGACGTGATCGCCTTCGGGAACCCCGCAGGCCCGTTCAACTACCTTCCGTTGGCGGCGATGAGCACATCTGACGCCCGAGACATCTTCGGTAACGTCGTCGCGCTTCCGTCGGGTTTCCCCACGGTCGACAGCATCCTCGGTCAGACCTTCCACATCCCCAACGCCGGGATCGACTTCTACAACCAAGGGATCTACCCAGACCCCTCGACCACGGCCGGCCGGAACCTACTCTCGTGCCTCCACGATGGAGACATCGACCCGAACGACGCGCTCAGTCCACCCTAGATCGCCGTGAACCGGGCGATCGATAACCAGCAAGCGGGGAGCGATCGTCGTCGAAAGGATGCGCCACTGCCGGTTTGGGCTACAAGCACCAGCGAACCGCCTCGTCCTGAACCGCCTCAGCGGTGATCAGCGTGAGACTGCTGGCAATCGATCGATGCGGCAGTCAGCATCGAATCGTGGTCGGCTCGTTGTCAGCCGTTATGAACGGCGAAGCACAACGAGATCCTGGTGTCCGTTCAATCCTCGGATGATGTGCTCGAGCACCGTGAAGCGCTGCGTCCAGGCCTGGTGCGTGTAGTGCTTTGTCTGGAATGTCATCCGGTAGTAGCCATGCGGGGCGATGCCATCAAGATGCTCATCCGCGTGGCTGTCGATGATCCCGGCCCGATGAAGCTGGGCCACACGGCGCATAGCGGCCGCTCGCGTTGCGAGCGACCCGGGCTGGTGTGCCCGAAGTCGGTCCGAGCGGCCAAGTCGTGCCATGATTGGCCCGGCGACTGAAGCGAGCAGCAGTCCTCCAGGAGCGAGTATCCGGCTCATCTCCCGCACCCACTTCGTCTGGTCATGCCGGGTGAGATGTGTAAACACGGACGTGGCGATGACGATGTCCATGGTCTCGTTGACGTAGGGCAGCGGTGGGTCGATGTCGGTGAGCTGGAAAGCGCCGGGTAGGTGCGCCGAGCACCACGCGATCGCCTCGGCGTCGATGTCGCAGCCGTGAAGATGCGGTATCCCGATCCGTGCGAGGTTGCGGCTGACGCGACCGCAACCCGATCCCCAGTCGAGGACGCGTAGCCGGTCCGGTCGGATGGGGTAGTGGCGGCGGATCTGCTCCCATAGATCGGTGAACGCCTTCAGGCCAGACAGCCGAAACGCGTCCGCGCTCAGGTCCGACACGCGCAGCGTCAGGTCCTCGGGCGGGACCGGGACGTGATCGAGATGCGGGGCCACGAAGCAGGTCGCGAGTCGTGCGCGAGGACGACCGCGCCAGTGACCGACCAGCTCGAGCAGCCCATCAGCGTCGTATTCAGGCACGGTGACCGACACGCCGGCGTCTTGAGCGTGCCCCAGCCAGTAGATCTGCTCCAGCAGGTCACGCCGCTCGACGCGATTCGCGATGCCGATACCTCGGCCATTCCAGTACGCGTGCACGACGTCGAATGGACCGACGCTGGGCAGGAGCATCCAACCGTTCATGACCCACCCGCTCACGGCCTGGGCAGACCCGTCGAGCCAGCCGGCCGGGTGGCTAAGCCTAGGATCCGTACGACCGAAAACTGTCTGGGAGCGCCGCGGCATGGCCGTGAAGTAGACCAAAGCGGCCCAAGCGATCGATTCCGCTTGAGGCTAAACGCGGGCCCGGGCAGGCGAGGGGCTGAACCGATCCGAGACACGGCGTGGAATCGCTGGTAACCGACGGAGACACCGCAGGCGGACGGGGCATCGATCGTCCGCGTGGCGTGCCACCATCGCCGCCCGTCAGCGATGAACAGACCGCGCATCTATGGCAGCGAGCAGACGTGCCAGGCCGCAGTGTCCCGGTACCTGACCAGGACGCGAGAGCTACTGGACCGGGTCGAGGGAGCGCAGGTTCGCATCGCTACGGCAACAGGACTGACAGAGGTGGACGCGACCGGGATCGAGATGGAGTGCGACCGCGACATCTTGCGATGGGTCACCCAGACCCGACGCACGATGAAGAAGTATCTGAAGGGCCAGCTCGAAACGGTCCTGCCGAGCCTCGTATCCGGTCCGCCGTCCACCACCACCGGGCGGCGGCGGAGGATCACGCTCGACGAGAGCGTCCCTTGGTTGTTGGCGGTTGAGCGGGAGTTTCTGGAGCTACACGCTGTCCTGGGCGCCCGGCGCAAGGTGTCGGAGACCACCGCGACCCACGCCAGCTTCGTGGAACTTCACGCCTCGGGATTGGTCGAGGAGTCGCTGATTGACGACCGCGCAGCTGAGATGCGCGCCAACCGCACACCGAAACAGCTCGCACGCGCGATCGGCTCAGCCAAGGAACTGACCGAGGCAACGCTACGAGGAGCGCTTGACCAGCTGAACGAGCAGGACACAGCGAACGACGATCTTCCGACTCTGTCCCGGAAGTGGCGTGACGCTATCCGCACGAAGGCGCCGCCGGACCCCAAAGGGGCCGATGCTCTCGACAAGTCCCAGGCGGCGCTTGCCAGCTTGGTGACCGTCCTTGTCGAGTGGCGCAGTGCCTATGGCACCGGTGACGGCCGACCTCGCTACCCGCCCGGCCTCGCCGCACGACACGCGCGGCTGGCCGTCGACGCAGCCGAAGCCTACGTGCGCTTCGTCGTCACCACTATGGACGACCTGCGGCTGATGTAGCCGGGGCCACCGGCCGGCGATTGCCAGCCATTCGTCGGGTCCCTCGGCCTTCGCCTGCGCAAGCTCCGCTATTGCGGGGCCCCGCAGCCGCCTCACCAGTAGCCGGCCATCAGCTGGCGCGACCAGCGTGGCTGGCGCACCGGCGTGCGGGGGGCGAACTCGGTCATGTACGGCTTGATGTCGAGAACCGGGGTGCCGTCGATCGCGTCGAGGCCGCGCGCGGCTAGCTCCAGGCCGTCGACGCTCACGAGCTCGCACACGCTCACGCCGATTCGATTGGGGCGCCGCTTGGCCCGTTGGGCAAAGATGCCGACCTCGGGCCAGTCCGGGTTCCCGCGTGGCCGACGCGCGGTCAGCTCGTAGGTGTCGGGCTCGACGCGGTGGAAGAGGTAGACCACCTCGATGTGCGAGAAGTCCTCGAGGCCGCGCAGGCTGGAGGGGGTAAACAGCTCGCTGTCGAGCTCGATTGTCGAGGCGATCTCGCCCCAGTCGTCATCGAGGGGCTCGATCCGCGAGGATCGCACCCTGGCAATTGGTCGCACCTCAAACACTTTTGTCTCCGGTCGCTGCATGGCCGAGCGGACGCTACCGAAGCAGATGCCGATTCGTTTCGTCTTCGTCCAGCTGGGTGCGAGTTAGCCGGTTCAGGTAGAGAAAGAGAGGTTCACTATGTCCGGCACCCGGAATTCCGGTGTCCTGCGGCGCGCGTGGCGTCTGCACGTTTTTGGGGCGCTGGTTTGCGCCAGCATCGTCGCCGCGTTCCTTTTCGCGCAGAGCGCACGGTCGGCGCCCGCCGCCGACCAGATCACCGTCGCGGCCGCTGAGCCCGTTTATCTCGTCGATTCGGGCCGCACGGCAACCGTCCGGGTGACGATGACGACCGGCAACGGACAGCCGCTCGATCACGCGGTCGCCGTTCACTACGCGACCGGGGCCCTCTCGAGGATGTCGCTGGCCGAGAAGATCGGCCAGATGACGCAGGCTGATCGATACATGTTCACCGACACGCCGACGACCAGCAACACGACGCCGAACGATCTGCGCGCGTGGTTCGTGGGATCGCTTCTGTCGGGCGGCGGGGACACCCCGACACCCAACTCGCCCACGGGTTGGGCCAACATGGTCGGCGGGTTTCAGGCGCGCGCCCTGACCACGCCGCTTCAGATCCCGCTCGTCTACGGCGAGGACACCGTCCACGGCGACGGCAACATGATCGGCGCCACCGCACAACATCGGGATGGGCACGACTCGGGATCCGCAGCTCGCCCGCCGTCCTGGCCATCGCCGGCGACGTCGCGCAGGCGGCGGTGATCGCCGGCGCTGACCACGCACTGCTGAAAGGTCAGCCGCAGAAGGCGGCAAACCTGCTCAGGGAGGCTGCCGGATAGACTCGCCTCCCCGCGAAGGAGGAGAACATGCGGCAGCTGACCGGACTAGACGCGCAGTTTCTGGCGCTCGAATCGCCGCGCCAGGCGGGGCACGTTGGCGCGCTCGCCGTGCTCGACCCGAGCACGCGCCCCAACGGGCAGCTCGAGCTCGCCGACCTGCTGAACATGATCGGCGAGCGGCTGCCGCTCCTGCCGCCGTTTCGGTGGCGGCTGAAGCCGGTCCCGTTCAACCTCGACTACCCGTATTGGATCGAAGATCCTGACTTCGACCTGGAGTACCACGTACGCGAGATCGCGCTGGCGCCGCCGCCGACCGATGCCAAGCTCGCCGAGCAGGTGGCGCGAATCTTCGAGCGGCCCCTCGATCGCGCGCGGCCCCTGTGGGAGGCATATCTGATCCACGGGCTGCAGGACGACAACGTCGGCCTGCTGACCAAGATCCACCACTCGGCCGTCGACGGCATCTCCGGGGCGGAGATCATGGGCGTGCTGCTCGATCTCGCTCCCGAAGGCCGTGAGCCGCCGCCGCCGGGCGAGAGCCACCCCGAGAAGGAGCCGAGCGAGCTGTCGATGCTGGCCCGCGGCCTGCTGGGCACGCCTCGATACGTCGAGCGGGTGGCCCGCTCGCTCCCGTCGACGCTGCCCAACCTCGAGGACGCCCCGATTCTCAACGAGATCCCGGGCGCCAAGACCCTGGGCCGCGTGTCGTCGCGGTTCGCGCGGGCGCTGCGTGGCCGCGAGTCGCGTGTGCTCGAGCGCAGCACCCTGAGCCGTCCACGCACCTCCTTCAGCGGGCGCGTGTCGGCGCACCGGCGCTTCGCCTTCGGCCAGCTGTCGCTGGCCGACGTCAAGGCAATCAAGAACGCCTACGGCTACACGGTCAACGATGTCGTCGTCGCGCTATGCGCCGGCGCTGTGCGCCGGTGGCTCGTCGAGCACGATGAGTTGCCCGATGAGCCCCTGGTGACGCAGGTCCCCGTCTCGGTCCGGACCGAGGAGCAGCTGGGGACGTTCGGCAACCGCATCGGGATGATGAGCATTCCCTTGTTCACCAACGAGGCTGATGCCGTCGAGCGCCTACGCCTGACCCACGAGGCATTGCGGGTGGCCAAGGAGCGACACAAGGCGTTGCCGGCCGAGCTCCTGGTCGATGCCACTCAATTCATTCCGCCGGCGGTGTTTTCGCGGGCGGCGCGGATCACGTTCTCGCTGGCTGCGACCAGGACGCCGGTCTGGAACCTCGTCGTGTCCAATGTGCCCGGACCTCAGTTTCCGCTGTACTGCGCGGGCGCCAAACTGCTCGCCAACTACCCGGTCTCGGTGATCACCGACGGGATGGGCCTCAACATCACTGTGATGAGCTACCTCGGCCATCTCGACTTCGGGATCGTGGCTGACCGCGAGCAGATGCGCGACGTGTGGAAGCTGATCGGCTGGCTCGACGATTCGATGCGGGAATTGCTCCCGGCCAGCGAGGAGAACGGAAGCCAGCCGGGCGAGGCGCGGGGCAGGGTGACCGAGGTGGAGCAGCCGCCCGCCTGAGCGGACGCGGCTCTCGCGATCTTCAGTCGGCCAACGCCGCCATTAGCCGAGCGTGAACGGGTCGCGTGTCCCGCCGGTGAGCTCGACCCACACGGACTTGCTTTCGAGGTACTCGTCCACGGCCGCCACGCCGTTCTCGCGACCCAAGCCCGAAAGCCCGTAGCCACCGAACGGGACACTCGGCGCCACGACGCGATAGGCGTTGATCCAGACGGTGCCGGTCCGCAACCGTGCCGCGACACGGTGGGCCCTGTGGACGTCCTTCGTCCACACCGCGCCGGCCAGACCGTAGGGACTTGCGTTGGCCAGCCTGACCGCCCCATCCTCTTCGACGAAGCTCGAGGCCGCCAACACGGGACCAAACACCTCCTCGCGGAAGATCGTCGACTCCAGACCGACTCCCGTGAATATTGTGGGCTTCACGAAAAGCCCACCCAACGCCTCGTCGGGATCACCGCCGCAGGCGGCCACGGCGCCCTCTTCGCGCGCGGTGCGAAAATACCCCAGGATCTTTTCGTACTGGGGCCGATTGGCCACTGGCCCCATCTCGGTGGCGGCATCGGTTGGATCCCCGAGCTTGATGCTCCTGGCGCGGGCGGCGATCAGTCCGATGAGCTCATCGTGGACATCCGCGTGAACGATGAGGCGTGATCCCGCCATGCACGTCTGGCCGGTGGCAGCGAACACGCCGGCGATGACACCGTTGGCGGCGGCGGCCAGGTCGGCGTCCGCGAACACCACCTGCGGCGACTTGCCACCGAGCTCGAGCGTGGCCCTGTTGAGGTTCTCGGCCGCGGCATGGGCGACCGCCCGCCCGGTGGCCGTGGACCCGGTGAAGGCGACCTTGTCGATCTCGGGATGACCAGCCAGCGCGGCGCCCACGTCACGCGAGCTGGAGGTCACGACGTTGACTACGCCGGGCGGCAAGCCCGCCTCGCCGATCAGCCGGACGAGCTCAAGCGTGGCCGCCGGCGAGTGCTCGGAGGGCTTGACCACCACCGTGCAGCCTGCGGCGAGCGCCGGGGCGAGCTTCCAGGTCAACAGCAACAGGGGAGAGTTCCACGGCGTGATCGCCGCCACCACCCCCACGGGCTCGCGCCGCGTGTAGACGAGGTAGTCGGGATTGGGCGTCGGGATCTGCCGGCCCTCGAGCTTGTCGGCGACCCCCGCGTAGTACTGGTACCAGCTGCCAAGCCCGCGGGCCTGGCCGATCATCTCGCGGTAGAGCTTTCCGGAATCGTTGACCTCCAGCTCGGCCAGCCGCTCGGCGTTCGCGGCGATGACGTCGGCCAACCTTCGCATCAAGGCGGCGCGCTGAAAGCCCGTGGTCGCGCCCCATTCTCCCTCCAGGCACTCGCGGGCCGCCGCGACTGCGGCATCTACATCCTCGACGCCGGCGTCCGGGACCGTGGCCCACGACTCGCCGCGGTACGGATTCTCGGTCTCATAGGCTGCGCCGGAGGACGCGTCGACAGCCTGGCCTCCGATCACCATCTTGAAGTGCTCGAGTCCGTGCCTGGCCGTCGCGGTCACGAATCGATCTTAGTGTGTGTCGATGGCGTCGGCCCGGAGCGACCGCGTCGATTGACGCGGCCGTTCCCAGCCGTTATCCGGCGGAACTGACTAACCCACGATCCGGAACACCCCGCGCATGAACGGGTGGATCCGGCAGAAGAACGTGTACGTCCCGGGTGGCAGGTTGGTCGGCGTGCTCCAGCTCAGCTTCCCGACGGCGGGCAGCCCCGCGCCCAGCTGACCGGAATCGAAGCCGCCGGCTCCATTGGCCAGGGGGTACGAGATCCCGGTGTTCAGCCCGCACGGGTACTGGCACGAGGTGACGCTGTGGAAGATCGAGGCCAGATAGGCGTGGCTGGGGTTGAGGCTGAAGGTGCCGCTGGCAAACGCGTCGTCGTTGACGAAGGTCAACGAGTGACCCTTGCGCACGGTGGGCGTGCAGCGGTCGGCTCCCGTAGAGGTGAAATCGCCAGGGGTGTAGTGGAAGCCGCCGATGATCACCTTCTTGGTGAAGCAGGTGGGGAACTTCTTCAGGTTCACGCCGAGCGACTTAGTGCCGCCGTAATGATCGTTTTCTTTCAGGTGGCCATGGGTGACGTGGCCGGCCTGGTCGGTCGGATGTGTGAAGGGGTCGGTGCCGGTCTGGTTGCCCCAGGCCTCCCAGACCACCATGATTCCCATCGACTCGTACCAGGACGCACGTTTGGTCTCATACGTCGTGCTGATCCGTAATTTGTCCCCGGCCTGGACCTCGGGCCGCCAGTCCTTGTCCGTTGCGGTCATCGCCATGTCCCAAGAGATCGGGGGCCGGTTGCCGAAGTAGTGGGCCATCGATCTGAACAGCCGCACGGAGTGCGGCACGGTGCCAGGGATCGCGCCGCCGGTGGGCGTCGCCCCCTTGCGGATCAGGTCGAGCTCGTCATACAGCCCTCCCGGGTGAAGGTGGCCCGCCGTGTCCAGCAGGGCTCCCGAGTGATCGATCGTGAACACGTTCAGCGGTCGCCCATTGCCGTACGGCTTGTGGGCCATGTCCGGATACGTGAACTTGCCGTTGTGCCCGCTGTGACGGTGCACGTCGAATACGGGGTAGAGACTGCCGTCGCGAACGTCCATCCAGATCGGGTGGGCCGGCTTCATCGCCTGTCCGGCCGGAGTGTCAGCGGGCACGAAGTCGATGTCGTAGGTGATGTAGACCTTGGCGCCGTGGTCGGTCAGGTCGTGGATCATGTAGTTGAGAAGCCACGTGTCCTTGGCGTCGATCGGGTAGCCGTACCCCTTGGGCAGCGTGTAGATCGTCTTCTCTTCCCCCGAGGCCATGAACGGGTAGAAGCTGCCGTAGCCAGAGTTTCCCTCGCCCCTGCCGGCCGCGCCGTTGCTGATCCACACCCCGTGGTGAAGATGGATGATGTCGACCCTGGGGACCGCTCCGCAGCATTTACCGTTGGGCAGGGCGTAGTGCAGGTTGGGCGCCATCCGCGTCATGTAGCCGTCGACGGTCGGCTTGGGCACCGAGTGCCGGTCGAACAGGATCAGGTTCGCCCCTGGCGTGATCGTGAACGGGCCCGCGTGGAAGTGAAGGTGCTCGACTCCCGTGGCGCCGTCAGCGATCGCCGGCGTGAGCGCAAGAACCATCGCGGTCACCACTGCGGCGAGTACTCCTCGCTTCACACCAACCTCCTCCGTGGGTCTGGGACAGCGATCAGTATTGAAGCACTTCCGGTCGCCCGGCAGCCCGCGCCGGACGGCTCTTCCGTGGGCGGCGGCCTACCAGGCCTGGGTCGCGCTGCAGTTCGGGCAGCCGACTGACGTGGAGACGGGTGCCTCGAACACGAACCCGCACTGGCAGTGGTAGACGGCCTGGTCGTTGGTCAGCGGCTTCCCGCTGCACGTACCCTCGCTGCGGACCGGACGCCGATCATCGGCGGCCGATACCGCGATCCGGGCACGAGCGGGCGGCTCGCTGGGCTGCTGTGGGGTGCGCCCACGTCCTGCAGTCCGACGACGGCGGATGCTCTCAACTCGTTTGGATCTAACTTGCACGGTCATCAGCAGTAAACGGTCTGGGTTGGGATTGGTTTCGCGTGGCAGCGAGAAAATCCTCGCCACTAACACGACGCTAATCGGCGCGAAGCTCCTCCCAGCGCCAGCGAGCGGCGCGGAGTTGGACGGGCGTCGTGGAAGGACCGGACCGGCGTCGGGGGCGGGGGAGGGCCGTCCTTGGGCGGGGGGTCCGCGGCGTGGCTTGTGGGAGAATGACCCCAGGCATGGATCCAAGCCGCAAGCGTGCCATTCGTCTAGTCGTTGCTCTGACCGCGGCGCTGTTGCTGGCCTCGGCGCTCGTCTACACCAGCTTCAGCGCTGGCCGCGAGGAGCTGACGGCCTCGCAGCTGCTCAGGCGGGCGCAGCCCGGCCAGTCCTACATTCTGGCCGGCACCGTGATGGCCGGGTCGGTGCGCCACGAGGGAAAGCAGCTGCTGTTCCGCATCCGTGACCCGAAGCTCAGGGTCTCGGTTCCGGTGAGCTACACCGGGATCGTCCCCGACCCCTTCGCCCCCGGTCGCGGAGTCGCGGTGACCGTCCGCGAACAGGGGACGGGCTTCGTCGGTCAGAGCAACTCGCTGCTGACGAAATGCCCGTCGAAGTACCAGGCGGCGAAGAGCACGTACTGATGGCAGACCAGGCGCACGGGACTCGCTGACATGGCTCTCGTCGGGCGCGCGCTGCTGATCCTTGGCTTGCTGGTCTGCCTCTACGGGATCGGCGCCTCGATCTACGGCGCCGTCACCGGTCGCGGCGAATGGGTCGTCTCAGGGCGCCGCGCCGTCTACGCGCTGGCCGGACTGATGACGGCCGCGTTCGCGATTCTCGAGGCTGCCTTCCTGCGCTCTGACTTCACCTTCAATGTCGTGGCGGGCCACTCGTCGACCACCACCCCGACCTTCTACCGAGCCGCCGCGGCGTGGTCCTCGCAGGAGGGTTCGCTGCTGCTCTGGGTATGGCTGCTGTCCGTGTGGTCGAGCCTCGTGCTGTTCCTGACCCGCCGACGGGTTCGCGAGATCGCCCCCTACGCGACCGCGATCCTCCTCGGCTTCGCTGCTTTCTTCACCAGCCTGGCGATCTTCTTCGCCAACCCGTTCGCCACCACCGTGCACCCGCCCAGCGAGGGTGCCGGCCTCGATCCTCTGCTCCTGCATCCGAGCATGATGATCCATCCCCCGATGCTCTACTCGGGCTACACGCTGCTGACGATCCCGTTCGCCTTTGCTCTCGGCGCGCTGATCACCGGGCGGCTCAACATCGAATGGATCAGCGTGACCCGTCGGTTCGCGCTGGCGGCGTGGCTGTTCCTGGGGATCGGCATCCTCCTCGGGGCGCGCTGGTCGTACACCGAGCTCGGCTGGGGTGGGTACTGGGCCTGGGATCCGGTCGAGAACGCGGCGCTGATGCCGTGGCTGTGCTGCACGGCGTTCATCCACTCGATCATGATCCAGGAGAAGCGGGGCATGCTGAAGGTGTGGAACGCCTCGCTGGTGCTGGCCAGCGGCACGCTCGCCATCCTCGGCACGTTCCTGGTTCGCTCGGGCATCCTCAGCTCGATCCACGCGTTTGGCGCCTCGACCCTCGGAGTGCCCTTCGTACTGCTCCTGGGGGCGATGATCGCCGGATCGATCGGGCTGATCGTCTGGCGGCGCGACTCGCTGCGCTCCGAAGCGCAACTCGACTCGCTGCTCTCCCGTGAGGCCGTGTTCCTGTTCCAGAACCTGGTTCTCGTGGCGATGGTGTTCGTGATCTTCTGGGTCACGTTCTTCCCGCTGATCTCCGAGGCCATCACGGGCACGAAGGTGTCCGTTGGCCCGCCGGCGTTCAGGCCGTTCATCGTGCCGCTGGCACTGATCCTCGTGCTGCTGTCGGGCATCGGACCGCTGATCGCCTGGAGGCGGGTGACGGTGGCCAACCTGCGGCGCAACTTCACGCTTCCGATCATCGCCGGCTTGGTGACGCTGATCGCGTTGTTGCTCGTCGGTGGCGTGGCCACGCGGCCATTTGCCCTGGTCATGTTCTCCCTCGGTACGTTCGTCGTCGCATCGGTGGTCCAGGAGTTCTGGCGGGGTGTGAGCGCGCGCCGGGCCATGACCCACGACGCGCCTCCCGTCGCCCTAGTGCAGCTGATCAAACGCAACCGGCGACGGTATGGCGGCTACATCGTGCATGCGGGGCTGGCCGTGATGCTGATCGGCGTCGCCGCGTCGTCGTCGTTCCAGCATTCCCAGGACGTCCTGCTCTCGCCCGGCCAGCACGTCAACATCGATGGCTACAAGGTCACCTATGTGCGTCCGACGGCGCAGGCGACCGCGGCAAAGGTGTCGTTCGGGGCGGTCCTCAACGTCACCAAGGGGTCCAGCCACGTGACCACGCTGACCACGAACCGCAACTTCTATCCGGCGCCGTTCGACCCGACGCTGGGACCCATCTCCGAAGCCTTCAATGGGCAGTCGGACAGCAACGTCGGGCTGCGCGCCGGTATCACCAGGGACATCTGGGCCGTGATCAATCCCGACCTGGGGCCGCTGCAGCCTGAGATCTCGCGAGGCGACAGGGTGTTCACCCAGCTGATGACGAGGCTCACGCCGGCCCAGGCTGCCCAGCCGAGCACGATCAATTGGATCCGGGACGAGCGCGCGGCGGCGATCGGCGGGCTGACCGCGCGGTTCGTCAGCCACCCGTGGCAGGTCAACTTCCTGGTCATCGTCTCGCCGCTGGTGACGTGGATCTGGCTCGGGGCGCTCATCATCGGTCTCGGCGGGCTGATTGCGCTGTGGCCAGTGCCGGCTCTCGCCCGCCGCCGTCGCGCCGCCGCGCCCGTCCCGGCGCGCCAGCCGGCGTCGCCAGCGCTCCCCGCGCGCGAGCTCGTCTAGGACACCATGGAGTTCCTGATCGTGCTGGCGATCCTCTGCATCGTCGTGCTCGTGGTCAGCTTCCCGTTGTGGTCGCGAAGCGAGTCGCCACCCCCGGCGGGCTCGGTGGAGCGCCCGATCAGCGCGGAGACGGACGTGGCCGAGCTCGAGGCGGCGCGGGAGGCCAAATACCGGGAGATCCGCGACGCCGAGCTCGACTACCGGACGGGCAAGCTGTCCGATGCCGACTGGAAGGCGATCGACGGCACGCTGCGCGCCCAGGCGGTGGAAATCCTGCGCGCGCTGGACCAGGCCAAGCAGCGCTGACCAGCTACCATCGCCCCCAATGGAGACGATCCTCGGTGTCGTTCAGGTGTTCATCTGCGTGGTCCTGATCTTCCTGATCCTGATGCACTCGGGTAAGGACTCGGGCCTGTCCGGGGCCTTCGGCGTCGGGACAGGCGCGGGACCGTTCGGCGGCGGGTCGCTGGTCGAGCGCAACCTGAACCGCTGGACGGTCGGCTTTGCCATCGTCTTCGTGATCAACACGATCGTGTTGATCAAGATCTCCTAGCGACCCTACTAGGGCGCAGTCTGCTCGCCGAGCTGGTCGACCAACCGCAGCAGATCGAGTGGACTGAACGGCTTGGTGAGGAACAGGTCGGCGCCGGCCTCCTCGGCCTCGCGCTCGACGCTGTCGCCGTGGGCGGCGGTCAGCATCACGATCGTCGCCGCGCTGGTGCCGGCGTGATCGCGCAGGCGGCGACAGGCATCGATGCCGTCGAGCTGGGGCATGTCAACGTCGAGGAACACCAGTGTCGGCCGCTCGCGCGTGGCCACATCGATCGCCTCCACGCCGTCGGCTGCCTCGTGGAGGTCGAACTCGGCGACGTCCTCGAGCGTCGTCGCGATCAGCTTGCGGATGAACGGGTCGTCGTCCACGATCAGCACGCCGCGCCTCATTGGATCTCCCCGGCGATGCCTGCGAACGTGGCGTCATCGATCGAGTTGAACGCCTCGACCACCCGGGGGTCGAACTGCGTGCCGGACTCGGCGTTGATCATCTCGCGCACCGCGCTGATCGGTGAAGCGGGGCGGTAGGGGCGGTCGCTGCTCAGCGCATCGAGCACATCGGCGACGGCGAACACGCGCGCGGCCAGCGGGATCTCCTCGCCGGCCAGGCCGTCCGGGTAACCGCCACCGTCCCACCGCTCGTGATGCGAGCGCACGACCTCGGCCGCTTCGTCGAGGAATTCGATCTCGCCCACGATCTCGGCGCCGATCACCGGATGTCGCGCCATCAGCGCTCGCTCCTCGTCGGTGAGTGCGCCGGGCTTGTAGAGGATCGCATCGGGTATCGCGACCTTGCCGATGTCGTGAAGCAGGAACCCGAACTCGAGCTCGGGCAGGGCCGATTCGGGCACCTCCAGGGCGCGCGCGATCTCGATCCCATACGCGGCGACGCGTTCGGCGTGCTTGCCCGTGTAGGCGTCACGGGCCTCAACCGCGTTGCACAGCGCGCGCACGGTGGCCATGTACGAGCGGCGAAGCTCTTGCGATCGCGCGCGCTCGCGCTTGAACGTCTCCCGCAGATCGGCGGCGTAGCGCTCGAGTTGTCGCTCCTTATCGGCAGCTTCCCGTTCGTGCCGCGCGAGCTCCGTGCGCAGCCGTTCGATCTCGCGCGTCAACTCACTCTCGGCGTCGACCGCCACGGTGTCAGCCTACCCGGTGGGGCAGCGGCCAGGGAAAAGCAGCGTCGTACGATCACGACCCCCCGCTGGCGCCGGTCGATGTGAAAGTCGCCACCGTGGGTGGAGCGAGTTTCACTTCGACGGCGCTGACGGCCGTCAACGTGAATCTGGCCTCCGGTGGCGCGGCGAGTTTCACCTTGCCGGGCGGCGAGCGGCGAGCGGCGGGCGGCGAGCGGCGGGCGGCGAGCGGCGGGCGGCCCGGCGCGGCGCGGCGCGGCGCGGCGCGCAGACTGTCTGAAAAAGTCGCACTCGACTCCCGTGATCGCTCGAGGTTGACGTTGACGGCGCGGTGCGCCGTGTTCGTCAGTCTCGCCCGGAGTGGCAGGCCGAGTGCGATCTTTTCAGAGCGCTCGCGGGGCAGAGCGAGACCGCGGTCCCGCCTCAGGACGAGAGCGACTCGTCGCGCAGCGCCGCCAGCAGCGCCGGCGCCGCCTGATCGACGGGCACGACCTCCATCCCGAGCTTGCCGATGCCGGGGGGCGTCGGCGTGCGTTCATCGCCGAACAGGATCACCGCGCGGCGCAGCCGCCGTCCGCGGAGATCGAGCGCCTGGAGTACGGCCTGCGGGTTGCGAATCCCGACATCGATGAGCGCCACTTCGAATCGCCGCTCGCCGCACACGCGTGCCGCTGCGGCGCCGCTCATCTCCCACTCGTGTTCGATCCCGAGATCGTCGAGGGCCGGCTCGAGCACGGGCTGCATCTCGGAGCGCCCGACCACGAGCACGCGCGACCGGCCCGCCCGGACGGCGGCGCTCAGCACCTCGCGCAGCTCGTCGGCGTCGATCGGCTTGGACACCGTCCACTCGCCGGCCAGCTGTTGGTGGCCCGAGAACACCGAGACGAACACGATCGGCGTGCTGCGCAGCTCGGAGTCGGCACGGATCTCTCGCAGGACGTCGAAGCCATCGCGTCCCGGCATGAGGATGTCGAGCGTGATCGCGTCGAAACGCTCGGAGTGCAGCAGCGCCAATGCTTCGTCACCGCTCAGCGCGATCGACGTCTGCACCTCGAGGGGAGCCAGCTGGTCGGCGATCAGCTCGGCGATGTCGCGCTCGTCATCGACGATGAGCACGCGACGTCCACGAATCACCTCGAGCGAGGCACCCTTGTCGGCGCCGACGGTGGCGGCCGGGAGGAGCACGCGGAACGTCGTCCCGCGCCCCGGCTCGCTGTCGACCTCGATCCTGCCCTGGTGTAGGTCAACCAGCGATTTGACGATCGACAGTCCCAGGCCGGTCCCCGGGCTGGTGCTCGCGCGGCCGCCGTCCGGGACCCGATAGAAGCGGTCGAAGATCCGCTCGGTCTGCTCCGCTGTCATGCCGGTGCCGGAGTCGGCGACGACGAGCTGGACCCAGGCGCGGTCTGGTTCCAGGCCGATGTGGATGCGTCCTCCCTCATCGGTGTACTGGTGCGCGTTGGTGAGCAGGTTGGCCACGATCTGGCGCACTCGACCGGCGTCGGCGAGGGTGAGAGGGAGGGTGGGCGCGACGTAGATGCCGAGCATCTGTTTCTTGTCGGCGATTCGCGGACCGAGCAGCTCGGCGACCTCGCGGACGGCCTCGCCCACGTCGATCGGCCGGAGGTCCAGCTCGACGTGATCGGCATCGATCCTCGCCACGTCGAGCAGGTCGTTGACCAGCTCCACCAGCCGATCGGTCGAACGGAGGATGATCTCGACGAACTCGCGCTGGCGTGCGGACATGTTGCCGGGTGAGCGTGCGAGCAGCTCGACGAACCCCTTGATCGAGGTCAGCGGACTGCGCAGCTCGTGCGAAGCCGTGGCCACGAACTCGCTCTTGGACCGCTCGAGGCGCGCGCGCTCACTCATGTCGCGGACCGTCCACACGACGCCGTCGGCCTCGGTGCCGAGTCGCGCCGCCGTCACGGCCAGGTACAGGCCGCGATGCTCGATGGTTGTCTCACTCAACAACGCCGCGCCCAGCGGAGGCAACGGACTCTCGGGCGAGTCGACCTCGACGCCCACCTTCAGCTCGGGCACGAGGTCGGCCGCGCGCGGGTTGACCGCGGCGATCCTCTTGGACCCCGGCTCGGTGACGATCAGTGCGTCACCGAGGCTCTCGATCGTCGTCTCGAGACGGCGGCGCTCCTCTTCGATCCGACCCTGGGCGGCGGCCAGCTCCTCGCCCATCGCGTTGAAGGCGATGCCGAGATCCCGGAGCTCGCGCGGACCGGCCGGTGTCACCCGTCGGTCGAACTGGCCGCCTGTGAGATCCCGGGTGGCGTCGACGAGGGCATCGAGCGGGCGTCGCATCGACGAGACGAATGCGGCGATCAGGCACAGGGCCGCGAGCAGTGCCAGCACGGCCGCGATGAGGACGAGCAGAATCGCCTGGCGGGAATGGGTGTGGGCCTTGCTTCGCGCGGTGGTCTGCCGTGCCTGCTGACGCCGCTGCAGTGCGGTGGCGAATCGCTGAGCCGCGGCCAGTGGACCTCCGGGCGCGGTGGCCGCCGCCAGCTGGCCCGCGGTGGCAAGCGTTCGCGCCCGAGCCTGCGCGCGCACCTCGTCGCCCACCAGCCGGCTGCTGGGCGAATCGGGGCGGGCCAGCGACGTCGCCACCGCCGCGGCCCGCCGGTATTGAGCGGCGGCGCGGTGCCGGGCCGCGGTGGCCGACGGCCCCTGCGCGTCGCGGAGCACCTCGGCTTCGGTCACGCCGGCGGTGGTCAGGTTCGCTCCCGCGGTGGCCAGCGATGCGCTCTGAGTCAGCGTCGCCTCGTAGCTCCGTCGCGCGTTGTAGAGGCTGGCCACGCCGACCCCGGCCACGACCACCAACGCCAGCGTGAGCCCGATGAGAGCCAGGCGGAAGGCGCGTGCGATGGAGATGCGCTGCATTGCAGTGAATCCTGGGCGGGCGGTTGTCCCGCGAGAACCGTACGGCCTGGGTCGGCCAGGACACTGGGTAGCTACGATCACTCGATGGGGATCCCGGGGTGAACGGAGCTCTCCGCACGGCATTGGCAGGGTGCGCGACGCTGCTGCTGGCCGCCTGCGGCAGTCATGGCGGCGACCTCTCGACCACGATCTCCGAGAGCGCCGCCATCGGCAAGGTCCCGTCCGGCGATTGGACGCAGTTCGACTACAACGCCCAGCGAACCGGGGTCGGACCCGCCGACACCGGGATCACGGCCGCCAACGTCAGGACGCTCCGCCGCCAGCAGGTGCACCTCGACGGGACCGTGGACTCCTCGCCCATCGAGCTGCACGCGCTTACCGTCGCCGGCCACCGCCGCGATGTGATCGTCGTCACGACGACCTACGGCCGGACGATCGCGCTCGACGCGAGCACCGGGCACAAGCTGTGGGAATACGTGCCTGGCGACATCCGCTCCTATCAGGGCAGCGCGCAGATCACCACGGCGACGCCGATCGCCGATCCGAACCGTCGCTACGTGTACGCGGCCAGCCCCGACGGGCGCATCCACAAGCTGCAGCTGAGCAACGGCCACGAGGTCCGGTCGGGGCACTGGCCGGTCCGCATCACCTTCGATGCCACGCACGAGAAGATCGCTGCGTCTCTGAACATCAGCGGCAGCTCGGTGGTGGCGGTGACCGGCGGATACATCGGCGACGCCCCGACGTACCAGGGACACGTCGTGCTGATCAATCGCAGCAACGGCCGGATCACGCACGTGTGGAATTCTCTGTGCTCAAACCGCCATCACCTGATCGATCCGCCCGCCTCGTGCCCGGCCAGCGACTCGGCCATCTGGGCTCGGGCCGGCGCCGTGATCGAGCCCGGGAGCAGGCGGATCCTCGTGGCCACGGGCAACGCCATGTTCAACGGCTCGACCGACTGGGGCGACAGCGTGCTCGAGCTGGCGCCCAACGCCAGCCACCTGTTGCAGAACTGGACTCCCACCGACCAGGCGCGTCTGAACGCCACCGACGCCGATCTCGGCAGCACCGCCCCCGCGTTGCTGCCTCCTACCGGTGGTGTCCGGCTCGCGGTCCAGGGCGGCAAGGACGGCGACCTTCACGTCCTCAACCTGGCCCGGTTGAACGGCGTCACGACACACGCGGGGCCCCGGACGCGCGGGGAGGTGCAGAGCGTCCCGGCCCCCGATGGTCAGGGGGTGTTCACCGCCCCGGCCGTATGGACGACGCACGGACGCACGTACCTGTTCGTGGGCAACTTTGCCGGGACGAGCGCCTACCGGCTCAGCGCCGGCCGGCGTCCCCGGCTGCATGTCGCCTGGCACCAGGCCGTCGCCGGGACCAGCCCGGTGGTGGCCGGCGGGCTTCTGTACGTGTACGACCCCACCGACGGCAAGCTCGACGTGAGGCGGCCGACGACCGGCTCGATCATCGCGTCGCTGCCCGCGGGATCAGGCCACTGGAACAGCCCAATCGTCGTCGGCGCCCGGATCGTGCTGCCGGTGGGCAACGCCAACGACCACGCCACCACGGGTCTGCTCAACATCTACCGCCTGCCCCGGTAGGGCGCCTGGTGGACCCGCCCAAACATTCCACCGGTTATGGCGGCCCCCGGGTGGCGGCCAGGCTTTGTCCTGACCACCGGCTGCGCCGGCGGTGCCCCCCCCGAGTCGTCCGGCTGGATCCTGCGTCCGCGCCTGACCACCGCCGGGTCTCACCATGCCCGGCGAAACGTTTGGGTGGAGCCCACGAAACGTTTGGGTGGAGCCCACTAGCACCTACGCGCCGACGGCGATGTGAAAAATCGCACGAAATCCTGCAGTCCGGGCTATTGCACAAAACGTCCCGCGGGCATATCCTAAGACGTCTCTTAGGGGTTCATAAACAAAGGGCGCTGAGGCAAAGATGTCAAGCGGCATCTCCTCGAAAAGGTCTCCGCGAAGGGAGACATAAGGATGTTGGAGGCGGTACTGGCGGGAGCGCTGCGCTTCCGGATGCTGCTCGTTGGGGTCGCGCTGGGTGTGATCGTCCTCGGGGCGCTCTCGCTGCAGAACATGTCCTCCGACGTCGTGCCCGAGCTGGCCTCCGGCCCGGTGCTCGAGGTCCAGACCGAGGCGCTCGGGCTCTCGAGCCAGGAGGTCGAGCAGTACGTCACCGTCCCGCTCGAGAACAACCTGCTCGACGGCGTCATGGACGTGTGGGATGTGCGCTCGCAGTCGATCCCGGGCCTTTCGACGGTCGACCTGTACTTCGAGCCTGGGACCTCGACGCTCCACGCGCGCCAGCTCGTGGAGGAGCGCTTGACCAATGCGTTCTCGCTGCCCAATGTCTCCAAGCCTCCGCAGCTGATCCAGCCGATGTCGACCACGGCTCGAGTGATGTTGATCGGGCTGCGATCGACGACGCTCAGTCCGATCGAGCTCTCGTACCTCGCCCGGTGGATCGTCAAGCCACGCATCGCGGGCGTGGCCGGTGTGGCCAACGTCGCCATCTTTGGCCAGCAGGACCGTCAGATCCAGGTCCAGGTCAATCCGGCGCGGTTGGCGGCCCGACACATCCAGCTGAGCCAGATCATCAGCACGGCCGGGAACGCGCAGCTCGTCTCGCCGCTGACCTATCTCGAGGGATCGGCGCCGGGCACCGGCGGGTTCCTCGACGGGCCCAACCAGCGTCTCGAGGTTCGGCCCGTGCTGCCGCTGGGCGCACCGCGCGATCTCGCGTCGGTTCCGGTCAGTGGCGTCAAGGGGCACCTGCCGCTGGGCGACGTCACCAAGGTGGTCCAGGGTCATCAGCCGCTGATCGGAAACGCGCTGGTGGGCGGGAACTCGGGCCTCGTGCTGGTCGTGCAGAAGCTGCCGTCGGCCAGCGTGCTCGGGGTCACCAAGGGGATCGACCGGACACTGGCTGATCTGCGGCCCGCGCTGCACGGGGTCCAGATCAATGCCTCGTTCTTCCGCCCGGCCACGTACGTGTCCGACGCGCTGCACAACCTGAAGCTCGCCCTGCTGATCAGCGGCGGTCTGATGCTGCTGGCGCTGATCGCGCTCCTGCTGGATGCGCGCACGGTGCTGGTGGCGGCGGTCTCGGTGACGGTCTCCCTGATGGGCGCTGCGCTGCTCCTGCAGGCGCTGGGCTACACGCTCAACGCGATGGTCACGCTGGGGCTGTTCGTGGCAGCGGTGCTGGTGGTCGACGACGCGTTCGGGACGACCCAGCAGATCGCCAACCGGATGGGGTCCTACGACGGCGACAGCGCGGTGACCACGCGCGCGGTCGTAATGGGCACCTGCCTGCAGGTGCGGGGCACACTCGGCTATGCGACGTGCATCGCCCTGGTGGCGGCCGCGCCGGTGTTCTTTGCCCACGGCATCTCGGCCACGTTCGTGCACCCGACGGTGCTGGCCTTTGCCCTCGCGGTCATCGCCTCCAGCCTCGTCGCCATGACCCTCACACCCGCGCTGGGAATGCTCGCGTTCGAGCGTGGTCGCGTCAGGCGCTGGTCGGTGCGGCCGGCTGAGTACCTCGGGCGCGGCTATCAGTGGGTGCTCGCCCGCTTGATGAAGGTCCCTGGCGCGCTGCTCGCGTGCGTGTGTCTGGCCGGCCTAGCCGGCCTCGTGGCGATCCCATTCATCAAGCAACCTGCGCGGCCTAGCTTCCGGGATCGCAACCTGGTCGTCGCCTGGGACGGTCCGGCGGGCGCGTCCCTGGGCGAGATGGACCGCGTCACAGGGCGGGTGGTCGATCAGCTCAGGGCCCTGCCCGCGGTGGGCGACGTCGGCGCGACCCTGGGTCGTGCGGTGAGTGCCGATCAGATCGTCGACACCAACGCGGGCGAGATCTTCGTCGCGCTGAGGCCCAACGCGAACTACCAGCAGGCATTGGACCAGGTGCGGCAGATCGTCCAGACCGCGCCAGGAATCCACGCGACCGTCGGCACCTACGAGGACGCGGTGACCGACGGGGTGCTGGCTCCCTCGCACCACGACGTGACGGTGCGCATCTACGGCCAGGACTACAACACGCTGCGCAGCCTGTCCTGGCAGGTGCGGGTCGCCATGTCCCACGCCAGGGGCGTCGGATTCCCGCAAGTTCAGCTGCCGGTCGCTGAGCCGAACATCGAGGTCGCGGTCAACGACACCGCGGCGCTGCGCGCGGGGGTGCTCCCCGGCGATGCCCGACGCCAGGCCTCGACGCTCGTGTCCGGGCTGACGGTGGGCAACTTCTTCCAGGACCAGGCGGTGTTCGACGTTGTCGTCATCGGGCAATCGGCGGTGCGGGACACGGTCCAGTCGGTTGGCAACCTGCTCATCAACACGTCCAATGGCGGAACGGTGCGACTCGGACGGATTGCCCGCGTCAGCGTCCGATCGGATCCGATCGACATCCAGCACGAGGCGCTGTCGCGTTACATCGATGTCACCGCTCCGGTCACGAGTGGCAGCACGGGCGCGGCCGCGCAGGCGGTGAAGCGCACACTCAGCCAGGTCAGTTTCCCGCTGCAATACCACCCGGAGGTGCTCGGCGGGACGCCTGAGGACCCGACCTCGCACCTGGCCTTCCTGTCCTACGTTCTGGCCGCATTGATCGGGATCTTGCTCCTGATGCAGGCGGCGCTTCGCAGCTGGCGGCTGGCGGCGATGTTCTTCTTCGCCGTCCCCGCCGCGCTGTCGGGGGCCCTGATCGTGGCGCTGGCCACCGGCCAGGCGAGCTCGCTGGGGACGTATGGCGCGCTGCTGGCGGTGCTGGTGTTCGCGGCCAGACAGGGATTGCTGGAGATCGAGCACATCCGCCGGATGCAACGCCGTGACGGTGGGCCGCTGACCGACGCGATCGTGCTAAGCGCCGCCGGCGAGCGGCTGGCCCCGGCGCTCGGCGGCGCTGCGGTGTGCGCGGTTGGCCTGATGCCGTTCGTCGTGATGGGCGACGTCGCCGGCAACGAGCTGATCCACACGGCGGCCGCGGTGATCCTGGGCGGCCTGGTCACGTCGATGCTCTTGAACCTGCTGCTGGTGCCCGCCATGTGCCTGCGGCTTGGCCCGTCGGGTCCGATCCTGTCCGGCGACCCGCTCGAGGAGCTGGCCGAGGCCCAGGAGCTGGCCCTCTCCTCCTCGAGTGGCTCTTGAAGGGAACGTTGCCATGCCCCACGCCAGACACCTGACTCTCGTCGCCCTCGTGGTCGCCGGATTGATCGCCGGCTGCGGCAGCTCGAGCCAGCCCGCGGTACCGCAATCGAGCCGTGTTGTACACATCCCCGGCACCTCGCAGACGAAGATCGTGCTCTCGGCGGTCGGCGTGCAGCGGATCGGGATCCGCACCACCCGAGTGCAGGGGCGAACGGCCGGCTCGCTCGCCATCCCCTACTCGGCCGTGATCTATGACCCCAGCGGCCAGACATACGCGTTCACCACGCTGTCGCCGCTGACCTACACCGAGGACCCGATCGCGATCGATCACATCTCCGGCAACACCGCCTATCTGCGCAAGGGTCTGCGCGCCGGCGCCCAGGTCGTGACGGTGGGCGCCGAGGAGCTGTACGGGGTCCAGTCCGGCGTGCTCGCGCAAACCTGAGGACGCGCGCACCGCATGCGCTTCATCGTCGCCTCCAGCCTCCGCTTCCGCTATCTGGTCGTGGCCGGCGCGGTGGCGCTGATGTTCTTCGGCGTGCAGACGCTCGGCCATCAGAAGGTCGACGTGTTCCCGGAGTTCGCGCCGATCACGGTTGAGATCCAGACCGAGTGCCTGGGGCTCTCGCCGTCCGAGGTCGAGCAGCTCGTCACCGTCCCGCTCGAGAACGCCCTGCAGGGCGTCCCCGGGGTGTACGAGACCGACTCCGAGTCTGTCCCGCAGCTGTCGGCGATCTTCCTCTACTTCAAGAACGGTACCGATGTGCTGCAGGCACGCCAGCTGGTGCAGGAGCGCCTGAGCCAGGCCGCCTCGACGCTCCCCTCGTGGGCCTCGCCGCCGTCGCTGTATCCGATCGTCTCGGCGACCAGCCGGGTCATGCAGATCGGCCTCACCTCCAAGACCGTGAACCCGCTCGATCTCTCGACCATCGCGCTCTACACGATCCGCGCCCGGCTGCTGCATGTCCCGGGCGTGGCCAACGTGGCCATGTGGGGCGAGAAGAAGAAGGAGATACAGGTCCAGGGCGATCCGAAGAGGATGGTCTCGAACAAGGTGTCGATCAACCAGCTGATGGACGCGGCCGACAATGCCGTCGATGCCGGGCTGCTGAGCTACACCACGGGGAGCGCGATCGGCACGGGTGGCTTCATCGAGACGCCGAACCAGCGCCTGAACGTCCGCAACGTCCAGGTCATCACGACACCGCGCCAGCTCGCGGCGGTGCCGGTGGCGCGCCGAGGAAGCAGGACGCTGACGATCGGCGACGTGGCGCGAGTCGAGTACGGAAACCCGCCGCTGATCGGCAATGCGGTCGTCAACGGAGGCCGCGGGCTGATGCTCGTGGTCGAGAAGTTCCCCGGGGCCAACACGCTCCAGGTGACCAACGGCATCGACAAGGCGCTGGCCGCGCTGGCCCCCGGGCTTCCGGGAATCCATATCGACTCGCACATCTTCCGCCAGGCGAGCTTCATCCACACGGCGATCGCCAACCTCGGCTCGGCCGTGGTGCTGGGCTGCATCCTCGTCGTGTTCGTGCTGATCGCGTTCCTGTTCGAGTGGCGGGCCGCGCTGGTCAGCCTGCTGGCCATCCCGCTCTCGCTCGCCGCGGCCGGGATTGTGCTCGACATGACCGGCGCGACCATCAACACGATGATCCTGGCCGGGTTCGGCGTCGCCGTGGGGGTGGTCGTCGATGACGCGATCATCGACATGGAGAACATCGTGCGGCGCCTGCGCATCTGGCGCACCAAGGGGCGGCGCACGACCCCGCTCAGCCTGCTCCTGGCCGCCTCGCTGGAGGTGCGCACGGCGATCCTGTATGCGACGCTGATCAACATCGTCGCCGTCATCCCCGTGGTGTTCGTCGGCGGCCTCACCGGCGCGTTCTTCCGGCCCCTGGCAATCGCCTACGCGCTGGCCGTGCTCGCCTCGATGGTGATCGCGCTCACGATCACGCCGGCTCTGGCGATGATCCTGATGCCGAGTGCGCGCCTGAAGCCGCGCGATCCACCGCTGATGCGCATCTGCAAGCGCGCCTACCGGGCCACGCTGGTGCCCGTACTGCGGGCGCCTGTGGTGGCGCTCGTCGCCGTGGTACTGGCCATCGCGGCGGGGGTGGCCGTACTGCCACGCCTCGGCGAGGACCTGTTCCCGACCTTTAAGGAGCCGGACCTGCTGATGCACTTCGACACCAAGCCCGGGACCTCGCTGCCCGAGATGACGCGGATGGTCACCGCACTCCAGAAGCGCCTGCTGCAGATCCCGGGCGTGACCCACGTGGGCGCGCATATCGGGCAGGCGCTCCTGGGCGAAGAGATCGCCGGGCCCGAATTCTCCGAGCAGTGGATCACACTCAGCCCGCACGCCAACCTGGCCAAGACCACCGCCGCAGTGCGCGCGGTTGGCACCTCCTTCCCGGGCACGTTCATGGACCTGACCAGTTACCTGCACGAGCGCATCGACGAGACGATCTCGAGCACCAGCGAGGATCTCGTCCTGCGCATCGTCGGGCCCAACTTCGCCACGCTCCAGCGGCTCTCGCAGGAAATCACCGCGGCCCTGAACGGGACACCGGGCCTGGTCGACCTGCATCCGCAGTCTCAGGGCTTCATCCCGCAGATCCAGGAGACCGTCAACGCGCCGGCGGCCGCCCGCTACGGGCTCACCCCGGGCGCCGTCCGCCGCGCCGCCGCGGTGATGTTGGGCACCGCTGAGCTCGGCGAGATCGCCAACAACGGGATTGCGCTCGGCGTGTCGGGTTACAGCGTCCCGTCGGCCCGCCGGAACCTGACCGATGTCAGCCGTCTGCTCATCGACACCCCCGGTGGCGGCCACGTCCCGTTGGGCAAGGTCGCCAACCTGAGGGTCAATTCGACGGCGAGCGACATCACCCGCGTCGACGGCTCGAACAAGATCGACGTGCTGGCCAACGTCAGCGGCAACAACCTCGGGGCGACGACCTCCGCCGTCATGGCCCGGCTGGCCAAGGTCCACCTGCCGCTCGGATACCACGTGGAGTTGGTGGGCGAGGCGGCCGAGCGCCAGGCGGCCCAGAGCCGGCTGCTGGAGATGGGACTCGGAGCTGTGCTGGTGATCCTGTTCCTGCTCCAGGCGGCGTTCAGCGACGTTCGCCTGGCCGCGCTGTTGTTCCTGAGCCTCCCCGTCGCCCTGGTTGGAGGGGTGATGGCCGCTTGGCTGGCCGTGGGGACGATCTCGCTCGGCGCGCTCGTCGGGTTCTTCGCCGTGCTGGGCATCGCCGCCCGCAACGGGATCCTGATGATCAGCCACCTCCAGCACCTCGAGCGGGTGGAGGGCGAGGGGTTCTCCTTCGACCTCGTGGTCCGCGGTACCAGCGAACGTCTGGCGCCCGTGCTGATGACGGCGCTGGCCACCGGTCTGGCCCTGGCGCCCCTGGTCATCCTCGGCAGCCGGCCCGGCCAGGAGATCGAAAACCCGATGGCCATCGTGATCCTTGGCGGACTGGCCACCTCGACGCTGATGAACCTGTTCATCCTCCCGGCTCTGTACCTGCGCTTCGGCCAGCCTCGAGGCAGTGGCCATGGCTGGCGGGCCGAGCCGCGGGCCAAGCGGCCACAGCCGAGCCCGGATCAGCGCGAGGCCGCCAAGCCGCTCACCGTGATGCACGAGAAGCCCTCGCAGGCGTAGGCCCATCGGCCTGTCGCGCTCGTCTGCGTCATGCCGGTTGCGGACGCGCGCGCTGCGTTTGCGCGGCGAATGCCCGCCAGACGGTCGTGTAGAGGACGTGGGCGGCGATGAAGTCATGTAGCTCTGCAAGGTCCAGTCCGCCGTAGGCACGGAGAAAGTCAGCGACGAACGCCTGGCTGCACCCGCGGGTGCGGGCTTCGATGATGAGCCCCGCGACGTCCCAGTGGACCGGGCCAACACAGGTGTCCTCAAGGTCGTTCCAGACCAGGCCGTTCTCGGTACGGAGAAGGTTTGATATCGACGCGTCGCCATGGATTGCCTGCGCGGGGAGCGAGGTCTCAAAGACAGTGGGTGTCAGCCCTTGGAGGCGGCAGCGCAGCAAATCTCTGTCCTGCGGGGTGAGCCTCGGCGATGGACGCAACTCGACAAGGAGCTGGTCGAGCCAGTCGCGCACGTCGCTGAGCTGCCCGAGCTCGCCCGGAAAGTCGGCGAGCGCAGCGTGCAGCTCGCGGAGCGAGCCGCCGAGCTCGTGCGCGCCGGGCGGAGGCCGGGAAGGATCGTGCTCGACAAACTCCCAGAACGTCATCCAGAGCCCCTCATACTGGTGAGGTCCCGGTGCAAGCACGTCACTGGGTAGGACAGCCAAACCCCGTTCTCCCAGGAAAGCACCGACGGCGACCTCGCGGGCAAGCCATCGCTCGACGTCACCGTGCAGCATCGCCGTGCCGGTCATCACTCGGGCAACAACCGGAGCCGGTTTGAGATGCACAAGCACATTGCTGCCCGCAGCCAGCACGAGTGCGTCCTCACAGGCCACGGAATTGGCCAGGGCGACCGCCCGTGCCGCCGCCAGGGCACGCGCCGTGGCGGGTTTCTCAGCCATGGCGCACAAGATGCCAGACCGCCACCCGCTCAGCCGTTGGTAACGTCGTGGCAGCACTTTCTGGGCAGCGCTGTCCCATCACACGACTCTCGTTCGTCTAAGGAGCTGACAGCAAGCCCCCGAAGGAGGACGACATGAAGTACGCCCTGTTGATCTACACCAACCCCGGGTCCTGGGAGGAGCTGAGCGACGAGGAGCAGCGCTCCGTGCACGGCGAGTACATGGCCCTGTCGGATGCTCCGGGGATCGTCGGTGGCGAGCAGCTCCACGGGATTGAGGCGGCCACCACGGTGCGCGTGCCCAATGGCCAGGCACTGACCACCGACGGGCCGTTCGCCGAGACCAAAGAGGTGCTGGCGGGCTTCTATCTGGTCGACGCCGACGACGTTGATGGGGCGATCGCGCTGGCCGCCCGGGTGCCCGCTACCCGGATGGGCGGATCGGTCGAGATCCGCCCGGTGGTGGAGCGCTAACCCTGCTCGAGCGGGTCTTCCGCGACGAGTGGGGTCGAGTTGTTGCCTTTCTGGTCGGCTTCCTCGGTGACTTCGACGCAGCCGAGGAGGCTGCCCAGGAGGCCTTCGCGATTGCCGCGGAACGCTGGCCTCGGGACGGCGCTCCTGCCAATGCGCGCGCCTGGCTGATCGCCACCGCGCGCAATCGAGCCATCGACCGCCTGCGGCGCGACCGGACCCTGAAGGCCAAGGTCCCACTGCTCGCCACCGAGACGGTGGTGGAGGACGAGGTGAACGAGAGCGCAATCCCCGACGAACGCCTGGAGCTGCTGTTCACCTGCTGCCACCCGGCGCTGGCGCTCGAGGCCCAGGTGGCACTGACCCTGCGCGCGCTGGGTGGTCTCGGAACCGAGGAGATCGCCCGTGCGTTCATCGTCTCGCCGGACACGATGAAGCGCCGGCTCTCGCGCGCCAAGGCCAAGATTCGCACGGCCGGGATCCCGTTCTCGGTCCCGCCCGACCACCTGTTGCCCGAGCGACTGGCCGCCGTGCTCGCCGTGATCTATCTGATCTTCAACGAGGGCTACGGCGGCCGGGTCGATCTGTCCGCAGAGGCGATCCGGCTCGGCCGCGTGCTGGCCACGCTCATGCCCGACGAGCCCGAGGCACTCGGTCTGCTGGCCCTGATGTCGCTGCACGACGCCCGGCGCGAGGCACGGTTCGCCGACGGGGAGATCGTGCTGCTAGACGATCAGGACCGCTCGCTGTGGGACTCAGAACAGATGGCCGACGGCCGGCGGTGGCTGGATAGAGCCCTCGCCCTGGGTGGGCGTGGCCAGTATGTGCTCCAGGCCGCAATCGCCTCACTCCAGGCCGAGAAGCCGATCGACTGGCGGCAGGTCGCGACGCTGTATGCCGAGCTGGCGCAACTGACCGGCTCGGCCGTCGTCGAGCTCAACCGCGCCGTCGCGGTCGCACAGGCCGATGGCCCAGAAGCCGGATTGCGAATCGTGGATGGGCTCGAGCTCGACGACTACCAGTACCTGCACTCCACGCGTGCCGAGTTGCTCCGGCGCGTGGGACGGAGCGGCGAGGCACGCGCCGCCTATGCGCGCGCCCTCGAGCTGGCCCGCACCGAACCCGAGCGTCGGTTTCTGCACCGGCGCCTGGCCACCCTCTGAGGTGGGGGCCAGGCCTCGTTGCTCGCGCGCTTGGCCTGGAGAGCATCATCTGGGGTATCTTGATCTCACGATCGAATCAACGCTTGGCATTCACCTCTTCGATGTCGACCCCGGGTTCGGTCAGTTCCTCGACGAGGACGAACGCGCCGAGGCTAGACGGCTTGTCCTGCCCACGCGCGTGCTGGCCCCGGGCCTGTTCAATATTCGCGCCGAGCTCGAGGGGTTGAATTGCTTCGCCGGAGTGGTGCTGGAGGGGATGCTGAGCCATCGCTTCCGTCTCGCAGACCAGACCGCGCTGCGCCTGGTCGGGCCCCGAGACGTCATCTCCCTCAACACCGAGGATCGCACGATGCTCATCTGCGAAACGGATTATCGGGTCGTCGAGCCCACACGCATCGCCCTGCTCGGGCAGGAAGTCCTGGTCGGGATGCACCGCTGGCCACGGCTGCTGCCGGGCCTCCACGTATCGATAGCGGCGCAGGCCGAACGGCTCGTGGCACAGATTGCGGTCTGTCAGCTTCCGCGGGTCGACGAGCGCGTCATGGCAATGATGTGGCTGTTGGCCGAAATGTGGGGGCACGTCACGGCGGCCGGCACCTCGCTGCCTCTCAGTCTCACCCACGACGTCCTCGGGGGTTTGGTCGGCGCCCGGCGCTCGACAGTTACGCTCGCCCTGGGTCAGCTGTCCGATCGGGGTGCGCTGGTCCGCCAGTCGGACGGGTGGCTGCTGTTGGAGTCCCCGCCGGCTCCTTCGGGCCGGCCGACGGAGTTTGAAGAGCCAAGGATTCTCAGACAGCCGCGGTCGCCCTGGCACCGGGACGAGCCCGAGCAGGATTCGTCCTCACCGATGGCCGCCGAGCTGCTGGCCGTGGTGGGGAGGCTGCGCGCCGAACATCTTCGTAACCGCGACGAGGTACGCCGCAATCTCGAGCGATGTCGGCTGACCCGATCTCAGATGACGGAGCGCGTCAGGCGTCAGCCGTTTCCATCAGGATGATCGCGCCCGACGGAGCACCGTCGATGCCGCTAGCGCCCTCACCGCCCAGAGGCAGAATCGTCACTCGGCACTGAAGCTGGTGCCCGCGTCGGTTCGTGGCTTCCAGGACGGCCTCCTCGCGCGACGATTCCCGCCCCAACACGGCGTGCAGTTGGTGCTTCAGCCTTTCAGTCGGGAGTCCGAAATCGAGAGACAGCAGGTGCCGGTCCTCGGTCTCGTCCGCGGTCAGTCCCCACAGCTCTCGCGCCTCACCATTCCACATCTGCACGTGCTGCTCGCGGTCCACGACCGCGACCGCCAGCCCGATCCTGGCCAGGATCGTCTCGAGAGAATCGTTGAGGTCGTTGAGCTCCAGCGAGCGATGGCGAAGCTCGTCGTTCATCGTTTCGAGCTCCTCGTTGCTCGATTGCAGCTCCTCGTTCATCGTCTCGAGCTCTTCGTTAGTGGATTGGAGCTCCTCGTTGGTCGTCTCGAGCTCCTCCACCGTCGACTGCAGCTCCTCGTAGGCCTGCTCGAGCTCTCGCCTGGACGCCGCGAGCTGCTCCTGGAGTGCGTGGTCATCGGTGACGTCTGTGTAGGTGATGCTGGTTCCCATCACGACGCCATCGGTCACGAGCGGCGCTAAGCGAATATCGAGGACGCGATCGCGATCGCGTGTGGACCAGCGCACTGCCGGGAGGTCGACGATGTGCATGTCTCGAGCCGCCTGTTCGATGTGCCCCCTCAGCTCAATGGGCTTGTAAGACAGGTCGAGATCCTGGATCGGTCGGCCGAGATCGCCGATTTCCACGCCAAACATCCGGCGTGCCAGTTCGTTGGCCATGAGCAGCGTCCCGCCGCTGTCGAGGACTATCTGAGCAGCGTCGACGATGTTGAACGCGGCCTCACGGAGGTTGTCGCCCACGCTCTGCGACGCCCCATTGCCTGGATCGGCCGCGATCACCCGGATGCGGTCGCGAAGTGCGGGCTGGGTCACCTTGCGGAACAGCCGCCACTTGATGTCCACAGGCGCAAACAGGTCACGGTGTGCGATCAGCATTTCGGACTTCCCGAGCAACATCGCCCCCTCTTCGTCGAGGGCGAAATGAAACCGGCGCAGGACGTGGGCCTGCGTCTCGGCGGTGAAGTACATGAGCGTGTTGCGGCACACCAGGAGGTCGATTCGGGAGATCGGCGCGTCCTGCACCAGGTCGTTGCGGCCGAAGATCACCGAGCGGCGCAGATCCCTGCGGAAAACGTAACGATGGTCGGTTCGCTCGAAGAAGCGCTCGAGTGCATCGCGCGGCACATCCTCAACCTGGCGAGGTGCGTACGCGCCCTGCCGGGCCCGGTCCAACGCCTCCTCATCGAGGTCGGTGGCATAGATCTTGACCCGCTGGCGGTATTCCTCCTCGCCGAGAACCCGCGCCAGGACCATGGCAACGGTATATGCCTCTTCCCCCGAGGCGCAACCGGCCGACCAGACCCTGAACGGCGTGTCATCGGGTCGCGAGGCCAGCAGTTGCGGCAACGCGGCTGTGGCCAGGTGCTCCCAGGTCTGCCCGTCACGGAAGAACCTCGTGACGTTGATCAACAGCGCGTTGAAGAGCTCGACGAACTCGTCACCGTGCAGCTGGAGGTGATCGAGATAGTCGTCATAGCGTTCGATGTTGAGCTCGGCCATCCGCTTGGCGACCCGTCGTTGAATCGTCGACCGTTTGTAGCCCGTGAAGTCGAAACCGCGACTGTCCTTGATGAACTCGAGCAGGGTGTCGAGCGTGGTCTCCTTGGCGGCATTGCTCATGCGACGTCATCCGCCTCGGCATGCCCGCTATCGGCGTCGGGAACCGTGCGCAACGCGCTCTCGGCAGCCTGCGTGAGTGTGCTTCGAACCACGCCGGCCTGCTCGTTCGCCCGCGCAGCTCCTCGGCGAAGCGCCCGCGCGCTATGCCTCTGGTTACGAGCGTCTGCGCGGTCGGCCATCCGCTGGAGCAGCCTGCTGCGGTCGTGCAGTGCGCGAACCGCGATCCACAGAGCGGCCTCGACATCCTCGGCCTGAGCATCGGCCAAGGTCTCGGGCGAGTACCTGTGTCCGACGCGGCACTCCCACTGCTCCACGCCGGCCTCGCGCCGTTCGCTGAGCACGCCCCCGCAGTCGGGACAGATGAGGACGGATCCCTCGGAGCTCGTCGGGGAGGGGGCGCTCGCCTGCGGATCGACACCGCTGGGAAGGCCTGTTCCGTTCACGAGTGCCGCAATCGTGGCGGCAATCTCGGCCGAGGGCACGACAGCATCAACCGACACATGCTCGAGCGCGCTGGTCGGCATGCCCGGGTACATCGCGTCGCCCGGCTCCTGGACCACGGCCGCGCCCCCCTGGATCTTGATCATGGCCAGGCCGGCGGTGCCGTCATCACGATTGCCGGACAGGAGCACCCCGACGACGCCGGCTCTCCGCTCGAGTGCGGCGGAGCGAAACAGGACGTCGACGGCCGGGCGATGATTGTTCTCGCGGGGTCCAATCGTCAAGCGGACCCGGTCACCCTCGATGACCAGGTGGCGATCGGGCGGCGCCACGAGGATTTCGCCCATCGTCAGGGGCTCGCCGTCCATCGCCGGGCGGCACGGCAACGGTCCGGCTCGGCTGAGAATTTGGGCCAGCGAGCTTGGGCTCGCGGGTGATATATGAAGGACGATGCAAACCGCCGCCGGCAGCTCCCGAGGAAGGTCCGCCACGACCCGCCGGAGCGCTTCGACGCCGCCAGCCGATGCACCGATGACGACGAGATCTCGACGGGGCGACGCTGGCTCGGCGGCGGGTTCGGCTGACACCTCAGCCAGAGCCTACGCCCTGACGCACGCCGCTACCACCGAGGCGCGCCGGCCGGCGGTGCCGTGTTGCTTTTGGACCCTCAGCGGTGCGAGAGGTTGTGAGCTCACGCTCGCCAGCCTAGGCTGCGCATCAAAGGAGAGCTGCATCTCGCTTGCCGTGCTGCGTAGGCAGAGATCGATTTCCAGGTGCCGTACCGGTGCGCACAGGCGGGAAAGGAGACTGAGGTGGCGAACTCGCCAGCTTCAACGGATACGTTGAGCGACGACCGCAGGGGCATCAGCCCGCTCCTGGAGATCTCAAACGCGATGGTGCGGCTCTACAAGGAGGCCTTCGGCCGCGGCCCGACCAAGTCCCGCGTCCACTTTGCCGGTGCGGACACGCTCCTGGTGACGCTGGAAGACAGCATGACGGTGGCGGAGCGTAGCCTCGCCTTGCTCGGGGGGCATGAGAAGGTCCGCGAGGCGCGGCTGTTCATCCAGTACGCACTCGAGGACCAGTTCAGGGCCGTCGTCGAGCGCGCTCTCCAGCGACGCACCGTGGCCTTCGTGAGCGGAGTCGACACGCGTCATGACATCTGCGTGAAGGTGTTCACGCTCGAGAGTTCCACGGATGGCGAGCCTGCTGACGGCGGCGACGATGCACGGAGGGCGAGCGCTCCGTCTGATTGGTCCAGCTTGGAGCAAGCCGGAGGGGCGTAACGGACCGTCGACGGTCTTCATGGCCTGAGCTCACGATCCGCGCCATGCCGGGGACGCGCAAGTACGCTTAGCCGATCAGCGCCGAGGCTGCGAAAACCGTTGTCTTCTTTCCCGAGGGCGCCTTTGGTCCGACGAACAACTGTGTCGGCATCGCGGATGTGCTCCGGAAGCGTGGCCATCGGGTGGTGTTCGTGGTCGAGGAGTCGTTCGCCGGCACGCTCGAGGCGAAGGGCTTCGAGGAGCGCCTGATGCGACTCGGGCCGCCGCCCGAGGAGCCCGAGGAGCCCGGACAGTTCTGGAAGGACTTCATCCGCGACACCGCGCCGGTGTTCCGCGAGACCACGCTCGACCAGCTCGGGAGCTTCATGGCGCCGACATGGCAGGCGCTCCTCGACGGCGCCCGCCACGTCGATCCGCGCCTCGTCGAGATCTTCGAAGAGGTCGCTCCGGACGTGATCGTCGAGGACAACGTATGCGCGTTCCCGGCCATCCCGGCGAGCCGGGTTCCCTGGGTGCGCGTGGTGTCGTGCAACCCGCTCGAGGTCAGGGATCCCGCGCTGCCACCGCCTTATTCTGGGTTGCCCAGCGAAGACCCCTCGGGCTGGCCGCGCTTCCGGTCCGAGTACGCACGGCAGATCGGCGACATGCAGGCCGGCTTCTCGGAATTCTGCGTCGAGCGCGGCGCACCCCCGCTGGCCGCGCTCGACATGATCCACGAATCGCCCTGGCTCAACCTGATGCTGTACCCGGGCGAATTGGACTACCGACGCAGCGGACGGCTGGGTCCCACCTGGCACAACGTCGAGACCTGCGTCCGCACCACCGATGAGCCGTGGACTCCGCCCGAGGGCGATGGGCCGCTGATCTACGTGAGCCTCGGCTCGCTCGGGTCGGCGGACGTGGCGCTGATGGATCGGCTCGTGGCGGCCCTGGCCGCGACCCCGCACCGCTACATCGTCAGCAAGGGACCCCAGCACGATCAGTACAAGCTGGCCGCGAACATGGTCGGCACCGAGTTCCTGCCCCAGGTCTCCGTGTTGCCGCACGTCGACGCGGTGATCACCCACGGCGGCAACAACACCACCACCGAGTGCATGTGGTTCGGCCGGCCCATGGTCGTGCTGCCCATCTTCTGGGATCAGCACGACAACGCCCAGCGCGTCCACGAACAGGGCTACGGCGTGCGGCTGCCCACGTATACATTCGACGACGACGATCTGGCTGCTGCCCTGTCGCGCGTGCTCGACGACGAACGGCTGCGCCAGCGCGCGACCGCCGCGGCGGAGCGGCTTCAGCGTAAGTCGGGCACGGCGGTGGCCGCGGAGCTGATCGAGCGGGTGGCCGCCACGGGCGAGCCGGTGACGCGACGTGGCTGAGGCCACGGCGACGGGACGGCGACTCATAGTGGTGGTGGCGATCGCGCTTGTGTGCGCGGCCGCCCCTGCGCCCGCGGCGGCCCATCTGCGCTCCGGCACCGTCGCCGTCGACTACAAGGCAAGCGTGCTCGATCCCGACACGCCCGCCTACACGGCCCAGATCTTTCAGAGCGACCGTGCGCTGAGCCTGAAGATCAAGCCGGGACACACCGTGGAGGTGCTGGGATACCTCGGCGAGCCGGTGTTCCGACTGGCTCCGGCGGGGCTCTGGGTCAACCGCGCATCGCCCACCGCCGTCGTATTCAAGCTGCTGGCGAAGTCCGACCGGGTGTTGGCCACGACGCCTCGCTGGCGACTGGAGGCGGGCAAGAAGTCGGTGATCTGGCCGGACTCACGGGCTCAGGGGCTTCCGCCGGGCGTTCCGGTGGGCATCTTCCGCGTCCCGATGCTTCTCGACGGCCGCCGGACCCAGCTCCAGGGTGTGCTCCACCACTATCCGGCCCCGTCGCTGGTGCCCTGGGTGGTGGCGCTGGCCGCGCTGCTCGTGGCGGGCGCCGGGTTCGTGCTCGTGCGGGGTGGGACGCTGGTCGGCCGGGCGGCGATTGGCCTGGGACTGGCGGCGGCCCTGGCCTCGCTGATGATCGTGGTGGCGTTCGTGCTCGACGCCTACGCCTCGGTCGGGACGTGGATCGAGGGGTTTGATCTCGTGGCATTCCTCGGGGTCGGCCTGTGGGTGCTTCTGCGCGGCCCGGGGCGCTGGCACATGGCCGCCGTGATCGGGCTCGGCCTGGTCTCGCTGGGCGTTGGGCTGATCGACGGAGCGGTGTTCTTTCATCCGATCGTGCTCGCCGTGCTGCCTGCCACCGTGGTCCGGGTGTTCGTGGTGCTGGCGATCGGCGCCGGCTCGGACGCGGCTGCGCTCGGCTGTCTGGAGATGTTGTAGATGCCCCGGCGGTGCAGATCCGCTGCATATCTCATAAAACTAAGTGGTCGTCTTCTCAAGTTCGGTGACGGATTCGGGGGTCATGCCGCGAGTTGAAGGGTCGCTTCTGGCTGGTTGAGTCGTTCGAGCACCTTGTGGAGATCCTTGCGGGTGAACTTCCATTCGAACGGTCGGGCGATCTGCTCGTAGCGGCGGCCGAATGCCAGCAGTGTCCGCTCGAGTGTGTCGAGATCGGCGAACTTGTTGGGGGTCAGTGCCTTGCGTTGCACGACGGAGAAGTAGATCTCGGCCTGGTTGACCCAGCTGGCGTGTACCGGAGTGTGGACGAGGATCAGGTTCTTGTAGCGGCCTTGGAGTCGTCGGATCGATCGCTTGCCACGGTGTGCGCTGCCGTTGTCGACGACCACGAACACCCGCTTGGCGGAGCGGTAGGGCTCCTGGCTCATGAACTGCTCGATCAACTTGTCAAACGGGACGATCCCGTCCTTCTCATCGCACCGATCAAACAGCCTGGCGCGACGAACGTCCCAGGCCGCGAAATAGCAAAGCGCGCCTTGCCGGCGGTACTCGTGCTCGACCAGCTGCCCATCGCCGCCGGGCTTGGGCGGCTCGCTGGGGTGGATTCGTGCGCGGGCTTGGATCGAGGGCTTTTCATCGCAGCACACCACGTAATCCCCGGGCTCGAGCCGCTTTCCCTCCCACCGGCCCTCGTAGAGATCGAGGATCCGGCCGGCCTTCTCGGCGAACTGCGGGTCGCGCGGGAAGATCCACGAGCGGTAGTTCCACGGACGGATCGCGTCCTCGTGCAGCCACCGCCAGATCGTGACCGCCGCGATCGTCGCGACGATTCCGCGCTTGACCGCCTCGACCGCCAGCTCAGCGCTGGACCAACGCGACAGCGCCACCCCGTGCTCTGCGGGCAACGCGCACGCCATCGCCTTGACCTCGGCCACCTGCGCCGGGGGAAAAACGCCGCGGCCGACCCGGCCGCGGTCTCTCCTCAAGACCTTGCAACCCCTCCAGGCAGAACCGTATTCGCCACTGCGACACCGCCTGGCGCGAGACCGCCAGCCGCTCGGCGATCTCCGTGTTCGTATGACCGTCGGCCGCCAGCAGGATCGCCTTCGCGCGCACGACGTCACGGTGCGGGCCCGAGTACGCCCGAGCCCGACCTTCCAACGCGCGTCGCTGCTCATCGCTCAAGATCACCTGGTGCGGAGACGTCTGCGCCATCGCCACCAGGATTCGCCACCCCAGTTATGACTCCTTCAAACTCGCCGCGTATTTGAGAAGACGACCACTAAGACATGCCGATGACGCGCGTGTGTACGAGCAGATCTGGGATGACGAGGACGTCAACGCATGGCTGATCTGCTGGGGCGAGGATCAGGACACGGGGTTTCACGATCATGATGAGTCGGCGGCAGCGATTGTCGTGCTGGACGGCCATGTTTGTGAGGAGCGTCTGCGCCTGGCGGGGGAGCCGCGGTCGCGGGTGATCGGCCCCGGCGCGACCTTCAACCTCGCGCCGACCGCCATCCACCGCGTGCCGCATGCTGGGCACGGGCCGGCGATCACGATCCATGCCTACTCGCCACCGCTGCGACGCACCGGGGCCGGTCGTGCCCTGCACCCGTGAAGCCACCCTCGTGCACATGATCGACAACCTCGGCGGCCGGCTGGGGAGCTTCGACCGGCTCGAGAAGGAGCTGCCCGCCGGCAGCCAGTGGACCGCGTTCGACAAGGGGATCGGCGCCGGCGCGTACTTCGCCTCCCCGCCGGCGCCCGAGCGCGAAGCCGCCTGACCCACGCCAAAATCGGGCGCGTTCGGTCCGGACGCACACCGGACGGTCCGGTGGCGTCGGGAGCGGCTGCTGGGGGAGGGGGCGGCTGGGCGGCCGCTACGCCGGCGAACCCGGGGCGGCGGCAACGGCCGGCGAACCCCAGCGCGGCGGCCCGCTACGCCGGCGAACCCGGGCCGGGGGCTTCGATGGAAAACGTGGCAAGCGTCCCGCCGCCCGTCAACGTCGTGCAGATAAGCCCCTCCCAGGTGCTTATGCGACCACGGTGCGCCGGCGCGCGATGGTTTGTCACCTTTTCCGGTGAGCCCGGAGGGCGAGCTCGAGCGGATCGCTCAGACCTACGAGCAAGAGCTGCGCGCCGAAGCCGCGCTGGTCTGAACTCCGCGGTCCTGGGGGCGGCGGGGCGCTCGCGCTGTGTGCGTCGTCGCTGCTAGCGACCCGGATTGCCCAGCTCGCCCAGTCGCGGGCCCGGCTGCTCGAGCTCGAACCACACATGCGTGGTTCCCTCGTGGATGCCCCACCGGCTGGCCTCGGCGTCGACGATGGCCAGGCCCCGGCCATGGAGATCGTCGAACGGGCGCTGCCGGAGCTCGTGCTCGAATCCGCCTCCCTCGTCAATCACCTCGACCAGCACGCGGTCGTCGTTGAGATGGGCTCGCAGGAGAATCCGTCCTTCCCCGTGCAGGACGGCATTGGTGACCAGTTCGCTGGTAAGCAATTTCGCCTTGTGAAGATCACTCGGCTCGAGCGTGGCGCCGTACCAGCCGGAGAGCGCCCGCCGGGCCACTCCCGGGGCCTCCGGGCTGCGGGGCAGTTCAGTCTCGAAGGGTTCGGACATGGCAGCACACACCGGGACGTTGGTTGCACCCAGCCGGTGCTCCGGTGTCAGCGTTGATCGTAGTGTCTGGGCGCACTCTCGCGCGGCACCCTCGCGTCACGGACGTGGCGCCAGCCCGGAGAACGGCTCGGCCACGTTGGGTTTCGGGAGCGCGATCTGAGCCGTCTCGGTGCGGAACAGCACCAGCGAGAGCACCAACGACGCCACGACGATTCCCAGCGATAGCTCGAGCGTCCTGCCCAGCGCGAATGGCTGCGACTGCCCCGTGATGGCTCTGGGGAACGGAGTTCAGGCCGGCCAGGTTCATCGGCGTCAGCGCCGTGCCGAAGCCGATGCCGATCAGGCCGAGCGGCACGATCAAATCGACGTAGTCGGTCGATGCCGAACGCCGCTCAGGAGCAGGATCCCCACCGCGGCCACCGCCATTCCTGCCGCGATCGCGGCAGCGGCCCAAACCGCTCATACAGCCCGCCGGCAAACGGCATGGCCGCCATCATCGTGACGCTGGTCGGGAGGACGAGCAAACCCGCCTTTAGCGGGTCGTAGCCGAGGATCTCCTGCAGGTAGAGGGGGAGGAAGAACAGCACCGCCCCGAGCGCGAAGCTGAGCGAGAAGACGACGATGCTGGATCCCGTCAGGTTGCGTCGCATGAACATCGCCACGTCGATCAACGGATCGGCCAGGCGGCGCTCGACGACCACGAAGCCCGCGAGGAGGACCACTCCCCCGATCAGCGCGATGAGGAACTCGGCTGATCTGAACGGCCAGGGCGTGGGAGCCTCGTTGAGCGCCAGCGTGATCAGCCCGAGACCGAGTGCGGACAGCGCCAGGCCGGCCAAATCGATGTGGCCGGTGGCCTCCTCGTCGCGAGTCTCGCGCGTGCCCCAGACCCCGAACAGGATGATCACCCCGGCGATCACGTTGAGCCACAGGATCCAGCGCCACGACAGCTCCTGCGTGAACAGGCCCCCGATCGCGGGTCCGATGCCGGAGAACAGGGCGCTCGCGCCGCCCCACAGGCCGACCGCCATCCCTCGTCGTTCGTCGCTGAAGGCGGCGGTGACGATGGCCAGCGAGGCCGGCGTGAGCACGGCCGCGCCGACGCCAGCGGCGATCAGGCTGAGGATCAGCACGATGGCACTGCCGGCGAGGGCCGCGGGCACGGAGGCGACCATGTACAGCACCGTCCCGAACGTGACCACGCGAACCCGCCCGAATTCGTCGGCCAGCCGTCCGGCGGCGATCAGCAGAGCCGAGTAGGCGAGCAGGTAGCCGGTGATCGTCCACTCGAGTTCGGTCAGCGAGACGTTGAACGTGCGGTGGATCGTGGGCAGGGCGAGCACGATCGCTGCGTTGGGAACCGAGGTGATTCCGCTGGAGAGCGCCATCCCCAGCAGCAGACGTGTGGAGCCACCTCCGCTCTTGTGCCCCATGCAATCGAACCCTATAGCCTGCTCCCGGGGCGACGGGCGTCAGTCGAACTCGGTGGGCAGGGTCGGATCGGCGTGGTGTGCGAAGGCGAGATCGATCTCCCCGGCGGTGATGCGGGCCACCGACAGCTGGGGGAGACGCTCGCGCTCGAAGAAGTCGGCGGCCCGCGTTTCCGCGCCGCCGTGGGGGGCGAGCGCCGGCGGTTCGGGCGTGAGCGGAACGCAGGCAAAGAACGCCTTGTAGCTGAACTGCGGATGAACCGGGTGGCCGCGGCGCTCGCGCTCGAGCAGCGCGATCAGTTTCACCGCTGCCACCTCGACCCCGGCCTCCTCGTGGGTCTCGCGCACCACGGCCTCGGCCGCCGATTCGCCGATGTCAGCCCAACCCCCGGGCATCGTCCAGCGGCCGTCGTCGCGCTCCTGAACGAGGAGGATCCGATCGGCGACGATCACCGCCGCGCGCACGTCGATCTTGGGCGTCGGATAGCCGCGCTCGGAGGCGAAGAAGCCCGCGATCGCGTCGGCGTCTGTGCCGGTTTGCCGCGCGGCAATGTCGGCGGCGATCCGCTGCACCTGCTCGTAGCGTTCGCGGTCGTACGGATCGCGACCATAGGCCATGCCCGCCTGAGCGATGCTCTGAAGCGCTCGCACCCAGGCCAGCCAAGTTGGCGCCGCGCAGGCCCGCGGGCGGTCAGACCCTGGTGGCACTGGTCTGTTCCACCCACAGCGAAAACGACATCAACCCCCACAGCTGCCGGCTGTAGTCCTGGCGGCGCGCGACGTGATCGTCGAGCAGCTGGGTCACGGCGCTCGGTTCGAAGTAACCCTGACCGCTCGTGCGCTCGGGCGCCAGCAGCTCGCGGGCCAGCGGCTGGAGCTGACCGCGCAGCCACGCGGCGGCGGGGATCGAGAAGCCTCGCTTGCGGGCGCGCGTGATCGACGCCGGTATCAGCGGCCCAGCCGCCCTGCGCAGCAGGCGCTTCTTGGCCAATCCCCGAACCTTGAGGCTCGTGGGGAGCGCCAGCGCCAGCTCAGCCACCACCGGGTCGAGGTAGGGCACGCGCGCCTCGAGGCTGTGGATCATGCTCATACGGTCGGTCTTGACCAGCAGGTCGTCAGGCAGGTAGATGCCCAGATCGACATCCTGCAGCCGGGCCAGCAGCGGCGCACCCTCGGTCTCGGCAAAGCGCTGGCGCCACGCCTCGAGCGGGTCGGTGCCATTGCCCCGCCAGTCGGTCGTGAGCAGTCGCGCCCGCTGCTCGGCGGAGAAGATTTCCTTCCAGCCATGGTGGCGCTCGAGCGGCGGCAGCGCCGAGGCGTGGACAAAGCGCTTGGCGCGGTAGTCGAGGCTGACACGGCCGCTCGAGCTGGGAAGCCGTTCGACAAGTGGCGCCAGCCGAGACGCGGCGGGACCGATCCGCAATGCGAGCAGGTCCGCGGCGTAGGTCTCATAGCCGCCGAACAGCTCGTCACCACCCTCGCCGGAGAGGACGACCTTGACGTGCTGCGCGGCCAGCTCGGAGACGAGGAAGGTGGGGACGGCCGAGGAGTCGGCGAACGGCTCATCGAAGGCGGCGACGAGCTTCGGCAGCAGGTCGGCGATCTGCGGCGAGACGACGAGCTCGTGGTGATCGGTCCCGTAGCGGTTTGCCACCTGACGGGCCAGGTCAAGCTCGTTGAACGAGCGCTCGTGAAAGCCGATCGAAAAGGTGGAGAGCCTGTGGCGCGAGCCGCCGGCGGCCAGCGCGGCCAGCACCGAGGAATCGACGCCGCCGGACAGCAGCACTCCGACCGGGACATCGGCCAGCAGGTGGGCCTGCACGGATTCACGCAGCCGCTCGCGCAGCTCGCTCGCCAGCGCCTCCGGAGACTCCCGGCGCAGCCGATCGCCGGGTGCGGGAGCGGGCCGGGCGAAGCGGTCGATGCGGATGCCGTCCCCCTCGGTGCACAGAAGGGTGTGGCCGGGGGCGAGCTTGCGCGCGGCCCGGAAGATGGTCAGTGGCGCCGGGATCGAGTTGAAGGCCAGGTAGGCGTGCAGGGCCTCGGGATCGACCTCGCGCGAGAAGCCCGGGGCGTGGAGCAGGGCCTTCAGCTCCGAGGCGAAGCGAATGCAGCCGTCCCCCGGCGCGTAGTAGAGGGGCTTTATCCCGAAGCGGTCGCGGGCCAGCAGGAGCCGGCGTCGCCGGCGATCCCACAGGGCAACGGCAAACATTCCGCGCAGCTGGGAGACGAACTCCGGTCCGTCGCGCCGGTAGAGGTGAAGCAGCACCTCGGTGTCGCAGCCGGTCCGGAACCGCACTCCGCCGCGCTCGAGCCCCGCCCGGAGCTCGAGGTGGTTGAGGATCTCGCCGTTCTGCACCACGGCGGTCTCTCCATCGTCGGTGACCATCGGTTGATCGCCGTGCTTCAGGTCGATGATGGCCAGCCGTCGTGCGGCCAGGCCCACGGGGCCGTCGAGGTGGATGCCGCCGCCGTCCGGGCCACGGTGGGCCAACGTCTCGTTCATTCGCTGCAGGACGGCCCGGTCGACCGGCTGCCCGCGCGAAAAGTCATAGCTGCCGCAGATGCCACACACGGTCAGCCGGGGTCAGGGCAGCCGATTGAGTGCCGCACGCCGATTGGCGGGGCGCACGATCGTGAGCCAGGCGGTGGTGGTGATCACCGACAGGTAGAGCTTCAGCGACCGGTCGGCGATGTACTCCAGGTCGTGGGCAAGCTTCTCCGCCCAGGTCCCCTCGCGGGTCAGTCGCAGCTGCGCCAGGCCGGTGACACCGGGGCGGACGACCAATCGCTGCCAGTACTCGGGAATGCCCGCGCACAGCTCTCCGAAGAAGGCGGGACGGATGGGTCGCGGACCGACCAGGCTCATGTCGCCCCGGATCACGTTGTAGAGCTGGGGAAGCTCGTCGAGCTTGGACGCGCGCAACATCCGTCCGAGCCGGCTGACCTCGAGCTCGGTGCGCTGCGTCAGCTCGGCGCCGAGGTACGGACCCAATCGCTGCTCGGCGTCAGGGGCCAGCGTGCGGAACTTCACCATCAGGAACAGATGGCCGCCCCGCCCGACCCGCCATCCCCGGTAGAGCACCGGCGCGCGCGGCGAGCTGAGCTTGATGGCGACGGCAATCAGCAGGCACACCGGCGAGGTGAGGAGCAGGATGCTACCGGCGAGCACGACGTCGAGCAGGCGCAGCACGTGATCGACGGGACGCGATTGGAAGGCGTGCGACATGGCGGCGTACTGCTCGACCAGCGAGTCGTGGTGGTCGAGCGGGTCGGGCGGTGCCTCGCCGGAGATCACCCGCCCGAGCCTGGTCGCCGGCGGGTTGTGCTCAGTTCCGGCTCGCGTCATTCGACGGCGGAGAGGATCATGTTGACGAGCAGGTTCGGATCCCGTCGTGGCCAGTCCAGCGTGTTGCTTCGCTTTTCGAGCTCGAGCGCGCGGGCATCGGTCAATGGTCGCAGGCGACCGGTCCGGATGAGCGCCTCGTCAACCCCGCCCAGCCGCCCGCCGTATGTGGTGTACACCGGAACTCCGAGGGCGACGGCTTCACGGTTCATGCTGCCGCCGGCCGAGACGACCAGATCTGAGGCCGCGATCAGGCTCTGGGCGTCGACCGCGCCCTCAGCGACCACCACCGAGGGAAGGTGCAGCGCGCGGACGTGCCGACGCTGCTCCTCGGTGCGGGGGAGGACCACCGCCTGGACGTCCTCGCGGTCGCCGAGGTAGTTGAGCACTCGGGGGAACAGCGGGTTTGACTTGCGGTGGTACAGCGACACGTCGGGCGGCGGCCGAACCACGACGACCACACGGGCGGCGTCGACTCCGAGTTGGTCGAGGATCGTGGGGTCGGGCTCGAAGTCCGCCAGGTAGTACTCCTCCTTCAGGCCGGGGTACTGGAGCAGTTTCTCGCCCGCGGCGCCGAACCGGGCCAGCCGCGATGGTGGGATCGCATCGGGGGTGATGACGCGCCTGGCCAGTCGACAGCCGATGTGATGCTGCTGGATGGCGAACTCGTAGTCGAACATGTTCACCGCCGGGATGCCGGCCCACCTGGCGGCGAGCGCGAGATCATTGGAGCCATGGGCCACCGCGAGATCAAACGAGCCCCGCGCCCAGCGGTGAAGCTTCGCGGTGCGACTGGCCAATGCCATCACCTTGCGCGCGCGCGAAGCGCCGGCGTGTCGCCCCACGACCATCGCGTCGAGACCCTGGAGCTTCAGCAGCCCGACGGTTTGCGCATAGTCACGCGCGGTGATCGACACGTCGTGGCCCGACTCGCGCATTCGCACGATGATCGGGCGGAACACCACCGGGTGCGCCGAGGCGGTCATGTCGAACCAGATCCTCATCGCGGCGCATCGTAGCCGCGGCCGCCGGCGGGATTACCCGGACCGGCAGGTTCGTTGCACCGGCCGGAGAGCCATTGTTGCGCCAGCTCACCGATCCAGCCGGCCGCCTCGTCGGCGTTCTCGGGCGGACCGTCGACGACCACGAGTTCGCCGACTCCGAGGCGCTCGAGCTCGGGCAGGTCGGCGGGACTGCACCCAATCACGCCGACGGCGATGTCGAGCGTCTCGAAGGCGCGTCCGGCGTTCTCGCACTCCTCTTGAAGCTTGGCGATGCGGTCGCCCACGTCCTCGATCCCGGACAGGTTGAACCCATACCAGCCGTCGCCATGGGCGGCGATCCGCCGCAGGGCGGTGTCGGTGTTGCCGCCGAACACGATCGGCAGCCGGCGATCGCGGGACGGCTTCGGATACACGCGAATGGCGTCGAAATTCACGAACTCGCCTGCGAACGACGCCGAGTCGCGTCGCCAGATCTCTCTCATCGCTCCCACGTATTCGACGGTACGCGCGCCCCGGCGTGTGAACGGGACGCCGAGTGCGATGAACTCCTCCTCGGACCAGCCGATGCCCACGCCGAGCGTGAGGCGGCCCTCGGACATGGCGTCGAGGCTGGCGGCCTGCTTGGCCACGACCACCGGATTGTGCTCGGGCAGCAGCACGATCCCTGTGGCCACCTCGATCCGGCTCGTCGCCGCGGCGGCAAAGCTCAGACACACGAAGGGATCGAGCCAGTCGGCGTCGGCGGGCACCGGGATCTCGCCGGCGTCGCTGTAGGGATAGCGCGAGGCCGGACGGTCGACCATGAGGACGTGCTCTCCGGCCCACAGGCGCGCGAAACCGGCGGCCTCGGCCGCCCGCGCCACGGCGGCCACCACCGCGGGGCGGGCGCCGGCACCGATCCCGAGGGCGTGCAGGCCGATGCGGATCACTGAGAAGCGCGCACCCCGTCGGCGATCGCCGTGGCCACGGTCTCCGTGGCCAGCACCTCGACGGCGTCATAGGGCGCCGCCACCGCACCCGTCGCCAGGCAGAAGATCGTGTCGCCGTCGTACATCGTGTGCGAGGGCCGGATCGCCCGGGCGATCCCGTCGTGGGCGACGGTGGCCAGCCGATTGGCCTGCTCCCGGGTGAGCGCCGCGTCGGTCAGCACCGCACCGATCGTCGTGTTGGCGCCGGCGACGAGCCCGGAAACCCGGTCCCAGCTCGTGAACTCGGCCACCCACTCCTGGCGCCGGTCGTCCCAGATCCCTCCGACGCTGTTGACCACCATCACGGCGGCGACGGTGGCCTCGCCGACCCTGGCCGTGGCGATCCCGATACCGCCGGGGCGGGTCTGCGACGCGTCGCCGCCCTTGGCCACGGTGGCCCCGGTGCCGGCGCCGACCGCTCCGCAGGCCGGCGCGGCCGTGGCCGCGACGCAGGCGGCATAACCGGCCTCGGTGTTGGGCCGGGCGTGTGGATCTCCGGTTGGCAGGTCAAAGATGACTGCCCCGACGACGATCGGCACGCGGACCGAGACGAGCTCGTAGCCGATCTCGTGCTGCTCGAGGTAGCGCATCACGCCGCCGGCGGCCTCGAGGCCGAACGCGCTGCCGCCGGTGAGCAGCACGCCGTGCACGTGCTCGACGAGCGATCCCGGACGCAGCGAGTCGGTGGCGAGGGTCGACGAGGCCGCGCCGCGCACATCGACTCCGCCGACCGCGCCGTCCGGGCTCAGCACGACCGTGCAGCCGGTTCGGCCCATGTCCTCGGTCCAGTGGCCGACCAGGAAGCCCTCGGGTAGCTGTGCCGCGGGACTCACGCTGTTCAGGAGCCTAACCGTCAGGCCCGCGGCACGGTCTCAGCCAGGTATTCGAGGAGAAGCTCTCGAAACGCTTCCGGTTGATCGAGCGGGACCAGGTGACCGGCGCCGGTGATCACCGCATGACGGGCACCCGGGATCGCCTGTGCCATCGATTCGGCGCCGGATCGGAAGTCCGGCATGTCGAGTTCACCGACCGCCACGAGTGCGGGCAGGCTCAGTCGTGTGAGGGCCGAGGGGTCACGCTCGAGCGGGTCGGGATCGCCTTCGGTCGTCGCGGCGGCGGCCTGCAGCGCAAACGCGCGCCGCTGCATTGTGGCCACGCGCTCTCGCAGTCCAGGCGGCGCGCCGGGAAGTGTCCAGGTCTCGACCACGACGGCCACCGCGGCCTCGACATCGCCTCGCTCCAGGGCGTCCTCCTCGGCCTCCCAGGCGCGCAGCAGCTCGGACGAGGGTTCGAAGGCCGGCGGTGGCGCGGAGAAGACCGCCACCGCGGTCACCCGCTTGGGCACCAGCACCGCGATGATCAACGCGATGGCGCCGCCCATCGAATTGCCGACGAGCGCGAAGCGCTCGACGCCGGCGGCGTCGAGCGTCTCGAGCACGGCATCCCAGGGCGGTTGGTCGGCCGCCGGCGTGTCGCCGAACCCGGGCAGGTCGAGCACGAGCATGCGATAGCCGGCGCGGGTGAGCGGGTCGAGGTGCTCGGACCACATCGAACGGTCGGCAATGCCGGCGTGGAGCAGCACGACGGTCGGCCCGGTCCCGACGTCATCGTGAGCGACAAGCATTGGCCGATTATCCATCAGCGCGCGTGTGAGCAAACGGTTACGGACTCTTGACCGCCGGCCCGTGCCTCGGAGAGGATGAAACCGGAGCTTGGGAGGCACCTGGAACAGGAGGGACGGACATGGCCGTGGCTTTCGTCCTCGATTTCCCCGGGGGCACGATCGAGCAGTACAACCAGGTGGTCGAGCGGATGCACCTCGACGGACAGATGGTGGCCGGCGGGCTGATCCACGTCGCCGGGAGCTACCAGGGCGGCTTACGGGTGATTGATGCCTGGGAGGATGCGGAGCACTTCCAACGCTTCAGCGAGGAGCAGATCGCGCCCCACACCCAGGCCGTAGGGCTCCCCGAGCCCAGCGTGCGGACGGTGCCGGTCGAGCAGCAGCGCGAGGGGAACGGCAAGACGCCGGTCCTCGTGCAGTGCGTGACGCTCCCGGGGATCGACCGCGAGGCGTTCCAGGCCGCTGACGCCCGGGTCGTGCAGGGCGAGATCCCGGACGGCATAACCTGGCATGTCAATGGACCCGTCGAAGGCGGCTGGTGCGTTATCGACGGTTGGACGTCGAAGGAGCTGCGTGACGAGTTGATTGAAACGCGGGTCAAGCCGGCGATGGCCGACTCACCGATGCAGGGACCGCCCCAGATCGAGGAGCTGATGGTCAAGGCGACGATGGGGCCCGGACCAGCCTAGCCATTTTGGCCACGACCGAGCATCGAATCAACAGCCCCGACGGCCGCGTGCTGCAGGTGCTCGAGCGCGGCGCGCCAGCAGGGGTCCCGGTGCTGGTGCACAACGGGACTCCGAACTCGCGGCTGATGTATGACAGCGACGTGGCTCGCGCCGAGCGCCAAGGAGTACGACTGATCTCCTACGACCGCCCCGGCTATGGCGCGTCGACTCGTCAGCCGGGGCGCACGATCGCGGATTGCGCGCAGGACGTTCGCACGATCGCCGGGGCGTTGGGGATCGAGCGGCTTGGCATGTGGGGGATCTCGGGCGGCGGACCCCACGCGATCGCCTGCGCCGCGCTCCTCCCTGATCTGGTGCCGGCAGTCGGTGTGCTCGCCTCCATCGCCCCGTGGCAAGCCGAGGGGCTCGAATACTTCCAGGGCATGGGGGAGATGAACGCCGACGACATCCACCTCCTCCTGGAGGATCGCGAGGCGGCTCGCGCCAAGGTCGAGCAGGACCGACTCGACACGATGGCGCTGACGTCCGCCGATCTGCTCGACTACATGAGCTCCCTGCTCAGCCCGGTCGATGCCGCCGTGCTGACCGGGGAGTTCGCCGACTATCTGGTCGAGTCCGGGCGCGCGGGGCTCGAGCCGGGCGCCGACGGTTGGTGGGACGAGGACCTCGCCTTCGTCTCACCCTGGGGGTTCGAGCTGAGCTCGATCCGGACGCCCGTGCTGCTCCGGCACGGCCGTCAGGACCGTTTTGTGCCCTTCGGCCACGGAGAGTGGCTGGCAGCGCACATCCCCGGCGTCGACGCTCGGCTCACCGATGACGATGGTCACCTGACCCTGACCGCACATCACCTCGACGAGCTCCACGACTGGTTGCTCGAGCGCGTTGCCTGACGGGGAAGGCGAGCTACTGATCGCGGACGGCCATGATCCCGCCGATACCGCCGAGGTACAGGCTCGTCTTTCCGGTTTGTGGGTTGCGCCCGATGGCGATCCCCGAGTAGTGGTTGTTGTACAGCCCGCCGTGGCCGGCCTGACGCATCCAGACGACCCGGCCCGAGCGGTAGTCGAGAGCGGCCCAGTACCACACGCCGCTGGGCCCGTCCTTGGGCTTCTCGTAGGTGTAGATCAGCCCATTGGCCGTATCACCCTTGGCCACCGCTGACGCCGTGCGGACCTTGTTGTTGGTCCACACGATGTGACAGCCATTGCCGTTCTTGTTGATGTCGATGCGGTCCATCCCGGGCGAGCTCACGAGCCCGAGATTCCCGCCGACCTTGATGCCGCCGGCAATGATGTCGTTCCATTTCTGCAGCACGTAGCCGTAGTTGTTCTCGACGATCAGCGAGCGCCCCATCGAGATCAGTGAGTTCTCGTCGGCGCCGTGACCGGGCTTGAACACCGGAACCGTGCACACGGTTCGGGCCTGGCCGCGGCGGAGATGGCTCGCCGTCCGGTAGACGACGACGTCCAGGTGGTTGGCGTTGTCGGCGATCGCCACGTACGACGGCACGCCCTTGGAGCCCTTGCCGTTCAGCGCTCCGATAAGCGTCGGCGTGGTGCCCGAGCCGGCGTTGATCTGGCCGGGCTTCTGGATGCCGATGTTGCGGTACTTCATCCGCCACACCTGGTGCGGCACGAGGTTCTTGCCGGCCTGGAACTTGTACATCGCCTTGTCGGTGACGATGTAGGCGCCGTCGCGACCGACCGCGAAGGAGTTCTCGATCTCCTCGTGGAGGATCACCGACCTGCACTTGCCGGTGCTCGGATCGAGCATTCCGACGGCCCCGTGATAGCGGCCGACGAACCACAGTCGACCCTGCGCATCGGGCAGCACTGACGGAATCCGGTCACCCGGCGTCAGGCACGGGGTCGGGTTGTAGTCGGCGACCTGTTTGAACTCCGGCTTCCCACCAACGTGCTCGAGCGCCACGACGAGGATGTGCTTGTTCGACGCCGCGATGACCACGCGGCCATGGTTATCGAGATAGAAGTACGCCCCGCCGGTCGTGTTGGTGGCCGGATCAGTGCCCTTGGGCGGCGGCACGTAGGGCAGCTGCATGAACGCGAGCGTCGCCAGCGTCTTGGCGTTGAGCAGGTACAGGGCGGGCCCGTGGGCGAGGTCTGAGCACGAGCTGATCAGCTGGCCCTGGCGGTTGAAGCTCAGCGTGATGCAGTCGCGTCCGATGCCCGTCGACAGCGTCTTCAGGTGGTGGCCGAGGGGGCCGCTCAGCTGCGTGTAGTTGTCGCTCTGCCAGGAGTCATTGTGGACGCTGTTGCGCGGGTTGGTGGCCATGAACGGGTTCTGCCAGGCGGGCGCAACTCCCGGCACCGGGTCGGACTTCGCCGCCTTGCCGATGAAGACGGGCAGGGTTGGCTTCGGCCCGGTGCTCTCGATCGGGACGACAGGTGTGGCGGCGACGGCGACGCCGGCGGACACGGTGAGCCCGCAGCCGAGCGCGGCCATCAGCCAGCGCCGGCGTCGCCTCTGCCCCGATGAGGGGCTGGCGGGCGGTTTACGAAACATCAGACTCCTTCCACGGATGATTCATGTCTTCGGTTCAGGCCGCGGGGCCGATTCGAGGCCGGCGATCTTCGCGGGCTAAGCTGGTGCACGGCATGCCCCCGGCGTGAGCACGAATCCTAGCCGACTATTGACGCTCTGTCAAATAAGCTATACTGCGCGCGATGCCCGCTAAGACGCGGACGCGCCTGGCACCCCAGGCCCGGCGACGCCAGATAGTAGACGTCGCTCGCGGGCTGTTCGCCACGCACCCGTATGCCGAGGTCACGGTCGCCGCGATCGCGCGTGAGGCGGGGGTCACGCGTGCCCTCGTGCACCACTACTTTGGCAGCGTGGGCGAGATCTACCTGGCCGTTCTCGGCGAACTTGCCGCCGAGGGGGTCGAAATCCCTGGCGCCGTCGAGGGGATCAGCCGGACCGAGCGTGTGAACCGGAACGTCGACGCCCTGCTCGACCTGATGGCCTCCAATCGCGAGACGTGGCTGGCGCTGGCCGGCCAGTCGGCCGGGATCCCCGACGCCCACATCCGCGAGGTCCTCGACGCCGGCCGGGAGGTGGCCATTGCCCGGATGATTGGCGCCAACTCCGACCTCATCGCCGACACCCAGATCTCCCGCGTGGCGCTGCGGGCGGTCCTGGCCATGGTCGAGTCGGCGTGTGGGCAATGGTTGCGTGGATTCGCCACGCGCGAGCAGGTGCACGCGCTGATCTGCGAGATGTTCCTCGACGCCGTGGAGCGGACAATCCCCCAGCTCGAGGCGCGCGGCCTGCCCGAAGCCAAACCGGTGGCGTAGCGAACAGCGCGGCTCAAGCAGAGTCGTGCTGCTCGCTCGGTGTGGCCGGGGCGCCGGCGACGGCATCGGAGATCCGGCGCCGTCTGGCCTCGATCCGCGCCCACCGTGCCTTCGAGCGCTCCAGCTTCTTGCTGCCTGGGGGATAGCGCCACCGTGCCCACGGCGAGTGAGGGGAAGCGAGGCGAACGATGCCCCAAATCGAGATGAAGGGCACGAACAGACCGAACAGACCGAGGAATGGCTTGCCCTTGAGAATGGCGATGGTGGCGAACAGGACGTCAACCAGGACCACGATGGCCAGGGTGTCCACCGAGGATGTGCCGTTGGCCAGGTCGAAGGGCGCCACCCCTAGCACGACCAAGCCGCCAATCAGGGCGGCGACGACGACGGCATCGAATGACGAGCGCCCCGCCTCGCTCCAGTAAACGTCGCTCAGGTGGACCCAAAGGGCGAACTCGTCCAGCGTCAGCCCAGCTCCGATCCCGAAGAGGCCGGCCAGGATCTCGTTCCACGGGCTCCGGTTGGCCGTCACGAACGACAGCAGACCGGTGATCAGAAGCAGCACGATCCCCCAGACGAGGTGGTGCAGGTGCAGGCCGCTGCTCGTCGTCACGCTGCCGGGCCACCACGGCACCTTCGGGCTGCGCATCAACCGCGCGCTCGTGCGGATGAACAGAAACGAGCCTAGAAAGCCGGCCAGCAGGACGAAGCCGGCGCGTTGCCCCGGTACGTCGAGGAACTGGTGGGGCAGCTCCAACTGGATCGTGATCGCTCCCATCTCGCCATAGCGTAAGCGGTGAGGGGCGCGGAAAAGGGCCGTCGTCGTCCGTCAGCCTCGCGCTGTCAGGCGCGGCCGAGCCGCTCATCGAGCAACGCGATCACATCATCGGCGATCGCCTCGACGGGGCGGTCGGTGCGGAGGATCAGGTGCGAGGCGGCCGGTACCTCGTCGAGCGGCTGCCAGCGCTCGCTCTCGCGCTCGACGATCTCGGGCGTTGCATCCGAGATTCGCTCGGGGTGGCGCCGGCGCCGCGCGGCGCGCTGCGCGAGCACGGCGGCTGGGGCCGTGCACTGCACGAACACGAGTGGCGCGGCATCGGCGAAGGCGTGGGCAAACGCGGCGCGGTCGTCGCGGCGGCGAAACGTGGCATCGACGATGGCGCCACCGCTGTCGGCGATCCTGTCCGCGGCGCGCCGGCCAAGCTCGGCGTACGTCGCGCGGCTGAACTCCTCGCTGTAGGTCTGCGGGTCGGCCCGCTCAGTGGGGCCGATCCCGGCCAGAGCCTTGCGCAGCGGATCCGAGCCCAGCTTGGGTAGGCGCGCCGCCCTGGCGATGACCCCCGCCAGGTGGGACTTGCCGCTCGCGGGGCCGCCGCAGACGACGATTCCCAGCGGCAGCCGGGCCCGCCACGACAATCGCTCGGCCACGGCCAGCATCTCGCGCGCGTGGGCGCTGGCCTGTCCGCGCTCGGCGCTGTTGGCCGGAAGCTGATTGGCCCGAACCAGCATCACCTTCGCCCTCACCAGGGCGCGATGGACGGCGAAGAAGGCCAGGAGCGGGTCCTCGCCGCAGTCACCGCCAGCGGCGCGGTAGGCACCGACCAGCGGTGCCACGAAGCGCTCGCCACCGAGCGCGACGAGATCCATGACGAGGAAGGCGAGGTCGTCGGCGACATCATGCGTCCGTAGCCGAGCGTCGAACTCGGCGCAATCGACGACCGTGATCTCCCCGCCCTCGCCAGGGATCACCACATGCTCGGCACGCAGGTCGCCGTGGCCCTCGCGCACCAGCCCGGCCGCCGCCCGCTCGTCGAGTGTCTCCGCGTGGGCGTCGATGAACGCCCCCAGGAAGCGGGCGAGCACACGAATTCGCGAGCGCTCGCCACGAACCGTCGCGACACCGACCAGTTCGTCGAGGTTGCGAGAGATGCGCTGTTCGGTCCGCCATGCGCCCTGCTCGACGTCCCCGGCGGCCGGACAGAGAGCGTGGAACCTGGCCAACCGCCGTCCGGCGGCGGCGATGTCGGCTTCGCGCAGCTCCCCGCGCGCCAGCAGGGAGGCGACGGTCTGCTCCTCGTCGTAGCGGCGCATCTCGACCACGTAATCGATCGCTCTCGGGTCGTCTGCGTCGCCCAGCTCGACACCGTCCGGCGTGCGCATCGCCCCGCTGACACCGAGGTAGACATCCGGCGCCAGGCGGCGGTTCAGCTCCACCTCCGCGCCGCACATCTCGCGGCGACGCTCGGGCGTCCCGTAGTCCAGGAACGGGAGCACCAGCGGCTTCTTCAGCTTGTAGGCCGTCCGCTCGGTCAACAGGACCCATGAGATGTGCGTTTCGCGGACGTCGACAGGAGCTCCGTGCGAGCGCTCGAGGCACTCCTTGAGCTCGTCAGGCTGCAGCGGCGAGGCGTCCACGCGATCCCGCGCTGGTGTGCGTGCACGCCGACAAGGCCATCGTAAGATCTTGCCATGCGCCGGCTCAGCCTTCATGCGGCGCTCGCGGTCTGCATCGCCATGACGATCTCGGCTTGCGGGGGCGGTTCGTCATCGAGCTCCGCGAGCTCGACAGCCACCAGCGCGCGTACCGCTCCGCCGGCGGTGACGGGCGGCGGCGGGACATCGGTTTCGACCGGGCCCGTTCACGCCGTGCTCCGGGCGCAGGATCATGCCCCCGTGGTCGGCCGGCCCTGGGCCTACTCTGTGCGCGTGACCGACGCGTCCGGCCATCCGTTGTCGGGCCGGATCGATATCGAGTTCGTGTTCGCGGGAACCGTCGTGGGGCACGACACGCCGCCGACGCACCCGCTGACCAAGGGACGCTGGCACGACGTCCTGCGGTTCCCCGCCGAGGCGGTCGGCCACGCGCTGACCTTCCGCGCTGTCGTGCACACGGCCAAGGGCTCGGTCACCCTCAACTGGCCGGTCACCGTGGCCAAATGACCGCTCCCAGCCGACCCTTTGCGTCCGGTCCCGGTGACGACGGAGCGGCATCTGAGAAGTCGCCGTCCTCGGGCGCCGATGTCCGGGTCGACGGCGTCAGGAAGGCGTTCGGACCGATCGAGGCGCTGCGCGGGGTCTCGATGTCGATCGCGCCGGCGGAGTTCGTCACCATCACGGGCCCGTCGGGATCCGGGAAGAGCACGCTGCTCAATCTGATCGGAAGCCTCGACCGGCCCGACGCCGGCACGATCACCGTGGCCGGCGAGCCCGTGCCCGAACCTCGACACGCGACAGAGTTTCGGCGGCGCGTGGTGGCCTTCGTGTTCCAGGACAATCTGCTGCTGCCCTACCTGAGTGCCCAGCGCAACGTCGAGGCGGCGCTTCTGGCCGCCGGCGTCGGCCACCGCGAACGGCGCCGGCGCAGCGCCGAGCTGCTGGCCGAGGTCGGGCTGGCCGACCGTGTCGAACATCTTCCGTCCGAACTGTCGGGCGGGCAGCGCCAGGCCGTCGCACTGGCTCGGGCGCTGGCCAACCATCCGCGGCTCCTGCTGGCCGATGAGCCGACCGGGGCGCTCGATTCCGCCAGCGGCCGCCGCGCCCTCGACCTGCTGGAGCGGGCGCGCGAACACTACGGCACCACCGTCGTCGTGGTCAGTCACGATCCGGCGGTGGCGGAGCGGGCCGACCGGGTCGTGACGCTGGCGGACGGTCGAGTGGTCTGAGGTGCGCCTCGCGTCTTAGGGCGAGGAGAGCGCGGTCGCGGACCACATGCGGGTCACGCGCCAGATCGGGAACAGCGCGCCCAGGACCCCGATCGTCACGCCGATCAACGCCGCCCGGCCAAGCCCCCAGGCGGTTAGCTCCGGCGAGATGAAACTCTGCAGCCCGAGCGCGTCGGGGAGCAGGCCGCTGGCCAGGAGCCCGAGGATGAGGCCGGCGGCGGTACCCAGCAGGCTGACCGCGATCGCCTCGCCGAGCACCAGCCTCCCCAACTGCGATCCGCTCCATCCGATCGTGGCCAGGAGCGCCAGCTCGCGGCGGCGCTCGAGAACGGCGGCAAGCATCGTGTTGGCGACGGCCAGCACACCGATGATCAGCGCGAGCACGACGATCAGGAGGACGGCCTTGCTGATCAACTCACTGTTCGCCCCGGCGCGGATCGCCTCACTCGGGTCCGAGATGGCCGAGATACCGGGGAAGGTCTTGGCCAGGCTCCGCTCGGCGGCGGCGGGCGTGACCTGTGGAGCGAGCCTGACGGCCACCGTCGTCACCTCCTGAGGCGTCCGGCCGGCCAGGGCCTGCGCGTCGGCAAGCGTCGTGATGGCGCCCTGGTCTTCGAAGGCGATCCCCGAGTGGAAGATGCCCGCGGTCTGGAACGTGCGACGCCCGATCTGGAGCGGCGAGCCGGGGTGGAGGTGGAGCTGGTCGGCCAGCAGATCGCCCACGTCGACCCTGCCGTGGCTGATCGCGCCACCGGCCGTGAACACCAACCGGCGCGCCACGAAGCCGCCCGGGTCGATCCCGAAGACGATCGCCGACCGCGCCCGCGGCACGGCGCCGACGACGAGCTGGATCGGCGTGGCGTCGATGATGTCGGGCTGCGCCTTGACCCGGGTGACGAGGGACAGTGGCAGCACCGACGACGTCGGGTCGCCGGCGTCGCGCTGGAACAGGCCCAGATCTGCGCGACCCAGGTGCACAAGCTGACCTGCCGTGGCATTCAGCCCGGCCGAGAGGGCGAGCAGAGCGACCACTGCCGCGACCCCGACGGCGATGCCGGCCGCGGTCAGGGCGGTCCGGGCGGTTCGCCGCCGGAGGTTTGCCGCGATCAGCGTCAGCATGGGCTGTCGAGAAACGCGGAGACCATGCGCCCGACGCTAGCTGATCCATCGGCAGGCCAGCCACCGGTCGACGGTAGGCAAGTTCCGGAACTGATCCACAGTCCCGGGAAGTGGACAGCGGGCCACCACCTGGCGGCCCGTTTGCCTTGCCGGCTCAGCCGACGTTGATGTCCGTGTCCCAGCCATGGGCGCGCGCCTCGTCGATCGAGACCACCTCACGGCCGAGCGGCAGCAGGGATACCGGGATCAACTTGAAGTTGGCCAGCCCGAGCGGAATCCCGATGATCGTGATGCACAGCGCGATCCCGGTGATGAGGTGGCCCAGCGCGAGCCACCAGCCGAACAGGATCAGCCAGATGATGTTGCCGACGCCAGAGGCGACGCCGGCGCCCGACTTTCGCACGAGGGTCCGGCCGAACGGCCACAGCGCGAACCCCGCGATCCGCAGTGCAGCGACCCCGAAGGGAATCGTGATGATGAGGATGAAGCAGACGATCGCCGCCAGCAGGTACGCGATGGCCATCCAGAACCCGGCCAGGACCAGCCAGATGATGTTGAGGATCAGCCGCATCTACGCCCGGGGTGAAGGCTAGATGATCGCGGTGAGTCCAACGGTTCCGGTGATAATCGCCGGAATCGTTGGAATGAATGCCCGCGCCCCGTTATAAAGGTCCATGGCCGATTCACAGCCCCCCGCTTCTCAGACGACCGGTCAGCAAAAAACGATCGGCACTGGCCGCGACCGGGCGCGGCTGATCGCGGCGGCGATCATAGGTGGCCTGCTGGCCGTCTTCGCTGTGCTCAACCTCGGCGATGTGAACGTCAACTGGATCGTGACCAGTGGGCAGACACCGCTGATCCTGGTCATTGCCATCGGCTTCGTGCTCGGCATCGCGGTCGACCGTCTCGCCCTCGTGCGGGCTCGCCGGCGGCGCAAGGCGCTCTCCGAGGGCGACAGCCCTGCGTCGCTTCCTCCCGCTTGAACGAACTGGTGGCCGCCCACTACCGGCAGCGTGGGTCGGGGTTCCAGGCCGCGGTCACCTGGGGCAGCGGCACGGGGCCGCCGGACGGGATCAGCTGGATGTGGTTGACCTCAGTGTTGTTCGGGTCATCTGAAGGATGGAAAGGCCGATAGAGGCCGAACTTGGCCAGTTCAGCCTCGCTGATCTGGGCCGCACTGGAGCGCAGCAGCGAGTTGACGCCGATGTCCTCGGCCTCCCCCTTGGTGTGCGGATCGTCGGCGAATCCACCTACGGCGACACTGTGCGCGGGGGTGCGGTAGCCGCTGATCCCGTAGATCGTCACGCCTAGCGCTTTGCCGAGGGCGTCGAGCCTGGCAGTGAGAATCGGGAGCTGGCCCTCCGTCTGGCTCGTGCCCGGATCGGCAACGAATCCAGGACCGGAGGCTCCGACCAGCGGCGCCGCATTGCCGCTCCCGGTCGACAGGCCGCCGCACAGGTTCAGCACCTTGAGCTCCTTCTTGATCTGGGACAGGGGTGGGGCGTGGGCGTTGGCATTTCCGACCGACACCGAATCCGTCCCCGCCTGAGCGGCGGAGGACGAGGCTGAGCCCACTCCGGCCACCGGCTCCACGGCCTGCGGCTGGGCCTGCGGCACAGGATCGGTGGTCGTGTACGGCGCACTGGAAGAAGGTGCACTGGAGGAACGCGCGCCGCAACCGGCGACGGCAATCGACAGCATGGCAACGGCCAGAACCGGCTTGGCAAACCCGGTCATTGCGGCCAGAGTTTGGCAGCGGCGCCCGGAGATCATCGAAGCTCCGACGGTCGATGTCGCTCTGCAAGCCGGGTTGCGCCACTCTGAGCAGGCGGATCTGACTGCTAGCTTCGCCTGCCGGTTTGCCCCGTCTGCTTGCCGCCTCATTCGTCGCTCGATTGGCTCGCTGCGCTGCGACTCGCCGTGCCATCATCGCGGTTGTCGCCGGCTGCGCGATTGTCGGCCCACTGGCCGCGGCACCTCGCAGCGCCGGCGATCTGGCCGGGCGCGAACAGCAGCTGCAGCAGAGTATCGGCGCCGACAACGGGCGAATCCAGACCTATGAGGGCCGGCTCAGCGATTTGCGCAGCCGCCTGTCCGGCCTCCAGAACAGCCTGCAGGTTCAGCAGGCCCTGCTGGCCAAGATCCAGAGTCAACTGTCGGGCGCCCGCAGTCGGCTGGCGCTGCTGAAGACCGATCTGAGTCGCGGCCGTCGTATCCTGGCCGGGCAGCTGGTGGGGCAGTACGAGTCGCCGACGCCAAGTCTGGTCGGCGTGATCCTCGAGGCCAGCGGCTTCAGGAACCTGCTCGACCGCGTCCGCCAGCTACGGGCGGTGTCCAACCAGAACACGCTCGCGGTCAAGCGGGTGATGGACATCAAGCGAGAGGTGGCCGCGCAGACCGCGCGGCTGACGGATGCCCAGAGCCGGCAGCGGCGCGTCACCTCGGCCGTGCTGATCGAGCGCGACCAGGTAGCGAACATCCAGCTCTCGGTGCTCGAGCACGAACGCAGCGTGGCGCACGATCGGGCCAGCAAGCAGACCGAGTTGAACCAGGTCAAGCACCGGCTCGCCGTCCTACAGGCACAGGCGCTGGCGGCGCAGCAGGCGTCGTTCTCATCCTCGCCGGTTCCGTCGGGCGGAGCCGGGATACCCAGCGGCGGCTTTGTGTCCCACGGTGGCGAATGGGGTTTCTTCCCGGCGCCCGGAACCAACTACAGCGTGGGGGAGGAGCCCGAGATCGCGGCGCGGCTCGACGCCCTCGGCAAGGCCCTGCACCTGCACCTGATCGGGCTCTCCGGCTACCGCACGCCGCAGCACTCGGTCGAGGTGGGGGGATTCTCGGACGATCCCCACACTCGGGGCGAGGCGTCGGACACCCCCGGGGTCGAGGGTGTTCCGGAATCGACGCTGCTGCGGTTCGGGCTCACCCGGCCGTTCCCCGGCCCCGCTGAGGCCGACCACATCCAGCTCGCGTAACCGGGGCCTCAGGGGTTTGCAGCGAACGAGCACGTCGCGTCGTGCGTTTCGGTTCCTGTTCAACTCGGCCGAGGCGTATCTCGACGCCTGGGAGCGGGCGTCTGCACACCACTGAGCTGAGCACGAGCGCTCGGGGCGCGCAGCCACCATCCGATCTCTGGGCCACCGTTCGAGGCCAACGCCCGTGCCGGGTCCAGCCGCTGCGGGGCAACCAGCCGCCACCCCGCTTTGGGGCTCCAGGTGACGCTGGTGAGGAGTTCGGCGTAGCGGTCTGACCCGCCTTCGGACCCGAACCCGAACACGCGCTCGGGACCGAGCGCGGCGTTCGCCGCGGCCCGGGCTTCCAACAGCCGGTCGAAGGGGTTGCGGGCGAGCTCGCCGGCGTGGGCGGCGAGCGCGCACTTGAGCTCGGCAAGCCGCGACGCGTCGAACGGAACGAACAGGTTGGGCAGCGGCAGCTCGCCCCAGAGTGCCCAGAACATGACCTGGCACGGCCGCCCGTGACTCTCCACGGCATCGCATATCGCCCGGCCGACGACCTCGTGGCCGTGGTGGCCGTCGTGTGGGGAAGGGCCGACGAGGAGCTGCGCTCGGGTCTGCGTCACGGCATCGGCGATCGTTCGTCGCAGCTCGGTCTGCGCCAGCCCGAGATCGTCCGTGGCCTCGATCGGCGGCGCTCGGTCGGCGATCACGAGCTCGAAGCGCGCGGTCCGGCATGCCTCGATCAGCTCCTCGCGGCGCCGTTCACGGTCGGCGGCACGTCCGAGGCTGCAGGCCAGGTTGACGACGCGCCAACCCGCGTCGCGTAGGGCCATGAGCGTGGCTCCGGCGCCCAGGATCTCGTCGTCGGGATGGGGGGCGACGCTGACGAGGACCGGAGTGTCGTTCATCCGGGGCCCAGTGACCGGGGCGATGCGATCTGCCAGGCCAGGGCCAGCGGTGAGGTGGCGGTCAGGTCGATGGCCGGCTCGACGGTCGAGTAGGACTGCACATTGTCACGGAACACGGCCGTGCTGTTGAAGCGGGCGAAGGCGTCGCCGCGCTTGACCGGGCAGCGGCGCATGTGGTCGAGACGACCCGTGGTGGCGGCATCGCTCGGACCCTCGACCGCCGCCCCGGCGAGCACCGGGCTGGTCCCGTTGCGCGACCCGACGATGTTCGCCACCTGATGCTGGGGACAGTCGGGGAACCTCGTTCCGTCGCCGATGACGAGCGACACGCCCCACGCGTTGGCGCCGAGGACATTGCCGAGCCAGCGCATGGACAGGCGGTTGAAGGCTCGGCTGCCGGTCAGGCTGGCGTACTCACGGGCCATCACCGACAGGCCGAAGCCGTGCGAACCGGTGTCCTCGACGTCCCACGGATAGCCGAAGCCGAACGGGTCCCGGCGAGCGATGGCCGAGGCCGAGTTCAACTCCTTGCCCAGCCCGGCGAGCAACGCCCCGCGCGTTACGGCCAGCCCGCTGGGATTGCCGAACCGCCCAATCGTGCGATAGAGCTCGTAGTGGGCGAGCCCGCTGACGTCGTAGAGGTTCAGGGTGTCGATGTTGTCGTCGACGTGGGCGATGTAGGCGTGGGCGAAGCGCGCCGCGGCTCGAAGGTAGAGGCGCGCATCTTGATGCGGCAGCCCGCCTGGGAGCCTTCCGTCTGCGAGCGCATTCGCGAGTTCGACGGCGCCAAGCTCCATATCGTCGCGCCACTGCGTCTCGGGATAGAAGTCGTAGGGGATCACGGTGAGCAGGCGCCCTGGGTGGAGGTTGGCCATGGCGAAGATGTGCTCTCCCGATCGCAGGCAGCGGTCGGCCAGGCGTCGGTCGGTGCGGTCGAAGACCTGGAAGCACTCCGCGAACGCAGCGGCGTCACGTCCGGCCAGGTTGGGGCTGACCGGCGAGCCGGGCGGACCGGCCTGGAACACCGGCCGGTGGCGGATGTATCGGTAGAGCGGGTTGTGTCCGCCGTAGTGATCGTCGGCCTGAGGCAGCCGCCAGATGTCATGGTCGCTGATCGTCCTGCGGTTGCCGTCGCCGATACCCACCTGGTAGTAGAGCGTGCGGGTGCGGTCGTTCCACATTCGCAGCAGCCACTGCACGCCGAAGCGGGCCTCGCGGGTGAAGTTCGAGGCGCCGGCGCCCGCACCCATCTCGCGGGGAAAGTCGCGCACGCCGATCAGCAGCATGGCCACCGTGTAGCCGGTCGTCTGGACGAACTTCAGGTAATCGCCGGCATCCCACCAGCCGCCGGAGGCATTGATCGTCGATCCCAGCGGCGAGAGGTCGCCCTTGAACGCGCCGTCGCCGTTGACCTTGGGCGTCCGGTATACGCGGGCGTGCTCGTCGCCCAGGTGGCCGGGAGCCGTGCGCAGCCGAGAGCGAATGAAGTCGGGCCCGTCGCGCTCGTTCTCGTAGAACGCCAGCGCGTTGCGGAGCGGGCGCCGATACAGCTGCACGGGCGATCCAATCGCAAACGGGGGAGAGGACGCGGACAGCGATGACACCGCGACCACATACCTCCCGGGCGTCGTCAATCGGTCGAAGTCGATCGGGCAGACATGCGCGAAGCGCCGGCTCCACGCGCCTGTCGCGGCTCCAACACGGCCCGAGGCCACCACGACGCCGCCCGGCGAGGTTCTCACCACGAAGGCGGCCCCATTGGCGGCGACGGGTGAGAGCAGATACGCGCGTTTGGCCGCCGCGGCGGGGTAACCGAGCTGGTCGACGCGGATGAACGCTCCAGCCGCGCGCGCCTTCCGCGTGCCCGGCCCGGGCGCCTTCCGCGTGCTCGCCCCCGCCGCGATCACGCCCGTCAGGGCCGCGAACATCAGCGAGGCGGCCAGACACATGATCACGCGGCGAGTGGGCATCACCGCGTCAACGTAACCTTGTGCAGGCCGTGCGGCTGGTCGACATCCACGCCCCGCAATTCGGCCAGGCGGAGCGCGGCGGCCTGCCCCGGGATGACCGCGAGGATCGGCGCCAGCCATGGCGGCATGGCAGGGGGAATTTGGATTGCCATGTCGGCGGCGGCCAGGAGCTCGAGGTCGTCGGACACCGCCACGCTCAGGCCGGCGCCGGCCCGCAGTGCGTCGAACGCACGGCGGTCGGGCTGATCATGCCCCGCGGTGCTGATGAGCCACACCGCGCCGCTACGGCGCAGCGCGGCAATCGGCCCGTGGAGCAGGTCGGGAAGCGAGAACGCCTCCGCGGCGACAGCGCTCAGCTCGCGAACCTTGAGCGCGGTCTCGTAGGCGGTGGCCAGCTCGAGGCCGCGTGACACGACGGTCAGCAGTGACACGCCGTCGAGCGGATCGAAGCGGCTGCGCGACGACAGCTGCTCCTGCACCATGTCCTCGACCAGCGCCGGCAACCGGTCAAACCACGCACCGTCGTCCGGCTGCTCATGCAGGCACCAGGCGATCTGAGCGATCGCGTGCAACGAGGCCAGGTAGGTCTTGGTTGCCGCCACCGAGCGTTCATCGCCGGCCAGGAGCGGGACCACCACGTCGGCATCCGCGGCGAGCGGCGAGGCGACATCGTTGGTCAGCGCGACCGCCGGGCGGCCCTGTGCCCGGGCGGCGGCGAGGACACAGCGGATATCCGGCGAGCGACCCGACTGGGAGATGGCCAGCACCGCCCCGCGTCTCAGCAGCGGTGGCGCGGGCGACGAGTACAGCCACGGCGCCGCGAGCCCGACCGGCAGTCGGGCGGCCGTCCCGAGCAGGTACTGGGCATAGCGAGCTGCGTTGTCCGAGGTGCCCCGAGCCGCCATGACGACGTGATCGACGTCGTCGCGCGCGAGCAGACCGGCGGCCGCTGCCGCCGCCTCCCACCCCGGATCCGTCCTGGCGGCAAGGATCTCGCCCTGCTCGCGAGTCTCGATCTCGAGGCGGCTGAGCGGTGCAGATGCCACGACAAAACCGTAACGCTTGTAAGCACTCTTTACAAGAACACAATCAGGCATGCAGTTCTAGCCCTTGACAGGCGCGGATCGACGTGGCTAGATTCAGTCTGAGGAAAGGTTCCTAACTACTTCACGATCGGCGTGGTACCGGAGGGAGCGGCGAATGCGACGGTGTGCGGCAGTTCTGGCGGTGGCCTTCGTTGGGCTGGCGGTTGGTGCGTGCGGCGGGAGCTCGAGCTCGGGCTCGGGGGGCGGATCGAGCGGCCCACCGTCGTACAACGGCAAGCCGGTGACGATCACGTTCTGGCATCCGTTCACCGGGCGCCAGGCGGCGGTGATGAACGGCGTGATCGCCGACTTCCACAAGCTCTACCCGACAATCACCGTCAAGAGCGTCGGAGCGATCACCGACGACAAGATCGTCGCCGCCATTCGTGGCGGCAGCCCACCCGACCTCACGATGTCGCAGTCGGCGGACAACCTCGGCGAGTATTGCGGCACGGGGGCGTGGATCAACCTCGGGCCCTATATCAGCCGTGACCACATCAACCTGAGCGTCGTCCCGGCCGCGGTCAGGGGCTACACCCAGTTCAACGGCGACCGGTGCGCGCTGCCCGACCTCGCAGACGCATACGGCCTGTACTACAACAAGGCCCTGTTCGCCCGGGCCGGAATCCAATCGCCGCCCACGACGTTCTCCGAGCTGACCGCGGACGCCAAGAAGCTGACGCAATACAACCCGGACGGATCGATCAAGGTTGCCGGGTTTGTTCCCACCAGCTCGTTCTATGAGAATGCCGCCGCCCACTATGCCCCGCTGTGGGATGCGCAGTGGGACGAGAACGGCAAGTCGTCACTGGGAGCCGATCCGAACTGGGCCGCATACATGCGCTGGGACAGGAATCTCATCGACTACTACGGGGTCAGCAAACTGACGAGGTTCCTCGCCGGGGCAGGTGACGAGTTCTCGCCGTCCAACGACTTCGAGACCGGCAAGATCGCGATGGAGCTCGACGGCGAATGGCGCGTGCAGTTCATCAAGTCAGACCACGCCAAGATCGACTACGGCACCGCCCCGGCTCCCGTCGCCGACTCGATGCAATCGCTGTACGGGGCCGGCTACACGACGGGGAACGTGATGGGGATCCCCAAGGGGGCCGCCAACCCGGCCGCGGCCTGGCTGCTGGCGAAATATCTTGCCTTCAACACCCACGCGATCGATAATTTCGCCGTCGGGCTCGGCAACGTGCCGACGATCAACAGCTCGCTGAGCGATCCGGCGTTGACGCACAACGGGGAATTCGACACCTTCCTGAAGGTCTTCGCGAACCCTCACACGGCATCCGATCCGATCACCGCTATCGGGTCCGCCAACCAGGAGATGCTCCAGAGCTTCCAGAGCAAGTGGGAGGACGGCTCGGTACCGGAGTCGGGTCTGGTCTCGGGCCTGAAGAACGTCGACTCCCAGATCAACGCCCAGGTCGCCAACTCGACCGCAGGGCAAGCTCCGTGACGCGAGCCGTCCTCGGACGGACGGCGCGGGCGGCCGCCACGGAGTGCGCCCCGTGAGCGCGCTGCCCGCCGCGTCAGGGTCGCGCGCGACGTTGCCGCCGCTCACGCCCGAGCGGCGGCAGGCACGGCGCAGGGCGGCATGGCGCCGCCGCCGGACCGTGTTGCTGTTCATGAGCCCGTGGATCATCGGGTTCGCGGTGTTCTTCGGCTATCCGCTGATCGACAACGCCTATCTGTCGTTCACCCACTACGACCTGCTTTCGAGTCCACGTTGGATCGGCCTGGCCAACTATCGCTACCTCTTCAGCGGCGATCAGGAGGTGTGGCCGGCGGTCTCCAACACGCTGTGGTTTCTTGCCATCGCCGTGCCGCTGCAGGTTCTGTTCGCCTTCGGGCTGGCCATGCTCGTGACGCGCGCGAAAGCCGGGGTGGGGATCTTCCGGACGATCTTCTACCTGCCCACGCTCGTGCCGACGGTGGCCGCGACGCTCGGCTTCGTGTTCCTGTTCAACCCCGCCACCGGGCCGGTCAACACGCTCCTGGGGAAGATCGGGATCAGCGGGCCGCTGTGGTTTCAGTCGCCACACTGGGCCAAGCCATCGCTGACGCTGCTCAGCGTGTGGGGCGTTGGAAACGCGATGGTGATCTTCCTCGCCGCGATCCTCGACGTACCCAAGCATCTCCACGAGGCGGCGCAGATTGATGGCGCGGGGGCGCTTCGGCGGCTGTGGTACGTGACCCTGCCCACGATCAGCCCGGTGATTCTGTTCTCGATCGTGATCGCCGTGATCCAGGGCCTGCAGTACTTCGACCAGGCGTACGTCGCCAGCACGGTCGCGCCGCCGGGGGCGGCAGGGGGTGCCGGCGACAGCTCGATCACCCTCGGCTACCCGGACGGGTCGACCCTGTTCTATCCGCTGCTGCTCTATCAGCAGGGCTTCCGCTACTTCAACATGGGCTACGCCGCAGCGCTGTCGATGCTCCTGCTGATCGTCTCGCTCGGGGTCACCCTGCTGGTGCTGCGCCACTCCAGCCGGTGGGTCCACGCCCACGGTGAGGTCAGGTAGTGGCGACGACCGTAGATCAAACCGGGGTCGAGATCCGTGCGCCGTTCGTGCGCCGGACGGTGCCGTGGTCGGTCCGGCGTCGGCGGCTGCTGATTGGGATCGCCGAGCACAGCTTGTTGATCGTGCTGGCGATCATCTTCATCGCGCCGTTCGTGTTCATGATCCTGACCGGGCTGATGACCAACGCCCAGTCGCTGACGCCCAAGCTGTGGCCGCAGCCGTTCGACTTCGGCAACGTCAGCCAGGTGTTCCGGGAAGCGCCGATGCTGCGCTACGCCGCCAACACGTTCATGTACGCCGGCCTGGCCACGATCGGCCTCGTCCTCTCGAGCGTTCCGGTCGCCTACGCGCTGGCCTGCCTGCGCTGGCGCGGGCGCAATCTCGCGTTCGTCGGCGTGCTGGTGTCGATGATGCTCCCGCCCCAGGTCACGGTGATCCCGATCTACGTGCTGTTCGCCCACATGCATCTGGTCGGGACGATCTGGCCACTGGTCATCCCCAACTGGTTCGGCGATGCGTTCTCGATCTTCCTGCTCAGGCAGTTCTTCATGACCATCCCTCCCGAATACGCCGACGCGGCGCGGGTCGACGGCTGCGGCGAGTTCCGGATCATGGTCTCGGTGGTCGCGCGGCTGGCCAAGCCGGCCATCGCCGCCGTGGCCCTGTTCAGCTTCCTGCTGTGCTGGAACGACTTCTGGGGCCCGCTGCTCTACGTGGTCGAGAACCCCGCCCACTGGACGCTGTCGGTCGGACTGGCGCAGTTCCGCAACCTCTACTCGGTCAACTGGAACCTGGTCATGGCCGGCACGGTCGTGTTCACCGCCCCGGTGATCATCCTGTTCTTCTTTGCCCAGAAGGCTTTCGTCGAGGGAATCACGTTGACGGGGGTGAAGGGATGAAGTTGGCGGTGATCGGCGCCGGCTCGACCTACACGCCGGAGCTCGTCTCGGGGCTGATGCGCGAGCGTGCACGGGTCGATGTCGACGAGCTGGTCCTCCACGACATCAATGCCGAGCGCCTCGAGGTCGTGGGCGGGCTGGCCCGCCGCATGCTCGCCCGCCAGGGCTTCGCGGGCGGGTTTGCCCTGACCGGCGAGCTGGACCGCGCGCTGGAGGGTGCCGGCGCCGTGTTGATCCAGATCCGCGTCGGTGGCCAGGCGGCGCGTCTGGACGACGAGACGATACCGGCCGCCTGTGGCTGCGTCGGTCAGGAGACGACCGGTGCCGGGGGTCTGGCCAAGGCGCTGCGCACCGTCCCCGTGGTGTTGGAGATTGCCGCGCGGGCTCGCGCGCTCGCCGCCGACGATGCCTGGATCATCGACTTCACCAACCCGGTTGGGATCGTCACGCGGGCGCTGCTCGACGCGGGCCATCGCGCGATCGGGCTGTGCAATGTTGCCATTACCTTCCAGCGCCAGATTGCCGCTCACCTCGGCGTCGCGCCCGAGCGCGTGGCCGTCGATCAGGTCGGTCTCAACCATCTGACCTGGATCCGCTCGGTGTGGTTCGACGGTCAGGACGTGCTGCCCGACGTCGTGGACCGCTACGGCGATGCGCTGGAGCTCGAGCTCGCCCTGCCCAGGGGCGTGATCGCTGCCCTCGGCGCCATCCCGTCGTACTACCTCCACTACTTCTACGCCGAGCGCGCGGTGGTTTCCGAGCAGCGGACCGCCACGCCGCGCGCCCAGACCGTGGCTGAGATCGAGCGAGCGCTGCTGGAGCTGTACCGGGATCCCTTGCTAGCCGAGAAGCCCGCCCTGCTCAATCAGCGTGGCGGGGCCTTCTACAGCGAGGCGGCCACCCAACTCGTGGCCGCGCTCGTTTCCGGCAGCGACGACATCCAGGTGGTCGACACGCGCAACGCCGGCACGCTGTCCGGTCTGGCTGACGACGACGTGGTCGAAGTGCCGGCCCGGATCGGCCGGGCTGGGCCGGTGGCCCTGCCTCAGCGCCCGCTGGCTCCCGAGCTGCTCGGCCTCGTCCAACATGTGTCGGCATACGAGCGGCTGGCGGCCACGGCGGCCGTGAACCGTGATGCTCACACAGCGCGCCTGGCGCTGCTGGCGCATCCCCTGGTGCGTGAGTTCGAGCTCGCCGACCAGCTTCTGGCCGAGATCCTCGGGGCCGAGCGCCAACGCGGGGTGGTTGAGGGCGTGCCGTCGTGACCGATGTGGTGCTGGCCGTCGACGGTGGCAACGTCAAGACCGATCTGGCCCTGCTTCGCTGTGACGGGCAGCTGCTGTCGCTCGTTCGGGGCGGCCGGAGCTCGCCGCACTATGTCGGCGTCGACGGCTGCATCGAGCTGCTCCAGGGCCTTCTGGCCGAGGCCGTGTCGGGCGCCGGGGTCGGGGTCGGTGATCTGCGTGCTGCCACGGCGCAGATCATGGTCGCGGGCGCTGACCTCCCCGAGGAGCTGGCCGAGCTGCGCGCCGCCATCGCCACGCTGGGGTGGGCCGAGCGGCTGGTGGTCGACAACGACACCTTCGCGCTATTGCGCTCGGGCACCGACCGCGGTTGGGGCGTCGCCGTCGTGTGCGGTGGTGGCATGAACTGCGTCGGCCTGGGCCGCGACGGGCGACAGGTCAGGTTCCTCTCGCTGGGCCCGATCAGCGGAGACTGGGGCGGAGGCTACGACGTGGGTATGGCCGCGCTGATGGCGGCGTCGCGAAGCGCGGACGGCCGCGGAGCGCAATCGAGCCTCGAGCGCGCGGTGCCGGCGTACTTCGAGCTCGCCGAGCCGTTCGACGTCGCCCGCGCGCTCCATCTCAAGGAGATACCGATGGGGCGCCTGGGCGAGCTGGCGCGAGTCGTGTTCGCCCTCGTCGATGACGACGATGTGGCGCGCGGGATCGTCTATCGCCTGGCTGACGAGGTGATCGCGTTTGCCTGCGCGACGTTGCGCCGACTCGATCTCATCGACGAGGCTCCGGACGTCGTGCTGGGCGGCGGTCTGCTCAGAAACGCCCCGGCCAGCGCGATCGCCCGGATCGAGGACGGGATCCGGGCGCTCGGCGCGCGCGCGAACGTGCTCGTGGCCGACACCGCGCCGATCGTCGGCGCCGCCCTGCTGGGCCTCGACGAACTCGGCGCGAGCACGACGGCGGGAGCTCGGGCGCGCGCCGAGCTGCACGAGGCGTTCACACGCGTCGAGGGCGACGGGACGCCCGTCAGCGATGGCCAGACGATCGCCGTTGGCCCGAGTGGCCACTTACTGGTGAGGAACTTCCATGGCTAGAGTCCGCTTTGAGCAGGCGACCCGCATCTTCCGCGGAGCGCAGGCGCCGGCCGTCGACCGGCTCGACCTCGAGCTCGAGGATGGCGAGCTGCTGGTGCTCGTCGGCCCGTCGGGATCGGGCAAGTCAACGGCACTGCGGATGCTGGCGGGGCTCGAGGAAGTCGACGGCGGCGCCGTCTACATCGGCGAGCGCGACGTGACCGACATTGCGCCCAAGCACCGCGACATCGCGATGGTGTTCCAGAACTACGCCCTGTATCCGTACCTCGACGTGCGGGCGAACATCGGCTTCCCGCTCAAGGTGGCCGGCGTGCGCAGGGCCGAGCGCGACCGCCGCGTGAGCGATGCCGCCGAGATGCTGGGCCTGACCCCGCTGCTCGACCGCAAGCCCGCTCAGCTGTCGGGCGGCGAGCGCCAGCGGGCCGCGATGGGGCGCGCGATCGTGCGCGACCCGCAGGTGTTCCTGATGGACGAGCCGCTGTCCAACCTCGACGCCAAGCTGCGCGTGAAGATGCGGGTCGACATCGCCGCCCTCCAGCGCCAGCTCGGCGTGACCACGCTGTACGTCACCCACGATCAGGTAGAGGCGATGACCATGGGGCAGCGCGTCGCTGTGCTGCGGGATGGACGCCTCCAGCAATGCGGGCCACCGCGCGAGCTCTACAGCTCGCCGGCCAACGTGTTCGTGGCCGGCTTCATCGGATCGCCGGCCATGAATCTGTGTCCCGCGCGGCTGAACGGCGACGGGGTGGCCGAGCTGTTGGGTGTCAGCGTTCCGCTGCCGCGCGACGCCGTGGCGGCCGCCGGTGCCCGCGGGCTGCAGGACGTGGTGATCGGACTGCGCCCGGAGTCGCTCGAGATCCACGGCTCAGACGGGATTCCGGCCGAGGTCGAGATCGTCGAGGAGCTCGGTGCGGATGCGTACGCGTTCTGCGTCGCGCGCGGAGCCGGCTCCGAGACGAAGTTGATCGCGCGGACCGACTACCGGCGACCGCCGGACCGGGGCACGAGCGTGGCGCTGATGCCCCGGGCGGACGAGGCGCACGTGTTCGACGGCGAGACCGGCGAGCGCCTCGGCGGGTAAGACAAGTCCATGGCCTCAGCTTCGTCCGCCACGCCGGCGATGCTGCGCTCGCTCAACGAGCGCACCGTCCTCGAGACGATCCGCTCCGCCGCCCCGATCTCGCGGGCCGAGATCTCACGGCGAGTCGGTATCTCCAAGCCCACCGTCTCGCTGGCGTTGCGCTCGCTGCTCGAGGCCAGGCTGGTGCGCGAGGTCGACGGCGACGATCACCGCGGGCGCTACGGCGCCACGCTGTTCGAGGCCGTCCCCGAGGCCAGACTTGTCCTCGGGCTCGACATGGGCGCCCGTTTCCTGCGCGGCGCCATCTGTGATCTCCATGGAGACATCCGGGCGCGGCAGGACGTCGAGACGGCGGGGGCCGACGCGGTGGAACTGCTCGATGCCGCGTCCGAGCTGCGACAGCAGCTGATCGACGCCTCGGAGCTGTCGGCCGACTCGATCGATGGTGCCGTGATCGGCGTTCCCGGGGTTGTCGACCAGGTGGGCGGGGTCACCCGCCTGGCGGCCAACATCCCCGGCCTGGAGGGGCTGGACATCGGGCACGAGCTCGAGACGCGCCTCAGGGTCAGCGTGTCGGTACAGAACGACATCAACCTGGCCGCGGTGGGTGAGCGCTGGCGGGGCGTCGGCCGGGGGATCGAGAACTTCGCCTTCGTGTCCGTGGGAACCGGATTGGGGGCCGGCCTGGTGATCGGCGGCGAGCTGGTGGCCGGCCACCACGGCGCGGCGGGGGAGATCGATTTCGCCCTCGGCGAGGACGAGCACAACGACCCCTGCGCCGCCGCCCTGTCGGCCTTCGCCACCCAGGTGGCTGCGGCGGTCGCGGCTCGGCCCGGGGTGGGCACGCTGCTCGAGCCACCGTACGCGGTCCCGGCGATCTTCGGCGCCGCCCGCGCCGGCGACCCACTGGCCGAAGAGGTCGTGGCCGAGGCCGCGCGCCGGATCGCCGTCCAGGTGACCCCGATCTCGGCCGTTCTCGACGTGGAGCTGATCGTGCTCGGGGGGGGGATCGGGGCCAACGGCGACCTGCTGCTGGCGCCTATTCGGGCCAGTCTGGCCGAGCGGCTGCCGTTTCCGCCCAAGGTCGAGGTGTCGATGCTCGGTGACGCGGCCGTGCTCACCGGGGCGCTCGCCGTCGGGCTCACCTCCGCCCTGGAGAACGCCTTCGCCGACCGGGGCTAAGGCGTCTTGCGGTGGCGCGGGTATGTCGCGTGGACCCCAGCGCATCAAGCCGGGGCGAAGCCGCGGTCGAGCGTGTCGAGGAGCTGCGTCAGTGCGGCTTGGCGCTCGGCCTCGCCGAGGGCGCGGAGCGGGCCGTCGAGCACGAGCATGCTGAAGCCGTGGACGGCCGACCACGCCGTGGTTTCGGCGAACGGGCGCACCGTGGGGTCGAGGCCGCCAGTGGCCTCGAGCGCGTCGAGCTGGGCGCTGAGTAACCCGTAGGGCCCGAGACCGGATTCGCCCACGCCCTCGCCGGGACCGAACGGAGCCAGCTGGTGGGGGACGGAAAACGCCGTCCGGAACAGACCGGGCTCGGTCAACGCGAACTCGACGTAGGCCGAGCCGGTCGCCCGCAGCCGCCGCTGTGCCACCTCGACGCGATCGCCGTCCTCGTTGACCTCGGCGAGCAGCTTCTCCATCAGCTTGGCCAGCTCGCCCATGCAGCGCTCCCCGACGGCCTTGAGGAGCTCGTCGCGACCGGGAAAGTGGCGGTAGGCGGCGTTGTGGGACACGCCGACGCGACGCGATGCCTCGCGCACCAGCACGGCGTCGGGGCCGCCCTCGCGGGCGAGCTCGAGCCCGGCCTCGATCAGGGCGGGGCGGAGATTGCCGTGGTGGTAGCTCGCTTTGGCGGCCCGGGCGCGCCGCCCAGAGGGGGGTCTCTCAGGCATTTCGCAAGAGATGTTGACAGCGCCCACACCAATGTGCAACCCTGTATGTGTTGCTGCTGTCAACATTATGGGAGACCACCAACCATGAAGCCCGCTCGCAACGCCTCTCTTGTCGCCCCAGCGAAGCGCCGCTGGACGATCCTGGCCGCGGTCTGTCTGGCCGCGTTTGCCATCAACATCGACACCACCATCGTCAACGTCGCGCTGCCCTCGCTCACCCGCGAGCTTGGCGCCTCGACTCGCGATCTGCAGTGGATCGTTGACGCCTACAACCTGGCCTTTGCCGCACTCGTGCTGGCCGCCGGGAGCCTGGGCGACCGGTTCGGTCGTCGGCCGGCGCTGCTGATCGGCTTGCTCGGCTTTGCGCTGGCCAGCGCGATCGGGGCGCTGTGCACCTCGCCGGGTGAGCTCATCGCGGCGCGGTTTGCCATGGGTACGTTCGCCGCCCTGATCTTCCCGACCACGCTGTCGGTGATCACGAACACGTTCGCCGACCGCACCGAGCGCGCCAAGGCGGTCGGAGTCTGGGGCGCCGTGACGGGACTCGGCGTGGCCGTCGGCCCGGTGACCGGGGGTCTGCTGCTGGCCCACTTCAGCTGGCCCAGCGTCTTCCTGGCTCTCGTACCCGTCGCCCTGCTGGCCAGCATCGCCGTGTGGCGCGTGGTGCCGGAGTCGCGCGACCCGTCGACCCCGCCACTCGACTGGGCCGGGCTGGTGACCGCGACCGTCGCCATCAGCGCGCTCGTCTACACGATCATCGAGGCCCCGGGGCGGGGCTGGAGCTCGGCGCCCACACTGGCCGGCTTCGCCGTGGCGCTGGGCGTCGGCATCACCTTCGTGCGCATCGAGCTGCGCCGCCGGCACCCGATGCTCGACGTCTCGCTGTTCCGCGAGCGGGCCTTCAGTGCCGCCAGCGGCTCGGTGACCGTCGCCTTCTTCGCGTTGTTCGGGTTCATCTTCCTGATCACCCAGTACATGCAGTTCATCCGCGGCTACGGCACGCTCTCGACGGGCGCGCGGATCCTCCCGGTGGCGCTGAGCATCGGCGCTGCCTCGGTGATCGGGGCCAACCTCGCCACGCGCGTGGGCACGCGCAGGATCGTGGCCATCGGCTTGACCCTCCTCGGCGGCTCATTCCTGTGGATTTCACAGATCGGGCAGGCGATCCCGTACTCGGTGGTCATCGTCCAGATGGTGATGATGGGCACCGGCCTCGGCCTGACGACGGCACCGGCCACGGAATCGATCCTCAGCGTCCTTCCGCCGGCCAAGGCCGGCGTGGGCTCCGCGGTGAACGACGCCACACGCGAGGTCGGCGGCACGCTGGGCGTGGCGATCATCGGCAGTGTCTACACCACGCTGTACGCGTCTGGCCTCCTGCACTCGGGCGCCGGCCATCTGCCGTCAACCGCGCTGCGCACCGCGCAGAGCTCCGTCGGCGCCGGCTACGCGGTCGCCGTCCGCGTCCCCGCCGAGCTGCATCTCCGGGTTCTGCATTCGGTCCAGAACGCGTTCATGAACGGACTGCACAGCGGCTGCCTCGTCGCCGCCGGGGTGTGCGTGGTCGGTGTGATCGGCGCGATGGCTCTGCCGGGTGCGCGGAGGACGCGCGCCGCGGTGGCCGATACCCGCCTGGTCCCCGACCTGGCTCCGGGCAGCTGACGCATCTCCAACCTCCTGCGACAACCGGCGCCGGACCCGCCCGGCGCCGGTTGGGGAGCCACAGCCCGGGTACACGGCTAGGGAACCAGACCGAGAGGTGCGATGCTCCTCAGCTGTCAAAAGCATCAGAATGTCGAGGTGTGACGATCTCCAGCGGAAAGCGCTATGACTGATATCGGCGACGGCCAGTTCCACAAGGGTGAGCGGGTGTGGGTAATCGAGTCCGACGGGTCTCGGCGCGCAGCCGAGTACGTCGGTGAGGGCGAGACCAGCGCATGGTTCGGCGGACCGCCCACCGTGTTCGTCGTCTTCGAGGACACGCACGACGGCGCGGCGGTCGAGATAAGCCGGGTCGTCCCGCGCGAGGAGTAGGTCCCGCGCCCCGGCACGCGGGGTGGCAGCAGGTAGCCGCCCCAAACATGGGTATCGCCGCCTCGCAACATAGGGAAGCCTCCCGATGCGCCCGGTCGAGCCCGCTCGTAGGTTGGATCGCGTCCGATTCGACCTGACGACAGGAGGATGCAGATGCCGCGATATCTGGTGCACCGGACCTTTCCGGATGGATTGGCGATCCCCATCAACGACGAAGGCGCTCAAGCGGTGCTCGGGGTCGTCGAGCGCAACGCCGAGGAGGGCGTAACCTGGGTGCACTCCTACGTGAGTGAGGACAAGCGGGCGTCGTTCTGCGTCTACGACGCCCCGACGCCGGAGGCGATCCGCAAGACGGCGTCGCGCAACGACCTGCCGATCGACCACATCACCCAGGTGCGGGTGCTCGACCCGTACTTCTACCGGTGAGCCGGGTGGGGTTGCTCGGTGGCGAAGGCGAGCCCGTCAGGTCGCGACCGTCAGTACGCCCAGCGCGCGGGCGTACTGGAGGCACTGCCGACGGCTGCCCAGCCCGAAGCCTCGCAACACGAGTGCGCCGTCGGGGGTGAGCAGCGACCACCCGTCCTCGGTGGGTCGCAGCAGGAGCTGACTCGCCGCGCGGTGGTGAACCTGCGCGGGGTGCGAGGTGTGCAGCTCGATGGCGGCGGATTGGGAGGCGAAGGTAGCCACGGAATTGAGCTTGGGTGACCACGGTGAGAGTCCCATGAGGTGAGCCTGAGAGTTTCATAAGAAATGCCGGCTCATCCCGCACCGACGCCCGGGCTGGCCAGCCGTGCGCGCCCGCTCGAGGGTGACCAGGCCGTGGCGCTTGATGGCCAGCAGCTCGTCGAGCAGACCGAAGATCCGCTGGCGGGTGTCGACGGCGACCGATACGACGGGGAGGTCCTCTGAGAGTGACAGGAACCGGTCGGCGCGCGGATGGTTTGCGGTCGATGAGAAGCCATCAGCCGGCGGTTCGGGGGCGGACGTCACCACACCAGAGCTTCATCTGGCGTGGGCAACGATAGCGGAGAGCCTGTTTCAGGCGGTCAGGGGCGTCACGGGTCGACGGGATAGGACCGCAGCTCATCGGCAGACAGGCGTATGCCGACCTCGTCGATGCTCCACCGGGCCACCGCGGCGACCGGCAGCGCGACCTCTCGGCGGCGCCAGAGATGCCCGGATCGCACAACCAGATGCGTGATGCGGTACTCGTCGATGATCAACCCGTCGACCGTGCCGATCTCGCGGTCCTGGGGGGACAGGACCGGGCTGCTGCGACGGATCTCGACCTCACCCTTGGGGATCCGGTCGTAGATCACCCCGATATCTCCCTCGGCCTCGGGGCGGTGGCCCTCAAACGCGCCCGCTTCGTAGCGAGGCATGGCGATCAGGTCGCGAACGCCGACCGTCCATTCCGCGTCGACGGTGGGATGCTCACCCGGGCGCAGGTAGGCAAACTCGCGCAGCGGTGTGAGGGCGTGGGCCTCAGCCTCGGCGCAGCGCAGCTGGATGCCACCCCCGTCTGCGCTGGGTTCGGCCAGCTCGACCGGGACGAGCCGGGCCTTCAGCGGCTCGTCGGGCACCTCGACGCCGAGGTGCGTCACCCGGCGGCTAGCCGGATCGAGCACGATGTCGTGCAGCTCCCCCAGCGGCCCGTCGGTGCAGCGGACTCTGGCCCCCAACCGCAGCCGTGCCCCCGGTTCAGCCACGGCGGCTCCGGCGGGGGTTCGTGCTCTCTTCTGCGAGGTAGATCAAGGTCGCTTTCACGCGGCGGCTGACATCGTCGGTCTGCGGGAGGCTGAGTTTGGAGAAGATCGAGTTCACATGCTTTTCGACCGCGCGCTTGGTCAACCCCAGCGAGTCGGCGATCGCTCCGTTGCTCTTACCCGTCGCGATCTCGGCCAGCAATTGCAATTCCCGCGCGGTCAGCTGAGACAGCTTTGACTTTGCCTCTCGCGTCCGGGCTTCGATCAACACGTCGACGATCATCGGGTCGAGCACCGACCCTCCGCGCGCGACGGTCTCGATCGCCCTGATCAGCTCCCCGCGATCGCGGATGCGCTCCTTGAGCAGATACCCCCGTCGGCTCGAGCTCTGATCGAGCAGGGCAAGCGCATATGACGGCTCGGCGTACTGGCTGAGGACGACAACCCCGACCTGGGGATGGGACGCCCGGAGCTGGGTGGCGATACGAATCCCCTCCTCGGCTCCCGACGGAGGCATGCGAATGTCGGTGAGGATCACCTCGGATGGCCAGGTGCTGATCGCGCTCGCCAGCTCCTGCCCGTTGGTGCACACCGCGACCAGCTCTATCTCGGGAGCCGCGCTGAGAGTGGCCGTCAGGTACTCCCTGATCACGTAGGAGTCCTCGGCGATGATCACGCGGATCGGCGGGCGGGGCACCTCGTGCTGCCTCGCCTGCCCGGCAGCTCGCGGCATGGCACTGGGCAAGGGGGTGTTCATGATGCGCCCTCGAGACTAAGCCGACCGGCTCGATGAGGCCTCCGTTCACACATCGTTGACGCGCATGGTCCGCCTCATCACACCCGATGGCAAGGGGGTGAGCTTCCCAAGCCTCAGGGGGCGAGCACCACCAATCCGCCGGTCAGCTGATCAGCCCGACCAGGCCCTTGATTACCAACAGCCCGCCCACGACCGTCAGCCCGACGACAGCAACGTGGCGGCCGCGACGGCCGATCCAGGCCTTCGCGCGCTCGATGGCTCCGGGGGTCCAGTCGGGGGCCAGGGCGAAGCTGAGCAGGGGCAGCTCGAGCAGGGCCAGCATGATCAGGTTGAAGATGATGACCAGAAGGACATCGACCGCTTTCGAGTAGTTGCCCTTGGTGATCCTGTCCAGGCCGACCAGATACGAGGCTCCCGGCAGGGTCAGCAACGCGCCAACGACGAACGTCGTCCTGGCCGATCCCTTGCCGAGCTCGCGTTGCCAGCGGGGCGGCTCCCTGCCTTCGGACTTGGCCTTGCGGTGCTCGCGGATCGGCTTGTCACGGCCACGGGCCAGCACGCTTGCCAGCAGGAGCGCGAGCAGGCCGAGCGCGATGTCAACCGACGGGCTGAGCGTGTGCCGCGTCGTACTGACCGTTCCCGAGCTGTGGAGCGAGAAGATGATCACCAAGCCCAGGGTGATGCTGGTCATGAGCGCCCCGGCCAGGTAGCCGAGCATCAGCCGTCGTGGGTTCGGAAGCAGCAGCATCACGGTCGTGGCGGCGAGAAGCGTCGGGTTGAAAGCCGACGTCAACGCGAACACGAAGATGCCACCCACGCGACTACTCCTGGCCTCGTCCGGAGAGTTGCCGGCCCACGAAATCAGTCCTTGTGCCCGAGTGGTGGCGCTGGATCACCCGGATAGGATGATGTGGACGCCTTGTAAACAGAGAGGATCGGGAACGTGGTACAGGTAGCCAAGAGAGACCCGACGGTGGTCGTGCCGCACCTGACCGTCGCCGAGCGAGTCGCCCGCGGCAAGGCGGCGCGCGCCGAGGTTCCGCGTTCGAGCCATGCCGTGTTCGAGCCTGGGCCGGAACGACCCGACCCGATCGACCTGCTCGAGCGCCAAGCATCCACGCGCGTGCCTGAGCTGGTGCCGATCCGGTATGGCCGCATGCTGGTCTCGCCATTTACGTTCTACCGCGGAGCCGCGCTGATCATGGCGCATGACCTGGCGGCAACGCCACGCTCCGGCCTCAACGTACAGTGCTGCGGGGACGCCCACCTGTCGAACTTCGGCGTGTTCGCCTCTCCTGAGCGGCGATTGGTCTTCGACATCAACGACTTCGACGAGACCCTGCCCGGCCCGTGGGAGTGGGACGTCAAGCGGCTCGCCGTGAGCATGCTGATTGCGGCCCGCGATAACCGCTATCGGGTCAAGGACCAGCAAAAGATCGTGATGGAGACCTTGGCCCAGTACCGCAACGCGATGCGGGAGTTCGCCGCGATGGACAACCTGGCCGTGTGGTACGCGAGACTCGAGATCGAGAGCCTGCTCCAGGATCGCTCGGACGCGCTTGCCCCCGCGATGCTGAAGCGGGCCGAGAAGGGCCTGGCCAAGGCACGGACACGCGACAGCATGTCGGCGTTCTCGAAGCTCACCCGGACGGTGAACGGCAGGGTCCAGATCGTCGATCAGTCACCGCTGATTGTCCCGCTCGCCGTGCTGACCAGCGGCGATGAAATGGACCAGTGGTTCGACCGTCTGCATGGACTCCTGCGAGATTTCCGCGGCACGCTCGAGGCCGATCGCCGCGTGTTGCTCGAAGAATTCGAGCTCGTCGACTTCGCGCGGAAGGTCGTTGGCGTGGGCAGCGTCGGAACGCGGGCCTGGATCGCGCTCCTGCTCGGGCGCGACAACGAGGATCCGCTGTTCCTGCAGATGAAGGAGGCAGAGGCGTCGGTATTCGAGGAGTTTCTGGGCCACAGCCAGTTTCGTAACCACGGTCAGCGCGTGGTCACCGGACAACGGCTGATGCAGGCCGCGAGCGACATCTTCCTCGGCTGGGTCAAGGTCGACGCCGGGTTTGACGGCAAGCCGCGCGATTTCTATGGTCGGCAACTCCGAGACTGGAAGGGGTCGGTTGAGATCGACCAGCTCAGGCCCGAGGGCATGGTCATCTACGGGAGGCTGTGCGGTTGGACGCTGGCCAGGGCACATGCGCGCAGTGGCGACCGCATCGCCATCGCCTCCTACCTCGGCAACGGCAACAACTTTGATCGAGCCGTGCTCGATTTCTCGGACGCCTACGCCGAGCAGAACGAGCGCGATTACGAACGGCTGTCCGACGCCGTCGCCTCGGGCAAGATCGTGGCCGAGACCGGTCTCTGACGCGGACCTGGGCCGATGGACGCACGCAGACTCTGGGCGGTCGCGGCGCTGGTTCTGGCCGGCATCTCGCTCGTCCTCGCCCTTGGTCTGGTGGTGGCCCGGTTCCCGCGTGGGCTGTCGGTGCTCGCCTGCCTGGTGGTCGCGGCGCTGAGCGGCTGGTATGGCATCCGGCACCGTGGGACGGCCAGGATCGTCGGGCTGGTAGCGGCGGTACTTCTGGTCGCCCTGTCGATTGCGCTGATCGTGGTCGAGGGGACGCCCTTGCTGAACATCGTCGTCGCCGTGACGTTTGTGATCGCGCTGGCCGTCGCTCCGCGTGCGTTCAAGGTTCACGTGCACCTGCCACGGGCCGATCCGCCGGCACGTGCCGTGCTCGTCTACAACCCCAAGTCCGGCGGCGGCAAGGCGGAGAGGTTTCACCTCGCCGACGAGGCGCGGCGGCGCGGGATCGAGCCGATACAGCTGAGCCTGGGCGACGATCTCGAGAAGCTGATCCGAGACGCCGTCAAGCGCGGCGCCGACGGACTCGCCGCGGCGGGCGGGGACGGAACGCAGGCCATCGTGGCGATGGTGGCCGCCGAGCACAACCTTCCCTACGCGTGCATCCCCGCCGGCACGCGCAACCACTTTGCCCTCGATCTTGGCGTGGATCGAAACGATGTGGTCGGCGCACTCGACGCGTTCGTCAACGGGGGGGAGCGCATCGTCGATCTGGCCGAGGTCAATGGACGCGTATTCGTCAACAACGTGTCGTTGGGGCTGTACGCGGAGGCGGTGCAACGGGCCGGCTACCGCGAGGCCAAGATCCGCACGCTGCTCGACACCGTGCCTGACATGGTGGGGCCCGAGGCGAAGCCACTCGCGCTGAGCGCCGGCGACGAGGCCGGCCAGCACTCGGCCCTCGCGATCCTCATCTCCAACAACAGCTACCGACTCGGGTCCGCCCTGAGCAGTGGCACGCGGCCCCGTCTGGATCAGGGCACGCTCGGCATTGCGCTGATCGGAGCGACCAACGGTGGCGGTGACTCTCCGCCGGGCGGCACGTCGAGCTTGCGTCAATGGACGGCTCCGTCAATCGAGATCGGCGCTCCGCAGCCGGTCCCGGCCGGAATCGATGGCGAGGCGGCGACGCTCGACCCCCCACTGCGCTTCGAGGTCCGTCCCGGCGCGCTCAGGGTCCGAATTGCCCCGCAGCATCCCGGCGCCTCCCCGTCGGCAATCGAGCCCGAGACGACGTGGCAGACCGTGGTGGCGCTTGCCCGCCTGGCCCTCACGGGGCGTATGCCGCTCCAACCGGCGCCGTCACAGCAGCACGCCGCGCGCGCGGTGTCCACGTCCGAGTGATCACCCGTTCCGGGTGAAGTGCGGCCGCCGTTCATGCTCAATGCTGTAGCCATCCGCTACTGATAGGAGGACGCAAGTGAACGAGACGAGAGGGCTGGGGCGCGCCATCTTCGCAGCCGTGCTGCTGATGATCGGCGGCGTGCTGAACATCGTCTATGGGATCGCAGCGATCGGAAATTCCAGCTTCTTCACGCACAACACTCACTACGTATTCGGAAGCCTCAAGACCTGGGGCTGGGTCACGCTGATTCTCGGCATCCTCGAGGTCCTGGCATCGCTGTCCCTGTTCCAGGGCGGCGACTTCGGTCGGTATTTCGGGATCGCGATCGCCGCGCTGGTGGCGATCGATGCGCTGTTCGACATCGCCGCGTACCCGTTCTGGTCGCTGGCCATATTCGCGCTCAGCCTGTGGATCATTCACGGACTGGCGACATACGGCGATCCGATCGGGTCCTCCGGGCCGGGTGATACGAGCCAGTCGCTTCCGACGGCGCCTCGTCCTCCGGTTTAGGGGCCCGAACGGTGTTTTGAGCGCGTCCGGGACGCCTAATCATCCAGTCCCGGACGCTCTCCCATCGTGCGAATGAAAGGAGGGACCGATGTGCCGCTGGCTCGCATATTCCGGGGCGCCGATCCTGCTCGGCCGCGCGCTCTACACCCCGGCGCATTCGTTGATCGACCAGAGCCTGCACGCCGAGATGGGCGCCGAGCCGACGAACGGCGACGGCTTCGGACTCGGCTGGTATGACGACGCCGGACCGACGCCGGGCGTGTTTCGCAGCATCGAGCCGGCGTGGAACGACCACAACCTGCGCGAGCTGGCCAACCACATCCGCTCCGGGCACTTCTTCGCGCATATTCGCGCCGCCATTGGCTCGCCGGTTCAGCAGAGCAACTGCCATCCATTCCGTCATGGCAACTGGCTGTGGATGCACAACGGCCTGCTGAGCAACTTCGCCTCGATCAAGCGCGAGCTCGTGTTCGAGGTCGACCCGGCGCTGTACCCCGAGATCACCGGCTCCACCGACTCGGAGGTGCTGTTCTACATCGCCCTGACGATGGGGCTCGAGGACGACCCTCCCCAAGCGGTTGCTCGTGCCATCGGTCTGGTGGAGCATCACGGCGCCAAGCGGAACATCAAGTATCCCTTCCAGGGCACGATTGCCACCACCGATGGCGAACGGATGTGGGTGTTTCGGTACTCGAGCGAGGGCAAGTCCCGATCGCTGTTCCTCACCGGTGACGTGCCCACATTGCGCCAGCTCTATCCCCAGAACCAGATCCTTCACGAGCTTTCCGACGACGCGCGGCTCGTGGTATCGGAGCCGATCGGAGACCTACCCGGAGCGTGGCACGAGTTCCCCGAGGCGTCCTACGGCGTGATCGGACACGGCCACCACGCACTCGAGCCGTTCGTCGTGAAACCTCCGGGTGCCAGCGTCTCAGTCCCAGGGTAGGTCCGGGCCCGCGAGCGACGGGCATCCGTCCTTATGATCCGGACCTCGTGGAGGGTTTTGCTTGAACGACGCCAGCCCTGAGGCCGAGGCGCGCGATGGCGCTGAGACCGAAGCGAGCGCCGGCGCGCAGCCGATCGACCGTCCCAAGCGCTACGGAGCAGTGCTGGCCGCAATCCTGGCCTCGTTCGCGGTCCAGGGCATCGCCGACCCCGGCAAGATCGAGCAGATCGTCGTCTCCGCGCTGCTGGGCGCGACGTTGCTGCTCGCTCTATGGGCCGCCAACGTGAGGCCGCGTTTCATGCGCGGCGCTGTCATCATCGCCACCCTGGTGGTCATCGCCAGCATCGTGGAGTCAGCCAACGGCAACATCGACGGCAGTGCGACCCGGTTGGCGGACATGCTGCTGGTCACCCTCGCCCCACCCGCGATTGTCGTGGGGGTGGTGCGAAGCATGCGAACCCGGCAGCGCGTCACCGTCACGGCGGTGTTCGGGGTGCTCTGCCTTTACATCCTGCTGGGGATGTTCTTCGCCTTCACCTACGGGGCGATAGATCACATCGAGGGCGACTTCTTCGCCCAGAACGTGAAGGCCACCGTGGCCAAGTGCCTTTACTTCAGCTTCACGACGCTGACCACGGTCGGCTACGGTGATCTGACGGCGCGGAGCAACCTTGGACATACCCTGTCGTCAGGCGAGGCACTTCTGGGGCAGATCTATCTCGTCACCGTCGTGTCGGTGATCGTGGGCAACCTGGGGCGTGTGCGCCCTCTCCGGCAGCGCTGAGCGATGGGTGTTGGATCGTCCAGCGAGCGAGGATGGCTTGGCGAGTTCGAGCGAATCGATCGTGCTGTCTACGGCGCGATAGCGGACACGCCCACACCGCGCCTCGACGGAGCGATGCGCCGGGTCTCCACGGCGGCCAATTACTCGCGGCTCTCGTTCGCGGCCAGCGGTGCGCTGGCCGTGCTCGGCGGCCGGCGGGGCCGGCGCGCGGCCATCTCGGGGCTGGCCTCTCTCAGCGCGACCTCGGCCGTTGTCAACCTGCTCGTCAAGCCGGTCGGCCGCCGCCGGCGTCCCGATCGGGCCGCTGAGTCAGTGCCGGAGAGCCGGCACGTGCCGATGCCCGATTCGCGCTCGTTCCCGTCGGGTCATACGGCCGCGGCGGTCGCCTTCGCCAACGGCGCCGGACAGGCTCTGCCCGTGGTGAGCCTGCCGCTTCACCTGCTAGCGGGCCTGGTCGGCTACTCGCGAATCCACACCGGCGTGCACTACCCCGGCGACGTGCTGGCTGGCGCGCTGCTCGGATCGGTGCTCGCCGACGTGACGACGGGGATGCTGTCCCGGCGCTGGGCGTCGGCGTCAGCCGCGCGGTCGTAGTCCTCCGGCGGCTTGATGGCGAGCAGCTCGTCGAGCAGCGCGAGCGCCTTCACGTGCGTGTCGTCGGTGTGCTTGGAGATCGACCGCACCGCCTGCGTCCCGACACCATCGGCTATCGAGATGGCGGCCAGCGAACGGAGGCGCTGCGGCATGAACAACCGCGTCCAGCGCCGCTGCTGGAGCTCGAGGCTCCATGCCGTCAGCCGGTGAACGCGCGCCTGCTGGACCGCCGGTGATGCGCGACTCCCAACCACCTCGGACGCGTAGGTGTAGAGATCCTGACGGCGTTCATCGTCGACCGAGTCGTTGTAAGCCCGCAGGAACGAGCCGATCACCGGGCACGCCGAGACAGGATGGTCGCTGAACGGCTCCCCCGCGAGCATCGAGGCAAGTTCCATGACGCATGCCCCCTCCGCGGGTGATCCGTGCTTGCCTCGCGTTAGCTTGATCGTCTGGAATGTGACGTGAGCCATGGACGCCTCTCAGTCGTCGAACTTTCAGATTTACCGTCGCGGGCGGCGTCCACAAATGGTAAGGCCCGGGCCCAAGCCCAGGCATCACCCAAATTGGACGATACGGCTCTGAGATCAGCTGCGAGTCACTCGTCGGCGTGGATGTCGTAGCCAATGGCCAGCGCCAACCTGGGCGCCGCCGACACCACCCGGGCCAATCCAACAGCCGGAGCGACGGCGACCAGCACCCCCACGATCTCGGCCTCGGTCGCGCCCGCCTCCTCGGCCCGGTGGACGGTGGCCCGGAGCGACGTAGTCGGGGCGCCGAGCGCCAGGAGGGCGCCCAGTCGGACGAGCACGTCCTCCTTCGGCAGCAAACCCGAACCAGCCTCAGCCTCGGGCCGCCCGGCGAGCACCATCCCCACCGACCGTTCGTCGTTGAGCGCGAGCCGACGGAGAAGAAGCTCGGCCTCGTCCATTGGTTGAGCCAGGCTAGGGCCACTCGTCCTACGCGCATCCTCCCAAGAGGGTGATAGGGCGATTTTGGCCCACTAAGGGTGGTGCGTGCCCCCACGAACACGGGGGCGGGCCTGCTTGCCCGCGCGGCTCGCTTGCGGGACAACTTCCGTAGGCACAAAAGTGTCCTCAGCAGTCCTGCCGCGGCCCGTTCCCTGCGACACCTGGACCCGTGATCCCAACAGCCGAACTAGCTGCACCCCCCCGACGCCGGAACACCACGAAAGGCGTGGCTGCGCGTTCGACCGTACGTCTGCATGCGCTCGACCGTGCACCCGCCTTTCGCCCGGCAATGGTCAGCCGCCCAGCGCTCGTGGAACGCCTGACCAACGCTCGCGAGGCGACCCTGGCCCTGGTTGTGGCGCCGGCCGGCTATGGCAAGTCGACCCTGCTCTCGGAATGGGCTGCCAGCGACGAGCGTCCGGTGGTCTGGCTCACCTTTGACAGCGCCTACGCCAACGATCTCGACGCGATCGTCACCGCCCTCGTCGAGGGCTTTGCCGGCGCGGCGTGGATGGACCCCGACGACGTCGCCAAGCTGCCGGACCCCGGCGAACCCGCCGCGCTGGCAGCTGTGATGCAAACGCTGGGCAGCGCCCGCCATGACTTCATGGTCGTCCTCGACGACGCGCACGTCGTGGCCGACGCGAGGTTGCGCGAGGTCGTGGAAGAGATGCGCAAGCACATCCCCGCGGGCTCGGTTATCGCGATTGGATCGCGCAGCGAGCCCGCGCTCCCGACGGGCCGGCTACGGGCGCACCGCCAGCTCATCGAGGTGGGAATGCGGGATCTCGAGCTGGCCCCCGACGAGGCCAGGGAACTGCTCGAGCAGGCCGGGGTGGAGCTGGACAGCGAGTCCGTGAGCTCGCTCGTCGCGCAGACCGAAGGGTGGCCGGCGGCGCTCTATCTCACCGCGCTCTCGATGCGCGAGCACCTCGGTGACGTTGCCGATGCGGCGTCGTGCGGCGGTGGCGACTACTTCATGGCCGAGTTTCTTCGCGAGGAGGTGCTGGGCGCGCTGCCCTCCGATCTCAGGGACTTTGCCGTGGGCACCTCCGTGCTGGAGAACCTATCGGGCCGGCTCTGCGATGTTGCCCTCGAGACTTCTGGATCGGCCCTGGCGCTCATGCGGATCTCCCGGGTCACGCAGCTTCTCGTACCCCTCGATCCGTCCCACGAGACCTACCGCTGGCAGCGTCTCGTTCGCGACGCGCTGCGGGTCGAGCTCGAGCGGGCCGACCCCGAGCTCGAAGGGCGTATTCGACAACGCGCCAGCTCCTGGTTTCTGGAGCACGGAGACGTCGACAGGGCCATCGATCACGCCGTCGCGAGCGGTGACGCGGAGCGCGCCGGCAGCCTGTTGTGGGCGAACATCGTCGGTTACCTGGCCAGCGCGCGCGCCGGAATGGTGAAGGATTGGCTGGACGGCTTTGGTCACGATCAGCTTGCCGAGATTCCGACCCTGTCTCTGTGCGCCGCCCACAGCGCCCTGGTAGCGGGCAAGGTGGCGAAGGCGCGCCAGTGGGCCCGTGCCGGTGCGGCGAGGTTGGAGGGCGTTGACACCGCAACTGAGACGTCTTTGCGGACGGGACTGGCCGTGCTGGAGGCGGTCGTGGTCAAGGATGGGGCGGTCCAGATGCGAGACCTGGCGAGCCGGGCCTACGAGCTCGAGTCCGACGCCAGTCCATGGCGCCCTACCCTGTGCCTGCTCCGTGGGGTGGCCGAGCACCTGACCGGCGACCGCGACCGCGCCGTGCTGCTACTCGACGAGGGCGTCGAGCGTGGCGCCGCCGGCGCTCCGGCCATCGCGTCGCTGTGCCTAGCCGTCCAGACCATGCTGGCCATCGAGTCCCGGGACTGGGACACCGCGACCGACCTGAGCGACCGTGCCCTGGAGATGATCGACCAGCGCGGTCTGGCCAGTTGCTCGTTCTCCGCGCTGGCGTTCGCGGCCGCGGCGGCGGCTCGGGCTCATCAAGGTCGCGCCGATGAAGCCAAGCGCGACCTGCGGCGCGCCAAGGATCTTCTCTCCTCCCTGGGCGACTTTCTCCCCTGGTACGGCGCCGAGTCAAGGCTTCTGCTTGCTCACGCATCGCTGTGGCTGGCCGACGTCGTCGCGGCGCGAACGTTGCTGGCCGAAGCTTCGCGTCTGGCTCGCCGGACTTCCGATGCCTCGGCATTCGAGCCGTGGTTCAACGAAGCGTGGGCGTACATGGACAAGCTGGCCGAGGACAGCCTGACCGGCCCGTCTGCACTGACGATCGCCGAGCTACGGATCCTGCGTTTCCTCCCCAGCCACCGGTCATTCCGGGAGATCGCGGCGCAGCTCGGGGTTTCGCCGAACACCGTCAAGACACAGGCACACGCCGTCTATAGGAAGCTTGGCGCTGCGTCTCGGTCCGAGGCCGTCGCTCGCGGTTCGGCCGCTGGGCTGCTGGGTCTCTAGAAGCCCTCGGCGGCGGGTTCAGGAGCCGTCCCAGCCCTCGAGCTCCACCTCGAAGTCGAGGGCGAGGGCCAGCCGCGGGGCGCTGGCGACAAGCTGTGCCGCGCCGGCGGCCGGCGCCGCGCTGAGCAAGACGGCGACGATTTCATCGGCACCGGCGCCCGTGCAGCACGCGCGCTCGACGGCCCATCGGAGCGACGCGGTCGATGCGTCGACGGCCAGGAGCGCGCCGAGGGCGACAAGCGTGGCTGTCCGGGTGTCGAGGCTCTGGCCGCCTGGCCGATCCGCAGCCGACGGCGCCGGGGTGAGTACCTGGCGCAGGCTCTGCTCATCGCCGTCGGCGAGCTGACGCAGGAGCGCTTGCGGCGTGGCGGCCATTGCTGCTCAGCCCCCGAGCAGGCGCCCCTTGGCGGCGTTGTATTCCTCCTCCGAGATCGTCCCGTCGTTGCGAAGCTTGACCAAGCGCTCGAGCTGGTCAGGGATCACATCCGAGCCGTTCGCATTGGGCTGCTTGCGCCGCTCACGGGCGTCCCGGACGGACTGGACGCGACCACGAGCCCAGCTGCTGACATCGCCCGCCCTGGCGTCCGGGAACTCGGCCATGACCTGTCGGCGCAGCAGCGCGGTGCCGACCAGAGCCAGGGCCAGGAAAGCAACGATTCCGACCGGGGTGCTGGTGGCGTGGATCGGCTGCCATATGAAGATCAGGATCATCACGCCCACCACGATTCCGTAGGTCCCAGCGGGCTGGTCGCGCATGAACGGCGCGATGGCCCGGCGCCCGGCGACCGCGATCCCGGCCGGGCCGGCGAACCACGCCGCCACGATCACCGCGAGGCCGACCAGGATGAAGGCGTTGGCAATCTCGGCCAGCAATCCGGTGCCGATGAGTACGGTGGCACTTACGGCGGGACGAAGCGAGTCGTCCTTGACCAGGGAGTTTGTGATCGCCGAGTCGAGGATGTGTCGGCCGGCGATTCCGAGGATTCCCGCGATCAGAATCGCGAAGCCCACCGTCATCAGCGTCCGTCGGCGGTGGTAGCGCGCCAGAACAACCGCCAGCAGAAAGAGAATCGGGACGAGGATCGTCAGCCACAGTGCGAGCCCCTTGACGGCGCCGCCGATGTCCTGGACCGCCTTGAGCTGGTTGGACTTGAAGACCGTCAGCTGCCCGATGTTGGGCGGCAGCTTCTCGCCGAGCCCAGCCGGCAGGCCGAGCCGTGAGGCGGCGTTGTCGATGATCGCCGCGAGGTCCAGCGACACCACCCCGCCCTGAAGTCCCACGGGCCCGGACTGACCGTTGACGATGTTGATGAACTGCTGGTCGGCCACCCGGTTTGCCGCCGCCCACAACGCCTGGACCCGAGGTCGCTCGAGCGCCACGTTGACACCCTTGACGGCGACGTTGCGAAGCGCACCGGCGGCCGGCCCGGCGAGTGGTTGGAGTCGCGGCGGTAGGCCCGACTGGATCAGCTGTGCGACGTTGACATTGGCGTAGAGCTGATCGACCACGTAATTGGCCGTCGCGTCGCGGATATCGGGGTTCTGGAGTAGCTGCGTGCTGGTGTTCGACCAGTTGTCGGCGTTGAACAGCAGCCGGTTGGCCCACACGGCGAGCATCCCGACCACGGCCAGCACGGTCGTGATCCCAATCAGCACGTCGACGCCGATCAGGCGGCCGCGCGAGATCTTCGCCGGCCGTGGGCTGGGTGCGTCGTCGAGCGGCGCTGTCGGCGCTTCCTGGGTCGTCGCGGTGTCCCCCTCGGTCATCTGAGTACAGAGCGTGCCCGAGCAAAGCGCCCGTGGCATCCTCCGAAAAGGGTGACTCGCGCGCCCGCGCCCCGCCGGTGGATCACCGAACTCATCCGATTCGGGTGATGACCCGAGGGCCCGCGTCTTCAACGTTATATGGTGCAGACGCCTGTCGCTCGGGAAGCGCTCCGCTTCCATCCACCGGGCGCCAGCGACAATCAATGTCGAAAGGAGAGCGTGTATGGCAACGCTGGTAGCGATCGGCTATCCAGATCAGACCACGGCCGAGGAGGCGAGGCACACGGTCCAGCAGCTCGAGTCCGAGCTCATCATCCAGGCCGACCAGGTCGCGGCGATTTCGCGCGACCTCGACGGCAAGTACCACGTGCACACCACCCACGGCGGCGCGTCCGCCGGTGGGGGCGCGGTGTGGGGCGGATTCTGGGGCCTTCTGTTCGGTCTGCTGTTCTTCGTACCGTTCGCCGGCTGGGCGGTCGGGGCTGGCCTCGGCGCGCTGTTCGGGCACCTCGGTGAGAAGGGCATCGATAAGGCCTTCCAGGAGCAGGTGCGGGATTACGTCAAGCCGGGTACGTCGGCGCTGTTCCTGATCATCGAGCACGCCACCCCCGACAAGGCCGTTGCCGCCCTTCAGCAGTACGGCGGCACCGTGATCAAGACCTCGCTGTCCGACGAGGACACCAAGAGGCTTCAGGAGGCACTGCAGCCGCCGGCCGCCGCCGGCGCCGCCTCGTAGCCGCCTGCACCTCCAGTTCCGGCCGGGACGCGCAGCGATGCGCGACGCGGATCCCGGCCGGAGCAGGGACTTCAGTGAAGCGGCGCCCGTTCTAGGCACGCCTGGGGCGTCCGAATCCGTAAAACGCCGGTCGGGTTACACGGGGTTTTCAACCCGGGGGTGCTCAAGTGGCAGAATTGCTGCCATGGCTGGTGCGTCCCTGGGTGCGGCCGCGCGGCCCGGCACCTGGGCAAGAGGCTTCGGTGGTTCCGCGGCCAGGAGGTTCGAGCGCGGGTATCTGCTCGGCGCGGCAGGAATCATCCTGGCCTATTACGTGGCCGCGCACATCGGCTACACCTTCCAGTTCGCCGGGCCGGTCGCCGCGGTGGTCTGGCTCCCGGTCGGGGTGGGCATCGCGGCGCTGTATCTGGGCGGCCTTCGTTTCTGGCCGGCCGTCCTGCTCGGCGACCTGCTGGTCAACAACTACTCGACGTTGCCGATCGGGTGCGCGGTTGCCCAGAGCTTCGGCAATCTGCTCGAGATTCTCGTGGCCGCCGGGCTGATCAGGCGCCTGCGCCCTCGTGGCGCGCCGCTGGAGACCGTCGGCGGGACGGCTGTGGTGGTGGCGGGAATCACCGCCGGGACGGCAATCAGCGCGGCCATCGGAGCTCTGTCGCTGAGCATCTGGAGCGTCGTTCATGAGGGGTCGCTGGTGCGGGTGTGGCGGACGTGGTGGCTGGGCGACTTCTCAGGGGCGCTGATCATCCTCCCGCTCGCCATCGCCTGGTGGAATCGAGAATCGGGTGACTGGCTGCGCGGCCGCTGGGTTGAGGGCGCCGCGCTGCTCGCGGCGCTGATCGGCCTCAGTCAAGCCGGGCTGAATACGGGCAGTCCGCTCAGCTATATCGTCTTTCCCGGCCTGATCTGGGCGGCGTTGCGCTTCGGTCCGCGAGGCGCAACGCTGGCCATTCTGGTCGTGTCGGGCTTCGCGATCTGGGGCACGACGCACTTCAACGGTCCCTTCGCCTTCCACTCGATTTCCCGTGGCGTGCTCGCGACCCAGCTGTACATCGCCGTGGCTGCGCTGTCGACGCTGACGCTCGCCGCCGTGGTGTGCGAGCGCCGGGCGCTCGATGCCGGACTGCGAGCCTCGCGTCTTCGGTTGATCGCCGCCGGTCAGATCGCCCAGCGCCGGCTCGAACGCGATCTGCACGACGGCGCCCAGCAACGGCTGATCGCCCTCGCGGTGCATCTCGGCCTGGCCAGCGACGCGCTGGACAAGGACCCTCCGCGCGCGCAGGGCCTGGTCGACGAGGCTCGGGGAGAGCTCTCGGTTGCCATCGACGAGTTGCGAGCGCTGGCTCACGGCATCCGCCCGCCGGTTCTGGCCCAATTCGGGCTTGCCGCCGCCGTCAAGGCGATCGCCGCCTCGGCCAGCCTGCCGGTGCACGTCCAAGGCACGCCGCAGGTGCGGCTCGATGACGGAGCCGAGTCGACGGCCTATTTCGTGCTCGCCGAGGCAATCGCCAACGCACAGAAGTACGCCCGTGCGTCGCGGGTGGCGGTCGACTTCACGCAGAACGCGGGACAGCTTGCCTTGGTGGTCGTCGACGACGGCGTCGGGGGGGCGGTGGAGACGCCCGGGCTTGGCCTCGAGGGGCTGCACGATCGCGTCGAGGGACTCGGTGGCAGCTTCGAGGTCGACTCGCGAGCGGGACACGGAACGCGGGTCGCAGCGGTGATCCCGGCGCGCCCGCGCTAGCGTAGCTACTCGCCGTCAGCGGCCAGGAAGATCAGCGCGGCCTTGACCCGCCGGCTGACGTCGTCATTTTTGCCGAGATTGAGCTTCATGAAGATCGAGTTCACGTGCTTCTCAACCGCGCGCTTGGTCAGGTAGAGCGAGTCGGCGATGCCACCGTTGCTCTTTCCCTGGGCGATCTCGGCCAGCACATCGCGTTCTCGAGCCGTGAGCTCCGACAGTGGCGAGTTCACGGCGTTCGTGCGGGCCCGGACGAGCGACTCGACGACCAGCGGATCGATCACCGATCCACCTGATGCGACGGCTTCAATTGCCGCGACCAGTTGGCCAGCGTCGCTGATGCGCTCCTTCAGGAGGTAGGCTCGGCCGGCCGAGCCCGACTCGAACAGGGCCAGCATGTAGCTCGGGTCGGCGTACTGGCTCAGCACGACGATGCCGATCTGCGGATCGCTCTCCCGCAACTCGCGGGCGATCTGAATTCCTTCGTCGGTCCCGGTCGGGGGCATCCGGATGTCGGTGACGATGGCATCCGGCTGCAGATCCGGGATGGCCCGCATCAGCGAGTCACGATCCCCATAGCTGCCCGCCACCTCGACGGGCCCGGCACTGGCCAGGATGCGCGTCAGCGCCTCTCTCACCAGGTAGGCGTCCTCGGCGATCACGACCTTGATCGGATCGCGCGCCTCGGGTTCGCTCGTAACTTGCTCGCGCATGGACAAGACGGACTCCCGTGCGGTCGTCGCGACGCCTCCTGCCCGAGAGCCAAGAATAGAGTCTGGCCCGGCGTCAGCTGCCTTCGGCCGCCTTGAGGTCTGGCTTGATCGACCGAACGCCGACCGCGAGGGCGATCATCCCACATCCGTTGAGGACGAACCAGATGCCGACGAGGATCGCCAGGGTGGCGTAGCCGATGTGTGGGTCGGAGACGACGATGATCCCGGCGACGATCTCGACCAGCGCGATCAGCGACCGCAACACCGTATTGACGCGCTCGGCAAGTGCGCGCACGAGCCGGATCACGCCGGCGGCGACGAGCCAGATTCCGATCAGGATGCCGATCGCGGCGACCCCGTGGAACGGATGGCGGATCAGCGCGATGCCGACCACGATCCCCAGCACTCCGATGATCGCCGACAGGGCGCGATTCTCGCTGTGACCGAACGAGCTGACCAGTTCGAAGATGCCGTCGATGAGCAGGAAGATCCCGACGACGACGGCGAGCGTTGCCAGGCTGTTGCTGGGTTTGAGGATCAGGATGATCCCCGCGGCCAGGCTGAGCAGCCCGACGAGCACGAAAACCCACCAGGCGCGCGCCACCTGGAGCGCCTGGTCGGTGGGGTTGGGCGGCATGCGCGAAACTCCTTTAGTTGTCCACCTTGTGGCTATGAACCGTCGGTGGACAGCTTTTCACGCAGCTGGGACGAGACGCTGTCGGGGAGCGGTGCCCACGCCTTGTCGAGCCCTTCGACCTCGACGAACTCGTTGTGCATCGGCGTCCCACCCATGCGGGAGATCCCCTCGCCGAGGTGCTGCGCCCACGTGTGCTCCACCAGCACGGCGGCCATAGCTTCGCCGGGCTCGAGATTCTCAGCCACCGCCCGGACAAGCGACCCGAGGCGGCCGTCCAGCACCTTGTCGGTCATGCTCCTGCGCGCTGTCCCACCCTCGAGCCGGAAAGTGAGCAGCCTGCCCACCATGCCGGCACTGCTGTCGGCAGTCATCTCCACCGCCGCCAGTTCGCCCGACTCGGCCTCGCGGCCCACGAACAGGGCATCAAGGATTCGCATCGCACCGCCGCTCTCGACTCGCTCGAGAGCACCGACAAGCTGTCCCTCGAACGACGAGCCGCGCGGAAAGGCGAAGGCCACGAGCTGGCGCGGAGGCGCTTCCATGCCGCGAAAACTAACCGACTGGCGCCGGGCGGGCATCGTCCACATCGGGTGATGGCCGTAGGTGCGAACCAATCCCGGCGTGCGGCCACAGGAAATCCCCGCAACGACCGCGGGTCGACACGTAGACTCGAACTCTTAAGAAGATCTCACCAAGGCGGCCTAGCTTTGCCTCGGAGCTCATGAACTCACCGAAGCATCTGTGGTCTGGCGATTGGGAGCAGGATTCGGCGGACGCCGCGGCGCGACGCGCGCAGGCTGTCATACCCGTGCCAGCCGAGGAGCAGGCGCCGGCCGAGCCGGAGCCGAGGGTTCGCACGCGCCCGTCTTTGGCCGCTCGGCTGGCCAGCGCAGCGTCGCGGGTGCGGGCTGGCCTGGCCGCGCTGCGCCGGTCCAAGGTCCCGCGCCTGGCCGCCCTGGTTGCGCTGGGCGTGCTGGTGGTCGCCGGCGGCGCCTACGCCATCACGTCGCTGAATCAATTCACGCCCGCGACGGTGCGCAACGCGCCCGCCTGGCTGGGGGCACAGCTGGAAAGCTGGCCCACCGGGGCGCTGGTCGCTTCCGTGGCGCCTGGTAGCCCGGCTCAGTCGGCCGGCCTGCGCGCGGGGGACGTCATCACGCAGGTCGACGGGCGCCCCGTGGCCTCCCCCGTCAACGTCACCGAAGCCATCGACGTGCTCCGCCCGGGCGATAAGCTGACACTCCAGTTCCAGCGCGGGGCGCTCAACTACACGACGGCGGCCACGCTGACGGCACGACAGTCGGGGAACACGCCGTGAGCTTCGCCTCGCCGTTCGTCCTGCTGGCGCTGCTGGCCATCCCGCTGCTGGTCGCGTTCTACATGCTTTCCCAGCGCGGGCGCGAGCGTGCGGCCAAAAGCTTCGCCACCACGCCGCTGCAACCCTCGGTGGCGCCTCGCCGGCCCCGCTGGCGCCGGCATGCGCCGATGCTGGTCTTCCTGCTGGCCACCGCCGCGCTGATCATTGCCGCGGCCCGACCCCAGCGCAGCGCGGCCGTGCCGGTTACCCAGGGCTCCGTGATGCTCGTGCAGGACGTCTCGAGCTCGATGGCGTCGACCGATGTGGCTCCATCACGATTGGTCGCTGCCGAGCGCGCCAGCCAGCGTTTCCTGCGGGCGGTTCCGGGCACGGTCAAGGTCGGCCTGATGCAGTTCAACGAGAAGCCGACGTTGCTGCAGTCGCCGACCACCGACCACGCGCTCTCGAGCTCGGCGCTGACGCAACTACGCGCCGGCGGGCACACCGCGATCGGCGACGCGATCGCCGCGGCCGCGGCGGTGCTGAAGAAGACTCCCGGCTTGGACGGCAAGCGGCCGCCGAGCGCGATCGTCCTGCTCTCCGACGGCACCTCGACCAACGGCGCCAATCCGATCACCGTAGCCCGTCAGGTCGGCGCGCAGCACATCCCCGTCTATACCGTTGCCCTCGGCACGGCAAGGGGCAGCATCAAGGTCAAGCACGGCAAGCGGACGATCACCGTCCCGGTGCCGCTCAGCGCGACTGAGCTCGGCCAGATCGCCAAGGAGTCGGGTGGCCACGCGTTCACCGTCGGCGACAGCGGACGGCTCAGCACGGTCTACGCCCACCTCGCTTCCGAGCTCGGCCACAAGCACGTGAACCACGAAATCACCCGGAGCTTCGCCGGCCTGGGCCTGGCGCTCCTGCTGTTCGGAAGCGCCATGTCGCTGCGCTGGTTTGGCCGCCTGGCGTAGAGAGAAAGACCCGAAAAGGAGATCGGATGACCGACACTGAACAGACAGGCGACTTCCGCCACGAGGCACGCGGAGCGCTGCAAGAGGCACTGCACGAGATCAAACGTGTGATCGTGGGCCAGGATGCCATGCTCGAGCGCCTGCTCGTGAGCATGCTGGCCGGCGGCCACGTGCTGCTCGAGGGGGTCCCCGGGCTGGCCAAGACGCTGACCGTGAAGACGCTGGCCGCGGTGCTCGGAGGGTCCTATGGGCGAGTTCAGTTCACCCCCGACCTCGTGCCCGCCGACCTCGTGGGCACCCGCGTCTACCGGCCCGACACCGGCGGCTTCGACACGGAGCTGGGTCCGGTGTTCACCAACTTCCTGTTGGCCGACGAGATCAACCGCGCGCCGGCCAAGGTTCAGTCGGCGCTGCTCGAGGTGATGCAGGAACAGCAGGTGACAATCGGCGGCACGACCCACTCGCTGCCGCTGCCGTTCATCGTCATGGCGACGCAGAACCCGATCGAGTCCGAGGGCACCTACCCACTGCCCGAGGCGCAGCTCGACCGCTTCCTGATGAAGGTGCTCGTCGACTATCCCAGCGCCGGCGAGGAGGCCTCCGTGGTCGGACGGAGCCTGGGTGCTCAGGCGGAGGTCCGCGAGGTTCTGTCGCTGGACGCGCTGCGGCGCTACGCCTCCGCCGCGGCGACCGTGCTCGTGGACCGCGAGTCGATCGGGTACGCGGTCGCGCTTGCCGATGCCACTCGGCATCCGGCGCAGTTCGGCCTCGCCGACCTCGTGGGGATGATCGAGTTCGGTGCCAGCCCCCGCGGCCCGATCGGGCTGGTTCAGGCCGCACGGGTGCTCGCTCTCCTGCGCGGCCGCGGGCACGTTGTGACCGACGACATCCGCGACCTGGCGGCGGACGTTCTGCGCCACCGCATCGTGCTGTCCTACGACGCGCTGAGCGAGGGAGTCACCGCCGATCAGCTGCTCGAGCGGGTGCTGGCGGCGGTCCCTGAGCCCGGGACCGGACGGCTCACCCATTCGGTGCCAGATGACATCCGCGCGGGCGTCGTGAGGTCTGCGTGACCCCAGCGCTCCTGGAGCCGCCGGCGGCCAGGCAGGGCCCTGGCCGACTGACGCAGTCGTTGATCGACGAGCTCGAGGTCGGCCTCGACCACCTGGTCGCCCGTACGCTCCCCGGCGACCGCCGCGCCGCGGGCGTCGGCCCGGGGATCGAGCTGGCGCAGGTCCGTCCCTACGAGATCGGCGACGACGTTCGCCACATCGACCCGGCTGCCACGGCGCGCAGCGGCGGCCAGCCCCACATACGTCTGCACGTCCCCGAGCGAACGCTGACGACATGGATCGTGCTCGACCTATCGCCCTCGATGGCGTTCGGCACCGCCAGCCGCCTGAAGGCCGACGTGGCCGAGGGCGTGGCGCTGGTGTTCGGCCGCCTCGGCGTCCGCCGGGCCGGCAGCGTCGGGCTGGTCGGGTTTGGCGCCAGCGCGCCGCGGGTGCTCTCGCCTCGCGGAGCCAAGCCGGGCATGGTCGCGTTGCGCCGCATGCTCGCCGAGGGCGTGGCTCCGGACGGCCAGCACGACCCCGAGGGACTGGCGGGCGCGCTGCGCCGCGTGGCCCGTCTGGCGCGACTTCCCGGGCTGATCGTGGTCATCTCGGACTTTCGAGACCAGGAGCGCTGGGAGCGCCGGCTCGGGTCGCTGCGGATGCGTCACTCGGTGCTGGCGATCGAGGTCAGCGACCCGCGCGAAGGCGAGTTGCCGGCGGTCGGGCACCTCATGCTGGTCGATCCAGAGACCGGTGACTACATCGACGTCGATACCTCGCGGCGCAAGGTTCGCGATCGGTTCGCCGAGCTCGAGCGCGAACGGGGCGAGCAGGTGGCCAAGGAGCTCCGACGCCTGCGCATCGAGCACATCAAGCTGTCGACCGAGGCCGACTGGTTGCGCGATCTGGGGCGTCATCTGCGATGAGCTTCTTGGACCCGATCTGGCTGCTGGTCCTCCTCGTCGTCCCCATCGCGGCGCTGGCGTACATCCACGCGCGCCGGCGGGCCCGGCGCTACGCGGTCCGCTTCACCGGTGTTTCCACCCTGCGACTCGCCGTCGCCGCCACCCCGAGCTGGCAGCGGCACCTGCCGGCGGCTCTCCTTCTGGCTTCGATCGCCGCCCTTGGCGTGGCCCTGGCCCGTCCCCACGTGACGTATCGGGCTCCGGTGGGTGAGGCATCGATCATGCTCGTCACCGACCACTCGGGATCGATGGCGGCGAGCGACGTCAAACCGACGCGGCTGTCCGCGGCTGAACAGGCCGCCAACACGTTCATCGACAAGCTGCCGAGCGCCGTGAAGCTGGGCGCCGTGGCCTTCTCGAGCTCAGCCGACGCGGTCCAGGGACCCGTGACCAATCACGGTGCCGCCAAGGCGATCATCGCCGGACAGCAGGCCGACGGCGCGACCGCCACCGGGGACGCCCTCGGACTGGCCCTCCAGCTGCTCCACGGGCCGAACCCCAAGCATCCACCGTCGGCGATTGTGCTGCTGTCCGACGGCGCGGCGAACTCCGGCATCGACCCGGCGATCGTCGCCCAGCAGGCCAAGAAGGACAAGGTCCCCATCTACACCGTGGCCCTGGGCACACCGGGGGGCACGCTGCAGAACCCGGACCCGCTGGGGCAGCCGGTGCCGGTGCCGCCCGATCCGCAGCTGATGCAGCAGATCGCCCGTGTGTCCGGCGGCCGGGCGTTCTCGGCGCAGTCGGCCGATGAACTCGGGTCGATCTATCGCGGCCTCGGGGACAAGCTCGGCACCGTGTCGCGCAAACGCGAGATCACCGCCGCATTCGCCGCCGTTGGCCTGGTGATGCTGCTGGGAGCCGCGGCGGCGTCGATTCGGTCCTCCGGCCGTTTGCCCTGAGACACCCGGCGCTCGCGCGATTATCTAGACCGCGGCACCGGCTGGCTGCGCCACCGGCGGCTCGCCGCACAGCTCGCGGGCGAGACGGCGCAGGAGAGCGGTGAGCTCGGGCGGCCGATCACCGCTGGCCAAAGCCTCGGAAAGCAGCTCACGCCGCGCGGCCAGGAGCCGCTCCGTGTATTGCCTGCCGGTGTCGGTCAGCTTGCCGTCGCCGTCCTCCCCGGCTAGCAGGCCACGGTCGCGTAGCTCGCCCAGTACCTGGGCGATCCGCTCGGAATTGACGCCGTCGGCCTCGGCGATCCCGCGGGCGCGGGCGAAGCCGTGCTCGTCGATCTGGACCAGCGCCCAGATCGCCCCCGGGCTGATGTCGACCCCCGAACGCGCGGCCACCTCCGTGCGGAAACGCCGGCGCTCGTCGAGCGTGGTCAGCTTGGTGAGCGAGCGTTCGATCTCGGCCAATGAGTCGGAGGAGCGCGGGGCGGCCAGGCTGTCCTCGAGGCCGGTGCTGGCGGTGGCGGCCTCGCGCAGCGGTCGCTGTTGAATCAGCAGGCTGAGTACGAAGCCAAGCGCCGCCACCCCGCCGGCGACCAGGAGCACGGGCCTGAGCGAGAGAACATACGCGTGTTGGTACACATGGCGCACGGGTGGGGGGAGCTTGACCACCTGGGCGCCGGTCAACCGCCCGCCCGAAGCGACCTGGTGGCCAAGCGGGCCGGTGAGCGCGTTCTTCAGGTGCGCGCGCAGCTGGCTGGTGAAGATCGACCCGAACACCGCCGTTCCGAGCGAGCCACCCATCCCGCGGGCCAGGGTCACGGCCGAGGTCGCGGCGCCAAGCATCGAGTAGTCGACGGCGTTCTGGACCGCCAGCACGAGCACCTGCATGACCGCCCCGAGTCCGAGCCCGAGGACGAGCAGGTACGCCGACGCAACGAGGACGCTGGTGCCGACGTCGAGGCGCGACAGCAGCACGAGGCCGATCGCCATCAACGCTGTGCCCATCACCGGGAAGACCTTGTAGCGACCTGTGCGGCTGATCAGCTGGCCCGACAGGATCGACATGACCAGCAGCCCGCCGATCATCGGCACCAGCCGCAGGCCCGCCCCGGTCGGCGACGCACCATCGACGGTCTGGAAGTACAGCGGCAGGAACGTCACCGAGCCGAACAGGGCAAACCCAACGATGAACGAGAGCGTTCCGCAGACCACGAACAGACGGTCACGCAGCAGCTCGAGGGGGAGGACTGGCTCGCTGGCCCGGTTCTCGGCGAACGCGAAGGCTCCGATGAGGGCGATGCCGAGCGCCCCGACGACGATGACCTCCGTTGAGCCCCACGCCCACGTCGTGCCGCCGAGGCTGGCGACGAGGACGATCGCGCTGAGTCCGGCCGCAAGCAGCGACGCGCCGACGTAGTCGATGGCCGGTTTGCCGCGCGGTCCCGTGGCCGGCAGCGTGGCCCCGAGCACGAAGAGCGCGGCGAGACCGATGGGCAGGTTGACGTAGAAGATCCACCGCCACGAGACGGCCTGCACGATCACCCCCCCGAGCAGCGGTCCGCCCACGCTGGCAATCCCGAACACGGCGCCGAACAGGCCCTGATAGCGGCCGCGGTCTCGGGGGGCCACAATGTCGCCGATCACCGCCTGGATCAGCACGACCAGACCGCCGGCACCGAGCCCCTGGACGGCGCGGAAGGCGATCAGCTCGGTCATCGAGTTGGCCTGACCGCACAGCGCCGATCCGGCCAGGAAGAGCACGATCGCGCTCTGCAGGATCCGCTTGCGGCCGTACAGATCCCCGAGCTTGCCGTAGACGGGCGTGACGGCCGTTTGGGCGAGGAGGAACGCGCTCGTCACCCACGCCAGCTGGTTCAGCCCCCCCAGGTCCGAGACGATCGTCGGCAGCGCCGTGGCCACGATCGTCTGGTCGAGCGCGGCCAGCAGCAGCACGAGCATCAGGCCGCCAAACACGACCCGCACGTTGACGCGGGGCGCGGGTCCAGGGATCGAGACGGTCGCGGCGGCGGACATCTGCGACACAGCGAAGATAGCTGTCCCGTCTACCGAACCGTCGCCACGGTAAGGTCACGCGATGCACCCCACGGCCGAAAAACTGCGGCGGAGGCTGCTCGAGCGCGGGCTGGAGATCGACGTGCGGATGCTCAGCGACTCGACCCGTACCGCGGACGAAGCGGCTGCCGCCGTGGGCTGTCAGGTGGGCCAGATCGTGAAGTCGCTCGTGTTCATCCGCGATCAGGAGCCGGTGATGGTGCTGTGCGCCGGCGATCGCCGCGTCGACGCCAGCCGTCTGGGGCTCAGGGCGGCGCGCGCCGAACAGGCCCGTGAAGCCACCGGTTACGCGATTGGCGGCATCCCGCCGCTCGGTCACGACCGCCGGCTGGACACGCTCATCGACGTGTCGCTGCAGCGGTTTGAGACCGTGTGGTGCGCGGCCGGCACCCCGCATGCGGTGTTCGAGGTCGGCGTCGAGGAGCTGATCGCGGCAATCGAGCCGGTGACCGTGCTCGACGTCATCGAGTGACCGGCGGCCAGGGCCACAGAGCCCCGGTTTGCCACGCGTCCCCCGAGGGATGTGCGGTCGGCGTCGACGCGGCTCGCACGATTGCGGCCCCGTACTCGTGGCCGGGTGCCGCACCGGCAGAGCGGCCGCCGCGCCGAGGCGACGGCTTGGCCGCGCTGTTGGCGCCGCGACGGCGCTGGGCGGCCTGCTCCTGCGCGAGGACGTGGGTGAACTGGCTGTGCATCATGGTCCCTGGTATCCGACCCAGTCGTCAGACGTCTGTCGGCCTCCACTCATGTAGACGGTGGGCGCGGCGGAAACTTCCTCGGAAGTTTTCGCGCCGGTTGGCGTCCTTCCGAGCATGAGTTGTCTCCGCAGAGTCATCAGACATCAGATGTGATGCCGGAGATCGTGGTAGGACTGATCCTGGGCGCGACGGCGGTCGTGCTGTACGGAATGCGCGGCTTCGGTCGCCGGCGGAGGATGGCCCGCCACCCCGCGCCGACGTTCGTATTCGCCGATCTGGTCGGCTTCACGGCGCTGACCGAAACCCACGGCGACGAGACGGCGGCGCGCGTCGCCCGGGAGTTCGGACGCGCCATGTCGGCGCTGAGCCGGGAGCACGGAGCGTGGCCGGTCAAATCGTTGGGCGACGGGGCGATGATCTGGGTGCCCGACGCCGGTCAGGCGGTCGAGCTCGCGGCCCGGGCGTTGGCGGAGGTCGGCACGCGGCCGGACCTGCTGCCCGTGCGGGTCGGTACCCACACGGGCACGGCCGTCATGCACGGCTGGGACTGGTACGGCAACGCGGTCAACGTGGCCGCCCGCCTGGCCGCCGAGGCCAAACCGAACGAAGCTCTGATCAGTCACGCGACAGACATGGCGGCCGGCGGGCGCGAGCGGCTACCCAGCGCTCGCTGCGAGATCGTGCTGCCCGGAGTGGAGCAGCCGATCATGGCCTGGAGGCTGACGTGCCGGCGGAGGCGCGCCGGCGGGAACGTCGATGTCGCCGGGCTCTAGCCCCGCTCATGGCAACCGCCCCCACCCCAGCAACCCAACCCCGACACCCTGACTTTTCAGGGACTCGTTAGGGGAATCTGCCGATACCGGGTTTGCACGATCCGCGAGATCCTGCAGGCGTGCGTCACGCGCCGCACTGTCGCCGAAGAGGTTCGTGAGGTACCGCTGCCATGAACGACGTTCACCATATGGAACGTTCCGGGCTGGATGCGCCGGACGATGACCCCGGGCACCATACGCGGCCCTCGCCACGACCCCATGTCCTGGACCCCAATGGCCTGTCGCGCTATATCGACCCGCTGTACCGGGCGGCCTGGGCGCTGTGCGGATCGCCGCACGACGCCGAGGATCTCGTGCAGGAGACGTTCGTCAACGTACTCAAGCGTCCTCGCATAATCCGTGATGACAACGAGCTGGGGTATCTGATGCGGGCGCTGCGCAATGCGTATGCCAGCCGGTACCGCCGCAACGCGGCTCGTCCTCCGGTCACCCTGCTCGGGGACGACGAGGTTCCTTCAGCCCCCGAAAGTGAGGTCAACCCCCGTGAGGTCATGGAGGCGATCGCCGGTGCACCACCGCTGTACCGCGACGCGGTCATCGCGGTGGACCTGCTCGGGCTTTCCTATCGCGAGGCCGCGCGCTCACTCCGCACGCGCGAGGCCACGCTCACGACACGGCTTCATCGTGGCCGCCAGCACGTGGCCCGGGCGCTGCGGGACGAGGCCCTGGCGCCGTCCTAACCGCCGGAGCTTCGTCGCCGGAGGCCATGATCGCGGCCAGCGCGGCGCGTGAGCGGACGCCGAGCTTGTCGTAGATCCGTGCCAGGTGGCTCTCGACCGTCTTCTCGCTCACGAACAGCGCGGCGGCGACGTCGCGGTTGCGCTTCCCGGCGGCGACCAGCGTGGCCACCTCGAGCTCGCGCGGGCTGAGGGCGGGCGGTCCTCCGGGCCGAACCGCGTCGCGGCTGCGGCGCGGACGGCGGCGTCCAAGGCGGCGGAGCTCCTGGGCGGCCGCGTCGGCGTCGCGCAGCGCGCCGCAAGAGAACAGCGTGCGCTCGGCCGACTCGAGCTCGGCCACCGCTTGCTCAATGTCCCCGCATCGTCCGAGCGCGGTGCCGACCAGTGTTTGCGCACGGGCCTCGAGGTACGGGTTGCCGGTCGACGCCGCGAGGGTCTTCGCCTCGAGCGCGGCCTCGGTGGCCGGCTCGATCTCGTCGCGGGCCAGCAGCACGGCGGCTCGAGCGCAGACGGCGCTCGCCGTGCGCTGCACCAGGGGCGTCGCTCTCGCGCGCGCCTCGGCGTTCGCAGCGGCATCGCCGGCGCCGCTGAGATCGCCGAGGGCCAGCTGCGTCCGGATGAGCAGTTCCCACCCAAGCCCGCCGCGAAGGTCGAGCAGCCGCTGGCCCGCGCCGGCCTCGAACGCGGCCAGCTCGGCTCGGGCGCTCGCCACATCGCTCGCCGCGTGGAGCGCGGCGGCAAAATGCAGACTCGAAAGGCTGGAGAAGTACGTCTCGGTGACGTGCTCGGCACGCGTCGCCGCGTCGCGCGCACTGGCCAGCGCTCGCGCCGTGTCGCCGGCGCACGAGCACACCATCGCGTCGGCCCACAGCGCCCACACGACGAGCTGATCGTTGCCGGTCAGCTCCGCGGCCCCTGTCGCGGTTTCCGCCACCGCGACGGCCTCGGTGATGCGGCCCTTCATGAACAGCGCGTTCGTCTCCATGACCAGCAGGCCCGGGATGAACGGGCTCTGGCCGGTCAGCCGGGCCAACCGCAGACCACGACGGATGTGCTCGAGCGCACAGTCGGTCTCCTCGAGCATCGCCGCGGCCTGGGCGACATACCCGGCCACATCGAGTTGCTCGATCAGCCGCTCGTCGGGTAGCTGGCGCAGCGCGCTCTCGGCCTCGTCGAGTTGGCTGCGGCCGTCGTCCCAGCGGCTCAGCGCGCTACTGGCCAGGCTGCACAGCGCCGCCGCCCAGCCCAAAAACAGGGACTCGTCGAGCGCGCGGGCATGGACGCGGACACTGTTGGCAATGACGTACATCGCGGCGAACTCTCCGTGCCAGTAATGGTCGAGGGCCAGCTCGAGCGCCAGGCCGAGGCCCGCCGGGCTGTCCGGGGGCAGCGGCGCAAGCGCCCGCTCGACCAACGTCCGCGACTCGAACGGCCGGCCGCTCATCCGCTTGGCAAACGCGATCCTGGCGGCCAGCGCAGCGCGCTGATCGGTGCGATCGGGCGCCAGCAGGTTGGCCGCCTCATCGAGCACCTGGAGCGACTCCTCGTACGCCCCCGCGAACATGAGGGCGCTCGCAGCCTCGGAGAGGAGCGATAGGCGTCGCTCGTCGCCTTCGGATCGCGGCAGCAGCCGTGTCGCGCTCAGCAGCCAGCGGCCGGCGGTTTCCGGCGCGCGCGGCGCGGCATCGCGGCCGGCCTGCACCAGGAGGGCGATCGCCCGCTCGTCGCCGCGCGGGGCCGAGATGGCGAGGTGATGGGCGCGGACGCCGTCCGGCGCGTGCGTCCCAGCCAGCATCTCAGCCGCGCGGCCGTGGGCACCGATCCGCCAGCCCGCGGGCATCTCGTCGTACACGGCGCGGCGGACGATCGGGTGACGGAAGCGAAAGCGGCGCGGGACATCGGTCGGCCGGATGAAGTCGACGGCGAGGAGCTCGTCCAGCGCAGGGAGGACGTCGGCCACGTCACGCTCCGTGATCGCCGCGACGAGCTCAGGTTCAAACGAGTCACCGGCCACCGCGCCAGCCTCGAGGGCCAGGCGCGCGCCGGCTGACACGGCCAGCAGCTCAGCGTGGATCGCGGCGATCACAGCGTGGGGCACCGCCTGGGGCGAGCCGTCGGCGACCAGAATGCCCGTGGGCTCGACGGCACGCGAGCGAGTCAGCTGCTCCAGGTAGAAGGGGTTGCCGCCGCTCTCCCGGTACAGCACCTTGCGCGCCGTGTCGTCGACGTCCGGGCCGATGAGATGCCGTGCCTGCGCCGCCGTGAGTGGGCCCAGCTCCAACCGGGTGCTCGACCCGGATTGGGCTGTGGCCGCCAGCGCGGCGAGCGGGCGCTCGGCCGACGGGCGGTAAGCGACCGCCATCAGAAGCGGACCGTGGAAGCGCCGCAGCAGGTGGGTGAGCATCTCGGCCGAGGCCGCGTCGGCCCAGTGAACATCGTCGAAGGCGAGCACGACCGGACGGCGTTTGGTCAACCGCTCGAGCAGGCTGCGGATCGCGTAGTGCAGGCGATAGCGCTCGGCCCCCCGGCCGCCGCTGGCGGATCCACCGTCCGGCGTCGGCAGGGACGGGAAGATCGACGCCAGCTCTTGCACGGTGTCCTCGTCCAGCGCGCGCAGCATGGCCGGCTCCAGCGCGCCGACGTAGTCGTTCAGGGCGTCGACGATCAGGCCGAACGGGATGTCGCGTTCGAATTCGGCCGCCCGCCCCTCCAGGACCAGATAGCCGCGCTGCTCGCCGCGCAGGCACAGCTCGCCGAGCAGGCGCGACTTTCCGATCCCCGGCTCGCCGACGATCTGCACGAACCACGGCTCGCCGCCGGCCAGCCGCGCCAGCGCCCCATCGAGTTCACCCAGCTCGCGGGCGCGACCAACAAGCGCAGGCACATGCTTTGCATCCATCACAACCCCAGGTCGGGGTCAGCGTACTCCGAGCTGGGCCGCCGTGCAGGCGGCCCACCCCGGAGCGGTTAGAGCCGGCTATCGCTTACTAGCCGCCCGGGCTGCGCCATTCGCGCGATGGTGATCGCGGCGACCGGAGCCAGAAAGACGAGCGTGGCGACCTCGGACACGATGGCGATGACCACCGGCGTGCCGTAGCCGAACTCGGCGAACCCGAACAGGGATCCTGTCTCGCTGAGGAAGAGCGCGATCAGTGCGCCGGCGGCAATCGCGGTGCCGGCGATCGCCAGCACGCCGACCGCCACGTCCGCGCGGCGGTCTCCGAAGAGCAGCCGCGTTGGGGCCAGCAGCCCAATTGCCACCACGGCCGACGCGATCGCGTTGATCAGGAAAAGCGTCCCGACGGTGGGGATCAGGTTGTAGCCGGCGTCGACGTATTGCTGGAGGTGCACGCCGCCGACAGCCAGCAGCGCCACCGCACCCAGATAGCGCGTTGCTCGTAGAACCATGGGAGCGACCTCCCATCGCTTGCAGTCGATGTGAGTACCTAGACCGACGCCGGCTGGGCGCCATTCTTCCCGCGACTACTCGGGCCAGAAGTCGGGCACGGTCTCGATGTCCGCACGCAGATCGTCGATGGTGGTAGAGACGATCAGCAGCTCGGCATCGAGCGGACCGTCGTTCCACACCGAACGCGCGACCCCGGGCGCAACCCTGATCGCGTGGCCCGCCGGCACCTCGACGACGTCGTCGCCGAGCTTGAACACGAGCAGGCCAGAGGTGACCATGTAGACCTCCTCCTGTGTCCGGTGTCGATGGCCGTAGCTGCCCTTCCCGCCGGTGCCGGGCGGCATTCGCCGATAGGTGACGGCGACCTGCTCTGATTGCAGGGGCCCGGTGAGAAAGCGCATCTCACCGGGGTAGTCGCCGAGCACGTCGTCCGCGTCGGTAAACGCGCGCTTCGTATAGCCGGCAGTGGCTTTGCCGGTCCCTGGGTTCATCTAGACCTCCTCAGAACTGCCGGGTATCTCGTGATCCCCGAGCGCCTGCGCGACCAGGCGGTCGAAGTGGGCCACGAGGTGCTCGGTCTCGGCCATTAGGTATCCGCGGGGCACGCGTCCCGACCGCATGCCTCGTTGGACGGACTCGACCAGCATCTGGTCCTCGATCGCAACCTGGATCGAAAAGCGATCGAGCGCGGCAATGTCCTCGACGCTCATTCTCGGGTCGACGAACGTCTCGCACACCATGCGCGTCCGGTTTGGGGTGATGGGCTCAAACCAGCACGCCACTACGCGGTGGGGGCCGGGGCTCTGGCTGAGAGTGAAGTTCGGCCATAGGAGCGCGTACTGGCCCCTGTCGTTCTCGCCCTCCGGGTAGCCGTCGATCGCCGCCGTCCCGCGGGCTCGCAACGGGACAACTGATCGCGATGTCCACCGCGACGTCTCGGACCGGTAGTGCTCGGGGTCGACCGCGAGCAGACGGGAGAAGTCCGGGTGAGCGACGGCACAGTGGTAGCACTCGTTGAAGTTCTCCACGAGAACCTTCCAGTTGGCCTCCTGCTCGCTCTCCCAGTGGCCGGCGTGGACCATGCCCGCGAACTGGAGGCCGTCACGCTCCATGCGATCCTCCAGGCCGTCCAGCTGTTCGGCCAGTGGCGTCGCAGACGGGTCGGCGTTGACCATCACGAACGGCCCGAGGCAGCCCACCTGTATCTCGGCGAGCCGGAATGCGCTGAAGTCGAAGTCGGGCTGGAGGTTGAACCGCGGGGCGGCGACGAGCTGCCCGTCGAGGTCGTAGGTCCAGGCGTGGTAGGGGCAGCGCAGGCGATCGGCGTTGCCGGCGCCGTGCGCGATGACCGAGCAGCGGTGCAGGCACACATTGACGTAGCCGCGCAGCGCGCCGCGTTCGTCGCGGATCACGACGACGGGGATCCGCCCGGCCTGACCGGTGATGAAGTCGCCCGAGCCGGCCAGCTCATGGGTCATGCCGACGCACTGCCAGCTGCGCTCGAAGATCAGCTCGAACTCGCGCTCCAGGATCCCGCCGTCCACATACCAGTGGGACGGGAGCGCCGCCCCGGACTGAGGCCCGTCATCGATCCGTGCCTGGGTGAGACCCATGTCGTGGGCGTTAGCCTTGCATGCGGCGGCCGAGTTCGCCAACCCGCGGGGCCGATGAGCGCGGGGTGCGATCATCAGGACATGATCGGAGCGCGCATCGGGTGGCTCGGTGGCGTAGTCGTGGTTGCTCTCCTCGGTGGCTGCGGTTCCGGCGACGGATCGGCCTCGGTGACGCATTCGACCGCCACGCGTGCAACGGCGGCGCCCAACATCCCGCTCACGATTCCCGATCCCGGGCCGACGCGCATCACCGCCAACCCCGGCGCCGTGCGGGTGATCAGGTTGTGGGCCGATGATCTGCGCCGCGGCGACGTGCGGGCGGCGGCCAGGTGGTTCGCGCTGCCGAGCGTGATGATCAACGGCGGCGCGGGCGATGTGTCGGTCAGCCGGATCCACACGATCCGCGAGGCGCAGGCGGCCAACGAGACGCTGCCTTGCGGAGCGAAGTTCCTGTCCGCCGACATGCGCGGCCGCTATGTGAACGCGTTGTTCGAGCTGACCGGGCGCTCGGGGCCCGGGGGGACCAGCTGCGGCGGCGGGGCGGGCGGAACGGCGCGCACCAATTTTGTGATCGCGGACGGTCGGATCGTCGAGTGGATCCGCGCCCCAGACGATCCGGGCGAAAACAGCTCAGGTCTGACTGCCTGACCGCTCGGACGCCGTCAGCCCGAGATCCGCTGCGCGCTCGCCGGCTTCGCGGCGAGAGCGGACCTCGAGCTTGCGGAGGATCGCCGACACGTGGTGGTCGACCGTCTTTTCGGATAGGAACAGGCGCTGGGCGATGTCGGCATTGCGCAGTCCTTCGGCGATCAGCGCGAGCACCTCGAGCTCGCGGGCGGTCAGGCCGGCGACGTTCTTTCTCGTCCTGGGCCGCGGTCCGCGGGGCAGTCCGCGCACGCCGCGTTCGCGCATGCGGTGGGTCACGATCGCCGCGGCCGGGGCGGCGCCGAGCCCGCGGAGCTCGGCGAGGGCACGGTGAAGGGCCTGGTCGTCATCGGCGCTGGCCAGGGCCAGCGCCGCTTCGTACGGACAGCCGATCTCGCGCCAGAGGTCGGCCGCGGCCGCCCAGCTGCCCGTCATCTCGAGCCGATACGGCTCCGCCACCTGATCCGGAACCGGATCGTCGCGGCCAGCCCGCCACCGCCAGCAGGCCAGCTCGCCGATCTCCCACCAGGCGCCGTGGGCCAGAGCCAGCTCAAGCGCCGGCTCGACCTCCTCGCTGATCGCGGCCGTGCGCCCCTCGAGCCACGCCGCTTCGGCTCGCGCGGCGGCGACCGGCGCCAGCTGCTGGAGCTCGCCGGGCGGCGTGGCGTGGGCGACGGCGCTGTCGAGCGCCGGCCAGCTCTCGGGATCGCCGCGTCGGGCACGGATCAATCCCTGGACCGCGCCCCCGAGCGCGTGTATGACCGGGGCGGAGCGGGGATTGCGCAGAGCGAGCGCGGCCGATTCAGCGGCCTGCGACCAGCGCCCGCGGTCGAGCTCGATGCGGGCTCGGCAGGCCAGGAGCACCAGGCCCCAGTAGTCGAGCCCGCGCTCGTCGCAGTATTCGAGCCCGGGGCCCAGGTGGCGCTCCGCGAGCGCGTACGCGCGGCGGCGGATTGACAGCCACACGAGATTGACGAAGGCGCGGCCGGCCCCATCCTCGTTACGCGAGGCGATGGCGAGTGCAAGCGCCTGCTCGAGCTTGCCGGGACGCTCGGGCCCGTCGGGTCTGAACTCGGCCGACCCGATGGTCGTGAGCGCGTAGACCTGCACCTCGGCGTCGTCCAGGCGTTTCCCCAGCTCGAGCGAACGCGTGCCCCACTCGATCGCGCCGTCGAGATCCTCCCAGTTGCATCGACGCTGCGCGACCTTGCCGTAGGCGAGGGCCAGCTCGCGCCCGGGCTCCAGTTGCTCGAGCAACTCGATCGCCTCCCCGACGGCCACCGCCGCGGCCTGGGTGTGACCGGCGAATCCGAGCAGGCGCGCGAGCGAGCGCAGCGCGTCGCCCTCCCGGCGCACGTCGCTGAGGTCCCGGCGCAGCGCCACCGCCGCCCGTTGCGCCTCGACCGCCTGATCGAGCTGATCGCTCAGGTAACACTCGTGGGCACGGCGTTCGAGCAACTCGGCCCGGTGGCTCGCCGGCGCGCCGTCGGCGAAGCGCAGGGCACGCGCGTACTGAGCGGCTGCCTCGCGATGGGCTCCCAGGGCGCTCGCCCTGGCGGCGGCGGCCGGGGCGAACCGCAGCACGGCCTCTCGGTTCTGCGCCGCCTCGGCGTGATGGGCCACCCGGGCGAGGTCGGGAGCGTGGTCGGGCGGGTCGACCAGCGCTTGCATCGTCTGGCGGTGCAGCGCCAGGCGGCGATCGGGCGGTTGTGTCTCCTCGATTGTCAGACGGGCGAGTTCGTGGCGGAACGAGACGGCGGCAGCGCCGGCGGTGACCATGCCCGAGGCGAGGCATTCCTCGAGTTGGTCGAGCTCGGCCGTGGCGATCCTCTCGAGCAGCCACAGCTCAGCGTGTGCCGGGGCGATCGCGATCGCCTCGAGCAGCCGCTGTCCCGACGGGGACAGGCGGGCCATCCGCGCCAGCACGGCGTCGCGGACGGTGGACGGCACATCCGCGGTCCCGGCGGCCAGCACCTCGCTGACGAAGAACGGGTTGCCGCTCGTCTTCCGGTACAGGTCCTCGGCATCCACCTCGAACGGCGCGGCCAGCTGCGCGACGGCCGCACTTGACAGCGGCGGGACCGCCAGCCGCGCGACCGCGCGATTGGTGGCCAGCTCGCCGACCACGACCCGGAGCGGATGGGCACGATCGAGCTCCGTATCCCGATAGGTGGCCAGCACCAGCGCCCGCACCGAGTCGATCTTGCGCGCCAGCAGGCGGAGCACATCGAGTGTCGCCTCGTCGGCCCAGTGGAGATCCTCGATGACCACGATCGCGGCGCGCCCGCCATCGAGCTCGCGGATCAGCGCGCCGGCTACCCCGTGGGGTCTGGCCTCCCTCGACACGAGCGCCTCGAGTTCTCCGCCGGTGGACTCGGCGATATCGAACAGCGGGCCGAGGGGACCGGGGGTCAGCAGCCCGTCGCACGCGCCCCACAGAATCCGCGGCGTGTCGCGCTGCCGGCCGCAGAAATCCCGCAGCAGCATCGTCTTGCCGACGCCGGCCTCGCCACCAACGAGCACCATCCGCCCGGCCGAGGTGACGCGGACCGCGGTCAACGCCTCATTCAACGTGGCCAGCTGGGGCGAGCGTTCGAGAAGCTCATCCACGGCGCCCATCATGCTGGGTGGACGCTGAGGGATCAACCGGGGTTTGGCCGGCGTCGCCGGCGTGGATAGGATCCGCACCGCCCACGGGCGACCGACGGCCAGATCAGGGGACCCAGCCACCGAGCTCATGACGGACGCAGCGTTCTCAGTCGACGCGCTCGAGACGAACCAAAGCGGCCAACTCACCCCGGAGCAGCGCGACCACTGGCGCGCGCGGTCGGGCGGCGGGCGACGCAGCGAGGTGAGCATCGCGCTCGCCGTCGCCGCCATCGGGCTCGTGGTCGCCTTCGCCCCCGGGCCCGCCAAGGATTCGACGATCAAGCCGATCATCGGCATCGTGTGCCTGGTGATCGCCGCTGCGCTCGTTGTGCGTTCGCTGACCGGGACCGATCCGATCACCCGCGACGTCCGTGCCGGCCGGGTCGAGTCGATCGAGGGGGCGATCACCAAGCACGTCGTGATGGCCGCTGAGAGCGGTCAGGACAGCTACTACGTGCACGTCGCCAACGACACCGACGGCGATCAGCGCTACAGGACGTCGCGCGCTCTGTATGAGTCCGCGCCCGACGCTGGGTTCGTGCGGGTCTTCTACCTGCCCCGCAGCCGGCGCGCGATCAACTTCGAGCGCCTCCGTTCGGCTGCCCCGGCCGAGGCGACCCCGGGAAGCGCGGTCGAGGCGGCCCGGGAGTTCCTCGCCGCCGGCGGCTCCCGCGACCCGGTCGAGATTGCGCAGGCCCGCGCCCACGCTGCCGACATGGTCGACCAGATCAAGCAGGACACGTTCGCCGTGCCGAACGAACTGCCGCCGGACTCGCGGCCGCTCGGCGAGGCCCTGCTCGGGTCCTGGACCAACGCCTTCGCCACCGTCACCTTCAGCGAGAAGGGGATGGTGAGTGCCACGCTGCCCGGCGGGCGCCGGCAGTCGGGGCGCTGGTCGGTCGACGCCGGCGGCCACCTGGTCGCCGAGGTGCTCGGTTGCACCCAGTCGGTCGACGTGCACCTAAGCGGTGACGAGCTGGTCGTCTCCTGGGAGGGTCAGTCAGTCCGCTTCCGGCGGGTCACGGGCTGACCGTCGGCTCGTGTCCCGGCGCTCGCCAGGGCGTCCACGCCGGCGGCCAGGCGGCTATGACTTCCCCCGGTGTCGCCGGCCGCGGTCCGGTGCGACGCGATGGCGGCCATCGCCGGGTATGTCCGGTTCACGCGTCTCGGGGTGGCCGCGGCCTGGGGGACGGCATGGTGGGGAAAGAGGGTGAGCGGGCGTTCCTGCTCCTCGTTTGGTGGTCGAGAAGGTGCGGCGGCGGTTCCGGGCGCCCGACGCGTGTGTGGTCGTGGCCAGCGCGGGTTTCGGTCGTTCGTGGGCGCGGTGGCGGCTGTTTGGCCACATTCGTCGCCCTCGCGCCCGTCCCGCCAGGGGAAAGGGTGACAAACATCCCGCCGCGCGGCTACGTTGTGCACATAAGCCCCGCCCAGGGGCTTATGTAGCCGAGATTCGCCGCCGGACGGTTGTGTGTCACGTTTTCCATCAAGCACGCGGCCCCGAGGTCGCCGTCCGCGGCGGGCCAGGGGTCGCCAGTCGTAGCGACGGGGCCCAGGTCGCCGTCCGCGGCGGGCCAGGGGTCGCCAGTCGTAGCGACGGGGCCCAGGTCGCCGGCGTAGCCGCCGGTCACCGCCTTCCCCAGCCGCCGTTCCCCGAGCCGCGGCCCCTCAAGGCGCCCGGACCTGACGGGGACGACGGGGCGGGGACGGCGGCGGGGCGGGGGGCTCCTGTGCGGGGCTATCCGAAGCGCGATCCTCAGGCGGCTGCCGCGGGCGCGTGCGACTCGGACCGCGCCGCCAGCTGCTCGGCAAGCCGCTGCATCGCCTGCTCATTGGCGCGCCGGAGGGTCGCGCGGACGAACGGCGAGGCAAGGCGCTCGCTGATCGGGGCCTGCCGCCAGGCGTACTCGAAGGCGATCTCGGTGCCTCCTCCGGGCAGCTCGGCGAGCGTGTAGGTGCCGTTGGCGATCCGCCGGCCGCCGGCGCCGATGTTCTGCTCGACGATCTCTGCCGGGCGCTGCGCCGAGACGACCTCGATGTCGACCGTGTCGGTGCGGCCCGCGGCCGAGACCTTGACCTGGGCCTTGGAGCCGATGCCACGGTCGGGGCCGGAATACTTCCACTCGCGCAGGATGTGGTTGGTGAATGGCTCATGGTTGGCCATCACGTCGAGGAAGTCGAAGACGTCCTCGCGGGGGTATGGGACTTCTATGCTGACTTTGACAGGTTTCATGTACCACATGGTACACTAGCGCGGATGGCTGTCAAGAATCGCCGGCAGGAGCTGATCGACGAGGCGATCGTGTACCTCGAGCAAAACGGCATCGGCGATATGAGCCTGCGCGAGCTGGCGGCGGGACTGGGGACCAGCCACCGGATGCTGATCCACTACTTCGGGTCCAAGGAGGGTTTGTGGGTGGCGATCGTCCACGCTGTCGAGGCGCGCCAGCGCGAGCTGCTGGGCGGCTTCCTGCCCGACCCGAGTCAGCCGGTGGGCGAGGCGATGCGGGCGTGGTGGAAGCACATCTCCGATCCATCCCTGTGGCCGAATGCGCGGCTGTTCTACGAGCTGTACGGCCGCGCCCTGCTCGACCCCGCGCTGGCGGATCAGTTCCTGGGCGGGATCGTCGAGGACTGGCTCGGACCGGCCACGGAGATCAACGTGGCGATCGGCGTGCCGCGGCCGCTGGCGCGGGCCCACGCGCGAGCCGGCATCGCGGTCACGCGGGGACTGCTGCTCGACCTCCTGGCCACGGGCGATGTCCGCGGTGTCGACGCCGCGATGGACGCGTTCATCGACGTGTACGAGGGCTGGCTCCGACACGCGTCGGGGCAGGGAACCTGACCCTCAGATCAGGCGCTCGGCCTCTTCCTCGACCTCGATCTCGATGCTGTGCAGGCGCGGAAATGGGCCGGCCTTGGCCGTGCGGCCGGTGGTCAGCGCGGCCAGGCCATCGATGAGGAAGCACAGAGCGCCGAGACAGGTGTTCCAGTTCGCCGCCGCGAGGTCGAGCACCGACCCGTTGGAGGGAACGACGTAGCCGGCCACGGCGCTGATGCCGAAGAAGATGCAGCCGAGCAGGTTGAGGCCGAGCTCCCACCAGCCCGGAGCTCCGCGCGCCGGCCGCCAGCCGCGCCGCGGCGAGTAGTAGTAGGCAATCGCGCCCGAGATCAGAAAGCAGATCGACCCGAGCGCGTCGGGACGCCACACGAGCCGGTTGTACTGGTCGCTGGCCGTCGACGTGCTGATGGCCATGAACGTCGTGACGTTGAAGAACAGAGTCCCGGCCGACTGGATCACCGCCGCGCGCCAGAACGCCCTGCCTTGCGGATCCCGTGTCCGCTGCGGCCAGGCCAGCCACGATTGCACCGCGCCGCCGGCGGTGAAGAAGATCGAGCCGATGAAGAACACCAGCTCGTCGGCATGGCCGCCGACCAGCTTGGCGAAGCCGGGGAACGGGGCGAGGAGAAAGCACGTCGACCCGACCGCGAACAGGGCTCCCATCCAGCGCTGCCGTGTCACCGCGAGTGCCTCCACCGTCGAGCGACCGCATCGGGCGGGAGCGGCACGCGCTGAGTCATCGTGATTGCATGTTCTCATGAGCCGCCCGAGTGAACCGTCGAGGCTCGACCGCCGGGAGTCCGCGGAGCGCGGGCGGGCGGCGCGCGCCAACGCGCCGCGCTCGGGCCACGGCGATTGGCAGCCGGCCGGCGATCGTCCGGACCCGGTGGTGGTGCTCCAGGCCCAGGCGGCCACCCGTCTCCCCGAGCTGATTCCGATCCGCTACGGGAGGATGCTCGTCTCGCCGTTCACCTTCTACCGCGGCGCCGCCGCCGTGATGGCCGCCGACCTCGCGCCGACTCCGGCCTCTGGCATCGTCGTGCAGGCGTGCGGGGATGCCCACATCTCGAACTTCGGTGGCTTCGCCGCCTCTGACCGAAGGCTGATCTTCGGCCCCAACGACTTCGACGAGACGCTCCCAGGTCCGTGGGAATGGGACGTCAAGCGGATGGGGGCGAGCGTCGAAATCGCCGGTCGCGACATCGGCCTGCCCGCCGGTCGCCGGCGCCGGCTGGTGATGGAGTGCGTACGGGAGTACCGCGAGGCGATGGGCGCATTCGCCTGCATGAGCCACCTCGACGTCTGGTACGAGCGGATCAACGCCAGCCAGCTCGTCGAGCGCTTCGGCGGCCGGCTCGGCAGGCAGGGCCGGGTCCTGTTTGCTGCGCCGTTCGTCAAGGCCCGTCGCAAGACCAGCCTGAGGGCGGTGCGCAAGCTCACCGAGTCAGTCGACGGGACACCGCGCTTCCGCAGCGTGCCGCCGCTGCTCGTCCCGTTCCGCGAGCTCCGTCCGGCCGCCGACCCCCGCGCCGAGTCCGACTACGTCCGCGATCTGCTGGCGGCCTACGTCGACAGCCTGGACGAGGATCGGCGCTACCTGTTCGAGAGCTATGAGTTCGTCGACATGGCCCGGAAGGTGGTGGGCGTCGGCAGCGTTGGCACCCGCGCGTGGGTCCTGCTGTTCGTCTCGCGCGGCCTTCAGTACCCGCTCATCCTGCAGATGAAGGAGGCGCAGGCGTCGGTCCTGGAGGCCTACCTGGGACCGAGCGAATACAGCCACCATGGCGAGCGGGTCGTGCGCGGCCAGCGCATGGATCAGGCCGCCGCCGACGTGTTCCTGGGCTGGCAGCGGAGCATGGGCCTGGACGGCAAGGAGCACGACTTCTACATCCGCCAGCTGTGGGACTGGAAGGCCTCGATGGATCTGACCTCGATGGACTACGCCGGCCTGCACGCCTACACGCGGGCCTGCGGCTGGTCGCTGGCCCGCTCGCACGCGCGCTCGGGGGATCGCCTGGCGATGGCCGCCTACCTGGGCTCGGGCACGAATTTCGAGCGCGCCATCGCCCGGTTCGCCGCGGCCTACGCCGAGCAGAACGAGCTCGACTACGCACGGCTGGTCGAAGCCGTCGCAGCTGGCGAGGTCGCGGCCGAAACCGGCGTCTGACGCGAATCATCCGATCCGGATGATGTGGGGGAGAGGGGGTGATGGGAGCGTGCCGTCGCGTAGCTGCCGACACCAGACATGAGGGCGGAACATGAGCAAGCGGTTTCAGGGCACGATCAACGTCGACATCCGCGACTCAGAGCCCGATTGGGGGCCGTTCGAGCCGTCGAAGGCTCCCGACGGCGCGCCCAGTGTTGTCTACATCGTGCTCGACGACGTCGGGTTCTCGGCCATCGGCTGTTACGGCGGCCCGGTCGACACGCCGAACATCGACCGGATCGCCGCCAACGGCGTGCGCTACACGCAATGGCACACCACGGCGCTGTGCTCGCCCACCCGTTCGTGCCTGCTCACCGGGCGCAACCACACCCGCAACAGCATGGCCTGCATCACCGAGGCGGCGATCGGATTCCCGAACGCCAGCGGGACAATTCCGCCGGAGAACGGGATGCTGCCCGAGATCCTCGGCGAGCTGGGCTGGAACACCTACATGGTGGGGAAGTGGCACCTGTGCCCCACCGACGAGATGCACCTGGCCTCGACGCGGCGCAACTGGCCCACCGGCCGTGGGTTCGAGCGCTGGTACGGGTTCCTCGGCGCCGAGACGGACCAGTGGCATCCCGATCTCGTCTACGACAACCACCCCGTCGAACCGCCGCGTCAGCCCGAGGAGGGTTATCACCTCACCGAGGACCTGACCGACAAGGCGCTCGAGTTCATCATGGACGCCAAGGCGGTGGCGCCGGACAAGCCGTTCTGCCTCTACTACGCGCCCGGTGCCTGCCATGCCCCACACCAGGCTCCAAGGGAATGGATCGACAGATACAAGGGTCGCTTCGACGCCGGGTATGAGGCGATGCGCGAGCAGACGCTGGCGCGCCAGAAGGAGCTTGGACTCGTGCCGCAGGACACCGAGCTACCGTCCATCAACCCGATCGGCACGCCCCAGACGCGTACCGGGCCCGACGGCCAGCCGTTCCCACAGGTCGACACGACGCGACCGTGGGATTCGCTGTCGGATGACGAGAAGCGCCTGTTCTCGCGCATGGCCGAGGTCTACGCCGGCTTCCTCGCTCACGCCGACCATCAGATCGGTCGCCTGCTCACATACCTCGAGGAGACCGAGCAGCTCGACAACACGCTGATCGTGCTCGTCTCCGACAACGGCGCCAGCGGCGAGGGCGGCCCCAACGGCTCGGTGAACGAGAACAAGTTCTTCAACGGGGTTCCCGACGATGTCGAGGGAAACCTCGCCCTACTCGATGACCTCGGAAGTCCAAGGACCTACAACCACTACCCCAACGGCTGGGCGATGGCCTTCAACACGCCGTTCAAGCTGTGGAAGCGCTACGAGTTCAACGGGGGGACCAGTGACCCGTGCATCGTGTCGTGGCCCAAGTCGATCACGTCCAAGGGCGAGATCCGCCATCAGTACCACCACGCAATCGACATCGTGCCAACGGTCCTGGACTGCCTCAACGTCGCGCCGCCCGCCACGATCAAGGGTCACGTGCAGAGTTCCTTCGACGGCGTGAGCATGCGCTACAGCTTCAACGACGCCGATGCCTCGGGCGCACGCAAGACCCAGTTCTACTCGATGCTCGGCTCGCGGGCGATCTGGCACGAGGGCTGGAAGGCCGTCACGACCCATCCGACGATCAGCGGCTGGAGCCACTTCAACGACGACACCTGGGAGCTCTACCACGTGGAGAACGACCGGGCCGAGCTGCACGACCTAGCCGCCGAGCAGCCCGACAAGGTGCGAGAGCTCGTGAATCTGTGGTTCTCGGAGGCGGGCGCCAACGGCGCGTTTCCGCTCGATGACCGCTCGGCGGTGGAGATTCTCAACACGCCGCGTCCCCAGCTCACGAGCCCGCGCGAACGCTACCGCTACTTCCCCGGGGTGGCCGGCGTTCCGGAGGCACAGTCGGTCAACATCCGCAACCGCGACTACATCGTCGGCGCGTGGGTGGACATCCCGGCGGCGGGTGCCGGGGGCGTGCTGTTCGCCCAGGGGTCTCATTTCGGCGGCCACGCGCTGTATGTCAAGGAAAACCGCCTGCACTACGTCTACAACTTCGTCGGGATGCTCGAACAGCAGGTCGTGGCCACCGAGGACATCCCCATCGGTGAGGGCCTGATCCTGTCGGCCTCGTTCGTCAAGGACGGCGAGGATCCACCCGGCGTGTCGACGGGACTCCTGTCGTTGTTCCACGGCGAGGACAAGGTTGGCGAGGGCCGGATCAAGACGCAGCCGGCGGCCTTCGGCCTGTCGGGGACCGATCTCACGGTGGGGCGGGCGATCAGCAACATCACCGACGACCTTCCGGGGGAGCGGCCGTGGGCGTTCACCGGTGGCGTGCTCAAGATGGTGGCGGTGGACGTCAGCGGCGAGCCGTATGTCGACCTCGAGCGTGCCGCCGCAGCGATGATCGCGCGCGAATAACCGCTCTGGCGCCGTCAGGTCTCCGCCGCAGCGGGGGTCGCCGCGATCGCTCTGGCGCCCGCATCCGTCGCCTCGTTCTGCCTGGCGTAGCGTTCCTCGAGCGCGAGCTCGAGCTCGCGCTGCTTGGGCGGGAACTTCCAGCGGATGATCACCAACCCCAGCAGGGTGAACAGCAGCGCGGCGGCGAGCCCTCGGCACTCACGTCGCGACCTTAGCGATGCTGGCGGCGACCGCCCGGCCCTGGAGCCGGTCGGCCGCCACACGCTTAGATGGTCACGGCTTGGCGTGCCCGGTGAACTCGATCACCTGCTGGAAGGTGGAGCGGTTGGTCCACCGCATCGTGAACGGGATCAGTCCGGGGATGAACGAGATTCGCTCGGCGGTGGCGCTCGAATACCAGTCCTTCGGGTTCGCGCCCTCGGTGGTCTTGAGCTGCGTCGCCGCGGCCTGGATGGCCGCCCACAACGATGCCCGGCAGGCCTTGAGGCTGCCGTTGCCGCAGTAGCGGCGGCTCAAGCGTCCGCGGACCTTCATGCCGAGCTCCGTACGCAGGTCCTTCGACACGTACCCGTACCAGCCGGCACCGAATGACGGCGTGGAGCTGGTTCCCATCTGGTCCTCGAGGTTCTGGGTCAGCGGGCCGAGAACCGGTCGCATGACCGCGGTGGCGATCCCGTTCCACGCGGTGTCCATGACCGCGGCGCCGGGCGCGTCGATCTTCCCGTCGAGGTTTCGGTCCAGGCGGCTCGAGCCACCTGCACGCCACTGATCGATCAGCTTGGCCGCCTGGGCGGCGAGCGGGCTCGGCGCCTTGCCGCCGTTCAGCACGCGCCGGATGATCGGCCACACCTGCACCGTCCGGAGGTCCTCCGTGGCGGCTCGGTTCATGATCGAGACGTCGTTGTTCTCGTGCATGTGCTTGGTGAAGCCGCGATACAGCTGGACGCGATGGACCGCGCCGTAGGCGTAGTTGTCCGACGCGGCACCCCAGCCCGGCGCCGGCTTGTTGTTCCAGTTGGTGAGGATGTCGGAGCTCGGCTCGATCATGTGCGGGTGGCGGTTCAGGGGCAGCCAGCCGCGCCAGTCGTACTTGCCGGTGCCAAGCGCGGGCAGGCTCGGGTCGGTGCCCTTGGCCATGATCGGCAGCCGCCCGGATGAGAAGTAGGCGATGTGCTTGTTGTCGATGTAGGGCCAGTTGAATGTCGTGCCGAAGTGGTTCACGGCCTGGAAGAACTGCTGCGGCGAATGCACGCGGTTGGAGTCCAGCGCGCTCAGGGCCAGCTCGCCGCCCGGCTCGTCACCGCGGGTCGAGCGGTCGAGCGCGACGGCGTAGGGCCGACCGTGGACGGTCACCGTCCCGCTGACCGGGCCGTGGACGGTCTGCCAGAACGTGAGCTCGCGGGCGGGCTGGCCGTCGCCGGCGCCGAGGAGGCCGGCGTCGAAGTGGACCATCGCACGGCAGCGGCCCTTGTACATGTAGTGCATCGAGGCACGCGTCGGTCGGCTGCCGTTGGGGTTGCACAGCTGCTCGAGGAACTGCTGCTCGTTCTCGGAGTCGGCGCTGGTCAGGCTCCAGGCGAAGTCTCGACCGCGGCCGATGAAAACGTAGGGGGAGATTGGAGCGATGATCCCGCGGGCGTCAACACCGCCACCGTGCAGGTCTCCCTGCATGACGATCTCGGGGTAGTAGTAGCCCAGCTGGGGTCCCATGACGGCGAGCGGATGGCCGTCGGCCGAGTGCTTGTGCCCGGCGATGATGAAGTTCGAGGCCTGCTTGTGGGAGGCGGTGTGCGCCGCCGCGGCCGCGGACTCGGCGCTGCTCTCGGAGCCAGGATCAATGACCATGGCGCCCGGTGTCGGGCCCTTGGGAACGCCGTCGTAGGGGAACGGCTTGTTGATCGTGGTCGGCGCCTCGGGATCGTTGACCTCGCGCAGGTCGCGGAAGACCTTCAGCCCCGCCTTGTGGCCGAGCCTGCGATCGAGCCGGGCGAGGAAGTCGGAGTTGGCCACCTCGTTGCCCCCGCCGTTGCCGAAGATCGAGCCGATAAAGGCGAACCCGGCGATCGCGTCGGTGAGCTTGGCGCGCGGCAGCTTGGGGCCCGCCTGTTCGGGCGAGGCCTCGTAGGCGTTGACGCCGTCGACCCAGTCCTGGAGGTCGCGGAGCACCTGACGCCCCTGCTTCCCGGCCTGCCGCAGCACGTTCTCCTGCTTGGCCACGAAGCGAATGGTCTGCGCGCTGGGCGTGAACGACCGCGCCGAGGTGACGAGGCTGAACGCGTTGAGTCCGGGAATGTCGAGCGTGGCCGCGTATGCGGGGCCCAGCCCCTCGTCCAGAAGCAGCCCGCGATCCTCGGCCGCCACCCAGCCCGAGCCGAACATCACGTCGTCACGCGTCTTGCCGTAGATGTGGGGAATGTCGTTGCGGTCGCGCAGGATCTGGAGCCCCGGTCGCCCGGTGCTCTCGCGGCGCACGACCGGTCCCGTGACGCCGAACTTCTCGGACAGGTAGTAGCGCTTCAGATCCGCGGGGGTCACGTGACCCTGGAGTGGGGTGAGCGCGTCGTACAGCTTGCCCTGGTCGGTGGAGTACTGGTTGGTCGGAAGGCCGCCGTACTCGCCCGGGGCGAGGATGTTGTAGGCCGGACCCGAGTAGTCAACGCGCGCCTGCACTGGCGCGGCGATCATCAGAGCTACCGCCAAACTGCCGAGAATGCCGCCTGCGAGTTTCCGCACCCCAGACTCCTTTCCTTGGTCATTCCTCCCCAAACTGGCCGCTCAGCCAGCCTAGCAATTATCGCCACTAGCTGATATACGGTGTGCGTCGCATGATCGCTCTGGGGAGCGGTCAGTGAATCTGGGTGGAGGGCGAGGCATGTCGAGGGTCATGACCGGGTGGAGCAGCCGTCGCCGCTTGGTTGCGCTCGCCGCCCCGTGCCTCGTTGTCTCGGTGCGACTGTAAAGCATCGTCTCGCCTGCGTCACCCCCCGGCGGTGCGTGGATGCCCTGGCGAAAACGCGTGCATTAGGGATTGCCGGTTGCCTGGCCGGGGGCGACGTTAGGCTCCTCGACCGCAGGCATGTCCACGAACCAGATCCTGATCGGGCTTGGGTTGACGATTGTCCTGGCCCTCGGCTGCGATCTCATCGCCAGCCGCACCCGGCTGCCGGCGATCGTGCTGTTGCTTCCGGTGGGGTTCATCGCCGGCGCCGCCACCAGCGACGTCCATCCCGATGTCCTGTTCGGAGACACCTTCCAACCGCTGGTGTCGCTGGGGGTCGGCCTGATCCTGTTCGAGGCCGGGTTGCGACTGCGCCTCGATGAGCTCCACGGCGGGACTCGTCGCGTCGTGCTGCGGTTGATCGCGATCGGCATCGTCACGACGCTGGCCGGGGTGACGCTGGCCAGCCGCCTCCTGTTCGGGATCGGGTGGGGGAGCGCGGTGGTACTCGGCGCGATCCTCGTCGTCTCCGGCCCCACCGTGGTGATGCCGTTGCTCGAGTTCGTGCGGCCGCCCGAACGAGTGCGCGCGACGCTGAAGTGGGAGGGTGTCCTGGTGGACCCGCTGGGCGCGCTCCTGGGCGTGGGGACGTTCACCGTCGTCCGCGCGTTCGCCCACGGTGAGCGGGCGTATCACCCCGGTGAGTTGATCGTGAGCCTCGGCGCCGGACTGGTCCTCGGCGCGCTTGGCGCGTTCGTGCTGCGGTTTCTGCTCGGTGGAATCCAGCGCGCGGTGCCACGGCAGAGCGTCGCGGCGGCATTGATGACCGTCACCGCCGCGGTCGTGGTGGCCGACCTCATTCACACCGACTCGGGGTACGTCGCGGCGACGGTCATGGGGGCGGCGCTGGCCAATCAGCAACGGCTCGATCTGTCCAGCGTGCTCGAGTTTCAGGGCACCGTGGTGAAGCTGTTGATCGGCATCCTGTTCGTGCTCATCTCGGCCTCCGTGTCGCCGTCAACCGTGAAGTCACTCTTGCCGGGTGGGATAGCGCTGCTCGCGATCATGGTCTTCGTGCTCCGCCCGCTGACCGTCCTGCTGGCCACCCGCGGCTCGACCCTGCGAAGGCCCGAGCGCACCTTCATCGCCTGGCTGGCTCCGCGTGGCATCGTCGCCGCAGCGACCGCATCGGCCTTTGGCCCCACCCTGGCTCAGGCCGGCATCCCCGGAGCCAACAAGATCCTTCCCATCGCCTTCATCATCATCTTCGGGACCGTCGCCATCTACGGCCTGAGCGCCACTCCGGTGGCTCGCCGGCTCGGCCTGCTGGCCGCCGACTCGCTCGTCGTGTTGATCGTCGGCGGCCACGAGTGGGCGCGAGCCATCGCCTCCGCTCTGAAGGAGGCGGGGCTTCGTGTCCGTCTGTGGACAGGTCACGAGGCGGAGCAGGCGCAGGCTCGTGAGAGCGGACTCGACGCCGGTCAAGCGCGCCTCGGAGTGGACTCTGCGGCCCGCGAGGCGGAGCTCGAGGAGGTCACGGATGCGCTGCTCATGACGCCCAGCGACAACTTCAACGCCCTGGCCGCCTACGAGCTTCGCCAGGAGCTCGGAAACGAGCACGTGTTCAGGCTGCCTCCGTCGACCGAGCTGATAGATCTAGTGCCTGCCTACGCCGAGGGGGAGCTCATGTTCGGACCCGACCTGACATACGGCGCGCTCGAGCGCCGCTTCGCGGGCGGCGCGCGGATCATCGCCGAACATCGCCGCGATCACGATCAGCGTGCCGTGCCGATCAGCCGGGCGCGGCTGCTGGCCGTGGTGTCGGCGAAAGGGGAGCTACGCGTGGCGACGAGCGCGGAGGCGCCGAACCCGGCGCCCGACGACACGGGAATCTGGCTCGTATGAGCAGCCGGCAAGAACCCAACCGCCGGACAGAGGTCAGTCACGAGGAGTTCAACGCGCTGTTCGCCGAGCTCAGCCGGTGGGGGAGGTGGGGGGACGAGGACGAGCTCGGAGCGTTGCACTTCCTCACTCCGGATCGGATCGCGGCCGCGGCCGCGCTGGTGCGTCAGGGCGTCGGCGTGTCGCTGAGCCTGCCCTGGAACACCCGCCTCGGCGAGCACAACCCAATGCCCGCTGACCATCACATGACCGCACTGGCCAGCGCTGCCAAGCCGGAGCACGTGCAGTTCATCAAGGACTACGTGGGCATCGACTACCACAACGACGGCCACACCCACATCGACGCGCTGTGTCACGTCGCCTACGACGACCGGCTGTACAACGGACAATCGGAGGGCGCGGTCACTCCGGATGGGGCCACGATCAATTCGATCGAGGTGCTCAAGAACGGGTTGATCGGACGTGGGGTGCTGCTGGACATCCCCCGGCTGAGGGACGTTCCCTGGCTCGAGCCCGGCGAGCACGTGTACGGCGAGGATCTGGCGGCGGCCGAGCGCGAGCAGGGGGTCAGCGTCGGCGAGGGCGACATCCTGTTGGTGCGTACCGGCCACGCCGGCCGTCTGGCCAAGCTCGGTCCGTGGAAAACGCCCGTGGCCAAGGCGGGACTGCACCCGATGGCCATGCGCTTCGTTGCCGAGCGGCAAGTCGCGGCGCTGGGATCGGACGGCAACAGCGACACGGCGCCGAGCACCACGCGGGGCGTCGGCTTCCCCATCCATGTGCTCGCCATCACCGCGCTCGGCATCCATCTGCTCGACTATCTGCAGCTCGAGGACCTGGCCGCGAACTGCGCCGCCTCGGGGCGGTGGGAGTTCCTGTTCACGGCGGCGCCGCTGTTCATCCGCGGCGGAACCGGCTCGCCGCTCAACCCGGTGGCGGTGTTCTAGCCAGTGCCTGCACCCATTCAGACTCCCGAGCCATCCCCCGAGCAGGCCGCCGCGACGATGCGCAGCAAGCAGT
>CAWCNP010000017.1:0-88959 GCA_963796885.1 uncultured Solirubrobacterales bacterium
TCAAGAGAGGCACGGTGAAAGTGATGAGTAGGATCAGTTGGAGCAAGGGGGTGGCGCAGCTCGCGCTGCTCCTGGCGGTCGGGGCGATGACCGTCGCCCTGGTCGGCTGCGGCTCGACCGAGCCGGTCTGCCAGGGCACCAAGCAGAACGTGGTGTTGGTGGTCTCCACCGACACCACCTCCCTGGCAAACAGCCGGAGCCTGGCGCCGACGGTGGCGAGCCAGGTAGTGCAGCGGGTTGCCGCCTCGTGCGGACGCCTGCTGGTGGGCGTGGCGGGCAGCCGCCCGCAGTCCGACTTGGTCCTGAAGTCGATGACGTTCAGCTCCAAGTGGACCAGCGTGTACAACCGTGCGCCGATCATCCGGCAGCTGGTGGCGAAAGGCGACGGGTTCGTCCGCCGCAACCTGCTGACGCCGCTCGGCAGCGCCAGCCCGTCCCCCGGCGGGGCGTACCTCGGCACGCTCGTCAAGGTCGGCGACGAGCTCCAGGCACAGGGCGTCGGGCCCGCCACCGTCGTGGTGATCGGCTCGGGGGTCGAGAACCAGCCCGGCGCCGAACGGCAACGGCATCGTGAACGCCACGAGCGCGGCGAGGCGAGAAGTGCCGCGCTCGACGCCGGAGCCCGCCAGTTCGAGCCGCTGCTGGGCAACCTGAGCCATTCCTGCGTGATGCTGGTCGGTGCGGGCGCCAGAACCAGGGCTCGGACACGAGCATCCTCGACGCCGAGGGGATCGTGAACCAGGTGCTCGCGGCCGACCACGTCGGGTTCGTCGCCACCAGCTCGTCAGCACTGCCGCCGGCCTGCGTCCGGGATCCCCCGGCGCACATCGAGCGGACCGCCCACACGGTCGTCGCCAACCTCAGCAGCGATGTGCTGTTCCAGATCGGCAGCGCGAACCTGCAGCCGGCAGCTGCGGCGCTGCTCGACCAGCTGGCGCCGACGCTCGCGACCGCCACCGCAGTCACGGTCCGCGGGTATACCGACCCGTCCGGCGGGCCCGCAATCAACGATCCGCTGTCCAGGGCCCGCGCCAACACGGTGGCGAGGTGGATTAGACCACGGCTCACGTGCCGGCGTCGCGGCTGAGGGCGGAGGGGCTGGGCGCGTCGGATCCCGTCTCTGCCCTGGCCACTCCGGCCGCCTGGGCCAAGGACCGCCGCGTCGTCATCACGATCGAGACGAGGTAGCCGATGCCTTCATCTCGCCCTCAGCGGCGGCTCGACCGACCTCGGGGCTCAGCCAGCGCGGAGCGACGGCGATCGCCGTCGCGCTGTGCCTGCTGGCGGCCTCGGCGGCGACCGTGGCGGCTCAGGCACGCACCTCGGTGACCCGCACGCCGCCACAGACGACCTCGCGGCCCCGGTCGGGGCACCGCACCCTGAGCAGCGCCCAACACGTCCTCACCGTCTACCCGGGGCCGCTCTCCATGCCGATGGTGCAGCGGGCGATCGCCTGGTGGGCAAGTGCCGGTGCTGACGTGCGCCTGCAACTCACCACCGATCCCGCCACAGCGGACGTGGTGATCCTGCCAAGCCGCCCGCTTGGCGGCACCGAGGCCGGCGTCACGGAGACGCCCTGCGTCGTGCCGTGTCGGCCGCAGGCGCCCGAGACGATCACGCTGTCGAGCGTCGGCAGCTACGACCACCTCTGGACGCTGGTGCACGAACTCGGCCATGCCCAGGGGCTCGGCCACACCCACGGCCCGGAGTGCTCGGTGATGACGCCGGTTATCGACGAGACCTGCCCGCCGGAGGTGCTGCCGGCGACAGTGCCGCCGATCGATCGCCGCGATCTGATCGCGATCTGGGGCACCGCAACGAGCAACTAGACCACGCCGGCCGACTTCGTCTTCCTCACTCCTCCTTGCAGAAAGGATCTAACCCGATGTCCATGCCGAAGAAGATCGCCGGCGCCGTCGTGACCGTGGCAACGGTGGTGACGCTCGGCGCTTCGCTGAACCCCCGCCCGCACCCAACGCGCGGGCAGGCTGGCGACGATTCGCCAGTCAGTACGCCGGTGAACAGGACCGCGAGGCCTCAATCCGGCGGGCCCAGCGCAGCACGATGGACGCCGTCGCGAGCAGCGACGCGACCAGCAGCGCCGATACCGGCGCCGCCGACGCTGACAGGGCCGCACTCGACGATCTGCTCGACGGCAAGTAGATGTTCGGCACTACGTACTTCCCCGGCCAGCCCGTCAAGCTTCGGAAGGAACGACTGGCTGCCCGATCCCACTGGCGCGCAAAGGTGCCCGTGGAACGGTCGTCGCCCGGGCCAGCGGATGGTCAACCGCCTATGACGTGCAGTTCAGCACCGGGACCCTCCGCGTCTCGGCTCGGGACCTCAAGCCGGCGTCGGCAACTGCCGGCGACCTCATGAGCGGCGCCAAGATCGGCCTCGCGCTGTGGTTCGGGATTCCGGCGCTGATCGCCATGCTCAAGTACTTCTTGCTCGAGCACGGTACGGTCAGCGGCTTGGTCGCCGCGGCCCCGGGCGTCCTGCTGGATCAAGTCGGTCAATTACTTGGCGTGATCACCGCCGTCGGTCTTCCCGTCGTGGCGCTGGTCGTCGCCGCGCTGTGGCTGCATCGGCGCCTGCGGTAGAGCGTGCGCGTCACTCCAGCCGGAAGGACGGCCGCCCGGTACCACCCAACGGCGAACGCGATCGTCAGGTCGAACCGAGATCGGACGATCGGGTTACCGTCATCCCGCTCGATAGGGCTCCTGAGCGCATCCCCGCCGCGACGCGAAGGACATGGATCAAGCGGTCGATCGACACCACGAGAACGTCGTGCTCAACGCGCTCGACACCCCGGCCGCTGACGAGACACATGACGCCAAGCGCACCGATGGTGCCCATCTTCGCCGGCGTCGCGACAGCCACGCCGCCTGCTCGCGCACCCGAGCGAGATGGCGAGCGTCGTACGTCCTGGTCTTGGTCTCGATCGCGATGGCGATCCCGGTGGGCGCGATCGCCACCGAGTCGATGTCTCCCTGCCCTCGCCACCGCAGCGAGTGGCGCACGCGCCAACCCTCCGCCTGCAGCGGTGCGAGCACGCGCCTGACCTCGTCCTCAGAGCGTGCCCCGACGCGACTCCGGCCAGCCAGCGAGAGTTGGTAACGGGAGCACAGGCCCAGTGCAGCGGCGACGAGGAGCAGACCCACCGCGAGGTACAGCGCGCCATCGCTCGCGGCCGCGAAACCGAGCAGCGCAATGATGACGCCGCTGGCGCCCGCTTCGCCGGCACGCAACAACCGGCGGTATTGCAGGCGTCGGGCGTAGTTCATGCTCCTTGGCCAGGGCAGACGAGATCGGACCACCATGGCCCCATGTTTCCACCAGCCCTGGATGCACCCGGGAGCGGGACTGCGAGCCGCCGATCCGATACCTGATGTACGTGAGGACGAGCAGTCGTCGGATAGCAGGGTCTCGCCGTCCGCCGACCCGCGCGACGCGCGGGACGAGACGCACCGCGCGCGGTCCGGCTCTCAGCGCGTACGGTTCAACCCGATGGCGCGGCCCGAGGTCCAGATGCGAGCGAACCGACCCGAGGAGGAGCGCCGGCGAGCGTGGACACGCTCCTGACCCCGCAGCAGGTCGCCGAGGCATGCCAGCTGAGCGCGCGCACGGTGCTGCGCGCGATCGAGCGGGGCGATCTCCGCGCGAGCAAGCTCGCGATCCGCGGAGGCTGGCGGATCGTGCCGACCGACGTGGACGCATGGCTCGTTGCGCGATCCAACCGCTGGCGCGAACCCGCCGACGGCGAGCGCCCGCACGGCAAGGAGATCCAGCCAGACCTTGCGGGGATCAAGACTGCGCCGAGATCCTCGCGGGGCCGGACCGACGGTCGCCTGGTGCTTCGGCCCGGAATGGGCAACAGGGCCGCATGAAGCACGCCCCAAAGGCGATCCCCGGAGTCGAGGTCCGCCATCGGCAAACGAGGACCGGCGATGACTACGCGGTCTATCGCGTCCGATACCGCGACGCCGCCGGCAACCGGCGTAGCCGCGAGTTCGACTCCCCCGACGATGCGCTCGACTTCAGGGCCCAGGTCCGCCTGCTCCGTCGCCAGGGCGATCTGACCGCGCTCGACGCCGGCACCGACCGGCTGGCCGACTTCGCCGCTGAATGGTGGGAGCTCTACGCCGGCCGGCATCTCTCGATCTCGACGCTCGACACCTACAAGAGCATCTGGAACGTGCACCTCAACCCCCGGCTGGGACATCTCGAGCTGCGCCAGATCACGCCGCTGACGCTGGAACAGTTCGCGGCCGAGCTCGCGGACGACGGCGTCGGTGCCCCGACGATCCGCAAGGCGATGAGCATGCTCCAGGGGATGCTCGGCCGGGCCGTCGCCTGGAACCGGCTGCGCACGAACCCGGCCCCGTCCGCCAAGAAGCCGTCCGCGCCACGGCAGCGCGCGATCCAGCCACTCGCGCCGATCACGATCGAGCGACTGCGCCGTCAGCTGTCCAGCGAGCGCCGCGACGGGGCGCGCGACGCGATGCTGATCTCGCTGCTTGCCTACTCGGGCGAGCGTCCCGAGGAGGCACTCGCGCTCGAGTGGCGCCACGTGCGATCGAACACGCTGCTGATCGAGCAGAAGCTCGTGCGTGGCCAGATCATCGCCGGCCAGAAGACAGCGCGGTCGATCCGCACGATCAAGCTGCTCGGCCCGCTCGCCCAGGACCTCGCCGAATACCGAGCTCAGACCGGCGCGACCGGCCTGCTGTTCCCGAAGCCGGACGGCGGGCCGTGGCTCGATCACGACTTCCGCAATTGGCGCAAGCGCAACTTCCGCCCCGCGACTGAGGCGATCGGTCTCGTCGCTGCCCGGCCATATGACCTGCGCCATAGCTTTGCCTCGCTGCTGATCCACGAGGGCCGGCCGTTGATGGAGATCGCCGACCAGCTCGGCCACAGCGTCGAGACGCTGCTCCGTCACTACGCGCACCTGATCGCCGAGATGGCCGGCCAGCCGCCGATCGCCGGCCGAGCGCGCGATCGAGAAGGCGCGGGCCAAGGTGGGCCGCGGATGACCCCCAAAACGCCCCCAAGACGCCCCCACGACGCCCCTTTCAGCGGACCACGCGCCCCCAGGACGCCCCCACAAAGCCCCCGACCACTTCCTGCTACGCCCCCACATAGCGAAAAAAGGCCTGTTTCCAGGCAAAAAAAGAGAGCCCTCTGACGGACTCGAACCGTCGACCCCTTCCTTACCATGGAAGTGCTCTACCAGCTGAGCTAAGAGGGCGCTGGCTCGGAGCCTAGCGCTTCTTGCGCCACCGAACCGCGGGCGCTCAGCGCCCGCCGTTTCAGTACGAACTCTGCAGGAGCGACATCATCGTCGACGCCGTCTGTGCCCCGATCGGACTGCCGCTGGAGTCGGCGAAGCCGATCTCCAGATGGGGACCGGTGGAGATGCCGACAATGCCGGGGCCGACCGAGCTCATGACCTGGCCAGCGCCGACATGAGTGCCCACCGCCAGCTGGTTGGCCGGCCCGGCGTGCCCGTAATAGACGTAGCTGAAGCCGTCGATGGGGCTGTCACAGTGCAGGACAGGTGCCCACGGGCCGAAGCCGCCGATGCCATGCAGGACGATCGTGCCGCTGCAGACGGCGTACTCGGGCGTGTTGCCAGGCGCGGAGATGTCGACACCCTCATCGGGACTCCACGTGCCAGGCGGGGAGGCCGCGGACTTGGGCAGCGGGAACGTGAAGCCCCCGCTCGAGCTCGGGGCCGAACCACCGGACCCACCCGACGACCCCGACGATCCCGAGGCCGCCCTGGGCGCCGCGGCCGCCTGCGCGGCCTGGAGGTGGGAGAGCTCACGCTCGAGCTCGGCCACATGTCCGCGCGCGTTGGCGAGCTGGCCTGCCTGGCGGGCGCGGTAGCGGGCCAGCGCGACCTGCTGGCCGACCAGGCCTGCCCGCGCTGCGGCGAGCCGGGCGCGCTGCGCCACGATCACGTTGGTCAGCTTCTGCCGGCGCGCCTCGATCGCGCCCAGACGGGTGGCCTGCGCGGCCACCGCGCGCCGGGACGTTCGGACGCGGCTGATGATCTGGACGTCCTGCCGGCTGATCCGTTGAGCAAACAACAAGCGCTCGAGCAGGTCCTGAAACCCGCTGGCCTCAAGCACCACGGAGACGATGTCCGGACTCTGGTTCTCGTAGGTGCTGAGGAGGTGGCGTGAGAGCACCCCCTCCGCGTATGCCTCGTAGTGCTCCAGCCTGGCCAGGCGGGCACGAGCGGCCTCGCGCTCGTTCCAAACCTTGAGCAGCTGCGCGCGCTGGGCGTTCAATCTGGCCTCGATCGAGCCGATCTGATGCTCCAACGAGGCGATGTTCGCGTTCAGCCGGTCGAGCCCGCTACCGGCGGCGCTGACGGTTCCAGACAGGCTCGAGACCCGACTCTGCCCCGAGCTGATCTGCTGCTGCAGTCGCCCGGAGTTGGCGGCACGCGCGATGGGTCCGTGGACCACGAGGACCAGCGCAGCGGCGCACAGCACAATCGCCGCCACGGCAGCGCTGAGGGCCTGGATCGATGGCCTTCTGAGACTTGGCATGCCGAACGTAGCCCGGTGTATCACGCCCGCTTGGCCCTGCCTGCACGAAACGCTGCACGGGAAGGAGACGCTCCCGGCCTCGCGACAGCCGACGCGTCAGCTCGGCGCCGGTGCCCGTGAGATCGAGACGACGTGCATCCCGCGGGGCGCTCCATCGGCCCGCAGCCGCCGACGCTTGCCGGCGGTGATCTGATCGGCGTCGAGCCGCTCGAGCAGGAGTTCGGAGACCATGACCTGATCGGCCTTGGCCGCATCGGCGACCCGAGCGGCGATGTTGACGTCCACACCGAGGTAATCGCCGCCCAGCCTCCGCGGCCTTCCCCAATGGATGCCGGCGCGCATCTGCGGCCGGTATCCGTCCACCTTGACCTCGGCCAACGCCTCCTGGGCATCGAGCGCCGCCCGGACCGCGCCCGCCGGGTCGAGGAAGATGGCCATCAGCCCGTCACCGAGGCGCTTGACAATGCGTCCCCCGTTGGCGAGCACGGCGTTCTCGACCCGGATGCCAACCTCGCGCAGCAGTTCGAGCGTCGCCGCATCCCCCGCCCGCAGCGCCCACGAGGAGAAACCCACAAGGTCCGTAAACAGCAGGGCCAGCTCCACGTCGCCGCGCCCTCGCCCCGCGGCTTCGGACAGCGACTGCCACACCTGCAGCCCGGCCAGACCCACCTCCTGGACAACGCTCTCACGATCGGGGTTCAGCGAGGAAACGCTACGCGCGACGACCTCCACCGGGGTCAGCCCGGCGGTCGACAGCGGGTCGCCGAACCGCTCGTCGCCCGGGAGGCTGCGCCGGACCCGGCGAGCGGCCGCCAGAAGTGCCGGGCTCGTATCCACTCGTTTGGCCGCCCGCTGAAAACGGGACTCGCGCTCGGCGATCTGCTCGATCTGGTCGCGGCGTGGCGGTTGATCGGAAGCCATCGGACGCGAGGCTAGTGGTCCGGTTTCCGGTCTTTCACCGGTGGTTGGAATACGCGATGGCGGGACCAGGATTCGAACCTGGGAAGGCAGTGCCACTTGGTTTACAGCCAAGCCCCTTTGACCGCTCGGGAATCCCGCCGGGGGCGCCTGAGTCTAGTGTCCTAGCTCCCGAACCTTGCTACGACGCGTCCCGCAACCGCTGCGCTTCGGGGAGCGCCTCGAGCTTCTTGAGCGTGTGGTTCTCGATCTGGCGGATGCGTTCGCGCGTGACGTTGAAGGCGCGGCCGACCTCCTCGAGCGTGAAGGGCCGCTCGCCGGTGAGGCCGAAGCGCATCTCGATCACCTCGCGCTCGCGCTGCGGCAAGGCCGCGAGGGCACGCCGCAGATTCTCACGCCGGAGATGCTCGGCCGCCTGCTCGAACGGCGACTCGGCCGTCTGGTCCTCGACGAAGTCACCGAGCTCGGAATCCTCTTCCTCGCCGATCGGCTTCTCCAAGGAGATCGGCTGCTGCGCCATCCGCAGGACGTCGCGCACCTCGCGCACCGTCGTCTCGAGCTCGGCGGCGATCTCGGCCGGCGTCGGCTCGCGGCCGAGCTGCTGGACGAGCTGGCGCTCGACGTGGACGACCTTGTTGAGCTTCTCGACCATGTGGACCGGGATCCGGATCGTGCGGCCCTTGTCGGCGATCGCCCGAGTCACCGCCTGGCGGATCCACCACGTCGCGTACGTGGAGAACTTGTAGCCCCGGCGATAGTCGAACTTCTCCACCGCGCGGATCAGGCCCATCGAGCCCTCCTGGATCAGGTCCAGGAACGTCAGGCCGCGGCCCAGATAGCTCTTGGCGATCGAGACGACCAGCCGCAGGTTGGCCTCGATCATCTGATGTTTGGCCAGCATGTCGCCGCGCTCGATGCGGCGCGCCAGCATGACCTCCTGCTCGGCCGTGAGGAGATGGACACGACCGATCGAGCGCAGGTACAGCCGCAGCGAGTCCAGACTGGGTTCGACCGTGAGGTCGATCTCGACCTTCTTGCGCTGATCCGGCCGCGGCTCGTCCGCCTGCGCGGCGTTGGCCTCGACGCTCGAGGCCTCGGACTTGGCCAGGCGCCCGTCGGCCTCGACGACCTCGATGCCCTGATCGTCCAGGTAGGCGTGAAGCTCCTGAACCTGCTCCTTGGTGACCTCGATCTCCTCGAGGCAGCCGGCGATCTGGTCGAAGGTCAGAAATCCACGTTCCTGACCCTCGGTGATCAGCGGGCGGAGCTCCTCCAACTCGACGATCGGAGCGTCATCGCTCAAAAGAACTGCTTTATCGCTCACGGCCCCTGAGCCCTCCCAGACGCGGTCCTCGAGCACCCGTTAGGGCAACTCCCTCTCTCACACTCTCCCAACGCGCCCGCCGATTGATACCACAAAGCTGGCGCTTGTCCAGGTGCGGCCTGCAGAGCCGGACGGATGGCCTGTCTAATCTTAAGCTCAGTCGTGTCCATCGAACGTCCCTCCGAGCTCCCCACGATCGACGTCCAGGCGCAGGTTCCCGCGGTTCCGCTGGGCCTCTCACGAGTCGGCGTGACCGGCGTCGAAAAGGTCATCAGGATCCGCCAGAACGGCTCCGAGCAGCTGTTCTCCGCCCGCTTCGAATGCGTCGTCGACCTGGGTCCGGATCAGAAGGGCGCGCATATGTCGCGCTTCGAGGAGGTCGTCAACGACGCGATCAACGCCGTTGTCCTGGGCGAGTCGACCTTCAAGGTCGAGACGCTGGCTGAGCACATCGCGCAGCTGGTGCGGACGCGCCAGGGGGCGCGACGCGCTGAGGTCAACGTCGAAGCGCGCTTCCCGGAGCACAAGCCGGCACCGCTGTCGGGCATCAGGACCCAGGAGATCTACACCCTCCATGGCTCTGCGATCTCCTCGGAGCTGGGCACCCGCCGCCTCATCGGCGTGACCGCCCAGGGTATGACCGCGTGCCCCTGCGCGCAGCAGCTGGTCGCCGGGGCCGCGCGCGAGCGCCTAGAGGCTGAGGGCTTTGACGCCGACGAGATCGAAAGGATCTTCGATGCCGTCCCGGTGGCCACCCACAATCAGCGCGGTCTCGGCACGTTGAAGATCGGCTGCACCGAGCTGTGCAACGACGAGATCGAGGCGGCGACCCTGCTCGAGATCGTCGAGAGCTCGATGTCATCGGAAATCTACGAGCTGATGAAACGCTCCGACGAAGCTCACGTCGTCGAGAAGGCGCACCGCCGGCCGCGGTTCGTCGAGGACTGCGTGCGCGAGATGGTGCGGGGCGTTGTCAGCACCTTCCCGGACCTCGACGATCGGGCCTTCGTCTCCGCCCGTCAGGTCAATCTCGAGACGATCCATCAGCACAACGTGGTGGCCGAGCGGTTCGGGACCCTCGGCGAGGTGCGGCGCGAGTTGGAGACCGGCGAGCCCTCGCCCGTGCACACGAGCCGCCGGGCGTGGCTCGACACGCTTCCCTAGCCGGCGATCACTACTCGCTTGCCCGCGACTGACCGGCGCCGCGGACCCGCCCCTGGTTCGGCGCAGCCAGGTGGCGGCGCAGGCCGAAGAAGTAGTCGGCGCCCGACAGAACCGTCACCGCCACGGTCACGTAGATGAGCAGCGAGAGCCACAGCGGGCGACCCTGCACCGCGATCAGCGCCATCACCATCGCCACCTGCAACGCGGTCTTGAGCTTGCCCAGCGAGCTGGCTGCGATTACCACACCCTGCTGGGCGCCGGCCGCAACACGCAGGACCGTGACCGCAAATTCGCGCGCGATGATCACCATCGCCACCCAGGCGTCGAGGCGGTTCAAGGAGACCAGCGTGATCAAGGCGGCGACGATGAGCAGCTTGTCGGCGATCGGGTCCATCAGCTTCCCGAACGTCGTCACCCAGTTGCGCGAGCGGGCGAGGTAGCCGTCGACGTAGTCGGTCAGCGACGCCACCGCGAACACGATTGCCGCGAACAGATCGCCGTCGCCGGTCTTCTCGAGCAGGGCGACGATCAGCACCGGCACGAGCAGGATGCGGATGACGGTCAGAACGTTGGGGACGTTGATGGGAACCATCTGCCCGAACGCTACCGGCTCTACCCTGCATCGGCGGATGCCAATGGTCATCATCTGACAGATGCGTGCCGTCGTACTCGAACAACCCGGGCAGCCGCTCACAGCGGTTGAGCTGCCAGACCCCACCCCCGCCCCCGGTCAGCTGCACCTCCGGATCAAGGCGTGCGGGGTGTGCCGCACCGACCTGCACCTGCGTGATCAGGAGATCGCGGCCACCAAGCTACCCATCGTCCTCGGTCACCAGATCGTGGGCATCACCGAAGACGGCCGCCGGGTGGGTGTGCCGTGGTTGGGGTGGACCGACGGCGAGTGTCGCTACTGCCGCAGCGGCCGCGAAAACCTGTGCGTGAACGCGCGCTTCACCGGTCGCGACATCGACGGAGGCTACGCCGAGTTCACCGTGGCCGACGAGCGCTTCTGCCTCGAGCTCCCCTCCGAGCTGAGCGACGAGCAGGCCGCCCCGCTCCTGTGCGGCGGGCTGATCGGATACCGGGCGCTGAAGTTCACCGGCGACGCCGCTCGGCTCGGGCTGTACGGGTTCGGGTCGGCCGCGCACATGATCTCTCAGGTCGCCGTCTACCAGGGACGCGAGGTGTATGCCTTCACTCGCCCCGGCGATGCGCGCACGCAGGAGTTCGCCAAGAGCCTCGGAGCCCTGTGGTCGGGTGGCAGCGACGAGCGGCCGCCCGAGCCGCTCGACGCGGCGATCATCTTCGCCTCCGCCGGCGAGCTCGTGCCACAGGCGCTGAAGGCGCTGGCCCCTGGCGGCACCGTGGTCTGCGCCGGCATCCACATGAGCGATATCCCGAGCTTTCCCTACGACGACCTCTGGGGGGAGCGTTCGATCCGGTCGATCGCCAACCTCACCCGCGAGGACGGCCACGAGTTCCTGGCCCTCTCGGCCCAGGTGCCCGTCCGCACGACGATCTCCACCTACCCGCTGGATGAGGCCGAGCAGGCCCTGGCGGACCTGCGTGCGGGTCGCTTCGAGGGCTCGGCCGTGATCATTCCCTGACGGCATCGCTAGGCTGCAGATATGCCCCTGATCCCGATGGTGATTGAGCGAACCGCGCGCGGCGAGCGCGAGTTCGACATCTACAGCCGACTACTCAACGAGCGAATCATCTTTCTGGGCACGCCGATCGACGATCAGATCGCGAACCTGGTGGTGGCGCAGCTCCTGCACCTTGAATCCCAGGACCCGGACAAGGACATCTCGATCTACATCAACTGTCCCGGCGGCTCGATCTATTCGGGGCTGGCCATCTACGACACGATGCAGTTCGTCAAGCCGGAGATCCAGACGATCTGCATCGGGATCGCGATGTCGATGGGCTCGCTGCTTCTGACCGCCGGAGCCAAGGGCAAACGCTTTGCCCTGCCCAACAGCCGACTGTTGATCCACCAGCCCTCGGCCGGATTCGAGGGCCAGTCGACCGACATCGAGATCCACGCCCGCGAGATCCTCAACATCCGCGAGCGGATCGACGAGATCTACGCCCATCACACCGGCCAGTCGGTCGAGCAGGTCCACCACGACATGGAACGCGACAGGTTCTTCAAGGGGGACGAAGCGGTCGAGTATGGGTTGATCGACCGCGTAATCGAACACCACTAGGGAGGTCACAACGATGGCGATGGCGGAGCGAACCGCGCAGTGTGTCTGGCAGGGCAATCTGGCCCACGGCCAGGGCGTGGTCACCGGCGCGAGCGGCGCGCTGGGAGAGCTACCGGTTACCTGGGCGTCGCGCACCGAGCGCTCCGACGGCAAGACCAGTCCCGAGGAGCTGGTCGCAGCCGCCCACGCGTCGTGCTTTTCGATGGCGCTTTCGCACGGCCTCACCCAGGCCGGCAACCCCCCGGAGCAGCTCGAGGTCAGCGCCACAGTGACCCTCGACCAGCGCGACGGTGCGCCGACGGTCACCACCTCCACGCTCACGGTGACCGGATCCGTGCCCGGGATCGATCAGGCCGGATTCGAGCAGGCGGCCGCCGACGCCGGCAAGAACTGCCCGATCTCCCGCGCCCTCGGCGGGGTTGAGATCAGCGTCTCGGCGACGCTCAGCGCCTGACCCGCCGCCAACTCACAGACTGGTCTAGCTAGGCCGGCGCGCGGCGCAGCCGCCCGGATCCCTTGCCGCGATCCTCCGGTGGCTCGGGCGCGACCGGGCGCGACAGGGCCCAGAAGATCATCAGGGCGCCGAAGATCAGCATGCCGATCCCGGTCCACAGATCGATGTTCACCCCGGCGGCTTTGTTCTTGATGTGGTGTGACCCGAAGATGCCGAGCAACAGCAGGATGAATCCGTAGAGCAGGAACAACCCCCCGATCAACCGGCGGATGTCGAACCGGTTCTGCATCCTGGCGGCCTGGATCTCGTCTTCATCGCTGAGTGCCTTGGGCTCCTCGGTCTCTGAGGTTCCGGGGACTCCGAATGGTTTCTCGGGTGTGCTCACTGACGGCTCCTAGGCAAAGATGATGTTGAGGACGACGAGGATCGCGATCGCCACACCACCGAGGAGGTACGGCGAACGCCACCAAAGCTTGTCGCGCTCGTCCGCATTCTCCTCGCGCTCCTCGGCGCGAGTCAAACCCCAGACCAGGCCGCGCAGCTCCTCCTCGGGCTTGGGCTCGGTGAACAGCGAGACGACGATCAGCACGACCCCACCCACGATGAAGGCGATGATGGCCTGCCAGAAGCTCGCGCTCAGCGCCGAGCCGAAATGGAACACCGAGTGATAGGCGTTCAGGCGGTTGACCGTGTAGGCCGCGACGGTACCCGCGATCAGGCTGCAGAACCCTCCCCATGCGGTGGCCCGGCGCCAGAACATGGCAATGATGAACGTCGCGAACAGGGGCGCGTTGAAGATCGAGAACAGCGTCTGGATGTAGTTCATGATGTTCGAGTAGCCCTTGGCGATGAACGCCGTGAGGATCGAAATCAAGATCCCGACGATGGTCACGATGCGCCCCGCGCGCAGGTAGTAGGCGGAGTCGCGGTCCTTGGCGAAGTAGGCCTGGATCAGGTCGTAGGTCACCACGGTGTTGAACGAGGTCACGTTGGCCGCGACTCCCGCCATGAAGGCCGCCAGCATGCCGGTGACGGCGAGCCCCAGCATCCCCTCGGGCAGGTAGTTGCCGATCAGATGCGGGATGGCCGTGTTGTACTGGAGGTTGAGGGACTTGCCTCCGAGGCCGTGGACGGTGAGCACGGCGATCAACCCGGGGAGGATGATGATGGCCGGCAGGAAGATCTTCGGGTAGGCGCCGATCAGCGGCGTGCGCCGCGCGGCCGACATGTTGCGCGCGGACAGGGCGCGCTGCACCTCGGCAAAGTTCGTCGTCCAGTAACCGAAGCTGAGCACGAATCCCAGCCCGAAGATCACGCCGACCCAGTCCGAGGCGAGGGGATTGGTCACGTGATGGATGCCCAGTCCTCGCCACGCGTGCAGCCCGGCATCGCCCAGAGGCTTGAACGCCTTGACCTTCTTCTCGATCCCACTGATGCCACCGACGGCGTGAAGCGCGACGAGCGTCAAGGGCAGCAGGGCGGCCACGATGATGAAGAACTGCAGGACCTCGTTGTAGATCGCCGAGGTGAGGCCTCCCAGCGTGATGTAGACGAGGACCAGCGCCGCGGCGACGATGATCGCGGTGGTTACCGACCACCCCAGCATCAGATGGATGATCAGCGCCAGCGCGAACAGGTTGACCCCGGAAATCAGGACCGTGGCCACGGCGAAGGTGCCGGCGTTGAAGGCGTGGGTCGCCTCGTTGAACCGCAGGCGTAAGTACTCGGGCACCGACCGGACCTTGGCCCCGTAGTAGAAGGGCATCATCACCAGCCCCAGGAAGACCATCGCGGGTACCGCGCCGACCCAGTAATAATGAACCGCGGGGATGCCGTACTGAGCGCCGTTGGCCGCCTGCCCGAGTATCTCGAGCGCACCGAGATTGGCCGCGATGAAGGCCAGGCCCGTGATCCAGGCGGGGAGCGAGCGGCCCGAGAGGAAGAAGTCGAGATCGGACTTGATGAACAGTCGGGCCACAAAGCCGATGCCGAGCACGACGACGAAGTAGATCCCGAGGATCACGTAGTCGACGGCGCTCGGGTGAAGTCTCAGCATGGGCGGAAGTCGTTCATCGGCGCTTTAGCTACCCGACACCAACTTCCGCCATTCGCGAATCCCTATCTCGACGCGGATGACATCGTCGTGAGAGAGGAAATTAGGCCAACCCGCTTAGCTCGCCATGCCCGCCGTGGCCGCCACCTTGCTCGGAGCCTGAACGTGGGTGACGGGCAGACCGAGGGCACGCGCCTTGCTCACGAGGTCGAGCTTGAGCCACCGTGAGATCCCGAGCGGGAGCGTCGAGATGATGATCTCGTCGTAGCGACCGAGATTGATCGCATCCTGAATCGCCATCAATGGCTCTGCGTCGCCGAGGCTCCCTGTCACCTCCTGTCCGGCGACTGACGAGAGCTTGGGCAGGGCCGCGTCGAGGACGAGCTGGGCCTCCTCCGAGCTCGCGTCCTGGGGATCGACCACCTTATGGATCCCGTGGGGGTGGCGGGGAACGACGAGGTGGAAGCTGGCCGGGCTGAGCCGAGCGCGCTCGCGCACCGCATCTAGTAGTCCCGGGGTCGCGGCGGTCTGATGGGCAACGACGAGGACGTGGGCCGGTTCTGACATGTCTCACCTCCGGCAGATGTTCGGTGGGGTGAGTATCCCACCGGTGTCGCCGGCCAACAAGCGCCTGGCGGACCTTAGGCCACATGACCGCGCGGAGGGTCAGGCCGCGCCGAGCGCCGGCGGGCGCTGGTGGCGAGGCGGCGGATCAAGCGACAGCAGGTCGGGGAGGCTGACCAGCGTGTAGTGGCGGCGGCGCAATCCTCGGATGATCGCCGGCAGGGCGGCGATCGTCTGGCTGCGGTCTCCCCCGCCATCGTGCATGATCACGATCCTCCCGGGCTTGGAGTTCGCGAGCACGTTGTTGACGATCGCCTGGACGCCCGGCCGGCGCCAATCTCCCGGATCGATCGACCACAGCACCATCAGCATCCGCTGCCCCCGCAAGGTGTCAAACGTGTGATGGTTGAAGGCGCCGTACGGGGGCCGGAACAGGCGCGGGTACGGCGCCCCGAGCCGGTGGATCCGGATCGCGTCGTCGCGGATCTGCTGCAGCTGACCGGACGGTGGCAGGTGGATCAGCCAGGCGTGATTTTCGGTGTGGTCGCCGATCAGGAACCCGTGGCGCAGCTCGTCGCGCAGCGCGGCAGAGAAGTAATTCAGCTGCTGGCCCACGACGAAGAATGTCGCCGGGACGTGCATCTTCACCAGCACGTTGACCACGCCCTCGGTGTACGGGCTCGGGCCGTCATCGAAGGTCAGCGCCATCACGCGCTTGCGCGGGGTACCGGCCGAGATAAATGGCGTGAAGCGGAGCGTCGCGTCGACCGCGCGGTCCTCGGCGGACAGGCTGTGATGGGCTTCTGTCGGGTGTTGGGAGTGGGGCTTAGCCTCCCGCGCTGGTCGGGTCGTGGAGGCGACCGAACGCGCCAGAGTGTGGCTGCCGACAATGCCCGTCGCCTTCGTCACCAGCGCCGCCAGGCCAAACCCTGTGAACAGCGCCAACACCGAAGCGAAGACCGATAGCGAGCGTCGACGGCCCGACCCCTGAGGCTTCCTGGAACTCAACCCCCTTCACGTTAGCGACGCCCCCGCCAAACCCGTGAAAGGGACATGTCAGAGCCGGCCCGGGAGGACCACCTCGGGACCCCAGCGAGGCGTCAGGAAAGCCGGTCTGCCAGCGCCCGGGCGCTCATGTGAGCGATCCCCTGGATCGAGATCTGCGGGTTGACACCCGAAGCGGTCGGGAATGTCGAGGCGTCGAAGACGTACAGGTCGCGCGCGTCCCAGGTCTGTCCGGTCGGATCGCATGCGGAGGTACCCGGCGATCCCCCCATGCGCGCTGAGCCCATGATGTGAAAGGAGCCGAGGTGGACCTGGCCGGGGCCGTAGCCCGCGGCGTCGGCCTGGGCCATGAACTGCTCGCGGTTTCCGGAGCGTCCGGGTTCGTAGGAGACGAACCCGTTCTGGGATGTGAAGATCTTGCGCGCATCCGCCGCCTCCAGGATCTGTGCCGCACCATCGATCCCTGTGCGCAGATGAGCGGTATCGAACGGTGACAGCCTGTAGCGGACGATCGGCTCGCCGTCGCGCCCGACCCGCACCTCGCCACCATCGCGGTCGCGCAACAGCACGCCCAGCGGCGTCGAATTCGTGAGCCCCTCCATCAGATTCAGATGCTGGCGCGATCCACGCCACGGGGCGAAGAACGTGAACAGGTGGGGATGATTGGCCGCGGTCTCGTACTTCAGCCCGTAGCCGTCGGTCAGGTCGCGGTGCTGATCTGAGTAGAGCGCCTGCATCACGCCCTCCCACGGCTTCAGCTCCTCGTCGAACACACCGAACACGGCCGTGGCTGGGTGGAGCCTGAGGTGCTTACCGATGTTGGGGTTCTGCAGGCCCGATCGCTTCAGCAGAGCCGGAGTGTGAATTGCACCGCAGGCGACGATCACCGACCGCGCGCGGACAGTCAGTCGATGGCCGTCGACGGTCTCGCCGACGATCCCCCGCGCCGCCGCCGACTCGACGAGCACCCGTTGGACCTTGGTCTTGACGATCAGTCGCGCGCCGGCGTGGTGCGCGTCGGCGAGCCAGGTCTTCACGACCGACTGCTTCGCGCCGACACGACACCCCAGCCCGCAGTAGCCGCATTCCTTGCCCTGAGCGCAGTTGCGCACCCCGCGCGGCATCGCATCAACGTGCCAGCCCAGCTTCACGCACCCCTCCTGAAGCTTCTGCTCCCGCGTGGATGGCTGGTTGTGCTCCTGATTGACCCCGAGGCGCTCGCACACGGCGTCGAGGCTTCTGCTGTATTCCTCAGACGCGAAGGCAGGAACGCCGTACGCCGCCCACTCGGCTCTGACATCGTCCGGGGTCCGGAACGAGGTGGAGTAGTTGACCACCGTCCCGCCGCCCAGACACGCGCCCGCCAGCAGTCCAACGCTCTGATCGTGGGTGGCGTTGGGCGCGCCCATGTAGTAGCGCGTCAGAGCCCCCAGCTCACTCCCGTCGAAATCCTGGTCATCGTAGTAGTCGCCCGATTCCACCACCACGACATCGAGCCCAGCGCTCGCCAGTACGCCGGCCGCAGCTCCCCCGCCGGCACCGGAGCCGACGATCACGACATCACATTGCAGCGCCAGATCCCTCTCCACCGGCGTGATCGTCAACGCCTTCGGAGGCGCATCGGGCAGCTGGCCGAGCGGACCCGGGTATCCGATCGTCTCCCAGGCCGGGTTGGGCCCGCCACCCGAGTCTCGGAGCATGTAGTAGAAGAGCAGAGTTCCCTTGCGCAGTGACTCGAACACGGCTCGGCGCTGCGGCAGCCTCGAATCGGCCCAGGTGAGGAGATGCTGCTCGCGTTCCGGCTGAGGGAGCGAGCTGAAGCGCTTAGCACCCACCCCGCTGATCGCGCCGATGACCGGCGTGTCCCACAGCGAGAGCAGCATCGCGAGTTGTTTGCGCTCGGACTCACGAGGGTTGAGCGCGACGGCGTCGAGCAGGGCATCGGACACGCCGAGCTCGCGCGCGCTCGGAGTCCCGTCGCCCCCGGGGCAGAACGTGTCACAGAGGTTCTCGAGCGCCTGGCGCTGACGGGGGGTCAGATCCATGTTTCAAATCCTCTCAGTTCGCAGAGCATGGGGTGGCCTCTCACTGCAAGCGATACTCGCCGCGCGCCACCAGCACGGCCGAGCCACCCACCAGTACCCGCTCGACCCGCCGGGCCGACCCCTCCACCCGGGCGCGGAGAAGCGATGGTCGGCTGATTTCGGCGCCCTGGGAGATCTCGATTTCCTGGCCGTATCGCACCCGACCGTGACGCGCGAGGTGCACGGCCAGCGGGCCTGCCGCCGACCCGGTGGCGGGGTCCTCGACCACGCCGAGCGCGGGGCCGAACATCCTCGTCTTCACGCGGCCGCCGGCAACGGCAAAACAGTTCACGCCGATCGCTCCGAGCGCCTCGAGGGCCCGCATGTCAGGTCGCAGCGCGGCCACCGCCTGTTCGCCGGGCAGCGCCACGTAAACGAATTCCGCGCCGTTGCGGTAGAGCTCGATCGGCAGTTCGGCTCGCTCCACCCCCAGGGCCGCGAGCAGCGCGTCGGCCTGGGAGAAGGGCTCGGGCTTGGGGATCGGCTGCTCCATCTCGCCGTAGACGATCTCCCCACCTTCGCGCCGCAGCGACAGCGGAATGACCCCGGCGCCGGTCTGCAGGCGGACCTGGCTGGAGCCGGTGCGCTGGCCGACCACGAACGCGGAGCCGAGCGTAGGGTGACCGGCGAAGGGCAGCTCGCTCACCGGGGTGAAGATCCGCAGCCGCGCGTCGGCTTGGACGTCCCCGTCCGGCTCGAGGAGGAACACGGTCTCGGACAGATTCATCTCCCGCGCGACTTTCTGCATCAGCTCGGCGCTCAGCTCGGCCGGCTCGGTGAACACAGCCAGCTGGTTGCCCTGCAGCGGGACATCGGTGAACACATCGAGGACTACGTACGGGTGCACGCCGCCCTACTCCTCGGCCATGGCCAGCAGCTGGGTGACCGTGGTCCAGTTGCGGGCGGTGGCGGGCACGCCCAGCTTAGGGCCGGCGAGCGCGTTCCACAGCTTCGAGCGCGCCACGCCCTCGGGATGCCATGCATAGAGCTCGCGCCCGACATGCACGAACTCTTCGCGGTCGGTACGCAACTCGCTCAGCTTCTGCACGGTGTCGCGATCGGGCTTCTCGGCCAGGAAGCTGACCTGGTAGCGCTTCGGGTTGTCGGCCACCTTCCCGAGCGGATTGCGCTTCACGACCCGGGCCAGATCGCCGCGCGTGCGGACGATGACCTCGATATCGAGCCCGAACCGGTCGGCGATCAGCGCCCTGCTCTGGTGCGCCAACTCGACTGGTGCCGCCGGGCTGGAGAGGACCACGTTGCCGCTCTGGAGGTAGGTTCGGACATTGTCAAATCCGGCCGCACCGAGCGCCTCGCGCAGCGCCGGCATCGCGATCCGATTTCGCGACCCAAGGTTGATCCCGCGGAGAAGAAGGACCTGGGCGGCCACGGATCAGAACAGGGCTTCCTGGCCGGCCAGCCCGGCGTCCTGACGGGACCGCAGTGCCTGACCGAGGGCTACGGCGATGTCGCGCGCGATCGCGCCCTCGGACCGCGAGGCGACGATCGGCTCGTCGATGCCCTCCACGTGAACCAGCGTGCGGTGGCCATCGCCACGAGCGGCTCCCTCGAGCGGAACCAGCGCATAGACCCGGTCGGCGCGGACGAACTTGCCGTAGCCGAGCGGTATCAACGACGTGGTGCGAGCCATGGCCTTGCCATCGTAAACCGCTGGACAGCGTTCCTGCGATCATGGCGCCTAAGCCATGGGGGACGACCTGCCGTGAGCGACGATCCGCTGTCTGCCGGCGATGTGTTCCGGGCCTCGCTCGACGCCGTCGTGATCATGGATGCCCACGGATTGGTGCGGGACTGGAATCCGGCCGCCGAGCGGACGTTCGGCTACAGCCGTGCGGAAGCGCTGGGGCGTGAGGTCGCCGAGCTGATCATTCCCGGGGCGCTGCGCCACGCGCATCGCAACGGCCTGCGCCGCCATGTCGAGACGGGGGACGCCGCGATGCTCGATCGCCGCCTCGAGCTCTCCGCGCTGCGCCGCGACGGGTCGGAATTCCCCATGGAGCTGACGATCACGCGGCTGTCCGGAACCGACGAGCTGATGTTTGTCGGCTTTCTGCGCGAGCTCGCCGACCGTAGCTTCAGCCGGCGCGAGAACGTCGGGCTGCAGAAGCGCATGGCCTTCCTGGCCCAGGTCGGCTTGATGCTCGACAACTCGCTCGACTACGGCGAGACGCTGAGAAGCCTGGCCGACATGACCGTTCCCGAGCTGGCCCAGCTGACGATCATCGACCTGGTCGATGGCGACGGTTCGATAGCCCCCGCCGTCGCCGCCTCGATCGATCCGGCCTATGCGCGCGCGCTCGAGGAGGTGCGCCGGTCCCACCCGCTGGACATGAGCGGACCTCACCCGGTGGCGGGCGTGCTCCGAACGGGCGAGTCGGCTCTCCTGCCCGACATGGGAGATGCCTTCCTGAGGCAGGTCGCTTCCGGCGAGGAGCACCTCAACCTGATTGAGCAACTCGGCTACCACTCCGCGATCGTCGTCCCGCTGGTTGCCCGTCAGCACGTGATCGGAACCCTATCGCTGCTCCGCATGCACGATGCCGAGAGCTTCGCCGAGGACGACCTGGTGCTGGCCGAGGAGCTCGCTCGTCGCGCGGCGATCGTGGTCGACAATGCCCGGCTGTACGAGTCGAGCCGCCGCCTTGCCGGCACGTTGCAGGCCAGCCTCCTGCCACGCCGGCTCCCGGACATACCCGGGGTGCGCATGGCGGCGCGCTATCGCCCGGCGCTCGAGGGTCAGGAGGTCGGGGGGGACTTTTACGATGCCTTCCAGATCGATGAGAACCGCTGGGCGATCGCGATCGGCGACGTGTGCGGCAAGGGTGCCGAGGCTGCCGCGCTCACCGCGCTGGGCCGTTACACGATCCGAGCCCTGGCCGAGCACGATGCGCCCACCGTTCTCGAGCGGCTCAACGAGGCGGTGATCCGCGACCAGGACATGACGGAGCGGCGCTTCCTCACCGTCCTGCTGGCCAACCTGACCGTGAAGCCCGGCGGTCTCGAGCTCGAGATCGCCGCCGCCGGTCACCCGCCGCCACTCATCCTGCGCGCCGACGGCAGCGTCGAGCCCGTTGCCGTCGGTGGGACCCTGCTCGGCGTGGCGAGCCAGGTCAGCTTTGAGCCGCAGCAGGTCTCGCTCCACCCTGGGGACGCGATCCTGCTCTACACCGACGGGCTCACCGATGCGCGGGCTCCAGGCCGGTTCATGTCCGATGCCGACCTGGCCGAGCTGCTGGCCCGCGGCCATGGATTGAACGTCGAGCAGCTGGCCGAGTTCGTCGAGGATGGCGCCACCGCCGGCCAGGCCCCGCGGGATGACATCGCGATCCTGGTGGTCCAGTTCGCCGGCGTGCCCGTGAGCCCGCGGCGGTCAGCCGGCGTTCCAGGCCGCCACGCCACCGACGAGGTCGCCGACGCGCTCGAAGCCTCGCGCCTTTAGCAGGCTGGCCGCGATCGCTGAGCGGTAGCCGCTCGAGCAGTAGGGAATCAGCTGGCGCTCGCGCGGGAGCTCGTCGAGGCGCGCGGTCAGACGCCCGAGCGGGATGTTGAGTGCCCCGTCGATCAGATCGCCGTCGGTCTCGGGCTCGTTGCGCACATCGACCAGCAACGGCGGCTCGGCGTCGCCCAGCCGCTCGGCCACCGCGCTGGGGGCGAGCCGCTCGACGTGATCGATCAGCTCCGGGCGCTGGTCCAGCGCCGCCATGCCGCCGGCGAGGTAGCCGACCACATGGTCGAAGCCGATCCTCCCGAGCCGCACCATCGATTCCTGCTCGCGGCCGGGATCGGCGACGATCACGAGCTGCTGGTCGCTGTCGATGATCGTGCCCACCCAGGTCGCGTACCGGCCGTCCAGGCCGATGTTCAGGCTCCCCCGCAGGTGTGCCGCCTCGAACTGCTCCGACGGACGGGTGTCGAGGATCTCGGCGCCCGCGCTCTGAAGCTCGAGCAGCGCTTCGAGCGTCACCGGCTTGAGCTCGCGCTCGAGCTGTTGCGTGAGCGTCGGGTGCTCTTGGGCGTTGAGCACGGCGTCGTAGGTGAAGTACGCCGGCGCCTCGGGCTGGTCGGCCGTGATCATGGCGATGAACTCATCGCGCGACATCGGCTGGAGCGCGTAGTTGAGCAGGCGCTGCTCGCCCATGGTCGAGAACGTCTCGGCTCCGAGCGCTCGACCGCACAACGTCCCCGGCCCGTGCGCCGGATAGACGATCGTCCGATCCGGGAGTGGCAGGAGCCTGTACCGCAGCGAGTCGTAGAGCAGCCCGGCCAGATCCTCGGCCTTCCAGCCCAGGGCGGCGCGCAGGTCAGGCCGGCCAACATCGCCGACGAACAGCGTGTCGCCGGTGAGCACGGCATGGGGATGGTCGGGGTCGATCTCGCGGTCGTACACCAGCAGCGAGATCGACTCAGGCGAATGCCCGGGCGTCTCGAGCACTTCGATGCGTACGCTCGGCCCGAGTTCGAGCGACGAACCATCCGGCGCCGGCTCGAACTCGTATTCGGCCTGCGCGCGCGCACCGAGGTGGATCACGGCGCCGACGCGGTCGCGCAGCTCCAGATGGCCGGCGATGAAGTCGGCGTGGAGATGGGTCAGGAACACATGGCGGATCTGGCAGCCCGTCCGTTCGGCCGCCTCCAGGTAGCGGCCGACGTCGCGCTGCGGGTCCACCACCGCAGCTACTCGGCTGCGCTCGTCCGCGATGAAGTACGACGCGTGGGCGAGGCAGCCGAGATAGTGCTGTTCGAGGATCACCCTGGTCGGGCTTGGCCTACGACCCCACCTTTTCGCGGGGGTCGGGAACGATACGGATGTAGGGCTTGGGCGACTTCCATTCGCCGAAGATCTCTTTGGCCTGGTCATCGGAAACGGAGCCGGCGATGATCACATCATCACCCGGACTCCACTGCGCCGGCGTGGCTACCTTGTGCTTCGCCGTCAGCTGCAGCGAGTCGATCACCCGCAACACCTCATCGAAGTTCCGGCCCGTCGTCATCGGATAGACCAGGATCAGCTTGATCTTCTTGTCCGGGCCGATCACGAACACGTTGCGAACCGTCTGGTTGTCCGCCGGTGTGCGCGCCACCGCATCCCCTTCGGTTTCGGCGGAGAGCATCCCGTAGGCCTTGGCAACCTGGAAATCGTGGTCGGCGATGATCGGGTAGTTGGGCGCCGTGCCCTGTGTCTCCTCGATGTCCTTCGCCCATTCCTCGTGACGGTCCATCGGATCGACCGACAGCCCGATGATCTTCACGCCGCGCCGATCGAACTCGGGCTTGATCCGGGCCATGTAGCCAAGCTCGGTCGTGCAGATCGGAGTGAAGTCCTTGGGGTGCGAGAACAGGACTCCCCAGGAATCCCCGAGCCACTCGTGGAAGTGGATCGGACCTTCGGTCGTCTCGGCCTCGAAATCGGGGGCCGTATCACCCAGCTGCAGTAGAGCCATGTCACTCCTTTTATTCTTAACCTTGTCAACCTAAACCCTGAGGTAACCTACTCCTGGCCCAGAACCAGCGCAAGCCGGCGCTCGAGCGCGTTGGCCAGCACCTCCCGTACGGGCCCGGGTTCGAAGCGCTCGACGAGCGCCGCGAGAAAGCCTTCGATAACCAGGCGCTTGGCGACGTCTTCGCCGAGGCCGTGCGAGCGTAGATAGAACAGCTGCTCGGGGTCGACCTGGGCCACCGCAGCGGCGTGAGTACAGCGAACATCGTTGGCCTGGATCTCGAGCCCGGGAATCGCATCGGCATGGGCTCGCTTGGAGATCAGGAGGTTGCGCGACTCCTGAAACGCATCGGTCTTCTGCGCCCCGGGGTCGACGATGATGTTGCCCTTCCACACCGCGGACGAGCGACCGGTCAGAACCCCACGGAAGGCGAGGTCGCTGGTCGTGTTTGGTGCCGCGTGCTCCTGGGTGGTATCGAAATCGATGTGCTGCCGGCCACGAGTCGCGTACGCTCCGGTCACCCGAGCATCGGCGCCCGGACCGCTGAGGCGGGTCTCCATGCGCACGCGCCCGCGCGCCGAGCCGAACCCCAGCGCCACCCAGTCGAGCGAGGAGTCACGCGCCAGCTCGGCCCGCTGGGCCCCGAAGATCCAGCTCTTCTCCGACAGCTCCTGGCCGCAGACGTAACGCAGCCGGGCGTTGTCCTCGACGATCAGCTCGGTGACGACGTTGAACACCCCGTCGAGGTCCTCCGACGCTGAGAGGTATTCCTCCCACACCTCGGCCGCGGCGCCCTCCTCGAGGACGATCAGCGTGCGCTGGTCAAACTCGGTGTCGGCGGCCGCCTGCACGTTGACGAGCGAAATCGGGTCCGCGAGGACCACGCCCCGTGGGACGTACACGAACCGCCCGGTCCGGAAGCCCGCCTCGTTGCGCGCGATGAAGAAGTCGTCCTCGCCACCGAGCAGCGAACCGAGGTAGCGCTCGATCAGCTCCGGGTGCTGCGCGCCCGCCTCCTCGATGCTCGACACGATCACACCGTCGGGCAGCGGGCGACTCGCCTCGGGGAGACCGAACAGCGGCACGACCGACGGCGCGGCGTCCGCGCCGTCGCGCACGTATGCGTCGAGGTCAAGCCCGCTGATGTCCGTGAACTCCCAACCCGGGCGGCCCTTGAAGCTGGGCAGCGCGAGCGTTTCGGTCAAAGCGGCCGCGCGCTCACGGCGCTCGGCGAGAACTGCGCTAGCCAATCGAACCCTCCATCTGGAGCTCGATCAGCCGGTTCATCTCGACCGCGTACTCCATCGGGAGCTCCTTGGTGATCGGCTCGATGAATCCGTTGACGATCAGCTTGGACGCCTCTTCCTCGGGGATCCCGTGCGACATCAGGTAGAACAGCTGGTCGTCGCCGACCTTCGAGACGGTGGCCTCGTGGCCGACATTGACGTCGTCCTCGCCGATCCGGATCGTCGGGTAGGTGTCGGAGCGCGACTCCTCGTCGAGCAGCAGCGCGTCGCAGACCACCTTGGAGCGGGCACCGTGAGCGCCCTTGGCGATCTCCAGCAGGCCGCGGTAGGAGCCGCGCCCGCCGTCCTTGGAGATCGACTTGGCGAAGATGTTCGAGGTCGTGTTGGGGGCGGCGTGGATGATCTTCCCGCCCGCGTCCTGATGCTGGCCCTTGCCGGCGAAGGCGATCGAGAGGATCTCGCCGTGGGCGCGCTCACCGAGCAGGTACACGCTTGGGTACTTCATCGTCAGCTTCGACCCGAGGTTGCAGTCCACCCACTCGACCGTCGCGTCCTCGTGGGCGACCGCGCGCTTGGTGACGAGGTTGAACACGTTCATCGACCAGTTCTGCACGGTCGTGTAGCGAATCCGGGCGCCTGGCTTGGCGACCAGCTCGACAACGGCGGAGTGCAGGCTCGATGAGCTGTACGTGGGCGCGGTGCAGCCCTCGACGTAGTGCACGTAGGAGCCCTCGTCGGCGATGATCAGCGTGCGCTCGAACTGCCCCATCGACTCGGTATTGATCCGGAAGTAGGCCTGGAGCGGCATCTCCACGTGCACGCCCGGCGGGACGTAGACAAACGAGCCGCCCGACCACACGGAGCTGTTGAGCGCGGCCAGCTTGTTGTCGTTGGGCGGGATGATGGTGGCGAAGTACTCGCGGACCAGATCCTCGTGATCGCGTAGCGCCGAATCCATGTCCTTGAAGATCACGCCCTGCTTCTCGAGGTCCTCGCGCACCTGGTGGTAGACGACCTCGGACTCGTACTGGGCACCGACGCCGGAGAGGAACTTGCGCTCGGCCTCGGGGATGCCGAGGCGGTCGAACGTGTTCTTGACGTCCTCGGGAACGTCCTCCCACGAGCGCTCAGCCCGTTCAGACGCACGAACGAAGTAATGGATGTTGTCGTAGTCGACCTCGGCCAGCAGCGGCGAGCCCCACGTCGGCTGGGGACGGGACAGGAAATGCTCGAGCGCCTTGAGCCGGAAGTCGCGCATCCACTTGGGCTCGGACTTGAACTCGGAGATCTTCTCGACGATCTCGCGATTGATGCCCTTGGGCGCCTTGTAGAGGTAGTTCTCGGCGTCGTGGAAGCCGTAGCGCTCGGTGTAGTCGGCGTTGATGCCGCGGAGCTGCTCGTTCTCGGTCAGGACCGTCGTCTCGGGAGTAGCCACTACTCCACCTCCAACTTGATCGTCTCGTCCTCGATGATGACGGGATAGGTGTCCACCGGAACGTAGGCCGGCAGGGTCAGGGGCTTGCCGGTCTTCAGGTCGAACAGCGAGCCATGGCGCGGGCACTCGATCGTGCACCGCTCCTGGTCAAGCTCGCCCTCGACCAGCGTGCCGTTGTCGTGCGAGCACCGATCCTCGATCGCGTACACGGTGCCGTTGCAGTTGAACACACCGATCTCCAGATCCTCCCATTCGACCAGGCGCATCTCGCCCGGGGCAAGCTCCTCGAGGGGGCAGATTTCGATGACTTCCGGCACGTGTGCGATCGCTCTCGTGATAAGCGTCTCTAAGTCCTAGCGGATTGATCGGATTTACCGGACTGATAATAGCGGCTGGCCGGGCTAGGGTTCCGGCGGCGCCGGGCTGCCGGCAGTCTGGGACAACTGCTTTCAAGAGGACGACGTCAGCAGCGACGATGAAGCGAACGTTGCCCTCCGGGCGCCCAAGGACTGCCATAAGGACGACGTGCCCGGCCTGACATGCACGATGACCGTGCACTGGAAGGGATACGTCGAGTTCGAGCGGATGAAGAAGAACTAGGAGAGGCCTCGAGGCGACTACGCCGCGGCGCTGCTGGGCGGCGTGTCGGGCTCCCAGTCGACCGCGTGACCGAGGCTGGCGCTCTTGAGCACCTTCAGCGACAGCAGCGCGCACTTCATCCGCGTGGCCGAGATGTCGATCCCCAGCAACTCGAGGATGAACGAGCGGTCGAGCTTCAGCAGCTCGTCGACCTTCATGCCCTTGACCTCGTCGGACACCATCGACGCGGCCGCCTGCGAGATCGCGCACCCGTGACCCGAAAAGCGGAGATCGGAGATCGTTCCGTCGGGGTCGACGGCCAGCTGCACCCGCAGCTCATCGCCGCACAGCGGGTTCACGTCCTCCGCCTCGAGCTCCGCGCCCTCGAGCTCGCCCCAGTTGTGCGGATGCTTGTAGTGATCGAGGATGTTGTCGCGGTATAGGTCGTCCATGGGCCTGAGTAGAGCGTAGCGGGGCGCCTCGACCTGAAAAGGGTGACAAAACTCCGGCCGCCGACGCTTCGTGGCTACATAAGCACCCCCCAGACGCTTAGGTCGCCAAGGTTCAGGCCGAACCGGGAGCGTGTCACGTTTTCCACCGCCCCAGCAGGGCCGCGAGCACGCGCAGGCCTGCTAGAATATTGCTTGCCAGCAAGCAAGTATTCACACACACACACACAACCAACCAACCAACCACCCACCCACAGGAGATCTAACGCCCGCCACCGCCGCCTCCGACCTCGAAACCGCCACCCGCCTCCGCATCGCCATCGCGCGTCTATCCCGCCGCCTGCGACCGACGACAGCCACTACCGAGGCGGGCCTGACCCCGACGAAGACGACGATCCTCCTCCACGTCGTCCGCGAGGGACCCATGCGATTGGCCGAGCTCGCCGAGTCCGAGGGCATCAACCCGACGATGCTCTCGCGCGCGATCTCCACGCTGGCCGAGGCGGGGCTCGTCGAGCGCTCGAGCGACGAGGGCGACCGGCGCGCCGCCTGGGTGACACCCACCCGAGCGGGGCGCGATCTCGCACAGCGCATCCGTCGAGAGCGCACCGATGCGCTGAACCTCGCGCTCAGCGAGCTCACACCCGAAGAGCGGCGCTGCCTCCAGAGCAGCCTGCCCGCCCTCGAGCGCCTGGCCGAAGCCTTGAGGGACCAGTCATGACGCGCGTTGTTCGCGCCGGCCGCCTGACCTTCGCCTCCCTCTCCGTCCCGAACTTCCGCCGCTACTACAGCGGTCAGGCCATATCGCTGACCGGCACGTGGATGCAGATGACTGCCCAGGCGTGGCTGGTCCTGACGATCACCCACTCGAGCACCGCGCTCGGTCTGATCGTCGCCCTGCAGACCCTTCCGGTGCTGTTGCTCGCCCCCTACGGCGGGGTGATCGCCGACCGGGTCGACAAGCGACGCACGATGATCGCGCTGCAGAGCGCGATGGGCATCCAGGCGCTGATCCTCGGCCTCCTCACGGTGACCGGATCGGTGCACCTGTGGGAGATCGGCGTGCTCGCCGCCCTCCTCGGCCTCAACAACGCCTTCGAGAATCCCGCCCGCCAGTCATTCATGATGGAGATGGTCGGCTCCAAGCACCTGCGCAACGCGGTCAGCCTCAACTCGGTGCTAGTCAACGTCGCGCGGACGGTCGGTCCGGCCGTGGCCGGCCTGCTCATCGCCAGCGTCGGCGAGGGCGTCTGCTTCCTGGTCAACGCGGCGAGTTTCGTGGCCGTGATCGCCACGCTCTTGACCATGGACCTGACCGCGCTGAACCCGACCGAGCCCACGCCGCGCGCCCGCGGGCAGCTCCGCGAAGGCCTGCGCTACGTCCGCGGCACCCCGCAGCTGGCCATCCCGCTGTTGATGATGGGCGTGGTCGGCTGCCTGACCTACGAGTTCCAGGTCTCGCTGCCGGTGATGGCGAGCCGTGGCCTCGGCGCCGGCGCCAGCGGCTTTGGCTTCATGACCGCGGCGATGGGCGTCGGCGCGGTGCTGGGCGGGCTGGTGATGGCCGCCAAGGGCAAGACCGGCCTGCGCCCCCTGGTGCTGGCCGCATCCGTGTTCGGCGTCGCCATGACCTTCGCCACGCTCGCCCCCAGCCTGGCCTTCGAGCTCGCCGCCCTGGCGCTGGTCGGCGCCGCCAGCATCTCGTTCATGGCCACCGGCAACTCCACGCTGCAGCTGGGCGCCGACCCCGCGATGCGCGGCCGCGTGATGTCGCTCTGGTTCGTCGCCTTCCAGGGCTCGACCCCGATTGGCGGCCCGCTCGTCGGCGCCACCATGGCCATCCTCGGCGCACGCGCCGGGTTGGGCCTGGGCGCGATCACGTGTGTGCTCGTCGCCTTCGCGGGTCTGATTGTGCTCGCGGGCCGGCGCGCCCGAAGAGCTTCAGTCGAGCTTCAGGACCTGACGGACGGTGCCGAGTCCCTCGAGGAGCCGGTCGATGTCCGCCGTGGAGTTGTGCACGGCAAACGACGCGCGCGTCGTGGCGCTCACTCCCAGCCGGCGCATCAGCGGCTGCGCGCAATGGTGACCCGCGCGCACGCAGACTCCGAGCCGTCCTAGGATCTCCCCGATGTCGTGCGGATGGGCTCCGTCGAGCGCGAACGAGATCAGCGCGCCTCGATCAGCCGCCGCCGGCGGACCGTGAATGGTCAGCCCCGGGACCTCCGAGCCAAGCCGCGACAGCGCCTCGGCGACGAGCTCCTGCTCGTGGGCGCGAACTGCGTCGATGCCCAGGTCGCGGAGCCAGTCGACCGCCGCCCCGAGCCCGATCGCCTCGGCGATCTGCGAGGTGCCGGCCTCGAACTTCCACGGCAGGTCGGTCCAGGTCGACTCGTTGGCGGCCACCGTGCGGATCATGTGGCCGCCACCGATGAACGGGGGCATCTCCTCGAGCAGGGCGCGGCGGCCGTGGAGCACGCCGATGCCCGTCGGACCGTAGGCCTTGTGCCCGGTCCAGGCGTAGAAGTCGGCGTCGATCGCGCGCAGGTCGACCGGGATCTGCGGCACCGCCTGGGATCCGTCGATCAGCACGACCGCGCCCACGGCGTGAGCCCGGCGCACCACCTCGGCCACCGGGTTGACCGTCCCCACCACGTTGGAGACGTGGACCAGGGACACGAGCCGGGGCTCGCGTGCCAGCAGCTCGTCAAGCGACTCGAGGTCCAGGCACCCGTCGTCGAGGATGCGCACGTAGGCCAGCTCAGCCTCGCGGTCCTGGCACAGGATCTGCCACGGGACGATGTTCGAGTGGTGCTCCATCTCCGTGAGCACGACCAGATCGCCGCGCTGAACGTTCTGCCGCCCCCACGTGTACGCGACCAGGTTGATCGCCGCGGTGGCGTTGGAGGCGAAGATCGTCTCCTCGGGCGTCGAGCCCAGCCAGGCCGCGATTCGCTGCCGGGCGCCCTCGTACAGGTCGGTGGCCTCCACGGCGAGCGGGTAGACGCCGCGATGGATCGAGGCCCGCGACTCGGTGTAGTACCGCGTCATCGCGTCGATCACCGGATGCGGCGTCTGCGACGTCGCGCTTGAGTCCAGGTAGGTCAGCGGATGACCGTTGAATTCCCGCCGGAGGACTGGGAACTCGGAGGCGACCTCCCTCAGACCCGCGGTAGCCGTCAAGATCGGGTCTCCCGGTGGCGGCTCACGCCGCCACCTCCTCGGTGATCCAGCCGTAGCCACGCGCCTCGAGCTCGTCGACCAGCTCGGGACCGCCCTCGCGCACGATCCGGCCCTGGTAGATGACGTGCACATGACTCGGCTGCACGAGATGCAGGATGCGCTGGTAGTGGGTGATGATCAGCACGCCCATGCCCGGCCCGGCGACCGCGTTCACACCATTGGCCACCACCCGCAGGGCATCGATGTCGAGACCCGAATCGGTCTCGTCAAGGATCGCCAACTCGGGGTGCTGGAGCGCGAGCTGGAGGATCTCCATGCGCTTCTTCTCCCCGCCTGAGAAGCCCTCGTTGAGATAGCGGCTAGAGAAATCGCGCGGAACATTGGTCAGCTTCATCGCCGCCTCGACCGTCTGGCGGAACTCCTTGAGCGGGACCGGCTGTTCGCCGTGCGCCTCGCGATGGGCGTTCATCACGGTGCGCAGGTACTTGGTCACGGTCACGCCGGGCACGGAGACCGGGTACTGGAAGGCCATGAACAGGCCCATGCGAGCGCGCTCGTCGGGCTCGGTCCCGGTGATGTCCTCGCCGCGGAACAGGATCTGGCCCTCGGTCACCTCGAGTCCCGGATGGCCCATGATCGCGTTGGCGAGGGTCGACTTGCCCGATCCGTTGGGGCCCATCAGCGCATGGATCTCGCCCTTGCCGACGCTCAGATCCAAGCCGCGCAGGATCTCCTTCTCACCCGCCCGCACATGAAGGTTTCGGATTTCTAGATCAGCCATTTCCAACTTTCAGTCGTGTCTTTACGCCGCGGCGGTGGGAACGTGCTCGTTGCGACGCGAGAACTCGACCAGATCGGCGAGCGTCGTCGTCTGCAGCGAGCGGATGATTCCCCCCTGCACGCGGGTCCACAGCAGTTTGGTCGCGCAACCGCGCCCCGAGTCGGGCTCGTGGGAACACAGCACGCGTTCGGTGTGGTCGTGCACGAAGCATTCCATCGGGGCGATGGAGCCCTCGAGCGCCTGCACCACCTCGTCCATCGCGATCTCCTCGGCTGGCCGGGACAGCCAGTAGCCACCGTGCGCACCGCGGGCGCTCATCACCAGACCCGCCTTGCGCAGTCGCGCGACCACCTGCTCGAGGTAGGCCAGGGGCAGGCCCTCGGCATCGGCGATCGCCTTCAAGCTCGTTGGCTGCTCGGGCGACTGGCGGCCCAGCTCGACCATCAGGCGCACCCCGTACTCGGCCTTGGATGAGAAGATCATGCACATAAATCCTACCAGCCAGCTAGGTTATTTATATGGGGCCCGCATGCGCGGGCCCTGTGGTGTTGCTCCGGTGACGCGATAGGCTCGGCGGGTATGGAAGCTTGGGGGCTGTCAACCTCAGTCGAGGTCGCCGAGACAGCGGCCATGGCGCGCGATCGCGGGCGGCTCGGCATCGATACGGAGTTCATGTCCGAGGGCCGCTACCGCGCGTTGTTGTGCCTCGTGCAGGTGGTCGTCGATGACCCCGAGGCGCCCGACGGGACGCGGATCATTCTCATCGACGCGCTGAACCGGGTCGACATCGCACCGCTGGCCGAGCTGCTGGCCGAACCGGGCATCGAGGTCGTGCTCCATGCCGGACGCCAGGACGTGGCGATCCTGCGCCGGGTCTGGAACACCGAGATGACCAACATCTTCGACACCCAGATCGCCGCCGGCTTTGCCGGCGCCGGAGCGCAGACCGGCTACGGGAATCTGCTCGGCGCGATCCTCGGCCGCCGGGTCGGCAAGACCGCCAGCTACACGAAGTGGGACGCCCGGCCGCTGACCGCCGAGCAGCTCAGCTACGCCGCCGAGGACGTCGCCCACCTGATGGAGCTGGCCGACGAGCTTCAGCGGCGCCTCGAGGAGACCGGCCGCCTCGGCTGGGCGCGCGAGGAGTGCCGGCGGCTGGAGTCCGCCACCGACGAGCGCGATCCCGAGACCGCCTGGGAGCGGCTCCCGCGGATCGGCCAGCTCGACCCGCGTGCCCGGGCCGTGGCCCGCGAGCTGGGCGCGTGGCGCGAGCGCACGGCGGCACGCGAGGACCGGCCGGTGGGATCGGTGGTCGCGGACGCGACACTGGTCGAGATCGCCAAGCGCCGCCCGGCCAGCGTTCGCGCCCTGGAGCAGATCCGGGGGATTCATCCATCGGCAATCAAGCGCCGCGGCGAGAAGGTTCTCGACGCTGTGGCCAGGGGCATCCAGGCGCCGCCGATCCCGCGCGACCAGGCCCGCGGCCGTTCGGACCCGGGCGACGCCCCGCTGATCGTTCTGGCCGAGGCGTTGCTCCGGGCGCGTGCGCTGGAGGCGGGACTGGCCTACGAGCTGATCGCCTCTCGCGTGGAGCTCGAGATGATCGTCGCGGCGGCCCGGCGCGGCGAGCCCGAACCGGACGTCCGCACGCTGAATGGGTGGCGCCGCGAGCTTGTCGGGTCCGACCTGCGTGACCTGCTCTCGGGACGGGCCGGGATCGCCGTGGGCGGCGACCGGCGCCTCGAGCTCACGCGCACGTCATGACGACGATCCGGCCTCGAGCAGCACGCTGAGGGCTGGCGATCGGTTGAACATGGCCCGCGAGAGCGCGAGCGCGATCGGCCGTGGGCGCTTGATCAGGGCCAGGTCGATGTCCTTGAGATCGCCGGACGCGGTGGCATAGGTAACCCGCAGCTTGTTCGTCGGGGACTCGGCCGCCTTCTCGTCGTCGGTGTCGCCGCCGACGCCGTTCCAGCCCGCCGCGTGCACCCAGATGTGCTCGGCCTTCAGCAGCCCCAGCGAGCTGTGGTACAGCGGGTCGACGATCACGATGTTCAGCGAGCAAAACGCATTCGCGCCGCGGTCGCACTGCTTGACCTGACGTACGATCTTGGCCCCGGGGACGAGCGGAAGCTGGGCCAGCGAAACGTCCTTGCTGTTGCTGCTCTGTCCGCATCCGGCCACGGCGATCGCGAGCGCCGGCACGGCGGCCAGACATACTCTCTTGAACATCATGACTAGGGCAAGCGTACCCCCTCGAGTCGTGGCCACCGACCTGGATGGAACCCTCCTGCGCTCCGACGGAACGCTCGATCCGCGCACCCAGCAGGTCCTCCGCGAGGTCGAGGACTCGGGAGCGCTGCTGGTCATCTGCAGCGCCCGACCGGCCCGCTGGATCCGGCCGCTGGCCGAGGCGACGGGTCATCGCGGCGTGGCCATCTGCGCGAACGGAAGCGTCGTGTGGGATCTGCACGAGGACGCGATGCTCGAGTCGTTCCCGATGTCCCCCGCAACCTCCAGCGAGGTGGTTGGCCGGATGCGCGACGCCGTCCCGGGCGGGGCGTGGGCCGTCGAGTGGACGACCGGTTTCGGGCGCGAGCCGGGGTACGCGTCTCGCTGGCCGGTGCCCGACGACACGATTGTCGACGACGTCGACGTGCTGGTCACCCAGCCCGCGGTCAAGCTCATCCTGCGACACGATCGGCTGCTCGCCGATCCTCTGCTCGACGCGGCGCGCGAGGTGGTCGGGCAACTGGTCGAGCTCTCGCACTCCAACTCGGCCGACAGCCTGCTCGAGATCGCCGCCCGCGGCGTCAACAAGGGGAACGCGCTGGCCCGGCTGTGCGCGGAGCGCGGGATCGAGCCCGATGAGGTGATCGCTTTCGGCGACATGCCCAACGACCTGGCCATGCTTCGCTGGGCCGGCCGCGCCGTGGCCGTGGCCAACTCGCATCCCGACGTGCTCGCCGCCGCCGACGAGGTGACGGCGTCCAACGACGAGTCGGGAGTGGCGGCCGTGCTCGAGCGGCTGTTCAGGGGCGGATAGTCCGCCCGTTCTGGCCGTACCAGGTCGCTTCGACCAGCCGTCCCTGATGGCCCAGGACCGGCGCCACCGCCACGTTGTTGTGAACCATGGGATGGATGGTGAGCGTGACCGGCTGGCCCGAGCCGCCCATCCGGTCCCGGAACACCCAACGCACTTCGTACACGCCGTCGGGGACGACGCCCACCGTGTACAGCAGGCCCGAGGTCAGGTTGCGCGGGTCGTCGAGCCGCGGGCCGGCCATCCCCGCTGCACCGAGCGCGCCGCGGCGGCCATAAACGGTCATGACCGAGACCCGGCCCCGCTTGCGCATGACCATGTACATGTGCACGGGACCGAGCCCCCAGTTGCCCGGGAGGGTGGCCACGAGGCGAGTCAGACTGGGCACGATCGGCCCGATGAACTCGACCTTGCGGTCGTTCGACTGTTGGGGCCGGCGCAGCACCGCGAGCTTGGACATGAGACGGATCTCGCGGCGATTCAGTCGAGGCGTGCTGTGCGAGTTGCCCGTGATGGCCACCACCGCGACCCCCGCCATGACCACCGCCGCGACGAGCACCAGTCCGGTCGCCCACCCGCCGTATCTATCCCGGCTGCGCATCCCACACCGCCAGTGCGTCGGCGATTTGCTCCCGGGTCAGCCCCGCCCCCAGGCAGCACAGCAGCGCGATCCGAGCCGCCTGCGGAGACAGGAACGGGGCACAGACGGCGCCCGAGCTTCGGAGGTCGGCCTCGGCGCCCTCGAAGCCGTAGGTCGAGAACAGCATCGCGGAACGGTCGGGCCGGCAGGTGAGCACGACCGGAATCCGTTCCACGGCCCGCCGGAGCTCCACGAGCATGGCCGGCGGCAGGTGGCCGGCCCCGAGGGCGACGGCGACGAGGCCGTCGGCAATCCGTGCGGCGGCCTTAAGCAGCGCTCCGTCATCTCCGAGCGAGGCGAGCACGATCGGTACGCGAGCCGACAGCTCGGCGGGGTGCAGAGGGCGCGGCCGGACCGGCGTCGTCCGGCACCAGACCCGGCCCTCGACGACGCGGCCGAGGGGTCCGCTCAGTGGCGACCCGAAGGCTGCCGGCCCCGTGCTGTCGATCTTGCGCACCGTCATCCCGGAGTGGATCTCACCTCCGAACACGACCACCGTACCCAATCCCTCGGCGTGCGCCGAGCGCGCAACCGCGACTGCATCCACGAGGTTGGCGGGTCCGTCGGCCCCGGCGCCGGAGTCGGGCCGGTTGGCCCCGGTGAGGACGATCGGCGCCGTCGCCCCGTGCAGGAGCGAGCACAGGACGGCCAGCTCCTCCATCGTGTCGGTTCCGGTTGTGATGAGCACTCCCTCACCATCTTGCGCTGCCCGCACCGCTCGCTGCGCCAGTTCGAGCGACTGCGCCAGAGTCAGCTGAGCGCTCGGGAGTGACAGGACGCTCTCGGCGTGAATCTCCCCCGCGAGTCCGGGTAGCCGCTCGACCAGCTGGTTGCCATCCAGCGCCGGCACGGCTCGCGTGCCGCGCATCGCGATCGTGCCTCCCGCTGCGAGGAGGCGGACCGGCCTGGTCATCGTGCCGCCTGGCGCGCCAGGAGGTCGAAGAACAGCACCGACAGCGTGAGCGCCACGAACGAGCGCGCGATCGTCTCGACGGCGATGCCGAGCGCGATCGCCGGCGCGGTGATCCGGCTCCCGGCCGCCGCCAGCCCCAGATTGGAGACCAGCGCCGAGATGGCGGCGGCGACGAGGATCACGCCGAGCACGTGGAGGTAGTTACCCGCCGTCAACTCGCCGCTGCGCTTGAGCGCGCTGATCCAGTTGTCGTTGTCGACGGCGGCCACCTGGGCGACGACGGCCCAGCGGATCAGCAGGTACACGCCGGGGATGATGAAGGCCAGCAGACCGGCGGCGATGCCGAGCGTGGCGACGATCTGTGCCGCCGCGACCGTGGGCAGGACCACCACACCGCGCATGGCCACCTGACCCAGGTGGGGCGCCTCGCGGCGGCCGATCCTCTGGACCGCGGCGATGTACAGCGCGGAGACCAGCGGGCCGACGACGACGAAGTTGATCAGCGACAGCACGACCGTGACCGACACGTCGTAGCGCAGGGCGAACGGGCTGCGGCCGGTGACCGCCAGCACGATCAGCTCGTACGGGCCGACGACCCCCAGCGCCAGGACGAGAAACAGCAGCGGGTAGCGGCGGTACAGGAGCAGCGCGGTCGAGACGATTTCGCCGATCGACCGCGGGGTTTGAAGGTCAACCGGAGGGATCGCGGAAGCCTACGCCCCGCGCGAGTCGTAGGACGGTCGAATCAGATCCAGCTCATCCGTCCGGCTAACCTCCCTCGCCATGTCCGCCACCGCCGACCCCCTCTCAGATCCCGAGCTGCTCAAGACCGAGTGGGACCTCGCCCCGCTGGTCGACGGCGAGGCCGATGCCGGCGTCGAGCGTCAGCTCGCCGAGGCCCTGACGCAGGCGGACGCCTTTGCCGAGCGCTACCAGGGTCGCATCGGTGAGCTCGATGCCGAGGGACTGATCGCGGCCATGCGAGCGCTCGCGGAGATCAACGAGCTGGTCGGCAAGGCCGGGTCGTACGCCTCGCTGCGCTTCGCCACCGATACGGCCGATCCCGCGCGCGGCGCGCTCCTGCAGCACATGCAGGAGCGAGCCACGGAGCTGGAGACCAAGCTCCTGTTCTTCGAGCTCGAGTGGGCGGCGATCGACGATGAGCGTGCCGAGGAGCTGCTGGCGGCCGACGAACTCGAGTTCTGCCGCCACTACCTCCGCAACGCCCGGCGCTACCGCCCGCACCTGCTCACCGAGCCCGAGGAGAAGGTTCTGGCCGAGAAGTCGATCTCGAGCCAGAGCGCCTGGGCGCGGCTGTTCGGCGAGCTCGTATCGGCCCTGCGGGTCATGCTCGATGACGAGGCGCTGCCCCTCGATGTGGCCCTCAGCCGCCTCCAGCAGCCCGATCGCGAGCGGCGGCGCGCCGCCGCCGAGGCCGTCACGACCTCGCTCGAGCCGGGACTGCGGACCCGCGCGTTCATCTACAACACCCTGGTCCACGACAAGTCCGTTGAGGATCGGCTGCGCCACTATCCCCACTGGCTGGCCAGCCGCAACCTGGCCAACGAGGCCTCCGACGAGTCGGTGAGAGCGCTGGTCGAGGCCGTCCGCGCGCGCTACGACATCCCGCAGCGCTGGTACACGCTGAAGGCGAAACTGCTCGGTGTTCCCAAGCTGGCCGATTATGACCGCGCCGCGCCCGTGCTCGAGCGCGACGTCACCTTCGCGTTCGGTGAGGCCCGGGACATGGTGCTCGAGACCTACGACGGGTTCTCCCAGGACGCCGGCCGCATCGTGCGGCGATTCTTCGATGAGCACTGGGTCGACGCGCCGGTCCGCCCGCACAAGCGCGGCGGCGCGTTCTGCTCCTACACGGTGCCGAGCGTCCATCCGTACGTGCTGCTCAACTACACCGCGCGACGCCGCGACGTTCTGACCATGGCGCACGAGCTCGGCCACGGCCTGCACGCCGCCCTGGCGCAGCCCCAGGGGGTCTTTCACCAGTCCACGCCGCTGACCCTGGCCGAGACCGCCTCGGTGTTCGGCGAGGCACTGGTCTTCGGGCGGATGCTCGATGCCGTCGACAGCGACGAGGACCGTCTCGGCCTGCTCGCCGAGCGCCTCGACGACGCGATCGCCACCGTGTTCCGGCAGGTGGCCATGAACCGCTTCGAGCACCTCGTCCACACTCGCCGGCGCGGCGAGGGCGAGCTCTCGGTCGATCGGATCTGCGAGACGTGGATCGAATCGCAGGCCGAGCTGTTCGGCGACTCGGTCGAGATCACCGACGGCTACCGGATGTGGTGGTCCTACGTTCCCCACTTCATCAACACGCCGGGCTACGTCTATGCGTACGCCTACGGGCTGCTGCTGGCGCTGTCGGCCTACAGCCGTTACCTCGAGGAGGGCGAGCCGTTCGTGCCCCGCTACCTCGAGCTGCTGGCCGCGGGCGGGTCGCGCCGCCCCGAGGAGCTCGGCGCGATCATCGGGGTCGACCTGGCCGACCCCGGCTTCTGGGACTCGGGCCTGGCGCTGGTCGAGCGGCAGTTGACCGAGGCCGAGGCGCTCGCCGGTACGCGCTAGGCGTTGGCCTTGCGGGTGCGGGAGCGCTCCTCCTGGCGCTCGACCACGTTGACGATCAGCTTCAGTATCTGATCGATCCCCGTCGCCTTGGCGTCGCCGTGGGCGAACGCCTCGCGCCAGTCCTTGACCCGGCCTTTGGTGGCCAGTTCGTTGAAGTGCGAGCGCGGGATCGAGATGCGCACCTTGGCGTCGGCGGCGATGTCCTTGGACACCTTCGGCCCCGGCATCTCGACCCGGTACATCTGCACGTCACCCCTGGCTCGGAGGTCGAGCCCGGCCACGAGCTTGAGCTGCTGCAGCGCCGGGACCTCGGCCAGGAACCGATTCACGGCGGTCTCGATCAGGGATTTGGTGTCGGTGGGTGAAGCCAGACGGCTCAGTCTAAGCGACGGTGAAGGCCAGCTTGACGCTGTCGCCCTTCACGCCGTCGGCTTTCGGGGTGGCGATCACCTGGTAGTGGCCCGCTTGCTGCAGCGTCGAACGATGAACGTGGTCTTGGCGGACTCCGAGTCTCGGTAGCTGAGCGTCGCGTGGCGCCCCGATCGCTTCAGCTTGAGCTTGGTCAGCGCAGGCGGGGGCGCCTTGGTCGTGGGGGTGTGGGTCGGCGTCAACGCGCCGTAGGCCGTGGTCTTGCCGAACTGGAGGCGGACGGTCGCGTGGGTCGAGAACGGCGTGACCTTGCCGTGGATCGTCGCGGCGAGAAGCCGCTGATGCGGTCGTAGTCCTCCGACAGGTACACCGCCGCCCCCACCTGTTCTGGGTGCACGGTGTCGATGCGCATGGTCAGTCGCGCGCCCAGCGCAGCCGCCGCACACGTCAGCGCGACGGCAACGACCATGCCCGCCACGAAAAGAAGCCTCGTCATCCCCAAATCCCCCTCGTCGCTACGCCAAAAAAAAGCTCACGGACTCGCGGACGGCAAGAGCCCGACCGCCAACCAAAGCCGCGGTTGACCTGTGCCCAAACCAGGCGGTCCCCCTGGGGGGCCGCCCCTCTAGATCTTGTGGCGCTGGAGCAGCTTGCGGCCGATGACCATCCGCTGGATCTCGGAGGTGCCCTCGCCGATCAGCAGCAGCGGCGCGTCGCGGTACAGCCGCTCTATCTCGTACTCCTTGGAGTAGCCGTAGCCGCCGTGGATCCGGAAGGACTCCTCGACGCAGAAGCGTCCCGCCTCGGAGGCAAACAGCTTGGCCATGCCGGCCTCAAGGTCGGAGCGCTCGCCGGCGTCCTTGAGGCGGGCGGCGCGCATTGTGAGCAGGCGCGCGGCGTCGACCTGGGTGGCCATGTCGGCGAGCTTGAACTGGATGGCCTGGTGCTGGGCGATCTGCTTGCCGAATGTCTTGCGCTCCTGGGAGTACTTGAGGGCGAGCTCGAGCGCGCGTTGGGCGATTCCGACGCCGCGGGCCGCGACGTTGACGCGGCCAACCTCGAGCGCGTCCATCATCTGCACGAAGCCCTGGCCGAGTCCCGCCTCCTCGCCACCGAGGATGTTGTCGGCCGGACACCTGTAGCCGTCGAACACGAGCTCGGTCGACTCGACGCCCTTATAGCCGAGCTTCTTGATCTTGGGCGGGACATTGAAGCCGGCGTAGTCACCCGTGTTCTCGCTGACGCCCGGCTCCTTCTCGGCGATGAAGCACGTCATGCCCTTGTACTTGGGCTCGGCGCTCGGGTCGGTCTTGACGAGCACGAAGACGAGGGTTGACAGCAGGCCGTTGGTGACCCACATCTTCTGGCCGTTGATCTCGTAGGTCGTCTCGTCGACCTTCTTGGCGCTCGACTTGATTGCCTGGACGTCGGAGCCGCACTCGGGCTCGGACAGGCTGAAGGCCGCGCGGATCTCTCCCGTGGCCATGCGCGGCAGGTACTTCTGCTTCTGCTCCTCGGTCCCGAACTTCATCAGCAGGTAGGACCCGATGAAGTGCGTGTTGACGATGCCGGAGATGCTGATCCAGCCCCGGCTGAGCTCCTCGACGATCATCGCGTAGGTCGTCAGATCGAGACCCATGCCGCCGTACTCCTCGGGGATCGTCACCCCGAACAGCCCGAGCTCCTTCATCTGCTCGACGATCGGCTCGGGGAAGCTGTCCTCGTGGTCGTAGTGCTCGGCGTTGGGAATGATCTGCTCGTCGGCGAACTGGCGCACCATCTCGCAGATCGCCTTCTGCTCATCGGTCTTCTCGGTGTAGGGAGTCTCAGCTAGGGCCATGTGGCGAGCGTAACAATTGTGTGCCAGTCCGCGGCGCGGGGGGCGAAGCGGGCGCGGTGGCGCCTTTGGGTATATATGACCCAAAAGTCCCATGCGTTGCGGCGGCGGATCGCCGCCCTGGCCAGCAAGCAGCACGGCAACGTGACCCGACGGCAGCTCCTGGCCCTGGGCCTCAGCACCGACACGATCAGGTATCGCATCGCGGCCGGCGAGCTGTTCCCCGTCTACCGAGGCGTGTACGCCGTGGGTAGACCCGCACGTCACCCGTTGGAGTCCGCAGCGGCCGCGGTCCTGGCCTGCGGAGAAGGCGCAGCATTGAGCCACGAGTCGGCCATGGTTCTGTGGGAGCTATGGGCGCGATGGCCAAAGATCGCAGAGGTCTCCCTCGTGACGGGCGATTCTCGACCCAGGGGCATCCTCACCCATCATCCGGTCGCCCTCGCCCGCCGTGACATCACGACCCACCGAGGCATACGTGTAACCGCCCCGGGCCGGACGCTCCTGGACATGGCCTGCCGCATGACGGAGAAGACCCTCACGCGTGCGGTCAACAATGCTCTGAACTCCCCCTGCCTGACCGAGGGGCAACTCACGGATGTGCTGCGGCGCAACCCAAAGCATCGGGCCACCCGCCTCCTAGCGCCGCTCGCGAGTCTCGACGCCGGGCTGACCCGCTCCGAGCTCGAGGACGCGTTCAGGACGTTCTGCCAAACCTACGGCCTCCCGCGCCCAAAGACCAATGTGCTGGTGGGCGGCTATCTCGTCGACGCCTATTTCGAGGCCGAGCAGCTGATCGTCGAGCTCGACAGCTGGAGATTCCACAAGGACCGGCGCGCCTTTGAGACCGACCGCCGGCGCGACGCCGACGCGCTGTCGCGCGGCATCCCGACTGTCCGGATCACCCACGAGCGGATACAGCGAGATCCCGACGCCGAGGCAGCCCGCCTACGGGCGATCCTCGAGCAGAGGCGTCAGATGCTCAACCCGACGCGGGCGCCCCAACCGGGTGGCGCCAGGGCGAGTCGGGCCGCTCGCCCAGCTCGCCGTCGAGCTCGAGATCGACGCGCTCGTTGAAGAAGCACAGCAGGCCCTTGATCCGCCCGACCTCGTCCAACGGCTCCGGGTAGTACCAGATCAGATCCTTGCCGTCCGCAACTCCGGCGACGTCGTAATAGCTCGCCAGCCCCTTGTACGGGCAACGGGTGACGGTCTCCGTGGGCTGGAGGTCGGCGACGACATCCTCGCGAGGGATGTACCACCGCGGCGGTAGGTTGGACTCAAACAGCGCCACCGCGCGGGTGGTCTCGGCCAGCAGCGTCCCGTCGAGCGAAACGCGCACCTGCCGGTCCGTGCCAATCACGTCGATCCGGTGATAGGGGTCGCGAGGGTGGCCGAACACCTCCTCGTCCTCCTCGAACCAGCCGTCGACCCGATTCCAATAGAACGCGATCAGTCCCTCGAGCCGCGCCGGCGCGCCCTCGATCAGCTCCGGGTAGTACCAGGCACCCGCGTCGACCACGTGGTCGCCGACGCGAATGTCGTAGTAGGACGCCTCGCCCTTCTTCGGACATCGGGTATGGCGGTCGCTCGGAGCCAACAACTCAGAGCGCACGTCCTCGGGCGGGAAGTAATAGATCGGCTGGTGGCCGGACTCGTGGAGCATCATCGCCCGGCGACTGTCGGCGAGCGTCTCACCACTCACCACGACCCGGATGCGCTTGGGCGTGGGCTCGAGATACAGCGCGCGTCCGGGCTCGGGCGCCTCGAAGTTGAACTCCCCTGCCGGCTGGCGACCGAGCGGCCCGTTGCCTGACATCAAACCCATCGGAACCTAGGTTACCCAGGTGGTAGGTTGACACTCAGGGACTCGACCGAACCGGGGGTTGGTGAAGCTGCGGCGAAGGCTTTCGTTTCTTGGGACGCCAGGAGGGTCGGCTAGAGCTAGCCCGCCACCACGATCCCGAGCCACACAATGGCCAGCGACACGAGGAAGATCGCCGCGTCGAGCACGTGCCACTCGGGCCGGCGCATGTGAGCGCCGATCAGCACACCGACCACGACGACCAGCCCGAGCTTGACCTGGAGCGTCGAGTCGCTCCAACGGTGGTAGTGCGACGCCATCATCGCTCCGGTCACCACGAGCACCCCGACAGCGATCAGCGTGCCGATCCCGAACCGCCGCGCCGCCGCCCGCAGAGCCGTCCGATCATCGCCCGCGCCACGCAGGACCGGTACGACGATGGCGGCCAGCATCAGCTGCCCACCGACGAAGAACGCCATCGCCAGCAGGTGCAGCCACAGGACACCATTCCAGAACGTCATCGAGTTGATCGTGTCAGACTGCCGCGCCGTGAACTTCGCCACCGACTTCGTCGACGCCGCGCCGCCCGAGCAGCTGGCCGTCCTCGAGCTTGGCCGCGACGGCAGCCGGCGCGAGTGGCGCTTTGGGGAGGTCGCCGACCGCAGTGCCCGGCTGGCCGGGACCCTGAAGGCGACCGGAATCGATCGCGGCGACGTGGTCATGACGCTGATCGGCAACAGGGCCGAGTGGGTGTTCACGATGATCGCCTGCTTTCGCATCGGCGCCGTCGTGCTGCCGTGTAACGAGCAGCTGCGCGCCAAGGATCTGCGCTACCGCATCGAGGCCTCAGGCGCCCGGGCCATCGTGGCTCATGAGCGCAACGCGGGCGAGCTGACGGCGGCCGCGCCACCGTGCCCGACGCTGATGGTCCCGGATGAGTCGCTGTTCGCCGCGGAGCCTGCGCCGGCCGCCGCGCTGGAGCCCACCGACCCGTGCCTGATTGTCTTCACGAGCGGTACCACGGGCGAGCCCAGCGGGATCGTCCACGGCCAGCACTACCTGCCCGGACAGCACCTCCAGGCCAAGCATTGGTTCGGCGCCCGCGCCGGCGAGCTGGCCTGGTGCACCGCGGCCAGTGGCTGGTCGAAGTCGGCGCGCAACGCGTTCATCGCGCCGTGGCTGCAGGGCGCCGCGGCGCTGCTCCACGACGACCGCTTCGACGTCAACCAGCGGCTCGAGATCCTGGCCCGCGAACGGGTCAACGTCCTGTGCATGGCCCCGACCGAGTACCGCGCGATCGCCAAGCGGGCGACGATCCCGCCGCTGCCGGCGCTGCGCACGATGGTCGCGGCCGGAGAGGCGCTGAACCCGGAGGTGATTCGCGCCTTCCAGGAGGTGACGGGCGTCGACATCCGGGACGGCTACGGACAGACCGAGACCGGGGCGCTCACGGCACAGTTCGTCGATCAGCCCGTCCGCGCGGGCTCGATGGGTCATCCCCTCCCAGGCATCGCCCTGACCATCGAGGAAGACGAGCTGGTGCTCAGCGACCCCACCACCGACCCGACCTTCTTCGTCTCCTATCTCGACGGCCGCCCGGCCCCGACCGGAGCGCCCTGGCCGACCGGCGACCGCGTCGAGCAGGACGAGGATGGCTACCTGTATTTCGTCTCGCGCACCGACGACATGATCATCTCCGCCGGCTATCGCATCGGTCCAGTCGAGGTCGAGTCGGCCCTCGTTTCCCACGACGCGGTGGTCGAGGCCGGGGTGGTCAGCGCCCCCGACGAGATCCGCGGCCAGGTGGTGCGCGCGGTCGTGGTACTTCGCGACGGCTTCCAACCCAGCGAGACGCTGATCGCGGACCTCCAGGAGCACGTCCGTCATGAAACGGCGCCGTACAAGTACCCCCGGATCATCGATTTCGCCGACGAACTCCCCAAGACGGCGAGCGGCAAGATCCGCCGGGCGGTCCTGCGCAACTCTTAACGGAGCCGCGCGTGGGGCCCGAAGGCCCCGCTACATTCAGTCGAGATGACCGACCCAAGACCCCTGATCGGGATCTGCACCGCGCTGGAAAAAGCCAGCTGGGGCATGTGGGACCGACGCGCCGCGCTACTCGCCTTCGACTACATCAGCGCGGTCCAGCGGGCAGGCGGACTGGTGGTCATGATCCCGCCCGATGCTCGCCTGATCGACGACCCCGACGAGGTCCTCGACCACCTCGACGGCCTCGTCCTGGCCGGGGGAGCGGACATCGACCCCGACGCCTACGAGGCCGAGCGCGATCCCCACACGCGCAACACGGTGCCCGAGCGCGATCAGGTCGAGATCGGGCTGGCCCGTCGCGCGATCGAGCGCGACATGCCGGTACTCGGGATCTGCCGCGGGATGCAGATGATCAACGTGGCCATGGGCGGGACGCTGCATCAGCACCTTCCCGACCTGGTCGACCACGAGGAGCACCGGCGGCATCCGGGCAGCTTCGAGGACTCCGAGCACGACGTCCGCCTGCAGGCGGGCTCGCTGGCCGCTCTGGCTGCGGGCGAGGAGCTCCACGAGGTCTCCTCCCATCACCACCAGGGAGTCGATCAGGTCGGCGAAGGCCTCCTTGTCACCGGTCACTGCACCCTCGACGAACTGCCCGAGGCGCTCGAGGCGCCGGCCTGCCGCTTCGTGCTCGGCGTGCAATGGCACCCCGAGGCCGACGAGCAGAGCCGCGTCGTGGGTGCGCTGGTCGACGTGGCCGGCGAGTACCGCTCAGCCGCGGTCTGAGCGCAGCAGGCTGGGCTCGGCGTACCCCGCTCCGCGGACCGCTGCCGTGACCTCGGCCGCGTGCGACTGGCCGCGGGTCTCGAGCACGAGCTGGATACCGGTCTCGCGCACGTGGAGGTCGATCCCCTCGCGGATGTGCTGAACGTCCTGCAGGTTGGCGCCATACTCGCCGACCAGCGTGAGCAACCGGGCCAGCGAGCCCGGGCGGTCGGGCAGGCGTACGAGCAGCACGAGCCGTCTGCCCGACTGGCTCTCGTGGCGTCGGGCCACCTCGGCCAGCAGGCCGGCATCGACATTGCCGCCGGAGAGAATCACCACGTTGGTGCCCTCGCCGCTGAGGCGCAGGCGCTCCCCGAGCAGCGCGGCGACCCCAACGGCACCCGCCCCCTCCACGACCAGCTTGGCCCGCTCCATCAGAAACACCATGGCCTCGGCGACCTGGTCCTCCTCGACGATGACGATGTCGTCGACCCAGTGCTTGATCAGCTCGAGCGTCATCTTGGCGGGGCGCTTGATCGCGATCCCGTCGGCGATCGTCATGGCCGAGTCGACGGCCACCGGGCCTCCGGCCTCGAGCGAGGCCAGGAACGGAGCGCAGCTCGCCACCTGGACGCCGATCACCTCGATCTCAGGGCGCTGCGTCTTCAGCGCGATGGCGACCCCGCTGATCAGCCCGCCGCCGCCGACGGGCACGATCACCCGGGCCACGTCAGGGACCTGATCGAGCAGCTCGAGCCCGAGGCCGCCCTGGCCGGCCACCACCACGGGATCGGCGAACGGATGCACGAAGGCCATCCCCGCCTCGTCGGCGCGCTGGTGCGCGGCGGCCAGGGCCTCGTCCACGGTCTCGCCCCCGAGTTGGATCTTCGCCCCCAGCGCGCTGGCCGCCTCGATCTTGGCGATCGAGGCCGAGATCGGCATGAACACCTCGCAGGGCACGCCCCGGGCCCGCGCCGCGTAGGCGACGGCCTGGGCGTGGTTCCCCGCGCTTCCCGCCACCACGCCGCTGCGGCATGCCTCGCCCAGCGAGGTGATCTTGGCCAGCGCCCCGCGGAGCTTGAACGACCCGGTCCGCTGAAGGTTCTCCGCCTTCAGCACCACGGTGGCTCCGACGCGCTCGCTCAACGTCTTGGAGCTGACCACCGGCGTCTCGCGGACGATGCCGGCACCGGCGCCGGCGGCCCGGCGGATATCCGGCAGCGAGACCGGCTCGGCTGTCAGCGAATCAGTCAGGGAGCGCCACCACCGCGTCGATTTCGACCTTCGAGCCCCGGGGCAGGGCAGTCACCCCGACGGCGACGCGAGCCGGCGGGTCGGATTCGAAGAAGGAGCTGTAGACCTCGTTGACAGCGGCGAACGCACTCATGTCGGTCATGTAGATGGTCAGCTTGACCGCGTCGCCCAGGCTGACACCGGCCGCCTGGCACACGGCGGCGAGGTTCTCCAGGCAGCGCCCGGCCTGATCGGCGGCGTCTCCGTCGACGATGTCGCCGGTGCGCGGGTCGAGCGGGATCTGACCGGAGCAGAACAGCAGGCCGCCGGCTCGTACCGCGTGCACATATGGACCAACCGCTTCGGGGGCGTTTGGGGCCGTTACCGGCTCACGGTTCGCTGACAAATGATCTCCTCCTGTCGGCGCTGTCGCTTGCGTATCCCCACCAAGCGTATTCCTCGCACCATCTGAGGGGTAGGCTCAGGATCGTGCCCAACCGCCTCGCCGCCGAGACCTCGCCGTATCTGCTCCAGCACAAGGACAACCCGGTCGACTGGTACCCGTGGGGAGACGATGCGCTGGGACGGGCCCGCGAAGAGGACAAGCCGCTGCTCGTCTCGATCGGCTACTCGGCCTGCCACTGGTGTCACGTGATGGAGCGCGAGTCCTTCGAGGACCCCGAGATCGCCGCCGTGATGAACGAGCACTTCGTGTGCGTCAAGGTCGATCGCGAGGAGCGACCCGACGTCGACGCGATCTGCATGGAGGCGTGTCAGGCCATGACCGGACACGGCGGCTGGCCGCTCAACACCTTCCTGACCCCTGAGCAGCAGCCCTTCTACGCCGGCACCTACTTCCCGCCCCAGCCAGCCCGTGGCATGCCCAGCTGGCGGATGCTGTTGCTGGCCATCGCCGATGCCTGGGACAAGCGCCGCGAGGAGATCCGCGACCAGGGCACCCGCGTCGTGCAGTCGCTCGGCGCCACCGCGCGGCTCGAGCCGTCGGCGGATCCGATGCGCACCGAGGTCCTGACGCACGCGACGGCCAACCTCGAGGCTACCTACGACCGCGCAAACGGAGGCTTCGGCGGCGCGCCCAAGTTCCCGCCGGCCTCGACGATCGAGTTCCTGCTCGCGCGCGGTGAGCGCGAGATGTCGCTCGGGACCCTGCGCGCGATGGCGGCCGGAGGGATCTACGACCAGGTCGGGGGAGGCTTCGCGCGCTACGCGGTCGACGCCACCTGGACCGTCCCCCACTTCGAGAAGATGCTCTACGACAATGCGCTGCTGGCGCGGGCCTACCTGCACGGCTGGCAGGTCTCGGGCGAGGAGCGGATGCGCGAGGTGTGCTGCGAGACCCTCGACTGGACCCTGCGCGAGATGCGCGATGCCGAAGGTGGCATCTATTCCGCGCTCGACGCCGACTCCGAGGGCGTCGAGGGCAAGTTCTACGTGTGGACCGACGACGAGTTGCGCACCGTGCTGGGCGAGCTATACGACCAGGCGGTGGCCTACTTTCGCCCGCGGCCGTTCGAGCATGGCACGGTCGTGCTGGAGGGACGTGGTCCGGTGCCCGCTGCGCTCCCCGAGATCCGCGCCCGCCTGCTCGAGGCCCGCTCGGCCCGCGCTCGGCCGGGTCTCGACGACAAGCGCCTGACCGCGTGGAACGCGCTGATGATCTCGGCGCTGGCTGAGGCGGGGGCATCGCTCGAGCGCGCCGACTATCTGCAGGTCGCCGTCGACTGCGCCGAGTTTCTGTTCCGCGAGCGGCGCGGCCCCGATGGTCGGCTGCTGCGCACACCGCGCATCGCCGCGTTCCTCGACGACCACGCCTACCTGCTCGAGGCGCTGATCACCCTGTACGAGGCGACCTTCGATCCGCGCTTCTACCACGAGGCGATCGCCCTGGCCGACACGATCATCGCGCGCTTCTCAGACCCCGAACGGGGTGGCTTCTACACCACCGCCGAGGACCAGGAGCAGTTCGCCACCCGGCGCAAGGACCTCGAGGACACGCCGATCCCCTCGGGCAGCTCGTCGGCTGCCTTCGGCCTGCTGCGACTTGCCCTGATCTCCGGGGAGGGCAAGTACGAACGCCACGCCCTCGGCGTGCTGCGCCTGACCTTCACGCTGGCCAGCCGCCATCCGCACGCCTTCGGCCACCTGCTCCAGGCCGTCGACTTCTATCTCGCGCCGGTGCGCGAGGTGGCCATCGTCGGGCCGTCGGCCGAGGGGCTGGTCAGAGTGGTCCGCGGCGGCTATCGACCGCACCTGGTCCTGGCCGGCGGTCCCTCCGATGGCGTACCGCTGCTCGAGGGCCGCGAGCCGGTCGACGGACGTGCGGCCGCCTACGTCTGCGAGCACTTCGTCTGCCAGACGCCCGTGACCACGCCCGAGGAGTTGGCGGCGTCTCTGTAGATGTTCGGGGGCGTGCATGCACGCCCCCGCCGGGCGGTGCATGCACCGCCCGGGGCCGGGCCGCATGCGGCCCGGCCTTCCCTATCTACAAGACCGGTAGGTAGCGCTCCAGCTCCCACGGAGTGACCTGGACGCGGTAGTCGTCCCACTCCTGGCGCTTGATCTCGATGTAACGGTTGAACACGTGCTCGCCGAGCGTGCGCAGAACGAGCTCGGACTCGGCGGTCAGCTCGATCGCCTCGCCGAGGGTCTCGGGGAGCTGCTCGATCCCCAGGCGCCGACGCTCGTCGCCCGAGAGGTGGTACAGGTTCTTCTCCATCGGGTCGGGGAGCTCGTAGCCGTGCTCGATTCCCTCGAGCCCCGCCTGGAGCAGTACGGCGAAGGTCAGGTACGGGTTGCACGCGGGATCGGGGCAGCGGAGCTCCATCCGTGTGGCCCGCTCCTTGCCGGGGTGATACAGCGGCACGCGGACCAGGGCCGAACGGTTGCGGCGTGACCAGGCGGCGTAGACGGGTGCTTCGTAACCGGGGACCAGGCGCTTGTAGGAGTTGACCCACTGGGCGAAGATCGAGCAGATCTCGCGGGCGTGACGGAGCTGACCGGCGATGAACGCCTTGCCGACGTCGGAGAGGAAGTACTGATCGTCGGCGTCGAAGAACGCGTTGTGCTCGCCGCGAAACAGCGACTGGTGCGTGTGCATCCCCGAGCCGTTCTTGCCGAACAGCGGCTTGGGCATGAACGTCGCGTGCAGCCCGTACTTCATCGCGTATTCCTTGACCGTGATCCGGTAGGTCATGCAATCGTCGGCCATCTTCAGCGCCCCGGCGTAACGCATATCGATCTCGTGCTGACTGGGCCCCACCTCGTGGTGGGCGTACTCGGTGTGGATGCCGAGCTGCTCGAGCGCCAACACGGTCTCGCGACGCAGATCGCTGCCGGCGTCGAGCGTGGTGAGATCGAAGTAACCACCCTCGTCGAGCACCTCGGTCGAGCGCGAGTCGCGGAAGTAGAAGTACTCGAGCTCGGGCCCGACGAAGTAGTTGTCGAACCCCATCTCCTCCGCGCGCATCAGAGCCCGGCGCAGCACGTGGCGCGGATCGCCCTCGTACGGCGTTCGCTCGGGCGTCTGGATGTCGCAGAACATCCGCGCCACGCCCTGGGTCGCCGGGCGCCAGGGCAGGATCGCGAACGTCGTCGGATCGGGCATGGCGATCATGTCCGACTCCTCGATCGGGTTGAACCCGGTGATCGAGGACCCGTCGAAGCCCATGCCCCCTTCGAACGCGTCGTCGAGCTCGGTGACGTTGATCGAGAACGCCTTGAGCTGCCCGAGGATGTCGGTGAACCACAGGCGGATGAAGCGAATGTCGCGCTCGGCGGCGAGCGCCTTCACGTCCTGCGCGGTCCGGGGCTGATCCGTCATCGCGGCGGAACGTTACTTGTCGCGCCGGGGGCGAGCGCCTAACCTGCGAACCGGTGAGGGTCCGCATCGGCATCGTGATTGCGGGAATGGCGCTGGTGGCCGGCGCCTCGTCGGCGGCGCATCCGAGCGCCTCCGCGTGCGGTCCGGCGAGCGCGAAGACGCTGGCCGCCAGCCATACCGCGCGCGTGTACGGCTCGGGGCACTGGGTCTACGGTTGCGCGGCCCCAGGCGGCAGGACCTATCGCCTGGGCCAAGGCCCGACGTGCATCGGCGCGCCCCGAATCGCGCCTGTGGTGGTAACGCGAACGCTGGCCGGCTACGGCAGTGAGCGCTGCGGCGTGGACACCGGCTCGGCCGAGGTCGTCGTCCGCCGGCTCACCGACGGCAAGGCTCTCACCCGCCTCCCGGCCACGACGACCGCCGTGGGCGCCGAGTCCTACCAGTCCGTAGCCGCGCTGGTGCTCAAGGGCGACGGGGCCGTGGCGTGGATCGCCGTGAACCGATCGATCATCGGCAACCGTGTGGCCATCGAGGTCCGCAAGCACGACGCGACCGGCTCGGCGCTGCTCGACTCGGGCGCCGGCATCCGGACGGCGTCGCTGCAGCGGCATGGCTCGCAGCTGACCTGGAGGCACGGCGGCCAGCTTCGTCACTCCCGGCTGAGCTGAGACCGGTTTGAGACCGCCGCGCTACTGACGCCGCCGTCGAGTCGATTCATCATGGTGCACGTGGGGATCCTGTCTTTGCGGAGGTTGGCGATCGTGACGGCCGTCGTCGCGATCGTCGTCCTGGGTGCGTCGGCCCCGGGCGCGGCCGCCGCCTCGCTGTATCAGCCCGACTGCATCCATGGCGCGCCGGCGGGCTGGGTCACCGCGCCCTCGCAGCCCAGCGACCAGTTCGTCGTCTGGGCGCCCCCGGCCTATTCGAAGCTCGCCGATGACGCCGCGAAGACGATTCGGGCCAAGAGCTTCTTCGGCTACTACGAGTCCAAGCTGAATATCGCCCACCTGGGGTTCGGCGACCAAGCAGCATCGGGCCGTTTCGAGATCTTCCTCGATCCCGGACTCCGCTCCGCGCTCAAGGACGCCGATGGGATCACTGCCAAGCGCTGTGAGAACTCCGCCCGCGAGGCGATCGACATCTATGCCGGGATCAACGACGAGGAGGTGTTTCACGCCGCCATCGCCCATGAGCTGTTTCACGCCGCCCAGTCACAGCTGGCCGGCGACTTCGACGACAACTGGTGGTTCGAAGCCACAGCGACCTGGGCCACCACGCGCTTCGGCTATTCGTCCCCTGTCCCCGAGGACTTCAGCTCGAAGGTGACCGATCACCCGGGCCTCCCGATGGATTCCTTCTCGCAGGCCGTCGACGGTGTCGACGCCCACGAGTACGGGGCGTGGACGTTCGTGGGCTGGCTGTTCAGCCGCCACAAGATCGACTGGGAGCAGCTGCGCAAGAGCTTTGTCGCCTCTGCCCACAGTGATCCCACGCCGGTGCTCACCTCGCTGCTCAGCACGTCCGGGGACAAGCTGGGCGATGAGGTGGCGTCCTACTGGGCCGACCACACCAACGTCAAGCCGCAGTTCGGGCCGACGGCCAAGATGACCGAGGTCACGGCCGGCGAGGACACGAGCAACGACGAGTTTCCGCTCGCCGATCCGCTGGGGGCACGGATCCTGCGCGTGAAGCCGACGTCGAAGGTCAACCAGCTCGTGGTCGACATCAAGAAGCTGCCCGTCGGCGCGGATGTCTACATCCGGCTTGGAAAGGACAAGTACTGGCACGTTGAGGCGCCTCACTCCTTCGAGGAGACGTTCTGTCGCAGCGGCGGCACCACGGGTTCGCTCGACCTGCCCTCCACCGGCGACGTGCGGGTCGCCATCACCTCGCTGGCCGGCGCGGGCAAGGGCGAGGTCAAGCTCAAGCTGATCGGCGACCACAAATCCTGTCCCAAGCAGGTCGAGATCCAGCCGGGACTGGCCGTGGGTCAGCTGCACTTGGGCATGACCGAGAAGGAGGCCGCACACGCGGCGATCAAGCACAAGTGGGTGACCGGGAATATCGACACGCCCTACGGCCGCTTCCGCTCCGGCGTGTTCCTCGACGCGCCCGGAGCCCTGGTGATCGCCGACTTCCACAACGGCCGCGCCGCGCTCCTGTACGCCACCGGCAACCGCTTCCGCACCTCGGACGGGCTGAGAATGCTGGTGTTCTTCAACCTTCTCTACAACGCCCGCCCCGACCTCGGCCCGATCATCATCCCGGGCAGTACGCTCGACGAGTTCGGCGGCCAGTGTCATCCGCTGCTGGGCAAGAATCCACCGGCGAGCTACTGCGTGCGCGAGGGACCCAAGACGCGGTACACAGTCGCGGTGGCCGGCGACGAAGATCCCTGCCCGCCGATCCACCTCGACAACGGCGATGTGATCGGCGGTGATTGCGGCTACCCGAAGGAGTACTACATCGGAGCAATCGTGGTGACGAACAAGATCGGCCTCAAGTTCCTCAAGTCCGTTCTGGAGTCCGTCTACTCGGGCTGAGCTTCCGCGCCGGGCTGAGCTTCCACGCGAGGCTGTTTCACACGCCGGCTGGCATGCGATCGCCGAGCCAGCGGTTGGCCCAGCGCTGGAGCTCGGACAGCGCGGGCTCGAGTTCGCGGCCCATCTCCGAGAGCTCGTACTCGACCCGCAGCGGTGGGCCCGGAATGACCGTGCGCAGAACGATGCCGCGGGCCTCGAGCTCCTTCATCCGCTCGGACAGGAGCCGGTCCGACAACTCGGGCACGGCTTGGGCGACCTCAGAGAAACGCAACGGGCCATCCATGAGCACGCGCAGGATGGCCCCGGTCCAGCGGCGCCCGATCAGCTCCACGGCCTCGTGATACAGCGGGCAACAGCTGGTGGTCCGTGAACCGCTGTCGCCGCGGGCCGTGTGCTCTCGGGCGCACATGGAACTGGAAGCTTACGCCGCTTGCAAGGCGCGCGAGGCTTCAGACGAACCGTCCACCGGCACCTCGCCGGCGACGTTCACCATCGCGGTGAACCCCTCAAGGGCCACCGCAGCGATCGCCTCGAGAATCTGCTCGTCATCCCAGCCCGACTCGCGAGCCTCCTCGTGCAGGTGCATGGCGGGCCGGCCACCTTCCTCGAGCAACGCCTTCAGGTAGCGCAGCAGCGCCGCCTCGCGCTCGTCCTTGGAGGTGAACTGGCGCGCCATGGCGACCTCGTCGAGCGCCAGCCCGGCAGCCCGTGCGGTACGCGAGTGCATGGCGATTCCCGGCTCCGAGTGATAGTGCTCGGCCACCGCCAGCGCGATCCGCTCGAGCGTGGCCAGCGTCAGCTTGCCATGCCGCAACTCCGAGCGAAAGCGAGCGTAGGCGCGCAGCGCCGCAGGCGAGCCCGCCAGCACCCCCAGGAAGTTCGGGAGCTGGCCACCCGAGGCCAGCGCACCACGCAGCACCGCGGCCGAACCCTCCGGCGCGGTCAGGTCGTCATGAATTTGGAATCTGCTCATCGATGTCTTCATCTTGGATCACCAGGAATCAATGGGAACGGAGGGCTCTTAGCTACCAACCGTCCTTCACTTTCTAGACCTGCTTACGGTTGATAAGTCTAAATGGCCAAGACCTTTTGCACAAGGGGGCGGACCGCAATCACGAGGCAGATGAGTGCCGTCCCGGCGGGGCCTTACAGGAGCTCCGCGAACACGGCTCGCCTTTTCCTTAGACGCAGGGCACAACCACTTTCTTCCTTATACGAACGCGAGTAAACGTCCGATCAGCGGATTCGGAGAGCCGCGTAAGAGGCCGCGCTCGGGCGGCCCGTGGGCCCGGGCCCGCACGCCCATGCGGAGCGGCCGTCGCTACCGGTGAGAGGGCCGGGCGTGTACCGCCACCGCGCCGGCGTGCGCTAGGTGGGCGTGGGAGCGTATCGCCGCGTGTGAGCTCGTCGCCGCCACCAGAATCAGCAGAACGCCGAGCAGCACCGCCCACATGGCGGCGCGATCGGGCCTGAACCCGGGCCGCTCGTGCGCGGGGAGCTGCGGCCGCCGCCGGGCATAGGTCGACGGTTGGTAGGGCTCGGCGCCACGGCCGGTAATCGTGATCGTGCGCCGCTCGGGGGCCTTGGCGATCCCGCGGCGGGGCGCCGGCTGGGCGATGGCGTCGGACGTGACGCCGTACGGCGCCGGGGTGGCGGCGGCGCGGGCGGGGCGGGCGGGCGACGCGGCGGGCGGGCGGGCGGAGCGGATCGGCGGTTCGGGTGGCGCCAGGACCGATGTCGGAGCGCTGATGCGCTCGGACGCCGGGGCGCTGATGCGGTCGGATGCCGGGGGCCTGATGCGCTCGGATGCCGGGGGCCTGATGCGCTCGGATGCCGGGGGCCTGATGCGCTCGGATGCCGGGGGCCTGATGCGCTCGGATGCCGGGGGCCTGATGCGCGCGACGGCCTCGGCGCGCTCCGCCACCCACGCAGGTTCGGCGACCTCCTCATATGCGACCGTCCACGCACCCCCACCGTCATCGGCATGCTGGGCAACCCAGGCACGTTCGGCGGCTCGGGCGCGTTCGGCCGCCCGGTCGCGCGCGGCGGCGGCGCTCTCGCGTCGCCTCGCGGGCTGCGCGCGTGGGGCGGGACGCTCCCGGGCGGGCGCCGGGCGCTCTCCGGGCACCAGCGGGCGCTCGCCGGGGATCAGCGGGCGCTCGCGCGTCACAGCTGCATTTGCGCGTGCCGCGACCGCATTTTCGCGCGCGGCGGCCGCGGGGTCGGGAACCGCCGCCAGCCGCTTGCGCGGCGCGGGCCTCTCACGCGTTGGGTAACCGTGGTCCCAGGCGTCGTCCCAAATTTCGCGGTCCTTGCTTACAGAAACGCCCGGTTGAACCAACTAACCGACCTCTTTCTAGTGCTTGCGGGGTTAGCTGACGGGCTCGCACCGAAAGAGCGGCGCTACGCGCTGCGCGCGATTAGCCCCAACAACGTGGGTCCCCCGCTTCCTCTCGCTCGCCCGAAGGCTCGCGCTGGCGGGAATTCAGCTGCTCGGGAGCGGCATGTTAACAAGCGTGAGAGACAGAGGTGCACCCCGAGCGCCTCACATCGGCGAAAGCTGAAGCTCGCGGCCGGGCGAGGCCGCAATTTGCGAACAATCCCTGAGGGGCCGTTGGGCGGTTCCGGCGGGCAGTTCCGGGCCCCCCAACCGCGTTGATTCCAACGATGTCCGAGATTATTTAGGACATCGTTGGAATTACCTGGCATGCGCCGCCTGGGGCTGCGGCGCCAGCGGCTGGGCCGGTGGCGCCGGCTACTCCTTGCCGGCCACGCGTCCGACGAACGCCGCCACGTCCTGCGCGTCCCTCCCGGTCACGACATCCGCCGGCATCGTGCCGTAGCCCAGGCAGGACTGGCTCGAGTGCGGCGGTGGGTCCTGCAGGCACCCGTTCCTGATCGTGTTGAGGACGAGGCCGGCGGGCGGCTGGAGCTGGTCGAGATTGGGCCCGGTCTTGCCCACCGAGTTGGTCGCGGCCAGCGTGTGGCACTGCGAGCAGGCCTGGCCGAACAGCTGGCGGCCCCGCTGCTCGCTTGCGTTGAGCTTCAGTCCACCAACCTGAGCGTTCGCGTTGGCGTGATTCCCGGTCAGGATCAGCGTCGGGATGACGATCCCGAAGCCCACGTAGATGAATATGAAGATGACCTCGAGCGCCCGGCGCCCGCTTCGAGTCTGCGTCTGCAGTGTCTCGCGGGCACCGCCGGGGCCGCCGCGGACCGCTACGAAGAACAGCGAGAAGCCGAGGATCAGCCAGAAAAGGACAAATAGGACGACAGCAAGCACGGCGCGGGGACCTTATCGCGCATGGCCCTCGGACGTCACTTGTACGGCCGAGCGCAAGTATGTCCGAGGTCAGGCGGATGGCTCGGCGTCCGTGGCAAGGACGCAGTGAGGGAGCGTGCCCTTAAGGCACGTGACCGAACGAGAACGACGCCACGGGCGGCGAGACGCCGACCTGGACCCGACGTAATTGCGTGAGGTCGTACTAGGAACCGCTCAGCGTGCGGAACGGATACAGGTTGGCGAAGTCGAGCAGGAACAGCGCAGCCCACAGAACGATCAGCAGCACCGGAAGGCGACGGAGGGTGAGCAGCCGGCCGGTGTTCGGCAGCCAGGCCAGCCCGAGCAGCCGCGCCACCGCGATGTACAGCGCCGGCATCGTGACCACCATGTAGTAGATGTAGGTGGTGCGCTGGTCGATGGCGTGAAACAGCTCCGCCGGTAACCACGTTCCCAGCGCCCATGCCGCGACGAGGAACGACAACTCGTCCCGGCGCCGCACCGCCCACCAGACGTTGAGCGCGAGGGCCAGCCAGCTGGTCAGCAGGAGGACCCGACTGATCTCGCCCCGGAACCACAGGAGCTTCTGGGTCGACTTCACCGCACCGTTGACGCTCACGGTCCGGCTGGTGGCGTAGTACGTGATCACCTTGCGGTTGAGCCAGAACTCGGTCGGTGCGGCGGCGATCCCGTGCGGCGAGCCGGAGTCGCGCAGCGTGGCGGCGAACTTGTTCATGAACGCGAAGTGATTGCAGCCGTCCTGCCACAGCAGTGCGTACTTGCAGATCCCGGCCTCGTTGCGGTCGACCGGATGTCCTCCGCTGTACGGCGTCGTGGTCGTATCGAGCACGGACAGCAGGCTGAAGTACGTGAACAGGGCGACGACGCAGACGGCCAGGGCGCGGAGCGGAGCTCGCTCAGCGATCGCCCGCCGGCGGGGCGACCTGGAGGGCGTTGGCACCGGTGGGCTCGCCGGTGCTGGTCCCGGGGATGGGGTCGAGGGTGTCGCCGCCCCGGGAGCGCCGATCGCAGCGGTGGCTGGGGCCGGAGGCGCGGTCGGTGCGGTCGGTGCGGTCGGTGCGGTCGGTGCGGTCGTGCGACGACGCCAGATCGCGGCAGCGCCGCGCATCAGCTCGATGAGCAGCAGCACGAACAGCGTGTATGCCGTGAACTCCTTCACGCAGGAGCCAACCCCGATCACGAGGCCGGCGAGGAGTGGTCGGCGTCTCAGATAGAGACCCGCCCCGGCGAGCATGAACGGCACCGTGTAGATGTCGAGCACGGCGATCCTCGAGTGGACGACCCAGAGGTTGTCGAAGGTGCCCAGGGCCGCGGCGCCGAGCGCAAGCCACGAGCTTCCGCCGGCGCAGCGCACGAGCCAGTAGAGGAGCAGGATCGCCGCAGCGCCAAAGACCACGGCCGTGATCCGCCAGCCGACCGCGTTGTCGCCGAATACGCGGATGCTCGCGGCGATGATCAGCTTGCCGAGCTGTGGATGCTCGCCGTTGGGGTCAGCACCCGATGGCGCGGCGCCGTAGTAGATGTTGCCCTTCTTGATTGGCTCGCCGGCGATCACGCCGGCGGCCGAGGCGTAGTAGCGCTCGTCGAAGATGTAGCCCTGGGTAGGCGGCTTGGCCAGGGGAGTGCCCAGGTTGTAGGCGCGCACCCCGATCGCCAGCAGACACAGAAGCCCCAGCAGGACGAGCGGTGCACGGGGATGGGCGAGCAAGGCCAGCGGGGTACGTCGCGACCTCGCGGCGGCCGGCGGACCGCGCTCGGCCAGCGAGGTCATCGCCTGCGCCCAGAGGCGAAGCTCATCACGGGCGGCGCGACGGCCCGGAAGTCGTCGGCCTCATCCGCTGTGGCGGCTGCCTGCTCCGCGGCGCGTGCGCGTCGAACCTGCTCGTCCAGCATCGAGAAGTCCTTGATCTCGGCGACCAGCCGGTCGGGCGCGGAGATCGAGCCCACCTTGTCCACGAGCACATTGATGGCGCCTCCGGCGGCGGCGAATCGCTCCAGCTTGCCCTCGACCAGCATCAGTGACTCTGTGCGCACAGTCAAACGATTGCTCTCATAGACCTTGGCGGGGATGATCAGGTTGATCGTTCCATGCTCGTCCTCGAGCAGGACGAACACGATGCCATTGGCGGTTCCGGGCCGCTGCCTGGCCACGACGAGCCCGCCAATCCGCACGCGACTGCCGTGCTCAAGCGTTTCCAGGTCCTGACTAGTTACGGAATTGGCCGGCATGCGCTGACGCAGCAACGCCATCGGATGCGTTTTTACGGTCATTCCGGTCGTGCCGTAGTCGGCCAGCATCGCTTCCCACTGCGACAGCCGACGGAGCTTCGGGGGCGCGGGCAGATCGAGCGGGAGGGCAAGTTGGGTACCCCCGGGAACCCTGTGCCCCGGCGTGGCCACCCCGAGCTGCCACAGCGCGATGCGGCGGGCGGAGCTGGGATCGCCTGCCTCGACGAGCGAATCGCAGGCTCCCGACCAGGCGAGCAACTCGAGCGAGGGCGCGCCCGCCCCGGCCCGTGAGGCGAGATCCGACAGGTTGCGAAAGCGCCCCGCCGCCTTGCGAGCCGAGACCAATTGCGTGACCTCGTGCTCGCGGGCGCCTCTGACGTAGCCAAGGCCGACCCGAACGCGCCCGTGCCCCGTCGCTGAGGGCTCAATCTCGCATTCGGCCTCGCTCTCGTTGACATCGGGCGCCAGCACCTCGATTCCCCGACGTTGCGCCTCATGGACAAGCGCGTCGGGAGGATAGAACCCCATTGGCTGCTCATTGAGCAGGGAGCACAGGAACTCGGGGGAGTAGTGGACTCGCAGCCACGTCGACTGGTAGGCAAGCAGACCGAAGGCGGCTCCGTGCGCCTTGGGGAACCCGAAGCCCGAGAAGCCCTGGACCATCGAGAACACGCGCTCGGCGAGGCCCTCGTCCACCCCATGTAATCGCTTCGCTCCGGCTACGAATCGCCGGTGGTAGGCCTCGATCGCCGCCTCCGACCGCTTGCGGCTCATCGCTCGCCTCAGCCCCTCCGCCTCGCCGGTTGAGAAGCCCGCGAAGGCGATCGCCACCTCGAGCACCTGATCCTGGAAAATGATCGTGCCCAGCGTCTCGCCCAGCACGGGCTCGAGCGATGGATGGTCGTAGGGGACCTTGTAGGTCGGGTCCTCGCGCAGCCGCTGGCGACGTTCGATGTAGGGGTTGACGGCTCCTCCCTGGATCGGTCCAGGGCGAACGATCGCGACCTGGATCGTGAGGTCCTGGAGGTTCACCGGACGCGTGCGGCGCAGCGACTGCATCTGAGCGCGGCTCTCGATCTGGAAGACCCCGGTCGTATCGGCGTTCTGAATGCACTCGTACGTCTCCGGATCGTCGTATGGAATGCGCGAGAGATCGATTTGCTCGCCTCGCGTCCTGGCGATCATCTCAACGGACCGCTCGACGGCCGAAAGCATTCCCAGGCCGAGCAGATCGATCTTCAAGAACCCCGCATCGGAGCAGGAATCCTTATCCCACTGAGCGATCTGGCGACCCTCCATCGCCGCCGGCACGATCGGGCAGCAGTCGACCAGCGGGCGGGTGGAGACGATCATTCCGCCCGAGTGCTGCGAGAGGTGACGCGGCAGGCCATGAGCCTCCGCCGAGAGCCGTGCCAGCCAGGCCCAGCGGCCGGTCGACCCGCGTCGGTCCTTGCTCCCCGATGGGCTCGAACCATTGCTCGCCGTTGCATTGCCGCCGGGCGGAGGGATGCCGAACGCGCTCTCGATGTCCTTGGCCACCTCGCGCGCGTCCCACCCTTCGCTCCCCCGCGCCACACGCTCGATCTCACCCGCCGGCAACCCGAGCGCCTTTCCGAGCTCGCGTATCGCGCCCCGAGATCGATAGGTCGGGAAGGCCGCCACCAGCGCTGAGCGATCGTGCCCGTATCGCTCATGCACCCGTGGGATCAGCACCTCCCGGATATCCCGTGGAAAGTCGAGGTCGATGTCCGGCAGCGAGGTCAGCTCCTCGTTGAGAAAGCGACCGATCAGCAGCTCGTTGGCGATCGGGTCGACATGCGAGAGACCGGTCAGGTAACAGACGATCGAGGAGACGCTCGACCCGCGCCCGCGACCGGGCGGCAGCAGCGCTCGAGCCGTATCGGGGCCACGTACCTCGGCGGCCACCTCACGCGCGAGCTCGAGCATGTCGTGATGCAGCAGGAAGAAACCAGGAAGGCCCAGCGTGTCAATGATCCTCAGCTCCTCGTGCAGACGCGACGCCGCCGTCGCGCTCACGCTTTCGGATGCACTTGCATACCGTTCGCGCAGCCGCAGGTCGCACAGCTCGGCCAGCTTGCGCATCGCGTCTTCGTCTTCCGCCCCGGGATAGCGATAGCCGAGGTCGCTACCGAGGTCGAAGCGCAGACGATCGGCCAGGCGCTCGGTCTCCGACACGGCATCGGGGTATTCAGGGAACCGCGACGCCATGGCCAGCGGGGAGCAGAGCACATGGCTGAAGTTGCCCCGCCGGTGGGGCTCCGAGGCATCGAGCGTCATATGCAGGCGCACGGCCACGAACGCGTCCTGAAGCGGCGCGCGTGCGCGCGCGTGCGCATGCACGTTGCCCGTCGCCACGCACGGCACCCCCAATCGCTGTGCCAGGCCGGCCAACCGTCGATTGCGTGCGCGATCGTCGCTCAGGAAGGGACGCTGCAGCTCGACCCTCAGTCGGTCATGGCCAAAGGCAGTTAGCAGCCGACGCAGGGTGAACTCGTCATGGACCCCCCGTTGTGCGCATCCGCTCAGACATACGAGACCCTCAGCGTGATCGAGAACGTCGATCAGCTGAACGTATGCCTGCGACGGAGGTCCAGGTTTCTCGCGCGTGTGCGCGTGTGCGCGCGTCAGGATCCGACAGAGGTTCGACCAGCCCTGAGCCGTCTCGACGAGCAGCATCAGGTGACGGCCATCGTCGAGATCGATCTCCGCGCCGTGGATTGGGCGAAGTCCGAGCGCCCGGGCACAGACGGCGAACTCCATCGAGCCCGAAACCGTGTTGTGATCAGTCAGCGCCAGCGCCTGGTAACCGTGATCAAGCGCTACCGGGACCAGCTCGTCGGGTAGCGACGCCCCATCGAGAAACGAGAAGGCGGAGTGGCAGTGAAGCTCCACATACGACACGAACATATGTTCGCATGCATGGCGGACGCTCTGCCGCGTTATCGAGGTCAGCCCGCGAGCTTGGCGATCGCGTCCGGAACGCCTACGCTCGCGGTGGGATAGCGGGGCTCCCACCCGAGCTCGCGCCTGATCCGGGCATTCGAGCTTCGCGCCGAACGGATCACCGCTCTGACCGGGTCAGCGCCCCCCACGCGGCTGGCCAGCCACTCGGGCACGCGACGGGGCGGCCCGACGCCCAGTGCTTGCGCGGTCAGGGCCACAAACTCGTAGTAGCTGATCGGCTCATCATCGACTACGTGGTACAGGGATCCGTCGGGAGCGCGCTCGGCTGCCTCGACGCAGGCACTGGCCACGTCCTCGACCCGGACCACGTCCCAGACGTTCTGGCCCGAGCCGATCACGACAAACCGTCCGGGCTGACGCAGCCGCTTGACGATCTCCTCCGCGTACCAGCCCCCCGGGCCGTAGACGTGGCTGGGCCGGATGATCACGCTCGGGAGCCCGCTCGCGCGCACAAGCCGTTCACCCTGCTGCTTTGAGCGTCCGTACGTGGTCTGCACTGGCAGCGTCGAGTTCTCGTCGAGCACCGTGCCGCTCGCGTCGCCCGTGACGACCGTCGATACAAACAGGAACCTGGGGCTGTCCAAGGCATTGCAGGCCTCAAGCAGACGGTGCGTACCCTCGACATTGACCTCGTTGATCTTGGCCGGGTCGCGCTGCGTGGCGATCTCCGCCGCGAGGTGGATCACGCAGTCGGGACCTGCCTGCTTCACCGTCTCGCGCAGCGCCACGCGATCGCCGAGATCGCCGGCAAACGCGACCGTTCCCTCGGGCTCCGAGCCAGGTCGGCGGACCAGCGCCCCCACCTCGTGGCCACGCGAGTGGAGCTCGGCGCAGATGGCGTGACCGAGAAATCCGCTAGCGCCGGTTACGAGGGTCCTCACGGCGGCGCCTACGCGTGCGCGGCGGTCTGGACCAGGTCGCGGTCGGGCTCGATGCTCCAGCGGCGAGCCACGGTGGCCAGATGCTCGTCGAGCGGCCAGCGATCGGGCAGCTCCTCACCCGAGTGGCTTGGGCTCCCGCCCTTGAGAGCCATGCAGCCGCTGTTGTCACCCAGCGAGCGGATCTGGGCGACGTCCTCCTCGGAGAGCCTCGGCTCCACCGGGAGCGACTCGATCTCGGCGCGCTTCTCCTCCACCGGCCGAGCATCCGCACCGACCTCCTGGATCAGCGTGGGCACGACGCACTGCACCGCCGGGTGGGAGAGGTTCCACTGACAGGCGAGTTGGATCATGGTCAGCCCAGCTCGATCGGCGATCGGGCGCATCTGGTCCAAACGCCCACATCCCGCCTCGATCCAGCCCGCGGGGCGGAAGCTGCGGTGATCCTGCGCCAGCAGCTCCTGGCCAGGGCGCACGTCGCCGAAGAACAGGCCGCCGTAGTCCACGACTCGCGTGATGACCTTCACGTCGCTGGCCACCGCCGCCCCGAGGCACAGCTCGCCGGGCCACGGCTCGAGTGGGTTGAGGATGACCATCGCCCAATCGATCACATCGCCAAACCGCTCGAGACAGGCGATGACGTCGAGCGTGAAGCCATTGGCCGGGCCAGGCGCAACGCCGAGCAGCCGGGTGAGCCCCGCCTCGCGCAACCCCGCCATCGCGTCCCAGACCGCCGAGCTGGTGTAGCCGGTTCGGTCGGGGTTGTGCAGGAGCAGCAGATCGAAACTGTCGATCCCGCAGCGCTCGAGGCTCTGCTCGGTGGCCATGCGCAGGTAGTCGCCGTACTCCGAGGGCCGGCGCAGGCGCGGATCGGTGAATCTCGGAAAGCCCTTGGCGCCGGCGCGCTCACCCGTGTAAAAGTCGTGGCCGACCGCTCCAACGACGCAGACCTCCTCACGGGCGCTGCCCGCGAGTGCCCTTCCGAGCATCCGATCGGCATCGCCCGTGCCATACACATCGGCGGTGATGACAGTGCGAATCGACTGTTCTGGGGAGATCAGCGAGACGAACCGATCGTTGTCGAGAGGCTCGCCAAAGCGCATGAACCGTCCGCCGCTCCAGGTGCCGACAGCGGTCAAGCTGGGATCAGAGGGCATCGGGAATGAGTGTAAGAGGTCGCTTGCGCGCGCTCGAGGCCGCGCGCAGCCGCCTCGTCAGTGCTTATCGCTGGCGCCACCACCTCCCACTGATCAGATCTTGGAACACCACCTCGTTGCGACCACATGTTGTGACTATCTCCCAGTAGCGACGCCGGAGCGGTCGCTCGGTCCACCAGCGATCCTCGACCAGCCAGGATTCGCGAACAGCGTCGACGTCCCGGGCGTCGACGTGCAGGGGCCGGCCATCGTCGCTCGTGCTGACCGCGACCCGTCGGGGCATCGATAGTCGTTTGGGACCGCTCATCCTTCAAACGGCGTCAGCATTGCGCGGCGCTCGGGGAAGCGCGACTCGGGATCGACCTCGAGCACACGCAGCGCAGCATCGGGGCCCGCAGCCGCGCGTGCCTGGCGGATCGCCTCACGTAGGCGAGCTGAGCGCGCCGAGGCGGAATCATCGAGCAGGGATTGCTGGTCGCGTGCCGGGGGCCCAAAGCGCTCGATCGCGAGCCTGAGCACCTCGACCGGGGCCGGTATCTGAGCGAGCCGGGGAGTCAGCGCGAGCCGCATGCGCATCGGATCGGCGAGGGCCTCACGAAATACCACCTGCTCGCGCCAGGTACCGCCACCCTCGACCAGCACGGCCGAAAGCACAACCGCTCTCAGCATCCTGCCACGCCGCTCCCGCCGCGCGAGCACGCGGTCGATCAGCAACCCCAAGGCTCGCTCGAGCTGCACTCCCGATGTTGCTTCTGGCAGTTCCAATTCCTCGCGCACGTAATCGCTCGCCGATCGAGGCTGCAGCGCGGTGTCCCCGCCGCGGGCGAGTTCGTGAGCGACGATTCCCGCAGTCCCGAATCGATCGGCCAGGGCGGCGGGAGTCAGGAACGCCACCTCGCCCAGGGTTCTCACTCCCAGACGTTCAAGTGCCTGGGGAAGATCGCTGAGCGCCGGCCTGGCCCGGAACAATGCGACGGGAAGCGAGGCCAGATATGCCCGCGCCTCCTTTCTGCCTCCCATCACGATCACCGGCCGGCGGACTCGCGCCCTCGTTGCCGCTGCCACGGCGGCAAAGCGCGATGGCGCCACGCCATAGCGCGCCGGCACCCGGAGAACACGACGCGCGCTCGCCAACACTCCCTTCACCCGCTCTGCGTCGCTCAGAGCAAACCTCCCGCCATGCAATCGCAGGAGTCCCCGAGCATCGAAGCAGGCAAGGCCCGGACGTTCGGGTTCGACCTCCGCGCCGATCGACTCCAGGCGCACGAGCAGGCGCTCCCAGGAATCGGCCACACCGGCGGGGTCCGGCGGTACGAGCGTCAGCCGCGGGCAGCGGGCGAGTGCCTCTCCGAGACGCATATCGGGGTGGACGCCAAACGCCTCAGCAGCCAGAGAGACCTCCCCGATGAACTGTGTGCCATGCTCGGGCGCGAGGGCAACGGGCGTCTGCAACAGCTCGGTTCGATCCCCGGTTGCAACCGAGAGCTGGAAGCGGGGCAGGAGGACGCAGACGATCACGCGAACACATGTTCGCATCGGGATCGGACGGACCGCACCCCGTGCGTGGATTAGTGACGGCCGGGCGGTGGTACGGTGCCCGTGTGGAACCACCGGACTTGGGAAAGCTTGCCGTCAGAAGCGCGCAGACCCTGCGCGCCTTCGGTCAGCGGATCCCGGGCGCCGGCGAAGTTCTGGCGCGCTCTCTTTCCGACGCAGTCACCGGAAGAACTGTGATGATCACCGGCGCCTCGTCCGGAATCGGCAAGGCGGCCGCTCTGAAGGTGGGCGAGGCCGGTGGCGTCGTGCTGCTGGTGGCGCGCACCGAGGAGAAGCTGGTCGAGGTGAGGCGCGAGGTCGAGCTGTTGGGCGGGACGGCATACGTTCACCGCTGCGACCTGGGAGACCCCGACGACATCGACCGTATGGCGGCCGAGGTGCTCGAGCAGCACGAGGCCGTGGACATCCTCGTCAACAACGCCGGCAAGTCGATCCGCCGATCGGTCAGCCGGGCGTATGACCGCTTCCACGACTACCAGCGCACGATGAATCTCAATTACTTCGCGGCGGTGAAGCTGATCCTCGATCTGCTGCCGACGATGCGCGAGCAGCAATCGGGCCACATCATCAACATCTCCACGATCGGCCTGCAGACGAACACGCCGCGGTTCTCGGCCTATCTGGCCTCGAAGGCTGCCCTGGACGCGTTTTCGCGGTCGATCGCACCGGAAATCATCGGCGACGGTGTGCACGTGACGACGGTGTACATGCCACTCGTGCGCACCCCGATGATCGCGCCGACGAAGATCTACGACCACTTCCCGACGCTGAGTCCTGACGAGGCAGCGGACATGATCTCCGACGCCATCCGCAAGCGGCCAAAGCGCGTGGCCACGGCGCTGGGCAACATCGGCCAGCTGAGCTATGCGGTCGTCCCGGGCGCGCAGGATCTGGTCGTCAACCGTGCCTACAAGCTGTTCCCCGAGGGGGAGTCGGGCGCCGGCAAAGACGGGAAGGGCCCCGAACCGCCGTCTGCGGAGGAGCCCGAGCAGGACTCGGCCGAGCGGCGGGCGTTCGTGAGGGCCACTCGCGGGGTCCACTGGTAGGCGAGATCGCGGGCTGCTCGCCCGCCGCTGCGCGCGTCAAGGTGAAACTCGACCGCGCGAGGTGCGCGAGATGCACATCGACGGCGTGGAGCGCCGTCAAAGTGAAATTCGCGACCCCGATGCCGGGCGAGCGTCACGTTTGCGCGCCGGCAAAGCCCGGTGGCGCGTGGATTCCCGCGCGTCCGGAACCCCGGTGGCGCTGGGTCACCGCCGCCACCGAGAGATACTTGACCACACAACTATCTTCTGCTATGCTCACACTGAGGGGACGGACACGAGGAGAGCCCAGGCATAAGGAGAGCGCACGATGAAGCTCGAAGGCATCCACCACGTCACCGCGATCACGGCTGAAGCTCAGAACAACGTCGACTTCTACGCCGGGGTGCTGGGGCTTCGGCTGGTCAAGAAGTCGGTCAACCAGGACGACACGTCGGTCTACCACCTGTTCTACGCGGATGAGACTGGCGATGCCGGCTCAGACATCACCTTCTTCGAGTATCCCGGGCTGCCGCGGGGTCGCGCCGGCGCCGGAATGGTCCACCGCGTCGTCTGGCGCGTCAGCGGTCCTGAGGCGCTGGACTTCTGGACCAACCGTCTGTCCGAGTTCGGCTATGACTCGCACCGTCGCGACGGCGCGCTGATCTTCGAGGACTTCGAGGGGCTCGCGCACGAGCTGACCGTGGTGCACACGAGCGACGAACCGTTGATCGCCCGCCACCCCGACATCCCCGCCGAGCTGGCCCTGCAGGGATTTCACGCCGTGCGCGCCTACACCGACTCGCCCGAGCGCAGCCACCGACTGCTCACCGAGACGCTGAACTTCGAGCCCCAGGAGACGCCCGGCACGTACGAGGCGCGCGGCGACAGACGCGGCGGCTATTACATCTACGACGCGCCGCCCGAGCAGCGGGGCCTTCAGGGCGCCGGCACGGTTCACCACGTCGCCTGGGCGGCGCCGCCCGAGGACGAGGCGCCCTGGCAGCGGCGCGTGACCCAGGCGGGCGCGCACGCGACTCCGATCATCGACCGCCACTACTTCCGTTCGGTGTACTTCCGGGAGCCGTCCGGCGTGCTGTTCGAGATCGCCACGCTCGGCCCCGGCTTCACGGTCGACGAGCCGCTCGAGCACCTCGGGGAGAAGCTGTCGCTGACGCCGCAGTACGAGCACCTCCGGGCACGGATCGAACCGACGCTGACGCCGCTGCGCAACCCGCGGGAGAGCTGGGCGGCCCGCAGCTAGACGGACGCGCCTGCGTCGTGCATGAGGCGCCCGACGGGGACGGCCTGAAGGTGATCGGCGTTAAGCTCGTCGCGTAGCTTCTCGATCAGGGGAAGCACCGTGCTGATGTGGGCGACGGAGAGCTCGATCACCTCGCCGGCGTGCAGGTGGGCGACGCTGTCATCGCCGTCGTTGAGTCGGATCGCACCGGCGATGAGGTGGCCGCCGGCGCGGTGAGCCAGCCACCACTGACCGACGGATGGGCCGTCGGAGGCGTAGAGGAAATGGTGCCTATAGCCCATCGTGGCGATCATCTGATGAAGCTCGGCACGCGTGTGCAACCAGCGCACGAGGCCGCCCTTGGGCAGCAGCGGGACGGCCTGGTCGCCGTAGGCAAACATGCTCATGTCGGCGCTCGACGGCGCCTGTTCGAGCGTGAACGAGACCCGCATCCCGTCCGAGGCGAGCGCCGTGGCCAGACCGGGCAGATCGTTGGACGGCGCATCGACGAGGATGCCGACCTCGGGTCGGGCGGTGGCGACGGTGGTGGTCGGTCGGATGTGGACGAAGGCCGAGACGATCTGGTAGGACGCCCCGGCGGTGAGCATCCACGCCATCACCGCGACGGTGGCCGCGAGGCCGGTCGCGGCGCGAGCGGTTCGGACCCGCCAGACCGGCAGCTGACGCGCCCGGCGCTCGTCCTTGAGAATCAATGATGCGGTGGAGGGACGGCGGGCGAACGATACGTCCGGCTCGGGTCGCCGCTCGAGGGCTCGCTGCAGGGCGGGCCCGATTTCGCCCTCGGTGCGGGCAACCTGGGCGAGTCCGAAGCGGACGAGTGCGGCGTTTGACGCGCGCACATGCCCGTAGCCGAAACCGTAGGAGATCACCGGGCAGCCGCGGATGATCGCCTCGAGCACGGTGAGACCAGCGCTCGAGTGCACGAGGGCATCGCTGGCCGCCAGCACGTCGCCCATCCTGTCGGTGAAGCCCATCACCCGCAGGCGCGGCTCGGAGCCGAACTTCGTGGCCACCCGGGCCCGCAGGTCGTCGTTGCGTCCGCACAAGCACATGACGGTCGCGTCGGGGACCGCGAGGGCGGCTCGCGTGGCGCCGATCAGGTCGCCGACGCCCCAGCCGCCGCCGGACACCGCGATGACCTTGCCGTCGGGCGGCAGGCCCAGCGCCTTGCGTGCGTCGGCCATCGAGCGCGCGGCCAGGAAGGCCGGCGAGGTCGGCGGCTTGGCCCAGCGCGCGCTCCCGGGCCCGGCGATGTGCTCGACCTCCTCGATCGACTCGGGATGAGTGACGAAGTGCAGATCTATCCCCGGATGAGCCCAGAACTGCAGCCCGGCCAGATCGGTGATCGAGGAGTAGCAGGGCACGTCGAGCTTGCCCTTGCGCCGTAGCTCACCGAGCACGGCGGTGACGCCGGGATAGGTCGACACGATCTGGTCAGGATCGTGGGCCCGGATCAGCCGCATCAGCCCGCGCCGGCCGAGGGAGGTCAGCAGCTTCCTGGCTATCCAGCGCGTCGGGGCGAAGTACATGAAGAGCGTGTACTGGATGTCGAACAGCCACGGCACCCAGCGGAACATGAAGGCCGAGTTCTCGCGAAGGACCTTGGTCAGGATTACGCCCATGGCCGGAAGCCCGTTGACGATCGAGACCTGGGCGTCGGGATCCTCGTCCTTGAACTCGCGGGCGACCGCCCGGGCCGGCAGGTCGTGGCCCTCGCCGATGTCGGCCGAGATGATCAGCACCTGTCTCGGCCGCGACTCCGAGTCGGGCTCGCCGGCGGGGATCACCGCCTCCGCCTCGCGCGCGGCGTCGCGCTCGGCCTGCTCCTGGCGCCAATCGACGTAGCGGCGCACACCCTCGGAGAACGGCGTGCGCGCCGTCCAGCCCAGCTCAGCCTCGGCCCGCTTGCTGCACACGACCTTGCCGCCGAAGTCGCCCGGTCGCGCCGGCGTGTAGACGATCTCGACCCCGCCGATCAGCTCCTGGACGCGCTCGGCGATCTGCTTGATCGTCACGTTTTCGTTGCTGGCCAGGTTGTAGACGCGGTTGGTGGCGACGTCGCTGAGCCCGAGGGCCACGCCGTCGGCGAGATCCTCGACGTACACGAATCGGCGCGACTGGCCTCCATCTCCGGCCAGGGTGAGCGGGTCGCCGCGCATGGCCTTGCCGACGAAGGCGGGGATCACCGCGGCCTCACGGGCGCGCGGTCCGTACGGGATACCGAAGCGCAGGATCGTGTAATCGATGCCGTAGAGCTCCTGGTAGGCCTTGCAGTAGAGCTCGCCGGCCAGCTTGGTGCTCGTGTAGAGGTGCGAAGGCGCCGGCAGCAGCGTCTCCTCGTCCACGGCTTCCTCGACACAGTCCGAGTAGACCCAGATCGTGCTGGCGTAGACGATCCGTTTGACGCCTGCGCGCCGGGCCGCCTCGAGCACGGTGACCGTGCCGCGGGCGTTGACCCGCTCGGCGTCCTCCGGCGAGGCGTGAACGTCGTTGACATCGGCCACCGCAGCCAGGTGGGCGACGGCGTCGCAGCTATGGAGGGCCCGCTCGAGCGCCTCACGATCGGTGATCGAGCCGAGCACGGTGTCGACCGTCCCCGGCGCGTGCCAGGGGGACGGGCGCAAGTCATAGATGACCGGCTCGTGGCCCCGGGCGCGGAGCTTGTCGACGACATGCGAGCCGATGAAGCCGGAGCCGCCGGTGACTAAGACTCTCATTGTGATTGCCCTTCCGGCCGGTAATACAGCGGTACGCACGAGTGGTTTCGCGCGACCCAGTCGGTGTTGGGCAGGTCCACATTGTGACCGAGAATCCGATGGCAGGGCTCGTCGTACACCCGGCCCGTGGACTGCTCCATCCAGTCGAGCACGATGTACTTGTACAGCCCGGAGATCATGCCCTCGGGCAGCTGCAGACGGCTCGGGTAGAGGCCGTCGAGCTCGGCGCGGGCCACCCGGTTCTTCCAGTCCACGATCTCGGGCAGGCGCTCGACCTGCACCAGCCCCAGCGCAGCGGTGAACTCGCTCATCCGGAAATTCAACCCGTGGACCTCGAAGGACATCTTTCCGTAGTTTCGGTACGCGCGGGCATGGTCTAAAACCTCGGGCCGGCGTGAGACGAGCACACCCCCCTCGCCGGTCGAGATCGTCTTGGTGGCGTACAGCGAGTACACGCCGGCGTCGCCCCAGGTTCCGGCCTTGCGATCGTTCCACGCGGCGCCGTGGGCGTGGGCGCAGTCCTCGATGAGGAAGATCCCGTTTTCGCGGCAGTACTCGGCGATCTGCTCGACCTCGAAGGCGATGTGGCCGCCGATGTGGACCAGAAACGCCGCGCGTGGGCGCAACCGGGAGGCCTTGGCCTCAAAGTCGGCAAACGACATGCACAGGTCTTCGCGATTGCAGTCCACGAACTCCACCCGGGCCCCTGACCGAATCGCCGCCAGCGGGGTCGCCATAAAGGTGTTCGACGGGCACAGCACGGTTTCCCCCTGCACCTCGGCGAAATGCAATGCCGCCAGCGCGCCGCCGGCCCAGCTCGAGAGCGCCACTGCGGGCAGATCGTTCGATCGTTCCCACGCCTCCTCGAAGCGTGCGGTCATCGACGCCTCCGACCAGCGGTTGGATTCCAGCACCTCGTCGATCAGCGCGTGCAATCGGGCGCGATCGCGGTGGTCGAAGCCGATCGCAAACCGCGCGTAATCGGGGGTAGTTGAAGCAGTTGTCATTTTCTCGGCCGCGTCCGGCGTGGAGATCGCTCCGCGAATCCGCCTGCCAGCGGCGGCGCTCCCCACATAGGCTGGCGCATCCTGTCAGGTGCGCGCATGCGCAGGCAAGCCTCTCAGACTGGTAGGACGGTACCGATTTCGCGCGTGCTGAGTTCTGCCAGAATCAACCCCAGGGCCTGGGCGGTCCGCACATGCGACTTCTTGGCACTGTAAAAGTCGGCATCGTGCAGGAGAATCACATCGCCGGCGACCGCGCCGTCGATCGCCCGTCGCGCGATTCGCTCGGGCGTCGTGAACTTGCGCCAGTCCTTGCCCCATCGGGACCACAACAACGGGCGTAGTCCGCTGGCCCGGGCGAAGCGCAGCCCGGCCGGGCTGTAAACGCCGTACGGCGGGCGGTGCAGACGCGGTGACTCCCCGGCCGCGTCCCCCACCACGGTCAGGCCGCGAGCCAGATCAGCGGCCACGTCGTTGGCCCGCAGGCGCAGCTGCAGACGGTGGCGATAGCCGTGGAGCGCCACGACGTGGCCCTCGGAGAGGATCCTGGCCACGAGCTGGGGGCGTCGTTGGACCTGCTCACCGATCACGAAGAAGGTCGCGCGCGCGCCCACGCGCGCGAGTGCCTCGAGCACGGCCGGCGTTCCCTCGGGGTGGGGCCCGTCGTCGAAGGTCAACGCGACGCCGCCGACACCGGGTCCCAGCTTGCGCGTGAGCCCGAGCGCGTGCGCGGCGGCCGGGGTAACCGGGGCGAGGGCGTGGCGAAGCACGGACGGATGATCGCGGACAACGGTCAACGACGAGTGATCGCGAGGCACCGCGGACGGCTGATCGCGAAGAATCGCTAGAAAGAGGCTGTGGAGGTGACCACGCCCGACCTCGATCACTGGCTGCCCAATCCCGCGCTGCGCGTCGCCCACAGCCGCGAGAGCAGCGCCACGGCCGAGGAACTGTGGCGGGCAGCCGAGGCGATCACTGTCAGCGACGCCGCCGTGCTCGGGCGGCTGGTGCGCTGGCGCATCCCGGGGACGGGATCCGAACAGCGCTTCGACGAGCTGTTCCGATGCCCGCCCTTCGTGGTTCTGGAGGAGGGCAGCGGAAGGCTGGTCAGCGGAATCGTGGGGCGGATCTGGACGCTGCGCCGCGACTATCCAAAGCTCAGCGACCCGGAGGAGTTCCGCGACTGGTCGGAGCGTGGAACCGCGCGGGTGACCTTCGCCAACTGGGTCGCACAGCCCGGTGAGGGCAGGAGCGCACTGCACTCGGAGGTGCGGGTCCAGCCGTTCGGCACCCAGGGCCGATTCGGGCTACACGCCGTGCGGCCGCTGATCAGCGGGTTTCAGAACCTGATTGGCAGTGACGGCATCGAGGCCGCCGTGCGGCGCGCCGAACGCCGCTGATGAGGACCCGAAGCAGGGCCTCCCGTGGGGTTTCCCAACAACTCTGTGTCGGCGCGATGAGCGCGGCGATTTCGCAGCTAACGTCCCTGGCGATGGAGCATTTCGACGCCGAGGTCACCGTGCGCCGAACGCGCTACGCCAGCGAGGTCACGGGGTGGGCCGTGCTCGACGCCGACGATGCGCAGGGCGAGCCGGTCGTACTGGTCGGCCCACTGATCCACCTCGAGGCGCGCGAACGTGCGCACGTCGTTGGAACCTGGGTGGATGACAGCCGCTATGGCCTGCAGGTCAAGGTGTCGCAGGCGCGGCCGCTGCCGCCGGCCGATGCCGAGACGCTGATCGCCTACCTGCGCCGGGTCAAGCACGTCGGAACCAAGCGGGCGCAGGCTCTGGTCGACCGCTTCGGCGTGGCCGCGGTGTTCGAGGCGATCGACCGCGATCCGTACGCGGCGTTCACATCAGTCGGGATCAGCGCCGGACGGGCGACCGAGGCGACCAGCTCCTGGAACGCGCTGCGCGTGACACGACAGCTTCACCTGCTGCTGGCGCCGCACGGCCTCGGGTACCTGGTCAAGCGAATCAGCGAGCACTACGGCGCCGGGGCGCACCGGGTGGTCAGCGAGAACCCCTACGAGCTGACGAGCGTGTTCGGCGTGGGCTTTCTGATCGCCGACCGGATCGCCCGCGCTGTCGATGCCCCGATCGACAGCGTGGAGCGGACCCGCGCCGGCACGCTGCATGTGTTGGCAGAAGCGGAGAGAGCCGGGAGCACCTGCCTGCCGCTCGAGTCGCTGCAGGGGGCGCTGGCGGAGCTGCTCGGCGCGCCGGTGTCGGCGGAGCAGATCGAGTCGTTCGTGGAAGGCGGCGGTCTGGTCCGGGCGGAGCAGTGGATCTATCGGGCCGAGACGGCCGCACTCGAGGCCGAGCTGGCCGCGCGGGTGATCGACATGGTGAAGGGAGGCTCCAGTCCACGGTTACGAGTGCCCGACGCCGCCGGTGCGACCGAGCTGACCGACGAGCAGCGCGCCGGCGTGCTCGGCGCATTCGAGCATCGACTGTCCTTGATCACCGGTGGACCGGGAACGGGCAAGACGGCATCGATCAAGGCGATCGCCACGCTGGCCGGCGCGCAGGGGGCACGGCTGCTGCTCGTCGCCCCGACAGGGCGGGCCGCGATCCGGATGCGCGAGGCCAGCGGCGTCAGCGCCTACACAGTGCACTCCGCGCTGGGCTGGATCCCGGGCGAGGGGCCAACGCACGACGAGGAGGATCCGCTGCGCTGCGACCTGCTGATCGTCGACGAGTCGTCGATGGCCAACCTCGAGCTGCTGGTCACGCTCCTGCGCGCGGTGGCCGGCCACACGCACGTGGTGCTGGTGGGTGATGCGGACCAGCTGGCGCCGGTCGGGGCAGGCAAGCCGTTCGCCGAGCTCGTCGCCTCAGGGGCGGTGCCGACCACGCGGCTGACCCACATCTTCCGGCAGGCCGCGGGCAGCATGATCGTCCAGGGAGCGCACGCAATCCGCCGAGGCCAGGCTCCGGACTTCGCTGCGGTCGAGGGGATGCGCCGGGACCTGTTCCTGATCGAGCGCGCGGACCCGCGTGCGGCACGCGAGGAGATCGTGTCGCTCGTCTCGGATCGCCTACCAAGGCACTACGGGGTCGATCCGACTGCCGATATCCAGGTGTTCGCGCCCGTGTACCGAGGCGAGCTCGGAATCGACGCGCTCAACGACGCGCTGCGGGATGCGGTCAACCCAGCCGGCCAGCCAGTTCGGGGTGGACGCCTGCGGATCGGCGACAAGCTGATGATGACGGGGCGCAACCTCCACGAGCTGGGGTTGATGAACGGAACGCTGCTGCGCCTCCTCGATGAGGTGTCGGCCGGCGATGATGACGGCGCCCTGCTGCTCGGCGCCGAGGATTCGGTGTTCCGGCTCCCGCCCGAGGAGGCTGACAGGCTGCGCCTTGCGTATGCCTGCTCGGTGCACCGGGGGCAGGGCATCGAGCTCCCGGTGGCGGTGATCGTCGCGCACCCGGCGGCAGGCTCGTTTTTCCTGCGCCGGGAGATGCTCTACACGGCGCTGACCCGCGCTCGGTTGGCAACGGTCGTGGTCGGCACGCGCGAGGTGATCGCTCGAGCGGCCCGAACGCCGGACACCGGCCGGCGTCACAGTCGGCTGGCCGAGCGGCTGTGAACCCTCTCCGGACGCCGTCGGAGGGCCGGAGCGAGACAGGCTCTACGATCCTCCGCTGTGCGAACGGAGTCGACACGGAGAAAATTCCTCTCGGCCGCGGGTCTGACGGGGCTGACCGGACTCGGACTCTCGTCCGGAGCCGTTGCGGCGCAGCGACACGGCGCGACGCCGGTCACCTCCGACAGCGTCGAGTTCTTCGGTCGGCATCAGGCTGGGATTGCCACCCCAACCCAGGAGCATCTCCAGTTCGCCTCGCTGGATGTCGTCTCCGACGCCGCCAGCGACCTGCGATGGCTACTGCACCGCCTGTCCAGTGCGGCGGCGCGTATGGCGCGCGGCCAACCGGTGGGCGCGCTGCGGACCGGATCCGCGGCCCCGGTTGACACCGGCGAAGCCGTCGGCCTGAAGCCCTCGCGACTGACCGTGACGTTGGGGCTGGGTCCGGCCATCTTTCACCCAGGCCGCTTTGGTCTGGCCCACCGCCGCCCCCGACCGCTCGTCACGCTGCCGTCGTTCTCGGGCGATGCCCTCCAATCCCGATTGTGCGGCGGCGATATCGGCCTGCAGGTCTGCGCTGAGGACCCGCAGGTGGCGTTCCATGCCGTGCACAACCTGATTCGCCTGGCCTCGCCGGTCGGCACTCCTCGCTGGTTGCTGGCCGGATTCGGGCGAACCGCCAACAGCCGGAGGCAGGCCACGCCGCGCAACCTGATGGGTTTCAAGGATGGGACCAACAACATCATGGTCGAGGACGAACGCGAACTCGACGACTTCGTCTGGGCCGGCGCGCCGGACTCACCGACCTGGATGCACGGTGGGTCGTACATGGTGGTGAGACGCATCGCGATGCACCTCGGGCGCTGGGACGACACCGGGCTCGATCAGCAAGAGCAGACTTTCGGGCGCCACAAGATCTCCGGCGCGCCCCTTGGTGAGGTGCACGAGCACGACCCGCTCGACCTGGCGGCGCGGAACAACGGCCGTCCGGTGATCCCCGAGAATGCGCACATCCGGCTCGCCAGCGCCAGCTACAACGCGGGTGAACGCATCCTCCGGCGCGGCTACTCGTACACCAACGGGATCGATGCCGGCGAGCAGTCTCCCGCCGGCGGATTGCTGTTCATCTGCTACCAGCGCGATCCCCACAGACAGTTCATCCCGATACAGCGTCGTCTGGCGGCGAGGGATGCACTGAATCCGCACATCGTGCATGTCGGCAGCGCCATCTTCGCCTGCCCACCAGGTGCCCGAGCCGGCGGATTCGTTGGCGAGGGCCTGTTGGGGTAGGACACGGAATACTGGAGCCAACCCGGAGGAGAGCAATGGCGAAGATCGGCGTGATGGTTGGAAAGAAGGCCGCGAAGGCGACGGCCAAGCACACCCTGAAGGGCGTCGCCGCGAAGGCGGAGCGCCGACCGCTGCGCAGCTTCACGCTGCTCGTGCTCGGAGGCCTGATCGGCGCTGCGGTCGGTTGGACCGCCGCCCGGAAGTCGGCGACCGGGCCGGCGCCGGTCTCGGGCTGAGGCCAGCCCGGGGCGGGGGCCACATGTAGGCTCAGGCTCATGACCTCGGCGCTGGGCGACGTTCGCATCGTCGACTTCTCGAGAATCCTGGCCGGCCCATTCGCGACGATGGTGCTGGGCGACCTCGGCGCGGAGGTGATCAAGGTCGAGCGCCCGGGTCGCGGGGACGAGACACGAAGTTGGGGTCCTCCCCACGACGCGCAAGGACAGGCGACGTACTTCGACGCAATCAACCGCAACAAGTCGAGCATCGTTCTCGACCTGGCCGAGGCCGGCGATCTCGAGCGGGCGCGACAGCTGACGGCGGAGGCTGACGTGATCGTGGAGAACTTCCGTCCGGGCGTGATGGACCGGCTGGGACTCGGCTGGACGGAGCTCCACGCTGAGCACCCGAGGCTGGTCTACTGCTCGGTGACGGGCTTCGGCCGGCACGGCGGAGCCGAGATGCCGGGCTACGACCTGCTGGTCCAGGCCGTCGGTGGGCTGATGAGCATCACCGGCGACCCGGCCGGGGAGCCACAGAAGGTCGGGGTGGCATTGGTCGATGTGATCGCGGGGCTGTTCGCCTCGGTGGGCATTGTGGCCGCGTTGCGCCATCGCGACCTGACGGGCGAGGGGCAGCGGGTCGAGGTCAACCTGCTGAGCTCGCTGCTGGCCGCGCTGGTCAACCAGGCCTCGGCGTTCACTGCAGCCGGCGTCGTGCCCGAGCGGATCGGTAACGCCCATCCCAGCATCTCGCCCTACGAGCTGTATCCGTGTCGAGAAGGAGAGCTCGTCGTGGCGGTGGGCAACGATCGCCAGTTCGCGGCGCTGGCCGAGGTCCTGGGCCTGCCCGATCTCGCCACCGACGCCCGGTTCGCGACCAACCCGGATCGCCTCACCCACCGCGCCGAGCTGCGCGTCAAGATCGTCGATCGATTGGCCACCCGCACCGCCTCCGAGTGGGTGCGTGACCTGATGGCCGCGCGTGTGCCGGCCGGCGTGGTCAACGACATCGCGGGCGCGTTCGCCCTGGCCGAGCAGCTCGGCCTTGAGCCGACGGTCGAGGTTCCGATCGATGGAAGCGGAGCGATCCGGCTCCCGCGAAACCCGATTGGGCTCTCGCTCACTCCGCCCAGCTACCGGAGCGCTCCGCCGCCCTTCCCCGGTCGCGAGCTCCGGCTGCCCGACCGCGCGGGCCAGGACTGACCGGAGCCGGTGACGCACTCGCCCGGCGCGTGGGTCTCAGCTGGATGAGCTCTGCAGGGCGGTCCACAGCCCGTAGAGCGCCAAACTGCTGGCCAGGATGCTGATCGTCCACGCGGGCACGGGGCGCTGTCCGTGCTTGCGCGCAAAGCGCGGATAGACCAGAAACACGATGAGCTGGCTCAGCCACAGCGCGACCAGCGAGGGCTTGGCCAGGGTGTCGTAGAAGCCGTCGGGGTCGATCAGCGTGAACGGGGCCGCCAGGACCGTGGCGACACCGATGCCGATGGCGATCGGGCGCAGCCGCCAGCGGCCAATCGCGTGGACGAGCCGGGTCAGCGCGAGGTACTCGCACAGCATCACACCGGCGATGCTGACTGCGACTCCGATGCCAATCGCGTGGGCGAGGCTCGAGCCCGCGAACTCCTGCGCCACGGTCACGCCCGGCACCTCGGTCCGCATCAGCCCCGGCGCAGCCGCCAACGGTGCCACGGCAAGCAGGACCACCAGGCCGGTGAGCGCGTACGCGCCGCTGATGCCGCGACGGATCGTGCGGGCGGGCCGGGCCAGTTCGCCACCGAGGAACAGCGGCAGGCTCCCACAGATGTAGAGCAACGAGCTCTGCACGCTCGCCTTGGCCAGAGGTCCGGCGGACGCGGACGCTCCGAAGCTCGAGGCCGGAGTGGAGATGTGTGCCACGGTCACGCCATCGAGGATCCCGGCCAGGGCCAGCTGGCCGGCGGCCATTACCCCGAGCACGATCAACGCGGCAGCGCGCCCCGCGATCATGACGGCGGCAAGCGCGACAGGTATGCCCAGGGCGAGGAATGTCTGGTAGCTGCGCACACCCGGGAGCACACTGGGCAGCAGGTCGTAGACGATCTGGACCGTCGTGTAGACGAGGTACAGCATGTAGCTGAAGATCCAGATGGCCGCCTGGACAAGCGCGACGCGGCGACCCGCGGCCGCCTCGACGAAGCCGTATAGCCCACCCGCGCCGGCGATGTGGCGCGAGTAGCGAAACCACAGGACGAGCGGCAGCGTGAACACCACAAGCGAGGCCATGACGGCGAGGCCAGCCGAATCGCTCGCATCCGCGATCAACCCCGGCGTGACCAGTGCGGCGAGGGCCAGCGGGCCGCCGAACGAGGCCACCGCGACACCCAAGAACGCCCACGACCCGATCGGTCGGTCGTCGGCGGGCCGGGATCCATCGTCCGGCTCCGGGGCCTCCCCGAGCGCGGCGGTGCCCGCGTCGACGCGGGCACCGGAACTCGGATGTTTGAGGACTTCAGGCAGCGTTCCTAGCCCCAGCCGCCGCCGGAGGAACTGCTCGACCCCGAAGAACCAGACGCCGTAATCGCACTCCCCGACGGCGCCACCAACCACCACCTCGCCCCAAACCCATCATTCCCCTGACCCTTCGTCTCCCCCTTCGCCGTATCAGCCACAAAGTAATACAACGGATGCCCCTTATACGTCACCTGCTTCGCCCCACCCGACCGCGCCACCAACCCCAAATCAGACGCCACCACCCCCGACCCCGCCGACGGCATCGAACCCGCCAACACCGGCGGCCACGCCTTCGCACACCCCCCCGAACACACCGACCTACCCCCCGACGAACCCGAAAACGAACCCGACGAAGACGCCGACGAAGACCCCGACGACGACCCACACGCCGCCACCACCACACACACCACCAACAACCCCACCCACACCACCAACAACACGCAAAACCCTCATCACCAAGACTCCAAACACTCGACCAAACCGAACACCACCCAAGACCCCCACAACCCCAAAAACCTTCCCGTGCGTGGCCATGCGTCCGGATTCGGCCACCGAGCGCCCGTCGGAGGGGTGACGGGCGCTCGGTGCCGTGTCGTCTACCCGTGGTTAAACGGGGCCACCATCGGGTTGGTCCCGCTGTAGATACCCGCGGAGTTCGGGTACCAGATCCAGAAATGCAGGGTGATGAGCCGCGGGTGCCAGAAGTTGAACTTGGCCCCTGTCTGCGGGCTCTTTGCCGCGCACTTCGACTGGACGGTCTGGAACACCAGGGTTCCGTCGACGTAGTGGCAGGCGGCGCCGAAGACGCCGTACTTGGCGCCAGGCAGCGGGGGCTTGGCCGGCTTGGACGTGAACACCCATTCCAGCGCGCCCAGCTGCCACGCGTGGCCGTGATGCTCATAGACGAGGATCGGCGGCTTGCGGACGTTGAACCCCTTCACCGACGGATTCATGAAGTGGAACCCCATGTTGGGGATCATCCGCGTGATGATTCCGTAGCCATTGGCCTTCGCTCGAGCCAGGTTCGTCGCGTACTTGGCGGTGGCCAAGCGCGCCGCGACAACATCCGCCGTGAGATTTGCCTGACTCGAGTGCGCCGCGGCGCGGCGAGGAGACGAGTTGCTCCCCCTATGCACCGACGCAGAGGCGCCCACGGCAACGACGATGCTCGCGCCCGCGGCAGCGAGCAGCAGCGTGATCAAAGCCCGTCGCATCTGTCCTCCTTAGTGGTTAGAGAGATCCCGCGGCTGTCGGTCGGCGGGATCGGCTGTGCCCTGTCACCAAGCTACGCGCGTGCACCGGGAAGCGCATCGGGAGGACCACCTATGTTGCCGCCGACCGGTACCTATCTTGGCTCGCGCGCTCAGCTGCTCCGCGCTGCCGCCCACGCTCCCGCTCGCCGCCCGGACTCGATCGCACCATCGATGAACCCGGCCCAGCCATTGGCGAAGTCCGAGCCGGCCAGCAGCACGCGCCCTTCGGGCTCCTGCATTGCCGCGTGATGGTGCTCGTACCAGCCCGGCCGGTGGATCGCCCAAGTCCCACTGGAAAACTCGTCGTTCAGCCAATCGTGCGCGGTCGCCTCGAGGACCTCGTAACCGGGAACGATGGCGTCCATCGACCGCTGCACCCAGCCGAGGTCCTGCTCATGGCAGATGCTGGCGTCGAATCCGAAGCCGATCAGAAGCTGCGTCCCATCCGCCAGCTGGCGGGCGGTGGAGATGTGGCCAAACGGATGGCCCGGGCGGAGCGCGTTGTTGACGGCAGGCTCCCCGCGGGCTCGGATGAAGATCTTGATGCCGCGCGAGGCCTGCCCCAGCTCGATGCCTCCACGCTTCGCCTCGGACAGCGGCGGTGAAAAGGAGATCCGTCCGAGGGTGTTGAGGGGGACGGCGACCACGACGGCCCGCGCGGTAAGCCCAGAGCCGTCGCCGTGCATCTCCACCTCGACATGATCGTCGCGCTGGAGGATCCCGGCTGCGGCGACTCCCAGGCGCTGCTCGAACGGAGCACCGGCGGCAATTGCGCTCAACAGCCCTCGGGTCCCGTCGACAAGCGAGACGTAACCGCCGGTCATCTGCGTCAACTCGAGGCTGTACCCGGACAGAGCGTGCCACCGAAGCACGGCCACCGCTCCGGCATCGTCGAGTGGGCCGTGAGCCAGGGACTCGAGCTCGGCCCACAGGACGTCACGCTCCTCCTGAGAGATGTCGAGCTGGTCGATGCGCTCGGACATCGTCAACCGGTCGAACGTGGCCAGCTTGTCGATCGCATAGAGCGGGTCGTGCGGCATCGGAAGGGCTTCCTCGACACCCTCGACGAACTTGTCCCATCCTCGCGCGGCGACCGCGTTGCGCTCGTCCATCGTCGCTGAGCGCCGTTCCTGGCCGACGTACCAGCCGACGTGATCCGCCTCCGCGTCCAATTCGATCGCCAGGCCGGCGCGAGTGATCTCAGAGAACGTGTGCGGCTGGTGCCAATGCACCCACTGGCCGCCGTACTCGATCTCCTGGCCGTCCCAATCGGACCTCCAGGTACGCCCACCGAGTCGCTCGCGGGCTTCCAGCAGCAGGACCGACCTTCCCTGGAGGGCCGCCTCGCGCGCGGCGGTAACACCGGCGAACCCTCCACCGACCACGATCACATCGAACACGATTCAATCTCCTTGGCTCGGCCTCTCCAGTGCGAGAGGTCCCCGAGCCGGAGATTGTCACGGCTCGACGTAACCGGGCGGCGCGACGGCGGGCGCGCTGGTGGTACTCCGCGAAGGGCGACGCGCAAGGCGAGTGGCGAGCCGGGCGATCAGACCGCGCCGCCCGGAGTCCTCTCGGCTCTTGCCGACGGCGCCGGCGAGCCGCGCCTGCTCCGCCGACCTGGTCAGGTCTGCCAGGTGCTCGCGAGCCGCAATATAAGTGAGTTGGCTTGGATTTGTCATAGCTTCCGTCCTCAGTAATCATCAGACATCAGATGACTGTTGTCGTGAGTAGAGACGTCCGGAAGCCGCAACTTCTTCCCAGCCCTTTTAGGGCACCGCGATCACTCCTCCGCACCAGCGGGCGGCTCGATGTTCTGGTTGCGCCGGAACGCGTTGCTCGGGTCGTATGCGCCCTTTAGTGCCTCGAGTCGCCGGTAGGTCTCCTCGCCGTACATCAGCCGGGTGGCGTCCTGATCGCCGAGGAAGTTGACGTAGGCCCGGCCCGTCGAGGCGTCGCCGGCGGCGTCGACCGCGAAACGAGCCCAGTCCACGTGGGCGCTCGTCATGTCGGGCTCGTGCCATCCCGTGACGGCGTTGAGCACATACGGCATCGAGCGTTCGGAGAACGCTGTGTCGGCGTCGCCGACACGAGCCACGGCGCCCCCCATCTGATGCACGTGGAGCTCGCATTGATGACCGGGAGCCTGCTCGTGGACGGCGCGCAGGCGGTCGATCAGCGCGTCGTCGAGCCGGCCAAGATTGGTCGACTTGAAATAGGCGTTGATCCCCCGCGGCCACAACGGATCGAGCAGGGTCTGGATCATCTTGTAGGGCATCGGGCCAAGCAGATCCGCGATCGGCTCGCCTATGGCCCGGAAGACGCCGACCTGGGACTCGGCCTCATCGAGAGGTCCGGCCGAAGCGGCGACGAAGGCCACCCCCCTCTGACCGTGCCAGGCCTCGGGGATCACCGGCAGCGGCGGAGCGCTGGTCAGGTTGACCAGGGCCGTGATGTCGTCCGAGGCGCTCGGTGCCCACTCGCGAAACCGACGCAGAAGATCGGGCGCGAGCTCCGCCGGGTAGAAGATCGGGCCGGCGTAGATGAGCGGGGCGAGGTCGTGGAGCTCGAACTCGAACTGCGTGACGATGCCGAAGTTGCCCCCGCCTCCGCGCAGGCCCCAGAACAGGTCGGCGTGCTCGATCGCGCTGGCATGGATGAGCCCACCGTCAGCGGTGACGACGTCGGCGCTCACCAGGTTGTCGCAGGCCAGTCCATGCTTGCGCATCAGCCAGCCGATGCCACCGCCGAGCGTGAAGCCGGCGACGCCGGTGCTCGACACCAGGCCACCGGTCGTGGCCAGTCCGTGAGCCTGCGTCTCGTGGTCGACATCGGCCCACACGGCGCCGCCGCCGACCGTCGCGCGGCGAGCCGCCGGATCGACGCGAACCTCGTTCATCGGCCCGAGGTCGATGACGATGCCGTCTTCGACCGTCGAGAAGCCCGCGACGCTATGACCGCCGCCTCGAACGGCGATCGGCAGCTCGTAGGCACGCGCGAATGCGACGGCGGCGAGTACGTCGGCCGCCCCCGAGCAGGCGACCACCACAGCGGGCCGTCGGTCGTCGTGGGCGCCGTTCCAGATGCGGGCCGCGGATTCGTAGCCCTCATCGCCGGCAATCACCACGCTTCCCTTGACGGCTCCTCGAAGCTCCTCGATGGCCGCGGGCGCCGGTGTCGTCGTGGGGTTGGAAAGTGCCTGAGTCATGAATGGTCTCCTCTGAATCGGTGTCGACGGATCGTCCGCGAGATCCGCGGCCCGTACATCGGGCAGACCCCCTGACATCGACCCCCGATCTTTGTCCCGGTGTACGAGCGAAGCATCGAGGCGACAATGTCGGCGATGACGCTGCCCCGCCCACCACTCGTGCTGGCTCGCCGGACGGGTGGCCTGACCGGCCGGCCCGATCCACTCGCGGCCTACGACACCGTGGGAGCTGAGAGCAAGGTCGCCCTGCTCAGACTGCTGCCCGAGGGGTGGTCGTTCGCAGGCAAGCGGGTGTTGGATTTCGGGTGCGGCGCCGGTGGCACGCTGCGGCACTTTCTCCCCGAGGCCGAGTCCGCCGAGCTCTGGGGAGCAGACATCGACACGGCCAGCATCGCGTGGCTTCAGGCGAACCTCAGCCCGCCGTTACGCGCGATGCGCAACCGGCCAGACCCGCCGCTCGGCCTTGAGCACGGGACGTTCGACCTGATCTGGGCGTTGTCGGTCTTCACCCATCTGACCGACAGGTCGCTCGAGTGGCTGGTCGAGCTTCACAAGCTCCTCAAGCCGGGCGGACTGCTGGCGGCTACCTACATGGGGCGCTGGAACGGCGAGATCTTCACCGGCGAGCCGTGGGATGAGGATCGCGTGGGGATGAACGTGCTGCGGCGAGACCAGGGCTGGAATGACGGCGGCCCGATCGTCCTGATGTCGGACTGGTGGGTGCGCGAGCACTGGGGGCGCGCGTTCAGCATCGTGGGCGTAGTGCCTGAGTTCCACTGGCAAACCCTGGTTCTGCTCGAGAAGCGCGACGTTCGCCTCACCCCAGCCGATCTGGCCCGGCCATCCGATGACCCGCGTGAATTCATGGCCGTCAGGCACAACGTGGTCCAGGTGGAACGCGACCGCCAGCGCGCGCTTGATGAGCTGCGGGGCTATTACGAAGGATCCGCCAGCTGGCGCCTGACCCGGCCGCTGAGGGACGCAACGCGGGCCGTACGGGCGTTGCGCGACCGTTCCGGCGAGTCGCGCTCAGATCCCCCGCCTCCGCGTGCCGGGGGTTAGCGCGATGCCCCCGCCAGTGGGCCAGCTATACGACGTCGGTGGACGCAGCCTGATGCTGCATCGAGCGGGCGCCGGATCGCCGGCGGTGGTGATCGAGGCCGGGGCGGGCAACTTCGGATTTGACTACATCCACGTTCAAGAGGCGGTGTCCGAGTTCGCCGCCTGTGTGGTCTACGACCGCGCCGGCTACGGCTGGAGCGATCCGGACGCCGCGCCACGCACGGCGGCGCGGGCGACCGACGATATGCGGGCGGTGCTGCGCGCCGCTGAACTGGCGGGACCGTACGTGCTCGTCGGGCACTCGCTCGGAGGGCTCTACGTCCGCCGGTATGCGCAGCGATTCGCGGATGACGTCGCCGGCCTCGTCCTCGTCGAGCCGTCCCACGAGGACCTGGCCGCGCGGATGCCCGTGCAGTTGCGCGATCTTGAGGCGCGCCAGCGGGCGGCGGCGGAGCGGATGCTCCGCGAGCGATCCTTCTCGCCCCCTCAGATTGCCGCGGCGAGGACACAGACAGAGCGGGTGTACGCGAGCTGGCCTGACTCGCTGCGCGAGGAGCTGGTCGACCGCCACCTCGATCCGGACAAGCTGCTGGCCGCGATCGCCGAGACGTCCGCTCTCGACGCTGTCGGCAACGAGGTCCGGCGTGCCGGCCCGCTTCCCGACGTCCCAACGATCGTGCTCACCGGCGCGGCGGTCGAACCGCTGCCGATCTCCGCCGAGCTGGCGCGCCTGCTGATGGCCCACAAACTCGAGCTCCACGCCGAGCTCGCCGGGTCAGTCACCTCGGGCGAGCACCGCGTGCTCGAGGATTCCGGGCATATGGTCCAGTACCAGCGGCCCGATGCGATCACGCAGGCGGTTCAGGACGTCTTGATCGAGGTCCGCAACGGGTAGCCTATCGCCGTGCCCCAGGATCCCAACCCATTTGGCCGCGACCTGTTCGGCGCCGAGCATGTGCGCGCGTATCAGGAGAGCGGCGGAGAGCTCGGGTACGAGTGGCGCGGCACGACGATCCTGCTGCTCAGTACCACCGGCCGCGTGTCGGGCCAGGAACGGACCACTCCGCTGATCTACCGGGAGGACGGCGACACCTGGGTCGTTGTGGCCTCGCAGGGCGGGGCGCCCGATCATCCCGATTGGTACAAGAACCTCGCCGCCGACCCCAACGCCACCATCCAGGTCAAGCGCGAGCGGATTCCGGTCCGAGCGCAAACCGCATCCGGCGCCGAGCGATCACGTCTGTGGCAGCGCATGACCGAGGTGTGGCCCGACTACGACACCTACCAGACCCGGACCGATCGCGAGATCCCCGTCGTCGTCTTTCGCCCGCGGTAACCAATCGCATCACGTCAACGACCAAGCCCAGCCGCCAGATCCGGCGGCAGGAACCGCGGAATCGGCTCCGGGTAGCGCGGGAACAGCTGACGCGCAGCGGCCGCCGCCGGGTGGGCGCTGACGAGCTCGTGAAAGTCACGGAAGGCGTCGAGAGCCCGAACGGTGCAGAGGATCTGGAACGCCGCCGCGTTCGGCGGGTCGAGGCCGATCGTTCCGTCGTCGAGCAGCACGTCGACCCGGTCGAGCATGTCCGGCATCTCCCGCAGGATTCGCCGGACCGCGGCCTCGTCGGCATCTATGACGTGGGCGTAGTAGCGAGCGAGTGGCCCGCTCGTCCGGGCGCTCATCGCCGGCGCCGGCAAGCCTGACTCCTCGGCCAACCATTCCCGCAGGGCTCGATCGCGCACCAGCGCCCAGCGCAGGCTGACCCGCGGCACCGACTGGAATTCCTCGTCCCCCCAACGCTCCGCCTCCTCCACCCGCCGCCGGAGCTCCGGGTCGCCCGGAAACAGCGGCGGTTGGGGCCGGAGCTGCTCGAGAGCACGCGAGATGCGCCGTGAACCCTGGACGCGTCGACCGTCCAGCTTCAACGCGGGCACGGTGCCATCGCGAAAGCCGGCTAGGCGCAGATGGATCCGCTGGCTGCCCGCCAGCACGTTCACGGTCCGGTACTCGATGCCCTTGAGCTCCAGCATCGCCCGCGCCGCCATCGACGGATGCGACAGCTCGAACGAGTACAGCTTGGCGGCGGCCATGTTCCAACTGTACGCGGGAGTTGACATCGGTACGCGGTACGGATCTGCAACCATTCCGCGGTCGGCAAACAGAAGATGTGCAGTGGACGCTGAGCGCGTACATGCTCTCGCTGGGATCGCTGTTCATCCTGGGCGGACGCATAGGCGACATCTTCGGGCGCCGACGCGCGCTGTTGGTCGGAATCGTGACATTCGGCGTGGCCTCCGCAGCCGCAGGACTGCTGGCATCGTTCGTGCCGGCACCTGGTCCGTCGTGGCCTGATCGCTCCCCTCTCGATGAGCGCTTCCTGGACACCACCGTCGGGCTGACTCAGCGCCCGAGCGGGTGGGTGCCGCACCGGACGAAGTACGGCAGGCTCGTGAGCGGCGCGCCGACCGTCGCGCTGAGTGGCCCGCGCTTGGTGACGAGCGTCTGGGGGTCTCGCCAGCAACCGGCGGGAAAGTAGACCGAGCGGCTGTTGGCGCCCGCTTTGGTAACCGGCGCGACGAGCACGTCGTCGCCGAGCGTCCATTCCTGCTGCACCGCCCGCGCGCGCGGGTCGCCTGGGAATTCGAGCCACAGCGGACGGGTGGGCGGCACCCCGGTACGGTCGGCGGCTCGCCACAGCCTCAGGATCAGCGGCGCCGCTCGCTCGTGAAGCTGCGACAGCGCCCGGAACGCCCTGACCGTCTGCAGGTCGTAGGACCACGGCGTGTGCGTCCCGGCCCGCCCGGAACCGTGCAGACGGAAGATCGGCGACAGCGCGGCCCATTCGGCCCAGCGCAGGAACAGCTGCTTGGTCGTCGGTGGTGTGGTGTAGTCGAAATAGCCACCGATGTCCGTGGCATAGCCGTAGGCGCCACCGATGGCGCGGTTCAGCATGTCGGGTGTGAGCGAGGCGAGACCGGCGGCCTGACTCCAGTCGGTCGATTCATCGCCGGGGAAGTTCCCGCCTTCGTAGGCGGCTGAGCCGGGAGTGCCGGAGTAGCCGCCACGGTTGAAGAACCAGATCCGGCGGCGGGGGTGGGAGCGCTCGTAGGCCGCCACCGCATCGCGCGTGGCTCGCATGTAGAGGATCAGATAGCGGTTGTGCATGGCCAAGCCGGTTTCGCCGTCGGCGAAGTGCATATCGGCGAGGATCTCCTCGCCGAAGTCGGCCATGAACCCGTCGAAACCAAGGTTCAGCATCCTGGCGACCTCGCGGCGCCAGAACCGGACCGCGGCCGGATTGGTGAAATCGAGCAGCGCGATGCGCTGATCACTGGTCCCCGTGGTCAGGTAGGTCCGGCCGGTGGCGGTGCGCACGGTCAGACGCGCGCGGTCGGGCGCCGAGCCGGGGGTGATCCACGGGCGCAGGTATGCCAGCGGGTGGATGTGCCGCGCGCGGAGCTTGGAGACCATCTTCGCCTGGGCGGAAAAGCTGACGAACGTGTGGAGCGCGATGCCGTCGTTGTCACGGTCGCGAAATCCCCATCCCTCGATCCGGTATGCGCTCAGGGGCAGGCGGAAGCGGTCGATGTTGGCGATGTCGGCACTCAGCTCGTTCTCGTAGTCGGCCTCCGTCTCACCGGAGTTCTTGACCAGGCGATCGAGCATCGGCCCCAGCGCCCAGGCCGGCGGTGCCGGTTGGCGGCCGGCGATGGCGGTGAGTGACCCGATCGTCCGCGCCGCGCTTCCGGGGCTCACGACGTAGCGCAGCGATCGTCCCGCCGCGGCGACGCTCCAGGCGGTGGGTCGATCGGAGTCGAGCCTGAACCACGCGAGCTCCGGCTGGGCGAGCAGGAAGCCGTAACCACGCGACGAGATGAACTGAGCCTGCGGGTAATAGGCGGCGGTCGGACCGTTGGGGAACAGCTGCCCAGACGGAGATCCCGGCGTACCGAGCCCGGGCAGATTCTCCTCCTCGACGAAGCTCGACAGCGTCTCCCCATGCTGGCCCAGGGCGTTGTGACGGCCGCCGAACCCGTAGAACGCCTCGCTGCGCGGGGACGCGAACGAGTCGGACATGAGCGCGACGCCGGTGGCCGGATGCGACGTCACCACCACGCGGAACGAGCGATCCTGCGCCGGCGCGATGTCCACCCGGAGCGTCCTGCCCGAGGGATCGTTGGTCGAGACGGTGAGGCTGGCGCCCGGGCCGTGCCGATGAACCGCGGTCACCCGGCGCGCCGAGTACTGCACGCCGGAGCGCTCGCCGCTCATCAGGTTGCCGCCCCACACGCCGCCGCGGTACTGGTTGACCGCCAGCCGGCCGACCAGGAACGCCAGCGGGGCGTACAGCTGGCCGCTCCGTGTCGGCTCGATCCCCGGTGCCACCGGGTCCGCGGTCGGCGCCAGCGCCGCTGGCGCGGGCAGGCGGTTGGCCACCTCGGACAGCGCCGACCGTCCGGAGCTCGTGACGATCCGCAAACGAAACGGCTGACGATCGACAACCACGAAAGCTCCCCGCCCGCCAATCACAACCCGACCGCGGGTGACCGACACGGCGGCACGAGCGGCCGTGGCGGGCGTCAGGAAGACGGCTGCGCTCACGGCGAGGAGCAGGACTCGACGCATCGCGCGAGCGTAGCGGCGACGGGCCCCGCGTAGCTCAGGGGTAAGCCGCGGGGTGGCGATCGGC
>CAWCNP010000018.1:0-98774 GCA_963796885.1 uncultured Solirubrobacterales bacterium
CTGGTAGGCCGCCGACTGGAAGGACAGCCGGTGCAGGGGCGACACGCCCAGCCGCTCAATCGCCTCGCGGTGCTCCGGCGTGGCGTAGCCGACATGCTGGGCGAATTCCCATCCCGGATGGGCGGTGTCGGCCCGGCGCATGTAGCGATCGCGCGTCTCCTTGGCGATCACGGAGGCGGCCGCGATCGCGGCGCTCTTGGCATCGCCGCCGATCACGGCGCGCTGTTCGTGGTCCAGCCTGGCCACCGGGAAACCGTCGCTGAGGCAGACGCACCGGGGGCACGCCACCCGGGCCAGCGCGTCACGCAGCGCCGCGAGGTTGGTCACGTGGAGCCCGCGGGCGTCGATCCCAGGCGCGCACCTGGTCACCACGGCCACCTTGGCGGCGAACCGCAGGATGACCGGATAGAGCTCGGCCCGGGCCTCGTGGGTCTGCTGCTTGGAGTCGTTGAGCGCGCCGAGCGCGCGCACCTCGCCAGGGCCGATGCGCTCGAGGTCGAACAGCACGGCGGCGGCGACCAGGGGCCCGGCCAGGCAGCCTCTCCCGGCCTCGTCGGCCCCGGCGATGAAGCGGAAGCCGAGTCCCCGGTCGAAGGCGAACAGCTTGCGTGCCGCACGCTTGGAGCGCGACGAGCGCTTAGAGGAAGCCGATGCGGTCCGGTGGCCAGTACGTGAAGAACGCAACGCCGATGACCCATTTGTCCGGGACGGGTCCCCAGAAACGGCTGTCTTCGGAATCGCCACGGTTGTCGCCCATCATGAAGTAATCGCCGGGCGGAATCACGATCGGTGCTCGGAAAGTGCAGTCAGGATTTGGTCCGCAGGGCTCGATGTAGGAGTCCTTCTCATGGACGCCGTTGCGGATCACGTGCCCGTTCATGATCGAGATCCGATCGCCAGGGCCCCCGACCACACGCTTAATGAACGTCTGGCTCGACTCGCCGGAGGTCGGCCTGTCGCACGCCTGTGGATGCCCGGCACCCTGGTTGGGGTTGCCGCACACCGGTTGAGCGGGGTCCGCGCCCTTGGGGGGGTGGAACACCACGACGTCCCCCACGCTCGGGTGGTTGATCAAACGGTTGGTCAGCACGCGCTGGCCGATCGACAGGGTGGGCTCCATCGATCCGCTGGGGATGCGATAGGGCTTGACGATGAACGCCTGGATCAGCAGCGCCAGTCCGACGGCGATGGCCACCGTCAGCACGAGCTCGATCAACGACTTCATCGGCGATTTCGATGAGCTACCGGACCTGGCCATCGTTTGCCTAAAGGATGCCGATCCGATCCGGGGGCCAATACGTGAAGAACGCCTTGCCGATGATCCAAGCCTTGGGCACCGGACCCCAGAACCGGCTGTCCTCGGAGTCCGGGCGATTGTCACCCATCATGTAGTAATCGCCACGGGGAATCGTGATCGTGCCGGGAAAGTTGCAGGAGCCGCTGCCGTCGCAGGGGATCGTGTACGAGTCCTGCTCGGGCCTGCCGTTGCGGATCACATGACCGTTGCGGATCGAGATCCGATCGCCTGGGAGACCGACCACGCGCTTGATGAACGTCTCCGACGATTCCTGCTTCTGCTGGACACCGCACGGCTGCCGCCCGTCCTGGCCGGACTCCGTCTCGCCCTGGTTGGGGTTGGCGCACCCCGCGGCGTAGTTCTTGGGCGGGTGGAACACGATGATGTTGCCGACCTGGGGCGGGCTGAAATGCGTCCCGATCCGATTGACCAGCACGCGCTGCCCAATGTGTAGCGTCGGGAGCATCGATCCACTCGGGATGCGGTAGGGCTTGACGACGTAGGCCTGGATGGCCAGCGCCAACCCGATCGCAATCGCGACGATAACCACGAGCTCGACCACTGAGCTCACGGCCGACTTCTTTTTCTTGATCACACCTATTCGTCGGCCGTGGGGGCCCGAGTCGCGGCCTCAGACTGCTCGGTGACCGCTGGCTCATCGGCAGCGCCAGCCTCCGGCGCTTCCGGTTGCTCGCTGGCCTCCGAGGGCGCAGCCGTCTCCGGCTCCGCCTCCGCGACGACCTCGGGCTCGGGCTCGGGAGCCTCCTCAGGGGCGACTTCCCCCGATGGTGCCTCCTCGGCCTCTTGCCTCGATGCTGCCTCCTCGGCCTCGGGAGGCGTCTCCGCGGCCTCCCCGGCCACCGAGTCCTCGGCTGGTTCCACTGCCTCCGCGGCCGCGGAGTCCGTCGGAGCCTCCTCTGGCTCCGGCGCGTACAGGAGCTCGCGCTCGACGAACTCCTCCGGTCTGCTCGAGCGGCGCTCGCGGACCCGCGCCCGCTTGCCGACGCGACCGCGCAGGTAGTAGAGCTTGGCCCGGCGCACGTCGCCGCGCGCGGCGACCTCGATCCGTTCGATCTTCGGCGAGTGCAGCGGGAACGTCCGCTCCACCCCGACGCCGAAGGACTGCTTGCGAACCGTGAAGGTCTCGCGAGCACCGTGGCCCTGGCGTTTGATGACCACGCCCTCGAACACCTGCGTACGGCGCCGCGTGCCCTCGATGACCTGGAAGTGAACGCGGAGCCGATCCCCGGCGTCGAACGTCGGTACTCGACGGAGCTGTGCACGCTCCAGGCTGTCGATCACAGTGCTCATGGCAAATCAGCGCGGCGGGCCCGGCGGTCTGGCCGGAGGAGGGGGCGCTCAGAGCGCAATACGCAGGCCCCGCCCGCGACGAGCGGACTATGGTAGCGGAGACGCGTTTTCCCGATGCCGTCAGCGCTCGCGGCGCGCGTGGCTCTGGGCCAGACGCCACGCGCGAATCTGAGCGTGGTGACCAGACAGCAGCACGTCGGGGACCTTCCATCCGCGATATTCGGCCGGACGGGTGAAGTGCGGGTATTCAGGGGCGCCCTCGAGCGCCGCGCTGAACGATTCCTCGGTCGCCGAGTCCTCATGCCCAAGGGCTCCAGGAAGCTTGCGGATCACCGCGTCGCACAGCACCATCGCGGGCAGCTCGCCGCCGGCGAGGACGTAGCGCCCAATCGAGACCTGATCGGACGCGAAGTGCTCGAGGATCCGCTCATCGAAGCCCTCGTAGCGCCCGGACAGCACGGTCAGCGCGCGCTCGCCGGCCAGCTCGAGCACCAGCGCCTCATCGAGCAGCCTCCCGCCCGCGGTCAGCGCCACCACACGCCGATCGCCTCGCAGCTCTACGGGGTCGCGCGCATAGCGCGCCCGCAGCGCGGCCTCGGCGACATCGACACGCAGGACCATGCCGGCGCCGCCTCCGAACGGAGTGTCGTCGACCTGGCCCGCGCTCAGCGGCGTGTGATCGCGATAGTTCACGTACTGGAGCCGCAGGGGACCAGCCAGAGCATTGGCAACGTGCCGCTGGGACTGAAACCATGCGAAGGCTTCGGGGAACAGCGTGAAGACGTCGATTTCCAGCGTCACGTCTCCCCCAGGAACCCAAGGTCGACGTCGATCTCACGCCGCCTGACGTCGACCCGGCGAACTGCGTCACTGATCAGCGGGACCAGGAGGTCGTCCCGGTCGTCGCGGCTCACCTCGAGGACCTCGCAGGAGGGCAGTGCCAGCAGCCGCCGAACCGTGCCGACCGCCACGGTCCCGTCACGCACCGCACACCCTTCCAGATCCTCGGCCCACCATTCGTCGGCCTCAAGCTCCGGCGCGTCGCCGCGCGCGACGAGCAGATCCTCGCCTCGCAGTTCCGTGGCCGCGTCGCGGTCTTCGCGCCCCTCGAGACGGACCAGCGGCCGCGAGTCGGTACCGGCCCGGCGGTTGATCCTGGCCGCGTGGCCCCGGACTACCACCCAGGCGCCTTCCGCGAGCAGCTGCGGGCGCGGATCGCGCACGTGAAAGCTGCCGTCGAGCCCGTGCGGACTTCCAACCCGGCCGGCGTGCAGCCATCCGCCGGAATCGCCCATGACTCCGCTACGAATCGACGATGTCCACGAACACCCGCCGGCGATCGCGAACCGCGGCGCACTTGATCACCGTGCGCAAGGCGGCCGCTGTCCGCCCGCCGCGCCCGATCACGCTTCCGTAATCGTCGTCGGCCACCGACAGCTCGAGCACGATCGATCCATCGTCCTCCTGCACCTCGGTAACGCTGACCTCGTCGGGCTGCTCCACCAACCCGCGGGCCAGGTACTCGAGCAGATCCCTCACGTCGGCGATGACAGCTATCGGATGCCTTGGGTGTGCAGTAGCTTGCGCACCGTATCGGTCGGCTGGGCGCCACGGGCGAGCCAGTCGCGGATGCGCTCCTCGTCGAGCACGATCGTGGAGGGCTCGGTCTGGGCGTTGTACTGCCCGACCGTCTCGATGACGCGCCCGTCGCGCTTGGAGCGCTGATCGGCGACGACAACCCGCCAGATCGGGTTCTTGCGTCCGCCGATGCGTGTAAGTCGTAGTCGTACAGCCATGTGCGCCGTCGAGGTTAGCGTGCCCGAGCTTCAAGCGGCCGCTTCGGTGCGCCGCGACGTCTCAACGCGCCTGGCGCATCATGGCGCCGAGGTCCGGCATCCGGCCCTGCGCGACCTGGCGCATGACCTTGCGCATCTGCTCGAACTGCTTGATCAGCTGCTTGACCGCCTGGACGTTGGTGCCCGAGCCGCGAGCGATCCGCAGGCGGCGCGATCCCTTGATCAGCTCGGGATGGCGGCGCTCCTGAGGCGTCATCGACAGGATGATGGCCTGGATCCGGTCGAACTCACGCTCATCGACCTTGACGCCGCTCAGCTCCTTGCCGAGCCCGGGAATCATGCCCAGCAACGACTGAAGCGGGCCCATGCGACGCACCTGGCGCATCTGCTCGAGGAAGTCGTCGAGCCCGAACTCCTGCTTGCGCAGCTTGCGCTCGAGGTCGGCCGCCTGGCGCTCGTCGTAGGCCGTCTCGGCCTTCTCGATCAGCGTCATGACGTCGCCCATGCCGAGGATGCGCTGGGCCATGCGGTCGGGGTGGAAGCGCTCGAACTGATCGAGCTTCTCGCCCGTTGAGGCAAAGACGATCGGCTTTCCGGTCACCGCCTTGACCGACAGGGCGGCTCCGCCCCGGGCGTCGCCGTCGAGCTTGGTCATCACCACGCCGTCGAATTGGACGACCTGGGCGAACTGCTCGGCCACGTTGACCGCGTCCTGACCGGTCATGGCATCGACGACGAGCAGGATGTCGTGCGGTTTGACCGCTTTCTTGATGTTGGCCAGCTCCGTCATCAGTGCCTCATCGACGTGGAGGCGGCCACTGGTGTCGATGATCAGCACGTCCTTGCCCTCCGACATTGCGCGGTCACGAGCCCAGGCGGCGATCTTGACCGGATCGCGGTCGGTGCCCTGCTCGTAGACGTCGGCCCCCGCCTGGGCCCCGACCTTGACCAGCTGGTCGACGGCCGCGGGTCGGTAGACGTCGCAGGCGGCGACGGCGACTGAGGAGCCGTGCTCCTCCCGCAGGTATCGCGCGAGCTTGGCCGTGGCCGTCGTCTTGCCGGATCCCTGGAGCCCGGCCATCAGCACGACCGTCGGCGGGCGGGGCGAGAAGGAAAGGTCGCGTGCTGCGCCGCCCATCAGCTCGGTCAGCTCGTCGCTGACGATCTTCACCACCTGCTGTCCGGGGTTGAGCTGGCCGATCACGTCGGCGCCCAACGCACGCTCCTTGACGGCGCCCGTGAAGCTCTTGACGACCTTGAAGTTGACGTCGGCCTCGAGCAGCGCCAGCCGGATCTCCCGCATCGCGGCGTTGACGTCGTCCTCGGTCAGAGTCCCGCGCCCGCGAACATCCGCGAGCGTGGCCTGGAGCTTCTCGGCTAGCGAATCGAACATGCGCCCTTCACAGCCCTGAGGCTAGCGCGCGGGCAGCTCCCCGCCCCGCGAGTTCTCGCCGAGCGCGCTGTCGGTGAACGCCTTGGCGATGCCACCGAATGCGTCGGCGAACTCGGACGGGATCACGAACACCTTGTTGGCGTCACCCTGGGCGAGCTGCGGCAGCATCTGCAGGTACTGATAGCTGAGCAGCTGACGATCGGGCTTGCCCTCGTGGATGGCGGTGAACACCGTCTCGATGGCCTTGGCCTGGCCCTCGGCCTTCAGGATCTCGGACTGCTTCTGGCCCTCGGCGGTGAGGACGGCGGCCTGCTTCTGGCCCTCGGCGGTGAGGATCTGGGATTGCTTGACGCCCTCGGCATTGAGGATCGCGGCTCGGCGGTCGCGCTCGGCGCGCATCTGCTTCTCCATCGCCTCTTGGATCGAGCCGGGTGGGTCGATCGACTTGATCTCCACCCGGTTGACCCGGATGCCCCACTTGCCGGTCGCCTCGTCAAGCACGCCGCGGAGCTGGGCATTGACGTGGTCGCGACTGGTCAGCGCGACCTCCAGCGTCATGCCGCCGACCACATTGCGCAGGGTCGTGACCGTGATCTGCTCGATGCCCTGGAGCGGGTTGGCAATCTCGTAGGTGGCCGATTTGGCGTCGGTGACGGTGAAGTACAGGACGGTGTCGATCTGGACGACCACGTTGTCCTCGGTGATCACCGGCTGCGGGGGGAACGAGACGACCTGCTCGCGGAGGTCGATGAGCGGTTTCAACCGATCCATAAACGGGACCAGGATGGCCAGCCCCGGCGTGAGCGTGCGGCTGTAGCGACCCAGCCGCTCGACGATGCCGGCCTTGGCCTGCGGAATGATCCGGACCGTTCGCGCAAACGCGATCAGTAGGAAGACAACAACGACTGCGGCGACGATTGCTCCAGCCATGGCCCAGCCTTTCCTCTATTCAGTTACCAGCGCCGTGGCGCCCTTGATCTGGACGACATGCACGCGGCTTCCGGCCTCGATCACTTGATCCTCGTCCAGTGATCGCGCCGTCCACACCTCGCCGTCGATTCTTACGCATCCGACCCCCTCATCGTTGGCTATGCGCTCCAGCACGATCGCCTGCTGGCCGACCAGCGCGGCTGTACCGGTACGGATCTTAGGCGGAACCTTCATGTGGGACTTGGCGATCGGACGCACCACGACCAGCATCAGCAGCGAGATCACAACGAATACGGCCCAGGCCGCGATTTCGCTCACGCCGGCAACGTCGACGACCGCTGCCCCGAGAGCTCCGACCGCGAACGGGGCGAGGAAAAACGATGTGGTGAGCATCTCGCCCACCCCAAAGACGCACGCTGCGATTACCCACAACACCCATCCGGACATCGTGCGCCGAGCTTACCGCCTCGAAGCCCTTTTCAGAACATTTGCACCGGTTTCGACGCGGGCGCTCATGCCGCGAGGAGGGCCTGCGCGAACTCGCTGGGCTCGAACGGTCTCAGGTCCTCGAGCTTCTCGCCGACCCCGATCAGCTTCACCGGGAGGCCCAGCTCGTGGGCGATCGCCAGCGCGATTCCACCCTTGGCGGTCCCGTCGAGCTTGGTCAGGACCAGCCCCGTCACGTCCACGGTCTCGGAGAACATCCTGGCCTGGCGGAGGCCGTTTTGCCCCGTGGTGGCGTCCACCGTCAGGAGGGTCTCATGGGGCGCCTCGGGGATCTGCTTGGCGATCACCCGGCGTACCTTTGCCAGTTCGGCCATGAGGTCATCCTGGGTGTGTAGCCGGCCCGCGGTGTCGATGATCGCCACATCGGCGCCGTCGCGCTTGGCGCTGGCGATCGTGTCATAGGCGACCGAGCCTGGATCGGCGCCGGGTGGACCCTTGACGAACGCGACGCCGGCGCGCTGCGCCCATAGCTCGAGCTGCTCGACGCCGGCCGCGCGAAACGTGTCGGCTGCCCCGACCACCACCGATCGCCCGAGCTCGTTGCGCAGATGCCACGCGAGCTTGCCCACGGTCGTCGTCTTGCCCGTGCCGTTGACTCCGGCGACAAGGATGATCGACGGTTGCGCGGTTAGATCGATGTGGTCGTCGCCGGTGCGGGCGATGTCGGCCAGCAGCTCCGTGAGGCGACTGGTCAGTGCCTCGCCTCCGGAGATCTCGCCGTCGGTCGCCTCACGCTCGAGTTGCTCGACCACCCTGGCCGTTGTACCAGCGCCCACGTCGGCGTAGATGAGAGCCTCCTCGAGCCGCTCCCAGGTCTCGTCGCTGAGATCTTCGAACAGCGTGGCCTGGATCTCACTGGTGAGCGCCTGGCGGGTCTTGCGCAGGTTCTCGCGCAGACGGCGGAAGCGGCCAATCCGCCGCTCCTCGGTCGCCGCCGGCGGCTCGGGCTGGCTGGCCGGAGCCCCGCCGACGATGAACAGGTCTTGCCATTCGCGGGCCATCGGGCGGGCGACGTTAGCAACGCGCCCGGCTCTATGGCCCTATGCGGCCGCCGCCTCCTGCGGCAGGCGCCGCGAGATGACTTTCGAGATGCCATCCCCGCCCATCGACACGCCGTAGAGCGAATCCGCCGCCTCCATCGTGCGCTTCTGATGGGTGACGACGATGAACTGCGCGTGCTGCGCGTACTGGCGCAGGAGGTGCAGGAAACGGTCGATGTTGAGGTCGTCGAGCGCCGCTTCGACCTCGTCGAGGATGTAGAACGGACACGGACGGGCGAGAAACACAGCGAACAGGAAGGCCAGCGCGGTCATTGATTTCTCACCGCCCGAGAGCAACGTGAGCCGCTTCATTTCCTTGCCCGCGGGGGTGATCTCGATCTCGACCCCCAGCAGGTCCTCCTCTTGCGACTCGACGCCCTCGAGGTCCTCGCCGTCGCCCGTCCCACCGTCGGGGTCAGCGTCGGACTGGGCCGGCACCTGGAGACCGCCGAGCACCCGCGGGGCGCCCTCGCGCTCGGTCACCAGTCGCAGACGCCCCTTGCCGCCCGGGAACAGCTGCCCCACGAGCTCCTCGAAGTTGCCGGCCGCGGCCTGGAAGGTCTCCTCGAAGGTGTCGCGGATCTGGCGATCGGTATCGGCGATCAGTTTCTCGAGCTCCCGCAGGGCGGTCTCGAGGTCGGAGCGCTGGCGCTCAAGCTCCTGCACGTGCTCGACGGCATCCGCGTACTCCTGCTGGGCGAGCGGATTGACCGGGCCGAGCTGCTCGCGCCGGCGGGTCAGGCGCTCGAGCCGGACACGCAGTCCCTCGCTCTGCTCGTCGTCGAGCGGCTCCACCGCCGGCTCGGCCTCGAGTTCCAGACGCGCGGCGAGCTGACGGAGCTCGAGTTCGGCGTCGGCCAGCTGGTCGCGTACCCGCTGCAGTCGCACTTCCGTCTCGGTCAGCGCCTCGTTCTCCCGGTGAAGCTCGGCATGCAGCGTCGCCTCCTCCTGTGCGCAGGCGCGAAGCTCGGCCGCGACGTGCTCGCCGGCCTGGCGATCGGCGGTCAGCGCCGACTCGAACGCGGCGCGCCGATCAGCGATCGCCGCGCGCACGGCCTCGAGAGAGTCAAATACGACTCGCACCGCGGGAAGCAGCGCCTCGTCGCGAGCAACACCCGTCTGGAGGTGCTCGATCCGGTCGCGTCGCTCGCGCTGCTGGCGTTCGAACCGGTCGAGCGTCGCGCGCTCGGCGGCCAGCTCGGCTGCCACCTGGGCGCGCCGGCCCGCGTTCGGTCCCTCGTCCGGCGCTGCCCGGCGCCGCTCGATCTGCGCCGCAATGCGCCGCTGCTGCTCGGCGGCGTCGTCGCGCGCTCTTACCGCCTCGTGATGGACGGCGATCGAAAGCTCGCATTCAGAGTCGAGCGCGGCCGAGGCGGCGACGGCCCGCTCGACCTTCTCTCGACACGCCACCTCGCCCCCCGCCGCCGCCTCGCTGACCCGAATGAGCTGCTCGCGACGGTTGCGCTCGGCCAGCACGCGTTCCTCGCCGGCGGCCGGCACCTGCCAGATCTCACGGGTCCGTGACGACCACACGCGCCCCGAACGCGTGACGGCGACGCCGGCGAAGCCGTTCCGGAGTTCGTCGACGGTCTCCACCACCCACGTATCGGCCAACAGCGAGCGGGCCAGCGCGACGCCGTCGCCGCGCCCCCGGACGTGGTCGACCAGCGGTTCGGCGCCCGGAGCCGGCGGCGGACTGGTGCCGAAGGCCTCGGCGCCGCCCGCGCCGAGAACGAACGCCCGGCCCCCGTCGACCCCCGCCCGGTCGAGCAGGCTGGCGGCGGCCGACCGATCGGCGACCACTGCGGCGCGAAGCCGCCCGTCGAGGGCCGCGGCCAGGGCAAGCTCGTAGCCCGCGTCGACCTCGAGCTGATCGGACAGGGTGGCGGCCTCACCGGGGAGCGCGGCCTGGCTGCGCAAGAACTGGTTGACCGCAGCCAGCTCACCGCCGACCCGCGCGGCCTCGCGCCGCGCCGCCTCGACGTCACGTTCGGCGGCGCGCAGGTCCTGGCGCGCCGCCTCCACTCTGGTCTCGGCGCGCTTTCGCTCGCCCTGCGCCTCGTCGACACGCTCGCCGCGCTGCGCCACGTCGCCCGCGGCCTGTTCCAGCTGGTGTTCGAGCTCGGCCAGCTCGCGGGTCAGCTCAGCCTCGCGATCGCGGTCCAGGGCTTCGAGCGAAGCCTGGAGCGCGGCGATCCTGCTCGCCGCCTCAGGATCGGGAGTGTCTGTGGCGTCCTCGGCGGTCAGCGATTCCAGGAGCGACCGGGCCCGGGCGCTCCTCGCCGCGATTGTCTCGGCGCAGGCGCGCACGGAGTCGCTGCGATAGCCGACGCGCTCGCCGGCTGACCCGGCGGCGAAGTAGCGGCGTGAGAGCTCCTCCCGCTGGGCGCTGCGCCGGGCCAGAGTCTCCTCGGCCTCCTCGCGCCGTTTCCCCACAACCTGTAGGCGCTGCTCGACCTGCTCCCGGCGAGTCCGCGCCGTGGCCGCGGAGGTCTCAGCGTCGGTCAGGGCCGACCGCCGGGCGCGCACATCGTCGCGCGCGAGTTCCCAGCGTGCCTCCAGCGACTGTCGCTCCAGCCGGGCGTGCAGCTCGGCCGCCTCGGCCTGGCGCTTGAGTGGACGGAGCCGCGAGCGTGCCTCACGCTCGACGTCCAGGGCTCGGTCGAGGTTGTCCTGCGTGCGCGCGAGCTTGAGCTGGGCGCGGCGGCGGCGCTTACGGTGCTTGCCCAGGCCGGCGGCCTCTTCGATCAGCAGACGCCGGTCCCGCGGCTTGGACGTCACGATCGCCTCCACACGCCCCTGGGAGATCACCGAGTGCATCTCCTTGCCCAGGCCGGTGTCCGACAGCAGCTCGATCACGTCGGTCAGGCGGCAGCGGGCGCCGGCCAGCCGGTACTCGCCCTCGCCGCTCCGGTCCAGCCGGCGGACGATCGACACCTCGGGCACGCCAAGTCCGAGCGAACCATCGCTGTCATCGAGCACGAGCTCGACCTCGGCCGCCCGTCCGGCCTGGCGCCCGGGCGAGCCGCCGAAGATCACGTCCTGCATCGACTGGCCGCGTACGGCGACCGGCGATTGCTCGCCCAGCGCCCACAGCACGGCGTCGGTCACGTTGGACTTGCCTGAGCCGTTGGGTCCGACGATCACGCTGACTCCGGGCCCGAACTCGAGCCGGGTGCGATCGGGGAACGACTTGAACCCCTTGAGGGTGATCGACTTCAGATACATCGCGCTAGTGGGTCTCCTGGGAACGTTGTGCCTGAAATGGCCAGGTCTGGGGGCCACTGGCCAAGGACGCAGGATCCAGCCGGACGACTCGGGGACGGCCCGGACGTTGCCGAGGCGGGATGCCGAGCGGGCCGTCCCCGAGGCACTGGAGGTGCACGAGGATCCGAGGACAAAGGCCAGCGGTCATCCGGGCCGGCCATTTCGGGTGCAATGTTTCTAGGGGACCCACTACTCCTCGAGCGCCTCGAGGACGGCCTGCGCCGCCTCCTGCTCGGCGTCTTTCTTGCTGCGACCCGTTCCTCGACCGACCTCCACGCCCTCGATCATCGCGCTGATCGAAAATGTGCGGTTGTGCGGGGGACCCGCCTCGCCGACCACCGAGTAGCTCACCACTGTGCCGCGGCGCGCCAATCGCTCCTGCAGCGCGGACTTGAAGTCGACCGGGTGCTCGAGCGCGTCCTCGATCTCGGGCTCGAACGCCGCCACGACCGCGGCCGCCGTGGCCTCGTAGCCGAAGGCGAGATAGCAGGCTCCGATCACTGCTTCGATCACCGAGGCGAGGACCCGCTCGGTCGAGACCAGCGCATCGACGCTGGGGCCGGCCGCATCGGGCGCGACCGCCTTCATTCGCTCGGGCAGCATGAGGCGCTCGGCAACGGCACGGCATGAGCGACCCGATACAGCCTGGGCGCGGATCTTGGTCAGCCGGCCGGCGCCGAAGCGCTCGGCCTCGAGGCGGGGGTACAGATGCGCCGTGACGGCCAGGGCGAGCACGCTGTCGCCGAGGAAGGCGAGTCGCTCGTAGGAGTCCACCCGCCGTACGGTCCACGAGGCATGCATGAGGACCGAGGTGGCCAGGTCCTCCGGCAGTTCCCCCATAAGGCCGGCCAGCATCGCCACGGAGGTGCCGCGAAGCGCCGTGGACGCCATGCGTTTGTCGGTCACTCAGTCTCAGGGCCTTGGCTCGCTGCCGCTGACGGTGCACCACCACCGGCGTTGCTCGCGAGCACGAACTCGACGGCCTGACCCACGGTCAGGATCTTGGCCGCCTCCTCGTCCGAGATCTTGACGCCATAACTGTCCTCGAGCTCCTGGACGAGGGTGTACAGGTCCAGGGAATCAGCCTCCAGATCCTCCTTGAAGCGCGTCGATTCCCGGATCCCGTCCGGGTCCAGCTCAAGCTCGTCGGCGAGATGGGCGCGGATCAGCGCAGAGACCTGCTCGCGATTCATCGGCCCGACACCGTAGCCGTCGGTTCGGACGGGGTCTCGCGGTCACCAGATCTCAGCGCCCCGGCCTCGAGCAGAGCGGCGCGAGTACGCCCGATGACATCCTCTTGAACGCCCCGCGCAGCGACCTCGATCGCGCGCGCGAATCCGCGCCGCGTGAACCGACCGTGGGCGATCACGCCGAGTTGTCGCAGGCCGAGCATGTACGCCCCGCCCGGACCTTCGGGATCGATCTCGTCGCGAAGCCGCTGGACCGCCGGGCGCAGCAGCCAACCGCCGAGCTTCGCGCGCGGCGAGCTCATCGCCGACTCGCGGATGGCCCGCATCGTGCGTCCGGAGACACCTTCGATCAGCTTCAGCGTGATGTTGCCGGTGAATCCGTCCATGACGACCACGTCGGCGACGCCCTCGGTCACCTGGGTGCCCTCGATGTTGCCGACGAAGTTCAGGCCGGCACCGCTCGTTCCGGCCAGTTGCTCGTGGACCGAGACGAGCTCGGGCGTCCCCTTGCCCGGCTCCTCGCCGTTTGAGAGCAGGGCCACGCGCGGAGATGTGCGGCCCATCACCGCCTGGGCGAAGGCCGAGCCCATGTGCGCGAACTGGACCAGGTGCTCGGGGCGACAGAGCACGTTGGCGCCGACGTCGAGCAGCAGTATCGGCTCGGCCCCAGGGACGGGCACGGGTAGGGCGAGCGCGGGGCGGTAGATGCCACGATCGCGGCGCAGATTGAACAGGCCGGCGGCCAGCGCCGATCCGGTTGACCCACCGGAGACGAGCGACTGCGCCTTGCCCTCGGCCACCGCACGGGCCGCCTGGACGATCGACGCCTCGGGCGTTGAGCGCACGGCGAAGGCGGGATCGGTCGCCTTGGCGATCGAGACCGGCGCATCGACGACGTGCACACCAGGCCCACATTGGCCGATCTCAGACGCGGGCCCGAACAGCAGGACCGAGATGCCGCCGGCGGCCGCGCGCTCGGCGCCCGCAGCCACCTCTCGGGGCCCGAGATCCGCCCCGCCCGCATCCACGGCGACGGTGATCATGGCGCCGGGATCAGATCGACGGCTCGTCAGCGTCCGGCGCGATCACTTCGCGGCCCTTGTAATGGCCGCAGACGGGGCACACCCGGTGGGGCAGGCGTGGGCTGTGGCATTGAGGGCACGCGTTGTAGCTCGGCGCGCTGATCTTGTGCTGCGCGCGACGCTGGGTGGTACGGGCGTGGGACTGCTTCTGCTTGGGGACAGCCATCGCTCGTAGGTTAGTCGAAGCGTAACTCTGAGAGCTTGGCCCACCGGGGATCGGCCTGGCGCTCATGCGCGTGGTCGGGGGCCGCCTCGTTCAGATTCGCCCCGCAGACCGCGCACAGACCGGCGCAGTCGGCCTGGCAGAGAACGGTGGTCGGCAGCGCCAGAGCGAGCGCGTCGCGCGCCCAGGCGTGGAGATCGAGGACACCGTGCTCGACGTACGGCGAGGACAGCTCATCGCCCTCGCCCGGCTGCGAGACCTCGCGGGCATCGACGCTGAACACTGGATTGGCCGGCTCCAGGCAGCGCATGCACGGACCTGCGAGCGCGGCATCAAATCGCAGGCGCAGCGCGTAACCCTCGCCCGTCGTCCGCGAGACATCCAGCCGCACATCGACGAGCTCCGGTTGCACCGGATAGGGCTCGCCACCGAGCAAGAGCGGATCGATCGCGACGCTCAGATCCAGGCGGCGGCCTTCGCCGGAACTCAACCGCAATCCCCCGAGGTCAAATGTGTCCGTTCGGAGGGACATGCCCTGAGCTTAGCGTTGGGTTTAACGGCGCTCTGGCCCGTGTAAGCCATGATTGGGGCGTGTCCTCGTGGTTTCGAACCTACGGCTTCAGCGACGTCGACGACGGGCTGTTGATCGGCGCCTATCCGCTCGATGAGGACGACGTCGGGATGCTCGCCTGGGCGGGCGTCGAGCGCGTCCTGAACCTGGTCGAGGACGGCGAGTACGAGCCCGGCGAACGAGAGATGGTGCTCTCGGCGTTCGCCTCAGCCGGCATCGAGGAGCAGCGCGTCGGGCTGACCGATTACGGTGGCCTCCCGCCGGCGGAGCTCGAGGTGGCGGTGCGGGCAGTCGCGAGCTGGCTCGACGAGGGCAAGACCAGCTACGTCCACTGCCGGGCCGGCTGGCAGCGTTCGGCGGCGGTGGCCGCGGGCGTGATCGCCGTGCGCGAGGGCGTCGATATCGACGCCGCGCTCGATCGGGTTCAGCGCCGCAAGCCCACCGCCGATCCGCTGCCCCATCAGCGCGAGGATCTGCGGCGGTGGTGGGCGGGGCGGACCCCGCCCGACTAACTACTCGGCGGCGCGCAGGCGCCGCGCGGTGATCTCGTCGTCGCTCTGATCGGGGTCGTCGGCGAACAACCGTGCCTGGACGCTGCGGGGGTTCGTCGTCACCGGCTCGAGTTGTGGGATCTCACTGTCCTCAGCCACCGCCCCGTGCTCGGCAAACCGCCGCGCGCCGGGCAGAACGCGGGCCTCGTAGGAACCAATCGCCTCGTTGTAGGCCGTGACCGTGCTCGTTAGCCGCTTGCCGAGTACCGAGAGCAGAGAGGAGAGCTTGACCAGGCGTGAGTGAAGGTCGCGACCGAGCTCGGAGATCGCCTGGGCCGACTCGGCCACGCGCTCCTGCTGCCACCCGTAGGCGACGGCTCGCAGCATGGCCAGCAGCGTCGTGGGCGTGGCGATCAGGACCCGCCGCGCCATCGCGTCCTCGATCAGGCTCGCATCGGCCTCGAGGGCGGCGCCGTACAGGTGCTCCCCGGGCAGGAACATGACCACGAAGTCCGGGGCTGATTCGAGCCCTCCCCAGTAGGCCTTGTCGGCCAGCGCCTTGACGTGCTTGCGCAGCAGGCGGGCGTGGGCGCGCAGGTGCTCCTGTCGCTGAGGCTCATCCGGCGCCTCGTAGGCGTCGAGCACGCCCTGGAGTGGCGCCTTGGCGTCGACGACGACGTGCTTGCCACCGGGCATCCGGACAACAAGATCCGGTCGCAGCACCACGTCCTCGCCGCCCAGGGCGGTCTGCTCAACGAAATCGCAGTGGCGCACCATTCCGGCCAGCTCGACCACGTTGCGAAGCTGCATCTGGCCCCACTGTCCGCGGGCGTTGGGCTTGCGCAGCGCGGTGACCAGGGCCCCGGTCTCGGTGCGGAGCTTCTCCCCCGTCTCGGTCAGCGATCGCAGCTGGGCGTCGAGCCGGCCACGCGATTCGCGCCGCTCCTGGTCGAGCCGAACCAGCTGCTGGTCGACCCGGCCAAGCTGCTCCTTGATCGGCGCCACGAGCTGCTCGACGGCCTCCTGGCGCTTGTCCAGGTCGCCCTTGGCCTGCGTCTGCACGGCCTGGAACTGAGCCCGGGCCATCTCGGCGAGCTGAGCCATGCTCGACTGGAGCGCATCCGCGCTGAGCGCCTTGAACGAGTCGGAGAGCCGCCCCTGGGCGTCGGTCATCGATCGCAGCCGCTCGTCGGCCACCGCCCGCTCGCGCTCGAGATCGGCCGTGGCGCGCATGAGATCGCGCTCGAGATCTTTGGCGCGCGCCGCCTCGCGGGCCAGCGCGCGCAGGCGCGGACGCAGGGCCAGCGCCACCGCGACGGTGCCCACGACGAGACCGATGAGAAGCCAGACGGCAGTCATTGCCAGAGAGAGGTTCGCGCTTGCCGCGGACGGAACCGCCCCCTTGCAAGAATCGATGCATGGACAGCGATCCGATCCGTCGCCGGCTGGTCATTCACGGGCGTGTGCAGGGCGTTTTCTTCCGGAAGTCGCTACGCGACTTCGCACAGGACCGCGGCGTCAATGGCTGGGCGCGCAACCGGAGAGACGGCGCGGTCGAGGCGGCCGTCGAGGGCCCGCGTGCCGCCGTGGACGAGGTGGTGCGGTTCTGCGAGACCGGGCCACCCGATGCATGGGTCGAGCGGGTCGACGTGGCCGACGAGCCGGTCGAGCGGCTGTCCGGGTTCCGGATCAGATGAGACAGCGCCCCGACCAGGAAAGGCCCGGCACCGCAGCCGCCTCGGCGGGGGATTTGACCTTCTCCGGCTATAGGGACGGGCTCGAGCCGCCTCCGGCGAGCACAATTTCGACCGCGACCATCCATTTCAGTGGGCTCGCTCTACAGGGGGCGCTATGCGAACCCTGTGGAGCACGCGCCGGCCGGGCGAGCATCGCGGTCGAAATTGTGCTCGCCGACGAGGCGTCGACGGCGTCTACGCCAGAGCCCGCTGAAACCCGTCGACGGCGTCTACGCCAGAGCCCGCTGAAAAGCGTTGACGGCGGCCGCCCCCCGTACGGCGAACACCACGCGCTCGAGCGCGGAGCCCGAGTCCACGTGCCGCCGCACCTCCTCGACCTCGATCCGCGCCGCCTCGTCGACCGAGAATCCGCCCACCCCGGTCCCGAACGCCACCAGCGCCAGCGACCGCGCCCCCAATTCCTCGGCGACCCGCAGCGTCGAAGCCGTCGCGTCGCGGATGATCGCCGCCGACGTCGGGCCGCCCAGCTCCATCGTCGCCGCGTGGATCACCCATCTGCAGGGCATCTCCCCGCCCGAGGTGGCCACCGCCGACCCGAGTCCGATCGGGGCGACATCCCGGCTTTCGGCATTGATCGCCGGGCCGCCGGCGCGCGCGATCGCGCCCGCCACACCCCCGCCATGCATGAGCTGCGTATTGGCCGCGTTGGCGATCGCGTCGACCTCCAAAGAGGTGATGTCAGCGTCGAGGACTTCGACAGCTGTCAAGGCTCAATCCAGGTGCGTGGACTGTCGGGCGCCTCAAGAAACTTCGGCCGGCTCATCCTTGCCGGCGAGGCGATCGCGGCCGCGCTGCACGGCGGCGATGAACTTGGTCAGGTTGACCTCGAGCGTGTTCAGGATCTCGTCGGCGTAGTCCTCGGCGCCGAGCCGGATCTCACGCTCGCGGGCGCGGGCGTCCTCGATGATGTCCTCGGCGGCGCGTTCGGCCTGCTTGGTGATCTCCTCTTCGGAGATCAGGCGCTCCTGGCGCTCGCGCGCCTCCTTGACGATCCGCTCGGCTTCGCGCTTGGCCTCGGCCAACATCTCCTGGCGCTCCTTGACGATCCACCGCGCCTGCTTGATCTCCTCCGGGATCGTGGCCCGCATCTGGTCGAGGATGTCGTAGATCTCCTCCTTGTCGACCCGCACCTGATCGGTGAGCGGAACCGGCTTGGCGTTATGAACCAGGTCATCCAGTTTGTCGATCAGTACCAGGACGTCCATCGCAGAACCTCTGTTTCGTCAGCGGCTGAGCCGTTCCTTCAAGGCTACGGCGACCTCCTCGGGGACCATGTCCTCGATGCTGCCGCCGAACGTTGCCAGCTCCTTTACACCGCTGGACCTAATGAAACTGTACTTTGCCGACGCCATTAGGTACACAGATTCCACATCTGGGGCCTGTCGGCGGTTGAGCTGGTTCATCTCCAGCTCGTATTCGAAGTCCGAGATCGCGCGCAGGCCCTTGACGATCGCCATCGCGCCGCGCTCGTGGGCAAAGTCGACCACGAGGTTGCGAAAGGGCTCGACGCTGACGTTGGGAAGGTCGCTGATGGCGTTCTCGACGAAGGCCACGCGCTCCTCGGCCGTGAACAGCGTGTTGCCCTTGCGGATGGGTAGATTCACCACCGCCACGATGACGTGTTCGAACATCGCGGCGGCGCGCGAGATCACGTCGAGGTGGCCGTAGGTGACGGGGTCGTAGGAACCTGGACAGATGGCAATGCGGTTATCGGGGGCCATAGATACGGATCAGGGTGTCGCCATAACGGCGCTCGGTGTGCAGAGGGAGATCGAGCGCGAGCGGGGCTCGCCGGTCACTCTCCGCCACCACGCAGAACCTCGGTGCCAGGACCGGGGGCAGGGTGGCCGAGAGACCTCCGGCGAGGACACTCGCATCGCCGTATGGAGGGTCTAAGAACATGAGATCGTATTGACGCTCGCCGCCGCGTGCCGATTGGAGGAACGACAGCGCGCGCTGGCGGCGCACCTCGGCGGCCATTCCGACGGTGGTCAGGTTGTGTCTGATGGCGGCGATCGCCGCCGGGGAGGAGTCGACGAACACGGCCTGCGCCGCCCCCCGCGACAGGGCCTCGATGCCGAGGGCGCCCGATCCGGCGAACAGGTCGAGCACTCGGGCGTCGCGGACCGAGCCGCTCGACTCGAGGATCGAGAACAACGCCTCGCGGACGCGGTCCCCGGTCGGTCGCGTGGCCCGGCCCCGCGGCGCAACCAGGGTCTGCCCGCCGAACTGCCCTCCGATCACCCTCACGCTCGGATTGGCGCCTGCGCTTCGCGCCCGAAGACCCGCACCAGGGCATCCGCGAGCAGTGCGTTCTCGGCCCGCGCCAGCTCGGGATCCTCGCCCGCCACGCGCTCGGCCCACGCGCGTGCGCGCTCGAGCAGCTCGGCGTCGCGGGGAAGCTCGGCCACCCGGAGCTGGGCCAGTCCGTGCTGGCGCGTCCCGATCAGCTCACCCTCGCCGCGGAGCTGGAGATCGATCTCGGCCAGCTCGAAGCCGTCGCTGTGCGAGGCCAGGGCACGCAGGCGCGGCGACTCCTTGGCCCCGAAGAGCAGGCACAGCGACGCATCGGCCCCGCGTCCGATCCTGCCCCGCAGCTGGTGCAGCTGAGATATTCCATAGCGGTCGGCGTCCTCGACCAACATCACGGTGGCGTTCGGCACGTCGATCCCCACCTCGATCACCGAGGTGGCCACCAGCACATCGGCCTGCCCCGAGCTGAACGCGCCCATCGCCGCCTGCTTGTCCGCGGGCCGCAGCTGCCCGTGCAGCAGCACGACGCGGAAGTCGCACAGTTCACCGGTCCGCAGGCGCTCGAACTCGGCCGTCGCGGCCCGCGCCTGGAGCAGCTCGGACTCCTCGACCAACGGGCAGACAACGAACGCCTGGCGCCCCGCGCGGAGCTCCTCGCGGATGCGCTCGTAGGCCCGGGCGCGCTCCGCGTCGCTGGAGCAGAGGAAGGTCGAGATCGGCTGCCGGCCGCGTGGCAAGTCACGGAGCACGGTGAAGTCGAGGTCGCCGTAGCCGGCCAACGCGAGGGTCCGGGGGATCGGCGTGGCGGTCATGTGCAGCGAGTGAGGGCTATCGCTCAGCACACCCTTCGCGTCGAGCGCGGCGCGCTGGCGCACCCCAAACCGGTGCTGCTCGTCGACCACGACCACGGCGAGGCGGGCGAACTCGACCGACTCCTCGATCAGGGCGTGGGTACCGACGAGGAGCGACAGCTCGCCGCTTCCCAGCTTTGACAGCAGATCGGCTCGACGCCGCGCCGGCGTCGAGCCGGTGAGCAGCCCCACCGGAACGAGCTCGCCTGGCATCAGCGCCTGGATGGTGGCGAAGTGCTGTTCAGCCAGCGTCTCGGTCGGGGCCATCATCGCCCCCTGGTAGCCCTGCTCGACCGCCCGCAGCAACGTGTAAAGCGCGACCACCGTCTTCCCCGACCCCACCTCCCCCATGAGCAGCCGCTGCATCGGCCGCGGCTGAGCCAGGTCCTCGTCGATCGCGGTCAGAGCGGCACGCTGATCGCCCGTGAGGGCGAACGGGAGCAGCGTTGACAGCCACCGGCCGGTGAGCTCGGGCGGCGCGTCGAGGACCGGCCCGGTCGCGCGATCGCGGCGCATGCGCCGCCGGCGCAGGAGCGCGAGCTGGACGAGCAGCAGCTCATCGAAGGCGAGCCGCCGGCGCGACTGCTCCTGATCGGCATCGGCGCTGGGGAAATGCGCGGCGGCGAGGGCGGCCGGGCGATCGGCCAGCCGCTCGACGGTGCGCATGTGGGACGGGAGCGGCTCGGGCTCGTCGGCGACCCGGTCGGCGTGGGCGCGGACCAGGGCCAGGATCTGGGTCGAGGACAGACCGTCCGTGGCCGGATAGTGGGCCACCGCGTCGCCGCCCGTGGTGGCCTCGCCTGTGGGTGCGTGTCCCTGAACGCGAAAGCGATTCCGGGCCTCGAACTTGCCGTGGAGGACGAGTCGAGTGCCGGCCGGGTACTTCTGCACCAGCCACGGCTGGTTGAAGAACGTCACCTTCATCACGCCGGTCTCGTCGGCCACGGTGGCCTCGACCAGCGGTCGCATTCCCCGCCGGCGCACCGATCGCGAGGCGATGGTCCGAACTTCGACAACCACGGTCGCGTTCTCGCCCGGCACCAGCTCGGCCACGGCGCGCGCCTCGCGGCGGTCGCGCGGGAGGTGGGCGAGCAGATCGCCCACGGTCAGCAGACCGAGCGAGGCCGCGGCGCGCTCTGCCTTGGCCCCCTGCAGCTTCAGCGGCTCCGAGAGACGCGACGGTCGCGGATAGCGCACCGGCGCCTGCTCGAGCTCAGGATGCTCGAGCGCGCGCGAGGTGGCAAAGGCGGTGGCGGTCATCTGCTCGAGCCGCCATGATGACCGCGCGCCCGGCGGGAGCGGTGAATCACTTGGCCGGCGGGACCGGTGAATCACTCAGCCGCCAGCAACCACCAATAGCTCGGCTGGCCCCCGTCGCTGAGCTCGAACTCGACCTCGCCGGCGGCCAGTGCCTGGACGGTCACGTCGTCCAGCGGCGCCTCGGCGCCGCGCAGGCAGGTGATCAGCTCGGCACTCTCGGCCAGCTGCTCGAGCACCCCGCGCAGGGTCTCGCGTGGCTGTCCCCAGGCGACGATCTTCTCCTGTACGAAGCCCACGGCGTCGCCTTCGCGGAAGCGGCCCTGAGCGTCGTCGCGGGCCGCCGGCGCGACGGCGCCCGTGCGCACCCGCTCGAGCGTCTCGTTCATCGCGGCGGCGTTCTCCGCCGCGCCGCGCCCCGGGTCGAGGCTGACCGCGGCGGCAAGGCCGGCCTGGGGCGAGCGCGAGGGGACCACCGACACCATCTTTTCCGACAGTTCCGCCGCCCGTTCAGCAGCCATCACCACATTGGCGCTGTTGGGTAGCACGACGACCTCCTCGGCCTCAATGGCGTGAATCGCGGCCAACAGGTCGTAGGTCGAGGGATTCAGCGTCGGCCCGCCGTCGAGGACGTGCACGCCGAGACCCTCGAACAGCGTCCGCATCCCTTGGCCGCTGATGACGGCGAGCGTGCCGCAGGCCACCTCCGGCTGCGGTTCCGTCAGTCGCTCATCGCGCTGGCGCACCTGCTTGCGCATATCGGCCACGTCGAGATGCGACACCAGGCCAACCTGGGCAAAGACCGCGGTGGCCGCGTTGGGATCGTCGGTGTGGACGTGAATCTTCAGGGTCGTCTGATCGCCGACGACGAGGACGGAGTCGCCGAGGTGCTCGAGCGGCGCCACGAAGCTGCGCGGCTCGAGATCGCGCCCGCTGACGGCGAAGTTGGTGCAGTAGCGGTAGGTCGAGGAGGAATGCTCGGGGTGCGTCACGCGCGCGGCCGCGTGGTGATCGATGGGCGGGGCCTCGGTCCCCCGCAGCGCTCCCACCATGCCGGCGAGCAGGACGGTGAGCCCGTAGCCGCCGGCATCCACGACGCCGGCCTCGCGGAGGATCGGCAGCAGCTCGGGCCCGCGCCTGACCGAGTCCTGGCCGGCGTCGAGCGCGCGCTCGATGACCTCGGCGATAAGCGCGTTCTGCTCGTCCGCGGTGGCGCCGGGGGTTAGCCTCGTCTCGTGCATGTGAGCCAGATCGGAGGCGACCCGGACGGCCATCTCACGTACCACCGTGAGGATCGTGCCCTCGGCGGGGTCACGCACCGAGCCGTAGGCCTGATCGGCGGCGCGGGCGATCGCGGCCCCGATCAGCACGGGGTCGACGAGCTCGCCGGGCCGGCTGGCCAGCTCCTCAGCCGCTCCGCGGATCAGCTGGGACAGGATCACGCCGGAGTTGCCGCGAGCGCCGAGCAGCGCCGCGCGGGCGACCGAGGCGACGATCTCGTCGCGCCCGATGTCGTCGAGCGTGCGCTGCTCCGATGCGGTGGCCAGGCGATCGAGCTCCTGGAGCACGGCGCGGAGCGTCAGGACCATGTTGTCGCCGGTGTCCCCGTCGGCGACCGGAAACACGTTGAGGTCGTTGACCTCGCTGCGGCGCGCCTCGAGCGCCGCCAGGCCTGCTTCGACGACCGCACGAAAGCGGACCAGACTGGGATCGGACACAGACGCTAGCGATCCCGGTGGCAACTGCTCCGGAGCGCCGCGGACACGGTTATCGCGCTTTGACGACCTTGCCGGCTTTCAGACAGCGTGTGCATACGTACACGCGGCGCGGCGTCCCGTGGTCGTCAATCCGCACGCGCTGCAGGTTCGGCTCAAACCGCCGCTTGGTGGCCACCATCGAGCGGCTGCGGCTGTGCCCGAAGGCCGGACCTTTTGAACAGACATGACACACCTTGGACATGGCGGGCGAGTATAGCCTCGGGCGGGTTGATGATGGCTATTCGCGCTCAGGCGCGGCCCGACGCGGCCCGCGCAGCCTCCAGACGCGCGGGCCTGGCGGGGTCCAGGCCGATGGACTTTCTCGCCGCGGCGAAGGCGAGGCCAGGCCGTCAGTAGACCATCAGGTAAACGGCCCTGTCGCTGGGACTATTGGCCGTGTCACTGGTGTTGACCTCGATGTGGTTGCCGTCGAGCCGCCCCCGGCGGCGCCTGACTGCGTCCTCGCTCGCTCGAAAAGAACCACTAAGACTAAGCGGCGAACCCGGCCGGCCCGCGCTTGGCCGTGAGCTGCTCCTTGACCGCCAGCGAGGCCAGGGCGGCCTCGACCGCGTGGCGACCGGTATCGCGCTTGGAGCCGCCGCTGACCCGCTCGAGGGCCTGCTCCATGGAGTCGACGGTCAGCACGCCGAACCCGCAGGGGATGCCGGTCAGGAGCTGGACCTGCTGGATCCCTCGGGCCGACTCGCCGCACACATAGTCGTAGTGGTCGGTCTCGCCCCGGATCACCGTGCCGAGGCAGATAATCGCGTCATAGCGGCCCGTCTCGGCTGCGTAGCGGGCGATCAGCGGGAGCTCGAACGCGCCCGGCACATCGAAGCGATCGATGTCCCCGTCCGATACCGACGCCTCTTGGAGCGCGGCCCTCGCCCCCTCCTCGAGCTTGTCGGCGAGCTCCGTGTAGAACCGCGCCACGCAGAGCGCGACCCGGCCCTCACTCGCCATCGCGCCGGCGGTCGTGCTGGATCTCAGCCTGGATCATCTCCTCGTCGAGGGCCAGCCCCTGGTGGTGCAGGGTGTGTCCCAGCTTGTCGCGCTTGGCGCGCAGATACGCCTCGTTGTGGGGATTGGCCACGTGCTGGATCGGGATCTGGTCGGTGACCGACAATCCGTAACCCGCCAGCCCCGAGATCTTCTTCGGGTTGTTGGTCAGGATGCGAATCGAGCTGAGCCCGAGATCGACCAGGATCTGAGCGCCGATGCCGTAGTCGCGCAGGTCGGCCGGGAGACCTAGCCGGAGGTTGGCGTCGACGGTATCCAGGCCCTCTTCCTGCAGCTTGTAGGCGCGCAGCTTGTTGAGCAGCCCGATGCCCCGGCCCTCCTGGCTCAGATACAGCAACACGCCGTGGCCCTCGTGCTCGATCATCGACAGGGCCGAGTCGAGCTGCTCTCCGCAGTCGCAGCGCAGCGAGTGGAACACGTCGCCGGTCAGGCACTCCGAGTGGACCCGCACGAGCACGTCGTCGGCGCCGTCTACGTCGCCCTTGACCAGCGCGACGTGATGCTTGTTATCGACCAGCGAGCGGTAGCCGACGGCGACGAACTCGCCGAAGGCTGTGGGCAGCTTGGTCGAGACCACGCGCTCGACGAGCTTCTCGGTCCGACGGCGATAGGCGACGAGATCCGCCACCGTGACCATCTTCAACCCGCGGCGGCGGCAATACGGCTCGAGGTCACCGACGCGCGCCATCGAGCCATCGTCGTTCATGATCTCGCAGATCACGGCCGCCGGGATCAGCCCGGCCAGCCGGGCGAGATCGACCCCTGCCTCTGTCTGCCCCACGCGCTCGAGCACCCCGCCGTCCTTCGCCTTGAGCGGGAAGATGTGCCCGGGCTGGACCAGTTCTCGAGGGCTGGCCTTGGGGTCAATGGCGACCTGGATCGTGCGCGCACGGTCAGCGGCCGAGATCCCTGTGCTCACCCCGGAGCGCGCCTCGATCGAGACCGTGAAGGCGGTCTCGAAGGCCGATTCGTTCTTGGCCGCCATCAGATCCAACCCGAGCTCATCGCAGCGCTCGGGGGTGAGCGCCAGGCAGATCAGCCCTCCCCCCTCCTTGCGCATGAAGTTGATCGTTTCCGGGGTCACGAACTGAGCCGCGATGGTCAGGTCGCCCTCGTTCTCGCGGTTCTCGTCGTCGACGACGACGACCATCTTGCCCTGGCGGATGTCCTCGATTGCCTCTTCGATGGTGGAAAACGGAGCCTGCACGGGCGTCATACCGGCGCCCTGACCAATCGCTCCACGTACTTGGCCAACACGTCGACCTCCAAATTCACTGTGCTTCCGGGCGCCAGCGTCCCGAGGTTTGTCCGTTGCAATGTCTCTGGTATCAGAGAGACGGTAAAGGATTCGCTATCCAGCTCGGCCACGGTCAATGACACGCCGTCGACCGCGATCGAGCCCTTGTGCACCACATAGCGCAGGAGCTCGCGGGGCGCCGCGATCTCCACCCGGCGTGCGAACCCGTCGTCAAACGCCGAGGTGATCGTCCCGAGTCCGTCGACATGTCCCTGGACCACATGGCCTCCGAGGCGGTCGGTGGCGCGCAGCGGCAGTTCCAGGTTGACCGGGCTTCCCGCCTCGATCCGCCCCAGCGAGCTTCGCGCCAGCGTCTCGTTCATCACGTCGGCCGCGAAGCACCCATCGGCCACCTCGGTGGCGGTCAGGCAGACGCCGTTGACGGCGACCGAATCGCCCTCGCCCAGCTCGGCGGCCAGCTCGGTTTCGATGATGATCCGCACCCCGCCGTCGGCGCGCTGTGCCCGCGCGACCGTGCCGAGATCTGCGACCAATCCGGTGAACATTCACCACTCTCGCATCCGGGCCGAGATCATCAGGTCGTCGCCGACCGACTCGCATTCGAGCGTCAGCGCCCGGACCGCGTCGGCGATCGTCTCGACGCCCTGCCCCTCGAGGGGGTCACGCGCCGTCTTGCCCCCGAGGATCATCGGCGCCAGGAACAGGCGGATCTCGTCGATCTGGCCAGCGTCGAGGAACGCCCCCGCGAGGTGCGGCCCGCCCTCGAGCAGGATCGACGTCACCCCAATGGCACCGAGCTGGTCGAGCGCCGAGCGCACCCGTGCCGGCTCGTTCTCCCCCGTGGCGACGATCACATCGACGCCCTGGATCTCGAGGGCATCGGTCGCGGTACGCGGGGCGGCGCGTGAGACCACGACGGTGAGCGCAATCTTGCGAGCATCGCGGACGAGCTTCGAGGTCAGGGGAAGGCGGGCCAGCGAATCGAAGAGGATGCGCCGCGGCTGGCGCTCGACGCCTTCGACCCGCGCCGTGAGCTGGGGATCGTCGGCCAGAGCGGTTCCGATGCCGACCGCCACGGCATCGCATTCCGCACGCCAGTGATGGGCGCGGTAGCGGCTTTCGCTGGTCGAGATCCACTTCGAGTCGCCGCTGCGCGTCGCGACCTTGCCGTCGAGCGTCATCGCCGACTTGAACAGCACCCACGGTCGCCCGGTGCAGGCGTGCTTGCGGAACGGCTGGTTGAGCAGCCGGGCGCGGGCGGCCAGGTCGCCGCCGGCCACGATGACGTCGACGCCATCGTCGCGGAGGATGCCGAGCCCTCGCCCCGAGGCGTGTTCGCTCGGGTCGTCCGAGGCCACGACAACGCGGCCGATCCCGGCCCGGCGGATGGCTGCCGTGCACGGCGGGGTGCGGCCCTGATGGCAGCACGGCTCGAGCGAGACGTACAGCGTGGCGGCGGACAGATCCTGTTCGCCCGCGGCTTCAATGGCCTCGATCTCGGCGTGGGCCGAGCCGACGGCTCGGTGAAACCCTTCCCCGAGGATCTCGCCCCCCAGCGCGATCACCGCGCCCACCATCGGATTGGGCGAGACGCGGCCGCGGCCCTGCTCGGCCAGCTCGATCGCACGGGCGAGGTGACGGCGATCGGTGTCGGTCTTCAGTGGCATGGGCGTCGTGCTGGCAAGGATAGGACGGCAGGCGCGACCAACCCGGCCGCTATGGCGAGCACTGTCCGCCCGTCAGGTGGTACACGCTCATCTCCGGGCCCGGAGAGTGGTACTGGCGCGGGTAGTAGTCGATCGACCAGTCGAAGCTGAAGGGCACGGGGTGCGTCCCGCCCGCGAACGGGCTCACGTGGTACATCAGCTTGGCCCGGGTGGCCAGGGCCGCGTAGTAGCGCACGGCCTCGGGTGCGGCCTGGGGCTGAGCGAAGGCGCGCCCGGCCTGGAGTGAGCCGATGACCAGCCAGCAATAGCCGTGTTGGATGTAGCCGTCGAGTAGGGCCGGGTAGAGCGTCCGCTCGTACTGATCGACGAGCACGTACCGGTGCTGGCCGGGCGGCAGGGGATTGCCGTGCTCATCGATGTTGGTAACCGAGGTGTTGTAGGTCACCCAGCGCGCTCCGGTCGACGTGGCGGACAGAGAACGGCCGATGTCCGAGGCCCAGTCGCCCGGCACGAGGGGTTCGATGACCACCTTCGACCCGGCCGGGATGTGATCGACCATCCAGGCCCGGGTCAGGTTGCGCGTGTCCGGCCGCGACAGCACGACGTCGTTGTGGATCACGGCGACCACGCTCTGGCTCAGCATCAGGACCGCGGTCAGCGTTCCGCATACGGACCGCGGGAGCCGGCTCACGCGGGCGATCCAGCGGCTGAACTCCACGGCGCCGTAGGCCGCCAGGATCACGATCAGCGGGAAGATCGGCAGCAGCCAGCGGCCGAAGAAGCGCTGCTGATCGCCCATGAAGATGATGAACGCGATTGGTGCCGGGACCAGGATGAGCAGCATGCCCAGGCGTTTTCGCACCGCGAGCAGAACCGCTCCGCCCACTGCGGCGAGGGTCGGCCCCCATCCCAGTCCCCAGGTAAACGTCCATAGGTAATAGGTGATGCCACTGCCCGGGGTCGTGCCGAGCTTGACCGGATCCTGCCCGGCGGCGATCGAGGCCTGTGAGGACACGCCGGAGGCGAAGGCCGAGAAGTCGAGCACCGAGTACGGGTTGGCGATTACGAACGCGGCCAGCGCCAGGACGAGGGACAGGGCGAGCCGGCGGGCCACGATCCAGAACGGCTCCGCCGTCAGGTTGCAGAAGGCCGCGACGAGCAGGCACATCATCGTGATCCCGCCCGTGTACTTGGTCGCCGCGGCCAGGCCGATCCCGATCCCCGCCACGACGTAGTCGCGGCGCCGGTGGCGGCGCATGACCCCGGCGATCCCGTACAACGACAGGGCGACGGGCGCCAGCGTGGGTACGTCATTGAGCGCCAGGTGGCTGTAAAAGACGGGGAGGAAGGCCAGCCCGAGCATGGCGGCTGCCAGCAGTCCCACGGTGCGATTGAAGAACCGGGCGCCGGCCAGATAGGTCAGCCACACCGCCGCCGTGCCGAGGACGGCGGCCACCACTCGCGCGACGACGTACACGCTCGTGGGGTCGTGCGCGTAGGTCCGCATGACCGCATCCGAGCTGCCGAACCACAGCTCGAACACGATGTACAGCAGGTAGGTATATCCGGGGGGGTTGGGGAAGTAATGGGGGTTGAGGTCATGCGAGAAGAAGCTCAGCGCCTTGGGTAGGAAATGCGTGGCCTCATCGACGTTGTAGATGTAAGGCAGGCCCTGCTTGACTCCCCACAACCGCAGCAGGAAGCTGACGATCAGCAGCAGCGCGAGTGCCGGGCGGTGCAGATCGCGCCGGCGGGGCCGCGAGGCGGGGCGGGGCTCGCGGGTTTCGGCGTCGAGCTCGTCGGTCGAGGGTCCCGTGCCGCGGCGAGGTCGGGTGAGCGTCGCGGTGTCCATCAGAGGTAGAGCAGTATCACGACCGTGCTGTCGCGGTGTTTCGTCACCGGCTCCGCGCTATCGGATGACATCGATACCGTTGGGGTCCGCGTCATGAAGCTCATCATCCAGATCCCCTGTTTCAACGAGGAAGCGCAGCTGCCGGTGACGCTGAGCCATCTCCCCCGCCAGGTACCCGGATTCGACGCCGTCGAATGGCTGATCATCGACGACGGCTCGACCGATCGGACGGTCGAGGTGGCGCGCGAGCGCGGCGTCGACCATATCGTCCGCCTGACCAACAACAAGGGGCTGGCCGCCGCCTTCCAGGCCGGGCTGGACGCTGGGCTGAAGCTGGGAGCGGACGTGATCGTCAACACCGACGCGGATAACCAGTATGAGGGCGAGGACATCCCAAAGCTCGTGGCACCGATTCTCCGCGGTCAGGCGGACATGGTGGTCGGGGATCGCCAGGTCGGGACGATCGAGCACTTCTCCGCCGGCAAGAAGCTCCTGCAGCGGCTCGGCTCCTGGGTCGTGCGCCAGGCGTCCTCGACCAGGATTCCCGACACCACCTCGGGCTTTCGCGCCTACAACCGCGAGGCCGCGCTGCAGGTGCAGGCGGTGTCCAAATTCACCTACACCCTCGAGACGATCATCCAGGCCGGCAAGCTGCTCGTGGCCGTCGACCACGTCCCGATTCGCACCAACCCCAAGACCCGCGAGTCGCGCCTGTTCCCGTCGACGACCGCCTACGTGCGCCGCAACGCGATTTCGATCTTTCGCATCTACTCCCAGTACGAGCCTCTGAAGGTGTTCTGGGGTGGGGCGATCCTGATGGGCGTCCCGGCCCTGGTGCTGTTCGTTCGCTTTCTCGTTCTGTTCATCGAGGATCCGCACACCGCCACCGGCCACGTCCAGTCTCTGATCGCCGGCGCGGTGCTGTTCATCGCCGCGATGCTGCTCGGCGCCCTGGGCGTGATCGGCGACCTGCTCGCGGCGCAGCGGACGCTGTCGCAACGGACCTTCGAGCGCGTGCGCCGGATCGAGCTGCAATTGGGCGTCGAGCCGTCGCACTACGAACCTGGTGGCGCGCCAGACGCACAACCGGTCGCCCCGGCAGACGCAAAGCCGGCCCCGCCCGACAGCGGATCAGGAAGGCGCGCCGGCGGCGGTGGCGATCGCGAGGCGCTGGAGGTATGACCTCCTCGGCGCCGGCCGTCCCGACCGGCAACACGTTCGACAAGTACGGCTCCACCAACCCGGTCGTGCGCCGCCTGATGGCCGGCTTCGAGCGGACCCTCGATGAGCTGTTCTGCCGCGCCGCCCCCGGGTCGGTGCTCGATGTCGGGTGCGGCGAGGGTGTGCTCACCGCCCGCTGGGCCTCGCAGCTCGGTGGCGGACGGGTTGTCGGCATCGACCTCGAGGACCCCAAGCTCCAGGCCGGATGGACCAGGCGCCAGCACCCCAACCTCGAATTCCGCACGCTCGCGCCCGGCAACCTCGACTTCGCGCAGGAGGAGTTCGATCTCGCGGCGGCGATCGAGGTGCTCGAGCACGTCCCCGATCCGGAGCGCACCGTGGCCGAGATGGCCCGCGTCGCCCGGCGTCACGTGCTGGTGTCCGTCCCGCGCGAGCCTCTGTGGCGGGGCCTCAACGTCGCCCGTGGTGCTTACCTGCGGGATCTCGGCAACACCCCCGGACATGTGAACCACTGGTCAAAGAGTCAATTCGTCTCGCTCCTGGCCCGCCACGGGGAGGTGCTGGAGGCCCGCTCCCCGTTTCCGTGGACGATGTTGTTGGTAGCGGTCGGTTAATGGCGGGCGACGTCCAGACGCTGCCCCACCGGCAGCCGGGTGGACCACCGGGCGACCCCCCAGACCCGAAGTCGAACAAGTCGGGCTCGTACGCGTCCGGCGCGCGGATCCTGTCGATCGGCATCGCCTCGACGGGCATCTTCACGTTCGCGTACCTGGCCACGGCCAGCCACGTCCTCAGTTCGCAGGCCTATGGCCGCGTCTCGCTGTGCTGGGCGGTGATGTTCGTGATCCTCTCGGTGATCTACCGGCCGATCGAGCAGCTGCTCTCGCGAACGATCGCCGACCGCCGGGCCCGCGGGCTGGAAGGACATCCGCTGCGCGTGCCGGCCCTGATCCAGGCCGGCTTCGCACTGCTGTTCCTGGCCGCCGCGTTGGCCTTCCGGCCCCGGATCGAGAACAACCTGTTCGACGGCTCCTCGGCGCTGTACTGGATCCTCGTGGTCGGCGTGATGGCCTACGCGGCGAGCTACTTCGCCCGCGGCTGGCTGGCCGGTCAGGAGCGCTTCGCCCTGTACGGCGGGCTGGTCTTCCTCGAGTCGACATCGCGCTTCCTGTTCGCGCTGGCGGTGGCGGTCGGCATCGGATCGGGTCAGAACGTCGTCGCGCTCGGAATGGCGGTGGCGCCGTTCGTATCACTGCTGGTTATCCCGTTCGCCTTCTCCCGCGTCCGCCGCGGCGGTCCGCGCGAGATCGAGATCGCCGACGCCGCTCGCGAGGGTCCGGCCCACGCCGCGATCGAGGAGGCCTCACTCGATCTCTCGTTCAGGCGCGGCAGCGGCTTCGCCTTCGCAGTCGTGGGAATCATGCTGGCCGAGCAGACGTTGATGAACGCCTCGGTGCTGATCGTCAACCACACCTCGGGGCGGGCGCTGGCGGGCTTTGTCTTCAACGTGCTGCTCATCGTCCGCGCCCCGCTTCAGCTCTTCCAGGCCATTCAGACCTCGATCCTCCCCCACCTGGCCGGACTCGAGGCGCGGGCCAGCGGGGATGAGTTCCACCGGGCCATCCGGGTGACCATCCTCGCCATCGCGGCCTTCGCGGGGGCAGTGGCGCTGGGGCTCTTGCTCATCGGCCCGTTCGTGATGACCGCGCTGCTCGGTAACAAGGGCTTTCACTACGGCCGGGTGGGGCTGGCCGTCGTGGGCCTGGGCATGGGACTTCACCTGGTGGCGGGCACGCTCAACCAGGCGCTGCTGGCACGCGGCCGCGCCGGGCAAGCCTCGGCGGCCTGGCTGGCTGCCGCCGTCCTGTTCGTGATTCTTGTGGCCGCACCCACGATCCCCTCCGAGGTGACCCGGGTCGAGGTCGGTTACTTCACCGCTGCGCTGGTCCTTTGCGGCCTGCTGAGCCTGGTGTACCGGCGGGGTCCGGTCGCCACCGCGGCCCCGCCGGCACCTACGCCTACCTGATCAGCCCGAGGCCAGCGCCTTGCACGCCGGCTCGCTGGCCGCCGCCTTCTCCAGATCGGAGCTCTGCAGGCCGTTGAGGCTCGAGCCGATCGACGTCATCGACGACTGCACCGTGGTGCCGAGTGACTGGGCGGCGTTCTTGAAGTCCGTCGGGTTGTCCGTCGGGAGCGAACCGGCCTTGGTCGCCGCCGCGTGCAGGGCGGACCGCAGCCGCGTGAACGCGCCGACCAGAGCGGCCGAGATCTTCTGGCCGTTGTTGACGTCCGGCACTCCGGCCGCCTTCAGCTTCGAAATCGCCGAATCGGTGTCGGACACGACCGCGTTGAGGAAGCCCTGCAGGGCCGTCTTGCCCTGAGTGGCGTTGCTGATCGAGGACAGATTCAGCGCGCTGGAGCGCTTCTGCACGTCCTTCTCAAACGGACCAACGGCGTTGCAGATCGCCTTCACGTAGGTCCCCGGGCTCACGCTCGACGAACTGCTCGAGCTCCCGCAGCCGGCCAGCAGTGCGGTCGTCATGGTGGCCGTAAACAGCATCGAAATCCTGGATCTTTTGCTAATGAGCATCACCGGACCCTACCCGAAACAGATCAGCTGATTCCCGCCGCCTGCGCTATTTCCGCATAGGCCCGGGCGGGATCCTCGGATCCGAACACCGCCGACCCGGTGACCAGCACATTGGCCCCGGCATCGACGCATGACCGCACCGTGCTCTGGTGGACACCGCCGTCGACCTCGAGCGCCACGTGGTCGGGCAGCGAGGCACGCATCCGCCCCAGCTTGTCCACCGAGCCGGGAATGAACTCCTGCGAGCCCCAGCCCGGATTGACGCTCATGCACAGGGCGAGGTCGAGGAAATCCTGGGCCACCTCGACCAGCGAATCGGCCGGCGTGGCGGGACACACGGCCGCACCGGCCGTGCAGCCGGCCTCGCGAATCGCCGCCAGCGTGTAGTTCAGGTGTGGGGTTGCCTCGACGTGGACAGTGATGTTGTCCGCGCCGGCGCGCGCGATATCGGCGATATGGCGCTCGGGGCGCTCAACCATCATGTGCACGTCGACGATCGCCCGGGCCGCGTGCACGCGGTCGGCGATCGCGCCCACGACGATCGCCCCGAAGGTGATCGGCGGGACGAAGTGGCCATCCATCACATCGACGTGGATCACCCGCGCCCCGGCGGCCAGGACCTCCTCGACCTGGGCTCCGAGCTGGGCGAAGTCGGCTGACAGGATCGACGGAGCCACGCGCAGCCCGCTCAGCCCCCGCGGTGGCGGCATTCCTACACTGCCCTCAGCATGCTGCCATGGCAGTGATTGCAGGCGACGATGGCCGTGCTGGACATGCGCACAATCGTCGAATGCTCGCCGCAGTTGGGACACACCGACACGAGCTCATAGCGCTGCAAGCAGTAGACGCAGCGGTAGCGCCCCGGCACCGCGGTGGGGCGTAGCCAGGGCTCGCCACAGCCGGGGCACTCAGGACCTAGCTTGACAGGAGATTCGCTCACCTCTCATCGAAGGTTAACGCGGCCGCATGACCTCACCGGCGGCGTAGCCGCGAGATGAAGAATCCATCGGTGCCGTCGCGGTCGGGCAGGAGCTGCAGAAACCGGTCCGCCCGCGGGTGTCTCCACTGTGGGTATGCGGCCTGGAGATCATCGGCCGCGAACTCCGGATGGTCGCTCAGGAACCCCTCCACCACGGCCTCGCTCTCGCGGCAAGAGATCGTGCAGACCGAGTAGACGACCGTCCCGCCGGGCGCCGTGGCCGCACCGGCGGCGTCGAGAATCCGGCCCTGCAACTCGGCCAGTTCGCCTGGCGACTCGGGTCCGGCGCGCCAGCGCCGGTCAGGGCGGGACTGGAGCGTCCCCAGACCGGTGCACGGGGGGTCGACGAGCACGCGATCATAGGCCGGCTCACATCGAGGCCGCGTGGCGTCGGCGGTCTCAACGGTGACGCACGTCGCCCGCGCCCGCCGGCACGTCTCGCGCAGCGCCCGCGCCCGCCCCGGATGTTGCTCGATTGCTCGGACCTCGCCCCGATCGCCCATGAGGGCGGCCAGGTGGGTGGTCTTGCCGCCCGGGGCCGCGCACAGATCGAGCACCCGCTCGCCCGGCTCGGGCGCCAGCACGCGCGCCACGAGCATCGACGCGCGAGCCTGGGGAATCACGGCCCCATCGCCAAACAGCCTCGAGCCGTGGACGTCAAACGGCCCCTCGAGGACCAGGCCCTCGGGGATCGCTGAGGCCGGGTGCGTGCTCACGGGCAGCGCCGAGGCGACCTCGGCGGCCCCGGACACCAGCGTATTGACCCGCAGCGCCGACTCGGCCGGCTCGTTGATGGCCCCAAGCAGGGCGCGCGCCTGGTCGGACCCGAGCTCGGCGAACCACATCTCGGCGATCCACGGCGGAACCGAGTGCAGGAGCGCGGCGCCACTCGGCTCCTCGTCGTCGAGCTCGGACAGGATCGCCGATCCCTCGCGCGCGCCTCGCCGCAGCACCGCGTTGACCAGCGATGCCCCACCGCGGCCTGTGCGCTTGACCAGTTCGACGCTCTCATACACGGCGGCGTGATCGGCCACGCCGTCGAGCAACAGCAGCTGGAAGAGGCCGAGCCGGAGCGCGGCCTGAACGGGCGGGTCGAGCTCCGACGGCGGGCGCGAGGTGAGCTTTCCGGCCACGTAGTCGAGCGTCGCCTTGCGCTGGACGGCGCCATAGGCGATCGCGGTGGCCAGCGCCCGATCGCGCGGTTCGAGGTCGGCCGCCTCGGCCTGGAGCGCACGATCGGCGTACGCCCCCTGCTCGAACACGCGCCGCAGGACCGTGTACGCGCACGCCCGGGAGGGCGAGATGCTCATCGGCGGTGTCCGCGCAGAAAGTCTTCGCCGCTCATCGCCCGCCGGCCCGGCGGCTGCACGACGAGGAGCTCGAGCGCGCCGTCGGCACAGCCGAGCACGGGCAGTGGGCCGCGGAGCGACAGCTCGCCGAGCGCCGCGCCAGCCGAGGCCACGGCGCGCGCCTCGCGGACGCCGAGCAAATCCGCGTCGGCCAGCCTGACGTGGGCGCCGATGTGCGGCGTCAGCGCTCGCACCACCCGCTCGAGCTCGACCGCCGACCGGGCCGGGTCGAGCTCGCGGTCCGCCGGCGAGATCTTCTCGGCGTAGGTGGCCCGGGCCTCATCCTGCTCGGAACAGGCGGGGCGCTCGTCGAGGGTTTCGAGCAGCAGCTGGCCGCCGAGCTCCTCCAGGCGCGGCGCCAGGCTGCCGAAGGTGTCATCGGGCGCGACCGGCTCGGTCGCCTGGGCGCACACGGGACCGCTGTCGAGTCCCGCGGACACGCGCATGATCGACACGCCGGTGCGCTCGTCGCCGGCGATGATCGCCCGCTCGATCGGCGCGGCCCCCCGCCAGCGAGGCAGCAACGAGGGATGGACGTTGATCATCCAGTGGTCGCTCAGCAGCGGTTCCTTGATCAGCGCCCCGTAGGCGCACACGCAGACCGCCTCCGGGGTCGCGGCGGCGATCCGTTCGCGCGCGGCCGCGTCGTTGACCGAGTCGGGCTGGTCAAGATCGAGGCCCAGTGCCCGAGCGGCCTCGGCGACCGGGGGTGGGGTTAGGTGCCGGCCTCGGCCTTGCGGCCGGTCCGGCCGTGTGATGACGAGGGCCGGACGATGCGGCGAGCCGGCCAGGGCACCGAGTATCGCCGCCGCGAACTCAGATGTGCCCAGGAATACCGTCCGCACGCGCGGGCCGGGCTCAGCCGCCCTGCGGGGCCTCGCGCAGCGTGCGCATCGCCTGTTTGCGCTGGTCGCGCGAGGTGCGATCCAGGATCAGCACGCCGTCGAGGTGGTCGACCTCGTGCTGAAGGACGCGCGCCTCGAGCCCCGTGGCCTCGATCGTGATCGGCTCACCTCGCTCGTTGAGCGCGCGGACGCGCACGTGGACGGGACGCTCGACGTCGACGGCCACCGCGGGCAGGCTGAGACAGCCCTCCTCAGCGATCTCCTGCTCCGAGCCCCGCCACTCGATCTCGGGATTGATCAGCGCGTTCACCGGCGCCTGCTGCTGTACCCGGTAGACGAGGACGCGGTGGAGCGCCCCGATCTGGGTGGCGGCCAAGCCCACTCCCATCGCGTCGTTCATCAGCAGCCCCATCCGCTCGATCTCGGACACCAGCGCGTCGTCGATCCGCTCCACCGGCCGAGCGCGCGTTCGCAGGACCGGATCGCCGAACTTCCGCACGTGAGCGAGGGCGGCGTCACGCCGCGCCGCGACCTCGGGGTCGAGCTTCGGCTCGGCCTCCTCCTCGACCTCTTCGGCCTCGACCTCGTCGACTATCTCGGTGGCTTCTTCGAGCACATCTTCAGTTTATGGCCTCGATGCCGGACCGGCTGGCGCGGATCGCCTGGGCGACATAGTCGATGTCGTCGTCGGTCAATGCCGGTCCGGACGGGAGGTACAGACCGGTCCGCCCCAGCCACTCGGCCACCGGGTAGCGCTGACCGCGAAAACGCCGCGCGTGAACGGGCTGCACGTGCATCGGCACGAAGAATGTCCGCGTCTCGACACCGCGCACGGCAAGCCGGCGGCGGAGCGCGTCTCGGCCGATCCCGAATTCGGGCGTCACCGTGATGCCGAACATCCACACGACGCCACCGGGCTGCTCGGGCTGCGTTGCGATGCCTTCGATGCCGGCCAGCGCCTGGCCGTAACGCCGCGCGTTCTCACGCCGGCGTGTCAGGAGCTCGTCCCAGCGCTCGACCTGGGCCAGGCCCACCGCCGCCTGCAGATTGGTCATGCGGTAGTTGAAGCCGAGCCGGCGGTGCCAGAAGTGGCGTTCGCGTGAGAACGCGTGGTCGCGCAGCTCGCGGGCCAGCTCGGCGACCTGCGGATCGCCGGTGGTCACCATCCCTCCCTCCCCGGAGGTGACGATCTTGTTGGCGTACAGCGAGAACGCCGCCGCGTCGCCGAGGCTGCCGATCGGTTGCCCGCGATAGCTGGCACCGTGAGCCTCGGCAGCGTCCTCGACCACGATCAACCGGTTGCGCCGAGCGAACTCGAGGATCGGCTCCATGTCCGCCGGCTGCCCGTAGGTGTGAACGACGATCAGTGCCCGCGTGCGGGCGGTCAGCTTGTCCGCCAGCGCCGCCGGGTCGAGGTTCCAGCTCCGCGGATCGGCGTCGACGAGCACCGGATCGGCGTCGAGGTAGCGCGGCGCGCTGGCCGTGGCGATCATCGTGAAGGCGGGTATCAGGACCTCGTCGCCGGCGCCCACCCCGGTGGCGGCGAGCGCCAGGTGCAGCGCGGCCGTCCCGCTCGAGCAGGCGATGGCGAAACGGCAGCCGATCGCGCGCGCGAAGGCGCTTTCCAGCCTCGGGACGAAGCTGCCGGCGGACGAGATCCAGTTGTCGGACAGGCACTCGTGCACGTAGCGGCTCTCGTTGCCATCGAGCAGCGTGTCGGCGACCTTGAGCACGCGAGCACCCGGCGGCGCCTCGACGTCCGGCTCGGGATCGGGGATCAACCCGTCGAACGGCTCGGGATCGTCGAGCGCCGGCGCGGCGTTCACCCGACCGAGCGGATCGGCGATCCACTGCGATAGTTGACGCGTGTTCAGCAGCATCGACCGGTAGGACTCGGGCGGGGCCGGCTCGAAATGGACCTCGAGGATGTCCCGGACGCCCTCGCGGATCTCGCCGTCGAGGAGGTCGAGATACCCGGCCTCTGTGTCAGTGTCTCGTAGCCGAGGGCCGGTGACGTCCGACTCGGCCGGTAGGTCCTCGGGCCGGCGGCGGGCTGACTCTATAACCGGCTGCCGACCGGCCGGCGGTGTCGGCCGGTATGGCTGGTATCCGTTGTGTCGCCCGTCGCCGCCCGAGGATTGCCGGCGTGACTTGATAGGAGCTTGGCATCAGCCCCGACAGAGGTCTGTCCGCCGGAGATCCGCTTCATCGGCGGTCAACCAAATGAAGGGACGGTGCAGATGATCGTGATCGGAGTCGATACGCACAAGCGCTCGCACGCGCTCTCCGCGGTCGACCAGGGAACCGGCCGCACGCGCGGCAGCCGAGAGATCAAAGCGGACGAGTGCGGGCATCTGGCGGCGGTCCGCTGGGCGCGCGGGCTGGACGAGCAGCGGGTGTGGGCGATCGAGGACTGCCGGCAGGTCTCCCGTCGCTTCGAGCAGGCGCTGCTGGCGGCCGGCGAGCGGGTAATCCGGGTGGCGCCGAAGGTGATGGGCGCCTCCCGTAAGGGCGAGCGCGAGCGCGGCAAGTCCGATGAGATCGACGCGCAGGCGGTCGCCCGCGCGGTCGTCAAGGACGGCGTCGATCGCTTCCCGGCCGCGTACCTGGATGAACGGGCGATGGAGATCCGGCTGATCGCAGACCACCGGGAGGATCTGGTCAAGGAGCGCACCCGGATGCAGAACCGGCTGCGCTGGCACCTGCTCGAGGTGTGCCCCGAGCTGGAGGCCAAGCTCAAGCGCGGCGCGCTGTCCCATCTGCGCGCGTTGGAACGCCTCGACCGGCGGCTACGGCGGCTCGCGCCGAGCGTGCGGCTGCGGATCGCGCGCGAGGAGCTGGCGCACATCCGCTCCCTCATTCGCCAGGCCGGCGAGCTCGAGCGCGAGCTGCTCGGCCTGATCCGCGCCTACCGACCCCGGCTGCTCGAAGAGCAGGGCTGCGGCACGCTGACCGCCGCGCTGCTGATCGGCCGCACCGCCGGCGCACAGCGATTCCGCTCCGACGCCTGCTTCGGCCGCCAGTCGGGCACCGCCCCGATCCCGTGCTCCACGGGGCAGCGCACCCAACACCGGCTCGACCGCGGCGGGGACCGGCAGCTCAACCGGGCGCTACACACGATCGCGATCACCCGCGCCCAGCACGATCCGGCCACCCGCGAGTACCTCGCGCGCAAACGAGCCGAGGGCAAGACCAAAAAAGGCGCGCTGCGGTGCCTCAAGCGCTACCTCGCCCGCGGCTTCTGGCGGCTACTCACCGAACCACCGCTCGAACCCGAGGAGGCACAGCCAACCGAGCTGGAGCTCCCCGCCGACCCGGTCGAGCCCGAGCCGAGCACCATCCCCGAACGGCCAGCTCCCCGTCGCGAGATCGACCGCACCATCACCGGGCCGATCCCGATGATCTGCATCACCTAGCGCCAGTCGCCGACACCCAGAACCCGTCCGCAGCCCGCTGCCGGCCCGCGAGTCCGCCGGGCCGGTCGCCCCTGCCGCAGAAACAACCCGATACGACCAATCCCGACGACCTCGACGCCAAACGACCCGTTCTAAGGCGCTCTGCCGCCCTCGCCGAGTTCGCCACGACCAATAGCACCCCCAAATTCGCACTCCCCAGCGATCCGACTCACCTCATCGACTCACTCAGAAACCCGCAAACAGGGCACCTCTCTTGACATAGATGTCATGAGCAGTACGGGTTGGCGGCCGGTTGAAGGTGGCCAGCCCGCCGTGTCGAACGACATACGTTGAAGGCGCGCGCGGGTACGAGCCGCGCGGCCTGGTTCATTCGAAACACGAAGGGCCGACCAAGACCCACGGTATGCGATGGGTCGGGCTGAACGCTGCCCGCGCGCGGAGTTCAACGTGAGGAGCGACGACGCAATGACGATCGTGATGGGACTCGACCAGCATCGAGCGCAGATCACCGCCGAGTGGCTCGACACCGACACGGGCGAGATCTCGCGCGCCCGGGTGGCGCCCGCGGATCGCGCCGGGGTGCGCCGATTCCTGCACCGGTTCCGCGGACACGCGCTCGAGGTCGCGCTGGAGGCGACGACCGGCTGGCGGTTCGTGGTCGAAGAGCTGCGCGCGACCGGCGCGAACGTGCACCTGGCCGAACCGGCGGAGACCGCCGCATTGCGCGGCAACAAGAAGCGCGCGAAGAACGATCGCGCTGACGCCAGGCATCACCGGGAGCTGCTTTTGGCCGGCAGGCTGCCGGAATCCTGGATCCCGCCCGACCATATCCTCGACCTTCGCGCCCGGGTCAGACTGCGCCACGCGCTCAATGAGCAGCGCGCGGAGTGGCAGCAGCGAATCCAGTCCGTCCTCTACCACCACGGCTGCCCGAAGCGCGGCGACCTGATCAACACCGCCGGGCTCGCGTGGCTGGCCGCGCAACCGCTGACGGCGTGCACCCGCGAGCAGGTCACGATCGCGCTGACCATGATCGAAGCGCTCGACGCCCAGCTCGCACCGCTTGACACGAAGCTGCGCGCCTACGCTCGCCGGCACCCCGGATGCAAGGCACTGATCGCCGCCCACTACGGGATCGGCCCACTGGTCGCGGTCACGATCCTCGCCGAGCTCGGCGACTGCCGGCGGTTCTCCTCCTCGCGCGAGGCCGTGCGCTACGCCGGCATCGACATCACCGTTTACGCGTCCGACCGACGGCGCGCGCCCGGGCGGCTATCCCGCCAAGGACCGCCGACGCTTCGCTGGGCGCTGTTCGAGGCCGCCCAGTGCGCGCGGCGACGCAGCTCGCCAGACCACCCCTACTACCTCGAGACCGCAGAACGCCTCGGCGGCAACCGCGCCTGCCTGGCGGTCTCGCGCAAACTGCTCAAGCGCAGCTACCACACGCTGCGCGACCTCGGCGAGGAAGCGCTGCAACCCGCATGACCTCGCCACCGCGCGCCAAGCCCTTCGTCACCCAGATGCGCCGCGGCCAGCTCCCGGCAAGCTCCTGCCGCCACCAGCACGTGGACGGCCATCATAGACAGAGCGGCCGCAACGCTTTCCCCAAGCGGGATCACCCCATCAAACATCATGTCGCCGGTCCGGAACCAACCCGGATCGTGGACCGAGATAAGGCTGGGCGCCCGCGCGCACAACAACACAACACGACACACCCATTCCCGCCGACGAGGCGGCGGGGGAGCGACGAACCTCTCGCAGACACCCCGCTACACCACAAGCACGGCGCGGGCCCAGGCTGGAAACTTCAACCCGGAGGGGCTTGACAAGGGCGGACTGCACAGATAAGGAGCAACAGATAGCCGGGGTCGGGATCGATCTCGTATTCGAGCGCCTGCTCGTGCAGTCGCTTGTAGATGGCCAGCGCCCGGGTGCGGTCAGACGGCGTGCCGCTACCGTCGAGCAGCGCCGCCACCTCGTCCCGACCGGCGCCGGCCAGGCAGCGGATCTCCTGCATTTCGTGGCTGCGCCCGGCCAGCTCCCGCGGCAGCGCTCCGCTCCTCGGCGGTGCGGTCAGATACCGCTGGCCGGGGCTCCAGTCCGACAGCGAGAGCAACAGCTCGAGGAGGTCGATGCCGGCCACGGCGGGGTCCACCCGCTCGGCGACGAGGTTCAGCGCGATCTTGCGGCACTCGGCGCAGCGGCTGCACGCGGCCTGTTCGCGCGAGAGCTCCCAGCACGAGTACTGCAGGTCGCGCACCGACGGGTAGCGCGCGGCCAGCAGTCGCTGGACCTGGAACTGCCGCAGCGAGCTGGTCAGCGAGGCGAGCGCGATGCCCGCCGGCGCCAGCAGCGCCGACAGCGCTCGCTGGGTGGCGGCCGAATACATGAAGTGGCGCATCTGCACGACCATCCCGCCGCGCCGCGCGCTGTGCTGGACCTCGGCTTCCGAGGCCATGGTGACCAGCCGTGCCCCGCGCGCCGCGGCGACCGCTATCGCCGCGGCCACGAACAGCATCGCGTCCGTGCACTCGTTGATCCCGAGGCCGTAGCGGGCGGCGGCGAACGTGTTCTCCCATCCGGCGCGCAGATCGCTGCTCACCTCGATCAGCTCGAGACCGGAACGGCGAGTCATCTCGGACAGCACCTCACGCCGGCGGGGAGTGCCGTGTTCCGGGCTCCACGGCACCGGAGAGGTGACGGTGACCAACGCCGGGTCCTCCCCCAGCTCACTCAGCATTGCCGCCTGCGTGATGCTGTCTCGGCCCCCGCTGAAACAGCTGACCACGCCACCGCTCGAGGAGACGTGGGCCGGCTCCGGTGGCGCCAGGAACGGACCACTGCCGATCAGCTCGACCGTGCGGGAGGTATCGTGGCCGCCCGCGTGGGCCTCGAGGCTGGCCACCGCAGCGTCGGTCAGCCGCAGCCAGAACTCCTCCTCGGCCGGCGGGAGGCGGACCGGCAGGCGGACCCGGCAGGGCCGCAGCAGCGGCCAGTGGGCGTGCAGGCAGATCAAGCCGATCCGCCACCAGAGCGACCGGGGCACCGCGGCCACCTCGATCGTCTCGGGGAAACGCAGGTGGAAGCTCGTGCGCCTGTAGAGGGCGCTCGCCGGCGTCACCGTCCACGCGAAACGAACCTCCGAGTCCCCGAGCACCGGCTCGTCGATGGCGATCTCGTGGACGGTCACCGTCGCATACCCCGGCGCAGCCGCTGCGCCACCTCGACGGCCGGCATAACCCTGGTGCGAAGCCGCCACCATCCGCCGTTGATCACTCGTTCCAGCGTCTCGTCGCGGCGGCGCAGGAACTCGAGCTCCGCCCGCTGCGCATCGAGCTCTCGATCCCGCTCGGCGAGCAGCCGGGCTTGCTCGGCATTCTCCGCCCCCAGCCGCGAGGCCCGGGCTCCGCAGCCCAGGAGGACTTCGAGACCGCCGTTCATCCACTCCATGAACGTCCAGTCGCCTCCCTTGGCCAGCAGCAGCTCCATCAGCAGGCGCGCGGCCGCCACGTCGCCCGTGCCCTCGTCGTCGCGCAGCTCGGGCACGAGGTCGAACAGCGAGAGATCGAGCAGCTTGCCGTGCCGCGCGTAGAAGTGAGCGTGGGCACCGAGAACGACCACGGCCACCGAACGGGTCGCGAAGTCGGTGCCGGGCCCGTGCTTGGACGTGAAGCGATGGACCGCGCGAGCCTCGCGGGAGCGGCGAAAGCTCCCCGGACGCGCGCGTTCGACGCGATAGCACCACTCGTTGTCCTCGAAGTAGGAGTGAATCCCGGCATCGAGCGGGAACTCGCGCAGAACCGAGGCGCGGGTCAGTGCCGCCGTCCCCGGTACCCATCCGGCGTTGCCGCTGGGCGGAACTGGATCTGACGCCGATTGGCCGGCGCCGATCAGCGTGAACTTGACCACCTGGTCCTCGATCGACATCCAGCCTCCGGAGTGGTGGAGGGTGCCATCGGAGAGGGCCACGGTCGCCGTCACCGCCGCCGCCTCCGGGTGCGCGTCGATTTCGGCCACCAGCAGGTCGAGCGCACCCGGCTCGAGCTCGGCATCGTCATCGAGCAGCAAAACCAGCTCGCCCTCGGCAGCATCGATGCCCAATCGCCGGCCGCCGGCGCAGCCCAGGTTCCGATCCGACCGGAGCCAGCAAACGTCCGTGCGGCGGGCGCAGCCGTCGCGCAGGGCCGCCGATTCGGGTGGACTGGAGTTGTTATCGATCAGCAGCGCCTGTACCGACACGGTGCTGCCGGCCAGCGAGTCGATCGCTCGCAGCGCCTGCTCGGGCGCTCCCCGGGAGAGGACGATCGCGGTGACGCGGGCTGATGTACCGGGGCGACGCGCCGGCGCGGACACCGGAGCGGGGTTGGGCGGCTGACTGTCGGGCCCGGGCTCCGGCATCGCCGCGGCGGCGCCCGAAAAGCAGGCGCAGTCGTGGGCCAGCCGGGCGTCGCACAGGGGCGCGATCCGCCGGAAGGACTGGGGATCGTGCGCGAAGATCGTTGCCCGCGAGGCGGTCAGGGCCGCGCGCGTGGTGTCGTCGGAGGAGTCGAAGCCGGCCGGCAGCACGATCACCCGCTCAAAGCGGAGCTCGGCCACGGCCAGGGCGCGCGCGGTCAGCTCATCGGCCGGGCGGCAGAACGCGTCGCCGTCCACGGACAGCAGCGCGGTGTGGCCCCGCGCGGCGCACAGTCCGTCTCGGTCGATCTCGCGGTAGATATGTTCGCGCAGCAGCTCCCCAATGCCGGCCCAGACCGGCTCATCATCCGGGCCATCCTGGCATCGCACCACGGTGAGGTCGGGTGGAGTGCCGACCTCACGCAGCAGGCGGCGCCGGCTCTCCCCGATCTCCAGGTCTGATGTGGACTGGCTCACCGGCGGCCCCCCGGTGTGGGTGAGGTCTGTGACAAGAGCTACTGCGGATCGACGTCCACGCTCACGCTAACACCTCGGCGCGCCGATGACGGTCCGACGTCGTCCACGGCCGACCCCACGGCGGCGATCGCGGCGGCGCGATCGCTTGCTTTGATGACCAGCTGGGCCCGTGCCTTGCCCCGCAGCCGGAATAGCGGTGCCGGCCCGAGCACGGTGGCGCCCGGCGGGCTGATGCGCTCGTGCAGAGCCGCCGCGGTGTCCCGGGCCTGCGCCGGCTCGCCCGCCGTGCAGACGATCCTGATCAGCGAGGAGAACGGCGGATACCGCAGGGCCTCGCGGCGAGCCAGCTCGTCGCTGAGAAAGCCCTCGGCGTCGTGCTGCGCGGCGAAGGCGATCGAGCGCGCCGCGGGCGCCAGCGTCTGGACGAGCACGCGTCCGCCGACGCTGGTTCGGCCGGCACGCCCGGCCAGCTGGGTGATCAGCGCGAACGTGCGCTCCTCGGCTCGAAAGTCGGGGAACCGCAGCGTCTGGTCGGCGTCGAGCACGATGCCCAGCGCCACGTCGGGAAAGTCGTGACCCTTGGCCACCATCTGGGTGCCGACGAGCAGCGCTGAGCGTGCCGACTCGAAGCGACTCAGCGTTCGGGCGCGCGCGCCCAGGCCGGAGGAGTCCGCGTCGAGCCGCAGCACGGGAAAGTCGGCGTTGCCGAGGGCTTCGGCGAGCTCGTGCTCGAGTCGTTCGGTCCCGGCACCGTGGCGGGCCAGCGCCACCGAGGCGCATTTGGGGCACCGGCTCGGCACCGGCTGGCGGTGGCCGCAGTGATGGCAGGCGATGAAGTTGCCATTGCGGTGGAGCACAAGCGCGACCTCGCAGTTCGGGCACATCCAGACCTCGCCGCAGGCTCGGCAGGAGAGGAAGTTCGACCAGCCGCGTCGGTTGAGGAGCAGGATCGCCTTGCCACCGCCCCGGCGCAGATCGGCCAGCGCCATTCGCGTCGTGGGGTGAAGCGGATGGTGCAGCCCACGCATGTCGAGCACCTCGACCTCGGGCAGCGGCCGGCCGTCGACGCGCGTGGGGAGCCTCAGGCGCCGCAGCGAGGTGACGCTCTCCGGGCGCGGAGTGGCGCTGCCGGCCACGAGCACCGCGTCGTGCTCGCGCGCCCGGCGCTCGGCCACCGCACGCGCGTCGTAGCGCGGGTCGCCCTCATGCTTATAGGAGCTCTCGTGCTCCTCGTCGACGACGATCAGTCCGATGTCCGCGAGCGGCGCGAACACCGCCGAGCGCGGCCCGACACACACCCGAGCCTCGCCTCGCCGCAACCGATGCCACTCGTCGTAGCGCTCGCCCTGACCCAGCGCGGAATGCATCACGGCCACCACGTCGCCAAACCTGGCCTCGAAGCGCCCCATCGTCTGCGGCGTCAGCGCGATCTCGGGCACGAGCACGATGGCGCTGCGCCCGGACGCCAGCGCCGCCGCGACGGCACCGAGATAGATCTCGGTCTTGCCCGAGCCCGTCACTCCGTGGAGCAGGAAACGACCACTTTCGCGCCGCGCCAGGGCGGCGAGAATCGGATCTAGAGCCGCTCGCTGATCGGGCGTCAGCGGCGGAGCGGCCGCGGTCGCCACGCCGATACGGTGCACTGCCGGCCGCCGACGTGTCGCCTGCGAGCTCAGCTCCACGAGGCCCCGGCGCTCGAGCCTCCGGACGCTGTCGAGGCTGCCCGCCGCGGAGGCCGGCAGCTCTCCGGCCCGCTCCAGCGTGGCCAGGATCTGGTGCTGTCGCGGCGTCAGTGGGCGGGCGCCGCTTAACGGTGGCGGCTCATCGCCGATCACGGCCCGCCGCCCCGCCTCGGTCAAGCGCGCCACCAGTACGTGCCGCGCTTTGACCCCACCCCCCGAGCCCGGGGCGAGCAGGAGCCCGAGCGCGCGCGCCGGGGTTGAGCAGTACTCGCGGGCCATCCAGTGCGCCAGCGCGACGAGATCGGCGGGCAGCCCGTCGGGGAGGACGGCGTCCGGCTCGACCAGGCGCTCGGGAGCGAGTTCCGAGCGATCGCTCAGCGCGACGACAACGCCCAGCGACCGGCGCCCGCCGAACGGCACCCGCAGCAGCGAACCGACCTCCACCTCAGGCTGATCGGCCCGCAACCGATAGTCAAACGGGCCTCGCACGGCGCGCGTCCGCGTCAGTGGCTCAACCCGGGCGATCACCTCAGGTGCGGGGCGAGATTGCGGAGAATCATGAGCCTGCGGAGGGTAGAGTGAGGTAAGGATGACGACCGACGCGTCGGCAATCCTCGTCGCCTGCGACCGCGTCCTGGGGGAGATTGGGCGCCGAGACCACATGTTCGGTTGGCTTCGCGTGCCGGATGCCGAGCCGCCGCGGTGGCTCGCCGTGGACGCCTACTATCCGGGGAACCGACTCATCGTGTTGTGCGGCGGCCACTCCGAGGAGGTGGGCCGGCTGTGCGCCGAGCTGGCCCCCGCCCACGGTCTGCGGCTGCTCGAACTCGCCCCCGGCGAGCTCGACGACTCCGAGGGCCTCGACGGGGCTTTGGAACGGCGCCTCGCCGAGCTCCCGCCGGTCGTCAGGCCCTCGGGCTCGTTGCCCGACCGGGAGGGGCCAGGCGCGAGGGCCGCCTCGCTGCTGCCCCAGCCGGCCACCCCGCCCGTCGTCCGGCACAAGGTGGGCGAGTCCCGCGCCGCGGCTACGGCCCGCGGAGTGCGCTTCGTGGCCACCCACGACCCTCCCGCCCCCGTCGATGTGATCGAACGCAAGCCCGCCACCGCGGGACCGCCGCGCCCGACCCCGCCTCCGGGGCGCCCGACCCCATCCCCGGTGCGCCGCCCAGCCCCATCGCCGGTGCGCCGCCCGGCGCCCGCAGGCCGCCCGGCGCCCGCCCGCCGAGCGGCCGCTGCCACCGGGCGGGCGCAGCCCCGACCGCGGCGGAGACTCCAGGCCCCCGGGGTACTGGTCGGGCTCGTGGTGATCGCGGTCCTGTGCCTCGAGCTCTACTACGGCGTGGCCCGGTTCGCCCTCGGTGGCGGACACGTGCTGCTGGCCTTCGGCCTGGCGCTCGACTGCTGCGCCCGCGCGCTGGGGACGGTGTCCGCCCGACGGGCGGGCAAGAACGACTGGATGTGGTCGTGCGCGCTGATCGGCAGCCCCGCCGTGGCGATGTTCGCGCTGTACGCCGGCGAGGGCGAGCCGCCACCCGAGCCGGGGCCCCTGGCCGGCCTGGTCTCGCTGTCGGCGTGCACGGCGGTCGTGATCGCCGTGTTCCTGGCCGTGGTCTAGTGGAGCGTCCCGGAAGTCGCTTGATGCTCTCGCATCCAGGCGCCGCGAGAGGGCAAGTGATTTTCAGGACGTTGCACTAGGCTGCCCGCCTATGCCACTCGGGCCCGAACCCAACGAAGAGGTCTTCTTCCACGGCCATCCCTCGTGGCGGGCGATGCTCGCCTTCTACATCAAGGGGCTGGCCGTCGCGATCCTGGCCGGCGTGATCGCCGGGATCGTCACCCGCATCTCCTCGCACAGCGTCCAGGTCGGCTGGGTGATCCCAGCGGTGGCGGTGGTGTTCATCATCGTGGTCATCGCGGGGTTCATCCGGCGGGTGGCCACGGTGTACACGATCTCGAGCCAGCGACTGACGATCCAACTCGGCATCTTCTCGCGGGAGATGCACGAAACGCGCATCGAGCGGATCCAGAACGTGAACGTGATCCAGTCGCTGCTCGAGCGCATGCTCCGCGTGGGCACGGTTGACTTCGACACCGCCGCCGAGGCCGGCTACGACTTCAAGTTCCGCGGCGTCGCCGAGCCCCAGCAGGTCGTGCGGACCGTCGATCGCGTGATCCATCAGTTGCGGGCGCCGGCGGACGGGGTTTAGCGTCGGTGGCGCGGTGGCGCGGTGGCGCGGTGGCGCGTGTAAACGTGACACTCGACCCTCCGGGACACCGCCAGTGCCACTTTGGCTTTGACGCTCACAATCAACGTGGCGCTCGCCATTGGCGCCGAGTCGACCGTCACGTTCTTACGCGCCCCCCAGCGCCCACACTACGCGCCCCCTGCCACAAGCAAGATTTCGGTAAATCGAGGCTCCGGGGCCGCCGCCGGGGCCCTGAACGCGACCGCCGGAGCCTGTCAAGCCCGGTGAGACGCTTTGGTGTGGAATTTAGTGAGCGACCTCCTTCGTATCGGCCGGCTTGTTGATCCAGGCGGCGGTCGGCAGCTCCGGCGGGACCGGCGGCTTGCGGACGAACCGTTCCGGGTGCTGCTGGTAGGCGGCATCGAGCACGACGGCGCGGTCGGCGTGCAGTTGCTTGGCGTGTCCGTAATGCACTGCGGCGGGGGTCATCAGCCCGATCCCGGAGTGGCGGTGGACGTGGTTGTACCAGTCGACGAACACGCGGCAGTGACCGCGGGCGCGGTCGATGTCGTCGAACCGGGCGGGGAACTCGGGCCGGTACTTCAGCGTCTTGAAGTTCGACTCCGAGTAGGGATTATCACTCGAGGTGTACGGACGCGAATGCGTTTTCGTGATACCGAGGTCCGCGAGGAGAAAGGCCACCGGCTTGGCGCGCTGCGGCGCGCCGCGGTCGGCGTGCAGCGTCAGGATCTTCGGCGTGATCTGCTGCTGCTCGGTCGCCTGCTCGATCAGCGCCATCGCGAGCTGGGCGTTCTCCCTGTACTGCACCGTCCACCCGACGATGTAGCGGCTGAAGACATCGAGGATGACATACAGGTAGAACCAGGTCCACTTCGCCGGACCTTTCAGCTTGCTCACGTCCCAGGACCACAGCTCGTTCGGGCGTGTGGCGAGCAGCTCGGGCCTGGCGTAGGGCGGGTGGGTGAGCTGAGCACGCCGCTCCCGGACACCGCCGTGGTGGCCGGCGAGGACCCGGTACATCGTTCGCGTCGAGCACAGGTAGGTGCCCTCGTCCAGCAGCGTCGCGTAGGTCTCCTCCGGGGAGACGTCGACGAACCGCTCGGAGTGCAGCACGTCGAGCACCTGCTGGCGCTCGGGCGCTGTCAGCGCCCTGGCCGGTGTCGGCCGCGGCTTGGGCGTTCTGGGCTCGGGCGGCCTCCGGCGACGGTACATCGTCGCCACTGACGCGCCCAACGCCCGGCACGCCGGCCTGGTGCCGATGATCGGCGTCAGCTCCTCGACGGTGGCCGCGATCATCGCTCGGTGCTCCTCTGCGCGCTGCCCGATCCGAGCATCTCTTCCAACAGCGCCGAGACGTTTCCCTGAATCTCCACAACGCGCTTCATCTTCGCCAGCTCGGTCTCCGCGCGCTCCGCCCGCCGCGTCAGCGCCGCGATCTGAGCGTCGCGGTTGTCGGCTGGCTTGCGCCCGCGTGGCTTGCCGAGCTCCTTCAGCGCGCCGTCCTTGCGCTGCTTGCGCCAGTACGTCAGATGCGACGTGTACAGCCCTTCGCGGCGCAGCAGCTCGCCGACCTCACCCGGACGGGTGCACGCATCAGCCTTGGCAAGGATCTTCGCCTTGTACTCGGCGGTGAACGAGCGGCGCTTGGCCTGCTCGACCAGCTCTGGATCAGGGACCTCCCCGGGACCGCCGACCCCCTCGGGCGCGGCGCGCCCGCCGGCCCCGAATCCCAGCTCAGCTACGCCAAGCTGGTCTTCGCGGCCGGCGGCAGCAGCCTCAACCGCTGCTCCAGCTCCATTCGTGCTCGTCTCCATGTCCGGCGTGCTCCGTTCTCGCCCTCAAGGTTCATTGATTCCTCGATGGTGAGCGCCTCGCCGGACGTTGACAGAGAGGGCGCGGCCGCCAGCGTCTACGCCGCCACCGGCGCCCCGCCGAGCCCCGCGGCAGCCCGCAGCTCGTCGGCCTTGTCGGTGCGCTCCCAGGTGAAGTCGCGGTCCTCGCGGCCGAAGTGGCCGTAGGCGGCGGTTTTCTGGTAGATCGGGCGATGGAGGCGGAGGTACTGGCGGAACGCGCCGGGGCGTAGGTCGAAGTGCTCGCGGATCAGCTCGAGGATCATCGAGCGCCCGATCTTCTCGGTGCCGAACGTCTCAACCATGATTGACACCGGCTTGGCCACGCCAATCGCGTAGGCGACCTGGACCTCGCAGCGGTCGGCCAGGCCGGCGGCGACGACGTTCTTGGCCACGTAGCGGGCCGCGTAGGCGGCCGAACGGTCGACCTTGGAGGGATCCTTACCCGAGAAGGCGCCACCGCCGTGACGGGCCATTCCGCCGTAGGTGTCGACGATGATCTTGCGCCCGGTGAGGCCGCAATCCCCCATCGGACCGCCGATGACAAAGCGCCCGGTGGGATTGACGAGCAGGTGTTTGTGGAGCCTGTGGGAGTCGTAGAGCTCATCGGGCAGGACCGGCTCGATCACGTGCTCCCACAGGTCGTCCTTGATCAACGACTCGGCGCCGTCGCGATGTTGGGTCGAGATGAGCAACTTTTCGATCTCGGCGGGGCGGCCGTCGACGTAGCGGACGCTGACCTGCGTCTTTCCGTCGGGGCGCAGATACGGAATGATCTCGGCCTTGCGGACGTCGGCCAGCCGCTTGGCCAGCTTGTGGGCCAGCGAGATCGGCAACGGCATCAGCTCGTCGGTCTCGTTGGTGGCGTAGCCGAACATCATGCCCTGGTCGCCGGCGCCGGCCACGTCGAGCTCATCGTCGTCGCCGGGGTCGGTGCGCGCCTCGTAGGCCTGATCGACGCCCTGGGCGATGTCGGGCGACTGCTTGTCGATCGCGTTGATGACGGCGCACGTGTGGTAGTCGAACCCGTACTGGGCGTCGGTGTAGCCGATCCGCTTGATGGTCTCCCGGGCGATCTCCTGGATGTCGACGTAGGTCGTCGTGGTGATCTCGCCGGAGACGACGACGAGCCCAGTGTTGACCAGCGTCTCGCAGGCCACGCGGCCGGTGGGGTCATCGCGCATCACGGCGTCGAGCACGCCGTCGGAGATCTGGTCGGCGATCTTGTCGGGATGTCCCTCGGTCACCGATTCGGAGGTGAAGAGGAATTCGTTGTCTGCAAGCGTGGTCATGGAATCTGGAGGAACAGCTCCGCTGTCGTATCGGTCTCCCCGCTCGTCGAGGTTAGGCCAACCGCAGAGATCTTCTCGAGATCCGGTCCGAGCGCACTGAGGCGTGCGCTGTGCGTCAAGCCCATCTGCCCGCCGAGGCTGAGAAGCTGGCTGAAGTCGAGAAAGAGTAGCGAGCCGAGTCCTCGCCGGTGGGCGCCCGCCACCGCACGGAAGCCCGGCACGGCGCCCAGCGACCGTGTGCGGTCGACAAGGGCGGAGATCGCGCTCAGGCTGGTCGACACGACCACCAAGCCGCGAAACACGGCATAGTCGAGCTGCAGACCGGCGCCGAGCGAGAGCTGGTGAGCCGTGATCCCCGACACCTGGCGATCGTTGAACAGCGGCGTTTGACCAGGGCCGGAGCCGGGTGCGAACAGCTCAGCCAGCGGCGCCTCGAGCGCGCCGAGCTCCTCGTTGGCGGCCAGCGCGTTTCCTGTCCGCGTGATGATCGTCACCGCGGGCGCGCCGAGCGAGCCCGCCGCCGGAGAGATCACGACTGCCGTCTCGCCCGCGAACAGCGAGAGGAGTCGACCCATGTTGACTCCCTCGGCTGTGAGCGCCGTCCCGAGTCGCTGGAGCAGTGGGCCGACCTGGCCGATCACCCCGCCGGCCGCACCGGCCCGGAGCAGGCGGAATGCCAACCGGGGTTGGTGGGCCAGGCGGGGGCTGGCCGGGCGGTTTACCGCGCTCGGAAACGGCAGGCTGCGCGGGCGCGCGCAGCGACAAGATTCCCTGCCGGGAGCTGGACACGCTTCAAATTAACCACGCCACAACGGCACTCGCGCCGGTTCGAATGTCACGCCTTCTTGCTCGGTGCGCCACGTCGGCCGCGGCCTTCGGCAACCCGGCGTTCACGCCGCTCGACGAAGTCGATGATCAGCGGCACGCCGTCGAGGCCAAACCGCTCGCGCAGGCGGTTCTCGACGTAATAGGCGTAGTCACGGGTCACGCGAGCGCGCGAGTTGACCTGAATCGAGAAGCGCGGTGGCCGCTCAGCCGTCTGGCTCATGAACAACAGCTTCAGGCGGTGGCTGCGCGGACCCGCCGAGCTGCCCGCCGGGGGCTGCCGGGCGGCGACGACGTCCGAGAGGAACCGGTTCAGCTGCGGCGTGGGAATCCGGCCCCGGCTGCGGTCGGCCAGCCCGACGGCCTCCAGCAGCAGCCGCTCGACGTGGCGCCCCGTCTTCGCGCTGGCCGTGAGGACGCGGGGACGCAGGCGCAGCTTCTGGTGGGCCCGCGCACGCTCGTGGTCGAGATCCAGCTCGCCGGCCAGGTCCCATTTGTTGAGCACCAGCGCCGTGGCACAACCACTCTTCATGGCCAGCTCGGCAATCCGCAGGTCCTGCGTGGTCAGTCCGTCGGTGGCGTCGCATACGACCAGTGCCACGTCGGCGCGCTCGGCCGCCCGGCGCGAGCGCAGCGCGGTGAAGTACTCGAGCGACTCCCCCACCTTGGCCTGTCGGCGCAGTCCGGCGGTGTCGATGAGGACCAGCTTGCGTTCCTCAAAGGTCAGCGGCAGATCGATGGCGTCGCGGGTCGTCCCGGCCACTTCGGAGACGATCACGCGGTCGGCGCCCAGAAACCGGTTCACCAGCGACGACTTGCCCACGTTTGGCCGCCCGATCACGGCCAGCCGGATGGGGTCCTCGGCTCCCGGCTCCTCGTCGTGGTCGGGGCCGACCTGCACGATCTGATCGAGGAGGTCCCCGGTGCCGAGACCCTGAGCGGCTGAGACCGCGATCGGCTCCCCGAGTCCGAGGGTGTGGAAATCGGCCGCCAGCGGCACGTCCTGGACGGTGTCGATCTTGTTCGCGGCCACGAGGACTGGGAGCGGCTGGCGACGCAGCAGATCGGCCATCTCCAGGTCGCCGGGGCGCAGCCCGGCCCTAGCGTCGACGACCAGCACGGCGACGTCGGCATCAGCCAGTGCCGCCCGGGCCTGACCCTGGATCTGGCGAGCCATCTGCTCGCGATCCTCGAGGTCGACGCCGCCGGTGTCGATCAGAGTCAAAGCCCGCCCGTTCCAGTCGGTATGCAGCTCGTTGCGGTCGCGCGTGACGCCGGGGCGCTCGTGCACGACCGCCTCGCGCGACTCCGTGAGCCGGTTGACCAGCGAGGACTTGCCGACGTTGGGGTATCCGAGCACCGCGACCTTCATGACCGACCAGGCTAGCTATCGCGCGGCGCGCGCCAGTTCCACGACCCGATCGATGACCTCCGCGAGCGGCATCCCGGTCGTGTCGAACTCGACCGCCCCCGGAGCCGGTTTGAGCGGAGAGTGCTCGCGCATCCGGTCGCGTTCGTCGCGGATCGTCTGTTCGGCCAGCACCTGGGTGGGATCGATCCCGAGCTCGGACGCGCGCCGGCGCGCCCGCTCAGTGGGGTCGGCGGTGAGGAAGATCTTGATGGCGGCCTCGGGGGCCACCACGGTGCCGATGTCCCGACCTTCTGCCACCCAGTCGCCCGTCGACAGCAGCGCCTGCTGCTGGGCCACCAGCGCGGCGCGGACGCCGGGATCGGACGCCGCCTTGGAGGCCGCCTCGGCGACCTCGGGCATGCGGATGGCGGCGCTCACGTCGCGACCGTCGAGTGTGACCGGGCCGCGGGGATCGATCGTGACCTCCGGTGCCACGTCGCGGGGCTCGCGGCCCTGCTCGAGTGCGGCCAGCGCCACGCCCCGGTACATCGCGCCCGAATCGAGGTAGGTGAAGGCGAGCCGCTGCGCGACTCCGCGGGCGACGCTCGACTTGCCGGCTCCGGCCGGGCCGTCGATCGCGATGACCATCACGCGGTCAGCCTCGCGATGTCCCGTTCGAAGCCGGGATAGGACACCGCCGCCGCCTCCATGCCGAGGACCTCGACGCCTTCCTCGGAGGCCAGTCCGGCCACCGCGCCCAGAAGGGCCAGGCGATGGTCGCCGCGCGCGTCGAGCCGGCCGCCGCGCAGGCCGCCTGTCCCCCGCACCACGAACCCATCAGGCGCAGCCTCGATATCGGCGCCCAACCCCCGGAGACCCTCCACCACGGTGGTGATCCGGTCGGATTCCTTCACCCGCAGCTCACCGGCGCCGCGCACCACGGTCTCGCCCTCGGCATAACAGCCCAGGAGCGCCACCAGCGGCAGCTCGTCGATGGCCAGCGGGACCTCGTCGGGCTCGACCGTGGTGGCCTCGATGGGAGTTCCGGTGACGTCGAGATCGGCGACCGGTTCCGACGCATCAACTGCGTCCACCGGCTCGCGCTCGCCGAGCACGATGGCTCCCATGCGATCGAGGATGCGCAGGAAGCCGGCCCGAGTCCAGTTCACCCCCACACCCTCGAGCACCAGTCGCGAGCCGGACACGAGCACGCCTGCGGTGACCAGAAACGCCGCGGAGGAGAGATCGCCGGGCACCTCCACGGTGTCGAGTTCAAGCTCATCGACGTTTCCCACCGTGATCCGGGTGCCGCCGGCGGGCACGGGCGATCGCTGGAGCGTGGCGCCCGCACGCAACAGGAAGCGCTCGGTGTGGTCGCGGGTCGGCACCGGCTCGACCACGGTGGTCGAGCCGGTGACCAGGCCGGCGATCAGCACGCACGACTTGACCTGGGCGCTGGCCACCGGCAGTTCGTATTCGATGCCGGTGAGCACCGCGCCATGCACGGTGAAAGGCGGAAAGCGCCCATCGCGCGCCACGATCCTCGACCCCATCATCTCGAGCGGCGCCGCCACGCGGTCGACCGGCCGGCGGCGGATCGAATCATCCCCATCGAGCGTGAAGCTCCGCTCCGGCTGGAAGGCCAGCCACCCGGGGAGCAGACGCATCAGGGTCCCGGCGTTGCCGACGTCGATCGTCCCCTCCCCCGCCTGCGCATTGCGCAGGCCGCAGCCCCGGATCAGGACCTCGTGGTCGCGCTCCTCGACGATCGCGCCAAGCGCCCGCATCGCGCCGAGCGTGGATCGCGTGTCCGCGGCGTCGAGATAGTTGTGGATCCGCACCGGCTCGGTGGCCATGGCACCAAACAGCGCCGCGCGGTGCGAGATCGACTTGTCAGGCGGCGGTCGCAGGCTCCCGCGGAGCGGTCCCGACGGGGCAAAGCGCGCATTCATGCCCGGCTCACCGGGAAACCGAGCTCACCGATCAGCCGCTGCGCGCGCTCGGCCTGCTCCTCGCCGGCGATCCACAGCGCCACCACGCCCTCGCTCATGTCCGGCGCCGGATACAGCGCGAGATCGGCGATGTTGACGCCCCCTCGACCGAGCTCGAGGGCGAGCTGGGCGATAACGCCGGGCCGATTGGGCACCGACGCCCGCAGCTCGAACAGCTCACCGCCGGCCAGCTGGGCCTCGAGCAATCGCCGGCGGTCCTCGGCGGCGCCGTCGTTCCACCCCGTCAGCCACGGTGCGTCCTGTCCCCGCAGTGCCTCGCGCACGGCCCGCAGGCGCTCGGTCGTGTCATCGATACCGGCGATCAGGGCATCCCGGTTGGACACGTAGATGTCGGTCCAGATCGCGCTGGGCGCGCCGGCCACGCGCGTGGCGTCGCGAAAGCTGGGGCCGGTGGCGGGGAGCCTCTCGCCGCCCTGCCCGAGCGCGTGGGCAGCCTGGGAGACGAGTACGTTGGCCAGGACGTGAGGGAGGTGCGACACGGTGGCGAGGATCGTGTCATGGGTCTCGGGCTCGATTGCCGCCGGCCTGGCGCCGAGGTCGTGGAGCAACCGGTGCAGTCGCTCGTACAGAACGCCCGACGTCGTCGGCGTGGGCGTGAGGTACCAGGTGGCATCGTCGAACAGGTCGGCGCGGGCGTGCTCGACGCCGGCGTTCTCGGCGCCGGCCAGGGGATGACCGCCAACGAACCGCGGGTCCTGATGGCCGGCAACGACAGCTCGCTTGGTGGAGCCGACGTCGGTGACCACGCAGTCGGGCCCGGCGAGGGCCAGCGCCTCGCCCACGACGCGCGGGATCAGCCCCACGGGGACGGCCACGAACACGGCATCGGCGCCGTTCACGGCCTCCCGGATCGACTCGCAGGCAGAATCGAGGGCGCGTCGGTGACGCGCCGTGCGCAGCGCATCGGCGGAAGCGTCGAACCCGGCGACCGAGGCGCCGAGGCGCTCGCGCGCGGCGAGCGCAATCGAGCCGCCGATCAGCCCAACGCCGATGACGGCGAGCTTCACCGGGGTCTATTCGCCCGCGCCGCGTCGCTCCCGAGCAGCGGCGGCGAGGCCGTCGAGAACCTCGACGGTCGTGTCCCAGTCGATGCAGGCGTCGGTTATCGACTGGCCGTATGTGAGCTCCTGGGCAGCGTCGAGATCCTGGCTGCCCGCGACCAGGAAGGACTCGAGCATCAGGCCGACAATCGCCCTGTTGCCGGCGGCAACCTGCGCGGCGACCTCGCCGGCGACCGGCGGTTGCCGGCTCGCATCCTTGCCGCTGTTGTCGTGCGAAACGTCGATCACGACGCGCTCGGGCAGCCCGGCGGCGCCCAGCAACTCGAGGGCACCCGCCACGCCGTGGGGGCCGTAGTTCGGAGCGTCCCGTCCGCCGCGAAGGATGATGTGGCAGTCGCGGTTGCCGCTCGTGTAGAGGATCGCCGGTGTGCCGTCGTCGTCGATCCCGGCGAATGTGTGGGACACGGCGGCAGCGCGGACCGCATCGACCGCGACCTGCACGTTGCCATCGGTGCGGTTCTTGAAGCCGACCGGCATCGACAGACCCGAGCCGAGCTGTCGATGGATCTGGCTCTCGGTGGTGCGGGCTCCGATCGCACCCCAGCACACGGCATCGGAGATGTACTGCGGGGTGATCGGGTCGAGAAACTCACACCCGACGGCGAGGTCGAGGGCGAGCACGTCGAGCAGTAGTCCGCGCGCAAGGCGCAGGCCGGTGTTCACGTCCCCCGAGCCGTCGAGGTGCGGGTCATTGATCAACCCCTTCCAACCCGTCGTCGTTCGCGGCTTCTCGAAGTACACGCGCATGGCGACCCGGAGGTCGCCCTGGAGCCGGGCAGCCTGCTCGCTGAGGCGGCCGGCGTAGTCGCGCGTGGCCTGGACATCGTGGACGCTGCACGGCCCGACGACGACGAGCAGCCGGTCGTCGGTGCCGTCGAGAATGGCCTGAATGTCGGCGCGGCCCCGCCTGACGACGTCGGCGTGCCGATCGCTCAATACGAGCTCTTGGAGCAGCTCGACCGGCGCAGAAAGCGGCTCGATCCGCTCGATCCGCTGGTCGCGAATGTCATCGCCGGGCCTGGCTCCGACAAGCGGGATGTCGCGGACGCGCGGCACGTCAGACCCGGAGAAGCGCTTCCGAGCGCTCGCGCGACAGCGTGTTCCCCGCCAGTGCGGCGGCGGCCTCGACCTGATCGACGAACGCGCCGAGCTGATCCGTCGCCAGCGATTGCGGGCCGTCGCAGATTGCGTTGTCAGGGTCCGGGTGCACCTCAACGATGATGCCGTCCGCGCCTGCGGCAGCCGCGGCCAGCGACAGCGGCAGGACCAGGTCGCGACGCCCGGCCGCGTGGCTGGGATCGACGATCACCGGGAGGTCAGAGCGCTGCTTCAGGACTGGTACGGCCATCAGATCGAGCGTGAACCGATAGGCCGTCTCAAACGTGCGGATCCCGCGTTCGCACAGCAGGACCGAGTCGTTGCCCTCGTTGCGAATGTACTCGGAGGCCTGGACCAGCTCGTCGAGCGTGCTCGACAGGCCACGCTTGAGGAGTACCGGGCGCCCAGAGCGACCGGCCTCGGCGAGCAGCGAGTAGTTCTGCATGTTGCGCGCGCCGATCTGGATAACGTCGGCCACGTCGAGCACGGTGTCGAGGTCGCGCGGATCCATGGCCTCGGTGACAATCGGCAGTCCGGTCTGGAGCTTGGCCTCCTGCAGGAACCGCAGCCCCTCGTGACCAAGGCCCTGGAACGAGTACGGCGAGGTCCGCGGCTTGAAAGCACCACCGCGGAACATCGTCCCCCCCGCGTCGCGCACGGCTGCAGCGGCTGCGAGCGCCTGCTCGCGCGACTCGATCGCGCACGGGCCGGCGATCATCGCGAAGTTGCCGCCACCCACCCTGCGCCCGGCGATCTCGAGTCCGGCGGCGGTACCGTGCTCGGGATCCGCTTGGAGATCGGTGGAGGTCGGTTCGGTCACGATGCTCATGTCTGCTGGTCCTTTCTGCGCCTGAAACTGTACGGAATGGGGTGCGATCGACTTTCGGCGCTCGGCCTCCGAGCGGGTCCGCGGCGAGCGCGGACGCAGGGGTGTCGGGCCGGGCGCCTAGCTAAATCGCCAGACGTAGAAGCGCGCGTAGAAGGACCAGCCGAGGGCGGATGTGTGGGCGTGGTCGGTCATACGCGTCAGCGGTGTTGTAGCAGAAGGCGGCGAATTGGTCGAGGGGACTGGCGGATCGGGGCCCAAACACGGGGCGCGCGCATGCGCGCCCCTTAAACCAGATCGGCCAGCGCGGCCAGGAACTTCTCGTTCTCGGCTTCGGTCCCGACCGTCACCCGCATCGCTCGCTCGCGACCCAGCGAGGCGCCGGCGCGAACCAGCACCCCCCGCTCGCCCAGGCCGCCGATGACGGCTGCCTCGTCGGCATCCTCGTCCAGTCGCACCCAGATGAAGTTGGCGTCGGATTCGGCCACCCACAGCCCCAGCTCGCGGACGCCATCGACCAGCCCCTCGCGCAGGGCGATCGTCTGCACGACGCGGCGCTCGACCTCGTCCTGGTGCTTGAGCGCCTCGACCGCGCCCGCCTGGGCCGCCGAGTTGAGGTAGAACGGCTGGCGTACCTGGTCCACGGCGGTGCGGAACTCGGGCGAGCCGCACAGCCCATAGCCGACCCGCAGGCCGGCCAACCCGTAGACCTTCGAGAAGGTCCGCAGCAGGACCAGATTGGGGTAGCGGCGCAGCAGCTCGAGCGATGCATAGGTGTCCCCGAGCGATAGCCCGAACTCGCAGTAGGCCTCGTCGAGGATCACGCACACGTGGCGCGGGATCCCGGACAGGAAGTCCTCGATCGCGTCCAGACCCAGCGCGGTCGAGGTCGGGTTGTTGGGATTGCAGACCAGGACCAGGCGGGTGGCCACGGTGACCTCGCTGGCCATCGCGTCGAGGTCGTGGCGGTCCTCGGAGTCGAGCGGCACCTGGATGGCCCGGGCACCGGCGGCGGCGGCCAGGTGCGGGTAGACGCTGAACGCCGGCCAGGCATAGACGACCTCGGCGCCCGGCTCGAGCAGCGCGTCGCCGGCGGCGAGCAGGATGTCGCACGAGCCGTTGCCCAGGGCGATGCGCTCGGCGGCCAGGCCGTAGCGCTCGGACAGGGCGCGGCGGAGCGGCAGATATGAAGGGTCGGGGTAGCGGTGGGTTCCACCCAGGACCGCGGCCGCCGCCTCGGCGACCGCGGGCGCCGGCGCGAAACACGACTCGTTGGAGGCCAGCATCGCGATGTCGCGGCCCAGGTCATATCCCGAGGCCACGGGGTAGACCGGGATGCGGCGGATGCGCTGCGCGAACTCGAGGGCCATCGGACTATTGTGCCTCGTTCAGGTCCGCCCGCAGCTCACGCGCGCTGCCGAGGTAGACGTGCTGGGGCTCATGGTCCCCGCCCGCGTAGTAGTGGACGAGCGTGCGTATCACCCGCGGCATCGACCCGGGGACCGGGATCTCTCGCGCGCACAACAGTGGCACCTGGGTCAGTCCAAGGCGGCGGGCGGCGACGGCGGGAAACTCGGCATCGAGATCGCTGGTGAGGGTGAAGATGCAGCTGACCATGGACTCCGGCGTGAGCCGGTTGCGCTGCATCAGCTCACGCATGAGCTGATCTGTTGCCGTGAGGATCGCGTCGGCATCGTTGCGCTCGACGCTATTGGCGCCCCGGAGCGCGAAGAGCCGCTGCTGCATTCTCCTCAGATCTTGCCAGAGGAAACCCGGGCAGGTTGGTCTCGAAGACCGTCGCGCATCCGAACCGGCGCACGTCGACGATCAGCGGGCGGAGCGTCCGCAGGAGGTTGGTGCGCGTGTGGCAGTCGGCGAGGATGAAGCGCGCGCCCGTGCGGCGAACGAACGCTTGCGCGACCGCCGGCGGCAGGCGGCCGCCGAATAGCGCCTCGGTGGCCAGACCGCGACGGTGGCAGTAGGGCTCGGACCACAGACAGTCGCCAACCAGCACCCGGCGGCCGGTCTTCCCCGGGACCGCGGCGCCCAGATACGCGCGCGTGAGCACGCCGCCGGGGTCGCGGTCCGCGGCCAGGTAGTCGATCGCGCTGCGCTCGTCGCGGGTGATGAAGTTGGCGTTGCCGGCCGTGGGCGAGGCGACCTTGCCCGCGTTGTAGAGCTCGTACGCGGTGGCGGGAATCGTCACCAGCGCCAGGGCGGTGAGGGCGACCGCGCGGTGATAGGGAAGGTGCCGCCAGTTCACCATCGTGACGCCCTGCACGGCGAGTACGGCCAGCGGGACGGTGATGCCCTGGAAGGCGTGCAACGGAGTGGCGCTGGCGCCCGAGGCTGAGACGACGAAGACGATCAGCGCGGCGATCGGCCAGGCGCGCGTCGCGGCCGGCAGGAACCCGGCCCCGCGCTTGCGGTAGGCCACGAGCGCGGGGATCAGCAGCGGCAGGATGGCCAGCACGATCGACCAGAGCGCGAACGAATGCTTGCTGGCCTCGCGGGCCAGCTTCCACGAGAGGTCCAGGCGGCCCAGGAGGAGGTAGTAGAAGAGCGGGAGCCCGGTGAGGATCAGCGTGAGCGCCGGCAGCATCAAACGCTGCCGGGTGAGGTTGCGAGGCCGCAGCAGCATCAACTCGGCGACGATCACGGTCAGGATCAGCAGCTCGCCGTGCCAGGGATGCAGCAGGCTCGCCCCCGCGCCCAGCAGACCCGGCACCCAGCTCACGCGGCCGGAGGACAGCGAGCGGTCGTAGCTGACCAGGGCGAAGGTCATCGCGGCGAGCGCGAGCAGCCCGAACGTGTAGCCCCAGGACAAAAAGCCGGGGAACAGGTCGCCGAGCACGCCGAACGTCCCGTACACGACCGTGAACGAACCGAAGAAAAGCGCCAGCACGATCACCGTCACCCGCTGCCAGCGGCTGACGACGCTGCGGTGCGCGTACGCGCGCACGGCGAAGAAAATCCCCAGGACCGCCACCGGCTTCCAAAATAGAAGGGCCAGCGTCGGCGAGAGGCCGAGGGCGGCAAGACCGCCCGAGATCGTCACCGCGGGTTGGAAGTAGTCGGCCGGCGTCGAGCGCAGCACGAACAGATTCGCGGCAAACAGGTGATGCGAGGCGCTGGTGATCCAGGCCAGGTACTGCATCTGGTCGACGATGTAGAGCCCGTCGGTGCCCGTCCACACGCGCCCGTTGACCAGCACCTGCCAGAGGTCGACGGCGAGCACCCACAACGACACCGCGCCGAACAGCCCGAGCACGGCGAGCTCGAGGCGGTCCATGCGGCGAGGGGGGGGTCCGGGCCGGGCAATGGTGCGCCCGGAAGCCGGCGTTGGTGTCCCGACTTCTACGCGCATCTCAGTGTCGTGGGTCAGAAATTCGGTGGCACGAAGAGTGGTCACTGGTGGATGCCGCGAAAGGACGCAGGAGCCGACGCGCAGCAGCGCTGCGCGAGGCCGGCGCCGCCGGCGACGCCGGTGGCGGGACGCCTCGCGGCGCCACCAGGGGCCGCTCGACTGCCACCCAATTTCTGACTCGCGACACTTATCTGAACCTAACAGTTACTCCGCTAACGACATGGTCTATGACGTACGACAGATCCAGAGATCGCGTCGGGCGTTATTGCTCGAGCTTCTTCTGGAGGGTGCGAGACGCCTTTCCCGCGCTGCCGCCCATCAGGTTGATGTGGACGGCCGAGAGCAGCATTCCTGTCGTCGGCATGAACGCGAAGGCGACGTACAGCGTGGCGATCGCCGTCGCGCGTCGCAGTCGCATGCTGGTGGCCAGCGCCGCCAGCGGAAGCAGCCAGATGACATACCAGGGCACGAGCCAGGCGAGGCTCGCGATCAGCGCCAGCGTCGACCAACCGGCGCCGGTCAACCAGTCCCCGCGGCGTCGCAGCACCAGCGCCACCGTCACCACCAGGGCAACGGTGGCCAGGCGCAAGAGTCCTGGAGTGCCACCGCCGACCCCGAGCAGCATGCCGATCAGGTTCGGTGCGCTGAACGGTGTCAACAACGTGCTCTGGTCCTTGAGGTTGGGCAGCGAGAGGCCGAACAGCGCCAGGTCCAGGGCCACGAGCGGAATCGAAGCCAGGACCGCTCCGACCAGGACGCGCTTGCGGCGCTGAGATGGGCGCGCGGCAACGAGCAGGAACGGCAGCAGCAGGATCGCGGTGAACTTGACCGCAACCGCGACCATCACCATCGCGCCGGCCGAGCGGTCCCGGCGCGCCAGCAGCAGTGCGATGGCCGCGGTCGAGGGAATCAACATGAAGAAGTCGTTGTGGAAGCCGGCGATCGCGTACATCAGATAAACCGGGTTGGCGGCCACGAACAGGACGGCGAAGCGAGGGTCGCGGCCGAGCAGCTTGGCGCACTTCCACACCAGCGCGATGAAAATCAGGCTGCCCAGCACGGCGGCGAGCTTCAGCGTCCAGTAGGCGAGTCCGAGTGGAAGCCAGGCCACCGGGTAGCTGGCGGCGGTGAACAGCGGGCCGTAGGGGCTGTGAAGGTGGTACCAGGTTGCGAACCGATAGATCGGATCGTGCATCTCCTGCGCCATCACGTGGGTGTAGGGATTGAGGTTGTGCAGGCCGCCCAGCCGCGCGTAGCCGAGGTAGTTGAACAGGTCGGTCAACATCAGCGGCGGGCTCAGCAGGAGGATCGCGTGCAGCGCAACCACGCAGAGGACGATCATCTTCATCGACAGCGTGCGGACGGCGGCCAGGGCGACGAAGTACGCGACCAGCATCACCGCGAGCACGACGCTGAAGCCGATGCCCAGGCCCTTGGAGTTGTTGGGCAGCGCCCCGAACAGACCGTGTAGCGGCCCGGCTTCCCACTGCGGGAACACCTGGCCGCTACGGGGCACGAGGCTCGTCGGCCCTGAGGTGGCGAATACGACCACGGCCAGCGCGCCGACGATCAACGTGAGCAGGGCGATTGGCCCGGCCAGCGGGTGCAGCGCGACGCGCGGGCGCGACAGGTTGAACCTGGCGCCCAGCGGCAGTCCCGGCAGGGCAACCGTGCCGTCCGTCGGCCCGGTGCCAACACCGCTCACGGGCGCGGACGCGAGCAGGCCGCGGCCATCGAGCTGGCTCGAGTCCGATCGCATCACTTGGAAATAGTGCCCGGTAGCCCATAACTCTGGATGCTTGGTCGGATTGGAATCTTGTTAAGGCTTACTCAAAACGGTAGCGGAGGCGGGCTCGTGCCTCCGTTTCCCGGCCCCTATGGCTCGTAACATCCGGCCGGTGAGCGTTGGCACGCTGTCCCACGATCTGGGCCGCCCGCGCTCGCGTTCGCACACGCTCACCAGCCCGGTGGTGCTGAGCGTGGCCGGCCTCACCCTGCTCGGGGCAGTTCTGCGCTTCGTCGGGATCGGACACCAGGGCTTCTGGTTCGACGAGGGCAACACCGCGCTGCTCGTGCACTTCTCGCCCGGGAAGATGATCGGGCTGATCCCCCAGACCGAGTCGACGCCGCCGCTGTACTACTGCGTCGCGTGGGTATGGGCGCGACTCTTCGGCTACGGGGAGGCCGCGCTGCGCTCGCTGTCGGCGGTGGCCGGGGTGCTCACGGTGCCCGTCGCCTTCGGCGCCGCCGACAAGCTGGTCTCGCGGCGCGCCGGAGTGATCGCCGCGGCGCTGACCGCCTGCAACCCACTGTTGATCTGGTATTCGCAGGAGGCAAGGTCCTACTCGCTGCTCGTACTGCTGAGCGCCGTGGCGCTGCTGGCGTTCGCCTACGCCAAGGAGACGCCCACACCGCGACTGCTCGCCGCGTGGGTGATCGCCTCGGCGCTGGCGCTGGCCACCCACTACTACGCCGTGCTGGCCATCGCCCCGCAGGCCGTGTGGCTGCTGGCCGCGCAATGGCATCGCCGTCGTGTGCAGGTGGCGATCGGAGTGGTGGGGTTGTGCGGCCTGGCGTTGATCCCGCTGGCGCTGAGCCAGAACTCGACCGGTAATGCCAGCTGGATCGCTCCGATCCCCCTGGGACCCCGCCTCGGCCAGATCATCCCCCAGTTCCTGATGGGCACCGGCTCGCCGATCCCGAACGTGCTCGAGCCGATCGCGGCGGCGATGGTTGTGGTGTCGCTCCTGCTGTTGGCCCTCCGGGCCGATCCTCTCGAGCGCCGGGCCGCGGTGACCGTCGGCGCGCTCGCCGTGGGCGGTCTGGTGCTGAACCTGATCCTGGTGGCCGGTGGCATCGACGATCTGATCACCCGCAACGTGATCGCCATCTGGTTGCCGGCGGCGGTGATGGTGGCGGCCGGTCTCGGAGCCCGCCGGGCCGGCGTGATCGGCGCGCTGGCCACGCTCATCCTGTGCGCGACGGGTGTGACGGCGGCGATCGGCGTGGCCAGCGAGCGCAAACTCCAGCGACCAGACTGGCGCGGCGTGGCGCGCGTGCTCGGCGTCAGGCCGCGCAGCGGCTCGCTCGGGCGCGTGATCCTCGTCCAGCACTATCGCGATCTACTGCCGCTGTCGCTGTATCTGCCCGGGCTAAGGTTTTGGCGCCGCGGCGGACACCAGAAGACGACCGAGCTCGACGTGGTCTCGATCAGCGCGCCTCGGGTCAAGCTCTGCTGGTGGGGAGCGGCGTGCAACCTCACGCCCTCGCAGCTGCAGAGCTCGTATCCGATCCCCGGCTTCCACGAACTGTGGGTTCGTCATGCCTACCAGTTCACGATCATGCGCCTGGTGGCGACCAAGCCAGTCACGCTGACGCAGACTGATGTGACACGTGCGCTGACGCTCACGACGCCTCGTCACGACGAGCTGCTGACCCAGCGGCCATGAGCCGCTCGAGCTCGTCGCCCTCGAGGCGGCGATAGTCGCCCGGGGATAGCTCGCCCAGCCGCAACGGCCCGAAGCCGATGCGCGACAGCCGCTTGACCGGATGGCCGACCTGCTCGCACATGCGCTTGACCTGGCGCTTGCGTCCCTCGTGGATGGTCAGCTCGAGGGTGTCGGCACCGACCCGGCTCACCCGGGCCGGCGCGGTGCGGCCATCGTCGAGCTCGACCCCGGCCCGGAGCGATCTCAGGGCCCGCTCCGCAACCGGGGCGCCGCCAACCACCGCGCGGTAGGTCTTCTCCACCTCAAAGGCCGGATGCGTCAGACGGTGGGCCAGCTCGCCGTCGTTGGTGAGCAGGATCAGACCGGTGGTATCGATGTCCAGTCGCCCGACGGGATAGAGCCGCAGCTCGCTGGGCACAAGCGAGACGATGGTGGGCCGGCCCTGCGGATCGCGCGCGGTGCTGACCACGCCAGCCGGTTTGTGGACGGCGTAGACGACCGGCTCGGGCTCGATGGCCACAGCGCGACCATCGAGGCTCAGCGCATCCGAAGCTTCGACGTCGCGGGCTGGGTCGAGGACCGTCTCGCCGTTAACCGTCACGCGCCCGGCGCGGATCAGCTGCTCGGCGGAGCGCCGCGAGGCGATCCCGGATCTCGCCAGATGCTTGGCCAGTCGCACGGGCCTGCCACCATAGTCCGCATGGATATGAACCTGCTCGAGGAGCGGCTCCGCGAGCTCGATCAGCCGTCGTACCGCGGCCGACAGATTTGGAAATGGGCGGCGCAGGGCGCCGCCGTGTTTGACTCGATGACCGACCTGCCCTTGCCTCTGCGCGCGGCGCTGAGCGACTCGGTGCCGTTTTCCACCCTGACCGTCGAGCACGAGGCCCGCGCCCGGGATGGCACGGTCAAGGCTCTGTTCTCCACCCACGACGGACGGCCCGTGGAAGCCGTGCTGATGCGCTATCGCGACGGGCGGCGCTCGCTGTGCCTGTCCTCGCAGTCGGGCTGCCCGCTCACCTGCACGTTCTGCGCCACCGGGCAGATGCGCTTCGGACGCAACCTCACGGCGTGGGAGATCATCGACCAGGCGCTGCACTTCCGGCGGCTCGAGCAGGTCGACCACGCGGTGTTCATGGGCATGGGCGAGCCGATGCTCAATCTCGACAGCGTGCTCGCGGCGTGCCGCCGGCTGCCCGACATCGGGATCACTCACCGGCGCACGGCGATCTCGACCGTCGGGTGGATCCCGGGCATCGAGCGACTGGCCGAGCAGGACATGCCGCTGCGACTCGCCCTCTCGCTGCACGCCGCAGATCCGGCGCTGCGCTCGGAGCTGATGCCGGTCAACGATCGCTACCCGCTGCAGGACGTGATCGCCGCCTGCCGCGCCTACTACGAGCGCAAGCGCCGCCAGGTGTTTGTCGAGTACGTGATGCTGGGCGGCGTCAACGACTCGCACGTCCAGGCCGTGCAGCTGGCCGAGTTGCTCGATCGACGAGTGTTCAAGGTCAACCTGATCCCCTACAACCCGACCGGCTCGGACTATGTCGGCTCCACGCCGAAGGCGATGGACGCCTTCAAGGCCGAACTCGAGCGCCACGGGCTCAGCGCCACGGTCCGGCTGACTCGGGGTCGCGACATCGCCGCCGCCTGCGGGCAGCTCGCGGCTCGGTGATAATTGGGGGGTGAGCGCCGATCGAGACCAGGAGGTTCGCGAGGCGTGGAGGCGTGCCGCCGAGGGCTGGGAGCGCCGCGGGCCACAGCTCCGCGAGGCCACCGCGTCCGTTTCGCAGTGGCTCGTCGATGCGATTGATCCGCAGCCGGGACAGTCGGTACTCGAGGTGGCGGCAGGCCCGGGTGAGACGGGATTCTTAGTCGCCCAGCGACTCGGGGACACCGGGACGCTGACCTGCAGCGACCAATCCCCCGAGATGGTCGACGTCGCCCGCCGGCGGGCGGCCGAGCTGGGTCTGCGAAACGTTCGCTTCGACGTCATCGACGCCCAGCAGATCTCGGGTCAGCACGGGCCGCTCGACGCCGTTGTCTGCCGGTGGGGAGTGATGCTGATGGGTGATCCCAACGCCGCGCTGCGCGGGATCCACGGCGTCCTGCGCGCCGGTGGCCGGTTCGCGATGGCCACGTGGGACACACCCGATCGCAATCTGTGGATGGCGGCGCCGGGGATGCGGTTGGTGGCGCGCGGGGCGCTGCCCATGCCCGCCCCTGGCGAGCCGGGGCCGTTTGCCATGGCCGATCCGGGCGCCCTGGCCGCCCGTTTGGAGGCGGCCGGATTCAAGGATGTGACCACTGACAAGGTCGAGTTCGGGCAAAGGTATGGGAGCTTCGACGAGTACTGGGCGGTCACGCTGGACCTGCCCGCGCCGCTGGCCAACGCGCTGGGTTCGCTCGACGAAGGTGCCCGAGTCGAGGTGCGCGACGGCGTACGCGACGCTCTGGGGCAATTCAGTCAGCCCGACGGGAGCCTGGACGTGCCGGCCAGCGCGGTCGTCGCCGCGGCCACGACCTGAGCGCGCCCTTCGACTCGCTGCGCCAGATCTACGCGCCGGCGCGCGCCTCGCCGGCCCGAAGCAGGCGCTCGCGGAGTTCCTCCTCGAGCTCGGGCGAGGGATCGAACTCGCCGATGTCCGGCAGTTCCTCGAGCGAATTCAGTCCGAACAGGCGCAGGAACAGCTCGGTGGTGCGGTACAGCACGGCGCCAAACTGCGAGCGGCCCGCCTCCTCGATCACGCCGCGCTCGAGCAGCGTCGCCGCCGCCGACTCGGCGTTGACCCCGCGGATGCGTGCGATCTCGGGACGGGAGACCGGCTGCAGGTAGGCGACGATGGCCAGCGTCTCGGCCTGCGCTGGGGTCAGTGGCGGCGTTCGCGGTCGCGCCAGCAGCCGGCGCGCGGCCACCTCGGCGTCGGGGTGCGAGGAGAGCACATAGCCGCCGGCCAGCTCGCGCAGCACCAGGCCGCGGCGCTCGAACTCGTAATGCTCACGCAGGCGCTCGAGCGTGGTCACGACCTCGTGGAGCTCGGTTCCGGTGGCCTCGGCCAGCGCATCAGCGCTCACCGGCTCGCTGGACAGGAACAGCAGCGACTCGAGCGTGCGCTCGAGCTCGGCGCCGGCCACGCTCACGCGCTGAGCCTCGATTGCGAGGGTGCCTGGGCGGCCTCGATCGTGATCTCGCCGAAGGGCTCATCCTGGTTCCAGGTCAGCTCCCCCTGCTTGTACAGCTCGAGGACGGCGAACAGCGTCACCGCCACCGTCACGCGGTCCGCCCGGGCGACCGCCTCGTCGAACTTGAAGCTGCCGCGGCGCAGCAGCGCTCGCAGGTGGGCCAGGCGTTCGGCCACCGTGACCTTGGGCACGGTGATATGGCGCACGTCCACCGGCTCGGGCACGCGGAGCAGATCGCCGATCGCCGCAGCCAGCCGTCGCGGGTCGTAGACCGCAGCGGCGTCCTGCAGCGAGGCCTTGCGCAGCGACGGCGGGAGCGGCGCCGAGCGGAAACGGTAGCCGGCCTGCTCATTGAGACGGTGCTGGATGGCCTGCGCGGCGCCGCGGTAGCGGTGGGCGTCGAGCAACCTGGCCAGCAGCTCCTCGGCGGCCTCGCCGGGATCGAGATCGAGCTCCTCGATCTCTTCGCCGGGGAGCATCAGCCGCGACTTCAGCTCGAGCAGGGCGGCGATGAGGACGAGGAATTCCGTCGCGGCCTCGAGGTCGAGCTCGCCGCGTTGCTCCAAGTGGTCGATGTAGGAGATCACCACGTCGGCCAGATCCACCTCGAGGAGGTCGACCTCTTCGCGCAGGATCAGCGTCAGCAGCAGGTCGAAAGGCCCGGCGAACACGTCGAGGTCGAGCTCGAGGTCGATCACGCGCATGGTGAGACGTTAGCGTCGCGGGTGGTCGTTCACGTACTTACGCGAGCGGCCACTATCGGACTGGTCCGACACCCATCGCCTCGCGCACCTCCGCGAGCGTGACGGAGGCGATCGCGCGGGCCTTCTGCGCGCCCTCGGCGAGCGTGCGCTCGAGCGCCGGCTCGTCACTGCGCAGGGCGTCATAACGCTCGCGGACCGGGGTCAGGTAGGCGACCACGGCGTCGGCCACGGCCTGCTTGAAGGCACCGTAGCCGGAGCCGTCGAACTCGCGCTCGACGTCCTCGGGGCTGCGGTCGGTGACCGCGGCCATGATCTCGATCAGGTTGGAGACCCCGGCCTTATCGGGGCCGCGAACGATGTCGCTCCCCGAGTCGGTGACGGCGCTGCGGAACTTCTTGCCGATCGCGTCGGGCTCGTCGAGGACGTGCACCGTGCCCTGAGGAGTGCCCCCGGTGGTCGACATCTTGCGCTCGGGCGCCTGCAGATCCATGATGCGCGCCCCGACCGCGGGCAGGCGAACCTCGGGGATGACGAGGATCTCGCCGAAGCGGGCGTTGAAGCGCTCGGCCACGTCGCGCATCAGCTCGACGTGCTGGCGCTGATCCTCGCCGACCGGAACCTCGTGGGCCTTGTAGGCGAGCACGTCGGCGGCCTGGAGCACGGGATAGAAGAACAGCCCCGCGGACACCAGGTCGCGCTGGGCGGCGGACTTCTCCTTGAACTGGGTCATGCGGGTGAGATCGCCGTGGGCCGTCACGCTCGACAGCAGCCAGCAGAGCTCGGGGTGTTCGGCCAGGTCGCCCTGGCGGAAGAAGATGCAGCGGTCGGGCTGCAGGCCGGCGGCGAGCAGCGTGGCCGCGGTGTCGTATACCGAGTCGCGCAGGGCTTTCGGCTCGTAGGACACCGTGATCGCGTGGAGGTCGACGACGCAGTAGATGGCCTCGCCACGGTCCTGGCCGGCCACGTACTGCGTGATCGCGCCGATGTAGTTGCCCAGGTGCTTTCGGCCCGTGGGCTGGATACCGGAGAAGATCCGCATCGGTGGCGCAGCGTAGCGGGGCGGTCGCGGTGGTGCCGGTCAACGCCGGGCCCCAATCGCTGGCGCGCGGCCGGCCCGGTTCCGATCGCGCGCTAGCTCGCCAGGGCGCGATCGAGGGCGCTCATATTGCCGCCGCCCGAACCACCGCCGCCCGAACCACCGCCGCCCGAACCACCGCCGCCACCGCCGGCGCTTCCGCCACCGCCACCGCTCGCCCCGCGGCCCCGACGGTCGCGCGAGCGCACCCAGGCGGCGAGCACGCCGGCCACGGCGCCGCAGACATGCGCCTGCCACGAGACGCCGTAGTGGGGAACCAGACTGGCCAGCAGCGCTCCGCCCCAGACCACCGCCACGACCAGGCCGGTCACCAGCTCGAGGGCACTGCGATTGAACAGGCCCCGCGTGAGCAGGTAGGTGGCGTAGCCGAACACAACACCGCTGGCCCCGATCGTGCTCGTGTGGGCGGGCGCGACCAGCCAGGTCCCCAGCCCGCCGACCACGATCACGATCGCGGTGACCAGGAGCAGCTCGCGCACGCCACGCAGCGCGATGATCACGCCCATGAAGATGAACGGGATCGTGTTCGAGATCAGGTGGGCGAAGCTGGCGTGCAGGAACGGCGCGGTCAGGATCCCCCACAGGCGGCCCGCGTCGCGTGCGTGGATCCCGTCGCGATCGAGCGCGTTGTTGTCGATCGTATTGATCAGCTCGATGACCCACATGACGGCGACGATGCCGATCAGGGCCTCGATCCCGGCGCGCGCGGGGTCGCTGACCCTCCCGGGTGAGCCGGTGGCGGAAGGGCTTGCGCCGGAGTGGGTGGACGGTTGACCGGGCTTGGTGGTGCTCATGTCGGCCTCAAATGTTCGCACCCACCGTCTCGAAGGCCACCGCCAGGGCCACCTCGGCGCGCTGCCTCAGCGAGTCACGCAGCACGAACTCGTCGGGCGTGTGCGCCCCTCCGCCACGCGGTCCGAGACCATCGACGGTGATCGGAATGGTGGCGGCGAAGTGGCTGGCGTCGCTGGCGCCGCCGCGCGGGCACCCGGCGATCGTCCGCCCGAGACGATGGCTCGCGCGCTGCAGCAGCGCCGTGGTGGCGGTGGTCGAGTCCATTCCTGGCCACACGCGCTCCATCGAGGCGGCCAGGGCGACCCCGTCGATCTCCGGGGGAACGGCCCTCAGTACGCCGTCGAACGCCTCGAGCCGCTCCGAGCGCAGGTCGAGCACCAGCTCGCCGGCGGCGGGCACGACGTTGAAGGCATCGCCGGAGCGCACCACGGTGGGAACGACGCTCAGCCTGTCGGGGCCCTTCGGGTCGTGGTGAGCTGCAAGCGCGATCGAGGCGTGCGACAGGGCCAGGAGGGCGTTGCGCCCGGCGTCGGGGGCGCTTCCCGAATGAGCGGCCCTGCCCGCAGCGCGCACGCGCAGCGTTCCCGCGGCCTTGCGGCGGACGACCACACCCTCGCCGTCGCTCCCGGCGCGTTCGCCTCCCTCGAAGCACAGGCAGGCGTCGTAGCCCGCGAAGCGGTGCACATGAGCGAACGGCTGAGTGCGCCACTCCTCGTCGGTGACCAGCAGCACGCCGAGCTCGGCGAACAGCTCGGGGCGGGCCGCGAGCGCCCGCGCCACGCCGAGGGCCAGGACCACGCCCCCCTTCATGTCCACCGTCCCGGGCCCGTAGAGACGATCGCCATCGCGCCGCAGCGGCCCATGCGACGCGTGGTCTATGACCGTGTCGACGTGGCCAAGCAGCATCACCCGGTGCCGCCCGGTTCCGGACATCCGGGCCACGAGGTCCCGAGCGCTCCCCCCCGTCGAGCTCGGCACGCGTTCGAGCTCGGCTCGCGCCGGCAGGAGCGCCGCGCACACCGCCAGCGCCTCGTCGGCGCCGGCCACGTCCCCGGAGGGGGATGAGACCCCGACCAGCGCCTCGAGCTCGCGCTCGGCGCGCGAGGCGATCTCAGCGGCGGTCTGGGCGACGAGCGCGTCCACCCGACCAGCGTAATCAGGCGCCGGCAGCGGTGAGGCGATGGGTGTTCGGCGGCGGGGTGCCCAGCTCCCCGTCGGCATGCAGCTTCGCCAGCGCGGTCACCGCGGTCTTGCTGAACTGCTTACCGGTCAGCTTCTGGCACTCGGCCAGAGCGACGTCGCTGGTTTTGAGCTCGCCGTAGATCCGGCTGGCGGTCATTGCATCCCACGCCTCAGCGATGGCCAGCAAGGCCCCGCCCTCGGGGATCTCGGGTCCGCGCAGGCCGCGCGGGTAGCCACCTCCGTCCGGGCGCTCGTGATGCGTGCGGATCCACTCGACCTGTTCGGGGATCAGCACGTCCTCGACGATCCTCGCGCCCAGCTCGGCGTGGACCTCGAGCTGCTTTCGCTCGTGGTCGCTGAGCGCCGCCGGCTTACGCAGGAGGTTGTCCGAGATGCCGATCTTGCCGACGTCGTGCACCAGCGCCGCCTCGCCCAGCAGTTGGGCCCGCTCGGCCGACCAGCCGACCGCCCGAGCCAGCTTGGCCCCCAGCTCCGACACCCGTTCCGAATGCCGGCTGGTCGCCGGGTCCTTGGCGTCGATGGCCCGGGCCAGGGCGCGCAGCCCGACGAGCGCCCGTGAGCGCTCGAGGCGTTCGGCACGCTGCTGGGCCGAGAGTTCGTCGATCACGGTTGGGTCGTAGATCCAGCACTGATCGCGCCCGTGGGCCTTGCTCCAGTACAGCGCCCCGTCGGCGAGATCGACCAGCTGCGAGGGATCCTCGGTCACGCTGGTGTCGCAGATTCCAGCCGACACGGTGATCCGGTAGGGCTCGGCCATTGTCTCGGCAATCTGTCGGCGCCCACGCTCGACGGCCAGCAGCGCCTGCTCCCCCGTGGTATCGGGCAACACCCACGCGATCTCGTCGCCACCCACGCGTCCGAGCGTGTCCTCGGCACGGGCCAGGCCAGTCAGGCACCTCGCGACCTGGACGAGGACCTCGTCACCGGTCTCGTGTCGCGCGCTGTCGTTGATCTGCTTGAAGTGGTCGATGTCGATCACCGCCACCGACATCGGGGTGTCGTGGCGGGCGGCGCGAGCGGCCTCGGCGGCCAGCCGCTGCTGGAGTGCGCGGTGATTGGCCAGCCCGGTCAGTGGATCGGTCGTCGCCTGGGTCGCCAGCTTGGCGCGGTCCTCGATGCTGGCAATCGCCGTAGCCAGCAGGTCGCCGAACTCCATCAGCCGCTGCTCGTCCTCGCTGTCGAATGCCCCGGGCTGAGCAGCGGTCACGGCCAATATGCCCCAGGTCTCCTCGGCGACCCGGATCGGAGCAACGATGCTGGCGCTGTAGCCCAGTCGAGCGACCGGACTGCCGGGCGGGTGCGCGTCGATCCGCACCGGGCGTCCGGTCCGCAGGGCCTGGTCGACATCCCCGCCGGGACGCACGAGCACCTCGGCGCCTGGTTCGTAGCGGCCCCCGGGGCGATCGGACCACGAGCCGGTGACGATCGCCGTGGCGCCGGTCACGTCCCCTCTCGCGTCCTCCTCGAGCCGGAGGATGCCGGCCGCACCGCCGCGCAGCAGTGCTGCCCCCTCGCGTGCGACCAACTCGTAGATCTGAGCCGGACCCTGTCCTCCGACCACCGCGGTGGCAACCCGCCGGAGCGCCCCCTGCTCATCGGCCAGCCGCTCCGCCCGCAGCTTGAGAATCGCCTGGCGGCGCTTGGCGGCGATGATCGTGAGGCCGATGAACACGAAGGCCGGGGTGGCGATGACGAGCTGCGCCAGGAACTCGTCTCCCGTCGCATTGGCGTCGTAGAGCAGCGGCAGCGCGGCGGTGATCACGCAGCCGAGCAGGTAGCCGTAGGCGACCGGGCGCGCGTAGAAGTTGGCCGCGAACACGGCGACGAAGAACAGGTAGATGAACCCGGGCGAATCGGCTCCACCCGAGGAGGCGATGACCACGGCGATGATGGCGAGCGCCAGCGTGCAGGAAACGTGGGTCAACCAGCCCGGCGCCCGCCTCCAGTCGAGCAGGAAGATCGAGATCGCTGCCCACACGAAGGCAAAGCCGGCGATGGCCTGGAGGACATCGTTGTGAGCGTGCGATATCCCGGGCAGCACCGTGCACAAGGCCAGCGTGACCGCGCCGACGCCGTACAGGGCCCCGCTGAGCACGCCTGCGAGTCGCCGTTCCTCCGGCGACACCGATCCCGTCCTATTCAGGCGCGCAAGCCAGCTGGTCATGTCGCCGTCGCGACGCGGCGTGTTGATTCAGACGTCACGCTTTTCTGTTTCCCCCTTCAAAACGTGTCGACCGCAATCGCAGCCTGTATCACCCACCATATCGACCTAAAGCTGACGATCCTTTAGCGTTTTTGCCTAATCACTGGATGACGCGCGGCGGTGGCTTCATCCAATCTGCGCACGGGTGTGGTGTACGGGGCCCCGAGCGCCTTATCCGGATCCTCCCGCGCCTCGCTGAGAATCTCGGCGACGATCGCCGCAAAGCGGTCCAGCGTCTCCTTGGTCTCGGTCTCGGTGGGCTCGACCAACAACGCCTCGTCGACGATGAGCGGGAAGTACACGGTCGGCGGATGCACGCCGTAGTCGAGCAGGCGTTTGGCCAGGTCGAGCGTCTTGATCCCGATCTCGCGCTTCATCACCGTGCCCGACAGCACGAATTCGTGCATGCACAGCCGGTCGTAGGCCTCGGGTAGGTACTCGAGCACGCCCTCGCGACGGAGGCGGGCAATCAGGTAATTGGCGTTCAGCACCGCGACTTCGGACACCTCGCGCAGGCCGGGGGCGCCGAGCGAGCGGATGTAGGCGTACGAGCGGACGAACACGCCGTAATTGCCCTGAAAACCGCGCAGGCGACCAATCGACTTCGGCCTGTCGTAGTCGAGGTCGTAGCTGGGTTCAGCGCCGTTGCCAGCCGCCGGTCGCCTCACGACCTGAGGACGGGGAAGATAGGGCTCGAGCTCCTCCGAGACGGCGATCGGCCCGGCGCCGGGGCCACCGCCACCGTGGGGCTGGGTGAACGACTTGTGGAGGTTGAAGTGGACGATGTCGAAGCCCATGTCGCCGGGCCGGCAGATGCCCATGATCGCGTTGAGGTTGGCGCCGTCGTAATACAGGGTGGCACCCGCGGCGTGGACGATCCGGGCGATCTCCTCGATCCCCGACTCGAACAGCCCGAGCGTCGAGGGGTTGGTGAGCATCAGGCACGCGACGTCCTCGGTCGCCTTCTCCCGGAGATCGTCGAGGTCGACGTTGCCGCGGTTGTCGGTACCCACCTTGACCACCTGATAGCCGGCCATCGTGACCGTGGCCGGGTTGGTCCCGTGTGCCGTGTCCGGGGTCAGCACCTTGGTCCGCCGGTGGCCCAGGTCCTCGTGGAACGCGCGCGTCACGAGGACTCCGGCCAGCTCGCCGTGTGACCCCGCGGAGGGCTGGAGCGACACGTGCGGGAGGCCGGCGATCTCGCCCAGGGCCTCCTGCAGCCGCCACATCAACTCGAGCGCGCCCTGGGCCTGGCTCGGGTCCTGGAGCGGGTGGAGCTTGGCGTGGCCCGCCAGCGCGGCCACCCGCTCGTGCAGCTTGGGGTTGTGCTTCATCGTGCACGACCCCAGCGGATAGAAGCCCGTGTCGAGGTCGAAGTTTCGCTTGGACAGCCGGTTGAAGTGACGCACGATCTCGGGCTCTGACACCTCGGGCAGGGCGGGAGGCTCGGCGCGACGCAGTCGGGGCGGGAGCAGCTCGTCGAGCGGGCGCTCGGTGACATCGAGCGTCGGCGCGACGAATGCGCGACGCCCGGGCTTGGAGCGCTCGTAGATCGTGAGCCGATCGTCGGCGGCGGTCATGCCCGCGCCTGCTCGTAGCTCTCGTGCGTGGGCGGCTCCGTGTCTCCGGATTCTGAGACCGCCGCGATGGCCCCGGCCAGCGCATCGGCCAGCCGATCGATGTCGGCCCGGGAACGCTGCTCGGTGATGGCAACGAGCAGTCCATCTTCGAATTCCGGGTAGTCGCGGGCCAGCGGATAGCCGGGGTTGACCCCGCGTGCGCGGCAGCTGGCGATGACCCGATCGACGCGGACACCGACTCGGATCGCGAACTCGCGGACGACCGGCTGCTCGTGGAGCAACGAGACCCCGGGGATGGCCGCCAGACGCTCGCGCGCGTACGCCGTGCGCTGGAGCATCAGCTCGGCCAGCTCGACGATGCCTGTGCGCCCCAGCCAGCTCAGGTAGATGACTCCGGCCAGAGCGTTGAGCGCCTGCGAAGTGCAGATGTTCGAGGTGGCCTTCTCGCGGCGGATGTGCTGCTCGCGGGTCTGCAGCGTGAGCACGAAGCCGCGCTTGCCATCGACATCCGTGGTCTCGCCGGCGATGCGCCCGGGCATCCGGCGGATCAGCGGCTCGGTCGCAGCGAAGAACCCGAACGAGGGGCCACCGAAGTCGAGGCGGTTACCAAGGCTCTGACCCTCGCCGACGGCCAGGTCGACGCCACATTCGCCGGGAGACTTCAGCAGGGCGAGCGGAAGCGGATCGCACGCGCAGATGGTCAGAGCGCCCACCTTCCCGGCCGCCGCGGCGAGCGGCTCGAGATCCTCGACGGCACCGAGGAAATTCGGCTGCTGGACGACCACCGCGCTGAATCCGTCATCGAGCGGCGGAAGGTCGGTGGCCCCGCCCAGCAGCGGCGCCTCGACCACCTCGACGCCCCAGCCGTGCGCGAGCGTTCGCAGCGCCTCACGCGAGTGCGGATGAACGCCGCGCGAGATCATGAACCGTCCGCGGCCGTTGGTCAGCTTGGCCACGTATCCGGCCGCCGCGACCGCGCTCGGGCCCTCGTACACGGAGGCGTTGGAGATCGGCAGGCCGGTGAGCTCCGAGATCGCCGTCTGGTACTCGAACATCGCCTGCAGCGTGCCCTGCGAGATCTCGGGCTGATAGGGCGTGTAGGGCGTCAGAAACTCCGAGCGCAGGATGATCGAGTCGATCAGCGCCGGGACGTAGTGGTCGTACATCCCTGCGCCGAGGAACGAGACCTCGTCCTCGGTCGAGACGTTGCGGGCCGCCAGCTCGCTCAGCTCGCGGAACACCTCCTGCTCGGACAGTCCGTCTCCGAGCTCGAGTTGACGGGCGAGGCGGAGCTTCTCCGGGACATCCTCGAACAGCTCCTCGATCGACTCGACGCCGATCGCCGCCAGCATGTCGCGGCGATCCTCGGGCGTGGCCGACGTATACCGGCTCACGTCAGCGACGCCTCGTAGGCCGCGCCGTCCATCAACGAGCCCTGCTCGGAGGGGTCGGCCAGCTTCACCTTGACCAACCACCCGTCGCCGTACGGGTCCTCGTTGATCGTCTCGGGCTTGTCGGACAGCGCGTCGTTGACCTCGGTGACCTCGCCGCTCAGGGGCGCGATCACGTCCGAGACGGCCTTGACCGACTCGACCTCGGTGTACGGCTCGTCCTTGCTGACCGTGGCTCCGATCTGGGGTGGATCGAAGAACACCACCTCGCCCAGCGCGTCCTGCGCGTACCAGGTGATGCCGAACGTCGCGGTCTCGCCTTCGACCCTCGCCCAGTCGTGCTCGGAGTGGTACAGCAGGTCGGCTGGATAGCTTGGCTGCGCCATATCTCAGGATCCCTTTCGGTACAGGGGCTTGCGCTCGACGAGGGCGGGGCGCGTCGTTCCCCGCACGTCGATCTGTATCTCGGTGCCGGGTTCGGCGCGCTCCGTGGAAACGTACGCCATCCCGATTCCCCGCTCGAGGCAGGGAGAGAACGTCCCGCTGGTGACGACGCCGCCCCCGATCACCGGATTGCCCTGGCGGGCGATCCCCTTGTCGGTCAGCACGAACGGCACCAGCTTCTCGGGCGGGGGCTCGGCGCGTCTGGAGGCGGTGGCCTGGGCTCCGATGAAGTCGGTCTCCTCGTGGCAGCACCACCCCAGCCCGGCCTCGATTGGGCTCCGGTCCTCGCTGAGATCGTTCCCGTAAAGGTGAAAGCACGCCTCCAGACGGAGCGTGTCGCGCGCGCCGAGGCCGACCGGAGCGACCCCGTGTGCCATCAGAGCCTCCCACAGCCCGGGCGCGTGCTCGGGATCCAGCAGCAGCTCGACGCCATCCTCGCCCGTGTAGCCGGTCCCGCACACCAGCACCGGCACGTCGGCCACCGAGCGCTGACAGCAGTGCATCCGCGACGGGAGCCTGCCGTCGGCCAGCCCGGCCACGGTGTCCCGCGCGCCCGGGCCCTGAACGGCGAGCATCGCGAAGTCGGCCAGCCTGTCGATCACATCCACGTCGAAGTCGCCGGCATGGGCCCGTAGCCAGGCCAGGTCCTTCTCGTGATTGGCGGCGTTGGTGACGGTGAGGAAATGTGTCTCGGCCAGCCGGTAGGTGAACAGGTCGTCGAGCACGCCGCCGTCCTCGCGACACAGCACGCTGTACTGGGCGCCGCCCTCGGGGAGCCGCCGCGGATCATTCGAGAGCACGCGTTGCAGGAACTGCTGCGCTTGCGGACCACGCGTCTCCACCTGACCCATGTGCGAGACGTCGAAGACACCGGCGCGCCGCCGAACGGCGAGGTGCTCCTCACGAATGCCCGCGTATTGAACCGGCATCTCCCAGCCGGCGAATGGAACGAGCTTGGCACCGGCGTCGATATGTTGCGCGTAAAGAGGTGTTCTCCGGAGGGTCGTCTCGGCGGCCGAGCTCACGATGCCAGGCTAGTACAAGCGGCGGAGGTGGTCCGCCGAGATATCGGGCTTTGGAGACGGGGTCCGAATCGGGGCTCGTCCAAAAAGGTCCACATACTGGACCATATCGGGATCCGCCCGGTGGCGGCGCCACCGCGACGGGGTCCCTACCGATCTTTGAGGAACGACGGGATGTCGATCTCGTCGTCGCCGATCTCGAGCGAGGAGCGCTGCCGATCGTCCATCGTCACGTCGCGGTCACGGCGGGCGCGCCGCGTGGTCTCCCTGGCCGTGCTTGGCCGTGGATGGCCGTGATCGAACCCGGTGGCGATGACGGTCACCCTGACCTCGTCGCCCATCGAGTCGTCGATCACCGCGCCGAAGATGATGTTCGAGTTGGTGTCGGCGGCGCTCGAGACGATCTCGGCCGCCTCGTTGACCTCGAACAGGCCCAGGTCGTGGCCGCCGGTGATGTTGAGCAGAATGCCCATGGCACCCTCGACGGACTCCTCGAGCAGCGGGGATGAGATGGCGATCTTGGCCGCCTCGGCGGCACGGTTCTCTCCGGCCGCGCTCCCGATGCCCATCAGTGCGGTGCCGGCGTCGCGCATGATCGTTCGCACGTCGGCGAAGTCGAGGTTGATCAGGCCGGGGATCGTGATCAGATCCGTTATGCCCTGGACGCCCTGGCGGAGCACGTTGTCGGCCTCCCGGAAGGCGTCGAGGATCGTCGTCCGACGCTCGACGATGGCCAGCAGCTTCTCGTTGGGGATCACGATCAGCGTGTCCACGTTCTCGCGGAGCTTCTGGATGCCATCCTGGGCCTGCCGGGCACGCTGCGAGCCCTCGAACGAGAACGGCCGCGTGACCACGCCGACGGTCAGGGCACCGATCTCGTTCTTGGCGATGTCAGCTATCACCGGCGCCGCGCCGGTGCCTGTGCCGCCGCCCTCGCCCGCTGTGACGAACACCATGTCGGCGCCCTTCAGCGCCTCCTTGATGTCGTCGCGGGACTCGGCCGCCGCGCCCTGGCCGATATCCGGATTGGCGCCCGCCCCGAGCCCCTTCGTAAGTTCATGACCGATGTTGAGCTTGATGTCCGCATCGCACATCGCCAGCGCCTGGGCGTCGGTGTTGGTGGCGATGAACTCGACGCCGCGCAGACCTGCGTCGACCATCCGGTTAACCGCATTGGTGCCGCCGCCGCCGACTCCGACGACCTTGATGACTGCGAGGTAACTGCCGCTTTCCATTAGTACCGTCCGACCCTGAAGGTAGCGTTGAGTGTTTGTCACTCATCCGCTTATTGCGGGAGTTTTGCACGTTATGGCCTGATGATGCGAGCCGTCAACGGTTTCGGGCTGCTCGCAACGGTTGTTGCAGATCGGCCAATTCTCGATCCGGACCCGAGAGTTACCGATTTTGGACACTCAACCTCTACTTGAGGTTCATCCTCCTCCCGATGCCGTCGAGGACGTCCCCGAGCCCGACGCGGACGTGCTCGTCGAGCCGGCACTTCCAGAGCTAGTTGCGCCACTCGCGGCGGCGCTCGGAGCTGACGCGTTGCTTCCCGCAGCAGGTCGGTTGGGGTCGGTCACGTCGATGTAGAGCGCGCCGACGGAGCCGGAGTCGGCGAGGACGGCGGCGGCCGCCGCCCACTTCTGGCGCAGGCGCTCGTCGTTACCGAAATAGATGCTCGGACCGTGGCGGAGTTGGGCCACCAGTCCGGCGGTCGAGGTGACCTCGCTCACCTGCGATCGGAGCTGAGCAGGCGCGGCGGACAGGACCTCGACCGCCTGTCCCGTGGCGCCGCTGACCCGGGTTCCCCCCGGCGCCACGCGCATCGGGATCGAGGCGAGAGTCGGAGAGGCGCGAACATCGTGCAGAAGGGTGTCGTCGGCGGCCACGGCGATCCGACGGCCGTCGAAGGTGATCGCCCCGACCGGAACCTCCTCGATGACCCGGATCCTCATTCCGTGCGGGAACTGGGTGCTCACGTCGAGCCCCTTGACCACCGGGAACGGCTCGACGACCGTGTTCAGCGTGTCCATGTGGACATCGAGGGTGGTCATGTTGCGAGCTGCCGCGTCGAGCGCGGAGCGGATGCGTGCGGCGTCGGGGCCGCTGGCGCCCGTCACGGTCACGTGCTTGACGGCGACGAGTGAGGAGTCGCGCAGCCACAGCCACGCACCCCCGCCGAGAACGAGCACGGCGGCGATGACGGCCGCGATGCGGACACCTGGCCGCGGGATCCGCAGGCGCCGTGGCCGTGGCTCACGATCCCAGGACGATCGTGCCTCCGGTGGCTCAGCGTCGCGCGTGAGCAACCCGCCCGACCGGCGGCGCGGCCCCCGGCGTCCAAGCCGGTCGAGCCAGCCCGCCTCAATCATTCTCGCTTCCAGTCGCTGGGGAACTCGATCGGGCCTAGCGCCTGTACCTCAGGCTCCAGCTCCACACCGAACGCCTCCTTGACCCGGCGTCGTCCCTCGGCCATCAGTGCGATCACGTCGGCGGTGGTCGCGTCGCCGTGGTTCTGGACGAAATTCGCGTGCTTCTCGGAGAAGCCGGCGCCGCCGACCCTCAGTCCGCGGCAGCCGGCGGCCTCGAGCAGCTGCCCGGCCGTCCGCTCCTCGGCCCGCGGGTCGGCCGGGTTCTTGAAGGTCGAGCCGAATGTCTTGATCCCAGACGGCTGAGCGGCTTTGCGCCGCACACGCATGTCGGCCAGCGTGGCCTGGACCTCCTGGCTCGACGCCTCGGCCAGAACGAACGAGGCCTGGGCCACCACCTCGCCGGGGCGGAGATTCGACCTGCGGTAGGAGAAGCCGAGCGAGCTCACCGAACGGCGTTCGGTTCCGTTCGCGTCGACTACATCGACCCACCCGAGGACGCCGGCCAGCTCTCCCCCGTACGCATTGGCGTTCATCCGTATGGCGCCGCCAACGGTACCGGGGATGTTCACCCCGAACTCGATCCCGGTCAGGCCAGCCCGAGCCGCGCGTGCCGACACGGCAGGCAAGCGGGCCCCTCCCCCACATTGCATCCTTGCGCCATCCAGCTCGATCTTGCTCAGCTCCTTGTCCAGTTTCACGACGAGACCGCGGACGCCGGCGTCCGCTACGAGGAGGTTCGACCCGGAGCCCACGACACCTACCTGGATCCCCTCCTCGGCCGCCCAGACGATCAGCGCCTCGAGCTCGGGCAGCGCTCCCGGCCGGGCGAACAGCTCGGCCGGGCCGCCGGTGCGGATCGTCGTGAGCCGGGAGAGCGGGTAGTCGCGCTCGATCCCGGGAGGGGCGCTCAACATGGCACGCAGGGTAGAGACCCCTCCGGTTGGTCCCGGGGCGCGCTAGCCGCCGATTAACGAGCGCCCGAGCGTGTCGATGTCGCCGGCGCCCATCAGCAGGCAGAGATCTCCCTCGCGGAGGGTGGCGTCGAGGAAGCGGCGGGCGTCAGCAAACCGTGGAAGCCAGGCCACCGGCTTGCCCTGGCCGGCGTCGGCGGCCGCCTGCGCCACGAGCAGGCCCTCCACGCCGGGGAAGTCCTCGGCCCGCTCGCGGGCCGGATACACCGCCAGGACGCCGGCGACATCGGCCGCGGCGAGCGCGCGACCGAAGGCGCGGGCCAGCGCTCTGGTGCGTGAGTACAGATGGGGCTGGAAGATCCCGATCAGTCGCCGCGGACGCATGGTCTGGGCCGCAGCGATCACCGCCGCGACCTCGGTTGGATGGTGGGCATAGTCGTCGTAGACGATCGCTCCCGACGCCGTCCGCCCGCGGAGCTCGAAGCGGCGCCGCGCGCCCTGAAAGCCGGCCAGCGATGCGGCGGCGAGGGCGGCATCGGCGCCGGCCAGGGCGCACGCCGTCAGCGCCCCAGCGGCATTGACCGCGTTGTGGGCGCCGGGCACCGAGAGCGCCACATCGATTCCCCGCCAGACAAAGCGCGTACCGCTCGGCTCGAGCACGGGATCGACCGCGTCGTACGGGACCGCACCGGGTGCACACAGCGCGCGCAGCCGCGGCCGGTCCCACACCACCGCGCGGTCGCCGGCCCGAGCCATGAACAGCCGAAAGGTCTCCTCGAGATCCAGTTGTGAGGCGTAGGTCGAGTGGTGGTCGAGCTCGGCGTTGGTCAGGACCGCCACCTCGGGGTCGAGCTTGAGCAGCGACCGATCGGATTCGTCGGCTTCGATGACGATCCACTCGCCCGTGCCCCATCCGGCGTTGCGCTCAGTGTCGCGCAGCTCGCCACCGACGACGTAGCTCGGATCCAGACCGCAGCCGCGCATGGCGTGGACGATCATCGCGGTCGTCGTCGTCTTGCCGTGGGTCCCGGTGACCGCCAGGCAGCGGCGCAGCGAGGCTATCTCGGCCAGCAGGTCGGCCCGGTGGAGCTCTCGGCCCCTCGCCGCCTGGCGCTCCGGATTGCTCTCCGGCACGGCCGTCGAGTAGACGACCTCGGCGCCGTCGGGGACGTTGGCCGCGTCGTGGCCGAGCACCGGCTCGATGCCCTGTTCACGGAGCCGCACGGTGTACGCGGAGTCGCTCGCGTCAGACCCGGTGACCGTTGCCCCCAATGTGTCCGCGATTAGGGCCAGACCACTCATTCCGGCCCCGCCGATGCCGACAAAGTGAAGGCAACGTCCACTCCAATCGTCGCCGGGCACGCGGCCAGTCGCGTTCTCCCGACCCAACGCCATGGTGCATCCGCCTCTCTGTCGGGCTCGCCTGAAGAGCCGTCGAGGCTATCGGCAATGCCGGCGCAGGTTCCTACATAAAAATTGCATAAATCCGCCCCCAAGGTCCCAACGGATGCTTGCGATGACGATTTTGCGGGTAATGGCGAGTCCGGCAATGACTCGGACCGGGACGCGGCAGATTCCTGCACTCGTCGCAGTCGCCGTTGGCGCGCGCTTATCTGCGCCTTCGGCGCGACCGTGCAGGCGGCCCACGCGAGCGCGCTATGGCGCCAGTGCCGCGATCCCTATCCCGCTCACCGCAACCCGGCGAATCCCTTGATGCTGCCCAAGGCGCCCGGATCCAATCCCCTCAACGGAGCCCGCTTCTTCGTCGACGGCCCGGCCCACGGCGAGGCAGCACACGGCATCGACAAGCTCCTGGGCATCCATCCGGGTCGTTACAAGGATGGCTACTCGTGGGCGCGGTTCAAGCGCTCGCTCGACCATGGCCGTCTCCACCGGCGCCTCGTCCACCATCCCGGGCTGGCCTGGAAGGTGAGGATGCTCGAGCGAATCGCCTCGCAGCCCGAGCCCCAGCGGTTCAGTTCGTTCGCGTTCGGCGGCGGCCCGGAGGCGGCCTGGAATATGGCCATCAAGATCTTCTGTCACAACATGAAGGCCGATCCGCGGTCGATCCCGATCATCACCACCTACTTCCTGCATCCCGACATCGGCCGGGACTGTTCCCCCGGCCACCTGAACGCCGTCCGGCCGAGGTTCCAGCGCAGCATCAACGAGATGGTGGCGGCCACCGCCCGGCGTCCTGCCGTCTACCTGCTCGAGCTCGACGCGATCGGCTCGTCGACGTGCTTTGTCCGCCATCACGACTTCGGGCGGTACTTATCCATGTACCGGTATGAGGTGAGAAGGGTGGCGGCGCTCCCCCACACGGTCGTGTACGTCGAGGCCGGCTACTCGGACTCCCACACGCCTCGCTACACGGCTCGTGCACTCAGGCGGCTGGGGCTGTGGGGGGTCCGCGGTTTCTTCACCAACGACACGCACGAGAACTGGACAATCAGGGAGATCCGGTGGGCCATGAAGGTCTCGCGCCAGGTCCATGGAGCCCACTTCATCGTCAACACGGGCGAGAACGGCCGCGGGCCGAAGAAGAACCCGCACCCGGTAACCCAGGGGACCAACGACCTCTGCAACCCGCCCCACCGCGGCATCGGGCCGTTGCCGACGACGAACACTGGGTTCGCGCGCGTCGACGCATTTCTGTGGACGATCGTGCCGGGTGAGAGCGACGGCCACTGCAACGGTGGTCCCACCAACGGGACGTACTGGGCCGCCTACGGCATCAAGATGGCCGCCGGGGCCACCAGCCTGCTCGGGCCGGGACTCCGCAGCCGTTAGCGCTCGGCATCACGCCGACTGGGAGCTGCCGTCCGTCCGGGAGCCCGCCGCGGCCAGCACCTCCTGGGCGATGTTGCGCGCCGCGTCGGGCTTGGCCAGCGACAGCGAGGCGCGAGCCATGGCAGCCAGGCGCCCCCGATCAGCCAGCAGGCTGCCCACTTCCTGGGCCAGCCGGGGAGCCGTGAGCTCGTCGTCGGGGATGACGACCGCCGCGCCGGCTTGCGCCATGTAACGGGCGTTGGCGGTCTGGTGACCGGCCGTGGCGTATGGGTACGGAATCAGGATCGCCGGCCGCCCGGCGGCGGCGATCTCGAAGATCGACCCGCCCGCGCGGGCGACCACGAGGTCGCTGGCCAGCAGCGCCTCGCCGAAGTCGCCTATGTAGCCCCGCAGGTCGTAATGCGGGCCCGGTGCGCGCAACTCGTCCAGGTCGCGGTTGCCGGCTGCGTGAAGCACCCGAAAGCGCGCCCCGGCGAACGCCTCGACGGCGGCGTGGTTGATGGAGCGGGCTCCCTGGGAGCCGCCGAAGACGAGCACGCAGGTCTCGTATTCGGGGATCGAGAAACGGGCACGTGCCGCCGCCCGGTCGGTGGCCGGCGCCGGAACCGGGCGACCGGTCAGGCGGTAGCGTCGCCCCTCTCGCCCCTGCACCGGGAAGGCCAGGCACACCCGGCGTGCCACCGGCGCCAGCGCGCGATTGGTCAGCCCCATGTGGCTGTCGGCCTCCATCAGGACCAGCGGCCTGCGGCTGAGCACCGCCGCCAGGCCGACCGGGCCGGCCACGTAGCCGCCGGCACCCAGCACCGCCGCCGCCCCAGTCTTCCGCAGGAGCTTGCGCGCCCGCGGTAAGGCACGGGCGTCGACCGCCACGGCGTGGCCGGCGCGCGTGATGCGTTTGCGATCGAGCGGGGCGACCCTCAGCGTCCGCAGCTCATAGCCGGCCTCGGGGACCAGCTCGAGCTCGGCGCGCTCGCCTCCGATGAACGTGACCTCGGCGCCCTCAGCGCGCAGCGCGTCGGCCACCGCCAGCGCCGGCACGACGTGCCCGGCGGTCCCGCCGGCGCCGATCACGATCCGCGTCGCGCTCACGTTTGGGGGTGTCGACGACCTGCAACCGGCGGGCTCCAGGTCTGGAGATGTTGAGCAGCAGCCCGATCGCGGCGAGCATTACGCACAGGTTCGTCGGGGCATACGAGATGAACGGGAGCGGAACCCCGGTGAGCGGCGCCAGCCCGAGCACGACGAAGATGTTGAGGATGCCTTGACAAAGAATCAGCGACGTGAGGCCGGTGGCCAGCAGCTTGGCATACCTGCCCGAGGCTCGGCGCGCCGTCCGAAGACCAGCGTACGCGATCATCCCGTAGAGGCAGACGACGCCAAAGATCCCCAGCACACCCAGCTCCTCCCCGATCACGGCGAGGATGAAGTCGGTCTGGGCCTCGGGCAGGTAGAAGACCTTCTGCACCGAGCGGCCGAGGCCGACGCCCAGCAGGCCGCCCGACCCGAGTGCGATCTGGCCCTGGACGGCCTGGAATCCGGCGGTCGACTTCGACGACCAGGGGTGCAGGAACGACATCAGCCGGGCCTGCTGGTAGGGCTGCGCGAGCACGAGCAGCACCACAGCGGCCGCCGCGAGCAGGCCCAGCATCGCCAGATAGCGCAGCGGCAGTCCGGCCGCGATCATCAGCGCTGTGATCGTGAACGCGACGACCAGCGTGGTCCCGAGGTCCGGCTCCACGACGATCAGCAGCGCCGCCGGCACCCCGACGATGGCGATCGGCGCCACCGCCTGGCGAAAGCCCCGTATCCGGCGCGGATGGTCGGCCAGGTAGCGGGCCACGTACAGGACGAGGGCGAGCTTCATCAGCTCGGAGGGCTGAAACTGAATCGGACCGGCGGCGAACCACCGCCGCGCGCCGTTGACCTGCACGCCGACCCCGGGAACGAGGACCAGCACGAGCAGCGCGAACGACGCCAGCAGCAGCAGGTTGACCAGCCGGGGATCGAGCAGGGCGAGACCCCTCCGTTCCAGGCCGTGCATGGCCACCAGTCCAATCCCACCGAAGATCAGGTACCGCAGGAACTCCCCGGTGCCGCTGCCGCCTCCGTTGAGTACCCCGATCGGGGAGGAGGCGCTGTAGACCATCACGGCTCCGAAGGCGAGCAGGCACAGCGTCGCGGTCATCAGGATCCGGTGCTCGAGCGGGGGCGGCACGCGTTTGGCCGGGGCCCGAGACCGGCCACGCCTGGCGGCGACGCCCTCGTTCGAGCTGCGCGAGGCCCGAGCCCCCGCCGCCGCGGCCATCAGACCTCGTCCCCAAGCACCAGCGCGCGGAAGTGGTCTCCGCGCGCCTCGAAGTCGCGGTACTGATCGAAGCTGGCACACGCCGGCGACAGCAGGACGGTGTCGCCCGTGCTCGCTGCATCGCGGGCCAGGCTCAGCGCGGTGGGGAGCTCACCCGCTCGATGGAGGGCAACGGCCGTTTGGCCGAGCGCGTCGGCCAGCTCACCCGCCGCCTCGCCGATCAGATAGACCGCCCGGCAGCGCTCCGCCACCAGCGGCGCCAGCGGCGAGAAGTCCTGCTGTTTGCCGCGCCCACCGGCGATCAGGTGCACGCCGGCGGGATACACGCGCAGCGCGACGATCGTGCTGGCCACGTTCGTGGCTTTGGAGTCGTTGACGTAGGCGACGCCATCGACCACATCGATCAGCTCGAGCCGGTGCGCGACGCCACCAAATGAGCGCAACCCGGCCACCACGGCGTCTCGATCAACCCCACGGGCCAGGCAGACCCCGGCGGCGGCCATCGCGTTCTGGCGATTGTGCTCTCCCGGCAGGCCGAGGTCTTCGACGGCGATCAGGGGCTGGGTGTTCCACCACAAGTACCCGGAGCGATCGGCGAGCTCCGCTTCGGGCGCCGTGCCGAAGCACACTCGCCGGGCACAGCCCCCGATGTCCTCAACATCCAGATCCACCCCTACCAACGCGACGTCATCATTGCCCTGGTTGGCGAAGATCCTGAGCTTCGCGCTGACGTAGTCCTCGAACGAGGGGTAGCGATCGAGGTGATCGGGTGCCAGATTGAGCAGTACCGCAGCCTCGGGCGAGAAGGCCACGGTGTCTTCAAGCTGGAACGAGGACGCCTCGCACACGACCGTGGCGTCGGACGACAGCTCGCCTACCAGCGCGGCTAAAGGAGTGCCGACGTTGCCGGCGACGGCGACCGGCAGGCCCGCCTCGCGGTGGATATGCCCGATCCATTCGGTCGTCGTCGTCTTGCCGTTGGTGCCGGTCACGGCGATGAACTCATTTCCGAGCAACCGCCAGGCGAGCTCGAGTTCGCCCAAGATCGGCAGCCGGCGCTCGCGCGCTGCGCGGACCGCGGGCGCGCTCTGGGGTACGCCGGGACTCTTGATGAGCGTCCCGGCGCGGGCGGCAAAAACGTCGCCTGACGCATCCAGATGGACTTCGACGCCGGCGGCCGAAAGCCTTCGTGCGCCATCGAGCAGGACGGGGTCATCGCTGGCGCCCGCATCGCAGCCAATCACCTCCTCCCCGCGGGCGCGCAGGACAAGCGAGGCGGCGATACCGGAGCGGGCCAGCCCGACGACGAGATAGGGGCCAGGAGGGAGAGGTGGCCGGGGCTTGGCGCTGGCCACTACTAGCCGCGGATGCTCAACTGGTAGACGACGAACCCGATCGCGCCGCAGGCCGCAGCCACGATCCAGAAGCGCAGGATGATCTTCGTCTCCGACCACGCCTGAAGCTCGAAGTGGTGGTGAATCGGGGCCATCAGGAAGACGCGCTTGCGAAACATCTGAAACCAGAACACCTGGATTACGACCGACAGCGCCTCCATCACGAAGATGCCCCCGAGCAGGAGCAGCAGTACCTCGGTGTTGGTCATGATCGCCAGCCCGGCGATCGCTCCCCCGAGGCCGAGCGAGCCCGTGTCCCCCATGAAGATGCTGGCTGGAAAGCTGTTGAACCACAGAAAGCCGATGCACGTTCCCACCAGGCAGGCGGCCAGCATGGTCAGATCGCGCTGGCCGCTGATGAACGTGATCCCGATGTAGGCCAGCAGCACGATCGCCGCACAGCCCGCGGCCAGGCCGTCGAGACCATCGGTCAGGTTGACGCCGCTGGTGGTCCCGGCGACGACGAAGTAGATGAAGACCGGAAACAGCGGGCCGAGGTCGACGCTCGCGTCGACGAACCTCAGCTTGACCGTCGAGGACAGACCCGCCTTCTGCGTCGCCACCCACCACAGACCGAGAGAGATGGCGATCGTGACGACCAGCTTGGTCCGGGCCCTCAGCCCGAGCGACCGGCGCTTGACGATCTTCGTGTAATCGTCCGCGAAGCCGAGCAGAGCGCAGGCGACCGCTCCGCCGAGGACGCCGACGGACGCCCAGCTGCGCTCGGAGAGGATCACGAACGGCAGGGCGAAGGCGGCGAAGATGATGATCCCGCCCATCGTTGGCGTGCCGGCCTTCGTCTGATGGCCCTGCGGGCCCTCCTCGCGGATGTTCTGGCCGAACTCACGGTTGCGGAGAAACTCGATGAACTTGGGGCTGAGGAACAGGCAGATCAGCAGCGACGCGGTGCCGGCGATGAGGACGCGTCCCGACGAGACCGGACCCATCAGGACGCCACTCCCGCCGACAGCGCCTGGCAGACCACCTCGAGGCCAACTCCACGCGAGGCCTTGATCAGGACGACGTCGCCGCTCTCGAGGAGCTCGGGGACCACCCCGGCGGCAGCCGCCGCGTCCGGCACCGCGTGCACATCTCGTGGGAAGTCCGCGGCCATCTCCTGGGCCAGCGGGCCGACCGTGATCAGGACGTCGATCCCGATCTCGCCGGCGTGGCGGCCGATCTCCGCGTGGTAGCGACGCTCGTCGGGACCGAGCTCGAGCATGTCGCCGAGGATCGCCACGGTCCGAGCTCCGTCCGGCTGAGCGGTCGCGGCCAGATCATTGAGGGCGGCGCTCATCGACATCGGGTTGGCGTTGTAGCAATCGTCGATAACGGTGAGCCCGCCCGGCAACACCAGCCGCTGTCCGCGGCCGGGCGACAGCAGCAGCTCGACCCGCCCCGACGGCGTGACCCCGGCGGCGCGCGCCGCGGCCACCGCCGCCAGCAGATTGGTTCGCATGTGGGCCTGGGTGAACGGGACCTCGAGCTCGATCAGCTCGCCGCGGTGATCGATGCAAATCAGCTCGCCGTCGGCCGAACGTAGGGTCACCTCGCCGCCCGCCCCGAAGGTCACGGTGTCGAGATCGTCGCGCCGGTGACGATCGAGCAGCCGCTCGCCGGCCGGGATCACCGCGGTGGCACCCGAGGGCAACCGGGCGATCAATTCCGCCTTGGCAGCCGCCACCGCGTCCACGGTCCCCAGCAGCTCGAGATGGACCGGCCCCACGCTGACGATCACGCCGATGTTGGGCTCGGCAACCTCGGCCAGCTCGGCGATCTGTCCACTGCCTCGCATGGCCATCTCCAGCACCAGCATCTCGGTTCCCATCGGCGCGGAGAGGATCTCCAGGGGCAGGCCGATCTCAGTGTTGAAGTTCGAGCGCGAGGCAACCGTCCGGCGGTGCGGCGCCAGAATCGCACGCAGCAGGTCCTTGGTCGAGGTCTTGCCCGTCGATCCGGTCACGCCAATGACCGTGGCCGACAGCTCGCGCCGCCAGGCCGTGGCCAGGTCCTGCAGCGCCCTCAGCGGATCCTCGGCGACCAGCGCCACTCCCGCCCGCTCGCGGCTCGCGGCGTCGGCGTGCTCGGGCCTGGTCAGCACCCCCCACGCCCCCGCCGCCAGGGCCTGCGGGGCGAACGCACCGCCGTCCGCGCTGGCCCCCGGCAGGCCGACGAAGAGCGAGCCGGGGCCGGCCGTGCGCGAGTCGATCGTGACGCACTCGGGGCCCTGCGCCGTCGGAGGCGGCGCGAGAATCCTCGCGCCGGCCGCCTGCGCTATTCGCTCGGGTGTCCAGGCCTTCATCGGGGCAGCGCCGCGCCCTTGAGGACCTCGCGGGCCACGGCAACGTCGTCGAAGGGGACCTTGTGGCCGCGGGCGAATTCCTGGCCCTGCTCGTGGCCCTTTCCGGCGATCACCACCACATCGCCCCGTCCCGCACCGGCGATCGCCTCGGCAATCGCGCTCCGGCGGTCGACATCCCAGGCCACGTCGCGGCCCGACCCCACGAGGATCTCCCTGATGATCGCCTCCGGATCCTCCGAGCGCGGATTGTCCGCGGTGACGATTACGCGATCGGCCAGCCGCTTGGCGATCGCGCCCATCATCGGACGCTTGCCGCGGTCGCGATCACCGCCAGCCCCGAACACCACGTGGACCCGGCCGTCGGCCAGCCCACGGGCCGCGCAGAGCACGTTCTCGAGCGAATCGGGAGTGTGCGCGTAATCGACCAGGACGGCGAAGTCCTGACCTTCGTCGACGGTCTCGAACCGGCCCGGGACCTGGCCTGCCGTCTCGATCGCCTCCGCCGCGGTGTCGGCACCGACGTCGAGCTCCCGAGCCGCCGCTACCGCCCCGAGGACGTTGTAGACGTTGAAGCGGCCTCGCAGCGGTGAGGTCAGGTCCAGCTCCCCGGCTGGCCCTTGCACCGTGAAACGTGAGCCCGACAGATCGGTCTGGACGTCCTTGGCCCGGTAGCTAGCCGGGGCGTCGATGGCAAACGTCACCGCGTCGCCGAGCTCGGCCGCCAACCGCGCCCCATACGCGTCGTCGACGTTGATCACCGCGGTGCATGGACCGCTGGTGAACAGGCACCGCTTGGCGGCGAAGTAGTCCTCCATCGTTTCGTGGAAGTCGAGATGGTCCTGGGTCAGATTGGTGAAGATCGCCGCCGCGAAATGGATCGCGTCGGCGCGATGGAGCGCCAGGGCGTGCGATGAGACCTCCATCGCGCAGGCCACGTCTCCCGCGGCCAGCATTGCCGTGAATGTCATCTGAAGATCTATTGCCTCGGGCGTGGTGCGCTGCACCTCGTACTCGACGCCGCCGATCATGCTCTTGACCGTGCCCAGCAGTCCCGTCCGTCGGCCTGCGGCCTCGAGCAACGCCCGGACGAGGAACGCCGTCGTGGTCTTGCCGTTGGTGCCCGTGACCCCAATCGTCTGCAGTCGCGCCGTCGGATCGCCATAGAAGCGCGCCGCAGCCGGAGCCATCGCCTGACGAACGCTCGAGACCTGGATCTCGGGCACTCCCAGCGACAGCGGGCGCTCGACCACAAGCGCCGCCGCGCCGCGGGCGATCGCCTCGCCGGCGTAATCGTGACCGTCGCGGGTGAACCCGGGAACACAGAAGAACAGCGCACCCGGCGTGACCGCGCGGTTATCGTAGGCGAGGGCTGTGATCTCGGGGTCGTCGAGATCCGGGGAGCCGCCGACTCGTTCCGTGGGGGCGCCCGGAATCACCTCGTGGAGCCGCATCGCGGCCCGAGTGTAGTCACCGGATCAGCCAGAAACCCCGCGGCAGGCCGTTGCGGTTTGGCAGAATACTGTCAACAAACCGAAATTTGGTGTGTAACTCGGGGCGGCGTGCGGCGAACCTCCAGTTCCCGATCAAGACGACCAGCCTCAGCGTCGTCGAGCGTTCGCGACCACGGTCGGCTCACCCCGAATTCGTGGCGAATCCGCGCGCGCGGCCGGAGAGCTCGCGGTTCTCGATCACCCGATCCACGAGCCCGTAGGCCACCGCCTCCTCCCCGGTGAAGTAGCGGTCGCGCTCCATGTCGGCGTGGACGCGCTCGATCGATTGCCCGGTATGCCGGGCATAGATCTCATCGACGCGCGAGCGCAATGCCAGCACCTCGCGGGCGTGGATCTCGATGTCGCTCGACGGACCTTCGAAACCGCCCGATGGCTGATGGATGAGGATCCTGCTGTTGGGCAGTGCCATGCGCTTGCCCTCGGCGCCCCCGGCCAGGAGCAGCGAGCCCATCGACATCGCGATGCCGTAGCAGATCGTAGCCACGTCGGGGCGAATGAACTGCATCGTGTCGTAGATCGCCATCCCGGCATAGATCGATCCGCCGGGTGAATTGATGTACAGGGAGATGTTTTTGTCGGGGTCGTCCGACTCCAGGTGGACGAGCTGGGCGACGATCAGGTTGGCGCTCTCCTCGTCGACCTGGCCGCCGAGGAAGACCACTCGATCGTTGAGCAGACGGGAGTAGATGTCGAACGAGCGCTCGCCGCGGGCGGTCTGCTCGACGACCATTGGCACCAGTGGCATTGGGACCTCCTGTGAGTGCTAAAGTGCAACTGATTGGTTGCGGTTCAACATAGCACACGCGCAACTGAGTGGTTGCACGTGGTCCAGGAGGAAGCCCCGTGGACGACAGGATCGAACGTGAACTTGTGGTGGACGCCTCCCCCGAGGAGGTGTGGGACGCGATCGTGGGCGACGGCTGGCTGGCCGACGAGGTCGAGCTCGACCTGCGAGTCGGCGGCGACGCGATCTTTCGTTCCGGTGAGCAGACCAAGACCGGCTGGGTCGAGGACGTGCTGGCCCCCGAACGCCTGGCCTTCTGGTGGGCGGTGGATGGTCAGCCGGCCACCAGGGTCGAGCTCCGCGTGCTGACCGAGCAGGACGCGACGCGGGTGCGTGTGGTGGAATCCCGGCCCCTCGACGTGCTCGATCTGGTGGGCACGCAGCTGCCGGACGCCTCGGGCTGGACGTTCGGCCCTGCCCTGGTCGCAGCCTAACGATGTCCGCAGAACTCGATCGAGCCGGGGCCGTGTTCGGCGCGCTGGCCGACCCAACCCGGCGGGCGCTGCTGGCGGCGGTGGCCGAGCAGCCCCGTCTGACCGCCACCGAGCTCGCTGCCGAGCTGCCGATCTCGCGTCAAGCCGTGCTCAAGCACCTGACCGCTCTGGCCGACGCCGGTCTGGTCGACCGTGAGCGCTCAGGTCGCGAGGTCCACTACCGCCTCACGCCCGCGCCCCTGTCGGAAGCTGTTTCGTGGATGACCGAGGTGGGCGCCCAGTGGGACGATCGGCTGGCCGGCCTGCAGCACCAGCTCGGCCCTCGTCGGGCCCCGCGTGCGTGAGCGCTGTCAGCCTCCGGTCGGGGCGGTGATGTCGGGCACGTGAGCCGGATTGGGCGCGATACCCAGGTACGGGACCGCCCAGCCGACGATCTTCTGAAAGGCCGGCGCAGCCACTGAGCCACCGAAGATCGCCCCGTGGGGCCGATCGACCATCACCGCCACCAGCAGCTTGGGGTTGCTGGCGGGGACGAACCCGATGAATGACGCCGCGTAGTCGACGTTGGAGTACCTGCCGTTGACCACTTCGTTCGCCGTACCGGTCTTGCCGGCGAGGTCGTAGCCGGGGATCGCTGCGCCCGAGGCGGTGCCGCCGTCGGCGAACACTCCGCGGAGCATGTTGCGCAACTCGGCGGCCGATGTCTTGGAGATGATCCGGCGGCCCGACGGCAGCGGCACTGACTTGCCGCCGATCGCCTGCACGATGTGGGGCGGGCGGAGTACCCCGCCATTGGCGATGGCCGAGTATGCCGCGGCGATCTGAATCGGCGTCACCGACTCGCCCTGACCCATCGGGAGGTTGCCCATCGAGGAGCCCGAGTACTGCCACGAGTGCAGAACGATCCCGTGCTCCTCACCCGGCAAATCGACCCCGGTCGGGGAGCCGAAGCCGAAGCGGTGAACCCAGTAGTCGAAGCGCTTTGGGCCCAGCTTCATCCCGATCTCGTCGGCGCCGATGTTGCTCGACACGCGGAGGATCGAGGCGACGGAGAGATTCTCGTCGCCATGATTCTCGGCATCGTGGATCTGCCGGTCCGCGACCTGGAGCACAGGCGGGATGTTGAACATCGTGTTCGGTGTCACCACGCGGTCCTGGAGGGCGCCGGCGACGGTGATGGCCTTGAAGGTGGAGCCCGGCTCGTAGTTGAAGCTGACGGCACGGTCCTGGGTGGCATATGCCGGCGCGCCGGTGAGATCGTTGGCGTTGACCCGCGGCCAGTTGGCCAGCGCGAGAATCGCCCCGGTGTTGGGGTTCATCACGATCGCGGTGGCTCCTCGCGGCGAGTACTGCGCTCCGACGCCGGCCAGCACCTGCTCGACCTCATCCTGGAGCGCGGCGTCGAGCGTCAGTTTCAGGGTCTTGCCCGAGTCCGTCGGTGTGACGTCGTCGATCGAGATGGGCTGCCCGATCGCGTCGTTGACGATCCTTCGAAGCCCGTTGCGTCCGGCCAGGACGCTGTCGTACCCATACTCGAGGCCGCTGTAGCCATGGCCGTTGAGGTGAACGCTTCCGAGTACCTGGGAGGCGGCCCACGAGCGCGGATAGACGCGCGTGTTCTGAGGGATCATCGTCAATCCCTGGATGTGCAACTTGTTGATCCCGGCCACCGTCGCGGCCGGGACCAGATGCGCGAGGTACACGAACCCCCGGTGCGGCTTGGTCAGGCCGGCCATCACCGTCGACTCCGACTGGCCCAGCAGAGGCCCCAACAGCCGCGCGTCATCGGCCGCGTGCTTGATCAGGTAAGGGTCGGCCGCGACGTCGTCGGCCGATTCGCTGATGGCCAGTTGGACGCCGTTGCGATCGGTGATCGTCCCCCGCGGCGCCGGGATCGTGAGCTCGGTCACCTGCTGGGTGGCGGCGGCGTGCTGCAGGGATCCGGCCTGCACGGCGCCCAGATACGTCGCCCGCATTACGGCGATCGCCAGGAACGCGATGAAGGCGATGAACAGGACGCCGATGCGGCGGTCCATCGTCCCCACGGCCCGGCTACCCCCCGCTCGTCGGCTGGTTCGTGGTGGAGCCGGTCGACATGACCGGTGGAACGGGCGTGCTGGCGATCCCACCGTTGGAGGTCAGCAGCGACTGGAAGATGTCGGAGTCCGGAGTGCGGATATGCCCGGCGGCGCGGGGTACGTTGGCCGGACTGGCGCTGAGGAAGCCGATGTCCTCCGGGGCGGGCATGACCATGCCCTGAGCAGCGGCCAACCGCTCGATGCGCTGATCGTCGGCCAGCGAGGCGACACTCGCCCGCAGCAGTTCGTTGTGGCTCTGCAGCGCCGTGGCCTGCTCGATCGCGCGACCCATGGTCCTGTTGAGCTTGAGGACCTCGACCTGCATCGCGACGATGCCGGCCAGCATGACGAAGAGCACCGCGATCCACGTGCGGCCGCGGACAACCCGATCGAGCAACGGATGGTCTGGGAGTCCCTGAATGGCGGCGACGGCGCGTTCGCGCAGTGACCCTTCGCGAGCCGGACGGGCAGCACCGGACGTGCGCCGCGGCCACGGGAGCGAGATCGACCCCAGGCGCTTGGTTGAATGGTGGTGTTGGGCCGGCCGGGTGCGAAGGGTCGTCCTCGTCCGTGCTGCGGGCTTCGGCTGGGCGGTGGCTTTCGATCGCGGAGTGGCGGGTTTAGATCGCGGGGCGGCGGTACCGGCGCGACCCGTTGCCGGGCCGGACACCCGGCGGAGCGTCCGCGGTGCGGTCGGCGCTCTCACCGGACGCGGCTGGTCCTCTCTCGTCGAGTGGCGGGGCGACTTCCGTTTGCCGATGCGGCGTCCTGCCGGGGTGATCGCGGTGGGTGTCATGGCGTGGTGACCTCCAGCTTGCGAGCCGCACGCAGATGCGCGGATTTGGACCTGGGATTCGCTGCAACCTCCCCCGTTGTCGGAGCGACGGCACGTCGCGTCAGCAACTCAGCCTCGGGCTGCCGGCCGCATACGCAGATCGGCAGCTCCGGTGGGCAGATGCAGCCCCGTGCGCGATCGGCGAGGAAGCGCTTCACGCGCCGATCCTCGAGCGAGTGGAACGAGATCGCCGCCAGACGGCCGCCGGGACGGAGCAGCTCCCACGCGGCGGGAAGCGCCGCGTCGAGCTGGGCGAGCTCGTCATTGACGGCGATCCGGAGCGCTTGGAAGCTCCTTCGCGCCGGGTGGCCGCCGGCGAACTGGGCCGGGACCGGCACCGCGCTCTTGATGGCATCGACGAGCTCCTGGGTCGAGCTGAGCTCGGCCCGACGGCGCGTGCGCACGATGCCACGCGCGATCGGCGACGCATACCGCTCCTCGCCGTATTCGCGCAGGAGACGAGCCAGACGCCGCTCGTCCCACGTATTGACGATCTCGCGCGCCGTGAGCTCCTGTTCGGGGTCCATCCGCATGTCGAGCGGGGCGTCATACGAGTACGAGAATCCGCGGGCCCAGGTGTCGACCTGCATCGAGGACATCCCCAGGTCGAGGTAGATCAGGTCCGCCTCGAGCTGCTCCTCGCGCAGCTGACCCAGCGCAGTGACGAAGTCCGTGCGGATGAAGCGTGTGTGGCAGGACACCTCCGCCGCCAGCTCGGCGAACCGCTCCTCGGCCATGGGGTCGCGATCGATGCCGATCAGCACGCCGGCCGGGCCGATGCGGTCGGCGATCAGGCGCGCATGCCCGCCCCCGCCGAACGTGCAGTCGACGACCACCTCGCCCTCGCGGGGATCGGCGAGTTCGATCAGCTCTCCGGCCAGGACCGGGGTATGCGTGCGGGTCATGTCAAGGAGTGTGGCCAAGGCTCGCTGCAATGTCGGGAGCACGGATCAGAACGTCTTCGCTGTAGCCGTCGTACCGGGCGCGATCGAACACCTCCAGGCACTTGCCCGAACCGGTGACGATGACCTCCTTGCCGAGGCCGGCGTAATCCATGAGCTTCGGGGTGATCATCACGCGGTTGGCCGAGTCCAGTTCGGTGTCGTGGGAGAGGTTGAAGAAGAACCGCTCGAGGTCGCGGTACTTCGGCATCATCGGATTGAGGTCGGCCAACACCGCGCTGGTGTACGCCTCGTAGGTGTCGGGCGTCCAGATCGCGATCGAACGGGGAGCGTCGGCGTTCGTCTCCGGGGAAGCCGCCAGTACCACTCCCGATGCCAGCGCGGCGCGGAACTTCGCGGGGACCGTGAGCCGGTGCTTCGCATCTAGCGCGTGTTCGAAGGTTCCGCGGAAGATCAAGGTTTCTCATTCGGCTGACCGAATTCCGAACCCGGGTGGCTGGGTGGGAGGAGCCCTGCCACCCGGGTTCCGCATGCATCGCCCACTTTATCCCACTCTCCCCCACAATGCAACCCATTTCCCATACCTGGCCCCACTCGATGGTTCAGACGGGGCCCGGAGCGCCAAAACGCCCGTGGGCAGTGGCTCCGAGCAGGCTCCAGGGGCTTAATTCGACGTCGCGTTCCGCTGCACGATTTGGTGCAGGCGGCCGAGCTGGTTGGCCTCGTGCATGCGCCGGGGGTTCCGTCCGGGGGGTGTGCGTTCGGCGGCGCGGGGTGGGAGAGCCGGCGCTGCCTACAGATCCGGCGCCGTGCGGCGTGGGCCCCGGTTATCGCCCTCCCCCCCGCAGGGCAGTTCGAGCACCAACCGGGCCCGACATTCGCCCGCCGGTGCCGCCCTCAGGCGTCCACCGTGTGCCTCGGCGACGGCGCTCGCGATGGCCAGCCCGCGGCCGCGCTGACCACGCCCTCGCCGTGCGCGCCGCATCAGCTCGGGCAGCGGCGCCGGCAGTCCGGGGCCGTCGTCGCTCACCTCGACCGTCACCGCGACTCCGCCGGCGCTGCCACGGACCTCGATCGTGCCGCTGCCGTGCTCGATCGCGTTGGCGATCAGATTCCCGGTCGCCTGGGCGAGGCGAAGCCGGTCGCCGAGGACCCCAACCGTCGGACCGAGCCAGGTGGCGCGCAGCTCGCGCGCCTGTGCGGCCGCCGCGGGTCTCCACGCCTCGACCGAGCTGCCGAGCAGCTCGGTCATGTCGACCGGCGCCAAGCAAGGCGTCAATCCATGTCGTATCCCGACGGCGCCGAGATCCTCGAGCGCCAGGCCGGCGCGCCCGAGCTCGAGGTCGAGTGCCCGCAGGCGATCGGCGGACAGCTCGCCCGACCGGGCGCCGAGCTGGAGGCCGAGGCGCGCCGCGGTCAGCGGGCCGCGCAGCTCGTGACAGGCGCGGGTCACGGCCTCCATCCGTGCGCCGAGCGTGCGCCAGGCCAGGCCGGCCAGGGCTGCCGCACAGCAGGCGGCGAGCCAACCACTGATGCCCAGCATCACTCGATCCCCCCATCGACCAG
>CAWCNP010000019.1:0-86772 GCA_963796885.1 uncultured Solirubrobacterales bacterium
TCGCTGGCGAAATAGACCCCCGGCATGTCGCGCCGAAACCCGGCCCAGACGACGAGGTCACCTAGTGACTGCGCGTCGTCAGACTGCAGTAGCGACTCCCGGAGCTCACCGTCCCCGATGACCAGGAAGCGGACGTCGGGAAGATCACGTAGCTGCTGGGCCAGGCGCAGGAAACGATCGACGCGCTTGATCGGTACCAGCCGAGCGATCAACGTGACCACGCGTGCCTCGTCGGGGATCCCCAACTCGGATCGGAGCCGTGACCTAGCCCTGGATCGCTGGGCGCCGCCAACACCGAAGGGGGAGAGGTCGAAGCCAAGCGGGACCACCTCGAACTTGGACGCAGGGGCCACGCTCATGGCGACCAGCTCGTCTCGCACCTCGACACTCACAGCGATCAAACGGTCCGTCACACGGGATAGAGCCCGTTCGATTCCGCGATAGACCGAGGTAGTGCGGTCCGAGAAGTAGCCGCTCAGCGAGTGGCCGTGATAGGTGTGGATCAGCACCGGACGACGACTCCGCATCGGGAAGGCGATGACCGCCGCCACGCGCCCGAGGGTCCCGCCCTTTGCGGCGTGGGTGTGCACGATGTGCGGCCGGACGCGCCTGAGGATCCGGATCAGGGCCAGCAGAGCAGCGACGTCGTGCCAACCCGGATTGCGTCGCAGGGAGGGAACCAGCGTCGGCTGGACCCCGAGCTCGTCGGCCAGGTGGTCCATGTTTCCCTCGTCCGGCTCTTCCCTCCCCCGTACCAGGGTGGTGCGGTAGCCGTGCTCCTCGAGTTGCCTGGTCAGGGTGATCGCCTGGATCGCGGGACCGCCGATATTCAGTCGCGCGATGATTCGGACGATGCGAATTGGGTCCGCGGTCGCCTGCGAGCTCGGCGCGCTCAACCCGGGTCGACGATCGAGGATGCCTTCCCGGGATCAAGGGGGAGGGGTTCCGCCTTGACGGCGATTCCGGCCGGACGCCAGCGAGACGCGTCGAGCACGAGGATCGCGACGAAGCCCACCGTGAAGGCGGCGAGGGCGATGATCGCGACGCCCTCGGTATCGAGCTCGTAGCTCACCACCGCCAGCAAGCAGAGGACTGCTTGCCCGCACGCGAGTAGGCCGGCCACGAGTCGGGGCGAGTGCAGTCTGAGCAGCATGCGGTGGGTGAGGTGGTCACGCCCGCCGGTCATGAGTGAGACGCCCCGCCGTGTACGAGAAACGCTGACCAGGGTCACGTCCAGGATGGGCAGGCCGACCAGGAGTGCGCCGAGCAGGATGCCAGCATTGCCTGCGGTCGAGTGGCGTGCCGTGGCCATCGCCAGGGCGGCAACGAGAAAGCCGATCGGCATGCTTCCACCGTCACCGAGAAACACCATGGCCGGCCCGGTCAGATTCCAAGGCAGAAATCCGATGCAGGCACCGGACACCGCGAAGGCCAGCCCGGCAACTGTGGCCTGTCCCTTGATGGCGGCGATGACGCCGACGCCCGCCGCAGCCATGGTGCCCACACTTGCGCAGGCGCCGTCCATGTTGTCCATCAGATTGAACGCGTTGACGAGACCCACGATCCAGAGCACGGTCAGGAAGAGATTGATCGCTGTCCCAGCCGCTGTGCTCCAGCCCATGCCGGACGCGTACAGGGCGACAGCTGCTAATGCCGTGATGATCAAGCGCCAAATCGGGGCGACGGCGATCCGGTCATCGACCGTGCCTACGGCCCACATCACCACCGAGCACGCCACCAGGACCAGCAATCCCCCGCTCACCCCGCCCAGGGCGAACACGGCGACCAGGAACGCGATCAACACCGCGGCCCCGCCCAAAAACGGCGTTGGCGCACCGTGCTGGCGGTATTCGCGGGGATGGTCGTAGAAGTCAGTGCGGCGGGCGATGCCGATCGCAGCCGGGGTAGCTACAAGAGCCGTGGCGGCGGACACGGAAAAACCGATCGCGGCCGATAGCTCAGCGCTCACGTATGACCTCCAGCCCGCCGGCAAGCCGGGCGCGGAAGTGGTCGATGGTGCGCTCAAGTCCGTCGCGCAGACCGACCACCGGCTGGTAGCCGAGCTCCACCTGCGCCAGGGATACGTCTGCCATGGAGTGCTTGACGTCGCCAGGACGCGGGGCGGCATACACGGCCCTCGCATCACAGCCGATGAGCTCGTGGAGCTCGCTGACCAGACGGTTGAGACTCACCCGCTCACCGCACGCGATGTTGTATACGTTGCCGCCGACGTTCGGAGCCTCGAGTGCCCGCATGTTCGCCTGCACGACGTTCGCCACGTACGTGAAATCGCGCGACTGTTCGCCGTCGCCGAAGATCACCGGCGCTTGCCCCGTCAAGAGCGCGGTGATGAAGTTGGGCACGACGGCCGCATACTGAGATGTCGGATCCTGTCTCGGCCCGAACACGTTGAAGTAGCGCAATGCCACCGTTTCGAGGCCGTAGACCTCGTAAAAGCTCCGCGCGTACCCCTCGCCGGCCAGCTTGGCCGTGGCGTAGGGGGAGATAGGAGTGGTCGGCTCGTCTTCACGCCGGGCGGCCCCGCTCGGCCTGGAGCCGTAGACCGAGGAGGATGACGCGAGCACGACGCGCCGAACGCCATGATCGCGCGCGGCCAGCAGGACGTTCAGCGTGCCGATCACGTTGGTCGCGTTGCTGGTCAACGGATCCTGGACGGAGCGGGGCACCGACGGCAGCGCTGCCTGGTGGAGCACCACCTCGCAGCCGACCACCGCCTTGTTGACGCGCTCGTAGCTCTGGATATCGCCCTCGATCAGCTCGATGCCTTCCCCCAGATTCGCCACGTTGGAACGCCGACCAGTCGCGAAGTTGTCCAGCACCCGCACCCCGTAGCCCTGTTCGAGCAAAGCCGACGCAAGGTGCGAACCGATGAAGCCCCCACCACCCGTGACGAGGATTCTGGACGCCGTCACGCCGCGGTCACGTTCTGGGCGGGGACGAGACGCCGCGGAACCGACCGGGATGCCTCCATTGCCAGCTCCATACGCTGGAATGCAATCACGTCGTCGAGCGCCTCATCAAGTGTGCGGGTGGGGTTCCAACCGAGAAGCTTGGTCAGCGCGCTCGTGTCCGGCCGGCGACGCCCGAGCTCCTCGAACCCCTCGTCGTAGGCCTCGTCGTAGGGAATGAACGCGATCCCCGAGTTCGATCCAGTCAGATCGATCACCCGCTCGGCGAGCTGGAGAATCGTGATCGGCGAAGGATTGCCGATGTTGAATGCCCGGCCGCTGGCGGCGTCGTTCTCGGCCAGACCCAGGATCGCCGAGACGGCGTCCCGCACGTGTAGAAAGCAGCGCGACTGGCTGCCGTCGCCGTAGACGGTTACGTCGTCGCCCCGGATCGCCTGACGCACGAATCTCGGTACGACCATCCCGTACATCCCGCGCTGGCGCGGCCCGATCGTGTTGAACAGCCTGAACACGACCGTGTCGGCGCCATGCTCGCGGTGATAGCCGTGGGCGATCGCCTCGCCGTAGGACTTCGCGATCGCGTATGACCAGCGGCTCTTGAAGGCCGAGCCCAACACCCGATCGGAGTCCTCGTTCAGCGCACCCTCCGAGTTCTTGCCGTAGACCTCGGACGTCGAGGCGAACAGGACGCGCTTGCCCCGGCGGGCCGCGGCGGAGACGACGACGTCCGTGCCCTGCACGATCCGCCGCAGCGTGTCCAGTGGATTTGAGACGACCAGCTTGACGCCGACGGCGGAGGCCAGATGGAGGCAGATATCGCAGTCCGCCATGAGCCGGTCGACCAGCTCGGTGCTCGTGACGCAGCCGTCCACGAGCTGCACCGACCCGTTGGTGGTCAGAGCTTCGATGTTCGCGCGCTGGCCGGTGCTGAAGTCATCCAGGACGACGATGTCCTGATCTCGGGCCACCAGCTCATCGACGAGATGAGAACCAATGAACCCGGCGCCCCCCGTTATCAGGTACCTCAAAGTCCGCTCCTTAAACCCTCGGGGAGCACGTCTCTCCGGCCGGGCATGCTAGCCACCGCCGGCCCCGTTTGCAAAAAAATCTGTCAATTGCGAAACACGACCCGCGGACACGAGTCGATACTCCCAAGCAAGATGTCGGGGCCGGCGCGTTGCGCCCAAAACCCGGCCCCGTGAGCATTCTATTCGCCGGCGGGAAGTGTAATCCGCTTTAGGCGGAAATGGGCAATGTCCGAGGCCTGACAGGCCAGGTTGACGCAGGATCGGAAACTTTTGGTAGGTTGCCGTGTCATAGGGGGTAGGGCCGTCTTGCGGTCCACTCGGTGGGGCTCGCAAGGGCCCTTCTATAGATCCAGTTCATAGGCAAGGGGTTCAGTGATGGTCGAGACGTGTTCGACCTCGGTGACGGACTCGCGGCGCCCCAATTCGGGGGCCCGAGCGCACGGGGGGTGGGGGCATGACGGCAGGGCTATACGGCCGCGCCAGCAAGCGACGCGCGTGCACAATGTCGACGCTTTAACGCAAAAACCTGCTCATGGTTGGCGTTTTGCACGAAAGCCTCCAAAGTGCGCTATTCTTATCGAAACATTTCCGGGGCAAGGCTGCGTTAACTCGGGGCGCGCTCTGCCGATACACGATCTTCGGATTGATCTGTCGCAGAGGCAAGGGCATATGAGTAGGGCTGGCGTAGTACGCAGAAGCAGGGGCACTACCAATCGGGCTGAGGCGTTCCGCCTGGGCCACCGGCTCTGTGCGACGGGTGATCCGAGGTCACGACCCACTGCGGTCGTGCGTCCCGCCACCGATTGGAGAGGCTAAGGATGGCAACACCTGTATTGCTTGTCGGCGCCGTGTTCACCGTTATTGCCGGTGTCGGCGTTCTATTCAACAGAGCTCTTGTACCAAGCTTCGACACGCCCCTGCGCGCGGGGCGCACGCGCAGGCGGCGTGTCGAACGTTCAACTGGCCCGCACCGGCAGCGCTCGCTGCATCCGACGGTCAGTGTCGTCGTGCCGACGCTGAATGAGGCGGACAATCTCGGCTGGGTGCTCGAGCGGTTGCCCGCATGGGTGACCGAGGTGGTTCTGGTCGACGGGCTGTCGACCGACCACACTGAGGTCGTCGCGCGCGACCTGCGCCAGGACGTGATCGTCGTGCACCAGCTGCAGCCCGGTAAGGGGGCAGCCCTGCGCGCCGGGTTCGCGGCCGCCACCGGCGAGGTCATCGTGATGATCGACGCCGATGGCAGCACGAACCCCGAGGAAATGGGGGTGTTCGTCACCGCCTTGCAGAACGGTGCCGAGTTCGTCAAAGGCTCGCGGTACCTCGGTGCCGGCGGGTCGGACGACTGGACGCGAATTCGGAGCGCCGGCAACCGGGCCTTCGTGCACATGGTCAACGTCATGTACGGATCGCGGTTCACGGACCTCTGTTACGGATACTGCGCCTTCTGGCGGCGTGACCTCGATGCGCTTGCGCTCGACGCCGACGGGTTCGAGATCGAGACCCAGCTCACGCTGAACGCGATCAAGGCAGGCCTCAAGATCGAGGAGGTCGGGAGCTACGAGCTGCCCCGCCGGGCCGGCTCGTCGAACCTCAACGCCATCCGGGACGGCCTCCGGGTGCTGCGGACGATCTTCGAGGAGCGCCCCGGGCGCGATTCCCGCCGCGCGGCGACGCACTCACGAATCGCACTGGTCCCGGTCGAGCTCCCCGCGCCCGGCTCTCTGAGCTGGAAGCCAGCGGGACATGACCGCCGCCGCGGCGACCGCCGGATGCGCGATCGTTCCGACTCGGGCTACACCGGGCCCGAGCGGCGCCGGACCATCCGCCGGCATCAGCCGAAGCACACGGTCGTGGTGTATCGCGCCTTCGAGGCGCCGGCCGAGGTTCCGCTGAAGCTCGCCGCCTGAGCGGCCTCGCAGCAGATCGCCTTTCGGAAAGACACGAGGGTGTCGACGACGGCGCGCGCCCGCGATGGCGCTGGGCGGGACCTTACAATCGACCGTGGCGTGTCAAATGCTCATGTGTTGCGCGCGGGTGCGGGGGACATCGCGCGCGGGCCTCGCACCGCGGACGCGGCGACGCTCAAGGACCCAGCTCGGATAGGCAGGCGGCTCGGACTGCGGAGGCGACGCGTCCAGCCGGCCCGTGCGGAGCCACGCGAGCTCGGCACGCTGGGCCGGTTCCCGGTCGTCGCCGTGATCGTCGGGCTCGGGCTGGTTCTGTGCGCGGTGACCGACGACCTTTCGCGGGCCACCCTGGCACCCTCGATCTGGCTCCTGTGGGCCGGCGTCGCCGTGATCGTGGCGCCGATCGTGTACCGGCTGTGCGCCGCCGACGTGCCGGTGGGCGAGCGGATCGCGCTGGTTTGCCTGCTGGGGCTATCGCTGTACGCGGTCAAGGTCATGCGCGACCCGTTCGGCTACACCATGCCCGACGAGTTCTTCCACGCCTACAACGCGCAGGAGATCGCCCGCCACCACCAGCTGTTCACCGCGAACCCGATTCTGCCCGTGTCGGCCAGGTACCCGGGCCTCGAAGGTGCTACGTCGGCGCTGATGAGCTTGACCGGGATGTCGAGCTTTGGGTCCGGGCTGATCATCATCGCCGCGGCGCGCCTGACGCTTACCCTCGCCATGCTGGTGCTGTTCTACGCGCTGTGCGGATCGTGGCGCATTGCCTCGCTGGGCGCTGCTTTCTACGCCGGCAACAGCAACTTCCTGCTCTGGAGCGCCCAGTTCTCGTATGAGTCGCTATCGCTCCCGCTGCTCGTCGTCGTTCTGGCGCTGATCGTCCAGCGCGCCGCGGGGGCCAAGCCGGATCGCCACATTTGGTCGATTCCGACCGTGATCGTGATCGCCGCGATCGTGATCACGCATCACCTGACCTCGTATCTGCTCGACGTCATCCTGATCCTGTTGGTCCTGGCGCCACGGGTGAGTCGTGGGCGGCTGAACAACCTCAGGGTCGGCCGCTTCGCTGTTGTGTCGGTCGCGCTCACCACCGGCTGGCTCGTGGTGGTGGCGAGCGAGACTGTCGGCTATATCTCGCCACTGGTCACCAATGCGGTCGAAGAGGCCCTGAAGACCATCGGCGGCGAGTCGGCTCCGCGCGCTCCTTTCTCATCGTCCAGCGGCGTTGTTCCGACACCGCTATTGGAGAAGGCGATCGCCTTCGGTGCCCTGGTGCTGCTGTTCGCCGCCGTGCCGTTTGGCCTGCGCGCCGTGTGGCGGCGCCACAAGCGGGACCCCATCGCGGTCGGGTTCTGCCTCATCGCTCTGGGCTACTTCGCCATCTTGGTCCTGCGCTTGGAGCCCGACGCTTGGGAAATCGGCAACCGCCTGGGCGAGTTCCTGTTCATCGGCCTGGGCTTCGTGGTCGCGTACGGCGTGGTTGACCGCCTGCTCTCCCGCAGCACGGGACCCTTGGTTCGCGGGGCCATCTCCATCGCCGCCTGCGTGGTCGTCGTCGGCGGGGCGATAACCGGGTGGCCACCGGACAACATACTGGCCTCCCCGGTTACGGTCCGGATCGCTGGGCGCCAGATCGACTCGGAGACGCTCACAGTCGGGAGGTGGGTCGGGCTCCACCCAACCGGGTCGGGGTACGCCGCCACCGCGGCCGACGGGCGCACGATCCTCCTCTACGGCAATGCCAACGTGGTGACCGCCCCAAGTGCCGACCTTGAGGACATCCTTCCCAAGAGGACGATCACCAGCGGCCAGCTCGCTCTGATGCGCGCGGACCACATCCGGTACGTCGTCGTGGACACACGCATGCGCGCCAATGACGACTCACGGGGCTATCGCTTCTCACTGCGTCCTCCTGGCGGTCCGGTCGATCAGCTCTACTCGCGCAAGGTCGCCACGAGATTCGACCACCTGCCGCGCGCGCGGATTTACGACAGCGGCCACATCTACATCTACGCCCTGGACAGTGCGCAGTGAGCCGGGGTAACCGCGATCTGTGGTCGGTGGCGGCCGCGGCGGCGATCTGCGCCGCTGTCGCCCTCGCGGTGCCGGTGACCGCACTGCGCACTCTGGCGGCCGTCCCGCTGTGTCTGGCCCTGCCCGGCTACGCGCTCACCGCGGCGATCTTCGCCCGCCGGCGGATCACCGGCCTGCAAGTCTCCGTTCTCACGCTGGCGCTCAGCCTGTCCACGCTGGTGCTCGGGTCGCTGGTGCTCGACCTATCACCGGGAGGGATCCGGACCGGGACCTGGGCAGCGCTTCTTCTGGTCGTGATCCTCGCGGCGACGGCGGTGGCCATGGCGCGGCGCCGCGGTGGAGAGCCTTCCCCGCCTGACCGCCTGCGCCTGCGCCTGCGGCTGAGCGACATCGGGCTCCTGCTCGTCGCCGCGCTGATCGTCGCGTCTGCCCTGACCCTCTCCCGCCTTCCACTGAAGGCCAGTAGTGCGCTGGGCTATACGCAGATGTGGATGCTCCCGAGTGGGACTCAGCTGGCCCCGGCCGTACGCATCGGCGTCACAAGCGCGGAGAAGGGGGACACCACGTACCGGCTCGTGTTCAAGGGCCCCTCGGGGCACCCGACGGTGATCAACGCCGACCTTCGGCTGGCGCCCGGCGGCAGCTACGAGGTCACCGTCCCGATCACCGGCACCAGGACCAAGCAATCAATCGTCAAGGCGAAGCTGTACAAGTCCGGTGGCAACGCCGTGTACCGCCGGGTATCGGCGCTGATCCCGCCTTCGACGGGGGCGCTGTCCTCCTCGCCGACCGGTTGATCGATGACATCCGAGCCGCCGATCACGATCGACATCGTGGTCAACAATCACAACTACGGTGCCTACGTGTGCGATGCCGTGGACAGCGCGCGCGCCCAGGACCACCCGGCGGTGAACGTGATCGTGGTCGACGATGGCTCGACCGATGATTCCAGAGAGCGGCTGCGCAGATATGACGGCGCGGTCGACCTCGTGCTACGGGAGAACGGCGGTCAACCGGCGGCGCTGAACACCGGATTCTCGCGCTGTCGTGGCGATGCTGTGCTGTTCCTTGACGCCGATGACGTGCTGGAACCGACTGCCGCCTCGCGCGCGGCGGAGGCGCTGGCCGCCGAACCGGCCGCCGCACGCGTCCAGTTCCGCATGGCGGTCATCGACGCCGAGGGTCGTGAGCTCGGCATCGTTCGGCCGCCGGGCCACCTGCCCCTGCCGAGCGGCGACCTGCGCCGGGCCGAACTGGCCTTTCCGTTCGACATGGCCTGGGTCGGGACCAGCGGCAATGTCTACCGTTCCGAGCTCCTGCGGCGGATCATGCCGATACCGGCCGAGGACTACGGGCTCTGGGGGGCCGACTGGTACCTGGTCCACCTGAGCACGCTGCTCGGCCCGGTGGTTGCGATCGACGAGATTGGCGGCCTGTATCGGCTGCATGGGCGCAACGCGTTCGAGCCGGCCGCTCCGGTGCTCGACCTTGATCGCATCCGACGCGAGATCCGCTACCAGCAAATCACCGCCGCGGCGCTGTTGCATCTTGCCGACGAGTTGGATCTCGAGCGACCGCAGGAGATCCTGTCGCTGTCCAATCTGGCCCTGCGGGTCATTTCCCATAGGCTCGATCCCGCCGGCCACCCGGTGGTCGGGGACCGGGCCGTCCGCTTGATCTGGAAGGCGGTCCAGGCCGCCATGCGTCGCCATGACGTTTCGATCGCTCTGCGCGCGGCGATGGTCGTCTGGCTGGCGGCGATCGCGGCCAGTCCACGCCCGTTGGCCCAGCGCCTGGCCGAGCTGTTCGTGTTTCCCGAGCGACGCCAGAACCTGACGTCGCTGACCAGGCGTCTGCACCGCCAGGGCCCCCGGGACCGTTCGTAGGCTGTCGAGATGCGGCTGCTGATCGCCAGCGACCACTTCCCGCCGTTTATCGGAGGCGCGCACAGATGGGCTGCGCTCATCGCGGATGGACTCGCCGAACGCGGGCACGAGGTCTCGGTGGCGACCATGTGGCACGGCGGCATGCCCGAACTCGAACATCACGGACCGGACAGGGTCCCCGTATACCGATTGCGTCAGCTCAGAACCGCCATCCCAGCCATGGTGCGCGATGAGAAGCAGCGCCACGCCCCGCCGATGCCGGACCCGATCATGGTCTCCCGTTTTCGCCGCCTGCTCGCGGAACGACGGCCCGAGGTCGTGTTGTCGCACGGCTGGATCTCGGCCTCGGTTGAGCGCGCCATGCGCGGCAGTGAGATTCCCCTCGTCCTCTCCTCACACGACTACGGATTCTTCTGCCCGATCCGCACGCTGCTCTACAAGGGCAGGCCGTGTACCGGGCCGGGGCCGGCCAAGTGTCTCGGCTGCGCGCGCGACTACTACGGCGCCGCCAAGGGCGCTCTGACGGTGGCCGGGGTGGCCCACTTCAAGCGGGTGGCGCCACCGCACCTCTCGGGAGTCCAGAGCGTGTCCTCGTTCGTTGACGACATGAACGCCAGGCACCTGCTCGGCTTCCGGCCGGGGCCGCGAGCCGTGCGCCGGTTCATCGTCCCGGCGTTTCTTACCGCCGATTCGCCCCACGAGCTCGAGCCCGGGGATCTCGAAGCGCTCCTGGCCCAACTCCCCGGCGAGCCCTACATCCTGTTTGTCGGCGCGTTGCGACCCGTGAAGGGAGTCGAGGTCCTGTTCGATGCCTACGCCCGCCTCGTGAATCCGCCCCCGCTCGTTCTCATCGGGACCGTGGAGCGCGATACGCCAACGCGGTTCCCCGCTGGCGTCAGGGTGATCACCGACGTCCCGCATCCGGCCGTGATGGCGGCCTGGAGCCGGGCGCTGCTCGGGGTCGTGCCCTCTGTCTGGCCGGAGCCGTTGGGGACAGTCGCGGTCGAGGGCATCACCCAGGGCGTGCCGATGGTGGGAACCGTGCCCGGAGGGATGATCGACGTCCTGGGTGACGGCGCCGGCATCCTCGTGGATCAGGGTGATGCGGTGGCCCTGGCCGAGGCGATCCAGACCCTGATCGACGACCCGGAGCTTCGAGCCAGGCTGGGCCAGGCTGGCCGGGCGCGGGCACCTGAGTTCCATGCCGACCACGTCGTGCCGCGCTACGAGAAGATGCTCGCGGAGGTCGTGGCGAGCACCCGCCGCACGTGATGTCCACCCCGCTGAGGATCCTGATGGTCACACCGCGCAGCCCGCTCGAGGCGGGCGGCGTCCAACGCTACGTGTGGGAGCTATCCACGCGTCTCATCGACCGAGGTGTTCACGTCGAGGTCGTGTGCTCGGATCCCGGCGGCCACCACGCCGGGGTGCTCGAGCGTGACGGGCTGCGGATTCGGACGCTTCGAGCCTGGCCGGCGGAGCGCGACTGGTGCTTTGCCCCGGGCCTGTGGCGAGCGATCGAGCCAGGGGCGTGGGACCTGATCCACGTGCAGTCCTACCACACCCTGGTCGCGCCGCTGGCCATGGCACGCGCACTCAGGGTAGGGACCCCGTTCTGCGTGACGTTTCACGGCGGCGGGCACTCCTCGCGGATCCGTCACCAGGCCCGCGGCGTGCAGTGGCGGGCGCTGCGTCCGTTGCTCACGCGCGCCGCGGCGCTGGTCGCGGTGGCCCGTTTCGAGATCGATGTCTACAGCCAGGCGCTCGGGGTGCCGCGCGAGCGCTTCCGGCTGATCCCCAACGGAACCAACCTGCAGTCCGCAACCTCCCCGGTTGCGGCGGACACCTCCATCCAGGGCTCGTTGCTGGCGTCGATCGGCCGGCTCGAACGCTACAAGGGCCATCAGCGCGTGATCGCCGCCCTGCCCTACGTGCTCCGCGCGCGGCCAGACGCGAGACTGCTCGTGGTGGGGACGGGACCCTATGAGCCTGAGCTACGCCGCCAGGCCGTCGAGCTTGGCCTGGCCGAGCAGGTCGAGTTCACCAGCGTGCCGCCGGGCGATCACGCCGCGATGTCCGCGCTGCTGAACCGGGTGTCGCTGGTCGTGCTGATGAGCGAATACGAGACTCACCCGCTGGTCGCGCTCGAGGCCGCCGCCGCCCGCCGGCGCCTGCTCGTGGCCGACGATCAGGCGGGCCTGCGCGAACTCGGCGAGGACGGATTCGCGCGCCTGCTGCCCGTGGCCTCACCGCCCCCCGATGTGGCCGCGGCGATCCTCGAGGAGCTGGTCAAGCCTCCCCCGACCACGGTGCCGCGGCTGGCCACATGGGATGAATGCGTGGACCAGCAGCTGGCGTTGTATCGCGAGCTGCTGGGCGTCGAGGACACCGATAGCCACCAACACCACGACCGGCCCACGCCCTCGGCTGGTGCGTAGGCCGGTCGCTGCGCCCCGCGTGGATCGTTACGGCGTGGGAGGGATCGGGCTGGTGTTGAGGTTCGAGTAGTTGTTGCTCGAGTAGCTCGGGCTGGCGATGCCACCGGCGAAGGCCGACTCGGCCGCGGACGAGGACTCGATCTGCCAGTCACTGTGGCCGCCGGGGCCTGATCCAACGACGTCGTACCAGAGGAAGCCGTGGATCTTGGGGAAGCTGACGGGGAGATCGTTCAGCATGTCGGTGATCCATTGCGCCTTGGACCCGCCGCTCTCCGTGCTGGCGGTCTCGCCGATGATCATCGGCTTGGTCGGCGCGATCGTTCCGGCCACCTCGTTGTAGCTCTTGAGGAACAGGTTGTGGAAGCTGGTCCACGGGACGTCGCCGTTGTAACCGTCCAGGCAGGTCCAGTCGACATACGAGTCGCCGGGATACAGGCTGGCCAGCGGGGCGAACGAGCTCGAGTCATCGATGTTTGGGCACCAGACCCAGTTGACGTTGGTGGCACCCACGCTGGTGAAGATGTCGTGCACATGGCGCCACATGGCGACGAAATCCGCGGCGGTGTTGCCGTTGGCGCCGACTCCCCACGGGAACCAGTTCGAGTTCATCTCCCAGTCGAAGCGGAGGAAGAACGGGTGTCCCCACGCCTTGGCGGCCTGTGCCCACTTGGTGATGTAGGCATCCTGGGACCCGGCGGCGATCTGCGCGTCGGTGTACCCGCTCTCGCCGGTTGAACTCGTCGAGGACCAGGAAAGCCACGGGATCTTGCCGTGATCGCGGACGCTCTGGTAGATCGAGGTCGTGAAGTTGCAGGCGCCGCCGCACCAGTCGGAGTGGTAGAACGGGGAGCCCCAGGGCAGGATGCTGCTGCTCTTGCCGCCGGCGTCGGTGGTCTCAAACTTGGTCACGGGAGTCCAATCCCACGGCGCCTGGGTACCGGTGAGCTGGGTGCCGATCGTCGCGCCCCAGTAGAGCGACGGCGTGGTCGGCGGGGGCGGGGTCGATGTGGTCGTGGTGGTCGGGGGCGGGGTGGACGTGGTGGTCGTGGTCGGAGGTGGGGTCGACGTGGTCGTAGCGGTCGGGGGCGGAGTGGAGGTGGTGGTCGTCGTCGGGGGCGGGGTCGAGGTGGTGGTGGGTGGTGGCGGGGTCGAGGTGGTGGTGGGTGGTGGCGGGGTCGTGTTCTTCGATCCGCCCGAGTGGTCTCGCGGCTGGTGCCACGCCGAATACCGGCGATAGAACATTTCAATCTGTCCGGTCCGCACGCAGCCGGCCGCGCGACGGCGACGGTGCCCGCGGGTTCGTCGGTGCGCACGGCGATGATGCGAGTGATGGTGCTTCCGCGCGCACGCAGTCGGCTTGGCATGATGGCTGTCCTGGCCGCCGAGCGACGGGCTCACGAATACGACCGAGGCCAGGAGACCGAGTGCCAGGGCGGCGAAGCTGCGAAGTACGACGCGGAGAGCAGGAGTCATGCCTCCTTGATCGGGCAGCTAGACGCAGGGTCCCCGCTCTGGCCGGGTGGCGTGGACGCTTGTTCGACGGTCGGTTAGGCCGCGTCTGTGCTGTCGTCGGCGAATCCTGCGACCAGAGCTCGGTAGGTCGCGGCGAGCCCCTCGTCCAGGCCGATCTCGGCGCGCCACCCCAGCTGATGGTGCGCCCTTGCGGGATCCATGCAGCTTCGCTCGAGCTCGCCGGCACGCAACGGCGAGGGTTGCGGGGCAACGTTGTTGGCGGCGGTCTGGGAGAGCTTCTCGAAGACGGCCGCGACATCGGTCTCGATACCCGTGGAGACGTTGAAGGTGCCGCCCTGGCCGACGGCGGCGACGAGCGCCCTCGCAACGTCATTCACGTGCACGTAGTCCCGGGTGGGACGGCCGAATCCGAACAGCTGCGGCGACTGGCCGCGCCACAGCATGTAGCTGAAGACCGCGACCACGCCGGACTCGCCGTGCGGTGTCTGGCGCGGACCGTAGACATTGCCGAGCCGGCACACGGAATGCTGAAGGCCGCTGGCCCGCCGCCACGTGTTGACGTACGCCTCGCCGGCCCATTTCGATGCGCCGTAGGGCGAGATCGGGGCAGGCGGTGAGTCCTCCGGGGTGGGGATCGGTGCGTCGTCGCCGTAAATCGCTCCGCCGGTCGAGCTGAACACGACGGGAGCTCCCAGTCGGCTTGCTGCCTCAAGCACGTTCAGGGTCCCGCCGACATTGACCTGGCAGTCTCGTTGCGGGTCCGCCACCGAGCGGGTGACGCTGGCCTGTGCCGCCAGGTGGAAGATCACCGAGGGTCGCGCGGCCTCGATCGCTCGATCGAAGCCATCACGATCGCTCACATCGAGCACGTCGAGATGAGCCTCGGGCGGCAGATTGCGCGGTGAGCCCGTGGACAGGTCGTCGAGCACCGTCACCTTCCAGCCTTCTGAAATGAGCAGATCGACTGTGCACGAACCGACGAAACCCGCACCACCGGTGACCACGGCCACATCGCTCCGAGCATCGGTCGAGGGCGGTGGCACCGCGCGTATGCTAACCAGCCCTATATGACCGCAGACATCTCGGTTGTGGTCTGCGCGCACGACGAAGGGCGGTGGGAGGAGATCAGAGCCGCCCTGCGATCGCTGGGGCAGCAGACCGTCGCACCCCGCGAGGTGATCGTGGTGGTCGACCACAACGACCGCCTGCTTGCGCGGATCCGCGACGAGCTCGGCGCCCAGGTGCTGCCCAATGCCGAGCCCAAGGGCCTCGGCGGCGCACGCAACACCGGCTTCGCCGCCGCCTCGGGCTCGGTGGTGGCATTCATGGACGACGACGCCGTGGCCTCGCCCGGCTGGCTCGAGCACCTCAGAGACCACTACACCGACGACGATGTGGCCGGCGTCGGCGGAAGCGCGGCGCCGTTGTGGACGGACAGCCGCCCGGGTTGGTTTCCGCCCGAGTTCGATTGGGTGATCGGCTGTTCGTACCTGGGCATGCCCCTACGCACGGAGCAGGTGCGCAACATGTTCGGCTGCAACATGTCGTTCCGCCGCGAGCTGCTCGTCTCTCTGGGCGGCTTTCGGCTTGGCTATTCCTGCGATGAGACCGAGCTGTGCATCCGGTTGGGCCAGCGGTGGCCCGAGAAGCGGATCCTCTACGTGCCCGAGGCCAGCATCCGGCATCACGTACCGGCCAGCCGCACCCGGTTTCGTCGCTTCATCTCGCGCTGCTACTTCGAGGGCGGCTCAAAGGCCGTGGTATCGCGATTGGTCGGCTCGGGCCAGGCGCTGTCATCCGAATACCAATACACGCGCGAGGTGCTCCCGCGCGGTGCCTGGCAGGGCCTGCGTGCGTTCCTCAGACACGGTGACGTGGACGGTCTGGCGCGGGCCCTGACGATCGTCGCCGGCCTAGGGAGCACGGCGGTCGGCTACCTCCTCGGACACCTGATGATCAACCGCGCCGCCCGCAGGCGAGGATGGCGGGGCGAGCACATCGGTTGGCGCCGGGCCTAGCCCCGCACTAGCGGCCGCGAACTTGTGCGGAACTCCCCGCACCGGACAGGGTCGGCCTGTTCGGCGGTTATCCTCGCGGTGTGGCTCAAGTGATGGAGAAGGCGCCGAGCGACTCGCTGCCGCGTGCGCCGCAGGGGGACCAGACCGTCACGCGTCTGGAGGCGACGCGTGGTCTCGGGCGGATGCTCGTGCCGCGCGAACTGTGGCGTTACCGCGACTTGGCACGGCAGTTCGCCATCCGCGACATCACCGTGCGTTACCGGCAGACCGCGCTCGGCGCGGCCTGGGCGGTGATCCAGCCGGTGGGCCTGATGCTGGTGTTCACGATCTTCTTCGGCCATGTCGCCCACGTCTCCTCCGGAGGTGTGCCGTACTGGTTGTTTTCCCTCTCCGGCCTGGTCCCATGGATGTTCTTCGCCAACACGGTCACCGTGGGGTCGGACAGCCTGGTCAACAACGCCCAGATGGTCGCGAAGATCTACTTCCCTCGCATCTTCCTTCCGATGGCCACGATGGCGGCGTCGCTCGTTGACCTGGCGATTTCGTTCACGATCCTGACCGTCGTCGTGTTCGTGACCGGCCGTACGCCGGGCATAGGGGTCCTTGCCCTGCCGCTCGTGTTCCTGATCGCCGTGGCGACGGCCCTGGGGGTCACCGCCCTGTTCGCGGCTGTCAACGTGCGGTATCGCGACGTTCGATATGCAGTGCCGTTCATCATCCAGTTCTGGCTGTTCGCCACGCCGATCGCCTACTCGACGTTGCTGCTCCACTCCCCCTGGCGGACGCTGTCGGCGCTCAACCCGATGGTCGGGGTGGTCCAGGGCCTCCGCTGGGCGATGCTCCAGACCCCTGCCCCGTGGACGCAGCTCGCCGTGTCGGGAGGCGCCGCTCTCTTGTTCCTCGGCGTCGGCCTGGTCTACTTCAGCCGAGTCGAGCGGTCCTTCGCCGACATCGTGTGAGGCGTTGAAGTGAGCGACTTTGCCATTCAGGCGCACGAGCTGACCAAGCGCTATCGGCTCGGCGTCAAGACCCGCAACGAGGACACGCTGCGCGAGAGTTTGGTCAACGCCGCCGGCAACATGGTCAAGAAGGTGGGGCTGAGAAGATCGGGCAAATCGCGCTCGCCCGACTACCTGTGTGCGCTGCAGGAGCTTTCCCTGACCATCCGCCAGGGCGAGATCGTCGGGTTGATCGGTCACAACGGCGCCGGCAAGACGACCTTGCTGAAGATCATCTCGCGGATCACCGAGCCGACCACCGGCTACGCCGACGTGACTGGTCGCGTCGGTTCTCTGCTCGAGGTGGGCACCGGCTTCCATCCCGATCTGACCGGGCGCGAGAACATCTTCCTCAACGGCGCGATCCTCGGGATGCGGCGCCAAGAGATCCGCCGCCGGTTCGATGAGATCGTTGAGTTCGCTGAGGTTGAGCGATTCCTCGACACCCCGGTCAAGCGGTACTCCAGCGGTATGTCGGTTCGCCTGGCCTTTGCCGTGGCCGCCCACCTCGAGCCCGAGATCATGCTCGTCGACGAGGTGCTGGCCGTGGGCGATGCGGCTTTCCAGCGAAAGTCGCTGGGCAAGATGGGCGAGGTAGCGCGCGACGGGCGGACGGTCATCTTCGTCTCGCACAACCTGGCCATCATCCAGGCGCTGTGCAGGCGCGGCGTCCTGCTCGAGCGCGGCCAGATCCTCGTTGACGCGCCGGTCGATGAAGCGGTGCCCCACTACCTACGGATGCTCGAGCGAGGAGCCAACGACGATCTGCTCGAGCGCACCGACCGCGATCGTCGCGGTCGCGGCGCCGCTCGCGTCAGGGGGCTCGAGATCCGGGACACGACGTCGGGCACTCCCGACGTGGTGGTGGCGGGAAACCCGGCCACGATCGTGGTCCATGTCACCGAGGTGCTGTCGCTGATGGAGTGCGAACTCACCATTCTCAACAGCCTCGGACAGCCGGTCACCACGTTCGACAGCCAGATGCCCTCCGAGGAGGACACTCGCAGCAGCGAGCTTGGACCTCGGTTCGAGTGCGAGCTGACCGCCATGCCGCTGATTCCCGGCCGTTACCGGATCGACGTCCTGCTGCGCGGGCGCAACGAGATTCAAGATGGCCTTCAGGCCGCGGCCTTCTTCGACGTCGAGCCCGGGGTGATGGACGGTCGCCCGACACCCGCGCTGGGTTCGGACGGCGACGTGGTGCTGCCCCACGTTTGGCGCTTGCCCGCCTAGCCTTCGAGGCGGGCTCTCAGTCGGCCTCTCCGATAAACAGCTTGATCAGGAAGCGGATCGGGGAGTCCGTGCCCTCGACCTCGATCCGGGGAATGAGCACCGGGTCAGCGTTGGGCCAGACCAGACGGCGCTCCGTCGCAGTCGCGGCTCCGATCAGACCGTCGGAGCTGACCGCCTCCACTGAGCGGTCGTCGAAGTCGCCAAACGGATAGGCGAACGTGGTGATCGAGGTCTCGAGGACCTGCTCGAGCTCGGAGCGCGAACCCTGGATCTCCTCAGTGACCTGGTCGTCGGCCAGGCGCGTCAGCCACGGATGGGTGCGACTATGGGCGCCGTAGGAGAGCAGTCCGTCCTGCGCGCCGGCGAGTTCCTCACGCGACAGCAGCGGCCGGCCGGCCAGGTCGGGCTCGTCGCTCCAGTCGGCCCGCTGGCCGAGCCGATCGCTGACCAGGAACAGCGTGGCGGGAAAACGGCGACGTCGCAGGATCGGCGCGGCAACCTCGAGATTGTCCTTGTAGCCGTCGTCGATCGTGATGACCACAGAGCGCGGCGGCGGCAGGCGATGCTCTCGCAAACACTGGGCCAGCTCTTCGAATGAGATCACGCGAAAGCGCAGCGCCTTCAGCAGCAGCATCTGGCGCGCGAACGTCCGTCTCGGCGTCACATAACGGCTGGCCTGCGCGGAGTCGCTGAAGGCGTGGTACATCAGCACCGGGACGCCGTAGGTGATCGCCACCCACTTGGAGCGCGTGACGTTCTCTCTGACCGAACGCCAGAACGCGAGACCGGAGACAAAATCGGATAGCCGAGCCCGCCACTCATCGTTCGGTAGGAGCGGCCCCATGCGAGCCAGCAGTCCCGGAGGGACGCGGAGCGCGAGGAACACGCGCCGGAGCACGAGGTGGTAACGGGCGCTCGTACCGAACCGGCCGAGCACTTGCGGAAGCATTGGCGGGTCACGCTCAGCCAGCTGAACGGCGTTGGCCCCGTGGCGGCCGCGATCCCGCAGCAGGCGCGGGCCGTCCTTGTAGTCGAAATGGCGCCCGACCGCGCCGTGCAGATACACGGGTCGGTAGCCGTGCTTCCACAGTCGGTAGCCCAACTCCACGTCTCCGTTGGCCATCAGGTCGACGGAAAAGCCGCCCGCTTCCTCCAGCGCCTGGCGGGGGACGGACAGGTTTCCACTGAACGTGTCCGTCCATTTGACCTCTCGCTCGGCCATCTCGTCGAAGTTGGCATTCCATCCTCGGGCCAGCGCCTCGGCCAGCCAATCGCTGCCCGGCGGCGGAATCTGGATCAGGTTGCCGATGGCGAAGATCCGAGGATCTCGACGGTAAGCGGCGGCGTGGACGGCGAGCAGGTCGGGCGACGCGATGACGTCATCGTCGAGAAATAGGCACACGCGACCGGCCGCTGCCTCGATGCCGGCATTGGCCGCTCCCCATTCGCCCTTATGAGAGAGGCGAAGGTGACGCAGGGAGTAGCCAGTTTTCAGGCCGGACAGCATCTCGGGCGTGTCGTCGGTCGACTCATCGTCGGCAACGATCACCTCGAAGGCATCACTGGGCAGAGTCTGCTGGTCAAGGGACTCGAGCAGGGCCTGCAGCTTCGCTCGGCGGTTGTGACTGGGAATGATGACGCTGAATTCGGGAGCTGGCATGGGGGAGCTGGCCGTGGTGCGCGTGCTGATGCCGAGGCTAGCGTGAGCTGACTGTCGTTTCCGAAGGCGGCATGGCCGGCGTGCGTTCGCCAATCCCGAATCGCCGCCGGGCGGCGATCCCGTTGACCAGAGGACGCCTGCCCAGCATCCCGAGTACCACTCCGAGCCACAGCGTGGCGTCGCGATCGCCCACCTTGATCGCCTCCCACGCGTAGCGGAGGCCCTGGCGTCGGTCTCCGAGCAGAAACGAGTATCGGCTGGCCAACCGGACCAGTTCGCGGTGCTGGGACGGGGCGAGTTCTCTGAGCGCCTCGCCGTGTCGTTCCAGGGCGGTCTGCGTCATCCACAACATGTCGGGCGCTTCGCGGACGAGCCGGGTCATGAGTTCGTGCGGATCCGAGGCTCGGAGCAGGCTGTGGGGCGCGTCGAAGTGCTGTTTGGCCAGAACATCTGGGATGTAGAACGCGGTCTCGTTCTTGGCCAGGTCGAGCTCGTACAGCCACTCCATGCGCCCGTAGCGGTCGGAGAAGAACGGCGTGCGCTCCATAACTTCACGATGGACGCAACGCGCGGCGTCGAACCCTCCCTCGGCTTCGATCCAGGCGAGCTTGCGGCGATAGTCGACGGGTCCATCCGGTACGAACGCGGGCGATATGCGCCCGTCGTCCCACAGCACGCGAAACCACAGCACCTGGCGTTCAGGGGGCAGATCGTTGATGACTTCATCCAGACGCGAGAGGGCGCCGGGGATCAGCTCCCAGTCGCTGTCGAGCACGACGAGCCAAGTCCCTCGAGCCGATACCGCGCCAGTGTGGCGGGCCGGGAGCATGCCCCGGTTGTTTGGGTGCACGACGACGCCGAGCCGGGGATCTCCGATCCGCTCCAGACTGGGCGCGGTGCCATCGGTCGATCCATCATCGACGACGACCACCTCGAAGTCATCGAAGTCTTGTTGCAAGCAGCTGGTGACGCATCGCTGGACGATGTCCCTGCGGTTGTACGTCGAGATCACGACGCTGAACAGAGGCTGGGTCTCCCGGTTCGGCATCGGTCGGTCGGGAACCATAGCGGCCTCGGTAACCTCGCCCGCTCAATGGCGATGGGTCGTCCGCGCGTCAGGGGAATCCGGGAGCACCTCTCCGCCCCGCTGTTCAGAAACGCGTATTTCCTGATCCTCTCCTCGACGCTGTCATCGGCACTCGGGCTGCCGTTCTGGGCTCTGACCGCCCGTGACTACTCGCCGGCGACGGTCGGTCGCGCGTCGGCCATGCTCTCGGCCTTAGCCCTCATCTCCGGGATCGCCTCGCTGGGAATGTCCAACGTACTGCCGCGTTATCTGCCCAGTGCGGGCAAAGACACCCTTCGTTTCGTGCTGATCGCCTACGGAACCGCGATCGTCGGGAGCTTAGTCCTCGGCACGCTGGCCGCGGCCACGAGTCACCTCTGGTCACCCCCGCTGGGGTTCATTGCCACCCACTCCAAGTGGTTCGCGTTGTTCGTTGTCCTGGGGACGGTGTGGGCCATCTCCGGGCTGCAGGACTTCGTCATGACCGGTCTGCGAGAGGCTCGGTGGGTTCCGCTCGAGAACACCTCTTACTCGCTGGCCAAGATCGTGCTCGTGGTGGTGTTCGCCTCGAGCCACCCACAGGCGGGTGTGATCCTCGCCTGGATGGTCCCGATGGTGGCCACGCTGTTCCCGGTGAACTTCGCCATCTTCGCCCGCTTCATTCCCAGGCATGTGGCGGCCACGCGGACGCTGGTGCGGAGCTGGGGGGCCCGGGATGTGAGGCGATTGGTATTGGGCAACTTCGTGGGTGACTTTTCCGGGCTGGTGATCGCTTTCTTTCTGCCCATCCTCGTGTTGAACCTGGCCGGTGTGCGCCAGGCCGCCTACTTCTATGTGCCGTGGACGATCACCCTGGGCGTCAGATTTATCGCGCAGAACATGGCGACTTCGATGACAGTCGAGACCGCGTTCGACGAGGCGAAGCGCAGGGAGCACCTGCGCAATGTGGCCATCGGCACGGCGCGCATCCTGATACCCACGGTCATCGTTGTGCTGGTGGCTGCCCCGTACATCCTTGACATCTTCGGCCGGGCCTACGCCGACGCCGGAACCTCGACGCTTCGGCTGCTCATCCTCGGGACCCTGCCGCACGCGGTGTCGATGCTCGGCCTCGGGCTTGGCCGGGTCCAGCACGATGGGCGCTTTGTCGCCATGGTCCAGGGCACCGATGCGATCGTGATGCTCGTGGCCAGCACGCTGCTGATCCCGTCGGTCGGAATCGCCGGTGCCGGCATCGGCTGGCTGCTGGCTCAGTCGGTGGCCGCGGCCCTGTGCGGGCGGCGCTTGCGGGCGGCGCTCAGTGGGCCCGTGGCGCCGACCGCCGCGGCCTGAGAGTCAATCCGCGCTCGCGCCGCGAGATGGACGCGCTCCCGCCGCGCGAAGGTCGCGTGAGCCCGCGCGCGAAGGGAAGAATTGCGTAAGGAAACGCGTCCTGGGTGTGTCGTGTGCGTGCCAACCGATGCTATCCTCACGGCGGGGGAAATGGGCCGTGGGAACGGACTCCCCGGGTTAGGTACATGAGAATGATTCGACGAACAGTCCCGCTGCTCGCGGTAACGATTGGCATCCTGGTGGCGATTGGTGTTGCCACGGCGGTCGCGGGCACGAAACACCGCAGGCCAACCCAGTCGGTCTACTGGGGTGGCACCTTTGACGGTGGCGCTCCCTACACCTGGGGGCCGATCAGTCGTTTCGAGGCCAGCGTGGGGAAACCGGTCTCGCTGGTCGGCGTCGGCGCGCCATTCGCCGACTGCGGCTCGGGCCCCTGCACCTTCTACGGCTTTCCGTCCTCGGGGGCCCAGACGGTCCGTAATCACGGGGCGATTCCGTTCGTGAGCTGGGCCTCCATTCCGAGCGCTGGAAGCGCAGCGGCGTTCAGCGATCGCGCCGTGGCCAGTGGCCGCTATGACTTCGCTATTCGCCGCTTCGCCCGGGAGGCCAAGGCATGGGGTCACCCGTTCTTCCTTCGCTTCGATTGGGAGATGAATGGGAACTGGTGGGCGTGGGGCGTGAACGACAGCATCAACAAGAACAGGCCCGCCTACTTCGTCGCGCTGTGGCGCCACGTGCACAAGATCTTCGGCCAGGTCGGCGTTCACAATGCCACCTGGGTGTGGTGCCCCAACGTCGACCCGGACCATTACTATCCGTCACTGTCCAGGCTGTACCCGGGTAACTCCTACGTCGATTGGACGTGCCTCGACGGTTACAACTGGGGCGGCGGTAAGGCTGGGGCGAAGCGCGGAGGGTGGCAGTCCTTCGGTCGGCTGTTCCGCTCCACCTACAACGAGGTCGCGCACCACCTCGCCCCCTCGAAGCCGATGATCCTCGGCGAGGTCAGCTCCAGCGTCGACGGCGGCTCTCAGGCGAGTTGGATTCGCAGCATGTTCAAGGCGCTGCCGACCAGCTACCCGAAGGTGCACGGATTCCTCTGGTACGACGTGAGCGATCAGTGGAACTTTCCCGTCCGCTCCGGCACCGCCGGCGCGCATGCGTTCGCCAGTGGGTTGAGAAGTCGGTACTACGCCCGCAACGTCTTCTGCCGGCTCAGGGCGCCGATCCGGCCGCCGAGGTACCCGGCGCCGCGCAGCCCGTTCTGCGCGCGGGGCTGATCGGTTCGGGCAGGCCACTTCCAGTTCGCTAAGCTCGAAGCGGTGCCTCGCCTCGAACTGATCCCCGGATCTAATGTGGGCGGAAAGCATCACTTTCTCCTCACCAGGCTCAACGCGCGACTGACGTATTTGGACGCCTACCACGGCCTCGATGAGGGCTGGCTCGAGCGGCGAGTTGGTCTGTTCGAGCGGTTTTGCATCCCGGCCGTTGCTGCGCAGAGGGCTCGTTTTGATTGGCTTGTCTTCTGTGACAGTGAGACCCCAGGATCGTTCCGTGACAGGATCGATCGGCTGGCGGGGTCGAGTCCGTTCACACCGATCTATCACGAGGGGCCGTTGTCCGACCACGATATCCGCGCCGAGGTTCGTGCACGTCTATTGCCGGAGGCTCAGGTCCTGATAACGACTCGTTTGGATAGCGACGACGGCATGCGCAGCGATTACTTGTTGCGGATCCAACGCGCCGGCCCGCGTCCTCGGGATGGGTTTCTGAACTTCCCGCTCGGGCTGCAGTGGCGGGGAGGGCCGTGCTATCTCTGCTGTGACGTGTCTAACCCGTTCATTAGCCGTCTCGAGACGCGCCCTTCAGTTGGTGCGTGGAATCCAGAGACCGTCTTCTGCGGAATCGGCCACCACGACCTCATTCATACCGGGCGCGTACGCCAGGTGTTGTACCCGCCTGCGTGGCTGCAGTGCGTTCACGGTGCGAACACAGAGCCGTGGGAGCATGGCGTTCGATGGCCGCTGCGTAGACCGCCTCCAGGAATTGATCTCAACTCGCACGCCGGCGTGGCGCTCGACTCCTTCCCAGCCAGGTTCAGGGAGACGGCTGCCACCTCGTGGGAGTCCGTCGCAGGCATTGTCAGACGGCGAGTCGAGCGAAGATGATCGCTCATGCCGGCGCTCCAGACGCACGGTGCGTCGAGACGCGCGACGCATTCTAGTCGCGAGCGCTGATCCCCTCCCACCGGCCGCAGGCACCGGACGGGCGGATGTGTCCAACGATGAACGAGAACCACTGTTGAAACGGCCCGACCGATCCGATACCGCTGTTAATGTGTTTTGCCAGGGGTACGAATGGGAACGGACTCTCTGACCCAAACCGCATGCGACGACTGATTCGACGAACCGGGCCGCTCGTGGCGGCCATGATTGGCGCCCTGGCCGTGTTCGGTCCCGCGAGCGCGAGTGCAATGCCCACGACGCCCACGCAGTCGATCTACTGGGGCGGTACGTTCGGCGGCGCGCCGTACGACTGGGCGTCGATCAGCAGCTTCGAGTCGTCGATGAGGAAGAACGTCTCGCTGGTCGGCGTGGGTGCACCCTTTGCCGCCTGCGGGTCGGGCACCTGCGCCGACTTCCCCGCGTCTGGGGTGCAGGCGATCCGTTCTCACGGCTCGGTGCCGCTCGTCAACTACAGCACGATGCCGTCCTCGGGGAGCTTCGACAACTACACGGACGAGGACGTGGCCAATGGCCAGTACGACTCGGTGATCAACCAGTGGGCGGAGGAGGCCAAGGCCTACGGACAGCCGTTCCTCCTCCGCTTCGACTGGGAGATGAACGGAGGGTGGTTCTCGTACGGGACGCTCGGCCATGGCAGCGCAAACAGCGCTGCGGAGTTTGTCCGCATGTGGCGACATGTGCACGACATCTTCACCAAGGACAAGGTGACCAATGCCACCTGGGTGTGGTGCCCGAACGTCGACCCCGGCAACCACTACACGTCGCTGGCGTCGCTCTATCCGGGGGATGCGTATGTCGACTGGACCTGTCTGGACGGCTACAACTGGGGCACCACGGGCCCGAACAGCCCAGGGGCCCTGCGCGGCGGCTGGCAGTGGTTCAATCAGCTGTTCCGTACGAGCTACAACCAGATCGTGAATCGCATCGCTCCGAGCAAGCCGATGATGATCGGCGAGGTCGGGGCGGTGACGGACGGCGGCTCGCAATCGGCTTGGATCGAGAACATGCTCAAGACGCTGCCGACCCTGTACCCCAAGATTCACGGTCTCGTCTGGTACCAGCTACCGGCGGCGCAGTGGAACTTCGCTCTCAGCCCAGGGACGGCGTCGTTCAACATGTTTTCCAAATGGGTTGCCAACCCCCACTTCGCCCACAACACGTTCTGCCGTTTGAGCAGCCCGATTCGCCCGCCGGCCTACCCGGCCCCCGCGGGTCCGTCCTGCGCCGCCTCGTAGCCAAGCCGCTCTGACGCTGGCCAAGCCGCTGTTACGCGGTGCGCTCGTGCGCGAATCCTCTAACATGTGTGAATCCGGATTCACCTGGGGCATTGCACGCGAGGAGACGAACTTGGACCTGAATGACACCCCCAAACAGGCCGAATATCGGGCCGAGGTTCGCGCATGGCTGGAGGCCAACAAGGCGCAGGCACCGCCGCGCTCGGGTTCCTACGAGGACGGCGCCTACATCGACGCCCGCCGGCAGTGGCAGCGCAAGCTGGCCGAGGCCGGGCTGGCCGGCGTGACCTGGCCGGAGGAGTTTGGCGGCCGCAGTCTGGGACCGATCGAGCAGGTGACGGTCAATCAGGAGATATCGCGCGTGGGGGTGCCCGGGATCCTCGACGTGATCGGCATCGGGATGCTTGGCCCGTGCCTGATCGCTCACGGCAGCAACGAGCAGAAGACCCGTCATCTCGGCCCGATGCTCCATGGCGACGACGTGTGGTGCCAACTCTTCTCCGAGCCCGCGGCCGGCTCGGACCTCGCCGCGGTGCAGACACGCGCGCGCCAGAACGACGATGGGACCTGGACGCTCAACGGGCAGAAGGTGTGGACGACGAACGCGCAGTTCGCCGCCTACGGACTGCTCCTGGCCCGCACCGATCCCGACGTGCCCAAGCACAAGGGCCTGACCATGTTCATCGTGCCGATGAACGCGGCCGGGGTCACGGTGCGCGGGCTGCGTCAGATCTCGGGGGAGGCCGAGTTCAACGAGGTGTTCTTCGACGACGTCGTGCTGGCCGAGGACGCCGTCGTAGGCGGGGTCGGCAACGGCTGGGGGACGGCGCTGACCGTGCTCATGTACGAGCGGCTGACGATCGGCTTCGGCTCGGACTCGTTCGCCTCGCCGACCCGGCTGGCGGACACCATCGTGGCCGACCCCGTCGCCCGCGAGGATCCCGATGTACGCGAGCGCCTGGGCCACATCATCACCGACCTGCTGGCCGTGCGCTTCAACGGCTACCGTGCACTCACCGCCCTCTCGCGCGGGCAGATTCCCGGTCCCGAGGCGGGCCTGGCCAAGGTCACCCTGGTCAACGCCGGGATCGCCGCCAGCGACCTCGGCGCGGACGTTGTCGGCCCCGACGCGCTCGACGCCGACAGCGAATGGAGCTATCTGATCTCGTTCCTGCCGGGCCTGAAGTCCGCCGGTGGAACCGAGCAGATCCTCCGGAACACGATCGGTGAGCGTGTGCTCGGGCTGCCCCCCGAGCCACGACTCGACAAGGGCGTGCCGTTCAGCGAGCTGCGTGCCAAGGAGAGGGAGACGGTGGCGAAATGAACTTCGCGCTTTCGGACGAACAGGTACTGCTCCGCGAGGCGGCGCGTGGTTCGCTGTCGCGCTTCAAGACGATCGAGGCGGCCCGTGAGGCGCTCGAGCGCCCCGATGCCCTGCCCGACCTGTGGCCGACCGCCGTCGAGGCCGGATGGCCGGGATTGCTGATCGACGAGGAGCACGGTGGCGCTGGCCTCGGAGCCTTCGATGCTCTATTGGTGGCCGAGGAATGCGGCCGCGTGCTCGCGTCCGTGCCACTGCTCGGACTGCTGCCGGCCACGGCGATCCTCAACGCCGCCGGCGACGAGTCGCTTCCCGCGCTGGCCGTCGGTGAGCTCCGGGCTGCGTACGTCCCCGCGCGCCCGCCCAGCGCGGCCGAGCCGCGCTGGACTGTGCAGCCGCACAGCGGCCTCGGCCGCGCCGATGCCCCCAGCGCGATTATCGAGGGCAGCGAAGCGGTGCTCGACGGGTCGGTGGCCTTCGTGCCCGACGCCCCGGGAGCCGAGCTGCTGGTGGCCGTTGGGGCCACCGCCGATGGAGCACCGGTGGCCGTGGCCGTGGCCGGAGACGCCGACGGTGTCGAGGTCGAGGCGGTGATGCGCTACGACGCGACCCGGCCGCTCGGCCACGTGAGGTTCACGCACGCGCGCGGGCGCGTGTTGGACGGTGTCGGACCCGACGAGCTAGACGACGCCTGGTACCTCGCCCATGCGCTGCTGGCCGCCGAGTCGCTCGGCGCCGTGCAGACGTGTCTCGAGGTGAGCGTCGCCTACGCGAAGGACCGCTTCACCTTCGGTCGGGCGATCGGCTCCTATCAGGCCGTCAAGCACGAGCTCACCGAGGTGCTGCGCCAGCTCGAGAACGCCCGCGGACTTCAGTACTACGCGGGATGGGCGCGCGAGTCCAAGCGCGACGAGTTTCCGCTCGCCGCCAGCGCGGCGCGGTCAGCGGCCGGCCAGGCGCTCGACTTCGCAGCCCGCTCGATGATCAACGTGCATGGCGGCATCGGCGCCACCTGGGAGCACGATGCGCCGCTGTTCTTCCGGCGCGCGCAGCTCTCGCGTCGCCTGCTCGCTGGGACGCAGGACGCCACCGATCGGGTGGCCGAGCAGACGCTGATTGCCGCCGCGGCCGCGTAGCTCCCTGGTCCGTTTGTCCAGGTCCTGGAAGCGCGTCTTGTCAGTCGCCCGCGCCGTTGGTTAGCATGCGCCGCCGATGAACCGGGGGAGATGGGTTGCTGGCGCGCTTGGCGCGACTGGGGTGGCGATCGTGATGATCTGCGCGATCTCGCTCGCGCCGGCGGCCGTGGCCAAGAAGGGCAAGGTCCCACCGTGCGTGAAGGACTCCAAGCTCACGTGGGGCTACGACGAGAGTTCCAAGTACCCGTTCCGCATCTGGTACCCCAAGGGTGAGGGCCGCGACCTCTCGGCCAAGGCGCGGTATCTGAAGGATGAGATGAATGACCACATCTGGCCCCGGCTGACCGAACTCATGCACACCAAGCCGGTCGCCGATCCGCAGGAGATCTGTCTCGTCGGCGACGTTGGCCACAAGGGTTCGACGGGCAACACCAAGGCCTCGAAGCCGGTCGGCAATCCGTGCGACCACGCACAGGCCGAGATCCTCGTCCTCGACTCAATGAGCGACCAGGAATCACGTGACGTGCTGGCCCACGAGTTCATGCACGCGCTCCAGTTCTCGCTCAGCGTCAAGTGTGCTGGCACGTGGTGGTGGCGCGAGTCGACCGGCGAGTGGGCCGAGGACTTCGTCTACCCGCACGACAATCGCGAGCATGGCTTCACCAAGAACTACATCGGGGATATGGACCATCCGCTCAACGACTCCGGCGACGACAACAAGGACCGGGAGTATGGGTCGTGGATCTTCCCCTTCTTCATCGCCCGCGAGCTCCAGCCCGAGCTGATCTCGCAGATCTGGCACGCGGCCCAGAGCGAGCCGCTGATGCACGCGATCGACGGCACGCTGCCCGGCGGTCTCAAGAAGCAGTGGAAGCGGTTTGTGCTCGACGCCTGGAACGAGGATCCGGTCAACGATTTCGAGCGCTGGGACGACCTCAAGGCCGGCGTCCACGAGCTGGTCGATCCGACGACGATGGTCGTGAATTCGGAAGCGAGCCTTGACGTCGGTGACATTCCTCATCTGGCGGCGCGGTACTTCTCGTACAAGATCGCCCCCGGTGTCCGGACGCTCGCGCTCCAGAACACAACGCCCTACGAGAACATCCCCGGCATCAAGGCCGATCCGCACGCCAGCCTGCAGGCCATCCTCGACACCACCGGCAGCTCCAAGCCGGTGGATTGGACCGGCACCACGGGCAAGAACTACTGCTTCAAGCTGCCCCAGCAGCACGTCACCAAGCTGACGCTGATCTACGCCAACAGCGACACCTCAGGCGAGTTTCAGGGTTCGGAGCCAGCCCGCCTGATCGCCACCAACGTGGGCTGCGCCGAGTGGCACGGCACGATCTCAGCGCAGGCCAATTTCACCGGCTCCAGCGGGCACAGCCAGACGGAGGTGACGTTCAAGCGCGTGCCCTCCACGCCCGACGATCCGCTCCTGTACACGTCGGTCGGCGGCGGGACGAACTGGACGGCCACGGAGAGCGGGTGCAGCCCGAACGGCAGCGGCTCCTGGGAAATGACCAGGGATGCCGGCGACTTGATCATGAACTGGAACATTCCCAATCTTCCGGGCATACCCACGACGGGCTATAGCGGCGGGATCGGTGGGCCGCTGCTCGGATACTTCTGGCAGGCGAAGTGCTCAGGCGATTCGCAGCCAAGTCCGCACGAAATCGAGTTTGCCGCCTGGGAGTCGGGCCCACGGGCGACGGCCGTGTCGCCAGATGGCCTCCACATGACCGGGAGCTACACGGACACCACGGCCGACGGCACCGAGAGCTGGCACTGGTCGTTGAGCTCGTCGGGCTAACCCGCGCCGCCGGTCGACGCGAAACTCGGCTCGGTCGATGGGGCCAGATGCACATCGACGGCGTGGGGCGCCGTCGATGTGAAAGTGGCCGCCGGCGGGGCGGCGAGTTTCACGTTGACAGCGATGCCGGGCACCGCGTCGCGACGAATCGTGGCCGGCACATTCGACCACCTGCCCTTGCCATGTGAATCCGGATTCACTATCCTTGTGAATCGCGATTCACGCGCGCCCGCGCCGACGGAGCGAAAGGCGCCCAACCGTCCGCGAGAGGAGCCCCATGGCCACGATCGACGTCACCGACCCCGCCCGCGAGGTTCGCAACCAGCCGCCACCGCTGGCGCCGATCAACCTGTTCGAGATCGATGTACCCCTGCGCGAGGCACTCGAGCGGGAGGGCGGAGGGTGGGCCGTCGACCGCGTGCGCGAGGCGGGGGCTGTCGCCGGAGGCGACGAGGCGGTCGAGCACGGGCGCCGCGCTGAGCGCAACCTGCCCATCCTGCGTACGCACGACCGCTACGGCAACCGGATCGACGAGGTCGAGCTCGACCCCTCGTGGCACTGGTTGCTGCGCGGCGCGGTCGAACGGGGAATCGCCAGCCTGCCGTGGCTCGAGCCCCAGCCCGGCGCACACGTCGTGCGCGGCGCGATGTTCATGCAGTGGGGGAACGCCAACGACGGCGTGATGTGCCCGGTATCGATGACCTATGCCGCCGTTCCCGCGCTGCGCGACGGTGCTCCCGACCTGGCCGCCGAATGGGAGCCGCGGCTGACCAGGCCCGACTACGATCGGGGCGCGCTGGCCGGCATGGCGATGACCGAACGCCAGGGAGGCTCGGACGTGCGTGCCAACGTGACGCGCGCCGAGCCGCTGGGCGACGGCTCCTACGAGATCCACGGCCACAAGTGGTTCTGCTCCTACCCGCCGTGCGACGTGTTCCTGATTCTCGCCCAGGCGCCCGGCGGGCTGTCCTGCTTCCTGATCGAACGTGGTCCGGGAATGGAGTTCCAGCGGCTCAAGGACAAGCTCGGCACGCGCTCACTGCCCTCCTCGGAGGTCGAGTTCCGTGGCATCCATGGGCGCCTGATCGGTGACGAGGGCCGAGGCGTGCCGGCCATCATCCGCATGGTCAACCACACGCGGCTGGACTGTCTGCTGGGGGCGAGCACCGGGATTCGTCGCGGGACGCTCGAGGCGATCCATCATGCCCGCCACCGCGCGGCGTTCGGGGCCACGCTGGTCGATCAACCGGCGATGCGCAACGTCCTGGCGGATCTGGCCATCGAGTCCGAGGCCGCGACGGCGTCGGCGATGCGCGTCGCGCGAAGCTACGACACCGAGTCGGAGGCGGCCTTCCGGCGCTTTGCCACCGCGGTGATGAAGTACTGGGTGTCCAAGCGCGCCGCGGCCCACGCGGCCGAGGCGCTCGAGTGCCTGGGCGGCAACGGCTTCGTCGAGGACTCGGGGATGCCGCTGCTGTATCGCGATGCGCCCCTGAACTCGATCTGGGAGGGGTCTGGCAACGTCGCCGCACTCGATGTGCTGCGCGCGATGGTCAAGGAGCCCGAGGGATTGCCCGCGTTCATGGCCGAGTGCGAGCTCGGGGCGGGCGGGGACCGGCGGCTGGACGCCCACCTGGAGCGAATCCGGAGCGAGGTGCGCGAGGTGTTCGAGAGCGACGAACCGCAGTTCTCGGCTCGGCGCATCGTCGAGGATCTCGCCGTGGCCCTCCAGGCGTCGCTGCTCGTGCGCCACGCGCCCTCCGCTGTGGCCGATGCCTTCTGCGCAGCTCGCCTCGATGGCCAGGGCGGTCGGGTCTACGGCACGCTTCCGGCCGGGGTGGACGCCACGACGATCATCGAGCGCGCCTTCCCCGTATGAGCGAGGTGACATACGAGGTCGCGGGTCGGGTGGCCCGCCTCACCCTCAACCGCCCCCAGCGTGGCAACGGGATCACGGGCGAACTGGTACGCGAACTTCAGGACTTGGTCGAGCGAGCCGACCTCGACCCCGCCGTTCGCGTCCTGCTGCTCAGCGGCAACGGCAAGGGGTTCTGCGGCGGCTATGACCTCGTGCAGTACGGCGAGGGAACGATTCCCAATCACGATCCCGGGGAACCGTGGGACCCGATGCTCGACTACAGCGCGATGAGCCGCAACGTCCGCGCGTTCATGTCGCTGTTTCACTGCTCGAAGCCGGTCATCTGCAAGGTGCACGGCTTCTGTGTGGCCGGCGGTACGGATATGGCGCTGTGCTCCGACCTGCTGGTGATCGCCGCTGACGCCAAGATCGGCTATCCACCGGCCCGCGTGTGGGGCTCGCCGACCACCTCGATGTGGGCCTACCGGCTTGGACCGCAGCGAGCCAAGCGGTTGCTGTTCACCGGCGACTCGCTCTCCGGCCAGGAGGCGGTTGATTGGGGCCTGGCCATCGAAGCCCCCGGCCCCGAGGCACTCGACGAGCGCACCGAGACGCTGGTGGCGCGGATCGCCCAGGTGCCGGTCAACCAGTTGCAGATGATGAAGCTGCTCGTCAACCAGTCGCTCTACGCCCAGGGACTTCATGCCACGCAGGTGCTGGGGACGGTATTCGATGGCATCACCAGGCACACCAAGGAGGGGTACGGGTTCCAGGCGCTGGCCGCCCGCGAGGGGTTCCGAGAGGCGGTGCGTCAACGCGACGAGCCGTTCGGCGACCACGGATCGTCCACCTTCAAGGGATGACCGAGGTTCTGACCCCCACCAGAGAGCGGCTGCTCCGGGCCGCCCAGGAGCTGATCGAGGACGGGGGCTACAGCGCCGCGTCGGTGATCGCCATCGCCGATCGCGCCGGCGTCGCCTCGGGCACGCTGTACCGCCACTTTCCCTCCAAGGAGGAGCTGTTCGTGCACCTGTTCCGCTCGGTCTGCGACCGTGAGGTCCGGGCGATGCAGGCCGCGGCCGAGAAGATGCCGCCCGAGGCCTCGCACGTCGACCGCCTGGAGACCGTGCTGGCCACCTTCGCTCAGCGCGCGCTGCGCCGCCCGCGCCTGGCCTGGGCCCTGATCGCGGAGCCCGTCGATCCGATGGTCGACGCCGAGCGCCTGGCCTATCGCGAGCGCTACCGGGAGCTGACCGCGCAGGCGCTGCGTGCCGGGATCGCCGCCGGAGAGATCCCCGAGCAGGACGTCGAGCTCACCGCCGCCGCGCTGGTCGGCGGGTGCGGCGAGGCGCTGGTCGGGCCGCTGTCGCCGCTGGCCGGCGGCCGGCCGGCAGTCCAGGACATCGTCGCTGCCTTGCGCATCTTCGTGCGTCGCGCCGTCGGGGCGGCCCCGTCGTGAGTTACGCGGTCCGTGTCGAGCGCAACGGGCCGGTCACGACCGTGCTCCTCTCGCGTCCCGAGCGGCGCAACGCGGTCGACGGCGAGACGGCCGCCGCGCTGGCCGACGCGTTCAGGCAATTCGAAGCCGACGACGAGGCAGCGGTCGCCGTGCTGCACGGCGAGGGTGGGGTGTTCTGTGCCGGCGCGGATCTCAAGGCCGTCGGCACGGAGGCGGGAAACCGCGTGGCACCCGACGGAGACGGACCGATGGGGCCGACGAGAATGCGGCTGGCCAAGCCGGTGATCGCCGCCGTGGCCGGCTATGCCGTCGCCGGCGGGCTCGAGCTGGCGCTGTGGTGCGATCTGCGGGTGGCAGATGGGACGGCGGTGTTCGGCGTGTTCTGCCGTCGCTGGGGCGTTCCGCTGATCGACGGCGGCACCGTCCGCCTGCCGGCACTGATCGGCCGCAGCCGGGCGATGGACATGGTGTTGACGGGTCGAGCGGTCGACGCCACTGAGGCTCACGCCATCGGCCTTGCCAACCGGCTCGTGCCCGCCGGCCGCGCACGCGAAGCCGCCGAGGAGCTGGCGCGCGAGTTGGCTCGCTTCCCGCAGACGTGCATGCGCGAGGACCGGCTGTCGCTGCGCGAGTCTCAGGGCCTCACCGAGCCCGACGCGATGGCCAACGAGCTCGAGCACGGGATGCGGTCGCTGACCGAGGTTCAGGCGGGGCTCGAACGCTTCCGCAAGGGTGACGGTCGTCACGGTTCATTTGACGACGTCGGGTAAGGTTGACGGGGCGGGCACCTGTCGCCACGGTTCGGCGACCGGGCAACAATCAAAACGGAGGAGGGCATCTTGTTCGGCATCAACTCTTCGCGGGTGTCGCTGGCGCTGTCAGCTACCGCGCTGTTCGTCGCCTTGGGCGGCACGGCGCTCGCGGTGACCCAGATCGGAACCAACCAGATCAAGGACGGCGCGGTGACGACATCCAAGCTCCACGACAAGGCCGTCACCAACGCCAAGCTCGGAAAGGGCTCCGTGGGCAACGGCAAGATCGCCAGCAACGCGGTGACCGGCTCCAAGGTCAAGGACGGATCGCTGACCGCCTCGGACGTAGCGCCGAATACGTTCCTGGCCGCGACCGGGACGGCGGCCAACGCCAGCCGGCTCGGCGGCCTGCTCCCGGCCGACTTCGTCCAGGGCGTCGGGGTCATGTCGGATCGGCGAGTGGTGGTGCCTGAGAACGGGGCCACTCAGTTCCTGAACACCCTGTTCGGGACGTTCACCGGCAAATGCGACGCGACTGGCAAGCCGAGCGTCACCTGGACGCCGACCGTCAGCAACGCGGAGTACGCGGCCACGGTCGTCCAGGCGCCCAGCACGGTCAAGCTGGACACCCTGAACGCCATCCCCGCCGGTGTCGGCGCCACCGAGCCGGCGACGCCAGGGAATCCGTTCAGCGTCACCTACCAGATCGGCTACACCGCCGGCGGCCTCGACCACGTGGCCACCGCGTTCATCACCGGCCGTCAGGAGGGCACGAGCTGCGTGTTCACCGGACAGGAGCTGACCACCGGCTAGGCCGGAGTTCGGGCCCAGTCGAGCAGCTGCTCGACGTGGCCCTCAGTTATGCCGAGCGCCGGCTCGGTGCCGACCAGTAGCGTCGGCGCCGAGCGGGCCTCGGCCCACACGTGGCACCGGTGGTCGTGGGCATCGTCGATCCACGCCAATTGCCGCGACGGGCCGACCCAGGCATCGATCGCCGCCACCTTCCAGTGCGCGCCGGGCGGGCGATCGCAGTCATCAAACGGTACGAGTGGGAGCTCCGCGGGTAGCCCCAGCGCAACCATGAGGTAGTCGTTGGCCTTCTCCTCCCAGCCGGTGCACCAGACCAACTCGTATGCGCCCGACAGCCGGCGCAGGTGCTCGCCCGCGTCGGCAGAAAGGAAATGGGCGATTCCGTCCACCATCTCGAACCGCCCGGCCGGGGGATCGGTGGTATCGAAGCCGAACAGCGAGATAACGCCGTCGACGTCGACCAGGAGCAGGGGCCTATCCATATGTTCCGCTTATCCGCATACGTCAGATTCTGGAAGATGCCGACGCGGTGGCACCGCATGAGTCGATATCTGCTGTACTTGTGGGAGCGAATTCAAGATAGCTACGTGCGGTGCCGAGTACGAGGCATGACGCTGCGCGCCGCAACGCTGGCTTGCGCTTCCTGACCCTATGACCCCACTTATTGGAATCCTCCTCGCGCTCGCCTGCGCTCTGGCCACCAACGTCGGCTTTCTTTACAAGCATCGCGGGGCCTGCACGGCCGCCGCGGTCGACATGCGCCGCCCGCTGAGGTCGGCGGGGTGTCTGTTCCGCTCGCGCTTGTTCGCCATCGGAATGCTGATCGCCGCCGGGGCCTGGGTGTTCCACGTCGCGGCCATGGCGCTGGCCCCGATGTCGATGGTACAGGCGGTGCTGGCCGGGGGCGTCGTGCTCCTCGCGGTGATGGCCGAGCGCCTGTTCGGTCTGCGGATCGGACGGCGCCAGTGGTTCGGCCTGGCCATGACCGCATTCGGGCTCATGCTGCTGGGGGTCACGCTTCCTTCGGTCCACGGCGCCCACTCGCGCTTCTCGGTGCCCGGCATGATCGCGTTCGAGGCCTTCCTGATCGCCGCCGGGACGCTGCTGATCATGGGTCCGCGGATCGGCGCCCCGCGCGAACATCACGGTTTCATGCTCGGTGCCGCGGCCGGCATCCTGTTCGGCGTCTCCGATGTGGCCATCAAGGCGATCTCGGGCGTGGTCGGGGCCCACGGGGCCACCGGCCTGCTCAGCCCGTGGATGCTGATCACCGTCGCCGCCTCGGTTGCCGCCTTCTATGCCTCGGCCAAGGGTCTGCAGGACGGCGAGGCGGTCCCGGTCATCGCGGTCACCGGTACGGCGGCCAATGTCGCGGGGATCGTCGGCGGGATCATCGTCTTCGGCGACCCGCTGTCGGGCAACCCCCTGTGGCTCGTCGTCCAGTGCTTCGCCTTCGTGCTCGTGCTGATGGCCGCCTGGATGATGCCCGCGCCCGTGCGGGCCACCCAGACCGCCTAGATATTCCGCGGATCCCTGGCCGCCGCGCCGCCGCCGAATCATCTGGCGCTCGCGGTTGACACGAGCTCGGCGAGCTTGTCATGCTGCCCGCGACCTGGGCCCGGAACCCGGATCAGAAGGGACTGGGAAGGTGGCCATCAACGCCGGGGAAATCGATCGCGAGAAGCAGACGTTGCCATTCGGCTGGGGCCGGTTCGGCAAGGCGCTGGAACGTCTGGCCGAGATATCCGAGGCCGAGGAGTCGCTGATCGCCACCTGCGTGGCGCTCAACCCCAGCTATCAGTTCAACCAGAAGTTCGTGCCGGGCACGGCGCTTGGCGCCGGTGCGGCGCTGTATGAGTTGACGAAGACCACGAATGTGGTGCTCGCCTGCACCAACCAGCGTCTGATCGTGCTGGGCACCGGCGGGGGTGGCGGCCCACGCGATCACGCCTCCATCCCACTCGAAGGTCTCGTGATCGCCTCGCGTGAGAAGAAGGGGTTCGTCCTGGCCTGGCCTGATGGCCAGATGAAGGTCCACGGCGCCGCCAAGCAGCAGGTGCCGCGGTTCCTCGATGCGATCGCCGCCGAGGCGCGACCGGCGCAGTGAACAACAGCCGCCGGCGGTAGCATGTAATTGCAGAGAGGGGCCTGCCAGCTTCAACCAAGTCGGGGGTGCTGGGATGCAGAATGGTCGGATCGAGCTGGCGGCCCTGGTGGTCGGCATTGGCGCGGACCGATGAACACGATCGCCCAGTACATCGGGCACTGGCTCGAGTACTCCGATGGCTTTGTGGCTGCGCAGCTTGCCCGCTCACGTCACCACAACGTGGTGATCAGCCGTGACGGCTGGATGTGCCTGGATGCATTTCCCTACCGGCCGCGCCACCGCCTCTACTTGAGGGGAAGCGGGCCGCTTAGGCCCGCTGTCCTGGATGCCCAGTTGAGCGCATGGCTGAAGGTCTCTGGCGCAGAGCTCGTGCACGTGCATTTCGGCTGGCCAGCGCCGGACGTGCTGCGCACGGTCCGCCGCGGCTGGCCCTATGTGCTCTCGGTGCACGGAACCGACGTGACCGGCTTTGTCAATGAGCATCCGGATTACTACGCAGAAGTGGTCGACGCCGTCGATGCGGTGATCGTGCCCTCGCAGTTCCTGGCCGGACGGGCGGCCGAGGTCGGTTTCGACTCCGGGGCGATCTCGGTCATCCCGAGCGGCGTCGATACGTCGTTCTTCACGCCGACGCCGCTTCCCGACGGTCCGCCAATCGTGGCCTTCGTAGGGCGGCTGGTCGAGGTCAAGGGCATCGACGTCCTCCTTCGTGCTTGGCCCAGCATCCTGAGCCAGGTCCCTGACGCAACTCTCGCCGTGCTCGGATATGGAGAGCTCGACTACCTACTGGAGACGACCGACGCCTCGGTGACGTACCTCAGGCCCGACAGCACGCGCCGCCACGAGCAGGTCCGCGACCTCCTCCGACGCGCGTCGGTGGTGGTTACACCGAGCCGCACAGCGTCCAACGGTGCTCGTGAAAGCCTGCTGCTGGTCAACCTCGAAGCCGCCGCCTGCGGGCGCCCGGTCGTCTCGACCGCCTATGGCGGGATCCCAGAGTTCGTGGCCGATGGTGCTACCGGGCTGCTGGTGCCCGAGAACGATGACCATGCGCTGGCCACGGCGGTCGTGAGGGTCCTGAGCGATCGCAAACTGGCCGCTCGCCTCGGTTCGGCTGCCGCCGCTCACGTCGCGCAATGGGATGTGCGCGGCTGCGCATCTCGCGTGGATGACCTTTACGACAGCGTGCTATCCCGATCGAGATTGCGCCGGGCGCGCTCTTCGCCGGCGCCCGTTGCTGCTGTCGCTACCGATCGGGCGCCTGGCCGGGACTCTTCATGACTGGGGCGCGCGGGTATCTCGGCCAGCACTAGCTATAGCTAGGTCTGGACCCGGCGTCTAGTAAGCCCGGCTGCCCTCCAGTATCACGCGCGCGACCTGGTCGGGGTCGTCCCAGGTCGGAACGTGGCCGCAGCCCTCCAGAATGATCAGCCTCGACCCCGGGATCTCCCGGCGCGCTCGAGGCGCCTGGCGGGGGAGCAGGAGATGGTCGCGGCCGCCCCAGGCGATCGTCACCGGCACCTTGATCCGCTCTCCGTAGCTGAACCGGTCGTCGATGAGGGCGTCCAGCGTGTCGTCAAACCACTGTGCCCCGGCCAGCGCGCGCGTGGCCTGAGCCGCGTCGAGGGCCGGAACGTGGTCGGGTTTGCCGACGAGCAGACCGAGCATGGCGGCGCGTGCCGCCGGGTTGGCCAGGAGTCCGTCGGCCCGGCTGGCCAGCAGCCGTGCGGCGGTTACCGTCGTCTTCAGCGCCCATCGCTGATACGTCCCTTCGGAGCCCTGATGAAAACCGGCCGGCGACAGCGGCGTGGCGGAGGCCACCCGGCCCTGCTTGGCCAGCTCGAGCGAGATCCAACCGCCGAGCGAGTTTCCAGCCGCGTGCGGGTGCTCGACGCCCTGCTCGTCGAGGAACTCGGCCACGAGGTTGGTCAGGCTCGACAGGCCGGCCGGCGTGCCCGGCGGCGGCATCGATGAGGCGCCGAACCCGGGGAGGTCGATGGCGAGGACGTCATGCTCCCGCGCCAATCGCCCCAGCACTGGCCGCCACATCTGCCATTGACTGCCGATTCCGTGGATCAGCACGAGCGGCGTACCGGTGCCGAGCCGATAGTGGTTCAGGTACATCGCCCGGCAAGACTATTGCAGCGACCGGGACAGGGCTTGTGCTGCGGTACTTCCAGCATGGACAATTGAGTCCATTCGACAAGGCGGCTACCGTTGTACAAAACGGCACACGGTTTGTGAGGAGAGATATGGCCACTGACACCGCAGTTCAAGTGGGGGCCGGGAGGCTTCAGGAGCTGGCCCGTCGCCATTTATGGATGCACTTCACGCGGATGTCCGCCTACGAGGAGACGGATATTCCGATCATCGTGCGGGGCGAGGGCTGCTATGTCTATGACGACAAGGGCAAGCGCTACTTGGACGCTCTGTCGGCGCTGTTCTGCGTGAACATTGGCCACGGCCGAGCCGATATCGCCCAGGCCGGAGCCGACCAGGCCAAGGAGCTCGGCTTCTACACGAACTGGTCCTACGCCCATCCGCCGGCGATCGAGCTGGCCGCGCGCGTGGCGTCGCTGGCGCCCGGGGATCTCAATCGCGTTTTCTTCACCAGCGGCGGCAGCGAGTCCGTCGAGTCGGCGCTGAAGCTGGCGCGTCAGTACCACAAGCTGCACGGCAATCCGAACAAGACCAAGGTGATCGCCCGCGAGATCGCCTATCACGGCACCACGATGGGCGCGCTCTCGGCGACCGGCGTGACCCCGCTGCGCCAGCCGTTCGAGCCCCTGACTCCGGGCGGTTGTCACGTCCCCAACACCAACACCTACCGGATGCCGCCCGGGATGTCGACGGACTCCTTCGCCGAGGCGATCGCCGAGCGAATCGAGTTCGAAGGACCGGACACGGTGTCGGCGGTGATCCTTGAGCCGGTGCAGAACGCCGGAGGCTGCTTCACGCCACCGGAGGGCTACTTCCAACGCGTCCGAGAGATCTGTGACGAATACAACGTCCTGCTCATATCCGACGAGGTGATCTGTGCCTGGGGCCGGCTCGGCGAGTGGTTCGGTGCCCAGCGCTACGACTACCAGCCCGACATGATCACCACGGCCAAGGGTCTGACCAGTGCGTACGCGCCGATGGGTGCGGTCATCCTCTCCGATCGGGTTGCCGAGCCCTTCCTGCAGGGCCACAACAGCTTCACCCACGGCCTGACCTTCGGCGGCCATCCCGTCTGCGCCGCGGTGGCGCTGGCCAACCTCGATGCGTTCGAGAACGACGGCATCCTCGATCACGTGCGCGCTCACGAGAAGGAGTTCCGCGACAGCATCGAGTCGCTGCGCGAGCTCCCCATCGTCGGCGATGTCCGCGGTGCTGGTTTCTTCCTCTCGGTCGAGCTGGTGAGGAACAAGGAGACCAAGGAGACGTTCAGCGCCGAAGAGTCCGAGACCCTGCTTCGCGGTTTCCTGTCCGGGGAGCTGTACCGCCAGGGGCTGATCTGCCGCGCCGATGATCGCGGCGACCCGGTGATTCAGCTCTCCCCGCCGCTGATCGCCGGGCCCGAGCAGTTCGCCGAGATCGAGTCGACGCTGCGGTCGGTCCTCACCGAGGCGGGCGAGCGGATGCAGATCCGCATAGGCGAAGATCACATTCGTCCTGTACCGCGATAGGCGCCCATGCTCACCGTCAGGGACCTGCTGTCGGACCTCGACGTCCAACTGGTGGCGGGCGAGGCGGGCCTCGACCTGCCGGTGCGCTGGGTCCACATCACCGAGCTCCTTGACCCAACGCCGTGGCTGTCCGGTGGTGAGGTGCTCCTCACCACCGGATTGCAGCTGGGGTCGGCCGAACGCCAGCGCGAGTTCGTGCAGCGGCTGGCCGACCACCAACTCGCCGCGCTTGGCTTCGGTATCGGGTTCGGTCACGATGCGGTCCCCCCCGCCGTCATTCAGGTGGCGTCCGAGCGCGACTTTCCGGTTTTCGAGGTGCCGTACGACGTGCCGTTCATCGCGGTCACCGAGGCGGCCTTCACGCAGCTGGTCAACGAGCAGTACGCGGTGCTGCGTCGGGCGCTGGCCGCCCAGGAGCGCCTCGAGCGGATCGTGCTCTCCGAGCGCGGTCTCGACGCCCTGGCCGGGACGCTGGCCACGCTGATCGGGGCGGCTGTGCTGGTGTTCGACGCGCGCGGCGAGCCGCTGGCTCAACATGCCTTCCGTCGACCGGTCGAGGAGGAGACCTTCTCGGCGCTCCGGGACGAGATGCGCGAACGCGCACGCCGCCGCGAGGCTCGGGCGTTCATGCCCGGCGGCGAGGACGGGAGCCGCTCCCTCGCGCTCCCGGTGGCCTCCGACGGCGTGCCGCGCTCGGGCGTCTCGACTCCGGCTCGCGTGCCCGAGGCATGGCTGGTGGCGATCAAGGACACCGGCCCACTGACCGACTTTGACCGGCTCACGCTCCACCAGGCGGTGACGATCGTCGCTCTCGAGCTGCTTCGCGCGCGGGTCGCCGGCGATACCGAGCGCCGGCTGGCCGGCGACGTGCTCGCCGCCGTCGTGCGTGGCGAACTGTCTGGATCGGAGCTCTCACGGCGGTTGCAGCCCTTCGGGCTGGCCGACCGGGTGGCGGCAATCGTGCTCGAGCGTCCCTCGCGCGGGCGCGGCTCGCCCGCCCCGGCCGAGTCCGCCCTGAGCATTGCCCTGCGCGAAGACGCGGCCCCCGGACTCGTCGCCTCGAGCGGTAGCCTGACCTGCGCCCTGGTTCCGGGGATGGATGAGGAGGAGCTGTTCCAGCTCGCCGAGCGGGTGGCCCTGGTGGTGTCCAAGGAGCTGGGTAACCACGTGGCGGTCGGGGTCGGGCGCCCCGTGCCCGGCAGCGATGCCCGCCGGAGCTTCCACGAGGCGCGGTGCGCGTTGGAGGCGCTGGCCTTTGTCGACACATCGGGGTCCAACGGCGCCACATCGGGCACCGGCCGTGCGCGGGTGGCCACCTACAAGGACCTCGGCTCATTCCAGCTGCTGCTCTCGCTCCAGGACGATGAGGCGCTGAAGCTGTTCTGCGACTCGATCCTCGGGCCGATCGAGGCCTCAGAGGGCCACTACGGCGGCGAGCTGATGCGCTCGCTGGAGGCGTTCATCGAGGAGAACGGGCAGTGGGAGCGGGCTGCGCGCCGGCTGTACTGCCACCGCCACACGCTGCGCTATCGGATCAGGCGGGTGGAGGAGTTGACTGGACGAAACCTGGCCAGTGCACGGGACCGAATCGAGTTCTGGCTGGCGCTTCGAGGAAGGGAGTTGGTGTCGTGAAGGTTGGCGTTCCGAGTGAGGTCAAGACTGACGAGTACCGGGTCGCGCTCACCCCAGCCGGAGTGCGGGAGCTGGTCGACGCAGGTCACGAGGTGATCGTCGAGAGCGGGGCCGGGGACGGCTCGGCGATTGCAGACGAGGCCTTCAAGGGTCAGGGCGCAACGATCGTGCCCGAGGCGACGGACGTGTTCGGCGCCGCCGAGCTCATCGTCAAGGTCAAGGAGCCCCAGCCCGGCGAAGTCACAATGCTCGAGCCCCGCCACACCCTGTTCACCTACCTCCACCTGGCGGCCGACGCCAGGCTGACTCACGGCCTGATGGCCTCGGGAGCGACGTGCATCGCCTACGAGACCGTCGAGGACGCCCGCGGCCGCCTGCCGCTGCTGGCTCCGATGTCCGAGGTGGCGGGGAAGATCGCCACGCAGGCGGGGGCATTCATGCTCGAGAAGCCTCTCGGCGGGCGCGGCATCCTGCTCGGGGGGGTTCCCGGCGTGGCCGCAGCCAACGTGATGGTCATCGGCGGCGGCGTGGTCGGCATGAACGCCGCCTTCATCGCCCTGGGCATGGAGGCGACCGTGTACGTGTATGACCGCAACATCGATCGCCTCCGCGAGCTCGACATCATCTTCGGCGGCCGCGCCGACACCTGCTTCGCCTCGACGCTGTCGCTCGAGGAGCGCCTGCCCCACATGGACCTGGTCATCGGGGCCGTGCTCGTCCACGGTGCCCGCGCCCCGCACGTGATCAGCCGGGCCCAGCTCGGGCTGATGAAGCGCGGAGCGGTCCTGGTCGACGTCTCGATCGACCAGGGAGGCTGCTTCGAGACCTCGCATCCGACCACCCACACGGATCCGACCTACGAGGTCGACGGCGTGACCCACTACTGCGTGGCCAACATGCCCGGCGCGGTGCCGATCACGTCGACCTACGCTCTGACCAACGCCACCATCCCCTACGTCGTCGACCTGGCCAACGCGGGTGTGCACGGCGCCGTGTCCGAGAGCCCGGGCCTTCGCCTCGGGGTCAACGTCGCCGGCGGACGCGTCACCTACAAGCCGGTGGCCGACGCCGTCGGCGTGGCCTGCCTCGACGTCGATGAGGCGCTGGCCGGCGTGAAGGTCTGAGGCTGGCGCGGCAGAGCCCGGCGGCGTCGCGGTCAGTCCGCGTGCTGGCGCAACTTGGTGGGGGATCGCTTCGGAAACGGCGGGGGCTTTCGGCGGGGGCTTTCGGCGGGGGCTTGCCGAGCGGCGCGCGGAGGGAGAAACGTGCCACGAGACCAATCGCCGGCCAGCCGCGCGCACGTAAGCACCTGGCAGGGGCTTATGCGACCAAGGTTTGGGCGAGCCGGGAGGCGTGTCACGTTTTCACTCCGAAACGGGCAGCGACAGCCACCCCGTCCCCAGAAGACCAAGGGCAACGCGGCCGCTCTACCGGGAAGCGGCCGCATCGCCCTGGGATGCGCCCCGTGCACGAAGCTCGTTCCAATGAATACGGACCGCGGATGCGTTTGGATCACCGGATGGGGAAATTTCTTTTAGACGGCCTGGATCGCGCCCCTGCTACGCTGCGATCCGCATGCCGACTACCAGCCAATTGATCCGTAAGGGTCGCGTCACGCCGAAGAAGAAGCTCGCCACGCCGGGTCTGAAGTCCGGTAAGGGCCGCAAGAAGAAGGTCGCCGCCCCCCAGCGGCGCGGCGTATGCACGCGCGTGTATACGACGACGCCGAAGAAGCCGAACTCGGCGCTGCGCAAGGTTGCGCGCGTGAGGTTGACCAACGGCATGGAGGTCGGTGCCTACATTCCCGGCGAGGGCCACAACCTCCAGGAGCACTCGGTGGTGCTCGTCCGCGGTGGGCGCGTCAAGGACCTGCCGGGGTTCCGCTACAAGGTGATTCGCGGAACGCTTGACGCCGCGGGCGTCGCGGACCGCAAGAAGGCGCGCTCGCAGTACGGTGTGAAGGCGAAGTAGCACCGCATGCCCCGTCGCGCAGCCGCCCAGATCAGGCCGACCGAGCCTGACCCCGTCCACCGCAATCGCCTCGTCCAGCAGGTCATCAACAAGGTAATGCTGGACGGCAAGAAGTCGGTGGCCGAGAAGATCGTCTACGACGCGCTGGCCATCCTCGGCGAGCGCACGGGCAAGAACCCGGTCGAGCAGCTCGAGGGCGGCATCAAGGCCCTGACGCCGGTGCTCGAGGTCAAGTCCCGCCGGGTCGGCGGCGCCACCTACCAAGTGCCCGTAGAGGTCCCTCCGCGCCGGGCCCGCACGCTTGCCGTGCGGTGGCTCGTCCAATTCGCCCGCCAGCGTCGCGAGAAGACGATGGCTCAGCGTCTCGCTCACGAGCTGCTTGATGCCCAGCAGCAGCAGGGCTCGGCCTACAAGCGCAAGGACGACGTGTACCGCATGGCGCAGGCCAACAAGGCCTTCGCCCACTACCGCTGGTAGGGATTCGCTCGCGCGTCTCGCCGAGGTGCGGCCGAGGAGCTCGTGCGCGGGGGCCCCATGAGGTTTCCACGGCCGTACCGCGCATCCTCAATGTGTACTCGGGCCGAAAAGACGGCGGCCGGGTAGAGAAACGCGAGGGCCGCCCACCACACGGGACCGGGGGCTGCGGTGGGACAACCCTCGCGTTACCTAAGAGTAGATGCAAATTGGGTGCGGCCGTCGCAGCTGGGGCGGTCGATGTCAGGATGCCGACCATCGACGCCGCGGCGGGTGTGGATTGTCAACAGGAAACCTGGTTTTCGCCCGGTCCCCGGGGTGGCCGCCCGACTCCGCCGACGCCTCGCTCCGACGGGGTCCCGAGCAGCAGAAACCCCGACACGCAGGTGATCAGGAGCAGGACCGCGGCCAGCGTCTCCATGTAGAAGCCGGCGCTCGGGCGCGAGTTGGCCGACGTGAAGTGGGTGACGCTCGACCCGATCAGGCCCGAGGCGTGAGCGTCAGGGAGGTCGCCGAGCAGGCTGATGAGGAGCACGATCACGCCCAGCACGCCGAGGGCCAGCAGCGCGGGCCGACTGTCGGCTCGCCACACGGCGTAGCTCAGAAAGGCGACCAGCACCGCGATCGGGAGCAGGGCGTAGGAGTGATTCGAGCCGCCGCCGACGGTCTTGACCACGGTGGCGCCGGTCGTTGTGCGAACGGTGTACAGGGTCGTGAACTCCGCCACCACGAGCAGGACCGCGGCCAGCGAGCCGCCGACCAGGACGCCCAACAGAACCCTCGATTCAGCTCCGGAAACGCCCCGAGGGTCCTTGGGTGCTCTGCTATATTCGGGTTCCGCCTCGGGCGGCGTGCCAATCATCTGTGCTCGCTCCCGGGCGCGGAGGATCCAAGCGATGGAGACGCCGACCAGATAGCAAACCGCCCCACGCCGACACGTGCGTCGTGAAGGGGCCCGCTGGGCCCTTTTTCATGTCCGCACTCGGTTTGGAGCGCCATCCGGGACAGGTTCCCGGACTCGGAACGAAACCGCCCCACACGACTGACACTTATGCCTCGCAAGTTCACGCTAGAGAAGACTCGAAACATCGGGATCATGGCTCACATCGACGCCGGTAAGACGACGACGACCGAGCGCATCCTCTATTACACCGGTCGGACCTACAAGATGGGGGAGGTTCACGAGGGCGCCGCCGTGATGGACTGGATGGAGCAGGAGCAGGAGCGGGGCATCACGATCACCTCGGCCGCCACCACGTGTGAGTGGAAGGACACTCGCATCAACATCCTTGATACCCCGGGGCACGTCGACTTCACCGTCGAGGTGGAGCGGTCCCTGCGCGTCCTCGACGGCGCGATCGCCCTGTTCGACTCCGTGGCCGGCGTCGAGCCCCAGTCCGAGACGGTGTGGCGCCAGGCCGACAAGTACCACGTCCCGCGGATCGCCTACATCAACAAGATGGACCGCATCGGCGCCGATTTCGATCGCGGCGTACAGACGATGATCGACCGCCTCGGCGCGCACCCGGTCCCGATCCAGCTGCCGATCGGCGCCGAGGCCGACTTCCGGGGGATCGTCGACCTGGTCGCCAACCAGGCCATCGTCTACAAGGACGAGCTGGGCAAGGACCAGGAGGTCATCGACATCCCCGCCGAGTACGCCGACGCCGCCGCGGCGGCGCGCGAGCATCTCCTCGAGGAGGTGTCGCACTACGACGACGAGCTGCTGGAGATGATTCTCGAGGAGCAGGAGATCCCCGCCGACCGTCTCAAGGCCGCCATCCGCAAGGCCACGCTGCAGATCAAGATGACTCCGGTTCTGTGTGGGTCGAGCTTCAAGAACAAGGGCGTCCAGCCGCTCCTCGACGCGGTTCTCGACTACCTCCCCAGTCCGCTCGACGTGCCCCCGGTCGCGGGGCTCGAGCCGGCCAAGGGGTCCAGGAACGGCGATGAGCACGAGGCGGTGCGCGAGGCCTCCGACGATCAGGCGTTCGCCGCCCTGGCCTTCAAGATCATGGCCGACCCGTACGTCGGCAAGCTGACCTACTTCCGCGTCTACTCGGGCTCGCTGGAGGCCGGCTCGCGGGTGCTCAACGTGAACACCGGGCGGACCGAGCGCATTGGGCGCATCCTGATGATGCATGCCAACGAGCGCGAGGAGGTCAAGGAGGTCTTCGCCGGCGATATCGCCGCCGCGGTCGGGATCAAGCAGGTCGTGACCGGCGACACGCTGGCCGCGCCCGACCGTCCGATCAAGCTCGAGACGATCGTGTTCCCCGAGCCGGTGATCAAGGTGGCGATTGAGCCTAAGACCAAGGCCGACCAGGAGAAGATGTCCACCGCACTCGGCCGGCTGGCCGAGGAGGACCCGACCTTCCAGGTCCGCACCAACGAGGAGACCGGGCAGACCGAGATCTCGGGCATGGGCGAGCTTCACCTCGAGGTGCTGGTCGACCGCATGCTGCGCGAGTTCAAGGTCGAGGCCAACGTCGGCCGGCCGCAGGTCTCCTACCGCGAGACGGTGCGTGGTCACGCCGACAAGGTCGAGGGCCGGTTCGTCCGCCAGACCGGTGGCGCGGGCCAGTACGGGATCGTCTATATCGACCTCGAGCCGGCTCCCGGCGAGGGCTTCGACTTCGTCAACCGGATCAAGGGCGGAGCGATTCCGACCGAGTTCATCCCCGCCGTCGAGAAGGGCGTCGAGGAGGCACTCGAGAACGGGCCCCGCGCGGGCTATCCGATGGTTGACGTGCGGGTCACGCTGGTGGACGGCAAGTACCACGACACCGACTCGAGCGAGATCGCCTTCAAGGTGGCCGGGTCACTGGCCCTCAAGGAAGCGGCCCGCCGGGCCAAGCCGGTTCTGCTCGAGCCGATCTTTGCCGTCGAGGTGACCACGCCCGAGGAGTTCATGGGCGACGTGATCGGTGATCTCAATCGCCGGCGCGGCCATGTCCAGGGCATGGAGCAGCGCGGCAACGCCCAGGTCGTCAGCGCGTACGTGCCGCTGGCCGAGATGTTCGGGTACGCCACGGACCTGCGGTCGAACACCCAGGGCCGGGCCACGTACTCGATGCAGTTCGAGCGCTATGACGAAGTCCCCGCAAACATCGCGGAGAAGGTGGTTGGTGAACTGCAGCCAGCCTAGGAGAAGGGCGCAGTAGCCTAGCCGCAAGCGCGGACGGAACTTTATATCCTGAGTAGGTTCGTCCTCGGGACGAACGGAACCACTGAAACCAGAAGGAGCGACACCAAAGTGGCGAAAGCCAAGTTCGAGCGCGACAAGCCCCATGTCAACGTCGGAACCATCGGTCACATCGACCACGGCAAGACGACGCTGACCGCGGCCATCACCAAGGTGCTGAACGAGAGGTTCGGCGGCACGGAGGTGCGGTCGTTTGAGTCGATCGACAACGCTCCTGAGGAAAAGGCCCGCGGGATCACGATCGCAACCTCGCACGTCGAGTACCAGACTCCCAATCGGCACTACGCGCACGTCGACTGCCCGGGTCACGCCGACTACGTCAAGAACATGATTACCGGCGCCGCTCAGATGGACGGCGCGATCCTGGTCGTGTCCGCGGCAGACGGCGCCATGCCCCAGACGCGCGAGCACATCCTGCTCGCCCGCCAGGTTGGCGTGCCCTACATCGTTGTTTTCCTGAACAAGGTCGACATGGTCGACGACCCCGAGCTGCTCGAGCTCGTCGAGGTCGAGATCCGCGACCTGCTGTCCGAGTACGAGTTCCCGGGCGACGACATTCCGTTCGTGGCCGGCTCCGCGCTGAAGGCGTTGGAGGGCGACGAGGATGCCGAGGCCAAGATCCTCGAGCTTGCCGAGGCACTCGATACGTACATCCCCGAGCCTGTCCGCGACCTGGACAAGCCGTTCCTGATGCCGGTCGAGGACGTGTTCTCGATCACCGGCCGCGGTACGGTGGCCACCGGCCGCGTCGAGCAGGGGATCATCAAGACCGGCGAGACGGTCGAGATCGTGGGCATCAAGGCCACGACCAGCACCGTTGTCACCGGCGTCGAGATGTTCAAGAAGATCCTCGACGAGGGTCGCGCGGGCGACAACGTCGGCTGCCTGCTGCGCGGTACCAAGCGCGACGAGATCGAGCGTGGGCAGGTTCTCTGCAAGCCCGGCTCGATCACCCCGCATACCAAGTTCAAGGCCGAGGTCTACGTCCTGAAGAAGGAGGAGGGCGGCCGTCACACGCCGTTCTTCACCGGCTACCGGCCGCAGTTCTACTTCCGCACGACCGACGTCACCGGCGTGGCCAAGCTGCCTGAGGGCACCGAGATGGTCATGCCCGGCGACAACGTCCAGATGGAGATCGAGCTGATCCAGCCGATCGCCATGGACCAGGGACTGCGGTTCGCGATCCGCGAGGGCGGCCGGACGGTCGGCTCGGGGGTCGTCTCGGAAGTCATTCAGTAGTTATTGGGCGGCGGGGACTGGGATCCCACCCACCCCCGCCGCCTGTTTTTTGAAGCAGATACGACCTTTAGGGCGGGCCCCGAGCCCGGGGCGCGCCCATTTCACTGAGAGAAACCGCTTTCGTGGCAACAATCGCCCAGAACAAGATCCGCATTCGCCTGAAGTCCTACGACCACACGGCGATAGAGACGGCAGCCAAGGAGATCGTCGAGACGGCAACGCGCACCGGCGCGACCGTGTCGGGTCCCGTGCCGCTGCCCACGGAAAAGAACGTCTATTGCGTGATCCGCTCGCCGTTCAAGGACAAGGACTCGCGTGAGCACTTCGAGATCCGCACCCACAAGCGCCTGATCGATATCCACCAGCCGACCCCGAAGACGGTCGACTCGTTGCAGCGACTCGACCATCTCCCCGCGGGCGTGGATATCGAGATTCGCCTCGCCTCATAAGCTGCCATGGCCGCGATCCTCGCCAAGAAGCTCGGAATGACCCAGCGGTTCCTTGACGACGGTCGCGTCGAACGCGTGACCGTGCTCGAGGCCGGGCCGTGCCCGGTCACCGCGATCCGCACCGTCGAGCGCCACGGCTACGAGGCCGTGCAGCTCGCGTTCGGCGCCTGCAAGGAGAAGTCGCTGTCTAAGCCCGAGCTCGGCCACCTGAAGAAGGCCGACGCCTCCGCCCACCGGCACCTGGCCGAGTTCCGCGACGAGGTCGGCGAGCTGCTGGTCGGCAACACCGTCACCGTCGAGGTGTTCGAGCCGGGCCAGCGGGTCAAGGTGTCGGCCGACGCCAAGGGCAAGGGCTTTCAGGGCACGATCAAGCGTCACAACTTCAAGAGCGGACCGAAGTCGCACGGATCCCACAACGTCCGCGCCCCGGGATCGATCGGCGCATCGGCCACGCCCTCGCGCGTGTTCAAGGGATTGCGCGGCCCCGGCCGGATGGGCGGCGGACGCGTGACCCAGCGTGGCCTGACCGTGGTCGAGGTGATCCCGCGTCAGAACCTGCTGCTGGTCCGCGGCGCGGTGCCCGGGCCCAAGGGCGGCACCGTGGAGGTGCGCACCGATGGCTGATCGCACGGCGCCCAAGCTCGGTGGCGGCAGCGTGACGCTCGAGTCCGCCGCGTTCGAGGCCGCCTTCAACATGTCACTGGTCCACGAGACCGTGCGCGCCGAGCTCAATGCCCGACGTCGCGGCACGGCATCGACACTCACGCGGGGCAAGGTCCGCGGCGGCGGCGCGAAGCCGTGGCGGCAGAAGGGCACCGGGCGCGCGCGCCAGGGCTCGATTCGGGCCCCGCACTTCGCCGGCGGAGGCATTGTCTTCGGCCCGACACCCCGCGACTACACGGTCAAGGTCAATCGGAAGGCCAGGCGGGCGGCCCTGCGCAGCGCGCTGTCGGCCCACGCCCAGCGCGAGTCGGTGGCCGTGTTCGACGCCAGCGTGTTCGACGCGCCGTCGACGAGCCAGGCCGCTGATCTGCTCGATGACTGGGGCGCCGAGGGAACGGTGCTCGTGCTGCTCGGCACCGAGGAGGCGGCGGCGGGTAAGTCGTTCCGGAACATCGCGCGCGTGGACGTGATGCCGGTGGGTGATGCCGGTGTGGCCGACGTCGTCGGTGCCGCCTCGCTGTTGGTCTCCGAGGTGGCGCTGCCCGAACTGGTTGCGCGCGCAGGCGCATCGGTCCGCAACGCAAGCGAGGAGGAGAGCGCCTGATGGAGCCCAGCCAGGTGATCATCCGCCCCGTCGTGTCCGAGAAGACATTCGTCCTCGCCGAGGCAGGCAAGTACACGTTTCGCGTCCACGATCGGGCGCACAAGACTCAGATCCGCCAGGCGATCGAGGAGCTGTTCGACGTGACCGTGGTCGAGGTCCGGACCGCGTCGGTCAAGAGCAAGCCCAAGCGGCGCGGCCAGACGGCCGGTCGCACGCGCAAGTGGAAGAAGGCCATGGTCCAGGTCCGCGAGGGCGACACGATCCCGATCTTCCGAGGCCTCGAGGGAAGCGAGTAATCGATGCCGATTCGCAATCCGAAACCAACTTCTCCGGGACGCCGGTTCGTCACCTATCCGGACTACGCCGAGATCACTCGCTCCGAGCCGGAGAAGTCGCTGACCGAAGGACTCAAGAAGTCCGGCGGGCGGAACTCCCGCGGGCGCAAGACCTCCCGCCACCGCGGCGGAGGGGCCAAGCGGCTGTACCGCAAGATCGATTTCAAGCGTCGGAAGGATGGAGTGCCCGCCAAGGTGGCGCACATCGAGTACGACCCCAACCGCTCGGCCTACATCGCGCTGTTGCACTACGCCGATGGCGAGAAGCGCTACATCCTGGCGCCGCAGCGGCTGCGCGTCGGGATGACCGTGCAGTCGGGTCCCGGCGCCGATATCCGCGTCGGCAACAGCCTCCCGCTGGCCAACATGCCCGCAGGTACGGTCGTCCACAACGTCGAGTTGACGCCGGGCCGCGGCGGCCAGCTGGCGCGCGCCGCCGGGTCGGGCATTCAGCTGCTGGCCAAGGACGGCGACTACGTCACGCTGCGTCTCCCCTCCGGCGAGATGCGGATGGTGCGCGCCGAGTGCCGCGCCACCGTTGGCGTGATCGGGAACTCCGATCACCAGAACGTGAAGATCGGGAAGGCCGGGCGCAAGCGCCACATGGGCGTGCGTCCGCAGACTCGAGGTACGGCGATGAACCCCGTCGACCACCCGCACGGCGGTGGCGAGGGCTCGACCACCCCGGGTCGCCATCCGGTCACCCCGTGGGGCGTGCCGACGCTCGGCTATCGCACCCGCAAGAAGGGCAAGCAATCGGACCGCTACATCGTACGCGGACGGAGGAGAGGTAAGAAGCGTTGAGCCGATCGAGCAAGAAGGGACCGTTCGTCGAAGAGCGTCTGATGGCCCGTGTCGAGGCGATGAACTCGAGCGGCGAGAAGCGCATGCTCCGGACCTGGTCGCGGACGTCGACGATCTTCCCCGAGATGGTCGGGCACACGATCGCCGTCCACGACGGTCGCAAGCACGTCCCGGTCTTCATCAGCGAGTCGATGGTCGGCCACAAGCTCGGCGAGTTCGCCCCCACGCGGCTTTATCGCGGCCATGCGAATACAGGGAGGCGGCGGTAGGTAATGGCTGAAGAGCCCGAAGAGAAGCCGCGCCGTCGTCGTCGCGCTCGACGGAAGCCCGATTCGGAGGCTGAGAGCGCATCCGCATCCGAAGCGACCGGGGCCACGTCCGCGTCCGATGCCCCGCGCTCAGAGTCCGAGACCGAGTCGTCAGCCGAGTCAACGCGAGGGGCTGCGGACGCGGACGCGGCCGCCGTCGAGCCCACTCCCGACGACGAAGAGGCCGAGGAGGCCGCTGCCGACGTCATGCTCGAGGCCGACGACGAGGCTGAGGAGGAGCCAGAAGCGGATGACGAGGCTGACGACGAACCCGAGGCGGAGGCTGCGAAGCCGGCGCGTCGCCGGCGTCGTCGTGGTGCGGAGGAGGAGGCGCCGAAGCCTGCTCCGACCCGGCGCCGGCGCTCGCAGCGCGATCCGAACCTGCCGCCGCCCGTGGTCCGGGCGCAGGCCAAGTACGTGCGCTCGAGCGCGCGGAAGGCGCGGCTCGTCTGCGACCACATCCGCGGAAAGACCGTCGAGGAAGCGCGAGCTATCCTCGCTCATACGCCGCGTTCGGTGGCCCGCGATTGGAGCAAGCTGCTCGAATCAGCCGTCGCCAACGCCGAGCAGAACCACGAGCTCGTTGGCGAGGATCTTTACGTCAAGGCGGTCAAGGCCGACGAGGGTCCGACCATCAAGCGGTTCCGCCCGCGCGCGATGGGTCGCGCGACGAGGATCCGTAAACGCACCAGCCACCTGACGATCTTGCTCACGCCGAAGGAATAAGCGACAAACACATGGGTCAGAAAGTTCATCCCGAATCGATTCGCGTGGGCTACATCCACGATTGGAAGTCGAACTGGTTCAACGAGCGCCACTTCGCCGACTACCTGCATGAGGACACGCGGATCCGCGAACACATCATCGGCCGCCTGTCGCACGCCGGGCTGTCCGACATCACGATCCGCAAGAACGCCACCGAGGTGGAGGTCAACATCCATACGGCGCGGCCGGGAATCGTCATCGGCAAGTCGGGCTCCGAGGTCGATCAGCTCCGGCGCGATCTACACCGGATCACCAGCAAGCAGGTCAAGGTCAACATCCTCGAGATCAAGCGCCCCGAGCTCGACGCTCGCCTCGTCGCGCAGTCGATCGCCGAGCAGCTCCAGAACCGCGTCGCCTTCCGGCGCGCCATGAAGCGTGCGCTGACGAGCGCGATGCGCTCCGGCGCCAAGGGCGTCAAGGTCCAGGTCTCCGGGCGTCTCGGCGGTGCCGAGATGGCGCGTACGGAGGGCTACTCCGATGGCCGCGTACCCCTGCACACCCTCCGGGCTGACATCGACTACGGCTTCCACGAGGCCCGCACCACGTTCGGCCGGATTGGCGTGAAGTGCTGGATCAATAAGGGCGAGATCATGCCCGAGGGCTATACCGGCGCCGATCTGACGATCATGGACGAGCCGGCCCCGCAGGCACCCGAGCGCGGTGGTCGCGACGGTCGCGGTGGTCGCGACGGTCGCGGACGCGATGGTCGCGGTCGTGGCGGCGGCCCCGGCGGCCAGGGTCGAGGCGGCCCCGGCGGCCAGGGCCGCGGTGGTCGCGGCGGCGGGCCGGGCGGTCCGGGTGGTCGTGCCGGTGGGCCGGGCGGTCCGGGTGGTCGTGCCGGTGGACCGGGCGGTCCGGGTGGTCGCGGTGGTGGACCGGGCGGTCCCGGTGGTCGCGGTGGTGGACCGGGCGGTCCCGGTGGCCGCGGCGGGTCCGGTGGTGGAGGCCGTGGACGCGGTGGTCGCGGCGGTGGCCGCGGGCCGCGTGGCGGTGGCGGACCAGGTGGCGGCAGCGGCCCCGGTGGCGGTGGCGGTGGCGCGCCCAGCGGAGGCGATCGTTAGTGCTTTCCCCCAAGCGCGTAAAGCACCGCAAGCAGCATCGCGGGCGGCGCCGCGGAATGTCGCGCGGTCAGGTCAAGGTGCAGTTCGGCGAGTACGGGCTCAAGTCGCTCGACGCCGGCTGGTTGACCAACCGCCAGATCGAGGCCGCCCGTATCGCCATGACCCGCAAGATCAAGCGTGGGGGCAAGGTGTGGATCAACGTGTACCCGGACAAGCCGTTCACCAAGAAGCCGGCCGAGACCCGGATGGGCTCCGGCAAGGGGAACCCCGAGGGCTGGGTCGCGGTGGTCAAGCCCGGGCGCGTGATGTTCGAGCTGGCCGGTGTCCCCGAGCCTCTGGCTCGTGAGGCGATGCGCCTGGCCGGCCACAAGCTTCCCGTGCGGACCAAGTTCGTAATGCGGGAGGAAGGATGAAAGCGGCCGAGCTGCGCGACCTGTCGGATGGCGAGCTGCGCGAGCACATCGAAACCGCACGGCGCGACCTGTTCGGGCTCCGCTTCCAGCACGCCACTGGCGAGCTTGACAACACGGCTGGCCTGGCCCGGGCCAAGCGAGAGGTGGCGCGGGCGCTGACCGTCGCGCGCGAACGAGAGTTGATGAGTGATGAGTGAGGAACCTGAGAACGTAGAAGAGACTGAATCGGTCGAGACCCCGGACAAAGCATCAGGGCCTGGGTCTGCCGTCGAGCCGCAGGAGGTTCTTCCTCCAAAGGAGCGGCGCGCGCGAGCTCGCGCTGCTAAGGCAGCGAAAGCTGCACCGAAGAAGGCTCCGTCGAGCCCGGAGGAGCGGCAGCAGCTACGCGCCGAGGAGCGCCAGCGCAAGGCGGGACTCCGACGGGTCGAGCGCCAGAGGTCGCGGACCAAGGCGCGCGCGGCGCGGGGCGAAGCCGTTGAGGCCACCGCGGCGCGCGAGCAGCAGCCGGGTGTGCAGAAGGTGCGCCAGGGGATCGTCGTCTCCGACAAGGCCGACAAGACGATCACCGTGCGGATTGACACCGCCCGCCGGCACCGCCGTTACGAGAAGATCGTCCGCACCTCGAGGACGCTTCACGCCCACGACGAGCGCAACGACGCGCATCTCGGCGACACCGTGATCGTGCGCGAGGCGAGACCCCTCTCGCGGAGCAAGCGCTGGCGCCTGGTGGAAGTGGTTGAGAGAGCTAAGTGACTCCATGATTCAGAACGAGACCCGACTGCGCGTGGCCGACAACAGCGGCGCACGCGAGATCCTCGTCATCCGCGTCAAGGGCGGCCATCGCCGACGCTACGCGGGTGTCGGCGACGTGATCACCGCCACGGTCAAGACGGCCACCCCGCAGGGCGCGGTCAAGAAGGGCGAGGTCGTGACCGCCGTGGTCGTGCGGACCAAGAAGTCCTACGGCCGCGAGGACGGGACCTACATCGCCTTTGACGAGAACGCCGCGGTGCTGATCGACAATGCCAACAACCCGCGCGGGACGCGCATCTTCGGTCCGGTGGCGCGCGAGCTGCGCGAGCGCAACTTCATGAAGATCGTCTCGCTGGCCCCGGAGGTGCTCTGACCATGGCCCAACGGATCAAGGCTGACGACGAGGTGCTCGTGATCGGCGGCAAGGATCGCGGCAAGCGCGGCAAGGTGCTGCGGGTCGAGCCCAAGCAGCACCGCGTATACGTCGAGGGCCTCAACATCGTCAAGCGCCATCAGCGACCGCAGCAGGTCGCCGGCGCGCAGCGTGCCGAACAGGTCGGCGGTGTGATCGAGAAGGAAGGCCCGATCCACATCTCCAACGTGATGCTGCTCGACCCCAAGGACAACAAGCCGACGCGGATCGGTACCGAGATCGAGGACGGCAAGCGCTATCGCGTGAGCCGGCGAAGCGGAACGAGGCTCGACTGATGGCTTCCGCCCGACTCAAGACCAGGTACATCGAAGAGATCCGGCCGGCGCTTGTCGAGCGCTTCGGCTACTCGACGCCGATGCAGGCCCCGCGGATCGAGAAGGTCACCGTGAACATGGGCGTCGGCGACGCCAAGCAGGACTCCAAGATGCTCGAGGCGGCGACCGATCAGCTGGCCACGATCACGGGCCAGCGTCCGAACGTCCGCCGGGCCCGCAAGTCGATCGCGCAGTTCAAGGTGCGCGACGGCATGCCCGTGGGCGTCGCGGTGACGCTCCGCAATGAGCGCGGATACGAGTTCCTCGATCGGCTCATGTCGATCGCGATCCCCCGAATCCGCGACTTCCGAGGGCTCAACCCGCGCTCGTTTGACGGGCGCGGCAACTACTCGATGGGCGTGCGCGAGCAGATCATCTTCCCCGAGGTTGACTACGACGAGGTCGACCAGGTGCGCGGACTTGACATAACCATTACCACGACGGCCGCCAGCGACGAGGAGGCGTTTGTCCTGCTCGTGGCGCTTGGCATGCCGTTCGCCCGAGACAACCGTCCTCAGGCGGCGACCACGGAGAACTAGGAGCAAATGGCCAAGGTTTCACAGAGGGTCCGCCAGCAGCGGACGCCCAAGTACAAGACTCGCGGGTACACGCGCTGCCGCCGCTGCGGCCGGGCGCGGGCCGTCTATCGCAAGTTCGGCGTCTGCCGGATCTGCCTGCGGGAGCTCGCCCACAACGGGTACGTCCCCGGGATGACGAAGTCGAGTTGGTAGCCACATGTCGATGACCGACCCGATCTCCGACTTCCTCACGCGCCTGCGCAACGCCGCCAGCGCCCAGCACCAGGATGTCGAGATTCCCTCATCGAAGCTCAAGCGCGAGCTGGCCCGGATCCTCAAGGAGCAGGGCTACATCGAGGGCTACGAGATCAGCCCTCCTGCGCCCGAGCGCCCCGGTGAACGGATCACGATCACCCTCAAGTACAACGACGACCGCAAGCCCACAATCACAGGGATCGAGCGTGTCTCGCGCCCAGGCCGACGCACGTACGTCGACAGCGCGCACATCCCTCGCATTCAGGGCGGCATGGGCACCGCGATCATCTCGACCTCCCGGGGTGTGATGACCGGGCACGAAGCGCGCCAGCAGGGCGTCGGCGGAGAGGTCGTAGCTAAGGTCTGGTAGGCCATGTCTCGAATCGGCAAGCAACCAATTTCCGTGCCCGCGGGCGTGACGATCGCCATCGAGCCCGAGCGCGTGACGGTCAACGGCCCCAAGGGCGAGCTGTCCGAGCACATCCACCGCGACATCAAGGTCGAGCACGTGGATGATCAGGTGCTGGTCACGCGACCCACCGATCGTGGCGAGCACCGAGCGCTGCACGGCCTCACCCGCACGCTGGTGGCCAACATGGTCCAGGGTGTTACCGACGGCTTCGAGAAGCGACTCGAGATTCAGGGCGTCGGCTATCGCGCACAGCTGCGCGGGCGCGACCTGGAGCTGGCCCTTGGCTACTCGCACCCGGTGTCGATCAAGGCGCCGGACGGCATCGAGTTCGAAGTCCCGCAGCCGACCCGGATCGTGGTTCGCGGCGCGTCCAAGCAGCGTGTTGGCGAGGTTGCGGCGAACATCCGCAAGCAGCGCAAGCCCGAGCCCTACAAGGGCAAGGGGATCCGCTACGAGGGCGAGTACGTGGCGAGAAAGGTTGGGAAGCGGGCATGACCGTCAAGACTGCGCCGGCGCGCCGGTTGAAGCGGCGCCGCCGCGTTCGGGCCAAGATCCGCGGCAGCGCCGAGCGTCCCCGGATCTCGGTCTTCCGCTCCAATCGCGGCATCTTCGCCCAGCTCATCGACGACGACAGCGGGCGGACGCTGGCCGCCGTCAACTGGACCGAGGCCGATCTGCGCGGCCTGGGGCCCATGGAACAGGCCACGCGCGCCGGCACATTGCTGGCCGAGCGGGCCAAGGCGGCGGGTGTGCAGAACGCGGTGTTCGATCGCGGTGGCTATCAGTACCACGGGCGTGTCAAAGCCCTGGCCGACGGGGCCCGCGAGGGCGGGTTGACTTTCTGAGCTCGCCGAGCCGCTACTCTGGATCAGCCTATGCCCACCCGTGATCGCTCAGTTTCCGCCGCCGGCCTCGACCTCCAGGAGCGAGTCGTCGAGATCAACCGCGTGGCCAAGGTCGTCAAGGGCGGCCGGCGTTTCTCCTTCACCGCGCTGGTCGTCGTTGGCGACGAGCGCGAGGTCGTGGGCATCGGCTACGGCAAGGCCAACGAGGTGCCTGTGGCCATCCAGAAGGGCGTCGAGCGGGCCAAGAAGAATCTCTACCGCGTGCCCAAGCACGGGTCGACCATCACCCATCAGACCACGGGGGTGTTCGGCGCGGGCCGAGTCTTCCTCAAGCCCGCCTCTCCCGGTACCGGCGTGATCGCCGGCGGTGGCGTGCGCGCGGTGCTCGAGCTGGCGGGAATCCACGACATCCTGTCCAAGAGCCTCGGCTCGCAGAACCCCATCAATCTGGTCAAGGCCACGATGGCTGGGCTCGAGTCGCTGCGAACGCCCGATGAGGTTGCCGACATCCGGGGCCTCTCCATCAATCAGGTCTTAGGGCTGACGTCGGAGCCCGCCTCCGGCGTCCCCGACGCGGCCGAGGCTGAACCGTCGCCTGAGGTCCCGCGCACCTCCAACGGCAGCGCCGTCGACCGCGGGTCTACGGGAGGGACCTCAGCCGCGGCATCAGCCTCGCCGGGGCCTGACGAAACCAGCTCATGAGCACCCTGACGATCACGCAGCGGCGCTCTCGCAACGGAGCGGATAGGAGTCAGATCGACACGCTGCGCTCGCTCGGTTTGCGGAGGATTGGCCATACCGTGGAGCGGCCGGATTCGCCGCAGCTGCGCGGGATGCTTCACAAGGTTCGGCACCTGGTCGAGGTCTCGGAAGATGCCTGAGTCCGAGCGCGTTGGGCTGCACAACCTGAAGCCGCCCGCTGGTTCGCGGCGACCGCGCAAGCGCGTTGGACGTGGCGAGGGCTCCGGTACCGGCAAGACCGCCGGCCGCGGACAGAAGGGCTGGGGCGCGCGGTCTGGGGCCAAGCGGCGGTTCCGCTTCGAGGGCGGCCAGAACCCGATTCACATGCGGATGCGCAAGCTGCGCGGTCCGAACATGAGGAAGTCGATGCCGTTCGAGCCCTTCCGCACCGCGACGCAGCCCGTCAACCTGGTCGATCTCGAGGGCCGGTTCGAGGCGGGAGAGGCAGCGACGCTGGACGCCATGAAGGCGCGCGGGCTGGCCACGCGTAAGAACGTTCCGGTCAAGGTCTTGGCCAAGGGCTCGATCTCGAAGGCGCTGACCGTGCACGCGCACGGATTCAGCAAGGCCGCTCGCGAGCAGATCGAGGCCGCCGGCGGCACCTGTCAGCTCGAGGTCACCACGGAGCCGGCAGCGGAGGACTGAGGCGATGGTCTCCACAATCCTCGGGGCGTTCAGGGTTGGCGAGATCCGCAACAAGATCCTGTTCACCGCGGCGATCCTGGCGCTGTACCGGCTGGGCACGCACATCCCGGCGCCGGGCATCAGCTCCTCGGCCGTGGCGGCGATCCAGTCGAACTTCGGCGGCAGCAACATCCTCGGTCTGCTCAACCTGTTCTCGGGCGGCGGCCTGGGGCGGATTGCGATCTTCGCCCTCGGGATCATGCCCTACATCACGGCGTCGATCATCCTGCAGCTCCTGCAGGTCGTCGTGCCGTCGTTGGAGAAGCTGTCCAAGGAAGGCGAGGTCGGCCAGGCCCGGATCACCCAGTACACGCGCTACCTGACCGTCGGGCTCGCCTTCGCCCAGTCGATCGGTTACGTCTTCCTGTTCAAGAGCTTTGAGAAGCAGGCCGGCCAGACGCTGATCCCCAACTTCAGCCTGGCCAAGGTCCTGCTCATCGTGATCTCACTGACCGCGGGCACCGTGCTGTTGATGTGGATGGGCGAGCTGATCACGCAACGGGGCATCGGCAACGGGATCTCCCTGCTGATCTTCGCCAGCATCGTGTCCCGGATTCCGCACGGAATCCAGGCGTGGTGGACCAACCCTGACCAGGTGTTCCGGGTCGTGATGCCGTTCATCGCCATCGGCGTGGTGGCGGCGATCGTCTTCGTCCAGGAGGGGCAACGCCGCATTCCGATCCAGTACGCCAAACGGGTGATAGGGCGACGAATGACTCAGGGCGGGCAGACGTATCTGCCCCTGCGCGTGAACATGGCCGGCGTGATTCCGGTCATCTTCGCGGCCAGCGTGATGGCGATTCCGCCGACGATCGGGCAGCTGATCGGGCAGAACCGCGACAACTTCGCCACCCACCTGGCCGACTTCTTCAACCCGCAGAGCTGGCACTACGTGCTCGGCGAGAGCCTGTTCATCATCCTGTTCACGTACTTCTACACCGCGGTGACATTCAATCCCGTCGACCAGGCCGACAACCTGAAGAAGTACGGAGGCTTCATCCCAGGGGTGAGGCCAGGCAGACCCACGGCCGAATTCCTGGATCGGATCCTCGCTCGGTTGACGTTCCCGGGAGCACTGTTCCTGGCCGCGATCGCCGCGCTGCCGACCGTCCTCATCAACCAAACCAACGCGAACTTCTTCTTCGGGGGGACGTCTATCCTGATCGTCATCGGCGTCGCCTTGGACACGATGAAACAGCTCGAGGCGCAGTTAATGATGCGCAACTACGAGGGCTTCTTGAAATAGCTGCTTCCACTGAGGAAAGGATTCCTTGGGCATGAATTTGTTCGTCAGCACCGTCCGCCAGTTGTCAGTACGCCGAGCCACGGTGCTCGCGCTGCTGGCGGCGGCCGTGGTCGTCGCTGCGCCCCGGGCGGCCGACGCGCGCATCGCTCATCTGACCGTGGCGGTCAGCGGGAACGGTCGTGCCGTACCGCCGGCGTTTCTGGGTCTCTCGGTCGAGTACAGCGAGCTCGACCGATACATGAGCACCGGCGCGGACTTCGTCCGCCTGCTCGATGTGCTGCGGCCCTCGGGCGACCACGCACACGTCGACCTTCGGGTGGGCGGGGAGAGCGCGGACAGCACGGTCTGGGGGTCGGACTCCTCGCGGTGGATCGCTCCCGCCTACCGCCAGGGACATCCGTACAAACTGACACCGGCCTGGATGCAGCGGCTGGGCGCCCTGGTGCGGGCCGCGCGGCTGAACGTGATGCTCGACCTGAACCTCGCCGTCCACGCGCCGAAGATGGCTGCCATCGTCGCTGACGCCGCGCGCAAGGCGCTTCCCGCCGGCAGCATCAAGGAGTTCGGGATCGGTGACGAGCCCGACCTCTACCAGGATGGATTGGTCGGGCTGACCCGCGCCGAGCAGGGCGGCCCGAACCAGTGGGCGTTCAGCTTCACCCCGTCCGACTACGACCTGTGGTTCGGGAACTACGTCGCCGCCGTGCGCAACGTCATCCACGGTGCGCGGTTCGATGGGCCCGAGGTGGAGAGCAAGTCCGCGTCGTGGGTCAGGAGCCTGCTCGACTCCCCGGCCGCGCGCGACGTGTCGCTGGTCACCGTGCACAGCTACCCCGCCTACGACGCCTGCCCCGGCCAGGGCGAGCCGCCCCCGAGGGCGCCCGACTACCTGAAGGACTCGACCGCCGCCGGCCTCGCCCGATCCGAGAGCCCAGTCCTCATCCCCGCGGCCGAAGCGGGGGTGCCCGTCCGTGTGACCGAGGTCGGGACCGCCGTCTGCGGAGGAATCCAGGGGGAGAGCGACACATTCGCCACCGCGCTATGGGCCCCGGACGCGCTCTTCAACATGGTCGCCGAGGGGATCGCCGGCATCAACATCCACGTGCGCGGCAACGAGTTCCCGAACACGGCCCTGATGTACGGAACGCAGGGGATCTATCCCGAGCCCCTGTTCTACGGGCTGGCGACATTCGTCCGCACGCTCGGGCCGGGCGCGCGGCTGATGAACGTGTCACGCAGCCAGGGGTCCCGCGCGCTCAAGGTGTGGGTCGTGCACCGCAGCGACGGCACGCTTCGCGTGCTCTATATCAACAAGTCCAGCCAGCCGGTGTCGGTCAAGCTGCGCGTCCGCTCGAAGCACCAAGCCTGGCTTCAGCGGCTGACCGCCCCCTCCGTCTATGCCAACCAGACGGTGACCCTCGCCGGTCAGCGGCTGGGCCTGAGCGGCCGCTGGATGGGGAAGGAGAACACGCGGCACGTGCCCAACCGCCGTCACGCCTACAGGATCCTCGTGCCGGCGGACTCGGCCGCCCTGCTGGGCGTGCCGCGTCCCTGATCGACGGCGCCGCCGTCCCGGCGGGTCGCCAGCCGGCGTGTGGCTGGCCATCGCGTCGTGCTTGAGTAGGCTTAGGCGCTGTGAGGAAGGGGCTTGTTGGTGGTTGTATTGTCGCCGCGCTGGTGTTCGGAGCAGGCAGCGCCGCCGCGGCGATCAGGGTCAACACCACCAAGGACGAGACGATCGCCGGGAACGGCACCTGTTCGCTGCGCGAGGCAGTCCAGACGGCGTCCGGGATCCCCAGCCCCGACTGTCCCGGCGCGGCGATCTCGGGCATGACGACGATTGCGCTGCCCGCCGGGCATTATCGCCTCTCGCTCGGCGCTGAGCTCGATCTCGACGGCGATATCGCAATCGTCGGCGGCAAGAGCGATCCGTCGCAGACGATCATCGATGCGGCACTCCACAGCCGCGCGCTGCTCACGGAGGGCACGGCGAGCCTGAGCCGCCTGACCGTCACCGGCGGTCGGGCTGCTCAACCCGGCGCGAGCGGAGCGCCTGGCGGCGGGATCGACAACCAGGGGACGCTGGCTTTGACCAACGTCGTGATCACCGACAGCGCGTCGGGCGATGGCGCCCGCGGCCGGGACGGCGGCAGCGGGGGGGCCTGCACCGCGGGCACCGACGGCACCGACGGTGGCGACGGTGGCGGGATCTTCAACGACGGCAGGCTCACGATGGCGCGCGTGACCGTGTCGGGCGATCAGACTGGTGACGGCGGCCGCGGTGGCGACGGGGGCGGCCGCAGCGGTGCCGGCCAGACCGGTTGCTCGGGAGGTGACGGCGGCAGCGCCGGGCGGGGGGCCGGCGTGTACAGCGATGGACCGCTGACGGTCAACCAGTCGACGATCACCGGCAACACGACCGGCAACGGTGGCGCCGGCGGCGCCGGCGGGCAGGCAACCTTCGGAGGCGCCGCGGGCAGCGGGGGATCGGGCGGCGACGGCGCCGGCATCACAAGCTCACTCGAGGGCCAGGCATTGAGCGTGCTCGCCTCGACGATCGCCGGCAACCTGGGCGGCAATGGCGGCGGTGGCGGATCCGGCGGCGCCGGAGCCAGCCCGGGCAGCGGGGCGGCCGGCGGTGGCGGCGGCCGCGGCGGCCGCGGCGGCGGGCTGTTCGTCGAGGCCACGCTGGGAGCGACTAGCTCGGTGACGAACTCGACGATCGCCGAGAACGTCGCCGGCGACGGCGGCTACGGCGGGAGCGGAGGCGTTGGAAATGGCTCCGGCCGCACCGGCGGTGCCGGCGGCAATGCCGCCGATGGGGCCGACGGAGGCGGCGTCTACGCCGACACCGGGCCGGTCACCCTGATCGCCGACACGCTCGCTAGCGACGTCACGGGAGAAGGCGGCGGCCCGGGCGCCGGGGGAACGGGCCAGAACTCGGCCTCCGGCGGCCCGCAGGGCACCGCGGGGTCGGGCGGCTCGGGCGGTGCGATGGTCGTCGGCCCGGCCATGATGGACGTGCCCGCCAGCGTCAGCGAGCAGGACACCCTGGTCGCCGCCAGCTCGCCCGAGAACTGCTCGGGTGCCGTCGCCGACGCGGGTGGCAACCTGAGTTTCCCCGACACCTCGTGCCCGGCCGAGGTGACGAGCGATCCGCAGCTTGGTCCGCTGCAGGACAACGGGGGGCCAACGCCGACGATGTCACTGGCGCCGGGAAGCCCGGCCATCAACCAGATCCCAGCCTCGGGTGCCGGTTGCCCGACCACCGATCAACGCAACGTGGTCCGACCGCAGCCGCGCACCGGAGATTGCGACATCGGCGCCTACGAGTTCGCCCGACCCGTGTGCCGGTCGCTGGCCGACGCCACGGCCATGGGCCGGGCGTTGCGCGTCTCGCTCGACTGTGGCGATCCATCCGGGCTGGCCCTGACGTACCGCATCGGGCGCCGTCCGGCCCACGGCTCGCTGAGCGCCCTCGACGCGGCGGCCGGCAAGGTCACCTACACGTCTCGGGCCGGCTTCGTCGGCAAGGACAGCTTCACCTACAGGGCCTCAAACGCGAACGGTACCGCCAGCGTGCAGACGGTCACGATCACAGTGGTGCGCGTGCCACCGGTCCTCAGCGCGGCCAAGCTGGCCAAGACCAGTTTCACGACTACGTCCGGCACCCGGCTGCACTTCACGCTGTCGGCGACGGCTGCGCTCACGATCACGATCACCCACAAGAACGGCAAATCGGCCGGCGTGGTGACCTTTGCTAACGAGCCTCCAGGCAAGGACGCCGTGCCGTTCAGCGGCCGGGTCGGCGAGCACTTGCTGGCTCCCGGTGCCTACCGGGCAAAGCTCGTGGCCAGCAACGCCGGCGGGCACTCCGGCGCCACCGTGCTCCCCTTCACGATCGCCCCGGCGAGCGCCAGTCGCTCAGGGCATTAGCCAACTCGCGGCGCGATTCGATATCGAGCTTGCGGTAGACGTTGCGCAGGTGGTACTCGACGGTCTTGGGGGTGACGAATAGCGACCGCCCGATCTCGCGGTTGCTGTGGCGGGCCGCGGCCAGCTCGGCGATGCGCCGCTCGCTCGGCGTCAGTGACTCGGGCCCGCTCATCAGCCGTTGCCGGCGGGGGCGGGCACCGGTGGCCGCGAGCTCGGTCCGCGCTCGTTCGTGGAGCGCGTGGGCTCCGCCCTGCACAGCCAGGTCGATCGCGCGCTGGAGCGGCTCCCGCGCCTCGGCGCGGCGGTTGCCACGCCGCAGGGCCGCCCCCAGCTCGAGCAGTGCGCGAATCGTCTCCAGCCGCGGCGGCGCTGCCAGCCCGAGTGCCGCGGTGGCGCGCAGGCGGTCGAGCCCGGCATCGCCCTCCTCGCACAGTCCGAGGATGCGACCGGCCCGGAGCCTCAGGTGCGCCGCGCCAGCGCGCTCCGCGACGGCGAACTCCTCTCGAGCGAGCTCCAGGGCGCGCCGGCGCTGGCCCAGTGCCAGCGCCGCCTGGGCCGCTGCGGCTCGCCACGACAGCAGGCCAAGCAGGCGGACCGATGGGCTCGTCACCCGTTGGGCGGCCACAGCATCGGCCAGCGCCTGCTCGGGTCGGGCCTCGGTCAGGCGCAGCTCCGCGCGGGCCAGCAAGCGGGCGCCGTCCTCGAGGTTGCGCGGCCGGTCGAGCGCTCCCCCGGCCGCGAGCACGTCGGCGGCGAGCCGGCGTTGGCCGGCCTCGAGCAGGCACAGGCAGTGGAACCCGGCGGCAGCGCGAGCGAACTGACCCCAGCCCGAGCGTCGGGCGTCGAGCGCCAGCTCGAGGTCGGCACACGCTTCGCTGACCCGCCCCTGAGTCAGCGCCACGGCGCCGCGGATGTAGCTCGCGGTGGCGAATCCGTGCGAGGGAGTGCGCCAGCGGGCATCGGCCACGACCGCATTGAGCAGTTCGTGGCAACGCTCGAGCTCCCCCGACCAGCAGATTGACAGGGCCACCAGGCTCCAGGCCGGGCCGTCGGCGGTCTCGCGTTCGAGCAGACGGCCACCGTCCCACGCGCCCTCGGCCAGCTCGAGCGTCGCCTCGGCGGGCTCGCCGGCCAGCGCGCTGTGCAGCGCGGCCTGCGCCAGGATCTGCCGCCGGCCGTGAGTTTGCGGCCCGGGCCGCGCTCGCGCCAGCAACTGCGCCGAGCGCTCGGCCGAACGGTCCTGGAGCTCGGGCAGCAGCGCGCCGGTGGCGACAAACCCCGTCTGCAGCGCGTCGTGAATCTCCATCGCCTCCGCACCCGCCGAGCGGCCGGCCAACTCGGCCAGCCCGTCCTCGTAGGCGGCGGCTGCCTCCTGGTGGCGGCCACGGACATACAGCGCATGCCCTCGGTATAGGGCCAACTCGGCACGCCGGCGTGGATCCGTGGTGGCGCCCGCGGCCCGCTCGAGGTGCTCGGCCGCGTCGGGCAACCCCGCGGCTGCCTCGGCCGTCCCCAGCTCGGCCCACAGCGCGGCTCGCTGCTCATCGGACGGCGGCTCTTCCACAGCACGGCGCAGGTAGCGGACGGCCGAGTGCGGAGCGCCGCGGGTCATCGCGTCGCCCGCGGCGGCCCGCAACTGTCCGACCGCCCAGTCCTCGCCCTGCGCGCGGCCGTGGAGCAGGTGCGCGGCGACCAGTTCTGGGTCGGCGCCTTCGCGGGCCAATAGCCGCGCGGCGTCGAGGTGGCGGCTCGCGAGTTCGGACACGGGAACGTCGCCCGCGATCGCGTGGCGGACCAGCGGATGCACAAAGCGAAGGGGTTCGCGCGCGAGGAGAATGTCGACCGCCGCCAGCGAGTCGGAGGCCGCCACGGCCTCCCCGACGCTCAGCCCCGCCAGCTCGGCCGCCTGCCTGAGCGGGGCATCATCGCCGAGCACAGACACGGCGCGTGCCAGCGCCGCGCTGGCGGCCCCCACGCGACCGACGCGCACGCGCAGACTTCGGATCACCGCCGGGGGTGCGAGCGCGCGGGCGCGCTCGGCCAGCTCCTCGCTGGGCAGGTCATCCTCCTCCTGCAGCGCGACCAGCAGCTCGCGCACGTAGAACGGATTGCCCGACGTCGCATCGTGGCAGGCGTCGATGACGGCGTCGTCGGCCCGCTCGCCGAACACCTGCCGGGTCAGTTCGCCCACCGACTCGTCGCTCAGCGCCGAGAGCGTGTGCACCGTCACGCGCGGATGCAGGGCGATGCGGTCAAGCGCCTCGGTGGAGGAAACGCCCAGGGAGGGGCGGCGCGTCATGACGAGGGCCATCGGGAGCTCCTCGAGGCGGTGCAGTGCGTACAGCACGAGCTCGAGCGAGGCGGTGTCGCACCAATGCAGATCGTCCAGGGCGATCAGTGCCGGGGGTCCCTCCGGGTCCGAGGCCAGCAGGTTGAACAGGCCGTGAGTGCTGAGCGCGGCCTCGCGCGCGTTCCCGCTCAGGAGCCGCAGGCGGGCATTCAACAGTGCCGCCGCAACTCCGTATGCGATCTCGCGCTCGAGTTCGGCGCCGGCGGCCCGCAGCACGCGCATCCGACGCGCCCGCGCGCCGTCGAGCACCGCCTCGTGCAACCGCGTCTTGCCCATCCCCGCGTGGCCCTCGATCAGCAGCGCCTGGCCGCCGCCCCGCATCGCCGTGTCCAGTACCTCGTCAATCAGGCCCAGCGCTTTCTCGCGCTCGAGTAACCCGCTTCTTCCTCGTACCGCCCTTCCGCGGCGGTCGGGCGTCTCCCGTACCGGCATTGGCCTTGTTTACCCAGATAATGGTGTTTTGATGAGCCGAGTGTAAGGGCGGCAGCCGAGCCGTGCGCCGCCCAAATCCTGGGGTGGCTGCCTGGTGCGAACGCCGGCCTGAAGGGTGATGCTTCACGCGTGGACCGAACGCTCACCCACATGTATCTGATGATCGAGCCTTCCTCGAATCCGATCCAGGGGTCGGTTTCGGTCGGTGGCGGGAGGGCGCGGGTGTTCAGTGGCTGGATCGAGCTGGCCGGGGTGATCGAGGAGGCGCGCCTGGGGGCGGGGTACCTCAGGGCCGGCATGGACTCCCCCGGGGAGGGTGGGGGGGGAAAGTCTGGGGTCGATCCCTGGGGTGAAGAGGCAACTCGACCTCTAGGCTGCCGATCGCCGCTTGAGTGATCCAGGCCTCCACGAGGGGCTCGGCCCGCGAGATAGACCACGGTAGGGCAGGGGCACGGACCATGGGGGCGAGAGAGTGGGGGCGCAGGCACAGGACGGGAAGGGCCGGCACGGAAGCCGGCCCAGTGTCTGAGATCAAGGCATCCGCCCAGGCGGTAGCTGTACCGATACAGTGACGTCTCGTGTCGGAGTTAGACCTGATTCTGTTTGGCCCGCCGGGGGCGGGCAAAGGCACGCAGGCCGACCGCCTGCGCGAAGATTTCCAGCTGCCGTTCATCTCTACCGGGGACATGCTCCGGTCAAACGTCAGGGAGGGCACCGAGCTTGGCGAGGAGGCGCAGCAGTACATGGATGCCGGAGAGCTGGTTCCCGATCAGTTGATCCTGGCCATGGCCGCGGAACGCCTGCAGGAGGAAGACGCGCGCGACGGTTTCATCCTCGACGGATTCCCGCGGACGATCGCCCAGGCCGAGGCCCTCGACAAACAGCTGTCGGGACTCGGACGCCGGATCACCGCGGCGCTGCTGGTCGACGTCCCCGACGAGGAGGTCGTCCGCCGACTGTCGGGCCGGCGTGTGTGCGTGAAGTCCGGCCACAACTACCACGTCGAGTTCGACCCGCCCAAGCGCGAGGGGGTCTGCGACCAGGACGGCTCGCGACTGATCCAGCGCGACGACGACAAGCCCGAGGTGATCGGCAACCGTCTGCGCGTGTACCACGAGCAGACCGAGCCCCTGATCGACTACTACGACAAGCAGGGATTGATGCGACGGATCGACGGGACCCGGGCTCCTGCCGAGGTCAATGATCACATCCGGGCGGTGATCGCGACCCTGAGACTCGAAGAGGACGTGTGAGGCGAAACGTGATCATCAAGAAGACGCCCGAGGAGATCGATCGCATGGCCGCGGCCGGAGCCATCCTGGTCCGGACGATGAATCTCCTGGCCGGCAAGATCCGGCCCGGCGTCACCACGCTCGAACTCGACCAGGCGGCGGAGAAGTTCATCCGTTCGCAGGGGGCCGAGCCCGCCTTCAAGGGCTACCGCGGCTTTCCGGGTTCGATTTGCGCCTCGCCCAACTCGATGATCGTGCACGGCATCCCCGGGCCCTACAAGGTGGATCGTGGCGACATCCTGTCGGTCGACATCGGGGTGATCCTCGACGGCTGGGTGGCAGACGGCGCCCGCACGTTTCCCGTCGGGGCGATCAGCCCGGTGGCGCGCAAGCTGCTCACGGTGACCGAGGAATCTCTGTTCGTGGCCGTTGAGCAGTGCCGTGTCGGCAACCGGCTCGGTGACGTCTCCCACGCGATCCAGGAGCACGTCGAGGCGGCCGGTCTGTCGATCGTGAGGACGCTCGTCGGCCACGGGATCGGTCGCAGCATGCACGAGGAGCCTCAGATCCCCAACTATGGCAATCCGGGGAGCGGAATTCCGCTGGAGGAAGGCATGGTTCTGGCCGTCGAGCCGATGGTCACGGCCGGGCGCCATGCCGTGCGCATCGGCGAGGATCACTGGGCGATCTACTCCCAGGACGGCTCGCTGGCGGCCCATTTCGAGTTCACGATCGCCATCACCGCCGCGGGCCCCAGGATCCTCACTCCGTGGCACGAGGCCGGCAACGGCCTGGCCGCGGCCTGAAAAGACCTCCCTTGCTAACATCGCACGTTGGCGCTCGTAGCGCGACCTTGGCGCTGCGTGCCGTTCTCAGCGCGGTAGCGGCGGCCTGAAGCGGTCTCCAGAGCCGGGCTGAGAGAACTAATGGAATCACTCACGAGAGCGAACGAGCGTGAAAGTACGACCCTCGGTCAAGCCGATGTGCGAAAAGTGCAAGATCATCCGCCGTCAGGGGCGGGTGCTCGTGATCTGCTCAAATCCGCGACATAAGCAGCGGCAGGGCTAGTGCTACTCCTCGTAGATATGCCCGCATTCGAGCGACCCCTGACGGCGCCTGGCGGCGTCCTCGGTCGCTCGCGCATCTTGCGATGCGCCACGCTCCCTGCGTCCTTGTCATGCACCGTCAGAGTCCGCTCTCGGTGCGGCCACACCCACGAGGAGCAGCACTAATGGCACGGATCGCTGGAGTCAATATCCCCCTCAACAAGCGGGTCGAGATCGGCCTCACATACATCTACGGAATCGGGCGCTCGAGGTCCAACGAGGTGCTGGCCAAGGTCGAAGTTTCGCCCGACACCTACGTGCGCGACCTCACCGACGATGAGGTCGTGAAGCTGCGCGAGGCGATCGACAGCTCGCTCACCGTCGAGGGCGATCTTCGCCGGGAGCGCTCGCAGAACGTCAAGCGGCTGCAGGAGATCGGTTCCTACCGCGGACTGCGCCACCGCCGCGGCCTGCCCGTTCGTGGCCAGAACACGAAGACCAACGCGCGCACGCGCAAGGGTCCGAAACGCATGCAGGTGGCCGGAAAGAAGAAGGCAGCTAAGAAGTAATGCCCGCCCCGCGTAGACCGCAGCGTGGCCGCCGACGGGTCCGCAAGAACATCCCCGTCGGCCAGGCCCACATCAAGACTTCGTTCAACAACACGATCGTGTCGCTGACCGATCGCGAGGGCAACGTGATCGCCTGGGAGTCAGCCGGTGGCGCTGGCTTCAAGGGTTCGCGCAAGTCGACTCCGTTCGCCGCCCAGGTGACCGCTGACGCGGCCGCTCGCAAGGGGATCGAGCATGGACTGCAGAAGGTCGAGGTCTTCGTCAAGGGTCCGGGATCGGGACGCGAGACGGCGATCCGCTCGCTGCAGGCTGCCGGCCTCGAGGTGACCGGCGTGAAGGATGTGACTCCGCAGGCGCACAACGGGTGCCGTCCGCGGAAGAGGAGGAGGGTGTAAGCATGGCCCGCGACACCGGACCCCAGTGCAAGCAGTGCCGCCGCGAGGGACAGAAGCTGTTCCTCAAGGGCGAGCGCTGCCTGACCGACAAGTGCGGCGTCGAGCGCCGCTCGTATCCGCCCGGAGAGCACGGCCGCGGTCGCCAGAAGCAGAGCGAGTACCGCGTCCAGCTGCGCGAGAAGCAGAAGGCCCGCCGCTATTACGGCGTGCTCGAGAAGCAGTTCCGCAATTACTACGAGAAGGCTTCGCGTCAGCCCGGAATCACCGGCGAGAACCTTCTGCGCATGCTCGAGTGCCGCTTCGACAACGTGCTGGTCCGGCTCGGTTTTGCTGCCTCGCGCCGTCAGGCCCGGCAGCTGATCCTCCACGGCCACTGGACCGTCAACGGTCGGCGCGTGAACATCCCGAGCTATCAGCTCCGTGACAGCGATGTGATCGCGATCCACCCGCGCTCCACCGCGAGCCAGGTGATTCGCGACGCCACCGAGCTGACTGGCCAGGTGCCGGCATGGTTGCAGGCCGACCACGACTCACTCACGGCGAAGGTGCTTCGCAAGCCGGAGCGGCGCGAGATCGCCGCGCCCGTGCAGGAGCAGCTGATCGTCGAGCTTTACTCGAAGTAGACCCAAGCTTTCAGTCGTCCGGCCGATGGCGCCGGCCGACGATGACAGCCGCCGTGGCGGCGGCAGGAACCCCACGACGTTAGGACCCCGATGCTTGACTTCCAAGTCCCACGAATCTCCAGCGAGTCGGTCGATGACAACCGCGGCTCGTTTACGATCGAGCCGCTCGACAGGGGCTTCGGCTACACCTTTGGCAATTCTCTACGGCGCGTGCTGCTCTCGTCGCTGGCCGGCGCGGCCGTGACCAGCGTGCGGATCGAGGGCGTCGCTCACGAGTTCTCGACCATCCGCGGCGTCAAGGAGGACGTCACCGACATCGTTCTCAACCTCAAGGGCGTTGTCTGCCGGATGCACAGCGATGCCACCGAGATCGAGGCGCCCCTTGTTGTCACCGGTCCCGGCGAGATCACGGCCAAGGACATCGACCTGCCCTCCGGCGTGGAGATCCTCAACCCCGACACCCACATCGCCACGCTCGAGAAGAAGACCAAGCTCGAGGTCTATCTCACCATCGGCCGCGGCCGGGGCTACCGCCCGGCGGAGGAGAACAAGTCTCCCGATCAGCCGATCGGGGTGATCCCGATCGACTCGATCTTCTCGCCCGTGCGCCGCGTGGCCTACAACGTGGAGCAGGCTCGTGTCGGCCAGAAGACCGACTTCGACAAGCTGACCCTCGACATCGAGACCGACGGTTCGATCGATCCGCCCGCTGCACTGCGCGAGGCGGCCGAGATCCTCATCTCTCAGCTAGCCATCTTCACCGATCCCGATCGGGTGACCGAGCTGCGGGCGGCCGGCGACGCCGGCGCGCTCGAGCCGGGTCTGGCGGGCGGCACCGGTGCCGGAGGCCCGGCCCGGCAGCCCAACGCGATGGACGACATCCTGATCGAGGAACTCGAGCTCGGCGTTCGTTCCTACAACTGCCTCAAGCGGGCGGGGATCCAGACCGTCGGCGATCTGGTGACGAAGACCGAATCGGAGCTCAACGCGATTCCCAACTTCGGCAAGAAGTCGATCGACGAGGTCATCGAGACCCTGCACGCGCGCGGCCTCGGGCTCCGAGGCGAGTAAGGTCTGCATCCGTCATGCGCCACCAGCGTCAGCGATATCAACTCAGCCGCAGCGCCTCGCACCGCAAGTCGCTGCTGATGAACCTCAGCAAGGAGGTCATTCAGCACGAGCGGATCCAGACCACCGAGGCCAAGGCCAAGGCGGTCAAGCCCGAGGTGGAGAAGTTGATCACGCTGGCCAAGCGCGGTGACCTCCACGCCCGCCGCCAGGCGCTGGCGGCCCTCGGGCAGGACAAGTTCACCGTGTACAAGCTGTTCGAGGAGGTCGCGCCCCGGTACTCGGAGCGGCCCGGGGGTTACACGCGGATCCTGAAGCTCGGGCCGCGGCAGTCGGACTCGACGGAGATGGTCTTCCTCGAGCTGGTCTAGGGCAGCCGGCCTCGGGGTGGTTTCCCGGCTGGTTCTCGAGTACGACGGGCGCGAATTCGCCGGCTGGGCCGCCCAGCCCGGCGAACGGACGGTGCAGGCCGAGGTCGAGCGGGCGCTGTGCGTCCTTCTGCGCACGGACGCGGTGCCGCTGACGGTGGGTGGCCGGACCGACGCCGGCGTACACGCGCTCGGCCAGGTCGCCAGCTACGAGGGCGAGTCTTTGCCCGTGGCGGGCCTCAATGCGCTGCTGCCCGAGGATGTAGCGGCACTCTCGTGTGAGCCGGCGTCCGAGGGATTCAGCGCGCGCTTTGATGCCACCAGCCGCGCGTATACATATCTGGTGCTCAACCGCCGCGCCCGCAGTGCGCTCCAGCGCGGCCGGGCGCTGCACTGGCCTCACGTCATCGATATCGCCGCTCTGGACGCCTGCGCGGCGGCGCTCGTCGGAGTGCACGACTTCACCGCCTTCACCCCGACCGAGACCGATCACGTGCGCTTTTCGCGTGAGGTGTTCGGGGCGTTCTGGAAGACCGGCGGCTCCGAGGGACTGGTCGAATTCTGGATCGAGGCGGACGCGTTCATGCGTCATATGAATCGGGTGCTCGTGGGGACGATGCTCGAGGTCTCGGGTGGGCGGCGATCGCTCGAGTCGTTCGTGGCGCTGCTGGACGGCGCGCCGCGGTCGGCGGCGGGGCCGACGGCGCCGGCGTACGGGCTGTATCTGGCCGGCGTTGGCTATGGCGGCGAAAGGGTGCTCGGGGTGTAAAAACTTCGCAACGAAGGGGTGGGGCGGGCGCGTTGGCGGCCTCTGATAGGTAATGGCCCCCTCGGCACAATCCGGAAAACGTGACAACGGTTCCCCCGAGGCCCTATCGACCTCAGATAAGCCCCTCCCAGGGGCTTATCTGACCAAGGTTGTCCCAGATCGGGACGTTTGTCACTTTGTTCGGGCGAACGGAGGTGGAGACCGGGCCGTGGCGTGGATCGCGGCCCAGCAGCTCGGGCTCATCACCACGTCGCAGCTGCAGTTGGCGGGGATCGGTCGGCGAGCGATCGAGTCCCGCGCACACCGCAGCCTCATCCATCGCATCTACCGCGGCGTTTACCTCGTCGGCAATCCGATCCCGCTACCCGGCGCCCGTGAACTGGGTGCTGTTTTGGCCTGTGGACCTCACGCGCTGCTCAGCCACGCCTCGGCGGGAGCGGTATGGGGTCTCACGCCAGCGCCGAACGGGGAGGTGGCGCTCACGGTAGTCGGGCGCAACGGCCGGAGCCGGCAGGCGATCACCGTCCATCGCGTTTCTCGACTGGCTGCCGTGGACCGCGCGACCAGGCACGGTATCCCGCTCACCGCCCCGGCCCGGACCCTGGTCGACCTCGCGGCCACCGCCGAGGACTACGCGCTGGATCACGCGCTCGGCGAGGCGCGGGTGCAGAAACTGATCGACGATCGCGCCCTTGCACAGGCGCTCGATCGCGCTGGTAGGCGAGCTGGCGTAGCTCGCCTGCGGGCTGCGCTGGAGGCCGAGGGCGAGTGGGACTACACACCGCTGAAGGCCGAGCAGCGGATGCGCCGGCTGATCGCCCAGGCACGCCTGCCTCGGCCGGTGTATCAGGCGGTCGTCGAGGGCTGGCCAGTCGATTGCCTATGGCCGGATCAGCGCCTGATCCTCGAGGTCGACGGCTACAGGTTCCATGGCCATCGCGGTGCGTTCGAGCGCGACCGGCGCAAGGACATGATGCTTGTGGCCGCTGGCTACAGAGTGATCCGGATCACCTGGCGCCAGCTGAGCGAACAGCCGCTGGCGGTTGTGAGCGCGATCGCTGGCGCACTCGCCGTCAGCCGCCCCACCATCTAGCATCAAAAGCGTGCGTGTCCTGCTGACCAATGACGACGGAATCGAGGCCGCCGGGCTCCAGGCACTTCGTCGTGCGCTTCTCACGCTCTCCGGGATCGAGCTCGCCGTCATCGCTCCCGACGGCAACCGCTCGGCGATCGCGCGCGGGATCACCACGCGCCGCCCACTGTGGGTGCAGGAGATGACGTTTCCCGACGGAACCGTCGGCTTCGCCACCGACGGAACCCCGGTGGACTGCGTACGCCTGGCTCGGCTGGGGCTGATCGAGGACTTCGAGGCCGAACTCGTTGTCTCGGGCATCAATCACGGCTCGAACCTCGGCGACGACATCACCTACTCGGGCACGGTGGCGGCGGCGCTGGAGGCGATCATCCTTGGCTTGCCGGGGATTGCCGTGTCCCAGCAGTCGCCCTCGCTCGAGCAGGACTTCCGCCACGGATCGGGGTTCAGCTTCGACGCCGCGGCCAAGTTCACGGCCCGGCTGGTCGCCGATCTGGAGGCTGTGCCGCTTCCCTCCGGCACGCTTCTGAACATCAACGTTCCCGGCGTCGAGCCGACGGGGGTCGAGGTCGGGCGGCTGGGCAAGCGGGTCTACCACGACGAGCTGGCGCTGATCGACAAGGGAACCGACGGGCGGCGGCTGTACCGCATCTACGGCGACGCCAGCTTCGAGCGCGAGGAGACGGACACCGATCTGGCGGCGGTGGCGCGGGGCAAGATCGCGCTCACCCCGATCCACTTCGACCTCACCGACCGAGAAGGGCTCGATGCCCTGCAGCAGCACGACCTGACCAGGCTGATCGCGCCGGCGACCAGCGAGGTCGAGGGATGAGCGCGGCGCGGAGCACGGCCAAAACCTCCGATCCGAACCACCGCGCGGCGGAGCTGCGCCAGCAACTCGACCACCACGGCTACCGCTACTACGTACTCGACGACCCCGAGATCGGCGACGATCAGTACGACGCGCTGATCGACGAGCTGCGGGCGATCGAGGCCGAGCATCCCGAGCTGGTCACGCCCGATTCGCCGACGCAGCGCACCGGAGGCGAGCCGGTCAGCGACCTCGTCAAGGTGCGCCACCCGCAGCCGATGCTGTCGCTGGCCAATGCGCGCAGTGCCGACGAGCTGCGCGCCTGGATCGCGCGCATGCGCAACCACCTGGCGCGCGAGGGAATCGAGGATCCGGACTTTGAGTATGTGGTCGAGCCGAAGATCGACGGCCTGGCGATCTCGCTCATCTACCGCAACGGCCTGTTCGAGCGCGGCGCCACGCGCGGCAACGGCGAGATTGGCGAGGACGTGACCCACAACCTGCGGACGATCCCAGGGATCCCGCTCAAGCTCGACATGGCGAACCCACCGGCGATGGTCGAGGTCCGGGGCGAGGCGTACATGTCGCTGCCGGACTTCACCAAGCTCAACGAGCGTCGGGCCGAGGCCGGGCTGTCGACGTTCATGAACCCGCGCAACTCGGCGGCGGGGACGATCCGCCAACTCGACCCCAGACTCGCCGCCGACCGCCCCCTGTCGTTCTGGGCCTACGCGATCGGCGCCACCGAGGGCATCAGCTTCGACGCGCACTGGGATGCCCTCGCGTGGCTGCGCGAACACCGCTTCCCAGTCCATCCCGACGTCAAGAAGCTCACCACCGAGGACGAGGTCGTGGCTCGCTGCAAGGGTTGGGAAGAGCGTCGCGGCTCGCTCGACTTCGAGATTGACGGCGCCGTGATCAAGGTCAACACGGTCGAGCTCCAGCGTCGGCTGGGCGTGGTCGGCCGCGAGCCGCGGTGGGCGATCGCCTGGAAGTTCCCGCCGACCACCGCGGTCACGAAGCTCAACGACATCGGCTGGAATCCCGGCAAGTTCGGAGACCTGCACCCGTTCGCGATGCTCGAGCCGGTGCATGTCGGAGGCGTCACGATCAAGCAGGCCACTCTCCACAACGAGGAGGACCTGGCGCGCAAGGACATCCGCATCGGCGAGGACGTGATCGTGCTCCGGGCGGGCGATGTGATCCCGCAGGTGCTCTCGCCGGCGCCGCACGTGGCCGAGCGCAGGGGCCGGCCGCCGGCCCCGCACCCGCCCGCCCGGTGCCCGGTCTGCGACACGGCCACGGTCAAGCCGGAGGGCTCGGTGTTCACGCGCTGCCCGAACCTGGTCTGCCCCGGCCGGCGCTGGCAGCTCCTCACGCACTTCGTCGGCGCGATGGACATCGACGGCCTGGGCGAGAAGCAGGTGACCCTGTTCATGGATCTCGGCTGGGTCAGGACCGCGGCCGACTTCTACCGGATCACGGCCGAGCAGGTGGCCGAGCAGAACGGGTTCGGGCAGGTGTCAGCCGACAAGCTCATGCGCGCGCTCGAGACCTCCAAACAGCAGCCGTTCGGCCGCGTGCTATTCGCGATCGGGATCGAAGAGGTCGGATATGTGACCGGCCGCAACCTGGCCGCACACTTCCGCACGGTCGACGCGCTGCTGGCGGCGGGCCCCGAGGAGATCGAGCAGACACAGGGTGTCGGACCAAAGATGGCGGCCCTGATCCACGACCAGTTGGCCGATCCGCAGATGCGCGAGCTGATCGCCGATCTCAAGGCCCAAGGGCTGCAGTTCGAGGAGGCGGGTCCGCCACCCGGCGAGGGCAAGCTGGCCGGCCAGGCGTTCGTACTCACAGGGACGCTTCCGACCCTGACTCGCGAGGAGGCGACCGAGCGGATCGTCGCCGCCGGAGGCAAGGTGACGGGCTCGGTGTCGAAGAAGACGGCCTACGTGGTGGCCGGGCACAGTCCCGGTTCCAAGCTGGCCAATGCCGAGCGGCTGGGCGTCGCGGTGCTCGACGAAGAGGGGCTGCGGGCGCTGCTCAGCGACTCACCGTAGCCTCGGCCGACTCCCGCAGGTGTTGGTGGACGAAGGCGATCGCCATGCTGCCCTCGCCAACCGCAGCCGCCACGCGTTTGATGGGCCCGAAGCGTACGTCGCCGCAGGCGAAGCCCCGGGCACGCTGGTCTCGAGGAGGTAGGGATCGCGGTCCAGCGTCCAGTGATCCGCCCGGCTCATTTCCGGCCCGCCGGGAACACGCTCCCGAAGACCAGGGGAAACTCGCCGAAGATCTCGCCCGGTAGGCGCCGACCGACGACCTGCTCGATCCCGTCGGACTGCTTGACCGGCTCGATCTCGCCGTCGAGGACGGCAAAGAGAGCGCGATCGTCGCCCTCGTGGGCCGCGTACTCCCCGGCCTGGAGGCTGATATCGGCGGCGGCCAACGAAAGCCGCTCGCGCTGCTCGGCCTCGAGATCGGCGAAGATCTCGACGCTGGCAATCTCCTCCGGCGTCACCATGGCCGCAACGCCTCGACCTTCGGAACCCCGGACAAATGACTCCCCAATCGAATGACCCGGCGCCGCCCGCCACGTGATCGTAGCGGTTTGGATGCACCAGCTAGCCGTCGTAACGAGCGACGGCGATGCCCATCTCGTCCTCGATGGCGTGTCCGGCGTCGGCGTTGCCGAGTCCGTTCATGAGGAAGGCGAACGCGAGCAGGTGGCCGTCCTTGCCCGTGCAGTAGCCGACCAGGTTGGCCACGTCGCTCAGCGTGCCCGTCTTGCCGTGGCAGTTGCCCGCGGCGCGAGTGCCGAGCATCTCGCCGGCCATCGTCCCCGTCTCTCCCGCCACGGCCAGCGAGTTGACAAACGGGCGGTTGCTGCGCATGGCACGCAGCAGCGTGACCACGTCCCGCGGCGAGGTCGCGTCGTTGCGCGACAATCCTGAGCCGTCATCGAGCTTGGGATGGATCCCGAAGCTCGCGGCCATCTGCTGGCGCACCACGCGCGCGCCGGCCGCCGTACTGCCGGCCCCATCGAATCCGGCTCCGATCCCCTTGAGCAGCATCTCGGCGAAAAAGTTGTCCGAGGGCGTGTTGGTCATCTGGATCAATGTCGAGATCTTGGGTGAGTGCACGACGGCGAGCAGCTTGGCCCGGGCGGGGGTCTTGCCGGTGAACATCCGTACGTGGCGGGCGACCGTGACCTTGTCTGAGCGCAGCGCGTGCACGAACTGCTTGGTCGCGTACAGGGCTGGGCGGGGCACGAACGAGAGCCCGTCCGGGTCGGCGAAGCCACGGTTGTAGGACAGCGCGCTGAGCTCCCCTTCGACGTAACCGCTGGTCTGATACCCGGTGGCTGGCGTGCCGCGCAGCGAATCGAAGTACGACTCGTCGCCGACGATGTGACCCGCCACCGAGCGGATCCCCTGTCGCCGGATCAGGTGGCCGACCAGCTGTCCCATGGTGGCGCCCGTACCGTAGGCCTGGTGGTCGAAGGCGGCGGAGCCGAACGTCGGGTCACCGCCTCCTTTCAGGAACAGCGTTCCGTGCCAGGCGCCCCCGGAGCGCAGCGACCCGACCCCGAATACGCTGGTGCTGAGCCTCGCTCCCGGCCCGAAGCGAAACAGCGCCGTGGACGTTGTATAGAGCTTTTCCACCGATGCCGGCAGCCTCGCGACCGAGGCGTGCGAGGCAAACAGCGTCCTGCCCGCGGTCAGATCGACAACGTAGGCGCCGTCGTGGCCGCCTGCCTGGCGCAGGTATTTCGACAGTGCCCGATCCAGCCTACGCTGGGCCGGGGCCGTCTTGGCGGCCGCGATTGAGGGGCCGACGAGCAGCGCGGAGACTGCCGCCAGCGTGGCAACAAACCGCCCCATCGAGCGTATATAACCGATCAGGGCGGCGAAAGCTGCGCCTGTCGGGATGGGTTCCGCCTTACAATCGGATGGCTAATGGGCAAGGTTGTCAAGCTCGAGACTGGGGCGACCGAGCGGCCGACCGCCGGATCCCCTGAGTCCACGGGGCGCAGGCGTCCCAAGCGCTCAAAATCCGCGCTGGTCCTCGGCGGCGGTGGTTTCACCGGAGGCGTGTACGAGATCGGCGCCCTGCGGGCGCTGGATCTCCTCTCGGTCAACCGCACCGTCAATGAGTTCGACGTGTACGTCGGCACCAGCGCCGGGGCGTTCGTCGCCTCGGCCGTGGCCAACGGGGTCACGCCGGAGGAGATGATGCGCGTGATCGTCCAGCAGGTGCCGACACCATTCCCCGATGCTCGGGTCAGCTCGCTGCTGCGCCCCAATTACGGCGAATTTGTCACCAAGGGGCTATTGCTCCCGCTGCGGCTGGTCAGCCTCGTGCGTCGCCTGATCCGCGACCTCGGTGAGGTCTCGGCGGTCGACATCGCCGTGGGACTGGCCGAGGCCCTGCCGTCCGGGCTGTACTCGGGCGATGGGATCGAACGCTACGTGCGCACGATCCTGTCCGATCCCGACCGAACCGATGACTTCCGCCTGCTGCCGAACGAGCTTTATCTCGCCGCCACCGACCTCGACACCTGCGAGCGGGTCGTGTTCGGCGCCGAGGATTGGGACGACGTGCCGATCTCCAAAGCCGTCAGCGCGTCGACCGCGCTGCCGATGATCTACAAACCGGTCAAGGTCAAGGACCGCGAGCTGATCGACGGCGGGATCCTGTCGACGACCAACCTCGACATCGCGGTTGAGGCCGGGGCGAAGTTCATCGTCGTGGTCAACCCCCTGGTCCCGTTCGTCAACGACTTCGACCAGACCATCCCGACCAGCACCGGCTCGCGGGCGCGCCGGATCTCGGAGATGGGATTCCCGCAGATCGGCTATCAGTCGTTCAAGCTGCTCGCCTATCAGCGCCTGCACGAGCTGGCCCGCCGCTGGGAGGAGCGCTACCCGGGCGTCGACATCATCCTGATTGAGCCCGAGCCCAACGACGAGCTGATGTTCCAGACCAGCGTCATGAACTACAGCTCTCGGGTTGACATCGCACGCCACGGATTCCAGTCCGTGACGATCAAGCTGGCCGCGGACTACCAGCGGTTCAAGCGCATCTGCGCGCGCCATGGGATTGAGATCTCGGCCACGCGCGTGCGGAAGGTGGTCAAGCACTTCGAGGCCGAGCGCGAGAAGACCCGCGCCTGGCGCAAGATTCTTGAGCAAACCACCTCGGCCCTGCTAAGGCAGTCGGCGCAGGATTAAACGGGCCCGGCGCATGCCGGGCCATTAATCAAACGGCTAAGCCGTGGCGGCCCGCGACTTCTGCTGGCCGGCGTACTCGCGAAGGCTGGAGAGGAACAGTGTCTTGTCGATGCGACCGTTGAAGATCGGGACACCCAGTTGGACGCACTTGGAAATCACGTCTCGACGTTCGAGCCCTGCCTCCCGAGCGAGCTCACTGGGCGTCAGGTGATTGGCCATCGGTCAGGTTCCTCCTTTGCCGTTTGCTACATGAATAGGAGTATGCCGGGTCGGGCGGATGGTCTCAACGCATTATTTGGCACATCGGTCGTTTAGAACCGGCCTTTCCGGTCAACAATTGGAGCTACAGGTCTCCAATAAACGGTACAGTTCAGATGACGTTAGGTTCGGAGCGTGCCTCGCGCCCGGGATAGCCCACTTAGGTCATGTCATTCGCGCTAAGCGTGACCCAACCCGCACCGGCGTGCACCGAGCACGAGCTGGTCGCTGCCGTCAGGCAGGGAAGTGACCAGGCGTTCGAGGAGCTGTACGCCCGCTATCGGCCCCGGATCGCCTCCTACATCTACGGCATGGTCGGGGATCACGCCCGCGCCGAGGACCTCGTCCAGGAGGTCTTCATCTCCGCCCTGCGCCGCCTGCGCGAGACCGACCAGGCAATCGCCTTCAAACCATGGATCTACGAGATCGCCAAGAACTCGTGCATCGACGAGTTCCGCCGCACGCGGCGCGTGCGGGAGGTCCCCCTGGGGGCCGAAACCGACGCCGATGAAGGCGGCGAGGTCGAGGCGGTCCAGAGTTTCGCGACCACCGACGGCGAGCTCGAGACCAAGCAGTCGCTGGAAGACCTGAGGGGCGCCTTCTACGGCCTGTCGGAGACCCATCACAAGATCATCGTGATGCGTGAACTTGCTGGCCTCTCCTACGCCGAGATCAGCCAGCGGCTGGACATGTCCCAGGCGATGGTCGAGAGCAACCTGTTCCGCGCTCGCCGCCGGCTGACCGAGGAGTACAACGAGCTGATCAGTGGACGGCGCTGCCAGAGGGTCCAGACGATCATCGGTGTGGACGACCCGGCCCTGCTGCGCAAGCTCGGCATCCGGCAACGCCGCCTCCTGGCCCGCCACCTCGCGCACTGCCAGCCCTGCCGCCGCGAAGCCCGGATGGCCGGCCTCGACGAGTCATTCTTCAAGACCCCCACGGTCATCGGCAAGATCGCCGCACTGCTGCCGTTCCCGTGGCTCCGCTGGCATCGCTCCGGCGGCGACGAGGACACGCCGGCCGCGTCCGGCTCGTCACACGGCTTCTCGGCCCTGTCCACCGTGCAGAACGCGGCGAGGTGGTTCGATCCGTCGGGTCCGTCCACCGGCCTCGGGCGTGCCGCGACAGCACTGGCCGCGCTCGCGGTGGCGGCGGTGGGCGGTGGGGTGGCCACCACCGTGGCCGGCCACCCGAGCCATCCGGCGCCTCGGCTCTCCACGGCTGCGGCGAGCGTTCGGAGCACCGCGTCGACCACGACCGCGACGCACACGTACAAGGCCGTCTCCGCCCGTTCGGTGCCGGCGGCCGCCCATGCGCGCATCATGTCGGCGGGTCATCACGCATCGAGGCTTGGAAGCGCCGCCGGTGGCGGTCGCGCCGGCAGCGCCGGGGGATCGGGGAAGACGGGTAAGGGGACGAAGTCGAGCACGGGCGGCCACGGCGGCGGCGGCGGGTCGGGTTCGTCCTCGAGCGCCGGCTCCACGAGTTCCGGCGGCTCGGGCGGTTCGGGCAGCTCGGGCGCCTCGGGCCCCTCGGGGTCCACGAGCCACTCGACGTCGTCGACCCGTTCGGGGCCGAAGCTCCCGGTCGTCTCCGAGCCTCACAGCGTGACGGTGGGAGGGGTTACCGTGACGACGCCGACGGTCTCCGTGCCCACCGTGCCGCTCCCCAAGGTCCCAGTCCCGAAGGTCCAGCTGCCCAAGGTGGAGGTGCCGACGGTCAGCGTGCCCAGTCCCACGAAGGTCGTCAAGAAGATCCTCGGGGGGTAGCAGGCGCTCTCGGCCCACGCGGGCCGCTCGCACTCGAGTCCCTGTGATTTACTGGACACATCGGGGCGTGGCGCAGCCTGGTAGCGCGCACCGTTCGGGTCGGTGAGGTCCCCGGTTCAAATCCGGGCGCCCCGATTTCAGAGACGCCCTGCTCATGCGGGGCTTTTCTGTTGGTTAGAGGTGGTCGTCGTGGAGGCCGCGAGAGGCGGAAATGCGCGTTCCCTGCCTTTTCCCTGCCAAAACCCGGCCCTCAACCAGCGCTTTGAGCTCCTCCCGCTCCTCGTCGCTGCGGCGCATCATGTGTGAGTACACGCGGAGGGTGAAGGCCGGATCGGTGTGCCCGAGCTGCTGCATCACGTACGTCGGATCCTTGCCGATCGCGACGAGGATCGAGGCGAAGGTGTGCCGCAGCTTGTGCGGGCTGATGCCAAGCGGGAGGTCGACAACCCCATGAAAGGAGGCTCATTACGTGCTCGTATTATGCTCGTTTTCGTCTACACTGAGGCGTATGTCGCTGGCGTACGCCGATGAGGCGATCCATCTGCGCGAGGTCGCGTCGCTGAGCGACCGGGATATTGCGCGCGCGACCGGCTCCGGGGTGAGCACCGTGTCCGCGTGGCTGCGGCGCGAGCGTGCGCCCCGCGGGCGGCGCGCTGAGCGGCTCGTCGAGCTCTCAGCGATCGCCGACCGGCTCACCGCCGTGCTCGGCGCCGAGCGGGTGCCGGTCTGGCTGAACAAGCCGATCCCGGCGCTCGAGCATCGCAAGCCGCTCGATGTGATCGCCGCGGGCGGCTACGAGCAGGTCTCGCGCGTGGTCGCCGAGCTCGAGTCGCCGACTTTCGGCTAGCGCGATGCCGGCGAACACACCCGCGGTCTCGACGACCGGGGTTTGGTTCCGGCACGTGCGCGCCGGTGCGCCGCCGATGCCCGGCCACCCGGCACCGGACGGGCGCTGGCAGCGCGGCGAGCAGGTCGCCAGTCTGTATGTGGCGCAGGACCCCGACACGGTCTGGGCCGAGTGGTATCGCGCGCTGGCTGAGCTCGGCGAGCCGCCCGACCGGTGGCTCCCCCGCGACCTGTGGCGCTTCTCACTGAACCTGCCTCGGGTCGCCGACCTGTCTCGCCGCGCGGCGCTGAGAGCGCTCGGCCTGCCGGACCCCAAGCCCGAGCGGTCGCAGTGGCCCGCGTTCCAGGAAGCCGGCGCGCTGCTCGCTGCCCACGGTTTCGACGGTGTCCTGTTCCGCTCCAGCGCACGGCCAGCCGGCCTCTGCGTGTGCGCCTTCGGTTCTGGCGATGGCTTCGCCGGGGTTCAGCCGATCGAGCGCCCGGAGCGGATCCTCGCCGCGCCCGTGCCGCCCCGCGGAATGCGCACCTAGCGCCACCGCCCACCTACCACGACCCACATGACGCGAGCGCCCGCCGTACGGCGGGCGCTCGTGCGTCTGCCCAACCTCTGAGAAGGAGAAGCGCATGAGCGCAATCACCGCTGCCCTGTCGCAGATCGACGGGGTGGCCGCCGAGGGAGACCTCGTGCCCGAACCAACCGCAGCGCTCGAGCTCGCCACCCCAGGCGAGCCGATCCTGCTGCCCGACGGCAAGCGAATCTACCCGCCGTGCCTGCACGGCGCGCCCGTCGACGAGCTCGCGCTCGCGCTGCTCGACATGCAGGACCCGGCGAAGTCGACGTTTCTGCGGCTGATCGGCCCGCCCGGCGCCGGCAAGAGCCAGCTCGCCCGCGCGATCGCCTACCGCCTGTGGACCGGCCGCGGCCGCGGCGTCATCGAGCGGCATGGTGCCCCGTTCTACGGGTTCGTCGAGCTCCAGCCCGGGCCGTCATCCGACGAGTTCTTCTTCCGCTACGACTACGTCCCGGTCGCCGGCGCCGGCGGGCAGGTCAAGCTCGTCGATCGGCGTTCGTGCAGGCGATGCGCGAAGGGTGGGTGGTGATGATCGACGAGGTCAACACCGCCCGCGACGTCGCGCTGCTCTCGATCAACGCCACCCTCGACGGCCGGCTCTCGCTGTATCTGGCGGCGACCGGCGAGGCCGTCATCGCCCGGCCCGGATTCGCGGTCTTGCTGGCGTACAACCCCGGGCTGGTCGGCGCGACCGACATCCCCGACGCCTGGCACTCGCGCTTCCCGGCCACACTCGAGGTCACGAGCAACTGGGCTGCGCTCGCGCAGCTCGGCGCGCCCCAGTCGCTGGTCGCCGAGGCGATGCGCCTCGACCGCCAGCGAATCGTCGGCGAGGACGGGCTCGCCTGGACCCCGCAGTTCCGCGACATCGAATCGCTATGGCGGATGAGCGAGTGCGTCGGCGAGCGGGCCGCGCTCGCCTTCTTCGCCTCCAACCTGCACGAGCAGGTCCAAGCCGGGAAGATCCAGGACGCCGAGGCGGCCGCGGCATGCCGGATGCTCGACCAGGCCGGCTACGGCCGCTACCGCGTCTCCGCGAGCAGCGGGCTGCCGAACCTGCACGGCTACCCGCGGGCGGTCACCTCATGAGCCCCGCAAACGCGCGCAGGCCGCCGGTGTTCGTGCAGCAGCTCCACCGCGCGGTCGCGCAGCGCGGCCGGCTCGACCCCGTCTACCAGGACCTGTCCGACCACTGGACCGCGATTCTCCAGCACCTGTACCCGGTGTGGGCGCTGATCGGCCCCGGCCTGTCGGACCCCGGGCACATTGAGATCCACTCCCGCACCGTGTACCTCGACGCTGACGCGTTGCTCGGACCCCGCGATGCGATCGCCGCCGGCGCGCTCGAGCAGCGGGCGATCCTGCGGACGTTCGGGGTCGCGCTGCACGAGACCCTCCACGCCAAGCACACCAAACGATGGGCGATCGAACACGACATCGCACTGTCGGAATCGGAGGACCCGCGCGACCGGCAGCTCGCCACCGACCGGCGGCTGCTCGAGGAGCCACGGATGGAAGCCCACGGGGTCCGCGACTTCCCACCCGACTCGCTGCGCGGCCGGTTCGTCCGGCGCGCGCTGCAGGCCGCAGTCGTCGACGTGATCCTGCCGGCGTTCGCGGAGCAGATCCTCGCGAGCCTCGCAGCAGGCGCCGCGCCGAGCCGCGACCTCGCAGGCCGCAGCACCGCCTACCTCCAAGCCCGCACCCTCTACGGCGTCCTCGACTCAGGCGTCCTCGAGCCGATCCGCACCGTCTGGGAGCGCGTGCTCGGCGAGCGCGACCTCGCCGCGCTCGACCAGCTCTACGCGAGCGTCACCTGGATCCCCGACGGTGACCTCGAGCGGCTCGACGCCGCCGCCGAGAGATACCGGGAGATCGTCGGTGAGCCGGAGCAGTCAGCCAAGGCGGCGGGGTGCGGGGAGCCGAGCGGCTCCGGCGCGCACGGCGACGGCGCCGGCGAAGACGAGAGCGACTGGGATACGGGCGGGCCGGGCTCGCTCGCCGACGCGCTCGAGCAGGCGATCACGGCCGCCCGCGACGGGCAGCTCGAGCAGCTCGACCACGACATCGATCTCGGCCAAGTGCTGCGAGACGCGGCCGCCGGAGGCCAAGGCGGGTCGAAGCTCGGGCGGGGGCGGGGCACCGGGCTGCCGACCGGTACGATGCCCGACCGCGGCGTCGACCGCCCGCCGTACGCGGACGAGGTACATCAGGCTCGCCGGTACGCCAACCGGCTGCGCCGGGCGATGACCGTCGGCACCCGGCAGATCGACAAGCGCACCCCCGGCGGCCGGTTCAACGGCCGCGCCTACGCCCGCGGCCGAGCCGAGCATGCCGGCGGCCGACCGGTCACCACGCACCCGTGGTGGATCATCCGCCAGGTCACCGCCCCGATCCAGGAGCCGCACGTCGGGCTGATCATCGACACCTCGGGGTCGATGGGCGGCTACGAGTACGCGCTCGGGCCGATCGCCTGGATCCTCACCGACGGGCTGCGCCAGATCGGCGGGCGCTGCGCGACCGCACTGTTCGGAAACGGCGTCTCGCTGCTCGCCGACGGCCGCCACCCGCTGCCGCGTGTCCCGGGGATCCGGACCGGCGGCGGCACCGCGTTCGCCGGCGACGCGATCGAGCTCGTCACAGACCAGCTCGAGATCACGAATCCCCGGCGACCGCGATTCATCTACGTACTCAGCGACGGGGGATGGTCGCGACACGCGCGCGGGCGTGGAGCGGATCCGGTGGCTGGCCGAGCTCGGAGTCGCCGACGATCCACCTGTCGATCGGGATCGCGCCGCTGTCGGTCGAGTGCGACCGCATCACCGTGATCACCGACCCTGCCCAGGCGCTCGACCACATCGCC
>CAWCNP010000020.1:0-190127 GCA_963796885.1 uncultured Solirubrobacterales bacterium
ATCTGGCGATTCTCAGGTTTCTTGCTTTGCGAGGCGTGCTGCCCTGCTTTCGTGTTCGCACGCGTATTCGCGGCGGCGCCGTACTGTGGTTGATTTCCTGGACTAGTCGAGCTGGACGATGAGCTTCTTCGGCGCGAGGATCCGGTAGCTCTCGATCACGAGATCACGGATCTCGTTCCAGTCGGTGTCTTCAGTGAGCAGCACGCCGATGCGATCACGGCCGGCTCGCGAGGCGAAGTACGGGCGGCCGGTGGACACCAGCGCGTCGCGGTCGTCGGGGTAGGCGCGTAACACGAGCAGCGGGACGGGCTTGCCGGTCGGGGCCTCCCGTGCCATGAGCAAGCAGAACGACCTCCGGCGAATCTCGAACGTGTGTGCCGTCGATCTCGCTCTGGTTCGTGACTCGTCGACCCGCACCGTGACCTCGGGCAATGCCAGGCATAGGGCACTGACTCGCTCGAAGATCTCCTGCGGGATCTCCACCGGCGCGCGCGTGTGAGCACTCGACCGCGCCTTTGACGAGCCGGGGTCGTTACGTTGGCGTACCGACGAGCTACCGCGGAACGCGGCCCGGACCGCGGCTGCGGTCGCGCTGCAGTACTCGGGTGGTTTGATGAAGCCCCACTCGTTGAATGTCGAGCCGTTGGTGGCGGCGCGTCGGTAGCCGAAGCAGGCGAGGTAGAGCGTCCGGATGTACATGACCGCCTCGAGCCGGTCCAGTTCGTCGTCGGTCGGCTCGACGTGTCGGCGGTAGGCGTTGACGGCAGCGTCGATGCGCTCCTGGTTCGGGCGGCGTGGGTTCCACGACCCGGTGCCCCAGATCAGGTAGGCGAGGTCGGCGAGGCGCGGTCCGCGCCCCGACGCTTTCCAGTTGATCGCGACCGGCCCGTGCTCGCTCACGATCGCGTGATCGGGGGCGTGCAGGAGATTGCCGTGCAGCAAGCCCTCCGGAAGGCCGTGACCGTCATCGGCTGAGCGCACCTTGGCCCTGAGGCGCTCGAATCGCTCGCGCTCGGCGGGCGCGACCTTCGTGTCCACGGCGTCGAGAAACGACAGGGCGGCCAGCAGGTCCTGACGCGGCGCGCCCTCACGGCTGGGGTCCTCACCGCTGGCTCCGCCCGGGCGGCTGACGGAATCGTCGTCGGGCAATGCGTGCAGCCGTCCGAGCAGATCGCCCATCATGGCGAACTTCTCCGGGCCGTCGGGGAGCTGGCCGCCTTCGATGAACCTCGTCACGAGGACCGCACTGCCATCGAAGTCAGACACCGGATCGTCGACCGCCAGGCGCTCGGCGGGATAGTCGTGGCGCTCGAGGAACCGCAGGATCGCGGCGTCGCCCTCAACACCGACACGCGGCCGAGCAGGGGGAAACGAACGGGCGACCCACGGCTCGCCGTCATTGCGATCGATGCGGAACACGTAGGTCTTGTGCACGCTGAGCCTGGTCGCCGCGATGGGGTCGATGTCGTAGCGATCCCGCAGATGGGCGAGCAGCCGCTCGGCAACCGGCTCGTGGTTCATTCGTGCCCCGAGGCCCTCCAGATCCGTCAACGCCTCGGTGTAGCGCTGCCCAGTCTCCCCCGCGTGGCGCCGGACGACCTTCTTGAAGCTGGCGTCCTTGGTCATCGACAAGCCTCCTCATCACACCCTCGCCCCCCAGCGACGCGGTGTTGGAAGATGGCCTGTGACATCGACGACCGAGAGGGCGAATCCCCTTTGCCAATGGAACCCCGGCTGGGGCAGGATGTTCCACAGCTCGGCGACCGGTCGCCGCCGGGAATAAACTCTGCCAGAGGCGTTCGGACTTCGTCAAGCACTGCACGCACGACATGCAGCTGCGGTTCCAACCCGCGGGCCGGTCCGCTCGGCCCCAGGCACTCGGTGCAATGACGTCGCCCGCGAGAGCTACCGTTAGGGCCATGCCTTCCGACGACTCCGTAAGCCAGCTAGAGCGGGACCTTGAGACGGTCGAGCGGTCGATGTCGGCGGTCGGGGCGTTGAGTGCGCAGCAGGCTGAGCGGGTCGCCGAGCGCGTGGACCGCTTGGCGTCGCAGCTGCTGGAGATCACGACACCCGAACCGTGGGATGCGGTGCATGCACGGCTCGGCACGACGCCCGCGAGTGGCGAGGACTTCGCGGCGCTCAGGGGCGAGTTGGGTTCGCCCGACCGCGAAGGCTGAGGGTGCCGGGCGCCGCCCGCCGTCGCCTGCCCGTCAGGTTCGATGAGCGTGTCTGGCACGAGGCGATGCGAGGGTTCTCCGGGCGCGCGCTTGAGGTCGCCGGCAGCACCGCAAGCAACTTGAGCTCAAAGGCCTGGCACTGGCCGATGCCCGCGCGTGCGAGGCCCACGGTGCGGATGGCACGCGCCTTGCGGGCTGCGCAAAGGTCTACCTGCCCCTCGGCGAGAGACCCGCGTCTGAGCGACCCTTCGGCATGGTCGTGCAACTCGCGCGTCACGAGCAAAGCGAGTTCGTCTGGGTCTTCGTCGCGTTCGGGCCTCGCCATCCGCGGCCGGGTGTACGGACCGTCTACGAACGAGCTCATCGGCGCCTCCACGGGCGCTTCCCTTGAAACGCCATGACCGCGGACAAGCCGCCCCGCTTTCGTTTCGCGACAGGCATTTCGCCGGGATCGCCGGGCGGCCCCGCCTTGCGCGGAATCCGAGTCAGTCGGAGACGCGAGCTACGGGTCCGTCTGCCGGCTAGCACTGGCCGACAGCTGACGATCGCTCTGCTCGCCTGAGACGGTCGAGGCCGGCTTGCGCTTCGCCACGAACACGATCGTCAGCTGGGCGACGTCGTGGACAATCGCCTCGCCGACAAGAGAGCGGCCCGCCCGGCCGGCGGGAGCGGGTTCCGACTGCCTGATGCTGCCCGTGTTCGATTGCTACGACAATCGCAGAGGCTGCTGGCGTCGCTTGCTCTGCTTTCAGGGCAAGCTCGCGCACCGCTAGTCACGCTCTGTGTGGGACTTGGCGCTCGCCGTCGTCGAGTACGAGCACCGGCCGGCTGGCCGGCCTCGTCGCCGCGAATCGTTGTTACACGTGAACGCCGAGCTCGCCTGGGCTTGGGCGACGCGTGGGTGTGCAGCTCGGGCACACGGCTCCGGCTCGGCGTCAGTGAACGGTGATCGGCCCGGACGGCGGGGACGGCTGGCTTCGGGTGCCGTCGTAGCCCGCCGTGACGCGGTATCGCCAGGTGCCTTTGCCTTCAGGGTGACGGCTTGTGAATGCGTAGGCGGGTCTGTTCAGGCGCGCGGCCAGCGTCCGCCAGCGACCGCCGGCGCATCGCTGCTGGAGCGTGTACCTAAAGCCGGGATTGCTGCCCAATGGCGCCCAGGTCAGCGTGAATACGCCACGTCGCTCACGTGCGCTTCGGCGCACGGTGGTGGGTGGCTGGGGCGGCATGGTGATCGTCACGGTGCGGTCGACCTTCAGGTCGTGAGCGGTCACCGGGGATCCCAGTCCAGCTGCCTGCACGTTTACGTCCACCGAGCGGACGTGAGCGAGGCCGAAGTGCAGCACGGCGTCGCGGCGGGAGCGGTACCCGAAGTCGGTTCGCAGTTCGTCGTCGCCGAGGATCCGGTGGGTGCCGGCGCGGTAGACAGTTACCTTGGCGCCGAGCCCGAGTGGTCCGAGCGGATCGCTGGCCGATCGGACCCGGATCTCGATCCAGTCGTTGTGGTTGTGGAGCTGGTTCCACCACACGTAGTTGTTGTCCTCGACGTTCTGGCCGCCGCCGCTGCCGTTGACCATCACGAGGTCCTCGTGTCCGTTTCCACTGAGATCGCCGTAGCTGAGCTCGCGCGCGGTGTGGATGAGCCCGGTCTCCGACGGTTTGATCCACATGAAGTGGAAGTTGCCTTCGTTTTTGAACATCCACGGCGCGAACTCCTGGCCGGTAAGTGGGTTGCGGCTGGTGAACTGCCGGTCGACCAGCACCAGGTCGGGTCGACCGTCGTTGGTGAGATCGACCGCGGCGCCAGCGCTGAGGTTCGGCTCGAGCACCAGCGGGCCGCCACCGAGCATCGCGTTCGGGATGGTGATCGGGTATTGCCCGCCGGTCGCCCGGCTGAGCTGCCCGGGATTGTTCATGAACTCCAGACCGGAGTGCTTCGTGACGTCGACGAAGCGCAGGTGGCCAGGGGTCGAGACGTTCTTGTAGACCTTGATGATCGGCGTCTGATATCGCAGGGAGTCATAGCCGGTGAAGTTGCGGATGCCGATCACCACCAGGTCGAGCTTGCCGTCATGGTTGAGGTCGACCGGCATCGTCTCGTAGGCGTCCATCCGGTCGCCGAATCCCAGCCCCTCGTCGGTCGCGGTCGCGCTCTCGTCCCGGAAGCGGATGTGCCCGGGCTTGGAGATGTTGTCCAACGCGATGATTCCGTGCGGCCATGCGCCCTGCCAGCCGCCGTCGGGGACACCGTCGTGATTGAGGTCGACACTCGCTCCGGCAGCAGAGGCCGGCGCGAGCGGCGGGTCTTGAACGCCGTCCCAGACATCGGAGTAGGCGGCAGCGATCACGTCGGGCTTACCGTCGCCGTCGAAGTCGCGCACGACCGCTCCCTTGACGTCAACGATGGCCTGACCGTACTGGTTCTGGAACAGGTTGCGTTCGCGCTGACCATGCGGGCCTACGATCGCGTCTGGGAGGATGTTGCCCGCGAACGTGTCGTTTCGCCTGCCGGGCAGCAGCGAGTTTGGGGCGTCGCTGTTGCCCCACCAGATGCCGTAGTAGGGGGCGTTGAACGCGAGCATGTCCTGGGTGCCGTTGTCGTCGAAGTCCGCGAACAGCGGCGTGCGGGTGTCCCCGTTCACGTCGGCGCCGAGGTTCCTGTAGGCAAACGTCCCGTTGTCCTTGTTGAGGTATGTGCGGTAGCCGTGGTACTCGCACAGGTGGCTGGTGTCGAGGTTGGCGGGGTTGTAGGCGTTTGCGAGGTCGCGGGGGTCCTTGAGATCGAGCGACCCGTCGCCGGAATTGCCGATGTACAGGTCCAGCTTGCCGTCTCGGTTGAAATCGGTCAGCCCGAGCGCCTTGCTCTTCGCAACACGGTCATCGCCCGTGACACCGATCTGGTACGGCGTTGCGGCCTTGGGATAGGAGACCGAACCATTCGGTTTCCGGTGCCCGAGCGCGACGAAGTAGTAGTCGGTTCCGTTGACGATCACGATGTCCGGGATCCGATCTCCATTGACGTCGAACACCGCTGCGGCCTCGCCGCCGATGTCCCGCGCCTTGTGCGATGCCTTGCCGCAGCGGGCGACGGACGGCGTGTTGGTGGCGATATCGGTCTCCCGAAACCACGGCTTCGCCGCGGCGACATTCGCCTGCCCGCCGAGCGCGAGCGCGACACAGGTGAGAAGTCCGGCCACCTTCGCCCCGAGGCGCCGCTCGGCTCTCCGGGCACGCGAAGCGGGGGAGCAGGTTGAGATTCGGCAGGCTCGTGCGATCGGCTGTGCTCTCTCCTGGGTCACGTGGCAGCTGAACCGCATGCCGGACAACAGGCACTTAGAGCGAGGCGGGATTGGCGCGTGAGGTTCCGTTGTGAATGTGGCGCTCGGCACGGCCCAGCTTTCGGCAGAGGAGAAGTAGTAACGCACACCGCGTAGAATGTCAATCATGGTTGACAATCTCGCGATTGGCCCCGCTCTGCGCCGAGCCTGGATCGGCTACCGGCTCGCACTGGACGCGGAGATGGCCGCGGCCGGCTTCCCCGACGGCCGGTTCCCGGACGGGCGGGTGCTGCGGATCTGCCTTCGATCCTCAGACGCGACGATCTCGCAGATCGGCCGGGAGCTCGGGATCACCCGCCAGGGCGCGAGCAAGATCGTCGCCAGCCTCCGCGAGCGGGGCTACGTGACGCTCACGCGCTCGGCGAGCGACCGCCGCGAGAAGAAAATCGTGCTCACGTCCCGGGCTCACGCGTATCTCGCCGCTCACCGCAAGGGGGCCCGGACGATCGAGGCTCGGCTGCTAGACGACGTCGGGCCAGAAGCATTTGAGGCCCTCCGGCGATTGCTCAACGCACTTGACGCACACGAGCAGCCGCGCCTGCGCGACTACCTACGCGCCGCCAGCCACGCCGACATCAGCTACTCGGAATAGCGATCTATCCGCTCGCCAGGAGCCTGAGCCCCTAGGAATATCCCCTTACTCGGTAGACCGGCGCTCGGCCCCAGGCGTCTCGTGCTGACGTGATCGGGAGGTTGACCGGATGACATCTGGCAGTTCCCAGTCATCCTGAGCGGCGGCGGCCCCCCGCGGCAGTCTCGTCTGGCAGCAGCTCTCGCCGGAATACCGCGTCGAGGAGATCGCCGGCGTGCGCGATGTCCTCGGCTATGCCCCCAAGCCTGCATACCCGCGCTGACACGAGAGCACGGCTCAGCCCGGACCTGGTCAATCCGTCTCGCTCCTCGCCAACCCCCGCGCCTCAATGCTTGCCGACTCGTTGCTAGCGATGGGGTCGATGCAAGAGTCTCCAGCGACGCCAGACGGAGTGCTGGACCCACGAACGAGCAGAACTGTCAGCCGCACCAATCTGGGCGCCGCACGCTTCTCCGCTTGGGCGCATGCAGCTCTGCAGTGACCGCGGGTCAATAAGCCGCCAGCCGGCGCCAGCAGCGATCCGCTGGACGCGACGGCGCGTGGACCGCGCGCGATTGCTTCCGTCACATCGAGCGATCCTCGCGGGCTGCGTCTGCCGGATCTTCCAAGATGCCGGGCGCCACGCGGCGGTCGCGCTGAGTACGTCTTCCCGACACGCCGACGACCGCCAGGTCTGCCATCGTCATTCTCGGATGAGCCCGACGGTATTTCGTGACGGCCCCTTTCGGTTCTTCTTCTTTTCGCGCGAGGAGGACCTCCACGTCCAGCCACCGGACGGCGAGGCAAAGTTCTGGATCGAGCCGGGCATCGAACTCGCATGCAACTACCAGCTCAGCGAACAGGACTTGAGTCGCGTCCTACAGTTAGTCGTTGATCACGAGCAGGAGATCGGAGATGCCTGGCAGCGCCGCTTCGGCCGCTGAAGTCACCAAGGTTTCCAAGCACGGCTTCTGGATGCTCATCGACGGGCGCGAGCTCTTCCTTCCCTTCGACTACTTCCCCTGGTTCAAGCAGGCCAGCGTTGAAGCTGGTCTAGGCGTAGCTCACACATCCGTTGAGACCTGAGCTGGGCCGTCAGGTAACGCAGGTTCGACTGCCGATCAACGCGGTGAGCTCGGTCGCGAGCGCATATCGGTGCGGAAGGTCGCCGGCGCTTCGGCCGGGCAGCACGACCGATCAATGCGCCGCGTACTCGTCATCCTCGTTCCCGTCGTCGCCGTCCTCGGAGCGTTCGCCATTGCTCAGGGCACCTCCACGCCGCCGGCCGCGTTGGCGGCCTCAGCGCCTGGGAGGGTCAGCTTTACCCAATCCAACTATGTCGTGCACGAGAACGTTGGGTACGCCACGATCACGATTCACCGCACGGACGCCAGCGTGGATGAGTGGATCGGCTACGGGGTCAGGCAGGCCAACGCGACGAACGGGCTCGACTTCGACGCCGTCCCAAACACGCGGGTGCACTTCGTCCCCGGCCAATATGACTACACCTTCCGCGTGCACATCTACGACCGGGGGATGAATGCTCCCGGGGCCAGTGTGCACGCGGTTGCGTACCTATACGGGTCCTATCCGCAAGCGGCCGGGAACCCCCACCAGGCTCGCCTCACAATTCTGCGCGACGACCCGCTCGAGCCCGGCGACCCCACCAACCCGCTGGACACGACGCCCACGCCAACCAACGGCAATGTGCTGCAGAACGCCGATTTCTACATCGCGGGTCCTCATTCGCCAGCCGGGCAGGCCGCAAACCAGTTCCGTCGATCAAACCCAACCTGGGCGAGGTATCTCTCCGTAATCGCCGGTCAACCTGGGACTCGCCGGTTCTGGATGTGGAACGAGCCCCACCCCGCGAAGCTCGTGTCCACCTATCTGGAGTGGACACAAGAGCAGCAGCCCGGGACGGTCGTGCAACTGTCTACCTACAATCTGGTGCATGGCCACTGCACCGGCAGTTGGGCTGACCCGCCATCCAGAGTTAACCGGTATCGCCGCTGGATAGACGGCTTCGCAAACGGGATCGGAAACTTTCACGTCGTCCTGTACCTCGAGATGGACGCCCTGATCACGACCGGTTGCCTTTCCGGCCACGGGGTATATGTGCGGACGCACGACGAGTTGCGCTGGGCCATTGACCGACTGGAGCAGGACCCACACCTGGCCGTCTACGTGGATGCCGGCGCTGCGGATGCCACCGGTTGGCAGCGCGAGGTGCAGCTACTGCGGGCCGCGGGCGTGCAGGACGCTCAGGGTTTCTTTCTGAACTCGACCCACTTCGACTGGACCACGAAAGAGGTGCACTACGGGCAGGAGATCTCCAAAGCCCTCGGTGGCGTTCACTTCGTGGTCAACACCGGCACCAATGGACAGGGGCCGCTGAAGCCGCCCGACCCCGCGCACGACGGCAACGAGGTTCTATGCAACCCGCCCGGCCGCGGCCTGGGCCCGCAGAGCACGAGCACCGGCTACAAGTGGGTCGACGGATTCCTATGGTTCGGGCTCGCCCCCGGTGAATCCGGAGGAACCTGCCGTCCTGGAGCGCCGCCCATCCCCGACTTCTGGCCCGCCTACGCCGTCATGCTGTCTCGCAACAGGGTGGATCGGGCGACCGGCCCGGCCGAGCCACTCACGCGCGAAGGTACGTTCAGCCCCTTGAGATAGGCGTCCGCGTGTCTCAGTTGGTCCTCGACGCTTTGACGGCGGCTGCCCTACCGAGCGAGCACTCGCGTCGGACCGGGACCGCGGCCGGCCTTGACGTTGCCGGCAACTCAGGCGTCTCTCTCGCTGAGGGTCACGAGAGACGCGCTTAGCGCGGGAACCGCGCCAGCGCCGGCGAGTGCTTTCGTCATCTGGCCCGCCATCAGCGGATGTCCCCGTTGGCGACGTCAGGACTGCTGCTCTTGAACCCCGCGAAGCCGAAGGAGAAGCGAACGACCGCGGGCTAGACGCCTCGAGTGATGCCCGTCGTTCGCGAGAGCAGTATCAGCAGACAGGACGAAATGCTGAATTGGGTTTGAGGAGCGAGAGCGCCGGGGCTTCGCCCCAGGGCAGCGCGAGCCCTTTCTGCGACCGAGGGGATGTGGTGGCGTGTCTTGTAGGGTGCCGCGCGCGATGGGTTCTCGTGATTTGACCGGGCGGTCAGCGGTGGTTACCGGGGGCGCGTCGGGTATCGGTCGCGCGATCGCACTGGCGCTCGCTGATGCGGGTGCCGCGGTCGCTATCGGCTCGTTGCTTGAGGGTTCATAGTCGGCAAGGCTTCAACTCCGCTCACCGGTGCAACGACAGCCGCAGCCCACAAGTCGGGACGACCTTCTCGTTCCGGCTCAACCGAGCGGCGACGGTGAAGATCATGATCCAGCGACTCGGCTCCGGTCGACGTGTCAAAGGCGTATGCAGGGCTCCATCGGCCAACCTGCGCCACCACCCGCGCTGCACCCGCACGATCGCCATCGTGCTGCTCAGGCGCACCGCGCACGCCCGGTCAAACGAGGTGGCCTTCAGCGGCCGCATCCGCGGCAAGGCACTCCAACCCGGAAACTACCGAGCCGCGTTCATCGCGCTCGACACCGCGGGCGCCTCGTCACAGAAGACGCTCAGCTTCGCGATCGCCAAGCACTGAGCGGCGCCCGAGGTGGCGGATTCCGTACCTCGACGGCACCCTCTAGCTGGCCGCGTACGGCCCCCGACGGATGCCGGGACCCGGGGCAAAGCGGGACAGGTTCGGGGTCAGTACTCGTCCTTGAGGTTGAAGTAGGAACCGCGAATGGTTCCGGCCAGCTTCGACTTCTGCCTCGCGAATTTGAACCGCGGGGCGAGCTCCGCGGGGACGTCCATCCCTTCGGAGAGCTTGAACCCGACCGCCCGCTTCTTGGAGTCGTCGATGGTGTACATCACGTTGACCGACAGACCGCTCTCGTAGAAGACGTAGGCGATTCGGATGTTCTCGACTTGGAAGGCCGTAGCCTCGAGCGGTCGAGAGGTGCTTCAAGAACAAGTACGACCACGTCTTCACGGTGGAGCCGGCGAGCAACGCCAAGACGACCATCGACTGGGTGCACCGGATCCTCAAGGAACGTGCGCGCGCAGACCAGCGAGCCCGGCCGCGACCGGCGAGGACTCCAGACCGACCGTCGAGACATCGTCGAAATCCACGGCGTAGGGCATGAGGCACTCTCCTGTCGTATTGCTTGGATGTTGTCGGTCTACCAGGCATGACCCAAAGCTAGGCCGTGATGTGACGCGGATCAGCTCGAGATGGCGAGCCGATTCGATCGCGAACGGCCGAGGCGCCGGTCGGCCGATGCCCCTCTCGGTCTCGCCGTTGGACGTGTGGCCGCCTCTCGCCGGGACGAGCTGGTTTTGGCGGCGGGCAGACCGCGACCGGCGCGACCGTCAGACACACGTACCTCGAACCCGGCAGCTACACCGTGAGCGTCTCCAGCGCCGACACGCTGAACCACACGACCAACACCACCGCGAGCATCGTGATCGCTCCCACCCCCAAGCCCCCGGCACCGATGCTCACGCAGGTCTCCGAGACGAGCAAGCGCTGGCGCGAAGGCAACCGCGAGGCCGTCTTGGCCCGCACGACAGACGGCCGCGCGCCCGTCGGCACGAAATTCAGCTTCATGCTCAACGAAGCCCGGATTAGGTTCGGCCATGCGAAACTCCTTGTCGGCTCGGTGCGGCTAGCACGATTGCGTTGTCGAGTACAGTCGTAGTTAGGGCTGATTTGCCCGCACCTGCCGAAGTGCTCGCGCCGGCCACCGTTTCTTGATGACCTCACGGGTCGTTTCGTCTGGGCGACAGAAACGCCGTCAATAAGTCTGGTTCTCCGTCGTTTACGCCGGAGGAAGCCGGTGCGCTAGAAGCGGTGCACGGCGGAAGGAGGTTGTCATGGTCTTTGGTCTCCGAAGCAGCAAGGTCCGTGAGGCGGAGTCACGTGAGCATGCTGGGGGCTGGTATGCAGATCCGTACGGGACTGCAGCCCGGCGTTGGTATGACAACGTCAGCGGTTGGTCGGACCGCGTCCAAGACGCGGGACATACCCCGGATAAGACCGGACTGGCGCGGCTGGATGAAGCCGCAGTAGCCCCTGACGACTCGCCCAGGCTCCTCGATGGAGACGGCAAGCCGTTGCCGTTGTCAAGGCCCGTTGACGCGAAGTACCTGGCAGACGCTCGGCCGGTTCGCTGACGAGCAACGCGCTTCGGGGCCGGGACATCGACGCGTCCTGACCAGCGGGATGCACACGCGCACGACTCGGCGCGCTCGCGACTCCTTGCCGAGGCGTCTCCAGATAGCTCAGCGCCGAACGTGTGTTCGTAGACGGGGCTAGACTTCGTCGCGTGTCGTTCGTCGTCCAACCCTCGCTGTTTGGCTCCTTGGGCGAACTCGGCGTCGCCGAGCTCGGCGACGCCGTCGAGCGCCGGCCGCTGTCCGAGGGCGCCTGGCTTGACCTGCGGCCGGGCTTCGTCACCGCGGCCGATGAGCTCTTCGATGCGCTGGCCAGTGCTGTGCTGTGGCACGAGGAGCGGATGCACATCTACGACAGCACCGTGCGGGTCCCGCGGCTCCTGGCCCGCTACCCGCAGGGCGAAGCGCTGCCCCATCCGGTGCTAGACGAGGCTCGCTCGGCGCTGAACGGCCACTACGCCGAGGAGCTCGGCGAGCCGTTCGTCAGCGTCGGGCTGTGCCTATACCGCGACGGCAGCGACAGCGTTGCTTGGCACGGGGACCGCATCGCCCGCGAGAGCCCGCGCGACACGATGGTGGCGATTGTCTCGCTCGGTGCCACCCGGCCGTTCGGGCTACGGCCCAAGTCGGGCGGCCCGGGACTGCGCCTACAAGTCGGCCACGGGGACCTGCTGGTGATGGGCGGAAGCTGCCAGCGGACCTGGTTGCACGGCATCCCGAAAGTCGCCAGCTGTCTGGGCGCGCGGATCAGCATCCAATTCCGCCCGCACTGGGGCGATGACCTAGGCCAGCCAACTGCCGACGGTCGCGACCGGTAGTGCGGTAGTCGAAGCAGCTCGTGGTTGTCTATGCGGTGGCCAGGGTTTCGGATTCCGTGCGCCGGGCGATCGGAGCGAACCCGATGACCGCTACGACGGCGCAGGCGAGGTAGCAGCTGGCCTGGACGTTGAGGAGGACGGTTAGCGAGACGGTGCTGCTGAGCAGGCCGGCGATCAAGATTCCTGTTCCCTGGCCAAGCGCCTGTGCGACCTGGATGAGACTGAGCACTCGACCGAGAACGGGGCGAGGACTGGTCTGCTGCGTCCCGGTGAGCAGGCCGGTGGCCAGTGCAGTGGCCGGGAGGCCGACGGCGATGAACAGCCCTAAGTACCACCACGTCTCGGTGGTGATGGCGGGGATGTTCCAGGTGAGCAGCGAGAGAAGGCCAAACACGGCCAGGCCGCCCACGGTGAGCGTGCGCGCGGCCAGGTGCTTTGCCCAGGTGCCGACCAGGAGCCCGCCGAGCACGCCACCGATGGCTTGTACCCCCCGCAGCAGTCCCACGACCTGGTCGCCGGCGTGGAGCGAGCGAAGCACGAAGAGAACGAACAGGACGAGGAACAGCCCTTGAGCGACTGCCGAGAGGAACGATATGACGAGCGCTGAGATGAGCGTGGGCTTTCGCCGGACGGCGCGCGCGCCGTCACCGATGGCGGTGAGCCCGCTGGTGGGCCGTGTCGAGGGCCGCGAGGCTGAGCGCAGCGGGGCCCGGCGGCATCCCGCGAGGAGCACGGCGCTGGCCAGGAAGCTGGCCATATCACCGAGAACGAGACCACCAAGACCGAGCACGGGCAGCAGCATTCCGCCGAGCGGGGAACCGAGGAGTCTGGCTGCGTTGCTGGCCGTCTCCGCCATGGCGTTTGCTCTCGGCAGCTGGTCCGGTTCGACAACCGACGGGACGACCGCCTGCAGTGCAGGGGTGGTGATGCTCGTGATGGCGGCCTGCACGGCGGCAACGGCATACGCGATCCATAACCGGTCAGGCCCGAGCCAGAGCAATGGCAGCAGGAGGACCGCTTGGGAGCTGGTGAGAGCTGTGAGGAGGCGTCGCGGGTTCCAGCGGTCGATCACCGGGCCGTAGACCGTCCCGACCAGAATTGCTGGGGCCAGCTCAGCCAAGAACACGGCTGACGTGTTAAGCGCAGAACCTGACAACTGCAAGACGTAGAGCGGCAGGGCGATGAAGAGCAACCAATCGCCCGTCTCAGAAATCGCCACCGCCGACCAGAGGCGGCGGTAGGCCGGGTTGTCACGTAGCGGCGGCGCGGGACGATCCCGCCTCGCCTTCGATCGGTCAGCAGCGGCTGCGGGGCCGGTCACCCGGCGTCCGGGTGTCTGAAGGCGAGCAACCGCAGGTACGCGACGTCCGCGTCGTCGGGTGCCTCATTGCGGGTCAGGCCGATGTACGGGCGCACCAGTCGATCGATCTCGCTAACCAGCTGTGCGAGCTCGTGAGGCGCGATCCTGAGCGCGTAGCTGTTGTGCGCCTCAGCGGCGCGCCATTCCGCCGGCTGAGTGTCGTGACGTGCGAGCGCCCGCCGAGTGAGCTCCTCATCACGCGCGAGCGCCAGCTCATCCACAGCCCGCGCTGCCGCGGTCGACGACCTCGATTCTTCAGCTTCTCTGGGCCCGAACTCCAGGCCGGTTGAGCTGCTTCGCCAGGGACGTTCCCGCCCGTCGGTCGATTCGCCCCGCTCGACCAACCCGACTCGTGCGAGCGCTCGCAGGTGGTAGCTGCAGTTCGATGCCGTGGAGCCCACAGCCGTCGCGCACTGAGCCGCCGTCTGCTCACCAAACGACATCAGGTGGTCAAGAAGACCCAAGCGCAGCGGGTGAGCCAAAGCCCGCAACGCCTTCGGGTCGGTAACTCGCGTGCGCCGCTCGCGCGCTCCAGAAGATATGAAAGACATCTTTCACAGTGTGCCAGAGGAGCTCGAAATGCGCAAGACTTCTTTCACATCCGCGGCCGACAGCAAAGTTGAGTGACTTGCCGTCGCACAGAATGGAGCTCCCACGCCTCACGACCGCACGTCCTCTGCGTGTCGCCAATAGCAGTCGCTTGACGGCGCCGGCGCGGGTGCCCAGGGTGCTCGATGCTGTGATGATCTGGGGGGAGGGCTCGTGAACCGAGACAGTCAGGCGGGGCGTGCCGTGGGCCTGCGAGCGCGTCGGGTTATCTTCGCGGTGGGTGCTGCGCTCGTGGGTTGCGCGGTGGGCCCCGCGCTGGTGGCCGGCGCGGTGGCGCCGGTCTCGTCGGCGGTCGGGCATGACCCGGACCGGGTCAGCGCGCTGCCGACCGTCGGCCCAGTCTCGATGCCGCAGTTTGCCGGCTACGCGTCGGTGAGCGCGACGCCCTGTGCCAACTTGCTGTGCACGGACCGTGCCGGGCTGTTCTACTGGATGTTCGGGCGTTCCGCGAACTACGCGAGCCAGCCGACGGTCGTGTGGAGCAACGGCGGCCCGGGGAGCAGCAGCTTCTACGGGCCGCTGACCGAGAATGGCCCGTACGACGTCGACCCCTCCGGCGATCTGGTCCCGAACCCGAACAGCTGGACGAAGGCGGCCAACTATCTGTTCTTCGACCATCCACTCGGCGTCGGGTTGTCGTTCCCGTTTCACGGCCAGATCGCGCGCAACATGAGCCAGGGGATCGACGGGCTCTACAACGCGCTGGTCCACGTGGTCGCGCGCCGCGGGCTGCAGCGGAGCCCGCTGTTCCTGACCGGCGAGTCGCTGGGCGGCACGTACATGCCGCTCCTCGCCAAGCGAATCCTCGACGGCCAGAAGCGACGCGCCACGCATCTCAGGCTGGGCGGCGTGATCGTCACGGCGGGCTTCGTCGACCCGTTGGTGCAGGTCTCGACGACGGCGCAGTACGCGTTCGACCACGGCTTGATCGACGCCCGCCAGAAGGCCATGCTCGACCAGGTGCTGGCGTGCTGCCGCAGACTGATGCGCGGCCCGCCGCCGTCGTCGCCGGCGGCTACCAACACGTGCTTCTCGATTCAGAGCAAGATCCGCCAGTGGAGCGGGCGGTTCCTCGACAACATCGGCCTCACCGGCGACATCGACTACACGCCGCTGCTCGACTACATCAACAGGTCTGACGTTCGCAGGGCGCTGCACGCAAAGCCAGGCGGCAAGTTCTCGCTGTACTCCCCGGCCGTCGGCAAGGCTTACGAGCGCGACGGCATGGACTCCTACCTGAACGTCGTCGCGCAGCTCCTGGGCCGCGGGGTGCCCGTGATGGTGATCACGGGGCTCAACGACGCGAAGGACACGAACCTGATCGGTACGCGAGCCTGGATCTCGCGGCTGCGCTGGCGGGGGGCGGTGCGCTTTCGCGCCGCACCCCGCCGACAGTGGCGCGACGGCAGGGGCGGGGTCGTGCTGGGATACGTGCAGCGGGGGGGAGGCTTGACCACACTCGACGTCATCGGCGCCGGGCACCTCGCCGTCCGCGACCAGCCGAAGATCCTCGACCAGGTGAGGGCATTCATGGCCCGCTCCGGCCGCTAAGCGGTCAACCAGGCCAGACCCAAGTGGCGGAACTCGACGTCGGCTGGGTTGCAGACAGAGCTCGAGCTAGCTCATCAGTCGCTGGCCGGAATCGCCTCGGCTAGCGCAGCGCGCCCCGGGGAGGCTTGAAAGGGGTCGGCGAAGTACTGGGTCTCGTGCCTCACGAGACCGTCGGCGACCTCCATGACGCTGACCGAGTATGTGGGCACGCCGTCATAGGTGATCACGCACTCGCTCACCCAAAGGTCGCCGCCGCCGAGGATCCGGCGGATGGTGAAGTGGCGTTCGGCCGGGTGCCCGCCGCGTTGCGCCTGGATCCTTGACCGGCCTCTGAAGCGCTCGCCGGACTGCGGGTAGTCGAGGATCGCGTCGGCAGCGTAAATGGCGTGCTCAGCGTCGATGTCCCCGCGTTCGGAGGCCTCCCAGTGCTGCTGGATCCGAGCCCGGATATCCGCGTCACGGTCAGTGGCGCTGCTCACGCGTCAGCCCCTCATGACCAGTAAGGAATGTCGCTGGCTCAGACGACAGATCTTACCCAAGGTTTCTCGCGCAGTTTGGCCCTCGCTGCCGGGTGTGATGGCAACCGAAGTATTAGGAGTTGTAAGACGATGGGACCGACTGAGGGGAACGCCTGTCCCATCCGTGAAATGGCGAGTAGTCGCCCGAATCCCACGCTTCGCGTAGCCCGGGCTTGCTCAGATCCCAGTCGGGGCGGATCTCGCGGGTCACGGTCCGTAGGTCGTGCCAGAGATCCACGAGGGAGGGTCGTCCCCAGAACCAGTAGCCGTTGTAGACGCTGTGGATGACCAGCCCGGGCTTGAGCACAAGGGTGTGGGGGATCATCGGGTCGTGCTCGGGGTCGGTGTACTCCTGGATTTCGAGGTCCTTCTGGACGGTCCGCTCCGGGTCGGAGAGGAAGGGCCACTGGGCGCCGGTCGACGCGCGGAACTCCTGGCTCGTGTGATGGGTGTCCGTGGAGATGGTGGCAAGCTTGGTGTAGGCGACGGCGATCTTGGGGTAGTTGGCGGCGAGGTCGAGGTGCTGCTGGTGCTCCTTGGGGCAGTAGTTGCCGCGGGCGAGCGTGAGGATCAGGGGATCGTCGCCTTGGATGTCGCTGAGCTTCCGAGGAAGGTTCTCGTGATCGGGCAACTCGTAGTCGGGGAACTTGCCGCCGGGGGCGATGTCGCTGCGCATGATCTGCTCCTGTCTATGGTTGACGAGTGACGAGAACGATGACCGCCGTCCCATCCACTCGCGCCCAGTGGTCCACGGGTCCGGGCCCCTGGTCCGCGGCACGGGTGTGAACCAGTGGTAACCCGGGCGCGATCGGAGCCTCTCGGGTCCACAATGAGCCTAGTCAACCGGCGCTGCGCGCGCCAGAGAGGGGGCCATCCCCAATGAGTGCCCACACGCCGGTGTGCGAGTTGCTGGGGATTGAATGCCCGATTGTCTCGGCGCCAATGGCTGCAGATCCCCGGCTGCCCGCCGCGGTCTCAAATGCCGGCGGCCTCGGCACCATGGGGCTGTGGTGGGTCGACGACGCTGGCGATCTGGTTCGTGAAACGGCAGCGCTGACCGATCGTCCGTTTGGCGGCAACTTCGCTCTCACCTCGGATCAGCACCGTCGAGTCGACCAGGCCCTTTCTGCTGGCCTACGGATCGTGTCGTTCATCTTCGGCGATCCCCAGAGCTACGTCGACTTGGTGCATGACGCCGGAGGGGTTGTCATGCATACAGTCGGCAGCGCCGAGGAGGCCCGGCGCGCGGTCGGATGTGGAGTGGACATCATCGTTGCGCAGGGCTGGGAGGCCGGCGGCCACGTCTGGGGTTGTGTGGCGACGCTCCCGTTGGTTCCAGCGGTTGTCGACGCGGTGGCACCCATACCGGTCATCGCGGCCGGCGGGATTGGCGACGCTCGAGGAGTCGCAGCCGTGCTTGCCCTTGGTGCACAGGCCGCTTGGGTTGGCACGCGGTTCCTGGTAGCCGATGAAATGCCGATCCACGAGGAGTATCGGCGTCGCCTGATGGCCGCGACCGAGACCGATGCCGAGTGGTACGCCAACCTTTATGAGGTGGGATGGCCGGATGCGCCGCACCGCGCCATCCACAACTCAACGGCCGAGATGTGGGAGGCTGCGGGCCGGCCGGCACCGGGTAGTCGACCTGGAGAGGGCCAGGTGATAGCGCACTTCGCTTCGGGCGAACCGATCCTTCGATATTCCCCCGCGCCCCCGATGGTTGGAACTACCGGTGAGATCGAAGCGCTATCGCTGTGGGCCGGACAAAGCGTTGCGCTGGCCAGACGGCCGCAGCCCGCTGCGGAAATCGTGGCCGAACTCGTCTCGCGCTTGTAGTCCCGCCCAGGTCAAGGCTTCGCCTGGCGGCGAAGCGGGTCGGCGAACGCGCGCAGCGACTGGGCATCGGACTAGGGGGCACGCACAGGCGCGATGCGAGGTAGAACGCGCGACTATGGATTCAATGCCCAGCAACGGAGGTCAACATGAGCCCCAGCGACGAGGAAATGGTCCTGGCCCATTTCATCGTTTCAGATGATGTCGAGCGTTCCCGTCGCTTCTACACGGAGGTACGGACGACAAGCCGACCGTCACGCTCGAGACGCCGCCCGACCCAGATCGGGTGAACAGCTTCCTCAACATCCGGGTTGCGGACATCCAAGCTGTATACGCCCAGTGGAGCGCGCGGGGCGCCCAATTCCTGACGCCGCCGACGCAGCACGAGACCGAGATGCGCTGCTACATCCGTGATCCCGACGGCTACCTGATCGAGGTGGGTCAGACGACCCTGCCAAGAGGTTGGCGTCCACCGTCTTGACCACTTGTCAAGGCCCATCAAGCCGCACTCGGCGACAGCGAATCGACGCGCTCGGTGCGTCGGCCGCTCACAGATCGAGCACTATGTCGCCACGTGGCTGTGAGCAACAGATGAGCGCGCTCCCGTCAGCCGGCGGCTCTACGGGATCGGGGTCGTAGTCGAGATCACCGGCGATCAGCGTCGTCTCGCAGGTATGGCAGACGCCGGTGCGGCACGACCAACGGACGGGTACGTCGCATGCCTCGGCGAGGTCGAGCAGGCTCGCGTAAGCGCCGCTCCATGGGATCGCGAGGTTGCTGCGGGCGAACTCGATCGTTGCGCCGTTTCCAGGTTGGCCGGCGGGTGGATGTGGCGTCCGCGCAGGTGTTGTCGCGATGCCCGGCGTCAGACCCGGTGCGGGCCCGAACGGCTCGGTGTGGATGCGTGAGGCGTCGATCCCCAGCGCCCCCAGAGCTGCGCTGATCTCGTCCATGAACGGTGCGGGTCCGCACAGGTATGCCTCGGCATCGCGGGGCGGCTCGAGCTCGGCGAGCAGTGATCCGGTGAGACGGCCCACGCTGTCGAAATCGCGGCCTTCGAGGTCATCACGATCGGGACGGCTGTAGTACACGTGGGTATGTGCGTTCGGAAGCGAGGCGAGGAGAGTGCGGGCCTCGGCGGCGAACGAGTGCTCGCGCCGGTTGCGTGCGCCGTGCAGCCACCAGATCTCGCGATCGGAATGCTCCTCCGCCAGCGCCTGAAGCATGGCGAGAACCGGGGTGGCACCGATCCCGGCGCTGATCAGCAGCACAGGCGCATGGGTCCGGTCGAGGATGAAGGTGCCACGCGGCGCTGCGATGTCGAGTTGATCGCCGACGGCAAGCCGGGTATGCAGATAGCCGCTGGCGGCGCCATCGTGTTCGCGCTTGACGGTGATCCGGTAGTAGCCGGCGTCGGGCTGTCCGGAGAGGGAGTAGTTGCGGAGCACCGAGCTCTGCTGCGTGTCCGCCTGGACCCGCAGCGTGAGGTACTGGCCTGGGCGAGCGGTTGGTAGTGGTGCGCCGCTTGGGTCATCGAGGCGTATGGAGATCACCGATTCGCTCTCGCGAGTGATCGCGGTGACAATCAGCTGACGGAAGCCCGGCCAGGCCGGAGCCGGGCTCGTCACCGCAAGCCCGGCGTTGCCGCTACCGGGTTCTTCATCGAGCAAAGCCTGGAACGAGGCCTGCCAGCCGGGGCTGAGGGCAGGGATCCGGAGCGCTCGCAGCAGTTGCTGGCGCGGGTGCCCAGGGAGGTAGAGCAGGCCATCCGCCTCAGCGACCGGCATCTGTTCGGGGCCAGAAGCAAGCTTGATGATTGCGTCTCCCGCTTGTACCTCGCCCTCTTCGAGCACGCGAAAGTAGAAGCCCGGGCGATGGTGTGAAACGAGCAAGGCGGGAATGCGCGGGTCGTTCATGCGGATTCCGACGCGGTAGCAGGTGACGCGGGGTTGCGTTACCTCGAAGGTGGCCGTGCCGATCCGATAGCGGTCGCCGATGCAGACCTCGTCGTCACCAAGTCCTTCGACGGTGAAGTTCTCGCCGAACTGTCCGTGAACGAAGTCGTTTCGGCCGAGCTCGCGTTCCCAGTACCGATAGGAGTCGATCTGGTAGACGAACACGGCGCGTTGCTCGCCGCCGTGCCCCGCCCGATCGCCCTGACCGTCGCCCTCGATGTTCAGCTTGCCGACTCGGCGGTGACCGCTGACGGGGTCTTTGAAGACGCCGGTATAGACCTTCTTCCCTTGCCAGGGCACGTTCTTTGGCATGCCGACGTTGACCGACACCAACGTGCCCACGCGCTGGGCCGAGTCGGGCTGCTGTGGCTTAGGGCGCACGCTTACACGGCTGCCGGAGCTGATCTTCGACAGGTCGGATGTTCCTGGCCTCGTCGATGCGGTCGGGGCCGCGGGGCAGGAGAGTGGGACCGGGAGCAGGTCCGAGTTGCTCCGACGACATCGTCCGCGAAGTATCCCGCAACGACCGAACAAGCCCGGACCTAGAAAGGGCCGCGGCTACGACGACAGGAGTCCGCCAGACTCCACGGATCCTCGGCTGTCACGTTTGCTGCTCGCCGCGTGTCATGGGAGTAGTGACCACGACCACTGGAGGAACAGCAATGCTGGAGAAGGTCTTCTACACGAGCGTGCTCGTCAGCGACCAGGATAAGGCGCTTGACTTCTACACGAACGTCCTTGGCATGGAGAAGCGAGTTGAGAACCCGACGCCCGACGGGCCGCGGTTTCTTACCGTCGGCGTGGAGGGGGACGAGTTCCAGCTGGTTCTCTGGCCCGGGACATCGGGCCAGGCCGAGCCGGCGATGGGACGCCCCCCGGCGTCGGTCACGATCGAGACCGACGATTGCCGCAAGACGGTCGAGGAGCTGAAGTCGCGTGGGGTCGAGTTCGTCTCGGACGTGCTCGAGTTCCCATGGGGCTACGTAGCGCAGTTCCAGGACCCCGACGGCAACCGGCTACAGATACGAGAGGGCCGCTAGCCCCCGAGGAGCGGGAAACGGCTTGACGGCACGGTCGCGCCTGGCGCTTCTGAATTGAACACCTCAGGTAGCGCCGGCGCGCCGCGTCTAGCGTGCTCGTTCCGATCGCCTGCCCGATCAGAGAAGATTGGGGCTTGTGAGCATGAACTGGTTGGTTCCGCGGCGATCGTGTCTCTCGGTGCCGGGGCACGCGGTGCGGATGCACGAGAAGGCGGTCGGGGTGGCGGCGGACGAGGTTGTGTTCGATCTTGAGGACGCGGTTGCGCCGGATGCGAAGGCGCAGGCTCGTGAGGCGATCGTCAGCACGCTCGGGCGGCCGGAGTGGGCGGAGCGAGTGGTGGCGGTGAGGGTCAATGCCGTCGGGTCCGGCCATCTCGAGCGCGACTTGGAGCTGTTCGACCTGCTGCGTGGCCGGGAGCGCCTTACGGTCGTCGTGCCGAAGGTGGAGACGCCGGAGCAGCTGGTCGTGGTTGACGAGCGGCTGGAGGGCCGGGTGGGGTTGCAGGCGTTGATCGAGACGGCGGCGGGGGTCGAGCAGGCTGCGGTGATCGCTGCGGCCTCGCCGCGGCTGCGGACGTTGATCCTTGGGTATGCGGATCTGGCGACGTCGCTCGGCCGACGCGGCGCCGAGACGCACCTCGATCGCTGGCTCTTTCACCAGGAGTCGGTTCTGGCGGCGGCGCGTGCGGCGGAGGTGCAGGCGATCGATGGTCCGTTCCTGCGGCTTGGCGATCGGCTGCCGCTGACGCGGGCGGCGCGGGCGGCGCGGGAGCTGGGGTTCGACGGGAAGTGGGCGATCCATCCCGAGCAGGTAGAGCCATTGAACGAGGCGTTCGGCGCGACCGAGCGCGAGGTTCACTGGGCCGGGAGGGTGGCCGAGGCGCTGGAGGTCGCTGCGCTGCGCGGGGACGCGGCGGTCCGGTTGGACGGTGCGATGGTCGACGAGGCGATGCGGGCGCACGCGAAGCGGCTGCTCGTGCTGCCGCGGCGGTCGGCACGGGCAGCTCCGGAGGGGCTGGATGGGCCGGCGTATTACGAGGACCTCGAGGTGGGACAGGTGTTCCGCGCGCCTGGGTTGACGATCGGCGGCGGGCTGGCGGCGCTACATCAGGCGATCGTCGGCGACCGCTTGCGGCTGTCGCTCGACGCGCCGCTGTGCCAGGAGGTGACGGGTCGCGACGCGCCGCTTGCGCATCCGATGCTCGTCTGCGACGTCGCGATCGGTCAGTCGACCGAGCCGAGCGGTCGCGTGCTCGGCAACCTCTTCTACCGCGGCCTGGTGGCGCGGCCGACTCATGTCGGGACGACCTTGCGCACCACGACGACTATCGTCGCGAAGCGGCGGGCGAGCTCCACGAAAGGCAGGCCGCGGGGCATGGCCCTGCTCCATGTGACGTCGGTCGACATCGATGGCCGGGTGGTGCTTGACTACCACCGCTGTCCGTTGCTGCCCGCGCGCGAGCACGATCCCAACGAGCTGGGCGACGATCTGAACGCCGCGTCGGCCAGGGCGGCCGAGCGTGACGTTCACGAGGTCGTGCCGTCGGAGTGGCGGCTCGACGCGCTGCGCTGTGAGCCGCTCGGACCGCTGTTCGACGACCTCGACATCGGGCGATCGTGGGCGCTCGAGGCCGGCGAGACGGTGACATCCGCCCCTGAGTTGGCGCGACTGAGCCTGAACCTGGCGATGACTCATACCGACGCGACAGCCGGCGTGCACGGTCAGCGACTGGTCTACGGAGGGCACGTGATCGGGGTCGCTGCGGCGCACCTGACGCGCGTGCTCCCGGACCTCGCGACGATCCTGTCCTGGCGCTCGTGCGATCACCTCGGGCCGACCTTCGAGGGTGACCTGCTGCGCTCGCAGATCACGCTGGAGGAGCTCGAGCGGCTGGCCGACGGCGGTCTGATCGGCGCCCGTATCCTCGTCTCGGCGCAGGCGGCGCAGGACGACGACCCGCGGCCGGTGCTCGACTGGCGACTGACGGCGCTGATGCCATGACCGGCCAGGGGATACTCAGCGGGCTGACCGTCATCGAGGGCTCGGCATTCGTCGCCGCGCCGCTCGGCGGGATGACGCTTGCGCAGCTCGGCGCCGACGTGATCCGGTTCGACCAGATTGGCGGCGGGCTCGACTACCAGCGATGGCCGCTAGCCGATAACGGCGCGAGTCTGTTCTGGGCTGGGCTCAACAAGGGCAAGCGCTCGCTCGAGGTCGACCTGCACTCCGACGAGGGGCGTGAGCTCGTCACAGCGTGCATCGCGGCCGCAGGCGCATTCCTGACGAACTTCCCGGCGCGCGGATGGCTCTCGTACGAGTCGCTCAGGCAGCGACGCGATGACCTGATCATGGTGTTGCTGACTGGCAACCGCGACGGGACCTCCGAGGTCGACTACACGGTCAACCCGGCGACCGGCTTTCCGTGGGCCACCGGCCCCCGCGGCAGCGCCGAGCCGCTCAACAGCGTGCTGCCCGCCTGGGATATCACAATGGGCGGGCTCGCCGCGACCGGTCTGCTCGCAGCCGACCGCCACCGGATGAGGACCGGCGACGGGCAGCTCGTCAAGGTCGCGCTCTCAGACGTCGCGTTCGCGATAGTTGGTCACCTCGGACGGATCGGCGGGGCCACGCTCGGCGTTCGCGACACGCCGAAGGACGGCAACTACCTTTACGGTGCATTCGGCAGCGACTTCGCCACACGCGACGGGCGCCGGGTGATGATCGTCGCGCTGACGACCCGCCAGTGGAACTCGCTGCTCGAGGTGAGCGGGCTGACCGAGGTGTTTGCCGGGATCGAACGTGCGATCGGCCTCGACCTGCAATCGGTCTCGAACCGGTTCGAGGGGCGTGACCTGCTCGCCGCGGTGCTGAAGCCGTGGTTCGAGGCGCGAACGCTCGACGCGATCCGCGCGGCATTCGAGGGCACCGGCGTCTCCTGGGGCGCCTACCAGACCTTCACACAGCTCGTCCGCGAGGACCCCCGTGTGTCGACCGACAGCGAGATGTGGCAGTTAGTCGAACACCCCGGCGTGGGCCGCTACCTGATGCCCGGCACCCCGCTCGATTTCTCCGCCGTCCCACGCACTCCCGTCCGTCGCGCGCCACTGGTCGGCGAGCACACCGAGGCCGTCCTCACCGACCTGCTCGGCCTCTCAACGGCCGAGATAGGCCGACTCGAGCGCGACCGCATCGTGCGCTGCGCACGCGGGTGACCGGATGTACGAGCGCTAACGCGGGGTTGCTGACCGGCGTCCCTCGAACGAGCCCGCGACAGTACGCTTTCGCCGGCGTGATCATCGGCCTCCACGCGATTCTCTTCACCGACGATCCTGTCGCAACGCGCTTGTTCCTTCAAGACACGCTCGGCCTGAGCTCGGTGAACGCCGGCGGCGGATTGTTGGTATTCGCTGCCCCGCCCGCGACATTCATGCCACGGTCGCGGACTTGGAGGCAAAGGGAGCGGAGTTCGTGGATGGGGTTCTGGAAAGCGATGGGGACTCTCCACCACGCTCAAGCTTCCGGGCGGGGGAGAGCCCTCGCTCTACGAGCCACGCCATCCGAGTCCACTGATCAGCTGACAGCTGGGGCATCGCCGCGGCGTGCACGCTGCCAGCCAGGCGCGTCGTATCGCCGGCTTCTCTTCCGCGCGAAGACGAGAGCGCCGGCACCCGGGTCATTACCATGGGCTCGTGAGCGGCCAGCGACTGCCCGGTGGGGTGGTGCATAAACTGCCTGCGGACCTGCGTAGGGCCCTGATCGCGAATGCCACGGCGCTTGATGCCTGGAAGGACATCACGCCCTTAGCCCGCAACGAGTTCATCTGCTGGGTTGAGGATGCCAAGCAGGAGACGACTCGAGAGCGCCGCATTCGGCGGACCCAGGAGGAGCTGGAGGAAGGCCAGCGACGGCCCTGCTGTTGGCCGGGGTGCAAGCACCGCGAACGCACCGGTGGGTAGCGGCCCGTGCAGGACCACTCATCGCCCAGGCCGATACGGGCATCCCTAGCCGGCCTGCGCGGAGGCGCGGTCGGGTCCGTCGACGTCGCGGTTCTCAGGCGCGAACTGGCTGGCGATCAGCGTGGCTCCCTGCGGATCGGCGATCACGGTCGTGCGCACCCACGGCGCGTCGAACGGCGGCATGATGACCTTGCCGCCCAGCTCCTGCGCTTGCTCGGCCGTCGCGTCTGCATCGGCGACCGCGAACGTCACGCTCCAATGAGCCGGCGTGTCCGGCTGGTCGTTGCCGATTGCGTTCAGGGTCGCGACGACGTCCTCGAAGCCGGGGGCGCCCATATCGACCATCTCCTGGCGAATCGTCGGCCGGTCGAGCGCCAGGTGGTCGCCGTAGACGCGCAGCGTCCATGCCTCGAACCCGCCGCCGATCGCCAGCGTCTGCCACCCGAACACGTGACCGTAGAACTTCCTCGCGGACGCTGGCTCGCGCGTGTTCAGCCCATTGAAGTTCAACGATCCGGGCTCGTTGACGATCCCCGCGCCCCGGTGCCCCTTCGCCTCCCACACGTTGAACACCGCTCCCTCGGGGTCAGCGAACACTGCCATCCGCCCCGCGTCCATCACGTCGAACGGCTCGGCCAATACTCGCCCGCCAGCACCAGTCACCCGCGAGGCAGCTGCATCGACGCTGTCCGACCAGATGTACGTGTTCCATACCGCGACTGGCTCGGCATCGTTCGCTATTGATCCCACCGCGGCCACATCACAGCCGCGAATCCGACCGATGAAGTAGCTGCCATCAGCCCCGGGGGGCATCACATCCTCAAACTCCCAGCCGAACAGTCCGCTGTAGAACTGAACTGCGGCCTCGGGATCTGGCTGGCTGGTGTCTGCCCAGCAGGGCACACCTGGGATGTACCGATCGCGCTCGGGCATTGCTGCTCCTTCCGTCGCTTGTGCTCAGCCACCCTAGATGCCTTTTAGGCCAGCTTCGGTCCTCGATCAAGTGGACCGACACCGGATTCCCGCGCCGTCGGCGAAGGAGGCCCGCGCGGAGATCTGGGTGGGGTTTGCTAGCGTGGTGCCGAGTAACTTAGACCAGAAGCGCCGCGCTCGGTCGGGGTCGTCGGCGGGAATTCGATCAGGGATAGTCGGCTGCCCACCGTGCAGACCAAGATGGTCTCCGAAGGCGGGCTCACCGGGATTGACGCCGGGCCGAAAGGCTCCTCGATCTTCATGACGCCGTACATCAAGGAGGAGTTGTATGCATCATCGTTTTTGTTCCCTGGCCCTGGGTGTGCTCACACTATTGGTGCTCGCACCGACAGCGTCAGCCGTGGCTCACAAGGCCGCGCCGAAGTCCAAACCGGTCAAGGGGATCCTGCTCTCGCTCGGTGACTCATACTCTGTCGGCTGGCAGGAGCTGCCAGGCGGAACGCAGGGCTCGACCCACAACGGCCCTGCCGATCAGTTGGTGCCGCTTGCGGCGGCCCGCGGCTGGCATCTCAAGCTCGTCAACCTCGGTTGCGGCGGAGCGACAACGACCTCGATGCTGACGGCATCGGCGGTGGGGTGCGACCCGCAGGCGCTCGCCCCGGGCGCGTCCAACTATCCCAACAAGAGTCAGACGCAGGCCGCCGTTGCGTTCATCAAGAGTCACCCCAACCGGGTCAAGGTCGTCACGATCTCGATCGGCGGCAATGACGTCGATGGTTGCCCGACCCAGCCCGATCCCACCGGCTGCGTGAAGGCGAACATGCCCACGGCGACGAAGAACCTGACCAAGATCGTCAAGCGACTGCGTGCGGCGGGCGGTAAGCAGATGCGGATCATCGGCTCGACATACCCGGACGTCGAGCTGGGGCTGTGGGTGCATCCGACGGTCCTCGGCCCGAACACGCTGGCTCTCGTCCCCGGATCGATCAGCGCCTTCAAGGACGACATCAACCCGGGCCTCAAGAAGGCCTACGACACCGTCGGCGCGGCGTTCGTCGACGTGACCAAGGCGACCGGTGCCTACGGCCCATTCCTAGCCACGACCGACCCGCCGTTCGGTCAGATCCCCGTGCCAGTCGCCAAGGTCTGCAACTTGACGTACTTCTGCGACGGGACCTTCAACATCCACATGAAGACGCCCGGCTACCACATCATCGCCGCGCTCGAGGCGAAGACGCTGCCGAAGCTGAATTAGCGAAACGGTGCCCCCGGGCCCGAGGCTTCGACCAAAGGCCCGGGGGACGGCATCCGCGATAGCGCTCGACGAGAGCGCCCGCCGAGAGGAGGCGCGACAAGGAGGCCGCTCATCCGGCGGGTTTGGCCCTGACACTTGCCGGTGTGGAATTGATGTAGCTGGAATGGTCGGCCGACGCGGGCTCGGCACCCGGCTGAGTCGCCAAGTGGGCCTCGCCAGTCGAGAATCGTTCCGGTCACGTTGTCGGCTTGGCGGCGATCGGCAGCAAGTCGCGCGGCACCGAATAACTCCTCAGAGGCCCACGTTCCGTGGCGACAACGGTCCGGACGGCGGTGGCGGTGGACAGTGAGCGGTCACCACGATGTGGTCGCCTCCACCCATCCGGGTCCACACGAGCCTCCCGGGATGTACTCGCGGGCCACTCAGGGAAGTGGTAGATCAGGTGGTTGTAAGACCAAGTAGGCATCCCGTGAGCTGTAGTGGAACGTCACCGGAAGCCCAGGTACTCGCGCACCGCCATGAAGCCCGGGGGGACCAAACTTCGCCGGCCGGTTCGGGCAGCCGAACTAAAGGCCTCTCGTGCCCCACCTAGAGTGGTTCCCGAAGCACTGCGTCGCGCACAGGGCCGTCAGATCGATCGTGAGATAGAGGGATCGATATCTGCCGCTTCAGGGCGCTGCTCAGGTAGTGCGTCTCGTCAGCGTGAACAGCGGGATCCGGCGTCCGGCCTTGGCCTGGAACTCGCCCAACGCGGGCGACGCGGCGACGAGTTTCGGCCACAGCGCGGCATAAGGGGCGCCGGTAACCTCTTCTGCCAGCGCTGTGAACGTTTCGGTGCCGCGTTCGACGGCGATTGTCGGATGTGCTTTGAGGTTGTGGTACCACGCGGGCGGCGTTGGCGATCCGCCGTTCGAGGCGGCGATGACGAGGCGGCCGTTGGGTTGCGAGCTGTACGCGAGCGGGGTGACTCGCTCGGCTGCGGTCTTGGCGCCGGTGTGATGGACGAGGATGATCGGAGTGTTGGCCAGGCCCCCGCCGACACGCCCGCGGTTTGCCCGGAACTCAGCGATGACGTTCTCGGTGAACTCACCCGTGCGCCCTGGCTTTAGTGGTTGACAGCGGTGTCGGTGAGCTGGATACCCAGGATCGACAGCTACCCGAGGTCGAGCACCCGCTAGGGCGCTGACTTCAGGTCGACGGGCGGCAGCGCCTCGATCTGCTCCTTCGTCAACTCGACACGGATCTCCTGATCCCGGCGGGTCATCGCACCAATCGGAATCGCGACCTGCTTGCGGCCCCATAGGTGACCCTCGGCGAGCAGCACGTGGGTCGCGTGTCGGTCGGCCGCATCGACGATCAGCCCCCCGACCGAGCCGATGAAGCCGTCGGAGGCATGCACCGGATCACCGCGCCGCACCTCCACCTCGCCGACCGGGACCCGGTCAGACGCGATCATGGCGTGCTCGGGGCGGTGCCCGTACGCGATGTCTCGCATCCCGCCCCCGACCACGCCGGCGGACATTTCGAGCTCGTAGTGAGGCGAGTGATAGGCCTGCCCACCGGCGTAGTCGAAGGTTGGGTCCGCCACCGGCAAGAAGTGGATCTCTTCGCCCTCCTCCAAGTCCAGGAACTGCGCGACAGTGCACTTCAGCCGAATCGGATCTCCGTCCGATTCGACGATGTCCACCGGAACGAGCCGCCCGAACCCCCGGTGGTGGCCCGGCCTGACGATCAGATGCGTTAATGCTCGAGCGACCGGATCGATGATCACGCCCGCCAGCTTGCCGCACGTCCCATCCGTCCCCGCGACTTCGGCCCCGATGCGAAAGCGTTCGGCGTTTCCGGCAGCCGGCATGGACGCGAGTCTAACCCTCGCGCAGCTCAGGGAGGCCACCCAGTACGCGAGCCGCGGTACCGGGGGTCGGCCGACGAGGTGGTGCGTGCGTCATGTGGTCTCGCCGCCGGTCACGGTGCGAGTTGACCTCGGGCGGACCGCCTGCCGGGCCGACGCTACGTGTCGCGAGGAGGCCGGCGGGCGTTCGCGACGAGGGCTGTCATCAACCCGACCGCCTCGTCGGTGTGGAGCCCTTGTTGGCGCGTCAGGGACCTCCAGGTGGTGAAATCGAGGGCGTGTCCGATCGCCGCTGCGGTCCGGATGCGTGATCGGCCGGTGGCCCTGCGGCCGTTCATCAGTGCCGCGTGGAGTGCCTGGAAGTGGCGCTGGAAGCGTTGTCCTGCTTGCGCACTTGCCGGTACGAGTGGTGCGTCGCGGGAGACGTTCGTGAGCATCGGTTCGGCCCACACGTACCACGTGTACAACTCGGTGAGCGCGCCCCGCAGACGCCTGTTGGGGTCGGCGATCTGGCTCCACGCTGTTGGATCTGGCGGCGGGTTGAGGCTCGCCCAGTGCGCCGAGCAGGATCGAAACAGCGACTCGAGGTCCGGGAAATGCCTGTACACGGTCGCCCGCTGCACCCCGGCCTCGGCAGCGACATCGCTGATCGTTGTCCGTGCTGGCCCGACGGTCCCGTGCAACTTGACCGCGGCTTCGGTGATCTTGAGGCGCGTGTGGGCCTCCTGCTCGGCGCGGCGCCGCTTGCGGTAAGGCCTGCGTGGTGCCTTTTCGTTGCTCATGCCTGTCTTGCGAATATTGACAGGCGGCGGGACGGCAATGTATAAATTCGTCGCACACTAATGTTCAATGATTACTGAAGGAGGCTCGCCATGGAAGCGACCGCCGCGGGGAGGATCGGACGATTCGAGGCTTCACAAGGACCGCGGAAGCTGACCCCCCAGGCCGGGAAGGCGGTCGATCTCGGCTCGGTGGGTGTCAGGTTCATGGCCTGGGCAGAAGAAACCGGCGGCGGCTTCTCGCTGGTGGAGCACCCGCTCCGACCCCGCACGCTGGTCGCGCCCGTGCACCGCCATTCCAGAGAGGACGAGTACAGCTTCGTGCTCGAGGGCCGGATGGGCGCGCTCCTCGGCGACGAGGTGATCTACGCCGAGGCCGGCGAGCTGGCTTTCAAACCCCGCAACCAATGGCACACGTTCTGGAACCCCGACGACACGCCGTGCCGGATCCTCGAGATCATCTCCCCGGGCGGGTTCGAGCACTTCTTCGACGAGCTCGCGCGCCTGATGCGACGGCCGGACTTCGAACCAGCGGCGATGGGCGAGCTCGGGGGCCGCTACGGACTCGAGTTCGATCCGGACAGCGTGCCGCGGCTATGTACCGAGCACGGACTCGACCACCCGCTACTCCACATGGGCTAGATGGCCACAGCGCGATGCTCAGTCACCTGCCGTGATCGCGTGCCGGCGCGTGAGCCTGGGGGTCATGGTCCGGGTGACGGTTAGCGTCGGATGCCGGCCACGAGCGCGTCCCAGTTGCCGGCGGCGATCCGCTCCTGGTCGGCCGGATCGAGTCCCGCGGTCCGGAGGAAGTGCTCGACGCCACCGTCGGGGCCGGGACGGTACGGGTAGTCGGTCGCGAACAGGACGCGCTCCACGCCGACTACCTCGACTGCCCACCGTAGGTAGCGCTGGCTGTACACGCCGCCGGCCGTGATGTAGGCGTTTCGGCGAACGTACTCCGACAAAGGCTGCGGGAGCTCGGCCTGCATGGCCAGCCCATCGGCCCGGTCGAGATAAAACAGGACGACCTCGCCCCAGTGGCCGAGGAGGACTCGGAGGTCCGGGAAACGTTCAAACACGCCCGCGAGCGCGAGCCGGAGGAACTGCACGCCGGACTCGTAGTGCCAGCCGATGCCATAGGTAGCGAACGCGTTGTCGATGGCGTCGCCAAAGCCAGCGTAAAGCGCAGCCCGCACCCCCGGCTGCGGGATCTGCGGGTGGATGTACAGCGGCGCGCGAAGTGATGCAGCGGCCTCGAAGATAGGCCAGTTGGCGGAGTTCTCGAGGTTGCGCTCGCCGGTGCGGCCGAACAGCAGGGCACCGTTGAGCCCAAGCTTGGTTACGGCGCGCTCGAGCTCTCCCGCGGCCGCGTCCGGCGCGGGCGTGGCCAGGGTGGCGAAGCCCTGAAAGCGGTCCGGGCGGGCGTTCACCAGCTCGGCGATGCGGTCGTTAGTCTCGACCTGGAGACTGGTCGCCTCGGCCGCCGCGAGGTTGTGCAGACCGGGCGAGGTGAGCGAGATCACCTGCACGTCCAGCCCAGCCGCGTCCATCGCCGCGACCCGACGCTCTCCGACCTCTCCGAGCCGCTCCCGTAGCTTCCCCGCAGGGGCGCTGGCCCGCGAGTCCTCGCGCGCCGGGGAGTCGAGCTGGCTCCACGCCGCCACGACCTCGTCGGTCACGAAGTGCTCCTCGGTGCCGATCGTCTTCATCTCCATACCTGCCTCCTGTCGCTGCCACGTTCTTTGTCTTCATCTTCCCGGTGAATGGGTCGCCGACCATATAAATGCAGATGCGACCCGCCGCTACGCCATCGTCCCAGCCGACACGACCACTCCAGGCCCGAAGCACCCGCGGGGTAAAACGCGAGGCACCCCGGCCCCACCTAGGAAGGCACCAGCCGCCGACGACACGGACCCAGGAGCCGTTGACGCGATCAAAACCAACGCCGACGGCAACCGCCACGCGACATCGGTGGTCGCCGAAGCGGTCACAGACGTCAAGGGCATCGAAGAGACGAAGCATCGTTCCGCGGTATACAAAGTTGACCTTGCAGGTTGGCTTGCCCAGGTAGGCTGGGGCGCACACCGGCGACAGGAGAGCGAGATGCCAGCGGACGAGGGCGCCGAGCTGCGAGACGCACTCGGGGCGCTGCAGGACGCGCGCAAAGCGGGCGACGCCCATCGCGCCGAGACGGTCCTCGAACGTGCTCTGCTGACAACGTCAGCCGCGGGCATCGACGCCGACAAGGAGGCCGTCGTCGCCGCCGTCAGGCTGCTCAGGGCGGCTGACGACAACGGCACGACTCGACTCGAGGTTCGCGATCAGGCGATGGCCCACCGCCGGTGGTTCGAGGTCAACGCGAACGGGGAGGCGAAATGGGGCGACCGGTGATCGACCGAGTACCCCGGCGGCCGAACCGGCGAGCCGACCAGCACGTGACGCAACATTCCGTTGCGTAGATGGCCGCCTCATGGCGTGGGTTTGCTCGCCAGCTGACGCGCCTCCTTCCGGTCGGCCGCGGGTCTCCGCAACCCAAACACCTGGAATGCGCGGTAGGGAGTGCCGCCGGCCCCGACAGGCGCCGCGGTGCGGTCGCTGGTTGCGGGGCCGGCTCTGGGCGAGAACGCCCGCCATCACGTTGACTCCAACGTTGTTCGAGATTATCTAGGACAACGTTGGACTCACCCGCGATCGACCCTTTCCCAAGCGTCGTTCCGTCGGGAAGGAGTCTCCGCAACGATGAACGTCCGGCATCCAGGCGATAGCAGTCGCTCCGTCCCTGACCGATCTCGCCGGACCGCGGCTGGTCGATTGCCGGTCTCGCTGATCCTCGGCGTTTCGATGACGGCGGCGGGGATCGTGTATCCGGTCACGGACGCTGCTCTGAATCACACGTCGCCGATCATGATCGCGACGTTGCGTGCGTTGGTGGGGGGAGCGCTGCTGAGCGCGATTTTGCCGCTGATGGGAGCGCGTCTGCCGCGAACTCGTCGGCTGTGGCTGTGGGCAGCTGCGATCGGTTTTGGCAACACGACGCTCACCCAGGTCGGCATCAGCGTCGGTACGCAGCGCGCCGGCGCGGCTGTGGCCGCGGTGTTGGCCAATTCGGCGCCGTTCTTCGTTGCCGTGATCGCGCGTTTTGCGCTTGATGAGCCGATTACGCGTATGCGTGCCGTCGGGCTCGTGGTCGGATTCGCCGGTGTCGTGCTGGTTGTCTTCTCAGATCCGGGCAATGTCGCCCACGGCTCGCGGCTGGCAGTAGGGATGGCGCTCGCTCTGCTCGGTGCTCTGGGGTGGGCGGGCGGCGGGCTTGGGATGAGAGTCCTGACGCAGCGCGAGCCCGATCTCGATATCGCCGGGATTACGGCGGCTCAGTTTCTGGCCGGTGGTATTCCATTGATCCCGCTCGTGCTGGTAGCTGGCGGCTCGACGGATTGGGGTCGTCCGGCGCTCGAGGCCCAGCTCATCTATCTGATCATCGGCGGACAGGTCCTGGTGTATCTCGGGTTCAACGCGGCGCTCAGCCGTTGGCCGTCGGCGCGGGTCTACGCGTGGACGTTTCTCGTCCCGGCGGTGGCGGTCCTGATCGACGCGGTCCGCGGCCAACTGCCGGGCGCGGCCACCACGTTGGGTGTCCTCATCGTGATTGTCGGCGTCGCGATCGTGAACCATCCGCGCGCCGAAGCATCTCTGGTTCAGCCGGATCCTCGAGGCGTATGAGGTGGTCGACAGGCTGCCGTGCTCCTTCGGACGCCGCTGCCCGCGAGCGCTTTGGCGGTTCTTTGGTGGGCGTTTGCAACGTGGTTCACCGTGCCGAGCCGGGCGCACGGGCACAAACCGGATCCACTTCGACGGACATCTCCGACACTCCGTGACACTCGCCCCCCACAGTTACGCGATGACGATCTCCGCGACCGACGCAGCAGGGCGCAGATCCACCCCTCACAGACTCGGTTTCACGATCCTGGGCTGCGTGGTTTCAGGTTGCCTACAACGTCAGTGGGGCCGCTGTTTGGGCGTTTGACATCTCGATCAAGAGCGGGTAGAAGTCGCTTTGGGGGATGCGCGCAGGGGCGAATTGACGGGGATCGACATGAGCATGGGAGGCTGGACGTGACCGAAGAGCTGGGACGGCGGCAGTCGTCGATCGCGCTGCGATTGTCGATCGCGCTGGCGGCGGTGTTGATCGTCGTGTGTTTCACCGCATCGGGCGCTCGGGCCGATTATCCGTTGGTGTCGAAGTACATCCAAGCCACGACGGTCTATCCGGCAGACCGCCCGAGCGACATTCCCATCGATTCGATCATGATCCACGACACGGAGGGTTCGTGGCAGAGCGCCGTAGACGTCTTCACCGCCGCGGGGGGTACGTCGGCCGCGTCCTACCTGGTCTCTGGTCAGGTCGACTCATCAGATCCCGAGGTGACGCAGTTCGCACACGATAAGGACTGGGTTCGGTCGGTGAACAACTGGTGGTTTAACGAGACGTCAATCGGGGTCGAGCACGTCGGGTTCGCGGTGGCTCCGGCGGGTTATTTCACCGAGAAGCTCTACGAGCGTTCGGCCAATCTCGTCGGATGGGTCGCATGGAGGTACCACATCCCCGTGGACCGAGCTCACATCCTCGGGCACGACAACATCCCGAACTCCATCGATGACCCGCACGTACAGCACTGGGATCCCGGTCCGTCATGGGATTGGCCGTACTACATGGACCTGGTCCGTGCCGCATACAAGCGCTGGTGACACGACGCTCCACTACCCAGACCAGAGATACCGGCGAAGTTCACCCAGCACAGTTCGAGGATCCGCGTAATCTCGGTCGGCGACAATCTTGCTTCGGCCCGCGACTGGTTCCTCTGGACGACGGGATCCCAGAGCAACTTCGCGAATGTGTACGAGCAGAAGGGTCGGCTGCCCGTGCCCGACACGCTGGTCAGGGGCGCCAGCGACCCGTCGACGTACGTACCGTCGCCGAAGATCGGCGACCCTCCCGAGTACAACAAGCTCGACTTCTCGTGCGACTACTTCCCCTGGGCGATAGTGCCGAACGGACCGCCGGTGCTTTCCCAGGTCTCGGCCAGCGATCTCCGCGCGAAGGCGGCATGGGGAGAGGAGTTCGCCCTGCTCGGCAGAAAGCGGGTACACGGAGTCCTCTACGACAAGATCGACTTCAGCGGGACCGCTGGGTGGGTACGTAACTCCGATACCAGCGACGGCTGGGGAGCGCTCGTGCGCTTCCGCCCTGGATCCCACCCCACGACGCTGTTCAGCGGTCCGGACGAACACCCAACCTATCTGGGCAACATGATCGATACTCGGATCTGCCCCGATACCGTCCTTGGATTCAGCAGAGCGGGGCAGACGTACGTCGCGCAAGTCAGGCGCTTCTCACACGGCCAGCTCTGGTACCAGATCGACTACAACCACAGGGTCGCCTGGGTGCCGGCCGACGAGATGAAGGTCTCCGCTCCGTAGCCGACTGGTTGGTCGCCGCTCGCGCCAGCGCGTGACTCGCCCAACCGTCGGTCGCGACGCCGCGCTGCTGAGTTCGCCCACGAGCTGCTCCCCGGTCGGACGCAGCTGCGACTCCGCACGTCGCAGCGGCATGACGTTCGACCTCCATGCGCGAGGCCCCATGTCACGTTTCTGGCGCGCCAGGCGTCATAGAAGGTAGACCCGCAGAGACCGATGAGTGAGCCGACCTTCTGGCGTCTACACGTGTAGGAGAACCACGATGACCGACACGACATCCGAGAAAGCCATCCGCGAACTGGATCGCCGAACCAGCGACGGCATCGATGTGCGCCTGCTGTGGAACCGTCTCACGGATCAGGTTGTGCTGGCCGTCCACGACGCGCGCACCGTTGAGTCATTCGAGCTTCAGGTGCCGGCCGCCGACGCCCTCTTCGCCTTCCACCACCCGTATGCCTACGCAGGCTGTCCCCGGACGTCTGACTCGCTCGTCGTATGAGCGTGACCACCGCAATGACGACTCGTGAGCTAACCCATGCGACCCCGCAGTCGCCCAGCCCCGAGATTGGGCCGTCCCAGCGACGCCGGCTGCGTTCCGGCCTCGTGAGCGCCGCGGTGCTGTCCCTGATGGTCGGAGGCCTGGTGGTGGCGATCCCCGGTCTGGGGGCGGTTGGCCACCGGGTAGCCCACGCCCGCTGGGGCTGGGTCGTGCTCGCCGGCGGACTCGAGCTCGCATCGTGCCTGGGTTACGTGCTGGCGTTCCAGGGGATCTTCAACGGCATCCCGGCCCGGTTTGCGGCTCTGGTCGCGACCGCCGAGCAGGCGTTCGGGGCTGTGGTTCCCGTCGGCGGTGCTGGCGGCATGGCGGCCGGCGGTTGGCTGCTCTCACGCGCCGGGTTGCCGGTGCGGGCCATCGCTGAGCGCTCCGCGGTCCTGTTCCTATTGACCAGCGCGACCAACGTGGTGCTGTTGGTGCTCGCCGGGGCGGGACTGGCGATGGGGCTATTTGCCGGGCCACACGACCTCGCACTCAGCGCTCTGCCTGCCGGCGTCGGTGTCGCAGTGCTGGCCCTGTTTCTCGCTCTGGCGCTTCGCGCCTTCGGCCGCACTGGAGACGGCACGTCCCTGGCATCACGGGCACTACGAGCCACCGCAGGAGCCAGCGCCACCACGCTCCGCACGATCCAGCGACCCGGTTGGCGCGTCGCCATCGGTGCCCTCGCCTTCCTGCTGTGCGACATCGCCGTTCTGTGGCTGGCGATTCACGCACTCGGCTACGACGCACCGGCGGCACCCCTCGTCCTGGCCTATCTCATCGGCTACTTGGCCAATGCGATCCCCATCCCCGGTGGCCTCGGTGTGTTGGACGGAGGACTCGCCGCCGCACTGCTCCTCTACCACGTCCCGGCCCCCGCCGCGCTTGGTGGGGTGCTGCTATACCACGCGCTTGCGCTATGGATCCCAGCCGTCTCAGGTACGGTCGGCTTCATTGGTGCCCAGCGCCAAATCAACTCCCGCGGCCTGCGGGCCGACAGTGGGAGAGCGACCGATGGCGCCACCCTCCCCACGCCTACAACTGACCACAGTCGAGGACGTTACGCGGTGTGCGAGCGACGGTCATCATCGGCGATTCAGCAAGCGTGTAGACCTCACTCATCCGAGTGCCTCTGACGCTCGGTCAGCCGTTCGTCGCCCCGAGGGACGCCTGATTGAGGTTCGTTCCTCGCCGAGCTTCGCCGACACCTCGCGGTCGGAGTGCCGAGAATGTCTCGCCGGAGCTGTCGTGCTGCTGACGCGTCCGCGAAACCGATGACACCCACACCCGAGCTGCCGGATCCGCCACCCGCCAAGCGTCGGGTCCGTGCGCCGGCGGGGTCCAAGGCGACGCTTAGCTGGTTGGCAATGGCGGTGCTGACCTTGGGGTCGGTGGGAGATCTCGGCGCCGCGCCCGCGACGGCCGTCCTAGGTCTCGCCTCGGTGCTGCTCTATGTCCTGCCCGCGATCGTGTTCCTCCTGCCGGCATCGCTTGTGTCGGCCGAGCTCGCCTCGGGCTGGAAGGGCGGCGTCTACAACTGGGTGTCAGAGGGGATCTCTCCCAGGATGGGCTTCGTCGCCATTTGGTGTCAGTTCGCCCAGACGACCTTCTACTACCCGGCTTTGCTGGCCTACATCGCGAGCACGCTGGCCTACGTGTTCGCCCCCGGCTTGGCGCACAGCGGCCTCTACACGACCCTGGTGATCATCATCCTGTTCTGGTCGGCCGTGCTCGTCTCCGCCAGAGGGGTACTCGCCACCGGTCGGCTGGCGTCGTACGGGATCTTCATCGGAACGCTGATCCCGGGCCTGCTTCTCGTCATCCTGGCCGCGATCTATCTCCTGCAGGGCAACGCCTCGGCGGCGCCGCTGAACGCCCACCACGTGCTCCCGCCTTGGAACGGACTGACGAGCATCGTGCTCATCGTCAACAGTTTCTTCACCTACGCCGGGGTTGAGGTCAATGCCGTCCACGTCGACGAGCTGCGCGACGCCCCGCGCGAGTTCCCCAAAGCGACCTTGCTGGCCGTGATACTGATCCTGCTGGTTTTCATCCTCCCGACGCTGGCTATCTCGGTCGCGGTCCCGGCGGCGCACATCAGCTTCACCGCGGGGGTCATGCAGGCGTTCAAGAGCCTGCTCGATCACTTCGGCTTGAACGTGCTGACGCCCATCATTGCCGTCGGGCTGGTGGTCGCTTCCGTGAGTGGCCTGCTTGACTGGCTAACTGGTCCCTCGACCGGCCTGTTGGACATCGCTCGCGAGCGTGGCTACCTGCCGCCGTACTTTCAGGAGCTCAACTCAAACGGCGTCCAACTCCACATACTCGTCGCCCAGGGCATCATCATCACCCTGATCGGCCTGCTCTACGCGCTGGTGCCGGCGGTCTCACGCGCCTACTGGGTGTTCGCCGCCCTGGCGACAGAGGTCTACCTGATCATGTACGTCCTGATGTTCGTTGCGGCGATCAATCTACGCCGGCGAGCGCCCGAGCACCAGCGTGGGTACCGGGCACCCGCGCTCGTGACTATCTGCGTCCTCGGGACGCTCGCCTCCGCGGTGGCCTGCGTGGTCGGCCTGCTCCCGCCGAGCCAGCTTGGACACATAAGCACACCGCCCTACCTCCTGGCGCTGCTTGCGGCAACCCTCCTCGTCGCCCTCCTCCCGCCGCTCCTGCTCCACAAGCTGCGCCGGCCAGACTGGAAGGGCGCCGGCTGAGGGGAGGGTCTATGCGGAGGGCGGCAGCCTCGATGATCCTGCCGCCCCCGGCGACGAAGAACGCGACCAGCGGGATCTGCACGGGTAAGCTGACGCCATGCCGATGCCCAAGCGGTCAAGCGTCGATGACTTCTTCGCGCAACTGAGCGACGTCCAGCGGCCACACCTCGAGGCACTCAGGGCGCTGAGCCTTGATGCCGACCCGGAGGCGCGGGAGGAACTGAAGTGGAACCTGCCGGTGTACGTCCGCGGCAAGAACACGAGCCTGTGGATGCTTCAGAACTTCAAGAATCACTGTTCGCTGCGGTTCCCGCCACCGTTCTTCGCCACCCAGAAGGCTACGGTCAGGGCCGCTGGTTTTGACGCTGGCGCGGCCTTCATCAAGCTCCCTTACGAGCGCGAGCTGCCGACCGAGCTCCTGAAGGCGCTGATGCGGGCACGGGTCGAGGAATACGAAGCGACCGGCGCCGGCTGGAGCGACCGCTGACGCCGGCCATGTCGAACGAGGCTGCTGTTCGTCCGACGCCGGCCACTACCCGGCGATCTTCACCACCTGCGTCTTGACCACGCGCGGACCCGACTGCGACACGTAAGTGACAGCGACCTTCTTGCTGACGCTGCGGTGATGGGCCAGCTCGCGCTTCTGCGCGGCCAGATGGAAGATTCGCACGGCCTTGGTGGCTTCGGGTAGCGTGTTCCGGTGGGGCGAACGCATTCGCACTCATCCGGAGCCCCCGCACCGGGTGGGACAGGTACATGCCTCCGAAGATTGGAGATACGAGCAGTGCCTAATGTCGGCGACTGTGGCCGGAAGTTTGCTCGGCCGGCCCGGCGATGGCCACTGGGCAGGCCAGTTCCCAATCATTCCTCGGATCGGCCACCCGGCCGATGACACCGAGGCGGACGCGCCGCAGTATCACCACCCCCACGACACTGACTTACCCCGAGGAGCAGAGATGATCCACACGACCGCGAAGTCGGGACAAATCGATGAGCCGCCGACAGATCGGACGTCCGTCCTTGGGGTCGCGAGTCGCCCGCCGCACGCGCGTCGCCTTCGGCTGAGTTTCGCTCGGCTGGCGGTGTTGACGTGGTGTGCGCTCGTGTTGGTCGCGGTCGGTGTAGGCGTTGCGGTCGCCCAGCCGGCGAGGTCAGGATCTGATGGGGCGGTCCGGGCGTCGTCGATCCACTGGAGGAGTTGTGGCGTGCGGCTGGACTGCGCGCGCGTCCGGGTGCCATTGGATTGGGCGCGTCCAGCGGGGCCGAAGATCATGCTGGCGGTGATCAGGCATCGCGCGAGTCGGCGGGCGATGCGGATAGGAACGCTGTTCTTCAACCCTGGGGGTCCGGGTGTTTCGGGCGTTAACGACCTGAAGGACCCATTTGTCTCCAGGCTGCTTGACGAGGCCGGCGGGGGGCGCTTCGACGTTGTGAGCTGGGATCCGCGCGGCGTTGGCGCGAGCACTCACGTCCGGTGCTTCCGCAACGAGCGCAGCGCGACGCGCTTCTGGGACGGGTTGACCGTCCCGATCACCGCACCGGCGTCGCGCCGCTACCTGGCCAAGGCGATCGAGTATGCGCGGCGTTGCGCTCAGCTCAGCGGCAGCCTGCTGGCCCACATCTCCACCGAGGACACGGCGCGCGACCTCGACCATCTGCGCGTGCTGCTCGGGCAGCGCCGGCTCAACTACCTCGGCTGGTCCTACGGGACGTTCCTCGGTCAGACCTACGCGAACATGTTCCCGGGCCGGGTCCGCGCGATGGTCCTCGATGGGGTAGTCGACGCGGTCAAATATATGCGCAGCAAGGAGTCGTTTCTCGAGAACGCCGTGACGCCGACCGACGCGGTGTTCGCGCAGTTCGAGGCGCTCTGCCAGCGGGCGGGCCCGGTCCGCTGCGCGCTCGCGGGGCACGGATCGGTCAAGGCGCGTGTGAACGCGCTGCTGAAGCGCGTCAGGCGAGCATCGATCCCGGCCCCAACGGCCACGCCGCCCGGGCGGCTCACCTACAGTGACCTGATCACCGCGTTCTTCCCGGAGATGCGCAACCCAGGCACCTGGCCGGATTTCGCGCGGGACCTCGAAGCGGCCGTCAACGGAGACGGATCGGCGCTGTTGACCAAGGCTCGGCAGTTTCCCCCCACGGCGGGCAGCGCCCCGGCGCCGGTCGCGATCGGGTGCGCCGACAGTCCGACCCGTCACCCTCCAAGCGCGTGGCCGCAGGTGATCGGCCGACTGACTCGGATCAGCCTCTTCAACGGCCCGGTGCTCGGTTGGTGGCTGTGGGCACCGTGCGCCGCCTGGCGTGTGCGCAGCGCCGATCGCTACACCGGACCCTGGAACGCCTCCACCAAGAATCCGATCCTCGTCGTCGGCACGCGGTATGACCCGAACACCTCCTACGCGAACGCTCGAATCACGGCACGCCGACTCGGCAACGCCGTGCTCTTGACCCACGAGGGCTATGGCCACGTCAGCCTTGTCGACCCCAGCGCGTGCGTGCAGCGGGCGATCACCGGCTACCTAGTTGGCCTGGTCACCCCGCCTCGCGGGACTGTCTGCCAGTCCAATCATCAGCCGTTCGACCCGAGATTCGGCGAACCCCCCGCCGGCGAGCCAATTCCGTGATGCGCCTGGTGGGCTTGGCGCTGTCCGCGCTGGGGTTGGTCGCGGTCGCCGTGAGTCCTGCGGTCGCCGGGGCACCGACGTCGGGGTCCTCTCGGGACGGCCTCGCGTCGTCGATCCGTTGGCACAGCTGCGGCATACGGTTGGGTTGCGCGCGCGTGCGCGTCCCGTTGGATTGGGAGCGTCCAGGCGGGCCGAAGATCACGATCGCGGTGATCCGCCATGTCGCCAGTCGGCCCGACCGTAGGACCGGGTCGCTGTTCGTCAACGGGGGCGGTGCGTCGGGGAGCGTGGAGCTGGTCAGGAGCGAGGGTGCGCGATTGGACGCGCTGGGGCAGGGCCGGTTCGACGTCGTCGGCTGGGCTCTGCGTGGCGGCGCTGGTGCCGAGCCGATGGTGCGGTGCTTTGCCGATCAGCGAAGTCGGGAGAGGTTCTGGGATGGACTGTCGATCCCGACCACGCGGGCGCAGTCGCTCGCGTACCTGCCCAAGACGGTTGCGTACGCGCGGCGCTGCCGGGCGCTCGGCGGACGCTTGTTGGCTCATGTCTCGACGACCGACGATGCCCGCGATCTTGACTATCTGCGTCGGCTGCTGGGCGACCGTCAACTCTCCTACTGGGCAGTGTCGTACGGGACGTTTCTCGGCGAGACCTACGCCAACCTGTTTCCCCGTCGGGTGCGGGCGATGGCCCTCGATGGCCTAGTCGACCCCAGAATCGTGATCAGGGGTGCCGCGGCGCGGTTCTCGAACACGGTGGCGGCGATGGATCGTGGGCTGCGTGCATTCGAGTCGGTCTGCCAGCGCGCGGGATCGGCCCGCTGTGCGCTTGCAGGCCGGGGGGCCGTGGCGCCGCGCGTGGCTCGGCTGCTGGCGCGGTTGCGGCGCGCGCCGATCCCAGCGCCCACCGCATCGCCTCCGAGGGCACTGACCTACGGCGACCTATCGGCCGTGCTGTTCGCGTCATTGACAAACCCAGCCGCGTGGCCGCAACTGGCGCAAAATCTCGAGGCGGCCGCAAACGGGGACGGTTCCGCGCTCGCCACACAGGCCCGCGTGGTGCTGGCCGGCACCCGGTCCGCAGCCAGCGACCCCCCGACCGCGATCACATGCACAGACAGCCCCGCTCGGCAGGGCCCGGGCGCCTGGCCGCGAGTCATCGCTCGGCTGACCCGGGTCAGCCATGTGGGCGGTCCGTTTGTCGGCTGGAGCAGCTGGGCGCCGTGCGCCGCCTGGCGTGCGCGCAGCGCCGATCGCTATACGGGACCCTGGAACGCCCACACCAAGAATCCGGTCCTGGTCGTCGGTACGACGCTTGACCCGGCCACGCCGTACGCCAACGCACGGCGGGTCGCCCATCTGCTCGGCAACGCCATCCTGCTCACCCACGACGGCTACGGCCATACCAGCGAAGCGGACCCCAGCCACTGCGTTGAGCAGGTGACCAGCACCTACCTCGTCGACCTCATCACCCCACCGAAGGGAACCGTCTGCCCATCAGACCGACAACCGTTCGACCCGCAGTTCGGCGACCCACCTTCGGTCGACTCGCGACCGTGAAGCCGAACTCGTGCGTCGAACATGCGTTCGCAACGACGTTCCGCCTCCGTGTCCCCACGCAGCTGCTCCAGCTCGACGCCCGGCTGCCCGATAGGGATGGTGGGGCCCGGGCGGGGCGCACTCCATTGCCCGGGCCCCGTCAATCTACGCTACGTGACGACCTGGGCTTGCGGCCGTCAAACGGGAAGCGGTCCCTAGAGGTAGGACTACCCCTCGTCGAGCACCAGCAGGGTTTCCGGCCGCACGCCGTCCTGTTTCATCGCCTCGGCGGCCGCCTCGGTCTGCATGAACTGTTGAAACTCGCCCATATCGGGAATCTCGGCAATCAGACCGACCCGGTTGGAGCCCTGCGGGTCCCGAAACGTGCGCAGCGTGATGCCCAGCGGTCCGAAGACTTCCTCCCGCTTCGGTGACTGCAGCCAATGCTCGACGTCGTCGACCTCATGGAATATGACGTGCGTTGCCATGCCTTGCTCCTTGCTCACGGCGGTCGCCGCGGTCGGCGTTGTGTATTCACCTGCCCCCTCCGGCAGGGGAGATCCAACCACACCGGAGCGCTCAGCGCTTCGACGCGGCCTCAGGGGCTGACTCGCGCTGGGCACGTCGAGCCTCGTACTCCTCACCGGTCACGCCGCCGATCGCGTCTCGGACCCGGTCCTTGATCAGCTCGGTGCGGCGATCGGGCCGGAACCGATGCTCGGCCCTTTCCTGCTTGTGCGGGTTTCGTTCGCTGTAGCGGCGGCGTGCCCAGGGAGAGTTCGGCTTGCCGAGACGCACGGCGCCATAGAGCGCGAGCGGTATTACCAGGAATCCGATCGCGCCGTGAAAGACGCGCTGCTTGAGGAAGCAGGTGGTGCAGATCGCGAGAATCGCAACAACGGCAACGACCGTTTCCAGGGTGCCGAATGGCGCTGGCTCGTCGAACTTCAGCGAGAAACCGCCGACGAGGATCAATCCCATGACCGCGATCGCGATCACCGACGCGTCGATCGAGCTCCGCCCCTCCCGTGACCAGTAGACGTCGTCGAGGTGAATCCAGAGGGCGAACTCGTCGATCGTCAGGCCCATGCCGATCCCGAAGACAACGGCGCACACGTCGTACCAAAAGCCGGTACTGAACAGGGCGAAGCTGATGACGCCCGATCCCATCATCGCGCCGATCCCCCACACCAGGTGGTGCAGGTGGACACCGCCTTCGCTGACCACGCTCCCGGGCCACCAGGGCACGCGTGGGCTTCGCATCAGTCGCGCCGACAGGCGGATGAAGCCAAAGGACCCGATGAAGCCCAGAAACAGGAGGAAGAGGTACTGGCGGCCATGGCTGACGAGCTGGTCGTGCCAGAAATCGGAGATGAACGATCCCAGCGGGAGGTAGTGCGCCATGATCAGAGGCTAACCGGGGGCCGGGCCACGCCGCAACCGAAGAGCTGAGGGCTCGACACGAGTGGTTCACCCCCAGCTCGAGCAGGCGAGTCATTGGCTACTGAGGTCCGCGGCACGCACCGCCGAGCCCTCGATGTTGAAGTGGGGCAGCCGGGCGTCGAGCCGCCGAGGCAGCCGCCAGGTGATCGCGCCGAGCAGCCCGAGCACGGCCGGGAGCAACACGCAGCGGACGACGAGCGCGTCGAGGAACACGGCGAACCCGAGTCCGAAGCCGAACTCCTTGATAGTGCGCTGATTCCCGAGCATGAACGAGAGAAACACGCAGATCATGATCGCCGCCGCTGCCGTGATCACGCGGCCGGTGAAGGTGATGCCGTCCGCGACCGCCGCTGACGCGTCGCGCCGGCGCACCCACTGTTCGCGGACGCGCGAGACGAGGAACACCTCGTAGTCCATCGACAGCCCGAACACGACGGCGAAGATCAGCACCGGGATCCACGGCTCGACGGGGCCCTTCTGCACCCCGAGCAGGCCAGCGAACCATCCCCGCTGGAACACCAGGACGGTGGCGCCGAGCGCGCCGCCGATGCTGAGCAGGTTCATCAGCGCCGCCTGCACCGGGATCACCAGAGAGCGGAAGATGACGAACAACGGCAGCGCCGAGAGCAGGACCACGATTCCGACGAACAGCGGGAGCTTGCTCGACAGCACGTCGGAGAAGTCGATCGAGCCGGCGGTGAACCCACCGACGAGTATGGGGATCCCGGTGCGCTCCTCGAGCGGGGGGAGCACGCGATGGCGAAGCGTCTTGACCAGGGAGGTCGTCGCCGACGCCTCTGGGCCGGAGTCCGGGTACACCTGAATCACCGCGATCCGGCCGCTGGGCGCGACCCGAGCTCGCGTCACCGCGCCCACGTCGGGCGTGGCCAGGGCGGCCGATCGGACCGCAGTGAGGGAGGCGGCCTGGTCGCCGCCGCGCAATTGCGCGACGAGCGTCAGCGGACCGTTGAAACCCGCCCCAAAGCCCTGCGCGAGCATGTCGAAGGCGTGGCGGGAGCTGGTGCTCGCGGGGTCGTTGCCGGCGTCGCTGGTGTCCAGCCGCAACGCGAAGACGGGCACCAGCAGCGCGATCATCACCGCAAGCGAGCCGACCGTCAGTGGCCACGGCCGTCTCATCACTGTCTCGCTCCAACGCCGCCACATCGTGCCCTGGTTGGACGCCGGCGCTCCGTTGGCGCTCGCCGCCGTGGTCATCACGCGCCGAGGACCGGGGCGCCACCGTCGGTGGGCGCGCGGAGCGGCCACGAGGCGGGCGCCGAAGCGCGAGAGGATCGCCGGCAGGAGCGTCAGCGAGGCGATCATGGTGAGCAGAACGGCGAGCGCGGAGGCGATCGCCAGCCCGTACATGAAGCTGACTCCGGTGGCGAACATGCCGAGCAGCGCGATGACCACGGTCGTGCCCGCGAGCAGGATCGCCCTTCCGGATGTGTCCATCGCTCCGATGACCGACCGCTCCACATCACCGAGCGCGAGGTAGTTCTCGCGAAAGCGCGTGACTATGAACAGGGCGTAATCGATCCCCACGCCGAGGCCGATCATCAGCGCGAGCTGGGGCGAGATGTTCGACATGCTCGTGACGTGGGTGGCGAGCCCAATGAGGCCGACCCCGGTGATCAGGCCGAGGCCGGCGGTGATCAGCGGCATTCCGGCCGCGGTCAGCGAGCCGAACGTGATGAGCAGGATCACCAGGGCGGCAATCGCTCCGACGGCCGTGGCCGGGCCGACGCTGAAGCCCTCGGCGTTCTCGATCACCTGACCGCCGGCGGCAACCCGTAAGCCCGGCACGTGCACGGTGCTGACGGCATGCAAAAGGGGCGTGCCGGTGTCGTTTGGCAGCAGATTCGCGCGCTTGTCGTAATTGACTGTTGCGAATGCCGTCATCCGGTTGCGCGAGACCTGAACCGCGCCCCTGGGGCCGTAGGGGCTGACGATCCCGGCGACGTGCGGGAAGGTGCTCACGCGAGCCACCAGCCGCGTGATCGCCGCGCGCACGGGGGGCGCGTCGATCGACCCGCGGGAGACATGGAACACGATCGTGTCGGTGTCGCCACTCTGTGCCTTGAACTCCCGGCCGAGCAGGTCGAAAGCGCGCTGTGACTCAGTCCCGGGGAGACTGAAGTTGGTTGCCCACCGGTTTCCCGCCGACCCGGCGAGAACGGTCGTGAGGACGGCAACCGCCACCCAGGCCACAACGACGCGCCGGCGATGGGCGATGCACCACCTAACCAGGCCCAGCATCGTCCCCCGCGTCTGCGCCGGACCGTCGACAGGCCCGGAAGGCGACTCGCGCTCCACGGTCGCCACTGATCTCGATTCATCATTCATCGCGCTTGCTCACAATCCAATCTGCGGGAAGTCGTTGGACCTGCCGGAAGGCGCTCCACGCATCGCCCCGGCAGGCAGCTCAACGGTAGGTCGGCAGCGGATCGGTGAGAAGGACCAATCCGCGCCCCAACTCGTGGACCAAGGCGGGAGGACCCTGATCGACGAGGATCAGTGTTGACCGCGCCGGCGCACGCCATGCGGGCGGACGCCGGCGACGGTGCAACGCGACTCGATCAGGCGAATCTGCTCCGCGTAGGACTCACTGGCGGATTGCTCGCGATCGAGGGCGGCTGTATAGGCCGCGAACGCGGCGGCTCGGTCGCCGGACGAGGCGTCCCGGAATCGCTCGTACGCCGACTGCACCTCGATGCATCCGGTGCGCCAGTCGCAGTACAACTCGATCATCCGATCCACGAGGTCGGGTCGGACGTCGGCGCCTCGCGTATTCACCGGGGGGCCGATCGCAGAGTTCGGGGCCGTGCCGGACGCACCGGACTCACGGTAGGTCAGCGCTGGACCCCTGAGAAGGGCCAATGGTCTGGCCGATTTAAGGTCCAAAAGGGGCCGCTGACAGGGGCCCCCGGGCGGCGCCGGGCCTACGATTTGGGGGCCAGTGGACATGCATCTTTCCTTGGATCGAGGGGCCCCCCTTCGCGCGCAGCTCGAGCATGAGCTACGCGCGGCGATTCGATCCGGCCGGCTTCGGGCAGGGGCGAGGCTGCCGGCAAGTCGTGTCCTGGCCGACGAGCTGGAGGTGTCGCGGGGTGTCGTGGTGGAGGCGTACTCGCAGCTCGTCGCCGAGGGCTACCTGGTGGCTCGCGCCGGGGACGGGACCAGGATTGCCGACGGGCTGGCGCAGCAGCCGCCCGCGCGGCCCGCGCCGTCGGCCGTCGCCCGCCGGATTCGCTACGACCTGCGACCCGGAGTGCCGGACCTGTCGTTGTTCCCTCGGCGCGAGTTGCATTCGGCGATGGCGACCGCGCTCCGTGAGTTGCCCGACGCGGCGCTGTCGTACGGGTCACGCCGGGGCCTGCGTAGGCTCCGGGTGGCCCTCACCGACTACCTGGGGCGCGTGCGCGCCGTGGTCGCGGATCCGGACCGGGTGTTCGTCTCCGCGGGGGCGGCGCACGGAATGGAAATCCTCTGGCACACGCTGCGCCAGCGGGGTGCCAAGCGGATCGCGGTCGAGGATCCAGCCTGGGCGGCGATTCCGCAGACGATCGCGCAGGCCGGGCTCGAACCGGTCCCGATCGAAGTCGACGAGCGCGGGCTCGCGGTCGCGAAGCTGGAGGCCGTCGATGCCGACGCGGTCGTGCTGGCTCCTGCACACCAGTATCCGACCGGCGCTGTTCTGGTGCCCGCGCGCCGAGCGGAGGTGATCGCCTGGGCGCGCCGGCGCGGGGCACTGATCGTCGAAGACGACTACGACGCCGAGTACCGCTACGACCGCGAGCCGATCGCCTCGCTTCAAGGGCTTGCGCCCGACTGCGTCGCCTACGTGGGGACGGCGAGTAAGACACTGGCGCCCGGCATCCGCCTGGGGTGGGTGCTGGTGCCGAGCCATCTGGTCGGTGAGATGGCGGCCCAGCATGGAGTTGCCCGTGCGCTGCCCAGCGCGCTGATCCAGGCCGCATACGCGACGGTGCTCGAGCGCGGTGAGATCGATCGCCACCTCCGCCGCACGCGGCGCAAGTATCACGCTCGGCGAAACGCGTTGAGCGACGCGCTGGCGCGGTGGTTGCCGGAGGCGTCCGTCGGCGGGGCGGCGGCTGGGCTTCACCTGATCGCGTGGCTGCCGGAGGGCTCGGACGAGACGGCGGTGAGCGACGCGGCGGCGAGCCGAGGAGTGGCGGTTCACACACTCCACCAGGACTGCGCGGTGAGGACCGCGCTGCCCCCCGCGCTTCTTCTCGGGTACGGGCTGATCACCGACACAGCGATCCCGCGCGCCGTCCAGGAGCTCGCCGGAGCAGTTGGTCATTGAGGACCCGGTCGGCCGAACCGGCAGGCAGGCCGCGCCAAATTGGTCCAGGGACCGAGGGCCCAGTTGGTCCTACTCAAACGGCATCCGCGAGTCGAAGATCAAGCGATTGACGGTGCGAGTAGCGCGCCGAACTGGACAATGAAAGGCCGACGAACAAATCGGGTACTCGTCATTGGCGCTCGCGGCGCGCTAGGCGCGCTGGCCGGGCACGCGTTCCGAGATGCCGGCTGGGCGGTTCGATTGGGAGCGCGACGACCGGGGCCAGAACAGATCTGGCTCGACCTCGACCGGCCCGAGTCGATCGCCGCCGCACTGCAGGCGGAGGAGCTCGTCGTCAATACGGTCCCTCACCCGGATCTGGTAGCAGAGCGGCACGTCCTCGCGCGCGGCGGCGCTCTGATCAACGTCTCCGCGCTTCCGGCCGCGGCCGGTCGCTCTCTGCGGGCCGTGGCGGGAGTGGCCCGGGGCACCGTGCTGATGAACGCCGGCCTGGCGCCAGGGGTGACCACGATCGTCGCGGCGGACCTCCTTCGCCGCCACCCCGAGGCGCACGAGCTGGAGATCGTGTTCACGCTTTCGTTCACCGCCCGCCGCGGCCCGGCAAGCGCAGATTTCATCCATCGAGGTCTGACCGCCGTGACCCGCCACCGCACCACGCTCGTTCCGCTGCCGAGGCCGTTCGGCGTGCGCCGGTGCATCGGCTTCGGCGAGGGGGATGCCGGGTGGCTCGGTGGCATCGCCGAGGGCCGGATCGTTCGCCAATACGTCTGCATCGCCGAGCCGACCCTGCACGAACGACTGCTCGCGCTGAACAGCGCAGGCGCAATGCGCGACCTGCCGAGGTCGCTGATCGGCTCACGCGAGCCGTCGCTCGAGGCCGCCGCGAGCGACGAGCCGGTCGGGCACTGGATCGCGGCGATTCGCGGGGGGCGGCGGCTGAGCGCCCGGACGGTCGAATGTCGGGGCGACTTTCTCCAGGCCGCACGGAGCACGGTCGTGTTCGCCGACGCGCTGCTGACCGGGGAGCGACGCGGTGGCTGCTTTGACCCGGAGGAGGTCTGCGTGCTGAGCAGCGTCGAAGCCAAGCTGCGAGCAGCCGGCATCACGGTTGTGACAGACGCCCCGACCTACGCGCCTGCGCCCTGAAGCACACGGGGCAGGCGCCGGTGAGAGCCCGTGCCGGCCAGCCCGAGCTTTCCGTATGCACGGGTGAGGTGGGTATCGACCGTCTTGAGGCTGACGAACAGCTCCTGGGCGATCTCGGTGTTCGTGGCCCCGGCCGCCTGGAGTTCCTGCCGGGCGCGTTCGGACAGTCAACCTCGGGGTCCCGTGTGCCGATTCTGTTCTAAGCCTGTATCGCGATAGCTTGGTAAACAACTGCAGGGGGAAAGCACGATGATCCTGGTCACCGGCGCAACGGGGATGTTCGGAGGTGGTGTCGCGGCTCAGCTCGCCGCACGTGGCGCGCCCGTCCGGGCGATGACGTCCGACCCGAGTCGGGTTGAGCAACTGAGACGACCCGGGGTCGAACCGGTCCTCGCCGACATGGATCGCCCGGAGACGCTTGGAGCAGCGCTGGCGGGTGTCGACACGGTATTCCTCGTATCGCCGATGGATGACCGTGTCCAGGTCCGGGAGGGCAACGTCCTGGCGGCGGCTCAGCAGGCCGGGGTGCGGCGCATGGTGAAGCTCTACGGGGCGGTCGAGCACCATGGCGATCCGCTGGGCAGCCTGCACGACGCCAGCGTGGACTCGATTCGCGCCTCCGGCTTGGATTGGGCGCTGCTGTCGCCAACCTCGGTGCTCGAGACGAGCCTGCTCTCGATGCTTCCCTGGATTGAGGCCGTTGGCGCGATCGTCGCCTGCGCCGGCGAGGGAAAGGTGGCCCACGTCGCTGCAGACGACGTCGCCCGGGCCGGCGCCGCGATCCTCACCGAAGGCAGTCAGACGGGCCGGAACTACGTGATCACCGGCCCGGAGCTGCTGTCCTACGGCGACCTGTGCCAGGTCCTGTCGCGCGTCACCGGACGCGACATCGGGTATGAGGATGTCCCCGAGGAGGAACTCGAGCGCCTGCTGGTCGGGGAGGCGGGAATGACGCCCGAGCAGGCCGAGATCGGCGTGATCTGTCATTTCAGGGCGTGGCGCAACGGCGATGCCGAGGCACTCACCGACACCTACCGCGAGCTCACCGGCAAGTCACCGACGACGGCGGAGGATTGGATCACGGCACACCGCGACGTGTTCGCGCAGGCCCGCGACAAGGTGCCGGGACAGGCCTGATCATGTGCCGCCCGCCCGCCGGACGGGACCGCCGCACAGGCCGCGCTTGACCCGAAACCATGCCGGCGGGCGCCCGCGCCGCTGCCAACCCTCGAATCGAGCGCGACTGTCGTGCTCGATCTCCCCGCGCAGCCCCGCCGCGTACCCCGGCGCACGGTCACGCCATGCCTGCTTGCCGATTTCCGACTGACTGCTCATACGAGACTCCTTGATTGCATACGATTAATCGAATTCGACTAATCGATAGCGACTATACTTCCCGGCATGGCATTGCGCAAGCTCAAGTCCTCGCTCTCGCTCGTCGTGCTCGGACTCTTGGCCGAGCAGCCGCTGCATCCGTACGCGATGCGCGTCCTGATGGGTGAACGCGGGCACGAGCGGACGGTGCGCGCCGGCGGTGCGTCGCTGTACGACGCCGTCCGCCGGCTCGAGCGGGCCGGGCTGATCGAGGTGCAGTCCTCCTCCCGGGAGGGCCGGCGGCCCGAGCGCACGACCTACCGGATCACCTCCGCGGGCAAGCGCGAGCTGCAGGACTGGATCCGCTCGGGGCTGGCCGAGCCCGGCAGCGCGGAGGCGTTCGAGGCGGCGATCGCCTTCATGTTCGCGCTGCCGAAAAACGAGGCGACCGGGCTGCTCGAAGAGCGTGTGGCCGCTCTCGACGCACTGATCGAACGTGCCGACCGCGGCGTCGATGAGGCAGCGCAACGCGTGCCCGCGGTCTTCCTCTCCGAGGAACGCTACGCCCAGCACATGCGAATCGCTGAACGCGATTGGGTCTCGCAGTTCGCCGAGCGTCTTCGCTCAGGGGAATTGCGCTGGCCAGAGGCTGCGGCGCAACTGTGAATCCAGCCGGTTGCCCCAAGCTGCTACGACCTTGCCTCTAAGCTGAACGCGTCAGCCCATGCCCAGGCCGCCACTTCCACCCGAACTCGACAGGTTCCTCGCCCAGCCCAACCCGGCGGTCATCGCATCGATTCGGCCGGACGGAAGCCCTCACAGCGCCGCGACCTGGTACCTGTGGGAGAACGGCCGCGTGCTCGTGAACATGGACGAGGGCCGGAGGCGGCTCGAGTACATCCGGCAGAACCCACGCGTGTCGATCACCGTCCTTGGTGTTGACGATTGGTACCACCACGTGACTCTGCGCGGTCGGGCGACCACGCCCGAGGAGGATCCCGGTTGCCAGGCCATCGATCGGCTGGCGCGCCACTACACGGGCCAGCCGTATTCGCAGCACGACCGAAAGCGCTTCAGCGCGTGGATCGAAGTTGAGTCCTGGCACGCCTGGGCCATCGGCCGGCCGTGGACCGGAGCCGAGTGAGGTCGGGCGCCGGTGCCGGAGGCACCACGATCGTCAGGTCCCGGCGCGCACCAGCTGGACGCCGGCCCTGTGCGCGAGTCGCTCGATTTCCGCACGCAGGGGGCGTTCACCGAGGCGGATCGTGATCGCGTGTGCGCTCTCGAGCAGCGACGGTACCGCGGGGGCTGACTCGGCCGGCGTGGCCGACAGCGCCTCCGCCTGGCGGAACTCGGCGTGGGCGACGCTGTAGACCTCGCGCATTTCTCTGAGTCGCTCGGCGGCCGTGTGCCACGCGGCGGGGTCAGACCCTCCGCGGCGCGTGTCACCTCAGCGGCGGCCAGCAGACCCAGGGCCGCGGCCGGTACGCCGCGCGCTTTCCGCGCGCTCGGCGAGCGATCTGCCGCTGTCAATCTGAATCCAAGTCAGAATCTGACGTATACTCAGATCGATGCGGACGGCAGCCACCACGGGCAAGCAGGACGGCCGGGTGGCGGTGGTGACGGGAGCAAACTCGGGGCTGGGTTTCGAGGTGGCCAAGGTGCTTGCCCTGCAGGGGGCGACGGTCGTGCTGGCGTGTCGCAACGGCGAGAAGGGCGAGCGCGCCGCCGCCCGTATTGCTGCCGGAGCGGCCGGCGACCGAGCGCGCCTGCGCGTGATCGAGCTCGACCTTGGGTCGGTGGCCGCGGTCCGGCGCGCCGCTGCCGAGATCCGTTGCCAGTACCAACGACTCGATCTGCTGGTCAACAACGCCGGGATCATGCACATCGTGCCCTACCAAACCAGCGCCGACGGGATCGAGCTCACGTTCGCGACCAACCATCTCGGTCACTTTGCGCTCACCGGACTGCTGATCGACCGGCTCCTGGCTGCCGAGGCCTCGCGCGTTGTGACGGTGAGCAGCCTTGCGCACAAGCGTGGCGTGCCGACGTTCGACGCGCCGCCGGCAGAGCACGGCTACAAGCCCGGCAAGGCGTATGACCAGTCCAAGCTCGCGAACCTGCTGTTCACTCACGAGCTTCAGCGTCGGCTCCGGGCCGCCCGCGCGTCGACGATCGCCGTGGCCGCCCACCCTGGCAACGCCGATACGGCGCTGTGGCGGACCAGCTCGTCGATCGAGCGGGCACTGATCGGCCCGCGGCTGCGCGGGCTCACGTTCTGGCTGGCGCAGAGCGCGGAGGCTGGAGCGCAGTCGATCCTGCGTGCGGCGCTCGACGGCGACGTGCGCGGCGGTGAGTACTACGGGCCCGACGGCTGGCTGGAGTGCACCGGCCAGCCCGTTCGTGTGCTCGCCAGCCAGGCGAGCCACGACGCCGCCGCCGGGCGCCGTCTGTGGGCGCTGTCCGAGCGGCTGACCGCCGTCCGCTACCCCTTGGCCGAGCCGGCGACGCCGCCAGGCCCTCGGTGAACCCGCCTCGCAGCACCTACCACCACGGCGATCTCAGGGCCGCTCTGATCGAGACTGCGATCGAGCTCATCGCGCAGCGAGGCGTCCGCGACTTCTCGATGGCGGAGGCGAGCCGCCGGATCGGCGTTGCCGCCAGCGCCCCCTACGCGCATTTCGCCGACCGGGACGATCTTCTCGCCGCCGTCGTCGTGCACGGATATGAGACGTTCGGCCGGGAATTCATGCCACAAGACCCGCGAATCGGACCGGCGCAGCGACTGGCGGAGCTGGGCCGCGCGTACGTCCGCTTCGCCGCCGCCCACGAGGCGTTGTTCGCGACGCTGTTCGTGGCCGAGCTCGACAAGGCCCGCCATCCGGAGATCAAGGCTGCGGAGGCGCCGATCGATGCCGTGTTCGAGGAATGCGTGAGGGCCCTGACGGAGACAGGCGCGGAGTCGGCGATCGAGGATCTCGCCGCTGCGCTGGAGGCGACCGCTCACGGCCATGCACTCCTGCTCCTGGACGGCCGGTTCGGTGCGGGCGAGCGAGCCGTCGAGCAGACTGGCGAGCGCGCGGCGCGCGCGGTTCTGGCGCTGATCGCCGGCCGAGCGATCCTCAGCGAACCCACCGGCTGAGCCGCGCAGTCAAGACTCCGTCGCCCGCCACCACAGCGCCCGGACAGGCGCGAGCCTCAGCAGCGGCCCCGGCGGAGGATCCGCCTCGTACTGCGGGTAGCGACGGGTGAGTGCGGCGACGGCCTCGCCATGGCCGCCGGCGTCGAGAATGGCGACGTCCCCGAGCAATTGAACCCAGGCCAGGGCCGACCAGTTCTCGTCGTAGCGATCGATCGTGAGCGCGGCGCGCGGTCGCTGCCGCAGCCAGCGCAGGCGTGCGAGCTCGGTCTCCTGGCGCTTGCGCTTGTTGTCCACGATCGTCCAGATCGCCCCGTCGTGCAGGGCAAACGTAACCGGCAGGACGCGCGGGTGGCTGGCCGCATCGAGCACGCCGAGGTGACCGATCCGTTGAGTTTGCAGCAACTCTGAAGCCCAGATGGGCAGGCTGTCTACAGTGGAGTGCACCAAGCCAATAACGGTAGGTTGAAACGGAAGGTGAGGCGATGGAGGTAGGAATCGGGCTTCCGAATGCGGTCCCCGGCGTGGATCGCGCCGGGATAGTCGACTGGTCCCGGCGCGCCGAGGAGGCCGGCTTTTCGAGCCTCGGCACGATCGACCGTCTCGTGTATGGCAACTACGAATCATTGATCACCCTGGCCGCGGCGGCGGCCGTGACCGAGCGAATCAGACTCGTGACGGACATCCTGATCGCTCCGCTGCGCTCGAACACGGCCCTGCTGGCCAAGCAGAGCGCGACGATCGATGCGCTCTCAGGCGGCCGACTGACGCTCGGACTCGCGGTCGGAGGGCGCCCAGATGACTTCCGCGCAAGCGGCGTCGAGTTCACCCGGCGCGGGAGCATCTTCGATCGCCAGCTCGACGAGATGTCCGCGGTGTGGGCGGGAGAGCGCGGGATCGGTCCCGCGCCGGCCTCGAACGGCCGTCCGGGCCTGCTCATAGGGGGCGCGTCGGACCTCGCCTTTCAGCGCGCCGCGCGTTATGGCGATGGTTGGACCATGGGCGGCGGGACGCCGGACGGTTTCCGCCAGGCGGTCGAGAAGCTCCGGGTCGCGTGGAGCGATCGCGGTCGGGAAGCGGCGCCACGGACGCTCGTACTGTTCTACTTCGCGCTCGGCGACGATGCGCGGGACACGGCCAGCGCCACCCTCGGCGACTATTACGCGTTCCTGGGTGATATCGCCGAACGGATCATCGCCGGCGCCGCCACGGACGCCGATACCATCAAGCGTTACCTGGCCGCGTTCGAGGCGGCAGGAGCCGACGAGGCGATCTGCTTCCCCACTTCGGCCGATCCGCGCCAGGTCGACCTGCTCGCGGAGGCCGCGCTCGACTCGCGACACTAGTAGCGGCCACTGGCCGCGGCGATCATTGGCCCATCGAACTGAGCGCCTTGGCCGCTGCGTCGCGCACCCGCTGATCGGGGTCGGAGTCGACGAGCGCTCGGAGCCGGTCGCAGGCGCGCTCGTCTCCCAGGACGCCGAGGTTGGTGGCGGCCATCCCTCGGCTGGCCGGTTCGTCGTCGTCGAGCTGAGCCATCAGGGTGTCGTAGGCGCCAGGGGTCTTGTGCGTGGCCATGGCAAAGCCGGCATAGCTCCGGCCCTCCAGGCTCTCGTCGGTGCTGACCATCTCGGCCAGCCGCGCGTGGGCGGGTGGGGCGTCGATGAGGCCGAGTCCCATCGCGGCGATTCCGCGCATGCCCGGCACCGGGTCGTGGGAGGCCTCGAGCAACGGCTCTATGCCGATGGGCCCAAGCTGCCCGAGCAGCGCGCCGTACGCCGCGCGGTCGGCCGGTGGGGCCGAATGCAGACGGCGGGCGAGCTCGGGTACCGAGCGGTCGCTCATCTCGCGCAGAACGTGCACCCCCGCGTCGATCACCGGTTGTCGCTCGTTGGCGCGGATCACGTCCACCACGTACGGCACCGCGGCGGCGTCATCGAGCTGGATCAGCCCCTGAGCGGCGTGGTCTCGGATGTCCGAGTCGCCTTCGGCGAGAGCCCCGGCCAGCTTCTTCACGTCCCGCTTGTCGATCAGCTTCTGCACGTTGGTGGGGCCGAACAGCGGCATCGCAGGGCCAACCTATCGGGGCGCGTGGGCCGGGCGCAAGGCGCCCGGGGTTGCGGCAGCGTGGCAAGATGGCTCGATGACCAGGTTCGAGGGCTTCGGTCTGAACGTGCGCAAGTGGTTCAAGGGCCTCGAGGTTGACAACAGTAGGGAGTACTTCGCCGCCAACCGGGATTTCTTCGAGGAGTCGGTCCGCGGCCAGATGGATGCGCTTCTGATCGAGCCGGGCCGGACGTTCGGGGGAGAGGTGAAGATGTTTCGGCAGCACCGGGACATCCGCTTCTCGGCCGACAAGTCGCCGTATAAGACCAACACGTACGGAGTCCTCCAGGGGAGCGAGATCGCCGCCCAGGGCCTGTACGCGTCGATCTCGGCGGACGGCCTCGTGGCCGGGAGCGGCTACCACATCATGGCCCGCGACCAGCTCGATCGGTTTCGCGAGGCAGTCGATCACGACCGGCCTGGCGCCGAGCTGACCGAACTCGTGGCCAGGGCCGAGACGTCGGGCCTCGAGGTGTGGGGGCAAAGCGTGGCCACCGCCCCCCGCGGCTACCCGAAGGACCACGAGCGGATCGAGCTGCTCCGTCGCAAGAGCCTCACTCTCGGCGCCAGGCTCAAGTTTGGACGGGGGATCAGCCGCGCTGACGGCCTCCAGTTCGTGACCAAGACGTGGCGTGCCGCCGCGCCCGTCACCGGCTGGCTCGACCGGCATGTGGGCGCGACGACAGCGCCGACGGGCCGACGCCGCCGTTAGGTAGGTTGCGCAGCCGGATGCACGCCGACACGATCGACGAGGCGGTGGCGCTTCTGCGGGGGCTCGATCAGGCCCTGCCCCCGAGCGACGGCGTGCGCTGGTTCAACCGTCTGTATCTCGATGTGACCCTCGCGCTGCGCGCCTACTGCGCCACCGGACCGCTCCGGGCATCCCCGTTCCTGCAGGACCTCGATGTCCTGTTCGCCAATGACTTCTTCGACGCCTACGACGCGACGGGTGCGGGGCGGCAGGTCCCGAGCTGCTGGGCGCCCCTGTTCGCCGCGCGCCACGATCCGCGCATCGCTCCGCTGCAGTTCGCCCTCGCGGGCATGAACGCACACATCGGCCACGACCTGGCAGTCGGTGTCGTGCAGATCTGCGAGGCGCTGGGCGCCGCTCCGACGGACGGCTCACCCCAGCACTTCGACTACAACGCCGTCAATGCGATCCTCGGACAGGCCGAGGCGGAGAGCAAGCAGTGGCTGCTGACCGGCGCGGTCAAGGAGCTGGATCACGCCGTCGCACCGGTCGATGACGCGGTGGCCATCTGGAGCATCGAGCGCGCCCGCGATGCAGCCTGGGTGCGGGCCGAGGTGCTCTGGCAGCTGCGCGACCATCAGACCTTGACCGACGCCTATCTGGCCACCGTTGACGCCACGGTGGGAATGGAGGGGCGAGCGCTTCTGCTCCCGCACATTCTCTGAGGGACGAGGTCGGGCTCGCCGGCCCGGTCAAGTTCTCCATCACCGTCGCCGATACCAACGCGGGCCATGAAACTCCGAACGACATTTGCCTTTGCTGCCGCGTGTCTGGTGTTCGCGATCGCCACGGGCGACGGTGTTGCCGCGGTCAAGGTGACGGTGCCCTGCCGTGGCACGCGTGGGGGTGCTACGGGCCTGATCGCCGCCGTCCAGAGAGCCAACGCCCGTGGCGGCGGGGCCATCAGCCTGGCCCGCGACTGCACTTACACGCTGTCGTCAGGACGCTTCAGCAACGGGCAGGGCGCCACCGCGCTGCCTCTGATCACGGCGAAGATTGCCATCACCGGCCAGCGTTCCACCATCGCGCGGGCCAAGCACGCGAAGGAGTTCCGTCTCATCGAGCTCACCAGCAGCCCATCGGCAGCGCTGACCGTCTCGGGGCTGACCCTCCGCGACGCCGATGTTTCTACCGTCATCGGACGCAACGGCGGCGCGATCCTGCTCGGCAGTCAGGGATCCCTGGTCGTGCGTGACTGCAGCTTCCTCGACAACGCCGCGGTCAACGGTGGTGCGATCGACGCGAACGGAGCCCCGGTGAAGATCGTGGACAGTAGGTTTCGGGGCAATCGGGCCGTCGTCGTGGACGGAGGCGGTGGCGCGGTCAACCAAGTCTCCGGGCCACTGACGATCGACTCGAGCGTCATCACCGGCAATCGGTCATCGGGCGGTGGGGGAGGTGTCAGTGGACAGTCGATTGGGCACTCGAGCGTCCTGAAGATCACCGACAGCACGATCTCGAACAACACCAGCGCGATCGAGAACGGCGGGGGCGGGGTGTTCGCGTTCGGACCGGAGAAGACGGTGATCACTCGTTCCACGATCGCCAACAACACGTTCGGTGGTGTGCGGCAGGCCGGAGCGGGCGGCGGAATCTTCAATGCGGGCCACATGACGATCACCGACAGCACGATCGCCGGCAACGTCGCCGGTGGCCGACGCGTCCCCAACGCCGAGGCGGGCGCGATCTTCAACGCGCCGGGCGGGACAGGAAGGGTCACCGCGACGACGATCGCCGGGAATCGCGCGGTCGGGTCCGGCGCCCGCGGCGGCGGGATCGTGAACGGTGCCCAGTGGGTTCTCACGGCGACGATCGTGGCCGGCAACCAGGGCGGCAACTGCGTCGGCCCCGTGCGCGACGGTGGGTTCGACCTCGAGAACGGTCACAGCTGCGGCTTCACCAAGCAGGCAGTGCACGCGAATCCGCGCCTCGGACCGCTGGCCGCCAACGGGGGAGCCACGCAGACGATGGCGCTCATGCCGGGCAGCCCGGCGATCAACCGGGTCGCAGCCGCGAACGCCGCGTGCCGGGGGACCTCCGATCAGCGCGGGGTCCCGCGGCCACAGGGCCCGCGGTGTGACATCGGGGCCTTCGAGGTCGTGGCGACCAAGACCAGTCTCCGCATTCGCGCGGTGGGAGGCGGCAAGCGGGTCAGGCTGACGGCGATCGTCAGCCCGTCGGTCGCGATCCCCGGCGCCCCGAAGGGTGTGATCGTCTTCCGCGACGCCGGCAGGGTGCTGGCTCGGCGTCAGCTGCGCGGCCGCAAGTCCGCCTCGGCGTCACTCGTCGTGCGGCTGAAGGCGGGCAAGCGGCGGTTGACCGCGTCCTATCGCGGAACGGCCCTGTTCCTGCCCAGCGCGTCCCGCTAGCGACGCTGATCAGCGCAGGCGGTGGCGGTGCCCGCGCGAGCGTCCCAGGGTGGGTCGTGGGGCCAGGCGGGTTCCCGCGGGACGGGTGCTGGCGCGTGAGTTGCGCATGCGGGCTCTTTCGCGGTCCTCACTGAGCCCGACCTCGAGGAACACCAGGCTGGTGGCCAGCACGAGGCCGATGCCGATCAGCACCAGCGCGAGGATCTGACCCGTACCGCCGCCGATGACAACAGCACAGACCGCCCCGAGGATCACGAGGGCCGCGGCCGAGCCGAACGATATGACGCGCGCGTGTCTGCTCACACATTCACTGTAGTCCGCTCGTTAGAGTCGGCAGTCACCGAGCCCGCACGATAGGAGGCGATCATGTCCAGTTTGCTTGACCTCACGGTCCAGGGCGATGTCGCGACGATTACCGACGAGACGAAGCTGCCACAGGTGAAGCTGATGACGCCGCTGGAGCTCTACCGGCTGTGGGAGCGCCAGAACTGGATCTCGCACCAGATCGACCTCAGGCAGGATCGCCGCGATTGGGAGTCGATGCCCGAGGAGCTTCGCGACGAGATGGCGTATGGACTGGCGGCGTTCTTCGTGGGTGAGGAGCGCGTGACCAATCAGTTCTCGGGGCTCGTGCTCGCGGCCGAGGACAAGCACGAGGAGGCGTTCCTGATCACGCAGCAGGTCGATGAAGCGCGACACGCGCAGCACTTCAACCGTCTGTATGACGAGGTATTCAGCTACGACGGCAGCTTCGAGGATAGGCTCGACCGCGCTCGCACCCACCTCAACGCCGACTACTTCAAGCTGTTCGACAGCTACCTCGTCCAGGCGCACCAGGCGCTGCTGGCCGACCCCTCGGACATGTGCGCCAAGGTCGACTTCGTGACCCTCTATCACATGGTCATCGAGGGCACGCTGGCGCTGACCGGCCAGTACTTCCAGACCGACAACATGAAGCGGCGCGGAATCCTGCCCGGACACCTCGAGGCGTTCAACCTGATCTCGCGCGACGAGCACCGGCACGTCGCCTACGGCACCTGGTTCTTGCAGCAGAAGGCCAGCGATCCCGAGCTCGCGAAGCGGATCCAGGACAAGCTGGCCGAGACCTTGCCATCGGCGGCCGGTGTGCTCGTCCCTCCCGGCTACCAGCTCGGCGACGAGTACGAGTACCTGGGGTACTCGAGCCAGGAGACGAACGAATTCGCCTTCACGGCGCTGTCGCGCCGGTTGAAGGTCATCGGCGTGGGCTTGCCGGCGGTCGCGGCTTAGCTAACGACGGGCCAAAGCGCTCCTCGAGCACGGACACACGAGTCTCCAGGCGCTCGATCCGAGCTGCGTCGTCGGCCCGCGTGCGCGCACGATGCGCGTCGCCTTCAAACAGCTCCTCGACCGAGCTGCCGAGCACCTTGGCGATTCGCGCGGCGGTCGTGACCGAGGGACTCTGAGTCCCACTCTCGTACTTGGCGAGCTGGACCCGGTTCAGCCCGGCGCGGTCGGCCAGCTGCTGTTGGGTCAGCCCGGCTAGCCGCCGCGCCTGCGCGAGATGTGGCTTGGCCGCGGGCGGGTCATCCGACGTCGGCGGTCGTCCCGCCGCCATCAGGCTTCCTCCTCGTCGCCCTCGAAGGGAGGAATCTCGCCGGTCAGCAACCGCTCGCACTCGGCATCCCAGTCGACGGGACCAGCGAGCAGCGCCTTGAGCGCGGCCAGTTCCTCGTCGAGCACGAGCAGGTCGTCCTGCAACTGCTCGCGCGCGTCGTCGTCAATTTCGACGCCGCGCGTCTCGAGCCGATGGGCGACCTCGGCGATCGTGCCGCTCGACTTGGTCAGCAGCCAGCGCAGCTGGGGAAGCAGCTTGCCGGCCTGGGCCTCGGCGGCCGGTCCGGGGTGCATCTCGGCGGCCGGTCGGGCCTGGGCGCGCGGCTCGGATGCGACTTCGCCCTGGCGACGCTGCTTGTAGACGGTGAAACGAATGTCGGCCGCCGTGACCTCCTTGCGACCGAACTCCTGGAGCGCCTGCTCCCACGCCTTGGCGAGGGCCTCGGATCCTTCGGTTCGGGTCGGGCGGTCTATCGCCCACCGCTCGCGCAGGTATTCATCGATCGTCTGGTGGATGTCTCGGTACAGGCGAGCGTCGCGAATCTCGGCCAGGGCTGTCTCGACCTCGGCATGGCGGTCGCGACCCCGCTCCACGATCGTCTCCAGCTCACGGAGACGCTCGCCCTCGGCGGTGGTCATGTTGTTGTCGGGGTTGGTGGCGCTCATCAGAGGTGGTCTCTCTCTCCCGCCCCCAGATCGTTGTCGCGACCGGAGGGCGATTTCTTGTTCTGCATTACCTATCGCCCGTGTAACGGATGAGTTACGGCCGCCGAGCCAGGACTTACGGAACTCATAAGCAGGCGGCCGTCGGTGGCGTCTGGAGGCTGCAGCCACGTGCCTGGATCGAGTAAGGTACGGAATGTTGACTGTAAAGCTTTTTGTCTACTGCGCGTCGCCGTGAGTGAGACCGAGAGGACCGAGGAGTGGTCGCTACCCGCGATGATGCGCGCAGCCGGCAGGACCTACGGGTCCGCCATCCGCGAGGCGCTGGCCGCGGCCGGATATGACGACGTCCCCCGTAACGGCGTCTTCGTGATCGGCGCGATCGCGCGCACTGAAGCGCCGCTGGGGGAGATCATCGATCAGATGGGCGTGTCCAAGCAGGCCGCCGGGCAGCTCGTCGACACGCTGGTCATCCGTGGCTACCTGGATCGATCGGTCGATCCCGACGACCGGCGGCGGCTGACGATCACGCTCACCAAGCGCGGCGAGGCCGCCGCGACGGAGATCCGGGCCGCGGTCGACCGCGTCGATCGAGCGCTGCTCGCCTGCGTCGGTCCCGAGGTGGTGAGCAGCACCCGCATGGCGCTGAACGCCCTGATCGGTCTGGCGGGCGTGGATGCGTGACGGACAGCCGTCGCGCACCGCTGTCGGGGTCGCCGCCTCGCGCCTGCAGGTTCGCGGCCCGCCCGCTGGTCTTCAGCGCCTGGGCCTTCGCCACCGGAGGCGAGCAGCTTGCCGCGGTCGCAGAGAACCTGCCCAGCCTGCGGCTGAAGGCCGGGGCGATCGCTGTCGCCGCGTTCGCCCGGCCGCGCTAGCGACCCCGGCGTTGCGGGCCGCACGGAGCTGCGGACTGGTTCCGCGCCGCGGCGAACAGCGCCGCCGTGTCGGGATCCATGTAATAGTCGGTGCCGCCGTCGGCCCGGCCCTCGGTGGCGATGGGAAGAACTCGGTGAAGGTGTCGGGAGTAGCGGCCGGGCCAGGCGAGGACGCCGGCGACACCGTGAGCGCCCTTGTCGAGCCCGAGTCGTCTGGCGATCACCTCGCCCCCCACGCGCTCTCCGGGTGCGTCCAGAAGCACATCAAACAGTTGCCGGGCGGGAGGCGCGAGCTTGCGGTAGAGCCAGGCGGCCTGGTGGGCGTCGTCGGGCGACCAGGCAATCGCCTCGCCATGGTGACGCAGGCCGCGCGGCCCGTGACGGCCCCGCCCCACTGATGGGGGCGGGGTACCGGGTTCGGCGGCGAGGAATGCGGCGAACCAGGCGTAGAACTCTGGGACGCGTTCCTCAGGTACGCCGACGGTGACCTGCTTGTCGGCCATCAGACCTCGGTGATCTCGGAGGCCTGGCCAGTTGACTCGCCGTGCTCGGTCGTCTCGCGGCGATTGCCGCAGCCGTGTCCGTGACCGCGGTGGTGGCGCCGTCCATATCGCCCTCTGCGGCCCCGGCCGGTGGCTCCAGCCAGAAAGCGAGCAAAGAAGGCGTGGAACTCGGCGACCCGATCCTCGGGAACGTCGACCGTGACCTGCTGGTAGTTCGTGTCGTTGGGTTCTGATGTGGATTCCATCTTTTCTCCTGATTGTTGCTTGTAGTTGCAAGCATATCAGAAGTAAATACTTAAGTAAAGAGCGCCGACGGGCTCGTGTTTGGCCGCTCCGCCCGCGTCGCCGGGATCGCGATCAGATGCGTCGCCGACGGGGATCGCGATCGGGTGCGTCGTCGACAATCACCGGGTCCGGCACGCTGCCGCGACCAGCGCGGCCAGGAGGCACAGCGCCGCGCACACGAACGCGGCTGTGTTCCAGCCGTGCAGCAGCCCGCTCGCGTGCGCGCCGGCAGACCCGGTGGCCAGGGCGACCACGAGCGCGACGCCCGCCGCCCCGCCCAGGTAGCGCGCGGTGTTATTGGCGCCACTGCCCATGCCCGCGCGGTCGCGCGGCACCGACGCCACCGCCAGTCGCCCGAGGGAGGCGTTGGTCAACCCGCTGCCGATCCCGATCACCGCCAGCCCCGGTACGAGGTCGGTCCAGGACGAGTCGATCCCGAGGCCGGTGAGCGCGAGTTCCCCGGCGGCGCAGATCGTGAATCCAAGCGCGAGCACGGACGGCGCGTTGAAGCGCCCAAGCAGCGTGCGGGCGGCGAGCGCCACCACCGTGCTCGTACCCGACCACACCGCCAGCACGGCGGCACTGCCGACAAGACCGACGCCGAGACCGTGCTGCAGCAGCAGCGGCGTGAAGCTCATCAGGCCGATGATGGCCAGACCGGTGAACAGCGCGCCGGAGATCGAGGCCAGGAACAGCGGCTGCCGGAGCCAGGCGAGCTCGAGTAGCGGCTCGCGCCGGCGCAGCTCAATCATGGCGAAGGCCAGGAGCAGCGCCGCGCCCCCGGCCAGCGGGACGATTGCCGCGGGGGCTGACCAGCCGTTTCGACCTTCGACGAGGCCTGCGGTCATGGTCGCCATTGCGACGGCCAGCGTGATCGCGCCGAGCCCGTCGAGTCGGCGTCGGTGCGCCGAGCGCGACTCGGGGAGGGTCATGGCGGCCGGGACGAGCGCCAGCGCGCCGATCGCCAGCAGCCAGTAGCTGCTGCGCCACCCGAGCCCTGACGCGAGCGCACCGCTGGCCAGCGGACCGACGGCGATACCCGCACCCACGGCGGCTCCCCACACGCTGGTGGCGGTCGTCCGCGCGCGACCGCTCGGGAACGCGTGTCCGATCGCGCCCAGGCTGGCCGCCAGAACGCCCGCTCCGGCCGCGCCCTGGAGGATCCTCGCTCCGACGAGGACGCCGACACTTGGAGCCAGCGCCCCGATGGCGCTGGCCAGGCCGAGCGTCGCGCTGCCCAGGATGAGCACGCGCCGGCGACCGAGATCATCGGCCAACGCCCCGACGATGAGCAGGGCGGCGGCCAGGCCGAGGCTCATCCCGCTGAGCACCCACGTCTGGCCGGCAACCCCGCCTCGCAGCGACCGGACGGTGTCGCCGACGGTGCTCGCGGCGGCGCTGAACACGGCCAGAACAAGCAGCGTCCCCAACGCCGCGACGGGCAATGTGGTGCCCGCTTGCGCACGGAGCGTTGCCTCGGCAGAGCGCCGTTTGAGGGCAGAAGGGCTGAGGGTGATGGCGGCTGAGGTCATGGGCAGAGCTCCTTGTATCTGAGTTCAATCATTGAACCGATGTTCGCCACCGTATCACACTTGGTTCGATGATTGAACTTAGAACTGCTACAGTTTTCGCCATGTTGGGTAAGGACTACGAGAGGCAGGACTGCTCGATGGCGAGGGCGCTGGAGGTGGTTGGCGAGCGCTGGACGCTGCTGATCATTCGCGACGCGCTCTATGGAGTTCGTCGCTTCAGCGACTTCCATGCCCACCTCGACATTCCCAAGGCCGTCCTATCGGAGCGTCTGAACAGCCTGGTCGAGCACGGCATCCTGCAACGGTCTCTCGATCCCGATCACACCCGCCGTTACCTCTACGAGCTGACCGACTCGGGCCGCGAGCTGTGGCCGGTGCTCCACGCGCTGCTCGTGTGGGGCGATCACAACCGGTATCCCAACAGTCGCGTATTCCTCCATGCGGCGTGCGGAACCCAGCTCGACGAGCGCGCCGCCTGCCCCAAGTGCGGAACGATCCCCCCGGTCAGCGACATCGTGACCACGCGCCGTCCGAACCGCGAGCCGCTCCGCGATGATCCTGTGACGCAAGCGCTCCGCGAGCCCCACAGGCTGCTGGAGCCGCTTGAAGTCGCGTAGAGCGTGCCGGCGTTAGCGGTGTTCGGCCGCCAGGCGCAGGCCGATGGCAATCAGCACCACGCCCGTGATGCGGTCCAATACGGCGCGTACCCGGGGCCGTCTCAGCGTTTCGGCCGCCCGGGCCGCGATCAGGCAGTACCCGCAGAGCCACGCCACCGTCATGAGCACGAACACGGCGCCGAGGACGAGAAAGGGGAGCAGAACCGAATGTCCGGGGGCGACGAACTGGGGCAGGAGGCTGGTGAAGAACACACCGATCTTCGGGTTGGCCAGGTCGCTGAGGAACCCCTGACGAAAGCCGCCCAGCGCGCCCATCGCCTGCCGTGAGACTCCGTCCGAACGGACGTCGGCGTTGGCCGTATGGCCGGCCGCCCGGAGCGCCTGGACGCCCAGCCAGATCAGATACAGCGCGCTGGCCAGCTTCAGCACCGTGAAGGCCACCTCTGAGACCCGCACGACCGACGCCACCCCCACGGCGGCGGCAATCGTCCACACCGACAGCCCTGCGCTGACCCCGAGCGACGTTCCCAGGGCGGTGCGGCGGCCGTGGAGGAGAACATTCTTGGTCACCACGGCGGTGTCTGGTCCGGGCACCACGATGACGATGGCGGCGACGCCAATGAACACGACGACGTGGACACCCATACGGCCAGTGTGGCACGCGGCTGCGGACGCCGGGACGGTCAGGCGGCCTCCCGGACGCGCGCCCACTGGCAGGCCACCAGCACGCGGTTGCCGGCCGCCACGGCTCGCCCCCGCGATCTCAGCTCCTCGGCGAGGGCAGGCCCCACACGCCCCTCAGCCGCCACCACGCCGGCTACACCGACAACGTGGTCGCTGCTGTGGGCCGCCGGTCCGCGAACGTCATGGCCCTCAGCCTCGGCCAGGCCGGCCACCTCGAGCGCGCCGGCGTCCTCCTCCAGAAGGCCCAGGGTGTCGGCTATTCCCCAGAGGTCGTGAAAGACCTGAAGATGGTCTCCTCGAGCCTGCGCGGCTTCCAGCGAGCGCGCCTGGTGCTCCAGCGCCTCGCGGGGGCGTCCCGACTGCACCGCCAGGTCTCCCTCCAGCGTGTCGAGGTGCCAGAGCGCCTTGGCGTCGACTGGCGTTCCGACACGCCTGACCTCGGCGATCAGCTCCGCGGCGCGATCCAGCTCTCCGGCGAAGATGCAGGCCTGGGCCTCGTAGAGGCGCGCTCCGGCCAGCGCGGCGGCGTCAAGATCGCGGGACAGCGCCGCGGCCCGCGCGCAGTCGTGCACGCTGGCCTCTCGGTCGCCTGCGTAGGTTTCCACCACGCCCCGCATCAGCAGCGCGAGCGTCGTTGTTTCCACATCATCGGCGAGCTCCACCGCGCGCTGCGCCGATGCCAATGCCTCGGGTACGCGGGCCAGTACGGTCATCGCCGCGGCATGCCCGGCCAACGCCACAGCGTCGACCGATGCCTCGCCCGAAGGCTGGTCAAGCAACGGCTCCAGCGCCGCCAGCGCCTCCCGACACTGTCCGACGTCAGCCAAGACGATCCCGCGCGCCGCGGCCAGCGGAGCTGCGAGCGGGTCGCCGGTCTCGCGCGCCCAGCGCAGCGCCAGGGCGGCTTCGGCGTCGGCCGCCACCGCGGCCCGGAACACACCTGCCGGAACGGTCACGGTGCGCGCCGCCCACACGAGATCGTAGTGATGCCGGGCATGCGCACGACGCCACTCATGTCCGTCGTTGCCGGCGTCGAGCATCTCGACAGCGATCTGCCGAAGCGCTTCCGGCAGCCCGAAACGCATCCGGCCGTCGCCGGATTCGACCCGCCGCACGAGTGCGACATCGAGCAACCCGGCCAGCGCATCGAGGACATCGAGTCCGTCGCCGCCGGCCACAGCCTCGAGATCCTCGAGCTCAGCCGGTCCGGCGAACGCGCCCGTGCGGACGAAGAGACTTCGCGGATCGTCGGCAAGGAGACCGAGCGTCCACTCCACAGTGGCACGGAGCGAGCGCTGGCGCTCCGGTCGATCGGCTGTTGCATCCCTGAGCACATCGAAGGACTCGCGCAACCGATCGCGCAGCTGTGACGGCGACAGCAGCCGAAGGCGAGCCGCCGCCAGTTCCAGCCCCAGGGGCAAGCCATCGAGCAGGTTTATGACATCGGTCAGTGCCTCGCGATCGGGCCCTCGAGTCGTAACTGTCGCCCCGCGCCGGCCGGCCACTCGCTCGATCAACTCGAGTGCCGCCACCTCATCCAACGCGTCGAGGGGTAGACATCGCTCGGCGGCGAGGCGCACGGGCGCCTGCGACGTGATGAGTAGGCGAAGCTCCGGGACGGCGTCGAGCAACGCGCTCAGCGCTGGAGCGGCGCCGAGGAGGTGCTCCATGTTGTCGAGGACGACCAGCACCGGACCGCGATCACGAAGCCGGGCAACCACGACACTCTCCGGCGATCCCGAGACGTCTCCACCGGCGCCGATCGTGGCCGCGATGGCCGGTAACACATCGTCGGGCGATGTGACTGTGGCGAGCCTCACGAGCCACGTCCCTCCGGAGTGCGCGTCCAGGAGTGTGCCGGCGGCGAGGAGGGCCAGACTCGTTTTGCCCGCTCCGCCGCGGCCGGTCAGAGTGATGGCCCGTTCGCCCTCATCGATCAGCGCCACTCTGATCCGCTCGAGATCGTGCTCCCGCCCCACCAGCGCAGGCGATCCCGGGGGCAGATTGGTCGGCCGCAGTTCCTGGGTGCGGGGTGGCGGGAACGCTGCCGCCCCTCGGCCGTCGATCACGGCGCAAAACAGCGGCTCGGGCGAGGGAAAGTCCTTGAGGCGGTGCATGCCGACGGGCTCCACTGAGATCGCGTCGCCGATCAAGGCGCGTGCGGCGCCGGTTAGCAACAGCTGTCCGCCATGGGCGGCGGCGGCCACGCGGGCCGCTCGGTGCACCTCGAGCCCCACATACCCCGTAGCGCGGCGCTCCACGTGGCCGACATGGAGGCCCATCCGTACGGCCAGCTCGCCGATTTCAGCCGGCCAGCGCTGCGCCCGCAGCGCTCGCTGCGCAGCCACCGCAGCCCGCGTGGCCGCGGCCGCTTCGACGAACGTGGCGAAGAACGCATCCCCCTCGGTCCCGTCCACGTGGCCCCCCTCGGCGGCGATCGCATCGCCGACGAGCGCGTGGTGCCTCGCGAGCACGTCAGGCCACTCCGCACCCGCCCGCGCCGCCAGCTGCGTCGAGCCCTCGATGTCGGTGAACAGGAGGGCGATCGTGCCCTCGGGCGGTCGCGACGAAGCCTCCACACGCGGAGGCTAACGCGTCCGGGCGAACGGTTGAGACGGTGTGAGAACCTGTTGTTGGTTTGCTTGGGTCCAAAGACGGATGAGCACGTTCCTGCACCGGCTACGCGTTCGGCTCGATCACCGGTGGGCGCCGGATCACATGTCGGACTACCTCGATGGAGAGCTGGGCGTCAGCGGGCAGGGGCGGATGAACCGGCACGTCGCCGAATGCGATGAGTGCCGCGGAATGCTGGCCGGTCTGCGCGCGATGCTCGATGCGCTGCACTCCCTGCCGGCGCCGAGTGGCGGTGCCGACGCGCTCAGGATCGCCACCGCAGTGCGGGGGCGCTTGAACGAACCTCCGGTGTCGTGAGCGAACCGTTATGAGGCTTCGACGGGTCAAACGGGTCATGGATAACCACACTCACACCCAGAATCAGACCGCGCCTGAGCGCGTCGAGAAGTCGGACCGCGAGTGGCGCGAGGAGCTCACCCGGTCGCAGTACAAGGTGCTGCGCCGAAAGGGAACGGAGCGCCCGTTCAGCGGGGAGTACGTGTACGAGAAGCGCGACGGAACGTATCGCTGTGCCGGGTGCGGTGCCGAGCTGTTCTCGTCGGAGACGAAGTTCGACTCCGGCACGGGATGGCCGAGCTTCACCGAGCCGGCCGACCGGGCCAACGTCAACCTGCATGAGGACCGCAGCTTCGGCATGAGGCGCGTCGAGGTGACGTGCGCGGCCTGCGGCGGACACCTCGGTCATGTGTTCCCCGACGGTCCGGGCAAGACCGGCGAGCGGTACTGCATCAACTCCTGCTCGCTCGAGTTCGACGAGCAGAGCTAACCCCTACGGCGGGCGGCGCGATCGCGTGTCGCCCGCCGGCGAGCGGTATAACCGCGCGGTGAGCGGCCCGGCGAGCACCGAGCATGAGCTGATTCGGAGGGCCCGCGCGGGCGATGGGGACGCCTTCGCGGAGTTGGTGACGATCCACGCCGGGCGCGTGCACGCAGCACTACGGCGCTTCGGGCTCGCGTCGGGCGAGGCCGACGAGGTGGCCCAGGACGTGTTCCTCCGCGCCTGGCGTGGGCTGCCGCGATTCGAGGAGCGCGCACAGTTCTCCACCTGGCTCTACCGGATCGCCTTCAACGAGGCCCAGCGGCGGCGCTCACGCCGCGAACCCCTCCGCGCGCAGTCCGATCCCGATCGCGATGACCCCGTTGTGTCGTTGCCGGAGCCACCGCATCTCGGCCCCGAGGCCCAGACGCTCGAGCACGAGTTCGAGCGTACGCTGGATCGCGCCCTGGGGGAATTGCCCGCGGAGTGGCGTGACGCCGTCGTGCTACGGGACATCGAGGGCTTCTCGACGCGACAGGCAGCCGAGATCGTGGGTGTTCGCGAGGCAGCGTTCAAGAGCCGGCTGCATCGTGGGCGCATGCAGCTGCGAGCCCTCCTCGAGCCGTATCTCCAGCTCGAGGAGGGCTGAAAGCTGGCGCGCTACGCGCCGATCGCGACCGGCGCGCCGAGCCCGAGGGTCTGCTCCAGCGCCTGCTTGGGCTGGGCGCCGACTGACTGGGCGACCGGCTGTCCGTCGCCATACAGCACGACGAACGGGATGCCGCGCACGCCCGCGCGGGCCGCCAGCATCGGCTCCTCGTCGACGTTGACCTTGCCGACCTTGATCGTCGAGCCGCGCTCATCGGCAAGCTGTTCGATCACCGGGCCGAGCAGCCGGCACGGCCCACACCACGGCGCCCAGTAGTCCACGATCACGGGGACCTCGGACTCCAGGACCTCCTGGTCGAAATTGGCTTCAGTGAGTGTGATCACGTTTGTCATGTCTTGCCTTTCCTAGCGGAGCGTGGTCGCGCACACGGCACCGCCGTGCTTCTCGAAGTAACGCTGGTGGTATTCCTCGGCGTCGTAGAACTCCGACGCGGGAACGATCTCGGTCACGATCGGTCTGCGTACAGACTGCTGGCGCTCCTCGCGCGAGGCAATCGCCTGCCTCTCCTGATCGGGATCGTGGAAGAAGATCGCCGAGCGGTACTGATGGCCGAAATCCCAGCCCTGCCGATTCAGCGTGGTCGGGTCGTGGAGCGACCAGAAGGCGCCGAGCAGCTCCTCATAGCTGACGATCGCGGGGTCAAACCAGACCTCTACCGCCTCGGCATGGCCGGTCGTGCCGGAGCAGACCTGCTCGTAGCTCGGGTCGATGGTGGATCCGCCGGTGTAGCCGACGGTGGTCCTCAAGACTCCCTCGATCTCGCGGAACGAGGCCTCGATGCCCCAGAAACACCCGGCGCCGAAGGTCGCGCGCTGCGCGCCCGCGACCTCCGCGCCGTCTGTGCGCGACTCCGATGCGGGGCTATCGGAGCGCTTGTGTGTCAGGTTCAGCACCCTTTCAGTCCTTTCCGTTGCTGTTCACGCCTAGATAGACCCGGCGTGGGGCAGAAACGGTTCCGAGCGTCAGGATGCGTGGATGGGCGTAATTGCTCGCGCCGTACCAGTCGACAACGACGACGGGCTCATCTCCGATCACCCACGCGTCGTGGCCGCTCGGCAGCGAGGTGACGTCGCCCGGGCCGGCCACGAGCTCGGTTCCGTCGTCCATGCGAATCGCCAGTTGACCACTGACGTGGTACTGAAAGTGCGGCGCCTCGCAGCTGTCCGTCCCGGCGATTGGCTTGACGTCGTTGGACCAGCGCCATCCGGGCTCGAACGTCATCCGCCCGACCTGGGTTGCGAGGTCGAACTCGCTCCGCTTCCCGTGGACCGCGGGACGGCCCTGGCGCGCACGGTGGCGCCGCTCAGCGAGCACGATGCCCGGCGGGTAGTCGAACGTGCCGAGGACAATCCGCTGCTGGTCGTGGAGACGGCGCGAACGCTCGCGCGCGGCAGCGACGAGCTCGCCCCCAGCCTGCGGGGGTCCGTGCGCTCCACGCTCAGCCCGCTGGACGGGGACGCGCGCCGGAACGGGCCTGCTCGAAAGCGTCGACGCGGCGATCGGCTTCCGGCATGCACTACTGCGCGAGGCCGTGTGCGCGGAGATCGACGCACCACGGCGTCGTGGTCTGCACCAGGCCTGGGCCATGGCCCTGCTGAGCGCCGAGGAGGCGGGCGGCATCCGCCGACCCGCCGAGGCCGCGCGGCATCTGCGGCTGGCCGGCGATGACGTCCACGCCCTCCCGCAACTGTTGCGAGCCGCTGCGGAGGCCCGCCGCGTGGCCGCGCTCGACCAGGCGGTTTCGTTCGTCGAGGAAGCGCTCACAATTGCTCCGGATCAACCGCAGACGTGGCTCGAACTTGGCGAGCTCGAGGCCTGGCGGGGACATCGGGAGCCCGCGGAGGCGGCGTTCGATCAGGCCACCGCACTGCTCGAGGACGCTGAGCCACTCAAGCGCGCGCGAGCATTGTTGTGCCGTGCGCGCGCCTATCACGGGCCGATCTGTGTTCCCCGTGCCGTTCTCGACAGCGCGCGCACGGCGCTCGGGCTCATCGACCTGGACGGGCGGCCGGCCGAGGAGGAGCGCAGCGAGGCGCTGGCCGCATGGGCGTGGGCCGAGGCGGTGGCCGGCAGCGTCGGAGAGGCTGAGCGGCTGCTGGCCGAGCTCAGCCGCCTGGCCCGCGACCGCGACGGTCTGCGCACGTGCGACGCCGGACACGCGCGGGCGCTGGCGCTGATGCGGCGCGGTCGGTTCGTGGAGTCATACGCCCCGTCGATCGCCGCGGGCGAGGCGATCGCCCAGGCGGGACGGCCCGATCTCGCCTACGGGTGCTGGGCGAACGCGGCCAGTGCGGCGACGGCGGCGGGCGAGCACGAGCGGGCGCTCGAGTTCATCGACCGCGGGGTCGCCGCGATCGCCGGCCAGGGACTGCGGAGCCTCGAGATCCACCTGCTCGCCGCGCGCTCATTCGTGCTGAGAGGACGTGGACGCCTGGCCGAGGCGCGGCGCGCGGCGGAGACCGAGCGGATGCTGGCCGAGGAGGTGGGAGCGCCCGAGCTGGTGGCGATGGCCAGGCATGATCTCGGCCTCAACGCCCTGGAGGCGAGTGACTGCGACACGGCGGTCGCGATGCTGGGTGAGTCGCTGGTGCCCGGCGCGCCGATCAGCCGGCCGATGACGCGGCTGGCGCTCGCTGAGGCGCTGGCGCGCAGCGGTCAGCCCGATGTCGCGGCGCAGGAGCTACGCGAGACCGTGCTCGAGCCGGTCATGCCGAGCGACTTCCCGGAGGCGCTGGTCCCCAGACTCGCGCGGGTCCAGGGACTCGTCGCCTTGGCCCGTGACGACCCGGGCGAATCGCGACGGCGTCTCGAGGAGTCGATCGCCGGCTGGGAGCGCTTGCTCGCGCGCACGATCAGGGCCGACAGCAACACCAGCGTGCTGGCCGATCTCGGCCGGCCGGTGGTCGGGCTGGTCGAGCCCGAGCGCGAGCTCGAGCGAGCGCGTGCCGATCTCGAACTGATGACACGAGGTGGATTCAATGCCAGCATTTCATGACACGGCTACCTCATCCGCGCCGCCGGAGGAGGTCTGGAAGCTCCTCTACGACCCATCCAGGGTTCCCGACTGGTGGGCCGGGATCGGCACCGTCGATGTGACCGGCGAGAGTGAATACACGATGTATCCCGAGGGCTACCCCGACTTCCCGATGGCTCAGCTACTCGATACCGAGCGCACCGGCCACCGGGTCACCGTGTCGTGCCTGGTCTCCGACCTGCGCTTCGAATGGCGGCTCGAGGCGGCGGCCGAGGGCACGCAGATCACCGTCGATGTGGAAATCCCGGAGTCGGAGGCCCACCGCCTTGAGAGCCAGCGAGAGGTGATCAGCACGTCGATGCGCCAGCTCGCCGAACTGGCTGCTCGGGGGTAATCGCTCCCGCGCGCGGGAACTGCGACACGCGCCTTCGCGACGTGATTGAGTGCTCGCCATGAGCGGGAGACGACTACCGCCGTGTCCCGGCCTGCGGGGCGAGCCGTGCCGGACCTACCAGCCGCTCGTCAATCGCGCGACTCACTGAAGCCGAACGCCGACCGAGGACAGGAATCCGGTCACGTCGCCGCTCACGTCGCCCGTGGTCTGCTTCGCGCAGCGATAGGCACTGAGATTGGTCGACGCTCCACTCTTGGGCACGACGACGATCTTGATCGTGAAGCCACCCGAACAGCCGTTGCTCGTCGACGTCGACGATGCCTGCGTGATGTGGTGGGCATTGAGCGCAGCGGTGACACGTGCGAGCTGACCCTGCGTGGTGAACGATGTCGTCTTCGGCTTACCGTATGGCGGCGGGAGGCCCGGCTGAGCCACGGTGATGCGAACGGTCTGCAGATCCTTCCACTGCGATGACGACGACCCGCCGCCACAGGCCCCAAGCACAAGGCAGACGCATATCGCCCCGAGCGCCATTCGCACAGGCGAATTATGCGCCCGCACGCGGCGGCAGCGATCTGTGCCCCGTTTGCACCCGCCAGTCGGGGGGTTCCGCGGTTCGACAGGCCCGCGTGCTCAGTTCGTGTTGGAAAGCTGCGAGGGTGAGTCGTGCCGAGCGCATCACGAATCTGGCCGGCGTGCTGGTGCCGTTCATGGGCCTGCTCGTGGCCATCGTGCTGCTCTGGAACCAAGCTGTCGACGCCGTCGATGTCGCGCTGCTCATCGTCATGTACGTCCTCACCGGACTCGGCATAACGGTTGGCTTCCATCGGCTCCTGACCCACCGGGCATTTCGCACCTACCCGTGGCTCGAGCGGACGTTCGCCGTTCTCGGATCGTTGTCGGTGCAGGGCTCGGTCATGGATTGGGTGGCCGACCACCGCAAGCACCATGCCCATGCCGATGACGAGGGCGATCCTCACAGCCCGCACGTCGGCCACGGCAGTGGACTGCGTGGCCTATGGCACGCCCACACCGGCTGGTTGCTCGAGAACCAGGGTCAGGCAGACTGGAAGCGGTACGCCGGAGAGCTCTACGAGGATCCGAGCATGCGGCGGATCGGGCGGCGCTTTCCGCTCCTCGCCCTGCTGTCCCTGGCGGTTCCGACAGTGCTCGGGTTCGTGCTCGACGGCTTCACGGTCGGCGGTGCCCTGCGCGGGCTGGTGTGGGCGGGGCTGGTGCGGATCTTCCTTGTCCACCACATCACGTGGTCGGTCAATTCGGTCTGTCACTTCTTCGGCCGCCGGCGGTTCGACATCGAGGATCGCTCGACCAACGTCGCGTGGCTGTCACTGGCATCGCTCGGCGAATCCTGGCATCACAATCATCACGCCTTCCCGCGGTCCGCCTTCCACGGGCTCCGGTGGTGGGAGATCGATCCCTCGGGATTGGTGATCACGCTGCTCGAGCGTCTCGGGTTGGCATGGAACGTGGTCCGGATCACGCCGGAGCGCCAGCTCCAGAAGACCGTCGTCAGCGCGCAGACACCGTAAGGCCCCGCGCGCGGCGGCTAAGGCCAACCGGCCGTGAATCGGCAGCGTTTTGCCGATGTGCGCCGCGTGCTCTCAGTCCATCCTCGACTTACGTGGACTTGAACAGAGGAGCACACAATGGGTCACACAAGCTCATCCGCCATGGGAGCACTAGCCGGTGACAAAGTCGCCGTGGCGCCCCGACCACGGCTACGCGATCGCGCACTTGTGCGGCTCGAGTCGCACAGGCTTGACGAGACGCTCGCGGCCGGCACGCCCCCGGAGGACAGCCCGGCGCTCGCGCTACGCGCTCGCCAGCTGACGGCGCTGTCGCACCGCAGGTCGATGGCCGAGGCGATAGACGTGATCATCCGCGAGGCCCGAGGCCCGCTGACGGAGCGCCTGCGAATCCACCCAGTTCGTGCCCGCGTGGTGGGGGCCGCGGACGAGCTGGGCCGACTCGCCGAGCAGCTCGCGCTCCCCGGGCCGGTGGCGGCTCGAGGTGTGGCGCAGGCCGAACTGCTGCTAACAGACGGGACGGGCGCTCTGTACAACCCGGCCCGTCGGACGAGCGTCGGCGCGCTGGCGGCGAACGCGACGGTGAACCTCGCCCTTACGCTCCGTCAATGAGGCAGCTCAGAGGCCGACGCGATACGCCGTCTGCGGCTCGGCCACGCCCTTGAGCGTCAGCTCGACGCGAGTCCCCGGGGGGTGGGGCAAGCCTGCGGCGACTCGGCTCGAGAGCATGATCTCGCCGCCGGCGGCCTGCCCCTGAAGCCGGGACGCGGTGTTGACGACATCGCCGACTGCGGTGAAGTCAAACAGCGCACGCTGGCCGATGTTGCCGACGAACGCCTCGCCGACGTCGAGCCCGATGCCCACCTCGACAAACGGCTCATCGTCGGAGCCGTAACCGACGGCGCGGAGCAGTTCACGGGCATGCTCGAGCATCACCGACGGTACGTCGGCGGCGGCAAATGTCTTCTTCTTGAGGTCCGGCAGGTACAGCGCCATCACCTCGTCGCCGATCACCTTGTCGATTACCGCGTCCGGAAAGAGGACGTCCTCCGCGCAGCGGTAGAAGCGGCGAAGCACAGTCGAGGCCTCCAGCGGGTCGGCTCCGTCGAACCTGGCTGTGAAGCCGCGCAGGTCGGCGAACAGCACACCTGTGTGCATCTTCATCCCGCCGGGGGGAGAGAACTCGACGCACGTTGCGCAGACGGTCGGGTTCTTGCGCGAGGGCCGGTAGCCGAGCGGACCGACAATCAGGCGACCCGGTCCGGCGAACGGAGCGGCGCACACCGCGCAGCGCGGCCCGTGCGGCAGGGCGCGGAACAGGCGCGCGGTGGCGCCCCCGAGACCCGTCTCGTGGAGCTTCCACGCCACCTCCCAGTCCTCAGGACGCAGCGGCTCGCCGTCGCCTCTGCCCGCATTGCGGCGTAGCTTGCGGACAGCCATGCGCTGCCACAGCGTTGGCTTGGAACGATCGGAGTCCTCAGACGGCTCCATACGGCGCGGATCCTATGGGGAACCTGCGGGACCGACTTGATTTTCGCTCCGCCGGCCGGTCACGCTCGCCGATAGCGCAGGTAGATGACGCGAGATCTGAACGTCCGGGTTTCGATCAACTCCAGATCGAGCCGTGCTCCGGCGGCGGGGAAGTAACGGGTGCCGCCGCCGAGCACGATCGGACTGACGAACAGGTGGTACTCGTCGATCAGGTTCAGGCTTACCAGCGTGGCTGCGAGCTCAGCGCCACCGACGGCGATGGCGCCGCCCGGAGCGTGGCGCAGGTCGGCGAGCTCGGTGGCGACATCGCCACGGGCCAGCCTGGCGTTGCCCTCGACCCGGGTCAGCGTGCTCGAGAACACGATCTTGGGCAGCGCCTTCCAGAGTTCCGCGAACTCGAGCGTGGTCGGGTTCGCGCCCAGCTCCGGGCTCGTCTCCCAGGGCACCATGGTCTCATACAGTCGCCGCCCGCACAGGTGCACGCCCAGTTCGCGCGTCTGCTCGTTGTGGAACTGATGGAGCTCCTCGTCGGGCGCAGACCAATCGATCTCATCGCCGGGCCCGGCAATGAATCCATCGAGCGAGACCCCCATCGAGTAGATCACCCGTCCTGTTTCAGCGTCCGTTTTGGGCATCTCAAGGACGGTAGCTGGGCGGCGATTTCAACCGGCGCCCCACGATCCATCAGGCTGTACCGTTTTGCGGCGCTATGAGACAACTGTTTTTCAGAGTGGTCCCCGTGGCCGCCGCGCTGGCACTGTCAACGCCCGCTCTCGCGTCGGCGGCGCAGTCCCTGGCGGTCACCTCGCCGACGGGATTTCCCGCCGGTGGCGACCCGACCTACACCACCACCACGTCGCTCGATACCTCGGCGGGGACGCCGTCAAAGGTGAAGATCGTCTTCGCCCCCGGCGTCCTGGCCAGCACCACTGCCAACCCGTCATGTATCACCGGAGCCCCCCAACACACCGCTGCCTGCCAGATCGGCGGTGGCTCGGCCACGATCCTTGGGCTGCCGGTCCCGTTCAACGCCTATCTGGTCAAGCCACCCAGCAGCGCCGATCTCGTGGGAATCGACATCGTGACTGATCTTCCCGGCACCCCGGTCACCCATGCCGGAGCCGCGCTCGTCCAGACGCCGGCGGGTGTGCAGACCGCTCTGAGCCTCGATCTGTCGAGTCTCGGTGGGGAGGCTAAGTTCGTCACCAGCATGAGTGTCACCGTCAACGGCACCCTGAAAAGCAAGCCGTTCACCCGCATGCCATCGAATTGCTCGCCCGGGCATTCGACACTGACCATCGTCTACACGAAGCGCACCGAGACGACCAAGGCATCGCCGGACTTCGCTCCCAAGGGTTGCTCCTCGCTTCCCTACGCGCCCAAGATGAGCGGGTCGCTCGTCAAGGACGCACACGACGACGGGGTCCTCGCCACCACCGTGGTGACGCAGGCGGCCAACGAGGCGGCGAGCAGACAGACGCGCCTTCAATTGCCGTTTCCGACCACCAGCGCCAACCCCGCCGCGCTCGGCGTTCTGGGCAAGAACATTCCTGTCGGATCAGCCACATCAGCGTCGCCGCTGCTCGCTCACGCGCTGAAGGGCAAGGTGTATCTCACCGGCTCGTTCGCGGCTCCGACCTTGACGATCAAATTCCCGCCGCCGGCCACGCTGACGCTGACTGGAACGGTCACCTCGAAGGGGGTCACGTTCGCGCACATACCGGATGTGCCGGTGACCAACCTGACCGTGTCGCTGTTCGGTGGGCCGAAGGGGCTCCTGTCGGGAGATTGCGGTAAGCCGAGCGGCATTCTCATCGGCGGGTTCACCGGCCAGAACGGCAAGATCTTGACCGTCCGACGACCGATCACGATGAGCGGCTGCGCGCACGAGCCGCACGTCTCCGGCGGCACGGTGTCAGGGCTGTCGAAGGGCGATCCGACCATCGGTTTCACGCTGTCGCGCGCGGCGAGCTCGCCAAAGCTCAAGCGGTTCACGGTCTCGCTGCCGTCGGGGGTGAGGTTCGCCGCCGGGGGGATCGCCAAGGGTGTCTCGGTGACCGGCGCTCACCACGCCAAGCTCGCCGGCACCGGGCTGACCGTGACGCTCACGAATGCTGCGGCCCGCGTTTCGGTCCGGATCGGACCCTCGGCACTGCACGAGTCCACGCGACTGCGACGCCACCCGGTCAAGTCGCTCAAGCTCGGCTTCACGGCCACGGATGCGAACGGCAACGACTTCACGTTCAAGGCGCTCATTTAGGACACTGGTGTCCTAAGTAACTATCCATAAACCCGCTCTGAGCAGGAGTTATGTCTCCTTGAGGTGAATGGGCAAGGCACACCACCTCGCGAAAGGAGCGTGCCTTGCCGCCTGCCGAGACTACCCCTGCGCCGGTGTTGCCGACGATCTGGGAGCTGCCGGACGAGTTGTGGGAGCGGATCGAGCCGATCCTGGCCAGGCGTTATCCGCGTGCGGCGACCGGCCGGCCCAGGGCGGATCTGCGGCTGGTGTTGGAGGGGATCGTCTACCGGCTGCGCTCGGGTGTGCAGTGGAACCAGCTGCCGCGCAGGTTCGGCTCCGACTCGACGGTTCACGCCTGGTTTCAGCGGTTCGTCGCGGATGGTGTGCTGGAGGAGATCTGGGCGCAGCTGGTGCGCCAGTGTGACGAGTTCGGCGCGGTCAGCTGGGCATGGCAGGCGGCCGACGGGGTGATGGGCAAGAGCCGCTTCTGCGGCGGCGCGAGAGGCCCAAACCCCACTGATAGAGCCAAGATGGGAACCAAGAAGAGCGTGCTGGTCGAGCAGCACGGCGGACCGTTGGCGGTCTGTATCGACGGCGCCAACGTGCACGACACCAAGCTGCTTGAGCGCACGATCAACGCGATCGTGATCGAGCGCCCGGACCCCGAGCAGGTGATCCAGAACCTGTGCCTGGACAAGGGCTATGACAACCCCACCGGCGAGACCGCGTGTCAGGCCGGCGGCTACGTGCCCCACATCCGCCGGATCGGCGAAGAGAAGCTCGACAGCGACGATCAGAAGACTCATCCCGCCCGCCGCTGGGTCGTTGAGCGCACGATCGCCTGGCTACAGAAGTGCCGCGCGCTGCTGATCCGCTACGACAAGAAAGCCCAGAACTACCAAGGCCTAATCCAGCTCGCCTGCGCCCTGCTCTGGTACCGGCGCCTCCACCGCCTCAACCAGGCCGACGGAGTTTCTGGATAGTTCCTAACGGCCGCGTCGCGACGGCGGGCACGCCCCTTAGGCTTGAGGGCGTGTTCGACCGTCTCGATTTTCTCTACCTGCCCAGCCGCGACGTAGCTGCCGACATCGACCATTTCACAGCCGGCCTGGGCGGTGAGCTCGTGTTCGCGATCGAGGCGTTCGGGACACGCGTGGCGATGGTGCGGCTCGACCCGGGGCCGCCCGATCTCCTGCTCGCCGAGCACCTCGACGGCGAGAAGCCCGTGCTGGTCTACCGAGTCGCCGACCTTGAGCAGGCGGCCGCCGAGCTCGATGAGCGGGGGGTGCGGGTGGTGGAGCGCTTTGAGATTCCCCACGGACCCGGGCTCGAGCTCGTCAACCCGGGCCCACAGCGCATCGCCCTGTACCAGCTGACTCGCCCCGGGACATCCGAGCGTCTGGCCGCCCGCCGCGACTTCTAGCTCACGTGCCCTGTCGCGCACACGACCACGTTGCGGCCACCGACGACTCGCCCATGCCACGGTGTCGTCGCCCCATCTCGCGGGATGTGCACGATCAACGGCCGGCCACTGTCCAGACGGGGCAGGTGGAAAGCGGGCGGGACGTTGCCGTAGGACACAAACCGATAGTTCGAGGCGAACCTGCGCAATTGCAGTTGCGCCGCGGTCCCGGGCGCGACCTGAATCTGCAGGTCTCCCGGACCCATCGTGAAGCCACCCAGGGCCGACCCATCCGCGGCCGAGCGGCAGCCGGGGCCATGTCGGTCGAAGCGGGATCCGTTGACGAGCTTCAGCTGTTCGGCTCCGGCGAGGATGTAGTCGGTCGCCTCGCGAATGTTCTCGGGTCGGCGCTCGATTCCGCTCGGACGGTCGGCCGCGGATCCGAAGGCGTCGACGGCCGACAGATACGGGCCGGCCTCGATCGGCAGGTTGTGATTGCCGATGATGGGAATCGTGAACCCGTTCTCGGGACTGAACGTGGGCGAGACCACATCACGCGCGATCTCAACGGCCCCTGACTCCGCATACACGTAGGAGCTGTTCTCGGTCCAGAACTTCGAACGCTGGTTGAGCATCGAGATATTGGATGCGCAGATCGCCGCCACGGCGACAGCCAGCACGACCGCTGCGGCGGGACGTATCCGGTGGCCGGCGACGGCGGCAACCGCGGCCAGGAGGAGCAGCGCGACCGCCGTGTATTGGTAGCGGCTCTGCTGGGCCGAGCGCGCGGGCATCGTGTACTCGAGACATTCGGCCACCCACAGGGCGAGCGCAGCACCACTCGACGCCCAGAACAGCGGCGGAAAGCGGCCGCCGCGAGCCAGCTGCCAGGCCGCGAGGACGATCACGACGAGCGCCACGTAGCGCCCGATCGCCGTCGAGACGAGAAACGGGGAAACGTGCGCGGGCGTCTGGGCCAGGCCGGTGGCCGAGGACACGGCGGCAAAGAGCGCCTGGGCGACGTACTTGGGGATGTGGACGATGTTGTGCGTCTGGATCGTCGAGACGCCGTAGATCGCGTACCAGATCAGGTACAGGACGACCGGCACCCCGATGACCCAGAGCCGCCGCCATGTCCGCGGCGCTTGCAGCACCACGAGCAGGAGGCCGAGCACGACCATCGCCAGCCCAATGCTCGAGCACAGCAGCGACACGCAGAGCAGCACGGCGGCGCCCCGATCGCCGCCCCGGTCGCGCCACTCGAGGCACAGGACCATCCCCAACCCGGACGCCACCGAACCCAGATAGCCGACCTGGAAGGCCCACAGCAGGTCCTGCCACGCGGGCCCGAGGACAACGAGGATGGCCGTCGGAGCCAGCGCCACCCACGGCCCCACGTACCGGCGCGCGATCAGGTACACGAGCAGACACACGATGCCGTGCGTGACCAGCAGCAGGGCCATGAACGGCACGTAGCTGCTGGCGCCGAACACGGCGAGCAGCAGCTTGTAGGCGGCGATCGGCAGCGCCGACAGGTGCTCGTTGTGCGGACGCAGGAAGACGCCGGCGCTGAAACCGCGACGGTCGGTCATGAACCCCCAGTCGTCGCCGCTGAAGGTCAATCCGCGCGCGGCATGCGCGATGACCAGGCAGCCGAGCACGATCACCGCCACCGCGGTGGCGGTGGCGGCTCGGGCGCCGCTCGACGCGGAGTCGGTGGCGGACGCCGACCGCTGGTCGATGGCGGCGGCGGACCCGGAATCGATGGCGGACGCGAACCGCGGTCCCCAGCGAGGCATCGGCGCGATTCTAGTTGCGGGCGCTAACTAGGATTTCGCCGGTGGATTCCCGAGCAGCGCTTGGCGGCGCCGTCGTCACCGGGGCCGGACGTGGGCTCGGCTTCGAGCTCGCCAGGGCGCTCGCGGATCGAGGCTATACGGTTCACATCACCGACGTCGACGACGGCGCGGCCCAGGAGGCGGCCTGGCGGCTCGGAGCGCCGGCGTTCTCCTCGCTGCTCGACGTGGCTGACCCGGTGGCCTGCGAGGCAGTGGCGAGGAGCACGATCGAGCGGGCTGGTTCGCTGCGCGTGTGGGTCAACTGCGCCGGCATCCTGCCGACCGGCCACGGCTGGGACAACGACGAGCATCAGCGCCGTCTGGCCTTTGACGTCAACGCCCACGGCACGATCAACGGAACGCTCGCCGCCCTCGACGTGATGCGGGCCGCCGGCTCCGGCCACATCATCAACATCGTCTCGCTGGCCGGCCTGGTCGCGGCGCCCGGCGAGACCCTGTACGCCGCGACCAAGCACGCCGCGCTGGCCTTCTCGGTTGGCGTCTACCTGGACCTGCGCCGCGACGGCGTGCGCGAGATCCACGTCAGCGCCGTGTGCCCCGACGGGATCTGGACTCCGATGCTTTACGACAAGGTGCACGATCCCGAGGCGGCGCTGTCCTGGTCGGGCGTCATGCTCGAGCCCGCCGATGTCGCGCGGCGCGCCATCGCGCTGCTCGACCGCCCGCGGCCCGTGCTGAGCATCCCCCGCTGGCGCGGCGGGTTCGTGCGGTTGTTCGCGATGTTCCCGGGTGTGGGCGCGCGGCTGCTCCCGCTGGTCTTCGCCGACGCGCGGCGCAAGCAGCGGGCGTGGGCTCGCAGGCACGGAGGCTAAGACCGGTGACGGGGATCACCGCTCCGGCTTTTCGGCCCAGGATCCGGCCGTTCGCATCGAGTCCAACGATGTCCTAAATAATCTCGGACATCGTTGGACTCGTTCGGGCAAGCCGCCGGACCTGAAATGCAAGACTCAGCCCATGACCCGCCGCGCCTGGCTGGCCTTCGCCGCCGCGTCCGTTCTCTGGGGAATTCCGTACCTGTTCATCAAGCTCGCGATTGAGGGCGGGTTCACGCCGCCCTCGCTGGCCTGGGCCCGGGTCGCCATGGCGGCGGTCGTCCTGCTCGTGCTGGCGTGGCGCAGCGGCACGCTCGGATCGCTGCGCGGACGGTGGCGGTGGCTGATCGTGTACGCGATCGTCGAGATCTCGATCCCGTTCCCGATGATCGCCACCGGCGAGGAGCACGTGGCGTCCTCGACGACCGCGATCGTGATCGCCTCTGTGCCGCTGATTGGCGCCGTCCTGGCGCTGCGCTTCGACCACTCCGAACGCCCGACGCGGAGGCGGGCGCTGGGCCTCGCCGTCGGCTTCGCCGGCGTCGTCGCGCTGGTCGGAATCGATGTCGCCGGCCGCACCGACGAGCTGCTGGGAACGGCGGCCATCCTCCTCGCCGCGGTCGGCTACGCGATCGGCCCGATGGTGATCAAGCACCGGATGGCGGGACTCGACCATCGCGCGACGATGGGCGCGTGTCTGGCCATTGCCGCGGTCGTGCTGGCGCCGTTCGCGGCCGTCGACGTACCCCAGTCGGTGCCGACGGCCAAGGCGATCGGAGCCGTCGTCGTCCTCGGTCTGGCCTGCACCGCAGCGGCGTTCGTGGTCTTCAGCATCCTCATCCACGAGGCGGGGACGAGCCGGGCCACGGTGATCACGTATGTAAACCCCGTGGTCGCACTGGCGCTCGGCGTGACGCTCCTAAGCGAGCGACCGGGAGCCGGGTCGGTGGTGGGACTGGTGCTGATTCTCGCGGGCTCGTGGCTGGCCACCGGCGGGAGCCCGCTCGTCGGTCGCGTGCGGAACCGGCGAAAACTGCCAGCGGGAGCAAATTCCCTTGCGCAGCAGCCAGATTGACTGGACAAACCGCTAGGATCGCGAACGCCGCGGCGACGCGGCTGCTTCACCAACAGCAGTTTGCGTTCGGCGAGACCGGGTTTAGGCGCGAGTGGGCGCGGCGAACACCGGGTGGCGGGACCGGATCGACCTCGAGAGGCTAAATGACATCACTATCGCCCGCTCCCGCCGCGGATACGGCGCGGCCTGAGCCTATACCCGCCGTTGACAGCGCCTCGTCGGAGCACGCCTCCGCTCCGCCAGAGCTCGCGCCAGCCGCCAGCCCCGCGCAAGACGCGGTCCGCCCGGTCTCGATGCCGCTCGTCGACCGGCTGGCCAGCGCGGTGGTGACGGCGGCGCCGCCGATCATGCTCGCGGTGGGAATGTGGTTCGGGTGGACGGGCCATCTGCTCGTCTGGCAGGACATCCTCATCCTCGCCCTCTGTTACGTGACGATCGGGACGGGGGTTACCGTCGGCTTTCACCGCCTGCTCACCCACCGCAGCTTCAAGTGCCATCGCTGGCTTCGTTTCGGCTTCGCCGCGCTCGGCTCGGCGGCGGCCGAGGGTCCGGTGATCGACTGGGTGGCGACGCACCGCAAGCATCACCAGTTCTCTGACATCGAGGGGGACCCTCACAGCCCGCACGTAGGTCACGGATCCGGCTGGCGCGGGGCGCTGAGCGGACTTGCGCATGCGCACATCGGCTGGGTGTTCAGCGATATGGAGGTGGCGGACGAGTCCCGGTACGCGAAGGACCTTCTCGCCGACCCACTGATCCGCTTCGTCGATCGGACGTTCGTGCTGTGGGTTCTCGTCGGACTGGCGGCGGCGTTTGGGCTCGGGGTGGCTTTGACCGGCACCGTCACCGGCGGGCTGGCGGCGCTGCTGTGGGGCGGCGCAGCGCGGATCTTCCTCGTGCATCACGCAACCTTCAGCATCAACTCGCTGTGCCACTTCTTCGGCAAGCGCGACTGGGAGACCAAGGATGAGTCGCGCAACCTGGCCTGGTTGGCCATCCCGACCTGGGGCGAGGCCTGGCACAACAACCATCACGCGTTTCCGACCTCCTACCGGCACGGTCTGCGTCGCTGGCAGATCGACCCGTCGGCTGGGATCATCCGCGTGCTCGAGATGCTCGGTTTGGCGTGGGACGTCGTTCGTGTCGACCCGGCGCGCCTCGCGCGCACCGTGTCGGCCCGCGCGTAGGCTGTGCTGGGTCGTACCGAGGCGCTCCGGCGACAGCTCCGCCAGGCCTTCCCGCAGCGGCCGTTCGCGATCGCGTTCTGGGACGGCACCAGCGTCGAGGCGACCGAGCCCGGCGCGCCGACCTTCACCTTTCGCTCGCCGCAGGCGGTCGCGCACGTGCTCCGTGCACCCGGGGAGCTCGGGCTGGGGCGGGCCTACACCGCCGGACTGATCGAGGTCGACGACCTCGAGGGCGCGCTTCAGATCGTCGACACGTTCGAGCCGCCGCGGCTGTCGCTCCGCCAGCAGGCCTCGCTCGGCGTGGCCCTGGTTCGAGCGTGTGGGATCGTTGCCCCACCCCGCGCCCCGTCGATCGAGCTGCGACTGCGGGGTGAGCGGCACACGCTGGCCCGCGACCGACGCGCGGTGCGCCACCATTACGACGCCGGCAACGAGTTCTTCGCGCTGTTCCTCGATGACTCGATGACCTACAGCTGCGCCCTGTTCTCGCGTGGCGCCGAGACGCTCGAGGAGGCGCAGGAGGCCAAGCTCGATCTCGTCTGTCGCAAGCTGGGTCTGACCGCGGGCGACCGCGTGCTGGACGTCGGTTGCGGCTGGGGCAGCTTTGCCATCCACGCGGCCCAGCGGTACGGCGTAGAGGTCCTCGGCGTCACCCTCTCCGAGCCTCAGGTCGAGCTCGCCCGCCGGCGGGCGGCCGAAGCTGGTCTGCAGGACAGGGTTGAGTTTCGGGTCGCTGACTACCGCGAGCTGAGCGACGGCCCGTTCGACGCCATCGCCAGCATCGGCATGGTCGAGCATGTGGGCGAGGAACGCATCGATCTCTATGCCCAGCGGCTGGCCAACCTGCTCAACCCCGGAGGGCGACTGCTCAACCACGGGATCGCCAAGCTCAAGGATTTCGACACCGCCGACGAGGGCCCGTTCTCGGAGCGCTTCGTGTTCCCCGACGGCGTGCCGCTGCCGCTGTCGCGAATCCAGCTCGCGCTCGAACGCACTGAGCTGGTGACCCGCCACGTCGAGGGCCTGCCTGACGACTACGCGGAGACGCTGCGCCACTGGATCGAGCGCTTCGACGCCCGCTATGAGGAGGCGATCCGGATCGCCGGGATCGAACGGGCGCGGGTCTGGCGCCTGTATCTGCGCGCGGCGCGTCTCGGCTTCGTGACCGGATGGGCGTCGGTCTATCAGGTGCTGGCCAGCAAGCCGTCGGGCGAGCAGCCCGCGGTGGGCCAAAGCCTCACCACCACGTTCTGACGCGACGTCTGTTCCACCACAGACCCGGGTAGGAGTAAGGTCATCCCGTCCTGCCAACCAGGAGGAGAGAATGAGCAGCACGGTCACCGTTCGCCTCAACGTCAACGGCGTGGAGCGCACGCTCGAGGTAGAGCCTCGTCTGTTGCTGGTGCACGCGCTCCGGGAGGGCCTTGGTCTCACCGGCACGCACATTGGATGTGACACGTCGAACTGCGGCGCATGCACCGTCCACCTCGACGGTCGCGCGGTCAAGTCATGCTGCGTACTGGCCGTTCAGGCCGACGGCGCCGAGGTGACGACGATCGAGGGGCTGGGTCGCGATGGACAGCTGCATCCGGTCCAGGAGGCGTTCTGGAACGACCACGGCCTCCAGTGCGGCTTCTGCACGCCGGGCATGATCATGGCTTCCTCGGCTCTGCTGGCGGAGAATCCGAATCCCACCGAGGCCGAGGTGCGGCAGGCGCTCGAGGGCAATCTGTGCCGCTGCACGGGCTATCACAACATCGTCAAGGCGGTCCTCGACGCGGCCAAGAGCAAGGGCCCGTCGGTCGAACAGTCGGAGGTGAGGGCATGAGCGTCGAGGCACCGGCAGCCGGCAACGGCGCCAGTGGCGGCGAGAAGCACGTCGGCCGCGCGATGCGGCGCAAGGAAGACCCGCGGATGATCACTGGCCGCGGCCGCTACCTCGACGACATCTCGGTGCCGGGAATGTTGTATGCGGCGATCGTCCGCTCGCCCGAGGCGCACGCCAAGATCACCTCGATCGACACGTCGGCGGCCGCGCAGCGCGACGATGTCATCGCCGTCTACACCCACGACGATCTGGCCGGCGACTTCGCCGCGCCGATGGCGATGGTGTGGAGTCCTCCTGGCGTCGAAATCAAGACGCCCGAGTACTGGCCGCTCTCGCGCGGCGAGGTCAAGCACGTCGGCGAGGCGGTCGCCGTGGTGATCGGCACCGATCGCTATTCCGTTGTCGACGCCGCCGAGGAGGTGGTGGTCGAGTACGAGCCGCTGCCGGTTGTGGTCGACCCCGAGAAGGCACTCGAGGATGGTTCGCCGCTGGTGTGGGAGCAGTTCGGCACCAACCACACGCATCAGTGGACGGTGTCGGGCGGGGATATCGAGGCCGGACTGGCCGAGGCGGACGTCGTGGTCGAGCAACGGCTGATCAACCACCGCACCGCCGGGGCCCCGATCGAGACACGCGGCGTGCTCGCCGACCCTCACGGCGAGAACATGACCATGTACAGCGCCACGCAGGTTCCGCATATCGCCCGCTTCGTGCTTTCGCTGCTCACCGGCGTGCCCGAGGACCGGCTGAGGATCGTCGCCCCCGACGTCGGCGGCGGGTTCGGCGCCAAGCTCCAGGTGTATCCCGAGGAGGTCCTGATCCTCGTGGTGGCCAAGCGCCTCGGTCGCCCCGTCAAGTGGATCGAGACCCGCTCGGAGAACCTGTCGACCACCCACCACGGACGCGACCAGATCAACTACATAACGCTGGGGGCCAAGCGGGATGGGACGATCACCGGCTGCCGGGCGCGGATCGTGGCCGATCTCGGGGCCTACCAGCTGCTGCTGACGCCGTTCATTCCCACCCTCGGGTTTCCGGTCATGGGCGGGTGTTACAAGATCCCGGCGATCGACGTCACGATCGACGGGGTGTTCACCAACAAGTTCTGCACCGATGCGATCCGCGGCGCGGGTCGGCCCGAGGCCACCTACTGGATCGAGCTGACGATGGACAAGCTGGCGGCGGAGCTCGGCATGGATCCGCTCGAGCTGCGGCGCAAGAACTTCATCGGTAAGGACGAGTTTCCGTTCACGACGGCGCTCGGCATCACGTACGACTCGGGCGACTATGACGGCACACTGGACCGTCTGCTCGAGATGTTCGATCTCGACGCGTTTCGACGCGAGCAGGCCGATCTGCGCCAGAAGGGCGTCTACAGGGGCGTCGGCTTCTCGACCTGGGTCGAGGTGTGCGGCCTGGCGCCGTCCCGCGCCGTGGGTCCCCAGGGTGTTGGTCTTCAGGCCGCGTTCTGGGAGTCCGCGCTCGTGCGCGTGCACCCGACGGGATCGGCGACGGTGTTCACCGGCACCTCGCCTCACGGTCAGGGTCACGACACAACGTTCGCCCAGATCGCGGCCGACCGACTCGGGATAGATCCCCAGCGGATCGAGGTGATCCACGGCGACACCGACCAGGGGCCGTGGGGGTGGGACACCTACGGCTCGCGCTCGCTCGCCGTCGGCGGAGAGGCGGTGGCCCGCGCGGCCGAGAAGGTGCAGGACAAGGCCAAGCGGATCTGCGCGGCGCTGCTCGAGGCCGACCCCGGTGACATCGAGCTGGCCGACGGCAAGTACCAGGTGCGCGGCTCGCCGGACAAGTTCAAGACGATGGCCGAGATCGCTGGCGCGGCCCATGTCCCGCCTCAGGAGCTACCCACGGACATCGAGCTCGGGCTCGAGGAGACCTCGATCTACGATCCCGAGAACTTCGTCTTCCCGTTCGGCGCACACGCGTGCGTGGTCGACGTCGACGCGGAGACGGGGAAGGTCAAGGTGGTCCGCTACGTCGCGGTTGACGATTGCGGGCCGGCCATCAACCCGATGCTGATCGACGGGCAGGTCCACGGCGGCATCGTCCACGCGATCGGGCAGGCCCTGTACGAGCAGGTGGCGTACGACGAACACGGGCAGCTCATCACAGGCACGTTCGTCGACTACGCGATGCCGACGGCGGCGGAGCTGCCGAGCTTCGAGACCGACCGCACCGAGACCCCATCGCCGGTCAATTCGCTGGGAGTCAAGGGCATAGGCGAGGCCGGCACGATCGCGGCCACGCCCGCGGTCACCGCCGCCGTCCTCGACGCGCTCTCGCCGCTCGGAGTGAAGTGGCTCGATATGCCGCTGACGCCCATGAAAGTGTGGAAAGCGATCGAGGAAGCCAAAGGAGGTGCGTCAGCATGATTCCGGCCGAGTTCGACTACGCGGCACCTGACACGCTCGACGAGGCGGTCAGCATGCTGGCCGAAGGGGGCGACGAGGCAAAGGCGCTGGCCGGGGGCCACTCGCTGATCCCGCTGATGAAGCTCCGGTTGGCCGCCCCGTCGCTGCTGGTCGACCTGCGCAGGATCCCGGGGCTCCATGGAGTCCAGCGAGAGAACGGCAGCTGGCGGATCGGCGCGATGACTCCCCACGGCGTGCTCGAGCGCAAGCCGGAGCTCGGCGTCATCGCGCGCGCGGCGGGAACCATCGCCGACCCGCAGGTCCGCAACCGCGGGACGATCGGCGGCTCGATCGCTCACGCCGACCCGGCGTCCGATCTGCCGGCGGTGGTCCTGGTCTGCCAGGGCAATGTCACCGCCGTCGGCCCCGAGGGTCAGCGGACGATCGCCGCCGAAGACCTGTTCCGCGACTATCTCGAAACGGCGCTCGAACCGCACGAGGTGATCACCGAGGTGCACGTCCCCGCGCTCGACGGGTGGAGCTTCGGCTACCAGAAGTTCAACCGGCGCAGCGAGGACTGGGCGATGGTCGGCGTGTCGGCGGTGGTCAAGCGGGCCGGCGACACGTGCGAGGACGTGCGCGTCGGGCTGACCCACATGGGCAACGTACCGCTGCGCGCACACGCCGCCGAGGAGGCGCTGCGGGGTCAATCGCTGACGCCGGAGACGATCGCGCGGGCGGCCGACCAGGCAGCCGAGGGGACAACTCCCCCGGCTGACCTGAACGCCACCGCCGACTACAAGCGCCACCTGGCTCGGGTGCTGTGTCGACGCGCATTGAGCGAGGCCGCCGGGCTGACGTGAGGTCACGGCCCTGACCCGTATTGAGTCCGTGGAGGCGGCGGGCGCCGCGCTCGCCGCCCAGGGCTACCTGGCCGACCGTCCGCTGGCGCTGGCGGTGCATCTGGCCGTGGTTCTGGAGCAGCCGCTGCTGCTCGAGGGCGAGGCCGGGGTGGGCAAGACCGAGGTGGCCCGCGCCCTGGCGGCCGCGCTGGACGCGCGCTTGATCCGCCTGCAGTGCCACGAGGGCATCGACCTCCATCACGCCGTCTACGACTGGGACTACGCGCGGCAGTTGCTCGCCCTGCGGGCGGCTGAGACCGGCATCGACGAGGGCGAGCTGTTCTCGCGGCGGTTCCTGTTACGACGGCCATTGCTGGATGCGATCGAGGCAGGCGCCGACGAGCGGATCGTCCTGCTGATCGATGAGATCGACCGTGCCGACGACGAGTTCGAGGCCTTCCTGCTCGAGTTCCTGTCCGACTTCGCCGTGACGATCCCCGAGCTCGGGACGATCAGCGCCCAGGGTCGACCGACGGTGCTGCTGACATCGAACCGGACGCGCGAGCTGCACGACGCGCTCAAACGCCGATGCCTCTACCACTGGATCGACTACCCCGATCCGCAGCGCGAGCGGGCCATCGTCCAGGCGCGAATCCCCGGAGTCCCGGAGGCGGTCGCCGCACGGGTCGTGGCCGCCGTCGCCCGCCTGCGCGAACAGCAGGATCTCTACAAGCTGCCCGGGGTGGGTGAGACGATCGTGTGGGCGCAGGCGCTCCTGGCCCTCGGCGAGGACACCGATCTCGACGAGACCCTCGGGGTGGCGCTGAAGGTCCACGAGGACGTCGTCCGCGTGCGCGAGCGTAAGGTGCTTGACGGTGTCTGAGGCGTTGATCGGCCGGCTCAGCGCCCTGACCGCGGCGATGCGGGCCCAGGGCTCGCGAGTCGGGATCGGCGAACTGCTCACCGCTCACCGCGCCCTGGCCGCCGTCGACTCCGACTCGCGCGAGGACGCCCGCCTGGCGCTGCGGGCGGTGCTGTGTTCAGAGCACGGCGATCTCGAGCGCTTCGACAACGCGTTCACCGCCGTGTTCGGCGACGGACGAGGGGGCGCTCACGAAGCCTCGCCGCTCGATGAACTCGGGTCGATCGCGGCCACCGTGCTCCCGCGCGTCGCCGTCCCCGACTCGGTGCCCCGCCCGGTCGAAGCGGACACGATGGTGGTGCCGGCGGCGTGGAGCGCGGCCGAGCTCTTGCGCACGAAGGATTTCGCCGACTACACGGAGGCCGAGATGATCCTCGCCCGCGAGCTCATCGCCCAGCTGGCCCGGCGTGGACCCACGCGGCGCTCGCGCCGAACCGTTCCCGCGCGCCGACGGGGACACGTCCCGGATCTCCGCCGCACGGTGCGCGCGTCGTTGCGCACGGGAGGCGATCCCGTGCACCGGCATTGGCGGGCGCCGAGCACGCGCCCGCGGCCTCTCGTGCTCGTGTGCGATGTCTCGGGGTCGATGACGCCCTACGCCCGGATGCTCCTCCAGTACATGCACGCGGCGGTCACGGCCCGGCAGCGGGTTGAGGCATTTGCCTTCGGCACCCGGCTGACGCGGATAACGCACGAGCTCGCGGGTCGCGATCACGACCGCGCGCTTGACCGAGCTGCTGCCAGCGTGAGCGACTTCTCGGGTGGAACCCGAGTCGGAGCCGCCCTGGCGGAACTCAACCGCACGCATGGCCGCCGGCTCGGGCGCGGCGCCGTCGTGGTGATCCTGTCCGATGGCTGGGACCGCGGCGAGCCCGAGGTCCTGGCGGCTGAGATGGCGCGGCTGCGTCGCAGTGCCCATCGCCTGGTGTGGCTCAATCCGCTCGCCGCGCATCCCGACTACGCGCCGCTGACGCGCGGCATGCGCGCCGCCGTGCCCCACACCGACCAGCTGCTGGCCGGCAACTCGCTCGCCTCGCTGGAGGAATTCGTGCGTACATTGGAGGAGCTGTGAACGAGGTTCTGACCGAGCTCGAGCGGTGGACCCAGCGCGGTGATCGCGTCGCCCTGGCAACGGTCATTGGCGTGCAGCGCTCGGCGCCCCGTCCGCCAGGGGCGAAGATGGCGATCAGCGCCGGCGGCGAGGTGGCCGGCTCGGTGTCTGGCGGCTGTGTCGAGGGCGCGGTGGTTGAGATCGCCGATGGGATCCTGAACGGCGCCCCGCCGCGGCTACGGCACTTCGGGATCCCCGATTCCGACGCCTGGGACGTCGGGCTGCCCTGCGGGGGGGAGATCGATGTGTGGGTGCAGGCCTACGAGCCCGGCCGCCTGGAGGAGATCGCCCGCTCGGGCGGACGCGCCGCCGAGGTCACGCTCCTGGAGGGAGCCGGTGCCGGCGCCAAGCTGCTGGTCGAGGCCGACGGCGCGCGATCGGGATCATTGGGCGCGCCTGAGCTCGACGACGAGGCCACGCGCCTCGCCGCCGAGTTGCTGTGGACCGAGCGCTCGGAGCGCCGCGGGGCGATGTTCATCGACGTGGTGGCGCCCCCGCCGCGCCTGATCGTGTTCGGCGCCGTCGACATCGCATCGTCGGTGTGTACGCTGGCGCGGGCTTCCGGGTGGCGCACGTTCGTCGTCGACCCGCGGGCGCGTTTCGCCACTCCTGAACGCTTCCCCGACGCCGAGCAGGTGATCGTGGCCTGGCCCCAGGACGCGTTCGCGCAGCTGGGCGGGATCGATCCAGCCACCTCGATCGCCGTGCTGACCCACGACCCCAAGCTCGATGACGCCGCGCTGACCATCGCGCTCACCTCGCCGGCGCGGTTCGTCGGCGCGATGGGTTCGCGCCGGGCCCAGCAGGCGCGGCGCGAGCGACTGCTCGCCGCCGGCCTCCCCGAGGAGGCCTTCGAGCGGCTGGCCGCACCGCTGGGGCTGGACCTGGGCGCGGTCAACCGCGAAGAGACGGCACTGTCGATCCTGGCCGAGGTGGTCGCGGCACGCCACGGCCGGGATGGTGGTCACCTGTCCGACGCCCGCGGTCGCATCCACCAGGTGCCGGCTTGATCGCGGGTCTTGTGCTGGCCGCCGGGGAAGGGAGCCGCTTCGGGGCCGAGTCCAAGCTCGTGGCCGATCTGGGCGGCAGGCCGTTGTTGGAGTACGCCGTGGAGGCCCAGTGCGCGGTCTCAGAACTGGAGCGGATCGTCGTCGTGCTCGGCGCTCACGCCGATCAGGTCATGGATCGCGTGCGGTTCGGGCGGGCTCAGCCGCTGGTCTGCCCGGACTGGAGCAGTGGCCAGTCGGCCTCGCTGCGTCGTGGTCTGCAGGAGCTGCGGGGAGCCGACAGGGTGATCGTCACGCTCGGCGACCAGCCGCTGATCAGCCCCGCGGTGATCAGGCGATTCCTTGGTGCGCCGGACGGCGCCCGGGCGGTGTACAACGGGACACCGGGACATCCGGTGGTTCTCGGGCCGGCTCAGATCGCCGCGTCCGAGGGCCTGGAGGGGGATCGCGGGGCCCGCGGACTGCTGGGTGGCGGCGAGTTGATCGAATGCGCCCACCTGTGCTCGGGCAGCGATGTGGACACATGGGAAGATCTTGAGGCGGTAAGAGATGAAGCTAGAGCAATCGTTTGAGGTTGATGCGCCGGTCGAGCGGGTGTGGAAAGCGCTCATCGACGTCGAACACGTGGCTCCCTGCCTGCCCGGCGCCGAGGTCACGGGCCACAACGACGACGGCACGTGGAGCGGCAACTTCACGATGAAGATCGGTCCCACGACGGCCGCCTACCGCGGCACCCTGCACATGGACAGCCTCGACGAGGCCGCCCACACCGCGACGATGCACGCCAACGGGACGGACAAGCGCGGCCAGGGCGGAGCCAAGGCCGCCATCACCTCGAGGCTGACCGAGACCGAGCACGGCGGGACCCGCGTCGAGGTCGTCACGGACTATCACATCACCGGCAAGCTGGCTCGATTCGGGCGCGGAGGGATGATCGAGGACATCTCCTCCCGCCTGCTGCGCGAGTTTGCCCAGCGTCTGCAGGACTCACTGACCGATCGGCCGCCGGCGTCGACTGTGGCGCCGGGCGCGGCCGGAGCCGCCCCGGAGGGCGAGCCCCGCGGGGCCGAGCCACCGCCATCACCACCGCCGCCCGTCCAGGCCGACGAGGCCGCCGTCGAGCCGCTCAACGCAATCAGTCTGCTGCGCCCCATCATCGCGCAGCGCCTGCGCGACAACTATCTGCTCATCGCCGCGGCGCTCGGATTTCTGCTCGCCATTCTGCTTCGGCGCCGGAGCCGCCGATGAGTACGCAGGCCGAGAAGGCGCGGCAGTTCCTGGCCCTGCACCAGAGCGCGCAGCCATTGCTGCTGGCCAACGCCTGGGATCAGGGCTCGGCCCAGATCCTCGCCTCGCTGGGCTTTCGGGCCCTGGCCACGACCAGCAGCGGTCACGCCGCCACGCTCGGGCGATTGGACGGCTCGGTCGCCCGCGACGAGGCAATCGAGCACGCGTCGATGATCGTCTCGGCCACCGATCTCCCGGTGTCCGCGGATCTCGAGAACGGCTTTGCCCACGACCCCGACGGCGTGGCCAAGACGGTCGAGCTTGCCCTGCAGGCCGGGCTGGCCGGCTGCTCGATCGAGGACTACGGCGGCGATGAGGACGCCGGGATCTATGACATCAGACTCGCCACCGAGCGGGTCGCCGCGGCCGTGGAGGTCGCCCACGGGGGTTCGGTGCCGCTGGTGCTGACGGCCCGGGCCGAGAACTTCATCCGCGGCCGGCCCCACCTCGATGACACGATCGAGCGCCTGCAGGCGTATCAGCAGGCGGGCGCCGATGTCCTGTTCGCTCCGGGTCTGAGCGACATCGACGACATCCGTCAGGTTGTCGCTTCGGTCGATCGCCCGGTCAACGTGCTGGCCATCGGCACGGCTCCAACCGTCACCGAGCTCGGCTCGGTCGGCGTGGCTCGGGTGTCGGTCGGTGGGGCGTTCGCGTTCGCTGCGCTGGCCGCGCTCGTGTCGGCGGCCGAGGAGCTCCGCGATCACGGTACCTACGGGTATCTGTCTCACACGGCCGCCGGCGTGCGGGCCGCGCGGGCCGCGTTTGGCGGTCAATAGCAATAGCGGCCGTGGGCATGCGCGGATAGGGCCCAGAGGTTGCCGGCGCTCCGGTCGAGGTGAAACTCGACTCGACCAGACCCGCGAGATGCACATCGACGGCGTGGGGGGCCGTCGATGTGAAACTCGCCCAGCTCGCTGAGCCGAGTTTCACGTTGGCCGTAGGCGTCCCCGGGCCCGTGACGGCCCCACCCCTCAGGCAGCGGCCCTCAGGCTCCTCAGCGGTGGTCGCTGCAGCGGCTCAGTGAGGACCGACTCGGGTCCGTCGACGCCGGGAGCCAGGAAGGCGCTGGGCAGTGGCCCGTGCAGGCGCCCCTCCTGCTCGAGGCGGGAGGCGACCGCCTGCAGGACGGCATAGGCCATCGGCCCGAGGTCGCGCAGCGGCTGGTGAGCGTTCTGACGAACCTCCAGGTCGACCTGGGCAACGGCTTCGAGGCCGAGCATCCGATAGGCGTCGAGGAGCAACCCGATGTCGACGCCGTACCCGGCGAAGAACGGCAGCTGGACGAGCAGGTCGCGCCGCGCGGCCATCTCTCCGGCCAGCGGCTGCTGCACGGCGGCAAGCTCGGGGTAGAACATGTTCAGCAGCGGGCGGGCGGTGAGCTCGGTGACCCGGCCGCCACCCTCGGCGAGCGTGAACTCACCGACGCGAAAAGGCCGCCGGTAGAAACCCTTGACGAACGAGATGCCGGGCTCGCAGAGCAGCGGACCCACCAGGCCCGTGGCGAAGTGGCCCCCGAACTGCTCCGAATCGGCGTCGAGAAAGCACACCACGTCGCCGGTCAGCAGGGGCAGCACTCTCCACAGGGCATCGCCCTTTCCCACGATCGGCCCCAGCTCGGGCATCAACGACTCCTCATCGGGCACCTCGGCCCCGAGCGACCGGGCGATCTGAGCGGTCCCGTCCTGCGAGTGGTCGACGACCACGACCTGGTCCACGACGCCCTGCTCTCGCAGGGGCATCAGCTGGCGGAGGATCTCGCCGATCGTCGCCGCTTCATCGCGCGCGGGCAGGCAGATCGACACAGTCGCCTCACGCTGTGCCGCGAGCCGCTGCGCCGGGAAGTCGAGATGGGAGAACGTATGGCTGCGAAACCAGGTGCGGGGGCCGATCGGCATCCACCAAGGATGCCAGCCGTCAGACGTTGATCGCGTAGAGGGGAAAGCCGTCGAGCAGGAAGACGTCATCGGCCAGCTGCTTCTCGCGGCGAGCCTACCGGCCACGTGTCAGGGCCGCGCCGCCAGCAACCTCCGCTCGGTGCGCAGGGCCCACGCGGCATCTCCGAAGCGCTTTGTGACGGCCCGCGCGCTCGCCTCGTGGTCATACGCGGTTCGGCGATGCTCGAGCTGATCCCCCTCGCGGACGAGCGCGTACGCGGCGCGATGGTCACCGTCGAGAGGCATGCCGACCGAGCCCGGGTTGACCAGCTCGATGCCGTCGCTGCGGGTCCGGCGGAACTGGAGATGCGTGTGTCCGAACACGACCCGGCGCGCCCCGCCGATGTCCCGCAGCAGCTCGTCCTCGTCCTCGGCGGGCCCGGGCAGGAACGACTTCATGTCGGAGACCGGGGAGGCGTGGCAGTACAGGGCGCCCCCGAGCGCGATCCGTTCCCTCAGAGCGCCGAGGTCGGCGACGCGCTCCGCTCCGAGCTCCTGGCGGCAGGCCGCGATCGCGACCTGCAGCCCCTGGTCGTCGGACACCTGTTCGGGGAAGGCCGTCCAGCGGTCGACGTTGCCCCGGATCCAGGTGGCGTCAGGCAGCTCTCGCAGCGCGGCCACGGTCTCCGCCGGCCAGGGCCCGAACAGTGCGTAATCGCCGCCGAGCAGAAATGACGTCGCCCCCTGCTCCCGGGCGTCGGCCAGCACCGCCTCGAGCGCGGGAAGGTTTCCGTGCACGTCGTAGATCACCGCCAGAGTCGCCATCCGCGCAGTAATAGCATCGCCGCGATGCAGGTGCGTGGTCCCCGCCTAACGCTTCGCTATGCGCGCTCCGCCGACGCTCTGGCCCTGTTGGAGCTGGGGTCCGACCCGGCCGTGACCCGGTTCTTCTCCTGGGGCCCGTACACGGCCATCGAGCAGCCGCGCGCCTACATCGACGGTCTGGCCGGCGAGCGCCAACGCGGCGAACGACTGGACTTCCTGATCGTCGATGGCGGCGGGCGCCCAGTCGGCGTGACCGGGCTGACCGAGTTCAACCGCCGGGATCGTCGGGCGGTGGTCGGCACGTGGCTGGGCTGCGACCACTGGGGAACCGGCGTCAACCGCGAGGCCAAGGCACTGATCGCCCGGCTGTCGTTCGAGGTGCTCGGGCTCGAACGCCTCGGCGCCTACGCGGATCTCGACAACCCCCGCTCACAGGCTGCCCTGAGCCGGCTGGGGTTCACGCGCGAGGGGCTGCTGCGGCGCTGGCATCGCCACGGCGAGGAGGTTCACGATGTGCTCGTCTACTCATGGCTGCGCGAGGAGTGGCGCCGGTCGCCGCTGTTCGACCTCCATGCCGAGGTGCGCGGCGAGCCACCGGCGGCGTTCAGCTGCGTCGCTGCTCCCAGCTGAAGCCGCGGATCGCGAAGAAGATTCCCAGCACCGCCCAGGCCGCGATGACTCCCAGCGAATCGAGGTTGTCCGAGAGCCCTGAGTTGGACTTGACCATCGCGGCCGAGAGACCGTTGATCAGGTGGATCAGCGGCAGCGCCTCGGCGATGCCCTTGATGAAGGCGGGCGCCTTCGAGGCGTCGTAGAACACGCCGGAGACGAAGATCACCGGGAGAAACACCGCGTTGACGTAGGCCGGCGCGGAATCGAAGTTGGGAATCACATGCGAGAAGGCGACGCCCAGCGAGGCGAAGCAGACGACGCCCGCGGCCACGAACACGACGAGCTCGACCACGTCGCGCGGCCAGCCGGTGCCGAAGAACACGCGTCCGGCGACCGTGATGATGATGATCTGCACTGCGGTGTTGGTGACCGCGTTGCCGGCGATCCCGCACAGATATGAGCCGCCGGGGATCGGCGTGCCGTGAATCCGCTTGAGCACCCCCTGCTCGCGCAGGAACGTCATGTTGAAGGCCAGCGCGGTGAATGTGGTTGACATCACGGCCATTCCGGCAATCCCCGGCACGATGATGTTGAGGTCGTGCTGATTGCCGTGGAGGATCGCTCCGAAGAAGGCAAGAAACAGCAGCGGCAGCAGAAAGTTGAAGAACGCCGCGCTTGGGTTGCGCCAGAACAGCCGTCGCTCCAGCCGGTACTGGCGCCACGCCAGGGCCACCACGTCGCTCATCGCCGCTGCCCCCTCCGTCGGCGTCGGCCGCGACCGCCCACCGGCTCCTCCTCGGGGGCGGGGACGTCGTCCTCGGATTCGGCGGTCAGCTCCAGGTAGACGTCCTCCAGCGTGGGGCGGGTGACGGTGAGCGCCTCCAGGCGCTCGCCGCGGGCCAGGGCGGCGCCGGTCAGCTCGTGCAGGAGTGCGGTTGGATCGCCGGTCTCGTGGACGGTGACCTCGCCGTCCCCGTTCTGATAGGCGATCCGGTAGGGTGCGCTGCCGGCCGCCGAGCCAAGGGAGCTCGGCTCTCCCTCGATGATGATTCGTCCATCCTTGATGATGGCCACGCGATCGGCCAGAGCTTGCGCCTCATCGAGATAGTGGGTGGTCAGCAGCACGGTCTTGCCGAGTGCCTTGAGCGAGTGGATCGTCTCCCAGGCATTGCGCCGGGCCGCTGGGTCGAACCCGGTCGTGGGTTCGTCGAGGAAGATCAGCTCGGGATCGCCGACGAGCGCCAGGGCCAGATCGAGTCGGCGCATCTGCCCGCCGGACAGCGTGCGAGCCATCGCGTCCTGCTTGCCGTCCAGGCCGGTCAGGGTGATCACCTCGTCGACGTCGCGTGGATGCGGGTACATGCCTGCGAAGTGCGCGAGGGCCTCACGGACCTTGATATGGCGATACAGCCCGGTCGTCTGCAAGACAATTCCCACCCGCGAGCGAAAGGCACGCGAACGCTTCCCGGGGTCCATCCCGAGCACCTGAACCTCGCCGGCAGTGCGCTCGCGGTACCCCTCCAGAATTTCGACCGTTGTGGTTTTTCCGGCTCCGTTGGGCCCGAGCAGGCCGAACACCTCTCCACGCCGGACCTCGAAGTCGATTCCGCGGACCGCCTCGAAGCCGCCATACCACTTGCGCAACCCTCGGACCTGAATCGTCACTTCGTCCACGCGAAAGATGATGCCAGCGCCGTGAACATCGATACTTGCGCCTAACGTGCGGCCAGTATTCAAGCTCCCCGCCTACCGCCGCTTACTGGCCGCCTACACCCTGACCCAGCTGGGCTGGTGGGTGGGGACACTGGCGCTCGCCGTACTCGTCTACCGCCGCACCGGAAGTGCCCTTGCCTCGGCCGCCTTCTTCCTGTGCGCGCAGTTCGTGCCGGCCCTCCTGTCGCCGGCCCTGGTGGCCCGGATCGACCAACGTGCCCTTCGCCGGGTGCTGCCCGAGCTCTACGCCGCCGAGGCGGTCGCGTTCGCTGCCCTGGCTTGGGTGTCGTCGCATTTCTTCCTCGGCACGCTACTGATCATCGTCACCCTGGACGGCGTGATTGCGCTGGCGGGGCGGGCGCTGATCCGGGCCGCCACGGTTGCCGTCACCTCGCCGGCGGGGCTCCTGCGCGAGGGCAACGCGCTCATCAACGGCGCCTTCTCGATCTGCTTCTTCGTCGGGCCGGCGCTTGGCGCGGTGGTCGCCGACGCCGGGGGCACGCATGCGGCGCTGCTGCTCGCCGCCGCCATGTTCGCGGTCATCGCGCTGATCCTGGCCACCGGGCGGGGGCTCCCGCCGGCGATCATCGAGGACCGCCCCAAGGCCGGCCGGCTTCGGGCGGCGATCGGCCGGGCCCGAGAGGACCCTCCGGTCCGCGCGCTGCTGGGACTGCAGGCTGCGGCTCTGGTGTTCTTCACCATCTCGGTTCCGGTTGAGGTGGTGTTTGCCGAGCACACGCTGCGCTCGGGCCGGGGCGGCTACGCCGCGCTGCTCTCCGTCTGGGGCGCCGGCACCGTGCTCGGAAGCGCGGTCTACGCGCGCTGGCGCGCGCTTCCCGGCCGGACGATGATCGTGCTCGGCTCCGCGGCGATGGGGGCCGGACTGCTGCTCATGGCGGCAGCCCCAACGCTGGCGCTGGCCATCTGCGGAGCGGCGCTCGCCGGCACCGGCAACGGCGTCGAGGCGGTGGCGGCACGGACCACACTCCAGGAGCAGGTTGATCCGGAATGGATGGCGCTGATCATGAGCCTCAACGAGTCGCTGTTCCAGGCCATGCCGGGGGTCGGCATCGTGCTGGGTGGAGCCATCACCGCAGCGGCCGGAACCCGCGCGGCACTGACGATCGCGGGCGCCGGCGCGCTGGTCGTGGCCGCCGCGGCGTGGATGCTGCTGGGTGGAACGCTGGCGATTCGAAGATCGAGGTCGCCGGCCACCGCAGCCAGGCGATAGGTTGACGGTCACGTGCGCCGTGCCTGCATCGACATCGGCTCGAACACCACGCGGCTGCTGGTCGCGGAGTGCGACGGGGAGCGGCTGGTGGAGGTGCACCAGGCGCGTGCCTTCACTCGCATCGGCCGTGGGGTTCGTCGCGACGGGACGCTGACCGAGGCCAAGATCGAGGAGGTTGTCGGCGTCGTTTCCGCTCAGCTGCGCCTGGCTCGCAAGCTCGGCGCGGTGGACGTGATCGCCGTGGCCACGGCGGCCATCCGGCACGCCAGCAACGGAGAGGCGCTGGCCGAGGCGATCAGAAGCGCCTGCGAGCTGCCGGTCGAGATCCTCTCCGGCGAGGACGAGGCCAGGCTGGCCTTTCTGGGTGCCGTCCAGACGCTCGGGCACGTGCCGAGTGGCGAGCTCGGGGTGGTCGATGTGGGCGGAGGCTCGTCCGAGCTGGTGGTTGGGACCGCGCCCGATCATGTGAGCTGGAGCGGGTCGTTCAGCGTCGGGTCGGGCGACCTCTCCGACCGCTGCCTGCGCTCCGACCCTCCCTCGACGGACGAGCTCGCGGCCGCCCGGGCCGAGGTTCAGGCGACGCTGTGCGGGACCGAGGTCCCGCAACCCTCCGAGGCCGTCGCGGTCGGCGGCAGCGCCACGTCGCTGCATCGCCTGGCCGGGCCGGTTCTCGATCCTGAGGTATTCACACGCGTGCTGCGGCTCCTGACCAGCATGCGCGCCGCCGAGGTGGCCCGGCGCTTCACGCTCGACGTCGAGCGGGTGCGGTTGCTTCCAGCCGGGCTGCTGATCCTCCAGGTCGCATCCGAGCTGTTCGGGGCGGCACTGCAGATCGGGCGTGGCGGGGTGCGCGAGGGCGTGCTGCTCGAGGCGAGCCGATGACCGAGCTCGAGGGAGCTCCACCGCCGGTCGGCGTGGATCCCCCGCTGGCGCCTCGCGACGCGCTGGCACAGGTTCGCATCCGAGCGCCGACGCGCGGGAACCGGCGGCTGGAGCGCCTGCTCGAGGTGGTCAACGCCGACGAGCAGGTCAAGGCCTGGTGGCATGTCTCGGCGGTCAACGCCACGCGGCGTCTGCGCATGAGCGATCACAGCTGGGTGCATATCCAGATCGTGCTCAACACCGGCCTGCGTCTCGCCCGTCTGCTGTTCCGGCGCGGAGTGCAGCCGAGCGTGAGGGCCGACTACGGGATGAGCGACCACGATGCCGAGGTGGTGATCGCTGCCGCGTGCCTGTTGCACTGCGTGGGGATGTCGATCCATCGCGACGACCACGAACGCTTCAGCCTGTTCCTGAGCGCCGACAAGCTACCCGGGTTGCTGGCGACGATCTACGACGAGCCCGACCGCACGATCATTGCCTCCGAGGCGCTGCATGCCATCGTCGGTCACCGGCGCAAGGGCGCCCCGTTCACCGTCGAGGCGGCGATCGTGCGGATCGCCGACGCCCTCGACATGGCGCGTGGCCGCTCGCGAGTGCCGTTCGAGGCTGGCCATCAGAACATTCACTCGCTGTCGGCCTACGCGATCGAGGAGGTCAAGATCTCGCCGGGGCGCGACCGGGCCGTGCGGGTCGAGATTCAGATGTCCAACAGCGCCGGGATCTTCCAGGTCGACGAGCTACTGGCCACGAAGCTGCGCGGGTCCGGGCTGGAGGAGCACATCGAGGTGATCGCGCGGATCGACGCCGAGCACGAGCAACGGCTGCTGACCGTGTTCCGGATCTGACGCGCTGTCCCGCCCGCGGGCGCACGAAGCCGGGAAGTGGCTTCAGCGCTCGGCCAGCGTCAGCTCGATCCCCGGGCGAAACAACGTGTTGGCCACCGGGTGCCAGCCACCTCGGCCCAGCCCGGACAGAGCCTGACGCAGGCTGGCGATGTCAGACACCATCCACAGCCTCGAGTCGGATTTCGGGACCGGGGGGGCGCCTGAGAACAGGCGCGCGAGGGTCGGCGAGCCGCGGCTGAGCCACGTCACGGACAGGTGAGGGTGCTGCCGATCCAGACCGGTGACGTAATAGTCGGCAATCACCGGTTGACCGGCGTAGCCAACCAGAATCACGGCATCGCCCGGCCTGTATCTGTCCGCGATCATGCCGAACGGATCCCGGAGGTTCGGCCACAGCGTCGAGTATGTGGCGGACAGGCCGCTGACGATCGAGGTGACCACGATCGCGGCCAGGGCGAGGCCGGCGGGGCGGGGGAGCTCAATCAGGGCGAGGGCAATCGCGACCAGCAGGAAGCCGGCGCCGACGGCGCTGTAGCGGCTGAGCAGCGTGTAATCGTCACTCTTGCCGACCAGAGCCGCGACGACGGTGATCAGGGCGATGGTCAGCACCGGCGCGATCCCGGCGGCAACCACGAGGCGACGGTCGGGACGATGGGCGGCGCTCGGTCGCAGATTCCAGGCCAAGGCAACCACGACGACGAGCGCCCCGGTCACGTAGCTGAGTGCGCGAGGCCGGAAGTGTCCGTCGAACGGTGTCCCGATCACGCGGAGGAAGTTGGTCATCGTCGGCTGCGCGAACTGAGCCACGCCGCCTCCGTGCTGAGCCTCGAGCTGGTGCACCATCAGCGGGACGACGGCCAGGAACGCCAATCCGCACACGGTCACGTAGCCGCGCCGCCAGGTGCGAGGGATGGCTGGGGCGCTCAGCACGAAGGCAAGCAACACCAGGACGACGAGGACACCGGTGTAGTGCAGCCAGATCGTGAGCACTGCTGCCACGAGCGAGAATCCCAGCCACAGACCCTGGCGCGAGCCTCGACGAGTGGCTTGTACGGCGGCCGCCACCGCAAGCGTCGCCGTGGCCATGACGAAGGCATACGCTCGTATTTCCTGGGCGTATTGCACCGCCAGCGGCGCGAGCGCGGCCATCAGAGCGGCCAGTAACCCCGCCGTCGGGCTCTTCACGAGCCGGCCCAGCCACCACACTCCGGCCACGAACGCCAGCGCGGCCAACACCGACAGCAGTCGCATGCCCCAGACCGAGTCGACACCAATCGTGTGGATCCAGAAATGCAGGAGCAGGTAATAGGCGGGGGGCGCCACCTCCGTCGCTCGCACAGCGTGTACGACGCTGGATAGCGGCGCCACCGCGGCGCGCCAGCTGTAGGTCTCGTCCCCGAACAGGCTCGAGCTCCCGAGATGCCACAGAAACGCCGCCGCGGCTACCGTGACGACGCCGGCCAGGACCGGCGCCTCGAGCTGCCTTCCCCTGAACACCTACCAGTGCACGCCGCGCATCAGATGCGCGAGAGCGACCTGTTCGGTCGAGGCATGCTCCTCAGCATCCTTGTCGCCCTTCGCGGCGGCCGAGTCGGGAAACACCTTGTAGGCGGTGGAAAGGATCTGATCGACGGCCTTGGGGGCGAGCGCGTAGGCGACCTCACCGAACGTGCCGAGGCGGGTGTTGATCTGCTTGGGCTTGGCGCGGATCGCCTCGCAGATCAGGTCGGCCGCCTCATCGGGCGAGATTGTCGGGAAGCTGTCGTAGATCTTCGTCGGCGCGATCATCGGTGTGCGCACCAGCGGCATGTGGATCGTGGTGAAGTGGACGTTGTCGCCGATCGTCTCCGAGCCGACGACCCGCGTCCACGCATCGAGCGCCGCCTTCGAAGCGACGTAGGCGGAGAAGCGGGGCGGGCTGGTCTGCACGCCGATCGACGAGACGTTGACGATCTGCCCTGACTTGCGCTCGCGCATGTGGGGCAGGAAGCCCATGATCAGCTTGATCGTGCCGAGGTAGTTGAGCTTGATCGTCCGCTCGAAGTCATGGAAACGGTCGTAGGACAGCGCGATCGAGCGGCGGATCGAACGGCCGGCGTTGTTGACCAGGACGTCGACCGCCGCGTGCTCGGCGAGCACGGTGCGACACAGCTCATCGACCGAGTCCGGGTCGGAGATGTCGGCCGAATATGCGTACGCGGTGCCGCCGAAGTCCTCGATCTGGCGCTTGGTCTCCTCGAGTTTGTCCGCGCTTCTGGCCACCAGCAGCGGGATCCCGCCGGCGCGGGCTATCTTGAACGCGGCGGCCTTGCCGATCCCGCTCGAGGCGCCCGTGATCAACACCGTCTTGCCGTTCACGGCACCCTCGAAGCTGCGGTCCTTGAACAGGTCGGGGTCCAGGTTGCGCTCCCAGAAATCCCACAGCCTGTCGGCGTAGCTCTCCAGTGCCGGCACCGCTATGTCGCTGCCCTCAAGCGCGCGCTCCGTATCGCGGGTGTCGAACTCAGCCGCGAAGGCGACGTAGCCGAGGATCTCGTCGGGGATCCCGAAATCGGCCAGCACCGCCTTCCGCACGCCACGGGCCGCCGGCAGCGCCATCAACATCGAGAAGGTCCCCTTGGGCAGCGCGCTCAACAGCCGCGAATCGATCCGCACCGACAGCTGGGGCGCGTGGGCGGCGCGCGCGAACGCGTTGATCACGTCTCCGGACCGCTGCGACTTCGGGCTCATCAGGTGGAAGGCCTGGCCGTCCAGGTCGGGCGCATGCGCGATGTGGTCCATCGCGCTGGCGACGAAGTCGACCGGCACGATGTTGGTATGACCGAACTCAGGGCCGACGAGCGGAAACCAGCCGGGCAGGTAGTGACGGGCCAGCTTGATCGCGGTGAAGAAGTAGTACGGCCCGTCGATCTTGTCCATCTCGCCGGTCTGCGAATCACCGACGACGATCGACGGCCGGTAGATCCGCCACGGAACCGTCGTCTGACTGCGAGCGATCTTCTCGGACTCGTACTTGGTCAGGAAATAGGGGTGGTCGAGCTTCTGGCCCTCCTCGAACATGTCCTCGCGGAACAGGCCCTTGTAGCGACCGGCCACGGCGATCGATGAGGTGTGGTGGAAACGGCTGGCCCGCAGCGCATTGGCCAGCCCGACCGCGTGCCGGGTCCCCTCGACGTTGGCGATCCGGTTGACGTCCTCATCGGCCGTCATGTCGTAGCTGGCGGCGAGGTGGAAGAAGTGATCGACGCTGCCATTGAGCTCCGACACCATGTCGTCGGCGACGCCGAGGCGCGGCAGGCTCAGATCCCCGACCACGGGCTTGATGCGTTCCGCCGCTCCCTCCGGCCACTTATCCGTGATCAGCGCGTTCAGCTTGTCGGTCGAGCCCTCACGAACCAGGACGTAGATATCGCCCTCGCGCAGGAGCAGACGCTCGACCAGATGCCGGCCGATGAAACCGGTCGCGCCGGTGACGAAGTACCTCATCGCGGGCGCCCCTGGCTCATCGGCGCTGGCGCGCTACCAGCCGCCGCGCCAGTCGACGTTGGCCGCCCGGCGCTTGGCCGCATCCATCTTCGCGTGCTTGCGTCTGTCGAGGCGCCACTGGATCAACGAGAAGATCACGATGATCGTGGGGAAGAAGATGATCGTGATGAACATCGCGTTCGTGATCACCTTGTCGTTGGTCTCGCCGTACCACCCCTGACCGCCGTTCTCGCGGTTGGCCAGCGCGACCGGCGCCAGCGTCAACAGGGTGACGCTGAAGACTGTCAGCGCGGCAACGAACCGGGTGCGACGACTCATTCGGGCAAGCGTATCGAGTTTCTAGGCCGCCTTCACGTCCTCGCCGGGGCCTACGGCGGCCAGGGCCTCCAGGAGCGTGGCACCGTAGCCAGATTCGGCTCGACCGACGTCCATATGCCCGATGGCTATCTCGAACACCTGGGCACGTGAGGCCTGCGCCAGCTCGCGCTGCTTGCGCGGAGAGACCAGCTCGTCGCGGGTGGTGAGCACCATCGCGATCGGGCCGGGCAGCGATCCGAGCCAGGGCCGCGAATCAAAGCGCCCAAGCTCACGTCCCGCCTCGATGACGTCGCGCGGGCTGTGGCGCATGAGCTCGGACTGCAGGTAGGCCGTCTCGCGGGTCTCGCGGATGCCGGAGCGCTTGAGCCCGGCGCGATAGGTGGCAGCCGGAGCCAGGGCGAGCATCAGCCCGACCATGCCCAGCGCCCTGAACTCGCGGCGCGTTGGCGGATCCTGCCAGTGCGCCGCCGTACCGCTGAGGACCAGCCCGCTGACCACGTCGGGATGTTCGTGGGCCACGAGCTGAGCGATCGCGCCGCCCATCGAGTAGCCGACGACGAGCGCCGGCGCGACGCCCAGCTCGCGCAACACGGCGGCGGCGTCGCCGGCGCAATCGGCCAGCCGGAACGGCACCAACGGGCGCAACCCGCGCCCGTGGCCGCGATGGTCGATCGCCAGCACCCGATAGCCCGCCTGCGCGAGCGGGCCGTAGACGGGCCACCAGTTCAGGTCGGCGCAGGCCAGCCAGCCGTGCAGCAGCATGACCACCGGACCCTCACCGCCGGTGTCACGGAGGAAGAACTCACCCCGATCAGGCACGAGGACGGTCCGCGCCGGCGGCATTTCGATCGGCGGCACCGGTGGCCACGCGGCCCGCTGGACAGAGCGGAAGGATCGACTCGGCATCCGGGCATCCTACCTGCGCCCTCGATTCCTACCATCAGCTGCGATGGCTGTGGCAATCGCATCCGACCTGGGCAAGGACATCTCCGGCGAGCCGCTGTTGCGGGGCATCTCGTTCAAGCTCGAGCGCCGCGATCGGATGACGCTGTCGGGGCGCAATGGCTCCGGCAAGACGACACTTCTGCGGATGCTGGCCGGCGAGGCCACGGTCGACTTCGGCGAGCTTGTGCTGGCCAAGGGCACGAAGGTCTCGCTCCACGACCAGCGTCCGCCGCGCGAGCGCGGCCTGTCGCTGCGCGACTATGTGCTCTCTGGCGCGCAGGAGCTCGTGGCCATCGAGACCGAGCTCGCCCGGCTCGAGCAGCAGATGGCCGGCGGCGCCCACGATGAGCAGACGCTGGGCCGCTACGCCGAGGCGCAGGCCCGGCTCGAGCACGCCGGCGGCTACACCTGGCGCGAGCGCGCGCTGGCGACGCTGCATGGCCTGGGGTTTCGCGACAGTGACGATCTCGACCGTCCGCTTTCCACCTTCTCGGGCGGCGAGCTGACGCGCGCCTCGCTGGCCCGGGCCCTGGCCGGCGCGCCCGACCTGCTCCTGCTCGACGAGCCAACCAACCACCTCGACATCGCCTCGCTCGAGTGGCTCGAGCAGCATCTGACCGCTCTCGACGCGGCGATCGTCCTCGTCGCCCACGACCGGTGGTTCCTGGAGGCGGTCGGGACCTCGGTCCTCGAGCTCGAGGCCGGCCGGGGAAAGTTCTTCCCCGGTTCCTGGCACGCGTGGCGCCGCGAGCGTGCCGCACGCGAGCTCGCGCTGGGTCGCGCGATCGAGCGCCAGGAGGCCGAGATCGCGAGGCTCGAGCGGTTCGTCACGCGGTTCCGTGCCGGGACCCGAGCCCGCCAGGCGCAGTCGCGGGTCAAGCAGCTCGAGAAGATCGAGCGGATCACGCGCGACCCGCGCGACAGCGCCTCTCTGCAATTCTCGTTCAAGCCGCCGGAGCGAAGTGGGCGGGTGGTGTTCGAGATGCTCGATGGCAGCATCTCGATCGGCGACAAGCTGCTGCTCCAGAATGCCGAGCTCTGGCTCGAGCGCGGCGAGCACGTGTCGGTGGTGGGTCCCAACGGAGCCGGCAAGACGACGCTGATCGAGACGCTGGCCGGCCGGCGGGAGCTCGAGTCGGGCAAGCTGCGCACCGGGCACAACGTCAAGCTCGGCTACCTGTCCCAGCACGCCGACGAGGTGTCCGCGGGCACGGCTCGTACTGTGCTCGAGGTCGCCCAGCGTGACACCGGGCTGACACCCAACAAGGCCCGGGCGCTCCTCGGCCGCTTCCTCTTCTCCGGCGAGGAGGCCGAGAAGCCGCTCGAGGCACTGTCCGGGGGCGAGCGCCGGCGCCTGTCGCTGGCCATCCTCGTGCACTCGGGCGCCAACGTGCTGATCCTCGACGAGCCGACCAACCACCTGGACCTCGAGAGCCGTGAGGCCCTGGAAGAGGCACTCCAGGCGTTCACCGGCTCGCTGCTGCTCGTCTCGCACGACCGAGCTCTGCTCGACGCCGTGGGCACGCGGACGGTGGCGATCGAGGACCACGCGCTCCACAGCTACGTCGGGGGGTGGCCCGAGTATGTCCGCGTACGAGCGGAGCGCGAGCGTGTCGAGACCGCGGCCAAGGCTCGGCCGAAGACGAAGCCGGCCCGGCAGACCGCGCGGGCACCGCGCGCGAAACCGGCCCCGGACACGAGCGCGCTCGAGCAGGAGATCGAGCGCGCCGAGGCGGCGCTGGCCGCCATCGAGGACGAACTCGCCGACCCGGCAGCGTGGTCTGGTCCCCGCAAAACGGCACGGTCGACCGCCCGCCACGAGGAGGCCAAACGCACCGTCGAGGAGCTCTACGCGCGGTGGGAGGCCGCCACCTCGTCCTAACGTGCTGCCAAAATTGAGGGCGTGGCGCGCGTGCGGGTGGCCCTCATCGATGATGACAGCGGTCTGCTGACCGTGCTGGAGCGAAGATTCACGGCGTTGGGGTGGGACCGGCAGGTGCTGTCCGCCTCGGTCGGCCCCGATCAGATCACCCAGCTGCGCCTCCACGCCCTGATCGTCAACCCGGCCCTGACCGGGCTTCAATACATCGAGCGGATCTCGACCGCCCTGCCCGGATTGGCGCTGCTCGTGTGCAGTCGGCCGGCGCCGGTGGCCGACCGGGTGCGCGCCCTGCGCGGCGGGGCCGATGACTGGATCACCAAGCCATGTCATCCCGAGGAGCTGGTGGCGCGGATCGAGGCCGTGATGCGCCGGCGCCGGGCCGAGATGCTGATCGGCGACACCACACCGATCGAGGCGGGCGATCTGGCCATCCGGCCAGATCGCTTCGACGCGTACGTCGGCGAGCGGGCGGCATCGCTGTCGCGCAAGGAGTACGAGCTGCTCTACCAGCTGGCCGGGGCGCAGGGACGCGTGCTCGAACGCGAGGAGATCTACCAACGGGTGTGGGGTTACACGATGGTCCGCGGCGACCGCTCGGTCGACGTGTTCGTTCGCAAGCTGCGCAACAAGCTCGAGCGGATCTCGCCCGGCTGGCGCTACGTCCACACCCACTTCGGGGTCGGCTACCGGTTCGCCGCCGAGCCCGTCGGCGGCTCGGCACCGGTGGGGTCGAGCACGCCCGCACAACCCGTCAGGGCGCTGGTCAGCTGAGCGAACAGCCCCGCCGCGACGCCCATGCGCGTACGCTTAAGTTCCGATGACCAAGAACATCCGCAACGTGGTGATCGTCCTCGTGCTGGCCGCGTTGGTCGTGGCGGTTCCGGGCGGCGGTACCGGCGCCGCCGTGGCCATCCAGATCGTGTCGCTCGCGTTCCTCGGCTCGCTGGGCTGGTTCGCCTCGATGATGTATCGCCAGAACCGGGTCCAGCTGTACGGGCTGGGCGACCACCGGCGCGCGATTCTCTACATCGCGCTTGGCGTCGGCGCCCTCACGCTGACCGCGACGCAACGACTGTGGAACACGGCATCGGGCGAGATCGTGTGGTTCGTGCTCATCCTCGGCGCCGTTTACGCCGTCGTCGCGGTGGTCGTGTCCGCGCGCCGTTACTGAGCGGCTGCCGCGGCGATCGCCGGCTCGCGCGCGGGCGCGAGCTGCACCGGAATCCCATTCAGGACGGCATTGCCGGACAGCGGGTCGATCAGCGTTTCGTCGGCCAGCACGTTGCTATTGGTGCCCGCGTGCTCGGCGGCCACGTGCAACCGGGCGTCGGGATCGTCGTGACCCCAGCCGTGGGGCAGGCTGACCACCCCGGGCATGATCGCGTCGGTGATCTCGACCAGCGCCAGGACGGTCCCCGTGCGCGAGCTCACCTCGGCCTGTTCGCCATCAACCAGCTCGAGGCGCCGGGCGTCGGCGGGATGGATGTGCAGCGTGCACCGGGGCTTGCCCTTGACCAGCACGGGCAGGTTGTGCATCCACGAGTTGTTCGAGCGCAGATGGCGCCGCCCGATCAGGACCAACTCGCCATTGGGCACGGTGGCGAGCGATTCGCGCAGTCTGGCCACGTCGGCGACGATCGCCTCTGGCGCCAGCTCGATTCGTCCGCTGGCCGTGCGCAGTGCATCGGGCAGGCGCGGCTCCAGCGCGCCCAAGTCAATACCGTGGGGGGCTCGCTCGAGGCGGGCGAGGGTCAGACCGTGCTCGGCGGCGCCGAAGCCGTCGCCGTACGGCCCCACCCGCAGCATCAAATCGAGCAGCCGCTCGGGTCCGATGCGCGGCGCGAGCTCGGACAGCACGTCCTCCATATCGCGTCCGAAGATCGGCGACTGCGGTGTCTTCAGCTCCCGCTGGATCATCGCGCGCGCGACCTGCTCGTCCAGCATCGCCACGTCGGCTGACGGCCCGAATCCGGCGGCGACCCCGGTGAGGCGCAGGAGCGTCACCCACTCGTCGGGCAGACCGGGCTGCGGCCCGAGCACTGGCGGCGAGTAGTGCGCGACGTTGCGCACGGCGAACAGGTACAGGGCCAGGTCGTAATGCGGGCGGCGAAGAGGGGAGGGCGCGGGCAGGATCACATCGGCGTGCCGCGTGGTCTCGTTCACATACACGTCGAGGCTGACCATGAACTCGAGCTGGCTCAGAGCCTCGCGCAGGCGGCCGCTGTTGGGGGTCGAGATGGCCGGATTGCCGCTGATCGTGATCAGGGCGCGGATCTGCCCGTCTCCGGGAGTCTGAATCTCCTCGGCCAGACAGGCCACCGGGAGCTCCCCAAAGATCTCGTCCACCTCGCGCACGCGGCTCTGCCACCGGCCGAAGCGCGCCCCGCGCCCGCGCCCCGGCTCGCCGGCCGTGTTCGAGTGCCCGGCCGCGCCGCGCGGGAACATCGCCCCGCCCTCGCGGTCGAGGTTGCCGGTCAGGGCGTTGAGCACGTCGAGGAGCCAGCTGGCCAGGGTTCCGAACTCCTGCGTGCAGGTGCCGATCCGGCCGTAGACGGCGGCCCGGTCGGCCGCGGCGAGTTCACGCGCCAGGCGGCGAATCGTCTCGGCGTCGATGCCGCAATGCTCGGCGACGGCGTCGGGGGTGAACGGCGCTGCCAGTTCGCGCACGACGTCGCGACCCTCGATCAGTGATTCGAGCTTCTCGCCCGGTGCGGCCAGGCCCTCGTCGAGGAGCACGTGGACCATCGCGAACAGCAGGTGCGCGTCGGTGCCCGGTCGGATGAAATGGTGCTCGTCGGCCTCCTCCGCGGTGCGGCTGCGCCGCGGGTCGATAACGACCAACTTGCCGCCACGGGCGCGAAGCGCGCGCAGGCGCCCGCGCATGTCGGGGGCGGTCATCAGGCTGCCGTTGGAAACCAGGGGATTCCCGCCCAGGATCACGAGGTGCTCGGTGCGGTCGACATCGGGCACCGGCACCGTAGTCCCGGAGCCGAACATCAGCGCCGAGGACTTCTGCTTCGGGAATTGATCGACCGTACTGGCCGAGTAGATGTTTCGCGTCCCCAGCGCCCGCAGCAGCGCCTGTCCGTAGAGCATGTTCTCGAGCAGGTGGGCGTTCGGGTTGCCGAGGTAAACGCCCACGGCGTTGCGGTCGGCGGCCAGAATCGGCGCCAACCGGCTCTCGATCAGCGCAAACGCCTCGTCCCACGAGGCCTCGACAAACGAGCCATCGTCCTGGCGGATCACCGGCGTCCGCAGGCGGTCAGGATCCGCGTGGAGCTCCTTCAGCGCGTAGCCCTTGGGGCAGATGAAGCCGTGGCTGAAGACGTCGTCCTTATCACCCCGGACCGACACGACCTCGTCGCCGTTCAGTTTGAGCTCGAGGCCGCAGGTCGCCTCACACAGCGGGCACGTGCGATAGGCGGTACGAGGGCCATTGCCGAGGGGGGACATGACAGCCATGCAGGTTACTGTTCAGGCCGAGTCAAACGAGTAGGGGAGAGATCATGCCTCTGGGTCGAAAGCTAGTCGTCGAGTTCATCGGGACGTTCTTCCTCGTCTTCACGGTCTGCATGGCCACCAACCCGAAGACGGGCGCGGGCGACCTGGCCCCACTCGCCATCGGCGCCTCGCTGATGGTGATGGTGTTCGCCGGCGGCCACATTTCTGGGGGCCACTACAACCCGGCGGTCAGCACGGCCGTCCTTATCCGGGGCAAGATCACGTCCAACGAATGGGTGGCCTATATCGTCACGCAGCTGATTGCCGGCGTCGTGGCTGCCCTGGCGGCCCGGGCCATCAGCGGCGCGGGCACGGCGGGCGCATTCGCCAGCACGGGGAAGATGCTGCTGGTCGAGTTCCTGTTCACGTTCGCGCTGGCCTACGTGGTGTTGAACGTCGCGACCGCCCCAGGGACCGAGGGCAACTCGTTCTACGGCTTGGCCATCGGCTTCACGGTGACGGTCGGGGCGTTCGCGGTCGGCGGTATCTCGGGCGGCGCTTTCAACCCGGCGGTCGCCCTGGGCGCCAGCGTCCTGGGGATCTTCAAGTGGAGCAACTACTGGATCTACGTCGTGGCGGAGATCGTCGCCGCGCTGGTGGCCGGAGGCGTCTACCGCTACGTGCAAGCCGGCGAGAAGCCCACGGGTGACACCCAGGCGGCTAGAACGGACCTGTGACCGCTGCCCGCCGAGAGTCCCTGGCCGACTGGCTGACCCTCCTCGGTGCGGGGGTCCTGTTCGCATCGCTGTTCCTGACCTGGAGCCATCAGTTCTCGCCGAGCTTCCTGGCCGCGTGGGGAGGCTCGGCCGCGCTGCACGGCGTGCCGGACGACCCCACGGCCTGGCAGGTGTACGGCATCGTCGACCTCCTGCTCGCGCTGCTGGCCGTCGTGCTCGTGCTGCTCGCCCTGATCGGGCGGCGCACTGCGCGCGCGATCGTCTTCGTGGCCTGCATTTTCGCGCTCGTGTTCATCGTCCACGCGCTCGGCCATCCCCCGACCAACGGGACGAACATCTTCGACCCCGCGCGCGGGACCTACGTGCCCAACTCGCCGACCTCGGGGGGAGGGGAGGTTGTGGCCATCGGGGCACTGGCGCTGGCCATCGCCGGCCTGGGACTTTCGTTCACCGCGGACTGACCGGCCGCACGCACGGCTTCGCGTCCGTGGCTATCTTTTTGTGCGTGGGTGGTGTGTGGGGAAGCGTCTCTCCCAGGACGAGACTATGCCTGGTCGTTGCCGCCGGGATCTGGGCGCTGTTGGCCCGGTCGGCCTGCGCTGCCTCCCGCGTGCTCGTATTTCCCAGCCCCGGCACCCGGTTCGCCACGCTGCAGACACAGATCAGCTTTCGCGGCGTGGCTCCTGCGCGGCTCGGCCATGTCACGGTCACCGGCTCACGTACCGGGGTTCATCTAGGACGCATCAGGCCTGATTCCGATGGGCGCGGCGCGAGCTTCTATCCGGATCGCGGATTCCGGGCGGGAGAGCTGGTCACGGTGCGCACGGCGTTGGCGATTCTCGGTGCACGGCGCGGGACGTTCAAGTTCACGATCGACAATCCAGTCAAGGCGGCGCCGCAGCCCGTTCGTTCGCCCGCGCCGCGCCAGTCCGGAGACGTCGACAGGTTCTACTCGCGTCCAGACCTCCGGCCGGCAGCCGTGCGCGTCACGCGTCCCCACCCCGGGGTGTCGGACATCTTCCTGACTCCGATGCACGGCCCGCTCCAATGGGGTCCGATGATCGTAGATGGCCGCGGATCGCTCGTCTGGTTCAAACCGATCGCCGGTCGCAGGACCACGGTCGCGGACCTCAAGGTCGAGAAGTATCGGGGCCAGCCCGTGCTCACCTGGTGGCAGGGGTACCAGAACTACGGCGGCTCCGGTCCCAATGAGGACGTGATCGTCAGCCGCACCTACCGGACGATCGCCACCGTGCGCGCAGGCAATGGTCTCACGGCGGACATCCATGACTTCGACCTGACCCCGCAGGGCACCGCCATGATCACCGCCTACAGCGAGGTACGTCTAAATGCTTCGGCGAGTGGCGGCGTCAAACACGAGATCGTCGCCAACTGCTTCGTACAGGAGATCGACATCCCCACCGGCAACGTCCTGTTTCAGTGGGACAGCCTCGACCATGTGCCGCTCGAAGATTCCTACGTGGGCCCGGTTTCGCTTCCCGGAGCACCCTTCGGCGACTACTTCCACATCAACTCCGTCGAGCAGGACACCGACGGGAACCTGATCATCTCGGCTCGCAACACGTGGGCGGTGTACAAGATCGATCGCGGCACAGGGAGGGTCCTGTGGGAGTTGGGGGGCAAGCATTCGAGCTTCAGGATGGGGCCGGGGACCCGAACCGCCTATCAGCACGACGCGACGATCCATCGGGGCGGATTGATCACGATCTTCGACAATGGGGATTGGCCCCAGCAGCATCGGCAATCACGGGCTGTGTTGGAGCGCATCAACACGAGCCGACACACGGCGACGCTCGTCCAGCAGTTCGACCATTCCCCAAGTCTTCTCAGCCCCTGGGAGGGGTCCGCCCAGCTACTCGGGGGCGGCCAGATGTTCGTAGGCTGGGGAGGCCTGCCCTACTTCACGGAATTCGACCGGCGTGGGAGGCAGGTCTTCGACGGACGCTTCGTCGACTTCATGTCCAGCTACCGTGCCTACGAGCATTCGTGGACTGCTCAGCCGGCGACTCGGCCGGCGCTAGCGGTGGTCGGGCATTCACACGGCAATGCCACCGCCTACGCGAGCTGGAACGGGGCCACGGACGTCTTGCGGTGGCGCCTGATCGCCGGGAGCACACCGAACCGGCTGGCCCCGGTCGGCGTGGCGTGGCGGCGTGGCTTCGAGACCTCGGTACCCGTTCACACCGATCAGCCGTACTTCGCGGTGCAGGCGATCGGCTCCGACGGTCGAGTGCTCGCTCAGTCGCGGACCATCCGGCTCCCCCGCTAGCCGGGGCCTCGAACGGGCGTGCTGCGGGCAGCCGTTGGCGGCAGCGGCCGTGATCCGCTGGCGTCCGTTGGCAACCCGCACCTATCCTCGGATAGAGCATGTCGATCACCCCAGCCGACCGCCGACGCGAGCTCCCCGACGAGCCCGGCGTGTACCTGTTCCGCGACGCGCGGGGCAAGGTGCTCTACGTCGGCAAGGCGAAGTCGATCCGCAAGCGGGTGGCATCGCACTTCTCCAACCCCAGCACGCGGGTGGGGCGGGATCTGGTGCCGATGATCGATCACATCGAGGCCCTGGTCGTGCAGACCGAGTCCGAGGCGCTGCTGGCCGAGCAGAACTTCATCAAGCAGTACAAGCCCCGGTTCAACATCCGGCTGCGCGACGACAAGTCCTATCCGTACATCGCGATCTCGCTGGACGAGGATTTCCCCCGCGTGTACTTCACGCGCGAGCGCCACCGGCGAGATCGGGCCTACTTCGGGCCGTTCAGCAACGCCAAGCGCGTCCGGTCGACGCTCGAGGTGCTGGGCAAGGTGTTCATGTTCCGCTCCTGCGAGGGGTCCGAGCCCGGGCGACGCAGCGGCTCGCCGTGCCTGGACTACTACATCAAGCGCTGCGAGGCGCCTTGTGTCGGCTACGTCAGCAGGGAGGACTACCGGGCCGGAATCGACGGCGTGATCGGTTTCCTGTCCGGCCGCTACCGGGAGATCGAGCGCTCGCTCGAGGCCTCGATGCGCGAGGCGGCGGCCGAGCAGCGCTTCGAGGACGCCGCGCGCGATCGCAATCGGCTGCGCGCCGTGCGCTCGCTGCTCGAGCGCCAGCGGGTGGCCAATGAGACGGTGGGGACGCTCGACGCGATCGCCGTGGCCGAGGCCGACGGCGAGGCCAACGCCCAGGTTTTCCAGGTGCGCGATGGCGTGCTCTCGGACCGCCAGAGCTTCTACCTCGACAACGAGGCCGGCGGCGGTATCGCCGATGTGGCCGAGGCATTCATCCTCCAGTACTACGCCAGCGCGATGATGATCCCGCCGCTGCTGATCGTCCAGCGTGAATTGGGAACGCCCGCCCCCGTGCCGGCGCTGGCCCAGGCGCTGGCGGATCGCCGCGGGGCCCCGGTGGAGATCCGCGCCGCCGAGCGCGGCGACAAGCGCCGGATCCTGGAGCTGGCCGAGCGCAACGCGCGTCTTGCCCTGGACCAGGAGAAGCTTCGCTCCGAGCGTCGCCGGCAGCAGCGGGTGGAGGCGCTCGACGGCCTCCAGGCCGCCTTGGGGCTCGACTCGATCCCGCTGCGGATCGAGTGCTTCGACATCTCGACGCTGATGGGCACCAACACCGTGGCGTCGATGGTCGTGTTCGAGGGTGGCGCGCCGAAGAAGTCCGACTACAGGCGGTTCAAGGTCTTCGGCGACGGCGACGGCGACGGCGACGGGGACGGCAACGGCGGCGGGCCGCACGCGGCGCCCGACGACTTCGCCGCGATGGAGGAGATCCTGGGGCGCCGGCTGGCGCGGTGGGAGCAGCAGCGCGATGTCTCGCCCCACGACAAGGACTATGACCCCAGCTTTGGCGCGCTGCCCAATGTGGTTGTGATCGACGGCGGCAAGGGTCAACTGTCGGCCGGGCTGCGCGCGCTGCGCGGGTTCCGCGAGCGAGGAGTGGTGGTCATCTCGCTGGCCAAACGCGTCGAGGAGGTGTTCATTCCGGGTCGGCCGGCGCCGCTGAGGCTGGCTCACGAGACCCCGGAGCTGCAGCTGCTCCAGCGGGTGCGCGACGAGGCGCACAGGTTCGCCATCACCCACCATCGGAGCCGGCGTGACCGGGCCATGACCTCCTCGATCCTCGATGAGCTCCCCGGCGTCGGGCCTGCGCGCAAGCGGGCGCTGCTCAATCATTTCGGCTCGCCCGACGCGATCCTGGCCGCCTCGCGAGAGGAGCTCGAGGCGGTGCCGGGGATGCCCGGCAAGCTGGCACGCGAGGTGTACCGCGAGCTGCACAAGACCGGCGTCTAGGAGCAGCCGCCGATATGGCCGGCCGGCGCGCTAACGGGTCACGACGGCGGCGCTGGCCGCGGGCAGCGAGATCGAGTAGCTGCCGTTGTCGGACGTGGCCTGATCGAGCGAGGGCTGTCCCGGCAACGTGCCCGTGGTGGTGTCGTTGCTGAAGCTCTGGCCGCCGTAGGCGACGTCCTTGGTGGCACTGAGGCTGGGCGCCTCGAGGCGCTCGATCGAGACTGAGCTCGTGCCGTTGGGGATCTGGAGCTGGACCGACACGTCGGCGGTCGAGCTCTGGTTGATCAGCACCACGCGCGTGCGGCCGTCCGGGGCGCTGGTGGCCCACGCCTTGATCGGACCCGAGGCGATCGACACCGGCAGCAGTCGCGCGCCGGGCGGGAACGCCCGCGCGAACATCAGCATCCCGTAGTACTCGGGATGCACGAAGGCGTGCCAGGTTCCCTTGCGCTGCCGGAAGGAGAACAGCTGATAGGCGGCGCGGGGCAGGGTGTGCACGTTGACGCCGTCGACCCCGACGGAGGCAAAGTTGAACAACGTGTCGAGGATCCACAGCGCGGAGGCGAAGGTGTCGCTGACCCCGAAGGCCCCGCTGCAGGAGGCGGAGTTCATCTCGTCGATCCGGAAGGCCAGGCCGCGGGCATGGGCGATCGACACGTAATGCCGGACCTGGCTGGCCAGACCGGCCGATGAGCTGTCGGCGAGCAGGTTGCCGATCGAGGCGTATGACGGCGAGCTCGGGTCCTTGACGCAACCGCGCAGCGGGTAGCGATGGGCGGTGACCGTCCCGACCTTGTTGTGCTGGGCATTGAGGAAGCGGTTCTCGCCGCTCAGCCAGTTCAGCCGGGCGAACGAGGGACCAACGAGCGGCGCGGTCGGAAGCGCCGAGCGCCAGCGCGAGTAGTCGTTGCTGAAATCGCTCAGCGAGTAGTTGCGGGGTCGGGCGTAGACGACGTGGTCGCGGCGGTCGCGGTACCACGGGAACACACCGTAGAGGTCGGGTTCGTTGCCGATCTCGAGCGCGTCGATGTACCGGCGGCCGATCGCCTGGACCATCTCGCGCCCCTCGGCCGCGGCCAGCGAGGGCCGGTCGGCGGCGAGATTGACGCCGAGGATCAGCTTCGCGCGCAGGTCACGAGCCAGCGCGCGGGTGGTCCGCATCCAACCCTTGGTCAGCCCGTAGGTGATGCCGCCAGGCGGGATCACCCCGCGCATCGGCCACCACGTGGAGTCGGTGCTGTCGCCGCCGATTCGCAGCACGGGGCGCTGACCGGGGGCCAGCCCCTTGATGAGCTGGACGAGGACGGGGTTGATGGCCAGCGGGTTGCGGCCGGTATAGATGTGAAGAGCCTTGGTCTCCAGCGATACGCCCACGAAGCCTTGCCCCATCCGCTGCCCGGTGGGGGTGGACTGGACGGCGGCGGTCACAACCGGCGGCTGGGCCTGCGCCTCGCCGGCGAATGCAATGGAGACCGCGAGCGCCGCCAGGATTGCCATGCAGCCTCCGCGGCGGTACACGAGGAGCATGGTGGCATAACCCTACGGTCTCTGGCGCTCGTCCGCTTGTACCGTCAAGCTTCAGAGCAATGGATATGTCCAGAACAGCTCCTGAGAAAGCAGCCATCGGTCAGGCTGGCGACGAGGCCGGCGAGCGCGCTTCCGCGCTGACCGACCTGGTCGTGATCACCGGGTTCTCGGGGGCCGGGAAGTCGACGGCGATGGCTGTGTTCGAGGACGCGGGGTACTTCTGCGTCGACAATCTTCCCTCCGAGATGATCCGCAGCCTGGTCGACCTGTTTCGCCACAGCGGTTCGAAGGTGGAGCGGGCAGCGGTCGTCTCCGACGTGCGCGGCCGGGGCTACTTCGAGGGTCTGGCGGCCATGCTCGACGACCTGCGGAGAAGCGGGGTCAAGCATCGGGTGCTGTTCCTGGAGGCCGACGAGGCGACGCTGCTCATGCGCTACAAGGAGACGCGCCGGCGTCACCCACTCGCGCCCCGAGGCAGCGTGACCGACGGGATCTCGCGCGAGCGGGAGGCGCTGGCGCCCCTGAAGGGGCGGGCCGACGTGGTCATCGACACTAGCGGGCTGACCGCCGCGATGTTGCGGCGCAAGCTGGCCGATGAGCTGCTGCCGTCCCACACGCCGGGGCGGCTCGCCGTGACCTTCGAGAGCTTCGGCTTCAAGTACGGCTTGGTGCGCGACCCGGACCTCATGCTCGACGTCCGCTTCCTGCCCAACCCCCACTACGAGGCCGAGCTTCGCCCGCTGACCGGCAACGATCAGCGGATCGTCGACTTCATCAACCGCGATGGCGAGCTCGACGGCTTCTACGCGCACCTGCACCCGTTCCTCGATTACCTGTTGCCGCAGTATCTGGCCGAGGGCAAGGCCCATCTGGTGCTTGCCATCGGCTGTACCGGCGGCCGCCACCGATCGGTCGCCGTGGCGGAGCACCTGGCCGACCGCTACCGGCCGGCCCCCGAGTATCTGGTCGAGGCCGTCCATCGCGACGTGACGCGGCCGGCATAGGGCGGGCGATGATCCATCACGTCGGCTTCGAGGTCTCCGACCTGCAGCGCTCGAGTCGGTTCTACGACGCCGTCTTCTTCGCCCTGGGCGGCCGTCGGTTGCACGACTCCGAGCACGCGATCGCGTATGGCGTCACCAGTCCGATGGTGTGGATCGTGGTGCGCGGCCGCCCGCCCGCGCCGGGCTACGGACACATTGCCCTGCACGCCAGCGGCAGAGCGGCCGTCCACGCGGCCCACAAGGCGGGCGTGTCCAACGGCGGAGGCGACGATGGCCCGCCCGGCCCGCGGCCCCAGTACGGGCGGGGCTGCTACGCCGCCTACATGCGCGATCCCGACGGGCTGCGAGTCGAAGTCGTGTCGCAGAGATAGCGCGGCGCCGGCCGGCGGGATCAAGGAGACGAGCGCCCCCGTTAGGTAGCCTTGGGCTCGCCGCCGGCGGGAGCCTCCGCCATGCGCCCCTGCTTCGGGGCGTGGCGGTCGCCCTCCAACAATACGGCGGGCCTCGTTCTGCGCCACAACGAAAGGGAGAGACACAGGCATGTCGGTACGGGTCGGGATCAACGGTTTCGGACGGATCGGCCGCAACGTCTTCCGCGCTGCCTACGAGAAGGGCGCAGACATCGAGTGGCTGGCGGTCAACGATCTGGTCGATCCGAGGACGATCGCCCATCTGCTCAAATACGACTCGAACTACGGCCCGTTCCCGGGCGAGGTCGAGGCCACCGACGCCGGCCTGCGCGTCGACGGCAAGGACATCAGGGTGCTGGCCGAACGCGATCCCGCGGCATTGCCGTGGGAGGAGCTCGGGGCCGAGGTCGTGATCGAGTCGACGGGGCTGTTCACCGACCGCGAGAACGCCTCCAAGCACCTGGATGCCGGAGCCCAGAAGGTCGTGATCTCGGCGCCGGCCACCAACCCAGACGTGACGGTCGCCCTGGGGGTCAACTTCGAGGACACCTACGACCGCGAGCAGCATCGGGTCATCTCCAACGCGTCGTGCACGACGAACTGCCTGGCTCCTGTGGCCAAGGTGCTGCACGAGACGATCGGGATCAAGCACGGCCTGATGACGACGATCCACGCCTATACGTCCGATCAGCGCCTGCAGGACATGCCCCACCGCGACCTGCGGCGTGCCCGCGCGGCGGCGATCAACCTGATCCCGGCCTCGACCGGCGCGGCCAAGGCGATCGGAGTCGTGATCCCCGAGCTCAACGGGAAGCTGCATGGCTTTGCCGTTCGGGCGCCGGTGCCGACCGGCAGCGTGGTCGATCTGACCGTCGAGGCCAACCGGGAGACCACGGTGGAGGAGGTCAACCAGGCGCTCAAGGCGGCCGCGTCGAGCCGGCCGCTGCAAGGCATCCTCGAGTACACCGAGGATCCGATCGTGTCCTCCGACATCGTCAAGAACCCCGCCTCGTCGATTCTCGACTCACAGCTGACGGCGGTCATGGACGGGACGATGGTCAAGGTGGTCTCCTGGTACGACAACGAGTGGGGCTACTCCAACCGCGTCGCGGATCTCGTGCAAAGGCTGCTGTGAAGACACTCGGCGACCTGGGAGACGTTGACGGCAAACGCGTGCTGGTCAGGGTGGATTTCAATGTTCCGCTCGAGAACGGTGCGGTGGCCGACGACACGCGGATCCGTGCGGCGCTGCCGACGATCGATGCGTTGCGCTCGCGCGGCGCGCGACTGATCCTCGTGTCCCATCTCGGACGGCCCAAGGATCGCGAGCCCGAGCTGTCCCTGCGCCCGGCGGCCGATCGTTTGGCCGAGCTGACCGGGGCCGACGTGACGCTGGCCCCGGGCGTGGTGGGCGATGACGTGCACGGCTTCGCCAAGAACCTGAGCCGCGGTGACATCCTCATGCTGGAGAACGTTCGCTACGAGCCGGGAGAGACGAAGAACGATCCCGAGCTGGCGCGCGAACTGGCTTCGCTGGCCAGCGTCTACGTCAATGACGCGTTCGGGGCCGCGCATCGGGCTCACGCCTCAACCGAGGGCGTAGCCCGGTTGCTGCCCGACCACGCAGCGGGGCTCCTGCTCGAGCGCGAGGTGACGACGCTCACGCGGCTGCTCGAGGCTCCCGACCGGCCGCTGGTGGCGGTGCTCGGCGGCGCCAAGGTGAGCGACAAGATCGCGGTCATCGAGCGCTTCCGCGAGGTCGCCGACACGATCCTCATCGGTGGCGCCATGTGCTTCCCGTTCCTGGCCGCGCAGGGCCATCAGGTCGGTGACTCGCTGTGCGCCGCGGAGGACGTGGAGCTGGCCCGCCGTGTGCTCGACCAGACCGGGGAACAGGGCGCCGATCTGGAGCTGCCGGTGGACCTGGTGGCCGGCGATCGATTCGCCGCCGACGCCCAGGTGACGCCGATCGACGGCGTCGATGTCCCCGACGGGCTGATGGGGCTCGACATCGGACCCAAGACGGCGGAGAGGTATGCGGCAGTCATTGCTCGCGCTGGCACGGTGTTCTGGAACGGGCCGATGGGGGCGTTCGAGCTCGAGCCGTTCGCTGCCGGAACCCGGGCGGTGGCCCTGGCCGTGGCGGAGGCGCCGGGCACAACCGTCGTCGGCGGTGGCGATTCCGCCGCGGCGATCCGGCGCTTCGGCTACGCCGATCGTGTCACTCACCTGTCCACCGGCGGCGGCGCAGCGCTCGAGCTGATCGAGGGCAAGCCACTGCCCGGGGTGGAGGCGCTGGCATGAGGACGCCGCTGATCGCCGGCAACTGGAAGATGCACAAGACGGTGGCGGAGGCCGAGGAGTTCATCCAGGCTCTCCTGCCCCGGGTGTCGACCGTCGATGGGGTCGACGTCGCCGTGTGTCCGGCGTTCCTCGCCCTATCGGCGATGATCGACTCGACGCGGGGCTCGCGCGTTCAGGTCTATGCCCAGAACATGCATCACGCCAACGAGGGCCCGTACACCGGCGAGGTGTCGCCACCGATGCTCGAGGAGATCGGCGTCCACGGCGTGATCCTCGGTCACTCCGAACGCCGCGAGCAGTGCGGGGAGACCGACCGGGCGCTGGCGCTGAAGGTGCCGGCGGCGCTCGAGGCGGGTTTGCTGCCCGTGCTGTGCGTCGGCGAGACCGAGGAGGAGCGTGAGCGGGGCGACACCGAGCGCAAGCTTCGCCACCAGGTCCAGGAGGATCTGGCCAAGGTCGATGACGCGCGACTCGGCGAGGTCGTGATCGCCTACGAGCCGATCTGGGCGATTGGCACCGGGTTGGTCGCGACCTCGGATCAGACCCAGGAGGCGATCGCTTTCATTCGCGCGCTGGTGGCTGACCGCTCGGTCGAGCAGGCCGAGCGCACGCGGGTCCTGTACGGGGGAAGCGTGAAGGCCGAGAACGCACGCGAGCTACTGGCCCTCCCGGATGTCGACGGCGCCCTCGTGGGCGGCGCGAGCCTGGACGCCGAACCGTTCGCGACGATCGTCGCCGCCGCCGGCCCGTGAGCATCCCACCGGGTGCCAGCGGGCTCCCCGCCGCCAGCGCGGTCCTGATCGTGCTCGATGGCTGGGGTCTGGCGCCGGCGGGGCCGGGCAACGCCGTGTCCCTGGCCGACACCCCGATATTCGACGAGCTGTGGGACGCCTACCCACACTCGCAGCTGACCGCATGGGGCCGCGCCGTTGGCCTGCCCGAGGGGCAGATGGGGAACTCCGAGGTCGGCCACCTGAACCTGGGGGCGGGCGCGGTGGTGATGCAGGACCTGACGCGGATCGACGAGGCGGTGCAGGACGGCGAGCTGGCGTCCAATTCGGTGCTGCGCGCCGCGCTGTCGGGCGCCGAGCGGGTTCATCTGATCGGGCTGGTCTCAGACGGTGGCGTCCACTCGGGTTTCGCGCATCTGAAGGCGCTGATCGAGCTGGGCGGCTCGCTCCAGGTGCCCGACCTGGTGCTGCATGCCTTCACCGATGGGCGCGACACGCTGCCGACCTCGGGCGCCGGTTTCCTGGACACCGTCGAGGGGTGGATGCAGCACGCCGGCGCCGGCCGTGTCGGTACGGTGGTCGGGCGCTACTACGCGATGGATCGCGACCGCCGCTGGGATCGCATCCAGCTCGCCTACGACCTGCTCGTTCACGGACGGGCCGAGCACTCGGCCGCGACCGCAGCGCAGGCCGTCCGCGACGCCTACCAACGCGACGAGACCGACGAGTTCGTCAGGCCCGTTCTGGTGGGGGAGGAGGCCCGCATTCGCCCCGGCGACTCGGTGCTGGCGTTCAACTTCCGACCCGACCGGATGCGCGAGATCACCCGGGCGCTGGCCGAGCCCACCTTCGACGAGATCGATCGCGGCGGCGGCGAACCGGTCGCGCGCTACGCCTGCATGACCGAGTACGAGGAGGACTGGTCCTATCCGGTGGCCTTCCCGCCCGAGCGCCCGGAGACGACGATCTCGGGCGTGATCGCCACGCACGGCCTGCGCCAGCTGCACGTCGCGGAGACCGAGAAGTACCCGCACGTGACGTACTTCTTCAACGGCGGCGAGGAGCGGCCCTATGAGGGCGAGCACCGCGAGCTGGTGCCCTCGCCACGCGATGTGCCGACCTATGACCAGAAGCCTCAGATGAGTGCCCCCGAGGCGGCGCGGGCCTTCGTCGAGGGGTGGCGGTCAGACGCTCCCACGTTCGGGATCATCAACTTCGCCAACGCCGACATGGTCGGCCACACGGGCGTCATCGAAGCCGCCGTCCGTGGCATCGAGACCGTCGACCACTGCCTGGGCGAGGTCGTCAGCGTGGTCCACCGATCCGGCGGCGCGTGCATCATCACCGCCGACCATGGCAACGCCGACCATATGCTCGAGCCAGACGGCAGCCCCAACACCGCTCACTCCCTCAACCCTGTGCCCGTAATCGTGACCGTGCCCGGGCTGTCGCTGCGCGAGGGCGGGATTCTGGCCGATGTATCGCCGACGCTGCTGGCGCTGCTGGGGATCGACGCGCCGGCGGGGATGACGGGGCGGTCGCTGATTTCGTCTTAGCGGTGGCGGACGCGTTCAGTCCGCTTCGTTCAGGCTGGTGGGTGGCTCGGGGAACGGCGTTGCATCGCGCCCTCTGGGCCAGGTCGCGACGCGACGTTATCGCGGTTCCTGAGGCCTTCCGACCGGAAGAGACTCGCAAACGCCCCCCCCTTCCTTTCCTTAGGAAGATCGCCTCACAAGACTTGACAGTGCTAGACTGAGATCTAATAATGCAGTCTGCATCAAATAGGAACTTCACCCAGGAGGATTGGAATGGCACTCATAAGATGGGAGCCGGTTCGTGAGTTGAGCTCGATTCAGAGCGAGATGAACCGTCTCTTCAACACTTTCTTTGACACGCCGACGTCTGCGAACGGCCAGTCGGCTCATCGGCGTTGGCTGCCGGCGATGGATCTGGTCGAGACCGAGGGCGAGTTCGTTCTGCGTGTCGATCTGCCGGGCCTGACCGAGAAGGACGTCAACATCGAGCTCGACGACAACGTGCTGACCGTGTCGGGCGAGCGCAAGGCGGAGCACGAGGAGCGCAAGGAGGGCTACTACCGGGTCGAGCGGGCATCCGGCTCGTTCCGTCGCTCCCTGACGCTGCCCGAGGGCGTTGACGCCGAGGCGATCAAGGCGCAGGTCGACAGCGGGGTGCTCGAGATTCGCATCCCGAAGCCCGAGCAGCGCAAGCCGCACAAGGTCGCGATTTCCGTCGGTGGCGGTGAGCCCAAGACCATCGAGGGCTCGGAGACCGACTCCGAGACGGAGTCCTCAGCCTCATAGTTGTCGGGTGAGTAGGGTCCGGATCCGTGTTCACGGTCCGGACCCGTTCGCCTGACTCGCTCGCGCGCACGGGCACGCTGGAGCTGGCTCACGGCGAGGTACGAACACCTGCGTTCGTGCCCTTGGCGACGCGGGGGGCGGTCAAGACCCTCGAGGCGCACGAGGTGGCCGAGCTCGGCTACGAGCTGATCCTCGGCAACACGTTTCACCTGTTTCTCTCACCCGGCCCCGAGCTGATCAAGCGCGCCGGCGGCCTCGGCGCGTTCATGCGATGGGACAAGCCGATCATCACCGACTCCGGTGGCTTTCAGGTCTTCTCGATGGGCCATGGCAGCGTCGCGGATGAGATCAAGGGACGCGGCCGGGGTGCCGGACAGCAGCAGAGCAGCGGCGCGATCCTGGCCATCGAGGAGCGGGGCGTGCGCTTTCGCTCGTATCTCGACGGCAGCGAGCGGTTTCTCGGCCCCGAGACGTCGATGGAGATTCAGGCCGCGCTGGGTTCGGACATCGCGCTGGTGTTTGACGAATGCACGCCGTTTCACGTCACCCGCGAATACACGGCGCGTTCGACCGAGCGCACGCACCGCTGGCTGCAACGCTGCCTTCGCTGGCACGATGCGCACGGCCCCCAGGGCCAGGCCGTGTACGGGATCGTCCAGGGCGGAGTCGAGCGCGACCTGCGGATCGAGTCGGCGGCCACGGTGGCGGCGAGCGCCTGCGACGGCATCGCCATCGGCGGGTCGCTCGGCCGCGACAAGGCCCAGATGCATGAGGTCGTCTCCTGGACCACGGCCGAGCTCGAGCGCCATGCCCCCGGCCGTCCTCGCCACCTGCTCGGCATCGGCGACATCGATGACCTGATCGTCGGCGTCCAGCAGGGGATCGACACGTTCGACTGTGCGCTGCCGACCCGCCTGGCCCGCCACGGTGTGGCGCTCGTGCCCGATCCACCAAACAAATGGCGGCTCGACCTGGTCAAGAGTCCGTGGCGAGAGAGCAGCGAACCGATTCTCGACGGCTGCCCGTGCCCGGCATGCTCGCGCGGCCACACGCGCGCCTACCTCCACTACCTCCTGCGGGCCGGCGAGCTCACGGGGTTGCGCCTGATCACGCTGCACAACCTCAGCTTCATCGCCGCGCTGATGGAGGACCTGCGGGCGGCGATCGACGCCGGGCGGCTGGCCGAGGTCGCCGCGGCGCTCCGGGCGCCGGCTACTTCGTGTACTGATTGATCAGGCTGCGAACGCTGTTGATCGCCTGCTGGGCGTCGTGGCCAACGACCCGCCGGAAATGCACAACGCTGTTCGAGGTGCTGCTGGCGATCACCACGGCGGCGGCGACGGCGGCCGTGAAAACGATCGTAAGTGCGAGGAAGGCCATGAAGCGCCGGCGGGCGCGCCGGTTTGGACGCGGGCGGGCTCGATCGGCGGCGGGAGCGGGCTGTCGCCGCGGCGCCGGCCGCGGCTCGAGCTGGCGTCCCGAGCGGGGCGTGGCCGCTTGCGCCGCGGCGGCGTTGTTGCCGGACCGCGCCACGCGTGTGGCCGCGGTCGCCTGATCGCCTGACGGGCTCACGCGAGTCGCGGCGCGGGTTCCGAGGTGCGAGGTGGGAGCCGTGGTGTCGAACGGCGCGAACCCCTGGGCGCCATTGCGCAGGGACTCGCCGAACTGCATCGCGTCGCCCGGCCGGGCGGTCTGGTCGATGGCCAGCGCCACCGCCACCGCCTGGGCCAGAGAACGGGGAACCAGCGGATTGAGCTCGTTGAGCGGAGTGGGGGATTCGCGCTGCTGCTTGAGGGCGAGCTCCGACAGGGAGGCTGCTTCGTAGGGGAGGCGGCCGGACATCAGCTGATAGGTGACGACGCCCAGGGAGTAGATGTCGGCCCGGGGGCCGGCCTCCTCACCCCGGGCCTGTTCGGGAGCCAGGTAGGCGGCGGTGCCGAGCACCGACCCGACCTGGGTGATGCTCGACTGGTCGGTCGCTCGCGCGATGCCGAAGTCGGCCAGCTTGACCACGGCGGACTCGGAGACGAGCAGGTTGCCCGGCTTGACGTCGCGATGCACGACGCCGTTGCGGTGGGCATAGTCGAGGCCGCGACAGGCCTGGGAGACGATGTCGACTGCGTCCTCGACGTCGAGGTGGCCGCGATCGCGGAGCAGCTCGGCGCACGAGTGACCGTCGACGTGCTCCATCACGATGAAGTGCTGGTGGTGGCCCTCGTCGAAGCCGAAGTCGAACACCTGGACGATGTTGGGGTGGACCAGGCGGGCCGCGGCCAGCGCCTCGCGCCGGAAGCGAGACACGAAGGTCGGGTCATCGGCGAGGTGCTCGGCCAGCAGCTTGATGGCCACATAGCGCTCGAGTCGCTGGTCGAAGGCCAGGTGAACGGTCGACATGCCGCCGACGCCGAGACGCCCTTCGACCCGATAGCGCCCTGAGATTGTCGTCGCGTTCATTGTGCGTTCCCGCCGCCGTTGCCGTTGCCAGAGCCCCCGAGACCCGCGCCGCCACTCCCGCTACCCGTAGGAGAACTACCCGATGAGGTCGTGGTGGTTTCTGACGAGCTCGTCGTCGTGCTGCTGCTGGTGGTGGTCGGGGTCGTGGTGCTGGAAGTCGTGCTGCTGGTCGAGCTGGTGGTGGGGGTTGTGGTCGTGGATGTCGCGGTGCTGCTCGTCGTCGGGGTCGTGGTCGTCCTGTGCGTGCTCGTGGTCTGGCAGTCGGTTGCCGCGAGCTGACCGACGGTGCTGGCGCCCTGGATCAGGTTGGCGCGCAGGGTCGGGCTGACCGACGCCGGGAGATCCCCGACAACGTGGCTGAAGCCGGACACCGCGGTCGCCGCAGCCGGGCAGCTACCGGTGCTCACGGCCGAGGCCACGGCATCGAGCTGATTGTTGAGGTTGGAGGACTGATCACCTGAAAGCAGGCCGGAATCGCCGCCGCAGGCGACGAGGGCCGAGACGGCGAGGCCAAGCCCGCCGGCAAGGAGTGCGCGGGGCGCGTAGCGCATCCGCGGTCTCACTTTAGAGGCAACCGCTGTTGGGTTCCGGTTAGAAACCCCTCACTGCCCATAGGCCAGCCTGTCGGCGAGTGAATCGGGCAGCCGGGCCGCCCTGATCGCCGCTGCAGCGGCCGCGATGTCGTATTCAACACGGTGGTAGATGCCCCGCCAGGCGCCGAGGTCGAGCTCGAGCCAGGCTGCCCGGGGGTCCCCGTCGCGGGGTTGGCCGACGCTCCCCGGGTTGACCAGCCACTCCCCGGTGCTGAGGTCGAGTTCCTCGTCGTCGGCGCGGGTCTGCCCGGTGGCGGAAGCGCCATCCTCACGGCAGAACGACAGCGCCACGTGCGAGTGACCGATCAGGCACACACGGCGTTCCTGGATATCGAGGCACAGCTCGGCCTGCAGTGGCGAGAGCACGTATTCCCATATCGGATCGCGCGGGCTGGCGTGATAGAGGCCAACCTGCTCGTCGGTGTTGACCGGTTCGAGCTTCTCCAGATAGCTCCGCGTCTCGGGGGCGATCGTCTCGCGCGTCCATTGAGCCGCCAGCGCGGCGCCCCGCGAGAACTCCTCCAGCGCAAGTGCTCCGCATACACCCAGGTCGTGATTGCCGGCCAGGCAGACCGTCGCGTGCTCGCGGGCGAGCTCGACGCACGCATCCGGTTCGGCGCCGTAGCCGACGAGGTCGCCAAGACACCACATTTCTTCGCATTCGGTGGGGCCGATGGCGTCGAGCACGGCCTCAAAGGCCTGGCGGTTGCCGTGGATGTCGGAGACGATGGCCACTCGCACGGGGGTACAGTCTGGCGAGTGAGACGACGTCGAGGCGCCGAGGCTGCCGTCGCGCTGGTCGTGGCTGCCGGCAGCGCCGAGCTGGCAGCACGGCTGCTGAGGCCGAGGAAGCCGCTCCCGACACCGGCTCCGGTCGACATCGGCAGCTATTTCAGCCTCCAGGAGATCGAGCGTTCCAGACGCTACGCACGGCCGCAGATGGCAATCGGGATCACCCGGGCGGCGCTGGACCTGGCCGCGCTGGCGGCGATCGTTCGCCTCGGTCCGGCACCGCTGAGGCGCCTCGATGAGCACCCGGTCGGCGGGGGTGCGACGGCGGCCGCGGGACTGACCGTGGGTCTCTCGCTCTCGACGCTCCCGCTCGCCGCGGTGGGCCGCCGGCGGTCGATGGCCGTCGGCCTGATCACCCAGTCGTGGCGGGGCTGGGCCGTCGACCTGCTCAAGGGGACCGCCATCTCGGCGGCTATGTCCGCGGTCGCGGGCGGCCTTGCCGTGGAGGTCGTCCGCCGATATCCGCGTGGCTGGTGGGCGCCCGCCGCGGCGGGCTCGGTGGTGGTGGGGGCCGGCCTGACAGCACTGGCGCCGGTCGTGCTCGACCCGGTGTTCAACGACTTCACGCCCCTTCCGGAGGGCCCGACGCGGTCCGACGTGCTTGAGTTGGCCGACACCGCCGGCGTCAAGGTCGGCGAGGTCTTCTCCGTGGATGCGAGCCGCCGGGGGACCGCGGCCAACGCCTACGTGGCGGGCCTGGGGCCGACCAAGCGGGTGGTGCTGTTCGACACCCTGCTCGACCGTTACAACCGCGACGAGGTGCGCGTGGTGGTCGCTCACGAGCTGGCCCACGTCCGCCATCGCGATGTTCCCCGGCTCATCGGCTTCGCCGCGATCGTCGCGCCGGGCGCAGCGCTGGCCGTGCAGCGCGTGAGCTGGGCGCTGTCCGACGCCCGCAACGGCGCCTCGTCGCTGCCGTCGCTGGCACTGGCGGCGGCGATCGTCTCCGGGGCGGTCGGGGTGATCGGCAACCGGCTGTCCCGAGCCGTCGAGCGGCGCGCAGACCACTTCTCGCTTCAGCTCACGGACGCTCCCGGGGCGTTCATCTCGTTCGAGCGGACGATCGCTCTCCAGAACGTCGGCGACCTCGATCCTCCGCGCTGGCTGACCGGGATTCTGGCCACCCATCCACCGACCGCCGAGCGGATCGGCGCGGCCGTGGCCTACGACAAACAGGCGAGCGCCCCGCAGGCGCTCGCCCCCTAAATCGCAGGCTAGGTTTCGTCCGTCTCGGGCCCGCCGCCGAACTCGGGGAGGTTCTTGATCCCTTCCCGAGTCTGCCACTTGGAGTAGTTGTCCTGCATGGCGTCGATCAGCTCGCGCATGAACTTCGGCGACAGGTTGACCCGTGATACGACAACTCCCGGAATCTCCTCCTCCTCGACCTCGTGGTCCACGCGAGCGAAGGTGATCGTGAACTCGTAGTCGGAGTGGCTGACGTTGGCGAAGTTGGCGTAGACGCCGGCCATGATGTCCGGCGAGAAGTGGATATTGATGTGGCGGTCGGGAGTATTGGGCTCGTCCATATGCGCCTAGTATCCCAATCGTGCGGATCGTCGTCGTTTCCGTGGGGAGACTGCGTCCGCCCTACGCCGATGACGTGAGTCACTATCAGAAGCTGATCGCGGGGCACGCGCGGCTGGAACTGATCGAGGTTCGCGAGGACGACCAGGTCGCGCGCCGCGTGCCCGACCGCGCCTTCGTGTCGCTGCTGCACCCCGATGGCCAGCTGATGGACTCGATCGAGTTCAGCCGGTTTGTCGAGGAGCGGCGGCGCAGCGGACGTGATTTGTGCTTCGTGATCGGAGGGCCGTTCGGGGTCCGGTTCGATCGTTTCGAGCACCGGCTGTCGCTCAGCACCCTCACCCTGGCGCATCAGCTCGCGCGGGTGGTGCTGCTGGAGCAGCTGTACCGCGCCCACAAGATCCTGGCCCGCGAGCCGTACCACCACTGAGTACGCTCATCGACGTGAGTCCCCACCCGATGGAGGAACTGCGCGCGGCCGTGCGCGCCGCCACCGCAGCCGTCCGCGGCGATCGCGGGGAGTTGCCGGTCCAGCCCGGCGTGGAGCGGCCCAAGCGAGCCGGCCAGGGCGATTACGCGACCAACGCCGCGATGCTGCTGGCGCCGGTGCTCGACGCCCCGCCGAGGGTGATCGCCGAGCAGCTGGGCGGTGAGCTGACGGGCGTGTTGGACGAGCGACTCGAGCGGGCCGAGGTGGCCGGGCCGGGCTTCCTGAACCTATTCCTGTCGGACGTCTGGCATCGCGGCGCGCTGCGGTCGATCCTCGACGCCGGGGTCGGATTCGGCGCCGGCGGTGTCGAGCACCCGGAGAAGGTGCTGACCGAATTCGTCTCGGCCAACCCGACCGGCCCGCTGGTCGCGGCCAGCGGTCGTCATGCGGCTTACGGTGATGCGCTGGCCCGGATCCTCGAGTACCACGGCCATTCGGTGGCGCGGGAGTACTACTTCAACGACGCGGGCAACCAGATCCGTCTGCTCGGGGCGTCGGTGCGGGCGCGGGCGCAGGGCCAGCCGGTGCCCGAGGGGGGCTACCACGGCGAGTACGTGAAGGATCTGGCGGCCGAGATCCCGAACGCGGCATCCGCGGACGTCGAGGTGCTGGCGGCCAGTGCGGTCGAACTGCTGCTGAGCGCGATCAAGGCGACGCTCGAGCGCTACGGCGTCCACTACGACAACTTCTTCAGCGAACGGACCCTGCACGAGGGCGATCCCAGCGATCTCGACCGCGCGATCTCGGCGCTCGAGAAGGGAGGCCACGTCTACCGCTCCGAGGGGGCGACATGGCTGCGCACGACGACGTTCGGCGACGACAAGGATCGCGTCGTCGTCCGCTCCAACGGCGAGCCCACCTACCTGGCGGCCGACGTCGCCTACCTCCAGAACAAGCGCGACCGGGGCTTCGAACGGCAGCTGCTTCCGGTGGGAGCGGATCACCACGCCTACGCACGCGAGCTCAAGGCGGCGATCGCGGCGCTGGGTGGCGACCCGAACACGCTCGAGGTGCTGATCCTCCAGTTCGTGCACCTCGTCGAGGGCAGCGAGCGCGCGGCCATGTCCAAGCGCCGTGGCGACTTCGTCACGCTCGACGACCTGCTCGACGAGATCGGCGTCGACGCCACCCGGTTCTTCATGCTCCAGCGCTCGCACGATCGCACGCTCGACCTTGACCTCCAGCTGGCCCGCCAGCAGTCGGCCGAGAACCCGGTCTACTACGTGCAATATGCGCACGCGCGGATCGTCTCGATGCTGGGGCGGTTGTCCCCCGAAAGGGTCCAGACGGCACTGGCTGCCGGCGCGCGCTGGGGCAGCGACGAGCTACACCCCTCCGAGCGCGACCTGATCAAGAAACTGGCAGCGTTTCCCGACGAGATCGGCGAGGCCGCGTTGCGGCGGGCGCCGCATCGGATCGCGGTGTACGTGCTCGAGCTCGCCCAGTCGTTCACCGCGTTCTATCGCGACTGCCGCGTCGTGGGGGCCACGCCCGAGGCGGTCGAGTCATTCCGGATCGCCCTGTCGGTGGCCAGCCAGCGTACGATCGCCACCTCGCTCGAGCTGCTCGGCGTGAGTGCGCCCGAATCGATGTGAGCCTCAGCCGTAGCGGGCCATATCCTCGTCGAGACGCTTGGCCTCGGCCGGATCGAGCGAGGGGGCGGGGGAGGTCGATGACGCGGCGGCTCGGGCCTTGGCCCGCCGGCGCCAGCGGGGCAGGGTGACAATGAGGATGCCGACGCCGATGATCAGGATGGCCGGCGGCAGGATGTAGACGGAAAGGTTGAAGCCGTGGGCCGGCGGGCGCCCGAGTACGGCGACGCCGTACTGGGCCACGAGCTGCTGCTCGATCTGCGCCTTGGTCAGACCCTTGGCGATGAGCGTGCGGATGAAGCTGCGCTCGGCCAGTGACTGGGGCGACTGGGCGACAGCCAACGGCTCGCGGCACGACACGCACATGACGTCGTTCTCGATGTCTGACAATGAGGCGCGCGGGGTCACCTCGGCGGCGGCGGAGCCGGCGAGGCCGCCAGCCGCGAGGCCGCCAGCCGCAACGAGCATGGCCAGCGACAGCAGGACGATCAGGAGGCGTCTCATGAGCGTTGGGCGATCAGCTGCCCGATCGTCTTCTCCAGCCAGTCGCCGGTGAGCTGGTAGCGCCGGACCGCGGCGATCCGACCCTGGCGGTCGATGACGAACGTCTCCGGCACTCCGGTGGTGCCGAACGAGTGGACGAAGTTGTCGCTGATATCGCGGACGACCGGGTAGGTGATGTGCTCCCGGCGGACGAACTGCTCGGAATCGCTGGAGTTGTCGAGGTAGGTGACGCCGAGAACGGTCCCGTCATGCTTGACCAGTTCGTGCTGGGCCCGCTCGAGGATCGGGGCCTCAGACTTGCACGGCTGGCACCACGACGCGAACACGTTGAGCACGACGAGTTTGCCGCGGTAGTCGGCGATCTGCTCGGTCCGGCTCGAACCCAATACGGGCAGCGACATGTGGTCCTCGGGGACCGGCGGGCGGGTGCCACGGGCCAGGGCGGCATCGATCGAGGTGTTGGTGCCCTGGCCGGCCACGCCGAAGGCAAGCAGGGCCAAAAGCGCCGCCGCCGCGACGATAGCGAGGCCGGGAAACATCAGGCGGCGCATTCAATTCAAGGGTAATACGCGCGCCACCCCGCCGGCCCCGCCTTCAGGAGTGCTTCACACTACTGATCGGCTGGGAGGGCCCGCAGCGCCTCGTCGGTTGAGGTGAAAGCATCGATGTGCTCGAGCACGCCGGCCAGCCTCAGGGCGTCATTGACCGGTGAATCGGCCGGGATCACGAGCAGCAGCGCCTGGCCTCGGATGCGTAGGTTCTCGCGCAGGCGGTAGAGCAGGTGGATGCCGGCGCTGTCGAGATAGTCGACGGCGCTCAGGTCGAGAATCCTGGCTGTCGCGGAGTTGGGGCCCCCGTGCGTGATCGCGCGCAGCAGACTCTCCGCGTTGGACATGTCGACCTCGCCGCTGAGCTCGGCCCGGACCACGCCGTCGTGGACGGACAGGTGAAGACCGGCGAGGCTCACGCCGATCCGAGGCGCCGACGCATGGTGATCACGGTGCCCGCGGCCGAGCGGTCGATGTCCACGTCGTCCATCGCGGCGCTGATGATGCCCAGGCCGCGCCCGCGATCCCGGCCCCGCGGCGCGCGCCACCGCCCGGTGTCACGCACGATCACCACGACCGTCCCGGCACGGGCCTGAGCGTCGAGCTGGAACTCGTTGGGGCCCGGCGAGTAGGCGTGCTCGATCGCGTTCGCGCACGCCTCGCTGACCGCCATCGTCATCTCGGCCACATCGCCTCGCGTGGCGCCCTGAGCGAGCAGCCACCGCCGCAGCGTGTGACGCATGCCGGAGAGCACGCCGGGATCCGCGGGGAGGCGCAGCTCGAGCTCCACCGGCAGGGGAGCGTTCTGCAGGGCGACAATCGCGACATCGTCGCGCGGGCCCGCCGGAGGCACGAGCCTGTCGACCGCCAGCACGCATGCGTCCTCGACGGAGGTGGCGCGAGCGACGACATCGGCCAGCTTCTCGATGCCGTCCGATACCGAGATGCCTGGCCGCTCGACGAGGCCGTCGGTATACAGGACGATTGTCTCGCCGCTGTCGAGCGACAGCTCGATCTCGGTGTAGCTGCCGTAGGGAAACGTGCCCAGCGGTGGCGCCGGCGGGATATCGACGACGCGCGCGGCACCGGCGGACACGACGATCGGAGGAAGATGGCCGGCGGCGGACAGCCGGATCGCCCCCGACTCCGGATCGAACACGGCATAGGCGGCCGTGGCCATCCCGCCACCGATCGTCTCCACGTAGCGATCGACGAGGTCGAGCGTGCGGCCCGGTCCGTGAGACTCGATCGCGTAGGCGTGAAGCGCGGTGCGCAGCTGGCCCATGAGCGCGGCGGCGCGGGTTCCGTGGCCAACGACGTCGCCGATGGCGATGCCGAGTTGGCCGCGCGGGAGTTCGATCACGTCGAACCAGTCGCCGCCCACCTCGTCGCGTGCCGGCAGGTAACGGGCGGCGACCGACCGGCCCACCACGGTGGGGGGATTCCGGGGCAGCAGGCTCCGTTGCAGCACGACCGCCACCCGGTGCTCGTGCTCGAGTGCGGCGTACAGCTGGGTGCGCTCGATCGCGGAAGCGGCGCGGACCGCCGCCAGCTGGAGGACCGCGGCGTCGGTGCTGGTGAACTCTCGGGAATGCAGCGACCCGACGTGGAGGACCCCGATCAGGTCTCCCTCGACGATCATGGGAACGCCCAGGAGGGAGCGGATTCCCTTGTCGCGGAGGATCGGGTTGAGGATGTCGGCGTGGTCCACGTCCTCGATGAAGATCGCCACACGCTCGGCCGCGATGCGACCGGCGAACCCCCGACCGATGGGGATCCGGACGCCCTGCTGCACCTCCTCCTCGATCCCCTTGGCCGCGCGGGCGATGAGCTCCTGGGACTGCGCGTCGAGGAGCAGGATCGCCACCGTGTCGACCTGCAGCGCCTTTTGCACGCGCAGCAGCAGTTCGTCGAGCAACTCGTCCAGGCCGAGCTCGGACAGCAACGGGTCGCTGAGCCGGTACATGTCCTGGGCCGCGGCCGATCCCACCGACTCGACCGGATGAAGCGCCACTTGGCCGACGCCGAGCGCATGAGTTCGCGACGCGCGCTGTTCCCGTGCTGGCACCACCACCAGTTTCCCCGTTTGTGCCGGGAAGTGAAACCCGGACGGGAGTTGTGCGGGTGCGCTCGGCGCTGATCCCGGAACTATCTACGCGCTATGAGGCGCGACGCTCGCGGCGACGACGATCGACGCCCCGTGCCCAGAAGGTTCCGTCGGGATGCAGCTCGATCCCCGGCGTGCCGGCCTTGAGCAGCTGCCGGGCCAGCTCGATCGCCGTCGGGTTGGTGATCGGCCGCATCACCGTGCCCTCGTCATCGGCCTCGCCGGCGCCAGCCTGCGCTGCTCCTCGCCGTTCAATCCGCGGTGCACTGTGGCTCATGGCGGCAGTGTCGGCAGCAGCCCGCGTGGGCTTGAGTGCTGGGCGCCGGATTTGGGTGCTTGGCGTAGGTTGGCGGTCGGAAGGGCACCGCCATGCCGATCTACGAATCCGATCCCAACGCAGCCCCAGACAGCGGTTTCGTCCCCGGCGAGCTCCACCACCTCGTGGTCGGCAACCGGGGCCGGTTGCTCGATGCGCGGCGTACGCCGGTCGAGGTGGTCGCTGTCGACGCCGAGATGGGGGACTTCGAGGTCGAGTTGAGGGCGTTCGAGGACGCGGGCGCCCGGTGGGAGCTGTCCCTCGACGAGGTGCATCGCTTCCAGTTCGCCCGCGGGACGGCGGTCGCTGGGCCGGCGTACGTGGCCGAGCTTCGGCGCGCACAGGCGCGTTTGAACAGGGAAGTGCAGATCGAGTGCACGGCGCCCGCGCGCCGCCAGACGCTGGCGGCGATCGCCGGCGAGCGCCGGTCGGTGCGCGATTGGCTCTCACGCGCGCCCGTCGGAGAGCTCGATCTGGCCGGACACGTCGAGCGCCGGGAGGGCAGCCCCGAACTTGGCACGCTGCGGCACAGGTTTCTGTCTGAGCGCGGCCTCGAGGACCTCGATGACCACTTCGCCAGCACATTCGTCCGCAACCCGCGCTCGGGTGAGCTGATCAAGGGCTATGCGATCGTGCTGGCCGAGCTCGGGCTGTGTCCCTACCGCGGCAAGGTGGTCCGAGACCCTAGCCCGAGCTCGTTCGTCTCGGCGACGTTCTCGGCCGAGGTGGCCGAGGATCACTTCCAGGGGGGCCGCACGACCCGGACCGCGGTCATGTGGCGGGCCGCGCTGCCGATCGAGCGGCTGATGATGACGTTCCTGGAGACGCCGGCGCTGAACGACCGTTACCGCGAGGCCGAGGCGATTCTGATCGCCGATCCGGCCAACCGTGCCTTCTGAGCGCTCCGCCTCCTTCCGAGATCCCTACGGCGGACACACCAGGTAGCTGCAGTGTGGGACGCCAGAGCGCGGCATTGGCCTGAAAGGCCTGGGCATCGACTCTTGTCTCGTGTTGCAGGCCAGCGAAAGGAAGGTTCGATGAATTTCCCAGCGCGCGCCGGCCGATGGAGCGCGGCGCATTGGAAAACCGCCACCTTCGGGTGGCTGGCTCTGGTCGTCTGCGCCGTGGTGGTCGGCAACCTCGTCGGCACCGTCAAGCTGACCGACTCCGAGCAGTCGATCGGCGAGTCGGCCCGGGCTCAGTCGATGCTCACGCAAGCCGGCTTCCGCGATCACGCCGGTGAGAGCGTGCTCGTGCAGAGCCGGACCGCCACCGCCCGGGACCCGGCATTCAGGCAAGAGGTGAACCACGTCGTGGCCAAGCTCTCGACCCTTCATCAGGTCCAGGGCATCCGCTCGCCGCTGACCGCGGGCCACCGGGGTGAGATCTCCAAGGACGGGCGCTCGGCGCTGATCGAGTTCGACATGAAGGGAAGTCCCGACACGGCTAGCGATAGGGTCCAACCGGTGCTCGACGCGGTCGGTCAACTCGGGCGCGCCGCGCCCGCGTTCACGGTGGCGGAGTTCGGCGATGCAAGCGCGAATCTCGAGCTGAACAAGGCCATCAACGGTGGGCTGTCGAGGGCCGAAAAGCTGTCGCTGCCGATCACCTTCCTCGTGCTGCTGGTGGCCTTCGGGGCGTTCGTGGCCGCCGGACTGCCGGTGCTGCTGGCCTTCTCGGCCGTGCTCGGGGCGGGCGGTCTGGCCGCCGCGGCCAGCCACATGTTCCACGCCTCCGATGCCACGAGCTCGGTGATGCTCCTGATGGGCATGGCGGTGGGAGTCGACTACTCGCTCTTCTACCTCAAACGCGAGCGCGAGGAGCGGCGGGCGGGCCACGCCGATTCGCTCCAACGGGCCGCGGCCACGTCGGGGCGCGCGGTACTGGCTTCGGGGCTCACGGTGCTGATCGCGATGGCGGGAATGCTGCTGTCGGGGACCAAGGTGTTCGACTCGATCGGCCTCGGTGCGATGCTCGTCGTGGCGATGGCCATCGTCGGGTCGCTCACCGTGCTCCCGGCGCTGCTGGGCAAGCTCGGGGACCGGGTCGACAAGGGTCGGATCCGGCGTCCCCGCACGACGTCCAGAGCCTGGAACGCGGTGCTGGCGCCGGTGATGCGCTTCCCCCTCGCTGCCGCGGTGCTGTCGGCGGCAGCGCTCGTCGCCCTGGCCCTTCCCGTCCTGCGCCTGCACACGACGCTGGTCGGCCCCGGCGACATGCCGCGGAACCTGGCCATCGTGCAGACCTACGAGAAGATCCAGCGGGCGTTCCCGGGCGCGCAGGCGCCCGCCCAGGTGGTGCTGCGAAGCGCGGACGTCAACACTCCCCAAGCCCGCGCGGCAATCGGCAGGCTGACCACGCTGGCGCTGGACAGCGGCCAGGCCAAGCAGCCGATCGAGACGCAGATGAACGCGAACCACACCGTGGCCCGGATCCAGGTGCCGCTGGTGGGCAGCGGCGAGAACCCCAGGTCGATGGCGGCGCTCCAGACGCTGCGGACGAAGGTGTTGCCGGCCAGCCTCGGACGCCTGCCCGGAGCCGTGTACGCGGTCACCGGAGAGACGGCAGGCACCCACGACTTCAACACCCGGATCAAGCAGACATTCCCGCTTGTGTTCGCCTTCGTGCTCGGGCTGGCCTTCCTGCTGATGCTGATCACCTTCCGTTCGGTGGTCATTCCGATTGCATCGATCGTGCTGAACCTGCTGTCGGTCGGCGCGGCGTACGGGGTGCTCGTGTGGATCTTCCAGGACGGTCACCTGCAGGGGCTGTTGGGGTTCCACTCCAATGGCGCGGTCGTCACGTGGCTGCCGCTGTTCCTGTTCGCCGTGCTGTTCGGTCTCTCGATGGACTATCACGTGTTCATCGTCAGCCGGATCAAGGAGCTGCGCGACTCCGGCCTGGACACCTCCGAGGCCGTGGAACGGGGGATTGCCTCGACGGCCGGCACCGTCACCGCCGCGGCTGCGGTCATGGTGGCCGTGTTCGCGATCTTCGCCTCGCTGCCTACACTCGACATCAAGCAACTCGGTGTCGGTCTGGCCATTGCCGTGCTGATCGACGCGACGGTCATCCGCGGCGTCCTTCTGCCGGCGACGATGAAGATGCTTGGCGAATGGAACTGGTACCTGCCGCGCTGGCTCGGCTGGCTGCCTCGCGTCAATCTCGAGGCCGGGCGGATGCAGCCGGCCGCGGAGGCTGTCTGAGATGGACTGGGCGCGGCGAACTCTGGCTGATCCCGGGACCTATCGGCGGCTCGTGTATGTGCTCTCGGGCATGCCGCTGGGGCTGGCCTGGTTCGTCGCGCTGGTGACGGTATGGTCCCTGTGCATCGGATTGATCATCACGCCGTTGGTGATTCCGCTCCTGATCGGACTCACGGTGATGGTCAGGGGCTTTGCGGCTGTCGAGGCGGAGGTCGCGCGGTCGTTGCTCGATGTCGACGTCTACCCCCCCGCGGCTCCGCGGGGGGGCGGCGGCTTCTGGGCAACGTTCAGGGGCCGGTTCACCGCTGACTTCTGGCGGGCACAGGCATTTCTGCTCATCCGATGGTTTGTCGGCTTTCCGCTCGCCGTTTTCGTGGTGAGCCTGCTGGTCGCGGCGCTCGCCATGATCGTCGCGCCGGCGTGGCTGCCGTTCGTGCCCGGTGGGGCGCACCTGGGGGTGTGGCGGCCGCACACGTTCGCCCAATCGCTGGCGCTCGTGCCGATCGGTATGGTCCTCCTCGCGGCCAGTCTGTTGGCCGTCCGCCCGCTCGCTGCGATATTTCGTCATCTTGTGAGCGCATTGCTTCCCGGACACGACCGGCCCCCCGGTGGCGTCGTCGGCGGGCGGCCGCCGACGATCCCGCTCCGGCGGTCGCTGGCCGTGAACGCCGCCATCTCCGGCGTCGTGGTCTTTGCCCTGGTGCTGATCTGGGCTGTGACCTCCCAGGGGTACTTCTGGCCGATCTGGGTCGTCATGCCCCTGGCCATGGTGCTGGCGATTCAGGGCTGGTTCGTCGTCCTCGCCGAGCACCCCTCGGTGGTCAACCGATTCCGGGGCAGTCGGGCACTGGCCGGGACCGCCGGGGTCGCGGTGGCGGTCGAGGCGTACCTGATCGCCATCTGGGCGGTCAGCGGGGCGGGCTACTTCTGGCCGGTATGGCCGCTGCTGCTGTTCGCCGTCGTGCTGGCCGCCCTGGCCGCGGCCGCCTGGCTGTCATCGCCGGGCCGGGCCGAGATGGCCGAGCGAATCGAAACGCTCGAGACCAGCCGCGCCGGTGCGGTCGACGCCCAGGACAGCGAGCTGCGCCGGATCGAGCGCGATCTGCACGACGGCGCCCAGGCGAGATTGGTCGCCCTCGGGATGAGTCTCGGGATGGCCGAGCAGAAGCTGGCCGACGACCCGCAGCGAGCGAGCGAGCTGCTGGCCGAGGCCCGTGTGGGAGCCGAGCAGGCGCTGCGTGAGCTGCGCGACCTGGCCCGAGGGATCCATCCGCCCGTGCTAGCCGATCGCGGGCTGGCGGCGGCGCTGGCGTCGCTGGCCAACGCCACACCGATTCCCGTCGACCTGTCGGTCCACGTCCCCGGCCGGCTGGCCCCAACCGTCGAGAGCGCGGCGTACTTCGTGGCCGCGGAGGGCCTGGCCAACGCTGCCAAGCACGCACGGGCCACGCGCGTGCAGATCCGGATCGATCGTCTCGGCGATAGGCTCGAGCTCGAGGTGCAGGACGACGGCTATGGCGGCGCGGACCCGTCTGGCAGCGGCCTCAGCGGGCTCAGGCGCCGGGTCGAGGCGCTGGATGGGAAGCTGTCCGTGACGAGCCCGCGGGGCGGGCCGACGGTTGTGCGAGCCGAGCTGCCGTGCGGGTAGTTATCGCCGAGGATCTCGCGCTGCTGCGCGACGGCCTGATGCGGCTGCTGCGCGACAACGACGTCGATGTGGTGGCGGCCGTCAGCGACGGCGACGCTCTCGTGCGCGAGGTGGTCGCCCACAAACCAGATCTTGCCGTCGTCGACATCCGGCTCCCGCCGCATTTCCGCGACGAGGGATTGCGAGCGGCTCTCGAGGCGCGACGCCGAGTGCCGGGGACCGCCGTGCTGGTCGTCTCGCAGTACGTCGAGCAGACCTACGCCGAAGAGCTGCTGGCTGACCGCGGTGGCGGGGTCGGATACCTGCTGAAGGACCGCGTCATGCACGTGGCCGACTTCCTCGAGGCTGTTCGCCGAGTCGCTGACGGCGGGACCGCGCTCGACCCCGAGGTCGTGGCGCAGCTGTTCTCGCGGCGCCGTCAGGACGGCCCGCTCGAGCGGCTCACCCCGCGGGAGCGCGAGGTGCTGTCACTGATGGCCGAGGGGCGATCAAATGCGGGGATTGCGGAAGCGCTCGTGCTGACGGTGGGGGCGGTCGAGAAGCACGTCCAGAGCATCATGTCCAAGCTCGATCTGCCCCAGACGGCCACCGATCACCGCCGGGTGCTCGCCGTGCTCACGTATCTGCAGGAGGAGGAGTGAAGTACGTGGCGTGCTCCAGATCCAGGTTGCGTTCGAGCAATCCACGTTTGCGGGCCAGGTGCAGCGCGGCGGGCACGTCGACCGGGTCGTCCTCGCCGGTCCGGATGGTCACGTGGAGAATCCGGAACCGACCCGGGCCCCGTGCCTCCACCGATACGGCCCTTGCACCGCCGGCCTGGGAGGCGGCGACTCGCTGCAGATAGACGATCAGGAGCTTGTCGGGCACCGCGCCGTGGCGCTCGACCTCGGCCCGAAGCGCCGGAGGTATCTCTCCGTCTTCGGGGATGAGGAAGATCGCCGTGCCGGCTACCCGGTTCACCGGCGGCACGGAAGTTGCCAGCGCGGCGAGGAACGCATCGAGCCGGCCGTGGTGCGGCGAGGCGTCGTGGCTGTCGTCGCCCGGCTCGCGCTCGGGCGGATCGCCCAGCTTGTGCGCGGCTTCGTTGAGGCTGCGACGCCGGACCGGAGCTGTCGCGCTAGCGCTCGATTGGTTCACCGTAGGTCCTTTCGTTGACAGAGCGGCGGTCGGTCGCATCGAGTGCGGCGGCGGCGGCTCTGAGTCGGCTGCCCAGCAGGCCCTTCTCGCCGCGCTGGTAGAGCGGGCTGCCGGCGTCGCTCAGCAGCTCGAGCAGCATGGCCACGCCGCGTGCGTTGACGGCACCCGAGCCGCCCAGCCGACGGGTCAGGGCGTTCAGGACGGCTCGCGCGTCGAGCAACTCAGAGGACTGCGGCGGCAGGGCGGAGGTGAAGCGAGGCTTGGGGTTCTGGGCGCTCTGGAACGCACCCGCCAGACCGGCGGCAACACGCCGGCGACTGCGCGGCGAGACGAGCTGGGCGGCTCGGGCCGTGAGCAGCGGGCTGGTCTTCGGATCGGCGCCATCGGCCAACTCGCGGTCGAGCGCGATGCTGCGCCAGCGCGCCGTCGCGGCCAGGCGCAGACCGCTGAGGCCGGGGCGGCGGCGGTGGCGATCCTGGGCGCCGTGGCCGCGCGGATAGGGTCGCGGGGGGACACCGAGGACCTGCGTGCTCTGTGGGCTTCGCGTGGCGAACATCTGCAACCCACATGGTCAGTCACCGGGTGTCAAGCTCGCGCTAAGAATCGGGCTGAGCCTGTATAGATTCCGTCAAGAGCGCCGCGTGCGTGGGCTATGACCTCCCACAGATGAGTTTCCGCAGGCCCCGCAGTCTCAGTGGTTGTAAGCAACCAAGGAGGCTGTCGTGAGCACTACGAGAACCCACATCGACACGATCGGCACGGTCGTCGTCCCAGTTTCCGACCAGGAGCGTGCGATCGCTTTCTATGTCGAAACGCTCGGCTTCGAGCAGCGCACGGATATTCCGTTCGGCAACGGATACCGCTGGGTCGAGGTGGCCCCCGCCCCGGAGGCCACGACCACGATCGCCATCGTCCCGCCGCCCCCGGGCAGGCCGACCGGCGGCGTCGAGACGGGCGTCGGTCTGCAGACCGACGACATCGACGCTGACCATGCCGATCTCGAGGCGCGGGGCGTTGACGTGGACCCCGAGGTCAGCCGGATGGGCGACCCGGTGCCGCCGCTCTTCTGGTTCCGCGATCCGGACGGCAACACCCTGATGGTCGTTCAGCGGAGCTAAGCCTCTTTGGTGTGCCGGGCGGCGCGATCATGCGCCGCCCTGGGCTCAGGGTGGAGCGCAGCGATCAGGCGCGGGTGGGTTCGGTGGCGGAGCTCCGCGGATCGATCAGGATCTTGGCGTGGGTCTCGGGTGTGCCAAGCGCATCGAACGCGGCCGCGACGCCCCCGAGCCCAACCGTGCCGGTGATCAGCGGGGTGGGGTTGACCTTGCCTTCAGCCAGCATCTGAAGGGTGTCGCGGAACTCGAGCGGCGTGTAGCCGAAAGCGAACCGCAGGTCGATCTCCTTGTTGATGGCCATGGCCGGGGTGATCTGGTCCACGCCAACGACGACGCCGACGACCACGACCCGGGAGAACAGCGGCGCGCCATCGAGGATGCTCTCGATAACCCCGGGCACGCCGGCGCACTCGAAGATCACCGGGTGCTTCGGCCTCGCTCCGAGGGCCTCGCCGAGGCGCCACGCGTGCCACCAGCCAATCGGCAGCCGCTCGAGCTTCTCGCGTGTGCCGACCGCCAGCTCGAGCGCCGCGGGCACGTCGGTGAGGTGACCGCGCCGATCGACGGCGGTGAACGGCGAATCGACTGCCGCGTCGACGACCACATCTGCGCCGCAGGCACGGGCCAGCGCGCGGCGCCCTGGCGAGTAGTCGCTGGCCACGACCGTCCTCACCCCCTTGGCCTTCAGCATCATGATGACCGCCAGCCCGATCGGCCCGCAGCCGATGACGATCGCCACCGTGCGCTTGCCCACCTCGCCGCGGCGCACCGCATGCCAGCCGACGGCCAGCGGCTCGGTCAGGGCGGCGGTATCGGTGCTGAGTCCATTGGGCACCGGCATCATCATCGACTCCTCGACGACCATCTCCTCGGCGTAGGCGCCCGGCGCGTAGGCCGAGAGACCGACCATGTCGACCCCATGGCCGCCGCGTACCAGAGGAAGCGCGACGACGCGCGCGCCCGGACTCGCTGCGCCCCGGCACTTGGGTCCATATTCGGCCACCTCCCCGCAGAACTCGTGGCCGAACACGACCGGATCGCTCGACCGCGCGAAGCGGTCGTAGCCGACCCGGACGGCGAGGTCGGCCCACGCATCGGAGCCGTGCCGGGCGTGCAGGTCAGATCCGCAGATCCCGCATCGCAGCACGTTGAGCCGCACCTGGCCGGCGCCGGGCACCGGTTCGGGGCGATCGGTGACCTCGAGCTCGCCGTGCTGGCAGACGACCGCTCTCAACCGCTCCGGCTCCTCACAGCATCATCGTATCCGCGTCCTGGCCGAGCAGAATCCGCCCCGGCAACTCGCGGGAGGCCGCATTGACCTGGAAGTGGGCGGTTGCGGTGTGGGCGTCGCGGAAACGACGCTGGAGCGGAGAGTCGTCGTAGATCGCCGTGCCGCCACCGAGGTCGTACATCGTCCGAGCGACGTCCGCGCTCGTCCTCACGGCATGCGTGGCCGCGAGGCGCAGCGCGTTGCGGATTTCCGTGGGCGTTGGCCCGCCGGTCTGAGCGGCGGCCCAGGCCGTCTCGACCGCGTCGTAATAGCCGGCTCGTGCCGCACGAAGCGTCGCCTCGGCTTCGGCGACCGCGGCCTGCGTGGGGGCGCGCTCGGCCAGCGTTCGCCTCGACCCGAGCCCGGTCTTGTGCGAGGCGAGCGCGACGAGATCGTCGATCGCCGCCCGGGCGTTGCCGAGGGCCGCGGCAGCGATCGACAGGGCGAAAAACCCGAAGATCGGGAAGCGGTACAGCGGACGATCGAGTACCGGGCCGTCGAACAGCGAGAACAGGCAGGTGTCGGGTACCAATACGTCGTCGGCCACGGCATCGTGACTCCCGGTACCGCGGAGCCCCAGTGTCCGCCACGTGTCGAGGATCCGCAGGTCGCTCGTGCGGAGCGCGACCACGTGGGGAGTGCGGCTGGCCGTCGCCTCACCCTGGTCGATCAGGCACCCGGCGAACAGGAGCTCGGAGTGGGCGATCCCGCTGCAGAAGCGCCAGCGACCCGAAACCCGGACGCCGCCTTCGACGCGGCGGGCGCCACCGGTCGGGGCCCAGACCCCGGCGGCCACCGCACCCTCGTGTCCGAACAGGGCGCTCCGGCGTTCGGCGGGGAGGTAGGCCGCCAGCAGGCTGCTCGTGATGGCGATCGATACGCACCACCCGGTCGAGGCGTCGCCGCTGGCGATCTCCTCGGCGCAGCCGAGCGCCGCTGTCGGGGCCAGCTCGAGGGCGCCGACCTCGGCCGGCGCGCCGGCCCGCATCAGCCCCGAGCTGCGAAGCTCGGCGAGCACCTCGGGCGCGAGCTGGCGGCGCCGCTCGGTGTCGAGGGCGAGCTCTCCGGCCATCGCGGCGAGCTGGCGTACGGCGGGCTCGAGTTCTCGGGGGACGGGGGATGCCGCCGGCGTCTGCTCTCCGGTCACGATTCGCGACGTTAGCGGCCGGGGACGGCCGGCGCACGGTCGGACGGCTGGGGCACGGCTGGGGCACGGATGCGCGGTACAGTCGCGGCGAATGTTCGACCACGTGGCGATCCGGGCGGCTGACCGCGGGGCCAGCGCAGGTTTCTACCGGACCGTGCTGAGTCCCCTGGGGATCGAACCGAGCACCGAGTCGGACGCATTCATCGCGTGGAACGACTTCGCGGTCATTCCCGCCGGGCCAGGCAAGACGCCAACCCGCCACCTGCACGTCGGCTTCGTTGCGCCCACGCGCGAGCATGTCGACGCCTTCTGGCGCAGCGGCGTGGACGCCGGCTACGAGGACGCCGGAGTCCCGGGCGAGCGGTCTCAATACCGGCCCGACTACTACGGCGCCTTCCTGCTCGACCCCGACGGCAACAGCGCCGAAGCCGTCCATCACGGCGACACGCGGCGAGGCGGAAACATCGACCACCTGTGGATCGGCGTCGCCGATATCGAGGCTGCCGCCGCGTTCTACCGCACGATCGCGCGCCACACCGGGCTGCGCGAGGGGCGGGGCTGGGAGCACGGGGTGCAGTTCCGCGGCGCGTGGGCAACGATGTCGTTGGTGTCTGACGGGAGGCCCGCCACCGAGGATCTGCACATCGCCTTTCCTGCGCCTGACCAGACGACCGTGGCCGACTTTCATCGCGCGGCCGTCGCCGCCGGGTACGAGAGCAACGGCGAGCCCGGGTTGCGGGCGCATTACCACCCGCACTACTACGCCGCGTTCGTCTTCGACCCTGACGGCACGAACGTGGAATCCGTCAACCACGGGCCGTTGGCCGTCTCATCCTGAGCGCGGTCAGACGCCGGCCCTGACCGGGATCGCGAGCTGATCCCCAATCCGGACTGAGGTCGTACTGGGCGCTGATCGAGATCGGGCCGGTCACCTACCTGGGGTGCAGGCGGGTTAGCATGCAAGCCGTGGAAAGCTCAGCGTCGGCCGAAGGCTTCGACTCTGTCACGCTGGTCTCGGCCGACGGGAGCACGAGAGCCGAGTTCGTGCCGGGCGCGAACATGCTGTGCTGCTCGCTGACCTTCGACGGAGACGAGCTGCTCGACCAGGGCCACGGCGTGCGCGCGTACGCCGAGCGCGGTAAGACAATGGGGGTCCCGCTGCTCTACCCCTGGGCGAACCGCCTGTCGGGCTTCGGCTACGAGGCGGCGGGCAAACGCGTCGAGCTGCCCGCCGGCGACGCCCGGATCCCCCTCGATCCGGGCGGGCTGCCGATTCATGGCGTGCTGCCTTCGCTTCTGGAGTGGGACGTGGAGCGGGCGTCAGGGGCAGACCAGGTCGTTGCACGCCTCGCCTGGACCTCGGACGAGCTGCTGGAGCTGTTTCCCTTCCGCCACCACGTGCAGCTGGAGGCGGCCGCGAGTGCGGGCGAGCTGGCCCTGACCACGACGGTCGAGGCGACCGACGATGACCCGGTCCCCGTGTCGTTTGGCTATCACCCCTACACGCGGGTTCCGGGCACAGACCGTGAGTCGTGGCAGATAACGCTGGGCGCATTCAGGCGACTGAGGCTCGACGACCGGATGATCCCCACCGGGGAGCGGGAGCCCGTCGACCAGCGTTCGTTCGTGCTCGCCGACGCGAGCCTCGACGATCCCTTCGACGCTCTCGCGGTGCCCCCTGAATTCGTGGCGGCTGCCGACGGCACCGCCCTGACGGTGGAATTTCTCAGCGGCTATTCGTATGCCCAGGTGTACGCGCCGGTCGGCCAGCAGTTCATCTGCTTCGAGCCGATGACCGCGCCGACAAACGCGCTGACCAGCGGCGACGGCCTCCAGGTCATCGCTCCCGGCGAGACGTATCGGGCCGAATTCAAGATCGCGCTGGTGCGGACCGCGCCCGAGACGAGCTGAGCTGACCATGTCGGACACGCTGGAGTCGCAGCAGAGCGCCGAGGCGCACGAGGGGTGGATTCACGGCGTCACGTTGCTGCGGAACCGCTCCCTCCCCATGCAGATCCTGCTCGGGGGTGTGATCCCGGCTGCGCTGGGAGCGGTGGCGGGAATCATGCTCGGCATCTCGACCGCGGCCTACTGGGGCGTCGGCGCGGTGGCGGCGGTCGGAGGATTCGTGGCCGGGTTCGAGCACCAGGACGGGTGGGGTGGTGCCGACCGCGGCATGGTCGGCGGGGCGATCTACGGCGCGGCGCTGCTGATCGCGCACAAGCTGGCCGGAACTCATGCCAAGGTTTCGCTGGGCAGCTTTCCACCGTTTCTGATCGTCATCACCGCGATCTTCGGGATCCTGCTGGGGGCCGCGGGAGGCCGGATCGCCCGCGGCCTGCGCGAGCGCGACGGCATCTACCTGACCCGAGAATCGCCCGACGAGTGATCCCAGCATTCACACCGGCACCATGGATCGCGGAGTAATGTGCCCGCCCCAGCGGGAGTTCGTGCCGTAGCCATCAACCAGGAGGTGCATCGATGATCGTGATGTTCACCGCTCGACGGCTCAAGCCGGGTGCGTGGGACCAGTTCCGTGCAGCGTGGGACCCGGGCACCGACTATCCCCCCGGATTCCAGCGGGCGTACCACGCACGCAATATTCGCGACGAGGACGAGGTCATCTCCTTCGGTCTGTTCGACATGAGCAAGGACGACTATCACCGCTGGCGCGGCGAGGCCGATGCCGACGAGAATCAGCGCGTCGACCGCCTGTCCGCGTTCGTGGAGAGCGAGCACGTGTCAGGCGTGTTTGAGGTCGTGGACACCGTCGAGCCGTAGGAGCGCCGCCGGTTGGGCTCCGGCTCGGCGCTGCGCGAGAGCGCCGAAGCGACTGGATCATCTAGGCTCCGCACATGGACCCAGAGCGCGCTCAGCAACTGCTCGCCCGCGAGCGGACCCGGATCGAACAGGACATCGCCGCACTGAACCGCGAGGGTCCGCTCGAGGGATCCGACCGGCTCGAGCCCGGCGACGTCGACTCCGAGGACCTCTACCAGGACGAGCGCGACGAGGGGCGCCGCCAGGAGCTGCGCGATCAGATGGCCGCCCTCGAGCGGGCTGAGGCCAGGCTGGCGGCCGGAACCTATGGACTGTCGATCGTCAGTGGCGAGCCGATTCCCGACGCGCGGCTGGAGGCTCTGCCCACGGCCGAGCGAACCGTCGAAGAGGAAGACCCCCGGCTCCGCTGACGCACCCCGGACCACAGGGCTGTGCCCGAGCCAGACGATCCAGGACATCCGCCAGCTCGCCGGGATGGCTGACCATCGGCGAGTGGCCGCTATCGATCTCGAGTGGGCTCACGCCCAACTCGGTTCGGGCCGCGTGTCGTTGCCAGTCCGGAGGTATGACGTAATCGGCTGATCCGACGATGCAGGCCCGCGGCGTCGACGGGACCTGCGTACGTGTCGAAGCGTCGATCTTCACGGAGATGGCGCTTGGAACGGGCGGCCACACCGCGGGAACCCAGGCCGGACTCACGACACGACGCCGCGCGCCTTGTCGATTTCCCGGGCCGCGGTGATCAGTCCGATGTGGCTGAATGCTTGGGGGAAGTTCCCGAGCAGCTCGCCGTTCGTCGTGTCGATTTCCTCGGCCAGCAATCCGAGGTCGTTTGCGTAGCCCACGAGCTGGTCGAACAGCCGCTCGGCCCGGTCGACCTCGCCCGCCTTGGCCAACGCGGAGACCAGCCAGAACGAGCAGATCACAAACGTCCCTTCCTCGCCGGTAAGCCCGTCCGCGTTCAGCCCCTCGTCGTTGCGATAACGCAGGACGAGTCCGTCCTCTGTCAGCTCGCTCGCGATCGCCTCGATCGTCGAGCGCATTCGCCCGTCGGTGGCGGGCAGGAAGCCCAGGATCGGCATCAGCAGCTGGGCGGCGTCCAGCTCGTCCGAGTCGAACGACTGAGCGTAGGCCTGCCGCGCCTCGTTCCAGCCGCGCGTCAGGATGGCGGTGCGGATCTGGTCGCGCTCGGCGGTCCAATGGTCCACCTCCGCGTAGTCACCGAGCTGGGCGGACAGCGCGATCGCGCGGTCCAGAGCCACCCAGCACAGGACCTTTGAGGACAGATGATGGCGCGGCTCGCCGCGCATCTCCCACATGCCGGCATCGGTCTCGGGCCAGCGCCGGGCGGCCGTGTTGGCCAGATCTGCCACGAAGCGCTGAATCTCTGGGTGCAGCTCGCCCAGCTGCTCGCGATAGGTGTACAGCGCGTTCAGCAGCTCGCCATACACATCGAGCTGGGTTTGCCCCCACGCCCCGTTGCCAACCCGAACCGGCGCTGAGCTCCGCCATCCGCTCAGGTGGGGCAGCTCGCGCTCTGTCAGGTCGTGCTCGCCGCCGATCCCATACATGATCTGCAGCGAGCGCTCGCTGGCTCGCCCACCAGCGGAGCTGGTCATGAAAGACACGAAGTCGACCGCCTCGTCCGAGCAGGCGCCGATGTACAGCGCCTCAAGCGTCAGGCTGGCGTCTCGGATCCATGCATACCGGTAGTCCCAATTGCGTTCGCCGCCGACGGTTTCGGGCAGCGACGTGGTCGGGGCTGCGACGATTGCGCCGGTCGGACGGTACGTGAGGCCCTTGAGCACCCGGGCACTGAGCCGCACGAGCTCACGATGCGGCCCGTCGTAGATGTCGTGCTTATCCTCCCATGAGCCCCAGCCGGAAGCGGTGTCCCTGATGCGCGCGGCGACCAGTTCCGAATCGAACGGTTCCGGGGCGGGCCCTTCGGGTGGCACCCACTGCATCGCGAACCCGACCTGTTCGCCGGCGGCGACGCTGAAGGTCGCGTGCATCGTGGCGTCCTCAATCGCCGTCGGGACGCCGGCGCTGACGATGATCTGGTTGGGGCCGCCGAACGTCCGTCCACCGGTGTCGGTCGCGCGGAACAGCGGCTTGACGAGCCCGTACTCGGGACGCGGTGCTACCTCGAGCCCGAGCTCTACCTCACCTTCAACACCCTCGACGAGCCGCAGCAACAGGTGGGGAGCGCCGAGGCCGAGGTCGTGATGCCGCTGGCCCTCAGCAAAAGCCAGTGCGTCGACCAGCTTCACGCGGCCCGCCTCGGTGACGAGCGTCGTCTCGATCACCAGCGTTCCGGGGAGGTAGCGACGCTCACTCGAATACGACGAGGTCGGACGGATCGAGAAGTGCCCGCCCTGCGGATCCAGGAGCCTCGAGAACACCGCGGCGCTGTCGTAGCGCGGAAGGCACAGCCAGCTGACGGACCCGTCTCGGTCGACGAGCGCAGCGGAGTTGCAATCCGCCAGCAGGCCGTAGTCGGCGATCGAGGCGAAGCGGTCGTTCTTCATGGCCCCTACTGTGTCCTGCCGGGCGGACGTCGTGCTCATCGGCCTGGTGGGGGTGTGGACCGATCGCGCGGTCGGGCGGCGCGATAATCGGTGCGTGGCAGAGAAGGGGATGCCAGATCGCCGGATCGAGGGCGAGGAGCAGACCTCGGAGGTATGGGTGACGGTGCTTCCCGGTCACGACCGCCGTCCAGCCTGGCAGCGGAGCCGTCGACTCTGGGAGCGGATCCCGCCGGCGATCGCGATCGCCGTCGTGGTGGCGATCGCCGCGATCGCCGCGGCGGCACTGTCCGACCCTGGGAACGAGGCGCTGAGCCCGGCGCACGCCCGCGGGCCGGTTGGCGTTGCGGCGGCCTACGGGTACCCGCTTCGCTGCCTGAGCGTGACCACCTCGAGCTCGAACGCCGCGTACGCGCGGGTCGATTTCGACCGCCGCAGCGCATGTGGTCGCTACGACTGGTCGGTCGTGGCGATCTTCCACCGCGCCGCCGGTCTGTGGCGTCCCGTGCTCGAGACCAGCAACTACCGATGCCCGGTCGCTTCGCTGCCCGCTGCCGTCCAACGACAGCTGTCGGTCTGTCTTTGACGAACGGGGATAATTACCGGCGTGGACTGGGGACGGCGGCTAGCTAGGCGGGCAGCAACTGCGACTCTCGTCGCCATGCTGGCCATCGTTGCGCCGGCGGCGGCGATCCTGGTCAGGGTAGGCGACGTCGAGGTGCAGCCACTCGTGGCGGCGCTGAAGCAGGCCCCGGTCCAGCTCGACGGAAGGCCGAGTCCGTCGCTGACGGGCGGTGAGGTCCGCGCGTTGAGGGCGCGGATCGCGCACAAGGATCCGGGCCGGATCGCGATCGCGATCGTGACACCCTTCAGCACGAAGGCGACCGGTGACCTCAGCGAGGCGATTTCCGAGCAGATCAACCGCAACGGTGTGGTGGTCGTCGTCTCGGGCTACAACTACCACGTCAGCACGACCTGGGGGTCGGGCACGGGTGCGGGGAATCGGTTGGGCGCCGCGGTCGACCGCCCGGGAGATTCGCTCTACGTCCAGATGCAACGTACGATCGACAGCTTCGCACGGGCCGACGCGAGGGCCGGTCACCCGGGCGCCAACTCCTCCGAACAGAACGGTCCGTCGCCGTCGCAGGGGCAGGTCACCGCGCCGACGACCACGTCAAACGGAGCGCCCGGATCGAGCGGTTCCCCGAGTGGGTCGCGCAGCGCGAGCGGGGGCGGCAGTGGTGGGCTGATCGCCGCGCTGATCGGGGTTGCCATCGTTCTGATGGTCGCGGCGGTGCCGGTCACAAGAGCTGTCCGACGCTCGATGCGCTCCTCGCACTGGCGCAAGGAGGAGGCCCTGGACGTCCACGCCCAGGCCCAGGCGGACTTCATCAAGCTCGGGGAGGACATCGGGACGCTCGATATCGACAGCTCGATGCCGAACGCCAGTGCCGCGGGGAAAGAGGAGTACAGCAAGGCGATCGACTGCTACCAGGACGCGGAAAAGCGCCTGCAGAAACCGGACGACAATTACCAGTTCGAGCGCGCCCTCGATGCGCTGAAGCGCGGCCGCGCACATCTCCAGGCCGCCGAGCAGATGTTCAACGCCTCCGAGCAGCCGGCCATGGCCGGCGCGCACGCCGCCAGCGCCTCGTCCCCGGAGAGCAACGGCAAGATGGTTGACGACCTGGCCGCGCTGGCCGCGCTTCACGAGCGCGGTGAGCTGACCGACGCGGAATTCGACGAACAGAAGCGCAGGCTGCTCGCCGGGTGAGGACGCGGTCAGCGTCACACTCGCCACGGCCGCCGGCGCGACCTTGACGAACACGGCGGCCACGGCCGTCCTCGTCACTCTCGGCGATCGTCGCGCGGCGGGTATTACGAAATCAGGGCGCGGGTGGGGGGGACCCCGGTGGCTCGGAGAGACCCCGTCCAAGCCCGGCCCCGACTCACCCCTCCGGGCGATGACCCTTTGGGGGCCAGGAACTCGAGGATTCCGGGCGCGCAAGCCGCGGCGTGGAAGGCGAACCCGCGGTCATGCACGAGGGCGAGGTCGGGTCGATAATAGGGTTGGCCTGCGGCACCCACGTGCCAATGCTCTCATCCCATCGAGCCAGAGGAGACAAGGATGGCGATCACCGAGAACCGCACCGCGACGACGAGCGACGACGCCGCCGCCATCGCCGAGCTCCACGAGATCGTCGACCGCCAGCGGGCTGCCTTCCTCGCCGACCCATTCCCCTCGCTTGAGGAGCGCCAGACGCTGCTCGGGGCGCTGGCCATGATGCTGGTCAGCCACCGGGCGCGGATCGAGGAGGCGATGAGTGCTGATTTCGGTGTCCACCCGCCGCTCGCCGCTGACCTGATCGAGGTCCTCGGACCGGCCGGTCGCGCCGCCTACGCGGCCGAACAGCTCCCCACCTGGATGGCGCCCGAGCCCCGCCACGTCGAGCCGGCGCTGTTCGGGTCGGGGCGAGCGTATGTGCAGCCGCAGCCCAAGGGCGTGATCGGCAACATCGTCCCCTGGAACTTTCCCTTTGACCTCTCGGTCGGTCCGCTGATCGAGATGTTGGCGGCCGGCAATCGCGTCGTCATCAAGCCGTCCGAATACACGCCGACGTGCGGAGAGCTGTTGCGCGACATGATTCGCGCCACGTTCGAGCGCGACCGCGTCGACGTCGTCGTCGGCGGGCTCGAGCTTGCCCGCGCCTTCAACCGCGTGCGCTGGGATCACCTGCTCTACACCGGCAGCCCGGCGATCGGTCGGGAGATCGCGAAGGTTGCCGCCGAGCAGCTCGTGCCGGTGACGCTCGAGCTGGGGGGCAAGTGCCCGGCAATCCTCACCGAGGACAGCGTGGACGCCGAATCGGTCAAGCAGGTGCTCGGCACGAAGGCACTGAAGAACGGGCAGATGTGCATCTCGGTCGACTACTGCCTGGTGCCGCGCGGACAGCTCGAGGAATTCGCGCGCCTGGCGGCGGACCACGTGCGCGAGTCGATGCCGGGCTACTGCCGCTCCGACAGCTGCACGGGGATCATCTCGGCCCGCCATGTCGAGCGCATTCAGGGCCTGCTCGAGGACGCGCGGGCGGCGGGCTGCGACGTGCGGCCGCTCGAAGAGGCGGGTGATCTCGATCCGGCCGCCCGGCAGCTGCCGATGTCGCTCGTGATGGACCCGCCCGACGATCTCGAGCTCATGCGGGAGGAGATCTTCGGCCCCATCCTCCCGGTCAAGGCCTACGACGCACTCGATGACGCGATCGATCACGTGAACGCGGGCGAGCGGCCGCTGGCCCTGTATGTGTTCGCCCACGACGAGGGCGTCGCCGACGAGGTCCTGCTCCGCACCACCTCCGGTGGCGCCTGCGTGAACTCGGCCGCAGTCCACGGGGCGCTGCCGTCACTGCCGTTCGGCGGCATCGGCCAGAGTGGCTCCGGCCGCCACCACGGCATCGAGGGGTTCCGCGAGTTCTCCAACCCGCGAGCGGTGTTCGTCCGTGGCGAGGGTGACATGCTCGAGGCCTTCGCGCCCCCGTACGGACCGGCGGCGCAGGCAATCGTCGATGCGGCGTTCGGCGGCGCGGCGTAAGGCGGTCTTGGAGGAAACGCATCGTGATCGGGTGCAGGCGCTGCTCAGCGCCGCCGCGGAGGACCACGCCGATCTGATCGAGCGCCTGCCCCCGGAGCTGTCGGCGTCGTTGCCCGTCGACGCTCAGGGGCTTACCCGGGCCATTGACCATCTCGCCGAGGCAGCCGGCCTCTCGCCCAGCGAGCGGCGCGCGCTTCTGCGCGCGCACGCGGTGAACCCGGCCGTTCTGCACGCTCGCGTGTTTGGCCGTGCTCCGCTGGCGCGCGAGACGGTGATCGGCTCATTCGTCGAGGGAGCGCGAGTGCGTGCCGACGCCCTGGCGGCTCTGGCCGACGTCGTCGGCGGTGAGTCGCTCGGGAGCGAGGTCCGGAAGGAACTCGTCGAGCACCCGCCGCCGGCCGCGGCCGACGGTGATGACGTCGTGCCCGCGCTGCGCGCCACCTACGCGGCGCAGGAGCGTGCGGCCCTGATGATCGCCGCCAGCCTCGACGGCTAACCCGGCCGTGCCTGGCCGCTGTACTCCTCGTTGGGGAGCATGTTGGTGGCCATCGCCATCCGATTGGTGAAGTTGTACATGGCCGCGATCTCGGCCACGTCCCAGGCCTCCTCGCGGCTCAGCCCGACGTCGAGCAGGCTCTGGAGATCGGCGCGGGTGACCTCGCGCGGGCGCAGCGTGAGCTTCTCGGCGTAGGCGCAGATGGCCGCCCGGCGCGGATCGAGGTCGGCGCGGCGCCAGTCGTAGGAGATCCGCTCGCCGAGCACCGGGTCGGCCAGCTCGCGGCGCAGGTCGGCGCCATGGGCCACGAGGCAGTAGAGGCAGCCGTTGGCCGCGCTGACGACGACCGCGATCATCTCGCGATCGGGCGCGCTGAGCTGATCGGTGGGGCGGTGAAGGGCCCGGAAATGGGCGAACCAGGCGCTTAGCCGCTCGGGGCGGAACGAGTAGACGCGAAACACGTTGGGAACGAAGCCCAGCCGCTCGCGGGCCTTGGCGAACAGTCCCTGCAGGTCGAAGGGGAGGTCGGCCTCGTCGGGTACCGGGAACCAAGAACCGGTATCCCGCTGATTGTCGGTGGGCTTGCTGACCTCGGCCATCGGCTGTGGCAGAGACTAGTCAGATTGGCCGTTGAGAGATCCGAGTGCGGTTAGGATCGCTGCGTGCAGCGCCTCGACGCCTACGCCGAGCGCTTCGCGGCGGCTGGGATGGCCGCCCTGGTGTTCGACTGCCGGCACTTCGGCGCCAGCTCGGGCGAGCCGCGCCCGCTGCTCGGCCGGTCGCCGTATACGGTGGCGAGCGTCGGGCCGCCGGGATCGCTGGCCGTCATGAACACCCCCGATGCTGAGCCGGGCTTCCGCGGAATCGATCCTCCCGGCTCGACGTGGCACAACCAGGCCGCGGCCCGGATCGTCCTCCGGGTCAGCGCCTACCGGCCCGGACTTCACGCCGGGCGCATCGTTTCACCGATCCTCTTCGCGCTCGCCGAGGATGACGCAATCACACCCGTGGCCTTCGCGCGGGCCGCGGCGGAGCGAGCACCCAACTCGGAGGTCCGGACGTATCCCGGTGGCCACTTCGACATCTACGTCGGAGAGGTGTTTGAGCGTGCCGTCGCTGACCAGGTCGAGTTCCTCAGCCGCCACCTGCTCGGTTAGGCTTGCCCTCGTGCCCACGGAGATCGTGTTTTCAAACGGCGCCTCGGTCGGCATCCTCGGGGCGTAACGGGGTCACCAGTCGAGCGAATAGACGCGCTCGACGCTCGCCAATCCCTTCAGGCGGAGCTCCATCGCGTCGCCGTAGCGCCACCGCCCCAGACGGGCCGTATAGCTCTTGCAGGCGGCCGAGACGAGGATCTCGCCTCCCTGGGCCCGACCGGTGATCCGGGCGGCGAGCACGACCGCCTTGCCGAGGAAGTCATGGTCGGCTTGGAAGATGTTGCCGGTGTGCAGCCCGACGCGAATGCGCAGGGTCTCAGGAGGCTCGCGCCGGTGGTACCGCGTGAGGACGCGCTGGAGCGCAACCGCGCAGTCGAGCGCGGCGCTCGCGCTCGAGAAGACGATCATGTATCCGTCGCCCTGCGACTTGACGACGTCGCCTCCGTGCTCGCCGACGCAGTCGCGAACCATCCGGTCGTGGGCGATCATCAGCTCGATCCACCGAGCTTCACCGAGCTCCTCCATCATCTCGGTCGAGCCCTCGATATCGGTGAACGCGATCGTCAGCATCCCGTCGGGCGAGGTCTTCTCGCGGTAGCCGGGAAGGTCATCGCCGACCTCTTGGACGATCCTGACCAGCGATGGCGACGTCTCGCCACTCGATATCGAGGCCCTAGTCACCGCAGTTGATTCTCGCGCACCCGCGTCACGAGCCTCGATCGGCCCCGATCGCGTCGAGCGTGAGCGCGAGGTAGTCGCCGGCGCTGCCGGATGGAAATGCCCAGCACCGGCCAAGGGACCGAGGCGCGAATACGTTGAGCTCATGTGGCATGTCGCGATCATGCCTGATGAGAGCCGGTGACGGGTGAGCTGTCCAGGCCTAGACCTGGCCGAGGATCTTCGCCTTCTGTGCGGAGAACTCCTCGTCGGTGAGGACGCCGCGCTGGTGAAGATCCGCCAGCCTGCTCAACCGCTCCATGGGATCGGGGGGCGCCGGCGCGGCGGCCTGTCCGGCCTGGGCCATCAGGTCCTGGACGCTGGTGGCGCCGATCATGATGTTGGGGCCGGCGCTGGCCGACACCAGCGTGTCGATGACGGCCTGACTCGGGGAGTCCTTGGCCACCATCACCTTGCGGGGCATGCCGGGGGTGTGGGCGGTATTCCGCGCCGCGGCCTGGAGATAGCGGTTGTTGCCGCCCTCGATCGGCAGCAGCAGGATGAGGACCTGGCGGTCGTCGGGGACGCCCAGGCCCGGGTTGGTGACCGGGGTGCCGAGCCGAGCCTGGAAACCCTCGCGGTCCCAGGATTTCAGCACCTTGCCGCCCACGAGCTCTCCGCTGCGCTGCTTATCCTCGAGCGCGTAGATCTTGCTCGCCGTCACCGCGAGGACGAAGCTGTTCGGCAGTCCGGCACTCCTGAGCCCGTCGGCCATGCGACCGACGCTCGAGGCCTTGTTCATCTTCATCATGCCGTGCAGCACTGTGAGTGGCGGCAGCAAAACCGGACCAAAGAACCGCTAAAACGCGCTCAGAGGGCGACCTGGAGCCCGGCGCCGATCTCCCGGGCTTTGGCAAGGACCAGCGCAGCGGCGGCGGCGTCCTGAACCGCGACGCCGACCGACTTGTACAGGGTCAGCTGCTCCTCGGACGTGCGTCCCGACTTGGTGCCGGACACGAGCTCGCCGAGTTCGGCGTGGATGTGCTGAGGAGAGATCAGGCCGTCGCGAATGGGTTGAGTGAGATCATTGCTTCCGGCGGGTTCGGGGGCGAGCACGGCGTGGCGCGACTCGACGCACACGAGTGCGTCCACGACGGTCTGGTCATCGAGCTCGCGTCCAGCTGGGTTGTAGCCCACCGAGGTCACGTGGGCTCCCGGCGCCAGCCATTCGCGGCGCACAACAGGCTCCTTGGCGTGCGTCGTCGCGCACACGACATCAGCACCATCCAGCGCGTCCTGATAGGACGCGGCGGCCCGCACGGGGAGACCCAGTTCCTCGGCCAGATCGCGGGCGAGCACGCCGGCTTTGCCCGGGTCGCGGCCGGCGATCCGGATCTCGGAGATGGGGCGGACCCGCACGACCGCACGGGCATGGGAGCGCGCCTGCACTCCCGTGCCAACGATCGCTACGACGGCGGCGTCCTCGCGCGCCAACAGCCTGACCGACAGCGCCGAGGCCGCCCCGGTGCGGACGGTTGTGATCTCGGTTCCGTCGAGGAGGGCGGTCGGCGACCCCGTGCGCGGATCGAACATTGCGATCGTCGCCTGGTGTGTGGGGATGTCGGTGCCGGCGTTGCGCGGGTACAGAGTCACCAGCTTGCTCACCAGGGCCTCGCGCGAGGGAACGTATCCGGGCATCGCGGCCAGCAGGCCGTCGTGCTCGGGGACGAAGGCGGCGATGCGATCGGGTGCCGACGCCTGCCCCGCACTGAGGTCGGCCATGGCGGCGGCGAGCGCGTCGATCAGCGCGTCGAGGTCCAGCAGCCGGCGTATGTCGTGGCCCGCGAGGACGAGCATCGGCGGATCCTAAGACCTCCGTGGCCGAAGCGAAGGTGATGGAAACAGGCGGGGCGGCGCCCTGGCGCCAGCCCCGCCCAATCCACTATCACTCAGTCAGAACGACGCTCGGGCGGGGTTCCTACGCCGGGGCGGTGCTCAGGTTCTCGGTGGCGCTGATCGTGTGGAGGCGCAGGTCGACCCGGCTCCCACGGTTGTAGAGCGGACCCGTGCCATCGCTGAGCAGCGCCTGGGTCTGAGCGATCCCGCGGACTGCGACCGGTCCCGGGTGAGCCAGCGAGTTGGCCAGTCGGATCAGCTCGTCGCTCGCCTCGATGACCCGATCCCGGCACGGAGGCTTGCGGAGATACGGAACGTCCACGGGCTGGTATGCCTCGCTGACAATTTGCCGCAACGTGTCGGCGAGCGCGCGCCGGTGAGCCCCATCTGTCAACTGCATTGCGCGCAGGGCGAGGCCTGCGTCGGTATCCGATTGCGCGCCGGCGGCCAGGGCCAGATCGAGCTTCCGTGCCCGGACGCGTGCGGTGAGCCGGTCACGGAGTCGTGGCCGGTCGGTAGCGGGGTACTGGCCGGCGGCCCCAGTCGCCGGCGGCGGGATTTGGTGTGTGGCTGTAGCACTCATAGCCCGATCGAGGCTATGTCGGGCCTGGTGACCATGCGTGTGACGAATGCCGCACTGTGCGGCGTCGCACACTCGTGTCAGCCAGCGCGTCGACGAGATCGTCGGCGAGCATCGCGCGGACCAGCGTGCCGCTGCCGCTGACATAGAGGGCGCCGTCCATCTCCTGCTTGAGCGCGCGGATGGCATCCGGGCTGTAGGAGCCGATGACCTCGGAGTTTCGCCACGTCCCGGTGGTGAGGCTCCCGGACACCACGTACTTGGTGGTGTCGTTGAAGAACGGCGCTCCGGGATCGTCTTCCACCGTCCGCGTCGACCATGCCGGCTCGAACATCTCGTACGTCGTACGCCCGAGCAGAATGCCGCGGGAGCGCAACGTGATCGCGCCGATTGCCTCTCCCATCTTGGGGTCAAAGCCGTATCCGGCCGTCCACGTCGGTGCGTCGATCACGCCGTCGAGGCTCATGAACTCATGCACGTGTATTTCTCCCACGACACACCTCCGTATCGATGTCTGCCTGTCGGCGGCCTGGGTCAGTTCAGGGCCGCGCGCTTGATGATCGCGTCTACCGCTTCGACCGCCTCGGAGACACGGCAGCAGGGGTGGATTTGGGGGCCGAGGTGCCCGTCTGCCGTCAGCCCGCGCCCGCCGATCACGAGACCCACGGACGGCAAGTGCCGCCGAACTTCATCAACTGCCCTCAGTATCTGCTCCATCCCGCCCGGCATCGTCAGGCTCATGCAGATTGCCGCCGCGCCGTGGCGCTGCGCCGCCGCGCCGAGCGTATTGACGGGCACGTCCGCGCCGAGCATGACGACCTCGTAGCCGGCGCCGCGCAGGAGATTGGCCACCATCTGAAGAGCGACTATGTGGCGTTCGCCGCTGGGTGTGGCGAGCAATACCCTGCTCTGGCTTCGCGATCGCACGACGCGCTGAGCCTCCCGCTGAAGGGCCAGCACACGGACAGTGATCTCAGTGGCAAGGTGCTCGTCGGCCACGGAGATCTCCACCCGCTGCCAAAGTTCGCCCACGAGCCACAGCGCCGGGGCGATCAGCCGTTCGTCGATCTCGCCCGTGCTGAGATTGGCATCCATCGCCTCGCGGATGACAATCTCGGCCCCGACATCGTCGCCGGCGAGGACGGCACCGGCGTACGCGCCGCCAGCTCCGCGACCCTCCCCTCACGAGGCTCGGACGGCTCGTTCTCTGCTCCTTGGCCCATCTCGTGCCACCGGGCACGATACTCCGAGTCCCAACCCATCCCGGCGTTCAGGCCGGAACGCAGGCTTCTGGAGTTTCCGTGGTCTCGAAGCTGCACCGGTGGGATGTCGAGGCACCGTAAATGTGTGCATTTGCACGCTGTGACCACAAACCACGGTCAGTGCGGCGGTAAGGTCGTGGAGCTGGCCACACCGGCGCGCCGGCCGCCAGTTTGGTGCCTTCGATCTGTGCTCCATCAGCATTGCGATTAGGTCCTGATCGGTGTTCTCGGCAGTCAGCGTCAGGCCTCGGTGAGCGGGGTCTCTCTCGCTGGCCCGACCGCGGCGAAGGCGCCGGGTTCGACGGTTGGGCGGCTGCGGGTGAGTTGGCGCTAGACATGGCCCGGCCGACGACCGACACGAGTCCGCGCCTGCGCCATCGCGTCGAGCGCGTCCTCACGCAACGCAGCTTCCGGTTCCTCTGCCAACCGATCGTCCACGTGGATAGCGGCCGGCTGGTCGGGGTGGAGGCGCTGGCCAGATTCCCGCTCGCGCCGCCGCAACCGCCGGAGGTGTGGTTCAGCGACGCTCACGCGGTGGGGCTTGGGAGTCGCTTTCAGCTGGCGGCCATCGAACAGGCTCTCGAGATGCTCGAGCAGCTTCCACCCCCGGCGTTCCTGGCCATTAACCTGGGCCCGGAGGCGATTGCTGCCCCCCAGCTCGTAGAACTGCTGTCTTCGCATGCTCCCGAGCGTGTCGTGCTGGAGTTGACCGAGCACCTGAGAATCGATGACTATCCGCAGATCCGTGCCGCTCTGCGGACCCTGCGCGCCCTGGGCACGCGCCTCGCGATCGACGACACGGGGGCGGGCTTCGCCAGTCTGGCTCATGTCGTCAACCTGGCCCCCGACCTGATCAAACTCGATCGCCAGTTCACGCGCCGAATTGATCTTGATCCGGCCCGCCGCGCGCTGGCCGCTGCACTGGTGAGCTTTGCGCACGACACCGGTGCGGAGATGGTCGCCGAAGGCATCGAGACCGCGGACGAGTTTCACACCGTGAGCGAGCTCGGGATCCCGTTCGGCCAGGGCTATTTCATCGCCCGCCCCGCGCCGCTCGGGGCGATGCCGGCGCTGTTTCCCGCTTAGCGTCGTACTCGTCGTGGCGTCGCCACCACGCCGCCCCGAACGGCAGGTTCGCCTCATTGCGACCGGCGGGGGCGAGGTCGAGGTACTGGTAGGTGCCCATCAGTGCTTCCACGCCGCGGCCGTATGTCGAGTAGGTGTGGTGCACGGCTCCGTCCTGGTTCGCGAAGGCGCTCAGCCCCTCGCGCTGCGGATCCACATCATCGACGGGCTCGAAGTTGTACTCCGCTCCACGGCTCCGTTGCTCGTCGGTAAAAGCGACCCCGAAGTCGTAGTGGAAGTCGCTTCCCAACGAGGACACCCACGGGAACTGCCAGCCCATCCGCCGCTTGTACGCCTGCAGTCTCTCGAGCGGGGCCATCGATGAGCAGACCAGGGTGACATCGTGGCCGCCGAGGTGGGGGAGGACCGCATCGAAATGGTCGGCCACAAACGAACATCCGGTGCAGCCCTCGGTCTCATCTTGGACCCTGAGTCCGACGCCGAACATGAAGTGATAGACGAGGAGCTGCGAGCGGCCGGCGAAGAGCCCGGCGAGCGTCTTCGTGCCCTCGTCGGTCTCGAAGCGGTACTCCTTCTCAAGCGGAACCCACGGGAGGCGTTCGCGGATGCGGGCGATCTCGTCACCCTGTCGGCTGTGTTCCTTCTCGCGCTGGAGCAGCTCCTTGCGGGCCGCCAGCCACTCGTCGCGGGTTCCGGTGGTGTGTACGGGCATGGCTTGCTCCCTCATCTGGCTACGGCCGGGTGAGCGATATTGTTAGCAAAACGGCTAACGAACGACGGCTGGAGTGGGTGACGCGAGCGATGAATTCTGGGTAGCCGGGGGGTCGTAACGTACAGGTGCCGACCGGTGCCGTCGATGGGACCACGGCCCTAGCCCACGCAGCGAATCAGAGGAGGTCATGATGGCTGACCAGAGGATTGGAACTCGCGAGGAATGGCAGGCGGCCCGCGCTGAGTTGGCCAAGCTCGAGGCGCAATACGCCGAGCTCGGCCAGAAGGTGACCGAGCAACGCCGCCAACTCCCGTGGGTCGCGGTGGAGAAGGAGTACGTGTTCGACACCGAGGACGGCAAGAAGACCCTCGCCGAACTCTTCGACGGACGCTCCCAGCTCCTCGCCTACAACATCATGTTCGGCCCCGACTACGAGCTGGGCGCCTGTCCGGGCTGTTCGAATCTCGGCGATGAGCTCGGCGCCACGCGCGTTCATCTCAACCACCGCGACGTGACGCTGATCTGCTTCTCGCGCGCGCAGATAGATCGGCTACGGGCCTACAAGGAGCGCATGGGCTGGCAGTTCCCCTACGTCTCCACCTACGACACCGACTTTGCCTTCGACTTCGGTCTGGCGCTCACGCCCGAGCAGGCGGAACGGATCCCCGAGGTCAAGGCGATGATCGACGACCCGCCCGAGTGGCTGCGAGAGTGGGGGCGACAGATCGGGGCCGAGCTCAAGGACGGTCTGCGCGAGGGCCCGAGCTTCATTGCCTTCGCCCGCGATAACGGGACTGTTTACCACACGTATACGGTCATGGCGCCCGATCCGTTCGTCGCCCCTTATCACTCGTTCCTCCTCAAGCGAACAGCCAAGGAGCAGGCGAGCGAGACCCGCGCCTGGCGGAAGGACGAGTACCCTGACTGACCCCTCAGGAAGACGACGAGGGTCGATCAGCCGATGGGCTCAACCCTGAGGACCGTCGTCGAGGCGATCGACGCCTCTCGCAGGTCGGACAGGGCCCGACGCCGCGGATCGTCCTGGAACCTCGCGAGGCTTTCCGCGCAAGCGAACTCCAGGATCTGCACCTCGGTGAACGGGCCCTCGATCGCCCGCAGGCGTGCCACGACGCGACCCTCGTGCTCGCCCAACAGCGCCAGCACCTGGTGCTCGTAGCGCGCGAGTGACTCCTCACGATCGGCGACGGCCGAGAGCAGGACGCAGATCGTGATTGCCACGCGCGGACCATAGCGGTCGGCGCGGAGCGGAGCTGCCCACGCGCGTCGACCCGGCGATTCTCGAAGGTGGGCCGTACAAACCACGGCCATCGCCTGCGGACGCCAGCTCGACGACCGTCGGTTCGGGCCGCTGCGAAGGCGCCCGACTCAGCGGTGCAGTCTGATCCGCTCCCCTGGCTGCAGGGTGGCCCGGAAGCGTGGATTCAGCTCCTCCAGCGTGGCCAGGTTGTTCCCTGTCTTGGCGGCGATCAGGCCGAGCGAGTCTCCCGGCCGCACGGTCCAGAACCGCGGCCCCAGGGGTTTGGTGCGCCGGCGCTGCGTTGGTGGGTGGCGCCAAAGGTTCAGGCGCTGGCCGGGGAGGAGGTTCTCCGGGTCGACGTTCCGGTTGTACGTCTGCAGTTGGCTGAGCGTCAGGCCGGTCTTCAGCGAGACGTCCGTGAGGGTCTGGCCCGAATGGACGGTCCAGTACGGCGGGAGTTTTCGCCCCGACGAGCGGCCTGACTTCGATGAGTCGTGGTGGGCGCCGGTGATCGGGAGCGGGGCCTTGACGGCAAGGACGATCGCAGTCACCACGATCGCGAGCGCAGCAAAAGCAAAGAAGCGCGATATCCGGCTCCGTCCTGGCTTTGGTGCTGCAATCAGTACCGTCGGCTCTTGCCTCCCAAGGGCTCTCGCCTGTAGGAAAAGTGTGATGCGTGGGGCTGAGAATTGCTAGCCCGAATCGCAAATTGCGCAGCCCCTTGGGTCGGCAGCGCCCCGCGGGCGGTGCGGCGCTCGGTGGCGAATCGGTCGCCCGCTGGCTGGGCCTGGATCAGCGGCTGGAGACCGAGGTGATGAACTCGATGAACGCCCGGTTGAACGGATCCGGGTATTCCCACAGGCACGCGTGCCCGCCCCTCGTTGTCGCCCACCGAGCGTCCGGGATCAGCGAATGCAGCTGACGGGAGAGCTCGACGGGGATCAGGATGTCCGTCTCGCCCGCGAGCACGAGCGTCGGCACATTCAGCGATCCGAGCCTGTCCGTCGCGTCGTGGGTTTGGATCGAGTTCAGCTGTGCCAGGTAGGCCGGGATCGGCTGGTCGATGAACCGCATCGCGGTCTCGAACTCGGCCACGTCGTTGGGGCGTGTCTCGAAGAATTCGGGCGTGAAGGCCCAAAGCGTCACGTCGCGCATTACTGCCGGCACGCCCATGACGTTGACCAGGTCTGCCCAGAAGCTGAACATCCTCGAGCAGAACGGGCCTGGCGCCCCGTAGGTGCAGGCCAGCGTGACACTGCGCAGGTCCCCCGGGTGGGCGAGCGCGTACTCCTGGGCGATCATCCCTCCCATCGACACGCCGAGCAGGTGGAAGTCGCTGATCTGCAGGTGATCAACCAGCGCCTTGGTGTCGGCCGCGAACATGGCTGTCGTGTACGGGCCCACGGGTTTGTCGCTGAGCCCGATCCCTCGGTTGTCGAATCGCAGCACCCGGTAGCCAGCCTCGAGCAGGGCCGGCACCTGATCGGCCCACGTCTCGAGGTCATCGGCCAGGCCATTCAGCAGCACGACCGTCTCGCGCCCGTCACCCTCGAGTCGGTAGTTGATGTTGAGTCCGTCCAGTCCGGCGGTTGGCACTAGGCCTCCACAGCGGTCGCGCCCAGCCGACCTCTGGCGGTGGATGACTCGGCCGCGGGCATGAGCCGGCCCGCCTTGCCCAGACCATGCGGAGGCATGTTCCCGTAAACGGCCTCGTACTCCCCTGCCCTCACGAGGTAGGTCTCATGCCAAATGCCGTCGATCTGCTGTCATGCGCCGTCCCGCTACTTTGGCCATGCCCATCACGCTCCCGGTCAACCGATCAAGGGCTGACCATCGTAGCCTCGGAGAGGGACCATTTGCCAGTAGGGTCGCCCCGGCGGTCGGGCGGTGAAAGGGATTGTGGGCTGAGACCGGATCCTGCTTGATCAGGACCGGTCAGGCTGAATCGCCGTCGAGCTGGCGCGCGATGCGATACAGCTCGCTGGCGAGCTTCGCGACGCGTTGGTCGTTGTCGTCGTAGAAGCCGCGTCCGCTCTTGACGCCGAGCCGGCCATCCTGGACGTGCTGTTCGATGGTCGATGACGCCGTCTGGTCGTTGGCAAGCTCGGGGTAGAGCGCGTTGGATATGTCGCGCAACGTGTCGTGGCCGATGAGGTCGGTCATTTGCAGCGGCCCGAACACGGGGATGAAGGCCGACAGTGTCGTCCTGACCATGGCGTCGAGCTCGACCGGATCGACGGCACCTATATCGACCAGGTGCAGCATTTCGCGCAGCAGTGCAAACCAGACGCGGTTCCACAGAAAGCCGGGGATTTCCTTGCGTACGGGAACCGCCCTCAGGCCAATGTCGTGGCAGAAGGCCAGCGTTTTCTTGACCGTGTCGTCGCTGGTTCGCTCGCCGGCGACGACTTCCACGAAGATGATGAGCTGCGTCTGCACCGGGTGGAGGACAACGGCCCGCTCGGGATGCCGCATGTCGGCGGCGAGCCGGGTCATCGGGAAATTGGATGTGGCGCTCCACATGAGGACGTCGCTGCCGATCACAGCCTCGACGTCTCGGTAGCAGGCCGCCTTCACCTCGGCGTCCTCGACGATCGACTCCATCACCGCGGCGCAGGGCGCCAGCGCCATGGCCAGATCATGGTGAACGGTGACCCGGGCCAGGACATCCTCAACGGCCGACGGCTGTACGGCACCGATCTCGGCCAGGGCGGACAGGCTCTGGCGCAACCGGTCATGCAGCGTACGCACCGAGTTGCCAGGCGACCAGGCTCTCACCTCGTAACCAGCGAGAGCGAACTGCTGTGTGAATAGATGGCCGATGTAGCCCGCCCCGACCAGGCCCAGCGGACCGTCCAGTGTTCGTCTGTTGGCCACGAACCGCCAGCCTAGCGCGCGCGAAGAGCAGCGGTCAGCGCGTCAGGAGGGAGGCACGAGCGACACTAGCTTCCTCTGATCACCACTTCGTTGCCGGACTCGTTGAGCGTGACCAGCGACCACTTCCCGGGGCGAAACCCTCTTCTCGGACTCTTGATACTCACCGAGCAGACACTGAGATCCTCGCCGAACCTGAACACCGGCAGCGTCGGGCGACACTCGCCGCCACTGTCCCGGGCCATCCGCCTCGCCGTTTGGTCGATCTGTCGCCGAAGGGCATCCCGTCGCTCGACGAGGGCCGCGCGCTCGGTGGCCAGCCTCTCGCTCTCGGCGCGCGCGGCGGCTTGCTGGCGCTCGTGTTCCTTGAGGCCTTCCGGGAGGGCCAGGCGCCACGTCTCGGCATCGCCTCGCAGGGTCTTGGCGAACGACAACAGCGTTGCCAACTCTGCCCGCAACAGCAGCCGATCTTCGCCCCGAGATCGTGCGCGAGCCACACATTGGTGCAGAGCCACGAGTTGCCGGTTGAGCTCTCGATGTTCCGCGGCTCCCCACCGGGGATAGCCATCCTCACCGGCCGCCGGGTGGTCGTTCAGCATCCGGTCAGCCGATGCCGCCTCACGATCTATCGTCGCTGTCAACCGCGCGATCTCGGACACAACGTCGGTCTGAAGCTCATCAGGCAAGACAGGTCCTTTCGCCTGCGAAAGAACGCTAGAACACGAGCGGGCCATGTGTAGGCGGCCTCCTAACCCAGCGGGAGCGTGGTCCGGTCGTCCGACCCCGTGACGACAATGGGATTCCTGACTGTATCTCGAGGTTTCCTGTCCGCTGCCGACCTTGGGTTGGCGCTTGGTCGTCTGCCGCACGGACCAAACAACTCGATCACGGACGTCGAAGGGGTTGCGGTCGGGCACGAGACCGTGACGCACGACTCGGGGTCGGTACAGACAGGCGTGACGGTCATCGTGCCGCACAAGGGCAACGTGTTTCAAGAGAAGTTGATCGCCGCCTGCGACGTCATCAACGGCTTCGGCAAGACGACGGGCCTTGTCCAGATCGACGAACTGGGGCAACTCGAGTCACCGATCGCGCTGACGAACACGTTCTCGATCCCGGCGGTGACTGAAGGCTTGCTCGATCTTCTGCTCGACGAGAATCGGGAGATCGGCGCGACCACGGGGACCGTGAACACCGTCGTGGCGGAGTGCAACGACGCCTTCTTGAACGACCTGCGCGGCCGTCACGTCCGACGGGAGCACGTGGCCCGGGCGCTCGCTGCGGTTACGACGGAGAAGGTTGAGCAGGGAGCAGTCGGGGCGGGGCGGGGGATGTCGGCCTTCGGCCTGAAGGGAGGAATCGGCACCGCCTCGCGCTCTGTTCGGGCCCCATGGGGTCAGGCCGTCATCGGCGTGCTGGTCCTCTCAAATCTCTGCCAGCTTCGCGAGCTCGTGATCGCAGGCCGGCCGGTCGGTGCGTGGCTAGCGGCCGAGAACGGCACGGCGGACTCCGCGCAAGACGGCCAGCCGGATTCCGCGCGCGACGGCGGCTCGGTCATCGTCGTTGTTGCCACCGACGCGCCCGTTTCGTCGCGCCAACTCAAACGCCTTCTTCACCGAGCCCAGAACGGGCTCGCCCGTACCGGTTCGATCACTGCCCACGGCAGCGGAGAGATCGTCATCGGCTTCAGCACCGCCGCACGCATTGCGCATTTCGGTGACCACGATTCACACCAGATCGTGATTCTCCGCGAGGAGAGCGCCTACCTCGACCCGCTCTTCCAGGCGGTGACCGAGGCGACCGAAGAGGCGGTCTTGAATTCGTTATTCAACGCCGAAACCGTCGTCGGGCGGGGCGGCGCGTGCTACGAGGGGTTCCCCATCGAGCGCCTCGAGGAGTTCATGCAACGAGCGTCAGAGGCTTAGTGTTGGACCTGCCATTCACAATCAACGACGGAGGACGACGACGACATGACCTGGTCGCCGCAATTGATCGACCTGACGCGCCCGATGACCCACGACACGATCGTGGGCCTCGCCGGCAAGTTTGCCGAGCCAGGCTCGCCCTATTCCGATATTGAGTTCTCATATCTGCGCAACTGGGACACCGAGCATGGAAGTGTTTGCCAATGGCGACTCAATGACCATTTCGGGACCCATCTGGACGCGCCGATCCACATCGTTCCCAACACTCCGGGCGTCGATGGAGTCGAGATCGACCGCCTCATCGGCGAGGCTGTCGTGATCGACTGCTCGTTCGCGAACGGTCGCGGAATTACGAGCGAAGACCTCGAACGTGCACGGCCCCGCGTCAAGGCCGGAGACATCGTCCTCATCTACTCCGCCGAGCAGCCGGCAACCAGCATGGAGGATTACATCCACGACCAGACGTTTGTCACCCCTGACGGCGCCGAATGGCTCGTCAAGCACCAAATCAAGAGCGTCGGGGTCGAGCCCTACGGGTTCGAGCACCTGTACGACGGCATCTTCGTTCACAAGTGGTATGACAAGTCGACCCCGCCGCCGCATTGGCCGGCGCACACGATCTGCCTGCAGGAGAACGTCTACATCCTCGAGGGCCTTGGCAATCTCGAGAGCATCGTCGGAAAACGAGTGCGCTTTTCGGCACTACCGCTCCCGGTTCCCGACTCCAGCGGCTCGCCGGTGCGGGCCGTGGCATGGGAGGAGTAGTCAGGTCGCCCCTCGACAGCCGTCCTTCGCCGAGGTCGGGCTGAACAGGGCCGGCTAACCCTGGCTCAACGCTTGAGTTCCACCTCGACAAAGACGGCGGTCTGACCGCTGCGGTTGATGACGTTGTGCTCCGTGCCTACGCGTCCGAGATACGAAACGCCTGCGGTCTGGGTCATCTCCCGCGTTGATCCGTCAGGCTCGGTGATCTCGAAGGTGCCACCGGTGATCGGCACGACGATGTAGTCGTATTCGTGCCGGTGGTGCCCCGTGTCCTGCCCGTCCTGGAAGGTCCAGGTCGTGATGCGCAACCGGTCGTCGTCGGCGCTCGTGATCGATTGCGCGATCGGCATTTCGTCTAGGTCGTTTGTAGGCCGTGCGTACGTGCTCGCCGCTGTCTGATCGGTCCGAGTATGACGCTAAAGCGCTGGACCGAGGGGCGTGGGCCTTGACAGCGACGCGACCTCAGCCCAGGATCACGCTCTCCACAATGGCCACGAGAGTAAGGAGCGCGATGAGCACGCGTGAGTCGATCAATCCCCCGGAGCTGCATCCCGCGCCTGGCTTCAGTCACGTGACCGTCGCTCATGGCTCGCGAACCGTCTACATCGCCGGCCAGATCGCCCTCGCTCCGGACTTCAGCATCATCGGCGGCGATGATCTCGGTGAGCAGACGAAGGCGGCGATGAGAAACCTCGAGGTCGCGCTGCGCGCTGTTGGTGCCAGCTGGGAAAACGTGGTGCGGCGGACGATCTACACGACGCAGCCGACCGAGTACGAGGTCATGACCGCCGCGATCGAAGAGGTGCAAGGCTCAACCGAGCACCCGGCGCAGACGATCGTCGGGATCACCGGGCTGGCCGTGCCCGGACTGCTGATCGAGATCGAGGCGACGGTGTCGCTGCCGTAGACGCCTGACCATAGTCCGGCCGATTACGCCGGCTGCGCGTACACCCGACCGACGATCTGCCCGACCGTGCCGCCCGGCAGGGCCGCTCGTCCGCGCCGCATCGTGACGAGGCCGTCCAGCCACTGGCCGCCCCCGTGGTCCTGGCCCACCTTGTAGCTGCGCTCCATCACGAGACCCGCGGTCCGCAGGAGCTGCAGCGCCGCGGTCACCAGGTCCTGCAGAGAGAAGAAGGCGTCTGGGATCGGCTGTCCCGCATGTTCTCCCGAGTTGTCCGGCAGCAGATCCCAGCAGATCGTGTCAACCGCCACCATCAGCTGTGGGCCGAGCTCGGCCAGCGACGGGAGTCGGCCGTGATGTCCCTCCCCGCCGTTGTCATCGTCGCCCCGGTGGAACAGTGGTGACATGGTCCCTCGCTAGTGGTGTGGCAGTCCGGGCTCGGGCGGGATGGCGAAGGCCGTCGTCATGTAGCCCATGAGCGCGTAGAGCCCGCAGAGCGCCACGAGTTCGACGATGCCCGACGCCCCGACCGCGTCCGTCAGTTCGTGTTGGACTGAGTCTGGAATCTCCTCGTGCTCCACCACGTGGTCGACCGCCGCGACGACCGCGCAACCGGCCGGATCGAGTCCGGGTGGCACGCCGGGGCCAGCCAATGCCGCGATCGTGCCGTCGCTTAGCCCGGCAAGCCTTGCCGGGCGGACGTGGTGCGCCCACTCGTATTCGAAGCCGCTGCGCGATGCGTAGCGCAGAATCGCGATCTCGCGCAGGTGGGCGGGGAGCGTGCCCTCGAACCGAAGGCGCTCGCCGAGCGCGCCGACCGCACGGGCCACAGCCGGATTGTTGAACATCGCGACGTATACAGAACCAAGCTCGGTGCGCCCGTCGGAATGGCTGCGCACGGCGGCCATGCGCTCGATCTCGGCGAGCGTTGCGGGATCGGCTTCCGGGCGGGGGTCCGGGAGCTGGGCCATCAGTGGTCGTCCTCCCACTCGGCCACTGCTTCGCGCCACGGCGCGACCGGCGTCGGGTAGCGCTTATCGATCCGCGCTGCGATCACGAAGGGGCCGGGGAAGGCGAACCCGCGATCGAATGCGGCGGGTAGCTCATCCGGATGGCTGACCGAGATCCCGTCGCCGCCCATCGATCTCGCGAACCCCGGCCAATCGATCCCGGGGATGTCCGTCAGCTGCTCGGGTCCGGAACCGAGCCGTGACGCCCGGTACCAGATGTTGCCGTAGGAGCGGTTATCGAAGACGAGCACGACGATCGGCACCTGATGGCGTGCCGCGGTGTGCAGTTCGAGTCCGTGCATCAGCATGCAGCCGTCACCGGTGGCGACGACGAGCGGTCTATCCGGCCGCGCCAGCCTTGCCCCGATGCCGAGCCCGATCGCGCCGCCCATCGGGCCCAGGTTGGCCAGCGAGAGGTAGTCGCCACCGCCGTAAGTGAGCCAATACTGCGAGCACCAGGCGCGGTGCGCGCCGGAATCGACGGCCAGCACGGTTCCGGGCGGGCAGGCCGCACGCGCAGCCGACACCATCCGCGCCGGGTGCATCGGGTCGGCGTCGGACCTCGTGTTCTCCTCCTCATAGCTACGTGGGCCGCGATCGCGAATCGCCGTCAGGAACGCACGTCGGGTCGACATGCCGCTTTCGAGCCCTTCCGCGACCGGTCCATTGACGGCGGCAAGGTGCTCGAGAAAGAGCCGCGGGCTCGCGGTCACCGGGACGCTCGCCGGCCAGGTGCGGCCGATCAGGCTCGGGTCGGCGTCCACGTGGATCAGCTCGCGCGACGGGAGCATCTTGCGATTCCACTGCAGCGTGTCGCGCTGCGAGAGCGCCGATCCGAGCACGATCAGGACCTCGACGGCGGGGTCGAGCACTGCCTCGGTCGCCCAGCGGGAGCCACCGTAGCCGAACACACCAAGCGAGAGAGGATGGTTCTCCGCAAGAACGCCCTTCGCACCGAGCGTGGTCGCGACCGGAATCGCGAAGCGCTCAGCCACAGCGGCAAGCGCCGCCGCGCCATGCGCATGCGCGACGCCGATGCCGGCGAGGATGACGACATTCTTCGCCGAGTCGCCGGCGGAAGCGTCGAACACCGTGACCGCTGCCTTGAGCGCGGCCAGATCCAGGAACATCGGCCGATACGCCGCCTCGGGCAGTGGCACCCACGACCCGTCGAGCTCAGCGCGCTGCACGTCGAGCGGCACCGAGAGATGAACCGGCGAACGCTCCCGAAGCGCCGTGAGCGCGGCCGTACGAAGTTCGCTCTCAAGGAGCCCTGGAGAGGTCACGCTCACGCTCTGCACGGTGACTGGACGCACGACCGACACGTCGTCGAGCGCCGCGCCGCTGGCGTCCTGGAAGCCGCCGCGACCCTGACGATCCGTCGGAACTTCGCCACTGATAGCCAACACGGCAGATCGATCCGCTCGCGCCGCCGCCAGCGCCGTGACCATATTGAAGATCCCGGGCCCGCCAATCCCGAACGCGACGCCGAGCCGGCCGGACGCACGCGCGTAACCGTCGGCCATGTACGCCGCACCACCCTCCTGCGCCGCGACGACCGTGCGGAGCCCGTCCGTCTCGGCCATAGCCGGCATGAACGGATCGTTCATCCCGCCGGGGACCATGAACAGGTGATCGACCCCCTCGGCGACCAGCGACTCAACCAGAAATGACGCCCCGTTCACGCGGCCAGCCTAACCGGTCCTCCCGCGGCGACGTCACGATCGGCCCGGCGGCGCCCGCGGGCATTCGCTTTGTGCGGAGGCGTACTATCGGTTCGCCAGGGTCTGCGCGCGAGCGAGGCGAAGGAGGGAAAGCGCCCTGTCGATCGCGTGAGATTGGGTGCGTGATCACGCTAACTTGCGAACGAACCTCCCGGCGACTCGGACGCGACTCCTCGGCCCGCGGCGGGTCGGGGTTGGGGAACCTTCCGGCCGCCGCTGGGGGTTAAGCGATGTGATGACCGACTTCGACCAGTTCGTCGCTACGCACGTCGATGACCTGCTTCGCACGGCGTATCTGATCGTCTGGGACCAGACCGAAGCCGAGGACCTCGTCCAAGAGTGCCTGTTGAAGGTCGCGCGCCGCTGGCCGCGCATCCGACGCATGGAGCAGCCGCGGGCGTACGCCCGACGGATTCTGGTCAACCTGGCCCTCGACGGAGCTCGCGGCCGAGCGCGGCGCCGCAGCGAACTGGAGCCGGGAGCGGTGGAGCGCTCGATCGCGGTCGACCCGCTATCGGCGCTCGACATGCGCGCCGAACTGCTCCAGGCACTCGGCCAGTTGCCCGCGCGCCAGCGTGCTGTGCTCGTCCTGCGCTACTTCAACGACTTGACGGAGGCCCAGGTGGCCGAAGTTCTCGGTTGTTCGCCGGGGACGGTCAAGAGCAGCGCCTCACGCGGACTCGCGCGGCTGCGCGAGGCGCTGCAGCCAGTTCCTCTCCAAGCTAGGAGCACCGACACATGAGTGATCTACTCGAACACGATCTGCGCGAAGCCCTTGCCGACCGGGCCTCGCTCATCACCCGGGAGGCCAGTGCCCGGCTGCGGGCCGCCGACTACCACCCCCGCTCACGCTCGCTGCCATCGCGGCCCGTGCTGGGGGCTCTGGGCCTCAGCGGCGCGGCCGCTGCCGCCGGCGCAGCCATCCTGCTCGGATCGAGCGCCGCGCCCGCGTTCGCCGGATGGACCGCAAACCCCACGGCACCGCTGCCCGGCCAGCTCGCGGCTGCCGAACAGCACTGCGGCAGGGGTGCCGGCACGCCGGTTCTAACCGACGCCCGCGGTCCCTACACCTCGTCGATCTATGCCAACGGCGCCACCTGCGTGCAGGGCAACGGCACCACGATCAGTTCGAGCGCCAGCCGCGGCGGGAAATCCAGCATCCCGGCAGGAAGGATCGAGCTAAATGGCGCCGGCGAGTCCGACTCCGACGGGCACGCACTGACCATGGTCGACGGGCCTATCGGTCCCGGCGTGACGGGCGTGACCATCACGCGCAGCGACGGAACCTCGGTCCAGGCGACCGTCAAGAACGGCTGGTATCTGGCCTGGTGGCCTGGCACCGAGCGCGCGGTGACGGCTCATGTCACGAGCGCGAGCGCAACCAGTACGCAACCCTTCCCGACTGCGCCCGACCACCGGATCCCGGCCTGTCCGGCGGGCGCCCGCTGTAGCAGCGGTTACGGCTTTGCGTCCGCGCCTGGGCATAGCGCTCGACGGTCGACTGTGCGGGTCGGCGGCTCCAGCAGCGGCAGGCAGTAATGCCCGGCATCGGGGTGGGCCGGCCGGCCCACCCCGATGACTGGAGATCTGGGACCGGAACCGAGGATCCGGATCAGTAGCTCGTCGTGGACGTGGTGAGTGCCCCCGAGGTGAGGATCACGATCCACACGATCGACGCGACGATGCTGAGCCCGATGATCCCCAGTCCGTGCCTTGAGTACTGCCTCCCGGACGTGACGCTCAGCGCGATGCCCAGGATGAGCCCGAGCGGCGGGATCGAGACCGCCAGGATGTAGCCCAGGGTCACCAGTCGGCGGACGCTGGCACTCCGGTCGTTGGACGCAGAGCCATTTGGCAAGTCGCCCGGCACAGTAGTACGACCAGTCACGGCGGGCGCCGACGCCCGAGGCGCTGTTGTCACTGCGCGCTGTTCTTCAACGACGTCGCGGAGAACGAATCCGAGGCATGGACGCCGCACAGTCCAGGCACAACACTCCGTCGGGCATTGCTCGCAGCCGGCCGCGGGCAATTGGAGCGCCGCACGCATCACAGATTCCGTAGGTTCCTTCGTCGAGTTTGGCCAGCGCCCGCTCTGTGCGCTCAAGCCCACGCTCAACTGAGTCGCCGACGCCGATGTCGGTCAGCCGGCTCACCGCCTCGGACGTGCCATCGCCTATGCGCTTACCGAATCCAACTGCGCTGCCACGCTCGGGGCGCTTTGTGAGCATCGCCAGGCGCTCGCGCTCGCGATCGCGCCGCGCTTCGAGTTCCGCACGAATCGCATCAAGATCGAGTTCGCCAGACGGCACCGTCACAGGTGTGTTGTACCCCAATCACGCATGGATCGCCACCGGGGTGGAACCGGTCCCGCCTGAGTCCAGCAACCTCGGGCGCGCATCTAGAAATCGAGGAGGCAGTCGTCCAGCCAGGACTCGATGTCGTTCAGCGCGGTGCTGGCCATGGCGGTCGGCAAGGACGTGAAGCCGTGCGGACACTCCGGGTAGACCCGGAGGTCGACCTCGCCGCCGGCGGCTGACAGTCGGGCCGCCATGGCCAAGTTGTCCTCGAGGAGGATGTCCAAGGTGCCGACGACGAGCAGGGTGGGTGGCAGGTCACGCAGGTCGCCGTAGACGGGGGAGATATCAGGGCTGGTGCGGTCGGCTACGTGGCCGGCGTAGGCCTGGATGAAGTACTCGTCGGCGATCAGTCGACCCGCAGGCGTCTCTCCGCTCAGGTCGTAGGTGCCGAATTGCAGTGCGGCACCGGCAAAGGCATCGGCGACGCCACGGTCGCGGAGCCGCAGCAGCGTCGTCGCGGCTAGCGTGGCTCCTGCCGATGCGCCACCGATCGCCAAGCGCGTGGTTCCAAAGTGAGTCTCGGCCTGGTCCAGCAGCCACAGCGCCGCCGTTTCGCAGTCGTCGGGTGCGGATGGCCAGGGATGTTCTGGGGCCAGTCGGTAGTCCACGCTGACCACCGCGACCCCGAGGGCGTCAGCGAGCCCGCGGTTGCGCGCGTCCCCGCGAGCTGCCGATCCCATGTAGAAGCCGCCGCCGTGGACGTCCAGATAAACCCCTCGAATCGTCGCGCTCTCAGGAGCGAGAATCCTCACCGGCACCTGCCGTCCGCCGGCTTCGATGAGCTGCTCCACAGCCGGCGGTCCGGGCACGGTCGAGGTGGCCCTGCGCATGGCCCGCGCCGCGTGCAGGCCTTCCAAGGTGCTGGGGCCGCTCTTTGGGCTCGACGCGGCGTTGAAGTCCCGGCACTCCTCAACGTGCGCCGCCAGCGCCGGGTTGATCAAGCTCTCCAGTCCGATCTGCATGAATCTCTCGTCCTCGTGCGCGCGTCTCAGTGGGGTGGAGCAGTTCAGCGAACAGCTCGGACGTCCCCGCGCACAGGCTCGACCAGATAAGGTCGCCCCAGCGACCTGCCACAGTCTGCTCGATGCAGGGCGAGCGAGATCTCAACCGGATGTTGTCTTGCCTGGACCCGGTACAGCGACCTGGGTCCTTTGTGTTCGCGTTCATCGACGACGAGGCTTTACTCGGAGCCGTCGCGCCCGACGCCACCGTCCGTGAGCTCGACGGGCTGACCGTCGTGCTACCGCGCGAGCAGGCCGACCGACTCGGGATCGCCTACGACTACGTCGCCGCTTGGATCACGCTGCGGGTGCACTCGGCGCTCGACGCCGTCGGCCTCACCGCCGCCATCAGCGCAGCACTCGCCAGTGCCGGTCTGAGTTGCAACGTGATCGCCGGCTACCACCACGACCATCTGCTCGTGCCCGAAGATCGCGCGCCGGAGGCGATCGCGGTGCTCTCCGATCTGTCGCGCGGCACGAAGAGCAAGGTGAGCGCCGACGAGCAGCGGCGCCGCTGGCCGGCATGAACGAGTACGACCGGAACTTCTGGCAAGAGCGCTGGTCGCAAGCCCTGTACGACCACGGGGATCGTGTCACGCAGCGGCCCCCGAATGCTCATCTGACCGCCGAGGTCGGCGACCTGCGTCCGGGACGCGCTCTCGACGCGGGCTGCGGCCACGGGTCCGACACGCTCTGGCTCGCTGCGCGCGGATGGCAGGTCACCGCGGTTGACTTCGCCGCGACGGCGCTGGAATTTGCCCGGTCGACGGCCGAGGCCATGGGGCTCGACGTGGCCGCGCGCATCGACTGGGTCGAGGCCGATCTTTTGGCCTGGACGCCTGCGCGGGGCGAGTACGACCTTGTGGTCTGCCTGTATGTCCATGTGGCCGGGTCGGTCGAGGAGATGATGCAGCGGATGGCGACAGGGGTCGCTCCCGGCGGGACCCTGTTCCTGGTTGGCCATCGCCCGATCGACCCGGCCACCGGAGCGGCGACGGCCGCGGCCGGCCAGGTACAGGTATCTCTCGAGGCCGCGCTCGCCGCCCTCGATCCGGACCTGTGGGAGCTGGTCGTGGCCGAGGACCGTCCTCGGCCGATGGCGGGCACGGGCGTCGATGCCGTGATCCGAGCGCGCCGCCGTTCCTGACCCTGATGCTTCAGTCCCACCGGCTGATCTCGCCGCCGGGGTAGGCGTTGAAGCCCTGGCCTTCGGCTCCGGATTTGAGGCTCATGAGGTAGGCGGCCCAGTTGGTCGAGCAGCCGTTCATGAACTCATTCTCGTGCCGCCAGCCTTGGTGGCTGAAGAGCAGCGTGGTACCGCCGTCCGCCCTGGGCTTCAGCGCGAAGGTGACACGCGTGTCGATCCAGTCGCGGGGGCCCGCAACGCACCGCCAGACGATGCGGTCCGGGATGCGTTCGACGACTTCGAAGGTTGCCGCGGGCTCGGTGGGGTTGCGGAAGTAGACGGACAGCTGCTCGCCAATGTCGTCGTTGCCGGCGACCGGGTGGCCCGTCCACCACCGCTGGATCCCTTCCCTGGTTGCCGCTAGTTGGTGCACGCGCTCCGGCGGCGCGTCGATCGAGAGGCGGTGCAGGATGTTCGGCATTGGTGCGTCTCCCTTCTGGGGTGGGTGGTTCCTTGCGTGGTTGGGGCTCAGGCGGCGATCGGCAGGTCGGTGGCCTGGACGGGGGTGGCCGTCGCTGTGCGTCGCGGGCTGATCCCGAACGCGGTCACCGCCGCGAGGGCGGCGAAGGCGGCACACGCCCACAGAGCAGGCCTGAAGCCGGCGGTGACACTGGCCGGGCTGCCGAGGTGACCGTTGGCGGAGAAGACGGCGGTGGCGATCGCGATGGCGAAGACGGCGCCGAAGCGTTGCGCCATGTAGTTGATGCCGGACGCCTTGCCCATCTCCTCCGGAGCGACCGCGCTCAGTACGGCAGTCGGGACGGTGGGGAGGGCCATCGAGATGCCGATGCCGGCGATGAGTAGAGCGACGACCAGCTCAATCGAACTCGTGGCGAGCGACCCGCGGGCCGCAACCCAGACAAACCCAAGCGCCTGCAGCGCGAGGCCGACGACCATGATCGGCCGGCGTCCGATCCGGTCGGAGAGGGCGCCGGCGAGCGGCGAGACGATCATCGGGGTGGCGAAGAACGGCAGCAGGCGCAGCCCCGTGCCGAGCGGTGAGTAGCCGCGGGCGAGCTGGAATTCCTGGGTCACGAAGAAGGCCGTGGCAAATGTGGCGCCGGACATCAGGAAAGCGGCGAGGTTGCCGATCGCGAACTCGCGGCTCGCAAACAGCCGTGGTGGCACCATCGGCGCGGAGGCACGGTGCTCCCACCAGAGAAACCCAGCGAGGAGCAAGGAGCCGACGGTGAGTGTGCCGACGATCTCGGCGCTGCCCCAGCCGACATCGTTGGCGCGGATGAGCGCCCAGACGAGCGCGACCACGCCAACGGTGACCAGCGACACGCCGATGAGGTCGAGCCGCTCCGGCGTGCCATGGCTCTCCGGCAGGAGCCGCACACCGAGGAGCATCGCGGCGAGCCCGATCGGAACGTTGATCCAGAAGATCCAGTGCCAGTCGATCGCTTCGGTGATGGCGCCGCCGACGATCGGCCCGAACGCGACGGCAAGACCGGCGAGCCCGCCGTACACGCCGACGATCATCCCCCGCTTTTCGGGCGGAAACGCCGTTGTCAGAATCGTGAGACTGAGAGGCAGGACCGCCGCTGCGCCGAGCCCCTGCACCGTGCGAGCGACGATCAGCTCGGACACGTTGGGGGCCAATGCACACGCCGCCGAGGCGAGTGTGAACAGCGCCAGGCCGCTGCTGAAGACGAGGCGGCGGCCGAAGCGATCGCCCAGGGCGGCGGCAGTGATGATGCCGGCCGCGAAGGCGATGCCGTACGCGTTGACCGTCCATTGCAGCGAGGAAACGCCAACGTGCAGGTCGCGATGCATGCGCGGCAGCGCGGTGATCACGACCACGGAATCAAGGACGACCATGAAGTAGGCGGCCGAGGTCAGCCCGACCACCCAGCGCAGCGCGCCACGCGTTTCCGGTGTATCTGTCATCTCCAGTCCTTTCGTCGTGGCCGGCTCGTCGGCCGGTTCTGCCTCAGTGACGAACGGACGGATGGCAGACGGACATGCAGGCGCAAGTACTGTCCGTCTGGCGCCGCGCTATTCGTCTAAGAGGCGAATAACCCGCTGCACGCAGGAAGGAGACCTCTTGAGGTACGCACTCTTGATCTATGGCAACACTGAGGTTCGGGATCGGATATCTGAAGATGAACGACGCCGGATCAACGCCGCGGTTGACCAGGTTCTGGCGCGACCGAACGTGACCGGCTGCCTACGACTCCAGAACGTCGAGTCGGCGACGACGATGCGCTACGAACAAGGCAGGACGCTGCTGACCGACGGACCGTTCTTGGACAGCAAGGATTTCCTCGGCGGCTTTATCGTCGTCGAGGCGGAGAACCTCGACGGCGCTCTCGCCGTCGCCGGTGAACTGCAGGAGCTGCGGGGCGCGGACGCGATCGAGATTCGGCCGGTTCGCGAGGAGCCACTCGCCGGTGCTTGAGCAGGTCTTCCGCGATGACTGGGGCCGCGTCCTGGCGTCGCTTGTCGGCTTCTTCGGCGACATCGAGCTGGCGGAAGACGCCGCGCAGGAAGCGTTCGCAACCGCCGCCGAACGCTGGCCGCGCGACGGAAGTCCGGCGAACCCGACGGGCTGGTTGATCACGACCGCACGCAACCGCGCGATCGACCGCATCCGGCGTGAGCGGGCATTGGCGGCGAAGACCGAGCAGCTGGAGCGGGAGCTGCGAGACGGAACGGGGGAGACGATGGACGAAACGGCGACGTTCCCGGACGAGCGGCTCGAGCTCGTCTTCACCTGCTGCCATCCGGCGCTCGCGCTCGATGCCCAGGTCGGACTCACACTGCGCACGCTGGGTGGTCTGTCTACCGAGGAAATCGCGCGCGCCTTCCTCATCCCGTTCGAGACGATGAGCAAGCGCCTGACACGCGCCAAGCACAAGATCCGCGACGCTGGCATCCCGTTTGCCGTCCCGCCCGACCACCTGCTGCCCGAGCGGCTCGATGCCGTGCTCGCCGTCATCTACCTGGTCTTCAACGAAGGCTGGGGCGGCGGCCGCGTCGACCTCTCGGCCGAGGCGATCCGCCTCGGCCGCGCCCTCGTCGAGCTCATGCCCGACGAAGCCGAAGCGCACGCCCTGCTCGCCCTCATGCTGATCGACCACGCACGCAGCGCCGCACGCTTCCCGGGCGGCGAGCTCGTCCTGCTCGATGATCAGGATCGGTCCCTGTGGGACCAGCACCTGATCGAGCAAGGCCGGGACCTGCTCGAACGTGCACTCACCCTCCACGGGACCGGGCCCTACATCGTCCAGGCAGCTATCGCCGATCTCCACCTCCGAGAGCCGCGCAACTGGGAGGAGATTGCGCTTCTCTACCAGCAGCTCGAGCAGATCACCGGCTCGCCGGTCGTGACGATGAACCGCGCGATCGCCGTCGCCGAAATCGAAGGACCGCAAGCAGCACTCGCCCTGCTCGACGGTCTCGAGCTCGACGACTACCGCTACTTCCACTCGACACGCGCCGACGTGCTGAGACGCCTCGGCCACGGCCATGAAGCGCGTGTCGCCTACACCCGCGCCCTGGAGCTGACCCAGCCGGGGCCGGAGCAGCGCTTCCTCGAGGGCCGCCTCGCCGACCTCTCCGAAAGCGTCGACGAGGAGCCCTAGCCGGCAGGCGTGGATCCCTGATCTCCGGGGCTCACCGCGTGGAATTCAATTCGACAGACGAGCGTGTCCTCGTTGATCGGTCCGGCGTGCGCGGCCCGCTGGCGCAGCGTCTCCCGGTCGGGCTCGCCGGCTCGCCGGACGTCCTCTCGGGTGACGGCCGCGAACGGGACAAGCTCAATGGCGTCGACCTCGATCTCGCCGAGGCCGACCCGGTAGCGGCCGCCCCGCTTCACCCGTGGCCGCTTCCAAAGTCGGACCGAGAGCGTGATGCCTCCTGCCAGAACGTCGTTGCGCAACTCGCGGCTGAACTCCACGTCAGGAACGTACTTGAGCAGGATGATGCCCACGTCGACCATCGCCTGCTCAACCAGTGGTACGAGTCGCAGAAAGCGAAACGTTTCGTCCTCCGAGCAGAAGCTCGTGGTGTTCACGAATGACCTGGTCCTGCCGGTGTCGTCGGCGTGTTGGAGGCGTTCACCCGAGTGCGGCGGCTTCGGCCGTCGGGGAGGGCTTGAGGTCTGGAAGGCGCATCATCCGGAACGAGTTGAGCAGCCCCAGCGCTCCGGCTAGGAGCGGGATCAGTAGTGCCACTTGGAGGGCGAGGTTGGTGGCGTTGGTGTTGATCTTGAGGATGTCGTCTTGGAGTTTGGGGGGTTCGTGCTTGACGAGTTGCTGCAGTTGGGTGTTGCTCATCACCTCGGCGTCGTGTTCCAAGGTTTTTGAGATTTGTTGCTTTTGGGCTGGCGGGATCACGGTGCTGTCGTTGACCATGTTGGTGAGCGCGACCGACAGGGTTGCCAGCAGGATCCCGCCGGCCATGGCCAGGCCGAACGACAGCCCGAACGAGCCGGCGGCGGAGTTGACTCCGGCTGCCTCGCTGATGCGTTCCTCGTCGATCGGGGCCAGCGTGTAGTTGTTCAGCTGGGAGACGAGCAGTCCGAGCCCCGCCCCGGCGATCATTAGCGGCACGACGAGGTACCAGCCCGAGGTCGCTCTGGGGACGATCGGGATCAGCAGCGCCATGCCCAGGGTGCTGAGCGCGAACCCGATGCGGATGATGCTGGCCGGGCGCCGGTGTCCGGTTCGTTTTCCGGCCAGGAGCGCCAATGCGAACATCGTGAGTGAGAGCGGCGCCAGCGACAGGCCGGTCTGCATCGCGTTGTACTCGAGCTTGATCTGCAGGAAGATCGGAAGGGCGATCATCGCGCCGCCGAGGGTGATGTTCTGCAGCGTCTGCTCGGATATCCCGAGCCGGAAGTGCGCGAGCCTGAACAGGCCCGGGTCGAGCACCGTGACCTTGCCCTCCCGGTGGCGCCGCACGAGCCAGCGCGCGAACGCCGCCAGCGCCAGCGCGCCGAGCACGATCAACAGCACGACGTAGTCGCCGCCTTCCTGCCAGACCAGGATGCCGAGCACCACCCCGCCCATACCCAGCACCGAGAGGATCGCCCCGACGACGTCGAACTGCCGGTCGCCCGTATAGGGGACGTCCTTGACGAGCTTGATCTGCGACAGGATCACCGCGATCACGATCACCTCGAGCAGAAACCCGACACGCCAGGACAGATACGTCGTCAAAAACCCCCCCAAAAGCGGCCCGACCGCCGCGGCGATCGCCGCCGACGCTCCCACGAGCGCATAGGTCTGCTTCTGCGCGGCCCCCTCGAAGTTGCCGTGGATCAGCGACTGCATGGCCGGCAACAACAGCGAGGCGCCCAGACCGCCGATGATCGCCCAGAAGATCACGATCGCCGCGATACCCTGGGCGACGGTCATCGCCAGCGCCCCGATCGCGTAGGCCAGCAGACCCAGGATGTACGCCCGCTTGCGGCCGATCAAATCGCCAACCTTGCTGTTGATCAAGATGAACGCCGCCGAGATCAGCGCCTCAAGCGCGATCGCGGACTGAACCGCGCTCACCGTCGTCCCAAGATCACCAACCACCTTCGAAATCGACACATTCATCAACGACGTATCGACCACCAACACGAACATCGCCATCGCCAACAACAACGACAAACGCCGATTCCCACCCCCTCCGCAGCGGCGTCTACGACCGCCCCATCCATCCTGGCACACCATCCGTCACCTTCTGCCACCAGCTGGAGTCAGGGCGAAACGGCGTCGCCGGGAGGCCGACCGTGTTCGTGTCGCACGAGTAGACGACTCCGGCGGCGGGCTCGGCGCGACGCTCCTCCTCGCTCCAGTTCTCGGTTGCGGTGGTGATGTAGAGCCGGCGAAGTCCCGGCCCGCCGAAGCCGCAGCAGGTGGTCTGCGCCGCTGGCACGGGGATCACCTGGAGAAGCGAGCCGTCTGGGGAGTAGCGGTGGACGCGGCCGCCCCCGTAGATCGCCACCCAGATGTCGCCCGTGGCGTCGACGGTCATTCCGTCCGGGGCCCCGACCTCTTCAGGGATCGTCACGAGGACGCGACTGCCGGCGATCGTTCCGCGGCCCGGATCGAACACGAACGCGTAGACCACGCGCGGCCCGCTGTCCACCAGGTACATCGTTTGGCCGTCGGGACTCCACCCGAGCCCGTTGGAGATCGTGAGATCACCGAGCATCAACTCGGTCTGTCCGAATCGATCGAGTCGGTAGAGCGCCCCGCCGCCGTCACGGTGATCGTTGGCCATCGTGCCCGCCCAGAATCGGCCCTGTGGGTCGCACGCGCCGTCGTTCATCCGGGTTTCGCGTGGCGCGACCTCCGTGAGCGTGCGCGTCGCGCCGTCCGGGCTCAGGTGGACGAACCGTCGGTCGGCGGCGAGCAGCCACCCCTCGTCACCCTCGATCGGAGCGATCGCGCCAACGGTCCCCGGCAACGTATAGACCCGGACGGCGGCAAGCCGTCCGTCGATCCCGACCCTGTCTCGATGGACGCGCCCGGCGAGGATGTCGACTCGCAGCAGCTCGTCCCGGCTGGTATCCCACCGGACCCCCTCGCCGAGCAGCGTCTGCTCGACAGTGCAGGCGATGGCCGAGCCACTCGCAGGCCGCTTCTTGGTCTGGTCGGTCATAACGCCCCTCAGGCGAGGATCGCCTGCCTCGGAGGAGGCGCAAGGATCGCGTGCGAGAGCATGCCGCCAGAGACGACCTTGGCGTCGAACCCGTTCTGCACCAGGATCCTGGTGGCGTAGTACGCGCGCTGCCCGGAGCGGCAGATGACACCGATCGTGCGGTCGCGTGGCAGTTCGTCGAGGCGTGACCGCAGCTCGCCCAGGGGGATGTGGACCGACTCGGGCACCTCTTCCACCGCGAGCTCCACGTTCTCGCGGACGTCGACCAGGAAGGCGTCCTGCACGGAGTCCCAGTGGGTGACCGGCATGTCGCCGCGCAGGACCGCGCCGGCGACCATGCCGGCGAAGTTGATCGGGTCCTTCGCGCTGCCGAATGGCGGCGCGTAGCAGAGCTCGCACTCCTCGAGGTCGTACACCGTCGCGCCCAGCTGGGTCGCCAGGGCGAGCTCGCTGATCCGCTTGTCCACGCCGTCCTCGCCGACCGCCTGCGCTCCCAGCACGCGTCCGTCGGGCTTGCGGAACAAGAGCTTCATTGCGATCGGCTTGGCACCCGGGTAGTACCCGGCGTGCGAGTTCGGATACAGATAGACCTTCTCGAAGTCGCTGTCACCGAGGCGCTGGAGCGTCTTCTCGTTCGCGCCGGTCCATGCGACCGTCGAGCCGAACAGCCCCACCACGGCGGTGCCCTGGGTGCCGCGGAAGCGCGAGTCGCGCCCGCAGATGACTTCGGCCGCGATCCGAGCCTGGCGGTTCGCCGGCCCGGCGAGCGCGATCAGGCTCCACTCACCGGTGACGAAGTCCCGGACCTCGACGGCATCGCCGACCGCGAAGATGTTCGGGTCGCTGGTGCGCATCTGCTCGTCGACGCGGATCCCGCCGAGCTCCCCAACCGCGATCCCGGCCATCCGCGCCAGGGTGGTGTCCGGTCGCACGCCGAGCGCAAGGATCACGACGTCGGCTGGATAGTGCGTGCCGGACTGTGTCGATACGGTCAGCGTGTCGTCAGCGGACTGCTCGAAACCGGCGACGCCATCGCCCAGCGCCACGTGCACGCCGTGTTGCTCAAGGAAGTCGCCCACGAGCCGCCCGTACTCGGGGTCGAGCGGGGTGAGGACCTGATCGGCCATCTCGACCACCGTCACGTCGAACCCGCGGAACACGAGATTCTCTGCCGTCTCCAGGCCGATGAACCCGCCGCCGATGATCACCGCGCGCATCGGCGGGCGGACCGTCTGAAAGCCGGAGTACTTCCCCATCCCGGTCAGGAAGCTCGTCCCGCGCTCGATCCACTCACGGATCTCCCGCGCGTCCGGCACGGTGCGCACCGGGAAGATGCCGGGTAGATCGATCCCGGGCAGCGGCGGACGGATTGAAGCGGCCCCGGGCGACAGCACCAGCTTGTCATAGGACTCGGTGCTCACCTCGCCGGACGCCAGGTCGCGCAGCTGCACGGACTTCTCGCTCGGCGCGATGCCGATTGCCTCACAACCGGTCCGGCAGTCAATCCTGAAGTGGCCGCGGAACAGCTCCGGGCTGGCGACCAGCAGATCTGACTCGTGCTCGATCACCCCGCCGACGTGGTAGGGCAGCCCGCAGTTCGCAAACGACACATACGGCCCGCGCTCGACCATCACGATCTCGGCCTGCTCGTCGAGCCGGCGCAGCCGAGCCGCGCACGACGCGCCGCCAGCGACGCCACCGACAATGATCACTTTCGACATGCTGTTCACACCCTCTTGAAAGGTTGAATTCTCTGGTTGGTTGGGGTCTGCCGAGCGCTCATGTGACCTCCTCGAGCCGCTCGCTGAGAACGATTCGCGCGGCGGCCTCGATCAGCGCGAGATGGGAGAACGCCTGCGGGAAGTTGCCCAGGTGCCGGGCGCTTTCGGTCTCGAACTCCTCGGCGTACAGCCCCAGAGGGGATGCGACCCTCAGCAGGCGCTCCATCAGATCGCGCGCCCGCGCCTTCTCGCCGATGATCGACAGCGCGGAGACGAGCCAGAACGAGCAGATCAGAAAAGTTCCCTCCCTGCCCGAGAGGCCGTCGTCGGTCTCGTCGGTGATGTAGCGGAGAACGAACCCGTTCTCGGTCAGCTCCTCAGCGACCGCGATCACGGTGTTGCGCATGCAGTCGTCCGTTCCGGGCAGAAAGCCGAACAGGGCGGCCAGCAGCGTCGAGGCATCCAGCGCATCGGTCGCGTAGTGCTGGCGCAGGACGCCACGCTCGGAGACGCCGTGCTCGAGGATGTCGGCGCGGATCTCTTCCGCGGTCGCGCGCCACGCATCCCGCAGCGCCGGATCGCCGCGGATCTCGGCAAGCTTCGCCGCGCGGTCGAGAGCGACCCAGCACATCAGCTTCGAGGACACGTAGTGCTGCGGTGCGCCCCGTGCCTCCCAGATGCCCTGGTCCGGTTCGCGCCAGACCTTGATCGCGCACTCGACCTGCGTCTCGACGATCGGCCACAGCCGGCGTGGTAGTCGCTGGCTGCGGCGGGTGTGCAGCAGGATCGAATCGAGCACGGCCCCGTAGACATCGTTCTGGCGTTGATCAAACGCGCCATTGCCGAGCCGGACGGGCCGTGCGCCTTCGTATCCGGAGAGCTCGTCCCGGGTGGACTCGGTCAGATCCCGCCGACCGTCGATCCCGTACATGATCTGCAGCGATCCGTCCTCGGTCGGCTCGAGATCGCCGACGAACTGCATGAACTCGTCGGCCTCCCAGTCGAGATTGAGCCAGTGCAGCGCCTGCAGGGTGAAGGTGGCGTCCCGCACCCAGGTGTAGCGATAGTCCCAGTTGCGCTCACCGCCCGGCGTCTCGGGCAGCGAGGTCGTGAGCGCCGCCACCGTCGCCCCGGTAGGCATGTAGGTCAGGCCCTTGATCGCGAGCGCCGAGCGCTGGATCAGGTCCGAGAAGCGGTGGTCGGGCATCCGAGCGCGCCCCAGCCACGCCCGCCAGAAATCTGTGGTGGCGGCGATCTTCGCCTCGGCGCCGTCCACATCTTGCGCGGCAGCCAGCCCTTCCGCCCACGAGAGCGCGCAGTAAGCACGGTCGCCGGCGGCGAGCACGTGCCGGCCCCGGACGCGACCGCCTTCGATGCCCAGCGCGAGGTCGGACTGCAGGCGGATCGTCTGGCCCGCGCCGCTCGCATCCGCCGCGTGGCGGTCACCGTCGACCACTATCCATTCCGCGGCCGTACATCCGTAATCGAACACCGGCTCGCAGACGAGATCGATCTCCACCCGACCCTCGATGCAGTGCACCGTCCGCACCAGCATGTGCTCGGCGTCGTCATCCGCCGGCGGCCGGGTATGCGGCAGGATCGAGTCCTCTTGCCCGGATGGCCCCATCGTCAGCGCGTCGCGGACCACGACCCACCCTGACGGCGTCTTCCACGTCGTCACGAGCACGTTCGTGCCGGGCTCGTACGCCCGCGCGGCCGGATGGTTGATCCCGAACGGCGCGAACCGGAAGAACCCCGCCTGGCGGTCGAGCAGACTCCCGAACACGCTCGGCGCATCGAAGGAGGGAACGCACAGCCAGTCGACCGCTCCGTCCGGCGCGATCAGCGCTCCGGTATGGCAGTTGGAGAGGAACGCGTAGTCGGCAATCGGCGGAAACGGCGATGCCGCCACCGCGCTCTGCGCGCCAGGCTCTGGACTCGACGTCGCGGCGCTCATGAGCGCACCCACGGGTCACGCCAGCCACCGTGCTCGGCGACGAGCGCGCCCGCCGCCTCGGGGCCCCACGACCCCGGCTGATAGGAATGAACGCCCGGCGGCGCGTCGAGCAGCGGCTGCATGATCCGCCACGCCTCCTCGACCTGGTCCTGACGGGTGAAGCGCATGCTGTCCCCGAGGACCGCCGCGTGGAGCAGCACCTCGTACGGGGTCGCACCCTCGCCGCCCATCTCGGCGAACTCCACATCGAACAGGATCGGCGCCGCGATCGGCGCATCGCCACGACGGGCGTCAAGGACCATCCGCACCCCCGTCGAAGGGTCGAGCTTGATCACCAGCTGGTTGGGCTCCGGCCGCCGCCGCAACCCAGCGAACCCGAGCTGCGGCGCGTGCTTGAAAATGAGCCGCAGCTCGGTCTGCGTGACCGGCAGCCGCTTACCGGTGCGAATGAAGAACGGAACGCCTGACCAGCGCCAGTTGTTGATCTCAAGCCGCAGCGCTGCGTACGTCTCTGTGCTTGACCCAGGGTCGACACCGTCGATGTTGAGGTAGCCGTCGTACTGGCCACGCACGTAGTTGAGCGGATCGGCTTCCGGCATCGCGCGGAACACCGCGGCCATCGCGTCCTTGAGCGTCTTCGCGTCACCCCCTGCGGGCGGCTCCATCGCCGCCGCCGCGACGACCTGCATCAGATGGTTCACGACGACGTCACGCAGCGCGCCCACTGGATCGTAGAAGTGCCCGCGATCCTCGACGCCGAAGTCCTCGGCCAGCGTGATCTGAACGCACTCGACATGGTTGCTGTTCCACACCGGCTCCAACATCCGATTGCCGAAGCGCAGAAACAGGATCTCCTCAAGGCCCATCTTCCCGAGGTAATGATCGATGCGATACAGCTGGGATTCATCCACATACGCGTGAAGCTCCTCGGCCAGCGCGGTGGCGGAGGCGCGATCGTGACCGAACGGCTTCTCGACCACCACCCGCGCAGAGTCAGTCAACCCGGCTCCCGCAAGCCCTTTGATCACCGTTGCGAACAAGAACGGCGGAATCTCGAGATAGAACACCGGCGTCCTCGCGCCCTTTATGGCCTCACCCACGCGCTCATATGTGGACGCCTCGCCAAAGTCGCCCTGCACGTACGAAAGCCGCGCCACGAGCCGCTCGAACACCGCCGGATCGAGCTCCTCGCCGGTGCCGATGATCGACGCTCGCGCGCGCTCGATCAGCTGATCCCTCGTCCAGTCGTCAACGGCCACCCCGACGATCGGAAACGCGAGCCGACCGTCCCGTTCGAGCCGGTACAGCGACCGGAACGTCATCACCCTCGCAAGATCACCCGTGATGCCGAACACCACCAGAACATCGGCCGGCTGCTCGGCGCCGGGCGCTCTACGTGTGCGCACTGCCAAAGCACTCATCGTCGACTCCTCTCAACATTGATGGCGGTCCGACCGCCTCGAGTGGTCGGTGGCGAACACGATCGCGCGCCCGAGCCGATCGCCTGGTGTGTCTCATGTCGTGTCCACATCGACGGGTCCGCCTCCCGGCTGGCGTTCGGGCCGCTGGCCGATCGCCTTCACCTCGAGCAGCGTGAGCCCGAGGGCCGAGACGCGCTGCAGGAGCCCTTGGAGCTCGGACTGGTCGCGTACATGGCCGGTCAGCTCGGTGTTGCCCTGGGCTCTTGTCAGTGTCATGCCCAGGAACGTGGGCTCGAGGTAGTCACTGAGCTCTCCCTCGACCGTCAGCCGGTAGTTCCGGTCGGGCATGTCTCGAGAATTGCAGTGGTTGGCGGCCGTTCGGCCGGAGCACGCGCTTTTCACCTGGGTGATTTCGTT
>CAWCNP010000021.1:0-44643 GCA_963796885.1 uncultured Solirubrobacterales bacterium
TGGCCGCCGCCTGATCGAGCTGCGCGTCACACGCGCGCGGGACGGGCGCGCGCGAGGTGACAGCGGCGCGGATCGGGGGCGCCGCCGCCCTCCCCGATCTCGTACAGGATCGGAGCAGGGAGCGCCGATGTGCACCGGGCCGGGGCGGCCTGCTTCCACATCTCGCGGAACGCGAGTGCAATGACTTCGGGGATGCGGTCCCATTCGAAGATCGGCCCTCCCCATTTGACGGCGGGGGCGGAACAGGTCGAGTTGATCCTGTCCCTGGAAGGTCTCGGGGGTCGAGGGGTAGACGAGCCCAAGCCGGTGATGGAGGTGATCGCCAGCAGCGGACTCCTTCGTGCAGGGCGGTGATGACGCCGGGCAGCAGGTTCGCCAGCCGGGCCGGGGTTGCCGAGCACGGCCGCGACCTTGCCGGTGGTCTTGTAGAGGCCCTCGGCCATGTGCGCCGCGGCGCTTCGTGACGGATCGGAACATGCCGGATGCCGTTGTACGAGCACGGCGAGCAGCGCATCGATTCCGGGGAAGGGAGGCCGAACAGGAACTCGATACCTTCGGCCTGTAGCGCGCGGGCGAAAAGCTCGCCGCCGGTGATCTCGGTCATGGGTGAACTCCAATCAGGAGGTGCTGGGATGTTGGTCGTAGCGGGACCGCGCGGCTCCGCTCGGTCTCAAGACTCGCGAGCCGTCGCATTTGCTCTCCTCAGAGGTGTTTCATGCGCCGGTGCGCGCGGGATCGGGGGCGGGTCAGCGAGGCGTTCGCGCAACTCCGTCTTCTTCCACTTGCCGGTCGCGGTGCGGGGGAGCTCGTCAAGGACCTCGAACCGCTCGGGCAGCTGCCACTTGGCGAAGTGCGCGGCGAGGTGCTCGCGCAGCTCTGCGTCAGTCGGGCGGTGACCGAGCCGAACACGACCGCCGCAAGCGGCCCGTCGCCCAGCGCTCATCCGGGACGGCGATCACCGCGGCCTCAGCGATCGTCGGATGCGCCATCAGTAGGTTCTCCATCTCGACCGAGCTGATCCACTCCCCGCCGGACTTCACAGGTCCTTGGCACGGTCGCGGATACGGATGCAGCCGCGGGAGTCGATCGCGACGATGTCGCCGGTCTGGAACCAGCCGTCGGCGGTGAAGTTCTGCGTGCCGTCACCGCCGTGGTAGCCGGCGGCGATCCAGGGGCCGCGCGCCTCGGCTCGCCAGGGCCTCATCGTCCCGGCCACCTCCTGGCCCGCATCGTCACGCGCACGCACCTCGACGAGCGGGACCGCGATCCCTGACGCGCCCGGTAGGCGTAGCCGTCGTCCGCCCCGGCGGCACCGGACGGGTGCGCCGCCGAGCGGGTCGCAGACCGTTCAGAGGGGGCTGGTCTCGGTCTTCCCCACGCTTGCACCACCCGCAGCCCGTGCGCGTCGAACCCGCGCAGCATGCTCCGGGACGGCGGCGCCGCCGACGATCAGCGCCCTCAGCGATCCTAGATCCCACCGCCGCGGCTCGGCGTCAAGCGCGGTCAGCATCGGCTCCACACAGTCGGCACGCCGGCGGTCATGGTCACGTGCTCCTCAGCGAGGAGCTCGAGCACGCTCTCCGCGTCCAGGCGCGGCCCGGGAGGACCAGCTTCGATCCGCAGAGCGCGGCGGCGTAGGGCAGTCCCCAGGCGGCGCGTCGAACATCGGTACGACCGGCAGGATCGTGTCAGCGCTGCAGACGCCGAGCGCGTCCGGAAGGCAGGCGCGAGTGCGTGCAGCAGCGCCGACCGGTGCGAGTACACCACCCCTTTCGGCTGTCCGGTGGTGCCGGACGTGTAGCACGTCGCCGCGCACTACGTTCGTCGAGGACCGCGCATCGAACGGGGACGTCCGTCGAGCAGTCCTCGTACTCGAGCATCCCGGCAGGGGCGGGGTCGGCGTGTGAGACGACGATCACGTGCTCGATCGAGGAGTCGGCGCGGAAGCTGTCGAGCACCGGCAGCAGGGTCTCGTCGACGACGATCGCGCGATCCTCGGCGTGCCTCACGATGTACGCGAGTCATCGGATGCAGCCGCGGATTCAGGGTGTGAATGACGGCGCCGATGCCCGGCACGGCGAAGTACAGCTCGAGGTGCTCTGACTGGTTCCAGAGCAGCGTCGCGACACGGTCGCCGGGCGCGATCCCGAGATCGCGCAATCCTGCCGCCAGGCAGCGGGACCGCCCGAGCACGGTCCTGTAGGTCGAGCGCTCGACCTGACGATCCCGGCGGCGCGTCACGATCTCGCGTGCCCCATGCAACCGTTCGGCGCGCTCGGCGACTGTCGTCAGGGTCAGCGGGAAGTAATCCATCATCAAGCTGTTCATGACCGCCAAGGTATGTCCGGCGGACACGTCGGCGCTCGTCGAGGGTTCACATGCGTTGGGATCGTCGTTGTAGAAGCCCTACAACTCGCCATGGCAGTGTGGTAGAGCTATGCCGTGGAACCCCAGTTCGCGCCGGCCCGCAGCCCCCACGCCCGAGCCGTGTGGGAAGAGGTCCTGCGGCCGCTGGCCGGGGAGCTGCAGGCCGGGGTCGGTCCGCTGGCCTTCGACGTCGTGCAGGCGATCCGCGAGGAGTTCCCCGAACTGTTCGAGCAGCCGGGCACCTTCGAAGAGAACGTCCGCGCCACAGAGTCCAACTTGGCGCTGTTCGCCGAGCTCCTCGATCGCGGACTCGATCCCCACCGGGCGGATCTCCCAGCCGCATCGGGTGCGTTCGCCCGCGCTGCGGTCGAGCGCGGCATGCCGCTCACCGGCGCACTGCGCAGCCTGCGACTCGGCCACGCCGTGCTTTGGAACCGCATGCTCCCGCTGCTCCGCCTGCGGACGGCCGACGCGGACCAGCTCGAGCTTGCCGTCGACCTCGCCTCGGCGTGGTCCTTCGCGCTCGTCGACGCCCTGTCCGTTCTCGCCGAGCGGGCATACGAGTCTGAGCGCGAGCGCTGGCTGCGCAGCGCATCCGCCCTCCAGGCGGAGGCGATCGATCGGTTGCTCTCCGGTGCGCACGTCGACGCTGACACGGCGAGCGGTCGGCTGCGTTACGAGCTCCGCCGCACGCACCTCGCCCTCCTGGCCTGGATCGAGAACTCGCCCGCCGACCAGGATCCGCTGCGCCTCCTGGAGGATGCGATCGCCCGGGTGGCCGCGGCCCTCAGCCCGACACGCCCTCTCGTGCAGGCGCGCGGCACGCACATCATCGCTGGCTGGGTCGGATCGACTGCCGGGTTCGACGCGGCGGCGATCGAGCAGCTGCGGCTGGACGCGCGCACCGACGGGTCGGTGCGGATGGCGCTAGGGACACCGCTCGATGGTCCGCCCGGCTTTCGCGAGAGCTATCACCAGGCAACTCTCGCGCGCCGCGTGGCGCTGCTCGGCAACCGGCCCGCGGGGACGATAACTCGATACCGCCAGGTTGCGCTCGTGTCGCTCGCGACCGCAGATCTCGATCAAGCGAGCGCGTTCGTCCGGGACGTGCTCGGCCCGCTCGAGCCGGTCGACGACCTCACACGGCGGATCGCCGGCACGCTTCGGGCGTTCCTCCAGGAGGATTCGAGCCACAGCCGCGCGGCGAAGCGGCTCGGGATCCACGAGAACACGGTTCGCTACCGGATCCGCCAAGCCGAGGAGCTGCTCGGCCGCGAGCTCACGACCGGATCGCTCGAGCTCCAGGTCGCCCTGCGGATCGCGAGTAGCGTTGCCGAGCGGCCCGAACCGGCGACCGCAACCACGTGACCTCGACGCCCCGGGCGCCACCGCCGCTCAGCCCCCCAGCGCCGAGGCGACGAGCCCGCAAGCCGGACCGGGTCCGCCCATGCGGCAAACCATGTCGAGCGCCGGGGCGGTCCTGCGCCGTTTCCACTCCGGCTCCACGGACCAAACCGTATCTCTCTGCTGACGCGGTTTGTCGGATTGCCACAACGGCGGGAGAGTGGCTTGTCGCAGGAAGCTGAGTTCGGCCCAAGCGCGTGAGCGTAGGGTGCCTTGACATGGAGCGAGCTGCGCTAACGGTGGCTGTGACCGGCCCGGCCGGCGAAATAGGGCGTTCGCTGATTGCGGAGCTCGAGCGCTCGCGTGAGGTGGGCGCGGTGCGCGCGATGGGGCGCCGAGCGCTCGACCCGGCTGCGGGGGGATGGCAGAAGACCGAGTACATGCGTGGCGACATCTGTCGCTCGGCGGACGTCGAGGCGTTGATCGAGGGTGTGGACGTGGTCGTGCATCTGGCGTTCGTGAAGTTCGGCTCGCGCGAGCACGCCCATCGGGTGAATTTGGCCGGCTCGCGAAACGTGTTTGAGGCGGCGGTCGCGGGCGGCCTGAGCAGGGTCGTGTACACCTCGTCGGTCGCCGCCTACGGCTTCGAGCATGGCGAGATTGGGCCGTTGAGCGAGGAGGTGCCGGCTGGTCGGATCGAGCCGGATGAGGTACTCCGCGCAAAAGGGCGAGCTCGAGGGGACGCTTCAGGAAATCGTCGATGGCGCCGCGGTCGACGCGTACGTCCTGCGGCCGTGCATCGTCGCGGGCCCGGATTCGCTCGAGCTGGTCACAAGGCTTCCGTATGTCTGGGCCGCTGGCGTACTGCCGCCGATCGCGAGGCGGTTGCTGGGCACGGTCGCGCCCCGGCCGGTGCTGCCTGAGTTCGGCATCCCGGTGCAACTCGTCCACGCGGACGACGTTGCGGTCGCATTGCGCGCCGCGGTGCTGGGTAGGGGCGAGCCGGGGGTCTACAACCTTGCCGCGCCGGGTCAGATCACCTCCAGCGATCTCGCCTCCGCTCTTGACTGGCGAGCTATCCGCCTGCCCAGAGCGACACTCGACGCGGCCGCGGAAGCCGCGACCCGGATTCCTATCGTTGGCGAGCGACTGGATTGGATGCATGCGCTGCGGGCTCCGGTGCTCGTCGATAGCGGCAAGGCCCGTGCTCTACTGGGCTGGCGCCCGAGACACGACGCAGCTGAGACGCTCCGCCAAACGGTGGCGGAGGCACGCCGCCGGGGGCTGCTGGGTGGTTCGGCCGCGAGGGGAAATTCGACAAGCGAGCACGCCGCGGTTGGCGCATACCGACAAGCGCGGCGGGTGCCACCGCCGAGATGATCCGACCATGAGACAGCTCAGCAGCCTCGACGCCCAGTTCCTGGCCCTCGAAGACGGGCGCACGCACGGACACGTGAGCGTGCTAGCCGCCTACGACCCGCAGACCGCATCCGGCGAGACGCTCGACGTGGCGCTCGTTCGAAGGCTGGTCGGCAGCCGGCTGCACCTGTTGCCGACGTTCCGCTGGCGCCTGGCTCCGGTGCCGCTCGGACTCGACCACCCCTACTGGGTGGATGACGGCACCTTCGACGTCGAGTACCACGTGCGCGAGCTGGCGCTGCCGGCTCCGGGTGACCCCCGGCAGCTGGCCGAGCAGGTCGCGCGGATCATCTCGCGGCCGCTTGACCGCTCGCGCCCGCTGTGGGAGCTGTACGTGATCGAGGGTCTCCACGACGGCGGCGTCGCATTGTTGACGAAGATGCATCACGCGGCCGTGGACGGGGTGTCGGGCGCGGAGGTGATGAGCGTGCTGCTGGACGACGAACCGGAAGGACGCGACCTGGGCGTGCACGAGCGTCCAAGCTTCGAGCGGTGTCCCGGTGAGCTCGAGATGCTCGCGCGGGGTCTGCTCGGAGCATGCCGTCAGCCGCTGCGGGCGCTGCGTGCCGCGCCGCGGACGCTTCCGCATCTCGACGCGGTCCCCACGATCCGAGCCGTCCCGGGGGTCAAGACAGTGGCTGCCACTAGCCGCAGCGTCAAGCGGCTCATCCCTCGCACCAGCGACGGCGGCGTGCTCGAGGGGCGGGAGCTGAAGGCCCCGCGCACCCGGTTTCAAGCGCTGATATCGCCCCACCGCCGGGTCGCGTTCGGCTCCCTCTCGCTGGCTGAGGTCAAGGAGGTCAAGAACGCGTTCGCGTGCTCGGTCAACGATGTCGTGATGGCGATGTGCGCGACCGCGTTGCGCGGCTGGCTGGCGGAGCGCGACGAGCTCCCCGCCGAGCCGCTGGTCGCTTTCGTGCCGGTGTCGGTGCGCACGCCGGAGCAGGCCGGGACCTTTGGCAACCGGGTGTCGGTGATGCTCGCCGAGCTCCCGACAGACGAGCGCGACCCGGTCGCCCGGCTGCTCCGTATCAGCCAGACGATGCGCTCGGCCAAGGAGCGCCACCGCGCGCTGCCGGCGACGCTGATGCAGGACGCCAACCACTTCATCCCACCGGCGATCTTCGCGCGTGCGGCCAGGGTGACGATGCGGCTGACAGCGCTGCGCGGGATCCAGGCGCCGGTCAATGTCGCGATCTCGAACGTTCCCGGCTCCGCTCGCCCGTTGTACTGCGCGGGTGCGTTGCAACGCACGCAGTATCCGATTTCCGGAGTGCTCGACGGGCTGGGGCTCAACGTCACCGTGTTCAGCTACCGCGACCGGCTTGAGTTCGGGATCGTCTGCGACCGGGAACAGCTCGACGACCCGTGGCCGCTCCTCGACGCGCTCGGCGACGCGCTCGCCGAGCTGCTCCGGGCGGCGCGCGAAGGAGCCGCGGAGCTGCAACCGACCGGGGGGGCGTGATGGACGTCAACCGCCTCGACGGACGCGTCGCCGTGATCACCGGGGCGGGCTCGGGGATCGGCCGCGAGACGGCGCTGCTGTGTGCCGCACGCGGCGCACGCGTGGTCATCTGCGACATCAACCAAGCCGGTCTTGACAGCACCGCCCGCGACGCCGAAGCGCTCGGCTCCGAAGTGCTTGCACAACGGACTGACGTTTCCAGTCGAGAGCAGATGACCGCGTTCGCCGACGCTGTCCACGGCCGGTTCGAGAGCGTCGATCTGCTGATCAACAACGCGGGCATCGGCCTCGTCGCCGGCTTCCTCGAGACCACCCCCGAGGACTGGGACCGGCTGGTGGGGATCAACCTGATGGGCGTCGTCCATGGCTGCGCGCTGTTCGTGCCGCGGATGGTCCAGCGCCGCCGCGGCGGTCACGTCGTCAACGTCGCCTCGGCGGCGGGCTTTCATGCCAACCCGGCGCTGGTCGCGTACACCGCCACCAAGTTCGCGGTGCTCGGGCTGTCGGAGGCGATGCGCGACGAGCTTCGCCCGCACGGGATCGGCGTCACCGCCGTGTGCCCGGGGATCATCAATACGGGCATCACAACCGCCAGCGTCGTCCGCGGTGCCGGCGCGGAGAACCGACAGGCGCGCCTTGCCGATCGCTACCGACGCCGCGGCTACGGTCCCGAGAAGGTTGCTCAACGGCTGCTCCGTGCGGTGCAGCGCGACCTGGCGGTCGCGCCGATCACGCCCGAGGCGCACGCGTCGTACGTACTCACGCGTCTCGCGCCGCCGCTCGGCCGCTGGGCCGCGCACAAGCTCGCGCAAACCACGAGATGAACAAGCGCAGGAGCATCACCGTGACGAAGAAGCTCACCAGGGGTCTGACAATTGGACGAGTTCCCGCTGTCGTTGACGACGATTGTGGAGCGGGCGGAGTAGCTCACAGCCGGCCGCGAGGTCGTCTCATGACGGCCGCACAGGGCAGTCGACCGAACGACGTTCGGAGGCTGACCGTCGTGCAGGCCTGGGTCATGACCGAGGTTGCGCCGGTCGAGACCGCGTGCCGCCTCTCCGGCGAGATCGACGCGGCCGAGCCGGACGAGCACTACGGCTACCGCTCGCGCCACGGCATCGCTGTCCCGTTGGTCGAGGTGCGGCGTCGGGGCGACGACGGCGCGCTGATCGCGTGGGACGACGAGCAGGTCGGCGAGCTCGAAGTTTGCGGACCGTGGGTCGCTAGCTGCCGTGACTGCAGCCCCGGACGAGGGCTGCGGCGAGCGCCCGCTGGCAGTCGTCGCACTAGACGACGCCGCCGCCGCCGAGCCCAAGACCTCCGCGCCCGTCTCGCCGGCGAGTTGGCGAAGTGGCAGCTACCCCAGCGGTTCGAGTTCGTCCAGACGATCTCCCGCACCGCCACCGGCAAGTTCAAGAAGACCGAGCTGCGCGAGCAATTCGCCGGCACCACCATCTAACACAACATCGAGGAGCAGCTATGAGCAGCGTCACCGAAGTCAAGCCAGTAACCACGAAGAGCGTCGACGGCGACGAGCTTCCGTGGGTCCCGTTCGCCCCCTACTCCGACGAGGTCCTGCTCAAGTACCACCACATCAACCCGGTGCAGGGCGAGATCCTCGTATCGATGCGGTTCCCCGCCGGCCTGAGGCTTCCGACCCACTATCACACCGGGATCGTGATCGGCCACACGATCAAGGGGGCGTGGCGCTACCTCGAGCACGACTGGGTCTCGCGTGCGGGCGGCACTGTGTATGAGACCGCCGGCTCGGCGCACACGCCTGAGAGCTGCGGCGAGGAGGAAGCCGAGGTGTTCTTCGTGATCGTCGGCGAGCTGCTGTTCCTCGACGAGAACGGCAACATCATCGCCCGCGAGAACCACCTGACCTCAATGGAGCGCTATCTGGCCTACTGCCGCGAGCACGGGATCGAGCCGCAGGACCTAACCGAATACCGCTGAGTGCCCGCCGCCACCCGGCAACTCACTCGAGCCGCCGTTGCCCGCCCCGGGCGACGGCGGCTCGACTCTCTTCACGGCGATGCGGCCAGGCACGAGACGGACAACTGTCGCAGGTCGCCTAAGCGCGATCGCCTGTTTGTCAGATAGCTCCAAGCGCCGCCCTCGCCCACCAGAGAACATCGACACCAGCAAGGACCACTCCCTAGAAGGGGCACGAAACATGACACGGCTGTTCAGAATCACCTCCACCATTGCAGCGTCGCTGGCGCTGCTCGGCGCCGCAGGCGCCACCACCGCGTCAGCCGACGCAACCTCCGACTACAACACCGGCTACACGCTGGGCCATCAGGCGTACGAGTACGGGCTGCCGCTGCTCGACACGGCACGGGTCTTCAAGACGACGACCAGCGTCAACGTCTCCGACGGATCCGGCGACGGGCCGGTCAACCAGTTCAACAGCTTCGCGAAGCTGGTGGTCCCCTCCCCCGACCAGAAGACGGTGGTGGCGCCAAACGAGGACACCCTCTATTCGATCGCGTGGCTCGACCTGAGCCATCAGCCGCAAGTGATCCACGTACCCGTGATCAAGGACCGCTTCTACGTGATCCCGCTGTACACGCCGTACACCGAGAACTTCTACAACATCACCTCCGACACGACCGGACCCAAGGGCGGCGGTGACTATGGCGTCACCCGTGGTGGCGACTACGCGGTCGTTCCGCCCGGCTTCCATGGCAGGCTCCCCAGTGGCGTCAAGCGAATCCGCTCGCCGTACACACGCGTGTGGATCATCGGACGAACGCTGATCCGCGGTAAGTCAGACACCAAGGCCGTGAACAAGATCCAGGCCGGGTACACGATCACGCCGCTGTCGAAGTTCGGCACCAACTACAAGCCCGTTTCGCCGAAGCATCCCAAGCGCACGCTGGCACTCGCGACGATCCCGGGGACCCAGCCCGGACAGGACCCAATTGCGTTCTATGCCGCTCTCGGAAGAGAGCTCACGCGCTTCGCCCCCCCGGCGGCTGACGGGCCGCTGCTGCACCAGCTCACCGCGATCGGCGTTGGACCAGGCCTGGACCCAGCCAAGGACTCGAGCCTGAGCGCCGACACGCTCCGCGGCATGCGCGACGCTGTCACGAAAGGGCCGGCGAACCTCAAGACCGAGGTCACCCAGCTCTACGTCCAGAGCGCGCTGAAGCACAACGGCTATCTCGTCCTCGGCACCGGCACCTACGGCACCGACTACCAACTCCGCGCGATCGTCGACAACATCGGACTCGGAGCGTTGCGCGCCGACGTCGCGATCTACCCACTCGCGCAGACCGACATGACCCTCCAGGCGCTCTCCGGCGCCAAGGCCTACGTGCTCCACATGCCCGCCGGCGCGCTGCCGCCCGTGAAGGGGTTCTGGTCGCTGACGATGTACGACCCGAACGGATTCTTCGTCCCCAACCCGCTCGGGCGCTACGTCATCAACGACCGCTCAAACCTGCACCACAACGCCGACGGGTCGATCGACCTCTACCTACAGCAGGCCAAGCCCTCAAACCCTGCACAGCTGCAGAACTGGCTACCCGCACCCGCCGGCAACTTCCGGGTGATCTGGCGGCTCTACGACCCCGGGTCCGCTAAGGAAGGGATCCTGGACGGCAGCGGCTGGCAGGCCCCCAAGATCCAACCCTGCACCAACGGGAGCGGACCGCTCGGAACCGCCTGCGCGTCCTAACCCAACCCGCGCTACACGAGACCGCAGTACAAGACGGCCCGCCACTCGGCGGGCCGTCTTCGCAGCTCCTCGAAACGCCACGCCGCAGCAGCAGCCGGCCCGCCGACCGACACGACCAATTGGCCCGCAGACTACGGCTGCTGTCCTCCTCCTGGAGGGAGGGAGCGCTTCGGACCTCGCGAACATGCCTCGCGGTGCCGATCGCGGACACACGGAGCCGGGATCGCGTCGGCCCTGGGATAGAAACCTTCCCAGCACGGAACGGAGGTCTCCTCGTGATGCCGAGGCACGTACCTGCTCGTCGCCGATTTGCGCAACCGGCCGCGTCGCCGGCCGACAAGCGCCGTGAGCGACCCATCCCGCGCCCTGCTCTTCCACGGGAGGAGGGGCGGGTGCTTGCTCGATCCTGGCTAATCCCACCGTCCGGTTCTGCGGAACCAGGCCGGCGGCGCGACGATCGCATTCCTCGAGAGCGATCGTCGCGACCTCTCTGGGGCCGACGAGCGCTCATAGGACAAGCTTTGGTTGCCTCGACCGCCGCCGGGAGAGGGCCACGATCGCTTGCCCTTTAGTGGAGGGCCTGCCAAAGACCAGCCCGTCCCGACGGTGGTGAGGTGCCGCGAGCGGCAACAGGACGTAGCCCCGAGTTGCGAGGGCCTTGTCTATGAGCACCCGCAACGGTACCTCCAGGTCGGGGCGCTGTGAAGGTGACTCGATCACTGGAGGGTGGAGATGGCGGAGCGGTATGCCGGGATCGATTGGGCGTCGGACAAGCACGACGTGCTCGTGGCTGACGAGACGGGCACGGAGCTGCTGGCGGGGACTTATGCGCATGACGAGAAGGGCGTGATCGCGTTGTGTCGCGTGCTGGTGCGTCTGGAGGTCGTGTTGGTTGCGATCGAGCGGCCGGACGGGCTGCTGGTCGAGCGGCTCTTGGACGCGGGGTTGCGGGTGCTGGCGCTGCACCCGAACAAGGTGGCGGCGGCGCGTGACCGGTTCCGGGTCGCGGGTGGGAAGTCCGATCGGTTTGACGCATTCGTGCTCTGTGAGCTCGCGCGCACCGATCATCACCGCTTCCGGGTGCTCGAGCCCGATTGCGATCAGACGAAGGCGATCCGGGCGCTGACCCGCGCGCGCGAGGATCTCGTCGCGGCGCGCACGGGGATCGTCAACCAGCTCCGTGCCGAGCTTGAGCGGTTCTGGCCCGGCCCGTTACGGTTGTTCAGTCACATGGACGCGGAGATCTTTCTCGCGTTCCTTGAGCGCTACCCAAGCCCGGCGGACGCTCGCGGTCTGGGAGTGGCTCGGATGCAGGCGTTTCTAGTGCGCGAGCGGTATTCGGGCGGGCAGCATCCGACGGCGTTGATGGCGAAGCTCCGTAGTGCGCCACGCGCGAGGGTCGGAGAGCTCGAGCTCGCCGTCCGCCGGCAGCTGGTGCTCGGGTTCGTGCAGGTGGTCCGGACGCTCAACGCGCAGGTCAAGCAGCTCGAAGCCGAGATCAGAGTGCAGGTCCGTGCGCATCCGGACGGGCGGATCTTCCTCTCGCTGTTCAAATCACCGAACAGCGTGATCACGGCCGCGGAGCTGCTCGCGGAGATCGGCGATTGTCGTGAGCGCTACCCCGACCGGGACGCGCTCGCCGCCGACGCCGGCCAAGCCGCGGTCGCCGTGGAGTCCGGCAAATGGAAGACCGCCGGCTTCCGCCGCGCGTGCAACAAGCGCCTGCGTGTCGCGTTCTGTCGGCTCGCGGACTCAAGCCGCCACTGGCACCCCTGGGCACAGAGTCTCTACGCGCAGGCACTCCAGCGCGGTCACGAGCACCCGCGCGCGATCCGGACCGTCGGCCGTGCGTGGTGCCGAGTCGTGTGGCAATGCTGGCGCAACCACACCCCATACGACCCTGAGCAACACCGCGCACTACAGCGCCACATCACAGTGACCATCCCAAGGCAGTCGGGCCCAGTGCCCGACCTCGCTGCCACCCAGCGGATGGCCGGCGCCACTGTCACCCAACGGGCGGCCCGCCCGGGCCGAGCGCGAAGCGCTTGATAGCCAGCCGCCATCCGCTAACCACAGGAGGTTGACACAGGACGTCTTCGGCGACGTCAGGATGACGCAGCCGGCCCGCGCCGGCGCGATCCCTCCTCGACGAAAGCAGCCACCGCCAGCCTGCCGGATCTCGTTGCCGACATTGTCCGACAGCGGAAGCCAGATCGCCTGCGCGAGGCCCTGTCAGCGTGGCTGCATCTGGGTGAAGGCAGCCACCGCGAGCAATGTTGTGGCGTCGTTGCTCTGGCCAGGAGCAGCGACACCGGCCACCGCGAGGAAGCGTCGTTTCGATCGTCGCCGCGATCCTGCCCGATTGTCGCGATCCCACAATCGTCCTGCGGCACGCAGTCGCCGAGGGTGACTCGTCAAGCGCCCTCGTACTGGCGAAATCCAGGGAAGTTCGGGGCGTCTCGCGGCGTCCGTGTCTTCCCTCAGATGAGCGCAAAGGAGGGAAGAGGCACGAGGGCCCTGCTGTCGCGGGAAAGTAGGGCCGTCGGGATGATCCCTCCACCGGCGACGGGCGCCGGTTGCGCAACTGGCGATTTGCGAGACCACCTCGACCCACTGGGACTCTGCCCTGCTTTACCTTGGCGACGGGCGTGCCGGGACATCCGCTCGTGGGGGGACAAATGCCGCGTTGCTAGCGCCGGCGTCCTGAGCGCTTCTTCTTGCGTGGCGGAGGCGGTGGCCGCGTCTCGCGCCGTGTCCGCGTGCTCGGGCCAACGGCGGCGGGCTGCTTTTCCTCGGACTTGGGCTTTCCGCGCAGTAGCCCGGAGGGTCCACCACCCCCGCCGGAACCGTCCCCGTTGGCGTCCGTGGCGGCGGGCCGGGCGTCGCGGGCGCCAGACGATGGCGCCGGAGCTGCCGGCGTCACCGGCACGACCGGCCCAATTCGCCGGCGGATCACCCACTGCTGGCCCATCGTCCACGCGTTGGTCGTGATCCAGTAGACGATCAGTCCCGCGGGGAAGCTGATGATGAAGATCACGAAGAACAGCGGGAGCAGCAGCATCATCCGCCGCTGCGCCTGGTCCATCGTCGGCGCCTGCATCATCAGGCTCGAAGCCAGCTGCGTCCCGACGTAGAGCACGATCAGCACGACCAGCGACAGGCCGGTAGCGGTGCTGGTCAGGTCGTGGATGAACAGCCAGCTCGATCCGTTGAGCCCGTGACACGCGGTCGTGTGTCCGACCGCTTCCTTGAGCGGGATGTGGTGATGCAGCGCATAGGCGTGCCGGTACGCCGCCTGGAGGCCCGGACAGATGTCCTCGCGCAGCCGCGTGCGCAGCGTGTAGAAGAGGCCGATGAAGACCGGGATCTGCGCCACCAGGGGGAGAAACGAGGCAAACGGGTTGATCTCGTTCTCCTTGTAGAACTTCACGATCTCCTGCTGCTGGCGCTGTTTGTCGTCCTTGTACTTCGCCTGGATCGCCTTCATCTGCGGCGCCACCTGCTGAAGTTTCTGCATCGAGTGCATCTGCTTGAGGGCGAGTGGCAGCAGCAGCGCTCGTACCACGACCGTCAGCGCGATGATCGACCAGCCCCACGAGCCGCCGATGATGCCGTGGAAGAAGACGAGGACCGGACCGAAGACGTCGATCAGCGGCTGAAAGATGTTGGCGAGGATCATGGTCAGCCGTGTGAGGCTGTCGCGTTCGGGGTGGCGGAGGTGGTCTTGTGCGGACAGAAGCGCTGGTCCGGCGGCGATGCCGCCTGATCCGAGCGATCCCAGTTAGCCGGCGGCATTGAGGTAACCATTAGCGACTTCACCGTACGACCATCCCGACCTTCATCCGCGCCGTCTTGGACGCTGGTCACCAAGTTCAGCCCGTGACCGATTTCGCTATGAGGGACTCGATCAGTCAAGGCGCTTGAACAGGGACAATGACTCGGCGGAGTAGCCAAGGGCCTCGTAGAACGCTCGCGCTCGCTCGTTCGTAGCCCAGAGATCAAGGCTCAGCACTGGGAATCCTCGTTCGCGTGCCCACGCTTCGCCGGCCGTCATCAGCGCTGAACCGACACCCAACCTACGTGCGTCCTGGACGACACCCAGATCGGCCACGTGACCTCGTTCGACCCCGGTTACGTCGTCGCGCAGTCGTAGCGAAATGAACCCAAGCCTCGTCCCGTCTTTCCTCTCTGCAATCAACACCGCTGACCGCGGGACCTGAGCGCGCACCGCGCTGGCCAATACCTCGGCGTACCCCGAGGCTAGGGCCTCGGCGTCGCTCCACGCCGGAGAGCCGAACTCCAGCAAGCTCGACACAAAGCCGGACACGAAGTCGGTGTCGGCCTCGCAAGCGGCCCGTATCGCTACCGGATCGACCGTGCCCTCAGAGGCGCCTCGCTCACCCCTCCGGCTACTGCCAAAGGCTTCGGACAGGAGGGCCTTGATGGCTTGGAATGAGCGCTGTGCGGAGGGGGCGTGATACGCGACTCCCTGTCCCTGCGGGCCGACGTCGTGAGTGAAGCCGTGCATCGCGCCGCCATAGACGATCAGCTGGTAGTCGGCTCCCGCCGCGTCCATCTCTTCGATGAATCCCGTCAACTGTTTGCTGGGGACATGCGGGTCCAGAGCACCGTGGCAGACGAGCACCTTGGCCTTGACCCCTCCTGGACTCGCCGGGTTTGCCGTCTGAAGGCTGCCGTGGACGCTGATCGCGCCGGCCAGGTCCGCCCCGCTTCTCGCGAGCTCGAGGACCGCCCGCCCCCCGAAGCAGTACCCCACCGCCGCGATCTTCCCGTCAAGTACTGGATGTGAGGCGAGCACCTCAACGCCGGCCTGCGCTCGCCGAGCAATCTTGTCGCGGTCGGCCACGAGCTCCTGGATGCACGACATCACGCGCTCACGGTCGCCCGTCACGGCCTTGCCGTACATGTCGCAGGCGAATGCGAGGAGTCCGACGTCAGCGAACTGCCGCGCGCGGCGCTTGGCGTGCTCGTCGAGGCCGGCGCCACCATGCACGACGAGGATTCCCGGCCGCGGCGTGTCGCTGTCGTCCGAAACGAGGACACCGGCCAGTTCGGTCTCCCGGTCGCGATATTCGATGATCTCCTCGCTCAAGGTCATGGCTCACTCCTGTCCTTCTGGGACGGTTCGGTGGCGATGGTTAGGGTGTAACGCTGCTCGCGTCGGCTGGAGCGCGGATGAATGCGAACGTCTGCAGAAGGCCGCCATTGCGTGCGCCGGTACAGGTCGATGGCGCGGGTGTTATCGCAGTACACCCACAGTTCGGCTTCGACGAGGCCGCGGCTGCTAATCGGGTCGCGAAGGGCCGCGAGGAGTCGTGCCGCGATCCCGCCGCCCCAGGCCCGCGGTCGAACGCCGAGATAGCGCAGCTCAGCGCGACGATCGTGCACCGTCCCCGCCGTTACTGCCGCGGCGAACCCCAACGCATCGTTGTCGTTGCCCAGCGCGACCGCCAGCAGCGACTGTGCCGAGCTGCGGACCACGAGCTTAATGACGGCCCGCGCCGCGTCGAGCGGAGCGACATCGGAATAACGGTCACGGAAGGCCGTGGCCTCCGCCCAGATCCGGCCCGCGTCATCGAGATACCCGCCCGGTCCGGCGATCACGACATCGAATCCGCGACATGCCGCCATCATGCCGCGTTCGCTCCGGTGGACTTGGCCGGATCGGGCTGTTCGCGGTGGTCTAGGACCTCAAAGTGCGCCGACCTTGCGTCGAAGCGCGAGAGTACCTCGCGCGCGCGGTAGGGCACGTGCGCGACCTCGTAGTCCTCGCCTGCGAACGCCTTTACCGAGTCGATATCGGCGAACCACATGATGGTCGCGAACTCGAAGCCCTCGGGCACCGGCCGACGGACGAGGTCGATCGCGAGAAAGCCGGGGATGCGGCGGGCCTCGATCGCGGGTATGACCTCGCCGCGTACGATCTCCTCGTAGAGCGGAGCATTCTCGATGGTCGTCCAGCCATGCCAGATGCGGCAGATCAACAGAGCCTCCGCGTGTCGCTATGCAGACTCACCGTGCAACCTGGCGGCGGTGATCGAGATGAGCCTCTAACCGGGGCTCCTCTGAGAGGTTGCCTGCGCGTCCGATCAGGTCATCGAGTGCGCCCGTCAGCGTCGGGTAGCTGAACGCCTGTCCGAGCTCGAGTGCTCGCGCGGGAAGCACGCGCTGGCCGTGGGTGATGATTATCGCGGCCTTCCCGTACATGACGTGCAGCGCTCGCCCCGGAATCGGCGGTCTCAGCGGACGAGATGCCGCCTCGGCGAACGCCTCCGCGAACTCGCGGTTGCGGACCGGGTTTGGCGAGGTCAGGTTCAGCGGCCCCTGTGCACGCTCGTCGTCGAGCGCCGAGATGATCAGCTCGACCGCGTCTGCAATGTGGATCCAGGAGCACCACTGCGTGCCTGGCGCCACCGGCGCGCCGAGCCCGCGCGCGAATGCCCGGGTCATCAGCTGCAAGGCCCCGGCGTCGGGCGCCAGCACGACTCCAGGGCGCAGCAGCACGACGCGGGTACCGAGTGCTTCGGCCTCGAGGGCGCAGGCTTCGAGTTCGAGCGCGTCCCGGCTGAGCGGCCCGATGTCGGGGCTGGAGCGCTCCGTCAGCGCCTGATCGTCGCGGCGAAAGCCGTACGGTCCGAGCGAGGAGGTGCTGAGGAACGCCTTCGGCCGCACCGATGCGCGAGCGACCGCTTCGATCAGCGCCTGGATCGCGCTGCGTCGGGACCCGAGGACTTCGCGTTTGTAGTAATCGCCGCGCCACTTCGTGAGAAAGGGGGCGCCCGAGAGGTCGACTACCGCATCGACCACGTCGAGCTCGTCCTGCCATCTTCCGTCTGACCCGGGATGCCATGGCAAGACCGCGCATCCGGGCAGGCGTGTCTGCACCGACGCTGGGTGGCGCGAGAGCACGAGCACCTCGTCGCCGCGCGCGAGCAGCGCAGCGGACAGGTGACGCCGGATCATTCCGCTGCCGCCGGCGATCATGACCCGCCTGGTGGGATCAGACGGGGTCATTGGTCGGCAGTCTCGATCGCCAGCCGGGGCGGCCGGGATACCCGCAGCACGCGCGCGACGGGTCGGGGGAACCACCAGTTCCAACGCCCGAACAGTGATACGAGCGCGGGGAGGAGCAGCGCGCGGACGAGCGTCGCGTCGAGCAGGATCCCGACGCCGAGCCCGGTCGCAAGGACCTTGATGTCGGTGTTCGGTAGGGCGGCCAGGGAGGCGAACGCGAGGAACAGGATGAGCGCGGCGCTGGTGACGAGGCGGCCTGTGCGGCCGAGGCCTTCGACGATCGCGATATCGGTTGAGCCGGTGCGGTCGTATTCCTCGCGGACGCGGGCGAGGATGAACACCTCGTAGTCCATTGAGAGCCCGAACAGGAACGCGAACACCATCAGCGGGATCCAGAACGTGATCGCGCCAGTGGCGGGGATCCCGAACACGGCCGAGGAGCCGTGGCCCTGCTGCCAGAACCAGGTCATCACGCCGAATGCGGCGGCCATCGAGATCAGGTTGAGCAGCACCGCCTTGACCGCGAGCACGACCGAACGGAACGCCCGGGCGAGCAGGAGGATTGTCAGCAGCGCGATGACGGCGAACATCAGCGGGAAGCTGCCGAACACCGCGTTCTGGTAGTCGAGCTCGATCGCACCGTCGCCGGCAACGCCGATCACGCCGGGGGTGCTGCGTACCGCGTCGCGGACGGCGCTGACGGGTTGCAGCGAGCCGGAGTTGACCGTCTCGGTACGCGGGATGGCGAGCAGCACGGTGGTGCCGTCACGGTTGCTGTCGGGGGTGGTCGACCGGGCGACGGTGGCGATTCCGGGGACGTGCTCGAGCTGTGCGGTGACCGTCCGAGCGTCCCTCGCGCGGGTGAGGACTTCGATCGGGGTGAGCACGCCGCTGGGCGCACCGCCTGCTTGCAGCTGCTGATAGGTGTCGTGCGCGGCTCCGTTCTTGGCCAGAGCGCTCGCTGCGGTCTCGCCGGTGGTCAGGCTGAACACTGGGATGATCAGCACGATCAGGACGGCGAGAGCGATCGCCGCCGCGGCCCAGCGGCCGCGCACGACACCACGAGTCCAGGCAGTCCAGCCGCGGCCGGCGCGCGCCTCGTGACGGACGCGCGGCCAGTCGAACCGCGGACCGATCCCGCCGAGAATCGCCGGCAGCAGCGTGAGCGCGACGCTCGACGAGACGAGCGGGATCAGCATCCCGCCGTAGCCGATGCTGCGCAGGCCCGGCACTGGCAGCACGATCAGCGACAACAGCCCGATCGCCACGGTAAGGCCGGACAGCACGACGGCGCGCCCGGCGGTGGCCATCGCGGCGACGACGGCGTCGTCGTTACTGCGACCGTGTTCGCGCTCCTCGCGCCACCGGGTGACGATCAGCAGCGAGTAGTCGATCGCGACGCCAAGGCCGACGAGCGAGACCAGGAACAGGACGATGAACGAGACGTTGGCGAACGTGGTCACGCCGAGCACGACGAGCAGCGTGGTGAGGATCGAGCACGCCGCGATCAGCAGCGGCAGCAGCGCGAGCAGCGAGGCAAACACGAACGCGAGCACCGCGAGCGCGCCGGCGGCGCCGATCAGCGTCTCCACGAGTACGCCTGATCCCTTCGAGCTGCCGCCGTTCGCGAGCTGATCCAAGCCGGTGAGGCCGACGTGCGTTCCGGGTGGCAACGCGCCCGAGAGCGCGTTGACGATCCCGTCGGGATCGACGATGCTGCCGAACCCCTTCGCGGCAGGCGTGAAGATCAGCGCGAACGTCGAGCGCCCGCCACGTGTGATGAAGCGAGGGTCGCCAGTGGCCGGGTAGTCCACGATCCGGTCCCGCGGCACCGCGCCGCGGGCGCTGGCAAATGCGTGTGCGAGCTGTCGCTGCTCCCTCGCGACCGTGTGCCCTGGCGGAAGCGTCACCAGCACGACCGTCGGGCTCGTGTCCCCGCCGTTGCCGTAAAGGCGGGTGATCTTGCTGGCGGTCTCATAGCCGGGCTGACCCGGGAGCGAGAAGCTTGTGTTCAGGCGCTTTGAGACATGGCTCGCCCCGTAGATCCCTGCCGGAAGGAGCAACAGCCACAGCACAACGACGAGTCGCCGATGTGCCAGCACGAAGCGCGCGAGGCGTGCGGTCGCATTCGTGTGGGGGCCGTGGGATGTGATCGGGCTATGGGGCATCGCTACCTCTGTGCGGACGGGGAGTTGGTCGTGGTGTGTGGTCGGCTTGAGCGGATCGCGATCGCGCCGGGATCGAGCTCCACGCGACCGCCGCTGAGTGGGGTGGTGTCCCGGCGCAGCGAGCGAGGCCATCGGCGTGCGGCAGACCGAGCCGGTCGGGTCGCCGAGGCGCGGGCTGCGCTTTGCCGGATTTCGTCGTTTCGTGTTTGGGCAAGCTGATAGAGAAGGTGGGAATGCATGGTTGCCTCGCGAATCAGGGGTCCGTCGCGACGCTCACGGGCTCGTCACCCTTTGCGGCGTAGCGATGTGGCGTGTGCCGCCGGCGGCGGCGTAGGCGTATGGGTGGTTGAAGGCGTCGAGCGCGTCGGCGCCGTCGACGTCGAATTCGAGCGCCGTCGCCGAGCGCGCCTGGAAGACGGAGATCGTGACCCGGTTCGACGCCTTACTCCAGAACAGGGTGACGTCGATCCCATCGCTGGTCCGATGCGCGAGTTCCCGCCGCTCGGTTGGTTCTGTGGTGGTCATCGCGACCCCTCCTTTGCCGGCAAAGCCCGTCTAAGTTGCGGTCTGGCTCGCCGTATGGGTGCTCATCTCTAGCTCCTGGGTTGAGCGGTTGGTGAGACGCTCATGCTGACTCCGAGCCGCCGTGCTGTCGTCGTCCTGCGGTCGGCTTTTGGGCTGCTTCGCTCGGCGTAGGCTCGGTCCTGGCATACACCAGTGGGAGTAGTTGGCGGCCATCGCTCTCCGCCCGCATCCGCGCTTCTGCCTGCCGCTGCCGGGCTTCCCGAAGCTGCCAGCGACGGCTGGTGCTCCGGCCGGGGAGCTCCCCCGCTTACTGGCGGTTAGTTCTGTGGTGGTCATCGCGACCCCTCCTCGCCCCGGTCATTCCAGTGTTGCTGCGCTGCGAGGGAGGACGATACCAAAGATAACTTTGGTAAGTCAAGTTTGGCAGCTGGCATTTCGCAATCTGTGTTTGGGATGCTAGCTTTGGTGCTGTGACCAAGACATCCACTGACCTCGCACGAACGGCGGTTGATCTTCGAATGGCCGTAGGTCGAATCGGTCGGAGGCTCCGCCAGCTCTACGCAACGCCCGACGCCGCCACCGATCCTGGCTTTCTCGAGGTCGCGGTCTTGATACGTCTGGACCGTGTTGGCCCGCTGACGTCGCGCGCGCTGGCCGACATCGAGAGCGTCACGCCCCAGGCGATCGGAACCGCGCTGAGCAGGCTCCAGCAACGCGGGTTTGTCGCCCGGGCGCAAGACCCGCATGACGGCAGGAAGGTGATTACCACGATCACCGAAAGCGGCCGGCGCCTGCTCGCCGGCCGGGAGCACGCGGTAAACGAGCACATGAGGCGGACGCTCGGCGACGGCTTCGATGCAAGAGAGCGAGCTCAGATCGCCGCTGTGATCCCCCTGCTCGAGCGGATCGCCGACGAGCTCTGACGCTCGGTAGCGCACGCGTATCGACCGACCGGTGCGACAGCGGCGGGTGGCTTCGACGCGCGTCCGACGATGACGAGGGCTGTGATCGTCGGCGAAGAGCGGGGCTGCTAATCACTCCCCGGTCGCCTCATGCATCGCGTTGCTGGAGTAGCAGTCCGCCGGCGATGAGTGCGGCGGTGGCCCATCCGGCGAGCACCGCGAGCCCGGTCCATGGCGCGATCGGGAGTTTGTGGAGGTTGGTTGTGCTCTGGATCGCGAGTCCGGCCGTCAATGGTGCGATCTGTTCAACGTGTCGTTGGAAGCTCGCATCGCCGACCACGTGGGCGATGATCGGGAACAGGTACAGCACGCCGAGCACGGCTCCGATCGCCGAGGAGGACTCGCGGACGGCCGTGGCGATGCCGAGGCTGAGCAGGGCGATCAAGACGAGGTAGAGGACGGAGCCGACGGCGGCGCGTAGGGTCGGGCCGTGGCTCAGCGAAAGGAGCGGGTAGCCGTGGGCGGCCGTGAAGCCGTTGGCGGGGAGGATCAGCCGCCCGGCGAGCAGGCTTCCCGATACGGCAATCGTGCCGACGACGAGCACGAGCGCCGCGAGGATCGCCGCTTTGGCGGCCAATACCTGGGGTCGGCGTGGCATCGCGGTCAGCGTGACGTGGATCATGCCCGTGGCGTACTCATCTGTGATTGCCTGCACGGCGACGATCGCGATGATGGCCTGGCCGAGGAGGATCCCGACGAGGCTGAGCTTGGTGAGGTCCTGACCCGAGCCGGTGGTCTTGTAGCTTGTCGTGAGCACCACCACGGTTCCCAGGCCGACGATCAGGGCGATCGAGGAGAGCAGCAACCAGCGCGTGGCGGGGGTGGTCCGCTGCTTGATCCACTCCGCGTGCAGCGCATCGCTCATGCGTCTCTCCTGCGCAGCACGTAGCCGGCCACCGCGAGCGCCACTGCGGCGTAGCTGGCCAGGACTGCGATCCCGGCGCCGGGTGCCAGCGGGTAGAAGCCGTTGGCGGGCGTGTACTGCCAGCTGACCTGGTGGTACTGGGGGAGGGTCTGCTGTACCGCGAAAGCGGCGGCGGGGGTGAGGCGCATCAGCGCCTGCGATGCGCCCGCGGGTAGGGCCGACGCGATCGCGAGCACGTACGGGAGGATGATCAACGCGATCACGGCGCACACCGTTCCGGCGCTGCGGCGAAGCAGCGATCCGATCGCCACGGCGAGCACGGCGGTGAGGGCAACGAGGGCGCCGGTGCCAAGAGCCACACGCACGTCGGTGAGCGTGGTGGTTGGGTAGACGTAGTTGCCGTTGGCTAGCAGAATGTGGACGCCGAGCGGGATCGCGGCGGCGGTGGCCGCTGCGCCGGCGACGAACGCGACCGAGCCGATGACGATCACTTTGGCGGCTAGCACTCGTCCTCGGCGGGGGCTGGCGGCGAACGTGGTGAGGATCAAGCCGCGCCGGTACTCGGTGGTGATGAACATCGTGGCCACGACGATCAGCACGATCAGTCCGGTGAACACACCTGTGAGTGGCTGCTGGGCGGTGTAGCCACCGAGGATCCCGACAGCCGGCGCGATGTCACCCGATCCGCTGACGGTGAAGCCACGATCCGATTGGTGATAGCTACCGGGGAGGGCCGAGACGGGACCGGCCGAGGCGGCGGTCCCCTGCCCGCCGATGTCCTTCCCTTGCCAGGCGCCGGGCTGCCAAGCGCCTGCGAGGCTCACCCGGTCGAACGCCGCGGTCGCCGTTGTGGCTGTCGGCATGGACTCGCCAGACCCGCCGAGTAGCGGTGCGGACCCTGCGGTTTCAGGGGAGGTGACGAATGGGCCTGCCTGCACTGTTGCGGGCAAGCCGGCAAGGTGAGCGGTGCCGATCTTCGCCCAGTGAACGCCGTCGGCGGATGCATAACCGCTGAGCGCGCCGCCCGACCGGGTCAACCGGAGCCACTGCGGCAAACCCGTGGCGGCCGCGCCTGCAGTGGCAGCCGTGTCGTGCGTGTAGTCGTATTGCATTCTCACCCCGTGCCCGCCAGTGACCATCACCGCGGCATACGCGGCCCCAGGGGTGCTGCTCTCGGTGAGGATCAGCCCGGCCTTGGCCCACGGCTGCACCCGGCGACCCACCCCGACCAGATCACTCACGCGGACGGTGACGCTCCCGCTCCCGTCGAGGGTACGGTGGACGAAGTAGTACGTATCGGTCACGGCCTCCCCGCCGGGTCCGACCGGGACGTAGGGATGGCTCGGCCGGCAAGAGTGGGGTCCGGAGCAGTCGGAGGACGTGTGTTTGTGTGTAGCCAGCCAGGCGAACAGGATGATCACGACGATCGACAGGAGCGAGGCGATCATCCAGCCGCGGACCGTCCTGAACTTGGTCCATTCCGCGCGCAGCAGCTGTGCGAAGCCGTCGCGGCCTCGCGGCAGACCGGAGTGGTACGGGGCGGTGGTGGCGGTCATCGTGTCGCCTCAGGGATGTCCGTCGCGACCTCCGGCCGGGCAGCTCGGAACTCGACGGCGTTACGCGTGATCTCCATGTAGGCCTCCTCCAGGCTTGAGTGGTGCATGGCCACCTCGGAGAACGCCACGCCGCTGCGGCCGAGTATTTCGACGATCCGCTCCGATGACAAACCCGAAACTGTGAGCGCGTCCGCTCCGTTGGCGGCCACCGTGGCGCCTGCTCTGGCGAGCGCGTTCATCGCCTCGGACCGGTCTTTGGTGCGAAGCGTGACGCGGCCGGCCGAGGCGGCCTCGATCAGGTCCGCGACGCTGGTGTCCGCGATGAGCTTGCCCCGGCCGATCACCACGAGATGCTTTGCGGAGTCCTCCAGCTCGCTCATCAGGTGGCTCGAGACGAGCACCGCCCGCCCCTCGGCGGCGAGCGAGCGCAAGAAGCCGCGCATCCACACGATTCCCTCGGGGTCCATGCCGTTGAAGGGCTCATCCAGGATCAGGATCGGGGGGTCGCCAAGCATCGCGGCGGCGAGCCCCAACCGCTGGCGCATCCCGAGCGAGAAACCGCCGGCCTTGCGGCCGGCCACCGATTCGAGGCCTGCCTGCTCGATCACCTGGTTGACACGGCGCGCCGAGAGCCCCTGGGAACGGGCCAGCCACAGCAGATGGTTGCGGGCGGTGCGGCCAGGCTGGAGGGCACCGGCGTCGAGCAGCGAACCGACCTGACTCAACGGGTGCGGGAGCTTCGCGTACGGCGCTCCGCCGATCAGCGCACTGCCCTCATCGGCCGCGTCGAGGCCAAGGATCACGCGCATCGTCGTGGATTTGCCGGCGCCATTGGGACCGACGAACCCGGTCACGCTCCCGGGCTTGACCGTGAACGTGAGTCCATCGAGGGCGAGCGTGTGCCCGAATCGCTTGGTTACGTTGTGGACTTCGATCGTCGCGTTCATGGCCGACAAGCTATGCGGCACGGGCCGTTTTGTCGTCGCGCGCGCGAGCGATCTTTGCCGTAGCTGATACGGGCTACGGCGAGGGCTGTGTCCCCCTTGCGGGGGAGGACGAGATCGCTGTTCAGAGGGATGACGCGCCGCCGGTCAGCGGCGACAATAACGGCGTGGTCGGCGCAGATACCTGGCGTCGTGAGCGGATGAGGTACTACCGCTGGCGGACCGGCGCGCCCGTTAGCACCGCTGTCGCAGCGGCCGCATCGCTTGGCGTACTCGCAGTGGTCGAGTCGATCCTTCACTCCGCGCTCGGAGGAGAGAGCTCGCAGCGTGGTCTCGTCCTTTGCCTGGTCGCTCTCGCGACCACAATCCCGCCGGCGTTCATGGTCGCGCAGGCCGCCGCCATCACCGTCGTCGTGGCAAGCGTGGTCTCGCTCACGCTGTTCCACACCCTGACCGTGGCCGCGCTGATGACGCAGCCGATCGTGCTGTACCGCCTCGCCCGAGAAGGCGAACCAGAAACCCAGGCCCGAGGGATCGCGGTCTGCCTTTCCGCCGCGTTTCTAGTGCTCGCGCTGACGCGTCCGGTCCGCAGCGGATCCGAAGCCGGCGTGCTGACCGTGCTCCTAGCTGCGCTGGCCCCGGCAGCGGCGTTCGCGGGGATCGCCCAACGAGCCCGCGGCGAAGCGTTGATCCAGGACGCCGCCCACCAGGCCGTCGCCGGCGAGCTACTCGAACACGCGACTCGCCGCGAACGGACGCGGATCGCGCGCGAACTCCACGATGTCGTCGCCCACCACATCTCGATGATCGCCGTGCAGGCCGAGACGGCCCGAGTCAGCGTCCCCGGGATGCCGGCTGCCGGCGCGAAGCGGCTCTCCGCAATCGGCGACACCGCCCGATCCGCTCTCACCGAGATGCGGCGGCTGCTGGGGGTGCTGCGGGAAGATGCCGACACCGAGGCGCCGGTGCTGCGGCCTCAACCCGGCCTCGAACAGCTAAACGAACTGCTCGACGAGGCTCGGGCAGCATCTCGATCCGCTGCTCGCCTGATCCTCAGCGGCGCACCGGCAGCGCTCGACCCCGGCGTCGAGCTCGCCGCCTACCGCATCGTCCAAGAGGCGCTCACGAACGCTCGACGCCACGCGCCTGGGGCGGGGATCGACGTTGAGCTGCACTACAGCGAAGACGCGCTGCACCTGCGGATCCGTGACACCGGGCCCGGGCCGCCCGACGCGGCAGGAGCCGCTGGGCATGGTCTGGTCGGAATGCGAGAACGCGCAGCGGCAGTGGGTGGGGAGCTTCGAACAGGACCGGCTCCCGGAGGCGGCTTTCTTGTCCAGGCGACGTTGCCAACCAAGACCGAAGAGGCCTTCAAGTGAGCATGATCGAGACGACCGTGAGGATCATCGTCGCGGACGACCATGAGGTAGTCCGCTCGGGTTTTGCCGAACTTCTCGACACCCAGCCGGACCTCGCCGTCGTCGGCACCGCGTCGGACGGTCACGAGGCGGTCAAGCTCAGCGGCCAATTGCACCCTGACGTCGTTCTGATGGACATTCGCATGCCGCGGATGGACGGCATCGAAGCCACGCGACAGCTCACGAGCCACGGACCCAACCGCCCGCGCATACTGGTGCTGACGACTTTCGACCTCGACGAGTACGTCTACGCCGCGCTTCGTGCCGGCGCAAGCGGCTTCCTGCTTAAAGACGTCACCGCGGAACGGCTGATCGACGCGGTGCGCGTGATCGCCGCCGGAGACGCACTGCTCGCCCCCGGCGTGACCCGTCGGCTGATCAGCGAGTTCGCGCAGCGTCGGGAGAAGACAGCGCAACCGCCACCCGCACTCGAGGAGCTCACACCGCGAGAGACCGAGGTCCTGCAACTCCTCGCCCAGGGCCTGTCCAATCCCGAAATCGCAACCCGGCTCGTGGTAACCGAAGAGACGGTCAAGACACACGTCAGCCACATCCTCAACAAGCTCGGGCTGCGTGACCGCACCCAGGCGGTGGTCGCCGCCTACGAGTCGGGACTAGTGCTACCGGGATCCCGCCCTTCCAGCACCGGCCTGCCGTGGTAGGGATCCGGTGATTCGCGAGCGGGCTAGGCGTTGCTTTCGGTCCTCCGGCGCGGATGCCTCGAACGTGCCCGGGCGAGCGCTGAAGGTGCCCAGGGGCGCAGCTACACGGTGGCGTGATGCGTCTACTTCTGCTTTCTAACTCAATCGCACCTCGTCAAGGCCTTCCTGGAGCATGCTCTTGAGGCGATCTCGGATGCGATTGGCGGGTGTCAGCGGCTGCTGTTCTTCGCGCAGGCGTCCTCCGAGCCAGACCGTTACACCGACGTCATGCAGGCTGCCCTACGGCAGCTCGATGTCAAGGTTGTGCCGGCACACATGCGCGATGATCCCATTCGGGAGCTCGACGATGCTGACGCAATCTTCGTCGGCGGCGGCAATGCGTTTCCCTCCTCAAGACGTTCCAAGAGTCCGGGCTACTCGACGCCGTCGAGGAACGCGTGCGGGATGGCCTGCCGTATCTCTCGGCGAGTGCCGGAACCAACCTCGCCTGCCCGACGATCCGAACGACGAACGATATGCCGATCGTCGAGCCCCGCTCTCTCGCCGCGCTTGGACTTGTGACGTTCCAGATCAACCCGCACTACGCTGAGGTAGATCCAGCGAGCGCTGCTTACGCCGCGAGCCGCGACCAGCGGATCGGAGAGTTCCTCCAGGAGAACGACGTTCCGGTCGTCGCGTTGCGTGAAGGAGCCTGGCTGGACGTGCGCCCCAACTCCATCCTCGTCGGTGGGCCAACCGGCGGCCGGCTCTTTCAACGCGGAGTCCTACCGCGCGAGCTGCCGCGCGGTAGCGATCTAACCGCATCGCTAGAACGGCGCGCCGTGTATGACAGCCCCGCCAACAAACACGTTCGGGTTCGAACTGACGTGACGAGCGCTTCCAACTCATTGCCTGGGTTGGCGGTGGGATCGCCGCCTCCGATCGCGGCCGTCGGAGCCGTGATCGCGACAGCGGATGCGGCTCTGGCCAAGGGTCCTTCGGCGCAGAAGCCCGGCCGCCTGTGCGGCGGCCGGGCTGTGTCGAGGAGCCCCTCGGGGCTGGGCACGCGCGGGCTCGGGCTCGATGCCGCTCCCGGCGGTCCCCCGGGGCCGCTGGGTGGCCTGCAGCGGGGATGGTTTGACGCGGAGTAGACGCGCGGCCCAGGCCGCGTCATGCGAGCTCGCGTAATCGGTCGCCCGCGCGGTTGATATGACCTGATGAGCGGTGGCAAAGACAAGACCGGGCCGGGCGACGACGCCGGGCGTGCGGACAGTGGTTCCCGCCGGCAGGGTCATGACCGGCACGATGGGGTCGTGCGCTCCGTTGTCGAAGTACAGCGCCTGAACGCGTGCGTCGGTGCGGAAGGCAGCGCTGGCATGGCGAAGCTATTGGTGAGGCGGTTGATGGTGGCGCCCGCGTTCATCGCGCCAACCACCGCCAAGACCAGCCAGGCAACGAGGACGAGAACCTTATGCTTGAGAACGAATCGCGTGAGCGTCGACATTGCAGATCTTCTTGGAAGCAGGGTCGTTGACTTCCGGAAGCATCGGCCGCCAAGGCCTGAGTGTTGTCGGCTTGTCGGAGTGATCGGCGCTACGGGATTTGCAGGATTCGCGGGCTGCGGGTACTCCGGTTGGAGTAGGTCCGGGACTCCGTTCGGAGGATGACGGTGGCCGCGCGGAGGATTACTCTCGTGTGGCGATGAGCATCCCGCCCGCCGTGGTGCACGCCCGCCGCCGCTGGTCGGGGCTCGCGGATGCGTGGGGGCCGCGCGCGTTTGATGTCGCGCTGGCGGTAGTGATGGCGCTGGTGACGTGGGCCGGGTCGTTGGCTGAGAGCCACCCCGGCAACCCGGGCGACAAGCCGCCTGCGGGCGTTCACATTGCCGCGCCGCCGGCTGCCTACCTTCTGGTTGTCGTGAGCGCGTTGGCTCTGATCTGGCGCCGTCGCCGGCCGGTCCTGGTGGTCGCGGTATCGCTCGGTGCGGCGCTGCTCTACATCTGCCTGGGCTATTTCGGCGGCGCGGTCATGCTCAACCCGCTGTTCGCTCTGTATGCGGTCGCGGTCGTGGTCCCGACCACTCAAGCGGTCGGCCTGTCGGTGGTCACGATGCTCTCGCTGATGGCGGCCACCGCGGCGTTCGGCCCCTTTGGCGACGGCGGCGGCGGGTTTGCCCTGATCCCGGTCGAGGTCGCCACGGCCCTGTTTGTCGGCTTGTGGGTGGCCAGCCGCCGCGCCGCGCTCAGGGAGAGCGCAGAGCGGGCCCGGCGCGCGGTGGATGCAGAGCGGCTGCGGATCGCCCGCGAACTGCATGACGTAGTGGCGCATACGATGTCGACGATCAACGTCCAGGCCGGTGTCGCGGCGCATGTCATCGAGCAGCAACCTGAGCAGGCGGCCAAGGCGCTCGAGGCGATCAAGCAGGCGAGCAAGGAGGGCCTCAGGGAGTTGCGCGGCATCCTCAACGTCCTACGGCAAGCCGATGAGCAGGACGAGCGCTCGCCGGCCCCGCGTCTGGCGCAGCTCGACGAACTCGTCGAGAACACGACGCGCGCGGGGCTCCCCACTTCGGTGACCGTGCATGGCCAGGAACGGACGCTGGCCCCCACCGTGGACCTCACCGCCTACCGGATCGTGCAGGAGTCGCTGACCAACGCTCTGCGCCATGCCGGTCCAACCACGGCGAGCGTGACGCTCTCCTACACGGATGACCGGCTCCAGGTTGAAGTCCTCGATGGCGGCCGCGGCCGTGTCGACGGGACGCCGCACGGCGACGGGCTCGGCATCGCAGGAATGCGCGAACGCGCCGAAGCCGTGGGCGGCACGCTGGTCGCAGGCCCGGCCCCGGAGGGCGGCTTTCGTGTCCAGGCCCGGCTGCCGCTGAGCGCGCCGTGATCCGCGTTCTGCTGGCCGACGACCTGGCGCTGATCCGCGCCGGCTTTCGCGTTCTCCTGGATTCCGCCGAGGACATCGAGGTCGTCGGTGAGGCCGAAAATGGCGCCCAGGCGGTCACGATCGCGCGCGACCGCCTGGCGGACGTCGTGCTGATGGACATCCGCATGCCGATCGTGGATGGACTCGAGGCGACGCGCCGGATGGCGGCCGACGAGAACCTGGCCGGGGTCAAGGTCCTGATCCTGACCACGTTCGAGAGCGATGAGTATGTCTACGAAGCGCTCCAAGCGGGCGCCAGCGGCTTTCTGGTCAAGGACACCGAGCCGGAGGAGCTGCTGCGTGCGATCCGCGTGGTCGCTCGTGGAGATGCGCTGCTCTCCCCGGGGATCACCCGTCGCCTGATCGCCGACATCGCCGCGCGCGGTCCATCCCGCCCGAGCGCCCACCCGGCGCTGTCGGAGCTGACAGACCGCGAGCGGGAGATCATGACGCTGGTCGCCCACGGCTTATCGAACGACGAGATCGCCCGCCAGCTGTTCCTCAGCCCGCTGACCGTCAAGACCCATGTCAGCCGCGCGATGCTCAAGCTCGGCGCCCGCGACCGCGCGCAGCTGGTCGTGATCGCCTACCAGAGCGGGTTGGTGGCGCCGGGCGAGCCCCCGCGGGCCTGACACGCCAGGCAGTTAGGAGGGCTGCTGTCTGAGCCGCTCGGAAGCGGCTTGAGCTCTTCGGGCGCGGCACAAGGCGTCCGCGGGCCGCCGCGGGAACGCCATGAGAAGCGCGCACGTGAGCGGGACTGCGATGGCTGCCAACTACTCCCACTGGTGTACGGCAGGACTAAAGCTACGCCAAGCGCAGCACTCGAAGAACCGACCGGCGGACGACGACAGCACGGCGGCACGCGATCAGCATGAACGCCACACCGACAGCTCAAACCAGGAGCTCGAGATGAGCACCCACACCGCAACCCAGACCACAACCGCCGAGCCCACGCACGTGCTGCAGGTCCTCACCGACCCGGCAGCGTGCGCACGCTGGGCGCCGATCCAGTTCACCACCGACCAGGCGCCCGGCGAATATCTCCACGCTGGCAGCCGAACCAACCTGCAGGGCCGAATCGCCGGCCGGAACGTCACCTTCGAGGTCGACGTCCTCGTCGCCGATGAGCGCGGCCTGTCGCTCCGCGCCACCGGTCCCGTCCGACTCGAGGTCGATTACGAGCTCACACCCTCCGGCCGCGGAACGCTGATCGAGGCGCAGATCACCCTCGCCCGGACGCGAGGGATGACCGGAGCGGTCGCCTCACGCGCGAGCAACGCCATTCTGGGCGCCGGCGCGCTGCGCTTCGCACTGCGCGCGATCGCCGCCGAAGCCGAGCAACTCGGGCGAGCCGCAGGCCGCGAGCTCCGCCGCACAGAAACGTCGAGCGGCATGAGGCCTTGGCACCACGGCCGTCGGGGGCTCGACAGCCGCACCCTCGCGATCGAGAACAACCTCGGCCGCCAGCGCAAGGCTGCGATGAAGGCACCAACGCCGTCACCGTGTCACTGAAGGAGGACAACAAATGCCTTTCCCCATTCCCAAAACTGCTCCAGCCACGGCAGACCAGGCCGACCTTGGCGTCGCTGCTCGTGTGACGGCGCCTGAGGCCAGGCCGCGCCGTCTTACCGGCACGCTGCTCTGGGCTGCGCAGGTCCTGCTGGCCTCGTTCTTCCTTGTCGCTGCTGCCCTGCCCAAGCTTACGGGGGGTGGGTCGCATGGCGCAGTGCAGGAGTTCGGCCTGATCGGGGCCGGCCAGTGGTTCCGCTACTTCGTCGGAACAGTCGAGCTGGCGGGGGCGATCGGCCTGCTCACGCCCTGGCTGGCCGGGCTGGCCGCCGCCGGGCTCGCCGCCGACATGGCCGGCGCGACCATCATCAACGCCACGGTGCTGAACGGCACCCGATACGACGCCTTCTGGCTGACCGTGCTGCTGTTCCTCGTGTTTGTGCTCCTCGCCTACGGCCGGCGGCAGCAGATCAAGGGCGTGGTGGCAGCCCTCCGCCGGTAACGCTGGGCGCAGCACGTCAGGATGGCGTCGAGGCGATGTGCCGGATGGCCGCCGACAAGAACCACAGCTATCGGCGGGGTCGACAACCTCGCCGTCGCGATCAAATACGACGTCGGTCGCCGGCGCAACGCTGCCATCAAGGAACTCACCAACGCCCTCACCGTGTAACCAAAAGGAAGACAGAAATGCATCTCCCCCTCCTCAAGGCTCTCATCGCCGTCATCTCCGCCTCCGCCCTCGCCATCGGCGTCGCATTGGCATCCGCCGGCAATGCCAATCACGCCCAGCGCGCAGCCGCACCGCCCAAAGCGAGGACGCTCGAAACAGACGGTCTGCAGTTCCTCGGGCAGCTCGCCGCGGGGAACGTCAAGCCCGACGTGGCGCTCAAGCAGAGCTGGATCGACGACGTGACCGCGGTCGCGCACAGCCTCGGGCTCAGCGACAGCGCGCTCGCCCATCAGCTCGGCGCCGGCCGCTCACTCGCCCAGATCGCCGCGTCACGCGGCGTGCCCGCCAGCACCTCGACGAATGTGCTGCTACGCCACCTCCGCGACGATCTCCATCGAGCCGAGCACGACCAAGCGCTCTCACCGGCGGCCGCAAACTCCCTGCTCGGCGCCCTCGGCACGGCACTCGGCAGCTCCTAGTCCTGGAGTAAATGCGAGTCGAAACTCGACCGGCGTGAATATGTGTATTAGAGGAGACACGAACGCAGTAGGTAACTTCGAGTTTGAGTGGCTGGTTGCGCGTCCGGTGGGAAGGAGTCTGCCGTGACGCGTTGTATTCGTAGGGCTGATGGCGTTGCGACGTGCTCACGCCGACGAGTACGCGGTGCGGGTCAACCGGGCGGTCGAGTTGTTGGCCGACGTGCCGCCGGCGGATGCGGTGCGGGGCCTGCAGGCCGAGTTCGGTCTGTCGGAGCGTCAGGGGCGTCGGTATGTGAACGAGGCGCTGGAGCGGCCGGAGGGCGTGGTGGTGCCGGAGCGGACGGTGGTGTTCACGGTCAGGTTGGCGCCGTCGTTGATCGCTGGGTTGCGCGAGCGCGCGCAGTCGGGCGGCGTGTCGTTGAGCGCGGTGACCGCGGCGGCGGTCGGTGCGTATCTCGAGCAGGCCGGCGAGCGGCCCGGTGGCGCGGCGCGTTGAGATCGAGTTCGTCGGTGACCGCCTCGCCGACGCGCGGCTGGCGCAGGCGTATGTGATCTTGGCGCCCGAGCGGCGTCGTGTGACTGGCAATGAGCGGAGGGATGATGAGCCAGAGCAGCAGCAGCAGCGTCGGATCGACGGACCGGCAGGGCAGGGTGGCCGCGATCTATGCGCGGGTGTCCTCGGATCGGCAGCGGCGCGAGCAGACGATCCAGAGTCAGACCGTCGCGCTGCGTGAGCTCGCCGCCGAGCGCGGGCTGCTTGTCGTCGAGGATCTCGTGTTCGAGGACGAGGGCGTCTCGGGCGCGACGCTGCGTCGTGCGGGGCTGGAGCGGTTGCGCGATCTGGCGGTCGAGGGCCGCTTCGAGGTCATCTTGTGTCACGCGCCGGATCGGCTCGCGCGCCGCTACGCCTATCAGGTGCTGCTGCTGGAGGAGTTCCAGCGTGCCGGTGTCGAGGTTGTGTTCGCGAAGGAGCCGGAGCGCTCGGGCACGCCCGAGGATGAGCTGTTGCGCCAGTTCCAGGGGATGATCGCTGAGTACGAGCGGGCGCAGATCGCCGAGCGGTGCCGGCGCGGGAAGCTGCACCGCGCCCGGGCCGGAGCCGTGTCCGTGCTCGCCCGCGCGCCGTATGGATACCGGTACGTGAAGCGCTCCGAGCATGCCGACGCGTTCTTCGAGATCGACGAGACCGAGGCGCCGGTCGTGCGCGAGCTCTTCCGCCGCTACGTAGATGATGGCGAGTCGATCGGCCAGGTCACTCGCTGGCTCTCAGAGCAAGGCGTGCCGACCCGGACCCGCGCGGCGGGCTGGAACAAGGCCACGATCTGGGGCATGCTCCGCAACCCCGCGTACGCTGGGCAGGCCGCCTATGGCAAGACGCACGCGACCGGCGCTGCGGTCAGAGAGACACGCTTGGCGCGCCTGCGCGGGCAACGGTCTACCCGGATCTCCCGGGCGCAGGTATCGCCGGATGAGTGGAAGCGGATCGCGGTCCCGGCGCTCATCAGCGAGGAGCAGTTCGCGCTCGCCCAGGAACGCCTGCACCGCAATCCCTCACCGCGCAACACCAAGCGCCCGTCGCTGCTGCAAGGAATCCTCGTTTGCCGCCACTGCGGCTACGCCTACTACCGCTGCTCGACCCGCAGCAAGAACGGGATCCTACGCGAGTACTACCGCTGCTCTGGCACCGATGGCCACCGCCGTCCCGAAGGGCGCGTCTGCGAGAACCGGCCCGTCCGCCTGGCCGAACTCGACGAGCTCGTCTGGACCCGAGTACTGAGCCTGCTGGACGACCCCACCCTGATCCAGGCCGAGATCGACCGCCGGCTACAGACGCTCCGCGCCGAGCACCCAGCCGCCGCTCGCCGCGACGCGCTCCAACGCGACCTCACACGCGCCCAGAACGCGATCCGACGACTGCTCGACGGCTACCAAGAGCAACTCGTCACGCTCGAGGAGCTCCGTGCTCGCACCCCCGACCTGCGCAAGCGCGAAGCGACGATCCAAACACAGCTCGACGCGCTCGACGCCGACCTGCACGACGCCGAGACCTACCTCAAGCTCACCGAGACACTCGACGGCTTCCGCGCCCGCCTCACCGCCAACGCCGAGAACCTGACCATCGAGCGCCGCCAACAGATCATCCGACTCGTCGTCCGCGAAGTCCTCATCGGCGAGGACGACGTCACGATCCGCCACTCGATCCCCGTCCCCACCCGCGACCAGCCACCCGGTTATCAACTGCGTTTGGGTAGTCGAGAAGAGCCAGCTGCAAGCACTCGGCCGCGAGCACGAGACTGGTGCGCCGGCGCCGGGTCGCCCGATCCGCTACGAGTTCGAGTACGAACGCGGCGGCACCCTCGCGTACCTCGCGGCTTGGGACGTGCACCACGCCAACCTGTTCGACCGCGTCGAGGAAAAGACCGGGATCGAGCCGTTCGGCCGGCTGGTTGAGCAGGTCATGACCACAGAGCCCTACGCGTCCGCCCGCACCGTCGACTGGGTTGCTGACAACGGCTCCTCGCACGCCGGCAGGAGCTCTGTGAAGCGGATGCACGACCGCTGGGAGAACACCCAGCTGATCCACCTCCCGGTCCACGCCTCGTGGCTGAACCAGATCGAGCTGTACTTCTCGATCCTCCAGCGCAAAGCCCTGACCCCGAACGACCTCCCAACCCTCGACGCGCTCGCCGAGCGGATCCTCACCTTCGGCGAGCACTACCGGCAGATCGCCCGCCCGTTCGAGTGGACCTTCACCCGCCAAGACCTCAACGCCCTCCTGGAGCGGATCGACCGACATGAGCCTCAACTCGCGCTCGCCGCATAACCGTCAGAACTTGCGGACGCGTGTACTAGCGATCGACATCGCTCTCGGAACTGTCCGGAGGTGCCGTAGCTGACGACAGCTGACCTGTCCAGGACGACCATTGATCGCCCTCGAACTACGTCTCGGCCTCCCGGGCGCCGACCGGGGTCCCGACCACCTGCTCGGGGCTCAGCGGCAAAGTCACCACGAACTCGGTCAGCTCTCCGGGCGAGGAGCGGACGGCAATCGAACCGTTGTGCTGTTCGACGATGTCCTTGGAGATCGACAGACCAAGGCCGGTCCCTGCTCCAATCTCCTTGGTGGTGAAGAACGGCTCGAAGATCTTCTCGCGGATGTCCTTCGGGATACCGGGGCCGTTGTCGGCGACCCGCAGCTCGAGCGCCTCGTCGCGGGCAGCTGTCGAGATCCTGACCACCGGCTGTCCGCCCTTGCCCGGCTGCTGGGCGTTCATCCCCGCCGCCTCGCACGCGTTTCCGACCAGATTCAAGATCACCCGTCCGATGTCCGCTTGCACCACGCGCGCCTGCGGCAAGTCGGGATCGAGGTCGAACTCGATCTGCGTCGTAGCCTCCCGCCCCTCGGCCCGAAGGCCGTGGTAGGCGAGCTTTGCGTAGCGCTCGGCAAGCGTGTTCAGGTCGCTCGGCTTGGCCTCGCCGCTTCCCGGGCGGCTGAGCTGCAGCATGCTCATCATGATGTCCAGAGCACGATCGGCGTGCTTGTGGATCGCGTCGGCGTTGTGGTGCAGGTCATCGAGCAGCTCGCTCACCTCCGCGGCGTCGGTGCCAAACTCCGCCAGGCGGGGCGCGAGCAGCTCGGTCATCGAATCCGTGATCTCATTGTTTGCCTCGGCGAAGTTGACGACGAAGTTCAGCGGGTTCTTTACCTCGTGGGCGATCCCGGCGGTTAGGGTGCCTAGTAGCGCGAGGCGCTGCTGCTGGATCAGCTGGTTGTCGCGCTCAAGCGCCTCGGCGCGCTGTCGGTCGGAGAGATCGAGATACGTGACCTGCATGCCGGCGACGTTTGCGCTGTCGTCGATGTAGGGGGCCGCCTGCATCAGCACCGGGATCGCCGCGCCATCGGCGCCCACGATCTCGACCTCCTTGGGGGGTGGGGGTCGTCGCTCGGCGACGCGGCGAAAGTCCGCCGCCGTAAACAAGACCGCTGAACAGACACGAGGCACGAGGTCTTCGAGCGCTTGGCCGATCGCCTCCTCACGATCGCGACCGATGAGTTCGAGGAAGGCGCGATTGCAGTTGACGAGCTTCGCCGAGCCCGCCTTGTTCGGCTCGACGGCAATCGTCATCCCCGGAGCGTCCTGGAGTAGATGCTCGTACCGCTCCTCCGTCGCCCGCAGCTGGACCACGATCGTGGCGCAGATTCCCGACGTGACCAGCAAGATCACGACGACGATCTGAGACAGAAAGACCGCCTCCGCGGGCCCGGAGCTGAACTTCGCGAATGGACCGAGTCCATTGGCCGTCAGCAAGACGATCTCAAGCGCGACCGCCAACAAGAGCACGGCGACCGGACGCGGCGCGAGCCACATGGGCGCCACCAGGCAGATCGGCAAGCTCACAAACGGGGCCAACACCCCGACGAGCCCCGTCCCCAGCGGGCCGACGCCGAACAAGAGCGCCACCGAGCCGAGCAGCAGCGCCAGGAGCCCGCAGACGATCGGCACCGGGTGATCCGAGAGGTAGGGGGGACGCGTGGAACTGGAGTTCCTCAGACCGAGGTTCGGGATCAGAAGCGGTGTCACCACGCTCAGCCCGAGATAGACACCGAGCGTCCAGACCAAGAAGAAGGTGCCGAGATCCCCGTAGCCCGCCAGCGCTGCGACCGCGAGCGCCAGCGCGCCGTTTGCGAGTGCCGCGGCGGCGGTCCCCACGCTCCCGATCGCGACGTCCTTGGGCTCACCGATGAGTCCCCGCTCGACGATTCCCTGCCCTCTGACCCAGATCGCCGCCGGGATGTAGGCGAGCGTCGCGAGTGCGAACCCCAGCGCCACCCCGAAACCACGTCCGTGGATGCAGTCGGCGCTCAACTCAGCCAGCAACACGCCAGCCGCAACCCAGCCGATCGCCCGCTTGTGAACCACGAGGTAAAAGCAAGCTGCGATGCCGGCGGCCGGCCAGATCGCCGGCGCCGGGATCGGCGCGTATTCCGTCGCATAACCAAGGAACGCGGCGCCGAAGTAACCAAGCCCGGCGATCAACCCGATCAGCGGCGCCGGCAGCTGGTTGAGTCGCTCGACGACCTCCGCGGCGGTGGGCAACCTCGGGGAGGCCCGCCGGGAGGACTCGCTACCCCGGGCCGAGCCGCGGCCTGGCTGCGCCGGTGAGGAATCGTCGACAAGCGCGGGCATCCCTGCCCCTTACCGTCCGTCGGCGGCGGCCTCGGCCGCGTGGATCTCGCTCGACGCGAGGGTCTGTTGAAGTAGGTCCTTCGCTCTCGTCGACGCCGAGGTGAAGATCAAGGTCAGCATATAGACACCGTCGGCCACGTCGCACTCGCCGGCCTTGCCGTAGATCTGCTCTCCTTCGAGCAGGCAAACGAGGTCGTCTAGTGGTGAGACGACGAGCTCGGTGCGAAGCCGGGCCGAGTCGGGAGCGATCGCCACGAGCTCGGCGTCCCGCGTCTCCCCAAGCGCCTTGCCGACCATCTGCGCCAGCTGGACTGGCACGGGCCGTGGGAGCTCGACGGGATCCACGGTCTCGCGCGGGAGGTGCAGCGCGTACTTGCCGCCGAGCCCGGTGACGTCCAGCACCTGGATCGGTTCGCTGACCCCCTTTAGCCGCAGCTCCGGTCCGGGGACGGTCTCGGCGATCGGACCGACGGCCCGAGCGGTCTCGGCGGAGATCAGGATCTGGCCGCCGATCGTGGCGCCCTCGATCCGCGCCGCCAGGTTCACGGTTCGCCCCACGGCGGTGTACTTCATCCTGCGCTTGCTGCCGATGCTGCCGACGATCGCCTCGCCGGTGTGGATCCCAATCCCGACCGCGAGCTCGGGCAGGCCCCGAGCGCGATGGCGCTCGTTCAGCTTCCCCATCGCCAGCTGGAGCTCGATCGCGGCGGCTAGGGCGTGCTCGGCGGCCTGCTCGTCGGGAATCGGGGCACCGAAGAACACCAAAAGGCCGTCGCCGAGGATCTCGTTGATCGTCCCCAGGCGCCGCAGGATCGCCTGGGTGGCCAGCTCGAGATAGTCGTTCAGGGCCGACACCGCGGCCTCGGGCGAGAACTCCTCTGAGAGCCGCGTGAAGCCGCGGATGTCCGCCATCATGACGGTGAGCTCGCGCCGCTCCCCGCCCAGCTCGGGGGTCTCCTCAGCACCGAGCAGATGGGCGACGACGTCGTCGCTGACGTAACGGCTGAAGATGTCCTCGAGATGGCGGTTTGTGCCTTCGAGCTCCGCGGCGAGGCGCCTGGCGCGCGCACCGGTGCGAAGCTCGCGAACGATCGCCACCGCCTTCGCCAGCGTATGTCGCAGATCCTCGATGTCGAGCGGCTTTACCTGAAAGTCAAAGGCGCCGCGCATCATCGCGACCCGGATGTTGGCCATGTCATCGTAGGCAGTGAGCACGATCGTCTTCAACGGCAGGCTGAGCTCGCTGATCTCGCCGAGCAGGGTCAGCCCATCCATCTCGGGCATGTTCAGGTCCGTCACTACGACGTCGAAGTTCGGGTCGGCGTTAATCGCCTCCAACGCCAGGCGCCCGTTGGCCGCGAACTGGATCTCGAGGTCGCCATCGCGGATCTCGCGCCGGAACCTGAGCTCAAAAAGCCTCTTAACGTCCATCTCGTCGTCGACCAGCAACAGCCGCACGGGGCCGCCGTTGTCGCCTTGTCCCAGCCCACTGAGCGAACCAGGACCAGCGCCCGGCCAGGTCGCTACATGTCGCGCCGAAGATATGATGGACGTGCCGCTCACCGCGGGCCTACCTTCCTGGTGGCTCCACCGAATTCTCGCTCAAAAAACTACCACGTCGGCCAGGTTGGTGGGCACTGTGGGCGCGCCGGGCGTCTGACCATCCACGCCGCTAATCACCAGCCCACGTCTCGGATGGCGAACCGCGCCACCCACCGAACGCGAGCAGTCGGCCCTTCGTTTCGCAGGCCTCGAACCTTCCAAAGGCAGGCGGTGGGCAGCGCGGGGTGGTGATCCCCGAACGTGATTCAATCGCCGGCGCGGGCCGTGCCAAGCCCTCGCAGCTCTCTTTGAAGTCCGCCTCAGTCATGCATACGATTGGCACAGGGATGAGCCCGCTCGAGGTGGCACAGGGATGAGACCGCCAGAGGATCACGTCGGCGAGCGGCAGCTGACGATCGTAATGGCCAGAGCCCCGATGGGATGCTCGCGCTGGCGGTAGGAAGGTGACCGAGGCAACCTCGTTTGAGGCCACGCTGAGCGAACGCGCGGTGAGCATTGATGAACAGGAGCTGGACATCGCTGATCTCGTCGTGCTCGGGGTACTCTCCGGCGACTGGCTGGAGTTCGAGGCCCGGGTTGCCTGGGGCTTGGAGCTGGAGCGGCGTCACGGGGACGAGGTCCGTGCCGAGCTGGTCCGCCACGAGGCGACGGTTTTCCGTTACGAGCGCGGACTGATCAGCGCTCGGGAATTCACCACATGGCTGACGGCGCGGAACCTGAAGGTAGCCGAGCTCGCCGGCTGCCTCCGACGCTCGCTCCTGCGTCGACGCTTCGGGCCGGCGCCGGCCAATATCGATCTATGCGGGCGTGCGGGCGTGCTGCGCGCTGAGGCGCTGTTCGACGGCATCCTCGCCCGCCTGGCGTCAGCGGGTGTTCGGCTACTGGTAGCCGGTCGACGCGAGCAGCTGGCTTCGAGCGCAGGCGAGCTGCCAGGCCAGCTGCAGCGGGACGTTGACGTCGCGCTAGCTCGCCGGGCGGCCGGCATCGCTGCGCTCGACGAGGATGAGCTTCGGGCGCGCCTCGGGCGTCTGATCAGTCTTAGAGGTGCGCTGGAGCGTCTTCGCGTCGAGGTCGGTTCACCCGACGCCCTGCGCCGGAAGCTGAGTGAGCATGCGCTCGACTGGCTCGAGCTCAGCGGCCCACAGCTAACCTTCGCGAGCGAGGGCGCTGCGCGTGAGGCGAGATTGTTGTTCATCGAGGATCGATTGAGTGCAGATGCCGTTGCGCAGCGCGCCGGCGCGCCCGCGATCACCCGTTCGGTGTACGTCTCGGAGTTCCCGCACGGAATCGGCGCCTCGTTCGCAGGTCGCGTCGAAGGCGAGGTATTGGGCCCATGGCAGGACGACGAGCGCTGGCACGTGATGAGGCTCGATGCGAAGGTCGCACCCTCGCCCGAGAACGGCGAGTTGCGCGCACAGGCGATCGAGGAGCTGCTGGGCGAGCTGATCGAGCGGGGCGCCGCCGGCCGCGTACGGAGTCACTGTGCACTCTGAGCCGGCCGATGACGACCTGGCGAAGCTGCCGCTGATCGCCGGTATACCAGCCAGCATTCGCGAGCTGGTGTGCGACTCGTTCGTGCCAATGGAGTACAGCTTTGGCGACACCGTGTTCGAGGCCGGCGACCCGCCGGACGGCTACTACGTAGTGATAAAGGGGAATGCGCGAGTCGTGGTCGAGGGAGACGACGGCAGCGAGGTATCACTGAACATGTTGGCGCGCGGAGACGCGTTCGGCGAAGCGGCCTTACTCGAGGGAACGCCGCGCACCGCCACGGTTCGCGCTTCCAGCCCGCTGACCGTCGCGCGCCTGGATGGCGGGGTGTTCCGGGCGCTGGCCGCAAGGTACCCAGAGGTGGGCCGGGCCTTCGCCGGCGCCGCCCACGCGCGGCGCATCAACGACTTCCTTCGGGTCCATTCAGCGTTCGCGGTGCTATCAAGCGATGCGATCGCCGAGCTGTTGGAGAGCCTGGAGGAGCTCTCGGCCGCCGACGGCGAGGAGGTCGTCAGCGAAGGCGACCGTGCCGGTGCGATGTTCCTGGTTGCGGACGGCCGCCTGGGAGTCTGGGGGCACAATCCTGAGGGTGCGCCGCGCCGCCTGCGCACACTTCACAGCGGCGAGTTCTTCGGCGAGCTGGGGCTGCTGAACGGCGCGCCGCGCAGCGCCACCGTCCGGGCGGAGGGCGCAGTGCGGCTGCTGCGACTCGACGAGGCCCACTTCCAGGGGATGATGGAGCGCTACGAGCCGTTCGCGCGGAGGATCATGGAGCGGACGGCGCTATACGAGACGCGCGACCGTCCGCCCGCTCAGCCGGGCGAGGGTGACGGCAGACCGATCGTTTGGGATGCCACCGATCCCGGCCTGGCGGTGACCGAGCAAGGGGACGAGCCGATCGATCTTGGCAGCGCTCGGCCGGCTCGCCGCCGTCGCTTCCCCTTCGTGCGCCAGATCGACGAGATGGACTGCGGCGCGGCGTGCATCTCGATGCTGTGTCGGAGCTTTGGCCACGACGTGTCGATCACGACGATCCGCCATGCGGTTGGCACCGGCACCGGAGGCACGACGCTGGCGGGCCTGGTGCGTGGCGGCGAGGAGCTGGGACTCGCGATGCGAGCGATCAAGTCCTCCGCAGACCGTCTCGACGACCTGCTGCTGCCAGCAGTCGTCCATTGGGAGGGCAATCACTGGCTCGTGATCCATGGCGTCGACGGTGACCGTGTGCGGATCGCCGATCCGGCACGCGGCCTGCGCACCGTCGGTCGGGCGGACGTCGAAGAGCACTGGTCCGGGTACGCCGCGCTCGCTGCTCCGACCGAGCGGCTGGCGAACGCTCCGCGCGGCGGCCTCGATCTCCGCTGGATGTGGCCGTTCGTCAGGCCGCACTTCCGTCCGCTGTCCGGGTCACTGGCCCTCGCGCTCATCGCCGCCGGACTCGAGATGCTGCTTCCGGTCTTCTCGGGGGCGATCATCGACCGCGTGATCGCGCACCACGACCACCGCCTGCTGTACGTGCTGACGCTTGGCATGATCGGCGTCGTCGCGCTCGCCGTGGTCGTAACGATCCTCCAGCGCCGGGTCGTCGCGCGTGTAGCTTCACGCTTGGATTCCGACAGTCTCGACTTCATCTCCGGGCGTCTGCTGCAGCTGCCGATGCGCTACTTCGAAGCCCGGCGCACGGGCGACATCGAGCGGAGACTGGCTGCTACGCAGCAGGTCCGTGCGGTCTTGATCCAGAACGGGGTTGCTGCCGCGACGGCCGTCACCCAGCTCGTTGTGGCGGTGGTGATCATGTTCATCTACTCGTGGATCCTGGGGCTGGTGTACTTGGCATGCGCTCCGCTCTACGCCCTGTTGATGCGTTACTCGTCGGGCAAGATGCGTCCGGCGTTCGACAGCGTCGAAGCCGGGCGCGGGCGTTACCAATCCCGGCAGATCGACGCGATCCGCGGCATCGCAACGGTCAAGGCGATGGGCGCGGAGGACGCGCTTCGCGATCGCATGGGAAGGGAGTTCGCCGAGCTGCGCGACAAGCTGTTCCGCGCCGACATGGTCGGGATGGTCTACGAGGGCCTCGTCTCCACCGTGACCTTCCTCGTCTACGCACTGTTCCTGTTCTTTGCGGCCTTCCTGGCGATCCATCACGACCTGACCATCGGGGAGTTCGTGGCGTTCAACGGCCTCGTGCTGCTCGCCAACGCGCCACTGATGGTGATCCTCGGCATGTGGGACCGCCTCCAGATCGTCACCGTAGTGATGGACGCCTCCAGGACGTGATCGAGAACGAGCCCGAGCAAGGACACGACCACTCGGCTCTGCTGGTGGTCCCACCGCTCGAGGGTCACATCCGCCTGCGACGCGTGACGTTCGCCTACCCTTCCACACCGGACCTCGGGATCCTCGAAGACATCAACCTCGACGTACCGCCGGGCTCGACCGTGGCGCTCGTTGGACGATCGGGTTCCGGCAAGTCAACTCTGGCCAAGTGCATCGCCGGCCTGCTGATCCCGACAGCCGGATCCGTCGAGTACGACGATCACGACATCCAGCGGCTGCGCCTCCGCGAGCTCCCGCGCCGGATCGGCTTCGTGCTACAGGAGCCGTATTTGTTCGACGAGACGATCGCTGGCAACATCGCGTTCGGCGAGCAGGAGCCAGACTACACGCAGGTCGCGCGCGCCGCGGAGATCGCCAAGGCCGCCGAGTTCATCGAGCGCCTACCTCTCGGTTACGAGACGCGCATCGGCGACTCCGGGCTCAAGCTCTCCGGCGGGCAGGCCCAACGGATTGCGGTCGCCCGCGCGCTCTACCACGAGCCGCCGGTACTGATCTTCGACGAGGCCACCAGCGCGCTGGACACCGAGGCCGAGCGGGCCTTCAAACAGAGTATGGACCGAGTGCTGGAGGGCCGAACCGCATTTGTGATCGCGCATCGTCTGTCGACGATCCGCGACGCGGACATCATCTGCGTGCTCGAACGCGGCCGGCTCGTTGAGCAGGGCAGCCACGAGGAGCTGTTGCGCCGCCGCGGGCTGTACGCATACCTCCAGGCACAGCAGCTGGAAAGCGATCCGTCAGGAGCCGGCGGCGGTATCATCGTGCGCGTGGTCATCGGAGACGAAACACGAGGAAATCTGAGTGATCGTGTGCGTCCGTCGGACAACGACAAGCAAGCGGCCAGCTTACGCCGTGCCCGGATCGAGTACACCGTGCGCGATGGTCGGCTGATCGGGACCTTGACCTCCCGCCACGCACCGCGGGAATTTCAGAGCGCGTCGGAGCTGGAGCGATTGCTCGGAGCAGACGCCCGCGGACTGGTGCTCGTCGATGCGAGCGCGACTCCCGGCGAGGGGCCCGCGCCGACCGACGCGTTAGACGGGATCGCCGGCCTTACGCCTGTGGAGCGGGCGATCGTCGAGCGCGCACTGCATGGAGCGTCCAACCGCGAGATCGCCGGATCGCTCTACTACAGCGTCAAGTCGGTCGAGGCGTACCTCACGCGCATCTACCGGCGTCTGGGGATCGAGAGCCGGAACGGGCTCGCCGCGGTCGTCGGTGCCGCCGACGATCTCGATGTGCTCGATGGGGACGCGGAACTGATCGGCGGTGGCGCGTCCGTGCAATCCGGCTCGGTTCGGGCGCCGATCGCCTGCGGTCGTCGAGCTGCTGCTCGTCGCGTAGGCCACCGTGAAGCACGCGGCAGCACGAAGCGACGGTCCGCGCCCACGACAAAGCCGAGGTCCTCGTCACACCCACGAACGCCTGGGCGAAGCCGGAAGACCGCCTCCTTCACGGTCGGATCAGCAGCGGCTCACGGAGCTGCTCGGCGACCCGGCCGCGATCGCTGCCGCGCGCATCGCCGAGCTGCTCCGTTCCGCCGCGACGCTATGCGGGACCGCCAGCCGTTCGCTCAGCTGCGGCAGCTGCGGCGGCGTCGGCAGGATTCACTGACTGCGACGCCTGGAGCTGAGCCGCCGTGAGCCCCGTGGGTGGCATTTTCCGCCGCTCACGCCCTCGCTGTCCTCCGCCGGGCTATCGAGGTCCTTGACCGCCTCGTCGGTCAGCTCGTCCCCGTCCTTCTGCGGATCGTCATGGAACATTGCGCCCTCCTTGGTCGTGGCGAGCGGCCCAGACCGCCCGCGGCGTCTGCCCATGCAGACACCAACTGCGGCGAGATTAGTCCTCGCCTGCGCGGGGCGCAACCCGTTCGGCCCGCCTTAGGGACCCTAGGTCCTGCGGCGATCGGGCCATGAAACGTGGTCACACTCGATTTTGCATGGATGCGTTCTGGTCTAAGCCCCTGGGTCCTCATCGCCGATTGGTTGCGGGAGATGGAGATCCCCGGGGTGCCCGAACCCGCGAGTGGAGGTGTCTGGTTTCACTCTAATCGCTCCCCGAGTTGCGGCTG
>CAWCNP010000022.1:0-1241474 GCA_963796885.1 uncultured Solirubrobacterales bacterium
AGCAACGTGATCGCGTTCGCGCGCCAGTCGCGCGACGGAGAACGGGTCGTGGTGTTTGTCGCCAATCTGTCTCCCGTTCCCCGCTCCAAGTATCGTCTCGGCCTGCCGCGGTCCTGCCGCTGGCGCGAGGAGATGAATACTGATTCCACCTTCTATGGAGGCAGTGACACCGGCAACCTGGGGACGGTGCAACCGGAGCCGGTTCCGTGGCATGGGCAGCCGGTGTCGGCCGAGGTAACACTTCCTCCACTGGCGGCAATCTGGCTCGTGCCCGAGTGATCCCGACCCCTGAGGCCGGCGGGCGATGATCGAGGTGTGGCCGGGGAGCCCGTTCCCCCTCGGCGCGATCTGGGACGGCGGCGGGACGAACTTCTCGTTGTTCTCCGAGTTTGCCGAGGGCGTTGAACTGTGTCTGTTCGACGACGACGGCGAGGAGATGCGGATCGAGCTGGCCGAGCGCCGAGCGCTCAACTGGCACTCCTACCTGCCCGGCGTCGGTCCGGGCCAGCGGTACGGATACCGCGTCCGGGGACCGTATGAGCCGACCGAGGGCCACCGGTTCAATCCGGCCAAGCTGCTGATCGACCCCTACGCGAAGGCGATCGAGGGCGTGGTCGACTGGGCCCACGACGCCAACGTGCTTCCGTATGTGCCCAACGGCTCGGAGGACGCCGACCTGGAGCTCGACGACGAGGACGATGCCGCCGCGATGCCCAAGTCGGTGGTGATCGACGACGCCTTCCTGTGGGAGGGCGACCGGCCGCCGCGCATCCCGTTCGCCCAGACGGTCATCTACGAGACCCACGTCAAGGGCTTCACGATGCGCCACCCAGGGGTGCGCGAGGACCTCCGCGGAACGTTCGCCGGTCTCGCCTCCGATGAGGCGATCGCCTACCTGTCGAGTCTCGGCGTCACCGCGGTCGAGCTGCAGCCAGTGCATCACATCTCCGATGAGGCTTTCCTGAGCGGTCGCGGACTTCGCAACTACTGGGGCTACAGCACGATCGGCTACCTGGCGCCCCACTCCGAATATGCGGCGACCGGCCGCCGGGGCGAACAGGTGCGGGAGTTCAAGGGCATGGTCAAGGCGCTCCACCGGGCCGGGATCGAGGTGATTCTCGATGTCGTCTACAACCACACGGCCGAGGGCAATCATCTCGGGCCCATGCTGGCCTTCAAGGGCGTCGACAACCGCTCCTACTACCGGCTGATGCCGGACGACTACCGGCACTACATGGACTTCACCGGGACCGGCAACTCACTCAACCCCGTCCACCCGAGCGTGCTGCGACTGATCATGGACTCCCTGCGCTACTGGGTGACCGAATGTCATGTCGACGGCTTTCGCTTTGACCTGGCCTCGGCGCTGGCCCGCGAGCTGTTCGACGTCGATCGTCTGTCGGCGTTCTTCGACGTGATCCACCAGGACCCCGTCCTGTCGCAGGTCAAGCTCATCGCCGAGCCGTGGGATGTCGGGCCGGGCGGCTACCAGGTCGGCAACTTCCCGGTCCTATGGTCGGAGTGGAACGGGGTCTACCGCGACAGCGTGCGTGACTTCTGGCGCGGCCACTCCACGTGCGGCGAGTTCGCCGAACGGCTGGCCGGCTCGGCCGACCTGTACGAGGCCGATGGCCGTGAGCCCTTCGCCTCGATCAACTTCATCACGGCGCACGACGGCTTCACGCTCGCCGACCTCGTGTCCTACGACCACAAGCACAACGAGGCCAACCTGGAGGACAACCGCGACGGGACCGACGACAACCGCTCGTGGAATTGCGGAACCGAGGGCGCCACCGACGACCCAGCGATCCTGTCCCTGCGTGCTCGCCAGCAGCGCAACTTCCTCACCACCCTGTTCATCTCGCAGGGCACGCCGATGCTGCTGGGGGGCGATGAACGCGGCCGCACCCAGTCGGGCAACAACAACGCCTGGTGCCAGGACAACGAGATCTCGTGGTACGGCTGGACCGATCGGCCCCAGGCCATCGAGCTGCGCGACTTCACCCGCCGCCTGATCGCCCTGCGCCGCGAGCATCCGGTATTCCGGCGCGAGAGCTTCCTGCGCGGCCAGCAGGTCAAGGAGTCGGGTCTCCCCGACGTGTGGTGGTTTCGCCCCGACGGGCTGAAGATGACGCGCCGCGATTGGCAGGACGGCGAACACGTCCTGGGCCTGTTCCTAAACGGCGAGGAGATCACCAACCCGGGGCCGTACGGCGAGGACATCGTCGACGACTCGTTCCTGCTCATGTTCAATGCCCACCACGAGGACCGGTCGTTCATGCTTCCCCGCCGGCGCTTCGGCGCGCAGTGGTCACTCGAGCTGTCGACTGCCGACCCGCAGGCGGCGGCAGGCAGCGCTCGCTACGCAGCCCGCACCGAGCTGCCGGTGATGTCGCGCTCGATCGTGATCCTCAAGCGGGCGCAATGAGTGAGTTGCGCGCCACCTACCGCCTGCAGCTGACGCCGCAGTTCGGATTCGCGGCCGCCCGCGAGCTGGTCCCCTACCTGCGCGACCTGGGGATCTCGCACCTGTACCTGTCCCCCTGCCTGCAAGCCCGCTCGGGCTCGACACACGGCTACGACGTCGTCGATCCCACGCGGCTATCGGAGGCACTGGGCGGGGAGCCGGAGTTCCGCGCCCTGGCCGACGCAGTCCGGGACGCCGGCATGGGCATCGTGCTCGACGTCGTTCCCAATCACATGGCCGCCTCGGAGGAGAACCCGTACTGGGTCGACGAGAAACGGCGCGCGCGCTTCTTCGACCTCGACCCGGCCAGCGGGCAGTGGCGGCGGTTCTTCGACATCGACGACCTGGCCGGCGTTCGCCAGGAGGACCCCGACGTATTCGCCGAGACGCATCGGCTGGTGTTGTCGCTGGTGCGCGCCGGGCTCGTTGACGGACTGCGCATCGACCATCCCGACGGTCTGGCCGATCCCGCCGGCTACCTCGACCGTCTGCACGCAGCGGGTGCCGAGCAGGTGTGGGTGGAGAAGATCCTCGACCCAGGCGAGCAGCTGCGCGACTGGCCCGTATGCGGAACGGTCGGCTACGAGTTCCTCAACGACGTCTGCGCCATGTTCATCGATCCGGCCGGCGAGCCTGAGCTGACGGCGCTGTGGCAAGAGCTCTCGGGAGACGCGCGACCGTTTGGCGAGATCGCGCGCGAGGCGAAGCTCGAGCAGGCGCACGCGACGTTCGCACCGGAGGTCGAGCGGCTCCATCGGCTGGCCCCGCAGTTCAGCCATGCGACACTGGCGGAGGGCGTCGCATCGCTCCCGATCTACCGGACCTACGTCTCGCCGTCGTCGGGGAGCATCGCCCCCGAGGACCGCGCCGTGATCGCCGGCGCGGAGCTCGATCCGGGTCTCGCCGATGACCTGTTGCTCGGCGCGCCGGCCCCACCCGAGTTCGTGATTCGCTTCCAGCAGACCACGCCGCCGGTGATGGCCAAGGGCGTCGAGGACACCGCCTTCTACCGCTACGGCCGGCTGCTGGCGCTGAACGACGTGGGCGGCGACCCGGGCCGGTTCAGCATCACCGTCGAGCAGTTCCATGCGGCATGCGCGCTCCGCGCCGAGCGCTTTCCGTTCACGATGCTGACTACCCAGACGCATGACACCAAGCGCTCGGGCGACGTGCGGGCCCGGATCGGAGCGCTGTCCTGGATGACCGGCGAGTGGAGCGACGCCGTGCGGCGTTGGCTGGCCATGACCGAGCCGCTGCGCTCCGGCGGAGCGCCCGACGACGTCGAGCGCTACTTCATCTTCCAGACCCTGGTCGGGGCCTGGCCGATCGAGCCCGAGCGCCTCGCTGCGTACATGGAGAAGGCGCTGCGCGAGGCCAAACGCAATACCAGCTGGGTTGAGCAGGACGGCGAGTGGGAGGACGCCGTCAAGCGCTTCTGCCGCGAGCTGCTGGCCAGCGGCGAATTTCTCGCCGACTTTGAGCCCTTCGCCGACCGGGTGGCCGCCGTGGGTGACCGCGCAGCCCTGGGGTCGCTCGTGCTGAAACTCACCGCCCCAGGTGTCCCCGACACCTACCAGGGCGACGAGCTCCCCATGCGCGCGCTCGTCGACCCCGACAACCGCCGCGAGGTCGATTGGGACTGGAACCAGGCGATGCTGCACCGGCTGATGGGCGGGGCGCCCCCCACCAACGAGACGCTCAAGCTGTTTGTCACCATACGACTGTTGGGGCTGCGGGCACGGCGGCCCGAGCCGTTCGCCGCGGGCGACTACCGACCACTCCCCGCCCCGGCGGATGTTTGCGCGTTTACGCGCGGCGGGCAGGTGCTGGTCGTGGTGGCCGTCCGTCTCGCCCCCTCGGGCGGGGCCGTTGCCGGCGTCGTGGGTCGTTGGCGCGATGTGCTCACCGGTGACGAACGCACCCTGGACGAATCGATGCCCGTACTCGAGGTGCTGGGCGAACACGGCGTGGCGGTGCTCGAGCGCGACTGAGCAATACTCTCCAGCGGACATGGGCGCCAGGATCCGCCAGGTCGTGATCGCCGCGAGCGACCTCGACGCCGTAGCCGGCCGGCTGCGGACAACTCTCGGCCTTGGTCAGCCATTCGCCGACGAGGGAGTCGAGCATTTCGGACTGCGTAACGCCGTGTTCGCGCTCGGGGACACGTTCCTCGAGGTCGTCTCGCCGGCGCGGGATGACACGACAGCCGGGCGGCTGCTCGAGCGCCGCGGTGGCGACTGCGGGTACATGGTCATGTTTCAGGTCGATGACCTGGCGGCGGCGCGACGTCGCGCCGCCGACGCCGGCGTCCGCGAGGTGTTCGAGGTCTCGCTTGCAGACATCGAGGAGGTGCACCTGCACCCGGCTGACATCGGCGGGGCGATCGTCTCCCTGAGCTCTCCCCGCCCAGTCGAGTCGTGGCGGTGGGGCGGCCCCGAGTGGGAGCACCGAGCTGCGCCGCTCGTCGTGGCCGGAGTGACGATCGGCGTGCCCGAGCCCGATTCTGTACGGGCTCGGTGGGCCGAGATCCTCGGAGAGCTGCCGGGGGTGTCGTTCCTGCCCGACCCGGCCGGCGCCGGCCTGGTCGAGATCACGGCGGTGTCGGCCGAACCCCGGTCGGCCCTCTCGGTGGGCAGCGTCCGGTTCTCGTTCATCGCTACCGAGGAGGAGCACGTATGACCGACGTCGTCCTGATCGACGTGAGCGACGGCGTGGCCCTGATCACGCTCAACCGTCCCGACCGCCTCAACGCGTGGAACGCGGAGCTCCAGGTCCGCTACTTCGACCTACTGGAGGAGTGCGCCCAGCGCGAGGACGTGCGTGCGATCGTCGTCACCGGCGCCGGGCGTGGGTTCTGCGCCGGTGCCGACATGCAGAACCTCGAGGCGCTGAGCGAGGGCGACGGGCAGCTCAGTGGCGCCTCCGACCCACGCACGGTGGCGTTTCTGCTCGATATCCCCAAGCCGATCATCGCCGCGATCAACGGCGCCTGTGCCGGCCTTGGACTGGCCATGGCGCTGATGTGCGACCTCCGTTTCGCGGCCGTGGAGGCCAAGCTCACGACCGCGTTCGTCCGGCGTGGTCTGATCGCCGAGTACGGCATGTCGTGGGTCCTCCCCCGCCTGATCGGCCCGGCCCGAGCACTCGACCTCTTGTTCTCCGGGCGCGTCGTCCTCGGCGCGGAGGCCGAAGCGCTGGGCCTGGTCAATCGAGCCGTGGCCGACGGCGCCGTGGTCGACGAGGCGCTTTCGTACGCGCGCGAACTGGCCACGGAGTGCTCGCCGACGAGCATGGCGACGATCAAGCGCCAGGTCTACGACGATGCTTCGCGTGGCCTCGACGCCGCCCTGGCCGACGCCAACGAGCTGATGCTCGAGTCGCTCGCCCGCGCCGACTTCGCCGAGGGCGTTCAGAGCTTCCTCGAGCGGCGATCACCGCGCTTTGCCTCCCTATCCCGGTAGGGTTGCCGACCCGGTATGCGCGTTCTGCTGATCTCCTGGGAGTACCCGCCGGTTATCGAGGGAGGCTTGGGCCGTCACGTGCGCAAGCTGTCCGAGCATCTGGTCGGGGAAGGCGTCGAGGTCCACGTGCTCACCCGCGGCGGCAGGCACCTGGCCGCCGAGGAGGAGCGCCATGGGGTGATCGTCCACCGCGTGCGCGAGCCCGAATTCCCCAAGGACATCAACGCGTTCGTCGGCTGGGTGCGGACGATGAACTCCGACATGCGCGAGCGCGGGGTCGAGCTGTGCGAGCGGTGGCGCTTCGATCTCCTCCACTCACACGACTGGCTCGTGGCCGGCGCAGCGGAGCGCATGGCCCGCCGCTACCGCCGACCATGGGTCACGACAGTGCACGCCACCGAATTCGGCCGCCACCAGGGGTGGGTGCAGAACCATCCGCAGTCGCACATTCATGCCGTCGAGCAGGGCATGGTGCGCCGCGCCGATCGCGTGATCACGTGTTCCAACTACATGGGCAGCCACGTCGCGTCGGTGTTCGGCGTCCCGTCGAGTCGGATCACGGTGATCCCCAACGGAATCGACCCGCGCGACCTCGAGCCCGTCGTTCCCGACCTCCCAGCGCTGCGCAGTCGCTTCGCCGCGCCCGACGAACGACTGGTCCTGCTCGTCGGTCGGCTCGTCTACGAGAAGGGCTTTCACCTCGCTCTCGATGCGCTGGCCCCTGTGATCCGGCGCCTGGGGGCCGTCCGCTTCGTGGTCGCCGGCACCGGCACTGCCGAGGCCGAGCTAAAGCGTCAGGCGCGACGGTTGAAGCTCATGCGCCACGGCACGTTCCTCGGTTGGGTCGGCGACGACATGCTCCACTCGCTCTACCGGGTGGCCGACCTGTGCATCGTCCCCTCGATCTACGAGCCGTTCGGCCTGGTGGCCCTCGAGGCGATGGCCTCGGGCTGCCTGTGCGTGGTCGCCGACACCGGCGGCCTGCGCGAGGTCGTCCCGGGCGACGGCAGCGTCGGCGTCCGCTTCCCCTCGCGCGACTCGGCGGCGCTCGAGGCCGTGCTCGAGCAGGTCCTGGTCGACGATGAGGCCCGGGCCGGGGTGGTGGCTGATGCCCGCGAGCACATCCTCAACTTTGGCTGGCCCGAGGTGGCGCGCCAGACGTGCGAGGTGTATGAGCGGTTGGCGGCGACCGCTGTCTCGAGCCGTTAGCAGCTAGCCGCGGTTGCCCGGCCGCTTGTTCACCAATCCCTCGAGCTCGTCGATCAGATCGGCCACGCGCTGGGCCACCGGGTGCTCGCCCGCGGCGCTGAAGTGGTCGGCCAGCTGATCGCGAGCGTCGGCGAGGATCTTCCCGAAACTGTCGTCGGTCTTGATGTAGCCAAGCTCCTCGTCCGACGGGCGCTCGGGGCGCGATCTGGCCGCCGCCTCCCGGGCAGCCTGGCGGGCGCGCTCGCGCTTCAGGTGCGCCTCGCGTACCTGGCGCTCGAGGTCGGCCAGACGAGAGTCAGCCTCGGGGTCGGGTGTCGCCGTGCGCGGTGGCGGTGGCGGCTGAGCCGAGCTGGGCCTGCCACGCAGCCTGCGCACCTCGGCGTAGGCGTCCTGGACCGCCTCGAAGCGCCGCGCCGCCTCGGGCGAGCCGCCGTTGTGGTCGGGGTGATGGAGTTGCACCAGCCGCCGGTAGGCCGCGCGAACCTCGGCGTCGGAGGCGCCGGGGCTCACCTCGAGGGTTTTGTAGGGGTCACGCTTCGCGGCAGCCATCGAGCCAAACATTAGAGCCCGGACCCCGCGCGCCGGGCGCTCGTTAACCGCTGAGGGCCCGGATCGCTCCGGGCCCTCAGAAAACACTCGCCTGTTAAAGAGAGGCTATCTCGGTCTACATCATCCCCGACATGTCGGGCATGCCACCGCCGCCGCCACCAGCCGGCTCCTTCTCGGGAACCTCGGCGACGATCGCCTCGGTGGTGAGGATGTTCTTGGCGATCGAGGCCGCGTTCTGCAGCGCCGAGCGCGTGACCATCGCCGGGTCGATGATGCCCGCCGAGACGAGATCGACGATCTCGCCGTTGGCCGCATTCAGGCCGTGGCCCTTCTTGGCATGACGGACGTCGTTGACCACGACCGAGCCCTCGAGCCCGGCGTTATCAGCGATCTGACGGAGCGGCTCCTCGAGCGCGCGATGCACGATGGTGGCACCGGTCCGCTCGTCGGCCAACTCGATGGCGTCGATCTTGAGCGCCTTCTGCGCCACCAGCAGGGCGACGCCGCCGCCCGGCACGATGCCCTCCTCGAGGGCGGCGCGGGTGGCCTGCAGCGCGTCCTCGACGCGGTGCTTCTTCTCCTTCATCTCGGTCTCGGTGGCCGCGCCAACCTTGACCACGGCAACGCCGCCGGACAGCTTGGCCAGACGCTCCTGGAGCTTCTCGCGGTCGAAGTCCGAATCGGTTGACTCGATCTCGGTCTTGATCTGGTTGATCCGACCCTTGATCGCCTCGGACTCACCGGCGCCATCGACGATGGTGGTGGTGTCCTTGGCCACCACCAGACGACGGGCACGACCGAGCTGCGAGAGCTGGGTGTTCTCGAGCTTGAGGCCCATCTCCTCGGTGATCACCTCACCGCCGGTGAGGATCGCGATGTCCTCCAGCATGCGCTTACGGCGATCGCCGAAGCCCGGCGCCTTGACGGCAACGCCGGTGAACGTGCCACGCAGCTTGTTCACCACCAGCGTCGCGAGCGACTCGCCCTCGACGTCCTCGGCGATGATCAGCAGCGGCTTGCCCGACTGGATGACCTGCTCCAGCACCGGAAGGATGTCCCGGACCGAGCCGATCTTCTGGTTGGCGATGAGGATGTAGGGATCCTCGAGTACCGCCTCCATGCGGTCCTGGTCGGTGACCATGTAGGGCGAGATGTAGCCCTTGTCGAACTGCATGCCCTCGGTGAACTCGAGGTCCATGCCGAACGTCTGGCCTTCCTCGACGTTGACCACGCCGTCCTTGCCGACCTTGTCGATGGCGTCGGCGATCACGTCGCCGATCTCCTCATCGCCGGCGGAGATCGTCGCCACGCGGGCGATCTGCTCCTTGCCGGAGATCTCGACCGACTGCGACTCGATGTTCTTGACGACCTCGTCGACCGCCCGCTCGATACCGCGCTTCAGCGCCAGCGGGTTCGCGCCCGCGGCAACGTTCTTCAGACCCTGGCGAACGATCGCCTGGGCGAGAACCGTGGCCGTCGTGGTGCCGTCGCCCGCCACGTCATTCGTGGCCGTCGCGACCTCGCGCACCAGCTGCGCGCCCTGATTCTGAAAGACGTCCTCGACCTCGATCTCGCGCGCGATGGTCACGCCATCGTTGGTGATCGTCGGGGCGCCGAACTTCTTGTCAAGGACGACGTAGCGGCCCTTGGGCCCAAGCGTGACCTTGACGGCGTTGGCTACCGCATCGACGCCCTGCTCGAGCGCCTTGCGGGCCTCCGCCTCGTACTTCAGTTCCTTGTGTGCCATGTGTTTCTAGCTCTCCTGGATGACGGGACTACTGGACCTTTGCCAGCACGTCGGATTCACGGAGGACGAGGAGCTCCTCGCCATCCACCTTGATCTCCGTGCCGCCGTACTTGCTGTAGAGCACCTCGTCGCCCTCGGCGACATCAAGCGGCACTCGCTTACCGGTCTCCTCGCTCAGCTTGCCGTCGCCAACAGCAAGAACCTTGCCCTTCTGGGGCTTCTCCTTGGCGGTATCGGGAAGCACGATCCCACTCACAGTGGTCTCCTCCTCCTCGATTGCCCGCACGATCAAACGATCGCCAAGGGGCTTCAGCTTCATATTGATGCAACCTCCGAATGGAAAAGGGATCTTCCGGTTTGGCACTCGCATACCCAGAGTGCCAAGGAGGCTGACTATAGCTTGTCGGCGGCGCGATTCAAGGGAAATCTTGGCACTCTCGGAAGTGGAGTGCCAGTTTTTGGGGTTCTGAGCCTTTTCTGGCGGACGCTGTGGGAACGGCATCTGGGATGAAGAGGCTGGGCGTCTGCTGCGGGCCGTCCGCCAACAACGATTTCGTTACCCAGCGATTCCGGGCGCGGTCGCTACGCAACGAAACCGCTGATATTTCGACAAAACGTTGCGCAGCGCCGGCGGTCTGGGACGCTGCGCAACGTTTTCGTGGTCCCGGACCGGCGATCCAGGCCCTCACAACAGCCAAGACAGCCGAACCGAACGCCACGGCGCCGCCAGCCCGAGCCCAGCCAGAGCCTAGTTCTGCGCCGCCCCCAGGCCGTGAAGGCGCTCGCGCAGCTCGGGTGGGTTCTCGATGATCTGGGAGAAGCGCACGACGGTGACCGTGTCCTCCATCTCCACCTTGCGATCGTAGATCTGCTCGAGGAAGTGGACCATCTCATCGACGCGCCGGAACTCGGGGTTGTCGTGCTCGATGTCGCGGGGCGAGAGGTCCTTGACGCGCTTGACCTCGACCTGGTCGATGACCGCATAGAAGATCTTCTCGCGGGGCGAGTGCTGGTAGCCGATCGTGACCAGGACGCAGTCGTTCTTGCGGTACTTGTGGGACTTGTCGCCGAGGCGGATGGTCGCCGTCTTTCGGCCACGGCGAAGCTGGTCGGCGAACACCGACGAATAGAAGTTCAGGACGCGCACCGATGCCAGCCTACAGATCCGGCGCTGTTCGCGACAGCGCCCGCGCCACCATTTCGCGCTCCCCCGCGTAGGTGAGCACGTGGACCGCTTCGCGCAGCGGCATCCAGCGCGCCTCCTCGATCTCGTGGTCGTGGTCGGACAGGTCGCCCGACCGGTACCGGAAGAGAAAGAAGCGCACCAGCTTGGCCACCCGGCGGGGCCCCCGCTGGTAGTGGTAGCGGACCTCGCCGAGCTCGTCGATCAGCTCGGCGACGACCCCCGTCTCCTCGCGCACCTCGCGAGTGGCCGCCTCCTCAGCCGTCTCATCGCCGTCGGCGTGCCCCTTGGGAAGGCCGAGCACCCGGTTGCCGGTGGCGTCGCGCTTGACGGGCACGATCACCGCGACCTGATCGTCTCGGACGACAACCCCGCCGGCGGAGAACTCACGCCCTTTGTCGCCGGTGGCGACCACTAATAGACGTACCGCTCGAGGGCCGCCGGGTCGTGGACAGTCAGCCTGCCCCGCCCCTGGGTGATGATCCCGGCCCGTTCGAGCACGGCGAGGAAGCGACTGGCCGACTCGCGGGAGGATCCGGCCAGCTGGGCCAGGTCGGCCTGCGTCGCCGTGATCAGTACATCTTTGAAGGGTGCCTCCTCCGACGGCCGCGCCTCCTGCCCATCCTGCCCCTCCTCCTCGGCCGCGGCCACCAGCTTGGCCAGCACGGTGGCGACGCGGCTCTGGACGGTCTGAAACGACTGCCGCGTCAGGCGCTCGTTGGTATCACGCAGACGGCGACCCAGCGCGACGATCAACTTGACGGCAATGTCCGGGTACTCGCCCAGCAGCCGGCGCATGTCGCCACCGAGGATCGCGATCGCTTCCATCGGCTCAAGCGCCTCGACCGTGGCCGAGCGGCGCTCGTCATCAAACATGGCCAGCTCGCCGAAGATGTCGCCCGGCCCGAAGTGGGCGAGCGTCAGCGAGCGGCCGTCGGGATGCTCTCTGACCGCGCGAGCGTGACCCGAGCGGACGACGTAGCAGGTGTTGCTCTGGTCCCCCTCGTGGAACACCACCTCGCCGCCGTCGAAGCTGCGCGGCACGGCCACCTGCGCAACGCGCGCCAGATCGTCATCGGCGAGCGCCGAGAACGCCGGCACACGATTGAGCAGCGCGATTGTCTCCTCGCTGGTGGCGGCCACAGAGGACGAATACCACAAACTCTGTTCGCGCTATGCCACGTCGAGAGCCTGCTCGCGCCGCCGCCGGCGAACCGTTGTGGCAATCCACGCCGCCAGTCCACCGACGAGCGCGAGCGGGAGGAGGACGGCGAGCGTGATCAGCGCGACTCCGGCTACCACCGTGAGAACCCGTCCTGCGTCGTGCGCGGCCTTGCCAATCGTGAAGCCCTTCGAGCTGTTGTGCGCGACCGGCCCCACGTAGCCGTTGACGTCGACCGAGACCTGGCTGTAGTTGATCTTGTTATCGAGCGACCTGATCGCGGTCTCGTCGCGCGCGATGGCGTGCTCGGCGTCGTGGATGCGACCGTTGAGGCTGTCGATCTGCGCCTGCGTGACCGCCCTACCCAGCTGCTTGAGCAGCGACGTGCGCAGGGCACGGTCGTCGGCGAGCTGCCGGTTGGCGCTCACGTAGGCGTTGTTGACGTCCTTGGTGGTGTCGGTGCGCGAGGCGACGTGCGCGTAGCGGAGGCTCGACAGCGCGGTCATCGTCGCGCCGAGGTTGCCGCTGGGAATGCTGAGCTGGAACTGGGCATAGCCGCCACTGCCGGCGGTGACGTTGGAGTTGTTGACCACACCCTTTTCGCGCCCGACCACATCGAATACCTGCTGGGCGACATCCTCGATTCGGCTCGGCGGCGCGTTCAGCTGCAGCTGGGCCGACTGGACGATCTTGCGCCCGTTGGCGGGTGGCTGGGGGGCGGCCGTGGTTTCGGTCGGCGGCTGTGCGAACGTCGGGGCGGTGGCGCTGGCGGCCGCCGACCGGGCCGAGCTGCTCGCCCTCGCCGGGCCGCTCTGAACGTCGGTCGAGCCCTTGGACGCCGCCGAGCCGATCGACTGCGCCGTCTGCGGGGCGACCGTCGTTGACTCCACGCTCGTGCTCGACACGCCCCCGCCCGAGGACACGACGACGACGGCCACCACCGCCACCACCGCGGCAGCGCTCAGACCCGCGAACGGCCCAAACCAGCGCCGCGGCCGCTTTGCGGCCGGCGGCGCCCTAAACCTGTTCCTCACGCGTTCGTCCAGCCTCTGCGCAAACTCGGGCTCGGGAGCCTGTCGCTCCGCGGTCAGCAGGAGCGCGAGCTCGGCCAGCTCGGCGTACTCGGGGTCGACCGGCTCGCCGGCCAGGGTGGCGTCGATCGCGTCGAGCTGCGCGAGGATCTCGGGATCGAGGGGTTCGTCAGTTCGTTTCATTGCAGGCTTTCCTCAACTTGCTCATTACGCGGTGGAGCATCGTGCCGGCGTTCGACTCGCTGACGCCAAGGATGGAGGCGAGTTCCGCGTTGCTCAGGCCGCCGTGGAATTTGAGGGCGACGATCTCGCGCTCGCGCGCCGACAGCGAGGCCAGGGCGGAGCGCACCGCGGTGCGACGCAGTGCCACGTCGGCGTGGTCCGGCACGCCGGCAAAGGAATCGTCCGCGGGCTCGCCGACGAGCCCGGCCACACGCCGCCGCCGGCGGAGCTCGTCGAGCGCCGCGTTACGCGCGATCCCGAACAGCCAGGCGCGCTCATCGCCACGCCGGCGGTCAAACGTGCGCCGTCGCCGGTAGGCGCGCTCGAAGGCGAGCGCGGTCACATCCTCGGCGGCGCCCTGATCGCGCAGAAGGGTCATTACGTAGGCGTAGACGTCGTTCCGGCTCGATCGGTAGAGAGCTTCGAAGCGCTCCCAGCTCGACGGCGCGAGCTCAGCGGTTTCGGTCGGAGCCTCGATCACATCAGTACTACGAAGCTCGGGGGGATCCATCACGCCAGTGCGGCGAACAACCTCGGATCGTTGGAGATGACACCGGTGACGCCGAGGGCCTTCAGCGCCCGCAGCCGCGGGAGCTCGTCAACTGTCCACACGTACAGCTCGCCGCCGGCGTCGAGGATGCTGCGGGTCAGCCGGGGGGTGACCAGACGCCAGTGGGCCATCACGGCATCGCACTCGCGAGCCTGGATCGCTCGCGCGGCCAGTGTTGGCAGGGCGACGCGCCAGGCCTGGAGGGCGCCGTACGCCGGAATCATCGTGAACACCGAGCGAAACGGGTCGCGCTTGATCTTCGGCACCGACCAGCCCAGCCGGATCGCGGGCTCCGCGCCCCGCACGGCGGCGAGGCTGGAGCGAAACTGACTGGAGATCAGCGTCCGCGCGGTCAGATCGTGCTCGCGCAGGAGCGCCACCACGCGCGTCTCGTAGCCCGGGAGTTTCAGATCGACGTCGAGCTCGATACCGGCGAACCTCTCCCCGGCCAGATGCGCGAGCCCCTCCTCCAGTGTCGGGGCAGCGCGACGCGCGATGTCCTCGTAGTCGTGGGCGAGAAACAGACGAGTTCCACGCGGCTCGCGCAGGACATCGAACTCGATCATGTCGACGCCGGCCTCGAGCGCGGCATCGAAGCTGGCCAGCGTGTTTCCGGGAGCGATGAGATCCGCCCCCTTGTGCCCGACACGTCTCAACTCTGACATCCCTTACACCAGTATGTCGTGCGATTGGCGTCGCCCTGTCCGCGGGCGGTGACCGCAGCCCCGCAGCGCGGGCACGGGCGACCAGAATGGCGGTAGACACTGGCCTCGATGGCACGCGGGCCGTCCAGAGCGGAGCGCTGCATGCGGGGCCTCATCGCCTCGATCACGGCCAGCGCCTCGGCGTCAGACACATCGCCCACGCGGCGCCAGGGGTCGATCGCGGCCTCCCAGCAGCCCTCGGACTTCCAGATGTTGCCGATGCCGGCCACGTTGCGCTGATCAAGCAGGGCGTCGCCGAGGGCTCGCGTCGGATCATCGGCGCGCAGGCGGCGCAGGAAGGTTGCGGTGTCGAACTCCGGCGCCAGCACATCGGGGCCGAGACCGGCCAGCCGCTGATCGAAGCGCAAGCGGCCTTCGGTGATCAGCTCGAGCAGCGGCCCGTCGAACTGCACCACCGCGTGGCCCGCGCGGCGGATGATGAGCCAGGCACGGCCGGGCGAGCGTCCCCATCGCCGTCCATCGCGATAGACGCCCCAGGTTCCGGTCATGGCCAGGTGCGAGTGGAGCACGAGATCCCCCTCGAAGCGGAGAAACAGGTGCTTGCCGTGGGTGTCTACGCGCCTGACCGCGCGGCCGCCGAGGCGCTCGGACCATCGGTCGAACCGGTGGCGCGGGTGCGGCGTGGCGATGTCCTCCGGTACGTGGCCCTCCAGCACCGGCCGGATGCGGTTGGCGTGCCAGGCAATCGTGTCCCCCTCAGGCACGGCGCCTCACGCACTCAGCGTCAGGCGGCGCGGGCCCTCCTGGAACCCCAGCGCCACCAGCGCCGGGCCGAGCGGCGAACCCATCGCCGGCTCGCCGTCGACCTTCTCCAGCGCCACGCGCCTGATCGCGCCTCGCTGTACGTGCTCGACCAGGGCGACGAGGGCAGGATGCAGCCGATTGTCATCGCCATCGACGAGGGTCTGCAGCGCCCGCCCGCCGCGCTCGAGAAACAGGACCGGCTCGCCGCCGGCCAGGACGACGTAGGCGCCGGCGACCCGCGAGGGACGGCGGGACTCTTCCCGGGCCGGCCAGGGGAGCGTCGCCCCGTAGGGCTGCGCCGGGTCGACGGCGGCCAGCACGATCGCCTGCTCGTCACCCTCGGGCTGCGCGCGCAGGCGCTCGACCGCCCCGGGGAGGGCGAACTGCGCACCGCCGAGCCCCTCGACGAAGTAGCCGCGCCGGGCGATGCCCAGCGTCTCGAGCTGCGAGAGCTCGGAGTAGATGCCTGAGAAGCCGCCGGGGATCCCCTCGGCCAGGACCTGCTCACGGGTGAGGATGCCGTAGCGCTCGAGCAGCAACTCACCCAATGCGCGCCGCCGAGCCGCCGGGTCGACGGCGGCGCGGAACAGCGGCGCGGTCAGCGACCAGCGGCCCTGGACCTGGGCCGCGGCCTCACGGCCGCGGCGGCGAGTACCGAAGCGCCCGGCGCGGCCGGCGCGGACCTGGTCGCGCCGGGCCCGGGCCAGCGTGAGCCGCGGGGCGCGCAGCGGCGCAAAGGCGTCGTTGGTCGCCTCGCCGGCCCAGGCGAGGTCCCACAGGGCCTCCTGCAGCTCCTCGGGCGCCAGGTCGACATCGATGAGCAGATCGGTGAAGAAGCACGCCCCGGCGGCCAGGCGCTCGCGCACGAGATCGTGGGCCGGGGACTCAGGCACCGCTCCCTTGTACGGCGGCGGGCCGAGCGTGCCGATGTCCTCGCGGAAATAGAGCGCGACGCGTCCCGAGTTCCGACCCAGCGCACCCGCGCCGATCCACACGACCTCGCCACTGGCGCACAGCTGATCCATCCAGGCCGGCGAGTAGGCGCCGACGCGGCGAGGCAGGATCTCACGCTCCCACACCTCGGCGGGCAGCGCGAGCGCTTGAAGCGACACGAGGGCCTCGCGCAGGCGGTCGACGCCGGCGCCGGTGGCCGGGTGGCGATCCACCTGCTGCCAGGCGGGCATGAACCGGGCCAGCGAGCGCTGATCGGCGGGCTCGATCTCCTTGCGCAGTACCGCGAGCGACGCGCGGCGCAGCCGCCGCAGCACCTCGGGATGACACCACTCGCGCTCGTTGCCCCCCGGCCTCAGTTCCCCGCGCACGAGCTCGGAGGATCGTTCCAGGCCGGCCAGCGCTGGCGCGAAATCAACCCCGTAGCGGGTCCGCAGCTCGGCGGTGGTGAACGGTCCGTGGGTGGCGGCGTAGCGGAGGGCCAGCCGCATCAGCGGATCGGCCACGTCCTCGAGGAAGGCACCGGGTAGTCCTCCCGGAGGCACGACGCCGAGGGCATCGCGATACAGGCCGGCGTCGGCGGCCTCGATCCAGCGCTCCTCGCCGGCCAGCCGGACCCTGATCGCCCGCCGCTCGCTCTCGAGTTCGGCGACCAGTTTCTGTCCGTCCACTCCCTCGACGACGCGCTGCCCGATCTCGTCCGGCGTGAGGTCGCCGAGTGTCCGCAGCGCGTCGTGCAGCGCATCCCGCGTGGCGACCCGGCGCCGGTCCGATCGGAACTGAAGATCGTCCTCGACCTCGGCCAGCGCGGTCGGGTCGATGAGGTCCCGCAGCTCCTCCTGGCCAAGCAGCTCGCGGAGCAGATCGCGATCGAGTGATAGGGCGGCGGCCCGGCGCTCGGCATTGGGCGTGTCGCCCTCGTACATGTACGTGGCCACGTAGTCGAACAGCAGCGAGGACGCGAACGGGGAAGCGGTGGCGGTCTCGACCTCGACCAGCGAGAGCTCGCGGCGGTGCAGCTTCGTCATCAGCTCGGTCAGCCCGGGCACGTCGAGCACATCGCGCAGGCACTCGCGGTAGGTCTCGAGCACGATCGGGAACTCGCCATATTTCTTGGCCACCTCGAGCAGCGACTGGGACTTCAGGCGCTGCTGCCACAGCGGGGTCCGTTTGCCCGGCCGGGCCCTGGGGATCAGCAGGGCGCGGGCGGCGTTCTCACGGAACCGGGCGCCGAACAGGGCGCTGGCGCCGAGCTCGGCCACCACGCGGTCCTGCACCTCGTCGGGCTCGATCATCACCAGCTCAGCGCCGGGAGGCTCGTCGGCGTCGGGCAGGTGGACGATGATCCCGTCGTCGGACCAGATCGCGTCGGACTCCAGATCGAGCTCCTCGCGAATGCGAGCGCTCAGCGCGAGCCCCCAGGCAGCGTGCACTCGCCCCCCGAAGGGACTGAGGATGCACAGGCGCCAGTCGCCGATCTCGTCGCGGAAGCGCTCGATCACGATCGCCCGGTCGGAGGGGACCACACGGGTGGCCGCCTGCTGCTCGCGGAGGAACTCGACCAGGTTGCGCGCGGCCTTGTCGTCGAGGTCGTAGTCGCTTTGCAGCTGTTGCGGGCTCTGCTCGACGGCCGTGCGCGCGAAGGCGCCGATCGCCTCTCCGAGCTCGCGGGGGCGGCCGATCCCGTCGCCCTTCCAGAACGGGACGGCGCCGGGCAGCCCGGGCGCCGGCGTGACGATCACCCGGTCGCGGCCGATCTCCTCGATCCGCCAGGTCGTCGCCCCGAGCAGGAACGTCTGACCGGGGCGGGCCTCGTAGACCATCTCCTCGTCGAGTTCGCCCACGCGGCGGCCGTCCGGAAGCGTCACGGCATACAGACCGCGGTCGGGAATCGTTCCCGCGTTGGTCACCGCAAGCTGCCGGGCCCCGGGACGAGCGCGCAGTGTGCCCTTGACCCGGTCCCAGATGATCCGTGGGCGGAGCTCGGCGAACTCGCTCGACGGGTAGCGGCCATCGAGCATGTCGAGCACGTTCTCGAACTGGTTTCGGCTCAGCTCGGCGTAGGAGTGCGTGCTGGTCACGAGCCCGTGGAGGTCATCGACCGACACCGGCGCGTCCTCGGGAGCGGCGGCGACGATGGCCACGATCTGCTGGGCCAGGACGTCGAGCGCGTTGCGGGGGACCACGGTGGTCTCGATCGCGCCCTCGCGCATGCGTTTGGCCACGACCGCGCACTCGAGCAGGTCGGCGCGGAACTTGGGGAAGATTCGGCCGCGGCTGATGTCGCCGACCGAGTGGCCGGCGCGGCCGACGCGTTGGAGTCCGCGCGAGACCGACTTCGGCGACTCGACCTGGATGACCAGATCAACGGCGCCCATGTCGATGCCGAGCTCGAGGCTCGAGGTGGCGACGAGGCAGGGCAGCTCTCCAGCTTTCAGCATCTCCTCGACCACGAGGCGCTCCTCGCGGGCCAGCGAGCCGTGGTGGGCGCGGGCGATCTCGCGCTCGGCCAGGTCGTTGAGCCGAAGGGCCAGTCGCTCGGCGCCGCGACGGTTGTTGACGAACACGATCGTCGAGTGGTGGGCCTCGATCAGCCCGAGCAGCTCGGGGTAGATGGCCGGCCAGATCGAGCGACGCGTGCTCTCTCCGCCGGCGAGTGGATCGAGATCTGGCGCGGGTGTTGAGTCGGGCTCGACCATCGACTCGACGGGAACGTGGATCTTGAGGTCGAGTGGCTTGCGCACGCCCGTGTCGACGATCCGGCACCTGCGGTGCGGACCGACCATGAAGCGGCCGACCTCCTCAAGCGGATTCTGCGTGGCCGAGAGGCCGATGCGCTGGACGTCTGCACCCGCCGCCTGCGTCAGCCGCTCGAGCGTCAGGGCCAGGTGCGCGCCACGCTTGGTCGAGGCGACGGCGTGGATCTCATCGACGATGCACCACTCGGTGGCCGCGAACAGCTCCTGGGCCCGGCCGGTCAGCATCAGGTACAGGGACTCGGGCGTGGTGATGAGGATGTCGGGCGGCTCGCGAAGCATGGCCTGGCGGTCCTTCTGCGGGGTGTCGCCGGTGCGGACGGCCACCTTGAGATCGGCGCCGATGCCTCTGAGCGGCGCCCGCAGGTTGCGATCGATGTCGTAGGAGAGCGCTTTGAGCGGCGAGACGTAGACGAGACGGATGCCCTTTGTGCCGTCGGGCTCGCGGTTGCTCAGGCGGTCGATGCCGTACAGGAAGGCCGCCAGCGTTTTGCCCGAGCCAGTGGGGGCCGAGATGAGAACGTGCTCCCCCGAGGCGATCGCCGGCCAGGCCTGGGTTTGGGCGGGCGTCGGTTCAGCAAAGGCCTTGCTGAACCATTCCCGTGTGGCGGGGCTGAAGGTCTGAAGTGACATCTGTAACTGAGGTTAGGACTCCGGGGTCATGAAGGCCAGCGGGGTTCCCGCGCTGCGTGCGGTCGCGATGAGGCGGCCCGGCTGGACGGCAGCTCTGGGGGCTGAGATGAGATCAGCGGGAAGCTCGTCGAACGTCTCAACGGTGATCGTCAGCCCCCACCATTCGGGTGCGGCGACGCGATCGCTCTCGACGATCTCGAGGATCGGTCCGCCCAAACGCCGAAACCCCTGACGGAACCCGCCGGCATCGCGGATTCGCTTCAGCGGAAGGCCGGCCCGCTCAAGCTGTGCAGCGGTGCGCTCGAAGTCCGGGGTGAGGGCAACGACGTGGTCGATGCCGAGCGCTCCGTTCGGATGGGCGCTGTAGACCGGCGCCCACGGCTCGGGTTGGTAGAGCGCGAGCTCGGCGAGCTCGGAGAGTCCCTCGATCGCCGCCGACATCCGTTCCGCGCCGAGCTCTAGGCGTACGCCGGGCAAAAGAACCGCGCGGGCGATCACCTCGAAGCCAAGCGCCTCCCAGCGCTCCGGCGAATCGCCGACGCGCACCGCCAAGAGCTTCACCGGCTCAGCTCTCGCGCGCGGGTGAATATGTCGTCGAGCATCGGTTCGGTCAGCCGCCCCGTGAAGGTGTTTTGCTGACTCGGGTGGTAGCAGCCGAGCAGCACGTAGCGATCGAGGGTCGCCTCGGCGCCGTGCGCGAACTTGGCTCGCGGCCGGGGCGGCTCGAGCACCCGGAGCGCGACATCCCAGGCGAAGCCGCCGAGGCACACGATCACCTTCAGGTCGGCCAGGAGCGCCAGCTCGCCCTCCAGATACGGCCGGCAGTTGTCGCGCTCAGCGGGCGTGGGGCGGTTGGCCGGCGGCGCACACCTGACCGCGGCGGTGATGAAGCAATCGCTGAGCGATAGCCCGTCGTCGCGGCTGACAGACTCGGGCTGGTTGGCAAGGCCGACCCGCCACAGCGCCGCGAACAGCCAGTCGCCCGAGCGGTCGCCGGTGAAGATCCGTCCCGTGCGGTTGCCGCCATGCGCGGCCGGCGCCAGGCCGAGCACGAGCACCCTTGCGCTCGGGTCGCCGAACCCGGGCAGCGGCCGGCCCCAGTACTCCTCCTCGGCGTACGAAGCGCGCTTGACCCGCGCCACCTCCTCGCGCCAGGCCACCAGCCTCGGACATCGCCGGCAGTCAATGACCTCGTGTTCGAGCCGCTCCAGTGTTTCGCCCGCGCGGCCGCTCACGAGCGAGGCGGGGCGAGCACGCCGCCGATCAGCCGGTCGATCACCGGGGCGAGCTCGAACACATCGGCCGGCTCGCCGAGCCGGACCTGGCGCGAGACGAGCTCGGTGATCGCGCCCACGATTGCGTAGGCATCGTAGGGCGAGGAGAAACGCGGACTCAGGCCGCGTGCAGCGGCTGCCGCATTCTCGGCGTCCAGCGTCTCGGCGAACTGCTGCATGATCAGGTCGCGCCGCCGAGCGGCATGCGGGCCGGCGGCGATCGTCTCCACGAGCAGCGTCTGTGCGTGATCGGGGTACTCGGTCAGCGCGGAGAGGAACGCGCGCGTGCCGGCCTTGACCCGCTCGGATGCGTCGCGGGTGCCGGCGTTGCGCGCAGCGGCCGCCATCGCCTTGGCCACGCGGCCGGCGGCATCGTCGAACAGGGCGAGAATGCAGTCCTCCTTGTTGGCGAAGTGCTCGTAGAACGTCGCCTTCGACATGCCGGCCTGGCGGCTGATCGACTCGGAGCTCGCGCCGGCGTAGCCCCGGCGTGCGAACTCGATAGCCGCCGCGTCGAGCAAGCGCTCGCGCTGGAGCGGGAGTCGCACCTCGGGTGGGGGCGCGTGTCGCCCCCTGGCCGCAGGAGTGCCGGCGCTCATCTCACGCCTTCAGGGCGCGTCCGTAATGGCGCTCGTAGTAGTCGCGGTAGGCACCGGAACGAATCGGCTCCCACCACCAGGCGTTGTCGCGGTACCACTGAACCGTGCGCGCGAGACCATCCTCGAACCCGACCTGCGCCTGCCAGCCGATTTTGCTGAGCTTCTCCGATGACAGCGAGTAGCGGCGGTCATGGCCGGGTCGGTCGGTCACGTACTCGATCAGCGACGGGTCGGCCCCTGTGAGCTCGATGATCCGGTTCACGACGGTCAGGTTGTCGCACTCGTCGGGGCCGCCGCAGTTGTAGACCTCGCCCGCGACCCCGTGCTCGAGCACGTGGCCGATCCCGCGATCGAAGTCCTCGACGTACAGCCAGTTGCGCACGTTTCCGCCGTCGCCGTAGACGGGCAGGTGATCCCCGGCCAGCGCGTTGAGGATCATCAGCGGAATGAGCTTCTCCGGATACTGATACGGCCCGTAGTTGTTCGAACCGCGGCAGATGAGCGTCTCCAGACCGTAGGTGTGAAAGTAGCTGGCCACCAGCAGGTCGGCGCCGGTCTTGGTGGCGCTGTAGGGGCTCGAAGGGGCCAGGGGCGAGTCCTCGGTGAACGATCCGGTTTCGATCGAGCCGTACACCTCGTCGGTCGATACCTGGAGGTAGCGAAGCTCTCGCGCGCGTGCCGCCTCGAGCAGCACGTGGGTCCCCTGCATGTTCGTGATGATGAACGCCTCCGGACCGGCGATCGAACGGTCGACGTGCGTTTCAGCAGCAAAGTTGACGATGGCCGCGCACCCCGCCACGGCCTCGGCCACGGCGGCCGGATCCTCGATCGCTCCGTGGACGAAGCGGATCTCCGCCCCGAGGTCCCGCAGGCTCTCGCGGCGCCCCGCGTACGTGAGCTTGTCGAGCACGGTGACCTCATCGCCGTGGTCGCGGACACGCTGACGGACGAAGTTGGAGCCGATGAAGCCGGCGCCACCGCACACGAGCAGCCTCATCTGACGCTGACCCCCACGGCAAGGTAGTCGGCCAGCCCGGCCTGCCACGGCGCCAGCCTGGGCGCCGTCGCGCGCTCGCTGCCGAGCACGCTGTAGGCGGGGCGGGGCGCCGGGCGTCCGAGGTCCTCGGTCCGCCCCGGCTTGACCGTGCAGTCCTTCCCGGCGGCGTTCACGATCTCGGTGGCGAAGTCGAACCACGAGCACGCCCCGGCGGCGGCGACGTGAATGATGCCGGGCGGCCGGGCATCGGCCAGGGACACCAGCGCCTCTGCCAGGTGGCCGGTGAACGTCGGACAGCCGACCTGATCGTCGACCACGCTGAGCTCGTCGCGCTCATCGGCGAGGCGCAGGATCGTGGCGGGAAAGCACGGGCCGTGCGCGCCGAACAACCACGCGGTCCGCACGATCGTGTGCGCGTCCGGAGCGGCCTCGGCGACGGCCTGCTCGCCGGCGAGCTTGGAGGCTCCGTACTGCGAGCGCGGCGCCGGCCGGTCGCTCTCGACGTACGGTTGGCGCCTGGTCCCGTCGAACACGTAGTCGCTCGAGACATGGATCGTCCAGCCGCCGGCGGCGGCCGCCGCGCGCGCCACGTTCCCCGCGCCGACGCCGTTGACCAGGCGGGCGAGCTCCGATTCGCTCTCAGCGCCGTCGACATTGGTGTAGGCGGCGCAGTTGATGACGAGGCCGGGCCGCGCCCGCTCGACGGCCTGGGTGACGGCAGCCGGGTCCGCTATGTCGAGCTCGCCGTGCGCGAGCCCGACCACCTCGTGCTCGGCACGACGCGCCGCCGCCGTCACATCGTGGCCGAGCATTCCCGCCGCGCCTGTCACCAGCAGCCGCACTAGCTGGTTGATTCCGAATTGACGTGCCCGCGGGGGTGTGCACGACCAAGCCGGGCGGTGCACGCGAACGAAGCCGGTAGCAGCGCTACCGGCGAGGACGTGGGTACCGATCCGGCGCCGCGTCGTGCGCGCCGTCCGTGGGTGCGGAAAAAGGAATCAATCATCTGGCTCAGTCTGACCAGAAGTCGGGCACCATCTCGCCGTCGCCGCCCTCGGGCCGATCGGAGCCCACCGCGATGACCTCCATCCCGTCGGGACCGCCCTCGAACGCTCGCACCACGGCTGGCGCCACCCGCAGCACATCCCATCGCTCCAGGTCGACGACCTCGTCGTCGAGCTTGGCGCGACCCGAGCCAGAGACCACCACGTAGGCCTCCTCCTGCTCGCGGTGGCGGTGTCCGATCGGACCCCGGTATCCGGCGCCGTAGCGGAAATAGCTCAGTCCGAGATGCTCGGAGTTCAGATGCTTGCGGCCGAATCGCGCCTCGATATCGGGGCCGCGCTCGGCGGCCGCGTCATCGATGTCCATCAGGTTCTTCTTCGTGAAGTTAGGCATGGCGGGCAGTGTATGACTCGGTCACACGATCGCTCGATCCGAGCCATGGGCGAGTGCTAGGGTCGCCGGCATGGGAGAACGCACGAGCTACACACCAGGCACATTCAGCTGGACTGATCTCACCACCACCGATCAGGACGCAGCCAAGACCTTCTACAGCGAGCTGTTCGGCTGGGAGGCCGACGACCGGCCGATCGGCGACGGGATCGTCTACTCGATGATGACGCTCGGCGGGAAGGAGGTCGCCGCCATCTCGCCGCAGCCACAGCAGCAGCGCGACGCCGGCGCTCCGCCGCTGTGGAATTCGTACATCACCGTGGAGAGCGCCGATCAGGCCCTGGAGCACGCCAAGCACCTCGGCGCCACCGTGCACGCGCCCGCCTTCGACGTGTTCGACGCGGGGCGGATGGGAGTCGTGCAGGATCCCGGTGGCGCCTATTTCCTCGTCTGGGAGCCGAAGGACAACATCGGCGCCTCCCTGGTCAACGCCCCCGGAGCCCTGTCGTGGAACGAGCTCGCCTCGACCGACATGGACGCCTCGGCCAAGTTCTACCGGGACATGTTCGGCTGGACGGTCGAGCCGATGGAGAGCAGCCCGATGCCCTACATGGTGGTCAGCAATCAGGGCCGCGGCAACGGCGGGATCCGACCCGTGATGCCTCCCGACGTCCCGCCGCACTGGTTGGTCTACTTCGGCGCCGACGACATCGAGGCCGCGCTGGCCAAGGCGCAGGAGCTCGGCGGCACGCAGCTCGTCCCAGCGACGTCGATCGGGCCGGGGACGATCGCGGTCGTTCAGGATCCGCAGGGCGCCGTGTTCGCGCTCTACTCGGGTCAGTTTGAGGACTAGCTTCGTCGTTTTGCTGTGCGAAGTGAGCCGTTGATGGCGTAGGGCCCGGGCGGGTTCGGCATACTCGTCTCGTGCGCAGCCTGGGATGGATCGCACTGGCAGCCGCCGTTTCGCTGTGCGGCGGCTGCGGCCAGCAGAGCGCAGTCCAGTCCAGCACCGGCGCCCAGCGCTCGGCGACGGTCAACCAGGCCGATAACAACACGCCAATCCCGCAGGCCCATCCACAGGCGGTAGAGCCGGTAGCGGGTGCGGCTGGGAGCACCGGCGACGCGTCGAGCGGCCCAACGGTCGTCAGCGTCGGGCCGCCGGCCGGTGGAATCGCTTCCGACAAACTGGCCAAGCCGGTCTCGGACGCGGTCATCCGCAAGGAACTGGCCGCCAGCGGGCTGACCGCCGCCTCATCGAAGGCGACGATGACACCGTCCGGCCTGGCTCTGGCCCCGCTCGACGCGCCGCCCGCGGTGCAGACGGTGATCGAGGCGGGAAACCAGATCGCCAAGCTGCCCTATCGGTTCGGTGGCGGCCACGGCACCTTCCACGACACGGCGTACGACTGCTCGGGCTCGCTCAGCTACGTGCTGGCGGCGGCGGGGATGCTCAACACAACCGTGGTCTCGGGCCAGCTCGAGCACTGGGGCGCCCCCGGGCCGGGCAGGTGGATCACTGTGTACGCCAACGCTGGCCACACCTTCATGTACGTCGCGGGCTTGCGCTTCGACACCGTCGCCCTGGCCGAGACGGGCACACGCTGGTCCACGCGGCCCGCCGACGAGCCGGACCTCAACACCTTCGTCATCCGGCATTTCCCGGGGCTGTAGCCGACGTTATGCGGCGGCGGCCTCGGGCCGCGGGCTGAACTCGAACAGCAACTCGACGAAGCGATCCGGCGCCTCGACCTGCGGGCAGTGCCCGACTCCCTCGAGCAGTTCCAGCCGCGACTCGGAGACGGTCTCCAGCACCCTGTCGGCGCCGTGGTGAAACGTGAGGCGGTCCTGGTCGCCCCAGACGAGCAGCAGCGGGGTGACCATCCGCTCGAGTTCAAACGGCTGGCGAAGCTCGGGTATCAAGCGGTGAGCAATATCGAGGTACCTGGCGACGCTGGCGCGATCGCGGTGGTGCCAGGTGAACGTCGAGATCACGCTCCGGTCGATCGTCGCCGGGCTGGCGAAGGCCAGCCGGACGTACAGCCGGGCAACCGCGGCGCGGAGGACCCCGCTGGGCACGGGCGTGGGCAGTGCCAACAGCGAGCGAATCACGGGATCGCGCTGCACCAGGTGCAGCAGCCGGCTCATCTCGAGCCCGGCTGGGGCAACGCCGACAACGCCGTCGAGTTCGGCGGAGTGCCGCTCGGCCAGCCGCAGCGCGACGCAGCCCCCCAGCGAGTTGCCGACGGCCAGCACCGGCTGTCGCGGACGCCCCGCCAGGTAGGAGGCCGCGGCGGCGGCGAACGCGTCCAGCTGGGGGAGGATCGGCCCGTCGAGCAGGGAATCGGCGGCACCGAAACCGGGGAGGTCGACGGCGACGGCCCGACGCCCTCGCCGCGCGATCCGGGCCAGCGCCAGGCGCCAGGTGTCGGCGCTGTCGGCGTAGCCGTGGAACAGCAGGATCGGCACGCCGTCGCCCTCGAGCTCCAGAACCCGCGTCTCGTAGCCGGCGAGCGTGAGCCGGTGCTCGAACAGTGGCTGGATCACGGCATCCCGCTCGGTTTCTTCGGCCCGACGATCACGGTCCTCCTATCGCTCTCGTACGCTCGCGGCTTGAGCTCTGGGCGGTTAGCCGGCGTGGACCGCCGCAGGTTCGCTGGCACCCTCGCGCTGGGGATGGCCGTAGACGGCAAAGTCGCGAGCGCGTACGAGTATCAGCGCCAGCACCCCGCCGGCGATGGCCACGATCCCGGACACGAGCAGGATCTCGTTGAGCGCGGTGGCGAACGAGCTGTGAATCGCCGTGGCCGCCGTGGCCCGGAGCGGGGCCGGCGTGCTGCGGATCACCTGCTCGCCGCCGCCGGCGGCCACAGCGTGGCCAATCTGCGCGGCCCGGCCGGCGACCGGGGTGTGGACAAGCCTGGGGGCCAGGTGGGTGGTGATGCCGCTCTCGAACAGCGCACCCAGGACGGCGATCCCGGTGGCGATGCCGACTTGGCGAAACGTATTGTTGACGCCTGCCGCCATGCCGCTCCGCTGCGGGGGCACGACGCCGATCGCGGTCGAGGCGAGCGGGGGGTTGATCAGACCGACCCCCGCGCCGGCGACCAGGAAGCCGGCCAGCAGCGAGGTCCAGTGTGACGTGCCGCTGACGCCGTGCATGAGCAGCAACCCGATGCCCGTCAGGGCCAGGCCGCCACTGAGCAGGAACCGGACCGGGACCTTGGAGGACAGGTTGCCGGACAGCATCGCGACGAAGAAGGACACGACCGTGAAGGGCAGGAACCGAAGTCCGGTCTGCAGTGGCGAGTAGCCCAGCACGGTCTGGAGGTACAGGGTCAGGTACAGGAACATCGAGAACATCGAGGCCGAGACCGAGAACGCCACCAGGCCGGCGCCGGTGAACGTGGGCTTGCGGAACAGCGACAGATCGAGCATGGGATGCTCCTGAACGGCCTGCGCGACCAGGAACGCCACCATCAACAACGCCGAGCCGGCGAAGCACGCGACGATCGTCGCGCTGCCCCAGCCCAGCGCGTTGCCGCGGATGATCGCGAACACGAGCAGAAACAGCGAGCCGGTGAACGTCGTGGTCCCGATCCAGTCCACTCGCTTGCCCTTGGGGTCGCGGGACTCGTGCACCTTGGCGATGGTCAGGGCGACCCCGGCAGCGCCGATCGGCACGTTGATGAGGAATATCGCGGGCCAGCCGAAGGCCTCGGTGAGGATCCCGCCGAGCAACGGCCCGACGGCGGCGGCGACGGAGATCGTCGCGCCCCAGATGCCAAACGCGGTGCCGCGCTCGCGGCCGTGGAACTCCTGAGCCAGCAGCGCGAGTGATGTCGTGTACATGATCGCGCCACCGATGCCCTGCCCGGCCCGCGCCAGAATCAGGAACACGGCGCTGGGCGACAGCGCACACAGCAGCGACGTGCAGACGAACAGGGTGAGGCCGATGCAGAACATCAGCTTGCGCCCCAGCAGGTCCGCGAGCGAGCCGGCCGTCAGCAGCACCGAGGCCAGCGTGAGCGCGTAGGCGTCGATCACCCACTGAATGTCGGAGAAGCTGGCCTTCAGATCGGTGGCGATCTTCGGCAGCGCGACGTTGACAATGGTGATGTCGAGCAACAGCATGAACGTCGCCACGCAGACGACGATCAGCGTCCACCACTTACGTTCCATTAGCTGCCCATCCTACCGGCCATGCTGCCAGTCTGAACGTTCGGGGGCGCGCCTAAACGCGCCGCGCACGCCGGTCAGGGTGAAACTCGACCTCGCCCCAGGCGCGTGTGCGACGTTGACCCGTGCTCGCTCAGGCTCGCCCGTAGACCGGGATCGCCGCCCCGCTGGTCGGCCCCGAGTCCGACGAGAGCAGGTAGGCGATCACACCGGCGATCTCGGCCGGCTTCACCCACCTGTCGTGGTCCGCGTCGGGCATCGACGCGCGGTTGGCCGGGGTGTCGATCACGCTGGGCAGGATCGCGTTGCAGCGGATCCCGTCGTTCTTGTACTCGACGGCCACGGCGTGGGCGAAGGCGATCACCGCCGCCTTGGAAGAGATGTAGCCGGCGGCGCCGGGGAACGGCTGCAGCGCGGCACGAGTACCAACGCAGACGATCGACCCGCCGCCGCCCTCGATCATCTTCGGCACGGCAGCGGCGACCATCAGGTACGCGGGGCGCAGATTCAAGTGGAACTGCTTCTCGAACTCCTCGACCGGCGTCTCGTGGACGCGCCCTCCGACCGCGAAGCCACCCACGAGGTTGACCAGCCCCCGCAGCGGTGCCGCCTCGTCACGACAACCGAGCTTGACCACGGCGGCCACGGCCTCGGCGTCGAACAGGTCGGCCGCAACCAGCTCGAGGCCGTCGCGCCGCTGCACCCGCTCGAGTTCACGCTCGACGATCCATGGCACGACCACGCGCCATCCGCCGTCGAGCAGACGCGAGACAACGGCGGCTCCCAGACCTCCCGTTCCTCCGGTGACGATCGCGGTTGATTGCATCAGCTGCCGTCCGCAGGCCACTCTATCTTCGTGACGCGATGAAGGTGCAGGATTTTGCAGACGGTTCTGAGGTCGCGCAGGTCCTGTTCGTACGCGCTGCCGAGGTACGAGTGCGGCGTGAGGGCGGCGAGTATCTCAAGCTCATGCTCGGCGACCGCAGCGGGAGCCTCACGGCGATCGTGCGCGATGACGTGGGCGCGGCGCGCGAGGTCTGCCTGCCCGGAGCAATCGTGCACGCCACCGGCCTGTTCTCCATCCATCCGCGCTACGGACCCCAACTGGCCGTGCAGAGCGTGCGGACGGCCGGACGGCACGAGTACGCGCTCGACGATCTGATCGACGGGCCCGCGCGCGACCCGGAGCAGATGGAGGCAGATCTGCGCGAACTGATCGCCACCGTCCAGAACCCGCACCTGCGCCGCCTGCTCGGGGCCGTGTTCGGCGAGGGCACCAGCAGCTGGACCAACTACCGCGAGGCGCCGGCGGCCAAGCACTATCACCAGGCCTACCGCCACGGGCTGCTCGAGCATTGCCTGACCGTGGCTCAGGCGGTCGGAGCCATCTCGGCCATCTTCCCGGGCATCGATCGCGACATCGCCGTCACCGGTGCCCTGCTGCACGACATCGGCAAGCTCGAGGCCTATGACATCCACGGCGGCGCGATTTCGATGTCCGACCACGGCCGCCTGTACGGCGAGATTTCCCTGGGCTACTACCGGGTTCGTCGCGTGATCGAGCGCCTCGATGGGTTCCCGCCCGACGTGGAGCAGGCGCTGCTGCACATCATCCTCAGCCACCACGGCTCGCTCGAGCACGGCAGCCCGGTCGTGCCCTGCACCCGTGAAGCCACCCTCGTGCACATGATCGACAACCTCGGCGGCCGGCTGGGGAGCTTCGACCGGCTCGAGAAGGAGCTGCCCGCCGGCAGCCAGTGGACCGCGTTCGACAAGGGGATCGGCGCCGGCGCGTACTTCGCCTCCCCGCCGGCGCCCGAGCGCGAAGCCGCCTGACCCACGCCAAAATCGGGCGCGTTCGGTCCGGGCGCACACCGGACGGTCCGGTGGCGTCGGGAGCGGCTGCTGGGGGAGGGGGCGGCTGGGCGGCCGCTACGCCGGCCAACCCGGGGCCGGCGGCAACGGCCGGCGAACCCCAGCGCGGCGGCCGCTACGCCGGCGAACCCCGGGCCGGGGGCTTCGATGGAAAACGTGGCAAGCGTCCCGCCGCCCGTCAACGTCGTGCAGATAAGCCCCTCCCAGGTGCTTATGCGACCACGGTGCGCCGGCGCGCGATGGTTTGTCACGTTTCCCGGCGGGCGAGGCGGGCGAATGTGGCCAAACACCGCCACCGCGACTAACCCCGCGCTGACCTCAAGCACTCCGCGTCGGTCGGCCGTCGCCGACGACCTTGCTGGCCCGCACAGGCGCGGCTCGGTCGCAGAAACGCCCCGCTCGCCCCCTTCCCCACGCAGCCGTTCCCGAAGCCACGGGACTGCCCCTCCACGGGCCGTTCAGGCGTTCTCCCAAATCTGCGCAAATAGCGTGCCGACTCTGTGCCCTGATGGCAGCCTCTGAGCCGCCCCAACTACAGTTGACAGGAGTGGACCCCGGCGGAGCACACTGATGGCGAAGGACACGGAAAAGCTGATCCGTCAGCTGTCGCTGATCTCGTACCTGATGGCCGAGCGCCGCCCGGTGACGGCTCCCGAGATCAGGCGGGATGTCGAGGGCTACAGCGTGATGAACGAGGATGCGTTCGCCCGCCGCTTCTACGCCGACCGCTCGGAGCTCGAGGCGCTCGGCATCGTGCTCTCGGTCGAAAAGCCCGTCGATGGCCTGGTCGAGCAGGAGAACTATTCGCTGCCGCCGGAGAACTTCCACCTGCCGGCGATCGAGTTCACCGATCAGGAGCTGGCCGCGCTGAACACTGCGCTGCAGCTCCTCGACGGCGAGTTTGCCTACGCCGAGCCGCTGCGCCTGGCCCTCCAGCAGATCTCCTGGGGTCGCCCGAGCCCGCTCAGCTCGCCCGAGCAGCAGACGGTCGCCCTGGGGATCACCGGGTCGGCCGGTGGTCATGAGATCTCGCAGCGGCTGGCCAAGATCGAGACGGCCATCTTCCGGCGCAAGACGATCGTGTTCGACTACTACACGATGGAGCGCGACGAAGTCGGCGGCCGGCGCGTCGATCCCTACCAGCTCCTGTATCAGGGCGGGCAGTTCTACGTCGTCGGGCGCTCGCAGGAGCGCGACGCGATTCGCGTGTTCAGGCTCTCGCGCATCCGTGGCAAGGTCGGCTACGCCACCAAGGCCGAGCACGACTTTCAGCGTCCCGCCAGCTTCGATCCTCGCGCCTACGCCGACCGGATCGATTGGCAGTTCGGCGACCCGATCGGCACGGCTGAGGTGTGGATCGGCGGTCGCATCGCCTGGCAGATCGAGCGGCATTTCGGCCGCTACGGCGAGATCCGCCCCGCCGGCGAGGACGGCGACCGGCTGTTCGTCACCGACTACGCCAACACGCGACAGCTGATCGCCTGGGTGCTTGGGCTGGGCGAGCACGCGCGGATCGTGGCACCACCCGAGCTGGCCACCGAGCTGCGCGAGCGCGTCAGCCTGCTGATCGAGCGCCACACCGGCGAGCCCGATCTGGCCGCCACCCTTCCCGAGGTCCCGCCACCGCCCGGCGCCGGCGACGACCCCGAGCCGCCCCAGGAGACCAACGGGCACCACCCCGAGGCCGCCATCCGGCCCGAGCGCTTCGCGCGCCTGGTCACCCTGGCCAGCATCCTCATCGACGCCGGGCGTGCCGGCCGCGGGCTGGACGCCACCGTGCTGTGCCGCGAGCTGAAGATCTCCGAGCAGGAGCTCCGCGAGGACATCTCGGTGCTCAACGTGGTCAATTTCGGCGCCGGGACCTACGTCCTGTACGCCGAGATCGGTGCCGATGGGATGATCGAGGTCGACCCCGAACCGTACGGCGACTCGTTCGCGCGCCCCGCCCGGCTGCTGCCCGTTGAGGCCAAGGCGCTCGTGGCGGCGATTGACCTGATCGGCGAGCACATACCCGAGGGGTCGCTGGCCTCGGTGCGTGACAAGGTCGTCGGAGCCCTCGGCGAGGACCCGGTTCACGAGGGGCTCCAGGTCGCGGCGCCCGGCGGTGACGACGCCGAGATTGCGGCCCATGTCTCGCGCGCGATCTCCCGGCGGAGGCTTCTGTCGTTTGAGTACTACAAGGAGAACGAGGACGAGTTCTCCACCCGGACCGTCGAGCCCTACGCGCTGATCAACGGACGCGAGGGCTGGTACGTGGCCAGTTTCGACCCCGCGCGCGAGAGCGTGCGCCACTTCCGCCTCGATCGGATCAAATCGGCCACGGTGACCGATGAGGAGTTCGAGCCTCGCGAGGATGTCGACCCCGCCGCCGACGTCGACGGCTGGCCGAGGACCGGCGAGGTGCCGGCCTCGCGACGGGCGCGTGTGTGGATCTCGCCCGCGCGCGCACGGTGGGCGCGCGAGGAGCGCCGCGTGGTGGCCGAACTCGAGGACGGCGCGGTGATCGTCGAGCGCGGCTTCGCTGGCATGCGCTACCTGGTCCGGGACGTGCTCAAGGAGGCCGGGGACGCGGTGGTGCTCGAGCCGGCCGACGCGCGCGACGCTGTTCGCTCGGCCGCCGAGGCCGTCGGCGCGGTGGCGGCGTCGATCACTCGATGAGCCGCCGCGACCAGATCAAGATGACCTCGGTCGAGGTCAACGACTTCCTGGCCACGGAGCGGGTCGTCGTGGTCGCCACCAACGGCCCGGAGGGCTGGCCCCACATGATGCCGCTGTGGTACGTCGTGCGGGACGGAGAGATCTGGGCCTGGACGTACGCCAAGTCGCAGAAGATCCGCAACCTGGAGCGCGATCCGCGCGCCACCATCGAGATCGAGGCAGGTGGTCAGTACCACGAACTGCGGGGGGTCATGATCGAGACCCAGCCGGTGATCCACCGCGACCTCGACCTGGTGGCCGAGGTGGGAGCCGACATATTCCGCCGCTACGGGAGCACCAGCCTCGGCCCCGAGTTTCTCGATGTCGTCCGCGCCCAGGCGTCCAAACGGGTCGCGCTGCAGTTCGTGCCGAGAAGGCTCGCGAGCTGGGATCACCGCAAGCTCGGAGGGGTTTATTAGGGGGTGCGCGTGCGCGCACCCCTGTGGGTTTGGCTCCGATACCCGGTACGCCCGGGTAGCCTCCCCGTTCATGCAGGACCTGAAGGGCCTCATCCTCTCCGGTGGCAAGGGCACGCGGCTGCGCCCAATCACCCACACGAGCGCCAAGCAACTCGTGCCGGTGGCCAACAAGCCCGTGCTGTTCTACGGGATCGAGGCGATGGCCCAGGCGGGGATCGACGACGTCGGGATCATCATCGCCCCGGAGACCGGGGATGAGATCCGGGCCGCGGCCGGCGATGGCACGCGGTTCGGGGTCAGGCTGACCTACATCGTTCAGGAGGAGCCGCTCGGCCTCGCGCACGCGGTCCTGACCGCCCAGCCGTTCCTCGGCGACTCGCCGTTCGTCATGTATCTGGGTGACAACCTGCTGCAGGGAGGCATCGAGGATCTCGTCGCCGCGTTTCGCGCCAACAAGCCGGACTCGCTGATCCTGCTCACTCCGGTACCGGACCCGCAGCATTTCGGAGTGGCCGAGCTCCGCGACGGAGCGGTGGTGCGGCTGATCGAGAAGCCCGCCGAGCCCCGGACCAACCTGGCTCTGGTTGGCGTGTACATGTTCACTCCGGCTGTCCATGCCGCCGCGCGTGCGATCGCGCCGTCGGGCCGTGGCGAGCTCGAGATTACGGACGCCATCCAGCATCTGGTTGACGAGGGGCTGCGCGTCGAGCCGCACATCGTCAGGGGCTGGTGGAAGGACACCGGCCGGCTCGAGGACATGCTGGCCGCCAACCGGCTCGTGCTCGACACGATCGAGGGCCGGGTGGAGGGCGAGCTGATCGAGTCACAGGTCGACGGCCGCGTCGTCGTCGAGGCCGGGGCGCGCCTCGAGCGCTCGACCGTTCGCGGACCGGCGATCATCGGTACCGGAACCCGGCTCACCGATTGCTACATCGGCCCGTACACGGCCATCGGTGAGGGTTGCGAGATCCAGGACGCCGAGGTCGAGCACTCGATCCTGCTGGCCCGATCCTCGGTGCGCGGCCTGGCGGGGCGGATGGAATCCTCGCTGCTGGGCCGGAACGTCAAGGTCGGCCGCGACCATCGACAGCCACGCGCCTACCGATTCCTGGTCGGGGACAACTCGGAGATCGGCATCCTGTAGCACGCCGCGGCCGGGCCCGGTAGGGTCAAGGGGGATGGGGGTGGGCACTTCTTGCCGAGCCGATGGCCGGGCGCCTACGAGCGCCGCGCCCGCCCGCGTGCTCGCGGCGGCAGCACTCGTTCTCACCGCCGTCCTGGCGATCGCAGCGTCCCCGGCCGGCGCCGCACAGGGGATCCACAAGATCCGCCACGTCGTGGTGATCATGCAGGAGAACCGGTCGTTCGATAACTACTTCGGCACGTTCCCGGGGGCCGACGGAATCCCGATGCGAAACGGCAAGCCGACGGCGTGCCTGCCCGATCCGCTCCTGAACCACTGCGTGCGGCCGCATCATGACCCTCACGACGTCGACCTTGGGCAGTGGCACAGCCTGTGGTCCTACGCGGATGACTACGACAAGGGTCGCATGGACGGTTTCGCGCGCACGGGGGCGATCTGCCTGACCGCCGCGGGCCATCCCCCCTGCACGCCCAACCCCCAGACCCCGATCGAGGCGATGGGCTATCACGACCAGCGCGAGATCCCCAACTACTGGGCCTACGCGAGGAACTTCGTGCTGCAGGACCACATGTTCGAGCCGACCACATCGTGGAGCCTGCCCGCCCACCTGTACCTCGTCTCGGAGTGGTCGGCCGTGTGCACGGTGCAGGGCGATCCGCTCAGCTGTCATACGAACATCAACAGCCCCGCCTTCCCGCCCGATTTCGGACCCCCTCCCCACGTCCCGCCCAATTACGCCTGGACCGATCTGACCTGGCTGCTTCACCGCGACAACGTGAGTTGGGGCTATTACGTGAAGGAGGGGCCCGAGCCCGACTGCGAGAACTCGAATGCCTACTGCGGGTACAAGGACCAGCAGCCGCAGACTCCGGGCATCTGGAACCCGCTGCCGTACTTCACCGACGTCCACCAGGACCACCAGCTCGGCGATATCCGCGACACGAGCGCGTTCCTGGCGGAGGCCGAGAAGGGGACGCTTCCGTCGGTTTCATGGGTGATTCCCAGCGGCTTGGTCAGCGAGCATCCCAGCTCGCCGATCAGTGCCGGCCAGGCCTATGTGACGAACCTGATCAACACGATCGCCCTCGGTCCGGATTGGAACAGCACGGCGATCTTCCTCGCCTGGGATGACTGGGGCGGGTTCTACGACCACGTCAAACCGCCGGTCATCGACGGCGCCGGCTACGGCTTCCGTGTCCCGGCAATGGTCATTAGCCCCTACGCTCGGCGCCACCTGGTCGACCACCAGCAGCTCAGCTTCGACGCCTACGCCAAGTTCATCGAGGACGACTTCCTCTCCGGTCAGCGGCTGGACCCCAGGACCGACGGCCGCCCCGATTCGCGCCCCGACGTCCGCGAGGACGTTCCCGGGCTCGGGGATCTGCGCAAGGACTTCAACTTCAACCAGAAACCCCGGCCGCCGCTGATCCTGCCGACCAACCCCAAGCAGCACGGCTGATGGTCAGCCGGTAACCATCAGCTCGTCGAGCATCGGAGTCTTTGACTGCGAGGACGACAGCACGCGGACCCGCGCAAAGCGCGCTCGCACGGAGCCGAAATGCAGCACGTCGAGCGTCTGGCCGGCGCGCCCCTGGACGCTGGCCACGACCCGCCAGTGGCTCCCGTCGGCCGAGACGAGAAGCTGATAGCTGCTCGGCCTGAGGACGGTGATCGGCCCCGGTGGCGGAGGCACATTCGGTCCCGGCGCAGCGGGCCACTGACGACCCCAGCGCAGGGTTGCCGTATTGACCCTCTGCGCGCCGCCGGCGAACGGAGCGGTGAGCGTGGCCGGCAGCTGGGTGGGCTGCCAATCGGTGGCCGGGCTGCCGTCGACCGCGGCCAGCGCCGGGGCACCGGGCTGTGTGCTGTCGGCCTTGGCCTGACCGCAGCGAACAGCATCTGAGGTCGGGAGCAGGTCGGGGCGGCGAGTTGGCACGCGGAGCGACTGCCCGGTGGCGACATGGCGTATCCCGGACGGTGTCGTCACCGTCAGCGCCGGCCCGCTCAGCAGCCTGATCGTGCTGATCCGCTGTCCAAGGCTGACCGTCATTCGGCGACCCTGCCAGAGGACGTTGCGCAGCACGATCCCACGTAGCTGACGGGTCAGGCTGGGCTCGAACGTGACGCCCTGCCGATCGGTGCGGAATCCCGTGTAGCCGTAGAGAAACTCCTGCAGGAAGCCGCCGATCCCGGTCATGAACGTGAACGCGCCTCCGGTCGACGTCTCCGAGAATTGGTCGAAGACGTCGCGGATGAACGGCTCGTAACTGCGTTCGGTGTAGACGAAGCTCGAACAGCCGGGCGTTCCCAGCGAAGAGGTGTCGATCGAGTTGACCGCGTCGCTCATCGACGGCCCGCCCGGATCGGTCCGGGGGACGTAGAAGTTGATGTCGTTGATGGCGTAGGCGCGAGGTATGGGATCGGCCCACGGGTACTGGATCAGGGTCACGTCAGCCTGCTTGACCAGCTGCGACTGGTAGCCCTTGAACTCAGGGTGGTAGCCGGGCCGTCGGTTGGTCAGCACGACCAGCTTCGACGCGATCTGAGACCACCTGGCCGGTGGATGCAGGCCGAGGAGCTCGGCCGCCTGCGTGGCATTGCGCAGCGTCGTGATGGCGGCGACGTTGGTGTAGACCTCGTCGTTGACATCGGGGTTCTCCTCGTCGGGACCCGTCACGTGATTGATGTGGTAGCTGCCATCGGCGGCACGCGTCACCCTCGAGGCCCAGAATGTGGCGGCCTGCGAGAGCACGGGCCAGCCTCGGTTCCTCAGCCACTGCCGGTCGCCGCTGGCCAGGTAGTACTGCCACTGGGCCAGGGCGATGTCGGCAGTGATGTGCTGCTCATACAGACCCTCGCTGTTGACGGACACCGGCGGAGGGATCTGCTCGGTTCCGTCAAGGGCGCTCTCCCAGGGGAACCTGGCCCCCTGGTAGCCGGTGGCCTGAGCATGTTGCTCCGCCGCGCCCAGGCGCTCGAAGCGATAGTTGTTCATCCCCGCCGCCAGGTTGGGATGCTGCGCCAGCAGCGTGGGGAACATCCAGGTTTCGGCATCCCAGAAGATATGCCCGTCGTATCCGTTGGACGAGAGCCCGGCCGGAGAGACGCTCCAGTTGACGCCGGCCCGCGTGCTCGACCACAGGTAGAACTCGCTGGCGTTGACATCGGTGGCCAGGGCCGGGTTTCCCTGTATGTCGATCCGGCCGCGCCACAGCGACGACCACGCTGCGCGGTTGGCGCCGAGAAGAGCGCCGTAACCGGTGCCCGCCGCGCTGCTGGCCCGGGCCTGCGCAGCGTTGGCCGCGTTGGCGCTGGTCTGGGAGCTGGCGATGCCGACGTACTTGGTCAGGGTGTAGGTGTCACCGCTCGTCACCGGGAAGCTGACTTGCTGCCCGACGCTCTGATCGATCGACTCCTCGACCTGGCTGAACGCCCCCGTGACGTTCGCGCTCGCCTGCAGCTGGCTCGAGAGCGCCGCGACGATGTACGTCCCCTCGGTCTTGACGCTGACCCAGTCTCGGTGCGCGCCGGTCGCCCAGCCCTTGTCGACCTGGGTGGTGAGGTTGGCCGGAGTCCCGTCGATCTCATCGGTGACGGTGGCCGTCCCCGTCCACCGGGGGATGAGCGTCAGCCTCACCAGACCCACGAACGGCCGGGCCCGGTCGGTCAGCACCTGATAGCTGAGATGGGTCACGTGACCGTTGGGGGCGGTCCAATCGGCGCTGGTGGACACGATCCCGGTGTGCAGGTCGATCGACTGGCGCCAGTTGGCCGTGTGGCCGCTGGTCAAAGAGAAGGTCTGACCGCCATCAGAGAACCCGAGTGTCGACCACGTCGGGATGTTGGCCCGCTGCTGAACGTCCCCGGGAGGCTGGGCGTAGAAGCCGGCGAGCTCCGACTGGGCCGGTACCTGACCGCCGGCGTAACCCTGGCCGACGTCCGGCACGCGGACGCCGAGCATGCCGTTGCCGGTGAACGTCGGTGCGTAGTTGGCGCCGTTGTTCGTCGCGGTCAGCCGGTAGCTGCCCTCGCCGCGCGCCACTCCAGCCGTGCCCGTCATGAACAGCAGCCCGACGGCAAGGGCCACCGCGCGAACCCTGAACGCTCGCATTCTCCACCTCCGGTTAGTCCAACTGGACTAGTTATGCCCGGTTGGGAGGTGGGGAAACAGGCGGGACGGCCGCACGATCTGCAGTTCTTGCCGCCAGCTGCTTTTCGCCCCAGAACGACGCCACCGGGTTGGCGTTGAAATTGCCGACGTCGAGCCGCTTGACGCCGCCGCAGCAGATGGCCTCGGCGCCGCGCCAGCCGAGGAGGAATGCGCCTCCGGGCGGGCTTAGCTCAGCCGGTCCGGCGCGCGGCATGTCATCTCCGTCGAGCTCGACCCCGTCGTATAGAGACGCGATCTCGTCCCGCATGGCCTGGGCGAGCACGGCACCGGGACCGGCGTCGACGGCGCCGTCGTGGCAATCGATCCCGTCCCGGCCGCTCACTGGCCGCCGAGCTCGGCGATCAGGCCGCTTGGCGTCTCGGACCGGCCGACGTGAATCCGCGGCATCGTCAGCGGGGAGGCCGTGCTCTCCATCGTCCCCGAGTTCGTCGTGTAGGCCATCGTGTAGCCGGCGGCGTGCACGGCGGCCAGCACGGCATCGTCGTAGGCCCCGAACGGATAGGCGAAGAAGTACACCGGGTGCCCGAGAACCCGTTCGAGGACCGCGCGCGAGCCGGCCGTCTCCATCCGCAGCTCGCTCGGGGTGATCTCGCGCAGATCGACGTGGTGCGCGCTGTGATCGCCGACGTCCATGCCCGCCCGGTCGAGCCTGCGAATCGCATGGGCGCTCAGGAACCCGGGCTCGGTCATCCGTCCGGTGATGACGAAGAACGTGGCCACCATGTGGTAGCGCTCGAGGTCGGGCAGGATCGTCCTGACATCGTCGATGTAGCCATCGTCGACCGAGATGATCACCGGCTTGGACGGCAGCGGCTTGCCGTGGTAGAGCGCGTCGAACAGCTGAGCCTGGGTGATCGTGTGGTAGCCGTTGGCGTGCAGAGCGGCCAGCTCGGCCAGGAAATTGGCCGGATCGACCTTCAGGTCGGTCAGACCGACGGCGCTGAGGGGGGCCACCCGGTGGTAGGTGAGGACCGGGACGTGGACGCTGCGAACCGGCGCGTTGGGCGGTGGAATCAGCGCTGGGACAGCACGCTTGGCCACGGGTGGGGCGGTCGCTCCCTGGCCGACTCCCGGGGTCGCCTTGGCATCATGAGTTTGCGTGCTGGTCGAGTGACTACTGCCGCCACAGCCGGCCACTACGGCGGCCGTCAGGGCGCAGCAAAGCCACCGGAGCTTGACTCTGCGGGGCACAGGCGGGCAAGGCTAGCGTGCGCCGATTACGCTGTGCTGAATGGCGAGCGACGCCGAGGAGCGGCTGCTCAAAGCGTGGCGAGGGGAGATCCTTGCGGGCTCGGTCTATGAGCTCATCGCCCGCCGGATGCCCGACCGCGAGGGCGAAATCCTGCGGCGGATGGCGCAGGCCGAGAGCGGCCACCGCCAGCGCCTGGAGCAGCGGATGGGCGAGCTGCGTGTCGCCGTGCCAGACCCCGCGAGCGTGCGGGTGCCGCTGTGGCTGCGGCTGCAGGCCCGGATCGCCCCCGTCGATCGCCTGCTCGCCGCGCGTGAGGCGGCAGAGGACGAGGAGGTCGACGACCTCTACAAGCGCTCGACCGGCGACCCGGTAACCGACAACCTCCTGCGCGACATCCGCAAGGAGGAGCGCTCGCACTCGATGGCGGTCCAGGACATCCGGTCAGGTGGCACCGATGGTGGTCCGGATACCTCGGCGATGGCCTCAGCGCCACTGGCCGTTCCGGGGGCTCGCGCTCGCCTCGACCGGATTCTGGGTCGCGAGAAATGGCACCAGACGGGCGGCGGCTGGATCTCGGGCGCGATCTACGGCGCCAACGATGGTCTGGCCGCGGTGTTCGGGATCGTCGCCGGCGTATCGGGTGCCACGGGGGGCTCGAGCGCGGTGCTCACCGCCGGCCTGTCCGGCGCGGTCGCCTCGGCCCTGTCGATGGCCACCGGCGCCTACCTGGCCGAACGGTCCGAGGCCGAGGTCCAGGCGGCCAACGTCGAGCGCGAACGCCAGGAGATCACGCAGCATCCCGAGGAGGAGCGGGAGGAGCTCTCGCTCTTCTACCAGCTCAAGGGCGTCGATGAGCACACCGCCGACCAGCTGGCCGACCGAATGTCGCAGCACCCCGAGGCGATGCTTCAGGCGCTGTCGGTCGAGGAGTTCGGCGCATCGGCCAACGACACCGGGGACGCCGTTCAGGCAGCACTCGCCGCCGGCATCTCGACCGGCCTCGGCGCGATCGTCCCGGTGATCCCATTCATGATCACCACCGGGACCGCCGCGATCATCGCCGCCGCCGTCATCTCGCTCATCGCCCACTTCCTCGTCGGCGCGGCCAAGTCGCTGGTCACACTGCGCTCGTGGTGGTCGGCCGGGCTCGAGATGACTCTGGCGGGTGTCATCGTGGGAGGGGCCACGTATCTGATCGGGTTGGCGCTGCCGACCTGACGGCTCAGCCAAGCTCGTCGACCAGCTGGGCGAGCTCGGCGCGCAACGCGGCCACCTCCGCCTCGAGTGCCTGGATGCGGATGAGGAGTCCGTCGTTGGTCGAGGCCGCTGCGCTCGGGGCTGCGGCAGCCGGCGCGGCGTGGAGATGGGCGGCACCGTCCGACTCCGCCGCCGCTGCGCCGAACAGGTGCTCGAACCGATCCTCCTTCTGTCCCGGGCGGCGGCCCACGCGGCGGACGTAGCCCCGCTCGGTCAGTAACCCGAGGACGCGCTCGACCTCGTCGAGCGATCCGACCTGCGCCATCCGATCGGAGCGGGTCTTCAGCTCGGCCGGCGTCTGCGGCCCGCGGAGGAGGAGCACGGCAAGGAGCGCCAGCTCCTCGCGGCCGAGGCCGAGGCCTTCCTCGGCCAGGTGCCGGTACTTGGTGGCGCGGCTGCCATGACCGCTGGCCAGCCGTGCCAGTCCGTATTTGCTCAGGCGCTCGGCCGCCTCGCGGACCGTGTGCTCGTCGTAGTCGGTCACCGGGTCGCGGTTGGTCGACTGGTTGCAGGCCAGCCGCAGCCCATTGAGTGACAGTGGATACTGATCCGGCGTCGTCCAGCGCTTCTCGATCAGACAACCGAGGACGCGCTGTTCGGGCCCGCTCAGCTCGCTGAAGTGCACTTCGCGAGGATAGTGCGATCGGCCCGCGCGCATGAGTGCGAAACTCCGTGGCGTGATCTCCATCGATGCGGCGCGTGCGATGGCGCTCTCGCTGCCCCGGGCGGTCGAGCAGGATCACCACGGACGCCCGTCCTTCCGGGTCGACGGCCACATTTTCGCCACCCTGTGGGACGCCGAGCACATGAACGTGATGCTCGACGAGCCGGGCATCCTCACCGCCGTCGGGGCGACACCCACGGTCTGCTCCGAGGTGTGGTGGGGCAAGCGCCGGGCGGCGGTCCGCGTCGATCTGAGCGCGGCTGAGCCAGCGCTGCTCGGCGAGCTGCTCGAGGATGCGTGGGAGGGGAAGGCCGGGCAGGAGGGGCTCGCGACCGGCGGCCGCTGAGGGCTGTCTCGAGAGGGTTCACCACCGCACGAAGCTCCCCCGCGCCGGACCCGCCCCGGTCCGTCACACGCCTAAGCCGCCTGCCGGAAGGCGACCTCGCGCTCCGGGGTAACCGCCCACTTGCCCCGACGCCAGCGCACCATCGTCCCATCGGCGAGCCGCGCGGTCGCCCGACCGGACTCAGGTTCGCCCCACAGGGTGGCCACCAACGGCCGGTCGCCCTCCCGGATATCCCCGAGCCCTCCCACCACATGCTCGGCCGGATAGGTGACGATGATCGAACCCCGTCGCACCCACACCGGGATGCGCTCCAACGGCGCCGGCGCCAGCACCTCCCCACCGCCGCGCACCAGCCGTCCCGACCACGTCTCGATCCATTCGCCCCGCGGCAGCGGCACCTCGCGCTCACGGGCGCCGTCGTCGAGAACGGGCGCCACCCACAGCGATGGCCCGTACCCGTAGGCATCCCCGATGACCCACCCACGGGGGTCGTCCGGATCAATCAGACACAGCGGGCGCATCACCGGCAGCCCCGTGCGCTGCGCCGTCGCCGCGGCTGCGCGCACGTAGGGGACAAGCCGCTCGTGCAGCAGCACGTAGCCCCGGTACAGCTCGAGGATGTGCCCGCTGTAGCTCCATGGCTCCTGGGGCATCCGACCGTGGGCGTGCATGAGCGGCGTGAAGGCGCCGAACTGAACCCAGCGCACGAACAGCTCTGGCGGACAGCGCTCGACCAGGCGATGTCCCAGGTAGCCGCCCACATCGTGTGACCAGTTGGAGATCGCGCTGGCGGCCGCGCTCATGGAGGCCACGACAAGCACCCTCAGCGACCAGAAATCCGAGGCCTGGTCCCCGCCCCAGGTGACACCGGTCGCCTGCTGGCCGCTCCAAGCGCTGCGCCCGAACACGACCCCGGAGCCCGGATGCACCTCGTCAAGGGCCCGCTGCATGGATTCGCGATACAGGCTCCCGAGCGCCCACGCGCCGGCGGCACCCGAGCGGCCATCGGCCAGCTCGACGTGGTCGGGGATGTAGTACCCCTCGCCGTCGTCAGCCTTGATGCCCTCGACGCCGAGCGACAGCAGGCCGCGGGCCAGCTCTCGCCACCACTGTTCTGCGGCCGGATTGGTGAAGTCGACCAGGGAACCGGTTCCCATCCACCATTGGGAGACGAAGGGCTCGCCGGCCGGTTCGCGGACGAACAGTCCGGCGTCGGCCGCCGGCGCGTAGTTGGGCGCCGGCTCACGGTGCAAGCGCTCGGACGCCGGCTGGGGTGGAATCTGGCCGTCGCGCGAGTCGAGGTTGACCCACGGCGTCACCCACACGACGGTGCGCACGCCGTCGGCCTTCAGGTGGGCGATCATCCCCCGCGCATCGGGGAACTGATGGGGATTGAACTCCCACGTGTTGTACTGCGTCGCCCATGGGGAGTCGATGACGATGGCATCGAGCGGGATCCCGTGCCTGCGAAAGCCATGGAAGTCGTCGAGCACATCGTTCTGATGCTCGTGGACGTCGCGGCTCTTCCAGAAGCCGTAGGCCCATTCGGGCTGCAGCCCGGGGAAGCCGGTGCGCCGGCAGAAGGCGCGCAGGCGAGCCGCCGGAGTCGGCTGGCAGAAGAGCTCGAGGCGCAGTGGACCCGCCGCCCCGCGCGTGGACACCGATACTCGTTCGCCGGCCAGCTCGAACCGGGTTCCGTTCGCCCACGTGTTGAGGAGTGCCGCGTAGCCCCGGCTCGACAGCAGCCACGGCACCGGTGCGCAGTCGCCCTGGGGGATGCCGCCCGCGGCGAGCATCTCGGGCGGACAGTCGGGACCGGTGTAGCGCCGGTCGGCACCCAGTTGCACGTCGCGGCCGCCCTGGTCGAGTTGAGTGCCGTGACGCGCACCGAGGCCGACGAACCGCTCCTCGGTGCGGCGGTCCCAGTCGACCCCGAGGCGCAGCGGCGGCCCGTCGACCGTGAACTCCAGTGTGACGTGATCCTCGTCGGGCAGACCCAGACGCAGGCGCCCGTCGCGATCGCCGCTCAGCCGGAGCCACAGCAGAACACCGTTCTCGGAGCGCTCGAGGACCTCTGCCCTGCGTCCGCGCGCCACGAGCGAGCGTTCCTCGGCGGCAATGACGCCCTCGGTGAAGCGGATGAACTGATCGCGAACCTCGCCCTCGGCTGCCCACACTCCCCCAGCACGGATCAGGCGCCGGCTCGAGCGGCGAACCGTGACCGAGAACGGGCGCAGGTCCACGTCGATGCGTACAAGACCGCGCTCGAGGACGACCTGCTCGGAGCCGAGGGAGATCGTTGTCGGCACGACGGAGAAGGTTCTCGCATCGAGGGCCAGCTCATTCGCCCTTCACAGGAAGGTCACAGGACCTGCCCTCATTCTTCACTGACCACTTTCTGTGCCGGGCAATCCTTGGCCCATGACAGAGATAAGCCGTGCCGACATGCACGTTCACTCGACAGCATCCGAGCTGTCGAAACTCGGGATTCAACGCTCGCTACATCTGCCCGAGTGCGCCACCCCGCCGCAGGAGGTATACGAGCTGGCCAAGCGCCGCGGGATGGACTTCGTGACGATCACCGATCACGACACGATCGCCGGAGCCCTCGAGCTCGCCGATCGTCTCGATACGTTCATCTCCGAGGAGCTGACGGCCTGGTTCCGGGGCGAGCCCCAGGCGGTCCACGTCCTCTGCTTTGGGATCGCGGGCGAGGATCACGAATGGCTCCAGGCACATCGGGGTGACGTCGAGGAGTGCGCGGCCTACCTGAACGAGCGCGGGATCACCGCGGCCCTGGCGCATCCGTTCTACGCGGTGCAGGCGCCACTCACCCCGCGGCACCGGCGGCGCCTGGCGCAACTGTTCCCGATCTGGGAGACACGCAACGGCGCGCGCGCCAAGGAGTTGAACCTGCCGGCGTTCGTCTACATCGAGACCCACGGGGGGACTCCACTTGGGGGATCGGACGACCACGCCGGAATCGATATCGGGCGGACGTTCACGGAGACACCACGAGCGGCCACACCGGCCGAGTTCCTGGAGCACATCCGCGCCGGCCGGGCCGACGCGCATGGCGCCCAGGGCAGTGCGGCCAAATGGACTCACGCCGCGATGGCCCTGGCGATCCGCGCGCTGGGCGGCGGCGATGGCGCTCCGCGACCGAATCCCGCCGCCGTGCTGAAGATCGTCGAGCGCGTGATGCGCGAAGGCGACGTCCGGCACGGATCAGCGGCGGCCGACCTCGGGCCGGACGACGCAATTGCGCTGCTGCGCGCGTGGCTGGTGGCGATGGACCTCGGTTGCAACGAGCAGCAGCTGCTCCATCTGCTCCAGGAAGGGGAGCTGAGTCATCCCGACCTGTATCGCCGGGCCAGGCGAATCCACGAGCGCAAGCTGTCGGCGGCCGTCCACGAGATCGTCGCGGCTAGCCAGCGCGGGACGGTCGACCTCGCCGGCAGTGCATTCGCTCTCTTCGATGCGTGCATTCCGGCCATTCCGTACGCCGCCGCCGGGGCGTTCCTGGGTCGCGAGAAGGCGAAGCTGGCCCGGAGCGATGCCGACCGGCCGCGCGTCGCGCTGGTCGCCGACGGCGTCGGCGGCATGCACGGGGTGACGCACACGCTGCAGCAGATCCGCGAGCGCGGAGTCCCGGGATTCGACGTCGAGGTGATCGGCACCGATCCGGATGTCGACCGCCGCCTCAGCGCCGTGGCCGAACTCGACATCCCCTTCTACAGAGGCCTCGAGATCGGCGTGCCCAGCGTTCCCGCGGTCGTCGATGCGCTGAGCGAGGGCCGCTACGACATCGTTCACGTATGCGCGCCCGGGCCGGCCGGTGTACAGGCGGCCCTGCTCGCCCGCGTTCTCGAGCTGCCGCTGGTCGGTAGCTACCACACCGAGCTGGCCGCGTACGCCGGGCTGCGGAGCGGGCATGACGATCTGGAGTCGATGGCCGCCGCCGCGCTGGGCACGTTCTATGGCGCCTGCGACGTGGTCCTGTCGCCGAGCCCGGCCAGCGACGAGCGACTTGCTGGGCTGGGGATCGACCGAGGCCGGATTGGACGCTGGGATCGGGGGGTGGACCTCCAGCGGTTCGACCCGGCGCTGCGCATGCCCGACCTGCTGCCGGCGGAGATCAACGTCCTCTATGCAGGGAGGCTGACCAAGGAGAAGGGCGTCGACCTCCTGGCGGAGGCGTTCCTGGTCGCGCACTGGCGCGATCCTCGATTGCGTCTGGTGCTGGCCGGAGGCGGGCCGGAGGAGGAGCGTCTGCGGGAGCGCCTGGGTGACCGGGCTTCGTTCCTCGGGTGGCTGAGCGGGGGCGACCTCGCCCGCGCTTACGCGAGCGCAGACGCGTTCCTGTTCGCGAGCCAGACCGACACGTTTGGCCAAGTGCTGCTCGAGGCGCAGGCCAGCGGCCTGCCGGTGATTGCCGTACAGGCCGGCGGGCCCTGCTCGCTGATCGAGCATCGCGAATCTGGGCTGCTGGCTCCAGCCGACCCCGAGGCGCTCGCGCAGGCACTCCTCTCGGTGCTCCACCAGCCCCGGCTCCGGGAGCATCTCCGCCGCGGGGGCCGCGCGGCGGTCCAGCACCGTACGTGGGACGCGGCCATCCGGCGGCTGGCCGCCGGCTACTGGGTTGCGCTGGGTAGGCCGCAGCCCGGATTCGACCGCAAGGTCGCGTAGCTCCTGTCGGTGAGCCCGATCAGCGACGCGGTGATCCCGGTCGGGGGACTGGGAACGCGGTTGTTGCCGGCCACGCGCTCGCAACCCAAGGAGATGCTGCCGATCGTCGACAAGCCGGTCGTGCAGTGCGTGGTCGAGGAGCTGGTCCGCGCGGGTCAGCGAGACGATGGTGACGCTGGCTCCGGCGGGGCGATCGTGGGCGCGTGCCGTGACGGCGAGGAGCAGGCTCGCGTGATGGTGGCGCTCAGCAACACCGGCTGCGGCGTGCTGGCGCCCGCGGGCGAACAGGAGGGCTAGGCGGGCCGCCGAACTCCTGCAGTGTGAGCACGAACCGGCTGGAAGCGTTCTCCGATGGAGTGCTGGCGGTGGCGATCACGCTGCTGGTGCTCAACGTCAGGGTCCCCGACCCCGCCAGCACCGAGAACCTCCTACACGCGTTGCTCAACCAATGGCCGGCTTACGTGGCTTACGTCACCTCGTTCGTGACGATCGGAATCATCTGGATCAACCACCACGTGATGATCAGCCGGTTACGACAGGCGGATCATCCGATCCTGACTCTGAACCTGCTGCTGTTGCTGAGCATCGGCGCGTTGCCATTCTCGACCGATCTGGCCGCCAGCTACCTGAAGCAGGGACACGGGCAGCACCTCGCGGTGGCGGTCTACAGCGGGTCGTTCCTGGCCATGTCGATCTTCTTCGCCACGCTCAACCGGCACATCCTCCTCCGCAAGGTCCACTACCTCGATCCCCCGCTGTCCGAGGACCTGCGCCATGCGATCCTGCGCCGCAGCCTGGCCGGCCTCGCCCCGTACGCGATCGCCACAGCGCTCGCACCCGTCTCGGCCTATCTGACGCTGTTCATCTGCGCGGGACTCGGCGTCTATTACGCGCTGCCGATCGCCAGCGGCGCCAGCGTGCAGTCCACGACGTAGCTGACACCTAGCTGGGCGCGGCGACCCGGTCGTCGGCCCACTGCGCCTCGATCTCGTCCGGGGTGGCGGGTGGCCCGAGGTGATACCCCTGGGCCACGCGACACCCGAGGCGGAGCAGCTCGGCCTCCTGTTCGGCCGTTTCCACGCCCTCGACGATGACGAGCAGCCCGAGCGTTCGGCCGAGCGTGATGATGCCCTCCAGCAGCTCCGCAGCCACCGGGTCACCTGGAATCCCGTGCATGAAGCTGCGATCGGTCTTCAGCAGGGTGAACGGCATCGCGCGCAGGCGAGCGAGCGAGCTGTAGCCGGTGCCGAAGTCGTCCAGCGAGAGCAAGCAGCCCGCCGCGCGCAGCGCGCTCAGCGCCGGCATGGCGTGCTCGAGCACAACCGGACTCGTCTCGGTGATCTCGGCCGCCAGCCGGCTGATGTCGGCGCCATGACGCGCGGCCGCGGCGATCACGGAGTCGGCAAAGCCCGGCCGCCTGAGCATGCGGTCGGGGATGTTGAAGCTGATGTGGGGCGAGAAGCCCCGGTCCGCCCACCTCGCCAGCTGGCGGCACGTCTCGTCGACCACCCAGTCGCCGATCTCCTCGACCAGTGAGGAGTGTTCGATAAAGGGCAGGAACGCGTCCGGCAACAGCAGGCCTCGATCCGGATCGCGCCAGCGCAGCAGGGCCTCGAGTCCCCCGAGGCGACGCCCGTCGGCGATGTCGAGGACCGGCTGGTATAGGAGCTGGAACTCGCCATGCGCGAGCGCGCGCCGCGTCCTCAGCGTGGCCTCGAGCTCGAGCACCGAGTGGCGCTCGGGCCGATCGAACACCGTCATCTGGGCTCGCCCGCCGCGCTTGGCCGCATACATCGCCTGATCGGCGTGATCGACGAGCTCGTGGAGGCTGTGCGCATCGATTGGAAAGATGCTCGCGCCGGCCGATGCGGTGATCTCGAACGAGCAGCGGGCGACGTCGAGGGGTTCCTGCAACGCCAGCAGCAGCCGGCGAGTGATCTGTTCGAGTGCGTCCGCGGCGGTGGCCCGATCTCGCGACAGGTCCTCGACCAGCAGCAGGAACTCATCGCCGCCATGCCGGCCGGCGCTGATGCGCGCATCGCCCACGGCTTGCAGGCGGGCGGCCACCAGCGCGAGCACCTCATCGCCGGCGGCGTGGCCGAGCGTGTCGTTGACGCGTTTGAAGCCGTCGAGGTCGATGAACAGCAGCGCCGTGCTCGTGCCTTCGCGAAGGCTCCGTCCGAGTGCGGCCTCGATGCGCTCGGCCATCGCGATGCGGTTCGGCAGCCCCGTCAGGTGATCGCGATACGCCAGATGGCGCAGCTCCGTCTCGGCCCGCGCGTCCAGCGGCTCCTCGGTGGTCGACATGGATCAATGTGATCGGCACCGAGTGCGAAAACGACAAGCCCTCGAACACATCCTCGACAACCTGCGGTCCCCGGGGGTGTGCAAACCCCGGCGCGCGGTCAGCGGCTGAGCTGCATCCGGTGGGCGACCGCCGCCGCCTGGGTGCGGCTCTGAACGCCGAGCTTGGAGAGGATGCGGGAGACGTGAACGCTGGCCGTTTTCTCGGCCATGTACAGCGCGTTCCCGATCTGGCGGTTGGTTGCGCCTTCGGCGATCAGCGCCAGGACCTGGCGTTCCCGTGGCGTCAACCCGAAGGGATCGGCCTCGCCCGCCCCATCTTCCCCGCGCTTCTCCCGCGTCTCGCGCGCGTCCTCGCCCAAGAGCTCGAGCCGGGCCCGATCGCGCAGCGCCATAGCCTCGCCCTCCAACCACTTGGCACCGAGCCGACGTGCCGCCGTGATGGACGCACCCACCTCGGCAGCAGCCGCCTCGCGGTTGTCGGCCTCCGCGTGGGCCTCGGCCTGGCGCCAGTGCGCGATTGCCGCTGGATACGGACGCTGGATCTCGTCCCACTGGCCTGCCACTTTGGCCCACAGCTTGGGGTCGCTGCGACCGCGAGCGCGTGCCAGCTCGGCCGCTCCGACGGCACTGAGCGCGCGCTCGACGGGTCCGCCGGACTCGGCCGCTCCGCGGAGTCGCTGGGCGTGAATGCGCGCCCGCGCCACCGCGTCGCGTTCCCCGCGGCGCTCGCGCAGGTCCCGGGCGCGCTGGGCCAGGTCGGCTTCGACACTCGCTCCCACGGCCGAAACCTGGGCGATCCGCATCACGTCGTCGGTGCACAGCTCGATCCGGTCCAGCGCCCGGGCGACGGCGCCGCGCGCCTCCTCGAGGTCGCGCCGCCGGCGCAGCAGCTCTCCGTGAAGCTCGCCGAGACCGCCGATCCATTGCGGCTGAGAGGAGTCGGCGACCAGCGGTTCGATCGCCGCCAGGCAGCGCTCAGCGACCTCCTCGTCGCCGACGCCCAGCGCGACCTCGGCCTCTTGGAGTTGACGGAAGATGAGCAGCAGGCCGGTCAGCCGCGACGGTGGCGGCGTCAGGTGACTCCAGGCCACATCCCACTCGCCGGCCTCGAAGGCCATCTGAGCCACGGTCAGCGTCATCCAGTCGTGCGTGCGACCGATCCGCCTGGGGATCTCTGAGAGCCCCTCCTGCGCCATGGCGAGCGCGTCGCGCGTGCGCCCGGCCACGCTCAGCATGTCGGATAGGTTCGAGTACGCATAGCCAAGCCCGTCGATGTCATCGGTCTCGCGCGCGATCTCGACCGCTTTGCGCAGCTCGCCGAGACCTTCGTCGACGTGGCCCAGCGCGACGTGAGTCATACCCAGCGTGTTTCGCACCTCGCCCTCGCCGCACCGATCAGCGGCGGCGATCGTCGCGCGGAGGGCCTGTCGCCCGTCCTGGAGGGCGTCGCGAAAGCGACCGCGAAGAAAGCGCGTGCGGGCCAGCCAGGCCAGCAGCGAGGCCCGCTCCTCGTTGTCCTCATCGTCGGGCAGCAGCGCCAGCGCGCGCTGCGCCGTCTGGACGCCCTCGACGCCGCGGTTGAGCGTCCATTGCGCACGAGCCAGCCGGTGGAGCAGGCCCGCGTACCGAGTCGGGTCCTGTTCGACATCGAGCTCGTCGAGCGCGGTATGGAGCAGGCCCTCGCCGCGGACCCAGTCGCCGCCGATCATGTGCGCGCTGGCCGCCAGCTGGAGCAGACCGGCGTGATCGAGCTGGCCATCCTTCTCGCCGTCGGGAACGCGCGGCCACAGCTCCAGCGCGCGTTCGGCCAGGTCGGCGGCCTCGCCGTAGGCGCGCGCTTCGCGCGCGGCCTGCGCGGCGCGGATCGTCGCCTTCAGCGCCGCCGGCTGGTCGCCGGCGGAGGCGTAATGGCTGGCGATCGTCGCCGCCCGCTCGACTTCGCGATCGTCCTCGCCTCCCGGCGCCTGCTCGTAGTAGCGCGCCAGCGCGAGGTGGAGCTCGCCTCGTTCCCCGGGGAGCAGATCGTCGTAGAGCGCCTCACGGAGCAGCGCGTGGCGGAAGTAGAAGCCACCGTCCTCGCCACTCATGAGCACCTGTTCGGCGACCGCCTCGCGCAACGCCGCCTGGAGGGGATCATGTGCGGCCCCGGTGAGCTCGGCCAGCGCGCCTTCGTCGAGGCGGCGGCCGACGGCGATCGCCCGCGCCGCCCGCTGGGCGTCGGAGGACAGCCGCTCGATCCTGAGGATGAAGGCGTCGCGCAGGCTCTGCGGGGCGGCGCCGCGGCCGTCCAGCCCGGCGGCCAGCAGCTCCTCGCTGTAGAGCGGGTTGCCCTCGCTGCGAACGAACAATCGCTCCACGAGCCCGGCCTTGGGGGCGGCGCCGAGAATGTCCGTCAGCGCCTCCGTCAATTCGTCGCGGTCGAACGGAGACAGCTCGATGCGACGCGCCCGATCCAGGCGCTCGAGTTCGGAGACCAGTGGCCGGAGCGGATGGCGACGGTAGAGCTCGTCGGTGCGGTAGCTGAGCAGGAGCATCACGCGCTCCTGGCGGAGGCTGCGGGCCAGGAAGGCGCAGAACGTCCGGGTCGAGCGGTCGGCCCAGTGCATGTCCTCGAGGATCAGCACCAGGGGTTCCTGCTCGCTGAGCAGATCGAGCAGCTCCATCACCGCTTCGAACAGCTTCAGCTGCGCCGAGGCGTCCTGCCGATCCGGCGGCGTCGCGTCGTCAAGGCCGGGCAGCAGGGCCGCCAGCTGGGCTCGGCTGCCGGGGCTCAGCGCGCCCAGCGCCGGGTGGCGTTCACGCACCAGCGGTCGCAGCGCTCCGAGCAACGGCGCGTACGGCAGCTCGCCGTCGGCCTGTTCCACGCTCTCCCCTCGCAAGGCGAGTACCCCGCCCGGGATCCTGCGCTCGAACTCGAGCACCAACCGCGTCTTGCCGACACCCGACTCACCACCCAGTAGGACTACAACCGGCTTGCGGGTTGCCGCCTCACGCAGCGCGAGCTCGAGTTCCGCCAGCTCGCCGACTCGACCGACGAAGTGGCTGCTGGTCAGCCTTGCCCGCATGTCCGAAGTATCGCGTGATGCGCGCTCGCGTGGACCGGCGGCGGCGCCCGCCGTCGTCGCCTCCCTTACGCTGGGCGTCCGCGACACGCTGGAAGTCTTCGATGCGGGTGACCGCGATCTGATAACTGACGTCGGGATGCATTTGCTTCTGCTCCTCTCGGGGAAATCCATCTGCGATGAGGATGGACTGAGAAGCAGCTACGCACATCGGGAGAACGCAGCGAGTAAGGGGTCCCGACCCCTTACCTCCAGCTCGACCGGACCTTAGTCAGCTACTTGCGCTCGACGCGCGCACCCATCGGCAGGAAGCTGATCACTGAAAGCTCGGTGAGTCGCTGCCGCAGGGCTTCGTTCTCGGCCCGTGGATCCGCATCGGGGCTTATCTGAAACGTCCGCACGGCCCGTTCCTCGGCCAGCCGGCCGAACTCCTCCAGCCGGGTTCGATCGCGACCTCTGGCTTCGGGACCGCCGGGAAGGCGGGCGTACCACAGCTCGGCCTCCTCATGACGAGAGCGCAGCGCGCGGGCCAGCGGGTATTGCAGAGGACGGTAGACCACAAGGAGGCGGGGCTTGCCGGGAAAGCGAAGGCGCCGGGCCTGGCGGGCCGCAAGGGCCTCGGCCACGGAGGCGCGCATCCGCTCGCGACGTGGCTCGACCGCAACCACGCGCTCGATGCTCAGCAAATCACGGGCGTGGGCGGCGAGCTCGAACTCCTCCAGCCGGGCTGGAAGCAACAGCACGGCGAGCGGGTCATCCATCGAATGTGACGGTAGCGCTGGATGACGTCACGGGGTCGGCCCGCGCGGCGCGGAAGCGAGCGTGGCGATCGCCACCGCTCGCGCCAGAGGCAGGCTGGCCGGCCCATGCTGCGAGCTCCGCTTGACGGTTACCGTGACGTAGCTGCCGCCGCTCGTCTCGGTTCCGTTCGTGGTGACCAGCTGGTGCTGGGGCGGCAGCCATGCCGCGTTGCCCGACATGCCGGGCACGGGCTGCGGCATGGCCGAGGTGTCGTGAACGCTGCCGGGGCCGAAAGCCTGTGCCTGGTGGACGACCGTCGTGTCGTATTGCGTCCACGCCACCGGGGAGGCCTGGGCGATCACGTCCAAATGGATTCCGTCGCGCGAGAGGAGGCACTCTACGTTGGCCGGATCGGAGTCGGCGATGCGAAGGTGAACCTGCCCCCCCTGGACGCTGCCTGCGGCGCGCTGCGCCAGTGCACACACCCGCCGAGCCACAGGGACCTTGGCCTGGCTCGTCGTCGACGCCGCGTGCGACGAGCCGCCGCACGCGGAGGCAACTCCGCAGCACAGCGCCAGAATCAGCGCCGAGCGCACCGCGCCAGCGTCATTCCTCGGCGGCTCCGGCTTGCGCGGGCGCCTCCTCATCACCCGGCATCTGCTCGCCCGCGACGAGCGGGCTGAGCGGGGATCGCCTCGCGTTCGCGATCTCGCCCGCCTCGACGTTGAGCGGGTGGTGGCAGGCGGCCAGATGACCACCCGCATACTCGGCCAGCGGCGGCTCGACTGTCCGGCAGATGTCCGTCGCGCGCGGGCAGCGCGTGTGGAAGCGGCAGCCCGGTGGCGGGTTGATGGGGTTGGGCGGTTCGCCGCTGATCACCATCCGCTCGCGGGAGCGGTTCTCGTTCGGATCGGGGATCGGAATCGCCGACAGCAGCGCCTCGGTGTACGGATGGATGGGCTTGTCATACAGCTCCCTGCCCGGCGAGAGCTCCACCACCTTGCCCAGATACATGACCGCGACCCGGTCAGAGACGTGACGGACGACGGCCAGGTCGTGGGCAATGAACATGTACGAGAGCCCGAACTCGTCCTGAAGATCGTCGAGCAGATTCACGACCTGCGCCTGGATTGACACGTCGAGCGCCGACACGGGCTCGTCGAGCACGATCAGCCGCGGATTGACGGCCAACGCGCGGGCGACGCCGATTCGCTGGCGCTGCCCTCCCGAGAACTCGTGGGGGAAACGGTTGATGTGCTCCGGGTTCAATCCCACCCGCTCGAGCAGTTCGCGCACACGCTCGTCGATTCCATCCATGCCGTGAAGGCGCATCGGCGTCCCCACGATCTGCCCCACGCGCTTGCGCGGGTTGAGCGACGAGACCGGATCCTGGAAGACCAGCTGGGCCTCGCGGCGAATCGACTGCAGCTGTCGCCGGCCGAGGTGGGTGATGTCCTGTTTGCGGTAGCGCAGGATGCCGTCGGTCGGTTCGAGCAGCCGCACCACGCAACGCGCCAGCGTGCTCTTGCCGCACCCCGACTCCCCCACGATCCCGAGCGTCTCGCCCTCGCGAAGGGCCAGCGACACATCGTCGACCGCGTGCACGTGGCCGATCGTACGGTCCATCAGGACGCCCTTCTTGACCGGGAAGTAGAGCTGCAGATGCTCGACCTCGACGAGCGGGTCGGCCGCGCCCGTGAGCGCCGCCTCGGCCTCCCGCAGTTCCTGAGCGCCGCCGTTCTCCTCGCTCACGCCACGACCTCCGCGGCCAGCCCGATCTGGCCACTGACCACGCGACGTTCGCGCTTGTCGGCCACGCTGAGCCAGCAGCGATCGACATGTTGCGGTGCCTCGGGCACGCGCGCCTCGAGCGCCGGGACCTCGACACAGCGGTCAAACGCGTGTGGACAGCGGGGCCGGAAGTGACAGCCCTTGGGTGGATTGATCAGCGATGGCGGCAGCCCCGGAATCGCCGGCAGGCGCCTGGGACCCTCGCGATCCATCCGCGTGACCGATCCGAGCAGGCCCCACGTGTAGGGATGCTGGGGGTCGTAGAACACCTCGTCCAGGGTTCCCTGCTCGACCACGCGTCCGGCGTACATCACGATCACACGGTCGGCGATGTCGGCCACGACACCGAGATCGTGCGTCACGAAGATGACGCCACTGTCGCTCTGCTCGCTGAGCTGCTTCATCTCCCTCAGGATCTGGGCCTGAACGGTGACGTCAAGCGCGGTCGTGGGCTCATCGGCGATCAACACGCTGGGCGACAGGCTGAGCGCCATCGCGATCATCGCGCGCTGGCGCATGCCGCCCGAGAACTCATGCGGGAACGCCCGTGCGCGCTGGCGCGCGTTGGGAATGCCCACTCGTTCCATGAGCTCGACGGCGCGGTCGAGCGCGGCCGCTTTGGAAATGTTCTCGTGCGCGCGAATCTGCTCGATGATCTGATCTCCGATCCGCATCACCGGACTCAACGATGAGATGGGATCCTGGAAGATCATGGCGATCTCGGCTCCGCGGATCCTCTCGAGCTCGTCCTCGGACGCGGTGACGAGCTCGCGGCCGCCGAGCTTGGCCGAGCCGGCAAAGCGCGAGTTCGTTCCGCGGGTGAGCCCCATCAGGGTCATCACCGTGACCGACTTGCCCGAGCCGGACTCCCCGACGATCGCCAGCACCTCGCCGCGGTCGAGAGTAAATGACACCGTGTCGACAGCGCGGACAACGCCGTCCTCGGTGGTGAACGACACCTGCAGGTCGTCAACCTCAAGCAGACGCTCAGCCATCAGCCGGTGAGTCTGACCCGCGGATCGAGCGATGCGTAGATGACGTCAGAGAGAGCGCCAAAGAGCACCACGAAGAAGGCTGTGAACATGGAGCCCACCAGGATCGGCGGCACGTCGAGGTTGCCGATCGCGCTGGCCTCGTACTGACCCACGCCGGGTAGGTTAAAGATCGTTTCGGTAACCAATGCCGCACCACCGAGCAGGGTGGCGAAGTCCAGCCCGAACATGGTCACGATCGGCATGAGCGAGTTCCGGAGCACATGGCGCCTGAACACGCGCTTCTGCGAGAGGCCCTTGGCGCGCGCGGTGCGGACGAAGTCCTCGTTCACCATGTCGAGGAGATTCGACCGCAGGACGCGCGAGTAGAACCCGATCGACAGCACAGCGATCGCGATCCAGGGCAGAATCAGGTGATACGCCCACTGTGCCGGGTCGCTGAGTCCTACGTAACCCGTGTTGGGGAACCACGTGAGCTTGAACGCGAACACGTATAGGAGCAAGGCGGCTAACAGAAACACCGGTATCGACACACCCAGGATCGCGGCCACCATCAGTGACCGGTCGATTAATCGTCCGACTCTGAGCGCACTGATCGAGCCGAGGACGATCGCCACCACAAGCCAGATGATCGCCGCGGGCAGCACCAGCGACAGGGTCACCGGGAACCGTTGGCGGAACTGGTCGACGACGTTGAGGTCGTCCTGATAGTCGATCACCTGACCGGTGAAGATCAGCTTCATCGTGTTGACGTACTGGACGTAGAACGGCTTGTCGAAACCGAACTTGCGGCTCACCTCGGCCACGGTCGTGGGCGTCGCATTTCGCCCGGCGATCGCCCTCGCCGGGTCGTAGCTGGGGATGATCTCGAAGATCGCGAACACGACCACCGATGTGGCGAACAACAGCGCGATCGCCGACAGCGACCGGCGGACGATGAAGCGCGACATCAGGTCTTGATCCGCACTTGCGCGCGGGGATCGAGAGCATCGCGCACACCGTCACCGAGCACGTTGATGCTGAGCACGGTCAGTACCAGCATGGCCCCCGGGATGAGAGCCAGGTGCGGCGCGGTCTGAATCTGCTGAATCCCGTCTGAGATCAGCGTGCCCCACGAAGCGTTCGGAGCCTGTACCCCGGCTCCCAGGAAGGACAGATAGGCCTCGAGTAGGATCGCGTAGGCCAGCATCATCGGAATGAACACGATGATCGTTGACATCGCGTTGGGAAGGATCTCCGAGAACATCACCCGCCAGGGCCCCATCCCCTGGACCCGCGCGGCGTCGACGAAGTCCATCTCGCGCAGCCTCAGCACCTCGCCCCGGATCGGCTTGCCCAGGTAGGGCACGTAGATCACCCCGATGATCACCGCCGGGATGAACAGCGAGTTTCCCTTGATCGGACCGATTCCCCCCAGCGCGAGCGCCGTGCCCACGGCAACGCCGAGGATCACCGGCGGGAACGACCAGATCAACTCCATCAGCGGTCGCAGCAGGGCGTCGACCGGCCCGCGGAAGTAGCCACACAGCAGACCAAGCAGCGTGCCGAAGGTGATGATGATTATGGTGGCGATGCCGCCGATCAACAGCGAATTGCGCCCTCCGTAAAGCATCCGCACGGCGAGGTCACGGCCGTTGAAATCGGCGCCGAAGAAGTAGTGGCTGGTCAGGGTCGGGCCGATCGGCACGCCCTGGAGCGAGACAACGTTCGTCTGCTTGCCACCGATGTTGATGGTCCCCGTGACGTTGTTGGTGTTGGGGCCGATGTGGGCGATGTCGTTCGCGTACACCGGCGCCAGCAGGCACAGCACGACGATCAGCACGAACAGGCCGCCGAACGCCAGCGCCGTCTTGTTGCGGCGCAGTCGCCGCAGAGCCAGGCGGTACGGCCCTACCCCTACGGTCGGGGCGCCGGTGGCATCCGTTTCAGGCGGGGTGGGCGGCGCTTCGGTTACGGTCGCGGCGCCGCCGCCACCGCCTACTGGATCCACCGAGGCGTCCGTCATCGGCGACTCCCTGTCCGATCGCTGATGGCGGGGAAATGCGTCTGGCGACATCGCGCGTTCATGGTGAGCTTACCGCCGAGGGGAAGCAGGGGCCGCAGAAAGGAGCTTCCCCCTTTCTGCGGCCGGCAACCCTCCTACTTAAGCGCCAGGCTCGTCATGTCGGTCTGGTACTCGACCGACATCACGCCGACCTGGAAGTTCAGCCGATTGGAATAGAACTTCGGGAACTCCTCGTGGCCATAAGCCGCGTAGTAGCCCTTGTTCACGGCGTACTGATCAAGCGACTGCCACTGGCTGGCCACGGAATCGGGCGGATGCTTCTGCAGATCGGCCAGCTGCGAGTTGTAATGCGGGTCGTTGACGTACCCGTAGTTGAGCGATGAACCGGCATTCCCGGCGAACAGCTGCATGAAGTCCCACGGGTTGGGGAAGTCCTGCACCCAGTCGCCGAACCCAGTTTGCGGCTTCAGCGTGGGCGCCCCGATCGTGGTGAAGTACACGCCCGAGTTGATGACCTTCTCCGTTGCCTTGAATCCGAGCGAGTTCAGCACGCTGGTGTAGTAGTCCAGCCACTGTCTGCGCGGGCTCCGCTCCTCGCCATAGACCGTCACCGGTTGGCCGGTCATGCCTGATTTCTTCATCAGCTGCTTGGCCAGCGCCATGTTCGGCGGCCCGGTCGGGCTATGGAACGGGCAGCTCGACGGGCTGGAGTGGCCCACGATCCCGGTCGGGATCAGGTGGCAGTCCTCGGCCAGGAAACCGCTGTCCAGCCTGGACAGTGCCCGCAGGTCGAGCGCCGCTAGCACCGCCTGGCGGGCGTCGAGGTTGTTGAACGGCTTCTTGTTGACCCCGAACCAGAAGTAGTAGGTCGAGTTGGTCGGGATCGGCGCGTAGCGATCGCTGGCCTGGGACTGCACCTGACCGAGGATCGACGCCGGCAACGTGTCGCCTGGGTCGAACACGTCCGCCTGGTTGTTCAGCACCTGTTCAGCGTCCGCCGTCACGTTGGAGTTGACGTTGAAGATGATCTTGTCGGCGTGGCCCTTCGGGATACCGGGGACGTCGAAGTTCGTGTTCTTGATCAACGTGTACGAATGACCGGCGCTGATCGGGCCCCACTTGTACGGCCCGTCACCGATCGTGCCCGTGCTGGCCAGGTTCTTCATCGGCGTGTTCGGTGGCACTGGAGCGGTTCCAGCCAGCGCGAAGATGTCGACGATCGGCGCGAACGGAGCGACCAGGTGAATCTTGATCGTGCCCGCGCTGTCGTTGGTCTGGATGCCCGAGATCGTCTTGGCCTTACCGTTGGCGTACGCGGTTCCGCCCTGGATGTAGGCGCTCAGGAACGAGGCCGCCTGCCACGGGATCTTGATGTCGCGTTCGGCCGCATACGCGACGTCGCTGGCCTTGATCGCCACGCCGTTTGAATACTTGAGGCCGGGGCGCAGCGTGAAGGTGTAGACCTTGCCGCCGTCGGAAACGGTCGGCATGCTCTTGGCCAGTGCGGGCTCGATGGCACTACCGGCCGTGCCCTGGACGCCGCGTTTAAAGGTCAGCAACGGCGTGTTGACGACCGAGTAGAGCTCGGTGCCCTGGGTCGTGAAGTCGAGCCCTTGGTCAGCCGAGAGCGGCGGCGTGCCGGCGGCGATGGTGATCGTGCCGCCGTTCTTGACGGTCGTGTTCGCGGTAGCTGACGACGACGACGAAGACGACGACGACGACGAACTTCCGCAGGCGCCGAGAGCTACAACCGAGCCCAGCGCCAGGACGCTGACGAACAGCGACCTTGTCCTCCTGCTCCTCATTAATTCTCCTCCTCAGAGGTTGGCGGTCCCCGCAGAAATCTAATTCACAACCAGTCGCTGGTGGGGCCACGCCGGGCCGCCCTAATCAAGCCGCAACACGAAGCTAAGAAGCCACCACGGTCCGGCGCACAACATCTGGGCCGGCCCTGACAGGCCGGTGCCACGACGCCCGGACACTTTCCGGCAGTCCGCTGTCGTAAACCTCAACCTGGCCGCCGGCGGCGCGATGCTGGGGGGCCCGAGGGGCAGATTCAATCGGCGCACCACCAGGCGGACTTGCACCGAAAAACGGTCTGTCGCCGCCCCGCGGTGGCCCAGCGGCACCGGGTGATCGCGCGCGTTACCCTTCTGGGTCTGCCGGGGCGTGTGCGCTACACGCTCCGTGGCGTCGAGTACACCCCGCAAGCGCTTGGACCCACGGATTCCGGTCTACGGTTGCTCAAGGAGGAAGCAATGAACAAGAGAACGGCACTGCTCACGATCGCACTCACGGCGCTGCTCGGGGCGGCCTTTGCCGGTCCGGCGAGCGCCGCGCTCAGCGTGACGTGGATGAAGAGTCTCCCCGCCAAGGGGACGCCGGCCAAGTACGACAAGGTGGGGGTGATCAAGGTCGGACCGCGCAGTGCCCACAACGTCCTCGTGCTCGAGCCCGGAACCTCGGCCGGCTCGACGTATTTCGTGCCGCTGGCCAAGTGGATCGTGTCGAAGGCCAAGGGCTGGCAGGTGTGGTCGGTCGAGCGGCGCGAGAACCTGCTCGAGGATCAGTCCGCGGTCAACCGGGCCAAGCAGCGCAAGGAATCGTCCGCCCAGGCGTTCAACTACTACCTGGGCTGGCTGTCCAACCCCAAGCTCAAGCACCACTTCCAGTTCATCCCCAATGCGAGCGTCGAGTTCGCCAAGCAATGGGGCATGCGGGTGGCCGTCGGCGATCTCCACACGGTGATTGGCGCGGCGCGGAAGCTGGGCGGCAAGGTCGTCCTCGGCGGGCACTCCCTCGGCGGTTCGGTGGTCACGGCATACGCGACCTGGAATTTCCACGGCCATGCCGGGGCTGACCAGCTCGCCGGCCTGGTCTATATCGACGGCGCCAGCGGACCCCCGATCACCGCGCCACAAGCCACCGATGAACTTGGTCAGCTGGACGCCGCGAGCGCGTCGCCGTGGCTGACGTTCGGCGGGATCGCCGCTCCGTACGCCGGCCTGTTCGAAGTAACCGGTTCGCTCGGCGCGCTGCTGGCCCCCAACCAGCCGTCGGTGGGCCAGAAGTTCCCGTTGCTTCCGGCCGATCTCAAGCCACCGGTCCCGGTTACCAACCTGGGCCAATACGGCTACGCGCTGAACGTCGGCACCTCGCCACCTTCGCTCGCCGCCGCCCAGGCGCACCTCGGCAAGGGCCTGTCGGCCAAGGGCCCGATTCACGGCTGGAACGGTGCTGGGGCGTTGACCCCGATCAAGCGCTTCGCCACGATGTTCTCGGGCATGGGCATCAACAATGCCGACGGCACCGAGTGGTACTTCCCGCAGCGCCTCACGCTCGACACGGGAGCGGTCGGGAATGGCATCAAGAACCCCGCGCAGTCCGTGCTCGGAGTCGATGCCACGGAGGGACGACATCTGCCCAAGCGGCTGCGGATCTATGCCTTCGGCGCTGCCCTGGGCGGGATCCGTGTGCTGCAGGCCGCCCAGGCCCTGGCCAAGCAGTCGGGCATTCCGATGAGCCACCTGACGCTGATCAACCGTCACAGCACCTACGCGCACAACGACCCCAACGGGGCCTATCCGCACAACGCGTTCTTCGCCCACCTGCTGCCGTTCCTGCGCAAGATCAGCGCTCACGGGTAGGAGGCAGGACATGTCCCAGGACGGATTGACCACGCTCGCGGCGAAGCTCGACCCCGTCGCTAGAGACGCTCGACGATCTCCTCGGCGAGCCTGGCCGCTGCGTCGTCGCCGAACGACAGGTACAGCGAGGGCTCTGAGAGCTCGAGCTCGATCAGCCGAGGCGCATCGTTCCCGTTGGGGATGAGATCGACCCGCGCGTAGAGCAGGTCGGCACGCCTCCACAGCAGTGAGTCGAGGATCTCCTCGGCGACCCGGCGCTCCTCCGCGCTGGGCTTAGGGCTGGACCATGAGCGTCCTGCCCTCGTGGTTGGGACCACGTGAGGGAGCTCGGCGAGATAGCGCTTGTCGGTATTCCAACGGATCACGTCGGCCGCGTTCAGCACGCGGGCCAGCGACTCGACCCAGGAGAGAAACGCCTCCCGCCGCCAGGAGTAGTCCCACGTCGTGCGCACGACGACCAGCTCGTAGGCATTCCAGTCCACGGTCGGCTCGTCCCACACGACCGGCTCCGCGCCCACTCCTCGGGCGCGGAGCTGGTCGATCAGCAGCGGCTCGTCGTCAGCCAGCTGCGGGAATGCGGCGCACGTGGCCAGCGCGACCCGTGCGCTCACCTCATGGCACGTAGTTGAACGTGTGGCAGGGCTTACCGCCGCACACGTCGACCACGGCTCCGTTCGGCTGCAGGAAGTCCGACTTCTGCACCCGCGCCTTCGGCGAGTTGCGAACGAACTCGTGCGGATCCTGGTTGCTCGATGTGTCCTGCGGGGCGATGTTGGCCACCGGCGGCGGCTGCACCAGACCCGGTCCGCCATCCCAGATGACAATCGCCGAGCCCTTGAACGGGTAGTGGCCGATGGCCGGGATCCCGTAGAACAGGTTGCGATCGCGCGCCCGGTTGGTGTTCAGGTCGAGCGCCGGCTCGTGTGCCGAGGCACCGATCGTCCGTGCCTCAACCGCGGCGGCGTACATGCTGACCTGATGGTCGCCGTAGGCGATCTGCATCAGCACCGTGTGGGCTGGCGTGTCGGGCAGCGGATGCGTGGTCATCTGCTCCGCGTAGCCGTCGGGGTCGCCCCGATCCCACAGCTGCTGGATCAGATCGAGCGTCAGCGTGTACATCGAGTTGTCCGTATAGCTGGCTGTGAGGATGCCTCCAAACGGAGCGAAGTCCGTGCTGCGCTGGACGAGCACGTTGCCGTAGTTCATCCCCGAGACACCGAGCACGGCGCGGGTGAAGTCGGGCGCGACAGCCGTGGTCAGGCCACCCTCGATCCCACCCTGGGAGTTGCCGTCGTAGTACAGATGCGAGGTGTTGAGCACCGAGCGCCCGGCCGACTTGAACGCTGCGTCGGACGCGAAGCCCTTCGGGTTGAGCATCACCCGGCCCAGGTACAGGAAGTTGAGCACGCCCTGCTGGAGCCGATCGACGACGTTCTCAAACCCGTTGAGGTTGGCAAGGACGCTGGCGTCGTACGCCGTGTCGGGATCGGCCAGGCCCCACCAGTTGGTGGCGCAGAACACGACGTTGTGCTCGGTGGCCATGGCCTCCACGTTGCCGGCCTCGACCTCGTCGAGCGAGCCGAGCAGGCCGTGGCCATACAGCGAGATCCGCGCCGGATGCGACTTGGCCGACTGCGGGACGATGCACTCGAACTGCGCCGTGGCCACATTGCCCGGGGTCTGCGTCGGCAGGGCATCGAGCTTGCTCGAGCTGTAATGGAAGCCGGTGGTGGCAGTCGGGCCACACACCTTCAGGTAGCAGGGAACCTGATAGGTGCCAATGACCCGTGTGATGCCAGGGTTGCTCGTGTCGGGCGGGTCAATGGTGGTCACTTTGAACTTCGGCGCCCGGCCCTGGACCTTCACGTCAGCCAGGTTGTGATCGCCGAGCTGAGCGAAGGCGTTGTTGCGGATCGCCAGCAGCCGTGAGGTCAGGTTCTGGCGCGAGGCGATGGTGAAGTCCCAGGCCTCGTACAGGTTGCCGCGCGCAATCCCGGCCCGCTTCAGGGCCTTGAAGATGTGCGCGTAGCGGGCCCGCTGTGAGCGCTCGTTGCTGGGCAGCTTGCCGTTGTCGCGCAGCCGCTTGAACCAGGTCGGCGCGCCGATGACCTTGCCACTCGCGGTGCGGAGGTTGCGCAGGGCGACGATGTACGTGTGCCTGTCCGTGAAGTTCTTGCCCGGGTGGATCAGCAGGTTGGTGTTCTGGGGTGAGGTCGCGTTGGCGTCGAGCTCTGACCAGATCAGCTGCCGCTTGCCGGTCTGCTCGTCGATCACGACGATCGGGGCCCGCTTGGCGAACGCTCGCGACATGTTGAGCAGGCCGACGGGGTTGGTCTTCTGGAACGCCTGCGCATTGTCGAAGCCGTTGATGTGGACGATCACCGCGCTCCCGGGGCTGAAGCCGTCATTGCGGTCATACGGCCCCACCCCGACCCGCTGGCCCTTCGTGTTGACCGGCATGGCCTTGGCGGGGAGGTGCACGCGAACGCCGGTCGGCGTCGACTTGTCCTTGCGAGTGAAGAGGTTGTTCGGGAACGGGAGCAGGCACGGCTCGCTCGCGAATGGTTGACAGTCGGCGGCCGGCTTGGTTGCCGTCGCGGCGGCATGCGCCGCCCGCGGGCCCGCCGAGGCGGCGGGAGCCAGCAGCGCCGCGGCCGGGGCGATCATCGCCGTCAGCGCAACCAGAACTGCAATCGTGATCCTTCGATGTCCGAGCATCCGTTCTCCTATCGACGGGGGCAGCGTTCTGTTTTCAACACGGGCAGCGACTGAGAGTAGCGGGCGCGTTCACACGTCGGTCAAGGGATGAGAGGATGGCCGGCATGGATGACGTCGACGAACAGCGGCTGGCGCGCAACGAGGCCCTGTTTCGGAGTGTCAATGAGAGCATCGCCCGCGGGCAGTGGCCCGGCGATGAGGACGCACCGGTCGCGTATCGCTGCGAGTGCGCCCGCCTCGGCTGCAACGAGCTGATCCAGTTGACGCCCGGAACCTACGCCACCGTCCGCTCGGAGGCACGCCGATTCGTGGTCGCGCCCGGTCACGAGCTACTCGAACTCGAGACGAGCGTCGCCGCCGGGCCCGGCTACAAGGTGGTCGAGAAGCGCGACCAGGCCGGCCGGGTCGCCGAGCAGACCAACCCCAGGGACTGACCCGTGCCGCCTCGCCTTTGCGCCAGGCTGAACCGCATCCGTAACTCGACGCCACCGGAGGACGGCGCGCCGACCGTGAAGTCGTCGCAGACGTGCGCGATCAGCGCCAGCCCCAGGCCGAGACCGGGCCGGTCGCCCTGAACCTGCAGGCCATACCCTTCGTCCCAGACCAGCAGCCACATCTCATCGGAGATGACCGCAGCGGTGAGATGGACAGTGCCCAGCTCCTCGCGATAGGCGTGAAGGACCGCATTGGTAACAGCCTCGGACGCGGCAAGCCGGATCGCCTCGATCGTCTCGGCGCCGGCGCCAACCCTGGCGGCGAGCGCGCACACGTCCTCGCGGGCCTGGGGTACCGACTCCGCAACAGCGGGATACGTGCGGCTCAGCGTGTCTGAAGTGGGGTCGGTCACGGTGAGGTTCTGATACCCGCTGCGCGGAATCTTAACCGTCGACGCTCCAGATTTTGGGTGGACTCGAGCAGGCTGAGGGGTCGGCTCGGGTGGGCTCGAGCCGACCGGGGGCTCAGGCGGCCGGGCCGCCGGAAAACGTGACAAACCTCCCCGCGCCGCCGCACCCCGGCTACATAAGCGCGTCGGGGGGGCTTATGCGTACGAGGTTGCCGCGCGTGGAGTGCCTTGTCACGTTTTCCAACGCGGATCGGGGCTGCAGCGGCCCACCACCACCCGTTCCCGGCAACGAGCCGCGGACGGCCCGGGCGAAGACGGAACCGTGGCCGCCCGGCGCCACCCAGCCACCCAAGTTACACGCGAGGATCTATCGGCGTCACGGTCCCCAGCTCGGCCTCGATCGCCGCCGCCGCGTCGAGGCACATGTCCTCGCGGAAGCGCGGCCCGATGATCTGGACGCCCAGTGGCATCCCATCGCCGTCGAGCCCGACCGGCACCGCGGCGGCGGGCAGGCTGAACAGGTTGACCGCGACCACCAGGCGCATTCCGTAGTAGATCCCGACTCCTGGCTGCGAATCGTCGACGTCGCCGTCGGGTCCGAACGGCGGCTGCGTGTAGATCGGCGCGAGCATCAGCGGTGTCTGTGCCTGGAACCGCGACCACTCTCGAGCCCGTGTCAGGCGTTCCTGCCAGCGCAGCACATAACCGGTCAGGTCGAGGGGCTCCGTCGCCGCGAGGTCGACGTTGGTGGAGCGGCGAGCCGTCTCGGACGCCAGCGCCTCCCACTCGGGCCATACGACGCGCACGTCCTCGTGCAGGATCTCGAGATACAGCTCCGCGACGCGGTCAAGCTGCGGCGGCATTGCCTCCCGCACCCGGTAGCCCGCTGCTTCGAGCACGGCGGCGGCACGCCGAACGCCGGCCTCGATTCCCGGATCCGTGTCATCCGGGATGGCCAGGTTGACTTCGATCGGCTCCGCGGGCGCGGCCAGATAGAGCGGTGCCGGGATGTGCCACGGATCCGTCGGATTGGGGGCGATCATCGCGGCGAACGCTGCGCGGACATCCTCCATGCGGCGCGCCATTGGCCCCTGGCTGTTGAAGAGCTGGAAGGACGGCGGGCCGTCCGCGGGGATGATCGCGCTGGTGTCTGGGATCCGGCCGTGGCTTGGTCGCAGCGCGGCGGTGCCGACGCACTGCGAGGGGAAGCGCAAAGAACCGCCGATGTCGTTACCCACCCCCAGGGGGGCCATCCCCGTAGCCAGCGCCACGGCTTCGCCGCCGCTCGAGCCACCGGGCGTGCGCGCCGCGTCCCAGGGATTGAGCGTCGCTCCCATCAGGTCGCTGCTCGTGTGCCAGCGCATGGCGAAGTCGGGCATGTTTCCGCGCGAGATCGGGATCGCCCCGGCGGCGCGCAGGTTGGCCACCAGGGGTGCATCGGTGCCTGACACCTTCTCGGCCAGCGCCGCCACGCCACACGTGGTGGCGGTTCCGGCGACGTCGATGTTCTCCTTGATGCTCACCGGTACCCCGTGGAGTGGGCCTACCTTCTCGCCGCCGGCCAGCCGGCGGTCGGCCGTGTCCGCCTCCGCCAGGGCGGCGTCGGCGAGGATGGCGTGGAGCGCATTGACGCGCGGGTTGACCTCCTCGATCCGCGCGAGATGGGCCTCGATCACCTCACGACTCGACAGCTCACCGCGGCGAATCGCACCGGCCTGCTCCAGGGCGCCGAGCCGGCAGATGGATGTCACGGTGTCGGCGTTCAACGGTCACCGATCGTATCGATCGATCGTCCGCACCGACATTGCTCGGAGGATCGGCAACAGCCAAGACAGGCGATCGATGGCCACAAAACTCTCAACGGTGCCTCCCTGTTACGTGCCGACTCTCAACTCGAAGTAGGTGTACGTTGCCGACTGTTTCACTGGATCGCTGGCATCTGAGTTCAGACTGAGAGGGCACGATGCAACGCAACAACAAGAACATGGTCCTCGTGGCGATGATCTTCGCGGTCGCGATGATCTTCATCGATCAGACGATCGTGGTGCTGGCCATCCCCAGTCTGCAGCACGACCTGCATCTGTCTCCGACCGGGTCGCAGTGGGTCGTGAACGGCTACCTCCTGGCGATCTCGGCGCTGTTCGCGCTCGGCGGACGCGTGTCTGACGTCGTGGGACACCGGCGCGTCCTGGTCCCGTCGATAATCGCATTCGCATTCTTCTCCGCAATGTGCGGTGCGACGCCGACCGGCTCGATCGGCCAGGCGTGGATCATCTTCTTCCGCGTGCTGCAGGGTGCCAGTGCGGCATTTCTGTTTCCCGCCGCGCTGGCTACCGTTGTGGCCACCTTCCCGGTCAACGAGCGCGGCAAGGCGCTGGCCACGTTCTTCTCGATCTCGGGAGGCCTGACGTCCATCGGCCCGATCGCCGGCGGCTATCTGACCCAGTGGACATGGCGGTCGATCTTCTGGATCAACGTTCCGGTGGCGATCATCGCGATCGTGCTGACGCTGCGGACCAAGCCGACCGACGAACCGCATCCTGGCCCGATCGATACGCGAGGGGCGCTGTTGATCGGCTCCGGGATGGGGCTCGCGGTGCTGGGCCTCCAGCAGGCCAGCGTGTGGGGTTGGAGCAGCCCCGCGACGTGGTTGTGCCTGATCGTCGGCCTCCTCCTTCTCGCCGTGTTCGTCCGCTTCGAGCTCAGGATCGACCACCCGCTCGTGCCGATGCACCTGTTCCGCAACCGGGCCTTCGCCGTCGACAACGTCGTGCTGCTGCTGCTGTCGGTCTGCTTCGTCCCGTTGTTCTTCTTCTCCAGCATCTACGCGCAGGTCGCCCTGGGCAAGTCGGCTGAGAACGCGGGATTCGTCCTCCTCGTGTTCTTCATCGGGTTCGTGATCGGGGCGCAGATCGGCGGACGCGTGCTCGACAACAGGGGTGCGCGTCCCACAGTTGTCGCCGGGTGCGCGATCGCCGCGGTGGGCTTCTATCTGTGGGGCAACAAGCTGACCGATCTCTCCTTCAACTCCCAGTGGTTCGATCTCGCGCTGTCGGGTGTCGGCATCGGTCTCGTGCTGGGTCCGGTCAGCACCGATGCGCTCAACCGGGCCTCTCGCACCGCCTACGGCGCCGTCACCGGCCTCACCCAGACGGTCCGCAACTTCGGCGGCAGCCTGGGGCTGGCCGTGCTCGGTTCGATCCTCATCACCCAGGTGACGTCGAAGGTGGTCAAGACCCTGACCGGATTCGGAGTGCCGAGCGCCGCGGCTCACCGCGTGGCGCACGCGGTCTCCGGAGCGTCCGGCGCCGCGACGAGCGGCAAGGGCAACGGTGGCGCGGTCAGCAAGGCGATCACCCACGCGGTGCAGCTCGACTTCGCCCACGCTACCCGCACCGTGATCTGGGGCATGGCCGGAGCGATGGTCGTCGCCTTCGTCGCCGCCCTGGTCGCGATGCCGCGCGGCAGGGTCGAGGAGCCGGCCGTCGAGGCCGGAAGCGCGCCCGAGGAGCCGGGAGCGTCGCGGCCGCAGGTGGCGCCCGGGTAGGTTGCCCGGCGCCTGCCGAAGCGTCCTTCTCATCAGACCGCAATCCCTGGGATAGCAACGCGGCCCGTTTCCCGGGTCCACTCGCGGTTCGCGGTCTGAGCGCCGCGACCCCGCCTTGACGAAATCTGTCCGGCTGGCGCCGGTTTCTTCACAGGTTCTTGATGCCCTCACGGCGAATATTGGCACCGTGGACATCGTCTCCATCGTTCTCGCCCTAGTCACCTTCGTCGCTCTGTACGCCCTGGTCTACGGAATCGAGCGGATATGAGCGGTGCCGATCTCTTCGGCCTGATCGTGTCGGTGCTCATCTGCGCGCACCTGCTGCACGCGCTCCTCCGAGGAGAGCGCTTCTAGTGCGCCTCCCCGAGACCCACTAGCGCGCGCGACGGGGATCGCACGATGACCTTTCTCGGCTGGCTGACGATATTCGGCTTCGCGGGCATTCTGACCCTGCTGGCCATTCCACTGGCTCGCTATATGGCCGCTGTCTACACGGGCGGGCACCCGCCCAGACCCGGATGAGCGGCGTGGATTTCGACGGCCGGCAGCTGCGCAAGGGCGCCGGCGATGCGGTGATCAAGTTCGTCGAGGCCGAGGGTGGACGGCCGCCGGCCGAACTCCAGCCCGTGCTCGACCGGATTGGTCGCGAGGGCGGGACCCCCCTGGCCGTGGCCCGGGACTCGCAGGTGCTGGGCGTGATCTACCTCAAGGACACCATCAAGGAGGGGATGAAGGAGCGCTTCGATCACCTGCGCTCGATGGGGATCCGCACGATCATGATCACCGGCGATAACCGGCTCACCGCGGCCAAGATCGCCGAGGAGTCGGGGGTCGATGACTTCCTGGCCGAGGCCACTCCGGAGGCCAAGCTCGAGCTGATCAAGGAGCAGCAGGGTGACGGTCGGATGGTGGCGATGACCGGCGACGGGACCAACGACGCGCCCGCGCTGGCGCAGGCCGACGTCGGCGTGGCGATGAACACCGGCACCCAGGCGGCGCGCGAGGCGGGAAACATGGTCGACCTGGACTCCAACCCGACGAAGCTCATCGAGATCGTCGAGGTCGGCAAGCAGCTGCTGATCACCCGCGGCGCGCTGACCACCTTCTCGATCGCCAACGACGTGGCCAAGTACTTCGCCATCCTGCCCGCGATCTTCGTGACGACCTTCGCGGCAACGAGCGGTGGGCAGAGCGCCCTTCACGTCCTGAACATCATGAATCTCGGCACGCCACACTCGGCCGTGATCTCAGCGATCATCTTCAACGCGCTCGTGATCCCGGCGCTGATTCCGATCTCGCTCAGGGGCGTTCGGTATCGCCCGATCGGAGCCAGCGGGCTGCTGCGCCGCAACCTCCTGATCTACGGCCTGGGCGGGATCATCGCGCCCTTCATCGGGATCAAGCTGATCGACCTGATCGTCCACAACGTCTTTGGGGCATGAGACGTCGGTGAACCGAGCGGCACGGCGGGGGCACCACCGCGTATTCCTCGGGATGGCCGCGGGAGTTGGCAAGACGTACCGGATGCTGATCGAGGGCCACGCCGAACTGCAGGCAGGGCGCGACGTGGTGATCGGCCTGATGGAGGCCCATGGTCGCGCGGAGACCGCCAAACTCGCCGAGGGGATCCCCACCATCCCGCGGCGTCGGATCGCCTATCGTGGCACCGAGCTCGAGGAGATGGACCTTCCGGCAATCCTCGCTCGCGCCCCAGAGCTGTGCCTGATCGATGAGCTCGCCCACACCAATGCACCCGGGGTCGAACACGAGAAACGCTACGAGGACGTGGAGGACGTCCTCGAGGCGGGGATCGACGTGCTGTCCACGGTGAACGTCCAGCACCTCGAGTCGCTCAACGATCAGGTCGCCGAGCTGAGCGGGATTCGGGTGCGCGAGACGATCCCCGACAGCGTCCTCGCCCGCGCCGATGAGATCGTCCTGATCGACCTCCCTCCCGAGGCCCTGCTCGAACGGCTCCGCGCCGGAAAGATCTACCCCGCCAGTCGCATCGACGCCGCGCTCAACAACTTCTTCCGCATCGAGAACCTGTCCGCGCTGCGCGAGGTCGCGCTGCGCCAGGTCGCGGAAGAGGTCGAGCAGAAGCGCTTGACCACGGTCGAGCCGCTCGGCTCGCGCGCGGAGTTGGTCGCGGCGGAGGCGCAGCAGGCCGTCGGGGAGCGGCTGCTCGCGCTCATCGAGCCATATCCGGGCGCGCAGCGCCTCGTCCGCCGCGCCTGGCGGTCCGCCCAGCGGCTCGGGGCCGATATCGATCTGCTCTGGATCCGCCCACCGGGAGCCAACCTGTCCGACGAGCAGCAGCGGTCACTGACTGCGCTGCAGCAGCTCGCCTCGACGCTCGGTGCCCATTTCCTCGTCGAGGAATCGGACACTGTTCCCGAGGCGATCGCCGAGGTCGCGCGCCGGCAGCGCACCACCTACGTGCTGATGGGTCGGAGCCGCCCGGCCCGCGGTCTGGGCCGGCTGCGCACGCCGCTGCCCCAGCGGCTGATGGAGCTGCTGCCGGGTGTCGACGTGCGGATCGTGGCCGACCGCGCCCGGCGACCGAATGGTGAGCGGGAATGACGGTCGTCATCGCCATCGTCGTCGCCCTGGTCGCGCTCGCGGCCGGCGTGGCCATCGGATATTGGCTTCCGCCCCACGGCCGGCGCCCGGCCCGCGACGACCACGGCACCGTGCGCCGCATCCTCCTGCCGTTCACCGGACAGGCGATCTCGCGTCGTGCGTTCGAAGCCGCCGCCCGCCTGGCCAAGGCCGAGAACGCGACGATCATCCCCGCCTTCCTCGCCCGGGTGCCACGGACCTTGCCGATCGACTCCCCGCTGCCCGCCCAGTGTGACGGCGCGATGGCTCTGATCGAGGCTCTCGAGCAACGGGCCAACGCCGAGGGGATTGCCGTCGACGCGCGCATCGCGCGCGGTCGCACCTACCGCGACGCCCTGCGCCGGCTGCTCGACGAGGAGCAGTTCGACCGGGTGATCGTCTCCGCCACCGAGAGCTCCGCCGACGGACTGAGCCCCGACGACCTCGAGTGGCTGCTCGACCGCGTCCCGGCCGAGGTGATGATCCTGCGCCCCGCGCCGGACGACAAGCGGCACATCTCGGTCAACGGCGTTCACGGCCATTTCTAGTACGGATGCGGGCCTGCGATCTGTGCGGGGCCGACGATCCCGAGGTGCTGCTGCGGTCGGCCAGGCTCGACGGCCCGTTGGTGGGCTGCCGGGCCTGCACCCTGGTCTACGTGGGGCGGCGCGAATCCGACTTCACCTTCAGCGGACTGAATGTCGAGCGCTCGCGCGCGCTGGCGACGCGAGTGGCGGAGCTCGAGATTGTCCACCCCGAGGTCGATGAGGCTGAACACCCGTGGCGAGTGCTGGCCGAGCAAGAGCGTCTGGCCCGCGTGCGCGGTGTATTGCCTGCGGGCACGCTGTTGGATGTCGGTTGCTCCACGGGCACGTTCCTGAGCGTCGCCCGCCAGTATTTCCAGGTCACCGGCGTCGAGCCCGACCCCGCGACTAGCGCGCAGGCTCAGGCCAAGGGGCTCGACGTGGTTGCCGGCTCGGTGCAGGACGTGGCCCCTCCCGTCGGTGGATTCGACGCCGTGACAATGTTCCACGTGATCGAGCACCTCGATTCGCCCCGGGAGCTGGTCGGGACGGTTCGGGAGCTGGTCCGCCCCGGCGGGATCGTCCTCATTGAGACACCCACGGTCGATTGCCTGTGGTTCCGGATCGCCCGGCAGCGCTGGCGCCAGCTGATACCCGATCACTACTTCTTCTTCTCGCGCCAGACGCTCGAGCGCCTGCTCGCCGTGTGTGGCTTTGAACCGATCGGCTACGAGAAGGTGGGCCGCCGCGTGAGCCTGCGCTTCGCGGCCGACCGGCTGAGGCGGAGCGGAGTTCCACTCACCGCGCCGCTGCCGGACCTGCTCGCGCGCATGGGGCTCGCCGATCGAAGCGTCTATCTGAACCCCGGCGACATCATGAGTGTCGTGGCGCGGGCGCGGTGATCAGCGGGTCTCCTGGCCACGACGATGTCCTGCCACCGCGTCATTGCATGCGGAAGGATGTCGACGATTTCGAGACCGACCGCCCAACGCGCGCGGACATATTGTTCTCCGTGGAAGGCAAGACCGTATTGCTCGCCGATGCCGGGGAGGTCGGCACGGTTCCAGATCGACCGGCGGTAGGGCACAAAAAGGCACTCCGACGCACGCAGCGGCGCCCGCTCGAAGGCGCCCCGAGGGCACCAGCGCGTGGTGACGCTTCCGCTTCTGAATTGCTCGAACGCGTAACCACCATGGGTCGAGAGAAATGCCAGCCCGCCGGGCCTCAGGACGCGGCGAATCTCCGCCAGCCATCTGTCCTGAAGCGTCTCGCCGAGGTGACTGAACACGGATACGGAGTACACGAGCGCAAAGCTCTCATCGAGCCACGGCAGCGGCGGGGCATAGTTGCTGACGGCCCAGCGAATGTCCGGATGCCGGCGCCGCGCCCAGCAGATCGACGCTGTGTCGACATCACAGCCGGCACACGCCGCCGAGGAAGCCAGCGCGCCAATGTGCGGCAGCACGCGCCCCGGTCCGCAGCCAAAGTCGAGCACCGAGTCAAACTCGTCCAGGCGCCTGCCCACCGAGCGCAGGGCGCCGGCCAGATCCTCTGCCGACTCGCGTCCGCTGAGGATGAAATCGCTCGCTCCGGGGGTGCCGACGCGCGTGCGCAGGCGAAGTGGAGGTACCGCGAGGTCACGGGCGCGACCGGCCTCGAGCCTGTCTTTGAGTTCCCGCAGGCGCCTGGCCGCCCAGCCGGCGGCGAGCGACGGGGTGAGATTGGTGCTGGCCACGGCGGCTGATGTTGGCATGGCGCCGCCGCACGCCGTCCTCGTCATATTGGCGTCCGACGCCGACTCCGAGTGTGGCGTTTGCGCGCGTGCCCGAATGGGACAATCACCTCTGTGAAGTCCGGACGTGACGTCCTGGGGCGCAGTCGTGGAGATGACAACGCGGGCTCGGAACGAGCACCGTGGCCAACCCACATGCGCGCGCTGGCGCACCGCATCGGGCTCGATCCTCGAACGGTCAGGAGGCTGCGCTGGTTGCACAAGGCGCACGCGGTTCACCGCAGCCAGGCGAGCATCTGGCACAACCTGCCCTTCGTGCTCTGGGATCCCGAGCCAGATAATTTCACCTACGAGATCGCCAACGAGCACGAGCTGGCCACATGGGTGGCGACGGTGGCGAACTGTGAGCCCGAGCAGACGCAGAGGTACGTGGCCGAGCCCGAGGTCGACCGGGCACTGAGAACGCGGTTGCAGGCGGCGACGGCAGGTAGGTGGCTGTGGAGCAAATCCCAACCGCCGTTCGGGAAGCGGCTTGGCTGGTACGCGCTGGCGCGGACCCTGCGACCCAGGCTGATCATCGAGGTCGGTGTCCATGACGGCCTCGGCGCGCTCCTGCTGCTGCGCGCCCTCGAACGCAACGCCGAGGATGGTTATCCCGGCCGCCTGGTGTCATTCGATGTCAATCCCAAGGCCGGATGGCTGGTCGGGCAGCACCCACTCTGGACCCTGCGCATCGAGGCGTCCCAACAGGGTCTACCTGCACTGTTCAGCCAGGGGGTCGTCGTCGACATGTTCATCTACGACGGCTGGCATTCCTATGAGGCCGAGAGCGCGGACCTGAGCCTGACCGCCGAGCATCTCGCCCCCGATGGCGTGCTCCTGAGTGACGATGCACAGGTGACACACGCACTGGCCGACGTATCTCGCGACCGCACCCTGGCGTACTTCGAGTTCCAAGAGGTGCCGAGGCACCACTTCTACCCGGGCGGCTTTCTGGCCGCCGGCCGGCAACCCAACCTTGTCCGCTCGGTCAGGGACGCGGACCGGGCGGGAAACGGATGACGATGGGACCGACCGAGATTCGCCGCCCCGGACCAGGCCGCACGCCTCCAAAACGAGCGTCATCGATCACCGCGCACGGGGTTGCGCACGGCGTCCTGCGGCCCCGGCTGATGCCAAACGGACGATCCAGAATCACGTCGAGCTCGCGCCCGTAGAAGGCCACCTGGGAGCTGTTGGTCAGGATCACCCGGTAGCCGGCGTGCTGGGCGATGGCCACGGCGGCCGGGGTATCCGGCTCGTACTCGCGCGCCGCGCGGGTGACGACGATCGCGACCGCCAACGCGGCCAGTGCCGCGCCGGCCAGCGGTACCGCCGGCCGCCAGCGCAGACCTGCGATCGCCCCGGCGACCACGGCCACGCCGAGCGGGATCACCGTGGTCATGTAGCGCGATTTGAAGATGTCCGTATGCACCACGCTGACCGCGAAGAAAAGCGCGAGGACCACGAGCATGACCGCCGCCAGCAGCCAGAACGCCTGTCTGGATGCGTGGCGCCACAGTCGAACGCAACCCCAACCGAGCACGGCAACGAGGAGGAGAAGCTGGAGGGTTCGCACGGCCGCAGACGCCGCGGCGCCGTGCGCGCCGTAGAACACGGGCACGAGCGCATCCCGAATCAGCCCCGGCGACATGCCGCTCTGCGGAAGCGGCAGCTTGGTCTTGTTCACGTCGTCCAACGACCGAATGAGCTCCGGAATCCAGGGGAGAAACAACACGAACGGCAGCGCGCTGAACAGGATCAGCTGCCGCCGGCTCAGTCGCCTCGGATCGGCGAGGACGACGAGCGCGACGATGATCGCGATCAGGTACAGAGCCGAGTAGTACTCGGAGTACATGGCCACCGTCCCTCCGATCACGTAGCACCACCACCATCGTCGACCGCCCCCCGCGGTCACGCGTTGAGCACCCAGCAGGGCCACCAGCACCCCCAGACCGGCGACCATGAAGCCGCGTGAGAAATCGGCGAAGGAAACGGCAAACGGCGCCACGGCGAGGCCGAGGGCAGACAGGAGCGCCGCCCGGGCTCCCAGCATCGGACGCACGATCGCGTAGAGGACGGGAATCGAGACCGTGCCCGCCACGATCGAGGGCAGCCGCAGCCAGAACTCGCTGTCCAGCGGCAGCGGAACCAGCAGCAGGTAGAACAGGGGCGGCGTGTTCTCGAACCGCGCCAGCCGAGTGAGGAAGGCGCCGGCGCTGGGAGCCGACGCGACCAGCCACGAATATCCCTCGTCGGTATTGATCCGCGAGCCGGCGTCGACGAGCCGCAGCGCAAGGCCCGCGAGCACGATGATCGCGAGCAGGACCTTGGGGTCGGAGAGCAGCGGCCCGAGACGGCGCACCGGGCGAGCGTACTGTCGCCGACCGCCAGCGCCCCCGCGGCCGACGGGGTCCGGTCGCTTGAGAACATGAGGCCCGGTGATTGCCGGTCCGGCACCGGCGTTGGGCTCTGCGTTGGGCACGAACGTCGCGTTTCTGTTCAAGCAGCGCGGTGCGGTGCTGGCGCCTGCTGATCCCGATGCATCGCAGCTTCGGCCCGGCCACCAAGGACTGCTGCTCGGCGTCGCCGCCGGGGTGCTGTTCGGAGTGTCCGACATCGCCCTGAGCGTTCGGCCTCGTCATCGCGGGCACGGCATTCATGCCGGCCCCACAGCGAACCGGACGCGAGCCGCAAGGCAGCCCAGCCCCTCACCAGGCTTGACTGCGTGAACGTCCCCCGAAGTCACCCACGGCCTCCACCCTCCGCCCTCGCGATTAGCCACAGACAACACCGGCGTCTCGCTTGAGCCCAGTTCTAGACTCGTCGACAAGACGCTCTTCGGACGCCGACTCGCCCAAAAGCCATGTCGACCAATCATCTGGACGATCTTCGAGCCCAGGCTCTGCACGCCCGCCAGCGTGTCGATCTGTACAGGGCCAAGACCTATGGACTACGGCCCACCAGCCCGGCACGCATGCGCGAGCTCGAACGAGCCTGCGAGCAGATAGAAGCACGCCTTCACGCAGCTGAGGCAGAGGAACGGCGCGCTCGCACTACGGGTGAGAACCCGCCGGCGGGCTGACGCGGCTCAGGCCGGTCAGCGTTTCGGTTTTGGCGCTTGGCGTTTCCGCTTGGGGCGCGGTTCGGCCCGGAGGGCGCCGCTTGCGGGTGTGTAGATGCTCTCGCGGCCGTCGTCCCAGCGGATCCGATAGCGAGGCGACGGGTCCCCTCGCAGCACTTCTTCAACGACACCGGAGCGGGGTCGGCGCTCGGTTGACTCGGACTCTGCTGCTACGCGCTTGCCGACTTCAAAGGCCATGATCACTCCCTCGTTACTCGTGCCAGCCGAGGATAGTCGGCCGCACTGGCCTGAGTCGGCGCGGACGTCTCCGACGTCTCCCCGGTCAGAGCCCGGACCCGTAGCTTGACACGGCGACGTCCGCAGTCTCTACGGATGGCACGTCCGGCGGGCTGGCTTATGGTCCTAGTCGAGGGAGGCGGCCGGGCAACGAAGCCAGCGAATCGCTGGCAGCCGACCGGCTTCCACGCATGCTCTATTGACGCGACATACGTCGCGAGAAGGAGGGTAACCCTCAATGCCAGAGACCAAGGCACAGCGCAGCGCGGCGGGACGGAAGGCGGCAGTCACTCGCAAGCGTCACGCCGCGGAGCACAAGAAGCACGAGCAGCCGCGCGCGGTTGACCGGACATCCGAGCTCTCGGACGAGGTCCTCAAATCGCTCGAGTCGGGGCAACGAGCTGCGATCGAGGCAGTGCGCAAGTTCGTCGACACCGTCGACCAAGCGCTGCCACCGCGCGGCGCGACCCCGTCCAGGCGACAGGACGTCATTGACAGCGCGATGGAGATGGCCGATCGGCTGGTCCACGTTCAATACGACTTCATTCGCAAGGTCGTGGCGAACGCAGGCAAGTCGCTGGGCACATCCGACGACGGCAAGTAGGACGCCGACGGGAGCGGCTGCCTTCGGGCGGCTGTTCCCGTCGCACGACCGTTGTCGGCGAGGCGGTCGATGACATAGCGACGCCGGCGCTGTCGCCAGCGGCAAACCTCCCCGCAGCTGGGCTCGACCCTTTAGTAACTATCCATAAACCCGCTCTGAGCAGGAGTTATGTCTCCTTGAGGTGAATGGGCAAGGCACACCACCTCGCGAAAGGAGCGTGCCTTGCCGCCTGCCGAGACTACCCCTGCGCCGGTGTTGCCGACGATCTGGGAGCTGCCGGACGAGTTGTGGGAGCGGATCGAGCCGATCCTGGCCAGGCGTTATCCGCGTGCGGCGACCGGCCGGCCCAGGGCGGATCTGCGGCTGGTGTTGGAGGGGATCGTCTACCGGCTGCGCTCGGGTGTGCAGTGGAACCAGCTGCCGCGCAGGTTCGGCTCCGACTCGACGGTTCACGCCTGGTTTCAGCGGTTCGTCGCGGATGGTGTGCTGGAGGAGATCTGGGCGCAGCTGGTGCGCCAGTGTGACGAGTTCGGCGCGGTCAGCTGGGCATGGCAGGCGGCCGACGGGGTGATGGGCAAGAGCCGCTTCTGCGGCGGCGCGAGAGGCCCAAACCCCACTGATAGAGCCAAGATGGGAACCAAGAAGAGCGTGCTGGTCGAGCAGCACGGCGGACCGTTGGCGGTCTGTATCGACGGCGCCAACGTGCACGACACCAAGCTGCTTGAGCGCACGATCAACGCGATCGTGATCGAGCGCCCGGACCCCGAGCAGGTGATCCAGAACCTGTGCCTGGACAAGGGCTATGACAACCCCACCGGCGAGACCGCGTGTCAGGCCGGCGGCTACGTGCCCCACATCCGCCGGATCGGCGAAGAGAAGCTCGACAGCGACGATCAGAAGACTCATCCCGCCCGCCGCTGGGTCGTTGAGCGCACGATCGCCTGGCTACAGAAGTGCCGCGCGCTGCTGATCCGCTACGACAAGAAAGCCCAGAACTACCAAGGCCTAATCCAGCTCGCCTGCGCCCTGCTCTGGTACCGGCGCCTCCACCGCCTCAACCAGGCCGACGGAGTTTCTGGATAGTTCCTTAGTGCCCGGTGGCATCGAGCATCTGCTCCTCTTCAGGCACGTCCCGCACGAGCCCGGGTCGAAACGCGATCGGCGCCAATTGGGGCTGGTCGTTCTGTGCGCTGCCATGTTCATCAGCGCGGTCGACTCGACGATTGTCAACGTCGCCCTCCCGGATATCTCGCGTGATCTGAACGCCCGGGTCGGCGAGCTTCAGTGGGTGATCGATTCGTTCCTGGTCTGTCTGGCTGGGAGCCTCCTGCTCGGCAATGGCCTGGCCGACCACTTCGGCCGCAGGCGCGTGTTTCTGCTCGGCCTGGTCGCGTTCACGGCGACCTCGGTGCTGGCCGCTCTGTCACAGAACATCGGAGAGCTGATCGCCGCCCGCGCGCTGATGGGGTTGGCGGCGGCATGCGTGCTGCCCCCGGCACTGCCTCTGCTGCCGGTGATGTTCCCGCCATCCGTCACCGGCTATCGCCGGCCCCGGTCCAAGGTCGTCACCGAGTCGGTTGTGGGGACCGTCGACGAGGGCGAAGTCGCCGTGTGATTGTCGACGCCGGGCGCGTCAATGCCAGTGAGAGTCGGAATCGAACCGACGACACTGCGTTCAGTGGGAAGTCTCGGCGGGATGCTGGCCTTCTTGACTTTCAAGGCTCAGGTGGTGATCGAGCCCAACGAGTTCGATCACGCGCAAGACGGCTGGTTGGGGATTGCGAACGGTGAATTGCCACGCTTCCGATCGCGCTCTCTGGGCGGTGCGGATGACAACGCGGATGCCCGTGCTGTCGATGAACGACAGCTTTGAGAGGTCGAGAACGGTGTCGATGCTCCCAGTGAGTCGTTCTTCGAGTTGGGCTGCATTTGACAGGTCCAGCTCGCCGCACGGGGCGATCACGCGTCGCCCATCGGCTGTGCTCTCGAAGATGCGAAACGGGTCGGACAAGGTTGAAAGATGTGGCGGTTCCCGGCCTGAGGGCTCGCGGCTAGCAGCCTGGTCCGCCGTTTGATCGCTACGCGCGGATGCGTTCGACGGCCTTGTGAACTCCCGACCGGTGTCGTCCGCAGGGTGACGTCCGTTTTGCGTCTCCATAACCTGATACAGTCGAGATAGACGATAAATGGTGTGCGTCGTATCTTGTACGATTGGTAGTGTACGATTGTGGTAACTCGTTTGTCAAGCGACCAGTCCGGGCCCGGCTGGCAGTTCGTCACCAACCACACGCAGGTCTTGCTCTGCATCGCCCGCGACCCCGAGATTCGTTTGCGGGATATCGCGGACCAAGTCGGGGTCACGCTCGGATCCGCCCAGCGAATCCTGGCCGACCTGGTCGAGGCCGGCTACGTGAAACGGGAGCGCCATGGCCGCCGCAACCGCTACGTGATCAACCGCAAAACGCCAATGCTCCGCCACACCGCCCAGGACGGCCACGGCATCGGCGGCCTGCTCGACCTGCTGCGCTTAGAAGACCACGACTAGACGGATCTCCGGGCCCCCAGATTCGTACCTGTGCGGGCAGTCGACGTGGCCCAAACAAAGTGTCGATTCTGCCGGCAATGGCGAGAGTCGGAATCGAACCGACGACACCACGATTTTCAGTCGTGTGCTCTACCAACTGAGCTATCTCGCCGTGGTGCGGCGATGCTAGCGATTAAGCGCCTGGTAGAAAATTGTGTTCATGCCGGTCTCGAGACAGCTGTTGGTTCTGCGCCATGCCAAGTCGAGCTGGGATGATCCCGCGCTGGTCGACCACGATCGCCCACTGGCGCCGCGCGGCCAGCGCGCAGTCAAGCTCCTGGCCGACTACATGAGGAGGGAGGCGATTCGGCCGGCGCTCGTGCTCTGCTCCTCGGCGCGCCGGACGATCGAGACCTACGAGGGCGTCCGGCCCTCGGGCGAGCTGTCGATCGAGAGCGGTCTCTACGGCGCCGGCGGCGATGAGCTGCTCGAGCGCCTGCGGCAGGTCCCAGACGCCACCATCTCGGTGATGCTGATCGGACACAACCCGGCCGTCCAGACGCTGGTTCTGCGGCTCGCCGGCGGTGCCCCCGAAAGCACGGATCTCGACGGGGCGGAGAGGAAATTTCCCACCGGCGCGCTGGCCACGTTGGGCCTTGACTGCGCTTGGAGCGAACTGCGACCGGGCGCGGCCGATCTGGTCTCTCTCATACGCCCGCGCGATCTTCAGTGAGAAACGCCCTAGAAAGTAGGCCGCCAGGATCGCTACTCTGTGCCCGGATGAGGCGCGCGTTTTTCGGGGCACTGATGGCTGTGGTCGTGACCGTGGCCGTGGCGGCATGCGGCTCGAGCTCGTCGCCGGCGGCCAACCCGGTGACCACGGAGCTGTCCTACTTCCCCTCCAATTCGCCCTTCATCCTCAGCGTGCAGACGGCTCCGAACTCCCCCGGAGTCAAGGGTGGCCAGGCGCTGGCGGCGCGTTTCCCGCTCGCCACGTTCGGCGAGACCGCCCTGATGTCCAAGATCGACCAGCTGGGGCTCGACTACCAGAGCGACATCAGGCCGCTGTTCGGCAATCCGGTGATGATCGGCGCCAACGGGGCGACGCTCAGCGGCAGTCAGAGCAACAACTACCTGATCGTGTGGGTGACCAAGGATTCCTCCAAGCTGGCCGACCTGATGAAGAAGGTCTTCCCCAGCGGGCACTCCACCTCGCATGACGGGGCGAAGGTCTACTCCAACGGCGGCCCCGCGGCCGCGGTCGACGACGCCACGCTCGTCTTCGGCCCGTCGACGGCCGCGGTCGATCAGGCGCTCGACCGCCACGCCCAGAGCTCCGGCTTCACGCAGTCGAACTACTCGCGCCTGGTGGCCGGGCTGCCCCAGAACAGCCTGATCCAGACCTTTGGTGACCTCACCACGGTGCTCAACCAGCCGAGCGCGGCCAAGGCCCGCCAGGTCCCCTGGGTGGCAGCCTTCCGCGGGTACGGGGCGTCGGTGAGCGCCGCCTCGACCGGGCTGACGTTCAGCTATCACCTCGACACGACCGGAGGAGCCTCCCTCACGTCGGCCGAGGTGCCGTTTGCCACCGGCACGGCGACGCCGGCGCTCGCCGGCCTGCTGCCCGTGGTAGCGGGCATCCAGAACCCGTCCCACATCGTGCAATGGGTCGAGTCGGTCGAGCGGGTCACCAGCCCAGCCGCCTATGCGAAGTTCCAGGCCCGCGAGGCCGCGGTCCGCAACAAGACCGGCGCCGACGTCAACACGCTGATCGGGCTGCTCACCGGGAATCTGATCGTGGCCAGCGACCTGCGCACGACGATGGCACGCGCCCAGGTCACCGACGCCAGCACGGCCTCGAGCACGCTGGCCAAGCTCGTCACCGCGCCGAAGCTCGTGTTCAGCCACGCGACGAGCGTTTCCAAGCTCGGGGGCGGCTTCTACGGGATCAACCAGCCCGGCGGGACGGTCACCCTCGGCGTGGTCGGCAACCAGATAGTCGTGGGCAAGGCCACGCCGGCCCGCCTGCGCGCGTTCGCCGCCTCGCCCACCACGCCGGCGACGGGAGCTCAGGGCAGCGTGGCCTTCCGGGTCGGCCTGGCGACGATCCTCCGTATCGCCATCAAGCAGTCGCCGCCGCAAGTCGCCCGCTCGATCCTGAACCAGCTCGGTGACGTCACCGGCTGGGTGTCGGCCACGACCTCGGGGATCGACGGCAGCGCTACGATCGCCGTTCGCTGAGGCGCCTGAGCAGCTCCAGCGCGCCCCGCTTTGACAGCGGCTCGTTGAGGTTGCCGCACTTCGGCGACTGCACGCAGGACGGGCAACCCGAACGGCACGGACATTCGCCGATCAGGCGCTGCGCGTCGTCGACGAGCCGCTCGAACTGGTCATAGCCGCGGCGCGTGATCCCGACGCCGCCGGGATGTCCGTCGTAGATGAAGATCGTCGGACCGCCGGTCTGCGGATGCGCGTTGGTCGACAGCCCCCCGATGTCCCATCGGTCGCACATCGCGATGAGCGGCAGGACGGCGATCTGGCCGTGCTCGAGCGCGTGCAGCGCTCCGAGCAGCTGGTCGAGGGGGAAGGGCTCGCCCGCGACGAGCTCGTCCAGCTCAAACCACAGCGCTCGAGTCGGAAACTCGACCGTGGGCAGGTCGAGGGTCTGAAAATCGATCACCGCATGGTCCTGTAGGCCCTTGCGCTGATAGCCGAGCACCGTTTCCGAGTACACGATCGAGCCGAACGACAGGGTCACGCCGAGCACCTCGCGGCGCTCGTGCAGCCGCTCGATGTAAGTCATGATCTCGCGCTTGGTCTGCGTGAAGTAGTCGCCACTGAACGGCTCGAGCAAGGCGCGCCGGCCCCCCAGATCCAGCTCGAGCACCTTGTACGAGCGCCCGAGATGCAGGTAGATCGCACCCTCGTGGATCGTGTTGTAGGCCCGCCCGGCCTCGACCGACCCGATCACCTCCCCCGAGCTGACGTCGATCAGCACGAAGCTGTCCGCTGAGGCCGAACGAAGCGCCACCCGCGCCGCCGGGTAGTCGTCGGCGCGGACCGGCACAAAGCCCGTGGCGCGCTCGCGCAGGAGCCCGGCCCGCTCGAGCTCCTCGGCGTGAGCCTGCCACCCCTCGCCGAGGATCGTCGCGTCGTCGTCGGTCAGCGGCGCCTCGTGGGCCGCACACAGCAGGTGCTCGGCGTAGATCTCGCGGCTGTAGGGATCGAGAATCGCCGCCTCCACCGGCCGACTCAGGAACTCGTCGGGGTGCCGGCAGAAAAACTGATCGAGCGCGTCCTCGCCCGCCACATAGACAGCGAGACCGCGCCCCCGCCGGCCGGCACGGCCCCACATCTGCCTGAGGCTCGCCACCGTGCCCGGGAAGGTGACGCAGATCGCCGCGTCGAGCTCGCCGATGTCGATCCCCAGCTCGAGCGCGTCGGTGGCGACCACCCCCAGCAACTCGCCCGAGGTCAGGCGGCGCTGGATGTCCTGGCGCTGCGCGGGCGTGTAGCCGGCGCGGTACGGGGCGATCCGCTCGGCCAGCTCGGCATCGATCCGATCGAGCGAATGGCGCAGGATCAGCTCGACGCCCTTGCGCGACTTCATGAAGCAGATGGTGCGGGCGCCGGCGGTGACGAGCTCCGACAACAGTTCCGCGGCCTCGTACAGGGCCGAGCCCCGCACCCCCAGATCCTCGTCGAGCAGGGGCGGGTTCCACATGGCGACGCGCCGCGCCGCCTGCGGCCCGGTGTCGTTGTCGACCAGCCGGAGGTCATCCAATCCGGTGAGGCGCTGCGCCAGCTCGACCGGGTTGGCGATCGTCGCACTCGCGAGCAGGAAGCGCGGTTGCGCACCGTGGATCGCGGCCGCCCGGCGCAGGCGCCGCAACACGTTGCCTACGTGCGAGCCGAACACGCCGCGATAGACGTGCGCCTCGTCGACGACCACGAAGGCGAGGTTGGCCAGCACGTCGGCCCACGCGTGGTGGTGGGGCAGGATGCCGATGTGAAGCATGTCCGGGTTGGTGAGGATCAGGTTGCTCCGCTTGCGGATCGCCGCGCGCTCCTGCCGCGGCGTGTCGCCGTCGTAGATCGCCGGACGGACCACCCGTTTCAGTCCGAACTCGTGCAGCGCACGCGCCTGATCCTGGGCCAAAGCCTTGGTCGGATAGAGGTACAGAGCGCGAGCGGCGCGATCGCTGCTCAGAACCTGGAGCGTGGGCAGCTGAAAGCACAGCGACTTGCCCGACGCGGTCCCCGTGGTGACGATTGTCGGCCCCTCGAAGGCGTTGTACAGAGCCTGCTCCTGGTGACCGTAGAGCTGGGTGATGCCCACACGCTCGAGCGCCGCTCTGACCGGGCCACTGAGATCGCCAGGCAACCCCACAAGGCGCGCGGAGCGCGCCCCATAAAAATCCTCGAAAACGAGCCGCTCATCGCTCCGGCCAGTCTCGAGCAGCTCGGTCCACGGCTCACTATCCCGAACGGTCGACACTGCCTCCAGTATGGTCGCGCGCCATGTTGCGATGCCTATACGTCGATCTCGACGGGACCCTGCTCGGGCCGGGAGCATCGCTGCTGCGCGGCGCCGACGGCCGTTTCTCGACACTCGCCGTGCGGGCGCTCGAGGCCTGCTGGCGCGCCGACGTCGAGGTCGTCCCGTACTCGGGCCGCAAGCAGGACAGCGTGTTCCATGCGTCCCGGCTGATCGGCGCCACCTCGTACATCTTCGAGCTCGGCGCCGGCCTCGTCCTCGACGGTGAGCTCGAGTGGCTCACCGGGGAGCTGGTGCCCTCGGATGCGGCCGGGACGATCTACGACCAGATCTCTGCTTCGGGCGCGCCCGAGCTCTTGATGTCGCGCTTTCCGGGACTGCTCGAGTACCACACGCCCTGGTCGGCGGACCGCGAGGTATCGCATCTGTTCCGAGGCAAGATCGATCTTGACGAGGTCGCGGCGGTTCTCGCCGACTCGGGTCTGGGCTGGTTGCGGTTGGTCGACAACGGCGTGATCCCCGAGCGGGCCGGGCTTCACGCCTATCACCTCGTTCCCGTGGAGGCATCGAAGGCGCGTGCGGTGGCCAGACACATGCAGGCGCGGGCACTCGACCCCGCCGAGTGCATCGCTGTCGGCGACTCGCGCGAGGACCTCGACAGCGCCGAGGTGGTCGGCGCCTTCTGGCTGGTGGCCAACGCGGCCGAGCGCGATCCGACGCTTCTGGATGAGGTGTCGGGACGGCCGCGCGTGCGCATCGGCACCGAGCCCTACGGCGCGGGCGTCTACGAAGCCGTGGTCACAACGCTCGCCGAGAGCCGCAACGATTATTAAGGGGCGGGGGTACCGCCGGTGGCGGACACCCCGCCCCAGGTTCTGCAGCGGCGCTCAGTTCCGCTTTGCAGTCTCTCGATCGACGTCGTCTGCGTCGCCCACCGCCCAGCCGAGACGCTCGACAAGCTGGGCGGCGAAATGGTCGCTCTCAAAGTCAGCACGACTCACGCGCTCGCGGAACATCACCTGGGGCTCCTGCGTGTCACCGGCCTGATCCGCGGTCACGATGATCTGCGGCATCGGCTCTCACTCCCTTCCCAATCGTGGTCCCCCTGAGGTTGGCATCCCCCGCTTCAGCCATCGTAAACATTCGGTAGACGCCTTCTTACTTGCCGTCGCGCCGATGGCGCGTAAACCAGGCTCGGACGCGTTCGCGCAGCCTGCGCCAGAAACCAGGCCGAACCGCCGGGCGCCACCGAGCCGGCGGTGGCACCGTCGCGCGCACGATCTCGACCCACTGGTCGAGCGGCAGCTCGCCCTTGATCAGCTGGGCCAGGGCGCGCGTGACCGGCGCGTCGATCCCGGCCTCGGCGAGCGCGCTGGAGAGCAAGGGCACGGAGTCCAGCGCCTCCACCGCCTGCCCCACGCGGGCGGGGATCTCGCTCGCCTTGATGCCCTGGGAGAGCAGCTCACCAGCGCGCCGGTTGCGGCTCTCGGGAGCGAGCGCGGTCGCCACCAGGTCGCCGGTGCCGGCCAGGCCGATCATTGACTCCGGACGGGCGCCCTGCGCGTCGGCCCACCGCCACACCTCGGCGAAGATGTGACCGGCAGCGGCGCCGGCGGCGTTCAGGCCCTGCGCTTCGGTGGCGCCCGAAGCGAGCGCGGAGGCGTTCTTGGCCGCGCCGGCGAGCTCGACCCCGATCGGGTCGTTCGACTCCTCGCACACCACGCCGGCGCGAATGAACACGCCGGCGATCGCCGTGGCCAGCGCCTCCTCGGTTGACGCGGCAACCAGGGCGGCGCCCTCGCTGACCATCTCGTGCGCGTGGGCAGGGCCGCCGACGCAGGCAGTGCGCTGAGCTCCGATCCGCCCGTTGAGTACGAGCGTCGGTGGCGTGCCGGCGGGTGGGACGAGGCCCTTGGCCAGGCTGACCACGGCCGCTCGCTGCGGCAGACCGCTGTTCTCGAGGCGCTCGACGGCGGTGCCCAGCTGCGTCGCCGGCACGGCCAGAAAGACGTAGTCGGCACGCGCCACACCAGCCTCGAGCGATTCAATCCGCAGCTCCCGCGGCAGGTCAACGCCGGGCAGGTAGACCCGATTTTCATGGTGCTCGTTGAGCAGCTCAGCCTGCTCTGGGGTTCGCGCCTGGAGGGTCGTCCTCAGACCGCCTCTGGCGAGCAGGACCGCCACCGCGGTCCCGAAGGAGCCGGCGCCGATCACGGTCGCGCGCTTGGTCCCGGGCGCGGGCAGATGGATCGAACGGCGCGGGACGGGCGGCATAGGCGGGCGAGCCTACTCGGGTTGGGGTTCGCTGGCGGGCGGTGGCGCGGTGGCGCGGTGGCGCGCGCGGCGGTCCGGTGGCGCGGTGGCGCGGTGGCGCGGGCGGCGGTCCGGTGGCGCGGTGGCGCGGTGGCGCGCGCGGCGGTCCGGTGGCGCGGTCAGCCTCGGGACGCCGGGGCCTCAATGACTCCAACGTTGTTGGAGATAATCTCCAACAACGTTGGACTCGCCATCTACCGGGCACGCGTTAGCCAGGGGCAGGGCTCTGATCAGCTAGCTTCTTGCCCCGGATAAACGATTGGGGTTAGGCGGCGATTTGGAGTCCGTTTGGGGTGCGGCTGGCGCCGACTGTGACGGCGATTGTGTGGGTGAGGCTGGCGGCGAGGAGGTGTTGGGATCGGGTGTTGAGGTGGTGGATCGCGTAGGCGGCCTGGGTGCGGGTGAGGCGGTGCTGGTCGCGTAGTTGGAGGATCGCGTCGGCGAGTCGGGCGCGTTGTTGTGGGGTGTCGATCTGTTCGGTGAGTGTCCGCAGCTCGTCCCAGCCTCGGTCGGGATCGTCGTCTGCGACGGCGTCGCGGAGTCGTTGCTGCTCTGGGGTGATGAGCTCGGGGAGCGTGACGTGGAGGGAGAGGTCGATCGTGGGGAGGTCGAACAGGCCTTCCCAGAGGATCTCGAGCGCTTCGTCTGAGAGGTGGGCGAGATGGTGGACGGCGTCGTGGGCGAGCGTCGCTACGTGCGCGCGGGCGAGTTGGTCCTCCGAGGGGCCGCGCTGCTCGCCGCAGCAGCGTTTGACTTTGCGGCCTGAGCCGCACGGGCAGGGCTGGTTGCGTCCGGGTCCGGGCACTCGGGCCTCCTCTGGTCGACTGCCGGTGAGGGTCGCACCCGGGCCGGTCAGACCGGACGTTTCCGTCCGACTGGTTTAAGAGAATTCGCCTGCTCGTGAATGGTTTTCTGACTTGGTGGAGGTGTGATGCTGACGCTCTGTGGCGGGCAGGTGGAATCGTTGTGGGACGAGGTGCTGCCGGTCGAGGTCAGGGAGCTGCCCGACGATCTCGCGCGGCTGGACCGAGTGCTCTCAGACGAGGCGCTGCTGATCCCGGTCGCCGAGGCGTGGGAGCGATCGGCGCTGGAGCGGGGGCGCCCGTCGATCCCGATCGCGACGTTTGTGCGGTTGATGGTGGTCAAGCAGCGCACCGGCTGGGATACAAGACGCTGGTCAGGGAGGTGTCGGATTCGTTGCATCTGCGGCGGTTCTGTTTGATCGGGATCGATCAGCGGGTGCCGGACGAGTCGACGGTCCGCAAGCTCGCCCGCCGGCTCGGCGCGAGTGTGGTGCAGGAGATCACCAGGATGGTGATCGAGAAGGCCCAGCGCGAGACGCGCTTCCGTGGCCGCGCGGTGCGGGTCGACTCGACGGTGGTGGAGGCCGATATCCGCTATCCGTCCGACGCGGTGCTCGCCCTACAGGGAGCCAGGACGCTCGCGCGCGAGGGCCGGAAGCTCTCGAACGTGATCGGTGGGAAGGTGCGGGTTGGCGACCGTTCCCGGTCGGTCGGCAAAGTTGTGCGGGCGATCGCCAAGACGCTCGCCAGGCGCACCGGCGAAGCGAAGGCGCAGGTGATGAAGCTCAACGAGCAGGCCGGCCGGCTGATCGCCCGCTCCGCCAGGGCCAAACGGCTCGCGGTCGCGGCCAGAGCATCGGCACTTGGCCGCGGTGCACGAGCCAAGCTCAGGGCAGCGAGGCGACTGGAGGAATTGGCTTCCCGTTGCCGCAAGGTCGCCGAGCAGATCGACCTTCGCGTCCGCGGGCTCAAGATCACCGACCGGCTGGTCTCGATCGCCGACCCGGACGCCCGGCCGATCCGCAAGGGCAAGCTCGGCAAACCGACCGAGTTCGGGTACGTCGCGCAGATCTGCGCGATCACCGAGAACACCCGCAAACGCGCGCGCGGGCTGATACTCCCGGCCGGCCACGAACTCGGGAACCCGGCCGAGAACACGCTCCTCTCGCAGACCGCGGCCGAGCTCGACCGGGCCGGGATCAAGCCGCGGGAGATCATCGTCGACGGCGGCTTTCAGCCCGGCCCGACCAAAGACGCGTTCCCCGACCTCGACGAGCAGCTGATCCACACCTCCGGCCGCCAGGAGCCCGGCAGCCGCCGGACCCGCAAACGCCGCGCCCGCTACCGGACCGGGATCGAAGGCCGAATCAGCCACCTCAAACGCCGCTACGGCCTGCGCCGCTCCCGGCTCAAAGGCGATGACGGGATGAAGATCTGGACCGGATGGGCGATCCTCGCCTACGACCTCGACACCCTCGCCATCCGAACCCACTGAAACACTCCCCCAAGCCCTTCCACCAGGGCAACCATTCACAAGCCTGACAACGGCCGCGCCACCGCAGCGCGGCCGTTTCAGTCCAGGCCATTTATCCGGGCAAGTAGCTGACTAGGCGGCGCCGCGGGCCGCGGTCCCACCTACCGCGGCGTCCTCATTCGCGACGGCCTCGGCCAACGCCTTCGCGGTCTCAGCCACATCGCCGAACGCGTCGGCAACTCTGGACGCGTCGGATTGGGTGATGGCTCGGTTCAACGCCTGCACCGCGGCGTCGAACTGCACCCAGAGGTCGGTCGGGCCACGTCGCCCGGTGCCCGGTCGGAGCTCATAAGGAGGCTCGGCGTTCTCGGCCCCCGGCACGGGTCGCCACAAGAGTCCGGCTGCGTGGGCATGCTCCCACGCGACGTGCTCGGTGGATGCCGCCTCTGCGAGCGCCCGCAACCGCGAGGCGAATCCGGCATCCGGCGGAGCCAGCTTGTGGTCGCGCATGGCGCCCGCCCAGGCGTTGCTCGCCTCCCGCACCCGACGCATGATCTGGGCCCGCTGCCGATCGAGGTCCTCGCTGAAGCTCATGGCCGGTCGGTCGAACCTGGAGTGCTCGGACCGGGCTCGGCCAGCCCGACCGGCTCACCCCCCCAGAAGTCCTCGGCGCTGGGACCGGTGTCTCGCGAGCCCGCCGGCGCACCCAATGAGCTGTCCGCCAGCAAACGCTCGAAATCCGAGCGCCTGATTCGCACCCGTCGCCCGACCTTCAACGCCGGCAGCGAACCCTGATCTATCCAGTTGCGCACCGTCTGCTGGTTCAGCTTGAGCAGCGCGGCTACATCGGCCACGGTCAGGAAGGACTCCTCCATATCAGTGCGCTCAACACTCATCTTGTCTAATTGAGACAAACTGGACCCAATTCAACAGCTATAGTACCGGCCCTGGAGGACGTCATCGAGTCGCGGCCAGGGAGAGAAGGTCTGCAAATCCGTGCAAACGGGAGGCCCGCATTCAGGAGATGGCAGGGAGCCGACCGAGGCTGAGAGCAACGTCGTCCGCTTCCCGCGCGATTGGATCGGCCCGCGCAAGGACCTGGTTCCCTTCGGGCCGGCGGCCGATCCACCGACTCAGGCCGCGTCCACGTTCACCCCACCCCCGAGTGCTGACGACTTCTGGGGCGAGGATTCAGCCGCCGTTCAAGACGCCCTGCAGGCTCCACACGCAGATGCGTTCGATGGGGGCGCCCCTGAGGTCCATCCCGCCGAGCAAGCCGCCGGGCCACATCGCCGTCGGATTGCAAGGCCCCATCGGGCACCGCGATTTCCTCGCCGCGTCTCCCGATCGGTGCCGAGGGCGCCCGTCGCGCGGACGGGGGCGGCACGGCGGCGCCTGGTCCAGGTGGCCTTGGGTCTGCTTGCGGCGGCGGCGGGAGTCGGCCTCTTGTTGGGCCATCTGCTTATCGATCAGTCCGGACATAGCGGCCCGACGCTGGCGACTGCAACGTCGCCTGGTCACCCGCTGGAGTTCGGGAGCCTGCGGCGCTGGATCGGGAGCGCCGTCCCGCACGCAAGTCGGGAGATCGCTGCCCGCATTCGAGTGCCGCCGCGTCGGTCCGTCCGACGGGGGCCGGCGCGACGGGCCCATAGGACTCATAAGGCGTCCCACGGGGCCGGGGCGCCCACGACGTCCTACGTCGCGTCAAACGGTGGCTCGACGACTGGGTCCGCGTCTACTGCGACAAGCACCGGCGGAACGACCGCCTCGGCAGCTTCGGCTCCGGCGACAAACGGATCCGCAGCCGAGACCGTCCAGCCGAGCTCGGTGACCAACGACGGTGGCGGGAGCAGCGGTGGTGGGAGCAGCGGTGGGAGCAGCGGCGGCACTAGCGGAGGCGGCAGTCAGCCAAGCGGGCCAGTCGGTGCCGGCGCGCCGTTCGGACCCGGAAAGCTCGGATGAGCTCCAGCAGGTCACCGAACCGTCACGGCCTGTCAAGCAAGTGTCAATCTTCGAGCCGCCCCTCTTCCCCTTCGCGGCCGCGTGTGATCTCATCCCGGTCCAGGAGGTAGCCAGGGAGTGAATCGGGTATTTCAGCACGCTCGGGCGAATGCGATCGTCTATCTCGCGCTGTGCGCGAGCACATGGCTCGTCGGGCTGGCGGTTTCGTCCAACGCTCAGGCCGGCGACGCTGTCGCTATGGGTCTGTGGCACATGGACACCAAGGTGACGGGGTGATGCACGCCACGCTTGGGCCGGGATACGGCGGGGGCACCGGCCACAACTGTGTCGTGAACGGAATGAGTCTCATGACGAAACGAAGCCAACCTTCCGGAAGCAAAGCGGCGTGGCACGCAAATGCGCCGCATGGCCTGGCTCTTGTCGGCGCGTGGATCCCGCCAGCCAACCTCTCGGAGTCCGGCGTGAACAATGGCACGGGCCACAGCGGCAGTTTTTACTGGAGAGGCGGCAGCGTAACCATCGCCAATTTGGGCACGTGGAAGTCGCCAAGGTTTGAGTCTCCGTACTTCGGTTGGCGGGTCGTGTGTCGCAGACATACCTGCTCGGGCCGTAAGGAGTTTGCACGTGTTGTCGTTTACGAGATCCAACTCAAAGCGGAGGAATCCCGTGCCCCGACGCTGATGACAGCATTTGCTCAAAGCCTTTGGTCTCAACGAGGATGGGTACGCGGAGAGTGGCCGGTCACGTTCAAAGCAACGGATCCGTCAGGCGTATGCAGAACTCAGATGCTTGTCGATGGACAGACGCTCAACGGCCCATCCGGTGCCCGGGATCCGCGGTCGTGGCATCAATGCCCCGATCAGGTGTTTACGCACTGGGTCAACACCTCCGATTTCGTGCCGAATGAGCAGGGCACATTTCCGCTCACGCTAAGGGCCATGAATGCCGCGGGCGTTTGGACGGCAGACCGCGCCTGGACGAGAGAGATGCTGGTCGACAATGTTCCGCCGACTGTGAGACTGTCGGGGCCAGCGAATGCGCGCTCGACCAACGGTACGCAATACATCACGGCTACGGCTACGGCTGGGCCGTCGGGTGTGGCCGGCATCCTCTGTTCGGTCGACGCAGCCCCGCCGAAGTGGTATCCGTCGTCGATAGTTCGGCTACCTGTTCAAGGGATCGGGACCCATCGCGCTCATTGTGTGGCGACGAACCACGCCAAGAGCACAAACGGTTCGAACGCCGTGTCCGCCCCGGCAAGCTGGACCCTGAGCATTCGTCAACCAGCTCTCAGCACCGTCGCGTTTGTGCGTGTCGTGAGCAATCTGCGGTGCCATAAGAGGCACGAAAGAGTGCGGATTCCGGCGCAGTGGATCATCAGACACATCCACGGGAAGCGTGTGCGGGTCCATATCCCGGCCCAGACGCGAAGCATTACGGTGACGAAATGCCATCCCCGGGTCATCAAAGTCCGCGTACGCCGACACGGCCATTGGGTGACCGAGCGCGTGGTTCTGCTTCCCCGTCGCATCCGAGAACGAACGAAACACATCCGCTTCGGCGCCACCGCCACCGTCAGAGGCTGGCTAGGAACAGCCCAGGGCACGGCGCTGGCCCATCAGCGGGTCGTGGTTCTGACGGCTCCCGACAATGGCAAGGAGAAGTTCACGGCCGCAGCCGTGGTCACGACCCGTGCCAATGGGAGCTGGAGCGCTCGCTTGCGGCCGGGGCCGTCGCGGTTGGTCCGCGCTTACTTTGGCGGCAACGCGACGGTGGAGCCGTCGCTGTCCACGGCCGCGCATCTGATCGTGCCGGCCTCGGTCGGGATGAGCCTCAGCCCGCGGCGGACCCACTGGGGCGACACGATCAAGATTGCCGGGCGCGTGCGGGGCGGCTACGTACCGCCCTCGGGTGAGCTGGTGGTCCTGCGCATCGGGTGGAAGGGCGGCTCAACCGAGATCGGCCACCTGTACACGGCGCGGAATGGGACGTTCCGGAGCACCTACACGTTCCTGCGCGGCAATGGAAGCGAGACCTACCACCTGTGGGCGGCGACCGCGAAGGAGAGCGACTACCCGTTCGCACCGGCCCGGAGCCCGTCGGTCAAAGTTACGGTAGATCAGTAGGCGACGGGCAGCGATCCGGCCGAAGAAGGACCGCGCGCGCGGCGCCGACGGGGCCCCGCCGATCGCCTCCTGATCCATTCCGCCTGCTCGCACGTAATAAAGGCATACGAGTTCTCTAACCGGTAGCCCGTCTACCGGGTAAAGTGTGTGACGTGGTCGGCGACATTCTTCAACCAACCCATCTCATCTTCATCCTTGTGATCGCGCTGCTGGTGCTGGGACCGAAGCGACTGCCCGAGGTTGGGCGGTCGCTTGGCCGCGGACTGCGTGACTTCAAGGGCGCGCTCAGCGGCGAGGAGCCCGAGCATCACCACGACGAGGTGACCTCGTCCACGGCAACTGCGACTGCGTCGACGGCGCCGGCGTTCGATCCGGAGCCGACGTACCAGCCGCCCGTCGAGGAGCCAGCGTACGAGGCGCCGGCGCACGTCCACGAGCCGGTCTCGATCGAGCACGATGCGACAGCAGAAGCGGAACCGCTCGACGAGCCAAGTCCTTCGCTGTCTCCGTTCGCCGCGATGGCTCGGCCCCCCGCTCCGGAGCCCACCGAGACCGCCGCACCGGAGCCCACCGAAACGCACGAGCCCGAGCCTCAGCCCGCTGCGCCTGGTGCGGCTGAGTCGGCTGTGCGCGCCAGCTAGCTCCTCCCGGCCCGGTCCGGTACCGGGGGCGCACACAGCGCACAGCGATCCCAGTCGAACGGACGCGTGATCCCGCGCAGGCGGCGATCGTTCTCGTGCCACTCGCGGTTCAGGTGGCGGCCGATGACCACGGCCGCCACTCGCTCGGCTCCGGCGGACTTGAGTGCGGCGGCCGCGCTCTGGGCGTTGGCGCCGGTGGTCCATGTGTCGTCGATCAGTAGCACGGAGCTGCCGCGGAGCTGGCGCGCGGCAGCGAATTTGCCGGGGTGGAACTCGTGCGTCGCCGCCTCAGCCGACCCTGGCTCGAGCAGGCGCTGGTACCGCTCGCGGGTCGGGCCGACCAGCTCTCCGACGATCCGGTGCAGGGGATGGCAGGCATCCCGCTCGGGATCGCTCGACGGCACCGTGGTGACGAGCTCGAAGCGCTCGGCGGCCGCGGAACGGGCGAGGCACGGCTCGTGCTGGGCCAGGTGACGCCAGAGCACGGCGGACAGCTCGACGGCAAATCGCCGCGCGACCTCGCCATCCAGCCGCTTGTATCCCTTCAGCGCGTGATGAAGCTGTTCGCGGGCCACGCTGTACGAGATCGGCACAACGGCATCCAGGCAGAGCTGTCCGTGACCGCAGGCGTAGCACCGCGAGTAGCCGTTGGTGAAGTTGAAACAGACGTCGCAGACGTCGGGGCCAGGCCGCGGGGCGAGCATGAAATTGCCGTACAGGGCGGTCAGCTCGGCGACCTTCGGCATCGCGCTAGCCGACCAGCGAGTCCGGCGAGGTCAGCCGCTCGATGATCGTCGTGATCTCGCGCGGGCTGCGCACGACGTGAGCCCCCGGGCGGGCCGCGCACTGGCGCGCCCACTCCTCTCGGAGCAGCGGCTCGAGCAGGAACACCGAGCGACCCTGCCCGAGCGCGAGGCGCGCCTGAAGCCGGGCACCGCTGGTCTCCGAGGCCTCGACGACAACGGTGGCCAATGTCATCCCCGACATCACCGCGTTGCGCATCGGAAAGCTCTGGCGGGTGGGGGGAGCGTCGGGCCAGAACTGCGACACGACCGCGCATCGCGCGGCGATCTGGCGCTGGAGCTCCGCGTTCTGGGGCGGGTAGGTGCGATTGATGCCGGTGCCGATCACGGCAACCGTTCGTCCACCGTGGGTGAGTGCCGCCGTGTGGGCCGCCGTGTCGATCCCGGCGGCCAACCCTGAGAACACGGTGAATCCCGCCTCGACCAGGTGCCTGGCGATCATCCCGGCGGCATTGATGCCGGCCGAGGACGCGCGGCGGGCCCCCACGACGGCAAGCGCTCGAGCGTCGCGCGGATCGAGTCGCCCCGATACGAAGATCAGCGGCGGACGGTCATGGACGCCGCGCAGGTTCTCCGGGTACTCCGAGTCGAGGACCGTCAGCAACTGGAGCCCGGCGTCTTGCCAGCCCTCGACCTGGGCCGCAGTCTCCGCCAGGTCGCCCACGGCGAACAGGCTCGTCTGCCCCGCCTGCTCCTCCTCGAGCACGGCGATCGCGCTCCCGGTCTCTTCGACGAGCTCCGCATACATGCGCCAGGGGCGCTTGCCACTCCGCAGGAGGGTGACCAGAGCTGCGCTCTCCGAGGCTGATGTCATCGGCCGGCCGAGGGTAGCGTGCCGAACAGACGTTCGCCTGAGTCTCGGTCGGACGTCGAGCCGGCGGGAAATCGCCGAGTGGGAATAGCGGCTCTGCGACCAGTGCGCCTCGGGTTTAGCCACCGCACGGACCGGAAAGAACCCCTATCGGCTCGGGTGAGGACCGGGCCGACAGGAGGAGAGACTTGAGCGCTCTGGGAAGGGCACGAACTGCATTACTGGCGATTCCGATCATGTTGCTGCTCGCGGCGTGCGGAGGGTCAGGCACGGGTCCGGTCACTCTCAACTGGTACGTGTTCCCGGAGCCGTCGGGCTCGTTTGCCAAGGCGGCGGCTGACTGCAGCAAGGCCTCGGGCGGCCGGTACAACATCAAGATCAACTTCCTCTCCACGGCGTCGGATCAGCAGCGGGTGTCGCTGGTCCGGAGGCTGGCGGCGAACGACTCCTCGATCGACATCCTGGCGATGGACGTCGACTGGACGGCCGAGTTTGCCGGCGCGAAGTGGATTCTCCCCGTGCCCGACTCGCTGGCGTCGTCGATCCGCAGCCAGGACCTGGCCGGACCGGTCAAGACCGCGACGGTGGGCAACACGATGTGGGCGGTGCCGATCAACTCGAACACCGAGCTGCTGTGGTACCGCAAGGACCTCGTCAAGACACCGCCCAAGACGTGGAGTCAGATGATCTCCGAGGCCGCGGCGCTGGCCAAGCAGGGCAAGCCGCACTACATCGAGGAGCAGGGCGCTGAGTACGAAGGCTTGACGGTGTGGTTCAACTCGCTCGTCGACTCGGCGGGCGGCCAGATCATTGGCACGAACAATCAGGTCGACATTGGCAAATCGGCCGAGACGGCGGCGTCGATCATGCACGAGCTGGCTAACTCGCCGGCCGCCGATCCGTCCCTGAACGTGGCTCAGGAGGGTCCGTCAGATGTGGCCTTCGACGCCGGCAAGGCGGCCTTCGAAATCAACTATCCGTTCGTCTGGGACTCGGCCCAGAGCACCAACCCAAAGATCGCCAAGGTGATGGGCTACGCGGCCTTCCCCCAGGTGGTCCCGGGTATCAAGCCGCACGTGTCGATCGGCGGATACAACCTTGCCGTCTCGTCGCATTCGAACCATCCGGACCTTGCCTTCGACGCCATCAAGTGCCTCACCCAGCCGGGTCACCAGAAGACCGACGCGATCAAGGGAGGCCTGGCCCCGGTGGACGCCAGCATCTATGGAGATCCCGCGTTTGACAAGGCGTATCCGTTCCACCAGCTGATCAAGGATCAGCTCGAGACCTACGGTCTGCGTCCGCAGACCCCGGCATACGCCGACGTCACGCTGGCCATCCAGAAGGCGCTGTCGCCGACCTCGAATATCGACCCGAGCAACGTGGTGAGCACCTTGCGTAACGAGATCAAGCTGTCCCTGTCCTCGGGAGCCCTGCTATGAGCACCGGCGCTGTTGCTGCACCTGCTCGCGCGACTGCCCCGCGGCGCCGGCATCTGACCGAGCGGGCGAAGGGCGAGCGCCGCTTGGCGGCGATCCTGGTCGCGCCGGCGCTCATCGTGATGTTGGCGGTCACCGCGTATCCGATTATCGACGCCGTCGTCCTCTCGCTCCAGCGCGCTGACCTCCGCTTCCCGACCCAGAACAAGTTCATTGGCCTGGCCAATTACGGCCACGTCCTGAGCGCACCGGTGTGGTGGCAGGACGTCCTGCACACGGTGATCATCACCGTGATCTCGGTCTCGATCCAGTTCGTGCTGGGGATGTGCCTGGCGCTGGTCATGCATCGAGTGATCTTCGCCCGCGGGCTGGTCCGGGGCATCGCGCTGATTCCGTACGCGATCGTCGCCGTTGTCGCGGCCTACTCGTGGCAGCTGGCGTTCTCGCTCAACAGCGGGTGGATCCCCAAGCTGTTCGGGCTGACCGGTGACCCGCTGAGCCACACATTCGGGCTGTACGTGGCGATCATCGTCGCCGAGGTGTGGAAGAACACGCCGTTCATGGCCCTGCTCCTGCTGGCCGGGTTGGCGCTCGTGCCGGATGAGCTGCAGGAGGCCGCCCGAGTGGATGGCGCCACCACCTGGCAGCGGTTCGTGCGTATCACATTGCCGTTGATGAAGCCGGCGATCCTCGTCGCGCTGCTGTTCCGGACGCTCGACGCGTTCCGGATCTTCGACACGATCTACATCTTCGGTCAGGGGGCTCAGGGGACGGAATCGATCTCGATGCTCAACTACTCGACGCTGCTCAACCGGCTCAACCTGGGCCTCGGATCGGCGGTCTCGGTGCTCCTGTTCGTGCTCGTGTCGCTGATCGCCTTCGTGTTCCTCAAGGTGTTTGGAGCGGCGGCCGCCCCGGGAGGAAATGAGGCATGAGTCACCGCGCACGCCAATACAGCGGATGGTCGGTGGCGATCTTCGTCGTCCTCGTCATCTCGCTCATTCCCGTCCTGTGGATCCTGTTCCTATCGCTGAAGACCTCGGCGTCGGCCACAGACGGCAGCTTCATCCCGCACCACTGGACCCTGTCCAATTACTCCGACATCTTCAAGCTCGGGACGTTCACCAGCGCCCTGCGCAACTCGATCGGGATCGCGCTGATCGCCACCCTGCTGGCCGTGATCATCGCTTCGTCGGCCGCCTATGCGATCGCGCGCCTCGACTTTCCGGGCAAGCGGGCGATCCTCGCGATCGCGCTCGGCGTGGCGATGTTTCCGCAGATCTCCCTCGTCGGCCCGCTGTATAACCTGTGGCGCCAGATCGGCCTCTACGACACATGGCCGGGACTGATCATCCCCTACATGACGTTTGCCCTGCCGCTGTCGATCTACATCCTGTCGGCGTTCTTCAGAGAGATTCCCTGGGAGCTCGAGCAGGCGGCGCAGGTCGATGGCGCCAGCCCCTTCCAGGCCTTCCGGCGGATCATCGTGCCGCTGGCCACGCCGGGACTCGTGACCACCTTCATCCTCGTCTTCATCATCTGCTGGAACGACTTCGTGTTCGCGATCTCGCTGACCTCGACATCAGCCGCCCAGACGGTTCCTGCGGCCATCTCGTCGTTCCCCGGGATCTCCCAGTTCACCGTGCCCTACGGAGACATCGCCGCCGCGGCCATGGTTGTCACGGTGCCGGTGTTGATCCTCGTACTTGTCTTCCAGCGCCGGATCGTCTCCGGCCTGACCGCCGGCGCCGTCAAGGGTTAGCAAAGGAGCTTCGCTGTTATGGCTGAGATCGAGTTTCAGGACATCACCAAGCGCTATCCAGACGGCTTCGAGGCCGTCAAGCACCTGGACCTCGACGTCCCGGATGGCGAGCTCATGATCCTGGTCGGGCCGTCGGGCTGTGGCAAGTCGACGGCGCTGCGGATGGTTGCGGGACTCGAGGACATTTCCGACGGCGAACTGAAGATCGATGGCGCGGTGGTGAACGACAAGGCCCCGAAGGACCGGAACATCGCGATGGTGTTCCAGAATTACGCGCTGTACCCGCACATGACCGTGCGCGAGAACATGGGTTTCGCGCTCAAGCTCGCCAAGACGCCCGAGGAAGAGATCAACAGCAAGGTCAGCGAGGCGGCGCGGATCCTCGACCTCGAGCAGCATCTCGACCGCAAGCCGGCGAACCTATCGGGGGGCCAGCGCCAGCGTGTCGCGATGGGCCGCGCGATCGTTCGCGACCCGAGCGCCTTCCTGATGGACGAGCCGCTGTCGAACCTAGATGCCAAGCTGCGCGTGCAGATGCGGACCGAGATCGCACGGATCCAGCAGCACCTCGGCACGACGACGATCTACGTCACCCACGACCAGACCGAGGCCATGACCCTCGGTGACCGGATCTCGGTGATGCGGGCGGGCGTGCTCCAACAGGTCGGGAGCCCAGGCGAGCTCTACAACCACCCCAACAACCTGTTCGTGGCCGGGTTCATCGGCTCGCCCTCGATGAATTTCCTGCCCGGCGAGATCGACGGTGACACGGTCAAGCTGCCGATCGGGTCGGTCAAGATCCCCGATGAGCTGCGGCGGGCACTTGAGTCCGGCAACGGCGGCGGTCGCCGCGGCGTCGTCGCCGGCCTGCGGCCCGAGCATTTCGAGGACGCCAGTCTGGTTCACGATCCCTCGCGTGGCCATACGTTCAAGGCCAAGATCGACGTGCTCGAATCGATGGGCAGCGAGTTCTACGCCTACTTCGTCGTCGAGTCCGAGAAAGTGTCGGCCTCCGAGCTCGAGGAACTTGCGCAGGATGCCGGCGCGGCCGACCTGCCCCACTCGCACGAAGGCGGCCAGGTCGTGGCGCGCCTCGATGCCGAGAGCGGGGTCCGACAGGGGCAGGAGAGCGAGTTGTGGTTCGACTCGCAGCATCTGCAGCTGTTCGACCTCGAGTCGTCAAAGAGCCTGCTCGCTTCGGGCATCCACGACGGCAATGGCAACGCGCCAGCGCAGACGCCGATGAGCCCCGCCCAGCAAGAGACCAGCACGACGTAACCCGCGCCACATGCCGCTCTCGCGCTCCACGGGCATGCCAGGGGTGGATGCGCAACATGACTTCTTGCGTGCGCGCCGCCGCGCGGCCACCGCTCGTCTGATCGCCCGGTTGAGGGGCGAGCCCGACGATGTGGGCGTGATCCTCCCCTACGAGGAGGTGGTCGAAGCGCTCGGGTTCGCGAGCGAGCGCGCCCTGGGCCTGCAGGTCGTCGCGCTGGACACGATCCTCGGCACCGTCGACCGCGGACGCGACTTCGATCGCCGCTTCCGCCCCACGTCCGGGAGGGTGCGGAGTCGGTGGGAGCGAATCGCCACGGCGATGCGCCGGGGCGAGCCCCTGCCGCCGGTCGATCTCGTCCGGGTGGGCGCCATCCACTTCGTCCGCGATGGCCATCATCGGGTCTCGGTGGCGCGCGCGCTGGGACGGGCTGACATCGACGCGTACGTGACCGACGTGATCACCCGGATCGCCCCTGAGGGGACCACCCATCTAACTGACCTGGCACTCAAGAGCCACGAGCGTGTGTTCTTCGAACGGGTTCCACTGCCCGAAGCGGCCAGAGCGGAAATCTCGCTGTCGGATCCGTGGGACTACGCGGAGCTGGCCGAGGGCGTCGAGGCGTGGGGATTCCGGGCCATGCAGGACAGGGTCGAGACGCTGAATCGAGCTGAGACGGCACGCGCATGGCTGGAGGAGGAGTACCGACCGGTTGTGGTCATGCTGCGCGAGGCTGCGCTGATCGGAGAGGCGACCGATACCGAGGCCTATATGCGCGTGGCAGCCGAGCGGTACCGTCTGCTGCGTACGCATCGCTGGGACGACGATGTCCTCGACCGGGTTGTGCGAGGAACCCGCGGGCGCCGGCGATGATCGAAAGCGGTCGCTTATCGGGAGCGAGCGCGGCGCTCGGACTCCTTGACCACGCCCCTCAGCAGTGTGCTGATTGCGGGCCGGACGAGCATTGCCCAGAGCTTGTCGGGCACCGGGAGGCTGGGCGTGGTCTCGATTCTCCAACTGACGGCTGTTCCGGGCCCGGCCGAGGTGAGCTCAACCGTCCCGGTGTGGTCGCGCACGGGCAGTCCCGAGAGCAACCTGTAGGCGAACCGGGTGGGCGGCTCGAAGGCCGTCACCTCCTCCCGAATCGGCGGCCCGGCCAACGCAAGGCGTCGGACAGCGCCGATTCCGTTGGGCGGCGGGTCGCCCTCGCGTTCGAGCGTCGAGGAGCGAAGCGGCGTCATCGCCGCATATCCGCGATGGTCCGTGAGGACCTCGAAAACGGTGTCAATCGGGGCGCTGGCCGAGGCGCGCAGCGTGAACGTAGCCATTTCCCGGATCCTATTCAGATAGCCTGGGCGCCGGATGACGCCCCGCCCGGCAGCCCCCCCGCCTGAGCTCGACGCGAAGCCTCGGCGGCGCTACGCACCTCGCATGGCGCCCGAGCTACGACGCGAGCAACTGCTCGATGCGGCGCTCGGGGTGATCATCGAGCGCGGCTACAGCGGCGTCTCGATCGAAGCCATTGCCAGGAAGGCGGGCGTCACCCGACCGGTTGTCTACGACCATTTCCCGAACCTCGGTCGGCTCCTGTACGCGCTGGTCGAGCGCGAGGAAAGGTATGCCCTGGAGCAACTCGAACGGGTGATCTCAGACGATCCCGATGACCTGCAGCCCGAGGCACTGCTGGCCCGCGGCTTGCGCAAGTTCCTCGACGGAGTGGCGAGCCGGCCTGCCACCTGGCGGATCATCCTGCTGCCGCCGTCCGGCACCCCCTCGATGGTGCGCCAGCACGTCGAAAGGAACCGGATGCAGGTGCTGGAGCGGATCGAGTCGATGGTCAGATGGGCGATGGGCCGCCTCGAGCTCCCCGCTGACCTCGACGTCGAACTGACGGCCCGTGCGATCCGGGACCTGGCCGAGGAGTGGGGACGGATGCTGCTCACCGACCCGGATAGCTATCCGCCCGAACGCTACGAGCGGTTCGTGCGGACACTGATGGCTCTGCTGAGTCCGCGTCATGAGGCGGCTGACTGAGGCGTCGGCGCTGGAGCTCGCGCGGGCGATCCACCGGCGCGTGGTGACGGCTCGGGAGGTCGTGGAGGCGCACATCGAGCGCCACAAAGCCTGCGCGCCACAGGTCAACGCCGTGGTCGCGGATCGCTTCAACGCGGCCCGGCGCGAGGCGGATCGGGCCGACGAGCGTCTGGCAGGCGCGGGGGCGGAGGAGCTGCCCCCGCTCCTCGGCGTCCCGTTCACGGTCAAGGAGTCGATCGCGGTCGAGGGTATGCCGCAATCGGCGGGCCTGATCGCGCGGCGAGACTTCCGGAGCTCGGAGAGCGCCCCGGCCGTTCAGCGGCTGATCGACGCCGGCGCGATCGTGCTCGGGGTGACGAACACCTCTGAGCTGACGCTGTGGATCGAGACGGCCAACCGGCTGTACGGGCGCACGTCCAATCCGTACGATGCCCGCCGAACCGCGGGCGGATCGTCCGGTGGCGAGGGCGCGGCGGTGGGCTGTGGTGGCTCGCCGTTCGGAGTCGGCGCCGACATCGCAGGCTCGATTCGCGTTCCCGCCTTCTTCTGCGGCGTCTTCGGTCACAAGCCGTCGCCCGGTGTCGTCCCCAACACGGGCATGTTCCCGCCGAGTGGAGGCGAGGCGGCGGCGATGCTCCAGACAGGCCCGATCGCCCGGCGCGGTGAGGACCTCATGCCGCTGCTCCGGCTCATGGCCGGACCCGATGGCCGCGATTCACAGGCCCGCGACGTGCGGCTGTGCGATCCTGGCGAGGTCTCGATCAAGGGTCTCCCCGTCGTCACGGTGGAGGGCAGCTCGCTGCAGTCGATGAGTCGCGAGCTGCGCGATGCCCGCGAGCGCGCGGTCGGGGCCCTCGCCGCCGCCGGAGCGGTAGTGCGGCGGGCATCCCTGCCGTCGTGGCGTCACGCCTCCCTGCCCTACGTGGTCACGCTTCAGGACGGCGCCACGCAGACCACGGCCGAGCTGCTGCTCCAGGCCGGGGACGAGGCGCCGAGTTGGCGAGGACTCCTCAAGCCCGGCGGCACCCACACCATGCCCACCCGACTGACGTTGGCCGCCGAGCGGCTGCCCCAGATGAAGGGATCGCGTCGCCAGCGACTGTTGCAATCCGCCCGCGACTTGGGCTCCGAACTCGTCGAGACGATCGGCGACGGCGTGCTGCTGCACCCGGCGCACCCCCGCGTCGCCCCGGTGCACGGACGCACGGTCGGGCGTTCGTGGCTGCTCACGCCGGCGGCGGTCTTCAACCTGGCGGGGGTCCCGGTGACCGAGGTTCCGCTCGGCCTCTCCGATGGCGGTTTGCCATTGGGCGTGCAGGTCGCGGCCGCCCGCGACCAGGATCACGTGGCCATCGCGGTGGCGATGGAGCTGGAACGTGTGTTCGGTGGATGGGTTTCACACAGCCCGTAGGCGGTGCGTCCTAACATCGAAACCAATGGCGGAGTGGACCGAGGTAGTCGTACGCCATCGTCGTGTGGTGCTGGTGACATGGGTCGTGCTGGCCGTGCTCGGCGTGATGGCGGCGTCGAGCCTCAGCTCGCTGCTGTCCAACCGCTTCAGCGTGCCGGGATCCGATGCCGAACGTGGCTTGAACATCCTTCGCACGCGGTTCCACGAGCGCAGCGACGGTGCCTTCACCCTAGTCGTGCGCTCGAATAACGGGGCCGTCAACCGCGGTGCCGTCGACGCCGCGGCCGGGCGAGCCGCCGCGGTGCTGGCCAACGGCAAGGCCGGGCCGGCGCTCCCCGCCGGCGACGGCATCTACTACGTCCAGGTCAACACGTCGCTGGAAAATGCGCCCGCCTCCGACCGAACGCCGGCGGTGCGTAAGGCCGTGGGGCAGATACCCGGTGCCACGGTGTACGTCACGGGGTTTCCGGCCATCAACCACGACACGCAACCGCTCTACAACCAAGATCTTGCCCGCGGCGAGTCGATCGCCATCCCCATCGCACTGATCGTGCTCGGGTTCATGTTCGCGACGCTCGGCGGAATCGCCGTTCCGCTCGTGTTCGCCGCGATCACGATCCCAACCACCCTCGGCGGGGTGTGGATCGTGGCCCACATGCTCGAGATGGCCACGTACGTGACAAACATCGTCTCGCTGATCGGCATCGCGATCGCGATCGACTATTCGATGCTCGTCGTGTTCCGCTTCCGCGAGGAGCTCGCGCGCCAGGACGATCCCCACAAGGCGCTGATCACGACGATGGCGACCGCCGGCCGAGCCACCGTGTTCTCGGGCCTCACCGTCGCGGTGGGATTGGCCCTGCTGGCCTTCATGCCGTTGCCCTTCATCCGCTCGATGGGGATCGGGGGCCTGCTCGTCCCGGTCGTGAGCGTGCTGGCCTCGGCCACGCTCCTGCCGGCCCTGCTCTCCCTGCTGGGCAGGCGGGTCAACTCGTTGCGCATCGTGCCGAAGTCGGTGCTGGCGCGGCGAGCCGCCAGCGATCGCGGCTTCTGGACGCGGCTCGCTCACATGATCATGCGCCACCCGATCCCGGTTCTGGTCGGGTCGGCCGCGGTGATGCTGGCGATCGCTTTCCCCGCCCTTCAGCTGAAGCTGACCGGTGGCGATAACCGGGGAATTCCCAGCGGAACCAACGCCACCGATGGGTTGATCGTGCTGGAGAAGACGCTTGGGCCCGGCGCCCTGGCGCCGCACCAGGTCGTTGTCGACACGGGTCGTCCCGGTGGCGCGCTGGCGCCAAACGTGCGTGCTGCCGAGGTGCGCCTGGCGCGGTCGCTGCGCCCTGACCGCGAGATCGACCCGAGCACCGTGGTGGCGCCGGTGCTTCTCTCGGCGGTGCGGGCACACGAGGCCAGCCTGCTTGATTCCACCGATCAGATTGCCCAGGTCCGGGCCGCCGGGTACGGCGATTCCGGGACCCATACCGCGATGACCCTGGTGGATCGAATACGCAACCACTACGTGCCCGATGCGCGCTTCCCCAGCAGCGTGCACGTGGTCGTGACCGGGGCGCCCGAGTTCGGGGTCGACTTCCTGGCCAAGGCCTACAGCGCCTTCCCCTGGCTCGTGGCGGCCGTCCTGGTGATCAGCTACTTCCTGCTGCTGCGGGCATTCCGCTCAGTCGTGCTGCCAATCAAGGCCGTGTTCATGAACCTGCTGTCGGTGGCCGCCACCTACGGCGTGCTGGTGATGTTGTTCCAGCATGGCTGGGGGCACACGCTGCTCGGACTGACGAGCTCGCCGCAGATCGAGGGCTGGATCCCGATCTTTTTGTTCGCCGTGCTGTTCGGCCTGTCGATGGACTACGAGGTCTTCCTGCTCTCGCGGATGCGCGAGGAGTGGGACGCCACCCACGACAACGACCAGTCGGTCGCCTACGGACTCGAGCACACCGGCCGGATCATCACGGCCGCCGCGATCATCATGATCGCCGCCTTCTCGGGCTTCACCGCCGGCCGGTTCATCGGCCTGCAGGAGTTCGGCATCGGCCTGTCGGCGGCCATCCTGCTCGACGCCACGATCGTGCGCGCGCTGCTGGTACCGGCGACGATGAAGCTCCTCGGGCGCTGGAACTGGTACCTGCCCGAGGGCGTCCGGAAGGCGTTCCGGCTCTCGCCCACACCCCCAGCGGCGCCCGGCGCCGCGCCGGGGCGGTAGCCCCACGGGCCTCGTCGCCCGCGCCCACCCCTTAACCACGACGGGGACCCATCTGGGTCCCCGTCGCTGATCCCAAACGCACTCACGGCCGGGTTGAGTGCGTCCTCCGGGAGCTTTATCGACCTCCTAAACTCATCAGCGTCTCGAAAGTTGCGGCGGACGAGCACGAATCTCTCTTGCCATACTTGGAGACCCCCAGAGGGGGCGTAGCTCAGTTGGTTAGAGCGCCGGCCTGTCACGCCGGAGGTCGCGGGTTCGAGTCCCGTCGCTCCCGCTTGCGAAGTGCCTGCTAAGCGGGTGCTTTTGGACTGTTGACGCTCGCCGCTCGCGCGATCGCAAGCCATTGGACATCACGACTGGGCATCACACGAGAGGCTGCCTTGTTGATGTCATCAGCTCCCCCGCCAGTCGTTGCCCACGCCCGCAACTGGAGCGGACGGGACGATTGCATCGATCGCGGACCGCTCATGCGCCGGGTCGGAGCGCTGGCCGCTCCGTTGTCGCCGAAGCGATCGCAGATTCGAACCCGGCTCAGCAGTGGATGCGATCGTCTGATGGGTCCGCCGACTTCCGCGCGCGCCATGCGCTGATGACGCTGCGGGCGACGTGACGCGCTGCCCCGACACCGCGCACGGTAGGGTCGACCGGTGCCCCACGCCAGCGACTCCGCAATCCAGCCCGAGGCCGAGGCGGTCATCCTCAAGGCCATCGGCGCACAACTGGGAACGGTGCTCGCGCCTCGCCGCGTCGACCTCCCGAGAGGCACATGGGTGGAAGTCGACGGAGTCAGCGCCGACCTCAGAGCTTCACCGAGGCGTTCGCGCACGTCGGCCCGATGAAGGGCGGGCCAGAAGCGCAAGGTGGCCCTGGACGTTCTCAAGCTCATCACCCTGCAGCGCAGCCATCCCGGCGCGCGGCTCGTGCTCGCCTTCTCCGACGAAAGTGCGATGAGCAGCCTAACCGGATGGCTCGGCGAGGCGATCGCTGCTTGGAAGCTCGATCAAAGACTCGCACCGATCGATGCTGAATTTCGCAAGAGACTGCTCGAAGTTCAAGCACGCCAATACCGCTAGCTAGCTAGTCCTCGCCTCGCCGTGGCCAAGCAGCCCGATGTCGCCAAGGCGCTCGTCCGTTGCTCGCCGATCCACAGGTGGATGCGATCGTGAGCGCCGCGATTGGTCTCACGCCGCCTGGCGTAGCAAGCTGACAACTGCACCCCCCGATCGTCGCGACCCAGCGCTTCGGGTCCGCCCCATTGAGCCCCAAGCACATCCACGAAGTCCGCAGCTCCGCGGACCGGAACGACGCGGTGGACGACCAACTGGCAGCCTCAGTTCCGGGCGCTCGACGGCGGCCCGGTCCGCTAGCTCGCGGGCGACCAGCAGTCCGAGGTTGGGCCGCTGCCTCGAGCCGTAGCGAGATTGTCGCCTGGGCGGCTGCTGCTCTGGTGCGTGAAAGGTCCGGGGCTCCGGCTAGCACCGGGTTCGGAGAGCTCGGCGGTGGAGCGCTCGGCGGCGTGCTCGCTAGTCGCACAAAGCAAGGCGCTCGTCGATGGCGATGAGGTGCTCGTCACCCTCGCTGGCGCATGGGCGCCTGGTGGGTGCCAGAGCCCGGTGAACTCAGCTCGCCATTGTCGCGGCTTCGGCGGCGTCGGATAGGCGCTGTTCGGCGGAGCTGATGTGAATGTCGAGGTCGCGGGCCGCTTTGATGGCTGCGCGTCCGAGCGCATTGGCGTACGTGGGGAATGAGAAGGGGACAAGCGCGAGTTGCTCGACCTTCATGTCGGCTGCCATCGCGATCGCCGCGAGCTGAGCGAGTTCGACGGCGCGTTCTCCGACGATGTGGCAGCCGAGGATGGTGTGGTGCTCGCGGTCGGCGATGAGTTTGCAAAAGCCGGTGAGGCGTCCGTCGATGATCGGTCTTGGCAGCGAGTCGAATCGCTGGGTTGCGATGACGACCTCGCGGGTCTTGCGGGCCATCGTCTCGGTGAGTCCGACGGAGGCGTATTCGGGGTCGGTGAAGCTGCCGAGGGGGCTGACCTCAGCTGGCAGGGCGGTCGTGGCTCCGAGGACCGCGTTGGTGGCCGCCAGGTACGCCTCGCGAGCCGCCTCGTGCACGACCATCACGTGTCCGGTGACATCCCCGGCGGCGAAGATGTGCGGTGCGGTGGTGCGAAGCTGAGCGTCCACCTGCACGTAGCCGCGCTGGTTCGTCTGGACGCCGGCGGCGCCAAGGTTGAGTTCGGCAGTGTTGGCAATCCAGCCGACGGCGACCACTGTGAGCGTGGTGTCGACGTGGTGTGAGGTGCCGTCGTGTGAGTAGGTCAGTCTGACTCCGGCGGGGCGGGCCTCGAGGCGGTCGATCGTCCCGGCGCTCTCGAGGACCTGGATCCCGGACGCGGCTAGCGCTCCGCTGACCGCGGCGGCGACGTCTTGATCCTCAGTCATGAGGATCCGCGGGGCGGCCTCGAATAGCGTGACGCGTGACCCGAAAGCGTTGAAGATCGAGGCGAGCTGCACTCCGGTGGCGCCGGCGCCGATCACCAGCATCGAAGGAGGGGCGGAGGTGAGGGTCCAGGCGTCGCTGTGGGTGCAGGCCAGCTCGAAGCCGGGAAGGTCGAGTCGGCGTGGAATGCCGCCGGTGCAGATGATGCTCTTCGCGGCGTGCAGGCGTGGGGCGTGCTCGGACTCGATCACGTGCGGCTCGGTAAACCGAGCGACACCGGCGTGCTCGTGAAGCGTGACCCCGGACTGTTGGAGCTCTTCGCGCAGCAGCGAGTGCGTACGTACGTCGCTCGTGACCTCCCGGACGCGATCGAGCAGCCGCGCGTAGTCGAGCGCCGGCTCGCCCGTGCTGATGCCGTAGCGTGGGAGCTGGGAGGCTTCGCGGAGCAGCCGGGCGGCGTGCGCCAACGTTCGGACGGGCACCGGTCCGTCGTTGGCGGCCATCCCTCCGAACTCGTCGTGCGTGACGAGCGCGGTGCGGGCTCCGAGTCGGGCCGCGCGAAGTGCGGCGACCACGCCCGCCGGTCCGGCGCCGATCACCACGACGTCGAGGCTCGTGGCGCCCGATGAAGTCACGCTGACGATTCTCCCGGTGAGGGTGGTAGCTGGCGTCGTCCGTTTTGGATGATGCAGCGTCGGTGGTGCTGTGGGAGTGTTAGCGCGATGCGAGCGATCACGGCGGTGCCAGGCCAGCGGGGAACTGTGAGTATCGAGGAGGTTCCCGCGCCGGCGAAGGAGGACGGGGCTCTGCTGGTCCGTGGGCTCGGAATGGGCGTGTGCGGCACAGACCGTGAGATCGTCGAGGGCGGGTACGGCGAGGCCCCAGCGGGCGAGAGCAAGCTGATCATCGGCCACGAGAGTCTGGGCGAGGTGCTCGAAGCACCGCCCGGCTCGGGCTTTCATGCCGGGGATCTGGTCGTCGGGATCGTGCGCCGGCCCGATCCGGTTCCGTGCCCGGCGTGCGCCGCCGGCGAGTGGGACATGTGCCGCAATAACCGGTTCGCCGAGCGCGGGATCGTCCGCCGCCACGGATACGGGAGCGAGCAGTGGCGCGTCGAGCCCGACTTCGCGCTGGCGATCCCGACCGCGCTGGGCGACCTGGGCGTGTTGCTCGAGCCGACGTCGGTGCTAGCGAAGGCGTGGGATCAGGTCGACCGGATCTCGCAACGCGCGTTCTTCCTCCGCGGCCGGGCGCTGGTCACCGGCGCCGGGCCGATCGGGCTACTGGCGTGCCTGCTCGGTGTGCAACGCGGGTACGAGGTGCACGTCGTCGACCTGGCGACCGGGGGCCCCAAGCGCGACCTCGTCGAGGCCCTCGGCGCGCACTACCACGCCGGCGAAGCCGCGGATGTCGACGCCGACGTCGAGGTCGTGATCGAATGCACCGGCCTCGGCGCAGTCGGACGGTCGGCCGCCCAGCGGGTCGTCAGCGGCGGGATCATTTGCCTGACCGGGATCATGAACGTCGAACCGCAGTTCGACGTCGACGCGACCACGATGAATCGCAACGCAGTGCTGCGCAACCTGGTCCTGTTCGGGACGGTGAACGCCGGGCGGCGCCACTGGGAGCAGGCCGTCGACTCGCTCGCGACTGCCGATCCGGACTGGCTGCGGGGGATGATCACCCGCCGCGTGCCGCTCACTCGCTGGACCGAGGCGCTCGAACGCCAGCCGCAAGACATCAAAGTCGTAGTCGATCTCACGGCATGACGCCTCCGAACGCTGAGCCGTGGTCGGTGACGCCGGGGCGGCTCAGCGAGGGACCGCGGTGGCACGAGGAACGCCAGGAGCTGCTGTGGGTCGACATCCTTGGCCGACACATACATCGCGGTACGCTCGCCGACGACGGCAGCCTCGACCACGTGGTCACGATCACCCTCGACCGGCACGTCGGCGCGCTCGCGCCCGCCGTCGACGGCGGATACGTCGTGGCCGCTGGACCGGGATTCCTGTTCGTCAACGAGGACGGATCGGTGCGGGAACTGGCCCAGCCTGAGGCCGGTCGGACCGACGTGCGGATGAACGATGGAGCATGCGACCCGCAGGGGCGCTTCTGGGCCGGAACGATGGCCTACGACGAGTCGCCCGGCGCCGGCGCGCTCTACCGCCTCGAGCTTGACGGCAGCTGCACCACCGCGCTCACCGGACTGACGATCGCGAACGGGATCGGGTGGAGCACCGACGGCAGCACGATGTATCTGAACGACAGCGGTACCGGCTGCCTCGACTCGTTCCGGTTCGATGGCGACAGGGGGGCGATCACCAACCGCCGCACGCTCGTGCGCAGCGACCGGCCCGGTGTCGTGCCCGACGGGCTCACCGTCGATGAGGAAGACGGGATTTGGGTCGCGCTATGGGGCGGCGGGGCCGTCAACCGCTACGCGCCCGACGGATCGCTCCTCGCCAGCCTTGAGCTGCCGGTCGAGCGACCAACCTCGTGCGCCTTCGGCGGCCCCGACCGGGCGACGCTGTTCATAACCACCGCCCGGGAGGGACTCGACGACGACGCCCGGGCCCGGCAGCCCGACTCCGGGCGAGTGTTCGCGATCTCCGGCCTCGGCGTACGCGGGCTCCCGTGCCAGCCCTACCTCGGACGGATTCCGACGCCCGGGCCCACACGGTAAGAGCTAAGCCGGCGCGATGAAGCACACGTCAATCGACATCTACCTGGTGGTCGACACCTTCCTGCTGCTGCTGATCGGGATCGGTCCGAAGATCGCCCTCGTGCCCTTTGTGGAGATCACCGCCCCCCTCGACGGTGCAACCAAGGCCCTGATCGTCCGCAAGATGCTGACCACCGCCGCCGTCGTTGCCCTGATCCTCGTCGGGCTCGGCGAGTTCCTCTCCAGGTTGCTTCACTTCTCGACCGGCTCGCTCTCGATCGCCGGGGGAATCATCCTCTTCATCATCGCGATCACGATGGTCCGTGGGAATGCGGAACCCGACGGCAACGGGGCCGTCACGGGACGCGATCCGATGCGCATCGCCGTGTTCCCGCTCGCGATCCCCTACCTCTTGAACCCAGCAGGGATCGTCGCACTCGTGACCCTCTCCGCCGAGGCCGACTCAGTCGCCGTCTTCGCCATGGTCCTCGGCGTCCTCGCTCTGGTGCTCGCGATCGACGTGGGCGTATTCCGGCTGGCTAACCGGGCTAGCGACCATCTGGACGAAAGTCGCATGCTCATCACCGAGAAGATCTTCGGCATCCTGCTGGCGGCACTCGCCGTCCAACTCGTACTCGACGGCCTCGACAGCATCGGCATCATCCACCTAACCGGTCACTGACCGGCGGGCACCGGCGAGACGCCGCCACGAGCGTCCGCCACACCGCTTCACCCTGCCCGCGTGCCGTATCGCCGACCAAAGGCCAAGTTGGCTTGCTCTGCGCGTTAACTGAACGTCGGAAAGCCGCAAGCACAAAAGCGGCCACGACGGCGTCGACACCGGCGCTTCCGGTTCAGGCGTGATCCGGCAGCGCGGACGGTTGCTCTCGGAAACCCCTGATCGGATCGGGCCTGAGCCCTGCTCTGATTCCGCGACGAGCATCTCGGGCGTCATGCCGACTGCCCTGCAAAGCGCGCGGAATGCGGGTCACGGTGCGACTGCGGGCGGTCTCACGATGCACCGACCGGCGGTTTGCGAACGCAGGGCGGAGAGCGCCCGCCGACTAGTGTCGACCGTCTGGCTGTGCGACGTCGTCGCCTGCCGGCTCAGCGTCCGAGTCCGTCCCAGGCGCCGGCGATGCGTGCTCCGCCGGCTGCGCCTGGTAGCTGGCCGGCTGCGCGGGGAATGGGAAGGGCGGCTCCATCCTCAACGCCTCGGCGGGCATGTTGCGGCGCCTCGTCCATTCCTCGGTCATGCGCTTCGCCTCGCCGAGATCCGTGCGCATGAGGATCGCGTTGCGTTCGACGACAAGCTCGTTGACCTGTTCGAGCGCCTCCCGGTCCGCGTCCCCGAGGGCGTTCACGAGCCAAACGTTCAGCTCCAGGATGAGGCGGCCGTGGTCATCGATGACCGGACGGAGAACCATGACGGTCCCCTGGGCCTCCGCGAACTCCCGCGCTTGGGGCGACCACCCGTCCCAAGTTAAGAGGTTCTCAACGTTCAGCTGGACCTCGCTCGACCATTGCGGATCGTCCGTGTTCATGTTGGTAAAGCTGAGCCTGTGTCCGATGAATGCGAGCTCTCGGTGGAGGGTGAAGTTCCGAAGACCCGTGATGAAATGGACCTCCGGGTTCGCGAGGAACGCCTCCTTGCGACGCTCGAATTCCGCCCCGATCGAACCGACGCGATCACGCATGATGCGGCGGCTGTGGTCGACGAGGGTGCCCGCACTGGCGACGTACTTGTGCAGGCGCTGGACCATCTCCAGCCTGAACTGGTCGCGCACGTCCGGACGATGCGCGTTCTGGACGAGCCCCATCGCAAGCCCGTAGTCCTTCGTCGGCGCCTCCAAGACCATGCTGAGCTCAGCCCAATTGCGCCTGAAGATCATTAGGGTCTGGCCGAGGCCGTCGATGCGCTGGTGCTCCACGCTGCCGGGGTGATCGCGGATGCGCCGGTTGATCTCCTCGAGGGGATCGTTCGTGATGCGCCGGGGTGCCTGGGCAATAGCTGCAGTCTGGCACCTGCGGCCTCCCATCCGAGGGGTAGCACAAACCTCCCGTGCCGGCTATGCGCGGGTCTGAGTAGATCTATGCCCACGCGATCCTGCCCGACGATGGAGTGCTCCGATCGGGGCCAGCGTGAACGCCCGCCGATGTGCGCCCCCAAGAGCAGGCGCCTCAACGACCTCGAGAAATTGAGGAGCTCTCGTGGTCGGTCGTGCAGGTGAGCGGCTCCTGCTTTCGCCGTGCGGCGCGCATCCCGCGGTCCCCGCCGGGTGCACCTCCCTTGCGCGGAACGCGAGCAAGTCGCCGGCGAGTGCTTTCGTCATCTGGCCCGCCACCGAGCGGACGATCCCAATGGCGACGTGCGACCCGAGGTCGCACACAGCGAGTGAACTACCGGATTGGAGATCGACTGATGAGTTGAGCGTGTAGTTCCAGGTCCGTGCTCGATGGCCTGTCCCCACCCTGGCGTGCGTCGTCCGGCTCTTGGTCGGCGGGGTGCGAAGCCCGGGGGAAAGCCCGAGGGCGGCCCGTTCCATCCGGGCGGCTACAGGCGAGGGGAGGACCGGACGGGCGAATTGCGTGAACCCTCTCGGAGTGCCTGGTTATGCGGCCCCTGTCGATGGGAAGTGCGGCAGGGTGCAGGGACTGGCTGCTGTGATGTGGGCGGCGCCCGGCCGGAAGTCGCCTCGGTCGGGGTGAGCACCGTTGTCCCCGGGGTTTAGAGGGCGCCCTTCCCGGTCGCTGCTCGTGTGTGCGGAACGGGGAAACCCCGTCGAGGTCCGGGCGCGCGGTTGGGCGTGTTCGGTAAGCCGACCGTGAGGAGGGCCCAACTCCCCGGCGGGAACAGGATGACCGAGAAGCGAAATGCGCCGCGAGGCGCTCTGTTGTATCCCCGGCTCAGCCGGGATGAACTCGAAGGGACGTTGTAACTATTCAGGTGCCGCTCCAGCGGCGGTATGCGGCGAGGAGTCTTGAGGTGGCGGGGTCGCCGTCGATGGCGACGTCGAGCAGCGCGATCTCGTAGCGCTTGCCGTTGCGCTGGCAGGTGGCGATCAGTTCGCGTCGGTCGTCGTCGGCAGCGACTGATAGCACCTCGATCGTCTCGCCGACGACCGTGGCGGGGCACGGGAAGTCAGCGTCCTCGTCGAATGCATTCTCAAACCCAGTGAGTTGCTCGTATTCGTCGTGACAGTCGACGGTGATCTCGTCGATCAGGTTGTCGAGGTCGGGGTCGGCTTGGCGGGCGCGGCTCATGGTCTGCTCCTCACGCGGTTGGGTTGAGTCGGTCGAGTACGAGGGGTGGGCAGCGGATCTCGCCGCTCTTGAAGCGGCCGATCGGTCCGTGCACGCACACGAGCGCGGTGTGAGTGTCGAGTTCGGTGACGATCCCGTGGACGCCGTGCAGGTATTGGGGGCTGGCGTGGTGGTTGATCCGCACGCGGTCGCCGACGCAGAGCATGGCGAGCGCCTTCTGCGAGTTGACCGTGTGCAGCAGCTCGTGGCGGGCGTGGACGGCTTCGGCGATCGCGACCAGATACGGGTCGAGCTCGCCGGCGGCGATCTGGTCCAACAAGAGCCGCTCAGGCTCGGGACCGCGCGCCGGCGCGACCGCCACGGATGGCGCGGGCCGGGGCGTGGGCGGCCGCTGCGCCGGGCGTCGGCGGGAGCGTTTACTCACCGCTGGAAGGATCGCGCCTGGGGCGGACCGAACCGCTCAGCCCGGCGGCGCGGCCGGACAGCCACGGCTGGCCGGCAGCCAGTGCAGCGAGCACGTCGATCGGGCGCTGCCCTTGCTTGCGAGCGGTGGAGAGGTAGGAGCGGATCGCCAGAAACCGCTCGGCCCCCTGGGTGGTGCGCCAGCAGCCGGAGATCTTCTGCTGCAGCTTGATCATCCGGAGATCCCGCTCGGAGAGGTTGTTGTCGAACGGCACCCAGAAGTCGTGCGCGAACCTCAACACCTCCTGCTCGCGTTCATCGAGACGCAGCAGCAGGTTCTGCGCTTTCGTGCGCCTCGAGCGCCGGCCTTCATCCTGGCCGGCGAGGCCGGGGTTCTCCTCGTAGCCGAGCTCGATCAGCTCACGGTAGCTGGCGTGAAGCTCAGCGAGCGTCTTCGCCGACAATTGCCTGTCCCCGGCCGCCTTGGCCTCGTCGACGGCGCCCCTGGTGTCCAAAAGCAGGCAGCTCATCCCCACCGCCCACGTCTGGCCTTGCTCCTCGGCGCCGGTCAGCTCGCGCAGATGATGAGCGCCGCACAGCGCGTGCAGCGCGTCCTCGAAGTTCCGGTATGAAGCCCAACCGTCATGGACCGCGACGCCGCTGAACGCGGGCAGCACGCCGGCGTCGTTCATCGCCTCAACCCCGCGCTCGCGGTGCGCGCTCAACAGTGTCAGCGTCTCGGTCGAGGCTGAATGGATCCAGGACAGCCGGCCGCCGATCCGCCCGCCGGTCTCATCGAAGTGCGCAACCTCAGCGCTGGCGAGCTGCGAGCGGATCTCCTCCAGAAACCCCTCCAGGCCCGCCGCTCCCTGCGCCACGAACGCCTGCAATGTGCCGACCAAGATCGGCGCGTGCGCCCAGTCGGACAGGATCTCCGCCGCCCGCTCGTACGGCAGATGCTGATAGGACACCAGATAGACCCCCAGCGCCCGGATCCGCGGGCCGTAACAGACCGGCGCCGTGACCCCTTCAGGGAAGCTCGAGCTCGCCAGATTCCCGCACTCACAGCGGCGCTTCTGGATCCAGCGCGCGACACACTCAAGCCCCGGCAGCGCTGGCAGATCGAACACTTGGCGCGACTGCGACTCCACGATCGGCGCCTCAGTCACATCCCGCCCACAGCAACCGCACACCTCGACCCGGTGCAGCACCGCCCGATCGGGATCCACGCGACGCTCGAGATGATGACCCTCATGCCCCGGCTGACCGCCCGGCCCGCGACCCAACCGACGACGCAAACTCCGGTTCCGATCCACGGTCGGCATCGCGTACCCATCCGCCGACGGCGGCCGCGACGAGTTCCGCGAGTTCTGATCGAGCTGGGCACGCAACTCCGCGACGACGACCTCCAGCCCCGCGATCCGCGCGGCCTGCGCAGCCACCAGCTCCCCGAGCTCGGCATACGACAGGGGACATGCAACCTCGGTTGCAAGCAGCATGCGCGCAAAATTCCTTGCGCAACACCGCAATCCTGCTCAATCCGGCTCAGCGGCGCGCATTTGGCGGGGTTCTCTCCCCGTGCCTGTCCAACACGCGCAGTTCTACGAGATGGCCGCGCACGGCACGCTGCCGCCCCTGTCGTTCGTCGACCCGTCGTTCCAGGGGGAGGATGCGGGAACCTCCGGCGACGACTATCCGCACGGAGACGTGCGCGTGGGCCAAGCGTTCATCGCCGATGTGGTGCACGAATTCATGGCCTCGCCGCAGTGGAAGCGAGGTGCTCTGTTCGTCGTCTACGACGGGTGGGGTGGGTTCTTCGATCACGTCCGGCCGCCGCGGGTCCCCGACCTGCGATCGAGCGTCGATGAGAGCAACGACTTCGGGCACCCGTGGGCAAACGTATGTTTGGCCCTGTCAGGCCGGAGGTCGCGGGTTCGAGTCCCGTCGCTCCCGCTTGGCCGGCAACGGACTGCTGATCTTGCGAAGTGCCTGCTAAGCGGGTGCTGGTTTTGAATCACGCCTCACGGGGTCGTGCTGGCTGGCTGGTCGCTGCGGTCGGCAACCAGAGGTAGGCGATGTTGGTACTGGCGCTCAGAGTCCGAAAACACCGGGCTCTCGGCGACCTCCACCCACCCCGGCGCGGATCGAACGGGTTCTTGACCCGTGCCGTGAAAGGAGATGGAATGCGCGTTCGATAGGACACCGGCTCCAGACCCGGTCGGAGCGGGGTGTGAGGCCCAACCAATCGAGGTGCCAGATGGCAGAGCTCCCACCGCCCCCGGAGGGGATTGTGCTCACCCACTTCATCGTCTCGGACGATGTCGAGCGCTCTCGGCGCTTCTACACCGAAGTACTCGGCGGCAGGCTGGCCTTCTCCGGCCCCGGAGGGCTGACCTACGTCGCGCTATCCGACAGCTGGATCATCATCAACGTTGGCGGTGGACCGACCGACGACAAGCCTACGGTCACCCTCCAGACGCCACGCGATCCCGACCGGGTCAGCAGCTTCCTGAACATCCGGGTCAAAGACATCGCGGCCGTGTACGCCGAATGGAGCGCTCGTGGCGCCGAATTCCTGACGCCGCCGAAACAGCACCAGTACGAGATCCGCTGCTACATCCGCGATCCCGACGGACACATCATCGAAGTCGGACAAACCACGGACCCAGAAGGGGACTGGGCGCCCGCTCAGTGGCCATCGAGTACGCCTCCAGAGGGGCTAGTGCTCACCCACTTCATCGTCTCGGACGATGTCGAGCGCTCTCGGCGCTTCTACACCGAAGTACTCGGCGGCAGGGTCGTCTTCTCCGGGAAGCCGTCCGGAGAGCCGACCAATGTCGCACTATCGAACAGCTGGATCGTCATCAGCGTTGGCGGTGGACCGACGGACGACAAGCCTACGGTCACCCTCCAGACGCCACGCGATCCCGACCGGGTCAGCAGCTTCCTGAACATCCGGGTCAAAGACATCGCGGCCGTCTACGCCGAATGGAGCGCTCGTGGCGCCGAATTCCTGACGCCGCCGAAACAGCACCAGTACGAGATCCGCTGCTACATCCGCGATCCCGACGGACACATCATCGAAGTCGGACAAACCACGGACCCAGAAGGGGACTGGACGCCCGCTCACTGGCCATCCGAGCCGACGACTTGAGAGACGGGTTCGCGTCATGAGCACCGCGATCATCGGCACCGGAGGGCTCGGCTCGGTCATCGCCCGCCGGCTCGCGTCAGGCGGCGAGACCCTGCGTCTCTCGAGCGCCGACACAGAGTCGGCACGAACGCTGGCTGCGGCGATCGGGCGAGGTGCGGCCGCTGCCAGCGACAACCGCGACGCGTTGCAAGGCGCCGATGCCGTCATCCTTGCGCTGCGATTTGGCGTGCTGCAGGGCGTCATAGAAGAGATCGCCGACTCGCTAACCGACAAGCTTGTGGCCGTTCCGAGCAACCCGGTAGGCCTCGATGCACAAGGGAAAATCGTGCGTCTGCTGCCGGATCGGCAATCCTCTGGCAAGGTTGTAGCTGGGTGGCTGCCGGAGGGGGCGCGCCTGGCCATGGCGTTTGGCAGCATGTCGGGCGATCTCCTCGAGTCCTCTAGCAACCGGTCACCAGAGCTGGCCGTTCTCTTCTACGCGACGGACGACAAGCGTGCCGGCTGGCAAGTCGAACGGTTGATCCGAACGGCTGGCTTCGAGCCCGTGAAGGTCGGCCGCGTCGAACAGTCCGGTCGACTCGAGGTTGGCGGCGACCTTCACGATCTCGTAGTCGGCCCCGCGGAGGCGCGGTCATTGATCGGTGGCACCTGATCGACCGCTATCGGATGCCCCGGGCACCTCGACTTCCTTCGCGCCGGAAATGTCCCAGCCCTGTCTACCCCTACTGGCAGAGGTTTAGATCCCAGCCGGTGGGTGTGTCCCGGTCGGGGTAGTGAAGGTTGGTTTCTGGGCTCGGGAAAAAGCGTGAGAAGAATTCTTCCTTGTTGATCTCCAGTTCGCCGGAACCGGCCCCGAACAACGGGTTCGTCACGCTTGCAAGCGGGACCTCCATCTTGTACCTGTCGTCGATCAGGCCGCCTCCCGTACGGTTTCCGAGTGCGGTGACCTCGTAGTCGCCGTCCTCGAAGGCGGATTCCGGGACGGCGACCTGCCCCGTCTCGGGCTCGTCTTTGAAGGGATAGAAGCACTCCAGAAAAGCACGCCCTGCGTACTTCTTGTTGGCCGCCTTGTATTTGCTGAACGGAAGCCGCCAGGCTTTGTACTTCGCCGGCAGCAGCGCCCCGTAGGCCGCCACCTTGGAGCCGCGCAATAGTCCCGCCGCGGCGTGTGTCTGGTCCAGGCTCGTGAAGTGCCAGTCGCTCGCGTTGAATGGACAGGCGGCTTGCTCCTCTTTCAGCGGCGATCCGCACGATCCGACGATCTTGAGCTTCTCGTAGTCGCTCGCGACCGTCTCGGGCACCTCCGTGGAGAGATAGTGCTCGGCGGCGGTCATCCGGTCCACCAGCGCCTTGCCGGCCTGGCCGACCTTCACCGAATACGCGTCCTCCACCGGCTCGCCGCCGAACGTCGAGACCCCCATCGCGAGTTTATAGAGCGCCTCCTCGGCCGCGATCGCCTTGCCGATACCGAGCGGCGCCTCCTTGCTTAGATCGAGGGCGAAATCGAGGATCGCCTTCGCCTGCACCTCGGTCACTGTCTGCTCGGGAGCCTTGACCTCTTTGTCGATCTCGCTTGCGATCGCCTGAAGCTCGGACCAGCTCTTGAGCGTGGCGTCGTTGAACGGTTGCGCCCGGTCATCCAGATACTCGTGCTCGCTGTTCAACCACCCGATCTCTTTCTCCAGCTCGTCCTTCGCCCAGTCGAAGGCCTCGGGTCCGAATGCCGTAATGGATGGATAGGACTGCTGGGCGATCTTGGCTGAGATCTTGTTCCACCTGTTTGCAGTCCAGGGCATCGTCCAATACTGCGTCCGCGGGTATTTCGTGTCGAGGACTTTCTCGCCCAGGTACTCGATCGCCGCCGTACGCTCGGCGTTTCCCTGCTCGGGCCAATCGCTCTGCAAGCGCCCGACCGTCTGCAGCAGCTGGACGGCGCCGGTCAAGACGTCGTTGCGCGCGGTCTGCGAAATCGCGTTGGCCGCGCTCTGTGGCCTGAAGTCGTAGTAGGGACCGGTGCGCTCAAGCGTCCCGGTCAGCGGCACGGTGTTCAGGGTCGTGCCGCTCTTTGGCCCACCAACCGCTTCCAGACCACTGCCCGTACCCGTGGCTGCCCGGCCCACCAGGGTGTAGGAGTACGGCGCATCGATGCTGCTGTGCCAGACCGCATCCATGAAACGAGTGCGCGTGCCTCCGTCTCTGGTGAGCTGCTCGGCCAGTCGGGCCATGTCCGCTCCAGGACGGATGTGCCCGCGGCTGGCGACAAAGACGAGCTTCGGCCGCGAAAACGGCTTGACGGCGTCGTTATTGACCGCACGAAGGGTATTCACCATTTCGTCAGTTTCGGCGTAGTGGAAGAAGTACTGCTTGGCCTCGAGGCTCTGCGTATCCACAACCAGCATCAGGAATCCGTTCATGCCGTTAGGTCCGCCCGGCTCTTCGTACCTGTAGCGCTTGTCACCGACCTTAATCACGTTCGTTTTCGCGTCCGACCCCGAGGCCTGCGTGTCGTACTCGATCTGCTCCCCCGGCACAAGCACGTATTTGCCGTCGTTGTCACGGCCCAGGTTGTTGATCAGGCGCCCCGATCCCGCGTCCAACTGCCCGGCGATCTTCTCTCTGGCCAGACCCGGCTGGCCGGGAATGCCGATCGCTGAGTAGGTCCCCCGCACCACTTTGGTACTGGGGTTCCACCAATCCCACGCGCCTGCCCCAAGCGACGGCTGAAGCGCGCTGATCATGCCGACCGGCGGCTGGACGTTCGCGTCCTTGCCGTCGTACTGCGAGGTCGCGATCACAAGGTTCGTGTGATCGCGGTTCTCAAGCTTGGCCAGGGCGGCCCTTACCTTGTCGATGCAAGGTTTGAGCTTCTCCACCTGCGATGGGTAGGGGTGCTGGGTTGCCTCAGGGCAGTCGTAATTTGTGTTAGAGACGAGCGCGAGGTCGTCTCGGTTCAGGACCACGACGTGCAACCACATGCCCGACTCGCCCTGATAAAACGCGTCGAACTGGCGCGTCGGCGCCTCGATCAGGATCCCGGTGCCGCCGCGTGCGTTCGTGTCGACCGTTACCGACGGCGGTGGGTCGATCGTGGCCTCCTGCGGCGAGACCGCTAGGCCACGGGCGCTGGGAAAGGCCTTTCGCGCAGACGCGGCGGAAATCGGCATCACCGCCAGCGCCGTCACGGCCCCCACAACAAGGCCCGCGGCGACAGCAGCCCTTGCCGCCCGTGCGGGGCTGCGCAAGCGAATCTGACCCCTTCGAAACATCACGCCCCTTGTAAGCAAACGTCCCCGACACGCGGATCATACATACTGTGCGCCATCGAATTGCTCGAGCCGGATGCGCCGAAAGTGCCTGTCCGGTGCCGGCGTCGGTGGCCGTTCGGTCCGTGCTCGGTCAATCGCGTGGCGGTGGACGACCCCAAGACCTGGGCAGCCGTCCTCCACGGGGGACGCGGCCAAGGCCGGGCGGTGAATGGGTCAGCTGTCCGTGGATTTGACCATCGTCGGGGCTCTATCGTGCCCGTCGATGTCGTAGTAGATGCCGGGGAAGGTCTGGAACTCTCCGCTGACGTTGTTGTGAAGATGCGACTCGTTGAAAGTCAGAGTGCCCCAGCCGGCGTCCACTACGTCGAACACGGCGCCGCCGCCCTCTCTGGCCCAATTCTCGTCCATTACGGTGCCTGCGATCAGCGCGTTGTCGTCCTGGCCATCGAGGTAGATGGCGCCGCCGCTGCCGCCTCCTGGCGTGTCGCGCGAGGCCGGGTTGGCCCCCCAGCCGATAGCCCTGTTGTTCGTGAAGTTGCTGTTGAGGACGTCCCACTGGACGCTGATGCTGCTCAACGCTCCGCCGTTCGAGCAGCGGCCACCGCGGAACGTGTCGTGGGTGATGTATATGGGACGGTTCTCATACTGGGCAAGGGCGCGAAGCGCCCCTCCGCCCAGATCAGGACCGTAGGCGTAACAACGGTTGTTGACGAACCGCGAGTTGACCGCCTTGAACTGCCCGCCCTCGACGTAGATGGCTCCGCCGCCGTCGACCCCGCCGTACCAGCACCTCGGGATGTTGGCCGTGCATGCGGCTTGATGCGTGCTGTTGTAGCCGTCCTTGAACACGATGTTCTGCACCACGATTCGCGGATACGGCTGATTGACGCAGTCATCCGTTGACCACGTGCCTTCGCACGTATCCGAAAACAGGATTCGGCGCTTGCCGCCTCCGCTCAGGGTGATCAGACCGCCGCCGTCCAACACCACCAGGCGCCGCGTCTTGATCACGCGGGCGGTCCTGGTCATCACGATGGTGAGGGGCTTCGCCCCACAGTTGAAGGTGACGATGCCACCCGCAGCAACGTCGCGCACCACGGCCGTCGACGTGCAGCTCGCCGGCCTACCGTTCCCGACCACGTGGTCGGAGTGCTTGGTATTGACCGCGCGGCCAGCCGCCGGCACATAGAAGTGCGCCTCGCGCTTCCCGAAATCTGGCACCACTGCGGCGGACACGGCCCCAACCGCCGCCGTCGTGGCACGCGCCACCCGCGTCGACACGGCCAGCATCGAAGCCACCACGATGGTAAGGGCTCCAGCCAGCACGCCGGCGCCGACCAACGACATTCTGAAACCGCGCATCTGCCGCATCGCGGCATACGCTAGTCCACGCCCCTCACGAGCAGGCTGCCGAGAAAATCCACCCGGGGCTTCAAGGAGGTAGGCTCGCGCTGCAATCCGGCCATCGAGCGGGAGATCGCCGCCAACTGTTGTCGGCCCGTGTGCAGCATTCGATGTGGGGGAGAACCGCACGCACGGTTCGACAGGGCGGGAGAAATCAGACCAGTCGACTAGTCCGCGCGCCCAGGCGCCTCCTGTCTACCCGACCACTTCCTTAGCGGGTAGGGCTGACGTTCTGGTTGAGGCGCAGAGCGTTGTGTGGGTCGTATTGATCTTTCAGTGCGACCAGGCGGCGTAACGTGGTCTTTCCATACGCCTCGTCGATCCGCTGCTCTTGGTCATCGGCATTGAGGAAGTTGGTGTAGACCCCAGCGGTTCGCCACGGGGATAGGCGATCGAAGCTTTCGCGGGCCCACTGTCTGTGTGGCTCGTGATCGGAGCCGATGGGCCAGCGGCCGTAGACGTTGAAGTAGTAGTTGGACGCTCGGTTGGCGAACGCCGTGTCGTGCTCTCCGAGGCGGTCTTGCGCACCGTGCTGGTAGCCGAGCTCGATCATCGACTCCGGTGAGGTCATCGCGTTACCGGCGGCCTGTAAGGCTTGGATTGCCTCGTCGGCGATGCCGTCGAGGTATCCGCCTCTGGTGTAGTTGTTGGCACCATGGCCCTGTGAGTCGTCGTCGATGCGCTGAAGGTCGACGAATGGGATCTGCAGCGTGTCCTCGGCGAGGGTTCCCTTCAGCGAGAGCAGCGAGCGAAACGCTTGGTGGGCGCCGTCGGGTGATCCCGTCCAGATCGCCATGACGCCGAGGATCGGCGTCCGCGCGAACTCGGGGCCGAGCTCGGGGCGCGACGCGCCGAGGCGGATGTCGATCAGCGCCCTCAGATCAGCGGATGCTTGCGGCATGACCTCGCGATAGCGACGGAGGACCGGGAGAGCGGCGTTTAGCTTCCACACGCCAAATCCGACCGGCACGGTCGGCCCGATGGGATGCGCTTGAAAACAGAAACGGGTCACGATCCCGAAGTTCCCGCCTCCTCCGCGCAGCCCCCACATCAACTCGGGGTGGCTGTCATCATCCACCGACAGCGGCCCTGAGGCGGGCGTAACCATATCGGCGGCCAGGAGGTTGTCGCAGGTGAGCCCGCACTTGCGCGTTAGCCAACCCATCCCGCCGCCGAGCGCCAGGCCTGCGACCCCGGTGTGCGAGACGACCCCGGCCGGGACAGCCAGGCCGTGCACCTGAGCCGCGGCGTCGAGCTCTCGAAGCAGCGCACCGCCGCCTGCGGTCACGACGCGGCCGGCTGGGTCGACTTGGACGGCACGCATGCCGCGCAGGTCGATCACGATGCCGCGATCACAGATGCTGTTGCCAGCGACGCTGTGTCCGCCGGCTCGCACTGCGATCGGCAGGCCGCGCGAGCGGCCGAAGTCCAGCGCGCTCACCACATCTTCGGTGCTCTCGCATCCGGCGATCACGGCGGGGTAGCGATCGATCATCGCGTTCCAGATCTCGCGGTGCCTGTCGTATTCATCATCGCTGGGCTCGATTACCCGACCGCGCAGGCCGGATCGAAGCTCGTCGAGGTCGAGCCTGGCCGCAATCTCACGAGCCTCCGCGCGCAGTCCCGCCGAAGCATTGACAGAGCTCGGTCGCGCCAACTCAGTCGCCTCCATGATGTACGTCAGTCACCGAACGCGCTCTAGTGGAGCCAGGCCGTCTGACCAGAGCCCGGAGGTCACACATGCCCCCGTCGAACGCCTCCGGAAACACGACCAGCCGCGCGCCCGGCTCCCCGGCCCTCTCTGTCAGTTCATCTACCAGGTCAGGCGTCGCAGCGCGATCCAGCAACACCGAGCTGTCCTGAACAGCCGCCACGACCACAGTCGCCATAAAACGGACGATACACGCGCCCGCGAGACCCACAACAGCGCCGATGGCCGCACACCATGACCGGTTCTCTGCACATGTTCAGAAGCGCCGCGTCGAGCATTCTCACGTGCGCATCGGAACAAATCCAACCCTCTCATCCACGACTGGAGAATGCGCCCTCACGATCGGCGATAAAGCCGTCCACCGAGACGCTCATCGAGTAGATCAGCATGCCTTCAGACCGCCGGCCCGGAGCGACCGACGATCATCGTGATGAGGTCCACCATCGGGCTCGACAACTGGCTCTCCTTCCCTCTGGAGTACTTCGGCGTCTGGGCTCATCGGAAGCACCGCCAGGTCGTCTGGCTGAAGTGATCGCCCTTGCGGAACCCCATGCCTCGCACCGGGCGCACCCGGAACACGATCGCGCGCCCACCGGAACCCCGGTCGATGAACGCCCCGTCGCGCGCCGCGAAGTCCCACGGACCGGTTCCGTACTTGACCGCGAATGCGGTCGCGACCGGCTCGAGCTCGGCGTCGTCGGTCACCTGCTCAGCCCGGCCCTCGAGCACGACGTCAAGCGCTCCCTCGACGAGGTCGCTGCGTCCGGTCGTTAGCACGCACGACGGATTCTCGGCCAGGTTCCTCGCCTTGCGCTCCTCAGGCCCGGTGGCGAACCAGAGCGCCCCCGCGTGCCAGACAGCGATCAGCGGCGTGACGTGCGGTCGGCCGTCGGGACGGACGGTCGATAGCCAGAAGGTGTCCGCGGCACGCAGTTGCTCAAGTCCCGCCGCCCACGGCGTCGGCGTCGAGTCCGGCTCGCTGAACCCATGGATCTCCGCTGTCACGTCCTCCGCTGCCATCCCATTCCCTCCTTCTCCGGATCGACACAACCGGTTGCGATCTGCAAGCGCCATCCCCGACCTTACCCAGACCCCTGACGGCCTCCCCCCGGTCACTGTTGGCGTTTTCCTGACGCCCGCTCGCGAGACGCGCCGATGCCGGGCGCGCCTACCGCGCCGTGTAGCCGCCGTCGATCGGCAGCACTGCACCGGTGATGAAGGAGGCGCGGTCGCTGGCGAGGAACACGATCGCCTCCGCCACCTCCCGAGCCTGCCCGAGCCGCTCGGCGGGGTGAAGCGTGCGAAAGGCCTCGAGCAGCGACTCGCTGACGCCGTCGAGCAACGGCGTGCGGATGTACCCCGGTGCGACGCAGTTGACGCGGACACCGGAGCCGGCGTGCTCGAGCGCAGCTGCGCGCGTTAGCCCGATCACCGCGTGCTTGGAGGCGGTATAGCCGGCTCCCTCTTCGGCGGCGGGCGCGACCAGGCCCAGGATCGAGGCGATGTTGACGACAGAACCGCGGCCCTGGCGGGCCATCTGCTCGAGCTGCGCTCTCATGCTGAAGAAGACGCCGTCCAGGTTGACGGCGAGGACCGCACGCCAATCGTCATCGGACATTGAGACGATGGGGGTGTTGGGCCCCGCGATCCCCGCGGCGTTGACGGCGATGTCGAGCGATCCGGCCCAGCGCACCGCATCGCCGACCACCGCGTGAGACTCCTCCGCGCGGGTTACGTCGATGGTCGCGTGCATCGCCCGCCCGCCGCGCGCGCTCAGCCGCTCAGACAGCCGCGCGCCGAGGTCCCCGTCGCGGTCGGCGATCACGACCGCCGCGCCCGCGTCCGCCAGGAGCTCGCAGCACGCGGCGCCGATTCCCGACGCTCCCCCCGTGACGATCGCACACCGACCCGTGAATGCATTGGCCATTTCGGACACGGCACAGATGGTAGATTGAGCCCGTCCTGTCGCCCGCCTCGGCGCCCGCCCTGTCCTGGCGAGCGGTCGCCGTCGGAAGGAGAATCGTTATGGCGCTCACCGAGCCACGCCCCGTCGAGGCCACGCCCGCGACCCTACGCGCAATGTACGAACGGATGACCCTCATCCGCGAGTTCGAGGAGGCGACGAGCCGAGAGTTCGCCGACGGTCAGATTCCCGGATTCGTGCACCTGTACGCCGGTTCCGAGGCGGTCGCCGTTGGTGTTTGCACGCATCTCGACGACCGTGACTACGTCACGAGCACGCATCGTGGCCACGGGCATTGCATTGCCAAGGACGTGGAGATCGAGGGCATGGCGGCGGAGTTGCTTGGGAGGGCGACCGGGCTGTGCAAGGGCAAGGGCGGCTCCATGCATGTCGCTGACGTCGAGAAGGGGATGCTCGGCGCCAACGGCATCGTTGGCGGCGGATTCCCGCTCGCCTGCGGCGCGGCCCTGACCGCGAAGGTGCACGGTACCGACGCAGTGGCCATCTGCTTCTTCGGCGACGGCGCCGCTAACCAGGGCACGTTCCACGAGAGCCTCAACCTCGCCGCGATCTGGAAGCTCCCGGTCGTGTTCGTCTGTGAGAACAACCAATACGCCGAGGCCACGCCATTCACCTATCACTGCTCGACCCCCGACGTCGCCAACCGCGCCGTCGGATACTCGATCCCAGGTCACATCGTCGACGGCCTCGACGTGCTCGCGGTCTTTGACGTCGCGGGCGAGGCGATCGCGCGGGCGCGGCAGGGAGACGGGCCGAGCCTGATCGAAGCGAAGACCTACCGCTTCTTTGGTCACGAGGAGGGCGACGCCGCCACTTATCGGACCGACGAAGAGCTAGCCACCTTCCGAGCGCGCGACCCGATCACGAGCTTCGGCCGACACCTCGAGAGCGAGGGGGCCCTGACGAGCGAGCAGCTCGCAGCCATCCGCGAACAGTCTCGCCAGGCCGTTGCCCACGCATACGCCGCCGGCCGCGAGGCGCCGTGGCCCGATCCGGCTGAGGTTCTCACCGACGTGTACGTCTCGTATCAGGAGGCGGAGCGATGAGCGTCGTCACGCGCACACTCACCTACGCGGAGGCCGTCAACGAGGCGATCAGGCTGGCGATGCGCAACGATCCGGACGTCATCCTGCTTGGCGAGGACGTTGCCGGGGGCGCGGGAGTCGATCACCTTCAGGACGACGAGGCCTGGGGCGGCGCGCTGGGCGTCACCAAGGGGCTTGTGCAGGAGTTCGGGCGCGAGCGCGTGCTCGATACGCCCATCACCGAGTCGGGGTTCATCGGCGCTGCCGTTGGCGCGGCGGCGACCGGCCTGCGGCCGATCGCCGAGCTGATGTTCGTCGACTTCTTCGGCGTCTGCATGGACCAGATCTTCGACCAGGGCGCAAAGCTGCGCTACATGTTCGGCGGCAAGGCGCGCTGCCCACTGGTCATCCGCACGACCATCGGGGCGGGACTTGGCGCGGCCGGACACCACTCGGGCTGCCACTACTCGGTGTTCACGCACATGCCGGGTATCAAGGTCGTCACTCCGTCGACGCCGGCGGACGCAAAGGGACTGTTGCTCTCGGCGATCGCCGATGACGATCTCGTGATCGTCTTCGAGCACAAGCTGCTCTACAGCATGCAGGGCGATGTCCCGGAGGGAGACGAGGCCATCCCGCTCGGGCGTGCCGATATCAAGCGCGAGGGCGAAGACGTCACGATCGTCGGTATTTCGCGCATGGTCCACACGGCGCTCGAAGCGGCAGAGCAGCTCGCCGGCCAGGGCGTGTCCGCGGAGGTGCTTGACCCCCGAACGCTCTCGCCGCTCGATACCGAGGCGATCCTGGCGTCGGTCGAGAAGACGCATCGCCTGGTGATCGTCGACGAGGACAACCCGCTGTGCAGCGTCGCCGCGACGATCGCCGCGATCGTCGCCGACGAGGGCTTCGACTCTACTGGACGCGCCGATCAAGATGATCACGGCACCGCACACCCCGGTGCCGTTCAGCCCGCCGCTCGAACAGGCATATATACCGAGCGCGCAGGCGATCGCCGCCAAGGTCGGCGAGCTTCTCTAGCGTTTCATGCCGACGATCGTCGCTATGCCGAAGTGGGGCCTCCTGATGAAGGAGGGCACCGTGACGGAATGGCTTCTCGCCGAGGGCGACGAGGTCACGGCCGGCGAGCCGCTGTTCACGGTCGAGACCGACAAGGCGACGAGCGACGTCGATGCGCCCCACGACGGCGTCCTGCGCCGCATCGTAGCCACCGAAGGGACGAAGGTCCCGGTGACCGCGCCGGTCGCCGTGCTCAGCTCGCCGGGTGAGACGGTCAGCGATGAAGAGCTCGACGCGATCGTGGCGGCTGCGCAGCCGGCGGCGCCGGCCTCGGCGCCGATCGCCGCCGGGTCGGTCGCGCGACGACAGCGCTCGTCGCGCACCGGCGACCGAACCCCCGTGTCGCCCGCGGCACGCAAGCGCGCGCGCGAGCTTGGTGTCGATCTCGCGAACGTGACGCCGACCGGACCGGGCGGCCGGGTCACGCTCGAGGACGTCGAGCGCGATGCCGCGGCTGAGCCGGGCGAATCGCCCCCGGCGGCGGCGCCCGAGCCGGCAGGCGAGACGTGGATCGACACCGGGCCCCACCGCATCCACGTGCTGACGGTGGGCGACGGTCCGCCGCTCGTGCTTCTGCACGGGCTCGGAGGATCGCTCATGACCTGGCAGGGCGTCGCGGACGCGATGTCGCAGCGCAATCGCATCATCCTGGTCGACCTGCCGGGCCACGGCGCCAGCTCGGCGCCCGATCCCGACGACTGCGACTACTCCGCCACCGCCCTGGCCCGCGCCATCGCCGACGCGGTTGCGGCCGTCTGCGATGAGCCGGCCGTGGTCGCCGGCCACTCGCTCGGTGGCGCCGTGGCCGCCCTCGTGGCCACGGCATCGCCGCAGCTCGTCGCGAGGCTCGTGCTGATCGACCCGGCCGGCGCCGGTGACGACTCAGACCCCGAGCTCATGCGGCTGCTCGAGGCCGAGGCTACGGACGCCGGATCACGCGAGATCCTCGAGCTCTTCTTTCACGACCGCGCGCTCGTGACATCGACCGGCGTGGCCGAGCATTCGCGGATGCTCGCCCAGCCTGGCGTGCACGCGGCCGTTCGAGCGGTGGCCCGCAGCACATTTGACGGACCGGTGCAACGGCTTGACGTTCGCGATGCGCTCGCGGATATCGATGTGCCGGTGCTCGTCATCTGGGGCGCCGAAGATCGTGTCTTCCACGTCAGCCAGGCCCATGCGCTCGGCCGTGTCGTCCCCGACGCGCAAGTCGAGATCGTCGCCGAGGCCGGCCACGTACCGCACCTCGAGCGACCCGACGAAGTGGTGACACTGATCGACGCGTTCGTCGCCGGATAGATCCGTGTCGGCAGCGTCCACGACCGGAGGCTCCGTCGCGCTCGTGACCGGCGCAGCGGGGGGAATTGGAGGTGCCGTGGTTAGGCGGCTCGGTCGCGACGGCTTCCACGTCGTCGGCACCGACGTCGCGGACGGCGACTGGACCGCGGTTCCCGCCCTCGCGATGAGGTGCGATGTAACCGACGAGTCCTCGGTGCGGTCAATGGTCGGGGCGGCCTCCGCCGAGCTCGGCCGCATCGACGTACTCGTCAATTGCGCCGGGGTGATCGATGTCGTCGGCGTCGCGGACATGAGCAAGCGGCAATGGGATCGGGTGATCGCGGTCAATCTGACCGGCACGTTTCTGGTCACGCGGGAGTGCCTGCCCCTCATTCGCGCCTCCGACCGCGGCCGCGTGATCTGCATCGCGTCGGACGCGGGGAAGACCGGCGAGGCTGGTATCGCCCACTACTGCGCGTCAAAATTCGGCGTTGTCGGATTCGCGCAGTCGCTCGCGCTCGAGCTGGCGCGTGAGCCAGTGACCGTCAACTGCGTCTGCCCGGTCATCTGCGACACCGACATGCTCGACGAGCTCACCGAGGGCTACGCGCAGCTCCCGGGCGAGGGCGATGCCGAGTCCTTCCTGGCGCGCTATGTCGCAGAGATCCCGATGGGGCGGGCGTGCTCGCCCGATGAGGTCGCCGCGGCGATCGCATTCCTCTCAGGGCCCGACGCCTCGTTCGTGACCGGGCAGGCAATCAACATCTCTGGCGGCAAAGAGGTGCACTGACCGCCGCTCCTCAGCCTTCAGTATGGACATAGTCTGAGGCTCCCAGTCGTGGCAGCAGTGGTCGCTTCTTGCGGTGATGTCGTTCCATACGCCCCAGGATGTCGTCGAGGACCGAGATCGCCTCGAGTATCGCCGGACCCTTGTTCAGCATCACGCACTCGGCCTGCACGCCCATCGCGGCGTCGGTGATCTCGGCGCGCGAGGGGCGTCCAGTCTTGGCCAGGCGGTCGAGCACCTGCGTGGCCCAGATCACCGGGACGTGTGCGGCTTGGCAGAGCCAGAGGATCTCCTCCTGGACTTCCGCGAGCCGCTCGTAGCCGCACTCGACGGCCAGGTCACCGCGAGCGATCATCACGCCCGCGGGCCGGTTGCCGCCCAGCGCGGCGAGCAGCATGCCCGGCAGATGCTCGAACGCACGGCGGGTCTCGATCTTCAGGATCATCCCCACGTGCGGCGGCGCGTGATCGTCGAGGTATTCGCTGACGCGGCGAACGTCGCGGGCCCGGCTCACGAACGACAGTCCGACGATGTCGGCGGCCTCGGAGGCGAATCGCAGCGCTTCTTCACTATGAGATGCGAGCAGGTCGATGTCGAGCACCGCGTCGGGTAGGTTGATGCCCTTGCCCGCTCGCAGCTTCGAACCCTTCGCTGAGGCGGAGGTGATGCTCAGCTCGATCGAGTCTGGGCCGGCGGATTGCACGATCCCGCCGAGCTTGCCGTCGTCAAGCCAGACGTGATGCCCACGGCGGGTGACCGCGAATGCCTCCGCGAGCGAGCAGCCGATTCGTGCCGGCCCGTCGTGGGGAGATTCCTGGAGTGCCATGCCTGCGGTGCGGGTCAGGATGAGCCGATCGCCGATCGCGAGTCGCAGGTAGTCACCCTTTTTGTCGCGGGTCGGCTGGGGGGCGAGAGGTCCGGTGCGGAGTTTTGGCCCCGGAAGGTCAACGACGCAGCGCGCGCGGCGATCGGTCTGCTGCTCGGCCAGGCGAAGGTTGTCGCACATCGCCTGCCACTCTGCTCGGCTGTCATGGGCGCAGTTGATCCGCATGCAGTCCATCCCCGCGACCAGCATCTGGCCCACCAGCGCCGGCTCGCTGGCCGCCTCGGTGGGCATCGTGACCATGATCCGTGTCGGCCGACCCGCAGGAGCGCGTCCAAGCAGCGCCTCGGTCCGGTGTGCCAGCAACTCACGACTGTGGCTGAAGCCGATCGGCGGCGGACTGGGTGCCGCCGCGGGCCCCTGCCCATCGAGGGTCCTCAGCGCCTGCAGCACGGCGTCGACGCTGGCTTGGACGTGGCCCTCGCTGCCGCCCAAGGACGAGAGCCCGAGCCCCACCAGCGGGTATTGAAGACCGCGCAGGTCGCGGCCGCGCAGGGCCAGATACTGGAGCAGGTTGCGCGCGCTCGCGTCGCGATCCGCGTCACGCCCCTCGACCCAGGGACGCCAGCCGTCCGCCGCATCCAGCAACTCCTGGCGAACTCGCGACAGCACTTCGATCAGCTCGGCATGCTCACCAGCGTCGTCCGGCCGCTCCGATGCCGCGGGGCCTTCTGCGTGTTCGTAACTCATCTGGTCCCTCGCCATCGAGGACCTCCAATCGATCACAGATCAGGCAGGCAACCCCATCGTGCCCTCTCGGCCAACGTGTGACATCGGGGATAACCCCGCACCCTGATCCGTGCGGTATCCAGTTGGTAACAACTTCTGCCCCAGTCACAGAGATCACCGCCATCAACCCTCCTATCGATCCCGAGCGGCTCGCTCAACTGAACCATCCCGCAGCCAGTGGAAGCGCTCCTTCTCGGCCGGCACGGACCTCATCCCCACCGCCGAGGCCAGCGCAGCCAGTTCCGCCTCCGGGTCGGGCACCGCCGGGTCGGCGTGCCACTCGCCGTAGACCTCGCTGATCCGCTCGTCAATCGTGGGGAGCACCGCCCACTCGGACCCCTCGATATCCACCTTCACCACCGCCGGCCCTTCAACGCCGGTGAGTAAGTCGGCGAGCGCGTAGGCTGGGACATCGCCGTCGCCGCTCACTCGCGTGAGCCAGCTGTAATGCGCACGCTCAATCCCGACTGTTCCAGCCTCGGCGGCAACGGCGCCCGCGACCACCGTGATCTGCGGGTAGGGGGCCACGTTGCGCCGCAGCAGCTCGACGTTCAGCGGATCGGGTTCGACCGAGATGACCTGCGCTCGTGGATATCGCCACGCGAACCACGTTGCGCTTGAGCCGACGTTCGCGCCGAGATCGAGGACCACATCGGGCTCGCTGGCGAACCGGTCGTACTCGTTCTGCAGCCAGACCTCGTCGAGATTCCAGAGCTGCGCGCGGTCTCGCACCCAGAACACTCGACGCGGCGCAAGCAGCAGTGGGATTGGGAGCGTGGGCGCCACCGACTCCTTGACCAGCATGGCGAACGAGACGACGAAGATCCACGCGCCCCCGACCGGTCCGGCCCCTTGCTTGCGAGCGCGAACCAGTACGTCCCTGAACTGGCCAAGGGTCAGCACTCACGGCAGCCTAGCGAGCCTCCGCTTTGTGGACTGTAGGCTTCCCTGCTCATGCTGTCCGATCGCTTCCGTGCCGCCGTCGAGGAGGGGAACATCGACCAGGCTGGCGCACTGTTCCACGAGCAGGCGACATTCCGGAGCCCGGTGCTGTTCAAGCCCTACGAGGGTCGCGCGCAGGTGATCAAGGTCTTGCGAGCGGCCGAGCGGGTCCTGGGAAGCGAGGGAAGCTTCCGGTATGTGCACCAACTCGAGGACGAACACGACCGCGTGGCGATGTTGGAGTTCGCGACGCACGTCTCCGGCAAGCAGGTTGAGGGCATCGACAAGCTCACGTTCGACGAGGACGGGCTGATCACGGAGCTCAAGGTGATGCTCCGGCCTGCGTCGGCGGTGCAGATCGTCGGGGCACGGATGGCGGAGGAGTTTCCACGCGTCGGTCTGGGCCTGCCAAGCGCGTGATTCTCCCGACTGCTCGGGCGATCTGGTGGCACGCTCGGACAACGCCGGCGTGCGACCCGAGATCGTTCAGTCCTGGCAGATGTCCGCGATCCTCGCGGCCGTGATACGCACCACGTCGCGCGGGTCGACCAACGCCGAGTGGTTGTGATCGCCGGCAGGACAAAGGATCTGATCCTGCTCGAGCAAGACGCGATCGATCACCTCTGCGGCCGGCACCATCGGCCCGAACGGCGGCGCCGCTCCGACCTCGAGCGACGGAAAGTCGCGCGCGATCTCGCTCTCGGTGGCCAGTCGCAGCTGACGCGTGGCGCCGAGCACTGCGCGCAACTTCCGCAAGTCCAGCCTCTCGGATGAGGGAATCGCCGCGATGACGTAGGCACGCCCGTCGTGCAGAACGACAGTCTTTGCGACCTGGTCTGGCGCGAAGCTCGTCGCGCGTGCTTCTGCCGCCGCGCTCATCGTCGGTTCGTGTTCGATCACCTCGTATCGGATCCCCTCGCCGTCCAGGAATTCGATAATCGCGGCTGCTCTAGCTGTCGCCGGGCTGCTTCCAGTGCTCATCGCTCGTCTCCTTGTTCTGTCGCCTCCCCCCACGCTAGGCCCTGGGGATCGCGAAAACATCGGCCAAAACCCGGCCCAAGGTCAGTAGCCGACACGGATGCGGTGAGGCCAACGGGGCTGGCCGCGAGCTCACATCTCCCGCTCTGAGCGCCCCACTTCCATGCTTGCCCATTGCTCGAGACGTCCGTCGACTCGCTCGTGAAGAGTGCCTTCGGGATAGCGCCCATCGGACCCCCGCTGTCCGGCAGGTATGCCGGTGAGCAGCTCGATGCCCTCTTCCACGGTGCGGGCGCTCCAGGTGTGGAATCGACCGGATCGCACGCTCTCGACGACTTCGGGGGAAAGCATCAGGTGGCGGACGTTGGATTGCGGGATGATCACTCCCTGACTTCCGCTCAGACCCCGGAGCTTGCACGCCCGGTAAAAGCCCTCGATTTTCACGTTGACGCCACCGATCGCCTGCAGCTCGCCGTGCTGGTTGACCGAGCCCGTGACCGCGATGTCCTGCCTGAGCGGCACGCTGGCAAGCTCAGACAGAAGCGCATACAGCTCGGCGCTGGCGGCGGAGTCGCCGTCCAGGCGGTCGTAGGACTGTTCGAAGGTCAGGTTCGCCGCCAGAGCGATTCGGCGCTCTCCGCCATACCGCTCGCGCAGGTAACCGGTGAGGATCAGGAAGCCCTTGTCATGAATATGACCGCTGAGCTCGGTTTCGCGCTCGATCGAAACGAGTCCGCCCCGGCCTGGACCGGCGCTGGCGGTGATCCGTACCGGCAGACCAAACGCGTAGTCGCCCAGCTCAAGTACCGATAGGCCATTGATCTGTCCAACCCGTGTGCCGGCGAAGTCGAGCAGCAGTGTCTCCTCCTCAACCATGTCCAGCAGGCGTCGTTCGATGAGGTCGGAGCGCCTTGCCTTCTGCTCGATCGCCTGCTCCACGTGCGCAGAGCGCACAAGTTCGCTCTCGTCGCGTTCGGCCCATTGACCGGCCTCCGCGACCAGCCCTGCGACCTCCACGAATCGCGTCGAGAGCCATTCGCTGCTCTCGGCCAGTCGGCCCCCGTGCTCGATGACGCGCGCGACGGCGCCGGCATCGAAATGACGCAGTCCCTCGCTGCGAACCCGCGAGCTGAGAAACGACGTGTAGGCTCGCACGCCGGCCTCATTCCAGGCCACGCGCCAGTCGAACTCTGCCTTGACACGAAACAGCTTGCGCAGATCTTCGTCGAGGGCATACGCGAGCTCGTACAGCATCGGCGAGCCCACCAGTACAACCTTGAGGTCGAGCTCGACCGGCTCGGGGACGAGCGTCGCGGTCGGAAACAGGGCGTATTGCTCGGATAGGTTCTCGAGCCGAATCTCACCCGTGCGGAGAACCTCCTTCAGCTTCAGCCAGACGAGCGGCTGGCCGAGTACCTCCGCCGCCGGCAGGATCAGATAGCCACCGTTTGCACGGTGAATAGCCCCGCTCCGAAGCATCCGATGATCCGTGACGAACCCGCCACCGAGTACCCCCTGATGCTCGATCCGACCAAACAGGTTCGTGTAGGTCGGGTTGGTCTCGGATATAACCGGCGCCCCGTCGCCGTCATGGGAGACGAAGACGTTCACCTCGTAGCGCGCCAGCCGTCGAGCTGAGCCGTCGGCGAGCGCCTCAGCGAGCTGGGAGGACGGCTCGGAGGGGCCTTCGCGCCCGACTTGCTCAAGCTCTCCGAGGTGCTCGATCACGTCCTCCTGAACCGATCCGAGCCACTCGACCAGCTTGGCGGAACCCCCGTAGCGCTGTCTGAGTTCGTCGACGAGGTGGCCAACTGCGAACAGGGCGACCTCGTGCTGTAGCTCACGGAGCCGTTCACGGGCTTGGCGCTGCCTTCCGCGCATGGTCGTCAGGAACGCCTGCACCCGCGGTCCCAGTGCCTCGATTGCTGCCTCATAGCGCTCGCGGACGGATTCAGGCAGACTGGCAAAGTCCTCCGCCGTCAGTGGCTGACCGCCGCGGAGTGGCACCGTCATCACGCCGGTCGGTGTTAGCTCGATGCCGATGCCGTCCGCCTGCGCGTGCTCGCGTAGCTCCGCCATCGCCCGCTCCTGCTCATGCTCGATCGGCCTTGTCAGCTCGCGCTGGCGGCGCGAGTACGTGTCGCTCTCAAATGCGGCCCTCAACTCGCGCCGCGCGTCGTCCAGGAACTGGCGCATGTCACTGACCAGAAGCTCGGCGTGACCGCTCTCGAGGGCGACGGCGACCGGCCTCCGCGGATCGACGAAGTTGTGAAGGTAGACCCACTCCTGGGGCGCCAGCCGGTCTCGGGCGTGCTTGTGCAGCTGCGCCTCGAGCGCGGTCCGCTTGCCGACACCGACCGGGCCAGTGGCGAAGATGTTGTACGCCGCCGACTTCGCCTCGAGCCCGAATGCGATCGCCTCCTCGGCCCGGTCCTGGCCGACGGTGCCATCCATCGGCTCCACCTCCTCGGTGGAGGTGAAACCCAGAGTCTCGGGAGGGTAGGTTCGCCGGAGCTCTTCCGCCTCGAGCTCGCGTGCTCGGGCTGGCTCGCTCATTGATCCGTCGCCCGCCGCACCGACACGCGTATTGCCTGCCAGAGGTGAGCTACACGGCTGGAGCGACCAGTGTCGGCGATCCGTAGCTTGCCGCGGCCGGAACGGCTCAAATCACCGATGTCGCTCGACGGCCGACGTGTCAGCGTAGACATATGCCAGGACGCAGCTTCCGCATCGCTCGGATCGCCGGCATACCGGTCGGAGTCAATCCCCTCTGGCTGGTCATCGTCGCGCTTATCACGTGGTCACTCGGCGCCGGCTACTACCCTAGCGAGGTCCACGGGATCACTCCGGTGCAGTCGTACGCACTCGGGCTCGCAAGCGCGCTCCTACTGTTCGCGAGCATCCTCGCCCACGAGTTCGGCCACGCCCTGGTCGCACGCCGGCGCGGCATGGAAATCGAGGAGATCGACCTCTGGCTGCTGGGTGGTGTGGCGCGGATGCGCGGACAGCCTAAGACGGCCGAGGTTGAGCTTCGCTATGCGATGGCCGGACCGGCCGTGACCGCCGCCGTCGCCGCACTGTTCGGTGTCCTCGCGCTGGCGCTGCCGGCCTCGGCGCCGACAGCGCTCCGGGCGCTCGTGAACTACCAAGTGGAGGTCAACCTGCTGATCCTGGGTTTCAACCTCGCCCCGGCGTTTCCGCTCGATGGGGGTCGGATCCTCCGAGCCCTGCTGTGGCGTCGCGGCGGCGACATCGTTGCCGCCACCAACACCGCCGCGGGCCTCGGGCGGACGTTCGGCTACCTGGTGATCGCATTTGGGGTGCTGCTGGCCGTCGGCGGCGCGCCAGGCGGGCTGTGGTTCGCACTGATCGGCGTGTTCCTGGTGGTTGCGGCAAATGCGGAACGCCTCCAGGAGCAGGTCGTGATGACGTTCACAGGTGTGTCGGCCGAGGAGCTGATGTCGCGCCCGGCAATCAGCATCCCGAGCGATCTCACCCTCGCCGAAGCCCAGGAGTACTTCGCGCGCTACCAGTACACGGCGTTCCCGGTCATCGACCGCGCCGGTCGAGCAGTGGGCATGTTGAGCATCAGCCGTCTGGAGAGGACGCCTCGCGGACGGTGGCGCACCACGCTCGCCGGAGAACGCGCCGAGCGAGACGAGGCCCTGCTGATCGCCGAGCAGGAGGACGTTGCCCAGCTGCTCCAGGAGCCCGCCTTCGCGCGCGTTGGGCGTGCCGCTGTCATCGACGAGGACGGACGGCCGGTGGGCGTTGTCTCGCTGACCGACATCCAGCGAACGATTCGGGCGTCCCGCCTCAGTGGCACCGCGGGCGCCGCCAGTGGCGCGACACGGCGGTAGCGGGCGTCTTCGGCACAGAAACCCAGTCGGAGATGGTTTGAAGGTCCGTGGAAACCCCGCATCGAGACTGCGCCGCCGAGCGGATGGGCGAGCCACGTCGCGATCGTAGATTCAGCTCCGCAACCTCATTTGCAACCTGGAGGTCAATCCAAATGGCTGCGACACGCGTAGACATAATAGATCGGAGCGTGGAGAAGGCTCATGTCTGGCTGAACGACGTCGCCGCAGAGCTTGGGACCGAGGATCGTCAGGACGCCTACCGTGTGCTGCGGGCCTTCCTGCACGCACTGCGCGACCATCTGCCCCTGCACGAAACGGCGGCTCTTGCGGCGCAGCTTCCGATTTTCGTGCGGGGTGTCTTCTACGAGGGCTGGAATCCGAGCAGCACCCATGAGCGCGCCCGGGACCTGGACAGCTTTCTGGGCCGGATCGCGCGCGAGGCGCGGCTGGCCGGCGAGACCGAGGCGTCGTTCGCCGCCACCGCTGCCAACAGGGTGCTGAGCCGCCATGTGTCTGCCGGCGAACGAGGAAGCGTGCTGCATGAACTGCCCGTGCAAATTCGCGAATTCCTCGGTTCCGATGGCCCCGGCGCCGATGGCTAGGAACGGCGCGTATGGCCGACCGTCGGCTACGTACATCGCCGCAGACCGGTTCAGGGGCCCACCCGGATGCTTCGACGTCCGGCCCACGATTAGATGGGAGTTAGAGGTGAACAAGATGACCACCAGTGATACATCGAGAAGCGGCGCGTACGTGGGTGACTGGATCGAGGCGCGGGGTCTATACGGGCAGTCACCGCGACGTGGACAGATCGTCGAACTTCTCGGCCGCGATCAGCATGAGCGCTTCCGGGTGCGCTGGGACGAGAAGCACGAATCGATCATGTACCCCGCCGACGGCGTGGTGATCATTCCTAAGCGCCGGCGCGCTCGCCATGGCCACCACTGATCCGGCGCGCATGGTCGCCGTTCGTACGGCCTCACTAGGGACGCTCGAGCGGCTTGCCCGTGTCGATGCGCACGGGCACCCCGTGCTCAGCATCTACATCGACTTTGATGCGCGCCGGTTCCCCACCCCGGCCGCACGGGCCGCACAGCTGGGCTCGCTGCTCGACGAGGCTCGCCGGCAGGCTGGCGAGTCGGAGGTCGCGCGGGTCGAGGCATTGCTGAGCACCGAGCCTTCGATCGGCCGCGGTGGAAACGGATTGGCGATCTTTTCCTCGGCGGGCGCGGGCTTCCTCGAGCTGGTGCGCCTCACCGATCCTGTCGAGCCCTTGGCCGTTGTCGACACGATCCCATGGCTCGAGCCCCTGGCGGCGGTGATCTCCCCCGATGGCTGGGGAGTTGCGGTCCTCAGTCGCCGCGGGGCCCGGCTTCTGCGCGGCGGCCCGGCAGGATTGATCGAGTTTGCGGTGCTCACCGATGAGGTTCAGGGCAGGCATGCCCAGGGCGGATGGTCGCAAGCCCGCTTCCAGCGAGGGATCGAGGAGCAGGTGGCGGCGCATATCCGTGGAGTGGCTGAGCGTCTCCTGCGTGCTCATCGTCGCTCACCATTTGCCCACTTGGTGATCGTCTGCTCCGGGGAGCTGCGCCCCATTGTCGAGCACTCGCTCCACAGCGACCTCACGGAAGCGGTGGCCGCGTTCGTCGATGCCGACCTCGAGCACGCCGGCGTCGAGCAGATCGTCCAGGCAGTGGCCCCGGTGGTCGAGCAAGCCGAATTCGCCCGGGAGCTTGACCTCGTCCGTCGGATTGAAGAGGCGCTGGGAACCGGTGGCCCGGCTGCCGCGGGGCTGGATGAGGTGCTTTCAACGCTGGAACAGCAGCGCGTGGCGGTCCTGCTCGTGCCGAGTCAAGCAGACCTCCAGGCGGAACGGTGCCCGACGTGCGGGCGGCTATCGACCGGTGGCAGCGGCGTTTGCCCGCTGGACGGCGCGAGCCTCACTCAGGTGGACGCGGTCGAACACGCCATCGAGGAGGCCGGAAGGCAGGCGGCGCAAGTCGTGGTCGTTCGTCACCAGAACGAGTGGCTGCGCGAGCGCGGCAAGATTGCCGCCCTGTTGCGCTGGTAAACGGAGGCTGCGGGCGATCCCCACCACCGATCGCGGGTCATTACGGATGGAGCGAATTCGGTGCGGTTCTACGGTCCAAGGCAGATGAAATACATGCTGGAACGGTCTGCACCGCCCGCCCGCACGAAGGCGCGCGATGAATCCTGACGCCTCACCTCGCACTGGCCAGACTTCTCGAGGCCCGGTCACGGTACGCGTGGAGCACGAGGCACACGGTGGGTGGTCAATCGACATGCCCAGCCAGCACAAGAGTGTCACCTGCGAAACGTTCGACGATGCCCGTCGTGTCGCCTACCTCTACGCGGCCCGCGCCCGCCCATGCGAACTGATCGTCCATGACGCCTACCACCGCGTGCTGCACCGCGAGCTGATCGACGGCCGCGCGAGCACGGACGGGCCGGTAGCGACGTGATGCTCGAAACAATGGCGCGAAAGTTCGCCGACCGGCACTCTGCCGGGGTCGAGCTGGCCGCGCGCCTGGGTTGGCTGGCCTCTGAGGACCCGGTCGTGCTCGGACTGGCACGCGGCGGGGTGCCGGTCGCCTACGAGATCGCGCAGGCGCTCGGAGCGCCACTGGACGTGCTGGTGGTACGCAAGATCGGCGCGCCGGGCAACCCCGAGCTGGGGATCGGCGCGATCGTCGAGGGAGGCATGCGCTTCGTCGACCGCGACGCGGTGCGCTACCTCATGGTGAGCACGGAAGAGCTGGAGGCATCGGTCGCCCGCGCCACCGCGGAGGTCGACGCGCGGTTGCAGCGCTACCGCGGCTGGCGTCAGTCGCCCGACGTGAGCGGACGCATGGTCGTCGTGGTCGACGACGGCCTGGCGACCGGCGGTACCGCGCAAGCGGCGCTGCGGGCGGTACGGGCCCGCGAGCCCCGCGGCCTCGTCCTGGCCGTACCGGTCGGGGCGCCAGCGACCGTGGCCGGGCTCGCCGAGGAGGCGGACGAAGTTGTGTGCCTGATTCAGCCGGAGCCGCTGATTGCGGTTGGTTTGTGGTACGAGCATTTCGAGCCGGTCTCGGACGCGGAGATCGCCGCCTTGTTGGACGGTCATCCCGCCTATCCGCCGGCGCCGAGCACGCGTGAGGTGCGGATCCCCGCCGCCGGGATCGTCGGTGATCTCGTCGTTCCAGACAGGCCGGTTGGGCTTGTCGTGTTCGCGCACGGCAGCGGCTCGAGCCGGTTCAGCCCCCGCAACCGGCAGGTGGCAAGGGTACTCAACGACCGGGGTCTGGCGACGCTGCTGCTCGACCTCTTGAGGCGGGACGAGGAGCGTGACCGCGACACTGTCTTCGACATCGCGCTCCTCTCGAAGCGGCTCGTGGCGGCGACCACATGGGCACGAAGTCAGCCCGACCTTGCCGAGCTCGGGATTGGATACTTTGGGGCGAGCACCGGAGCTGCGGCGGCCCTCTCGGCGGCGGCCGAGCTCGGCAATGACGTAGCCGCGGTCGTTTCGCGTGGCGGCCGGCCCGACCTGGCTGCCGGACGACTGGCCGAGGTCGCGGCACCCGTGCTACTGATCGTCGGCGGGCAGGACGAGGTTGTCGCGGAGCTCAACCGAGAGGCACGACGCCGTCTGCGGGGACCATCGGAGTTGGCGGTCGTTCCCGGCGCCACCCATCTGTTCGAGGAGCCGGGAGCGCTGGAGGCGGTTTCGCGCCTCGCCGGGGACTGGCTGGAGCGCTACCTGAGCCCGTCGGCGGAAAGGGCGGCGTGAACACGCACGTGCCGCGTCGCCGCCCGGCTCAGGTGGTTAGTTAGAACTCGTCTCGCGCGCCAGCCGCGGTAGCACCACCAGCGGGCAGCGGGCGAGGTGCACGAGCCGGTGCGAGGTGCTGCCGTGAATCACTCGGCCGATCGGGCCGTAGCCACGCGACCCAACGAGAAGCAAATCAAGCGAAGCGCTGTACACAGCGAGCTCCTCGGCAGGTTCACCGTACGCGGCGTGCGGCTCAACCCCTCCGAGCGCGGAAATCCGGCCCACGGCGTCGGCGATGAGCCCCTCGGCTGAGTCGTCGAAGGACGAAGGGCCGGGGGCGAATCCGGTCGTCGGAACCGACACGGCCTCAAAGGCCGACAGCTTGGCGCCGGTCGCCGCAGAGAGCTCCCGCGCCGTCCGCAGCGCGCAATCACTCTCCGGCGAGCCGTCGTAGCCCACGCCGATCTCTCGCATGGCGGCAGGTTCGCGTGAGTATCCGGCTGGAGCGATGGCGAGCGCGCACGGGGCGCCGTTCAGCGCGGCTCGCGTGTCGTCACCGATCAGCACCCGCCCCAACAGCCCATGCCGGGTCGAGCCTACGACCAGGAGGTCGGCTCCGATCAGTTCACCGAGCTCGTGCAGACCCCGGCCCACCGAGGGAGAGCTGCGCCACCGCAGGTGCGCCTGGACGTCGAGCTCCCGCCGCGCGGTCTCGAGCAGCTCGAGCGCCTGGTCCTGCTCGGCGGCATCGGATGACACATCAGCGCCACCGCCGGCGTGGCGAACGCCGCCGCGGACATGGGCCAGCGTGAGCTCACCATCGCCTGCCCGCAGCTTCGCGGCGAGCGCGATCGCGTCGCGACCGCCTTCGCGTCCATCGACTCCGACGACGACCTGCTTGAACATCCGCTTCTCCTGGCGTTGAAGATGACCCAGCCACCATACGCGCAAGCGCGGGAGCGGGGAGCCGGGCTGGATTCATACTCTGAGCATGCCGGACGCGACGACCCTGCTCCTGTTCGTCGGTGTGAGCCTGGCCATTTTGGCCGTGCCCGGCCCGGCCGTCATCTACGTCGTCACGCGAGGTGCAGATCAGGGACGGGGTGCGGGAATCGTGTCGATGCTGGGGGTGGAAACCGGGACGTTCATCTATGCCATGGCCGCCACGGCTGGGCTGTCTGGACTGATCGCCACGTCCACGATCGCCTTCACCGTCGTCAGATACGCCGGCGCCCCATACCTGCTGTACCTCGGCCTACGCAAGCTGCTCGAACGTGATCGGGCGCAGGAGGCGCTGCCCAGCCCCCGCAGGCGTCTGTTCCTGAACGGGTTGGTCGTCCAGCTCCTGAACCCCAAGATGGCGATCTTCTTTCTCGCCCTCCTTGGATCCGCGCACGCCCGGGCGCTCGTCGCCGGCTGGCGAGGCTGAGCGGCGGCGTCTACATCGGACTGGGCGTGTACGCGGCCCTCTCGGGCGCCCACCGCTCCGGTCGCTCCTGACCCAGAGCCGGTCACTCCGGCTTATGAGCGACGAACCGCATCTCTCGGTTGACCGCGATCGCGATGTCCGCGAAGCCGAGGGTCTGCAACCTGGTCAGAAACGCTCCGGGCTCGATCGGGTTGTACGTGTCGCCCTCGTGGAAGTGGTGGAGTTCGTCGCTGGGCAGGCTGTCTGACCCGACCAGCACCCCTCCGGGGCGGAGCACCCGCAGGACCTCGGCCAGCAGGCGATTCTGCAGCGCCACCGTGGGCACGTGGTGAAGCATCGTGAACGACGCCGCCGCGTCGAACGACGCAGGGGCGAACGGCAGCGCGGTGGCATCCGCATGTACGACCTCGACGTTGGTTCCGGCATAGCGCTCGGTCAGGACGGCTGCGGCGTCCTCGTCCGACTCGACGGCGACGAGCCGCGGAACCCGGGCTCGCAGCCACTCGGTCGCCGCACCGGGGCCGGGGCCAACCTCCAACAGCTCGTCCCCAAACTCGAGCCCGGCCGCGACGGACGACAGAACCTCGGTGCGCAGATACTCGGCCCACTCGGGGCTGGCGCACAGCTGGGCGTGGGCTTCGTTCATGGCCAGCACGCTAGGCGCGTGGCCGTATTTCCTCAAGGGCGTACGCTGCCAACTTATATCGGGAAACGGACACGATTCAGAACCGGCGCCGCAACCGGGCCCGGCGATCCGCGTCGGGACGTTCCCGATGGCGTCGGGGAGCCGGTTCGAGTGGCATGGCCACGACCGCCATCAGCTGGCCTGGGCTGTCCGCGGAGTTCTCACAGTCGTCGCCGAGGTGGGCACTTGGGTGCTGCCGCCCACCCGCGCGCTGTGGATCCCCGCGGGTGTTATGCACGAGACGATCGCCTCCGAGGCCGCCACGATGAGGACCCTCTATCTGCAGCCGGAGCTCTGCCCGATCGCGTGGCCGGCGCCCCAGCCGGTGATCGCCACCGGGCTGCTCGGGAGCCTGATCGAGCACCTGGCTGACGAAACGCTCGACCCCTCGGTGCGAGCCCGAGCTGAGGCCGTGGTGTTCGACCTCCTGCAGCCGGTCGCCACTTCGACGATCCAGGTGGCGATGCCCACTGACCCGCGCGCGCTCGACGTGGCTCAGGCCCTGATGGCCAATCCCGCCGACACGCGCAGCCTGGCGGATTGGGGGCGCGCGGTCGGCGCCAGCGCACGCACGCTCACCCGAGCCTTCGTCATCGACACCGGGGTCACCTTCAGCCGCTGGCGGACAGCGCTGCGCCTACAGACAGCGCTGCCCCGCCTAGCGGCCGGTGAGCCGGTTGCCAACGTCGCCTCCCGTGTGGGCTACCACACCCCCAGCGCCTTCGTCGCCGCGTTCCGCCGGGAAACCGGGGTGACCCCGGGCGCCTACTTCCGATCACCCGCCGGCGGGATGTGATGATTGCCCTTGAACATGTCCGTGGGGTCGTATTGCGCCTTGATCTTGCGTAGCCGGGCCCACGTGTCCGGATCGAAGAACTCCTCCGCATCGGCGGGCTTCTCGACGAAGCTCGGATAGCGACCGACCGTGTGGGGGGCCAGGATCTCCTCGACCGTCTGGAGCGATGTAGTTACGCCAGCCGCCGACTCCGGGTCGGGGACAACTCCCAGCCCAAACGTCGCCACGCTTCCCGGAAGCTGCGGATGCGCACCGTCGTCTGACGACAGGCGCCCCAGCGCACCCTCGGTATGGCGCAGCTGGAGCATCACGAGCTGTGAGTTGCGATCGACGGCCGCGACGAGCCGATCGATCGTCGGCGGCGTGATCGGTCCCAGCAGTTGGTGCCCGCTCAGATACGGCAGTGGGTCCGGCGGATCCATGGCGAGCTCGCCCAGCACATTCGGCGGCGTGACAGCGAACGTATCCATGACCGGCCCGAGCCCGCGGATTCCCGACAACAGCGCGCGGCCCTCCGCCTCCTCGCCCAGGAACGCCGCCATGAGAGCGGCAAAGGAGCGACCGCGAAGCAGCTTGGGCGCAAACGGCAGATCCGGAACATGGAGCAGCGACACCCAGGACATGAGCTCGTCGGGCAGTCTCGGCAGCGCCTCGTTCCACGCGTGCAGCACCTCTGCCGCACGATCGAATTCGAACAGCAGCGCGCCGGTGTACAGCTGATCGACCGGGTGGACGGCGAACTCCATCGCGGTCACCACGCCGAAGTTCCCGCCGCCCCCGCGCAGTGCCCACAGCAGGTCCGTTGCGTTCGTCTCGTCGGCCCGGAGCAGCCGGCCGTCGGCCGTCACCAGTTCGACGGCGGTCACGCTGCTGGCCTGAAGGCCGTGCTTGCGGGCCAGCCATCCCATGCCGCCCCCGAGCGAGTAGCCAACGATGCCCACGTCCGGCGAGGAGCCATGCAGGCCAGCGAGCCCAGCGTCCGATAGCGGCTCGATCACCCTCTCCCATTTGGTCGCGGCCCCCACCCGCACCCGCCGACGTGGAGCATCGATCTCCAGCCCGGTCAGTTCCGACGTGTTGACGAGGATCGTGTCCTCGAGCGAACCGAGCGGTCCGGCGTTGTGGCCCGTGGCCTGGGCGGCGATCCGCAGGCCGCGCTCGCGCGCCAGGTCAACGACCGAGACCACGTCGCGGTCGTTCCGTGGAAATGCAACGGCCATGGGCCGCTGGTCGATGGCCAGATTGAATGCCTGACGGGCCATATCCCACGACTCGTCCTCGGCCAGGACGATGCGGCCCGTGACGGCATCAGACAATGCGCCCGTCGTAAGCATCTCGGCTCCTTTCGCGCGAATCCCCCGCGCGGATCGATTGCGTCCTAGGAACCTAGGAACGTCGGCCAGGACCCGATATGGGGTGTGCCATGCATCTTGATCCGGGACCAGGGCTGAGTCGGCAGCAGGCGATCGAGCAGCGCGAACGATGACTCGTGCAGGTGGTGCAGCGTGGCCTCGATCGTGCCTCGCCGGGCCGCAGCGGCGGCGGCGGCGTCGGCGGCGGCGCGCGTCGCATCACAGGCAAACTTGCCCTCGCCTGCCCCGGTGGCGATTCTCACCACGACCCAGACCGCCGGGCGGCCCGAAGCGCGAGCAGCCCTGCGGGCGGATCGCTCGGTGAGTGGTGAGAGGCCCCGGGCCAGCGGGGAGCTGCGACGTGATGCGGCGCAGATGGCGCGGGCTTCGCGCCGGGCCACGTCCAGCTCGGGCAGAGCCGCCGCCAGAGCGCCACCGGAGTCGATCGGCGCCAGCGCGCTCAATCCGTGGCCGGCGCCGGCCAGGTCGAGCCAAACGGGAAGGTAGGTCCGCACCAGCCAATCCAGCGCCATCCAACCTCGTGCCGTGTCGAGCCCGTCCTCGACGGTGCCGATCGTCCGCGTCAGGTACGGGCGCAGACGCTGACGCTCGCGATTCCCGAGTCCGTCGTTGAGCGCGACACAGAACGAGCGCAGGGCCGGGCTCACGCACGCGGGCCGGTCGTTGTGCGGCTCACCCGCGAGGTAGCTGACCCACTCCATCGCGCACCGGCCCTCGTCCGGCGTCGCGTGTGGCCCGCGACCGAGCCAATAGTCGCCGCTGCTCGCGTCCATCGACTCTCGAAAAGTTAGCCGAAGGACTCGAGCAGCTCGACCGCTACACAGGCTCGAAACCCTCGAACAGCATTCCGGGGACCGTACATCAGCCGCGGGCTCTCGGCGCGCAGCCGAGGAGCGAGGCGTCGGCGACGCGCCTTGCTCCGGTGCGGTACGGTCCGTCACGTTGCGACTCATTCGTCTCGAGGGAGAGGTAGTCGATGGGTGACTCGATCGTTGTGGGGACCGATGGCTCGGATCGCGCCAAGGTCGCCGTCGAAGAGGCGGTGCGTCTGGCCAAGGCGCTCGGCGTGGAGGTGCACGTCGTGTCGGCGTTCACGCCCCTGCGTGGGGTGCGCATTGCCGGTGCGCCCGAGGGAGCCGCCAAGGTGTGGGCTCCACTCCCCGACGCCAAGGTGGAGGCCACGCTGAGCGAGGCCGCCGCGGCCGTGCGGATGCAGCATGTGAAGGTCACGACCCACGCCATCGAGCGCGATCCGGTCGACGCGCTGCTGCAGGTGGCGTCGGACGTCGACGCTGGAATGATCGTCGTCGGAAGCAAGGGAATGCACGGCGCGGGGCGCCTAACGCTGGGCAACGTGCCCAACCAGGTGTCGCACAAAGCACACTGCAATGTGCTGATCGTCGACACCGCGTCAAGGTGAGACGCCCCCTAGCGCTCGTCCTAGCCTCGCTCCCTGTGCTCGTGGCCTGCGGCGGGACGACGACGACCACGGTGATCACCCACGTCGTCACGCCGGTGACCAGCACGACGACGAATGCTCCGACCAGCACGGCGACGCCGATCACCACGACCACCACCTCCACCGCAGTATCCGCGGCCTCGGTGTATTTCCAGGGCGCGGTGGGTCGACCCGCTCAGCGACCCTCGTCGTTGCAGCTGACCGCGGACGGAACCCTGTCGGTCGGTGGCGTTCAATGGACCTCGTGGGGCGGGACGACGGCGGTTGGCAGCGGGAACGCCTCCTATCACGGCTGCACCCCGAACTGCGCCTCTGCGCCGACGCACACGGCGCTGGTCTCGATCCGTCTGTTCGGCACCCGGATGTGCGCAGGCCGCCAGTACTACTCGGGCGTGACGCTGACGCTCAACTCAGGCCAGCTGCTCGACAAGCAGTTCCTCCAGCGATCCTGGAGCCCCTGCTAGCGGTACGTCGGTCCGGACTACGCGGCGGACCGAAGGGCGGCGGCGAGAGCCGGATCTACACCGAGCGCTGTCGCAGCTCCAAGAAGAGCCCGACCGAGGTCGAGCTCGACCTGCGCGTCGGCTCGAGGCTGCCCGCCTACTGCACCTCGAAGGGCAAGGTGCTGCTCGCCTTCCTCACCGACGAGGAGCGCGACGATCACCTCGACCGGATCGAGCTCAAACCCCATGGACCCAACACGCTAACCGAGCGGACCAAGCTCGAGCGCGACCTCGATGCCGTGCGCCAGCGCGGCATCGCTGTGGAGGATCTCGTTCGCCAGCTGGCGCCGATGCTCCAGAACACCGCGACCGAGATCACGGCCCGGATCGGCTACCACTAGACGCTACGGCGTCAAGTCGAGCGCGAGCGAGATCGTCGTCCCCTGCGCGGTGACGGGGCGGAAGCCGAACCGTCGCATCAGCGTCCGCGCCGGCGCGTTGTCCCACAGCGTCATGGCCGTGAGGCGGTTGAACCCGTTCTCGCCGGCGCGCGCAATCGTGCGCGCGACGAGCGCGGTGCCGATCCCGCTGTTGTGCATGTCGTCGGCGACCTCGACGGCAACCTCGGCCACTCCTGGTCGCCCGTCCTGGACGTAACGAGCCACGCCCACGATCGCGCCATCGCAGCGATCGACGGCGACGATCGCCTCGTGCGTCACGTGGTCGACGTTGGTGAAGAAGTCGAGCTCCCGCGGGCTGAGCGTCGGCTTGGGGGTGAGGAAGCGGCGGTGGCGCGACCGCGGGCTCAGCCGGGAGAACAGATCATCCATCCCCTGGCGATCGGTCGGCCGGACCGGCCGGAGGGCGAGCCGGCTCCCGTCGCCAAGCGCGAGCACGTCGGACTGCTCGGCGAGTTTGTAAGACGTCTGATGACTTGCCGCCATACTTGAGAGGACGGCAGCCGGTCGGCGTTTGTTCCCAGTGGAGCAAGCTCACACTCGGGGCCCGACCTGAGCAGGATCGCGTCGGGAATGCCGAGCTTGCCGATGTCTCGGTCTGGACGACCTGCAGCGACTCAGCCGCATCCCCCTCCAAGAACATGCGCCAGCAGGCCTTACGCAATCTTGCGCTCGTCTGCCGTCCGCTCGAGCAGCGCGAACAGCTCGTCGAAGTGACGCTCGGCGTGGGCCTCGCTGTGGGCCGCGGTGTCGGACATCGTGTAGCCGTGGGCCGCCCCCTCGTACACCTCGGAGCGATACTCGACGCCCGCATCGGTGAGGGCCTGTTCGAGCGTCTCGATCGCCTCTGGACTCATGCTGGGGTCGTTATCCGCGTGCCCGAGGTACACCTCGGCGGTGATCTCTCCTGCGGACAGGTGCGGACTATCGGGGGCATCCGTGGCCAGGCCACCGGCGTGGAAGCCGGCCAGCGCGATCACCCGGTCGGGGTATGCGGCAGCGATCCGCCATCCCATCCGCGCCCCCATGCAGTAGCCGGTGATGGCCACCGGTCCGGGCGCCAGTTCGGCCAGATAGCCGAGGTAGGCCTCGCCGTCACGAGCCACGTTCTCCGGGGTCAGCTGTTCGATCAGCGGCCGCAGGGACTGGAAGAATTTGCCTCTATTGTCGGGATCGCTCAGATCCGGCATCGGCATGACAGGCGCACGGCCGGCGCGATAGAAGACGTTGGGCGCCAGCACGACGTAGCCCCGCTCGGCGATGCGCGCGACCATCTCCTCGATCCGCGGCCGCAGGCCGAAGGCGTCCATGATGAACAGAACGCCCGAGCGCGGCGCATCGTCCGGACGCGCGAGGTAGGCGTCGGCTACGCCGTCGGCAGTGGAGATCTCAACAGTTGACGTGTTCATCAACCTAGGATTGCAGGTCGTGGACCCTCGAACAACGACCAGTCCGCCGCCGCGGCGAGGCTTGACACCTCGCAGCCGCGGACTTAGCGTCGGGCCGATGCCCGCCAGGCCGCAGCATGCAGATCGGTAAGCCAGGACGGCCGGTCACCCACATCAGTCAGGCCTATCCGGACCGGGTCGAGGTGAGGGGTCGGGATCTGTGTGGCGAGGTGATGGGCAACCTGACCTTCACCGATTACTTCCACCTGCTGCTCACGGGGCGCGAGCCGAGCGAGGACGAGCGTTTCTTCCTCGATCTGCTGCTGATCGCGATCGCCGAGCACGGGATGATGCCGACCAACGTGGCCGCGCGCATGACGCTCGCGGCCGACCCCGATTCGCTGCACGGCGCCGTCGCCGCGGGAATCCTTGGCGCCGGTCCGGTGATCCTCGGCACCGCGGAGGCCTGCGCGCAGATGCTGGTAACGGCGCAGGCCGAGGTTGAGCAGGGCGGCGACCCCGCGCGGGTCGCGCAGCGACTCGCACAGGAGACCCGCGACGCGGGCGGCAAGCTGCCGGGCTTCGGCCACCCCGTTCATCGGCCGCTCGACCCACGAGCCGAGCGGATCCTCGAGCTGGCCGACGAACGTGGGGTCGGCGGCCCTCATGTCACTCTGGCGAACGCCTTCCGCGACGCCGCGGCGCAGGCCTACGGCAAGCCTCTGCCAATGAACGTCTCGATGCCGATCGCCGCGGTCATGCTCGACCTCGGCTTCAACTCTGCCGTCGTCAAGGCAGTCCCGATCCTGGCCCGCACTGCCGGGCTTCTGGCCCACCTGGCCGAGGAGCAGCAGCAGCCCCTCGGCTTCCTGATGGCGTCCCGGGCCGAGGAGGCGATCGAGTACGAGCCACCGGGCAAGAACGATGCTTGAACCGGACGTCGAGACGCGCCCCTGGCCCGCGCAACGCGAGCTCGATGACGCCAGCTACCGGCGGCAGCTCGCCTATCTCTACGAGCACTCACCGTTCTACCGGACCAAGTTGACCGCGGCCGGGTGCGCGAGCGCCGAGCAGGCCGGCGGCCTCGATGCCATCGGGCGGCTGCCCCTCACCGACAAGCACGAGCTGCGCGCCAGCTGCACCCCGGAGAACCCGTTCGGGGCCCACCTGTGCGCCGCGCCGTCGGAGATCGTTCGCATCTACAGCACGAGCGGAACCACCGGCGTTCCCAGCTACATTCCGCTGACGGCGGGGGATCTGGACAACTGGGTCACCGGGTCGGCTCGCAGCTACGCCGCCTCGGGGGCGAGGGCCGGGCAGCGCATCGTCACGAGCTACAACGCCGGGCCGTTCGTGGCCGGCGTCGCGCTCACGTCATTCGATCGCATCGGCCTGAGCCTCATCCCGATCGGCACCGGCCACACCGAGCGGCTCGTCACCGCCATCGACAGGCTGCGCCCGCAGGTCGCCGCCGTCACCCCCTCGTACGCCGCCTACCTGATCGAATGGGCCGGCGAGCACGGCTTCGAGCTCCACAGCTCCAGCATCGAGCGCGTCCTCGTCGCCGGTGAGCCGGGTGGCGGCGAGCCCGCGTTTCGCGCCATGCTCGAGGCCGGCTGGGGCGCGAAGGTCACCGAGGCAATGGGAATCGGCGATATCGGGGTCTCGTTGTGGGGCGAGTGCGAGGAGCAGGCCGGCATGCACCTGGGGGCACGAGACTTCGTGCACGCTGAGCTGATCGATCCGGGCTCGGAACTGCCGCGGTCGCTCGGCGACGGAGCCACCGGCGAGCTGGTGCTGACCCACCTGTGCCACCGGGCGGCGCCGCTGCTGCGTTTCCGTACCCGCGATCACGTACAGGTGAGCACCAGTCCCTGCCGATGTGGCCGAACCGGCCCTCGGGTGCGCTGCATCGGGCGCACCGACGACATGCTGATCGTGCGCGGCGTCAACGTGTTCCCCTCAGCGATTCGCGAGGTGGTGAGCGCATTTGCGCCCGAGGTAAGCGGCCACATCCTCGTCAAGCCTCGCGCGCCCGGGGTCAAGCAGGATCCGCCGCTGCCGGTCAGCGTCGAGCTGGCCGAGCGGCACGCGGGCACGCAGGATCTGGTCGACGAGATCCGCGGCCGGCTCCGCGACGTCCTCGTGGTTCAGACCCACGTGGAACTCGTCCCCTGGGGCACCTTGCACCGCAGCGAATACAAGTCGAAACTGGTCGAGCGTTAGGAGGGCCGTTGCGCAAGCTTCAGAGCCAAGGCGTACATCACATCACCATCGTGGGGGCTGACCGACAGACCTCGATCGGCTTCTGGGAGGGCGTGCTCGGGATGCCGTTCGTGTTCGAGCAGCCGAACCTGGACAACCCGTCGGAAAGCCACCTGTACTTCGACCCCGGCGACGGCCGCCTGATCACGGTCTTCACCAATGAGGACCGCCAGGCCGATTCGGCAAGGACCCCGACCGACCCCGGGTGCGTGCACCACCTCGCCTTCGCGGTATCCGAGGCCACGTTCAAGCAGGCGGTGGAGCGGTTGGACGAGCGCGGGATCCGCCACAGCGGGGTCAAGGACCGTGGCTTCATGGACTCGATCTACTTCGAGGACCCGTTGGGCCTGCTGATCGAGCTGGCGTCATACCGGTTCGAGCCGCCGCACGGGTTCACCCACGCCGAGGTGCTGCTCGAGGCGCACAAGCTGCGCACGGGGCGAGGCGATTACAACATCGATCAGGTGCATCTGACCGATGCCGTCGAGAACCTGACCACGCGATCGCGGGAGTCGCTGTCGGAGGACCGGTCACCACAGGACCCATACAAATAGAAGGCCGCCACCTGAGGAGAGGATCACATGAGCGCAAACACACTGAGCGTGCTCAAGCCGAGCGTCAACAACCTGTCGGCCCGGATATTCGTCCGCGCCGCGGGCCTCGAGTTCGAAGAGGTCGACGTCTGGGGCAAGAAGGGCACGCCCGAGTTCCTGGCCAAGGACCCAGCCGATCTGACTCCGTTGCTCGAGGAGGAGGGGCTGCCTCAGGGATCGTTGTGGGAGAGCTGCGCGATCATGCAGTACCTGTGCAACAAGCACGGCCTGACCCGGTTCTACCCGACCGACCCGGCCGAGCGGGCGATGGTCGACAGCGCGATGTTCTACCTCATCGGAACCCTGTACCCGCTCGTCGCCCGGGCCACCTATCCCAGCCTCGGCTTCCCGCAATACGCCGGTGAGGTCGGTTCGTCGGCCGCCGACGACGGGCTGAAGACACAGGCTCAGCGCGATGCCACCGAGGCGCTCGCCCGACCGCTCGAGGTCTACCGTGACTTCTTCCTGAACGGCAGGAAGTTCGTCGGTGGCGACTCGCCCTCGATCGCCGACATCCGCCTCGCCGCCACGCTCGAGTTCCTCGCCGCCATCGACTACGCGCTCCCGTCGTGGGCCACCGAGTACATGACGGCGATGGAGGCTGCGCTCGGCGACGCTTACTCGGAGCCCGCGGCCGATGTTCGCGGCTTCGTGGCATCGACCAAGTCATCGGTGGGGTGACCGGCTCCGGGCCCTATCGCGAGAACAACCTGCTCGATCGCCTGAGCAGGCGGCCCACGCTCGAAGTCCACTACCGGCAGATGATGCGGCGGGAGCAGGCCCTCCTCGCCCGTTACCTGCCGCTGGCCGGCGGCAACGTGCTGTCGGTGGGGGCGGGGTGGCTGCCCGGGCGCCATCTGTTCCCCTCGCCGGCCTTCCGCCTCGTCGCCGTCGACGCCGATCCCGACCGGGTCGCCGGGGTGATCGCCACCGGTCGGGCTGACGAGGCGCGCCTTGGTCACGCCGGCCGACTCGACTTCGCCGAGGACTCGTTCGACGTCGTCCTCTACCGGCTGGTTCTGCATCACCTCGCCTTTCAGGGTCCGCTGGCGCCCATCTTCGCCGAGGCGGCGCGCCTGCTTGCACCAGGCGGCGCGCTGGTCGCGATTGAGCCGGGCCTATGGCATCCGGTGGGGCTCGGGCTGGCGCTGGCCAACCGGACCAGACTCGCCACCGCGGTCCACGGCACCCGGGACGACATCCCGCTCTCGCCGCGACAGCTCACCTCTCGGGCCGCCGGCGCTCGACTCATCCCCGAGCTGTACGCGGTCACCTACACCTGGCGCCGGCTGCCAGCCGCCGTACAGCGGATCACGCAGCGACTCGACGCGCTCGGCACACGCCCGCGCGCAGCCCGGTTCGGCCATACCCTGCTGCTGATCGCCCGCAAGCCCGGAGAACTCACGCCTCGCCGTGGCGCCGGCGCGGGGCACGCCCATGCGGCGGCGGAGGAGGCTCGCCGGGGGTGATGGCGGGGATCGGGCGGGTCTTCGGGGAGCCCTTGCGCAGCTTGAACGACTTCCCGTGGTGGCTCAGCTCGATGGGATCTCCGAGTGCCAGCTCGTAGCGCGCCTCCTCCGGGCTGACGTCGATCTTCAGGCGTCGCCCGCGGTAGCACAGTCCAAGGCGCAACCGCGTCAATCGCATTGGCAGCCGGGGAGCAAACGACAGTTTGTGGTCATAGTCGCGCAGGCCGCCGAATCCGGCCACGATCACCAGCCAGGCTCCGGCCAGGGAGGCCATGTGAACACCATCGTGGGTGTTGTCGTTGAGATCGCGCAGGTCGACGAAGGCCGTCTCGCTGAGGTAGTCGTAGGCGAGCTCGAGATACCCGACCTCGGAGGCGACGATCGCCTGGACGGCGGCCGATAGGGACGAATCGCGGACCGTAATGCGCTCGTAGTAGTCGAAGTCTCGCGCCTTCTGTTCGGCGCTGAAGTAGTCACCGCACGTGTAAAGCGCGAAGACCAGGTCGGCCTGCTTGACGACCTGACTGCTGTAGAGCAGATAGTTGTGGAAGTGCAGCAGCAGCGGATACTGGTCGGGCGCCGTCCTGTCGAAGTCCCACCGGCGCTGGCGCGTGAAGCCCTCGCTCTGCTGCGTCACGCCGAGGTCCGGATCGAACGGGACCACGACCGCGCCGGCGGCGTCTCGCCAGCTGGCTATCTCCTCAGCGTTGACGCCGAGCCCGCGGGCGATCTGAGGATGGCGGTTGGCCAGCTCGGCAGCGAAGGTCAGGTTGCGGGCTGCCATCAGGTTCGTGTACACGTTGTTGTCGACCAGTGCCGTGTACTCATCGGGACCCGTGACGCCGTCGATGCGGAAGCCGCCGTTGACGTCGTGGTGGCCGAGCGAGCGCCACAGGCGCGCCGTGGCCACGACGAGCTCCATTCCATCGCCCTGCTCGAATTGCTCATCGCCGCTGGCCGCCAGGTACTGGCGAACCGCATTGGCGATGTCGGCGTTGATGTGGAAGGCCGCGGTGCCCGCCGGCCAGTAACCTGAGCACTCGTGACCGCGAATCGTCCGCCACGGAAAGGCGACGCCGTCGAGGCCGAGCACGCGGGCGCGCTCCTGGGCCTGATCCATCGTGCTGTGGCGCCAGGTGAGAACGTCGCGGGCAGCGGGCGGGTGCACGTAGCTGAGGACTGGGACTGTGTAGGCCTCCGTGTCCCAGAACGTGTGGCCGTCGTAGCCGTTGCCCGTCTGCCCCTTGGCTGCAATGGCGCGGCGCTCGGCGCGGGCGGCCGCCTGGACGACGTGAAATAGCCCGAAGCGCACGGCCTGCTGGAGCGCGGCGTCGCCCTCGAGCTCGATGTCGCCGCTGGCCCAAATCTCCTCCAGGAACTCGCGCTGGCCCTTGAGCAGTCCGTCCCATCCGGTGCGCCGCGCCGACGCCAGCGCGCCATCGACCTGGTCGCGCAGCGACGGCAGGGAGCGACGGCTTGACCATCCATAGGCGAGGAACTTGATCACCCGCAGCTTCTGCCCCGGCGCGAGCTCGGTGCTGATCGTCACGCGCGCCAGGTCTGGATCGCTTTCTCCGGTGGCCACCGTGCCGTCGGGTCCGTCGATGACGTGATCCATCGCGCAGGCCATTCGCAAACGGCTGGCCCGCGTGCGGTGAGCGAGCAGGGCGCGCAGGTCGTGGTGGGAGTTGAACTCGGCGTCGAGCGGCGCCCTGAGGGCGGCGGCGGCACGAGGATCGTTCATGTGGACGGGGAGCGGCTCATTGGTCACCAGCTCGGACTGCACGACGATCCGAGCGTCCTCGCCCACCGTCTCCACCTCGTAGCAGATGGCGGCGATCGCGCGGTGGATGAACGAGACCAGGCGGACCGTCCTGATCTGAACCTCCTGGCCCGCCGGCGAGCTCCAGTGCACGCTGCGGCGCAGCACCCCCTCGCGCATGTCGAGCTCGCGCTCGTGGTCGAGGAGCTTGCCGTAGCGCACGTCGAAGGGCTCATCATCGACCAGCAGCCGGATCAGCTTGCCATTGGTGACGTTGATCATCGTCTGGCCAGCCTCGGGGTAGCCGTAGCCGCTCTCGGCGTAGGGCAGCGGCCGGGTCTCGAAGAAGGCATTGAGGTAGGTGCCGGGCACCCCACTCGGCTCCCCCTCCTCGAGATTTCCGCGCATCCCGATGTGCCCATTCGACAGGGCGAAGATCGACTCGGTCTGGGCCAGGGCCTCGAGGTTCAGCTGACGCTCGGGGACGGTCCATGGATTGACCGTGAAATGGTCGGCGGCGATCACTCTCGCTCGAGCAGTTCCTCGAGATCGTCGACCACGATGTCGGCGCCGTGCTCGCGCAGCTCCCGCGCCTGTCCGGTGCGATTGACTCCGATCACCCAGCCGAAGTTGCCCGCCCGCCCGGCCTGAACTCCAGCCTGGGCGTCCTCGAACACGGCCGCGTTGGCCGGCTTCACCCCAACGGCGCGGGCACCGGCCAGGAAGGTATCCGGAGCCGGCTTGCCCTTGAGATGCTCGCGTTCGGCCACGCGCCCATCGATGCGAGCGTCGAACAGGCCAGCGATACCGGCCGCCTCGAGGACCTCCTGGGCGTTGTTACTCGACGACACCACAGCGCACTTCAGTGCGTTATCGCGAGCTTCCTGGACAAACTTGACCGAGCCCTCGTAGGGATCGACGCCGCGCTCGTGGATCAGGCGAAGGACGAGGTCGTTCTTGCGCGTCCCCAGCCCGTGAATCGTCTCTGCCGTCGGTGGGTCGGACGGGTCGCCCTCGGGGAGCTCGATCTTGCGCGACTGGAGGAATGAACGGACGCCGTCGAGTCGGGGCTTACCGTCGACGTAGTTATCGTAGTCGCCGTGGAGGTCGAACTCGCGGAACGGTTCGGCGGTGCGTTGCGAACGCTCACGCAGATAGGAGTCGAAGCTCTGCTTCCACGCCTCGGCATGGACCTTGGCTGTCTGCGTGAGGACGCCATCGAGGTCAAACAGGCAGGCGCTGATCTGGTCGGGGAGGTTCAGCATCATTGGGTCAGCCCGCGCCCGATGCGCCCCCGGGTCCGAATCGTCGCTCGATCCCGTCGAGCACGGTGTCGAGTCCGGTCTCGAAGGTGTCGCGGTCGTGCCGCAGCTCGGCCGTCGGCAACGCCCGCGCCAGGTGTGGGGCCGTGGCAACGTCGAATTGTGGATAGCCGACGGCGGGTTCTTTGGTTAATTGTGTGACCCGCATGGCGTGACCGAGGGTGTAATCGTTGACGATGTAGAGGACGCTCCACGCGTCTGGCGCACTCAGTCCAAGCGGGGCGACGGCGGTGAGCAACTGCTCGGCGTGGCGGATCGCATTGTGCCCGAGATGGGCTCGGCGTCCGGCGATTTCGAGCACCCACGGGTGCGCCACGAACACCTCGTGCGACCGCTGGGCGATCATGCGCAGGGCGGTCCGCCAGTCGTCGGGTAGGGGGTCGGACAGGATCACCTCTCCGGTGATCTCGTCGGCCATCAGCGCCAGCAGGTCCTCCTTGGCGGCGATGTAGGTGTAGAGGCTCATCGGCCGAGTGCCCAGCCTCGCCGCGACGTGGCGGATCGAGACCGCCGCCAGCCCTTCGCCATCGGCGATCGCGAGCGCCATCCCGACGATGGCCTGCCGCGAGAGATGCGGGCTGTCCCCAGGCGCCCCGTCCCAGTCAAGCCGTGATGCTCGATTCGGCACGGGCACAGGCTATGCGATACGATGTACGGCGTGCACGATACGGTGTACGGCGATCGGGTCCGCGACCCGCCGGTCGGCACGCTGCTGCTCGTCACCGGCCGCGCCCGCGATGTTCGTGAGCGCCTTGGGGCTGGCCATGATCGCCACGCTGTTCGGGGAGGCCGACAAACGTGCGCCTCAGCGCATCGGTGGCGGTAGCCGCCACCATCCTGGGCCTGGCGCTGCCCCGTCGGGCACAAACACGGCGCGCGGGCCGGCGCTAGCCGGCTTCCGCGCGCTTTATCCCGCTACCCGGCTTCCGCGCGCTTTTTCAATTCCCCGGCGCGTGCGCCGACGAGGTTGTCGCGCAGCAGGCCCACCAGAGGTCCGCGGATCACCATGCTCAGCATGCGCCCGAGGTCGACCTCGAGCGCGTACGTGGCACGGGTGCGCCCGTTGCCGAGATCCTCTAGCTCCCAGCTGCCGTGCACCGACTTGAGCTCGCCCTTCTCCTGGTCCCAGGTGAGCTGCCCCGGGGCCCCCTCGTAGTCGAAGCGAACGGTGGACTTGATCGTTCGGACCTTGGCGTCGGTCGCGACCTCGCACAGGACCGCGCGCCCATCGGCATCGCGCTCGAGGGCATGCATCCCCTTGAGTCCACCCTGCCACTCTGGAGCCGTCTCCACATCCTCCACCACCGTCCATACATGGTCGAGCGGGGCATCGATCTCCGCAGTGGAACTGCCGTCCAGGTTTGCCATCAGATGACCTCCAGCTCGATCACGGTGACTCGACGTTATCGCCCTGGGAGCGATTCATGGGACCAGATCGAGCCCAAGTCGAGACCGGGATTCGACCGACGCCCGGCTAAGGTGCGGCCGGGGGCGGGCAGGGAACCCAGCGCCCACCTCGAGATAACGACTGAGGAGGATCCAGATGAAGAGGCTGTGCGCGCTGCTGGCGACGTTCGCTGCCAGCGCCCTGTTGGTCGGTTGCGGCGGGAGCGGTAGCTCGTCGGCCAGCTCGAGCAGCGCTCCGGCGGCCAGCCAGGCGACGACGAGCACCACGAACGCCGCGGGCGGCTCGGCAAGCTCCAACAACGTGCCGAACACGGCCGGACTGAGCAGCGCCACCCTGGCCCAGGCGGTTCTGCTCTGCAAGCAGGCCATCGACCAGCAGCAGGGTGTGCCGGCCTCGCTCAGGTCCAAGCTCAACAACATCTGTGACCAGGCTGGGTCGGGCAACAAGATCGCGGTCAAGCAGGCCACCCACGACGTCTGCGTCCAGATCGTCAAGGCGAAGGTCCCGACAGCAGAACAGCAGGTTGCAGAAGCCGCCTGTCCGGCACCGTGATGGCGGGTGTACTAGCTTAGGTTGCATGACAGCCGTCTCGCGCTACGTGAAGATGACCGCGCGCGAGGGTCAGGGGGAAGCCCTCGCGCAGCGCATGCTCGAAGTCGCGGACGGCCTCCGCGGGGCAGCAGGGTGCGAGCTGTACGTGATCAACCGGTCACGGTCGGTCCCGGGCGTCGTGTGGGTGACCGAGCTGTGGGCCAGCCAGGAGTCGCTCGATGGTGCCCTGGAGGAGCTGCAAACGGAGTCGGGACAGTCCGAGCTGGCCGAGGTGATGGCGCTGCTCGACGCCTCGCCCGAGCCGATCGAACTCGAGCCCCTCGGTGGCGTCGGCTACCTGCCCGGCGGCGGCGGCTTCACGATTGTCAACCTTGAGGACGTTGAGGACCAAGCCCCCAAGTTCGGCTTCGGTGACCTCGGCGAAGCTCGCTTCGCCCGCCAGGCACTCAACACCTCGCGGACCGGCGGCGCGTTTCACCGCCTGCGCCCCAACGCGCGCCAGGGCTTCGGGCACCGCCATCAGCACGCCGAGGAGGTGTACGTCGTGCTGGCCGGCGGCGGACGGGCGAAGATCGACGAAGAGATCCACGAGATCACCGTGCTCGACGCGATCCGCGTGGCGCCCGAGTCGATCCGCACGTTCGAGGCCGGCCCCGACGGCCTCGAGGTGCTGGTGTTCGGCCCGCACCACACCGGCGACGGTGAGCGCTCGCCGGAGTTCTGGCCCCCCGAAGCGCCGGACGGAGACCAGTCTTGAACACCACCCCAGTCAGCGGGAACCTCAGCCAACTCACGCGCCTGCGTTTCGTCAACGCGTACCTCGTACGTGAGGACGACGGTTTCACGCTGGTGGACACGATGGTCGGCGGTTCGAGCGGCGATCTGTTGAAGGCCGCCGAAGCGGCCGGGGGATCGGTGAAGCGGATTGCTCTGACCCACGGCCATGGCGATCATGTGGGCTCCCTGGATGCGCTGAAGGAGCGCCTCGGGAGCTCCGTCGAGGTCATGATGCCGGAGCTGGACGCTCGGATCCACGGCGGCGAAGAGGTCGTGCCGGGCAAGGTGCCCGGGTCGTGGCCGACACTCAAGACGACCCCCGATGTGCGGCTCGCGCCCGGGGATCGCATCGGGAGTCTTGAGGTGATCCCGAGCCCGGGGCACACACCAGGCCACGTCGCGTTCCTCGATACGCGCGATCGCTCGCTGATCGGCGGAGACGTATTCACCACGTACGGCCGGCCGAGCGTCTCGAGCCACTTCTACCTCCGCTTTCCGTTCGCGACGATGGCCACCTGGGACAAGGCCAAGGACATCGAGTCCGCGCAGGCCCTGAGGGAACTGGAGCCGACGGTACTCGTCGTCGGTCACGGGCCGGCCGTGCGCGACCCGGGGGCCGCGATGGATCAGGCGATCGCGCGGGCCCGCCAAGCCGCGGGCTGATGGCCACCAGCTACGTCAAGGTCCGCCACGACCACGGCGAAGACGATGTAGCAATCGAGGAGCCGCTGGAGATCCGCGTCGACGGCGAGCCCCTCGCCGTGACGATGCGCACGCCGGGGCATGACGAGGAGCTGGCGCTCGGCTTTCTCTATACCGAGGGACTGATCGACGGCCCCCGCCGGGCCGAGCCCACCGAGGACTTCGCGGCCAATATCATCGAGGTCGCGGGTCCGATGCTTCGCGACCCCAGCCGGCGGCGCTTCTACACCACCTCGTCGTGCGGAGTGTGCGGCAAGGGCGCGCTCGAGGAGGTGGCGGTGCACAGCGCCCCGCTCCCGGCCGGACCGATAGTCGATCGCGCGCTCGTGGCCCGACTGCCGGACGGGCTCGTCCAACCCGGCTTCGCTCGCACGGGCGGGCTGCACGCGACCGGGCTCTTCGACCCCGACGGCCGCGTTCTCATCACCCACGAGGACGTCGGACGACACAACGCCATGGACAAAGTCGTGGGCCGGGCCCTGCTCGACGGGCTGGTGCCGCTCGGAGAGCGGATCCTGTGCGTCAGCGGCCGGCTCTCGTTCGAGCTCGTCCAGAAGGCCGCGGTGGCGGGCGCTCCGATCCTGGTTGGAGTCGGGGCGCCGAGCTCACTGGCCATCGAGTTGGCGGCCGAACGCGGGATGACCCTGTGCGGGTTCGCGCGCCGCGAGCGGGTCAACGTCTACACGCACACCGAGCGGATTCGCTAGTCGGGAGTCGTTAGTCCGCGGCCAGGTCGGCCAGCCGGTCAATCTCGTCCTCGGAGGTCCAAGCACCCACCGAGGCACGGATGAGATCGTGGGTGGGGATGTTGCGGACGACGAACCCCTTCTCGGCCAGTCGGGCCACCTCGGCCTCGGCGTCGGCGGCCCGCCACGAGACGAGCGTGGAGCGGTCGCGCGGGGCCACGTCGAGGCCGCGTTCGCGCAACCGGTCGGCGAGCGAGGCGGCGAGTGCGGCGGCCCGCTCGTAGACCCACGGCCACCCGGCTTCCTCAAAAACGGCGAGTGAGGCGAGCGCCCAGGCGCTTCGCATTCCGGTCGGGAAGCCGTGGTCAAAACGCCGCACGTCGTCGGCCGGCTCGAACTCGAGCGCGTTGGCCGGATCCGCCACCGAGCCGTAGCCGGGCCAGGGGATCAGGAGCTCATCGATGCGCGCGCGGCGCACATACAGACACCCGCTCCCCTCGGGTCCGCATAGCCACTTCTGCCCGGACGCCGCGTAGAAGTCGACGCCGAGCGCCTCGACGCCGAGCGGGATCGCCCCGATCGCCTGGGCGGCATCAAGCAGTACGGGCACGCCGCTGGCTCTCAGCGCCGCGACGTCGACAATCGAGCCGTTGACCCACGAGACATGCGAGCAGGCGATCAGCCGGGTGGAGCTCCTGAGCTCACCCGCGATCTCGGCAAACGGGACCGCGCGGACCCTGATGTTGTGGCGCCGGCGCGCCCGACCGAGCGGCGCGAGCAGTCCCGGATGCTCCTGGTCGGTGGTCAGGACCTCATCGCCGGGGCGGAGGTCGAGGCCGGCGATCACCGTGTTCACGCCGTCGGTCGTCGATCCGGTCAGCGCCACGTCAACGGGGTCGCACCCGAGCACTGCGGCGTAGCCGGCCCGTGCATTCTTGGCCAACTCCATCAGCCGCTCGAAATACGGCCGCCCGCAGCGACCTTCGCTGACCTCTGAGTCGATCCGCTGGTGAACCGCCTCGGCCGCCCGCCGCGGGATCGGCCCCTCGGTGCCGGCGTTCAGGTAGGCCAGGCGCTCGAGGACCGGGAACTGCGAGCGGAAGGCGGCGGCTTCGGTCATCGGCGGGTGCGAGGCTATCGCGGGCCGGGGTGCGGCGCATTGTGGGGTCGCCTCCCCGTGCCTGCGATCAGCCGGTCGGTAGCCCCGTCTTGCGACAGGCCGCCTCGACGTCCTGTCGTGCCGACGCGCTCAGGCCGCTCGCGGTGGAGATCGATCCGCAGAACTGGCGTGCCTGTGTGCCGCACTGGCGGAACTCCTGGGCACCAATCGGCCCGGGGACGTCGATATTCAGGCACCCGCTGGCCGGCTTGCTACCCGAGCTCAGCACGGCGACGAGAACGACCAATACGATCGCGGCGCTGGCCGCGAGCACCGAGCCGACCATCCACTTTTCGCGCCGGCTGAGCTGCCGCCGGGCGAGGACGGCGTTGGCGTGTCCGGGCGGAAGGACCATCGGTGGCGAGGATAGGCCAACGCCATCGACGAGCCTCGGGACAGCCAAGGCCAGCTTACCCAACCATCTGCGTCAGTTCGCGGCTTGCCCGGCGTCCTGCTGTTCGGGAGGCTTCTCGCCGTCCAGATCGGCCAGCTCGCGCTTGAGCACCTTGCCCGTCTGGTTGCGGGGGAGCGCGTCGACGAACACGACCTCGCGCGGGACCTTGTAATTGGCGAGGTTGTCCTTGACGTAGTCCTTGACGTCGTCCTCGCTCAACTGCTGGCCCTTCTGGCGCACGACAAATGCCTTCAGCCGCTGGCCAAACCTGTCGTCCTCGACGCCGATCGCCGCCGCCTCGTTAATGCCTTCGTGGCTGGCCAGTAGTTCCTCGACCTCGGCCGGGAACACGTTCTCGCCGCCAGACACGATCATCTCGTCGTCGCGCCCGTCGATGTAGAGGCGGCCAGCCCGGTCGAAGTGACCGACGTCGCCGGACGACATCAGACCGCCAACCTCGTCCTTGCCACCGCCGCCCGTGTAGCCCTCGAACTGCGAGAGGTTGCCGACGAAGATCCGGCCGCTCTCGCCCTGTGGCACCTCCTTGCCGCCCTCGTCCAGGATCTTGACCACCGACCCGCGCACGACCTTGCCCACGGTGCCCGGCTCTTCGGCGAGATCGTCCGGCGTGGCGATGGTCGCGTAGGCGACCTCAGTCGAGCCATAGAGGTTGTAGATCACCGGCCCGAAGATTCGCAGCGACTGCTTGGTCAGCTCGATTCCGAGCGCCGACCCGCTGACAAAGATGATTCGCAGCCGCGACAGATCGCGCGGCTTGATCGCGTCCTCGCCGAGATCGACGATCCGTCGCAACATGACGGGGACGACCACCATCGCCGTGGCCTCGTGCTCCTCGAGACTCTGAAGCGTGACCTCGGGATCGAAGCGCCGGCGCACGACCAGCGTCGATCCGAACGCGACGCCGACGATGGCCTGCATGAAGCCGAGAGCGTGAAACATCGGCACGCACAGCTCGGTCACCTCGCGTGCGCGGAACGGGACCTTGCTGAGCAGGCCCCCGATCAGCGCCAGCGAGCGTGGCTCGCCGCGTGGCGCGCCCTTCGGCGTCCCGGTCGTTCCGCTGGTCAGGATCGTGATCCGCGGCGACACCCCGGGTTTGGGTGGGGCCGTCGACTCGGCCCGGGCGATCAGGGCGTCGAGCGTATCCTCGGCGGGCTCGTGGTCGTCGGTCCAGGCGCGCCAGCGACCGCGCGGCGGCTCGATCTCCCCGAGCGTTTCCGCGTACTCGTCGTCGTAGACGAGCAGGTCCGTGCCCTCCCGGCCGGCCACCTCACGAATCTGCGGTCCGGCGAACGACGTGTTGAGCAGGATGATGCGGGCACCGCATTTGGCGGCGGCAAACACGGCGTCCATGAATCCCCGGTGGTTGCGCACCAGGATCGCCACGCCTTCGCCGGGCTTGAGCCCGTGCTCGCGCCACGCGTTGGCGAGCGCGTTCGAGCGCTCATCGAGCTGCCGGTAGCTGAGCTCGCCTCGTTCGTCGATCAGTGCCAGACGATCGCCGTGTCGGATCGCGCCCGCGGCGATCGCACCGCCGAGTAGCCCGAAGCGCTCGAACGCCAGCACGAGCTGGGCGATCCGGTGGGGCAACTCGGGGCCGGCCATGCCGCTGCGAATGCACAGCGCAGCGAAATATGCCTCGTCGCCGAACCGCTCGGCAAGCCGACCGGTGTCGCCGGCCAGCCGACCGGCATCGCCTACGAGCCGACTCGCCTCATTGAGGATCGCCTTGAGGTCGAGGTCCAGAATCGCCTCCTAGGTCTGAGTTGATCATCTGCGGTTGGTACTTCCCGCCAACCGACACCCTATGCCATCGCGTTCGGTTTGTGGCCGCAGCGCGGTTGGTTTAGCCGAGGCTGGGTAACACAGACCGCAATGGTGGGCGAGATTGTCATGCTGCCCTTGCGGGTCACCGTTCGCGCGGCCTCGCTGGCGGTGCGTGGGACCGAGGAGCTGGCCACGCTCGTACTCCGCGCGGTTGGCGTCGCGTCGCGGCCGGACCACGGCTCCGCACCGCCACCCCACGCGCCGGTGAAAACCAAGCCGGCCGCGCCCCGCGCGGCCGCCCGGTCCAGGCCGGTGCGACGGACGACCCAACCACGCGTCACGCGGCGCAGGCCCATGCCCGCACCACCCCCGTCACCGAAAGGGAAGCCGGTCCACGTTTCCGAGGAACCGATGCTGGTCGAGGAGTTCGCCGAGGCGGGCGCCGAGGACGGCGCCGGCGCCCAGGTGACCGTCGACGAACCATGGAAGGGCTACCGCCGGATGACGGCGCAGGACGTGCTTGACCACATCGAGGGCGCGAGCCAGGCCGAGCTCGCCGCCATCACGCTTTATGAGACAGCAAACCGGCACCGCCACGCGATCCTCTCCGCGGTTGAGCGCCAGCTCGCCGTCGGGGACGGTGGTGGATCGCGGGACTGACAAAGGAGAGAGCCGATGCCGACGAAGAAGACCCTCAATCAACGTGACACCAAGCTCGTGCAGTGGCTGGGCGAGGCATATGCCAAAGAGGCCGAGCTCGAAGCCGATCTGAACACGCACATCGCCCTGACCAAGAAGCAGTCCTACAAGAACCGGCTGCGCAAGCACCTCAGCGAGACCAAGGCGCACAAGCGCGCCGTGGCCGCGAGGATCAAGCAACTGGGCGGTGGGACCCCGAGCGCGACCAACATTCCCGGCGTCCCCGACGCCGTCGGCGAGGCCGCCGGCAAGGCGGTGGCGGCCGTCAAGGGCCAGGTGGGCACCGCCCGCGCCGCCGTCACCACCCAGCCCGAGACCCACCTGCGCAACGTGCAGGACGAGCTTCGCGAGGAACACGTGGAGATCGCCATCTATACGCGGCTGGAGACGTTCGCGACCGAGGTCGGTGACCGCGACACGGCCCAGCTGGCCAAGACGATCCGACGCGACGAGGCGCGGATGGCCAAGTTCCTCGACGCCGAGCTCCGGCGACTGGTGAAGGACGTCGTCCGTGCCGAGGTTCCGCGTGACCAGCGTCCGGGCAGCGCTCGCCGGCGCACCACCCGGAGCCGAACGACGGCCCGGTCGCGCGGCTCGGCCTCGCGTTCGTCGGGCTCGCGGGCCACGTCGAGCCGTCCGAGCGCGCGGCATTAGGTCACGGCAAGCTCGGCTTCCCCGGCGCCGGCCGGCTTGCCGGCGCCGCGTTCGAGCTCGGCCGTCCTGCGGCTGGCCACGTCCTGGTCGTACTTCGCAAGCTCGGGGAAGGCGAGCACGATCGCGCCGACCCCGGCAATGCAGGCGAGCCCACCGGTGGTGACCGACACCGCCGCCGATGTCAGGCCGGCGACCACACCCGACTCGATGTCGCCGAGGCGGGGTCCGCTGGTGACAACAAGGCTGTACACCGAGCTCATCCGTCCTCGCAGCGCGTCCGGCGTGACCGTCTGGTTGATCATGGAGCGGCAGAACGCGCTGATCCCGTCGGCGAACCCGGCGATGGCCAGCAGCAGCATGCCCAGGCCGATGGTCCGCACGAGACCCATGAGCGCGATGGCAGCGCCCCAGGCGATGACCGCGAAGATCACGATTCGTCCCAGCCGGCGCGCGCCGGACGCCCAGCCCGATGTCAGGACGGCCAACGTCCCCCCCGCCGACAGGGCGGCGTAGAGAAGGCCGGTGCCACTCGCTCCCGCGTGGTAGACGGTCAGCGACAGGACTGCGAACAGCGAACGCGGCCAGCCGAACGTCATGGCGACGAGGTCGATGGCAAAGCTGCCCGAGAGCGCGTTGTTGGAACGCACGAAGCTCAGTCCCTGACGGATCGACTGCGTGATCGGCAGAGGGCGCTCGGTCATCTTCGGACGCTGCGGCCCGATGGCCACCGCCACGCCGAGCATGGCCAGACAGGTGAGGGCGTCGAGGACGTAGGTGACGCCCACGCCGCTCGCCGCGATGATCAGGCCACCCACGGCGGGGCCGATGATCCCGGTGGCCTGGTACATGCCGTAGTTGAAGGCCAGTCCCGAGCGCAGGTCCTCCGGCCTGAGCAGGCCAGGGATGATCGCCGAACGGATGGTGTTGTCGAGCGCCGAGCTCCCGGCCAGCAAGCCTCCGAGCACGAGGACCAGGAGCACTGGGGGCTCGCCGAGGAAAGCCGCAGTCGCCAGCGCGGCCGCGGCGGCCATGACCCCGGCCTGGGCGGCCGCGAGCACGAGCCGGCGATCCATGCGGTCGGCCACGGCACCGCCCAGGAGCGAGACGACGATCATCGGCCCGAGCTCGAAGGCGCCGAGCAACCCGACCAGGGCGGCCGAGTGCGAGAGCACATAGATCTGGTAGGGCAGGGCGACCAGCGCGGCTTGGGTGCCCAGATTGGAGATCGTCTCGCCGATGATCAGCAGCCGGAAGCCGCGTGAGTGCCGCAGCGGCGAGATGTCGATCGCGATCCGCTTGAGCAGCGCGAGCATTCTCAACAAGGTAGCTGCCGCTATCTGGGCCGAGCCAAGCAGGAATCGCCAGCGCGCCGGATCCTGAACAATGAGCCGATGATCTCGGTGGTCACCGAAGGCGATCTCCCCGAGCTGCTGCCCCTTATGCGTGGGTACTGTGACTTCTACCGGGTGGCGCCGAGCGACGACGAGCTGCTGGCCATGTCGCGCGCGTTGATCGGCGACCCGCAGCGCGAGGGAATGCAGCTCCTGGCCCGCGAGGACAGCGGCACACCGACCGGGTTCGCGACGATCTTCTGGACGTGGTCGACGCTGAGCGCCTCGCGCATCGGTGTCATGAACGACCTGTTTGTCACGCCCGGTGCGCGGGGCCGCCGGATCGGCGCCGAGCTGATCGCAGCCTGTCTGGAACGCTGCCGCGTGCACGGTGCGACCTCGCTCGGTTGGCAGACGGCCCTCGATAACACACGGGCGCAGTCTCTGTATGACCGGGTCGGTGGCCAGCGCGAACAGTGGCTCGACTACTCGCTCCCGGTGTGAGCGGACGTGCTGCTCGACGGCAAGAGCGCGATCATCTACGGGGGCGGTGGCGCGGTCGGCGGGGCGGTCGCCGAGACGTTCGCCCGGGAGGGGGCAACCGTGTTCCTGGCCGGACGCACGGCGGGAAAGCTGGAAGCGGTGGCCGGCCGCATCCGCGCGGCCGGACGGCGCGCGCACACGGCACAACTGGACGCGACGGACGAGGCTGCCGTCGATCGCCACGCCGACGAGGTGGCGGCGAGCACCGAGGGGATCGACATCTCGTTCAATCTCATCTCCCACGCCGTGGTTCAGGGGACGCCGATGACCAACATGGCGGTTTCCGACTACGTCGACCCGGTTGCCACGGCGGTGCGGACCACGTTCCTGACCTGGCGCGCGGCGGCCCGCCACATGATCCCCAAACGTTCGGGCGTGATCCTGGCCTTTGGCGGCGAGGGGCACCCGCCGCGCGGATATCGCCTCGGGTCGCTGCAGACCCTCTTCCACGCTGTCGAGGCAATGCGACGTCAGCTGGCCTCGGAACTCGGTGAGTACGGCATCCGAGTGGTGACGTTGCGCACCGGCGGCGTGCCCGAATCGATCCCCGAGGGAGTTCCTCGCCGGGACGAGATCGCCGCCAGCATCGCGGGTGCGTCATTGCTCGGACGTGCCGCCACGCTGACCGACGTCGGCAACACGGCCGCCTTCGTGGCCTCCGACCAGGCGCGGGCGATGACCGCAGCCACGGTCAACGTCAGCGCCGGGGCGTTGATCGACTAGACAACAGACACCCCGCGCCCACCGCGGTTCTGCTAGGAAGCTCAGCTTGGTGTCATTGTGGGATCAGCCGGCCGAGCGCGACACCCGCCAATCGCCGCTCGCGGTCGGACTGCTGCTCGCCATCGTCGTGGTTGCGGTTCTCGTCGTGGTGCTCCTGGGCACGCGACTGACCTTCTTCAACGACGACTGGTACTTCCTGCTCCAACGTCCGGGCCTGGAGTCGCACGCCGGCCTCGATTCGTTGCTGGCGCCGCACAACAGTCAGTCGGTGGTACTGACGGCGCTGGCCTACAAGATCCTGGTGGCGATCTTCGGGCTGAGCTCGCAGCTCCCGTTCCGACTCGTTCTGGGGCTGGCCATCGCTGCCGTCGGCGTGTTCGTGTATCTGATGGTCAGCGCCAGAGCGGGCACGGCGATCGGGCTGGCCGGTGCCGCCGTGATCGTGTTCCTCGGGTCGGCCTGGGAGGACCTGCTGTTCTTCGCCTCGCTTGACCTCGTCGGTTCGCTGGCCACGGGTCTGGCGGCACTCTGGGCACTCCAGCGCGACAGCATCAGACGCAATGTCGCCGCCTGCATATTGCTCATCTGCTCGGTGGGCTTCTCCAACGTCGGCGTGCCGTTCGTGGTCGCGGCGGCGGTGGCGATTCTCCTGCGCCGGCGTCCCTCAAACCTGTGGATCGCGGCCGCCCCGGCCGCGCTGTTCGCGTTGTGGTGGGCCGGGTACGGCAGCAAGGAGCCATCGCACCTGTCGGGCACCAATCTCGATCACCTGCCGCGCTACGTCGTCGACTCGGCGTCGTTCGGACTGGCCTCGCTGACGGGCCTCGACCGTGGAGCCGCCTCGTCGGCTCTCCAGCGCGGGCATGTGCTGCTCGTCGTCGCGGTGGTGGTCATCGTGATCGGCCTGTTCCGAGGGTGGCGCCCGCGACCCACGGTGCTTGTTCCGGCCAGCGCCCTGCTCAGCTTCTGGCTGCTCACCGGCGCGACGTATTTCTCCGGGCGAGAACCGTCGGCGAGCCGGTATCAGCTGATCGATGCGGCACTGTTGATCCTCGTCGCTGCCGAGCTCTATCGACCGGGCCGTTGGCATCGGCCGATCGCGTCGATCGTGGTGATTGCGGCGGTGGCTGTCGTGGCGTCAAACGTCGACGGGGGCCTGCGCTTTGGATATCGGTTCATGCGGACGCAGTCCGGCTTCGTCAAGGCCGACCTGGCCGCCCTCGAGCTCGCGCCGCGACCGGTACCGACCAATCTGCGCCTTGTCGCTCCGATCGCCGAGAACCCGTTCCTCTCGGGCGTCTCCGCGGGGCGTTTGTACACGGAGACAGCGGCTCACGGACATGTCCCGACGTATTCAACCCGTCAACTCGTCTCGGCCCCCGCCGACCAGCGCCGGGCCGCTGACAACGTGCTGGTGTTTGCCGAGCGGATCGTGCCCACGAGGGCGGCCATCGCCCCAAGGCCGACGACAAGGTGCAGACGCTTGGTGGGAGCGGACGAGCTGCCTATGCGTCCCGGCTCCTGGACGATCACCGACGTCGGCGGCGGCGGCGTGGCTGTCGGTCTGCGACGGTTCGCCCCACCCGGGCGCCCCGCCTACATCGCTCTGCTCGGCCCGCGCGCGAGCCAGCGTGTGACGATTCCCGGCGACGGCATCGCACGCCCGTGGCTGGTCACCGTCCAGGCCCGCGGGCGCGTGCCGCTCGCGGTATGCCGCGCCTAACGTGCAAATAGCCCCGCAAACCTAGACGTTTGTTCTATTCGGGCCCTTGATCGGGCCGGAATCCTGTCGCGATGCCGCCACCCGTCGTACGATGGCTGGGCCGGCCGGCACGCCAGCGCCCCGGCGTGGACCGGTTTTGATCGCGAGCCGAAGCGGCCGATGGCGGCAACCAGCTCATTGACGCAACCAATGGCGGCCAATGCGCCGCGCGTGGAGAGCGCCCATCGGGCGTTCGTGGCCATCGCTGCACTCGGCGTGGGTGCGCACGCGATCTTCGCGCTGGCCGGCCATTCGTCGAGCGTCATCAATGACTGGCTGTACTGCGGGCTCTTCTTTCTCGCCGCCGCCAGCTGCGCGTACCGCGGCTACCGCGGCGATGCCCGCCTGGCCTGGAGTGTGGCCGCCGTCGGCGTTGTCCTCTGGGGGGTCGCCGAGGTCGTCTTCCGCCTCTCGGTTAGTGCTCCCCATGGCCTGTATCCGCCGGCCACGCAGGCTCTGCTGTTCGTTGCCTTCACGCTCGCCTACGTGACGCTGGCGCTGCTCGCCCGGGAACGGGTGCGACGCCTCGACGCCGTACTGGCACTGGACGGGGTGCTGACCGCGTTGGCGACAGCCTCGGCGGCGGCGATCCTCCTGTTCCCCGGTGGCCGAGTCGTCACCCCGGGGCCGCCGCGGCTGTTCCTCATCGGTGCGCTGCTCGGTCTGATGTTCGTGGTCACCGTGCTGGGCATGACCGGATGGCGCCCCGGCCCGGCCTGGTCTCTCCTCGTCACCGCGATCACCGTGAACGTCCTCGGCGACGTGATCCTCGTTCACCTGGCCGATGACGGGCAGTTCCATCGCGGGTCGTTCGCCGACACGCTGTTCGTATGCTCGGCGCTCCTGCTCGGCCTGGCGGCCTTCTACCCCAGCCGCCACGCCGCGCCCCCGCGTGACTCGGTCAGGCGGCTGCCGGCGCCGCTTGTCAGCGCCGTCGTGGCGTTGGGCGTGCTCGTGGCCGCGATCACCCATGGCGTCTGTGGGCTGGCGGCTGGACTCGCCGCCGGCGCGCTGGCGGTGATGATCGCGCGCATGTCGATCGCGCTCGAGCTGCTCGAGCGCAGCCGCCGCCAGGCCCTGTCCGATGATCTCACCGGCCTTGGCAACCGCCGCCGCCTGGTGCGCGACCTCGAGCGCCGGCTGGCCCCGTCAGGCGAACGGCATCCCTTCGTGCTCGCGTTGTTCGACCTCGATGGGTTCAAGCGCTACAACGACACCTACGGGCACCCAAGCGGCGATGCTCTGCTCGTGCGGCTCGCCCACCGCCTGGCCGACGCCGTCCACCCCGGCGTGGCCTACCGAATGGGGGGCGATGAGTTCTGCGCGATCCTCGAGGCGGACGAACCGGCCCACGGGGCAGCCCTCGAGCGGGCCACCCACGCGCTTTCTGAGGTGGGCGATGCGTTCACGATCTCAAGCTCGTCGGGCGTCGCCACATGCCCCGCAGAAGCCGACACCGCCGCCGACGCGCTGCGGGTGGCCGATGGGCGCATGTACGTGGCCAAGATGAGCCGCGCGCTGGACCGGGTGCAGACCAGGGATGCCGTCCTGACGATGCTTCACGAGCGCGATCCCGCGCTGTATGACCACGTACGTGCGGTCGGGGCAACCGCGCTGCGAATCGCCCGGCATCTCGGGCTGGATGAGGTGGCCGCCCGGCAGATTGAACACGCCGGTGAGCTGCATGACATCGGCAAGATCGCCGTGCCCGACGCGATTCTCCACAAGCCGGGCGGGCTCGACGCCGAGGAGTGGAAGTTCATGCATACCCAACCAATCGTCGGCGAGCGGATCCTGCACGCCGCCCCGGCCCTGGCTCCGCTGGCGCCGCTGGTTCGTTCCTCGCACGAGCGGTGGGACGGCCACGGCTACCCGGACGGCTTCCGGCGCGACGAGACGCCGTTGGGCTCACGGGTGATTGCGGTCAGTGACGCCTACCACGCGCTGCGGTCCGAGCGCGCCTACCGGCACGCACGCAGCCACGATGAGGCTTTGGACGAGCTCCGGCGGTGCGCCGGTACACAATTCGACCCCGTCGTCGTCCGGGCCCTGTGCGAGGAACTGGTCGATCCCGAGGTCGCCCGGACCGCCAGTTGAAATGCCCGGCTGAGTGCCGATAGGCTGGCTCCGGTAGGGCATCACTCAGCGCGAGAAAAGGGGGCCAGGATGAGTCACGTAGTGGATCGGGACGTCGACGGGCGTTCGTTGCGAGACAACGTTGACGGCGAGGTAATCGTGCCCGGAGATCCGTCCTACGACGAGGCACGCAGGATCTGGAACGGGAAGATTGACCGCCACCCAGCCGCGGTCGTCCGCTGCACGTCGAGCGCGGACGTGTCCGCGTCGGTGTCCTTCGCGGCGCAGAATGGCCTGTTGTTGGCGGTCCGCTGCGGAGGCCATTCGACCCCGGGATACAGCACATGCGACGGGGGGATCGTGGTCGACCTGCGTCCGATGAACACCGTGGAGGTCGACGCGACAGCCCGCACCGCCCGCGTCCAGGGTGGCGCCGTGTGGGCCGAGCTTGACGCCGCCACCCAGGAGCACGGGCTGGCGGTCACCGGCGGTCGCGTGTCCGATACCGGCGTGGGCGGCCTGGCCGTGGGCAGCGGCAGTGGCTGGCTCGAGCGCATGTACGGCTTCACCTGTGAGAGCCTCATCGCCGCTCAGGTGGTGACGGCGGACGGCCGGGTGGTCACGGCGAGCGAGACGGAGAACCCCGACCTGTTCTGGGGACTGCGCGGTGGCGGTGGCAACTTCGGCGTCGTGACCGAGTTCCTGTTCGCGCTGCATCCGGTCGGACCGCTGGTAACCGCCGGCATGCTGCTCTGGCCGCGTGCCCAGGCGCGTGAGGTCATCCGGTTCTACCGGGACTTCGTCGCCGAGGCGCCCGACGAGGTCGCCGGCGGTGTCGCCCTGCTGACCGCCCCCCCGCTGCCGTTCGTGCCCGAGGACGTGCAGGGCAAGCCGGTGGTGGGTGTGATCTATTGCTATGTCGGCGACGTGGAGGCGGGCGAGAAGACGGCAGGACGGCTGCGGGACTTCGGCTCTCCGGCCATGGATCTCATCCAGCCCATGCCGTACGTCGCCCTCCAGAGCATGCTCGACCCCGGCAACCCGCGTGGGATCCACGAGTACTTCAAGGTCGACTGGCTGGGCTCGCTACCGGACGAGGCGATCGATACGTTCGTCGCCGAAGGGGAGCAGTTGCCGGCCCCGTTCGGTCAGCTGATTCTGGCCCCGATGGGCGGGGCGGTGCGCGAGTCCTCGAGCAAGGACATGGCGCTCACCGTTCCCGACGCGCAGTGGATGTACTTCTGCCTGGCCATGTGGATGGATCCGGGCCAGGACGAGGGGAACACGGCCTGGGCGCGCGGGTTCGCCGCGGCGATGAAGCCATTCGGGCTCGGGACGGCGTTCTCGAACTTCATCGAACCCGACGAGGGCGACCGGCTACGGGCGTCGTTCGGCGAGGACAAGTACGCGCGTCTGATCGAGGTCAAGCGGCGCTGGGATCCGGACAATCTGTTCCGCATGAACCAGAACATCGTCGTCCCGGCTGAGTCCTGAGCCAGCCGCTCTAGACGGCGGGGGTGGTAGCTGAGCGAAACATAGGTGCGCTTAGCTGACCAGCCCCCGCGGAATCGACGATCTGATCGGCGGGCCATGACCCCGAGGGGCGTACGCTTGGAGCCGTGTCCGTTCCCGTGACCAGCTCGGCCTCGCCACGCAAGCGACACGCAGTCGATCTGTTCGCCGGGCTGCCCGGCCGCTACGACCGCATGGGCGCGGTGCTGAGCTTTGGACAGGACCCGCGCTGGCGCCGGAAGCTGGTCGCAATGGTCGCGCCGCAACCCGGCCAGCGCGTGCTCGACGTCGCCACGGGTACCGGGCTTGTGGCCTTCGAGCTCGCCCGTCGCGGCGCCACTGTGGTCGGGCTCGATCAGTCCGAGGCAATGCTGGCCGGCGCCAGGAAGCGGCTGAGCGAGACTCCCGCCCTGGCCGATCGCATCACGTTCGTCCAGGGGGAAGCCGAGCATCTGCCGTTCGCCGACGGCGAATTCGACGCGCTCACGTTCACCTATCTGCTGCGCTACGTCGACGATCGCGCGGCGACGATGGCGGAGCTGGCTCGGGTCGTGAAGCCTGGCGCCAACATCGGGATGGTCGAGTTCGGCGTACCCCGCTCGCCGGCGTTGCGCGCACTGTGGCGGGTGCACACGCGAGTCGGTCTGCCCCTCATCGGCCGCGCGGTGTCGCCGGCCTGGTACGAGGTGGGGCGCTTTCTCGGACCGAGCATCGAGGATCTCGGCGCGCGCGAGCCCGATCTGAGCTCGCTGTGGCGCGCAGCCGGTCTGCGCGACGTACACGAGCGGCGCATGAGCTTTGGCGCCGGACTGGTCATGTGGGGGAATCGAGATGACGACGGCTCCGCACGAGGTTGAGCGACCGGCGTTCTACGCGCTGCGTCGTGGTGGCTGGCGCGATCTCATCACGCTCCTGCACCCGCCATACACGGCCTGGCATCTGAGCTATGTCGCGCTGGGAGCGGCCGCCGCGCCAACGATCTACGCCGATCGCCTGGGCGCTGCGCTGGCGGCGTTCCTGCTCGCCGTGGGGGTGAGCGCGCACGCCCTCGACGAGCTCAACGGGCGCCCACTGAAGACCGCGCTATCGCGAAAAACGCTGATCGTGCTGGCCGTGCTCGGGCTGGCCGGAGCCGTGGCTATCGGCGTGGCCGGCATCATCGTGGTGTCCCCCCTGCTCGCTCCCCTGGTGATCGTCGGCGGGCTGCTCGTTCCCGCGTACAACCTCGAGCTCGGCGGCGGTCGCTTCCACAATGACACCTGCTTCGCGCTCGCCTGGGGTGGGTTCCCCGCCTTCACCGGGTATTTCGTCAACTCTTTGACGATTCGGCCCGCGGGCGTCCTGGTGGCCGCCGCGTGCTGTTTGCTGAGCGTCGCCCAGCGAAGGCTGAGCACGCCCGCCCGCGAGTTGCGCCGCCGAACAGCGAGCGTGTTCGGGGAGCAACGGCTGATGGACGGACGGATGCAGGAGCTGTCCGCCGAGCGGCTCCTCGAACCGCTCGAAGGCGCCCTGTCTGCGCTCTGGCTCGCGCTTGTCGTGCTCGCCGTTGGGCTGGTTGTCGTGCGGCTATAGGTGGTGCTGGCCGGCGCGAAGGCGCTCGTGGTGCGCCGCCGTGATCACATGCACGCGGCAACCGGCGCGTCGCACGCGCGCCGAAGACGGATGGTCTGGAGCGCGCAGGATGCGCCGACGAGCCGGTAACAGGAGGGTGGTGAACCCATGAGAAGTCAACCAGGCGGACAGCGGCGGGTCTCTGCCTTCGACCAGTAGGGCAAGGCTTGTCAGGTGGCCGGCGGGCTCGAGCAGGTCCACCGCCTGTTGCAGCTCCGCCGCTGCCGCATCGCGCACCGCCGCGTTGTAGTCGGTTGGCGATGGGCCGCAGCGATCACCACCGCTGACCTGCGGCGCAACCACGAGGACGGTCAACTCGGCCTCCCAGCGCTCGGCGAGCTCGGAGGCCTCTTCGAGCGCCGCAACGCCGTTGGCCCCGGACTCGAACAGCACGGCAACGCGAGATCCGGGACAGCTGTCCGCGCTGGTGGCGGTGAATCCGCCCATGACTCTCACGCACTGTACTCCCGCGCGAGCCGACTGAGCCCCGGACCCTGAAAGCCGGCCTTTGGTGGTTCTTTGGCGCGGCTTAGGTGCGCCCCTTCAGGCTGCGACGCATCAATTCGGCGTCCCCACAGGAGGACAGGCAAATGGGGCTTTTGAACAAGATGCGCAATCTCACCGGAGCAGTTCCGAAGGAGCTGCTCGAGCAGGGTCTACTCGGCCGCGGGATCATCGTCAGCATCCAGCAGACGTCGGTCAGCACCGGCGCCGATTTCGACCCCGCCCACGTGTGCGTGTTCATCGTCGAGGTCACCCTCGACAACGTTCCGCGCTACACGGCCACATGCCGGCAGGCAGTGAAGGCGACGGTTCTGCCCCAGCTGATGCTGCCGGGGGCGACGGTCGCGGTTCGCGTCGACCCGAGCGACCGCAATCGCATCGCGCTGTCCCTGGGCGAGCAGCCTCCGGTCGTGACCATGGCCAGCACCGGTGATCCAAACACCAGCTCGGCCGCGCGGATCCTCGAGCAGGGCGTTCCGTGCAAGGTCGTGATCGTCGAGACGCAGCCGCTGGAAACGCGCAACCAGAAGGGCGACGACATGTACGCCTTCCTGCTCACGGTCTTGGCCGATGGTCGGCCGCCGTTCCAGATCCAGGTCGGCAACCCGGTACCCGCCGCGGCGGTGCCGCTGCTCTACCCCGGCAACACGGTGCCCGCCAAGCGGATGCCCACCGGCGACGAACGTGAGGTGGTGATCGATTGGCAGGCGGCTTTGGCGCAGGCGCAAACGGCCGTGTGAAGCGCGGCGGACGTTGCCGCGCGGGGCGCGGCGGAGCTTGATGGAACCGAATGGCCGCGTGAGGCGCGGCCGAGACAAACTCAGATCACAAGGAGTCAAGAAATGGTTCTCGTTACTGGTAATTGGAGGATGTGGCTGGTCGGTGTGTCGGCGTCGCTGGTGATCTTCGGGGTGGTCTACTTCACCGTGATCCAGCCGGATCAGAACACGGCCAACCAGGCGATCAAGACTGGCCTGCAGCAGTCTCAGCAGGCGATCAATCAGGCGCAGAAGCAGTTCAACAACGCTTCCGGCCAGGTGGGCTCGACCAGCGGTCAGGCCGCCGGAGCGACAGCGCAGACGAACCAGACGCTGAGCAAGGCCCAGAGGCTGACTGCGTGCCTGTCGGCGGCTGGTACCGACACCGGGAAGATCCAGGTCTGCCAGGCCAAGTTCACCCCGTAAGCCGGCGCACCCGGTCCTCGAGCGACCGGGACCAGCAGCGCATCAACGACCGAAGGCCCGCAAGGCGACCCGAGCGCCAAGCGGGGCTTCGGCATTTCCCGAGTGCCCGACGGCCAGCTCGGCTAGCAACATCACTCGTAGCTGTAGAGGCCGCGCCCGCTCTTGCGGCCGAGCAGACCGGCGGCGACGAGGCGCTGGAGCAGCGGCGGTGGCGCGTACAGCTGCTCGCGGTGCTCGGCGTACAGCGACTCGGCCACTCCCATCACGGTGTCGAGCCCGATCAGGTCAGCCAGGGCCAGGGGTCCCATCGGGTGCGCGCAACCCTTGATCATCCCCTGGTCGATGTCCTCGGCGCTGGCCAGACCCTGCTCGAACATCCTGATCGCCGCCAGCAGATACGGGATGAGCAGCGCGTTCACGGTGAAGCCGGCCCGGTCGGGGGCGACGATCGGATCCTTGCCGAGCTGGCCGCTGGCGAAGGCCCGCGTTCGCGCCAGCGTCGCCTCGCTGGTCAGCAGCGATGGGATCACCTCGACCAGCGACAGCACGGGCACAGGATTGAAGAAGTGCAGTCCGAGCACGTGGTTGGAGCGTTCGCCGGTCACGGCACCCAGCTCAACGATCGGAATCGACGAGGTGTTCGAGGCCAGGACCGCGTCCGGGGCCTCGACGACATCCGCCAGCTGCTTGAACACCTCGAGCTTCGCCCGGCGGTCTTCGACCACGGCTTCGATCACGATCTCGCGGTCGGCCAGCGCGGTGATGTCCGACACGCAGCCGAGTCGCTCGCGGACCTCCGCGGCGTCCTGCGCCTCGAGCTTGCCTCGCTGAACGGCGCGCTGCAACGAGCTCCCCACCCGCTGCGACGCAGCCTCGGCCGCGTCGTCATTCACCTCGACGAGCACGACCGCCAGACCTGACCGCGCACACACCTCGGCGATCCCGGCGCCCATGATCCCGCCGCCGACGATGCCGACACGCTCGAAGCCATTCGCCGTCGTGCTCATGAAGCAATTATCGGCGACGGAGGTCGGCCACCGGCGCCCGGCCAGTAGTAGGCTGAGCCTGTGGCTGCGCTGGTCGACACCGAGTTTCGGAATCTGCTCGTCGCCGTCGACGGACCCACGGTCCAGATCACGCTGAACCGCCCCGATAAGCGCAACGCGCTGTCGCTCGAGCTCATGAACGAGGTGATCGCCGGTCTGCGCGAGGCCTCGGCGCTGGCCACGACTCGCGTGATCGTGATCGAGGGCGCCGGGCCGGCGTTCTCGGCCGGCCACGATCTGTCGGAGATGATCGACCGCGACGAGGCGTTCTATCGCGAGCTGTTCGGGGTCTGCACCGTGATGATGGAGACGATCCACGAGCTTCCGCAGCCGGTCATCGCCAAGGTGCACGGGATCGCCACCGCGGCCGGTTGCCAGCTCGTGGCCGCCTGCGATCTGGCCATCGCCACCGAGGACTCCCGCTTCGCCACGCCCGGGGTCAAGATCGGGCTGTTCTGCTCGACGCCGATGGTGCCCGTTTCGCGCGCGATCGGGCGCAAGCGGGCCATGCAGCTGCTGCTGACCGGGGAGCCGATCGACGCCGCCACCGCCCTCGACTGGGGGCTGGTCAACCGCATCGTGCCCGCGGGCGAACTCGATTCCGCCGTGCGCGAGCTGGCCGAGCAGATCTCGCGCTCGAGTTCATACACGGTTGCTCTCGGAAAGGGGGCGTTCTACGCCCAGGTCGAGGAAACCGAGCACGAGGCCTACGAGCACACCAAGGTCGTGATGACCGAGAACGCGCTCGCCGGCGACGCTCAGGAGGGCATGAGCGCCTTCCTCCACAAGCGCCCGCCGAACTGGCGTGGGGCCTGACCTCAGCCAAGCGCCTCGATCGCCGCGACCGTGAGCTCATCGAGCGAGCTGGCCTCCAGCTCGGCCAGCGCCAGCGCGTCGGCCGCGGGAGGGTACTCGCGATTCGGGACGGCGATGACGTGCAGGCCGGCGGCGGCCGCAGCCCTCAGGCCGTTGCTTGAATCCTCGACTGCCGCGCCGGCCGTGGGCTCGAGGCCGAGCCTGTCCATGGCAGCCAGATAGACGTCCGGGGCGGGCTTCCCGCGGGCCACCTCGTCGCCGGACACGGTCGCCGCGAAGCGCTCGGTGATGCCGGCCTCCCGAAGCACGAGATCGATCACCGGCTGGTTGGACGATGAGGCGAGACCGAGCGGCCATCGCTCGGCCAGCCGCTTGACCGCGTCAACTGCGCCCGGAAGCAGAGGCAATTCACGACTGTAGCGACCGAGCAGATCCTCGACCACGAGCCGGTTGATCTCGGCGGGCTGGAGCGGCACGCCGAGCTGGTCGTGCAGGTAGCCAGACCACTCCGAGGAGCTCATGCCCATCATCTCCGCGGTCGCGCCCTCACGCCACCGGCCACCGGTGCGCGCCACGATCGCCCGGCGCGCGGCGTCCCATTGAGATTCGGAGTCGACCAGCACCCCGTCAAGGTCGAACACCACAGCAGCCACGGGCGAGCGCGTATCCATATCGCGCTCAGCTTACGAACAGGCGTTACCGGCTTGCGAATGATGAGCGGGCCGAACAAGCCTTTGGACGCCGGCAACGGATCCAGGGGCCCGTGGTCGTGGTAGAACCAGGAGCCCTCGGTACCCGGCCGCGCCTCCCACACGTAGCGGTGTGTGTGTCCGTGTGGACGAATCCGCCGGGATCCGTGTTTGCACCCTTGTAGGCGCCGTCCATGTCGTGGGTGTAAAAGATCCCGTTCGGGTGCATCGTGACCGGCGAGTTGGTCTCGTTGCGGAAGGTGACCAACCGTGTCGCCGTCCCGACGGGTGCCCACCGGTCCAAACAGACGTTTAGGGAATCCTAATTAGGTCTCCCTAATCTGTGCTAGGGTGCCGTCTCCGTTTCGGACCGAAGCAACCGACCGTCCCACAGGATCCAGCGTGAGCACCGAGAACACCGCACGGGTGAGCCGCGACGCAGACAGCCATAGCCCGGCCTCCCTGGGCAAGTCCGGCCCCCGGCGCAGCTTCTACGTCTGGGTCGCCGTCGTCCTGGCGGTGGCGGTGGCGACCGTAATCCTGGGCTGGCACTCCACCGGCGGGACCCCTGACCCGAGTGATCCGGCCAACCACATGAGCCGAACCACGGCGGTCATCAACAGCGCCCTGCTCGTCTTCCGCGAGGGGCTCGAGACGATCCTCGTCCTCGCCGCCGTGATGGCGAGCTTCCTGGGCGCGAACAAGGTCTATCGCCGGCCCGTGGTGGCCGGCGGAGCGGTGGCGGTGGGCACCACTGTGGCCACCTGGTTCGCCGCGATCTGGGCCATCGGACAGTTCGGCGGCCGCGGGCTCGACGTCCAGGCGGCCACCGGCCTCCCGGCCATCATCGTGCTGCTGGTGGTGATGAACTGGTTCTTCCACCGCGTCTACTGGACAGGTTGGATCGCCAATCACCACAAGCGCCGTCGTGGCCTGCTGGCCGGAGCCGGCGACACCGCGACGCGGGCGACGCTCCTCGGCCTCGCCCTGCTCGGCTTTACCTCGATCTATCGCGAGGGGTTCGAGATCGTGATCTTCCTGCAGAACCTGCGCGTCACGTTCGGCTCCAGCGTGGTGCTCGAGGGGGTCGCCCTCGGTCTGCTCTTCACCGCCGCGGCCGGCGTGCTGACCTTCGCGCTGCACCAGCGCCTGCCCTACAAGCGGCTGTTGATCATCACCGGCGTGATGCTTCTCGTCGTGCTGTTCGTGATGGTGGGCGAGGAAGTGAACGAGATGCAGCTGGCGGGCTGGATCGGCACGACGCCGATCGGCGTGAACGTGCCCGGGTGGGCCGGTGAGTGGTTCTCGATCTTCCCCAACGTGCAGACGATCGTCGCGCAGGTGCTTGCTTTAGCGCTGGTCATCGGTTCCTACGTCGGGGCGCAGTACGTGCGGGTCTGGCGCCCGCGGCGTAGGGGCAACGCTCCCGCCCGGATCGCCGACCGGCCGCCGATGGCCGCGCCGGCCTCCGAGGTCCCGGCCGTCTAAGCCCCGAGGGCGCCGGTTTGAAGCCCCGAGGGGGGCGGGGGGTTGATTTGCTCCTCGTTGCTCATCTGTGCGCCCTCCTGGTTGTAGGAACAAGTCCCGTTTGGCTGATGTGTGAGAGATCGGAAGCTTTAGACCCAACGGTGAGATAGCCGTCACAGATCAGCGTCGTCATACGCTGATCGGCTCCTCGGGCGCCAGCAGCACGCTGGCCAAGTCGACCAGGCCGTCGTAACCGTGTTCGCGCGCTAGCTCGAGCGCGCGCGCGGCCTCCTGTTCGGCGAGTACGCGCTGGCCTCGGGCGTGCAGCGCCTGAGCCCAGGCCAGATGGCAGTGGGCGGCGAACAGCAGGAGCCCGGCCCTGTGGTGGAACTCGTTGGCAAACGCAAAATGGCGGTCTGAGAACACGGGGCGGACACCAGCCGCCATGAACGAGCGATAGGGTCTCCGCCATGCTCGACCCGCCTGAAACAGTCCTGGTCACCGGCGGTACCGGGTTCCTCGGCGGATGGTGCGTGAACCTTCTCCTCGAGCGGGGTTATGAGGTGCGGACGACGGTGCGCGACCTCGCGCGCGAGCCCGCGGTACGACACGCCGTCGGAGCGGCCTCAATCGATCCTGGCCCACGGCTGACCGTGGTCGCCGCCAATCTGACCTCCGACGCCGGCTGGGCCGACGCAGTCGCCGGCTGTCAGTACGTGCTGCACGTCGCATCGCCGTTCCCACCTGTGCAGCCGAAGGATCCGAATGAGCTGATCGTGCCCGCTCGCGACGGCGCTCTGCGCGTCCTGCGTGCCGCGCTGGACGCCGGCGTGAAGCGAATTGCCATGACGTCTTCAGTGGCCGCGATCCGGCCCAACCGCCCCAGTTCGGAGACCGCGCCTTACACCGAGGCGGACTGGACGGACGGAAACGACACCTCGCGCACGCCCTACGTACGCTCCAAGACGCTGGCCGAGCAGGCCGCGTGGCAGCTCATGCGCGAGGCCGACGCCACTGATCGTCTGGCCACGATCAACCCGGGAGCAATCATCGGACCAGCGTTGAGCGATGACCACTCGTACTCGCTGCAGGCGGTACAGCGACTGCTGGGCGGCATGCCGGCGGCGCCGCGGCTGGGTTTCACCTTCGTCGACGTCCGCGATGTGGCCGATCTACACATTCGCGCGGTCACCGATCCAGCCGGCGGCGGCGAGCGCTTCATTGCCACCGACCGCTTCCTGTGGACGTACGAGGTCGCCGCGATTCTCCGTGAGCGCCTCGGCGACGCGGCAAGGAAGGTCCCCACGCGGGTCGCTCCGGATCTGCTGGTCCGAGCGATGGCGCTGTTCGACGGCAGCATCCGGTCGGTGGTCGGGGACCTCGGGAAGCGATCGTGGTTCTCGAGCGAGAAGGCCCGTACCACCCTCGGCTGGGCGACCCGACCCGTCGAGGACTCGATCGAGGATTGCGGCCGTAGCCTGCTCTGACGGGAGCGCGCTGTCTAGCACCGCGTGACGGTGCCCTTCCCTTGCCCGGCGTGATAGCTTGCCGCGCTACATAACGAGCCGAGTCGCTGGGCTATCCGTGCCCGGCGAGCGGGGGACCCACGAGCGACCATTTGGCCGCCGGGGCGAATCGCCGTAGAAGTCGGCGTAGCGCAGAGCGCGAGCCCGTCAGCTAACTCCGTAGGCATCCGAGTCTTTTCCCAAGGAGGATGTGTGGACGCCGTGCGTGACCTCGCACAGGTGGAGCCGTGGTTGGAGTCACTAGAGCGTTCTCGGGCACGACGAGCCGAGAAGCCGCGCCGCGGACGGGGGAAAGCGCGGGCAGGACGAGCGGAGGAGCGGCGGCACACCGCACCGTCCCAACCCGCCGAGCGGACCCGGACGAGAACGACCTCGCCGCCCAAACCCGCCGAGCGGATGCGGACGAGAGCCGCTGCGCCGCCTTCGACCGAGCGGGCGCGGGCCAGAACAGCTGCCCCGGTACGCCCAGCCACCGCACCGGCGCCCCCGGCGATCGCACCGGCGCCCCCGGCGGCGATCGCACCGGCATCCCCGGCGGCGGCCCCGGTACGCCCCGCGGCGAAGACGCGCACGAGACCATCATCGCCGCGCCAACATCCGACCCGCGAGTCGCGCGTGCGGACGCCCCCACCGCGACGCGCGGCCGTCGCCGCTCGCGTTCGAGCCGCCCCGTCCCCCCGCCCCGCCCGGCAGATCGACTGGGGTCGGCTCGGCAGGCGCTCAATGACGATCGTGTTCGGGGCCGTGGCGGCGTTCGGGCTCGTGCTCCTCGCCACCGCGGTTCCGAGCCTGATCAGCGGTCACGGTGCACGAGCCTCTGGCCCACCGGCGAGCGCGCCTGTCGCACCCGCGGCCGTGGTGGCGCCGACCGCCCCGTCGCGCTCGGCGCTCGCCTCAGCGCACCGCGGTCCGCCCGGTGCCGCGGCCGCGGCGAACGGCAAGCCTGACTGCCAGCGCGTGACAAAGTCACCCGGTTACGTCAACCCGCTTGCGGCGGCGCGCGTGATGCCGGAACGGATCGATCAGGGCGTCGACTACGCCGGTTCAGGGCCCCTCGGCGCAGTCGGAGACGGAACCGTTACCCAGGTTTCGATGGAGAACACCGGCTGGCCCGGGGCATTCATCGTGTACCGGCTGGCCAATGGACCCGGCGCGGGTTGCCTCATCTATTACGCGGAGGGCGTGCAGCCCGTACCCGGCCTGCGCGCGGGCGAGACCGTACGGGCCGGTCAGGCGATCGCGACGATCATCCCCCACACGTCGAGCGGTATCGAGATCGGCTGGGCGGCTCCCGGTCGCCACGATACGACGTGGGCCAGAACGCATGGCGAGTGGAAGTACCAGGACGATTACGACAGCGTCCCGTCGGCTGCGGGCAAGAGCTTCTCCGCGCTGATCCACTCGCTGGGCGGCCCGCCCGGCAAGATCGAGGGTGGATCGCAGTAGATGGCCTAGTGTCCCGATTCAGAAATTGGGTGGCAGTCGAGTGGCCCCCGGCGGCGCCGTGATACACACACCGGATGGGAACCCTTCACGTCTCCGCCGAACGGTCGGTCGATGCGCCGCCCGAGACGGTCTATGGCTATCTCGCCGACATGCGAGAGCATCACCCGCACTTCTTGCCACCCGCGTATTCGGACTTTCAAGTCGAGTCCGGCGGCGTGGGCGCGGGAACCATCACCAGCTTCAAGCTCAACGCGGGCGGACGCACGCGCGAGTATCGGATGGAGGTGGCCGAGCCCGAGCCCGGTCGCGTGCTGACCGAATCCGACACCAACTCAAGCCTCGTCACGCGCTTTACGGTGAGTCCGGAGGGCGCCCGCTCCCGTGTCTCGATCTCCACCACCTGGGAGGGAGCGGGCGGCGTCGGTGGCTTCTTCGAGCGAATGTTCGCGCCCCGGGTCATGAGGGCTCTGTATGCGGATGAGCTGCAGCGGCTCGACGCCTATGCACGCGAGCACGCGGCGAGCGGCTCGGAGACCTGACGCCTATCGCGGCTCGAGGAGCACGATCGGGATCCGCCGGCCCTTCGCGTTGCGCTGGTAGAAGTCGTAGCTGGGAAAGGACGCGGTGAACCTGGGCCACAGGCGGTCACGCTCCTCGTCGCTCGCGACGCGGGCGTGGACGCTGTGCACGCTCGCCCCGACCTGCATCGTCGTGTCCGGGTTGGCCTTGAGGTTGTGAAACCAGGCCGGATGCGTCGGCTGGCCTCCCTTCGAAGCGGCCACGGCGACTAGATCGCCCTCGCGGTGGTAGATGAGCGGCGACGTGCGCCTGACCCCGCTCCTGGCTCCAGTGTGGTCCAGCAGCAGGACCCGAGCCTGCGGCCAGCCGGGCAGATGACCGCCGACCCTCCCACCTGAGCGGCGGTACACGGCCACGTGGAGCCTGGTCGCGCGACGCCCCATGTACACGTCGTGCCGGTTGGCGAACTCAGACCCCGAGGCGGTCAGCCGCGCGAGCAGAGGCCTCCGGTCGCTCACCAGCGGCCCGTGTCGGTGGAGGTGGTCACGTTTGCAGGAGGGTGAGAGTTCCGGGTTTGCTCCGCGAAGGCGGTGCCGCGGTGGCGATCTCACCAGGGTACGGTCTGGCGCAAAACTCAGGGTCGCCACCCGATTGTCGGCGACTCCGATAGCTGCTCCAATCCTGCGGCATGATCGACCAAGCAGCCGCAGCGCGATTCGCCGAGGACTGGTACGCCGCCTGGAACGCACACGACCTCGAGCAGGTCCTCAGCCACTACGTGGATGACGTCGAATTCTTCTCTCCATTCATCGCTGTGCTGGATGACAACCCGAGCGGCGTGCTCCATGGCAAGACCGCGCTGCGCGCTTACTTCGCTCGCGGACTAGAACGCTTCCCCGATCTGCACTTCGAGCCGCTGGACCTGCTGTGCGGCGTGGGCTCGGCGACGCTGTATTACGTGAGCGTCGAGGGCCGCCGCGCCGCGGAGGTCATGGAGCTCACCAGCGACTACCGCGCCGCCCGGGTTTACACGCATTACCGCACCCCGTAGCGAACTCACGCCGTCGCGGCGCTGGGGAGCCAGCTGAAGCGCCGCGCCGCAAAGGCGGCCGCGATCAGCGCCCACACGCCGAGGACGAGCAGATCTGTCGCTGATAGGGCGCTGGTGAACGATCCGCGGACAGCACCGGCCTGGCTGAACCGCCTCGCCAGCGCTCGCCAGCACTTGACGCTCGTCCGGGGCGCGATGTAGGTTCGTGGTGGCGGTCCGGGACGACCGCCCTGAGCATCGTCCAACGTCCAGAGGCAACGTGGCGCGCAACGGAGACGAACGACGTGGGGGCCATCTTCCACCCGGTCATCGGCCTGGTCCTCAGAGCCGCCGCTCGGCGCGGGGTGCGCCGATCGGATTGGCGCTGCTGGCCCTGGGAGTGCTGGGGCTGGCCGGGGGTTCGCTAGCGCTGTTTCTCACGGCCAATCACGCCAAGAGCCCCTCGGGCGCACGTGCCGGCGGGGCGGTGCTGGCCGGCGGCGCGCTGATTTTCCTCGCGCTGCTCATCTGGCTCTGGCGACGCACACATCCGCGTCAGGCTCGGTATCTACAGCTGAGTGTCGATCCGATCGAGGTGCGGCGCGGAGGGACGGTCAACGCAACGCTGGCGGTCGTCGACGCGGACAAGCTGGGCGAGACGCTCGAGCTGGGGTTGATCTGCACCGAGTATTACGACTACAAGACGGAGGTGGTCACCGAGAACGGCACCTCCACCCAACGAGTCACCGGCACCACCGAGGTGGTGGCCTCGTGGAGCCCGGCCGACCGTGGACAGCTCCAGCAGACGCTGCGGTTCGCCGTGCCCGGCGACGCTCCGTTCTCCTACGAGGGCAGCGCCGCGTCCTGGGCGTGGCGCGTGACCGTGCGCGACCGGCACGCCCACCGACCCGACGCCCGCTCCGACGTTCCGATCTGGGTGTCTCCATGAGCGACCATCTGGCGATCAAGGCCGAGCGCCAGAGCTATAAGCCCGGAGAGCAGATCGCCGGCACGGTCGAGGTGCTCGACGAGGTGAAGGCCAAGGAGCTGACCGTGGTGCTCGAGTACCGGGAGATAACCGCCGATTATCGCGTGGTTGGACGCGCCGTAGCGGCACCTGCCCCATTGCGTGTCGGGGAGGTTCGGCCGGGCGAGGCCTTCCCCTTCAGCTTCGAGCTCCCCGCCGACGCGCTGCCCAATCAGTCCGGCAAGATGGCCGCGACTACCTGGGGGCTGCACGCGCGGATCGCGCGGTTCGGGCCCGATGTCCATGCCTGGCTGCCGTTGACGGTGTAGCCGCCCGGTTGGGCGTTGGCGGAGGTAGGCGGTGGGCTCCCGGGCCCGTGCGAATGAGCCCAAGGTTGTCGGTGATTGTTTGGGTCATCGTTGGACTCAACGTGGACGACCGGCGGCGGCCGGCGATCATCGCCCGCCGCCGCAGGCCGGGTTCTCAGCCCTCGTCGTCGACCTTGTTTCCGGCCGCCGTGAGCACATCCCACTCGGCGCCGAAACCCTTGTTGCCTTCGCCGGTGGTCTGGCCCGGGGCCTTGTCGCCGACGAACGTGTACAGCGCGTGCCCGTTGTACGTGACCTCGTTGGTGCCGTCGCTGCGCTTGGTCGTCCCGAGCTTCGAGGCCAGGACGCCGTTCGCGGCGATTGGCTTGCCGGCGGTCCGCAGCGGGGGCCAAACCTGTGCGCACGCGCCGGTGCACGTGCTCATGCTGCCGGTGTCGGCCTGCCACAGGTACAGCGTCTGGCCCCTGCTGTCGACCAGGACCTTGCCGAGTTTCGTGTTCGCGAGCGCGACTGACGCCGCACCGGAGGCGCCCGTCGTGCCCGATGAAGACGCGGACGAGTTGCCGCCTGAGCCGGTCGCCGCCCCGTAGCCGGAGGCCTGGCTGCCAGTCGAGGAGCCGCCGCCACAGCCGGCGACGGCGAGCGCCACGGCCGCGATGCTGCCCAGGCTCAGAATCCAAGCACGGGCAGGCGTCGACCGCCCCTTGAGAATCGTGGTCATCACATGAACTCCTATCCCGGACCAGTCGCGCCGCCGTCAGGCGGCCAGGCCCGGATCGTTGTCGTAGCGCGATGTTGCGCCGTCAACCACACAAGACGACTCCGACCCACGTTTGCTTCCCGGCAGCCAGTCGGCACGACCGTCCAGTGTGCTTGTGGAGGAATCCTTCGACGGGGTCCTCTAGGCTGCAATGGATGCCGACCAACCCGCGCCCGACAACCCTGTTTGACATCGCCAAGCGTGCCGTCGAAATCTGTGACCCCGACGACGCCGATTCGCGTCTGGGTGACCTCCTGGCCCAATTCGAGGACGCCGACGAGCCGGTAACGGCAATCGAGAACCTCGAGGAGCGCGTGGCGATCGCGGTCGAAGGAGTCGACGTCGAGATCGACGACCCGGTCGTGTCGATGGCCGCCGCGACGATCCTGTACCTGGCGCACCGGCGCGACGAGCTGCACGATCACCCGGACAAGATCCTCCGCCTCGCCGCGCGGGCGGAATGGAAAGGCGATCCGCCCACCATGGTGGTGGAGTGGCTCGCCGACCGCGGCGTGACGGTCTAAGGGCTTGCCTCAGGCCCCGGCTCCGGTGCTCGATCTGCCGGCGCAAGCGCCACCACCATCTGCCGCCGAGCGATGCAACGCGGGCAACGCTCGGGCGCCAGCGACTCAAAGCGGGGGCTGAAGGAGAACCCACATCGAGGGCAACGCAGAAGCACGACGTTTCGCGTGCCCACCCTCCGCAGCTCGGCCCGCCCCCTCATCGCCACGGCATGCTCATTCGGCCGCGGCTGCGTCCGTGGCTCGCCGGATCGTGTGCGAACAGTGCACTGTCTCTCTTGTCGCTGAGGTTTGTGGTGAAGCGGAAGAAGCCCCATTGCTGCTCAGAACTTCCTCCGCTTCGGAGCTCGGCCGGCGAAAGGCCGGTTCTCGGGAAGAGCCTGGCGCAGCCTAGGAATGGTTAAGGCCGCTGCCAATGGGGTCTGTCATCCATTTGTCGGTGCCGCACATCGACCCGATAGGTCGCGCCCGGGTGGCGATCTCAAGTGGCGAAGATGGGGGCGGGCATCCATACCGCGTGCGACCCCCGGCCAGCACCCTTGGATGACCCTTTTGTTACTGGAGGCCCCGAATGATCGCCGTAGTCGAACAGCCCCGCCGACACCTGGGAAGCGATAGCGCTTCTCCCGCCACCATCGAGCCGATCCGGCTCCTGGTGGTCGATGACCACCCGGCGGTGCGGAGGGGACTGCGGGAGCTGCTCGAGGAGCAACCTGACTTCCAGATCGTGGAGACGTCCTCCACGGCCAAGGAGGCCCTGAGGATCGCCGAGCGCACCCGGGTCGACGTGGCCGTGGTGGACTACCAGCTGAGCGGACGCAACGGGCTCTGGCTGAGCCGCAAGCTCAAGCGGTTGAGCACGCCGCCGCGGGTGCTCATCTATTCCGCCTACTCGGATGGGCTGCTCGCCGCCGCGGCGGTGGTCGCCGAGGCCGATGGCCTGGTCAGCAAGGGCGGTCTGGGCTCGGAGCTGACGGAGGCGATCCGGACCGTGGCCGACGGACGCGCGGTGCTGCCCACGCTGCCGTGGCGTGTCGCCGAGCTCGTTCGCCAACGGCTCGACGATCGGGAGCAGGCGATCTACGGCATGTTGCTGGCCGGGATCACCGTCGCCGATATCGCCCGCATGCTCGGGCTTTCCGCCGCGTGCCTCCAGGCCAGCCTGAGTGACATGGTGGCCAAGCTCGAGAGCCTTGATGCGGCGCAGGCGACCTCACGCCGGCGCCGCGAATGGTCGATGGTCGATTCCGGATGAGCGAGGCATTCCCGCCACCTGCCGCTCAGGTGCGATTCTTTAGGCCGAGTGAGCCGCTGGTCGCGGCCACGCAAACGGAGCCGTGGATGAGCCCTGACACATCGGCACACGAGACGCCGCGCACGCGGCGATACATGCCGCTGTTCCAACGCGTGGCGGGAATGAACGCGCTGCTCCTGATCGCCACAGTCGTCGTGACGATTCTCGTGCTGGCGCCACACAAGCTCTCGTCGTTCGAGGTGAATGAAGAGGCGGCGGTGCTCGTCGCCGCCCTAGCGCTCGTGGCCGGGCTGAACCTGTTCCTCGTGCGACGGGTCGTGCGGCCACTCCAGACATTGACCTCTCTGGCCCGAGTCGTGGACCTCTCGGCCCCCGGCGAGCGCATGCCCGGCGCAGAGCCGAGCTCGGAGGCCGGCGAGCTCGCGCTGACCTTCAACCAGATGCTCGATCGCCTCGAGGTGGAGCGGCGGGATGCCACCGGCCGGGTGCTGGCCGCGCAGGAAGCGGAGCGGCTCCGGATCGCGCAGGAGCTGCACGATCAGGTTGGACAGGAGCTGACCGCGGTGCTCCTCGTTCTGTCCCGTCTGGAGCGGCGCGTGCCCGACGAGCTTCAAACCGACGTCGGGGAGATCCAGGACGAGGTGCGCGCGAGCCTGGAGGACGTCCGGCGGATCGCGATCGAGCTGCGACCGGAGGCGCTGGATGATCTCGGTCTTGTCAGTGCGCTGGCCGTGCTGGGGCAGCGGTTCGGCGAGCGCTCGCTGCTCGAGGTGGACGAGCGCGTCTCGCCCGACCTGCCGCAGCTATCGCCCGACGTCGAGCTGGTCATCTACCGCGTCGCGCAAGAGGCGCTCACCAACGTTGCCCGCCACTCGGGCAGCGATCATGCCGAGCTCACGCTCGCGACCGAGGACGGCCACCTCGTGCTCACCATCGGCGACCTGGGGCGCGGGCTGTCGGCCGAGACCACGGCCGGAGCCGGGCTGCGCGGTATGCGCGAGCGCGCTCAGCTGATCGGCGCCACGCTCACGGTGGCCAACAACTGGCCCAAGGCGGGTTGCACGGTGCGACTCGATGTACCGCTCGAGGTGCCGCGATGAGTCCGGTGCCGCTGAAGACTCGAATCCTGCTCGCCGACGATCACGCGGTCGTGCGGCGCGGGCTGCGGATGGTCCTCGACGCCGAACCGGACCTCGAGGTGGTGGCCGAGGCCGACGACGGCGCGGAGGCCGTCAGCCGCGCGATCTCCGAGGACGTCGACCTGGCCATCGTCGACATCTCGATGCCCAGGCTTACGGGTCTGCAGGCCGTGCGCGAGCTTCACCGACGCCGGCCGGAGCTGCGTCTCTTGATCCTGTCGATGCACCAGAACGAGCAGTACCTCTACGAGGCGCTGAAGGCCGGCGCGTCGGGCTACGTGCTCAAGACTGTGGTCGATCGCGACCTGGTCGAGGCGTGCCGAGCGGCGATGCGCGGCGAGCCGTTCCTGTACCCCGGCGCGATGACACCCCTGATCCGCGACTACCTGGAGCGGGCGCGGAGCGAGCTGCCGTTGCGCGAGGAGCCGCTCACCGCCCGCGAGCAGGAGGTGGTCAAGCTGATCGCCGAGGGGTACAGCACCAAGGAGATCGCCGAGGCGCTGGTGATCAGCGAGAAGACCGTGGAGCGCCACCGAGCCAACATCCTGGAGAAGCTCGGAATGCATGACCGCGTGCAGCTGACGCGCTACGCGATCCGTCGCGGCCTCGTCGAGCCGTAGTTCGCGCCTCGCCCAAGCGGAACGGATGACGGAGATGCTGCACGTGACGGCAGTTGGCTGGACGGCGACGGTGGCCTCGGTGGCCGGGTTGTTCATGCTGGACTGGCTGATCCTCGGCCGCCAGGCCCACGAGTGGCGCTTCGGCGAGGCGGCCATCTGGTCGGCCGGCTACATCGTCGTTGCCGCGACCTTCGGCGCGGTTTTTGGGGTGCTCTCGGGATGGGACTTCGCCGCCCAGTACTTCGCCGGCTATGTGGTCGAGAAGAGCCTGTCGATTGACAACCTGTTCGTGTTCGTGATCATCATGAGCGCCTTCTCCGTGCCCGTCGAGCAGCAGCCGAAGGCGCTGACGATCGGGATCACACTCGCGCTGGGCCTCCGCATCATCTTCATCGCGCTGGGGGCGGCCCTACTGGCCGCGTTCTCGTTCATGTTTCTGGTCTTCGGTCTGGCGTTGATCGTCACCGCCGTCCAGCTCTACCGCCATCGCGATGAGGACCCTTCCCTTCCGGACAACGCGATCGTCGCCTACGCCCGCCGCGCGTTACCGTTCACGGACCGCTACGTGGACGGACGGCTGGCCACGCGAATCGGCGGCCGCCGGGTCTTCACGCCGTTGTTCCTCGTCTTGGTGGCGATCGGCTCGAGCGATGTTCTGTTCGCCTTTGACTCGATTCCGGCCGTGTACGGTGTCACCGATCACGCCTATATCGTCTTCGCGGCCAATGCTTTCGCGCTGCTCGGCCTGCGGGCACTGTTCTTCCTGGTATCAGGACTGCTCGACCGGCTGGTGTATCTCTCGACAGGACTCGCGCTCATCCTCGCGTTCATCGGAATCAAGCTCGTGCTGGAGTTCGCGCATCAGCACAACCACTCGGTTCCCGAGATCTCAACCGGCTTGTCGCTGGTTGTGGTCGCGGCCATCCTCATGGTGATCACGATCGCCAGCATGATCAAGGTCAGGCACCAGCCGACGCTTCGCGCCCACGCCGGCTCACTCCGGGACCGGCGCCGGCGCCCCAATGGCGCCGCACGCACCCCTGCCAGCCCTACTAACGAGAGGAGTTCCTCGTCATGAACCGCTTCATCCGCCGCAACGTCAAGAACGACTCCAAGGCCACGCCCTCCCACGCCGTCGGCGCCCTTGCCGTGGGCAGTCGAGTCATCGGACCATCGGCGATGGCCCCGATCGCGATCGCCGCGACAGCCGTCGGCGCCATGGCCATCGGCCGGCTGGCGATCGCCGACGCCGTCATCCGCAGGCTCCGGGCAGGAGAGATCGAGATCGGCTCCCTTAAGGTCGGCGAGCTCGAGGTCGCCGGCCGTCGTTGGCCCGAGCCATAACCCGACGGCTATCCTGCATCCTTCGTGCTCGGAGGTACTCGCAAGGCGCTGATCGCGTCGTTCGTCGTCGTCGCTGCCGGCCTGGGCTCGGCCGTAGCGCTGGCCAGCGGGCCCCAAGCCCACCCGTCGCAGGTCGACCTCACGCGCGACCTGCGCGGGCTGGTGCGGATGCCCGATGGCCCTCCCGGCGCGATCATCGTCGTGCAGCGGGGCAATCAGCGCCGCGTCTACAGCGCCGGCGTGCGGATCGTCGGTTCGCACAAGCCGGTAAGGGCCTCCGATCACATGCGCATCGCCAGCGCAGCGAAGGCATTCAGCGGCGCGGTGGTGCTGTCCCTGGTCGCCAAGCACAAGCTCAAGCTGAGCGACACGATCGCCAAGTGGCTACCGTGGCTGGCCAGGCAGTGGGGCAAGGTGACGCTGGCCGAGGTGCTGCACCACACCAGCGGCCTGCCGGACTTCTCCGGCGAGGAGGCGTTCCTCAAATACGTCCCCGAGCATCTGCACGCGCGGCCATCTCCGCGGTTCCTGCTGCACTTCGTGGCCCACAAGAAGCTCGAGTTCACGCCGGGCACCAAGTACGAGTACTCGAACACCGACAACATCATCGCGGCCCTGATGGCTGAGAAGGCAGCACACCGCGGCTACACCAGCCTGCTGGCCTCACAGGTCGAAAAGCCGCTCGGCCTGCGAAATACGACCCTGCCGAGGGGACCGAGAATGCCCGTCCCCTACCTCCACGGCTACCAGCCAAACCCGCCGGGCGGACCCGAGGACGTCTCGACCCTGGTCAGCGGCGCCTGGTCCTGGGCGTCGGGCGGCATCGTGTCAACTCCGGCCGACCTCACCCGGTTCATCCGAGGTTACGCGGGCGCGCGATTGTACAGCCGCGCTGTGCGGGCTAAACAGCTGCGCTTCATCGCCGGGAACTCCTCGCCGATCGGGCCGGGCACCAACAGCGCCGGGCTGGCGATCTTCCGCTATCGAACCCGGTGCGGAACCGTCTACGGGCACACGGGCAACACGCCCGGCTACACGCAGTTCATGGCCGCCACGCTGGATGGCAAGCGTTCGGCCACCGCCTCGATCAGCACGCAGATCACGGAGAAGTCAAAGGGAGCCAAGCTGGCCGCGTTCCAGCGGCTGCGGAAGATCGAAACCGACGCCGTGTGCGCGGCGCTCGGTAAGTAGTCGGACGGACTCGGGCTCAGGGGCGTGGTTCCCCGAAAGCACCCGCCCCCTGAGTCTCTATTGCGCAGTCGCGTCCAGGAACCCGGTAACCGACCGTAGCCGTCCGTCTTCGGCGAGCGTGCCGAAGTCGTAGCCGGTCGCGATCGAGGCTCCGTTTCCGTCGTGGACGAGGTGCCAGGAGAAACGAACTCGATCGTTGTGGGTGTCCGGACCGCCGGCCAACTCGAACCGGTAGTCGCTGTACTGCCGCTGGACGCCGGCGATTATCGCATCGATGCCGTCCTGGCCCTCGCCGCTCATCAGCGGATCGAGGTAGTCGGCGTCCTCGGCGAAGGTTTGCGCAACGAGCTTCCGCCGGCGTTCGGGGTCTCGCTCGTTCCACGTCGCGATGTAGCTGTCGATGAGCGTGGCTGGGTCCGCCATCTAGATGCCTCCTCTGCTGGTGGTCGGTGGAGCGCCGAAGATGCCACGCCGGGATCCGGCCGTCGATTACCTCTGGGGTAGGGCGGAGAGCCGGAGGAGTACGGTAGGTGCATGGGAAGGGAGCCGGCACGGTCCCGGTGGTTCGCCCCCGCGATCAGCCGTGGCGTCGGCGCGCTCGTGGTCGTGGCCTGGGTGGCGGGCTGCGGCGGATCGGGGCCGGTGCCGAGCGACCCCGTGCAGAACTATCTCAGTGACCTCGCGGAGGGAAACTACGGGGGTGCCTGCGCTCAGCTCGACGGCCGGGCGCGTGCCTCGCTGCTCAGACTTCAGGGGTCGCAGTCCACCTGCGCCAAGGTGTTCACCAGGTGCTTGCCTGACAGCGCGACCGCGCCCAAGAAGGACCAGTCGCAGCTGCTCTACGCGACCGTCGAGGTCAACCAGAGTGGACCCAAGGCCGACGCGGTCGTGAGCGGCAGTCCGGTGGCCAAAGCGGTCAGGGAAGTCACGCTGACCAAGGAGAGCGGAACGTGGAAGCTGACCTCCTACGGGCGTGGCCTGACCGGATGCCCCGGGAAGAGTCGGCACCGGCGAAGCTGATCCCCGATCGAGCCGCTCAGCCGGATGGAGCCGTTACGAGCTTGAGCATCAGCTGATCGAGCGTCTCCTCGGGGTCGTCACACAAGCCGCTGTGCACCGGCGAGGTCTGAATCACGGTACTCGACGGTGCGACCAGCCAATGAAAGCGCTCTGACTGCTCCAGCCGAGCGATCGGGCCCGCGTCGCCTTGGCCGGCCGCCACACGCACAATCGCGTCGAGATGATCGCGAAGCTCGTCGCGTGCAGTATCGGGCGCGAGTGCCGCCAGGCGCGTCGCGTCGAGCTCGATCCGAGCCGCGAGGTATCCCCGTGTCCGGCAGAACAGGATCACACCGACGTTGACGAATTCCTCGCGGTCGATCCGAGGAACGACGCGGATCACCGCGTACTGAAACGGCTCACGCGCCACGGGCTCGTTCGGCCTCCTCTACGAAGTCGCGGGGCGGCTCGAGACGATCCAGCAGGTAGCGCCGATACGCGTCACGCTCGAGTTGCGGTTCCTCCCCCAACCAATCATCGGGTATCTCGGCGAGCGCCGCGACTATCCGGACCTCGGTGAACTCGGGAGCCAGCCACTCGTCGGCGGCACCGACCGGACCCGCTATCGGCAGGAGCACGTGATCGGCGATCATCGGGAACGCCTCGCGGGCCCGGGCGACGAAATCGCGCTCGCTGTGGCGCCTATACAGCGCGGCGCCGTGATCGATCAGCCACGTACGCCGGTGCCAGACGAGGAGGTTGGGGTTGCGAGGTGTCCGGTCCACGTTCGTCATCAGCGCATCGAACCACACCACCGCGGCGGCAAATGCCGCCTCCGCCGCCTGACCGCCGCCTGGGTTGTAGTCAAGCGCCCCGGGCAGAAAGTCCATCCCGAAATTCACGCCGGCGCTCGAGGTGACCAATTCGTTGACCTCGGGATCCGGCTCCGTGCGCCCCAGCTCAGGGCTGATGTCAACCAGTACCAGCTCGGGGATCGGCAGACCGGCGGCCGTCCCCAGTTGGCCCACGACCAGCTCGGCCACCAGCGCCTTCAGACCTTGGCCTGCGGCGCGGAACTTCACGACGTAGAGCCCGTCGTCGTCCGCCTCGACCAACCCCGGCAGTGACCCACCCTCGCGCAGGGGCGTCACATAGCGCGTCGCGAGAACCCGCCGTGGCATTCGCGGATCATGTCAACCTTGAGTGAACAGCCCCGGGCCCGGGCAGACACATCATCGGCGGCTGCGTGCGGGGGCTTGAGCTCGGCCGTGAAATTCGCGCTCAGGTCTGCCGCGCGATCGCAGGACGCAGAAGGTCGGCCCGCATCGGCTGGATGAAATGCCGCTCGCCAGGCTGCTCGCCGGGCTTGCCGAGTCGCCGAAACGCCTCGCCCAGCGTGGCCTCGTGTTCGTCGAAGATCTTCCCCCGAGCAGGGTCGACACTGACCAGGCGGGCGCGAAATGTGTCGAGGTCACCGACGCGGACAGTCACGTCGTAATCGACGGATTCGGCGCGCTGGAACCCGATCAGGGAAGCGTTCGCGAGGGCATTCTGGGCGGCCTCGCGGACCTCCAGCTCATCTTCGACCAGCCGCGTGAGCTCGAAGTAGTCACCCCGCGCCAGCGGTTCGACGACGTACACGCTCCCGTCTCGCCGCAGCACTCGATGTGCCTCGCCCAGTGCCACCGTCAACTCGTGTGGAGGCACGTGATGCAGCGTTCGCATGAAGATCGTCACATCCATCGAGTCGCTCTCCAGAGGCAGGGCCTGAGCGCGGCCGACGAGATAGCGCGCTCCGCTTCCGTTATCGCGCGCGAGCGCGGGGGTGAGCTGTCGGTCGGAGATCTCGACACCGACCATCCGCGCGCCGCGAGCCGCCAGATCGCGGACCAGGCCGCCGCCACCACAGCCGACGTCGACGACGTCGCGGCCAGACACCTGCACGAGTTCCTCGAGGACCGCCAGGTCCGTGGTCGTCTCGGGCGTCAAGGGGCGGCCATGCTAGTTCACCCGCGACTGCCCCAGCACCCGCCCCGCGGAGTCGAGAGCCTGGACGGCGAGATCGCGACGCTTCGTCCGGACCCTGATCGCCGTCTCGAAGCCGTGTCGCCGTGCCTCGGTCAGTGGTCTCAGCGACCGGGGCGTGCGGCCGGCGAGCACTCGCCACCACACGACGTCGGTGGCTCCATTCCAGCTGACGTACACGGTGCCGGACCCGCTGGCGCGCCGGCGCACGGCCATCGCCGGCGCCGTATCCGGCTGGCCGTGCCATGAGAACTCGTACGCGCGATAGCTCGACTGCGGACCGACGAACCGGCCGTCGTAGATCTGCCTTCCTCGCCGGTCGTACTGGCTGAAGTAGCCCCCCTGGCCCCAGCCGACGAACACATTGCCGTCGGAGAGGAGCTGAGCCGAGCCCTCGATGCCAGCCACGACTCTTGGCGTGTGATCGATCGCCCTGAGCAGGGTCGCGGTCCGCGCGCGGATGTTGAGCCGCTCGAGCACCACCCGCGACTGCCGATGCACCTCGGGCCAGGCCCCATCGTCGAAGATCGTCATCAGCCCACCGGGGTGCAGGATCGCGTCGTGCTGAAACGCCGTACGTGTTCCCGGCCCCATCTTGAAGCTCGAGCGTTTGCCGCCCAGCGTCCACATCACGGCGCCCGTGGTGTGGTTGATCTTGTACACCGCCCAGGTATTGCGCGCCGAGACGATCAGGTTGCCGTCAGCCGCTTGCTGAATGGAGTTGACGTGGAAGTAGTCAAACGCGCCGGCGCCGGGCTTGGGGACCGGCATGTATGAGTCCCGGAGGGGGACATGGTCGAGACTGTCCCACTGAAACAGCACGTTGCCAGTGCGGATGTCGATCTCCTGCACCGTGCAGTTGAGCACGTCGAGGTTGCTACCGGCTCCGAGTGACGAGCCGTCCCAGTCCACCGGTCTGTAGGCGGTGATCAGCGCGGTTCCCTGTGGCGTGAGGGTGAACTCGTGCAGATCGGCGGTCAGCCCATTGCCGGCTCGGACGGTCGCGATGCGGCGATAGTGGCTGTTGAGGATCACATCCTGACCCTGGCCGAAGCCGTTGATGAATCCCTGCCACCAGGTCAGCACCGGCTGGCCAAGATAGTGCTGAACGGCGAAGTTCGTGGCCGTCGTCGTGGGTCCGGACAGTGGGAGAAACCAGATCAGGTGCCCCCAACGATCGACGATCATCGGGCCCCACTGCAATGGCCCGCGCATCGGGGTGAGGAAGATGTCGGAGGCTCCCGAGTACGCCTGCCTGATCCGCACCGCGACCGGCCGGAGATCGGGACGGGAGTGAAATGACTCCACGTCCCCATGCCGGCGGGGTGCCGGCGAGTGGTCCGAGGCAAGGAATGGCGGCGCTGGGCGCTGGACGGTGAATTCGAATGACCCCGCCTGCCCCCCGACGATCGGAAGCGAGGTGCGCACCGTCACCACCTCGCCGGCGGAGAACGGATGGTCCGGGTAGAAGCTCGCCCCCCGTCCGTCCGAGTCGGCACTCACCCGCCCGGCGTGAACGCCACTGCTCGAGCCGCTCACGGAGATTGGCCCCAGCGCCGCCGGGGCCACACCGCGGAAGCTGATCTGCGTTTCCGGCGTCGCGACCTCGCTCCCGGGAATCGGATAGACGCTCACGGCGCCGGCAGCGGCCGAGGCGCCGGTGCACACGGCCAGCCCCATCGTCGACGCCATGACAGCGAGCCGGAGGATCAATCCGCGGCCAGCCCGAGCACCCCATTGGCCACCCACGCCGCTAGACGATACAGCGCATTGCCTTCAATCGATCGTAGTGTGCCGCATGCTCGCACCACCCCAATCCGAGAGGACGCTCATGCAGATCACGCGCACGGCCACGGACACCGAGTTCCCGCCGGTCGAACGGTTCACCGGCGCCGTCTACCTGGACCCGATCGCGGCTCCCCCGCCACCGGCGCGACTGCGCTCGTACAGCGTCCACTTCGCCCCCGGGGCACGCACCGCCTGGCATTCACACCCGTACGGCCAGACGCTCCTCGTGACCGAGGGGGTCGGCTACGCCCAGCGCCGCGGCGGTCCCCTCGAGGTCATCCGGCCCGGCGACCGCGTCTGGTTCGAGCCCGATGAAGAACACTGGCACGGCGGATCGCCCAACCAGTTCATGACCCACCTGGCCATGCACGAGGCCGGCGATGACGGGAGCGAGGCGGTGTGGGGGCCACTCGTCACCGACGAGGAATACGCGGTGGCGCCGGCCCAGTCCTAAGAACGGTCAGGACCAGCCGGGACGCCCGCCCGGCGTCGTGAAACAGCGTATTCCGCGCCACCACGCCCTCGGTCTCCTGGCTCTGGTCGCCGGCCGTGCCCAGGTTGACGGCAAACTTGGGGTGCGCCGAGCCCGCGACCTCGAGCCGCAGTCGGTGGCCGGAGAGGAATCGCTGCGCGGTGTCCCACATCGCCACCTCGATCTCGTAGACGGCCCCCGGTTCCACGGTGCAGGCCCGAGCGTGGCCGTCTCGGTAACGCAGCCGGACCAGGCCGTCGCACAGCCGCTGCGCGAAGCCGCTCGGGTGGACGTCGAGCAGCTTGGCGGTGATGTCGGTATCGGCGGCGGATGTGGCGACGTGCGCGATCAGCCGGACGGGGCCGAGCACGTCCAGCGGCTCGGTCAGCTCGGCGCTCGTATAGACGAGTACATCCCCGCGAGACTCCACGCCGGCGTAGTCATCGGGACCACCGATCTGCGCCGAGGAGGCGTCGGTGATGAATGGCACCGGCCGGTCCGGATCGTGGAGCCACTCGTCCGCCGGGGAGTCCTCGGGTGGTGGCACTGGGATCAGGCGTCCATCGCCGAAGCGAGAGTTGGCCCGGCCGCTTCCATCCAGATACAGGCTGCGCTCCTCGCTACCGGGCGGGGGCCATCCGGAAAGGCTCAGCCACTCGTTGGCACCCATCAAGAACACCCGGGCCGGCGGCTCGGGCTCAACCGGCGGGCGACCGCGCACCATCTCATCGAGAAAGCCCGTCATCGCCGCATCGAGATCGACCACCGAGCCGTGCCCGAAGTCAAGTTCGCCCAGAGCGCGGCCCTCGTTCACCCGGTGCCCCCACGAACCCATCAGGAGTCGCTGGCCGGAACGGCCAGCAGCGAGCATGGCGGCAAAGTTGGCCGGAGTGCCGATCTCTTCGTCGTCATACCAGCCCGAGATATGGAGCACCGGTACGTCGACCTCACCGATCCGGTGCTGGTAGCGAAGCGGCTCCCACCACTCGTCGAGGGTCTGATGGCGGCATTCCTCGCGCCAGAGGGGAGAGGAGAACCCGGCGGCTTCGTCGAGCTCGGAAAGGGGCCGGTGCCGGTAGACCTCCATCCAGTCGACGGCCTCGGTGTACTGCACCCCGCGGCCGTCGGTGATTCGGTTCCAGTGGATATGCATCGGCGCAGGCAGACCGGTCGGGTTCTCGACGAAAGGGTCGGAAGGCGTGACCAGCACGATCATCGCGGCCAGCGCCGGCGGCCGGTGCAGGGCCGTCAGCCATTGGATGCGGCCCGGGTAGCTGCCGCCGCACGTCGCGACTGCACCATCGCACCAGCCCTGACCCGCAACCCACTCGATGACATCGACGCCATCGGCGCCGTCATTGCGGTACGGCGCAAACTTGCCGTCGGAATCACCGCGGCCGCGGACGTCGACCCAAACGGCGGCGTAGCCGGCTCCGGCAAAGGCGTCGGCCCGCGCGGTGGCCCGGTCACCGCCGCGGCCATACGGGGTTCGCATCACCACAGCCGGTACCGGAGCCTTGCCGGGAAGCACGAGATCGGCCGCGAGCGTGATCCCGTCCCGGAGGGGGACCCTGACGTTGAAGCGGCGGGTCAACGGCGGGTGGGCGGACGGCGGCACGCGCCCAACGCTACCCATCAGATCGCCAGCGCACGCTCGGCGATGAGGCCCACACCGAGCACGACCATCGCGATGCCCGATATGCGGCCGACGGTCCGCGCCACCGCGGGCCGAGAGCGCAGCAGAAGACCCCGACTATCTCATCCGCGTTCCCGCCGCAGACCTCCCCACCTACCGTCGCCTGTACGACGACCGGCTGGCCGAGCTACCCGGCGTGCAACGGCTCACCTCGACGTTGGTGATGAAGGATCTGGTCGGCAACCGCGGACTACCGCTGTAGACAGGCGCTCCGCCGCCGGCCCTACGCCTCAGCGGGCTGCGGATCGGGGCGCACGACCACGGTGTCGGCGATCGGGATGACCTCGTCGACGGGCAGGTCGGCCATCGCGGCGTGCTTGCGGATCGCCTCCGGGCTTGTCGCCTCGTAGATGCACACCGTCCCGACCGTGCCCTCGCCCTCGGCGAGGACGTAGCTGCGAATCCAGCGCACGTCGTCGGGCATGTCCTCATTGCCGACCTTGGTCGAACGCGCAGCGGCCTCCTGCAGCTCGGCGCCGGAGCTCCAACCCCTCCGTCGCAGGATCGCGTACAGCTCCATCGTGACCTCCTCTCACGCCGAGCCGGCGCTCGGCTTGTTCCCAGCTTTCCCGGTCCCAGACCGACTGTCGGTCGGTGACGATACTATGGCGGCGACGCAAACGCAAGACGCGACGCGTGAGCTGACCCTCCAGGCCGAACTTTCGCGGGCAAGGGGTCACGGCCGTGATCAGCGAGCCGGCGAAGCACCAGCGGCGGCGCCGGCTCGTTTTCCCCGGACCCGCTGGAGCAGGCGGGAGCGGTCCAGCGGAAGCCCGTGCGAGGCGCCAGGACGCGCAGCGAGGACGTGGTAAACGCCGATCTGCCCTTCCTCAAACCCGAGCGCCGAGCCGAGCATGTAAAGCCGCCACACGCGCTCGCGCTGAGCGCCGACCTCGGCGATCGCCTCGTCCCGATGGGCGGCCAGGTTGGCGCCCCAGCGTCGAAGCGTGAGCGGGTAATGCTCGCGCAGCGATTCCACGTCGCGGACTTCGAGCTGAACCTCCTGCATCGCGCGCATTACGTCGGTGACAGGGTGCAGCTCACCGTCGGGGAAGACATAGCGCGCGATGAACGGGTCGGGCTCGGGCGCGTGCGGAACGAGCCGCGTGATCCCGTGGTTGAGAAACAGTCCGCCTGGCCGCAGCAGGCTCGCGACCGCCCGCGCGTAGCGTCCGAGCTCGGCGCGGCCGACGTGCTCGTACATGCCGACGCTGGCGATCTTGTCGAACGGTCCGTCGGCGACCTCCCGGTAGTCCTGCACCCGGATCTCGACCCGGTCCTCTACACCCGCCTCCGCGGCTCGCTCTCGGGCGAGCTGGGCCTGCGGCTCCGACAACGTCACGCCCACCGCACGCACCCCATAACGCGCGGCCGCGTGAATCGGCAACGACCCCCAACCGCAGCCAATATCGAGCAGGCGCTCGCCCTCGCGCAGTCCGAGCTTGCGGCAGATCAGGTCGAGCTTGCGTTCCTGTGCAACCTCGAGCGTGTCATCGGGGCTCGAAAAGTAGGCACACGAGTACACCATGGTCGGGCCGAGAATCAGGCGGTAGAAATGGTTCGAGACGTCGTAGTGGTGGCGCACGGCAACCCGATCGCGAGACAGCGACTTCCGTCGCCCGCTCACGCGTGCTTCGATGGCGGGAATCGGGGGAGGCCGCAGCATCCGTCCGCCCGCGACCCACGCGGTGGCCGCGGCGAGCCGCACACGGTCGGCGGTGGACAGTCGGACTCCTCTGAACGCGTCCCGCGTCTGCAGCACCGGCTCCAGATCGTCCTCAACGTCAAGCGACCCATCGACCCATGCCCGCGCAAGGCCGAGCTGGCTCGGAGAGCGAACCAGATGGACGACCGCCGCGGGGTCGCGGACCGCGACAACGGGACCGCGCTGCGCACGCAACTCACTCCCGTCCCAGAAGCGAACGGTCACCGCGGGCAGCGACAGCTGCCCATCCCCGAGACGACCCAGCACCCGGCGGGCCAGGGCCGCCACGCTCGTTTTCGAGCCCACCACGACCGGTTCACCGCGCGGCGCACATCGCTCGGGTCCGCGCCGGTCATGCGGCAGCCCAATGACGCCACCATTCGACTGCGGTCTCGCGAGCTCGGCCTCCATTGCCTCCGGTTAGGACGGAAACGAACAGAACTGTGACAAAGAATAGAACGCTCGCCGTCGTTGGCGTCGGCCACCCACTCAGCCGACGACAGCGATGAGCTGTAGGTGACGTGCCGGCCCCGGCTCCACTTGCCGGAGTCGGTTATCGAGATGTTCCACGTCGTGCCCGAGACCCGACTGATGACGACTCTGATCGAATCGCCGGGCGTGACCGTGCAGCCGGAATCGCCGCTGCACTTGGTCAGCTGGGCCTCGCCGTTCGGCAACAGCTCGTACCACGCGTAGTACTGGGGACCCAGGACGGGGTCGTTCGGTGCCGACTGCTCGGTCGTGCCGGCCTGGATCAGATCGCTCGTGCTGTAGCCGCCGATCCCCGTCCACGTGGCGGCGAACCCAGGCGGCACGAGACCGGCGGATGGGGCCTTGAAGGTCGAGGTGACGGCCGTAACACCGCCCGCCCTGGGCGTCACCGCGTATCCGGACCAGTTGAGACTGGTGGTCGTCCCTCCGTGGAGTGGAAGCCTTTGCCCCTTGTGGGTGGGAATCAGTGCCCCCAGCCCTCTCACAGGGTGGCTGCGGGCGCTGGCGATGCTCGGCGCGGCGAGCGTGGTCACGACGACAACTGCGGCCCAGAATCCTCTACAGCGCGTCGATAGTCCTCCCGTGGCGCGGCCTGGGTTCGTCCCCTGCCTGGAACGTCTGCCACCGTACTAACTCACTTTCGGCGACGCGCCGGTTCACAGTCGAGCGGCCCCGGCGCAGCAGGCGGCCGCCGGAGCCGCTCGTCGGCGTCATCGGCGGGGCGGAACCTGCTGGACCGCCCAGCCGTTGCCGTCGGGATCGGTGAAGAAGACGAACCTGCCCCAGGGAAAGTCCTGGACCTCACCGACCTCGACGCCGCGGGCCAACAGCACCTGGCGAGCCGCATCTGCGTCGTCGACCACGAGCTGCAACCCCTCCAGCGAGCCCGGTCGCATGCTGTGTGCGCCTGTGGTCAGTGCAATCGAGCACCCGGAGCCCGGCGGGGTCAGCTGGACGAAGCGCACCGTCGGACTCACACTCGCATCCATGTCGGCGGTGAAACCCGCCTTCTCCGTGTAGAACTCTTTGGCGCGATCCACGTCGGCTACGGGAACCTGGACCAATTCGAGCTTGAAGTTCATCTGCATGCCTCCATCGTTACCGTGACTGGGGTCGCCTGCTGGGCCGGGAAGCTACGAACAATCGCGGCCAGGTTTGGTCCTCAGAGGACGCCGTGAGCGTGTACGATGCCCCAAGCTCTGGGCGGGCCTGGTGAAGCTGTGGCGCTGTCGCGAATAGGCGACATGTGGGCAGATCCAAGGAGGAGCATGATGGGTAAGGCGGGTTGGTGGAGGGTTGTGGGCGCGTTGGCGGTCGTGGTCGCCCTCGGCTTGACTTTTGCCACCGCCGCGAGCGCTTCCAAGCACGTCAAGAGGAGGCACGTGCTGATCACGTTCTCGGGCAGCGGCAGCGGTAACTACTCGACCAGCACGCCCGAGCAGGACATCTCGGCCGGTGTGTGTGAAGAGCCAGCGAGCTCGGCCAAGGTAGTCGATCACTTCACCTTCGGCGAGAGGTTCAGGCTCAGCTTCCCGGACGGGGGCGGCAATCCCGAGGGGACCCACGTCACCGCCGGCGGCCACGATGTCAGCTCGGGCATGCAGCGCGCCTGCACGAATCAGTTTGGTAACAAGCTCGGCGGCGCCTCCTACGATTGCACCACGCCGTTCATCAAGGCGTATCGGAGTCAGGGAGAGGCGCCGTTCCCGATGGTGTCGTTCTTTGCCTCACATACTCGCTTCACTGCCAGGGTGACTGGCGGGGTGGAGTACGGCCCCCAACCCACGGGCACCAACTGCGTCGGAGCGCCGATCGGGGGAGCGATCTACGGCTTCACCAGCAGACTGAACGGCCGGTTGAGCGCCTCGGTGGCCAAGCTCAACAAGCACGGTTCGGTGTCCATCAAGGTACGAGGCTCAAAGATCGCGAGCTGCAACGCGAAGACGTGCGATCGGAACACCTGCAAGAACGACAGCAGCCCGGGCCCGGTGCCCCTGACGTGTCACACCTCGCAGAGCTACACCGGCGAGCTCAAGGTTCAGCTCGTCAGGTAGTCAGGCGGGGCGTTGACCCCGATCGGTAAGGGCTGCGAATCTGCTCGCCGCCACGAGCGACAGCCCGGCCATGACGGCCAGCGGCAGGGCGGTCGCCACCGCCGCCAGCAACCCACCGACCAGGCCGGACGTGGCCTCGGCACCGACCTGGAGCGACTGGTTTGACCCCAGCGCCTGGCCCTGTCGGTCGGACGGGACGGCGTCGCTGATGATCGCGGCCGCGGCGGGGAGGCAGATGGCCACCAGCAGTGCCGTGAACCCGAGGGTGATCCACAGCGCAGCCTCGGCGGTCGGGATGACGATGGACGCCATCAACACCGCCAGCACGGCCGCGCCCCGAGCGGCGGTTTGACGCGGTGTCAGTCGCCGGGAGAGCCAGGCCACGATTCCAAGGTTCGCGACGACGATCGGGACCGCGACCCACCCGACGAACAGCGACTCACGGGCCACACTCATGTGGAAGCGATTGATGAGGTACATGGGGTAGACGCGGAAGAACCCGAAGATGGCGAGGTAGAGCACGAAGTTCGCCACGAAGAGCGGGCGTAGACGGCCGGGGAGAAACGCATTCGCCAGGCTCTTGAAGGCAACGGTCACCGACACCGGCTCGGTCGACCGGTTGGCGGAGGTCTCGTGGAATGCGACCGCCGTGAGCGCCAGGACGACAACCAGCAGAACGATCACCGCCCAGAACGGGGTTGCATAGTCAAACCACGAGACGATGCCCTTGTCGGCAAGCCGACCACCAACCAGAGGCCCCGCCACGTAGGCCAGGCTCGAGCTCAGGTAGACGTAGCCAAAGAGCCGACTGCGCTGTTGGGGCGGCGCGATATCCGCCACCGCGCTCTGAGCGATGGCGATGTTGGCCTCGGCGAGCCCGGCCAGAAAACAGGCGGCGATCAGCAGGCCGAGCGTCCGAGTCTGCACCGCGGTTGCGATCAGGGCGTAGGCGCCGGCGCTGGCACACAGCGACACGAGCAGCGTCGGCTTGCGGCCGAAGCGATCCGACAGTGAGCCGATGATGGGGGCGGCGATGAACTGCGCCAGCGGATAGACGGCCAGCAAGACGCCGAGGACGATCGTCCGCGTCGCCAAGGTCGCGTCGTGCGGCAGCATTCCCCCGTCGGCACGAAGCACCATCGGGGTGAACATCGCGATCATCAGGCTGTAGCCGACGAAGCCGACGAACACGACGAGATACAGCGGCAGGACCCGCCAGATGTGAACGCTCTCGCTGCCGGCAGCCTGCCCCACTACTGACAGCGTAGGTCAGTCGGCGGCGGGCCCGATCAGGCGCTCGACCAGGACGCAGTCCTTCCACTCTCCGTCGAGCTGACCATGGCGGCGCTGAACTCCGACTTCGTCGAATCCCGCCGCCCGGTGGGCCGCACGGCTCGGGTGGTTGTCGGCGAACACGCGGCTGGTGAGCTTGTAAAGCCCGTGTCGCTCCGCCTCGGCACACAGCTCGGCGAGGAGTCGGCGGCCGAGACCCTGACCGCGGGCGGCCGGGTCGACATACACGGCGTGTTCGCCGACGCCTCGGTAGACGCAGCGATCGGAGTAGGCACCGGCCCGCGCCCACCCCACGACCCGCCCGTCGAGCTCTGCGACGACAAAGGGCCGGCTATCGTCAAGCCAGCCGGTGATGTCGGCTGTCGTGCGTAGGTCCGTTTCGAACGTGGCCATCCGCTCCACGATGCCGGCGTTGTAGATCGCGACGACCATGGCCAGATCGTCGGGGCCGGCTGAACGAAGCGTGACCTGGTCCCGCATCCAGGTGAGAAAACCATGTCGACGCTCCGCGCGTCGGCTCGCGTCTCGACCGGCCGCCCACTGCCTGCCTCGCCGGAGTCAGATGGATTCACACCACGGTCGTATTTGCGCCCTGGCCGAACAGGTAGGGTGCCGACGCCCGCGCCCCCAGAACCGGAAGTCACACGACAGTGAGAGACATCAAGACGCTGAGAATCTGTGCCGGCCGCGTGATCGCGACGGCTGCCGCCCTCGCCGCCCTGCTAATCGCTGCGCCGATCGCCGCGGCGAGTTTCAGGCCGCCTCCGATCAGACACGTGTGGGTGATCAACCTGGAAAACGAGTCATTCGGCTACACGTTCGGCTCGAGCGGCACAGGTTCTCGCCCTATCTGACCAAAACGCTCGTGTCCGAGGGTGCCCTTATGAGCTCAACGAGGACTGTGGGATCTTCACCCCATTCGTCCAATTCGGAGGCGAGAACTTTGACAAGTTCACCAAGTACGGGCAGCTGTCCGGTGGCGGCTGCGTCTTCCCCCGATACATCCACACGATCGCCGAGCAGCTATCCGGGAGGCACTTGACCTGGCGAGAGTACGCCCAGGACATGGGTAACAACCCGCGCCGCGACGGCACGGTGATGACGAGCCGAGGTCCGGCCTGCGGCCATCCCAGACTGGACGCCGTCGACCTGACGGACAGCACCGGCCCGGCCAACGACAGCTACGCAACCCGGCACAACCCGTTCATCTACTTCAAGTCGATCATCGACCGCAGGTCGTACTGCGACTCGCACGTCCTGACGCTGGCGCGGCTGGCCAGCGACCTGGAACGCGTGGCCACGACACCCAACTACTCGATGATCACGCCCAACACCTGCTTCGACGGGCACGACTATCCGAAATGCCAGGATGGGACCCGTGGCCGGCTGCCCCGCGTCGACCAGTTCCTGAGGAGATGGATTCCGCGGATCATCGACTCGCCGGCCTACGCGCGGAACGGCCTGATCATCATCACATTCGACGAGGCCGGAGACGACACGGACGCCACCGCTTGCTGCGGAGAGGTCGACAGTCTTGGCTTCGACGATCCATCGCACCCGAACATGAACGAGGTCGGCCTGTACGGGCCTGGCGGCGGACGGGTCGGCGCGGTGCTGCTGTCGAAGTACATCCGGCCGGGCACGGTGAGCCGGCGCCCCTACAACCACTTCTCACAGCTCCGGAGCATCGAGGACATCTTCGCCCTGAGACATCTCGGCGACGCCCAGCAGCCGCACGTCCGCTCGTTCGGCTCCGACGTCTATACGAGGCCCGGACGCTGACCGAGGTGTCGGTGCAGGTTCGCGCCCCCGCGTACGAGCCTGGCCACTCGCGCCGGACGATTCGAGCCGACCTCGTGCGCGCGATGCGCCCTCAGATGCTTGAGATGGGATTGTCCAACGAGCGCGAACTCGACCAACTCGATGCTGCCGCGCGCGCGCATTTCGACGATCCCGAGACCGTCGTCATGCCCCACCTCGTCTTTCTGGCCTGGGGGCGCAAGCCCGGTCCCGTGTGAGCCACGGACTCAGCCTCGATTTGGCGAGCCGGTGACCTTCGTGTCGTCGGGCGGCCACGTGTCGGTGGCCCAATGCTGCTCAACCTGCGGTTTGGAGAAGAAGGCGAGTACGCACAGGACCTCGGAGCCGGTGTTGTGCAGGTCGTGCGAGGTCCCCTGGGGGAGCACGAACACGTCGCCCCGTCTGATCGGCTGCGCGCCCTCGGCGGTCAGAAGCTCTCCGCTACCCGAGAGGATGTACTGCGTCTCCTCGGCGGTGTCGACGTGCTTGCCGAGGCGACGGCCGGGTGGAACCGCGAAATAGATCGTGCACGACTGCTCGGCGTTGCGCCCGCCGTAGGCGAAGTAGCCGCCAACCCAGGCGACGTCGTCACTCGCCGTCGAGGACAGCGTGACCGTCTGTAGATCCTCCAGGTTCTGCGGCTCGACCGCTCCCATGCTCTCTCTCCTTCAGTTCGGCCCTGCGGGTGGCTGCTCATTAGCTCACTCGGCAGAATCGGCCGGCGGCTTAACCGCCCGCCGAGGGTGGATCCTGGTCGCCGATCGCTCCCGGCGTCAACTCCCCCGAAGGCAGTCCCAGTACGGTGGTCGGCCGGGCTAGCCGCGACCGATGAACGGCATGCTCGTGGCCATGACCGTGAGGAACTGGACGTTCGCACCGAGCGGCAGCCCGGCCATGTAGAGGACCCCCTGAGCAGCGTTGCTGACGTCCATGGTCGGTTCGGCGAGCACGGTGCCGTTGGCCTGGAGTGCGCCTCGCTCGATGTTGGTCGTGAGCTCGGTCGCGGCGTTGCCTATGTCGATCTGGCCGCACGCAATGTTGAACGCTCGGCCCTCGAGAGAGATCGTTTTCGTGAGCCCAGTGATCGCGTGTTTGGTCGCCGTGTAGGCCACTCCGTGCGGCCGAGGGACGTGGGCGGAGATAGAGCCGTTGTTGATGATTCGTCCCCCCTGCGGACTCTGCGCCTTCATGACACGAAACGCCTCCTGCGCGCAGAGGAAGCTGCCGGTCAGGTTCGTCTCCACGACGACATGCCACTGCTCCAGCGCGAGCTCCTCGAACGGAGACGGCGTACCGAACAAGCCGGCGTTGTTGAACAGCAAGTCGACGCGTCCGCAATCGGCGAGGACCCGAGCGAACAGGTTCCTGACCGCCGCCGAATCGGTCACGTCGGTCGGGACGATGAGGGCGTTCTCCGGCGAAGCGGCGGCCGTCTCCTCGAGAGCCTCGGCCCGCCGGCCCGCCAACGCGACTCGATAGCCGGCATCGAGCAGCGAGTGTGTGACGGCGCGACCGATTCCCGATCCCGCACCGGTAACCACGGCAATGCGCTGACGCTCCTCCATCGGGCACATGCTTCCACGCTTGGCGCCGCGGCGCCGCCGGCGGCGTTGCTGAGCCCAAATAGGATTGGCCAATGAGCCTCCATCGGGCACTGGCCCGGCGCGCCGCCGAAGGTCGGCCGGTGCGCGTCACGATCGTCGGCGCCGGCACGTTTGCCCTGATGTTCCTGGCCCAGGCCCGGCGGATGGACGGAATCCACATCGCCGCTGTGGTCGATCTCGACACCCGCCGGGCGATGGACCGGCTTGCCGGCATCGGGTGGCCGCGGGAAGCCTTCAGCGGGCGCGGCGTGTCGGACGCATCTAATCGCCAGGTTACGTGGGTCACCGATCGGCTCGATGGCGCGCTAAGCGACGGCTCGATCGAGGTGCTCGTCGAGGCCACGGGCGACCCCGCGGCGGGCGTCGGACACGCCCTGGCCGGGATCGAGGCCGGGGCCCACGTCGTCATGGTCAATGTCGAGGCCGACGTCCTGGCCGGTCCCCTGCTGGCGCAGCGCGCCGCCGGCGCGGGCGTTGTGTATTCGCTTGCCTACGGCGACCAGCCGGCGCTGATTTGCGAGCTCGTCGATTGGGCTCGGACCTGCGGGATGGACATCGTTGCGGCCGGCAAGGGGACGCGCTATCTGCCGAGCTACCGAGCCTCGACGCCGGACACGGTCTGGGATCACTACGGACTAAACGCCGAACGGGCAAGAAGCGCCGGCTACAACCCCAAGATGTACAACTCGTTTCTCGACGGGACGAAATCGGCGATCGAGATGGCGGCCGTCGCCAACGCGACCAGCTTGCCCCCGCCAGCCAGTGGTCTCACCTTTCCTGGGGCCAGCATCGATGAGTTGCCGGCGGTTCTACGGCCGCGCGCCGACGGCGGAGAACTCGAGCAGACGCCGGTGGTGGAGGTGGTGTCGAGCCTGAGGCGGAGCGGAGAGTCCGTGGGGCGGGACCTGCGTTGGGGCGTTTACGTGGCGATTCGCGCTGGCGATGAATACGTAGCCGACCGCTTCGCCGACTACGGAGTCTTGACCGACGTCAGCGGCAGGTACGCGGTGCTCTACCGGCCAGTGCATTTCATTGGGCTCGAACTGGGCATCAGCGTGGCCAGCGTGGCGGTGCGCGGAGAATCGACCGGCGCTCCCACGGCGTTCGTCGGCGATGTCGTTGCCGTGGCCAAACGCGACCTCCGCGCCGGCGACGTGCTGGACGGGGAGGGTGGCTACACCGTCCGCGGAGAGGCGCTACCGGCGGACCGCTCCCGGCGAGATGGCCTGCTGCCCATCGGCCTGGCCGGCGGCGTCGTGGTCACCGAGCCCGTGGCCGCCGGAGATTGGCTTCGCTGGTCGCAGGTGGAGCTCGACGACCGGCACGGACCGGCGGGCACGCGGCGCGAGATGGAGCGACTCTTCGCCTTGGCCGACGAATCCTCAGCGCGGTGAACCTTGGCCCAGTACTTCCATGAATTTGTCGTCGGGCAGGAGTATCGGCCCGCAGCCCGCACGGTCACCGAGGCCGACGTGGTCGCCTTCGCCAGCCTGTCCGGCGACACCAACCCGATCCACACCGACGCCGAGGTGTCCAGCCGCCTCCCGTTCGGCGAGCGGATCGCGCACGGCCTACTCGGCCTGGCGATGTCCGGTGGGTTCCTCAGTCGAGTCGACGTGATCGAGGGAACTGCCCTGTTGTTGGGAGTCGAGTGGCGCTTCAAGGGCCCGGTCCGCTTCGGCGACACGCTCGCCGCGGTGATCCGCGTCGCCTCGACACGTCTGCTGTCGGATGGGCAGCGGGGGATAGTCGAGTTCGAGTTCGAGATCAACAACCAGCGAGGCGAGCTCGTTCAGGAAGGTCGCCACGTCTTTCTCGTCTACACGAGCGCGGAGGCGATTCGGCCAACTGCATCCGCGCGCTGAGTGGCATGGGTGCGTCGTTGGCAACTGGGGCCACCGCCCGGGAGATAGCCCGGAAAACGCTCCTCTTCGATCGCGACGAGCTACGCGTCGCGCGCGGAATCCGCTTCGCCATCGGGGTCGGCGTTCCACTGTTCGTCGGCATCGCCACGGGCAATGTCAGCGAGGGCATCGCCGTGTCCGGTGGCGCCCTGTCGGTCGGGCTGACGGACTCGGGCGCCCCGTATCGTCAGCGCGTCCGCGGGATGCTGATCGCCTGTGTCGGCGTCGCCGTGTCGACGTTCGTCGGTGGAGTCACGGGCGGTGATGGTCCTGTCGCGGTTTTCCTGCTCGGGGTCTGGAGCTTTGGCGCCGGGATGTGCATCTCGCTCGGGCCCGCGGCCTATTTTGTTGCCCTCATGTCGCCGGTGGCGATGGTGCTGGTCTCCAGCGTCCCAGTCGGCGCCACCGAATCGCTGAGGCGCGCAGGGTTCGTGTTTGTGGGCGGTGCGATCGCGGTTGGGCTCGTGCTCGTCCTGTGGCGAGCGCACGTGCACTTTCCGGAGCGTGTTGCCATCGCAAGGCTGTACCGCGCGCTGTCGGCATGGCTCGAGAAGCCCGACGAACCAGATGATCGGGTTCCGATCCTCATGGCCCTCACCGAAGCCCGTCAGACGCTTGACGCTGCCGAGGGCCGTGTGGCCGTGCCAAGCCCCGCGGGCCAGGCGTTTCGCGCACTCGTGGACGAAGCCGATCGGACCTATCTGGAGCTGGTGGGAGTGCGCACTACTCGCAGGCAGATCGAGGCCTGGAGCGCGGCAGGTCCGAACCGCGCATTTGCGCTCGGCCGCGCGGCCGTCGCCGACGCACTCAAGGCCATCGCCGAGGCCCTCGAGGCCGGTCACTGGCGGGCCAACGCCGAGGCCATCCGGAGCCGCCTCGACGAATCGGTGCGACTGCTCCACGAGGAACTGCAGCACCGCCGAGCCCGGGGAGAGACAGGTCGTGCCAAACAGCTCGAGGCGCTGATTCGGTGCGCCGCATCGATGCGGGGGGAGTTGCGCGACGCCGTCGATCTGGCCGCATCCTGGCAGGGCGAGGGAGCACCACCCGAGGATCCAGTCCGCCACCGACAGCCCAGACCACCGGGAGTCGGCGTGCGCCGCGCGGGGCCGATCCTGCGGGCCAACCTCACGCTGCGGTCGAGCGCCTTCCGGCACGCCATCCGTCTTGGCGTGACAGTCATGATCGGTGCGGCAATCGATCTCGTCCTGGGTCTTCCGCGGGGGTACTGGATCCCGCTGACGATTCTCTTCGTGCTGCGGCCGGACTTCGGTTCGACATTCACGCGCGGGTTCCAGCGCTACCTAGGCACCGCCCTGGGAGCTGTCCTGGCGACATTGATCGCCGCGTTCGCTCCCGGGCCCTATGTGCTGGCGGCGCTCATCATGGTGACGGCGCTGGGCATGTCCGCCGTTCTGTCCGCCAACTATGCGCTGTTCACGGCCTCGATCACGGCATGCATCGTCTTCCTCGCTGCGCTCGCGGGGGCGCCCGAGTCGGCCACGGCGATCGACCGGCTGATCGACACGACGATCGGCGCGGCCCTCACCCTTGGTCTTTACGCGTTGTGGCCAACCTGGGAGAGCGCCACACTGCCCGATACCACTGCTGACCTGATCGAGGCAGACCGCGCCTATGTGGATGCCCTGTTCGAATCGTGGCTCAGGCCCGCACGGCGCGGCCGCGAGTTGGTGGGCTCCGCCAGAGCTCGTGCACGGGTCGCCCGTACCAACGCCGAGGCCTCGATCCAGCGTGCGCTGCTCGAGCCGCGAGGTGGTCGCGCCGGCTTTGGCACAGCCAGCTCAGCCGGGCTGTTGACCAGCCTGCGCCGGCTGGGTGACAGCGCGGTGGTGCTGGATGCCTACCTCGGAGAAGGCGGCCCGTCAGCGCCACCCGAGGCACGGGTGCTCGCCGAACAGCTCGACACCGCGCTCGCACAACTCGCCGACGCCGCACGCGCCCGCAGGGCGCCGACCGAGCTGCCGGCCATGCCGGAGACTCAGCAGGCCCTGGCGGCGCGACTGGGCGCCGCGTCACCGATCGCCGAGGAAACCGACCGAATGGTCAACAGCCTGGTTGTCGCGGCTCACGTGCTCGAGTCCCCCTGGTGCATCGTCCCGGAAGTCGCTTGATGCTCTCGCGAGTGACCGCCTGGGCCAGGTTGTAGCTCACGCACACGCCACTGAAACGCGTCTCGGTCAGGAACAACTCGGCCAGCGTGGCCGTGAACCCACCCAGGTACCGCGCCACCAGCGTCATCAGCGCCACCGTGCCCGTCACGATCCTCCAGAATGCCGGCGCGGCCACGAGGATGAACAGCGGGTAGGCATCACCAGCCCGAACCTCTCGTGCTCGGCTGCCTCCAACTACTTCAAGACGTTCCTCGACACGTACAACGGCAAGATCCCCGGCTGGACCGGAAAGCAGTTCAAGCCCGGAAACGGGAAATACTCCAAGAACAAGAGCAAGCTGAACTTCACCGTCAAGCTCACCAAGCCCAAGGGCAAGAAGTAGAGCTGCCGCCACGTCAGTTTGGGGGTGTCCGAGGCCTCCACAGGCCCTCGGACACCCCCAGGTGGTTCGCGCCGCAATCGATCAGGACGTGGTGGCGCGATGGCGCGCGATGATCGGTTCGAGCGCCTGGGCGAGCGTGGGCTGGCCGATTTCCCGTAGCTCGTAGCTGACCTGCCGCACCGGGTGGCGGCAGCGCAGCAACCGTCCCAGATCTATCGGAGTGCCGGCTATGACGACGTCGCACTCAGCGGCGTTGATCGTCTGCTCGAGCTCGCCAAGCTGCTCGTCGGAGTAGCCCATGGCCGGCAGCACCGGGCCGATGTGCGGATACCGGGTGAAGGTCTCGGCGATTGATCCGACCGCCGATGATCGCGGATCGATCTGCGCTCGGACGCCCCCGCGCCTCGCAGCGACGGTACCTGCGCCAGTGGCCACGCCGCCGTGGGTGATCGTCGGGCCGTCTTCGACCACCAGCACTGACTTACCCGCCAGCGCAGGGCCAGCGCTCAGCGAGATGTCCGATGCCGCTCGAATGATCGTCGCCGTGGGGTTGGCGGCGGCGACGGTGTTCACCAGCTCGCTGGTCTGTTCGGCGGAGGCGCTGTCGAGCTTGTTGACGACGATCACGTCCGCCATCAACACGTTGGTCTCGCCCGGGTGGTACGCCAGGACCTGTTCCGAGCGCAACGGATCGAGGACCACGATCAACAGGTCGGGGCGAAAAAATGACAAGTCGTTGTTACCACCATCCCAGATCAATACGTCGGCCTCGGCCTCAGCGTGTTCGAGGATCAGCCCGTAATCCACGCCTGCGTACATCACGAATCCCTGCTTGACCGCGCGCTCGTACTCTTCGCGTTCCTCGATCGTGGGATCTGAGCGGTCGATGTCCTCGATGGTGGCAAAGCGCTGGGCGCGCATCGCAGCGAGATCCCCGTAGGGCATTGGATGGCGTACGAGCGCCACCTGCAGGCCATTGTCGCGTAGCAGCTGACCGGCCCGGCGGCTCGTCTGGCTCTTACCGGAACCCGTCCGCATCGCGCATACCGCCACCACGGGCTTGCGGCTCGAGAGCATCGTTGACTTCGGGCCGAGCAGCGTGAAGTCTGCCCCCTCGGCCAGCACACGCGAAGCGTGATGCATCACGTCCTGGTGAGAGACATCCGAGTAGGCGAACACGACCTCGTCAACCGAGTGACGGCGGATCAGCTCGGCAAGCTCCTCCTCGGCGTGTACGGGAATGCCGTCGGGATACCGTGCGCCGGCCAGAGACGGCGGATACACGCGGTTGGCGATGTTCGGGATCTGTGTGGCGGTGAATGCGACGACCGTCGTCTCGGGGTCATCGCGGTAAACGACGTTGAAGTTGTGGAAATCGCGTCCCCCGGCGCCCATGATGATGACTCGTCGCACCTGTTCTCCACGCTCCTGCTTCCGATTTGTCTTGCGCGACCGCAGCAGACCGTAGAACATGTGGCAATCCCCGGTAGTCCCTGCCGATAGCCAGCTCGTGCGTCTGATCGTCGCGCTCGGCGGTAACGCGCTTCTGCTTCGGGGCGAGCCTGCCGGTATCGAGACGCAGCGGGCCAATATCTCGGTGGCTGTGGCGGCCGTCGCTCAGCTCGCGCGCAGCCACCAGGTGGTGGTCACCCACGGCAATGGCCCGCAGGTTGGGCTACTCGCGCTCCAGAGCGAGGTGCTCAGCGGAGTCAACCGCTACCCGCTCGACGTACTCGGGGCTGAGAGCGAGGGGATGATCGGCTATCTGCTCGAGCAGGAACTGGTCAACCATCTGGCCGGACGACCGATCGCAACCCTCCTCACCCAGGTCGTCGTTGACGCTGAGGATGACGCATTCGGGAATCCGAGTAAGCCGATCGGCCCGGTGTATGACCGTGACGTGGCTGAGAGGCTTGCCAGCGAGCGCGGCTGGTCGATTGCGCGCGATGGCGAGCGCTACCGCCGCGTCGTGCCTTCGCCCGAGCCGCGCTCCATCGTCGAGCTTGGGGCGCTGCGCTTGCTCGTTGAAGCAGGTGTGCTCGTCGTATGCGTGGGCGGGGGCGGGATTCCGGTCGTGCTCGACGCTCAGGCGAGGCTGTGTGGCGTCGAGGCGGTGATCGACAAGGACCTGACCGCGGCGTTGCTGGCCACCGAGCTTGAGGCGCACGCGCTGCTGTTGCTGACCGATGTCACCAACGTCGAGGCCAACTGGCGTACGGCGCACGCACGACCGCTGACCGACACGACAAGCGCCGAGCTGCGGAGCCTGAAGTTCGCGCCCGGCTCTATGGGTCCGAAGGTCGAGGCGGCTTGCCGCTTTGTCGAGCAGACGGGTGGCGTCGCGGCGATCGGCGCCCTACGTGACGCGACCAGACTGCTCAGCGGCGAGTGCGGGACGCGCGTGATAGCCGGCTAGCGGCAGGTCGCGTCCACCGGTCAGATGGGAGGAGGTGTTTGTCGGGGTCCGCCCCGCAACCGTTCTCCTTGAGCAGCGGCGATCGAGACCTGTCGGGCCTCGATTACGCGAGTGTGGGCGAGCCAGTCCGGGAAGCCCAGGCGCCTGAACGGGATCGGCACGAAACCCCACGGCAACGGCACCATCGCGAGGTTCATCCCGATCCAGCGAACGAACGCGCGGACGGGCTTGACCTTCTCCCCGCTCGCCGTCACCACCCGAACCTGCATCAGGCGGGAACCTATGGTCTGGCCCGTCACCGACCAGAATGCGACGAAGTAGGCGGCCGTCCAGACGACGTAGACGCCACCGGCGATCACCAGGAAGAGTGGCTTCAGATTCTTCGTGATCGGAAAGATCGAGGCGATCAGCTGGGCACCAAGGCCCGTGATGATCGCCACCAAGTTGATGAGCAGGAAATCCACTGCCCAGGAGATCAGGCGTGTCATCAACCCGACGTAGGCCACGTTCTCCGCGAGGGTGGTCTCGAGCACCGTGTCGCTATCGGGCGACTCAGCTGTGCTGCTCATCGGATGTGCCTGGCGCGATCTGGCGTGACCCGGACCGGCGGGTTGCCGTCAGGAGACTTGAGTGGGCTGCCCATCTTCGTCGCCTTGGGTCGGGACCTGCCGCGACTCGGTGGGGTGGCGACGCATCAGGCGAGCAGCGCCGCGCTCGAGCAGACGGTCGGCGTTGCGCGATCGCGCCCTGACCGAGTCGCCGACCTGGTCGGCGAAGCCGAGGCCCTGCTGCGAGATCGCCGCCCTGACCTTGGGGCTCGCCGCGATCTCGTCAACGAGCCGCCACAGCCCGTCGCTGGCCAACAGGCGATCGGCGAATCGTTCGAAAAGGCCGCTCTCGAAGAACGTGTCGATCAATTGCGTGGCGCCCTCGCTGCTGACCACTTGCGCGACGATCGCCTGCAGGCGGGGACTGGCCAGGAACCGTTCGAGCTCGCCACTCTCGAGCAGGCGGTCCACCGCGCGCTGCTCCAGGCTGATCCCCGCCTCGGCGGCGGCTCCGACGGCACCCGTGAGCGGCCTCAGCGTAACGGCCACGACGCGACCACCGATGTCCGTGAGCGGCCCCAGAGGCCGCGATCGAATGCCCCTTCTCTGGTCATCAGCCATGCGGATCACCGCGAATCTTCGCACGACGCGACCTCGATGCGCTCATCCGAATCGGACGATGCCGTGGATCATGATGCTGGGCCGGTCAGCAGGGACTCAGGGCGTCGGGCTTGGCTTGGTCCTTTGTCGGCCGACGAAGTTGCCGATCAGTAGGCCGATCACGGTCACGAGGTAGAGCTGGCCGGTGAGTTCCTCGATGACCGCGAGGGCGTGGCCGACTGGCGTCGCGGCGGAGAAGTCACCGAATCCGGTGGTCGTCAGGACGGTAAAGCTGAAGTATGCGCGGTCTCCGTCGGTGCCGTTGGTGTGCTGGGCGAAGTAGAGCGTGGAGTCGACGTGGGTGATGAAGCTGATGATCCATGCGAATATGAGACCGAGGGAGAGGTAGATGGCGAGGGCGCCTGCCACCGCTTGGATGGTGACCCCACCCGCGCGTAGCAGTCGCAGCAGGCCGCCGATGATCACCACGGGGATGGCTGCGGTGATGACGAGGTTCGTGGCGTCGGTGAGCCGGCGCGGGGCGGCCCCGGTAGCGACGAGGATGATCAGCACGATCATCACCACGCCCACGCCGACGGCCTTCTTACGACGAACCGCTGCGCGCTCGCGCGCGGTTGCCACCGCGAAGACAAGAGCCACGCCCTCGATCCCGATCGCTACGGCTCGAGACCAGTCCGCGTCCGGTGCGGCAATCACGAACACGACCAAGGCCAGCATGAGGAGGAAGACGATGCCGTAGCGGAATTGCGCGGAAGGGTCGGCCTCGGATTGGGGACGGTTGACGGCGGGGTTCGCGACGGTCACGAGACCCTCCTCTCGAGTGCGGTGTTGGCGGCCAGGCTGGGCCTGGCGTGATGCTGCGGGCTGCGCGGCGGCATGGCTAGGAGTCGGTGTTCATCGGGGGGTGAGCCGGTAGCAAAGATCGCCCATCGTCCTCACGGTGCCACCGTGGTTACACCGAAAATGTCATCGTAAGGGTTAGGTAGTGTTAGCTCGATTGCGTTGCTCCCGCCGCTGCAGCTGACCGTAGCTTCACGACTTGCTTCAGCACCAACGACGAGTTCCGGGACACCACCAACACGCCGAAGATCCCGTCGGGCGGAACGGCAACATTCACGATGACCGCGACAGACTCAAATCCCTGGCCGGTCCACGACGTGAAGATCTGTGGTCAGGTGCCGCGAGGAATGATCCTGGTCGCCGGCAGCATCTCCCTGAAGCGGACGGGCCGGACCGTGTGCTGGACGGTCGGAACGCTCCGCCCCCACGGTTCGAAATCCGACTTCATCCGCCTCGAAGCCGGGCCGAGGGAGATCGGACGGGTCCGCCAGCGGGCTACGGTCACCGGAACCGCGGGTGGCCACCGGCTGAACGCCCACGCCCGCGCACAGGTGATCGTCGCTCCCCCCGCACCATGCGGCTCCACGCCCGACCCGTCGGCCGTGGCGCATCCGGGCCCTCCGGTCGCCGTGATGGCGTGCTGATCGGCCGCTACTGGACTCGAACCGGCTGACTTCTCTAGACAGGCTGCGTGGTGAGCTGCCTGCGCAATCGCGGCCGTCAGCGCGAACCCCAGACGGCGCTCAACATTCGTTCCGACATGCAGTCTCGGCGGCTTCCCCTGGACGGGTTTCCCGTTCATTTCCTCCGTGAGAGTTACGGATGATCGAGCCACGAATCGGAGCTAGGGTCGTAAGCGAGACCACAACAACTTCAGGAAGACCTGCGCCATGGGCGCAAAGCCGACGAGACCTTCGGTCGCGGGTTTTGTCGATGATCGGGTTGTCAGATCGCGGCGACTGCGCCACCGCATCAGATCACCGCCCAGCCCACGCAGGAAAGAGCACGCCATGACGCGGCCCCTCGACCGCGGTGATCGCCGCCAGCCGCCAACCATCACAAGGAGACGACTGTGCCACTCAAAGCTTTGAACAGAATAGGCCGAGAGAGGCCCCAAGAGGGGTCACTAGCAAACGCGCGTCCCGCGAGGCGAATCGCCGGCACGACGCTCGCCACCGTCGCGCTGATCGCGCTCGCCGGCTGCGGTAGCAGCAAGCCGGGTTACTGCTCGGACCGAACCAATCTTGAGAACTCGATCAAGGGGCTGACGAGCTTGAACGTCAGTAGCGGGATCAGCGGCTTGCAATCGCAGCTCAAAACGATCCAGAGCGACGCCAACGCGGTGGTCAGCTCGGCCAAGAGTGACTTCCCGAGCCAGACGAGCGCCGTCAAGTCGTCGGTCGGCGCGCTCGAGAGTGCCGTCAAGGCGCTTCCGTCGAGTCCCTCGGCCGGGCAGATCGCAACGATCGCCAGCGACGCAGCCAGCGTGGTGAACTCGGTCAAGAGCTTCACGGACGCCACAAGCTCGAAGTGCAGCTGACCCAGGGGCTCCTCAAGTTCCACGGTTTGAAACGCCTGCGCGGACACGCTCCGGGTCCGCGCGTTCGAAACACTGAGCGGTCGCTCTTTGCGCTATGGCATCCGGGCCGGCTTCTAACTTGCATCCTTCGTGCCTGCGGCCTTCATCGCGACGCTCGTCGAGGGAGAGGCGGTCCTGCGGTTCCCGTACGACGACCGCGTGCGATTGCTGCTCCGTGCGATCCCGGGACGACGCTGGGATCCCGAGGAGCGGGTGTGGCGGGTGCCCCTCGACCCGGATCGGGCGCATGCACTGGCGGTTCTGCTCGAGTCAGTGCCCTATCCGCTCGAAGTCTCCGATGCGCTAGGCCGGGCTCTCGAGCGCCGTCGCGCCAAGCGCTCGCCCAGTGAGGTGCTGGTCGACCTCGCCCGCGCAGATGAGAACTGGTGGTTCAGCTTTGCCACCGACACGGTTCAAGACCTGGTCGAGGTGTTGCTTGAGCATCCGAGCGCCCGCCGGGTACCGGCAATCGAACGCGGACTGCTGCCGGTCGACCAGCATGCGGCCGAGATCGTGCGGTCCTGCATGGACGGTGACCCGCGGCTGCGCCTCACCGATGATGCCCGCCACGCGCTGACCGAAGTCGTGCTTGGATCGGTACGACGCCCGCAGCCGACGGTGGCGTCGCTCGCGTACGATGTTGAGCTGCGCCGTGATCGCAGAGGCGGCAGCTGGATCCTGATCGGGTCCGAGCAGGCCGCGCTCGCGCGCGCGCTGGCCGAGGCGATTGGGCTCCAGCTGCTGGACGGTCCCGCCGGGTCGGTGGGGCTGGCCGCCGTCCAGGCGAGCGCGGTCGGGATCGCGGAACTGCTCGCCGAGCTCGACGTCCGCTCGGTCGATCCATATGTCGAGCGCTGGCTCGAGCGCACCGCCACCTGGCGCGGGACGATCGAGGTGGACGGGCCGCGCGATGCGCCGGTGTTCCTGCTGCTGGGAGACAACCAGCGCCTCCCGACGGCGCTGCGAGATCGAGCGCACGCCTGCCCAGGGGGCACGACCCTGCCCCTGACGCTCGAATCGTGGCGCCTGATCGACGCTCAGGGGCTGGAAGGATGGATCAGCCACGCGGCCAAACGGTGCGTGGCGGCGCTCGAGGCGGGGCAGCCGGCGCCGCCTGCCGTGCTCGAACTCTCCAAGGCCCACGAGCAGCCGACGTTTGTGCTCGCCCCGGGACATGACCTCGGGATGGTGGATGAATTCGCACGGATGCCCGGCGTGGCGACTGGGGCGAGGGGACGTGGACAGCACGAGCACGAGGTGCTGCCCGCGATCGCCGCCGATCCATTCTGGGTGCCCGAGCTCGATCGGTACATCTCTGCATACGACCCATGGGTGGCGCCCGACGCCCTCGTGCGCCTCCAGCAGATCCGCGAGGAACACGCACGCGCCGCCGGGCTCGTGGCGCTGTCCGCCGCGACCGATGCTCCGCTCGAGGTGCCCGGGCTCGGCGGTGAGCTGAAGGCTTTTCAGCGCGCTGGCGTGCAGTACCTGCTGAAGCAGCGGCGCGCGTTCCTCGCCGACGAGCAGGGACTCGGAAAGACCGTGGAGGCACTGGCGACGATCGAGGCCGACGGTGCTTACCCGGCGATCGTGGTCTGTCCCGCGAGCCTGAAGCTCAACTGGATGCGCGAGATCGGTCGGTGGCTACCGGGACGTTCGGCGCAGATGCTCGACGGAAACCAGGGAGCGCTCGCCGCGGCGGACCTGACGGTCGTCAACTACGACATCGTCGCTGGCAGGCTCGAGGCGCTCACTCTGCTGGCGCCTCGGGCAGTCGTTCTCGACGAGTCGCACTACTGCAAGAGCCCGGGCGCGAAGCGCACACAGGCTGCCCAGCGGTTGTGCGCCGCCGTGCCCGACGAGGGGCTCATCGTGGCGCTGACCGGCACACCGGTGATGAACCGCCCGCCGGAGCTGATCTCGCAGCTGCGGATCCTCGGGCGCCTCGGCGACTTCGGGTCGGGCGCGCAGTTCGGCCAGCGCTTCCGCGGCCCCGGTGCGCACCAGCGGCTGCACTGGCATCTGCGAGCGCGGTGCTTCGCGCGCCGGCTGAAGGCCGAGGTGCTGCCGCAGCTGCCGGCGAAGACGCGCGCCGTCGTGCCCGTCGGGCTCGACAACGAGTCGGACTACCGGCTCGCGGAGCGGGACGTGATCGCCTGGCTGCGCACCCAGCCGCTCGACCTACGCCAGCTTGACGCGAAGGTGGCGGCGGCACTGAGGGCCGAGCGGCTCGTGCGACTGAACGCGCTGAAGCTGCTTGCCGCGCGCGGCAAGCTCCGAGCCGCCCTCTACTGGATCCACGACTTCCTATCTTCCGGCGAGCCGCTCGTCGTGTTCGCCCGTCACCGCGAGATCCAGCATGCGGTGCTCGAGCGGTTCCCGGATGCGCTGCACGTGCTCGGTGAGGACAGCCAGCGCGCCCGCGACCAGGCGGTGCGCGCGTTCCAGGGCACGGAGAGCACCGCGAATCAACTGATCGTGTGCTCGATCGAGGTTGCCGGGCAAGGAATCACCCTTACGCGCTCCTCGAACGTCGCATTCCTGGAACTCGACTGGACGCCGGCCAAGCACGACCAGGCGGAGGACCGCTGCCACCGTATCGGACAGCAGAACGCGGTCAACGCGACGTACCTGCTCGCAGCTGGCACGATCGATGAGACCATCGCGACGCTTTTGGAACGCAAGCGCGCCGTGATCGGCGCGGTCACCGACGGGCGCGAGGAGGACGAACGCGGGGTCGTCGACGCCCTCGTCGCAGAACTGCGTGGCGAGCCGTACCGTCATCTGCGGGCCGTCGCGTAAAGGCTTGGGAGCGTGCTCAGCCGACGGTGAATTCACATCTCGTCGACGTACCCGGGTCGTGGGTCGCGTCGCCGACATAACTCGCCGTCGCAGCGACGGTGCCGAGTTGCTTTCAGGACCCGTATGCGCTAGAAGGGCGCAACAGGCGTGGCCGCGCCTCAGGCCCTCGACAGCCGGACAGGGACCGGGACGCGCTTTCGCAAGAACATGGCGCGCGGGCCGGAGCCGTGCTGTTCCGCAGCGGCCTGCCGAACAGTCTCCAACGGGTGAGGTCAGAGCATGTCGGAACCGTTTGATTACGTGGTCGTTGGCGGTGGCTCGGCGGGCGCGGTGGTCGCCGCTCGCCTTTCCGAGGATCCAGACACTTCGGTCTGCCTGCTCGAATGGGGCGACAGTGATGTGGGCAACGACGACGTGCTGTTGATCCGTCGCTGGCTCGGACTGCTCGAGGGACCGATCGACCTCGCCTACCACACGACGCTCCAGCCACGCGGCAACGCCCACATCGTCCATTCACGGGCCAAGGTCCTCGGAGGCTGCTCGTCGCACAACACGATGATCTGGTTCAAGCCGTTCCCCGGTGATTGGGAGGACTGGGTCCAAGCGGGCGCGACCGGGTGGGACAACGACACGATCGACCCGTACTACGCCCGGATCCCGGGCCCCCACCAGATCGTCGCGCCGGCCGATCAGAACGCGATCCTCCATGACTGGATCAAGGCCTGCGCGAGCGCGCTCGGCGTCACTCCTGACGTCGACTGGAACGCCGCCCCGTACTCCAACGGCGCCGGCTTTTTGGACGTCGGCTACAACTCCGCGACCGGGGTTCGTTCGTCATCTTCGGTGATGTACCTGCACCCGATCCTTGGGAGTCGTTCGAACCTCGACACTCAGACCCGTTCCCGCGCGATGCAGCTCGAGTGCAAGGACGGGCGGGCGGTGGCCGTCCACGTCGAGCGCGACGGCGGCGGACACGACCGGATCGAGGCCCGCAAGGAGATCGTCGTCTGCTGCGGCTCGATCGACTCCCCGCGGCTGCTGATGTACTCGGGGATCGGACCGCGTAAGCAGCTCGAGGCCCTCGGGATCGACGTCGTCCACGACTTGCCGGGCGTCGGCGAGAACCTGATCGACCATCCCGAGTCGATCATCATCTGGAAGCTGAAGCGCCCGATGGGGCCCGAGGGGTGTATGGACGCCGACTGCGCACTGTTCGTCAACCGGCTCGGCCGCGACGACCGCCCGGATCTGATGTACCACACGTATCAGATGCCGTTCACGTTCAACACCGAGCGGCTCGGTTACGAGGTGCCCGAGGATCGCTGGTGCATCTGCATGACACCGAACATCCCGCGCTCCCACTCCAAGGGCCGGCTCTACCTGCTCTCCCGCAACCCCGAGATTAAGCCCGCGCTCGATTTTCGTTATTTCACTGACGAGGACGCGTATGACGAGCAGACGATCGTCGACGGCATGAAGATCGCTCGCCAGGTCGCAGCCGAGGGGCCGTTCGCCGACTGGATCGAACGCGAGATCGCACCCGGTGACGCCTTGACCACGGACGACGAGCTGTCGACGTACGGCCGCGCGGTTCACCACACTGTCTACCACCCGTCCGGCACATGCCGGATGGGGGCTGCAGACGACGACCTGGCGGTCGTGGACCCGGAGCTCCGCGTCCGCGGAATCGAAGGTCTTTCGGTCGTCGATGGCGCGATCTTCCCGAGCATGCCGACCGTTAATCCCGTCGTTGCCACGTTCATGATCGGCGAACGCGCCTCGGATCTGATCCGACAACGACACACGTAAGGCCTGACCCGCGGAACGCGTCCGCTTGCAGGACTTCCCTGATTGGGCGGTGCAGGACTCGAACCTGCGACCCCCTGCTTGTAAGGCAGGCCTTGAGGCTGTGGAACGCCGAACTTGCTGACGCTTGGGATCGAGATTCCCCTGTAAATGCGGCCCTCTCCTGCTTGTTTGATGCCCAAAGTGATGCCCAATCTGTCGTGATGCCCAGATGATGCCCAATCCGATTCGGGCGCTACGATGTCCGCATGCCGTCGGCCCCGTCCGCGCAACAGGGAAGCCTCGTGATCAGACTGCGGGACGGCGCCGGCGGGAGGGCGTACTGGGATGCCCAGTGGCGTTACAGACCCGCGCCGGGGGAGTCGTGGCGGCTGAAGAAGCGCCGGCTCGGCCTGGCGTGGCAGGAGCGTGATGAGAGCGGCAACTGGCGCAAGCGCAAGGGACGGTGCCCGGAGGGCTGGCTCGATGAGCGCTCGGCGAACATCGCCGCAGTCGCGGCGATGCAGGAGCACGCACACAAGCTGGCGGATGAGCAGCGCCGACGACGTGAGGCGGCCGAGCGGAAGGTCACCGTCCGCGAGCTGGCACACGAGTGGTTGTCGTGGCTCGAGCAGGTGAAGGGCGCGAAGCCCGCCACCGTCGCCGACTATCGCTGGCTGTTGCGCGAGGCGGGCGAGCGCTACCGCCGCGGTGCCGGCGTCAGCCACGGGCGGATCATGGCCGCGCTCGGAGATCGGAAGGCAGCCGACGTAAGCACGGCCGATGTGACGCGGTTTCTCCGCTCACTCGACGCCGACGGGCTGACTCCGCGAAACGTGAACAAGCACCGGCAGGTGCTCGCGGCGATTTTCAACTACGGCTGCCGCTCGGACACGCTCAATCTGGCGTTCAATCCTGCCGCCGGAACGGACAAGCGGCGCGAGGATCCTCCGGCTGCACTCGACTACTACGAGGTGGAGGACGTCGAAGCGCTCGCGCGAGCATGTGAACGTGGCGAGCATCGAAACGGTGAGCCACCCGTCGACGTCGGCGAGCTCGCCGCGCGGGAGTGGGAGGACCGACGGGACGCCGACGCGTTCCGGCTGCTGTTCTACACCGGCCTGCGGCTCGGCGAGGTGCTCACGCTCCGCTGGGAGGATGTCGACGTCTCTGACCGTCTCGTGCTCGTCCGCCGCGGGTTGTCGGCTGGCCAGGAGACCCTGCCGAAGGGCCGGCGGCACCGATTCGTGCCCCTGTCCACTCCAGCCGTCGCGACCCTCGCGCGGCTCGCGACTCGCCATGAATTCACCGGGCCTGGTGATTACGTTCTATGCAACCGTCTGGGCCGCCGCATCGACCCATCTGCGCTGAGACGGCGTTATAAGCGCGGCTGTGCCGCTGCCGGTCTACGTCCTGTCAGGCTCCACGGCCTGCGACATGCTGCCGGCAGCCTGATTGCCCGGACCGCCGATCCAGTATTCGTCCGTGACTTCCTGGGCCATGCCAAGCTCGCAACGACCGACCGCTACCTGAGCGCCAAGCTCCGGCCGGAGGAGCTCGAGCGCCTCGACGCCGCGTTCGAGCCGGCCAAGCTCGAGCCAGCGGAGGCGTCGTGACGCTCGGAGCCTGTTCGCCCACGACCACACGCCGTCAATCTCGCGCGCGAGAGACGTCACCGAGCACGGACGTGAGGTCGGCGCCTCGACTCCGCGCGCGTCAACCACTCCGGCATCCGGAAGGGGCGGGCGCGCGCGTTCTGCCTGAACGTGCACGGATGCTCGGCACGTCCTCCGCGCGCGAGGGCGGACGGTCGCTCACCCGCCCCGTTCCACTTCGATGCCTTCGCGTTCCCCCGGCGCAGACGTTGCGGGAGGACGTTTCGGGATGTTTTGCCCTCGAGGCGAGGACGTTTTCGGACATTTCGGGACGTCTTGCGCCCCGGGAGCGGACATCTTGGGACAGCTTCGGACATCTTCACGTCCGGCGAGGCGAATCTGCCAGCAGATGCGGCGCGGTGTGGGGACGTTTTGGGACGTTTAGGGCCCCAGCACGGCCGTGCGTAGAGTGTGATCCTGTCAGTGAGCGGTCGACAAGGGAGGCTCAGCGGTGAGCCCGACCGTCTTCCGCGAGGGTCCATTTCGGTTCTTCTTCTTTTCGCGCGAAGAGGCTCGGATCCACGTCCACGTTCATTCGGCCGAGGGCGAGGCGAAGGTCTGGCTCGATCCGGAGATCGAGCTGGCCCGCAACCACGGACTGAGCGACCAGGACTTGAGCCGCGTCCTAGAGTTGACGATCGATCACGAACAGGAGATCAGAGATGCCTGGCGCCGCCACTTCCGCACTTGAGGTCACGAACATCTCCAAGCACGGCTTCTGGCTGCTCGTCGACGACCGCGAGCTGTTTCTCCCGTTCGACGAGTTTCCATGGTTCAGACAAGCGCCGATCAACGCGATCCTCAAGCTCGAGCGCCCGTCGCCCCGCCATCTCTACTGGCCTGAGATGGACGTCGATCTATCGATCGACTCGATTGAGCACCCAGAGCGCTACCCGCTGAAGTCGGAGCTCTCGACTCGCTGACGTCGTGATGCAGCTGCACGTCATCCCGCTCGTTCAGCGCAGTGCTGGCGCGACCGTCAACAACCGAATGACGTGCTCCAAGCATCACTGCTGTCGTTGAAGCCCGCGCCCGCGAGACCAGGCCGGTCGCTTTTTGCGAGGGCTGGGCAACTCCCGCGTCGCTCGGCGCACTCGCGTCATCCGGTGCTGTGGCGGCCATGTCGTCGCCGACAACAGCCCCGTCCGCCGGGCAGCCGGAATCGCCTAACCCATTACCCGCGGCACCCCAGCCGGGCGCCGCTCACGGGCTTACGGCGCGGCGATCCTCGACCGAGACCCCGTCAGACCGCGGGCAGGCGGCGCCACCCGGGGAGCCGACTTTCGACCGCTTGACAGGTATTCCTCGCAGCGAATTAGGAGTACGTCGCGGCCTCGATGACTACGCTACGACGAAGCGGCCTTTGCCATACGACGATCGCGCCGCGGGTATTGATCGCGGAGCTTGACACTCCACCCATCCCAAGACCCACGGCGGGTTGCCAGCGTGTAGTGGAGCCGAGTCGTAGCGCGGCCGCCGTTGGGTCTCCGTTCCATGTCGCTACCGCGTCGCCGCGACTGTCCTCTGAGAGCTCCGGGTCCACATCGAAGAACGGCCCGGCGACGCCGAGACGCATGGGTGCTGACCATTGTCGTCCAGTCAAGGGCTTGCTCGCCTCTAGGATGGCCGCCTTCGGCCCTACCCAAATCGTCGTCAAATCGCCTCGCTGGTCCATCGCAACACATGGCTCTAAGGCGGGAGTTCCCGCAACTGCTCCAGGTTGCGTCCAGCCGTGCCTCGGCGAGCGAGTCGCCGCTAGGACCACGATTCGGCCGCGACGCTTACCCTGCCAAACGGCGGCGGCGTCCCCGCGGGCATCGATTGCAACCCGCGGTCGAGGAAAGTAGAAGCTTGCGGGTCCCTGACCTGGCGGCTCAACCTCGGTCCCCAACGTTACCGGTCGTTGCCACGACTTCCCGGGTGCTTTGGCGACCCCGACGACTTTACTGGTAGTCCCGGAAGTACTGAAAGGTGAACCGCGCCGCCATACCTTCCACACGAGCACGGCATCGCCGCGGGTGCTGACAGCGAGCTCGGGATCAAGTAGCTGGCCGACGGCAAGCCGTCTCGGCGGTGACCACACCGTGCTCCTAGCTCCGCGGCTGGCCACCTCGACAGCATCGCGTTTGCCAAGCGCAGCGAACCAGGAGACCACCATGTCTCCGCGGGTGTCGATTCCGGCCCGCGGCCCGAACGCCGCGCGTTCTTTTCCGGAGACAGTGAACGGTTTGCTCCAACGCCGTGCCTTCCTGAGATATGTGCTGGCCTGGATTGCCGGCGGGCGAACCGGTTGGGACGGCCCTGAGCCGCCGCTCTGCCACGTGGCTACTGCCATCCCTGCCGCATTGACAGCAATTTGCGGATTACCCGCGAAATCTCTCGCGCTCGCGAGCACCGAACCCTTCGTCCACCTATCCGCGTCGGCATTCCGCCGCCGGGTTACGATCTCGTGTCGGCCGGCGGGTGTCCGCACCTCCCACACCGCCATCGCGTCCCCCTTGTCGTCGACGCCCACGTCTGGGTAGATCGAAAGTTCACGAGGCGGCGATAGTCGGGTTGGCGCGCCCCATACGCCAGCCCCGGTCACGGCCTGCCCTGGGCCCCCGGAGGCTAGCGCCCATGCAGCCGCGACAATCGCGCAGGTCGATCGCATGAGCCCAGCTCGGGCATCGTGAACCGACACGTACCACCGACTCAGTTTGGTGCTCCTGACGGGCGCTAGCTCCGGTTCCTAGTGACAGCGGTGGTCGCTCACGGCGAAGCTGCTGTCACTCGCGAGACTGCTCACCGGTGCAATCTTCGCCAGGTCCTCAGGTGAGATGAGGCTCCACCCGATCCGCTCACTCTTCGGCGTGCCGTAGATCCCAGCCCCGTTGGCCTGTGCGGTCTTCACATGCCATCCGTGGTACTGCCCGTCATCTGTGTTCCCGAAGTTTGCGAGGTAACTGCCGCCCGGTCGTTCGATGATCATTTCGGCCTGGTCGTTTGGCGGCGAGGTCACCGGCGAGCTGTCATCAACGACATCCGTATTGCCGCTCTTGTAGTTGTAAATGTAAAACCGATAGCTGTTGGTGCTGGAGAAGTATTTCGTCGAGGCGTCGAACTGCCAGCCAGAATTGGCGATCAACCCCATGGGTTGGGGCCCATTGTATGGAGACATCTCCCACCAGGACTGATGGGGGGCAAAGCCTGAACTCGGGTTGCCGTACTCCGTACCGTCCTGGGCGAGCGGGTTCGAGCTAGTCCCCTTGCCGATTCCCGCCCACGAAGCCTCCTCCAGGTCGCCCGAACACTGGCTACCGTAGATCGTGGGTTCGTAGTACCAGGCCTCGGAATGCGTATAAGTACCAGCGTTAACTTGATATCCAGCCCACTTATAACTGTTGGCACTATCGTATGTGACGTTTGGGTTCGCGGTTTCAAAAGGTGGAGGATCGGCAGCACCCTTCCAGTTGGCCATTTCGGACCACCACGTCGCAAAATCTGCGCTGGTGCTGTCTGGCCGAGTTGGGAACCCGTACTCATCGAGCTGGTCATTCGTGGCAGTTAGCGGATCGAAGCCGGCTGGTGGCTGCAGGTCCTTGACGACCATTCCGTGGTCTTCGTTGTATACGTAAGCCTTTCCCCCACCGGGGAGATCCTCAATCCTGGTCAGTGGCCAGGTTGGCCAATTACAAGCCGTTATGGCCGCTTGCGTGTAGGCGAAAGGATTGAACCCACCGTTGCAATTATCTGGTCGTGCAGATATCTGTGCTGCGCTGGCCGCCGCACAGCTAGCAGACATCACGATCGCAACACAACAGCCGCCGATTGCGATGCGCCTTTGCATCCCCATAGCACTCCCTCCTGACGTGTGGCCCACCCTGAGGGTCCGGATTGCGCTTGGACGCTGCGTGGGCGCCCACCTGAGCGACCATGCACGATCGGAGAATCCTGTCAACTGGTCTCTGGCCGCGATGAACATGAGGGTGTCCGAGGTGTCGTAGAACTTCGAGTGGCGGTCCCGCACGCAAGGGTGAGCGCACGTTCTTGTCGTGTAGACAGCCATACAGATGAGCGGAGGAAGCACAGGGCGGTTCGAATCACGGGGCTGGTGGTAATACAAGGCGACGTCCAAGCAGGGCCGCCAGCTGATTCATCGCGGAAGTCCGTTGCAATGCGGGTAGATCGCCTGCCAACGTTGGCTCTCGATGCCCGGCAATGGTTAGCTGCACATCCCCGCAACCGCCGGGATTAACAGTCGCCACCGCCGCCGGCGGAACCTCGGGCGACCGGTAGAACGCCAAGCGGACGCGAACCCCAAGATCGTTGCCACAATAGCTGACACCCGGTTGAGCGATAGGGAGCTTATTTATCAGGGACACGATTGAGGCGACCGTCCCCGGGGACGTAACCGCAACCGGCGCCTCGGCGGTCCGAAGTTGTCTGGTGATCTCGATCCGCACGGAGCTACTGTCAGCAGGCACGCGCTCTCCGACCGGCCTCGGAGCGACCCAGACGACCTGGGCATCAGCGCGCACCGCGGTCGTGCGATTGGGCAGCTGAACAACCGCTACGGTCAGCCACCGCGTCAAGAAGACATCCGGAAGCGACGGCCAGGCAAAGCCCACGTCCCGGAATCGGACGCCGTCGCGATCCGCTGTCCCTGAACCGACGAAGACCGTCGTCGTGCCAGGGGGACGATGCGTTTCGATGTAGCTGAGTACGACGGCTGATCTTGACGCGGGCACAACCCACCAGTGATGCTCGTCGACCACGTTCGGGGTGTCCTGTGCACTATCGGCGTGGGCGAGGACGGATCCGCCACCCAAAGGCTCCACGGAAGAAACGGCAGCGCTCGGCGGAACCGAGATCGAGCGCAGAATGAGCGCCGCGGCACGGCGAGCAGCAGAGTCACGTGCACGCAGCGAATTGCCGGGATGGCGCAGAACCGCTTGTGACACCTGGTGCTCTGGAACCTGAGACTGGAGACCGCAGCCCCCAATGCAAAGGAGGGTCAAGACCGTAAAGCAGATCCGAGCGGAGGCCGTTATCTCCATGAGGATCTTCGCGAGCGTACCGGAACAGCGAGCCCCGAGGGAGCCGTGACCGCATATGTGCGATCGAACCGGACGGTTTGACAGCAGCAGCGCCGTCGCGACGGTCGTGTTGTGTGCAATGGATCGAAGGCGCTGCGCCAGACGGGCGAACCGTCCCGACTCGGCATCACGACAACCTGCAGATCGTGCCGACAGCCGAGAGCCTCGCAGGTATTGCGTAATCAAACCGCCGATCTGTGGCGTTGACTCAGACGCAATTTGCTGGGACCAAGTGATGCCCAAGCGTGATGCCCAATCGATGGCAAGCCAACTGGTGGTCCGCCTGCGGCGGACACAACTATGTCCGTTTGCAGGCCTTTCCTCCGATGGGCGGTACTGGACTCGAACCAGTGACCCCCTGCTTGTAAGGCAGGTGCTCTAGCCAACTGAGCTAACCGCCCCGGCGGCGTGATGGTACTGGCCCCGGGAGAGGCCGCCGGCCCTAATGGCTCTTATTGTGAGCGAGCCCGGTGCTCCGCGAGCAGCTGGCGCGGACGGCCCGCTTCTCGGCCGGGGCGCAGCGCGGGGGGTTGCCCAGGCTTGCCGCTGACAGCGCCGCCCTGGCTGGAGTTCTCCAGTTGATGCTCGAGGAGCTGGGTGCGGCGCAGCTCGCCGGCGAGGACACCGCGACCACGGCCGCCAGGCTCGGGCCACAGCTCGATCGGCAGCTGGCCGCGCTGGAGCCGCTTGGTTAGGCGCATGAACAGACGCCGCGAATAGGATGCTGAATCGGTGGAGCCCAGCGAGCTGCAAGGGGTGGTCGAGCAGTGGCTGCGCGAGTCCCTCGCGGACCCCGCCTTGCGCGTCGAGGACATTCACCCGCCTGAACATGCCTCCGCCGAACTGGCCGCGACGTGGCGGTCAGAGAAGTACGCCGGCGACGACGATCAGCAACTCGAGGGCGTCCTGGCCCTCGACGCGGTGGTCCGACCGGCATCGGGATCAGGCTCGGCGATCCTGCCGTTGCTGCTCAAAGCCCGGACCGGAGCCGGTCTGGGGCGCACCGCGATGCCCGACTGGTTCGGGCTCGCCGGGGTGGAGCTGTCGCGATCACTGCCCACGTACGCCTCGACGGAGGAATTCCTCGACAGCCGCGACCGCGAGATCGCGGTGTACCGCCTCCAGAACCAACACCCGGCATTTGCGCAATACATGCCCAGGCGTCTGGGCGATCGCGTGCGGCCCGAGCACGATGAATACCTGCTGCTGGCCGAGCGGGTCGACCACACCGAGCTGATGGATACGGCCGACGATGTCTCGGCTTGGAACGCAGAGCGGATGCTGACGATGATCGATGCGATGGCCGCGCTCCATGCGCCATGGCTGGGTCGGACCGCGGGGCTGGCCATGGGCCCGTGGCCGAAGGAGGCCAGAGGGGCGAGCGCGATAGTGAGTGATCGCGAGCTGTGGCAGCAGCTGATCGAGGCCGGCCGGCGGAACTTCCCCGACATCGTGGATGCTGACACCTACCGGACCTGCACCCAGCTGGTGGACACGATCGGCGCCTGGTACCCACCTCGCGACGCCCTGCCCCAGACGCTCGTCCACGACGACCTGAACCCGCGCAACGCGTGCTTCCGCGAAGACGGCCGACCGCTGATCTACGACTGGGAGCTGGCCATGCTCGATGTGCCCCAGCGGGATCTGGCGGAGTTTCTGACCTTTGTCATGACGCCGCGAAGCGACGGGAGGTTGGACCGCGAATCGGTGCTCGAACTGGTCGAACGCCACCGGGCCACACTGACACGCGTATCCGGACTGTCGCTCGATCGGGATGCATGGTGGGAGGGGTTTCGCGTCGCGGTGCGCCTCGAGGCGGTCAACCGCGTCCCCTTCCAATGGCTGTTCTACCGAGTGATCGAGCTGGGCTACGTCGAACGGATCACCCGCACCGTCCACGAGCTCGTACGTCTATGCGCCTGACTGCGCGCCGGACCGCTGATGCTCATAGTTCGTGGGTCCCGCGTCGGCTGACAAGATATCGGCGTGCTTGGAGGGGGCTCAGATCAGATCGCGCTGCGCCATGAGGACCGGACGATCACCTATGGCGAGCTGGCCGCGGCCGTCGGCTCGTTGACCACAGGCCTGTTCGACTCGGGGTGCAACCAGGGCGGGCGGGTCGCGCTGTTCATGCCCAACTGCCCCGAGTTGGTGATGGCCTACCTGGCCTGTTTCGCAGGGGGACTGGTCGCCGTGCCCGTGAACACGCGCTATCGCGCGCCTGAGGTTTCCTACGCAGTGACGCGTTCGCGAGCCGGCCTGATGATCATGCACCCGGCCGTGGCCGTCGAGGCGGGGGAGAGCCCCGAACAGCAGTGGCGCATCGATGACGCCGGGGGCCCGTGGCAATCCGCGCTGGGCACCGATGCCGGCCCGGTACCGGATGTGGAAATGGCCTCGCCCGCCCTGATCCTGTTCACATCGGGCAGCACTGCGGCTCCGAAGGGCGTCACACACAGCCACGCCACGATGTCCCACACCGTGACCGTCCAGGCCACGGTGCAGGAGCTCGAGGCCGACGACGTCAACCTGATCACCTTGGCCACGTGTCATGTCGCCGGCCTGTTCGGGCAGCTGTTGCCCACGCTGCAGACCGGTGGCACATGCATCCTCCACTCGCACTTCGAGCCGGAGGCGGCCGTCCGCGACATCGACGCCGCCGGTGTCACACGGATCCAGCTCCTGCCGGCACAGCTGTCGGCACTCCTCGACGCCGCCGAGGCGAGCGGCTCAGGGCTGGCGTCGCTGCGCTGTGCGATCGCCGGCGGCGACGCGCTGAGCGCCGACGTCCATCGCCGGTTCCAGGATCTCACGGGATTCGAGGTGACCGAGGTCTGCGGCATGACCGAGAGCTTCAATTACACGATGAACCCGCCGCTGGGTCCCAAGCGGCGGGGCTCAATCGGACGGCCGACCCCAGGCAACGAGCTTCGTCTCAGCGACCGCGACGGTAACGAGCCGCCGCTGGGAGAGCCCGGGGAGATCCTGGTTCGCAGTCGCGGAACCATGGTTGGGTACTGGGATGACCCCGAGCACACCGCCGAGACCCTGCGCGACGGTTGGCTGCACACGGGCGACGTGGCGCGGCGTGACGCCGACGGCTGGTTCTGGTTCGTCGGCCGCTCCAAGGAACTGATCATCCGGGGCGGCTCGAACGTGGCGCCCGGCGAAGTCGAGGCGGTGCTCCATGCCCATCCGGACGTCGGCCAGGCCGTTGTCGTCGGGGTGCCGGACCGCACCCTGGGTCAGCGGATCGCCGCGTGGGTGGCACCCAACGATGGCGCGGTGCTGACCTCGTCGCACCTCAAGGCCTTTGTCCGCTCGCGGATCGCCGACTACAAGACGCCGGAGTGGATCTTCGTCGAGCCGGAGCTCCCGACCAACTCGGTGGGCAAGATCGATCGCGCAGCGCTCAGCCGGACGGCCGCCGAGCGGGTCTCGGAGCTGGTCAGCGAGATGTAGTTCCTGAGCACGTTGTTCATCCGGGCCTCGTTGCAGGCGTGCCGGTCGCATTGGCTTGCTGGGAAGGGGGTGGGTGCGGCAGCCTCGATGCAACTAGGCTGTATGACATGGATCTCGGGTCGTTCGGTGTCTGGACTTCGTACAGGGCGATCGGCGAGGACAACGCCGGCGAGGCGGCTCGGCTGGTAGAGGATCTCGGCTTCGGCACCTTCTGGCTCGGTGGCTCACCGCAATTGCCCGCGCTGCGGCCGCTGCTATTGGCCAGTCAGCGGATCGTCGTCGCCACCGGCATCCTGAACGTCTGGCAGAGCGAGCCAGCGCAGGTGGCGACTGACTTCGCCGAACTCGACGCCGAGTTTCCGGGACGCGTGCTGCTGGGGATCGGCGTCGGACACCCCGAGGCGACCAACCAGTACGCAAGGCCGCTGGCGGCGATGGCTGACTTTCTCAACGCCCTCGATGCTGCCGCCGGGCCCGTCCCGCCAGGCCGCCGGGTCCTGGCCGCGCTGGGTCCGAAGATGGTCGCGCTGGCGGCCGAGCGGGCTGGGGGAGTGCACAGCTATTTCGTCCCCGTCGGGCACACGCGCGCCGCGCGCGAACAGCTTGGTGCCGGCCCGATCCTCGCGCCCGAGCTCGCCTGCGCCGTCGACGACGACGCCGAACCCGGCCGCGAGAAGGCGAGGACGTACGCCACTCTGTACCTCGGGCTGAGCAACTACACCCGCAACCTCCTGAACCACGGCTTCAGCGAGCAGGACATCGCCGACGGCGGGTCCGAGCGGCTGCTCGATGCCGTGGTTCCGCAGGGCAGCGCCGAGCGGATTGCCGCCGTGGCCCACGAACATCTGGCCGCCGGCGCCGATCACGTGTGCCTGCAGCCCGTTGGCGTCCGCGGCGTGCCGCGGACCGAGTGGACCGCGCTGGCCAGGGCCCTGGAACTCAGCAGCTAGTGTTGCGCCGCCGTCCGGTGGGCTAGCGAAGCAGACCGCGGGAGATCACGAGCCGCTGAATATCCGAGGTCCCCTCCTCGATCTCCTCGAGCTTGGCGTCACGCATCCACTTCTCGACCGGGTACTCGCGCGAGTAGCCCCAGCCCCCCAGGGTCTGGACGGCAGCCCACGTGCACCACATCGCGGTCTCGGACGCGTGGAGCTTGGCCATCGCGGCCTCCGTGGTGGCGCGGTGACCGCCGTCGAGCAGCGACGCCGCACGCCAGGTCAGCAACCGCGCAGCATCGACGCGGAGCGCCATGTCGGCCAGCCTGAACGCGACGGACTGATGCTCGGCGATCGGCTTGCCGAACTGGATGCGCTCCTTGGCGTACTCGACGGCGTACTCGAGCGCCGCGCGGGCCAGGCCGGTCGCCGACGCGGCCAGCGTCACACGCGAGCGGTCGAAGGTGTGCATCAGGCCGGCGAAACCCTGACCCTCCTCGCCCAGCCGGCGATCGGAACTCACGAACACGTCGTCGAGGAACAGCTCGGTGTTGGGGATCGCCCGCTGACCCATCTTGCGAATCGGCGGGCCGCAGCGGAAGCCCTCGTCACCATCCTCGACGACGAACGCGGTGATCCCGCGGTATCCGGAGCCCGGCGCGACGGTGGCGAAGATCACGTACAAGCGCGCCACGCCGCCGTTCGAGATCCAGGCCTTCTGACCCGAGAGCACGTATCCGCCCTCGACCCGCCGCGCTCGGGTACGGATCGAGGCGGCATCGGAACCACTGGACGGCTCGGTGATGGCCAGCGCGGTCAGCGGTGGGTCACCCCCGGCCAGCGGCGCGAGCCAGCGCCGCTTCTGCTCCTCGCTGCCCAGGGCCAGAACCGGCTCGGCGAAGAACCCCCCCGACGTGATCAGGTTGCCGATCCCCGCGCACCCGAACGAGAGCTCCTCCTGGACCACGCACGAGGTGAGGCAGTCGGTCATCCCCGCCCCCCCGAACTCCTCGGGCAGCATGAATGAGGTCAGGCCCAGGCCGGCGGCCTGGCGCCACAGCTCCCACGGCACCTCGACGTCGGCCTCGTCCACGGCCAGCGAGGCGGGGCGTATCTCGCGTGCGGCGAACTCGCGGCAGACGGCCTGGATCGAGCGCTGCTCGTCGCTCAGGCCGATCTGTCCCGCGCTCACCTGACCCCCTTACCGGATAGGGCATCGTCGGCCTCGCCGGTCTGAGCCAGCATCCCGTAGGCGATGCGCTCGAGCGCCAGCCCGGCCGAGCGCGACGACTCTGACATGGCGTCGATCACCTCGCGGGTCACGTTCACCGCGAGCGGTGGCAGGCTGGCCAGACGCTCGGCCAGCTCGAGCGCCCGCTCGAATGCCTTGCCCTCGCCGACCAGTTCGGTGAGCAACCCCAGACGCAGGGCGTCGGAAGCGTCGACGCGCTCGCGCAGCAGGATCAGCTCCTTGGCCGCCGGCACTCCGAGCAGCTGCACCAGGCGCTGGGTGCCACCCCAGCTCGGCAGGATGCCCAGCGCCACCTCTGGCAGGCCGAACACCGCACTCGGGTCGGCGATCCGGAAGTCGGTGGCGAGCACGAGCTCGAACCCGCCACCCATGCAGTAGCCGGAGATCGCGCTCAACGTCGGCACGGGCAATGCGGCGATTCGCTCCACCCAATCTCCGGTGCCGCGGTAGGAGGCCATGATCGACGCCGGATCCAGCCCGCGCATCTCGTTCAGATCCGCACCGGCAGAAAACACGCGGGGACCGCCGGTGAAGATCACGGCACGTGACGAGAGCACCTCGTCGCGCTCGACCGCCTCGCACAGCAGATGCTCCATCTCCGCGGAGATGGCGTTGAGCTTCTTCTCGCGCTGCAGGGAGATCACGCAGGCCTGCCCATGGACCTGCACCGAGACGAGCTCAGGCATGGCCCGCGACCCCCTGGGGAAGGTTGGCACCGAACTCGAGCAGGCTGTCGAGACCGCGTTTGCCCGCTTCGTTGGCGATGATCAGGCGCTGGATCTCCGAGGTACCCTCCCAGATGCGGTCGACGCGGATGTCGCGGTACAGACGCTCGACGGGGTTTTCGCGCATGTAGCCACGCCCCCCGAAGATCTGCACGGCGCGATCGATGACCCGACCGGCCGCCTCGGAGGCGGTGAGCTTGACCATTGCCGCCTTGGCGTGGAGCTGCTTGCGCGGCAGGCCCGCGGTTGCCTCCCAGGCCACCTGGTGGGTGAGCGCCCGGCACAGCGCGATATCGCACGCGCTGTCGGCGATCATCCCCGCGATCAGTTGGTGCGAGGCGATCGGCCCACCCGACTGCACACGCTCGTTGGCCCACTCGGTGGCCAACCGCAGCGCGCGCTCGGCTGCTCCGGTCGCCCGGGCCCCGATCATCAGGCGCTCCTCCACGAACCAGTCTCGCGTCAGTTCGTAGCCCTGTCCGATCTCACCCAGCACCCGCTCGGGCCCGAGCTCCACTTCGTCAAACAGGAACTCGGGGTGTTCGAAGACGAACGTGTGCATGTACGCCGGCGTCCGCTTGACGCTCACCCCGGGCATGTCCTTGTCGACCAGAAACAGCGTCGGCGCCCGGTCGTCGCCGGCTAGGGCTTGAACGATGAGGAAGTCGGCCACGTCACCCACGGTGACGAACCATTTCTCGCCGGTGAGCCGGAAGCCCGACCCGTCGCGAGTGGCCACGGTCTCGATCAGAGACGGGTCGGAGCCGGCGTTCTCCTCGGTGACCGCAAAACAGTCGCGACGCTGACCGGCGATGGCCGGGATCAGATACCGCTCGCGCTGCTGATCGTTGCAGTGTCTCAGCGCGTTGGCCGGTCGCCACACGGCGTCCCACAGGGCGTTGGTCAGCTGGCCGAGCCGCTCCTGGACGATGACCTGCTCGAACAGCGACAGTCCCTGGCCACCCCATTCGGTGGGCATGTTGATCGCGTTCAGCTCGGCTTCCAGGGTCAGCTCGCGGATCCTGGCCAGCGACTCGGGTGGAAGCCCCCGACCGGCTTCGCACGGCTCCTCGAACGGGATTAGCTGGTCGGTCAGATCGTTGGCGCGATCGCGGAGGGCAAGCTGCTCGGGGGTGTAGGTGAACTGCACTTTGTTGACTCCTGTGTGGGGGTGGCACGTACAAAGCGCGCGTCGAGTGCGATGGCCTCGGCGCGCGTGACAAGCAGAGGATTGATCTCGAGCTCGGCGAGCTCGGGGTGGGTGGCAGCCGCACCTGACAGTGCGGCCAAGGCGTGAGCGCCAGCGGCCAGGTCAAGCGATGGGCGTCCCCGCGCGCCCAGCAGCAGCGGAGAAACCCGCAGCGATCGCAGCATCGACTCGGCCTGCGCCTCGGTCACCGGGGCCAGCGCCACCGCGGTGTCGCGCAGGACCTCGGCGTAGACACCCCCGGCACCGACGAGCGCAACCGGACCGAAACGGGCATCCCAACGCGCCCCGATCAGCAGTTCCACTCCCTCGGCAACGGGCGCCATACGCTCGATCGAGTACCCGGTCGGGGCCAGGCTCGCATGCAGGCCGTCGTAGGCACGGGCAAGTGAATCCGCGTCCGCGATGCCGACGACGACGCCACCGGCATCCGACTTGTGCAGTTGCCCGAGCGCCTTGAGCACCACCGGATAGCCGATCTCGGTCGCGGCGGCCAGCGCTGCGTCGAGATCGCGCACGGTGCGCTGGGCCACGAAGGGAATGCCGGCACCGGCGAGCAGCTCTCGCGCCGGTTCGTAGCCGTCGCCACCGACGGGAGGCTCTGGTTGGGGCATCGGCGGCACCGCGCCGGTGCGCGATGTCCCGTGCTCGACCAGCCGCCGCAGTGCGAAGCACGCCTGCTCGACAGCCTCATACACGGCGACACCGGCCGCGCGCAGCGCGGTGGCGGCCGCGCCGCGCGGATACATCGTGTGGGCGACGATCGGCTTGCCTGTCGTGCGTGACACCTCGCCGATCGCCTCGGCCGCGCGCATCTCCTCGAGCTCCAGCTCGGGGCCGTACTCGGCATAGCCGCCGAAATAGCCGGTGAGCAGCAGCGCGTCGAGCTCGGGGGCGGCCATCACCTCGGCGGCCACGCGGGCGAACATGTGGGTGTCCTTCTCGGCCCCGCCGGCGAGGTCGATCGGGTTGAGGACGGCGGCCCCCGGCGGGAGCTGAGCGCCGAGTGACTCGGCCAGCGCCACCGGGAGCTCGGGAATCTCGAGACCGGCGTGCGCGGCGACGCCAGCGCCGACGCTGCTGTGGCCACCGCCATCGGACAGAACCACGACCCTGCGCCCGCGGGCAGGCGGGCAGCGCAGCAGGGCCTGAGCGGCGTCGATCATCTCGCGCGGAGTATCAACCCGCTCGATACCCGCCGCCCGGCACGCGGCATCGATCGCGGCGCCGTCGCTGGCCAGGGCGCCGGTGTGCGAGCGGGCGGCCCGGGCCGTGGCCGGATCGTTGCTCACGGCCAACGCGAGGACCGCCTTGCCGTTCGCGCGCGCCTGCAGAGCGGCGCGCATCAGCGCCCGCCCGTCGCGGAAGTCCTCGATGTAGAGCATGATCAACCGGGTCTCTTCGTGGCAGGCCAACTCGGCCACGAGATCGGCGGCAGTCAGGTCGGCCTGGTTGCCCAGCGATGCGAACCGCGAGAAGCCAAGACCCTCGGCCGCCGCCATCTGCCCCAGCTCGAGCGCCAGATTGCCGCTCTGAGAGATCAGCCCGACCGTTCCGGCGGGCAGGGGGTTGGACGAGAGCTCGAGCTGCTCGGCTGAGTCGAGCACGCCCAGGCAGTTCGGTCCGAGCATGACCGCCCCCGCCCCGCGCACGCGGGCGGTGAGGGCGGCCTCGAGCGCACGCGCCTCAGGACCATCGCTGCGGCCGGCGCTGATGGCGACGATCGCCCGAGCTCCGGCGGCGAGGGCTCCGTCCACAGCGTCGGAGAGCGCGTCGATCGGCACGGCAATCACCACCAACTCGGCCGGGCCGGGAAGCTCGGTCAGCGAGCGGTACGCGGGTCGCCCGAGCAGCTCGCCGGCACGGCGGTTGATCAGGTAAACGGACCGGCGGTCCTCACCCGTCAGGGCGCCACGAGCCAGCCAGTGGCCCCACTTGCGCGGGTCCTCACTTGCGCCGAGAACGGCGACCGAACTAGGCGCGAACAGCGGACGCAGCGACCGGTCGGGGCTCATCGCGGCGGAAGCTCGGCCAGGCCCCAGGCGTCGACGCCGCCGTCGACGACGATCGTGGTGCCGGTTATGTAGGCCCCCGCGGCACTGGCCAGAAACGCGATCAGTCCTGACACCTCGGCGGGCTGGGCCAGGCGACCGAGCGGAACGGCGCTCTCCCAGCTCTGGACCTCCTCCTCGCCGTACTTGGCCAGACCCTCGGTGCGAACCGAACCCATGGCCACGCACACGCTGCGGATCCCGTGGACGCTCCACTCGAGCGCCAGGCTCGAGGCGAGGCTGGCCACCGCGGCCCGCGCCGCCCACGCGTGGGCGAAGCCGGGACTGCCGCGCAGCGGGCTGAAGCCGACGAACACGATCAGGCCCCCGCCACGGGGGATCATCGAACGGGTGGCCACGGTGCGGGTGATCGTCCACTGCGCATCGACACTGAGGCGCTGGACCGCGCGCCAGCCCGTGTCGCTGATCTCCGCGGCCGGCGCGCTGAACTGTCCGCCCGCGTTGTTGACCAGGACGTCGATGTAACCGAAGCGCTCGATCCCTGCCTCGACGACGTGCTCGACCTGATCGGACTCGCGGATGTCGGCCGGCACGGGGAGGCAGTCACCCCCGGCGGAGGTGATCATCTCGGCCGTCTCGCGCAGCAACTCCTCGCGTCGTCCACAGACGATCACGCCGGCTCCGCTGGCAGCCAGCTCCAGCGCCGCCGCCCGTCCGATCCCGGTCCCGCCGCCGGTGACCAGAGCCACCCGGCCGGCGTTGGCGTCAGGGCGAAAAACGGACGTGATGGGAGCGGCCGAGGCCACAACTCGCGGAGTTGACTTCCATCGCGGGCCGGAGTATAAGCCCGACTTCAAATCGTGGTTTGGACTCACCGTTTGAACACGGAAGCGACTTGTTGACGAGTCAGCTTCAGCCGCGGCCGAGGCGACGACTGGACGCCATTCGCCGGCCCCAGATCCTCGCCACCGCCGCCGAGCTGATCCGCGAGAAGGGCCTGTGGAGCGTCCGGATCTCCGACGTGGCCAAACGTGCCGGAATGAGTCCGGCCAACGTCGTTTATTACTTCGGGAGCAAGGACCAGCTGTTCGCCGAGGCGATCTCGGAGGTCGACGATGCCTTCTATGCCCAGGTCGACGCCGAGCTGCCGCGGCTGGAGCGGGCCAGCGACCGTCTTGGCTGGCTCGTCGCCCGCTCGAGCACCAGCGACTGGGTCCTGTGGGTCGACATGTGGGTCTATGCCCGCCACCACTCAGACAGCCTCGTCGCCCAGCGCCGCTTTCACGACCGCTGGCGGCGCACGTTCGAAGACATCATTCACCACGGCATCGGCACGGGCGAATGGCGGGTAGACGATCCCCGCGGGGTGGCCCAGCGCTTGTGCGCACTGACCGACGGCTACGCGGTCCACATGACGCTCGGGAACCCCGATCACACGCCCGAGACCTATGTGAACATGGTCCTGACCGGCGCTGCGCGCGAGCTCGGTTGTGACGTCGCCACGCTGTTCGAGGCGGCCTCCCGCTGCCCGTTGGATGGCACCGCATGAGCTCGACGAGCTGCGAACTCGACCGCGTGGAAGCCGCCCGCCTCGGCGTCCATCGCTCGCTCGAGCCACGCGGCGCGCTCGCCCACATCGCTCAGCGCGTCGATGCCGCCACGCCGGCCAACGATTTTGAGGCCGAGCTGGACGTGCGAATGCTTGCCGTCGACTCGACCAGCTTCCGTGTTATCCGCGAGCGCTGCCAGGCCGATCCCCAGCGGATGGCGGGCACGATCGCCCAGATCGTCTACGAGCGCGGAAAGCTCCAGAATCCGTGGACCGGCTCCGGCGGCGTGCTCTTGGGATCTGTGGCGCGTGTCGGAGAGCGCCGCGATGACCTGGCGCCGGGCGAGTCCGTAGTGCCCCTGGCCTCGCTGGTCACGATACCGCTGGCTCTTGACACGGTCGGCCCGGTCGATCCCACCGACCACCAGGTGCCGGTCCGCGGTCGCGCGATCGTCACCGGGGCGATGCCGTGCGCGCGGCTGCCGTCCGACCTGACCGAGACAGTCGCCTTGAATGCCTTCGACGTCTATCCGGTGGCTTCACATGTCCGCGCGCTGGCCGCGCCCGGAGCACATGTGCTCGTGCTCGGCTCCGGCCAGGCCGGATTGCTGGCCCTGGCCGCCGCGCGGGTCGCGGTCGGCCCCGGCGGAACGGTCAGCGCGGTCGATGTGTCCGCCGAGGCGATCACCCGAGCCGGCGCGGTCGAGCCGGACGTCAATGCGGTGGCCGGCGATGTCACCGACCCGGTTGCGGTGGCGGGCGAGCTGAGTCGCCGCGGGTTGCCGAGTGCAGATCTCACGCTGGTTTGCACCAGCGTGGCGGGTGCGGAGGGCGCGGCGCTGCTGGCCACTGACCCGCGCGGCACCGTGCTCTTCTTCTCCACGGCAACCCAGTTCTCGGCCGCGGCGCTCGGTGCCGATGCCGTGGGCAGCCAGGCCCACCTGGTCATCCCCAACGGCCTGACCGACGACCGCGGCGAGTACGCGTTCGAGCTCCTGCGCAGCAACGCACCACTGCGGGCGGCCTTTGGGGACACGAATGAGTGAGCCGGCTCCGACGATGACCGGGCTGCCGCGCCAGACCTACGGCGAGCACACCTGGCTCGAGCTGCGCGAACTGGCGCGCCGCGACGATGTCGTCGTCGTGATCCCGACGGCCACGCTCGAGGATCACCGGTATCACCTCCCGATCGATACCGACGTCCGTCTCATCGAAGCCATCGCCTCCGGGGCGGTGGAGCGGTTCAATCGCGGCGTCGGCGGTCGCGCCATGCTGTTCCCCACCGCCGTACACGGCTACACCCCACACCATATGGACTTCCCGGGCACGGTCAGCCCGTGGCGGCGCGGCTGACCAATGTCGAGCACCGCGGAGCCGTCTGCCTGGCCTCCACTCTCTATCTGACTACGCCCGAGTCAGGCGAGCTGCTGTCGCGAGAACGCAACAGCGGCCTGGGCGGGATGTCGCATGCGTGCGAGCTCGAGACCTCGATGTATCTAGCCGTCGACCCGTCGCTCGTGCAAATGGACAAGGCGGTGCGGGAGATCCCCGAATGGAACGAGAACGTCTACAGCGACTGGCCGGGTACCGGGCCGCTGTCCTACATGCCGTATTGGAGCGGGCTGACGGATTCCGGGGTGATGGGCGATGCGACCGTGGCCACGGCCGCCAAGGGTCGGGCCTTCCTGGACCGCGCGCAGGAGGAGGCGGCGGGTTTCATCGCCGAGGCGGCCCAGCGCCGCCGTGCACCGGGACGCGATCGACACGCAGAGGAAAGGCAGGATACGAGTGGCTGGTGAGGTGACACTCGTCGGGCTGACGAAGCACTTCGGCGGCGTGGTGGCGGTCGACGCGATCGACCTTCACATCGAGGGCGGCGAGTTCTTCTCGCTCCTGGGGCCCTCGGGCTGCGGCAAGACGACCACATTGAGGATGGTGGCCGGCTTCGAGGAGCCGACGGCCGGTCAGATCCTGCTCGACGGCGAGGACGTCGCCGACCGACCGCCGTACAAGCGCAACGTCAACACGGTGTTCCAGAGCTACGCGCTGTTTCCCCATCTCAAGGTGTTCGACAACGTCGCGTTCGGCCTGCGGCGCAGCGGGGTCAAGTCCGACGAGGTCCGGCGGCGGGTGACCGATGCCCTGGCGCAGGTGGAGCTGACCGGCTACGAGAAGCGCAAGCCCAAGCAACTCTCGGGCGGCCAGCAGCAGCGCGTTGCCCTGGCCCGCGCGCTGGTCATGCGTCCGGCTGTGGTACTCCTCGACGAGCCGCTCGGGGCGCTCGACGCGCAGATCCGCCGCAATCTCCAGGTCGAACTCAAGGCGCTCCAGGAGGAGGTCGGACTGACCTTCATCTACGTCACCCACGACCAGGAGGAAGCGCTGACGATGAGCGATCGCCTGGCCGTGATGCACGACGGACGCATCGAGCAGATGGGCCGGCCCAAGGACGTGTACGAGGAACCAAACACCACCTTCGTGGCTTCGTTCCTCGGGATCTCGAACTTGATCAGCGGCGTCGCCCGCGAGGCGAGCGGGAACCGCTGCGTCATACAGGTGGGCGAGTTCGAGCTGCACGCGATGCAGGGGAGCACGTCCGCGCGTGGCGACACGAAACTGATGATCCGGCCGGAACGGGTACGACTGGAGCCGCAGGGCCCGGGAGGCGAGAACCGCATCCCGGGGATCGTCGAGCGGGTGGTGTACCGAGGCAACAGCGACCAGGTGTTCATCCGCCTTCCGGCCGGCGATCAGATCCAGGCCCTGGTGCAGAACTCGGAGGGAGAGCAGGCCCGCCTGGCGGGAGACGCGGTGCGGCTGCACCTGCCGGCGGAGGCGCTGCGCGTCCTCGCCGACACGGGAGCGGCCGCGGAGGAGAACGGAGCGGCGGCGGCGGGGCTGAAGGACCTCGTCAACACCTAGGAAATCGTTCAGAGGAGAGGCACATGAAGGACATCAACCGGCGTGACTTCCTGGCCAGCGGGGTCGCCCTTGGCGGCGCGGCACTGCTCGGAGGGTGTGGGTCGAGCGGCAGCAGCAGCTCCGCCCAGAAGACGACACCCGTGAGCTCGCGTCCGCCGATCAGCAAGGAGTCCGGCAAGCTCTCGATCCTCGAGTGGGGCGGTTACGAAGCCGGCGGGACTCCGGCTCAGACCTCGGGCCTGTGGGCCGGGACGGATTACACGAAGGCGTTCGGCAAGCACTCGATCGTTTACACGTACATCGTCAACGACGACCAGTCGCTGAGCAAGGCCGGGACCAGTGGCCCGTTCGACCTCATGCACCCGTGCAACGAGATGTTGCCCAGCTTCCACCAGCAGGGCCTGATCCAGCCGTGGGACACGAGCCTGCTCCCGAGCTTCAAGAACCTCAACCCGTTCCTGGTTGACAAGGGCAAGATCAACGGGCAGCAGTACCTGATCCCATGGGACTGGGGCTACGCCAGCCTGCTGTATCGCTCCGACAAGATCGACCCGGCCGACGCCACCGGCTGGGAGCTGGCCTGGAACCCCAAGTACAAGGGCAAGATCTCGCTCTGGAACGGCTCGGGCTCGAATATGGAGGTGGCGGCCCTGAAGCTCGGCTACCACAACATGGACACGATGTCCGACAGCCAGATTCAGGCGGCCAAGAACACGCTGATCGCGCAAAAGCCGCTGAACAAGTTCTACTGGTCAAGCGAGTACGGGCAGATGCAGCCGTCGTTCAAGGCCGGCGACATCTGGATCACCTATTCGTGGCAAGACGCCTACGTGTCGATGTCCAAGGCCGGCCTCCAGGTCGCCTACCTGAACCCGAGCCAGGGCAAGCTGAGCTGGTTCTGCGGTTTCGTGCTGGGCAGCCAGACGAAGAACTTCTTTCACGCTCACAAGTACGTGGAGTCGTTCATCAACCACCACGCGTGCGTGCAGATGACCAACCTCTTCTACTACGGCACCTCCGACAGGACGATCAAGCCGTCGGAGATCCAGGACCAGAAGCTGGCCAAGCAGCTCAACATCGGTAACCCGACGGCCATCGAGGCGTCCGATGTCCATCTGCAGAGCTGGCAGCCCCAGCGCCCCAAGTACGAGCTGGCGTGGCAGGAGGTGCAGGCCGCCTGAGCGCCGCCGACACCACTCAAGCGGTCGGGCCGGTGCGCCGCCGCCGGCAATGGTTCAGTTCGCGCGCGTTCGCGCGCATGCTGGTGGCGGCGTCACCGTCGCTGTACGTAGTGATCGTCCTGGTCGTGCCGATCGTGCTGATCGGCCTGTACAGCTTCGGGATGCTGACCAACGTGGTGGGCACGCACGCGTCGTTCTCGACGGCGGACTGGAAGGACTTCCTGACCGGCCCCGGGAACCCGTTCCGCAGCCGCTTCTTCACCTCCATGGCGGTGACGCTGTTCGTCTCGGCGGTGGCGACGCTCGGCGCCTACCCGCTGGCCTACTTCCTCGCCTTTGTGGCCGGGCGCCACCGCTATACGGTGCTGCTGGCGGTACTGGCGCCGTTCTTCACGAGCTACCTGCTGCGCGTGATCGCCTGGCAAGTGATCCTCAACAACAACGGTGTGATCAACAGCGCCCTGTGGCAACTCGGCCTGCGCGCCAACGGACACGCCATCAGCTGGCTGATCTACTCGAAGTTCTCGGTCGCCCTGGTCCTGTTCTACGCCTGGGTGCCGTTCGTCGCCCTGCCCATCTTCGTGGTGCTGGACAACCTCGATCGGAGCGTGCTCGACGCCGCCTACGATCTGGGCGCCGGTCGTTTCACCACGTTCCTGCGGGTGACGCTGCCGTTGAGCCTCCCGGGAGTCGCCGCGGGGTTCGTGTTCGTGCTGATCCCCACCACAGGCGAGTTCATCGCGCCGCTGCTCGTCGGCGGGCCATCGAGTCAGCTGTTCGGCAACTCGATCCAGGCCTTCTTCTCCGACACGCCGGACTGGAACTACGGCGCCGTCCTCGCCATGACCCTGGTTGTCGTCGTGCTGATCCTGCTGGCCGTCTTCGGCCGCTACGTGGCGGCCGACCTGAGCGAACCGGAGACGGCATGAGCGGCGCGCGCGGGAGGTATACGCCGTGAAGCCGATGGGCCGCGCCGGGCGCACGCTGCTGTCCACCTACTTCGGCCTGCTGCTGTTGTTCCTGTATGCGCCATTGCTCGTGCTGGTGATCTTCGCCTTCAACAGCGGCACGATCCCGACGCTGCCGATCAAGAGCTTCTCGACCAAATGGTTCAGCGCGGCGTTCGCCGACACCACGCTCACCTCGGCCCTGCTGCGGAGCCTGTTGATCGCCGTGATCAACGGCATCGCCGCCACGATCCTCGGCACGATGGCGGCCATCACCCTGGCCCGGCGGCAGCTCCGCCTGCGACGGGTGATCGTGGTGCTGATCCTGATTCCGCTCGTCGTTCCCTACATCGTCCTCGCGGTCGGCATGGTCGTGCTCCTGCACGAGCTGGGGATTGCCACCAGCCTCGCCGCCGTACTGGCCGGCCACGTGGTCATCTCGCTCCCCTACAGCGTGCTGGTGATCCTGCCGCGACTGCGCACCCTGGACGAGTCGATCGTCGAGGCCGCCTGTGACCTCGGCGCCTCCGAGTTCAAGGCGTTCTTCTACGTGACCCTGCCGCTGCTGCTGCCATCGCTGCTGTCGAGCTTCCTGATCGCGTTCACGATCAGCTTCGACGAGTTCGCGATCGCCTCGTTCCTGGCGCCGCCGGGCTCGCCTACGTATCCGGTCGTGCTCTACTCGAGCAGCCGCACCCCGGCGTTGCTACCCGAGGTGATCGCCATCGGCTCGATCGTGATCGTCGTTTCGCTGCTGATCATCATGGTGGCCGAGATTGCCCGGCGGGGCGCCGAACGGCGGCTCGAGGCGCTTCCCGAGGCGCCGCCCATGACGGCGGGATGAGCCTTCGGCTGGCTGGTCTGGCTGCCGCCGCAGTAATGCTGCTGTCTGGATGCGGCTCGAGCTCCACGCATTCGACGGTGGCGCCCGCCGCCGAGCCGGCACCATCGACGTTGCCGGCTCGGGCCGTTCCCTACCTCCCGAGCACGCTCAAGCCGCTCACGGCCACGCTTCTGACCCGCGAGGCACAGGCACCGGACCTGGCAACAAGTCTGCGGGCGTGGGACTACGAGTCGGGCTCCGATCGCTACTTCCAGGGCGAATCGCGCCGGCTGCAGGTGGTCGACTCGCGCACGCTGCGCTTCGGCCATGCCTCGGGGGCGGCGGCGTACGTCGCCTTCATGCGCTCGCACCTGTCCGCCTACCTGGGCTCGCTGCCCAAGCTGCGCGAGTTCGAGCAGGGCGGCCGCCGCGGCTTCCTGGCCATCGGCCAGGAGTGCCAGTGCCACCTGGCCAACCCGACCTACCTGGCCGTGCTGGCCCACGGCACCACCGTGAGCTGGCTCGAGATCAACGGGCCCGGGGCGAACCAGCCCCGGCTGGTCACGCTGCTGCACCGCGCTCCGTAGCTCAGTCAGACGGCTGGGCGCGCGAGCAGGCCGTGCGGGTCGCGACCCTCCAGCACTGCGGCCACGGCCTCGGCCGCCATCCTGTAGGGAGCGGTGGCGGAGGCCGGCGAGTACCAGGCGGAATGCGGCGTGATGATCGTTCGCGGCCAGCCGAACGCCGGCTCGTCCTCGGGGGGCGGTTCGACCGGAAGCACGTCGAGCGCGCAGCCGCCGAGATGGCCGCCCCGCATGGCTTCGCCAAGCGCCTGGTGGTCGACCAGCGCGGCTCGGGCGCAGTTGATCAGGTAGGCGCCGGGACGCATGCGCTCGAATTCACGCGCCCCGATCATCGCCCGGGTGGTGGGCGTGAGCAGGGCGTGCAGGGTGATCACCTCGGCGCGCTCGAGCAGTTCGTCGAGCGTCACCAACTCCGTCTCGCCGGGGTCGCGGACGACCGGGTCGGTGGCCACCACCTCCATGCCCAGAGCGGCGGCGCGGCGCGCCACCTCGCGCCCGATTCGCCCAAGCCCGACGATCCCCAACACGCTTCCGGCGATGCGCCGCGGTGGCGCCGGGGTCTGGTCCCACACGCCCTCGCGCGCGGTCCGGTTCAGCTCGACCAACCCCCGCAGCAGCCCGACGGCGAAGGCGAGCGCGTGGTCGGCCACCTCCTCGTCGCAGTAGCCGGGACAGTGGGTGGCCCACGCGCCAGCGGCGGCGATCGCGTCCAGATCGAGATGGTCAAAGCCGGTGGAGGTCGTCGCCGCGATCCGCAGGTTGGGCAAGCGCTCGAGCTCCGCCCGGCCGACGGGGATCTCCGGTGGCACCAGGACAGCGACCACGTCGGAGCCCGACGGCAGGACGTCGGCGCGCTCCACGCGTAGCCCGCGATGCTCGGCCAGCGCGAGCTCGACGGTCGAGAGCTCGCCGGCGGGGTCGAGCAGCACGACCCTGTTCACGTCGACCGCCCGCGCCCGACGATCGCGGCGATGCGCGTGCCGACGGTTTCCATGAGCGCCTCCTCTCCGGTGGTCACGCGGGCGAAGCCGGCCAGCCCGAACTCCGAGCCGGGACGGACGAGCATGCCCTCGCGGGCCAGCGCGTCGCCGACGCGGAGGTCGTCGTCGCCGAGCTCGAGCAGAACGAAGTTGGCGTCCGAGGGCAGCGCGCGGACCTGGCTGTGGTCCAGCGCCCCCGCCAGCCGGGCGCGGGCTCGCTTGACCTGCTCGCGACGCGCGGGCAGCAGCTCGGTCCGGCGCAGACTGGCCAGTCCGGCCGACAACGCCGCGCGATTGACGTTGAACGGCTCGAGGACGGAGTCGATCAGCGGCGCCAGGGAAGCGTCGACGATCATGTACCCAAGCCGCAGCCCAGCTAGGCCGAAGACCTTGGAGAACGTCCGCAGAACGATGACCGGCCGTCCGGCGCGGATGTCGGCCAGACGGTCGACCCGCTGCTCGGGGTCGATGTAATCGCGATAGGCCTCGTCGGCGATCGCGATGCACCCCGGTGGCAGCGCGTCGAGGAAGGCATCCCACTCAGCCTGCTCGAGCCGCAACCCGGTCGGGTTGTTGGGGTCGCATACCCAGGCCAGCTTGGCGTGATGCTCGGTCGCGGCTGCCGCGATTGCCGGCAGGTCGAGCGCGAGCGACGAAGCGTTCTCGACGCGTACGACCTCGGCGCCGGCAACCGCGCACGCCTGCGCGTAGAGCCCGTAGGTCGGACGAGGAATGATCACGGTGTCGCCGACGTCGATGAACGCGCTGACCAGCGCCAGGGTCAGGCCCTGAATCCCGTGGCCTGGAACGATCTGGCCGGGCTCGGCACCGGCCCATGCGGCCACGGCGCGACGCAGCTCGTCGTAGGCCTCCTCGGGGTACGCCCACACGGAGGGGAGCTCGGCGGCCACGTCGTCAAGCACGCCCGGCAGTGGGCCGAACAGGTTCTCGTTCCAGTTGAGACGGATCACGTCGTCGCGGCCAACGCGGGCCTTGATCTCGGCCGCGCTGACCCCGGGCACGTACGGGCCGACTCCGAGCACCGAACGGCGGACGAGACCGTCGAAGGAGGTGGAGCTCACGGTGTCGGACGGGCGGCGACGATCTGTGTGCGCACCAGGACGACGGCGGGCCCGTGCTGGGCCTGCGCCCAGCTGAGCCCGTCGGCCAACTCGTGCGCTGCGGCGGTGCGGACGGGGACGCCGAAGCCCGAGACGACCGCGGCCAGATCGGTGCCGGGCAGGTCGACGGCGGTGGTCTGCGCGAAGGCGTCGCGCTGGTACTCGCGGAGGATGCCGTAGCCGCCGTCATCGATGATCAGGAGCTTGGCTCCGAGCTCGTGCTGGGCGGCGGTGCCGAGCTCGGCCAGCGCGTACTGGAGACCGCCATCGCCGACCACGGCGAGCACGTCGCGGTCGGGGTGCGCGATGCTCGCGCCGAGCGCGGCGGGCCAGGCGTAGCCCAGGGTTCCCGAGCCGAGCGGATAGAGGAACTGCTGACCGGCCCGCATGGCCAGGTGTGGCGCGGCCCAGTAGCCGAGGATCGTCATGTCCCAGGTGCCGATCGCGTCGGGGCCCAGCGCCGCTTCGATCGTGGACAGCAACCCGAGCTCGGTGTCGCGCTCCTGCGCCTGCAGACCGGCCCGGATGCGCTGCCTGAGCGAGCGCAGGCGGTCGCTGGTGTCTCCGGCTGAGCGGGACGCGACCTCGGCGAGGAGCGCCTGCAGGGTCAGCCGCGCGTCGCCGACGAGGGGCAGAGCGGGATACGTGGCGCCGGCGCGGGCCGGCGCGGCGTCGACGTGGATCACCTGCCCGCCGAAGCGCAGGGCATATTGACCCGTCGTCTCCGCGCCGAGCTCGGTGCCCACGCAGAGCACAACGTCGGCCTCGGAGAGAAGCTCCTGGAAGGCCGCCTCATCGCAGCCGCAGCCGGCGGCCAGCGGATGGTCGTCGGCCAGCGCGCCCTTGCCCATGTAGGTGGTGGCCACCGGCGCGTCGAGCCGCTCGGCCAGCGCTCGCAGCTCGGTGTGGGCGCCGGAGCGGAGCACACCCCCGCCCGCCCAGATGACCGGCCGCTCGGCGGCATCGATCAGGGCCGCGGCGCCGCGCACCGCGTCGGGCTCGGCGGCACGGAACACGGGCGATCCGTCGAGCGCGGTGACCGGCGTGCCGCTCACCGGTGCGGTGAGGAGGTCGACGGGGATCTCCACGTATGCGGGCCCGCTCGGTGGCGTGCGAGCCACGCGCCAGGCCTGGGCCAGCAGGCCCGGGATCGCGTCCGCGCTCTCGGCCCGGACGGCATATTTGACCAGCGGCTCGAACGAGGCCATTTGGTCGGTGAGCTCGTGCAGGAAGCCGCGCCCGCGCCCGACCATCTCGCTGGGAATCTGGCTCGAGATTGCCAGCACGGGAACGTGCGCGCTGGCCGCCTCCATCAGAGCCGTGAGGGAGTTCAGCGCGCCCGGGCCAGTCGAGAGCAGCAGCGGCGCCGGCCGACCCGATGAGCGCGCGTAGCCATCGGCGGCAAACCCCGCGCACAACTCCGTGCGCGCGCCATAGACCGCCAACGGACTCGTCCGCAGGGCCTCCCAGATGGCCAGCGAGTGGATCCCGGGAACACCGAAGGCGGCCTGTGCCCCCAGTGCGGTCAGGCTCTCGGCGACCAGGTGGCCGCCGATCCGCCGTGTGGTTTCCGGTGTGACCGTCACCGGTGCTCCAGCGCCGCTTCCAGCCGGCCCGGCTCCACTCCGACCTGCTCGGCCGCGAACACCACCAGCAGCGATCGCATCCGCACCGGCGTGCTCCAGCGGTAGCCGACGACTGTCTCGAATCCGAGGCCGTCGACCAGGGCGATCAGTCGCTCGGCCACGACGTCCGCCGGCGCGATCGGCCGGAACTCGCCCCCGCTCACGCCGTCGGCGACGATGTCGAAGAAGAAGCCGCGCCAGCGCAGCGACAAGTCCTCCAGCGCCGCCATCCGCTCGGGCGCTCGCAGCACCAGCATCCACATCTCCACCCACAGCACCCAGTCGTCGCGGTCGGGGAAGGGGATCGATGCCGCGAGCAGGCGGGCGAGGCGTTCGAGTGCGCTGGACTCCTCGTCCACCTCGATGCGGGCGAACAGCGACTCGGTGGCCCACCGCAGCGCGGACTCGAGCACCTCCTGCTTGGAGGAGTAGTAGTAGTGGATGGTTCCGGTCGAGGTCCCGGCGGCGGCGGCGATGTCCCCCACCCGGGTGTCGGCGTAGCCGCGCTCGACGATCGCCCGGCAGGCCGCGGCGAGGATCTCGTCGGGGCGCGCGGGGCGGCGGAGCTTGGCCGCGGTGCGCCCGCGTGGCGGCGTTGTCAGGCCGGTGTCCATCGTCGGTCCGACTTTAACTGACCCGTCAGTTAATCGGCAAGGGTGTGCCTCTTGGCTGTCGCGTTCGGTTCGGCTGCAGGCGCTGCGGGGCTATCCACCCGCGAAAACGTTGCTTTGCGGTCCTTGCGGGTAGGCGCTGGGTAACGAAACCGCTGCTATTCGGCGAAACGTTGCATCGCGGCACGGCGCCCGGCCGCTGGGCAACGTTTCGTGGCTCCGGACCCGACGATCCGACCACCATAACGTTGAAAAACGCCCGACCCGGCCGCGAGCGGACCTAACGCTCAGATGTACATCCGCTCGCGCCGGCGGCCCGGCGCGTCGACCCCGTCGCCCGCCTCGGTCCTCGTCTCGGCCTCGACACCGTCCGAGGACTCGGGAACGCCCTCGGCGATCCGGGCGCGCCCCTGGATGCGCATCACCGCCACCATCGTCAGCAGGTTCAGCGCCGCCAGTAGCAACAGGGGCACGGCGTCGCTGGTCGCCTGCGAGAGGTTGGCGGCCGCCGGCGCGCCAAACGTCTCGCCCAGCGCCCAGGCCAGGTTGACCATCATCGACCCGATGGCCACCGCAATGCCGGCGTGCTCGACCGCGTCGGTGAGGATCGCCATGCCCGGAATCGACACCGAGGTCGTGGGGGGGCCGAGGACGATGGCGGTGAGGATGCCCAGCAGTACCGCCGACTGGGGCAGCGGCAGCAGCACCAGCGCTCCGGCGAGCATGATCTCGCCGCCGATCAGCGGCAGGGCGGGCCCGCGGCGATCGACCACGCGTCCAACCGGGTTGGCCACGAGCCAGCTGAACAGCGAGGCGACGACGAAGGCTCCGCCGATCAGGATGCTGGAGGCGCCGAAGTGGGCCAGTCGCAGCGGGAGTAGTGCGCTGAGCGCGCCGATCGTTATCGCGTCGAGGACGATGAGCCAAAACCCGAGGACCAAACGCCGGTTGGCGAGCAGCTCCCGCACCGGCGGACGGGGACCGAGCTCCCGGTGGGGCGGCTCGGCGTGTTGGTAGGTCCAGGCGGCGAGGCCAAGCGCCACCGCGCCGACCAGCGAGAACACAAGCTTTGTGCCCACGGCGACGGCCAGCGTGCCCAGCACGGGACCGATGAGGGTGCCGAAGATCGCCGACCCGATGACCGCGCCGATCACCTGGCCGCGCCGTTCGCGGGGCGCGACGGCGATCACCCAGGTCAGCGCCCCGCCCCAGATCGCGCCGACGGCCACGCCCTGAATCAGCCGCAGGACGTCGAGCGCCACGATGTCGGTGCCGAAGCCGAACGCGGCGACGGCGACGGCGAAGACCAGCAGCCCATACATCGTCGTGCGGCGAACGCCGACGCGATAGGCCAGCCATCCGCCCAGGAAGGCGCCCGGAATCAGGCCGGCCGAGTAGCACCCGGCCAGCACGCCGACCGCCGGCTTGGAGACGTGCAGGACGTGGGCGTAGTGGGGCAGTAACGGCGCCACCGCCGAGTACAGCGAGGCCTCGAACATGAACAGAATCCCCACCAGGACGACGATCGGCCGCTCGGGAGCTGAGTCGCCGGACCCGCTGCCGCCGGGCGGCTTGAAGCCGAGGATGCTCACCGGCCGTCCACCAGCGCGTGGACGAGTCGCCGCAGGCGCGGCCGCGGGTCGTTGGACGCCCCCAAGGCCAGTTCCTCCACGATCAGGCCGTCGACGGCGCATAGCAACAGCTCGGCATCCGCGCGAGGGTGCGCCGATCCCGCGCGCTCGAGCAACTGCCCCAGAGCGAGCAGGTAGACCTCGTTCCAGCGGGCGGCGATCGCCTGCATGGCCGGCCGGCGGGCGCCCTCGAGCAGGAGCCGATAGGTGGCGATCAGCGAGCCGCGGCCCTGCTCAAAGCCCTCATCGAGCGGGTCGGCGATGACCGCCACGGCTGCCTCAAGCGCGGCGGCGGCCGACACGCTCTCCGCGCCGAGGATCGAGGATGTGGCGTCCAGCAGTCGGTGCGTGTCGCGGTCGGCGGCCAGATCGAGGGCCGCGGTGAGAAGGTGCTCCTTGGATTCGAAGTAGTACGTCGTCGAGGCCAGCGGGAGGTTTGCCTCTTCGGCCACCCGGCGGTGGGTCACGGCGTCGGGGCCAATCTCGGCCACGATGCGCAACACAGCCTCGAGCAGGGCCTCGCGACGCGCGGCGCCCCGGACACGACTCGAGGCTCCGCCGGCCTGAGGCGCCCGGGCGCTCCTGCTCGCCCTGCGCGATCGACGCCCCTTGTCAGTCGTCGCCGCCATACTGGTACAAACGTACCAGAGTATGGTACGCCTGTACCGTTTGCTTGCAGCCGCTACGCGGTGCCGTTGCCGGGCGCCGCGCTGTCAGCGGCCCACCGGCGCACCAGATCGGCGGCGGCCTCGATCTCCAATCCGAACGGCCGCTCCTCGAGTCCCATCGGCAGCGTCCGGCTGCAGAGGGCAAACAGTCGCCGCGTACCGGCGCCGCCCGGCGTCCGCCCGGCCGCCCGGAGCGCCCGCAGCGTGACCACCAGCTCGGTGGCGATCAGCAGGCGCATCGCTTCCAGGCACCAGGTGGTGAGCCTGACCGATGTCGCCGCCAGGCTCGAGTGCGACTCGACGCCCAGCGATGCGCCGACGTTCTGAACGGCGACGTTGAGGGCCAGCGAGCGTACCTCGGCGGCCGCAGCCTGGGCGGTGTACTCGAGCATCATCACGCCCGACTCGAGGCCCGGCTGCCGCGTGAGGAACGGGGGCAGACCGGTCATGCGAGGATCCATCATCGAGCTGATCCGGGCGGCGATCAGCGAGGCGGACTGGGCCAGGGCGGCCCGAGCTCGGTCGAGCGCAGCGGCGAGCTCGGCGGCGTGGAAATTGCCGTTGGGCAGGACGAGTCCGTTATCGATGAGCGCGTTCTCGGCGCGCGCATTCAGCGCCCGGATCAACACCTCGTCGAGCGCCGCGAGCGCCTCCTCGGTGACCCCGTCGACCTGCGGCAGGACGCGAAACGGGTACGGGTGCTGGACGGGCCCGGCGGGATCGTCGTGTGCGAGCGGCGCGCCGGCAAGCAGGTCGCGCATGCGTCGCGCCACGGCCACCTGACCCGGGCCGCCGGCCGCGCTCTGGACGCGCTCGTCGAGTACGACGAGATCAGCCTCGAAGGCCTCGAATGACAGCGCTGCCACGGCCAGCCAGGCATCCTGAAGGATGCGCACGTCGACGCTCAGCAACGAGGCATGACCTACGGTGATGGCGTTCGAGCTCATGAACCCGAGGGCGTCGCGCAGCCCCAGCCGTACTCCCGAGACGAGAACCGGCGCATCGACCAACTCCTCCTCGTGCCACGACTTTCCCTCGCCCAGAATGGCCAGCGCGATCTCGGCCATGGCGGGCAGATCGCCGGTGCCGATAGAGCTCAACTCGCGCGTTAGCGGCACGATGCCCTGATTCAGTGCAGTGACGAGGCCGTCGAGGAGCTCGGGCAGGACGCCGGCACCGCCGGCGCCCAGCTGATTGGCGCGCACGGCCATGCCGGCCCGGACGAGCTCGGTGGCCATCGGGCGACCCGCGGTGACGGCATGGCTGCGGAGCAGGTTCCACTGGTACTGCTCGCGATCCTCCTCGGCGATCGGACGATCGCGAAACGCACCTACGCCGGTGCTGGCGCCATAAAGCGGGTGCTGGTGGCGCAGGTGCTCCGCGATCGCCCGCCGGGCCGCGGCGTTGCGCTCTCTCGCCGCCTCGGCGAGGGCCACGCGCTCGCCCTGACGGGCGATGGCCGCCACCTGGCCAGGGGTGAGCGATCGACCGTCGAGGGTGATCACCGCGGCCGGCCCGACGTCCGCAGGCTGACCCCGGCCAGGTCCTCGTAGAGCCGCACGGCGCTGATCTCACCGGCGTCGTCGCCGTAGCGGACCTGGGCGCGGTGGTGGATCTGCTCCACGAGCGCAGTCAACTCCACGGGCACCCCGACGTCGCGCGCGAGGTCGACGGCCAGCCTCAGATCCTTGGTCACCATCCGCATCGGGAAGCCGTCGTCGTAGTCACCGTCATCGAGCACCGTCCGCACGTCGCGTTCGAGGAAGGTCGAGTTGGCCGGGGATCGCACTAGGGCTTCGTGAAGCTTGTCGAGCTCGACCCCGGCGCGCACTCCGACGGTGAGGATCTCGCCCGCGGCGACGGACTGGATGAACCACGACAGATTCAGCAGGAGCTTCACCGTGTAGCCGGCACCGTGGGAGCCGACGTGGAACACGCGCTCCGGATCGCCCATGACCTCGAACAGCGGGCGGACGCGCTCGAGCACCGTCGCATCGCCGCCCACGTAGATGGCCAGGGTTCCCGCCCTGGCCCCGATCGTCTGGCCGGCCACCGGCGCGTCGAGCACATCAACGCCCCGTTTCACGGCCGCCTCGAGTACCCGCCGACCGACGGCGCGCGAGCTCGTGCTCATGTCGATCGCCACGGCTCCGGGCCGGAGCGCGTGGATAGCCCCGCGCTCGCCGAGCAGCACCTGCTCCACGTGTGGCGGGGCCGGCAGCATCGTGATGAGCACCTCGACCGCGGCGGCGCAGTCAACCGCCGAGCCGGCCGCGCGCGCACCCTGGGCGTGCAACCGATCCACGGCGGCCGGGTCGAGGTCGAAGGCGGTCACCTCGTGGCCGGCCGCGATCAGGTGTCCACACATCGGACCGCCCATGTTGCCCAGCCCGATGAAGCCGATCCGCGTCATGCCCTGGCCCCCGCGGCACCGATTTCATGGAAGGTGACTGACTCCTCGTCGAGCACTGCTCCGAGCCCCGGCGCCTCGGGGACCCGCACCATGCCCTCGGCATCGATCGCCACCGGCTCGGCGAGCATGAAGTCACGGCGCCCGGGGGTCCACCCCGGCGGGTCATAGGGGAACTCGAGGAAGGGGCCGCCGCCGACGCCGGCGCACACCTGGAGATTGGCCAGCAGCCCGATGCCGTTGGTCCACGTGTGCGGGGTGAACCAGCGGTTACGCCGCAAGGCCAGCTCGGCCAGCGTTCGAGCGCCGGAGATGCCCAGCGCCAGAACCACATCGGGCTGGTAGACATCGAGGGCGTCGGCCTCGAGGGCCAGGCGCAGCTCGTCGAACGTGGCCGCCATCTCCCCGCCCGCGATGCGTACCCCGGTGGTCTCGCGGAGCGTTCGCATTGCGCCCAGATCGTGCCCGGGCAGCGGTTCTTCGACCCAGAGCACGGCGTGCTCGCGCAGCCGCTGCACGATGTCGCGGGCGCCGGCGGGATCCAGGGCGCGCTCGCTGTCGCCGGGCATGCGCCACCACTGGTTGAGGTCCACCATGATCGCCAGGCGCTCGCCGACCGCCCCGCGAACGGCGGCGATGACGGCCAGCCCCTCGGGGACCCGACCGGGAGCGATCCTCACCTTGACGGCGCGGAAGCCCTGCTCGAGAAGCGCGTGAGCGTCCTGCGCCCGCTGTCCCGGCTCGCGCAGCTCGCCCCACGAGGCGTAGGCGGGGAGCCGGTCACGCGAGCCCCCGAGCAACCGCGCCACGGGTTGCCCGAGGATCTTGCCGGCGAGGTCCCACAGCGCCGCCTCCACCGGCCAGCAACGCCCGGCGTGGAACGCGATCGTCTCGAGCGTGCGGCAGTGGCGCGCCAGCGCGAGTGGATCCTCGCCGAGCAGCAGGTGCTCGTAGCTCTCGAACCCGGCCAGAGTGTCCCCACTGGCGACTCCGATCAGACCGCAGTCGGTGTGGACCCGCACGATCGTGGCGTCGAAGGATCGCCGCGGCGTGGGATCCCACGCCGCCAGGAAGGGCGGATCCAGCGGCAGCCGCAGCCGCTGCGTACGGATGGCCGTGATCCGCACCCTCAGCCTCCGCTGTAGAAGGGGCTCGTCAACTCGTCGCGCCGGTCGACGAGCGCCTGTGCGGCGACCGGGTCGCGCCCATGGACGGCCACGCCGATGGCCTTGCGGGTCGCGTCGCGGCTGGCGGCGCGCACCGTCGCCTCCTCGGTGGCCGCGGGGTCAATCCATACACAGACCAACACGATTAGCTCGTCGGTGGCCTCGAGCAGCCCATCGCTCACCGAGTCGAGCACTCCCTGGGCAATCCCCAGCTGGCCCGCTCCCCAGGTAATCGTCTGGTGGCGCTCTTCGGTCGCTGTCGCCTTGTTGATCATGATCGTCGGCGGCCAGACCGGCTCATAGCTCAGCTGATCCTCGCCGACCACGACGAGGATCGGGATATGTCCAGGTGCGGGCGAGGTGAACGTCCCGAGTAGCACCGCCGCGGTCGCGCTCCCGCGACGAGCGAGGACCACGTTGACGTGACTGCCGTTGGCGCCCGGCGGGCCGCCGTAGCCCTCGCCGACCGCGCCGTCGAGGTCGCGCCGGCTCACGCCGCGCTCCCGGCCAGCGCCCGGGAACCGACACCGGCACCGGCCGAGTTCTCGTCGATTACGACGATCGACCGCGCGCCCTCCTCCCGGCGCAGGCGCTCGAGCGCGGCCTCGACGTCCTGGAGCGACGCCATGTGGGACACGACATCCCCAAGGTCGAGGCGTCCGTCGCGCACGAGCGCGACCAGCTCGCCGATCGCCGTGTGCGGATCGGTCGATCCGTAGTAGCAGCCGGTAACCGTCTTCTCGCTGAGAAACTCGATCGCCGGGAGGGAGACCTCAACTCCGCGGGGGGCCAGACCGACGACCGTGGCCGTGCCACCCGGACGCAGCACGTCCCAGGCCAGGCGGATCGTCGCCGCGGACCCGACGACCTCGAAGGCTTGCTCGACGCCACCGCCGCTGAGGTCGAGCACGGCGAGGGCCACCTCCGCCACCCCACTCGCGTCGATGACGTGGGTGGCGCCCCGGCGCCGGGCGCGATCGAGCTTCTCTGGATGGCGATCGACGGCGATGATCTGGCCGGCGCCGGCCAGGCGCAGCCCGGCGATCACCTGCAGGCCGACGCCGCCACAGCCGATCACGCACGCGCGGGCGCCGGGCTGGACGCGGGCGCGCTTCACGGCGCCGATGCCGGTGATCACGCCGCAGCCCAGCAGGGCCGCCTGCCAGAGCGGGACCTCGCCCGGGAGTCTGATCGCGCCGGCGGCGGGGACCACGGCGAACTCCGCGAAGCAGGCGATCATCAGCCCGTGCTGGAGCGTCGTTCCCTCAGCGGTCCGCAGCCGTGAGGTCCCGTCGAGCAGGTTGCCGCCGACGCCGCAGGTCGCCGCCGTCTCGCACAGGGTGCGCTGGCCCGAGCGGCACGGAGGGCAGGCGCCACAGGCGGGCAGGCTGAACACCACCCGGTCGCCGGGCGCCGGGGCGTGCACGCCAGCGCCGACCGCCACGACCACGCCGGCTCCCTCGTGGCCGAGGACCATCGGCCACCGGCCGGCGCCCAGCCGCCCGTCGGCGAGATGAAGATCCGAATGGCACACGCCAGCGGCGCCGACGCGAACCAGGACCTCGTCGCGACGGGGCGGATCGAGCAGCACGGTCTCGACACCAACCGGCTGTCCGGGTTCACGCAGAACGGCGGCCCGCATCTCGATCGGCGCGGGGCTGGCATCGCCCTCACTCATGGGTGGCGGCGAGGTCGACTTCGCCCGTCTGGAGTCTGCGAAGCTCATCGATGGGGATGTGACAGCGGATCGCGTGTTCCGGCTCGGCCTGGGCCAGCGGCGGCTCGGTGGTCTCGCAGATCTCACCGAGCTTGCGGTGGCAGCGGGTGTGGAACACGCAGCCGGTGGGTGGGTCGGCCGCACTGGGAATGTCGCCCTTGAGCGGGATCCGCTCGCGCCCTCCGTCCTCGAGCGTCGGCACCGCCGACAGCAGCGCCTCCGTATACGGATGGTGCGGTCCCTCGAACACGCGCTCGGCGGGACCGAGCTCCATGATCCGGCCGAGGTACATGACGGCGATCCGGTCGGAGAGATAGCGGACGACGCCGAGATCGTGACTGATGAACAGGTAGGAGACCCCCTCACGCCGCTGCAGATCGGTCAGCAGATTGAGGATCGCAGCCTGCACGGAGACATCGAGCGCCGAGGTCGGCTCGTCGCAGACCACGATGTGGGGATCCCCGGCGAAGGCTCTGGCGATGGCCACCCGCTGCTTGAGACCGCCCGAGAGCTGCGCGGGGCGCATGGGCAGATGCCGCTCCGAGAGCCGCACCTCGGCCACCAGGGCCTTCAGCCGCTCGGCCAGCGCATCGCCGCGGTAACCGCCCAGCCGCGACAGCGAGCGCGAGATCAGCCGCCTGACCGAATGGCGCCGATTGAGCGCCGAGTCGGCGTTTTGGAACACGATCTGGAGATACTTCTGCTGCTCGTGGGAGCGACGCCGCGAGTCGGCGCCGAGCGGCTGATCGGCCAGCGTGATCGCGGCCCCGTCGTCGGGGCCGGTCAGCCCCAACAGCACCCGCGCCAGCGTGGTCTTCCCGCTGCCCGATTCGCCGACCAATCCGAGCGTCTCGCCGGAACGCAGATCGACATCGACGTCGACGAGGGCACGAATCGTCTGGCCGGCCAGCTCGAACGTCTTGGACACGCCGTCGGCGTGCAGAATCGGCTTGCCGTCCTCAGACTGGTCGGCTCCGGGCACGACCTCGGCGGCCGCGACGCGCGGCAGTGTCTGAGCTCGATCGTGGAAGTGGCAGCGCGAGCGGTGGACCGGGCCAGCGTCGTACGGCGGGGGCGCCTCCTGGCGGCAGCGATCCTCCACCAGGCCGCAGCGATCGGAGAAGATGCACCCGGTCACCTCGGCTCCCGGCGCGGGCAGAGAGCCGGGAATCGTGTCGAGTGCCCGGCGGCTCTTCAACGTGTCGCGGCGGGGGATGCAGCGCAGAAGGCCCACCGTGTATGGGTGGCGGGGGTCATGGAACACCCGATCGGCGGACGCCTCCTCGACCAGCTCACCGGCGTACAGCACGCCGACGCGGTCACACATGTTGGCGATCACGCCGAGGTTGTGGCTGATGAACAGCAACGAGGTGCCGAACTCCTCGCGCAGGGCGTTGATCAGATCGAGGACCTCGGACTCCACCGTCGCGTCGAGCGCCGTCGTCGGCTCGTCGAGGATCAGCAGAGAGGGCTCCGCGGCGAGCGCGATCGCGATCACCGCTCGCTGGAGCATGCCGCCGGACAGCTGGTGCGGATAGCGCTGCATGACGCCGCCCGGGTCGGAGATCCTCACCTTGTCGAGCATCTCGCGCGCGCGGTCGCGCGCCTCGGGACGGGGGAGGCCCTGCAACTCGTACACCTCGGCGACCTGGCGCCCGACCTTGATAGATGGGTTGAGCGCCCGGCCGGGCTCCTGGTAGACCATCGAGACGCGATGGGCGCGGAGCTCGCGGAGCTCGGACTTGTTCAGGCTGAGCACGTCGCGGCCATCGAGCGCGATCTGTCCAGCAGTGACGCGGCCGTTGCGCGCCAGGTAGCGCACGACCGCCAGGGCGACTGTCGACTTGCCGCACCCCGATTCGCCCACCAGGCCGTAGGACTCGCCGGCCTCGATCTCGAACGAGACATCGCGCAGCACCCGACGGTCGTGGCCGCGGACGCGATAGACGACGTCGACGCCGTCGAGGGTCAGTGCCGCGCTCACCGCTCCAGCGCTCCCTCGACCGAGTCGGAGATCAGGTTGACCGCCACGACCAGCGAGGCGATCGCCAGGGCATCGAACAGCACCTCCCACCAGTATCCGGCCGTCACCTGGCCGTAGTTCTGGGCGATCTCCAGGCCCCAGTCGGGCGACGGCGGCTGGATCCCGAAGCCCAGGAACGACAGCGTGGCCACGGCGAAGATCGCGTAACCGAGCCGGACCGTGAACTCCACGGTGATCGGCGCCATCACGTTGGGGAGGATCTCGACGAACATGATGTACAGCGAGCCCTCCCCCCGCAGACGGGCAGCGGCCACATAATCGAGCTCGCGCTCGAGCAGCACCGCCGCGCGGACCGTTCTGGCGATGAGTGGCGTGAACACGATCCCGATCACGATCACGATGGTCCCGTTCGAGTGCCCCAGGGCCGATATCGTGATCAGCGCGGTGACGATCAGGGGAAGAGCGAGGAATGCCTCGACGAAACGCCCCAGTAGCTCGTCGGTGAAGCCGCGGAAGTACCCCATCAGCAGCCCGATGATCGTTCCCAACACGGTGCCGAGCAGAGTGGCGAGCGGGGCGATGATGAGGATGTCGCGTGAACCCACGATCACGCGGGAGAGCATGTCCCGGCCCAGCGGATCGGTGCCGAACAGGTGAGCGCTCGAGGGGGCCTGGTTGATCCCCTCCAGGTTCTGCGCGTAGGGGCTGTGCGGCGCGATGACCGGACCGAAGATCGCGCAGATGATCCAGAACAGCAGGATGGCGGCGCCGACCAGGAACAGCTTCGAGTGCAGGAGCTGACCGACGACCTCGCGACGAACGCTCGTGCTCTGACCGGCGGAGACCGCGCCGGCCGACTCGACCGGAACCGCCCCGACGCTCATTCGGCGGCGCGCAGGCGGATGCGCGGGTTGAGCAGGGAGAACGTCACATCGGCGAACAATGTGGCGACCATGTAGACGATCCCGATGGTCAGCACCCCGGCCTCGAGCATCGGGAAGTCCTTGTTGGTGGCCGCCGTGGCCACGAGCGAGCCGATGCCCTGATAGCGGAACAGGGTCTCGACCACGACCAACCCGCCGATCAGGTATCCGGTCTGCGTCGCCACGACCGTGATCGTCGGCAGCAGGGAGTTGCGCAGGACGTGGCGGCGGATCATCACTCCGCGCGGCAATCCCTTGAGCGTCGCCGTGCGCGCGTAGTCGGAATCGAGTGCTTCGACGGTCCCGGCGCGAGCCATGCGTGAGATGTACCCGAACAGGATCAGCGTCAGCGGAATCGCCGGCATGATCAGGTACTTCAGCGAGGTGAAGAAATCTGACCCCTCGGGTGGGGTGGCCGAGATCGGCAGCAGGCCCAGCCCGATGCCCAGGACGAGAATCAGGATGATTCCGGACACGAACTCGGGCACGACGGTGGCCGAGAGGCCGACCACACTGATGACGCGGTCCGCCGGACGGCCGACGTACAGCGCCGCAACCACTCCGCCGAGAATGGCCAGCGGAACGACCAGCACGAAGGCCAGCGCCGCCAGCTTCAGCGATCGCCAAAGTGCGCTGGTCAGGATCGGCCCGATCGGCGCCTGGTACTGGTACGAGTTGCCCGGGTTGCCCTGAACGAAATTGCTGACCCAGTCCCAGTACTGCGTGAGCAGCGGCCTGTCGAGCCCCAGCTGGTGGTTGAGGTTGGACACCGCCTGGGGGGCCGCCAGCGGCCCGAGGATCGCTCGGGCCGGATCGCCTGGCAGGACCTGGCCGATCAGGAACACGAGCACGCTCAGGATCCACAGCGTGATGAGCGCTAGGCCAATCCGCTTGAGGATGAACAGAGCCATGTCCCTGACCGGCCCGAGCTGGCTACGCCGACTTGTACGCCTGCCCCAGGAACACCTGGGCGATTGACGTCGGGTTGACTCCGCCGACGCTGGGCAAGGTGGCCGTCAGACCATCAATCCAGTACGGAATCACGATCGGCGTCTCGGCCAGGAGCAGGTTCTGGATCTTCCCCGCGATCTGGCGCTGCGCCGACAGGTCAAGGGCAGCCACGTACTGCTTGACCAGATTGTCGTACTGGCTGTTGTGGAACCGAGCCGCGTTCCACGGACCCTTGGACGTCAGGGGCGCCTGGAGGTACACGTTGGGAACGCCGCGGTCGCCGTAGTCGACCAGGCTCATGGTTCCGTCGAGCCACGGAGAGTTGCCGTACGTAGCCTTCCCGTAGTAGGCGGCCTGGGTGGAGATCTTGAGGTTGATGTTGATCCCGGCCTTGGCCGCGTCGGCCTTGATCACCTGTGCCAGCTGCGGGATCTCCTCGTACTGCTCGGTCTGCATGGTTGTGGTGAACCCACTGGCATGGCCGGCTGCCGAGAGCAGCTGCTTGGCCTTGGCGATGTCCTGCTCGCGCTGGGGCACGCTGGTGTCGGTGGACGGGAACCGCGGGCCGAACGGGTAGTCGTTGGCCACGCTTCCGTAGTTGCTCAACAGCGCCTTCACCATGCCCGCGCGGTCAAGGGTGTATGCAACGGCCTGTCGCACACGAGCATCTGTGAACGGCGCCTGGTCGTTACGCATCGACAGCTCGCGATGGTTGGCCGACTTCAGCGAGATGATCTTGTAGGCGGAGTTGTTGAGCAGCGACTCCGCCCCCGAGGGCACGAACTGCCCGATGACGTCGACGTCCGAGCCCTGAAGGGCAAGGATCTGGGGCTGCTGGCTGGTGTAGAACTTGAACATCGTGGTCGAGAGGAGCGCCTTGGGTCCCCAGTAGTCCGGATTGGGGATGAAGTTCGCGCCCACGCTCTGGGTGTAGCTCTGTAGCTTGAATGGACCTGTGCCGATGAACGTCTTCTGCCACTTGCCGAAGTCGGTGCCCTTGGGGACGATGATCGCGTTGTAGTTGTCCGAGGAGACCAGGTAAGGGAAGTTGCCGTTCGGAGCCTCGAGATGGAACGCGACGGTCGAGGCATCGACCTTTTTCACGCCCGACGGGCTCAGCACCCCCTGGAACGTCGACAGGGCGTTGGAGGCGTTCTTGGGGTCGGCCAGCTGCTGCATCGTCCACACGACATCGTCCGCGGTCATCGGGCTGCCGTTGTGGAACTTGACCCCCTGACGCAGTTTGAACGTCCACACGCTGCCGTCGCTGTTCGGCTTCCAGCTCAGGGCCAGCTGCGGCTGCAGCGTCAGCTTCATGTTGTTGTCGAGGATCAGGAACTCGCCCGTCTGGCCCAGCATGCACAGACCGCCGGCGTCGGCCACGGTGAGCGGATTGACCGCCGCGGCGGGAGCGGATATACCCACCCGCAGCGTCCCGCCCTTCGTCGGCGTGCCGGCGCTCGTCGAGCTCGCCGAGCTCGACGAGGATGACGAGCTTCCGCAGGCCGACAGAACCGCACCCAGCAGGGTCGCGGACATGCCGATCGTGCTGCCCCGCCGAATGAACTCGCGCCTCCCGATCCGTCCGGAGGCGAACTCATCGATGTAGTGGTTCTCGACCTCGCTACGGCCCACGCGTAGCTGGTCGAGCTCACTGCTGGGCTTGCTCATCTTCTTGCCTTTCGTTCGGGATCAACCGCCTAGATGGGGCCGTGCGGCCCATTTCCTGCGCAGCGCGCAGCAGGTCGGTAATCATCTCCTGCCTGCGGCCCGGCGTGATGCGGCCCGACGGAACACACAGGGTCAGGGCCGCGAGGACCCGCCCCGGCGCTCCGATCGGCGCCGCGATGCAGTGCAAGCCGAGCGCCGTCTCGTCGATGCTCTCGGCATAGCCTTTCGCGCGCGCCTGACGAAGAATCTGTTCGAGCTCAGCGAGGCCGTTCAAGCGTCGCCCGGTCGGCGTGGTGAGATCGGCGCCCGCGTACAGCGCGGCGACCTCCTCACCGGGGAGATCGGCCAGCAGCACGCGACCGGGCGCCGACGCGAACGCCGGCAGCCGACTGCCCACGGGCGCGACGAGGCGCACCGGGTGCGTCGTCTCCTGCTTGGCGATGAACACGCTGTCGAGACCGTCCCGCACGGTGAGGCACGTGGTCTCGTTGTGGCGACCGAGCTGGCTCGAGGCCACGACATGGAAGCTTCGCGTCAGCGCCGAGGCCGGGCTGGCGTGCGCCATCCACGCGGTTCGCGGGCCAAGCTCGAAGCCGCCGCTCGTGACATCACGCGAGATCCACCCGCGCTCGGCCATCACCGCACACACCCGATGCAGCGTGCTCTTCGCGGCGCCGGTGTCGCGAGCGAGCTGGGCCAGGCTGCTGGCGCCTCGGCGTTCGAGGCACTCGAGAACGTCAAGCACGGCCGTGACGCCGGCCGGGGCACGGGTGGCGTGCTCACCGCGGGATGGGGCGCTGGGGTCCGCGTGGCGCCTGGTGCTCGACGGGCGCCCGGTCCTGCCGGGCCCGACGGTAGGCGGAACGGCCGGGACAGCCATGCCTGGGCGCGCGGCCGGAGGGTGTTGGATGGCGCTCAGCTGTCCTCCTCAGCGGTCCACAGACGGAACACCAGCCTCCGAGATGGACCGGATGTGGGTTCTCCCATAGCCCGTGGGGAGTGTCAAGTTTAACAAACCGTGATGCTGCACATTGTCAGGCCTACCCACTACGCTGGCCCGGTGACGCACGATCTCCGCGGCAGGGGACTGGACCTCCTTGGCCAGACAGGACAAACGATTTCGATCCGCCGGCCATGCTGACCCAGGTCAGGCGGGTCGTGGCCAGCGCTCCCACGCAGGTCTCGGATCGGATCGCCGGCCTGGTTGCGAACATGCCTGACCGTCAACTCGAACAGCTCATGCAGAGTCCGGCCCGCCGGGTCGTACTCGACGTGGTCTTTTCGCAGATGCCGCGCCGCCTGCAACAGACCCGTGCGGCGGGAGTGCAGTCCACCGTTCGCTGGCGCATCACGCGGCCCGGCGCCGCGGCCGACATGTACCAGCTCGAGATCGAGGATGGCCGGTGTCGGGTGGTCCGCGGGACGCCCGACCGCGACGCTCGCGTGACGATCACGATCGATGGCGCCGACTTTCTGCGCCTGATCCTCGGAACCTCCGACGCCATGCAGGCCTACTTCAGCGGCCGCCTGGAGCTGTCGGGCGACATCATGCACGCGGTCAAGCTCACGCTATTGTTGCGCACGTCGCAGACCTCCGAGCAACGCGCGCGGTGAGCTCCGAGCCCACCGCGCGTCCGCCTCAGCCCACGCGATACAGCGTTCCGCCGCTGATCGACAGACCCGTCACTGCGGTGCCGTGCGCGCGGACCCAGCTGTTGATCGCCTGCTGATTCCCTGCGCCGCCGCGGCCGCCGCCACCGCTGCCGGAGACGAGCACGTACTTGAGCTCGCCGCTGTGGACCATTGCGGCCAGCTCAGAGACGGTTGGCGTCGGATCGCTTCCGTTGAAACCGCCGATCGTCACCACGGCCTTCCCGGTCTCGATGATGAGCGACGCGGTGGTCATCGAGCCATCTCCCGCCACCAGGTACTTGGCGGCGCCCTGGTTGGCCTCGAGGTAGGCGATCGCTTCGCTCGACAGCTTGACCGGGGCCATGTTGCCGGGGCCGCCGGGGTTCGTCGCCCCTCTCGGCGAGCCTCCGGTCAACGAGCGGCTTGGCGGCCCACCCGCCAGTGGTTCCGTGGACGGACCCCCGGCGAGCGATCCGGCCGTGGCATGGCCGGCCGACGAGAAACCGGGCGCCTGGCCGCCTCCGCGCGGCCCGCCACCGACCGAGGGGCTGACCGGGCCGGCGGTGAAGCTACCTCCGCTGTAGGCGTTGCCGACCGTGGCCAGGCTGTAGGCGGTCGGTCCCGCCAGCACGGCGACGCTGGCCGCCACGGCAGCCACGATCAATCCCGCACGACCGCGGAGCCGCGGCATGCGCAGCGCCACGGTGGCGGCAATGGCCCCGACCGCCGCCACTGCGATCACCACCCGAAGCCACGGGACAAAGCTCGGGGTTCGGGCCAGCAGGTCGACCGCGAGCCAGGCGCTGGCCGCGATCCCGATGTCGAGCGCGACCAGCCCCGCCCACGAGTGACGGGCCCACCGGACCAGCATCACGACCCCGATCCCGGCCAGGGCGGCGATCGCCGGGGCGAGGGCGCTCACGTAGTAGTTGTGGAAGATGCCGCGCTGGGTGCTGAACACGACCGCCATGACAACGGCCCAGACCCCGAACAGCACCAACGCGGCACGGCGCAGATCGGTACGCGGCTGGCGCCGGAGTACCCACAGGCCAGCCACGAGACCGACGCCGGCCAACGGGATCAGCCAGGCGATCTGGCCGCCGACCTGCTCGTTGAACATCCGCAACAGACCGGGCGAGCCGCCAAACGTGGGGACCGTTCCACCGCTCGAGCCGGTCAGGCGACCGAACCCGTCATAGCCCAGGATCAGGTTCCAGATCGATCCGTCGGTGCTGCCCCCGATGTACGGCGTTGACCCCGGCCAAAGCCATGCTGCCAGCGGCCAGGCCACGCTCACAGCAACCATCGTCGCGCCCGCGATGGCGAGCTGACGCATGCGAGTGGCCAATCGAGGCGGGCCCGCGAGCAGATAGGCCGCGGCCAGCGCCGGCACGATCATCCAACCCGCCAGCAGCTTGGTCATGAAGGCCAGGCCGACGACCGCGCCGGCCAGGACCAGGTGCTTGGTGCGGCCGGACTCGATGGCGCGCTGGACCAGATACGCCGCGGCCACGAACAGGAGGATGAGCAGCGCATCGGGGTTGTTGATCCGCCCCATCAACACCGACACGGGAGTCAGCGCGAGGAGACCGGCCGCAATCAGCGCGGCTCTGTGTCCAGCTGCGCGCCGAACCGTCGCGTACAGCAGGCCCACCGATGCGATCGTGCACAGGGCCTCGGGCAACAGGATGCTGAAGCTGGAGAACCCGAGGGTTCGGACGGATAGTCCCATCAGCCATGTCGCCAGTGGGGGTTTGTCGACGGTTATGAAGCTTCCCGGGTCGAGCGAGCCGAAGAACCAGGCCTTCCAGCTCTCGCTGGCCGACTTCGCCGCGGCGCTGTAGTACGTGTTGGCGTACCCGCTGATGGTCAGATCCCACAGGCACAGCGCGGCGGCCACGGCGATGATTGCCAGCAATGCCGGCCGGACCCAGGCTGGATCCTCGGCCCGTCCGCGCGCCAACGTGCGCAGGCGCCTGGCGGTACCCGATCCGAGGCGCCCGGGGGAGAGAGTCCGAACAGCTGTGGTTGACACGTTGGTCCTCCTAACCGAGCGATGCCTGTTGGTGAACGGGCAAAGGCTTCGTGGTGTTGCGCGCGCGGGCGAATACCCAGGTCCGCAGCGCGACATACCGGCTGATCGTGGCCACCGCACTTGCGGCAACCAACACGACCACCTCGAGCAGATGCACAGGGTGCGGATCAAGTTTCCGGAGCAGCTCCAGGGCTCCGGCGGTCAACGCGAGCGCCAGCAGGTAGATCAAGCCTCCGGCCAAGTGCTGACGCACGAGCCTGCTGCGTCCGCGCATCCGGAACGTGAATCGACGGTTGGCCTGGGTGTTGGCCAGTGCGGTCACGGCCAGCGCCACCGCGTTCGCGCCGCCGGGGCCGAGACCTCCGACCAGCAGCAGGTACAGAGTGGCGTAGGCCAAGGTCGAGGCGATGCCGACGAGCAGAAAACGGAACAGTGGAGTCTCCACACGCATCCGGGCAACGCCCTTTAGGTCGCCGATCGCCGTGCTGACGATCCTCACGCGTGAGTCGGGGTCATCGACCCAGTCGACGGGGACTTCGTGAATCCGGAGCCCGTGGCGCTGCGCGAGGACGAGCAGCTCGGTGTCGAAGAACCATCCGTCGTCCTTGATCGCCGGCAGCAATCGCCGTGCCGCGTCGGAGCGGATGGCCTTGAAGCCGCACTGAGCGTCCGAGAACCTTGCCCCAAGGACGAGGCGGAGCAGATGGTTGTACGAACGCGAGATGAACTCGCGCTTGCGACCGCGAACGACACGGGCACCCCGCGCCAGGCGGCTGCCAATCGCGACGTCGCTGTGGCCGGAGATCAACCCGGCGACCAGCGGCAACAGCGCCCGGAGGTCGGTCGAGAGATCCACGTCCATGTAGCAGAGGACGTCGGCTCGGCTGGCTGACCACGCCGCGCGCAGGGCACGCCCGCGCCCCTTGGCCGGGACGTGGAGCACCTCGACGCCCCGCAGCTCGAGCGCCAGCGCCCGCGCCACCGCCAGCGTGTTGTCGACGCTCGCGTTGTCGGCCACGATGATCCGCCAGCTGAACGGCATCTCCGTGGACAGGAATTGGTGAAGGCGGCGGATCGAGCGTTCGAGACCCAGCTCCTCGCTGTATACGGGGACGACGACATCGAGCAGAGCCGATCGCGTGCAACCAAGATCGACATCCATGTCGTCGCGCCGTGTGTCGACTGCGGCGGTCATTGGCGTTACCTAACTGGGTGGAGTTACTTGTCAGTCAGGTTGCCGACCGCCCGGAAGGGGCCGGTAGGAAGCGCATAAGACGGATGTCGGAACGCTGCCTCGAAGGTCTGTGAAGCTAGCTCACGGAAGCCGGAGTGGAATCGGCCACACCACGTGGCGGATACGGCCCACGACCGAGACGGTGCGGCTGTACGAGTCGCGCAGCACCTGGGCCACCTCCTGATGACGGTGGAGGGCTTCCCCAATCGGCAGGACCGCATAGTCGGGATGCCGGTTCCACGTCGGCACATAGCTGATGCTGGTGACCTTCGACTTGTCCCCGTTCACCAGGATGTGCAGGAACACCATCATCCCGTCCTCGGTTTCGATCGGACAGCACGCGGCAGTCTCGTTTGACAGCAGCTGCCCCTCGCCGAACACAAGCAGCTTGTGGTGCACACGTTCGATCGGCTGGACGACGTGGACGTGCTGTCCGACGATGGCCGTGATGTCGGGATCGCCGGCCAAGGCCCGGGCTGTGCTCATCTGGAACGCACTCGGCTGCGAGACGTCCTCGTCACCCCAGTGGAAGTTGACGATGACAACCTGGGCGCCCCGTTCGCGGGCCAGCCGGGCGGCGCGACGGACTGCCGAGACGTGGATGAGGTTGACCGACCACGGATGCGGCAACGGGATGCCGTTGGTCATCTCGGCGTAGGCCAAGAAGGCGATCCGCACGCCCTTCACCGTGACCATCACGGTCCGCTTCTGGGCCGACCGTGAGGGGAACGATCCCGTGTGCAGGATCCCAGCCCGGTCCAGCGCACGACCGGTCTGATCGATTCCGTACTGGCCCTGGTCAACCGAATGGTTGGACGCTGTGTCGCAGATCCGCCAGCCCGTCTTCTTGATCGCCGCGGCCAGCGCCGGCGGCGTATTGAACACCGGATAGCCGGTGGGCGGCCGCGGGGTCATCGGCGTCTCGATATGGCAGATCGCCAGGTCGGCGTGTTTGATGTAGGGCGCGATCTCGCGCAGCATCGGATAGAAGTCGTATCGCCCGTGTCCGTCGACCAGGGCCTGTTCCCAGACCGGCGAATGGATCAGGAGGTCGCCGTTCACCTCGACGGTCAATCGGACCGGTTTCGGCGCGGCGGGCTTGGTCGCGCTCGACACCCCCGTCTGCTGATGCTGGGTGGTGGTGCTCTTCGCCGAACCGCCACCGCCACACGCAGCCAGCAGCGCTGACAGCAGGACACAGGCTCCCAGCCACCGCACCAACAGCCAACGTCGGGGATCCACCGACAGGAACATACCCCGCCAGCCCGACGTCGTGGCGCGTCACCCTCCTGGCCGGCGCGATCCCTCGCTGTCCTCGGCTTCCGATCGGGGGCCGCGCTAATCTGGCCGACATGGACGAGGGGCTTCCGATCGCCTATGAGGTACTCGCGGAGGGCGTCCCCGTCTACTCGTCCGACGGCAAGTCGCTGGGGCTCGTCGAGCACGTCGTCGCGGCGCCGCAGCTGGACATCTTCCACGGCATCGTCCTCCACACCACGGCCGGCAGCCGCTTCGTGGAGGCCAGCCAGGTCGCCGCGCTTCACGAGCGCGGCGTGGATCTGTCCATCGATGCCTCTGCGGCCGCCGCGCTTCCGTCGCCAGAAGGGGCCGCTCCCGCCTGGCGAGTGCACGAGCCCGGGGTCAAACCCAACCACTGGAGGCACCTCGTGGACCGGCTCGAAGGCGTGAACCCCAAGCGCCGGGACTGGACCCGGGACTGAGCTGGATACACGATGAGCGTGGTCATGTATGTCAAGCCCCGCTGTCCCTACTGCCAGGCGGCACGCGAGCACCTGGCGGCCGAGGGCGAGACGGTGCAGGAGCGGGATGCGACGACGAGCTCGGAGTGGAGGGCCGAGCTCATGAGCTACACGAACAACCGAGGCATCGTTCCGACGATCATCTGGGCGGATGGCAAGCGCCAGGTTGGCTTCCCGCCCGGCCGTGGCTGAACGGTGCATTAGGCGGGCGGTCGCCCGCTTCACCAAATCGATTCCAGAACCGGAACGGCGCCGGGCGCGGTCGTGTTCAGTCCGGTTGCCCTTCTGGCGGGTGGGTTCGGTAACGGCTTGCTGGGATAGGAGTGGAGTGGGTGGCCGTTGCTGCGGGCTTTCCAACGACGATAACGTCGCAGGGCGGTTGGTCGTGCGGCCGCCGGGCGACGCGCAATGCCCGGTCGGCTCGCGCCATCCGTCTCTAAGATGAAAGCCGGTGGAGCCGCAGCCCTCAGATCCGCATGGCGTCCCTGATCGCGCAGTCGGCGTCCGGGCCTCCGACCACGATCGGGAGACCGCCCTCGAGTTGCTGTCCGCGGCCGCCAGCGACGGACGCCTGACCTTGGAGGAATACTCGACGCGTGCCGACCAGGCGCTCGCCGCGCGAGTACTCGGCGAGCTGTCGGAGCTCACCGCGGATCTGCAGCGCCCGGCGCAACCCGCGAGTGCGGAGATCGAGGAGTTCACGGCCATCCTGGGCAACGAGTCGCGCTCCGGACACTGGCGGGTGCCGCCACGACTGAAGGCTCGATCGGTCCTCGGCGACTGTCATCTCGAGCTCCAGGACGCCGTGCTGACCTCGCATGTGACAGTCATCGAGGCGAAGGCCACGCTCGGTGCCGTGACCATCTTCGTCCCCGACGGCGTCGAGGTGCGGCTCTCGGGTAAGTCGATCCTGGGGACGAAATCCTCCGAGGTGGCGGACGCTCCTATTCCCGGCGCCCCGATCATCGAGGTGCGAGCGACCGCCCTCCTCGGCAACGTCAGCGTTCTGCCGCCGAGGATGGGGCGCCGGCGCCGTGGAGCGCTCGAGAACATGAGCCGGGCGATGCTCGATCCGCCCCGCGAGGACTAACGGCAGCGATAGGCCGCGACGGCTCAGCCCGGCGATAGAATCCCGCCGCCCCAGTGCGGGCGGGGCGGCCCGGGTTGACCAATCGGAGGTTGCTGTGTATCGGCTGTCCATCGCGTCTCTCGCGGCGAAATGTGCGGCACTCACCTTTGCCGCCGCGATCCTGGTGGGCACCGGCGCCGCCCACGCGGCGGCGACGTCCCATGTCACCACCGCCGGCGACCCGACGACCGGGACGAGCTGCCCCTCGGTCAATCGCTGCTCGCTGCGCCAGGCGGTCTCGCAGGCCGTCGACGGGGACACGATCGAGGTGCCCGCGCGTGATCTCGGTGATCGGCCCTGCGCCGAGCTTCCCGGAGTCCAACGCGTCGCTGACGCTCGAGCACCTGAGCGTGACCGGCGGAGCCGTGACGAGAACCAATGAGGTGCACGTTGCCGGTGGGGCGGGGGTCCAGAACAACAGCGTCGGCGCCCTCCACCTCGTCGGCGTGAGTGTCACCAACAACACGTTCACCGCATCCTCAGCCCTGTCCAGCGGCGGCGCCGGGATCTTCAGCCTGAGCACCGTGGACCTGACCGCCTCGACCGTCGCCAATAACGACCTGACGGTAACCGGGGCCAGCGGCTCGACGGGCGGCGGCGGTGTCTATGTCTCGTCCGGGGATCTGATTCTGGCCAGCAGCACGGTCTCGAACAACACGGCCACGTTGACCGAGGGATCGACCAGCCCAGGCGGAGACGGTGGTGGCGGCGCGTTTCTCGGAGCCGACGGCGGTGACGATGTGATCCTCGAGAGCAGCACGCTGGCTGGGAACCGTCCGCGTGCTCGGCACTGAGGTCAGCGGCGACGGCGGGGGAGGGCTGTAGCAGGCAGGTGCAGTCTCCATCCTCTCCAGCGGCAGCACGTTGTCGGGCAACGTCGCCGACATTGGCGCCACCGAGGATGCCGGCGGCGGCGGTGGCGTGTTCGACGCCGGGGGCGGGAGTGAATACAACAACACGACGTTCGCCAACAACCGGGTCCAGGCGACAGCGCCCGCCACCAGCGACGGTGGCGGCGCGATCCTCTCAGCCTCCGATATCTCGAGCTTCGCCAATGACACCTTGCTTCGCCAATGGCACCTTTTCCGCTAACTCGCCCGGTCCGGGGTTCGGGGCGAACATCTATGACTTTGGGACTCGTGTCATCGTGAAGGACACGATCCTGTCCGAAGGATCCTCCCCGGCGGCGAACTGCGCACAGAACGCCTCGCGTCCTGGAACCGTGATCAGCGATGGCTACAACCTCTACGACGACGCCGCTGATTCATGCGGGTTGACCGGTCCCGGCGATCTGCACGCGGCGAACCCCGAACTCGGTCCGCTGGCCAACAACGGAGGCGGCCTCCAAAGCGTGGCCTTGCTTGCCACGAGTCCCGCTGTCAATGCCGGCAACCCGCAGAGTTGCACGGACTCATTCGGCCGTCCGCTGGCCACCGATGCACGCTCGGTCTTGCGGCCGCAACCCGCCGGCCGGACGTGTGACATTGGAGCATACGAGCGCGCGCCGGCAACTGCCTCGACCGGACTGGCGGGCGCTGTCGGCCCCGGCACCGCCACTCTACAGGGAACCGCCGCCAACCCCGACGCGCTTGCCGGCACCTGGTTCTTCGACTACGGCCGGACCGCTGTCTACGGCGCGACCACACCGGTGAAGCGGCTGGCGGCACGGACCATGGCGCCGGAGAGCACCGTCCTATCCAGGCTGGCACCCGGGACCTACCACTATCGGCTCGTGGTAGCCGATCCCGACGGCACGTCGCGCGGGTTGGACAGCACGTTCGTGGTCCCAAGGGTGGCACAGCCACCCGCACCGGCCGTGCTGACTGGACCCGCCAAGCGGCCGAACTGGAAGCGACACTTCAGGGTCGTCAGCATCAGCGCGCTCGTGCGCGGGCTGAGGTCGGGCCACCGCTATCACTATCGCCTGGTCGCCATCAGTTCTTTCGGACGCACCGTTGGGCCCGACGAGACGTTTACCACAACGTCGGTGCACAAGCACGGCATCTCGTGGGCGTCCCGGCAACCGCCGGGCCTCGTGAATTGGCAGGATTCGTGGCGAGCATGACCTTGCGCCGAGAGCGTGCGCCTGGCCATGATTTCGGCATGCTTGCCCTGCGCCCAAACTGCGAACTATGTGACGCCGATCTTCCCTCGGACGCAGCAAATGCCCGGATCTGCAGCTACGAATGCACGTTCTGCGCCGATTGCGTCGAGACCGTGTTGCACAACGTCTGCCCCAACTGCGGAGGAGGCCTCGAGCCACGCCCGATCAGGCCACGACAGGAGTGGCGACCGGGCGCGGGACTCGGTCACGATCCGCCCGACACGTCCCGCCGCAGCATTGGCTACACCGCGGAAGAGGTCGCCGAGCTCACCGTGAAGCTCCGTGATGTACGGCCAGAGCACCGGTGAGGTGAGGTCTACTTCGGCCGACAGAGTCAGAAGGTGGCCATCACCTGGACGCGAATCTGGCGCGCGTTATGCCAGCGAGCTACTTGTGGCTGTCGCGTTCATGGCCGCGGCGTTCAGCGAAAATCGGACAATCTCGGCTCGCGGTCGCCGGCCCATAGTGATCGCGGCGTTCGCGAGCCTGGGTGTCGTCCTGATTGGCTGGCTGCTCGATCTCACCGTGCCGACACGATCGCCGGACGGATCGCGTCTGGACACGGGATTGTCGGCAGCGATCCATCACCCGGTGTCCACAGGTCTGGTCGTCCTCTCCAGCGGTGTGCTCCTGGTGGCGGGGGTAGCGTTTGTGATCAGGGCACGCCGCGGCTATGTCGACGGATGGTTGGTGGCGACTGCCGCATTCCTTCTATCACTGTCGCGCCTTCAGTACCTGACGCTTCCGGCCGTGGCGGCAGATTGGGTTACACCGCGAGATGCGCTCCGTCTGGGTGCCTACGCAATCTTGCTGGCGGTCGCCGTACGTCAGTACGTGAGGTGGCGACATCAGGTCGCCGTGGCGGCAGAGCGAGAGCGGATCGCACGTGACCTGCACGATGGACTGGCACAGGATCTCGCATTCATTGCCGCACACGGCCAGCGGCTTGACGGCTCGCTCGGGCCGGAGCATCCCATGATGGTGGCCGCCCGCCGGGCGCTCGCTGCCTCGCGGGGAGCGATCGTGGACCTGTCGGCGTCTGGTGCGGCGAGCACGGGCGCCGCGCTGATGGAGGTCGCGAACGAGCTGCGTGACCGCTATGCCGTGGTCGTAGACGTGGCTATCAAGTCAGGCGCGAATCGTCCCGCCGGCGACAGAGAGGAAGTCGTGCACATAGCCCGCGAGGCAATCGTGAACTCAATACGGCACGGAGGTGCGAAGCGCGTTGAAGTGATCTTTGACGGCCGGCGCTCGGAACCGCTGCTGCGCGTGCTCGACGACGGCTGCGGAATCGATGGCGAACCGACGGGGTATTCATACGGCTTCGGCTTGCCGACCATGCGCGCGCGGGCCGAGTCACTGGGCGGAGAGCTGGTGACTCGCCCCAACCCAAAGGGTGGCACCGTGCTCGAAGTTATGCTCTCCTGAGCGGTTCGGCCAAATCCTGAGGGCGCTCAGGTGATTGATTCCGTCGCGGCGACGAGGACCTCGATACCGTCGAGGATTCGCTGCAGGCCGAAGGCGAACTCCTCGTCCGGGTCGTCGGCGACGTCGAACACGCCGGCATCCAGGACGGCGTGGAGTGCCGGAAACCGTGATCGGTCGGTCAGGCTGCGGAGCAGGTCGGCATAGCCCGACATCATGGCCTCGGGAGCCGGATTGGTGGCGGCGAGCTCAGCTGTCAAGGTCGCCTCGCTGCGGACGTAGCTGCTCAGCAGGAGCACGACGGATGCTTTCTCGGCCTCGGTGAGCTCGGTGGAGCCCAGCGACCGCAGCCCGTCGTCGAGCCACGCGACCTGGTTCGGAGCGGTGGGCGGTCCGCTGATTGGAACGTGCAGCGCCCAGGGGTGCTGCCGCATGCGGGCGTGATAGTCCCACGCCCAGCGGGTCAGTCCGGCGCGCCAGTCTTCGTCGTGGGTCACCGGGACCGGCGGTCCGAGTGCGGCGTCGACCATCAGCGCGACGAGCTCGTCCTTCGCAGCGACGTACCGGTACAGCGACATCGTCGAGACGCCGAGCTCCTGAGCGAGGCGAGACATCGATACGGCGGCCAACCCATCGCTCTGCGCGAGCAGGACCGCCGCATCGACGATCCGCGCCACCGTGAGTCCCGGTCTGGGCCCCTTGTGCGGACGCTCCCGCTTGCCCCACGCGGCCTCGATGCTGGCCGGCAAGGCGGGGGGAGGTTGACTCTCCATGCAACTGTGTATACCATGCACTTTTCTGCGTACATCATATACAGAAGGAGAAGACCCGTGCTAACGAACTCGGTCGTCCAAGCTCCCGTACCGGATCAGTCCCCTGCGGTTGCCGCCAGCGCCGCCAGAGCCGAGCTGCCCGTCATCTCCTCGGCGACCACCTCGGCGGACGGGACGGCGATCGCCTACGAGAGCGTCGGATCCGGAGACGGGGTCATCGTCGTCGGGGGCGTTCTGCGGAGCGCGAGCGACTACATGGCCATCGCGCGGGCTCTCGCCGGTTCCTTCACCGTTCACGTGATGGACCGGCGCGGTCGCGGCGCCTCGGGGCCGCAGGGCCGCGATTACAACATCGACCGGGAGTGCGAGGACCTCCTCGCGGTGCAGGCGAGCACCCGAGCCGAGCGCGTTTTCGGACACAGCTACGGAGGATTCGTGACGCTCGAGACCGCCCGCCGGACAAACCTTCTGCGGCGGATTGCCGTCTACGAACCCGGCATCTCGATCGATGGCTCGCTGCCGTGCGGCTGGATGCCTCGCTATCGAGAACTGCTCGCCGAGTGCGACACCCGCGGCGCGTTCGCTGCCATGGTCAAGGGGATGGGCTTTGCCCCTCGGCCGCTGACCATGATGCCGCTGGGCTGCGTGCGGCAGATTCTGCGTCTGGGGATCCGTGGTCAGGAGTGGCGAGGAATCGAGTCGCTACTGGAGGCCAATCTGCGCGAGCACCAGGAGCAGCTCCGCCTCGATGACGGCACCGTCCGTCGCTACCAGGACGTCGGGGCAGACGTGCTGCTCTGCGCAGGCACCAAGAGCCCTGGCTTCGTGACCTCAGTGCCGTCCGCCCTTCACGCCGCCATCCCGAATTCAGAGATCGCGATCCTCGATCGCCTCGACCACCTTGCGCCCGAAACGGAACCGGCGGCCCTGGCGCGATGCATCAGCGACTTCTTGAGGTGAAAGTCGAGCGATATCCGTACCGGACCGATGAATTCCAACGACACGACCTCCGTCTCGGTCGACAGCGCCCTGCAGCGTGCGCACAAGGCCGTCGACGCGCGGCTGCCCGAGCGCAGCCAGCAGGCAACGCAGAGCGGGTCGGAGACCTGGCGGCTTTGCGGCGACGCCATTGAGCCGGGGGGCAGCGCTGCCGATGACATAGTGGTTGGGTTGCGGTGCGTTCGGGCATCGACAGTCTCGGTACGCGATGAGCGATCTATCGGCACACAGGAGGGCTAGCGCCCTGGCGTCCCTGCGAACGGTGGCGCTGAACGATCTGGGAACGCCCCTGCGGCGAGTCCAATGCACGGTGTCCGCGCGCTGGCACGGCTGCCCCGATCTGCCCTTCGAGGACGCCGCCGTTGGCGACTGGACGGGCAAGTGGCCCGATGCGGCTGCGCCTTTTGCCGGGTACCTGGATGGGAGAGCACGCGAAATAGCACGCCGGCGGGTGCGCTTTCCCCGACCCGGACACAACGGCTCGCTGGCCCGGCTGGAGGCCTGGCAGGTCACGGGCGACGGGGTGCTCAGGCTGCGTTGCGCCCATACGAACTATCTGACGCTGTTGACTACGTCCGGCGTCGGCTTCGAGGACCGGCCGAAGCTGCGCGAGTTGTGCGTTGACCGGATGCTTGACCGGCCGGCGTCGTGCCTGAACGCGAACCATCTCAACGTGCTGATGCTCGTCGGCAGCGCCGATGGATATCTGATGCTCTCGCGCCGCGGCCGCGAGCTCGGCTGGGCGCCGGGGCTGATGTCCGCCACGGCCGGGGGACTGGTCGACTGCCCGGCGGAGGCCGACACGGTGGATGTGGTGGCCGAGGGGCTGCGCGAAACCGAGGAGGAGTTCGGGGCAGCGCTGGGCATCTCCGCGCAGCGCACCTCGGTCGCGGGCCTGTTCCTGTCGGTCGAGTTCGGCAACATCGCACCCTGGCTGCTGTTGCGCGCAGAGAGCTCGTTGACCTTTGACCAGCTCGCCGCCAGGCACCGCGACCCGGCGCTCGGGCCGAGCACCGCCTGGGAGGCGGACGGCGAGCTTGTCGGCCTGTCGACCCGCGACCCGCGCGCAGCCCTGCGCTGGCTGGTCGCCCATGATGCCGATTTCTGCCGGGCGGGGGCGGCGGCGGTGACGGTGGCCCTGTGGGCGATAGCCAACCACCGGGAGGGCCAACCATGGGCGTTTATGGGTGCGCGCCACCCGCCGTCTGATGACCGTTTGCTGGTCCGTGCCGGCGCAAAGTCGCGAGCACATGCGGTACGGCTGGGGTTAGACCGCATGCCCGTGTGATGCCGGCACCGCGGACCGGATTCTGGCCCCCGCGACCGGCCGCCCCTCTGATAGGTTCAGATCTTCGATCCCCGGCACGATGCCGCGGGCGCGGCTCCGGTGCGCACCAATCCATCCGCGGATCTAACGGACAGACTCGGGCAGGGAAGTAGCCGCTGAAGAAGGTCGAGCGGGCCGGGGAGCACATGCAGGCGTTGGTGAACGCCTGGTTGAACTCCAAGCCGTTGCGCCGCATCCAGGTCAGGCCAGGCAGATTCCTGTCGGCCCAATGCGGCGAGTAGTGCTGAATCGCGCGATCCTGATCCGTGACGAACAGGACCACGTTCATGCCATTCAGGTTCTCGCGAGCGGTCTTGGCCGCCGCGGGGGTGCTCAGCGCATCATTGGACAGGAGCAGGGCCGGAGGAACTGGCGCCGCCGACTGCAGCAACTCGCGGCGTGTGACGCCGCCACGCTTAGGTCGCTCCTTGGTCTGCTTGCCCTCATGTCTGTCCCCTCATGCGAGCACCGCGAGCCTCGCACCATTGGCCGAACGTCTCGAGGGCGCGGTGCGAGTCGAGGCCCCTCGCTCGCGCATCCGGACCGTTGAGTCCAACGATCCTCTAGATAATCTAGGACAACGTTGGACTCAACTGACAGCTAGATCTCGATTGCCTCGCCACGTGGCATTACTCGCGTCCGGCTGCTGATCGATGTCAGTCGCTCGAGCGCGTCGGGCACGGGCTCGTAGAGACCGGCCAGCTCGTATCCGCCGTAGTGGATCGGCAGGAGCTGTTCGGCGCCGAGCAGCTCGGCTGCCACTGCCGCCTGCTTGGGATCCATCGCGATGGGTAGCGGACTTCGCGGGCGGCGGTGCGGGAAGTTGACGCGAGGTCCGTTGATCGGCGCCAGAACCGCATCGGGCGCGCCGAAGCGCTCGGCGATCCGCCACCACCAGCCGTGGAACATGGTGTCTCCGAGATGCACGACGCGCTTACCACCGCCCTCGATCAGCCATGACACCTGAGGATCTCCGGTTCCGTCGGCCGCGGGCAGCGCCGTGATTGTGAGCGGCCCCGCGGTGAAGCTGCTCCAGGCCTCCGCCGGGCTGCGGGCAAGGCCGGCGGCCGTCAGCTCGCGATCCGCCTGCACAAGCGCGAGCCGCTCCAGTTCGCCGCCTCCGTAATCCCGCGGCTCGTGAACCGCGGCACCGTCGGACAGCGCGGCCGCAAGCGCGGCGGCATCGGTGTGATCGCGATGGAGGTGCGTGACCAGCCCGGCCACGGCCCCCGGTCGGGGCGGGGTGATCTGTGGCAGCGGTATTCCGGCCGCTCGCTCTCCCAGCACTCGGAACACGGCTGCGGCGTCCTCGAGCGGGTCGACGACGACCAGCTCTCCCTGCTCTTCGATCTCAACTCCAGCCCAGCCAAGCCAGCGAATCCTCATCTGTGCCCTCCATAGTCTGAAACCGAACGATCGTGCGCAATATATAGCGAACGACCGTCCCGTTTCCTAGACTTTGGATCAAGATGGCTCGTCGTTCCGCTACCGATGTCGCCGGCTCCCGGGCCGAGACGGTCGCTGCCGCCGTGGCGCTTGCGTCGGTCATCGGCCTCGAGGGCGTCACGATCGGGCAGCTGGCCGAGACGCTCGAGATGAGCAAGAGCGGACTCGTCGGGCGCTTTGGCTCAAAGCAGGAGCTCCAGCTCGCGGTCCTCGAGCAGGCAGCCGATATGTTCGGGCAGGCCGTCTACGACCCGGCCACGACGCAACCGACCGGGGTACGGCGCCTGAACGCGATCTGCGACGCCTGGATTGACTACCTCGGCCACCCGCCGTTCCCCGGAGGGTGCTTCCTCACCACCGCCTCGGTGGAGTTCGACGCACGGCCCGGTCCCGTCAATGACGCGGTCAGGCGCATCATGCGCCAATGGCTCCGGGTGCTCGAGCGCGAGGCCCGCTCCGCGATCGAAGCCGGAGAACTGCCGGCAGATCGCGACGCCACCGACATCGCTTTTGCCCTCAACGCGCTCGCGGTCGGAGCCAACTGCGAATACCAGCTGCATCACGACCCGCACACACTCGAGCGCGCCCGTCGCGCCATGACCGCCGTCCTCGGCTCGGCCTCGGAGCCGGAATAGTGCGCTACCAGGGTCGCGAGTCCCTTGAGCTGCCCGGGCTTCCGCGCTCAGCGGGTGCGGTCGGAGGCCTCGTGCTTGGTGACTGTCTGAGGGTACAGCGCGCGGCTACGGGAGCTTCGTCGCTGTGAAGGTTGGGGCCGGGCAACCGGCCAGCTTCGGCTTGGCGGTGAACTTGGCCGTGCCCTTGGCCTTGGTCTTGCTCACGAACCTCGCGTTCACCGTCAGCGTCGCCGTCCCGTAGGGCGCTCCGTAATACACGCGCAGAGCCTTCCCCTTGTAGGAGAACTTTCCCGATTTCGCCACCGTCATGGTGTGCGTATCCACAACCGCACCGAACTTGCCGTTCTTGTTGCAGTAGATTGTGAAATCCTTGATCTGACGACCCGAACCCGTCTTGGCCACGTCGAATTGGATCGACCTGTGGCTCTTGTTGTTGTTGCTGCCGTAGGAGCCGGTCGCCGGGGAGACCGTGGCGGCGAGGGCCCCCATGGGCACCACGGTCACGGCGAGCGAGGCAACGGTCCCGCGGGAGAGCACGCGATTGAGCATCGCGCCAGGTTACGTTATCTACGCAGAGCGGGGCGCCGATGCCGTGCGCGAGGCGAACATCACTGAGCGTGACTGGTCTGGCGACGCAAGGATGGCCCGCCAGCGCCACGATGGACTTCTGCGTTGCCACGAACGCGATCGTCCGCTCGCCGCTGTTGCGGACAGCCCGGATGTCGACGAGAGAGGTCGTCAGCGCGGCGACCGACGGACGAGCGCTCGATCGTCAATGCGATCGTCGCGGTCGAGATCCGGGTCGGCTCGCCTCCCCGCGATCCGAGTCGAATCCCTCATCCGGCCGCGAGGGAGGCGGCGGCTACTGCAGTGCGCACGAGCAACCGGCGGTGCCAGCGTCGCCTGCGGCCCGCTTACTCCCGATTGGGTGCTGTCCCGGCGGGGGATCGCTCGAACAGGATTGAGATCGGGTTCTTTTGGTTTGGGTCGTGGCGCAGCGGCTGGACGCAGCCATCAGCGAGCAGAGCGATTGGACACTTGAGCCGACAATGGCTTCCAGAACGCTTCCATCCGCTCAGAGAAAGACGACGGGCACAAGTACAGGAACAGCCAAACCCCCGCCACCAAAGGCGATCCGCGTAGTAGTAGTACCCCCAGCCGGATTCGAACCGGCGATCTCCTGCGTGAAAGGCCGCGTACAGCGCATATCGGCCTGATGCGTTCCGATGCGTGAGGTGTCGAAAAGGCGCACGGGTGCTGGGGATTCGCGGTCTCGGACCCCGTAAACGCTGGGGATCGCTCTGAGCCGAGGTTCGGGCGGATGGGCGTCAGATGGGCGTCACCAGCTGGGGCCGACGCCCGGACGAGGCAGAACCGAAATGAGTCCGCACGCGGACTCATTTCACCGAGAGGGAGGCCAATTTTCGCGGCGCCGCGAAAATCTCAGCCTGGTCGCACCATCGCGAGGCCGCCGGTCTATGTGCCACGCGGCGTTAGGATCGTCGACCTACCTACAAGAGTGGCGCCGCGCGACTCGAGATCGCCGGCGCCGTGGCCCAAGGAGGCACAGCTCCATGAGCAGCAAGCACCCTAACGACCATCTCGCGGTGGTCCCGCTCCCCGGCAACGACGAGGTCGGCGAGGTCGATGTCGACGACCTGATCCGCGGCCTGCGGTCTTACGCGACCACGCTCGAGGTCGATGATGCGTTCCGCGACTATTGCCTAGATGTGGCCAGCATGATGCGGCTCAGGCAGATTCGCTCTCGTCGGAAGCGATAACCAAGCGTCAGCCTGCTCCTTGGCGGACGGTCCGGAAGGCTCGGGTGCGTAATTTTGCGCACTTGTCGGCTCGGCCTCCCCGTCGCTGCTGGGGTTCTCGTCCTCAGGTGCGTAATTTTGCGCATCCCGTCGAGGCCCTCGACGGGTGCGGGATTTCCCGCACTTGCAGTCTCATCCTCCCCGTCGTTGCTGGGCCCTTCGGCCTCGGGTGCGGGATTTCCCGCATCCCGTCGAGGCCCTCGTCGAAATTTGGGCTCCGATCGCGACGGTCCGTCGGCGTGGCTAGCATTCCGCGCCGTGGCGCTCGTCCATTACGCGAAGGGTGGGACCGCTCCGCGGCCGCAACGATCCCGCAGCAAACGCATCGCCCGGCTGCGAGAACGGCTCGAGACTGAGCAAGACCCGCGAATCCGCGAGGCGATCAAGGCGCAACTACGCGCATTTCGTGCCGCCGGCGGCATTTGAGCGCTTACACTTCGCCCACGAATTGAATAACCCCGCCGGCCGCCAAGACAAGGCGGCAAGACCGGTCCGGGCAGAAGCGAACCGCTAAGACACTCGACCCGCAGACGGTGACCGACGAGGCAGACCGCACCGAGCGGATCCCCCGGTTCCTCACAAGCACGCCGGCACGAACCACCACCCGAACAGGGAGAGCATCGTGTCTTCATCCGCAGAACGTCTCGCCAAAGAGGCCAAGAGCGTCTTTGACAGCGCCGATCAGCAGAACCGCTCGCTGACCGCCGACGAGCGAACCTACGTGCAGGATCTGCTCGACCGGGCCGAGCAGGCCCGCGAAGTCGAGGGCCGAATCAAGGCGCTCTCGCTTGACATGGGCGGCCACGGCGTGAGCCCAACCGACCCGAACGTCCGGCACGGCGGCCAGCGTCCCGGCGATGTGTTCATCGACTCGCCCGGCTACAAGGCGATCCGAGAGTCGTCCAGCCGCGGCGGCTCATGGAGCAGCGGGCCCGTCGAGGTTCCCTACGCCACGAAGACGGCGCTACTCGAAGGCACCGGCGACGCGCCCGGCACCGGCGGCGCACTCGTCCAACCCGACGTTCAGGCCGGCGTCCAATCCATCCTGTTTCAGCCGGTCGTCGTCACCGACATGCTCGGCCAGGCGACCACCGTCAGCAACACCGTCCGCGTCATCACCGAGACCGTCGCGTCCAACGCCGCCCAGGCCGTCGCCGAGGGCGCTGAGAAGCCTGAGGCCGCGATCGAGTTCGATGAGGTCGACGAACCCGTCCGCAAGTTCGCCGTGTTCATGCCACTGAGCGACGAGATCCTCGAAGACAGCCCAATGCTGCAGACGTATCTCAACCAGCGCCTGGGACTGTTCGTCAATCAGGAGCTCGAGGCGCAAGTCGTGAGCGGTCACGGCGCCGGCGCCCAGCTCGTCGGACTCCTGAACCGAGTCCCGGAGGGCAATCAGGCGATCACCAGCGCCGCCGCGAACGCAACCGCGGTCGATCACGTCTTCGCTGCTCTGACCAAGGCGCGCGAGAGTTACCTCGAACCGGACGGCATCGCCATTCACCCTCAATCATGGTCAGAGATGAGACTGCTGAAAGACTCGACGTACAACTATCTCGCCGGGAGTCCATTCTCGACCGGCGCCGGCGAGCCGGGCGAGACACTGTTCGGCAAGCGAGTCGCGATCACCACCGCAATCCCCGCCGGCCAGGCGCTCGTCGGCGCGTTCTCCACCGCCGCGACCTTGTATCGCCGCGGCGGACTCGTCATCGAGGTGGCAAATCAACACGACGTGTTCTTCAAGTTCAACAAGGTGGCCGTCAGGGCCGAGTGCCGCGCCGCGCTGGCTGTGCACAGGCCTGAAGCTTTCAGCCTCGCGGACCTGGAGATAAGCTGACACAGGCGTGACGTGGGCTCGGCGGCGCTGCGGGATTTGCTCCTTTCCCGCAATTCCGGTCAGGTAACGCCGCCGAGTCACGTCCGACCAAAGGGGAGACGATGTGCGCAACTGTGACCGGATAGCGGGACTGCAAGAAGTCAAAGCCCAGGCCGCGCACTACGAAGCTGAGATCAGCGACCTGAACCAGCGGATGCACGCATTCGTCAAGGATCCCGGCGACCCGGCAACCCGTCACGCGCGAGCCGACAGGATGGTCCGCCAGATGGCCGACCTGCTCGGCGAGCGAGAACGGATCCTCGAGCGGCTCGCCGCACTCGACCCGGCACTCACCGCCGAGCACAACTGATGGACCTGACCCGGATTGACCCGCGGCCACTCAACCGCCTCGCCGCGCTAACCGAGTTCCAGAGCAATCTCAAGGCCGGCCGAACCACCGCCGTAATGGTCAACGGCGAGCGGATCGAACGTTCTCAGAACCGCAACCCGGTCGCGCACGACCCCAACCGCCAGTCGGAGCGACAGACCAGCGGACAGAGCGGTCGTCGTCGACGCGCACGCCGATCGTGACCATCCACCACATCATGGGTGAACCATCCATGCCATCCGATCGACCATCCGAACAGAGCAACCACGACCACGAACAGAGCCGCATCCAGAGACAGAGCCATTGACCATCCTCGACCATCCCCGACCATCCTTGGATTTCAAGTTCATCCCGATGAACTTGAAACTTGTCCCCAATTGGGGAGTCCCTAGGGCGGAAACCGTTGATCCCGATCAACGTTTTCTAGATCAGTCGATGGAGCCTCCCAAGACACCCCCGACCGATCAGCCATCCTGGAGTCCCCTTGAGGGTCTTCGGATCGGCTTGAGAAAGCAACCGCTTTGTGGCGCGCTCCTCGCGCTTCTCGGTCTCCGAGCGGCCCGCGCCCTCCTCGTCTGGCGCGATCGCCTTTGCTTGCAGGCGTTGCACGCGATTCTTGATCGCGGACGGGCTCGCTCCGACTGCTTCAGCCCAGAATTTCGGGCCAAGCTGACCCAAGCAGTCCCTAGACACCCCCGAGGCGGCCCGACATGCAGCTCAGGCCGAGATACGGCGGACTGAGTTGCTGATCGGTGATCTACTCGGACCGGCGACGCAGGGCCCAGCGAACCGACCTGAATGGAACTCCTCAAAGTATGAGGAGTTCCTGAACGGCACTTGTCAAAGTTTGACAAGTCTGCGAAACGTGGTGGCGAATCGTCGCAACGGTCAAGAGCAACCTCAAAGTATGAGTTTGCATGATGAGTACATCGCGGCGTTCAGGTTCTTGAGCGCCCCACCACCCCCCCGATGACACCCCCTCAGAGCGCACCTAAGCCCTCCTACGGACATCCGAACCACGCCGGGGAGGCGAGGGCCGCAAAACGCCAGGCTACGCCGCAAAAGACCATCGAATGGCTCGGCGCTGGGAACAGTGGCTGGTTTACACACACGACTGAAAGGCACACACAATGGGCACCAGGCTTGACGCACTCGCCCGTTTGGCGCTAGCCGAGGCGTCGAGCGAGCCGGCATTGCAGGCGAAGGCCAGCGCGTTGTGCAGGCTGGCGGCTGTGGTTGAGAGCTCGCCGGTCCCGCCGGATCGTTTGCGTGCCGAGCTTCGGCAGGTGGTGGAGACCGAGGCGTTGTCAGCTCGAGGTTTGGCGGGCGTGCTTCAGGCGCTGCGTGGGCTCGAGCGGTTGGACGAGCCGGCGGGCGTGTGGCCGAGCGAGACGCCCGAGCAGCCCGCCGGCGACTTGTATTGGCCGTTCTGCTGCACGCCGGCGCATTGCGATCAGGAGGCGTGGCGCGAGTTGGATGCTGGGTTCGGGACGCAGGGGCAGCGTGATCGGTGGCGCGGGCAGTTGGAGGGCGACCCGCCGTGGCGCCATTCGCCGGCTGGCTGAGTTGTCGCCTTTAGGGCTGGTACGCTCAGCTTTGCGGGATTGGTCTCCCGCGGTTGGTGAGCAGTTCATGAGTGGTTGGTTGGCGGCGTCGGCCTGATCGGGTCGGCGCCGTTCGCCTCTTCAAGCCCTTCTTGGGTTCCGCCGCGGCCTGACCTACACTGCGACGTGACCGCTCATGTCCACGCTCCTGACCAATGCGTCCGCCGGCTAGCGGCTCGTCAATCTTCCGCGATGCGCCCGAGGACGCCTCTGTCGTCCGCTATGAGAAGGATGGGCGCCTGGTGGTCGAGGTTTTCGGCGCCCGGTCGCAGCGTGAGCATGGCCGGTGGTTGCTGGCCGCCATTCGTGATTGGCGCGGTGGCGGCCACGGCGCGATGGTCGCTCGTCCGGGTGGCCGTGCGCCACGTCTTCGGCGTAATGCTCGCCGGCGCGGGTCGCGTCGCTCGTCGCGCAGTAGTTCGCGCGGCGATCCTGACTTATCGGACGGTGAGCCTGGGCCGTTAGCCGGTTTGCGCCCGATCGGCGGCGTGCTTGACCGCTATCTCGCGTCTCTTTGGGAGCGGGCGGCGTGAGTCGCCGGCGACGTCGCTCTGTCCCTGCCGTTGTGGTTCCGGCGCCGGTCTGCCATCGGTGCCAGGAGCGGTCGCCGATGCGCTATTGGCGGATCTGCCGGCGGTGTTACGACCAGCTGGCCTCCCGGGGTTCGGCCCCTCCTGAAGTTCATCCTGATCCGACCGGCGTCCAACTGTCGCTCGAGGACGGTGAGGGATGAGCGCCACGGGCATCAACTGCCGCTGCAGCGATCCGGTCGCCTTCGCCGGCGAGCAGCCGACCGATCAGACGAAAATCGTGGCGCTCGGCGCGGTGCAAAAACCGTTCATCGGGATGAACGGTTTTCCCTCGGCCGCCTTTGTTGGCGTCCGCTCACGCTACGGCGCTGAGCACATCTCCGCCGTGCTGGGCCGGTATTTCGCGCAAGTTGCGGGAACGGCGCTGGCATGAGCGGACTGCTTGACGCTGCGCTCAGCTACGGCTCGCGCGATCGCCCGATCTTCCCCGTCGGCGCTGACAAGCGGCCGCTTACACAGCACGGATTCAAGGACGCCAGCACGGACGAGGCGCGGATACGCGCATGGTGGGGGAAGTGGCCGACGGCCGGGATTGCCACGCCCACCGGTCCGGACTGGTTCGCGCTCGACGTAGACGACCCGGCCGCGCTCGCCGCGCTCGAGGCCGAACATGGGCCGCTACCGCCCACGATCGAGGTCGACACGCCAAGGCCAGGCCGCCACATCTACCTCCGCGGCGTTGTCAGCAACGGCCGAGGCCGCCTGCCGGCCGGTATTGACGTGAGAGGTCGCGGTGGGTACGTGCTGCTGCCACCGTCACCGCACGCGAACGGCGTCTACGAATGGCGGGAGCCGCCGGACGGGGTTTCGATGAGCGCGGCGCCAGGGTGGCTGCTGCAGCTGCTCACCGCCGGTCAGAACGGCGCCGCGCCCTCGGTCGAGGGGGACATTCCCGCGCAGCAGCGCAACTCGACGCTCGCGAGTCTCGGCGGCACGATGCGCCGTCGAGGGTTCAGCGAGAACGGCATCGCGGCGGCATTGCTGGTGGAGAACCGCGAGCGTTGCAAACCACCGCTCGCCGACACCGAGGTCCGCGGAATCGCACAGAGCGTCGCACGGTACAAGCCGTCGGCGGAGGCGGTCGCATCGCTTGACGAGCTGAACGTTCTGCTCGGGCTTGGTGAGGTCGGCAGACGAATCGATGTCGTTCGTGTCTACGGTCGCGGGTCAAACGCGATTGCTCACATTCACTTGGACGACGGTGAGCGGATCGTGCTCGACCCGCTCGGCCGGTTCTCCACGATCGCGAAACTGACCGCCGAACTGGCGTTGCAGGCTGGCGCCGCCCCAGTACTGAAGGCGCCGGACGTGGTACGCGCCTTGGTGTTGTTCCACCTGCTCGCGGATCACCATGAGAGCGTTGAGATTGAGGATCGGGCGTGGGAGCTCGGCGCGGAGTATCTCCACTCAGCCGTGATCGGCGAGGTGGAGATGGACGACCAGGCGTCGCGGTGGCAGGCGTTCTCGGCGCTTGAGAAGTCTTCGCGGACCGATCTTGTGCTCTTGGACACCAAAACGGCGATCCGTTATGTCCGGACCGGGTGGTTTGAGGTGTTTGTCCGGGGGCGGACCGGTTCTCCACCGGATGGCGTGAGCCGGGCGATGAGTTCGCTGGGGTGGGTGAAGCGGGGGGCCGAAGGACGGATCAAAGCGACCGAACCCGGGTTCAGCGGGAAGTTGCAATGGAAGTTTTTTTGTGTCCCGGAGGGGTGGGAGTCCTGATAGCCGAGAACTTCAGGTATCCGCAGGTAACCACCCTCTACGTGTGTGCGCGCGTGCGCGCGTGCGCGATAAAGAGCACCTGCGGTTACCGGTTACCTGCGGGAACGGCCGGCGTGGGAGCGTAAATGGGCCGTCGTGACTACGCCGCATATCTCGCCTCCCCGGACTGGCGTCAGCATCGCGCCGACCGGCTTGTTGACCGGCGGCGGATGCCACCAACCGGCGCCGCCAGACTGCTCAAGGCGCTCGTCATGCGTGAGCTCGAGCCGGCTGCGCTTCCCGCGGCGGCGCTGCTTGTGGTCGCGCTCGACGACCAGGCCCGCGCTGATTCGAGGGTCGTCTAGGTGGGCGGACCGCTGCTCACCGCGCGTCACGTCGCCGATCTGCTCGACGTGAGCCCGGCGACCGTGCTGCGCTGGACGCGCGCCGGCGATCTGCCGGCGGTGCGGCTGCCGTCCGGTCAGATCCGCTATCGGCCGGACGAACTCGAGGGATGGCTTGGAGATCGGGCGACGCCGGGACGAGGAGTGCGAACTACCACGACCGACGTCGCCCACGATGGACGCTACCTGCCAGCTTCTACGGATGCGGCCGGCACAGGCTGCGGGGTAGGATCGTTATTGCGAACTACCACGCGGGGGACAGGCCCCGCAGCCGAAGACGAGGAGTCCGAATGAGCGAACCATTCGATGTGTGGCGTCACGCGAAGTACGCGGACGCCGAGCAGCAACAAGCCACCCCAAACACGGAGGGACTGATGCCCGCCAAACCGAACGCTACCTTCAACGCGGCAACGTCCATCGAACGCGGTCCGTGCGGCTTCTGCGACGGCGACGACCAGCAGATCACGGGCGCCATCTGCGTCGATGTTGAAGGTGATGAGATCGGTATGCCCGCCCACTTCGCGTGGCCGGTATGCGTCGACTGTCTGGCCGCTCCGACGGTTCGTCTCCGCGACGAAGGGCGCATGCGGCCGATCAACCCCGACGCGACAAGTCTGGAGCGACGGGCGTGGGCATATGCGATGCGACATCTCGAGGAGGGCGGCTGGTTGCCCCGGCCACTTCAGGAGACGAACTGATGCCCGCCCAGAATGGCAACGTCTACAAGACCCGCAACGGTCACGGCATCCGCTGGCGCGAAGGCGACCAGCGCCACTACCAGTCGGGCTTCCGCACGAAGACCGAAGCCAGAACGTGGTTTCGCGAGCAGGTAGCGCCACGGCTGCAGCGCGGAGCTCCGAGCGCCGAGGTCACGTTCGACAGATTCGTGGCCGAGTACCTGGCGCGCTGGGAGCCCACCGTGGCGCCGAAGACGCGCGAGACGTTGCGCGAATGGCTCGCGCCGCCGCTTGACCGCTTCGGATCGTGGAAGCTCTCCGAACTCGAGCACGCGACCGACGACATAGCCCGCTGGCGCGCAACGCTCCCAGGCGACCATGCGCGCTACCGGGGCACGAGAGCGTTTCGCCAGGTCCTCGCCGCAGCCGTCCGCTGGGGATACATTCGCCACAACGCCGCGCTGGACTACGGCAAGAATCCGGAGCCGCGTGCTGAGGAGGTCAAGCCGTTCACGCGCGCCGAGGTGGACATGATCGCCGAGGAGCTCGGCACGCCGTACGGGCCGCTGGTCATCTTCGCCGCCGAAACCGGCCTGCGGACAAACGAGTGGATCGCATTGGAGCGCAAGGACATCGACCGCCGCGCCGGCGTCGTGATCGTGCGCCAGCGAGTCACAGACGGGCGCAGCTACGCCGCGACCAAGACGGGCAAACCCCGCCGCGTGCCGCTCACCCCGCGGGCGCTGGAGGCGCTCGACGCGATCCCGCCAAGACTCGACACCCCGCTCGTCTTCACAGCCCCGGAGGGCGGTTACATCAACCTTGACCACTGGCGGATGCGGGAGTGGTACCCGGCGCTCGAGGCGGCGGGGATCGAGCAGCGCGGCCCGTACGCGCTCAGGCACACGTTTGCGTCCGAGGCGTTGGCAGCCGGTGTCTCGATCTTCGACCTCTCCCGTGTGATGGGCGCGAGCGTCCGAACGATCGATAAGCACTACGGGCATCTGGTCGAGGATTCGGAGGAACGCATCCGGGCTCTGCTCGAGGCAAATGGGCGTTGAATGGGCGTCGGGTTTGCCGAATCCCCAATACCCCCAGCCGGATTCGAACCGGCGATCTCCTGCGTGAAAGGCAGGCGTCCTAGACCACTAGACCATGGGGGCGCGTGGCTGATTGTAGGTCGAGGCGACCGATCATCACTCGGCCAGAGACCTCAGGCACAGTGCGGCGCGATCCCCTCCGCCGGGCCGTATTCCGTGGGGTCTCGGCCATGTCCGCCCGAGGCCAACGACTTCGCCGGGCGAGTGCGCGCTCGGGCCGTGCGTGGTCGGGTTGAGCGAGCGCTCGATCGGCGGTCAGGCACAGTCCACATCGCGCGGCTCGCCCCGCACCGAGGACGCCGCTTGCGCGATCATGGTTGCAAGCCGCCGTAGCTCAGCTGGCAGAGCAGCGGACTTTTAATCCGAAGGTCGTGGGTTCGATCCCCACCGGCGGCATGAAAAGAGCGCTGCTATCGAGGCCTTCCGGGGTGAGCCGCAGCGACGCGACTGGCCCCAAATGTCGCCAATATGTCCCAAGATGGGCCTGTCAGGACGTGCTCGTGAGCGCTCTGCGTCCTCCTACTGGCCACGTGTTCCGCGTCGAGCGCGCCAAGGTCGCGCCGCTGCGGGACATTCCCGCCAGCGTGCCGCGTCTCGCCTCGTCTAAGCCGTCGCACAGCCATGCCTCGGCGATTTGGCCAGGATGCACAACAACCGCGCGCGAGGAACTGTCCATCAAGCAGGAATGCTTTGATCAACGCGGCAGCATCCGCGCGCGGGTGAATTGGTCGTTCACCTATAGGAGTGACTACTCCAGCTCGCCCCTCGTGGACGCAGACCGCGCGTGTCGCTGATCGGGTTCTAGGTTCCGGCGGTTCCAGCGGCCGGCGAGACGACGCCGTCCAAGAAAGCCACCCCGGTCGTGCCGCAGTTCGCCTCTACGCTCCCCGACGGGAAGACCTCCCAGAATCCCGGCGACGGCGAATTGTTGAACGCCGCCCCCTCCGCGATCTTGCTCGGTCTGTAGCCCGCAGGGAGCTGGAACAGCAACCGGCCTAACGTCCCCCCGCAGTTGTACGCCCCTTTGAGGTGGACAAAGCCGAAGTTGTCTTTCATATAACCCGGGTTGAAAACGGGGGACCCGGGGACCCTGAGCGGTGACCCCGCTCGCGAGCTTCGGCGCGACAAACGACTGCTCGGACGCGAGCTTCTTCTTCGTCACCGCCCTGTCCTTGAGCTGCCTCGTGCCGACGCTGTTCTTCGGCAGCGTGAACGCGGCGTACGCGCCGCCCCCGAGCGCGATGAACATAGCGATCGTCGCCATCACGTTCGCGTAACTGAGACGCGAGGTAACTCGTGCCCACAGGTGAATCCCCCTTGGTACGAACCCGGCCGATCTGAGATTCGATGTTCGACGATTCTCCCACTGTCCGCAATCAACGCACAACGGATACGGCCGACGCCTCCTTAGCCACGGAGCGGAAGCCCGCGAGGGCCATCGCGCGACTTCGCAACGGAACGAACCCACCACTCTCCGAGCGGCCGGCGAGAGTGGTGCAACGATCGAAACGGAGCAGCAGGCGACGAGCGAGCTAGACACTCAAGTCGCGGACCTGAACCATCAGCGCCGTCAGACCGCTGTCGCTGCCCTTGGAATGAATTTCTCCCCGCGCGATGAAGGCGGCTTCGCCTCGGACGATTGCTCGCCGCTCGCCATCGCCCCCTGCGACCCAACCGCTCCCATCGAGAGCGACAAGAAGCTGCCCGAAGCCAGCTTCGTGTGGACTGATTAGTCCGCCGGGGCGGAAGTGCATCACATAGGCATGGGCGTCGCCACCACCTTCCCCGAGGTGCATTCCCGAGACGCCTTGCACGGCGAAAGGCCGTGGCCCAATGTCCTCTGCGTCGCTCTCGTCGAAACGGAGGATCTTCATTCGCGCATCGTACGTGACGTCTCCGTCCAGACGCTGAAGCTAACGTCCTCCGGGGCTCGCGGAGACCCCGCGCCGCGAAGGGGTGCCCCGTTTGATCGACAGACATACGTCCCTCCTAGAGACAACCGGGCCGCACCACGCGGAACGAACAGCCCGAACGCCAGCTGCAGGACGGCACCTGAGAGCTGCATCTCGCTCGAGCCGGAAACCGCCCAATGGAGTGACTTAACGCGCGCTTTCTGGACGATCCAGACTCCAACGAGGGATGACAGGAGCGCCACGAGTCCCGGGATGAACAGTGTCCAGCCCCACGTCGTGATTACCCCGACGACCACCACTAAGCCGAGTCCCACACCGCCGAGAATCAGGAGGGCAACCAGCCTGATTGACGGAGGTGGTGGCTTCGCGTCGATGGCCTGCATTGTCGCGCTGATTCGGCTACCCGCCCGCTGCATCTCGATCAGACAGGAACTCTGACCGAACGCTGGGGTCACATCTGTTGCCCCGCGGCGCAAGGTCCCCGATGACGCTCGGCCGGCGATCGGCCGGCGCCCCGGGGCGAGCGGTAGGGCGGCCGCTTCATAAACAGGAAGAATGCTCGCAAACATGATCGGCCGGAATCAGCGTTGCGAGAGAAGTGGTGGGGTCATCGCGCGCTAGCGAGCGAATTTCGTTTCGGGTGACCGAGGGACATCCGCTCCTGATCGTCAAAGCATCGATCAACGAGCACGGCCCCTACAACCTGGTCATCGACACGGGGGCGTCCATGACCATCATCTCGCGCCTCACGGCCCGCAACGCCCGCGTGGCGCGCCTGAAGACACCGCAGGCGTATGCGCTCAGCGCCGGGGGCCGCTCTGAGGTGGAGATCGGCCGCATCGAGGAACTCATGGTGGGGACGATCCGCGTCCGCGAAGTGGACGTGGGGATCATGACCCTGTCGGTCATCAGCAAGGCAGTGGGGATCCGGGTGGACGGTGTGCTCGGCTACAACGTCCTCAAGACCTTCCGGCTGACGATCGACTACTCCGACCGCTACATGCTGCTCGATCAGGCCAAGCTGTAAGCTCGAGCGCCACCGGCGCATCAGTGAGCCACAGGGCCAATCGCTGCGCAAGTCACGCCGGAAGAGCCGCTCGATCCGTCGCCGATCAGCGTGCCATGCCGCAGCTTGAGTGTTGCCGTGGTGGCGAGCGGGATCGTGCTGGTGACGACGTCGCTAACCGCCTCTTCGCTGGGAGGGCCCGGGGTGGTCGTGATCAGCGAATCGTCGATCGTGAGCGTGCCCTCGTCGATCCCCACACCAAAGATCGCCGCTGATCCGGGTGGCGGTGATCCTGCCGCCGATGACGGCCACCCCCTCGTGAGCGGCGACCGTGCTGTTGCTGAGTGTGCCTCCGTCGAGAACGACTCCAAGCGACTGGGTTGCACCACTAGCCCGGAGCGTCAGTACACCCCTGCGCGGTTTTGGGAGTTGCATGGTGCGCCTGAACGGTTGACGCTCGACGTTGACGCGACGCTGATCACCGCGCATTCGGAGAAGGAGCAGGCGGCCGGGAACTACAAGGGCGGCTACGGGTTTCACCCGTTGCAGGTCTACCTCGATGAGACCGGGGAGGCGCTCGGCGGGCTGTTGCGGCCCGGCAACGCCGGGTCGAACACCGCCGATGATCACGTGGCGGTGATCGACCGGGCGCTGGCGCAGATCCCGGCCGAGTACGTCGAGGGCTTGGAGATCTTGGTGCGCGCGGATTCCGCCGGCGCGACGTATGGTCTCGTTGACTACTGCCGCGAGGCGAACATGTGCTTCTCGGTCGGCTACGAGCTGACCGAGCAGGTCCGCGCCGCGATCCTCACGATCCCCGAAGACGCGTGGGTCCGGGCGCTTGACCAGGACGGCAGCGAGCGTGAGAACGGCGAGGTCTGTGAGATCACCGACACGGTTGATCTGTCGGCCTGGCCCGAGGGCTGCCGGCTGATCGTGCGGCGTGAGCGTCCGCACCCCGGCGGGCAGCTGTCGTTCACCGACCACGACGGGTACCGCTTCCAAGCGATCCTCACCGACCAGCCCGACGAGAACATCGCCGTCTTGGAGTGCCGCCACCGCCAGCACGCGCACGTCGAGGACCGGATCCGCGACGACAAGGACACCGGCCTGTCCAAATTCCCGTTCAAGGCGTTTCAGCTCAACGAGGTGTGGCTCGAGATCGTCGCGCTCGCGCACGACCTGCTCGTCTGGACCCAAGCGCTGATCCTCGACGGAGAACTGGCCAAGGCCGAGCCCAAGCGGCTGCGTTACCGGCTGCTGCATGTCGCCGCGCGGCTAGCGTTCTCCGGACGGCGCGCGAAGCTCCACCTGCAGAACACATGGCCCTGGGTCACAGAACTCAAGGCCGCCTTCGAGCGACTCAAAGCGCTCCCAGCGACCGCCGGCTGACCCGCCAGCCGGCCCACCACCAGGCTAGCGGCGGCGACGCTCACCCGCGTGGCGGTGCTGGACAACTCGAGACCTTCAGCGAATGTCCCCGCGTCGGTGCCGATGGTAAGACTGCGTACCGTCGAGCTCGGCTCCGCGACCGTAAGCGTCGTAACCCCCGATGAGCCCGACGGGCGGATCACGGTCTGCCCCGCGCCCGCCCCGACAATGTCGACGCGGTGGCCCGACACGTGCGTGAGGATCGACCCTCCCTCTGGATAGGTGCCGGGCCCGATCCTGATCGTGTCGTGCGCACTCGTCACGTCGTTGTTGACGGAGAACAGTGCGGTGGCAATGTTGGTCCTGCCCGTCGCCCCCGCCGGACATCCCGCGATCGCTGTGTTCGGCACGCAAAAGGTCGAGTTGGCACTGGCCGCCGCCGGCGCCCCAGCAAGCAGCATCCCAAGAAGAATCCCAAGCGCCCCTCGGCCCCCGGTTTTCATGACAACGAACGGTGCACCCGCCAACGAGGAGGCACAAGGCGTCCGATATCGAGATTCGTGATTTCGCGGGCGGCGAGTACGGTGTGGGGGTGGACGATGACGCGATTCTTGCCTTGGTGACCCGCTTAGCGCGCCCTCATGCCTCGGGCGGGCAGGTCATCGAGCGGGCGGCGATCCTCGCTGAGGGCGCCGACTTCCCTGCGGTCATGGAGTGGATAATCGGCCATCACGGGGAGCCCGAGGCAGCCGTTGCTTCCCCGTCGAGGCGCGGCATACACGGATCGCACCTCAGCGGCGACGGCGGAGCAGCACCACGGCCGGCGAGCCGGTTTGTACTGCCGGCTGGCGCTCTGGACTGAACCCCGCTGTAGCCGCGGCTCAGCGGGCCGACTCGCCACCGAGTCCCGCACGATCGATGAGGGACAGTGCCAGTAACCCCAAAAGGGAAAGGCTGAGTCTCGCTCACGAATGCACATCGCCGTCATGGGCCACGACCCAGTCGCTCCCGATCCGAACGACGTCGCGGTCGAGCAGCTGGATCGCTGCCTCACCGAACCGGCGGTCGATCGACAGCTCACTGGACGTGCCGTCAACAATCGCGAGTCTCACTGCCTCGCTATGGCGCTCGGCGCGCCGTCGTTGGTGTCGTTAGGAGCTGGTCACGACGGTCCGCTCGAGCGTCGTGAGCTGATCGTGTAGGTGGGGTGCGGCGAGCGTGAGAGGTCCATGCGGGTCCTGACAGGCGGGACAGGTGTTCCAGACGGACACCGTTCCGGTGTCGTCGGCAACGGCGAATTGCGAGCCGTCTGGGCTGAACGCAACGTCGGTGGGATCGCCGGCGAAGGTCAGCACGCGCATTCCCTGTCCGGTGCGCGCGTTCCAGAGGCGCACGGTGTGATCGAGGCTGGCTGTGAGGGCGCGTGATCCGTCGGGGCTGAGCGTGGCGTTCTGGATGCCGCGGGTGTGACCGATCAGATTAACCGCGGGCTTGCCGGTGTTGAGGTTCCAGATCGTGGCGCGCGAGTCCCACGAGGAGACGAGCAGGCGCGAGCCGTCGGCGTTCAGAGAGGCTGAGGAGACCTCTCCGCCCTGGTTGACCCGGCGGATCAGTCGACCGGTGCGCGCGTCCCAGACGATGACCACTCCGCAAGCCACCGGGACTGAACGCGTCGGCGTTGGTCCATGCCGGCGCTAATCGCTCGGTCAAGCGGTGGAGCGCGATGTTCCAGACCGGCGGGGACGTGGGCCGATTTGATCCTCCGGGCGGGGAGATGGTCGCTTGTGTGGCTGCATCATCGAGCTGGACGAAGCTGCCGATACCGAAGCGGGAGCGCGCGAGCAGCCGGCCCGACGGCACTTGGAGTGTCTCCACGGTAGCGGGGGTAGTTTGTCCCGAATCGACCACGGTTACTCGACCGTTGTGCAGCTGCATCTGCTGCAGGTTGACGTCTTCGGTCGGTAGATGGAGGCGAGCTGCGGACCACTCGAGCGCCACAGTCGGGCGGTACCGTCGTTGGAGGCGCTCACCACGGTGCTCCCGTCGGGGCTGAAGGAAACGCCGGCGACCGCGGCAGTCTGCCCGTCGAACGGCACGATCTGCTCAGTGCCGGGGAGACGCTCAACCTGGCCATCGCGCGTATGGCTGGCAAGGACGCGTAGCGCCGCTAACCGCATCAAACCTCGCCGCGCCATCGGGGTCGTGTCGGCGCACCAATTCGCCACAGGGAGCGTACGGGTCGTCGGCGATGCAGGCGAGGACTCGCGTGTGGTTGGAAGCTCCATTTGCTCATGGCGGCCCTAGGTTAAATCTTCTGGAATTGGTTTGCTAGTTTTTTGCAACAAGAGTACGGTGTGGTGTAGACATCGGGACTCGGCTGTCGCCGGCCGCCACGTTGCTCGAGGGTCAGCGAAAGGAGCCAGCCATGCCGGTCAGCGAGCACCAAGCGGAGCACGCCGTGGGGTCCGCCCTGGGGGCGATTGACCGGGACGGTCTGAGCCCCGGAACGATCTCCGCTGATTTGACGCCGACCGCGGCCTGGTCGAGGCGCGTGCGGTGGGTCGGCGGGCTGATCCAGGCGGCGTTCGCCGCCTTCTGGCTGGTGCGCGGAAGCATCGTGGTCGGCGGTCGCGCGGCGGATGTGCTGGTCGCGGTGTTCGGCGTGATCGTGATTGGCGTGTTCTTCTACGCGGTCACGGACGCTCGGGGCACCGCTCCGCGGCCGAGCAGTCCGGAGGGCAAGCGGATCGAGCTAGCCGTGACCATCGCCACCGTGATCGAGTTCGCCGCCGCGATCGTCCTGCCGGTGATCGTCAGCGCCGCCGGTCACTCGGACTGGCTGCTGCCGTCTCTATCGCGATCACGATCGGACCGCTGCTGCTGTGGCTCGACTACCGAGTCCACATCCCGCGCTACCGGCCGGTCGGATGGGCACTGACCGTCGGGCCAGTGATCCTCGTGACGACGATGTCAGGGACTCCGCTTGTCGCCACCACGGGCATCGCCGCCGGGGTGCTGCTGCTCGGTACTGCCGTCGCCGGCTTCCACGATCTCGCGCGAGTCCGTCGTGCCGAACAGGACAGCGTCGGCACTGCCGCGGTGTCCGTTGCCGCGGGAGCGCAGCGATGAGTGACGATCGGCTACATGTGGTGTTCGGCGCCGGGCAGGTCGGAGGTGCCCTCGCTGCCCGCCTGACCGGGCTCGGTGTTCCGGTTCGGATCGTGTCGCGGAACCGGCCATTGGCACCGCTCGACGGAGTCGACTGGCGGGCTGCTGACGCAACTGACCCCGAAGCCGCTACCGATGCGGCCAAAGGCGCATCGGTCGTCTACCAGTGCCTGAACGCGCCGTACACCGATTGGCCGAAACGCTTTCCCCCGCTGCAGCGGGGGGTGCTGAGCGCTGCAGAGCGCAACAACGCCGTGCTGGTGAGCCTCGAGAACGTATACGGCTATGGCCCCACCGGGGGTGAGCCGATGACTGAGGATCTCCCGTTGGCCGCAACGACCGTCAAAGGCCGCACCCGAGCAGCCATGACCCAGGAGCTGCTCGAGGCTGCCGATGCCGGGCGAATCCGAATCGCGATCGGGCGGGCATCTGACTTCTTCGGCGTCGGCGCCACCGAGTCATCGCTCGGCGAGCGCGTGTTCGGCAACGCTGTCGCGTGCAAACGCGCCGACTTCATCGGCAACCCAGACCTGCCCCACACCTACAGCTACATCCCGGACATCGCGACCGGTCTAGCGACGCTCGGCACCGACGAGCGCGCCGTCGGTGGTGTCTGGCACCTGCCCGGCCCGGAGACAGTCACCACCCGACAGCTGCTCGAGCTCGTCGCCGGCGACGTCGGACACCCCGTCGGCGTTCGATCGCTGCCCAAGCTGGCCGTGCGCGCCCTCGGGCTATTCAACCCGACGATCCGCGAACTCGTAGAGCTCTCCTACGAGTTCGAGCAGCCGTTCGTGCTCGACACCACCAAGTACCAGTCGACGTTCGGGACCGACGCCACACCGCTGCCGATGGCGATCGCCGCGACGGTCGCGTGGTACCGCGACCGAAATGGCAGCTCCAACGGAGCCCACGAAGGCCTCCTGGCATGACCATTCCGGACGTTGCCCCCGCCCGGTTCCGGCAGTTCTCCAATCCGGCGACCGGCGAGTCGGTCCAGTTCACCGCCACCCCGCAAGATGCTCGCGAAGATGTCGTGCGATTCACCTGGCGCAGCATGCCCGGCGGCTCGATCACCGAGCACGTCCATCCCCACCAAGAGGAGCGGTTCGCGATAACCGCGGGCCAGGCGCAGTTCACTCTTGACGGCGAGCCCCGCGTCGTCGGCCCGGGCGAGACGCTCGTAGTGCCCGTCGGCGTCCGTCACTCCGAGTCAAACCCCGGATCGATCGCTGTCGAAGGGGTGGTCGAACTCCGACCATCGCTCCACACCAAGGAGATGTTCGAGGCCTTCAGCGGGCTCGGCTACGAAGGCAAGACCACACCCCGTGGGTCACCGAAGAATCCGCTCCAGCTCGGTGCGACCTGCTGGTACTTCCGTCACGAAAGCCGGGCCACCGCGCCGCCGATCTGGATCCAAAACCTGATCCTTCCGCCGCTGGCGGCGCTGGCGAAACTGTTCGGCGTGCGCCCCTATCACGACCGCTGGGACAGCCGCATCGTCCCGAGAACGGGGGACCCCGCGTGAAGATCCACGCTCTCACAATCGGGGCGCTGCGCGTCAAGCACAGCGTGTTACGTGTGGGGCGAGCGCTTCTGTCGGCTTCCGCTTGAGACGCGAAAGAGAAATCGCGCAACCGCGGGTGTGTGCCGCACGATCCGCAGGGTGATGCAGTCACCGAGCTGGGCGGCCTCGAGGTTGGGGGCAAGCCGGTCCGGAGCCTTCCATTGGGGCGTTTGGGAGCGGGCCCGATGGGCTGGCTCGACGGCCAGGAGGGTCCACCGGCCTGGCACGCCCCTCCAGTCGTGGGTGCCGCGATCTGTGAACTGGATGCCTGAGCTGACAACCAGATCGCGCACCGAGCTTGAGACCAGCCTCTCGTGGGCGTGCCATTTCGAGGACTCTGGGGCCGACATGCACCGCGATGCCCGCCACATCATCGCCCAACAGTTCGCACTCGCCCGTGTGCGCAGCGACCCTTAATTGAAGCCCGAGCGATGGGCGTCTTCGGCCAGCTCACAGGCGCACCGGGTGGCTCGCGCCGGGCCGTTGAAGGTCGCAAGATACCCGTCGCCGAGGCTCTTCACCACCCGTCCACCATGCGCCGCCACCTGACGACGCACGCTCACGTCGTGGGCCTCGAGCAGCTCACGCCAGCGCTGATTCCCCAGCTCCGCGGCCCGGTCCGTTGAGGAGACGATGTCGGTGAACAGCACGGTCGCCAGCACGCGGTCTCGTTCCCGGCGCTTCTTGGCCCCCCGTTAAGAACCGCTCGACCTCGTCTATCGGCGGCTCCGGGTCGGCAAACGCCATGTGGTCCACACCGGGCTGCTCTACAAAGCGCGCGTCGGGGATGCGATTGGCCAGGTAGCGGCCGGCCTCCACAGGCAGCACTCGGTCTCCGGTCCGGTGCACGACCAGCGTCGGCGCGCCGATCACGCCCAACACGCCGATTACATCGATCTCCCACCACGCCGCGAACACGGCGCTCACCATCGCTGGGCTTGCCGACGCCCGCTCCCACAACGCGAAGGCCCGGCTCATCTTCCCCTCATCGCCGGCAACGCTCGGCCAGAATAGCTCCAGCGAGCGACCCTCGCCCCAGTGCTCGACGATCGACCGCGTGTCGCGTCTGACCCGCTCGAAGAACTCGCGCCGCTCTGGAAGAAAGTCCGGATTGCTGGAGAACCGGGGACTCGATCCGTAGAGGATCAAGCGAGCGAACGACGCGGGGCGCCCGCACGAACGCGTTTGTCTGAGCTGAGGAAGCCCCCACCACAAATCCAGATGGAAGACAAACCCAGGGACCAAAACGAGTCCACCGGTGCAGAGCCCACCACCTGGTAGGCGATGCTCGCATCACCATTGCGCGCGTAGCTGGTCCTGGGCTGCTCCATCTCTGGTCCGGACCAGGCTCAGCACATTCGCATGGCAGTCTGGAACGAGCCCGTCGGACAGGCAGGAGCAGAACCAGCACGGAAGGCTCGCAAGATGAGCCACGGAGATCCCGACTCAACGGACCCGGGTCAACGATCTCCCGGGCCCGTCTGCATGAACTCCTAGAAGTCGAGGATGGTGCTGCCCTCGGAGACGGTCGGGGGATCGACGGTGACTTCGAGGTTGTCCTTGACCCACTCGGCGGCACGCCGGGAGGACTCGTCGGTGCCCGCCTTGTCCTGGCAGACGGTCACGGTCTGTCCGCCGCCGTTGTTGCGGAACGCTGCGTAGCTGGCGAATCCCGGCACGGTGCTGATGATCGCCTTGACCTCCTCCTCCCTCGCGGCCAGGGCATCGAACAGCTCCGAGCTGCCCTGCCCGGAATAGCTTCTAATGACCACGTACATGTGTCTTCTCCTTCTGCGGCTCATGGCCACGTTGGGTTTCCTGATGGGCATTGCCACGGCGGGGTGCGTGGAGGCGTGCCACCTCAGAGGACGTTCCTCGGAGGAGGCTTAGTCACGTAGCGATATCGGCGTGGAACGCCGGCTACATGCGCAACGAGACAGCCGCCGTGGCCGACCGCCCTGCCCGCGAACGGATGTCCGGCCCGCTGACCACCCTACTCGCTACTGCACCCGATAGCGAGGAGCCGACCAAGTCCTGGATACCGTGCCTGGCTGTGGCGCACGTCGCAATCGTGGCAGCGTATCTAGGATCGGGCGTGATGGAGATCCCACCCGAGATTCGCTACGTGGTGCACAGTGGGAAGAGCATCGCCTACCAACGGTGGGGGTCAGGTGATCAGCGCATCGTTGCGATCGCGCCGGCGCTAGGAAACCTCGACCTGGTGTGGACGGACACTGCCGTCAGTGATGCGTTCATCAGCGCCGCCCAGCGCTCGGAGATCGTGATGTATGACCAGCTCGGTCAAGGGCTATCAGATCCTGTGGACCATGTCCCGACGCTGGAGGAGCGCGCCGCCGACCTGGGCGCCGTAATGGACGCGTGCGGCCTCGCGAGTGCGACGATCTGCGCGATCTTCGATGCTTGTTTGGGGGTGCTCGTGTTCGCCGCCCAGCATCCCGAGCGGGTCGACGGGCTCGTGCTGTGGAACCCGTTTGCTCAGGGCTGGCGCTCGGCCCCGTTCGAGGAGCTCGTCGGCTGGGAAGACGCGGATCAGCTCGCGGCATACGACCGAGCGTGGGCCGATGTGCACTTGCGATGGGGCAAGGGCGACTCGTTGCGTATGCAGATGCCAGCACTCGCGACCCGCAGCAACGTGCGCCTATGGGGCCTTGATGGAACGTGCGGCCGCGAGTCCCGGCATCGTAAGAACGATCCACGAGGCAACCTTCGCAGCGGACGTTCGCGATGTGCTGCCGCTCGTCAGCGCGCGCGTGCTGGTGCTGCGCTCGGTGGGCCACCGCCTGCCCGAGGGTGTCATGAGACACGTCGTCGAACTGCTGCCGAACGCCACCTACGAGGAGCTGCCCGAGACCGGCAGCATGGCTGAGTTCATGGCGGCCTACACACGTCGGACCGAGCAATTCATGTTCGGGACCGTCCGCGGGAGCACCGGTCGCGTGCTGCTTACCGTCTTGTTCACCGACATCGTCGCCTCGACCGAACGCGCGGCGCAAGTCGGCGATACACGCTGGCGTCAGCTCCTAGCCGACCACGAGCGCGTCGTGCAGGCCGAGATCGAAGCCGCCCACGGCAGGCTCGTAAAGATGATCGGCGACGGCTCGCTGGGCACCTTCGACGGACCCGCGCGCGCGATCCGCTGTGCTGAGCAGATCGTGGCGGCCTCCCGCGAGCTGGACCTCGATATCCGCGCCGGACTCCACACCGGCGAATGCGAGCTGCTTGCCAACGACGTTGCCGGGATCACCGTGCACATCGCAGCGCGTGTATGCGCACAGGCGAGCGGCGGCGAGGTGATGGTGTCACGGACCGTCAGAGACCTCGTGACGGGCTCCGGGATCGCCCTGCAAGCACGCGGCGAGCGCGAGCTCAAAGGCGTGCCCGGGCCATGGGAACTGTTCGCCGTCGGCGAGCACACAGCACCGCTGCCAGCGCCCAACCAAGGCCGCGAACTGCGGGCCGCCGATCGCCTGGCCTTGGTCGCGGCCCGCCGCGCCCCGCGTCTACTGCGCGTCGCTGGCCGAATACAGGCCATAACCGAACGCCGGTAGCCGAGGGCGGCTTCTCAGTTCAGATCGAAAGCAAGCTACGCCAAGCTCTTGACGGCTGGGCCGGGCGGCGAGCCCGACGGAGTGAGCGAGGCCGCGCGAGCCAGCAGCACCGCCACCGGCGCCACGAACACGCCGATGGTGAGCATTCCGACCAGGCAGAAGGCGGCCAGGATCGACACGCACGCCCACGCGACATAGCCGCTGACGCGGCTGCCGCGAGTGCACCTACGCCACAGCGCAATCCACACCGCCACGCTGATCACGGCCGGCACTGCCACGATGAGCAGCACGCCTCGGCCGTTCTCGTCCACCAGCGTCGCCGATCCATATAGCGGCGCCACGAGGGCCGCGATGAGCAGGCCGATGCTCCACACGAGCGCGATCACAGTGAATACGAACGCTCGACGGCCATGGTAGGACGGTGTGGGTGTCACGCCTGAAGCCTACTCTCGCTCCACGAGCCCGGATCCGGCGGGTCGCGGTGGAACAGGCGTGATCGAACGCCGTGGGGTTCTCGTGGTCAAAGGAGCTGCTTCCGGCGGTCGATCGATGCGACACTCACGCTGTGCCGACCGATATCTACTTCTCCGGCGAGAATGTGCGCGTAACGGTGGACGAAGACCCCGGTCAGGTCGCTGAGGCTTTCACCTCTGCCCGGGGCATGCCCATTCGCCTAACCGGCTACGGTCGCCAGGGCGACGTGTACATCAATCCGGCAATGGTGGCTTTTTGGTCGATCTCACGACCAAGTCCTGAGCCTGAGCCTCGCCAGGAGCCGGAGTCCACTGCGTCGCGACACGCTGTCACCGATATTTGGGGGAAGCCCCTCCGTAGGAAACCGCGCCACTGAACACGATCGTCGGAGCCTCAGAGCAGACGCAAACTCATCGCCGATCAGCGCGCGATCAGGCTGAGGTCGCAGCCGCGGTGAGCGAAATCGCCGTCACCAGGATGGGAGAGCTCAGCGGCAACCATATAGGTCCCGGGCCGTGGCGGATGCCACCGGATGCGAAACCTGCCGTCGCCGGCCGTCGTCCGGGCGCCGATTTCGAGGTAGCGAAGCAGCTCGGCGTGTCGACCGATGTAGACCTCAGCGGCGATCTGCCCGGGCCGACAGCAGGAACGTAGGCGAACGCGCCGACCGTCGCCCTCAGACCCGGCCATGGCGGCGCGGCAAGCCGAACTCGGTAGCGCAGTGTCGTCACGCTGTTGGCCGGGAGCGAAACATCGACTCCGCCGCCCCCGTCAACGAATGTCCCCGCGAGCAGATCGGAACATGTGGAAGCCCGCCCCCTCCGGAGCCGAAGCCCCGGGTGATCCTTCCTGCGCCAGATACCCGCGGGCCACCTAACGCCAGTAGCGCCCCCAGAACCCGTGCAGTCGCCACGCCAACCGGCACCACGTCCGCCGCGACAGCCATCAACGCCAAACACGAGCCGAAGACGGCCCACAGCTGCCGTGGCCTCATCCCCACACCCCGTCAGTGGCCGCGCTCGGGCGCGACGTCGAGCGCCGGGTTGCGGTCGAAGAACCCGAACGGCTTGAGCCAGAAGGAAACGGTGTCGGCCGGCATCACAGGCCAGTCCTCGACGCGCGGGATGTGGTGTATCCCGAACACGTACCAGAGCACGACATCGGCGTTCTCTAGCGAACGGTCCTGCTCGATCCAGCGGGTCAGCCCGTCGCCGCCGCCGCCCTGGGTTGGATACTCCCCGGCCGGCCAGCGTTCGTCGGCGGCGTAACTCGTGACCCACAGCGTGTGGCCGATCACCGGCGCGCGTCGCACGACGGGTGACGACGGATCGAACAACGCAGGGATGCAGGCCGTCGGCACGAGCTTGTACGAGACGGGATCGCCGTGCGCGTTGACGCGCTCGGGGTTTGTGACCTTCCATCCCCGCTGCGTGGCCCAGTCGTAGTCGCGCGCTGCCTCTGCCTCGGTGCGAATCGGTGTCTGGCGTTGGACGAGCGCGAGTCCATGCGGGTTGTCGTCATCGATCGGCAGTGTCTCTGACTCGACCTCGTAGACGGTGTTGGCGGCACCGTCGATGTCGAGGTCGAGTCGCGCGACGATGAAATGCTGGTGGTAGGGCGCGTATGTGCGGCGATCGACGACGGTCCCATGTCGAGGTGCAGGTGCGCCCTCGGGCAAAGTCGTGGTCACCATGATCCCGCTCGCGCGGACCTCGCACTCGATGTTCCCGTCCTGATAGAAGCGCCAGTAGACGAGGTACTCGTAGTTGGCGACAGTGGCGTGAAACGAGACAACCAGTCGGCGCATGCGTCGCACCTCGGTGCCGGCACGATCGTCGACGTGCTTCCACAGCACCCCGTTGTCCTCTTCGTGGACGCAGATCGCGTTGCGGATCTCGTATGGCTCACCATGCGCGTTGGCCAGCACCGCGTCCAGGTATCGGATCTCGCCCAGACAGTCGCAGCCCAGCTCCAGTGACTGCGTCATGTACCCCAGACCCCACTCGCCGATGTCAAACGCGGTGCGCGGCGCGTGGTCGGGGCTCGGGTCGCGGTAGGGCACGACCATCTCGGCGAACGAGAGCCGATGCGCAACCGGCCGTATACCTTCCTTGTCCTCGTAGCCGATCTCGTGCAATACCAGCCCCTCGCGATGGTTAAAGCCGATCCGCATCCGCCACCGCTGCCAGCGAAGCTCGCTGCCTTCGAGCGTGAATGAAGGGCCGTCGGGCTGGCTGATCTCGAGCGGCCTCAGGTCGTCGCGGAGAGTCAGACCAGGAATCAGCTCCGGCCGGTACTCGCCCATCACCTCCGGCAGCCCGGGGTCATAGACGTCCTGCAGCTCGAGCAGCTCCATACGGTTGATGTCGACAATTGGCCGCAGGCCCCCGACGAAGTGCGCATACGGATTCGACTTCTCGCTGCCGCGCACCCACACGTCACACCACGCGACCCGACGGTCGCGGTAGGCGGTCGGGACCAGCGCCTCGGAGTACGCCCACGCGTCGACAAGCACCAGGTCGAGGTCGTGGATCCCGCGGCGCGCGAGCGCAGCGATCACATCGGGATGGTGGCGAACCAGCTCGTCGCACTCGTGATACTCCTCGCTGGTGAAGTTCGGTTGCACGCCAGACCGCTCGCGGATATCTGTCAACGTGCCGGCGCCGAGGTCGACCGTGCATTCATGGACCTGGCCATCGCCACGATTCCAGATCACGGCCCGTGCCTGACGCGCCGTCACGTTCCTCGCTGGCAGGTCAGCGAGCTCGATCTTCGCGGGCTCGACCAGCTCGACGCACGCGAATCGCCACTCCTCGCCGCTCGCATGCTCCGCGCGGATGATTGCCACAGCGCGCGAGATCTCCTCGGCGCGCAGCGGATCGAGCGGGTGCGTAGAGGTCGGCATCGCGGATTGCGTACGCGGCCCAGCCGGTCTGGTCCGTGCGGCACGGCACCTTACGTCAATCCGGGGTCGCCCGTCACCCCGGAAATAAGTCAGTCGACCGTCAGCCGCTTCCGTAACGCTCCAGCTTGGATCACCGAGCCGATTCTCGCGCGACCGAGTCCGCTTGTCCATCGGCTGCGGCCGCTTTCGGGTTCGCTTGCCCTAGCCCCCGGTCCTGCGAAACTCACGCGACACCGGAGGTTTCCCCATCGGTTTGCCGCCGTAGATCACGCGTCCGTTCGCATCCTGGTAGGTCAGCCACGGGATGGTCGGCTGCTGGTCGACACCCGTCTTTGAGTAGTCGCAGACGCCTGCGGGGAACGTCTTCTGGAGCTGAGTCCACTCAGCGGCAGTGAACGTGATGCCCGGGTAATCGGCGCGGCGCAGCGGTTTCAGCTGGCACTTGTTCGCGTCGGTGGTGATCGCGTCGCCTGCCACGGTGCGCGGCGTACCCTCGACGTTCACCTCACCCGCCGGGCACAGGCTGCTCGAAAGCCTGTTTCCGACGCCGTCCCAGCACTCGTCAGTCAGACCTGATGGCTTGTCGCGAATGACCTTTCGCGCCAGCGGGGCGCGGCTGTGATCCCGCTCGACCGCCGCCAACCAGTGATCCATCGCGATGAAGCTGTTCAGCTCGCAGTCCTTGTCGGCGGTCAGCGGGACGGGGCCCTCCCAGATCAGCTGATTGCCGTGGGTGCCGTGCTCGCGGTCGAGCCGTGCGCGGACGGCGAATGCCCGATAGGCGTCGTGGAAGAGCCCCGGGTTGGGGCCGCGGCAGTCGATGATCGCCGTCTGGTTGAGGTTGTTGGCCTCGTTGATCATCCCGCTGCGGTAGGCCCTTGCGAGCGACGGCGAGGCGCCGTTGCTGCGGGCCGCGGTCGGGTTGGTGTCGATGTCGAGCCCGCCGATCTTGGCATTGAGGTCGACGAAATCAGTGGGGGTGATCTGCCCTTTTTTCAGTGCGCCGAGCCCGTACTGAACGCCGACGTTGTCGATCGGCGGCCGGACGAAGCCGTGGCCAAGCTTCTTTTCGTTGGCGGACCAGAGCGCCTTCGGTTCGGGCCCGAAGACATTGATGGCTGCGTCCTGGATCGTGCAGCGCACGCCTCCGGGGTTCGTCATCGGGTTGTAGCGGTCGGCGCTGGTCGTGCCCGTGCACGGATCGGTTGGGACGGCAACGTGGAACTGAGCCCCGTCTGAGACCTCGGCGTTCGCGACGCCGTCGGGCCCCCCGAGGACGTCTCCCATCTGAACCGGGGTCCAAGCGACGCCAAGCCCCCACTTCGCAATGTTCTTGAAGTACGCCAGCAGGAGGTGGTAATCCAGGAACTGCGTTGCCGTGCTCCACGCGTCGGGAAACGAGCAGGTCGGCAGGATTCCCTGGTAGACGCCCGGGTAGGCGTTCGCGATCCATTGCTGCGCCAGCGAGCCGCCCGAGCACCCGGTGCCGATCGTGTAGCGAATCGTGCCGTAGGACTTGATGATGTGCTCCTTGGCCATGACCAACGACTCGGCCTGAAGTGGGAGGTTGCAGTTGTGCCCGCTGTTGTCGAGCGCGGTCGACATCGTCATGAACCCCCTGCCAAGCGCGTAATCGCCCGCCTGGTCGCCCGTGGTCGCGGGAGCGGTGCCCGTCTCATGGTCGACCCCGCACGAAGCCCCGTGCAGGATCAGCAGCTTGTGGTCGAACTGACGCTGCGGCGCGACCGCGCGCCACTTCTTGCCGGGCTGGAAGAGAACAGAGATCTGGTACTGGTCGCGATCCAAGTACCCGGTTTCAGTCCGCACGATGAACGGCACCGTGACTCCCTGATCCGTCTTTGTCTGCGCGACATCAGACGGCGGGTTCGACGGGTCGTAAGTCTGGAACCCCGGTTTGGCCGGATTGGTCGACATGTAGACGTACTTGACGCTCGCCGCCTCGTCGCACTTCTTGTCGACCGCTCCCGCTTCGCACAGCCATGGCTCGAGCTGAGGCCCTGAGAAAACGGGTCCGGCGACTGGATGGTTGACCAACGTGATCCGCGCTGACCAGCCACTGCGCAGCGTGGCCTGCAACACGTTTCGCCCCAGGGCAAGGCCGGTTACCAGGCCCTCGAAGTGGCCATCTCGGCGGAAGGCGAAATCCCTCGTCACATTCGTGCGGCCCAGCGTGACCTTGACCCGCCGCGCGCCAGAGCGTGGCAGCTTGATCGCCACCAGCGCCGAACCGCCGCTGACGAGATCGGCACGGCTCGAGAGGACCGAGATCGACAGCGTCGGTCGCCGACTCCTCGCGGCATCTGCCGGGGCCGCGGCCAAGCACAGGAGAAACACTCCTACCAGCCCGACCCAGAACCTGGGTCTACCCGCGCAGCCGCTGCCGTTCCGCATTACTCTCCCTCGATTCCGGGTTTGACACACCATCCGGCAGCGCAATCTTCCCAAACCTCCGCGGGATCAGGCGCCGATCCCCGAGTCGGCTCTGCGTCGGCATTCTTGGTTAGCAAGAGGTCACCGAACCCTCACGCTGTCGCCGGCGACTCACTCAGTAGGCGTTGTGCATCAACTCGCGAACGTCTGTGAGTGTCGCCGACGCGATCTCACGGGCGCGGTCGGTGCCGGTCACGAGGACGCTTCTCAGGTAGGCGGGATCATCGGCCAGCTCTCGGCGCCGCTGCCGGACCGGGCGCAGTCGCTCGTTGAGCGCCTCAGTGAGCAGTCGCTTGAGACCGGCGGCGCCAGCACCTCCGACCTCGGCCGCGACGTCCTCGGGAGAACGCTCGAGGCACAGGGCGGCGAGCAGCACGAGGTTTGAAACCTCGGGACGGCGGTCGGGCTCGTAGGTGATCTGGCGCTCAGCGTCGGTCCTGGCTCTTCGGATCAGCCGCGCGGTCTCATCCTCGCTCGCCGCCAACGCGATCGCGTTGGCGCGGCTCTTGCTCATCTTCGCTCCATCCGTACCGAGAAGCAGTGGCGCCTGGCTGAGCAGGCCCTCCGGCTCGGGGAAGTAGGGCCGTCCGGGTGAGTAACGGTCGTTGAAACGCCGCGCGATCGTCCTGGTCAGCTCGATGTGAGGAAGCTGGTCCGAGCCCACCGGGACCAGATTGGCGCGACAAAACAGGATGTCGGCCGCTTGGTGAACCGGGTAGGTGAACATGAGCCCGCTCATGGCCACGCCACGGAGTGAGGCGAACTCGTCCTTAACCGTCGGATTACGCGCGACCTCGGCAACGCTCACGAGACTGAGGAATGGCAGCATCAGCTGGTTGAGCTGCTCAACCTGGCTGTGGGCAAAGATCGTCGACCGCCCAGGATCGACGCCCACCGCGAGGTAGTCGGCGATAAGACCGAGGACGTCGGCTGGCAAGCTGGCCGGCGACTCGCGATCCGTGATCGTCTGGTAGTCAGCGATCAGCACCATGACCTCGACGCCGAGGTCCTGCAACCGAACCCGGTTGGCCAGCGTCCCGAACAGATGACCCACGTGAAGCGGGCCGGTCGGACGATCCCCGGTGAGCACGCGAAAGCGACCGGGATCCCGGTGCAACTCGGCCTCGAGCTGTTCGCTTCGCACTCGAGCGGTCTCGCGCGAAACGTTCGCCGACGTAGAGATGGACATCATCAACACAACCTCCTGGAATCGGACCTCCAGGCGGCGACATTCTCCTGAGACGAGATGGACCACCCGGAGGCGGCCCGTTGCACACGCGTAGCAAAGGCCGCCCTTAGGAGAGCGACCACCACCAGAACCTGCGCGTAACTTCACTCACGGTCCCGAAGGATAGCCCTCGGGGGTCTGATGCGGTGGGCGGCGTCAGGTCGTGCTCGGCGGTCGATACCCCGGTACCTCGCCCGTCGCCGGGACGAGCCGCTTCGTCCCGAGCTGATCCACGAGCAGCTCGAGCATTTCCTGCTGCAGCCGGCGCGAGGCGTCGGTGGCATAGGTCGGGTGCGCGAGGTTGCGCTGCTCCAACGGGTCGGCGGTGAGGTCGTACAGCTCGTACTCGTCGGGTTCCGGCGCCGTCACGGTCGTAGTCTTGCGACGGTGTAACCGCTCGTCGCGCTCGCCGGGGACGGTCCAGAACTGCGCGTTGTCGAAGTAGCGCGAGAGCTTCACCAGGTGCTTCTCCCCGTCGACGTCGACCTCGGCGATGACCGTTTCGACGTGATTGGGCTGAACGACCGTCGAGTAGATGCGGAGCTTCTTGGCCAGCTTTGTGACTGGGCTGGCGCCCGTGGCGGCGCCCTCGCTGATCTCGTCGTCGGTGGTGAACAGCAGGGGCTCAGAGGGATGCTCCGCACCGTGCAGGATGACTGCCGAGAGGTCGCGACCCACGAGCGGACGAGCATCGGTGTGGTCGCGGACGAGCCGTTCGCGCGCGACGTCGGGGTCGATTTCGGCCAACCCCAGCAGCGTTGGGATGAGGTCGGCATGGTTGGTCGGAATGTCAACCTCGCGGGCGCCGCCGTTGATCAGCGGGCCCGCCATGACGAACGGGACGTGGACGGACTCCTCGTAGGCGTTGTGCCATTTCTCGTGCATGCCCCCATGGGCGCCGAGCATGTCGCCGTGGTCCGAGCTGAACACCACGATCGTGTTCTCGTAGCCTCCGGTTGCGCGCAGCGCGGTGAGCACCCGTGCGATCTGGTCGTCAACGGTGTGCTGGCACTGATAGTGGAACTTGCGATGGGTCTCGATCCACGGCTGCGGAGCTCCGATCGTCTTCCACTCATCAACATAGCTCTGCTGGCACGCCGGCTTGGTGGAGAGGTCCTCGTCATGTGTTGGCGGCTTGGGGATGTCCGGCACCGCCGAGGGGTGGTAGCGCATACCCTGCAGCAGCCCCACGACACCGAAGTATGAGCTGTCGTGCGGATTCAGAAACGAGCACACCGTCAGCCACGGCTGCTCGCTGTCGTCCGCGTCGACACGGTGCAGCAGCCCGATCGTCTCGTCCGCCGTGAAGACGTCCTTGAGCAATCCGGTGTTGTGCTTGCCGAGGCCGTGTGGCTCCGGTCCGACCCACTCCGAGAAGCCGAACTCATCCAACAGGTCGGCCTTCAGATACGCGGCGATGTTCTCCTCGTTCGGGTTGCCCTGGTCGTCGATGGAGAGCAGATAGCCCTCGCCGCTGGGATCCGGGAGCGCTACGTGGGCGGCATGCCACTTCCCTTTGAAGAACGTCCGATAGCCGCCAGCGCGAAACCAATCACCCATCGTCGGAACAGTGTCCGGGGAGAGCCAGAACATGTCGTCGCTGTCGACGGCCTTTCCCAGCCCGTCGGTCTGGGTCACACCGTGCAGGGACGGATACTGCCCCGTGAGCAACGAGGCCCGGCTCGGAGCGCACGCCGTCGCCATCGCGTAGTGCTTCGTGAAGCTGACGCCGGTGTCGTGAAGCTGGCGCTCGGCGGCGAACTCGTCGTGGCGCCATTGCCGAAGGCCCTGCGGCTCATACGGGGTGGGGTACCGCTGCTGATCGGTGAGGATGACCAGGACATTCGGGCGCTTCGGCGGGTCGCTCATGCATTCCTCGCTCTCTCGATGCCTCGAGACTGGAGACCCATTCGCCCTCAACTCACAGCTGCCGGCGGATGGCGCCGGTCGCGGAACGCCCGACTGCCCAAGCATGTCCACGGTGAATCGCCGGTGCATCACCCAAACGGGATGACCCACGCTGCGCACGACCCAGACGCCTGGCCGTCGGCACGTCGTGGGTAGACTGCCCGCGTGTCCACGGCCTATCCATTTCGTCTCGGAGACTTCGGGCGCAGCACGTCAACATCCTCGACCGAGGCCCAAGCGTGGTTTGACCGCGGCCTGGTGTGGAGCTATGCGTTCAATCACGAGGAGGCGATCCGCTGCTTCGAGCAGGCCATCGCCGCCGACGACGGGTTCGCGCTCGCGTACTGGGGCCTGGCCTACGCCGCCGGCCCGAACTACAACAAGCAATGGGACGCGTTCGAGGACGTCGAGTTGCGCTCCTCGCTCAGTCGTGCGTACGAGGCGACGCAGCGCGCGGCGGCTCTGGCCCAAGGCGCGCCGGCCGTCGAGCGCGATCTGATCGGCGCGCTGGCGGCGCGGTATCCGAGCTCTGAACCAGCCGACGACCTCAGCCGCTGGACGGCGGCCTACGCCGAGGCGATGCGCGAGGTTCAGGCCGCACATCCCGAGGACCTCGACGTGGCGGCCCTGTGCGCGGACGCGTTGATGAACGTGACGGCGTGGTCGCTCTGGGATATCAGCAGCGGCGAGCCCGCCGAGGGCGCCCACACGCTCGAAGCCAAGGAGGTGCTCGATGCGGCGCTGGCGCGCCCCGGCGGCATGGAACACCCCGGCCTGCTCCACTTCTACATCCACCTGATGGAGATGTCCTCCACGCCGGAGGCGGCGCTCGAGGCGGCCAACGCGCTGCGCACGCTCGTCCCCGACGCCGGCCACCTGGTGCACATGCCGACTCACATCGACGTGTTGCTGGGCGACTACGAGCGGGTGATCGCGGACAACGAGCGAGCCATCGCGGCCGACGACCGGCACGCGGCGTACGCCGGGCGGGTCAACTTCTACGCGCTCTACCGATCCCACAATCACCACTTCAGGATCTACGGCGCAATGTTCGCCGGTCGCCGCGCCACGGCGCTGGCCGCGGCGGACGCCCTCGCCGCGTCGCTGCCCGACGACCTCCTGCGAGTGGAGGTCCCGCCGATGGCCGACTGGCTCGAGAGCTTTGTGCCGATGCGCCTCCACGTGCTGGTGCGCTTCGGCCTGTGGGAGGACATCATCGCCGACCCGCTTCCTGCCGACCCCGAGCTCTACTGCGTGACCACGGCCGTGACCCACTACGCGAGGGGTGTGGCCTTCGCCGCTCTGTCGCGGATTCGCGACGCCGAGCTCGAGCACGAGCAATTCATCGCTGCAGTGGCGCGCGTGCCCGACACACGCTATCTATTCAACAACACCGCGCTGGACATCCTGGCCATCGCGGGCGCCATGCTGGATGGGGAGATCGCCTACCGGAAGGCCGACCACGACGCCGCCTGGGCGCACCTGCGCCGCGCGATCGAGCTCGACGACACTCTGCCCTACGACGAACCGTGGGGGTGGATGCAGCCGACGCGCCATGCGTACGGAGCGCTACTGCTCGAACAGGGCGAGGTCGAGACCGCGCTGGCGGTGTATGCGGCTGACCTGGGTATCGACGAGACGCTCCCCCGTGCCTGCCGGCACCCGAACAACGTCTGGAGCTTGCACGGCTATCACGAGTGTCTGACCCGGCTGGGCCGGAATGACGAGGCCCGGCGGGTCAAGCCTCAGCTCGACCGCATTTTGGCTCAGGCCGACGTCCAGATCCAGTCGTCCTGCTTCTGCCGACTCCAGCCCGCCCTCGCGAGCGGGTGATCGCGGCTCAGACGCGCGCGAGGGCCAGCAGCGCCGCGAACTCGTCGCGCAGGCCGCGCTCGAGCACATCGATGTCTGGATTCGAAGCCCGGTCGACGTTGACGCCGAACACGAGCTCGCCGTCGTAGGAGATGATTGCCATCCCAATTGCGTGGTCCTTGAACAGCGGCACCAGCGGCACGATCCGGCGCAGGCGCGAGCCCAGCGCGTATAGCTGGAGCTGCGGCCCAGGGACGTTTGTGATCGTGAGGTTGCAGAGCCTCGTCGAATACAGCATCTCGGCGATCGAGCCGTGGACCACCGGCGGCAGGGCGCCGCTGACGCTGATGAGCGTCGACGCTCCGAGCGCCGCGCCCCCGGACTTGAGCTCGCCGGCGGCGGCCCGGGTCGCGTCGTAGCGGCGGCGGCGATCGGACTCGCCGATCGGCAGCTCGACGAACAGCGAGCTCACCTTGTTGCCGAGGCTTTCGTGGTCCTCGCCGCGGAGGTTGACGGGCACCATCGCCCGCAGCGGCGGGTTGAGCTGCTCGCCGCGGTGTTCGAACAACGTTCGTAGAGCGCCGGCGCAGGTGGCGAGCACGACGTCGTTGACGGTCCCGCCGAGGCACTGCTTGACCTGTTTGACCTCGGACAGCTCGAACGGCACCGAAACAAACCGCCTGGTCGACCCGATCGGCACATTCATCATCGAGGGACGAGCGCTCAGCACCTCGTCCTTCCACAGCACTTCGCCCATCGCGGCCGTCGCCTGCCCGGCTTTCAGCAGGCGTCGCGGATGCAGCACGGTGCCAACGGTCGCGTCGAGCACGTCGTGGGCGGCGGACAGCGCCGACGGCAGCCAGCCCGGGATGCGCGAGCGGCGGTCAGCGGCGTCGTCCGGGCCGGCATCCTCAGGCGCTTCGCGCGGGGCCGGGTGCGGCTCGACATCAAGCAGGACGTGGCCGATGTCAACCGAGCCGACGCCGTCGACCATCGCGTGGTGGGTCTTGGTCGCCAGCATCCAGCACCCGTCCTGTAGCCCGTCGACAAGCGTCATTTCCCACAGCGGCCGTGAGCGGTCCAGGCGGTGCGACCAGAAGTCGCCGAGCCAGTCGTCGACCTCCTCCTCGCCGCCGGGGGCCGGGAGCGCCGCGCGGCGGACGTGGTCACGCACGTCGAAGGCCGGATCGACCACCCAGACCGGCCGCTGCAGGCCGTGCACGCGTTCCTCCGAGAGCCGCATGCGAAAACGGGGTAGCGAGCCGAGGCGCTCGTGGAGCAGCTCGTGCAGCGCATCGAGCGACGGGGGCCCACCGGTCTCCGGCAGCGGCTCGAAGATCAGCGCGCCGCCGATGTGCATCGTCGCGCCATCCTCGTGCTGCTCAAGCTCGAGGAAGGTGGCGTCCAGTGAACTAAGCCGTTCGTCGGTCTGCTGCATACGCGGGACCCTACGCCGGGCCGGCGTGCCGCCGCCAGCGTGTAACCCCGCACACTCGCCACCGCGAACTACCGATCCAGATCAGCGGCGAGCACGGGTACGACGGGGGCCTTCGTCAACTAGCTTCGGTCTGTGGACGATCTACGCGGAGCGAACGCACTGTTGACCGGCGCCGCGGGCGGACTGGGCGGGCACATCGCGCGTGCGCTCGCCATGCGGGGGGTCCGGATCGCTGCCTCGGGCCGCCGGATCGAGCCACTCGCGCGGCTGTGCCGCGACCTTGGCCGCGACGGCGCGGTTGCCGAGCCGGTGATCGCCGACCTCTCCGACCGCGAGCAGACGGCGGGCCTCGTGAGGCGCGCGGAAGCGCTAATCGGACCCCTCGACCTGCTCATCAACAACGCCGGGCTGGAGCCGCCCGGCGCGTACACCGCGTTCACCGAAGCGGAGCTGCTTGAGGTCGCCGAAGTCAATCTGCTGGCCCCGATGCTGCTCACACGGGACGCGCTGCCGGGAATGCTCGCGCGGGGCCGCGGACACGTCGTGATGATCGCCTCGCTCGCGGGCCGCGGCGGCAACGCCTTCAACGTCCCGTACGCGACCACCAAGGCCGGGTTGGTCGGCTGCGCACGGTCGCTGCGATCCGAGCTCGAGGACACGCCCGTGAGCGCGAGCGTGATCTGTCCGGGGTTTATCGCCACGGATGGGATGTACGCGGACATTCAGCGCGAGTTCGGGGTCAGCGCCCCGATCGCGCTGCGCGCGGTCGATCCCGACAAGGTCGCGGAGGCGGTGGTGCAAGCGATCACCGGCGACCGGCCCGACATGCTCATGACCGGCTGGCCAATGCGGCCGCTCCTGGCGATCCAGGAGCTCGCGCCGCGCGTCGCCGAGCGGCTGATCGTCGCCACCGGCGCGCCGCGGTTCTTCCGGACGGTGGCCGAGCTTGTCGGTCGCGGCCTCGTGATCGACAAGGGCGAAAGCGCAGACCCCTACGCCGGCGGTCGCGGTCACGTCACCGGGGGCCACGGCCCGCGCCGACAGTCCGGCTGAGCGCGACGATCTCCGGCCACCAACAGTGCCGCGAAGCCGCGCGGGGGCATGTTACGCAGCCGCAAGTACTGAGGATCAGTCCGAAGCTATATTGCCCCCGTGGGGCGTAGAGGACCAACCTGGGCTGCGCTCAGCATCGCGCTTGCCCTCGCCGGCTGCGGCGGCTCGGGTTCGAGCAGTTCAAGCAGCCCGGCCCCATCCTCGGCGGCTCCCGTCACGTCGATCAAGGCGAAGGTAACCACCTGCCACATCGGCGGCGACCCGTTCGCTGTCGCCGTCGCCGGACGATTCGTGTGGGTCGCAAACCACAACGACGGCACCGTCACACGGATTGCGCCGTCCAGCGGCAAACCGTCTGGGACCACGCGACTAGGCCCGGACGGCACCGACACCGCCGCCCTCGCCGCCTCGGACGGTTCGCTATGGGATGGCTACTCGGTCAACAGCGGCTTCGCCACGCGGCTCAATACCGCCAACGGTGTGCCGCAAGAGAAGCTCCGCGCTCGAGGCGACGTGCTCACACTGGCCGTGGGGCCCGATGCCGTGTATGCGGGATCGCTGGACCAGGTCCTGCGCTTGCCGCGCTCCGGCGGAAAGCCGCTGTCGCGAACCTTTCCCGGCCGCATCTTCGCGCTCGCGTACATCGGCGGGGTGGTCTGGGTCGGGTCATACGACCCGGTCCAGCAGGAAGGCTCGCTGGTGGGGCTCGACGCGCGCACGATGCGGACGCGGGCGAGGATCGTCGAGCAACGGGCAGTGCTGTCGCTCCTCGTCGCCGACGGGTCGCTGTGGGAATCCACCGGAGATGGTCAGACGGGATACCTGTTGCGCCGCGACCCTCACAGCGGTCGACTGCTGAAGAGCATCTCTCCCGTCGGGGGTCCCGTCTCGATCGCGTTCGCAATGGGACGCATCTGGGTCGATGACTATTACGCGAGCACGCTCTACCGGGTCAATCCGCACACCGCTCAGATCGAAGGCACCTTGCATTTCGCGCCGGCCCGCAGCTCCGACGATCTACCCGCGAACACCCCGGTGGCACTTGCGGGATCGAGGGATGCGTTGTGGGTAACCGACCGCGCCGGCCTGATCAGGCGAATCGCGCCCGGCTAGCTCCTTGCCCACGTGCAAGCACGTTTCGGCGCGAACGCCGACTCGGTTGACTTCGCGCCCGACTACGATCGCAGTTGCGGACATTCCCGGATACGGTCGCCGGGCAACCTCGACAGGATTGCCCCATGGATGAGCGCAACGACCACGCCCGACTGCGTGCGGACGAGCTTCGCGAGGAGCTGGCGATCGGTGAGGAAGAACGGCGGATGGCGCGCGAGGAGCGCGAGATGGAGCGTGAGATCGAGGCGTTTGACGATGCCGAGCAGGGCGCTGAGCAGCAGATCGTGCAGGAATTGCGCCGGGAGCACTGGGGACAGGAGCCAGAGCGTCCGCCGGCGTGGCAGAAGGCCCCGGACAAGCCTCGTCCGGGATGCGATCATCACGGACCGTGAGCATCTTCCTCAAGGAGCTTCGCGCGGCGTTTCGGTCGCTTCGCTAACCGATCGTGTTCGACGGCCTGCAACTGCCCTCGTTCGGCGGCGCGACCGAGTGGCTTAACTCCGCACCGCTCCGTCCAGCCGGTCTCCACGACCAGTCAGGAGCCGTACGTCCGGGCATGGTCGCGGTCCTACCGGGGCGACGGGTTGGTGGTGATCGGCGTCCACACGCCGGAGTTCCCATTTGAGCACGCGATCGACGGCGTGCGGCGGGCGACAAGGGCGCGAGACATCGACTATCCAGTCGCTGTTGACAACGACTACGCGATCTGGAGCGCGTGCTCCAGCGGCTGCTCGGTGTCGAGCGCGAGCTCGTCTCCGCCGAGGGGCTGGGCGTCGAGGCGAAGGCCGACTGGGACGACCTGCGCACGCCTGAGAACTACCTCGGGTACGGACGCGGCGAGAACTTCGCTTCAACCGCCGACGCTGCGCTCGACGAGCACCGCGTCTACGAGCTCCCGGAGCACCTGTACCTAAACCAGTGGGCCCCTCGCCGGCGACTGGACGATCACACGAGAGAAGGTGGCGCTCGGGCGGCCCGGGGGCAGCATCGCCTGCCGGCTCCACGCGCGCGACGCGCATCTCGTGCTGTCGGCAAGAGAGCAGGAACCGATTCCCTTCCGAGTGCTCCTCGACGATGAACCCCCGGGCCCGTCGCACGGCGTGGACGTCGACGCCGACGGGAACGGCTTGCTCGTGGACGGTCGCTTGTATCAGCTCGTACGCCAGCGCGATGCAGTCCGCGAACGCACGCTGACGATCACGTTTCTCGAGGCGGGCGCCGCCGCGTACGCGTTCACCTTCGGATAGCATGGCGCCGGGGTGCCTAGCAGAGACGTAATGGACAGACGTCTGGCAGGCCGGATTGCCGTGATCATAGGTGCGGCGCTGGCGCTGGCCGCTACCGACGCCGCAGTCGCTGCCTCGAGCGCCTCGCGCGTCACGGGGCGCGCGGGCGTGGCCATGCCAAGGGCGCGAGTGGCGAAGCCACCGCAGCGCCGTGCATTCCTTCTGGGTCTCCGTCAGCGTGGTAACCCAGGCAGGTTGGCGAGTCAGGTTTCCAACCCCGCCTCGCCGCTGTACCGCCACTTTCTCTCAGTGAGCCAGTATCAGAAGCGGTTCTCGGCAAGCGCAGCCAACCGCCGGCGTGTGCTGCGTTACCTCGCCTCGCAGCGCGGCGTGGTGAAGGTGCAGGTGAGCTCGGACGGATCGGTGGTACTGGCTGTGCTGACCGATCAGGCCGGGCAGCGGATGTTCTGCGCCAAAGGGGACGCGGCGCCCACGAGCGGCCTCTGCGTCCCGCGGACTATTCGGACGGTGGTCCGGGAGATCTCTGCCGGTGAGGCCTACCAGCTCGGCGGTAGCACTGCGCGCCGGGGGCGCGAGAAGGCGAGGGCGGACGTCTCTCGGACCTGTGCGGGGGCAGTAAAGACACACGCTTTCACCCCGGCGCAACTATCCACCGCCTACGGAGTCGATGCGCTGCGCTCTCGGGGTCTGACCGGTTCCGGAGTTCGCGTGGCAACACTGAGCTCGCAGGAAGTGCCCACGGCCGGATTCAACACGTGGGCGAAATGCTTCGGACTGCGAACTCCGGTCGTCCGACAGTTCGCCATGCCGGGTGCCAGTCCCAGCACTGCATCGGCTCCCGAGGAGACCGTGCTCGACGTCGAAGCGCTCGCTTCGCTGGCCCCGGGACTCCAGCGCATCACGCCGATCTTCGTGCCGCTGGACCAGAGTTTCAGTAACTCCTTCCTTCTCTTCATGTTCGGCGCACTCGACCCATCGCGCCAGGGCGGGAGGCTGCCGGACATCCTCTCGATCAGCGATGGCGTGTGCGAGAGCCGCTTCACGCGCAATCAGCTGCAGCTTGGAGAGCGCATGCTGATCCAAGCGGCCGCACTGGGAATAACAACACTCGCCGCGTCAGGCGATCTGGGCTTTCAAGGCTGCTTCATCAACAAGCCGGGCGCGCTCTTCCCGAGCAGCTCGCCGTTCACGACGAGCGTTGGCGGTACCGATCTGACCCTGACCCGCCACAACCGGATCGCCAGCCAGGTCGTCTGGTCGACGTTTGCGAGCCAGCCCAGTCAGGGCGTGGGCAGCGGTGGCGGGCCAAGCAAGGTGTGGGCGCGCCAGAGCTTCCAACGAGCACCCGGTATCGGTCCCCAGCTTCAGCGCGGCAAGCGCACTCGGCTGGCCCCTGACATCGCTGCCATGGCCTCGTTCAAACCCGGCCTGGCCGTTTTCGACCAGGGAGGCGGCGGCTGGGGACTCGGTGGAGGAACCAGCGCCGCGACGCCACTCACGGCTGCCATCGTGGCGCTGGTCCTCCAGCAGGAGCGCAAGGCCGGCCGCGCGCGCCTGGGCTCGCTACCCCCGCTGCTCTACCAGCTCGCACGCGGATCGCGCTACCACTCGATCTTCTTCGACATCACGAAGGGAACGAGCTCGCGCCACCCCCACACCGCGATCGGGAAGAGCCCGGCCGGTGGTGCCGCCCAGCCGGGGTACGACCTCGCGACCGGCCTCGGCTCGCTGAAGAGTGCCGGGTTCGCGAACGCGGTGGCGTCGCTGCGAGCGGGCGGGCGCGGTAGGTAACCGCTCGCAGGGCGGGGATGCGACCGAGCACATCAACGAGACTGCGAATCAGTGTGATTTTCGCGCGGGCAGCGGCGGGTCTGGCGGGAGCGGTTTGCGCACTCGCGATTGGCTCGGCCACGGCCGCAGCGGCGTCGCCGTCGGTGATCGGACCGTACTTCGTCTCGCCGTTCAAGGTGAGGAAGATCGCTTACGCCTTCGATCAGGACCCATCGTGGACGCGAGGCGGCGACGTGCTGTCCTCCCAGCTCGACCGCGCGGGGATCAGGCAGATCTGCCGGGCCCGGCTCGACGGGAGCGATCACGCTCGAATCGTGGTACGACCTTGTCGCCGCCGCCGCGCAACGCACCGCGTTCGACGCGCCGGATACCGGTTCGACGCAGACGCTCCAGTTCCTCTCCGACTTCGACGGCCCGGAGTTCCGCGCCGACCTCTACGCGGTCGACGTCAGAACTGGAGCGTTCCGGCGGCTCACCCACATCGACCGGGTCATTCCCGAGTTCTACTGGAACCACGACTACACCCGGATCCTGTGGAGCCTCGGCGGCAGCACGACAACGCCGACCTTCACCGGTCGCTTCACGCGCCTGACCGCCAGCCAGCGCAGAGTGCCCAAGCACACGCCGGCGCCGCTCTATGGCACGCCGGTGAACATGTCACGCGTTGGCGCGCAAGCGCAGCCGGTCAGAGATCCCGGCCCCACCAACAACGCCTCGATCGCCGTTCGGCCTCCGAGAAACCCTGTGCCGGGCTTTCCACATGCGACCAAGAGCAGCGACAAGAGCACGATCCCCGCTGTTCTCGCCGCATATCTCGTCCGTAGGGAAGGCGACCTCGCCGCGCTGGGAACGCGGGCCAGCCTGACCTTCACCGCCGCTCCGCCCAAGCGGCTGGGCCTCGGGTAACCCATCGAGACGAGTCACGCCTCGTCGACGTCCGAGACCCGGATGTAGCGGGCGCCGAGGGTGGTCGCGAGCGTCCGGTGGGCCGGCGAGCAGCCGATCACGGTCGAGTCCGCTGGGTCGACGCGGCGAGCCCGCGCCAACGCGAGCGGCAGCCCGGGCAGCGGGGGCCGGCACCAGCAGCTTGGTGGACCCCCGGGGTGCGGGCAGACCGCGGCCTCGACAGGACCGCTGAGGAGGCTGGCGATGCGGGCAGCATGGCCGGCCAGCGAGTTGGCGTCGCCGTCGGGAGCCCAGTCGAACAGCAGGTGGGGCGCGGCGCGGTCGGCGCCCGCCAGCGCCTCGACGATGCCGGCGCGCGTCGCCGCGGCGGCGCCGACGAAGACACAGGAGCGCCCGCCAGCGGGCGAAACACGGGCAAATGGAATCCGCTCCACCGCGGTGAACCCCTCGTCGATTGAGGGCGGCTCGAGCTGGCGCAGGGCTCGCATCTGCGCGGTGGGCAGCATCAGCCAGGGCTCCTGCCGAGCCGCTTCGCGGACCTGGTCAGGCATCGGGAGCGAGCCGAAGCGCTCGAGCAGCCGCAGAACGAGGTTCACCTGCGCCTGGGCGAGCGGTGTGTCGAGCCAGACGCACCGCACCGCGAGCGAGTGCCGCTGCACCGCCTCGACCACGTGGCTGCGGTCCGCGCGCGTCAGGTAGGTGTTGTCCAGGACGGCGCGGCGCACGCCGGCCGTAAGCCGGTCCTCGAGCTCACCGGCGAGCGCGCGCAGCGACCCGCCGCGCTCGTCGCGGTTGAGGCGGACGTACCCCCGCTCGCTATAGCTCGAGGCGAACCGGCTCTTACCCGCGCCGGGAATGCCCATCACCATGACGACTTCACCTTCCGCGCCCGGCTCTCCGGCCGCCGGGCGCCCGGGATTGCCACTACCGCCGCTGAGAGCCCGATCAGCCAGGCGAGCGCGGTCTCCGGCGCGGTGGCACCGTGGGTCTCGGCGATCTGGATGAGTTCGCGCCGGCGCGCCAGAGCGGCGGCTCGGCGCGGTCCACCAAGCGGTGAGTGAGCGAGCAGCGTCAGGCCGAGTTCGGCGCAACGCTCCACGACGCCACCTCGGAGCGCACGGTCGTCGAACGGGCTCAGCGCGACCTGCACGGCGGCAATCGGCGCCAGCTCGAGCGCTAGGCGAGGGCCGGGTCGGGCCGCACGGGCGCTCCTGCCCTCCGTGCGCGCCTACCTGACTGTGTACCTGTAGGGGATGGCGGCCACCTCACTTCCTGACGCGATCGATTCTGGCCAGCGCGTTCGCGCTCTGGGGCGTTGCGCAGCTGGCGCCTGGATTGCCCGGCGTCGCCGTGCTCAACGACATCGTGATCGTGCTGTTTGTGGTTGACCTGGGCCTGCTCGTCAGCCCCTGGACCTGACCAACGAGACGGTCGATCAACGCCGCTTGATCCGCCTGAACGGGTTCATTGACCGGCGGCGACAAAACCTCGCGCGCCCACGGTCAGGTGACTCGAGATGAGCTCAGCGGCCCGCTCGGGGTTGACGAGCCACGGCGCGTGCCCTCCAGCCATCTCGTCCAGCGTGGCGCGCGGGATCTGATCGATCGACGGTCGCCCACGCTCCGGGGAGAGGTAGGGATCGGCCGAGCCCAGGATGAAGGCTGTGGGTACGCGAATCGATGCCAGCTCAGCAGGAGTCAGGACGCTGTCAGCGCGGGGTCGGCGGAAATGATCGATGGCGTGCATCAGCGAGGCCACCGTGGCCACGTTTCCGGATCGTCGCGCCGATAGACGCAGCACTTCGATGAGCGACGCGGGCGCGCGGCTCACCTCGGTGGCTCCGAGACCCTGCGTGAGCAGGCGGCGATAGACGGGGCGGGGAGTGGGTGAGCTCAACAGGGCCACGCCCAGCCCAGGCACGGTCAGCAACGACAGCGGCACGCGGACCCGTGTAGCGGGAAGGGCAACCGCCGGAACGCCGATGGCGATCACGTGACAGATTCGCTCTGACCCGGCGGCCACGTGCCCAGCGCGAACATCCCGCCCAGCGAGTGCCCGACCACCGCCACCTCGTCGAGCCCGACGGCGTCGACGAGGTCGTCGAGCAACCGGCGCGTGTGCTCGCGGACCTGGCCACGGCGATAGGCCACCGGGTCAGAGAGCCCGTGGCCCGGCAGGTCCACGGCAACGAGCCGCCGGCCCGGGAGCGCCGCGAACAGGGGCGCCCAGGCGGCCGCGCTGAGTGAAACGCCGTGGAGAAGAAGAATTGCTGGTCCGCTCCCATGCGCCAACACCCGCACGCGCAGCCGAGTTCGCGTCAGCGCGACGTCGCTCACCTCAACATTCGCCCCATCTCGGCGAACAGGGCCTCCTCGGCGACCCGGATGCGGCGCTCCAGCGTTCCGCCCCGGCTCGGCTTGCCGGCGCTCACGACCTGGCCCTCGGCCGTGCGCCGTTGCGCTCTGGGCTTGCCGTGATCGACGCCACGTTGGCGAGCCAGCCCCGCACGATCCGCTCGTCCTCGCCGCTGACATGTGCCAGGGCAGTGCGTTCGACCGCCCGCACGCGGGCCGTGGCTCTCTTCAGGGTGGCGCGACCACGTTTCGTCGGGGCGAGGAGAACGACTCGCTGATTCTTCGCTCTGCGGCTGAGCAGGCCCGCAGTCTCGAGCCTGACGATCGAGGTATGCATCGTCTGCCGAGTGACCTGGGTGATGCGGGCCAGCTCGGAGATCGAGAGTTCGGCTCTGGTCTCGAACACGCTGAGGACCACATACTCCTGCGCCGACAGGTCCAGGTCGCGTAGCTGGTCCTCCAGCAGTGCTCGGAAGCGCTGGTGAGCGAGTCGGAACAGATAGCCGAGGTTGGCGTCCGGCCCCGGGGCCGTATGCGATGGCGATGTAGTTGTCAGCACATCTGACACTGTTCCGACCACTTTACCATATTGTCAGTAACACTGACAATCCAGTCTCCGGCGACGACGCGCGAGCAAACCCCGCCGCCGAGGCCATGCATGTTCGTCCCGGCCAGGGCGTACCCTGCGCGCGTGGCTAGTCCGACTGACGGGGCGCGTCTGACGACGAGGGCCGAATTCCTGCGCGCCAGCCTGGCGGCGGGAGCGATGTTTGCCGCCGGTGGCCTGGTGGGCTGTGGCGCGTCCGACGAGAACGACCGGATCGTCGGGGTCGCGATCCATCCGGCGATCGGGATCAGCCGGGTGGGAAACAGCCGCGAGACCTTCTTCTTCGGCCCGGAGGTGCCTGGCGGCCTGCCGCATGCCGGCGGCGGCTTCAAGGATGCCGACGGCGCTATCGCACGCCAGGCAGCGCGCTTCCGCGTGTTCGGCCTGGACAGTCAGGGAAGCGTGGTGCGGGAACTGACAGCACGCGACGGGGACATCACGTGGCGGGTGGAGGTGGCGAACAGCAAGGGTGCTTGGTACGAACCCGCCACGCCGTATGACATCCCCGGCGCGCCGGCCACTGCACGGCGCAACCCGGACGTGAAGGGCGCCGCCCGCGAGCGTCTGGCCATCGCTCCACCGGCACGCGTTGTGCACGGCGCCGGCGCCGGTCCGGTGGCGCTGGATGGTGGTGAGTTCCTGGGCGAGTCGGTTCCGCTGGGCGAGCTGATGACCGATGGTGATGGGCATCTGGTGTTCCTGCCTGCTACCGGCAGGGCCTACTCGCCGCATTCGACCCCACTGGGCAGTTACTCGTCAAATCCGGGCTGGGCCGATGACATCTGCGATGGCTCGGTGCGTGCCACGGTGAAGCTCGGCAGCCGGACCCTGGAGGCCGAGCCGGCGTGGGTGGTCTCGACCCCGCCCAACTACGCGCCGGCGATCGGTACCGGCCTCGTGACCGCCTACGACGCAGCGCGCTCGGCCCTGGTGGATGCGGGCATGCTGCAGCCAGGGCCGGTGGATTTCTCCACCGACATCCTGCCGATCTTCTCCCGGCTTGTGGATATGCAGTGGGTCAGCGCCGGTTTCTTCGCCTCGAACGGCTGGGGCAGTGCTGCGGACTGGCTTGCCGCCGGCCTGCCCGAGCGGCTGGCCGACGCGGCGCCCGGCAACGCGGCGTTCCGCCGGCGCGTATTCGCCACCTTCCGCGATCCGTCGTTCCACCGCTCCCAGCCGCACGCCGTGCCCCAGCTCTACGGTGACCACACCCAATTTCCGCTCGACAACAACCGTGAGTGGTTCGCCGTCACGCCATTGCAGCACCGCAAGCTGCATGCGTGGGCAGAGGGCGAGTTCAGCGGCGGCGCGGCGGCAGGAGCGGTGCCGGGATCGCTGGATGAGCTGCCGCTACAGCAGCGTCCCGACGCGCTCGATCGAGCCGCGCTGGAGTCGGTCCTTGGTGGGGCATTCCATCCGGCCATCGAGGTTCCGTGGACCCTGCGGACGCGTCAGGTGTGGGCGAAGCCGTTTCGCCTGCGAGTCCGGAGCAACAGCTTCGAGCTGCGCGACTACGGCAAGCAGCTCACGACCGCGATCGTCTACTCGCATGACGGTCCACTCGAGGGCGTTTCGCCCGGTGATCTCACTCACTGGCTGGGCGAGCCGTGGCACGCGGACGGCGCGAGCTGCCGGTCGGGCTATCAGCGGAGCATCTCGCTCATCCTGCCCACGTTCTGGCCGGCCCGGATCCCCACGCAGGTGCTCAGCGAGGCCGACTACCGCGTGGTCATGGATCGCTCGCGGTCGATGGCCGACCGGTTGTCAGCCTTCCGCCGTCGTCGCGACTGGGAGCGGTTCATCGCGCGGCCGACGCGCCCGCCGACACTCCACCTGATGGTGCGGGACTGGCCCAAGCTGGGCATGGTCGCCGAGCGACCGGGGCCGGGGGATCCCGGGTTTCCGCGAACCTTCAAGGTCGAGTCCCTGGTCGGGTTCTCGAGCGAGCCCAAGCACGAATACGGAGCGGATCTGTGGGTGCCGCAGTATTGACGCAGCCAGATGCCCGCGGACACCTTGGGCGGGCGATGGTTGACGTACTGGTTGTCGGCGGAGGTCCGGCAGGAGCCGCGGCGGCCGCGGCCGTGCACGCCGAGGGACTCAATGTCGCGCTGGTGGATGCCATGCGCCACCGCCGGCCCGCACCGGGAGAGAGCCTGCCGCCGGGCACCGACAGCGTACTCGAGGACATCTTCGGCGCGTCGGCACTGGACCGTGAATACCATCGGCACTCGTTCGGGAACCGCAGCGCCTGGGGCGGCACGGGGCTCGACGCGACGGAGTTCATGAACAACCCGTTTGGGCATGGCTGGCACGTCGACCGCGCGGCGCTTGAGTACTCACTGCTCGATCGGCTGCGGAGCCAGGGCGTTGGCGTGTGCTCGGACTCCCGCGTCGCGGGGCAGACCTGGGCGGATGATCACTGGCACGTCAAGCTTGGCGATCAGCGGGCACCGACTGTGCGGGCCCGGGCGATCGTCGACGCCACCGGTCGCGCGGCCCGCATCGCACGCTCGCAGGGCGCACGCCGCCGGCGGCTTGACCGACTGGTGGCGGCGTACTGGCTGCTGGCGGTGGGACACGGGCCCGATCGCGACTCGACCACGCTCGTCGAAGCGGTCGCCGACGGCTGGTGGTACACGACACCGGTTCCTTCGGATCGCCGCGTTATCGCGTTCCTCACCGACTCCGATCTGTTTCCGCGCCGCCACGCTCGCTCGGCTCGTGACTGGCATGAACGCCTACAGCGTGCTCCTCATGTCCGCCAGGAGCTGGCCGCCCACGGATGCCGTCTGCACGCCACCCCGCTGATCGTCGACGCCGGTGTCGCGTACCTGGAGCAACCGGCCGGCACCGGCTGGGTTGCCGCAGGTGATGCCGCGGTGTCGTTTGACCCCCTCTCCTCTCAGGGGATCCTCACCGCCCTTGTTATGGGCCGGGCCGCGGGGCATGCGGTGGCGGCGCTCCTGATCGGAAGCGATCAGCAGCCCCTCATCCGGTGGGGCGCGGAGTACGCCCGACTGCTCGAGAACCACCTCGGGCTCCGCGCCGCCTGCTATGCGCTCGAGCGGCGCTGGCCGGCCGCACCGTTCTGGGCGAGACGGCACGCCGCTGCGCATCGATCATGAAATGCTGGGTCAACACAGTCAGCCGCGATCATGTTCGGCTGGGCGTTGCCGGCGGATTCACGCAGGCCGGACATGGGAAGGCCCCCGGGCTGAGACGATTGAGCGCTGGCGATTGGATCGTCTTCTACTCGCCAAAGACGAGCCTTCGCGACGGCGAGTCGCTCCAGGCCTTCACGGCGATCGGTCGAGTCGCCGACGACGACCTCTACCAGGTAGAGATGGCCCCGGGGTTCGTGCCCTGGAGGCGCAACGTCGAGTTCCTGCCATGCGTCGAGACCCCAATCAGGCCACTGCTGGACGAGCTCACCTTCATCAAGGACAAGCAGCGCTGGGGCTATGTCTTCCGCTTCGGCCTGTTCGAGATCTCGCGTGGGGACCTCGAGGTGATCAGACGGGCGATGAGTCACCCGGCGGTCAACCGAACCCCGAGCTAGGCCAGGAGCCAGCGAGCCGCCGTCTCGAGCACGGCCGCGCGGCTGCGGCGGCCGTGCTCGGCGGTAATCAGGTGGTCGCCCAGGAGCAGTGAGAAGGCGAGGACACTCCGGGCCTCGACCTCGTCCTCGTCGGTGCAGATGGCTCGGAACTGGGTGCGCAGGTATTCCATGCGGCGGTTGTCGACACGGCGCAGTCGCTCGGCCACCGCCGGATCGTGCCGCGCCCAGTCGCGCACGGCGAGGTCGACGGGCAGCAGTTCATCGCTGAACGTGAGTGCGCCGGCGCGCCTTGCCTTCGCCCTCGGATCGCCGCCCCGGCGTTCGACGCGCTCGAGAACCTCGTCGGTGGCCCTGCGTTCCCACGTGTCGAGCATCTCCTCGAGCAGGGCCCCTCGGTCGTCAAAGTGCCAGTAGAAACCACCCCGCGTGACGCCCAGCGCCTTCGCCAGCGGGTCGATTCGCACGGCGTCGGGTCCGCCGACTGCCAGCGCACGCAGCCCTGCGTCGATCCAGGTCGCGCGGGGTGTGCGGGTTGGTGGAGCCATCGTCTATGCTGATCCATACAGTACTGTATGGATGGAGGTTGACATGGCCACCGTGACTCACGAACACCGGGCAGCTGCGCGGCCGACGGTGGAGCAGATCCCAGTGCCGGACGCCGCGCGGGCGCTGAGCAGCCTGCCCCGGATCGACTATGCAGACGCGTTCCGCATCCACGGCGTCCCGAGCCGCGGACGGACCGGCGAGCAATGGGCACGGGCGGCTATGGAAGACACTCCGGGGACCGTCAAGGCCAAGCTTCTGTCAGGTTGGCTCGCCCTGGGCCTAAGGCTGGGCTCGCCGTGGTCGCGGGGGCGGATACTCGGGTGGAAGGTGCGCTGCAGCGATCCCGAATTCGTGCTGCTCGGCGCCGGCGGTCGCCTGGGCCTGTCGGGTGAGTTGCTGTTCAAGCGCGAGCCGGACGGGCTGCTCTTCGCCACCTTCGTGCGCCAGCGTAACCCGGTCGCCCGAGCCATCTGGGCACGGGTCGAAACCACGCATCAGCAGGTTGTCCGCTCGATCCTGACGCACGCGGCCCGGAGAGCCGGGCGATAGTGACCACGATCGCCGGTCAAGCCGTGCCCCCCACCTGGTAGTACTCCGGCCATGACGAGTATCCAATCGCCTCGGGGGCTGCCGGCGTGGAGCGCCCTGTCAGAGCATTTTCAAGACATCGGGAAGGTTCACCTGCGCGACATGTTCGCGGCCGACAATGGCCGTGGAGAGCGCCTGGTGGCGGAGGGCGCAGGACTGTTTCTCGACTATTCCAAGAATCGCGTCACGGATCAGACCATGACCCTGCTGGTGCAGCTGGTAGAGCAGGCGGGGCTCGCGGAGAGGACCGCTGCGATGTTCAGTGGCGAGCGAATCAACGTGTCCGAGAATCGCTCCGTGCTCCACGTCGCGTTGCGCATGCCTCGCGGCTCTCAGCTCGTCGTCGACGGCAAGGATGTGGTTGCTGAGGTACACGATGTTCTTGACCGCATGGGCGAGTTCGCCAACCGGGTGCGATCCGGCGCCTGGCGCGGGCACACGGGCAAGCCAATCCGCAACATCATCAACATCGGTATCGGGGGCTCCGACCTAGGCCCCGTGATGGCCTACGAGGCCCTCCGCCACTACAGCCAGCGGGACCTGACAATGCGGTTCGTTTCGAACGTCGACTCGACCGACTTCGTGGAGGCCACGCGCGACCTGAGCCCGGAGGAGACGCTATTCATCATCTCCTCGAAGACGTTCACGACCCTCGAGACGATGACCAATGCGCGATCCGCGCGTGACTGGGCGCTGGCCGCCCTCGGCGACGAGGCGGCGATCGCGAAGCATTTCGTGGCCGTCTCGACCAACGCCGAGAAGGTCAGCGAGTTCGGGATCGACACCGCCAACATGTTCGGATTCTGGGAGTGGGTGGGCGGCCGCTACTCGATGGACTCCGCGATCGGACTCTCGACGATGCTCGCGATCGGACCCGACCAGTTCGGGGACATGCTGGCCGGCTTCCACGCCATGGACGAGCACTTCCGCACCACCCCGCTCGGGCGGAACCTGCCCGTGCTGATGGGACTTCTGTCGGTGTGGTACGGGGACTTCTTCGGTGCCGAGACCGTGGGCGTCATGCCCTACAACCAGTACCTGAAGCGCTTCCCGGCCTATCTGCAGCAGCTGACGATGGAGTCAAACGGCAAGCACGTGAGGCTGGACGGGCAGCACGTCGACTACCAGACGGGTGCCATTTACTGGGGGGAGCCGGGCACCAACGGCCAGCACAGCTTCTACCAGCTGATCCACCAGGGCACGAAGCTGATCCCGCTCGACCTGATCGGGTTCGGCAAGCCGCTCAACCCGCTGCGCGATCACCACGATCTGCTGATGTCGAACGTGTTCGCGCAGGCGCAGGCGTTTGCCTTCGGCAAGACTGAGGAGGAAGTCCGCGCCGAAGGAACGCCCGAGGCCGTCGTCCCCCACCGGGTCATGGAGGGCAACCGCCCGACGAACGTGCTCTTGGCCGAGACGTTGACGCCGAGGACACTCGGGACGCTCGTCGCGCTCTACGAGCACAGCGTCTTCACGCAGGGCGTGATCTGGGGCATCGACTCGTTCGACCAATGGGGTGTCGAGCTCGGCAAGGTCCTGGCCGCGAAGATCGTCCCCGAGCTCGAGAGCGAGACCGAGCCCGAGCTGCATCACGACAGCTCGACGAACGCGCTCATACGCCGATACCGCGCAATGCGCTAGAGCCTTAGGTCGCGACTAGCGAGGCCGGTAGGTTCGCTCGGGTGGGCACGCTGGGACCGTTTCAATGCTGCCGGTCGTGGTTGCCTCCGATCGCCCGGATCCAGCTCACGCAGCCTCAATCTGGCCACGGTCTCGAGATTGCGGCCGTCGTGCCAGTGGCGGCCATCCTGCTCGCGCCGCTGGCCTTTCGCATGGTGCGCGGCTCGCGCCGCCCAGCCCGCAAGACGTCCACGGGCGGGCCGGCCCCGATCAACGACACCATCAACGAGATGGCCGAGCTCACCGACCGCCACCAGCGCGGCGAGCTGACCGACGAGGAATTCGCCGACCAGCGGGCCAGGATCCTCCGCCGCTCCTAGCGGGCTCCGACGGGTCCACTGGCTCGTTCCAGGCGGCTCGGGCGAGCAGGACCGTACTAGGCTGGAGTGCCAGCGAGGATCGGACACCAATGGCCGTCGAGTACAAGGACTACTACGAGGTTCTCGGGGTTCCCCGGGAGGCGAGTCAGGACGAGATACGCCGCGCGTATCGGCAGCTGGCGCGGCGCTACCACCCCGACGTCAACCGGGACAGCGACGCCGAGGATCGCTTCAAGGAGGTGGGCGAGGCCTACGAGGTGCTCTCGGACCCCGACAAGCGCGAGCGTTACGACCGTCTTGGCGCCCAGTGGCGCTCCAGCCCGGAAGGCGCCGGTGGCGCCGGCGACTTCGAGGACTTCTTCAGCCATCAGGGGTACGACGATGGCGTCAACGTCGAGTTCGGCGACGGCGTCTTCTCCGAGTTCTTCGAGCGGTTGTTCGGCAATGGCGCTCCAACGGGAACGGCGGGACCGCTGCGTGGTCGCGATCACGAGGCCCTACTCGAGCTGTCGCTCGAGGAGTCGCTGGCCGGCGGCCGGCGAAAGATCACGCTCGACGACGGCCGCAGCTTCGACGTCGAGTTCCCGGCCGAGGTCAGGGACGGCCAGCGCATCCGGCTGGCCGGGCGCGGCGGCGGCGGGCGCGACGGTGGCCCGCCCGGGGATCTCTATCTCCGAGTGCGCCTCAAGCCGCACCCGCGGTTCCGTCGCGAGGGAGACGACCTCTACGCCGAGCTGCCTGTCACGCCGTGGGAGGCGGCGCTTGGCGCCACCGTCCCCGTCGCGACCCTGACCGGAACGGCCCAGGTCCGCGTTCCGGCGGGATCCTCCAGCGGCCGTCACCTGCGGCTACGCGGGCGCGGTCTGCCCAAGCGTGGCGGCGGACGGGGCAATCTCCACGCCACCGTGCGCATCACGGTTCCCAAAGAGCTCTCTGACGAGGAGCGCGACCTGTTCGAACAGCTCGCCAGTGCGTCCAACTTCGACCCGCGGACGGCCGGACGATGAACGAACCGCCCGTTCAGCTGACCGTTCTCGCCCGACAAACCGGCGTGCGCGTGTCGCTGGTGCGGCGGTACATCGCCTTTGGCCTGTTCCAGCCCTGCGCCGGAACCAGCCAGGCGCCTCTGTATGAGCCGTCCTGCGCCGAGCGGCTGGCCAGGGCCGAGCGGCTGCGGCGCGACCTCGGGCTCAACTACGCCGGGGCAGTCCTCGCCTGCGAGTTGCTCGACCGCATCCTCGAGCTCGAGGACCAGCTCGACTGACGACGTAGATTCCGGGCTGACCGCTCAGGTGTACGGCCGACGGTGCCGACATCCGCGGTTGAGATGGGTTGGCAAGACGGACGGGCAGAAGAAGCCGCGGATGACGGAACGCTGACCCGCAGGCACCTGGTGACCCGGGCTGGCGCGGCGGTGCTCACCAGCAGCCAACTCGGCATCGCCGGCGCGATCGCGGCACCGAAGCCGCCGCCACGCCCCCGGACTCCAGCCGAGGCGCTGCGCGTGCTCATGGAGGGCAACCGGCGCTACCGCAACGGTCACATCCAGGCGGTCGATTACAACCGGCTTGGCGATCGCATCGCTGAGACGCAGAAACCGCTGGCGGCGATCGTTACCTGCGCCGACTCGCGGATCTCGCCGTCGGTGATCTTCGACCTCGGGCTGGGCAACGTGTTCGTCTCTCGGGTTGCCGGCAACAGCATGGACGTCGGCACCCTGGGAAGCACCGAATACGCCGTCGCCGTGCTCCGCGTGCACCTGGTCATGGTGCTCGGTCACAGCAACTGCGGAGCCGTGAAGGCTGCGATCAAGGTGGCCAACGGCGAGGAGAGCTTCCCTCCCAAGCACTTTGGCGCAATCGGCGAGGTTGTCGATGCCTTGGTTGAACCGATCCGCACCCTGCCGCGCCGGCGGCGCACCGTGGAGCGCTCGATCGAGATCAACGCCCGAGCCCAGGCCAAGCGCCTCGCCGGCCGCGGTCCGATCATCAACAAGGCGGTCGCGTCGGGAGACCTCCGCGTGGTGGCCGCCGTCTACGACATCAGGACCGGCAGCGTCTCGCTCGTCTAATCCAGTTCGGCCGCGCGCGTCAACGTAACACTCGCCCGCGTCCCGGGCCCGAGTGCGACGAACACGGCGCCCACGGCCGTCAAGGTCACTCGGGCACCCGCGAGCCCGATCGCGCGCTACAACCTCGCCGGATTGGCGCTCGAAGGGCATCGATTCGCGGACTGCCTGGCCGAGGTCGACGAGGCGCTGGTAGTCGCCCGGGAGCGCGGTGACCGGGTCTGGGAGCAGATGCTGCTTGGGCAGTCGATCGGATCGCTGGTCCTGCTCGGCCGTTGGGACGCGGCCGTCCAAACGGGGGAGACGTTCCTCGACCACAACGACCAGGACGCGATTGTCTCGGCTGCCTTCTTGGCCTCGGTGGCAGCGACGCGCTACACCGAGAGCCTGCTACAACGATGCCGCGCCGCCGCCGAACCCTGGCTCGAGTCCGCCAACCTGGACCTGCGCTGCTGCGCCATGGTGGCCCTCGCGCGCGCTTCGCTACACGACGACGATCCGGCCCGTGCCCTCGAGCTGGCGCGAGTCGTGCTCGGGGTGAGGTTTGGCACTGCCGCCGAGATATTCGCCGAGGCGTACGGCATTGGCGTCGAGGCCGCGCTCGAGCTCGGAGACGATGCGGCGATGTCCGAACTCGCCGGGTGGGTCGACGACCTGCCTCCGGCTCGCGCGGGCTCGCTCCTGCGTGCGGGGCGCGCGCACCTCCTGGCCGGGCTGGCCCACCGGGAGGGCGACCCGGCGAAGGCCGCGCAACGCGAGCTCGAAGGCATCGACATCCTGCGCACGGTGGGCGCGCGGCCGCTGCTCGCGCAGGCCCAGCTCGATCGGGTCCGGCGTCGCGACGATCCCGACGCCCTGGCTGAAGCGCGGGCGATCGCCACCGAGCTGGGCGCGGTCGCCTGGCTGGACATCATCGACCGCAGCGACCAGCCCGCCGCGGCAACAACGCCACTGGGTGGGTAGCGCGCTACGGTCTCACGTACCTCCGAACACCGAGCGCTTGGATCTCTCGCCCCTCCAGCCGGCCGGACCTCGATCGGCATCAAGACGGCGCCGGCGGCCGCGCCTGACAAGTTGGCGGGCGCTCCTCGGCATCGTGGTGGGAGCCCTGTTCGTGGTGTATGTCGTCCCGACGCCCTGGGCCCTGCACATCGGCGATAGGTTCACGCCGCTCGAGCAGTGGGATGGGCTTGGTGGCGTCCGCGCCAGCGACGGCGGGCGCTACGTGCTGTACACGGCCCTTCAGGGCGGCATCCTCGGCGGTGGGCACTCGGGGCCGAGTTGCAGCTTCAACGGATGTGACACGTTGCACGGAAGCGCCAAGTTGTGTACCTCGCGGGGGACGACCATCTCGTTTGGGCTGAGCGGCAGCGTCGACAGCTGGTGGAGCACCGACGGCGCACCAACCTCGATCGACCTCACCGGGCGCACGCTGCCCGACGGGTGGGTCGTCGCTTTCAAGGGCACCTGGCACGGTGCGCAGTTACCGCTCAGAACACCCGATAATTCATTTACCGAGGTGTTCACGCGAAGTGGCGCGGTGAGGCGAGAGACATCGACGGCCGATGCTGGTGTCGCGCGCGTCACCCTTCGGTCGGGTGGTATGGACGACTTCAACAAGGAGTGCGCAGCGCTGGCCCGGTGAGCTCGCGGACCGGATCGCGGGCTGGAACACCGGCCGCCCATTAGCCGCGCGAGCGCGAGCGCTCCCTGGAGTACTGCCACAACGCCTTGTCGAGCGTCCGCAGATCAACGCCGTGACGGTCGGCCAGTTCCCGGCAGGCCGCAAGATATTCGAGCCAGAAGCTCACGGGGTACACCGAGCGTGCCCTGATCCCCAATGAGTCGAGCGCGCGCACGTCGAGGATCGGATAATCGGCGGGGAAGACGAAGTAGAGCAGGGTCGATGCGGTCGGAACGCCGACCCCATCGAGCTCGAGCAACGCCGTCATCCGTGTCGTCTCGTCCTGGCTGGCAAGGGCTCTGCTCGTGGCTCTCTTGATCGACGCGCCGCTGTTGCGAGCGACCCGAGATGCGCTGCGCGCGGTCTTCCAGCGGCACACGGCAATCAACTCCGCTCGCCGATACCAACCACGGTCGCGAACGGCAGCGCCCGCAGCCCGGTACCTGCTGTCATCGGCGGAGGGAAACCGGCTGGCCAGCGCTGGGATGTCCGAGGCTGCGAACTGGAGCTCGAATCGAGGCACGGGAGCGAACTCAACACGAAGTAGGCTGCGAACGTGCCCTTCGTCCTGGTCCAGCTGACCGACCCGCACATCGGCGCCGACTGGAGCGACGCCCTGCGGCGCCACTTCGAGTTTCCGACCAACGACGGTGACCGGCTCAACTACGCGGTGCGCCTGGGGCCGGTCCGTCTGATCGCTCTGGACACCAAATGCCCTGGCCGCGACGGCGGCCAGCTCGGCAGCGAGCAACTGACGTGGCTTGACCGCGTCCTCAGTGAGGATGCTGCGACGCCGACCCTGGTGGCGATGCACCACCCCCCGCTCGTCACCGGCATACCCGCCATGGACGCGATCGGCATCGCCGCCGGTGAGCGCGTCGCCCTGGGCGAGATCCTCTCGCGCCACCCGCAGGTGCAGGTCATCGCCGCGGGCCACGTGCACCGAACGATCGTTGGTCGGCTCGGCGCTACGACCGTGCTGGCGATGCCGAGCACCGACATTCAGCTGGCGCTGGACTTCCAGGGGGACCAGCTGCGATTCGCGCGCGAGCCGCCGTGCTTCGCCGTGCACGTGCTCGTCGGCGATCAACTCGTCTCGCACCTCCAGCCGATCGACGGCTAGCGCCTCGCCTCCTAATGGGCCCCGCCAGCGCGACCGATATATTGCTCGTGATGGCTGAGGGGCCTGCGAGCCAAGGAGATGGGGAAGCTGGTCCTCGCATTGGCCGGCGCGGCTTTATTGGTGCCGGTCTGGCCGGGGCCGGGGCGGCGCTGATCGCGCCGGCGAGTGGCGCAGCGGCTCAGTCGGCTCAGACTGCCGCTCATCCCCAGCACAGGAAACCCAAGAAGCACAAGAAGCATCTGCACAATCCCGGGCCCAAGGGCGCGGCGGGCCAGATCCCGCATCTGCCGATCAAGGCATTCTTCCCCAATCTGCCCGCCATTCCGGTCGACCTCGCGGGAATGGCCGAGACACTCGTGAGATTGGGCCTCCGCAGCGAACAGGTGATACAGGCCAAGCAGGGCCTGACCAGACTGTTCACCATCGACGGCCGGACCGAGACCGGCTACGCGTTCCTATACGGGGACACCGACGCGGCCGCGAAGACGACGGCCTGGACGGAACTCGAGAAGGTCCTCCAGGCCAATCCCGCGCGGGCGGTCACAGAGCGCATTGTCAAGCCGATCCAGGACAAAAAGGGACCGCAGCCACTGCAACTCGCTGGAACCCCCGCCGCTCTCCCCCTCGAGCAGCCGGAGCAGTTCTCGATCTCGTGGACGAGCTTCCCCGACGTCTACCACGACGGCCTTGCATCGCTGCCGACCTGGGCCTCGTCCCTGACCGACGCCGATGCGGCCACCGAACAGTTCTGGCCGATGATCGCCGAGCACGGCTTCGGATACAACCTCATCATTCCCGAGAAGGTCACCGGCGCCAGTGTCAATGCGGTGCGACGTAAGTTCCGGTCGGCCTGGACTCGCGAGCACGCGGCCGCTGCTGCAGACGGAACGCTCTACGTCATCGACATGACCCGGTTCCAGCAGTTCGAGCCGCAGACCGTTGCCGGCGCTCCGCGCTTCGTACCGAGCACGATCACGCTGCTGAAGCAGGATCCGCAGACCAAGAAGCTCGAACCGATCGCCGTGACTGTCTCGGGGTATCGCGGCCAGAACCGTCGGATGTACACACGGGCCAACTCGACCGACGGGGCATGGCTGTATGCACTACAGGCGGCCAAGGTCTCGATCACAGTCTTCGGAGTCTGGCTCGGGCATGTGTACCACTGGCATCTGGTTACCGCCGCCATGCAGATGACGATGTTCAACACCTTCCAGACCAGCCATCCCGTCTATCAGCTGCTCGCGCCTCAATCGAAGTTCTGCATCCCCTTCGATGACGTGCTGCTGTTGCTTTGGTCGCAGATCGCTCCGCCGACTCCGATGGCGAACTTCCTCCAGTTCCTCGAGCTGGCCAATGACTACGGCGCGGGCCGAAACTATTTCGATGACGACCCCAAGGTGACACTGAAGCAGCTCGGCCTGAACCAGGCTGACTTCACCACCAGCACGCCGTGGGATCAGTACCCCGTGGTGCAACGTCTGCTCGCCATCTGGGACTTCGTCGAACCCTACGTCTCCACCTTCGTCGACACCTCCTATTCGTCTGATTCGGCGGTGGCGAATGACAGTCAGCTCCAATCGTGGATCGCCACCTCTTCGGCGGGGGATGAGGGGAACATCCAGGGCTTGCCGAAGGTCGACACGCGGGGCGAGCTGAAGCACGTGCTCACGAGCCTGCTCTACCGAATCACCGCGCACGGCATCTCGCGCCTGAACTCGACGGCGAACCCCGCCCTTACGTTCACCGCCAATTACCCCCACTGCCTGCAACGGACGGACATCCCGAATCAGAGCGCGTCGATCAACACCAAGCAGCTGCTGTCCTACCTGCCCAACACCGAGACGATCGGCGAAGCGCTCAACTTCTACTCCATCTTCGTCTTCTCGCCCCCTTACGAGTCCAATATCCCCCTCACGGGCACGGCAACAGAGCTCTTCTTCCAGGGAGGGCCGGGAGAGGCCCGCAATGAGGCGCTGGTCAACCTCCGGCGCTCGCTGGCGGCGTTCATCAACGACTACGAGCCGGCCACGCTGCAGCGCTTCCAGTGGCCGCGCAATATCGAGACCTGAGCACGCCTGGATCGGCCGGGCGGCGAGCCGCTCATCCGCGCTGATACGCGCGAAGTCGGTCAAAATCGGACATCGTGCGCGCGCGCTGGTCATCTCTGACACCCACTTCGGCGCCTGGACGGGGGAGGACGTCCTCCGGGACCCGGAGACGATTGCGCTGCTCGAGCCGGCACTCGAGGGCGTCGATGAGGTGATCCTGCTCGGCGCTATGTTCGACCTGATGTTCGGCTCGGTGCGCGACGCCTTCCACGCCTCCGAGGGCCTGCTCGAGCTCCTGAGGGAAAGACTCCAGGGCAAGCGCTTCGTATTTCTGGCCGGAAACCACGATCACCACTTCGTCCGTCGCGAGGCCGAGGTTCTGCTGGCCCTGGAACTGGCCACCGGCAAGACACCCGTAGAGCTCCGCGGGGAGCTTCGGCAGTCAGATCTGCTGCGCCGCATCCTCGAGTCCCAGCTGCCAGGAGTCGAGGTCGACATCCGCTACCCAACCTATACGTTCGCCGGCGTGCTGTGCACGCACGGCCACTACCTCGATTTCCATGCCCGCCGCAGCGGCGGCGCGCCCGGGCGTCTGCTGGCGCGCTCGCTGTGGTGGATCGCCGTTGGCGGCGATGACCAGGCACCGACGGTCGACGACTACGAGGCGACGATCACCCTGCTGAGGGCGATGCTCTACACCATCGCTCAGCTGCCCAACGGCACCCAGGCCCAGCGGCGAGCGTTTGCATCATTCAAGGCGCTCGAGCGGACGGTGCGCGTCGGAACGGCACCCGCCCGCGGCCTCGAGCACGCCCGCCACTGGCTGATCGAGCACACGGACCGCTCGGCGCCGGAACGTCGACGCCTGCGAGCCCAGCGTGAGGCGGCCGGTTATCTCAACGCGCGGTCCCAGGAGGCTGCTCGGCGCAAACAGACAGGCGCGCCGACCGGAGGTGAGGCGGCAACCCAGGCCCTCGTCCGCCTGGTCAACCCCAGTGATTCGGCCGTGCCGGCGGTCGAGGCGATCGATCGGGTGGTGAGCAACCTCGGGTGGGCAGACCACACCGACAAGGTCGTCTTCGCCCACACCCATCAGCCCCTCGACGGCGTCAGGGCCGACGGGGGATCGATCCGGTACTGGAACACCGGCTCGTGGATATACGAACCGGACCTCAGCTCACGCCGCGTCTCCTCCGGCTGCGCGAACACCTCAACCCGCTCCACAGCATGAGCTGAACCTCGCGGCGCGAGGACGACAGCGGGGGTTCGAGGACGGCGGACGGCTCAACGCCGCCGGCGGGGCTCACACGATCAGAAGCTCGGACCGGCGTTGGCCCCGAGGGCGTTCAGCCAGTTGCGGATCGACCGGCCGGCGGGTGTGATCTGCCCCTCCTCGTAGCCCGTCGTCGCCCGGGCCAGGGTGATCCCCTGCGGGGTCGACCAGCCGAACTCGATAGCCGTGCCCGACCGCGCGTAGCGAGCGATCGCCTGTCCCTGCTGCAGGATGCTGCTGGGTCGCGCGATGGCCGTGATCTGCTCGGCGACGTATTGCACCTTCCCCGCGTCGGGGCCCTGGAGCAACTCCCAGTAGACCAGCGGCTGCCCGGCATACCAGTCGGGTTCGATGTCGAGGATCTTGACCCGACAGGGGGCGAGGATCGGCGCCCCGACCGGCATCTGGGCGTCGACGCCCTGATCGGTGCGCTCCCAGACGGTGACAAAGCGCAGGGGGTTGATATAGGTGGAGTTGTCGGGGGATGCAGCGACCAGCTCGAGCTTCAGCTGCGTCCTGACCTCGGATAACGGCGGCGCGTGCGCGTTGACGTTGCCGACGGGATCGGTGGGATCGGCCGTGGTCGCCTGAACGCCGGCATCTGGCTCGATCGCCTGCGGGTGGCCCTGGGGGATCCCGCCGCTCGAGGTGCTCTGATCGTTGGTCGATGTCGTCGTGCTGCCACTGATCGCCTGGCTACTGCCGCAGCCGGCGAGGGCGAGCGAGGCGATGAGAAGAGCGGCGCGGTAGTTCACAGTTCATCCCTCGAGGACGGCGAATCGCACGTCGAGGTTCCCTTGATGACGAATCGAGCATACGACGACAACGCTCTTTGAGCTGCAGCAGGCCTTTTTGAGCAGACTGGGGCGCTATCGTCGTCCATCCAGCTATCGTTGTGAAGCTAGGGGCACGCGACGTGTGGCGCATGCTGCGCCGGCGCCGGCCGCCTAACACAGTCGAAACATAGGAGGGCAAATGGACTTTCCCGAGGAACTGCGCGGCCGGACGCTGTCGCGGCGGGATCTGCTGAGTTATGCCGGCATGCTGGGCGCGTCGACCGTGGTCGGCGAAGCGGTGTCGGCGTGGTCGGCCAGCCCCAGCTGGGGTCGCTTGATCCAGCGGGCGGCGGCGACCAGAGCCGCCGGGTCGGACCTTGGCGCCATCGAGCACATCATCTTCCTGATGATGGAGAACCGCTCCTATGATCACTACTTCGGCGCCTATCCGAAGGGCCGCGGCTTCGACGATCACCCCAAGCACTCGCTTGGAGTGTTCGCCCAGAATTATCCCGCCGGCGGCAACCTGGTGCCCAAGGACAAGCTGTTGCCGTTCCATCTGGACAGCCATGCGGGCTTCGAGTGCACGGACGACCTGACGCACGATTGGGGCCCCATGCACGAGTGCTGGAACCACGGCAAGATGGACTCGTGGGTCAAAGTCCACACCTCGTCGAAGTACGAGGGCCCTCACGGGGCGCTGACGATGGGCTACTACGAGCGGACGGACCTGCCCTTCCACTGGGCGCTAGCCGACCACTTCACGCTGTGCGACCGCTATCACTGCTCGATCCTCGGCCCCACGCACCCCAACCGGCTCATGGCCACGAGCGGCACGATCGACCCGGCGGGCAAGCACGGTGGCCCGATCGTGCATACGAACTTCGCTCCCGACGTCGTCTGGAACTGCACTTGGACGACCATGCAGGAGGTCCTCGAGGACGCCGGCGTGTCGTGGAAGGTGTACAGCCCCAGCAACCAGGGCGTGAGTGGCAAGTATGCCGCGCTGAAGAAGTACGGCACCTGGAATCCGTCGCTGTATGACCCGGTGACCAATCCCGAGGTCATGCTCCTCAGCGACCACGTCTTGCCCTATTTCACCGCCTTCCGCAAGAAGAATTCGCTGCTGTTCAAGAAGGCGTTCATGCAGACGTTCCCCAATCAGTTCGTCGCCGATCTGCGGTCCGGCAAGCTTCCGAAGGTCTCGTGGATGATCCCGCCGCTGGGATTCGACGAGCACCCCTCGGCGAGCTCGCAGAACGGCGCCTACTTCATCTCACTCGTCCTCGACGCGCTGGTCGCCCACCCGAAGGTGTGGTCCAAGACCGCCCTGTTCGTGATGTACGACGAGAACGACGGCTGGTTCGATCACGTACCGCCCCCCACCGCGCCCCCGGGAACCAAGGACGAGTACCTCTCGACCCTCAAATTCCCCGCCGGGGAGACGGACCCCGACACGCTCGGAATCCGCGGGCCTCTGGGACTCGGCGTCAGGGTTCCGATGCTGGTCGTCTCCCCCTTCAGCCGCGGCGGCCACATCGCCACCGAGCTGTTCGACCACACCTCTCAGCTCAAGCTGGTCGGGAAGCGGTTCGGGGTCGAGGTGCCAAACGTCTCCGAGTGGCGGCGCAAGAAGGTCGGCGACCTGACCTCCACGCTGTTCCGGTCCAAGAAGAACACCGGGATGCCCAAACTGCCTCCAACGTCGGTTCTCCTGCCCAGCAGCGGACCGTGCGAGGCGGGTAGTCAGGAGACCGAATCGGGCCATCAGGGCCCGAAGGTGCCCACCAAGCAGCGCATGCCCAAGCAGGGTGGCGGTAGCCGGCCGGCCAGCGACTACGTCCGTATGACGAAGGAGGAGCATGCCGTCCCCGATAACGCGGAGACGGTGGTGGTGCCCCCGGGCCCGCGCCCGATGACGACCAAGTCCTCCTATAACCGGCTGGCCAAGGTCTGAGCTCGGAATTCGAGGCCTGGTCAGCCAAGCGAAACATGGGTGCGCTTAGCTGACCAGCCTCAGCCGACCGGCGCCCCCGAGTCTTCGTGTCCCTACGTGTCCGCGCCGGCCTCGTCCTCGTAGGCCGAGATCACGCGGAGATACGACGTCCTGACATGCTCGGCCGCCAACTCCGTGGCCCGAGCCTCGTCGCCGGCGGCGATCACGGATGTGATGTCGCCATGTGCGGCGGCCATGATGTCCCGGAACTCCCGGGTGCGCACGTAGGTCCGGCTGAGCAGGAACACGTAGACCTGTGGGCGGATGTCCTGCCACAGGCGCAGGAGCCGCTTGTGCCTGGCCGCGTCGTACACGACGTCGTGGAACCGCAGGTCTGCCTCGGCGGCATCGGCGTCGCTGACGCGCAGCGTGAGGATCTTCGGATAGCTGTCGATGACCGCCCGCATCTCCTCCACGTCGTCCTGGACCGCGTGGCGGGCGGCCCACCGACAGGCGACCGGTTCGATCGCCAGGCGAAGGCTGTAGACCTCCTCGAGATCGGCTCGCGACAGACTGGCGACGACGGCTCCGCGATTGCGGCGGCGGATGACGAGTCCCTCGCGCTCGAGCTGGAGCAGCGCGCTGCGGACGGGACCGCGGCTGACGTCGAGCGCCTCGGCCAGTTGCTCCTCGCGGAGCCGCTCTCCCGGCGGGAAGTAGCCCTGGAGAATCGAGTCGCGAAGCTGGTCGATGACGCCCTCGGCCAGCAACGTGGCGGGCGTCGGCGCGAAGATGTTGTCGATCGAAACGGGGAGTGCGCTGCGGCCCTGACTGCGAGAACGCGAACCTCGCGCCGGGCTCGCGCGCCGCTCTAGTGGAGGCATGAGGGTTCTCGCGAGTTCCCTACGGCGAACGGATTCTAGGTCACGGTATGATCGCAGCATCGGGCAAGTTGTCAACAGTTTTCAATAGGCACCCGTGAGGCGCTCACCGGAGGAGTTGCGAAGCTACCGCTGGTTCGGCCCGGACTCGCTGCGGGCATTTGGCCATCGCTCCCGGACCAAGCAGATGGGGTACTCGCTGGGGGAATTCCGCGGCCGCCCCGTGATCGCCATCCTCAACACCTGGAGTGACATCGCGTGCTGTCACACGCACTTCCGTGACCGGGCCGACCAGGTGCGCCGGGGCGTGTGGTCGGCCGGCGGCTTTCCGCTTGAGATCCCCGTAGCCTCGTTGGCCGAGCCGTTTCAGAAACCGTCGTCGATGATGTACCGCAACCTCCTGGCCATGGAAGCCGAGGAGATGTTGCGCAGCTATCCCATCGACGCCGCGGTGCTGATGGGAGGTTGCGACAAGACCACGCCGGCGCTCCTCATGGGCGCGCTCTCGGCGGACCTGCCGGCCATCTACCTGCCGGCGGGACCGATGATCCGAGGGAACTGGCACGGCCAGCCGGTGGGTAGCGGGACCGACGTGTGGCGCAACTGGGCCGAGCGCCAGGCGGGGCAGCTGAGCGAGTGCGCCTGGCGCGAGCTGGAGGACGGAATCGCCCGATCACCAGGGCACTGCATGACGATGGGCACGGCCTCGACGATGACCGCCGCCACGGAGGCGCTCGGGCTGACACTGCCCGGCGCCTCGTCGATCCCCGCCGTCGATTCCGGCCACGGCCGCATGGCGGCCGCGTGCGGGCGGAGGATCGTCGAGATGGCGTGGGAGGACATCCGGCCGAGCACGATCCTTTCGCCGGCTTCTTTCGACAATGCGGTCACGACTGCCCTCGCCCTAGGAGGCTCCACCAACGCGGTCATCCACCTGATCGCGATGGCGCGCCGGGCCGGCCACGACCTCGACCTCGACCGCTTTGACGCGCTGTCGCGGGTGACCCCGGTGCTGGCCGACGTCCTGCCGGCGGGCACGCACCTGATGGAGGATTTCTACTACGCCGGAGGCCTGCCGGCGCTGCAGGCGCAGCTGTCCCAGCTGCTCGCCCTGAATGCACCCACGGTCGCCGGGTGCACGCTCGGAGAGTCGATCGCCGGCGCCGAGGTCTACAACGACGAGGTGATCAGACCAATGGACCATCCCGTGAGCCCCGAGGGGGCCTTGGCCATCCTGCGTGGAACACTGGCTCCCGACGGCGCGGTCATCAAGGCCGCGGCCGCGGATCCGCGCCTGCTCCATCACCGCGGACCGGCCGTGGTGTTCGAGAACCAGGCCGACCTCCAGGCACGCATCGATGACCCCGCACTCGAGGTCACACCCGCCTCGGTGCTGGTGCTCAAGCAGAGTGGGCCGATCGGCGCTCCAGGCATGCCCGAGTGGGGCATGCTGCCGATGCCACGACGACTGCTGGAGGCCGGGGTTCGCGACATCGTGCGGATCTCCGATAGCCGCATGAGTGGCACCAGCTACGGGACGTGCGTCCTGCACGTGGCGCCCGAGTCGGCCGTGGGCGGCCCGCTGGGTCTGGTCCGCGATGGCGACCCGATCGAGCTCGAGGTGAGCGAACGCCGGCTGGATCTGCTCGTCGACGAGGCCGAGCTGGCGCGGCGTCGCACCGAGTCAAAGCCCCCGTCCGCCAGCCCACTGAGCGGCTACGGCGAGCTGTTTGTCCGCCACGTGATGCAGGCGAACCTGGGCTGCGACTTCGATTTCCTGCACCATCGTGACGGGGTCGCCGAACCCGTGATCTACTGAGTCGCGGCCGCGCCCATCGCGCGCAGCTGGGTGAGGCTCTGGCGCGTCTCTGCCAGGGCACAGCGGAGAGTGGAGGAACCGACCCGCGCGGCGTGCCGGCGCGGGAGCTCGAACAGCGCCCGCTGGCTCTGCACGCTGATCCCCCGGGACCCGGTCGGCATCGGCTTGGTGCTTGAGGACGAGCAGGCGGCCGGCGAGCTGCCTGGCACCGACCGCGAGCAGGCCGCTGTCGGAGGAGCAACCGAGAAACGTGAAGCCGAGATCGCGGTAGGCCAGCACCTGCTCCGGGGTTCCCACCAACATCCCGGCCGCCCTGCCGAATTCGCGGGCCGCGTCGGCCACCGTCGCAACTCGGTCGAGCAGTCGCGGGTCAACGGGCGGGCAGTGGAGACGCAGTGCGTGTCCGAGATCGGCGGGCCCGACGAACAGGACGTCGACGCCGTCGATGGCGGCGATGTCGCGGACGGCCTCGAGTGCCTGGGCGGTCTCGATCTGAATCACGCACACGACCTCGGCATCCACCTGATCGGGGTCACGAGAACCCAGGCCCCAATGCCATGAGCGGTTGTAGCGGGCGACGCCACGACTCCCCGAGTAGCGGCAGAACTCGACGCACCTCTGCGCTTCCTCGGGCAAGCGGATGCGAGGCATCACGATCCCGTCGGCCCCGAGGTCGAGCGCGTGCAGCACGCGTGCCGAATCGAGGCCCTCGACCCGGACAAGGGTCGCGGCTCCCGTGCCGGTGACGGCCTGAAGCTGTGTGAGCAACACGTGCTCATCTCCAGCGCCGTGCTCGAGGTCGATGACCAACCACTCGAAACCGGCCACTCCCAGGATCTCCGCTGTGACCGGTCGGACGTGGCAACCTAACTCGCCCAGAACGCGTCGCTCTCGGCCGGCAGCGCCTCGACCATCCACCATTCGCCGACGCGGGCGTCGCGCAACAGCAACAGGTGGGTCGCATGGTTGTGCAGCTTCCTGGCGCCCCTGGCGGCGTGCACCTCGACCATCACCATGACCATGTCCTCCCGCACCGCGACGAGCTGGATGATGCTGACACCGAACGCGACACTGGGCAGGTCCATCGGATCCTCGCTCAGCAGCGCGCGCATGCGCCCGAGGTCGCCGGCGTTGAAGGCATCGATCAGCTCGCGGGCGATGCTCTCGGCGCTCATCGCGTCAGCCTGAAGTGACTGAGATCGGCCTCGCAGGCTCCGTCACTGAGCCACTGGGCAACGGACTCGCCGATGGCCGGAGAGTGCTTGAAGCCGTGACCGGAGCAGGCGGAGACGATCGTGACACGCGCGTGCTCGGGATGGCGATCGATGATGAACCGATTCCCGCGAGTGGTCGTGTACAGGCACGAGACCGTGCGCAGCGGCGGGGTGCCGAGCCACGGCAGGCGCGGGGCGACGTAGTCCTCGTACATCGTGGCGCTCTCGGCTGGCGTGGCCGGGTGCTGGCGACCGTCGGGCGCGGTGGTGGCGGCATACGACTCTGCGGCCACCTTCACGCCGCCCGCAGGACCGTCGACGGCGGGGAAGCCGTAGAGACCATTCAGGTGCGCGACGCGGTCGTCGAACCCGAAGTCCCAGACGAAGATCGGCATGTCACGTAGCTGCTCGTAGCTCTGGCGGATGGGAAACCAGTACAGGAGTTGGCGGTAAATGGCAAAGGCTTCGCTCCCCTCTGGGAATAGCTGCGGGATCCACGGCCCAGCGCACAGGACCAGCTCCTCGGCCTCGAGGCGGCCGCGGTCGGTGCGCACTGTGACGCCGTGCTCTGAGGCAGACCAGTCGCGCACCACCTCCCCGAGCCTGAGCACAGCGCCGTGCCGGCGGGCCAATTCGAGCTGCGCCTTCACGCCGGCCTCCGGCCGGACGTAGCCGGCATACGGCTCGAAATACGCCTCCGTTCGCTCGTCGACGGTGAACATCGGAAACCGCGAGCGGACCTCCGCGCTGCCGAGGTTCTCGTGATCGATGTCGAACTGGCGCGCGACATCGCGCGTCCGGCCGAGGAACGGTCCGTCCGAATGGCCGAGCACCACGCCACCCGTCTGGGTCAACAGCGTCGCGCCGGTCCGGCCCTCGATCTCGCGCCAGAGCTCGTGTGAGCGACGCGCGAGCGGAACGTACTCGGGCCCCTCACCGATCGCCAGGCGCGTAACGCGAGTGTCGCCATGCGTCGATCCGTACCCGTGCGGGGGGAAATATCGATCGATGCCGGTAACGCTCGCGCCGCGCGCGGCCAGCTGAAAGCAGGTGGCGCTGCCCATCGCCCCCAGCCCCACCACAATGACGTCGGGAGCGCGAACCGCGCCTTACCGCTGAGCGCTGACGCGAGTACCGGTCGCGCTCAGATATGTCGCGCCCGTCATCCGGCCGGTCACCGACGCGACGAGCGTGTTGTTGGCAAACACGAACGACTGTGACCGGCCGCTGGCGAGCATCACGCGCACCTTCGACACGCTGTCCGGAGCGATGCCGGCGATCCACCAGCGCCCGGTGAAGAAGTTCTTGCCCGTGAACATTGCTCCGGTCTCGGCATCGGCCTCGGGGATACACGAGCCGGTGCCGCCGGCGACGATTTGGGTGCGGAACACCACGCACACGCTGTGCGAGCTCGGGGCCGGGATCACCCACGCGGTGTACGTGGCCGTCCTGACCAGGCGCGCCTGGGCCAGATCCGCACCGCGCAGCTTCAGCTTACTGGCGATGCGCGCCGGGACCGTCGGAACTGCCGGCCCGCGCAGGACGCCGAACATGTCGGGGTAGGAGGTCGTCGTCGACGACGACGAGGTGGACGATCCGCACGCGCAGCAGGCGACGCACACGGCCACGGCACCCACACCGCACAGCGCGCGGATCCGCCAACCCTTTGCGAACCGAGGCCAACCCTGTGCGGAGCGAACGAATACGCCAGTTCCTGCGCCCATTTTGCGTAATCATCGGTTACAAGATCTCAACACTCAACCCGGCAGCCAAAATTGCGTGATGGATCGGGTTGCCATCCAACTCAGATGGCGCGATCTGTCGGTTCGATCGATAGCGTTCCGCCTGATGAACGGGGCACCGAGGGCCGGAAACGTCGTCGCTCCCGCCGAGCCACGCGATGCTGGGCCCGCCGTCGAGGCCGACATGCAGGAGCCACAGGATGCTCACTCGGCGCCGCCCGAGGGTGGTCGCTGGCCGTACTGGATCGCGGTGGCTGTCCTCGTCGTCGGGCTGCTGGTCACCGGCGCGTTCGTGTTCATCTCCGACCGGCAGTACACGAACAACGAGCGGCGGCTGCTCGACCTACGCGTGCGCGAACTGGCGTCCGTGCTGATGGCCGCGCTGCCCAACACGCAGACCCCGCTGGCGTCGGCCGCGGCGTTGACCGACGCCACCGGCGGAAATGTGCGGAAGTTCCGGCGGTTCGTCTCGCCGTACGTGGGTGCTCGCCCCAAGCACCAGTTTGAGTCGGTCTCGCTGTGGCGCATCGGTGCTGTCGGTCAGGGTCCGGTGGTCCTGGTCGGGCCGCGCCCAGCCCTGAGTCAGAACCCGGCCGAGGCGCAGGCCCTGTTCGCCCACGCCTCACGGACGGGGAAGCTCACCGTGATCGGCATCCAGTCTCCGCTGCTGACGAGGCTCGGTTACGCGCTGCCCACTGTGCACGGCAGCAACCGCTTCGTGATCTACGCCGAGTCGCTGCTGCCGAGCGACCGCAGGTCGCGCCTGGAGAGGAACACCGCCTTCTCGGATCTCTACTACGCGCTCTACCTCGGCCCGACGGTGAACGATTCCGCCCTCCTGGTGACCAACCTGAGCAACCCGCCGATCAAGGGGCGGCAGGCCAAGACGGCGATTGCCTTTGGCAACACGGTCCTCACCGTGGTCGTATCGGCGCGGCAGCCACTGTCGGGCTCGCTCCCGCAGCGCTTGCCGTGGATCATCGCCATTGTCGGCACGCTCCTATCGCTCGGCGCGGCAGCCCTGACCGTGCGGCTGGTCCAGCGCCGGCGCTCGGCCGAGCTCCTGGCCGGGAGGCTCGAGACTGCGCTGGGGGAGAATCGGCGGCTGTACGCCGAGCAGCGGACGATCGCCCAGACCCTCCAGCACGCCCTGTTGCCGGAGGAGTTGCCCAAGCTGCTCGGCGCCGAGGCCGGGGCGCGCTACGAGCCAGGCGAGCGCGGGATCGAGATCGGCGGCGATTGGTATGACGTGATCCCGCTCAGCGATCAGCGTGTGCTGCTCGTCGTCGGCGACGTGTCGGGACGCGGGCTCCGGGCGGCGGCGACGATGGCCTCGCTGCGGTACGCGATCCACGCCTACGCGGCCGAGAACGACCCGCCGGCCACGATCCTGGCCAAGCTGTCGAAGATCATCAGCGTGACCTCGAGCGGGCAGCTCGCCACCGTGCTGGTCGCGCTGGTCGACGTCGCGTCCCACCAGCTGACGATCGCCAGCGCCGGGCATCTGCCCCCGCTCCTGGTCACCGACGGGCATGGCGAATATGTCGAGAGCGAGGTGGGACTACCCGTCGGCGTCGAGGATGACGCTACGTACGCTTCGGTCACCGTCACCGCGCCCCCGGCGGCAACCTTCCTGGCCTTCACGGACGGGCTCGTTGAGCGGCGCGGGGAAGCGCTCGATCGCGGCCTGGCCCGACTGCGCGAGGCCGCCGTGACCGATCACAATGGGCTCTCCGAACTGCTGAACCGCCTGTTGACCGAGATGCGCACCGGCCCCTCGGAGGACGATACTGCCGATCGTAGGACTCAGATGGAGCGATTAGACGCCGACAATAGTCGTGAAGTGATGGAGTTTGATGTCATAGGCGACGGACCGACGACGGTCGTGACAGTCAGCGGCGAGCTCGATATCGCCAATATCGAGGAGCTCGAGGCAGCGGTAGCACCGGTGCTCGCCGGCAAGCCCGATCGGCTCGTGATCGACGTCGGCGCCCTCCGCTTCGCCGACAGCTCCGCCATCGCCTTGTGGGTGCGTTGGGCGGCCGCGGTCGGTGAGATCGAGCTGCGCGACGTCTCCCCGCTCTTGCGGCGGGTCATCGGCTCCATGGGACTGGAAGAGAAACTGCGGTTGACGACGTGAGCACGACCCGCAGCTTCCCCCGCCGGCCCGAGTCCGTCGCCGCCGCCCGGCGGTTCGTCAAGCAGGCCCTGCGTGGCACCGCCGCCGACGTGCTCGACGCGGTCGAGCTGATGGTCTCCGAGCTCGCCACCAACTGCGTCCGCCATACGAACACCGCCTTCGACCTGACCGTCGACCGCGCCAAGGGCCGGATCCGCGTCGAGGTCACCGATCGCGCCGGCGGCATCCCGACCATGCGCTCCCCCGGCCCCGAGGACCCGACCGGCCGTGGGCTCCAGATCGTCAACATGCTGTCCGATTCCTGGGGCGTCGACTCGAGGCCGACGACGGGCAAGACGGTCTGGTTCACGCTGGCGGCGGCGCCGGCCGCGGTCAGCGCCTAAACGTGCGCCACGGCCTCGATCTCGACCAGCATCCGCGGGTCGACGAGACCGCCGACCTCGACCATGGTCATCAACGGCCTGATCTCGCCGAATACCTCGCCGTGGGCGCGTCCGACCTCTTCGTAGCGCGAGATGTCGGTGACGTACATGCGCGTCTGGATGACGTCGGCCAGGGTGGCGCCGGCGCGGCTCAGCTCATGCTCGATCTTCTCGAGGATCCGAACCGTCTGCTCGTAGGGCGTGGTCCCGAGAATGACGCCATTCTCGTCGGTCGATGTCGTTCCCCCCACGTGGACGTAGCGCTCGACCTTGACCACGCGGCAGAACCCGTAGGGACCTTCCCACGGTGACGGGGGATCGCCTGACAGCCGCTCGATCAATGCCGGAAGTGTCGTCGGCTGGTGAACACCATGGCGGCGCCGGCCTCGTCGACGGCCACGACCACGTCCGGGTCACGGACCGACCCACCCGGTTGGATGATCGCGGTGACCCCGGCCTCCATCGCCAGCTGCGGGCCGTCGGCGAACGGAAAGTAGGCATCGGAGGCCATCACCGCGCCGCCCAGCTCGGAGCGTGACTTCTCGAGCGCCAGCCGGACCGAATCGACGCGGCTCATCTGGCCGGCGCCGATGCCCACGGTGGCGAGATCTCGAGCCAGCACGATCGCGTTGGAGCGAACGTGCTTGCACACCCGCCAGGCGAACAGCAGCTCACTCCATTCGGCCTCGCTCGGGCGGCGCTCGCTGACCACCTGCATCTCGGACCGGTCCTCGAGATCGACGTCGCGATCCTGGAGAAGAACGCCGCCGACGACCTGGCGCATGTGCGGCTCGATCATGTTCGCCGCCCGGCGCTCGCGATCATCGAGGATGCGGGTGTTGGGCTTGGCCTCGAGCACCTCGATCGCGTCCTCGGCGTATCCGCGGGCGAACAGGACCTCGACGAACTGCTCGACCACGGCCTCGGCCAGCTCGCGGTCGACCTCGCGGTTCAGGCAGATGACCCCGCCGAAGGCCGACATCGGGTCGCAGGCATACGCCTTCCGGTACGCCTCGAGCGGAGTCGTACCGACCGCCACACCGCACGGATTGTTGTGCTTGATGATCACGCAGGCCGGAATCTGGAACTCGGCCAACAGCAGGCGGCCGGCGTCGAGGTCGAGCAGGTTGTTGAACGAGATGGCCTTGCCGCCGAGCTGGGAGACCATCGAGAGGACGTGCGTGCGCGTGCCGACCTGGGCGTAGTAGGCCGCCCGCTGGTGCGGGTTCTCGCCGTAAGGCAATTCGAGCAGCTTCTCGAACGCGCGGACGAACAGAGGCGGAAAGTCCTCGCGCTTCTCCTGGAACCAGCGCGCGATCGCCGTGTCGTAGCGGGCCGTGTAGGCGAACGCCTCGGCAGCGAGATTTTCGCGCGTGGACATCGACAGTCGGCGGTCGAACTCGCGAAGCTCGGCCAGCACCGCGTCGTAGCTCTCGGGGCTGACCACCGGTGCTGCGTAGGCCGAGTTCTTGGCCGCCGCGCGGATCATGGTGGGCCCACCGATATCGATATTTTCGATGACCTCCTGGTCCGGGATCCCGCGCTGGGCTGCCGTGCGTTCGAACGGGTACAGGTTCACGCAGACGAGATCGACGAACTCGACGCCCTGCTCCTCGGCGGCCCGCATGTGCTCAGGGTTGTCGCGGACGGCCAACAACCCGGCATAGAGCTTGGGATGCAGCGTCTTGACACGGCCGTCCATGATCTCCGGGAAGCCGGTGAGATCGGAGATCGACCGCACCGGGACCCCGGCCTCCTCGAGCGCGCCGGCCGTACCTCCGGTCGAGATGATCTCGATCCCCAGCTCATTCAGCCCGCGGGCGAAATCGACGATCCCCGTCTTGTCCGACACCGACAGCAGGGCGCGGGCGACGCGGACGTCGCTGGTTCCAGTGGTGGCAAACCCGCTCACAGCCTCAGTCCCCGGTTCCATGCCGACTCGACTCTATCGATCGATAACGACTCGCCGCGGGTTGTCGGGGTCGAAGCCGATCGCATCGGCGGCGATCAGGCGGACCGCCGCGGGAAGCAGCTCATGCTCGATGTCGTGGAGGCGCTCGAGCACGTCCTCGGCGCGCCGGGCGTCCGGCAGCTCGATCGCGCGCTGGAGGATGACCGGACCGCTGTCAACGCCGTCATCGACGAAATGGACAGTGACGCCGAACACCTTGACGCCGTAGTCGAGCGCCTGCTGCACGGCGTTCAGGCCCGGGAAGGCCGGCAGCAGCGCGGGATGGACGTTGATCACCCGCTGCGGGAACCGGGCCAGGAATGACGGGCTGAGCAATTGCATGTAGCCGGCGAGGACGACGAGCTCGACCCGACGCTCATCGAGCCAGTCAGCGATTGCCGTGTCGCGAGCCTCGCGGTTGGCGTGGCGCTCCTCGGCAAAGGCGCGACAGGCGACATCCGCGCTTCGAGCTCGCTCGAGCGCCCGCGCGTGCTGCTTGTCGGAGGCCACGGCGACGATCGCCGCCTCGCCCTTGCCGTGCACGCGGTCGAGGAGCGCCTGGAGGTTCGTGCCCTCGCCCGATGCCAGCACGGCGACCCTCATGCCGCGCGCAGCTTGGGAAACTTGCCCCCGGTCGAGCGCAGCCGACCCGCCTGCAACAGCTCATCGACCCGGCCCAGCACGTCGACGGAGCGCAGATGCGCGAACGCTCCATAGCCCGATAGCTGGTCGTAGGCGTACTCGGCGATGACCTTGGATCGACCGCCCCGCAGGATCTCGACCGCGCGTGTGCGACCGACCGGCGGACGCGCGGCCACGACCACATCGATGATCGTGCTGTCGAGGTCGCCGGCCGGAGCCTGGTGGCCGGCCGCGGCGCTCGCGCGCATGCTCTCGGGAGCGGCCGGCAGGACGGCCGGGTCGCAGACATCGCAGCAGGCCGCGGCCGCGCGCGTCGATGGGCGATCGCCGAAGTGCGCCAGCAGCGCCGTGCGTCGGCACTGCGTGCCCTCGACGTACTCCCATATCGCTCGGTATTGCGCCCAGCGAGCGCGTTCGGCATCGCGGGCCGACGCTCGGCAGGCTCCGATCCGCCGGGCATCCCAGCCACCGGCAATGTGCCCGGCGGCCCGGTCGGGCGCCGAGGGGGTGGGCGAGAGGATGCCAGCTCTGGCCAGGTGGCCGATCACCGCCCGGACGCTCTCGAGGTCGACCTTCGGTCCGAGTACACGCGCGAGCTCGCGCAGCTCGACGCTGTACCGCCCATCCAGCCCGGCCCACAGCAGCCGCTCGGAAACGGCCTCGAAGGCGCCCTCGGGTATGCGGGCCCGCTGGATGAAGAACACGTGGAGTCCCTTGTCACGCTGCTCGGCGAACAGCAGGCAGCGCGCCGACCGACCGTCGCGCCCGGCGCGCCCGGCCTCCTGGTAGTAGGCCTCGAGTGATCCTGGTACCGAGGCATGGCACACGGTCCGTACGTCCGCCTTGTCGATGCCCATGCCAAACGCATTGGTGGCCACGATCACCCGCACCGCGCCGCTCATGAATCGCTCCTGGGCCGCCGCGCGAGCACGGCGATCGAGTCCTGCGTGGTAGGCCACGACCTCCTCGCGCAGGACGCCGGCGAGGGCGCGGGCCAGCCGCTCCGAGGACTCGCGCGTGCCCGTGTAGACGATCGCCGGGAGAGCGCCGTCCTCCGAGAGTGCAGCCGATAGCCGGCGCTCCTTATCGGCCGAGGTCCGGCATGGGACGACGCCGAAGCTGAGGTTGGGGCGATCGAACCCTGTCGTCACCCGGACAGGGTCGCGGAGCTCGAGCCGGCGGACGATGTCGTCGGCGACCACAGGGGTGGCGGTGGCCGTCAGCGCGATCGTGGCTTGCGCGCCCAGCCGCCGGGCCGCCTCGGCCAGAGCGAAGTAGTCGGGTCGGAAATCGTGACCCCATTGCGAAACGCAGTGCGCTTCGTCGACCACGAACAGTCCAACGCGAATCCGAGCCACGGCGGCGGCGAACGCCGGCAGCGCGAAACGCTCTGGGGACACGTAGAGCAGGCGCACGTGACCGGCCGCCGCGCGCTCCATGGCCTCGACGTTGTGCTGACCGGCGCGCTGGGCGTTGATCAGCTCGACCTCGCCCGGAGCAACCTGACTTAGGGCCTGGACCTGGTCCTGCATCAGCGAGACCAGGGGGGAGACGACCAGCGTTACGTCGTCCCGGATCAGCGCCGGCAGCTGGTAGCACAGTGATTTTCCCGAGCCGGTGGGCATGACGACCAGCGCGTCGCGACCGGCCAGCGCGGCCGATACGGCCTCCTCCTGACCAGGGCGAAACGCCTCGAATCCGAACAGCTCGTGCAGTGAATCGCGCACGTTCATTGGGCGGGCGACGATAGCGCCGGCCGCGGCGGCCTCGGGTGGCCCTCGCGGCGCGGATTCAGGCCCGGATCAGCGGCAACTCGGACTCGAGCGCGTACTTGCCGTTGGCCTCTTCGGTTCCCGCCAGCGGGTACTCGCCGGTGAAGCAGGCGTCGCAGTGGGAGTCCCGCGTGACCCCGACCGCGTCGTAGACGCCGTCGAGGCTCAGATAGTGCAGGGAGTCGACGCCCAGCTCGGTTGCGATCTCCTCGACGGTCTGGCCGTGGGCGATCATCTCCTCGCGCGTCGACATGTCGATGCCGTAGTGACAGGGATGCTTGATCGGTGGCGCGGAGATGCGGAGGTGGATCTCGGCCGCGCCGGCCTCTCGCAGCATCTGAACGATCTGTCGGGTCGTGTTGCCACGGACCACGGAGTCGTCCACGACGACCAGACGCTTGCCCGCGACGACCTCGGGCAGCGGATTGAACTTCAAGCGGAGTCCATGGCGGCGCAGCTCCTGTCCGGGCTGGATGAACGTGCGAGCCACGTACCGGTTCTTGATGAAACCATCGTCCTGCGGCAGCCCGGCAGCCCGCGCCAGGCCTCGAGCCGCCGCGTTGCCGGAGTCGGGAACGGGGATCACGAGGTCGGCCTCGACCGGGGCCTCGTGCCACAGGTTCTCGCCCATCCGAGCTCGGGCGACCTGGAGCACCGTGCCCGCCATGCGCGAATCGGGTCGGGCGAAGTAGATGTACTCGAACACACAGAACGCGCGGCGCTCGGACCCGGCGACGATCTTCGACTTGATCCCGCCGTGGGTCAGCGTCACCACCTCGCCCGGCTGCACCTCGCGCAGGTACCTGGCGCCGATCAGGTCAAACGCACAGGACTCGCTGGCCACGCAGTAGACGGCGCCACCGGGGTTCTCGATCATGCCCAGGGCCAGCGGCCGCAACCCGTGCGGATCACGGAATGCGACGACTGACTCCTCGGTCATCACGACCGTGGAAAAGGCGCCCTTCAGGCGCGGAAGCACGTCGGCGACGGCGTCCTCGATGCGCTCGGCGGGATGGGTGGCGAGCATCGCGGCGATGATCTCGGAGTCCGAGGTCGATCGAAACGGCACGTCGCGTCCACGCAGCTCGGCGTGGAGCTCAACGGCGTTGATCAGGTTGCCGTTGTGGGCCAGGGCCAGGGTGCGGTGGTCGTCGCGAACGATCGGCTGGGCGTTCTCCCACTCCGAGGACCCTGTGGTCGAGTAGCGGACGTGGCCAATGGCCATGTCGCCGATCAGCGAACGCAGCTTGTGCTCGTCGAACACCTGCGCGACCAGACCCTGGTCGCGGATGGCCATGATGCTGGCACCCCGCTGCGCAGCCGCGATACCGGCCGATTCCTGGCCGCGGTGCTGCAGCGCAAACAGCGCGAAATAGGCGAGCCTGGCGACGTCGTGCTCGGGCGCGTAGATCCCGAAGACGCCGCACTCGTCGCGTGGGCCGTCGCGATGATCGTTCACAAGAGGCATGGGAACGCCGACATGGACCTCACCAAGAATGGCTTTGGCCTCGGCCGGACTCCTATGGACAAGCCTAGCAACGGGTACCCCGGCCCCGAGAGCTCTGTGCGTCGAGGCCGGCAACCAGCGCGCTATTACCGAGCTAAACCAGATCGGCGAGCCCCATCTCGCGGGCCTGGGCCAGTTCGGCGACCTCGATCTCCAGCACGCCGGGAATTTCCAGCCTCGTTCCGCCCACGCGGCCAAGGATCTCCAGCCCGGCCAGGGCCGTTTCGGGGCCGGACACTATGAAGCCGCGACCGGGGGCCTCGCCGAACAACTGGCCAGTATCGGCGCGGCACTCGACCACGGCGCCGATCCCGCCGGCGATGCAGCACTCGGCCAGCGCCACGGCCAGCCCGCCCTCGGCGATGTCATGCGCGCTGTGCAATGCGCCCGAGCGAACTCGCTCGCGGACCGCCTCCAGGGCCTGGCGAATCGCCGTGCTGTCGAGGTCGGGAAGGGGGCCAGCCGGAGCCTCGCCCCGCAGCTTGGCCAGCTCTGAACCCCGCAGCGACGGTTCGAACAAACCGATGAGGGCAATCGCATCGCCCTCCTGCAGGAAGCCCAGTCGGCCCGCTCGGTCGGGGTCGGTGAGGCGCCCGACCATGCCGACGATCGGCGTGGGGAAGATCGGCCCCGATGGCGCCTCGTTGTACAGCGATACGTTGCCGCCGACCACCGGGACCCCGAGCGCCTCGCAGGCCCCCGCCAGACCGTCGACGGCCTCCTTGAGCTGCCAGGCCACGTGGGGCTTCTCCGGATTGCCGAAGTTCAGGCAATTCGTCAGGCCAAGCGGCTCGGCGCCGGTGCAGGCGAGGTTCGCCGCGCACTCGTACACGGCCTCGGCGGCGCCGATGCTGGGGTCGCAGGCGACGCGCCGGCCGTTGCCATCGATGGCCACGGCGATGGCCTCGCCGGTCGGCATCTTCAGCACGGCCGCGTCGGCCTCGTCCGGCCGCCGGACCGTACGCGACTGGACGATCGGGTCGTACTGCTCGAACACCGGGCGGCGTGAGGCCAGGTTGGCCGACCTTACGAGGGCGAGGAGGATCTCGCCGAACGACGCCTCATCGGCGAGGGCCCGCTCCGCGTCCTCGGCCGCTCCGTGGTAGAGCGGTGCCGCCGGTTCGGCCGGAGCCAGGTCGTACAGTGGGCAGTCGTCGACGAGCACGGTCACCGGCAGGTCGCCCACCGAGGCACCACCGTCGAGCACGCGAAGGCGCCCGGACGTGGTGACCGAACCGATCGTCGTGGCCAGCGTCTCCCATCGCTCGCAGACATCGAGCACCCGGCCAACCATCTCGGGCTTGACCACGCACAGCATCCGCTCCTGGGACTCCGAGATCATGATCTCGAACGGCTCCATGGCCTCCTCGCGGAGCGGGATGCGGGAGACGTCGATATCGAGCCCGACGCCGCCCTTGCTAGCCATCTCGGCGGCCGATGAGGTGAGCCCGGCAGCGCCCAGGTCCTGCAGCGAGACGAGCAGCTCGCGGTCGAGCAGCTCGAGGCAGCACTCCATCAATTTCTTCTCCGCGAATGGATCGCCGATCTGGACCGACGGGCGCTTGGCCTCGTCACCCTCGCCGAGCTCGGCGCTGGCCAGCACCGAGGCGCCGCCGATCCCGTCGCGCCCGGTGAGCGCGCCGAGCAGCACGAGCACGTTTCCGGGTCCCGCGGCCGCGCTGCGGATCAGCCGCTCGTGCCGGGTCAGGCCCAGACACATCGCGTTGACCAGGCAGTTCTGCTCGTAGGAGGACTCGAAATAGATCTCGCCGCCCACCGTCGGCACCCCGATCGAGTTGCCGTAGTGGCCGATCCCGGCCACTACGCGCTCCAGGAGGTAGCGCGACCGCTGCGACTGGCGAGGCTCACCGAAGCGCAGCGAGTCGAGTACGGCGATCGGCTGCGCGCCGACCGCGAAGACATCACGCAGGATCCCGCCGACGCCGGTGGCCGCGCCCTGGAATGGCTCGACAGCGCTCGGGTGATTGTGCGACTCGACCTTGAACGCCACCGCCCAGCCGCCGCCGACGTCGACCGCGCCGGCGTTCTCGCCCGGTCCCATCAGCACGTGCTGGCCGCTCGTGGGCAGCCGGCGCAGCAGCTTGCGCGAGTGCTTGTAGGCACAGTGCTCGGACCACATCAGCGACAGCATGGCCAGCTCGACGTCGTTCGGCTCGCGTTCGAGCCGCTCGACGATCAGCTCGTACTCGTAATCGGTGAGCCCCAGCTCTCGGTGCTTAGACGTAGGCCGCGTGGCCGACATGCTCTCGCATCGACTCGAAGATCTTCAGCCCGTCCGTGGAGCCGGTCAGCGGGTCGACCGCGTGCTCGGGGTGCGGCATCAGCCCAAACACGTTGCCCGCGTCGTTGCATACGCCGGCGATGTCGTCCTGCGAGCCGTTCGGGTTCTGCCCGGCCGCGTAGCGCAGCAGCACCGGCACCGGCTCGGGTGTGTAATAGCGGCCCGTGGTGTGCTTGACCGGGATCGATAGACGGGCACCCGGCTCGCATGCGCGGGTGAACGGTGACTCGGTGTCGACCACCTGCAGAACCACCTGTCGGCAGACGAACTTCAACGAGGTGTTGGGCAGCAATGCGCCGGGGAGCAGCCGGGCCTCGCACAGGACCTGGAACCCGTTGCAGATTCCGAGCACCAGCCCGCCCTCGCGTGCGAACTCGGCCACGCTCTCCATCACCGGGGCGAACCGGGCGATCGCGCCGGCGCGCAGGTAGTCGCCGTACGAGAAGCCGCCCGGGACGATGACCGCATCGACGCCGTGAAGGTCGGCGTCGGCGTGCCACAGCGGGATCGCCTCCCCCACCTGGCCTGCGGCCTGGAGGGCATCGATGTCATCGCACGATCCGGGGAAGCGGACTACGCCGAACCTCATTCCACGGTCTCGACGATCTCGTAGTCCTCGATCAGCGGATTGGCCAGCAGCTGCTCGCACATCTCTCCGAGGCGCTGCGGATCCTCGACGTCGAGTTCGATCAGCCGCCCCACATGAACGTTTCGCACGCCGGCGAAGCCGAGCGCTGGAAGCGCGCGTTCGACGGCCTGGCCCTGGGGGTCGAGGATTCCGTGCTTGGGCCTGACCAGCACCCGAGCTCTCATCGCGCGCCGGTCCTGCCCAGCCAGTTGTCAAACGAGTCGCCGGTGATCCGGTCGTAGGCCTCGATGTACTTCTCGCGGGTCTTGGCCACGACGTCGTCTGGAATCGGTGGTGCCGGCGGCGTGCGATCCCAGCCCGTCGAGGAGGCCCAATCGCGCACGAACTGCTTGTCGAAGCTCGGCTGGCCCCGCCCGGGCTCGTACTCATCGACGGGCCAGAAGCGCGACGAGTCCGGGGTGCACACCTCGTCACCCAGCGTCAGTCGCCCGGCGGAATCGAGCCCGAACTCGAACTTGGTATCGGCGAGGATGATCCCGCGCGCCCGGGCGTGCTCGGCGGCGTGCTGGTAGACGGCGATCGAGATGTCGCGCAGGCGCTCGGCCAGCGCGCGATCGTCGACGAGCTCGACCGCGCCCTCGAAGTCGATCGCCTCGTCATGACCGACATCGGCCTTGGTGCTCGGGGTGAATATCGGCTCGGGGAGCCGATCGGACTCGCGCAACCCGCCGGGCAGCTCGATGCCCGACACGGCGCCGGTGGCCTGGTAGTCCTTCCAACCCGAGCCGGTGATGTACCCGCGCACTACGCACTCGACCGGCAGCATCTCGAGCTTGCGCACGACCATCGCCCGGCCACGAACCTCCTCGGGCACACCATCGGTGACCGACACCAGGTGGTTGGGCACAATCCCGCTCGTGCGCTCGAACCAGAACGTGGACAGGCCGGTGAGGACGCTTCCCTTGCCGGGGATCGGAGTCGGATGCACGACGTCGTAGGTCGAGATCCGGTCGGACGCCGCGATCAACAGTTCGTCGGACGAAATCTCGTAGATCTCGCGGACCTTGCCCGAGGCGACGAGGCGAAGGTCGGCGATGGCGGTCACTGGCTCGATGCTAGCAATGGGGTCGGCGGCTGCCGCGCCGCTTTTCGTCCTCTAGGCGATGGCGTCGAGGCGCGCGACGATCTCGTCCGCGGAGCGCACAAAGGGGCGGTAATCGAAGATCGCATCGAGGTCGGAGAGCGCCTTCGCCTGGGGATCCGCGGCCAGTAGATCGCGCATCGGGACGCGGTCGCGCAGCGCCTGCTGGGCGAGGCGCTGGACGACGCGATAGGCGTCGTCCCGGGTCATCCCGGCCTGCACGAGCGCCAGGAGCACGCGCTGGGAGAACAGCGCCCCGTGGGTCAGCTCGAGGTTCTCGCGCATGCGCTCGGCGTTGACCACCATCCCGTCGACCAGCGCGATCGCGCGCCGCTGCATGTGATCGAGCAGCGTGGTCGAGTCGGGCAGGATGATCCGCTCGACCGAGGAGTGCGAGATGTCGCGCTCGTGCCACAGGGCCACGTCCTCCAGGCCGGCCTGCGCGTTGCCCCGCAGCACCCGCGCCAGCCCGACCACCTGTTCTGACCTGATCGGGTTGCGCTTGTGCGGCATCGCACTCGAGCCTTTCTGACCCGCGCCGAACGGCTCCTGGAGCTCGCCCACCTCGGTCCGGGCCAGGTGACGAAACTCGGTGGCCAGGCGCTCGAGACCGGCGCCGGCCAGCGCGATCGCCCCCAGCAGCTCGGCGTGGCGGTCACGGGCCACGACCTGGGTCGAGACTGACTCGCGCTCCAGACCGAGGCGGGCCAGCACCCGTTCCTCGAACTGGGGCGACGTCGCTGAGTACGTGCCGACCGCCCCCGACAACGCCCCCACCAAAGCCTGGGCGAACGCGCGCTCGAGACGGCTTGCGTTGCGCTCGGCCTCAAAGGCGAAGCCGGCAAGCTTGATCCCGAACGTCGTCGGCTCGGCATGGATTCCGTGGGTGCGACCGACGCAAAGTGTGTGCACGTGCTCGCGGGCGCGGCGGGCGAGAGCCTGCACCAGCCGTCGCGAATCGGGCAGCACGAGCTCGCCGACGCGCCGCAGCTGGAGCGCCAGACCGGTGTCGAGCACGTCGCTCGAGGTCAGCCCATAGTGGATCCAGCGCCCAGCCTGCCCGGCCGATGCGGCCAGGACGTCCACGAACGCCGCCGTGTCGTGGTCGGTGACCTTCTCGCGCTCGTTGATCGCCTCCACAGTGAAGGTCGCGGCGCGGATCGCCTCGAGGTCCTCAGCGGTCGGACCCTCCATCTCCTCGCACGCCGCAACCTCGACCTGACGCATGGCTTCGAACCGCGCGTGGTCAGACCAGATCTCGGCCAGCTCGGACCGGGTGTAGCGAGTTATCACTCACTTCAGTATGAGCGGCGCGATCTTGGAATACGTCCCGGCGCTGTTCATGGTGGCCGTGACCTGGACCTTCTCGGCGCGGCGCGGCGCAGCACCTGGGCCACGTCGGGCTCGACCTTGCGGGTCACGGCCACCGTCCTCCCACCGCGGATCGTCACGTAGGCGAACATGACGCGCAGGCGGCGCGAGGGACCGCCCGGACTCGTGCGGTAGTGGTGCACGGTGAAGATCAGCACGCTCCCGCGGCACGTCCGCGAGGCCGGGGCCAGGCAGCTGATCGCCGCCGTGGCCCGACCGCGGCGGGACAGCTCGACTCGGGGCCCGATCGGGTTGGGCCGTTCGATCACGCGGAATCTGTGGACGGCCGAACGGCCGATGTGGCCCGCATCGTCGGTCTGCGTGGCGCGGGCGGTGTAGCGGCCGGGCTTCAACCGGCGAGCCAGGCGGCCTGTCCACGCCGTGCCCGAGCGCGTTGCGTTCAGGGTGCCCACCGGCTTGCCGCTCGCCGTGCCCCCGCGGTACACGAGCACGGTCACGCGCGTGGAGTCACCCAACGCGTCCCCGGCGCGACCCGAGAAGACCAGCTCCGTGGACGAGACCCGGCCGGCGTCGCCGAAGCCGTTCGCCGCCGATCCGCTGAACACGGGCTGGCCGCCGCTGATCAGCGCGCCCTGGCCCGGGCTGCTCAGCGTGATCGATGGGGCGGTGGTCTGGGCGGCCTGGATCTTCAGCGCCACAACGGAGGTCGCGCACGTGCTCGAGTAGGTGAGTTGCGTCCCGGCGTATCCGAGCACGAGGTAGATCGTCTTGCCCGGCGCCACCGTGGCCGTCCGGCTGATCGTGCCGCTGCCGCTCCCGGACTGGAGCGGCGTCGTGCCCTGGTTGAGGCTCCACTGCGCGCACGCACCCTCGGCGCTGACCGCCCCGGTGAGGCTGACGCTGGCGGTGTGGGTCAGGGGAGAGGTCCATGCCAGCGCGACAACGTGGTCGCAGCGGGATTCAGGGCGAAGGCGCCCGCGGGTGCCGCCGCCACCATCGAGGACGTCTTGTTGCGCGCGACGAACGCGTTGCGGTCGGAGTTATCGGTCCAGCCCGTGAGCCCACCGGCCACGCCGGCGGAGAACGTGGAGAGCCTGGACACCGTCGAGGGGGGTCAGGCTGGGCGCGAACGGGAAGAGCGGTCCCCCCGGACCCTCGACGTAGCTCCACGGCTTGGCGCCGTAGGTGTCGTGGTCGGGGTTCGCGCCTGGCGAGGTCGCGATGAAATCGGACGGCTGGCTCCAGGTGAACGTGCCCGCCCTGAGGAGCAGAACGAGTAGGAAGACCCGACGCACCGGGAAAGAGCGTAACGCCGGGTTTGCCGGTTTGGCGCAGTTCGGGAGACGCCGATCAGCCGCTGGCGAGTTGGATCGACTTCACGATCAGCAGCACCAGGGCCACGATCATGTAACTGCCCAGCACCGCCATCGCGGCCCTGCGTCCGCTCGACCAGCGCGCCCGCGAGAGCAGCGTCAGAGGCGGCATCGTCCAGTGCTCCTTGGGCACCGCCGGCGACTGGATGATGGTTACCGAGCCTCCTACGCGGCGCGAACGCAGGCTGGCCGCGCCCATCATGAGCAGCGCCACCATCAACACGATGCCGCCGACGAGCAACAGCGTGGTGACGTCGACCCCTGGGAACAGTGTGGTCACAGTGAGGATCAGCGAGAGCAGGATCAGCACGCCGACGATCACGCTGGCCAGCGCCCGCAACCACATCGGGTTGGCCCACGGTCCGAGCACCTGACGGTCGTTGCAGAGCATGAGGAGGAACAGCGTCGTCATCGGAAGCAGGATTCCGCACAGCGCCTGCACGGCCTCGGTGATCACGCCGAGAGGCGCCCCGGGGATCAGCACAACCCCGGCCGCGCAGACGATCAGCAGGCTGAAAACCGCGTAGAAGCCCTTGGCCTCAGAGAAGCTGCGATGCAGGGAGCCGCTGGTGCCGAACACGTCGCCGATGACGTAGCTCGTGGCCAGCGTCACGGCACCGGCTCCGATCAGCGATGCATTGAGGAGGACGATGGCGTAGAACGCGCCGGCGGGCGAGCCCACCGTGCGCTCGAGACCGGAAGCCACGGCGCCGGCGTCGGTGAACTGGCCGAACAGCGGTGTGCCCGCGAAGCCGAAGGCCGTGACCGAGATCAGCGCCGCGGCGCCGAGAACGACGATGACCGCCCCGAGCATCGTGTCGACGCGCTCGTAGTTGATCCACCGTGGAGTGATCCGCTTGTCCACGATGTTCGACTGCTGGAAGAACAGCTGCCAGGGCGCCACCGTGGTGCCGACGATGGCGATGAGCAACAGCACAGAGCTCGAGCTCGCCCCACCCTCGATGCCGGGGACAAACAGGTGATGGGCGACCTCGCCCATGTTCGGATGGACGATCACGAACAACGGGATCACGAGCAGATTGGCGAACACGAAGAGGAACATCGACCGCTCCCACGAGCGGAAGCTGCCGGTGGCGGTCACGGCGACGAGGGCGATTGCGGCGATGGGCACGGAGAGGTACTCCGAAACCCCGAAGTAACCCAGGGCCAGGTTCACCCCGATGAACTCGGTGACGATGATCAGGAAGTTCTGCAGGAACAGGTAGCCCGAGAGGAACCAGCCCCAGCTGCGTCCGTAGCGCTCGATGATCAGGCGCGCGTGCCCGACCCCGGTGACCGCCCCCAGGCGGACGACCATCTCCTGATTGACGATCAGGACGGGGATGAGCAGGATCAGGACCCAGAGGAGGCTGGTGCCATAGTTCTGGCCCGCCTGCGAATAGGTGGCGACGCCGCCGGCGTCGTTGTCGCCGACCATCACGATCAGACCAGGGCCGATGATGGCCAGCAGCGTCAGCGCGCGCGAGCGCAGGCCGCGATGGCCCTCCTCGTGCTGACTGATGGTGCCGAAGGCCCCCTTGATCTCGCTTCCGTGCACGTGGTCGAGGACAGCGCGATCGGGCGCCGTCGGGGGGGACACGTTGCTCGCCATCTGCTCGACCTCCTTTCCGTTCCCGCTCGCGCGCGCCGCGGTGGGCTCGGAGGTCGCTCGTTGGCCGAGTTAGTCGGCGCGCGAGGTGATCCTCACGATGCCAGCCGCGGGGCTGCTACTTCGGGGCAGCTCACTGTCCTGATATGTCTCTAAGCCAGTCATCGTGTAAACCAGGTGTAAACCGCCTAATTGGCGGCCTAAACGAGGGTATCAGCGGGGCAGTTGAGGGTCCAGGCGGGAGTGTTTGCACGAGGTTGGTCTGGTCGTGGTGAGACTTGGCTGAACGACGATTTCGTTGCGCAGCGGCTCCTGCGGACGGCGCCAGGTAACGAAACCGCTGCTATTTCGACAAAACGTCGCATAGCGCCACCGCCCCCGGGCGCTGTGCAACGTTTTCGTGGTTCGGAACCGGCCGTGACCGGGCCCCGAGCGCAACAGCGCCTACCCCCGCGCCGCCCCTGTCCGCCGGCGCCACTCCTCGGGCACGAGCCGCTCGAGCACGTCGTCCACGGCGATGATGCCCACGGGCCGGCCGTCGCTGTCGAGGACCGGAATCGCGGTCAGGTTGTAGTCGGTCATCATCAACGCCACCTCGGGGACGTCCGCCTCGGGGGCGACGGTAGGCGTGGGGCTGTCGATCAGGCTCGAGAGTGGCTGGCCGGGCTCGGCCCGGATCAGGTCGTTCAGCGTCACGGTGCCGATCAGCTGGCCGCTGCCGTCATCAACGCCGTCGTCGGTGACGCACACGATCGATGTGTGCTGATGACCGAGCTCGCTGGCGCGCACGCGGTCCACCGCCTGCCCGGCGGTGGCGCCGGCCGACATCGAGATGAAGTCGGGGTTCATCAGCCCGCCGGCGGTCGAGGGGTTGTAGCCGAGAAGGCCCTTGATCTTGCGCTGCTTGGCGGCCGGCAGGAGGTTGAGAACCGGCAGACGGCGGTCCTGGTCGATCTCGAGCAGCAGGTCGGCCGCGTCGTCGCTGGCCATCCGCGTGAGCACCTGGGCGACCTCCTCGTCCGAGCGCTCGCGCAGGAACTCGACCTGGTGCTCGTCGTCGAGCTCCTCGAACACGTCGGCCTCGAGCTCCTTGTCGTACCCGACCGCCTCGAGGATCTCCTCACCCTCCTCGTGCGAAGCGGCCTCAACCAGGTCGGCGATCTGCGCCGGGTGCAGTCGGGCGAGCCGTCGGGCGCGCAGCTTCAGCCGCGAGGTGGGGACGTGCCCGACGAACGGCTCCATCTCGTTCCAGGCCACGAACTGGCGGTGCTCCGTGTCGTGCCCGCGGAACCGCCGGGGCAGGAATCGCCACAGCCGCGGTCGTAGGCTGGGATCGATCCCAGCCACGCGCCACACGCCGTCGTCGCACACGATCTCGACCTCGCGTGCGGTGACCAGGCGCGCGGTGTCGACATTGATCAGGCTGCGGTCGAGCACGTCGGCGCGCAGGAGCACCTCCCCGGGCCGTCGTTCGAACTGAGCCAGGTTGAGCTTCGTCGTCGAGGTGCGGGCCTCGTCGGGACCGAGCTGGGCGATCCGATCGATGGGGACGAACATCTCGCGACCTCCGATGCGGGCCAGCAGGCCGACCACCGGAGGCCGTCCCTCGTCGAGGTCCAGCCTGGCGATCACGTCCTCGACCCGGCCAAGGCGCTCGCCGTCGGAATCGAGCAAGGAGCTCCCCGCGAGCGAGGAGACGTGAACGACGCTATTGCTCATGAGTCGCTGCGCGAGAGGCTAGCGCCACCATACCGCCGACGGCAAAGGTCAGCCGGCCAAAATTCGCGCGGCCAGCACGGCGGCGTTGCGGGCATTGTCGACGCCCACGCAGGCGACGGGCACTCCGGGCGGCATCTGCGCAATCGACAGGAGCGCGTCGAGGCCGCCCGCCACCGATGTCCGGCTGGTCAGCGGCACGCCGATGACGGGAAGCTCTGAGTGCGCAGCGACCACGCCCGGCAGCGCGGCCGAAAGTCCGGCCCCGGCGATGATCACGCGCAGCCCGCGCAGCTTGGCGTTGCGCGCGTACTCGGCCACCTTGTCGGGTTCGCGGTGGGCCGACATGACCCTAACCTCGGAGCGGATTCCGCGTTCGGCGAGCTCCTGCTCGGCCTTCTCCATGGCCGGCATGTCGCTCTTGGAGCCCATGATGATCCCGACAAGCGGAGCATCGACGTCGAGCTCCTCGAACTCCGTCGCGGGTTCAGTGACGACTTCGGGTTCGGACTCTGTCATTTGACTCCTAGCGCTATGTCGCGACGCAACTGTCGGCCCTCGAATTGCACGATGTCGGCGGCAGCATATGCGGCGGTGCGGGCAGCGCCCACGTCGGCCCCCAGGGCGGTGATGCTGAGCACCCGGCCGCCATGGGTCACGAGCTCGCCGGACTCGGAACGCGCGGTGCCGGCGTGGGTGACGAAGACATCGTCGGCAAGCCGCTCGAGGCCCGTGATCACGTCCCCACTCGACGACGACGCCGGGTACCCGGCGCTGGCCAGGACGACAGTGACCGCGCTCTCGTCGGCCCACTCCAACTGAGCCGAGGCCAAGCCACCCGGCGTCGTAGCCGAGACCATGAGCTCGAGCAGATCGCTCCGCAGCCGGGGCAGGATGGCCTGCGTCTCGGGATCGCCGAAGCGGACGTTGAATTCGAGCACCTTCGCCCCGTCCGCGGTCATCATCAGCCCGGCGTAGAGCACGCCGCAGAACGGGATGCCGCGCCGGCGCAGCTCATCGAGGACCGGCTGGTGGACGGCGGCGCAGATCTCCCGAGCGCGGGGCGCCTCGATCGCCGGTACGGGCGAGTAGGAGCCCATGCCTCCGGTGTTGGGTCCCTGATCGCCGTCGAAGATCCGCTTGTAGTCCTGGGCCGAGGCCAGCGGGATCGCGATCTCGCCGTCGCACATGGCCAGCAGCGACACCTCGCTGCCCTCGAGGTGCTCCTCGACGACGACGCGCTCGGTGTCGAACATCCTCCGCACGAGCAGCGCATCCAGCGCCTCTCGTGCTTGGGCGTCGTCGGCGGCGATGATCACTCCCTTGCCCGCGGCCAGGCCATCGGCCTTGATCACCGCCGGGTAGCGGTCGATGGCCGCCATCCCCGCAGCCGGGTCGCTCACCACGCGATAGGCGGCGGTCGGTACGCCCGCAGCCTGCATGACCTCCTTGCAGAACGCCTTGGATCCCTCGAGCGCGGCTCCGGCGGCGCCCGGCCCGAAACACGCGATCCCCGCTGACGCCAAGCGGTCGGCCAGCCCCGCGACGAGCGGTGCCTCCGGACCCACGACCACGAGGTCGGCGCCACCATCGCTAGCAGCCGCCACCAAGCCGTCGAGATCGCCGACGCCGATATCGACCACCGGAACCTCGGTGGCGATCCCAGGATTCCCGGGGGCACAGCTGACCGCCGGATCCTGGGGAGAGCGCTTCAGTGCCTGGACGATCGCGTGCTCCCGCGCCCCGGAGCCTACGACGAGGACACGGGGCGGCTCAGATCGCGCCAATGAAATCGTCGATCGGAATCGCGCTCAGCGTTTCGTACTTCGCCGTGCCGCGCGAACCGAGCTCGAGTGACACGCGCGCGATCGTCTTCTCGTCTGGGGCCTCGACGACATTGACGAAGTCAAAGTGCCCGAGCGTGGCCCACTGCGCCTTGACCGTCGCTCCCAGCTGCTCCACCTCCCGGTTGACCTCGCGGATCCGCGAGGGATTGTTCTTGATCGTCTGGACGCCTTCCGGCGAGAGCGTCGAAAGCATGATGTATGTCGGCACGGCTGCCTCCTTTTCGACGTTGCTAACTGCGTCATGGATGATGGGCCACTTGTACCATGGCGCGCCTTGTCAGTTCTGTGCCCCTCGCGATGGCAGGCCGCGAGGGCGTTCGGCGTATGCGTCGCCCTCGCCGCCTGCGGCTCGGCAGTCGCCCTCGCCGCGGCGGCCGCCCCGACCGTGCGGACAACGCGCGGCTGCTATGTCGTTGGGGCGCCAATCCATCTGCGTGGGAGTGGCTTTGCGGCCAACCGGACGTACGTGATCTCAATTGACGGCGTCTACTTCGGGCAGGACCGGGCCAACGCGCACGGAGCATTGATCCGGCGGGATTCGCTGCGTCCCGGGGGCCTGGCGGCGGGCATGGCCCAGGCCGTCGACCGCCTGGAGGCGAGCGACGGCACGCGCACCGCGCGCACGAGATTCACATTGACACGCCGACCCGGGGCTCGGTTCTTGGCCACGAGCGGTAGCGCACACTCGCTGCGCGCGCCGGTCGAGGTTTGGGGCTTTGCGCTGACCGGCGCTCGCCGGCGCGTGTACCTGCATTACGTTAACCCCTCCGGCCGGCTCGTCGACACGACCGACCTCGGACAGACAGGTGGGCAGTGCGGATACCTCAAGACCGCCGCGATCCGGATCTTCCCCTTCACCCCCTCGCGCGGCCGCTGGACGCTTCAGATAGACAGCCGGCGCACGTACGGCGCTCGGCCCGCCGGCCCGGTGCAGCGGATCTCCGTCCATATCAGCTAGCGCTGAGCTCCCGGTGCCCGCCACCCCGCTACGCTGCCGGGTATGGGGCGCGCTCCGGGAGTAACCCAGTCCACGCCAACCCGGATACCGGCCCGGTGTTGACGCGCGCCCGAGGCAGGCTGTGACCAGCACCCGCAGCGAGCTGCCCGACACCAAGTTCGCCAAGGCCGGCGAGCTCAGCATCGCCTATCAGGTGGTGGGACATGGCGATGTCGATGTGGTGCTCGTGCCGCAGTGGCTCTCGAACATCGAGCAGTACTGGGAGCATCCGGCCGCGTCCTACTTCCTGCGCCGCATCGCCTCGTTCAGCCGGCTGATCATGTTCGACAAGCGCGGGACGGGCCTGTCTGATCCCGCCCCGCCGACGCAGACGCTCGAGGAGCGCATGGACGACGTGCTCGCGGTGATGGACGCGGTCGGGTCCGAGCGGGCCGTCCTATTCGGCGCTTCCGAGGGCGGATTCATGGCCTCGCTGTTCGCCGCCACCTATCCCGAGCGCTGCATCAGCCTCGTCCTCTACGGCGCCTGTGCGCGGTGGCTGCAGACCGATGACTACGCCGAGGGACGCCCTCCGGCCCTGGCCCTGGCCCAGGGACAGCGGTGGATCGACGGCTGGGGCTCGGGCGCGTCGCTCAACGTACTCGCTCCGAGCCTCTCGAACGACGAGCGGTTTCGGCGCTGGTGGGGCAAGTTCGAGCGCCACTCGGTACGCCCGAGCATGGTCGCGCCGATCTTCCAGACCATCGGGGCCACCGACGTCCGGGGCATCCTGCCGGCGATCCGCGTTCCCACGCTGATCCTGCACCGGCGAGGCGACCGGTTGATCGACGTCAACAACGGCCGTTACCTGGCTGCCAACATCCCCCACGCGCGCTATGTCGAGCTGCCGGGCGAGGACCACATGTACTTCACCGGCGACGCGGATGCTCTGCTCGACGAGATCGAGGAATTCGTCACCGGTTCACGTGGCGTACACGATCCGGACCGGATCCTGGCCACCGTCATGTTCACCGACATGGTCCGCTCGACCGAGCACGCGGCGCGGCTCGGAGACCGGCGCTGGCACGACCTGATCGCCCACCACGATCGCCTCATCCAGGACCGCATCTCCATGTACCGGGGTCGAGCGATCCGCAGCACCGGCGACGGGGTGTTCGCGGCCTTCGACGGCCCGGCGCGAGCGATCCGCTGCGCGGTGGCGGTGATCGACGCGGCCCACTCGCTCGACGTCGACCTGCGTGCCGGACTGCATACAGGCGAGTGCGAGCTGGCCGGCGATGACCTGGCCGGGGTCACGGTGCACATCGGCGCCCGGATCGCCGACCTCGCGGAGCCCAGCCAGGTCCTGGTGTCGGGCACCGTGCGCGACCTGGTCGTGGGCTCCAACATCGGCTTCCGCTTTCAGGGTATGCAGGCACTCCAGGGCGTTCCCGGCGAGTGGCGGCTGTTCCTGGTCGACGGTAACGGCCGTTAGACGGCCGCCACCGCCTCCGCCCGCTCGAGCACGAGCTCTCCGTCGACGGCGTCCACCTTAACGGTGTCCCCGGGCACGAACCGGCCCTCGAGGATGGCCAGGGCGAGCGGATCGACGAGTCGCTTCTGGATCACGCGCTTGAGCGGTCGCGCGCCGTATGTCGGGTCGTAGCCGAGGTTGCCGAGCAACGTCCGCGCAATGTCGGTCAGCTCGACCTCGATGTCGTGCTCGCGCACCCGCTCGATCAGCCGGGCCACCTGCAGGTCGACGATGGCGCCGATCTGGTCCCGCGTCAACGAGTGGAACTCGACGATGTCGTCGAGCCGGTTGATGAACTCGGGCTTGAAGTGGGCCTCGACGCCGGACCGGCCGCCGGGAATGTTCGAGGTCATGATCAGGACCGTGTTCTTGAACGACACCGTGCGGCCCTGACCATCGGTCAGGCGCCCGTCGTCCATCACCTGGAGCAGGGCATTGAACACGTCGGGGTGTGCCTTCTCGATCTCGTCGAGCAGGACAACCGTGTACGGACGACGCCGGACCGCCTCGGTCAGCTGACCGCCCTCGTCGTAACCGACGTAGCCGGGCGGGGCACCGACCAGCCGCGACACCGAGTGCTTCTCCATGTACTCCGACATGTCGATCCGCACCATTGCGTCCTGGCTATCGAACATGAACTCGGCCAGCGCTCGGGCCAGCTCGGTCTTGCCGACGCCGGTCGGTCCCAGGAACAGGAACACGCCGATCGGCCGATCGGGGTCCTGTAGTCCGGCCCGCGAGCGCCTGAGCGCCGCCGAAACCGCTTCGACGGCTTCGTCCTGACCGATGACGCGCTGGTGGAGGCGCTCCTCCATGTGGACGAGCTTCTCGATCTCGCCCTCCATCAGTCGCGACACGGGGATTCCGGTCCACTTGGCCACGACCTCGGCCACGTCCTCGGCGTCGACGACGTCCTTGAGGAACTTCGGCGCCGCCGTTGTGGATTCGGCATCGGCCTCGGCAGCCGCCGCGGCCTCGAGGCGCTTCTCGAGCTCGGGGATCGTCCCGTACTGGAGCTCGGCAGCGCGACCGAGGTCGGCCTCGCGCTGAGCGCGCTCGAGCTCGATCCTGGCCTGCTCGAGCCTCTCCTGGATCTCGGCGACCGCGCCGACGGTGTCCTTCTCTCGCTGCCACTCGGCATGCATACCGGCCGAACGCTCCTTCTCCTCGGCCAGTGTGCGCTCGAGCTGCTCGCGCCGGGCCTTGGTGCCGGCGTCGTCGTCGTCCGAGCCCAGCGACTGCAGCTCGATCTCGAGCTGCATGATGTGGCGGTCGACCTCGTCGATCTCGATCGGCTTGGAATCGATCTCCATGCGGATGCGGGACGCCGCCTCGTCGACCAGGTCGATGGCCTTGTCGGGCAGGAACCGGTCAGCGATGTAGCGATGGCTCAGAGTGGCCGCGGCGACCAGCGCTGAATCCTGGATGCGGACCTTGTGGTGCACCTCGTAGCGCTCCTTGAGGCCACGCAGAATCGCGATCGTGTCCTCGACGGTCGGCTCGCCCACGAACACCGGCTGGAAGCGCCGCTCGAGCGCGGGGTCCTTCTCGATGTGCTTGCGGTACTCGTCGAGCGTCGTGGCGCCGATGCACCGGAGCTCACCGCGGGCCAGCATCGGCTTGAGCATGTTTCCGGCGTCGACCGAACCCTCGGCGGCGCCGGCACCGACGATCGTATGAAGTTCGTCGATGAACACGATGATCTGGCCCTCGGCATCGGCGATCTCCTTGAGCACGGCCTTCAGACGGTCCTCGAACTCGCCGCGGTACTTCGAACCGGCGACCATCGCCCCGATGTCGAGTGACATCAGCCTGCGCTCACGCAGGCCCTCGGGCACGTCGCCGGCGACGATTCGCTGAGCCAGGCCCTCGACGATCGCGGTCTTGCCGACGCCGGGCTCGCCGATCAGCACAGGGTTGTTCTTCGTGCGTCGGCTGAGCACCTGGATCACGCGGCGAATCTCGTCGTCGCGCCCGATCACCGGATCGAGCTTGCCCTGCGCAGCCGCTTCGGTCAGGTCACGCCCGAAGCGCTCGAGCGCCTGAAACTTGTCCTCCGGATTCTGGTCGGTGACGCGGTGGCTGCCGCGCACCTCGCTCAATGCCTTCAGGAGCGCATCGCGGCCGGCACCGTTGCTGCGCAGGGCGTCACCGGCCTTGCCCGGATGCGCGGCGATGGCCAGCATCAGGTGCTCGGTGGAGACGTATTCGTCTCCGAGCTCGCGCATCTCGTTCTCGGCCGTGCGGAGGATCTGGACGAGCTCGCCCGAACCCCCGGCGGGCTCGGCACTCGCGCCGCCACTCAGTGTCGGTAGCGCGTCGAGCGCCGGGCCGAGGGACTGCCGGACAACGCCGGGGTCGACGCCCAGCTTGCGCAGCACGGGCACAACCACGCCACCCTCCTGCTCGAGCAGCACGGCCAGCAGGTGCTCTGGAGTCGTCTGCGGGTTGCGGCGCTCGTCGGCCAGCCGCTGGGCGGCCTGCAGAGCCTCCTGCGACTTGATCGTAAATCTGTCGGTTTGCATCGTTTAGCGGGTCTCTTTCAGGGTCAGAAAAATCTTAGTCGGATCGACTTAGATTATGACAGGTCCGCGCGAGACTTCAAGGACGGCTTATCGGGCCCAGAGTGCCGAGGGAACTGCGACATCCAGTTGAACGGCTACGTACACTGGACCGATCTCCGGTATCGATTGACGCTGGGAGGCGCTGATTACCTTGCCGAGGCTGCTCTTCACGTGCTCATCGCTGACCGCGGCGTCGCGCACTGGGCCAACCGGATCGAGCTCCTGGCCATGGTCGAGGACACTCATGACGGAACCTTCTATGCGCCACCACCCACCGGCGGGGCCATCCGCGCGGGTTCAGGCCCGATCGCGATCGGCACGTTCAACTCCGCGATGTCGGAGCAGTCGGTGGCCATCCGCCAGGCCGCCAACGGGGCCATGCGCGGCATCGCCAATCATCGCGGGCTCGGGCGCTTCATGACCCTGACCGAGACCCAGGGCGTCTACTGCGCCCACCCGCTGGGCGGTTGCCGGATGGCGGAGTCCCCCGATCTCGGGGTCGTCGACGCCACGGGGGCCGTCTACGGCTACGAGGGCCTGTACTGCATCGACGGCTCGATCGTCCCGACATCGCTGGGGGTCAACCCGTCGCTGACGATCTCGGCCTTGAGCGAACGCTGCGCCGAGCGCCTGGTGGCGCGCGGGGCCGATTTCGGTCTACCCCGCCGGCCGCCTCGCTGGCGCGCGGCGGTGCCACCCGAGCACATCGGCAAGCGCATCATCCCGGCGTGACGCCCTCGGCCGCCCAGCCTCCAACGACGATTTCGTTACGTGGCGGTCTTGCGGGCCGGCGCTACGCAACGAAACCGCAGTCCATTTGACGAAACGTTGCATCGGGCCGCCGCCGCCAGGTCGCCACGCGACGTTATTGCTGTCTCTGACGCGCTCCCTACCGGAAGGAGACCCCACCTCCCTCATCGACCTCTCACCTGCTCTCGCTTCCGTGTGACCGGCGCCATGTGGCGACGAGGCAGCGACAGGACAGACGAACGGACCCGGGTCATCCCGGCGGCGATGATCGTGTCCGGGCTGCTGCTGATCGGGCTCGTGCTGGCGCTCCCGGACCACACCTCGCGCGCTGCTGCCGGCAAGCACAGGGCGGCGCCGTTCGCGCGGGCCACGGTCACGATCCCGTCGTTGACCCCGCAGCGCCGCGTCCCCAAATCGTTCCTCGGCCTGTCGACGGAATACTGGACGTTGCCCGTCTATGCGCGGCACCTCGGAGTGGCGGAGCGCGTCCTGTCATTGCTGCGCGTGCGCGGCGACGGACCTGCGCTGCTGCGGATCGGCGGCGATTCCGCTGACCACACTGACTGGGACCCGCGAGGGCGCCCGTTGCCTCCGTGGCAGTTCGGCTTGACGCGGCGCTGGCTGTCGGATACGCGCCGGCTCGTCGAGGCGGCGCGGCTTCGCCTGATCCTCGACCTCAACCTGCTGACCTCCTCGTCGCGAGCCGCAGCCCAATGGGCGCGGATCGCCCTGCACACGCTACCGCGACACAGCGTCGCCGCCCTCGAGATCGGCAACGAGCCAGACATCTACGATCGCACCTGGTGGCGGGCGGTCGTGGCCCGCAGCGGCGCCAGCGTGCGTGTGCTCCCGCCAGATCTGACCAGCGCCGGCTACGTGCGCGACTTCAACGCCTATTCGCGGCGGCTGGTGCGAATCGCTCCTGACATCCCCCTGGCCGGACCCGCGCTGGCCAATCCAGGCGTCCACGACTGGTGGATCGCCCGCCTGCTGCATGGCCCCCACCCCGGCCTTGGCCTGATCACCGCCCATCGCTATCCATTTGGCGCCTGCTCGCCGCCCTGGGCGCCCAACCATCCGACGATCGCCCGGATCCTCAGCGCAAGGGCGACCGCCGGAATGGCGCGAAGCGTTGAGGCCGCCGTCAAGCTGGCCCACCGCGCCGGCCTGCCGTTTCGGCTCACGGAGCTCAACTCGGTCACCTGCGGGGGGCTGCGCGGGGTCAGCAACGCGTTCGCAACGGCGCTGTGGGCGCCCGATGCGCTGTTCCAGCTCCTTCGGGCCGGCGTCGATGGCGTGAACATCCACGTCCGTGAGTACGTCCACGTCCGCGGCTTCGCCATCAACGCCCCGTTTGCGCTCTCGGACCGGGGGCTGCAGGCGAGGCCCCTCCTGTATGGGCTGATCCTGTTCGACCGCATGCTGGGGCCAAACGCGAGACTGCTGCACGCCCAGGTCGCGGTCCGGCCGAGTCTGCACCTCGAGGCGTGGGCGGTGCGCGTGCGGGGCCGGACGCGTGTGCTCCTGATCGACAAGGCCAACCGGGCGGTGCGCGTGTCCGTGCGCGTGCCCGGACGCGGACCGGCGACGCTCGAGCGACTGCTGGCGCCGACGATCAGGGCAACCTCGGGTGTCACCCTGGCCGGCCAGCACCTGACGACGGCCGGCACCTGGGCCGGCCGCCCCGTGATCGACCGGGTCGGGCCGAGTCCACGGGGCTACCGCTTGACCATTCCACCCGGCAGCGCAGCGCTGCTCAGTGTCCGGTGAGAGCTACCTATGCTTGGAGAGACTGTGCGGGTTCTGGTCGTTGAGGACGAGAGCAAGCTCGCAGCGCTGATTCAGAAGGCGCTCCGCGAGCAGGGGATGCTGGCCGATGTCGCCGATGACGGCGAGAGCGCTCTGTGGATGGCGGGCTCGACTCCATACGAGGTGATCATGCTCGACATCAACCTGCCCGGACTCAACGGCTTCGAGACATGCTCGCGGCTGCGCGACGATGGCGTCCGTACACCGATCCTGATGCTCACGGCGCGCGACGGCATCGAGGACCGGATCGCCGGGCTCGACCGAGGCGCCGACGACTACCTCCTCAAACCGTTTGATTTCGGCGAGCTGTTCGCCCGCGTGCGGGCTCTCTCGCGCCGCGGGGCGGTGGAGCGCGGAACGGTGCTGCGCGTGGCCGATCTCAGCCTCGACCTGGCCACCTACACAGCGCGGCGAGGTGAGGTCGAGATCCCGCTCTCGACCAAGGAGCTCCAAGTACTCGAGGTGTTCATGCGCCGGCCGGGCCAGGTGCTTTCGCGCTACGACCTGCTCGAAGGGGCATGGGAGATGCAGTACGAGAACCGCTCGAACGTGGTCGATGTGTACGTGCGCTACCTGCGCGAGAAGATTGATCGGCCATTCGGCGTGAAGACGATCGAGACCGTGCGCGGAGCGGGCTACCGCCTGCGCGGGAGCAACTAACGGGCGACGACTAGCCGGGCGGCCCCAACGGGGCTGCCCGGAATGGCGATCCACACGTCGGCGCCTCCCTCGGGCCGGTTGCGAGCCTGCGCGACGCCGCCGTGGGCCACCGCCACCGCCTCGACGATGGCGAGACCGAGCCCGCTTCCGGGCTCACGACCTCGCGCCGAGTCGCCGCGACCGAATCGCTCGAACGCCCGGCCCAGCTCCTGGCCCACGAAGCCTTCGCCCTCATCGAGCACGTGCAGCTCGATCAGGCGGCCGTTGGCGACGGCACTCAGGGTCACCGGCCCGTCTCCGTAGAGCAAGGCGTTCGTGATCAGATTGCCGAGCGCCTGTGCGGTCCGGTCCGGGTCGGCCAGCACCGCCACGTCATCCGCGAACTCGACCGGCTCGACAACGATCGAGCGCCCCCGCATCCCGGCGGCGGCGCGGGCGCGTGTGGCGGCGGCCTCGAGCAGCTCCATGGGCGACTGCGGCAGCGGATGAAGCGGCAGCCGGCCCTGATCAGCCCGCGCCAGAACGAGCAGATCGTCGGCCAGACGGGACATCCGCCGCGCCTCCTCGGCGGCTGACTCCAACGCCGTTCGGAGCTCGTCCGGATCGCGGTCGCCCATCAGCGCCAGATCGATCTCGGCCCGCAGCGTGGTCAGGGGGGTGCGGAGCTCGTGACTGGCGTCGCTGACCAGGCGACGCTCGCGCTCGGCCGCCGTGCGAACCCGCGCGAGAAGCGCATTCAGCGTGTTGGCGAGCGCTCCGATCTCATCCGAGGTCGGGGGTACCGGCAGCGGCTCTGCACGGTCGGACATCCGCTCGAGCTTCGCTCGCATCCGGTCGACCGGCCGCAGCGCGGCGCGAGCCAGGGCATAGCCGGCCAGCGCGGCCAGCAGCAGAGCCAGGGGTCCGTCGGTCAACAGCAGGCTGCGCAGATGCCCAAGCTCGTGGTCACGCAAGCGCAGTGGGTCGGCCACCGCGAGCGCCAGCTGCCTCCCGTCGCTGGTGGTCGCCGTCTCCGCGAGGACCCGAACGGGTCCGGACGGCAGCGTCAACGTTCGCACCGGCTGGCGGCTGACCGCGGCCCGACTCGCTCGCTCGGGCGACAGCAATCGCAGCGGACGCGCCTTCCGAGTGCTGGCGAGTAGCACCCCACTCCGGGAGAACACCTGCGCCAGCGGCGCCCCGCTGTCGCCGATCGCGCGTGGCCCGCCGGCATCGACCAGCGCCTCGACGTCGGCGGTCTCGGTCCGTAGGGCGGAGTTGATCTGGGCGTCCAGATCAGAGCGGAACTGGGCATACAGAATCGAGCCGGCGGCGACCAGCACGGCCGCCATGACGGCGACGAACGCGATCGTCAGACGGGCCCGGATCGGTAACCGGTAGTACCGCGTCAGCCACCGCGGACGCTTCATCCCGCGCTTGACGCTAGCTCCGCTCGATTAAGCGGATCTCAGCTGTTGATTGTCAAACCCTTAGGCGCCGTGGTCGACTCGATCCGGCCCTGGCTGTCGACGACCGCGCCCGCGACGGCCGCCACGATGCGCTGATGCTTGCGAAGGCCGCGCCGTAGACGCGTGAGCTGGCCGGATGAGAACGGAATCGGCACGGTCCGCTTGCCCGCCGAGGACAGGCTGTAGACCTTGGAAAAGATGCTGAGCGGCTTGCCCTTGCCGATCTTCACCTCGGCCAGCGCGCCCATCCGGCAGGCCGCGGCGCAGGAGACCGTGGCCAGGATGCTGTGCTTGCGGACCGGATGCTGGTGGGCGGGGAGCGCCAGCGTCACCCGCGTTGGCTGGAGTGCCACGGCGTCGATGGCGAAATGCGCCAAGTCGACGCTGCCCCAGCCCGATGCCAGGTCGTAGCCTGGATGGGCGGTACAGCAGCCGAGCGGACGGTGATTACCGCCGATGTCAGGGCCGACGTCGTTGCTGAAGCCGAGCACATCCCAGAACACACTGTGCGCCTGCGAAGAGCGGCCGAGTCGGTACAGGAGCGGATTGGCCAGACCCAGGTCCTGCCGCTGGTGGGTCCGCAACTGCTGATCGACGAGCGCCATGCCTCCGGCCAGGAGCGGCGTCGCGGCGCTCGTGCCGCCGACCGAGGTCCACGGTCGGTTCGGATTGCACTCGCCCCGGGCCGAGCAAAAGATCGCGTAGCCGGGGATGATGTCGGCCAGCATCGACACGTCGGGGACCCCGCGGTGATTGGCTCGCACGACACCGTTCTGGTAGGACGGGCGGCCGAAGAGTCGGCTCAATCCACCGCCGGCCGCCGAACCGGCCTGAATCTTCCGGTCGTTCCACACGACTTGACGGACGATCTGGTTGGCCGCGTTTAGCACGAGATTGGTGCCGCCGACTCCGGTCACCCATGGCGAGGAGGCGGGGAAGTTGACCGCGAGTTCGCGGAGCGGGCGCCCGGACAGACTGGTGCAGTCCGCAGAACCCTGGTCACCACTCGAGGCGAGGAAGGTGATCCCGCTGGCGGCCGCCAGGGCCAGCGCGGCCTCCGTATTGTTGACGCCGCCCGATCCGATCGCGCCCTTGAGCACGCGCTCGCAGAGGCCCAGCGAGGCCGAGATGACCTGCGGCTTGAAGCCCCGGTTCTGCAGCGGCGCGGTCAGCGCGATCAGCGAGTTGGCCGCGTTGGCCTTCGTCTCGTAGACGTCGATGCCCTTGAGATCGGGCGCGGCCGCGTCCATCACCTCGAGGTCGAGGGTGGCCTCGCCGCCGGCCGGCAACAGGTGGCCGAGCCCGACGCCAAAAGCGTGCAGCGCCGGGATGTCGAGCTGGAAGCACTTGGCGAACACCTTGAGGTCCGAATACTTGAAGCCGTCGATCTCGATCAGGGCGACGCGCTCACCCTGGCCGCTGACCCCTGCGCTGTGCAGAGGATCAAAGCCGTAGGCCGTCAGGTACTGGTTGGGGGTGAAGCCCGCGGTCGCGGGGATGCCCTGGACCTCCCCGGCAAAGCGGCCTGCGTGGCAGGCGCTCGGGCTCGGGGTCCCCGTGCGCAGGAGGGCGGAGGATGGGTTCGAGGCGATCTGCGCGCCCGCGCCCGAGGCTCTGCTCAACCGGTGCGAGGAGGCGAACTCATGGGTATCGAGGCCGATGACGCCTGTCGCCACGCCACGCAGGCCGGGCGGAACCGAGGGCGTCAGGCGCGGAGCCAGGAATCTCGCTCCGCGAGCGGAGCGGAATTGGATGAGCGGGTCGGCGAAGGCGCGCTGGGCCTGCCCCGCGGTGAGAACCGCGTCGGCGAACAGCCCCGTCCGGTCGATCTTGATCGACCTCGCGCCGACCCGGCGAAGATAGGCCACAACCCGCTGACGTGTGCGCGCCGTGGCGCCGAAGCGGCCAGCCAGCTCGGAGATGGTCCCGTACTGACCATATTGCCGGGAGCCCGGAGTTGTGACGGCGGCCGCGAAGCGCTCGATGCCCGCGGTGTCGGCGACCAGCGGCAGGACGAGCTGGATCGGCTGGGAGGCCGGCGCCGCGCCCACGGCGGTGAGGTGCGCGCTGGGCCCGGCGGCGGCCGCCGGGGCGGCGGCGAACAACAACGCGAGCGCGGTTGCGCCGACTACGAGATGCGTCCTAAAGAGATTTGCCCGCTTCCCCACGACCATAGATCCTGTCACACCGCGTGCAATACGGGCGTCCGGGGATCCTAGACCTCCGGCTCCGGCTCGCTGCCGGCCCCCGAGACGGCCTCGGCGGGTCGCCTCACCGGAATCTTGAAGCGCTCGGCTTCGGCGGCGCGAATTAGCTCGCCGCCGGGTTCGTAGGGCACGATGTCGGCGCGCAGCTCGCGGCGGAGCTGCTCGAGACGCTGGACCTCGGCCTTCAGCTCGGCCGCTCGCCGCTCGAGTCCGGAGACCCTGCGCGCCATCAGCTCGAGCTGCTCCTCGAGCTCGAACACACGCTCCACGCCAGCCAGGTTCATGCCAAGCTCGGCCGTCATCTCCTGGATGCGACGCAACCGCTCGACATCCTTCTGGGAGTAAAGGCGGGTCCCCTTGGGCGAACGCTGGGGCTCGATCAGGCCTCGCGCCTCGTACATCCGCAGCGTCTGTGGATGCATGTCGGCCAGCTCAGCGGCCACCGAGATCATGAACACGCCACGGTCGGACGACACCTCGATGCGCGTCGTGCTCCGAGTCACTCGAGTGCGCCGAGTGGCCATCAGGTCGTTCCCTGGGTTGACGCGCTGAAAAGTTTGGCCCGCGGGTTGCCGTTCATCACCTCAGACAGCCGATCGATCGCCTCATCCTGCTCGGGGGACAGGGACGCCGGCACGTCGATGACAAACCGGTAGTGGATGTCGCCGCGGCTCTTGCCGCCGCCCAGTCGAGGCGGGCCCTCGCCCCGCAGGCGCTGAACGGTGCCGTGCTTGGTGCCGCGCGGGACCCGAAGTCGTTTGGAGCCGTTCAGTGTCGGTACCTCGATCACCGCACCCCGGACGGCCTCCGGGATGGTCAGCGGGACCTCGACCTCGAGGTTGTCGCCCGCGCGCTTGAACACCACCGAATCCTGCACTCGGGTGATCACGTAGAGATCCCCGGGCTCGCCACCCCGGGGCCCAGTCTCGCCCTTGCCGGCCAGCCGGATGCGGCTCCCGTCCTTCACGCCGGCGGGAATGTTGACGCGCAACCGCTTGACGTTGCGCTGGGCGCCGCTGCCCTTGCAGGTGGAGCAGGGGTCATCGATCACAGTGCCGGAGCCGTGGCAATTGGAGCACGGCTGGGAGATGGAGAAGATGCCCTGGCTCTCGGATTCCAGCCCGCGGCCCTCGCACACCGGGCACACCCGCGGTGTGGTGCCGGGCTTGGCCCCCGTGCCCTTACAGGTCGGGCATGGCTGAGAGAGGGGCACCGCGAGCGGCACCTGAGCGCCGCTCACCGCCTGGTCGAAGTTCAGCGTGACCTCGGTCTCGAGGTCACGGCCTCGCTGCTGCGCTCGCCCGCCCCGGGCGCCGCCGCGGCCGCCACGACCAGCCGTGGCCCCGCCGAACAGGTTCGAGAGGATGTCGCCGAAACCGCTGCCGAACGAGCTGGGATCAAACCCGCCGGGGCCACCGAAGCCACCAAACGGACCCGTGCCGCGGTCGTACTGCTTGCGCTTGTCCGGATCGGACAGGACGTCGTGGGCCTGCGAGATCTCCTTGAAACGCTCCTCGGCCGTCTTGTCGCCCGCGTTGCGGTCCGGGTGGTACTGCCGTGCGAGCTTGCGGTAGGCCTTCTTGATCTCAGCTTCGGAGGCGTTCTTGCCGACCCCTAGCGTCTTGTAGTAGTCGGGTGGCGCGGCCATCCCCGCTCACTCCATCACCCGGCGACGACGACTCGCGCGGGGCGCAGCACGGTGTCGCCGAGACGGTAGCCGCGCTGGTACACCTCGACGACGGTACCCGGCTGGGCTCCATCGACGGGCTGCTGGGCCACGGCTTCGTGCCACTGGGGATCGAACGGCTCACCCTCGGGCGAGAACGGCTCGATGCCCATGCGTGCCAGGGCCGCGATCACGTCGGCGTGCACGAGCTTGATGCCCGACGCCAGCGTCCCGTCGTCACCTTCGCCGTTCTGGGCGGCGGCAGCGAGTGCGCGGTCGAGGTTGTCGACCGCCGGTAGCAGGGCCTTGGCCAGCTTGGCCGCTCCGCGCTCCTGCGCCGCTGCCGCTTCGCGGACGGCACGCCGCCGGTAGTTCTCGAAATCGGCCTTTGTGCGCTGGGCCAGCGCGAGGTACTCATCCGCCTTCTCGGCCTTGGCGGTGAGCTCATCGAGGTCGCGCTCGACCGGATGCGCCGACGCGGCCGACTCCTCACCAGCCGGTGCGTCCGGCTGGCCCCGATCGCCACCGGGGGCGGTGGCGCCCACCGGCGCCTCGGGCTCACCCGCGGCGACGATGGGCTCCTGCTGATCCTCGGTCTGGCCCCGGACCGGGGTCCGGAGCTGAGACTCGCGATTTCTGTCCATGGCTTACTTGCCTTCGTCCACGACCTCGGCGTCCACGACGTCCTCCTCGGCGCCGGCGCCGTTGGTCGAGCCATCCTGGGCGCCTGCGCCGTCCGCCGATGCGGTCGCCGCCTGCTGCTCCTGGGCCCGCTGGTACATCGCCTCGGAGACCTTGTGGAAGGACTCGTTCAGCGCGTTGGTTTTGGCCGTGATGTCCTCGGCGTTCTCGGATGTGAGCACTTCGCGCACCGCCTTGATGGCCGTCTCGATCTCGTCCTTGGAGGACTGGTCGACGGCGTCGCCGAGCTCCTTGAGCTGACGCTCAGCCTGGTAGGCGGCGTTCTCGCCGTTGTTCCGGGCCTCCGCCAGCTCGCGCAGGCGACGGTCCTCATCGGCGTGTGACTCGGCGTCGCTGACCATCCGCTTGATCTCGTCGTCAGACAGACCGGAGCCCGAGCGGATCTCGATCTTCTGCTCCTTGCCGGTCCCGAGGTCCTTGGCCGACACGTTGAGGATGCCGTTGGCATCGATGTCGAAGGCGACCTCGATCTGGGGGATGCCGCGCGGAGCCGGCGGGATGCCGGTGAGCTGGAACTTGCCCAGCGACTTGTTGTACGTGGCCATCTCGCGCTCGCCCTGGAGCACGTGGATCTCGACGGAGGGCTGGTTGTCCTCGGCGGTCGAGAACACCTCGGCCTTGCGAGTCGGGATCGTCGTGTTGCGCTCGATCAGCTTCGTCATTACGCCGCCCTTGGTCTCGATACCGAGCGTCAGCGGGGTCACGTCGAGCAGCAGAACGTCCTTGACGTCACCGGCCAGCACACCGGCCTGGATCGCTGCGCCGACGGCCACGACCTCATCGGGATTTACACCGCGGTGCGGCTCCTTGTTGGTCAGCTCCTTGACCTTCTCCTGAACGGCGGGCATGCGGGTCATGCCGCCGACCAGCACGACGTGGTCGATGCTGGCGACGCCCTTCTCCTTGGCGTCGTCCATCGCCTGGCGAACCGGGGCGATGGTGCGGTCGAGCAGCGAGCTCGTGAGCTCGTTCAGCTTGGCGCGCGTCAGCCGCGTGTCGAGGTGCTTGGGGCCACTCGCGTCGGCGGTGATGAACGGCAGGTTGATCTGGGTCTCCTGGGTGGTGGACAGCTCGATCTTGGCCTTCTCAGCCGCCTCGTAGAGACGCTGCAGCGCCATCGGGTCCTGGCTCAGGTCGATGCCCTGCGACTTCTTGAATTCGCTCACGAGCCAGTCGACCAATGCCTTGTCGAAGTTGTCGCCACCGAGGTGGTTGTCACCGGCGGTCGCCTTGACCTCGAACACGCCGTCCCCGATCTCCAGCACGGACACGTCGAACGTGCCGCCGCCGAGGTCGAAGATGAGGATGGTCTGGTCGGACTCCTTGTCGAGTCCGTAGGCGAGCGAAGCCGCGGTCGGCTCGTTGATGATCCGCTTGACATCCAGGCCGGCGACCTTGCCGGCGTCCTTGGTCGCCTGGCGCTGATCGTCGTTGAAGTACGCGGGCACCGTGATCACGGCGCTGTCGACGGACTCACCCAGATACGCCTCGGCATCGGTCTTCAGCTTGCCGAGGATCATCGCGCTGATCTCCGGCGGCGAGTACTGCTTGCCACCTGCCTCGACACGCGCGTCCCCGTTCGGGCCAGAGACGACCTTGTACGGCACGATGGCCTCCTCCTCGCGCACCTCGGCCTCCTTGCGGCCCATGAAGCGCTTGATCGAGAAGACCGTGTTCTGCGGATTGGTGACGGCCTGACGCTTGGCGACCGTGCCGACCAGGCGCTCTCCCGATTGCGTGAACGCGACCACGGACGGAGTCGTCCGCCCGCCCTCGGCGTTCTCAATCACCGTCGGCTCACCGCCCTCGAGCACGGCCATGCAGCTATTGGTCGTTCCGAGGTCGATTCCGATCGTTTTTCCCATGTCAGTTCTACTCCTCTACGTTCACAAAAATCTTAGTGAGAGAGTAGCAGATCTGCGGTGGCGGAGATGGCTCCCGCGTTCAGTCCGCTTGCGGGCTTGCGCGCCCGCGGCCTGTTCCGGCGGGCGGCTTCCGGGTTTGGCTGCGGACGGGGTGGGTGGGCTGTGGCTGGGGCTGCGGGCTGTCCAACGACGATTTCGTCACCCAGGCCGAGCGAGTCCAACGTTCCTGGTGATTATCTCGGACATCGTTGGACTCGTTGCGAACGCGCCTGAAATCCGACCCCATCGTCGGCCGCCGTTTCCGACGCGACGCATGCAACGCTGCGCGGGCGCGCAGCGCCCGCAGCCGAACCGAACGCGAGAGCCAAGAACGGCCTAGAGCCGATCAGCCGGCGCTCGCCGTCCAGGTCTCGTTGCCCTTGCACACGTCGCCGAAACCCTTGATGTCGGTATGGGTCGAAACGGTTCCGGCGGCCTTGCGCCCGGACAGGAACTCACCGGTGATGCTTTCGAAGTTGGTCGTCGGGCTGCCCTTGTGGAGGACGAGACTAACGCTGAACGTGGAACCGCGGATGGGCACGTTGTGAGCGGTGAATGTGGGGGACTCGTTGCCGAGTCCCGGGCACGTTCCCCCGATGATGGGCTGCTTCCAGATCACCGTGCTCAATTTCCTTCCGCTGCGGCTGACATGGAGCGTCACGGGGTTCCCGGAGAAGATGGTCTTCCCCTTGTAGGTCGCGCCGTGCGCGGGGTGCGCCGGCGGCTCGGGCTTCGCCGACCACGGCACGCTGAACTTGCACCTCTTGACGCTGGTCAGGGCCAGGACGATCGCCACCGTGCCGTGCGCGGCATGCTTGCTGGCAAACGTCCCGGACACGGTCCACGACTCCGCGCCGAAGCCGTTGTCCAGGGTCGCCACGGCCTTGAACTTGCCAGCGGAGCTGACGGTGGCGGTCGGGACACCGACCACCGATGTCACCCCGGCCTGGGGGCACTTGGCCTTGAACGACCCCGACTGGAACACCGTGACGGTTCGTTTGCCGTGACTGGTGCCGACGATGAAGGTCACGGACGTCGCGGGCGAGACGCCCTGGAGGTGGCCCTTCCAGTCGCCGGTGGCCGGTGAGGAGGTGGCGGCCGACGTCGTGCCGACGATCAGCATCACAGCGACGGCGGTCGCGATTGCGCACAGCTTCTTCATGATGTCCCCCGTTGGTGCGTTTGCCCCAGTTGCGCGGCAAAGACTACCGAAAGCTAGCCGGCTACTCCCACCTTCGGACACATGCGCTGGAGTGCGCACTCGGCGCAGTTCGGTCGGCGCGCGTAGCACGTCCGCCGGCCGTGCCGCAGGATGTTCAGGTGCAGCTCGAGCTCCTCTCCGCGAGGAGTGATCTCGAGCATGACGTCGTGCAGCTCGAGAAACGGCGCCCCGGATCGGAACATGCCCAGACGGGTGCCGACGCGGGAGACGTGGGTGTCGACGGGCACGTCGTGCATGCCGAAGGCGAACAGCAGGACGCAGGCGGCGGTCTTGCGGCCGACGCCCGGAAGCGAGGTGAGATACGCCTGCGCATCGGGCACCGGCTGGTCGGCCAGCCAATCGAGAGATAGGGGTTGCCCGTTGGTCGAGGTCGCCTGGAGGATCGATTTGATCCGCGCCGACTTGACCTTCGAGATGCCCCCCGGGCGGATGGCCTCCTCGAGTTCGTCGACAGGGGCGTCGCGGACCTCCTCCCAGGTCGGGAAGCGCTCGCGCAGGGCGAGGTAGGCGACGTCGCGGTTGCGGTCGTTGGTCGACTGCGAAAGCACCGTGAGGATCAGCTCGGCGATCGGGCAGCGGTGGGGCTGGGCCTGAGGAATGCCGTAGATGAGCCGGAGACGGTCCCGGATCGCCCGCACGCGGCGCGGTGGCGGCTTGCGCCAGTCGGCGGCCGCGGCCGCGGCCGGCGCTCGCCGTGCACCCGAGCGTCTCGCGACGCTAGTCAAGGGCGCCCCAGCGCTCGCAGGCCCGGGCGGCCTCGGTGACGGCCTCGGGTAGCGCGGCCGCCACCGCCGGCGGGTAGAAATCGCTCAGCGCCAGCCGGGCCAGCAGCGTGCCCGTGATCACGTCGCCGGCGCCGACCGTGCTGATCACGTTGGCCTCGACGCCGGGCGCGTCGGCACTCAGTTCGCCGCGGAGAATCGCGCCCTCGGCACCGAGGGTGATCACGACGAGACGAGCTCCGGCCTTCATCAGCGCCAACGCCGCTCGCTCGGGATCGTCCTCGCCGGTCATCAGCGCGGCCTCGGACTCGTTGGCGCGCACGAGCAGCGCGCCGGGCACGCACGCGTTGGCGCTGGCGGCGGCATCGGCGTGCGAGCGCCAGCGGTGCAGGCGGAGATTGGGGTCGAACACGATCGGGCGCTCGTGCGACAGCGCCAGCTCGCGGGCTTCCATCGTGAGCTCGCGCTCCTCGGGCACGATCAGCGTGTTGGAGCTGAGAAACACAGCGGCGGACTCCGCCACGGCGTCCTCGAGCCGGTCGCCGACGGCATGGGACAGGGTGGCGATCGCCTGGCCGTAGACGTGGTAACTGGCCTGCGCCTGATGATCGACCGTGACCAGCGCGAGCCGGGTCTGGACGTCGGGAACGAGGGCGAACATCGAGGTGTCGACTCCCTCCGCCTTGAGCCGTTCGCGCAGCCAGTGACCCCACGGGTCCTCGCCGGCGCCGCCGGCCAGGGTCATCCGTGCCCCCGCGCGAGCAGCGACGACAGCGACGTTGGCCACCACGCCCCCGAAATGCGGGACGAACGCATCGGCCTCGAGGAGGCCGTCGATCGGCCGCTGGCAGATCAGGTCCACCAGCGCCTCGCCGAGGCATAGCGTCCGCCGGGGTCGCGCCGGCTCCTCAGTGCTCATAAGTCCGGACGTTATCCTCGCCCGCCGGTGCACGTCGAGGAAAACATGACCCAGCTTGACGGATCACCGGTCTCGTACCGCTCGGCGCCGCCCGATGGCGCGCCGCTCGTGTACCTGCATGGTGTTCCCACCAGCTCCGCCGACTGGCTCCCGTTCCTCGAACGCACGGGCGGGCTGGCACCTGACCTGATCGGGTTCGGGCGCTCGGGCAAAGGGGGCCACCTCGATTTCACGCTCGATGGGCTGGCCACGTTCGTCGAGGCCCTGCTCGACCAGCTCCAGATCGACACCCTGAGGCTTGTCGGCCACGACTGGGGTGCCGTCGTCGGGCTGGTTCTCGCCCAGCGCCGGCCCGATCGCATCCAGAGGTTGGTGTTGATCAACGCCCCTCCGCTGTTTGACGCCACCGGCTTCCCGATCGGCGGGCTGGCCCGCCTGTGGCGGCGCCCGGTGATCGGTGAGCTGGCCATGGGGGCGACCAATCGGTGGCTGCTGGCGCGCGAGCTGCGCAAGGGCGGGCCCTGGACCGACGACCAGCTCGACACCGTCTGGAAAGACTTTGACCAGGGCACCCAGCGCGCGATTCTGCGCCTGTATCGCTCGGCCGACCCCGAGACGCTAGGCGCCGTCGGGGCCGGTCTGGACACCCTCGCGATGCCGGCCCTGGTCGTGTGGGGTGGGCACGACCCGTGGCTGCCCGCCGAGCTGGGATCTGCCTACGCAGCGCGACTACCCCAGGCAACGCTCGTCTCGCTTCCGAAAGCGGGACACTGGCCGTGGCTCGACGACCACGATGTGGTCGATCGGGTAACCGCGTTCCTGAACCCATGACGCTCAAGCGCATTGCCCCGACCGCGGTCGCAGCGCTTTTCGCGATCGTCTATGTGATCGTCTCGCCGCCCAGCCTCGATCTGGCGGCGCATCTTCTGCGGGCCAAGCTGTTCTCGGCCGAAGGGTTCGGCCTGTGGAACAACTGGTGGTACGCCGGCCACCACGTGCCGGGTTACAGCGTGCTGTTCCCCCCGGTGGCCGCATTGCTCACCCCCCAGGTGGCGGGCGGCCTGGCCGCGGTCGGCACCGCGGCGCTGTTCGAGGCGCTGGCACGCGATCATTTCGGCGAGGACGCCTGGCTCGGCGCGCTGTGGTTCGGCGCGGCGACGGCGACCAACCTTTTCACCGGACGCCTGACTTTCGCCTTCGGGTTGCTCCCGGCAATGGGCATGGCGCTGGCACTCCAGCGCAACCGCTCGTGGCTGGCCACGCTGCTGGCCGTGCTCACCGCGCTGGCCAGTCCGGTGGCGGCGCTGTTCTCGGCCCTGGCCGGAGCCGCGTACGCGATTGCCGCGTACTCTCGCCGGCGCCAGTTCAAGGCCATGCTGCCCGGACTGGCCACGATCGCAGGCTCGCTGCTTCCGGTGCTGATGTTGTCGGTCGCGTTCCCCGAGGGGGGCAGCGAGCCGTTCACGCTGGCCACACTGTGGCCGATCCCGGCGATCGCGATTGTGGCCCTGGCGGCGCTGCCCAGAGACGAGGTGGCCGTGCGGGCGGGAATCGTCCTTTACGTCATCGGCGTCGTGGCCGCGTACGCGCTGACCACGCCGGTGGGCAGCAACGCGGCGCGGCTGGCGCCGCTGGTCGCCGGACCGCTGGCGGCGCTCTTCTGGTACCGCAAGCACCCGGCATGGCTGGCGGCACTGGCCCTGCCACTGCTGTGGCTGCAATGGCAGGCACCGATTCGCGACGTCCGCACCTCGGCCGGTGACCCCTCGGTGTCGGCGGCGTACTACCAGCCGCTGCTCTCGTTCCTTGACGAGCAGAAGGGACCACCGTTCCGGGTCGAGATCCCCTTCACCCGCTTCCACTGGGAGGCCTACCAGGTGGCGCCCCGATTCCCGCTCGCTCGCGGGTGGGAGCGCCAGCTCGACATCCGTTACAACCACCTCTTCTACGGCGGACCGTTGAACGCCGCCACCTACGAGGTGTGGCTGCACTCGCTGGCGGTGAGGTTCGTGGCCGTCCCCGACGCGCCGCTGGACTTCTCGGCCCACAAGGAGGCCAGGCTGATCGACCGCGGCCTGCCCTACCTGCATCTCGTCTTCCGGAGCACCCACTGGCGGGTTTACGAGGTGGCGGGCGCGACGCCGATCGTCCAGGGCGATGCGACCCTGACCGCGCTGGGCCCCAACTCGGTAACCCTTAACTCCAAGGGACCCGGGACCGCGCTCGTGCGGGTGCGCTTCTCGCCGTACTGGGCGCTCAGCGGTGCGCCCGGGTGTGTCGCCCGAGACGGCGAGTTCGTCGCCGTCCGGCTGCGCCGAGCGGGGCCCGTACGCATGGTCATGAGCTTCTCGCTGGCACGGATCGGAGCCGATTCGCCACGGTGTACGTAAGCAGGCCTACATAAGCCGAAGGGACCGGCTCGGTAGGATTTGAGGGTCAATGAGGCGTGGACTGCGGACAATCGAGGCTCGGATCCTGCCCCACGGCTGGAAGGATGTCGCGCGTCAGCTGATGCTGTTCGCGGCCGCGTACCTTGCCTACCAGATGGTCCGTGGGGTGGTCGGAAGCGGCGGCTACAAGCCGTTTGGCGACGCCACCAAGATCATCAACCTCGAGCGCGTTCTGCACGTGTTCATCGAGCCGAGCGTCCAGGCCTGGGTCTCGAGCGTGCACTGGCTGATGGACATCGCCGACTGGACGTATCTGAACGCGCACTACTTCGTCACTGTCGCCGCGCTGGTGTTCATCTACCTGCGCCGCAACGACTCGTTCTACTTCGTGCGCAACATGTTCATGGTGGCGATGCTGATCGCGCTCGTGCTCTACGCCGTGTACCCCACGGCGCCGCCGCGACTCATGCCCGAGTGGGGCTTCACCGACTCGATCTCGCAGTTCCTGGGGATGGGCACGATGCACTTCGACACCAGCTCGGCCAGCCAGGCGTTCATCAACGGCTACGCCGCGGTGCCCTCGATGCACGTGTGCTTCGCGATCATGATCGGATGGCCGATGGCGCGACTGGTGCGCCGTCGCTACGCCAAGGTCATCTGGTCGCTGTACCCGCTCTTCATCACCTTCGTGGTGGTCGCCACGGGCAATCACTACCTGACCGATGCCGTCCTCGGGGCCCTCACTGCCGGAACCTCGGCGCTGATCGCCAAGCGCCTTCTGGCCCGGGCCAGACCCGAAGCCTGGGCCTTCGGTCAGGTCACGGCCTAACTCGATGCCCGGCCAGACAAAGCCCGCGCCGCCGCGGAGCGGGCGTCCGCGACGGCCGCGCAGAGAAGGGCCGACGACTCAGGAGCTGATGCGCGAGCGGCTGATCGAGTCGCGGCTCACGCCCAACGCGATTTCGCTCACCGGCTTCGCCCTGAACCTCGCCGCCGCTGGATTGGTCGTCGGCCGGATGTTCTTCCTGGCCGGGATCGCCTTCATCGTCGGCTCGGTCATGGACACGCTCGACGGCCGCTACTCGCGTATGTCGGGCAAGGGCACGCCGTTCGGGGCCTTCCTCGATTCCACGCTCGACCGCCTCGAGGAGGGGATCGTGTTGACCGCGGTGGCCGCCTACTTCGCCTCACGCCAGGACCAGGTCGCGGTGGCCGCGGTCGTGGCCGCCGTCCTGTTCTCGTTGATGGTGTCCTACACCCGCGCGCGGGCCGAGGCGCTCGGCGTGGCCTGCAAGGTGGGCCTGGCCACGCGCCCGGTCCGCGTGGTGATCCTGTCGGCCGGCCTGGTGTTCGCCAAGGGGGCGTCGCTGGGCCACTTCGAGCTGCTGGCGCCGGCGGTGTACGTGCTCGCCGCCCTGACCGTGGTGACGACGATCCAGCGCATCAACTATGTGCGCAAGCAGCTGAACGCCAGCCCCCAGGTGTAACGAACCCCGCCGGCAGGAATATCTACAGGTGAGTCGGCGCCGCACTCCGCGCTGGCCCCAATCTTCGAGAAGGGACTTTTCAAGTGAGCACTAGCAACGGTCGCACCAACGGTGCCGCGCGCTATCAGGAGGACAAGGTCCGCGTAGCGATCATCGGCGTCGGCAACTGCGCGAGCTCGTTCGTCCAGGGAGTTCAGTACTACCGCGACGCCGACCCGCGCGAGTCAGTCCCCGGTCTGATGCACGTGGATCTCGGCGGCTACCACGTGCGCGACATCGAGTTCAGCGCCGCCTTCGACATCGATGTCGAGAAGGTCGGCAAGGACCTCTCGGAGGCGATCTTCTCGGGTCAGAACAACACGATCAAGTTCGCCGACAAGGTACCGAACCTCGGCGTCGAGGTGCAGCGCGGGATGACCCACGACGGCCTCGGCAAGTACCTCAAGGAGAAGATCACCAAAGCTCCCGGTCCGACCGCCGACATCGTCCAGATCCTGAAGGACACGAACACCGATGTGGTCGTCTCCTATCTCCCGGTCGGCTCCGAGCAGGCGACCAAGTGGTACGTCGAGCAGATCCTCGAGGCGGGCTGCGGGTTCGTCAACTGCATTCCCGTGTTCATCGCCCGCGAGGAGTATTGGAACAAGCGCTTCAAGAAGGCCGGCCTGCCGATCATCGGCGACGACATCAAGTCGCAGGTCGGCGCCACGATCGTCCACCGCTCGCTCGCGCGCCTGTTCCACGACCGCGGCGTGAAGCTGATGCGGACCTCGCAGCTGAACGTCGGCGGCAACATGGACTTCTACAACATGCTCGAGCGCGAACGGCTCGAGTCCAAGAAGGAGTCCAAGACCAACGCCGTCACGTCGATCATGGGCCATGAGCTCCCCAAGGGCGACGTCCATGTCGGCCCCTCGGACTACGTGCCATGGCTGACCGATCGCAAGTGGGCCCATATCCGCCTCGAGGGCGAGGCGTTCGGTGACGTTCCGCTGATCGCCGAGCTCAAGCTCGAGGTGTGGGACTCCCCGAATTCGGCCGGCATCGTGATCGACGCCACGCGACTCTGCAAGCTCGCGCTGAACAACGGGCTCACGGGCCAGCTGGACGGCCCCAGCTCGTACCTGATGAAGTCGCCGATGCACCAGCGTCCCGATGACGAGGCTCGGGAGCTGACCGACAAGTTCATCGCCAAGTACGCGCGCACGCCGCTCGGCAAGCCCAAGAAGGCCGCCGCGAAGACCTCCGGCTAAGCCGAGGCCGCTCCAGGCCCAAACACAAGGGGCCGCGCATGCGGCCCCTTTATCTACACTGAGCCGGTGCCGTCAGAGCGCCTCGCGATCGCGCAGGTGACGCCGTTCGCGTGGGAGGCGCAGAACGAGGTCAACCACCACGTCAGCCGCGTCTCCGACGAGTTGGTCCGCGGCGGGCACCGGGTGTTGATCATCGCCCCGTCGGAGTCGAGCGGGCTGGTCAGAGACAGCCGCCGGGCGATCCGCAGCCGCCCCGTGGAGCTGGTCGAGCAAGCCGGAGAGGCACCGTTGGTCCTCGGCGTCGGTGAGGTTCTGCCGTTCTCGCCGGCGCGCCGGCGCAGTTCGTCGCTGCCCGTCGATGTCGCGCGGACGATCGAGGACGCACTCGGCGCGCTGCACCTCGACGTCGTGCATGTTCACGAGCCGTTCGCGCCCAGCGCGGCCAGCGTCGCTCTGCGCCACTCGCGCGCCCTGAACGTGGGCAGCTTTCACGCCCCCACTGAGAGGGTGGTCTCGACCCAGCTGACCCGGGGGTTGTCGAGGCTGCTGTTTGCGCGCCTCGACGCGCGCACCGCCGCCTATCGCGTCACCCGTGAGCTCATGCAGCGCTACTTCCCGGGCGACTACCGGGTGATCGAGCCGGGGGCAGACGTCCTGCCGAGGCGCGCCGAGAGCGACCCGGTCGAGATCGCGATGATCGCCGAGGAGGAGCGTGCCGCGCTGCGGCTGTTCCTGCGCGCGCTGCGGTCGCTCCCCAGCGATCTGCAATGGCGCGCCACCGTGTTCTCGTCGCGGCCGCTGGCGGCGCCGGCAACGCTGGGTCGCGCGCTGCGAGACCGCGTGAGCTTCATCGACGCCCGCGAACGGACCGAGGCCGACGTGCTCGCCGGCGCCGACATCGCGGTCCTGGCCTCCGAGGGCCTGCGCCCGATGCCGGGAATCCTCGTCCGTGCGGTGGCGGCCGGAGCCGTGCCCGTGGCCTCACGGCTGGCCGCGTATGAGGACCTGCTGTCCGAGGGGCGCTACGGCCTCGAGTTCGAGCCCGGCGACGTCCAGACGCTGGGGGCACACCTGGAATCGCTGCTCGCCGATCCCGATCTGCGTCGGCGCTGCCGGGAGGAGGGTGATCGCCTCCGGGAGCGATTCTCCTGGTCGCGGGTCGCCGATGAGCTGGCCGACATCTACGAGTCGCTGACCGAGCGCCGTCACGATGGACGGGCCGACGCGCGCGTGCGTTCGCGCCTCTCCTCCCGCCCGTTGATCGATGTCGATCTGCACATGCACACCGACCACTCGTACGACTGCGCGACCCCCGTCGAGGTGCTACTGGCCGAGGCGGGTGAGCGGGGTCTGGGCGCGATCGCCGTGACGGATCACAACGAGATCTCGGGGGCGCTCGAGGCCCGGGCCAAGACGGGCGCGGTCAAGGTGATCGTCGGCGAGGAGGTCAAGACGGCGGACCAGGGCGAGGTGATCGGCCTGTTCATCGAGGAGAGGATTCCGCGGGGCATGACGCTCCAGGAAACGATCGCCGAGATCAAGCGCCAGGGCGGGCTGGTGTACGTGCCGCATCCCTTCGACCGCCTGCACTCGGTACCCGATTATGAGCACCTGCTCCCGGTGCTCGACGACGTCGACGCGATCGAGGTGTTCAACCCGCGGGTGGCGATCAGCGAGTTCAACGACGAGGCCGTGCGTTTCGCGGCCAAGTACCGAATTCCGGCCGGCGCCGGCTCCGACGCCCACGTCCCCCAGGGGCTGGGATCGGTGCGGATCCGCATGCGCGACTTCGACGGCCCCGACGAGTTCCTCGAGTCGCTGCGGGCGGCCGATATCGTGCGCAACCCGGCCAGCCTCCTCTACGTCCAGGCGCTGAAATTCCTGCAAACCAAGGCCCTCCCTGCGCCCGCCCGGCGCGCCTCCAGGGACCGTCGGGTTCGCCGAGCGACACGCAAGTCCTGATGCACTCGCAAGGACAAGCACCTCAGCCGTCCAATCCGACGGGAGTGCCGGCCACGGACGATGAGATTCGCGAGAAGTATCTGGAGCGAGCGATCCGCGAGCTGAACGCGTTTGCGCGCGAGCTCCAGGCCTGCCCCCATTGCCCCCGCGGCCAGCTGATGCCGGTGCTCGGGTCCGGACACCCCCAGGCTGACATCATGCTGATCAAGTACTCCGCGCGCCCGGCCGAGGTCGAGGAGGGCGTCGCCTTCTACGGACGCACCGGCAATGCGCTGATGAAGTCGCTCAAGCGGCTGAACATCGATCCGCTCGCGGTCTACGGGACCCTCTGCGTGAAGTGCCCGGTGGCCGATCCTGAGATGGCCGACCCTGTGTGCGTGGCGCGGCTGGTGGAAGAGATGGCGATCGTCGCGCCCAAGATCGTCGTCGTCATGGGCCCCCAGGCGTTGACGATCGTCAACGAGCTCGACGTGCCGCTGCGGCGCGAACTGTCCGAGTCCGCCGGGGAGATGCAGCGCTTCACGCCTTCGATCGAGGGTCTTTACGTCCCCAGCATCGACGACGCCCTCGACGAGGACGATGCCAAGCGCGAGTTCTGGAAGGCGTTCCGCGTGCTCGGCCAGTGGTGGGCGGATCTGCCGCCCTATTGAGGCGCGGCCCGGCGTCCAGCGCGCCGTACTAGACTCGATCGCATGGATCTGGAGGAGAAGAGCCTTGAGAGTCCGGGCGACCGCTGCGAGGAGTGCGGCGCCAAGCTGACCCCACAGGAGCTGCAGGCGGTGATGGAGAGCGGCGGCCCGGCCCTGTGCTCGATCCACGCGGCCGAGGATGAGCCTGGGCTGGTGGCCGACGAAACCGGCTTCGGCGAGGGAGACTAGGTCACCAGCACGATCTTGCCGAGCTTGCCACCGGTGGTGAACCGCTCGTAGGCTTGCTCGGCCTCCTCGAGTCCGAACACGGCGGCGACCGGCACCCGCAGGGTCCCGTCGGCGAATAGCGGCAGTACCGAACGTTCCATGGCCCGCGCGGTCATCGCCTTCTCCTCGAGCGGGCGGGGACGCAGCGTCGAGGCCATCACGCGCCCGCGCTTGCCCATCAGCAACCCGAGGTTGAGCTCGGCCTTGGCGCCGGCTCCGATCCCGATGACGACGATCCGCCCCCACAGATTCAGGGCATTCAGATTGTCGGGGAGGTTGGGTGCTCCGACCAGCTCGAGGATCACGTCGAACGGTCCATGCTCGGCAAAGCCCTCGGGGGCGATCACCTCGGCGCCGAGCTCGGCCACCTGGGAGCGCAGGTCGGGATTGCGGACCGTGGCGGTGACCCGGGCGCCGGCCGATCGGCCCAGCTGGATCGCCGCCGTCCCCACCCCGCCGGCGCCGCCGTGGACGAGCAGCCGCTCGCCCGGCTTCAGTTGCGCCTGGGTGAAGACGGCGTCATGGGCCGTCGTGAAGACCTCGGGGACGCCGCCGGCCTGCTCCCAGGTGAGGTTCTCCGGTACCGGCATGAGAACGCGCTCGTGGACCACGGCCAGCTCGGACTGGCCGCCCCCGCCGACGATGCTCATCACCCGATCGCCGCGCTGGAAGCGACTGGCGCCCGGCCCCAGCTCGAGCGCGGTGCCGGCCAGCTCCAGCCCGGGAATGTCCTGCGGCGAGCCGGGCGGCGCCGGGTAGCGCCCCAGACGCTGGTGCATGTCGGCTCCGTTCAGCCCGGCGGCCTTGACGGCGACGAGGACCTCGCCCGCGCCGGGCGCTGGATCGTCGTGCTGCTCGACGCTCAGGCTCTGGTCGTCCTTGATCGTGACCGCGCGCATGGTCGCCGGAACCCTACCCGGATGCCCACTCGAGGCTAGGCACTCAGGCGCACGAGCTGGGCCACGCACTCGATGTGTGGCGTCTGCGGAAACATGTCCACCGGCCGCACCTTGGTCAGCCGGTAGCCCGCGTCCACCAACTGGGCGGCGTTGGGGGCGAGCGTGGTCGGGTTGCAGGACACGTAGACGATCCGCTTGGGCGCGGCCTCGATGATCCGCCGCACGACCTTCTGCGACAGCCCAGCGCGCGGCGGGTCGACGATCAGCAGGTCGGGCTTGCCGGCGGTGTGTACGAGCTCGCGCATGGCCAGGCGGACGTCGCCGGCGAAGAACCTGGCGTTCTCGATCTCATTGCGTCGCGCGCCGGCGATCGCGTCGGAGACGGCCTCCTCCACCAGCTCGAGCCCCCACACCTCGGCCACGCGCGGTGCGATCAGCATGGCGATCGTCCCGATGCCGCTGTACAGGTCGTAGACCCGGTCCAGCCCGGCTGGCTCGGCGTACTGAATGGCCAGCCGATACAGCTGCTCGGCCATCTCGGTGTTGGTCTGTAGGAACGCCGCGGGTGAGATCCGCAGCGTGACTGCGCCGAGCTCCTCGTCGAGTCGATCGTCGCCGGCCAGAAGCTCGGTGTGACCGCCCTGCGTCGTCTCGGCCACGCTGTCGAGCTGGGTCCAGAGCACGCTCGTCCGCTCGTCGGCGACGGCCGCCGCCAGCGAGGCGCCGTCAAGCTCGCCGGGGGAGGTGACCAGCCGAGCCTGGAGCTGGCCTGTGCGACGACCTTCGCGGACGACCAGATTGCGCAGGAAGCCATGACCCGAGCGGCGCTCATACGCGGGCAGCCCGGCTGCTCGGCACCACTGCACCACGCGCTCGCGCGCGGCGTTGGCCGCCTCGGACGCCAGTAGACAGTCGCGGATCTCGACGATCTCGTCCCAGCGCCCGGGGGCGTGAAAGCCACAGATCAGCCGGCCGGCATCGTCCCGGCCAAACGAATACTCGAGCTTGTTGCGATAGCGCCACTGCTGGACCGCCGGCACGATCGGCTCGAGCGTGAAATCGGTCAGCTTCCCGATCCGGACCAGCGCGTCCTGCACCTGGGCCTGCTTGATCTGCAGCTGCTGCTCGTAGGGAAGGATCTGCCACGGCGCGCCCGGGTGTGCGGCCACGGGCTCGATCCGGTCGGGACTCGGCTCTAGCACCTCGATGGCGCGAGCCTCCGCATAGGCACGCTTGGATTTGGACACGACGGCCTGCACGCGGTCGCCAGGCACCGCGCCGTGCACGAAGACGACGTACCCGTCGAGACGTGCAACGCCGGCCCCGCCGAAGGCGAGCGAATCCACCGTGAGCTCGAGCTCGGTCCCGGGACGGGGTCGAGTGGCTGTCGATTCCATCGGGTCTAGCATGGCAGGCCCGTGGATCTCGACGCGTACCGCGGCTCGGCCGAGGCCTTCGGGTCCGAGCTGACCGGCGTGTTCTACCGTCACTATGCCGGGCTCGACGATGAATACGCGATCGAGCCGGTATACGAACGCCACGCGTCGTTGTTCGGAGCGGAGCCGGTCGGCGCGCTGCAGACGCTGACCGACAGGACGCCACCCGGTGGCGAGGACCGGCGGCGCCTCACGATGCTGCTCGACTTCGCCGTCGACCCCGGGTTCTACTCGGCTTGCTACCTGCGCGCCTGGGCACTCGAGACGCACCTGCGCTCGCACCTCCACGAGCGGTTCGGAGCTCAGACGCTGATCAGGCGAGCCCCGTCTCGATCGAATCGAGCACCGATTTGCGGTTGGCGTGGCGGCGCTCGTAGTCGCGGACCTTGCGCAGATCGGCGGGCCCCAGCCCGTCGAGCCGCTGGGCGACCTGGCCGGCGGTGAGGTCGTCGTAGCCGTCGATCGGGAACGTGGGACCGCCGCCCATCGTCCGGCGCGCACGGTCGGCGCTGCGGACGATCCTGTCCATCGACTGCTTGGTCGCCGACCCGAGCTGTCCACGACCGCGGTCGAGCATCCGGTCGAGGTCGCTCAGCAGGTCGTCGGTCTGCTGGCGCCCGCGGCGGACCAGTTCAGCCACCAGCTCGTTGGCGTCGGCGCGGGTCACTCGTCCGCGTTCAGCCGCTTCGTCGAGCGTCTCCTGAATGCGCTCGCGGGTGAGCACGACGAGGCCCAATGGCTTGATCACACTGCCTACGAGCTGCTCGACCAGGCCGACCAACCCGTCGCCGCCGGCGGCGTTCTTCGGCGTCTTCTGGGCCGTCGTCGTCTTGGCTGCCGGTTTCTTAGCCGCCGACTTTCGCGTCGTCGTCTTCTTGGCTGCGGGCATGTTCTGCCTCCTGCTCGACGAAAGCTCCTGCGAGCGTATCCGATGTGTACGGCTACGCGCTGAGGACGAACTCGAGCAGCGCCTTCTGCGCGTGGCGGCGATTCTCGGCCTGGTCCCAGATCCGCTGTCGCTCACCGTACAGCACCTCGGCGGTGATCTCCTCACCCGGATGGGCGGGCAGGCAATGAAGGGCAATCGCCCCCGGGGCGGCCTCGTCGAGCAGGGCGTCGTCGAGGCGGTAGGGAGTGAGCGCGTGGCGCCGCTCGCGGGCTGACTGCGGGTCGTCATTCATGCTCACCCACACGTCGGTGTAGACGGCGTTGGCGCCCTTGACCGCCGCATGTGGATCGTCGCTCAACTCCGCCTCGGCCACCGGTTCGAGCTGGTAACCGTCCGGCGCGGCGATGCGCACCTCGACGCCGGCGATGGCGCCAAGCACGGCCAGCGACCGTGCCACGTTGTTGCCGTCGCCGACGTAGGCCAGCGTCAGCCCCTCGAGCGATCCGAACGCCTCGCGCAGCGTGAGCAGATCCGCCAGCGCCTGGCATGGGTGATGGCGGGCGGTGAGCATGTTGATCACCGGGACCGTGGCATGCTCCGCCAGCTCGGCGACGAGCTCGTCGTGGCCGGTCCGGATCCCGATCGCTGCCACCTGGCGCGAGAGCACATAGGCCGTGTCGCGCACCGACTCGCCGCGGGTCAGCTGCAGCTCGTCGGTCCTCAGCACCATCGGGTTGCCCCCGAGCTCGGTCACGCCGGCATCGAAGGACACGCGCGTTCGCGTCGATGGCCGCTCGAACACGAGCGCGATGCTCTTGCGGTGCAGCGCGTCCGAGCTGAACGGCGCCGTCTTGAGCTCGACTGCGCGGTCGAGCAACCAGGCCAGGTCGACTGGGGAGAGCTCGGCGCCGGTGAGCAGATGGCGAGTCAAGCCGGGCAGTGTACGTTGGGCGCATCGAACTGCGTGTGATGATCTGGAATCTGTTCCACGGAAGGGCGGTGCCGCCGGCCGGGCACGATCTGTTCGAGCCCTTTGCCGCGGCGCTGGCGCGATGGGAGTGGGACGCTGCGCTGCTCCAGGAGGTCCCGCCGTGGTGGCCGCCGCTGCTGGCATCCCGGCTCGGGGCGAGCGAGCGCCACGTGCTGACGTCACGCAACTCGCTGCCGGATCTCCGCCGTGCCGCGGGGGCGCGGTGGCCCGACCTGATCAAGGCCAACGGCGGCGGTTGCAACGCCATCCTCGTGCGGTGCGGCTTGGCGCGGATCGACGCACACCGGGTGCGCCGGCTGGCGGTGCTGCCCGAGCGCCGGTGGGTTCACGCAGTCCGGCTGGGATCGGCCTGGGTGGCCAACGTCCACACGCAGACGTCCGTGAGGCAGGCATCCCTCGCCGCTCGGACCGTGCTCCGGTGGGCCGAGGGCGCTCCCGCTGTGCTGGGCGGCGATTTCAACCTGGCATGGCCGTGGCTGGATGGAATGCGCTGGATGGGCGGCTTCGGGGTTGATCACGTGTTTGCGTCCGAGGGCGCGGCGCCAGCCTCACCGCCGGACTTTCACGTCCTCGAGCACGGGCGACTCTCCGATCACGCCCCCGTGCTCACGCGAATCGCCTGATCATCCCGGCGGCGGCCAGCGCGGCGATGTCGGGCGGGACCTTGGCGATCGTGCCGCCGACGAACGGAGGCTCGGGGTCGTATTCGATTCCCAGCTGGATCGCCTGCGCCACCTCGTCGCCGGCGATGTGCGCCGCGAGCCTGAGCGCCATGTCGATCCCCGACGAGACCCCGGCGGAGGTGATCACCTTGCCCTGCTCCACGACGCGGTGCGGGACGGGCTTGGCGCCGAGCTTGGCCAGCAGGTCCATCGCGCCCCAGTGGGTGGTGGCCTCGAGTCCGTCGAGGATGCCGGCAGCGCCCAGCAGCAGCGAGCCCGTGCACACCGACGTGGTCCACTGCGAGGTCGAGTCGGCGCGGCGCAGCCAATCGAGGATCACCGGATCGTGCATCAGCGGGCGGGTGCCGAAGCCCCCCGGGACGACGATCACCTCCGGATGCGGCAGATCGTCGAGGCGGCGATCCGCGGTGATCGCCAGCATCCTGGTCTCGGTCCGCTTCGGCCCGGGCTCGGCGGCGATGAACGTCACGGTCGCGTCGGGGATGCGGGCCAGAACCTCGTAGGGGCCAACGGCATCGAGCGCCGTGAGACGGTCGAAGATCGGTATGGCGATGTTCATGATGCGCTCCTTGCGCTCGGGAGGGGGATGACGGTGGCGAAGCGTTCTCGGTACTCGCCCGGGCTGACGTGGAGGCGGCGCCCGAAGGCGCGCCGCAGCGTCTCGACCGTGCCGAAGCCACACCGCTGGGCGATCTCCTCGAGCTGCAGGATCGTGGTCTCGAGCATCCCCCGCGCGCGCTCGACGCGCACCGCCTCGACATAGGCGGCGGGCGTCACACCGACCTCGGCGCTGAACACCCGCGCGAAGTTCCGCGCGCTCATGAACGTCCGCTCGGCCAGCGCCGGCACGGTCAGGTCGGCGTCGAGGTGCTCGGCGATCCACCCCTGCAGGTCGCGGACTGCAGGCCGTGAGGCCGCCTGTCCGGCCAGTGTGGCGCTGAACTGCGCCTGGCCTCCGGGGCGGCGGATGAACAGGACGAGGTCGCGGGCCACACCGAGCGCGAGCTCCGGACCAAGGTCCTCCTCGACCAGGGCCAGCGCCAGATCGATCCCCGCGGTCACGCCGGCCGAGGTGTAGACGTTGCCGTCGCGTACGAAGATCGGGTCGGGCTCGACGCTGGTCGACGGGAAGTGGCGGCGAAGTGCATCGCAGGCGACCCAATGCGTCGTCGCCCGCCGTCCCTCGAGCAGTCCCGCGCGGGCCAGCAGGAACGCTCCGGTGCACACCGAGGTGACGCGGCGCGAGCGCCGGGCGGCCAGCCGCAGCCAGTTGACCAGGGCCGGGTCGGCCGTCGCCGCGCGCGTCCCCTGACCCCCGGGGACGACGAGCGTGTCGATCGGGCCGGCGGCGGCGTGCAGCGAGTTGTGCGGAGTGATCTCGATGCCGCTGGAGGTGCGGACGGGGGCGCCGTCGCCAGCGATCAGCTCAATCGTGTAGGTCGGGTCGGGGCGCGCCCTATCGGCGAGCGAGAAAACCTCGCTCGGGCCGGTGATGTCGAGGGCCTGGACGCCGTCGAAGGCGACGATTGCGACGCGGCGGGGTGGCATGGGGCGATGATGCCGGGCGCTGCGTTTGTCCGCAATGCCGACTGGCGGACGATTTCTGCCATGTGTCGCGCGGTGGCGGTTGGACCGCGGGCCCGAAACCACGAAAACGTTGCACAGCGCCCGGGACCGCTGGCGCCACGCAACGTTTTGTCGAAATATCAGCGGTTTCGTTGCGTAGCGAGCGCGCTAGGAACCGCTGGGTAACGAAATCGTTGTTGGACAGCCCGCAGCACACGCCCAGCGGACTGAGCGCAACAGCCACCAAGCGCCTAACCCCGTGACCGCAGCCCGAACCCCCGCAGGACCAGCAGCGCCTTCTCGCCCATCGTGCCCCGCGCCGGCAGCACGCCGAGCTGGGTCGCGGCGTTGTACAGGTCGAAAAACGCACGTACCCGGAGCAACCGCTCGCGCCCGAACTCGCAGTAGAAGACGCCGTGCACGACGAGGAACTTGTTCGTGGCGGGGAGCCCCTCGAGTGCCTCCTTGTGCGTGGCCAGCAGCTTCGCCGGGGCAGCGCCGAAGCGGCCGTTGCTCACCCGCTCGCCGGTGCGCTCCAGGCGGGCATCGGGAAAGCCGGACCACAGGCGGGCGGCGTGGCGCATGAGCTCGTCGGGCCCCTCGAGCGGCTCCTCGGTAAGCGGATCCTCGTAGTGAATCCGCTCGTCGCAGACATCGGCAAAGGCGGCCGGATCCTTGCCCGACCAGGCCGCCTCCCAGCCATCGATCAGCTCATCGAAGATCACGTCGCCGGCACATTGAACACCGGCAGTCCCTCTGCGGGCGTTGACGCCTCGGCGTAGCGCCGCCGCGGGATGCGGCCGGCGTCGCGGGCCAGGGCGCCGGCCTGCACCGACAGCCTGATCGCCTGCGCCATCGCGACCGGGTCGTGGGCGCGCGAGATCGCGCTGGCACACAGGACCGCGTCACAGCCGAACTCGATGGCCAACGCGGCGTCCGAGGCGGTGCCCACCCCGGCATCGAGCACGACGGGCACCCCAGCCTGCTCGACGATGATCGACAGGTTGTAGGGGTTGCAGATGCCCATCCCGCTACCGATCGGGGAGCCGAGCGGCATCACAGCGGCGCAGCCGACGTCCTCGAGCCGCCGCGCCAACACCGGGTCGTCGGTCGTATAGGGCAGGACGACGAAGCCGTCGTTGATCAGCGCCTCGGCCGCCGCCACGAGCTCGACTGCGTCGGGGAGGAGCGTCCGGTCATCGCCGATCACCTCGAGCTTGATCCAGTCGGTCTCGAACGCCTCGCGCGCCAGCTGTGCGGTGACGATCGCGTCCCGCGCGGTGAAGCAGCCGGCGGTATTGGGCAGGATCGAGACGTCGGCGGCGTCGAGGACATCGAGGATCGACCCGCGGGCCGCGGGGTCGAGGCGGCGCAGCGCCACCGTGCACATCTCCGTCCCCGAGGCCCCGAGAGCCCGGGAGAGCACGTCGTGATTGACGAATCCTCCGGTGCCGAGGATCAGACGCGATTCGAACTTGCGTCCGGCGATCTCGAGGGGACCGTTCATCTCATCAACCTCCTTGAACTGCGCCGACGACTTCCACCAGGGCGCCGTCGGGCACTTCGGTCCGTGCCCATGCGCCGCGTGGTACGACCTCTCCCCCGAGCGCCACCGCCACGCCACGACCCTGCTCCGTCCCACTCAGGAGCTCGACGACGCTGGCAATCGTCGCCCCTTCTGGGAGCTTCTGTGGTTCTCCGTTGACGGTTACAGTCACACTCACGCCTGCACCGCCACCGTACCGAAGCGCCCCGGGTCGAAGTCGGCCGCGAGCTCGGGCAGGGCATCTCCGAGCAGGCCGGGGAGGACCAGCTCGGCGGTGATCGGTGCCAGCAGAATCCCGTTGCGGTAGTGGCCCGTGGCCCAGTGCAAGCCGGCCAGTGCTCCCGGCCCGATTGCCGGGGCGTTGTCGGGGGTCCGCGGACGCAGACCGGCCGACAGCTCTTCGATCGCCAGTTCATCGACGCCCGGTACCAGCTCGATGGCGTCGCGCAGCAGCTCGAATACCGCGCGCGCCGTGACCGTCGTGTCGAAGCCGCGCTCCTCGACGGTCGCGCCGAGCACGTAGCGGCCGTCGCCGCGCGGCGCCAGATAGCCACCGGCCATCCGCAGGACCCGCGTGAGGAGCCCGGGCCCCGACGGGTCGCGCAGGCCGAGGATCTGCCCCTTGACGGGGTGGACGGGGACGCGGGCCGGCGCCGGCAGCCCCCCGAGCTGGTACGACCACACGCCGGCGGCCACCACCACCTGTTCCGCGCTGATCGGCTCGCCGCCGGCCAACTCGACCCCGCGCACGCGATCGCCGCTCACCCGCACACCCCTCACGTCGGCCCGGGTCCGGATCTCGCCGCCTGCTCGTGCCACCGCGTGGCCCAGGGCGGCGGTCAGCCGGCGAGGATCGACCACGTGATCGTCTGGGATCTCCAGCGCCAGCCGCAGCGCCGGCGCGAGCGAGGGCTCCAGGCGTCTCGCCTCGCTGGGCAGCAGACGGCGAACCTCGAGCTCCAGGGCCCGGCGCATGGCCAGCTCGCGCTCGAGCGCCTCGGCCTCATCGCGGTCCCGGGCCACTAGCAATGTCCCACACTCGAGTAGCCCGGGATCGTCCCCGGACGCCTCGGCAAGCTCGGCCACAAACCCCGGATATGTTCGAGCGCTGGCCAGGCCGAGACCGAGCAGCGGCTGTTCGACCGGAGTGGCCTCGCTGACCGGCGCCAGCATCCCGGCCGCGACTCTCGACGTTCCGCCACCGAGGTCGCCGCGCTCGAGGACGACAACGCGTAGCCCGCGCTGCGCGGTGCGCCAGGCCACGGCGAGTCCGATCGCGCCGCCGCCGACAACGGCTACATCAAATGCTCTGGTTGGGTGTGGCACGAAATCATCCCTCCGCCGGCATTACCCGGGTCAGGTTCAGACGGTCGGCGGATCGCTGCTCCGCCCTCTCAGCCCGCTCACAGGGCTCCCGTTCATGTCAATGCTAGCGACACGCGCCTGCCAGACTGGACGCGTGAACGACCGTCTCGAGCGACTGCGGAATGCCCACCTCTATCTGGTCTGTGACGATCGGTCCGACGCCTTCCTGGACAGCGCGCTTCGTGGAGGCGTCGACATCCTCCAGCTCCGCGTGAAGGACGCCTCCGACCATGCGATCCTGGCCGCCGCAGGCCGGTTCGGCGAGGCGTGCGCCCGCCACGGCGCGCTGTTCGTGCTGAACGACCGCCCCGACCTGGTGCTCGCCGCCGGCGCCGATGGAGTGCATGTCGGCCAGGACGACGTCCCGGTGGCCGAGGCTCGTGAGCACGTCGGCCACGACCGCCTGGTCGGGCTCTCGACCCATACGCCAGGCCAAGTGGATGGGGCCGCTGCGGTCGACTACATCGGTGTCGGCCCGGTCCACGTGACGCCGACCAAGCCGGGGCGGCCGGCGGTCGGGCTCGAGCTTGTGCGCTATGCGCGCGGCAACGCGCACGTCCCGTTCTTCGCCATCGGCGGTATCGAGTCGGCCAACGTGGTGGCGGTTCGCGAGGCGGGCGCAACTAGGATCGCGGTCGTGCGCGCGCTGACCGAAGCCGACGATCCCGAGCGAGCCGCGCGCGAGCTGCGGGGGGCGCTGATCGGAGCCCGAGTTGGGCCAGCGTAGCCGCAAGCGCGGGCGGCGCGAGAAGCCCGCCACGCGGACCGCGGGGGAGACCGCAGCCGCCCCACGCGCAGCCGCGAAGCCACCCGTGGCCGAAGCGCCGGCGGGCGGCCGCTCCGAACGGCGCAACGCCGCCGTGCGCGCGACGCTGCAACCGATCGCCCCCGGTGAGCGGCCGTGGCCGGTGACGGTCAGCGCGACGCTGGCTGGGCTCATCGGCCTCGGAAATCTCATCGCCTACGCCGCCGGCGCGAAGGTCGGCGGCAAGCACCCGGCCGCCGGGGGCATCATCCTGTTTTCGCTGCTGATGATCATCTGCGCGGTCGGAATGTGGAGACTGCGCTACTGGGCGGTGCTCGGGTTCATGGGGCTGCTGGCGATCATCGTCACGCTGTTCGCGCTGCTCATGATCGAGGCGAGCAACCTGCTCGGCCTGATCGTGCCCGCGGTGATCATCGCGGTGGCAGGCTTCCTGTTCATCAAGCTCGTGCGCGTCCTCAGCCGCATCCAAATGCCGAAGTACCCGGGCCGTTAGTAGGCTCAGATATATGCCCGATTCCTCCTATGACTGCGTCGTGATCGGCTCCGGGCCGGGCGGCTACGTGGCCGCGATCCGCGCTGCGCAGCTCGGCCTCAAGACCGTGGTGATCGAGAAGGACCGCGTCGGTGGACGCTGTCTCAACTACGCCTGCATTCCCGCCAAGGCCGTTCTGCGCGTCGCCGACGTGCTTTCGGAGGTTCGCGGGGCGGGTGACTTCGGCATCAAGGTCGGCGAGCCCGAGGTCGACTACGCCGCCGTCGCGGCGCGACGCGAGAAGGTGATCTCTACCCTGACCGGCGGCGTCTCCGGGCTGTTCAAGAAGAACAAGATCGACCTGATCGAGGGCGAGGCATCGCTGGCTGGACCGGGCACGGTGGCGGTGGGCGGCGAGCAGATCGCGGCCAGGACAATCCTGCTGGCCACCGGCTCGGTGCCGCTGCCGATTCCGGGGACGACGTTCGGCGGGCGCGTGATCGGCACCGAGGAGGCATGGGCGCTGGCCGAGCTTCCCGCCACGATGGCGGTCGTTGGCGCCGGCGCCTCGGGTGCCGAGATCGCCTCGGCCTACGAGCGGCTTGGGGTCAGGGTGCAACTGTTCGAGGCCCTCGAGCGGGTGCTGCCGACGGAGGACGCGGACATCTCGAAGCTCGTCGAGCGGGGCCTCAAGCGTCAGGGCATCGACGTGCACACGGACACGCTCGTCCAGGGTGTCGAGTCCGGCGAGCGGAGCGTCAGCTTCACCCACGGCGACGAGTCGGACGAGGTCGACTGGTTGGTGATTGCCGCCGGGCGAGGCCCCGACGTCGAGGCGCTGGGCCTCAACGCTGCTGGCGTCAAGTTGACCGAGCGGGGTCTGATCGAGGTCGACGGCGCGCTGCGCACGAGCGTCGAGGGGGTGTACGCGATCGGCGATGTTGTGCCCGGGCCTGCGTTGGCGCACAAGGCATCGGACGAGGGCGTGATCGCCGTCGAGGATGCCGCCGGGCTGACCACACATCCGATCGACTACATCGACATTCCCCGCGCCACGTTCTGCACGCCCAACGTGGCCAGCTTCGGGCTGACCGAGGCGCAGGCGCGAGAGGCCGGGCACGACGTGACCGTGGGCAAGGTGCAGTACGGAGCCGTGGGCGCCGGAACGGTCTACGGCGATCGCACCGGGCTGATCAAAATCGTCGGCGAGACCAAGTACGGAGAGCTGCTCGGCGGTCACATCGTCGGCTCGAAAGCGACCGAACTGATCCAGGAGCTCGTCAACGTACGTGTGCTGGAGGGTGGATATTCCGAGCTCGCGCGGACGATCCACGTCCATCCCACGCTTTCCGAGGGCGTCATGGAGGCCGCCCGAGCCGCGGACGGGTGGCTGATTCACGGGTGATCCCCGCGCCGGGCGACGCGCAGCCGATCTTCTTTTATGACCTCGGAAGTCCGGCCTGCTACATCGTGGCCGAACGGATCATGTCGGAGCTGAGTGTGGTGCCCGAGTGGGAGCCGGTGCTCGCCGCGAGCATCGGTGCCGACGTGTCAGGAAAGATCGACCGCGGCGAGATCGAACGTGGAGCTCGTGACCACGGGCTCCAACCGTTGCGCTGGCCGGGCGTGTGGCCTCCCCGGGCCGACGAGGCGATGCTCGCCGCCACGTACGCCAAGCGGATCGGACGTGCGGTGGCGTTCTCGCTGGCAGCGTTCCGCCAGACGTTCGCCGGCGGGCACGACCTCGGTGATCGCGACACGGTGCTAATCGCGGCAGCGGCGTGCGAGATGCATCCGACGGCGGTGCTGAAGGGCGTGGAGCTCCGGTCGACGAGCACGGCCCTCGAGCTGGCTGCCGACCGCGCCGTGGCCGCCGGCGTGACGGCGCTGCCGGCGATCGCCTTCCGCGAGGAGGTGTTCACCGGGATCAATGCGATCGAGAAGTGCGGCCGCGTGAGATCATGAGGGCGAACCGCGCGTTTGAGCTGATCGTTTCGCGTGGGGGCCTCGAGCCGACCTTCCTGGCCGATCACGACCGGCTCGACCGGATCGAGGTGGTGGCGATCGACGACGGCGAGGTTGTCCTCTACTGGGACCTGCCGGCCAAAGAGGCGACGCGACTGCTCAAGGAACTGCGCGCCGACCTGGTCGGGCTCGATGCCGACGAGTTCGTGGCCCGTTGGGAGGGCGCTGACGTCGAGGAGGCTGAATGAGCGCCAACAAGGGAGAGACGCGCGCCGTGCAGCCGACACGAGCCCAGCAGACGCTGGCGCGGCGGGCGGCCGAGTCGCGGGCCACGGTCCCCATCCTCGAGCTGAGCGGCGAGGCGGACATGACGGCCGCGGTGGCGGCGATGGCGGCGGACTCGGTCTCATTGCCGGCGTTGGCGGTCAGGGCGTGTGCACTGGGCCTGGCCGATGTGCCTCGGGCCAATGCCGCCTATCGCGACGGCAACTTCGAGCTCTACGGCCGGATCAACATCGGCGTGGCGCTCCCCAGCGCCGACGCGATCGTGATCCCCACCGTGGTCGATGCCGACACCAAGTCGCTCACCAGCCTCAGCGCGGAGCTCGCCGATCTGACTGAACGCGCGGCCCGAGGCGAGCTGTCTCCGCCCGAGCTCTCGGGAGCGACGTTCACGCTATGGAGCGCCGATAACGAGGCCGTGCTCAGCACCAGCCCGCTCATCGTCCCGCCCCAGGCCGCGGCCATGAGCGTCGGCGCGGTGCGCGCCGTGCCGGTCATGCGCGAGGGACAGGTCGTCCCCGGACACACGGTGGCAATCACGCTGGCCTGCGACCACCGGATCCTCTATGGCGGCGAGGCGGCGGCGTTCCTCGGCGCGGTGCTCGATCGGCTGGAGAAGGGCGCGGCCTGATCCGGATAGACGGCAGGTCACCGAAACACACCTGTGTGACCGAGCGAATAGCGCCCCGGCTGTGGATATACGCACAGGCCGTGGGGCTCGAGGCCGACGGGGACTCGGCGGACCAGCTTGCCGGTCCGGGTATTGATCGCGTACACGACGTCGTTGTAGCGACCGGACAGCCACAGCAGCCGGCCCGAGGCCGAAACCCCACCCATGTCGGGGCTGCCACCGCCGGGGATGTGCCAGGTGGCGACGACCCTGCGCCGGGCGAAGCTGATCACCGAGATCGTGCCGTTGCCCCGGTTGGACACGTAGAGCAGTTTCGTGTTGCGGCTGGGGTACAGGCCGTGGGCGCTCGGCCCCGTGTGGATCAAGCGGATGCGACGGAACGTGTGGGCGTTGATGAGCCAGACGCCCCCGTACCTCAGATCGGCGACATAGAAGACGCGCCCGTCGGGCGAGAGCTTCACGTCCTGTGGCGAGGCGCCTGGGGGTAGCGAGATGGTCTTCGTCACGCGCTCGCGGGCGACGTTGACCACGACCATCCGGGCGGCGAACTCGCAGCTAATCAACATCAGCGCGCCGTTGGCCGTGTAGTCGGCGTGGTTTACGCCGGCGCACTGAGGAACCCGCAGCGCCCGGTGCAGCTTCATCGTGTGGGCATCACGGAAATCGATCTGGCGCAGGGCCTCGGCCATCACCACCGCGTAGTGGCCGTCGGGGGTGAAGTACAGGTTGTAGGGATCCGCCACCAGCACGGTGCGCTCCGCCTTGCCGGTCCGCGGGTCGAGCGCCGTGAGACTGTTGCCGATGTCATTGGTGACCCACAGGGTTCGCAGGTCGTACGACGGCACGACGTGCTGCGGCACCGCCCCAACGCGAACAGTTCGGATGACCCGATAGGTGCGGGGGTCGATCTCCTGGACCGCGCTGCCCGCGCTGTCTGGCACGTACACCAGGGCTCGGAAATGGCGAACGACCGGGGACAGGTGTCCGCTGCGATCGGCGGCGTAGACGTTGTGCGGGTCGAGCAGTGGGGGCACGCGGTAGCGCCGGGCTCGCCGGTGGGCCGTCGCGGAGATCCGCAGGCGCACGTTTGCCTGGGGGCGGGCCGCCACCGTCCGCGTCGTGGTCGACCGGTGACCGGAAGCGCCGCAGCCGCACGCGGCCAGTGCGGTCACGAAGACGAATGTCGCCGAGAGACGGACAGACACAGGAGGCGAAGCTTGGCGCACCTTGCCAAAGCGCGCCAGAGCGCTGAAACTGCATGGATGAATCAAGCGGCGGCGGCGCTGGCCGAGAGCCTGCGAGAGGCGATCGGCGATGACCGGGTGCTCTCGGCGATCGCCGCAGTCCCACGGGAGATATTCGTGCCCGCTCCGGAACGGGCTCGCGCCTATGAGAACGTCGCCCTGCCCATCGCCTGCAGCCAGACGATCTCGCAGCCGCTGATCGTGGCACGGATGCTCAGCCTGCTCGCCCTGCGTCGCACCGACCGGGTGCTCGACATCGGCACCGGGTCGGGGTATCACGCCGCTCTGCTGGCCTTGCTCGCCGACCACGTCTGGACGATCGAGCGCCACGCGGAGCTGACCGAATACGCGCGCCATGCGATCAGCAAGCTGGGGCTGGCCAACATCACCTTCATCGTCGGCGACGGCTACGAGGGACTGCCCGAGCAGGCACCGTTCGATGCCATCAACGTGGCGGCCGCGACCGGCAAGTCCGTGCCCGCGGTCCTGGAGGATCAGCTGGCGCCGGGCGGGCGGTTGGTCGCTCCGGTCGGGGGCGCCAACCAGCACCTGATCCTCACGCGCCGGACCGGCGAGGGACTGGTTCGCCAACGGCTCGACGCCGTGCGCTTCGTACCGCTGGTCCGCGGTCATTGACCGAGGCCGGTCCGAGTCGTGTGCGCATGACCTCGACCGCCACCGGGCTGTCGTCGATCAGCACGAACCTCCGGCCCAGCACGCGACATACCGCGCCGAGCGTCCCCGAGCCGGCGAACGGATCCAGGCACCAGCCGCCGGGTCGCGACGACGCAGCCACGATGCGTCGCAGCACCCCCTCGGGCTTCTGGGTCGGATAGCCGGTCTTCTCGCGTCCGTTGGTCGGCACGATCGTGTGGAACCACACGTCGGTGGGGCGCTTGCCGCGAGCGGCCTTCTCGGGCGTCACCAGCCCCGGAGCCATGTACGGCTCGCGCTCGACCGCGTCGGCATCGAAATGGTGACCGCCCGGCGTGCGCGCGTAGACGAGAATCGTGTCGTGCTTGGCCGGCCAGCGCCGGCGCGGCTTGGCGCCGTAGTCGTAGCTCCAGACGATCTCATTGAGGAACGCCTCGCGTCCGAAGATCTCGTCCAGCAGGAGTTTGCAGTAGTGCGCCTCGCGGTAGTCAATGTGGAAATACAACGTGCCATGCGGAGCGAGCAGTTCCTTCGCGCAATGCAGCCTGGGCTCGAGAAAGGCCAGGTAATCGCCGAACGCGTCGTCGTAGCTGAGGGTCTGGAGCAGGCGTGAGGTGTAGCGCCGGCCGCCGAATCCGACGCGGTCGCCGTCCTCGTGTGCCGCCACCGAAAGGGTCCGCCGCGCCTGGGCGCGTCCGGTGTTGAAAGGAGGATCGAGATAGATCAGATCGAACTCACCCGAGGGCAGATTCGGCATCACCGACAGGTTGTCCCCGGCAATCAGGAGGTCGTCACCCAGCGTGATCGGGCCAACGGCAGTTTCCATGTGCACGTGCCGGAACGTAGCGCCGGCGCCGGTTGTCCGCGGTTTGCCCGCAAAAACGCCGCCACCGGCCTATTGTCAGGCCCACGAATACCGCCTGAGCCGCTAGGATCGTGGCGTGCTAGTTGATCGCGTCCAGCAATGGGCACAGCGAATCCTCCATCGGCGCGTAGCTCGGTTTGCCGTTTCCTCCATGGTGGCCGCCGGGACCAGCGCCATCGTGTTCCCGATCCTCTACGTCCTCGGGGCGTCGACGACGGCGTGCTCGATCGCTGCCTTCGTCGCGGGCGCGATCCCCAACTGGACGCTGAACCGAAAGTGGACGTGGAAGGTCGAGGGCCGCGTCGCCTTCGGCCGCGAGATCGTCGCCTACATCATCGTGTCGGCCACGACGCTGCTGGCGCTGTCGCTGGCCACCGCGTGGACGCACCACCGTGTCCAGAGCATTCCCGCCGGCCACGGCATCCGCGTGGCGCTCGTCACCGCGTCGTACTTCGCCGTCCTGGCCCTCCTCTACGGGCTGCGGTACTTCCTCTACGAGTTCTGGATCTTTTCCGGACGCAGCCGCATCCGGGCTGCGCTGCGCTCACGCCGCCAGGTGTGGACCGAGGCGCGCGCCAACCGCACGCCGTAACCCCGGTAGGCCCCCGGCCGACCGTCAACCGCCCCGACTCCGTCCCGGCGGTCCGCTGATCAGGTCGGCCTGGACTCTGTCGTCCGGGTGGCAGCGCGCGAGGATGCTCACCGTGGCCACTCGGGCCAGGACCTCGTAACGGCCGGCGGGCGGGCGCGGCGCCACCGGCGCACCCTCAGCGTTGGCCGACTGGATCACAACGTTGCCGTCGACGCTCTCGGTCCGCCGCATCTGGACGTGGAGCGTCCACGCCGCCAGCGGCGCCTCTGACGGGTTGGTCTGGATGACGCCGCACGACACGAGCCGGTCCACGCCGCCGGCCTGCGAGACGGCCAGCCGAAGGTCGCGCCACAGCGCCGCCTGATAGCGCACCTCGCTCGCCGCGTGCCCGACTCGAGCCAGGTGTGAGCCGCGCCACGGAATTGTCGCCGCCAGAGGGGCGCCGACCAGCGCCACCGCGCAGGCCATGGCCGGGGCAGGAGCCAGGCGTGGCGCGATCAGCCGCCGGGCAAGCACCAGCGCCGTGCCCCAGCCGGCGGCACCGGCCACGATCAGCAGCGCCACCGGACCCAGCAGGTAGCGATCGCTGCCCGAGAAGCCCATCTGGGTGAGGAGCGCCTCTTCCACGATCCAAGCCAGCCCAAGTCCGGCGATGGCCAGCGCCGCGCGGCTGACCAGTGGGGAGGAGCGGACCCAGCCCACGACACCCAGCGCCCCCAGGCCGACCACGCCAGCCTTGAAGGGCGTGATGGTCAGCGGCCAGGCGCTGGCGGTCAGCTCGGCGCAGAACGGGCAGCGCGCCAGGGCCGGGCTCCCCGCCCTGACGTGCTGGGCCCACTGCACCCCGCGGCTCACCGATCCCGACCCCCACAGCTCGGGCAGGAACCACAGCGCCCCGGTCAGCACGAAGAGCGAGACGATCAGCTTGGCCGAGTCCGGATCACGACGCCATAGATACGCCCCGAAGAGAAAGAAGAACGGCCACACCTCGGGCCGGATGAGCGCGGCCGCGAAGACGAGCATGAACGCCTGGCGTGGTGCGCCGTCGAGGCCGCGCAGGATGGCCAGAAGGAGGGCAGCGACAAGCAACCCTTCGGACTCACCCAGCGCCACGCTGTCGGGGAAACCGGCCAGCACGACCAGCCCCACGCCGGCCAGCATCGCCGCCGCAGAGGCGGCGAACTTCTCACCGCTGATCCCGGCCGGCCGTCCACCGGTTGGGCGCGCCGTGAGCCGGAAGGCCAGCAGCGAGGCGAACGCCACGGCCATGATCCCTCCCGCACGGGCGACCACGAGCCACAGGTGGGGCGCGGCGCTGCCGAACGGAGCGAAGAACGTCGTGAAGATGACCGGCAGGGGCTTCCACGTGGGTCCGCCGGTGGTCACGAGATCAAGATGGAGGACCTGGCGACCCCAGATGATCCACGCCCAGGGGTCGTACGCGGGCGCCGATGGGTACACCAGCGAAGCCGCGGCCAGCACGATGGCGCCGGCCGCACAGATCAGGTAGATGCGCGAGCGGCCCGGGCGGATCAGCCTGGAGGGCGGGCGGATTTCTTCGCATCCTTGCGGTCGCGCCACCACGTTCCGAATGCCGCCTGGCCGAAGCTGATCCCGTAGCTGAAGTTGGTCCCCTTCTTGGTTCGCGTTGCGTGATCCCCGCGATCGCGCATCGTCGTCGGAACCTCGGCCAGCCGGTAGCCGCGCATAGCGGCGCTGATCATGAGCTCGGAGGCCTGAAACTGCTGCTGCTCGAGCGTCACGTTGGCAGTCAGATCCGCGCGCATGGCTCTCAGCCCACACGCCGGATCGGTGATGCGATGCCGGACCAGGGCGCTGATCAGCAGGCCAAACACGATCACGCCGGCGTGGCGAGTCTTGTCGGTCGTGAGCTCGGCCCCCAGGCGGCGCGAACCGGATACGAAGTCTGCGCGACCATCGAGAATCGGCTGCACCACGGTCGCGATCTCGAGGGGCTCGTACTGCCCGTCGGCGTCGATCGTGGCGATGATCTTGGCGCCTCGCGCCCGTGCCAGCCAGTAGCCGAGCCGCAGCGCGGCACCCTGGCCGCGGTTGACCGGCACGTCACACACCAGCGCACCGGCCGAGACGGCTTGCTCCGCCGTGGCGTCCTTCGCTCCGTCGACCACGACAATCACCTCAAGCGCGAGCCCGGCCGCCTCTCCGGGGATCTCGCGCACCACCTCGGCGACGGTCGGCTCCTCGTTGTAGGCCGGGATCACGACGGCCAGCGGAGCGCCGACCGACGGCGGGTTGACGGCCAGGAAGGCGGCTGCGGCGTCGCGCTCCGGGGGGTCGAGCTTGTCGAGCTCGGCTTGCAGCGGGAAGGGCTCTGACGGGGCGATGCTCATCGTGCCGGCACCGGCCCCTCGACGTCGGCCCGCGACCACTCCTGCCACACGGCCATGATGCCCTCGGTGAAGTCGTAATGCGGCGTCCAGCCTGCGCTCTTGGCACGGGCTGGGTCGACAATCACCGCCGGCATCTCCCCGGCCTTGGCCGGGCCGTGACGAAAGCTCAGCTCGGCCCCTGTGAGGAGGCGAACCTGGTCCAGCACCTCGAGCACGGACAACGACGTACCGGTGCCGATCACCACCGGTCCGGCCCAACGGTCGTCGAGCAGAGCCAGCCGGACGGCGCCAACCACGTCGGCGGCGTTGACGTAATCCCGCACCTGGGTGCCGTCGCCGTAGATCTCAAACGTGCCGCCGGTGCGGATCGCCCGCATCAGCCGGGCAACGATGCTGTCCTTGGCCTGCATTCCGAGACCGTAAACGTTGGTCAGTCGCAGGCAGGCACAGCGCAGGCCGTAGGAGGCCGTGTAGGCCGACATCAGCATCTCGCCGGCGGCCTTGGTGGCCCCGTAGGGCGTCAGCGGCTTGAGCGTGGCCCGCTCGGTGATCGCGGGAGCCTCCATCGGGCCGGTCACGGCATTGGTCGACGCGAAGGCGAGCGAGCCGGCGCCGGCGGCACGGGCCGCTTCGAGCACGCGATGAGTCCCCTCCACGTTCGTCCTGTAGGTCAGCTCGGGCTGTTCCAGCGAGCGCAGCACAGAGGTGACAGCGGCGAGGTGGACGACCGAATCGAAGCCGCCTGCGAAGGCGGTGCTCAGCACATCGCCGTCGGCGATGTCTCCCTGCACGACATCAACATCGGGATCGGGGTGGGGCTGGAGATCGACAACGCGCACCTGGGCGCCGTCGGCTCTCAGCTCGGCCACGACGTGGCGCCCAATGAACCCTGAACCGCCCGTGACGAGCACCCGTCGCCCGCTCAGCGTCCCGGCGGCGGGGCTCAAGACATCACCTCGTCAACTTGCATACGAATGCTCCAGTACCTTCAAGCCGTTCTCAGATCTTCCAGCGCTACGGCCCGCGAGTAGGCCGCGCATCGGCCGAAAGGCTGCAGGGTCGCTGACCTACGAGCGCACGAGGATAGCCGACGTGCCAGCGATAGGTCGCCGTCATAACGTTACGCACATAGCTTGCCGGGGAGGGGGCTTGGCATCCTGCGGCTATGGCTCTGCCGCAGTCAGGGGATTCGCCGCGCGCGCCGGGCGTACCGAGCCGGAGGATGTGGCTGGCCCTGCTGGTCGCTGGCGCGGTCGTGCTGATCGCCGTGCTGGTGGCCGTTCTGGCCAGTGGCAGCCAGCCACGGCTCCCGCTGCCGGGCATCGGTCGCCCGGCCCGGTCTGGCGATCCGTTCGCCTACGTCCCGGCCCATCAGGCCGACTTCGTTGCCCGCGCCACCACCGGCACGTCGCAGGTCGTGTTCCTCAAGAGCCCGGGCGGCGTGATCGCGACGGCGGCCCGAGTGGCGCACTTCCGCAAGCTGATCGATGCCGCCGCGGCGGGCAGCGGCGTCGACCCGAACATCCTCGAGGCGATGGTGTTCCTGGAGAGCGCAGGCCGGCCCGATGTGATTGCCGGCACCGACCCCGCAGACGCCTCGGGGCTGACCCAGATCCTGGCCCAGACCGGCCGGTCGCTGCTCGGTATGCACATCAACCTCGCACAGAGCCGTCGCCTCACCGCGGAGATGGTGACGGCCGCCAATCGCGGTCGGGGCACGACGGTGGTTCGGCTCGAGCATCAGCGGGCAAGGATCGATGACCGCTTCGACCCGGCCAAGGCGCTCGCCGCCACCGTGCGTTACCTGAAGCAGGCCGAGCGGCAGTTCGGAAGGCTCGACCTGGCCGTCGTCTCGTACCACATGGGGATCGGCAACCTGCAACACGTGCTCGACGATTACGACGGCGGGCACCCCGTCCCCTACGCGCAGCTGTTCTTCGACGTCAGCCCCGCCCATCACGCGAACGCCTACGACCTGCTGACGAGCTTCGGCGACGACAGCTCGCTGTACTACTGGCGCGTCCTGGCGGCGGCGCAGATCATGCACATGTACCACACCGACCGCGGGGCGCTGAACCGACTGGCCAATCTCGAATCGGACACCGACTCCAATGCCGACGTGCTGCATCCGCCGGGCCAGACGCCCGAGTTCGCCAATCATTCCGCGCTCTACTCGGCGTACTCGCATCGGGTGCTGCTTCCGCTTCCGCGCAATCCGTCGAGTCTCGGCCTGGCGTACTCGCGCGGGCTCGGCTCGCTGGCGCGCCGCCTCGGAGCTCCCGGCGGACTGTATCGCGGCCTTCGCCCCGCAGCGCTCGATCTCCTGGTCGAGCTTGCCGCTCGCGTGCGGGCGCTGTCTGGCGGCGCCGCGCCACTGATCGTGACCGGTGCGGTGCTCGACAAGAGCTATGACGACGCGATTGGTGGCGGCCCCGACGGCGCCACCGCCGGCTACGAGTTCTCGATCGCCCGGCACTACGTCAGCCGGGCCCAGGCCGTCGCCTTTCAGTCGATGCTCGACCGGCTGCAGGCGCTCAACCTGATCGCGTGGGTCCGGACGGCGCAGACGATCGAGATCACCGTCGCCTCGGACGCATCGCAGGCGATTGTGACCGGGCCGTAGGCTAGATGCGAGCGCGCCGGAGTCGCCGCGTCGCCGCGACGTATAGGTTCCCAGCATGACCGACGCGATCCGCACGCCCGACGAGCTTCTCGAGGGCCTTCCCGACTTCCCCTTCCAGTCCAAGTTCCGCGAGCTCGACGGCCTTCGCCTCGCGCATCTCGACGAGGGCGACGGACGCCCCGTCGTGTTCTTCCATGGCGAGCCGACGTGGTCGTTTCTGTGGCGCAAGGTGATCCCGCCCGTGCGCGATGCCGGCTATCGCTGCATCGCGCCAGATCTGCCTGGTTTCGGGCGGTCCGACAAGCCCGTCGAGCTCGACTGGTACAGCTACGACCGCCATTTTGATGCCGTCTCCGATCTGATCTCCGACCTCGACCTCCACGACGCGACGGTCGTCGTGCACGACTGGGGCGGGCCGATCGGGCTGCGCGCCGCCGTCGAGCACCGCGACCGCATCTCAAGCATGGTCATGCTCGATACAGGTCTGTTCACGGGGCACCAGAAGATGACCGAGGCCTGGATTGCCTTCCGCGATTTCGTCGAACGCACCGACGACCTCCCAGTCGGCTTTCTCGTCCGCGGTGCGTGCAAGCGCGATCCCGGAGAGGCGGTCATCGCGGCCTACGAGGCGCCCTACCCGAGCGCCGAGGCCAAGGCCGGAGCCCGTGCGTTCCCGCTGATGCTGCCGACCTCGCCCGACATGCCGGGGGCAGCGGCCGGCCAGCGGGTGCTCGACGCCCTGCGCGACGATCCACGGGACAAGCTGATCCTGTGGGCCGACTCAGATCCCGTGCTGCCGCTCAGCACCGGGGAGCGGTTCGCGGCCGCGGTGGGAAGCGAGATAGCGAACGTGATTACCGATGCCAGCCACTTTCTCCAGGAAGACGCCGGCGATGAGATCGGGCGCCTAATCGCCGACTGGCTCGGTTGAACGTGGTAGGGCTGGAAAAGCGCGCTTTCCCAGCCACATCCACGTCAGACGGGCTGCTTCTCGGACTCCTCGACAGTCTTGGCGGCCGCGGCCACGCTCTCGGCGGCCGCTGCGGTCGAGGTCGGGGTTGGCGCGGACTCGGGCCTCCCGGCGGGGGTCGCGCTGCTCCGCGAGCTTGCCTCGGGCCTTGACCCCGCCGCCACCGACTGCTCGATCCGCGCCTCATACGCGGCGCGCGCCTGGTGGTCGGGGTTCCACAGGACCTTGTCGCCGCCGATCGCGCGTGCGAATGCCTCCATGGCGCGGCGCGGCACGACCGCGCTGATCCGGGTCATCGCCCCCATCGTCTTCGGCACATACACCTCGAAGCGACCGGTCTGGAGAGCCTCGACGATCGCGTTCGCGACGTCCTCGGGCTCCTGGGCCTTGAATCCCTTCGCGGTCGGGAGCCCCGACCCCAGTTCGGTGTTGACCACCACCGGCATCACCACGCTGACGTCGACGCCCGTATCGGTGAGCTCAGCGTGCATTGCCTCGCTGAGGCCGACCACGGCATGCTTGGTCGCGCAGTACGTGGCGCCGCCGGCGAAACCGGCCTTGCCCGCCGCCGAGGCGATCTGGACGATGTGGCCGCGATTCCGGGGCAGGAACCGCTCGAGCGCCAGCTTCGAGCCGAAGATCACGCCGTGAATGTTGATGTCGACCATCCGCAGCGCCGTCGCGTCGGTCTCCTCGACGAACGGGCCGATCGGCATGATGCCGGCGTTGTTGATGAGGACGTCGAGCGGACCCAGCTTGGCCTCGACGTCATCGAGAAAGCGAGCAAAGCTCGCGCGATCGGTGACATCGAGCGGGAGTCCGATCGTGCCGCCGCCGAGCTCCTGCGCGGTGCGCTGCGCCAGCTCGGCTTCGATGTCGCCGATGGCGACACGCGCGCCCTGAGCGATCAGAGCAAGGGCGGTGGCGCGACCGATGCCTCGGCCGCCCCCGGTAATCGCTACGACCTGGCCGGCCAGCGATCGTGGGACTTTCGCCATGAAAAGTTGTCCTCCTTGTGTCTCCGTGCGCACGACGGTTCCGTGCCCGGGCTAGACGGTAGCGCTCGGAAGCCGTGCGGGGCCGGCTCAGCCGTGGTGTCGGCCCCGATGATGCCGAAGGTGCGGCGCGATATGGACGAGGTGGAGGTTGAGCGCGCGATGCACCTGGGCGACGTGACGGGCCCGGACGGCGCGATGGATCCGCGCCGCCCGATGGTGGCCGCGGGCGAGGGCGGCGCGGACGTGGGCTCGGCGGCCGCGGTGGTGGGCCCAGGCGTGATGCCACGCGCGCCAGTGGAGGCGGGCGTGGCGTGCGTGGAGGGCCTTGTCGCCGTGCTGGTGGCGCTTGGCCGCGCGCACGTCGGCCACCAGCGCCACCGCTTGCCGATGATGGCGCGTGCGCGCCGAGGCGTGGCGGTGATGGCGCTTTCTCGCGTCGGCGACGAGACGGGCCCCGCGATGGCCGGCGGTGTGGCCGTGCTTGGCCAGACGTCCGTCATGAGCTAGCCGGTGGTCAACCACGTAGCGCGTCGTCGCTCGATGAGTCGTTGAGGCGGCGAGGATCGTGGGCGGGCCGATCGGCGTTGACGACGCGTGGCGGTGGATCGCGGTCGCGCGCCCGGATGCGTGCTTGCGCTTCGCCTTGTCCGGGCCAGGTCGCGCGGCCAGCAGGTGATGGTGCGGGCGCGAAGGTCCGTTGCCCTGGAGGTGAACGCCGTCGGTGACGGCGATCGTGCCCGCCGTCCCGATGCCGGCGGCAACGGCCCCGATCACGAACTTGAACGCGCCGCCCTTCAGCGCCGAGCTGGCCACCAGGCCCCCGCCCGCGACGGAGCCCGCAGCGGCGCCACCGGCGACGGTGCCGGTGAAGATCATTTCCTTCAGGGCGAGGCTCGGACCAACCGGGAGCAGGATCGCCAGCTGGCGGCGCTGGCGCTCGACCTGTTTACGGAACTCGCGGCAACCCGAGCATTCGCGCAGATGGCGGCGGAGATTCCCTCGGCGCAGTGAGCCGCCACGGAGCGTCGCGAGCTGCTCGCGGATCTCGGCGCAGTCGGTTTCCCGCGCCGTGCGGCTGGCGATGAGCGACTCTCGCGCCTGGAAGACCAGCGCCTTGACCTTGTCGCGCGGGACGCCGAGCACATCGCCGATCTCCTGATGGCTGAGGGAATCGATCTCGGCGAGAACGAGCGCCGCCCGCTGTTCATCGGGCAGACCCTGGAGATCGACGATCAGATCGCGCAGATCCTGGCGCCGCTGCACCTGTGTGGCCAGACCCTCCGTCAGCGCCTCTGACAGGTCGCCCGATGGCTGCTCACGCCGCGAACGCAGAATCGAGTAACAACGATTGCGCGCGATCGTGAACAGCCAGGCGCGAAGATGGATCGGCTTGTCGGAGCCGATCAGGCTGTTGTACGCGGCTAGGAACGTGTGCTGCACGGCATCCTGGGCCTCCTCGAGGTCACCCAGCATGTGCCGGCAGAACGACAGGATCGCCCGGTGGTGGCGATCGTAGGCGACCTCGAATGCGGCGGTCCGACCCTCTCGAGTCAACGCGACCAGACGGCTATCCGACGTCAGGCGAAGCAGCCTCGGCGACAGCGCAACCCCTACACCCGGCGCTCCGCGGGGCACGGTACCCGCTTCCATGGGGCGCGATTATCGAGGTTCGCGCGACGGAACGCCACCCCGGTCGTTTTCTCCCTCCAAATACAGAAAGCAATGGTTTCTGGCGCATCGAAGGCCGTGGCGGCGACCGGGCACGAGAGGGACCGGAGGCCGATGCGTCCCCGAAAAGCTCCGCATAGCGACCACTTTCGGGGCAGCTCTTCCCCAGCCGGCTCGTCGTCGGCTGGCTAACCAGCCAGTCCACGACGCCACCGGCGATCCCTCGGATATCCTCCCCATCAATGGGGTCGTTTCGCTTTGACGGGCACCGCTTGGCCTACACCATCTACGGCCGGGGACCGCGCACCACGGTGCTGATGCCAGCGCTGCTGATGTCGCAGAAGATGCAGACCGGCATCGCCCGGGAGCTGGCCGCCCAGGGCAATCGGGTGGTGACGTTCGATCCCCTTGGCCACGGAGCCTCGGATCGGCCACGCGACATGTGGCGCTACTCGATGACCGCATTCGCCCAGCAGGCGGTCGCGCTGCTCGACCACCTACAGCTCGAGCAGGCCGTCGTGGGCGGGACGTCGATGGGCGCCAACATTACGCTCGAGCTGGCGCTGCAGGCGCCGGAGCGGCTGCGCGGAATGATCATCGAGATGCCGGTGCTCGACAATGCGATTCCGGCTTGTGCGGCCGTCTTCTCGCCGCTGCTGGTGGCGCTGACCCTGGGCGAACCGGCGATGAGAGCGGTGGCCAGAGCAGCCCGGGCGATGCGGAGAGACGGCGTGCCGTTCCTCGCCGAACTGTGGCTCGACGTGCTGGCCCAGGACCCGGGCCCGAGTGCGGCCGTGCTGCAGGGCATCATCTTCGGCCGCACCGCCCCGCATCGGAACGACCGGCGCACATTCCAGGCGCCGGCGCTGGTCATCGGTCATCCGCGCGATCCGGTGCACCCGTTCTCGGACGCCGGCATGCTCGCCGCCGAGCTGCCCAACGCCCGGCTGATCGACGCAAACTCGATCATCGAGCTAAGGGTGCGCCCGGCCCGTCTCACGGCCAAGATCGCCGAGTTCGTCGACGAGTGCTGGAGCGAGGAGCCCGCCGCGGCAGCGGCAGCGAGCGCGTAAGCGTCAAGGTTCCATGGCCTCCAGGGCCCGTGGCGTGGCAAAAGAAGCCGGATCGGGATGATCCAGCGCCTCCGCGGCGAGCTCGTAGCCCTGGCTCATCAGCTGGTCCGCGTGGCTGAAGTCTGAGGCCAGCACAGTCTGCGGGCACGGTGGCGGCAGCACGATCAGCTCGCACTGAGGCGGGCACGCGCGAATGTCTCTGATCAGGCGCTGGTTGATCAACAGCGTTATCGCGTGCACGAGCATCGGTATCGCCCCGCCCGGCGCCTTGGCCAGCTGACAGGTGCCGCCGGTCGGCAGCACATACACGGTGCCAGCGCCGAGCGCAGCGGCGGCTGAGATGGGCGTGTTGTCGGCCACGCCGCCGTCGACGAGAACGTCTCCCTCGCGGACGATGGCGGGATACACGCCGGGAATGGCGGCGCTGGCCAGGACGGCCGTTCGCGCATCCCCGATCGACAGACGCCGTTCGGCCCCGCTCAGCACATCGGTGGCGATGACGTGGAACGTAATCGCGGCGTCCTGGAGCGACTGGAACTGGAGGTACTTCTTGAGCAGCGCGGCCAGCCCGCTGTTGGGTACGAGGTGGTCGCGGTGACCCGTCAGCCCGAGGGTGGCCGTGACCGGGTTGGGCGGGAACACCTCGAACCAGTGCAGACCGCGCCAGAGGGCCGCCAACCCTGAAGCCGTGTCGGGGGTGGCCGGCCGCGAGGCGATGTACGCCCCGTTGATCGCGCCCGCCGAGGTGCCCACGATCAGGTCGGGGGCGATGCCGTGCTCGTAGAGCGCACGCAGCTGTCCGACCTGAATCGCCCCCAGGCTGGCGCCGCCGGAGAGCACGAAGGCGATCATCAGTGCGGGGGTGGCGGGCCGGGCGGGGCGACGATGTCGCGCCCCGTCGGGTGCATGTGCTCGTCGAGCTCAAGCTGCCAGAAGTAGCGGGTGAAGGTCACGCCGGCGCGGAACTCGCCGACGTGGCTGTCGATCTGCTCGCCCCGAGCCATCCGCACGATCAGCTCAGGATAGGTGCGACCCGCCAGCGCCGCGTACATGGGGCCGGGAAAGGCGCCGCCGAATCGAGTGTTGACGTCGGTGATGCCGTAGCCGATCTCGGCATCGCGGAAAACCTGCACCGTGCATGGGCCGCGAACGCCGAGGGCTTCTACGAGCCGCCGCCCGAGGTCGATCAGCTCCGGATCCGCGAGGACGGTGCCCTTGATCGACTCGCCGCCACGAGACTCGATCATCGTGCGCGGGATCGCATTCAGACAGCGGCCGCTGAGGTCCGACAGGCAGTCGATCGAGAACTCGGGACCGTCCATGAACCGCTGCACCATCGTCGGCTCCTTGACGTAGTCGACGAAGAATTCGGCCGCGCGTTCGTCGTCGGCGCGGTGGATCGACCGCGCCCCTGAGCCCTGGCGCGGCTTGATCATGACTGGATAGGACTCGACGGGCTCGCCGGGCAGGACGGTGGGCGGCGACGGCAGGCCGAGTCGCGTCAGCAGCAGGTGCGCCTCGTATTTGTCGAAGGTGGCGCGGGCGATCTCGGCATCGGGGACGAAGGCCGGCAGCTCGCCGGCGGCGCGGGCATGTGCGAGCACCTCGAGGTCGAGGTCGGTCAGCGGCACCACCGCGCCGACGGAGAACTCGTCGCAGAGGACGCTCAGTGCGGGGACATAGGCAGGGTCATCGATCCGCGGCACCGCCCGCCGGTGATGCGCCGCGTACTGGGCCGGCGCCAGCGGATTGGGATCGGCGGCCACGACGGTCGCGTGTTGAGCGAACGCCGACACGATGTCGTAGCGCTTGCCGACACCGGTCAGCAGCACGCCCACTTCCGCGCCTGCGTCTACGCCTACGCCGGAGGCCGCCATCCGCCCGTCTCTCCCTTGTACAGCCCCTGCCCGGTGAAGACCATCCGCACGGTCCGGCTCACAATCTCCATATCCAGAGCCAGCGACTGGTGCTCGACGTACCAGATGTCGAGCTCGATCCGCTCGCTCCACGGCAAGGACGCTCGGCCGTTGACCTGGGCCCAGCCGGTGATCCCCGGCTTGACGGCCAGTCGGCCGCGCTGATGCTCGGTGTACTGCTCAACCTGAACGGGAATCGTCGGCCGCGGGCCGATGATCGACATGTCGCCGCGGAGCACGTTCCAGAGGTTGGGGAGCTCGTCGAGCGAGTACCGGCGCAGCAGGTTCCCCACCCGCGTGATCCGGTCGTCGCCCTCGTTGATGGCCATCCCGGCGCCGGCGAACTCCGCTCCCCGCACCATCGTGCGCAGCTTGTAGATCTCGAACTCGCGGCCGTCCTTGCCGACACGGGTCTGCCGATAGATCGGATGGCCGGGCGACTCGAGGCGAATCGCAGCGGCGAACAGCGCGACGACCGGGGCGGTGAGCACAGCTCCGATCAGCGACACCGCGATATCGAACAGTCGCTTGATCATCGTGTGCCCTCCGCGGGCTCCCACCCCGCCGAGGTGCCGTGCACGAGCCAATCCCACAGCCCGGCGGCCAGCGAGGCCGTGGTGAGGACGTAGTAGCGCGCCAGCAGCAGCGGTCGTAGCGGCAGCACCGGGGCCACCAGGGCCGCGAGCAGGACGACGACCTGGACGACGACCGCGGCCACGTACACCCATCCCGAGCCGATCAACGCGATGCTGGTGGCCAGCGCGATCACGTGCAGAAAGGGCGATAGGTAGCGGAGCGCGCGGTGGGAGAAGATCATGAGCGCGTACAGCGGGTCATAGCCTCGTGGCGACAGCATCCCGCCGCGCACGACGATCGGCCACCCGTGACTCATCATCCGTCGCTTGCGGGCGAACTCGCCTTCGATCGTGGGGACCATCTTCTCGCTCGCGTGGGCCTCGGGCGAGTAAACCGCCAGCCAGCCGTGCTTGACCATGTTGAACGGGAAGGACAGGTCGTGGCCCATGATCGGGTCAACGAACAGGTAGGAGTCGCGGCGCGTGGCGTAGATCGCGCCGTTGCCCCCCGTCACCGACCGCAGCCGCGACTCCAGCCGCCGCACGGCCATCTCATAGCGCCAGTAGAGGCCCTCCTGGTTGGTTCCGCGCTCGTTGACGAAGCGCACGTCCCCGCAGACGTAGCCCACGCGCGGATCCACGAAACCCGCGACCAGCCGGCGCAGCGCGTCGGGCTCCCAGATCGCATTGGCGTCCGAGAAGGCGACGATCTCCCCGTGGGCGCGCCTGACCGCGGCATCCTGGGCGCGGATCTTGCCCCCCCGGGGAAGCTCGAGCACGGCATCGGCGCCGGCCGCCCGCGCGCGGTCGGCTGTCCCGTCGGGGGAGCCATCGCAGGCGACGATCAGCTCGAGGCGGCCAGCGGGGTAGTCGAGCGCCCGCAGGTTGGCCAGGCGCGCGGCGATCACGTCCTCCTCCGCATAGGCGGCAACGATGACCGATACGTTCGGCAGCTCACCCGAGGCGCCCTCGGGCGCCGGCCGCCGGTGCAGCCTGGCCAGCAGAGCGAGCAGGATCGGGTAGCCCACGTGGCTGTAGAGCAACAGGCCCACGGACACCCAGAAGGAGACCTCGAGGATCGTCACGGCGCCGTCAAACTAGCTGTTGATAGATCTTCAGCGTCTTCACCGCGGCGGCATCCCAGGAGTAGAGCCCCCGGGCCGCGGCGACAGCGCCCGCCGCCAGTCGCCCGCGCGCGGTCGGATCGGCGAGGAGATCCGCGATCGCGCCCCGCAGCGCGATCGGATCGTCGGGGGGGACCAGCAGCGCCGCGCCGATCGCGGCGACCTCTCCGAATGACCCCACATCGGTGAGCACGATCGGCTTGCCGAAAGCCAGCGCGGTGGCCAGGACCCCGGACTGATCGAAGCGCTCGGTCCGCGAGTACGGCAGCACCACCAGGTCGGCGTGCCGAAACAGGGCGGCCAGCTCGCCATCGGAGACGAAGCGGGGGACGAAGCGCACGGACGCTGGCGCGCGAGCCTGAAGCGGGGCGAGCGGCATCCGCGGGCGGCCGGCGATCCACAACTCTCCCCGCGGGATGCCCTGCCAGGCCTCGAGCAGAACCTCGAGGCCCTTGTAGGGCCGCAGCAGGCCGAAGAACAGCACCACCGCATCGTGCCCGCTGCGGAGTGGCTCGGGCAGCGGCTCCTCGGCGAGCTCCGTGAGATGCTCGAACGCGCCGTGGCGGACTACGTGCACCTTCTCGGGGTCGAGGGCCAGCGTCTGCACGAGCTGCGCGCGCCCGTACTCCGAGTGCGTGATGAGCGCCGCCACCCGGTCATACAGCCGCCGCTGGGCCCGGGCCTGGCCGGGCCGCGGCTCGCGGGGGAGAAGATCGTGAGCGGTGAGCACGACGGGTCGGTCGGGCAGGAGCCAGTCGTCGAGCCACTGAAAATCGAGCCACTGGAAGTGCACGACGTCGGCGCCCCGAGCCACCGTCCGATAGTGGAGCATGTCGGGCACGTGCTCGGCGAGCTTGGTGACCCTCCGCAGCTGCGAGCCGGCCGCTCCGCGAACGTGGCGATAGAACAGCTCCCGTCGGATGTAGCCCGAGGCCGCGGGGACATCGTTGTAGGCAAAGCGACTGGTGACGAGGCGCACATCGGCGCCCGCCCGGGCCAGCGCCGCAGACAGCGCGTGGTCGTAGGGCGGCGAATACGCGGGCGGGTCGACGACGTCCACCTTCACGCCGGATCGACGCTCCGTCCGATCAGCGCGGCCAGGCGACGCGCGGTCACCTGCACGTCCTCGCCCCCGAGCGCGTGCAGACGGGCGCCCCGCACCCGCGAGAGCCGGAAGGCCGCCGGCGCGAGCGCCCGCAGTGACGGGGCGCCGCGGGGCCCCGCCCTGCGCCCCGCCCGGCGGCGGAGATCGCGAGCCGCCCGCCAGGGGTGGCGGACGAGCAGCCACGCCAGCGCAGCCAACCCGGCCGCCGCGCCGTCGTCCTCGCGATAGGCGATGTCGAGTTCGCGCGCGACATCGAGCCACGGGGCATCGGGGCGCGCGCTGGCCTCGACCCGAGCGCCCCGCAGCGTGCTGGCGTAATCGGCCAGCGGGTCGCCCCGGGCGGGGAAGCGATCGGCGACGAGCACGACGTTGGCCGCGCTGCGCGCCGCGCGGCCAGACCGGGGGCGGTTCGACATGGCAAAGCCGGCCAGCTCCTCGACGCCGAGCATCGCATCGAGCGCCGAGTGCTGGACGCGTTGCACCCGGCTGGCGCGAGTGTCGGCTCCCCGACGGCCGGGCGCTGCGCGCTCGGGACGCTCGTGGCTCAGTCCGCGCGCAAGGGCGCGCCGGACGGCAGGCTGCGGCGTGAAGTCGGGGTAGCGGCGGCGCAACCACGCTCGGCCGGCGGCGTAACCACGCCACTGCGCCCGGAGATGGCGGACAGTCGTGCGGTAGCGATGCTCGACGGCTGCTCGGGTGCGGAGCTCGAGCCGCCAGCCGGCGCGCTGCAGGCGCCAGCTGAAGTCGGTGTCCTCGGCGGCGCGAAGGCCCTCGTAGAAGCCGCCCACCTGCTCGAAGGCGTCCCGCCTGACCAGCAGGTTGGCCGCCGCGGCCCGAGGCAGATAGGGGTGTGACAGATGTGCAGCCTGGCCGAGAAAGTTGCGCGATGCGCCGTAGCGGGCGGCCACGCTCGGTTGGCCCCCAGCCGCCACGACCTCGCCCGCGAGCGCCGCCACGTCGGCGTCGGGCGCTGGGGCGAAATAGGTATCCAGCAGCCCCGCCGGCGCGCGGCAGTCGGCATCGAGAAACAGGATCCAATCGTTGCCGGCCCGAGCGGCTCCGACGTTCCGGGCGTGCGCGGGCGATTGCTCGGCCCGAGCGCGGACGACTATGACCCGCTCCTCGCCGGCCAGCACACCCGAGTTGTCGGCGACGATGAGCTCGTCCCCCGGTTGAGTGCTGAGCTCGAGCAGACCGGCCACGGCCTCGCGGGCCGCGGCGGGATCCCCAGCGAAGGGCATGACCACGCTCACCGACGGCCGGCTCATACCGCTGCCCTGGAGCGCATGTCTCGCACCCGCCCGATGAGCACCCGGAGCTGATGGAGCTCCTCGGGATGGGCAAAACGGGTCACGTAGAGCACGAGTGGGATGGCCACGACCACCGCCGTGCGGGTCAGCAGCCCGACCGCCCCGTGCGTGGGCAGGAGCACATCACCCGCCACGGCCAGACCACCGGCCACGACGACCAGCTGGCAGATGCGCCGCCACTCGAACCTCACCGCGAACAGCCGCCGTGTGAGGAAGTGCATGGCCGTGAGCATCGCCACGTATGCGCCGACCAGCGCCACGCCGGCGCCGGCGATTCCGAACGGGGGGACCAGGACCAGGAGCAGAATCACGTTGACCGCCAGACCGGCAAACGCGGCGGGGAAGTTGCGGGTCGTTACCTTGGCCCGCCCGGCGATGACCAGGAACACGACCCAGAGACCGTACATCGCCCAGCCCAACGCCACCCAGGGAAGCGCCTTGTAGGCGTCGAAGAACGACGGCGCGGCAAGCAGGCGAAGGACCCAGCGACCGAGCAACGCGAGGCCGGCGACAACCCAGCCGCTCACCGCCATGTAGTACGTGGTGACCAGGCCGTAGAGCCGCGACGCCTGGGCGTCGTCGGTGACCGAATAGGCCAGCGGTGGGAAGGCGTACTGGAACGCTCGCACGATGAAGGCCACCGCCCCGGCCAGCTTGACGGCAATCGAGTAGAGCCCGGCCAGCGAGGGGCTCTGCGCGTGGTAGATGTAGTAGCGGTCGACGATGCTAAGCGCATAGACGGAGATCTCGGCCGGCACCGTGGGCAGGCCGAAACGAACCAGGCCGGCCAGGCGCTCGGCCGCGCCTGCGTGGCCGACGAAGCGATGGCGCATCGTCCACCACAAACCGAACAGAACCAGCGTCGAGGCGCCGTAGTTCCCCAGCAGCAGGCCCTGCGGCCCCTGGCCGAGGACGACGACCAGGATGACCGAGGCGACAACCGTCATGGCGACGTTGGTCAGCGAGGCGATGGCGTAGGTGCGCAGCCGCTCGTCGACGCGCAGAACCCCGTAGGCCAGCTCGAGGTTGGTGAAGCTCCACAGCCCGAGCACCGAGATGAGGAGGATCGTCGTGTCCTGATGCCCGAGCAGAAGCTTCGACAGGGGCGCGGCGAGCGCGGCGAGCACCGCGGCCGCCAGCGTGGTGACGATCAGCAGGAAGAGCATCGAGCGGCGCACCAGGGCGTCGCGTCGGGCCTGGTCCTCGTCGGTGAAGTAGAAGCGGAGAAAGGCCTCGATGATCCCGAAGCGGACGAGGATGCTGACGAAGATCACTCCGTTGGCGAGCAGCTCGACCTCGCCGTATCCGCTCGTGCTGATGTACCGGGTGTAGACCGGCAGAAGCAGCACGGCGATGAACTTCGAGACCACATCGGCGACCTGGTAGGCACCGAGCGAGCTGACCAACCGCTTCAGATACGAGGTCACGCGGGCACACGGTACGCATCGCGGGAGCGGTTGGACGCCGCCGAACCTCGAAGGTCTACCGTCCGAGCACGCTCCACAGCCGCGACACGAACTCCTTGGCTTCGACGTTGTGGGCCAGGCTCGACCCGAACCCAACCACCCCGACATCGACGACGACGCCCTTGCCGAGCCGGTAGCCGACGATGGCCGGGCTCGATGCGCTCGTGCCCGCGTCCGACGCGATCTGGCCGGGCGCGGCGACGGAGACTGTCGGCTGGTAGGTCGAGTAGCCGGGGAAGGCGCCCGAGGTGGTCGTGAAGATCCGCAGCCCATCGTGGATGACCAGAATCAGCTGCTGGTTGCGCGACTGGATCGGGCCCGGCCGTGCTCCAAGCGCGTCGGTGGCCGCGGGCGGGGTGGGATCGCTCGCCTGTCCCGCGGCGACGGTCACACCACGCCGCAGCGAGTCGGTGCCCAGCGAGATCACATGGCCGCCTCCCTCGACGTAGGTCCGTAGACCGGCGCGGATGGACTCAGGCAACCACACCTCGCTTCCGGCCAGCGCGACCGCGGTGTGCCCGCTGAACGTCGAGGTCCCATCGATGAGGGCCAGGTCGGTGGTCAGGTCGTAGCTGAGATGGCTCTTGTCGAGGTAGGTGAGAAACCCCTCCTCGTCGCCGAAGCCCGGCGGGAGCCCGTACAGGAATGGCCGTGCGAGCTTGATGGGCCCGCCGGTGGGCAGCGTGTCAGGGAGCCCGTCGCCGTTGTCATCGGAAGGATTGAGTCCCTGCCAGGTGAGGGCGGGAAGCACCACGAGCACGCTCCGGCGGCCCGACGCGGCGCTCGCCACCACGGGCACGACGGTGCGGTACGCCCCCGAGCGGATTGCCAGCTTGTAGAGCCCTGGGCCACCACCGCGCGGCAGCCGCACGTGCAGCGCGTAGTCACCGGCTGCCTGCGAGCCCGTGACGGCCGGCTTCTCGACGCCGACGCGGCGCAGAGCCCAGCGGTAGGCGTGATTGCGCGCGTCGACATAGACGAGCGCCCGGCTCCCAGCCGGGACAGGATCGAGCGGCGGCTGGGCGGCGACGTAGCGCACCGTCACCCCCGCATGGCGCGTGGTGCCTGGGGCGGGCGGGATCGTGATCGGGAAGCGCGCCGTGTTGCAGGCCGCGTCGGTCACGCTCAGACCGACCAGGTAGATGCCCGCCAGAGCCGGGCGGCCATCGATCAGCCCGTTCCACGTGGCCGGCTTCGTCGGCACGATGCCAAAGCTGTCCACCAGCCGCGGGCGGCCGGGCACGTCGGTGCGGTAGAGCAGCACCGTCGCGGGGCGATGCTCGTTGCCGCGATAGTGAATCGTGACGGGGGTCGTGCCGTCCGGCATCAGCGAGGGCGAGACGCTCGTGACCACCGGGCGCGGCGGGATCGTCTTGACGGTGACCGGCGTCTTGGTCAGCTCGACTGTGCGGCCCTGGCCAAGCAGAGCGATGCGGATGTAGTACCTGCCATCGGGCGCCACCGAGCCGTTGTCCTCCCGGCCGTTCCAATAGAAGCCGATGCGGACCTTGCGCGGCATGTGGCGGTTGGTGGCCAGCGTGGCCACGATCGACCCGTCCTGATCGACCACGAACACGTCGACGTCGTCGGTGCGGTGGAGCAGATAGAAGGAGATGAACATCCGGCGATGGTTGATGCCCTGGCACGTCCCCCCCTCCGGATTGATCACCGCGGGCGCTGGGTGCGGAAAGCCGGCCACCAGAGGTGTCGAGACCTTGAGGTGCTGAGTGACGAAGAAAGCCGCCACGGTGGCAGCGATCAGCGCACCAAACACGAACAGCGGCAGCCGCCTCACAACCTGATCACCGCCACGTTGGGCACCTCGTAGCTATGGAAGGCGTCGAGGCCTCGCGAATCGCGGCTGCACAGCACGACCCGGATACTGCCCCCGTGACAGACGATCAGGGCCGGCAGCTCACCGGTGGCGTGGATGTCCTTCAGCGAGGCCAGAACCCGTTCCTGGTGCTCGCGGAGCGACTCGCCGCCGGGGAAGCGAAAGTTTGCTCCGGCCCGCCGCCAGGCCGCGTAGAGCTCCGGTTCGGCCCGCGCAATGTCGACGAACCGATGGCCCTCCCAGCGGCCGCGATTGCCCTCGCGCAGGCGAGGATCGAGGCGGGGAGCCAGCCCGAGCCGAGCACCGACGATCTCCGCCGTCTCGCGGGCGCGGGACAGGTCAGACGACCACAGCGACACGATGCCCTCGCCGGCTGCGCGCTCGGTGAGCTCGGACGCCTGCCTGCGTCCGGTTTCGTTCAGGTGAGTGTCACGAAAACCCTGAGCCCTGATTGGCTCGCGGTTGTCGTCGGTCTCGCCGTGGCGAGCGAGCAGCAGGCCCGCGGTCGCCCGGTCATTCATACACGCTGGACGCCGTGTCCGAGCGAAGCCCGAGCCGAATCGTCTCCAGCGACAGCACGTCATCAGGCGTGATGTTGCCCAGGTTGACATTGGGTCCAAAGCGCCGTACGAACCACACTTGCTGATCCTTCTGTGGAGCCTCGAAGAGGATCTTCTCCGGGGGGACGGCATGGACGATCTCGTCGATCAAGCCCATGCGGACCTCGCCGTCGTGCCGGAAGATGCCCGCCGTGCCACTCTCCCGGGCCTCGGCGATCACCTTCCAAGCGCCGGCCTCGAGCTCGCGCTCGATCTGCTCGACCCACCGGTACGGGGCCATGATCCGAGTGTCGTCCTTGGAGCCGACCTCGGACAGAACGGTGAACTCTCCCGACAGTCGGCGGATCAATTCGAGCTTGTCGTCATGGCGGAGCTCGATCGTCCCGTCGGAGATCTCGATGTGATCCAGCTCCAGTTCGTGAAGCCAGGCGATGAACCGGTCGAGACGGTCCTGCGCGATGGCAAGCTCCGTGAGCGTCCCGCCGAGCACGAGCGGAATCTCGAGCTCCCGGTAGCGCTTGATCTTCTCCTCCAGGTTGCCGGTCACCAACGCCGTCCCCCAGCCCAGCTTGACCACATCGACGTACGCGCCGGCGGTCGCGACCAGACCCTCGATCTCACTCACCGACAGGCCGCGGTCGAGCACGTGGGTCAGACCTTGCTGGCGGGGCTTGGCACTCCGATCAGGGAGGTCGAGAAGGTCCACCATGTCGCTTGATCGCTATTGCGTGGCCGCGAGGTCGCTGCCGACGGTGACCACCACGTTGGCGGGGCACGCCGCCGGTGGCGGGCACGCCACCGCCTGGGCGGTTTGGTTGACCGGCTGGACGGACCCGGCACCGACCTTCAGCGCCGTGGCCACCGACAGGGCATCGCGGCGGAACCCGGGCAGGTAAGCGACCGTCGTCGTGGTCGCCGTCTGGTCGCTCGCGGTGGCGACGGTTCCCTGCTTGTAGCCCTTGCCCGAGAGCTTGGTGGCGATCGATCCGGCCAGCCCGGGCGTCGATGTCCCGTTGAGAACTGCGACCGTCACGGTGGTCGGATTGACGACCGCCTTGCGGACGCGTTGGCTGCTCTGTGCGTTCGTGGTCGCCGTCGTGTGCGTCTTGCTCGAGCTGCTGCCGCCCGTGAGGATGACCAGCAGCACGACGATGACGGCCACCGCGGCCGCTACCAGGCCGCCGACGACCAGCCGGTTCGGTCCTCCACCGTGTGGCTGACGCGCGCGGGCCGGGGCCGCGGGGCGCCGGCCGGGAGGCGCCCCACCGGGCCGCCCCTGGACGCGCGGCGGCGGAGCCGCCGTCGATCCGCCCATGGCTCGCGCCTGCGCACGGCTGCCGCCGTTGGCAGCGCCTGCGGCCGTGGCCGGCGCGGGATTGGCCGTGCGCTCGTCGCGAGCGGTGATCGCCGGCTCGGCCTCGACCGCGCTCGAGCCGCGGGGCGCGGCGGCGGCCAGCGCGACCGCTCCGGCCGGAGCGGCGGTCGGGATCAGCTTGGTCGCCGCCGACAGCGCCGGGGCCCCCACGCCCGCGGGCGCGACTGGGCCCGAGCTCGGCGCCGGCGAACTGGATGGCGGGGACGCGCTCACCGGGGCGGGAGCCCGCGCGGACTGGGGCGCAGGAGCCGGCTGAGCCGGTGGCTCGGAGACCCCGCCGCCGGTCAGCTGAGCGACGCGTGCCTCGAGCTGCTGGATGCGATCGGCGGCCTCGTAGGCGTGATCGCGCAGCGTCGCGGTCTCGCGGGCCTGGGCGAAATACAGCAGCACGAGGATGGCCAGGCCGATGACCGCGGCAAAGCCAGCATCAGCACCCACCGAGCTGATGAAGTGGTGGACAGATAAGGCGAGCGGAAACGTCCCCATGCTGCGCTTGCAGTCTACGTGCCGACCCGGGCGCCTGTTTCGCCGGCGGTGCTTCCACGCCCCCGAGCAAGCTGTGCGACATGCTCGGCGAGCCCGGCAGCATCGCCCTCGAGAACGAGCAGATTCATGTTGGCGAACGTCTGCTCGACCCAATCCGGGTCCAGGGGCTCGCGTTCGGCGCGCAGGATCTTCTGCGCCGGCGTGGGCTGAATTCGTTCGTATGGGTTAAACAAATCCTCATGAAATTTCTCGCCCGGACGGGCGCCGACGATCTCGATCGCGATGTCGCGCTCGGGCTCGAGGCCGGACAACCTGATCATCGTTTCGGCCAGATCGATGATCCGTACAGGGTCCCCCATCTCCAGGACGAACACCTGGCCCGCGGACTTGCCGCCCGCTCGCCCTCCGGGCTCGCCGTGCAGGGCGGCGTCGGCGTCATCCGGCGCTTCCGAGAGCGATCCGGCCCGGATGATCAGCTGCACGGCCTCGGGGATGGTCATGAAGTAGCGGCGCATGCGGGGGTCGGTCACGGTGACCGGGCCGCCGGCGGCAATCTGGCGGCGGAAGATCGGCACGACCGAGCCCGAGGACGCCAGGACGTTGCCGAAGCGCACGGTCGAGTAGGTCGTCGAGCGGTAGCGCGACGCCGCGGCTTCGACCGCCCACTCGGCCAGCGCCTTGGACGCCCCCATCACGGTCGCGGGGTTGACCGCCTTATCGGTGGAGACGAGCACGAACGTCCCCACACCCGCCTCGCCCGCGATCCGCGCCACCACGCGCGTGGCCAGCGCATTGTTGCGGACCGCCTCGACCGGATTGGACTCCATCATCACCACGTGTTTGTAGGCCGCGGCGTGGAAGACGACGCCCGGCCGGTACTCACCGAGCACCTCGCGCATCCGTTCCTCTTCCTTGCAGTCGGCCAGGACCGGCACGGCCATGCGAACGTGGCGCTCCTCCTCGAGCTCCCGGTTGATCTCGAACAGGTTGTCCTCGGCGTGGTCGACCAGCACCAGCTTGCGTGGACCAACGCGGGCGATCTGGCGACACAGCTCGCTGCCGATCGAGCCGCCTGCGCCGGTGACCAGCACCACCTCACCGGCCAGGTAGGCACCGACACGCTCGAGCTCCATCCGCACCGGCTCGCGCCCGAGGATGTCCTCCACGCGGACCTCGCGCAGCTGGTGGGTGACCTTCAGCTGGCCCGAGCCGTCGCGGAGCAGCTCGAACACCGTCGGCGTGGTCCTGACCGGGATGCCGCGCTCGCGGCATGCGGTGACAACCCGCGCGCGGACGGTACCTGGCGCCGAGGGAATCGCGATGATCACCTCATCCGGCTCGGCCTCGTCGAGGATCCGCGCCAGGTCTTCGGCCGAGGTCGTGCCCAACACCTTGAGCCCGTACTCGTCCTTGGTCCTGCGCTTGCGCGGGTCGTCGTCGATGAAGCCGACCGGTCGGAGCCGAAGCTGCGGATTGCGCGCCAGTTCGCGAGCCACGAGTCGGCCGCCATCGCCGCCACCGACGATCAGCACCTCGCGGGCACCCTTGGCGACGCGGAAGCTCCGCACGCGCCCCTCCACGACGAGGTGCACGAGGAACCGAGCCGCGAAGAGCATGACCAGGGTGAGGAGAAAGAACAGCGCGACGACGCTGGCTGGCAGCGTGACCGCGGTGGAGACAAGCTCGAAGTGCCTGAAGTGCGGTGCCGTCTGGACCGGGTGCAGCAGGTCGATGGCCCCGACGATGATCAGCGTGGCCACGACGACGCCCTTGACCACGGCTTCGTAATCGCGCTGTGACACGAACGTCCACAGCCGCTGGTAGACGCCAAAGGCCGCCAGAGAGACGAGCGAGGCCGGGACGACCCACCAGATCGTGCTGTCGAACAGCTTGTCGTAGCGTCTCAGGACATGGCCGTCGAACCTCAGCTGAAACGCGAGGTAGTAACCGAGGGCGACCAGAAGACCGTCCACCAGCACCTGCGGAATCGAATGGCGGTGAACGGGAAAGGCCGCGGATCTCATCCGCCGGCGCATGCAGCGCGAAATTCTAGTCCGGAGGGTGAGATCCCCTCACTAAGAGGACGTTAGCGCCCTAGGATGGGGTGCCTGAGCCGGCAAACCGTCGATCAGCTGCTCGAGGCCGCCCGGGCCAAGCTCGATCGCGTCACGCCCGAGCAGGCGCTCGCGGCCATGCGCGATGGCGCCTTGCTGATCGACATCCGGGCGGAGAGTCAGCGCCGGCGCGACGGTGTCGTTCCCGGCTCTCGGTTCATACCCAGGAACGTGCTCGAATGGCGCTGCGATCCGGCCTCCGAGTGGCGCGATCAGGAGGCCGCGCGACCAGAGCGGCGACAGATCGTCATGTGCGATGAGGGCTACCAGTCCAGCCTCGCCGCGGCAACGCTCAAGGAGCTCGGGTTACCCGGTGCCACCGACCTGATCGGCGGCTTTCAGGCCTGGCGCGCGGCGGGCCTGGCCGTCGCCACCGACGACCCGGCCTGACGGCAACGTTCGTTGCAGCTCCCCGCCAGGTTCGCCCGGGGTTGCCGGGCGCCCCATCGACCCCTTCCCCAGCAGGCTGTTCCCAGCGCCACGTGAGACGGCTGCGGGCGCCCACCGCCCGCAGCCGAACCCAACGCGACAGCCGGAAACCGACTCGCTAGTAGCCCCCGAAGTTCGGGCTATCCGGGAACACCTTGGAGCTGGCCATCGTCTTGCCCTTGCCGTCGAGCGCCTCGATCTCGTACTTCTTGTACTTCTTCGACAGCGCGATCTTCGTCTCGAAGCCCGTGTTGCCCTTGGTCACGACGGCTGACAGGTGCTTGCTGCTGTTGCCGGCCAGCACCCGCCACTTGTGCACGCCGGTGGCGCCGTTCCAGCTCACGTACACGGTGGCGCGTCCGCCGCTGGTCTTCACCGCGCCGACCGGAGGCTTGCTCGGTGTGCCGGTCCAGTGGTCGAGTGTCGCGCGGTAGGTCTGGTCGCTGTTGCTCGGGAACTGGGCGTCGAGCAGCAGGTTGCCGGACCGGCCATATTCCGAGAAGAACGGTTGCGACCCCCAGCCGATCACCGCGCCGCCGTTCGAGAGCAGATCGGTGTCGCCCAGGAAGGCCGCGTAGAAATGCTTCCCGCGCGTGTATTGCTTGGTCATTGAGGCGGTCTTCCTGCCCATGTCGAGCTTCAGGACGAGTCCGCGGGTCGGCCCGTTGGGGACGAGCAGCTGGCCCTTGCTGTTGACCTTGCAGCAGTGATCGTCGAACACGCTGACCACGTTGTTCCGATGTAGCTGCACGTCGTGCTGCCACTGGAACTGGGCCTTGCCCTTGAACCTGAAGGTGCTGTGCTTGCCGCCCAGCGTCCAGTCGGCCTTGCCCGTGGCCATGTCGATCTGGTACGCCGCCCACGTGTTGCGCAGCGAGACCAGGAACGTCTTGCTCCCGGTGAGCTGGAGCGAGTTCATGTGGTATGGGTCCCAGACACCATCGCGGATGAACTTCATGTACGTGTCAGCGAGCTTGACGTGATCGGCCGCATCCCAGGTGTAGAGGAGCTTGCCGTTGGTCAGGTCGTATTCCTGGACGGCGTTGTCGACGAACGTCCCGTGGCGCGGACCGTGCTCGGGGCGTAGATCCTTGCGCTCGCTCTTGGAGGCGATCACCCAGGCGTTGGTCCCGTCGATCACCATCTCGTGAAGGTCGACGATCCAGCCCTTTGACCCCTTCAACGTGGCGACCGTCTTGTAGTGCTGATCGACCACGATGTCCTTGCCGCTGGTGACCACGCCGGCGGCGTTCTCGACGCCCACCCAGTAGCTGAGAGCCGGCTTGCCGTTATAGGTCTGCAGGGCCAGGTTGTTGGCCACGACGTTACGCGAGACCGGGACAAACCACACCGGGTGGCCGTGGCGATCGATCAGCTCGGGGCCGCTCTGTCCGACCATCCTGCCGGCGGCCAGGTTGGGAGTGTTGGCGATCAGGAAGTAGCCGTTGGCCAGGGTGACCCCGTGCTTGACCTTCCAGATCAGCTTGGGCGGGTGCAACCTCGGCTGGCTGACGAACGAGTAGGCGCCGCGAGTGGTGAAATTCCACAGCGGCTTGGCCACGGCGCTCATCGCCACCGCCCCGGAGCACAGGATCGCCGCGAACGCGGCAATCACAAGTCTTGCTTTTGGCATCTAGAAACGATCCTTCGGTCGAGATGGCAGGTCACCGTGGCGGAGACCACTGCGCTCCGTAACACGGGCCTGCGGGATATGTTGCGGCCGCTCGCCACGGACGTCGGTAACTATCACCGATCACCGCGATCACCCACGAATGGTCGACGACGTGCCGAGCACGCGGTTCTTGCCGGCCAGCGCCTGCACGGCAACGTACGAAGCCGATGAGATCCGGATCGCAGTCTCGAAGTTCGTCCGCCTGACCGTCGCCACCCGATGCAACCTGCTCGAGCTCGAGCCCGCCAGCACCCGCCACTTGTGCACGCCGGTGGCGCCGTTCCAGCTCGCGTACACCCACGTCCTGCCGTGGCTGTTCGAGGCAGCCACCGCGGGCTTGGTCTGCGGGTAGCCGTTCCAGCGGAACCGGTAGGCGCTGAAGCTGGCGTTGTTGTCAACGAAGCGAGCATCGAAGATGTCCTGGCGCGACGAGTTGTACTCGCTGAAGTAGGGCTGATGGCCCCAACCGACGAAGGTGTGGCCGCCCGGCAGCTGCTGAACGGTGCCCTCGTAGGTCGACAGCACCGGCGGCGCGTGGTAGATCTCCTTCTCCTCCGAGGCCGTGTGGTTGTGGAAGTTCATCTTCACCCACAGCGCTCGGGACTGCGAGTGAACGTTGAACAGCCCAGCGCCGTTGTCGAACACCGAGACAACGTTGTGATAGCGCGGGACGGCGTCGTGCTGGAAGGCGGGGGAGGCGCCCGGCTCCATCTTGAAGCTCGAGTGCTTGCCCCCCAGCGTCCACATGATGTGCCCGTTGCTGAGCGCCACCTTGTAGACCGATGACACCGAGCGACCTGACAGGACGATGTTGCCATCGCGGTCCTTGAAGACCGAGTTGAGATGGAAGTAGTCGTAGGGGTGATTGGCCCCATGGAACTTGGTGTAGCTGGCGCGCAGCGGGATGTGGTCGAGCGCGTCCCACTGGAACAGGACGAGGCCCGTCTTGATGTCGATCTCCTGGACGACGGAGTTGAAAACGACCTGATTCGTCGGCTGGCCGACCGACGAGGCGTTGTAGCGGATGGGCTCCTCGATCGCGATCAGAGCTGTGTTCTGAGGGGTGATGACAAAGGCGTGCAGGTCGGCATAGAGCCCGTTGCCCGCCCTGACAATGGCGATCTGGTGGTAGTGGTCGTCGTTGATCACATCTTCACCGGCCCCGACCCCGGCGCCGAATCTTCCCTGCCACCAGGTCAGCACGTTCTTGCGGTAGAGCTTCTGCACTCTGACCACTGTCGCCATCCAATCGCCGGGCGCGGACTTGAACCAGATCAGATGGCCCTGAGAGTCGAGGATCTCCGGGCCCTTCTGCAGCGGTCCGAACTCGGGCGCGACGAAGATGTAGCCATGATCGGTGTGCGAGGGGCCATGGACGACCCTGACCGAGGCGGGGTGCAGGTCTGAACGCGAGTGGAAGCTCCAGACGTCGCCGCGCACCCGGGCCGCCGGTCCGAATGGGCTATCAGGAATCCCTCCGGCCGGCGTCGCGACCTTGAATTGGAAGGTGCCCTTGTGGCCGTCGTAGATGTTCAGATGGGTCCGCACGGTGACCGTCTCACCGGGCGTGAATCCCTTGCTGGGGATGAAGCTGCCCCCTCTCCCGTCGGAGTCGGCCTCGACGCGGCCCGAGTGCGAGCCGCTCTTTGAACCCGTGACGGAGATCGGACCGAGCCGGCTCGCCGACACGTTGCGGAAGGTGATCTGGGAGTGCGGCGGCGCAACCTGGCCGCCGGAGATCGGATAAACGTAGACCGCAGGCGTGGCCGCGGCGCTTCGCGTGGGTGAGCCGCCCGACAGGAGCACTATGGCCAGCGCGGCCAGCGCGATTATGGGAATGGCCGCCAGCCGGCGCGGCCGTGCGTAGGTTGACATCGTGGGTGCTCCGGATTTTCGCAACGGTCGAATACGCCCCCCCGGCCGCGGACAGGGACGTTCAGATCAAAGTAGGGTAGCGGCCGTTAACGGGGAGTAACCAGTAATTCGACCAAGAGTTGCGGATCCCGCTTGACGCGGGCCTCGTTTCCCTTGGTTTGCACGCGTTTTGTCAGCTCGACCTGGCCCGCATACGTGAGGCGCCGCAGGCGCCCGGCCGCGATCAGGCTCTCGTCGACCGCCCCCAACCGGCCCTCGAACACGGTCAGCACGGGCGTGCCCAGAGCCACCGCTTCTCGGTTCATTGTGCCGCCTGCGGACACGACCAGATCGGCGTAGGCGATCAACGACTGTGCGTCGAGCGCCCGCTCGGGGACGATGAGCCCTGGCTCGCGGGCCAGCCGCGTTCGCTGCTCCGCCGTGCGAGGAAGGACCACGGTCTGCGCGCCGCGGAGGCGGTCGAGCACCTGCGCGAACAGCTCGTTGTGGAAGCGGTGGTACAGCGACACCTCGGGCGGTGTGCGGACCACGGCGATCGGGTTGGCGCGATCGAGATTGAGCTCGGCCAAGACGCTGTCATCGGGCTCGAAATCGGCCAGGTAGTACTCCTCCTTCATGCCCGGATAGGCGCGGATCTTGCCGCGAGCGCCGAGCCGGTAGAGACGCTCCGGCGGGATCACGTCGGGCACAACGGCGGCCCGCGCCAGACGGCAGTTGACGCCGTGCTGCACCGTTGCCCACTCGTAGTCGAACATCGTTGCGCTGGGAATGCGCAGCACCGCGGCCGCCACCGTCACGTCATTTGAGCCGTGACCAAGCGCAAGCTCGAATCCGCGCCCGCAACCCCAGCGGACCAGCTGGGCCGAGCGCGTTAGAAGTCCTCCCGCCTTGCCGAGCAGCGTGGCGCCGCGGTGGCGGCCGATCGGCGTGTGCTCGATCCCGAACCGCTCACACAACCCGAGCGTCTGAGCGAAGTCACGCGCGGTGACCTCGACCTCGTGGCCCTGCGCCCGCAGCCTTTCGATGATCGGCCGCATCACCAGGACATGCGGCGAGTTGGTGAGGTCGATCCAAACCCTCACGTCGCGGGCAGGCCGGCCACGGTCGCGATCACCTGCCGCGACTGAGCCGGCTCCAGCACCGGGCTGATCGGGAGGGCCAGATTCTCCGCCGCCAGCGCGTCGGTGACCGGGAGCTGGGCACCGCCGGCGAAGGGAGCCATCGCTGCCTGTCGGTGCACGGGCGTCCGGTAGTAACCGCGAGACTGGATCCCGTCCTGCGCCAGCACCTCGCGCAGACGGTCGGGCTCCGGATGCGTGACCACGTACAGGTGCCAGGCGGGGTCGGCCCCACCCTGCGGCACCGGGAGTCCAACGTGCTCGCCGAGCCCGCCGTCCTCGTAGGCGCGCGCGGCGGCTCGCCGCCCGTCGCTCCAGCGATCGAGCTCGGGCAGCAGCAGACGCAGGATCGCGGCCTGGAGCTCATCGAGCCGCGAGTTGTAGCCCACGTACTGAAACGACTGCTTGTCACGCGAGCCGTGAAAGCGCAGCGTCCGGGCCAACTCGGCCACCCCGTCATCATCGGTGGCGATGGCGCCGCCATCGCCGAAACAACCAAGGTTCTTGGACGGGTAGAAGGAGAAGGTCGCCGCGTCGCCGAGTGCGCCCGCCTTGTGTCCGTCGAGGGACGCGCCAGCGGCCTGGGCGGCATCCTCGAGCACCGGCAGGCCCAGTGCTCTGATCGCCGGTAACGGCGCCGGACAGCCGAACAGATCCACGGCCACGATGGCCGTCGTGCGCGGAGTCAGGGCCGCCCTGACGGTCTCGGGCGTCACATTGCGCGTGTCACGGTCGATGTCGCAGAACACCGGCCGCGCACCGGCGTTGACCACGGCCTCGCCGGTGGCGTAGAACGTGAACGAGGGGACGACGACCTCGTCGCCCGCCTGCACGCCCAGCGCACGGAGCGCGATCGTGATGGCGTCGGTCCCGTTGGCCACGCCGATCACGTGGCGCACGCCGAGGTAGTCCGCGAATTCGTCTTCGAACGCCTCAACCTCGGGACCGAGGATGAAGCGGGCGTGATCGAGGACCTCGGACACCCTGGCGCCGATCGCCGCGCGCAACGGCGCGAGTGGCGTGGCGGTGTCGAATAAAGGAATACTCATGGGCCGGGAACCCTACCCGGCCTCAACCGTCGGGCCCCCGCCGCTAGGCTTGGCGCCTTGCTGATCATGACCGCCTCCATCACGGACTCGCTGGTCACCCTGGCGACCCACGTGATCAACGACCTCGGCTACTTCGGCGTCTGGCTGATGACGATGACGACCGGCGTGATCGGCCTGCCCGGAACCGAGCCGACGATGCTGTTCGCCGGCTTCAATGTGTCCGAGCACCACCTATCGATGCTGGGGATCATCATCGCCGGACTCGTGGGCGACATGACCGGGGCGTCGATCGCCTATGCGATCGGCTACTACGGACGCGCCGAAGTCCTCGAGCGTCGGGGGAGCAAGCTGCACGTGAGCCATCAGCGCCTCGAGCTGGCACACCGATGGTTCGAGCGCTATGGAGACCCGGTGATCTTCTTCTCCCGCCTCGTGCCCGTCGTGCGCGCGGCGTTTCCGTATGCCGCGGGGATCGCCGAGATGCCCTTCCCGCGCTTCTTCATTCTCGCCACGCTGGGGTCGATTCCGTGGATTGTCGGCCTCGCCTTCCTGGGGCAGGCGGTTGGCAGCGACTGGGAGAACTGGCGCCACAATCTCGAGTACGTCGACTATGTGGGTGCCGCGATTCTGGTCGGCCTGATCGTGTATCTGATCGTGCGCCGATCACGCGGCGGAGGTGGCGGGCCGGCGCCGGATGTCGCCGCCTGAGCGACGCCGGTCGCACGCGCTGCGCGGGTCGCAGCTGTCGGTGGCCCAGGCCCTCGCCCTTGGGGCGCTCCACGGGCCGGCGGAGCTGTTGCCGATCTCATCTTCCGGCCACCTGACGCTCTTGCCGTGGCTGCTCGAATGGGACTACGAGAACGTCGATGACGAGCTGCGCAAGTCCTTCGAGGTCGCCCTCCACGCCGGCACCGCCGCCGCGCTGCTTCTGACTCTGCGCCATGAGGTGGGTGAGGTGCTGCACGATCTGAACACCCGCCGGCTGCTTCTCATTGCGCTGTCGTTCGCGCCGCCGGCCCTGGTCGGCTACACCCTCGAGCGCCCGATCGAGCAGAAGCTTGGTACCCCGGCGACCATCGCCTGGGGGCTGATCGCCGGCGCGATCGTGATGGCGCTGGCCGACCGCAAGCCGCAGACGCGGACGCACGAGGAGGCCGACGCCCGCGACGCACTGTGGCTTGGGGTGGCACAGGCGTGCGCGCTCGTGCCGGGCGTCTCGCGCAACGGGGCCACCCTCGCGGCCGCCCGGCTGCGCCACTTCACCCGCGAGGATGCCAACCGGCTCTCGCGCCATGTCGCGTTGCCGGTCATCGCCGGCGCCACGGTGCTCAAGGGGGTTCGGCTGCGCCGCCGCGGGCTTCCTCGCGACGCATGGGCGGGGTTCGCCGCCGGCGCGGGTGCCTCGTTCGCCTCCACCCTCTCGTCGACGTGGCTGATCCGGCAGGTCGAACGCGACCGCTCGCTGCTTCCCTACGCGGCGTACCGAACCGCCCTGGGTGGGCTCGTCCTGGCCAAGCTGTGGCGCGCCCGACGCGGCTGAGCCACGGTCCGTCGGCCGTCTTGCCGATGCAGGACAATTGTGTCGTGACGGATGCCTACACAGCCGCGGGTGTGGACACCGCACAGGCCGACCAGGGGGTCGAGGCGATCGTCGAGATCCTGCGCGGTATCGACCCGGGCCGGGCCTCGCGGGCCGTGCCGCTGCCCGGCCACTACGCGAGCGTGCTCGAGGTCGCCCCCGGACTCGGCGTAGCGCTGGCCACCGACAGCGTCGGCTCGAAGGTGATCGTGGCCGAGCAGGCCAGACGCTTCGACACGATCGGGATCGACTGCGTGGCGATGAACGTCAACGATCTGATCTGCGTCGGCGCCGAGCCGATCGCCCTGCTCGACTACGTCGCCGTCGAGGAGGCCGACCCCGCCCTGTTGCGCGATCTGGCCTTGGGGCTGAAGGCCGGCGCCGAGCTGGCCGGGGTGGAGATCCCCGGCGGCGAGGTGTGCCAGCTGCCCGAGGTGATCCGTGGCCACCCATCGCCCTTTGGCTTCGATCTCGTGGGCTCAGCGTTCGGAACGGTCGCGCTCGATCGGATCGTCGACGGAAGCGCGTGCTGCCCCGGCGACGCGCTGATCGGCCTGCCCGCCTCGGGCGTGCACTCGAACGGGCTCACGCTGGCCCGGCGCGCGCTGCTCGATCAGGGTCGACTGGCGCTCGACGCCACGCCCGATGCGCTCGGCGGCGGCTCGGTGGCCGACGCGCTGCTCGAGCCGACGACGATCTACGTGCGCGCGGTGCTCGAACTGCTCCGCAGCGATATACCTGTACACGGTCTGTCCCACATCACTGGAGGCGGGCTGCTCAACCTGCTGCGGATCGGCACCGACATTGGCTACGAGATCTCCTCACCGTTGCCGGCGCCGCCGGTGTTCTCGCTGATCGCCGAGCTGGGCGGCGTGGGCGCCGCCGAGATGTGGGAGGTCTTCAACATGGGCTGCGGCTTCTGCGCAACCGTGCCGGCCGATCGCGCGGACGCGGCGGTGAAGCTGCTGGAGAGGTGGCACCCGGGGGCGGCGCAAGTCGGACACCTGACCGAGCAGGCTGGAGCACTCAGACTGCCGCCGCTGGGGCTGAGCGGAGACTCGAGTGGGCTGCGGCAGTTGTAGGTCTCGCGAACCCCGCTCGTGCCGCAAAATAGAGGCTGGTAGATGAGCACGCTGCTCGGAACGACCCTCAGCGGCCGGTACCGGCTCGAGGCCCGCATCGGCGCGGGCGGCATGTCCACGGTTTACCGGGCGCTCGACGAGACGCTCGAGCGCCAGGTGGCGATCAAGCTGATGAACCGGGAGGTGGCCAGCGACTCGGACCAACTCGAGCGCTTCCGGCGCGAGGCGCGGGCCGTCGCGCAGCTCTCGCATCCTCACGTCGTCGGAGTGATCGACGCCGGCGAGGACGAGAGCCGTCCCTACATCGTGTTCGAGTACGTCGAGGGCGAGACGCTCAAGGATCGGATCCGCCGGCAGGGACGACTCCCGATCAACGAGGCGGTGGCCTACGCGATCGAGATCGCCCGCGCCCTCGGTGCCGCGCACGCGCGCCACATCGTCCATCGCGACGTCAAACCGCAGAACGTCCTGATCGACGAGGAGGGCTCGGCCAAGGTCACCGACTTCGGGATCGCGCGCACGCTCGACGAGGAGGGCTTGACCGCCGACGGGCGCGTCCTCGGAACCACCGATTACGTCTCCCCCGAGCAGGCCCTGGGCCAGCGGGTGACCGGACAGTCGGACCTGTACTCGCTCGGTGTCGTGCTGTACGAGATGCTGACCGGTGAGGTCCCGTTCAAGGGCGAGAGCCAGGTTGCGGTGGCGATGAAGCACGTCCGCGAGCAGATGCCGGACGTCCAGGCCAAGCGCCCCGAGGTCTCTGCCGCGCTGGCCGCCGTGGTCGACACCGCCACCGCCAAGCGCCAGGAGGACCGCTACGCCAACGATGCCGAGCTGATCGCCGACCTCGAGGACGCGCTGGCGATCGAGACGGCCCGGGCCGGCAGCGCCACCGGCGAGGTCACGACCGTGCTCCGCACGCTGCCCACGAGCGCCCAGCGGCGAATCCCGTTCCGCGTCCGCCATCCCGCCACCGCGCTGCTGCTGGCACTCATCGTGGTCGCCATCCTGGGCGGTGGCGCGGTGTGGCTGACCAGCCGCACGCACCACGGGACCGGGCCTCCACCCCAGCCCGCCCCCAGCAAGCAGCTCACCTCCGTTCACCTATGTGAGACGTGTGCCCACGGCTACAACCCGCTCGGCGACCCGACCGACGAGCACCCCGACGCGAGCCTGGCCATCGACAACCAGACGAGCACCTTCTGGAGCACGCAGACGTACTACAGCGACGCGCTCGAGAAGGCCGGCGTGGGCATCTACGTCGACGCCAACCCCGGCACGATCGCGCGCGTGATGCGCGTCACGACCACAACGCCCGGCTTCACGGCCGGCGTCTTTGCCCGCAACACGCAGCCGCCGGCGACCAAGTGGCCAGACCCCGGCTGGGTCCAGGTCGCCACCCAGGCCAAGGTCGGTACCCACCAGGTGATCCACCTCTCCACCACGAGCAAGTTTCGCTACTACCTGCTGTGGGTGACGAGCCTGGATGGGCGAAATCACCTGCAGATCAACGAGATCGCGCTGTACAGCTACAAGTAGGGACTGGCCCGGAGGCGAGAACACCCGCCAGCACCTTGAGTCCAACGTTGTTCGAGATTATCTAGGACAACGTTGGAGTCATCCGCGATCCGGAACAAACGCGGCGGATTAGTGCCGGTGGCCCCGCTCCGTCTCGTACCGCTCGATCGCCAGCGCCAGCAGCCGGTCGAGCACCTCCGGGTAGGTGACCCCGCTGGCGGCGAACAGCGAGGCGAACACGCTTGTCTGGGTGAAGCCGGGCATCGTGTTCAGCTCGTTGACCAGAACCTCCCCTCCGGAGACAAAGAAGTCGACGCGGGCCAGGCCGCGACAACCGGTCAGGGTGAAGGTCCTCACGGCCAGCTCGCGCACGCGCTCGCGGACGTCGCCGGGGATGCGGGCGGGGACGATCAACTCCATTCCGCCCGGGGTGTACTTGGCCTCGTAGTCGTACCAGCCAGACTCCCCGGCGGCGAGCAGGATCTCGCCCGGCTGCGAGGCAATCGGATCTTCGTTGCCCATCACCGAGCACTCGACCTCACGACCGGTGGCGGCGGCCTCGACGAGGGCCAGCGGATCGTGCGCAAACGCCGCCTCGAGCGCGGCGGGAAGCTCATCGGCGGTGGCGACACGGCCGATCCCCACCGACGAGCCCAGCCTGGCCGGCTTGACGAACACCGGCAGGCCCAGCTCGGCGAGTCGGTTCAGCTGTCCCGCCGGCTCATCGGCATAGCTCGCCTGCGACACGGCGCGGTAGGCGACCTGGGGAATCCCCGAGTGGGCCATCAGATCCTTGAAGGCGACCTTGTCCATGCACAGCGCCGAGGCGAACACGCCGGCGCCGACATACGGGAGGTCGAGGCACTCGAGCAGGCCCTGGACCGTGCCGTCCTCGCCGTACGGGCCGTGCAGGGCCGGAAATACGACGTCGACCCCGTCGAGGCGGCGCCCAAGCGCGACGGTCAGCTCGGTGCCGTCGCGCCGCCACACTCCGTCGCGACCCACCTCGATCTCGACCGGCACGTGGCCGGCATCTTTCAGCCCAGCGCGCACGGACTCGGCCGACGCCAGGGAGACATCGTGCTCGGACGAGCGACCGCCGCCGAGCACGGCAACGCGTAGCGAGGTCATGTCTTGGTCGTGCTGGTGGTCGTCGTGGACGAGTCAGTCGTGGTCGTCGACTGGGTCGTGCTCGTCGTGGGCGGCGGCTGGGGCGGCGGCCGGAAGTGGCCGACGACGATCGTCACCGTGCTTCCCTTCTTCGCCGTACCGCCGCCCGGGTTCTGGCTGAGCACGATCCCGTCCTTGGCCTGCTTGGTCACGTCCTGCGTCTGCTTGGAGACCTTGAATCCGGCCGATGTTAGGGCGCTGACCGCCGCCGCCTCGGTCTGGCCAACCTCGTTGGGCACGGAGGCCGTGGGCACGGCCTGGGCGATGACCAGCGTGACGGTGGCGCCCTTGGGCTCGAGCGCGCCGCCCGACGGGTTCTGGGAAATCACGGTGCCCGCAGGCGCCGAGCTTGAGACCTGGCTCGTGGTGCTCACGTTGAAGCCGGCATTGGCGAGGGCCTGCCTGGCGTTTGCCTCGCTCTCACCGATCACGCCGGGCACGGCCGCCTCGGCCGGGCCTGTGGAGATGAACAGCGTCACCCCAGTCCCGACGGGCTCCTGCTGGCCGGCGGCCGGCTGGGTGCGCGTGGCCTCGCCCGCGGTGATCTGGCTCGAGGTCTCGTTGCGGATGCCGGCGAGCTTCAGACGCGCTCGTCTGATTGCGCGCATCGCTCTGCGCTCGGTCATGCCGACCACGGTCGGCACCGTGGTGTTGCCCGGCCCCTGCGAGACCTTGAGGGTGATGGTGGAGCCCTCCTTGGCCCTGGTCGAAGGTTGCGGGTTCTGGCTGATCACCGTGCCCGGCGGTCGGGGGTCCTGGACGTAGATCGTGGCCGCGGTAAAGCCCGCATTCTGGACGTTGGTGATGGCCGTGCTCAGCGTTTCGTTGATTACGTTCGGCACCGTCTTGGTCACCGGCCGGGTGAGCAGATAGGCGGCCACCCCACCGGCGAGTAGCAAGGCAACCAGCGCCGCGATCCACAACCACCAGCGCCGTTTCTTGCGCGCGGGCTCCGGTTGATCGCCGTCGGTGGACGGAAACGGCTCGCCGGGCCAGCCCGTAGGTGCGTCGACCACCTCGCCGGCCACCGCAGCCGGGGCGGCATCGCCCAGCGCGCCGACCATGCCCACGGCGGCAAAGCTCGCGGTGCGCTCGCCGCGCGCTCTCGACAGGATCTGCGCCTTGACCTGCTCGAGCACGGTGATGAACTGGTCGGCGTCGGCCGGGCGATCGGCCGGATTCTTGTTCAGCGACCACAGGACCACCTGTTCGAGCTCGGGCGGGATGGCCGGGTTGAGCACGCTCGGAGGAGGAGGTGATTCGGACACGTGCTTCAGCGCGATCGTCACCGCCGACTCACCGTCGAAGGGCACGCGCCCGGTGAGCATCTCGTAGAGGACCACGCCGACCGAGTACAGATCCGAGGCGGCGCTGACAGCATGGCCCTGCGCCTGCTCGGGGGACAGGTACTGCGCGGTGCCCATGATCGAGCCGGTCTCGGTCATGTCCGAGGCGCCCGCGCGGGCGATGCCGAAGTCGGTGACCTTGGCGTGATCGCTGTCGTCGATGATCACGTTGTGGGGCTTGAGGTCCCGGTGGATCACCCCGCGACGATGGGCGAAGCGGGCGGCCTTGAGGATCTGCACGGTGATGTCGATGGCGCGAACCGGGTCGAGCGGAGCCTCCTGGCGGATCAGCTGCTTGAGCGACCGGCCAGGGAGGTACTCCATCGCGATGTAGTAGGTGTCGTCGTAGGAGCCACGGTCGTACACGCCGACGACGTTGGGATGCTGGAGGCCCGCAGCGGCCTGGGCCTCGCGGCGGAAGCGCTCGACGAACCCCGGATCCTCGGCGAAGCGCCGGTGCAGCAGCTTGACCGCCACCTTGCGACCGAGCTGCTGGTCCTCGGCGCAGAAAACATCTGCCATGCCGCCCGTGCCCAGACGCGACACCACCCGGTAGCGACCGTCGATCAGGGTTCCGGTGGCGAGCTCGGGCACGGTTATTGACCCTCGGAGAGCAATGTCTGGATCACGTCGCGAGCAATCGGAGCGGCGACCGTGCCACCGAAGCCGCCGTCGGTGCGCTCGATGGTGACAGCGACCGCGACCTTCGGGTTGGGCACCGGAGCGAAGCCGATGAACCACGGCTGGGTGAGGTTGGAGCCAGCCAGACCGACCGACGCGGTACCGGTCTTACCGGCCACGCTGATGCCGCCGAGCTGGGCCGGCGTGCCGGTGCCCTCATCGACGACCCGCTTCATCATCTGGGTGATCTGGGCCGCGGTTGAGGGCTTCATCACCTGGTCGTACACCGACGGCTTTATCGTCTCCACCGTCTGGCCGTCCTGGTTGACGACCTTGGTCGTGAAGTGGGGTTTCATCAGCTTGCCGCCATTCGCCACGGCCGCGGCGACCATCGCCATCTGCAGCGGCGTGACCTGAAGACCGCCCTGACCGATGCCGATCCGCCCGATGTCCTCCCTCGGGCTCCCGGGTGGGTAGGGGCGGTTGCTGCCCGGCGGATACGGCTGGCTGGGGTGGATCTGGTCGGGCGGGTAGTCGAGCGGTGGCTTGGAGTAGAAGCCGAACCGCTTCATGTACTTGGTCATCGTCGGACGCCCAACCGACTCGGCCACCTGGGCCCACACCGTGTTGACCGAGTAGGTCAGCGCGGTGATCAGGTCGATGAGGCCGAAGGCCTGGTTGTTGTCGTTGGCCAGGGGCACACCGGAGACGGTGATCGGCGACTTGCCGTTGACCGTCGAGTTGGGGGTGTACTTGCCGCTGTCGATCGCCGCCGTCGCGGTCACGACCTTGAACGTCGAGCCCGGCGGGTACCGACCCTGCGTTGCGCGATTGAGCTGCGAGATGCCCGGTCCCTGTGCGAGTGGATGGTTGTCGTTGTAGCTCGGGTAGGAATACATCACCTTCACCGCACCGGTTCGGGGATCGAGCGCGACGACCGAGCCGGCGCGTCCGGCGAGCTCCTGTTCGGCCACCTGCTGGGCCTTGGGGTCAAGCGCCGTGTACACGTCGTCGCCGACGCGGTTCGACGTCGTCGGCCCGAACACCGCGCTGAGCCCGGTCTGGAGCCCGCGCAGCTCCTCGCCGCGGGACTGCTCAAGGCCGGCCGCCTGACCGCTGCGCGGATCCGAGTAACCGACCGCCTGGGCGAACAGCTGGCCGGTCGGGTAGTACCGCGTCCACGTGTCGCCGACGGCACGCCTGGACAGCGCCAGTGACTCACCGTTGTCGGCCACGATCCTGCCCCGCTTGATCCGAAGCTCCTGCACGAGCGTGCGGTCGTTGAGCGGATTGTTGCGCAACGACTTTGCGTCGATCACCGTCCACCGCGTGGTCCACACGATGAGCAGCGTGAACAGCACGACGAACAGCCCAAACAGGCGGACGATCTGACCGTTCACGTCTGCCTCCGAGCGCGATCGGAGACGAGTAGCAACAGCGCCAGCAAGACGAAGTTGGCGATGATCGAGGAACCGCCGTAGGAGATGAATGGCAGCGTGACGCCGGTGAGCGGAATCACGCGGGTGACGCCGCCGACGATTACGAACACCTGGAGCGCGAACACGGCGGTCAGCCCGGTGGCCAGCAGCTTCGAGAACGAATCTCGGGCCAGCACCGCGATCTTGAACCCGCGGGCGACGAACAACAGATACGTGAAGATCACCGCCGCGGCCCCGAACAGCCCCAGCTCGTCGGTGATCACCGCGTAGATCATGTCGGTCTGCGGCGCAGGCAGCAGATTGAAGTTGGTGCCGGGGATGGTCAGGGTCGCCTGGCCGAAGCCCTCCCCGAAGAAGCCGCCGGCCGCCTGCGCGAACTGAGCATTGGCCTGCTGGAAGCTGCCGCCGATCTTGTTGTACTCGTGCGGGCTGAACGGGTTGAGCCACGCCTGGACCCGGTCGTGCACATGGGGCACGTGTGTCCCCACGTACCAGGCGCCGAGAGCGAAGGCCACCAGGCCCACGACGACGAACGACAGCCGCCCGGTGGCCACATAGAGGATGGCCAGCAGACCGCCATAGAACATCAGCGAGGAGCCGATGTCGTGGAGCACGAACAGGATCACCATGGCCAGGCCCCAGATCACCAGCACCGGCCCGAAGTACTTGATCGGCGGGATCGTGATCCCGAGGATCCGACGCGATCCGATCACCATCACGTGCCGGGTGTCGCGCAGGTAGCTGGCCAGGAAGATGACCAGCCCGATTTTCGCGAACTCGGCCGGCTGGAACACGAACAGCCCAGGAATCCGGATGCCGAGATACGCGCCATTGGCCTGATAGCCCACGCCCGGCAGCCGCGGCATCAGCAGCAGACCCAGCGATACGGCGACGATCACATAGCGGTATTGCTCGAGCTTGCGGTAATCGCGGAACATCACGATCGTGACCGCGAAAAGGGCGAGACCGAGCACGAACCACTGCGCCTGCTGCCGAGCCAGCGTCTGATCGATCCCGTACACCATCACGATCCCGAAGCTGGCCAGCAGCGCGACCAACGGGAACATGTAGGGATCGGCGTGCGGAAGCGTTATCCGGATGAACACGTGGCCGGCCAGGCACAGACCGAGGAAGATCGCGCCGTAGGTCAGTGACAGGTTGGTGAGGTGGCTCGAGCGCTGGATGAACACGGCGGCGAAGCCGGCGGTGAGGAGCAGCGAGGCCGGGATGAGGCCGAGCAGCTCTCGATTGCGCTCGCTCACTTCGACACCCTTCCGAGCTCGAGATCGCGTACCAGGTTCGTGGCGCTGCTCTGCGAGCGCAGGTCGTCGTTGAACAGCGAGCCTCGCCGGTCGGTCGGGACCAGGGAGGCGGGGACGCCCGACACGTAGTACGTCTCGTAGAGCCTGATCCCCGCGGGCAGGTCGTATGGCAGCCCCCGGTAGATCGTCACGATCCCCTGTGCGTTGGTGCCGATGAAGTACAGCTGGCGGCTGGCCAGGTAGCCCCCGCCGAGGACCAGAAACAGCACGACGAGGACGGCCACCAGCGCGGCCAGCGGCTTGATGTAGCGCCGCTCGCGCTTGGCCGGCGGCGCGCTTGGCGGCGGGCCTTGTGTCCGGGCCAGCGGAGCCGGAGTTGCCCTCGTGCTCGACGCCGTGGTGGACGACGGCGCGGCCTCGGTGGTGCCCGCGGCCGGGATGCTCGCCACCGCCGGGGCGGTGGCGGAGCCCGTACGCGGAGGGCTCGCCGCCGGGATGCCGACCATCGTCGAGTCGTCGGCCTGCGCCGGCCCGCCAACCTCCTCGAGGCGGAACAGGATCACCGTGATGTTGTCGCGGCCGCCGGCTTCGTTGGCGGCCCGGATCAGGCGATCCCCGGCCTGACCCAGATCCGATGACGTGGCGAGGATCTCACCGATCTGCTGTTGAGTGATCATCGAGGTCAGGCCGTCGCTGCACAGCAGCAGGACGTCGCCGTCGCGCACCGGATAGCTCCACGTATCGACGTCAACGGTCGCCTCGGGACCCAGCGCGCGGGTGATGACCGAGCGCTGCGGGTGTTCGGCAGCCTGCTCCTCGGTGAGCTTCCCCCGCCGGACGAGCTCTTCGACGAGCGAATGGTCCTCGGTCAGCCGCGTCAGCTCGCCGTTCCGGAACAAATACGCGCGGCTATCGCCGACGTGCGCGATGGCCAGGTCGGTGTCGTCGACATAGGCGGCGGTGACCGTCGTGCCCATGCCCTCGTGCTCTTTCTGCGAGCGGGAGACGTCGTAGATCTGCCGGTTGGCCTCGCGGATGCGTTCGGCCAGCCGCTCCTCGGCGCTGCCCGCGTCGCCGAGGTCGCGCTCGAACGCCTCCACGGCCATTCGCGAGGCGACCTCCCCGGCCTGTGCGCCTCCCATGCCATCGGCCACGACGAACACCGGCGCCCGCGCGAACATCGAGTCCTCGTTGTCGCGGCGCTGGCGACCGGTGTCGGTCATCTGGGTCGTGTCGGCGGCGCGCAGCATGGTTATTGGAGGTAGGAGAACTCCGAGTCGCCGATGCGGATGCGGTCGCCCACGTGCAGGGGCTGCGGTCCGCCCAGCGGCTCCTCGTTGAGATAGGTGCCGTTAGTAGAACCGAGATCTTCGATCACCAGCACGTGACCCTGGCGCGAGATCCGCGCGTGGCGCGAGGAGGCGAACGGATCCTCGAGCCGGATCTCGACGTCTCCGCGCCCAAGCGTCGCGCCGCCCGACAGGTCATACGCCGTCCCCGCCTCGTGTCCGGACGCGCGCTCGACGAGCAGCCGCGGCTCGAAGTCCTCGTCGAAGGTGGCCAGGCCGTCGGCGGCGGCATACATGCCGGTGGCATCGCTGGGGGTGGGGTCGGCGGGCTGGCGCTCTGAACCCCGGCCTCGCCGCAGGTCCTTGAGCGTGCTGCGGACCATCCAGAGAAGGAACAGGTAGAGGACGGCCAGAAATCCAAATTTCAGACCGACTGAAACGGGCTCAAGCATCGAATTGTTCCTACTCCAGCTCGAACCTCATGACCGACGTTCCGACCTCGATCTCATCGCCGGGCTTGAGCATCTCCGGACCATCGATGCGGCGGCCGTTGAGCGTGGAGCCGTTGGTGGAGCCCAGGTCGTTGAGCATCCAACCCCCGCCACGCGGACGGATCTCGGCATGCTGGCGCGACACGTTGGGGTCCGCGAGGACGACGTCGCACTGTCGGCTGCGCCCGAGCGTGACGCCGGTGGGGCCGACGACCAGGTGCTTGCCGTCGAGCATCAACAGGGCGCTCTGGTTGTGGGCACGGGCGCGCTCCTCGAGCGGCTCGACCACGCGACCGGCGGCGCTGTAGATCATCGTCCGCCCTGATTCCTCGGCTCCGGGCGCATCCTCGGGGTGCTGGGGCGGGCGCACAACTCGCGTTTGAATGCCGAATTCGCCCAGGCCGAGGCGGTTATCGGTTTCGAACGTGATCACCGGTCGAGACAGGAGCGCCAACCGCTCTCGGCGGGCGTGCTCGAGCAAGTATCCAGACAGCTCGTCCGCGAGCGCGTCCTCGTAGTCGGCAAAGCGCTGGCGATCGCGCCGCGACAGGAACACGCGATACTCGTTGGGCACGTAGGTCCGGGATACCGAGGAAGCCTTGTGCTCCTCCATCTCACGGGCCAGCTTGCGGGCGATTTCGACCGGTCGCACCTCGGACCGGAAGGCACGGCTGAACGTGCCTTCGACAAGGCCGGCAATTTTGCTCTCTAGGCTTCTCAGGACAGTCATGGGATGCCCCGCAGGGCGGTTCCATGCTACGGAAGTCAGCCGCGTTCGCGGGCTGCTCTCATGAGTGCCGGGGCGAGAGCGATGACTGCTCCCACGACGGCACCGGCGGCCGCCGTTCCGGATGGCAGCAGGGTTTCCCCGGGGTGTACGAGGGCAATCGCCGTGGTGGTTGCCGAGACGACCATGGCGGACCACGCCGTGACCAGGACGATCGTCACCGGCAGTGATCGCCCGCGCGTGAGCCACGGGAGCGTAATCGACGCGATCGCCCACACGGGGGCCCCGACGAGAGCCCCGGAGGTGACGATCGGCCGCACCATCAGGACCAGCGTCTGATGCAGCGACCCACCCCATAGATGCAGAGGCGCTGTCCCCGGGGGCTGGTTCAGATACAGCCCCGACCCCTTGATCGCTGCAGCCAGGACCAGCCATAGCCAGCCGAGCGCTCCGAGCACCCCGCGCCGCCATGCGCCTCCGGCGCGGGCCGCCACGGCAGGCCACGCGCCTCCGAGACCCAGCACCCCGAGAAGCGGCGCGCCGACGGGAAGCGGCCAGGCGGTGCCGTCACGCGGTAGGAACGGGACCGGAATCAGCCCGAGGGTGAGGATCAGCACCGAGCCTCCTGGGCGGCCCTGCACCGTCGCGCCCAGCGTCAGCGTGGCGGTCATCGCCAGCCAGCCGAGTCGCGGCAGGACCGCCACGACGACGCAGGCGAGGAACGCCGCGGCCGCGGGTGCGAGCGGAGCCGGGGCCAGGACGTGGGCCGTGACCCAACCGGCGGCGACCGCGGCGCCACCGGCGGCCAGGGCGCGCGCCGGCCAGCTCGGGACGACCGGCAGGTCGAGTGCGTCGTCGCCGGCCTCGGGCCAGCTCGCCTCACGGACGGCCGAGGCGGGCCTGCCTGCCGCTGCGGCCGGACCGACAATGGACGGCTCGCTGTCGTGGGTATCGGTGGCCGTGCCATTGCGGGGCCAAGCCCCAATGACGACGCCGGGAATGTCGGCCGCGGCCTCGTGCCCCTGTGCCAGCGCCCTGCGCAGCTCGGCCACCGTGCCGCGCTCACGTGGCCGGGGCCGAAGGGCGAGATCGATCGCCACGCCGAGCTCGCGCGGGAGGTCGCGACGCTGACGCCGCAGCGGCGCCAGATACGCACCCAGGCGCCGCGCCCGCTGGGCCGCCGTGCCGGCGCGTACGGGGTTGAGACCGGTGAGCGCCTCGTACATGACCACGGCCAGGGCGTACAGGTCAGCCGGCGGCCCCACCTCGAGGCCCTCGGCCTGCTCGGGAGCCATATAGGCGGCTGTGCCGACCACATCGCCGGTCCGGGTCAGGGAGTCGCCACCGACGAGCCGGGCCACCCCGAAGTCGGTCAGCTTGGCCACCTGCGAGGGACTCGCCGGAGCGTCGGGGATCAGCACGTTGGACGGCTTGACGTCGCGGTGCACAACTCCCTGCGAATGGGCGTAGGCCAGGGCATCACACAGCGTCATGCCAATCGCGATGATGTCGCGGTCTGAGAGCAGTCCGGCGTTCAGCAACTGGTCAAGCGTCGACCCCCGGACAAGCTCGGAGACGAGGTAGGCGCCTTCCTCGTCCGCCTCGGCTTCGTACAGTGTCACCACCGCCGGGTGTACGAGCCGGGCCGCCGCGCGGGCCTCGCGCTCGAAGCGTCCTGTAACGATCCGTTGCGGGGCCAGGATCTTTACCGCCACCTCACGCTCAAGTCGCTCGTCGTGGGCCAGCCACACGGTGGCGAAAGCGCCCGAGCCGAGCCGTCGGCGCAGTCGGTAGCGCTCGAGTACGAGCGGCGACTGCTCGGCCGTGGGGCGCTGCCTCCGCGGGGTCGTGGGGCGGCGATCCACGGTCGACACGCGCGCAGTGGGCAACTGGCTGGCGCTCATCAGTGGGCTTTTCCACATCGACGCGCTGGTCCCTGCGTGGTTCGCGCACGCTGAAGGGCAATCGCGGCATGCGCCGAAGTGATGGGAACGTTTATCCAGCCGTGGGGGCGGTCATACTGAGCTTTCCGAGCCCCACAAGGAGCGAGAGAGCTTGTCGTTCTTCGACGACGCGGAGGAGCCCCCCAGGACACCGCGCCCGGCAGCGCGTAGACGAGGTTCGTCGCGCAGTGGCCGCCGTCCGCCGGGCGACAAGCAATCCATCCAGGTTCGCCGCGGGATCGCCGTCGCGGCCATCCTGGTGGTGATCGTCTTGGTCGTGCTCGGCGTCCGCAGCTGCCAGGTCAGCCAGCGCAACACCGCATTGAAGGACTACAACAACAGCGTCGCATCGCTGATCCAGCAGTCGGACAACACGGGCAACCAGCTCTTCCACCAGCTCTCCGGCGGCGGTGGCTCGAGCAACGCCAGCAACCTGCAGAATCAGATCAACGAGACCCGCGTGAGCGCGGACGCCCAGTTGAGCCACGCCAAGGGATTGGGCGTGCCGGATGAGATGCGAGGAGCACAGCAGAACCTGCTGCTGGCGCTCCAGATGAGAAGCGATGGGATCGCCAACATCGCCCAGGAGATCCAGCCTGCCCTGGGCACCTCAGCCAACAAGGACGCGATCAACTCGATCGCCACGCAGATGGCTCGGTTCTACGCCTCCGACGCCGTCTACAAGGACTACACGACCACACAGATTGCCGCGGCCCTGCACGCAGCGGGCATAAGCGTCGGCGGCGCCAACGGCCAGATGATCAATGCCGGCCAGTTCCTCCCCAGTCTCAACTGGCTGCAACCGACGTACGTCGCGTCCCAGCTCGGCGCCCATGCGCCCGCGTCAACGAGCGGCAAGATCGCCCCCGGCCTCCACGGCCACTCGCTTGACTCGGTCAGCGTCGGCGGCAACACCCTGCAAACGGGGTCAACCAACACGATCGCGGCGAGCCCGGCGCCGACCTTCACGCTCCACTTCACCAACGGCGGCACCAACAACGAGACCAACGTCGTCCTGAAGGTCACGGTCCAGGGCACGAACATCAGCGGCCAGAAGGTGATCCCGCAGACGACCGCCGGGCAGTCGACGACCGGGCAGGTCACCCTGAGCTCCGCGCCACCCACCGGCAGCTACACGGTCCAGGCCACGATCGAGCCGGTCCCCGGCGAGAAGAACACCACCAACAACTCGCTGACCTTCCCCGTCTCGTTCCAGTAGACGCTCGGCTGGGCCCTTGCCATCCGGCGCGTCCCGCGCGAGGGGTCGCCTGACCGCTCAGGTGCCTATTCTGTCGCAGGTGCACGACCTGACCAGCACGGTGGGGATCGTTGCGATCGCGGCTGGGGCGGTCGCGGTCGTCTCACTGCTCACCTGCCTCGCGCTGGCCTTCAGGCTCCAGCGCGTCAGGGCCGACCAACGAATGGTTCTCGGCGACAGCCGTCAGGACCTCGTCAGCCACGCCGCCACACTGCAGTCGCAGTTCGAAGCCCTGTCCGAGTATGTCCGGGACGCCGCCGATCGGCTCGACGAGCGGATGCGCACGGCGGAGTCCCGGCTGGACGGGACGATGGCATACCGCGCGCTGGTCCGCTACGACGCCTACGGCGAGATGTCCGGGCGTCAGTCGACCTCGATCGCGCTGCTCGACGCCACCCGCTCGGGCCTTGTCCTGTCCTCGATCCATCACCGCGACCAGGCGCGGCTGTACGCCAAGCAGGTGCACAATGGCGAGGCCGAGCTCGAGCTCTCGCCCGAGGAGAACGAGGCGATTCGCCTGGCCCTCGAAGGCGGTCAGCAGCAGCTCACGGACTAACGTGTCCAAGATGCGAGTTGGCTATTTCGGGCCCGAGGGGACCTTCACCCACGAGGCCCTGCTCGACGCCGTGGGCGACCAGCAGCTCGAGTTGGTGTCATTCCCGACCATCTTCGACACGGTGATGGCCGTCGAAGAGGGAACGGTGCAGCGAGCGCTGGTTCCGATCGAGAACTCCCTCGAGGGTTCGGTCAATGCGACTCTTGACGCGCTGGCGATGGAAACCGACAGGGTGGCGATCGTCGGCGAGGTCGTGCACCCGATCCGGCAATGCCTGATCGCTCGCGGCGAGATGGAGCTGGGCGCGATCGAAGTCGTCGTCTCCCACTCCCAGGCCACGGCTCAGTGCGCCCGGTTCATTCGCACCCGCCTGCCGGGTGCGACGGTGATGTCGGGCGGCTCGACCGCCGACGCGGTGCGCCGGGTGGCCGAGCACAACGGGAACTGGGCGGCGCTGGGAACGCGCGCCGCGGCCGAGCGCTACGGCTGCGTGGTGTTGCGCTCGGGCGTCGAGGACCTGCCAGGGAACGAGACGCGCTTCGTCTGGCTGGCGCCGGCGGGAGACGGTCTCGGTGGGCCCGAACTTCGATCCAACGGCGCCGACTGGAAGACCGCGATCGTGTTCTGGGGCCCCGGCTCGGACTCGCCTGGATGGCTGGTGCGCTGCCTGACCGAGCTCGCCTCGCGCGGGGTCAACCTGACCCGAATCGAGTCCCGTCCTCGAAAGCAGGGATTGGGCAGCTACATGTTCTTCGCCGACCTCGAGGGGCGCGACGCCGAGACACCGGTCATCGAGGCGCTCGACGCCCTGCGCTCGCACGTCGAGGTGTTGCGCATTCTTGGGTCGTTTCCGACGGCCTGACGGCCGCCCTGACGATGCGTGCCGGGGCCGAGCGCGGCCGACGGACGCCGCTGACGCCCCCGGTAAACTGGCGCAGGCCATGGCCAGCTCAGTACCAGCGCCAGCATGGTCCGCGTCGCACCTAGAGCACCAGCGACGCGGGCGTGAGGTTGGCCGGGTGCTCGTGCTCAACGCGACCTACGAACCGATCAACGTATGCACGGTTCGTCGGGCCGTCGTGCTGCTCCTCAAGGAGAAGGCAGAGGTCATCGAACGGGCCGAATTCGTCCTGCACTCCGAGAGCTGCACGATCCCACGCCCGATGGTGATCCGGCTCGTCGCCTACGTCCGGATCCCGCGTGACACCCACCGTCGCAAGATCACGCGCCGCGCCGTTTTCGCTCGTGACGACTGGACGTGCCAGTACTGCGGCGCGCGCTCAAACCTCACCGTCGACCACGTGATCCCACGCTCGAAGGGTGGGTCCTCCAGCTGGGAGAACATCGTTGCCTCCTGCGCGCCTTGCAACCGGCGCAAGGGCAACGCGCTGCCGCGCCAGGCCGGCATGCGCCTGCTCAAGCAACCGCGAACGCCGAGCCCACACGTCTTCATCCATGTCGCGAGTCCGACGATCCCGGCGGCCTGGCTCCAGTACCTGGCCGCGTAACGACCTGGTTGGTCCTCGTGCGCTAGGCCGCGTAGCGCTGCGCGGCCCGGGCCCTCGCCTTGGCCGCCTCGACCTCGCGGTTCTTGGGTGGCGCGGCCGTATGTAGATCGGCGAGGAGGTGCATCGAGGCGTGGGTCACGGCGTCTACCGCACGCTCAAACGCCTCGTGGTTGGCCTGTGAGGGCTTGGTGTAGCCGCTGATCTTGCGGACGTACTGAAGGGCGGCCGCGCGGACCTCGTCCTCGCTCGCCGGCGGGTCGAAGTTATGGAGGGTTCTGATGTTTCGGCACATGCCTCAAGCGTAGTGGGCTTGAGCGGATGCGCTCAGAACGAGCGAAGGGCGCCATCGACATCGGCGCCCTTCGCAAATGTGACTGCCTAACCGCCGTAGGCTGCTCAAACCGGAGGGACTACTCCCGGTGCCCACGGCGACGGTGTCGCGGGGGGACTCCGCTAAGCGGGGTCAGCCTCCGACCTAGCGGCCGGACACCTCCAGGGTCCCGCAAGAACTGTCAGACAAGCTCGGACCACCTCCTTTCTCTGGTAGCCGTCAGATTAGCGGAAGCGGCGGCTAGTCCTCCTCGATGGGCGAATTTGTCCGCTCGCTCCGCGGAGATTCGGCGACCGGGAGCCCCTTGGCGAGCAACCACCGGCGCCTGAGTGAGCAACCGCCGGCCTCAGCGGATGACCGCCGCCGCCACCGGATACGAGCCGGTCTTGGCCTTGTGAAGGACCTTTCGGGTCCGCGTATCGATCAGCGTGACGCCCCCTCCGTAGGGCTCGACGACGAGGGCGTGCGCCTGGTTCGGGGAGAGCGTGATCGCGGTCGGGTACGAGTACAGACCGACCGAGATCGGATGGCCGGCGCGCCCGGTTCGGGTCGCGATGGGGGTAACCGTGCCCGACAGCGTGTTGACCACCCACGCCGTGGGGCCGGATCGCGTGACGACGACCGCCTCAGGCGAGCGCCCGACCCGGATCGCGTGACCGGCTCGCCCGGTCCGGGTGTCGACCGGGGTGACGGAGCCGAGATCGCCGCTCACGACCTCGAGCCGGCTCCTGTCCGGCGTGAGCGCCAAGGCATCGGGGGCTTGGCCGACGGCGATCGAGGGGCGGGGCTGCCCGGTGGCCGTGGCGATCGGCGTGACCGAGCCCGAGCCAAAGTTGGCGATGTATGCGGTGCGGCCGCTCGGCGAACTGGCGATCGCGGACGGGTAGGACCCGACGGAGATCTTTGGGCCAGGCCGGTTGGTGGCGACATCGATCGGCGTGACCGACGATTCGCCCCAATTGAGCACATATGCGATCCGACCGCCCCGCACGAGCGAGATCGTCCGCGGCGACGTGCCAACACGGATCGCCCGGCCGGGCCTCGACGTGCGCGTGTTGATCGGGGTGACGGTGTTGGATCCGCTGTTGACCACATATGCCCGGGAGCCATCCGTGGTGAGGGCGATCGCCGTCGGCTCTCTTCCGACGGAGATTGCGCGCCTTGCCTTGAGCGTCGCGGTGTCGATCGGGGTGACGGTGTTCGAACCGTGGTTCACCACGAAGGCGATGTGTTGCCGGTGGGCGACGCCAATCGCCACCGGGTCATTGCCGACTGGAATCGACGCGCCCGTCTTGCCGCTCGACAGTGACACGGGGGTGACACTCCCCGACGAAGAGTTCGCCACCAGGGCCATCGGCGCCGCGGCGCGAGTGTCTCGCCGTCGATGGTGCACAAACGCCGCCCGGGCGAGGTGGGCGATCGGGTGCGCGAGGAACGCGTCGTTCACAGGCTGCGCGTAGAGGTCGTTTCGGGTCAGCGTCCCGAGCCCGAGCGCAGCCTCGATCGTTCTCAGCAGGCTGTAATGGGTGTAGCGCGCATGCGATACGAAGCCACGCCGCACCGCGCGCGACCCGAGCACGAGCGTGGGCACCAGCTGCGGTGGGCGCTCGTGGTCGTAGGCGTCCTCGTCAAAGGTGATGATCGCCATGCTGCGCTGCGTCTTCCACGCCGGCGACTGCATGATGCGCCGGAGCACATGGGCAAGGAAGCGATCGCCCTGCCTGATCCCGCATCCCTCCATGTCGCTGCAGTCATTGGCACCGATCCAGGCGAAGTTGGGCGTGGTCTTGGGACTCGAGAGGTCGCCGTCCATCGCCTCGAGCGGGACGACATGGGAGGCGCAGTAGGCGAGCCGATCGCGAATGTCGTGGAAGTACAGAAACGGCAGGTCGTCGTTCCAGTAGTAACGGTGCACTGTGTCGTCACAAGGCCCGGCGGCGCTCTGCAGGTACCCACGCCACGTCTCGTGAGCCGATTCGACCAGATCGCCGATATTGCGTGCGTCAACCGTGTAGCGCGGGTTGATCTCGAGCGGGTCCGTTAGCGGGAGCCCGAACACTCCGCCGGCGGCCAGCGCCAGATAGTTGCCGTCACTCGGATGCTCTTCGGCAAACAGGTTTGATAGCAGCGTCGCCTTGGGGACCAGGCTGTTCAGGTAGGGAGCCTGCCGGCGATTGCCGATCACCCGCCGGTAGTCCTGGTTCTCGAACATGAACACGAAGACGTGGTCGAACCGTGGCACGCGGACAGCCGGTGGCCGCAGCGGTTGCCACGCCTTCACGGCCCGCGTGACCGAGAAGCTGAGCCCTCCGGCGACGGCGCGGTTGTAGCCAACCTTCGGCGCATAGGCTCCGTCGAAGTTCTTCAGCGAGGTCGCCAGCCGCACGGCGACCCGCACCCCGACGGTCCCTCTCGGCAGTCGCGCCGAGGCAGTGCGCCGGCGCAGGGCAGACCCCTCGCCGCCGCCGACCGGTCCGATCGTCACCTGCCCCAGCGACCTCCCGGTCGCGGACAGGAAGCGGGCGGTGACCGAGGCATCGCTCTTCCCGTTCCCGCCCAGCCAGCCAGAGAGGCGATAACTCGTGTCCGGCGCGAGGACCGCACCGCTCCTGGAGCGCAGAGGAAGGCTCTGCGCCAGGCGGGCCGGCCCACCCGGACCACCGGCGAACAGACGCGCGGGCCGGCCGGAGACAGCGCGACCGACGGTGGCAAAGCCCCGTGTCCCGTAGCGCACGACGGTCGGCAACCCACCCGCCACCTGCCACGCCGGAATCGTCACGCTGTCCCAGCCCTGGACCGACGTCGCTCCGACGCCGGCGCCACCGTTGCGCAGAAGATTGCCCCCGGCGGCGATGTAGAGGGGGTGGTCGGCGCCGAGGCCAACAGCTCCGGACGCAGCCGCACACGACACGGCGCCCACCGCGCAAGCAAGTAGAGCAATGAAGGTAAGACGCCCGCTTCTCAAAGCGACGACCGAGCCTGGTCATTCCGGACCGACACGTTGCCTGTGCAACATACCGTGTCCGAGCCGACCGGTCAGTCCCGGCGATGGCTTCCCGCACGTTCGCTCGGCGTTTGCCGGGGTGCTCCCGCCGATCTGCCGCCCAGTCTCAGTCCGTCGGGTCGGCGGAGTCGTCGGCCTCGGGGGCCGCCGGCTCCTCCTCGATTCCGGGCGCGCTTGCCTCATCTTCGTTCACGGGCGCGCTTGCCTCGTCGTCCTCGGCCACCGGTGCGGCGGTCGCAGCTTCCGACTCGACGACCAGGGCCACCGCGCTGACCTGATCGTCGTCGCGGATGTTCATCAGCCGCACGCCCTGCGATGAGCGGCCGTAGCGGTTGATGCCCCGCACCGACGTGCGCTGGACCATCCCGTTCTGGGAGATAAAGACCAGTTCCTGATGCTCGCGGACCACGAGCGCCCCCGCGAGTTGCCCCTTGTTCGCGGTCAGCGCGATCGTCTTGACGCCCATCGTGGCGCGCCCCTTCACCGGGTAGTCCGAGATCGAGGTGCGCTTGCCGAAGCCGTTCTCGGTGACGACAAGCAATTCCTGGTCGTCGCGGGCCACGTCCATGGCCAGGACGGCATTGCCCTTTTGGGAGACGTTCATCCCGCGCACGCCGCTGGTGTCGCGACCCATCGCCCGGACCTGGCTCTCGCTGAAGCGCGCGGCCTGCCCCGACCGCGAGACCATGATGATGTCGTCGTGCCCACTTGTGCGCCGGACGGCGATCAGCTCGTCGTCGTCGCGGATGTTGATGGCGATGATGCCGTCGGCCTTGATCGGCGTGTTGTAGGCGGGGAACTCGGTCTTCTTGACGATCCCGTTGCGGGTGGCAAAAACGAGATATTTGCCCTCGTTGAAATCACGCGTCGAGAGCACGGACTGGACCCGCTCGCCCTCGCGCAGCGGCAGCAGGTTGACGAGGGCCCGGCCCTTGGCCGTACGCGATGCCTCGGGCAGCTCATACACCTTGAGCCGGTAGACCTTTCCGCGGTTCGTGAAGAAGAGCAGGTAGTCGTGCGTCGACGTCACGAACAGGTGCTCGATGTAATCGTCGTCCTTCATGTCCATCCCAGTCACGCCGACGCCACCACGGCGCTGCTGGCGATAGGTCGACAGCGGCAGTGACTTGATGTATCCGGAGTGGGTGATCGAGATCACCATCTGCTGGTCGGCGATCAGGTCCTCGATGTCGATCTCGCCCTCGGCATGGGTGATCTCGGTACGCCGCTCGTCGCCGTAGGCCTCGGAGATCTCCGTCAACTCGTCCTTGATCAGGCCGTTGACCTTGTTCTCGTCGCCCAGGATCTCGCGCAGCTCCTTGATCCGCTCGACCAGGTCAGCGTGCTCCTGCTTGATCTTGTCGGCCTCGAGCGCGGTCAGACGGCTCAGCGTCAACTGCAGGATCGCCTGAGCCTGGACAATTGTGAGCTCGAACTGCTCGATCAGGCCCGTGCGCGCCCCCTCGGGATCGCGCGAGCGTCGGATGAGCGCGATCACCGCGTCGAGGTTCTCCAGCGCGATCAGCTGGCCCTCGAGCACGTGCGCCCGCTCCTCGGAGCGGCGCAGCTCGTACTGGGTTCGCCGTACGATCACCTCGCGCTGGTGATCGACGTAATGGCCGATCACCTCGCGCAGCGACAGCGTCCGCGGGACGTTGTCGACCAGCGCGACCATGTTGACGCCGAACGTGGTCTGCAGCGGCGTGTGCTTGTAGAGCTTGTTGAGCACCACCTTGGGGATCGCGTCGCGCTTGAGCTCGACGACGATTCTCATCCCGTGCCGGTCCGATTCGTTGCGCAGGTCGCTGATCTCGGACAGCTTCTTCTGATCGTGCAGCTCCTTGATCTTCAGGATCAGGCCACCCTCGCCATCGCGGCGCACCTGGTAGGGCAGCTCGGTGATGATGATCGCCTCCTTGCCCTGCCCGATCGGCTCTATGTGCGCCTTCCCCTGCACGCGGACCCGACCACGACCGGTCTCGTACGCGTCCCGAATTCCGTCCCGGCCGAGGATGATTCCTCCGGTTGGGAAGTCGGGCCCCTTGATGTACTTCATCAGCCCGGCCACGTCGATGCTCGGGTTGTCGGTGTAGGCGATCGTCGCCGCGATCACCTCGCGCAGATTGTGCGGCGGGATGTTCGTCGCCATTCCGACCGCGATCCCCGAACCGCCGTTGATCAGCAGGTTGGGGAAGCGCGCGGGGAGCACGACCGGCTCCTGGCGCTCGCCGTCGTAGGTGGGCGTGAAGTCGACCGTGTCCGCGTCGATATCGCGGAGCATCTCAGTGGCCAACCGGTCGAGGCGGGCCTCGGTGTAGCGCATGGCGGCCGCGCCGTAGCCGTCGATATTTCCGAAGTTGCCGTGGCCATCGACGAGCGGGTAGCGCATCGAGAAGTCCTGAGCCAGGCGCACCAGCGTGTCGTAGATCGCCGAGTCGCCGTGCGGGTGGTACTTGCCCATCACCTCGCCGACGATCTGGGCGCACTTGACGTGCTTGCGGTTCGGCTGCAACCCGAGTTCGTTCATCACGTACAGGACGCGACGATGGACCGGCTTCAGGCCGTCGCGCACGTCGGGCAGCGCGCGCCCGACGATGACCGACATGGCGTAATCGAGATACGCAGAGCGCATCTCCTCCTCGAGCCCACGAGGCTCGATGTTCCCGCCGCCGATCGTGTCCATTGTGGCCATCCGTGCCCTCCTAGATGTCCAGGTTGCTCACGAGCCGGGCGTTCTCCTCGATGAAGGCCCGGCGCGGTTCGACCTGGTCGCCCATGAGCATCGAGAACACGAGGTCCGCGGAGGCCGCGTCCTCCATCGTGACCTTGACCAGCGTCCGGGTTGAGGGGTCCATCGTGGTCTCCCGCAGTTCGTCGGCGTCCATCTCGCCAAGGCCCTTGAAGCGGTAGTACGGGATCCCCTTCTGGGCCAGCGCCAGCACCGCGTCGTGGAGCTGCTCAAAGGAGATGGGGTCGCTCTGGGTCTCGCCGAGCTTGACATGGAACGGCGGCGACCCAGCCAGCGCCTCGAGCTCTCTGTGCACGTCCGCGAGCCGGTGGTACTCGTTGGCATCCAGCGTCGCGCGGGGGATGTGATGGGTTGTGGCCAGGCCGGTCTTCGACTCGATCGTGCGGATCACGACCTCGCGGTCGTTCTCGGACACGAGCTCGGTCGCGTACGCCTCACCGTTCTTCCCGTTCTTGGCGACGTGCTTGAGCAGCGCATCCGCTCCACTGACCTCCTCCTCCAGCAGGCGGGCCTGCTGGATGAAGGCGATCACGCCGTGGCCGTGGTTCGCACGCAGCGCCGATGCCCAACCGTCGTACTGCTTGAGCAGCCGCTTGAAGCGCTTCCACCGGGCCTCGGTGAGCTTGAACTGCTTGTTGTACCGATCGAAGACATCGATCTTGTCGAACTTGTCGCCGAGCAGGATCTCCTCCAGCTCGGACTCACGCTCGATGTAGCGGTGCTTCTGGCCACGGGTGAGCCTGTAAAGCGGCGGCTTGGCGATGTAGACGTAGCCAGCCTCGATCAACGGCTGCATCTCACGGAACAGCAAGGTCAGCGCCAGCGTGCGGATGTGGGCGCCGTCGACGTCGGCGTCCGTGAGCAACACGATCTTGTGGTAGCGCGCCTTCTCGATGTCGAACTCATCGCGGACACCCGTCCCCACGGCCGTGATCAGGGCCTGGACCTCGGTGTTGGCGAGCACCTTGTCGATCCGGCTCTTCTCGACGTTGAGGATCTTCCCGCGCAGGGGCAGGATCGCCTGTGTATTGCGGTCGCGAGCACTCACCGCCGAGCCGCCGGCCGAGTCGCCCTCGACGATGAACAACTCCGCGAGCGCCGGATCCTTGACAGTGCAGTCGGCGAGCTTTCCCGGCAGCGTCGAGTTCTCCAGCGCAGACTTACGCCGGGTCAGGTCGCGGGCGTTGCGCGCGGCCTTTCGCGCTTGGGCGGCCTGAACGGCCTTCGTGATCACCGCGCGGGCGTCCCGCGGGTTCTCCTCCAGAAACTCGGCCAGACGTGCGTTGACGACCGAGTGGACGAACCCCTGCATACCCGGGTTGCCGAGCTTGGTCTTGGTCTGCCCCTCGAACTGAGGATCGGTCAGCTTGGCCGAGATGACCGCGGTCAGCCCCTCGCGGACGTCCTCGCCCTGGAGATTCTCGTCCTTCTCCTTGAGAAAGCCCTTCTCGCGCGCGTACTTGTTGAGCGCGCTGGTAAGGGCCGAGCGGAAGCCACTGAGGTGAGATCCGCCCTCATGGGTGTTGATGTTGTTGGCGAACGAGAACACCGACTCCTGGTAGGAGGAGTTCCACTGCATCGCCACCTCGACCGCGCCCTCGTCGCTGTCGCCCTCGAACGAGATCACCTTCTTGTGAATCGGTTCCTTGTTGCGATTGAGGTAGCTCACGAAGTCGATGATCCCGCCCTCGTACTGGAACTCCGCCCGGTGGCCCTCGCCGCGCTCGTCGACCAGCGCGATCCGCAGGCCCCGAGTTAGGAACGCCGTGTCGCGGAACCGCTCCTCGAGCGTGTTGAAGTCGAAGTCCAGCGTCTCGAAGACGTCGGCGTCGGGCCGGAACGTGATCGTGGTGCCCGTCTCCTTCGTACGAGCGCCCTTCTCGAGATCGCCCAGCGGCTTGCCGCGCTCGTAGGACTGGGTCCAGGCGAAGCCATCGCGCCTGACCTCCACCTCGAGGCTCTCGGACAGGGCGTTGACGACCGACACGCCGACCCCGTGCAGCCCACCTGAAACCTTGTAGCCGCCGCCTTCACCGAACTTCCCGCCAGCGTGCAGCACGGTCAGGACGACCTCCACCGCCGGCCGCTTCTCCTTCTCCATCACCGCGACAGGGATCCCGCGCCCGTCATCGGTCACGGTCACCGTGTTATCCGGATGGATGACAACGGTCACGGAGTCGCAGTGCCCGGCCAGCGCCTCGTCAACAGAGTTGTCAACAACCTCGTAGACAAGATGATGAAGACCGCGGGGCCCGGTCGAGCCGATGTACATCCCCGGGCGCCTGCGAACGGCCTCGAGGCCCTCGAGGACCGTGATGTCCTCGGCGTCATAGCTCGATTCTTTGTTGGGGCGCCGTGAGGCGCCGCTGTCATTTGCCAACGATCCTCCGATGACATCGAGACGCCCCGGTTCCGCGCATCGTTCTGCGCGCCGGGGCGTCAGAAGCTGGTGTACGTAAGAATAGCACATCGGCCCCCGGAAAAACCCTGTGAACACGTGGCGAATTCCCTGCAAAAGTGCAAAAAACCGCATTGATCCACCGGCCCACGGAACCATTCTCAAGCCGCCTCGTGAACCGGGCTGAAAGGCGGCTCGGCGGAGGCATCAGCGGCGGGGTCGAATCCCCCATACGTACCCGCTCCAACCGGCGACAAGTAGCCTGCCCCGATCGACCGTTGGGGCCGCGAAAATTGCCTCGTGTGAGAGGTGGCGGGACCATAGGCGGCGGCCATTGCTCAGGGCATACGTGCGTAGCCACCCGTTGCGACCAGAGCCGATGAAAACCACTCCGCCAGCAATTGTCGCGTCACTACCGGCGTCCGGGTAATCGAACGGCGCCTGCCATCTCGGGGTGAACCTGCAGGCCGAGGTCAGCGCGAAGGCCTGCACACCCGCATGAAGACGACCGCCCGGAGGAGTGGTCGGACTGACCAGCACGAGCGTCTCGGTGGCGGGATCAAACGCCGGCACCCCGTAGAGCGGGATCGAGCCGGGCGAGGAGGCCGCCACGCCGAGGCGCTCGACGGGGCCGGCCGAAATGTGGGCGCGGTTGTAGACGAACAGCTCGCCGTCCTTGTTGATCGCCACCAGCTGAGCGGGACAGCCGGCTCGATGGATGAGGACCGGCGTCGTGCCAAAGTCGCGATCTCCGATCTTGTAGGGCGGATGGAGAGGGTGGTTGTCCTGTAGCAAGGAAAGCCTCGGGCTGAGGGCGATGACCGCCTCGGCCGCGCCGGCCGCCTCGCCCGCCGTGCCGATCGAGTTGCCACTCGCCGCGTAAAGATCGCCGCTGTGCGGGTCGACCGACAGGCCCGCCCAGCCCCAGATGCCGCCAGCGTAAGCGCCCGTTCCGCCGGTGGTGAACCAGTGCCGGACCGTGCTTGGATGCGCCAGCGAGATCTCGGTGACCCCGCCGTTGTAGTGGCCGACGTCGCACAGCGAGGCGACCGGAACGTAGAGCCAACCGCGCGAGAGCGTCAGCGCTCCCCAGACGAAATCGGCTCCCTTTGGATGCACCCGGACAGGCCACCCTCGCAGCACCCGGCCCGAGCCGAGGCGCAGCGCCCAGGCCTTGCCATCGATGTCGACGGCATAGACGCGGCCCGCCTGGCGGTCGGCGACGAGCGTTGCTGTGATGCCGAAGTGACCATCGGGGCTGGCGTCGCAGTCGGGTTCGATCCTGCGCTGGGACAGGCGACGGTGCCAGAGGAGCTCGCCGGTGTCGGCGTCGAGCGCAGCCACCTCGCCATGCGCGGTTCCGACCAGGACCACATCGCGGATGCGCCTTCCGACTCGCACGCCGTCGAGGATGAGGGGCTGGCCGTTGATGGCGCCATCAAGATGGGTCTTCCACGCCACCCGCATGTGCGCGGCCGACCCAGTGCCGATGCCGGCGGGCGCTGGGTCTGAGCCGGTGCGGCTATTGCTGTAGCCGTACGTACTCAGATCCGCCGTGGCCGGTGCAGCGCCGGCCAGGCCGGCGAGGACCGCCACACACGCCAGCGCGCGCCTCATAGGGCGACGCACCGTAGCCTCTGCACCCTCGGTTCGCCGAGCAGCTCGTTCAGGCGAGGCAGGATCGAGGGAGCCATCAGGTCGAGCTCCTGGGCCCACACCGCCGCCGAGCACGAGATCGTGACCACGCCGCCACGCTCGGCGGTCGGGACCGCTTCCGCCGCGATCGATGCCCCGACCGCCGCCGGCCACGCGCGCTGGACGCCGGCCAACACCGTGTCCGGGGAAAGGCCCTCGACGAGCGAGTCGAGCGCGAACGTCAGCGACCGCGGGCTGCGGCGGCGGTGTGTCATACCACCGCCGTCTCGTGAAGGATCTGGCTGTCGGCGATGGCGATTCGCCGCACGTCGGGCTCGTGCGCGCCGGGGACGTAATCGAGGTCCGTGGTGGTGAGGACGGCCTGGCCGCCACCAGCGCGCAGGAGCTCCACCAACGCGCGCCGTCGCTGGCCGTCGAGCTCGCTCATCACGTCATCGAGGAGCAGGATGGGCGCTGCGTCACGGCTGGCGGCGATCGCCTCCCGCTCAGCGAGGAGCAGGGCCAGCAGGGCCAGGCGCTGTTGGCCCTGGGAGCCGTAGGCGCGCAGGTCATGGCCATCCCTGACCAGCGCGAGATCATCGCGATGAGGGCCGTGCCCGGTGAATCCCCGCGCCAGGTCGCCGTCGATGCGCGTGCCCAACTCGGACACCAGCTCATCGGCGGTGCCAGCGGCGCAGCGCGGACGGTAGGCGACCTCCGACTCGCCCGGCAGTCCCAGCTCGTCGGCGATGCGCGCGAACCCGGGGGCGATCGCCCGCACAGCATCGGCTCGATCACGCATCAGCGCGATCCCGTAGCCGGCGAGCTGTCTGTCCCAGGTGGCCAGAGAGGCGCCCGAGGCGCCACCGGCGCGAATCCGGGCAATGAGGGCGTTGCGCTGGGCGAGGGCCTGGGCGTAGGCGCGGCGCGTCGCGCCACGAGCCGGGCGCAGCGCGGCCACAAACTGGTCGAGATGGGCCCGGCGCAGCGACGGGGCGCCCTTGACCAACTCGAGACGATCGGGCAGGAACACGCTGACCAGGGGACGGTTCGGCACATCGAGCAGACGCTCCACGGACGCGCCGTCGAAGCACATCCGCTTCGGCTCCCCGGGGGCGAATCCAACCGACAATTCGTGGGCGCCATCGTCGTCCTCCGCCTCGACGACAGCTCGCGCGGCCTGGGCACCGAACCGAACCACCTCGCGCTCGTTGCTGGTGCGGCACGAGCGCCCCGTGCAGCCGAAGTACAACCCCTCGAGAAGGTTCGTCTTGCCAGCGCCATTGGGACCTGCGACCACCGTCAGGCCACCGCCCAAGACCGCCTGCGCGTCGTGGTAGCCCCGAAAGTCGCGCAGGCTGACTTCGACGACGCGCATACTCGTCGGTCTACACGTTGAGCCTGATCGGCATGATCAGGTACCGGAAGCCGCTGTCGTCTCCGGACTCGATGAGCCCGGGGCGCAGGGGGCTGATCAGCTTCAGGCGCACATCACCCTCCTCGACGGCCTCCAGGCCGGCGCGGAGGAATTCCGGATTGAAGCCAATCTCCAGTGGCTCGCCCTGGAATGAAACCGGGAGCGACTCCATGGCCTCGCCCACATCCGGCGTCTGGGCTGAGACGGTCAGCTCGCCGGGCTTGAATGCGAGCCGCAGCGGGGCGTTCTTCTGCGCCAGCAGGCTGATGCGGCGCACGACGTCGGCGAGCTCTCCGCCCGCCACTCTCAGTTCGTGCTCGAAGGACTCCGGGAGCAGTTGGCGATAGTTGGGGAATTGTCCGTCGATCAATCGCGAGGACAGGATCACCCGGCCCAGCACGAACAGGACCTGGTTCTGCCGAACACTGACACTGAGATCGTCGTCCTCGCCGTGGACGGCGACGCGCGCGAGCTCCTGGAGCGCTCGAGCCGGCACATTGACTTCGAAGGCCGACGCAAGGGGTGCATCGAGCTTGGTCTCCTTCACGCTCAGCCGGTAGGAGTCGGTGGCCACCATCCGCAGCTCGCGGTCCGACGCAGAGACAAGGATCCCGGTGAGCACGGGCCGGGTCTCATCGCGCGATGCCGAGCCGGCCACCTTCAGCGCGGTCGAGACGAATGCCTCAGCGGGGAGCGAGATGGCGCTGTCGGGATCGGGCTCGGGAAACGGCGGGAAATCCTCGGTGCGAAGCGTCCGGATGTGGAACGTCGCCGAGCCGGACACGAGCTCGACGTCCTGCTCGGCAGGCCGCAGTTCAATCGAGACCTCGGGCGAAGGAAGTGCCCGAACCACGTCCAGGATCAGCCGCGCAGGCAGGACAACGACGCCCTCCCGAGCGATATCAGCCTCGAGTGGCACGCGGAGGCCCACATCCATATCGGTCGCCCTCAGCTCACAGCTGCCGGCGGATGCCGCCAGTTGGACGCCCGAGAGCGCTTGAATCGCGCTCCGCGTTGAGGCCACGCGGCTGACGGTCTGGAGCTGTCCGAGTAGGACGTCTCGCTCGAGGGAGATCTTCACGATGAATACCTCAGAAGGAAGGTAGAAGTCATAGGTCGAATAGAAGCTGTGGAGAAGTGGGTATTCGCCCGCAACGAGCGGAGTAGTTGTCGCTCGAGGAGGACAGACAAGTGTGTCAACACACGCGGTCGCCTTGCCGCGAGCGAAGGGCGGCGATCAGCTGTTGGACCTCAGCCGCCGACTCGGGGTCTGTATGAACACGCTCGGCCACTCGCCGGCAGGCGTGGAGCACGGTGGCATGGTTGCGCCCACCAAAGGCCGCACCGATGGACTGGAGGGATTGGCCAGTTAGCTCGCGCGCGGCGTGAATCGCCAGCTGACGCGGCCAGGCAATCCTGCCGGCTCGGCTGGCTGAGACCAGTTCCGCGACGGAGAGGTCGTAGTGGGCGGCGATGGTGGTCTTGATTTCGTCGATGCTCATGCGCCCGGCTCGACGACTGGGATACATGTGATCGAGGACATCGGCGGCGAGTCCAGTATCGATGGGGCGCCCGGTCAGTGAGTGATGAGCGACGATCCGGATCAGCGCTCCCTCGAGCGCACGGATGTTGTCGGTGACGCGCTCGGCGATGAGGTCGAGGACCGCTGCGTCCCGGAGGGGGACGCGGTCGATCGCTGCTCGTTTGCGGAGAATCGCCACGCGAGTTGAGAAGTCCGGTGGCCTGATGTCGGCCACGAGTCCAGACTCGAAGCGCTCTCGCAAGCGTTCCTCGACCATCGTGAGCTCGCGGGGCAGGCGATCACAGGTAAGCACCAGTTGGCGACCGTTCTCGTAGAGGGCGTTGAAGGTGTGGAAAAACTCCTCCTCGGTCTTGGCCTTGCTGGCCAGGAACTGGACGTCGTCGATGAGAAGGACGTCGGCGTCGCGGTATGCGTGCTTGAAGCGGTCTATCGAGCGCGTGCTCAGCGCGCTGATGAAATGGTTTGTGAAGTTCTCGACGGTCGTGTAACGGACGGCAGCGCCACCTCCGAAAGCCAGCACGTAGTTTCCGATCGCGTGCAGGAGGTGGGTCTTGCCGAGACCCGGCGGCGCGTGGAGGAATAGGGGATTGTAGGCCTGCCCTGGGAGCTCGGATACGGCCAACGAGGCAGCGTGGGCGAGCCGATTGCCGTCCCCGATGATGAACTGCTCAAAGCTGTAACGGGGATTCAGCGACCCGATGGCATCGGGCCGGTCTCGGCTCGAGGTGGAGTGACGCTGGCTCTCGCCCCCTCCGAACGAGATGGTCGCGTCGGGTCCGAACACGGTCCGGGCGCAGCTCTCGAGGATGCGGCCGAAGCGCTTGGCCACCCATGCTTGAGTTGCTCGGGGTGCCTCGATGACGAGCACATCACCGTCCCACGCCTTGACCTCGAGCGGAGCGATCCAGATGTCGAAGGTTGAGTCGCCGACGGCCTGGCGGACCTGGCCGCGAATGTCGTGCCAGGCAGGACCGAGCTCGAGTTGCGTGGGCAGCTCCAAGCGACTCCTTCTCCGGGAGGTTCCGGGGACCGTTGGTGAGGTGTTCCTTGGACAACCAGCCGAGCTGCCCGAGCGGGCGAATATATCAGCGGCCTTTGGCTCGGCGGGGGCCCACGGAGGGGGGTTGGCGCAAATGGCGAGAAAAAGCGTCTGCAGGGTGTGCGAGGCTCGGTTTGGGCCAATTCTGTGCGCCGATTGTCGCTGCGTATACTGGACCGAACCCGCCCCTGGGCCGTGAGATATGAAACGCACCTATCAGCCGAAAAAGCGCAAGCGAGCGAGGACCCACGGCTTCCGTGCTCGCATGAGCACGCGCGGAGGTCGGCTGACTCTCAAGCGCCGGCGGGCAAAGGGCCGCAAGCGCCTTACCGTGTGATGAATCGCGCAGCCGGTGCCCGGTCGAAATCCGGTCGGGGGCGGCTGTCGAGGAGTGCCGACTTCGACCGCGTGTTCCGGACCGGGCGCTCACATGCCGGCCGCGAGTTCGTCCTGTACGTGTTCCCACGCGGCGACGAGGAGCAGGCCCGGCTCGGCCTATCGGTGTCCAGGAAGGTCGGGGGCGCCGTCGAGCGAAACCGCGTGAAACGGCTGCTGCGGGAGGCCTTCGCCGCCGAGAGTCCGCGGCTTCCGCTTGGAACCGACGCCGTGGTCGTGGCCCGAACCGATGCCAGGGCGCTGGCCGTGCGCGAGGGTCTGACCGGAGTGCGCCGGGCCCTGGCGGACTTGATCGACAAGGTCGAGGGTGCACAGTGAGGGCGCTGCGAAAGGTGCTGGTAGCGCCGATCCGCCTTTACCAGCGGCTGTTCTCGCCGCTGTTCGGCGCGCGGTGCAAGTACTACCCGTCGTGCTCGGAGTACGCCGCGCAGTCGATCGAGAGATTCGGCATACTGCGCGGGCTGGTCCTGGCCGGCTGGCGGCTCCTGCGATGCAACCCGTGGAGCCATGGAGGGTTCGATCCCGTCGAGGATCAGCGGCTTTTCAAGTCCCGAGCGCCGGCCGCGAGTGCCTGAGCAATGTTCATAGACGCGAACATCTTCCAACCGCTGATCGATGTGTTCGAGGCGGTGCTGAAGGGGATCCACGGGGTGATCGGTGGGTCGTGGGGCTGGTCGATCGTTCTGCTCACCATCCTCGTCAGGGCATGTCTGATTCCGCTCACGGTCAAGCAGTTCCACTCGATGCAGAAGCTCCAGAAGCTGCAGCCGGAGATGAAGGCGCTGCAAGCGAAGTACAAGGACGACAAGCAGCGCCAGCAGCAGGAGTTGATGAAGTTCTACAAGGAGAACCAGGTCAACCCGCTGGGCTCATGCCTGCCCCTCGTCGCCCAGCTCCCGGTCTTCATCTCGCTGTTCTACATGCTGCGCTCAAGCCTGCGCATCGACATCTGTCCGCAGACCCAGCGCGCAGCCCAGCACATCGCGGCGACGACACCCATCAGCCACGCGCACACAGTTCCCTGCGGTCCCAACAACGGCGCGGGCTTCCTGTTCATCCCGGACCTGACGAACAAGGCCTCGGGCGCCGTCCTGATCGTCCTGATCGTGCTCTACGTCGGAACGCAGCTCGCGTCGAGCCTGATGATGTCGAGCCCAACGATGGACACCACCCAACGGCGGATCATGATCGTAATGCCGCTGTTCTTCGTCATCTTCATCATCAACTTCCCGGCCGGCGTGATCGTCTACTGGATCACCACCAACACGTGGACGATCGCCCAGCAATACGTGGTACGAAGACGGATCGGGCCGATGGGCCCGCCCGCGACGGCGACGGCCGCAGCCGGTGGCGGAGGTGGTGGTGGTGGCGGCGGCTTTAAGCTGCCACGGCTCGGCGGTGGCAACGGAGCTCAGACCGCCGATGGCAACGGGTCGAGCGGCGGCCTTGGGAGTCTGCTGCGCGGGCGGCCCAAGTCCAGCGAGGAACCCGCCGCCGTGGGCGGTGGAAAGCCGCGCTCCGGCTCCCGCGGCGCCTCTGGGTCTGGCGGTGGGAAGAGCGCGGGCGACGGACAGCGCCAGCGCGGCGGACCGCCTCCGCCTTCACCAAGGAAGAAGAAGAAGCGCTCCGGGCGACGGAGGTAGCGGATGCCGGAGCAGCTGAGCGAGGCGGGAGTGCGCGTCCAAGATCTGCTCGAGCAGATCCGGTCCGCGGTAGGCGTCGACGCCGGCATTGAGATCTCTGAGGACGGCGACGCGATCTCGGCGGAGTTCACCGGCGACGACCTCGGGCTCCTGATCGGGCATCACGGCCAGACGATCGACGCCATCCAGCACCTCGCCTACCGGATCGCCTTCCGCGGAGTGTCGGAGCGCAAGCAGGTGGTCGTCGACGCCTCGGGCTATCGCGAACGGCGCGAGGCCGCACTGCGCGCCGCCGCCGACCAGGCGGCTGAGACCGCCGTGAGCGACAATCGCCCGGTGGCGCTCGAGGCGATGAGCGCACTGGAGCGCAAGGTCGTGCACGAGCACCTCAAGGCCCGCCACGACGTCGAGACGTACTCGGAGGGGCAGGAGCCTGCGCGCCGGCTGGTTGTGGCGCCGCTCGTGGATTGAAGTCGCGGACGTCCGGTGGCCCGGGGTCTCTTGTTGGCCCGGGGTTTCCGGTTTGCCGGGTCCGGTGTGCGCGGCGGCCCACCACGCCGTCAACGTCAGTCTCCTCCATTTGAGCGCCGCGACTGTGACCTTTACACCATTCAGGGCCACCGGCGGTTTCACGTTTTTCTTGACGGTGAAACAACGTGAGCGATACAACTTCGAGCATGGCGAGCTCGTCCAACACGGGCGCTCTGTCCGACTTCGATCGCGGCGTGATCGTGGGCCTGCTCATTGGTGAGGGCTCGTTCGGTGGCGATGGCAAGCAGCCGCAGGTCACGCTGCGGATGCACGTCCGCCATCAGGCGCTATTCGCCTGGCTGGTCGAACGCTTCCCCGAGACGCGGCTCTACGGCCCCTATCACCACGGCGGCAGGTCCTATTACCAGTGGATGGCGCGGGGAAGGGTTCTGGTCCGCGACGTTCTACCTCTACTCGAGCAAGAGCTTCACGCTGGACTTGACGGTTATGCGGCCGAGAGGCTGGAGGCAATGCGCGAGCGGTACGCGCCATATATCGCCCGAGAACGGGCGCGCGCGGAGGGGTAGCGAAAGATGGCGCACGCCCGGGCGGCCGACGAGGTTGCCGGAGGTGTTCGCGGGCTGGCGGCGCGCTACGACCTCCCGCCGTCATCCGTCGATCAGCTGCTTGCGCTCCTCGCCGTCGTGGCCGAGGATGACCGTGCCCCAACCACTGTGCGCGAGCCCCTTCGGGCACTCGAGGACCATCTCGCCGATTCGCTCGTCGCCCTCGACATCCCGCGGGTACGCGGCGCTGAGGCGATCGCCGACCTCGGATCGGGAGCCGGCTTTCCGGGCCTTCCACTGGCGGTCGCACTCCCGGGCAGCCGGGTGGCCCTGGTCGAGAGCAATACGCGAAAGGTGGCGTTTCTCGAGGACGCGATCCGAGCCTCCCGCGCCGCGAACGCCTACAGCATCCGAGCTCGTGCCGAGGAGTGGCGGGAGGGGTTGACCAGCCTCGATCTGGTCACAGCCCGGGCGCTGGCGCCACTTGGCGTCGTGGCTGAATACGCGGCGCCGCTTCTCCGTGTCGGCGGGGCGCTGGTGGTATGGCGCGGCCGCCGCGAGCCGGACGGCGAGCAAACCGCTGCGGTTGCCGCTGCCGAGCTCGGTCTCGAGGTCGCCGACGTGCTCCAGGTCAAGCCCTATGCCGGCGCCCAGCACCGGCATCTGCACCTCATGTTGAAGGTGAGACCGACGCCAGAGCGCTTCCCGCGCCGGCCAGGCATGGCGCTGAAGCGCCCACTCGGCGGCACGCGCATAGCTGCAGTGTGAGCCGCCGCGGCCTGCCCGACATCTGACCGCCGGCGCCGGTAGCTTCATGGACACCATGGGGACCGTTTACGCGATCGCCAACCAGAAGGGCGGGGTGGGCAAGACGACCACCGCCGTGAACCTCGCTGCGTGCGTGGCCGAGGCGGGTTACGAGGCGCTCGTCGTCGATGTCGATCCGCAGTGCAACGCCACGCTGGGACTGGGGATCGGTAAGGATCGCCCCCTCACCGTGTACGACGCGCTGGTGGGCTCGACGCCGCTCGAGGACGTGATCGTGCCCACGGCGATCGAGCATCTTGCCCTCGCTCCGGCCGGCCCGGATCTGGCCGGGGCAACGGTCGAGCTGCCGCGCGAGCCCGGCTCCGAGACCCGGCTCCGTGACGCCGTGCAGCCGATCCGTGACCGGTACGCCTTCGTCCTGCTCGACTGTCCCCCCTCGCTCGGCCCGCTGACCATCAACGCCCTGGTGGCTGCCGATCGCGTGATCGTGCCCGTCCAAGCCGAGTACTTCGCGCTCGAGGGGCTGGCCGGTCTGCTCGACACCCTCTCGCTCGTCCAGCGTGAGCTCAATCCCCGGCTGACCGTGGCCGGCATGCTGCTGACCATGCACGACGGCCGGACCCGGCTGGCGCAGGACGTCGAGCGCGAGGTGCGCGAGCACTTTCCCGAACTGGTGTTCGATACGGTGATCCCGCGAAACGTCCGTATCGGCGAGTCGCCCAGCTTCGGCAAGCCGGTGATTCACCACGACCCCCACTGTGCAGGCGCGGACGCGTACTTCGAGCTGGCAAAGGAGGTGGCCGCTCGTGGCTGAGCGACAGAAGGGCATGGGCCGCGGACTGGCGGCAATCCTCTCCACGGTACCCAAGGAAGAGCCCGAGGAGTTCCGGCAGATCCCGGTCGAGCTGATCGCGCCGAACCCCCGCCAGCCCCGCGGGACGTTCGATGAGGAAACGCTGCTCGGCCTGGCCGACTCAATCCGCGCCCGCGGCGTGCTTCAGCCTGTCCTCGTCCGCCCGCTCGTCGGAGGCCGCTACGAGCTGATCGCCGGCGAGCGACGGTGGCGGGCAGCCCGGCTCGCCGAGGTCGGGGACATCCCGGCCATTGTGCGTCGTCACGACGACGCTGCCTCCCTGGAGGTGGCGCTGATCGAGAACATGGCCCGCGAGGACCTGAATCCGGTCGAGGAGGCGCGCGCCTGTGCGGCGCTGACCGATGAGCTCGGCCTGACCCGCGAGGAGGTCGGCCTGCGTGTCGGCAGGAGTCGAGTCGCGGTTTCGAACCTCATCCGCCTGCTCGAGCTGCCCGACGAGTCGCTGGAGCTGATCGAGAACGGTGAGCTGACCGAGGGTCACGGCCGTGCACTGCTGCTCGCCGAGGACCATCCCGAGCGCCGCCGGCTCGCCCGCGACGCCGTGGCCGGCCAGTGGTCCGTCCGCGAACTCGAGGCCCGGGCGCGGGCGACGGCCGCCTCCAAGCCGGAGGGCAAAGCGACCAGGCGCCGCCGCGCGCTGCACCCCGACCAGGCCGCCGCGGTCGAGCAGATCTCCGACGCCCTGAGCGAGGCGCTGGGGGCGGACGTCGACGTAAGCCCGGGCCCTGGGCGCGGGTACCGCGCCCAGGTCAGCTTCGAGTCGCTCGATGCGGCCCTCGAGCTCGCCCGCCGTCTGCGGGTCCGCCGCGCGGCCTAAACCACCGCAACCCGGTGGCCCCGGCTCGCGCGCACGGATAACATGGGTCGACGACGCGCCGAGCTCACGGCGACGCGCCAGAGACCAGGGCGATTAGCTCAGTCGGTTAGAGCGCTTCTCTGATAAGGAAGAGGTCCCAGGTTCGAGTCCTGGATCGCCCACTCGACAAAAGGCCTGCAGAGATCGGATTTGAATCGGCCCGGGGATAGGTCAGGACACCTTGGACCGGGGGGGAATGGATGCGTTCTGGAAGCAGGGGCGTCACGCGGTCACAGCAGCGCGCCTGCCTCTGCGTGTGCCGGTCGCCGGGAAGCCATGGCACGAGACCCGGGTGAAGACCTCGGCAAAGACTTCCTCCGTGCGGGCAGTGGCCTCGTCCTGCACGGGCTCCAGCCGGCGCCCGCATTGGAGGCCGAGAACTACGTTGGGCCGGAGGACATCGAGGGCGCGTAGCGTCGCGTTCGCGCGCCGATCGTGCGACAGGCTGTCTACCACCACGAGGTCAGCCGTGCCCGTCCCGCGCAGTCAGGAAGTAATGCCGCGTGGGGTCGCCCGTTCCGGCCTCAGCTCGAGGCGACGGGGCCGAACAAGCCGCTCACCCTAACTGAGCGCCCCCGGCCCTGTAGACCTGGACGCCGTCGGCCTGGTAGTCGAACCTGAATCCCAATTGGCGGATGTAGCCCTGAACGCGAGGCGCATGGGCGTCGGGCCAGCTCCACATGAGCACCCAACCGATGTTCAGCGCACGGGCGTTGGCGCGCGCTGCCGCAAGCTGGGTGGGTGTGATCCCATAGCCCTGCTGGGCGGCGAGAAGTCGGGTGTAGAAGGAGTTCTTGTCGAGTCCGGCCAGGGTGTGGGGAGAAATGCGCGAGATGAAGCCGACGGCGCGTGGATGGCCATCGGCGGCAGCCAGCACCTGCGCGTCAGGATCGAAACCGAGGCCGTTCCAGTTCGTTCCGCCCCGGATGCCGTAGGGGACATCGACCACGATCGAGTGCGAGTGATCCGCGACCATTCCGCGGTCCACGGCAGGCAGAGCGGTGGGCAGAGTCCCAATCGCCCCAGCGCCGGACCAGCCGAGCTCCAGGCAGGCGAGGGCGACGACGATGATCGCCGCCAGCGCGGCACGGTCGCGCAGCCAGTCCACGGCAGCGCCCGCCAGCAGGGCGGCGGGCAGCATGCCGAGCGTCATGATCCGACTCGCCTCGCGGAAGCCCGAGAGCAGCGGAAGCTGGACAAACCAGGTGAACGGCATGAGCGCCGACACCCGCTGACCGTCGAGTTGCAACGCCGCGGGAACCACGGTATGAGAGCCGAGCCGCAGCACGGGCCCCAACGCCAGCGCCGCGCATCCGGCCCAGAGAAGGGTGAGCAGCCACGCGCTCCTCCGCCGGCGAGCCAGGAACAGTCCGACCAGCGCGAGGAGGGTTAGGATGAGCCCAAATGTATGGATGCCGTCACCCAGGCGGCTGTTGTCGACGAGGCCGACGTGTCCAAGGCCGAAGTCCCGCACCCTGGGTGAGAACGCGAACATTCCGTCCAGGCTGACGCTGCTGCCGACGTAATCTGCACCCAAGGCATACGGGGAGGAGGTGGCTCCGCCCGAACTGACTTGTGCTGCGATGGCCGCGATCTGAGGAGCGGCGAACAGCCCAGCGGTAAGCGCGGCCAGGCCCGTGAGCCTGAGATGTTTCCACCTCGGACCTTCGATCAGCCACGGGAGGAGAGCGAGTCCCGCCACCACCCCCGCGAGCACGGCCATTTCCTGATCGGTCAGTAGCGCCCCGCCCAGCACGAGGCCGAGAATCACCGCCTGGCGGCGCGAGGGCCGCCGTCCGAGCCGCACCGCAGCCTCCAGGGCGAGGGGGAAGAACACGGCCCCCGCGGCGAGGTTCAGGTGATACCAGGCGCGCCACGACAGCATCGAGGACAGGCCGAAGAATGCGCCGGCGGCGATCGCGCCGGCCTGCGTTGGCAGCCACAGGCGGGCGACGCGGTAGGCGGCATAGCTCGAGAGCCCAGGGATCGCGATCGACACGAGGTTGTACGACGCGGCGGGCCCGAACACGATCGTGACGGGCATCATCAGGATGTCCGGCAGCGGCATCAGCGCGTGAAGGCCGAGGGGCGCCCCCACCGGCGCTGCGATGTACCGGCTGAACCACGGATTGCTCAGGTGCTCGAGCTGATGGGCGACCCACCAGAAGCCCCATATGTAGCTCCCGGCGTCGCGAGTGGCCGGCATGTGACCGGACAGGTCACGCGCTCGCGGCCACGTCGCCAGAACTCCCGCTGCCAAAAAGCCGCCAAGAATCGCCAACTGTGCGACGAGCGGACGGCTCGAGATCGTGCCCCGGATCGACCCCCGAACTCGCGGGGGCGCCTCCAGCTGGGGCCATCCGAGCGTCGGTGACGGCTCACGATGATGAGCGATTCCGGACGTGTCCAGGCCAGGCGATTGAGTCGACCGGACACCCATCGTCACGGAGGCAACACGTAGCGAACAAAGGTGAGCCAGTCGGCCCCAATGAGCCCAGCTGTGCTGACGCACATGAGGACGACAACCCGCCTTCCGGCCACGCAACTGCCAAGGACCAGGATGAGTGGAAAGGCCGCGATGAGCCGGCGAAGATTGGGCGGGACGTCTGGGGCGGGGGGCACCGAGCGAGCAGGCTATGAGCGGAACCGGATGGCTTTAAGGCGGCTCGGGCGTCAACGCCCTCCCAGCATCTCGCGCCTGCGCGAGCAAACACCGCATCTGGATACGCCGCCACGATGCAAAGGAAGAGGTCCCAGGTTCGAGTCCTGGATCGCCCACTTGAGCGTTCTCCAAACGGGGCGCGTGCGCCGTCCCAGTCAGCGACGAACGCGGACGAAGAGAAAGCCGGCCGCGCCGGGCTCTGCTCGGAAGTGAGTCGTGAAATACGCACTGATCGCCGGTGTCCAGGGGATGCGCCGGCCGGTCGCATTCGCGCACGACGGACTCGTGACCGGCGCGCAGTTGAGCCAGACGAACTGCGCTTGCCGGAACGCTGCCTCCCATTCACGTTGAACGGCCGGATTTCGGCCCGCGCCGACGAGCGCGTTGCGACCGTTGGCGAGCGCGTAGTCGGTCCCGATCGAATCGATCAGCTGCGGGCACGTTGAGTCCGCCGAGAAGAACCGATCGGCCACGATCGTGTAGGAGGCGACGTCCGTCAGCACGCAGGCGCCGGCCGGGATCCGCGCGTCCGCGGCAGCGGCTGGGTTAAAGGTGCTCAACCTCCTCTCGTGATTGAAGCGAACCACTGCCATCGCCCCGAGGCCCAACACGCCGAGGGCGTAGAGGCACGGGAGGAGCACACTCCACGCGCGCCTGCGGCCGGACGCCGTCGACCGGTCGCTCGCCTGTATGGGCAGCGATGCGGACTCCATCGGTCCGAGACTATGGGCGCCTGCGGACGAATCGCCCCCGCGCATCTGCCACCGGGCCGTACGTAGCGTCCGCCGGGGCGGCGAGAATGCGGCGCGTGCTAGGCCGCGCTCGGCGCCGACCGATACGGGTGCTCGATCATCTGGTCGCGGCGTTCGAGCGCATTGCGCCCACATGAGCGTCGGCCTTGCCCCAGAGCTCCAAGCCGAGGGGCGACCGCACCGGTTCGAGCTCGCCACAGCGGCTCGGCCGCGATCGCCGCTTGCGCGCGGCGTTCCGCTAAGCATCGTCGCCGCAACCGCGCTGGCACTGCTCCTGCGCCTGTACCAGCTGAGCCGGCCCAACTATCTGCTCGGAGTGTCTGGCTACGACGACGGTGTGGACTTTGGGAGTGCCCTGCGGCTGGTGAATGGAAGCCTTCCCTACCGTGACTTTGCGCTCGTCCAGCCGCCTGGGATCACCGTGCTGCTGGCTCCGGTGGCGCTTCTCGGAAAGGTCGTGGGCAGCGACTCGGCCTTTGCGGTCGCTCGCGTCCTGACTGCGCTGGCCGGAGCTTCGAATGTCGCGCTCGTGGGTCTCCTGGTCCGCCACCGTGGCGTCGTCGCGACGACCCTCGCGTGCGGGCTGTTCGCGATCAGTCCCGACGCGATCATCGCTTCGCACAGCGTGCTCCTCGAGCCCTGGCTCGTGCTCTTCTGTCTTGTCGGCCTGCTCCTGCTGTTCGATGGCGACCGACTTACTGCGCGCTCATACCGGTGCCTACTCGGAGGCGCCGCGCTCGGATTCGCGTGTGTCATCAAGGTGTGGGCGGTTCTGCCCGCGATCGTGCTGGTCGTGTGCTTTCTCGCACTGGCCGACCGGCGCAGGACACTCGCTTATGTTGGCGGCGTGATCGCCGCGCCGGCGGTGTTCGCGCTCCCGTTCGTCGCGATCGCGCCGACGGCGTTCACACGCGACGTCATCTTTTCGCAACTCGCGCGCACCGATATCGCCCGGGTCCCCGTCGTAACACGCCTGATCAGCTTCACGGGAATCAGGGATCTGAATCCGCGAGTCGGCGTCACGGTCGCGGTGGCTGCCGCGCTGTGCGCCTTCATCGCCCTATGTGTCGTCGCCGCGACGGTCATCTCCCGCCGCCGTCCGCCACCACTCGAGCATTTCTCGATCGCGACATCCGCGCTGGTAGTCGCCGCCTTCCTGTGGCCGCCGGACTATTACCCCCACTACGGCGCGTTCCTCGAGCCGTTCCTGGTCTGCGCGATCGCGCTGCCGGCCGCGAGGCTCGGCTCGGCGCTGGCGATCTCTGAGCCTAGTTTCAGCCTGACCCCCGCCCTGGATGCATTGCGGTACTTGCCGTCCGAGCTGGCATCGATGAGAGCAAGGCTCGCGCCGCTCATCGTGACGCTCAGGTGGCCGGTGCTCGTGTTCCTGTCGAGCCGCATGGTTCTCGTGGTGATGGCCGCGGTGGAGCATCACGTCCGGCGCCAGCCGTTCTTGGCGCAGTTCGCGAGCTGGGACGGGAAGTGGTACGGCGAGCTGGCGCTGCACTGGTACCCGGCGCATGCAGGCCACGGGCAGACGCCCCTCGGGTTCTTCCCCCTGTATCCGCTTGTTGTCAGAAGGGTGGCCGGCGTGATCGCGCACTTCGGTAGCACTCTGCCGTTCGCCGAGCAGATCAATCTCGCCGGCGTCATCGTCTCGGGGGTCGGGGGCCTCGTCGCCACGGTGCTCGTCCAGCGCCTGGCGACTGCGTGGTGGGGAGTCCAGGCCGGGCGGCGAGCGGCCGTGATCTTCTGCCTCTTCCCGGGTTCGGTCGTCTTCTCGATGGTCTACGCCGAGGGCCTGCTGATTCCGCTTGCGGCGGGCTGCATCCTCGCGCTCCAGCGCCGCAGGTGGGTGCTGGCGGGCGCGTTGGCGGGTATGGCGACGGCGACCGCGCCTCAGGGGTTGGTTCTTATCCTGGTTTGCGCCACAGCGGCCGCGCGTGAGCTCCACCGGCGCGACCGTGCCAATAGATCGGTGCGCACGAGCCTATGGGCGCCCGCGCTCTCACTCACCGGTGTCGCCGCGTTCGCCAGCTATCTGTGGCTCCGGACGGGGACGCCGTTCGCCACCCTGAGCGCCCAGCACGACGCGTGGAAGGAGCGCACCAATCCGCTGGCGCTCGTCGACCTGTTGAACGCCGCGCTGGCCCAGATCACGCACCCGCTGCCCGGGAAGAGCACGTACAAGCCGGTGGTCGCTGTGATCGGCGCGCTCGTGCTGTTCATGCTCCTGATCTTCGTCTATCGCAACCGCCGAACGATGTCGATGGAGGCGCTGATCTGGACTGCAGGCATCAGCTTCCTCGCCGTGACGACGGAGAACGTGCCGCCGAATCCGAGGATGTTGATAACCGCCTTCCCGGCGGTGGTCGTGCTGGCGGACCGCGTCAGGGGCCGTTGGTTTGGGTGGCTCGCTTCGGCGAGCGTCGTGCTCCTGATCGGCGCAAGTTGGCTCACGTTCACGGTCGGGCATCGGATGCTTCCGCCATGACAGCCAGCCGGAGAACGAATCTCGTGTTGGGCGCACACCCGATCGACCCGCAGCACGAGCGACGATCGCCCGTCCCAGCGCAAATCCCCAGATCGGACCCACACCCACCCTACCGGTGAGGTTCGCTGATAAGGAAGAGGTCCCAGGTTCGAGCCCTGGATCGCCCACTCGTAATAGCCTCGCTGATCGAGGTCGTCTGCAGACGCCGGGGGGCCGGGCCCGAATGGCGAAATCATCCGGGGTGATGTCGCGGTGAGGGTTGACGGATCCCCCGTCGTAGGGCATCGTTGGTCGCGCCGTGACTTGTGGTAGCTGAGGGGATGGTTGCCGTGGGTCGCTGGTGGAACGGCGTACTCCGACCCTTGGGGGGAGACGATGAGCGACGGGCAGGGCAGGCTGGACGGCGAGAGCGAGTCGCTGTTGGCGGAGTTGTGGCAGACACCGGTGGGGCGACGGTCGGTATTGAAAGCGGGGATGGCGTCGGCCGCGGCGCTGGGGCTGGGTTCCGTCGGGACGCCGGGCGCCGACGCCGCCACGAAAAAGAAGCGCAGGGTCGAGACGACGGACCTGCACTTCGCGCTCGGGCATGTGCGCCACGTGACGCAGCTGACGTTGCACGCGAACGGCAAGCGGATTGCGCTCAAGCGGTACACGAAGGCTTCGCGCGAGGCGTTGAGGAAGAGCGGTGGCCTGTGGCAGGCCATCGATCTCTCGCAGCTAACCCACTACGTCAAGGGGGTGACGCTGCCGGCCGATCGGGGCTGATGGTCTCGGTGCGCGGCAAGCGGGGTCGGCGCGAGGTCCTGGTCGCCCAGATGTCGCATGCTCCGCGGGGAGCGGTCCTCGCCCACGCGCGGCGGTCGCATCGCGCAACGGGGTCCTACAAGCATGTCGTGGGCACACGCCATCGTCTGGCGCGACTTGGGCTGAATCCGACCGACCTCAGTTCCGTGCGGCGTGTGGTGCAGCTCGCGACGGTTATTGACCAGTACACGACGGCGGTCGGCCTCACGTTCTGGCACCCGAACATCGCGAATCTGACTCTGACCGCCGAGACGAACAGTACGTTGGCGGCGGAGCCGGCGGTCACCTCGCTGGCGACCGCGATGACAGTGATGCAGAAGAGGGGCCACGCCATCGCCGACTTCCCGACAGCGACGAACGCGGACGGAAGCACGGCAACGATCAAGATCCCCAACGTCCAGAACGGGAAGGTCGTGGGCTACACCTCGACGGGCTTCACGACGTTTCGGCTCAATCCGCAGAACGATGCGGGCTTCGCCGGGGCGCTGCAGCCGGCGCTGCTCGCGGGAATTACCGCGGTCCGCAACGACCAGCATCTGGGAGCGCTGATCGACCAGCCGCTGGACCAAGATCCATCGGCGTCGGAGCGGACGTGGGTGCAGTCGCAGGGTGTCTTGCCCCAGCCGCAGATGGTGTCGGCGAAGCGGAAGGTGGGGGCTACGCTCCAACCGACGGTCAAGATCCCAGGCGTCCTCTTCGGCACCGAGACGGTCGTCAGTGGTGCCGTTACCGCAAACCAGGTTCCGCTCACGCTGTACAACAACTGGGTGCGCTGGGTGTGGGTATACGTTCAGTATGTCGGCAAGGGCGGCGAGAACCTGTCGGCCAACCCGAACGCCAAGTGGCCTGACACGAAATACTCGCAGTCGCTGGGGTTGCTGCCGCAAGTGTTCACCGTGCTTGGCATTCCGGTTTGGGGCCAGAACCACATCGGCGTCACACTTAATTTCCCCGAGGGCGCTCACACCGCTCGGCTGCTGTTCTGCGGGCTCGGCAGCAACCTGCTCGACGGCAGCTGGCGTCAGTACTTCCCCGCCAACGCCTACCTTGACGCCAGCGGCAACCAATTGATCGCCCCGAGTGACGAGGTGCTGTTCGCATCGCTCGTGACGGCCATCCTCACGATCGGCTTGAACGCCTTCGCGCTCGCAACCGACCTCGATATCGCCGCCACCTGGGGTGCCATCCGCCCATATCTGAGTGGCTCGGCGGACCTGCCAACCCTGGAGGTCTTCGAGGATCTGATTAGCGCCTTGCAGTTGGCCCTGCCGGCTGCTGAGGCGACAGCGGTGACCCTGGCCGCAGGCGCGGAGACCTATGCCAGCATCTCTGCCAACGGTGGCAGTAGAGAAAATCTTTGGAGCATCCTCCTTCAGTTGGCGGCCGTGATCCCGAAGCTCATCTTCAACCCTGCGAACTTTCGTGCGTTGTGGGCCAACCTCGCCGGTGTCATCGCCGGTCTGCTTGGTGCCAGCAAGCTCTCGGACGCGATTCCTTTCATTGGTCAGGTGATCGCGGTGATTGAGGCGGTGGGAGATGCAGTGACGCTGGGCGAGGTGTGCGATGAGTCGATCGTGGCGCCGTGGGTGATCGAGAATGAGGTGACGTTGACCTATCCGGCGACGATCACGATCAACCGCGATACTCGGGACGCAACGTTTCCACAGACGGCGGTTTCGTATCAACTGGAGGCGAAGGTCGACGGCGCGCTGGTGTTCGATCCGCTGACGGGTTCGGTGAACCCGGGCGGCGCCGCCCAGGCCGGTCCGTTGTACGTGGCGGTGACGGCCCCGTTCGGCGGGAAGCTGATTCAGTGGAGCGTGGTGTTTCTCAATGCGCGGGGGCAGCAGGTGGGGACGGGCGTCTCTGCACAGTTCACCAACGACGACCCGAACAATGTCGCGTCGAAGGTGTCGATCACGATCACCGAGCTGATGGTCCCGATCGATTCCAAGACGGCGTTCAAGCGCGCGGTCACGACCGCGTATAACTCGACGGCACCGACGCCCGGCTATAGGTGGTCGAACCAGATCATCGACCTGGGCACGCTCGAGAGCTCCGGAATTCAGCAGGTGATGTCGACGACGGTGTCGACCTTGGCGGGGGTCGCCGGCGTGGTATGGCAGCAGGGTGACAAGTTCTATGTACGCGGCGTGCCGGTCGCGCAGAGCGGTGACACGATCCAGATGGCTCCGGCGAGCACCGAGGGGTACACGCGCCAGCCATTTCTCCTGTTCGACGAATTTGTCGATAGAACCACAGAGCAGAGTAACAACGTGCTGCTCGAGCCTGACCCCAGCACTCCCGGTTATCACATACGCAAGGTGACGCTCGATCCGACGACGGGCGCGCCGAGCTGGGACTCGACGGTCTCTTACGGGACGTTTGTGCTGCCGGTGTCGGCGGCGGCGCTGCATTCGTCGGGGCGGGTCGTGGCCATACACACCGACAGCGGCCGGTTCGGGTGGCTGCAGCCGGTGAACACGGCGCGTCCGCCGCTCGCGGCGTATAGCGCCGGGAGCGGCAGCCAGATCGGTTTGCTGGGTTCGCCGATCGCGATCGCGGTAACCAACCCCGGGACGGTGGTGGTGCTCGATGTCGCGGCGGCCAACGGGCTGCCGCAGCTGGCAGCATTCGATCTGAGCGGGAAGCCGGTCCCGTATTTCCAGCCCCCGGTGACACGCCGCGCGCTGATGGCTGCGGGCACGCGCCGGAGCGCCAGCGGGCAAGGGCAGTACACGCTCCAGCTCACCCCCGGAGTCACCTACCTCGACCTCGCGGTGGACGGGGCCGGGCAGACGTATGTTCTCTACTACACGAGCGACGGCTCCAGTCCGGGCGACTATCACGTCGATGTGTACACGCTCAGCGGCGCGGTCCTCAATAACCACATCGTCGGCGTGAACGTTCCGCATCTGGCGATCGACTACTGGCGGAGCATGTACGCCGCCAACTACGACCCGCTGATCGACATCGCCACCAAGCAGCCTCACATCGCCCCCAGGCTCGGGGTTGCGGAGCCGTCGGTGAGCCGCTTCGACCCTGTAGAGCTGATCGGCCGCAAGCCACCTAAGAAGCACAAAAACGGACGCAAGCGCAACAAGGCGCTGACGCACCGGTGAGCCATTGGGCGCGATCCACCCTGGGCCGCGCTCGCGACCGGTGGTGGTCGCTTGCGGCGCCTCTGCTGCTGGTGGTGCTCGCGTCGGGAGGGGTGCTGTCGGCCGCGTCCAGTCGATCGCCGTCGGCGGCGTCCGCACGCCCGCTGCGGGCGAGGGGTGCGGCCGACCTATCGCGCCTGTCGGCGCAGGGCCAGGCGGTGGTGTCCTCGGCGCTCGGCGCGTCAGATCCGCGGTTTGCGCCGCGTCGTCAGGGGGGCGGGTTGGGACTCGCCGGCGGCCGTGTAACAGCGGCGCTGGGAACCCACGGCATCGCTGTTCAGGGCGACGGGGCACGTTTGTCGCTCGGGCTGGTGGCGCTGGGCCGGGGCGGGCGACTGCGACGCTTGCCTGCGGTACTACCACGGGTGCGCACTCACCGCGTCGTGTACGCGCGCGCGGGTGGAGTGCAGGAGTGGTATGCCGCCGGACCCCTGGGAATCGAACAGGGGTTTACGCTGGCGAGGCGTCCGGCGGGTGCGGCGGGCGCCGTGACCCTGGCGCTGAGCCGTGCTGGGCCGTCCGCGCGCCTGGTCGGTTCGGGGGTGGAGTTCCTCACGCGGTCAAGGCGGGTGGCACTGCGCTATGGAGGTTTGGTGGCCCGCGATGCGCGGGGGCGGCGCCTCCGGGCCTGGCTGTCGCTGTCGGGTCGGCGGCTGCTCGTACGGGTGGCCGACGGCGGCGCCCGCTATCCGCTGATGATCGATCCGCTCATCCAGCAGGGAGCAAAGCTCACCGCCAGCGGTGAGAGTGGACCGGGGCAGTTTGGCTTCAGCGTGGCGCTCTCGGGCGACGGGGAGACGGCGCTGGTCGGCGGGTTCAATGACGCGGGCAGCAGCGGGGCGGCGTGGGTATTCACGCGCACCGACGGAACGTGGACTCAGCAGGGGCCGAAGCTGACCGCCAATGCGCCTGTTGGGCGCAGTTCCTTCGGGTATGCCGTGGCGCTCTCGTGGGATGGGAACACGGCGTTGATCGGCGCACCTGGCGACAACGGAAACGTCGGGGCGGCGTACGTCTTTGCGCGCTCGGGCGGCACATGGACTCAGCAGGGGTCCAAACTGACCGCGGCCGGTGAGAGTGGCCAGGGCAACTTCGGCATCAGCGCGGCACTGTCCGGCGACGGGCAGGTGGCGCTGATCGGCGCCGCCGGCGATCACGGGGCCGTGGGGGCCGCGTGGGTGTTCGCCCGCTCGGGGAGCACGTGGACCCAGCAAGGGTCAAAGCTCACCGCCTCGGATGAGTCCAGCGGCTCTGCCGTTCCCGGCGTCTTCGGCTGGAGCGTGGCGCTCTCTGGTGACGGCAGCACGGCGTTGATTGGCGCAGACGGCGACAACGCCGGCGTGGGGGCCGCGTGGGTGTTCGCCCGCTCGGGAAGCTCGTGGACCCAGCAGGGGCCAAAGCTCACCTCCTCACAACCGGTGGGCAGCTTCGGCTACAGCGTCGCCCTGTCGCTCGACGGCGCAACGGCACTCGTGGGCAGTCCCGACGTCGGTGGCGCGTCGGGGTCGGGAGCGGCGTGGGTGTTCGCCCGCTCGGGGAGCAGATGGTCGCAGCAGGGGTCGAAGCTCGCCCCGACCGACGAGACCGGCGGAGGGAATTTCGGCACGAGCGTGGCGCTTTCCGGCGACGGAGACACTGCGCTTATTGGCGCCGGCGCTGACAACGGCGGCGTCGGTGCCGCCTGGGAATTTGCCCGTTCCGCAGGCAAGTGGACGCAGCAGGGAGCAAAGCTCACAGCGAGCGATGAGATCGGACACGGGGGGTTCGGCTCGAGCGTAACGCTCTCCAGCGACGCGGCCACCGCCTTCGTCGGCGCTCCCGGCGACAACGGTGATGCTGGCGCGACGTGGGCCGCCGGTCCGGCACGGTCGCCGAGTTATGTCTACTGGGACAATGACGCCCAGGGGACGATCGGCCGCGACACGATCGACGGCGACCCGGCGAACGTCAACCAGAGCCTCGCCACGGGTATAAAACAGATCGACCAGGTGGGTGTGACGGTCGATCGCCAGCACCTGTACTGGTCCAACGGATTGTCGATCGAGCGCTCCGACCTCGACGGGAAGAACGTCGACCCCAACTTCATCCACCTGCCGGCCGCCGCCGACCACTTGGTGGTCAGCGATCAGTACATCTACTGGTCAAACGCCGCAGGGATCGGGCGGGCGAACCTAGACGGAACGGACGTGACTCCTGACCTGATCAACCTCAGCGGCCACACTGTCTCGGGGCTTGCTGTAGACAGCCAGCACATCTACTGGGCTGAGCGGTTCAACGGCACGATCGGGCGGGCGAACCTCGATGGAAGCGGGGTCACCTCGAGCTTTGTCACCGTTGACCCGGGCGTCGCAGGCGTCGCAGTCGACAGCCAGCACATCTACTGGGCGCAAGACACGAGCGGAACACCCGCCGGTGGGTCGATCGGGCGCGCGAGCATCGACGGCACCGGCGCCGATCCGACCTTCATCACCGGTGCGGCGACGCCGCGCGGGATCGCCGTCGACGGCGAGCACATCTACTGGGCCAACTATGTCACCTGCAACTTTCAGACGAATCCATTTTCGGATTGCACGGGCGGGACGATTGGGCGCGCGAACCTCAACGGCTCGGCGGTCGATCAGGCGTACATCACGGCCGATCAGGACGCGGGATCCGGGTGCGACACCGACCCGGAGAGCCCGTGCGGTCCGAGCGCGGTGGCGCTGAGCCCTCCCACCCAGCCGATCTGCATGCGGACGTCGCTGACGCCGGCGCTGGTCCCCCCACCGGGAGGGGCGGTGTTCTCGCGGCTCCTCGACCCGGCGAGATCGGACGCGAACGTCGTCGTGCTACCCGCGGGAGTGAGCTGGACCGGCGATGGCTCGTGCGTCGGTGTGAGCCAGGGTTCGGCGCAGGTGATGACGCACCCGACATCGATCGAGGTCTCGCCTCACGCCGCACTGCTGCTGCGCGATCAGTTCGCCGGCCTGGTCTCGGCGTGGGGAGCGCGAGATGTTGGAGCGAGCGATCCCGCCCCGGTGCTGTTCCCGGGCCGCTCGGACTGGCAGACGACCGAGGCCGACGTCGTCGCCCCCCAACAGCTGCTCACGACCTACGGCGGCTGCCCTTCGTGCTTCACGCCGAAGACCAACAACTTCGCCACGCTCACGCCCCCGACCGCGGATCCCGACGTCGGCTACCAGGGAGACGTCAGCGGGGCCACGCTCACGGGGCTCACCCTCAGCGGCGACTTCGACGGCTGGAACTTCACCGGCGCGAACCTGATAGATGCGACCATGAGCAAGATCGAGGTCAGCGGCGCCGACTTCACGAGTGCCGACCTCCGCGGCGCCCAGATCAGCTCACTGAAGTCGACCGCGCCGCCGATCTTCGCTCGCGCCCGCATCGGCGCCGTCGACGGAACCCCGCCATGCACGACGTTCACCGACACGAACCTCGTCGCGGCACAATTCAGCGACCTCACTGCCGACATGGCGGGCTGCGCAAACATTCCGCTGCTGCCCCAGAGCAGCGCGCCGCTCGGGCTCATTCGCGAGCTGACCGTGCTCCGCAAGGCCGATGTCGACTACAGCAATGCCAACTTCGTGGTCACCGGCGCCGATCACGCGGTCCTGGCCGATGCCGACCTGCACGGCATCGATCTGGCCGGCGCGAGCTTTCTCGGGTTCCCCGCCGATTTCGAGGGGACCAACTTCGACGGAGCCGCGCTGACGGACACGAGCTTTCAGCTCGCCGATCTCTCGGAGGATCCCGCGAACCATCCCGCGACGTTCAAGGACGCCACCGCCCCGGGGGCATCGTTCGAGGACGCGAACCTGACCGGTGCGGACTTCACGCTGCCAACGGTCACCTCTCCCCCCACCGACCTCGAGAATGCCGACTTCATCGGAGCCGTCATCAGCAACGCAAGCTTTCAGAGCGCCGACATCGCCGGGGCTAAGTTCAACGACACGTGGGCCGACGGCACCAGTTTCAACTCGGCGCTTGCGAGCGGCGCGACGTTCAACGGCGCCCATATCTACGGCAACGGCGACGCATTCGACGGCGCCACGCATCTCTCCGGGGCTGACTTCAGCGGCGCGGTGCTCGCCGGCACCGACGCGACGAATGGGTTTGCCCTGACCGGTGCGAACCTCACGGGCGCCAAGTTCGACAACGCCCAGTGCATTGACTGCAACTTCACGGGCGCCACGCTGGACAGCGCCAACTTCACGGGCGCCTATCTCCCGGGTGCGCAACTCGCGAGTGCGCACAGCCTGCAGGGCACGTCGTTCGATAACGCTTGGCTTTACTGCGGGGACAGGAGCAACGACTCGTGTGCGAAGCATCCGAAGTCAACAAACACATGGGACTGGCCGCTCCAGCTCGGCTCGCTGGAGAGCTTCGGGCCCGTGGCCTTCCCGACCGCGACGTTGACGAACAGCCAGTGGACGAACGTGACCTGCCCCGACGGAACCAATTCACCCACAGTCCACACCAAGGACTGTGAGGGGCACATGCTGCCCTCACCGACCGGGACGCCCCCGCCGCCCGCCATTCCCGCTCCCTGCTCGGCGGTGGCGCTCGATGCCTGTCCGACCACGACCTCGACCTTGTTCGACTCGGGCAAGGCGCCCGCCGGCTCGCCGATCGCGGTCGTGGCCGCCACGGCCCCGGCATGGGCAACCGAGCCGACCGACAGCGGCTACTACGCCGGTTTCACGGACTCGACGGTCCGACTGATCGGACCCGGCGGTCACGCGCAGCTGATCGCCGGAACTCACGACTCGCCGTGCGCGGCCCCGACCGAGTCCTGCGGCGGCGGCCGAGGCGCAGCTCGGAACGCCGGCCGGCCTGGCCGTCGGCCTCGACGGGTCGCTTTACATCGCCGATCCGACGCTGCACCGGGTGCGGCGGATCGATCCCTCGGGCACGATCACCACCGTGGCCGGCACCGGCCAACGCTGCAGCGCTCCGAGCGCCGTCTGCGGTGACGGTGGCGCAGCCACCGCGGCGGCGCTCCAAGGTCCTTACGGGGTATGGGCCGACCCGGGCGGCGACCTGTTCATCGCCGACGGCGCGCGGGGCATCCGCGAGGTGCTCCCGAACGGCAGGATCACCACCGTAAACACCGGTGCCCCCGGAAGCTACGACATTGTCAGCGTGACCGGTGACGCAACGGGAAGCCTGTACGCGGCCACACGTCAACCCGACTACCTGATCCATGTCGACCCCACAGGCAAGCAGCCCACCACGGTCGTCGTCGGCACCGGAACGAGCGGCTACAACGGCCCGTCGACGGGGACGCAGGCCCAGATCAACCAGCCCGCCAGCCTGTCCGTCGACCCGTACGGCAACATCGTTTTCGCCGACACCAAAAATAACCTGATCCGCGCGTACGTACCGTCGTCTCAGTCAGTGATCCTCCTGGGCGGCCTGATCACCAACAACGCTCCCCACGGCGGGTCCGCCGGCAACGGCTGCTACGCGGATCAGACGAGTTTCCAGGATCCCGCCGCAGTCACGGCAACGCGCGGTGCGCTGTTCGTGGTCGCCGACACAGGAAACGCACAGATGCGCACGATCGGACCCACGCCACTGCAAGACCCTGCCTGCCCGCCAAAGACGCGGAAGCCACCACCCCACCACCCGAACAATCACTTCACGGTCTCCCACATCCGTACCCATCGCAACGGCGAGATCACATTCGCCGTCAAGGTCCCCGGGGCCGGCCGAATCGACACGCTCGCGACGGCATGGAAGGACAACCTTGCCCGCATCGCGGTTCCGTTGAAGCCGGCCCCGCACCGCTTCGTCTACGGCCGCGGCCACACCACAGTCCGCCGAGCCACGACGCGGCGCCTAACGCTCAAACCCAACGCCCATGGCAGACGACTCGTACACCACCACACCTACCGCCCTGTCCTGCGCCTCTGGGTCACATACACCCCAACCGGCGGCCGACTACGCAGCATCGGCTTCCGCGGTATTCACCTTCCCAAATGAGCACCTCGTCGCTCCTGTCATGGCGGATCTTGCGGTGGCCTAACCCCCGCGCCGCCCCCGGCTAACCGCGAAACGGTCCGCTAGCGTCCGTCGGCCAGCTCATCGCCGTAATCCAGCGGATCGTGCTGTTGGGGCCGTCGAGGAAGCGGCGATTTCAGGCGCCGATCGCGCGTCGCTCGGGCGATCGCTTGGCGCCTGAATCTCGCTGATGAGCTCGTCGAGCGGCCGGCCCAGGCCGCCGGCATGGGCGTCTTGGAAACGTTGAATGCCGAGCAGCGCCATCAGGCGTCGCTGGTCCTGTTGATGAAGCTTGGCCTCCAGGCGCTCGAGGCGGTCGCCGGCCTGTTCGAGCAGCCAATCCACCGCGCCGTGAAGCTCGGCGGTCCGTTCGGGATCGGTGTCGGGCATGGTCAGCGCGAGCCCGAGGAGGGCATAGGGGATCGTGGACGTGTCGCTGTCGCGAGCGAGCGCCAGGGCGCCCATGAAGAATGAGCGCGCCGGCTGGTCGTTCCCCTCGAGATGCGCGACAAGGCCCAGGTTGACGAGTGCGTACAGCTTGAGCTGAGGACTTCCCACCTCGTCGGCCAGCCGGGCGGTCTCCTCCAGGTCCGCGCGCGCACCGGCGATGTCGCCCGTGTCCAAAGCCGCCAGCCCGGACATCTGGAGGGCCGTCGCCACCCCGGCGCGATTGCCAGCCTGCCGTTGAAGGCGGATCAGCTCCTCGTGCGTCGCGCGGAAGTCAGCGCCAGCCTGGACCAGGGCCCAGCCGTGGTTCTGAAGCGTATTGGCAAGGAGGATTGGGTCGTCCGTTCGCCGCGCGATCGCGACGGCCTCTCGGGTGAGTTCGATTGCCTCAGCCTCCCGGCCCTGGCGCATGCGCACGCCGCCCAGCTGATTCATCGCCTCCGAAGCCTCTAGGTCGCCACCGGTCGCGCGCGCGATCCGAATCGCCTCCTCGCCATATGCCTCCGCGAGCCGCATGTTTCCGCCAGTCTCCGCGAAAATCGACGCCCCACTGGCGAGAGCAATCGCGCGCGATGGCGTCGGCTCGCGAGCTTCGGGACGGTCGAGCTGCGCCCTGATCGCATCGGCACCCTCCGAGCCATGACCCTGGCTCCTCCAAAACACCCGCAGCGCCGAGGCCAGTCGCAGCCCGGGTTGCGCGTCTGGGTCGCTCAAGCTAAAGCTGAGCGCCGCTCGGAGGTTGTCGTGCTCGGTCTCGAGCCGCTCCAGCCAGTTGACCTGGTCGCGGCCCTCCAGCTGCGGGCTGGCCGTCTCGGCCAGCGTCAGGTAGTGGTCGCGGTGAGTACGCCGGACCCTCCCAAGCGTGCGTTCGCCTTCACGGGCAAGCTTGCCGGCGGCGTACTCGCGTACGGTTTCGAGCAGCCGGTAGCGCAGGCTGTGAGCGATGTCGTCGACTTGGACAAGGCTCTTGTCCACGAGTGCCGCGAGCAGATCGATGACGTCGAGGTCATCGACGTCCCCGCTGGCACATACGGCTTCAGCGGCCTCGAGGTCAAACCCGCCGACGAACACCGACAGATGCGCGAGGACTGTCCGCTCGCGCTCTGACAGCAGCTCGTAGGACCACTCGATCAGAGCGGCCAGCGTCTGCTGGCGCGGCAGATCCGTGCGCGATCCGCCGGTCAACAGTCGGAAGCTCTGCTCCAGGCGTGACTGCAGCTCTCCGATCCCGAGCGACCGAAGGCGTGCTGTGGCCAGCTCGATAGCCAGCGGAATCCCGTCCAGGCGCCGCGCCACTGCGGCCACCGCACCCGCGTTGCGCTCATCGATCGCGAACCCCGGTCGGTGGTCACGAGCGCGCTCGACGAACAGCTGGACCGCCTCATACTCCTCGAGGTGCGGGTCGCCGGGCGGTGGCACCGACAGCGATGGGACCCGGTATACGTGCTCGCCCGCGACCCTCAGCGGCTCGCGGCTGCTGGCCAGCACGACCACGCTTGGACACCGTGCCAACAGGCCGGCGGCGAGTTCGGCGACCGGCTCGATCAGATGCTCACAATTGTCGAGGACCAGCAGCAGCTCACGATCAGCGAGAGCGTCGACGAGCGACTCGAGCAGTTGCTGAGCAGGATGCTCGGTCACCTTGAGCACCTTGGCCACCTCGCGTGCCACCGACTCCGGGTCGCGCAGCGCCGCCAACTCCATCAGCCACACTCCGTCGCCGACCCGGTCTAGCAGCCGCGCCGCGGCCGCCGAGGCCAATCGGCTCTTCCCCACTCCCCCCGCTCCCACCAGAGTCACCAGGCGGGCCTCACCGACCAGCGCACAGACCTCCTCGAGCTCCTGCTCCCGACCGACGAACGTCGACAACATCGCCGGCAGATTTGTCTGACCGGCGCGCAGCGTTCGCACCGGCGCGAACTGATCGCTACCCCGGCCATCAAGGCCAAGGTGAAATAGCGTCCGAGCCACGGGAAAGCCCTTGAGCGCATGCTGACCCAAATCCTCCACGTCGCCCGCGATCAGCGGAGCCGTGGAGCTAGACAGCAGCACCTGCCCGCCGTTGGCCGCCGCACAGACCCGGGCCGCGTAATGCACGTCGATTCCCCAGTACGTTCCATCGCGAATTCTCGGCGTGCCGGTATGAATGCCCATGCGGACCCGCACGCTGGCACCCCCAGGCCACGTGTGCGCTTTTAGCTCCCGCTGCGCCTGCAAAGCAGCGGTCGCCGCCCGCTCAGGGTCAGAAAACGCGACGAAGAACGCATCCCCGTCTGTGTTGACCTCGACGCCGCCGTGTTTCGCCCAGATATCCCGCAGGAGCTGATGATGCTCGCTCAGCAGATCTCCATACTGGTTGCCCAACTCCTGGAGCAATCGCGTCGAGTCCTCGATGTCCGAGAACAGCAACGTCACAACACCGACCGGAAGGTCAACCGCCCGCACGCCACCCATGACCACCATCCTAAGCCCCACGCCAAGTAATCAATCGCCCGCCCGACGCTCGGTAATTGTGTTGCCACGGGGCGCGGTTTTGGGTCCAGCCTATTCGACTCAAGCACCCTGAAGGTATCGCGATAGCGGTGCTTCCAGCCCTGTCTCCGGCGGCCACAGCGCATCGCACGGTTTCCAGGAAGGCTTGGGTTTCTGGAAGCCCCAGCCACCAGGATCGAGCGCGGATCCGCCAGCAGCTGACCAACGAATGCCCCTCTATGCTTCATCCGTCGCAGATCCGCCCGAAGCCGCCGACGTACGCTGAGTCCTGATGAGGAAGAGCTCCCAGGTTCGAGTCCTGGATCGCCCGTCCAGTGTTCATCGGGTCTTGCTCGGCGACTGACAAGCTGCTGCGCTTGCCTTCTAGTGGAGTGTCTCGCAAATAAGTGGGGTTTGTGGTAGAGTGGCGTATGCGCTCTGCTACTGCTGCCTTGCCGCTGGCCGAGAGCCAGCGAGAAGTGCTCAAGAAGCTGGCTCGATCACAGACTGCTGAGCATCGTGATGTGCAACGAGCCAGGGCGTTGCTGCTCGCTGCCGAGGGGGTCGCGAACACGCGGATCGGGGCGGATCTGGGTGTCTCGCCGACAACGGTGTCCAACTGGCGTGAGCGGTTTCAGAGCGACGGGTTGAAGGGGATCGGTGTGGTTCGTGCGGGCCGCGGTCGCAAGCCGTCGATCTCGCCACAGAAGGTGGCCGAGATCGTTCACGTGACGTTGCATGAGAAGCCGGTAGGTGAGACGCAGTGGAGCTGCCGCACGATGGCTGCCCGGGTCGGGGTGTCGCCGGCGACGGTGCAGCGGATCTGGTCGGCGCGCAACCTCAAGCCGCACCGGGTCAAGACGTTCAAGCTCTCCAACGACAAGCGCTTTGAGGAAAAGCTGATCGATGTCGTTGGCCTGTACCTGAACCCGCCCGAGAACGCGATCGTGCTGGCGATGGACGAGAAGTCCCAGATCCAAGCTTTGGATCGCACGCAGCCGTCGCTGCCGATCAAGCCCGGGCGGGCGGGGACGATGACCCACGACTACAAGCGCAACGGGACCACCACCCTGTTCGCCGCGCTCGACGTGCTCACCGGCTCGGTCATCGGCCGCTGCCTGCCCCGTCATCGCCACACCGAGTTTCTGAAATTCCTGCGCACGATCGACAAGGAAGTGCCCGCGGGCTTGGAGATCCATCTGATCCTCGACAACTACGCCACCCACAAGCACGACAACGTCAAGAAATGGCTCGCCAAACACCCCCGGTTCCACCTGCACTTCACGCCGACCTCGAGCTCGTGGTGCAACATGGTCGAGCGGTTCTTCGGGAAGCTAACCGACAAGGCGATCCGACGCGGCGTGTTCCAGTCAGTGCCGGACCTGATCACGGCGATCGAGACCTACCTCCAGGCCAACAACGACAACCCCGAACCGTTCATTTGGACCGCGACCGCCGAGCAGATCCTCGAGAAGGTCCGCCGCGGCCGGCTCGCACTCGATGCAATCACCAACTAAAACCGAAACGCCACACTAGGCGGTAGGCTCGAGGGCGTCCGGATAACTGTGTAGGCGGCTGTTAGTCAGGTTAACGGCGTCAGCGAGTGGGTCAACGGTCGGGTGTCATCCTGCGGTGTCGGGGACGCGGTCGCCGAAGTGGATCTTGAACGCGAGCAGCGCGACGGTCCAGTTCCGGGTTCTCGTCCACTGGGGCACGGCGTTCTGGAGGGTGAGGTAGACGAGCTTGCGGGCGGCGTCCTCGTTCGGGAAGCTGCCCTTGGTCTTGATCGCCTTGCGCAGCTGCCGGTTGAGCGCTTCGATGGCGTTTGTGGTGTAGATCACGCGGCGGACCTCGGCGGGGAATGCCAGGAACGGGATCACGTGCTCCCACGCGTTCAGCCACGCCTGGGTGATCACGGGGAACCGCTGCCCCCATTTGTCATCGAACGCCTCGAGTTCGGCCTGGGCTTGGTCGGCGTCGACCGCGGTGTAGATCGGTTTCAGATCGCGGGCGACCTGCTCTCGCTCTCGCCGCGGCACGTACTTCAGGCTGTTGCGGATCAGATGGACGTTATGCCGACGTCGGCATAACGTCCACTATGCCGACCCGCGCGTTATGCCGACTCGGCTGTCTAAACGCTGTGGTGGTGGGCGGATCCGACCGGTCGTGGTCGGCATAATCAGAGCGCTTCAAGGAACGCGAGCAGTGCGTCCGGGGGTCGGTAACGACCTGGTTTGGCGTCTGGGGGCTTGGTGCGTGCCAGCGCTCGCTCCTTGAGCGCGAGGTCGGCGTGGAGGTAGATCTGGGTGGTGTCGACTCGTTCGTGTCCGAGCCAGAGTGCGATCACGGTTGTGTCGACGCCTGCGTGTAGGAGCTGCATCGCGGCGGTGTGACGGAGCGTGTGGAGCGTGACCTTCTTGTCGCGGAGGGTCGGACAGAGCTCGGCGGCCGTCCCGAGGTGCTTGGTGAGCCGGCGTTCGAGTCCGTCGCGGCTGAGTCGCCTGCCGCGGGCGGTTGGGAACAACGGGCTGTTGGATTCACCGTTGCGCTCGGCGAGCCAGACGCGCACGGCCGCGGCTGTGACAGCGGTCAGCGGCGTGATTCGTTGCTTGCGGCCTTTGCCTCGGCAGCTGACGTGCGCGCCGGTGGCGAGGTGGGCGTCGCCGCAGTTCAGCCCGGTCAGCTCCGAGGCTCGCAGCCCGGTTTGGATTGCGGTCAGTAGCAGCGTGTGGTCACGTCTGCCGACCCATGTCGAGCGGTCTGGCGCGGCGAGAACCGCATCGATCTCGGTCCGGTCCAGGAAGGTGACCAGCGCGCGGTCTGAGCGCTTGGGTGGGATCGCGAGCACGCGCTGGATGTCTTCGGCGTGCTCGGGATGGCGGAGCGCTGCGTAGCGGTAGAGCGAATGGATCGCTGCCAGTCTGGCGTTCCGGGTCTTGACGCTGTTGCCGCGCTCGTTCTCCAAGTGGGTGAGGAACGCGGCGATCAGCTGGGCGTCGAGATCGCTGAGGTTCAGCTCACATGGCTGGCGGTGAAGCTGCTTTGCAGCGAAGCTGAGTAGCAGCTTGAGCGTGTCGCGGTAGGCGGCGATTGTGTTCGGGCTGGCGTGCCGCTGGGCGATGAGCCGCTCGGTGAAGAACGCCTGAAGCGTCGGCGCGAGCGCGCTCATGACGCGCCTGCTTGGGAGCGCTCGAGGCGTTCGGCGGCGAGCTGGAGCAGCTCGGGCGCCGCGGTCAGATACCAATAGGTGTCCTTGGGGTGAACGTGTCCGAGGTAGGTCGAGAGCAGCGGCAGTCGCGGCTGAACCTCAAGACCCGTCCGATACCAACCGAGGAGCGTGCGGACCGCGAAGGTGTGGCGAACGTCATGGATCCGCGGACGACAAGCGGAGCGCGGCGCCAGCCCGACGCGGCGGCGCAGCTCGCGGAAGGTCGAGTGCACGTTGCAGTAGAGGAGCCTCGTGCCGGCCGGAGAGATCAGCACCGCCTCAGTGACCGGCTCCGGGCAGAGACGGTCACGCAGCCGCAAGTACGCACGCAGCGCGTCGACGGTCGAGGAATGCACGGGCAACTCGCGCGTCTTGCCGAACTTCGTGCCCCGCACCGTCAGGACCCCGTGTCGCAGGTCGAGGTCCTGGCGGTCCAAGCCGATCGCCTCTCCGACGCGCATGCCGGTGACCGACAACAGACCGATCAGCGTCCGGTAGGTCGCCTGGCGCAGCGGGAAGCGAAGACCGCTGGTCGCGGCCATCAGGGCAAGGATCTGCTCCTGCGAGTAGAGATAGGGGATCGACCGGTGCGCGCGGTTGGGCAGCAGGTCCGTGGGCGGGACGTGGTGCGTGTCGTCGAGTGCGTGCAGGTACTTGGCGAACCCTCTAACGGCCGAGAGCCGGAACGCCCACCAGTGACAGTTCTTGCCGGCGGCGGGCAGCGTCGCCCAGGCGACGGCGTTCTCGATCGTGACCGTCTCGGTGCCGAGCGTGTCGAGATACTCCAGATACTGCAAAAGCAGCTTCTCGGCGCGCTCGAGCTTGTATCCCAGCGCGCGGCGGATCTGCAGGTAGTCGGCCAGTGCTTGGCGCAGCGGGCTCATGCCGCGCCTCCTGGCCAGGGCAGCGCGAGCTCGCGCAGTCGATCCCGGTCGACCTTGGCGTAGATCGTCGTGGTCAGCTCGGTGCGGTGACGCAACAGCTGACCGATCTCCACCAGCGGCGCGCCGTGACGCAGAAGCTCGCTGGCCGCGGTGTGCCTGAGCCGATGCGCGGTCACCTCCCCAAGCCCTGCGCGCTTGCTGGCAGACACCACCACCTGCGTGACGCCGGGAGCCGTCAGCGCCGCCCGAGGCGCTCGGATTCGGATGAACACGGCGCGCGTTCCAGCGTCAGCCGGACGGCCATCACGCAAGTACCCGGCAAGCGCCTCGCCGACATCGCTGGGCAGTGGCAGCCGCTCAACCCGCGGCCCCTTCCCCCGCACAAGCAGTTCGCCGGCGCGCCAATCAACGTCCTGCAGGCGAAGGCTGGCGACCTCGCCGCGGCGCATCCCGAGCCTCACCAACAACAGCAGGATCGCCAGATCACGCCGGCCGTGAGCCGTGACCGGATCGCTGCTTGCCAGCAGCGCTCGCACCTGCTCGGCATCGAGCCCACGCGGCAGGCCCTGAAGCCGCCAGAACGCCACCGACGGCACCACCTGCACCAGCGGCCGCGCGATCAGCCCATCGACATGCAAGAACACCAGCAGCGACCGCAGCGCCGTCACCATCGCCTTCGCCGACCGCCGCGGCCTGCGCCTGCAGTCCGCCAGCACGAACCCGAGCACGTCGCCAGGCGTCAAGCTGACGAGATCGAGCTCGCCGTCCCCGCCCACGCGTGAAACGAGGAACGGCTGCACGAGATCCACATAGCCGCGCGCGGTGCCAGCCATCAGACCCCGCTCGATCAACAAGTAGTCGCGATAGCGCCCAAGCAACAGCTCGACGTCCGAGCGCTCCGGCTGATCCTCCGGCGGCACAGCACCCAGCGCCCGCAAGTAACCGAGCAACGGCACCAGCCCCTGGGCGATCCGCAAGCTCGCCACCCGAGCAAGATCTTCCCGCCGGAATCGCTCCAGCTGCGGCTCACGAAGCTCGTCCGGAGCGATCCCCTCCTGCTCCAGCCATCGGCTCAGATGCGCCAGCAGCCGTAGCTGAACCGCCGCCGCGGTCGGCCGATACCCAGCCCCCACAAGCTCCGTCACGAACCCTGCGGCATACCGCTCAAGCGGCCCACTCACCCCAACCCTCAACGAATCGCTCATCGCACGCCCTCCTCTCGACAGTGGAGAGGCGAGCGTCGATCAGCAGCGCAGGATTATGCCGACACCGCGCCCACCAATCCTGCTATTTGCAGCCACTTTCGAACCCGAGTCGGCATAACGCGCGGGTCGGCATAGTGGACGATGCATGTTTGGACGGTCGTCTTCGGGAAGATCGCCTCGATCGCCTCGGGAAAGCCGGTGAGCCCGTCGACGCAGCAGATCAGGATGTCCCGCACGCCGCGCTGCTTGAGGTCTGAGAGGACCTGCATCCAGAACTTCGCGCCCTCCGATTCCTGGAACCACATCCCGAGCACGTCCCGGTCGCCATCGAGGGTGACGCCGAGCGCGAGGTACAGCGCGCGACGCTGCACGCTGCCGCCGTCGCGGATCTTCAGGACCATGCAGTCCAGGAACACGATCGGGTAGATGTCCTCCAAGGGACGCTTGGCCCACGCGCGAACGTCGTCCATCACCGCGTCGGTGACCTTGCTGATGAGGTCACGGCCGACCTTCACGCCGTAGATCTCCTCGAGGTGCGCCTCGATATCGCGCGTGGACAAGCCGCATGAGTAGAGCGCGAGGATCTTGTCGTCGAACCCTTGGAAGCGCCGCTGGCGCTTCTTGACGATCTTCGGCTCAAAGCTCCCATCCCGGTCGCGCGGCGCGTCGATCGGAACCTTCCCGTGCTCGCAGATCAACGTCTTGGGCGAGGTGCCGTTGCGCGTGTTCCCGGCGCCGCCGGGCGGCTCCTGGTGGGGCTCGTAGCCGACATGATCGGTCAGCTCGAGCTCCATCGCGCGCTCCACCAGCCGCTTGGTCAGCTCGGCCAAGAGCCCGCCGGGCCCGGCGATCTCCTCCTCGGTCGAGGCGCCGGCCAACAGCTCGTCGAGCAACTCGTTGCTGATCCGCTTCTCAGACGGCATCCCCAGAGCTTGCCGCAGACGGCGGCGGTCAGCGACCCGCTCCATCGCATCATCGAGCACCCCGGCCGGCAGCGTCGGGGGGTCGCCGACGGGCGCGCCGCGCCGGGATTGCCCAGCGCCGATCCCAGCTCGCTCTACGAGCTCGCCGGTCTCGTCGCCGGGCAACCCCCGCGCGAACCCAGCTCCCAGGCCCTCAAGCCCCGGATCGCTCTCCAACTCGGTCCTGCTCTTCTCGGTCCTGCTTCGCGTTGTAGACATGAACGTCTCTTTCGTTCGTGCCTACACAGTTCCTAGTAGGACTTCGGTAGCTGTTTGCAGGAGTTCTTGCGGTTGCAGGGAACTTGTGAGGTATGGCGAGGATTCAGGTCCGGGAGTCCGGGGTTAGGGCCGCTGATCTGCAGGCGCAGAGGGCGGCGTTGATCGAGTTCGCGGCCCAGATGTATCGGCCGCTGGTGCGTTGCGATCAGCGAGCGAAGGGCGAGCAGTACGTGCGCGGCCTGTTGTTGGAGGGGCGGCGCAAGTCGATCCAGCCGATGGCGGCGAGGCTGTCGGATGGCGATCAGGAGGGGTTGCAGAACTTCATCACCGACTCGCCGTGGGATGACGAGCCGGTTAGGCGGCGGCTGGCGCGGCGGATGACCGACGAGATCGAGCCTGAGGGATGGATCGTGGACGACACCGGGCTGCCGAAGGACGGTCGTTTCTCGCCCGGGGTCGCGCACCAGTACTGCGGAGCGCTCGGCAAGACCGCCAACTGCCAGGTGCTGGTGTCGGTCAACGCCGCCTCGGATCGCGCGTCGTGCCCGCTTCAGTGGCGGTTGTTCTTGCCGCAGTCCTGGGATCAGGATGAGGAGCGCCGGCGGCGGGCGCGGATCCCTGAGGAGATCCGGCATGTCCCGAAGTGGCAGCTGGCGCTGGAGATCATCGATCAGCTGATCGAGTGGGGCTTGGAGCGTCGGGTGGTACAGGCCGACGGCGGCTACGGCGACATCACCGCCTTCCGTACTGGGCTTGAGGAGCGCGACCTGGAGTACGTGGTGCAGGTCAAGGGCGTGACCTCCGCCCAGCCGGCCGACGCGACGCCGCTCGCGCCCGAGTATCGGGGCCTCGGCCGCCCGCCCGTTCCGCGCTATCCCGACAAGCCCTCGAGTCTCAGGGATCTGGTGCTGGCCGCCGGCGGCGAGCAGGTCCGTACGATCGGCTGGCGCGAGGGCGACCGAGGCCCACTCGCCAGCCAGTTCATCGCGCTGCGCGTCAGGCCCGCCAACGACGCCCAACGCGACGAGGACGGGGTGCTGCCCGAGCGGTGGCTGCTGGCCGAGTGGCCCGACGGGAAGGACGAGCCGGTCAAGTACTGGCTCTCCAACCTTCCGACCGACACACCGATCGTGACCCTGGTCCGCCTCGCGAAGCTGCGCTGGCGCGTCGAGCACGACTACCGCGAACTCAAGCAATGCCTCGGGCTCGACCACTACGAAGGTCGCACCTTCGGCGGGCTGCACCACCACCTCACCTGCGTCACCGTCGCACACGCGTTCCTGACCTGCTGCCGACTCCCCCGCGGCGATCCCGACGCGGCCCGCCCTCAAACGGCGGCAGCCTGATCAGCCTCTACCAAGCCCAACGCGACCTACAAACCGCGCTGGCCTGCTGGCACGACCGCTGTCCGGTCTGCCAGCGCAGGCTGCCGCCATGACGACCTACCGAAGTCCACTAGGACACTCCCAAGAAGTCGCAGGTTCGAGTCGTGGATCGCCGATTGGATGCGCTACGCCGGGGCTGGAGGGCCCAATTTCAGGCCGAGCCGGTGCTGTCGCGCCAGAGGAGATGCTCGAGCAACTGGGGTCGGGGCTCGGTGACGATCCCGCGCGGTGGCGCGGTCTGCGCGGAGCGCACCAGGCGACGACGTTACGAGCGAGATCGGATGGCTTCGCTGCCGGGCGGTGCCGTCCGAGAGTTACTCCAGAATCGCCGCTATGCGAAAGACCACGGTCCGTGGGCGATTGCCGGTCATCATCGTGGGGATGCATCGGTGCGGGACCTCACTGGTCGCGAAGCTCGTAAGCGACATGGGCTTCGATCTCGGACCGGCGGACGGCCTCATGCCTCCACATCCAGATGACAACCCGGCGGGCTTTTTCGAGCGCTGGGAGGTCTGGTCGATCAACGAGCTGCTCCTCGAGGCACTGGGCGGTGCCTGGTGGGACCCCCCAACACTCCCTCCGGCGTGGGAGCACAGCCACGAGCTCGAGTCGCTGCGCGCGCGCGCGCGAGCCGAGCTGGGGCGTTTCCAGACCGACCGCTGGGCGATCAAGGATCCGCGACTGTCGATCACGCTGCCGTTCTGGCGTGATCTGATCGGTCCGGCGCAGTACATCGTCTGCGTCCGTCATCCGGCCGAAGTGGCGGCCTCGCTGCGACGGCGCTCGGAGCGGCCACCGATAGAACCGCCGCAGGGCTACACCGAGCGGGACTGGGCGATTCTTTGGTTGAGTTACTTCAAGGCGGCTCTCCATCACACGGCCGGCTCATCTCGCCTCGTGGTTGACCACCGGCAACTGCTCACGCGAGGGAGTCGCGAGGTGGCCCGCCTGGCCGATTTCCTGGCCGTTCCGGCGGAGTTACGCGAGCAAGCTGTGCCGACGATCGACCCTGCGCTCTGGCGGCAGCGGGCGAAGGCTTCGCGCGGGGCCGCTCCGCTGCGCAACCGCTGGATGTATCGCCGATGCTTCCGTGCCGCGACGCGCGCGCCGCAGCGTGGCAGGGTGCTCGGACTGGCTCGATCGGCCCGGGCTTGATGCGGATCGTCGCCATCATCCAGGTCTACAACGGGGAGCGATTCATCGGCGGTTGTGTCGAGCACCTGCGAGCCAACGGCATCGACGTCCATCTGATCGACGACGCTTCAACCGACGCGACCGTGAGCATTGCCGAGCGCTATCTCGGACGAGGGGTCAGCGAGATCGAGCTGCTGGCGCCGCACGAGATTCACAACTGGCACGACATTTGTCGCCGCAAGGAGAGGCTCGCCGCCGACCTTGATGCTGACTGGCTGATTCACCATGACATCGACGAGATTCGGATCGCCCCCGACCCGCGCAAGTCGCTGGCACAGGCACTGGCCGAGTTCGACCGAGCCGGCTTCAACGCTGTGAATTTTCTCGAGTTCACATTCACCCCGACGCGGGAGGCGCCGGACCACGACCACCCTAACTACCAGCGCACGATGCGCTCGTATTACCCATTCGCGCCCGCGTTTCCCCATCGGCTCAACGCCTTCAAACGCCAGGACGGACCGGTCGAGTTGGCGTGGTCGGGCGGACACCGAGTGCGCTTTGACGGTCTTGCCATGGCGCCGAGCTCGCTGTACATGCGTCATTACCTATACCTCAGCCGGGCACACGCCATCGAGAAGTACGTCCGGCACCGCCCGTTTGCAGCCGAGACGCTGGCTTTGGGCTGGCACGGATTCCGGCCGAGGCTACGACCCGAGATGATCGAGCTTCCCCCCGCGCAAGCGCTGCGCACCTATGACGGTGACGAGCGCCTGGATCCCTCGCATCCCCACCGGACCCACCTGCTCGAGGATCTCGTGACGGCAGCGGCGGCCTGAACGTCGAGATCGGATGAGCTGAGCGTTGGCCATTTCGCGCCATGTGCTGGCGCTGGCGCCTCTCACCGTGACCGACCCCGTCGGCATACTGAATAAGCAGCATGAGTATGACTCGGCGACAGCTGCTGGGGCGAGCGGGAGCCGCTGCGGCTGGCGTCGCCGGGCTGGGGCTGGTTGGCGACCGGTTGGACATCGGATCGTCGGAAGCGGCGCTGGTCGACGCGGGCGCAAGCGCTGGCGACGGGTTGAAGCACTTCGTGACCAGGCCGGACCTGACGCCTCCAGTGGTCAAAGTGAGCCGCGCTGGCCTGGGGAACGACGGGGACTACACCTTCATGAACGCTCCGTGGACAGGCGAATCACACGGCGGCTCTTTGATCCGCGACGCCAGGGGCGGCCTGGTCTGGATGGGGCCCAACACTCCCGGCCATCATCGCCTGGACGTCAACGCCCAGACCTACCGCGGTAAGTCTGTGCTCACCTGGTGGGAGGGGGCCATGACGGACGGCGGCTATGGCCTCGGCGTGGGAATGATTGCCGACACGTCCTACCGCACGACCCACATCGTGCGGGCGCACCACGGGCTCCAGGCCGATCTGCACGAGTTCAACCTCACCTCCCAGGGCACCGCCCTGATCACCGCCTACCGAAAGTCGGTCGCTGACCTGTCGGCTGTTGGCGGGCCGGCTCGCGGCTACGTGCTGTCAGGTGTCGTCCAGGAGGTCGACATCGCGACGGGCGCGCTGCTCTTCGAGTGGGACAGCCTGGACCACGTGCCGCTGACTGAGAGCCAACAGGTGTTCGCCGGGGGCGCTCCAGACGACCCTTACAACTACTTCCACATCAACTCGATCGCGGTGGCGCCCGACGGCGATTTGCTCGTCTCGGCACGCAACACCTGGACGGTTTACAAGGTCACTCGCCCAGCCGGCAGAATCGTCTGGCGGCTGGGCGGTAAGCGGTCCGACTTCCAGCTCGGCCCTGGCGTTGAGTTCTACTGGCAGCACCATGTGCGCCCGCACGGGGCGACGACGCTGACACTTTTCGATAACGGCGCAGCCCCGCCGTACGAACGGCAGTCGCGGGCGCTCATCCTGCGCCTTGACCCTGCGGCGAGACGCGTCTGGTTGGTCCGCGCGTTCACCCATCCCAATCCCCAGATCCTGGCCCACGCCATGGGCAACGCTCAGTTGCTGCCCGATGGCGGGATGTTCGTCGGCTGGGGCACCACTCCCTACTACTCCGAGTTCGCCGCCGATGGTTCGCTGATTATGGATGCCGTCATGCCCTTAGGCAATCCGTCCTACCGCACCTTCAGGCGACCGTGGACGGGCCATCCGACCGAGCGCCCCGCGGCCGCCGCCAGCACGGGCTCTGGTGGGGCGACTGTCTACGCGAGCTGGAACGGCGCGACCAGCGTGGCGTCCTGGGGTGTTCTGGCTGGCAAGCGAAGGTCGTCTCTTTCATACGTCGGCTCGGCGCGAAGCACAGGGTTCGAGACCGCCATCACCGTGGCGAACGACGGGCCCTACTTCGCCGTCGAGCCGCGCGACGCATCCGGCTACGTCCGGGCCCTGTCGGCGACGGTGCAGCTGGCGTCATGACGCGCGACGCTGGCCGACGCTGCATCGCGCCCAGGTGTGGAATCCGGCTCAACCGCACGCCCGCCGGGACGGGGCGGAACGAGTTCGCCACGGCCAGGCCTGCCCACACCAGAACAATACGGGCAGGCGGTCCAGCAGGTTCTTATTCCAGACCATAATGACGTTCCCCTGCACGTCGTAGGTGGCGGCCGGAGGCCCGTACTCCTTGATGAGGACGGCAGACCCTAAGCAGGTCGAGCAGTCCGGGTTCGGCGAGGCGATAACAAAGTTGGCGCGGTGGAGATGCGGGTCATACCAGGACGCGTCGGACTCCCACCCGGTGGTCACAAGCTGATTCTTGTATAGCCGGACCGGCCGCACCCGGATGTGGTCACCGCTGGCCACGGTCTCGATGCTTGCGCCCCAGAAGGCGGCCAGGCCGTAGTCGAGGTGGTGTGTCCGCAGCCAGGTGGCTAGAGGCACGCTGGGGTTGCCGGCCGGCGGCTGGCTGGCGTTGTAGATCATGATCCCGACGTAGCCGGCCAGGAGGAGAGCCAGCGCCGGGATCAGGCCCCGGCGCAGTACCAGGCCGCCCAGTACCCGGCCGGCTAGCACCGCCCCTATGGGCAGTAGGCCGACGATCTCGTTGGTCTCGGTCTGGGTGCTGACCAGGTACGCGGCGAAGACGAGCACGAACGCGATCGTGAGCATCTGGACGATCAGATCGCTGTCCCGCCACAGCCGGCGGATCGCGATGCAGACCGCCACCACGGCCAGCAGAAAACCGATCAAGTGGACGAGGCCGGGAAACGGAGCGGAGCCGGCGGGCGGGCCGAAGAAGTCGGCGCCGAAGATATTCAGCACATTGGCCAGTTGCTTCCCCAGCATCGTCAGCAACGCTGACACGGTCTTGAACTCGGCCACTGGGGTCCTGACGTGGAACCCGCCGGCGACGCTGATTAGGTGCAGCACCAGTCGAGCGGCTACGGCGGAGACCAGCGCACCGGCGGTCAGCAAGGCCTCATACCACTGCCCAACAATCGCGCCGCCCCGCCGGCACATCCGGATCGAGCAGGCCAGAGCCAGCGGCAGGGCGCCCTCGAACAGCACGAGCGTGTCCGCGATCTGCGCCCAGGTGAGCAGCGCGGCGACCAGCAGAGGCACCCACCAGCGCGGGCGTACGCGATCGAGCACCAGGTAGATGATCAACAGTGGAACATGAGTTCCCATGTGATCGGGGTTGCCCAGCAGCCAGTGGGTGGCCGAACCGAGCGACGGCGCCAGCATGATCCCACCGGCGATCAACATCCGAACCGCAGCCTCGCGGCCGGTGGCCCGGCCCTTGGCCAGCAACGCCGCGAGCAGGAGCGTCAGCGTATAGCTCAGCGCGGCAGCCACGTGCACGGTCTCGACGTTCAGTCCGTGGATCACCTCCACCAGCATGTACTCGGGCAGCTCGGTCGTGTAGAACGACACGTCTGACAGGCTCCAGCCGTGCAGCAGGGGATTGCCGTGCAGAATGTCCCACGCCTGGAGGGCCTGTCCGCTGCTCTCAGAGCTGGCGGCAGCCGTGCTGCCCTGAGCCAGAAATGCGAGGAACAGCACCACCCCGCACACCGCGAACACCGCCGGCCCGACCCAGCCGCCGCGGACCCACGCCAGCCCGCCGGACGCGGCAGGGGACTCCGCCAAGGCGCACGCGGCGTCGGGCCGTGAGTCGAGGCCGGCCTCCAGCGTTTCTTTAGTTCCGACAGCCCGGTCGATCTCGAGCATGCCCCGAGCCAATCTCGTCACTCTGCCACGCCAGCCGGCAAATCAATCGTGGCAAGGTAGCCGTCCGTCCGGACGCTCGGGTGGCCGCACGCTGCTGCTAGCACTCGCACGGAGGCCGAGCATTCCAGGGCGTCAGCTGATGCGGTCATGGTCGCCCGTGGCGGAGGTTGGCCAGCCCTCGAGGCACGAAATGGAGCAATCGCCTCGCGGACTGCTGTCTGAGTACAGGCTCCCGCGTACCGGTCGCCTTGAATGCGGCCAGCCCAGCCATCAGCAGCAGCGCGATTCCGGTCAGCGCGTAGAGGTCCCACGTGATCAGCTGCCACAGCCGGAGGTGGTAGGCAACGAGCGCGTTCCCGGCGCTCGATCGACCGAGCAGCAGCCGGGCGGGAATGAGGGATCCTAGATCGGTGCGATCGCTGGGTAATCCGAAATAGACGAAGGCGACCACACCGGTTCCGGCGGCGACCAACCATCGGTATTCCGTGCGCCCCGTCAATGATAGGTGGACGCCGTACACGAGCACCGGAACGACCCACACCCAGTGGTGATCCCAGCTGATCGGCGAAACAAGCAGCCCGGTCAGCGCACAGGCGAGCCAACCCGTCACCGGCCGGCCGAGCCGGTGCAACCGTACCGCGGTCGCGAGTCCACCGGTGAACACCACCGCGGCGCACACGAGCCACACCGGAGTGGCGGCGCCGACGCTGCCAGCCATTCGGCTCAACACGGCGAGTAATGACTGGTTCACGTACGTGCCGACGTTCACCTCATGGCCGGCATGGAACACCTGACCGTGAAACCACCATGTCTGGGATGCCGCGGGCAACGCGAGGAATCCAACGACAACGGTAAGGACGAACACGACCGCCGCTCTCACCGCCGCGCGAGCCTTGCCGCAGAACGCCAGGTAGACGATGAAGATCAGTGGAACGAGCTTGATCCCAGCGGCGAGTCCGATAGCGACACCGGCCGGACCGCCGCGATTGCACCTGCGTAGATCCCATACGAGAAGCGCCAGCAGCAAAAGCTCGACCTGACCGAGCTTCAACACCTTCATCACCGGCTCCAGCCACAGCAGCCCGGCAGAAAGCGCGAGCACGAGCCCCAACCGCCTGCGGCCAGACCACCCCAGGGACGCCGCCGTCAGCCAGACTGTCGCGAGCAACGCTGCGATGCTGCCGGCTGTCATTAGCCCCCGAACGGCCGGCAGCGGCAGTATCGAAACGGCAGCGAACAAGACGGCCGCAAAAGGCGTATAGGTGAATCCCGCCCCCGGCTGGAGCCGCCACCGATACAGTGCCTGCGGGTCGTGACGCGCGAGCAATCCCGAGTGGTAGTAGACGTTCAGATCGAACCACGTCAATACATGCGTTCCGTGGGATGCGACGTCACCCCCGAACCCAGCGAGTGACAACGCGAAGGCGACCGCGCCGCCTGCAAGCAGAAAAGTCGTCCGATGCTCAGCCGTCATGGACGGAGTGCCCGATGCCCACCGGTTATCCACAGCCGAGGGCGCAAGCCTCGCTCACGGCGGCAGCACACGGGGGAAGACAAACGTAAACCACGCTGTTGCCAACAGCAGCACCACGTTTACGCTCTGGAGCAGCCACAGACGCCGGCCGCTGACGTACGTGCCAACGACCAGAACGGCTGGGAAGGCCGTGATCAACATGCGCGAGTTCGGTGGCACGCGCTCCGTGCACACCGAGATCAGTGCGACGCCGAGGGTCCAGGTCAGGGCCTCGAGCGAAAGGGATCGGCGCCTTCTGAACAGCAAAGTGAGGAGGATCACCAAGACCGCTGCACCGGCCAGACCGCCGATCGGAGGACCGAGCAGTCGAGGCGAGGTATGTCCGGCTCGCCAGACGAGTCTCTGCAATTGATCTGCCAGTGACGCAAGATTGAATCCCTCCCCCCACGATCGATGCTGGGCGATCAACATGGCGAACGGCGTACCCGTGTGCGCCCACAGAAACGTGGCAAACGCCGCCACGCCGGTCAGCGAGAGCGCGGGCGCCGCAAGGCTTCGCAGCCCGGCCCGGCTGTCCCACCCGCGGCTGCGAAGCTCCCGTAGGGCGGCAACGCCGCAGACCGCGATCAGGACCAGTCCCTCAGGCTCGGTCGCCGTGGCGAGTCCGGCCAGCGTCCCCGCCAGCAGCCACCGCCGATTTTGAAGCGCGAGGATGCACGCGGCGACCAACGGCAGCATCAACCCTTCGGCGTATGCCATCGAGAACACCACCGAACCCGGGAACAGGCAGAAGATCGCCACCGCACGTCGGCCCGCTGCTTCGCCCCACCATCCCGTCGCCAGCCGGTGGACGAGCACGGCAGCGACGAGACCGCCGACCCCGGAGATGATCACACCGGAGAGGTAGATCAGCGACATGAAGCTGGACGGCCCGCCGAGATGGATCAGCACACCTGCGAGTCGCCGTACGAGCAGCGAATACAACGGGAAGAACCCAAGCGTGCTCTCCGCGGCCGCGGGCGGGTGCGCGGGATAACCACTAAGTGCCAGCCTGCTGTACCACTGGCCGTCCCAGTTGGTGAGCTCGAGAATCAACGAGCGGTGGTGGACGGACCCCTCCACGACTGCCAGCACGAGTATCAGCGCTCGGCTGCCCAGGTACACGAGCACCGGCCAGCGGAAAGAAGCGACGGAAGCCAGCAGCCGGTCCCGCGACGAGGCGGGCGGCCAAGCAACCGCGCCGGCCGGGGCAGACGTGGACTCCACAGCCCAGCGAGGCTAGGGCGCCAACCGGACGGAGCCCGCACCGGGCGGGACTCCGACCCCGGTGCAGTGTCCGCCGCGATCTCCTGAACGTCCGGTTCGTGCAACAGAATGGCACCGGTCGATGCGGATCGTGCTACTCGTCGAGGCAAACAACGAGCGCAGGTTTCTGGCCCATTGCCTCCGGCACCTAACGGGCTTTCCCCACAGGCGGACGCCCGTGCACGTCGATCTCTTCGCGATAGCTCCGAGGCCGAAGGCCCGCGCCGCCTGACCGGCGGTCGTGGGGGGACGAGGTGTCGGCGATCTCCCGCACGGCGCGGTCGTTGCAAGCGGGCGTCGCCCGCGTCGGCCCGCTAACTCAGCCACGTCGGCTCACCCTGGTAAACGTCAGCATCCTTCTGACCACGGCGCTGGCGCTGGGTCTGCGCATTTACCAGCTCGCCAGGCCCAGCTACCTCTCCGGCCCAACGCAATACGACGACGGCGCCGACTTCGGGAGCGCGCTCCGGCTACTTCAGGGATCGCTTCCGTACCGCGATTTCGTCTTTGTACAGCCGCCAGGGATCGCGCTGCTGCTCTCACCAGTGGCGCTGTTGGCGAAGGCGATTGGGACCGATGGTGGGTTGGTTGTGGCCCGGATCCTGACCGTATGCGCGAGCGCGACCGGCGTCTTGCTGCTCGGCCGGCTGGTGCGACACCGCGGGCCGCTAGCCACCACCCTGGCCTGCGGGATCCTGGCGGTCAACCCGGACGGCATCCTCGACGCCAGCACGGTGTTCCTCGAGCCGTGGCTGGTGCTGGCTTGTCTACTGGGCGCGTCGGTGATGTTCAAGGGTGATGAGCTGACCTCGAGCCGGACGCGACTGGCGCTCGGCGGCATTGCCTTCGGCGTCGCCGGCACGATCAAGGTGTGGGCGATCCTTCCAGTGCTCGTGCTGGTGTGGCTCGTGTGGCGAGCCGGCGGCAGCCGAAGCATCGCGGCCTATGTCAGCGGCTTGGTGGGCGGCTTCGTAGTCCTGGTGATCCCGTTCGTCGTGATGGTCCCCCACGCGTTCTTCAACGACGTCGTGGTGGCGCAGGTGTCGCGAACCGATGTCGTCCGCGTTCCGCTCATCCTGCGCCTGGCGAGCTTGTCCGGGATCACCGGCTTGCTCCAGTTCCGTCATCTGAGCGCGGGGGAGGCCAAAGTGATCCTGGCCACCGCTGCGATCGCAGGACTCCTGTTGGCCTGGGTGGCTCTTAGCGCCGTGCGGCGTCCCCGTTCCATGCCAACCCTCGATCGGTTCGCGATCGGGACCTTGGCGGTGGTGCTGCTGGCATTCCTGTGGCCGGCCGACTACTACCCCCATTACGCGGGCTTCTCCGCCCCATTCCTTGGCCTGGCCGTCGGTCTCGCCGCCGCGGGGCTCGTAAGCGCGCTGGCCCCGGCGTCCGTTTGGCGGCTGACAATCGCGGCGGCGATGGGGATCGCGGTCATGGCCGGCGTCCGGCTCGAGTACGAGGCCGGCACGGGTAGGCCCACGCTGACCGCCTGGGTCGACCAGCTCGTACCCCCAGGTTCATGCGTGCTCACCGACAGTTCAGCACTGACGATCGCCGCCGATCGCTTCATATCCACCGATCCGGGATGCTCCAAGATGGTCGACGCCTTCGGGACGTCCCTCGCCCTCAACGCCGGCCGAAATGGCCTCATGGCCTCAAGCGCCGACCTGTCGCTGGAGGCCGTTTGGATATCAGGCTTGCAGCGGGCTAGGTTCGTGTGGCTCCAGTGCGGGCCTCCGGCTGCCCCTTTCTGCGATCGGCGCGGCTCGACCAACCGTCTCGTGCCCTGGACGCCTGAGATCCTTGGCTACTTCAGGCACCATTTTCGTGCTCTCGCGACAGGCCCGGGCCCCCTGAACGCGCTGGCACGTCTATACGTCCGGGATCCGGGTTGAGCCGTGAAGAGGGTCTTTGCCTCGGACCAAAGGCTGGTCGAGAGGCTTGGCGGCTGGTCGCGTGACCGAGGTCAACTGGGCTGGCAACTACACGTACCGCGCTGAGCGGGTGCATCGGCCGTCGACGCTGGAGCAGTTGCGAGAGATCGTCGCCGCGGCGCCCCGGATACGGGTTTTGGGGTCGCGGCACTCCTTCAACGACATCGCTGACTCTGCGGAGCTGGTGACGCTCGCGGGGCTGCCCGTGGACGTGGTGGTCGAGCGCGGGGCGGGGACGGTGTCCTTCGGGGCGGGTCTGACCTACGGCGATCTGGCAGGCGTGTTACAGCGCGAGGGGCTAGCCCTGCACAACATGGCGTCCTTGCCCCACATCTCGGTCGCGGGGGCGGTCGCGACCGCTACCCACGGCTCGGGCGACGCCAGCGGCAACCTTGCCACGGCCGTCGCCGGCCTGGAGATGGTGACCTCCGACGGCGAGCTCGTTACCACCTCGCGCGGGGACGCCGACTTCGATGGGCTCGTGGTCGGGCTTGGCGCGCTCGGTGTCCTCACGCGCCTCACGCTCAACGTCGAGCCCGCCTACGAGGTGCGCCAGCGCGTGTTCGAGGGGCTCACATGGGATGCGCTGTGTGGGCATTTCGACGAGATCAGCGCGAGCGGTGACAGCGTCAGCTTGTTCACGTGCTGGCGCCAGGGGGTCGACCAGGTGTGGGTGAAGAGCCGCGTCACGGACGCTCCGGAGCCGGTGTGCGGCGAGCTGTTCGGCGCGCCGGCCGCAACGGTGCAGCGCCACCCGATCCCAGGTCACGACCCCGTCAACTGCACGCCCCAGCTCGGGCAACCGGGCCCGTGGTCGGACCGCCTGTCGCACTTTCGCCTGGGCTTCACGCCGAGCAGTGGCCAAGAGATCCAGTCGGAGTTCCTCATGCCGCGCGAACATGCCGTCGCGGCGATCCAGGCCATGCTTACCCTGGGAGACCGCATACGCCCACTGTTGCAGGTGTCCGAGATCCGCACGATCGCCGCCGATCAACTGTGGATGAGCCCGGAGTACGGTCGCGACACGATCGCCATCCACTTCACCTGGACACCTGAGCCCGACGCCGTCGCTCGCGCGCTGGCCGACGTCGAGGCAGCATTCGCGGAGTTTCAGGCGCGACCCCATTGGGGCAAGCTGTTCCTCGCCCGCGCCGCCACGCTTGCCGCCCTCTACGAGCGCCTCCCCGACTTCATTCGCCTCATCGAGCAGCACGACCCACGCGGCGCCTTCCGCAACCCGTGGCTCGAAGCCCGCGTGCTCGGCGTCGGGTAGCAGCAGCGTGCCAGGGGTGTGGTGTTCAGCTACACGATGCAGACCGCCGGTCAGGCGGTCCGGCTGGGTGGCCGACCGCGCCACCGTGAGATGCTTCGCCACATGGTTGGTCCCTTTCCGCCAGTGCGTACGACAGCGATACTGCGGCTTCGCTTCGCCTCCGGCATTGCCGTCCTCGGCGCCTGTCTGGCGATCGTACCCCACGCCGCATCGGCTGCCGCGATCGCCACCCGTGGCCCGAGGCGCATCGTCGTTGGGGCTCAGACCCTGCCCCGCTGTGTCAAGGCGCCGCTCGCGTACTGCGGTCACCTCTCCGTCCCGCTCGACTATCGCCACCGGGCGATCTCCCCTCGCATCTCCATCAAGTTCGAGTGGTATCCGGTCGACAACGGACGGCACGTGAAGGCGCGCGGAACGGTTCTGCCGGTCGAGGGCGGCCCGGGGTTGTCGTCGATCGGCTCGGTTTCGGGCGGGTATGCCTACATGTATGGCCGGTTGTTGCGGCGCTGGAACATGCTGGCCGTCGACCTGCGTGGCACCGGCGGCTCGGACGCCATCAACTGCGCCCCGATTCAGCACCTGAGTGCGCCCAAGCCATCGGTCTGGTTCGAGAACGCCACGGCGGCCTGCGCTGCATCGCTCAATCGGCGCTGGCGCTACAAGGGCGGGGCGCGGGTCCACGCCTCCGACCTGTTCACATCGGCTCCAGCGGCGGAGGATGTCGCGGCGGTAATCCGGGCGTTGAGGTTGCCGCGGGTCGACCTCTACGGAGATTCGTACGGGTCATGGTTCGCCCAGGTCTTCGCGTCGCGCTACCCGAAGCTGCTGAGGTCACTGACCCTCGACTCGACCTACCCCACCGTGAACATCAATCCGTGGTATCCCAGCACGGTCACATCGATGCCGCACGACTTCGATGCAGCGTGCGCTCGCTGGTCGTCGTGTGCCAGGGCCGAGGTCGGCGTGGCCGGAACGCCGTGGAGCCGGATCGCCGAGGTGGCAAAGCGCCTCCGTGCCCACCCGATCTCTGGCGTGGTGCCGGGCGCGTACGACGGACGGCCGGTGCACAGCACGATGGGCGTCGTGGGGCTGGTCAATCTCGTCAATGACGCCGGGTTCGACACGATCGTGTACCAGCAGCTCGACGCCGCCGACCGTGCGCTCATCTACGACCACGATCCGGCGCCGCTGCTGCGCCTGTACGCCCAGCGACGCGCCTACGACGAGAACTACGAGGTCGCGGCAAAGGAGGAGTCAGAGGGCCTTTACCTCGCGGTCATCTGTCTCGACTATCCGCAGCTGTTCCGCATGAGCGACCCGATCGCTGCGCGTGAGCGCGAATACGCCGACGCCGCGAAGCTGCTGCCAGCCGAAACCTTCTCCCCGTTCACGACCGACGAGTGGCTGTCCATGGATGAGAACACCGAGACCTACGACGCATGTCTCAAGTGGCCCCGGCCGACGGACGCGCAGGCCCCAATCGTTCGCAAGGCGCCTCTGCTGCCCAAGTCGACGCCGGTGCTGGTGCTGGGAGGGGAGTTCGACACGCTCACGCCCCCTGTCGACCATCCGCGCATCCTGAGCTACCTGGGCGGCCACTCGCGCTTCGTATTGGTTGCCAACTCCACGCATGTGGTCGGCGAGGGCGACACGGTCTGCGGCTCGGTACTGGTCGGAGCATTTGTCGAGCGGCCGAAAGCGCTCGCTCACGTGAACACATCGTGCGGGGCGCGAGCACCCGCGATCCATTCGGTCGGCGTGTTCGCCGGCTCCCTCGCCCAGGAGCCTCCGATCGGGCCGGCGCCGGGGCGGGCGGCGTCGGAGAAGGCGCGCAGGCTGGCAGCGGCCGCGATGGCAACGGCCGGGGATGCGTACACGCGTTATTACGCCGCGGTTGGCAACCACGACGCCGGGCTGCACGGCGGCACGGTCGCGGTCACGAAGAACGGCCGGCTGCTCACCCTCCATCGGGATCGGCTGATTCCAGGCGTCGCCGTCAGCGGGACCATGGCGCTCAGTGCGTCCAAGAACCCGATCGATCAATTCGACGTGCTCGCTCACCTGACCACGACGGGCGGCGGCCGGTTCATCGCTCGTTGGACGATCTCCGGCTCGCACGCGATGGCCAGCATCCACGGCACCGTCGGCGGGCGCCCGATCGCCGGGAGAACGCCCGCCCCCTAGCGTCGGGAGTCCGGCTGCCCAGCGAGAGCGGGGCGTCGGCGCGGTCACGGATTCGGCCGACGCACGCGAGGCAGGAGCAGCAGAAGCCAGCAGAGTTCGGCCACGGTGGTGCTGACAAACGCGACGGGGATGGAGCCGAGGAAAATGGCCGGCGTGATGAGCCAGTTCTCGCGCTGCGCCAGCTCGCGCGCACCCATGTCCGTGAGCAGGCCGTCATGCTCGGCGTGAATCCGCATGGCGCCGCTGATGAGCGCCACGATCGCCACGGTCGACGCGTACAGAACCACGGAGGCTGGCTCATCGCCGTACGTGCCGAGAACCCGCGTCGGAAAGGGCAGGAAGGCGATGAACCCGAGATAGGCGAGGTTGAGGACGACGATCCTGGCGTCGATCAACTCCAGCGCACGGAAGAAGCGGTGGTGACGGATCCAGAGGAAGGCGATGACGACGAAGCTGACGGCATACGACGTGAGTTGCTCATGCCGATGAAGAAGCGCCGAGCCGAGGTCTCCGTGGTTGTCTGACGCGAGCACGGGGAGGCTGATGTTGAGCACGAGGAGCGTAAGGGCGATGGAGAACACCCCATCGCTGAGGGCCACGGTCCGCGCGTAGTCGAATGCCCGCTCCTCGGGTGACTCGTTGTCGGTCAGCTGGTCCGCATTGGCCACGCGGGGAAGGTATCGATGCCTCGGGTCGATCTGTGCAAGTCGCCGCTCGGGCGCGGCGCCCTAGACAATATGGATTGTCCGTTCGTCCGGCCCGAGGTGTAGAAGGGGCCGGTTCCCCCACGCTGTTGGTGGGGTGAATGTTCTTGCCGCGCGGCTGTACCCGCGCGGCGGCCCACAATCGCATAGGAGGAACCGGCCATGGCGAAGGCTAGGACTGTCGTCGGCTTGGACGTGCACGCGACGAAGGTCGTCGCGGCGGTGCTGGATGTCGAGACCGGCCAGCTGCAGTGCTTTTCGATGAGCGGTGAGACCGCGACCGCGGCCGGGTTCTGTGCCGGGCTGTCGCGTCCGGTGCGCGTGGCGTATGGGGCCGGCCCGACTGGGTACGGGTTGGCGCGCGAGCTCGCTCGCCGTGGTGTGGAGTGTGTGGTCGCGGCACCGTCGAAGATCCCGCGGGCATCTGGGGATCGGGTCAAGACCGATCGGCGGGATGCCGAGCACTTGGTCAGGTTGCTGTTGGCCGGGAAGCTGCATCCGGTCAGGGTGCCGGGGCCCGAGGAGGAGGCACTGCGCGACCTGGTTGGTGCTCGTGAGCAGGTTCGTGTGGATCTGATGCGCTCCCGGCACCGACTCTCGAAGCTATTGCTGCGTCACGGCATCCGGTTCGATGATGGAAAGTCGTGGACCGACCGTCACCGCGCGTGGCTGGCCACCGTAACGTTGCCGTGGCCTGCGGCGCAATCGACGCTGTTGGACTGCCAAGGGGCGATCGATGCGCTCTGTCACCGACGTGATCACTTGGAGCGCGAGATCCTGGCGCTGCTCCCCGACTCGCCCTGGGTCACCCAGCTCAGGCGGTTGCGCTGCCTGCGCGGGGTCGACACGCTCACCGCGGTTGGCCTGTGCTCAGAGGTCGGCGACTTCGAGCGGTTCGAGCGGCCCTCCCAGCTGATGAGCTACCTCGGGCTGGTTCCGTGCGAGAACACCACAGGCCAGCAACGGCGGCTCGGGTCGATCACCAAGACCGGCTCCCGCCACGCTCGGCGGCTGCTGGTCGAGGCCGCCTGGCATTAGTGCGCCACGAGGCGCTCTGTTGTATCCCCGGTTCAGCCGGGACGAACTCGAAGGAAGGTTCGTGGGTCTGATGGCTAACCCGGATCCGAGAGGTGAACGGAACAATCGCATGCCAGCAAAGCGGCGACCGGCCCGGGTGTCAGGGCCGGGGTGTCGCGGGACCCGCGTGATATGGCGAAAGCTGGATTGCCTGAATCCCAATCTCCAGATGATGCAAAGGCTCATCCGCCGGAAAGGCATCCGATACCGGCGCCACGCTCTGCGACGGCTTGGTAGTGCGGCCATCGCAACCTTCGGGGCGGGGAGCGTTGCCCAGTGAGGGCGATCAAGGAGATGAGTGGGACGCCTACGTCACGCTCGGACGTACGACAGGGACGAACGTGGGATCAACCCCTTGGGGCGCGAGCCTCGGGGTGACGGAGTGCCCGTAGTAGTCGTGGGAGCAACGACCCACCAAGGAGGACGGGAGAGCCGTCCACAGGGCGAAGGGGCACAGGTGACGGGACATCGACGCGCCGCGAGGTATGCGTAATGCAGAACGCCGAAACGGTCCTGGATGTCCTGCGTGAACGCGGCAGGAAGGGTCTGCCGTTGGAAGGGATCTATCGACAGCTGTTCAACCCGCAGCTGTATTTGCTGGCCTACGGGCGCGTCTATTCCAACAAGGGAGCGATGACGCCCGGACCTGATGCGGAGACCGCGGACGGCATGACGATGGCCAAGATCGAGCGCGTCATCGACGCGGTGCGTCACGAGCGCTACCGGTTTCGGCCCGTCCGGCGGCACTACATCCCGAAGAAGGATGGGAAGCAGCGGCCGCTGGGTCTGCCGTCGTGGTCGGACAAGCTGCTAGGCGAAGTCGTGCGTCTGCTGTTGGAGGCGTACTACGAGCCGCAGTTCTCCGAGCACTCTCACGGTTACCGGCCTGGCCGAGGTTGCCACAGCGCCTTGGGCGAGGTGGCAAGAACCTGGACCGGGACCAGCTGGTTTATCGAGGGTGATATCTCCCAGTGCTTCGACCGACTCGATTCTCGGGTCATGCTCGACACGCTGGGCGAGAAGATCCACGACAACCGGCTGCTTCGGCTGATTGGCCAGATGCTGGCTGCCGGGTATTTGGAGGACTGGGTGTGGAACGCCACGCTCAGCGGCGTACCGCAGGGCGGGGTGCTCTCCCCGTGCCTGTCCAACATCTACCTGAACCGGCTGGACCAGTTCGTCGAGACGATCCTGATACCGGAATACAACCGAGGGGCGCTCAGGAAACACAATCCTGAGTACCAGAGGGTGCAGTGGGCGGTCACTCGTGCCCGCCACCGTGGCGATCATGCTGCGGTGCGGGAGCTGCGCAAGCAGCAACGCAGCCTTCCCAGCCTGGATCCGCACGATCCTGGCTACCGGCGGCTGCGGTACGTGAGATACGCCGACGACATCCTGCTCGGGTTCACCGGACCAAAGGCCGAAGCTGAGGAGATCAAACGTCGCCTCGCGCAGTTCCTGCACGAGGACCTCGCGCTGGAGCTGTCCGAGACCAAGACGCTGATCACCCACGCCCGCACGGAAGCGGCGCGGTTCCTCGGCTACGAGATCCTCACCCAGTACGACAACCGCAAGCAGACCGCTGGCCGCAGGTCGGTCAACGGTCAGATCCGCTTGCGCGTGCCGGTCGAAGTGATCAAGGCCAAGTGCTCCCGATACACGCAAAGCGGCAAGCCCGCCTCCCGACCCGAGTTGATGAACGAGCCGGACCACACGATCATCAACTGCTTCGGAGCCGAGTACCGGGGGATCGTCCAGTACTACCTACTCGCCGGCGATGTCTACCGACTCAACCGGCTGCACTGGGTGATGCAGACCTCGCTGCTCAAAACGCTGGCCGGCAAGTACGGCTCGACGGTCACGACCATGGCCCGCAGATACAAGGCCACGATCGAGACGCCGCACGGGCCACACAAGTGCCTGCAAGCCAGCGTTGAGCGCAGCCAGGGACGCAAACCACTGGTCGCAACGTTCGGTGGTATCCCGCTCAGACGGCAGAAGCACGCGGCCCTCAGAGACCGCGCGCCAGTCCCGGCCGCCGCCCCTGGCAAAGAGCTGATCGATCGGCTCCGCGCTGGGCGGTGCGAGATCTGCGGAGACGCGGACCAGGTGCAAGTTCACCAGATCCGCAAGCTCACAGACCTCAACAAACCCGGGCAGCCAGACCAACCCGAATGGGCCAGGATCATGGCCAAGCGACGACGCAAGACCCTCGTGGTCTGCGCCGCCTGCCACGCCACGATCCACCCCAGGAGGCCAACCGCGTCAATCACGGAATAGTCGCTGGAGAGCCCGGTGATCGGAAACGGTCACGCCGGGTTCGGGAGGGCGGCGTCGGAGAAGGACTCGCAAGGGCACCTCGCCGACGTCGTACCTCGACCCGCAAGCGCCCGGCGATCGGGAAAGCACTCACTGAGCGCCAGGACAACCAGCCACCGGCGGCGGTTGCTGTCGCGTGCTCAGCACAACGACGACTGCACCGCACCTGGACACGCCTGGAAGCCCGCGGCAAGCGCCGCACGATCATCGCCGTCGCCGCAGCCCGCGAGCTCGCCGGGTTCTGCTGGGCGATCACCCAAATCGAGTGAACGCCCTAGCTCGAACAGCCCTCATCCCGTCGGCTGGGTCGGTGGCGGCCCGGCACGCGCGGGGAACCCGCGAGACAGCTATGAGCAACCCGCCCGCCAAAACGGGGCTGGCCACGCCCGATCCTAGACAGCGGCTCCCCACGACGAACCATGGTCCTGCGGTCCCAACCCGCGAATATCAGCCTGACCGCGCGTCGCGCACAGCAGCCGGACCGCCACCCACCCAGCCGACCACATCGGCCCTCCAACCCGGGCGCGAATACGAGAAATCAACGCGCCCGGGTTGACAAAGGTCGCTCCATATCAGCTGTCGGCTTCGGTTTCCTGCGGCGCCCCCACCCAGGCGCTGAACACGGGCAAGGCGAAGAACTCGGACTCGTCGTGGGGCCGATCCAGTTGCCCCGCGAGTGCGATGACCGCATACGGGTGGTCGAAGCGGAGTGTCGCCGTGCGCTCGAGGCCGGTGTGCTCGGGAGGCATCCGGGCCGACGCTGTTCTGGTGAATGCAGTGATCGCGGCCGCCTCAAACCCGTGTTGCGTGAATGAGGAAACGGCTCGCTGAACCGCCGCGGGGATGTCCGCGCCGGGGGGCAGGAATGCACCAAGCGTGTTCAGCGCGGCGTGGCACCCGAACTCCGGCGCGCTCAACAGATCCAATTCGCTGTCGGCATTCCACGCGGGCACGAAGGCCTCGGCGATCCTCTCCGAGCGCTGGTCGGGACGATACGTTGCGATCTCGCGCTCACGGATGCTCCACGAGTGTCCGTCGCCAGCGGCGAGGTCGAACAACGACACGCGGCAAGCCGGCGACTCCGATGCGCTCAGCGCCGCCGCGACCTCATGGGCTCCAGCGAGGACGGCGCCTCGAGCCACACCGAGGTCCGCCGCCACCGACAACACTGTGAGCTCTTCGGAAGCCACCGCCGCGTGGACGGCCACGAGTCCCGCCGACGGCGTGTCAGCAATCATGGCCAGACGACTAGGAGCCTGATCCCACAGGGCTCGCTCAACCTTCCCGTGCCACGGACTTCTGGCTGCGAACACCTCGGCGACCGAGGCGGTCTCGAAGGGATACATCCATGACACCTTGGTCGCCAGGGCCGATGCCAGCACGATTCGCGTCGCGGCGCTGATCGGGACTGGAAAGTTCTTGATCAAGCCCAGCGTGTTGCGATCGGCCCATGCGTCGGCCTCGGCCTGAGTCGGCATGTATCCCGACTCAACCTGATCGGGCAGACGGCGGACCCACGCCGAAAGCCCCTCGGTGGCGTCGGCGACGCTCACCCAGCAGGCGATGGCCGCCTTCAGGGCCGCGGGTGGGCGAGCCATGAACGCACTCAGAACCGCGAGCCCATCGTCGGCTGAGCACCCCATCGTGTCCTCCAGCGCGCGCTGGTCCTCGCCAGTCGCGCCGAGCGCACAGGCAGCGAGGAGCAGCCAGATTCCGAGCGGCGAGCAGACGACAGACGCGTTGTGCTGCTCGAGTACCGCCGCGTAGATCCGGCGCGAGTAGCTATCGATGAGTTCGATCAGCCGGGCCGACGGGAGCGTGCGGGGCGCCATGCGCGGATCATCCCATCGCGGTGGGAGCGATACTTCCGCGGCCCGATCACCGAGATGAGGAGATCGCCCCGATGGCGCTCGAGGAGTTATTTGCACCGCTGCGGATCGGACCGACCGAGATCCCCTGCCGCATCGTCTCGACCTCGCATCAGACGACGCTGGTGCACGACCACCTGCCCACCGACGATTTTGTCGCCTATCACGAGGCGCGCGCCCGCGGCGGCGCCGGGCTGATCATCCTCGAGGCGGTGGCGGTGGCGCCGTCGGGCCTGCTGACCTCGCATACGCTCGGGGGCTATCTGCCCGAGATGGTTCGCGGCTACCGGCGAGTGGCCGAAGCGGTTCAGAAGCATGGAACGAAGCTGTTCGTTCAGCTGTTCCACGGTGGTCGTGAGGTCATCGCGTCGGCACCACGACCTGTTGCCGTCTCCTCGTCAGCGATCCCGAGCCTGCGCTTCCACACCGAGCCGGGCGTACTGACCACAGACGATGTGCGAGCGCTCATCGCCTCCTACACCAAGTGTGCGGCCGTCGCCACCGAGGCAGGCCTCGACGGAATCGAGATCAGCGCGGCGCACAGTTACCTGCTCGAGCAGTTCTTCAATCCGGCCTACAACCTCCGTGACGATGAGTATCGCGAGCCGACCCGCGCGTTGCTCGAGGTGATCGCGGGCGTTCGCGGTGCGGCTCCCGGACTCGCTCTCGGCGTGCGGCTGAGTGGCGATTCGGGCGGGGCGCGCGAGATCGTCAGACATCTGGCGGACGTCGTTGACTACGTCCACGTAACCACGGGGAACTCCTCGACGTTCGATGGCTCGGTGGGGATTGTTCCGCCGCCGCCGCTGCCCAGGAATGTCGTTGAACCGTTGACGGCCGATTTCCAGGTGGGGCCTCCGCTCATCGCCACCGGCCGTGTGGTCGACCCGGAGGACGCGAACGCGATGATCAGTCGCGGCGCCGCCGACGCGGTCGGAATGACCCGAGCCCTGATCACCGATCCCGAGCTGCCGGCCAAGGCGAGGGCGGGCCGGGGGTCCGAGGTCATGCGCTGCATCGGCTGCAATGCCTGCATTGCCCACTATCACGCCGAGACGCCGATCCGATGTGCCCAGAATCCCAGGACGGGGCGCGAGCTCAGCCTCGCCCGTGCCACCCGCAGCGATTCGCCGCGCCGGGTCGTGGTGGTCGGCGGCGGCCCTGCGGGACTGGCGGCGGCGGCCGAGGCGGGGGTACGAGGCCACCACGTCGTCCTGACCGAACGCGACCGGCTGGGTGGCCAGGTTTGGCTGGCCGGCAACTCACCCACCCACCAGGAGCTGGCGGCGACGATGCTGGCCAACTACGCGGAGCTGTTACGAGCCGCCAATGTCCGGGTCGAGCTCGGCGTCGAAGCCGACGCCGATGTCGTCGAGCGGTATGCGCCCGATGAGGTGATCGTCGCCTCAGGCGCCAGGCCGTTCGAGCCGCGGCACAGCCTGAGCGGAGTCGAGGTCGTGCAGGCCTGGGACGTGTTGGCCGGCCGGCGCACCGACGGGCACGTCCTGATTGCCGACTGGGGCGGCGATGCGGCCGGGCTCGACTGCGCCGCGAAGCTCGCGGCCGAGGGGCGAGACGTGACGCTGGCCGTGAGCGCGGTGGTCCCCGGCGAGACGCTTCACCAATACACGCGGAACACGTACATCGCGCGCCTGCTTCGTGCTGGCGTACGCATTGAGAACTGGCTCGGGTTGCAGGGTGCGGCCGACGGGAGGGCCAACTTCAGGAGCATCTTTGCCCCGGATCTCGAGACCTCAATCCGCTGCGACGTGCTGGCCCTGTCACTCGGGCGCGTACCCAGCCAGACGCTGGAGGCCGAGCTCCGGGCCAGGGGTTTGTCGGTGGCCAGCGCCGGCGACTGTCGCTCGCCCCGTGGCCTCGAGGAGGCCATCCTCGAGGGAACGCTCGCCGCCGCGCGCCTGAGTGAAGTGCGATCGCGTCAAGCTGCCGGCTGAGTCTGGTAGCGGACGGAAGACGAAGGTGCGCCGGGGTGCGCGTGCCCTCACCAGGCGCCATTGGTGCAGCCACCACCCGAATTGGTCGATGTACTGCCGTTGCCCGCGCTGACCAGACGCCACCAGCAGGATCGATGAGCGTGAACCCGCTTTCGCCGGTGGGGTTGGCCCCGGTGTTCGGACTGAAAGGCTTCATGAGCTTGTGTAGATATCGACCGCGCCGACACTGGTCTGCGCAGCCCGTCCGGAGTCTCTTTGCCGTCAGGCGGGCGACACCCGGAGGAAGTCCTGGTGTGTCACCCGATCGGAGACACCGGCAGGCCATCGCGCCCGTTCCGAATCGGAGCTCGGATCCGGAAGGGCGACGCGCACCGTGCAGCCTCGACCGTCCGCGGTGGCAATCTCGATCATGCCGCCGAGTGCGTCCACGCGTTCCTTCGGCGTCGCCAGGCCGATGTGACCGTCGAGCAGCGCCTGCCGCAATCGCCCGGGCGCAATCCCGCAGCCGTTGTCGCTCACTGCCAGGACCACAGTCCCTCCATGCCGCGCGACCATGCATCGGATGCGAGTGGCCCGAGCGTGCTTGGCGGCATTCCCGAGCAACTCGCGTCCGAACGCGAAGAGCACCTCTCGGTCTGCCGGGGCAACTTCCGCGTCTACCTGTACCTCGACCGCGGCTGCGGTTTCGGCAGCATGGCGACGTGCCACCTGTTCGAGCGCGGCGCTCAGGCCGGCGTGGTCGAGCACGTGCGGGTGCAGATTGAAGATCTCCTCACGTAGCTGGTCGATCGTCGCGTCGAGCGCCTGCCGCACGCGCCGAAAGCTCTCCGCATCGCCCGAGCGCTCGGCCCGCCGCAGATCGTGCCAGCGGGCGTTGGGCAGTGCGGTGCCCGGCGGGTTGCTCCATCTCGGCCATTTATCGGCAATTACGCCTGGCAGATGCAGCCGGCGGGCCGCATAGACAGCCTGTTGGCCCCCGCCGTGTCACAATGACCCCGGTCTTCGGGAAGATGGGGACAGGTCCTCGAGCCATGACCGCAACCGCCGAGCCACCGAAGCGGCCAGAGGAGCCGATCAGCCGTCGTTCGTCCAACTGGGTCTCGGTGGCGGCCGGTGCGGGCGCGGCGGCGCTCACCGTGGTCGTGCTGTGGGCTGGCTACAGCCATCGCTGGCGGTGGACCGGGATCAACGGAAAGACCGCGACCCTGTGGGATTGGCTGCACCTCTTATTGCTGCCGATCGCCGTCGGCATCCTGCCCATCTGGTTCAGCAGGCGTTACCGGCTTGGCCGCCACCACAAGCTCGCGGGCACCGCCGCGCTGGGGGTCTTCGGGGTTCTGGTCCTGGCCGGCTATCTGATCCCGTGGGCGTGGACGGGCTTCGGTGGGAACAGGCTGTGGGATTGGCTCGAGTTGCTCGCTCTGCCGCTGGCCGTCGCGTTGATTCCGACCTTCGGCGAGCTCTGGAAGGGATGGAGTCCGCGCCGTTCGATGATCACGGCCGTCGGGCTCGCGGTGTTCGCGGTGATCGTGCTGGGTGGCTACCTCGCCCACTGGAGATGGACCGGCTTTCAGGGCAACACGCTGTGGGACTGGTTGCATCTGCTGCTGCTCCCGCTGTTGCTCCCGCTGGTCATCGTCCCCGCGCTGAGGCCGATGGCCACGGCGGGGCTGGTCGATGTCGAGGACCACGCAACCGGCGAGCTCGGTGCTGACGCGGCCGCGGCGCAGCCGCCAGCGCCGGTCGAGGAGACACCCGCGGTTGGCGGCACGGGGCGGGCGCCCGCCGGCGACCCTTGAACAGGCCACCATGTTCGAGGTGACGGCGAGATCAAGGCCGATGCCCGCGCTGCACAAAGCTGAGGCGACGCCGGCGAGCTCGCAACTCGAGAACGCCCGCGGCGTTTCGGTGATCATCGCCGTCGCGACGGCGCTTGGCCTCGTGCTGCGCCTGTATCAGCTTATGCGCCCGAACTACCTGTCCGGGGTGACCGGCTACGACGACGGCGTCGATTTCGGTAGCGCGATTCGGTTGGTGAACGGTGCGGTCCCCTACCGCGACTTCGTACTCGTGCAGCCTCCGGGCATCTCGCTGCTGATGGCGCCGGCCGGATTGCTGGCCAGGGCCGTGGGCACCGATGCCGCGTTGGCGGTGGCGCGCGTCGTCACGGCGTGCGTCGGAGCCGGCGGAATTGTGCTCGTGGGCCGGCTTGTGCGTCATCGCGGCCCGCTGGCCACAGCACTGGCGTGCGGAATCCTGGCCGTCAACCCCGGGGCCATCCTGACCTCGCACAGCGTGCTGCTGGAGCCATGGGTGGTGCTGTTCTGTCTGGTCGGTGCCATGGTCGTGTTCGACGGCGACGATGTGACCGCCGGCAACCGGCGACTCGCGCTTGGCGCCGTCGCTTTTGGCCTCGCCGGCGCGATCAAGGTGTGGGCCATCCTGCCCGTGGTCATCGTCCTCGTCATCTGCTGGCGCGCGCGAGGCCACCGCGCGGCACTGACCTACATAGGGGGTGTGGCGGCGGGCTTTCTCGTCGTTGTGCTCCCGTTCGTGGCGTTCGCCCCGCGAGCCTTCTATGACGACGTGATCGTGGCCCAGCTCTCGCGGGTCGAGCCCACTCGTGTCTCGCTCGCCGGTCGCCTCACCAGTCTGGTCGGGATCAGCGACCTGTCGACGGCGGCGAGCGCCGCCGTGGCCGCGAGCCTTATCGTCGCCGCGTTCGTGCTCGTCTGCGCCGTAGGCGCCAGCTTGGCCAGCCGGCGTCCTGTGCCCGCGCTCGAGGCGTTTGCTCTCGGCACAGCCGTCCTGATCGTGCTGGCGTTCCTCTGGCCACCCGACTATTACCCGCACTATGCCGGGTTCTTCGCGCCGTTCCTGGCCTTGGCGGTCGCCCTCCCGGCGGCCAGGCTCCTGGACGCTCTGGCGGCTCGATCGGGTCGCCGGCGGGCTGTGTTGACGGGGGCCGTCGGCATCGCCGGGCTGGTGCTCGTGGCCATGGCAGTGGCTCAGTTCGACTACGAGGCCGGGCTGAGGACGATTGATCCCGCCGCCGCCGCGGATCGCCGCGTCCCGTCTGGCTCGTGCGTCCTCACCGACATGGTGTCGCTGACGCTCGTCGCCGATCGGTTCACATCCACCGATTCACGGTGCCCGCAGATGATCGATGCGATTGGGACCGACTACGCACTCGCCCACGGGCGCAGCGCGCTGGCCGGCGCGAGTCGCGACCCCACCATCCAGGCCACGTGGCTCGCTGCACTACGCCACGCCCAGTTTGTCTGGCTCTACTGCGGGCCGCCGCGAGCAATCCACTGCGATGTCTCGACCAACCGCCGCATTCCCTGGACCGATCGGATCCGGTCATATTTTCTGGCCCACTTCCGGCGCCTGCCGGGCCCACCACCGCACCTCTACCGCCGACGTGTAGCCAACCGCTGACCCCGCAGCGAAAGGACAGACTCAATTATGGAAGCCGCAGCCGAGCCGCAGACCAGCTCCGCACCACAGCCGGGCGAGACCACCTTCTCGCTCGCGCTGACTCAGGATCAGAAGGACATCCGCGACTGGGTTCACGGCTTCGCCGAGCAGGTCGTCCGGCCCGCCGCTTCGGAATGGGACGAGCGCGAGGAGACGCCGTGGCCGGTGATCCAGGAGGCGGCCAAGATCGGCCTGTACAGCTTCGAGGGCATCGCCCAGTTCTGGCTGGACCAAACGGGGATCATGTTCCCGATCGTCAACGAGGAGCTGTTCTGGGGCGACGCCGGGATCGGGATGTCGATCATGGGCACCACCCTGGCCGTGGCCGCGATCCATGCCAACGGCACACAGGAGCAGTGGGGCGAATGGATCCCACAGTGCTTCGGCACCGAGCAGGAGCCAAGGGTGGCGGCCTTCTGCGTGTCCGAGCCCGACGCCGGCTCGGATGTGTCGTCCCTACGCACCCGTGCCCGGTACGACGAGGCCAAGGACGAATGGGTGCTGGGTGGGCAAAAGGCGTGGGCTACCAACGGCGGGATCGGTGAGGTCCACGTGATCGTCGCGCAGGTCGACGCCGACCTGAAGGCCCGCGGACACGCTTCGTTCGTCATCCCACCCGGGACCCGAGGGCTTGAGATGGGAACCAAGGTCAAGAAGCACGGCCTGCGCGCCTCACATACCGCCGATGTGTTCCTCGACGACGTGCGGGTCCCCGGTTCGTGCCTGCTGGGCGGCAAGGACAAACTCGACGCGCGCCTGAGCCGCGCCCGCGAGGGCCAGAGCTCGCGCGGTCAGGCCGCCATGCGGACCTTCGAGGTCAGCCGCCCGACCGTCGGTGCTCAGGCGGTCGGAATCGCCCGTGCCGCCTACGAGTACGCGCTCGGTTACGCCAAGGAGCGGGTGCAGTTCGGCCGCCCGATCATCGAGAACCAGGCGATCGCCTTCGCGCTGGCGGACATGAAGATGGAGATCGATGCCGCGCGGCTGCTCGTGTGGCGCGCCGCCTGGATGGGCCGCAACGACCATCCGTTCGACAACGCCGAGGGTTCGATGAGCAAGCTCAAGGCCGGCGAGGTGGCGGTGTGGGCCACCGAGCGCGCCATGCAGATCCTCGGTGGCAACGGCTACACGCGCGAGTATCCGGTCGAGCGGATGCACCGCGACGCCAAGATCTACACGATCTTCGAGGGAACCTCTGAGATTCAGCGCTTGGTTATCGCGCGCGCGATCTCCGGAATGCAGATTCAGTAGACGAAAGCGCGGGCCCGGGGAACCGGGCTCGCGCGATCGTCTCAGTCTGTTACGCCGCCAGCCGGAGCTGCCCGAGCTCGTCGCTGCGAGCCAGTCGGCGCAGTCCGCGCTCCTCCAGCTCTCGCGCACGCTCGGCCGAGATGCCCAGCTCGCTGCCTGTCTGGCGAAGCGTGCGAGGCTCATCGCCGGTCAGTCCGAAGCGCAGGCGGATGACGTTCCGCTCCGACTCGGGAAGCTGTTCCACGATCTCGTTGACCCGTTGATCGCGGTCGGCATCGGCGACCTCTTCGATCGGCTCGGGGCGTTCGCTGGCCAGCAGGTCTCCGAGAGCCGTCTCGCCGTCCTCGCTGACGGACTGATCAAGGCTTGCGAGTCCGCGCGAGAGTTCGCGGATTTCGATCACCTCATCGACCGACAGTTCGGCAACGGCGGCGATCTCCTCGTCGGTCGGCTCGCGGCCAAGCTTCGTGTTCAGCTCGCCCTCGACCTTGCGCACCTTGACCTGTCGCTGCGCGACGTGGACGGGGAGGCGGATCGTGCGGCCATGGTTCTGCAGGCCACGCTGGATCGCCTGCCGGATCCATAGGGTTCCGTAGGTCGAGAACTTGAAGCCTCGGCGCCAGTCGAACTTCTCCACCGCGCGGATCAGGCCCAGCATGCCTTCCTGGACGAGGTCCTCCATCGGAAGACCATGACCCTGATAGCGGCGGGCCTGCGAGACCACGAGACGGAGGTTGGAGTTGATCATCCGCTCCTTCGCCTCCAGGTCGCCACGCTCGATCCGCTTCGCCAGCTCGATCTCCTCCGCCGCGGTGAGCAGCGGATGCAGGCGAGCCTGACGGAGGAACAGCTCGAGCGAATCGACGGAAACGGCTCCGTCCCCGTGATCGGCGCGTGCGGTGAGCTCCGGATTGCCCGCATTGCGGGCATCCAGATGCGCTCCGCGGCGCCGCCGCGGTCGCTTGGCATCCGACACGGCCCCCCGTGTGCGGCGCTTGTTCTCTGCGTTTGTGGTTTCACGATGGTCGCTGCGGCTTCTGCCCGAGCTTTCGCGACCATGGTCCTTGTGAGTATTCAGTTGAATCTCCGATTCCAATGTTCGATGGGTATCGAATTATAAACCATTGTTCGACTTTTGTCGAACAATTCCTGCCCGCCGGGCTACGCTACGCGCGCCCTGATGCCGTCTGACGATCTCACCCGGCTGAAGCCTCAGATCTACCTAGATCCGCGACCGGCGCACTACTTCGATCGCTTCCATGCCCGCGCGAGGACGCGCGAGCCAGATTGGGTCTATTCGTTCATCAAGACCGTCTCATATCCCTATTGCCGTCTGGCCTATCGGTTACACGCAAACGGTCGAGAACGTGTCCCGCGTGAGGGGCCGGTGATCCTGGCCCCCAACCACTTTTCGGCCATGGACCACTGGTTCGTGGGCATCTTGCTCCCCCGCCAGGTTCGCTTCATGGCGAAGTCGCAGCTGTTCAAGGGGCCGTTTCTGGAGTTCATCATGGCCCATTCGGGGGCCTTTCCCGTGCGGCGCGGCCAGCGCGACGAGGAGGCGATCGTCACGGCCCTCGCGATCCTCGGCCGCAATGGAGTGCTGGTCATCTACCCGGAAGGGGGAAGGTCGCGCAGCGGACAGATCGGTGATGGGGCGCGTCCGGGCGTGGGTCGCCTGGCGTTGGAAAGCGGCGCGCCCGTGGTCCCGGTCGCGGTCAGCGGTTCCGAGAAGGCCCGCAATTGGCGCCGCCTGGACTTCCCGGCCGTGACCGTCGCATATGGCCAGCCGCTGCGCTTCGGACCCGAGCAAGGAGCCGGACGTGAGCGCCAGCAGGAGGTGGCCGACCGCGTCCTGAAGGCGGTCCGCTCGGAGTACGAGCTGCTCAAGCGAGCGGCGCGCTAGCCCCCTCCGGCGCGAAATGCGCGAAGAGCTCGAGCGACAGCCCGAGGAACTCGGCGGCCGCCGGCGCAAGGCGCCGGCCCTCGCGCCAGGCCAGCGAGATGTCGCGCCGTAGGGCCGGGGCCACCAGCCCGATCATTGCCACCTCGGCCCCGGGGCTCTCGGCGTCCGAGCGGGGCAGGATCGCCAGCCCCATGCCCCGGGCCACGAGCCGCCGGATTCGCTGGCTCTCGTTCGATTCCAGCTTGACCTGAGGCTCAAACCCGGCCTGGTGGCCGGCCGCGACGAGCAGCTCGCGCAGGCGCGCCCCCTCGCGGTAGCTGATGAAGCGTTCCTCGGCCAGTTCCCGCATGCGCACGCGCCGGCGGCTGGCCAGCCGATGGTCCAGCGGCGCGACGACCACCAGCTCCTCGGATACGAGCTGATGCAGCCCAAGCTCGTGACTCTCGATGCGCTCGGTGACCGATAGGAAGGCGAGGTCGATCTCATCGATACGCAGCATCTCGGCCAGCTCCTCACTCGACTGCTCGCGCACGGTCAGTTCGACGCCGGGATGCCGCTGGTGAAAAATGGCCAGCGCCACCGACACGTCGATCGGTCCCATTGTGTGCATCGTCCCCACGCTGACGTGACCGGTCTGGACGCCGGCCAGGCGCTGCATCTCGGCCTGCGCGCCATCAACCTCGGCCAGGATGCGTCGCGCACGGCCAACCAGCAACTCGCCGGCATCGGTCATCGCCACATGGCGGGTCGTCCGTTCGACGAGGGCGAGACCGAGCTGCTGCTCGAGGCGCCGGATCTGCTGAGACAGCGCCGGCTGGGCGATGTGCTCCCGCTCCGCGGCGCGCGTGAAGTGGCGCTCCTCGGCCAGCGCGACAAGGTAGCGGAGCTGTCGAAGATCCATAAGCACAGCGTATATATCTCTGCCAATACTCGTCTTGGACAACTAAACGCCCAAGCGCGATCATCCTCTTGCAGCAACCCTCTCCTCCCCTCGAGCGCGCCCCTCAGATCTGGCCTGATACCCCGCCGGATTCCAGGGGCGCGACTCATTTCTGGGCCCGATTCCGGGCCGCCGGGCAAATTCGCTGGGCACTTTCGATGATTTGCCAGCCGCGCACCGGTCTCTCTTCTCGTGAACACCGTCCAGTCACAGGAGCGTGAGGCCATGAGTTCGAGCATCGAGCACGATCGATCCCGCTGGGTACCCCTCGTCGTGTTGTGCGTCGGCATGTTGATGATCGTCCTCGACGTCACCGTGGTCAACGTCGCACTGCCATCGATCCAGAGCAACCTGCACTTCTCGTCGTCCAGCCTTGCCTGGGTGATGAACGCCTACCTGATCGCCTTCGGCGGGCTGTTGCTGCTCGCCGGCCGCCTCGGTGATCTCATCTCGCGCCGCACGGTGTTCCTGGTCGGGCTGGCGCTGTTCACCTCCGCGTCCGTGCTGTGTGGTGCGGCGGACAGCCAGGAGGTGCTGGTGGCCGCGCGCTTCGTCCAGGGCATCGGCGGCGCCATGACCTCGGCGGTGATCCTCGGGATGATCGTGACGATGTTTCCCGAGCCGCGGGAGCAGGCCAAGGCGATGGGCGTGTATGGCTTCGTCGCCTCCGCGGGCGGCTCGATCGGCCTGCTCGTCGGCGGCGTCCTCACGCAGGCGATCAACTGGCACTGGATCTTCTTTGTCAACGTGCCGATCGGCATCGTCACCGGTGCGTTCGCACTGCGCGTGCTCGAGAAGGACAGGGGCATCGGGCTGGCCCAGGGCACCGATCTCCCCGGCGCCGTCCTGATCACCAGCGCGCTGATGCTCGGCGTGTACACGATCGTCAAGCCCGCGGCCGAGCATGGTTGGGGCGCCGGCATCACCTTGGTTCTGGCCGCCGGGTCGCTCGCGCTCCTGGTCGCGTTCGTGGTCCGCGAACTGATGACGAGCACGCCCCTGGTACCACTGCGGATCTTCCGTTCGCGGACCCTGTCGGGTGCCAACGCGATCCAGGGGCTGTCGGTCGCGGGCATGTTCGGGATGTTCTTCCTCGGGTCCCTGTACCTACAGCGCGTCCGTCACTACGACGCGCTCGAGATCGGCCTGGCCTTCCTCCCGACGACCGTCGTCATGGGGACGCTGTCGCTGCGCTATTCCGAGCGGCTCAGCACCCGCTTCGGACCGCGCCGGACACTGCTCCCCGGGCTCGTCTTCATCGTCCTCGGGCTGGCCCTCTTCACTCGTGTGCCGGCCACCGGCGGCAGCTATGTGCGCGATGTCCTGCCGACGCTGATCCTCCTCGGCGCTGGCGCGGGTGCCTCGTTCCCGGCGCTGATGACGCTGGCCATGGCGGACATCGAACCCAGCGAGGCGGGACTGGCCTCGGGGCTCGTGAACACCAGCGCGCAGGTCGGCGGGGCACTCGGGCTGGCCGTCCTGGCCACGCTCGCGGCGACGCGCACCCACGCGCTGGCCGCGCACGCCCACGGGGGAGCCGACGCGCTGACCGGCGGCTATCACCTCGGCTTCCTCGTCGCCGCCCTGTTGATGTTGGCGGCGGCGGTGGTCGGTCTGGTGGCGCTGAAGCCGGAGCGCCGCAGCGAGCCGGACCGGCGGCGCGCTCGCACCGAGACGGCTCTAGACGTGCTCTAGACCTGCGTAGTTCTCGGCCAGCGTGGTGGCGGCCGCCGTCGAGCGGCAAACGTAATCGAGCTGGGAGCGCTGGATCCGTTGGCCGAAGCGGTTCGCGGCGGGATGGCGGTGCACCATCGAGGTCATCCAGGTGGAGAAGTGCTGCACTCGCCACACCCGCCGCAGGCACGTTTCTGAGTAGGCCTCCAGCCGTTCCTCGCTGCCGGTGTCATACCACGCGGTGATCGCCTCGGCGAGCACCTTGACGTCGTGCACGGCCAGGTTCAAACCCTTGGCGCCGGTCGGCGGCACGATGTGGGCCGCGTCGCCGGCCAGGAACAACCGTCCATACTGCATCGGTTCGATCACGAAGCTGCGCATCGGCGTGATCCCCTTCTCGATGACCTCGCCCTCGTGCAGGCTCCAGGCATCATCGGTGGCCAAGCGCGTCTGCAACTCCTCCCAGATCTGCTCGTCGGACCACGCCTCGATCCGATCGTGGGGGTCGCACTGCAGATACAGCCGGCTGAGCTGCGGAGAGCGCAGGCTGTGGAGGGCAAACCCGCGGTCGTGGTGGCAGTAGATCAGCTCCTCGCTGGAGGGCGGCACGCGGGCCAGGATCCCGAGCCAGGCGTACGGGTACTCGTGCTCGTAGCTCGTGAGAACGCCGGCGGGAATCGCGGCGCGGCAGACTCCGTGAAAGCCGTCGCAGCCGGCGATGAAGTCCGACTCGAGCCTCACCTCCTCGCCTCTGAGGTGGCGGAAGGTGACCGTCGGCCGCTCGGAGTCGATGGCCGCCAACTCGACATCGGCCGCCTCGAAGTGCAGCGGTCCGCCAGTCTCGACACGCGCCGCGATCAGGTCCTTGATGACCTCCTGCTGGCCATAGATCGTGATCGCCCGGCCGCCGGTCAGCTCGCTCAACGCGATGCGGTGACCGCGGCCGCCGAACCGCAGCTCCAGTCCGTGGTGGACGAGGCCCTCGCGTCGCAGCCGCGCATCCACGCCCATCGAGCCGAGCAGATCGACGGTTCCCTGCTCCAGCACCCCGGCGCGGACTCGCTGCTCCACGTATTCGCGATTGCGCGCCTCGACGATCACTGACTCGATTCCGGCCATCTCCAACAATCGCCCCAGCACCAGGCCGGCCGGGCCCGCCCCGACAATCGTCACCTGAGTCCGCACCGAGTCACCGTAACTCATCTGTTAGCTTCGCGAATCTCAGTGAACCCCGAGTCCGAGGAGATCTTCACCGGGTTGTTCGCACGCGGTCCGGTCGCCGGGCTGGTGAGCGACTGGGCGTTCGCCCAGGCGATGCTCGACGTCGAGGTGGCGCTGATGCGAGGACTCGTGGCAGCCGGCCTGGCGCCCGAGCCGGCCGCCGAGGAGCTGGCGCGACTCGCCGCCGACCCAGCGTGGCTCGACCTCGCCGTGTTGGGGCGTGGGACAGCGAAGAGCGGAACCCCGGTTCCGGCGCTCCTCGGTGCGCTTCGCGGGCGCCTCGATCCCAGCGGGCCGGCGACCTCGCACCTGCACCAGGGTGCGACCAGCCAGGATGTGGTCGACACGGCCACGATGCTGGTGACCAAGCGCGCGCTGGTGCCGCTGCTGGCCGACCTGACGGTCCTCACCGGGTCCTGTGCTGAGCTGGCCAGCCGCCACCGTGACACCGGGATGCCGGGTCGGACGCTGTTGCAGCAGGGTGCTCCCATCACCTTTGGGCTCAAGGCGGCGCAGTGGCTCACCGGCCTGGACGCAGCGCGGGTGCAGCTGGTCCGGTCGCACGACCACGAGCTCGCGGTCCAGCTTGGAGGTGCGGTCGGCACGCTCGCCGCGCTCGGCGATCGGGGGTTCGACGTGGTCGCCACCGTGGCGCACGAGCTGGGGCTGGCCGTCCCGGCGCTGCCCTGGCACACGATTCGGATCCGTCCCGCCCAGCTCGCCTGTGCGCTCGGGATCGCACTTGGTGCGATGGCCAAGGTCGCCCAGGACGTGGTGCTGCTGGCGCAGACCGAGGTGGCCGAGGTCAGAGAGGGCGGCGAGGGCCGCGGCGCGTCGTCCGCGATGCCGCACAAGCGCAACCCCGTCGGTGCCGTCGCCATCCGCGCCTGCGCGCAACGCAGCCCTGGCCTGGTTTCGACGATTCTCGCCGCGATGGTCCAGGAGCACGAGCGCGCGGCCGGGGCCTGGCAGGCCGAATGGCCGACGCTCGCCGGACTTCTGAGGCTCACCGGATCCGCCGCCACCACACTGCGCGAGCTGCTGGCCGAGCTCGAACTCGATCCCGAGCGGATGCGGGCGAACATCGTGCCCGAGGCCATGAGCGAGAACGTCGCCGCGGCGTTGGCCGAACCGGTCGGCCCCGTGCGCGCGCGCGAAATCGTCGAGCGCGCGGCGCGCGCCGCCGCCGGACAACAGCGCCCGTTTCGCGATCTGCTCCTCGAGGCGCCGGAGGTAGAGGAGCACCTCGGGCCCGACGGTCTCGACCGTGCGCTGGCCCACGAGCACCACCTCGGGGCAAGCAGGGAGCTCATCGATCGGGCCCTGGCCGTGCACCGTGAGCGATAGCTGCGAGGTGTCCTACGAGCTGTCCGGTCCTGCAGACGGCCCCGCGTTGGTGTGCTCGGCCTCGCTCGGCACCGAGCTCTCCATCTGGTCGCCGCAGGCCGAGCGTCTGGACGGCTCGCGTCGAGTGCTGCGCTACGACCTGCGCGGCCATGGACGCTCGCCCGTCCCGCCGGGGCCGTATACGATCGCCGATCTCGGTGGAGATCTGATCGCCCTGCTCGACAGGCTCGAGGTACAGCGCGCCACGCTGTGTGGAATCTCCATCGGCGCGATGACGAGCATCTGGGCCGCAGCCCATCGAGCCGAAAGGGTCGACGGTCTGATCCTGTGCTGCACGTCGGCTCGCTTTGCTGACGAGGCGAGGAGGGCCTATGTCGATCGGGCTTCCGCGGTCCGGGCCGGTGGCCTCGAGCCGATCGCGGACGCGGTCATCTCGCGCTGGCTGACGCATCGATTCGCGCGCGCCAACCCTGCGGTCGTCGCACGCCTTCGCAGTTCCCTGGTTTCGATCCCGCCCGAGGGATACGCCGGGTGCTGCGAGGCGCTGGCAGCGCTGGAGCTGCGCCCGGAGCTGGAGGCCGTCGACGTGCCGACGCTGGTCATCGCGGGCGAGGAGGACCCGGCCACGCCGCCCGAACACGGACGGCTGATCGCCGACCGGATTCGCGGCGCCCGCCTCGAGGTCGTGCCGACGGCACATCTGGCAATCGTCGAGGAGCCGACCCTGGTCAGCGATCTGATCCTCAACTTCCTTCAGGAGCAGTGGAATGGATGACTACGAGCTGGGCATGCGGACGCGCCGCGAGGTACTGGGCGACGCCCACGTCGATCGCGCCAGCGAGACGGCAGGCGAATTCGGCGCACCGTTTCAGGAACTGATCACCCGCTACGCCTGGGGGGCGACCTGGTCACGTCCCCAGCTCGATCGCCGTATGCGTAGTGCGATCACGCTGTCCGCACTCGTCTGCCTGCGCGCCGAGAACGAACTGGCCATGCACATCCGGGCGGCGTTGACGAACGGACTGACCGTGGAGGAAATTCGGGAGGTGCTGCTCCACTGCGCGATCTACGCCGGCGTGCCCGCGGCCAACTCGGCCATCGCGATCGCCAAGCAGGTGCTGGCCGAGGAGCACCTGATCAACTAGGCGGCGGGCTGTGCGCCGAGCTCGATCACATCGTCAGCGCGGCTGATCAGCTCGACGTCGTGGGTGGCGCACACGACGGTCTGTCCGTCCTGGCGCGATGCCGCCACGAGCAGCTCGGCCACCGCGGCCGCGCCACTACGGTCAAGTCGCGATGTCGGCTCATCGACGATCAGCAGGCCTCGTGCGCCGGCCAGCGCCCTGCCCAACGCGACCCGCTGCGTCTCGCCGGCCGACAGGCGCGACACGTGCTGTCGCGAGCACCCCGACAGTCCCAGCCAGCCGAGGATCACGACAGCTCGCTGCCCGGCCGCCTCCTGGCTCCAGCCGCGCACGCTGAGCGCCAGGGCCACGTTCTCCTCCGCGGAGAGGAAGCCCACGGCAGCCGGTTCCTGGGGGAGGTAGCCAATCCGCTCACGTGGCGAACAGCTCCGCGCCGTGGTTGACCTCGAGGTCGTAATGCGAGTTGATGAACGCCTGCACGAGCGCGAGCTCGCTCGGCGCGGGTCGACGACCGCCGGGCTGCACCGAGAACGCACTCTCACCAGCCATAGCCTCTTGGCTGGTTAGCGTACTCGTGTTGCGGCGGGGTCCGCTAGATCGGGCCGCGACCGACCAGCGCGAACAGCACGTGCGGCGCCACGTAGACCTCCCACACGGCCGACACGACGAGCACCGGGATCGCCAGCGCGACGGTCACGAACGTAGCCGCCAGCAGCTTGTCCCACTCGCCTCGCCGGCTGGCGATGATCCACGCCGCGAGGGGGAGAAACAAAGCCGTCAGCTCCGGGATCGCGTGCGGAAGCAGCCCCAGCAGCAGCAAGGCTGGCGTCGTGTTGTAGGCATAGGCGACATGCCCGACGCCGGTTCCCAGCACGTACGCCTGGGCGCTCAGCGAGAACGCCGTGGCGGCGACGACGAAGGCGATGGCCAGGCGCCCGCCGCGTTCGTGGATCGCCCGGTTGAAACCGTTTCGCTGCGGCGCCTGCATCGGTAGCGAGCTTCCCGCGATGAACCCGGCCACGCAGGCCATGGCATGCAGCGCGAGTACGAGCGAGTTCTTGGCCAGGATCTTCAACACATCCAGGGGCGTCCCGACCCGGAACGGCGGCCGGTGCAGCGAGACCACCGCCGGCACCAGGTTCAGCGCCGCGATCGCCCACACCGCTGCCAGCAGGAGCAGAGAGGCCGATAACGAACCCGCCAGCCATCGCGCCAGCACCGGCCAGGGGCGCCGGTTCCATGCCCCGAGCGTCGCTCGAGTACTGCGAATTCCGTGCACAAAGGCGTAACTCGAAGCGTCCACCACGGGATCATCGGCCCGGTTGGCTGCGATGTTGAGCGCCCTATACTTGCCCAGACCCTGGAGTTAGGAGCCTTGCGTGCAGGAGATGGTCATTTATGGCGTGAGCTTCGACATGGTCGGGAAGCAGCCCATAGTGCTGCTCAAGACGGTCGAGAGCAACAAATTCCTGCCGATCTGGATCGGGCACCCTGAAGCTGCGGCGATCCTGATGAAGCTCCAGGGCGCCTCGACACCCCGCCCGATGACCCACGACCTGCTCTCGGACATGCTGGGTGAGCTCGACGTGGAGTGCACTCGGGTCGCCGTCACCGAGCTCCGCGAGAACACCTTCTACGCCTCGATATCTCTCCGGGTCAACGGACGCGATCTGGAGATCGACTCCCGCCCCAGCGACGCCCTCGCCCTGGCCGTCCGCGCCGGCGCCCCGATCTTCGCCGCCGACGACGTCATCGCCGAGTCCGCCATCGAGTTCGAGCACGAGGTCGAGGACACCGAGGAGGTCGTCGAGAAGTTCAAGGACTTCCTCGATCGGGTTACTCCCGAAGATTTCATGGGGGAGAGCTAGCCGCGCGTCTGGCGGTCAGCCCGGTTTGGCGGGCTGGAGAGCGGCTTTGGAACGGCTTGCTGGAGATGGGGCCGGGGGGTGCTGTTGGGCACAGTCCGGCCCTGAAAATGCTCGTCACTTCGGGTCGCGTGGAGGGGGTGAGTGACTTTTTGCTGGCCGGGGACGGAAAAGCTCAGGCAGGGGCGTGCACACCCGGAGGTGCGTGAGATTTTCCGCCTTCAGATTCGGCTTGGCAGACGCCCTGCCTCAACCCAGCCTGACCGCGGCCCGCCCGAGCGCCGCCTCGACCTGCTTGTGATGGTGGATCAGCGCCGGCTCGTTGCGGCCGTAGACCACCTCGGGCATGAGGCCCGTGCGCAGGGAGCGGTGAATGTCCTGCTGTTGGTCGAAGTCCTCCTGGAACACGACCTTGTGGGTGAAGCGGACGTTGGCGTCCCAGAACGCCCGCGCTTCGTCGTCCGGCTCGCGCGGCACATAGAACTTCACGCTGACGCGCGTGTGGTGGGGGTCGTCGGGCTCGGGATACATCTCCCACAGCTCGCAGTGGCCGCTCATCGGCAGGTTGATGACCACGCTCGGGAACAGGAGGTAGACGATCGATGCGTAGGGACGCAGCTCCCACTCCGACTCGTCGAGCTCGAGCAGCCGTGTGACCTCCTTGCGCATGACGGCGCCGCGGGTGTGCGGGCCGAAGTTCTCGCCCACGAACGGGGTCGAGAGCATGTCGGGCGCGAGCGTCTGACGGTGTAGCGAGAACACGTGGTAGGTCTCGGTGAAGGTGTCGTGGATCAGCTTCCAGTTGGCTTCGAACACCCCCGAGCGCTGGTCGAAGTAGCGCCAGGTGTCGAAGCCGAAGTCGGCGATCTCGGGCCCGAGGCCGTGTAGCTCGCCGGCCACGTCGACGGGCCCATCGGAGCCGATGCGGGCGAAGATCAGCCCAAACCGCTCGGCCACGGCGACTGGGACCAGGCCGAGCTCGGAGCGATCGATGCTCTCGAACGCGTCCCGGGCCAGCGGCTGTCCGAGCAGCTCGCCGTCGAGGTCGTAGGCCCACGAGTGATACGGGCACTTCAGCGCGCGTCCCGGACAGCCGCGGCCGGTGAACACCCGTCCGCCGCGGTGGCGGCAGATGTTGAGAAAGCAGCGGACCGAAGCATCTTCGCCACGCACCAGCAGCAGCGGCACGCCCGCCACCTCGGTGGCCATGCAGTCGCCGGTGCCAGGCAGATCGGCGCTCAGGCCGACCAGGATCGGCCGACCTCGGAACAGGGCCTCGACCTCGGCGGCCAGGCGGTCGGGATCGGTGTAGGCGGCCGACTGCTGGCGATAGGGCGACGGTGCAAGCGTGGTCGTATGCGCGTCGCGAAGCGCGAAGAACTGTCGCAGGATGTCGCGCTGAGTCTCGATTCTCATCGCTGGGCCGCAGCCAGGATCCGCCCTATGAGCTCGTCGAATCCTATCCCGGCAGCGTCGGCCGCCTGGGGCAGCAGGCTCGTCTCGGTGAGGCCCGGGATGGTGTTTGCCTCGAGCACGTACAGCTCCTCACCGTCGCGCTCCACCATAAGGTCCACGCGCCCGAAGCCCGAGCAACCGAGCAGCTCGTACACCGCCAGGGCGATGTCGCTGGCCCGCGTGGCCACTGTGCCCATCAACTCCGCCGGGCACACGAACCGCGTGCGACCGAACTCGTAGCGCGACTCGAAGTCGTAGAAGTCCTCCTGTTCGGGTACCGCCTCGACGATCGGGAGGACCTGGGGCCTGCCGTCCCGCTCGAGTATCGAGACGGCCAGGTCGCGTCCGGGAACGTAGCGTTCGAGGAGCACCTTGCGGTCATAGGAGAACGCGGCGACCAGCGCGGCCGGAACGTCGGCCGCCGTGCGGGCGAACTTGATACCGAGCGCCGAGCCCTGCGCCGCCGGCTTGACCACGATCGGGAACTGCAGGCGCTCCTCGATCTCGGGCAGCGCCTGAGCCGCGCCGAGCTCCTTGAACGCCGTCTCGTTGAAGGCGTAGAAGTCCGGCGTGGGAATCCCGCGGTCGCGCATGGCGTGCTTGGCCAGCACCTTGTCGAGGGTGCGGATGCTGGCCGACACCCCCGAGCCCGTGTAGGGGATACCCATCACCTCGAGCAGCTCCTGGACCGTCCCGTCCTCCCCGTCGCGGCCGTGCAGCGCCACAAAGGCGATGTCAGGAGTCCGGCTGCTGAGCCGTTCGACCAGGTCGGCTCCGACGTCGATCGAGGTCACCTCGTGCCCAAGCCGCTCAAGCGCGTCCTCGACGCGGGCGCCGGACTTCAGTGACACCTGGCGCTCGAGCGAGCGCCCGCCCTTCAGCACCGCCACGCGCATGGCGCTCTCAGCCGGCGCGCTTGCGCGGCAACCGCAGCACCTTGGCCAGCTCAGCCGGGGCCGGGGTGTCGGACATGCGCGGCACCGGCTGGGGCGCGGGGCGCACGGCTTCGAACTGCCCGGTGAGGGTTCCGTAGAGCGCGACCTGCTCGCGAACGACCTCGCCGATGCGGCGGACCCCCTCGCGGATCTCATCCTCGGGCACGCCGGAGAAGTTGAGTCGCATCGATGACCCTCCGCGGCCATCCACGAACGCCGCCCGTCCCGGGACGAAGGCGACGTGTTCCTCGAGCGCACGGGCCAGGAGGTCGGTGGTGTCGATGTAGTCGGGGAGCGTGGCCCAGATGAACAGTCCGCCCTCGGGATGCGTCCACTCGGCCTCGCGCGGGAAGTGCTCGGCCAGTGCGTCGAGCATCACGTCGCGGCGGCGGCGGTAGATCTCAATCAGCGAGCGCACGTAGTGCTCCCAAGGACCAGAGTCGAAGTAGGCCGCCACGAAGTACTGGCAGATCGACGATGAGCACAGGTCGGAGGCCTGCTTGCCGAAGTTCATCTTCTGAAGGATCGGTGCCGGCGCGACCGCCCATCCGAGGCGGACTCCGGGCGAGAGGATCTTCGAGAACGTGCTCGCGTAGATGACGAACTCGTCGTCGAGCGACCGCAGCGTGGGCAGCGGCGTGCCCTCGTAGCGCAGGAGGCCGTATGGGTTGTCCTCCAGGATCAGCAGCTCGCGATCGCCGGCGATTCGCACGAGCTGGCGCCGGCGCTCGAGTGACATTGTGACGCCGGCCGGGTTGTGGAAGTTGGGGACGGTGTAGATGAATTTGGGTCGCCGTCCGGACTGATCGAGCTGGTCCAAGGTCCGCTCGAGCTCCGAGATGCGCATCCCATCGCGGTCCATCATCACCTGCACGACATCGGCCTGGTAGGCGCAGAACGTCGGCACGGCGCCCGGATACGTGGGCGCCTCGGTGACCACCACGTCGCCGGGATCGAGAAGCGTCTTGCAGACCAGATCGATCACCTGCTGGCCGCCGGTGGTGACGAGCACCTCCTCGGGGTCGATCGAGATTCCCTCGGCCTCCATGACCTGGGCGATGCAGCGCTTGACCAGCGTGAAGCCCTCCGTAGGCGCGTATTGCAGCGCCCTGGCGCACGAGTCGACGGCCACTGAGCTCATCAGCGACGCGTAGGAGTCCGGCGGAAAGGTTGAGGTGTCGGGGAGGCCGCCGGCGAGCGAGATCACATCGGCCCGTTCGGTGAGGGCCATCAAGTCGCGCATCGCCGATGACTTCATGACCTTTGTCCGTTCGGCGAACAGCGCGCCGTACCGTTCGATATCTCGTGCCGTCGAACGCGGGCGCCGGGTCGACCCGCTTCGGTCAGGGCCCGTCATGCCCTTTTGTCTATCGTCACGATCAGTCACGGTACAGCACGGTGCATCTCGTCTTCGACATCTTCCAGGGCATGGGCGTCGCCGCGGCGGTCGGGATCCGGCCGTTCCTCCCTGCGCTGGCCACCGGCGCGCTGGCCGCCGGTGATGTGGAGATCCACTTCAACGGCACGGACTACTCGTTCCTGCAAGGCGCCGCTTTCCTGCTGATCGTTGCGGTCGCGGCGATCATCCTCGCGCTGGTCGAGCGTCGACTGCCCACGGAGCGCCTCGAGCGAGCCCCCGGCGCTCTGGTCCTCGCCGCCATCAGCGCGGTCCTTGGAGCGCTGCTGTTCGCCGGATCGCTGGCCCGGGGCCACTACGCCGCCTGGCCCGGTCTGATCGGCGGCGTGGTCTGCGCCCTGATCGCCGTTGCCGCCACCGTTCCCCTGCTTGCCCGCGTGCGAGCCCGGCTCGACCAGGCCACGGCGGGATCGGTGCCGGTCTACGCCGAGGGCGCCGCCCTGCTCGTTGCCATCCTGTCGGTGCTGGCGCCGCCGGTCGGCCCGATCGTGCTGGTGTTCCTCATCTGGATGCTGGTGGCCAGCCGTAGGCGCGATCAGCAGAAGTTCGCCGGGCTGCGAATCCTGCGGTGATCGACGCCAGAGTTCTCCGGTGAGCAGCAGCAAGAAGCTCGTCCTCGTCGTTATCGACGCGCTCAAGCCGGCCATGCTCGACCGCGCGATCGCCACCGGGCGCGCGCCCGCGTTGGCCCGGATACGCGACGAGGGTGTCTACGTCGACGAGTGCGTCGCGGCGTTCCCTTCGGTCACCCCGGTGTGCGCTGCGACGATTACGACCGGCGTCGGGCCAGACCAGCACCTGATCCCGAGCATGAACTGGTACCACCGCGAGGAGGCCCGCTATGTCGAGTACGGCTCGAGCTTCTCGGCCTCGCGACAGTTCGGCGTGCTGCGATCCCTGACCGACACCGTGTACCGGATGAACGCCGAGCACCTCTCGCACGACGTGAACACCGTGTTCGAGGATCTCGATGACGCCGAGGTTCGCACGGCCGGAACGACCTACCTGATCTATCGAGGCCGTCATCAGCACGAGGTCTCCAACGAAACCGCGCTGGCCCGGATCGTCACCTCCACCCTCTTCCGGCGCACCATCGACGGCCCGCTCGAACTGTTCTACGCCGACCTGTACGCCAGCCGCAAGACCGGGTGCCGTGGCCAGCTTGGGATGCCCGGCATCCGCGACCAGCACACGGGTTGCGTCGGCGCGTACCTGGTCGAGAACGATCTGTTCGACTTCCTGCTCTTCTCGCTGCCCGACAACGACGCCTGGTCGCACAAGAACGGCCCCCACGCCCAGGTGACGTCGATCGCCGCCGCCGATCGCCAGCTCGAGCGACTGATGCACGCCGGCGGCGGTCCGGATGCCTTCCTCCAGGATCACGCGGTGATCGTCACGTCCGACCACTCCCAGGCACCGGTCGAGGAACGCATCCGCCTCGACGAGGCCTTCGGAGATTTCGACGTGGCGGCCGCCGGGGCCTCACGCTCGGTCGACGCCGAAGTTGCCCTGAGTCCCGCCCAGCGCTCAGCGATGATCTACGCGCTCGACCTGGACCGCCGCGACGAGCTGGTGCAGCGATCGCTGAAGGCGATCGCGGAGCTTGAGGGCATCGACCTGGCCATGTGGCGCTCAGGCGCGGAGGCGGTCGTCCGCAGCGCCAGGGGCGAGTTGCGCTTCTCCCCCGACGGCGACCTCGTCGACAACCGGGGCGATCGGTGGAACGTCGAGGGCGAGCTGTCGACCATACGCGCCGAGGTGCAGGACGGCCGGTTTCTCTGCACCGAGTACCCGGACGCACTGGGCCGGATGTGGTCCGCTGTGAGCTGTCCGACCGCCGGCGATGTGCTCCTGTCCGCCGCCCCCGGCTACGAGTTCGTCGACTGGGGCGGCGCCGACCATGTGGGTGGCGGCTCGCACGGCTCGCTGCATCGCTCCGATTCCCTCGGCGCGCTGATGTGGTGCGGGACGGGACCCGACTCGCGAAAACACCGCGATCTCTGGTCACTTGAGGACGTAACCCCACTTGTGGAAGAGCATTTCGGAATAAGCTCCGCGGGTACCACGGATTAGGACCCGGTTAGCGCCCAACAACACTTACAGTCCCTTCAGAACCCCGTCGATACATTTCCATGGTGCCCGAAGACCTGACTTCCACCGTCGAGCTGCCGTTCCGGGCGCGGGTTCGCCACGGCGTTCGCCGCCCCCACAACTGGTGGCAGCTCATTCGGTTCGCGACCGTCGGCGCCACTGGATACGTCGTGAACCTCGCGGTGTTCGCGGGTTGTGTTCACCTGTTGGGGATCGATTACCGGGTGTCCGCGGTGATCGCATTCCTCGTCTCGGTGTTGAACAACTTCTGGCTGAACCGTCACTGGACCTTCGACGCGAAGCACACGCACCCGATGTTCCAGGGTGCCCGCTTCTTCGTCGTGTCTCTGATCACGTTCGCCTTCACGTACGTCGTGCTGGTGGCACTGGTCGAGGGGGCCGGGATGTCGAAGGTGGTCGCGCAGGCGATCGCCATCGCGACGGGGACGCCGCTGTCTTTCCTCGGGCAGAAGCTTTGGAGCTTCAAGGCCTAAAGCGCCGTCTCAAATCCTGGGCGGTGGCCACTGTGGCGGCCGTGATAGTGCTTCTGGCGGCGTCAGCGTCTGCTGGCGCGGCGACGAGCTCGAGCGTCCCGGTCGACCCGAACACGCCCGTCCTGGTGACCTCGCTGAACAAGCCGCCGGCCGGGTACCGGCTCACGGCCAGCCAGGTCGAGCGGATCGCCGCGGCCGTGCCGAAGATCGTCGCCGAGCGCCACCGCCACCCGACCGCGCGCCCCTACGAGTACACCAAGGGTCCGGGCCGTTGGCAGGTCAGCTGGTTCAGTCCGGGACCCAACGGCAAGGAACTGGCCCAGGTCTACGTCGATGACGCGACCGGCAAGGTCACCGAGGCGTGGACGGGGTTTCAGGTCGCCTGGACCATGGCCCGCGGTTATCCAGGCGCGTTCGGGCGCCGGGTCAACGCCTGGTACGTGTGGCTGCCGCTGTGCCTGCTCTTCGTCGTCCCCTTCATTCCGTGGCGCCGGCGGCCGACGTTGCTCCACCTCGATCTCCTCGTGCTGCTCGCGTTCTCGATCTCGCTGGCCCTCTTCAACCACGCGCTGATCGGGATCTCGGTGCCGATCGTGTATCCGTTCCTGATCTATCTGCTCATTCGGGCCGTGATGCTTGGGTTCGGGCGCGGGGTGCCGCGCGAGCCGCTGCGCTTGCTCGTCCCGGCCTCGTGGCTGGCCGTGGCCATCGTGTTCCTGGTTGGGTTCCGGGTGGGGCTGAACGTGGCCAACTCCAACGTGATCGACGTCGGCTACGCGGGCGTGATCGGTGCCGACAAGTTGGTCCACGGCAAGCCGCTGTACGGACACTGGCCCGCGGACAACGTCCACGGCGACACCTACGGTCCGGTCAACTATTACACCTACGTCCCCTTCCGGGCGATCTTCGGCTGGAGCGGCACGTGGGATGACCTGCCTGCCGCTCACGCCGCGGCGATCGCCTTCGACCTGCTCACCCTGCTCGGGCTGTACTTCCTCGGGCGCCGGATCCGGGGCCCCACGACCGGGACGGTACTCGCCTACATGTGGGCGGCCTACCCATTCACGCTCTACTCGCTGAACTCGAACAGCAACGACTCGCTCGTGGCCATGCTGCTCGTGCTCGCGCTGCTCGTGATCACCTCGGCGCCCGCCCGAGGGGCGGCCGCCGCGTTGGCGGGCTTCGCCAAGTTCGCCCCGCTGATTCTGGCGCCGCTGTTCATGCGCGGAGTCGGAGGCTGGCCGCGCAAGCGCTCGCTTGTCGCCTACGTGCTGGCGTTCGCCCTCACCTCGGTGGTGGTGATGCTGCCGGTTCTCCTCGACGGCAACCTCCACACGTTCTGGAAGGACACGATCGTCTCCCAGGTCGACCGCAGCTCACCGTTCTCGATCTGGGGCCTGTGGGGCGGCATCGGGGTCTTCCAGCATCTCGTCCAGGGGTTCGCCGTCGGCCTGGCGATCGTGGTGGCATTCGTGCCGCGCCAGCGCACGGTGGTCGAAGTCGCAGCGCTCGGTGCGGCGGTGATCATCGCCTTCCAGCTCGGCCTCACGCATTGGTTCTACCTGTACATCCCCTGGTTCTTCCCGCTGCTGATCGTCGCCGTGATCGGAGCCTTCCCATCGGAGATTCGCTATGCGCTGGGAAGCGTTGAGCAGGCCGAGCACGAGCGCGGCGGAGTGCTGGCACCGGCCTAGCCGTTTAGGCGGCGTGCGTGGGATCGCCCGGCCCGACCGGGCCCGATGTGGCGGCACGGTGCTCGGCCAGGATCTGTTCGGCGCTTGGGCTTGACCGCGGGTGGTGCTTGCGACAGACGATGTAGTCCGTACCGGCGACCTTGTGACGGCCTATGCGCAGGCAGTGGTGGGCATGGCAGTTGTGCCGGCGGAAGATCGCATACGCGCCGCCGAGCAACGTGATGTCCGCCAGCGGGCCGCTGATGAAGTTGTAGCCGTCGGGGTCGTGCCACGTCCAGCGCCCAGCGTTGTACAGCCATGAAAGGACGTCCCCGGCTACGAGCACGCGGAGAAACTAGCCGGGAGATCGGATGGAGTTGCCAGCCGGTTCGATCACCTGTTCGATCGATGTCGCGTGCGCGGGGCGGTCCGCTGTGATCACGACGCCGTTGAGCCACGGGTCCTCGGTCGAGGTCTCGAACTTGACGGGCATGCGTGTGATCATCGACTCGAGGGCCAGCTCGCGCCTCACCCCGATCACGCCCCCGCGGGGCCCGGTCATTCCCACGTCCGTGATGTAGGCGGTTCCACCGGGCAGGATGCGGGCGTCGGCCGTGGCGACATGAGTGTGGGTCCCGACGACCGCGGTCACCCGGCCGTCGAGATGCCAGCCCATCCCGACCTTTTCGCTGGTGGCCTCGGCGTGCATGTCGACAAGCACGTGATCGGCCTTGTCCTTGAGGGCGTGGAGGGCCGCGTCGACCTCGGAGAAAGCCGGGCGGCCGGCGTTCATGAACAGGTTGCCGGAGACCGATATGACCCCCAGACGCACGCCGTCGTTGCTGACGACGCACCAGCCGTGACCGGGCTGGCTGCGCAGGAAGTTCACGGGTCGGAGGATGCGATCGTGCTCATCCAGATACGGGTAGATGTCTCGGTGGCGATACGTGTGATTTCCCAGCGTGATGACGTCGATGCCGGCACCGAGCAGCTCATCGGCGTTCTTGGGTGTGATGCCGATCCCGCCCGCGGCGTTCTCGCCGTTGACGACGACGAAGCTGGGCTCGAACCGCTCGCGCAGCGAGGGCAGCAGGGACAGGAGGGTTCGCCGGCCGATTCCGCCGACGATGTCGCCGACGAACAGGATGGTGATCGCTTTAGACATGTCCTCTCAATGCGCATACTTCCAGTTGCATGCGCCTAAGGCTTCCGTGGAGACGTTCCGCTGCCGCCGCCGCGCAGGACGGCAGCACGAATGGTCATGCCCAGGATGGGTCAGACGCCGCTGGCGCGAGCGCCGAGGGGCCGGTCACTGAGGGCCAGCCCGCGAACGCCGAGCAGGGCGGGAACGCCGAACAGGTCGGGGGCCCTGAGCAGACCGCGGGCGCCGCCCACCCCGTCCCCCCGGTTGTGGTCCCGCGCTGGATCCAGCTTGTCCTGCTGCCGATCGCGCTGCTTGCCCTGTGGGCGCTCGCGCGCGCCGCTGGGACGGTTCTGCTGATCCTGATCGTGGCCGGCGTCGTCGCCCTCATCCTCAACCCGCTGGTCAAGATGCTCGAGCGCGGTCACGTGCCACGCGGACTGGCTATCACGAGCGTCTATCTGGGTGGCGTGGCGATCCTCGTTGGCGTCGGCATCCTGCTGTCGGACCCGATCAGCACCCAGGTCACTCACTTTTCCAACAACGTTCCGCACATCATCAAGAACGCGAACAAGGATCTGGCCAACCTCCAGACCTGGCTCAACGACCATGGAATCAAGGTCCAGATCCAGCAGCAAGGCCAAACCGCGCTGCAAACGCTCGAGAAGCACGTCCTGAAGAGCTCGGGCAGCATCGTCTCGTTCTCGCGTGACCTCCTGTCCCAGATCGTGACGATCTCGTTCGATCTGGTCCTCATCCTCGTGCTGTCGATCTACCTGCTGGTCTATGGCAGACAGATCGGCGAGCTGGTGCGCCGGATGATGCCGGCCGGCGACGGCACGCCCGAGGACGACTTCCCTCTGCTCGTCCAGCGGGCCGTGTTCGGCTACGTCCGCGGGCAGATCCTGTTCAGTCTGATCATGGGCGCGAGTGCGGCCATCGCGCTGTGGATCTTCGGGGTCATCGGGATCTTCCCCGACGGCGAGAGCTACGCGCTGTTCTTCGGCGCCTTCTACGGGTTGATGGAGTTCATTCCCTACATCGGTCCGATCATCGGCCCGCTGCCGGCGGTCTTGGTCGCGCTGTTCAATGACCCGGTCAGCGCGGTTTGGGTGATCCTCCTATTCGTCGCCCTCCAACAGCTCGAGGGCCACCTGGTGGCGCCCCAGGTGTTCCGAATCTCGTTGCGGATCAACCCGATCCTGATCATTCTGGCCCTGCTGATTGGCTACCAGCTCTACGGGATCGTCGGCGCCTTGGTGGCGCTGCCGATCTCGGCGGTCATTCGCCAGACGGTGGTCTACCTGCGCCGCCATCTCGTGCTCGAGCCTTGGGTCGTGGCCACGCCGGAGGGCGGCGCAGCTCTCGGTCCGGCAATCGCCAACCCGCAGGCCCGTGCGCCCGATTCTGGTGGTCCGGTTGAGCCCGAAACAGATACACCGCTGCGCAGTGCGCTCGGTCCCGATCGCTGCCCGGACTGCAACACCGCGGCCGGACCCGAGGATGCCTACTGCCGCTTGTGTGGGGCATCGCTCGAGCCGCGGGTCCGCTCCTCCGGGTAGGCCCACGCGCTGCCGGATCGCGCCCGCATCACTCTGTATTAGCCTCTCCCGGGTGTCCGCCAGTACCGCCACAGGCGACGCGATGACCACGCTTGCGGCGCGATCGCTGACCAAGCGTTTCGGGACGCGCACGGCCCTCGACAAAGTGAGCTTCGAGCTGACGTCGGGCGAGCTCCTGGCGATCATCGGCCCCAACGGGGCGGGCAAGACGACGCTGCTGTCGATCCTCGCCGGCGTGCTGCCGGCCAGCGATGGGGAGGTGACCAAGTCCGCCGCCGAGATCGGCTGGGTGCCCCAGCAGCCGGCTCTGTACTCGAAGCTGTCCGTGGCCGAGAACCTCCGCCTCTTCGCTCGTCTCGAGAAACTCGCTGATCCCGAGGCTGCGGTCGACCGGATGCTGGAGCAAACCGGCCTGCGCGAGCGGGCCGATGAGGCGGTCGGCCGGCTCTCGGGCGGGAACCGGCAGCGCGTGAACATCGCCATTGGGTTGCTGTCCGAACCGGCGGTGTTGCTCCTTGACGAGCCGTCGGCCTCGCTCGATCCGCGCCAGCGCGGGCGGCTGTGGGAATTCATCGCCACGCTGGCCGGGCGGGGGACCTCGGTTGTCTTCTCGACTCACGACGTGGCCGAGGCCGAGCGCGAGGGCGATCGCGTGCTGGTGCTCGTCGACGGCGAGCTGCTGTTCACCGGCACGCCGGCCGAGCTCGAGCACGCGGTGGGCCGCGACGAGCGTGACTTCGAGGCGGCATTTGTGCGGTTCCTCAACGACCGGGGGCACTGACCCCCTTGCGGTGGCTGCTGATCAAGGATCTTCAGATCCTCAAGCGCTCGCCGTTGCTGACGGGGCTATTGGCCGTGTATCCGGTGGCGATCGCGCTGATGATCGGCTTCGCGCTGTCGAGCCCTCCGGGCAAGCCCAAGGTCGCCTTCTATAGCGAGGTCCCGCCCGGCAAGGGCAAGCTCAACTTCGGCAGCCAGCAGATCAACATCTCGAGCTACGCGAACCAACTGTTTCAGTCAGTCGATCCGATCAAGGTCAGCTCGCGTGACGAGGCCGTGGCGAAGGTGCAGGACGGCGAGGCGCTGGCGGCGCTGATCATTCCCTCGGACATCCCGGCGCAAATTCAGAGCCTCGTCACGACCGGCGTCGGTAGCCCGACCGTGGAGCTCGTGTTGAACTCGAAGGACCCGATCGAGCGCCAGTTCGTCAACCAGGCGATCACCTCGCGCCTGAACGAGGTCGAGCAGGCGGTGTCCAAGCAGGTGCTGCGCGTTGCCATCAGCGATCTCCAGCAGGTCCTCAACGGCGGATCGATTCAGTTCCTGGGCCAGAACTTTCACCTGCTGGGACTGCGCAACGCCCGCACGATCGTCCAGGGAACCCTGAACTCGCTGCCGAAGAATTCACAGCTGGCGCCCGCCCTGCGCCAGGTGGTCACCTTCGCCAACCTGGCCATTCAGGGCCTGGCCTTCGCCAATCCCGTCCTTGGCTCGATCGGCACGCCACTGACCGTCCACGAGACCGAACTCTCTGGGAAGACCACCCCCACGGACTCGTACGCCGCGGCGATCGCGGTGATCGTCTCGTTGATGTTCATCGCGCTCCTGCTCGCCGCAGGCATGCTTGCTGTCGAGCGGGCGGAGAACGCCTACTCGAGGCTGGTCAGAGGCCTCATCTCTCCCGGTCGCCTGCTGTCGGAAAAGGTGGGCCTGGCGGCGATGTGCGCGGGCATTGTGACCCTGCTGATGGCCGCGCTCGTGTCGCTGTTCGTCCACCTCGACTGGAGCCGGTTCGAGCTGTGGGTGCTGGCTCTGGCCTTCGGCGGCCTCGCCTTCGGTGCCCTAGGGGTGGCGATCGGCGGCGTGGCGCGCGAGGTCAGCGCGGCGTCGCTGATGGCATTCCTCATCTCCCTGCCGGTCGCCTTTGTCGCGCTTGTACCCGCGAATGCCGTGTCCGGTGCGCTGAAGTCGGTGCTCGACGTGATCGCCTTCGTGTTCCCGTTCAAGGCGGCACTGCAGGCGGTCAACAATGCGTTCAGCGGCACCTCGCCGGGCATCGGCTGGCCGCTGGTCCACCTGGCCGTGCTGACGGTCGTGTTCGGTGTCCTTGCCCGGTTCACCCTCAAGCGCTTTGCCGCCTGAGGGCGCAGGGAGGGTCAGCGTCAGCGGTTTACGGCGCGGCTGAACAAGAAGGCGCAGATCGCGGCCACGATCAGGGCGATGATCGGAATCGTCGCGCTGATCACACCCGCGATGGCCAGCACGATCCCGACCACGCCAACCACGCCCGCCACGCCGCCGGTCACGACCAGACGGTAGGCACGCTGCTCGCGCGCTCGCCTGGGGGTGTAGCTGCCGCGTTTCTGGATATCTGCCACGACACAGAGCGTACCGCGCCGCGGTCCGTAGGGTTCATGTCATGGCAGATCCAGACACGCACTACATGCTCCTGTACGAATACGTCGACGACATACTCGAGCGCCGCGCTCCCCATCGTGAGGCGCACCTGGCCAAGATTAGAGCCGAGCGCGAGGCCGGCCGGCTCGTGATGGCCGGTGCCCTGGGGGATCCGCCGCACGCCGGCGCACTCGTATTCCGCGGCGTGGACCCCGAGCAGGTCGAGGCCTTCGCCGAGTCCGATCCCTACGTCGAGGCGGGGCTGGTCACGAGCCGGCGCATCGACCTGTGGAGGTTGGTCTGAACCTCTCCAGTCGCGGATCTCGTCGGCCGCCTGACCTACCGCCGAGCACGGCGCTGGCCCAGGGGTATCCTGACTAGAGCCATGGCTTTCCCGCAGACTCGCCTGCGCCGGCTCCGCGCCAACCGCGCGCTGCGTGGCCTCGCCCGCGAGACGAAGCTCTCCCCGACCGACTTCGTCTACCCGTTGTTCGTTGCCCACGGGATAGATCGCCGAGAGCCGATCGCCGCGATGCCCGGCGTCGATCACCTGTCGATCGCCCACGCTGTACAGGAAGCCGGTGAGGTCGCCGCGCTGGGCATCCCTGCCGTGCTCCTGTTCGGCCTTCCGGCCGCCAAGGACGACGAGGGCTCGGGGGCGTGGGACGACGAGGGGATCATCCAGCTGGCCACGCACGCGATCAAGGACGCTCATCCAGACCTGCTTGTCATCACCGACCTGTGCCTGTGCGAGTACACCAGCCACGGCCACTGCGGGGTGGTCCGCCCCGACGGCTACGTCGACAACGACGCCACGCTCGAGGTCCTGGCCCGGACCGCCGTCTCGCAGGCGCGCGCCGGAGCCGACATCATCGCGCCGAGCGACATGATGGATGGCCGGGTCGCCGCCGTCCGCTCGGCGCTTGACGACGATGGCCTGGTCGAGACTCCGATTCTCGCCTACTCGGCGAAGTTTGCCTCTGCCTTCTACGGTCCGTTCCGTGAGGCGGCCGAGTCCGCTCCGGCGTTCGGTGATCGACGCGCCTACCAGATGGATCCGGCAAATGGACGCGAGGCCATCCGCGAGGCCCGATTGGACATCGAGGAAGGGGCTGACATCGTGATGGTCAAGCCGGCGCTCCCGTATCTCGACCTGATCCGCCGGGTCAAGGACGAGACCGGAGTCCCGCTGGCCGCCTACAACGTCAGCGGCGAGTACGCGATGGTCAAGGCCGGCGCTGCCGCGGGCTACCTCGACGAGCGAGCGACCGTGATGGAGATCCTCACCGGCATCCGCCGTGCTGGGGCCGACATCATCATCACCTATCACGCAAAGGACGCGGCGCAGTGGCTGGGGTGAGGTCCTCGGCGCCGGCCACCGGGTCGCAGTACGGGCCGAAGCTGCGCAGCCGCAAACACGGGTCCGCAATCCCGCTGGATGATCTCGACAAGCGCCTGCTCAACCTGATGCAGGGAGCGTTCCCGATTGCCAGGCGGCCCTATCAGCACGTGGCGGCCGAGGCTGGGATCGAGGAGCAGCAGGTGATCGACCGGGTCACGGAGCTGCTCCGCGAGCGGATCATCCGTCAGGTCACGCCGATCTTCGACACCCGTGCTCTTGGCTACTCCTCGCTGCTGGTCGCCGCCAAGGTCGACGCCGAGAATCCGTGGCGCGCAGCCAACGTCATCAACGAGCATCCTGGCGTCTCCCACAACTACCTGCGCAACCACGAGTTCAACATCTGGTTCACGATCGCCACCGAGCCCGGCTCGCCGCTGGGACTGGAGCGCACCCTCGAGGTGTTGGGTGAGCTCGCGGGCGCCGAGTCGATTCGACAGCTGCCCACGCTGAAGCTGTTCAAGATCCGGATGGATCTCGAGATGGAGGGCTCGACCGCCGACCTGGCCAAATCGGTCGAGGTGGCGCCGCCGGCCGAGACGGAGCGCCAGCCCTACGACGAGTTCGACATCGCCGTGATCCGCGCCCTCCAGGGAGACCTGCCCATCGTGCCCGAGCCGTACGCCCCGGCGGCGCAGCAACTGGGTATTCCGCAGGAGCGTCTCCTCGAGCACCTCGAGGCGATGCAGTCGCGCAGGCTGTTGCGGCGCGTAGCGGCGATCCTCTTTCATCGCCGCGCCGGCTTCAGCGCCAACGGCATGGGCGTGTGGAAGGTGGACGACGCGCGGGTCATGGAGCTCGGGCCGCAGATGGCGGCGTACCGCGGCATCTCGCACTGCTACCAGCGTCCCACCTACGGGGACTGGCCGTACTCGATCTTCACGATGGCCCACGGCCGCTCAAAGGACGAGTGCGACGCAATCCTCGATTCGATCGCCTCCGACACCGGGATCAGCGACCGTGCGACGCTGTACTCGTCGACCGAGTTCAAGAAGATCCGGCTGCTGTACTTCACGGACGACTACCGGGCCTGGGAACGCAAGCACGCCGGCGTGTGACGCGCTCCGAAGATCTCTACCACCGCGCCCTTTCGCTGCTTCCGGGTGGGGTGAACTCCCCGGTCCGGGCCATGCGAGCCATCGGCCGCGATCCGCTCTTCATCGCATCGGGCCACGGCTCACATCTGCGCGACGTCGACGGCAACGAGTACGTCGATTGGGTCGGCTCGTGGGGGCCGCTGATCCTCGGGCACGCTGATCCCGGGGTCCTCGCCGCGGTGAACGCGGCGGCCTGTGCCGGGACGTCGTTCGGCGCACCCACCGAGGGGGAGGTCGAGCTGGCCGCCGAAGTCGCCGCACGAATCGGCTCCGTGGAGATGCTGCGGATGACCTCGTCAGGCACAGAGGCGACGATGAGCGTCATCAGATTGGCGCGCGCCCTCACGGGGCGCGAGCTGCTGCTCAAGTTCGCCGGCGCCTATCACGGGCACGTCGACGGTCTCCTGGCCCAAGCAGGCTCCGGTCTGGCCACCCAGGGGATTCCTGCCAGTCCCGGCGTCACCGCCGCGGCTGCCGCCGCGACCGTGATCGTGCCCTGGAACGACCGCGAAGCTGTCATCGAGGCGACCGAGCAGCACGCGCTGGCCGCCATCCTGGTTGAGCCGGTGGCGGCCAACATGGGTGTCGTGCCTCCCGACGAAGGTTTCCTCGCGCTGTTGCGCGAACAGGCGGATCGCACGGGGGCGCTGCTCGTCTTCGACGAGGTGATCACGGGATTCAGAGTCGCTCGAGGAGGCGCCCAGGGCCTTTACGCCGTGACGCCGGACCTGAGTGTCCTCGGCAAGGTGCTGGGAGGCGGTCTCCCCGCTGCGGCGTACGGGGGCCCCCGGGCACTGATGGAGCGGGTCGCGCCGGCCGGTGACGTCTATCAGGCCGGGACCCTGTCGGGGAACCCACTCGCCGTGGCCGCCGGCCTGGCTACGCTCAGACGGCTTGACGTTGACGCCTACATCCGGCTCGAGACCATCACGCGCGCCGTCGCCGAGGGCCTGCGTGCGGCGGCCGAGCGCGAGGGCGTGGATGTTCAGGTTCAGAGCGTGCCGGGACTGCTGACGGTGTTCTTCTCCGCCGAGCCCGTGCACCGCTACGCGCAGGCTGCAGCTTGCGATCTCGATGCCTACGGCGCCTGGTGCCGGTCGCTCCTCGCCAAGGGGGTGTACCCGCCGGCCTCGCAATTCGAGGCCTGGTTCCCGTCGCTGGCCCATAGCGACGAGGACGTCGAGCGGACGGTGAGTGCGGCCCAGGCGGCCTTCGCGGAGGCCCGCTCACGGTGACCGTGTCCGAGCGTCTCCGCGACGAGCTCCGAGCCCAGGGTGGCCCGTTGGCCGAGCTGGTCGAGACCCAGCCGGCGTCCGTCGGCCGGCCGTCGGCCGGTCCGGCGCAGCTCGCCGCCACCGGGCCGCGAGCCGCGGGTCACGAGACCGAGTACGAGTTGCTGCTCGAGATGATCCTCGAGGGCTCCCGCCTTCACTACGGGGATCCGGGACTGGTTGAGACCGACGATCCTGACCTGGCGTTGCTGCTGGGCGACCAGCTGTACGCGCTTGGCCTGGCCAGGCTTGCTGCGCTGGGGGACCTCCCCGCGGTCACCGAGCTCGCCGACGTGATCTCGATCATCGCCCAGGCTCACGCCGATGCGGACGACGCCCTGGCCGCTGCCGTATGGGAGGCCGGGGCGGTCGCCATCGGCTGGGGATCGAGCCCGGCACATGAGCGCGCCAAGGACCTGGCCAGGGCCGGCGCGCCCGGCGCGGCGGCGGAATTGACCGATGTCGCGAGAGCCCAGCAGCACGGGGGTTCGTGACGCTCGTCTCGATGTTGACGATAGGCTTAAAGCCGCGTTCAATGGAACGGCTGACGCAACCCTGACGCTCGTGGCAGATAGACATAAACACAAGTCGAAGTACACCGTCGATCGGGGGATGCCGGGGGCGTTCGAGGGCGAGACGGTCACGCGCCGGCGATTCATGAACGTCACCACGCAGGCCGCCGGCATCGCCACGGTGGCTGCCTTCACCCTGCCATCCCTGGGCTTTGCTCTGGGGCCGCTGTTCAGCCGGGAGCCGTTCAGCTGGCAGACGATCGGGGTGCCCGCCGACTTTCCGGACAACACCTACACGACGGTGGTTGTCACCATCGTCCAGGGCATCGGTGAGGCCGGCAAGACGATCGCCTACGTCCGGGCGCGCAACCCGGCGATCGACACCGAGCACGAGGACGAGTACAACCACTTCGTGGCGCTGTCCGATCGTTGCATGCACCTGGGTTGTCCGGTGCGCTATGTCTCAGCCGCGCAACGCTTCATCTGCCCTTGCCACGGTGGCGTGTACGACTTCCGTGGCATGGTGGCGGGCGGGCCCCCGGTGCGTCCGCTCGACCGGTTCTACACGCGACTGAAGAACGGTTTTGTCCAGATCGGTCCGCGCTACTCGGTCAATTCCGAGCTCCATCGGTTCTCGCCGCGCGACCCGGGCCAGCCGCTGGACGGCATCGGTCAGTATCTGTATCCCAAGCGTTTCTCGACCTCGGTACTCCCGAACAGCTAGCCCTAGCGATGGCGCCACCGCTCCCCAAGGTTCTGCTCCCCAAGCCCAAGCGACCCGGCGAGGAGAACGGCCAGAAGGTCACCCCGGCCGAGGCCGGAATCACCGTCGTTGATTGGCTCGACGAGCGGACGTCGCTGTCCCCGGGAATCCGCTGGATGCTGTTCCGCAAGGTGCCGCGAGGCATCAATTGGGCCTACACACTGGGCTCGGCGACCATGTTCGCGTTTCTCTCGCAGGCGGTCACCGGCGTATTTCTGGCCATGTACTACCGCCCGGACGCGACCGGCGGCGCCTACGAATCGGTCCGCTACATCACCGACGACGCCTTCCTCGGGCAGTTCGTGCGGGGCATGCACAAGTGGGGAGCCTCGGTGATGATCATCCTGATCTTCCTGCACATGGGGCGGGTGTTCTTCTACGGCGCCTACAAGTACCCGCGCGAACTGACGTGGATCATCGGGGTGACGCTGCTGATCCTGACCCTGGCGATGGGCTTCACCGGCTACCTGTTGCCGTTCGACCAGCGCTCCTATTGGGCCACGATCGTCGGGGTGAACATCAACGGCACCGGACCGTTCATCGGCCCGTACCTCTCCGACTTCCTCCGGGCCGGCCCCGAGTTCGGCGCCACCACGCTGTCGCGGTTCTACGCGATCCACATGCTCCTCATTCCTGGGCTGATCGCGGCGTTGATCGGCGCCCATCTATGGCTCGTGTCCAAGCTGGGCATCTCGGCGCCTCCATGGCTGAAGCCCGAGCCCGAGCCGATGCCGGAGACGGACGTCTGATGCCAGCGTCGCCCGACCTCCACCCAGGGCTCCAGACATGAATCAGGCGCAGAAGGAGGAGTACCTCCGCGAGTACTCGATCCTGAAGAACCAGGGCAAGCCGTTCTTCCCCTACGCGGTGGCCAAGGACTCGATCATGGCCCTGATCGTGCTCCTGGTCATCATCTTCCTGGCCCTGATGTTTGGCGCCGAGCTCGGGCCCCAGGCCGATCCAACCACGACGACCTACGTGCCGCGGCCGGACTGGTACTTCTTCTTCCTCTTCGAGGTCCTGCGGGTGATGCGCAACGTCCCCAAGTTCACGCCGATGGCCACCATCGGCGTGCCGACGATCTGCATGATCTTGCTGTTCCTGCTGCCGTTCTACGATCGAAGCCCGGAGCGGCGGATCGAGCGCCGCCCGGTGGCCCTGGCGGCGGGAATCGCCACGATCTTCGCCATCGCCTACCTGACCTACTCCGGCGCCAATACCGGCTCGCCGAACTCGGTCGACATGAAGGCGCCGTCCTACCTGACCCCCGCGCAGGTGGCGACGTTCAACGCCGGCAAGCTTGTCGTCGGCCAGTCGGGCTGCCTGGCCTGCCATCAGATCGGCGACAACGGCAACAACGGCCCTGGGCCGCCCTTAACCCACATCGGCGCGAAGCTGCCGCCGGCGGCCATCGCCTCGACGCTGCGCAACCCGACCGCGCCAATGCCGTCGTTCAAGTCTCTCGCTCAGCAGTCACCGCAGAAGTTCAACAACCTGGTCAACTTCCTGTCCGAGCTGCAGTAGGGCCTGGCGCGCGCTCGGGGGGGCTGACGTCGTGACGGATAACGTCAACGCAGCGCAAGGCGGGGGGCCGGGCACGCTCGAGGAGACTCAGGTCCGGGCGATGTTCGATCGGATCGCCGGGCTGTATGACCGGATGAACAGCGTGATGACCGCAGGGCTGCATCACCAGTGGCGGCGGCGGGCTGCCGATCTTGCCGCGTTGTCGCCGGGCGATCGAGCGCTGGACGTGGCCACCGGGACGGGGGACCTGGCCCTGGAGCTCGCCGGACGGGTCGGTCCGACTGGGCAGGTTGTCGGGGTCGATTTCTCAGAGCGCATGCTCGAGCTGGCGCGGGGCAAGGTGGGCGAGGCCGGTCCGACCGCGGAGTTCCTCTGGGCCAATGCATTGGCGCTGCCCTTCGCCGACGGCGAGTTCGACGCCGCGACGGTTGGCTTCGGGGCCCGCAACTTCGCCGATCTCGAGCGTGGTCTGAGTGAGATGACGCGCGTGGTGCGCCCCGGTGGGCGTGTCGTCATCCTCGAGATCACGACTCCGCGCCGACCGCCCCTATCGACTTTCTTCTCGCTGTGGTTCGACCGCGTGGTGCCGACACTGGGCCGGCTCGCCGGTGACGCACAGGCTTATAGCTATCTTCCCAGTTCGGTGCGACGCTTCCCGGGCCCGGAGGAACTGGCGGCTGTTATGACGCGGTGTGGCCTTGACCACATCCGCTACCTGCTCACGGCGGGCGGGATCATCGCGCTGCACGCCGGCGAGGTGACGCCGCGATGAATGCTGTCCAGGCGGTTGTCGATGCCGGTGGTGTGCCCGTCGCGCGGATCATGGAGCGCGTCGAGGAGCGGATGTTGGCCGCCGCACGGGGACACGGCCCGCTGCTGGCGCGCTTTGCCGGCGACACCATTGCCGCGGGCGGCAAGCGCCTGCGCCCGCTGCTCGTCTGTCTCGCCGCCGGGGCCCCTCCGCCGGAAACCGATGGCCTCATCTCCGCTGCCGTCGCGGTCGAGCTGGTGCACGCCGCCACGTTGGTCCACGACGACGTACTCGATGGCTCCTCGTTGCGCCGTGGACGGCCCACGGTCGTTGCCGACGGCGGCCGTTTGCCCGCCACGGCGACTGGCGATCTCCTCTTCTCACGGGCCTTTGCCGAGCTGGCCGCAGGAGGCTCGCCCGACGCCGTGCGTGCCCTTTCCCGTGCCAGCTCCGAACTCGCGGTGGGCGAGCTGATGCAGCGCGCCGACGCGTGGCGGGCGGACGTCACCGTCGACCGTTACCTCGAGCGTTGTCGGCTCAAGACGGCCGTCCTGTTCAGAGCGGCCTGCGAGCTCGGGGCTCTTGAAGGCGGCGGCGACGCCGGCGAGCTCGGGGCGTTCGGAGAGACGATCGGAGTCGCCTTCCAGATCCTCGACGATGTTCTCGACGTCTCGGGGCCGCCCGAGCGAACCGGGAAGCCGCGCGGCGCGGACCTGCTCGACGGAACGGTGACTCTGCCCGTGATTCTCGCTCGGTCCCGTGACCCCGAGCTGGCGGCGATCGAACTGCGCTCGATCCGCTCGGCCGGTGATGCGGCCGGCGTGTGCGACCGGATCGAGGCCACGGGAGCGCTCGAGCTGGCGCGCAAGCGAGCGCTCGGGCTGGTCAGGACGGCGAAGGATCGCCTGCCCGGTCTTTCCGCCCGTCAGCGTACGGCTCTCGAGCTGGTGGCCGACGGCGTCGTCGAGCGCTACGCCTAGAAGTCCTCTGGGACGATGTGGTCGGCCTGGAGCGCGGCGACAAAGCGGTCGATGTCCTCGGCCATATTCGCGTGGCTCAGCCGCTTGAGATCGGCCAGCACCGCGCTCATACCATCGTCCAGGCACTCCTCGAACTGATCGACCTCACCGCGACTGAACAGGCCATCGCCCGACCACCAGCAGTTCGGGCACTTCAGCTTCAGCTCCCACTGATTGGGTGCGGCTTCGCTCCAGCTGACCGGCTGAACCAGCGGCGAGGAGCAGAGCGGACAAACATGCAGCCCGTGACGGGCAGGCTCCTCGGGCTCCCTGAAGCGGACAACCTCGATCGAGCGGCCGCTCGGCAAGACAATGCGGCGGACTGAGTGGCTGTGGTTGGAGTCGAGTGCCATCGGTGCCTCCCGTGGCGATTAAATCGGCCGGTCCCGACGGCAGCTTTAGCCAGGTTTGTCCTCAAAGAGCGGGAATTCCCACCCAGACTCGCGCCGCCCGCTACATTTGGTCAACCCCACTCGGAGGCCTAAGGCAATGTTCCGCAACCCCACTACCGACCTGATCGTTGTCCTGGTCATCGTGCTGCTGATTTTCGGGCCCAAGCGGCTGCCCGGATTGGGCAAGCAGCTAGGCCAGGGCATCAAAGACTTCAAGGATGGAATTACAGGAGAGTCCAAGGATGACGAGGAAGAATCCGCGGAGCGTCCGGCCTTGACTCAGGCGACGGCGGCGCCCGCACCCGCAGCGACACCCGAACGCACGCCCGCTGACGCGGCTCCTGCGGCGGATCGGCCGTCCGCCGAGGTCGGGTCTGAAGGCCGCTCCTAGCGGCCGCGAGGAGCGTTTTCGTCGTGGCGCGGGTCCGGCCGATCGGGCATGAAGACCGGCTGAGCATCGTCGACCACCTCGACGAGCTTCGCGGCCGCCTGATCATCTGCGCGCTCGCGATCGCGGTCGCGTTCGGCTTCTGCTTCTGGCAGAACCAGCATCTGCTGAACATCCTCAACCGGGCGTTACCGGCGTCGCCGAAGACCAGCCCGAACCATCTGAACGGCTCGGTCAAGGCGCAGGTCGAGGCGGGAAGGGAGCTGACCCTGTCGGGGCAGCGTCTCCTCAACGCGTATCCGTCGCTCAGCCCTCAGGACCAAAAGCTGTACAACAATCTCGGCCTCCAGCAGCTTGGTAAGGACCTCGAGACCACCGGCAAGCAGTTGCCGTCGACGACGCCCAAGCGGCTCCCGATCACCATCGGGATCGGCGAGCCCTTCACGACCACGCTGACTGTTGCAGCCTACTTCGCCCTCTTGATCACGCTGCCGTTATTGCTCTACCAGGCGTACGCCTTCGTGATCCCCGCGCTCAACCCACATGAGAAACGGGTCGCGCTCCCGGTCATGCTCGTGGCGCCGGTCCTGTTCGTCGCCGGCGTTCTCTTCGCGTACTTCTTCGTGCTCCCGCCGGCGGTCCATTTCCTTCAGGGCTACAACGCCCAGAACTTCGACATCCTCGTCCAGGCCAAGACCTACTACACGTTCGAGATCTTCACGATGGCCGGGATCGGGCTCGCCTTCCAGCTGCCCCTGCTGCTGCTGGCGCTCGATCGCATCGGGGTCATCAATTCCCGAACCTTGACCAAGAACTGGCGCTACGCTGTGGTCATCATCGCCGTGGTTGCCGCGGCTATGCCAGGGGCCGACCCGGTGAGCACCGGGCTGGAGATGCTCCCGCTCGTCATCCTCTATCTCGCCAGTATCGTGTTGCTCAAGATTGCCGATCGTCGCGCCGCGCGCGCCGCCGCCGAGCTCTCAACCATCGACGAGGGTCTCGACCCGACCTAGTCCGCGATGCTCTTCGACCTTCGCAGCCGCGGCCGTCGCCGCACCGTTCAGGCCGTCTACCTCGGACTCGCCGTCCTCATGGGCGCCGGGTTGGTCCTGTTCGGAGTCGGGGCCGGCAACGGCTTCGGCGGGATCCTCAACGCCTTCACCGGCAACGGTTCAAGCGGCGCGCAGAAGCAGGTCGTCAGTCAGGCCGAGAAACAAGCGCTCCGCGAGACCCGGCTGCGACCCAACGACCCCGCCGCATGGTCCGACCTCGTCCAGGCCCGCTGGACGAACGCCAACCAGGGCGCCAACTACGACGCCAACACGGGCACGTTCACATCGTCTGGAAAGCAGGAGCTGTCCAACCTGACCAGCGCCTGGCAGCACTACACCACGTTGACCAAGAAGCCCGACCCCAACCTCGCGATCCTCGCCGCACGCGCCTACGGTCAGCTGAGCAACTACGCCGGCGAGGCCGGCGCCTGGGAGATCCAGACGCTGGCCAACCCAACCGAGGCCAAGGGCTTCGAATGCCTGGCCGCCGCGGCCTACGCGGCCAAACAGACCCGCAAGGGCGACCTTGCCGCGGCCAAGGCGGAAAGCCTGGTGCCGCAGGCCTCCCGTTCCCAGATCAAACTCGCGCTGACGCAGGCCAAGACCAGCCCGCAGGTCGCCCAGCAGTGCTGAGCTGACGTCCGCTGGGCCTGCGCCCCGCCTGAGTGACGCTCCGCACCAGGCCGGGTAACATCGCCGGTTCCCGGGCCGTTAGCTCAACTGGTAGAGCAGGGGACTCTTAATCCCAAGGTTGGAGGTTCGAGTCCTCCACGGCCCATCTGGAAACTCCTGCAAACCGCGAGTTTTAGGCGTTTCGGTGGGAGCTTTGCAGACAACGGTGCGTGAACGTATGCGCGAACAGGCCGCACGAAGGTGGATTCCCGAGCGTCGTGCTGCTATCCTCGCTGATCCATTGCTCAGTCGGCTCCCGGTAGAGGGCATGCGGGCTGAGCGCCGTTAGGCTCGCCGCAAGGCGGGCCTAATGCTTTTCTGGGGGCGCAGATGCCACCTGGGCTGCGAAACGAAGACTACGTAGCGTTCCTCGACGAGTCTGGCGAGCCCGGGCTGCAAATCGTTGCTGGTGTCTTCATACCAGCACGCTGGCTTCGCGGGCCGAACGACGCTGGCGAGACTTCGTTCGAGATCACCTCGGCAGCCGATCGGGGCGCAGGGAGGTCAAGGGTCGTGAACTACTCAAGGGGCAAGGCGTGTCCATTCATGCCCAGTCTGCACTGCTTGCCAACGGGTGGCCACCACACAGCGCGGCCAGGGCCGGGCAGCTTTTCTATCGGGACGCATTGGAGCACATTGGGGGTATCACCGAGCTCCGTATCCTGACGGTGGGGCTACCGACGAACCGGCCGCTCGACGTCTATCACCTGTGGTTCTGGATGGCGTACGCGTTACTTGTCGAGCGCCGGGCTGCCCCTAGCCCGGAGCGTGCAGTAACGACCGCGCCCCCGGGGTTCGGGGGCGCGGAGTCGTCCGGCTGAGCAGGGATGCTTGGGCTTGCGAAGGTCCTTGATCCCGAGCTTGGAGGTTCACCTTGAAGGTGATGCGTGATGGACGCCCGGTAACCGTAGAAGTCACGTCGGACGGAGCGGGTTTGGTGTCGCACGCGGGGACCGCGCTGGTCGCGCAGGTCGCTGACAAGGTGGGGCTCACGCAGGCGTTGTCGCTGCGGTTGGCTGCGATCAAGCAGCGGCGGCGTGGTCATGATCCGGGCGGGGTGATCCGCGATCTCGCGGTGATGTTGGCCGATGGCGGCGAGTGCGTGTCTGACCTTGGTGCGGTCCGTGAGCAGGACGCGTTGTTCGGGGCGGTGGCGTCTGACTCGACGGCGTTTCGGATGGTCGACCGGATCGCGTCGACGCCCGGGTTGCTGGACGCGGTCCGGCGGGCGCACGCGCGGGCGCGGGCGCGGTTTTGGGAGTTGCATGGTGCGCCTGAACGGTTGACGCTCGACGTTGACGCGACGCTGATCACCGCGCATTCGGAGAAGGAGCAGGCGGCCGGGAACTACAAGGGCGGCTACGGGTTTCACCCGTTGCAGGTCTACCTCGATGAGACCGGGGAGGCGCTCGGCGGGCTGTTGCGGCCCGGCAACGCCGGGTCGAACACCGCCGATGATCACGTGGCGGTGATCGACCGGGCGCTGGCGCAGATCCCGGCCGAGTACGTCGAGGGCTTGGAGATCTTGGTGCGCGCGGATTCCGCCGGCGCGACGTATGGTCTCGTTGACTACTGCCGCGAGGCGAACATGTGCTTCTCGGTCGGCTACGAGCTGACCGAGCAGGTCCGCGCCGCGATCCTCACGATCCCCGAAGACGCGTGGGTCCGGGCGCTTGACCAGGACGGCAGCGAGCGTGAGAACGGCGAGGTCTGTGAGATCACCGACACGGTTGATCTGTCGGCCTGGCCCGAGGGCTGCCGGCTGATCGTGCGGCGTGAGCGTCCGCACCCCGGCGGGCAGCTGTCGTTCACCGACCACGACGGGTACCGCTTCCAAGCGATCCTCACCGACCAGCCCGACGAGAACATCGCCGTCTTGGAGTGCCGCCACCGCCAGCACGCGCACGTCGAGGACCGGATCCGCGACGACAAGGACACCGGCCTGTCCAAATTCCCGTTCAAGGCGTTTCAGCTCAACGAGGTGTGGCTCGAGATCGTCGCGCTCGCGCACGACCTGCTCGTCTGGACCCAAGCGCTGATCCTCGACGGAGAACTGGCCAAGGCCGAGCCCAAGCGGCTGCGTTACCGGCTGCTGCATGTCGCCGCGCGGCTAGCGTTCTCCGGACGGCGCGCGAAGCTCCACCTGCAGAACACATGGCCCTGGGTCACAGAACTCAAGGCCGCCTTCGAGCGACTCAAAGCGCTCCCAGCGACCGCCGGCTGACCCGCCAGCCGGCCCACCACCACCCAGCAGACCGCTCGGCCACCCGGCCGCGATCACCTCTGCCCCGAAACGGGCCGAGCGCGAGCCAAGTCCGCCGGAGAACGCGCAAAAAGGCAACGCCGCCCGACCGGATCGCCTGTCACCAAGCCACTCACCCGTCGAACCGCGATGCATAGTCACTCTCGCGCGCCTACTGCACGTTCCGGGTTAGGGCCGATTGGTCGCCTGACACTTCGCATGCCCGCACAGGGCCGCACAGAGCGCGAGACGGCCGCTGTCGATTGGGTAGGTCGGCCGTGTAACGGCATTGCCGGGATGTGACCGTCGCTCTACGCTTGCGGCATGATCGTGAACCTTCTACTGGCCGTCGCGCTCACAGCCTTCCTGGTGTTGCTGATGCATGGGATGGCGAGCCGGGCGGCGGCCGGGCTGGTGAAACGGCGTCCCCTCCCGGTCGTCTCGCCTGTCGAGCGCCGGCTGGCCTACCTGCGGGATGAGTACGCCCGGGATGTGCTGCCCTTGGAGCGGTTCGAGGCCGAGGTGGGAGATCTGCTTCTGGCTGAGACCGCGCAGACGGCAGCCGAGCGGACGATTTTGCCTCCGCGGTAACGTGATACGTAGCGACCGCACTCCTCCGGGCCGTTCCCCATCCGTCTTCGTGCGTTCGCGCCGGGTCTCCGCCGGGTTCAGCGTTCCATTTCCCGGCGGCGGCCCGTTCTTCTCGCGGAAATCCGCGGTTGGCCCAACTCGTCACGGAATGACGACATCCGAGACCAGGCCGGGACTAGCCCGTGTGCGTCAACCCGAACGTCGAGAACGCGACCTCGCCGCTCCTGATCTCCACATCGACCTTGAATGCCTGCGCTGCGGCCTCGGTCAGTTGCCGCTCTTCCTCTTCGCTGGCGGCCAAGTCCTCCTCGCTTTTCCAGAAGCTGATGGCGAGCGCGACTCCCGCGGCGGGCTCGATTATCAGCGTCACTCCCTCAAAGCCGTGATGCTTCGCGAGCCTCGGGACTATCCGCTCACGCGCCAACACGACACCCTGATCGAGGTCGGACACGCCACCGACAAACGTGCTGATGCGGGCGTACATTTGCGATCGAACCTTCTTTCGAGCTTGTTCTCGTAATAATGATGATGCTTGATCGAAACGCGGCAGCCTCGCTGGTGACGGGCGCGACGGTAATCCAGGTGCAGCCGGGCTGATCGAGGCCACGCCCGCGGTGACCCGGTTTGCGGCCGCGAGCCGTAGTCCGCTCGCTACCGCAGCCCAGGGTCCCTGTTTTCAAGCAGCTATCGGAGCCCGGAGCCGCACCCCGCGGAGGAGCATGCAATTCCCTTCCGGGTTTTACACGGCCACGGCGGGCCCCGAAAGCTGGAGGCGAGCATCCACCGTGGACGCGACCGCGACCATGGGGCTCAGACCCCATCTCCCGGCCATTTGGCCTTGCTCCAGGTCAACGCCCCGTCTCCCGATCGGGGTGCGTGGGGCCCGGACGGGACGCACTCCGTTGCCCGGACCCCCTTTGACCGAACGTCATCTGAAGGCGCGGGCTTGCGGCTGCTATTCGCCGGGCGTGAGCTGCCACGGATCAAGCTCGACTCTCTAGTAGGACTTCGGTAGCTGTTTGCAGGAGTTCTTGCGGTTGCAGGGAACTTGTGAGGTATGGCGAGGATTCAGGTCCGGGAGTCCGGGGTTAGGGCCGCTGATCTGCAGGCGCAGAGGGCGGCGTTGATCGAGTTCGCGGCCCAGATGTATCGGCCGCTGGTGCGTTGCGATCAGCGAGCGAAGGGCGAGCAGTACGTGCGCGGCCTGTTGTTGGAGGGGCGGCGCAAGTCGATCCAGCCGATGGCGGCGAGGCTGTCGGATGGCGATCAGGAGGGGTTGCAGAACTTCATCACCGACTCGCCGTGGGATGACGAGCCGGTTAGGCGGCGGCTGGCGCGGCGGATGACCGACGAGATCGAGCCTGAGGGATGGATCGTGGACGACACCGGGCTGCCGAAGGACGGTCGTTTCTCGCCCGGGGTCGCGCACCAGTACTGCGGAGCGCTCGGCAAGACCGCCAACTGCCAGGTGCTGGTGTCGGTCAACGCCGCCTCGGATCGCGCGTCGTGCCCGCTTCAGTGGCGGTTGTTCTTGCCGCAGTCCTGGGATCAGGATGAGGAGCGCCGGCGGCGGGCGCGGATCCCTGAGGAGATCCGGCATGTCCCGAAGTGGCAGCTGGCGCTGGAGATCATCGATCAGCTGATCGAGTGGGGCTTGGAGCGTCGGGTGGTACAGGCCGACGGCGGCTACGGCGACATCACCGCCTTCCGTACTGGGCTTGAGGAGCGCGACCTGGAGTACGTGGTGCAGGTCAAGGGCGTGACCTCCGCCCAGCCGGCCGACGCGACGCCGCTCGCGCCCGAGTATCGGGGCCTCGGCCGCCCGCCCGTTCCGCGCTATCCCGACAAGCCCTCGAGTCTCAGGGATCTGGTGCTGGCCGCCGGCGGCGAGCAGGTCCGTACGATCGGCTGGCGCGAGGGCGACCGAGGCCCACTCGCCAGCCAGTTCATCGCGCTGCGCGTCAGGCCCGCCAACGACGCCCAACGCGACGAGGACGGGGTGCTGCCCGAGCGGTGGCTGCTGGCCGAGTGGCCCGACGGGAAGGACGAGCCGGTCAAGTACTGGCTCTCCAACCTTCCGACCGACACACCGATCGTGACCCTGGTCCGCCTCGCGAAGCTGCGCTGGCGCGTCGAGCACGACTACCGCGAACTCAAGCAATGCCTCGGGCTCGACCACTACGAAGGTCGCACCTTCGGCGGGCTGCACCACCACCTCACCTGCGTCACCGTCGCACACGCGTTCCTGACCTGCTGCCGACTCCCCCGCGGCGATCCCGACGCGGCCCGCCCTCAAACGGCGGCAGCCTGATCAGCCTCTACCAAGCCCAACGCGACCTACAAACCGCGCTGGCCTGCTGGCACGACCGCTGTCCGGTCTGCCAGCGCAGGCTGCCGCCATGACGACCTACCGAAGTCCTACTAGCGCGGGTGCGGACCAGTGCTCGTCAACCACTCAACGCAGCAGCTCAATACCCGAAGCCGAGCGCAGCGGTGTCCATCAGCGCTCCGCTGTCGCCTGCAGCCCGATCCAGTCGTCCCACTAGCACTAGCGGCGGTCACAGCTCGCCCTTCTGGCCAGCAGGAGCGCTACCGAGAGCAATGATGTTCAATCTCCCGGCAAGACAGTGATCTCGACGGGTCCGTCCAATCCCCAGGCGGTGCCGTCGGCAAACCGTTAGTACGCGATCGCTGGAATCCGGTGAACGTACTCGTCGCTGGTGAGCTGCTTCAGCATGAAGTCGGCTACGTCGGCTCGTGAGATGCGCGCGCCGCCCCTGGGAAGCCCATCGAGGACGACCCGGTACTGGCCGGACCGGGGCCCGTCGGTAAGCCGCATCGGGCGGACTGCGATCCACTCCCAGTCGTGCCTGCGGAGCTCGTCGAGTGCTTGCCGATGATCATCGAGCGTGGGCCGCAGCAGCAGCTTGGCGATGAGCACCATCGCTGCTGTACGAGGGCCGGAGCCCTTCTCTGCCAGCACGCCGAAGTTCGACAAGAACATGAGCCTGCGAATCCCTTGGTCATCCTGGTCATCCATCGCGCTGGCGATGTTGCGGGCTGCGGTCGAGTACAGGGTCGTGGCGCCGCGCTTGTCGGCACCGACAGTGCAGAAGGCCATCTCATGTCCCGGGAGACATCGCCGGACGCCGTCCGCATCCGTGACGTCGCCCGCGACGACCTCCAGCGATTCGTGGTTCAGCCCCAGTGTCGGCGGGTTACGAACTACGGCGGTCACACGATGACCGTCAGCCAGCGCGTGCTCTGTCAGCGAGCGCCCCACGCCTCTGCTGGCACCGAAGACGATCAGCTTCACTGGCAACCCCGTTCGTTTTCCTAACCCATGTCCACGCAGAACGAATGCTATCCGCGCTGCTGGGCGACGGATCGAAGGGTGCGGCCAGACCGGCCGCACCCCGACAGTTGGGGGTGCGTTTGCCTCCCAGCGTTCCGCTGGGCCTGGGCGGCCCGTAGGGTGTCGCGCTGTGCCTCACGTCGAAGCTGCGCATCTGCGTGCGGCTGAAACGCACGACCGGGACGCTGCGCAGCATGAGCAGACGGCCGAACTGTTTGACGGCATGGGTCTTTGCTCGATGGCGAGGTCAGAGCGAGCGCGTGCGCGCTTGGCGCGCGAGGCTGCCATCGTCGAGCGTGAGCAGGCAGAGCGGCGACACGAGTCGATTGCCTCGCGCGTGGACTAGCGCAGCCGGGCTGTCATTCGCTGTCAGGAATCTCGTGCCGCGAGAGGCTCGCGCACTCAGCGTGGAAGAAGAGTTCGTCGCCGCCGACCAGGTCCGGCTCGCTCGCCACCGATGTGCGTCTGATGCCGCCAGGCCCGAGGGCGATCGTTGGCTCGTAAACGCCAATCCGGTCGCCGCAATGCGCGCATGTAGCGAAGCGGTGCCTCTCCATGCCGTGGAGCATTGATCGATCCGGCGGGACGCACGTCCGTATTTTTCCGCAACCGTGTCATCGCGATCGGCCGGCGCGTCCATCTGATGAGCGATGACGGTCACGACGAGGCGAGAACACGGGGACTTTTCGTCGACCAGAGGGAAGTTCCCACGCACCAGTTCTTCCGCTGCCGCGAACCGAATGAGGGCCATCATGGCCGATCTCACCATCACTTCCGCGTCGACAGCGCCGCATCATCCAGTACGTGCGTCTTCTACTAGGCGCCGGGGTGAGCTGCCATGGATCAATGTCAACGCTCCAACGCGGCTCAGGCCAGTGCTCGCGCGCCCACTCGAAGAAGCTCAATACCCGAAGCCGAGGAGACGCGCGATAACAGCGCTCCGGATCGGGAGGCGGTCGTGGTCGGGTTCGAGCGAACGGGGTGGATCGTCACGGCCGCGGCGCTGCTGTTCGCGTTCGCGATTCGGCGCATCACGACCTCGGAGCTGATCTATCAGGAGCTCGCCCGCGATCCGAACGCGAGCAAGTCGTTTAGCAGCGCCTAACCTCCCGTGTCAGGATCGAACCGTCGGCAGACGATTCGATCCATGAGGGGGTAACCATCAGATGAAGCGCATAGCCGCTTTCCTTGCAGTGCTCGTAGCGCTCGCCGCGACCTCTGTCGCGCTCGCCTCGCCCACCCTGAGCGGTACGTTCAAGACGACGATCAAGCACGACTCCGCGCTGGGCGGGGCGCTGAACGGGACCTGGAAGCTCACGCTCAAGGACGGCCACTACAAGGCCGCCTTGAACGGGACCTCACAGGCGACCGGTAAGTACAGGATCAGCGGATCGAAGATCTTTTTCGGGCCGGACCACTCCGGCTGCTCAGCGACCGGCAAGTACAAGTTCAAGCTCAAGGGCAAGACGCTGACGTTCAAGAAGCTGAGCGACGGCGGCGGGGCGTGCGCTGGCCGCGAGGGTGTCCTCTCGCACAAGTTCAAGAAGGTGAGCTGACCGAAGCGAAGCTGACCTCCCGCTCGGGCCACACCGACCGGATCCGTACTCCGCGTCCGCGACTGCGCGTGGCTGCTGTCGGACAGATCCGACAGCGAATCGCCGTCCGAGCATGATGGCTGCGTTGATCGAGAACCAACAGTCTGGCTCGACCTCAATCGGCGGCGTTCCAGAATTAGCACGATCCGCTGCTGCTTGTAGCCCGCAGGGGGCGTCTGCGAATGCGATCGGACAGTGTTGCTTTCGGGCTCGATGTGCTTGCTCGCTCGCGGTCGTCCAGCTAGCAGTCTGCTGGCAAGAGTCGGTCCCGCCGGTCAGAGGAAGTGCGCCCTTTCCGCGCAAGGCGTGCATTCGAGACGAGTCCTCGGAATTGCCGCGGTAAAGCGAACGCAGGTCCGCTCGGCCCGCGGTGTCGTCGCCAGGTGGCTAGCCCCCGGCGGTGGTGTGGACCAGGGGGAACGCACAGCTGTCGAGCTGTCTCCCGTCGCTCGTGGTGGGGTCGGGGTAGATACCAAACCCATAAAAGAGAAATTCACTCTCGGGATAAAAAGGTAGGTCTGTGGCGGGGAACATAGTGGCGAGGGTCGGCAGGGAGGGTGTGAGCGGTCCGGATCCGAAGATTGCCGTGGCCTCCGCCGTGTCGAGCCCCGGCTGCTCGTCGATGTTCGGTCCAGTCTTCAGTCCAAAGTAGATCGCGAAGTCGTCAGGAGCGACGAGGCCGATCAGGTGACCATCGATCGGTCCGAACGGTGGATAGGCTCCCCGCGAGCGCGTTACCGCCTCGGTGAGCCAGTCGAGCAGGTCGGTCTGGTTCGTTAGCTCGCTGCTGGTCAGCTGCGGAGGCGTGACGTGGGTGGCGAGGTTGCGCAGGCCATCAGGAGTCGGGACGGTGATCCCGCCCGTCGGTCGGCTGCTGGCGAACTTGTAGCTGCGGAGCCCGAGGATCGCCGACGGCTGCACGAACCCTGGCAGCGGAGTCGCGTCAACGATGTCGGTGACCGTGAGGCGAAGCTCCGGGCCTATCTCTGCTTGGTCGACACTGATGGGCTTGCTCGCGTTAGTGCCGACGAACAGCCTGAAGTGAACCTGGCCGTGCGCGTCAGTCGCATACTGGGCCGCGCGCTTAGATTGACCCAAGAGATGGTCTCCCGCGCACGCGATGACGGCAGGACCATCAAGCCCCCTTTCAGGGGCGTATTGGTCAAGCCCAGCTGCGCTCCTGAAGGTGGGCGGAGTGACTGGCTTGCCCGCTCTGGACTCGGCGGCAGCGTCTGCGACGCCCACAAGGACATGGTCGACCACGGGCTGGCCGTCAACGGTTAGGCCGATGGTCACGTTGCTCGCGCCGCGACCGTCGCCCGTCACGGTGTCCGGGTCGAAGCTGATCTTGACGTCGGGGCGGCCGAGACGGAAGTCCGCGACCAGGTTCTTGCCGTTGTGCAGGCCGGCGTCGCAGTCCCAGGCGCTGACGGCGCCGACCTTGCAGTGCAGCACCTTGTAACGCAGGGAGTGGCGGTCGAGCGGGAAGCGCGCCGCCACCGTGTAGCGCCCGGGCCGTACGTGGACCGGGCCGTAGTCGCCCCGCGCGTCGGTCTTGACCTGTGTCCGGGTGGGGCCGCTGATGTCGATCTGCGAGTCGGCGATCGGCTTGCCGTTGGCGTCGGTCGCGTGGCCACTGATCGTGTCGGTGTGAAGCACGAAATCCTGGTTGTAGAAGTCGTGATCGACGAACAGGACGCGCCGCATGGGCTTCGGGTCTTCCTCGCGCGAGACGAGCGGGACGATCGTGCACCGCCCGCGGTCGAGGAGAAAGTGGTATTCGCCCTTGGGGTCTGTGGCGAACGTGTCGCCGCTCGGGCAGCGCGCCTTGATGTCCACATCCCGAACGGGCACGCCGTCCTGGTCGGTGACCCGGCCCGTGACCAGATACCGGTTGGCGATGATCCCCCATGCGGCGTAGCCCAGGGTTCCGGGCGGTGGGCCGCTGCAGTGGCCGGCCGCGCTGGCGCCGCCGCCGACCGACCAGGCAGCGTAGCCCTTGGGGACCTTGTAGCTGTCGCCGCCCTCGCCCATCACCTTGTCGGGCCCGATGCTGGCCAGCCCGCCGGGGAACCATCTGGTCCCGTCAAAGCCGTTATACCAGTACCAGACCGCCTCGAAGTTCCGCAGGCCCTTGACCAGCTTGACCTGGAGGTACTCGTTCTCGACGCAGCCACCGCCTGGCGGCTTCAACACTTGGTCCACGAGTGTCGGCGTCTGAAGCGGCACGCAACGAAGCGGAGCGACGACAACCTCCGGGCCCCGCACCGGGCAATCCGTCTTGCGGTCCACCACACAATCAGTACGCGGCAGGGGCGCGCCCGGGCAGGCCGCCACCCGCGCGACCGGCCCCTGCGCGGAACCAGCCGAACCCGCGTGCGATACCACCACCGACCCCTGTGCGAAGAGCGGCATCCCAACCGCCCCGGCGGCCAGCGACAGAGCGACCACCGCCGCCACCACCAGCCCGATCACGCCTCTGATGCTCATCAATCCTGACCCCCGGCGCACCGCTCCACACAGCCGGACCGACAGCAGAGCCTAACGCCGACCAGCACCGAATGCAACAAGCCCGCCACAGCGTCGACAGTAGGGGACGGCGGAAACCAACCGGTCCGCGGGGCGACGTGCTCGCGTTCGCGGCGCGGAACGTACTTCAGACTTGTGCGGATGAGGTGCACGACGCACGTATGGACGGTCGTGGACGGGAAGATCGCCTCGATCGCGTCAGGGAAGCCGGTGAGCCCGTCGACGCAGCAGATCAGGATGTCGAGGACGCCGCGGGACTTGAGCTCGTTCAGGACCTGCATCCAGAACTTCGCGCCCTCGGTGTCCTGAAACCACATACCGAGCACGTCGCGGTCGCCGTCCAGGGTGATCGCCCAAGGCGAGGTAGCAGGCGTGGCGCTGGATGGTGCCGCCGTCGCGGATCTTGAGGACGAGCGAGTCGAGGAACACGATCGGGTAGATGTCCTCCAGCGGCCGTTTACCCCAGTCGCGGACGTCCTCCATCACGGCGTCGGTGACGCGGGAGATCAGGTCGCGGCCGACGTCGACGCCGTAGATCTCCTCGAGGTGCGCGGAGATGTCGCGGGTCGAGAGCCCGCGGCAGTAGAGCGCGAGCGAAACCCGGAAAGGAGGGCTGCGCGGGAAGCAGGGTCGCGTCCAGGAGTTGCTGTAAGTACGAGTCGGGTGTCGTCGTAGCGACGGCGTAGGTTCCCTCAAGTCCTACCAAGACGATGAAGGAGGCCTACGCCGTGAGACGCACCGTACCGCCGTCGGCGGAGATACAAGCTGAGATCGACAAACTGATGTCGCGGGGGCTGGTTGATGACCCGCAGAAGATGCTGTCCGAGCTCGGTCGGCTCGGCGCTCGGTTGATCATCCAGCGGGCGGTCGAGGAGGAGTTCGACGGCTGGTTGGGTCGTGCGCGCTACGAGCGCAAGCCCGAGGCCGGGCCGGGGAAGCGCAACGGGTTCCGGCCGCGGCATCTGCAGACCGCGGAGGGTGAGTTGCGGATCGAGATCCCGCAGGTCCGCGAGGCGGCGATGCCGTTCGTCTCGAAGCTGTTCCCGAAGTGGCACTGCAAGCGGCTGTTGCGGACCGATCCGCTGAAGGCGCTGATCATCGGCGGGTTCGTTCGTGGCCTATCGATGCGTGACGTCGAGTCGCTGTGCGAGGAGGCTGGGCTCGGGAAGATCTCGAAGTCGACGGTGGCCACGATCTGCGCGGAGCTTCGCGAGCGGTTCGAAGCGTTCTGTCGCCGCTCGCTCTATGACGTGCACCTGGTCGTGCTGTTCCTCGACGCGATCTTTCTCCCGGTGAGGCCGACTGGCCCGAAGGAGGGCGTGATCTGCGCCTGGGGAATCACCGAAAACGGCCACCGGGAGCTGGTTTCCGTGCGTTTGGGGATGCGCGAGTCAAAGGAGGACTGGCTCGAACTCGGCCGCGACCTCACCAGCCGCGGGCTCACTGCCCCGCGCCTGGTAGTCGCCGACGGCGCGCCCGGGCTGATCTCAGCGGCCGAGGAGATCTGGCCACGCGCCGATCGTCAACACTGCGCCGTTCACCGCCTACGCAATCTCATAGCCAAGCTGCCCAAGTCAGAACACGATCGGATCCGATTCAACTACTGGTCAGCGCTCACCGACGCGACGAGTGTCAAGGACGGCAAGCTCCGCCTCCAAGTCCTGATCTCAGAACTCGAGCACGGCGGCTACGAGTCGGCCGCGCGCTGCCTCTCAGAAGACCTCGACGCGCTCGTCGTGCACCTGCGCTACCCGCTCAGACACCGCGAACGGTGGCGGTCAACCAACCTCCTGGAGAGATCGCTCGGCGAGGTCCGCCGGCGCACCAAAGTGATGGGCCGCTTCCCCGGCGAGACCAGCTGCCTGTCCCTCGTCTGGGCCGTGCTCGACCTGTTCTTCAGCCACGCCAGCAACGGCGCAACCTTCACCGACGTCGACCGCCAACACCTCTACCGAATCAAGTACCACCAAGAAGACCCAGACACCCTCGACGAGGAGGTGACCGCCGCCTAGACTCACCCCGGGAACCTAAACCGCGAGCACGAATTTACAGCGGTAATTGGACGCGACCGGAAGCAGGGCAATCGACCTGCTCGTCGCCACGAGCAGGGAGCGGCCGAGTGTGCAGTCAGCATGGTCAATTGCCGCCCGCCGTTAGCAAGATCGTCGCAACCTAGCTAGCGCCTCAACCAGCGAAAGGGAAAGCCGTCGCCGCTCCGACGAGACCGCTGGTCTGATCGAGGAGCAGCAGCCTGTGGCTGGCGAGCGTTTGGAGTGCCCCCGGTTTCGAGGACACCTTGATCTGCCCCGGGTTCCGTGGTGTGCGGTTTCTAGAGTCCTCGGCCGTGGAGGAGGATTCGGATGCCGGGCAGGTACCCGCCGGAGGTTCGTCGTCAGGTGATCGAGCTGGCTCGGTCAGGGACGAAGGTCGCCGCGTTGGTCGAGGTGTTCGGGGTCAGCGAAGCGTCGATCTATAACTGGCTCAAGCAGGACCGGATCGATCGCGGCGAGATCGAGGGGGTGAGCACCGACCAGGCGCTGGAGCTGGCGGCCGCGAAGCGCCGGATCAAGCAGCTGGTGACCGAGCTCGCGGTCGCCCGCAAGGTCAACGAGGTGTTTCTGAAAGAGGGGATCCACCCCAAAGGCTCTTCCCGGTGATTGAGTCTCTGACCGGGCAGGGGATCAACGTGCGGCACGCTTGCCGGACGCTCGAGGTGTCGGAGTCCGGCTATTACGGGTGGAAGGGCCGGCCGGGCCCGCCGAGGACACTGCGTCGGATCTGGTTGGCTGGCGAGATCGCCGACGTGTACAAGGCGTCGGGCGGCACCTATGGGGCGTTGCGGGTAACCGCCGAGCTGCGCTACGGCGGCAACATTGTCGTCGGCCATAACGCGGTGGAGTCGATCATGCGCGAGCTCGGCATCAAGGGACTGCCGACACGCCGGCGGCCGAAGGGCGCTCGCTTGGCGCAGGTTGTCTCACTAGACCTCGTGCGCCGCTCGTTTCGGCGTGATCGCCCGAACGTGCTGTGGCTGACCGACATCACCTCCGATCATGGCGAGCAGTTCACCTCTTGGGCGTTCAGCCAGCGGGTCCGTGACGCCGGGATCGCACCGTCGATGGGCGCTGCCGGCTCGTGCTTTGACAACGCGATGATGGAAGCGATCTGGGCGCGACTTCAGGTCGAGCTTCTCAACCGCCGTCGATGGAAAACACGAGTCGAGCTTGCAAGCGCGATCCACGACTACATCGAGCACTTCCACAACACCCGCCGCCGGCACTCAGCGCTCGGAATGCGCACCCCCGCTGAGATCGAAACCGAATGGCTCACGCTCGTGAACCAACCTGAACCGGCTAGAACCGCCGAGGTCGCTTTCGATGTTCGAACGCAGTCAGCTGGTCTCGCCCCTAGGTAGTTTCAGGATGGGCACGCACAGACAAAAAACATCAACAACAACGGCCCAGTCCAGAACCCGGACTCCACCGAAACCGGGGCGGATCAACGTGTCGTCCAGACCGGAGGCGGTCCAGTTCAGGAATGTTCCCCGGTCGGAGTTGGGCTAATACCGGTGCTACCGCTAACAAGCCCAACGCAGCACTCCTCGGTTCGGGTTTCTCGTTCATGGACGTTCGCCAGCGTCCGCTGACGTGCCGTCCGGTTGAGTCGTCATCGGGCGCTCCCGGAAAGGATCGGGGCATCGCGCCTGAAACCCCAGATCGTGCAGTAGACGCCGAGGAAGAGTTCCCACGCGAACTCCGGGATGGTCACGATCCCTTGCAGCGAGTGCAGCGCGCTGCTCGGATGGTTGCCGGTGAACATCACGGCCGTCCCGGACACGATGATCAGCGGTCCGCCGACGAGCCCGAGCCACGTCGCGCGCCGCGGCACCAGGCCCGAGCGGTACATCAGATAGCCGAGGATCAGCCCGTTCCCCCAGCCAACGACCCAGCCCGGGCCGAGGAGGAACGTCCAGTCCTTGATCGCAGCGAGGGTGTAGGCGACCGTGCCTTCAGCCGGACCCGCAACCTGGTTCCGCAGCGTGATGATCCCGAGCATGCACAGGATGCCGACGAGGATGAACGTGCACTCGAACAGGCGCGCGGTCACGTAGCCGAGCGCCAGCTCCTCGCTCTGTCGTCTAACGATCGGGAAGATCACGACCGCAGTGCCGATGTTCGCGATGATCAGCAGCAGCTCAAGCAGAGCCGCGAGCAAGACCTGGTTGTCGTGCCCAGCACCCGCGATGTAGCTCACCGGATGGCGGAGCACGGTCTCGTAAAGAATCAGCGCTGTGATCGACGTGACGAACGTGATGAGGAAGAGCACGCCGAACCAACGCGCCCTCTTCTGATCTCGAGACACCCCTTTCCCCCTTTCCCCGGTGATGGCGATCAGGCGAATTCCCACACCGCCACCTCGACCGGGCAGATCGCGAGCCTAACGCTAACGGACGCATCGTTTCAATCCAGATTCTGACGCGGCCGGCGATCGAACGCCAGGGCGCTGACCGCGCCAGGAGCGTTGCTGCCGCAACGATCGAGAAGCGACAGCGATCCCATCTAATAGACGAACGCGGAAAGCGCCCTAGCTACGTCCACGGCGGCGAGCGGTCCGAAGCGCAGCGTCCATCCACCGTCGAGCTCCCGTCTGAAGGTGTGTGGAATGCCGTGGCTGACGAGGCCCGTTTCATGACGTTCTGCGCGCTCGAAGCCAGAGGCGCCTTGGAACGTGGCATCCAGCCCGTAGCGCCCGTCGTCCACTGGCCAGATCGTCAACCGATCTGGGACAGGGCCGACCTTGGCGGGGAACCCCCACTCACTCTGCATGACAGCTTGATCGGTCTTGCGTGTCGCGGGCTTGAGGTTCGGGGGGTTGGGCTGTGCGCCTGATCTACTTGCGGCGTCGTCTGTGCTACCGGCGTTGCGGGCGGCTGGGGCCGGCGCCGGTAGTGTGGCCGCTGCCCATCTGACTAAGGCGCGGGCTCCCGCGCTCCGGCACGCGGCTTAGCCGCAAGCCCGAGCTGGATCGTCGAAGTGGGTTGCTGGGCGACTGATTAGGTGGCGGCGAACGCCTCACGAGCACGTCGCGGACGATCGCATTCGTCTCGACTCGCGGGACGGCCCGCGACCGGTTTAGACATCGCGATCGTAGCCCGGGGCTCTCGTTTCGCCATACGCGAGACCGTGTCCCCAAGATGTCCCGAACACAGCAATTCTGGCCCGATCTAACCTCCGCCAAGTGGAAGCAACACCCCGGAATTGCGGGGAATTAACCTGCAAATGACCGACTCTTAATGCCAAGGTTGGAGGTTCGAGTCCTCCACGGCCCACTCGCAAAGCCTCGCCTGGTGGGGTTTCCTTTGGCGGGACGTGTGCCCAGTTCGCAGAATGTCCCCAAGTCCGATGCAGCACTCTCACTGGTGGCGCTGCCTGTTGCACGCGGCAGCGGTCTGCTCGGGTCGTTTGCGTAGTCCGGGCTCTCGGCTGGGTTATCCTCGGCCCGTCCGTCATGAAATCTGTCGTCGGCGTCGATCCCCGAAAATCTGTTCAGGCGGGCGTGTCAGCCACCAACGGTGCGGGGTGCGTGAACGTCTGCGATCCAGACATCACACGACGCGTGCTGTTGGCGCGCAGCGCGGGTGCGCTGGCCGGAGCCGGCGTCGCCGAGGGTTTGTGGGCCGCCGCGAGCGTCGGCGACGTCAGCGCTGCGACGCCCCGCAGCCAGGGGTGGCACGTGCCGGCCGACCATCGCGCTCATTCCCAAACGTGGATGGCGTGGCCCGCGCGAAAAGACATCTGGGGCAACGTTCTCGGGCGTCTTCGCTCAGATGTCGCTCGAGTCGCTCGGGCGATCCGTAACTATGAGCCCGTGTTCATGGTCGCGCGTCCGGATCAGGCTCTTGCGGCAGCGGCGGCGTGCGGGGCGGGTGTTGAGATCGTGCAACTGGTCAACGACGACCTTTGGATGCGCGACATGGGTCCGGTATTCCTGGTAAACGACGACGGTGGCCTGGCGGGCCTAGATCTCAACTTCAACGGTTGGGGGCACAAACAGGTTCACCACAACGACGCGAAGCTTGCGAGCGAACTGCTCAGCCTGCTCGGCGTGCAGAGATTCGTCGCGCCGTTCGTGTCCGAAGGGGGCGCACTCGAGGTTGACGGTGAGGGAACGGTGATGGCGACCGAGAGTTCGATCATCAACGGAAACCGCAACCCGGGTCAGACAAAGGCCCAGCTAACGAGAGAGCTCCTCGCATACCTCGGTGCCCGCAAGATGATCTGGATCCCAGGCCTCAAAGGACACGACATCACCGACGACCACATCGACGGGCTCGCCAGATTCGCCAGTCGCGTCAAAGTCGTTGTCGACCAGCCGGCAGATCCACGCGCGACGGACGTGTGGGCCAAATCTGAGCGGCAGGCGCTGAGGATCCTGCGACACTCCACGGACGCGCATCACAGACCGCTGGCCTGCCTGATCTCGAGAGAGTCGAGCACCATCCCGCCCGGGGAGAATAAGAACACGTTCGTAAACGTGTATGTCAACTGGTACGTGTGCAATGGGGCGGTGATGGTCCCAGCCTTCGACGACCGTCACGCGGACGCGACCGCCAAGGCGCTGGCACGCGAGCTCTACCCCGGCCGAGATGTCGTGCAGCTCCGCATAGACACGCTCGCAGCAGGCGGGGGTGGGATTCACTGCGCCACACAGCAGCAACCGTTGCCTATACGAGCGAAGAGGCATCCGCGGCCGTCCACGGACGTGGATGGCGCGAGCTGATGGTCGTCAGGCCACCACGGAAAGCGCGCCAGCTGCTGGCGCTCCGAGAGTGTCGCGATGCCCATCGGGGTCAGTGGAGCGCGACAGCATCGCCGCGGACCTGCCCCAGCGCAGACGGGAATCGGTGAAAGCCACAGAGGCGATCGACACGTCGACCAAATACCGGTGGATTCGTGAGTACGGCATCGTCGCCCCGGCTCGCGTCTGACCAGGATCAGGTTTGGGCAGCTTCGGAGCGAGCGATACGCAGCTCCCAGTACGCGAACGCGAAGCCGCCGCGACAGCCAGGAACGCCATCGTCCACCCGTACGTCTTCCAGTCGTTCCCACCGAACGAGGGCGGTATTCCCATGGCGAGATTACGAGTCGCATGCCGGATCGCGGAGGAGATCTCCACCACCCCCGGAGACCCTTCGGAACGCTGTTCCCATTCGGCGCCTGCATCGGGATACCTCGTGTTGGCCGTGGTGTCGGCCACCAATCAATTCTAGGAGCACGATGAGTGCTGGCGGGAGCCGTGCCGGCCCCGTCAGGCCGCGGAATTCCGGCAGCGCTCGCGCATGATGCCCCACATGAGGTTGAGAGTGCTGGGGGACGCTGGAAAGATCGCGGGATGAGCACCGGGCTCCAGTTCGACGAGGAGGCTTCGCGGCGGGCCGAAGCAACATATTTGACGCCTGATGTAGTCGAGCAGCGCCGTGCGATACGCGCGGCCCTAGCGCTTGGACAGGGGGAGAAGGTGCTGGACATCGGGTCGGGGCTGGGACTCCTCGCCTGCGAGATGGCGGCCGAGGTTGGCTCTGTCGGCTCGGTCGACGGCGTCGACCCGAGCGAGAGCATGCTCGCGCTCGCGCGCGGCCGCCGACCGCCAGAGGGTGCCGCCGAGATGCAGTTCGTCGCCGGTGACGCCTGCGCGCTCCCGTTCGGGGGCGAAACGTTCGACGCCGCGGTTGCGACGCAGGTGTACGAGTACGTACAGGATGTGCCAGCGGCGCTCGGGGAGGCATTCCGCGTGCTGCGTCCGGCCGGCCGGTTGCTCGTGCTCGACACCGACTGGGATTCGATCGTGTGGCACTCACGCAACGCCGAGCGCATGCGGCGGGTGCTCGCCGCCTGGGACGAACACCTCGTCGACCCGTATCTCCCCCGGCGGCTTACCGGGCTCCTGTCGGCAGCGGGATTCTCGGTCGCGCGCAGGGCCGTGATCCCGCTGCTAAACGCGGGCTATGACCCGAACGCTTTCAGCGCCGGCCTGATCGGCTTCGTCACCGCGTTCGTTCCGGGACGGCAGGGACTGAACGAGCGCGATGCGCGGGATTGGGCGGAGGATCTGAAGGCGCTGGAGGATGACTACTTCTTCAGCCTCAATCGATATCTGTTCCTTGCGGTGAAGTAAGGCGCGCCGACCTCATCCACCGAACACGTTTCGCGGGTAGCGCGACATCGCCACGTCCGGCGGCCCCTTCCTCCCGCGACGCGTCCTCGTCGCGGCCGCGCGGAACGCCCGCTTCTCACGGAGAGTGCCCATCTCGGTCGACGATCGCATCGGTCTCGGCGAGTGGAGCTTCCAGATTGGGCGAACCCGATCGTCTGAGGCGATTGTCCGCATCGGTCGTTGCTGATCGCGCCGGCATGGATGGGGTCGTGGTGACTACGGCGATCGGCGGCGCCACCGCGTGCACGGGGTCATCCGATATGGGTGATGCGGGCGGTCGATGCGACCATTTGATCGTGGTCGGCGGAGCCGGTGGCGTGGCATAACGGCCGTCGGCACAGAGCATAAGATGGAGCGTCCTTGGTGAATTCAGACGGCAAGTCACGTCATCGGGTCGTGATCGTTGGTGGAGGGTTTGGTGGCCTGCCCGCCGCCAGGTGGCTGGGGCGCAAGCCGGTCGATGTCACGTTGATCGACCGGCGTAACCACCACTTGTTCCAGCCCCTGCTGTATCAGGTGGCCACGGGCCTGCTTCCTGCCGGTCAGATCGCGCGGCCGATCCGGCACGTGGTACGCAAGCACAAGAACGTGCGGGTGAGGCTTGCGGAGGTCACGGGGTTCGATCTCGAGCGGCACGTCGTGCACGCAAGCGTCTTTGGGCTCGAAAAGCTCGAGCTGCCGTACGACAGCCTGATCGTCGCCGCCGGTGTCAACCAGTCGTACTTCGGTCATCCCGAGTACGCGTTGTACGCGCCCGGCATGAAGACGATCGACGATGCGTTGGAGCTACGGCGCCGCATCTTTGGCGCATTCGAGATAGCGGAGATGACCCACGACCCAGCCGAGCGTGAGCGCTGGCTGACCGTCGCGATCGTAGGGGCGGGGCCGACCGGCGTCGAGCTCGCCGGCCAAGTTCGCGAGCTGGCAACACGCAGCCTTCGGGGTGAGTTCCGTTCCTTTGACCCATCCTCGGTGCGGGTCATCCTCCTGGACGGCGGCAAGGAGCCGCTGGCCAACTTCGGTGACCAGCTAGCGGGCAGGGCAACCAAGGAGCTCGAGCATCTCGGCGTTGAGCTGCGGATGGGGGCCCGGGTGGTCGGCGTCGACGCTACCGGAGTCGACATCAGTGACGGCGACGGTAATTCGAGTCGCCTGCCCACCTACACGACGGTATGGGCGGCTGGGGTGGAGGCGTCGCCGCTGGCCAAGGAGTTGGCGACGGCATCTGGCGCGCGCCTGGACAGCGCCGGCCGCATCATGGTCGAGCCCGACCTCACCCTCCCCGGACACCCCGAAGTGTTCGTGGTTGGCGACATGATGGCGCTTGACAAGCTCCCCGGCGTGGCCGAGGTCGCCATGCAAGGCGGCCTTCACGCCGCCAACACCATCGTCCGACGGCTGAAGGACGAGCCTCCGGTCCCGTTCAAGTACCGCGACCTCGGAAGCGCAGCCACGATTGGGCGATTCCGATCGGTCGTCAACTTCAAGGGGCTGAGGCTAAGCGGCTTCCCCGGCTGGGTCATCTGGGCCTTCGTCCATCTCGCCTTCCTGAGCGGGTTTGGCAACCGGCTGAACACAGTCTTCAAATGGACCCGGTCGTTCGTAGGCCGCGGGCGTTCCGAGCGCGAATTCAGCGTCATGCACACCGGCGGCGATCTGAGCCTCCCACCCGAGGTCCGAGCGGCGATTCAGCCCAAGCCGCTTCCACTGTTTGAACAGTTCTCGGGCACGAAGCCGAGCCCGCCGCCCAACCGGACCAAATGAGCCGACGGGTCGCGCCACATCTCATCTCACCGCCGTCGACCGCTGATCACCCAGCAGGAGGCGTCGCGCGGCCCGTGATCGAGCGACCCCCTCGTCGCCGAGGCGATCGTGGGGATCGGGCCAGTCCTGACGACTGCCTTCGTCGGAAGCGGTCGTCAGCCGCCGGACAGGGGGCCAAGAACCTCCACGAGAAGCTCGGCGTCGCCTCGCGACCGGAGCTCGTCGCTCGCGTCTTCCTCGACGAGTACCGCCCGAGGTCGTGCTCCAGACGCCGCGTACATCGCGCGGGCGCTTCGACCGCGAATAGCGGGCCTGGAGCAGCGGTGCGCATTTCCGATCGACACGACCTGATAGGTGCTGGAATACGTCCCATGACCGACGACGCGGACGCAACCCCTGCCACGCCTGATCCCGACGACCACGTCGCCCGCCTGCAGGCGCAGATCGACGCCGCCAAGGCCCGCCGCGCGGGCTACCGCGCCGAGGCTGCCGAGACAGTCGCCCGAGGGGGCCCCGTGCGCCCGACGGACGAGGAGCTGGGGATCATCAAGACCGACGACACGACCGGCATGATCGCCGCTGACGCGAGCCGGGAGATCCGGAGCAGGCTGAGTCGCCTGATGTCGCGGTTCGGGCGGGGCGGGAAGAAGTAGGGCGGACGGCCCCGGCCTTCGCACGCTTACCTCCTGCAGCGGGGTGAGTCCGGACTCTCGCACCCGCTCCTACCAGTGGAGATGCTGGTTCAGCACCGATCCAGAAGGCTGCTCGGGAACGCCGACAGGGTCCGTGTGCGTCGCGGCGCCGGCGGCTGGAGGCGTCCTTGAGGCGGCTCATGCGGGGTCACGCCTACGCCGTCGGCGAGGCGGCTCGGACGCGTTCCTCGCGATACAGGCGCTCGGCAAACGCCCCGGCTGGATGGTTGCGCAGGCGGTCGACTTCCCTGCTGACGGCACTTGGCATCATCGCGGGCGCAGGCAGCGGCGAGCCGTATTGCTCGGGTAAGAGCACCGGCGCAGCGAGCGCCGCGAACGTGAGGTCAGCGGCCGTGAAGCGGTCGCCGAGCAGGAAGCCTCGTCCGTCGGATAGACGGGCGGCGATGCCATCGAACACTCCGTCGACGAGCTCAAGCGCGGCGCGCGAGGTGTCCCGGTCGACGCCGAGATATCGCCGGATCACTGCCCCGACCAGAGGGCTCCAAGCTCGGAAGAAGAGGCGCTCCCAGCGCGGTACCCCGGCGAGCGCCCATGGCCGTAACTCGCGGACCACCGGCAGCGTCTCGTGGTAGAGCCACAGTCGCCCGGCCGGACCAAAGCCATCATCCAACCATGCCTCAAGTGCGGAAGCCGCGGCTCCAAGTTGGCCGCCGGGATACAGCCGAGACCCCGGCGCCACGTGCGTATCGGCCCACACCAAGATGTCGGTCGAGTCCGACAGCACCTCCGCCGCCATCGGTCACCAACACCGGGACCGTGTTTCCGCCACCAGCGAGCCGCGCTGCGAGCACGTGCACAAGTTGCAGATGCGGCCACTCCACGTAATCGATCCCCGCGCGATCGAGCGCCCAGCGGGCCTTCTCGCAGAAATGGCTAATCGGGATCGTCACCAAGCGCGCACTCATCCGCGCCAGTGTCCCAGACGATCCTCAACAGCCGCGCGCGTCCGTCCGCGGCGGGCAGCCTCTGCGATTGCTCTCGCTCTCACGACCGCACTGACGGGACCATCGAGTTGGCGGCACCGCGGTCTTCCTGCTCGAGCTCGGCCGCGGCGTGGTTGCCGCTGATCCGCCGCTACGCGCGCTGCGGTTGAACCGGCTTTCTGATGATTCACGAGCGCACGCTAGCTTCGGCCGACACCGGCTGCATCGTGCACCAGACTCTGATGTCGTCATCTGTCCGGACGAGCTCCTCGGCTTCGGGCGAGTGCATCTGACGCCGACGACTCTGGTCCTTGTGCGTGCCTTCGGGGCCGGCGGCTGCCGTGGCACCGGTAGCCTTACGGCACACTTGACCTACGAAAGGACAGAGGTGGTGCACGTATCGCGCGCCAGCCCAAGGCGCCGTTTCTATTTGACGAGCAGCATGCTCGTACTCGTGGTGGCGTTCGCCGCGGCCGGGACTGCACTAGCGGCGTCGAACAGTCTCAAAGTGAAGGTGACCAAGCACCAGCTCGCTTTCACCGGGACCGCCGCCGCCGCAAGCGATTCAGTCGAGGTCCATTTCGACCCGGATAAGTGCGCCAAGACCTACGCCAAAGAGAGCAAGCGCAAGAGGGTAGCGTTCACCGATTTCCGAGTCCCCAGGGCAGGACACTTCAGGTTCACGGTCAAGCGCCCGATCCCGGCGCCTCAAGGCGACAAGCCGGGGCACCACGCCTGCGCATATCTGCTGCACGTCAGCGGCGGGAACCTCAAGCCGGTCGCCTCGGCGACCGGCAAGTACTGAGGGTTTCGCCGATACGACGCCGGCCGGCTTCGTGCCCTAGCGAGCGTCTGGGCTATACGAATCGGGACCGCTTTGAGCCGGTCACCCACCGGCGATGCCTTCGCCCCAATCTCGAGGGTGGCCAGCGGCCTTGGCGCGATCGCTTCCATGATCCCCACGCTCAAGCGCGGGCGTCCTGCTGCGCTCTCCGCTTGGGTGCACGCTAACCCCTCTTGCCGTCGCCAGGTTCCTCGAAGAGAATCGCCGCACGATGTTCGCGAACGATTGGAGGCTGACGTGCCGCTCTATCTAGGTCGTTTCAACTACTCCGCCGAGGCGATGAAGGCGATGATCGACAATCCGCACGACCGCGGCGCGGTCGCCGCCGAGACGGCCGAGTCGCTTGGATGCAAGCTGCACGGCATCTGGTGGGCGTTCGGCGAGCACGATGGCGTGTTCCTATTAGAGGCGCCGGACAACGTCGCTGTAGTCGCGCTAGCGATGGCGGTCGGGGCGAGCGGACAGATCAGCACCGAGACCACTGCGCTCCTCGACATGAACGAGGCACAGGAGGCCATGCGCAGGGCCGCGGCCGCGACTTTCCGCCCGCCGAGCTGATCGCCCGCTGGCTGGACCTGCGCCGGTTTGCGTGACACCTGGTGTGGGAGTTGATGTTGATCGTTGTCGGTCGAGCGAGTGATCTCAACCACCGAGCGGCGAGAGTCGCAGTTGTTGGTAGGCGACCGGAGAGAGCATCTCGAGGGTGGAGTGCCGGCGCTGGCAGTTGTGGAACGTCTCTATGTACTCGAACACGGCCGATACCCGTAGGGTGGTCTTGTGGTGGGCCGCTATGAGAGCTTCTTCAGCGCCAGCGCCAGCGCCAGCGCCTCCGCTCCCTCTTGGGGTTGCTGGTCGTCGCCGTATCGGTCGTCAACGCGGATGACGCGAACCCCGCAACTCGGGAGTTGCGAGCTGTGTTGGCCGGGAGCGCGTTTGTTGTCCTGGTAGACATCTTCTTCGTCTCGATCGTGGCCTTGACCGGGGGGTGCAGTCGTCTTCGGGCTATCAAGCATCGCAATGGCAACCGTCGGCCTGCTGGCGACCAGACGGCTGATACCGAGGGCAAAGCGGGCTGGAAATTTCTCCCGTAGTTCTCGAACCAGAAAGCTGAATATCGCCTTCGCGTCGATTTCGGTTGTGGGCTACTCAGCAGCTCGCCCTCGCCGTAGCGCTCCTGGCGAACACCCAGAGTGCTGCGCTGAAACGTGCTTTGGTCCACGTCATTGTGGCTTTTATGGCAGCGCCCTTGGCCGGGCATGGGAGGTCACCGGGATAACTCGGCGGGGATAAGAAGAACGTCACCACCGTCGTCTCCGCGAACGACGTCCGCGATCGCGGCTTGCGCGATCCCCCAATCTGGCCCGTCCGATGGAGTTCCCTGCTGGAGTCCTCCACGGCCCACTCGCAAAGCCCCGATAGGGGGCCGATGCGACCAGCGACTGTCCGTCCGCCCGAACGGTGAATGAGATCGTCCGCAAGAGTCTCGAGCGAACTCACGCCACGGGCGCTCAGCTGAGGAGTCAGAAGACGTCGGTCTCTTGCTCGCGCCCGTCCGCTCGGCCGTGCCCGTAGATCTCCCAGCACGGTCCGGCGAGTTCACGGCCCTGGGCGGCGACTTGCTCGCGCACGGCATCATACGTGGCCCACAGCCGCGCGTCATCGCCTCGGTGGGTCGCCGTCGCCACCTCCCCACCCGGAAGCTCGGAGGCGATCACCTGCCCCTCAGACTCGAACGGCGCCTTCACCAGAACGCTGACCTCGACATCGGGCCGCTGGTCTTTGTAGAGCATGACGTTCTGCCATATCTCCCCACCGAGCCCGGTGGCCCGGCGACTTGGGGATGTGAAACCAATCGCCTAGCTAGTCGAGGGACTACTCGGGCTGCGGAGAGTCCGGTAGGTTCGGGTCGTGCAGGTCAACGGCATTCAGCTTGCGGTCGCCGAGTACGGCCCGGCGGACGGACCGGTCGTGGCGCTGCTTCACGGCTTTCCTGAGCTCGGGTTCTCGTGGCGCCACCAGATTGAGCCGCTCGCGGCTGCGGGCTACCGGTTGCTGGTGCCCGATCTCCGCGGCTTTGGAGAATCCGACGCGCCAAGCGCGGTGGAGGAGTACGCGATCGACGTCCTCGCGCGGGATGTGCTCGGGCTGCTCGACCATGCTGATGCGGAACGTGGAACGGTGATCGGGCACGACTGGGGCGCTGATTTGGCGTGGAAGACGGCGTGGCTGCACCCCGAACGCGTGCGCGCGGTCGGAGGGCTGTCGGTCCCGTTCGCGCCGAGAGCCCCGGCGCCACCGCTCGGGCTGATGCGGGCGCACTTGGGCGCGGACTTCTACATGGTCTGGTTCCAGGAGCCCGGCGTGGCCGAGGCGGCGCTCGAGCGCGATGTCCGGCGGACGCTGGCCACACCGCGGGTGTGGGACGCGGCCTGGGCGGCGCATCTCGAGGAGAACCCCCCGACGCCCCCGTTCCTCACCGACGCCGAGCTTCAGGTCTACGTCGATGCGTATACGCGAACCGGGTTCGCGGGCGGGCTCAACTACTACCGAAACCTCGATCGCAACTGGGAACGGACCGCTGCCCTGGGCGAGCGGCGCATTACCCAGCCCGCGTTGTTCCTGACTGGTGAGCGAGATCCTGTACGTCGGTTCATGCCGGCGGCTGTGATGGACGGCTGGGTGACCGACCTGCGCGTGAGCGAGGTGATCCCAGGCGCCGGGCATTGGCTGCAACAGCAGGCCCCCCAGCTGGTCACTCAGCATTTGCTGCGGTGGCTGGAATCCGCGCACTGAGCCACGCCGCCTGCGGCGGAGGAGTCGTCGTGGTGGATGCTCATGAATCGGAGAAGCAGTCATGCAGGGCGTGAGGGTTTTCATGTGATGAGGCGGTGGGCAGAATTTGCGTCATGGCGTCGTACAGCCTCAACCATGTCGGGATCCAGCATGCCCGCGAGCTCATCGCCAAGCGCCAGTACGTGCTGCGCAGCGAGTGGGGGGACGTGCAGCCGCGCGCTGGGGCGGAGAATGCATATCTGGAGCGCCACGGGTGGGAGAAATACGCGCGGTGGTTTCTCGGCCTGACCGACGGAGCGGGCGAAGAGACCAAAGCCAGGTACGCATTTGTGATCGGCGACTTCCGCCGCATCCATCGCTCGGGGATCATCGCCTGCCACTACCGGGCGGCGGAGTGGCGGCACAAGGCGATCGAGTTGGCGGCCCACGAACTGCTGCAGTTGCTCGACCAAACCGCCTCTGCGTAGCGCCTGGTGTCAGGTCGCGCTTACCCTCGGTCTGGCAGTGGCCAGGCCGTGTGGCTCCTCGCGAGGAGGCGAGCTCCGGGTTAGGGTGCGATGTTCCGCGCGACTCCGTTGTTGCGCAAGATCGGAATTAGTCTCGGCTCTCGGTGTGGATGGGGCAGAGTTCCCTTCTGATGAGCGCGGATCGCAGCGACCGAGCGGCAAGTCCTCTGGCGAGACGCGCCGGAGTCATGGCCGCGCTGTCGCTCGCTGTCGGCGTGGTGCTTGGCGACTCTGGCGTGGTGACGCTGGCGTTGCCGGAGATTCTGCGCGACTTCGGGGCTGAGGTTGGGGAGGTCGCGTGGGTCCTGATCGCGTTCAATCTCGCGCTCGCTGTAGTGGCGGTTCCGGCGGCGCGGGTGTGCGTGCGCGGGGATCCGGCCGCGGCGATGGCCGGTGGCCTGATCGGCTTCGTGGCGGCGACGACCGTGTGCGTGGTGGCCCCGTCACTGGGTGTGCTGATCGCGGCGCGAGCGGCCCAGGCGGCTGCCGGCGCGGTGGTGATCGTGGGAAGTCTCGAGCTGCTCGTCGAAACCACAGGGGCCGAGCGCGCGGGAGTGCGGCGGTGGGCAGCGGCCGGTGTCGCTGGGGCGGCGCTCGGTCCGGTGATCGGAGGGCTGCTGACTTGGGCGTTCTCGTGGCGGGCGATCTTCGTGGTGCAGATCCCGATGGTGCTTTGGGAGTTGCATGGTGCGCCTGAACGGTTGACGCTCGACGTTGACGCGACGCTGATCACCGCGCATTCGGAGAAGGAGCAGGCGGCCGGGAACTACAAGGGCGGCTACGGGTTTCACCCGTTGCAGGTCTACCTCGATGAGACCGGGGAGGCGCTCGGCGGGCTGTTGCGGCCCGGCAACGCCGGGTCGAACACCGCCGATGATCACGTGGCGGTGATCGACCGGGCGCTGGCGCAGATCCCGGCCGAGTACGTCGAGGGCTTGGAGATCTTGGTGCGCGCGGATTCCGCCGGCGCGACGTATGGTCTCGTTGACTACTGCCGCGAGGCGAACATGTGCTTCTCGGTCGGCTACGAGCTGACCGAGCAGGTCCGCGCCGCGATCCTCACGATCCCCGAAGACGCGTGGGTCCGGGCGCTTGACCAGGACGGCAGCGAGCGTGAGAACGGCGAGGTCTGTGAGATCACCGACACGGTTGATCTGTCGGCCTGGCCCGAGGGCTGCCGGCTGATCGTGCGGCGTGAGCGTCCGCACCCCGGCGGGCAGCTGTCGTTCACCGACCACGACGGGTACCGCTTCCAAGCGATCCTCACCGACCAGCCCGACGAGAACATCGCCGTCTTGGAGTGCCGCCACCGCCAGCACGCGCACGTCGAGGACCGGATCCGCGACGACAAGGACACCGGCCTGTCCAAATTCCCGTTCAAGGCGTTTCAGCTCAACGAGGTGTGGCTCGAGATCGTCGCGCTCGCGCACGACCTGCTCGTCTGGACCCAAGCGCTGATCCTCGACGGAGAACTGGCCAAGGCCGAGCCCAAGCGGCTGCGTTACCGGCTGCTGCATGTCGCCGCGCGGCTAGCGTTCTCCGGACGGCGCGCGAAGCTCCACCTGCAGAACACATGGCCCTGGGTCACAGAACTCAAGGCCGCCTTCGAGCGACTCAAAGCGCTCCCAGCGACCGCCGGCTGACCCGCCAGCCGGCCCACCACCACCCAGCAGACCGCTAGTGGCGCTCCCCGCCGCGATCGCAATGCGAGGTCGGGCGGCGCCGCGCCACGCGTACCCCGACACCTTGCCGGATCGCCCGGATGTGCTGGCCAACCTGGCGCTGGCGCTGCTCTCGGCGGCGCTCACCGCGGCGCTGTTTTTGCTGGTGCTGCTGCTCGTGGACGGCTGGGGCCATTCGCCCGCGGTGGCGGCGGTTGCCGTCACCGCGGTGCCAGTGGCGGCCCTGGCGGCCGGCCCGGTGTTCCGCGGGGTGCGCGCCGGGACCCGGTCAGAAGCGATCGCTGGGTCGGTGCTGATCGCCGGTGGGCTCACGGGGCTGGCGCTCCTGCCCGGTGCGAAGCTCGCGTGGACGCTCGCCCCGCAGGTGCTGGTCGGCTTTGGTCTCGGGCTTTCGGTGGATTCGCTCACGGCGGCCGCGTTGCACGACCGGATCCCGCGCGCGGTTCACGGGGGGTGGACGATCGCCGCGCGGCACGCGGGCGTGGTGCTCGGCCTCGCGATCCTCACCCCGATCTTCACCGCTGACCTACGGCGCGCCGAGACGCCGGCCAAAGAGGCGATCGCGAGCCTGGTGCTCGACGCGCCGCTGCCCGCCTCCACCAAGCTCGACCTCGCCGAGCAGCTAGGGCGCCGGCTGAACGCCGAACGTGGCCGCGTGCCCGACCTGCAGCCCGCCTTCAAGGCCTTGCGCCTGCCGGCGACGCAGGCGCCCGCGGCCGCGGCTCTAGAGCACGGCCTCGAGGATCAGCTCAAGCGCGCCGCGACCCGCGCGTTCCGCACCGCCTTCCTCGTCGCGGCGGGACTGGCCCTGCTGGCGCTGGGACCCGCGCTGGCTCTCAGAGATCGCAGCCGCTGATGAAACGCCTCGCCATGCCGCTGATCGCAGTCCTGCTCGTAGCAGCCGTCCTGGGCGTCCAGGTCGCCGCCGGCGGCGGGCACTACGTGCCGCGCGAGCCGGCCAATCCGTGCATACCGCGCGCAGTTCCGCCCATCCCGCCGCGGCTTGAATCGCTCGCAGAACAGATCGTCCTCCTCGGTCTCAGCCGCGCGGCTTGCCGGCTCGGCATCTCCCGCGAGCGGCTCGTCCTCGCACTCGCCGAAACCAGCTCGCTCGACCCCCGCGCGCCCGCCGCGCTCAAGGCAGGCCTTCGCGACGCCGTCGACCGGCTCGACCGCGAGGGCCGCCTGCCCAAGGTGTCCCAGCTTCTTCCCGAAGCGCTCAACCAGGCCAGTCTCCCCGGGATCGCCAAGACCCTCCTCGAAGCGATCCCGGACGGCGTCGTCGACAACGCTCTCCCGACCGCACCGCTGCTGCGCCGGACCATCGACGAACTCGACGTCACGCGGCTGCTGCAAGAACTCAACGACCCCCGCCAGCTCAACTCCGCCGTCCAGTCAGCGATCCTCCACGCCGCGCTCCACCAGATCCTCGACCGCCTCCACCCCTAACACCAATCCGGGCTCTCGGCGCGCCAGCGAGCTCCTGTTATCACCCACTCCGAAGCGTGGCACCCCAAACGCCTCACGAGAGCATCAGTGAACACGGCGATACTGTACGAACAAGCGCTCCGGCGATGCAGGGGATCGCGTGGTCCGCTTCGCGCCACGGCACGGCAATCGGATTCGCCCGACAGCGCTACGCGGGCTCGGATTCGAGGGCCAGCCCGAACGGGCTCCCCTCGGAGTCCCGACAGATCGCCCAGCGCGACCCGGGATGGATAACGCTCCCGCCGAGTGCCTTGACCTGGCCGAGCGCCGCGTCCATGTCAGCGATCCTGAAGTAGGGCAGCGAGACCCTGTCGCCGGGACCGGTGCCCCGCTCGTGGATGCCGACGGCGGGGCCCCCGGTGTGTGTCTGCCAGCCGCGGCCCTCGGCCTCGCCGCGCTCGGCCAGCTCGACGCCGAGCAGAGCCGACCAGAACCGCCGCGCACGGTCTGGATCATCGGCGGGGAACTCAATCAGGGCGAGCGGTCTGTCCACCGACAAGACCATAACGCGGACGGACCGCGGCCATGGGCTGCCGTGCCGGCGCGTCTTGCTCGGCGACGTCGGCCGTCTCGGCAGATCGACGGCTCCCTGACAACCGTGACTTTGAGCAGGAGACCGTCCGAGCGTTCCTGCCCATGCCTATCGGCAAGCTGGAACGAGTCAAGGACCACGCGCCGGCCAACGACCAGAGCCCGCACCCCTGGGTCGGCGAACCAACTGGGCTTCCGGCACGTCGCTATCGGGTCACCGACCTTGACATGATTGGCAGGCAGCGAGCTCAGAGCTCGGCAAGCGCCCGAGCCGCGGCCTGCTCGCCGGAGCGGATGGCGCCGTCCATGTAGCCCGGCCATTGCGCCGAGTTGTCTGCGCTTGCGTAGTGCACGGCGCCAAACGGCGTGTCGAGCAGGTTCCTGAGCGATGTCAAAACACCGGGCGGGTTGAAACTGCCGTAAGCGCCGCGCGAGAACGGCTCGGTCGCCCACATCAAGTCGAGGTAGGCGACTGGGCTGAGTGCCCGGGGGCCGAAGTACCGGCCGAAGCACCGCAGCGCCGCGGCACGCCGGGCGGCACGTGAGGCTCCGTAGAAGCGGCGGCTGTCGCTGCCCTCCATGAAGCCGACGAGCACACCAGGACTGCCGTCGGGCGGGGAATTGTCGTACGTGATCCGGATCGGACCGACCTCGGAGGTCGCCGAGCCGTTGAGCCCGGCGTCGCGCCAGAACGGCTGGCTGTAGATCGCGTTGACCTTGAGCACCGAACCCATAGGCTGGCGCTGGATGATCTGGTCGAGCCCGGGTGGAAGCGCCGGGGCGAATCGAAGCCGCCCGACGAGCGTCTTCGGGAGGGTGAGGATCACGCTGCGACAGGGGAAGCTCTCGGTCTCCGAGTGGACGGTCACGCGCCCATGCTGCTCGACTGCCGTGACCTCCACGCCGAGGCGCACGCGGTGACCAAGGCGCGCCGCTAGTCGCCTTGAGAGCTGCTGCGGCCCGCCGACGAAGCGGATGCTCTGCGCCGAGCCGACCAACGTGTTGAAGTCGCCACCGACCCCGGTGATCGCGGCGAGCAGATCGAGCAGCGAGATCTGGTCGGGATCTTCACCGTAGACACCCCGCACACTGAGCCCGGCGAGATTCCGGGCCTGCGCACTGTCGAGGTTCTGCTCGATCCACGTCTGGATCGTCATTTGGTCCCAGGCGCTCGCCTGCGGCGCAGTCCATGGAGCATCCGCGGGCACCGAGGCCGACATCTTGTTGAACTTCACAACCGCGGTCTCGAGTTCGATCAGCGCGGCCGGTTTCGCCGGCGGGATGTCCCCACTGTAGGTATGAAGCTGACCACCGGAGTAGTAGACGCTGTTCCCCCTCGAGTACGTTGGGAACATCGCGACGCCAAGGGAGCGCGCGAGCGCCTGCACGCGATCCTGGCCGGGTCCCGTCCACTCGCCGCCGAGCTCCGCGACCTTCCCCGGCCCGAGCACGTGGTCGAGGTTCCGACCGCCCACACGCCGGCGCGCCTCAAGGACAAGGACGGAGCGCCCGGCCTCGCGGATGGCGGTCGCCGCGGTCAAGCCCGCCAGTCCGGCACCGACCACAACCACGTCGAACATCCTCGACCGGCGCCTTTGCGAACGCGATCCCGCCTCAGCCGGACCGTCCGAAGCCACCAGCGTCCCGGCAGCCGCGCCAACCCCCGCCAGCAGCGCCTCCCGACGCCTGATCCGCCTCGCCGTCATCACCGCGATCCTAACCTCAACGCGACTCGCGCGCGATGGGTGCGCACCCGGTTGACGCACCGGTGTGCTGGGTGGGGTCGCGTCGTCGAGACCCCGTGACCGTCAAGCCATGGGGCCCTGGCGCCGACGGCCTTCTAGGGCTTCACTTAGACCGAGGCGATCAGAACGCCACTCGGCTGGCGCTGAAGGTGACAGCGCCCGTCGAGCAATGGGTGCTGTGGAAGAGGAACGTGTCGTTCGCGAACGAGCCGGCGACCTTGCCCTTAGTGAACACAGCCCGACCTTCGGGATAACCGTCCGGATGTGAACGGTCGCCGTCATAGTCGTCTGCGGCGTCGACAGGAAGGCGTTGGCGCACTTCGCCGGCGAGAAGGCGGGTCGCCACCGCGCAGTGAGCTTCCAACTCGGGTTGTTGCTGCTCCGCTGCAGGTTCAGGTGGAAGAACGTGCTGTGCTTGTGCTGGCTAATGGTTCCCACGTAGCGACCCATGGCGCAAGGCGCATTAGCTCTCTCCTCTGGCTCTGGAGCGGCTGACACGCGGCCCCCAGGAATCCATCCTCACGGACATCGTAACCGTCCTGTGAAGGTGACACAGGGGTAGAAATAGGTACCTTCGAGGGAACGTTCACCCTCCGTACGAGGGAGCTTCGGTGGCGGGTAGCCGCGGCGGCGGGGGCACCGGGAGACGGGCCGGCTGGCGAAGGGCCGGGCAGAGCCTCGCGCGCGCCTCTTTGGCGTTGGAAAAAGTGACAAACCTCCTCCGCGTCCCGGAACCTTGGCCACATAAGACCCTGGGGGATGCTTACGTAACCGTGGCGGAGGTGGGGCGGATCCGTTGTCACGTTTTCCAGGACTTCCGCGGTGCCGCCAGCGCCCCTCCCGGGCCGGGGCGAGCAACTCGCGGCACGGCCCGGGATCCCGCTGCCTCGCCGACCTGAACGCTCGGCCCTACTGAAACCACGCGATACGGGCACTAGAACGCGACGTGGCTTTCCCTGTACCGTCGGGAGGTCCATGGGCCTTCGAGCACCGCTGGCCAGGGCCCTCGCCGCCATCGCTGTGATCGCAGGTGTTCCCGCGTGCGGATCCTCGACGCCGTCAGGTGTCGCCACGGTTGCCGGTCCGGCCCGAACGGCCCGGATCGGGCTTCAACGGATCGGCGTGTTCAGTCAGCCGGTCGATGTGGCCGCCGCACCGGGCGATCGTAAGCGCCTGTTCGTCGTCGAGCGCGGCGGATTGATCATCGTTCTCGTTCGCGGGCGGCGACGGGCTCGGCCGTTCCTCGATATCTCCCGACTGGTCAACTCCGCCGGCGGCGAGCAGGGACTGCTGTCGGTCGCGTTCGCGCCCGACTACCAGACCAGTGGCCGGTTCTATGTCGACTACACCGATGGCTCGAACGACATCCGGATCGTCCAGTACCGACGTGCGGGCAGCGATCCGAACCGTGCCGACAGCTCCAGCGCCCGCAACGTGCTGACGATCAACCATCACAGCGAGACGAACCACAACGGCGGCCAGCTCCAGTTCGGCCCCGATGGCGATCTGTACATCGGTGTCGGGGACGAAGGCAGCGAGGGGGATCCGCACAACTACGGTCAGAACACGAGCGTGCTGCTTGGCAAGCTGCTGCGGATCGCGCCCCGCCAGGGCGGCGGCTACACGATCCCGCCCGGCAATCCGTACGCCAAGGGATCGGGACGACGTCGGGAGATCTGGGCCTACGGGCTGCGCAATCCGTGGCGCTTCTCCTTCGACCGGCGCACCGGCGATCTCATCATCGGTGACGTCGGTCAGGACACCGAAGAGGAGATCGACTTCGCCCGCCACGGCCGCGGGGCCGGCGCCAACTACGGATGGAGCATCTTCGAGGGAGACCTGCGCTACAAGTCGGGCTCTGCGCCGGGAGCGATCAGACCCAACTTGGTCGCCCGCCACAGCGACGGGTACTGCGCCATCATCGGCGGCTACGTCGTCCGCGACCCGTCGCTGCACTCGCTTTACGGCCACTACCTGTACGGCGACAACTGCAAGCCGCAGATCAGCTCCGTCTTGCTGAGCCCCGGCCACGCCCGCGATAACCACGCGACGGGCCTGTCGGTCAACAGCCTGTCCGCCTTCGGTCAGGACGATGTCGGCCATATCTACGCTGTTTCGCTCGCCGGTCCGATCTACCGGCTCGTCCAGCGCTGAGGCGGGCTACGAACCTCGCGGCCGGGCTCCGCCCGGGGCCTTTACCGACGATCGGCAGCTGGCCGTTTGGCTCAGCCCCCCTCCTCGGGGCGCCAGGGAGGTTGGGGCGGGGCTGAGACGAGCGCTCGTCGAAGGAGTATTAGGAGCTGACGGCGATCGGCGGCGGTCAGCCCGCCCAGCACCTCGTCTTCTACCTGCGTGACGAGTCGTCTGGCCCGCTCCAGGGTGCGCCGACCCTTTGGCGTGATCGATACCTCCCACGCACGGCGATCGCCGGGGCGCCGTCGGCGCTCGGCCAAGCCCGCGTCTTCGAGTTCGTTGATCAGCTTGACCATGGCGCTTGGGTCGATGCCCATCTCGGAGCTCAGCCGCTGCTGGATGGCCCCCTCACGGGCGCCGAGCACGTTGAGCAGCGCGAACAGCGCGGGCGTGAGTCCAATTGAGTTGAGCGCATCCGTGGTTCGCGTATGCGAGGCACGCCAGAGCCGGAAGAAGAGTTGGCCGGCGAACTCGGCCACCTCGATGTCGGTCGATACGGCTGCTGCCATTGCTCAATCTTTGCAGAAGCGGTGGACGCACACAATCATTGACAGGCTCAACGATAGTGGCATACAATGATGGCCATGGTCCAGGTAATCAAAAACTCCTTCACGAAAGGACCCGCATGACCTCGATCGAATCGCTCACCCTCGACGTGCCCGACTCCACGGCTGCCAACGTCTTCTACACGGCCGCGTTTGGTTTGGGTGATGAGGTGGCCGTGCGCGCCGCGGATGCACCGACGACGGGCTTTCGTGGATTCACGCTGTCGCTCGTGGTGTCCCAGCCGGCCACGGTCGACGGACTCATCGGCACCGCACTCGCGGCCGGTGCGACGCCGCTGAAGCCCGCCAAGAAGGGGTTCTGGGGCTACGGTGGCGTCCTACGTGCCCCGGACGGGGCGATCTGGAAGGTTGCGACCTCGTCGAAGAAGGACACCGGCCCCGCCACGCGGCAGATCGAAGAGATCGTCCTCCTGTTGGGAGTCGCGGACGTTGCCGCGAGTAAGCGGTTCTACGTCGACCACGGCCTGGAGGTGGCGAGGAGCTTCGGCCGCAAGTACGTCGAGTTCGCCACGACGCCGGTCAAGTTGGCGCTCTACGGGCGCCGCGCGCTGGCCAAGGACGCCGGCGTCTCCCCCGACGGCTCCGGCTCGCACCGAATCGTCATTGGCAGCGATGCCGGCTCGTTCACCGACCCGGACGGGTTCGCGTGGGAGCCGGCAGCCGGCGAGCTGCCTCCGGCCTTCGCGGCTGCGCCGTCCGCGATCCCCCAGGCAACCTGACCGCTCGAAGAGCTGCACTGAGCCGTTCGCCGCTGACAAACATACGTGAACAGCATGAGGAGACTTCCATGAGCCCAAAGAAGGCCGCGCAAGGGCCCGTTAAGACCGCCACACGCAGCAGGCAGTCCACGCGATTCACCGACGACGACCGAGCCGCGATGAGGGAGCGAGGCCAAAAGCTGGAGGCGTCCGGACGCCTCCAGCCTGCGCGCCTGGTATGCGATGCCCGCCTACGCGAAGACGACAGGGGCGCGCTGGTGATACAGGCGATGGGCTGAGGAATGCGCCCGCTCACGATGCTGCGTGGAGCAGGTCAGCCGCGGCCGGCAAGCGCTGGCGTGAACCGTCGACAAGTAGCGGAGCGCCCGGTTCCTGCTCGAGGGCACCGGGCCGCGGGTCGTCACCGCGTTCGAAGGTGTGGAGGAGCACCTTGACGAAGGCGTCAGGCCGGTCGTTCTGCAGATAGTGATTTGCGTCCGGGATGAAGTACAAGCGATTGTCGCCGGGCCGCATCATCAAGTATTCATTCCACACATAGCTCGCCACACGCGGCGGCGAGACCGTGTCGTACAGCCCCCAAACCACGGTCACGGGGAATGCGGCCTCGGCAAGCGCCATCAGCCACTTCTCCTCGTCGTTCGACCGCTCGACCAAGTACTGAATGGTCTCGTGCAGAACCTTCACGCCGTCGTTGTGGCCGAACGTGGCGGCAAGGGCCTCGACCTCGGGATCACCAGCTCGTCGTGGCGGGGTAAACGTGCTCGCACCTATGGCCTCAGCCAACTGCGCGGGAGTCAGCGCAGCTGTGATCTGGGGCCCCGACTGTTGGTCGAGTATCCGTCGCTGCGCGTCCGTCAGGTTGGACAGGGGCAGGAAGATGTTGCCGTTGGACAGGACCAGGTGCTCGAGCCGCATCGACGCCCGGCCCTCAGCACAGCGGGCGGCGTGGAGAAGCGCCACGCTGTCACCTCGATCGTGCGCGGCTACCACGCCGGACTCCGCGCCGATCACCTCCGAGAGGTAGAACTCGATGAGCTCCTCGTCTCGCGTGAGGCTGTAACCCCACTCGCGCGGCTTGTCCGAGAAACCAAACCCCGGGAAGTCCAAGGCGCAGACGCGAAATCTCGCGCTCAGCTGAATGGCGACCTCGAACCAGTCGATGCTGCTCGTGGGCCAGCCGTGTATGAGGACCAGCACCGGAGCGTCGGGCTCACCCATCTCAACGTGGAATATCTCCACCGAAGGGGCATTGCCCCGCGGCGGCCGCCATGAGAAATAGCCACCACGACTCAGCCAATCGTCAGCTCGAGGCATATCCATGATTGCGACCTCCTTCGGATGATTCCGACCTCGCGCCCCCGGGTCCGATTCTCCAGCAACACGCACGCCCGATGCAAGAGCCGGCGATGGCCCCCGCAATCACGGGCGTGCGCGCGATCCGTTCACGTCGAGCGGGTCAGCTCGCCAGCCATGGAAGCACCGGGGCGGGCCGACGGTGCGGTGCGTGGGCGCAGCGCCAGCACGACGATGGCCGCCGCTGCGAGGCCGGCACCGCCGGCGGCGAGCAGCATGAGGTCGAGTCCGTGGGCGAAGGCGCTGTGAAGGGCGCGATCGAGAACCGCCTACTGAGCCGCCGGGGCGCTGGCGAGCAGCGTGTGCGCCTGTCAACACCGCAACCTGGTCCGGCGACGGAACGCAGGTAGTCACGCAGGCGCGTGAAGTACGGCGCGTCCACGTCGGGATCGGTGAAGCTCTGGTACCAGATCCGAGCGGGTTGCATCATCGGTGTCCTCGATCCCCTCGTCGTCCTCAGCCCGGGCCGGCCCTTCCTCAGGCGACGATACTGCCGGGGGCGATCGCTGCGAAGAAGTGTTCGGAAGGTTGTAGACGGTGCGGAGCGATGAGTCTTGAAGCGGGCAGCCGTCATAGCTGGCAGCGATACGATCATTCGGCGCCGTCCCGCGCCCAACCCCGATTGCCGGTGCTCACGCCGCCGGCCACAAAGCGGGGCAAAGGGAGCTTGTGCTCTCGGGACGCCCGTCATTTTGTTGCCCTTTCCGGCGGGGCGCCGCGAGCGTGAGTCACGGTGCCGCGCTTGTTCGAAAGGAAGACAGGAGAGATGACCGAGCACAAGTCGTTCAAGCGTTTGGTTCGCGCGCGGATGGCCAAGACAGGTGAGAGTTACACGGCGGCGCGAGCGATGCTGCTCCGGGCTGACGGACCGAGGGTCACGGCTGGAGTGAGGCTCGCGACCTCGGACGAGAAGATCCGCCAGCGGACCGGCCACGGCTGGGAGGAGTGGTTCGCGAGGCTGGACGAGTGGGGGGCGACAGACCGGCCGCACCGCGAGATCGCTCGCTGGGTCGCCGACAGCCTTCAGATCGAGCCGCTGGCCTGGAACGCCCAGGCCATCGCCTCGAGCTATGAGCTGGCCCGTGGTCTCCGCGTCGTGGGCGAGAAGGAGGATGGATTCGCGATGACCGTCTCGAGGACAGTCGCCGTGCCGGTCGAGCCACTGTACGAGGCGGTCGTCAACGGCTCGGCACGTCGGCGTTGGCTGCCCGACGGCGAGCTCCTCCGGAGGACCGCAACCCGGCCGAAATCGGCACGGTTCGATTGGGGCGACGCGCGGACGCGGGTCAACGTCACCTTCTTCCTAAAGGGGGATGCGAAGAGCACGATCGCACTCGAGCATCGCCGACTCGCGGACGCCGAGGAGGCTGAGCGAATGAAGGCCTACTGGCGCGAGCGGCTGCAAGCGCTCAAACGGGAGCTCGAGCGATGACCCACAACTCGGGTGCCACGAAAACGGGCCCCGGTTTCCCGGGGCCCGTATGGGGTGCAGTTGTTTAGCGGCGGGCTAGTGCTTCACGATCGCCCGGACGAGCATCAGGCAATCGTCTACACCGCGGCTGTGGCTGAATCCGGCTCCCGGGATCAGGATGGGGTCGAACAGGAGCTGGCCCGGCGTGCCATCGGAGCAGTACTCAGCGGTGTTGCTGGTCGTGTTGATGGCGATCTCCTGACCCTTCTTGACCTTCATCTTCACCAGGACGGTGTCGACCGGGTAGACGCTGTTGTCCATCTGGTCCTGTGTCGGGCCCGCGAGCTTGATCCGGCGGCTGTGGGCGGTTGCCTGCGCCTGGCCGCTGTGGAGGTTGGACGACAGCTTGCGGACATTGACGACCTCGGCCGTGAACGTCATGGGACCCTGCGGGCGAACCTTCAGCGCGACGATCGTCCCGGTCGCCGGCGATTTGACGCGACCCGAGGTGCCCGGATAGTCGGACCCGACGTGCGTGCAGACGTCGCCGGCGATCCCAACGCCGTCATCGGCGCACGTCTGCCCCGCGTTGGCGGGAGTGTGGTTGAGGCTCGACCCGAACCACGAGGTCGACGCGGAGGCGGCGCCAGGCGCCAGAGCGGCGACGCTGAGCGCGGCGGTGACGGCGGGGATTAGACGTGAGCGGCGGAACTTCGACATTTCGTTCTCCATCAGAAGCGGATTGACTGTGTGTCAGCAAGGTACGCGCACACCGTCGCGTCAACCAGCAACCCAAGGGGTGGTCTGCACCACCCCCCAGGATCGAAGAACGAGCCCTGGCCCCTCACGCACTCGGGACGGCCCGAGAGCTCACGCCCCGTACCCTCGTTCCCCGCCGAAACCTACGAGTGCCCAGGCGACCGCGAGGCCTGTCTGTGGTTGAGTAACGGTTGGCGTCGGCCGCCCGCCTGAGGTCGTCGACCCGCGACCGAGCAATTTCATGCATCACGTGAGCGTTCATCGTGGTCTCCCAGATCTAGCTTCCGGGAGGTAAGACCGCCCTACGAGCAAAGATTCATCGGTGTCGCCCGGCCCGGTCTCGCGCGGCGCCGCCGAGCGGCGGCGTCGACAGCAGCACGGCGGAGTAGGCGCCGACCTGGACTCGATACTTGCCGGCACGAACGCCGACCACCTGGGAGATCCGCGGATGGGTCCAATACCCATAATCGCTCAGCCGCTGGCCCGCCAGTGTGACGGTCTCGTTGGCGGTGATCGACGAGGCAAGCAGGCGCTGGGCCGTGGCCGGCCGGCGCGAGTACGCCGGCAAACCGACCGCCGTCGGCTCGTCTGACTTGTTGATGAACAGCACGTGCAGGGCGCCGTTCGGGAGCATCACCGCCCACACCTTGACATCGCTCGGGATGCCGTAGCGATGAACCTGCATGAGCTGTGCCCCCGGCCCGAGCGTGCGGGCGAACAGCGCCAGCCCGTAGAACATCGGCTCGGGATAGATCCCCGTAGGCGTGTAGTTCAGGGCCGTGTTCAGATAGCCGTTGGCGCGTATGTGAATGTTGACTCCGGCGACGCCGGCCTTGACCAGGCTGAAGAGCACGTCGGGCGCCCACAGCGCGGTGGCGAACGTGTCCGACTGCCCGGCAACGCCGCCGCACACCGATAGACCAACCTCGGTCAAGCGCAACGGCAGCTGGCGGGCCACGGCGGCGGCGACGTTGTATCGCTCGGCGCGGGCCATCCCGGTCGAATTGGATTCGCGCAGATAGTCGGCCGCGAGCGGGTACTTGCGTGTGCCCGGCCTGGCGCAGCCCCGGTAGGGCGCATAGTCGTGGGCCGTGGCCAGTGAAACGTCCCCTCCGGCCGGTGAGAACAGCAACGTATCGACCCATGTCGGACTCTGGCTGGTCACATCGGGCCCGGCGAACTCGGCCTGCGGGAACGCGGGTCTGATCGCGGCGACGTACTGAGTAAACAGCGACACGTAGTCGGGGGCGCCGAACGTGAAGGCCCACGAGCCCCATCCGTTCTTGGCTGCTCTGGTGAAGCCAACGAAGCCTCGGGTGTACTCGTCAGGCTCGTTGCCGATGTCAAACGCGGCGATGCTTCCGCGCGGGAGGTCACGCTCAGCCGCGGCGGCCACCTCGGCCGCCATCTGCGGCGAGTGGGCGGCGAGGTTGAGGTCGAGAATCACCTTGAGGTTGGCGGCTCTCACGAGGCTGGCCACTCCGGCCATCCAGGCCGGCGTAAGCACGTACGGATTGTATTGCTGGTAGGCGGGCGCCACGTGTGCGAACGGATCGGACCCCCAGAATGAGGTGTCGGCGCTTTCGCCGCCCAGGCGCAACACGATCGGCGCCTCGTCGTGCGGCGGTCGCAGCCGGCCCAACAGGCGTGTGAAAGCGGCCAGCCGGGTCTCGTAGAGGGGGATCTCCATCGTCTCGATGGAAAGCCCGAGGAAGGATTCCGGCACCGGTCCCACGGCGTTGCCGATCGTGATCTGCGGGAATTGGGTCGACGACACGGTGCTGGCGCCGGCCGGACGAGCAACCACGAACACGGCCAGCGCGACAGCCCCGAGCAGCCCCGCCAGGCGAACCTTCGCGCCCAGGCTACCGAGTCTCGGATGGACCCGGTGCACGACGCCACTCGCTCGCCGCGCATGTCGGGCAGAGGCCGACGATGGCGAAGTGGGTGAAGCGGGCCTCGTAGCCGAACCGCTGTCTGATCCGATCGCGGACGGGGTCGAGCTCCTCGACTGCGACCGGGGTGACCTTCTGGCAAAGCTCGCAGTACAGGTACTCATGCTCGACGCGACCGACGAGCACGTACAGCCCGGGACCGTGCGCCAGGTGGACGTGGCGGACCAGGCCGTGTTCCTCGAGCATCTCGAGGTTTCGGTAGACGGAGGTGATCTCGATTGACAGCTCCCGCGATACCTGCACCGCGGACAACGGCCCGGGCGCTGCGAACAGCTCTTCCAGGATTAACCGCCGCGGCGTCGACAGCCGCAGTCCCTGCTCGCGCATGATCTCGATCGCCTCGTCGATCGTGGCAATTGCAAGCGGGGCTGCCTGCGGCGCGTCGGTCAACGGCCCGCCTAGCTATCCGCCTCCGGAGCGGATCGTGCCGCGGCCAGTTCCATGCCCGTGCTCCACTTCTCCTCGATCCGCGCAAAGCGCCAAGCGGCGAGCGCGAGAGTCCACGTGACGACGAACATTCCCACGATGATGAAACCCGCGGTGTTGATGTTGAAGTTCTGCAACCAGTTGACCACGGAGCCGTGGAGATCGAGCTTGTCCGTGACCAGACCAACCAGCTCGATCGTAGCGATGAACAGCGCGATCACCACTGAGAGACCCGTGATTGTGATGTTGTAATAGACCTTGCGGACGGGCTTTGAGAACGCCCAGCCGTAGGCGAAGTTCATGAATGAGCCATCGATGGTGTCGAGCAGCGACATTCCCGCGGCGAACAGCGGGTGCAGAGCCGCTCTGACCCGCGCCCACGCAGGCGGCTTTCGTAGCGGCAACGACGAGGCTTCCATGGTCTCTCCTCTCCGGCGCAGTCAGCTAGCTAGCCGCGTCTCGCACCAGACGACAACCTATACGCCACCCATTGGCGCTAATGCAACGCGGTGGTAATTGCGACAACTCTCGGATGGGTCTGACGGCTATACGCGCCGCCGCCGGCCCCGGATCACCTGGCCGCTACGGTCTAGGACGGCAACCAACGGGAAGGAGCGTTCTATGGCCAGCGTCAGCGTGCGCTACATCGTCAAGGACGTAGATGCAGCGATCGAGTTCTACTGCGGGCGGCTCGGCTTCCACCAGGACATGCACCCAGCCCCGGCGTTCGCGATGCTCTCGCGCGGGCCGCTGCGACTTGTCCTCAGCGCTCCCGGCGGCGGCCCTGGCGGCGGTCAGGCGATGCCCGACGGGACCGTGCCCGAACCGGGCGGCTGGAATCGCTTCCAGCTCGAGGTGGACGACCTCGAGGCCCTCGTGAACGAGCTGCGCGGAAGCGGCGCGAGGTTCCGCAATGACATCGTCACCGGTGTCGGCGGCAAGCAGATCCTGGTCGAGGATCCGTCGGGCAATCCGGTCGAGCTGTTCGAGCCGATCATCGACGAAGCTCGGCTCGGACCGTCGTCGTGAGCGACCCCGCCACGGCCGGAGCTGATGCGATCCGCTCGGCCCTCAACTTTGCGCTCGACTTGGCTGATCTGGCCGCCGGCCTGACGCTCGACCGGTTCGTGGCCCGTGATTTCTCGACCCGGATCAAGCCCGACGGCTCGCCGGTCACGGACATCGATCTGGCCGTTGAGAGCGCACTGCGCGAGCGCATCTCGAGCCGGTATCCAACGCATGCCATCACCGGTGAGGAATTCGGGGCTACCGGCGAGTCCGACTGGCTGTGGTATCTGGATCCGATTGATGGCACCAGCGCGTTCGTCGGCGGAGACCCCACCTGGACGACCCTGATCGCGCTAGCGCGCGAGGGCGAAGTCGTCGCCGGCGTCGTGGACTGTCCGGCGCTCGATCGGCGTTGGTGGGCCAGCCGTGAGGGCGGCGCATTTCTAAACGGTGAGCGGGTTACCGTCTCGACCACGGCCCGGCTCTCGGAGGCAACCGTCAGCGATGATTGGCACGAGACCCTCGCGCAGGGAATCACGACTCACCCGCTGGCCGCGGTCGCCGCACAGTGCGCTCGCGTTCGCCCGAACCAGGGCGACAGCTTCCTTGCCGTGGTCTCCGGCGACGCCGACGTGGCGCTCGGGACCGACGCCTATCCGTGGGATTACGCACCCACGAAGATCCTCATCGAAGAGGCCGGCGGCACCTTCACCGACTTGGCCGGTCGCGACCGGATCGACGCCGACGGGGCGATCGTCAGCAACGGCCTGCTGCACGAGCAGGCGCTGGCGACGCTCGGACGCGACTAGCGCTCCTCAACCCTTGCCGCGACCATCGAGGCGGATCGTCCATTGATCGATCGAGTCGATGACCAGGTGCGACCCGCTCCATGGATCCGCCGCGAGTGTGTCTCTGATCGCCGCCTCCGAGTCGGACTCCATGGCCAGGACGACGCGCTCCTCGTCGCCGAGCGGACCGCCCAGGACGACGATTCCGGCGCTGACCAGTTGGTCCATGAACGCCGCATGCTCGGGCCACTCTGACTGCAGCTCCATCGGGAGCGCCGGATCCCACTCGGGACCACGGCGTCGAATGACGACAAAGAACACCACCTGCTTTTACCAGACGGGGAAGGGGCACGTTGGGCCGATGCTCCGATGTTCGGGGCGGGGGCATGGAGTAGCGTCAGTGACGGACACGGCAACAAATCCAGGAGGGCGCGATGAGCGAATACACCGTCAAGACAATCGACGACATGGCGACGATCCACGATGGTCTGGTCAAGCTGGCCGGCGCCGAGCTCGGGGTGGAGTCCTTCGGGATCCAGGTGTTCGACTTTCCTGCAGACTTCGCCCACTACCCGGAGCACGACCATTCGCAGGATGGTCAGGAGGAGGTCTACGTCGTGCTCGAGGGCTCGGCAGATTTCGAGATCGACGGCGAGCGGGTTCCGATCGCCAGCGGGTCGATCGTGCGCGTCCAGTCAGGTTGCCGGCGCAAGCTCCACCCGGGCCCCGATGGCCTGCGCGTCGTGGCGATCGGCGGTACGCCGGGTAAGAACTACGAGCGCCCGCGCGACTTCGAGCTGGCGTCAGCGTCATGAGCGCTGTGGTTCCTCGGAACGCTGGCCCGCATTAAGCTGGACGGCGAGGCGACCAACGGGCGTTTCGCACTGTGGGAAGCCGTGCTCCCGCGCGATGCCGCACCTCCACTCCACTCGCATCCTCAGGGCGAGACGTTCCGGGTCGAGTTCGACACGGCGAGGATGTTGGTCCTTTCGACTCCGGCCGTGTAAACGCTCCTGACGCTCAGGTGACCAGGTGAACAATCGCGGCGACGCCGACGATGACAATGACTGCCCGCAGGGCGTCTGGAGGCAGGCGGCGGCCGACCCGGGCGCCGATGATTCCCCCGAGCGTGGACCCGACGGCGAGCAGCGCCGCGACTCCCCAGGCGATGTTGGCGAACGACACGAACACGATCCCGGCGATCGCATTGACCAGGCCGGCCAGCACGACCTTCAACGCGTTGATCCGCTGGAGGTCCTCGTCCAACGAAAGGCCGAGGATGGCGAGCAGGAAGATCCCCTGCGCCGCGCCGAAGTAGCCGCCGTATATGCCGCTGGTGAACACCGCGGCCGTTGCCGCCGGCCCAGCCATGTTTGATGGCCGCCGCCGCCGCGCGATCGCTCTGGTCAGCTTCGGCTGCGCGACGATCAGAGCCAAGGCGATGGCGATGAACACTGGGACGACCGCTTTGAATGCCGACGCCGGCAGCGTCAATAGCAGCGCAGCGCCCACGGCCCCTCCGATGGCCGACGCGGCAGCGAGGGGAATCGTGCGGCGTCGCTGGCCGACGAGCTCGCGGCGATAGCCGACCGCACCCGACACCGAGCCCGGTACGAGGCCGACGGTATTCGACACGTTGGCGGTCACCGGGGGGTAGCCAAACGCGAGCAGCACGGGAAACGTAAACAGTGTCCCGCTTCCCACCACGGTGTTGATCGTGCCCGCGGCGATGCCGGCGGCAAAGATCGCGATGGCTTCCAGCAGGCTCACGGGGCGTCGTCGTCGGCGAGGAACTCGTGCTCCTCCCAGTCTCCGACCACCCGGAAGCCGACCTCGGCGTAAATCTTGTTCGAGGTCGCGTTGGCGAGATCGGTGAACAGCATGCACCTGCTGGCGCCGCCCTGCAGCGCGCGGCGGCTCACCTCGGCCACCGCGTGTCCGGCGTATCCGCGCCGACGGTGTTCTGGAGGCGTGTACACCGGGCCGATCCTGACGACGCCGGCCACCGGCGGGTTGGCGCCCACCAGGGACACGGGGCCGTCATCGTCCCAGATGAACATGCCGCCGCGCGCAATCCGCGGGGCCACTGTCTGGGCGGAGTCATTGCCGCCGGTGACCCTCGCTTCCTCGGCGAATGCGCGGAGCCATCGCGCCAGCTGTTCGACCTCCTGCTGCTCCGCCGGGCGCAGTAGTCCGGGCGCGGCCAGGGGAGGATCATCGACCTGCTCGAGCACGTGCATGGCCTCGCGCAACCGGACGCGGGTGGTTCCCCGCACGCGCCGACTCCAGGCTCTGGAAAGCGCCCTGACCGTGGCCGGCGGGCCGGTGGCGCCTGGCGGCGACGCGTCGTGGTCCAGCCACGAACCCATCAACTCATGGGCATCGTCCTCGGTCAGGCTGCTGCTCAGGAGGGGATACGGTGGGATCCGGGCCGCGGCGGCCCGGATCTCCCCACCCGCGTCCGCGGAATATGCGAACAGCGGGCGCGCCTCGGAGTAAAGGCCGTCGCGAGCGCGCATCAGCACGGTCGCCAGCACGTTGCACTCGATCCGCGGCTCGATGAACGACCAAACGCGATGCGCAAACGCGTCCGGATCTCGGGTCATCACGAAACTCACGGTTCGGATGATTGCCGATCGCCGGATCTGGGCATACCCCGTCGAGGACCGGCGGGATTCTGCCGCCGATGTGCTTATCGTTATCGACGAGCGGCAGTCATGACTTGGCCTCCCTTCTTTCGCGCTGTCGGCGCGTCCCGCAGGACGCGGCCCAGCATGGGCGTGGCGACGGCGGAGGGCCGCGCGCGCATCGAGCCGCATCCGCGCCATCCGGCCATGAGCGGCCTCGAGGTCTCGCCGGTGCATGGCCACTACTGCATCTGTGACCGGTGCACGCGGGACCTCACCAAGCCGCGCTAGCCTGTAGAGCCCGATCGTGGCATGTGTCATTTTCCTAACAAGGGCGATTCAAGCTCGCGGAATTGGGAAGGCTGGGAACATGCATCCTGCGAATACCCTTCCGCGCCAGCGGCAGCCGACCAACCAGACGGCTACGGGCGCCGACGTGGCGGATCTCTTCGTTTGCTGGCAAGAACATCGTGATCAACGAGCCCGCGAGGAGCTGGTTCAGCGCTTCCTGCCGCTCGCCCGCAAGCTGGCGCGCCGCTACAGCGGCGCCCGCGAGCCGTTCGACGACCTGTTGCAGGTGGCGAGCCTCGGACTGGTCAAGGCCATCGATCGCTTCGACACCGAGCGTGGCACGGCCTTCTCGTCGTTCGCCGTGCCAACGATCCTTGGAGAGCTCAAGCGCTACTTCCGCGACCTGGGCTGGGCCGTTCACGTCCCACGTGGGGCGCAGGAGCAGGCGCTCAAGGTCGAGGAGGCCCAGCAGCAGCTGACCGCCAAGACGGGCCGCCCACCTAGCGTGTACGACCTGGCCGAGTACCTGGAGTTCAGCATCGAGGAAGTGCTCGAGGCTCTGGAAACGGCCGGTGCCCACCACTGCGTGTCGCTCGACACCCCGCGAGATGACGCCGACGGCGAGTCCGGAACGTTGGCCGACGCTTTCGGCGAGACCGACACGCGCTTCGAATTCGTCGAGGCCAGCGTCTCGATCGCCTCAGCGGCCAAGCAACTGTCGGGTCGCGAGCGCCGCGTGCTCGAGTTGCGCTTCGTGCAAGATCTCACCCAGACTCAGATCGCCGAGGTCATCGGCGTCTCGCAGATGCAGGTGTCTCGCATTCTCAGGCGGGCGCTGGCGCAGCTGCGAGAGCTGACCGACGGCGAAGAGGCTTCCTAGAGCCGCCACGCGGCGCGACCCCGAGGGCCGGGGCGCGGGGACTGAGCCGCGCGCCACGCGCCGGGATTGAGCCGAGCGCCATGTGGGTACAGCCCTAGCGACCGCCGGCACCCCCGGGTCGTATGGGCGTGCGGTGGGCGTGGACGTAAGGGACCGCACCCGGGGGCCGGCAAACGTCGCCCTTGATCCGTCTATACCGTCGGTGCCAATCCAGAGAACCCGAGCCCTCAGCGTCGATGCGCCCTCTCATCAGCTCGGTTGTGCGGTGCCTACCGTGGCTCTGGCGCAGGCGAGCTGCGATTGGTCAGTGGCCGCCACGGCAGAAGTTGTGCGGTCGCCCATCGGCACGAGCGTTTCGAGGTCGTCTGCCGATAGGAACGCGAGAGAATTCGCCACCGGATGGCGGGAGAGCCCACCACCGGATGCCGCGAGCACGCGCGGGACCATCGGGTCGTGATTCGATCCGGGAGAGGCCGGCGGAGATGAATTCATGCTCAACTGCTGTTTACCCTCGTGGCAGCCACGAAATGCTGAACATTGAGAGATTGAGCGCGCCCGACCAACAACCTCCGGAAAGGCAGGCGTGAGCGGCGACTCCCCAACGGTGAGGCTGGAACTGGCGAGCCGAGCTGAGAACCTCACATTGGTTCGCGGGATGCTGGGCGGCGTCGCCGAGTTGCTGAGGATCGACCCGGAGCTATTAGACGACCTCAAGACGGCGGTCAGCGAGGCTTGTAACAACGTGGTGCTGCACGCCTACGGTGGCGAGGCGGGACCGCTGGCGGTGACTATATATGTCAATCCGGACGCGATCGAGGTTGCCGTCCGCGATCAGGGCTCCGGCATCTCTCAGCTGGCGCCGGTCGATGACCGGATGCAGGGGATCGGGCTACCGGTGATTCAGGCCCTTGCCCAGGAGGCTGATTTCCGGCGTGGAGTCGATGGCGGAACCGAGGTTTGGATGGTGTTCGCCGGCGAGCGCGATGGGCGCTCGCTGTTCGGCGCTCCGGCGCCCGCTGCACCCGACGACGGATGGACCCAGAACATGTCGGGGGACGCGATTGCTTCGGTGTCCCCCGTGATGCTGCTCAACGGCGTGCTGGGTCGCCTGGCTCGAGCGCTGGCCGCGACGGCCCGCTTCAGCCTGGACCGCTTCTCAGATGTGTATCTCGTCACCGACGCCATCGGGGCGCTGGCGCGGCGCTGCTCGAGCGGGGACAGGATCGGCTTCGGCCTCGAAACCGAATCGAGGCGCCTGTCGATCACGATCGGCCCGTTCCGAGACGGAACCCACGAGCTGCTCGACAGCGATGACCCCGTTGTCGGCGCCAGGTCCCCGCTGGCGCTGCTGACCGACGAGCTTAGTTGCGACCTCGACTCCGATTCCGAGTGTCTGCGCGTTGTCCTGATCGATCATCGTTAGCCGGTCGGTCGCAGCGCCAGTGCGGCGACGTCATCGCGCTGTAATCCGGCGCTGAAGCGGTCGAGCTCGGCATCAAGCTGCGCCAGAACTTCCGCGGGTGTCGACGCGGCGTTGTCGGCCAGGAGCGCCTTCAAGCGGGTGCTGCCGAACCGATCCGCCGCTCCGACGGTCTCGGTCACCCCATCGGTATAGAAGAGCAGCAGCTGATCGCGGGACACAATAAGCGGCACCTCCGGCCACCGTGAGTCATCAAACGCTCCCAGCAGCGGGCCGGCGCCGGAGATCTCTCGCACTTCTCCGGTCGCGCTGACCAACAGCGCCGGCGGGTGGCCGCCCGAGCTGAGCAGGACGCGGTTGCCATGCAGACGCCCGCAGAGCACGGTGCACAGTGACGGCACGGAGCGACTGCGCAAGGCCTCATCGAGCTGGCGCAGGATCGCCGCTGGTTGGGGATCGTGTCGCCCGGCGAACCGTGAGCCATGGCGAAGCAGGGAGGTGAGCGCCGCCGCGGTCACGCCCTTGCCGGTGACATCGCCGATGAGCACGAACCACGCGCTGCCGGCGGGGAACAGCTCGTAGAAGTCCCCTCCGACCTCGATCCGCTGCTCCGATCCCGCCGGGCGATACAGCGCAGCCAGCTCCCAGCCCGGTATCTCCGGCAGCTCATCCGGGCGCAGGCTCAGCTGCAGGGTCTCAGCCACGCCGGCCAGGGTCGTGTGCAGGCGGGCGTTCTCCACCGCGACAGCGGCCCGGCGCCCGAGCTGTTCGGCCAGTTCGACGTCGTCGCGATCCAGCTGCCGGCGCGACTCCGCCGTCACCAGCGTCATCAGGCCGATCGTCCGCGCGGGCACGCGCAGGGGCACCAGGATTGCCGAGCGGAAGCCTAGGCCGCGGAGCAGTTCGAGTTGTTCCTCGTCCCGAGCTCCCTCCACGAGCTGAGCGTCGGTAACTTCCGCGATCAGCTCAGAGGTGCCGGTGCGGATGACTCGCCCCTCGACGCTCTCGGGCTCGATCTGCTCGGGCTGTGTTGTTCGCAGCCTTCCTGCGAGCTCGAGCTTCTGCGGATCGGGATGGGCGACCACCGCGGTCTCGCGCCTCAGGTCCTCGTCGACGAGCACCACGCTGCACCAGTCGGCCAGGACCGGGACCGCGGTGTCGGCGACATTCTGGAGGGTCTGCTCGTAGTCGAGCGAGGAGGCGAGGATGCGCCCCGACTCCGCCAGCACACGGGTTCGGAGTTCGGCCGTCTTGACCGCCGTCAGGTCCTCGATCACGGTCACCGCGGCGAAGAACTCTCCATGCTCGTCGAGCAGCGGGGTCGTCTTGAGCTGGCGCCAGCTGAGCTGTCCGGTGGTTCGGTGCACGGTGCGCATCAGCAGCGACTCGGCCTGCTCGCCGTGCATCAGGCGCATTGAAGGCACGTCATCGATCGACAGCGGGTTGCCCAGCTCGTCCTCGACGAGATAGTCGCTCATGATCTCGTCCGACGATCGGCTCTGAAGCTCCTCCATCGAGGCGAACCCCATACTCCTCAGCGCGGCACGGTTGGCGTAGGCGATCGCTCCCTCGCGGTCGCGGATCGTGACCGCCTCGGCGAGGACGTCGAGCAGTTGGGTCAGGCGCGTCCAGTCGCCGTTCGTCGCGTTTGGAAATGAGCCGTGCGGCGCCAGTGTCAGCCCCCGCCGAGAACGTCCTCCGGCGCGTCGACGAGCGACAGCCGGTTTGTCACACCGGTGAGCGTGAGCAGGCGCTGGACCTGAGGAGGTCCTTTGACCAGGGCGAGCCGTCGCTTGCCCTCGATCGCGCTGTGATGCGCTCTGACCAGGATGCTGAGGCCGGTTGAGTCCATGAAGTCCAGCTGTCGCAGGTCGATCACCACGGTCTGCGCGTCGGAGTTGAAGACGTTTGCCAGCTCCTCCTCGAGGGCAGGGCTCGACGCCAGATCCAACTCGCCGCTGAGCGCGATCACGGTGCCCCGATCATTCTGGTGGACCTCTACGCGGAACTGAGTCTGCACGCAGGCGCGAGCCTACTGAATGGACGCAATGGTGTGCGGGGATTCCGACGAGTTCGCGGACGCGCACGGCGCCGAGGGCGGAGACACGCGCTATCTGCTATCGGCGGTCGTCGGTGAGATCACGGAGCCGCTGCAGCGACCTGCGTAACAGGCGCGACACCTGCATCTGCGAGACGCCCACGCGCTCGGCGATCTCTGTCTGCGTAAGGTCCTCGCCGAAGCGCAGGTAGAGGATCTCGCGCTCACAGTGGGTGAGATGGCGAGCGGCGGCGGAGATCGTCGCCTGCACGTCCACCATGCTCAGCCGGTCATCCTCGCCGCCGATGGCATCAAGGCGGCTGGCACCGCCGTCCTCATCGCTCTGCACCGGAGCATCGAGCGACACCGCGTCGTAGGCCTCGGCCGTCTGCAGCCCATCGAGCACCTCCTCCTCGGAAATCTCGAGGTACTGCGCCAGGTCGTTGACCGTGGGCGAGCGCCCGGTTCGCGCGCTCAGCTGCTGTTGGGCCTCAGTGATCTTGCGGGCACGCTCCTGCGCGCTGCGGTCGACGTGCAGGGCCCATCCCGTGTCACGGAAGTAGCGCTTCAGTTCGCCGACGATCGTGGGCACTGCGAACGAGGTGAAGGCAAAGCCCCGCTCGGGGTCGAAACGCTCAACCGCCTTGACGAGTCCGAGGCTCGCCACCTGGACCAGGTCATCGTACGGCTCGCTCGATTGGACGTAACGGCGGGCCAGTTTGCGCGCGAGCGGCAGGAACCGCTCGATCAACTCATCTCGGGCTCGGCGGTCTTGATAGCGGCGCCACCGCACAAACAACTCGGCAGACCGCGGGGCAGTTGCAGACGCGCCAACCGTTGTGGCAGACAGAGGCATGCACACTTCCCTTCGCAGACGACATCCGTAGTTAACCACAGATCGGCGGACGGGATGACAGGACTCCCAAGTTATTAGGGCGCTCGCAGCGGGAAGCTCAGCTATGACCGAGCAACCAAGCGTCAAGGAGAAACAAATGTCAATCCGCACCAGCTCGCGGGGGATCCTGTCGCCGGAGCGCACCGAGCAGCGCGACGAGATCCTGCGCCTGCTCACCAAGGCCTACTGGATGGAGATCGAGACGGTGATGAGCTACGTGGCCAACTCGATCAATCCTGACGGGGTCCGGGCGCAGGAGATCATCGAATCCCTCCAGGAGGATGTTCAGGAGGAGCTTGGTCACGCGCGTCAGTTCGGGGAGCGGATCAAGGAGCTCTACGGCGTGGTGCCGGGCTCGCTGGACTTCCAGGCCGAGCAGTCATACCTCCAACCGCCCGAGCACCAGACCGACGTCGTGCACGTGATCAAGGGTGTGATCGAGGCCGAGACGGGCGCCATCGAGCACTACAACGCGATCATCGAGACGACCGAGGAGATCGACCCCGTCACCCAGGACATGGTGATCGGCATCCTCCACGACGAGGAGCGGCACCGCCGGCTGTTCGAGGGCTACGTGCGCGAGTATCAGGCCGAGGGTCTCGTCTAGGGCGGGTCCGGTGACTTCTCCAGGGCGCCCGACCCCGTGTTGTCCGTGAGCAGGTCCACAACCGCCCGCTCGACCCTCGCTCGTACCCGGTCATTGGCGGGATCGAGCTCGGGGATCGGCTCCAGCGCGGCGGCGATCGTCCAGCCCGACAGATAACGGTCGACCACGCGCGGATCGATGTAGGCGCGGCGGGCGACGGCCGGCGTGTTACCGAGCAGATCGGCAACGGCGCGCATGGAGCGGCCGACCGCCCGCTTGCGCGCTGACGCGCTTGCGGCGCCGCGCCCCTGGGTGGCCAGGGACACCGAGGCGAGGACGGTGGCGTTCCAGGTGCGGAAGTCCTTGGCGCTGAAGTCCTCGCCAAGGCTGGACTTGATGTATTCGCTGATGGCATCGGAGCGCACGTCGTGCCAGCGGCGCCCGTTCCGGTATGCCAGCAGCTGCTGACCGCCTCCCCGGCGCCGCTTCAACGCGCGCAGGACGGCGTGCGACTCTGGGTCCGAGATGGCCTGAACCCGCCGCTGGCCTCCCTTGCCGAGATAGTCGAACACGATGTCCTCGCTCTGCACCGTGACGTGCTCCTTGCCGAGCGTCGCCAGTCCCAGGCCCCCCTCGTCGTCGGCGTATTCCTCGCTCCCGATCCGGAACATCCCGAGATCGAGTAGGCGCACCGCGCAGGCCAGGACTCGCTCTCGGCTGAGCGCCTCCTCGCCGAGGTCCCTGGCCAGGCGACGCCGGAGGGTTGGCAGTTGGCCGGCGAAGCGGAGCATCCGGTCGAACTTCTGACGGTCTCGATGCTCGCGCCACCGCCCGTGGTACAGGTACTGCTTGCGGCCGGCCGCGTCGACGCCGGTGGCCTGGAGGTGGCCGAGCGGATCGGGACAGATCCAGACATCGCGCCACGCGGGAGGAATTGCCAGTTCGGCGATGCGCTCGATCACGGCCGGATCGTCGATCCGCTGGCCGCGCTCATCGACGTAGCTGAATCCGCGCCCGCGCCTGACCCGACCCAGGCCGGGCGACGAGCAGTCCGAGCGCCGCAAGCGCCGCCTCCGGCGCCGCGGCGAAGGCGTCCCGGAGGTGGCCGCCGCGGTCATGGTCGGTGTTCTCTACCCCGAAATCGTGCCCACCGTAACGGCCGGAGGCCCGCTCGATGCGGGCCTCCGCGTTACAACAGCCTAGGCGAGACTCTTGATCCGATCGACGACATCCTCGGCATCGGAGCGAAGGCCGTTCGTCTGGCGCTCGATGTCACGGCGGGTGGCGCGGACGTCGTGCTCGACCTCGCGGCGGCGACGCCGGAAGCCCTGGCGACTCTGCCGCACCACTCGCTCGCCGCGACGCTCGAACCGATTCAGCTCGCGGACCAGCCGCTCGGGGCTCGTGTAGATCTGCAGGGCGCCGGCGACGGCGTCGCGAAGCTCCATTGCGGCGCCGAGTTGGATCAGGAACGCGCGCTCAGCCTGTCGGCCGAGGGCCTCGACGCGTGTCACCGTCGTCTGAAGACCCCGCTCGGTTGTGCGGGTGGCCTCCTTCGCGGTGCGGCGGGCCGAGCTTCTGGTGGCCGCCGAGCTGCGCTTGGTGGCGTTTCGCTTGCGGGTCGCTGCGGCCTTCTTGGCCGCCGCCTGGCGTTTGGTGCGTGTCTGTTCAGCCATTTGGGGGGTTGATCTCTCCTGGTCTTGTTATCCGGGTTCAGCGAGCGATCTTCGCCTTAAGGCAAGGACCTCCTCATTGGCCTACCCGTGGTCCGGGCTGAAAAACGGGGTCTTGTGTGCCAACCGTCACACCCGCCACGCCGCCATACTTGGGGGCACGGTGTTGTTCACCTCAGAACTCGCGCAGGACTTGGCCCCCGATGCCCTCGATCGCTTCTTGAGGTATGTGAGGATCGACACGCAGTCCCGCCGAGACCGCGACTCGAGTCCCAGCACCCCGGGTCAGCTCGAACTGGGGCGGATGCTCGTGGGAGAGCTGGTGGAGGCCGGCCTCGAGGACGCCAACCTCGATGAGAACGGGTACGTGTTCGCCACCTTGCCGACGTTGGAAGAGGGAGAGTCCCTCCCTGTCATCGGCCTGATCGCCCATCTCGACACTAGTCCCGATCCACCCGGCACCGGTGTCGAGCCGATCGTGCATCGCGACTACGATGGCGGGATCATCGAGCTGCCCAAAGGCGGCACGCGACTTGACCCCAAGGCGATGCCCGAGCTCGAGGCAAGGCACGGCCATGACATCGTCACTGCCAGCGGGGACACCCTGCTGGGCGCCGATGACAAGGCCGGTGTCGCGGCGATCATGGCCGCCGTGGCTCACCTGGCCGCGCACCCCGAACTGCCCCGCCCGACCCTGCGGATCGGCTTCACCCCGGACGAGGAGATTGGCGAGGGCGCGACGCTGTTCGACATCCCCAGCTTTGGAGCTCTGTGTGCCTACACGGTGGACGGCTCAGAGGTCGGCGAGCTTCAGGATGAGACGTTCAGCGCGGTCGAGGTGCGTGTGCAGATCGAGGGCGTCGAGGTTCATCCCGGGCAGGCGACGGGCAAGCTCGTCAATGCGCTCCGCCTCGCCGCGCAGATCATCGCGGAACTTCCCGCCGATCACTTGACCCCGGAGACGACGTCGGGCCGTGAGGGTTTCATCCACCCTTTCCAGTTGTCAGGCTCGGCCGGGCTGGCGACGTTCCGGGCCATCGTGCGTGACTTCGACGACGACCAGCTCGAGCAACACATCGCGCTCATCGAGCGGACGGCCGAGCAGGTAGTAACCCGCGAGCCGCGCGCACAGCTGTCGATCGACGTCCACCGGCAGTACCGCAACATGCGTCAGTACATCGAGCACGTGCCCCACGCCGCCGCGGCTGCCGAGGAGGCGATCCGCGAGGAGGGCATAGAGCCGATCCGGTCCCCGATCCGCGGCGGCACGGACGGAGCCAGGCTGAGCGAGAAGGGGTTGCCGACGCCCAATATCTTTGACGGCGGCCACGAGTATCACTCTCAGCGCGAATGGATCTCCGTCCAGGATCTGGCCGCAGCCGCGGCCACGCTTGTCCGTCTGGCCGAGGTGTGGACGCGCCCGGCGGCCCGGCTCGCTGCAGCGGACTGGCCGGACGGTGTGCCTGTGCAATCCGAGCGTGTCGGCCTACGCTCACAGTAGGCTCTCGAACCGTGGACGCTGCATCGGTCTCGATGGCCTCGGTCGATGGCGAGATCATGCCCGCGGCCGACGCGATGATTCCGGCCACTGACCAGGGGTTGCTCCGTGGCGACGGCGCCTTCGAGGTGCTTCGCCTCTATGACGGCAGGCCGTATGCCATGGAGGAGCATATGCAGCGCCTGGAGCGCTCCGCGGCCAACCTGCGCCTGCCGGTCGACCTCGAGGCCGTCCGCGCGGACGCCTACCGGCTCATGGCCGCCGTGGTGGGTCGGCCCGGGCACGAGACGCTCCGGATCGTGATCACGCGCGGAGGACGTCGGTTGCTGCTCACCGAGCCGCTGCACGTCTGGCCTGACCGGATTCGCCTGCGGACCGTGACGTACTCCCCTACCCGCGTCCTGGATGGGGTCAAGTCGCTGTCCTATGCGGCGAACATGTTGGCCACCCGGCTCGCCGTCGAGGAGGGCTTCGACGAGGCGCTGTTCGTGACGCCGCACGGGCGTGTCCTGGAGGCGCCCACCAGCAGCATCTTCTGGGTCAAGGACGGCGAGTTGATGACGCCTCCGCTCGACGAGCACATACTCGCGTCGATCACCCGGGCGGCGGTGATCGAGGTTACCAGGGCCGGGGAGCGCGCCTGCACGCTCGAGGAGCTGTTTGCCGCCGACGAGGTGTTCCTGGCCTCAACCACGCGGGAGGTGCAGCCGGTGGCGGCCATCAACGATCACGAGTTCGACCGCGCGGGACCGGTCAGCGAGCAAGCCGCGCAAGCCATGAACGCGAGGATCGAGTCGGAGCTGGCCGGCGATTGAAGATTCTCACCGTCATCGGTAACCGTCCTCAGTTCGTAAAGGCTGCGGCGGTGTCTCCGAGACTGCGGCAATCCGATCAGGAGGTGCTCGTCCACACCGGGCAGCATTTCGACGATCAGCTGTCCGGCATCTTCTTTGCGGAGTTGGGTCTTCCCGCTCCCGACCAGGAGTTGGCGATCGCGCTGGGTTCGAACGCCTCTCAGACGGCTCGCATGCTGGCCGAGCTCGAGCCGATCATCCACGAGGTGAACCCGGACGCGGTGCTGGTGTACGGAGACACCAACTCCACCCTGGCCGGGGCGCTGGCCGGGGCGCAGGCCGGCGTGCCTGTCGTCCACGTGGAGGCCGGAATGCGCTCGGGCGATCGCTCCATGCCGGAGGAGCTCAACCGGGTGCTGACCGACCATGCCAGCTCCCTCCTGCTCTGCTCCACGTCGGCCGCGATGGCGAACCTCCGGCGTGAGGGGATGGAGGATGAGATCGAACTCGTCGGCGATGTGATGGTCGACGTGGCGCTCGCCGTGCAGCCCCGGGTCAGAGACCGTACGGACCTGATCGCTCGTTGGGGCGTCGAATCCGGCGAGTACGTCCTGGTCACGGCACATCGCGCTGGGAACGTCGACGATCCCTCACGCCTGGAGCAGCTCGTCGAGCTGGTGCTGGCGGTTCCACGCCCAGTTCTCTTCGCGCTCCATCCCCGCACCCGGGCCCGGCTCGTGGCGGCCAGGATGCTCGACCGCCTGGAGCAGAGCCCGCGCATAACCCTCACGCCGCCGCTCGGTTACATCGAGCTGGCCGCGTTGCTGTGCAATGCCCACGCCGTGCTCACGGACTCCGGCGGCCTCCAGAAAGAGGCCTATCTGGCCGCGACTCCGTGCGTGACCATGCGGCCGAACACGGAGTGGACTGAGACCATCGATTCAGGCTGGAACGTGCTGGTCGACCTCGACGCGGGCGCCGCGCTCCGCGCGATGGAGCGCGCGCCCCCGGAGGAGCATCCAACACTCTACGGAGACGGGCGAGCCGGTGAGCGAATCGTGTCGGCGCTTACACTGCGCTTCGCATGACTCACGAAACCCGCCCCACAGATGCTCCCGTCGAGGTCGGAGTCGTCGGCCTCGGCTACTGGGGGCCCAACCTGGCCCGCAACTTTCAGTCGCTGCCGGGCTGCGAGTTGACCCGGTGCTGTGACCCGTCCGCAGAGGCGCGAGAACGGGTGACCGGCCGTTTTCCCGGTGTCCGTCTGGCCGCCGATCTCGACGAGCTGCTGGCCGATGACTCGCTCGATGCCGTGGTCCTGGCCACGCCGGTGCCGACCCACGCCGAGCTGGCCATCCGGGTGCTGGAGGCCGGCAAGCACTGTTTTGTCGAGAAGCCGCTGGCCCAGTCGGTGGCTGACGCGGAGCGGGCGGTGGCCGTGGCGCGCGAAAGCGACCAGATCCTCATGGTCGGCCACCTGCTCGAATACCACCCCGGCCTGCAGAAGCTCAAGGAGCTCACCGACTCGGGCGAACTGGGCGAGCAGATCTACTACATCTACGGCAACCGCTTGAACCTGGGCAAGGTCCGCGCGGACGAGAACGCGCTGTGGAGCCTGGGTGCCCACGACGTTTCGGTGGTGCTGAACCTGGCCGGCGAGGAGCCCTGGGAATGCGAGGCCAACGGCCAGTCGTACGTTCGGCCGGGGGTCGAGGATGTGGTGTTCTGCTTCATGCGCTTTCCCTCGGGCCTGTCGGCGCATCTGCACCTATCGTGGCTCGACCCGCACAAGGAACGGCGCTTCACCGTCGTTGGTTCTCGACGCATGGCCACGTTTGACGACATGGCCGTCGAGGGCAAATTGACCGTCTATGACAAGGGCGTCGACGAGGATGCGAGCAGTTATGGCGAATACATCACCAGAATGGGAGATATCTTCTCGCCGCGGATCCCCAACACCGAGCCCCTCAGACTCGAGTGCGAGCACTTCATCGATTGTGTGCGCCGTGGGCTGCGGCCCCGGTCTGACGGCGAGAGCGGACTCCGCGTGGTTCGCGTACTCGAGCAGCTCCAGCGATCACTTGAGAATTCGGCGGTAGCGCGTGACTGAGGTCGCTTCACTGGCGCATATCGAGCCCGGAGCCCAGCTCGACGAGGGCGTGTCCGTTGAGCCCTTTGCGGTGGTCCACGATGGCGTCTCGGTCGGGGCCGGTTCGACCATCGGGTCGGGCGCCGTGCTCTACCCGGGCACCCACCTCGGCGAGCGCTGCGTCGTCGAGGCCGGCGCGGTTCTCGGTAAGGAGCCTCGACTACGCAAGGGCTCGGCCGCTGCCGGCACTGCGTTGACCCCGCTCATGCTCGGGGACGGCGTGAGCGTGTGTTGCGGCGCGGTCGTCTACGCCGGCGCCGACATCGCCGCCGGCGTGATCATCGGCGATCAGTCCCAGGTCCGGGAGCGCGTCTCGATCGGCACCGACACGATCGTCGGTCGCGGCTCAACCGTCGACTTTGGCGCCACTGTCGGCTCGCGCGTGCTGATCCAGACCAATGTCTACGTGACCGGCGAGTCGATCGTCGAGGACGAGGTGTTCCTCGGCCCCGGAGTGTTGACCACCAACGACGACACTATGGGTCGCCGGCACAACGGCGAGCCGCTCCTGGGCGCGGTCTTCCGCCGCGCCTGCCGAGTCGGGGGCGGGGTGATGCTCGTCCCGGGCGTGGTCATCGGCGAAGAGGCATTCGTGGCCGCCGGCGCCCTCGTCACGCGCGATGTCGGCCGCCGCCAGGTCGTCATGGGAGTACCGGCGCGCGTCGTGCGCGAGGTTCCCGACGAGGATCTGATCGAGCGCTGGCGGTAGGCCTCCGGGCACTGGCGCGTCGCGCGCCGCCGTGAGACGATCCGGCCTCGCCCGAAACGACTACGAGGAGGACGCGATGGAGACCTGGGACGTCAGGTCATTGTCGATCGAGGCCCACAGGCCGCAGGTGCTGCGCTCCGACGCCGAGACGCGTGCGATCGCGATCCAACTGCCGGGGGGCGAGGAGCTCCAGGAGCACCAGGTTCACGAGCGTGCGTATCTGCTCGTTGTCGACGGCGAGATCGAGGTCTCGGACGGTGGTCAGCAGGTCACGGGCGGTCCCGGCTTCCTGTCGCACTTCGAACCCGGCGAGCGCCACTCCGTTCGGGCCATCGCCGACGCCAGGCTGGTGCTCGTGCTTTCGCCCTGGCCGGGCGAGGGACATCCATCGCGCCCGGCCGCCTGAGCGTGGGCCGGGCCGGTACGGATCCCGGCCGCGAGCGGGGGTCAGACCGGTACGGGGGCGCGATCGCCCGGGCCGAACAGCTTGCCGCTGGCCGGAGTCAGGATGACCTGATCGCGTGCCGGACCCACGCCGATGAGCGCGATCGGCACGCGCACGAAGTCGGCGATGAACTGCAGGTACTCGCGCGCCGTGGCGGGTAGCTCGTCCTGGCTGCGGCAGCCGGTCAAATCCTCCGACCAGCCCGGCAGCTCGATGTACTCACCGCGGGCGTGATGGAGAACGGTCTGGTGATAGGGGAAGTGGTCGAACTCGGCTCCCTCAGCGCCGCGGTAGCGCGTGCAGACGCAGATGCGGTCCAGCCCGGAGAGAACGTCGAGCTTGGTCACCGCCATCGCCGTCAGCGAGTTGAGCCGGGCTGCGTAGCGGAGGGCGACCAGGTCGAGCCAGCCGACGCGCCGCTTGCGACCGGTCGTCGTGCCGTACTCGCCGCCCTTCTCGCGGATCTCCTCGGCCAGCGGGCCGTCCAGCTCGGTGGGGAATGGTCCGGCCCCGACCCGCGTGCTGTAGGCCTTGGTCACGCCCCACACCTCGTCGATGTCCTTCGGCCCGATTCCGGCCCCGATGCACGCCGCGCCGGCCACTGGGTTGGACGAGGTCACGAACGGGTAGGTGCCGTGGTCGATATCGAGCAGCGCGCCCTGCGCGCCCTCGAACAGGACGACCTTGCCGCTGTCAAGCATCTCCAGGACCAGCGTGCTGGTGTCGGCGATGAAGGGAGCGAGGCGATGCCCGTAGGTCAGGTACTCCTCTGTCATCGTCTGGAGATCGAGTCGCGGATCCTTGGCGTATGGCCGTAGAGAGAGCCGCTTGGGGTCGAGCGCGGCGATGATCTTCTTCTTGAGGATCTTCTCGTCGAGCAGGTCCTGCACCCGAATGCCCAGGCGCGCGGCCTTGTCGGCGTAGCACGGTCCGATGCCTCGGCGGGTGGTGCCGATCTCGAGCTTGCCGAGCTTCGCCTCGCCGGCGTGGTCGAGCATCATGTGGTAGGGCATGATCAGGTGGGCGTTGGCCGAGATCCGCAGCGAGGTGATGTCCACGCGCTCGCGCCGCAGGCCGTCGAGCTCATCGGTCAGGACCTTTGGATCGATCACCACGCCGTTGCCAATCACGCACAGTTTGCCGCCATGGAGGATTCCCGACGGCATCAGATGCAGCTTCCACGTCTTGCCGTCACGCACGATCGTGTGGCCGGCGTTGTTGCCGCCCTGAAAGCGCACGACGGCATCCGCCTGCTCGGCCAACAGGTCGGTCACCTTGCCCTTGCCTTCGTCGCCCCATTGGGCGCCCACGATCACGATTCCCGCCATACGCGTTCAGTGTACGCGTGGCTCCAGCCGCCCCCGCGCCTCCAGTTCCGCGATCACCTTCTGCGCTGCGTCGTGGGCCGACAGCTCGGCCGTGTGCACGGTGATGTCTGGCTTCTCGGGAATCTCGTAGGGCGAGTCGATGCCGGTGAAGTTGGTCAGCTCGCCGCGTCGCGCTTTCCGATACAGGCCCTTGGGATCGCGTGCTTCGGCCACGGCCAGGGGCGTCTCGACGAACACCTCGAGGAACTCGTCGGGCTCGAACAGCGATCGTGCCATCCGCCGCTCGGCCCTGAACGGGGTTATGAAGGACACCAGCACGATCAATCCAGCATCCACCATCAGGTGGGCCACCTCGGCCACGCGGCGGATGTTCTCCACCCGGTCGGCCTTGGTGAATCCGAGGTCGGAGTTCAGTCCGTGGCGTACGTTGTCGCCATCGAGCAGATAGGTGTGGTGTCCTCGCTTGTGCAGCTCGCCCTCGATGAGATTGGCGATCGTCGACTTTCCCGCCCCTGAGATTCCGGTCAGCCATACCGCGGTTGGCCGCTGGCGCATGCTGGTCGCTCGCTCGGGCTTGTCGATCGTGACGTTCTGCCAGTGGACGTTCTGCGCCCGGCCCAGGGCAAAGCTGATCATTCCGAGCCCGACCGTCGTGCCCTTGACCGGGTCGACGAGAGCGAAGGTGCCGGTCAGCCGGTTGCGCGGAAAGGGATCGAACGGGACCGCCTCGCTCAGCTCGATCTCGCATACGCCGATCTCGGTGCGCTCGAGCTTGGTCGCTGCCAGGTGCTCGCGCGACTCGAGGTCAAGCTTGTACTTCAGTGGAGTGATGGTGGCCGTGACCGTGGCGCCGCCGATCCGCATCAGGTAGGTGCGGCCCCGGAGCATCGGCTCATCGCCGATCCAGACGACCGTGGCCTCGATCTGGCTGGCCACGGACGGCGGGTCACGAGGGTCCGCGAGCAGATCGCCGTTGCGCACGATCTTGTCCCCGCCCCCGATCGCTCCCTCGCCCGCGGCCAACACCAACCGGATCGCCTGGCCGGCGTCGCCGCGCTCCGGCCTGCGCTGCCCGTCCGGGGCGTGGATGGCGGCCACACGGCGATGCGCGCCGGACGGCGACACCAGGATCACCTCGCCGACGCCGATGCTCCCGCTGGCAATCGTGCCCGCGCACTCGAGGCGACCAGCGTCCGTCGGCTCGGACGTCTGCACGTACATCCTGAACGGGAGCGCACTGCCGGGGTTGGGCTCATCCGTCACCCCGTCGAGATACCCGCTCACCGTCGGGCCGTCATAACCGCTCATCGCCGAGGTTCCACCGCACACGTTGTCGCCGGCCAGGGCCGAGGTCGGGATGCAGGTCACGCGGCGCACACCCGCCTCGCTGGCCAGTTCGCGGTACTGGTTCTCGATTTCGGCCAGCCGCTCCGGCGCATAGCCGATCAGATCCATCTTGTTGACCGCCAGCGCTACGTCGGGCACTCCAAACACGCGCATGAGGTTCGTGTGCCGGCGGCTCTCGGTGGCGACATCGTTGCGCGGGTCGATCACAATCAGCGCGTAGTCGGCGCGTCCGGCTTCGCTGGCCAAGGTCTGCATCCAGTGCTCACCCTCGGCGGGAATGGTCGCGAGGACGCGGCGGCTCGCGGTCTCGAAGCATGCTTGCGCTGGGGAGCTCTTCTCCGGCGCGCTGCCGCTTCCGGTGAGCAGCCGGTCGATCAGGGTGCGTTTGCCGCGACCCTCCTCACCGCACACGACGAGCCGTACCAGCGGCTTCTCGTCACCGATCCTACGCGTCCCCACACTGCGACGATAGCGGGAGCGGGGCTAGCGGTCGAGGATCGGTCGCGTCCGCCCCGGACCGCCGGCGCTTCTCGTCCGCTCCCCGGACCAGAGCTCAGGCGAAGCGCAGGCGGTAGCGCCGCTGTGGCGTCGCCGGTCGCGTCGTCTGCTCAGCGCGAGTGCGGAGCAGCGCGAGGATGTGAAGCGTCGGTCGGAACGGGTCGGCGATCACGGACCCGTCGCGAAGGGACAGCGCCGCCTGCACCTCGCCGTCGACCTCGGCCAGAAGCACCGGCGCCGGGGGCGCATGCTCGGCGCTGTCGAGCGCGGCGAGGCGGGTCAGGGCCGCCATCTCCCACGACCCGATGGACGGCTTGGTGGAGGAACTGGGAGCCACGGGCTTTGACCTCGTGCACCTGTTCGACGACCCGATGTACGTGGCCCTGCCCGTCGGTCATCGATTGGCCGACGGAGTGCAGCTCGACCTTGCGCACTTCGCCGAGGAGCCGTGGATGTTGGCCACGACGAACTCGTGCCCTGACTCCAAGCTCTTCCTGAGGGCCTGTCACGCGGCAGGCTTCGAGCCGCGGATCGCCTTCCAGAACGATGACTATCCGGCGATTCTCGGCTTCGTCGCCGCCGGAGTCGGCGTTGCCCTGGTGCCCGACATGGTCGCCCGCGGAGTCCGGGAAGACGTGGTGATTCGCGCGCTCGAGCCTTCAGCCCCGTCGCGCCCCATCTTCGCCGCCTTTCCCGCCGGCTACCGTTCGCCGGCGGCAGCGGCGATGCTCGACGTGTTCCGTGACGTCAGCGACACGTGGGTCGACGAGCGGCCCGTGCTTAGCCCGGCGTGAGGTGCAGACCGCGGCGCGAGCTACCTTGTTGTCGATGGACGAGGACCCCGAGACAAGGGAGCTGAGGGAAGCTCAGCGCAAGCGCGAGCAGTCCGAGAGCGAGCTGGCGCGGGACGCGCTCGACGAACAGGAGAGTGCGCAGCACGAGCGGCGCGCGGAGAAGGCGCGCTACCTGCGCGAGAAGTTGGAGGAGCGCGCCGAGGTGGAGCGCCACCAGGAAGACTGAGCGTCAGGCCGATCGGCGGTCCATGCGCCGGTCGTAACCGATCAGGGGAAGCTCATCGCACATTTCGGTCAAGCGGGAGACCGTCCGCTCGGTGATCTGCTCGCACAGAGCCTCGCGATCGAGGATGTTGGTCGTGATCACGATCGAGCGCTCGTCCTCGTAGCGTGCGTTGACGATCGAGTACAGCTCCTCCAACACCCAATCGGTCGTGCGCTCGGCGCCGACATCGTCGATGTGCAGGAGGTCGACCGCGGTCAGACGGTCGAGCAGATCGACGTGAGAGCGCTCGGCCCGGTGGGTATCCCGGATCTCGTTGAGCAGCCGGGGCAGCGAGTAGATCGCCACCGAGCGCCCCGCCTTCAGGGCCGCCTTGGCCACCAGCATGGCCAGCGTCGTCTTCCCCGTGCCCACCGGCCCCATGAACCACAGCCCTCGCCCCGCGTCGAGCTGCCGGTCGATCGTGTCGGCGAACCGCCGCGTGGCGGCGACGATCTGCGGCGTGATGTCGGTAACCGGTGGGCGATCGAAGCCCACGTCGCGATAGCGCCGAGGGATGACCGCCGACAGGCTCCGCGCCTTGCGCAGGGCGATGATCTGTGGCCGGCAGCGACAGTCGTAGGCGGTGTTGGAGTCCTCGTCGTAGAGCAGCCCGCCGCCGTCGCACAGACCGTAGGGACAGTCGGTCATTGCGCGAAACGATCGCCCGCGTAGTTCATGAAGCGCGGGTACTCCTTCTGGAAGGTCAGCACGACCTCACCCACCGGTCCGTTCCGGTGCTTGGCCACGATGATGTCCGCCTCGCCGGGCCGCTCGGACTCCTTGTCGTAGTACTCCTCGCGATAGATGAACATGACCAGGTCGGCGTCCTGCTCGATCGCGCCGCTCTCACGCAGGTCTGACAGGATCGGCTTCTTGTCCCCGCCCCGTTGCTCGACCGCGCGGCTCAGCTGGGACAGAGCGATCACCGGGACGTTCAGCTCGCGAGCCAGCCCCTTGAGACCGCGGGAGATCTGTCCTACCTGCTCCACCCGACTCTCGACCCGTCCCTCGTGGCGCATCAACTGGAGGTAGTCGACGATGACCAGGCCGAGGCCGTTTTCGAGCTGGCCATGGAGGCGGCGTGACTTGGCACGGACCTCGAGCACGCCGGTATCGCTCGAGTCGTCCACGAACAGCGGTGCCTGGGCCAGTCGTTGGCAGGCCTCGAGGATCTTCGGCCACCGCGCCTCGGCCACCTTGCCGCGCCGCAGCTCCTCGCCCTTGATCTTCGCCTGCGAGGCCACAAAGCGCTGCGCCAGCTCGGACTCGGACATCTCGAGTGAGAACAGCGCCACCGGATAGCCGTCCAGCACGGCGTTCTCGGCGATGTTGGCCACCAGGGCCGACTTTCCCATCGACGGCCGAGCGGCGATCACGATCAGGTTGCCGTCCTGGAAGCCACCCGTCATACCGTCTATGTCCTTGAAGCCGGAGGGCGTGCCGGTCAGCGAGGTCTTGGCCACCGACAGCCGGTGCAGCTTGTCGGTCTCCTCGTGGAGGATGTCGGCGATCGTCCGGATCCGCTTCTGGCGGTCGTCGTGGGCGACCTCGAGCATCATCCGCTCGGCTCTCTCGACCAGCTCGCGAGCTGGTGCCTCATGTCCCAGCACGCTGGCCTGGATCTCGTACGAGGCGGTCAGCAGCGCACGCTTCTGAGCATCGTCGCGGACGATCCGCCCGTACTCGCGCGCGTGGCCGGCCGCCGGAACCCAGCCGGCCAGCTCCTCGATCGCCTCGGTCCCGCCGATCTCGTCGAGCTTGCCGCGGTCGCGCAGGACCTCAGCGACAGTCAGGTGGTCGATCTTCCGGTCGCTGTTGTGGAGCTCGACCATGGCGGCAAACACGGCGCCGTGCTGCTCTCGGTAGAAGTGGTCGGGACGCAGATGCTCCTCGACCAACAGGGCGTACAGATGCCGCTCATCGAGCAGCACCGCGCCCAGCACGGACTTCTCGGCCTCGAGATTGTGCGGTGGAACGGCGATCGTCTGGACAGCGCTCATGGCTCGTCGAGTCTAGGTTCGTGGGCGGCGTCAGCGAGGAGGCATTCTCGCTAGATGGTTGATTCCAAATTGCTGCACCCGAGGGGCGGATTCTCGGCGGCGGACTTCTGCAGCCCGAGTCGATGTGAGCCAGCCCGGAGGCGTTCGCGCGCAGCCCCAGCGATGCGCTGCGCGCACGGCGGCAACGCCGAGCACGACCAGCCGCGGCCCAAGCGCTACCCGACGCGGCCCGAGCGCGACCGACGCGCGGACGCCGTCAGCGCCAGCGTGCTACGCCGCGACGACCATGGTCTTGACGGTCGCGGTCACCCCGTCAGTGACCTCGACCACGACCATGTGCGTACCGACGTGCCGGATCGGCTCGTCGAGGTAGATCTTGCGCCGGTCGACCCGGATTCCCCTGGCGTCGCGAATCGCGTCCGCGATGTCCTGGGTGGTGACCGAACCGAAGAGCCGTCCATCCTCGCCCGCCTGCTGCGGAATAGTCAGCACCGTCCGACCCAGCAGGCCGGCATTTTCGCGTGCCCGATCCTCGGCCTCGTGCTGGGCGCGCTCGGCGGACTCTTGCCTCTTCCTGGCCGCCTCGACCGAGCCCTTGGTTGCGGGCTCGGCCAGCTTGCGCGGCACCAGATAGTTGCGCAGGTAACCCGCCGACACGTCGACGACCGTCCCACGCTCACCGAGTGTCTCGACGTCCTCGAGCAGGATGGCTTGTGGCACGACGGCTTGACCCTCTACCGGTCGCGATCGCGATCGCGGTCGCGATCACCGCGGCCGCCACGCTCGCTCCCGCCCTCGGCCACGTAGGGCAGCAGGGCCAGCTCTCGCGCTCGCTTGACGGCGCGGGCGACCTGACTCTGGTGGCGCCGGCACGCGCCGGTGATCCGGCGGGAGCGGATCTTGCCGCGCTCGGAGATGAACCGGCGCAGCGACGAGATGTCCTTGTAGTCGACCTGGTCGACCTTGTCGCGGCAGTACGGGCACGGCTTGCGCCGCCCCGAAGTCGGGCCGCCCTTCCTGTCGCGTCGTCTGGTTGGTCGTCTGCGTTGCTTTGCCACGGGAATAACTCTAGCTGGGGTTTCGTCCTGCCGGCCTAGAAGGGAATGTCGTCCTCCGCAGGGCCGCCGGCAACCTGAGCGGTCTCGAAGTCGCCGGTGTCGATCGGGACGTCGCTCTCCGTCGGGCTGACGCTGCTGGAGAAACCGTTCCCATTGCCAGCGTCTTCGCGCCCGCCGAGGAACTGCACGGTATCGGCGATGATATCGATCGACTCTCGCTTCTGTCCGTCGCGCTCCCACTGGCTCCACTCGAGTCGACCATCGATGGCCACGGGACGACCCTTCTTCAGGTACTGGTGACAGCTCTCGGCCTGCCGGCCGAACACGGTGACGCGGAAGTAGTTGGGCTTGTCCTCCCACCCTCCGTCGTTGTTCCTGCGACGCGTATTGACGGCGATGCCGAGCTTGCAGATCGACAGGCCGCCACCGGTGGCGGTCAGCTCTGGATCTCGCGTCAAGTTGCCGGTCAGTACGACCCGGTTGATATTCATGCTCGGGCTCCTTTCAAGCCGTTTTCAAAGCTTGGCCCGAGTCTAGGCCTGCGCCAGACGGCAACCCTGGTTCTCCCCGGAAAATGGGCTGAAACGTTGCGGAGCCGGCGGCAAGACGCGACATACCGTGACGCTGTTGTTGCAATTGGGCCCAGCGCCCGGACAGCCGACGAGCTCTACTCGTCGGTCTCGGAGATGGCGGCGGGCGCCGGCGCAGAGGCGACGGCAGAGGCCGGTGAGGGCGCCGCGGTGGCGATCACCGGCGGCGGCGTCTCCGGCGCGGGCGGCATGCCGGGCAGGACCTTGATGATCCGGAAGCGCAGCACGCCATCGGCGATTCGCAGGCTGTGGGACAGCGACTCGAGCAACGACGTGGGCCCAGAAAACTGCAGCAGGTGATAGTCGGCGTCGGTTTCGTGATTGATCCGGAATGCCAGTGCCCGAGTTCCCCAGTCGTTGTGGCGCTCGATCGATCCACCGCCCGCCGGTATCGCCGACTCGACATCGGCGAGGATCTTGGCGCGCTGCTCCTCGGGAGCTACCGTCGAGAGCAGCAGCACGAGGTCGTAGATTGGCGTGTCTTCGGGCATAGTCAGATCGCCCCGAAGGGCGGCGGCCGACTATAGCAACGGTCCGCCGCCGCGCCGTCCGTTCGGTGGGCGACCACTCGACGCCCTCCGGTGGACGGCCACTAGCCTGAGCGGATTCATGGCGCCAGAGGACGGACTCCCCGTTGTCCAGTTCGCTGACCCGGCGGCCTGGGAGCGATGGCTGGCCGAGCACGCGGAGCGCTCGCCCGGCGTGTGGCTGAAGATCGCCAAGAAAGCCTCTGGGATCCCCACCGTGGCCTATCCCGAGGTGCTCGACGTGGCCATTTGCTTCGGATGGATCGACGGTCAGCGACGCCCTCATGACCAGCGCTTCTTCCTTCAGCGCTTCACCCCGCGTGGGCCGCGGAGCCGGTGGTCGCAGATCAACTGCCAGAGAGCCGAGCGCCTGATCGATGAGGGTCGGATGCGGCCGCCCGGCCGACGTCAGGTCCAGGCAGCCAAGGCCGACGGTCGCTGGGAGGCGGCCTACGCGCCGCAGAGCCGCGCCGCCGTCCCCGAGGATTTCCAGCGCGAACTCGATCGCAATCCCGCCGCGCGGGCATTCTTCGCCACCCTGCGGGGCCAGAACCGTTACGCGTTTCTGTACCGCATCAACGACGCCAGGCGATCTGACACGCGGGCGCGGCGGATCGCCACCTTCATCGCAATGCTCAACGAGGGGAAGACGTTCTACTGAGAACGCACGGGACTGGCCCGATCGGCCAGTCCCTTCTTGCTGATGTCCTCGAGCTGTTCATCGATCCAGTTGCCTGGATCGCGCGCTGTGACGATCGAGCGCAGACCCTCCAGACGGCGTTCGCGCTCCTCCAGCGGCATCGTCAGCGCAGCGTGGATCGAGTCGGCGAGCTCCTGAATATCGAAGGGATTGACCGACAGGGAGTACTCGCCGAGCTCCTCATGCGCGCCCGTGTTCTCGGACAGGATCGAGACCCCGGCGCGCTCGTTGACCATCGGTCCTTCCTTGGCCACCAGGTTCATACCGTCGAACATCGCGTTGACCATCAGCACGTCGTAATGCTTGTACGCCGCCACGGCCTCCTCGAGGTCGTTGCGCAGCTTCAGCTGGATCGGCATCCAGTCCGGCGAGCCGTGGCGGTGATTCACCACCGCCACGACCGCCTCGATGCGCTCGAGGTATTCGGCGTATTCGGGCACGTCGGTACGGGAGGGCATCAGCTGGGCGATGAACGAGACGTTCTCCCGGAACTCGGGGTGCTGCTCGAGGAAGACGTCGAACGCGCTGAAACCGCGCAGCACGTTCTTGGACAGATCGGCTCGATCCACCCGCAGGATCAGGTGATCGCGCCGGCGCCGGAGCAGCTCGTACTCAAAGCGCCGCGTGCGCTCGCGCTCCGCGACCTCCTGGACGGCATGGGAGTCGATCGGCAGCGGGTAGTTGCGCACCCAGACCTCGCGCCCGTCAACGCGGACCACGCCGGCCTTGTGGTCGACGTCGAAGCCGAACAGGTCCTCGCAGCACTGCAGGAAGTTACGGCGGTAGGAGCGGGTGTGGAAGCCGACGATGTCGTTGGCCAGGATCCCCATGTAGAGGTCATGGCGCATCATCGACGGGAGCACGCGCCAGGAGTCCGACTGGCTCCAGGGGATGTGGACGAAGTGGTGCAGGAAGGCGTCCGGGCGCGCGCGGCGGATCAGTCCGGGCAGCGTATAGAGGTGGTAGTCGTGGATCATCACCACCGGCCGCTCGACTCCCTCGATCTCCTCGAGCACGGCCCGGGCCAGGTCCTCGTTGACGGCGTTGTAGCCGAACTCGAACGCCTCGGTCTCGTTGCGACGGATGTCCGGAGCGTTCGAGAGGTCCCACAGGTAATGCTGGATGAACCACAGCATCGGGTTGGCGATGATGTTGTAGAAGCGGTCGTAGGCGTCGGCGTCGGAGGCGACCAGCTTGACGCGGTATTCGCCCCCGCCTGGCGCCTGCACCGGGAACGGCCGGCCGTCGTGCTCCTCGGCGACGCGAACGTCCTCGTCGGTCATCGCCGAGGCGATCCAGGTCACGTCGCGGTGTGAGGCCAGGCCGATGAGTGCGGTGACCAGACCGCCGGTTCCGCGGCTGACCCCGCCTCCTGGCTCGAACGTCACCGGCCCCCGGTTCGACACAAGTACGAGTGGCGCGCCGGGCATCGCTGGCTACACCTCGAGTTCCTCGAATAGCTCGAGCCAGTCGCGCAGCAGGCGCGGCGTCAGAAATCGTCTGCGTGCCGACTCCTTGCCCGCGCGCCCGAGGCGCTTGCCCAGGCCGGGGTCGCGCAGGATCTCGATCGCCCGCTCCGCGCACTGCTCGACCGTCTGCACCAGGTACCCGGACTCGCCGTCGGTCACCTGTAGCGGGATTCCGCCCACCTCACCGCCGATGAACGGCTTTGCCTTCCAGATCGCCTCGGTCACGGTCAGACCGAATCCTTCCCGCGTTGACTTCTGAATCACCACGTCGCTGTGTGACTGAAACGCGTTGACCTCGATCGCGCCCACGTTGTTCAGGTTGTTGAGGATATGGATATCGGGATCGCCGTCGGCGTGGGCAACCGTCGCGTTAAAGTAGTCCCATCCCTCGGGATCGTCCGTGGCCATCGACCCGACCAGCGCGAGCTGAACGTCGGGAACCTCGGTCTTGACGATGCGGTAGGCGTCGATCACGCCCAGCGGGTCCTTCCAGGGATCGAACCGAGAAACCTGGCAGAGCATCGGCCGGTCGACGTCGATCCCGAACTGATCGCAGATATAGACCGCGTCCTCGGGCGAGAAGGCCATGTTCTTTGGCGCCAGCGGATCGATTGCCGGCGGGACGAGATGTGCCTTGCCATCGACTCCACTGGGAACGTACTCCTGCATGTGAAAGACCGCACCCGAGTACGGATCCAGATAGGGCATCAGCCCGGCGAGCGTGGTCGGATTTGGCGTCGAGAGATCGATGTGACAGCGCCAGACCCATTTGCGGGCCTTGTCCTCGACGAGTGAGCACAGGGCCGCCGGTTGGGGGTCGTGCACGATGCACACGTCCCAACCCTCGGTCAGCTGAGCGGCATTGATCTCGTTGTAGTGGCGCCAGGTTGCCCACTGCTCCTCGGTCAGGTCCTGAGGGCTGCCCTGCAGCGCGTTGTGCATCACCTTCGTCGCGTTGAAGAACTCCTCGCGGCCGTAGATGACCTGCCACTCGCACTCCAGTCCGGCGTCGACCATCAGCGGAACCAGGGTGTAGAGAATCTCCGACACCCCACCGCCGAACGCGGTGGCGGACACGTGGAGGACCCGCTTGCCCTTGAGACGTTCGGCGCGCTCGCGGATCTCCTCGACGAGGGGGCGACCGACGATGCTGGCGTAGTCGGCCAGGTGCTTGTGGGCGAGGGTGACGGGTTGGAGCATGGACGCAGCCGCACGATACCCATGTGCTCGCGTTTGAGTGGACGGTGGGGAGGTCGCGTTCCGTTCCGGCTTGCCCGAGCTGCAGGCGGCACCCGCCTCCAAGTCCCCTGGGTGACGAGCCGGTCGTCGGGCGAGCAGGCGCCACGCTGGATCGCTCTACCAGCCGGCCCGCAGCCGCCGGATCCCCTCATCCACCGCCCGCACGAGCGTTCCGTGCAGCTCGAGATTGGCGGCTGAGATCGAGGACATCTGGAACTCATGGCCCGCCCCGAGGAGGCGGTGGCGGTCCAGGGGCTCACCCCAGCCGTCGCTGATGACGCCGCCGGCCTCGCGCAGACAGAGCCACGGCGCCGCGAGGTCGTAAGGGGAGTTGTTGAGCACCTGGCCACCGCCGACGCGCTCGAATTCGGCCCTCATGCCCGGGACGTCGTCGACCATGCGCGAGCCGATCTCGATCACGGCGTCGAGCTGGCCGGTCACGACGCGGGTCATGCCAAAGGCCTGGGAGCCGAGTTCGAACGTTCCGCCGCCCACCGAGGAGGCATCGATCAGGTCACCCAGGACCTCGACGGTTGGTCGCGCCGGGCGGCCGCGGAAGCCGTAGGCCCAGAACATCCGCCGCACGTCGGCGTTCCTGCTCAGCGCGACGGTCCGGCTGGAACGCAGGCCGGCGCCGCGTCGGGCCAGGTACCAGTCGCCGGTCTTGATCTCGACCACGCAGCCGACCTCGACGTCAGCCATCGTCGGCTCGGAATCGTGCAGGGGGGCCAGCGCGACGGCGACACAGGCGGACTCGAGTCCGGCCATCGCCGGACGCGTGCCGTCGATCGGATCGACGACCAGCACGTGAGTGGGGTCATCTGGGGCGACGAGTCCACGGTCCTCGGAGTAGAAGGCCATCCGCGGGGCGTGCTCGGCCACGAACGCTTGCAGCTCCTCCTCGGCGAGCTCGTCGACGGCGAAGGTCACGTCGCCGCCGGCGCCGTCGCCGGTGGGTCTGCGACCCGCGTGGGAGCCGAGCGACGGGAGCACGGTCTCGCGCAGGCGCTCCGCCAGTTGCAGCACTACTTGGTCCGGGGGTGGACCCACGCCTACACATTCTGAAGCTGCGATCATCGCGTCGGTGACGCGAGCCAACATCCGTGCGGCGGACGGCCAGGGCCTGTGTCTGTATCACTGCGAGGCTCGTTAGGGCCATGGACGAGACATTCATCGTCAACCTCGCCGACGCTCCCGCGTTGGGTCACCCGCGTCGCGCGACCATGATTGACTTTGAGGAGCGCAGGGATCGCTTTCCGGATACGGGCGTGAACGTCCAGGTCTTTCAGCCTGGCCAGCCCAACGGGCGCTACCACAGTGAGCCGGTGCAGGAGGACTTCCTTGTCCTCCAGGGCGAGTGCATCGTGGTCCTCGATGGCGAGGAGCGGCCCCTACGCCAGTGGGACTTCCTGCACTGCCCCGCGGGCGTCGAGCACATCTTCGTCGGCGCCGGGGACGGGCCGTGCGCCGTGCTGATGATCGGCTCCCGGCGTGTTGACGCGGCCTACTATCCAGTCAACGCGGTGGCTGCGAAGTACGATGCGTCAGTCACGAGAGCCACCGATGACCCGGCGGAGGCTTACGAGGACTGGCGGCAAGAAGCGCCGTGGCGTCGGGTCCCCAGTCCATGGCCGATTGAGGAGCGGTAACGACTACCCGTCCAGACTGCTCGTTTTCGAACAGCGGCAGTTGGGCACCCACGGCTGGTCTCGGCACGTGTTCTACGCGGTGCTGGCTCGTTGATAGATGAGCCGTGCGGCTGCTCCAGCCTGCTCGGTTGAGATGAGCTGCAGTTCGACCGGCGTGCCGTCCTCGAACAGCCGTGTGCCGGTTCCGATGACCAGCGGGAAGACCAGCAGCCGGAACTCGTCGACGAGGTCGTGCGCGATCAAGGTCTTGGCGACGCTAGAACTGCCGACGACGATGAGATCTTGCGTCGCCTTCCGCGCGGGAACCTCCGCGAGGAGGTCGCGCTGGAGCAGGTTTGAGTTCTGCCATTCGTCGACGCGCGTCAGTGTTCGCGATGCCACGAGTTTGGGGATGGTGTTCATCTTGGTCGAGAATGCATCGTCGCGGGGCGGCCAGATCTGGGCGAAGAGCTGCCAGGTCCGGCGGCCGAGGAGCAGCGCGCCGGTGTCGAGCAGCTCGCCGAGCTTGAACTTGTCGCCGGCGACGGCCTCTGGCCCATAGCGGAAGGCCCATCCTCCGCGGTCGAAACCCCCTCTGCCGTCTGGATCCTGCATGACGCCGTCTATGGACACGAACTCAATGACGATGACGCGACCCATCCTTGCCTCCCTGGTTGTGTTTCTCGTCAAACGAACGGGAGGCCGCCGAGGGGACAGCCGTCGACGATGCTGGCTACTCGGGGCTTCGCTCAGCGAGTCGGCGCGAGCGGAGTCGATTCGCGCCCGCGCCGCTCCGCGGCAGGTGCGCTCAGCCCCGCTCGATCCAGAACGTGTCGGTCAGCTCCGGCGGATCCATCTCGATGCTGAGCTTCTGTAACGCCGGGCCGAGCTTGCTTTGAAAGAACTCGTCGATGTGCTGCCGCGACTCCCAGACGTCCACGACGCGCACCTTCCCATCAACCTCCGACGCGGTGTGCACGATGCAGCCGGGCGGTGCCGTCCTGCCCACCTCGTCGTCCACCGCTTCGTATGCCTCGCGCGACGGCGCCCATGCGATCAATACGACCGGCATTTCGGCCTCCTTCAGTTGGGATCTCGCCGGACCCTACGGCACCGCGTGCGTCCGTAAACGCGGCTCACGCCGGCAGCTCGAGCGTGAACACGGTGTCGCCGGGTCGCGAATCGACGTTCAGCTGGCCCGACATCCGCTCGGCCAGCTCGCTGGCGATGGCCAGCCCGAGGCCCGAGCCCTGGGCATCGTCGGCGGTGAAGAACGGCTCGAAGATGCGCCGCTGGGCGTGGTTCTCGATGCCCTCACCGTTGTCGCGCACCGCCAGACGGATGTGACCGTTTTCGCGCGCCGCCGTGACGGTGATCTGTGTGCCCGCGGGAGTGTGGGTCAGCGCGTTGTCGATCAGGATCCGCATGATCTGGGCGACTCGGACGGGGTCGCAGACCGCGTTGATCCGCCGCGCGGCCAGCCTGAGCTCGATGTGGGAATCGTGCTGAGCCAGGGTGGGCTCGAACTCGCCCGACACCGCTCGGGTCAGCTCGCCGAGGTCGACCTCCTCGGTACGCAGCTCCAGCGATCCGGCCTCCAGCTTGGACAGGTCCAGGAGGTCGACGGACAGCTTGCGCAGGCGCTCGACCTGGTCGCGGACCTGGTCGAGGAACCGCCGGCGTGTCTCGGGATCGAGATCCTCGTCCTCGAGCAGCTCCACGAACCCGCCGAGCGAGAAGATCGGCGTCCGCAGCTCGTGTGAGGCGGTGGCGATGAACTTCTTGCGCGCGGACTCCAGCTGATGCAGCTGGCGTTGCATGTCGTTGAAGGCGACGGTCAGCTGTCCGAGCTCATCGCTCGAATCGACGCGAATCGGGTGTTCGAAATCGCCGGCGGCGACCTGCTCGGCGGCCCGCTCCAACCGCTTCACCCGCTGGGCCAGGGCCCGGGCGACGAGGTAGCCGCCGACCAGGGCCAGGAGCAGGGCGATCCCGCCGGCGACGAGAATCTCATGGCGGACGACCGCGACGCTGCGGACGACATCGGAGACCGGGGAGGAGTAGACGATCACGCGGGCGACGCGGCCCTGGTAGAAGATCGGATAGGCGGCCTCGGCGATCGTTCCGGAGCGGGTGCGCTCGGTGCCGGTGACCAGGCGGCCGCTCGACACCGCCCGATACGCGGTGGGGAACTGGAGCGGTTCGGTCGACACCCCGCTCGAGTCGGCCTGCGGACTCAGCTGGGGCCCCCCCGGCAGGATCGCCACGGCGACCGACATCAGCGTCACGCGATCGCCCGACCGTGCCGCCGCCAGGTTGACCAGCCCCCGCACGTCGTTGGCCGACGTCGACGACCCGACGGTTCGGCTGATGGCGCTCGAGTACAGGCGGGCCGAGGCCCCCAGCTGGGTCAACTTCTCATCGATCAGGCGCGTCTGCAGACCCGGGGCAACCGCTAGATACAGCACCCCGATCGACACGAACGTGATCGCGAAGAAGACCAGCGCGAGCTTGTGGAGAAGCGATGGGCGGACGTTCAGACGCAACTAGTACTCCGTGTCGCGGAAGCGATAACCGACGCCGCGCACGGTGAACAGGTACTCGGGATCCTTCGGATCGCGCTCGATCTTCTCGCGCAGGTGCCTGATGTGGACATCGATGGTGCGCGGGTCCCGATAGGCGGAATCGCCCCAGATTCGCGCCAGGAGCATGTCCCGCGTGAACACCCGGCCTGGGGCACGGGCCAGTGCCGAGAGGATCTCGAACTCGACGTAGGTGAGCTGGGACTCGGTCCCCCGGACACGAACGCTGCGCTTGGGGAAGTCGACTCGGAGCTCGCGGACGACCAGCGGTGCCTCGTCCGGCGCCGGCTCGGCCGGCCGGACCATGTCCACGCGTCGCAGCGCCGCCTTGATACGGCTTGAGAACTCCCGCAGCGAGAAGGGCTTGGTGATGTAGTCATCGGCCCCGATCTCCAGGCCCACCACCTTGTCGATCTCCTCGGATTTGGCGGTCAGCATGATGATCGGAACCGAGCTATGGGAGCGCAGCCGGCGGCACACCTCGAGGCCATCGATCTTCGGCAGCATCAGGTCGAGGACCACCAGGTCGAACGGCTCTTCCTCGAAGCGCTCGAGCGCCTGCCGGCCATCGATGGCCTGGACAACCTCATAGCCGTCCCGCCGCAGTGGGTAGGAGAGGAGTGTCTGGATCGACTGCTCGTCGTCGACGAGGAGGATGCGGGCTGTCGGATCGGCCATGATCTCTCGCCTCTGATCAAAGAGTAATGGGCCGGCAATGGCGAATGTTGATGGGAACGGCATTACGCCGTGGGAGGGGCCATTAACCTCTCAGGCCGATGCTTGACCCGCGCATTTACCGCAGTGGACTGATCGCGGTCGCACTCGCGGTGATCGTGCTGGCTTTCTCGCTGACCGATCAGCAAGGTGCGGCCGGCACCAACCTGGCGCCCGACGCGTTCAACGGCGAGCACGCGTATTCGACGATGAAGACGCTCGCCGACCGCTATCCCAACCGTCTGCCCGGATCCGCGGCCGATTACGACATCGCCAGCACCGTTTCGGCCGCGCTGCGGCAGAACGGATTCAACGTCTCGACCGGCCTGGCCAAGGGGCGAACGGCTGTCGGGACGCGCACACTGGAGACCGTCATCGGCACGCGGCCAGGCCTGTCGAGCGGAAGCATCGTCATCGTCGCTCACCGCGATTCGCTGCGTTCGCCCGCGGAGGCCGATCTCTCGGGCACGGCGGTGCTGATAGAGCTGGCCCGCGTGCTCTCCGGCGAGACGCAGCATCGTTCCGTGGTGTTGGCCTCGATCAGCGGATCGACCGGACAGGCCGGGGCGATCCAGTTGGCTCAGCAGCTGTCCAAACCGGTCGATGCCGTGATCGTGCTGGGTGATCTGGCCGGCACCAGGGTGAGCCATCCGCTGGTTGTGCCGTGGTCAAACGGCCCTCAGGTCGCCTCCACGATGCTGCGCAACACCCTGACCGCGGCCCTCGCCTCTCAATCGCAGCTGCGCCCGGGTGGCACCACGCTGGCCTCGCAATTCGCCCACCTTGCCTTCCCGGTGACGATAAACGGACAGGGACCGTTCAACGCCGCCGGTGAGCCGGCGGTGCTGTTGTCGCTGACCGGCGAGCACGCCTCGGACAGCAATCAGCCGGTCGGCGACGCGACCCGGATCACGGAGATGGGCCGGACGGTCCTCACGGCCCTGAACGCCCTCGACACCGCCTCGACCGTCCCGGCCCCGTCGGGATATCTGCTGTGGGACAACAAGGTCCTGCCGCCCTGGGCGATTCGCGTGCTGGCCCTGGCGCTGATCCTCCCGATTCTCGCCGTCACCATCGATGGGGTGGCGCGCGCCCGCCGACGCGGGCATTCAATCCTCGGCTGGCTGATCTGGGTTCTCGCCGCTGCGCTTCCGTTCGCGCTCGCCCTGGCCCTGACGATCGGAGCCCGGGTTGTCGGGCTGCTCGACATCACGCCACCCGGCCCGGTCCCAGCGGGCGCCGTTCCGCTCGGCGGCAGCGGTACCGTCGTGCTCGTCGCCTCGTTGGTCGTCATCGTGCTTGGCCTGCTGTTGCGGCGACCGCTGGTGCGGGCGCTGACCGGGGGCCGTCGCATGAAGCCCACCCAGGACCCCGGCGCGGGTGCCGCCGTGCTCATCGTTCTATGCACGGCCGCCGTCCTGATCTGGGCTCGCAATCCATTCGCGGCGCTGCTCGTCGTGCCCGCCCTGCATCTGTGGACGTGGATCGTCGACCCGAAGCTGCGGCGACCGAGGTCGCTGGCGGTGGCGCTGTTTGCCATCGGACTGGTGCCGCCGGTGCTGGTCGTCCTGTACTACTCCGGCTCGCTCGGGCTGGGTCCGGTGGGACTGGCGTGGAATGGGCTGCTGCTCGTGGCCGGCGGCCATCTGAGTGTCATCGCCGGGCTCGAGTGGAGCCTGCTGCTGGGCTGCGTTGCCTGCGTGATCCCGATGGCCCTGCGGGCGGTGCCACGGCGGAGCAAGGCCGAGCCGGCGCCGGTCACCGTCCGCGGCCCGATCACCTACGCCGGCCCGGGATCCCTCGGCGGAACCGAGTCGGCGCTTCGGAGGTGAGTCGGCGCTCGGGCATCCGGCGGCTGATCCGCGACCTCTCTTCGGTGCTGATCATCGCCGGGGTTCTGCTGCTCCTCGATGCCGCGGTGACCCTGGTCTGGCAGGAGCCGGTCACCGCGGTCATCGCCATGGTCAAGCGCAGCGAGATCGACAAGCAGTATCTGAGCTTTCGCACCGCGCCGCTGTCGGAGACCGACCGCCAGGCTCTGCGCGCGCTGCATCGCATGAACCAGCGGATCGCCTTTCTGGCGCGACGCGAGCGGCGCCAGGTTCCGGCCGGTGATGCACTGGGTCGGATCCTGATCCCCAAGATCGGGGCGAGCTACGACATCATCCAGGGCACGGACGCGGCCAGCCTGGAGAAGGGCCCCGGCCATTACGAGGAGACCGCGCTCCCGGGCCTTGGTCAGACGGTGGCGATCGCCGGCCACCGGACCACATACCTGGCACCGTTTCGTCACATCGACGCGCTGAAGACCGGAGATCGGATCGTGCTGAAGATGCCCTACGGGCAGTTCACGTACGCCGTTCAGTTCCACCGCATCGTGCTTCCGACGGCGCTGTGGATCGTCAAGAACGCTGGCTACGAGCGACTCGTGCTGTCGGCCTGCAACCCCCTTTACAGCGCCGCCCAACGGATCGTGGTGTTCGCCCGCCTCCAGGGCGTCGTGCCCAGCGCCACCGTGCGCGCGGCGGCGTAGGCTTGCTTCAGAGCGCAAGTAGGGTCTAGACCCGATGCAGGTGGCCAAACGGAATGCCGATGCTGGAGTGAGACCTCCATGTACTTGGATCGCGAGCAGAAGGTGACGAAGATCAAGCGCGAGCTCAGGCGAGGTGATTACCGCGTCGATCCGCAGCTGGTCGCCGACGCGATCATCCGCAGGCTCGCGGTCGTCGCGGCGCTCGATGTGCTTCAGAACGAGTGCTCGTATCCGCTGAGCTCTTCGTCGGCATCCCTGAAAACCACCGTCCCCGCGCCGGTCACGACGCGGCCGACCTCGGTCGCTCCGCTGGCCAGGGCAGTTTCCAGCGCGGCGCCGGGAATGCAGGCGCACAGTTCGTAGTCCTCTCCGGCCGTAGCCGCGAATCGCCCGGGGTCCTCGTGCAGCTGGTTGGCGACCTCCTCGACGCCGTCGTCGAGGGGTAGCGCGGCTAGCGACAGGTCCAGACGGACAGCGCTGCACTTGGCGATGTGACCGGCGTCGGTGGCCAGGCCATCTGAGATGTCGATCATCGCGCGGGCGCCCAATCCAGAGAGCCGGCGGGCGGCCGCGAAACGGGGCTGGGGTCGGCTGTAGCGCTCGCGTAGGGCGGTGGCCGACTCGCCGGAGAGCCGGGCGCGATCGTCGAGCAGCGCCAGTCCCGCGCCGGCCCCACCCAGCCGGCCTGTGACGACGACGACATCGCCGGGCTGGGCGCCATCGCGGCCCACCAGCTGCCCTGGATCCTCCGCCCATCCGACGACGGTGAACGACACGGTCAGCGAGCTCGCGCGCGTGACGTCTCCTCCCGCGACAACGACGCCGTGGCTCGCGGCCAGGGCCTGCGCGCCCTGCGCGATGGCGATGACGACATCGGGATCCAGCCCGTTGGGCAGGCCGAGCATCAGGTAGGCCTCCCCGGGATCGGCGGCCATCGCCGCCAGGTCCGACAACGCGGCGGCAAGCGCGCGATGGCCGATCTCCTCGCCGCTCAGCTGCCGGGAGCGAAAGTGGATGCCGTCGACCATCGCGTCGAGCGAGGTGACGGCGTAGCCGCGGCCACGGACCACGCTAGCGTCATCGCCGATGCCGCGCACGACCCGCGGGTCCCGCCGAGTGAAGATTTGCTGGAGCGCGTCGATCAGCTCGCGCTCGTGCAACGCGAGCTCAGCGATGTCGGTAGACGATCCGGGCGCGATCCAGGTCGTAGGGCGAGAGCTCCACCCGGACGCGATCGCCGGGCAGGATCCGGATGCGGAATCGCCGCATCTTGCCGGCCACATGACCGAGCACGACGCGATCCATGTTGTCCAGCTTCACGCGAAACATCGCGTTCGGCAGGGCCTCGATTACCTCGCCTTCGAGTTCGACCTTTTCTTCCTTGGGCAATGCGGGAGCTTTCGGATCCGTTTCTGGGCATGCGAGGACGCACGCCGGACGCTGACAAAGCTACCAGTCTCAGTGCGTCTTGCCCGCTGCACCCGACCTCGACGGGGGCGGTTGAGGTGGTTGGGCGTACAGCGAGGGGTTGTTGTAGGGGTTGGTGCCGGTACCGCCGCCACCGGCGGAGCCCGAACCGGAGCCAGAGCTCGTGGGCGATCCCGATCCCGAGCCCGAGCCCGAGGGAGACCTGGACGTCGCGCCCGAGCTCGACGGCGAGCCTGAGCCAGAGGCCGCCCCGGAGCTCGAGGTGAGGAGCGAAGGGCTGCTTGCAGTGGTCGCATAGGTGCCGTAGAACGGGCTCCCGTGGAAGCCGACGGCGGGCGCCGTGAAGTCTCCGCAGTAGCCGGCGCTCGCGTGCTCCATGTAGTCGTGCCAGATCGGCGCGGCCAGCGTGCCGCCGAATCCGGGCCCGAGTCCGTTCACGTCGAACATCGGGACGTTGGCGTGTGGATAGCCGACCCACACCGCAGTCGAGAGCCTGGGCGTGTAGCCGACAAACCACGCGTCGGTGTAGTCGGTGTTGGTCCCCGTCTTTCCCGCGGCCGGGCACCCGTAGTTGGCCGCCGTGCCGGTTCCGCTCTGGATTACCGTCTTCAGCACCTTGGTGGCGGCGTACGCCTCGCCGGGGCTGAACACGCGCCTGTGACGCGGATCGCCAAGGTTGATCGAGCTGCCATCCGGGAACACGACCCTGGTGATCGCGGTCGGGGCGACGTGCGAACCGCCGCCCGCGATCGTCGCGTAGGCATCGGCCATCTGCAGCGGCGAGACGCCGATGCGCAGGCCGCCGATGCCCTCGGCGGGAGTTCCGTCGAGGTGCGAGGTGATGCCCATCGCGTAGGCCATGTCGCGAACCCGATCCGGGCCCACGTCGGCGTCGAGCTGGGCATACACGGTGTTGTCCGACAGGGTCGTCGCCTTCGTGACGCTGATGTTGCCGAGGTAGCTGTGCTCGGCCGTCTGGACGTGGTAGGTCGGGTACCCGGGCAGCCAGCCGGGCATCAGCTCGTGCGAGTCGTAATAGGTCTGGTTCGGGTCGCCGTTGTAGTCGTGGATCAGGGTCATAAGCACGAACACCTTGAAGGCCGAGCCCGTCTGCCGATGCGCCTGCGTGGCGTAGTCGAAGTTGGTCTGGTTGTAGCTCGAGGAGGTGGCCATGGCCACGATGTGGCCGTTGGATGGGTCGACGCTGACCAGCGCGGCGGCCGGGTCGCCGGGGCGACCTTCGTTGGCCAGGATCGCCTGCCGCGCCTGCGCCTGGCTGCGGAGGTCGATCGTCGTGTACACCTTCAGGCCGCCCTTCTCGACGGTGGCCAGGCCGAAGCGCTGGATCAGCGCCTGGCGCACGTAATCGAACACGTAGGGCTCGACAACCCTCGTGTAGGTGTCGTTGCGCCTGACCTGGAGCGAGGAGCGATCGGCGCGGCGTGCCTGCGCCGTGCTGATGTAGCCCGACCCGACCATGGCCTGGAGTACCTGATGGCGGCGGACCCGAGCGAACCTCGGGTCGAGGAACGGGTTGAACTGAGACGGCGCCTGAGGCAGTCCGGCCAGCAGCGCCGCCTGGGCCACGTCGAGCCGCCACACCGGCTTGTCGAAGAAGAGCTGCGAAGCGGCGCCGACGCCGATCGCCGTCTGACCCCCGACCGTCCCGTAATCGACGTCGTTGAGGTACTCGGTGAGAATCCACCGTTTGGTGCGCTTGTGCTCGAGCTCCTCAGCCAGCTTGGCCTCGATGATCTTGCGCTTCAGTGACCGGCTGTCGGCCAGCCGATGGGAGAGGTACATGTTGCGCACCAGCTGCATGGTCAGCGTCGAGCCGCCCTGGATATTGCGTGTGTCGCCGAACACGTCCTGCACGCCGGCGCGAAGGATGCCCTGGAGGTCGACGCCACCGTGCTGCCAGAACCGGCGGTCCTCGATCGCCACGGTGGCGCGGGTCAACACCCGCGGCAGCGAGTGCTGCGCGACCGGCGTGTGGAGGATGTCCGCGCGGATGTAGCCGAGCCGGGTGCCGTCCGCCGCGAACACCTCGGACAGCTGTCCGGGATCCCGGGGCTTGAGTTCGCTGATGTTGGGCGCCGAGGAGGCGACCTCGGCGACCCACCCGACCAGGCAAAGCGCACCGGCGGCGACGACGGCGCCGGCCACGAGGAGAGACATCAACAGCATTCGCCTGATCGGAGATCCGCGGTGGCGCTGGCGGCGCCGCTGTCGTGTATGGAGGCTCATTGGGTGGGCCCGCCCCAATGGGGCCGCGTATGTGTGCGGAGCGCGTCCCCGGCCCGAAGGTGGGCGGGGTCAGTGTAAACATCGGGGGATGAGCCCAACGCCGCCACCGCGGGCGGTTCTGCTCGACGCGCTGGGGACGCTCGTCGAGCTTGTCCCACCGGCCCCATCGCTGCGCGACGAGCTGGCCCGACGGCTCGGCGTCGAGGTCAGCTTGGCCGACGCGCAGCGTGCCATCGAGGCCGAGATCGCGTACTACCGCGCTCACCTAGACGAGGGGCGCGATCGCGCCAGCTTGGCTCGGTTGCGGCGCGCCTGCGGAGAAGCGCTCCGCGCCGCCCTGCCCAGCTCGGCTGCCCTGCGGCGAGCGACTTCCGAGGCCATCACCGGCACGCTGCTGGCGTCTCTGCGCTTCCGGGCATTCGAGGATGTCCGCCCAGCCCTTCAGGCGCTGCGCCTCGGGCGGATTCGCGTCGTCGTGGTCAGCAACTGGGATGTCTCGCTGCACGAGGTTCTCGCTCGGCTCGAGCTGACGCCGTTGCTCGACGGCGTGCTGACATCGGCCGAGGCCGGGGCTCGCAAGCCCGCTCGCGAGATCTTCGAGCAGGCGCTCGGTCTGGCTGGGGCCGATCCTGGCGACGCGGTGCACGTCGGGGACAGCGTTGCCGAGGACGTGGAGGGCGCTCGGGCGGCCGGGATCAGCCCGATCCTCGTGCGTCGCGGCCCGGAGCCCGAAGTGCCGGGCATCGCGGTGGTGGCGACCCTGACCGAGTTGATCGCTCACTGGGCGCTGGCGCGAGACTAACCTGACTGTCGCCGATGCCGAGTATCCCGCCCCCCCAAGCTCCCTGTGCTCCGACCGCGCCCGCCGCGCCGCAACGCCGCGATGACGAGCCTCCGTGGGCCGTCTGGACGGCGCCGGTGGGGGTGCTCCTCGGCCTCGGCGTGGGTATTTTCGCCAGCCTCTTCGTCGGCATCATCGCCCAGGCCGGGGGGTCGAGCCTGTCCCACCCGACGCCCGCGGTGAGCCTCAGCGCCGATCTGTTATTTGATCTGTCGTTCGTGGGGGCGGCCCTCTATCTGGCCTCGACCACGGGCCGCATTCGCGCGGCCGACTTCGGCTTCCGCCGCGTGGCTCTGAAGCTCGGCATCGCCGCTGTTGTGATCGGCGGTGTCGGCTACTACGTCGTCACCGCGCTGTACGCGTCGCTGATCAAGCTTCATGGCACGGACAAGCTGCCCAGCGAACTCGGCGTCAGCAAGAGCACGGCGGCGCTGATCGGCGCGGCCGTGTTCGTGTGCGTAGTCGCGCCGATGTGCGAGGAGTTCTTCTTCCGCGGCTTCATCTTCGGCGCGCTGCGACGGATGCGCGTCCGGGTCGGCGACCGCGACATCGGAACCTGGCTCGCGGCAATCATCACCGGCATCTTCTTCGGCGCCGTGCACGCAGGCTCGGCCTCGTCGCAGTACCTGATTCCGCTGGCCTTCCTGGGCTTCGTGCTGTGCCTGGCTCGGTGGCGCACGCGGTCGCTGTATCCGTGCATGGCGCTGCATTCGCTCAACAACTCGCTGGCGTTGGGCATCAACGAGCTGCACTGGAACGCGCTCGAGATTGTGGCGCTGATGGCTGCCTCGCTGGTCGTGATCGGCGCCATCACCCTGCCCCTATCGCGCGAGCCGGTTCCTCCTCCGGGCGTCGCTCCGGGTCCCAGGACCGGCGTGTCCGGGATCTGACCCGACGGCCCAATTTTTGGTCCGCCGTATACGGCGTGATCCCGGGCTGGTTTACTTCCGCCTTAATGCCACGGATCCTCAAAAGCGCACTCGCAGTTCTCGTCGTCGGCTCTCTGTTCCCCGCAGCGGCTGCGGCCGCCGGGACCACGACCACGACGACGACGACGACCACCACCTCGACGACCACCACGTCGCACTCGCCGAAGCCGAAGCCCAAGCCCGTCAAGGGCTCGGGACGCATCTATCTGCCCGATGCCTTCTTCGTCCACCGTCAGGCGGTCACCGTCCCCAAGCGCTGGATCCACGTCAAGGGCGTGGTCTTTCCGTACGTGCGGGGCCAGCGCGTCACGCTGCGCATCTCGCTGAACCACAAGCAGTTCAAGAAGGTGCGCATTCGTCTGAAGCCCTCGCGCCACCACCAGTTCAGCTACTTCTCTTACCGGCTCAAGACGCCGGGTGTCGGCGGGGTGTCGGTGAAGATGACTCACTACCGCAACAAGCGGATGCAGGGGTTCATCGTGCGCCGCGGATGGACCGCACTCGCTGAGAACGTCGGCTTCGGGTCCACGGGGCGATTCGTCCAGCTGGTCCAGCAGCGGCTGGCCGCGCTGCACTTCTACATCCCGCAGACGGGCGTGTACGACAGCGGCACGGGCCTGGCTATCGACGCCTACCACCGCCTGCTGCGCCGGGGGGTCTCACAATCGCTGGACGGCAGGACGATCAGCTTCCTGCTCAACGGTTGGGGTGAGTTCAAGGTGCGCTTCCAACACCAGGGCAGCCACGCCGAGGGTGACCTGACCGACCAGCTGCTGGCGCTCATCGACGGCAACAAGGTCGATCTGATCTTCCCGATCAGTTCGGGCAAGCCCTCGACTCCGACCATTCTTGGGAGCTTCCGCGTCTACAGCCGCGTTCCCGGATACCTGCCCGACGGGATGTACTACTCGAGCTTCTTCATCCGGGGCTACGCGATTCACGGCTATGACCCGGCGCCCGACTATCCGGCCAGCCACGGTTGCATGCGCCTGCCGATCCAGGACGCGATCACCGCCTACAACTGGCTGAACTACGGCGACTGGGTCGACACCTACTACGAGTAGGGTCAGCTGAACCCGCGGGAGTAGCGGGCCAGGTACCCCAATCCGACCCCGTAGACGAGCAGGGCCAGCACGGTGGGGATCCCATGCAGGACCCACTGGCTGTCGCTCTGCACGATCGAGTGGAACGGCGAGGTCAGGGCGCTGGCGGCCTGGTCGATGAACTCGCGAGGCTGCGAGTGCGAGTGATGAACGGGGACGGGCGCCGTCGTCGTGGGCGTGCTGGCGATGATCTCGTTCTGCTGGTGCTTGGAGGCCCCAGAGACCTGGTCCCGCGCGAACATCAGGAAGGACGCGCTGACGAGCGCGCAGCAGACCACGGCGACCAGAACGAGCACGCGATGGATCACGGCATCTCACTTATCGGCCCCCGGCGTCAATAGCATGACCCCGTAGCGATGTCCTCAGACGTCTCGGCAACGGCCCACCAACGCCTGCTGCGGGCCCTTCGCGACCACGCGCTCGTGATCGGGGAGGTCGTCCTCACCAGCGGTCGCACAGCCCAGTATCTGGTCGACGCCAAGCGCGCGATCCTGCTCCCGACCGGGTTCCTCGCACTGGCCGAGCTCGTCGCCGAGCAGGCTCGTGCCTGGGACGCCACCGCGGTCGGCGGCATGACGATGGGCGCGGACCCGATCGCCTGCGCCGCGCTGGCCGGCGGCGCCGACGTCAAGGCGTTCTTCGTCCGCAAGGAGGTCAAGCAGCACGGGCTGTCGCGCCGGATCGAGGGGCCGCTGCTGACCGAGCAGGACCGCTGCATGCTCGTCGAGGACGTCGTCACCACGGGCGGCTCGACGATCCGGGCCCTGGAGGCGCTTCGCGACGAGGGTGTCGCTGTGTGCGGCGTGCTGGCGATCTGCGACCGGCTGGTCGGTGGCGCCGAGGCGATCGAGGACGCGTCCGGGGTGCCGTTTGTCGCGCTGACGACAATCGACGAGGTCTATCCGGAGCGGCCGGATCGGTAGGGCTCGGCTCGGCGCGTCGGCTCTTTGGCTCTTGCGTTCCGTTCGGATGCGCGTGGGTCGTCGTGGGGGTTGGGAACGGCTTGCTGGGGATGGGGTGGGTGGGTGGAGTGTGGTCGCGGTTGGTTCGGAACCGCCATAACGTCGAGTAGTTCGCGGGGTTGGTGGCACTGGTTGACGTTAAGTCGGTCAGAGCGCCATATCGTCAAGGAGCGCCGGTGGCGAAATCGTGGTCAGAGGCAGCCCAGCCCGACCCCCTTCGCAAGCAAGCCGTTCCCAAAGCCGCCTGCCGACCCGAACGCGCGAACTGAACGCCACCCGGCACGCGCCACCAACGCCAGCGTCAGCTGGACCGCGGCACCAGCACCCCGCCCGGGTGGTGGCTGGTGTAGATCCACGCCGACTTGAGGTCCGCGCAGGCGCTGAGCTTCGACGCCGCGGTGTGCCAGGGGAGAGCCTCCCAGCCGTTGGGCAGCTCGGTGAACAGCACGATCGGGTGCTTGAGACGCAGCTCGAACTCCGGGCGGTAGCCGAGCGTGCCGACATTGCGGTGGGTGTACCAGGCCAGTGCGCTGACGTACTCGACGTTGGTCACTGGCCGGCCGCAGTCGGTGATGTGCTTGTACCCGCCGAGGTGGTCGACCGCTGCCTCCAGCCGGTTGATGACTGTCGTGCGCTCACGCTCGTGGAAGAGGTCCTTGTGCTCGCCCCGCAGACGCGAGAGGGCGCCGGGGAGCAGCGCTACGACGAGCAGGACGGCGACCGCCGCGCCGGCCCAGCGCGGCACGCCGTGGCCGATCTTGGGCCCGTCGGCCAGCAGCCAGCCGATGCCGATGCCAAACAGAACGCTGAGCATGCCCGCGGCCTCAAACATGTAACGCGGCACGCCCGAGTAACCATGCAGGGAGAAGGCCGTCTCGACGATCATCCAGGCCACCGCCCCGCCGGCCAGGATCAGCACGGTGCGATTGCGGCGGAAGTATGCGGCGATCGTGGCGCCGAGCGCGCCGAGCTGGATCGGCAGATAGGTGAGCGCGGTGAAGCGGTGGAAGGTGCCGATGATCTTGTTTTCGTGCAGCTCCCGCACCGAGCGCTCGGCCAGCTCGCTGGCGATCAGCGGTCGCATGTTGGTGAGGGTCGGGAGTCCGAACCACAGCAGCGGGATCACCGCCAGCCCGCCCACGATCATGGCGCGCATCGAGGGGATCTTGCGCCACGCGTAGATCGAGTAGAGGCCGAGGAGCGGCCACGACTCGGGGCGGCCGAGGGCGGCTAGGACGCCGACCACGAACGCCCACCGGGGGTGGCCGGACAGGTAGCAGTCGACCGCGCCGAGGCACAGCGACACGATCATCGGATCGGACTGCGCACTCAGGACGATGTGCATGTAGTTCTGAATCCCGAGCAGCGACGCCCCGCCGATCACGGCGGCGATGATGGCCGCGGTCCGGCGCTCGGGCGATGTCGCCACGATGCGGTAGATGATCCGGCCGGCAAAGATCGGGCCGGCGAGCGACAGGGTGACCGCCGTGATCATCCACAGCCACAGTTCGAAGTGGCCGAACAGCGCGAACGGAACCGTGAGCAGCCAGGTCAGCGGCTTCCACGAGGGCGCGCCGCCGAGGTCGAGGTTCAGGTGCAGCGTCTGGTAGCCCCAGACGATCCACCCGTACGGGTCATAGCCGGGGCGGGTGTTGGCCCACACGACGAACAGGGTCGAGAAGGCGACGAGCGCGACCGCCACCACCCACCAGGGGTGGCGCCGGATCACCGACCCCAGCGAGCGCCGGCCGGAGCTCGGCCGGCCTGGCTCCTCACCGGGGTGCGCGTCGGGGGCTTCGATCGTCTGTTCGGCCATGGCGAGTCGTCGAAGGTATCAACGATGTTCCGGACAGGAAGCAGCGGCAACTGGCGCCGCCGAGCCCGAGACCCTCGGCGAATGCCCCCGGCAGGAATCGAACCTGCATCCCGCGCTTAGGAGGCGCGTGCTCTATCCATTGAGCTACGAGGGCGGTGCGGAGCTGACCGCCCGAAGGAGGGTATCTGGCTGGTCGGGCTTCTTTGAGCAGGGCCTACACCCTTCGTTGAGCGCCGGTTAGGGTTAGATGACAACACCCTCACGGTGTGGTATTTCCCCAGCGTGGAGGAGGGATTGACGGACTGGCGAGGAAGCCCCTCTAGCCGATGAGCGTTGGAGCATCAGAGCTCCTCGTCGAAGGCGAGGCTCAGGTTGACACGGTAGAGCTGGTCGGTGGTGACATCACCGCGCGCTCACCGCTCCAGCTCTTCTGGCGCCGGTTCCGTGCCGACCGGGTTGCGATGGTCTCGGCCGGGTTCATCATCCTGCTGATCCTGATCGCCATTTTCGCGCCTCTGGTCGTGAAGGCGTTCGGGCTGCCCGGACCCAACGTCCAGAACCCGAACCTGACCGACGCCTTCGGGACGCCCATCGGACCCACGGCCGCCCATCCGTTCGGCGTCGATCCGCTCGGCGAGGACGTGATGTCGCGGGTTATCTACGGTGCCCGCGTCTCACTCATCGTCGGCATCGTCGGCACCGGCCTGGCCACGATCGTCGGGGTCAGTCTGGGCCTGCTGGCGGGCTTCTATCGAGGTTGGCCCGACACCCTGCTCTCGCGATTTGCCGACGTCGTGCTGTCGTTCCCGATCCTGCTCTTCGGACTGGGGATCGGGGCGGCCTGCGCCGTCAACGGCTGCCTGGGAGGTCTGCTCCAATCGGGGCTTCCGACGATCCTCGTCATCATCGTCATCGCCGGGTGGACGTACATCTTCCGGATCACCCGTGGCCAGGTTCTGTCACTGCGCGAGAAGGAGTTTGTCGAGGCCTCGCGCTCGCTGGGTGCCTCGAACAAACGGATCATGTTCCGCGAGGTCCTGCCCAACTTGGTGGCCCCGATCATCGTCTACGCCAGCCTGCTGATTCCGGTGAACATCCTGTTCGAAGCCGGGCTCTCGTTCCTCGGTGTCGGCGTCAAGCCGCCGACGGCGAGCTGGGGGCAGATGATCGCCGACGCCTCGCCCAACTACCAGACCGCATGGTGGTACATGCTGTTTCCGGGGCTTGCTCTTTTGCTGACCGTATTCGCGTTCAACCTTGTCGGTGACGGGTTGCAGGACGCGCTGAACCCAAAGGCCGACAGGTGACGGCCAGATCACTACAGGAGGGGAATATGAAGTCGATGATGCGAGGACTCGCATCGGTCGGTCTCGTGTGCGGGGTGACGCTCGCACTGGCCGCATGCGGGGGCTCGAGCGGTTCTGGAAGCAGCTCGAGCGGAGGTAGCACCTCCGGTTCAACCATCAAGCCGGCGCTCGACGGTTCGGGTCAGGATCTGACCAACGGCCAGAAGGGCGGGACCCTGACCGTGTTCCAGCACGAGGACTTCCAGCACCTCGATCCCGGAGAGACGTACTTCTCGCTGGACTACGAGATCATGTACCCAACGCAGCGGCCGCTGCTCATCTTTCCCCCCAACAGCTCGACCAAGCTGATTCCCGATCTCGCCTCGGCTATGCCCACGGTCAGCGACGGCGGAAAGACCGTGACCGTGAACATCCGGCATGGAGTCCACTTCAGCCCGCCGGTCAATCGCGAGGTCACGTCGGCCGACGTCGCCTACGCGATCGAGCGCGGCGCCAACCCGAACGTGGCCAACCCGTACTTCCCGTCCTACTTCGACTACATCGTCGGCGCCAGTAAGGCAACCGGCGGGCCGATCAGTGGGATCCAGACGCCCAATAAGTACACGATCGTCTTCCACCTGACGGGTCCGTACGGATCGTTCTTCGAGGGCGCGCTGTCGCTGCCGCTCACCGCCCCGGTCCCGAAGTCGTTCGCGGCCCCGCTCGACGCCAAGAAGCCGACGCAGTACGGCACCTATCTCGTCGCCACCGGGCCGTACATGATCAAGTCAAATGCCCAGGGCAAGGTGACCGGTATTGGTTACCAGCCGGGCAAGTCGATGACGCTGGTTCGCAACCCGAACTGGAATGCGTCGACCGATCCGCGGCCGGCGTACCTGAACCAGATCAACATCAACATCGGTGGCGATCCGAACGTGTTCCCGCGCCAGATCCTGACCGGGCAGAGCATGGTCAACGGCGATGCGCCCTCGGGTCCTTCGGTCAAGCTGGCCTACCAGCAGTACTACAACCAGCTGGTCGCCGTTCCCGGCGCCGGCGACTACTACGTCGCGCTCAACAACAAGCAGGGTCCGTTCGCCAACGTGAACGTGCGCAAGGCGTTCTGGGCCGCGCTCGATCGCGAGGAGATGGTCAAGGTGGCCGGCGGCGATGTCGTCGGTTCGGTCGGAACCCACTTCATCTATCCGGGTTCCGAGGGCTATTCCCAGTCGGGCGGCGACCACGGGCCGAATGTCGATTACAACAACTACCCGGACGGCAACCTGTCCGTGGCCCAGAAGTACATGAAGCTCGCCGGCTATTCCAGCGGCAAGTACACCGGTTCGGACACGATCAAGATCGTCGGCTCGACCGGCGACCCGGCCGACAAGTGGGCGTCCATCGCCAACCAGGCCGCGCTGGCGCTGGGGTTCAAGACGAACTTCAACATCGTCGATCAGCCGGTCATGTACGGGAAGTACTGCGGCGTGCCCAAGCAGGAGATCGATGTCTGCCCGAACGTCGGATGGATTCGTGACTGGGCGGATCCGCAGACGCTGCTGGATCCGACGTTTGCCGGATACAACATCGTGACGACGAACAACTCCAACTGGTCGCAGACCAGTTGGCAGGACGGCCCGGGCGGCCCGCATCCGGGCCAGGCGACAACGCCGCTTGACAAGGCGATGAGGGCGGCCGAGAAGACCGTCGGCGCCTCAGCCCGTGCGACGGCGTGGGCGAACGTCGACAAGATGCTCGTCGCCAACGCCGTGGCCGCCCCGTTCTATTTCACCAAGCAACCCAATATCGAGTCCAAGAACGTCCGCGGAATCAGCGATCTGTGGAACGTTGGTTCGTGGGACTACGGCTGGACGTCGTTGAAATAGGCACTCAATGTGATGGGGCCTCGCCGGCGGCGGGGCCCCATCCTCCTGACCCAGGGACCACGTCGTGATTCAGTACATCATCCGTCGCATTCTGTGGGGCATTGTCCTGGTGTTCGCGGTGATGGTAATCACATTCGTGATCTTCTATCTGCTGCCCAACGTCAACCCGGCGGTGCTCCGCGCCGGCCGCACGCCGTCACAGGCGGTGATCAACGACATTGCCCACTCGCTGGGCACCGACAAGCCGGTCTACACCCAGTTCTGGATCTACTTCAAGAATTTGGTCCTGCACTTCAACCTGGGCTACAGCTATTACAGCTCGGAATCGGTCACCAGCCTGATCTTCAATCGTCTGCCGGCGACCATCTCGCTCACCGTGGGGTCGGTGATCATCTGGCTGGCCATGGGGATTCCCGTGGGGATCATCTCCGCGATCAAGCGCCGGAGCATCCTCGACCGCACGACGATGGGCATTTCGCTGATCTTCGTCTCGGCTCCGGTCTACTGGCTCGGCCTCCTGTGTCTGTTCCTCTTTGCCTCCGACATCGGCCAGTTCCCGATTCCGTTCCTGCACGGGGCTGGGAGTTACACCGGCATCACCAATAACCCGCTCGACTGGTTCCAATCGTTGCTGATGCCGTGGTTCGTGCTCGCTGCCACGTCGGCGGCGATTTACGCGCGGCTCGTGCGGGGGAGCCTGATCGACGTGATGGGCGAGGACTACATCCGCACCGCACGCGCCAAGGGCCTGCCCGAGAACCGAGTGGTGTTCAAGCACGGACTGCGCTCAGCCATCACTCCGCTGGTGACGGTCCTCGGCCTCGACGTGGCGATCCTGCTCGGCGGCGCGGTGCTGGTCGAGACCGTGTTCGACATACCCGGGATCGGAAGGCTGAACTACGACGCGATCACGCACGCCGATTTTCCGATTGTTCAGGGAACCGTGCTTCTGGCGGCGATATTCATCGTTTTCGCGAACATCGTCGTCGACATCCTCTATGCCTACCTCGATCCTCGAGTCCGCTACTCGTGAGCCTGCTCGAGGTCGAGGACCTGAAGGTCACCTTCCCGACCGAGGACGGGCTGGTGCGTGCGGTCGACGGTGTCTCCTATGAGATCGACATTGGCCAGACGCTGGGGATCGTCGGGGAATCCGGGTCGGGGAAGAGCGTCTCCTCGCTGACCACGCTCGGCCTGACCCGCACGCAGGGTGCTCACGTCGAGGGAAAGATGCTGTTCGAGGGCAAGGATCTGGTGCAGATGTCCGACGACCAGCTGCGCTCGATCCGGGGCAACGACATCGCGATGATCTTCCAGGATCCCCTCTCCTCGTTGCACCCGTTCTACAAGGTCGGCAAGCAGCTGGTCGAGGCCGTGCTCATCCACCGCAGCATGTCGAAATCGGCCGCCCGTGCTCGCGCAGTCGAACTGCTGGACCTGGTTGGCATCCCCGACCCTGCGCGGCGGGTCGATCAGTTCCCGCACGAGTTCTCCGGCGGAATGCGCCAGCGCGTGATGATCGCCATGGCGCTGGCCAACGAGCCCAAGCTGCTGATCGCCGACGAACCCACCACCGCGCTCGACGTTACGGTGCAGGCGCAGATCCTCGCGCTGTTGGAGGACCTCCAACAGCGGCTCGGGATGGCCATCATCATCATCACGCATGATCTCGGGGTCGTGGCCGAGACTGCGGATGAGATCTGTGTGATGTACGCCGGGCGGATCGTCGAGCACGCTGGCACCGAGCACATCTTCAAGCGACCTCAGCATCCGTACACGTGGGGCCTGCTGAAGTCGATACCGCGGCTCGACACGCCTCCCAGCGAGGAATTGGTGCCGATCGCCGGGCGCCCACCCAGCCTGATAAACCCTCCCTCGGGCTGCCACTTCCATCCCCGCTGCCCCTACGTGCACGAGTCGCACAAACGCATCGATCCCCAGCTCGAGCCGGTGCCAGGAGATCACGATCACCAGGTGGCCTGCCTGCTCACCCCGACGGTTCGATCGCAGATCTGGCACGGCCTGCAGAATGGGCTTGAGCCGGGCGCGCTGCGCCATCTGAGCGATGGGGCCGGCGAGCCGACTCCGGGGGCGTTTGGAGTCGCTCAGGACAGTGGCTCATGAGTGCTGACTCGAACGGCAGGCCGATCATGGAAGTGATCGATCTGGTCAAGCACTTCCCGATCACCCGCGGGGTGATCTTCCAGCGCCAGATCGGTGCCGTGCGGGCCGTGGACGGGGTGTCGTTCGATATCTACCCCGGCGAGACCCTGGGGCTGGTCGGTGAGACCGGCTGCGGGAAGAGCACCACCGCGCGGCTCCTGGTCCGCCTGCTCGATCCCACCTCCGGAACGGTGAAGTTCGAGGGCGAGGACATCGCGCTGCGCAACGGTCCCGCGCTGAAAGAGCTCCACCGCCACATGCAGATGATCTTCCAGGACCCCTTCTCGTCTCTGAACCCGCGCAAGACGGTCGGCTCGATCATCGCCGATCCGTACATCATCCACGGGATGTACAAGGGGGAGGGCCGGCGCAAGAAGCGGGTTCAGGAGCTGATGGATCGCGTCGGGTTGAACCCCGAGCACTACAACCGCTATCCGCACGAGTTCTCGGGCGGGCAGCGCCAGCGCATCGGTGTGGCCCGCGCGATCGCGCTCGAGCCGAAGATCCTCATCGCCGACGAGCCCGTCTCGGCGCTCGATGTCTCGATCCAGGCCCAGGTGCTCAACCTGCTGCGAGGCCTACAACGCGAGATGGGCCTGACCCTGGTGTTCATCGCCCACGACCTCAGCGTGGTGCGCCACATGTGTAATCGCGTGGCCGTCATGTACCTGGGCAAGGTGGTCGAGATCGGCCCGGGCGGCTCGCTCTACGCGTTCCCGCGCCACCCCTACACCGGCGCGCTGCTCTCGGCCGTCCCGGTCCCCGATCCGGTTGGGGGGCGGCGCGAGCGCCAGCTTCTGTCGGGCGATGTTCCGAGCCCGGCCAACCCGCCGAGCGCCTGCCGGTTCCACACCCGCTGCCCCAAGGCTCAGGAGCTGTGCTCGACCGAGGAGCCGCTCCTCGCGGAAAAGGGCAGCGGCACGCGGGCCGCCTGCCACTTCCCGCTCACCGAGGACGAGGTGCGGCTGCGCCTGCCCGCCGCGTTGACTCAGCCCTCTTCGGCTTCCTCGGCCTCTTCGCCTTCTTCGGCCCCTTCGGTCCCGCGTCCTCGTCCTCGTCCACATAGAGGGACTCACGGGCCAGCTCCTGGCCTCGCCCGCTCCACAGCTTGACCTCGAGGAAGTCGCCGCGGTAGTTGTCGGGGGCGAGCAGCGTGAAGCGCTCATCGGATAGCTCGCACTGATCGACGGCCAGGTTGGCCAGCTCTGCGGTAACGATCGCGCCTCCGGGGATCATCGGTTGGCCCCAGACGAGCGTCATGTCGGCCGTCTTGCCCTGCTCGCCCCGCCAAGACCCGATCACGTCATCGTTGAGATCAAGCTTCCAGTCCGGGTTGGACTCCGCGGTCTCAGAGGTGAAGTCCGCCCGTGCCTCGAAGTCCGCGGGGCCCCCTTCGCCCTCGGTGAACGAGACAAAGCCGAACAGCTCATACGCCTCACTGGTCGGCGCGACGGCCGGGACGTAGGTGCGGCCGCCGTAGGAGCGATCGGGGAACCACTTGATGTCCTCCGGCTCGCCGATGTCCTCGCCCTCGCTGTCGATCTGCTCGACGGCGGCGAGGAAGTAGCCTCGTAGCGTGTCGGCCCACCGCCCATAGGGCAGCGGCTCCTGCGGCGGGGAGGCGGCAAAGGTGATCACGAAGCGCTCGGCGGGCGGCATGTGTAGGCGGAGCCTATCTGGCCCGCTCAAGATCCGGCTAGAACGCCCCCCGCCGGCTCAAGACCGCGGGGATCGTCTTGATCAGGATCGATAGGTCGAGCATGATCGACCAGCGCTCGAGGTAGAGGAAGTCGAGGCGCACGAGGTCGTCGAAATCGAGCTCGGAACGCCCGGACACCTGCCACAGACCAGTGATTCCCGGCAGAACCAGGTAGCGCTTCTTGTGCCACTCCTCGAGTCGCTCGAAATCGCGCATCGGCAGTGGGCGCGGGCCGACCAGTGACATCTCGCCTCGGATCACGTTGACCAGCTGGGGCAGCTCGTCGAGGGAGAAACGGCGCAGGAACCGACCTACCCGGGTCAGGCGGGGGTCGTGGCGGATCTTGAACAGCGCGCCCGACTGCTCGTTGAGGGGCTCCAGGTCAGCCTGGATCTGCTCGGACTGCTCGCGCATGGTGCGGAACTTGAAGCAGGAGAACGGCTTGCCGGCGATACCCGGCCTCACCGAGCGGTAGATCGCAGGCCCGCGCGAGCTCAGCTTGACCGCGATCGCGATCGCCAGCAGCACGGGACTGAGCAGGATCAGCCCGACCGTCGAGAGGACGAGGTCGAACGAGCGCTTGAGCGCGTAGTCGATCCCGGCGAACACCGGCGGGCGCAGGGTGAACAGCGGAACGCTCTGGCCGGGCACGAACTCGGCGCGGTCGAACAGGATCTCCATCGTCGACGGCGCGACGTGAACGGTGACCCCGCGCTGGTGGCAGAGGTCGACGAGCTCGACGGCCCGCTCCTGCGGAAAGTCGGGGTCGGCGATGATCACCTCCTGCACACGCTCGCGGCCGAGGATCTCGCTGAGGTCGGTCAGGTCTCCCAGCGATCGCAGACCGTTCTGCGGGCGCGGTGTCAGCGAGATGTAGCCGACGAGGGCCACGCGGGTCTTCGCGCGGTCGGCCAGCGCGTGGGCCACCGCCTCGATGTGCTTACCGGAGCCGACGAGGAGCGCTCGACGCTCGTAGCCCGCCTGCTCGAGCAGCCACCCGGTGGCGCGCAGATGGAGCTCGCGCAACGTGGCGATGTACACGGTGCCGAAGAAGAGCGAGCCGTAGAAGATGTAGTAGCTCGAGAAATGCTCGCCATTGGCCAGCGCGAAGACCAGCGAGATCACGGTGGCCTGGAACAGCGCGGTGGCGATCTGCGCGAGACCGGGACGTCGCGGGCGATCGGCGTACAGATCGGCGCGGGCGAACATCAGCACCGTGATGAGGTAGGCGAACGAGACCCAGTGGCGGGTCTCGTGCCAGGCGATCGAGGCGCCCGAGACTCCCTGGATCGCGCTCTTGAGAATCAGCGCCGTGAACAGCGCGCCGGCGACCCCGATCAGATCGAGGACGAGCAGCGACACGACGCGGGCGATGCGACGCAGCGTCTCGAGCTGCAACAGGAACCTGAGCAGCTGAGGACGCTTGCGCCGGACGTCACGCTCGGGGAGCGCGAGCGGTGCGGGACTCTGCACGGTCCCGTTCGGGTGCCCGCTCGCCTCTTGCTGCTCGGTTGTCACTGTGTCGACCGAACCGTCATCACTTCCCCCCTGTCGTAACGGTATCTTGACATCGAAGTTACGAAGAAAGCCTTGCCTGAGTGGGGGGCCTGCCGGGACCGGCTATCCGGCACCCTAAGCGTTGCAACGGTCGGTTGCCAGGATTCTCTGGCCCGCGATCGTTATCGAATGGCGCCGACGAGCGCCTCGACGCCGGACTGCTCGATCGTCCGCCGGAGCCCTTCGCGCAGATCGATCTTCGGCTCCCAGCCGAGGATCTCCCGGGCCAGCGTGATATCCGGTTGGCGGACCTGGGGGTCGTCAGTGGGAAGCGCCTCGAACACGATCTCCGAGCGTGAGCCGGTCACCTCGATCACCGCCTTGGCCAGCTCGAGCAGTGTGAACTCGTTCGGATTGCCGATGTTGACCGGGTTGTGGTACCCGGACTCGGCCAGGGCGATCAAACCGCGGATCTCGTCCTCGACGTAACAGAACGAGCGCGTCTGCGACCCATCACCGAACACGGTGATCGGCCGATCCTGGAGCCCCTGGCGTAGGAAGGTGGGGATCGCGCGGCCGTCGTTTGGGCGCATTCTCGGGCCGTAGGTGTTGAAGATCCGGACGATCGCCGTGTCGACGCCCTGCTGGCGGTGGTACGCCATGGTCAGGGCCTCCGCGTAGCGCTTGGCCTCGTCGTAGACCCCACGCGGACCAATCGGGTTCACGTGGCCCCAGTAGCCCTCGGGTTGCGGGTGCACCTTGGGGTCGCCGTAGACCTCGCTGGTCGAGGCGATAAGGAAGCGTGCGCGGTGCTTCTTGGCCAGGCCGAGCGTGTGATGGGTGCCATACGAGCCGACCTTCAGCGTATGCAGTGGAAGCCGCAGATAATCGATCGGCGATGCCGGCGAGGCCAGGTGGTAGACGAAGTCGACGGACTCGTCGATGTAGTACGGCTCGATGATGTCCAGGTTCAGGTGGATGAACTGGTCGGTGCGGATGTGCTCGATGTTGGCGAGCGACCCGGTTTCCAGGTTGTCGATGCAGATGACGCGGTGGCCGCGACTGAGCAACTCATCGCAGAGATGCGAGCCCAGGAATCCCGCGCCACCGGTGACGAGGCAGGTTGACATGCCCGCCAATCTACATCGAGGTCGGGACCTCACGCGCTGTCAATAGGATCCTCGGGCACAGCAACGAGAGGAGACGTGATGGCCGCGGCCCGGTTTGTCGAACGCCTGAACGAGCAGATCGCCTACGAATTTGCCGCTTCGCAGCAGTACATAGCCAACGCCGTCTACTTCGAGTCGCAGACGCTGCCCCAGCTGGCGGCGTTCTTCTACGGCCAGGCCGTGGAGGAACGCAACCACGCGATGATGATGGTCCGCTATCTGCTCGACACCGACGCCGCCGTGTCGATCCCGGGGGTCAATGCCCCGGAGACGCAGTTCGCTGATCTGGTCGCGCCGATCGCCCTCGCGCTCGACCAGGAGCGCCGGGTCTCGGACCAGATCGCCGCGCTGGTCGGTGTCGCCCGTGAGGAGGGCGACTACCTGAGCGAACAGTTCGTGCAGTGGTTTCTCAAGGAACAGGTCGAGGAGGTGGCCACGATGTCCTCGCTGCTCGCAGTGGCGCAACGGGCCGTTGAGACGCCGAACGTCGTCGAGGACTATCTGGCCCGCGAGCATCCGGGTGGTCAAGCGGCCGACCCGACCGCACCGCCCGCCGCCGGCGGGGCCCTCTGAGGCTAGTGGCCGTCTAGGAGCGCCGCCGGCGCAGGACGTGCTGCTCGCCGCGGCGGACGGTCACCCTCTCGCTGTCGAAGTGCTCGAGCAGCGCCTGGGCGAACTTGCGCGAGGTACCGAGCTCGTCCCGCAGGCGCCCCAGGGTGATGGCGCCGCCTTCGCCGTCCGCGATCGCGATCACCCGGCGACGGGCCTGGTCGAGCACGTCGGGGTGGTAGTGGAGCGTCTTCGACACCCGCACCGCCCGCCCGGCCGCTCTCAGTGCGCCGAGGTCCGCGGCTTCGAGCTCGGAGTCGAGCGGCGGCTCGAACCCGGCGTCGCGCAGACGGCGCTCGAGCGCCAGAGCCCCGGGGGAGAGTGGGCGTGGCTCTTGTGCTGGGGTCGTCGGGCTGGCCGGGGCGGCCGTGGGGGTCGCCGGCGTCTCGCCCCGAGCCAGCTTGCCCAGGCGTTCGATTAGGGCCCGCGAGGGACCGTGCTTGCGAGGGGTCGGGTCGAGAACCACTCCTCCACCGATCGTGTCCGGTGGCGCGATCTGGCGCACCACGAGGTGGTCGTCGCGAAGAGCGACCAGCGGCCGCTCGAGGCGCAGCTGCCAGTACGGGCCGCCCAGCCAGGCAACCCGTGCCGGGCTCTCGCGAGTTCCGTGATGAATCTGAACCCGTGCGCCGTGGTCCGGCTCTCGTTCGCCGAACTCGAGACGGGCATCGATCAGGTGGGTTGGCGTCAGCCCGGCATCAGCGGCGACGAGGACATCGCCACGCGAGACCTGATCGACCGACACACCGCTGAGGTTCACCGCCACGCGCTGCCCGGCCTCGGCCGCCTCCACCGGCCGGTCGTGGACCTGGACCGCCCGAACGCGGGCCCGCAGCCCCTCTGCGGCCCGCAGCCCGGCGCCGACCAGCATGAGCTGATCTCCACGGGTAACCGATCCCGACCACAGCGTGCCGGTGACCACCGTTCCCGCGCCGCGGATCGTGAATACGCGGTCTATGTGCAGGCGCGGCGGTCCCGGGCCCTCACCCCGGCTCGTCAGCCGCCCTGCCACGCGATCGAGGGCCGCCAGGAGGTCGTCGAGGCCCGTGCCCGTTCGCGCCGAGACTGGAACCACGTCGGCTCCCGGAAGCAACTCGCCGGCCGCAAGCATCGCCGCCTCCGGGTGGCTCAGGTCGCTCTTGGTCACGGCCACGACCCCGGCGTGAACGCCCAGGGCTCTAAGTACGGCCGCGTGCTCGCGCGTCTGCGGCATCACCCCGTCATCTGCCGCCACCGTCATCAGATACATGTCGATCCCGGTGGCGCCGGCCACCATTGTGCGCACGAACCGCTCGTGACCCGGTACGTCGACCACCGACAGCCGTCGACCGGAGGGCAGCTGGAACCCGGCGTAGCCGAGCTCGATCGAGATTCCTCGGGCGTGCTCTTCAGGCAGGCGATCGGTGTCGACGCCGGTCAATGCGCCGATCAGCGTGGTCTTGCCGTGGTCGATGTGGCCGGCGGTACCGAGGGTCAGCGGCCCCGCCGTCACGGCGTGCGCCCGACGGCTCGCACGGCGTCCGCGACGAGCGCAAGCTCATCGTCGCTCAGCGTGCGCGGGTCGAGCAGGAAGCGGCCCTCGTGGATGCGCCCGATGACGGGGGGGTCGGCCGCGCGCAGGACCTGAGCGACCGAGACCGGGTCCGCAGTGCCCCGCAGTGACACCGCGGGCCCCTCGAGCTCGAGCAACGGCAGGGCCCCGCCGCCCACCCGCGCCTGAGTGCGCACGATCTCACAGCGATCGAGCCCGATCGCCTCGGCGAGTGACCGAGCCCTGCGGTCCAACACGTCCCCATCGACATCGAGCATCGCCAGCACTGGGATCTCGCGGCGCGCTCGGGCGGGGTCGCGGTACAGCCGCAGCGTGGCCTCCAGCGCGGCCAGCGAGAGCTTGTCGATTCGCACCGCTCGGGCCAGGGGGTGGCGACCCGCGGCACGGATCGCCGCCCGGCGCCCCAGCAGCAGCCCCGCCTGAGGACCGCCGAGGAGCTTGTCGCCCGAACAGCAGACGAGCGCGGCACCGGCGGCGATCGAGCGTTTCACCGAAGGCTCCTCGCTCAGCGCCGGCATGCCGCGCGCGTCGGCCAGCACGCCCGACCCGACATCGTCGATGACCGGGGCACCGAGCCCGCACAGCGCCTCGATCGAGACGTCCTCGACGAACCCCAGCGTCCTGAAGTTGGAGGGGTGGACCCGGAGGATCGCTCCCACCGTTCCCGGCGCTCCGGCCAGCGCCCGCTCGTAGTCGGCCAGCCGTGTGCGGTTCGTCGTTCCAACCTCGACCAGCGCGGCGCCGGACTGGGCGATCACTTCAGGAATGCGGAAGCCGCCCCCGATCTCCACCAACTGTCCGCGCGAGACGATGATCGACCGACCCGGCCCGGCCAATGCGGCAACGGCGAGCAGGACGGCGGCCGCGCCGTTGTTCACGACGGATGCAGCCTCGGCCTCGGCGAGTTCGACGAGGAGCGCCTCGACGTGCGCTGAGCGGGTTCCTCGCTGACCCGAGTCGAGGTCGAATTCGAGGTTCGAGTAGCCGCGCGCAGCCCTCGTCACCGCCTCGCGCGCCGCGTCGGCGAGGGGGGCGCGACCGAGGTTGGTGTGGACGATCACGCCGGTGGCATTGACGACCCGCCGCAGCGATGGGGCCTCGAGCTCGGCCAGCAGCTCGCGCGCTCGCTCCAGGAGGTCACCACCCTGTCCCTGGCCGGCGCGCACCTGTTCGCGGCGCTCGTCGATGGCCTGGCGGGCGGCAGCCACGGCCAGCGGATGCGAGCCCCCCAGGGCCGCGGCCAGATCGTGCACCGCGGGGAGCTCTCTCAGGGCTGCGGCGTGGTCCCTTGCACCCACTCACCCTCCTCCTTCTTCCAGATCGGAGCCTGGGCCTTGATCTGATCGATGATCTCGCGTGCGCCGGCGAACGCGGCGTCGCGGTGGGGTGCCGATGCGGCGACGGCGACCGATGGCTCCGAGAGCGGGACGGTGCCGAGGCGATGCTCGGCCGCGGCGGCGCACAGTCCATGACGCTCGACGGCCGCCGCGACGATCTCCGCGATCTTGCCCTGGGCCATCTCTGCATAGGCCTCGTACTGCAGCTCGGAGACCTCGCGGGTGACGCCGAGAAACGTCACCACGGCTCCCGCGCGAGGATCCCGGACCAGCTGCATCAGCACCTCGAGCGACAGCGGTTCGTCGGTCACGCGCGCATGCATCACCCCGGTCGAACCTCCCGATACCGGCGGGATCAGCGCCAGTTCGTCGCCCGGGTGCAGCAGATCCGTTGGCTCGGCGTAGTCCTGGTTGACGGCCATCACCACGGGGACACCCTCGGTGAGGGTTTCGACGCGATCGAGCGCATCGCCGACACGCGCGCCGTCGGGGAGCTCGAGCTCGAGCTCATTGGCACCGGCCCGCTCTCGCAGGACGGCAAACAGACGGACCTTGACGCGCATAGGGCCAAGGCTAGCTCTCTGTTGGCGACGCGTTAATCCTCGGACGCTCAGGTGGATTCGTTGCTTATCCTGCGCTCACAGGTCAGGGGCGGTTTCAACGAGAAGGAGTCACATGAATAAATGGAGGAGGACCGGGCTCGTCGCGTCGCTGGCTGTGATCGCCGTCGCGGGCGTCGTCGGGTGCGGAAGCAGCAGCAGTTCGTCGTCGACGGCCTCGAGCACCACCGCAGCCTCGAGCAGCGCGGGCGCCAGCACCGGCGCCTCGGCCTCGGTCGTCAAGCTGGTGCCGGCGGCGATCAAGTCCAAGGGGATCACGGTCGCGTCTGACGCGAGCTACGCGCCGAACGAGTTCATCGGTTCTGACGGCCACACGGTCGTGGGCATGGATCCGGATCTGATGCAGGCCCTCGGCAAGGTCATGGGTCTCAAGGTCAACGTCGTCAACCAGACCTTCGACAGCATCATCCCGGGGCTCACAGCCGGCAAGTACGACGTCGGCGCGTCTTCGTTCACCGACACGAAGGAGCGCGAGAAGCAGGTCGACTTCGTCGACTACTTCGTGGCCGGTGAGTCGTTCTTCACCAAGGCTCAGGGCGGCACGACCGTCTCGGGCCTGGCCGATCTGTGCGGACACACGGTGGCCGTCGAGAAGGGCACCACCGAGCAGACCGATGCCACCAACCAGAGCGCCAAGTGCAAGAAGGCCGGCAAGGCCGCCGTTACCGTGCTCGCCTATCCCGACCAGAACGGGGCAAACCTCGCCCTGTCGAGTGGCCGCGCGCAGTTGGGCTTCGCCGACTCCCCGGTGGCCGCGTATCAGGTCAAGAAGTCCAACGGGCAGTTCAAGCTCGTCGGGTCGTCGATCGAGAACGCCCCGTACGGGCTGGCCGTACCGAAGAACAGCGGGCTGGCCAAGCCGATGCTCGCGGCGCTCAAGGTGATCATGAAGAACGGCCAGTACATGGCGATCCTCACCAAATGGGGGATCCAGGCCGGAGCCATTCCGCCTGCGCAGGTAAAAATCAACGGAGCGACGAGCTAGGTGTCAGACTGACGCTCAGAGGTGAGTACCTCCGAGCTGACTGAAGAGACGAAGGGACGGCCTGAAGACATCAAGGCCGTCCCGGTGCGGCGCCCGGGGCGCTGGATCGCCGCCGCGATTGTTCTCGTGATCGTGGCGTCGATCGTCCGCGCGATCATCACCAATCCGCATTTCCAGTGGAGCGTCGTCGGGCACTATCTGTTCAACTCGCGCGTCCTCCACGGCGTGTTGGTGACGCTCGAGCTGACGGTCCTGTCGATGGTCATCGGGGTGGTCCTCGGGGTGATTCTCGCCGTGATGCGCCAGTCGATCAACCCGATCGTCTCGGGCGCGAGTTGGCTGTACATCTGGTTCTTCCGCGGGACACCCCTCCTGCTGCAGATCTACTTCTGGTACAACATCACGTCGCTGTTCCCCAAGATCGATGTCGGCATTCCGTTTGGGCCGGCACTGATCCACGCCAACGGGAACAAGATCATCACTCCGCTGGTCGCCGCACTGCTCGGTCTGGGACTGAACGAGGGCGCATACATGGCTGAGATCGTCCGCGCGGGCATCCTGTCCGTCGGCGAGGGCCAGAGCGAGGCGGCCTCGTCGCTGGGCCTATCACGTCTGCAGACGATGCGCTACGTGGTCCTGCCCCAGGCCATGCGGGTGATCCTGCCGCCCACCGGCAACGAGACGATCTCGATGCTCAAGAACACATCGCTCGTCAGCGTGATCGCATACACGGAGCTGCTCTACTCGGTTCAACAGATCTACGACGTGACCTACCAGACGATCCCGCTTCTGGTGGTGGCGGGGATCTGGTACCTCGCGATGACGAGCGTCGCCTACGTGGGCCAGTACTTCATCGAGCGAAGATTCGGGCGCGGGTTCTCCCGCAGCGAGCGCGTTGGGTTTGCCTCACGCTGGCTCTCGTTCAGACTCGGCCGGGGGTCGGAGGCGGCACCATGAGCATTCCGATGGTCAAGGCCGAGGGGCTGCACAAGCGCTTCGGGCGTGTCGAGGTCCTCAAGGGGATCGACCTCGAGGTCCAGCGTGGCGAGGTGATGTGTCTGCTCGGACCCTCGGGCTCGGGTAAGTCGACGTTCCTGCGTTGCATCAATCACCTGGAGGAGATCAACGCGGGCCGCCTGTCAGTAGACGGCGAGCTCGTGGGCTACCGGGAGCAGGCCGGCAAGCTCTACGAGCTGCACGAGCGCGAGGTGGCCAAGAAGCGGGCCGAGATCGGGATGGTCTTCCAGCATTTCAACCTGTTCCCGCACATGACCGCCATGGGCAACGTCACGCTGGCACCGGTTCGGGTCGGTGGGGCCTCGCGCGACGAGGCGCGACAGCGCGGTCGCGATCTCCTGAGCCGGGTCGGTCTGGGCGACAAGCTCGACAGCTACCCGGTGGCGCTGTCCGGCGGTCAGCAGCAGCGGGTGGCGATCGCCCGCGCACTGGCCATGCAGCCCAAGCTGATGCTGTTCGACGAGCCGACCTCTGCGCTCGATCCCGAGCTCGTCGGCGACGTGCTCGACGCGATGCGCCAGCTGGCCAAGGATGGCATGACGATGATCGTCGTGACCCACGAGATGGGCTTCGCCCGCGAGGTGGCCGACAGCGTCGTGTTCATGGACGACGGTGTCGTTGTCGAGTCCGGCCCCCCATCGGCCCTGCTGTCCAACCCGCAGCACCAGCGGACGCGCTCCTTCCTGTCCAAGGTGCTCTAGGGTCTCGCACTCGCGATCCGGTCTGCAGGGAAGGGGTGAGCGGGTCGATCGCGGATGACTCCAACGTTGTTATAGATAATCTGGAACAACGTTGGACTCAATGTGATGGCGGGTCTCGCCCAGCCCGTCCAACGCCAGCACCACGCGGACGACGGCCGACCCGCGGGCCGGCCGTCGCGAGGCTTCTGCCCCCGGGCGAGGGCCCCGGTTCCCTCGCCCGTCCACGACCAGAAAGGAGTGGTTGATCGCCCGCCACCGCCCCGCGCTTGAATGGGCACTCAGGAAGGTAGGGACTTGGCGGCCGGTTGTCAGTGTCAGATCAGTCTCGCCTCAGTCGCGCCCACCGGGCCCGCGTGAGGCGCGCCGCGGGTAACCTCCGTGACCATGGCCACCACGCCCGAGCACCGGACGATCGCTCCGATCGTCGGCCCCGACGATCCACGCCGCTTCACCGACTCCGGCATCGAGGTCAAGCCGCTGTACACCGACGAGGACCTGCCGCCAGATCTGGCCGAGCGGCTCGGTGAGCCCGGCGCCTACCCCTACACGCGGGGCATTCATCGGGACATGTACCGCAAGCAGCTGTGGACGCACCGCCAGTACGCAGGCTACGCCAGCGCCAAGGAGTCAAACGAGCGCTACCGCTATCTGCTGGCGCACGGCTCGACCGGCCTGAGCATGGCCTTCGACCTCCCGACCCAGCTCGGGCTGGATTCGGACGACCCGCGCTGCCTCGGCGAGGTCGGGCGGACCGGGGTGGCGATCGACACGATCGACGACATGCGCACCGCCTTCGACGAGATCCCGCTGAGCGAGGTCTCGACGTCGATGACGATCAACGCGCCCGCCAGCGTGTTGCTGCTGCTCTACGAGCTGGTCGGTGAAGAACAGGGCGTTCCGGCCGAGCAGCTGCGCGGCACGACCCAGAACGACATCCTCAAGGAGTACATCGCCCGCGGAAACTTCATCTACCCGCCGGAGGGGGCGATCCGGCTCACCACCGATCTGTTCGCCTACTGCAACGAGCGTGTGCCGAAGTGGAACACGATCTCGATCAGCGGCTACCACTTCCGCGAGAAGGGCTGCTCGGCCGTGCAGGAGGTGGCCTTCACGCTGGCCAACGGGATCGCCTACGTGCAGTCCGCGCTCGACGCCGGGCTGGAGGTGGACAGGTTCGCCCCGCGCCTGGCCTTCTTCTTCAACGGCCACAACAACGTCTTCCAGGAGATCGCCAAGTTCCGCGCCGCCCGGCGGATGTGGGCCGAGATCATGCGTGAGCGCTTCGGGGCCCAGGACGAGCGCTCGTGGCGCCTGCGTTTCCACACCCAGACAGGCGGGGTCACGCTGACCGCGCAGCAGCCCGAGAACAACATCGTCCGCGTCGCGCTGCAGGGGTTCGCCGCCGTCTGCGGCGGAACGCAGTCGCTCCACACCAACGGTTTCGACGAGGCGCTGGCACTGCCCACCGAGCGCGCGGCCAAGATCGCCCTGCGCACCCAGCAGATCATCGGCCACGAATCTGGTGCGGCCGATACGGTCGACCCGTTCGCCGGCTCGTACTTCGTCGAGGCGCTGACCGACGAGCTCGAGCTGCGCTCCAAGGAGCTGATCGCCAAGATCGACGAGCTCGGTGGCTCGGTCCAGGCGATCGACTTCATGAAGAACGAGATCGAGGAGTCTGCGTTCGGCTACCACGAGCGCTACCGCATCGGCCAGGACATCGTCGTCGGGGTCAACAAGTTCGTCGAGGACACACCCGAGGTGCCCGACATCCTCCGCGTCGACCCCGAGTCAGAGCGCGAGCAGGTGCGGCGCCTGAAGGCGTTCAAGCAGAACCGCGACCAGGAGCTGGTCGCCCGGCGGCTCGAGGAGGTCCGTCACGCGGCCCGGGGCACCGAGAACATGCTGCCCAGCCTACGCCAGGCCCTCAAGGATCGCTGCTCGCTGGGCGAGGTGTGCGCGGCGATGCGCGACGTCTTCGGCGAGTATCACCCGACGTTCTAGCGTCGCACTAGCGCTCACTGTCGAGCTGGGCCATCTGCGGTTCCGGATATCGGTCGCCGGCGGCGGCCTCGGCCGGCATCGCCTCCTCGATCGACCGTAGCTCATCCTCGCTGAGGGACAGCTCGAGCGCTCCCAGCGCCTCACTCAGACGCTCCGGCGTCCGGGCGCCGATCAGCGGCACGATGTCCTCGCCGCGCGACAGCACCCAGGCGATCGCGATCTGGGCCACAGAGGCATTCTGTGCCTGCGCCACAGCCCGCAGCTGCTCGACCAGGGCCAGGTTGCGCTCCAGGTTCTGGCCCTGAAAGCGCGGGGCGCGGCTGCGGAAATCGCGCCCTTCGAGTTGGCGGTCTGGCTGCCAGTGGCCGCTGATCAGACCGCGCGAGAGCACGCCGTAGGCGGTGATGCCGATCTCCAGCTCGCGGCAGGCGGGCAGGATGTCGCGCTCGATCCCGCGCGAGATCAGCGAGTACTCGATTTGCAGATCGGTGATCGGCCGGGTCGCGGCCGCACGGCGAATCGTCTCGGCGCCGACCTCCGAGAGCCCGACCCGCCTCACGTAGCCGGCGTCGATCAGCTCACCGATGGCGCCGATCGTCTCCTCGATCGGGACCTTTGCATCCAACCGCGCCGGCCGGTAAATGTCGATGTGATCGGTGCCCAGCCGCTGCAACGAATAGGCGGCGGCGGTCTTGACGGCCGGAGGGGAGGCGTCGTAGCCGAGAAAGCTGCCGTCGGGCCCTCGCTGGCCGCCGAATTTCACGCTGATCAGCACCTGGTCGCGCTTGCCGCCCGCGAGCGCGCGCCCGATCAGCATCTCGTTGTGGCCCATGCCATAGAAATCGCCCGTATCGAGCAGGTCGATGCCGGCATCGATGGCGGCATGAATGGTGGCGATGCTCTCGCTCTCGTCGGCCGTGCCATACATCCCCGACATCCCCATGCAGCCCAGCCCAACGGTCGATACCTCGGGCCCGTTTCTACCCAGTTTTCGTGTCATAACGCTGCTTGTTCCCTTCCTCGTGGCACCAATCACTGCCTCTTGGTGCAAGGCTACGCCCGCGGAAGGAGTCGGTTCGCGGCGGGCGAAATTCGACTCCATGACAGAGAATGAGGCAAGCCGGACGTTGGTCAAGTCTCCGCCCGAGCTGTGGGCGGAATGCAGCGATGCCAGCTCGCTGGCTCGCCACCTTGGCCAGTTCGGAGACATTCGAATCACGAGGCTCGAGCCCGAGACCGCCGTTGCCTGGGAGGGCGAGGATGTAAGCGGCACGGTGCGGCTCGAGCCTTCCGGATGGGGAACGCGGGTGATCCTGACCGTCCAGCGCCCCGAGGCGCCGGCCGCCAAGCTGGTTCCGGTGCCCGACCTCGAGCCCGAGCCCGAGCTCCCGCCCGAGCCCGAGCCGCCCGCGCCGCCGCCTGCCGCGGTCAAGGAGCCCGTGGCCGAGCGGCCCGCGGCCGACGAGCCGTCCGTGAGGGAGGAGCCCCCCGTAGTCCCGGTGAAGCTCGGCTTCTTCGCCCGCCTGTTCGGCCGCCGCCGCCGCGTGGTGCAAGCGGCCAAACCCGCGGCGGCGCCCCCGGCGCCCGCAGCCATCGAGCCCCGGCGCCAACCCAAGCCGATCGCGCCGGACCCCGAACCCGCGCCCAAACCCAAGCCGATCGCGCTGGCCCTCGAACCTGAGCCCGAGCCCGCTCCGAACCCCACCGCTCCGGCCCCCACCGCCCCAGACGCCACCGCGGCCCTCACCGCGGCGCTCGACAGCCTCGGCCAGGCCCACCACCGCCCCTTCTCGCGCTCGTAGCCCACAACCGGTACGGTGTTCCGCCGTGCTGGTGCCCCAATTGCCCGAGTGTTGGGGGCGCCAGGGGCGCTGGGCGAGGGTAGACTCGCGGCTCCGCGATGCGCGACAAGGCTCCCGAAACCTACGAAGAGAAGCTCGCCCATCTCCAGGAGCTCAAGGAGGAGGCGATCCACGCCGGGTCGGAGTCCGCCGTCGCCAAACAGCACGAGCGCGGTAAGTACACCGCCCGTGAGCGCGTCCACAAGCTGCTCGATCCCGGTTCCTTCCAGGAGCTCGACACGTTCGTGCGCCACCGCACCTTCGACTTCGACATGCAGAAGAACCGGCCCTGGGGCGACGCGGTGGTCACCGGCCACGGCACCATCGAGGGTCGCCGCGTATGTGTCTTCAGTCAGGACTTCACGGTCTTCGGCGGTTCGCTCGGCGAGGTGATGGGCGAGAAGATGTGCAAGATCATGGACCTGGCGGCCCGGATCGGCTGTCCGGTGATCGGGATCAACGACTCGGGCGGGGCGCGGATCCAGGAGGGGGTCGTATCGCTCGGTGCCTACGGCGACGTGTTCGTGCGCAACGTCAAATGCAGCGGCGTGATCCCGCAGATCAGCCTGATCATGGGCCCGTGCGCCGGCGGCGCCGTGTACTCGCCCGCCATGACCGACTTCATCTTCATGGTCAAGGAGACCTCGCACATGTTCATCACCGGGCCCGATGTCATCAAGACCGTGACCGGCGAGGAGGTCGGTTTCGAGGAGCTCGGCGGCGCGATGTCCCACAACGCGAAGTCCGGGGTCGCGCACTTCGCCTCCGAGGACGAGGACGCGTGCCTGGAGGACACCCGCTACCTGCTCAGCTTCCTACCCCAGAACAACCTCGAGCCACCGCCGCGGGTGATGCCCACCGACGACCCGCAGCGCCAGGACCCTGAGCTCGACCACGTCGTGCCCGACAACGCCAACAAGCCCTACGACATGCGCGACGTCATCCGGCTGATCGTCGACGACGGCGAGTTCTTCGAGGTCCACGAACACTACGCGCGCAACATCGTCTGCGGCTTCGCCCGCCTCGACGGCTTCGCCGTCGGCGTGGTCGGCAATCAGCCCAACCAACTCGCTGGCGTGCTCGACATCGACTCCTCGTGCAAGGCCGGCCGCTTCGTGCGCACCTGCGACGCCTTCAACGTCCCCCTGATCACCTTCTGCGACGTGCCCGGCTTCCTGCCGGGGACCGCCCAGGAGTGGGGCGGGATCATCCGCCACGGCGCCAAGCTGCTCTATGCCTACACCGAAGCGACCGTCCCCAAGATCACGATCATCACCCGCAAGGCCTACGGCGGCGCTTACGACGTCATGGCCTCAAAGCACATGCTGGCCGACTTCAACTTCGCCTGGCCGACGGCCGAGGTGGCGGTGATGGGCCCCGAGGGCGCGGTCAACATCATCTACCGACGCGACATCACCGCGTCGCCCACCCCGGACACGCGTCGCCAGAAGCTGATCAACGACTACAAGGCGCACTTCGCCAATCCGTATGCGGCCGCCGAGCGCGGCTATATCGACGACGTGATCGTGCCCCACGAGACCCGGCCCAAGATCATCACCGCCCTGCAGACGCTCCAGACCAAGCGTGAGGCCGGCCCCAAGCGCAAGCACGGCAACATCCCGCTCTGAGCGACGGGCCTAGAGCTCGACCGTCTGGGCCTCCACTCGGCCGTCGCGATAGGCCTCGAGCGCGGCCGACGCGACGGCGAGATCCTGGATGGCCAGCCCGGTCGAGTCGAACATCGTGACCGCGTCGGCATCCGTTCTGCCCCTGGGCTCTCCGGCCAGGACGGCACCGAGCTCGGTCACCTGCCCGCGGGTGATCAACCCCGCGTTCACCGCTCCCGTCAGCTCGCCGCCGTGGGAGGCCTGCTCCCACTCGTCGCAGAACAGCTGGCACTGCGCCACCGCTTCGATCGCGGCCTCGGCCTTGCCGGGGCCGTCGGCGCCCAGCATGTTGAGGTGCCGCCCTGGGCTGAGGTCGTTTGCCTCGACGACGATCTCGGCCCCGGGAGTGACGCAGCAGACGATGTCGCTGCGCAGCGCGAGCTCGCGCGAGCCGGAGTCCCAGTCGAGCTCGGCGCTCAGGGCATGGGCAGCTTCGCTGCGAGGGTCCGAGCACACTCCCGGCCCGAACCCGGCGGCGGCCAGGCACCGCGCCGCCCACGTCCCGTGCAGGCCGCAACCGATGATCCCGACCGTGCGCGCATTGGGCCGGGCCAGCGTCTGCGCGGCCACGGCCGCCACCGCGCCGGTACGCAGGGCCGTGATCGAACGGGCATCGAGCAGCATCAGCGGCTCGCCGTTCTCGGCATCCGACAGGCAGATGACCCCGGTGACAGTCGGCAGCCCATGCTCTCGATTGCCCGGGAACGAGGTCACCCACTTCACCGACGCCAGCCCGTCTCCCAGCGCCGGCATGGCGCGGAAGTCACCGAACGGCGGGCTTTCCAGATAGACCTTGGGCGGCATCTTCCATTCACCGGCATGGAAGCGCAGCAGTCCATCGCGGACCCGTTCAATCGCCGTCGCCGGTGAGACGGCGTCGAGCACGGCGCCCTGATCGAACACGGGGAGTGGAGTCATTGGGCGGATGACGATACCCTCGACGACGGTTTGAACCGACGCCCGAAGCTGAGAATCGTCGCGCCGGACGCCTCGCCGGAGGAGGCGGCTGCTGTCGTGGCCGCGCTCGAGCGGTTCATGCGCGCGACCGCGCCACCGCCGGCGCCACCGGCGCCGAGGCGCAATCCCTGGCAGCAGGCGGCGTTGTACGAGGGCGTCGCGCGCGCGCCTCAGTTGCCGCTCCCCTGGGCCTGAGAATCTCTCGGGAAGGTTCGGCGCCGGCCCGGCGTCCGTCTCGTCATGGGGCGGAGATTCTTGCTGCCAGCACTGGCTCTGATGCTGACGCTAGCGCTTGCCCCGCCCTCGCCAAGACCGTCGACGTCGAGGTTGGGCAGACGGGCGACACCTTCACCGACGCCAACGTCACCATCAACCCGGGCGACTCGGTGCACTGGAACTGGGACGCGACCGACCATTCGGTGACCAGCGGCAGCCCGCCCGGCACTCCTGACGGCGGCTTCGGCTCCGGCCTAGGCGTTCGGGGGCTGGCGTCTGGACGCTATGTGCTGCACGCGGCGCCGGCGGGCGGCAAGGCGGTCAACCGTGGCTTCCAGCTGAGGTAGGGGTCGGGTCAACCTGGGGGCGCTGGGAGCCGCCGCCCGCGACCGGCGGCTCCCGCCCGAGCGCGTTTGCTGCCGTCCGGCTGGTGCGACCCTTTCCCGGCCCCGGGGCAAAACCCCAGCACCGTGGCGAAATAGGTTTATTCAGATCCCCTTTTGGTAGATTGACTTGTCCAGCTGCTAGCGACCGAAAAGGAACCCGATGGAGCCTGCCTCGCTTGAAAGCACCCAGCGCCGCACGGGGTCGCTCGAGAACCCGGAGGTGGTTGAGAACGTTCCGGGCCATGTGATCCCGATTCTGCAGCGCGAGTTCGATGACTTCGATACCGAATCGACGCGGTTCCTCAAGCGCGACCTCGAAGAGGAGGAGTTCATCAAGTTCCGGCTCAAGCAGGGCGTGTACGGCCAGCGCCAGCCGGACGTGCAGATGGTCCGGGTCAAGCTGCCGCTGGGCGGCGTCACACCGGACCAGCTCGATGCCTTTGCCGGGGTGATCGAGAAGTACGTCCCGCTGCGCAAGGGCCATGTCACCACGCGCCAGAACATTCAGATGCACCACGTGCCGCTTGCCGACGCGGCGAAGCTCATCCGCGAGCTCGGCGACGCCGGCCTGTCTTCTCGCGAGGGCTGCGGCAACACGATGCGCAACGTGACCGGCGACCCGCGGGCGGGCACGCTCGAGGGTGAGCTGTTCGACATCACCCCGTACGCCGGCGCATACGTGCGCTACTTCGTCCGCCATCCCACGACGCAGTCGATGCCGCGCAAGGTGAAGACGGCCTTCGCCGCCACCGAGGAAGACAACGCGATCACCCGTATCCACGACGTCGCGTTCATTCCCAAGCTGCGCGACGGCGTCCGTGGAATCGAGATGAGGGTGGGCGGCGGCACGTCGATCATGCCGCGCCTGGCGCCGACGCTGTACGAATTCGTCGAGCTCGACAACGGCGACTACCTCAAGGTGACCGAGGCCTGCATGCGGATCTTCGATCGCCAGGAGTGGCTGCGGGTCAATCGTGCCCGGGCGCGGATCAAGGTGCTGATCGACAAGATCGGCATCGACGAGTTCCGCGGCCTCGTCGAGGAGGAGCTGAACGGCGACTGGGTGGGTGAGCGCGATTTCTCGGTGCAGGACATCCTGTTCGACCACGACGAGGCGGCGCACGCCCCGGCAAAGCGTCAGACGTACGCGTTGGCCAACGGTGATCTGCGCGAGTTTGATCGCTTCCTGCAGTCCAACTTGCAAGGCCAGCGCCAGGAGGGTTTCGCCACCGTAGAGGTCAAGATCAGGCGCGGCGACCTCACGCCCGACCAGCTCCGGGGCCTCGGGCGGATCATGCGCGAGTACGCGGGCGGATACGCGCGAACCACCGTGCACCAGAACATCGTGCTGCGCTGGGTCCGCCAGGAGTCGATCTACGAGGTCTGGCGTCGGCTGGGCGAGTTGGATCTCGGTGATGCCGGCGCGGACGAGATCACCGACGTCGTCAGCTGCCCGGGCACGGATTCCTGCAAGCTGGGAATCACCAGTTCGATGGGGCTCAACCAGGCGATCCACGAGCGCCTAGAGGAGATGCGGATCGACGACGAGCTGATGCGCCGGATCCACGTCAAGATGAGCGGTTGCCCCAATGGCTGCGGGCAGCACCACATTGCCAACATTGGCTTCTACGGCGCCTCGATCAAGGTCGGCGAGCACGCTATCCCTGCCTACATTCCCCACGTGGGCGGGGCGTACGAGGGCGGCGATGTTCGCTACGGTCAGCGGCTCAAGGCCCGGCTTCCGGCCAAGCGAGTACCCGATGCGGTGGAACGGTGGGTACGCTTCTATGAGTCCGACCGCCACGAAGGCGAGGAATTCAACGCATTCGTGACGCGGGTCGGTGCGGCTGAATTCGAAGCCCGGGTGAAGGATCTGACGATGCCGATCGAATTCAACATCGAAAACATGAGTTACTTCATCGACTGGACCAAGAATGCCCCGTTTGAGGTGATCCGCGGTGAAGGGGAGTGCGCGGTCTAGCGCGAGCGCGATGACTACCGCTGTTCGAGACCTCGAGAGCGCCTCGACCGAGGAGGTGCTGGCCTATGCGGTGGAGCGCTTCCACCCGCGGCTGACGGTGGCGTGCTCCTTCCAGAAGGAGGAGTCGGTCCTCGTCCACATGCTGATGGCGATCGAGCCGGGAGCGCGGGTCTTCACGATCGACACCGGCGTACTGTTCCCGGAGACGCTGGCCACCTGGAGGCAGTTCGAGGAGCGCTTCGGCGTCGACATCGAGGTCCTCGATGCCCGGAGTCCTGATGAGCCGTGGACGCTCCAGCGTTGCTGCAGCGCGGCCAAGGTCGACGCACTAGAGCGAGCGCTCACCGGCGTCGACGCCTGGATCACGGGCATCCGGCGCGAGCAGGCCAGCACTCGCGCGCAGGCAGCCAAGCTCGAGCAGGACGACAAGCGGGGCATCTGGAAGGTGAACCCGCTAGTGGATTGGAGCGAGAAGGATCTGTGGCGCTACATCTTCAAGCACGACCTTCCCTACAACCCTCTCCACGATCAAGGCTACGCTTCCATCGGCTGCGCTCCCTGCACCCAGCCCGGATCCGGTCGCGAAGGGCGGTGGGCTGGGCAGGACAAGACCGAGTGCGGCATCCACGTCGCGTGACCTTGCCCACCACGACATGAACCCCTTTCACTACGAGCTCTCCCATCTCGACGCCCTCGAGGCCGAGTCGATCCACATCTTCCGTGAGGTGGCGGCCGAGTTCGAACGCCCCGTGCTGCTGTTCAGCGGCGGCAAGGACTCGATCGTGCTGCTGCGCCTGGCCGAGAAGGCCTTCCGTCCGGGACGCTTCCCGTTCCCGATCATGCACGTTGACACCGGGCACAACTTCCCCGAGGTGATTGATTTCCGCGATCGCCTGGTCTCATCGCTCGGCGAGCGCCTGATCGTGGCCAGCGTGCAGGAGTCGATCGACAAGGGGCGTGTGGTCGAGGAGAAGGGACCGCGCGCATCGCGCAACCGGCTGCAGACGACCACCCTGCTCGACGCGATCGAGGAGCACGGCTTCGACGCCGCGTTCGGTGGTGCCCGGCGCGACGAGGAGCGTGCCCGAGCCAAGGAACGAGTCTTCTCGTTCCGCGACGACTTCGGGCAGTGGGATCCCAAGCGCCAGCGGCCCGAGCTGTGGGCGCTCTACAACGGTCGGATCCGCAAGGGCGAGCACGTGCGGGTCTTCCCGATCTCCAACTGGACCGAGCTCGACGTGTGGCAGTACATCGCCAACGAAGGTCTCGAGGTCCCCTCGATCTACTACTCCCACAGTCGCGACGTGTTCGAGCGCGACGGCATGCTCTACGCAGCCAGCGAGCACGTCGAGCTGATTGACGGCGAGGTCGTCTTCGAGACGTCCGTTCGCTACCGGACCGTGGGTGACATGACCTGCACGGGCGCCGTCCGATCGACCGCGCTGACGCTCGAGGAGGTCGTGACCGAGATCGCCGCCACGCGGATCACCGAGCGCGGCGAGACGCGCGCCGACGATCGCGCCACCGAGGCGGCAATGGAAGATCGCAAGCGGGAGGGTTACTTCTAATGCGTGACCTCCTACTAAGTCGGAGGCCACGCTGATGCCCGGCGCGGCTACGAACGGCCACATGGTCCGCACCCGCACGACCGAGCTGCTTCGCATAGCCACCGCGGGCTCGGTCGACGACGGCAAGTCGACACTGATCGGACGCCTGCTCCATGACTCCAAGGCGATCTTCGAGGATCAGCTCGCCCACGTCGCGCAGACGTCCGAGCGCCGCGGCGACGGCTACCTGAATCTGGCTCTGCTGACCGACGGCCTGCGCGCCGAACGCGAACAGGGAATCACGATCGACGTCGCCTACCGGTACTTCTTGACCCCGCGGCGCAAGTTCATCATCGCCGACACCCCGGGACACGAGCAATACACGCGGAACATGGTCACCGGCGCTTCGACGGCCGATCTGTCGATCGTGCTCGTCGATGCCCGCAAGGGCGTCAGCGAGCAGACGCGCCGCCACGCCTACATCGCGTCGCTCCTGCGCATTCCACACCTCGTCGTATGCGTCAATAAGATGGATCTGGTTGGCTACGACGAGGATGTTTTCTGGGCGATCCTCGAAGAGCTGACCGACTGGGCCGCTCGTCTCGAGATCCCCGACATCACCTTCATCCCCATCTCCGCGCTGCACGGCGACAACGTCGTCGAGCGCTCGCAGCTGATGCCGTGGTATGGGGCGGCCCCGCTCCTCTATCACCTCGAGCACGTGGTCATAGCGCCGGACCGGAACCTGGCCGACGTGCGCTTCCCGGTGCAATGGGTCATCCGGCCCAACAGCGACGAGTACCACGACTACCGTGGTTACGCCGGGCAGGTGGCCGGCGGCGTGCTGCGGCCAGGCTCGGAGGTCGTCGTCCTGCCTGGCGGGCAGCGGACGACCGTCGCCGGTATCGACATACACGGTGGCGAGGCCGATGTGGCGTTTCCGACCATGTCGGTCGCTCTGCGATTCGCCGATGACATCGACGTTTCCCGCGGCGACATGGTCGTCGAAACCGAGGACCAGCCGACGGTCACCCGCGAGCTCGACGCCATGATCTGCTGGATGGCCGATGAGCCCCTGGCCGAGCGTGGTCGGTACACGATCAAGCACACGACGCGCAGCGCCCGGGCGGTCGTCGACGAGATCCAGCACCGCGTCGAGGTCAACGCACTGGGTCACGAGTCGGCCGATCAACTCGGCCTCAACGAGATCGGCCGTGTCTGGCTCCGCTGTAGCGCGCCGCTGATGGTCGACCCGTATTCGCGCAACCGGACCACGGGTAGCTTCATCCTCATCGATGAAGGCACAAACGACACGGTCGGCGCCGGGATGGTCCTCGGAGCGCGTTAGCGGTCTGTTTGCGCCGGCGGCGGAACCCCGCCCCACCCTATATTTCGCTGCTTGATGTCCACCCTGCACTCGCGGCTGCTGCGCCGCACCGTAATCGTTCCCGCTCTGTTCATCGTCGCCTCGCTGGCGGTGTTCGTCCTGTTCGGCGTGCCGATCGACCGCGACCTGCTGGCCATCTGGCTGCTGCTCGGCCTGCTGTGCTTCTCGCTGTCCGATCTGCGCGGCTATGCGCGTGGCGTGGTGCTCGAATGGCTGCCCTTCATCGGCCTGCTCATCGCCTATGACTCACTGCGCGGCAGTGCGGGGCACCTGTTCGGCGTCCACTACCTGCCCCAGATCCAGGCTGACCAGGCCCTGTTCGGAGGGACCGTCCCCACCGTGGCCCTCCAGCACTGGCTGTGGCACGGCCAGGTGGTCTGGTACGACGTGATCGTCTTCCTCGTCTACCTCTCGCATTTCTTCGTCACGCCGATCCTCGCCGCCGTGCTGTGGAAGATCGACCGCCAGCGCTTTCGCACCTTCGTCGTGTACGTCGCCGTGCTGTCCTTCGCCGGCCTGGCCACCTACGCGCTGTACCCGGCCGCGCCGCCGTGGATGGCAGGGGAGGCGCATCTGATCAGTCCGGTGGCGCGGATCGTTCCCTATGTGTGGCAGGCCCTGGGAATCCATTCCGCCGGCTCGGTGATCGAGCATGGCTATGCCTACGCCAACAACGTTGCCGCAGTGCCGTCGCTGCACGCCGGGTTCTCGCTGCTGGTCGCGATCATGCTGTGGCCGCGCAAGCGCAAGTGGCTGCGCCCGCTCGTTGCCCTGTATCCGCTGGCAATGGCTTTCTCGTTGATCTATGCGGGCGAGCACTACTTCTCCGACATCGTCCTCGGCTGGCTGTACGCGATCGCCGCCGTCGCAGCCGGGCAGCTGGTCATCCGTTGGTGGGCGGCCCGTCGCGCGCAGCGCGCGCCGGCCGCACCGGCCCTGGCTCGACGGTAAAGTCACGCCGCCATGTTCTCGAAGGTCCTGATAGCCAATCGCGGCGAGATCGCGGTCAGAATCATCCGTGCCTGCGAGGAGTTGGGAATCGCTGCGGTGGCCGTGTACTCGGAGCTGGACCGCGACGCGATCCACGTCAAGCGCGCGGACGAGGCGTATCTGCTCGGCCCGGGACCCGCCGCCGAGAGCTACCTGAAGATCGAGAAGCTGCTCGAGGTGATCGAGCAATCCGGCGCCGAGGCGGTTCATCCGGGCTACGGCTTTCTGGCCGAGAATGCGGCCTTCGCCGCTGCGCTCGAGCAGCGAGGCATCGCGTTCATCGGGCCGCCGGCCTCGGCAATCGAGGCGATGGGTTCGAAGACCCGCGCGCGCGAGCTGATGGCCAAGGCGGGGGTGCCGATCGTGCCGGGAACGACCGAGCCCGTGCAGACCATCGAGGACGCCCAGAGGCTCATCGAGGAGACGATCGGCTACCCGGTGGCCGTCAAGGCGGCGGGCGGCGGCGGCGGCAAGGGCTTCCGCGTCGCGCTGAGCGACGACAAGCTGAAGGACGCCTTCGAGGGGGCAGCCCGCGAGGGCGAGAAGTTCTTCTCCGACGCCACCGTTTATCTCGAGCGCTATCTGCCCGACCCGCGCCACGTCGAGGTCCAGGTGCTGGCCGACACGCACGGCAACGTCATCCACCTCGGCGAGCGCGACTGCTCGATTCAGCGCCGGCATCAGAAGCTGATCGAGGAGGCGCCGGCGCCGGCCGTGAACACCGAGCTGCGCGAGCGAATCGGGAAGATCGCCACCGAGGCGGCGGCCGCCGTCTCCTACACCGGCGCCGGCACGATCGAGGGCCTGCTCCAGGACGGCGAGTACTTCTTCCTGGAGATGAACACCCGCGTGCAGGTTGAGCATCCGGTGACCGAGCTCGTGACCGGGGTCGACATCGTCAAAGAGGGGATCCGGGTCGCCGCGGGCGAGCCCCTATCGGTTTCCCAGGATGAGGTCGAGCTGCGCGGCCACGCCCTCGAGTGTCGGATCAACGCCGAGGACGCGTCGAAGAACTTCGCTCCAGCGCCGGGTGTGATCGGTGGCTATCGCGAGCCCGCCGGGCCGGGAGTCCGGGTCGATTCCGGTGTCGGTCCGGGTTCGGAGATCAGCCCCATGTACGACCCGATGGTGGCCAAGCTGATCGTCTGGGATGTCGACCGCGAACAGGCCACCGCTCGCATGTTGCGGGCGCTGGGCGAGTACGAGATCGAGGGACTGAAGACGCTGCTGCCCTTCCACGAGGCGGTTCTGCGCAGCCAGCAGTGGGCCGAGGCACAGACCTGCCGCGACCTCATCGAAGACCGCCAGTGGCTCAAGGAGCTGGCCTTTCCCAAGCCCGCGGCCCCCGCCGAGGACGAGCAGGAGGAGGACTCCAAGGTCGAGCAGACCTACACCGTCGAGGTGTCGGGCAAGCGCTTTGACGTCAAGGTGATCGGACCGCCGTTTGCCGGTGGCGTGGGCGTCAACGGCTCCGGACCTAGCGGCGCTGCAGCGGTCTCGGGCGCCCGTCGTCCCGCGCGCCGCGAACGCGCCGGTGGTGGTGGCGGTGGGAGCGGCGACACGCTCGCCTCGCCGCTCCAGGGCACGGTGTTGAAGGTGGCCGTCGAGCAGGGGGCTACGGTCGATGAAGGCGCCCTGGTCTGCGTGATCGAGGCGATGAAGATGGAGAACGAGATCACCGCGCACAAGGCCGGGACGGTGGCCGAGCTGCCGATCGCCGTGGGGGCCTCGGTCGCCTCGGGCGATACGCTGGCCGTGATCAGCTCGGGCGCGGACTCGGCCTAGCCTCCGGCGTGTCGGCCAGTCGCCTTCGTCGTTCCGGAGACTCTCTCGACGTTCTCGGCGTGGATCTGGCGCTGAAAGGAGGTGTCGCGACCCTTCGGCAACGTCACCTCGGCTTCCCCAGCCTGCAGCGATCGCAGATAGGCCTCGTCCTCTTCGAGGATCCGCAGTGCGTCCTCGCTTGCCAACGGGGCGCCGTGACCGGGCACGACGGTCTTGGCTCGGGACAGCAGCCCACGGAGCCGGTCCAGCGTGCCGAGATAGTCCTCCGCCGAACCCGACGATGAGAGCCACGGGATCTCCAGGGGGGAGAGATAATCGCCGCACACGAGCACGCCGAGCCAAGTGATCAGAAACGCGGTGCCATCGTCCGTGTGGCCGGGTGCTGGGTGCAACTCGAGTTCGCGGCCGGCGGTGCCGAGGTCCAGGTGCCCGGGGACCGGCAGCCGCTGGATGTTGTCCAGCGCGAGCGGCGCCAGGCGCTCGATGTAGTGCTCAGCATCGAACTCATCGAGCTCACGCTGGGGCTGGGCCGGATCCGCAGACAGGCGGGCGGCGGTCTTCTCGCCGGTGCCCAGTGAGGCGTTGGGGAAGGCCTGGCGCCCGAGCAGGTGGTCCCAATCCCAGTGGGTGGTCAGCAGTCCGGTGACGGGAAAGTGCGACTGCTCGAGCACCTGCGGAAGCGCCTCGTGCTCGTTCGGCAGCACCGGCGAGTCGATCACGAACCCCTCATCGCCCGAGCGGACCGCCGTGCACGTCGTCTGCCAGAACGCGCTGACGAACACGATCACGTCCGGATCGATCGCCAGGACCTTCATGTTCGTAACCGCGTCCGGCTCGCGGCCGCGCTGCGCTCCGCTCCACGATTCCGGGAGACCGCTCCGCTTGCGCGGCATCTACCACGGCTGCGCATCCTGCGCAGCCTACGTTACACCGATGAGCTTGGCCGCCTCGCGCAGGCTGCTCACCTCGGCGTCGGGCTTCTTCTGCCCGGCCTCGAGCTGCTGCTTTGAGCGGTTGACCCAGATCACTGGGATCTTCTTCTTCAGGCAGGGCTCGACGTCGTGGTAATAGCTGGCGGCGACGTGCACCCAGCCCTTCTTGCCGCCGATCCGGCGCTCGCATTCGGTGAAGTGGGCCGGATCTGGCTTGTAGGAGCGCACCTGCTGGGCGGTGACGACGAGGTCGAAGTCGAGCGGGATGTGGCGGCGGGTCTGCCCGAGCAGCTTGTCGTCGATATTCGAGATCAGCCCGATCTTGTATTTCTTGGCGATCTTCTGCAGCACCTGGTTGGTCTCCTTGAACGGGGGCCAGCGCTGCACCGAATCGGGCAGAAAGCCCGAGCGCGAGGGCTCGAGCGGCCAACCGAGCTGCTTTGAGATCTCGACCGCCGTACGCCTCAGCACCTCGGCGTACAGCTCATAAGAGCCGGCCTGGATCCGCTGCTGGATCTCGTGGAAGAGCGGAATCAGCTCGTCGCGCTCGATCGTGAAGCCGTCGCGGGCCGCCTCGCGTGAAAAGGCGTCGTAGGCGCCGGACTCCCAGTCGATCAGCGTGCCGTACACGTCGAACGTAACGAACGTCACTTGTTTCGGGATCGCCATGGCCGCGGGCATGATGCCACGGCCGCCGCTGCCGCCGCTTTTTCGCGGGGGTGGGAGATGCGCATAGCGTCAATAGGGTTGTCGAGATGCGCATGTCGAACCCCGGCGCCGCGACCTCGCCGCCGCCGCCCGCTCCGCCCCGATTGTCTAGAGTGCCGGGCGCCGATGGATCTGCTCGAGTACCAGGGAAAGCAGCTGTTCGCGCGCCACGGCGTGCCGGTTCCAGCGGGCCGTCACGCGGTGACTGTCGAGGAGGCCGCCGACGCCGCCGACGACATCGGCTACCCGTGCGTGATCAAGGCCCAGGTCCAGATCGGCGGTCGCGGCAAGGCCGGTGGCATCAAGGTGGCGGCGAATCGTGTCGAGGCCGAGGAGCACGCCAGGGCGATCCTGGGCATGGATATCCGTGGCCTGACCGTCCACGAACTGTGGATCGAGGCCGCGTCCGAGATCGCCTTGGAGTACTACGCTTCGGTGATCTTCGATCGCTCGGCCAAGGCGCCGCTGCTCATGCTCTCGACCAAGGGCGGAATGGACATCGAAGTGGTCGCCGAGGAGGACCCCGGCGCGATCGCCCGCCTGCATGTCGACCCTCTGCTGGGCTTCCAGGACTTCCATGGCCGTCGGCTCGCCTATGAGGCCGGGGTCGACGACGATGTTGTGCGGCCGGTCGGGGCGATGCTGGCCAAGCTGTATGACGTGTTCACCGCCGAGGAGGCGACGCTGGTCGAGGTGAACCCGATGATCATCACGCCGGGCTCGGCCGGCGTAACCGGTGGACGCGAGGTCAGGGCGCTCGACGCCAAGGTAACCCTCGATGGAAACGCGCTGTTCCGCCACCCCGACAACGCCGAGCTGCGCGACCCGTCGGCCGAGGACCCGCAGGAGCGCATGGCCAAGGAGCGCGGCCTCGTCTACGTCAAGCTCGACGGCGACATCGGCATCCTTGGCAACGGCGCTGGACTCGTGATGTCGACCCTCGACGTCGTCGCCCAGGCGGGCGGCTCGCCGGCCAACTTCCTCGACGCGGGTGGCGGCTCGAAGGCCGACGCGATCACCAGCGCGGTCGAGGTCATCCTCTCCAACCAACAGGTCAAGGCCGTGCTGTTCAACATCTTTGGCGGCATCACCCGCTGCGATGAGGTGGCCAAGGGACTGATCGAGGCGTTTGCCCAGATCAAACCCAACGTGCCGTTCGTGGTCCGCCTTGACGGGACCAACGATGTCGAAGGCCGCCGGCTGCTGGCCGAGGCCAGCCTGCCCAACGTCCACACCGAGTCGACGATGGACGGTGCCGCCGAGAAGGTCGTCGCACTGGCCAGGGCCGCATGAGCATCCTCGTCGACAACGAGACGAAGCTATGCGTGTCCGGCATCACCGGACGCGAGGGCACGTTCCACTCCCTGCGCAACCGCGACTACGGCACCCAGGTGGTGGGTGGTGTGACTCCGGGGAAGGGCGGCCAGGACGTCGACGGCATTCCGGTATTCAACACCTTCCATGACGCGGTCGATCGGACGGGCGCCAACACGGCGATGATCTTTGTCCCGCCGCGCTTCGCGGCCGATTCCATCCTCGAGGCCGAGGATGCGGGGATCGAGCTGATCATCGCCATCACCGAGGGGATACCGGCGCACGACGAGCTCCGTGTGTTCAACACGATCAAGAAGAACGGCCGCTCGCGGCTGATCGGGCCGAACTGCCCCGGCATTTTGTCCCCCGGCAAGGCAACCGTGGGGATCATCCCCGCCTCCTTTTTCAAGGAGGGCAACGTCGGTGTGGTCTCCCGCTCGGGGACCCTCACCTACCAGATCGGCAACGTGCTGGCCCAGCGTGGCTTTGGCAACTCGACGATCGTCGGAATCGGCGGGGACCCCGTCCCGGGCACAGATTTCATCGACGTGATCGGGATGTTCCAGGACGACCCGGACACCGAGCTGATCGTCATGTGCGGCGAGATCGGCGGCGACGCCGAAGAGCAGGCGGCCGAGTTCATCGCGGCCAACGTCAGCAAGCCCGTGGTCGCCTACATCGCCGGCTTCACGGCGCCCCCCGGTAAGACGATGGGCCACGCCGGGGCGATCGTGTCCGGTTCTCACGGCACCGCGGCGGCCAAGGCTGAGGCGCTCGAGAGCAAGGGTGTGCGCGTCGGACGCACCCCCACCCAGGTCGCCGAGGTCGCCGTCTCGCTCCTCGGCACCGCCGCGTAGGTCGGGCCGCCCACTCAGGGCGGAAATTCTTAGCCGCTGGTGGTGGCTGTAGGCTCGTCTGACACGAGATGACGGAGCGCACCGAAGGGCCCGGAGAACTGGACGCCCGTCTGGCGGAGTTCGATCGCCGTCTCCGCGAGATTCAGGCTGAGTTGCTGGCGGAAGAGCCGCCGCCTGATCAGGCGCTCGAGGACGCGCCTGCGCCCCCCGAGCCGCCGTTGGGACCGGATCCGGTTGACGCACCGCCCTCGGGTGTCGCACCGCCCTTGGGTGTCGCACCGCCCCCTCAGCCCGATCGATCGCCGCCCCAACCCCGGCGGGCGGTCACCCAGGGCCGCGCCGGGCCACTCGCCGAGCTGCTGGCGCAACTCAGAACGGCCCCGAACGACTACCGCTCCGACCTCGGAGACCTCAGGGAGCTGGTGTCATCGGTGCGCGCCCTGTTGGGCGGGATCGAGGCCGCGTTGGTGCGGATCGAGGCCGGTGATCATCCGGGCGCCGACCCTGACGAGGCAACGATTGCCGCCGGGCCGTTCACGACGATCGAGGCGGTCAGGGCGTTCGAACGCGAGGTGGCCGCCCTGCCGGGCGTACGGGATGCCGCGGTCCGGGGCTACGAGGGTGCGGCCAGAGCGATTATCGACGTACGCCTCGGCACCGGCGACGAGTCTCTGGGCGCCGATCTCTAGTCTTCTAACGATGGCGCCCTCAATCTCGTTTGCACGCGGAGCACCCTCGCTCGACATCATCGATGTCGGGGCCCTCCGCACCTCGGCCGAACAGGCTTTTTCTCAGGATCCCGCCGGCGCAACCGCCTATGGCACGTCCATCGGCTATGTACCGCTGCGGGAGTGGATCGCCGAGCAGCACCAGGTCGACCCGAAACAGGTTCTGGTCACCAATGGCTCGATGCAGGCCGATGCGTTCCTGTTCGATGCGCTGGTCGACTCGGGCGACACGGTCATCGTCGAGCGACCGACCTACGACCGCACCCTCCTCTCACTGCGCAACCGCGGCGCCGACGTGCGGCAGGTCGAGCTCGAGCACGACGGCATCGATGTGGCCGCGGTCGAGCGCGTGCTGAAGGCCGGCGCCAAGCCCAAGCTGGCCCACATCATCCCCAACTTCCAGAACCCGGCGGGGTACACCCTGTCGGCCGACAAGCGGCAGGAGCTGCTCGAGCTGGCTCGGGCCTACGACTTCACCGTGTTCGAGGACGATCCCTACGTGGCGCTGCGCTTCGAGGGCGCGCCGCTGGCCACGATGATGTCGATGGACGGCGACCGCGTCGTCTACGCATCGTCGTTCTCCAAGACGGTTTGCCCTGGCATCCGGGTCGGGTACCTGGTGGGGCCGGCCGAACTGATCGCGCGGATCGCCAAGATCGCCACCAGCACCTACATCTCCCCCAACATGGTCTCCCAGGCGATCGTCAACCAGTTCTGCCGCTCGGGTGCCATCGACCGGTCGATCGAGACGGTCAAGTCGGCCCTGCGCGAGCGGGCCCAGGCACTGTGCGCCGCGCTGCGCCGTGAACTGCCCGACGCCCGCTTCGTCGAGCCCGAGGGGGGCTACTTCCTCTGGGTCGATCTTCCTCGCGGGATCGATGTGAACGCGCTGTTCGATGCGGCTGCCGGGCGCGGCGTGCAGTTCGTCAAGGGCTCCGACTTCGTGCTGGAGGGTGGGAGCTCGAGCCTGAGGCTCGCCTACTCGGGGGTGACGACGGAGGAGATCGAGGAGGGCGTGCGACGGCTAGCCGACGCCTACCGCGAGGTCGCGGAGGGGTCGAGAAGCGCCGATGCCGCATGACCGGGCGGTAACGGTGTCGCAGGCCGCCGTCGCTCGGACCGGCGCGCGAGCGCTTCAGCGTCCGTAGCGCTCGCGGCCGAGCACAAGCTGCTCGGGCAGCGCGATCCGCGGCGGCGGAGACGGATCGGCGAGTACCGACACCGTCTCGGCGACGCTGACGGTGACCATGGCCTCGCGGCCATCGGCGGTCACCGTGACGTGCTCGCCGTCGTTGCTGGCCACCTTCCCGTCCATTCCCGGTTCGATCCCGGCGTCCTTAAGGTAGTGCAGCAGGTCCTCGGCCTCGTTCTCGAGCCGGAGGATCGTCACGCGTGCCCCCGGTTCGCAGTCGGCCAACGGCACGCCGTCGATCCGTTCGCCGACTCTGATCGGGTGGCCATGGGGGCAGGTGGCCGCGTCGCCGACCGCCGAGCGGACGTAGGCCTCGAAACGGGGTGTCATTGCGTGCTCGAGTTGCTCTGCCTCCTCGTGCACCTCGTCCCAGGGAACGCCGACCACATCGGTGAGGAAGCGCTCGATCATTCGGTGTCGACTGACCACGCGCTCGGCGTGCTCGCGCCCGGATGCAGTGAAGTTGATCGCGCGTCCGGCATCGCGAACGATGTAGCCGTCGCGCTCGAGCCGCCCGACCATCTCGTGGACAGTCGGCGCCGACAGGTGCATCGCCCGGGCCACGTTGGCCGCGGTCATCGGCAGCCCTGCCTCGAACAGCCAGAACAGCCTCTCGAGGTACTCCTCCTCGGCCGGAGTGGCGTGCTCGGTCTCCATGGCGGGATCGTAGCGGGCGTGGCCAGACTCGCTCATGGCGTAGCATCGGGCCGGCTGTGACGCTGCCGCTCCGGCCACCAATCGAGCCCCAGCTCGCACGTTCCAAGGCCGAGCTACCCGAGGGGGAGAGGTGGGCCTACGAGCCAAAGTACGACGGATTCCGGGCCATCGCGTTCGTCGACGGCGACCAGTGCATGATCCAATCACGGAGCGGGAAGCCGCTCTCCCGGTACTTTCCCGAGCTGTCATTCCCGGCCGGGCGCTACGTCCTCGACGGCGAGATCGTGATCGACGGCGAGGACGGCACGCAGGACTTCGGTGCACTCCAGCAGCGCATCCACCCGGCAGCGTCGCGGATCCAGATGCTGGCCGAGGAGACCCCCTCGCGATACGTCGCCTTCGATCTCCTGGCCCGCGATGACGAGGTGCTGCTCGAGCGGTCCTATGCCCAGCGGCGAGAGGCTCTGGAGGCCCTCGGTCTGGCCGGGATCGACCTGACGCCGACCACCCGCTCGCGCCAGGACGCGGAGCCATGGCTGCTCAGCGGCGAGGGCGTCGTCGCCAAGGAGGTGGGCGCGCCGTACAGCCCCGGGAAGCGGGTCGGCATGGTCAAGGTCAAGCGCGTACGCACGATTGACGCCGTGGTGGTGGGCTACCGACCGGGTAAGGAGGCTGACACGGTCGGCTCGCTGATCCTCGGCCTTTACGACGCCGACGGGAAGCTTCACGTCGTCGGTCACTCCTCCGGCATCCGCGCGGCCGAGAAGCGAGCCCTGGTTGACCGGCTGGCGCCGTACGAGACGGGCCAGCGCGGGCACGGCGATCCTAGCCGCTGGAAGAACGAGAAGGACCTCGAGTGGATCGAGCTCCGGCCCGAGCTGATCGTCGAGGTGACCTTCGACCATGCCAGTGGCGGTCGCATCCGTCACGGCACCAAGATCCTGCGCTGGCGTGAGGACAAGAAGCCCCAGGACTGCTCGATCGAGCAGATGCACTCGTAGCCGCGATCGTCGGCTGACGGCCGTCCTACGGAGGCTGGACCGTCGTTGTGTCGAGCTCGCTGAAGGCGCTTCCCTGAAAGGCGAGGTCGGCGATGTCGGACGCAAACGCCTCGGTCGATCGCCCGGAGCTCTCGATCGGCCAATCCTCTCCGTCATCGCCCAGGTTCTCGTACCACAGCAGCCCACGAATGGCGGGAAAGTCGTTCGGCAACTCCTCGAAGAGGGAGTTGATCCAGTTCGCCTTGGCGTCGTCGTCGTTGGGGTTTTCCACGCTGCCGACCTCGCCGACCAGCACTCACCCCCTTGCCCCCCGCGTCGGTGGATTCGAACCGGCTGACCGCGTCCATGTCCCAGGGTGGGCCGTCGGATGAACCGTTGCCGCTGAACTGATTCCCCATCGCGGCAAATCCCCACAGCATCCTGTTGGTGGTGAAGTGTGAGCTCGAGCTCGTCTTCCCGTTCGGGCCGACGCAGCGATACATCTTGACGCCGTCGCCCATCCCACACAGCTGGTACCGGTAGGTCGTGTCGGGCGCGAGGCCGTTGAGCGTGATCTTGATCTGCCGGCGCCCGTTCGTCTTGCCGACTGGCCCGTGCACCGCCGTCCGGTGCGTGAACCGCCCGTTCTTACCCCAGCGCCAGTAGTAGTAGCAGTGGTTACCCCCGGCGTTCGAGCAATCGCCCTTGGCATTCAGCTGCGCCGAGGTAGCGGTCACATGAAGGGCGGGCTCGGTGTAACCGCTGCAACCAGCCATCGCGAGCGCGACGCCCGCGACGACGGCTAGGACGAGACCGTCACGCCACGCAGACCAGCGATCCACGCTCCCTGGCTAGCAGGGCTGGGGCCGCCCGGCCACCTGGAGTGGGGATTCTTACGGGATTGCTCCAGGTGGCCGCGACAATTTCGCCTGTCCCTAGTTGTCAGGCAACATGTCAGCGCTGGATGACAGCCCGCACCAGCAGCAGGCAGCCGTCGACCCCGTTGTTGCTGCGGAAGCCGACCCCGAGGGCCAGCGCCGGATTGAAGAAGGTCAGCTGACCTGGGGTGCCGTCGGAGCAGTACTCGGCCTGGTTGTTCTTCGTGGTGATGGCCAGTTCGTCGCCCTTGTGGACCTTGATGTGAGCCTTGATCGTCTGCTTTGGAACGATGCCGTCGTTCATCTGGCTGGCGGTCGGGCCGGGCACGTGGAGCACCTTGCTCTGGAAGATCAACTTCGCCTGACCATGCTTCTCGTTGGATGACAGATTGCGGACGTGCACGAGATCGAAGCGCATCGTCATCGCGTTCTCCGGCCACACTCGAATCTTCACGATCGTGCCGTTGGCCGTCGCCTTGGCCCGCCCGGAGAATCCCGGGTAGAACGAGCCCACGTGCGTGCAGCTCGGCGCCGGCACATTGAAGTTCTGGTTACAGGGCGTACCGACGTTGGCCGGCGAGTGGTCGAGACTCGAGCCGAAATACGTGGTGGAAGCCGAGGCACCGGCGGGCACTATGGCCAGCGCGCCGGCGACAGCCGCAGCAGCGGCGAGGATGCGAGTGCGGTGGGTACTGCTCAGCATGGACACTTCTCCCGTGATTAGGCGTTTATTGCCGTGCAAGCTATGAGCGAGCGGCCGTTCTGCCCAGAGCCCCTAGCTGTAAACAATGCCACACCTTCCTCGCATACGCTTGCGCTGTGACGTACGTCACTAGACAGCGCACCGAGACCATGACCATCATGACCGTGGACCGGCCCCCGGCCAACGCGATGGATGTCGATCTTCTGGCCGAACTCGGCGACGCGCTGGCGGCGGTGGCGGCTGACCCGCCTCGAGCTCTGATCCTGGCCGGACGCGAGGGCTTCTTCTCAGGCGGCGCGGATCTCAAGGCCGTGACCTCCTACGGCCCGGATGAGCGGCGCCAGATGGTGCAGGGCATCAATCGGATGGTGATCGAGACGTACGCTCTTCGCTGTCCTGTGGTGGCGGCAGTGACCGGTCACGCCATTGCCGGAGGGCTGGTCCTGGCGCTGTGCGCCGACTACCGCATCGCCTCGACAGCGGGGCGCTACGGGCTGACCGAGATCAAGGTCGGCGTGCCCTACCCACAGGCGGCGATGATCGCCGTGCGCTCCGAGCTCGCACCCCACGCGGCGCGCAGGTTGGCCTTCGGCAACTGGCTGATCGAGGCCGACCAATGCGTCGAGCTGGGCGTGTTCGACGAGGTTCTGGCTGCCAACGCCGTGCTCGATCGGGCCATCGAGGTCGCCGCCGAGTTGGGCTCGATGCCAGCGGATATCTATGCGATGACCAAGGCCGGTCTACGCGGAGACACCGTGGTGCGGATGAAGGCGGGTGCCGCGGCCGATCCGCTGCTCAAGGGGCCGGTCGACTGATGGCAGCGATCCCCGGAGTCCCGGAGACGATCCTGATCGCTCCGGACTCCTTCAAGGGGACGCTCACCGCGGTCCAAGTCGCGGAAGCGATCGCCCGCGGCGTGTCGGCAGCCGGCCGCCCGACCGACGTCTGTCCGGTCGCCGACGGAGGCGAGGGAACGCTCGATGCCCTGCTGCCGGCGATCGGCGGCGAGATCCGCACGGCGCGCGTCAGCGACCCGCTAGGCCGGAGCATCATGGCTCGATTTGGCCTATCGGACCGCCACGCGATCGTCGAGACCGCCGCGGCCAGCGGGCTCAGTCTGGTCAAGAGGGCGCAGCGCGATGCCATTGCTGCCAGCACATACGGCACCGGCGAGCTGATCGCAGCCGCCGTGCGGGCCGGGGCCGAGACGGTTTACCTTGGCGTCGGAGGCAGCGCGACCACGGATGGCGGTTCGGGTGCGATCCGCGCCATCCGCCGCGCCGGGGGCCTGGGGTCAGCGAAGGTGGTCGTGCTGTGCGACGTCCGCACCCCGTTCGAAGACGCGGCACGGATATTCGGACCGCAGAAAGGGGCCGACGCCGGCGATGTGCGCCGCCTGAGCAAGCGCCTGAGCTCCCTAGCCGCCAGGCTCGAGCGCGACCCGCGCGGAGTGGCGATGACCGGAGCGGCCGGGGGCCTGGCCGGTGGGCTGTGGGGCGCCTTCGGGGCCGAGCTGGTGCCCGGAGCGGGCTTCCTCCTCGACGCGCTCGACTTCGATGTGCGGATGCGGGAGGCCAGGGCCGTGATCACCGGCGAGGGCAGGATCGACCAGCAGAGCCTGATCGGCAAGCTCATCTCCGAGATCGCCACCCGCTGCCGGCAGGCCGGCGTGCCGAGCTACGCGGTGGTCGGTCGGCGCGAGCTCGACAGCTTCGATATGCGGATCCTCGACCTGCAGCTCATCCTCGAGGCCGGCACGCCGGCCAAGCTCGAGGCGGCCGGGCGCCGGCTCGCCGAGCTGGCTTAGACGTCGTTGCGCTGCAGCGAGTCTGGCGCTGCTACCGAATGTCAGTGTGCAAACGCCTGGCGCTTCTCCGACGCCTCGTCCGGCAGCGGCGACTTGAGCGATTCGAGGAACTTGGTCTCCTCGCGCAGGTCCTGAAGGAGCAGGTCGGCCATCTCCCGGCTCATGCCGGCGCGGATCACGATGCGCAGGACGCTCAGGTCTTGGCGGTTCTCGGGGAACGTATACGCGGGCACCAGCCAGCCGCGCTGGCGCAGCCGATCCGAGACGTCGAACACGCTGTAGTTGGTGACGTCGTCGTTGAGCGTGAAGGCGAACACCGGCAGCTCGCTGCCGTCGGAGATGAGCCGGTACGGCCCGATATCGGCGATTCCGCTCGATATGTACATCGCGAGGCCCTGGGCCCGCTGCATGGCCTCGGTATAACCCTCACGGCCGAAGGCGGAGAACATGTAGTACTGGGCGATCACCTCGCTGCCCGGGCGCGAGAAGTTGAGCGCGAACGTCGGCATGTTGCCGCCGAGGTAGTTGACGTTGAACACGAGGTCCTCGGGGAGCGCCTTCTTGTCCCGCCACACGGCCCAGCCGACACCGGGATAGACCAGTCCGTACTTGTGGCCCGAGGCGTTGATCGACTGCACCCGGGGGATGCGGAAATCCCATTCGAGCTCGGGCTGGATGAAGGGCGCGACGAATCCGCCCGAGGCGCCGTCGACGTGGATCGGTACATACAGACCACGGTCGCCCTCGAGGTCGTCGAGCGCGTGCGAGAGCTCCTTGACGGGCTCGTAACTGCCGTCGAAGGTTGAGCCCAGGATGGCCACCACGCCGATCGTGTTCTCGTCGCACATCGCCACGGCCTCGGGGACGCCGAGGTGATAGCGCTCGCCCTCCATCGGGACCATCCGCGGCTCGACCTCCCAGTAGCGGCAGAACTTCTCCCAGCACACCTGGACGTTGGAGCCCATGATCAGGTTGGGGCGATCGGCCGACTTGCCGGCGGCCTGCATCCGCTCGCGCCAGCGCCACTTCAGCGCCATCCCCGCCAGCATCGCCGCCTCGCTCGAGCCGGTGGTCGAACAGCCGGTGGCCTCCTCGTGGTCGGGCGAGTTCCACAGGTCCGACAGGATGCGCACGCACCGCGCCTCGATTTCCGCCGTCTGCGGGTACTCGTCCTTGTCGATCATGTTCTTATCGGCCGTCTCGGCCATCAGCCGCCCCGCGATCGTCGGCATCCACGTGGTGACAAACGTGGCCAGATTCAGGCGGGACTGGCCATCGAGGAGCAACTCGCCCGAGATCACCTCGTAGGCGACGTCGAGGCCCAGCCCGTGCTCAGGCATCGTGTGGACCGGGACCTCCAACCACTTCGGTTGGTTCGCCGGTCCCGTGGTCGCGTGTTGGGCCGATGCCTGCTTGTCCTGCTTGGTCAGCGCCATTTTCTCTCCTAAGTTGTCACGGCTTGCCGGGCATCATCGCGCACTTGACCTCCCCAGATCACGTGCAGCGCGAGCGGCTTGCGAAACACGAGCCCCGTGATCGCCGCCGGACGCTCGAAGTCCAGCCTCAGCCCAGGCAGTCGGTCGAGCAACCTGCGCAGGGCGACTCGCGCCTCGAGCCGCGCCAGGTGGACGCCGGCGCACACGTGTGGGCCCTGCGCGAACGCCAGGTGACGCCGGACGCGGCGCCGCTGGAGATCGAAGCGGTCGGGATCGTCGAACACGGCCGGATCGCGGTTGGCGCCGGCGAGCGACAGCCGCACGAGATCGCCGCGCCTGATCGCCGCGCCGCCCAAGGAGATGTCGGCGGTCGCGTAGCGATCGATCACCGCCGCGGCAGGCTCGAGTCGCAACGATTCGTCGACCGCCGCCTCGATCAGACCCGGGTCCACCCGGACCGCCGCCGTCGCCGCCGGGTCACTCAGCACCATCAGGACCGCGTTGGCGATCATGCCCTCGGTCGTCTCGATCCCGCCGAACAGCAGGATTGCGGCATTGGCGACGATCTGCTCGCGGGTCAGTGTCGAGCGCTCGGCGGCGGCCGCAAGCAGGGATGCGTCCCCGTTCTGCGTCTCGATCACCTCGAGCAGGCGCGCGCGCAGATCCGCGAACGCGACGCGTCCCCGCGCGCCATCGCCAGCGCCGGCCGTGATCTCCGTGACCGCGCCGACGATCGCGTCGTACCACGCCAGTACGGGGTCGACCTCATCGTGGCCGAGCCCGAGCGCACGGACGATTGTGGCCGCGGCCAGCGGACCGGCGAAGGTGCGCCGCACCTCCGCACCCGGAGGTCCGTCGAGCAGCCGGTCGATCAGCGCGTCGGCTTCGCGCTCAACAACGCCCTCGAACCGATCGCGCACCGCCCCGACGCGGAACGGCGCGACGAAGGGGGCGCGGTGGCGCGCATGGTCCTCGCCATCGAGACTGAGCATGCTCGGCCCGACGATCTGCCCGGTCGAGAAGCGCGGGTCCTCGACGGTGAAGTCGTGTGGATTGCGCATCGCCTCGAGCACGAGGTCGTGGCGCGTGACCAACCAGCCATCGAGCGCGGCGATCCACGCCACCGGCTCGCGCGTCCGCAGCTCGGCCAGGAGCGGATGTGGGTCGAGCTCGAGTTGCTCGATCGTCACTGTGGACGCTGGGGAGGAGCCCTCGGGGCGGGCCACCCGGGCAGCATGTCAGCTGCGCGGTGGCGGCTGGCAGCCGGCATCGACCAGATACCGGGCGAAGGCCATGCGGTCGCGATCGGGGTGGAAGGGGTCGTTGCCGTCCCTGAGGAGCGCCGACAGTCGGTCGAGGTCGTAGAGGAGCGCGAGCTTGCCCGGCGGGTCGTCCCATTCGCCGCTGTCGTAGCGCTCGACCCAGGCCGCGAACGCGGCCAGCGCCTCGACCTGGATCTGATCCTCCCACCACCCTGAGCGGACCGGCAGTCGATAGCGCTTGTTCAACGCGCAGACGTCGGACCACAGCTGCTCGAACCACATCCACCGCTCCTTGGGATACAGGCCCTGCCAATCCAGCGGCCATCGCGGGGAGTCGGCCTCGGCTCCGAGGTCGCCGTCGAAGCGGTGCCAGCCGCCGCCGTCGAAGCCCTCCCAGCCAGGTTCGTCGCCGTCTTGCGAGCTCATCTCAGGCCTTGGCGGTTCGTCGGAGGCGCCGGTCCTCGAACCACCTCCGCAGGCGAAGCTGAACCGGTGGCAAGCGGCCGTAGAGGAGGAGCGCGTGGCCATCGGGAATTTGACGCAGCGCCTCGGGCGCCACCAGCGGCCGGCGGCGCCGTCCGAGCGAACGGGTGGTGCCGCCCGCGCCCGTCGTGCGCGTCCGGTCCCACGCCTCCTCCTCGCCGACGAGGCCGGCGAAGTAGCGCAGCGTCTCAAGATCGGCCACCCCGGGCAGGAGCATCCGTGCCCGGTGGCTGTTCACGACGGTCTCGGCCTGCTGACGATAGCGCGCCCGGGCCTGGGCCAGGTCGTGGAAGATCGACACGAGCTGGATGTTGTGGCTCGGAGCGGTCGAGGCGATCTCGGCCAGATTTGGCAGCGGCGCCACATTGCCGGCCTCGTCGAGACACAGCAGCAGTGGCAGCTCGAGCCTGCCGCCCGCCAGCGTGGCTCGCTCGTAGGCGCGGTCGACGATCTCGGACAGCAGAGCCAGGAAAATCGGGCGCAGGAGCTTCGAAGCCTTGGCGTCGCCGATCAGATACAGCGTCGCGGACCGATCGAGCAGGCGGTCGGCGGTGATCTCGCAGTCGGAGGCCGACCTGGCCACGCGGCGAAACCGGTAGGCCCTCAGCAACGCCTGCACGGTGGCCTCGATCGAGCTGCGGGTGCGATCGGCCTGGGTCTCGAACGAGCTGACCGCGTCGTAGGCGGCGTTCGCATCCTCGAGCTCGCGCTCGCCGGCCGCGTCCCCTGACAGCTGGGCGAGCATCTGGTGAAGCTCGCGTGCGCCCTGGCCGTAGGCCCAGCGGACCACGGCGTCAATTCCGGCGCCACCGGCCGCCGCGGCGTACAGCAGCGGGGCCAGTCGCTGCTCGGCGGCGACGGCCCAGAAGTCCCCGCCCTCGACGCCCCGCTGGTCGAGATCGCCGGCGGCGGCCAGGCGCCACGCCACCTCGAGTGCTCCATCCCACGTGCATGCCTGGCGGAGCGGAGACCACGTGTCCGCTTGGACGCCTGCGAGCTGGAAGGGATCGAAGACGAATACGCGCCCGCGAACCCGGCGGGCCGCGATCGTCGCCCCGAGGAGGTCGGTCTTGATCGAGGAGGCGACCGCCGGTCCGTCCCACTCGAGCAGGGCCGGGATGGCCAGCCCAGCCGACTTGCCCGACTGGGGTGGGCCGAAGGCGACGAGGGCGTGTCGGTGTTCGGCGCGCAGAAGGCGACCCCGGTGGCGACCAAGTCCGAGCCGGGCGCCGTCGCCGCGAGAGACGGCGAGGGCGCGGACATCGGCTGCCGTTGCCCACCGGGCACCGTCTACCCGGCGCAGGAGGCCTGCGACCGCACCGTTCCTCATCGCCGCCGCGCCGAGCGACGCCGCGACGGCCACGACCAGCGCCAGGGTTCCGTAGAACTCGAGTGGACCCGGCAGCCATGCCCGGGCGCGTGCCGGCCACGCCTGTGCCGGAGCGTCGAGCCGGGCCGGCAGACGGACCAGCACGCCGAGGGCCTGGCCGAGGCCGACCGGCGGCCAGCCGCGCCCGAACAATCCGCCCGCCAGCTGACCCCACAGCCACACGCAGACGACCAGTCCCAGAATCGACACGATCGCGCCGAGAACGACGGCATCGGAGATCCCCTCCGAGCGCGGATTGCTCATCCGCGCGCCACCTCCGCGGCCGACACGCGCATGCCCGTGTCGGTGTTGGTGAAGTGCGTCTCCAGGCGCGAGCGGTGATGCTGGACGACGAACGAGCGGCTGCCTACGCGCCACAAGGCCTGGCCGGCCGACAGCATCGAGATCAGCTGCGCTTCGCTCTCGGACAGGCCGAGCAGGGTCCGCGTGAGCGGTACCTGGCTCTCGTCCTGGTGGTAGACGACACGGGTCGAGGCATCGGCTATCAACCCTTCAGCGATGCGCGCCGCACGTGAGCCGGCGTCACCCGCCGCGTGCAGGTCGGCGAGCTTGTGCAGCACGACGAGGTTCATCACCCCGAACTGACGCGCGAGCTTGAAGTTGGATTGAAACCACTCACCGAGCCCGGTGTGCTGGACGATCTTCCATGACTCGTCGGCCACGTTGATCAGACGCTCGCGCCCGGGCCGCTCGGCCATGCGCGCCAGCAGCGCGCTCATCCAGGCCGTGGCGCAGGCCATCAGAATCCCGACCGCGGGGGAATCGCGGACAGCGTGGAGGTCGAGGACGACGAGCTTCGCGTCGAGGTCGAGCCCCGGGGTGGTCGGGCCGTCGAACATGCCCCGCAGCGGCCCCTCGCACAGATCCTGGAGCGCCAGCGCCGCGCGCCGAACGTCGGCGGCCAGCCGAACGGGGGTGGTGCGCAACGCGTCGGCCATCTCGGCCACGGGAGCGAACAGGACGGCGGCGATCTCGGGGAGGGTCGGCTCGTCGGAGCCTCGAGCGCGGATCGTCCGTAGCGCCTCGCGCAGCGCGGCGGCCTCGATCTGGCTGACCGGAGCGCCGATCGCGGTGACGGACACGGCCCGGAGCAGCTCGAGTTGGGCGTGCTCTTCCGGGCGGGAGGCGAGCGGGTTCAGCCGCACGCCGCCGCCGGGAACCAGCGAGATGGGCGTCACGCCCACGGCCCGGCACAGCGGCCCGTACTCGCGCTTGACGTCGAGCACGAACGCGCGGCGGCCGAACAGCAGCATCCGCCACAGCAGTGTCTTGACCAGCGCGCTCTTGCCCTGACCGAGCTTGCCGAGAACGATCGCGTTGGGATCGTCCAGAGCGCCGTCGGCGTACAGGGCCCACGGGTCGTAGCAGAACGCTGCACCACTCGAGTCGCGTCCGATGAACACGCCGCGGCTGCCGAGCCCGCCGGCGGCCATGAACGGGTAGATCGCCTGGGCGTGGCGCGTGGTGGCGCGGTGGCCGGGACGGGCGGCGCGGGGGCGCTGGGCGGCGCTCATCGCAGCCCCCGACACAGGGGCAGGGTGAAGGCAAACGCATCGGCCTGCTGGCCGTACATGCAGTGCAATTCGAGCCTGGCCCGGGCGGCGCGCTCGAGCACCTCGGAGCAGGCACGGCGCAACTCATCGTGATCGCGTCCCGACACGGTGACGAACCCGGCCAGCCGTACTTCGCTGTGTCCAGCCGCGAGCTCGGATTCGCGGCGGACGGTGGCCTGCTGGGCCTGGCGCTGGCGCGCCGTCTCGGACTGGCCGAAGCGGTGGCGCAGCTCTCGGTCGGCCCGATCCCGGGTTATCGCTGCCTCGACCTCTCGGGTCGAACGTTCGGGCGGGACCGGCTCGAACGTCACGCCGACGGTCCGCACGACGTTCGAGCGTCCGAGCAGTGCGTCCATGAACATCGACGACACGTCGACCCGCGGCCACCCGCCGATCCAGTACGTGCAGTGCAGAGCCCCGTCGCTGCGGTAGTGCTCCCAGCGCTCGTGGGCGCCCAGTGGCCATGCGTTCGCCTCGGCCAGACCATCGCGCTCATTGTCGGCCGCGTCGAGCGCCGCCAGCTCGGCCCGCGCGTACGGGTCGAAGGCGGTTCGCAACGCTCTGGCCAGCTGACCCGAGCTCAGTGCGCCGAGCACCGTCACCTCGGCCGCCTGGAGCCCCTGGGCGACCCGCTCGGTCTCCTCGACCAGGGCCCGCGAGGCGGCATCGGCGGCGCGGTCGCGCACGCGGCGGGCGTCGACCTGGACGGCGAGCAGGATCTCGTGTTCCTGGGTGACGCGCGCGCTGGTCCCGATCAGCTCGAGGTATGACTCGATCATGGGAGTGCCTCGCAGCGGGATCGCCGGGTCGCGCTCGGCGTGCAGCCAGCGAGCCAGCTCGTCTCCCTGAGCCGGCGCGGTTCTCTCGATCCACTGGATCCGCCTGATCGGCGTGCTGGCCGCATTCGATAGCACGAGCCCCCATCGGGATAGCCGACGCTCCTGCGCCTCGCCATCCAGCAACGAGAACGAGATCACGCGGCACGCCAGCACGGCGGTGAGCTGGCGGCCGCCGTTCTCCGACAGAAGGCCGATGGGGCGCTCCCGGTAGTCGGCTTCGAGGATGCGCACACCGCGTAGGGCCGGCGGCGTGGCGGGTGCCGCGTGCTCGAGTCCGGCCGTTGGGCGGCGCGCGCGGAATCCGGCCATCGGCACGGGCGAGGAAAAGCGCGCCCGGCGGCTGACGCGGCGCAGCGCGAACGAGAGCACGATCGGCGCCCACTCCTCGACGGTCCGCCGGCCCAGCGGGACGACCGCCAGGCTGACCGCCACAGCCAGGCACATGGTGGCCAGAATCGCCCCATCGCCCGTGGGCGAGCGGTCCAGGGCCACAATGGACAGCAGTCCGCCCGCGGCGAGCATCGCGGCCTGACCAGCTCGGATCGAACCCAGCAGGCCGCGGCGTTCGAGCGGACCGAAGCGATAGGTCAGCCGTCCTTGAGTCACAGCAAACCGTCTTCGGGCTCCTGGGTGGGCGGCAACGGGTCCTGGTCGTCGGCGGGGACGTCGGATTCCGCCTCGGGTCTGGCATCCGGCGCCAGCGTGGTATCGGCTGGCGGCCTGGGATCGCCCGCCAGCGGGGGATCGGCCGGCGGCGTAGGGTCTTGGATGCCGGCGGGCGCGGGGTCGCCTGAGCCAGCTTCCAGTGGCCCGGGCGGGGGCGGAAGCTGGCCATCCTCGTCGAGGCCGAGCACGATCGGCCGCCACGTGTTGTCCTCCATCTGGAACAGGGGGTTGAGGCCGGGGATGCGCTCATCGGGCTGCTGTCGGTCCGGCTCGCCCTCGGTTGGGTTGCGCTGCTCGGTGGCATCGGCGCCCCCGTCCGCAGTCGGCTTTCCCCCGTTCGTTCGGTCACCCACCGCCGTCGACACGTGGGCCAGCTCTCCGAGTCTCTCGGTCTCTGCCCGCGCGGCGCGATGGGACCCGAGCTCGGCGTCGTCGATGCCGTCTTCATCGATGGCCTCGCGCTGCCCGCCACCGGCCCCGGACCCGAGCGCCAATCGCGCTCCTGAATCAGCCAGCCCGACCGCCCGTTGCAGTTGCCACGACTCGCCATGGAGCGCGGCCGCGGCCCCGCTGGCCATCTCCGCGAGCGGCACGAGGCGCAAGACCGCCCACGGGGCGAACGCGCCAAGGATCACCAGCACGAGTCCGACCATCATGCTCGTCGGCCCCACGAATGCGCTGTGCCCGAGCGCGCTGGCTCCGAGGGTGAGGACGGCGACGATGGCGAACTTGGACAGGATCAAGGCCGCCAGCATCTCGACCGCACGGGTCGCCCAGACGCGTCTGGCCGGCCACACCAATGCCGCGAAGGCGAGCGGAAGCATCAGGACGATCACGTACACGGCGGCCTCGCGGAGCAGGAGCTCGAGCCACAGGACGAGAGCGCCGAAGGCGGCGAACAGGCCAATGAGAAAGGCGAGGAACGCCGAGCCGTCGAGGATCGAGACCAGGCCCGCGGCCGCGCCGACATGCGAGAGGAAGCGGGCGCCCGCGTTCCCGCCGGCAGCGGAGACGACCGAGCACATCTGGTCGGTCGCGGCCAGCAACAGCATGGTCACGGGCGCTGCGATGCCCACGGCGAGCATGGCCAGCGGCAGGTAGCCGAAGGCGGCCCTCATCAGCAAGGCGAGATCCGAGTGGGTCAGCGCCTGGATCGCGGCGGCGAACAGGAAGGGCAGCGTCAGCACCGCCGCCAGCCCGGCCATGCGCCAGTACGTGGACGAGAACCAGGTCGTCGTCAGGCGCGGACTGGTCGTGTGTCCGAGCACCTTGGCCGTTTCCTCCATCGCCACCTTGGCGCCCCCCATCACCCAGGCGCCGATCGCGGCCAGTCCGACCGCTGCCTGCACCTTCGAGGTCGTGTTGCTGGCACTGTGGCCGCCGAACAGCTTCTTGCCCAGGCCCAGGAGTGTGTTGCCGGCGTTGCACGCCTTCCCGGCCAGGCCACTGAACCAACCCGCCACGTTGCACGCGGTGCCGATCGGGTTGAAGGCATGGGCCGGCTGAGGCGACCGCGCGAACATGAACACGGCACAGCACAGGGCGACGGTGACGGCGGCGGTTCTCCGCATCACTTGGCCGTGCTGCCGAGGTGCTCGAAGAAGTTGACCAGCCCGGGAGCCGAGCCGACGACCAGCGCGGCGGCCCCGGAGATGAGCGCCGCCATCCTCCCGCGCGCGGCGTAGTGATGGTTGTGGGAATGCGAGGCCACGGCCCACAGCGCGGCTCCCACAAAGGCGCCGAGGAGCGCGATGGCCAGCGCCCAGGCCTCGGCTCCATTGACGAGTTGTTGCAGGACGTTGCTGCCCGGCAGCCCGTTCGGATTGGGGTGCGCGCTCACCGCGGGCACGACCAAGCTCATCACCGCCACCGCGTTCCTCCATTTCCAATTGAGACTAATTGAGTGGTGTGAACGCTAGCAATATCTGATTGAGTCTACTAGGCTTATTAGTACCAAATTAGTCTCAATTAGAGTTGATGATGACGACAGGCCACACGGTAAAGACCGGCGATCTCGCTCGGCTATACAGGTCGCTCGCGCGCCGGTTGGAGCGAATCGTCGGAACGGGTGTCCCTGCCCCGGACGTGGTCGACGATGCGTGCCAGTTCGCGTGGATGCAGCTCGTCTGTCACTGCGATCGGGTTCAGCACGAGGCGGCACTTGGGTGGCTGACCACCACCGCGGTGCGCGAAGCCTTCCGTCTCATCCGCGTGGCCGAGCGCGAGCCGTCGCTCGAGGCCCTGCTCCATGTGTTCGGTGAGTCAGCGCTGACCGCGGTGGCGCCCGGGGCCGACGAGCAATTCGAGAGCCAGGAGCGCCTCCTCGCGCTCGGCACGCTGCCGCCCCGCCAGCAGCGGCTGATCTGGCTCCACGCGATGGGGCTCACCCACGCCGAGATGGCGGTGCACGAGGGCGCCACCAGGCGCACGGTCGAGCGCCAGCTGCTGCGGGCCAAACGCACGATTGGGGTGACAGCCAGTCAGTAGCATGCGAACGGTCGTCGATGGCCGCCGAGGAGCGCATCACCTACTGCCGCATCTGCGAGCCGCTCTGCGGCCTTGTCGCCACGGTGCAGGACGGTCAGGTGCTCGAGCTCCGCCCCGATCGCGACCATCCGCTCTCACGTGGGTTCGCCTGCCCCAAGGGAATCGCGATGACCGACGTCCAGAACGATCCCGATCGCGTGACCCATCCGCTGCGCCGGCGCCCTGACGGGAGCTTCGAGCGGGTGGCGTGGGATCAGGCCCTCGATGACATCGGGGTGCGGCTGAAGGCGATTCTCGACCGTGGCGATCCCCGGGCCGTCGGCTGGTATTTCGGCAATCCGTCGGCCTTCTCCTACTCGCACCCGATCTGGGTCAAGGGCTTCATGGACGCGATCGGCTCGCCCAATCTGTACAGCGCGGGATCGCAGGATGTCAACAACCGCTTTGCGGCCAGCCAGTTCCTCTATGGGTCGCCGCTGATCGTTCCGATCCCGGACTTGGCCCGGACCAGCCTGCTCCTGATCGTCGGTGCCAACCCACTCGTCTCGCACGGGAGCGTGCTCACCGCGCCACGGATCAAGGACTCGCTCCACGCGATCGTGGCCCGGGGCGGGCGGGTGGTGGTTGTTGATCCGCGTCGCTCGGAGACCGCGCGGGCGTTCGAGCACATCCGGATCAGACCCGATGGCGATGCGTGGCTGCTGCTGGCGTTGCTGCAGGTGATCTGCGATGAGGGACTGCACGACGAGGCGGCGATCTCCAGGCAGGCGAGCGGCTTCGATCAACTGCGCCGGCTGGTCGCGGACCACACTCCCGAGACGGCCGAGTCGCGGACGGGGATCCCCGCCGACACGATCAGGCAGCTGGCCCGCGACCTCGCCACCGCTCCCGGTGCCGCCGTTTACGGCCGCACGGGGTCGTGCCTCGGCCGCCACGGCACGCTGGTGTCGTTCCTGCTCGACGCGTTGAACGTCGTCACCGGCAACCTTGACCGCGAGGGCGGGGCGATCTTCGGCAGCGGTCCGATCCAGATCGAGGAGGTGTTGCATCGCATCGGCGCCGACAGCTACGCGACGTTCCGCTCCCGGGTCGGCGGTTTCCCCGAGGTCCTCGGGCAGCTTCCTGCCTCGCTCATGGCGCGCGAGATCACCACGGCCGGGCCGGGGCGGATCCGCGCCCTGTTCGTGTCCTCGGGCAATCCGGTGCTTTCGGTGCCGAACGGGTCCGAGCTCGAGGACGCTCTGTCCGAGCTCGAGCTGATGGTGGCCATCGACCTGTACGTGACCGATACGAGCCGTCACGCCGACTACATCCTGCCGGGCACGACGTTCCTCGAGCGCGAGGACATCCCGCTGGCGTTCTTCACCTTCAGCGCCACCCCGTACGTCCAGTGGACGGAGCCGGTGGTGGCGCCGCGCGGCGAGGCCCGACAGGAGTGGCAGATCATCGAGGCCATCGCGGGGCGGCTCGGCACGACGCCCGCCAGTGCCTGGCCGCTGCGCGCGCTCGGCCGGCTCGGGATCAAGCTTTCGCCCACGCGGCTGATCGACCTCGGTCTCCGGCTCGGGCCGAGGGGGGATCTGTTCGGACTGCGGCGCGGCGGTCTCAGCGTGGGTCGCCTACGCCGGCGACCGCACGGCATCGTCCTCGGCCGCCAGCACCCGGTTGGCGTCCTGGCCCGCAAGGTGTTCCACGCCGACAAGCTGGTGCACCTCGACGTCCCCGAGCTTTCGGCCGAGCTCGCGCGGCTGGAGAGCGAGGACGGAGACGAGCGCGAGTTCCCACTGCGGCTGATCGGCCTGCGCGAGCTGCGCTCGCACAACTCGTGGATGCACAACGTGCCGAAGCTCATGCAGGGCGGGCGCGAGCACGCGGCGCGGATCCATCCCGACGACGCCGTTGCCCACGGCGTCGAGGACGGCCAGTCCTGCCGGATCGTCTCTGCTGCGGGCAAGATCGAGCTGATCGCGCGCGTGACCGACGAGGTGTCGTGCGGGACGATCGCCGTGCCGCACGGATGGGGCCATCGCGGCGGCTGGCGGCGCGCCACCGAGGCCGGTGGCGCCAACGTGAACCTTCTCGCCTCGAGCGCCCCTGAGGACCTCGAGCGCCTGGCCGGCATGGCCTTGCTCAACGGGATTCCCGTTCGCCTCGAGCCGGCCGCCACGCGAGATCAGGGGTGGTCAGCTGAGCGAAGCATAGGTGCGCTTAGCTGACCCGCCCGCTCCGCCGGCGGGCCCACGGAGCTACCGCGCCCGCCCGCGCTTGCGCCGCCTTCGCTCCGCTGGGCTCAGCTTGCGCGGCTTGGCCTTCGCCTTCGACCCAGAGCGGTTGCCGCCGGCGGTCGCCTCCACCGCGCGGTGGCGGACCGGAGCGCGCCGGCGGGCGTCGCGCCAGATGAAGTACGAGATCGCGCAGATGAGCACGACCGCAGCGACCACGATGATCAGGCCGCTCGACCCACTGAGGCCGGTGCTCGAGCCTGACGAAGTCGCGGTCGTCTGAACAATCGCCGGCGCCGTGGTGGTCGGCACCTGGGCCGGGGTTTGCGGAACCCCGGGGCTGAACGGGTTCGCCGGGCTCGGAGTGCTGATCGTGGGGCTCGACGCGGCCAGCGCCCAGGCCGGGAGGGCAAGCGCAAGTGCCGCGCCCACCAGAACCGCCACAGAACCCCGCCGCACCCGAACCTACCTTTCCGACGCTAGCGGCTGCTCCATCGCCGGCGTCTCGGGCGCGTCCTTGTATGGCTGTTCGGGCTGCACGTCCTCCTCGTGGTACACGCTCTCGGCGTTGACGGCCCAGATGTCGTGATGGGTCCCGAGCAGAATGTTGTCCACGGCGCGCATCGCGGTCAGCATCGAGTGGTCGGAGTTGTTGTAGCGATGCAGGCCATTGCGCCCGACCTGGATCAGGTTCGGAATCCCCTCGAGCCAGCGCCGGATCGTGGCCACCCGCTCGGCGTACTCGGCGTCGTAGATCGGATACGCCTTGTGGACGCGGGCGACGAAGCCGAACTTGACCTTCTCGGCCCGGGCCAGCCCGAGCTGCTGGATTTCGCGAGTGGCGAACTCGACGAGCTTGTCGTCCTCCATCGACCAAAGCGCGTCACCCTCGAAGCAGAAGTACTCCATCCCGATCGAGGCGTCTCTGTCGTTCGGGACCATCCACGGGCTCCACGACTTGAAGTTCTGAATCCTCCCGACCTGCACCCCGGGCTCGTGAATGTAGATCCAATTGTCCGGGAACAGGTCCTCGCCGTCGATCACCAGCAGCACGGTAAGAAACTCGCGATAGCGGAGTCCGCGCGCCGCGTCGCGCACCTCGCCCGCCGCCTCGGGCTCGGTGATCCCCACCGTAGTGCGCAGCGGCAGCGATGAGATCACGTACGACGGCCGCAGCGTCTCGCCGCCGGCGATCACCTCGGTCACGTCACCTTCGGAGGACACCCGCAGGCGCGTGACCGGCGCGTTCAGCCGCACCTCGCCGCCATGAGCGCGGATGTCGTCGGTCATCTGCTCCCACATCTGGCCGGGGCCGTAGCGGGGATAGTTGAACTCCGAGATGAGCGACTTGATCTTGTCGCCCCGGTTGCCGAAGAAGGCCGACTTGGCGGCGCTGAAGAACGACAGCCCCTTGATCCGCTGGGCCGCCCACTCGGCCCGGATCTCGGTCGTCGGGACTCCCCACACCTTTTCGGTGTAGGACTTGAAGAACTGGTTGAACAGCCACCGGCCGAAGCGATTCGAGACCCACTCCTCGAACGTGTCCTCGCGACCCTTCGGACGCATCGCCGCCCATAGATACGAGAACAGCGCCTTGGTCAGATCGACCGGCCCGAGCTTCTTGATTACGTCCATCCCCTGGAGCGGATACTCGAGGAACTTGCGGTGCCAGTAGATGCGCGATTGGCGCGGGCGCTTGAGGAACTCCTCCTTCATGATCTCGTGCCACAGGTCGTCGACTTCCTTGACCTTGGTGAAGAAGCGGTGTCCGCCGAGGTCGAAGCGGAAACCGTCGCGCACTTCCGTACGAGCGATGCCGCCGACCTGGTCGCTCGACTCGAGCACGATCACCGGCTTGCCCTTCTTGGCCATCAGGTAGCCGGCGGTGAGGCCAGCGGGGCCGCCCCCGAGCACAAGCACGGGGCGCTCCTCGGAGATCTCTGGAAGCTTCGGGTCGAGCGCCGCTCCGACCGAGGGCGTGCCTGGCGTGGACGCGGCCGGCGTATCGGAGGAGGTTGGGATCTGATCGGACATGTCGTGCTGGCTAGGAGACCTTCCGGTAGAGGAGTGCGCTGTCGCCGACGCAGCATGCCCCTCGGTAGTTATGTGGCGCCCAGGCGACCGGCCGGAGGTTCGGATCGCTGGCCAGGATGGCTCCCCACTGAGCCGAGCGCCTGCGCACGAGCTGTGTCCATGGGGCCTCCCAGCTCTGTGCGCCCTCGGTCATCGGACGTATGTACAAGACCTGCTGGCCGGGGCGGACAGTAGCAAGCACCCGGCCCAACGTCGTCGGAGGCTGGGCGTCTTTCAGCCGTTTGAGCGCGTGCACCCAGTTCATCGACTGCGGGTCGGTCGAGAAACCGGTCGTGTCGGCGATGCGCAGACCTCCCGGCAGGTAGTACCAGGCCAGCGGCACCTGCTCGGGCTGGCCGACGATGACCACATCGCCTGCACGCAGGTGCGGCGCCATCTCGGCAGCGACATCGCGCATGTCGCTCTTGTACTGCGGCGTGTAGGACGCGGGGTTGAACCAGAAGATGACCACCAGCGCCAGGGCGATCAGGCCTACCCCCCGCGCGCGCGCCAGGCCCCACGCCGCCAGCAGGAGTAATGAGGCCAGGATCGGGGCGAAGTAGCGGTACTGCCATGCCGGTGAGAAGCGCGAGACGACCCAGCCGAAGGCCAGCGTGCCGAGCGGAATGATGATCAGCACCCACATGGACAGGCCAGACCGCGAGCGCCGCGCGGTCTTCAGCCACAGCGGCGCCAGCCCGATCGCCGCCGCCAGGACCAGGGCAGCGGTGGCGCGATCGCCGCCCATCAGGTTGCGCGAGATCTGAACCGGGGCGCCGAAGTTCGGAGCCGTGTCCCAGGGCGAGCCCGTGTGGGTGGCCTGGTAGATCAGGGTGGGCAGCCACGGGAGGAACAGCACCGCGGCTCCGCCGAAAGCGTAGAGCGCGTCCCGGAGCAGGCCCCGCCGATCGCTCGAGTTGGCCCACACCGGGATCAGCGCGAGGGCCGCGCCCACGCCGAAGAAGATCCCCCAGGCGTGCGTGTAGAGCATCAGTGCCTGACAGATCGCGAACAGGATCAGGTAGCGCCGCCGGCGGTAGATGAACCCGTGGATGAACGCCGCCGTGGCGAGCAGCCCTAGCAGCGCCATCAACGTGTACATCCGCGTCTCTTGGCTGTAGGCGGTTATGAACGGGTTGAACGCGAACAGCACGGCGGCGAACAGCCCGGCCCGGCGGCCGAACAGGCTCCACGCCACCCACGTGCCGGCAGGGATCGTCAGCGCTCCGAACAGCTCGGACATGGCGTGGGTCGCCGTCTCCGAGTTGCCGAACCAGCCCATCCAGATATGGAGCAGTAGGTAGTAGAGCGGCGGCGAGCCGTCGTGATGCAGAACGTGGGGGATGTTCGTCAGCGCGTGCGACGAGATGCCGACCGAGAGCGCCTCGTCCATCCAGAACTGGCCATTGATGTATCGGGTTCGCAGGTAGACGGACGCCGCGGTAAGGACGAGCAGGAACCCCCCGACCCAGAGCTTCGCGGGCACGCGCTCGAGCCACGACGGCGTGCGGACGTCGAAGTTCGGCAGCGAACGGCGAGGGGCGACGGTGGTGGCCATGGTCCGGGATCAGGTTACCCGGCAGTTTTCCCAGACCCTAAAGGTCCGGTCATGCGTAACCTGGTGGTAAGAAACGTTTGGCCACGTGCTCAGCAGGGGCAGCAGGTGCGCATTTCGTTGGGCGCGCGTCTGGAAGATCACGTTGGGCGGCGGAGGCGGAGCCTGCCCGGGGCCGAGCACCGGCGACGCCTGGACGGCCAGGGTGTGGACGTGCAGGTTCCAGGCCAGCATCGGGACCTGGAAGCCCTCGGTCATGACGCTGCCGCAGGCCAGGATCTTCGATGGCCCTCCGAGCCGGTTGACCACGGTGGTCATGTCCTCGCGTAGGTGGGCCTGGTAGATGAGCGCGCGATGGGTGCGCTGGATGTCGATCAGGTTGCCGCCGACCCAGTTGGGAACCACCAGGAAGACGAGCGTGACGACTCCGACGGAGGTCAGGCCGGCTGCGGTTCGCGCCCCAGCTCCTCGGGCGCGGGCAGTGACCCGCGGCACGACGCGCCCGAGCTCGAGCGCTGCCCACCCCCAGCCCACCCCGCCGGCGATTTCGATCAGCGCCGCCCCCAACACCAGGTAGCGGTTATTGCCCGAGAATCCGATCTGGGTCATCACGCCGATCACGATCCACCACGCGGCGCCAAGAACGCCCGTCGCCACGATCGCGGCCATCGCCCGCTCGCGATCGTTGGCCAGGCTCCAGCGCGAGCGCGCGCGGTTGGCGCGCCACAACAGCCCGGCCGCAACCACGACGGCGACGGCCGCCACCGCTTTGATGCGCAGCAGCACGGTTGGCCAGGCGTGGTCCTTCAGCTCGGTGCAGAACGGACACTTGGCGAACGCCGGGCTGTTCGAGCGCGGATGCTGGGCGCGGTTGACACCGCGCAGGAAGTGGCCCGAGCCCCAGTACTCGGGGAGGAACCACAGCACCGGAATCAGCGCGAACAGCAGGATCACCAACTTCCGCGCCCCCGGATCCTTCCAGAACAGCCACAGGCCGTAGGGGCCCCAGAACAGCCAGATCTCGGGCCGGTCCAGCGCGGCCAGGAAGCCGACGGCAAAGGCCTGTCGCGGCGCGCCGTCGAGGTGGCGTTCGACCGCGATCAACACGATCGCCGTCATCAGTCCCTCGGAATAGCCGAGCGCGTTGTCGCTGATGAAGCCGCCCGACAGCGCGAGGCCGACGGCGGCGATCACGCCGGCCAGCAGCGGCGGGGCCCAGGCGGCGGCGAGCTCGAAGCGACCGGCCGACGGTCCCAGCGGACCGGCCAGCTGGCGAGTGATGCGGACGCAGAGCTTGAACACCATCACCACGGCCATCACCGCGCCCGCCCGCGCGACGACCAGCCACAGGTCGGGAGCGGCGTTGCCGAACAGCCCGAACGGCACCGTGAAGATCATCGGGAGCGGCTTCCACGACGGGCCACCGGTGGTCTGCAGGTTGATGTGCACGATCTCCCGTCCCCACACCAGCCAGGCCCACGGGTCATAACTGGGCGTCGACGGGATCAGGAGCGACAGGCCGCCGATGATCAGCGCCACCGCGACCAGCACGAGATAGAAGCGCCCGCCGGCGAGGCGCTCGGTGAGGGCGGCCGTCGGAGCCCTGCGGGTGCTACGGACGGCCGGTGCGGTCAGCTCAGCACTGGGTACGGACATGGAGGTTTACGGGTGCCGCGGTCGTCGGGTCGGGCGGCAGACGCACACGAGCCCGCGCCAGGGCGCGGGCGTCAGGCGCGATTCTAGACCGCGCGGGGGAGAGTCGTGCTTCCGGGCCCGCGAAGCAGGCGCGCCGAGCGATCTCAGCCGCCCAGCCGCCTCTTCAACGCCACGATGCGCTGGTAGGAGGCGTCGGCCTCGCTGCGGCTGAGCTGGCCACGATGCAGCGCCTGCTCGAGTGCCCCCAGCTCGCCCGAGGCCGAGTCCGTGTACAGCAGGATGTCGGCGCCGGCCTCGGCGGCCAGCAGACCTCCGGTTCGCTGACTGTGACCGGTCGGTACTCCGAGCGCGTCGGTGATCGCCACGCCACCGAACCCAAGCTTGCGCCGCAGCACGCCCTGGATGATCGGGCGCGAGAACGCGGCCGCGGCGCCCGACCGGTCGTAGGCGGGAAAGCCGGCCGTGGACACCATGACAGCGTCGAGCCCGCGGCCGATCAGGGTGCGGTAGGGAATGAGGGCGTGGCGGCGCTGCGCCAGCGTGGGGCGAAGCTCGTCGAGCTTGTTGTCGGTGTCGACGCCGGCACTACCGAGTCCGGGGAAGTGCTTGCCCGTTGCCGCCACGCCCTCCTTTTGGAGACCGAGCGCAAACGGCGTCGCGTACTTGGCCACCGCGCTGGCGTTGAACGAGAACGCGCGGCCCTGCTGCCAGATGAAAGCGCCGGGGAACGTCGGCACGTCGAGCACCGGGGCCAGGTCCATGTTGATGCCGAGGCGCTTCAGGTATCGACCGGTGCTGGTGCCCTCGCGGCTGGCCACCGAGACGCTCCCGGTGGCGGCGATCTGCGGCGGAGAGAGGTCGGGCGGGCCGTTCGGTAGGCGCTTGACCTGGCCGCCCTCCTGGTCGACGGCGATCAGCAGCGGCGGGTTGCCACCCCGCCGCGCGGCTCGCCGGAGCGATGAGGTCAGTGCGATCAGCTGCGTGCGCGAGGTGATGTTCTGACTGAACAGGATCACCGAGCCAACGTGTCCGCGCCGGATTCGGTCGAGCAGCCCAGCGTCGGCGCTCGTGCCTGGGAGGCCGACCATGATCCGCTGCCCGAGGAGCCTGTCCACGGGAACGTTCAGCTTGGCGCTCGTGCCGGCGGGAGCGTGGACCGGGGTCGCGGTCGCCCGGTTGCTGGAGGAATCCTGGACGTGTGCGACCGTCGCCACCACTCCACCCGCGACCACGAGCGTCGCCACCAGCTTGGCCAGCACCGACATCACCCCAAGACGCCCTGGGCGATGCAGTTCTCGACGATCTGAAGCTCTTTGTCGGAGGCCTGGTCGGGGTACAGGAGGGCGCTGCCGATCACCTCGGCGCCCTGCACCTGTCCGTCGATCTGCGCGTACTGGGCGGCGCCTGGGGTGGGCTTGAAGTCCACTCGCGGCCCACTCGGCGGCGTGCCCAGCTGGAGCCAGGTCTGGCCGATTTCCGCCACGCGGATTTTGTGCTGGCGCAGGCACGTGACGTGCTTGGTGCGCGGATCGTCGATACGCGCGTGCCCCTCGGTGGTGGCGGTGGGGGGAATGGTTCCTGCGATTGGCTTGGCCGTGGTACCGCATCCGGCCAGGACGACGGCTACCAGCGCACCGCCAACCGCAACCTTCGCGGAGGACATTGCTGAAACAGGGTAGATCATCGGCTGTGGTGCCGGTGCAGGCGTTGTTCGTCGCCGCTCACGCATCCGCGTGAGCGACCATTAGTCTCCTGCCGCGTGACCGTGTTTGCTGCCCTGACTGGACCGTTGCCGAAGCTCGGGGTGGTCGTTGTCGCGCTGCTGGCCGCGTGGGCGCTGCTGGCCCGAAATCGAGGCTCGCGCGCCGGGGCGATGCTCGGCTCGCTCGTGCTCGCACCGGTGCTGCTGCTGGCCGACATCTGGCATTCACCCCAGCTCCGCGTCGTCCACCGGCATCCGCTGTACGCGCTGGTCGCTGTGGTCGTGGCACTCGTCGTGCTGCTCGCCGTGGCGCTCCTCATCCGACGTCGCCCGGCGCTGCTGGCTGTGCTCGCGGTCATCGCGTTGCCGTTCCGGATCCCGATCCAGGCCGGCGGCACGACATCGAATCTGCTCGTCCCGTTGTACTTCGTCGTGGCAGCGGGTTCGCTGGCCGCGATCATCGACGCGCTGCGCGATGACGGCCAGGACGAGGACGACGTGCAGCCGGGCTGGATCGAGCGCCTGCTCGCCGCGTACGTAGTGCTCTACGCCGTGCAGTCGCTCTACTCGACCGACTTCGAGAAGGCACTGCAGCAGATGGTGTTCTTCTATGTCCCCTTCTCGCTTCTCTTCTGTCTGCTGGTGCGCGTCCACTGGACTAAGGAGCTGTTGACGCGGTGCCTGGTTCTGGTCATCGGGCTGGCGCTGCTGTTCGCGTTGGTCGGGTTCGTCGAGTACGAGACCAAGACGCTGTTTCTCAATCCGAAGCTCGTCGCCGCCAACGACGTCCATGCCTACTTCACGGTCAACTCGGTGTTCTTCGATCCCGACATCTTCGGCCGCTTCCTGGCCATCGTGATGATCGTCACCGCCATGCTGTTGCTCTACGACCGGCGGAGTCGCGACATCATCGCGGCCAGCGTCGTGCTGGCCATCCTGTGGGTGGGCCTGGTGCTGACGCTGTCGCGCTCGAGCCTCGGTGCTCTGCTGGTGGGGCTCGGAACGCTGGCGGCGCTGCGCTGGAAGGCGTGGCCGGTGATCGTCGCGGTGGTCGTCGTCGTGGCCGTCGGCGGGGCGGCGGTGGCCATCTCGCCCAAGACCTTCGGCCTCAACCAGGGCCTGAATGGTGCCTCGAGCGGGCGGGCCGGACTGGTCAGCGGCGGTTTCGACCTGTTCCGCGACCGGCCGGTCTGGGGCTACGGATCCGGATCGTTCGTTCACGAGTACCGCGCGCAGAATCCCGGCAGCGCGCAGACGCTGTCGGCCTCGCACACGATCCCGATCACGATCGCGGCCGAGCAGGGCCTGATCGGCGAGGTCGTCTACGTCGCCCTCGTCGTCGTCGCGCTCGTCGTCCTCCTGCGAGGAGCTCGCGCCAGCCCGGCCCGAGCGGCGATCGGTGCGGCGTTCCTTGCCCTGGTCTTTCACACGATGCTGTACGCCGACTTCCTCGAAGATCCGATGAGCTGGACGCTGCTCGGGATCGGCACGGCGCTGGCGGTGCAGGCGGCCGCGCGGGCGCACGCACCCGAGCCCCCGCCGGGAGCGGTCGCCACGGTACACGCATAGCTCGCGGCGTCAGGCCAGGATCGTTGACAGGTCGGCATCGTCGGCGGCGATCAGCGAGCGCGCGAAGGTCTCTTGGGCCTCGACGGCGAGTGCCTGCACCGAGCGCTCGAACGGAGGCAGGTGGATCAGGAGGAGTTGCTCGGCGCCGGCCTGCCGGGCGATCTCGGCCGCCTGCTGCGCCGAGCTGTGGATCGTGGGATTGCGTGGCGCGGTCGAGGTGAACCATGCCTCGTGCGCGAGCAGCCGGCAGCCGGCGGCCAGCTCAACCGATCCCGGGTCGAAGGCCGTGTCGGTGATCCAGGCAAGTTCATCCTCGAAGCGAAAGCCGAGGGTCGGGGCGCTGTGGCGATCCTGGCGGCGCGTCTGAACCCGGATCCCGCCCAGATCGATCTCGCCGGCAGGCAGGTCGCGGATGGCAATCCGCTGGCGTCCGAACGTCACCGGGTGAAAGGGCTCGCTGTACAGGGGGTCGATCAACGCCTTGGTCGTGGTTCCGTACAGCGTCGCTCCCGGCCCCCAGACCGTCGTCTCGCTGGTCAGGTTCAGCGCGGGCAGGTAGGCCAGCCCGGCCACATGGTCGAGATGAAAATGCGTGAGCAGGATGTCGAGCCGCCGGACCCCCTCGAGCAGGTCGGGATGCTCGACCAGCCGCCCCACGCCGGTGCCGGCGTCGATCATCACCGCCGCGTCGCCGTTGCGCAGCAACGCGCAGGCCGTATGCCTGCCATGGGCAGGGAACCAGCCGCCACCTCCAAGGACGATCAGGCGCTCGAACATCGACCGAAACTATCTTGATTCCGGGCCCATCGGAGCGCAGGTGGTCACACAGGTGTCGTGTACGCGGCGGAAATCCCGCCGTCAACCAGGAATGCGGTCGCGTTCACGTAGCTCGACTCGTCACTGGCCAGGAACAGTGCCGCGCCCGCGATTTCGTCGGCGCGGGCGAAACGCCCCATCGGCACGTGGACCATCCGTCGCGCCGCCTCCTCCGAACCGGTGGCGTACAAATTGTCGAGCATCGGCGTTTGCACCGGACCGGGACACAGCGCGTTGACCCGGACCCCCTGGCGGGCGAACTCCACCCCCAGCTCGCGCGTCAGGGCAACGACTCCACCCTTGGAGGCCGTATAGGCGATCTGAGGGGTCGCCGAGCCCATCACGGCCACGAACGAGGCCGTGTTGATGACCGACCCGCCGCCTGCCGCGAGCAGATGCGGAATGCCGTGCTTGCAGCACAGGAACACGCTGCGCAGGTTGACGGCCTGTACCTGCTCCCACGCCTCTAGCGACGTGTCAAGCACCGAGCGATCCTCGGTTGGCGCGATGCCCGCGTTGTTGAACAGCACGTCGACGTGATCCAGTTCCTTGCGCACGCGCGAATACATATCGGCCACTACCTGCTCATCGGCCACATCCGCCTGCAGGGACAGCCGACCCGTTGCATGCTCGCGCAGATCGACGCCGACAACGTGAGCCCCCTCACGCTCGAACACGGCGGCCGTGGCCTGGCCGATGGCCCCGGCCACGCCCGTGATGACGCACACCTTCCCCTTCAGGCGGCCACTCATGGAGGTCGGCTGTCCGTCAGGTGCCGGTCGATTGTGCCGGGGCGAGGCCGGCGCCGGCGCCCGCAGGCTCATCGATCGTCCGGATCGGGCCCTTGAAGCTCTTGCGCGCCGAGGTCAGGAACCAGATCGTCACCGCAGCAATCACCACGATCGTGACCAGCGGGGCGTAGTTGAACGCCGACCAGCTGAAGGCGCTGTTCCACGGCACGGCGGCAGGCGTGAACGGCAGCGAGAAGATGATCACGCACAGGATCACCCACACGATGGCGATCACGTTGATCCACTTGTACTTGCGGCTCAGCGTCCACGAGATCGCGAAGTTTGAGAACCCGCTCCACCCTCGGCGCAGCTCCTGCTTGTAGCCCAGCTCGGCGAGTCGCTGCTCGTCGCTGGAAAGCGTCTCTTGACTGACCGCCATTCCGGCCCCTCCTCATAAAAGGTCTGGTCGTCCGTCCTTAGCGGCGAACCCTATGCCCGCCGTCAGACAGAAGTCAAGCCAAGCCCTTTGGCAACAACCCGGCCAGGATGTACTCCGTCCCGCGCAGATGTTCGGCCATCTCGCGCGCGGCCGCGGCCTCGTCGTGGCGGCGGACCGCCTTGAGAATCCGACGGTGAGAGGCGTTGGACGAGTCGAGCACCTCCGGGGGGTGAGCGATGTGCGAGATCAACCCGGTCATCGCCCCCTGCGCCTCGGTCATTACCGTGACCAGGCGTGGGCTGTGGGTGGCCTCGGCCAGACCCACATGAAACCTGACGTCGGCCTGCCGGTAGCTGGGGAAATCCTCGAGCATCCCGTCGAGGGCGAGAATCAACTCGTCGAGCGCATCGAGGACCCCGGGCTCGGCGCGCTCGGCGGCCAGCACCGCGATTCCGACCTCGACACCCATCCGTGCGTCGCATACGTCGCGCCATGCCGCCAGCACCTCGGTCGACGGGGGGTCTGCGGGTGGCTGCGGGTCGGCCACGAAGGTGCCGCCGCCGCGCCCGCGGGTGGCCCGCAGATGACCGCTCTGGCCGAGCGCCACCAGCGCCTGGCGCAGGGTCGAGCGCGCGATCCCCAGCATCGCGCACAGCTCGCGTTCAGCGGGCAGGCGCGTGCCGGGCGGGAGCAGCCCCAGCTTGATCGCCGTGCCGAGGCGCTCGACGGTCTCCTCGAAGGCCGTCTGCGAGCGCACCGGGGCAAACACGGTTTCCAGGGACGCCACCGCCTCCAGCGAAGGCAGCTCTGCGATTCGGTTCATAGACGTTCAAATCCCCGAAAACGCTCCCAATCAGTCACTGCAGCCTCGAACGCACTGAGTTCGACGTCGGCCGCGTGGGCGTAGTGATCGACGACCTGATCGCCAAATGCCGCCCGCGCCACCGCGGACCCAGCGAACAGATCGCGTGCCTCGCGCAGCGTGGAGGGCAGGCGAGGCTTGTCACGCGCGAGGTACGCGTTCCCTTCGTAGGCGGGCTCCAGCTGGAGCCGGTTGTCAACCCCGTGGAGTCCAGCCGCGATCAGCGCACTCAGCGCCAGGTAGGGGTTGAGGTCCGAGCCGCCGGCGCGATTCTCGAAGCGGAGCGCCGGCCCATGACCGACGACGCGCAGCGCGCAGGTCCGGTTGTCGTTTCCCCAAGCGACCGCGGTGGGCGCGAACGAGCCCTCGGCAAAACGCTTGTACGAGTTGACGTTGGGAGCCAGCAGCACCGTCAGCTCGCGCAGGCAGGCCAGCTGCCCGGCGACGAAGGCGTCGAAGGTGCCCCGGTCGCTGGCGAACACGGGGCCGGACTGATCGGCGAGCGAGAAATGAATGTGGCAAGAGCTGCCCTCGCGCTCGTTGAACTTGGCCATGAAGCTGATCGCCATCCCCTCCTGGTCGGCAATCTCCTTGGCTGCGTTCTTGTAGATCGAGTGCTCATCGGCCGTGCGCAGTGCCCCGGCGTAGCGGAAGTTGATCTCGTGCTGGCCGAAGTTGCATTCGCCCTTGGAGTTCTCGACCTTGAGGCCGGCTCCCGCCATCGAGTTGCGGATGCGCCGGATCAGCGGCTCCACCTTGGCCGTCCCCATCAGCGAGTAATCGACGTTGTAGAGGTTGGCTGGGTTCAGGTGCCGGTAGCCCTTGTGCCAGGCGTCCTCATAGCTGTCCCTGAACACCAGGAACTCGAGCTCGGTGCTGGCGTTCGCAGCCCAACCGTGCTCGGCCAGTCGGGCCAGCTGCGCGCGGAGGATCTGGCGTGGGGAGGCGGTGACATCGGAGCCGTCGGACCACTGCAGATCGGCCAGGCAGAGCGCGGTGGCCGGCAGCCATGGCGCCAGTCGCAGGGTGTCGAGGTCCGGTCGCATGGCAAAGTCGCCGTAGCCCTTGTCCCACGAGGCGATCTCGTAGCCGTCGACCGGAGTCATATCGACGTCGACGGCCAGCAGGTAGTTGCAGCCCTCGGCGCCGTGGTCGGCGACCTCGTCGAGGAAATGCTCCGCGGTGAGCCGCTTCCCCTGCAGACGTCCCTGCATGTCGGTCATGGCCAGCAGCACGGTGTCGATTGCCCCCTGCTCCACCGCCGCTTGCAGTTCGTCCAACGTCATGCCGGCCGTGAAGGTATAGGAAGCGGGCCTTAGACGCTAGAAGAGGTATCAATCATCTAGGTTTCCGCGTGTGGGCGACGTGAACGCGATCGTCGAGCGCTTGCAGACGCAGCTCGGCCGAATGGATGGTCCGCCGACCCCGCTCGAGGGTGGCATCACCAACCGGAACTACCGCGTCGTCTTCGGCGGCCGCGATTGCGTCGTGCGGCTGCCCGGTAAGGACACTCAATTGCTCGGCATCAGCCGCGAAGCCGAGTGGATCGCCAACCAGATGGCGGCGCGGCTGGGGCTGGCGCCCGCCGTGCTGAGTGCGGAACCCGACTGCCTGGTCACCGAGTTCGTGGCCGGCAGGGCAATGTCGAGCCAGGAGATCAGAGATGACCCGGCGCCGTTCGGCCGGGCGCTGCGCGCGATCCACAGCTCCGGCGAATCGCTCCCGGTGACCTTCTGGGTCCCCGAGCTTCTCCAGGCGTACGCGGCGACGGTGCGCGAGCGCGGCGGCACGCTGCCCGACGGCTACCGTCGCGCACAGGAGATCGCCGCGCAGATTGCCGATGTGCTGCCGCTGTCGGACCCGGTTTCCTGCCAGGACGATCTGTTGTCCGCCAACCTGATGGCACCGGAAGGCGGCGGCGCGATGCTGGTGGATTGGGAATGTGCTGCACACGGTCGAGCGCATCGTCGGCCCCGGCGGGCGGGGCGCGGCCGAGCTTCATCCCGACGAGGATGAGCTGCAGGCGAAGATCGCCAAGCAGGTGGAGGATCTGAGGGGCAAGGGGATCCAGGCCGAGTCGAGGGTCGTGCAGGCCGGGGCCCGCCCCGCCGCCCACACGATTGCCGAGGTGGCCAAGGAGGAGGGCTCCGACCTGATCGTGATGGGCACCAGGGGCCATACGGCGCTCGGCGGGCTGCTGCTGGGCAGCGTCACCCAACGGCTCCTGCACATCGCGCCCTGCCCGGTGATGGTCGTACCGAAGGCCTAGCTCCCGCGGCCCGCGACGGCGGGCGTCGCCGCGCGGAGGGTGGGGCGGATCCACCCCTTGGGTGTCTGGCCGAGGTCGACGTGCTCACCGACACTGAGCAGATCTCAACTCGGACAACCCTCAAGGAGACTCAGCCATCTGCACCTGGTTCGCTCTAAGACCGTCGCCTGGAAGTACGCCGACGGCACGACTGGCAGCTGGAAGCTGTACTAGCCCGCACCAGCACACCGGCTGCTGACCCGCGGCCCGTCGCCTCCCGGCGGCGGGCCGCATCATCTAGCCTTCCCCGCCTCATGAGCGTGACCGTCGTCGGTTCGATTGCGTTCGACGCCGTCAAGACTCCGTTTGGCAGCCGCGACCGGATGCTGGGCGGTTCGGCGGTCCACTTCGCGCTGGCAGCGTCCTTCTTCGACACCGTGTACGTCGTCGGCCCCGTGGGCGATGACTTCGGCGAGCCCGAGCACGAGGTGCTGCGCTCGCATGGCATCGACACCGACGACATCGAGCATGTCGTGGGCGGGCGCACCTTCTTCTGGCGGGGCGAGTACGGCTGGGATCTGAACGATCGCGACACACTCGAAACCCAGCTCAATGTGTTTGCGGATTTCCAGCCCAAGCTGTCCGACGCCTCGCGCACGGCCGATCTCGTGTTCCTCGCCAACATCCAGCCCGATCTCCAGCGCCAGGTCCGCCAACAGTGCGTCGACGCTCGGTTCGTCGCGCTCGACTCGATGAACCTGTGGATCGAGACGGCGCGCGACTCGCTGATCGAGACGATTTCAGGCGTTGATTGCCTGATGGTCAACGACGCCGAGCTCAAGGAGCTGACGCGCGAACCGAGCTTCATCCGTGCCGCCCGGCGCGTGCGCGAGTGGGGACCACGCGTGATCGTGGCCAAGCAGGGCGAGTATGGCGCCGCCATGTGGACCGACGAGGGGTTCTTCGCTCTTCCGGCCTTCCCGCTCGAGACCGTCGTCGATCCCACCGGGGCCGGTGACTGCTTCGCCGGCGGCTTCATCGGCTACCTCGCGGCCCACCCCGACCGCGAGATCGACCACGCCACGCTGCGGAACGCGATGGCCTACGGCACCGCGGTGGCTTCATTCAACGTCGAGGCCTTCGGGGTCGAGCGCGTCGCCACGGTGACCAGCGACGAGCTCGCCGAGCGGGTGGCCGACCTTCAGCGGATCACCCGGTTCGTGGAGAAGCCAATCGCCTTCCGCTCGTGATCGGGGGGCACCCGCGCGGTCTGTCAGCGCGCTTCCAACCGCACGTGACAGCAGGCACGAATAGGGGTAGGATCCAGCGGTCGTGACGTGGGGATTTTTGTGGTTGATGCTTGCGCTCAAGCTGCCCGTCGCTGCCCTGATCTATCTGGTCTGGTGGGCGGTGAAGCAGGAGCCCGAGGAGAACTCCTCCTCGGATGACGACGGTGGCCTCAAGCGCAAGCCGCCTCGTCGCCACCCGCGCAAGCCGTTCCCTCGTCATCCACGGCGCGGTCCGCATGGTGACCCCGCCCCGCTACCGCCCGCCCGTGTGCGGACGGTTCGCGCCCGCGCCCGCTCGCTGGATCACTGATCCGCCGGCGCTGGCAGACTTCGGGCGATGAGTGACGCTCCGGCCTCGGTCCTCTCGGACGGGACCATTCTGCAGCTCGTGGGTGAAGGGCGCATCCGGATCGACCCCTGGGATGCCGGCCTCGTCCAGCCCGCCAGCGTCGATTTGCGGCTCGGTGATTCCTTCCGCGTGTTTCACAACCACCGCGCCTCGGCCATCGATCTCCGCCGCCCGCCCGAGAATCTCACCGAGGAGGTCGCGGTTCCCGCCGACGAATCGTTCGTCATCCATCCCGGCGAGTTCTGCCTCGGGCGCACGCTGGAGTGGGTCGAGCTGCCGGACGACATCGTGGCCCGCATCGAGGGCAAGTCGAGCCTGGGCCGGCTGGGCCTGATCGTCCACGCCACCGCCGGCTTCTGCGACCCCGGCTGGCAGGGGACGCTGACCCTCGAGCTCAACAACCTGACCCGAGTCCCGATCAAGCTCTATCCGGGGCTGCCGATCGCCCAGCTGTCGTTCATGATGCTCGACAAGCCCGCGCTGCGGCCTTACGGCAGCCCTGGTTTGGGCAGCCACTACCAGGGTCAACGCGCGGCGACCGAGAGCCGTTACGAGGGCAAGCGCCGAGACGCCGGGCGCAGCCCGGCGGGATCAGCCAAGATTGGATAGGCTCGCGGCGCGATGCTGTCGATCCTGTTCGCCGCCTCCGAGCCGTCCAAGGTCCCGTTCTACATCGCCGGCTTGCTCCTTGCGGCCTGGGCCGTGGTTCTCGCCGGGCTCGGTCTGACCCGCCCCGAGTTCCCCTACAACGTCCGCGGACAGCGTGCCGTCATGGCCATCAGCTTCATGCTCATGGTCGTCGCGCTCGGGGCCGCGATCCTCACCGATCCCTAGAACCGGCGCCTCTAGGCTTCTCGCCGAGGTCATCCGGGTACTAGAGTGATTCGTTGGTCGTCTGCTCGACCCTGGGTTGGAGAGACACCGTCCGTAACAGCGCAAGAGGAGTGCCATGACCACGGAGACGCAGAAGCAGGATGGCGCCGGCGTAAGAGACAAGGGCGACACGCTGACGATCACTGACAATCGGACGGGCAAGGAGTACGAGGTCCCGATCGAGGACGGGACGATCCGCGCGACCGAGCTGCGCAAGATCAAGACGCACGACGACGACTTCGGGCTGATGACATATGACCCGGCCTACATGGCCACGGCGTCATGCCGATCGGCGATCACCTACATCGATGGCGAGCAGGGGATCCTCGAGTACCGCGGCTACCCGATCGAGCAGCTGGCCGAGAAGTCATCCTACCTCGAGGTCGCCTACCTGCTCGTTCACGGCGATCTGCCCACCCGGCAGCGGCTCGATGACTGGACGCACGAGATCACGATCCATACGTTCGTGCACGAGAACGTCAAGGAGTTCATGCAGGGGTTCCGCTATGACGCGCACCCGATGGGCATGCTGCTCGCTTCGGTCGGCGCTCTGTCGACGTTCTATCCAGAGGCGCAGTCGATCAAGGATCCGGAGCTGCGCTACCTGCAGGTGATCCGGCTCCTGGCGAAGATGCCGACGCTGGCCGCGTTCTCCTATCGCCACAACCGCGGCATGCCATACGTGTATCCCGACAACGACCTCAGCTATCCCGGCAACTTCCTCTCGATGATCTACAAGGTCGCCGAGCTCAAGTACGTGCCCGACCCGCGCCTCGAGCACGCGCTCGACGTGCTGTTCATCCTGCACGCCGATCACGAGCAGAACTGCTCGACGAGTGCGGTGCGGAGCGTTGGCTCCTCTCAGGTCGATCCATACTCCGCGGTGGCGGCTGGGGTGGCCGCCCTCTACGGCCCGCTCCACGGCGGGGCCAACGAGCAGGTCCTGCGGATGCTGCGCCGGATCGAGACCAAGGACAACATCCCCGACTTCATCGAGGGCGTCAAGGCCGGCAAGGAGCGGTTGATGGGCTTCGGCCACCGGGTCTACAAGAACTACGACCCACGAGCCAAGATCATCCAGAAGGCGTCCTACGAGGTGTTCGAGGTCACGGGCACCAATCCGTTGCTCGACATCGCGATGGAGCTCGAGAAGATCGCGCTCGAGGACCAGTACTTCATCGATCGCAAGCTCTACCCGAACGTCGACTTCTACTCGGGGATCATCTACGAGGCGCTCGGCATGCCGATGGAGATGTTTCCCGTCCTGTTCGCGATCGGACGGACCAGCGGCTGGATCGCCCAGTGGCTCGAGATGATCGACGACCCGGAGCAGAAGATCGCGCGGCCCCGCCAGATCTACACCGGGCAGCACGGACTCGACTACGTGCCGATAGGGGATCGGAAGTAGGGACGCACGACGCTGGGCGCCGGTTTTCGGGTGTGAGCAGCGCCACACTGCCAGCGGCTTACTCAACGTAATCTGCTGGCATGGACGTGGTGTCCCTACCCAGTGGAAGGAACGTGGCCATCCGGCCGATCCAGCCGGACGACGGCGTGCGCCTCCAGGCCGCGCACGCGAATCTCTCGCCCGAGTCACGATACCGGCGGTTCCTGGCCTCCAAGCCCTATCTCACCCCCAGCGACCTCCGCTACCTGGTCGAGGTCGACGGCCGCAACCATGTGGCGCTCGTCGCCACCACGACGACGCCGCCGCACGGCATCATCGCCGTCGGTCGCTTCGTCCGCCTGGTCGATGATCCCTGCGCAGCGGAGTTCGCGATCGTCGTCGGCGACCGCTATCAGGGCGAGGGGCTGGCCACCGAGCTGCTCGAGCGACTCGCGCTGGAGGCACGCGCTCGCGGCATCCTTCGCTTCCGCGCGATGATGCTGGCCGAGAACGAGGCCGCCCATCGCCTGATGCGCCGCCTGGCCGTTCGCCAGACGCACCGCTGCCAGGTCGGGCAGGTCGACGAGGTGGAGTTCGAGCTCGCGGCCTAGCTGGGGCGCCGCGGGCCCGCGACTCGCGGCGAGCCCTGCGATGATCGCCCGATGGCGTGGAAGGTGACGGTCCGCGACGGGCCGCGGGTCAAACGCAGTCGCTATCAGGACCTCGACGCCGCCCTCGACGCGCTCGAGACGACGGCCAGCCGGTTGGCCGACCAGGCTCCGCGCGACATCGTCGACGTTAAGGTGAAGCGCTTCGAGCCCGTCCAGCAGGTGGCCGCGCGGATCGAGCTGGCCGGCCCCGAGCGCCTGCTCCCCAGCATCCGCGCGGGCGTCGACATCCGCGGCGACGGTTCGACCGAGGCCTACATGGGACGGGTCAAGCGCGAGGTGGTGAGACAGCGCAAAGGAGAGTCGTCGTACCGTGCCCTGCGCCGGGCGATCGGCAAGCGGCGAGGCCGCGACTAGGTGTCGCGCCTCACAGAACCAGCGTCGCCCCGTGCTGGCGCAGCCAGCGTGCGTGATCGCGGTAGTCGGGCCAGCGCGAGCCGAGCAGCGACCAGAAGCGGCGCGAGTGGTCCATCACCTCCAGATGGCACACCTCGTGCCACACGACATAGTTGAGGATCGGCTCGGGAGCCAGGAGCAGCCGCCAGTTGAAGCTCATCGCTCCACTGCGCGAGCAACTGGCCCAGCGGGTCCGCTGGCCGCGAATGGTCAACTTCGAGTAGGACGTGCCCGTGAGCGCGCAGGCGCGGTCCAGCCGTGCCGAAACCTCAGCGCCGGCCCGGCGCCGGTACCAGCGCTCGAGGGCTGTCGCCTGCTGCTCCCCGGCCGGCGCGAGCAGCTCGTGTCCGCGCCGATGGACTCGGCTGCGCCCCGGTTGGGCCACGACCCGCAGCCCCTGGCCCAGGTAGGGCACGGTCTGGCCGCGGGCCGCGACCGTGGCACGGACCCGGTCGAGCTCCCGCACGCGGCGCTCGATCCACGGTCTCAGCTCGCTAATCGCCGCCGGAGCCTCACGCTCGTGCGCGCGGCGCGGGAGCACGACCTCGACGCCGCGGTCGGGGTCGACGGTGACGCGGACCCGCCGGGCGCGCTCCGAGCGGCGAACCGTGTAGGAAATCTCCTGCACGTCCGACAGGGTACGGTCCGTTGCCGACATGCCGGTTATCGCGAATCTGCCCCAGCCACTGTCCGACGGCGTCGTCGCGCTGCGGCTGTTTGCCGAGCGCGACATCCCGGAGATCCTGATCGCCTATCAGGACGATCCGGAGATGCATCTGCGTCTCGGCGAGCCGCGACCGCCGAGCGGCGCCGAGCTCGGTCGGCGCAGTGAGCGCGCCCCCGCCGAGCGAGAATCGGGCAGCATCCTGCGCCTGACGATCCTCGAGGCGGGATCGGACATCTGCGTCGGAGGCCTCACCGTCCACGGCATCGATTGGTTCAATGCCCGCGCGGAGCTCGGAATGTGGCTGGCCCCGCAGCTCCGCGGGCGCGGTCTGTCTCCGCGCGCCCTGGTGCTGACCGCCGGCTGGCTGTTCGAACGTTGCGCGGTGGAGCGCGTGCAGCTGTTCACCGAGACCGACAACGCGGCGATGCTCGGCGCCGCGCGGGACGCGGGATTCATCGACGAAGGGGTGCTCCGCGGCTACACGCGAGAACAGAACCAGCGGGTGGACTGCGCCGTGCTATCGCTCCTGCCCAGCGATCTGCAACGCTGACGCCATGCCGCAGCAGTGGTGCATCAAGCTCCCGCCCGGAGTACGGCCGCCATTCGAGGTCTACGTCAACGGCGTGCGCCAGGAGCTAGGCTCGGATTTCCGGGTTTCGAGCGGCGAGTTGGTGTTCGAACGCGAGCTCGTGCAGAAGAAGCTTGGCCCTTGGGCGTGGTTCCTGGGCTTCTGGGGGATCGGCACGTACAAACGCAACGATGAGGTCGACGTGCGCTACGAGATCGACGGGCGCCCGATGGTGGCCAGCGGGCTCGAGATCATCCCGCCGTCCTGACCACGTCGCGCGCGACCCACGGCCGCAGGAGCCTCAGCGCCGATAGGATCGCCCGGGTGGCCGGCGAGCGGTTCAGCGTGTAGAAGTGAATCCCGGGCGCACCGCGCGCGAGCAGCTCGGCGCACTGAAGCGTGGCATATGAGACGCCGAGCTGGAGTGCCGCGTCGACGTCGTGGGCGCGGAGCTCGAGCTGGCGGTGCAGCCGGTCGGGGAGCGAGGCCTTGCACATCCCGGTGATCGTCTCGATCTGGCCGACGTCGGTGATCGGCATGATGCCGGGAATGATCGGGACGTCGATCCCGACGGCCCGCGCCTCCTCGACGAAGCGGAAGTACAGCTCGTTGTCGAAGAACAGCTGGGTGATCAGAAACGACACGCCGCAGTCGACCTTCTGCTTGAGAAAGCGCAGGTCGTGGGCCATGTCGGGCGCGTCGGGATGAACCTCGGGGAAACACGCGGCGCCGACAGCGAACGGATAGTTGGCTGTGATCAGGCTGGCCAGCTCGGTCGAGTACCGCAGCCCACCCGGATGCGGCCTCCACTCGGTCTCGCCCCGCGGCGGGTCGCCGCGCAGCGCCAGCACGTTCTCGATCTCGGCCGCCGCGATCCGGTCGAGGATCGCCCGCAGCTCCTCGCGCGTCGCACCCACGCAGCTCAGGTGAGCCATCGAGTCGATACCGAGGTCATGCTTGATCCATCGAGTCAGCTCGACCGTGCGGTCGCGCGTCGAGCCGCCGGCGCCGTAAGTGACCGAGACGAAGTCCGGCTCGAGGGGTCGCAGCTCGTGCAGCGCCGCGCGCAGGTTGTGTTCCCCCTCGTCTGTCTTGGGCGGGAAGAACTCGAACGAGAAGGCAGGCTCGTCGCTGCCGGCGATGATCTCGTCGATGCGCACCGGGGCGGACTGTAGCGACCTTGACACACGTGTGTCAAGGTTGTGCCCGGAGGCTGGAGCTCTGCGACCTCAGGGTTGTCAGAGCGCCACAACCACGAAAACGTTGCCCAGCGCCCCGGATTGCCGGCGCCACGCAACGTTTCGGCGAATAGCAGTGGTTTCGTTACGCAGCGAGCGCGCCCGGATCCGCTGGGTAACGAAATCGTGGTTGGACAGCCCAACGAACCGACCTATGTCCGCCGCCACCCCTCGGCCCCGCCCGCCGCCGAGCCCGGCTCGCGAACGACTCCGCCGGTTCGCTCCAGGTGGCGCAGGTAGCACAGCGTCTGCGACAGCAGCCACGACCCGTTGGCCGGGGTCAGCGGCTCGCCGTAGACGCTCGGCGAGATCTCGACGGCGGTTCGCGGCCGGCCGTCCAGTGCTGTCACGACGGCGGCCAGTCGCTCGGCGACAAGCTTGCGGTTGCCCTCGATGTGGGCGTGGACGTCGGTGAAGGGACGCCCGTGGCCGGCGAGGCACAGGCGGGCGTCGAGGGCGTCGGTCACGTCGAGCGAGTGGAGAAACTCGCCCACAGGATCGGGCGTCCAGCCGTAGTCGTAGTACAGCGAGATGCGGCCGAGCAGGTGGTCGCCGGAGATGAGCAGACGCCGCTCGGGCTGGAACAGGCACACGTGCGAGGGCGCGTGGCCCGGCGTCTCGTAGACCTGCCAGGCACCGAGATCGGTCTCGACCGTGACCCCCGGCAGCAGGTCGCGGTCGGGCTCAATCACGCGGGCGATGCCCGACGGCATGCCCTTCAGGCGGTCGGCATAGTGCGACAGCGCCGCCTCCGGCACACCGCTCTGGCGGCCGACCTCCAGGCGACGGGCCAGGGCGGCCGCGGGATCGGTGGCGCTGCGGGTGCCGTGCTCGTGGTTGGGATGCATCCACAGCTCGGCTCCGGTGGCATCGCAGATCGGCGCGGCCTGGCCCCAATGATCGGAGTGGGCGTGGGTGCAGACGACAAGCCGGACGTCCTCGAGCCGAAGGTTCACCTGAGCCATGGCGCGCTCGAGCTGGGCCAGCGATCCGGTCTCGTGCATGCCGGTGTCGACGAGCACGACGCCCGAGCCGGCGGCGATCGCCCACGCATTGCCGTGGGGGACGCCGGGCCAGGGCAGCGGCAGTCGAAGGCGCCAGAGGCCGGGCAGCACCTTCTCACCGCGGCCGAGCTCTCGCTGACGGGTCATGCCACGCACGATATTGGCGCCGCGTAGACTGCGGCGCTTCGATGGCGACGACGGCTGAAATCGCGAAGCGGTACTTCGACGCGTTGGACGCCCACGACCTCGACGCGGCGGTTGAGGTATGGGAACCCGGCGGGATCGATCGGTTTGTCGGACAGCAGGAGCTCGTCGCGCCTGACGGCGTGCGCCAGTACTTCAGTGCGCTGTTCGCCGCCTTCCCCGACTTCTCGCTCGAGATCATCGATGTGACCACGGCTCGCAACCGCACGGCGGTGCGGTGGCGCGGGCGCGGGACGTTTGCCGGCCCGGGGTCATTCCAGGGCTTCGAGCCCAATGGCGCGCAGCTCGACATCGAGGGCTGCGACGTACTGACCATCGCCGATGGCAAGGTTCAGCGCAACGATGCGTACATGGACGGGTCGGACATCGCTCGGCAGCTGGGCGTGCTCCCGCCCATCGGCTCCAGGGCCGAGTTCCGTCTGACCAGGCTGGCCAATCTGCGCACGCGGCTGATGTCCTGGGTCCACGGCGCGGAGCCGGAGCGCATCGCCGATGGCGTGTGGGTCGTGCGCGGCGGTTTCCCGATGAAGACCATGAACGTCTACCTGATCGAGGGGGCGGATGGGCTGACGGTGTTCGATGCCGGCATCTCCGACATGACCGACGCCGTGCGCATCGCCGGCGCCCGTCTCGGCGGGATCAAGCGAGTCGTGCTCGGGCACGCCGATGCCGACCACCGTGGTGCCGCACCGGGGCTCGGTGCGCCCGTCTACTGCCATCCGGCGGAGCGCGAGGCGGCGGAGTCCGATTCGCCCTATCGACCCTACTGGGACTTCTCCAAGCTCGGGCCGCCGGCGCGGCGCGTGTATCCGAAGCTGCTCAGCACCTGGGATGGGGGCGCGGTCTCGGTGGCGGGAACGGTCACCGAAGGCGATGAGGTGGCCGGGTTCCGGGTCATCGAGCTCCCGGGGCACGCGCCGGGCCTGATTGGGCTGTTCCGCGATTCCGATCGGCTCGCGCTGGTGTCCGACTGCTTCTACACCGTGGACCCGCAGACGGGCTTCAAGAACGCCGCACACCTCCCCCATCCCGCGTTCAACGCGGACACCGAACAGGCGCGTGCTTCGATTCGCAAGCTCGCCGGCCTCGATCCGGCGGCGGCGTGGGCGGGACACACCGACCCGGTGACCGGCGACGTCCGCGGCCAGCTGGAACGGGCCGCCGCGGCCCCGGCTTAGCCGGTAGACGAGCGTGGGCAAGCGCAGCCGCCAGCGCGAAAAGCTCACGGCCCCGGCCAGCGACTACCGCGATCCCGAAGGCAACGTGCTGCGCCTGCGAGGGTCGCTGACTCCAGGCGCGCGGCGTGAGTACGCCCGGGTGCTGGCCGGCGGGATCGACCGCGAGGATGCCTGGCAGCGCGCGGCCGAGCTGCTGTTCGAGCGTCTGGCCGTCTCGTGGACGATTGCCGGCCTCGAGATCACCCGCCAGAAGGAGCTACTGGGGCGCTACCGGTTGGCGAGCCAAGCCGAGCGCGAGTTCGTGCGCGACTCGCTGCGTGCGCACGTCCACGAGCACTTCCCCGACCTGCGGGCGCCGTGATCGATCCACATCGCTTTGCCGGGCTGCTGTGCGATTGGTGCCTCGAGGTCACCGCGGGCCAGCAGGTTCTGGTCGGCACGAGCCCCCTGGCCGATCCGCTCACCCGGGCGCTGCACCGCGAGGTGCTCGAGCGCGGAGCGTGGCCGCTGTTGCGCGTCGCGCCAGCGTGGCTTCCCGACGACTTCTACCGGCACGCCCGCCACGAAGCGCTGGACGGGTTCGCGCCGTTGGAACTGGTCGAAGCGGAGGCAGTCGATGCGCGGATACGAATCAACGCGCCGGTCAACACCCGCGCGCTGGCGGGGGTTGACCCAACCCTGATCACCCGCGCGACCGCGGCTCGGAGCCCCATCCAGCGAGCCCAGATGGCGCACCGCTGGTGCGTGACGGTGTGGCCCACGCCGGCACTGGCTCAGCAGGCGGGCATGAGCGAGGTCGATTACGAGGAGTTCGTGAGCCGGGCGCTGTTCCTCGATCAGCCCGACCCGATGGCGGCCTGGCGCGCGCTGAGTGCCCGCCAGGCAGGGATCGTCGAGCGGCTTGCCGATGCCCGCGAGATGCGGATCGAGGCCAAGCGAACCGACCTCACGCTGCGCGTCGCGGGTCGCACGTGGATCAACTCCGATGGACGGCGCAACATGCCCAGCGGGGAGGTGTTCACGGGGCCACTGGAGACGTCGGCCAACGGCACGATCTACTTCAGCATCGCGGCCAGCCCCGCCGGTGTCGAGGTCAGTGGCGTGCGGCTGCGCTTCGTCGACGGCCAGGTGGTGGAGGCGAGCGCCGAGCGGGGACAGGACTACCTCGATGCCGCGCTTGGAACCGATGCGGGCGCCCGGTTCCTTGGCGAGCTCGGGGTCGGGACCAACGCCGGGATCGATCGCGCCACCGGGACCATCCTGCTCGACGAGAAGATCGGCGGCACTGTGCACCTGGCGCTTGGCCGCTCCTACCCCGAGACCGGCGGCGAGAACCTGTCGGCCCTGCACTGGGATCTGATTTGCGATCTGCGTGAAGGGGGCCGGCTGTCGGTGGATGGCGAAATGCTTAACGACTTTCTCTGGTCCGTCGGCTAGCGTCAGTTGAGGATGCGCCGAACGAAGATCGTTGCCACCATCGGTCCTGCCTCGCGCGAGCCCGAGACGCTCGCGCGCATGGTGCAGGCTGGCATGGACGTGGCCCGGCTCAACTTCTCCCACGGCAATCGCGAGATCCACGCCGAGAACGCCGAGCGGGTCCGCGCCGCGGCGGCGGCAGCCGGACGCCAGGTGGCGATCCTGCAGGACCTGCCCGGACCGAAGATCAGGATCGGCGCCATCAGGGACGGGATCGCCGAGCTGAAGCCGGGTGAGAAGCTCGTGCTGCTGTGCGGCAACGACGCCGTCGGGGACGACACCCAGATGTCCGTGAGCTGGTCGGGACTGGCCGGCGCCGTCGATCCACAGGATGTCGTCTACCTGGCCGACGGGGCCATCCGCCTCCGGGTCACCTCGGTCAGGGCAGACGACGGCGAGATCGAGACCACGGTCGAGGTCGGCGGCGCGGTGGCCTCCAGGCAGGGGCTCAACATCCCGGGCTCGACCCGCGGGCTGCCCGCCGTGCCGGAGGAGGACCTCGACATGCTGCGCTTCGGGGAGTCGATCGGCGTCGACCTGGTGGCGCTGTCATTCGTCCGCACGGCCGAGGATGTCACCGCGGTCCGCCGGCACACGCGGCTGCCGCTGATCGCCAAGATCGAGAAGCCGCAGGCGGTGGATGCCGCCGAGGAGATCATCAGGGCCGCCGACTGCGTGATGGTCGCGCGGGGAGACCTCGGGATCGAGTTGCCGATCGAGGACGTGCCGCTGGTCCAGAAGCAGCTGCTGAGGCTGTCGGGACGGATGGCGCGGCCATCGATCACTGCCACCCAGATGCTCGACTCGATGGTCTCCTCCTCGCGTCCGACCCGCGCCGAGGTGGCCGATGTGGCCAACGCGATTCTCGACGGCACGGATGCCGTGATGCTGTCGCAGGAGTCCGCGGTCGGCACGTATCCCGTCGAGGCGGTCGAGATGATGGCGGCAGTCGCCGAGCGGACCGAGCACGCGCTGCCCTATCAACCCTGGAACGACGAACGCGTACGGCGCGACGCTCGTGATCCGGCCTATACGGTGGCGCACAGCGCCTGTGTGGCGGCGCGCGATCTGCACCTGGCGGCGCTGGTCGTGCCGACGCTATCGGGCCGCTCGGCGCGACTCATCTCCGCCCATCGGCCGCAGGTGCCGATCTTTGCGCTGTCACCTGGCCGCGAGACCGTGCGCCGCTGCTCGCTGATGTGGGGGGTGCAGGCCGCCTCAATGCGCCGTCACGAGGTGACCGAGGCCCTGATCGCCGATGCCGCGCGCCGCGTGGTCGAACTCGGCTGGGTCAAGTCCGGCGCGCGTGTGGCGATCACCGCCGGGTTGCCGAGCGGCCGGCCCGGCACCACGAGCCTGGTGCAGATTCAGCGCGTCTGATCGCGCCGCGGGCGGCTCGCTCAGGCCGCCGCGCGGGCGAAGAAGGCGTTCTCCGCCTCGCCCAACTCGGTCGCCGGCTCGTCGTTGTAGAACCACTCGCGGGCGATGCGATGAAAGTTGCCGCGGGCGTGGAGCTGGGCGATGACCGCCAGGGTGAGGACCTCCATGCGGCGACCGAACAGGTGATCAGGCGGCGCCGACTCGTGGCGGAGCATGCCGAAGTACTCCGAGCGCGGATCGCTCATGTCGATCAGAACCTGGGTGGCGTACTCGGGGGTCAGCTCGATGTACTCGTCCGACGTGTACCAGGAGGTGGCGGCCCGGAAATGTTCGAGCACGCGCTCCGGCTTGAACTTGTCGGGCTCGGGGAAGAAGCCGGTCTCGGTTCCGATCCGCATGATCGTCTCAGTATCGCCCTCGATCACCGCCCGGGCGACGGTGATCTCGAGCTCGACCGAGCCCGGTGGCATGCGCTTGAACAGGCCGAAGTCCATGAAGGCCACCCGCCCGTCGCGGAGGAGCATCGAGTTGCCGGGGTGGGGATCGCCGGAGAACTGGTGGTGCCGGTACAGGCAGCCGAAGTAGAAGCGGAACAGGATCTCGCCGATCCGGTCGCGATCCTCCTGCGGATACTGCTTCAGCGCCTCGAAGCCGGTGCCCTCCATGTACTCGCTGACCAGGACGCGCTCGCGAGACAGCGAGGTCACGACCTCCGGCACGGCGATGAACGGGTGGCCGCGGAAGATCCGGGCAATGCGCCGCTGATTCTGGGCCTCGAGCTCGTAGTCGAGTTCCTCGTGGATCCGCTCGCGGATCTCGTTGCCGATGGCCTGGGGGTCCATGCCCGGGGCGATTCGCTTGGCCAGTCGCAGAATCAGTCCCAGGTTCTGCATATCGGCCCGGACGGCCGCCGCCACGCCCGGGTACTGGACCTTGACCGCCACGCGCCGGCCGTCGTGCAGCGTCGCCCGGTACACCTGGCCGATCGAGGCGGCGGCGATCGGGTCCTCGTCGAAATCGTCGAAGACGTCAGCGAGCTTCTCCTCCAGATCCTCCTCGATCACCTTGCGCATGTCGCGGAAGCTGACCGTGGGCGCAGCATCGCGCAGCGCGGCGAGCTTGCGCTGGAACTCGTCGCGGTACTCCTCGGGGACCAGGCCGACGTCGAGGAACGACATCACCTGGCCGACCTTCATTGCGGCGCCCTTCATCGTGCCCAGGGCAGTCACGATCTGCTCGGCGGCCTCGATGTGGCGGCGCTCGAGCGCCGCCTGGCGCTGCTCCTCGTTCCGGGCTACGTTGGCCGCACGGGTGCCCGCCTGCCGGATCGCCTGTCCTGCTGCGAGGCCCCCGATTTTCGCCGTGCGCCCCACGCGGGAGGTGGGGATCTTGTCCTTCGCCACTACGACGAGTTTACGACGCGCCCACCTGGACTCGGGATCCCGGAACGATGTCGTCGGACCCGTCGGGCCACCGGACCCACGCCTTGTAGCCCCCGTCGTAGTCGTCCCCGAGCAGCACCAGCGTGGCCGGCTGATCGAGCGCGGTGCAGGGTTCATTGCCCTCGGGGTCCACGCCGCGCCAGATGCGCACAAACTTGTTGTGCTCGAGCTCGTCGGCCACGGTGGTTGGATCCGTGTGGCCGGGGTGGATGCGCGTCTCGGGTGGCAGCTTCAGCAGCGTGTCCATGACCGAGGAGCGCAGGTCGGCGTAGGTCGTGCTGCCCGGCGCGTGAACGCCGCCCACCGAGCCCTTGAACAGCGTGTCCCCGGTGAACAGGTCGTGCCCGTTGACCAGCAGCGCCAGCATGCCGGCCGTGTGGCCGGGGGTGTGGATTGGCTCTATCTCGAGTGCGCCCGACTGAATCGTCTGACCGGGCTCCATCGTCCCCGTGGCGCCCGGGACCAGGTCGAGCTCGAGCGGGTGGATCAGCACCGGCGTGCCGGGATGGCGCTCGAGCACCTGGTCGAGCTGGGCGACGTGATCATGGTGATGGTGGGTAAGCAGCACATGCGTGAGCTGGAAGCGCATGCGATCCAGAACATCGAGCAGCGGTGCCACCGGGCCGCCGGCATCGATCATCACCGCGTGGGAGCCGAGCTCGTCGGCCACCAGGTAGGTGTTCGACAGCCACTGGTCATCCATCGAGCGCTCGATGATCACGGTTGGGCAGCCTATCGGGGTCGGGTTGGCTTCGGCTCAGCGGCCGGGCGAGCCCGACTCGATGATCTCGATGCGATAGCCGTCCGGGTCCCTGACGAAGCAGAGCCGGTTGCCGCCCTCGCGGACGGTGTACGGCGGCCGCTCGGGCTCGATGCCCTGCGCCCTCAGGGCCGCCAGCGTCCCATCAAGGTCGTCAGCCGTGATCGCGATGTGTCCGTAGCCGGTGCCGATGTCGTACCGCTCGGTCACGCCGTGGTTGAACGTGAGCTCAAGACGCGGCATGTCTCCGTCACCGGGCTGATTCATGAACACGTTGGTCGCCTCGTCCCGAATGGGGAGCCGGCCGACTTCCTCGAACCCAAGCGCCTCGTAGAAAGCCACGCTGCGATCGATGTCGGTGATGCGGTAGCAGGTGTGGATTAGTGCCATGCGCTGGAGTCTAGGCCTGAGAGGTACCCTAAGCGCGAGAATCGTAGCCGGACCTCGCAACAATCCAGTGGCCGAAAAGAGCAAGATCGCCTATCTCCTCGAGCGCCTCGCCCAGGGGGTGGCCGCGCACGATCGCGAGAACCCCGGTCACCACACCTGGGGGATCGGCATGACGCATTTCGACATCGAGCGACTCGGCCTCGAGGAGGGGGAGGAGATCCTGCCCGGCATCGTGCTCCAGGCCGACGGCGGCGTCACCGGTGCCTTCCGGATCCTGTGCGACGGCGAGCACGACGAGGGCGCGGTCGAGGAGGAGGAAGAGGTGGTCGACGCGGTCGCCGAACAGGAGATCGCCGAGCCCGTCCACGCACCTGGCCCGGACGCCCCGCCCCAGATCCGACCGCCCTTCTAGCTCCTCGGTTCTCCGATAGCCGGATGCGGGGTTCCGGCGCGATCGGCGATCTGCTCGGTGAGGAGCGCGATCGTCGGACACCCGAGCCCGTGCCGGGATGCGGCGCGGAGCACCGAACCGGGAATCGCATCGACCTCGGGCTCGCGACCGGCGGCGATGTCGCGCTGCATCGAAGAGCCGAGCTCGGGGTGCGCCTCCTCGAGTTCGGCCATGGTTGCGGTGGGGTCGATCTCGGCGCCATCGGCGGCAGCCACCGTGGCGGCCTCGACGATGCAGTCCCACAGACGCCGACGCCAGTCGGGGTCCTCGCGGATGAAGCCGATCTGGCGGTCACTGGCGCTCGTCGTGCACGCCAGCGCGACCAGGCGCACCAGCTTTGACCACAGGACCTGGGCCTCGGAGCGGCCGATCCGGGTGGGGATGCCGGCGTGCTCGAGGACCGCGGCCAACGGCGCCAGTCGCCGTGCGACCGCCGGGTCGTCGGCGGCGAGCTCGATCCGCAGAAACGGACTGGTCTGGACGATCACCGCCGGGGCGGGCCGATCCGACTCGATCCGGATCGTGCCCGGGGCCACCCGGCCGGGTCCGAACCGCTCGCGCAGGACGGCCACGTGATCGAGTCCGTTGAGGAGTGGGACGATTAGCCCGGGCTCCTGCTCTATGCGCGCCAGCGCCGCCTCGAGGCCGGTGGCCTTGGTGGCCACGATCAGCGCGTCGACCTCCTCGCGAAGCTGAGTCGCCGCGCGCGGGTGCGCCGTGAAATCGCCGAGCCGAACGCTGCGGACGCGGAGCCCGCGAGCGGTCAGCCGCTCGGCCGTCGCCTCGTGCGCAACGACTGTGACGTCCTCGCCGGCGCGCGTCAGTGCACCGGCCACGAAGCCGCCGACGCCTCCCGGCCCAAGCACGGCGATCGATGTCACGTGGGCAAGCCTGCCACAGATATGCTCGCGCGATGACCTACTCGATCGTGGCCCGCGACCCGCGCACCGGTGAACTCGGGGTCGCCGTGCAGTCCCATTGGTTCTCGGTCGGTCCGATCGTTCCGTGGGCCCGGCCGGGCGTCGGGGCCGTGGCGACTCAGGCCAATGCCGAGATCTCCTACGGGCCGCGCGGACTCGAGCTCATGCAATCGGGTCTCGACGCTCGGGCCGCTCTCGAGCGGCTGCTGACCGAGGACGACGGTGCCGCCGGACGCCAGGTGGCCATGGTCGACGCGCAGGGCCGGGTGGCGGCGCACACCGGCGCGAGCGCGATCGCGTTCGCCGGTCATGTGACTGGCCAGGGCGTCTCGTGCCAGGCCAACATCATGGAGTCGGCGCGCGTGTGGCCGGCGATGCTCGACGCCTACACCGCGTCGCCGGGACCACTGACCACGCGCCTGCTGGGCGCGTTGGACGCCGCCGAGGCGCAGGGCGGGGATGCGCGCGGGCGACAGTCGGCGGCGATCCTGGTCGTGCCCGCCCAGGGCGATCACTGGGACAAGGTCATCGAGCTGCGCGTCGAGGACGATCCCGAGCCGCTGGTCGAGCTGCGCCGCGTCGTGCGCGTGCACGATGCCTATCAGCTCGCGGACCGGGCTGATGGCCTGGCCGGCGAGGGCCGTCACGACGAGGCCGCCGCGCTCTACCGGCAGGCCAGTGCGCTCGACCCCGGCAACCACGAGCTCCGCTTCTGGGCCGGGCTGGGTGCCGCTCAGGCCGGGGATCTCCACGCTGGCCTGGCCGACGTCAGGGCAGCCATCGACACCCGTCCGCAGTGGCGAGAGGTGCTCGAGCGGTTGCCGGCGGATCTTGCGCCGTCGGCCCGGACCGTGCTCGAACAGCTGGGGTAGCCCGGGCTTGCGGTGCCCGCCGGCGGGGCGGATACTGAGCCGATGCGCCGGAGGTGGGCCTTGGCGATGGTCGCGTGCGCGATCGCGGCCGGTGGGTTGGCACTTGGACTCGGAGCGGCCGAGCGGCACGGCTCCGCGCCCGCGCCGCAGTCGACGGCCGGCTCGCGGCCGCCCTCGCCGCGGCCGCGGATCGTCGTGCGCCAGCCCGGTCAGCTGAGCCCGTGCAGCGCCCTCGTGCCGCGGGTGGCCCACGCCGTCCTGCCCGTTCCCCAGTGGTCGAGCCCCTGCGCGCAGGAGTTGGCCCAGGCCCTCCCGGCCGGTGCCCGTTAGCGTTGCGGTCGGCGGGTAGCCTCGACATATGACCAACACAGACACGATCACACTCGGCGGCGACCTAGAGGTCGGGCGCTTTGGCTTTGGCGCGATGCGCATCACGGGGCAGGGCATCTGGGGCGAGCCCGACGATCCGGCCCAGGCGCGCGCGCTCTTGCGGCGCGTGGTGGATTCGGGGGTCACCCTGATCGACACCGCTGACTCGTACGGCCCCGACGTGTCCGAGAATCTGATCGCCGAGGCGCTGCATCCGTATCCCGAGGACCTGGTTATCGCAACCAAAGGCGGGCTGACCCGCCAGGGCCCGGGACGCTGGGAGCGCGACTGCCGGCCCGAGCGCCTGCGCCAGTGCTGCGAGAACTCCTTGCGCCGCCTGCGGCTCGAGCGGATCGACCTCTACCAGCTCCATGCCGTCGATTCCCGCGTGCCGGTCGAGGACTCGGTCGGCGCGCTGGCCGAGCTCAAGCAGGAGGGCAAGGTCCGGCACATCGGACTGTGCAACGTCTCCGGCGAGCAGCTCGAGCGGGCCCGGACGATTGTCGAGATCGTGTCGGTCCAGAACCGCTACAACATTGTCGACCGTTCCTCGGAGGATCTGCTCACGGCCTGCGAGCAGCAGGGGCTGGCGTTTCTGCCCTGGTTCCCGCTGGCCACCGGCGATCTTGCCCGACCGGGCGGTCCGCTGGATGAGATCGCGAGCTCGCACGACGCCACGCCCGCGCAGGTGGCGCTGGCCTGGTTGCTCGGGCACTCGCCGGTGATGGTGCCGATCCCCGGCACCGGCTCGATCGAGCACTTCGAGGAGAACCTCGGGGCGACTGAACTCGAGCTGTCCCAGTCCGAGCTCGACTCGCTCGAGCAGGCCGCCGCCTGATCCGGGCCGTCAAGGCGGTCGCCGAGCCGCTACGGTTCCGCGCCGATGTCCGTGTCGGTCAGCCCGGTCAAGGGCGCAAGAGATCTGCGCGAGTTCGTTGCCCTCCCGTTTTCCTTGCACGCGGCGACGCTGTGGATCCCTCCGCTCAAGCTCGAGCGCTACCTGTTCCTCAACCGGCGGCTGAACGCCTACTTCAAGCACGGCGACGCCGAGTACTTTCTCGCCCGCCGGAACGGCCGGGTGGTGGGGCGGATCACCGCTCAGATCGACCATGCCTACAACCAGTACCACGACTGCCGGTGGGGGAACTTCGGCTTTCTCGAGTTCGAGGACGACCAGGAGGTGCTCGACGCGTTGCTCGAGACGGCGGCGCGCTGGCTGCATGAGCGCGGCTGCGAGCGAATGGTCGGGCCGATGGACTTCCAGCTCAACGACGAGAGCGGAGTGCTGATCGAGGGCTTCGAGCGCGAACCGATGATCAAGCAGCCCTGGCACCCGCCGTATTACCAGCAGCGCTGCGAGGCGGCGGGGCTCGACAAGGCGATGGATCTGCTGATGTGGGAGCTGTACATCCAGGACCGCAGGAACGTGCTGCCTGTGCTGCCCGAGATCGCCGAACAGGCCAAGACCAAGCACGGCATCAGCATCCGCAAGATGTCGCGCCGGCACCTGCGGCGCGAACTCGACGACTTCGCCCGCATCTACAACGCCGCGTGGTCGTCCAACTGGGGATTCGTGCCGTACTCCAAGGCCGATCTCGACGCCTACGCGCTCGATCTCCAGCTCGCCTATGACCGCGACTGGTTCATGGTGGCCGAGAACGACACCGAGGCCGTGGCGATGGCCATCACCGTCCCCGACCTCAACCAGGTCCTGCAGAAGATGGGCGGGCGATTGCTGCCGCTCGGGTGGTGGTACTTCCTCAACAAGGGCAAGATCATCGACCGCGTCCGCGTCGGCTTCCTCGGCGTGCTCCCCGAGTACCAGCACACCGGGGTGGCAGCGCTCCTCTACATGGAGCACTTCGACATGGCCGAGCGGACCCGGCGCAAGGGCGGCGAGATGGGGTGGATCCTCGAGAGCAACACGGCCATGAACCGCGGCATGGAGGCGATGGGGGGCCGCGTGGTCAAGCGCTTCCGGGTCTACGAACGCGTGCTGATACCCGCCTAGAGCGGATCGATCAGCACGCCGGGGTTGAGCGCGCCCGTCGGGTCGACGGCCGCCTTGGCGGCCCGCAGCGCGGCGGCGAACGGCTCGGGGCGCTGCTGGTCGTACCACGGTCGATGATCGCGCCCCACGGCGTGATGATGGGTGATCGTCCCGCCGGCTGCGATCAGCGCATCCGATGCCGCGCACTTGATCGTCGCCCACTGATCCTGTTCCTCGCCGTGGCGCAGCGGAGCAAGGATCGTGTAGTACGGCGCCGGGCCATCCGGATAGGTGTGCGTGAAGCGGCAGGTGACCGTTCCGGCGCCGCACGCCGCAGAGACGGCATCGGTGGTGGCGGCGACCACCGACTCGTGGAAGGACGCGAACCGGTCCCAGGTGATTGCGGTCTCGAACGTCTCCGACAGCACGCCGAGCGCCACGAAGGTGTCGCGCAGGTAGGGCGCGCGCAGGAATGCGTCGCGCCAGCTCCCGACCGAGTTCGACTGCCCGCGGCGCTCCCACCGGCCGCCGTGATCCGAGCAACAGTCGAGGGCCAGCGACATCCACTCCTCGACCCCGTGCTCGGCCGACTCGAACCCCAGCACGAGGAGCGCATGGTTGCCGTCGCCGGCCCCGGTGATGGCCGCCTCGCGCGGGTCGATGAGGCGGCAGTTGCTCGGATAGAGGCCCGACTGAGAGAGCGCCCGGACGGCCGCGGCGCCGCTCATGAAGTCGTCGAACTCCACGCCGGCCGAGGTGCGATGGGTGGGTCTGGGGCGGATCCGGACCCAGGCCTCGGAGATCACTCCGAGCGTTCCCTCGGAGCCGATCAGCATCCGGTCGGGCGACACTCCGGCGCCCGATCCGGGCAGCCGCAGCGATTCCCAGATCCCCGCCGGCGTGAGCGCGCGAACCGACTCGATCAGGTCGTCAATGTGCGTGTAGAGGGTGGCGAAGTGGCCGCCGGCGCGAGTGGCGATCCAGCCGCCCAGGGTCGAGAACTGGAATGACTGGGGGAAGTGGCGCAGTGTGAACCCGTGCTGCGCCAACTGCTCCTCGAGTCGCGGTCCGATCGCCCCGGCCTGGATTCGCGCCGCGCGAGAGATCGGATCCACCTCGAGCACGCGGTCGAGCCTCTTCAGATCGATCGTCACCGTACCGTTGAAGCGCTCACCGACCCGCGGCTCGACGCCGCCGACCACGCTGGTGCCGCCGCCGAAGGGGATCACGGCCGCGCCAGCCGGGATGGCCCAATCGAGTGTCGCCTGGAGCTCGGTCTCGTCGCGCGGGTGGACGACGACATCGGGGACGTGGTCGAAGCGCCCGCGGAAGGCGCGCAGGATGTCCATGTAGGAGCGCCCGTAGGCGTGCAGGGCGCGCTCGTAGGGATCGCTGAAGCAGATCGGAGCGAGCTCGGCCGGCGGGCGCAGGCGCGGCTCGGGCAGCGTGACGGCCGAAAGCGGCACCGGCTGTGCGGGCACCTCGGCGCCGAACCCCAAGTGCTGGCGAATCAGGTCGGCCGTGCCCAGTAGCTCGGCCTCGGACGGCTGCTCGTCCTCGTACCCCCACCCCCAGTGTTTGAGCCGTCGCGACACCGCCGCCCAGCCTACTGCTGACGCTACCGTGTACGCGGTGCTTAACACGCCAGGTTTGCTTGCCCGCGGCCCCTGGAATCCAGGGCAGGTCGATGCGCGCTGGCACCCGGAGCCCTTCGAGCCCTCGGCCGATGAGGTCGAGGCCGCCGACGCTGCGCTGGATGAGCTGCGTCGCCGCGGTTCCCCCAGCCATGACGGCCTGGCCGGTCGGCTGGTGAGCTTCGAGGCCGACGAGGATCGCCTCGCCCTCGAGCTCCAGCCCGCGCGCTGGGCGCTGCGCCTGCTTGCCGACGGCGCCGCTCAGGCGATGTCCGTGCTGTGCGTCGTTCGCTCGGCCGACGGCTGTTGGCTGGCCGGCCGCCGGGCGCCTTGGGTCGCGTCGTGGGCGGGCCGCTGGGCGCTGGGAGCCGCCGGGTCGGTCGAGGTCGACGAGAACCCGATCGACACGCTGGGACGGGAGCTGCGCGAGGAATGGTCCGTCGACGCCGAGCGCATGCGCATCGAGGCGCTGGTGCTGCTGCCAAGTCAGGTGGCGATGCTCGTCGGCCAGGCCTGGCTTCCCGCCGGCGCCGTGGTCGCTCCCGACGCCGAGCACGATGCGCTCGACTGGTGGCCGCGGGAGGTGCAGCAGTGGCCCGAGCAGGCCGACGAGCCGCTGCGGAGAATGGGCTCGCTGCTGTCGGGGGACGGATGAGCAAGATCACCTTCCGCCGCCTGGAAGTGGCCTCCTTCAGCCACTCCTGCATCTATCTCGCGCTGCTGATCTGCGCGTTTGTCCTCAGCAATCCGCAACCCGAGACCTTCATCCTCGGACTGGCCCACGGACTGTTGTGGATCACCATGTCGCTCCTCTGCATCGCGGCTGCCCGCGCCCGCATCATCCCCTTCTGGCTGGCCGTCACGGTCGCCGTACTGGGGGGCCTGGGACCCTTCGCCGGCACGCTCGGATTCATCTACGCCGATCGCCGGCGCCACCGCAAGGAAGCCCCCGCCACAGCGCTCGGCACGCGTTACAGTTGAGTTCCGGATGGCGGTTTCTGCCAGCACGCTCCAGGTCGTGATGCCAGCGATGGGCGACTCCGTGTCCGAAGGCACGGTGCTCGAATGGCACAAGCGCGAGGGCGACACAGTCGCCCTCGATGAGACCCTGGTCGAGATCTCCACCGACAAGGTCGATGCCGAGGTTCCCTCGCCGGCGGCCGGCGTGCTGGTGAAGATCCACGCCGCCGAGGGCGAGACCGTCGCGGTCGGCGCCGTCCTGGCCGAGATCTCCACCAACGGGGCCACCAGCGAGGCGCCCGAGAACCCGGTTGGCGAGGCCGAACCCGTAACCACCGAGCAGGCCGCCGCGGCTGCCGCCACCGAGGCCGAGAACGTGGCCACCACGACGTCGCAGACGGTGGACATCGTCACCCCCACGGGCGGCGAGTCGGTGACCGAGGGCACGATCCTTGAGTGGTCGGTCAAGGTCGGGGATACGGTCAAGGCGGGCGACACGGTTGTTGAGATCTCGACCGACAAGGTCGACATGGAGCTGCCCGCGCCGGCGGCCGGGACGATCACCGAGATCCTCGCCCAGGACGGGGAGACGGTGACCGTGGGTCAGGTCATCGGCCGAATGACCGCGGGGCCAGGAGCCGTCGCGCCGTCGCCAGTCGCCGCACCAGAATCAGGTGCAGCTAGGGTGGAGACGCCTACAGACGGGGCGGCGAGCGTGGATGGCTCCGCCAATGCATCTCCGATCGCCCGTCGCGTGGCCGCCAGCCAGGGCGTCGACCTCTCGTCCGTCCATGGCACGGCACGGGGCGGTCGGATCACCAAGGCCGACGTGCTCGCGGCGGCAGGCAACGGTGCGATGGCGGCATCACAGGCGGCTCCCCCGCAGGGAGCCGCCCTTAAAGAACTCAGGGGCGGGGCGGCGGCGCTTGCCCGCTATATGGACGAGAGCCGGTCGATCCCCACCGCCACGTCGTTCCGGACGCTGACCGTCACCGTGCTCGACGACCGGCGCAAGCAGCTGAAGAGCGCCGGCTACCGCGTGTCCTTCACCCACCTGATCGGCTACGCGATCGCGCGCGCCGCCACCGTGGACATGCCCGTGATGGCCCACCACTTCGCGGAGATCGACGAGAAGCCCACGCGCGTCGACGACGGCGCGGTCAACCTCGGGCTGGCGGTGGACGTGGAGAAGAAGGACGGCTCGCGCACGCTGATGGTGCCGGTGATCCGGGACGCGGGACGGCTGACCTTCAACGAGTTCCTCGAGGCCTACAACGTGCTGGTCGAGAAGGCGCGCACCAACACCCTGACCGCCGACGATCTGAGCGGCGGCAACGTCACCCTGACCAACCCCGGCGGGATCGGAACCGTGGCCTCGGTCCCGCGCCTGATGACCGGTCAGGGGACGATCATCGCCACCGGCTCGATCGCCTATCCGGTCGGGCTCGGGAACATCGGCGCGCTGATCGGCGCGGAGAAGGTCATGACCATGACCTCTACCTACGACCACCGGATCATCCAGGGCGCCGAGTCGGGTCGCTTCCTTCAGCGGATCGAGTCCTACCTCCAGGGAGAGGACGGCTTCTACGAGGCGGTGTTCCGCGACCTCGGGGTTCAGCTGCCCGAGCTCCCGGCGCCTCCCGCGCCCGCGGCCGCTGCGGCGGCGGCCATCTCACCCGCAGCGCCTGCCGCCACCGTGCCCGACGAGGAGCTGCTCCAGGCGGTACAGGCCGCCACCTCGCTGCTCAAGGCCCACCGCACCCACGGCCACCTGGCGGCCAAGCTCGACCCGCTCGGCCGCGATCCCGAGGGCGACCCCGCGCTCGACCCCGACCCGCTCGGCCTGACGCCCGAGCTGATGGCCAAGATCCCGGCGCGCATCCTCCGCATGTACGTGCCGGGCGCGACGCTGGCCGACGCGCTGCCGCACCTTCGCGAGACGTACTGCGGCCCGATCGCCTACGAGATCGAACACATCGCCTCGCACCGTCAACGGCTGTGGTTGCGCGAGGCGATCGAGTCGGGGATCTTCCGCCGGGCGCTCACCGCCGAGGAGCAGAAGACGCTGCTGCGGCGGTTGACCGAGGTCGACGCGCTGGAGCGCTTCATGCACAAGGCGTACCTGGGCCAGAAGCAGTTCTCGATCGAGGGCCTCGACATGACGGTCCCGATGCTCGACGAGCTGATCCAGCTGTCGGCCACCCGCGGCGCCCGCGAGGTGGTGATCGGGACCGCCCACCGCGGCCGTCTGAACATCCTCTCCCACAACCTCGGCCGCTCCTACGAGACGATCTTCGCCGAGTTCGAGGGCACCTCGACGCTCGAGCCGATCACCACGATCCCTCAGGGGGGCACCGGCGACGTCAAGTACCACCACGGCGCCGAGGGCGCCTACCAGCTGGCCAGCGGCGAGTCGATCATCGTGCGACTCGAGTCCAACCCCTCGCACCTCGAGTTCGTCGCCCCGGTGGCCTCCGGAGCCACCCGCGCGGCGCAGACGACCCGTCAGGGGCCGCACGCCCACCAGGACACCGATGCGGCGATCCCGGTGATCTTCCACGGCGACGCCGCCTTCCCCGGCCAGGGGGTGGTGGCCGAGACCCTGAACCTCCAGGCCCTCGACGGGTACACCGTCGGCGGCACGATCCACATCATCCAGAACAATCAGGTCGGCTTCACCACGGACCCCGACGACGCCCGCTCAACCACCTACGCGTCGGACCTGGCCAAGGGCTTCGACGTCCCGATCATCCACGTCAACGCCGATGACGTGGCGGCGTGCATCTCGGCCGTGCGGCTGGCCTTCGCCTTCCGCCAGGAGTTTGGCCACGATGTGCTGATCGACCTGATCGGCTATCGCCGCTTCGGCCACAACGAGGCCGACGAGCCGGCCTATACCCAGCCCGAGATGTACCAGGTGATCAAGAATCATCCACCGGTGCGCGAGCTGTTCGCCAAGCAGCTGATCGAGTCGGGTGTGGTGTCGGAGCCCGAGTCGACCGAGATGACCGACCAGGTGTGGGCGCAGCTGACCGACGCGCACGAGCACCTCAAGGCCCGGATCGAGGGCGCCAGCGCGCTCGAGCACGCCACCGGCGAGTACCAGCTCGACCGCACGGCATCGCCGGAGGTCAAGACGGCGGTCTCCGTCGATCGGCTGCACGTGCTCGGCGAGGAGCTGCTCGCCGTGCCCGATGGCTTCACGATCCATCCGAAGCTGCTCCGGCAGTTCGAGCAGCGGCGCGAGGCGCTCGAGCCCGGCTCCTCGGCCGGGATCGTGTGGGCTCACGCCGAGGCGCTCGCCTTTGCCTCGCTGCTGACGGAGGGGATCCCGATCCGGCTGACCGGTCAGGACACCGAGCGCGGCACGTTCAGCCAGCGCCACCTGGTCCTGCACGACCCCAGGACGGGTCAGGAACACTGCGCGATGCAGCACCTCCCGGGCGCGCTGGCCCCGATGGAGCTTCACAACAGCCCGCTGTCGGAGATGGCCTGCCTCGGGTTTGAGTACGGCTACTCGCAGGAGGGCCCCGAGACCCTGGTCATCTGGGAGGCCCAGTTCGGCGACTTCGTCAACAGCGCCCAGGTGATCATCGACCAGTTCATCGTGTCGGGGCTGGCCAAGTGGGGCCAGACGTCGCGACTCACGCTCCTGCTCCCCCACGGCTACGAGGGCTCGGGCCCGGAGCACTCGTCGGCGCGCCTCGAGCGCTTCCTCCAGCTCGCCGCCGAGGGGAACATCCGCGTGGCCAACCCGACCACGCCCGCCCAGTATTTCCACCTGCTTCGGCGCCAGGCGCGGATCGCCAAGCAGCGTCCGCTCGTGGTGATGACGCCGAAGTCGCTACTGCGCCTCAACGACGCCACGTCGGACATCGAGGAGCTGTCCGAGGGCCGATTCCAGCCGGTCCTTCGCGACCCGGATGCCGACCCCGAGCGCGTTACCCGGCTGATCCTGTGCAGCGGCAAGATCTATTACGACCTCGTCGGCCATGCCACGCGGGCCGAGCAGCCCGCGGTGGCGATCGGCCGGGTCGAGCTGCTGTACCCGTTCCCGCAGGCCGAGATCCTCGCACTGGTCGAGAGCTACCCGAACCTGACCGAGGTCGTGTGGGTCCAGGAGGAGCCCCGCAACATGGGCGCCCGCGCCTTCATGTCCCCGCGCCTGTTGCAGATCCTCCCCGAGCACCTCGAGTTCGGTTACATCGGGCGACCTGAGCGGGCCGCGTCCGGAGAGGGGTACCCGATCGCCCACGCGCTCGAGCAGAACCGGATCGTGGGCACGGCCCTCAATCCTTCCGAGCCGGTCTCCCAGTACCCGCGCAAGCTGCCCGGCGAGCGGTAGCGGCTGGGCGGCGCGCCAGGGTCCGCCGACACGATCCGCCCGCATCTGAGACCCTTTCGGCATCAGGTTCCGTAGAGACGGCTCACCTCGCGATACATCGCGTCGCCACCTCGGCCCGAATCTCGGTGTCCATGACATGGCGATCGATCTCGGGACCGCGAACACGCTGGTGTACGTCGGCGGCCGGGGCATCGTCGTCTCCGAGCCATCCGTGGTGGCTTCGGATACCGGGACGGGCGAGGTTCACGCGGTCGGCGCCGATGCCGAGCGGATGATTGGGCGCACGCCGGCGACGATCTCAGCCACCCGCCCGCTGCGCCACGGCGTGATCGCCGACTTCGAGGTGACCGAGCAGATGCTCCGCTACTTCATTCGCAAGGTCCTCTCGCGCAAGATGGCCCACCCGCGGCTGATCGTGTGCGCGCCCTCGGGGGTGACCGAGGTCGAGAAGCGCGCCGTCGAGGAGGCCTCGCTGGCCGCTGGCGCGCGCCGCGTGCACCTCATCGAGGAGCCGATCGCGGCCGCCATCGGGGCCGGCATCGCGATCGAGGAGCCGGTCGGGCGGATGGTCGTCGACGTCGGCGGTGGCACGAGCGAGATGGCCGTGATCTCGCTCGGCGGAATCGTGATCTCCCGCTCGGTGCGGGTCGGCGGCTACGAGATGGACGAGGCGATCACTTCGTACCTGCGCAACGCCTACCAGCTGGCGATCGGGTCGCGGACGGCCGAGACGATCAAGATCCAGCTGGGCTCGGCGATCCCGCCCACGCCCGAGGAGACGATGCAGGTGCGCGGACGGCATCTGGTCACCGGGCTGCCAACGGCGATCCAGCTGCGCAGCGGTGAGGTCCGCGAGGCGATCCGGCTGCCCCTGCAGGAGATCATGCAGGCCATCCGCGACACGCTCGAGGAGACCCCGCCCGAGCTGGCCAGCGATATCGCCCGCGACGGCATCCTGCTGGCCGGTGGGGGAACGCTGATCCGTGGCTTCGACGAGATGGTCGCCCAGGACACGGGAATGCCGGTCCTCAGCGCCGAATCACCGCTGACCTGTGTGGCCGTGGGCTCCGGGCAGGCGCTCGATCACTTCGACAAGCTGAGCGCCTCGTCGCGGATTCACCGGCCGATGTTCACGCCCGACTGGCGCACGGTGGCGTAGACAGCGGACGTTGCTGGAAAAGACTCGCTATGCGGGACTTTTCGAGCACGGCCGCCCGCTTACGCTCAGATGATGCCGACGATGTGGGCGCAGACCCAGTTCGAGGCGCCGGCGCCGTGGTCCCAGATCCGGGAGGCGACGGCGTCCTGTTCGGATTTCGAGGCCAGGTAGGCGGCGGGACCGGTGCCGCCGAAGCCCGTCCATGTGCTGGGGATGATCTGGTAGTAGCCCGACGCGCCGGCGCTGTTGGGCGGCAGGTTCTGACCGCCCGATTCGCACAGGACGATCGAGTAGGGGATCGCCCAGCCACCCGAGGGCCCCAGCGGCCCGCTGTTGGTGGCAACCGGGGTACTCGACGTCGCCGCAGCCTGCGCGGCGGCGGCCGCCTGCTCGGCCGCCTGCTTGGCCTTGAGCTTGGAGATCGCCGACTGCAGCTGCTGGCTCTTGGCCCGGCTCGCCGCCAGCGCGTTCTGCTGGGCGCTGCGAGCACGCTGGACCGCTGCCTCCTTGGAGGCCAGGAGCGTGTTCATGCCCTCGAGCGCGCGCTCGCGCAGGATCGCCGCCACGGTCTCTTTCTTCTGGACGACCTCGAGCTTGGCCAGCCGCTTCTCGGCCGCGTCGGCCAGGGCCCTGGCCCGGCGCGTGACCGTGATGATCGACGACTGCTGCCACTCGGCCTTGCGCAGGAAGGCGAGCTTGTTGAGCAGATCGGAAAAGCCGCTTGACTCCAGCACGACCGAAACCAGATCCGGGCGGTTGCCCTCGTAGTTGGACACCAGCTGGCGGGACAGGATCAGCTGGGCGCGGGCCAGGCGCGCCTTGAGGATCGCGAGCTCCTTGCGGGTCTTGGCCAGCTCGACCTGCGTCTTCGCCAGCACGTCGCGGTCGTGGGACAGCTCGGCGCGGACCGCAGCCTCGCGCGACTGGACGAGCGCGATCTGCGAGTCCAGCGAGCTGATCTCTCCCGACAGGCGGCTGATCGCCGCCGACAGAGACTGCTGGTGCGACTGCTCCTGGCCGAGCTGCGAGTTCAGCTGATCGATGCTGGCGGCGCCGGCAGAGGTTGTCGGGATGGCGGCCAGTGCCGCCACGGCGACTGCACAGGCGAGGATCCCGAGGGAGACGGAGCGTCGGACGTAGTTCATGTTTCTCTGGCCTACGGAGTTAGCTGTCGGGCTCGCGCAGGGACGCGCTACGCCGCCATCAGACGGCGATTCGCCCCGAGAGACCTGGGTCCCCCGCTTCCCTGGACGGCACAGGAAATTCGGCACGGCGAGCCTACCAACCAGAGCTTCTTATCCTGTCGGCGTGGACCGCCTGCAACAAATCATTCATCGCATCCGCGCCACGCCCGAAGGGTTCGTGCGGACGTACGGCGACGTGTCGCCTGGGGCGCCGCGGGTGGCCGGCGCCGTCCTGCACGAATGCCAGGACCCGACCGTGCCGTGGCATCGCATCGTGCGCGCCGACGGCTCGCTGGCCAAGGGCCGGCGTCAACGCGAGCTGCTCGAGGCCGAGGGCGTGCCGTTCATCGGCTCGCGTGTGGATATGCGCGTGGCGCGACTACCCGTGGAGGCCGGGCCGTGATGTGGGTCCAGCGACAGATCGGTCTCGCTCCCCGACCGCGCGGCTTTCACCTCGTCACTCGGGAGATCATGGCCGAGTTGCCAGAGCTCGAGGCGATGCGGGTCGGCATGCTCCACCTCCTGATTCAGCACACCTCGGCCTCGCTGGCCCTGAACGAGAACGCCTCGCCGGCGGTGCGGCGCGACTTCGAGTCGTGGATCAATCAGGCCGTGCCCGAACGCGCGCCGTATTGGACGCACACGCTCGAGGGCTCAGACGACATGCCGGCGCACATCAAGGCCACGCTGATCGGGCCCGCACTGACGGTTCCGGTATCGAATGGCCGCCCGGCCCTGGGAACGTGGCAGGGCATCTACCTGTGCGAGCACCGCGACCATGGAGGCCGTCGGCGGGTGGTGGCCACGGCGTGGGGCGAGGGGGCGTAGAGCGTCGCCTCAGCGCCCCCGCCACACCGGCGGGCGCTTCTCCGCGAACGCCGTCGCGCCCTCGCGCGCGTCCTCGGAGCGCATCACCGGCTCGATGATCTCGGCCTGACGGGTGAAGAACTCGGAGTCGGGCCAGTCGAGCGACTCGGTGAGCACGCGCTTGCTGGCGGCCAGCGCCAGCGGCCCGTTGGCGGCGATCGTCTCCGCGAGGGCCAGCGCCACCGACACCGCCTCACCGGGCGCGGCCAGGCGATTGACCAGGCCCAGTTCGTAGCCGCGCTCGGCGTCTATCGGCTCACCGGTCAGGACCAGCTCCATGGCCAGGTTGCGCGGCAGGACGCGTGGCAGGCGCAGGAGCGCGCCGGCGGCCGCGACGAGCGAGCGCTTGACCTCGGGGACGCCCAGCCGGGCGGTGCGCGAGGCCACGATCAGATCGCAGGCCAGGGCGACCTCGAGACCGCCGGCCAGGGCGAAACCCTCGACGGCGGCGATGAGCGGCTTGTCAGCCGAGCGCTGGGTGATGCCGGCGAACCCCCGATCACCCACGTACGGGCGCTCTCCGGTGACGAACGCCTTGAGGTCCATGCCGGCGCAGAAACCCTTGCCCGCTCCGCTCAGCACGCCCAGGGAGAGCTCGGGGTCGTTGTCGAGAGTGTCGAGGGCCGCGCCGATTCCGCTGGCCACCGCGGCGTTCACCGCGTTGCGCTGGTCGGGTCGATTGATGGTGATCAGCAGGATCCGCTCGCGGCGTTCCTGCAGCACCGCTGGTTCGTCGCTCATGCCGCGAACAATTTCAGGTCCGGCTCGCGCTCGCCCCGCAGGACAGCAAGGTCGACCTCGACGCACTCGATCCCGCGCGCGCCGGCCAGGACCCGCGCCTGGCGCTTGATCGTCTGAGCGGCGAGGACGCCGCGGCACGACTCGAACGCCGGATCGAGCCGGATGCGCTGCAGGTAGCGCGCCAGCTGCTCGATCGCCTCGATCCCGGCCACCCGCTTGATCTCGACCGCCACCCACTGTTCCTCGGCGTCACGACACATCAGATCGACCGGCCCGATGTCGGTCGGCCACTCGCGCCGGACCAGCCGCAGCCCCTCGCCGCACCAATACGGCTGTTCGGCCAGGAGCTCCTGCAGGTGGGCCTCGACTCCGTCCTTGGCCAGCGCGGCGTCGTCGTCGGGCGAGCCCATGTCGTGCATGACATCGGACAGGACCTCGCGCACGTCGATCTCGAGGCGGTCCTCGGAGGTGCCGGCGCGCTTGCGCACGACGATCAGCTCCGGCGATTCCTCGATCACGGTCGGCGGAGTCATCCAGTTCAGCGGCTTGTAGCCGCCTGAGTCGGCGTGGATCAGCACCGAGCCGTCAGCCTTGATGATGATCAGCCGCAGTGCCTCGGGCAACAGCGCGTCGAGGCGCCCCGAGTAGCGAACCTCGCAGCGGGCGACGATCAGGCGCATGGAGCAAACCTAGCCATCGAGCCGGACGCGGCCATCAACGGCCGCACCGGCGGGTATGGTTCGCGACGGCGTGACCAGTTGGGGCATCTGTCGCCGTGGTCCGGAGCGTATCTTCGCTTTGCTTGTGTGCGTCGTAGCCATCCTGCTCGGCCTTCCCGGGCTGGTGGCTGTGGCGCGCGCCACGCCGCCGGCCGTCACGACCACCACCGACTCCAACGCCCCCGGCTCCGGATCGCTGCGCGCGGCGATCGCCGCGGCAAATCCAGGCGACACGGTCGTCGTCCCGGCCAGCCGTACTCCCTACAGGCTGACTCTGGGCGAAATAACGATCGCCCACGCGATCACGATCCAGGGCACTGGGCTGGGACCCGATGCCACGGTGATCGAGGCCATGGGGTCGCACCGGGTGTTTCACGTCACGAACGGCGTGCCATCGAGCGGGACGGTGAGGTTCAAGGACGTCGAGATCACCAAGGGATTGATAACCGCAAGGCCCGGCGGCGGCGGGATTCTGGCCGATGCCGGCAAGCTCTCGCTCGACCACGTTCTGATGGCGGCCAACTCGGCCAAGGTCAGCGGTGCAAGCAACATCGGCGGTGGCGCCATCTACTCCAATGGCGGGAATCTGACGATCACCGACAGCACTCTCACCGGCAACTCAGTGACCGCCGGCGGAGCCACCAGCTCGGTCCTCGGCGGCGGGGCGGTGTTCAACAACGGTTCGGGAGCGCTGACCATCGCCGGCAGCACGATCAGCTCCAACCACACCACGATCGGAGCTTCGGCGTGTTGTGACGGTGGCGCCGTCCTGCAGAACGTCAGCGCTGCAGTGTCGATCACGGACAGCCACCTCGATGGCAATCAGTTCACCGAGACCGCTGGGACGAACTGCTGCAGCGGTGGTGGGGCTCTGTATCAGGACGGAAACGCAACCGTCACGATCACGTCGACGACGCTCAACCAAAATAAGGCAACCGTCACTGACACGCACTGCTGCGACGGCGGTGGTGCGGTCTTCATGGACACAAACGACATGCAGCTCCTGTCAGTCTCGGACAGCACCCTGAGCAATGACCAGACCGTGGTTCACACGACGAACTGCTGTGCGGGCGGTGGAGCCATCAATTCGTTCGCGCAGCTACATATAGCCAACAGCACCCTCGGCTCCGACTCGGCAAACGTAACCGATACCAGCTGCTGTGATGGAGGCGGAGCCGTCGAGGAGACCGGTACCGACATGTCGGTGGTCGGATCGGAGCTATCCCACGACACGGCAACCGTGCACACGAGTGCGAGCAGCAGCGGTTTGGACAGTTGCTGCCAGGGCGGAGGCGCGGCCAACATCGATGATGGCTCGAGCAAACTCAGCGTCGCGTCGAGCGAATTCAGTGACAACCAGGCGAGCACGAACTCATCCGTTCTGTCAGGCGGAGGTGGGCTCTATGCGCATGCGCCGGTCGGAGGAGTCACGTTCACGGACTCGACCGTCAGTGGGAACAGCGCGACGGCAGCCGCGGGGACAGCGGGCGGCGGGGGATTGATGGTCGACCGAAGCCCCGCCGCGCTGACCTTCATGACCATCGACGGCAATCACATGACCCACGGGATCGGTGGCGGCGTATTCGAGAATCAGTCGACCCTCAAGACCAAGAACTCAATGGTTGCCTTGAACACCGCCCCGAGCGGTGCCAACTGCGGCGCCGCGGGTGGCGCGACGCTCACCTCCTCCGGCCACAACCTGGAGAACTCGCCCGACTCATGTCATTTCACCGGCTCCGGCGACAAGGTGGTGCCGGCGGCTTCGATCAAGCTCGGCCCGCTCGGGAACTACGGCGGCACCACGCTGACCCAGGAACTGTTGCCGGGGAGCGCGGCGATCGACGCGGTGCCGCTCTCATTCTGCACCGACCAGTCCACGCCGACGCCGAAGGCCGTGACACTCGATCAGCGCGGCGTACCGCGGCCTCAACCGACGGGCGGCGCCTGTGACATCGGCGCGTACGAGTTCGGCCAGGCGAACGTGTCATTGTCCGCGAGCGCCTCGCCGTCGTCGGTCAAGCTCGGCCAGCGGACGACGCTCAAGTTCACCGTCTCGGACTCCGGGCCGGTGCCGGCCACCGACACGCAGCTTGACTTCGTTCTGCCCTCGGGTGCGAAGTTCGTGTCGGGGACGATCGGCTGCGCCGCCAACGTGGGCGGCGCGAGCTGCGCCCTGGCGACCGTGAGTGCTGGGACGCCGGTCACCGGATCGGTCGTCGTCGCCACCAGCAAACCGGGCAAGCTGAGCGTGCATGCCTCGGCATCCGCCACTGAGCCCGATCCGAGCGCAGCCAACAATTCCCGGGTCGTCACCCTGACCGTCAAGGCTTTGAGACCGACTCTCACCCACGTCTCGGAATCGCACAAGCGCTGGCGCGAGGGCGACAAGCCGGCGACGTTGGCCAAGAAGCGCAAGAAGCGGCCTCCGCTGGGAACGAGATTCGCGTTCAACCTGAACGAGAAGGCCAAGGTGAGTCTGAGCTTCATCGAGACGGGGAAGGGTAAGCGCGGCCACCTCTCGTTCGGTGGCCATGCCGGCCGTAACAGCGTGTTCTTCGACGGCATTACCTCGGGGGGACACAAGCTGCTTCCCGCGTCCTACACGCTCGTCATCACCGCCCGGGCCTTCGGCAAGAAGTGCAAGCCGGCGAAGTTGAACTTCACCATCCTCGGTTAGACAGCCGGTTGCCGTTCGCGGCCGTCCTATCATCGGTGCGCATGCGCCAGCAGCTACGCCCCTTCTTCGACCGCGTCGTGATCAAGGAGCTCGATCCCGATCGCGTGCGCCGCTCGGGCCTGGTCATTCCGCCCGGCACCGAGGAGCCCCCGCCCCAGCACGGCATCGTGCTCGCGGTCGGGCCGGGTCTCGATTGGTGGGACAGTGTCGGCGTGCAGATGCCCGTCAAGCCGGGCGATCACGTGGTCTTCCCGGCCTCGGCCGGCGCCTGGGTCGAGGTCGAGGAGGAGCGCCTGCTCGTGTGCCGGGTCGGGGAGCTGCTCGGGGTCCTCGAGACCGTCGAGCAGTGTCCCGAGTGCCGTGGCCGACCGCTGGGGCCACGCGAGACGTGTCCCGTGTGCGGGCGCGAGGGCTCGACCGTCGAAAGCTAGGCGGCCACCACTAGGCCGCGGTTCTCTGCGACAGGCCGCGCGGGACGGAGGCCTCGACGCGGGCCAGCAGATCCGAGACCTCTTCGTTCTCACCCAGCGCCAACGCGCGCCGGCACGCCTCGATGCATTCCTGAGCCCGGTCGGTTCGTGCGAGGGAGTGGGCGTAGGCCGACCAGGCGACCTCTGACTCGGGCTCGATCCGTGTGGCGGCCTCGGCCGCTGACACCTCGGCTCCGACATCTCCGGCCAGGTGGTAGGCCAGCGCGAGGTCGAGCAGGCCTTCGACCGTCGGCCCCATCAGGCGCGCGTGCTCGAGCGCCGAGATCGCCGCCGAGCGGTCGCCCAGCCGCAGACGCAGGCGACCGAGTCGCTGCCACGCCGAGCCGTCTCCCGGTGCCCGCTCCGCGGCGCGCAGCGCCGCCTCGGCGGCCAGGTCGATGGCGCCCATGTCCTCGTAGATCCGACTGGCGAAGCGCTCGGGCGTCGGACGATCGGTATCGACGCGCGCCCAATCGCGTACGGTCCGCGCGGCCGCGGGCAGATTACCCGCCTGCCAGAAGGCGGCAGTCAGGAGCCGCAGCACGACGGGGTTGGTCGGATCGGCGTCGCGGGCGTACACGAGGCGTTGGGCGGCCAGCGGAGCATCCCCCTCGGCCAGCGCGTGCTGTGCCGCGGTCATGAAGCGCTGCACGCGATCGGCGGCGTCGTCGGGCTTGGAGAAATCGACGAACTGCAGCGATCCAGCCGGGATCGTTCGGACGCCAACGGCGAAGGACGCGCGCGCCCACTGCTGGCCATCGTCCTCGTCACCGGAGAAGTAGATCCCCATCACGGTGCCGACACCCCACTCCGGGTAGGAGAGGCAGCGCGCATAGCGGTGAACCACCGAGTGATCGGGGACGCGCGAACCGAACGGGTCATGCTTGGCGCGGTCCTCGGCCTGGGCGCGAGCGCGCTGCTCCTCCTCGTAGGCGCGCCGGCCGGCTTCCTCGCGTGCCTTGCGCGTCGCCGCCGCCGAGACCTTGACCGCGTTGCGGGTCACGCGACCGCCCCGGGATGCCTCGGCCAGCTGTTCGAGCTGGTCCGCGGCCTCGTTGATCGCCTGGAGATGGCGCTGGTGCTCGTGCTGGCGGCCGGGGGGCGCGATGTCCGGGTGCCAGCGCTTGGCCATCCGCCGGCGCGCGAGCTGGACCGCCCGCTGATCGAACGGCGGGTCTAGCTCGAGCAGCAGCAGCGCCTGCTCAACGTCAAGGATCCGAGGCATACAGACTCAACGTTAGCGGCGGCCGGAGGTTTTGGGGGGTGCGTTTCGGGTCGGGCACCGGCGATCAGCGAGTGTGCCAATTCTATCTCAATTGGTCTCAATTGGTCTCATGCCGCCTACGGTATCGAGCGTGACACGGACCCGGAGCCACCGGAGCGCGGTGATCCTCGGCGGCGGACTGGCCGGTAGCTGCGCTGTGGGCGCCTTGGCCACCGCCCTGGTCCTGATGATCACCACGCTGACCCAGAGCGACAGCTGCCAGACCCAAATGGCAGCCGGCGGGATCGTGCTGGGCCCGCCCGGGAGCGGGGAGACGGTGGGGGCGACCGAGTACGGCGGCCCCGGCGACCCCAGCTCGGGCACCGTTGGCGCGCGCGGCGACAACCTGCTCGAGCACCCGGACACGTATGCCGAGCTCGGTGGCCTGACCTGGCAGACCGCGACAAGGCTGGGCGGACTGCCGTACATGACGCCGCTTCGAATCACGTGGGGAAACCACTCGGCGATTGCCTACAAGCGCGACTTCGGTTTCGGCGGGGGACCGATCGACGGTTTCCCCCGCGACATCGATCTGTGGTGGGAGTTCGCCGAGCGCCTGGGCATCCCGTACGAAAACGGGCTGTGGTCGGGCCCGGTGCGGATCGAGCGGCCGCCCAGCGCCGGCGCGGGCAACGTGCTCGGGCAGGCTGGCGGTCAGACGGGCGTGCTGGTCAGCGCGGTGGCGAGCACCCAGGACCCCGCCCTGTGCACGCCGGGGAGCGCCACCGGGGTTCCGCTCACCCCGGGCCAGCGTGCCCGTCTGCTCCCCAACGGGCTCGCGGCGGCACCGGCCTCGGCGCCCGCCGCGGTCAAGGGGATCATCGCCGCCGGCAACCAGATCGTGGGGAAGCCGTACGAGTATGGGGGCGGCCACGGCCTGCCGCTGTCGGAGATCGCGCCGAGCTATGACTGTTCGAGCAGCGTCGAGCACCTGCTCTACGGCGGGCACCTGCTGCCGGTGAGCTACGACGCCGCGTCGGGCACGCTCGAGTCGTTCGGGGATCCCGGACCCGGGCAGTGGGTGACGATCTATGCCAGCGCCGACCACGTGTTCATGTACGTCGCCGGCCTGCGTTGGGATACCCACAACGCCGCTGGTCCCGGCGATGGCAGCACCGGCATCGGCTGGCACCCGTTGGTGCGCAGCTCGGCCGGCTTCGTGGCCCGGCACCCGGTGGGGCTGTGACCGGGTTGCGGCACGCCCTGGCGCTCGCGGCGCTGACGCTCGCGCTCACTGGGTGCAGCGTCCTCGCCAGCCCGAAGCCCAGCACGACCTCCTCGAGCGCGACCACGACCCCGGCGAGCACCTCGCCGCTCGACCGCGCACAGGCCACGCACGAATACCCGCCGGCGCGCGCGCCGCGCCAGCGCGCCACGGCGCCATCGCCCAGCGCGATCACGGCGGTGGCGATCTTCGCCACCGCATACATCAACTGGAACGCGGACACCGTGTCGCGGGTGATGGCTGCGCTCGCCGCACACAGCATCGGACAGGCGCGCTCGGCCATGCAGCTCGCGGCCGCCCACACGGCCAGCGACTACGAGCTCAAGCGTGGCGGGATCGCCAACAGCGGCGAGGTCAGGGCCATCGCCCCGCTGGCCGGGAGCCCCAATCAGTTCGTTGTGGTGACACTCGAGCGGACCACCGCGACCAACACCAACGCTTACCGGGGTCTGGAGCCGGCCTGGCACCTGACGATCGCCACCGTGACCCAGGTCGGCGCCGGCAGATGGGTGCTCAGCGGCTGGCAGCCCGAGAACTAGCTGGTCGCCTGAGCGCGGTGGCGGGCGGTCGGGTCGCGGGCGCGTCAGTGCGCCAGCACGTTCAGCAGCACGGCCAGCCCGAAGGACAGGAGCGCGGCGACGCGGATCACGTACCCAGCCCGGTCACTCGGCCTGCCGGTGACCATGCCGACGATCGCCAGTGACATGCACCCGACGGCGATCAGGGCCAGGACGGCGGCAGCGATCCGCACGCCTTTGATCGTGCCACGATTTGTCGCGGTTGCGTTCGATTTGGCCGGGGGCGCTGAGCGCCCGCGCCACGGTGGCGTGGGGCGTCGGGAGCTCCCTCCGCCAACCACGAAAACGTTGCACGGCGCCCCGGACCGCCGGCACCATGCAACGTTCCGCTGAAATAGCAGCGGTTTCGTTACGTGGCGCCCACCCGCAAGACCGCCATGCAACGTTTTCGTGGTTGAACGGCCCGGGCCACGTCCCCCATCCCCCGCCAAACCCCGAAGCCGCCCGCCCGAACAGGCCGCAGGCGCGCAGCGCCCGCCAGCGCACTGAACGCGACCGATACACCCCGACAGGCCACCGGGAGAGCCCTTGCCCACCCGCCGCTCTCCTATCCTGAGACAGCAGTGAGTACCCAGTACATCTTCACCACCTACAAGCTCTCCCGCCGCTACCCGCCCGACCGCGAGGTGATCAGCGACATCTCGCTGTCCTTCCTGCCCGGGGCGAAGATCGGCGTGCTCGGCTACAACGGCGCCGGCAAGTCGACCCTGCTGCGCATCATGGCCGGGCTCGACACCGAGTTCGAAGGCAGCGCCCAGCTCGCGCCCGGCGCCACCGTGGGCCTGCTCGAACAGGAGCCCCATCTCGACGAGAGCAAGGACGTGCGCGCCAACGTCGAGGACGGCGTGTCCGAGATTCGCGCCTTGCTCGACCGCTTCAACGAACTGTCGATGAACTACTCCGACGAGACGGCCGACGAGTTCTCCCGCGTGCAGGAGCGGATCGACGCCGTCGACGGCTGGAACCTCGACACCACGCTCGAGATCGCCATGGACGCGCTGCGCTGCCCACCCCCGGACGCCGACGTGACGACGCTATCCGGAGGGGAAAGGCGACGGGTCGCGCTGTGTCGGCTCCTGCTGCGCCAGCCCGATCTGCTGCTGCTCGACGAGCCCACCAACCATCTCGATGCCGAATCGGTGGGGTGGCTCGAGCGTCACCTCCACGACTATCGCGGCACGGTGGTGGCGGTCACCCACGATCGCTACTTCCTCGACAACGTGGCCGGCTGGATCCTCGAGCTCGACCGCGGCCGCGGCATCCCCTACCAGGGCAACTACAGCGGCTGGCTCGAGCAGAAGCGTGACCGTCTGGAGGCCGAAGCCCGCCAGGATCAGACGCGCAAGCGGACGATCGAGCGCGAGCTCGAGTGGGTGCGGCTGAACGTCAGCGCGCGGCGCAGCAAGCCCAAGGCCAGGCTGAACGCGTACGAAGCGCTGCTGGCCGAGGACCGCAACGTCAAGCTCGATCAGGTTCAGGTCCACATCCCGGCCGGTCCGCGGCTGGGCGAGGTGGTGGTCGAGGCCGAGGATCTGCGCAAGGCGTACGGCGATCGTGTCCTCATCGACGGCCTGTCGTTCAAGCTTCCACGCGGCGGGATTGTCGGCGTGATCGGCCCCAACGGCGCCGGCAAGACGACGCTCATTCGGATGATCACCGGCGCCGAGAAGCCCGACTCCGGAGCGCTGCGCCTCGGCGACACGGTCCAGCTTGCCTACGTCGATCAATCGCGCGATGCGCTCGATCCGGACAAGACCGTGTGGCAGGAGGTGTCGGGCGGCCAGGACCAGATCACCCTCGGCGATCGCACGGTGAACAGCCGCGCCTACGTGGCCGGGTTCAACTTCAAGGGCACCGACCAGCAGAAGAAGGTGGACAAGCTGTCCGGCGGCGAGCGCAACCGGCTGCACCTGGCCAAGCTGCTGCGCACGGGTGGCAACCTCCTGCTGCTCGACGAGCCGACCAACGACCTCGACGTCGACACCCTGCGCGCACTCGAGGAGGCCCTGCTGTCATTCGCGGGTTGCGCCGTCGTGGTCTCGCACGATCGCTGGTTCCTCGATCGCGTCGCCACCCACGTGCTGGCCTTCGAGGGCGACTCCCAGGTGCGCTGGTTCGAGGGCAACTTCGAGGCCTACGAGAGCTTCCGCCACGATCAGCTCGGAGCCGAGGCAGACCGTCCCCACCGGATCACGTACAAGAAACTGACCCGGACGTAGCCGACCGATAGGCTCCGCACCGTGCCCGACCCCTCCAAGGCCGTCCTCATCACCGGTTGCTCGTCGGGCATTGGCCACGCCACCGCGCTGGGCCTCGCCCAGGAGGGTTGGAAGGTCTACGCCACCGCGCGCCAGCTGGAATCGATCGCCGATCTCGTCGAACAAGGCTGCCAGACCCTGGCGCTCGACGTGACCGACGAAGCCTCGATGAGCGCCGCGGTCGACGCCGTGGCCCAGGCCGAGGGCGCGGTTGGGGTGCTGGTCAACAACGCCGGCTACAGCCAGTCCGGTGCGGTGGAGTCGGTGCCGCTCGACCAGGTCCGCCGGCAGTTCGAGACCAACGTGTTCGGTCTCATCCGGATGTGCCAGCTCGTCCTTCCGGGTATGCGCGCCCAGCACTGGGGCAAGATCGTCAACATCAGCTCGATGGGGGGCCGGCTCACGTTTCCCGGTGGCGGTCTCTACCACGCCACCAAGTACTCGGTCGAGGCGCTCAGCGACGCGCTGCGTTTCGAGGTCCGTGGCTTCGGCGTCGATGTGATCGTGATCGAGCCGGGATTGATCGTGACCAAGTTCGGCGAGGTGGCCTCGGGCTCGGTCGGCGCAGCCGGCGATGAGGGCGCCTACGGCGAGTTCAACCGCAAGGTGGCCGAGTTGACCGCGGGCGCCTACAAGGGGCCGATGGCCAAGCTCGGTGCCGGTCCTGAGGCGGTGGCCAAGCGGATCGCGGACGCGCTCAGGGCGGGGCGCCCCAGGGCCCGCTACCCCGTCACGCCGAGCGCGCGTCTGATGATCACCCAGCGCCGGCTCACGCCCGACCGCGTGTGGGACCTGATGATGCGCTCGCAGTTCCCCACGCCCGAGGACTAACACTAACCATCGAGCAGCTCGGTCAGCACCCCGCGCAACTCGTGCGCGTCGGCCGCCACGTGATCGGCGCCCTGTAGATCCTCGGCCCGGAACGGGCCGGTGGCCACGGCGATGCATCGCACTCCGTCGGCGCGCGCACAGGCGATGTCACGCGGGGTGTCACCGACCACGACGGTGTCGGCGCGCGGATAGGGGACACCGCTGCGACCCGCGCGCCGGCGCGCGATGCTGGGCAACGCCGCCCGGTCCTCGCTGTCCGATCCGAACGCCCCCTGCTGCGGCGGGAAGTACTGGCCGATCCCGGCCTGGCGCAGCTTCAATCTCGCCACCGGCTCGTAGTTGCCGGTCAGCAGCCCGAGCAGCACATCCTCTCGCGTGGTCAGCCAGCTGATCACGTCGACGACCCCGGGAAGGACCGTGTGCGAGAGGTCGGCCTTGGGCGTGCGGGCATAGATCTCGCAACAGCGCTCGCGCACCTCATCGGCGCGCTCGTCGATCTGCACGGCGTCGACTCCGGCGCCCACGAGGATGGCTCGGGCGATCTCGCCGTCGGTGCGGCCGGCGGGCGAGAGATCCCACTTCGCCCGCTTGGAATCAATCCCATGCACCTCGCTCAGCGCGGCGTGCAGCGCCTCGCTGTGCGCTCGCGTGGCGCCCGACACGAGCGTCCCGTCGATATCCAGCAGAAGCAGCACTCAGCGTACGAAGGAAACGTCCGGCGTCAGACGGCGGGCAAAGGCCGCGATCAGCCGGGCGGCGTCGTCGATGTCTCTCAGCGAGACCATTTCCACCGGCGAGTGCATGTAGCGGCAGGGGACCGACACCAGCCCGGTGGCCACCCCGGATCGGCTGAGGTGAATCGCGTCGGCATCGGTGCCGGTGCCGCGGCCCAGCGACTCGAGCGTGAACTCGATCTTCGCCTCCTCGGCCGCGTCGTGGAGCAGCTCGAACACCAGGGGATGCAGGCTGGTCCCGCGCGAGATCACGGGGCCGGAGCCGAGCGTGTGACGCGTGATCGGCCCCAGCTCGACCCCGGGCTGATCGGTGGCGAAGGTGAGGTCGACCACGATCGCCACGTCGGGGTCGTGCTGAAAGGCGCTCGTGCGGGCTCCGGCAAAGCTCGTCTCCTCCTGCGTGACCGCGAGCGCGATCACATCCCCCGGAGCGCCGCCCGCCTCGGCGACGAGCCGGGCGCTCTCAGCTGCCACGTAGCAGCCGACCCGGTTGTCGAGCGCCCGCGAGATCACGCGGCCATTCCGCATCTCGACGGGATCGGCATCGATCACCGCCACATCGCCGATGCGGACCAGTTCTCGGGCCTCATCGCCGGACTCGGCCCCGATGTCGATGTGGAGCTCCTTGAGCTCGGGGGCCTTCTTGCGGTCGTCACCCCTGAGCAGATGGATCGGTTTGCGAGCGATCACTCCCGGCACCACGCCTCCGCGCGTCATCACGCGGACGCGCTGCCCGACGAGCACCAGCGGATCCCACCCGCCCACCTCGCCGAAGCGCAGGTAGCCCTCGTCCTCGATGTGGGTCACGTGCAGCCCGATCTCGTCGATGTGGCCGACGACCACCAACGAGGGGCCGTCGACCGTACCGGGCACCCGCGCCCACGAGGAGCCGACCTTGTCAGCACCCACCTCGGCGGCGAACTTGTCGCAGCCGTCCCGCCACACACGCGCAGGGGCCGTCTCGTGACCGGACGGACCGACCGCGGTCAGCAGCTGCTCGAGGAGTTGGGGCATAGCCACGGCGGCGAAGGCTACTGGTTCGCCACCGTGGCGCTGGCCGGGCTCGCGGCCTACCCGTCGTGCGCGGGCCGGTCTACTCGTTCCCGAACACCTTGTGGATTGGTCCGGGTCCGATCGTGGGCTTCTTGGGCAGCGCCGGGCCTCATTTCGCACCTCCTCGTTGTCAAAGACAATTCTGGGGAGCGTGTTCTGGTCGCGCAATCTCGGGCGGGTCTCGACGTGATCTCGCCCCGGTCGCCGGCCCGAGCACGCGACATGCCGGGCGGGAGCGTGGGGCTCAGCTCGCCAGCAGCTCCCGCAGCACGAACTGCAGGATCCCTCCGTGGCGGAAGTACCGCTGCTCCTTCGGCGTGTCGATCCGGGCAATCACCGTGAACTCCTTTTCGTCGGCGCGAACCGTGAGCTCCCGCGGGATGGTCTGGCTATCGGCCAGGCCGTGAATCGTGAGCACCTCGTGGCCGGTCAGGCCGAGCGATTGCGCCGACTCGCCATTCTTGAACTGCAGCGGCAGGACGCCCATGCCGACCAGGTTCGAGCGATGGATGCGCTCGTAGCTCTCCGCAATTACCGCACGCACGCCGAGCAGCCGGGTGCCCTTGGCCGCCCAGTCGCGCGATGACCCCGAGCCGTATTCCTTACCGGCCAGGACAACCAGCGGCACGCCGTTCTCGATATATCTCATAGCGGCGTCGTAGATCGACATCTGCTCGCCTTCGGGCAGCTTGATCGTCACGCCGCCCTCGGTGCCCGGCGCGAGCTGATTGCGCAGCCGGATGTTGGCGAATGTGCCCCGCATCATCACCTCGTGATTGCCTCGTCGCGAGCCATAGGAGTTGAAGTCCCTGGGCGTCACGCCACGCTCGATCAGATAGCGGCCCGCCGGGCCGTCGCGCTTGATCGCGCCGGCGGGTGAGATGTGGTCGGTGGTCACGCTGTCGCCGAGCACGGCGAGCACTCGAGCGTCCTCGATGTCGGTGATCGGCTCGGGTTCGGCCGGGAGGCTGTCGAAGTACGGAGGGAGCCGGACGTAGGTCGACTGCGGATCCCACGCGAAGCTCTCGCCGGTCGGCACCTCGAGCGAGTTCCACCGCTCGTCGCCGTCGAACACCTCGCCGTAGCTCTTGCGGAACATGTCCGACTGGACGGCCTCCTGCACGGTCTGCGCGACCTCCTCGGCACTGGGCCAGATGTCCTTCAGGTACACCGGCCGGCCGTGGTCGTCCTCGCCCAGCGGCTCGTCGTAGAGGTCGATGTCCATCGTCCCGGCCAGCGCGTAGGCGACGCACAGCGGCGGCGAGGCGAGGTAGTTCATCTTCACGTCGGGATTGATCCGGCCCTCGAAGTTGCGGTTGCCCGAGAGAACGGAAACCACCGCAAGGTCCTCGGCTCCGACAACATCCGAGATCTCCTCCGGCAGAGGCCCGCTGTTACCGATGCAGGTCGTGCAGCCGTAGCCGACGAGATGGAAGCCCAGCGCCTCGAGGTACTCAGTCATCCCCGCGCGATCCAAATACTCGCTCACCACCTTGGAGCCTGGCGCGAGTGAGGTCTTGACCCAGGGCTTGACGCTCAGACCCCTCTGGACCGCGTTGCGCGCGAGGATCCCCGCGCCCAGCATCACCGAGGGATTGGAGGTGTTGGTGCAGCTGGTGATGGCGGCGATGACCACGTGGCCGTGGTCGAGCTCGGACTCGGTGCCGTCGGCCAGCGTCACCGGGGTGGCCGTACGCTGCCGTTCGGCGACCTGAGCGCCGCCGGTACCTCCCTGCGGCTCGTGCCCCGCCCCGTTGGGGACGTGGGTCGAAACCGGGTCGCTGGCCGGGAAGCTCTCGTCCAGAGCCTCGTCCTCATCGTCCTCGTCGGGCAGATAGCCCTCGAGGGCCAGCCGGAAGGCCGGCTTGGCCTCGGTCAACGACACACGATCCTGTGGGCGCTTGGGCCCGGCGATGCTGGGGACGACTGTCGCGAGGTCGAGCTCGAGCTCGTCGCTGAAGGTTGGCTGCACGGAATGCTCGTCGTGCCACAGTCCCTGTTCCTTGGCGTAGGCCTCGACGAGGTCGATCAGTTCGCGCGGGCGGCCCGAGAACTCGAGGTAGCGCAGCGTTTCCGCATCGATCGGAAAGATCGCGCACGTGGAGCCGAATTCGGGGGACATGTTGCCGATCGTGGCGCGATCGGCAAGCGGCAGGTGCGCCAGCCCCTCTCCGTAGAACTCGACGAACTTCCCCACCACGCCCCTTTGGCGGAGCAATTCGGTGACCGTGAGCACGAGGTCGGTGGCGGTGGCCGCCTCCTGCAGCTCCCCGGTGAGCTTGAAGCCAAGCACCTGCGGGATCAGCATCGACATCGGCTGTCCGAGCATGGCGGCCTCGGCCTCGATCCCCCCGACGCCCCAGCCCAGCACGCCGAGCCCATTGACCATCGTCGTGTGCGAATCGGTGCCGACCAGGGTGTCGGGATAAGCCTGTCCGAGCTCCGAGTTGACGAACACGACCCGCGCGAGGTACTCGAGGTTGACCTGGTGGACAATCCCCGTGTCGGGTGGGACGACCTTGAAGTTGTGGAAGGCGCCCTGCCCCCAGCGCAGGAACGCGTAGCGCTCCTGGTTGCGCTCGAACTCGAGCTCGGCGTTGCGCTCGAACGCCCGCGGCGAACCGAACACGTCCACCTGCACCGAGTGGTCGATCACCAGCTCGGCGGGCACCAGTGGATTGATGTGGTCGGGATCGCCGCCCATGTCGCGCATCGCGTCCCGCATCGCGGCCAGATCGACCACGGCCGGCACGCCGGTGAAGTCCTGCATCAGTACGCGGGCCGGGGTGAACGCGATCTCCTTGCTGGGCTCCTCGGTGGCGTCCCAGCGTGCCAGCGTCTCGACGTCCTGCGCGCGGATCGACTCTCCGTCCTCGTTGCGCAACAGGTTCTCGAGCAGGATCTTCAGCGAGAACGGCAGCCGCGCGACGTCGTATTTGGCCTGCAGCGCCTCGAGGCGAAAGATCTCATAGGTTCGATCACCGACGCTCAGGGGGGCCCTGGCGTCGAAGCTGTTGGGTGTCAATTTCAGATCTCCTTCTCAGGTGTACCTCCAACTGTAAGGGGGGGCGTTCCTACGCTCGTCTTAGGGACGTCTTCGGGGCGGCTTCACCCCGTCGTGGATCCTTCCGGCCATGAGAACTCTCGCCCGCAGTCTCGCCGGAATCGGGATCGCAGCTGCGGTGGCACTCGCCGCCGCCGGCGTCTACGCGGAGACCCATCGCGTCCCGGGCCAGCCGTGACGACGGCGACGCTGAGAGATGAAAAAAGGGGTCGCTCCAGCAGAGCTGGGCGACCCCCGTTTGTTGGCTGTCCCGACATCGAGGTGGTCGTCCCCGTCCACGACGGAGCGCGAACCCTCGAGGCCTCGATCTGCCGGCTGCACGGCTTCCTCTCGAGCGCGTTCCCGTTCACGTGGTCGATCGTGATCGTCGACCACGGGAGCAGCGACCGGACCTTTGCCACCGGCCTGCGGCTGAGCTACGAGCTGCCCGGCGTCGAGCTCATCCGGATCCGGGAGCCCGGCCGCGGGCGGGCCATCCGCCGTGCGTGGACGCAGAGCGACGCGCGTGTGCTCTGTTCGACAGACGTCGACCCGGAGACCGATCCGTGCGTCCTGCTCCCGCTCGTTCTCCCGCTGATGTCCTCGCACGGCGACGTGGCTGTGGGCAACGACGAGCGGTGCCCATTCAGAGCCATCCGCGCCGAGGTCGCCCGAGACCTGCTGCCGCTGGTCGGAGACGAGGGCGAATGCTTCGAGGCTGAGCTTTTGGCGCTGGCGCTCGACCGCGCCGCCAACGCTCCTACGTTGATCTCACCCGTCCTGGGCACGCTGGTGCGATGACCAGCGGCTCGCTCTCCTATCCGCGGCCGATGACGGGCCGGCTGCGGATCCGCGCGATGTTCGAGCGGCTGTTGGCAGCGCCCGAGCTGTTGGGTCTGCTCGCGCTGGCCGGCGTCCTCAACCTGTGGGGCCTGAGCATCAACGGCTGGGCCAACGAGTACTACAGCGCGGCCGTGCGCTCGATGAGCACCAGCTGGCACAACTTCCTGTTCGCCTCGCTCGACCCCAGCGGCTTGATGACCGTCGACAAGCCACCGCTGGCACTCTGGATCCAGGCGCTATCGGCTCGTGTGTTCGGCTTCCATTCGCTCAGCCTGCTGGTGCCGCAGGCGCTCATGGGTGTCGCCGCCACCGGACTGCTGTACGACCTCGTGCGCCGCCGGTTTGGCCGGATCGCAGGATTTGTCGGCGGACTGGCGCTGGCCACCACGCCGATCGTCGTTGCCGTCTCGCGTCACAACAACCCCGACGAGTTGCTCGTTCTGTGCTCGGTCGCGGCCCTGTGGTTCGCGATGCGGGCACTCGAGACGCGACGCACTCGCTGGCTCGTCCTGTGCGGAATTGCCGTCGGGCTCGGATTCGAGACCAAGATGCTGGTCGCGCTGATGGTCGTCCCGGGTATCGCGCTCGCCTGGATGTGGACCTCGAGTCCCGGCCTGCGCGAGCGTCTGGTTGCTCTGCGCCAACTGCTGGCCGGTGGTCTGGCCATGGTGATCGTCGGTGGCGCGTGGCCGCTTCTGGTCACCCTGACGCCGGCCGCCGATCGTCCTTGGATCTCCGGCACCAGCGACAACAGCATCTGGTCGCTGATCTTCGGCTACAACGGCCTGGGGCGGATCGCCGGTCAGGGAGGTGGTCCCGCGGGCGGTGGCGGCGGTCCGGGGGGCGGCGGGGGCGGCAACCTCATGTTCGGTGGCAACAGCGGGCCCTTGCGCCTGCTCAACGCCGCGCTCGGTGATCAGGCGGGCTGGCTGCTCGGCCTCGCCCTCGTGGCCGGCCTCGGCCTGCTCGTGGCCACGCGGCTGCGCCCGCGCGACCCGCGTACCGGATGGCTGATCGCGGTCGGCGGCGCGTTCTTGACCACGGCGATCGCATTCAGCTTCGCCGCCGGAATCTTCCATCCGTATTACGTCTCGCTGCTGGCTCCGTTCACCGCGGCGTTGGTCGGTGCAGGCGTAGCGCAGATGCTCCCGGGCGATCGCCGCGCGCGGCTGTTCGCGCCCCTGGCCATCGGCGCCGGAGTGGTGACCGAGCTGGTCGTGCTCGGGAACCTCAGCGGATCGCTCGGCTGGGCCAAGCCCCTCCTCCTAGGCGTGGGCGGCGGTGCGGCGATTCTGCTTGCCTTCCGGCTCGCTCCGCGCGAGCGACTCGCAGTCATCGCCGTCGCCGTCGCGGCGCTCTTCGCCGCGCCCGCGGTCTGGGCGGCCGACACCCTCGGCCACGCCACCAGCGGGACGTTCCCGATGGGTGGGGCGGCGAGCGCCTCCGCTGGCGGCTTTGGTGGGCCTCCCGGGGGTCGTGGTTTCCCGCCCGGTTCCGGTGGCGGGGCTGGCCTTCCTGGCGGTTCCGGTGGCGGGGCGGGTGTTCCGGGCGCCGGCGCCGGCTTCGTTCCGCCTGGCTTGTTCGGTGCCCAGGGGGGTGGAGGGTTCGGTGGTCCGGGCGGCGGCTTCGGTGCGCGAGGCGGCGGCGCCGGCGGTCCGGGTGGGTTCGGGGGCGACACCTCGACCCTCAAGGCCGCGATCCGCTACGCACAGTCCCACGGTGGCGGAACGATCGGCGTCTCGAGCCAGAGCAGCGCCGCGCCGTTGATCCTGTCGGAGAACGCCAACGTGGCCGGCCTCGGCGGCTTCTCCGGGCGCGAGAGCACTGTGTCAGTCTCATGGCTCGCGACCGAGATCCGCGGCGGGCATGTGCGCTGGATCCTGGCCGACCAGAGCCAGGGCCCGCGCCTACCGGGCGACACCCGGGAGGGCAGTCAAGCGGCCATCGGTGTCGTGGAGAAGGTGTGCCCGGCCGTCAGCGTCACTACGAGCAGCGGTTCGCAGGTCAAGATGTACGACTGCCAGGGCCAAGCGTCTAAGATCCTTGGAGCGTCCTCGGACGGGACGCGTTAGGGGTCTGATGATCAAGCTTCTCGCTACTTCACCGAAAAGAGGCTCCGTGGGTGCCTGGTTCACCACGGCTGCGCTGGGCGTCGCTCTCGCGGGCGCCGCCCCAGCCACCGCAGACACGACGGTGAGCTCGAACTGGGCCGGCTACGCCGTGCACCGAAACGGCGTCAGCTTTTCCCGGGTCAGCGCCGCCTGGCGCGAACCAAGCGCGCGCTGCACCGGCAGCAGCCCGACGTATTCGGCGGTGTGGGTCGGGCTCGGCGGCTACAGCGTGACCTCCCGGGCCCTCGAGCAGATCGGCACCGAGCTCGACTGCACGGCCGGCGGGGCGGTCAGATCAAGCGCCTGGTACGAGCTCGTCCCCAAGCCCTCGCGCCCGATTCGTCTACACGTGCGTCCCGCGGACTCGATCACCGCCAGCGTCGTCGTGGTCGGCCATCGCGCCACCCTGAAGCTGACCGACAAGACGACACACCGCACGTTCCAGAAGACCATCCATCCCTCCGTCGTCGACGTGTCCTCGGCCGAATGGATCGTCGAGGCGCCGTCGGACTGCGTGAGCGCGACACAGTGTCAGACGCTTCCGCTGGCCAACTTCGGCTCGACCAAATTCAGCCTTGCGCAAGCCGAGAGCACGACCGGCCACGTTGGCACCATCGCCGACCCGAATTGGAACACGACCAAGATCAGGCTCAGGCCCGGCGGGCATGAGTTCATCAACTACCGGCCGGGAGATCGTGCTGGAGCTGCCTCGCCGTCGCCCCTGACCGCCGGCGGCTCTGCGTTCAGCGTGACCTATTCATCCGTCCGGATCACGAATCCATTCTCCTCGGCGCGCAGCGCCTCGGTCCGCGCCGGCTACCTCGTCCACCCGGGTCGCTGAAGTCCGGAGCGGCGCTACGGCGCCAGCCGAACCAACCCGTCGGGGTCAAGCGTCCAGTGGGGGTTGTGGGCAACCTCCCACGGATGGCCGTCGGGATCGATGAACAAGCCTGAGTAGCCACCCCAGAACGTCTCTGCCCCTTCCCGGGGGACCCTGGCGCCCGCGGCGCGGGCCTCGTCAAGCACGGCGTCGACCTCGGCCGGCGAGCTCACGTTCATCGCCAGGGCCACACCGCCCCAGCCGCCATTGTCCTCGAGGCCGCTGTCCTGCGCCAGCTGGTCGCGCCCCCACAGGCCCAAGATCATCCCCCCGGCCTGAAAGAAGATCACGTCGTCCGCGGGCTCCGCGTTGGTGTGCCAGCCCAGGGCCTCATAGAACGCCCGCGCGCGACCGAGGTCGGCGACGCCGAGGGTGATCAGGCTGACTCGCTGGTCCACGGACGGGGATTGTCGCCTACGGACCACTCAGACGCTTCTCTTATGCAACGCCTACGGCTTTCTCGTGCTCTGGGATCACGCTTACTGTCGTGACCACCGACCTGACACCCCATATCTTCTGGATCACGAGCCGCGCCGCCGGCTTCGCGGCGTTGATCCTGGCCAGCCTCGGCGTCTCGCTGGGGCTGCTCATGAGCACGAAACTGCTCAAGCGTCGCGGTCCGGACCTGATCGCGGCCCACGAAATGATCTCGCTGGCGACGATCGTGGCGATCGTCGTGCACGCCGTTACGCTGCTGGGCGATCACTATCTCAAGGCCTCGATCGCCGACATCTCGGTCCCCTTCCTCAGCGGCTACAAGTCCGGCTGGACCTCACTCGGCATCGTCGCCGGCTGGGGCCTGATCCTGCTCGGCCTCTCCTACTACGCCCGCAAGCACATCGGCGCCAAGCGCTGGCGCAAGCTGCACCGGTTCACGGCGCTGGCCTGGGCCGCGGGCCTGATCCACGCTCTCGGCGAGGGCACTGACGCGGGCCAGATCTGGTTCCTGGCCATGCTCGCTCTTGTGGCGCTCCCCGCGCTGGCCCTCCTGGCCACGCGGTGGTTGCGCTCCCGACCTGGTGGCGCGCGGCGGACCAACGAGCCCGCCGCCGTCCGTGGCGATCTGCACGACCTGCCCGCACGGGGTGTCGTGCCGTCGCGACGGGTGCCGGCAGCCGGCTGACGGTGGTCACTCATGCGGCCGGGATGGGGTTGGGTTTGGGGGCGTCCAACCACGAAAACGTTGCTTTGCGGTCTTGCCGACAGGCGCTGGGTAACGAAACCGCTGCTATTTAGACGAAACGTCGAAACGTTGCGTAGCGCCACGGCGCCGGGCCGCTGGGCGACGTTTTCGTGGCTCCGGACCCGACGATCCACCGGCCGCGAGCGCCCCTCACCCCCCCGAGCGAGCTTGGCGCGCCTACAGCCCCGGCGGATGCCGCTGGACGAAGCTGCCCAGGTCGGGCTCGTCGGGCGGCGTGTGCGACCACCGGGTGCCGCCCTCGGCCAGGGCGACCGTGTCGAAGCGCCAGCCGGCCACGATCATGAAGGCGTGATCGGCGTTGGCGTAGACGGTGATCCACTTGCCGGGTCCGGGATCCCCCCAGCTCTCGAAGCCGGTTGAGTCCAGAGGAGAGCTGAGCAGGCCCGCGGCGGCCAGCGCGTAGCTGACCGATCCCGAGCAGTCGTAGCCGCTGGCCTGGAAGGAGGCGTGACCGCCGCCGTAGATGTACGGCAGGGTGGCGATCGCGTTCCCGGCGGCGATCACCTTGGCGACGGCGGCGGGGGCACCCGGCGGGGCCTGCACCATGCCGCCCGTGTCGACGGCGATCCCGCCGCTGACCGTCGCGTTCTGAGTCGTCGCGGCGCGGGCGGCGGCCGCGGCGGCGCGGGCCTCAACCGCCTTCAGCCGCGAGTTCAGGCTGCTCAGGCGGTCGTTGACGGTCTGCAGTCGCGTGGTGTCGTGCTTGCGAGCACTGATCTCGGATATCTGGCGCGACAGGAGCGCGGCTTCGAGGCCGGCGACCTGGTTGCGCTGGGCGAGGATCTGGTTGGTGAGGCCGCGATCGCGCTGCTCGAGGGACGCCAGCTTCTCGGTCTGCTTGGCCACCTCCGCCTTGGCCGTCTTAGTGGCGCCGACGATCCGCGCGTCCTGATTCCCCACGCGGCGCAGGAACGCCATCTGCTGGAGCAGATCGCTGAATCCATGGGCGTTGAGGATGACGCTCACCAGATCGGGCGTCTGTCCCTCGTAGGCGGAGACCAGGTTGGCCGCCAGCGCGGCGGAGGACACTCGCAGCCGGTTCTCGAGCGCAACCAGGTGGTCCCGAGCGGCGAGGAGCTGGCCCTGCACCTTGCGGAGCTCGGCCTCGCGGGCGTTGAGTTCGGACTGCAGCGAGGACAGGTGTTGCTCGGCCGCCCGGAGGCCGCCGGTCGTGCGCTCGATCTGCGCGGTGTCGGTCGCGATTGTCTGCTGCAGCGAGGCGGCAGCCGACTTGCTGGCGCTGATCTGACTCTGCAGATCGCCCGAGCTCGGAGCGGTCAGGTCGCTGCCGAGCAGCACGGTAGCGACGGCGCCGAGCGCGGCGAGCGCGCGCAGGGTCGATCGATGTCGGCGGGAGGCGACCATGGCAAAGCGCGGACCCGATCGCGCTGGACAGACGGTGCGCGAGGCCCGGAGGGGACCCCACGGCGGGGGGGCGCGGAGCACCCTAACACTCCGCGTCGCAATCGCACCCCAATCCCCTGGTCGTGCAATAAATCCTGCAAAACAGCAGTTTGACGGCTTTCCCGCACGCGCGGAAAGCGGGTCCGGATCGCGATCCGATGCAGCGCGACCGACACTCCGCGAGCGACCGACTCGACGCGAGCGAGGTCATCTCTTGCCATACTCGCGACGTGCGCCGATTCAGGAAGGGCTCCATCTTCATCCTGGCGCTGTGCGCGGTCGCCCTGGCGGCACCGACCCTGGCGCTGGCCACCGGCCCATCGGCGGGAGACCAGCAGTACGTCGACCCGCTGAGCGGTAACCACCACAGCGGCGGTTCCGGCGGTTCGAGCTCGGGCTCGGGCTCGAGCTCGGGCTCAACCTCGAACTCGGGTTCGTCGAGCACGGCTGCGTCATCGGGCTCAACGACGCCCACGGCCACCACGGCCAGCTCCTCCACCACTCCGGCTGCCTCCTCGACGCAAACGTCGGGCAGCACGGCAACCGGCTCATCGGGTCAGCTGCCGTTCACCGGGTTCAACGCCTGGCTCGCCGCCGCCATCGGGGTGGGACTTGTGGGCGCGGGCATCGTGGTGCGCTGGAGGCTCGCTTCCTCGCGTCGAGGCTGACGGCCGACCTGGGCGCACGTCCGGCTGCCGGACCCCTGATCGCGATCAACGCTCGCGCCGCCGTGCGCGAGCAGATCGGCGGCGTCGAGCGACTGGCCAGGGAGATGGCGCGCCGGTTGCCCGTGCTCCGTCCCGACCGCTACCGGGTGGTTGCACCCGGTCAGGCGCTCGCTCATCGGGCGGGCCACGTCTGGGAACAGGCCGTGCTGCCCCTGCGTGCCCGCGATTGTGCTCTGGTCTACTCGCCGGCCAACCTGGCTCCGGTCCTGGGCCGCGACAACGTGGTGGTGATTCACGATGCCGCGGCGCTTCGCCATCCGGACGCCTACTCACGCGGCTACGTCGCCTATCAGCGCCGCCTCCTGCCGATGCTGGCTCGGCGAGCGCGACTCCTCATCACGGTGTCCGAGTTCTCGCGCCGCGAGGTCGTCGAGCTTCTCGGCGTCCCGCCCGAGCGGATCATGGTGGTCCCGGAAGGGGTCGAGGACAGGTTTTCGCCCACCGTCGACCCGGGCCTGGCCCGCCGGGCGTTGGGCCTGGGCGGGGCGTATGTCCTGGCCGTCGGCACCGCCTCCGGGCGCAAGAACCTCGGCGCGCTCGAGCCGGCCGTCGGCCCGCTGCGGCGCGAGGGAATCGAGGTGGTCGTCGCCGGTTCGAGCCGGGGTTACCTGCGGGGTGGGGAGGCGAGCCTGCGCCGGCTGGGCTATGTCCCCGAGACGCTCCTGCCCGGGCTGTACGCCGGTGCCCGGGCCGTGGTTACGCCCTCGCTGTACGAGGGCTTCGGCCTGCCGTGCCTGGAGGCAATGGCCGCCGGCGTGCCTGTGGTGGCCGCCCGCGCCGGTGCGCTGCCCGAGACCGTGGGTGATGCTGGATTGCTCGTCGACCCGAACGATCCCGCGGAGTTGGTCCAGGCGATCAGGACCGCCGCGACCGACGAGACGGCGCGCGCGCGGATGATCGCGTCGGGGCTCGACCGCGCCGGCGAGTACTCCTGGGACCGCTCCGCCCGTCGCACAGACGCCACACTCGAGGCCCTACTCGCACCCTCGACGTGAGCAAGCTCCGCGACCTTTGGGGCCGAGTCGTGTTCCAACCGTCGTGGCTAGACTCGGATCGGCTTTGTGGAGGCGCCCCACATTCACGGTTCTGCTGATCGCTCTCGCGTGGGCGGCAGCCCCGGCGGCGGCGTCGTCGGCCACGCTCCCCGGAACTCCTGTGCCCCAGGGGTTCGTGGGCGTTGATCTCGACGGCCCACCGCTGCGCCCAGCGGACAACATCAACCTCGCCAAGCAGTTCAATCTGATGGTCAAATCGGGCGTCGAGACGGTGAGAGTGGCCTTCAACTGGGCCGCCGCCCAGCCGTTCAAGCCCGGAACCCCGACTCCGACCGCCTTCGTCAACGTCGGCGGCGTTCCGACCGATTTCAGCGCCACGGACCAGGTCGTCGCGCTGGCCGCGCAGCGCGGGATCACCGTGCTTCCGACGGTCCTCTACGTGCCCGGCTGGGACGCCAAGAAGAACAAGGACGGTGGGCTGCCGATCCCCAAGCGGGCGGGGCCGTACGCCGCCTACATCACCGCGCTGATCAAACGCTACGGCCCCCACGGCAGCTTTTGGGCGGGCAAGAGCCGTCGCCTGCCGATTCGCGCCTGGCAGATCTGGAACGAGGCCAACCTGCCCTACTACTGGCCCCAGCCGTTCGCCAAGGGCTACGTCGCCCTTCTCCACGCGGCGCACAAGGCGATCAAGCATGCCGACCCCAAGGCCAAGGTCGTGCTCGGGGCGCTGACCAACACGGCCTGGACGTCCCTCGGTCAGATCAATCACATCCGCGGGGCGCGCCGCCTGTACGACGTGATCTCGGTCAACGGCTTCACCTCCACGCCAAGCCGTGTCATCACCTACCTGGAGCTGGTGCGCCGGGCGGCGAATGCCCAGGGGGAGAAGAAGACGCCGCTGCTGGCCACCGAGCTGAGCTGGCCCTCGGCTAAGGGCAAGTCGCCGCAGCACTTCGACTGGAACACGACCGAGAAGGGGCAGGCGAAGAAGATCGCCGCGCTGTTGCCTATGCTCGCCCAGCATCGAAAGGCGCTGAACCTGGCCGGTTTCGACTACTACACGTGGATGGGGGCTGAGTACACCCATGCGCCGGCGTTCGACTTCGCCGGCCTCCTGCGCTACGACGCGCACGGCAAGGTCCAGACCAAGCCGGCGCTATCCGCCTACACAAAGGGTGTGCTGGCGCTCGAGGGCTGCCGCAAGAAGGGCAGCGTCGCCACCCGCTGCATCCGATAGGCGAAGCTAACGGCAGACGTGGAGCGTCGGCCCCGGGCGGGTGGCCCGACGGAGCCCGGCGGCGAACGCGGCCGTGTCGGCGCTTGTCCCCCCGCTGGGCGGGTGGATGCCGAACCAATCCTCCTTGTCGGCGGGGTTGAGTTCGGGCGTGACCCACGTATAGATCAGCGTCGCCCCGATCCCGCAGTTCGTGTGCCCGAGGGCTCTGAGTGTGGTGAAGATGTCGCGTGGCCGCCGGCGCGCGGAGGCATAGTTGAGCGTTCCAGGCGGATGCGTCGTCCACCCCAGCTCGGTCACGTACAGCGGCACGCTGCCCAGCCCGAGCGAGGCCAGGGTGGCCCTCGCGGCCCGGATCTTGCCCAGCACGGCAGCCGCGCTGTCGCCATAGGGATGCAGGGCCACACCGTCGATGTGACCGACCAGTTCGGGCTGCGCGTGGACAAGCTCGGGCAGGAATACCGGCGCCCTGGTCAGCCCGCCGATGATCACACGGGCGCCTGGATCGGCCGAGGTGATCGCCTCGCGGCTGGCCAGATAGAGCTCGGCGTAGGCGGCGGGATCGGGGGTGGGAGCCCAGAACACACCGTTGTCGGGTTCGTTCCAGATCTCGTAGGTATCGACCGGGTCCGCCGCCAGCTCGGGGTGCGAGCGCCAGAACGTGCCGGCGGGACCGTACCGGAGGGCGAAGGCGCCGGCGAAGGCGGCGAAGGCAGCCGGCGAGCGGGGCGGGGAGTGGTCGACCCCCGCCTGGGACGCGTCCCACGGCGCCGTGTAGTCGAGGATCGGCAGCCACCTGAGTCCCTGCGCAGCCAGCAAGGCGGCGATCGAGTCGTCAAAGCCCCAGTTGAAGCGATGGTGCCCGTCGACGGGCGCCGATGGTTCGGTTGCCTCCCACAGCGCGTCGCTGCGAGCCAGCGTCGCCCCGGTGGCGCTGAGCGCGTGCAGCTGCGCGGCGATCTCGCCGGCGCTGTAGGTCCGGTCGTTGAACAGGCGGTTGACGTTGGCACCGAACTGCTGCCGGGGGGGCGCCGGCTTGGCCGGCGGCCCCGGACCGGCTTCCGGCGCGGGCGTCGTACCCGGGCCCGACGCGGCGCCGGGGGTCGATGTCGATCGGCGATGATTCGACCCGCCCGAACCGATCAGGGCCGCGCCGATGACGACCGCCACCAGGAGCGCCACCGCCGCCCCCCCCGCCCGCCACGTACGTCGAGAGGGCTTCATCGTGCCCGGCGGGCGCTGCGCAGAGCCTCGAGCTGGCGCCGCTCGCGGGCTGCCGACCGTCCGACCAGCCGCCTTCCGGCGATCCGGGTTGCGAAGGTCACTGCCTGCGCCGCATCGTCCACCGCCGCTCGACGCCGCCCGCACACGCGGAGGACCACGTCGCGCCGCGCGCTCGCCAGCCGCTCGAACGGCTCGCCGCCGAAGGCCGGCGTGGTCGCGTGCGCCCCGTGATGCAGGACGCGGCAGCTGGGCCAGAACCAGGTCGCGATCCCAGCCTCGGCGGCTCGCAGTCCGAGCTCGAGGTCCTCGCCGTACATGAAGATCCGGCTGTCGAACGGCCCGAGGGCTTTCAGCGTCTCCGTTCGCGCCACCAGGGCACAGCCCACCGCCCAGCCCACCCGCCGCGGGGCGCGCGCTCGCCACGGCGCCGCGCCCGGCACGAGCGGCAGCGGCACGAGAGCCCCGACCACCTCGGGCCACGACGCCGGACGAGGATGCACGGTGTCCTGCCGCGAGCCGTCGGGCGAGAGGACCAGCGGGGCGAGCAGGCGTGGGGGCCGATCTTGCCGGACCGTCTCGGCGGCCAGTGGCGCCAGCGAGTCGTCGAGGAGCTCGACGTCTGGGTTGACGAGCGCGGTGACCGGTTCACGCACCTCCGCCAGCCCCCGATTGCAGGCCGCGCCAAAGCCGACGTTCTCGTCGAGCGCCACGACGGTGACCCTCGTGGACGCGCTGTGCGCCACTTCAACGCTCGCGTCATCGGAGGCGCAGTCGACCACGACCACCCGGGCCTCGGGCAGGAACCGTTCGACGGATCCCAGGAACGCCCGGAGCTCGGCCGCCGAGTTGTGGGTCACCGTCACCAGCGTCAGATCCACCCCTGGACGCCGCGGCTCAGGCACGCCGTCGCTCGGTGGCCGCAGGACCTGGGCCGCGGCGCCGGCGAGTTCGTCGCGCATTCGCGCCAAGCCGAAATGCGCTCGCACTCGCTCCCGACCGTGCTCGCCCATCGCCAGCGCGCGCCGGCGATCACGGGCGACACCGACCACGGCCCGGGCGCAGGCGTCGACATCTCCCGGCGGATAGAAGACCCCGCATCGAGCATCGGCTATCTCCGCCGGCCCGGCGTCGGCGGGCACGATCACCGGCCGTCGGGCCGCCATCGCCTCGGCCACCACGAGCCCGAACGGCTCACGCTCGGCGCAGTGAAGCAGGCAACTGGCACGCGCCAGCTCGGGCCTCGGGTCGGGCACCGAGCCCGCGAACTGCACCGCACCGGCAAGGTCGGGAGCACGGGCGCGCTCGCACCACTCATCCATGAGCGCGCCGCCCTCCAGCGGAGCGCCGACGAAGCGCAAGACGAGCCCCGGTAGTGACTGGCGCGCACGCGCGCAGACCTCAAGCGCAAAACCTGGGCGCTTCCACGAGACGAGCGCGCCTAGCACGAGCACCACCGGAGGCTCCTGAGCCTCCCCGAGGTCGGCGAATGCGTCGACGTCGACCCCAGGATGGACCACGAGCGGCGCTGGCGAGACGGCCAGATCCTCGGCCACGGCCTGCGACGGGACGATGACCAGATCGGCCCGGGCCGCGGCGCGACGGACGGCGGCGGCGATCAGCGGGCCGGGAAGCATGTCGTTGTGCATGAAGATCAGCGGCACCTCAGGCCTATCCGCCAGCAGCAGTGAAAGCCCCGACCGCATGCCGGACGCGATGAGGAGGTCGGGAGACAGATCGCGGACGGCGCCCTGCGCCTCGAAGCGGTGTACGGCCAGCCGCGCGGAGGCCATCCCGCGTTGCGTCAGCGAGCCGCGCAAGCTCAGCCCGAGCGCGGTCATCGGCCGGACGCCGATTCCGACATCCCGGGCCGCCGCAGCCAACGGCCCCTCTGGGCAGGCCAGCCAGCGCTCACCCTCGAGCGCGGCCGCGAACTCGACCAGCACGCGCTCGGCGCCACCCAGCGCCCCCGAATAGCTGACTAGCAACGCGCCCGGCATCGGCCTCATGAGGCTATCCGTCTCGTGCAACCTCATAGACTGCCGTCGGTGGGAAACCCGACCACTTCCGCACCTTCCGAGCAGCGGGTCGCGCTCGTTCACGATTTTCTGCTCGATGTCCGTGGGGCGGAGCGGGTGTTCCTGAAGCTGTGTGAGATGTGGCCGCAGGCCGACATCTTCACGGCCGTTTACGACGAGCAGGGAACCGAGGGCAGGTTCGCCGATCGCACCGTCCAGACGACCTTTCTGCAGCGACTGCGCCCGACGGCGCGGACCTTCCGGGCGCTGTTCCCGCTGTATCCAGCCGCGATCGAATCATTCGATCTCTCCCAGTACGACCTGGTCGTCTCCAGCTCGTCGGCTTGGGCGCATGCCGTGCTGTGTGGCGAACACACGGTCCACGTCAGCTACTGCCACAACCCCTTTCGCTACGCCTGGAACGAGCGGGAGCAGACCCTCTCGCGCCGCCGCAACCCGCTGACGCGGACGTTTCTGGCCGGAGCCTTCCGGCGCTGGCGCCAGTGGGACTGGATCGCCGCCCAGCGCACCGATCGCTATATCGCGAATTCACGCGCGACCCAGGCCAGGATCAGGGCCTACTTCGGCCGGGAGTCACGGGTCGTCTATCCGCCCGTGGAGACCGAGCGGTTCGCTCTTCGCCAGGTCGGCGATTACTACGTGACGGTGTCGGAGCTGATGCCCCACAAGCAGCTCGACGTGGCGATCGCCGCATTCAACCAGCTGCGCCTGCCGTTGATCGTCGTCGGCGACGGACCCGCCTGGCGTCATCTCCGCCGCGACGCGGGCCCCACGATCAGGTTCGCCGGTCGGCTGCCGGATCCGGCCGTGGCCGACATCATGGCATCGGCTCGCGCCCTGGTGGTGACCTCGGTGGAGGAGTTCGGGATTGCTGCGGTCGAGACGCAGGCGGCTGGCCGTCCGGTGATCGGCCGGCGCGCCGGCGGCGTGCTCGAGACGGTAATCGACGGTGTCACCGGCCGCTTGTGGTCGGGTGGTCCGTCGGAGCTCGCCCAGGCCGTCCTCGAGTTCGACGACGGCTCCGTCGATCCGGAGGCCTGCCGGCGCAACGCCGCCCGCTTCGACGTGGCGGCATTCCGGCGCGGGGTGCGGGCGGAGATCGAAACGGCCTCCAACCGACGGCGTCGGCCGGCGGTGAGCGAGCGCCAGATGCTGGCGTCGACACGATTGGTCAGGCGCGCCGCGCGGGATCAACACAGATAGTGCGCACCGGCGTTCTCAGCGGCGCTCGCGTCGCGCTTCTTGCCGGCCCCACCGTGCTGGCGTTCTTCACCGGCGGCTATTTCGACAGCCCGCGGGAGGTGGCCGGCCTAGTCGCCTGGCTTCTCGTGGCGATCGCCGTGCTCGCCGAGCCGGGCGCGTTGCGATTTGGCCGCGCCGGCCTCGTGACCGTCGTCGGCCTGGCGCTGTTTGCCGCCTGGACGCTGCTCTCGATGCTCTGGGCGCCGGTGGCCGACAGCGCCTACCACGCCGGGCAGATCGTCGTCCTCTACCTCGGAACCCTGATCGCCGCCGCCGGTCTGCTGCGCAATCGCGGCTGGCAGCGCGTGGTCGATCCCGCGCTGGCCGCCGGCGTGCTGGTCGTGATCGGCTACGGACTCTCGGAACGACTGTTGCCCGGGCTCCTGCACTTCCAGCGGTCGGTGAGCGCGCAGGGGCGCCTCGAGCAGCCGCTGACCTACTGGAACGCGATGGGCGAGATGGCCGCGCTCGGCTTCGTTCTGTGTGCCCGGCTGTCGGGAGACGCGACGCGCTCTCGCGCCCCGCGCATCGCCGCCGTGGCCGCCGCGGCGCCGATCGGGATGGGTCTGTATCTGAGCTTTTCCCGCGGTGCTCTGTTTGCCACGGCCGCGGGGCTCGTGGCGTTGATGATGCTCGCGCCCGAGGTGCAGCAGCTGCGCGGGATGATCGTCACGGTCCTCGCGGGCGTCCTCGCCGTCGCCGTGTCGGCGCCGTCTCATTCGGTTACCTCGCTGGCCGGTGCGCTAGGCACCCGCGAGCGCGAAGGCGCGATCACGCTCGTGCTGCTGGTCGTCGTGATGGCCGCGTGCGCTGTGATTCAGTGGCGGTTGATGGCTCGGGAGCGGCCGCGGCGACTCAACCTGCCGCGGCGGGCCCCGGCGCTCGCGGTGGCGGTCATCTGCGCGGGCCTGGCGTTGGCAATCGTGGTTGGCGCCAAGGAGCGCTCGAGCCGGCCGCTCAGCGCCGGCGCCACTCGCTACGTGACGCTGCAGAGCAACCGCTATGCCTACTGGCGGGTGGCCATGCGCGCGTTCGGCGACGAGCCGATCCGCGGCGTTGGCGCCGGCGGCTGGGCGGTGTACTGGCTCCGCTACCGACCGTTCGGCGAGTTCGCCCAGGACGCGCACTCGCTGCCACTCCAGACCCTGGCCGAGCTGGGAATCATCGGAGCGGTGTTCCTGCTCACATACCTCGGCGGGATCGGCTTCGCGGCGCGAGACGCCCTGAAAGCGGCGCCGGCTCTGGCCGCTGGGCCGGGGGCGGGCTTCGTGGTCTGGCTCGCACACCAGCCGCTCGATTGGGACTGGGAAATGCCGGCCGTGACGCTCATCGCGACGATTCTGGCCGGGCAGATGATCGCGCTCTACAGCGCCTCGGCGATCCGCGGTGCCTCGCGGGTGAACACGAACACCGCCAGAACGCAGATCACGACGTAGATCGTCACCGCGACAGCGAATCGAACCGGCCCCCCCGCGGCCGGCTCCCACGGCCATGGGATGGAGGGATCGGTCGGGTGGATGATCCACCGCTGGGCGAGCTCGAAGATCGGCGAAAGCGGGTTGAGCGCCACGAAATCCCGCAGCCGACCTGACACCACCGAGATCGGATACAGGACCGGGGTCCCGTAGAACAGGGCCGTCGAGGCCACCGTCCAGATGATCTGCACGTCTCGGTAGCGCGGGTAGAGCGCCGAGACGATCATCGACACGGCCGTGGTGATGACGAACAGGCTCACCAGGACCACGCTCACCAACAGCCACGTCCATGCCGGCGACACGCCGAAGGCGAGGATGAAGATGAAGGCCACGATCAGGTTGAGGCCGAGGTTGAAGAGGCTGGTCAGGACGACCGAAATCGGGATCACCAGCCGTGGGAACTGGGTCTTGCGGACGACCGCCTCGTGGGCGACGATCGACGCCACCGCCATTCCGGTGGCCTCCTGAAAGAAGGTGAACAGCACGATCCCGAGGAGGAGAAACACGGGGTAGTGCTGCACCCTCCCGGCCAGGTGGAAGACCTTCGTGAAGACCGCGAGCAGGATCCCGAACAGCATCAGCGGTCGGGCCAGCGACCACAGGTAGCCGAGCACGGTCCCGAAGTACGTCTTCTTGAAGTCGGTTACGGCGATCAGATACAGAAGCTCGAACGAGCGCTGCCAACCCCCGCCCACGGCCGAAGGGCCGGGTACGTCGCGCAGCTCTAACGCCTCATCGCTCACCGGACGTCCTCGACTTCAGACTCCATCTCGGCCTCAAGGGTGAAGACGCCGTGTCGCGGCGCCGTTCCATAGACAACGAAGCGCAGGACGCGCAGACCCTGCAGGCCAACCATCGTCTCCTCGCGATCCGGCCGCACCCAGCAGTCGAGAAAGTATCTCCCGGCGACGAAGCGGTTTTCGATCTGTCCCCTCAGCCGCAGCCGCTGGCCGCGAGCCACTGGCCGACCGGCCACGTGCTCGAACGCGGAGATCACGATGCCGTCATCGGTCAGCACGTGAAACAGAAACACCGGTTCATTGAGATCGCGAGCGGCCTCGACCAGGCAATCCACCAAGATCGGCCGTCCCTGCTCGACGTTCTCAATCGAGGCGCCCGAATCGTCGCGTAGGGTCGCCTCCACCACGCGCACGTTGATATCGAGCACGGCCTCCAACTCCTCCGGGTTGCTGCTGGCCTCGCCCCCCGGGCCGTCGAAGTTCAGCCGGTAGTACCGCAGTGCCGCCTCCTCCGGGCCGCCGACGAACTCGACATGCCCCTCGTGGAGCAGCATGGCGCGGTGGCAGAGCAGCTGGACCGTCGCCATGTCGTGGGTGACGAGCACGATGGTCTTGCCGGCACGTCGCCGGTCGTGGAAGACGTCCATGCACTTCTGGGCGAACGCCGCATCGCCCACCGCCAACACCTCGTCGATGAGCATGATGTCCGCGTCGGCCTGCACCATGACCGCGAAGGCGAGCCGGACCATCATGCCCGAGGAATAGTTCTTGAGCTTGAGATCGGCGAACTCTTGAAGCTCGGCGAAGTCGATCACCGCTCCGAGCCGGCGGGCCGCCTCGCGGCGGCTCAGACCCATCAACACGCCGTTGAGCACGACGTTCTCGCGCGCCGTCAGCTCCGGGTTGAAGCCGACCCCGAGCTCGATGAACGGCGCCACCCTGCCGGCCATACGAACGCGGCCGGCATCGGGCCGGTAGATGCTGGCCATGATCTTCAGCAGCGTGCTTTTGCCGGATCCGTTGCGGCCCACGATCCCGAAGAACTCGCCCTGGCGAACATCGAACGAGACGCGCTGAAGTGCGTGGAGCTCACGGTATTCGATCCGGGTCAGCGGGCGAGTGATCCGCTCCTTCAAGGAGTCGATCCGCTGGTCGGGGATCCGGAACGTCTTTTCGACATCGCGGACCTCGATCACGGTCGGAGCACTCGACCGATCGGCGGAAACGGCCGTCGCCGCGGCGGGTTGGTCGAGGGTGACTGGGTTACGCATCGGCAATTACACTCGTCGCCATGCAGCGGACGGCCTCACGATGATCGCATTCGCGTCCTCGATAACGAAGCCAGAGGTGTATGGGCGCTGCGCCGAACCGGGCATTCGCAGGTCGGCGGAGGCCGACTCTGAAATCGTTTCGATGCCGGCGGCTGGCTCGATCTTTCGCTCATACAACCGGCTGCTCGATCATTTTGCCGGGCGCGACCGGCTCGAGGCACTGGTCCTGATCCACCAGGACGCCGAGATCGTCGATCACGACTTCTGTTCCGTCGTCAGACGTGCGCTCCAGGAGCCCGAGGTTGGCCTGATCGGCTGCGTCGGGGCGGTCGGGGTCCGCAGCATCGCCTGGTGGGAGGCCTCGGTCACGCTGGCCTCGTTCGTGAATCGCTACGCGGAGCACGGGGGAGGCGACCTGCCCTCGTTCTCCTGGGACTGGTCCGATGCGCCGGCCTATGCTCGGCTCGGCGAGGTCGAAACAATCGACGGCTTCGTCATGGTCCTATCCCCGTGGGTGGTCGAGAACGTCCGCTTCGACGAGTCACTGGGCCAGTTTCATGGCTACGACCTCGACTTCTGCCTGCAGGTCAGGGCGTCCGGACACAGAGTGCTCACAGCCGACTTCCGGGCGATCCACCACCGCCAATTGGAAATGGTCCCCGACCCCGATGAGTGGATCGCGGCCCACGTCAAGGTGGCCGAGAAGTGGAACGGACAGATGGGAATCGGCGGTGGAGTGGGTACCTGGAAGGAGCGGGCGCTGCGCGCCGAGGCCGAGACCGACAGCGCCAACGTGCTGGCCTACGAGCATCTGCTCGAACTCCGGGCGCGCGTGCTGGAACTCGAGCATGCTCTGGCCGAAACGACCGAGAGCATTTCCTGGCGGATCACCACGCCGCTGCGCGTTCTCCGTCGGCCGCGTAGCCGGCCTGAGGCTGCGGTGCCACCCCGGCAGATCGCCCCGCCGTTGACCAGCGCGGAATCGACCACGAACGTGCCGTGATCGCCTTCGCCTGCGGCATCACAAGCGGTGAGGCGTACCGCCGGTTCGCCGAGCCCGGGGTCCAGCGCGCCACCGAGTCTGACTCGGTCGTCTACGCGTACGCGGCGCTGCAGCCGATTCCCCGGACCTACAACCTGATCCTCGACGCCGCCAAGCACCGAGACGACCTCGAGGCGCTCGTGTTCCTGCATCCTCATACCGAGATCGTCGACCCTGAGTTCTGCCAAAAGGTCCGTGAGGCGCTGAGCGATCCCTACGTGGGCGTTGTCGGCTGCACGGGCGCCAACCGCGTTCGCAGCATCGCCTGGTGGGAGGGCGACGTTGTCTCCGCTCCGGCCGTCCACCGTTATCAGGAGCACGGCGGCGGCGAGCTTCCGGCCTATTCGTGGACCGATCGGGCCTCACCGCCGGCGGAGGTGGAGACGCTCGATGGGCAGTTGCTTATCCTCTCGCCGTGGGCAGCTCGGAAGCTGCGCTTCGATGAGGCCCTGTTCCTCAACTATGGCTTCGATCTCGACTTCTGCCTGCAGGTCAGGCAGGCCGGTCGCAAGCTGCGCGTGGCCGATCTGAGAGTCGTGCATCACCGCTCGCTCGAGCTGGTCAAGGACCTCGATGTCTGGGTGGAGGGCCACATCCGTATGGCGGAGAAATGGGACGAGGTGATTCACGGTGAAACCGGAGATGAGGGCGCCTGGAAGCTGCGGGCACGGCGGGCCGAGGCGCGCCGCGAGGCGGCTCGGGCGGTCGCCTTCTCCCACGGGCTGAAGCTCGACGCCCGCGTGGAGGAGCTGGAGCGCGAGCTGGCCGACAAGACCGACAGCATCTCCTGGCGGCTGACCGCGCCGCTGCGCGAGCTCAACCGCCTGCGCCGTGAGCGAGGGTCACGGCCGCGAGCGCTCTCCGCCGCCGACACCGGGGAACGCCCCCGCGCGAGCCACCTCAGTCGTCCCTGAGCAGAGCCTCGATGTCGTCTCGTGATAGCGCCGCTTGCGCCGGCGCAACGCCGAGCCGGACGCGGAGCTTCGACAACCGCTCGGCCAGTGAGAACGCGCGCGATTCGGTGAGCCGCCTGAGCACGTTCTGTTGGCGCGCCAGGCGGTCCTGGAGCTTCCAGAACTCCACACGCTGCTGGTGTGCCCGGGCCAGATGATGGACGCGACTGGCCTCGAGCCGGTCGAGGATCGGGTTACGATCCCAGGGATCGAGCAGCGCCGCCAGCGCCGGCGCGAAGTGAGCCTCCAGGTGCCAGACGGCTCCAAAGCCGAAGAAGGCTGGGACGACCACGAGTCGTAGGTGTTCATGCGCACCGACGAAGTCCTCGATCGCCGTGAGGACACCGTTGCGCGGGCCACCCTCGCGCGCTGCCGAGCGGGGGTAGGGAAGGCCGTCATGGGCGACGCCGGGCTCATCCGGGATGATGCCGCCCGCGCCATCGACGACGGCGTGGCGGTAGGCCGGTGGGATCTCGTTCTCATTGAAATAGTCATCTCGCCGGCCGTGCGGCCAGCACACGTCGTGGAAGAGCAGCAACGGCAGCTCGGTGCCGGGGGCGCGCTCGCCGATCAGGCGTAGCTCTTCGCTGACCGTGTAGTAGTTGTGGTCTCCGTCGATGATCACCACATCGGGCAGAGGGATGTGGGCCAGCGCCTCGAGGCTCGTCTGGCGGATCAGTTCCAACTCGTCCGCCGACTCGTCGAGCCCGATCAGGCCCTCCTGGGGCGAGGGGTCGATCGCCACGACCCGCGCTCCGGGCCCGCTCGCCCACGCCACGAGCACCCGGGTCAGGTCGCCGGCGAAGGCGCCCACCTCAGCCACCGATCGCGCGCCCGCGGCGTCCAGGCAGGCGATGATGAGCTCGGTCATCTGGACCAGCGAGACCCCCCACCGGTCAGGATCGCTGAGGTAGGGGTCGAACTCGATTTGGGTTGGCGCCATGGCGGCGCCGAGTGTAGTGAGGTCCCGGTGCCTCGGCTCACCACCTGTACCCTTCGTCCGCTCGTGGTGATCGGTGAGCACTTCGCCTGGGCGCACCTGCCGAAAACCGGGGGCGACGCAACCGCGGCGATGTTGGCCACGGTGCCCGGGTTGGTGACGATGGCCGACCCGCCGCAGTCAGAGGACAAGCACACGCCGTTCTTCGCCCGTGAGGCGTCCGTGGCCGACAAGCTGCTGGTCATGAACATCCGCCGACTCCCGGCCTGGACGGTGAGCGCGGCTCATCACCGCGCGCGCTACGGCGTCTACCCGGAATACCGCCCGCTCCCGCTCGAGACCGCCGACGAGATGACCAGCAAGAGCGACGCTGACGATCTGCTGCGCTGGATGACCGACGACGGTCGCTTCAGAGTCCAGCGCTGGCTGCGCGCGGAGGCGCTCGAGGTCGACGTCTTGGCCCTGCTCTCAGAGCTGGGCGTGTTGACCGCGCGGGTCAGGCGTCGCGTCCTGGCCGTCGGGCACGTCAACGCGGGTGACTACGACCGTTCGGCCATCTCGCTGACCGACGAGCAGATTCGCCATTGCTACGCGCGCAATCCGGAATGGGCGCGCATCGAACGCGAGCTGTACGGCGGCCTGATCCTCGAGGACTAGTGGACCCCACCCAAACATTCCACCGGTTATGGCGGCCCCGGGTGGCCGCCAGGCTTTGTCCTCGGATCCTCGTGCAGCGCTGCTGCACATCGGATCCTGCGTCCGCGCCTGACGACCCCCGGGTCTCACCATTCCCGGCGAAACGTTCGGGTGGAGCCCACTAGACAGCCAGCGGCGCGTATTCCTCCGGGAAGGCCGACCCGGCGAAGAACCAGTTCTCCACCGCGTAGCGCGGATTGGGCATGTCGGGCGACGATCCCGTCTTGTGCAGGAACAATTCATCGAAGAACAGACCGTCGCCGGGCTCGAAGATCGGCCTGATGATCTTGTGATCGCCCGCGGCCTCCTCGGCGTTCTGCTGGGAAATCGTGTAGTCCAGGATCGCTTCCTCGGTTGCCGTGGCCACGTAGTCGTCGAGGCGGCGCGGGACGATGTCGAGCCCTGGGGCAAGGTCACCGCAACGCGACAGCGACAACCACAGATTCAGCGAGCGGACGGCGCCCATGAAGTACCCGTCCTGGTGCCATGAGCCGGGGACCGACGGCTCGGCCTTGCGCAGCGTCGTCTTGTGCACCGACATCAGCGCCGGCTCGCCAAGATACTCCGAGACGATCGGTCGCAGCGATGCCTTCTCGAACATCTCCATCATCGTGAAGTTGAGCATCGGCGCATCTGCGGCCAGGAGACCACCTCCCTGCTCTATCCACGTGCGGCCGAACACCGAGCCGTACCGAGCGTGCGGCTCGAACTCCTTGTAGTAGCCCTCCGCGGCCACCTGCCCCGTCTCCTGGCGCCGCCGTTCCTCGAAGGCGCGGTCGATCTGCTCGGCCAGCTCGAGCGCGGTGTCTCGCGGAGCCAGTCCGCGAACGAGCAGACACCCGTCGCGAAGGATTCCGGCCCGCAACAGCCCGGCCGACAGCTCTGAGCTGTCAATTTCCGGGAGCGGATCTCCGGCCCCGAGCTTCTCCGTATCCGGCTTGGCGAACTGAGGATCGGCCGGGTGCTCATCGACCAGGCGGATACCAGCGAGGTGGCGGAGGCTCAGCAGTCGCTGTTCTGTTTCCCGGCTGGGGTGGGCGCGGTTCTCCCGGGTGAGCGTCTCGATCTCGGCTCGCAGCACCTCGAGGCTCTGGCCCAGGTCGTCAACTGGTTCGGCGGGCTCGATCATCGCCGTCTCGGGAGCGCTATCTCTACGTCTGAATCGCCACATGGCCCGCACGTTACACAACGGAATGGGCAGCTTGGAGCCCGTGTCCGGCCGATACAGTCCGCGTGGCATGAGCCTGCAGTTCGCCGAGCAGCAACAGGCGGCGCCCGGGGCCCGGTTGCCTGCGCCGTTGCGTCGCCTGTCCGCCACGATCGACTGGCCGCTGCTGGGCATAGGGATGCTGGCCATCTTCGGTGTCGTCGTCCGGGTCCTCGTGGCGGGCCAGTCCTATTACGCCGACGAGCTCTCGACCTACTGGATCTCCGCCACGCACTCCCTGGGAGGCGTGATCTCGCTCATGTACGGCACGCCGCACATTCCTCACCCGGAGATCACCCCACCGCTGTACTTCATCGCCGCCTGGGCCACCTCACAGCTGGGTCACTCGCCCGTGTGGTTGCGCCTGCCGGCACTGGTGGCGGGGACAGGGACGATTCCGCTCGTCTACTTCCTCGGCCGGCGTAGCGTAGGCCGCCCGGCCGCGCTCCTCGCGACCGGCCTGACGGCACTGTCGCCATTCATGATCTATTACTCGGCCGAGGCACGCGCGTACGGGGTGATGATGGCGTTCGTCGTGGGCGCGACTCTGTCGATGCTGGTCGCGCTCGACACGGGCCGCGTTCGCTGGTGGGTCATGTACGGGGTGTGCTCGTGCGGGGCGATCTACACGCACTACACGTCGGGGTTTGTCCTCGCTGTGCAGCTCGTGTGGCTGCTGGCGACCCAGCCGGCCGGGCGCCGGCCGGCGTTGCTGGCCAATCTCGGCGCGGGCATCGCGCTGCTTCCGTGGCTCCCCGGACTGATCAGCGACTTCCGCTCGCCCACCCTGACGCTGCTCTCGGCGCTCTCGCCGTTCACCGCGCATCAGGTACGGCTGATCCTCTCGCATTGGCTGATCGGATACCCGTACGTGGCCGCGGGCGGTCTGCGTGCGCTGCCGGGGACGCCAGCGCTCGTCCTGCTCGGGCTGGCCGCATTGGCAGCCATGACCGGAATCGCGCTCCGGCTGCGTCGCACGTCGGTTCGCGAGCAGATCGGGCGGATCGACCGTCGCGTCCTGCTCGTGATCGCGCTGGCGCTGGCCACACCGGTTTGCGAGGCGGTGTTCAGCGCGGCGGGCAACCACATCTTTGGCGTTCGAAACCTCGCGGCATCGTGGCCGTTCGTCGCTCTCACGTGTGCGGCAGCGATCGCCGCCGCGGGCAGGCGCATCAGGCTGCTGGCCGGGGGGCTCGCCATTGCGGCGCTTCTCATCGCCGCGGTCAAGATGCTGGGCGCCAGCTTCCAGCGACCCGACTACCAGGCGGCATCAGCCTACGTGCGCGCGCACTCCCGACCCGGAGATGTGGTCATCGATGAGACGGGCGCCCTCAGTCCCGATCCGAGCCCGGGCCCGTTGTCGGCCCTCGATACGACGCTGGGCGGCGAGCTCCCGATCATAAGAGCCGACTTCCCCGCTGAGCGCGGCCATCCGTTTGCCATCGGCGATCACATCGTGCCTCCGGCGCTGGGCGTGATCCGCGCCGTCCTCGCCGCGCGCGGCCATCGAATCTTCGTGGTGACCAACCGTCTCGGCAATGACACCGGGAGCCTCTCGCGGTCCGGCTATCGGCTCGTGGGACAGGCTGTGTTTCCGGCCATCAACCCGACCGAGGTGAGGGTGTATGCGCGTCGACCCGGCGGGAATCCGTGAGTCGATGGAGGCGCTAGCAGCCAGGCAATCGCCCGCCGCCCAGCCCGAGCCGGGGACCACCCTCGAAGTGGCTTACGGTCCCACACTGGCGCTCACGGTCACCCTGGCGTTGGCCTGGTTCCTGGTTCTTATGTCACTGGTCCTGCTGATCGTCCACCCGACAGCCAGCGGCCCGCTGGTCAGCGCGATCAACGAGCAGAACAAGACCGCCAAGGCGGCGCTGTACGTGTTGGCGTTTCTGGTCATCCTGCCACTCGCGCTGTGGACCGGGCCGCGGCTGGCCCGGGCGATCGAGGCAGGTCCGAACGCAGGCGCGCTGTCGCCCGTGGCCGCGGTGCTCACGGCGTCTGCGGCCGCGGCGCTGATCCTGATCCGCCTGTCACGCGGTCTGCCCTGGGGTGACGGTCTGGGCACCGTATGCGTCGGCATCCTGGCGTGGCTGGTGGCCGCCGGCGCGGTTCTGCTCCGGGCGACGCGACACCAACCGTCCGGCACCCTGGGCCGCCTGCGACGGTTCGCGCGGTCGCTGTGGGCCTGCGCGGGAGCACTGGTGTTCGCGGCACTGCTCTGCGTAACCACGATCAGGACGCTCCGGCCCGCCGTGGTCGCCGTGGGCGCGATCTTCGTGGCCTGCGTGGTGCTCGGCTACGACCGCTGGCGGCCGCCTCGACTGAGACGCCCGGCCGGCGGCGCGGTCGATGCCGTGCTCATGATCCTGCTGCTCCTCGCCGTCTCGAACGTGGTCGTGGTTCGGGCGACGTCCTCGCTACCCAACATCTATCTCGAACCGGGGATCATTCAGTTTCAGCACGACTACATCCTTGGTCCGGTGAACCAGCTCCTCGGTGGTGGAGCGCTCCTGGTCAACGTGCCGGTCTCGCAGTACGGCGTCGGAATGCTCTACTTCCTCGGCGCATGGTTCCACCTGGCGCCGATCGGCTATGGAACCTTTGGGCTGCTCGACGGGTTGTTGACGGCGATCTTCTACATGGCCGCCTACGGCGTGCTGAGGATCGCCGGCCTGGGCCGGCTGCTGGCCGGTAGCGCCCTCCTCCTCGGCGTCGTGGCGCTGATCTTCAATCTCCACTATGCCGTCGGTGCCCTCCCCGAGCAGGGCCCACTGCGTTTCGGGCTGCCGATGGGCGTCCTGGTCGCATCCGTCGCGGCGACCCGGTGGCCGCGACGGGCACGAGGCTTTCGCGTTCTGCGGTTGTGTGTGCTCGGAGTGGCGGCGGTGTGGGCGCTCGAGGCGTTCGCATACACGGCACTCACGTTCATCGCCCTCGCCGCCGCAGAGGCGTGGTTGCGCCCTGTCGGCGACCGCCGTGAATGGGTCAGCGGACAACTGCTCCGCGGCCTGCTGGCGTGCCTGGCCGCGCAGGCCATATTTGCCCTGGCCACGCTCATCGGCAGCGGCCATCTTCCGGATTGGGGCCAGTATCTGGCCTTCGCCCACGCTGTCCTGCTCGGCGGCGGGGCCGGCGCCATCAGCTACGGATTCGCGACCTGGTCGCCCGGACTGGCATTCGGTGCCGGCGCCGTGGCGTCGGCGGGTGGGATCGTCCTGCTCTGCCGACTGCGTCCGCACCGTACCCGCCAGGAGCCGCTCACGCTGGTGGCCCTGACCGGCACGACCGCATACACGATCGCGCTGCTGAGCTATACCGACAACCGGTCCTCAACCTACCTGCTGCCGTACGTCGCGCTTCCCCTGCTGATGGCCGGCGCACTCTGGTTGGGGCTGCTCCTGCGCTCGCGTTCGCAGGCTTCCCCGGCCGCTCGCCGCGGCGGGATGGCCTTCGCCCTGGCGGTGGCGGTGCTACTGATCGCGGTGGCTTGGCCCCGCGCGGGCGCGCGCTTGTCCGACAGCGCCCTGGCCCACGTCTATCCGGGTGGGGGGCTCCCGTCGGCGCTGCATCGTCTCTGGCATCCGCCGGCAATTGATCCACGGGCCCCCGAGGGCCAGCGCCTGTTGAGTCAGTTCATGCCCGGCCGCAAGCGCGTGGTGATCCTGCTCCCGCGTCTGCCCGATCTCGGCACGGAGATCCTCATGCGCAGCCGTCGCGCGAACCTCCTGTTCGTCGGCGATCCAAAGGCGGACGGGCTCGTGCCGTCCGTGTGGCTGCCCAAGCTTCGTCGAGAGGTGGCCCAGCTCCGATCCGGCCAGCGGGTCCTGACCGACGTCCAGGCACTGGCCATGCTGCCTGCGCTGCGCCGACTCCCGCCGGCGGCCATCGCCGCCCACCCCATCGGCCAGGGCACCCAGGAGATCGAGTGGCTGCTAAGGGGGATCGACCAGCGCTTCCGCTTCGCGCCGCTCTACCGCGCCGCCGACGGACTCCTGGTCGCCGAGCTGGTCCCGCGCCGGTCCTGAGCGGCCTCGGCCCCGGGCTGCTTGACCGCCAGAACGACGTTGTGCGCGGCGAAGGTGCGGAGCACGGGAACGTGCTCCAGTCCGCGCTCCAGCGCGGCGGCCGGCCGGATTGCTTGGGGCGGGATGAAGTCAGGCACGAATCCACGCTGAGTGCATTCGATGATGCTTGCCGCGGCGGCGCCCAGGCCGGCGACGATCTCCATCAGTGGGATCAGCCTCTCCTCGCCCGTGTCCTGGGGCACGCGTGCCATCAGCCGACCCCAGTAAGGGTTCCGAGGATTGTGATCCCAGATCAGGATCCGGCCGCCCGGGCGCGTGACTCTGACCATCTCCGCCAGCGTCTGGCGGACCGCGCCCGGCTCGGCAATGTGGTGCATCACCGCCACGCAGTACACGAAGTCGAACCGCTCATCACCGAATGGCAGGCTCGTCCCGTCACCGCGTACGGCTTCGATCACGGGATGGCGCGAGCGCATGACTTCGAGCATCCCCTCGGACGGATCGACCCCGGTCATCTCGTAGCCGGCCGCGGCCAGCCGTGCGGCCAGCGTCCCCGTACCGCAGCCGACGTCGAGACCCCTGCCGGCGGGGCAGTGCGTGCGGATGAATGCGGAGCGCTTGTCCAGATAGTGCTCGACCACGTGGGCCGGCAGCGACTCGTCATAGACGGTCGCGATCGAGTCAAAGTGGGAGTCGCTCAACGGCCTGTCGAACCTCGGGAGAGCGCTCGGCGACGAACGAGGGGGGCGCGCCGCGCGGCGCGGTCCGGACCATCGGTAGCGGAGGACCTGGTGGATCATGCGCAGACCAACGGCCGCCGCCTTGACGGGGTCGCCGGTGACGGATGAGCGACCAACTCGCGGGAGGTAATTCACCGGGACCTCGACCATCCGCGCGCCCGACAGGATGCTGAGCAGCATGATCTCGACGCCGGCGTGGCTGCCACCGACCTTCATCGTGCTCAGCACGTAGTCGGCGGTCGGGCGGCGCAGCAGCTTGTACGTGCAGCCGACATCGCTGAGGTGGCTGGTGTTGAACAGCGCCTCGATCAGCTTGGCCACGCTCCAGTTGCCCCACCGCAGCGCCGGCGCCATGTTGGCGCCCCGCCAGATCAATTCGCGCGTCGTCCGGGTTCCGAACACCGCATCGCACTCATTGCTGTAGACGAGCAGCTTGATGATGTCCTCGGGCAGGAACGTCCCGTCGGGCTCGGCCAGCACGATCAGCTCGCCTCGGGCCTCGATCAAGCCCCGCCGGGTGGCGTGCCCATACCCCTGGAGCGGCTCGTGAACGAGGCGAGCCCGGGTCTTGGCCACCTCCTCTCGCGTTCCCGGCTGCGCGTTGTTGTCCACGACCAGCACCTCATCGACCAACCCAGTCTTGAAGAAGCCCTCGATCACATCCCGGATCGAGTCGCGCTCGGCGTACGTCATCAGCACGACCGATACGGCTTTTCCATTCCACATACGGGCCTCGGCAGCTCAGACGGCGAGAGGAGCGTAATCCGCCGGGAAGCCCGACGGTCCGAAGAACCAGTTCTCGAGCGCAAACCGTGCCCGGGACATAGAGGGATCCGAACCGGTTTTGTGCAGGAAGAGCTCATCGAACAGGAGCGCGTCCCCGGGGGCGAAGATCGGTCGCATGATCGGCGAGTCGCCGGCGGCCTCCTCGGCCATCCGCTGCGATACCGCGTGGTCGAGCCACGCCTCGTCGGTCTGTGTGGTGACGTGGTGGTCGAGCCGCCGCGGGACGATGTCGAGCCCGGGCGCCTCATCGCCGCAGTGCGACAGCGATAGCCACAGATTGAGCGCCCGCACATCGCCCATGAACTTGCCGTCCTGATGCCAGGCACCGGCCACCGAAGGCTCCGCCTTGCGCAGGGTGGATTTGTGCACCGTGATCAGCGGTGGTTCGCCCAGGTAGGCCTGAACCAGCTCGGCCAGGCCAGTGCGCACGAACAGTTCGAACAGCTCAAAGCTGAGCGCGGGTGCGTCGACGGCGAGCACGCCGCCACCGTTCTTGATCCAGTGCCGGCCGACTTCCACGCCCAGTCGCGGATCGGGCGCGAACGGCTCGTAGTAGCTGGCGTCAAAACGCTGTCCGGCGTCGTAGCGCTCACGCTCGGCGAACGACCGTTCGATCTTTCCGGCGATTCGCTGCGCGTCTGCCTGCGGGAGCAGGCCCCGCACAAGCAGGCAACCGTCGCGCAGGACCGCCGCTCGCAGCAGGGCGGGCGTTACCTCCGGGAGGCGGAACTCGGGCAGGCCGTCGATCCGTGGCAGCGCGGCGACGTCCGGCGCCGGGAGTTGTGGCGCCGTGCCGGCTGCCCGCACTCGGCGGATCCCGGCCTGGTTGCGCAGCTGCAGGAGTCCTCGATCGCGCTGCAGCGCTTCACGCCTGCGGTTGCTCTCCGTGAGCCGGGCGATCGCGGCCGCCAGTTCCTCGTCGCTCCCGCTGAACTCGGCGATCGGCGCGTCCGGCGTCGATCGTTTACGTCTGAGCGTCAGCATGGGGTCACGCTAACAGCCGTTCGCGCGGGCGGGCACGCCGACGACCGTCGCCTCGGCCGGCACGTCGCCGACCACGACGGCGTTGGCGCCGATCGTCGCGTTTGCCCCGATGGTGACGCCGCCGATCACCTTGGCGCCGGTGCCGATGTTGACCCCGGACTCGATCGTCGCTCCGCGCATGTCTCCCGCGCGCAGGCCGATGGTCACGAAGGGCGAGATCGACACCCCGGAGCGGATCTCCACTAGTCCGTCCACGACGATCTGGCCGTGAACGATGTACACACCGGGCTCAACGATGACCGGATCGCCGATCGAGACCTGGGCGATCGCCATGGCGAGCCGGTGGGCCAGCCGGGGAAGAATCGGGATGCCCAGCGCCTGGCCGCGCGCCTTAACGCGGTATAGCGCCTGGGCCAGGAAGGCATCGCTGACCCAGCAAAGGCGGACGATCTGCGCCATGGCGTCTGCGCGGGAGCGAAACTGGTGGCGCTCGCCGCGGTGTCGGGCCGTGATGCGCGCGTCGTCAATCAGCGCAACGCGCAGCCGCGGGTGACGGGCGCGCAGCGCTCGCCAGAAGTCCCGACGATCGAGCCCGGGGAGGGCGTCGGCCTGGGGAGGGCGGTCGATCAATGATCGTCACGGTACCGACCGGCCTCCGCCCGGGTACTCCTGGTTCTAGCCTTGGCGCGTGGCCGACTCTGGATTGCATCTACAGCTTGACTACGAGCTCCCGCGTGAGGTCTCGGTCGGCGCCGGTACGGCGGTGTTCGTTTCCGGCTGGTGCTTCAGCCCGGCGGCACCGATTCGTTCACTGGCCTTCGTGCTCAACGGTGACATCCAGCCGGTGGCCGCTGCGCGCATGCCGAGGCTGGATCTGTTCCGGGCGCTGCACCCGGCTCTCGACCCGTACGCCACGGGGGCGCTGGGCGACGATCCGGACTCCGAGTCGGATCCCCGGATGCTGAGCTACCGCAGCGGGTTCTGGGGGACGGTCGAGATCAAGCCACCCGCACCCCCGCAGGGATGGACCCTCAGTGTGCGAGCCCAGCTGGCCGACGGCGGGTTCGCGGAGGTGCAGGCCGGAACCATGCGGCCGGCCCCGGCGCCACAGCCTGTGGCGCTTCCGGCGGCGGATGGGGCGCCGGCGCAAGTGGCGATAGCGATGGCGACGTACGACCCGCCGCCGGACCTGTTCGCGCGTCAGCTCGAGTCGATCCGTGCTCAGACTCGCGTCGACTGGGTATGCGTGATCAGCGACGATTGCTCCAGCGCCGCGGGCCAGGCCACGATCGCGCGGCTGACCGATGGCGATCCGCGCTTCGTCGTGTCGCGCTCATCGCGCCGGCTCGGCTTCTACCTGAACTTCGAGCGCGTACTGTCGCTGATCCCGGCGGACGTCGAGTTCGTGGCCATGGCCGACCAGGACGACTTCTGGCACCCCGACAAGCTATCCGCGCTGGTGTCGCGTCTTGGTGCCGCACGGCTCATCTACAGTGACGCCAGAGTCGTTTCGCGCGCGGGGGAGCTGATCTCCGAGACGTGGTGGAGCACGCGCCGGAACAACCACTCCGACATGCTCTCGTTGCTCTCGGCCAACGCGGTGACCGGGGCGGCCTCGCTGTTCCGTCGCGAGCTCCTCGACTATGCATTGCCGTTCCCACCGGCCCAGTTCGCACACTTTCACGATCACTGGATCGCGCTGACCGCGCTCGCCCTCGGCGACATCGAGTTCGTCACCCGGCCGCTGTACGACTACGTCCAGCACAACGAGGCCTCGCTCGGTCACGAGGCGGCCAACCGGATGACACCGCTACTCGAGCGTCTGCGGCACCAGCGAGATATGCGCGAGCGAGTACGGCTGTGGCGTCTTCACTACTTCGTCGACGTCTGCCGGCTGGTCCAGTTCGCGACGATACTCAGGTTGCGCTGCGGTCCGCTGATGAGCGCCGGCAAGCGGCGTGCGCTCGACCGCTTCCTGGGCAGCGAGCACTCGCTGGCCAGCCTCGGCGAGCTCGGCCTGCGCGGAATCCGCGAGCTGGTCGGGACCCCGGAGACGCTTGGCGCTGAATGGATGCTGTTCCATGCGCTGGCCTGGCGGCGGCTACTCAGTGCCAGCGCGCGCGATCGGCCCCAACGACATCTGCGCCTCGACGCCCTGCCGCCGCCCACGTTGGTTCAGCCTCCAGGCCGCAGCGGCTCGCCGAGCGCGATCACCTCGATCGCCGAGAAGATCGCTCCCCTTGCCTGGTCGGTGTCCGACCGTGCCCCGGAGCGGATCAACCTGCTGATCCCGACGGTCGACCTGCGGCACTTCTTCGGCGGCTACATCGCCAAGTTCAACCTCGCTCGCCGGCTCACCGAGCTCGGGCGACGGGTGAGGATCGTCACGGTCGATCCCGTCGGCGCACTCCCGCCCGGCTGGAGGGAGGCCACGGCCGACTACGAGGGCCTCGGTGGCCTGTTCGACAAGGTCGAGATCGCGTTCGGCCGCGAGGCTCCGGCGATCGAGATCGGCCGCCACGATCGCTTCGTCGCGACGACCTGGTGGACGGCTCATATCGCCAACGACGCCCTACGCTCGGTTGACGCCGACCGGTTCCTCTATCTGATTCAGGAGTATGAGCCGTTCACCTTCGCCATGGGCACATACGCCGCCCTGGCCGACCAGTCCTACACGTTCCCGCACTATGCGCTGTTCTCGAGCGAGTTGCTGCAGGGCTACTTTCGCGCCCACCACATCGGCGTGTTCGCGGCGGGCGAGGAGGGGGAGCGCGCGTCTGCGGCATTCCAGAACGCGATCACCGCCATCGTGCCGCCGTCGACGGCTGAGTTGGCCGCCCGCACCACGCGTCGGCTGTTGTTCTACGCCCGCCCCGAGTCCCACGCCGCCCGGAACATGTTCGAGCTGGGGATGCTGGCGCTTGACCGGACGTCGCGCGACGGGCTGCTGCGAGGCTGGGAACTGAATGGGATGGGCACCGTCGGCCGAGGCGGGCGCCTGCCCTTGGGCGGTGGCGGCCAGGTGAACCTGCTCCCGCGCTCGGATCAATCGGCCTACGCCCGGCTGGTGCGCGAGCACGACGTCGGTCTGGCTCTCATGTACACGCCCCACCCGAGTCTCGTCCCGCTCGAGATGGCCTCGGCCGGGCTGTTGACGGTCACCAACAGCTTCGAGAACAAGACCCCGGCCGCGCTGGCCGCGATCTCCAAGAACCTGATCACGGTCAGCCCGTCGATCGACGGTGTGGCGGCAGGGCTGCGTGAGGCGGTGGCAGCGGCAACCGACGCCGAGAGGCGCGTGGGTGGGAGCAGCGTCGCCTGGAGCCGCGATTGGGATCGCTCGTTCTCGGGCGAGCTGCTCGAGCATGCGCTGCGGGCGCTCGACCCCCGCGCGCTCGGATCGCGGTGACGGCCTGCTACTTGACCCCGGGATCGAGGCTGGCGATACGCCGGGCGGCTAGGTCGAGCACCGGCCCGCGGTGGACGAGGGCCGCTTGGGCCAGCGCCACCCACGCCTGCAGGTTGTCGGGCTCGCTCCGTGTTACCTGGGTGAGGATGCGCACCGCGCGATACGCCTGGTTCTCGAGCAGTGCGACCTGGCCGCGGAGGATGTCGGCGGCCTTGCCCGGGTACAGCCAGCTCGCCTTGTCGAGCATGGAGTCGACATGCGCCGCCTGCCCTGGCGTGAGCGACGATGCCGCGTTGACGACCGACGCTGCGTGCTCGAGGTTGCGGGTCTGTCGGATGCCGACGGCGAACCATCCGATGGCCAGGACTGCGAGCACGAGGACGAGGGCGCGGGCCAGCAAGATGACGAAATCATGACAACACCGGCCGTCTCAGTGGTGATCCCGAACTGGAACGGCCGCAGGTGGCTGCCCGGCTGTCTTGAGGCTCTCGCGACCCAAACGAGCCTGCCGGCCGAGGTGATCGTCGTCGACAACGGCTCCGTCGACGACTCGTTGCGCTACCTGCGCCAAGAGCACGCGGGGGTGCGGATCGTGGCCCTAGACCGCAACACCGGCTTCGCGCACGCCGTCAACCGGGGGGTTGAACTTGCCAGCTCGCCGTTTGTCGCCCTGCTCAACACCGACGTCGTCGTTGAGCCCGATTGGTTGGAGCGGATGGCTCGCACGCTCCACGACGACCCCGAGGCAGCTTCGGTGGCCTGCAAGATGTTGATCCTCGACGATCGATCGCAGATCTACGACGCCGGCGACATCCTGCGGCGCGACGGGGCCTGCGAGCAGCGCGGTCGCTTCACCGCCGATGACGGCCGCTTCGACGCGGCGGGGGAGGTGTTCGGCGCGTGCGCGGGCGCGGCGTTGTATCGCGCCGGGGCTGTGGTCGCAGTCGGAGGCTTTGACGAGCGCTACTTCGCCTATCTCGAGGACGTCGACCTGGCCCTGCGCCTGCGCTTGGCCGGATGGCTCTGTCGCTACGAGCCGGCCGTCGCGCGGCACGCGAGCGAGGGGAGTTCGAGCAGTCAGCCGGGTTTGCGCGACTTCCTGGTCACGCGCAACACCCTCCTGCTGGTGGCCAAGGCGTTCCCCGCCCGATGGCTTCCCTACGTCGCCTACCGCCAGGTCGGCTGGGCCTGGCACGCGCTCCGCGAGCGGCGACTCGGCGGCCATCTGCGCGCTCTCGCCGCGGCGCTGCCGCTCCTCACCGGCGCGCTGGGCGGTCGGCGGGCCTTGCTGGCCGGCGCGCGTGTTCCCATCGGCGTGGCCGTCCCGCCGCGGCCGTTTCGCGGACCGCGCGCAGGCGGACATCCGGCCCAGCGGGGTGACGGTACGGTCTCCCGCGTGCCGGTGATCACGGGTGAGCGCGTCACAACCGCCCAGGGTGGTTTCAACCCGAGCTACCAGCGCCACCGGGCGGAGTACCGCCTGTGCGCGACGCTGCTCGGCCCCGGCCGCGTGCTCGACCTCGGCTGTGGCACCGGCCACTCGTACGAGCTGCTCGCCCCACGCGAGACCGTCGGGGTCGATATCGATGCCGCCGCCCTCGCCGATCAGGCGCGCGAGACCCACGTCGCCGACATGCGAAGGCTTCCGTTCGGCGCGCGTACGTTTGCCTCGGTGATCGCGATCCAGTCGATTGAGCACGTGCCCGACGCCCGGTCGATGCTCGCCGAGGTCGTTCGCGTGCTCGCGCCCGGGGGCCGGGCGGTCTTCGTCACGCCCAACCGCCTCACGTTTGGGCGCCCCGACGAGATCATTGACCCCTACCACTACGTCGAATACGACGCGAGCCAGCTCGAGGCGCTGTGCCGAGCCCACTTCGACAAGGTGGAGGTGCTCGCCCTCCACGCCTCGCCGCGCTACATGGCGATTCACGACAATGAGCGTCGGGAGCTAGATCGGCTCCTCGCCCGCGATCCCCTGCGCCTGCGACGGCTGATCCCGCGACCGGTGGCTCAGCGTCTTTACGACCGCCGGCTGAGCGGCGATCGTGTGAGTCCCCGTCCCGGCGCCGTCGATATCGGCTCCGAGGACTTCTGGCTCTCACCCGACCGCCTGTCCGCTGCGATCGACCTGTTCGCGGTGTGTGACCTCGTCACGGCATGAACTTGCGCGAGCGGAGCAGGCCGCTGCGGTGCAGCATGAACTTGACCGCCGTGGCCAGCGTCTTGTAGCCATAGATGATCGACTGCGCGGCCGAGGCCGACGAGGCATCGGGGAAGTAGCGCGTCTGCGCGGGGATCTCGACGATGCGAAAGCCGAAGTGCACCGCCTGCATGATCATCTCGGAGTCGAACACAAAATCGATCGAATTACGCAAGAAGGGCACGCCCAGCAGCAGCTCGCGCGAGAACGCGCGGTAGCCCGTGTGAAGCTCCGAGAAGTGCGTGCCCAGCACGGCGTTCTCGATGATCGTCAGGCCACGGTTGGCCAGGAACTTGTAGCGCGGCATGCCTGTCTTGCGCCACGCTCCGGGGATCGCCAGCCGCGAACCCAGCACCAGGTCGGCCTTGCCCTCGAGGATCGGCTGCACCATCCTCGGGATCAGCGAGGGCTCGTACTGCCCGTCGGGGTGGAGCATGACGACGACGTCGGCCCCGCGCTGGAGCGCCTCCAGGTAACACGTCTTCTGGTTGCCGCCGTATCCCACGTTGTGGGGGTGCCAGATCAGGTGCAGCGGGAGTCGCCGCGCCACCTCGAGCGTCTCGTCGGTCGAGCCGTCGTCGACCAGGATGATCTCGTCGACCACGTCGGTGGGGATGGCCGAGACCGTGCGCTCGAGCGTGCGCGCAGCGTTGCGGGCCGGCATCACGACGATGACCTTGGCGGCGATGGCAGATTGCGAGGACGGCTGCACTTCGCCGCTACGCCCCGCCGTCTCGGCGTCCGGGGGTCCCACTGGAGGGGCGAGCTTATCGGCCATTTCGCTTCCGCGCGCGGGCCAGCTTCTGGCGCGCAGTGGCGTTCAGCTCCGCCTTGCGCAGGCGAATGGCCCGCGGCGTCACCTCGACGCATTCGTCCTCGCGGAGGAACTCGAGCGCCTGATCGAGCGACAGCTCCCGCTTGGGCACCAGCCGCACCAGCTCGTCGGCGGTCGACGAGCGCATGTTGGTCAGGTGCTTCTCCTTGGTGGCGTTGACGTCGAGATCCTCGGATCGCGAGCTCTCGCCGACGATCATCCCCTCGTACACCTCCTCGCCCGGGCCGACGAACAGCGTCCCGCGCTCCTGGAGGTTGAACAGCGCGAAGGCGGCCACCGTGCCTCGGCGATCGGCCACCAACGACCCACTCGGTCGCGTGCGCAGATCGCCGTGCCAGGGCTCCCAGCGATCGAACACGTGGTGCATGAGGCCAGTGCCACGGGTCTCGGTGAGAAATTCGGTGCGGAAGCCGATCAGGCCCCGGGCCGGCACGAGGTACTCCATCCGGACCCACCCGGTGTTGTGGTTGACCATCTGCTCCATCCGGCTCTTGCGCAGCGCCAGCAGTTGCGTGGTCACGCCCACGAACTCCTCCGGGACGTCGATGCTCATGCGCTCGACCGGTTCGCACAGCTGCCCGTCGATCTCACGCGTGACCACCTGGGGCTTGCCCACGGTGAGCTCGAACCCCTCACGGCGCATCAGCTCGACCAGCACGGCCAGCGCCAACTCGCCCCGGCCCTGGACCTCCCACACCTCGGGCCGCTCGGTGGGCGTGACCCGCAGGGAGACGTTGCCGACAAGCTCGCGATCCAGCCGGGCCTTGAGCTGGCTGGCCGTGAGCTTGTCGCCGTCCTGGCCCGCCAGCGGGGCGTTGTTGATACCGATCGTCACGCTCAGCGACGGTTCATCGACGGTGATCACGGGCAGCGGCCGCGGGTCCTCAGGATCGGCCAGCGTCTCGCCGATCGTGATCTCGGCAATCCCGGCCACGGCGATGATCTCGCCGGCGGCCGCCTCCTCGGTGGTGACGCGTTCGAGCGCCTCGGTCACGTACAGCTCGCTCACCTTGACCGGCTCGACCGTGCCGTCGGCGCGGCACCAGGCGATCGTTTCGCCGCGGCGGATGGTCCCGTGCTTGATCCGGCAGATCGCCAGCCGGCCCACGTACGGCGAGGCGTCGAGGTTGGTCACATGGGCCTGAAGCGGATGGTCGGGATCGTGGGTCGGTGCCGGGACGTGGTCGATCAGGAGGTCGAGAAGCGGTTGGAGGTCGGTGCCCGGTGTGTCCGGGCTCAGCGAGGCCTGGCCCGCCCGGGCGTTCGTGTACACGATGGGAAACTCGATCTGCGACTCGTCGGCATCGAGGTCGAGGAACAGCTCGTAGACCTCGTCGACCACCTCGCCGATGCGGGCGTCCGGGCGGTCGATCTTGTTGATGACCAGGATCACCGGGAGCCGCGCCTCGAGCGCCTTGCGGAGCACGAACCGCGTCTGTGGCAGCGGACCCTCGCTGGCGTCGACCAGCAGCAGCACGCCGTCGACCATCGTAAGTCCGCGCTCGACCTCGCCCCCGAAGTCCGCGTGGCCGGGCGTGTCGACGATGTTCAGCTTGACGCCGGCGTAGCGGACGGCGGTGTTCTTGGCCAGGATCGTGATCCCCTTCTCGCGCTCGAGGTCCATCGAGTCGAGCACTCGATCCTGGACGTCCTCGTTGGCTCGGAAGGCCCCGGATTGCCACAGCAGGGCGTCGACCAGCGTCGTCTTGCCGTGGTCGACGTGGGCGATGATCGCGATGTTCCTGATGTCGGCGCGAGAGGCCATTGCGCGGTTGACGATAGAACGGTGGCCGCGGAGGGCATGCTCCGAGTCCGTGGCGGCCGGCGAACCCCGCGCCGACCGTGGCGGCCGGCGAGCCCGCGCCCGCCATCGAGGAAAACGTGACAATCCTCCCGCTACGCCACCACCTCGTGCACGTAAGCCCCTCCCAGGGGCTTACGTGACCCTTGCGCGCCGGCGGGGAGTCGTTTGTCACGTTTTTCGCGTGGCGGGGAGGGCGAGAGCCGAGGAATGTGGCAAACCTCCGCCACCGCGGCCACAACGACCCAAACTCGGACTCAGGTCAAGAAAGGCGCGTCGGTCGGCCGGCGCCGACCGCCGGGGCCGCCGGCGTTACTCCTTCTCGACGCGCTCCCGCGCCGGCTCGATCGACGGCAGGTCCTCGGCGCCGGCGCCGCTCTGAATCCGCCTCGGCTCCGGTGCCGGCTCGACACCGTTGTCGCCAGTTCCGGTGGCGCGCCGCGAAGTACCCGCGCTCTTTCCGGACGTCGCGCCGCCCTGCGACATGGCGTCGAGCAAGGGCTTGACGAGGTCGATCGGCATCGGGAAGACGACGGTCGAGTTCTGGGTGGCGCCGATCTCGCGCAGGGTCTGGAGGTAGCGGAGCTGGAGCGTCACCGGGTTCTCGCCGATCACCTCGGCGGCCTGGGCCAGCTTGTCGGCAGCCTGGAACTCGCCCTCGGCGTTGATGATCTTGGCCCGGCGCTCACGCTCGGCCTCGGCCTGACGGGCGATGGCGTGTTGCATGCGCTCGGGGATCTCGACGTCTTTGATCTCGACCGTCGTGACCTTGATCCCCCAGGGCTCGGTGTGAGCGTCGATCACGGCCTGGAGGGCCTCGTTGAGGCTATCGCGCTCGGACAGCAGTGAGTCGAGATCGACGCCACCGAGCACGGAGCGGAGCGTCGTCTGAGCGATCTGCAGCGTGGCGTTGTGAAAGTTCTCGACGTGCGTCACGGCGCTGTTGGGATCGACGACGCGGTAGTAAGCGACCGCGGTCACGCGCGCGGGGATGTTGTCGCGGGTGATGATCTCCTGCGGCGGCACGACGAGGGTGACCGTGCGCAGGCTGACCCGGACCATGCGGTCGATCGACGGAACCAGCAGCGTCAGCCCCGGCCCGCGCTTGTCCATCAGCCGCCCCAGGCGGAACACAACCCCTCGCTCGTACTCCCGCAGAACGCGGATCGATGCGCCGGCGGCGGCGATGACGATCGCTGCCAGGACGACCAAGATGATGATGACTGCGGTGATCATGGTGCCAACTCCCAGTCTTCGGCCCGCCGTACGCGCAGCGTCAGCCCGTTCAGATGTTCGACGACTATCGGATCGCCCTGGTGGAGCTCGACCGGCTCGGGTTCGTCGCTCCATGCCTGCTGGGCGCGCCATAGAGCGCCGTCGACAAGCACCTTCCCACTCGGCTCCTTCCAGCTGTGTACGACGCCGAGGTGCCCCACGAGCCCCTCGGGGCCGGCTCGAATGCGTCGCTGGCGGACGGCCAGTCCCTTGCGCAGGGAGAGGCCGATCACGCCGATGCCGGCCAGCACCAGTATCAGGGCGGTGACGAGCGCGACGGCGATGCCACCGCCCAGCCCGCCAACGGCGAGGATTGCCCCGGCGCCGAGCGCGATGACCCCGGGGCCTCCGAGGACGCCCAGCGTTGGCACATGGGCCTCGACCACGATGACCAGCGCCCCGATTACCAGCAGCGACACGCCGAGTGCGGTCATACGGTAAATGCTACGCCTGTACCTCCGTCGCCAAGGCGGCAGCTGCGGTTGCGATCAGTTCCACGCAGGCATCGAGCGGGATCACGGTCGAGTCGATCATCATGTGAAACAGCGCCGGATCGTCGAGGCTCACGCCGTAGCTGGTGCGGGCGTACTCCGCGTGGGCGCGGTCGGTGTGGTGCAGCGCCCGCTCGGCGGTCTTCCGATCCAGGCCTCTGAGTCGCATCGTCTGCTCGATCCTTCGCTCGGCGGATCCGGCCAGGCGGACGCGCAATGCCCGCGGGTCCTCGCGCAGCAGGATCACGCCGGCACGGCCGAGAATCACCGCATCGCCGCCGGCCGCCTGGTGGCGCACGGCCTCCTCGGTGGCGCGACGGAAGTCCTCCGTGTTGGTGATCTCACCCGGCACGGGCACCGGATTGCCGGTATCGGCACCGACGTAGCCCCGCAGCAGCCGCTCGATCCAGCTGGTCTGGATCTTGGCGTCGTGAGCATCGGCGTCCTCGAGCGGGACCTCGAGCTGCTCGGCCACGGCGAGTGGAATGGCGCGGTCGACGAAGGGGGTCCCCAGGCGCCTGGCCACGGCCGGTCCGACCTGGCTGCCACCGGCTCCGTAGGCGGCCGAGATGGCGACCAGGGTCATGGCACGCGGACCGCCTCAGTCATCAGAGCCCTGAGCTTATAGCCGCGCCAGTCTGGCCGACTGCCGTCCCCGGAACAATCCCCATGACTGCAGCGAGCACGAGGAGAAGACGATGCCGGTGGGCAAGGCAAGAACCGCAGACCAACAGCAGGAGGGCGATGGCTTTCGGCTCATCGTCCCCTGTTTCACGTCGATTGACGAGGAGAACATCCGCGGGCACCTCAAGGACGACCAGTTCTTCTGGCTCGACCTGATCTCTCCGAGTCGGGAGGAGCTCAGCCGGCTGGCCGACATCTTCCACTTTCATCCGCTGGCCGTGGAGGACACCGAGCAATTCGGCCAGCGCCCGAAGCTCGACAACTACGGCGACCACATCTTTCTCGTCTTCTACGGCGTGTGGCAGGACGAGGCGGGTCGCCCAAAGCTTCATGAGGTGCACATGTTCATCTCCGGCCAGTACCTGATCACCGTGCACCGTGATCCGCTCGTCCCCCTGGAACAACAGCGCGAGCAGCTCTCCGGCCGGGCTCTGCACAGCGAGCAGTTCCTCCTCTACCGCGTGCTTGACGCGCTCACCGACAGCTTCTTCCCCGCGCTCAGCGAGCTCGACGATGAGATCGACACGCTCGAGTCGGCCGTGCTAGAAAATCCGACCAACGCTCAGCTCGAGCGCCTGTTTTCGCTCAAGCGCCAGCTGATCATGATGCGTAAGGTGGTCACCCCTCAACGTGACATCTTCGCTCGTTCGATCGATGAGCTGGCCGAGCTGCCTGGACTTCAGCTCGACGAGCGTGATTACTTCCGCGACATCTACGACCACCTGATCCGAATCAGCGACTTGATCGACTCCTACCGCGACCTCCTCTCAGGCGCCACCGACCTCTACCTCTCCACGGTCAGCAACAGGCAGAACGATGTGATGAAGCAGCTGACCGTGATCGCGACGATCTTCCTCCCGCTGGGCTTCATAACCGGCTTCTTCGGTCAGAATTTCAGCTACCTGGTCAGCGACCTGATCCGGTCCGAGTGGGCCTTCTGGGTGGTCGGGGTGGGCAGCATGGCGGCGACATGCATCGTGCTGCTCGGTTTCTTCCGCCGCAAGGGGTGGGTGTAGGTGGTGGACTAGGTGGCGGTACGGACTCGGCCGAGCCAGGCGACGATCATCCAGCAGCGTCAGCAGCGCCTCGCGCTGGCGGTGATCGTTGGCCTGCTTGCGCTGGCCGGCGTGGTCATCGCCGCCACCCGGTCCGGCGGCGGCGGCAGCGCGGTCGGAATCATTCGCGGTCATTCCACCCTCAGCGTGCTGCCGTTCCCCGGCACGCCCGACGCCTCCCCCGAGTCGCAGATCGCATTCACTACGCTGAAGCCTGAGCAGATCAAGTCGCTCATCGTCCAGGGGTCGCGCAGTGGCGCCCATGAGGGTCACATGAGCGCCTTGCCGGACGGCCGCGGCACGGCGTTCGTGCCCGACCGGCCGTTTGCACCCGGCGAGACCGTGACCGTGCAGGCCAAGCTGCACGGCCGCCACGCCGCAGCCGCCGCGGGTGTACGGCACCACTCGACCCAGCTGAGCTACCAGTTCGTCGTGGCGCTGCTGCCGAGGAGCCATGCCGCGGCGGCCAACGAGGGCCCGATCCCCAGCGAGGACGTGGTCAAGGACGCGCCGACGCAGGTGTTCCACTCGCGCCCCGATCTCAGACCGCCGCTGCTCAGCATTCTCACGCCCGACGCGAATCCGGACGCCGGGCAGGTGTTCATGGACGCGCAGCAGGCGCCTCAGAACGGCCCGATGATTCTCGATCCCCGGGGGCACCTGGTCTTCTTCAAGCCCCTGCCCGGCAACGAGTTCGCCACCGACGTGCGGCCGCAGACCTACCGCGGCCAGCCGGTTCTCACCTACTGGAAGGGTTACCTGATCTCCGCCCACGGACGCGGCGATGGCGTGATCCTCAACCAGTCCTACCGCCGCGTGGCCACGGTGCACGCCGCCGAGGGCTATTACGCGGATCTGCACGAGTTCCGCATCACGTCTCACAACACGGCATTGATCACCGCCTACCAGACCGTGCGCGCCGACCTCTCCTCGATCGGAGGGCCCAAGCACGGCAGCGTGGTCGACGGGATCGTCCAGGAGATCGACATTCGCACCGGCAGGCTGCTGTGGGAATGGCACGCGCTCGGCCACATCCCGCTGGCTGAGAGTTACCTGCGCAAGCGCCGCGGGGCCCCATATGACTTCTTCCATCTCAACTCGGTCCAGCCGCTGCCCGATGGCGATCTGCTCATCTCCGGACGCAACACGTGGGCGATCTACAGGGTCAGCCGCCGCACGGGCAACGTGATCTGGCAGCTGGGCGGAAGGGGCTCGAGCTTCAACATGGGCTCGGGAACGCAGTTCTCCTGGCAGCACGACGCGGAGTTGCACCGCAACGGACAGCTCACGGTGTTCGACAACGCCGACGCGCCCAAGGAGGAGAGCCAGTCGCGCGCGATCACGCTGAACCTCAACACCCGGTCGATGACGGCGACCCTGACACGGAGCTTCACCCACACGCCGCCGGCGCTGGCGGGAAGCCAGGGCAACATCCAGATCCTGCCCAGCGGCAACGTGTTCGTCGGGTGGGGGTCAGAGCCCGACTTCTCCGAGTACACCCCGGACGGCAGGCAGATCTTCAACGTCAAGTTCCCGCGCCCCGTGCAGTCCTACCGGGCCTATCGCGCGCCCTGGACCGGCCATCCCAAGGACCCGCCGGCGATATCGGCTAGCCCGGACCTGGCCGGAGGCATGACCGTGTATGCCAGCTGGAACGGCGCCACCGGCGTCGCCCGCTGGCAGCTACTGGGTGGTTCGGACCCCAGCAGGCTGACGCCGGTTACCGAGGTTGCCTCGGGCGGTTTCGAGACGCCGATCGACGTCCGTGCGACCGCGCGCTACGTCAGCGTCCGCGCGATCGGTCGCTCGGGGCTGGTGCTCGGCACCTCACGCGTGATCAGCCCATAGGAATGCTGCGCAGCGCGGCGCGCGCCTGTTCACCTCGCCAGTCGGGCGGGTCGCCGAGGAGCACATAGCGGCGCCGTTCATCCCGCGCCAGCCGGCCCTGGCGCTCGAGCGAGCGGATCGCTCCGGTGGTCGTCGGACGCTGGGCGCCGATGATGTCGGCCAGCATTTCCTGGGTGAGGCGGAACGGCACCACCACGCCTCTCGGGGTCACCCGCCCCCACATGCCGCCCAGATGCCACAGGGTGGCCAGGAGACGGTCCTCCACGCGCAGGAAATGCTGTGCGGCCATCAGGTAGGCCAACGAGCGGGCGCGTCGCAGCAGCCGGCTGCTCACGGCGGCGGATAGCTCGGGCCAGCGCCCGAGCAGCGCGGTGACGTGCTCATCGAGCAGGGCGACGCGTGCTTCCTCCAGCACCCGCCAGTCGGTGGGCGCTGGTATGACCTCGCGGATCAGATCCGTCTCCCACGGCCGCAGGATGTCGGTCGGGCCAACGACCTCCGAGGACGAGGTCGGCCCGAGATGGACGGTGCGGACCATCAACCCGCTGAGCAGCAGCAGTCCGGTGGTTCCGTGGTTGATCTCCTGCGGGTGCCAGGGCCCCAGGGCGACCTTGAACACGCGCGCGCGCACGTACTTCGTCGCCTCCTCACGCGCCACTGGCTCCAGGTTCTCACCCAGATCAGGATCGACTTCGAGGAGATGCACTACTGCGGCTGCCATGCAACGCTCCTCAAATCTACCCCCGGATGCCCGGATCGACCCACGGGAGCCCACCAACCCCGAGCGAATTGATCCGCGCGGCGCCCCGCCTCGTATTGATGTTGGCAGGTGCGGTCGAACGCGACCTGATCCAATGCGCTGCACAGGGAAACCTTGTTCTTCCAGTCAATACCCACCTCCCGCCGCCGAGACCTACGCTCGCTAGCCGACGAGGATCTCATGTATCTCGTCTATGAGGGCGACGCCCGGGCCTTCGAGGTGGTGTTCGATCGCCACGCCGGCGCTGCCTTCTCGCTCGCTTATCGGATGTGCGGTCGCCGAACGATGGCCGAGGATGTGGTGCAGGACGCGTTTCTGTCGCTGTGGCGCAGCGGGGCTCGATACGACCGCGGGCGCGGCAGCGTCAGGTCGTGGGTGCTGGGCGTGGTCCACAACCGGGCCGTCGACGCCTTCCGGCGCGGTGCCGTGAAGCAGGGTCGCGACGTCGGCGACGAGGGTTTGGCCGAGCAGCTGGTGGCTCCGGAGCGCACCGACACTGAGGTCGAGCGCCGCGAGGAGGCCAGGCAGGTGCGCACCGCGCTCGATGGCCTGCCGGCTGACCAGCGGCAGGTCATCGAGTTGGCCTACTTCGGCGGCTTCACGCACAGCCAGATAGCCGAGATGCTCGAGCTTCCGGCCGGCACCGTGAAGGGGAGGATGCGGCTGGGCCTGACCAAGATGCGCATGACCCTTGGTGATCCAGGAGGGGTCGTGCTATGACCGATAGGGATTCGATGTCCCACACCGGCGATTGCGGCGGCGACGCGGCAGCCTACGTACTGGGCGCGCTCGACTCCGACGAGGCCCGGGCCTTCCGCCAGCACATGGAGAGCTGCGTGGTCTGTCGCGACGAGGTTGCGGCCTTCCAGCAGGTGACCGATGCCCTGCCCATGGCCGCGCCGCAGTATCCAGCTTCGCGAGCACTCCGACGTCGCGTGATGCGGGCCGTAGGTGAGGAGCCTCGCGGTGAGGCCGCCGTGGCGCCGCGGCGCTGGCGGCTGCCGTCTATCTCGCTCCCCAGACCCGCGGTGATGGTCGGGGGGCTGGCTGCGATTGTGCTCGCGCTCGTCGTCGGCCTCGAGCTCGGCTCCAGCACAACCACCAGCACGCGCGTGATCGCGGCCAGCGTGGGCGACGCGTCGGTTCGCGTATCGGGCAGCCGCGCGGAACTGGTCGTGCACCATCTCCCGCCGCCCCCGCCGGGCCACATCTACGAGATGTGGCTCCAGCACGGGCAGCAGGCGCCATCGCCGACGCGCGCCCTGTTTAGCGTCACCTCGGCGGGCACAAGCGACGTCGGTGTTCCCGGCAACGTGAAGGGCGTCAGCCGGGTGCTCGTGACGGCCGAGCCGACGGGTGGCAGCCTGAAGCCGACGAGCATGCCGGTGGTCGTGGCGCAGCTGAGCTGAGGCTCACGCCATGACCGCGACCGCATCCGCGGGCGATTCTTCAACCGCGGATGTCTCGGGCTCCCGCGCACGCCGTGGGAGGGCGCTGATGAGCACCAGCAGCACGGGCGCGATTGCCAGCTCGACGATCAGGCAGTGCTCGACTGCGGTCACGAACCCCGAACGGTGCAACGCCGAGAAGAACACCGTCCCGATGGCCGCCACGCCGATTGCGCCACCGAGCTGCTGGACGGCATTCAGCACGCCCGACGCCGAGCCGACCTCCCGATCGGTGACAGCGGCGAGGATGAAGTCGAACAGCGGCGAGATCAGCATGCCGATGCCCAGGCCGATGACAAGCTGGGGCGCGATCAGCATGAACGAGTTGGCGTCTAGGCGGACGGCGAGTCGGGTGGCTGCGGTGGCGGGGCTGCCGGCGGACTGCCCGTCACCGCGGCCTCCAGCGCCTGCGCCGTGTCGGCCGTCAGCTGATGGCGGACCAGCGTGCCGTGCTGGCCCTCGAGCGCGCTGACCATCGCGTCCACGTGCGCAGGGGCCGCGAGGAGGATCAGCGCTGAGGAGCCTTCGGGGACGTCGGCGCGAATCTCGTCGAAGAACGCTCCGTGCAGCTCGGGCACGGGAGCGGCCTGGGCATGAGCCCCGACCAGCCCCCCGCCCACGATCCCGGCGGCGAACCCGGGAGGGCCGAACAGGCACCCGACCACGGCGCCGGTCAGTGCTCCCTCGACCGTCTTCTTGCCCAGCGGGTCGCTCTCGTCCTCGATATCGACGTAGCGGCCCGCGAACGTCCCGCGCACCACGATCCGGTCGTGCTTGTGGTGTTCCACGAACGCGATCTCGCGGATCCACGGAGCATCGCCGTCGCTGTCGAGGACATCGGCATAGGCGTGCTCGGCGCCCTCGGTGTGGGCGAATGCCAGCACCGCCAGATCAAGACTCATGGAACTCTCTCTCACTAGCTCAGCGCCGAATCCGGTCGTCGACCAGCGCCACCGCGGCCACGTACGCGGCATGCGTCCCGAACGCGGTCGCGAGCACGCTCCGTGGCCACCGGCTGGGCGGTGGCGTGTGGCCGAGCAACGGGAACAGCGTGAGCGTGGCCGTCATCAGCGTGGCGAAGAATGCCGCACTGGCCCGAGGCTCGCCAACCCTCCGGCGCAGGATCCCGTGCCACAGGCCGAATGCCGAGCCGTAGCTCCACCGCAGCGCCATCCCGAGGTCGTATTCCTCGCGCTGGGTGACATTGGGCAGGTGGAGAATCCCGGCCACGATCTCGCCCGGCACGAGGCTGTCGTCGTAGTCGAGCGGCCCTGCTTTATCACGCACCAGACGCTCGGTGGTGTAGGCCAGCGTCAGCGCCGCGGTTCCCGCCGCACCGGCCAGCACGCTGCGTATGGGCCAGGCCAGCTTCACAATCTCGTCTCCTGCTGTGGGCGTCGCGCCGGATCGTCGCCGCGGGCAGCCGGGCGGACATCACCCGAAAGGGAGGATGGCGCCTGAGTCCTCAGCGCGCTAGCGTGGCGGCATGGCCTCGGACTCCGAACAATCTCCGACCGCCGAGGGGCGCCGCCACGTTGTAGTCGTCGGCGCGGGCTTCGCCGGCCTCGGCTGCGCGCGTCGACTCAGGGGCGAGGATTCCGTCCACGTCACGCTGATCGACCAGCGCAACTACCACCAATTTCAGCCGCTGCTCTACCAGGTCGCCACCGCGCAGCTGGCGGCGACCGACATCTCCTATTCCCTGCGCAAGCCGTTCACGAGCGACGACAACGTCGACGTCAAGCTGGACAAGGTGGTCGAGGTCGACACCGCGAGTCGGTCGGTCGTCACCGAGCACGGCGAGAAGTACGAGGGCGATTTCCTGGTCCTGACCGCCGGCGGGGAGGCGAACTTCTTCAACACCCCCGGCGCGGCCGAGCATGCCTTTCCGCTGTACTCGGTGGCTGACGCCGAACAGCTCCGCGCGCGGATCCTCACCGTCTTCGAGGACGCCGACCGCGATCCCGAGCTGATCGATCGCGGGGCGCTCAACTTCGTCATTGTCGGCGCGGGCGCGACGGGGACCGAGCTCGCCGGCGCCCTTGCGGACATGATCAATGAGACGATGCCGATCGAGTACCACGACCTGGCGGTGAACCGCGCCACGATCGAGGTGGTGGACCTGGGGGACGCGGTGCTGAACGGCTTCTCGGACAAGGCTCACAAATACGCCAGCAAGGTGCTCACGGACCGCGGTGTGAAGATCACGCTCGGCACCGGTGTCAAGGAGATCGCCGCCGACCACGTCGTCCTTTCCGACGGCAGCACGATCCAGACCCGATGCGTAGCCTGGGCCGGCGGTCTGAAGGCCGCGGCGCCGGCCGCGGCCAGCGGCCTGGCCACCGGACGGGGAGAGCGCATCAACGTCAAGCCTGATCTCACTGTCGACGACGCTCCCGGGGTGTACGCCGCGGGCGACATGGCCAACATCCCCGGCCCCGACGGGCAGCCGTTCCCCCAACTCGGGTCGGTGGCCCTGCAGAGCGGCACCTGGGCGGCCGAGAACATCCTGGCCGACGTGGCCGGCAAGCCACGCCGCGACTTCGACTACCACGACAAGGGCATCATGGCCATGATCGGGCGCGGCGCCGCCGTGGCCGAGGTCGGCGCCCACCGCCACGAGCTCCACGGCTCGATTGCCTTCGCCGCCTGGCTCGGTGTGCACGCGGCACTGATGAGCGGCGTGCGCAACCGCATCGAGGCGTTCATCGATTGGGGTTGGGATTACTTCTCCAAGACCCGCGGTCCGATGGTCCTCGACGCGCGCGCGCCGGCCGCTCGGATCAACTGGGGCGAGGACGAGGACGAAGAGGTCGCCGCCGGCGCACCGTCGCAGTAGGGCTTCGGTAGCGCCTTGCGTCTTGGCTTTTGCGGTCGCCGTCCGGTTCGCAACCGCGCTTCAACGTTTTGGCGAAATAGCAGCGGTTTCGTTACGTAGCGAGCGCACCCGGAACCGCTGGGTAACGAAACCGTCGTTGGACAATCCGCAGCCACGGCCCCACCCGGCCGCGGAGGGCGCAAACGACTCACCGCTACAGCGACAGCCCAGGGACGAACCTACGAAGACGCCACCGAAGCGCCCATCCGCTGCAGCAGGTGATCGCCGACCCGCAGCGCATTGGCCATCGCCGTCAGCGCCGGATTGACCGCGCCGATGCTGGGGAAGAAGCTCGTATCGACGACGTACAGGTTGTCGAGTTCGTGCGCCTTGCAGTCGGTGTCGAGGACAGAGGTCTTGGGGTCGGTGCCGAAGCGGCACGTGCCGGCCTGATGCGCCACGCCGGCGACCGGGATCTCGTTGCGCAGGTAGGCGTGATGGGGGAGCAGGTGGTGGTGGTGCATGCCCAGCTCGCCCAGCATCGAGCGGAGCTGGTCGAAGAGGCGGTCTCGCGGGACGTCGTTGCTCGATGTGTAGGCGATCGTGATCGTGGCGTTCTTGTCGACCGTCACGCGATTCTCGGGCTGGGGCAGGTCCTCGGTGGAGAGCCAGAAGTCGACCGCATGGCGCGCGACACCCTCGAGTGTCCAGTCGGGAGCGAACTTCGTCTCGAGTGGCTTCTCGCCCCGGAACATCGGGGCCTGTGACTTGCCCACCATCTGGATATTGCCGAGCGGGAAGTCGAAATCGGGACCCTTGAAGTAGAAGTCGTTGACACCCAGGGTCTTCTGGAAGATCGTCGGATTCTCTTCGCGAGACAGGGCCAGAACGGCCTGGCTGTTGTGGAACATGTAGTTGCGCCCAAGCTGGTCAGAGCCGTTGGCCAGCCCGTTCGGGTGGCGGTCGCTGGCCGACATCAAGAGCAGCCGGGCCGAGTTGGCCGCGCCGCAGCTGACCACGACCAGGTCGGCGGTGACCGTCTCCTCGCTTCCGTCGCGCTCGATCACCACGCCCTTCACGGCGCTGCCAGCGTCGTCGGTGGTCAGGCGCACCGCCGGCGCGTCGATCATCAGCTCGACGTTCGGATGCTCGAGCGCCGGTCTGACCCCGAGCACCTCGGCGTCGGACTTGGCGTGGACGATGCAGGGGAAGCCGTCGCAGTTCTGGCAGCGCATACAGCCGCTGTGGGGCGGGTCGGCCTCGTTGAGCAGCACCCCGCAGGGGGCGTGGAACGGATGCAGCCCGAGGGCGGCCAGATCATCCGACAGCTTCTGAATCCGCGGCTCGTGCGACACGGCGGGGAACGGATACGCGGCGCTGCTGGGCGGCTCGGTCGGATCCTCGCCGCGGGCGCCGTGGACGCAGTAGCGCTCCTCGGCGAGCGTGTAATACGGCTCGAGCTCGGAGTAGCTGATCGGCCAGGCCGGCGAGACGCCGTCATGGTGCCGCAGCTCGCCGAAGTCCTCCTCGCGCAGGCGGTACAGTGCCGCGCCGTAGAGCTTGGTGGCGCCACCCACGCAGTAGTGGATCTGGGGCTGGAACTCATCGCCATTGGCGTAGCGCCACGTATCGGGCGACACGTAGCGGTTGTTGACGAACACCTCCTCGGCGGAGATGTTCTCGGGCTCGCGGCGAAGCCAGCCACCGCGTTCGAGCAGCAGGATGCGTTTGCCCGAGGGCGCCAGATGCCGAGCCAGCGTCCCGCCGCCGGCCCCGCTTCCTACGATGACGACGTCGTAGTGATCCATGACTACGCCTGCGGCGGGATCGACTGGGCCAGTGCCCCGGAGCTCGGTGGCCCCAGCCCCTCAAGCGCGAGCTGCTCGGCCAGGATGATCCGTGCCGCCGCCTCGATCAGGGCCAGGTGCGAGAAGGCCTGGGGGAAGTTGCCCAGGTGGCGGTCGGTGGCCGCATCGAATTCCTCAGCGTAGAGGCCGAGCGGTGACGCGATGCGGAGCAGGCGCTCCATCAGATCGTGGGCGCGCTGCGCCTCGCCGACGATCGACAGGGCCGAGACCAGCCAGAACGAGCAGATCAGGAACGTGCCCTCCTTGCCCGACAGGCCGTCGTCGGTCTCGTCGGTGCGATAGCGCAGCACGTATCCATTCTCAGTCAGATCCTCGGCGATCGCCATCACCGATCCGTGCATCCGCTCGTCATTTCCGGGAAGAAAGTCGAACATGGCTGCCAGCAGGGTCGAGGCGTCAAGCGCATCGGTGGCGTAGTGCTGGCGCAGCACACCATCCTTGGTCAGTCCATGCTCGAGGATGTCGGCGTGGATGTCCGCCGCTGTGGCCGCCCACTCGTCTGAGAGCTTGTTGTTGCCGCGGATGTGGGCCAGCCTGGCGGCACGATCCATGGCCACCCAGCACATCAGCTTGGACGACACGTAGTGCTGTGGCGCGCCCCGCGCCTCCCAGATGCCCTGGTCGGGTTGCCGCCAGACCTTGGACGCGCACTTGGCCTGGGCTTGGACCAGTGGCCACAGGCGACGGGGGAGGCGCTGGCTGTGCACGGTGTGCTTGAGGATCGAGTCGAGCACAGCGCCGTAGACGTCGTTCTGGCGCTGGTCGAAGGCGCCGTTGCCGATCCGCACCGGGCTGGCGCCGGCATAGCCCGAGAGATCCTCGCGGAAGGTCTCGGTGAGATCGCGCCGGCCGTCGATCCCGTACATGATCTGCAGCCCGCCGTCGCTGTTGGGCTCGAGGTCGGCCACGAACTGCATGAACTCGTCGGCCTCCCAGTCGAGGCCCAAGAGATGCAGGGCCTGGAGCGTGAACGTGGAGTCGCGCATCCAGGTGAAGCGGTAATCCCAGTTGCGCTCGCCACCTGGAGTCTCGGGCAGCGAGGTGGTCAACGCGGCCACAGTTGCTCCCGTCGGCATGTACGTGAGCCCCTTGATGGCCAGCGCCGAGCGCTGAATCGGCTCCCGCCAGCGATGGTCCGCAAACGGACGCATGCGGCCGAGCCAGCGCCGCCAGAAGCGCACCGTCGCGTCGATCTTCGCGGTCGCCTCGTCGACGTTGGTCGGTCCGGCCAGATGCTCACCCCAGGCCAGGCATGCGTACGCCCGCTCGCCGGTGGCCAAGGTGTGCCGGGCGCGCACGCGGTTGGCCTCGATCCCCAGCTCGAGATCGGTCATCAGGCGGAACGTCTGGCCGCCGCCGGTGGCGTCGGCGGCGTGGCGGTTCCCGTCGACCAGCTCCCACTCGCCCGGCGTCCGCCCGTAGTCGAACGCCGGCTCGCAGATCAGCTCGATCTCGACCTCGCCTTCCAGGCAACACACGGTGCGGACGAGGATGTGCTCCGCGTCCTCGTCGGCCGGCGGGCGAGTGTGCGGCGTGATCCTATCTTCGTGTGTCGTGGGGCCCATGATCAACGCGTCGTGGACCTCGACCCACCCGCCGGCTGCCTTCCACGTGGTCACCAGCACGTTGGTGCCCGGCTCGTAGAACCGTCCCGACGGAACGGAGGTGCCGAACGGAGCCAGTCGGAACATGCCCGCCTCGCGGTCGAGGAGGGTGCCGAACACGCTGGGCGCGTCGAAGCGCGGAACGCAGAGCCAGTCGATCGACCCGTCGCGCGCGACGAGCGCGCCGGTGTGGCAGTCGGAGAGGAATGCGTAGTCGGCAATCGGCGGGAATGGCGACGGAGCCGCCGCGCTCTGTGGAGGCCGCTCAGCCGCCGGCCTGGCCTTGGCGCTGCCGCGAGCGTTGGCGCTGGTGCTCTTGCGCTTGCTGGCGGGACTCATGACGCCACCCACGGCTCGTGCCAGCGGCCCACCCCGGCAACGAGGCGATCCGCCTCCTTGGGACCCCATGAGCCGGGGGCATACGGATACACAGGCGGCGGATGCTCGAGCAACGGCATCATGATTCGCCACGTCTCCTCGACGCTGTCCTGCCGTGTGAATGGAGTGCTGTCGCCGTCCATCGCAGCACCGAGCAGGACCTCGTACGGCGTGGGGCCCTCGCCGCCCTCTTCGGCAAACTCCATATCGAGAGTGACCAGCTGAGGTCCCTGCTTGTCAGCGCGATGGGCGTCGATCTCCAATCTCACGCCGGTCATGGGGTCGAGCTTGACCACGAGCTGGCTGTCGGCCGGGGGCCGCTTGGCCGCGGAGATGAAGCCCAACCGCGGCGGGCGATGAAACACCAGGCGGACCTCGGTCTGGGTGATCGGGAACCGCTTTCCGGTGCGGATGAAGAACGGCACGCCGGCCCAGCGCCAGTTGTCGATCTCCAGCCGCAGGGCGGCCGATGTCTCCACCGTTGACCCCTTGGCCACGCCGTCGATATCGAGGTAGCCGTCGTACTGGCCGCGAATGTAGTGGGCCGGGTCGGCCTCGGGCATCGAGCGGAACAGCGCGTACTTGGCGTCCTTGAGCGTGCCCGCGTCGGCGCCGGCCGGCGGCTCCATCGCGGCCATTGCCAGCAACTGCATGAGGTGGTTGACGACGACGTCCTGGAGGGCGCCCACGCGGTCATAGAAGCGTCCGCGATCCTCGACGCCGAAATCCTCGGCCATGGTGATCTGAACGTAGGAGACGTGCTGGCGGCTCCAGACCGATTCCATCGAGGTGTTGGCGAAGCGCAGGTACAGGATCTCCTGCAAGCCCATCTTCCCCAGGTAGTGATCGATTCGATACAGCTGAGACTCGTCGATGTACTGGTGGATGTCATTCGCCAGGTCGCGCGCCGAGTCGAGATCGTGTCCGAACGGCTTCTCGACCACCACGCGTGCGTTGGCCGTCAGCCCGGCGTCGTGCAGCCCTTTGATCACGGTGCCAAACAGGAACGGAGGGATCTCGAGGTAGAACACCGGCTGCTTGGCGGACTTGATCGCCTCGCCGACACGCGCGTAGGTGGCGGCGTCACCGAAGTCGCCTTGGACGTAGGCCAACCGGTCAGCGAACCGCTTGAACACCTCCTCGTCGAGCTTCTCTCCCGTACCGATGATGCACGAGCGCGCGTGGTCGCGGAGGTGCTCGACCGACCAATCGTCGACGGCCACGCCGACGACCGGGCAGTTGAGCAGCCCACGCCGCTCGAGGCGGTACAGGGAGCGGAAGGTCATGACCTTGGCCAAATCGCCGGTGATGCCGAAGGCCACGAACACGTCGGCCGCCTGCGCCGTGTCGGACCCGATGGACTCGCTGGCTGACTTCTCGACGGCGACTGCCATATGAATTCCTCGCTGTTCTTGTCCGCTGAGCAGAGTCGACCAGCCGTAGATCGACGGCCGGAAACGCTAGGGATCAGCCCCCACGCGGACATCATCCAAATTGGATGACGTCGTCAGCTGGCTGGCGGTTGCTCGGTCGTTGGCGGCGGCGGCTGTTCGTTGCCGCCAATCCGGCCTCGGAAGATGTGAAAGGACCAGCCTTGGTAGAGCAGGACAACGGGGAGGAACAGCACGGCGACGACGGTCATCACAACCAGCGCGTAGTGACCAGCGGCCACGTTGTTGACGGTCAGGTTGTAGGCCGCGTTGGTGCTGGAGACCATCACGTTGGGGTACAGCGCGATGAAGATCTGGCCAATCGCCGCGGCGATCGCGAATCCAGAAGCGAGAAACGCCCAGCCGTTGGAGTCGCTGGTGGCGAGTAGGGTCGCGATAATGACGGCGATCATTCCGAAGATCTGTGTTGGCTCGGGTACGGTGCCGCCGCCGATCACGACCAGCGTCCAGATCACCCAGGCGAGGTTCAGGACAATCGCGGCCAGCCCGATGACCCAGGAGGCGCTGCGGGCCCGATCGCGCATCTCGCCCGTCGTGCGCAGCGATAGGAAGGTGGCGCCGTGCAGCAGGCAAAGCGCGAGGAGGGTGATCCCGGTCATCAGCCCGTAGCCGGTGAGCAGGTCGATGAAGTTGCCGGTGTAGTCGTGGTTCTGGTTGATCGGCAGCCCGTGGAGGAGGTCGCCGAGCGCGACCCCGACCAGCAACGGGATCAAGATGCTGCCGATCGTCAGTGCCCATGACCACCCGCTGCGCCAGCGCGCGCTCTCGCGCTTGCCCCGGTACTCGAACGACACGCCGCGCGCAAACATGGCCAGGAGCAACACAACCAGGGCGAGATAGAGCGCCGAGAACATTGTTGCGTACCAGCCCGGGAAGGCCGCGAACATTGACGCGCCGGCGACGATCAGCCATACCTCATTCCCGTCCCACCAGGGGCCGATCGTGTTGATCGCCACGCGCCGTTCGAGCTCGGTTTTGCCGATCAGGCGGTGGAGCGCGCCGACCCCGAAGTCGAATCCCTCCAGCACGAAGAATCCGATCCAGAAGAAGACGACGATGATGAACCAGATCGTGTGAAGCTGCATCGAATCAGTAGGTCAACGCTGGGACAGCAGTGTCGGCCGCGCCGCCGCTCGTTTCCCCATCGCCCTGGTCGAGTCCGCGTCGGGAATAGCGCAACATCAGGATGACATCGGCGGCGCCCAGCACGATGTAGGCCAGCACGAACGCGATCAAGCTGATCCAGATATCGGCGCTCGTCACCGATGGAGAGTTCGCGTTGATCGTCTTCTGCAGCCCCTGCACGATCCACGGCTGACGGCCGCTCTCGGTCAGCAACCACCCGGCGGTGTTCATCAAGAACGGCGTCACCACGGCCCATATGGCCAGCCACAGGAACACCCGGGAGCTCGACAGCCGGCGCTTGTATAACAACCAGGCGCCCCACAGCGCCAGCAGGAGTATGAGGGAGGCCAGGTAGGCCATCGTGCGCATCGACCAATACTGGATGAACACGTCGGGCACGTAGTTCCCTGGCCCGTACTTCGCCTGATACTGCGCCTGAAGCTGGTTCAGCCCGGTGACTGGCCCGCTCCAAGTTCCTGTCGCGAGGACCGACAGGAGGTGCGGGATCTCGATGATCTGCGTCGGCGTCTTGTCGTTGGCGCCACCGCCGATCTGGAACAGCGAGAAGGAGCACGGCTTGCAGCTGGTCCACTGCGCCTCGGCGGCGGCGATTTTCATCGGCTGATAGTGGTTCTCGACCACGCCCAGTTGGTTGCCGACGGAAAGCTGGATGACGATCGTCGGAATCAGCACGATAAGCGCCACCTTCGCCGTGCGATGGAAAGACTCCACGTGCCGCTTCTTGCGCAGATACCACGCCGAGACGGCCAGCATCACCAGGCACCCGGTGATCAGTGAAGCGAGGATCACGTGTGCATAGCCCCACACGAACGTCGGGTTCACGAACAGCGCCCACACATTGCTCAGCACCGGCTCCCCGGACTTGTTGAGCTTGTAGCCGACCGGATGCTGCATCCACGAGTTGGCCATCAGAATGAACATCGCCGACAGCATCGAGCCGATCGAAACCGCCCAGATCGTCGCCAGATGCACGCGCTTTGGCAGCCGGTCCCAGCCGAAGAGCCACAGCCCCAGGAATGTCGACTCCAGGAAGAACGCCGCCAGTCCCTCCATCGCCAACGGCGCCCCGAACACGCCGCCGACGAAGCGCGAGTAGGTCGACCAATTCATTCCGAACTCGAACTCTTGGACGAGGCCGGTGACCACCCCGACTGCCACATTGATCAGCAGCAGCGTGCCGAAGAAGCGGGTCATCCGCTTGTAGTCGGGGTTGTCGGTGCGGTACCAGACGGTCTGCAGGATCGCGACCAGCAACGCCAACCCAATCGTTACCGGCACGAACAGGAAGTGGTAGATGCTGGTGGTAGCGAACTGCCAGCGGGCCAGGTCGTTAGTCATCCCTATTCCGATCCAAACTCAACCATGGCGTTCAGACATCACCTAGAACGGGTGATTTCTTTCCCGCATCCACATGGCCGCATACTGACCACCGGAGGCGAGCAACTGGGCATGGGTGCCGCGCTCGGCCACGCGGCCCGAGGTCAGCACGATCACCTCGTCGGCGTGCTCGAGCCCAGCCAGACGATGCGTGATCAGCAGCACCGCTCGCTCGGGGGTGCCGGCCAGCAGGTCCTCGACCAACGCATCGGCCGTGATGGTATCGAGATGCTCGCCCGGCTCGTCGACGATGAGGATGGGAAAGTCGGCCAGCAGGGCGCGGGCAACGGCCAGGCGCTGGCGCTGTCCACCCGAGATGTGCGCGCCATTCGGCCCGACGCGCGTGGCGAGTCCACCCGGCAGGCTGTCGGTCCACTCGAGTAGACGAGCGCGGGCCAGCGCCTGACGCAGTTCGTCCTCGGTCGCATCGCGCCGCGCCAGGCGGAGGTTTTCCTCCAGGGTCGAGTCGAACACATGCGCGTCCTGGGAGACCAGCCCGACCACGCGCCGAAGCTCGTCGCCAGACATGCGGTCCAGCGGCACCCCGTCGAGCGTCACCGAGCCGCCCTGGTAGGGCAGGAAGCGAAGCAGCACGTTCGCCAGCGTGGATTTCCCGGCGCCGCTGCGGCCGACCACGGCCACGGTCTGCCCGGGCCGGAGCTCGAGGTCGACGCGGTCGAGCACCCAGGGCCCGTGCTCGCCATATGACGCGCGGAGTCCGCGCACCTGTAGCGTGGGCGCCGCGCTCGGAACCGCCAGCGGTTCGTCGGGTTCGACGACGGGGGGTTCGGTGGCGAGGATGTCGAACACCCGCGCCGCGCTGCGGCGAACGCGCTGCATCGTCTGCGTGGCCGCGGGGAGCTCCGAGACCATCTCGAACGAGGCCAGGGGGACGAGGGCGACGACCGCGAGGACGACCCCGTCGAGTGCTCCGCGAGTGACCGCGCCGATCCCCACCAGCAGCGCCGTCCACATGGCGACTCCCGGGAGCAGCGTCGTCAGCCCCTGGCCGACGCCGGCCGTTCGCGCGCCGGCGGTGGCGATGCGCGCCAGGCGCGCCTCGTCTGCCGACGCCTTCTGAAGCTGCGCATCGAGCGCTCCATAGGCGATCAGCTCGGGGGCGCCCTGGAGGAGGTCGACCACGGTGGCGGTCAGCTCTCCCCGGGCCGCCGCCTGTTGGGATTCCGAGCGCTTGGCCAGCCTGCCGGTCAGCCATGGCACCACGGTGGCCGCCATCGCCAGCGCCGCCAGCAGGATCAGCCCCGCAGCGGGCAGGATCCACCACACGAGCGACACGATCACTGCGCCGACGACGAGCACGATGGCAAACGGGGGGATCACTCGTAGCAGGAGGTCCTGGAGCGAGTCGACGTCGTGCACGATGCGGGCGAGCAGATCGCCGCTGCGGAAAGCGGGGAGGCCGGCTGGAGCCAGCGCCTCGAGCCGCCGGTAGGTGTTCATCCGCAGATCGGCGAGGGCGCGGAATGCGGCGTCGTGACCGGCCAGGCGCCCCCCGTAGCGGAACAGGGCTCGCGACAGGCCGAAGAACTGGACGGCGACGATGGCCAGGGCCAGGGCCGACTCGGGGGGTCGTTGGGACGCACGCGAGATCAGCCAGGCGGACGTGGCGATCAGCCCAATCCCTGCGCCGACGGCTCCGGCGCCCAGGAGGGTGGCGAGCGCCAGCCGCGGGGCAGCCGAGCGCGCGAGTTCCACGGTGGCCCGCAACGGCGCGCTCGGCCCGGTGGCCTCGGGCGCGACGATCGGATCGCTCGTCGCGCTCACGTGGCACCCACCGCCTGCGGCCCGAGCTCGACCACTCGGTCGGCCATGCTGACGAGCGCCGGCCGGTGGGCGACGATCACCGCCGTTCGGTCCTGAACGAGCCGCCGCAGCGCCGTGAGTACCTCCTCCTCGGTCGCCCCGTCGAGATTGGCCGTCGGCTCGTCGAGGAGTAGGAGCGGCGCATCCCTCAGAAACGCGCGCGCGAGCGCGACGCGCTGGCGCTCTCCCACCGACAGTCCGGCGCCGCGATCACCGATCACCGTGGCCAGCCCCTCGGGGCGGGCCGCGATGACCTCGGCCAATCCAGCCCGCCGCGCCGCCTGCGCGACCTCAGCGGCGCTGGCGTCGCGGCGCCCGAGGCGGATGTTCTCGGCGATCGAGCCTGCGAACAGGTGGGGACGCTGGGGCATCCACGACACATGCTTGCGCCAGGCCTCGGGATCGAGGCTGGCCAGATCGACCCCGCCCACGCGCACCGAACCCTCCGAGCCGGCGAGAAAGCCGAGGAGCACCGCGAGCAGAGTCGACTTGCCGCATCCGCTGGGTCCGGTAATGGCCACCACCTCGCCGGGGTCGATGGTCAGCGAGATCCCGTCGATCGCGGCACGAGCGCGTCCGGGATAGGAAACGGTGAGTCTGTGCACCGACAGCTCCGACTCGGTGAGGTCCGGGACCTCGCGCCTCTCGCCCCGCGGCGGGGCGGGCTCCTCCAGAACCTCGAACGCCTGGCGCGCCGCGCTCATCCCCTCGGTGCTGGCGTGGTAGTTGGCCCCGAGCATCCGCAGGGGGAGGTAGGCCTCGGGCGCGAGCAGCAACACGATCAGGGCCGTTCGCAGCCCGACGTGTCCGTCCATCAGGCGCACGCCCATGGTCACGGCCACCAGCGCGACTGAGATCGTCGCCACGAGCTCGAGAATGCCCGAGGACAGGAACGTAACCCGCAGCGTCGACATCGCGGTGCGGCGGTAGCGGTCGGTCACCTCGCCGATGGAGGCGATCTGCGCCTTCGCGCGCCCGAACACCTTGAGCGTGGGTAGCCCGGTGACGACGTCGAGGAAGTGACCGGCCAGCAGCTGCAGCGTCTGCAGCTGCTGATCGACCCGATCTCGGGTCGTTGCGCCGACCAGCGCCATGAACACCGGGATCAGCGGCAGCGTCACGGCGATGATCAACGCCGAGATCCAGTCGCGGTCGGCCACCACCGCGACCACCGACACCGGAACGATCACCGCCAGCAGCAGCTGGGGGAGATAGAGCGAGAAGTACGCATCGAGCGCGTCGATGCCCCGGGTGGCCAGGACGGCCAGCTCGCCGGTGCGGCGTTCACTCAGGTATCGAGGTCCCAGGGCCCCGACATGGGCGAGCAGGGCCGCGCGCAGCTGCGACTTGGCGCGTGCCGATGACCGCACGGCGAGACGTTCGCGCCCCCAGGCGACCGCGGCTCGTGCGAGCACCACGCCGAGCAGGATCGCCAGCGTGCTGCGGAGCGCATCGAGGTGCTTGCCGTCGACGAACGCGCCCGAGATCGCGTCGGCCAGCAGCCACGCCTGCGCGATCACCAACACCGCGGTGAACACGTCGAGTACGGTCAGCGCCACCAGGAAGGTTCTGGTGGCGCGAGCGTAGGTGAGCAACCGCCTGTCGATCCTGGCAGTCTGACGGACGAGGATTGGAGCCGTCCTCGTGCTGCGCCATCGTTCGGCGCGTGATCACGCTCGAGGTCTTCGGCGAGTCGGAGCTCGCGCGCGCGGTGGCCGAGCGGCTGCTCGATCTCGACGGCGTCAGCAGGTTGCGCATCGAGCCCGCGGCGCGCGATCACCACTCGGTCGTCGTGGCCAACGTGAGCCACCAGGCGACCGACCGGGTTCTCGAGCAGCTCGAGGCGCTGAAGGTCGCCGATGAGGATGTTTCCCTATTTCGCCTCGATGAGGTCGGTGGCGCCGCGCATCCCGCCGACACCACCCTGATCTGGGCCGATGTTCTCGGCCTCGCCGGCTCCAACGCCCGTCTGATCGGTCGCTATCTCGCGCTGATGGCGGCGGCGGGCGTGATCGCCTGCTACGGCGTCGTCGAGGCGAGCGCGATCCTCATCGTGGGCGCGATGGCGGTCAGTCCCGACCTGCTCCCAATCATCGCCACCGCGGTTGGGGTGGTCGGCCGCTCCTGGCGCCTGGCGCTCAAGGCGCTGGCCACGCTGGTGATCGGCATGGCCGTGGTCAGCGGGGCCGGGGCGCTCCTCACCTTCGCGCTCAATCACCTATCGCTGCTGCCCTCGACCTTCCAGGTCGGCTCGAGCGTGCTGAGCGGGCTGACGAGTATCAGCGACGAAACGATCGCCGTCGCCTTAGCTGCCGGGGTGGCGGGAATGCTCACGTTCGAAACGCGCGCCGGCTCGGGCGTCGGAGTGGCCATCTCGGTGACGACGATTCCCGCCGCTGCCTACCTCGGCGTCGGCGCCGGCGTCGGCGAGGCCAGCAAGGTGATCGGCGCGCTCGGGGTCCTGTCGGTCAACGTGGCGATGATCGTGCTGGGCGCCTCGGTCACGCTGGGCTTGCAACGTTGGCTGGCCCTGCGGCGCAAGCCCACGTCACTAGGCTAGAGACCAGATGAGCGAGCACCTGACCTCGGTCGAGGTCCCCGGGCTCGTGGATGTGCTCGACGCACGTCGCGCGATCGCGCCCCACCTCGACCCGACCCCGCTGCGATGCTATCCGCCGCTCGACCAGCTGACCGGCGCGCAGATCTTCGTCAAGCACGAAAACCATCAACCGACCGGCGCGTTCAAGGTGCGTGGCGGGATCAATCTGGTCTCTCGCCTGGATCCAGCGGCGAGAGCCACGGGCGTGTACGCCGCCTCCACGGGAAACCACGGGCAGTCGGTGGCCTACGCCGCCGCCGTGTTCGGGGCGGCGGCGACGATCTTTGTTCCAGTGGGCGCCAACCCGGTCAAGGTGGCAGCGATGCGGGCTCTCGGCGCCGACGTCGTCGAGCACGGTGCGGACTTCGACGACGCGCGCGAGCGGTGCGCCACCGTGGCGGCCGAGCGCGGCGCCCGCTACATCCACTCCGGCGACGAGCCATACCTGATCGCCGGGGTGGGGACGGCGACGCTCGAGATGCTCGAGCGCGAACCCGAGCTCGAGGCGATCCTCGTCCCGGTCGGCGGCGGCAGCGGCGCCGCCGGGGCGTGCGTGGTGGCCAAGGCGGTAAGCCCGCGGATCGAGGTGATCGGCGTGCAGTCGAGCGCGGCACCGGCAGCGTACCGCGCCTGGCGCTCGCGGACGCTGGTGGAGGACGAGATGGCCACGTTCGCCGAGGGACTGCAGACGCGCGTCGCCTTTGCGCTGCCGCAACGGATCATGGTCGAGCACCTCGAGGACTTCGTGCTCGTCTCGGACGACGAGCTGCGCGCCGCGACGCTGGCGATGATCGAGCACACGCGCAACCTGATCGAGCCCGCCGGCGCAGCGTCGCTGGCCGCCGCGGTCAAGCTCAGCCAGCGCTTGGCCGGTCGGCGGGTCGCGATCGTGGCCAGCGGCGGCAACATCAGCCCACGTCAGCTGGCGGAACTGCTCGCGTGGGGCAGTAGAAGGAGCTAGCCGCCGGGCCCCTCGCGGCGATGGCCCTTGGCCAGCTCGTCGAGCGCCGTCTGGTCGAGCTGGTCGGCCTCGACCGAGGCCACTCGACAGTTGGTCACCGCGACCAGCGTGGAGCTCCGCTTGCCTCCTTCGAGGTGGGCTCGCTCGCCGAGCATCGCGCCGGGTCCGTACTCGGCCAGACGCTTGCCCTCGCGCTCGACGGCCAGCACGCCGTCGAGCACCAGGTAGATGGCCGAGCCGGTTTCGCCCTCGCGCACGAGCGTGGTGCCCTCCCTGAGCTTGCGGAACTTGGCCTCCTGGCCCTCGGCCATCACCTGCTCTGACAGCCGCCGCTCGAGCGCGCTCTCGACCGCGGTGACCAGCGCCGGCGAGTCCCGGTCGCCCCAGGGGGTATAGGGGCCGAACGATTCGCGATACCAGTCCTCGAAGTCGGCCAGTCCCGATTTTTCCGCCAGCTGGCCCCGCTCGTCGTACACCCAGTGGCGCGGAAACTGACTCGCGCCTTCGAGCGTTCCCGTCGCGCGGCCGTCGGCGTGAATGGTCAACGACAGCGTCGTCCACACCAGTGGAGCCTGCCACTGCACGAACGGCGGTCGTCTGACCCGTCGCGGTGCCGGGACGCCGGTGTGACCTCCGGTCGTCTGCACGAATCGCACGAAGTCACCTCCGCGCTCGGGAGTCCGTCGCAGATCGGGCAGGCGGATGGCCTGGAAGGTTCGCGCCAGCGGTCCGAGCCTGAGCGTCGTGGCGCCCATCAGACCGCCGCCCGCGTACCCCCAGTCCGAGATTTGGCCCGACTCATCGACCTCGAGCCATGCCTCGAGGCGGTTGGCGAAGCGAAAACCGTCGGAGGCGCGGAGCTGCTCGATGTCGGTGAGCACGTCGGGAGGCGGCGCGTCGTAGTGCGCCAGGCCGGCGTCGAACGCCACGCGCGTGGTTCCCTCGATGGCCTCCCGTGGAATCCACGAGAGCGAAGTGATTGAGCTCTGGTGACGCATGGGCCGGCAGCCTAACCCTGTTTCAGGTACGTGGCGCGTTCGCTGGGCGTCAGCTGGCGAGTGGTGTTGCGTTTGGCGATCGCGAGCAAATGATTCAGTCCACCGCATAGGTCGCACGGGTACAGGGTCACTGCCGCACCGAACGCCGTGACGAGCTGGGCGCCGTTGGGGCTCAATCCGCCGCGCGCCACCGGGTCGGAGTGGAAGAGCTGGAGGTGGTCGGCGAGGTCCCACGCGTTGAGCGCCCCATCGCCCGAGGTAACGAGATAGTTCGAATCGGCGCTGAACCCGATCTGCACGCCGAGACCCGGCCCTACGTACAGCTCTAAGTTGGACGGCACGTGCTGAAACGTCGTGAGGTGAGTGTAGGAGGGGATCCGCCACACGTAGGCGCCGGTGGCGGCGCCGGCGGCGAGGAACGTCCCATTGGGGCTGAAACCGAGCGACTCCACGAAGCTGCCGCCGGGCGCGCCTTCGACCCCGAGTTCCTCGTGAGCGAGTTGCCCGGTGGCCGGGTCGTAGACCTCAACCCCCTGATCCGCACCCGACACCGCGAGCAGCGAGCCGTCGGGGTTGAAGGCGAGCGTCAGCGGTGCGAACAGTCGGCCGCCGGGGACCTGCGGGGTGAGCGGGTGCCCCACGATCGTGCGCTCGTGGACGCCGGTCCGCGCGTTGTAGAGATCGATCGTGATGGGACCGTACGTGGCCGGGGTTTCGATGGGTGGCGGCAGGATCGGGCGGCGTGCGATGGCCAGCTGGGACCCATTCCACGAGAACGCCGCTGCTCCGGCTGGCACTTTGTCCGGCAGCTGGTGCAGGAGCTTGCCGGTCCGCGCATCCCACAGATCCGTGGTCCCGCTGGGCCCGAGGGTCACCAGCGCGTAGCCCTGGTGGGCGAGCGCTGCGCCGAGCAGACCGCCCTCACCAGTCGGGGTCATCGTGGCGATCAGGCGCCCCGTCTGTGCGTCGTAGGACTCGGCGCTGGCCAGGTCCCGGAGGGTGTGATTGCTTCGGAGCGGGCCAGAAAGAGCCACGATGACACGGCCGTCGCTGGTCGGCTGCGCGCCGGCGAAGCCCTCCCCGGCGGGCGCCCTGAAACGCGCGAGGATCTTCAGCGTGTGCGCATCGAGCACCTGGCCCTGCTCCGTCAGGCTGGTCTGAACGATCCGCGCGTTGTCGGGCGTGAAGCCGATGGTCGTCGTGAAAGCGCCGGCCCGCCGCGAGAGCGCGGCCGGGGCCAGCGTCGCGGACGGCTGGGGCTTCGGTCCTGCCCAGACCCGCACGGTGCCGTCGGTCGCGGCGGTCGCCACCCTGGTGTCGTCGCGACCGAACTCCGCGTTCTTCACCGCGGAGGCGCTACCGGCCAGAACCTCGATCGGCAGCCCGCCGGTGAATCCGTTGTACACGCGGGCGGTGTTGTCGTCGCTCGCCGTCACCACATCGACTCCGTAGGGATCAAAGCGAACCGTGTTGATCGTGTCGGTCGCGCCCGTCAGGGCGTGATTCAGGTGCGACGCGAACGAGTAGACGTGAGCGAGGTCGTCGCCGACGGTGGCGTACGCGACTTCGGGAACCTGCTCGAGCGGGCTGAATGCGGCCGCGGACGCGGACCCGGGAAAGGCGATGACCCGCCGGCCGCTGATGGTGTCGTAGACGAACGTGCCATCCTGCCCCTCGGCGCGGGCCTGCGCGGTAACCGAGAGGTGGGCGGTGTTCGCCAGCGCGTTGGGCGAGGTGAACACGTAGCGCGAGCTGTCGGGGCTGAAGGCCACGCTGCCGATCACCGAGGGGTTGTGGATCGAGTGCAGCAGCGCGCCTGTGCGCGTGCTCCAGGTATCGAGCTCGGAGGGCGAGGTTCGGGAGTCCAGCGATTTCAGTTCGCATTGGGCGACCACGGCGTCATCGGGGGAGAGCGCCAGGCACGTCGTCCCGCCCCGGTACCGGGGGCGAAACACCGCCAGCTGGCGTCCTTTGGCCACATCGAACACGTGCCCGATCGAATTGGTATCGACCGTGACCACGCGGGTCCCCTGGGCGCTGAGCGCGGTGAATATCGCAGGGCCTGGCACGCGGGCGATGAGGTGGCCGGTGGTTGTGTCGTACACGGCTGGCTGACGGCCTCCGATGACGACGCGATCGCCGCGGGCGTCCCACCCGCTCTCGCCCGGGTTCGTGGCCACGGAGCCCAGCGCGACCGGCTGGCTGTTGCTTCCGGGGGTGTAGATACGCGACCAGCCGCCGGCCCCCGGGCTCGTGACCAGCAGCCGCGTGCCGGCCGGATTCCATAGCGCGTCACCCTCGGGAGCCACGAGCGGGTAGCGGATGCGCACATTTGACTGCGCCAGCGCGGCACGCAGCGCCTCCTCGGTGTCCGATCCGGAGTTGACGTGGACCGCCTGCACCGCCAATAGCACGGACAGCTCCGGGTCGGTCGGATACTGGCTCTGGGCGTCGGCGTCGAGCTGATGCGCGAACGCCACGTTGCGCTCGTGGATCGCGTTCGAGCGCTGGATCAGGGCGACTATCGCCAGCACCGCCGCGACGATCAGCGCAACCGTTACCGCCCCGATCACCGTGCGCTGGCGTCGCGTAGCCGCGCGCCGGCTGGCCAGCACGTACTCGCGCTGAAGCTGGGTCGCCTGGGGCTTCTTGTCGGTGCCGGCGACCAGCCACGCCTCCGCGGCCGACAGCTCGGCGCCGCGTAGCAGCTGGCTGCGCTCGCGCCCGCTCTGCTCCCAGCGGTTGGCCTCCACCCCGAGCCGGGTGTGGGTGCGCACGTGGTCGAGATCCTGTTCGAGCGCCGCCAGCAGCTGTGCGATGCCGGCATCGAAGTCATCGCTTTCACGCAGAAAGATCCAGTTGAGTGCCGCCGCGGCGTCGGGGACGCGGGCGCCATCGGGGTCGCGGCGCACGATCGGGACCACGCGCTTGTGCTGTTCGACGGCGTGATCGAGTTCCTGGGCGCAGACCGTCGATTCCGCACTGTCGGGCGAGAGCACGTAGATGAACCCGTCGGCGCCGTCGACGCCGGCCCGGATCTCCGCGAACCACTCGGCGCTGGGCGGAATATCCTCCCAATCCACCCACACCTGGTAGTCGCGCGCGGCGAGGGCGTCATGGAGCCGTGCGACGAAGTCCTTGTCGCGGCGCGAGTAAGAGATGAAGACTGACGGCACCGTTGCCCCCGATATCCGTGAACACCCACCTTACGACTTTGGCCGTTAGCGTCGCATGAACATACCGCCGCCGTCTGAAGAACCATCTGCCGAGAACCATCTGCATTCCGCGGACTGGTGGCTCGACGCCGTCAAGCGCGAGGAGCGACGCGGAGAGCTGCTCGCGGCATTCGACCTGGCCGAGCGCGGCCTCGACGATCATCCCGACGATTTGCGGCTCAAGCACCGCGCCGTGCTCGCGCTCGCCCGCACCGGCGCGACAGAGGAGGCGGCACGTCGATTCGCGGCGTACGGCCTGGCCGATGTGCCCGATGAGGACATCGCCGCGCTGCGGGCCCGGATCGCCAAGGACATCGCCCTGGCCACAAGCGGCGCGGAGCGCCGGCGGCTGGCGGCCCACGCGGCCGAGCTGTACGGCGCGATCGCCGCGCGCACGGGCGGCTACTACACCGCCATCAATTCCGCCACGCTGTGGCTGATCGCCGGCGACGCCGAGCGAGCCCGCGGACTCGCCACGTCGGTGCTCGAGCTCCTCGCACGCAGCGGCGAGCAGTCGTATTACGCTGCGGCGACCAGAGGAGAGGCTCATCTGCTGCTGGGCGACCTGGCCGCCGCGCGCGAGGCGCTCGAGGACGCGGCGACGCGCCACGGCGACGACTACGGCGCGCTGGCCACCACCCGGCGGCAGCTGCGCACGATCTGTGAAGTGCAGGGCAGCGACCCCGCGTTGCTGAGCCCGCTGGCCGGCCCGGCGATCGTGCACTTCTGCGGCCACCGGATCGCTGGCGAGCTGGGGGAGGGGCGCTTCCCGCCCGAGGCGGTGGAATCGGTGGCCACGCGGTTTGCCGAGGTCGTGCGGCACCATCCGGCGGGCTTTGCCTATGGCTCCCTGGCCAGTGGCGCCGACATCATGTGGGCTGAGACGCTGCTGGCGGCGGGGAGCGAGCTTCACGTCGTGCTCCCGTTTGCGCGCCACGAGTTCGTCAACCTGTCGGTGCGGCCCGCGGGCGCGCGGTGGGTGGAGCGCTTTCAGAGCTGCCTCGATGCCGCGACGGTGGTCGATTACGCCACCCGCGACGCGTTTCTGGGCGACGACGTTCTGTTTCGCTACTGCAGCGAGCTGGCCATGGGCCTGGCGCTCCTGCGCGGTCGCTACCTGGACGCGGAGGTCCGTCAGCTCGCGCTGTGGGATGGCGGTCCCCCCGAGGGGACGGCGGGAACGTCGATCGACGTGGCCACGTGGCGCCGCGGCGGCCGGCCGATCACGATCGTCTCGCCCGACGATGGGGCGCCCGCGGTCGACGAGGCCGGCCAGCCGCGCACGGCGTCCCTGCCGCCTCCGGGCGCCTCCGGCGATGGGCGCTCGGGGCGCGTCGTTCGGGCCATGCTGTTCGGCGACGTCAAGGGGTTCTCGAAGCTGAACGACGAGCAGCTGCCGGTGTTCTCGCGGCTGTTTCTCGGCGCGTTCGCTGACGCTGTCAATCGACATCGCAGCGATGTCTGGCACCGGAACACGTGGGGCGACGCGCTCTACGTCGTGCTGTCGGACGCGAGCACGGCGGCGGCGTGCGCGCTGGAGCTCCAGGACGAATTGGCCCAGCTGGATCTCGAGGCGGAGGGGCTGCCGACGACCCTCGCGCTCCGGCTGGGCGGCCACGTCGGCCCCGTATTCCCCACCTTTGACCCCGTGCTCGAGACGCAGGGCTTCATGGGATCGCATGTCAGTCGTACGGCACGCATCGAGCCGGTGACGCCACCGGGCGCCGTGTACGTCACCGAGCCGTTCGCGGCCGCGCTGGTGCTGGCCGACCGCAGCGAGTTCACCTGTGACTACGTTGGTCACATGAAGGCGGCGAAGGACTACGGGCGACTGCGGATGTACCGGCTGCGCCGGGCCGACGCATTGACGGCTTCCGCCGACACGCGGTAGCTCGGCCCCAGTCTAGAGCCCGAGAAAGTAGGCACCCCAGGGGTCCAGCCCGACGTACAGGCCCTCGCCGGCCAGCTCATCACCGGCGCGATCGAACGTCTGCCCGCTGAGCCGATCGGCCAGCGTCCAGGTTCGACCGTGTAGATCGTCGTAGGGGAGGTGGACCCTGGCCTGCGCGGCCGCGTCGGACAGATTGACCACGACGAGGTGCCGCTGGGTGCAGGTGGCCCAGCTCCACGCCACCAACTGTCGGTATGAGTCGTTGTCGGGCCAGCCCGTCGCCTCGCACAGCCTCCAGTCACCGTCGTGCAGGCCGGACTCGGCCACGGCCCGGAGCAGACGGTTGTAGAAGGCGTGGAGGTCCTCGTCGGGTGGCTCGTCGGGTCCGCGGCCGAGGAACACCGGGATGTGGATGCGATCCCCGTCCAACTGGCCGTCGTGGTAAAGCCGCGCGCCTCGAAGCGTGGAGGAGACCAGGGCCGCCGCGCGCGCCTTGGCGGGCGGGAAGGTGGCCGCCGCGCGTGGCTCGTCGTGGTTCTCGATGAAGCGGATCAGGCGCTCCTGGTACTGGGGATCGGCCTGGAGATGGCCCCGCACCGACTCGGCCGAGTCGTGGACGAGGCGGTCGTAGAGGCGCTTGTCGTAGCAGAGGTCAAAGCCGTGCTGCTGGAGCGTCCACTCCATGTCCCAGTAGGCCTCGGCCATGAACAGGAGGTCCGGGTGGGCTGCCTTGACCCGGCCGATCAGCGTCGGCCAGTAGTCCGCCTCGGGGGCCGGGCCGACTCGCTCTCCCCAGGTGCGCCCAAACACCTCGTTGGTCATCAGCATCGCCATATCGCAGCGCAGGCCGTCGCATTGCTCGCCGACCGTGAGGAGCATCGTCGCCACCGCGTCGCGCAGCGCCGGCGAGTACGCGTTGAGCTGGACGACATCGGGCCAGGGCGCGAAATACGGATCGCGTCCGTTGGCCACGATCCCGCCGGCCGTGCGCACGAACGCCTCGGGGTGCTGGGCCAGCTCGTCCTCGCTGCCGTGCAGGAAACAGTCCGGCTGCTCAGTCAGCCAGGGGTGATCCGGCGCCACGTGGTTCGGCACGTAGTCGAGGATCAGCTTCAGACCACGCGTGGCGAGCTGACGGCGCGCGACAGCGAGCGCTGGGCGCCCGCCGAACCGCTGGTCGACGACGTAGTCGCGAATGCAGTAGGGCGAGCCGATCACGTCCTGGCTCCTCAAGTCCGTCAGCGCGGCGTGGTTGCCCGCATCGATCTCGGGATTGGCCAGAGCGATCCGGAGCCCCGCGGGGCTGCGCTGCCAGATGCCCATCAGCCAAACGGCATCGACCGGTAGCCGCGCGATGGCATCCCAGGCGCCGGCGGGGACCTCATCGAGCTCGAGCGGACGCCCGCGCTCCCGGCCCAGCCGCTCGAGCCATACCGCGGTGTTGATCTCGTAGACCGTCGGGCGAGGCGGCCAGCTCATCCGGCCTCAATCGCCGAACGCGGCGATCTCGTCCGGCTGCACGTGTGTGGCGCCGCCGAGCTCGAACAGCAGTGCGACCGTGCCTGTCCAGCCGGTCTGGTGGCTGGCGCCGATGCCGGCCCCGTTGTCACCGTGGAAGTACTCGTGGAACAGCAGCAGGTCGTGCCATTGGGGATCGGTCTGGAACTTCTCGATTCCTCCGAACACGGGTCGGCGCCCATCCTCGCCCTCGGTGAACGTCGTGGCCAGACGCGTGCCGATCTCGGTGGCCACCTCGAGCAGGTTCATCTCGCGCCCGGAACCCGTCGGGCACTCCACCTTGAGCCGATCTCCGTAGTAGCGGTGGAGCTGTATCAGCCCGCGCAGGATCACGAGGTTCATCGGGAACCACACGGGTCCCCGCCAGTTGGAGTTGCCCCCAAACATGCCCGTGTCGGACTCGGCCGGGAGGTAGTGAACCTGGTATTCCTGGCCGCCCCAATCGAACACGCACGGGTGCTCGAGATGGCGCCGCGAGATCGCCCGGATGCCGTGGGTCCCGAGGAACTCGTCCTCGTCGAGCATCACCGACAGGATCCGGCGCAGGCGTTCGTCATCGACCAGCGCGGTGATCCGTCGTCCCTCGGGGCTGGGGCCCGGGATGTTGGCCAGCTGCGGGATCGAGTCGGCGAACCGCCCGGCGAACCAGGCCAGCCGCTCCTGCAGATCGGGGAAGCGCTCGGCCAGTTCGGGCTCAAACACCGTCGCAGCGCACAGCGGCAGCAGGCCGACCAGCGAGCGCACCTTGAGCTGGATCGTGCCGCCGTCGGGCATCCGCATGACGTCGTAGTAGAACCCGTCCTCCTCGTCCCACAGTCCTCCGTGTCCCCCCGGGGGGTTGAGTGCGATCGCGATCCACACGAAGTGAGCGATGAACTTGAACGCCATATCGACATACGACGGATCATGCCGAGCCAGCTCGACCGCGATCTGGAGCATCCACTGGCAGTACAGGGCCATCCAGGCAGTGCCATCGGCCTGCTCGAGCGTTCCGCCGCCCGGCAATGGCGCCGAGCGATCGAAGATCCCGATGTTGTCGAGGCCGAGGAACCCGCCCTGGAACAGGTTGCGCTCGTCGGGATCCTTGCGGTTAACCCACCACGTGAAGTTGGTCAGCAACCGGTCGAACACCCGGGCCAGGAACTCCCGGTCGCCCTCGCCGCGGATCGCCGCCTCGCGCTCGTACACGAACAGGGCGGCCCACGGAGTGACCGGTGGATTGACGTCGCTGAAGTTCCATTCGTAGGCCGGGATCTGGCCGTTCGTGTGCAGGTACCTGGTTTTGAGCAGCAGCTCGACCTGGTCCTTGGCGAAATCGACGTCGACCAGTGCCAGCGGCGCGCAGTGGAAGGCCAGGTCCCAGGCGGCGAACCACGGGTACTCCCACTTGTCGGGCATCGAGATGATGTCCTCGGCGACCATGTGGAACCAGTTGACGTTGCGCACCGAGCTCGCGGGGGCGCTGGGATCCCAGGGGTTGACGCCGTGCTCACGCAGCCAGCGGTGGACGTCGTACTGGTAGTACTGCTTGCTCCAAAGCAGTCCCGCCAGCGCCTGACGCATCACCATCGCAGCGTCGGGTCGCAGCGTTGCCGGGATGACCTTCGCATAGAAGTCGTCGGCCTCTTTGCGCCGCGCGCCGAGGACGCGATCGAAGTCGGCGCCCAACGACCTGGCGTTCTTGCCGGCGCTGTCGGGTCCGGTCAGGCGCAGGCGGATCGAGGCGCTCTGCCCTGGCGCCACCTCGACGACGTGGTGGGCAGCGAGCTTGCTGCCAGTGCGCTCGGGGTTGATCGCGTCGTGGTTTCCGCCGACGACATAGTCGTTGATCCCGTCCTTGACGTATGGCGTCGCGTTGGGCGCGCCGAATAGTCGTTGGTTGTTGGTCTCGTTCTCGCAGAAGAGCAGCTCCGATGAAGCGTCCACGCGGAGGGTCCAGTCGCCCAACTCGTGATGGCTGGCGACCGCCGACCCGGCGCCGGCAGCCGTGATCGTCGGTTTCGGAACCTCGTCGCCCCACGACCACGTGTTGCGGAACCAGAGCGTCGGCAGGAGGTGAATGCTCGCCGGCTCCGGTCCGCGGTTGTGGGCCGTGACGACCATCAGGATGTCGTCAGGCGCGCCCTTGGCGTACTCCACGATCACGTCGAAGTACCGGTCGTCGTCGAAGACGCCGGTGTCCAGGAGCTCGTACTCCATCTCCTGCTTGCTCCGGCGCCCGTTGGTGGAGACGAGATCCAGGTACGGGAACTCCCCCTGGGGGTACTTGTACTGGCACTTCATGTACGAGTGGGTCGGCGTGTTGTCGAGGTAGAACCAGTACTCCTTGACGTCCTCGCCGTGGTTCCCCTCGCCGTTGGAGAGGCCGAACATCCGCTCCTTGAGGATCGGGTCGGCCTCGTTCCACAGCGCCAGCGCCAGGCAGAGTCGCTGGCGCTCGTCGCAGATACCGGCGATTCCATCCTCGCCCCAGCGGTAGGCGCGCGAGCGCGACTGGTCGTGGGTCAGGTAGTTCCAGGCGTCGCCGCCCTGGCTGTAGTCCTCCCGCACGGTCCCCCACTGGCGCTCGCTCAGAAACGGACCCCACGACTTCCACGGGGACGTTCCCGTGCGGGCGTCTTCGAGGCGCCTGTGCTCCGGGGTTGGTGGTTTGTACTCGGTTGCCGGCACCGCCGCTGGAGTCTGCGCCGTCGGCGCCCGTTGCGCAACCGTGCCCGCATCCATCCGGCCGTGTGCCCGCCGGTGTTCCGCGCCGGTGTTCCGCGCCGCGGCCTTGACAGCGACTCCCAGGCATGGCATACAGCGGCCCGTGTCTGCTTCGGTGCTGGTCGTACAGAACGACGCCGATAAGTCGCTGGGCCGGATCGCCGATGAACTTGTGCGTGGCGATGTCCAGCTCGACGTGCGCTTCTCCGACCAGGAGCTTCCGAGCCTCCGCGGCTATCAAGGGCTCATCTTGCTGCCCGGACTCGCTGATCCCGTCGATGACACGGTGGCCGTGCGGCGGGTCCGCGAGACGATCAATCAGGCGCTGGCCGCCGAGCTGCCGATTCTTGGCCTGTGCCTGGGGGGGCAGCTTCTGGTGCAGGAGTTGGGCGGCGACGTGTACGAATGCGGGTTGGAGCTCGGCTTCCACGATGTTGTCGCGATGCCGGCCGCGTCTGGCGATCCATTGCTCGAGGCGGTTCCCGAGCGGTTCTCGGTCTTCCACGCTCACGCCTACGCGTTCGAGCCGCCGGCCGGGGCCGAGATCCTGCTCACCAACGACGTGTGCGTGCAGGCGTGTCGCCAAGGTGAGGCGTGGGCCGTGCAATGCCATCCCGAAACGCCGGCGCGATGGGTGGCGGCCCTGGCCGCGGGAATCCGCGGCCAGAACGGCGGCCTGCCCTCGGCCACAACCGACTTCTTCCGCCTGAACGGCCTCACCGCTGAACGGCTCGAGCATGACGCACAGCTCGCCGAGCCCGGGATGCGGACGGTCGCCGCTGGGATCGCCAGCGGGTTCACGGCGCGGCTTGCCTGATCTTGGCGGTACCGTAGGGTGGCGATGGCGGCAGCGACGAGGGCGCGTACGAACAACCTGCCGGTAGCCGAGCGCGTTGCGCGGGGCAAGGCTGCGCGGGCCGAGGTCCCGCGTTCGAGCCACGCGGAATTCGCTGCCGCACCGGACCGACCCGATCCGATCGAGCTGCTTGAGCGCCAGGCCCAGACCCGGGTGCCGGAGCTCGTCCCGATCCGCTATGGCCGCATGCTGGTCTCGCCGTTCACCTTTTACCGCGGGGCGGCGATGATCATGGCGCATGACCTCCGGCACACGCCGAGGTCGGGGCTGAACGTGCAGTGCTGTGGCGACGCTCACCTCTCGAACTTCGGGGTGTTCGCCTCCCCCGAGCGGCGGCTCGTGTTCGACGTCAACGACTTTGACGAGACGCTTCCGGGTCCGTTCGAGTGGGATGTCAAGCGGTTGGGGGTGAGCATGCTGATCGCGGCACACGACAACGGCTTTCGCCCCAAGGATCAGGCTCGGATCGTGCTCGACACCGTGGCCAGCTACCGCGAGGCGATGGCGGAGTTCGCCGGCATGACCAGCCTCGAGGTGTGGTACTCACGCCTCGACATTGAGAGCGTGCTCCGCGGCTACGGCTCGCAGTTCACACGGAAGATGCGCAAGCGAGCCGATCACAACCTTGCCAAGGCACGCACGCGCGACAGCATGTCCGCGTTTTCGAAATTGACGCAGTTCGTCGATGGTCAGGTTCGGATCGTCGACCAGTCGCCGCTGATCGTGCCCATCGACCGGCTGGTCGCCAGTCAGGATCGCGATGCGGTCTTCGGCGCGCTGCATCAGTTGCTGCAGGACTATCGGGCGACGCTCGAGTTCGAGAGGCGTGTCCTGCTCGAGGAGTTCGAGCTGGTTGACCTGGCTCGCAAGGTTGTCGGCGTGGGCAGTGTCGGCACCCGCGCGTGGATCGCGCTTCTGCTCGGCCGCGGTGGCCGGGATCCCCTGTTCCTCCAGATCAAGGAGGCCGAGGCCTCGGTGCTGGAGGAGTTCATCGCCCCGAGCGAGTTCGCGAACCACGGTGAGCGGGTCGTCGTTGGGCAGCGGCTGATGCAGGCCACCAGCGACATCTTCCTCGGCTGGCTGCACGTCGAAGCCGAGCTCGACGGCCGCCCCCGTGACTTCTACGTTCGCCAGCTCAAGGACTGGAAGGGCTCGGCCGTGATCGAGGACATGGTGCCGTTGGGCATGGCGACCTACGGCAAGCTCTGTGGCTGGACGCTCGCCCGCGCCCATGCCCGTAGCGGCGACCGGATTGCCATCGCCGCGTACCTGGGCAGGGGCTCCGGCTTCGATCGTGCGATCCTCGAGTTCTCTTACGCCTATGCCGAGCAGAACGAACGCGACTACCGGCGTCTTCTCGCCGCCGTCGAGGCGGGCGAGATCACGGTGGAGGCGGGTCTGTAGGTCGCTCAGTGCCTGACGATCGTGAAGGCGATCGTCTTGGGTGATGACCGCCCGGCGCCGTTGGCGGCGGTGAATACAGCCCGGTAGTTGCCGGGCTTGAGGGCCTTGCCGTTGATCCGGCCGCTGAAGGCAACCTTGTTCGCGCCCGCGTGCCCGGTGCGGCGGAGCGTGGCGATCTTGATCGTGCGCGTGCAGCGTGGTCTGTGGCGCAGCTTGTGGCTGGGGGGTTTGCAGATGCCGTTGACGCGCCGGCCGGCGGGTCGCTTCTGGATGGCGATCTTGACGCTCGCGGCGCGGTCGAGCCGGAAGGAGAATGTGGTGCCGGTGTTGTGGTGCTTGGCGGCGGTCGTGCCGGTGAGCGGCGTGGAGGTCTTGCCAGCCACGAACGTCGAGTTGGTCAGGGTGAGCGCCGTGAGTTTGGCCCGTTTCGGCGGGGGTGGGGACGCGCCTTTGTAAACGAGTGTGATCGATGGCGCGCCCGTCGTGTCGGTGCCGACGGAGGTGTTGGTCGCGCCGTCGCCGAAGCCGCTGGAGCCACCGCCGCCACCACCGCCGGCGCTGCTGGCACCACCGCCGCCACCGCCGAACAGCCCACCGCCGCCGCCGCCTCCGCCGGCGCCCGAGCCGATACACGACCCATCGCCGCCGGCGCCCCCGATGGCCAGCGCGCCGGACGCACCCGAGCACTCGGGGTCCGCATTGCTGCCCGACCCCGGAGCCGTCGCGGTTGCGGGCTGTCCTCCTCCCCCGTCCGAGGCTCCGCCCGCCTGTCCGGCTGCGCCGCCGGTGCCCTTGGGCGTCGTGCCCCCGGGATCGCACCCGCCGCCACCGCCGCCGCCCGCAGCCGTGATCAGTCGCAGCTCGAGCGAGGTTCCCGCCGTCCGCGACGCGGCGCGGACGTCGGAGGCGCCGCCGCCGCCGCCGCCTCCGCAAGACAAACCAGACCCGCCATTCCCTCCGCCGTTGAAACCGCCCGTGCTGCCGCTGCCATTTCCTCCGACCTCGATGTAGAGCGTCTGACCCGGCGTCACGGCAAGGTCCGCGCTCACCAAGGCCCCGAAGCCCCCTGCTCCGCCCGAGCCTGCGCCGTCCCCACCCTTCCCGCCTACTGCAATCGCATGCACGGTCGTCACTCCAGCCGGCACGATGAAGGTCTGCTCGGCGCCGGTGGGCAGGAACGTCACATCGGTAGCCCGCGCCACGCCTGGCGCCGCGACCGCGGCGATAACAACACCGAGCGACAGGAACACCGTTAAACGCGCGCGCCGTGCCGCGTCGCCCCGTTCAGCGGGCAACCTCATCCCCATTGACGGCCACCTTAGCCGACGGGCGCGTCGTAGCGCAAGTTGAGCGTGTCCGGGAGAGGCTTTGAGGGTCAGCTGCCGGCGTTCTGCTCGCCCGGCGTCACGACCTTGCCGTGCACGGCATCGGCTTCAAGGACCGCCGGATCGGCGGTCTGGAACCACCTGCGGCGGAAGAACTCGGGGAAGAACGGCCAGGAGGCAAACATCAGGATGACCCCGAGGATCAGGCCGCCGATACCCACGAAGATCGGCGTCTGGATGCCGATCACGGGCTTCGAGTAGTTGTCCCCGGCCGTGTTGTAGTACCCGTATGCCTTGACCGCGATATAGCCCATCATGATGCCGCCGATGACCGGGATCAGGCCGGCCAGGAAGAAGTTACGAGCGCTCTTGAACAGATCGCGGCGAAAGTAGACCGCGCACGCCAGGCCGGTGAAGCCGTAGTAGAAGCACACCGCGAAGCCGAGTGCCGAGATCGTGTCCCCGAGCACGTCCTGGTTCGGGTTGAACGCGAGCAGTGCCACCGTCCACACGATCGAGAGAGCGCCCATGAGGACGGTCGAGAAGGTTGGCGTTAGGAAGCGGGGATGGATGCGGCCGAATGCCTGAGGGATCGAGTTCCAGCGCGCCATCGACAGCGTTGTGCGCGCTGTCGGCAGGATCGTCGTCTGAGTTGACGCCGAGGCCGATGTCAGCACGCAGATGATCAGCAGCTTGTCCAGGCCCGAGCCGAGCACGCCCTTGCCCAACGCGTTGAGCACGTCGTCCGAGTTGTTGGCCAGGAACGCGGTGCCGTGGTAGGCCTGCGCGGCGGCGCTCACGGCAACGTAGATCACGAGCAGGATCAAGGTCGAGACGACGGCGGCTTTGCCGGGTCCGCGGTGGCGGTCGCGCGACTCCTCATTGACCGCCACGCCCGAGTCCCACCCCCAGTAGATGAATATCCCAAGCAGGATTCCATCGACCAGGGCCCCCCAACTGAGGTCGAAGGGGTTGAACCACGACCCCGTCACGTGGATCGAGTGGGCCGGGCTGTTGGCGTAGACCTTGACCAGGGCCACGACCGTGAACAGCGCCAGCGTGAAGATCTCGAGGCTCAGAAGGATCGTCTGGATGCGCGCCGAAAGCTCGATGCCGCGGTAGCAGATCCACGTCATCACCGCGATCCACACGACCGCGCCGACGATGAGCCAGAAGTTCGACGGCGCCCCGGCGGAACGGAAGAGCAGGAACGTGTAATTGCTGGCGATCGCCGCCAGCGACGCCATCACGATGATGTCGGCGAGGAAGATGGCCCAGCCGTTGATCCAGCCCAGCTGCGGCCCGAAGGCCTTGGAGACCCACGCGAATGTCGTGCCGGCGTCCGGGTCGGCCAGATTGAGGAACCGGTAGCCGACGGAAACGAACAGGATCGGAATGAACGACACGATGAGGACGGCCGGCGCGTGCACGCCGATGCCTCCGACGGCAACGATGAAGCCGAGCGTCGCGGCCAGGCTGTAGGCCGGCGCGGTCGACGCGACCGCGATGACCAGGTTCGAGATGTAGCCGAGCGCGTCTGACTTGAGCCCCTTGTTGCCTGGGGCTGTGGGGTCAAGGGCACCGGACTGTTGGACGGTGGTCGCTTCCAAGCGAGTGAACCTTATTCCCGCTGTCCAGGGGAGGCAAGCCGCAACCGATTGCCCGGACCGGTTAAGTGGCGCCAATCGGCAACGAACCAATAAGGAGCAGCCAGGTGGCAACACTCTCTGACAACGATCGTTTCGACCGTGGCCTCGCGGCGCGCAAGGAGGTCCTCGGGGCCGAACACGTCGTACGATCCCTCGGATCCGCGTCGGACTTCAGCCGACCCATACAGGAGCTCGTGACCGAATACTGCTGGGGCGAGATCTGGACTCGCCCGGCGCTCGATCGCAGAACCCGCTCGCTGATCAACCTGGCGATGCTCACTGCGTTGGGTCACCAACATGAGCTCGGCGTCCACGTACGCGGCGCGATCAACAACGGCTGCGAGATCGACGAGATCTGCGAGGTGCTTCTCCAGGCGGCGATCTACTGCGGAGTCCCGGCAGCCATGGAGTCGTTTCGAACCGCCGACCAGGTCCTCAATGAGCTCGGCGTCGATCATTGAACAACCCGGCCCGATCGCGTTTTTCGGGCTCGGTCGAATGGGGATGCCGGTGGCCACCCGTCTCGTGGGCGCGGGCTGGCACTAGTGCGGCGCGCGCCGTCGACGCTGGTACGCGCCGCCTCGGGAGCGGCGGTAGATCCAGACCACCAGCATCGAGAACAACACCGACAGGACCAGTCCTCCGCCGTGCCGGTGCAACACATACCACGAGAACAGTCCGGCACTGAAGGTCCCGCATAGGCCGACGAGGATGGTCATACCGATTCCCATCGGATCCGGACCCGGCAGCAACAGGCGGGCCAGTGCGCCGACGAACAGGCCGACAAAGAACAGAATTATGAGATAGAGGAGAAGTCCCACCGCCCTGATCGTACCCAGACGAAGCGGGCCTACTCGCTTCAGCGCCTGGGCGTTTCCCGGCGGTCAGATCCTCCATCATTTCCCGCGTGTTCCCCGCACCGGACCCCACGCGGCTGGTCCGCGACCTGCGCTCGCTCGCGGTTCTGACGGGCACCGAGCGCGGAGCGCAGCGGGTGGCATGGACCGATACCTGGGCCCGGGCACGAGCGTGGGAGCGCGACCTGCTGGCGGAGCTGCCGCTCACCGTGGAGGTCGACGAGGCCGGCAACCTGTGGGCCACGCTCGCGGGTGATAGCCCCGACGCGCTGATCCTCGGCAGCCATATCGACTCGGTCCCCGATGGCGGCTGGCTCGACGGCTGCCTCGGGGTGCTCGCCGGGCTGGAGGTGCTGCGCGCGATCGCCGCGGCCGGGAGGCCGCCGCTGACCGTCAGGCTCGTTGACTGGGCCGACGAGGAGGGAGCGCGCTTTGGCCTCAGCCTGCTCGGCTCCTCGGCTGTCGCCGGCAGGCTCGATCCCGAGTTGCTCGGGGGCCTGCGCGACGGCGACGGGATCACCGCGCGCGACGCCCTCGCGCGGCATGGCGTGGATATCGAGTCGATGGGGGCGGCCCGCGGCCGTCTCGCCAGCGCGGTGGCGTACCTGGAGCTCCACATCGAGCAGGGTCCGGTGCTGGAGGCCCGGGAGCTGCCTCTCGCCGTGGTGACGGGTACCTATGGGGTGGAGCGATGGGCGGTGCGGTTCGAGGGGCAGTCGGCGCACGCCGGGTCGACCCCGATGGACCTGCGCCACGACGCCCTCATCAGCGCCTCGCGGCTGGCGATGGCCGTGCGCGAGCTCGCCGATCGCCACGGAGGGGTCGGAACAGTGGGGCGGATCGACGCGCAGCCGGGGATCCCGACGGCCGTCGCGGGGGTGGCGACGGCGCTGGTCGATCAACGCCACGCCGACGGCGCGGCCCTCGCCGCCGTTCACGCGGAGGCGGTCGGTGCCAGCGAGGCGATCGCCGCCGAAGAGGGCGTTCGCGTGATCTGGTCGCCCCTGTTCCGGATCGCTCCCATCCCCTTCGACGCCGGTCTGATCGACATCGGTGGCGCGATCGTCTCGCAGCTCCAGGGCGAGGACGTCCGCTTGCCCAGCGGGCCGCTCCACGACGCGGCCCGTCTCGCCGATGCCGGCGTACCGGCCGTGATGCTGTTCGTACGTTCCCTACGTGGCCTGTCGCACACCCGCGAGGAGGACACCGACGAGGCCGACCTGGGGGCGGCGCTGCAGGCTCTCTGGTTGCTGGCCTCGAGATTGCTGACCCGTTGACGCGACGGCCGCAGGCTCCCCTCACCGGTGTACGAGCCCTCCATCTCGAGCACCCCGTCGGTGATGCGCACCAGTGTTAGCCGGAAGCCGTTGTGGCCATAAGCTCTTGACCTTCATATGCCACTGCGGATACAGATTACGGCTCTGAATAGGCAGCCCAAGGCCCGAAAGGAAACGGAACATGTACGTTCGAATCGCGCGATTTGAAGGCGGCAACTGGGACGAGCTCGCGGCCAACGTACGCGAGGTCATCCGCAGCGGTGGACAGGGCACTCCGTTCGAGAGCGCCGGCGACGCGATGAAGCGCGTAATGCTTCTCGTTGATCGCAAGAGCGGTCGCGGCGCGAACCTGATCCTCTGTGAGACCGAGGAAGACCTGCGGCGCGCTGACGCCGCCATGAACGAGATGACGCCGGCCAGCGGACGCGGCTCGCGAACCTCGGTCGAGATGTACGAGGTGCTGGTCGACGAGACGCCTGGCAAGTAGGCGGGGAGGCTCGTCTAGAGCACGCGGCGCAGGAGGTCGCGCAGCTGCCGCTGCTCGGCGCTCGACAGTCGTTCAAAGCCGGCGGGAGGGCGGCCCACGCGTTCCATCAGCTGCTCGCGCATGCGGACCCCTGAGGCGGTGAGCACGATGCGTTTGATCCGTCGATCCTCGGGACTGGCCTGGCGAGCAACCAGGCCTCTCGCCTCGAGGCGGTCGACGAGGCCGGTGACGTTTGAGTTGTCGCACGCCAGCACGGCCGCCAGCTCGTTCATGGGCAGCGGCGAGGCGAGTTGAAGCAGCGCGCCGGCCTGGGCGGGGTGGAGGTCGAGCTCTGATGCGGCGCTGAGGAAGCGTCGGCGCTGCTCTGTCAGCAGTTTGCGAAGCTCGGTCCACGCCTCCGCCGCCGGCGTTTCGTCCGCCGCCGCTTCGTGAGTCGCCGGCGCGCCCGGAGTCGAATCGGATCGCATCTCAGTCGCCGTCGCCATATCCACACATTCTATTGAGTATCTAAACGGTTGACAAGCTCAACCTCTTGCTACTGTCTCCTGCCATGCCTCAATCTCGCACCACGACCGACCAGGCCGCGCCCACTGCGGGCTCCAGTGCGGCCGAGCGAGGCGCGATCGAGGTGGAGAGCCTCGTGCGCGAGTTCCGCAAGGGGCCGCGAGCCGTCGATGCGATCGACCTGGCCGTCGCGCCGGGGGAGATCTATGGCTTTCTCGGTCCGAACGGCGCCGGCAAGTCGACCACTGTCCTGATGCTGACCACGCTGCTCCCCCCGACGAGCGGACGCGCTTGGGTGGGCGGCTACGACGTCGTCCACCAGGGCTCGGAGGTGAGGGCGGTGATTGGGGCCGCGCTTCAGGAGGCGGCGCTTGACGCGATCCTTACCGGCCGCGAGCACCTGATCCTTCAGGCCACCTTGCAGGGGTTGACCGGCGAGCACCGCCGGCGGCGGGCCCAGGAGCTGCTGGAGCGAGTCGGGCTGACCGAGGCGGCCGACCGCCGGGTCGGCGGTTACTCGGGCGGAATGAAGCGGCGCCTGGATCTCGCCCTGGCTCTGGTCCATTCGCCTCGGATCCTGTTCCTCGACGAGCCGACCACCGGTCTCGATCCACAGAGCCGGGCAGCGTTGTGGGAGGAGGTGGCCCGGCTGGCCCATGACGAAGGAATGACCGTCTTCCTCACCACGCAGTATCTGGAGGAGGCGGATGCGCTGGCCGATCGGATCGGGATCATCGATCACGGCCGGATCGTCGCCGAGGGAACCCCGGCCAAGCTCAAGGCGGAGATCGGCAGTCCGACCGTCGAGGTGACGCCCGATGATCCGGACGCCGGGGGCCGGCTCGCCGAACTGCTGTCCGGGTTTGGCGAACTACATCGCAACGGGCGAGGCAGTGTCACCGTGCAGCTTCCGGGGGGTGAGTCTCAGCTGGCTGAGATCGTTCGCATCCTCGACCAAGCGCATCTCAAGGTGGACGCGCTACAGCTCCACCAGCCCTCACTCGACGACGTCTTCCTGGCCAAGACCGGACGAAAGCTGGAGGGCTCTGGTGACGGCGCTTCCGACGAGGCGGCGGCCGGACCGCCGTCGCGTGGACGGAGGCGGCGTGGCGGTTGAGTCGGCGCTTCCCGCGCAGGTCAGCGGACGCGCGTCGCACGGGACGGGTCTGATGGAGCAGACGCTGGCCGTGGCGCGGCGGGCCGTCGTCCGCACGGCGCGCCAGCGCTCGCTCCTGATCTTCCCGATGATCTTCCCGTTGATCCTGTTCGCGATCAACGGCTCGGCGCTCAGCCCGGCCACCCGCATCCCTGGTTTCCCCACCCACCACTACCGGGACTTTCTCATCGCGATGACCTTCATTCAGGGTGCGATGTTCGTCTCCATCACCGCGGGTGTCGATCTGGCCCGCGACATCGAGAGCGGCTTCCTGAACCGGTTGGCACTCACGCCGCTTCGCGGACAGGCACTGTTGCTCGGCCAGCTGGGTGGCGCGCTCGTGCTCGGCACCGTGCAGGCGGTCGCCTACCTCCTCGTCGGGCTGGCCAGCGGAGTCACGCTCGTCAGCGGCTTCGCCGGTGCCATCGTGCTGCTGGCCCTGTCGATCCTCATCGCCTTCGCATTCGCCAGTCTGGGCGGCCTGCTGGCCCTCCGCTTCGGGACTGGCGAGGCGGTCCAGGGAATCTTCCCGCTGCTTTTCGTGACCTTGTTCCTGAGTTCCTCGAGCCTGCCCCGCAACCTGATCAAGACGCAATGGTTTCGCGATGTCGCGACCTATAACCCGGTCTCCTACCTGATCGAGTCGCTGCGCAGCCTGGTCATCAAGGGTTGGGATGTGCGGGCGCTCGCGCTCGGGTTCGGCTTTGCGCTCATCCTGCTTGTCACCACGCTCGGTCTTTCCGAGGCCGCGATGAGGACGAGGCTGGCGCGGCGATGAGAGCTGGGTGTCGAGAGCCATGAGGCGCTTTTTCAACGTGACCCGGGGCGTCGCCTGGCGCTCGATCCACAACACGCTTGTCAATCCGGCGATCCTCGTGCCGTCGATCATCTTCCCGCTGTTCTTCCTGGTCGCCTTCGCGGGTGGCCTGTCGCGGATCGCCGACATCCCGAACTTCCACTACCGCCCGGGCTACACGGCGTTTCAGTTTGTCTTCGTTTTCCTGCAGTCAGCTGCCTTCGGTGGTGTCTTCACCGGCTTTGCCATCGCTCGCGACTTCGACTCGGGATTTGCCCGGCGGCTGCTCCTGAGCGCCCCACGCCGCAGCGGGATCATCGCGGGCTACGCTGTGGGCGCACTCCTGCGTTGGGCGCTGACGGGGAGCGTGGTCACGGTCGCCGCGCTGATCGCGGGGATGAACGTCTACGGCAGCGGGATCGACCTGGTCGGACTGGTCGGTCTGGGCGTGATCGTGAATCTCGTCTCGGCGTTGTGGGCCTGCGGGGTCGCGATGTTCCTCCGCACTGAGCAGGCGGGGGCGCTGATTCAGATGCCCGTGTTCGTGCTCCTCTTCCTCGCTCCGGTTTACGTGCCCGTTCCCCTGCTGACCGGATGGATCCACTCCGTCGCCAACGTCAACCCCGTGACCGCCGTACTGGAGGCCGGACGTGGCCTTCTGGCCGGCTCGCCGGTCAAGGTCGGGCTGGCATTCCTGGGACTCGCCGGCGCGGGGTTTGTGCTCGGGGCATTTGCTCGCCGCGGGCTGGCGTCAGCCGAACGCGCCGGCTAGCTCCGCGCTCTGAGGAGAGGCTGAGGCCGCACGAGCCGGAGCACTGCGTCCGAAACGTGTGATCATCAATGGCGGTATGCGTATGGCACCCGAAAATGGTGAGAAGCCGACGACGGACTTGGCGCTGTCCGGGGTTCGCGTCCTGGACCTGAGCAGGATCCTGGCCGGGCCGTATTGCACGCAGCTCCTGGGCGATCTCGGGGCGGATGTGATCAAGATCGAGCGGCCGGGTATCGGCGACGACACGCGGCGGTGGGGTCCGCCGTTTCTCGAGGGGCCAGATGGCGCCACCGAGGAGAGTGGCTACTACCTGGCCATCAACCGCAACAAACGGTCGGCCGAGATCGACGTCCATTCCCCGGAGGGCCGCGAGGCAATCCTCCGGCTGCTGGAGACCTCCGACGTGCTCATCGAGAACTTCAAGGTCGGTGATCTGGCTCGAGCCGGATTGGACTACGCATCACTGAGAGAGCGGTTTCCCCGCCTCGTGTACTGCTCGATCAGCGGCTTTGGACAGACCGGTCCCAACGCCCACCGCACCGGCTACGACCTGCTCGCGCAGGGTTGGGGCGGAATCATGTCGCTGACCGGGGAGCCGGACGGACAACCGATGAAGGTGGCGGTCGGCATCGTCGACATGATGACCGGGATGTACGCAGCCGCAGGAATCCTCGCGGCGCTTCGCCACCGCGACCGTACCGGCCGCGGGCAGGCCATCGACGTCGCCCTCGTCGACGTCATGACGGCATGGCTGGCCAACGAGGGCGTCAGCACCCTGCTCACCGGACGCGATCCTGTGCGCCGTGGCAACCAGCACCCGAGCATCGTTCCCTACCAGGTGTTCGCGGTACGAGACGGGCATGTGATCATCGCGTGCGGCAACGACGACCAGTATCAGAAGCTCTGCCGCATCCTGGCCGCGGATCATCTGGCAACCGACCCGCGCTTCACCACCAACCCGCAGCGGCTGCGCCACCGCGACGAGCTAATCTCGCTGCTCAGCCTGATCATCGCGCAGCGCTCGAAGGCAGAGCTACTGGCGGCGATGGAGGCCGCCAGCATCCCGGGCGGCCCGATCAACACGGTGACCGAAGTCTTCGACGACCCCCAGGCCCTGACCCGCGAGATGCGGATCGAAATGGCGCACCCTGCGGCATCCTCGGGAGTGGTGCCGCTGATCGGCAATCCGCTCAAGCTATCCGCCACGCCGGTGAGGTATCGACTCGCTCCGCCGCTGTGCGGTGAACACACCGAAGAGGTGCTGGGTCAGATCACGGTTGAAGGGATCTGAGCAGCGTGTACGAGTTTCCGTTGTCCACCGAAGAGGAACTACTGCAGACGCAGGCCAAGGAGCTTTCCGACGGCCCAGTGCGTGACCGAGCTCAGAGGGTCGACGAGACCGAGTCCTATCCGTGGGACACGGTGCAGGACCTTGTCGATGCCGGCTTCATGGGTATGACCATCCCGACGCAGTTCGGCGGCCGCGGCATGAGCTACCTCGACGCGGTACTCGTGATCGAGCAGCTCGCGCGCAACTGTGGGATTACAGGTCGGATCGTCGTCGAGGCCAACATGGGCGGGGTCGGCGCCGTGATGGCCTACGGAACGGACGAGCAGAAGCGGATGGTCGCCTCGCACGTGCTCAGCGGTGACAAGCCGGCGATCTGCATCACCGAACCCGACGCCGGCTCGGCCGCGACTGACATGCGGACCACCGCCGAGAGGGTGCCCGGCGGTTACGTGGTCAACGGGACGAAGTACTGGATCACGGGCGGGGGCGTAAGCCGGGTTCATCTGGTCTTCGCGCGCGTCATCGACAACGGCGAGGACGATGGGATCGCCGGTTTCCTCGCCATCCGGGACGGGACCGAGGGACTGCACATCGGTGAACGGCACCCGGCCATGGGGTTGCGTGGCATCCCTGAGACGTACGTGCACTTCCGGGATATGTTCGTGCCCGACGGCCACGTCGTCAGGCCGCCCGGAGGCGGACGCCGCGGATTCGCCGGCCTCATGAATGCCTACAACGGACAGCGGGTTGGAGCGGCCACCGTCGCGCACGGCATCGCGCAGGGAGCATTCGAACTCGCCGTCGACAGACTGAAGGAACGGCACCAGTTCGGTCGACCGCTGGCCGAGTTCCAAGGCTTGCAGTGGATGCTCGCCGACATGCAGATCGGCCTCGCCGCGGCGCGCGGGATGATCTACAACGCGGCGCGCTCGAAGGACGACGGCGGATTCCCGGACAAGAGCCTGGCGGCGCAGGCGAAGGTCTTCGCCGCGGAGAACGCCTTCCGCGTGTCCAGCGACGCCCTGCAGATGTTCGGCGCCCAGGGCTACAACCGCGAGCTTCCGCTCGAGCGGATGGTGCGCGACTCTCGCATGTTCACGATCGGCGGCGGCACCGCGCAGATGCTTCGCAATCAGGTCGCCAGCGGTGTGCTCAATCTCAAGTTGCCGCAGACACGTGATGGCTGGGTGAAGATGGCGGCGAGTCATGCTCACTGACGGGTTCGGCGCCGAGGTCTCCTACAACGACCCCGGTGCGGTCGAGGAATTCACAGCTGCCGCTCGGAAGATGCTGGCCTTCGAGCCTGATCCGGTCGGATCGATGCTCGAGCTGTTGCGCCTGCACCCCGACTTCGTCATGGCGCGATGCCTCGTCGCGGGAGGCTATCTCGTCGCTTCAGATGCCCGCATGCAGGGTCGGCTCGCCGAGCAGTACGAGGAACTGGTGGCGCGCGAGGCCGGTGCCAACGACCGTGAGCGGGGTCATATTCGCGCCGTGCGCCTCTGGTTGGAGGGCGATTGGTACGGCGCGTCGCAGGTCTACGCCGATGTCCTGGCCCGGCATCCGCGCGATCTGTGCGCACTCCAGTTCGGCCATCAGCTGGACTTCCTCCTGGGCCAGTCCGCTAGGTCACGCGATCGCGCCGCCAGGACGCTTCCGCACTGGGACCCCTCCGAGCCCGACGGAGGGTTCATCCACGGAATGCTGTCCTTCGGCCTGGAGGAGTCCGGGCAATACGGGCTCGCCGAAGAGGCCGCGCTCCGGGCTCTCGATCTCAACCCGCGGGATCGGTGGGCCATTCACGGGCGTGCCCACTGCTACGAGATGCAGGGCCAGACTGATGGGGGAATCTCGTTCATGCAGTCCCGGCGACGGGACTGGGGGGAGGAGAACTACCTGGCCTGTCACATCGCGTGGCATCTCGCCCTCATGCATATCGAGCTGGCGGACTACGACGAGGTTCTCGGGCTGCACGACCACTACATGCGCATCAACGACGACAGCGTCCTCATGGACATGCACGACAGCTGTGCTCTGCTGTGGCGCCTCTCCATGAATGGGGTGGACGTCGGGGACCGGTGGGCCAAGGTCGGCGAACGCTATGAGGAAGTCGCCGATCAGGCGTACATGGGATTCAACGACCTGCATGCGGTCATGGCGTTCGTAGCGACCGACAACTACGCGGGGGTCGACCGTGTCCTCGCCGCGCTGCGTCAGCAGGCCGGCGGAACGAGCCAGCGCGCAACGATCGCGCGCCTGGCCGGGTTGCCGATCGCCGAGGCCTTCCGTGCCTTCGGCCGCGGCGACAATGCCAGCGCAATGGAGCTGTTCGCGGCCCACCGTTATTCATCGCACCTCTTCGGCGGATCGGCGGCGCAGCGCGACGTCATCACCCTCACTTACCTCGAGTCGGCGCTGCGTGCGGGACGAGCCGACGTCGCCGAGGCGCTGCTGGCCGAGCGGCGCCTGCTCAAGCCGGAGAGCCCCTATACCGAGTTCATCCGAGCCAGACTGGCTGCACCGGACAACTGAGCGTCAGTGGGTCTTCGTTGCCGGAGACCGGGGGACGGAGCCGTTGCTCGATCGAGGTGGCCGCTGGCGCATCGACTGCAAGGCACGGGTGGTGCGCTCATAACCGGTGCGAATCAGGTCGGGCCAGTGGCTGCGGTCGATGAACAGATCCATCAGCCAACCGCCGCGGCACAGACGCGGATCCGCCGCGTCGATGATTGTCAGGGCGTCGCCCAGCTCACGTTTCGCACGCCGTGCGAACTCAACGTGGTAGGCCTGCTGGAGTTCGCGGCTGGCTCGTACGATCCCCATCGGTTTCCGGTTCCAGCCCGTGATGTCATCAGGCCGTAGACCCTCCGGGAGCATGAAATTGATCCCGAAGGCATGGTCAAAGGGACCCTGATCGAGCAGCGGCTGGATTGGCAGCAACTCGACCACGCCACCGTCGACGTACAGGTGTCCGTGCACCTCGACCGCTTCAATGAACGGAGGCAGGGCAATGGTGATGCGAACCAGGCGTCCGATCGGAACGTCGGGCGTTGTCCGGGTGCCGAAGTACTCGATCAGCCCGAGGTCGGTGTTGTAAACGATCGTCGCCAGTGGAATCGGCAGCTCGCCGGCCGCCAGTCCGTCGAACCGCTCGGAGAACAACCGCTCGACCGCCTCGCCCTTCATCGCACCCGAGAAGCCGCGCAGCGCTGTCAGCACAAACTTGGGAAAGCGCAACCACTCGGGATCGAGATAGCGCTCGGGCTCCCAGGAGAGCACGAAGTCGGCCATCTCCTGTGCCGAGAGCCCCGCGGCCCATAGCGAACCGAACATCCCGCCGCCTGAGCAACCGGAGATCAGCTCGGGCTCGATGCCGGCCTCCTCGAAAGCCCGCGCTGCGCCGATGACCGCCACCGCAGCGCCTCCGCCGCCCGAGATCACCACCGCGACCCGTTTTCCGGCCAGGGCACGCGCCGGCCGCCTGCGGAAGGGCGGGAAGACATCGCTCGAGAACTTCTGGGGACGATCGATCAGGGGCAGGGGAAGCAGAGCCCGTCGCGCGTGGCGCAGCAGCTCCAGGTCAAGCGAGTTGCGCAGCTGCTGTCCGGTCGCATCCAGGCGCTCGAACCCGAGCTTGATGTTGTAGATGTCGGGGTCTGGTCCCATTGCCCGAGCGTCCCAGTTCAGGCGCGCCACGCCATCGCCGCAAAGCCCCGCCTCGACGTGGTGAAGCCGTTGCCAGGATCCGTGGTTGCTACGGAGCGTGTCCGGGGCGCTGAGGCCGATATATCCGCCGTGCCAGGCCTGCTCCCTCGCAGGCCGCTTCAGCAGTGCTGCATGGGCACAGCTTGCCGGCGGAACCCGCTATGCGCTGGCTACTCCGGTTCCGGCGTTGGTGGTCGCGGCGGCAGCGGCGGGACGGCGTGGATGTTGGGTTTGTCGCGGGGGACGTGGACTATCGTCGCGGCGCGGCCGTGGCGGCGGGCGACGGTGACCCTGAAGCTGAATTTGTAGACCGTCGTGTTCGCGATCACGACTCCCGCCGCCCGGTAGGTGCCTGGCCGTCGGTAGGTGTGCAAGAACGTGCGCCGCTGTAGGGCCTGGGTCCCGTCGCCGAACCACACCTTGGTCAGAGCTTGATGATGTCCGGGTATCTGGAGTGAGACACGCAGTCGCTTCCGCAACCCGAGGGTCATCGAAGGCAGCGATCTGACGTGGGCGGTCATCTCGAGCTTGCGCGCGAGAACGCGCGGAGCCGCGCGAGCGTCCCGGCTCAAATCGCCGTAAGAGTCGGTCCAAAACCGGATCTTGGGTGCGTCGACGGCGTTGGTCGGCTTGACATTGTTGGAGTTGGAAAAGACACCGTTTCCGCCCGGAATGTTTCGCCCTCCTTGCTGGGCGAACTCATCCCTGAAACTGTTCGCGAGCCTCTCGGGATCAAGGACGTTGGTGAGCGGCACATTCGCGGTGGGCAGCGGCACTCCGGCGGCGCCTGCGATCCGGAACGCCCAGTCGACGCAGTTGAACTTCAGGAGCGCGTATTCCGGTGTGTTCTTCAGATCATCCGCGACCCTGGCTGCGGCCTTGTCGTACTTTTCTCGGCTCACGTAGACACACTTCTTCCAGCGCCAACCGCTGTCCGCGTCTGACTTGATGTCCCCCGGGCCACCAATGAGGAATCGCCACTTGATCTTGGGATAGAACCCATAAACCAGGTCGCGCTGCCCCGCTTGAGGGCCGGCGTCCGGGAGCAGCTGGACGAACGCATGGCCCGTGTTGGAGCCAACGACCACAACGCGGTCCTCAACGTAGAAACACATTCTCGGATCCGCCAGGGCGGGTGCCGCCGACGCGATCGCGAGTCCCACCGCAGCGAGGAACGCCGCCAAGCCCATCCTGAAGGCAACCCGCCGCGTCAACACGCAGCGCAACATACCGGAAGGCGCGCGACGCCCTGTAGTTCACACCAAGGCGCCGGTTGGTGCCCCTTCTTGACACGTTCGCACGTGCTCCGTAAGACACAGTAAGCTGCTTTGGCCGGGTCTTCATTGAGCACGGGCGCGCTCGGGTGCTGTGCGGTCAGGATGACGGCGATCAGCATCGATCACGGACGTCGACTCCCAGAAGCCGGGGTTCAGGCTTCTGGGGTGAGGGGAGCGAGATGAGCGTTATAGGGCATGTGGGCGGTTTTTTGGGCTGGCTTCGACTGCACGTCGGCAGCGTACTTGCGGTCGGGTCGGTCGCCGCTGGGTCGCTGCTGGCGGCCGCGGTGGGACCGCCGGCGGCGCTGGCGTCGGCGAATCTGAATTGGGGGACCGGTATCAAGGCGCCCCTCCCGGGCGACGCCGGGACGAACAAGGACGTCGAGATGCACTGGGTGTCATGCGCCTCGGCAGGCAACTGCGCCGCCGTCGGCCGCTACAAGGACGCCTTGGACAACCGCCTGGGCCTGCTCGTGACCGAGAAGCTCGGCACGTGGACCGCGGTGCGGGCGACACTGCCGGCGGGGGCAGATTCAGACCCCAACCCATTGCTCAACTCGGTGTCGTGCGCATCGACGGGCAACTGCAGCGCCGTCGGCTCCTACGGGGATACCTCTGGCAACACCCAGGGCGTGCTGCTGACCGAGACCTCGGGCCACTGGGCTGCGGGCGTGAAGGCGACCCTGCCGTCGCCCGCCGCCAACCCCCAGGTCAACATCAACTCGGTGTCGTGTACATCACCGGGTAACTGCACCGCAGTCGGCGATTACAGCGACAGCTCGGGCAACCAACAGGGCTTGCTGCTCACCCAGACCTCAGACTCCTGGACGGCAGCGGCCGCGACGCTGCCCGCCGGCGCCGCCACCAACCCCGGCGTCATTCTGGGCTCGGTGTCGTGTGTCTCGACGGGCAACTGCACGGCCGTCGGCGAATACAGCGACGGCTCGGGCTCCCAGGGCTTGCTGCTCACCGAGAGCTCCCGCACGTGGACGGCAGCGAAAGCGAAGCTGCCGAATGGCGCCGGGACCGCGGCCGTGCTCAACTCGGTGTCGTGCGCCTCAGCGGGCGACTGCAGCGCCGTCGGGTACTACCAGGACAACTCGGGGCACTATCAAGGCCTGCTGCTGACTGAGACCTCAGGCGCACCCGGGACCGGCGTCACGGCGCCCCTGCCTGCCGGTGCCGCCACCACGACGGATCCCTCGGCGTCGGTCGCGTCGGTGTCGTGCGCCACGGCCGGCAACTGCACCGCCGTCGGCCAGTACAACGACACCTCCGGCAACGCCCAGGGGGTGGCGCTGACCGAGACCTCGGGCCACTGGACTGCGGGCGTGAAGGCGATCCTGCCGGTCGGCGCCGCCGCGAACCCAGCGGTGAGGATGAGCTCTGTGTCCTGCCCCTCGGTAAGCGACTGCGCTGCCATCGGTACGTACGCCGACGGCTCGGGCACGCAGGCGCTCCTGCTGACGCAGACGGCCGGGGCGTGGGCGAGTGGCGTGAAGGCAGCGCTGCCCGCAGACGCGGCAGCGGACCCAGAGGTCAGCATGACAAACGTGTCGTGCACTTCGGTCAGTAACTGCACCGCGGACGGGAGATACGGCAACGGCACGGCATACGTGGGCTTGCTGCTCGGCGCTAGCAACGGCAGCCCGAGGCTGTCCGTCAAGGCACCGTCGTCCGGGACGGTCGGCAAAGCGATCGCCGGCTCGGCGGTAAGCGCGACGTTGTCCTCGGGTGCCGGGCCGATCGGGACCATTGGTTTCCGGGTGTTCGGTCCACTGCCTTCGGCGCCGAGCTCGTGCCTGGCCGGCGGCAGAGTCGTGGGCGGCGCCAGAAGCGTGTCGGGAAACCGTCCCTACCATCCATCGGTCAGCTTCACCCCCACGGCAATCGGCACCTATTGGTGGTACGCCTCATACGGCGGCGATCCTGGCGACAATGCCGCCGCCTCGGCATGTGGAGCAGCGATGGCGAAGACTGTGGTCACGCCAACCCCGGTGGTGAGTGGCTTTGAGCAGACGCACCCGCGCTGGCGCGAGGGGACTGCGTTCCCCACGATCGCCTCCGCGCGCAAGGCCCCGGTGGGAACGACGTTCAGCTTCTCGGTCAGCGAGAAAGTCACGGCGAAGCTGGTGTTCGAGCAGGGCAACAAGGTCAAGGGGGCACTGTCGATGGCCGCCAGGGCGGGCAAGGACAAGATCAGGTTCCAGGGCAGGCTCTCGCGCAAGCGCCGGCTTGCGCCCGGCCACTACAACGTGGTGATCACTGCCACCAACGCCAACCTAGCAACCTCGCTCCCGAAGACACTCAGCTTCACGATCGTGCGCTGAGGAGCCCCCACTTGGTCAGTCAGGACGGGGCTAAGGCGCGCGCTACGTCGTCACCGCCCTGTGGGAAGTGTACGTCGCGCTGTACGTGCTGCCGGCATCGCTCGGATACCGGCTGGCATGAACGCTCAGCGCGCCCGGAACCTCATCCGAACCACCGCATCCGCCCTTGCTTGACGGCCTGCGGGTTATCTCCTTGCCCTTCCCTCGTTTCCAAGCCCTCGTTGTAGCCCTGCGCTGAGAACAACTGGCGCAACCATGAGCGAATCGCGCGCGCGAGCTTCGTCACGACAAGGATTGTAGGCGGGCGAGGAACATTCCCAACTTCGCAAACCGAGCGTGTGCCGGGCCGGGCTTGCACGACTGCTTCGTTCTCGCGCCAGCGCCGGGCCGCGCTCGCTTGCGCCACGGAGGGTCGTTCCGGCTACGGCGCTCGCGTCGCTTGCGATGATCACCATGTCGGGACCCGTTGCTGGCGTTGGGCGGCAGGCGGTGTTGTCAGTCGAGCGTGATGAGGACCTTGCCGTTGGCGCGGCCTTGCTCGAGGTATGCGAGCGCCTCGGGGGTGTGGTCGAACGGGAGCGTCTTGTCGATGAGCGGGCGGAGGTGGCCGGCGTCGTAGAGGGGGGCCAGCTCGCGCAGCTGCCGGCCGTTGGCTTGCATGAACAGGAACGAGTAGCTCACGCCTAGCTTCCGCGCCTGCTTGCGGACCTTGCGGCTCAGGAGTCCCATCACGACGCCCACGAACTTCGGTGCTCCGAGCTGCTTCGCGAACCCGGGGTCCGGCGGGCCGGTCACGCTGATCGCCTGTCCGCCCGGCTTGAGGACCGTGAGGGACCGCTCGAGGTTCTCGCTCCCTAGCGAGTCCAATACGACGTCGTAGCCGGAGAGGAGCTCGGCGAAGTCCTCCTTGGTGTAGTCCACGACGACGTCCGCGCCGAGGCTGCGCACCAGCTCCGCGTTCTCGCCGCGGGCGGTCGTGGCCACAGTGGCGCCGAGGTGCTTGGCGAGCTGGATGACGGTCGACCCCAGCCCGCCGGAGCCGGCGTGAACGAGGACCTTCTGGCCGGGCCGCACGTCGGCGCGGTCGACGAGGGCCTGCCAGGCAGCCAGTGACACGAGCGGCACCGCGGCCGCCTCGTGCAGGGTGAGCGAGGCTGGCTTGGGGGCAACGTCGTCCTGGTTGATCGCGATGTACTCCGCGAAGGTTCCGATCCGCAGGTCGCGCGGGCGAGCGTAGACCTCGTCGCCCACCTGGTAGTCGCGTACGGCCGAGCCGACGCTGGTCACCACGCCGGCGACGTCGTGGCCGAGCACGAACGGGGTGTGGTACTTCAGCAGCCGCTTGAACTCCCCGTTGCGGACCATCTTGTCTAGCGGGTTGATGCCGGCGGCGCTCACCTTGACCAGCACGTCACCGTCACCGAAAGCCGGTTCGGGTACGTCAGCGGCGCGGAGTCCGTCCTTGCCGTAGTGCTCGACGACGAATGCCTTCATGACCGTTCTCGCCGGCGGCGTCTTGCCAGCCGTTCGCAGCGCGTGGAAGGACGCGACCGGGTCGGCCGCGGCGCGGAGTACATGCGAAGGCCAATCGACATGTCATCCGCGGGGGTGTGGGGCGGAGCGGGAGCTCTCATAGGAACTCGAGGGCCCGTTTGACGAAGTCCTGGTGGTACTGGAAAACCCCGCCGTGCCCGGCGTCGGGATAGACGACGAGCTGGCTGTTCGAGAGTCGTCGATCGAGGTCGACGGTGTTCTTGGTCGGGACCATCTTGTCGCTCTCACCGTTGATGACGAGCACCGGTTGGTGGATGCTCGAGAGGTCCGTGGGCTTCCGCTGAGCCCATCGGTGGATGGCTTTCAGCTGGGCGCGGAATGAGCCTATGGAGATGGCCTCGTCGCGGTGGCTTGTGCGTTCTTTCAGTCGTGCTAGGAACTCCTTGCCGGCTCGGCGTCCGTTCGGGGTGCGGGTGAAGAACAGGAATTGCTTGGGGTCTTGGTGGGTGAGCAGTCCTCGCGCGGTGTCGAGGTAGGAGATGCGGGTGACTTTGTCGATGCCTTCGCCGCCTGCGGGGCCGGTTCCGGCGAGGATCATCTTGCGCACGAGCCCCGGCTCTGTTTGGGCGATCACCTGGGCGATCATGCCGCCCATGGAGAACCCGAACAGGTCGACCTGATCGAAGCCGAGGGCGTGGATGAAGGCGACGGCGTCGCTCGCCATCGCCTCGATGGTCGTCGGCGTGGACCCGCTGGAGGCGCCGACGCCTCGGTTGTCGAAGGTGATGACCCGATGCTCGGCGGCGATGCCGTCCACGATCCGGGGGTCCCAGTTGTCAAGGACTGCGGCGAGGTGGGTGAGGAATACGACCGGCACCCCCGTGCTCGGGCCGAGCTGGCGGTAGGCGAACTCCACGCCGCCGGCGTCGATGGTGTGTGTCGCCGCGTTCTTCCACGTCGTGTTCAGAGCCGTATCCGTGGGTGTGCGGACGGTGGTCATGCTGGTTCTCCTTGTGCGTGCCCGCAGGGTTGCATTACGGTCATAATATCGAATTACGGCTATAATGCAATGGCGGAGTGTGAGCGGGTTCACGAGTTGACTGGCCTGAGGTCAGACCCCGCCTAGCAGTGCCCACGGCATGATCGAGACCAGTTCGACGACAGAGGTTCGCGATGCGATACGGCAAGGACCAGAAGCAGGCCACCAGAGAACGCATCCTCCAAACGGCCGGGCGGCGCTTCAATCAGGACGGCATCGACGGCGCCGGCGTGGCGACCTTGATGTCCGACGCCGGCCTGACGAACGGCGCCTTCTACGCCCACTTCGCCTCCAAGGAGGATCTAGTCGCGAACGTCCTCGCCGATCAGCTGCGCGCACAACGCCAGAGCGTTGACGCCCAGCCACCGGATCGGGACGGACTGAAGGCGTTCGTGCGGTCCTACCTGTCCCCGCAACACCGCGATCAGTACGCCGACGGCTGCCCGTCGGCTGCGCTGCTCGACGAGATCGCCCGCCGCCCCACCGCCACCAGACAGGTCTTCACCGACGAACTGATGGCCGAGATCGACGACATCGCGTCGCGCCTTGACCCGACAGACGTCGAGGCTGCGCGAACGGATGCGCTCACCGTCTTCGGACTGATGGTCGGCACCCTGCAGCTCGCCAGGGCACTGACCGACCGCGACCTCTCCGACCAACTCCTCGCCCGCGGCCTCGAGACCGCCCTGAAACTGCTCGACGACCACGCCGCATCCAACGCGGGCGCCATACCAGCCCACAAGCCCGCGCTCGCCGCCTCATGAACACGGGTAGCCCAATCGATCTCCTGTCGTCCCTCGGGCCAGCACCGTGCATCGATCGCGCTGGTGACGATCATCGTGCTCAGCCCGATCCTGACCGCCATTGACCTCACCCGCCACGCGAGACCACCCGCGTCGACGCCTAACCGATCGGGAGAAGCCCGCACACGACGTCGGCGGCGGAGACGACGATAAGCCTCCCAGCGCTGCTGCATCCGTGCGGCCTATCGGCAGGTGTGCGGCTCGGACTCCGAGGCTGCGCCTCGCGGACGTTCTCCAGCCAGAGTCGGCACTGCTGTATCTAGCTGGATTGGCGAGGCTTGGGTCAGCGTTTCCGCGGCGTCGATTGTCGTTGCCGTTTCGGGCGCGGTTCGGCTCGGAGGGCTCCGCTCGCGGGCGCGTAGATGCTCTCGTGGCCATCGTCCCAGCGAATGCGATACCGAGGCGAGGGTTCGCCGCGCAACACTTCCTCAACGACACCGCAGCGGGGCCGGCGGCTCGTTGACTCAGACTCCGCTACGACGCGCTTACCGACTTCAAAGGCCATGCTCACTTCCGATCGTTGGAGGTTACTTTGGGAGCGCGTAGCCCCGGTCGGCCTTGACTACCTCGCCGGCCTTCGCGAGCTTACTCAGCGACGCGCTGACGGTGCCCGCCTTGATGCCCGTTTCGTTTGCGATCTCCGAGGCGGTCTTGGGCCCATCCTTTAGCGCAGCGAGGATCTTGGTCTTGTTCTCACCGCGCGACGCGCGGGCGCTGGTGCTCCTCGCCGGTGACGTGTCCTTTGGCGCTGGCGCCGTCGCGGGGTGCGTGACCGGCCGCTCGCGACGGCGCGTGCCGTCGACGCGAGCGCGTACTCCGCCTTCCAGCCGACTCAGCGCACCCTTTAGACGCTCGAGCTCGTCGCTCAAAGCCTTGTGGTCCTTGAGCTGCGCTTCGACCTCCCGAATGCGCCCCTTGATGCTGCGGGCGATATCTGACACCTCGAGTTTGGCCATCTCGTTCTCCTAGCAAAGGGGGCGGCGCGGGATCGTAGTGATGATGACGACGCGCTGACCGACGGCTCGGCGTGCCAACACCGGACATCAACCTCCTCTCACAGACTCTCGATGAAGCCGTCCGTGCACCAGACCTCCATCTTGCAAGCAATCCAGCACGCGACAAAAAGCACCGAGTGAAGGTCCCCAAAACGAAGCCTCGCGACTGGCTCGAGCCGGACGAGGTGATGACGCTACTCGAAGCCGCCGAGCAGATCGACAGCCGTATACGGCCGGAGACGCTCCGTAAGGCACAAGAGGTCCGCAGACTCCGCGACACCGAGAAACTCACGATCAACGAGATCGCCGAACAGCTGCAGATGAGCGACGCTGGCGTCTGCTGGCTCTACAACCGCCACATCGAGGCCGTGGTATCGCCGAGGCGGGCGGCGATCGCCACGCTCAGCGCCAGCGGCACACGCAACACAGAACTCTGCCAGCTGCCGTGGGCGGACCTCGACTTCCAGCACGGCAAGATCCTGATCCGGGCTGCCAAGACGAACCAGGGCGTGCGCGAGATTGACATGACCCCATGGCTGCGGAAGGAGCTACTCGCCCACAAGTACGGCCTGGCCCAGGTGCACCCGGACGACCTCGTGTTCCCCACACGCAAGGGAACGATGCGCGACAAGGACAATCCGAACCGGCGCGTCATTCAGCCCGTCCGGTCCGCCGCAGCCAAGCTGCGCCACGACGCCGGACTCGTGCCGCTACCGACAGAACTGTCGGCGCACGTATTCCGTCGCACCTACTCGACGCTGATGATCGAGGCCGGCGCGTCGCCGCGCTACGTACAGCGGCAGCTCGGTCACGGCAGCGCCAAGCTCACGCTCGAGGTCTATACCCGGGTTTCTGAGTCGCGGGACCGCACCACACTCGGCCGGGCCGTCGACCAGCTCGTCGCCGGCGCGGTGCCAGCGACCATGCAGCTTGCCGAGGCTCCCGAGAAACGGCAGGCGGTGACCGAGTACGCAGCACCCCAACGAACGCGGACGGACGCCAACCGCCCGAGTACGAGAAGCGCGACGCGGAACATGCGGACGGACTTTCAGGTGGTGACATAGGCAGCGAGACTGCCTATCGCTCGCGGGCAGGAAGACGAAGGGATGCCGGACCTTCCCCGGCCGGTCTCGGCCCTCGCGTCTCAGGGGCTCAAGTGGCCCACCTTGACCCTCGTTTGGACGTATTTCTGCAAAGAAACCGGCAAAAACCACGATCTCTTTGCAGAAATACGCTCTCGGCAACCTGCTACCAAAACACGAAACCCTCGCGTTAGCGGGGGCTTCGTTCATGGAGCTAGGGGTGTCTGGGTTCAGGACATAGGTCCCAGGTGATATGTCCCTCATGACTCGGGACATAGGTCACAGCTGGCTGGGGTTGAGCTGAGGCGCCGGCGGTCGTCGCGGAGGTGCGAGCGGAGCGAGTGCGGTAGCGGCGATCGCCGGGCGTGGCTTGTCCGGGGGTGGGCGAAGAGTCGCGGGCATGTCTCTAGCTCGCGTTGCTGTCCTTCAAATCGTGTCCAAGCAGCTGAGGTGACCGCGGCTGCTGCCGAGTGCGGGATCTCCCGTCGGCATCTCCACCGCCTCCTTGCCCGCTATCGAGAAGGAGGGCTGCAGGCGTTAGAGCCGCGCTCGAGGCGTCCGAAGCGGACCCCGAACCAGACGTCTGAGGCGGTTCGTGCGCGGGTGATCGAACTGCGAGCCGGTCTGACCGCCGCCGGGCTCGACGCCGGCCCCGTGACGATCGCGTGGCACCTCGAGCACGAGGGTCTCAAGCCGCCCGCGCCAGCGACGATCAGCCGGATTCTGCATCAAGCCGGGCTGATCACCCCGCAGCCGCGCAAGCGCCCGAGATCGTCCTACCTGCGGTTCGAGATGGCCCAGCCGAACGAGATGTGGCAGTCGGACTTCATCCACTGGCGCCTCGCTGACGGGACCGATGTCGAGGTTCTGAACTGGCTCGATGATCACTCCCGCTACCTACTGTCCTGCACCGCACATCAACCTGTGAGGGGCGATGACGTGGTTGCCGTATTCCTCGGCCTGATCGACGAATACGGCCCGCCAGCCAGCACGTTGACCGATAACGGCAGCGTCCACACGTCCCGGTTCACCGGCGCTCGCAACGCGTTCGAATACGTCCTCCCGATCCTCGGGATCCGGCAGAAGAACGGCTCCCCAGGACACCCCCAGACACAGGGCAAGACCGAACGTTTCCACCAAACCCTGCAGCGCTGGCTCAGAGCCCGCCCAGCACCCCGCGCGCTCGCTGAGCTCCAACAGCAGCTCGATCAGTTCCGCACCCACTACAACGAGCAACGCCCTGACCGCGCGCTGCAACGGCGAACTCCTGGCGACGCGTACCGCGCCACCCCCAAAGCCGCCCCAGCAACCAACGGCCACGCCCAACGCCACTACCGCCTGCGCTACGACCGACTCGACACCAAAGGCAAGATGAGCATCCGCCGCGCCGGCCGCATGCACCACCTCGGCATCGGCGCCGCCCACGCCCGCAAACGCGTCCTCGCGCTCGCCGACGACCACCACATCACCACCATCGAGCTCCAGACCGGCGAAGTCCTCTCCACCCACCTGATCCAGCCAGACAAGACCTACTGGCGCAACCAAAACAAACAGCCCGGCCGCTGGCCGAACTCCCCGAAATGAGACCTATATCCCGAGACACATGAGACCCATGTCCCGAGACATCACAATCATCATCATGGAGCTAGGGGGACTCGAACCCCCGACCTCCTGGGTGCGATCCAGGCGCTCTCCCAACTGAGCTATAGCCCCGTGCGGCGGGCGAGCCGCCGGGTGCCGAGACAGTTTAGCCCGCGTTCCTGGTGGCGCCTGGCCGGCGTCCGGGTGCATTAATGCTGTTCGCATCGGCACGATGGCCGATGCATTCAACCCGGGCAGGGTCTGGATGAGCTTTCGCACGCGCCTAACCAGCTTCTTCGTCGTGATCGTCGCTCTCCCGATGGTGGCGGTGGGGTTTCTCGTCTTCCGGCTGATCAGCCAGAGCGAGCAGGGAAACGCGGACGCGCGCGCCAACGGCCTGGCCACGGCGGCCGCGAGCATCTACCAGAGCGAGCTGGCCGCCGCCCGCGCCGACGCCGCGGCGATCGGGCGCAACGTCGGGCCATTTGCAGCCGATCAGCTGCGCTCCCGAGCCGGGTCGCTCCTGGCGCAGAGCGGACTGGCGCGCATCACCCTCAGCGTCGGTTCTCATCAGATCGTCGATATCGGCGATCGAGCCGCCATCGCCCCAGGCGCCGCGACGATCCGGGCATCGGGAGCACCGACGACAATCGCAGTCTCGGAGATCACGGCGTCCGGATATGCGCGAGAGCTCCGCGCTGCCGGCGTCGCCGTGGTCGTCCGCCAGCACGGCCGCACGCTGGCAAGCACAACCCCGGCGACCGCCCGGCTGACCCTGCCGCGGCAAGGATCGGTGACCGTCAGGGGAGCCGAAGACCGGACCGTGACTCAGCGCTTCCGTGGTTTCCGGGGCCCTCTGGCCGTGTCGGTCCTGTCGAGCGTCGCCGCCACGGCCTCGTCGCTCAGCGCCAGCCGGTGGATCGCGATCGCTTTCATCGCCGGGTTCATTGCGCTCGCCTTCGCCTTCTCGATCGTCGCCTCGCGTGCGCTCGCCGGCCAACTTGGCCGGTTCCTCCAAGCGGCGCGTCGCCTGGCCAGCGGAGACTTCTCCTCCCCGGTACCGGTTGAGGGCAACGACGAGTTCGCTGCCCTGGGGGTGGAGTTCAACCGGATGTCCGATCAACTCGCCCACCGGATCGACGAGCTCGCTGAGGAGCGGGTTCGCCTGCGCGAGTCGATCCGCCGGATCGGGGAGACGTTCGCCTCAAACCTCGATCGGCAGGCCCTGCTCGAGTTGGCGTTGAAGACCGCCCTGGACGCCGTGGGCGGCGCGTCCGGACGATTGACGGCTAGATCGAGAGGCGATGAACCCCTGTCGGAATCGGTACGCGTAGGTTCGCTATCGGCCATCGCGGAGCAGGTGCTCGAGGCCGAGCGGTCGGCCTTGCGCAACGGCGGCCTCGGGGAGGCCAGGGCGGACGACCGGGCCGTCGCTGCCGTGCGCATGCGTGCGCTGGACGTGAGCGAGCGCACGCACGGAGTGATCACGGTGGCCAGGCAAGGTCGCGCGTTCACCGACGACGACCGCCACCTCCTCCGTTCACTCGCCTCACAGACGACGCTCGCGCTAGAGAACGTCCAGCTTCACCACCAGGCGATCACCGATGGGCTCACCGACCTCAGCAACCACGGTCGCTTCCAGGAACTGTTGAGCCTCGAGGCAGAGCAGGTCAGGCGCTATCACCATCGGCTGGCGCTGATCATGCTCGACATCGACGGCTTCAAGTCGATCAACGATGACTACGGGCATCCGCAGGGCGACGTGGTCCTCAAGCAGGTAGCCCGCGTCCTTCACGACAGTTCCCGTGAGGTCGATGTTCCAGCCCGCTACGGTGGCGACGAGATGGCGCTGATTCTGCCCCACACGGACCTCGAGGGGGCGCACGCGATAGCCGAGCGCGTGCGCCTGGCCGTGGAGGATCTCCGGGTCCCCCGATCCGACGGCCAAGGTCAGCTCCGCATCACGGCCAGCGTCGGCGTTGCCGCCTCCGAGGAGGGCGACACCCACACGCTGATAGCCGCTGCAGACGGCGCCCTGTACACCGCCAAGCGCCAGGGCAAGAATCGTACGATTCGTGCAAGGCCGCAGGCAGCGAACGTGGTCGGTGCCGAGTAGCCTTTGCGGCTATGGGTTTGCTTGATGACGCAATTCGCGAGCATTTGGAGCTAAAGCGCCGGCGCGGCGCTGATCCTGCTGAGATCGAGCGGGACGAGCAGGAAGCCCTCGGGCCCGTGCGCAGAGCGCCCGAGGAGGAAGCCCAGCCCGATCTCGAGGCCCCCTTAGAAGCCCCCGAGGGCGAACACGAGGGCGAGCTTGCCGAGCCGTGGGATGACCCGTTCGCCGACGAATCTGAGGCCCTGGCTGAAGAGCCAGGGTTGTTCGACGCCGAGGAAGAGCCGTTGGCGGAAGACGATTCGCCGCTCGCGGACGAGGACTCGCCCTTCGAGGACGATGATCCGTTCCGCGACGACCCGCCTGCGAGTAGCTCGGCCGCGCCCACCGAGCCAGACGCGCCGACCCAGATCTTCGACCAGGAGCCCGACGAGGCGCCACCACCGCCGCCGCGAGCGGCCACGCCGCCACCCAGCCGCGGCCATCTCAGCGAGGAAACGGCTGAATTCGACGTCCGAGACGTCGATCAATCTGAGCACACAGGCGATGCGGAGGAGGAGCACGCCGCCGCCGGTCAAGGTCACGAACCGGCCCCGGCTGACCAGAGCAGCGAGAAGAAGGCCGACGAGGATGTCCTCGAGGAGACGCCCGAGTTCCTCCAGGACACGCCCGACCACGATCGCCTGTGGTTCGAACAGCGCCCGCCGCGCGACTTCGACTTCGAGGGCTAACGCGCCGGCGCCCTCGACCCTGGTCAGCTGAACGAAACATACGTCCGGTTAGCTGACCATCCCTGCTCGTTGGCCTAGACTCGATCGTCTCAGGGGCCATAGCTCAGTTGGGAGAGCGCCTGCTTTGCAAGCAGGAGGTCGCCGGTTCGATCCCGGCTGGCTCCACTGGGAAAGGTGCTGGAAACAGGCACATTCCGTCGTCAGCGCAAGCTCGCTAGGATGCGGTTTCGCGTCCTATGGAAGCGTTATGGAAGCCTCGTATGAGGCCTCGGCTTCCAAAGCGCCGCGTCGGAATCCACGTCGTACTGCGTGCCCGGCAGGGCCCGCCGTGGAAAGGTGGGTTGTTCCTTTCTCAGCGGAATCGCTGAGAAAGGAGGTCATCTTCTCGCGGTCATGGCGGCGCAACGCCGAGTTGCGCCTGAACGGCATCAACGAACTCCGCGACGATCAGGTCGCGTATGGGCACGGGCGGCTTGTTGCTCCGACCAAGCGACAATCTCGGAGCGGAGCCAGAGCTTGACGCGTCCCTTGCCGAGGTCGAACACGGGCCTTGGCATGTCGCTGTACCGCTGCTGGTATTGGTGCACGGTATTTCGGTAGGCAAGGCCGAGGATTTCGGCGACGCCGTGTGTGTCGATCAAGTCGTCGGTATCAACCGAAGTCATTTCGCGAGCTTACATCGTTACGCGGATCCGTCCGAGGTCTCTGGCAGCTTAACCTTGTAAGCAAAAAGAAGCGGCCCCGGCGGTGGGCAAACACCCCGGGGCCTAGCCGAGACCTATCAAGGAGGTCACGACAATGGCAGCGTACGCCACACCGCGGCTCGAGTTGGCGACCCCTGCGTTCAACCGCCGGAGCACCCAGGCCGAGCCGACAAGCACCGGCTTCCCAGCAAGCTCACTGGTCGACGCCCTGATCGATCAGCTCGCTAAGCGCGTGGCTGAATATCTTGCAGCTGGCGGCAATCCATCCCAGACCTCCGAGTCGGATGGCGAGGATCAATGGTTCGACTCGGGGCACGCGGCCGACTACCTCGGCATCCATCGCGACACGCTGCGGAAGCTTGCCGCCGAGCGCGCGATTCCATCCGAGCAGGACGGGCCGAACTGCAAACTGTACTTCCGTCGCACCGACTTGGACGCTTGGCGCCGGACCGGAGGGCGGCCGCGCCATCTGGCAACGACGCTTCAGCGCGTCGCGTAGGGGCTGTCATGAGCGAGGACAACACCCAGCCACGCCGTGTGCGCGTAGAACGCAACATCTACCGCCGCGGTTCCGGGGTCTACGAGGTCGGCTTCAAGGACGGGAGCGGCAGGCAGCGCTGGCGCACCATCGACGGAGGAATCACGACTGCCCGTGCAGTACGAGACGAGCTGTTGTCGCAGCGGGCGCGCGGTGAGCGGGTCGCGAACAACGGCCGCGTTCGGTTCGGCGATGCTGCGGCTCGTTGGCTCGACGGGCCGGTGGTCGACCTCAGGCCCGCGACGCGGTCCTGCTACCGCAACGCGATCCAGCAGCATCTGCTCGTGCGCTTCGGCGCTCGTCGCCTCGACACGATCACACCGGACGACCTCGCCGGCCTCGTGCGGGAACTGCGGGCGTGCGGCCTCTCCGAGTCAACGATCGTCATCGTCGTCGGCGTCGCGAACCGGATCTACCGGTATGCGGCGCGACGGCTCGGCTGGGCCGGGGTGAACCCGGTGTCGCTGATGCTTCCTTCGGAACGGCCGAAGCCGTCGAAGGGGCAGCGGCGGCGGGTGTTCGAGCGTTGCGAGCTCGAACAGACGATCGCTGCCGCTGATGAGCCGTACCGCACGCTGTTCACTGTTGCTGCACTGACCGGCGCGCGGCTGTCGGAGCTCCTCGCCCTCAGCTGGACGGATGTCCGTGTCCAAGATGCCGAAGACGCCGAGATCGAGTTCGGCCACCAGGTCGACCGCCACGGGAACCTCGGTCCAACAAAGACCGACGGATCCGCGCGGACGGTTCCAGTTCCGCCGGAGCTGGCGCGGCTCCTCGCGGAACACCGGCGGCGATCGGCCTTGGTCGGCCCGAGGGATTTCGTGTTCGCGACGCGCTCCGGCCGCCCGTTCGGTCAGCGCAACATCGCTCGTGCACTCCGCTCAGCGCAGTTCAAGGCCACTGATCAAGACGGTCGGCCCACATTCCCGGCGTTACATGCCCTTGATGAGCATGGGAGTCCGGTCCGGGTTCCACATGGAGCGCTCCCCTCCATGCACAGCTTCCGACATACAGTCGCCAGCCGTGCGCTCCTGGCGGGCGAGAGCGTTGACGAGGTCGCGTTCCTGCTCGGACACCGGGACGCCAACGTGACTCGAGCTGTCTACGTGCGTGAGCTGTCAGATGCCCGGCGCCGAACGATGCGTCGTTCTCGGATGGCGACGGAGTTCGCCGAGCTGCTCCACCCTTCGCCACGTGACGAGCATCCGAGCGATCCGCTCGACCCGGATGACGAGTCCAGCGCCGAGGGTATGGTTGGCGCCCGGTGAAGACGAACGTCTACGTCGACGGCTTCAACCTGTACTACGGCGCGGTCAAAGGCACGCCGTACAAGTGGCTGGATCTCGCGGCGCTTTCCGCCAGGTTGTTCCCTAGGAACCAGATCAACCGGATCCGGTACTTCACTGCCATCGTTGACTCTCGGCCGCCCGACCTACAGCAGCCAGTGCGACAGCAGACGTATCTCCGGGCGCTTCACACGCTCCCAAACCTCTCCGTGCACCTCGGTACCTTCCGCACCCGGCCCGTGCGGATGACACTCGTGCATCCGCCACGGGGCGGACCCAGGACCGCGGAAGTCTGGAAGACGGAAGAGAAGGGCTCGGATGTGAACCTCGCGAGCTACCTGCTCCTTGACGCGTTCCGCGGAGATTGCGAGGTCGCCATCGTGTTCTCGAACGACGCTGATCTGAAGGAGCCGATCGACATCACGAGGAACGAGCTGGGGATCAGGGTCGGAGTGGTCAACCCTCATCGGTCAGCCAGGCGTAGCCTTGATCTTCAGCCGACGTTCTTCAAGCAGCTGCGCCAGGGTCCGGTAGCAGCGAGCCAGTTCCCAGCCGTAATGAGGGACGTGCAGGGGCAGTTCCACAAGCCCGACTCGTGGTAGCGCCCGGCGACCTGGCTCCTTAAATCGCTGAGGCCCGCGAAAGCGGGCCTCGCACCCAGCCACCGAAGCGACTGGGGGGATAGCGTGAAGTGTATCGGCGGCCGGACGGATCCTGTCAAGCGGCTTTGCGGTCGACGAGCAGATCTTCCAGCCGCTGCCGCCGCCGGTACCCTCGCCGTTTCCGGCGATCAGGCTTGCGGTTGTCGTGCAAACGCTGGCGTCGACACCGCCGCACGCCACGCGCGGATGGAAGCTTCTTGGAAGCCTCTATAGCCGCGATACGACCCTCAGACGACCCGCAGCCTGGCACCAAGGCACGGATTTGCAGGAAAACCTGAATCCCGCCTATAGCCGTACCAGGTCGCTGGCTCTTTGCAAGCAGGAGGTCGCCGGTTCGATCCCGGCTGGCTCCATCTCAGGAATGTCCTGCTAATCGATAGGTTTCTTCTTCAGGATGGGATGTCCGCGGGAGTCCGGCCGCGCGCCATGGAAGGTTTTGGAAGCAGTCGGATAGACGCTTTGCGCGACCGCTCGTTGTTCTGATCGGTTGGGCGCGGCCGCCGGCGTGAGCCCGACACCTCAGGTCTTTCTGGCTGTTCCGGCGAGTCCCCTTGTCCCGGAGAGCACCCACTCCGGATTTGGGCGCGGCCCGGATGGGTGCGCCCAAATCGGGAGTACCCCCGCCGGAGGCGACGTTGGCAGCACAGCAGCTCCCCGCGAACTGCCGATGCCGTCGCCTCATTTGCTGGGATGAGGCCCTCGACTCGGATCTCGGAGACGAGGACCGCGAACTACAGGTCCCCGTGAAGTGACGGCGGCCATGGAAAGCTCCCCGTAGGCGGCCACTGAATCTCCCCACTGGTGGCCATCGTTTCTCCCCATGGGTGGCCACGTTTTCTCCCCACGGTTCTGTCCTGAGGCGGCGGTACTCGGGCGCGTGTTGGTGTCAACGCGCGATCTGGAGGCCGGCCGTGAAGAGAGCGGAGGAAGTGATGGAGATCCTTGAGGCGTATGACTTGACCGGCTCGTTCCGCCAGGCGGCGGTGCTGGTCGGGTGCGATCACAAGACGGTCGCGCACTGGGTCGCGGTGCGGGAGGCGACGGGCGGTGCGCCGCCGGCGCGGGTGCCGAACCGGCGGCCGGTGGCGGATCCGGTGTCGGCGAAGATCGAGGAGCTGGTGGATCGCTCGCGCGGGCGGATCCGTGCTGATCAGGCGCACTCGAAGCTGGTGGCGATGGGGTATGAGGGATCGGAGCGCACGACCCGGCGGGCGGTGGCCGAGGCCAAGCGCCGCTGGCGCCAGAAGCACGGCCGGCGCACCAGGCCGTGGATCCCGGAGCCAGGGCTGTGGTTGCAGTAGGACTATGGCGAGGGACCGTTGATCGCCGGGGCGAGGACGGTGTTGTTCTGCGCGTGGTTGGCGTGGTCGCGCTACCGGGTGGTGGTGCCGCTGCGCGACAAGACGCTGCCGTCGGTGGTGATTGGGCTGGATCGGACGCTGCGCAGGTTCGATGGTGTCCCGACCTACGCATTGACCGACAACGAGAAGACGGTGACGGTCGAGCACGTGTGGGATCGCGGTCCGCAACCCGATGATCGTCGAGGTTTCACGTCATTACGGGCTGACGGTCGCGACCTGCGAGCCCGCCGATCCCCAATCGAAGGAGTTGGTCTCATATTGCACCTCCTTGGGTTGATCGGGCTGGTTCTCGTTTGGAGTGCCGCCAGCCGCGGCGTTTGACGAGTCTGGGGTCGCCGGTGGTGGGCGGCTCATAGACCCAGTCGTTCTTGTCGTTGGCGCGGTGGGCGCGGAGTAGTCCAGCGCGCCGCCATGCGTGGATCGTCTTGGGGCTCACGCCGAGTTGCTGAGCGATCTGTTGATGGGTGAGAAGGCCGCGGGCGAGCAGGCGCTGGCGGTGGCCGGGAAGGCCGTTGCTGTCGCGCAGCTTGATGATCATCGTGCGATTGAACGGCTTGCCGGTGCCGGACCGGTGGCCGGCCTGGTTGAGGGTGGTGGCGACTTCGGCGTCGGTGTGTTCGTCGAGCAGCCGGTCGATCTCGGCGAGGGTGTCGGCGGGGGTCTGGCGGGCTTCCCAGGCGTTCAGCGCGCGGGGGATCGTCAGGGTGGTGGTCTGGCCGCCGCGGAAGCGGACGTGCAAATGGATCTGGTCGGTTCGGGCCAGAGTGACGTCCTCGATGAGCAGGCGCGCGATCCGTTTGCGTTCCCGTGGCGGGGTTGCCGGGTCGTTCCACAGCTTGGGGAAGTCGGAGGCGAGTTGGCGGATCTGTTGCTTGCGCTCTTCGGTGAGCGCGGCGTTGGCATCGGCGGTCTGTCGCTCGTATTCGTCTCGGGTGGACTGGAGTGAGCGCAGCGCGTCGTTCCAGTCGGCCTCGAGAGTGTCGGCGACGAGCCGGTTGTCGGGGTCGACGGCGAGATACCGGCGGCGCGCGAGTTCGGCGCGCTGGCGGGCACGTTCGACGTGGGTGCGCCTGAGCCGGTCGGCTTCCTCAGCGCGTGCCTCGAGCTCGGCCTGCACGCCGAGCGCGACGTCGAGGGCCAGCGGCGTGACCGTGTCGAGCAGCAGCTTGCCGATCGCCTCATCGACGCCGGCGGCCCCTGGGATCACGAGGCAGCGGCTGCCGCCGTTCTGGATGCTGTCGCCGACGCACTGATAGTCCGGCACCCGCGTGCCGCCTCGGGCGTGATAGCGGACGGTCATCCGCCGGCCGCAGCGGCCGCAGATCGCGAGTCCTTGGAGCAGTGCGGCTCCTTCGCGAGCCGGGCCGGCGGCGCGGTCGGGGCCGTGCGAGGTCGCGTTGGCGGCGAGCGTCTTGAGGTTGCGCTCGTAATGCTCGAAGGTGATGTATCCCGCGTGCGCGTCTTTGATCAGCATCCACTGCTCGCGGGGCACCGAGCGCGTGGTCGTCTTCCCGCCTGGGGTCTTGCGGGTGCGCCGCTGTCCATAGGCGAACGCGCCGGCATAGCGCGGGTTGTGCAGCGTGCGCAGCACCCGCCAGTGCGTCAGCGGCGCCCAGGTCAGCTCGCCCTTGTGGTCACCCGCCCGCACACGGGCTGGGAACAGCAGCCCCTCGCGGTTGAAGGTCTGCACGACCGCGCGCGCCGAACCGGTCCGCTCGAACGTCTGGAACAGATGCGCGAGCGCCTCCTGCACGGCGCCGTCGGGATCGAGCACGACCTTCCCGGTCGGATCGGTCACCAGTCCGACGGGGAGCGGCATCGCCAGCTCACCGCGGCGTGCCTTGGACAGGATCCCGCCCTGCAGCCGGGCGCGGATGAAGTGAAGCTCGGCCTCGCTCATCGTGCCTTTGAGGCCGAGCAGGAGGCGGTCGTTGAAGTCGGCCGGGTCATAGAGCCCGTCCTCGTCGCAGATCAAGGTTCCCGCGAGTGCGGAGATCTCCAACAGTCGGTGCCAGTCGGCGTTGTTGCGTGCCAGCCGGGAGACCTCCAGGCCGAGCACGATCCCGGCCTTCCCGAGGCCGACGTCGGCCACGAGCCGTTGGAACCCCTCGCGATCGGCGGCGCTCGCGCCGGACTGGCCCTGGTCGGTGTCGATCACGACGATCTGCTCGACCGGCCAGCCGAGCGCGATCGCGCGTTGACGCAGCGCGTATTGGCGCTGCGCGGACTCGGTGTTGTCCTTGACCTGGCGCAGCGTCGACTGGCGCACATACAGATACGCGCCACGCGCGAGGTGCTCGGCCGACACTTTCTGGATGACCATCCCGAGACTCACGACCGCTCACCTCGCAGCCACGCATGCGAGTGCCATGCTCGCCAGCACTCCAACAAGCTCGTCATCAGCCGCCACCGGCGGCACTGCCGCTGCCGGGACTCTCGCCGCGGGCCCGGCGGCTGCGGTACTGCTCCAGGCGCGTGTCCAAGCCGCCACCCCACGGCGCTCCAGCAGCGCAAGCCCCAGTCTGAACCCCGACGGCCCGCCCTCCAACGCGTGCACGCGCAGCTGCTCATAGCGCTCCACATCGATGACGGCGTCTCGCGCATCAGTCACCCTCGCTTTCATCACGCGCCTCCTCGGCCCGCTCGGCGCGGGCGAGTGCGCGCTCGACCGAGCGGCGATGAACCCGCACCCCGAACCGCTCGGCGATCAGCTCGACCAGCGCCAGCGAGGAGAGCTTCGGGTCGGCGGCGAGCCTCTCGCGCGCGAACGCAACAACCTCGCCAGACATCTTATGGGCTCCCTTTGGCCCCGGACGTGCCGGCACCAGCGCCTGCAGCCCGCCCTCATCCAGCGCGCGCTGAGCCGCATAGAAAGAAGGGCGCGAGAACCCGAACGCCTCCGCCGTGCGGCTCACCGGCTCCCCGTCGACCCGTGCCCTGCGGACCATCTCGTACTTGACCTGCACCAGATCACGCGCGTCCAGAAACTCCGAGGCGGCGAACTGGTCGTCCCTCACCGCCTCGGGCCGCGAATTCAGGCTGCGTTCCGCCCTCAACGCTGCGACCTTCGGATCCTCGCCACCACGCGCCATCGATCACCTCACAATCATTGTCAAGATGATTCTGCCGTCCTGCTCGGACGGAAAGACCCAGAACGGTTTCGCCACGCGCCTCTCACTGGCATTATCCGCTGTGCTAATCAGCCTAACGAACTGGACAGCGGGAACAAGCGCGGCAAAATCTCGCTAACAGATGCGGCATAATTTCTTTTACGCACTGCGGAGAGCGTCAGCTGCGATCAGGTCGACCAGCTCCACCAGATCCTCGACTCGGAACGGACTCCGGCCCGCTGCCAGCGCCACGAACGGATCCACATCCGCGGCATCCGTCCACGCTCGCGGCAACGACCGGCGCACGCCATCCTCATCGAAGAACAGCACCCGATCCTCGCCCCAGTTCTGGCGCGCCACGATGAACACGAACTCCCAGCTGCGCCACGGGTGAAACGGGTGCGTCACACGAACAGTTCGCTGCCCAGCGACACCATCAGGTGCAGTCGCAGGCGAAGTCGAAGCCACCCGCCCCACCGCCGCTGTCCTCAGAGCTCGAGCAGCTGCTGCGCCGCATGGGGCTGCCATACATCCGCAGAGCCGCACCCGAGGTGATCGCCACCGCGACCGCGCAACGCTGGGAGCACGCCGAGGTCCTGCGCGTGCTGCTCGCCGAGGAAGTGAAAGGCCGCGAACAGGCAACGATCCGAAACCGGCGCCGCGCCTCGGGCTTGCCAGCCGGCAAAACGTTCGACGCCTGGGAGCCAGACCGATCGGCGATCCCGACCCAGACCCAGCGCGCGCTCCAAACCCTCGAATGGATCGACCGCGCCGAAGTGCTGGTCGTGTGCGGCCCGAGCGGTACCGGCAAGAGCCATCTGGTCGAAGCACTCGGCCATCTGGCGATCGACAACGGCAACACCGTCGCGTGGCACACACTCGGGACACTCGCGCAACTGCTGCGCCGCCACCGCGCCGACGACAGCATCAACAAGGCCATCTCAAAACTCATCCGAGCGGATCTCGTGGTGATCGACGACGTCGGCCTGGTGCCCGTGTCCGCCGACGCCGCCGAGGCGCTATTCCGAGTGATCGACGCCGCCTACGAGAAACGATCAATCGCGATCTCCTCGAACGTTCACCCGTCCGGGTTCGACGAACTGATGCCCAAGAGCATCGCGACCGCAACCGTCGACCGGCTACTGCACCACGCCCACGTGATCATCACCGAAGGCCAGGACAGCTACCGACTCGCCCAGGCGACCGCCGGCAAGGGGGTCAAGCCCCTGGTCTGACCACGCGCGAGCATCCCTGATGGTGGGGAGATTCGATGGCCACCAGTGGGGAGAAACCATGGCCGCCAGTGGGGAGAAATGATGGCCGCGGATGGGGAGAAACAGACGGCCGTTGACAGTGAAGGCGCGAGCGCACCCAGGGCCGAACCCGAATACGACCGGCGCGATCCCGAGACGACCGCTTCCACCCACGCGCGGCGGCAGCCGCTCTGAAGCTCGGACCGGAGACCGCCTTCCGCTTCGTGTCCACGCCGACCCGGACTGGAACCATCTCGGCGGGCCGGCCGCCACAGAGAGCTAACGCGAGACCGATGAAGACGATGATCGCTCGATCGAGCCGGATCACGCCCTCGTTGCTGAGCCGATCGATCTGGTCACCGAGGCTGGTCTTCATCACTGCGCTTCTGGCCCAATACGGAAGGTCAACGATTGTGGTCTGCTCGAGCCGTCTGATGGATCTCAATCTAGTGGGGAGCGAGCGCGTAGCCGGGGTCAGCCATTCGATAGGTGGATCTCTATGTCGTGCTCGATCGCTGCCACCGAGAGGTACTCGCCCGGATGGACGTAGGAGACTTTCCCTTGCCGGTTGATGAAGATCAGGGTGGGCAAGCCACGGAGGGGCTGTGGGACGATGCCCTGAAGCTTCGTCTGGGTCTCGTAAATCGGATAGCGCAGTCCGCGTCGGATGAGAACTCGGCGAGCGCGCTTGCGCGAGTCGGTGGTGTCGGCGAGCAGGAACTTGACTTCGTGGTGGTAGTGAGCGGCGGCCCGTAGAACGCGCTGGAGGTCTGGTTGGCAAGGACCGCACCACGAGGCCCACGCAAGGATCATGATCGGGGTGCCACGGAGACGATGGACTCGGCCAACCAGAGCTGCCTCGGATGCGAACGTCGGTCGTGGCTTCGCGGCAACAGTCGGTCTGGGAGGTGCGGAAGCGACCGACGCCCGATGAGCGAAGAGCAGCATCGCTCCGGCAGTGATGGCGAGCGTGATCGCAACGAGCGCGCATGCCGCCAGAGTGCCGAGGCTAGGCGGCCACCGCCTCGGTCTTTGCGCCCTTGACGGCTCCCGATCCTCCCAGTCCAGCGGATGGACTGTGATCTGTGCCGCAGCGTCGTCCAATACCCGCTGCAAACGGCGCTCGAGGTCTGCCACCCGTTCGGTCATTGCTCCACCTCTCTGCGTAGCCGCGCGAGTTCACGAGACGCCAACGATTTGACGGTGCCCGGACGGCAGCGAAGAACCCTTGCGATGTCCGCCTCCGTCCACCCGCCCCAGTAGCGAGCGACGATGACCACGCGCTGGCGGTAGGGAAGCCGACCTACAGCCTCAAGGATGGTGCTGTCCAGCTGATCGAGAACGACCTCCTCGCCCACCAGGACGCTGAGCCGCTCTCGGCGCAGTCGCTCACGACGATGCCACCTCCTGGCCCCATTCACCAAACCACGACGAAGATAGGCCTCCGGCGTACGCACCTGCGAGAAACGGCCGAACAGCTCCGCCATCGCCTCCTGCACGACGTCCTCCGCCACCGCCTGCGATCCGGTAAGCAGCCATACCAGACGCACCGAACGGCCGAACTCCCTGCGGTAGAACAGCTCGAACTCCTCATGAGGCAGACCAGGCTTCTTCGCCAGAGGATCAGCGGGTTCAGTCGTGCTCACGCCATAAAGAGTCATCAGGCCATCAAAAGGTTCCACCCCCAGGACTCGGGCGGAGCGTCTAGATAGCCAGCCCGGCTATCGGCCCTCCGCTCAGCCGCTTTCGCATCGGGCTGTAGTGATCGTGCCAGCATCGGCGGGGGACGCCATTGCTGCCGGCGGCTTTGATCGCGCGCTGCCCGAGGCCGCGCGTCCGTGCGGCAGTAGCACGGGCGACGCACACGCCCGTGGCCGACGAGACGAACGCCCACCTCCAATTCCCACCAACGACGCGGCGGAGGAATCGAACCTTCCAAGCCGGGGGCTGCCCGGTCCTGGCACCCTGGGCGAATGGGTTCCAGAGCACGAGCCCTGGGCGAGCTGGTCCCAATGACCAAGACGTCGCGATAGTCACTCGTGGATCCGCGAGCCCGAACAGCGCGCGAACCCCTGGACACTCTTTGGCGATCGTGTAGGGCACGAACGCCTGTGCGTACAGAGGCGCGACGGTAAGGTTGGCCTTGCCCCACGCCGCGACCAGGACGCTGGCCCCGGTGAGGGCTACGAGCGCGAACGTGAGCGGCGCCCGTCGGCGCCAAACGGCCGCGACGCCCATGACTGCGACGACCAGTCCAGCTCGGTGTCCCATGTCCCGCGATGAGCAGATATGACCCACGCCACGGCGATGGCCGAGAAGCCGGACCGGATGCGCCTCCGGATGGGTGTGAATGGGCGCCTACGACGCCAACGCTGAAAAACTCGGCCTCGGTGGTCGAACGCCGCCGTCTCGGCGCACCCTCGCTCACCGTCCTCGGACGTCAAGCGAACCACGAATCTTGGCTTTGACGTGTGCGGGATCTTCGACGAGCGTTGGGCCCGGCGCGCAACGCGTCGCAGCCCGCTCATCCGAGCTGAGCCCCGCGACGGTGAGGCCGCTACCACCGCTTGTCGCATTGCCCACACGCGTCAGTGCGACCGCGGGCGGCCGGACTGTTGGTTGTCGGCGCCAACGTAGCTGACGGCATGATTCCTCTCGTCGCCACCGACCGACGAGGTCTTGCCGGTTGTCCCGTTCTGCCAGCCGCCACTGACCGTCGCGTACCGTCCGCCGGCCACGTTGCCGATCCCGACGCTGATCGGCCGGCGAGTCCGCACTGCGTCGAGGCAGCACACGCAGGCCATCGGTAACAGCGCTCGAGTCCGGTCCGACCAGCGATGCACACGCGATCTCGCATCCCCCTACCAGCGCCGAGTTGTAGGATCGCGCCGGCCGTAGCGGCAGGGCCGTAGCGGCCGAACGGAGAGAGGAGTCCAGATGCGCCGTATCGTTCCAGCGGGTTTTGCAGTCCTCGTTGCTGCAGCTGTCGCCGTCCTTGCGCCGGCAGCAAGCGCAAAGGCACATACCAAGGTTTTGCTGGTGGGCTCCTACAAGGGGATCCCCGGTCAGTACAAGACGATTCAGGCCGCGGTGAATGCCGCCAAGTCGGGTGATTGGATCCTTGTCGGCCCGGGTGACTACAAGACCAAGACCGGATCCAAGGTACCGGGCCAGCCCGCGCTCGCAGCCGGCGTACTGATCACGAAGCCGAACATCTATTTGCGAGGAATGAACCGCAACACCGTGATCGTCGACGGTACGAAGCCGGGGACCTCGAAGTGCAGCAGAAAGGCTTCGGCGCAGAACCGGGGCCCGGCGGGGCTCGGCAGTCACCTCGGTCTCAACGGCATCCTCGTCTGGAACGCGAACAACGTGTGGGTGCAAAACCTGACTGTGTGCAACTTCCTCACCGGCTCCGGCGAGTCGGGTAACGAGATCTGGTGGGACGCTGCCAAGCTCGGCCCGAAGTCGATCGGTCATGGGTACGTGGGCTCCTACCTGAACGCCACGAGCACGTACTACGACCAGAAACATCCAGACAGCGCCGCCGCGTATGGGATCTTCTCGAGCCGCTGGAGCGGCGGTACGTGGAACAAAACGTACACAAGCAACTTCAATGACTCGGGCTATTACATCGGCGCGTGCAAGCAGGCCTGCGACCAGGTCGTTAGCCACGCCTGGGGCGAGTACAGCGCGCTCGGTTACTCAGGCTCGAATTCGGGCGGCAGCATGCTGATCGAGCACTCGCAGTTCGACAAGAACACCGACGGGTTCTCGACCAACAGCCAGAACGGCGACAACCCGCCTCCACAGAACGGCGCATGCCCGCACGGTCGCACCAGCCCGATGACACACACGACCTCGTGCTGGGTGTTCGAGCACAACTACGTGCACGACAACAACAATGCGAACGTGCCTGCGCTGGGGTCGGCCGCGCAGGGCCCGGACGGCACCGGCATGTCGGTCTCGGGCGGGCGCAACGACACGATCATGCACAACCGGTTTGCCAACAACAAGGCTTGGGGCGTGATCTTCGTCGCCTACCCCGATCAGGGCAAGCCGTGCACCGGCGGCACGCTGAACTCGCCGTTGCTCGGCAAGGGAAGCTGCCTGTACGACGACTGGGGCAACCGCCTGCTCGACAACACGTTCTCCCACGACGGCGGTTTCAAGAACCCGACGAACGGCGATTTCGAACAGCTGAACCTAGAGTCCCATCCGAGCGACTGCTTCTCGGGTAACAAGGACACCTCAGGCGCTCTAAACCCGGACGCGCAGAACCTCGAGACGAAATATCCGACGTGCACCAAGACCAATGTGCCGCCAAACCTCAACGTCCCGTTCCTAGATGAGGTGCTGTGCGACTCGGGTGATCAACTCCCGCCGTTCGGCTGCCAGCCAGGCGACCACTATCCGAAGCGCGACCCGTCGAAGATAGTCATGCATTCGCTGCCGACCAGCAAGCTGCCGACGATGCCGAATCCGTGCAAGGGCGTGCCGAAGAACAAGTGGTGCTCGAACACCAAAGAGCGCGGAGCGTCGCCCTACTCCTACTAGAGCCGGCGGTGGGTAGCGGCGGCTGGTCGATGAGTCGCGTAATGCGGTGCGGTAGGGTGCGACTCATAGTGCATCCGTGAGCCGCGAGCGTGGGCAGGTGTCCACGGATGACCGATGAAATCTCTTAGGGTCGTGGTCGCGATCGGCACGCTTGTGCTCGGAGTGGGCGCCGGTGTGATCCCGGCAGCGGCCAATCCGGGCAAGCACTCAAGCAAGCGCAAGGTCAAGACGATCACGGTCGCGGATGATTACTTCTCGGTTGCGAGGCTGACGGTCAAGAAGGGGCAGAAGATCAGGTGGGTGTGGAGCAAACAGAATTTCGACTCGCACAACGTCACACTGCTCTCCGGCCCGAAGGGCGTAGGTCATCGCGAGTTCACCTCGGCCACCGGCGTGTCCGGGATCAAGTTCGAGCGCACGTTCCTGGAGCCGGGGAAGTACCACTTCCGGTGCACCATCCATCCGTACTCGATGAACACGATTCTGACCGTCAAGAAGTAGCCAGCCGGTCCGGTCGGATACTCGGGTTTGTACTCGCTTGGCATGAGCGGTTCTTCCGGCACGCTTCCGACCGGAGAGCTTAGGTTTGCCGCGGCTGGCCAGTCGGTCGAATCGCGCACGCCCGGCACCGCGAAGAAGTAGCCGCCCCCGATCGGTGAGATGTAGTCGACCATCGGCTCGCCGATCAGCCCTATCTGATTGGCGATGAACTGGCGCTTCAGGTTCCGCTGGAAGCAGTTGAGGGTCAACCCCACGTCCAGGTTGCCGGCCAGGTCGACTCCGTTGTCGTAGTTGTAGCCGCGGCGACAGAGGCGGCTGTCCTCGGTCGCGCTGGTGCGCGGGTTGGCCAGGCGGATGTGGGCGTTCAGCGGGATCGTCTTACCCTGCGGGTCGGCGGCGAAGTGACCGTCCAGAACCCACAGTCCAGACGGCGCGAGCAGGTCGATGCCGATGTCGACGCCGCGCTCGAGACGCTCGCGCCGATCCCGGACGTGCTGACAAGCACCGGCAACAACGCACCCGGGGGCTGAGCACGGCCGATAGCGGCGTGCTCGTTGCGCCGATCGCGGCGGCAGAGAATCTTTGTAGCCTGGACCGCGATCATGAGTAAAGCTAACCCGCGGATCCCGGCGCCCTTCGAGGTGACGGTTCGACTCGTGTTCTCAACATGGCCGCGTGTGGCCATCGCGGCGGCGGTGACGTTCGTACTCGCGTCCTCGTCGGCGGTCGCGGCTGCGCCGCGCACTCCGGTGGTCTTTTTCCCGGGCTACGGGACGACGGTGCTGCGGGTCACCGTCCACGACCAGACCAGCGTGAAGAGCTGCCCGCGCTCGGGCTCCTTCGAGGATGGGATCCCCGCGAACGTCGGAACGACGTTCAGTCAGGTGTGTCGCGACAAGCTGATCACGCCGCGGTGGAAGGCGAGCTCGCGCCTCTCGTTCGCCAAACGCTTCTCGCTGCCACCTGGGGTGAGGGTGTCCATCCCGCATTACGGGCAGACGGCCAGCGCGCCGATCTACAACCCGTTGTACACGGCGCTCGAGGCCAGCGGCTACAGGGCTGGCCGCAACCTCGTCGTGGCCGGCTACGACTTCCGGCTCACGCCCGACCTGGACGGGTTCCTTTCCCGAACCAAGCGGCTGATCGTGCGGACCTGGCGGGTCAATCACAAGCGCCCCGTCCGCCTCGTCGGCCACTCCAACGGGCCGCTGTACGCCCAGTATCTGTTGACGCACGTCTCGGCTAGGTGGAAGCACAAGTACATCCAGGGGTTCACCGACATCGCGGGCAACCTTCCCGGACAGGGCGCGCTTTGGACCTGGGTGTTCACGGGCGTTGAGGTGCCCAGCGCCTTCTCGTTGCCGACAACCGTCGCGACGGCGCGCAGCAGCGCGCGCCTGATGGCGTTGTCCCCGGCGACCTGGATGAGCGCGTCGGACCCGGCCGTGTTCGGACACCGCGAGGTCGTGATCGAGAACCGAGCGACGGGTCGCAGCTACACCCCGGCCGACACCGCACGCTTGCTGCACGACGCTGGACTGGAGTCGATCAAGCCGATGGTCGAGCACTACCTTGGTTTCGTTCGCTTTGCTGACCGCCAGCACTTCCCCAACGTCGATGTCTCGGCGGAGAAGGGCTCGGGCCTCCCGACTCCCGTGGGCATCGTCCTGCCGAACCTGACACGGGGCCAAGTGGTCGACCAGGCCACGGCGGACTACATCGACCTGCCGGGCGACAGCAACCAGGAATACATCACCAACAACGCGGTCGGTGTCTGGCGCAAGATGCGCTGCTACCGGTTCCGCCTCACTGACAACCCGGGGGTCTCCCATCTCGGGCTGGTCACCGACCATGGCGTGGTCACGCGGCTGCTGGCCGACCTCGCGCGACCGCGCTCACGTTGCCCAGTCACCGGCTGAGCCGGAGGACCATCGGCCGGCCGTCGTGTACGCGCAATACGGGGTGCTGGGGGATCCCGCGTGCGGTAACGGGGGTGGGGCGTGCAGGACGCATCCGGTCCGCGGAAAGGGTCTCAGGCCCATCTGTGAGCAGTGTTTGGTGTGCCTGGTGTCGGACGTGACTTTCGGCCCGACGTGCGGACCCGTCGGAGACCGAAAGGAGCTGAGATGTCCGAGCCGCGCGCATTGCCGCCCCGTCCCGACCTGCGCCACCTGCGCGATGAAGCGAAGCGTCGCCGCAAGACGGGTGAGTTCCCGTCGCTCGCGATCGCGCAACTCGCGCTCGCGCGCGAATACGGCTGTCGCTCCTGGCCGCGGATGAAGTTTCATGTTGAAGCGCTCACGCTCGATGCCTCCGGACGGGCGGCTGCGCTGGTCGTATCGGCGACGTCCGACGACCTACGGCGTGCACGGGCGCTGCTCGATGCCGATCCCGCGCTTGCGCGTCGCGACCTCGCCTGCGCGTGTGTGACGGGAGAGGCCGACGAGGTGTCGCGCCGGCTGGCGGCGCGGCCGGACACCGGTCAACGAGCCGACGGGCCCGAATGGCTGGCAGCCGATCTTGTACGCGTGTTTCTCGCGGTTGCTTCGCGGCGCCCCGGATCGGACGTCCGGAATCCGGGAGGTCGTGCGCCGCCTGCTCGCCGCCGGCGCCGATCCAAATGCGTGGTTCGTTCCCGACGGGGCGTGGTTGCAGGTTGCGCTGTACGGCGCAGCTGGGATCAATGGTGACCCCGAGCTGACGCGGATGTTGCTCGAGGCGGGCGCCGACCCAACGGACGAGCGCGATGGCTATCACGGCAACGAGGTGCTCTATCACGCGTGTGAGTTCCCGGACCCGACGTGCGCGATGCTCGTGATCGACGCCGGTGCGCGGCAGGACCTGGTCGACTACGACCTCGGGCGGGCGCTGAACTTCCCCAACGCCGAGATGGTCGAGATGTTCTGCACGCATGGCGCGCGGGCGTCGGCGGACCAGCTGCATCAGGCCCTCTGGCGCCGGCGGCCGCCGCGGACGATCGCCGCGCTGCTCGACGCCGGCGCGCCGATCGAGGCGCTCGACGAGCACAGCCTCACCCCGCTCCAGGTCGCGGTTCGCTGGGGCGAGGAAGCGGTCGCCACGGCGCTCCGCGAGCGCGGCGCCGATCAGGCAACGGTCACCGACGAGGACCGCGCGATTGGCAAGTACCTCTCTGGCAAGGTCCCCGCTATGCCGAGCGGCATCGCTGTTTCGATGCTCGACGAGATGCTGATGCTCTCGATCCAGGGCGGCCACCTTGAGGCGATGCGCCGTCTGCTCGACGCCGGCGCTCGGGTTGACGGTGATCCCGAGCGCGAGGGGATCCCACTCGGGCAAGCCTGCTGGCGCGGCCGTGTGCCGATGGCACGCGAGCTCGTTGCCCGCGGTGCAGCCCTCACGTTCCGTCACGGCGGCAGCGCAATCGGTGCGACGCTGCACGGCTCCCGGCACTGCCACGACCCGGAGGGAGGCCCCTCGATGCGCATCGCCGACGAGATCTCCAAGCAGCCCTATGCCGAGATCGTCCGGCTGCTGCTCGACGCCGGTGCACCCGTCCCCGAGCGGGTCGGCGAGAACGGCGCTCGCGCCGCGACACTCATCGCAGAGCTCGGGATCGACCCGCCAGCACCGACGCCTTCATCGTCTGCGGCCGAGGTGGTGATAATCGCTGGCGTGAGCGAGGCTTCTGCTCTGCGGATCGCGGTCGCCGGCCAGGTGGCCGCTCTGGGCCCCGAGGTGCGATCGCGGGCGTTGGGGCTCGGTCTATCGGGATGGGTACGTCTGACCGACGAGGGCGCGAGGTTGCTGGTCCAGGCCGAGGGCCCCGCGGCTGCACTCGATGAGCTGGTGGCCTGGCTCGCCGCGTTGGAGGCCGCCTCGTCCGTCATATCTCCCGCGGACGTCGAGGGGCACGAGCAGTTCGCATTGCGCGGAGTGGCGGCCGGCGTGTTCGTGGTCCAGGAGCATCAAGCGACTGCCCATCACTTCGACCTGCGCCTCGAGGTTGGCGGGGCCATGCGTTCATGGGCGGTTCCCAAGGGACCATCGCTCGATCTGGCCGTCAAGCGGTTCGCGGTCCAGGTTGAGGACCATGCCCTCGAGCACAACGAATTCGAAGGTCTCACCGGTGGTGGGGGCGGCGTGATTCTCTGGGACCGCGGCTCCTACGAGCAGAGCGGGCGGGTGCCGTGGCCGGAGGCGCTTGAGCGCGGCCATGCCGTGTTCGTGCTGCATGGCGCGAAGCTCCGCGGCGGGTTCGCGCTGCAACGCACGCGGGGAGGCGAGACGCCGCAGTGGCTGCTCATCAAACGCTGCGACGAAGAGGCCCGGCCAGGATCGGACATCGTGGTCGAGCGGCCCGAGTCGGTCGCCAGTGCGCGGACACTCGCTCAGCTCCTCGATCGCGCCTGAGCTTTAGGGGCTGTCCTCACAAGCTCCCGACTTGCCACGCGGTACCGCTTGCCGATATAGCCCCGAGTGAGAGCCTTTCTGTGAGGGATGCACGGACCACGGATCATGCTCGTCGGGGTAGCGGTAGCGGTAGCGATCGCGATGGCGCCGGTGGTGGCAACGCGCAGCTGCGTCCTTGTCTGGGGTGCGGCGTGAAGGACGCCAGTGGTGGGGGCGGCGGCTACTTCGGCGGCGGGGGCGGCGGCAGTGGCGGGATCTTCGACTGTCCCGCGATCGGGGGCAAGAGCTGCAGCCAGAGCGATTCGCCCGACGTCGGCAGCGGCGGGGGTGGTGGGCGCGGATCGTCGCGCGCGCCACGCGGGGCTACCACCTACACGTTCGAGCGCGGTCCGAAGCCGTTCGTATCTCCGCCGCTCGATGGTTCGATCGTGATCGAGTGGGGCGCGGCGAACGACAACGAGGTCGACTTCCCCGGAGAGTCCGTGATCGAGGGCGCGGCGCGGGCGACATCGGCCGGGCCGGGTGGTGCCTCGGCCCTCGTGGGGGTGGCGTGCCGGGCGGCGCGGACGGGCGTCTGCGGCCTGAAGCTCGCGCTGTCCGCGCACAGAGCCAGCGGGGTCGTGACGATCGGCGCGCTGACACTCAGGATTGCCGTCGGCCGATATACGACAGCCGCACTTACGCTCAACGCGACCGGCCGAAAGCTGCTCCGCAGACGCCACCACCTCAGCGCGCGCGTGTGGCTCAGCACCACCTCCAACGCGCACAGGCGAAAGATCACCACGCTTTCGCTGCGCTGAAGTAGGCGCCGGTCACCGCGCGGCCAGAAGGCCTCGCTCGGACCGGCTCTCCAAAAGCCAGCAGCACTGCTGTCGAACTCAACAATTGGATTGCGGCGGGACGATGCGCTGCGCTGTGCGTAGCTGAAGCACCGCTTTACCAAACTTGGCTTCGAGGGTGGGCCGTCGCACGATGAGGTTCGTCGATAGGCCCGGCATCTCACCTACGGAGGTAAAACGATGAAGCTGCTGCATGATTCCGCAGCTCCCGACGACCCGATTCTGACCTCGCCCCTGCTGTGGCTGCTCTGTTTCCCGCTGGCCATGGGCATTGAGATCGTGCGCAGCGTCCGGCTTTCCAAGCCGTCGGACGCCAGGGCAACGCGCTACGCAGCCGGTACGTCCACGAGGACTCCAACGTATTGAGTCGGGCGGATCCGGATCTGACGTGAGCCGTTTGAATGACCTTCGCTGAGTAAGCCGCCTGCCCGTCGCGCCCATCGCCAAACGCGTGATGGGTAGGATGGCTCGCCGATGAACTGCCGGAGCTGCGGTGCGGACAACCGGCCTGGCCACAGGTTCTGCGTCCGGTGCGGAGCGGCGCTGGCCACAGTGTGCGCGGCGTGTGGAGCTGCCACCGATCCCGCGGATCGCTTCTGTGGTGCGTGCGGAGCTCCGCAGGCGGCCACGACCAGCGCCTCACTGCCCGGCGAGCTGCAGCACGTCACTGAGCGCCGGCTCGTGTCAGTGCTGTTCGCGGACCTGGTCGGTTTCACGGCTCTGTCTGAGCACCGCGATCCCGAGGAGGTGCGGGACCTGCTCTCGCGCTACTTCGATCGCTGCCGCACGCTGATCGAGCGATACGGGGGCACCGTGGAGAAGTTCATCGGCGATGCGGTCATGGCTGTGTGGGGCAGCCCCCAGGCTCGCGAGGACGACGCTGAGCGCGCCGTGCGCGCCGCCCTCGCCCTGACACAATCGGTCACCGCCCTGGGCCAGGAGGTGGGGGTACCCGAGCTACGGGCGAGAGCTGGAGTACTGACGGGACGCGCCGCCGTCGAGCTGGGCGCGGAGAGCGAGGGCATGGTGCTCGGCGACACCGTCAACACCGCGTCTCGCCTGCAGTCGATCGCCCACCCTGGATGTGTGTTGGTCGATGACATCACTCGGCGGGCGTCTGAGGCGGCCATCGCCTTCGAGGACGCCGGCGTCCACCAGGTCAAGGGCCGCGAACAGCCAGTCCGGGCTTGGACGGCGCTGCGGGTCGTCGCCGGCGCCGGAGGCGCGCGACGCGGGGCTGGGCTCGAAGCGCAGTTCGTCGGACGTGAGGCCGAGCTAGAGGTGGTCATCGAGTCAGCCGAGGCCAGCGCGGCGGACAATCGAGCGCGGCTCGTCACCGTGCTCGGCGAGGCCGGCTGCGGGAAGTCGCGCTTGCTGTGGGAGTTCTTCAAGTACGTCGACGGGAGCAGTGCTGACCGGTGGTGGCATCAGGGTCGGTGCCTGTCATACGGCGAGGGGGTGGGATATTGGGCGGTCGCCGAGATGGTGAGGACGCGCGCGGGAATACTCGAGGAGGAACCTCCGCACGCCGCGCGCGCAAAGCTGCGCGCAGTCGTCCAGCAGCATGTCCCGGATGAGCGCGAGCGTGCACTGATCGAGCCGCGATTGGCTCACCTGCTGGGCCTCGAGCAACGCACGGCGACCGAGGCAGCGGACCTCTTCTCAGGTTGGCGGCTGTTCTTCGAACGGATGGCCCAGACGTACCCGGTGATCCTCGCATTCGAGGATCTGCAGTGGGCGGACAGTGGTCTACTCGAGTTCATCGAGTATCTGCTCGAATGGTCGGCGGAGTTCCCGATCTACATCCTCGCGCTTGGCCGCCCCGAGGTCGAGACGCGGCTTACCAACCTGGGGACGCTCGTGCGCCTGGGGCCGCTCAACTCGGCGTCGATGCGGACCTTGCTCGACAGTGTCGTGCCCGGTCTGCCCGAGGACCTGATGGCCCGGATCCTCGCGCGAGCAGAGGGCGTGCCGCTCTATGCGGTCGAGACGGTGCGGATGCTGCTGGACCGCGGCGTCCTGACCGAGCAGGGCCAGCGTTACATCGTGTCCGCCCCCATCGGCGATCTCGAGGTGCCGGAGACCCTTCAGGCGCTGGTGGCAGCCAGGCTTGACAATCTCGATGCGGTCGAGCGCTCGACGCTCCAGGATGCCGCGGTTCTGGGAATGGCGTTCCCGACGGCGGCATTGGCCGCGGTCAGTGGGCGGCCAGAAGGCGATGTGCAGGCGACCCTCGACGGGCTGGTCGCCAAGCAGGTCCTCGGGCGCCACGAGGATTCGCGCTTCGCCGAGCAGGGGCAGTACCACTTTCTCCAGGGACTCCTGCGGACGATCGCGCTGGATACCCTCTCGCGCCGAGACCGCAAGGCGCGCCATCTCGCCGCCGCTGAATACCTGCGATCGGCGTGGGGTGACGCCACCGAGATTGCCGAGGTGCTGGCAAGCCATTACCTCGATGCCGTCAAGGCGGATCCGGACGCGTCCGATGCCGACGCCATCCGGGCCTCCGCGCGCGAGACCCTCGCCGCCGCGGGGCGTCGTGCCGGATCGCTCGCCCTCGCCGCCGAGGCGCGACGTTACTTCGAGCAGGCGGCCGCGCTCGCCGATGATGACGTCGAGCGCTCCAGTCTGCTGGCCGAGGCAGGTGTCGCGGCGGCTCGCGCCGGCGACCCAGACGCCGCGCACACACTTCTCACCGATGCGATCGCCGTCCTCGACGCCACCGGCCGCGACGAGGACGCCGCCCGAAACCGTGCCCTGCTGGCGAATGTCTTGATCGATGAGAATCGACTCGAGGAGGCGGGCGAGCTGATCGACCGCGCCCGCCAGGTGCTGAGTGGCGAGCAGACGCTGGCCGAGCTCGCGGCGCGCCGTGGCCGGGTGGCTTTCCTGACCGGGAACTACACGAGGGCACTCGAGGAGTCGGAGAGGGCGCTGTCGATCGCCGACCCCTGCGGGCTGCGCCCCGTGTTGGCCGAGGCCGCCATGACGCGCGGAATCGCCCTGCAGTACCACGGCCGGCTGGTCGAAGCCGGGGCGGTGATCGCGCTCGCACTGCAGGTAGCCCTGGAATCGGATGTCACCGATCAGGCGCTGCGGGGCTATTTCAATCTGGCCGAGCACCGGCTCAGCACAGGGGCTCCCGAGAAGGCCGGCGAGCTCCTCGGGCGCGGCCTGATGCTGGCGCGGGAGCGTGGCTATCGCAGCTGGGAGCAGGACCTCGTCGCCCAGCGCGTCGGGGTTCACGCATTCAGCGGAGAATGGGACGAGGCCCTTGCCCTCAGTGAGAGCCTGAACACGGAGGGCGAAACCGGCATCATTCGCCTGGCCGCAGTCTTTGCGCCACTGATCCTGTCCGCCCGCGGCGATTTGGCCGGGCTCGACGCGTGGCTGGCCGCGCAGGTACAGCCGTCGGAGTGGCACGAGCTCGCTGTCGTCGAAGGCATCGCCAAGGGTGTCGCCCTCCGGGCGGCGGGACGCTCCGACGAGGCAATGCCACTGATCACGGTTGCGCCCGAGGAGAACCTCCTCGGAGGGTTGACTCATATGTTCTATCTCGGCGACGTTCTCGAAGCCCTGATCGAGTCCGGACAGGACAGCGTGGTCGAGGAGTTGCTCGCCGGCCGCGTGCACGTCGAGCTTTCGCTCACGCGCGGGCAACTACAGCGCGCCAGCGGCCTGCTGCAGGCAGAGCGCGGTGAGCTCCAGCGAGCCGAAGCCGAGTTCGCCGAAGCGGTCGCGGTGATCGAGGCCTCCGGCAACCCGTTTGCCCTTGCTCGCGCCACGCTCGACCACGGACGGATTCTGCTGGAGCTGCGCCGCACCGAAGAGGCCACCGCCGTGCTCCGGAGGGCCCGCTCGATGTTCGAGCGCCTGCGCGCCAAGCCCTGGATCGAACGGACCGACCACCTGCTGAGGCCGGCTGCGCTCGCGGCCGACTGAGCGGCAGCCGGACGGCGGCAACGTCAGCCCCCCAGCGCGTAGGTGCCGATGTCCTGATCGAGTGTTCCCTGCGAGTCGTACTGACCCGTGTGCACGAACACGACCTTACCCGCCGGATTGATGTAGATCGTCGTCGGCAGCCCACCGATGACCGCCAGATCGCTGAGATTGCTGGTGGTCGTCTCGTAGCTTGGATAGCTGACCGGGTGCTGAGCCAGGAAGGTGCGCGCGTCGCCGGGTGAGTCGTTCGTGTTGGCGCCGAGAAACGCGACCCGGCGGCCGTAGCGCGCGGACGCGGAGGCGAATAGGCCGAACTCCGAGCGGCACGGCGCGCACCACGACGCCCACGCGTTGATCACGATCGGATACCCGCGCAGCGCCCGGACCCTGGCCGCCAATGCCGGCTCGGTTCCCAGGAGCCGGTTCGCCTGCTGGTGGACGGCCGCCAGCGGGGCTGGCGACCCGGCGAGATCCCGACGCACGGTTGAGGCGCCGGCCGTGCGGGGGACGCGGGCGAGCGCGGCTCGGACGTAGCGGATCAGCACCTTGGGGCTCGGCCAGCCGGCCGTCGAGACCTCGCGGTAGTAGAGGATCTGCCCGGTCGGCGAGGTGAGCACGAACCACGGGGCGCCGAGGACCTCATATCCATCGGCGACCCGGCCGGTCCGATCGACGGCCAGCGGGTACGACAACGGTCGCGGAATGCGCCTGAGGAAGTTGCTCAGCGTGCCCGAGGACGGCTCGACGCTCCCCTCGTCGACGGCGGTGAGAGGCGGGAGTCCGAGCCGGGCAGCAGCTGACGCGTAGCCGTTGAGCTTGTCCAGCTCGCCGGCCAGGCCGCTCGTTTCCTGATCCCAGGTCGCGAAGAACACATATAGGTGGGCCGATTTCCCGGGGCCGAGTGCAACGGATCCTCCGCCGGCGCGCGGGAGCGTCGCGGCCTGTGCCGGGGTTATCGGCGGGACGCGTGTATAGGAGAGATCCGAGCGCACGCGAGGATGATCCGGCAGGAGGGTGGACGCCTCGTGGGCGAGCACCTGGCCAAGCTGGCCGATCGCCGAGTACGACATCTGGGTGATGTAGACCTTGGCCTTCCGCCCCTGCGGACCGATCACGAACAGGGCCGGGGTGTGAGTGATCTGACCCCGCTCGACAGCCGCCTCGACTCCGTAGCGTTTCCACACCTGCCGCAGTTGCGGCAGGGATCCGGTGAGGAAATGCCATGCGTGCAGCATCCCGTGGAGCTCTGAGTAGGACCACACGTCCTCGAGCGAGGTCGCGGCCGGATTGGCATCGATCCCGAGCAGCTCTACGCGCGAGCCGGCGCGACCGAGCATCGCCTTGGCATCGAGCATCGCCGTGGTCGTGAGGGGACACACGGTCGTGCATTCGGAATCGTTGAAGGCGAGGATCACGACCTTGCCCCGGAATGAGCGCAGCGACACCGGTCGTCCGAACTGGTCCGAGAGCGTGAAGTCCGGCGCGGTGCCCGACAGCGGAGTCCCGGGATCGAGGAACGGGTTGAACGCGAGCGCCGATGGCTTGGACCCACTGCCCGATCCCACCTGCGCGAGGGCAACGATCGTTCCCGTCAGGAGCACCGCGACGAGCGCGACACTCGGTAACAGCCATCGCGGCCCGACGGGCTGCAACCGCCGGCGCGGACTGCTCGCCGAAGCTTGACCCGCACGGCTGGCCCGTCGGCGAAGCCCTCGCCCAACCAGAAGCGCTGTGGCGGCGACCGCGACCAGCACTATGGCAATGATGGCCACGCGGTTGTCGGTCGCCTGCCCCGCCGACGGTGCCTGGCTCCCGCTGGTCGCCGATCCGGTCGGCTGGGTCGAGGCCGTGGTCCTGGCCGCCCCCGCGGGCAGCTTGACGCCATCCGCGACAGCCAGCTCGCGCACCGCCGACTGGGCGGCGCCGAGCAAACCGCCACCGCCGGATCCGATCGGGACGTTGCCCAGCGCGCGGTAGGCCGGTGTGGTGGCGTGGCCTGGCCAGTTGAAGCCGAAGCCGTTTGGCATCACCACGAGCAGCCGCTGCCTGTAGGCGAGCGACAGCTCCAGTCCGAGGAACCGCGCGTACGCTCGAGGTTTGCGCCACAGCCCGGTCACGGCACCAAGATCCGCGGGCTTGGCGATGATCGCCACCCTGATCGGAAAGCCTGATCGGGCAGCTGCCTTCAGCAGCCCGCCGAAGCGTGCCTGCTGCGGAATCGACAGGCCCGCGGCGGGACCGACGAACAGATCCTGGTAGACGAGAACATCACTGCCCGGGTCACCGTCCCCCCGTGCGATCGGTGCGACCGCACCGATGGCGCAGGCCGCTGCCAGCGCGGCGACCATGATCTTCATCGCGCGTGCGCGGGCCCGTCTCATCACCGCGTGACGGGGGAGGTTTTCCGTGGTGTCTGACAAATGCTGATCGGCCCGATGACTACGCGCACCCGCCGACCTTGTCCGGTCGCGGGTCGTACTCACTGTACGACCCGCGAGGCCGGCTCGCGATGCGCAACCGACCCGATCGCACCTCGAGCGAGGCGTTCGTGCTTGCGCCTGTGGCGATTGCGGACGATTAGCTGTAGACGTCAGAGTTCGCCCGACGCGATCTCCGCTCCATCAGTGAGCGACTTCAGCTTCAGCCACGCGACTCCCGGGTCCACCTGCGAGAAGCGTCATCGGGCCGCTCGGTAATGGGTGAGGAACAGCGCCTCGGCAAGTGCGATCCGTGAGATCTCGGCTGGGTCGACGCTCTCGTTGGGGGCGTGGATCAAACACGCCGGCTCCTCGACGCCCAGCAACATGATCTCGGCGTCCGGGAGCGTCTCACCGAGCACGTTGCAGAGGGGGATCGAGCCCCCCTCGCCCTGGGTGGTCGCAGGCCGGTCGTAGGCCTCCTCGAGCGATCGGTTCATGGCCACGTAGGCCGGGCCGTCAGTGCGCGTACCGAATGGTTGTCCGGTTGATTCGGGCTCGATCTCGACCTCCGAGTTGCTGCCACTCGATGCCCGTCGGGTCCAGCGGGGGCTGCACGTCATAGTGGCAATACAGGAGCACGGCCGGGGCGCTTTCGGAGCGCAGGCCATCTCACGCCGAGCGGAGGTGAGCCCGGCGCCGGCGCGGCCGCAATCGCGAGAGCAACGGCGAGCGACCGCGCACGGCGCGGGGTGGGAGAGGCGCGCCTTACGAGGCGGGCGCCGCGGGTTTGATGTTCTGGTTGAGCCGGAACACGTTCGTCGGGTCGTAGACCTGCTTGAGTGACGCCAGGCGAGCGTACGTCTCCTCGCCGTAGGCCGACCGCGCAGCGTCGCCGTCACCGAGGAAGTTGACGTACGCGCGGCCAGTGGAGGCGTTGGCTCCGGCGGCGATCGCCTGGCGGGCCCACTCGGTGTGCGCCTCACCCTGCGCGGAGTCGTGCCACCCCGTGACCGCATTGAGCACGAACGGCATCGAGCGCTCCGAGAACGCCGTCGCGCCCGCGGCGACACGTCCGACGGCGCCGCCCATCTGGTGAACGTGGAGCTCGCACTGCGGGCCCGGAGCGGCCTGCTGGACCTTGCACAAGCGGTCGATCAGCTCATCATCGAGCCGCGCGAGGTTGGTTGCCTTGAAGTAGGCGTGGATCCCCTTCGGCCACAGCGGGTCGAGCAGGGTCTGCAGTGCGTGGTACGGCATAGGCCCGAGCAGATCGGCGATCGGTTCCGCGACGCCGCGGACGGGGGCGACGAGAGCCGCGCCCTGCTCGACGGGGCCGGTGGACGCGGCGATGAACGCCACGACCTTCCTGCCGTGCCACGCCTCCGGTATGACCGGAAGAGGGGGTGCGCTCGTGAGGTTGACCACCGCGGTGATCTCGTCTGGAGCATCCTCAGACCAGTCGCGAAACGCGCGCAGTAGGTCGAAGGCGTCCTCGGCTGGGTAGAAGACCGGTCCGGCGTAGATCTCCGGGCCAAGCTGATGGAGACCGAACTCGAACCGAGTCACGATGCCGAAGTTGCCGCCGCCGCCGCGCAGGCCCCAGAGCAGGTCGGCGTTCTCGGTCTCGCTCGCGCGGACCAGGCGGCCGTCCGCGGTGACGACCTCAGCCGCCGCGAGGTTGTCGCAGGCCAGGCCGAACTTTCGCATCGTCCATCCGATTCCGCCGCCGAGCGTGAAACCGGCGACGCCCGTGGACGACACCAGTCCTCCGGTGGTGGCGAGCCCGTGGGCCTGTGTCTCGTGATCGACGTCGGCCCAGACAGCGCCACCGCACACACTGGCCCGGCGCGCCACGGGATCGACGGAGACGTCGGTCATCGATGACAGGTCGATGACGATTCCGCCGTCGCAGGTCGAGAACCCGGCGACGCTGTGGCCGCCACCGCGGACCGCGATCGTGAGGCCGTTGCTGCGAGCGAATCCGACTGCGGCAATCACGTCGGCGGTTCCCGCACAGCGAACGATGATCGCCGGGCGTTGGCCGTCGTGCGCACCGTTCCAAACGTGCGCGGCCTCGGCGTACCCGCCATCGCCAGGGATGACGACCTCGCCGCGAATTGCTTCACGCAGATCCTGAACAGTTGCTTCCCCGAGCACGGGGGAGATCGTGGAACTCATGTCTAACTTCCTTTCGAGTTAGGAGGTGTGGCGAGTTCTACGAGGCCGCACTTTGACCACGCTTAGCAGGTCCTTAGCAAGGTCCTCCAGGCGCTGATCGACGTCCGCGACGCCGGCCGTGTCGTGCCGAGCGCCGTAGCGCTCGCGCGCATCCGCGAGCAGCGACGAGGCCACGTCATTCTCGCCACGGAGCCGCGCGATTTCCGCAAGCCCTACGAGCGTATTGGCGATCCATCGTTCTCGCTGCGTGGGGCCGAGGACGGAACGGGCCTCCTGCAGCGCGTGCTCCGCCTGCTCGAGTTCCCCACGCGCGAAGTCGAGATCGGCGGTCCTCCACAGGGCGCTGGCCAGACCCCACCGATCGCCGGCCCGGCGGAAGATCTCGCGCGCTTCGGCTAGGCGCCGATCGGCAGCGTCGTACCCGCCGGCGATCGTGTCGATCAGGCCGAGCCCCACGAGCACCAGACCGATGCCGCGGCGATCGCCGTGTGCGCGCCTGAGCGCGAGCGCTTCCTCGAGCGCTTGGCGGGCTGGCGCCACCGCATCCTCCGCGAGCTCGAGGTAGGCCCGCCGCACGAGCACCGCCGCCCGGCCATGGTCGTCGCCGAGCTCCTCGAAGCGTGCCGCGCTCTTGTCGAGGAGCCGGCGCGCCAGGTCGAGGTCGCCGCGGACGCGCGCGATCCCGGCCTGGTTGGCCAGCACGTAGCCGACCGCGGCGTCGCAGGAGATCTCGAAGAAGGGTTGGAGGGTGTCCTCGAACACGATTCGCAACCCGGGCCGCACGCCGGCCTGACTCGTCTCGGCGAGGTTGACCGGAGAGGAGATCCGCTCGGGCGATCCGGCGAGTGCGCTGAACAGCTCGATGCTCTCGGCGATCAGCTCGTCGGCGCGGTCGAGTTCACCGAGCATCCAACGGGCGACGCCAAGCGAGTACACGCACGTCGCCTCGGCCGCCCGGAACGCTTCGCGGTGCGCGAGTTCGAGCGCCCGCTCGAGCCACGGTGTTGCCTCATCGGCCGCATCGCTGGCCAGGCGGACCTCGCCGAGAAACTGAAGCGCGCGCCACTGAGCGCGCGTGTCTCCGATCTCGCACGCGATGTCATAACTCTCGTCGGCGCGGGCAAAACCGCGGTCCACGGCGCCGCTCCGGAGGTTGATCGCGGCCGCGTCGAGGAGTGCCTGGGAGCGAAGTGCGGTCCGCTCCGTGGCGGCTGTGAGCGCTTCGTCGAACCGCCGCGCGGCCTCGTCGAGGTCGATCCGCCGCATCCAGAAGGGCAGCAGAGTCACGCAGAACTCGAGCGACTGCGCCGGAGCCCGAATGAGCAACGTGTCCATGGCCACCCGCAGATTCGCGGCGTCGCGATCGAGTTGCGGCGAGTTGCGACGCTCCTTGGCCAGCGCAACTGCCCACTCGGCGTGACGCTGGCTCAGCAGCAGCGCCTCGCCGGCTTCGTCGAGGCGCTGCCGGGCGTAGAGCCGAACGGTCTCGAGCAGGCGATAGCGCCGCTCGCGGGATGTGCCTTCGTCAGCGGCGACAAGGGATTTCTCAACGAGCCGAGCGAGCACATCGGCGACGCCGGCACGCTGAATTTCGTTGTCGGAGCAGACGCTCTCGACTGCCTCGAGATCAAAGCCGCCTGCGAACGCGGCAAGTCCTCGAAACAGCCTGCGTTCATCGGGCTCCAGGAGGTCATGGCTCCACTCGAGCGTGGCCGCGAGCGTGTGCTGGCGGGTGGGCGAAGAATGGCTTCCCCGGCGCAGCAGCTGGAACCGATCATCGAGCCGTTGCGCGATCGCTGCCGGACCGAGCGCCCCCAGGCGGGCTGCGGCAAGCTCGAGCGCGAGCGGCAGGCCATCGAGTCGAAAACAGATCCGTGCGACGTCGGCGGCGTTGTCTGCGTCGAGCTCAAAGCCGGGCACGGCTGCCGCACCCCGCTCTGTGAACAGCTGCACGGCCTCATAGCGAAGCACCTCCGCCGGCTCGAGCGGCTGTTCGGGATCGGGGATGTCCAGCGACGGAACTCTGAACACAACCTCGCCGGGCACGCGAAGCGGCTCGCGGCTCGTGGCCAGGATGGTCAGCTCCGGAGCGCAGCGGAGCAACGTGTCCGCGAGGCTCGCGACCGCTCCGAGCAGGTGCTCGCAGTTGTCGATCACCAGCAGCAGTGAGCGTGGCGCCAGGAACGCCACCACCGCGTCCAGCAGGCTCTGTCCCGACAGCGCCCGCACGTCCAGCGCAGCGGCGATCGCGCCGGGGATCAGGCGGCCGTCGAACAGGGGGGCTAGTTCGACAAACGTCGCCCCGCCCGCGTACGCCGGCTCGGCGGCGCGGGCCAACTCGAGGGCGAGTCGCGTCTTGCCCACGCCCCCGGCGCCGGCCAGGGTGAGCACCCGGGCGTGGTCCAGCAGTGCGGCCAGTTCGGTCAGCTCCTGGCCACGCCCGATAAACGAGCTGGTTTCGGCGGGCAACGACGACTGGCGGTCCCCCTGGGCACTGAGAAGCGCGGCGAGCTCATCCTCCAGTTCTGAGGCCAGCTCGATCAGCTCATCGCGGCGTTGCTGCGCCCAGTCGTCGTACCGGTTCTCGGGAAGCAGCTCGCCTCGGTACAGGGCGAGCGCCTCCCGGTAGGCGGCCGGAGTCCCGGCCTGGCGTGCGTCCGCGGCGGCCGCCGCGAACCGATCGACATCGACGTCCGCCTCGAGGCGAACCATCTCGTCGCGCACCTCGATCGCGCTCGGGTCCAGCGCCCGCCTCGCCACGTGCACGGCCTGGTGAAGGTTGTTCGCGGCAGCGTCCGGGGCGCGGTCGCCCCACAGGACATCCATGATCTGCTCGCGGTGCAGGCGGTGGTTCGGCGCGATCGCGAGCAGCTTCACGAGCTCCCGCGCCTTCTTCAGGCGCCAGGCCCGGTCCGGCACGGGCTCGCCGTCGACGTCGGCGGCAAACCCGTTCAGCAGCGTGACAGTGACCTCGCCCACGGGGCCGAGCATGACCGACCCGGAGCCGTTTTGGAAGTCGCGCGTCTCAGAGGAATCAATCATCTGCTCAGCCCGAGGGCGAAGGCGATCGCGTCGAGCGCGGGCTCCTCCTCGGGGCGCGCTACAGAGATGGCCAGGACCCGCTCCCGTGGGGCCCATTCCAGCGTGAAGAACGGGCAGCAGCCGCGCTCGACGCCGATCATCTCGGCGATGTCCTCGTCGGCCGCCTGATCTCCAACCCGGATCACCAGCCGTCGGGGCGTTCGCTCCAGGCGGATCGCTCCTTCGCCCGCGGCGCGATAGCGAGCGAGCTGGGCCTGCAGGCCGGATTTGTCGAGGGCGCAGGCGGCTGGCGCGAGCGGCAGCGAATCCATCTGCCACAGCTTAAACCGGGGTCAGCTGAATCAGTCTGTGGCAAACCGAATCCCCGGGCGCCCGCCGTCGAGTGTGACGATTTCAGGGCCCCGACGGTCGGGTAAGACGTGAAACTCGCCCCGCCCGAGCCCGCCAGTTTCACATGCACGGCCCACCACGCCGTTGAGGTGAAACTCGACCCGTCGCGCCCCGCGAGTTGCACGTTGACCGCAACGGCGCACCGCCACCGCGCGCGACGTCCCTAACTATGCCAGCTGACGCACCCTGGCCCGGAAACCCACGGCCGTCGCCGCCGCCAGCAGCGACGCCAGACACGCCACGATGAACGGCGCGCTCACCCCGCCCGGTTTGATCACAGCGCCACCGATGGCCGATCCCGCCGCGATGCCGCCGATCAGAGCCGAGGACACCCATGTGAACGCCTCGGTCTCGCTCCCGGGCGTCACCGTGCGGCCAACCAGCGCGTACATGCACGAGAACACGGGCGCGCAGGTGAGTCCCGCCAGCAGGGCGCCGACCACGCCCTCGGGAATCGAGCGGGCGACGATCAACGGCGCGGTGAAGACGACCGCCATCATCAGCAGCAGGCGGTAGCGGCGGGTCAGGGGGGAGTTCCACACCCGCGATCCGTACCACAGCCCGCCGGCCAGGCTGCCGACGCTCCACAGGGCGAGCAGCAACCCTGCGGCGGGCCGCGAGCCGGCATGAAGGGCGAGCGAGGGCAGCCCGACCTCGGTGGCGCCGAGCGCGGTCCCGCTGAGCAGCACCGGTCCCAGGAGGGCGCGGAGCTCGGGGCTGGCCAGGGCCGAACGGCGGGGGTGGTCGTGTCTACGCGGCCGGGCGCCGCGCTGGAGTGGAGAGCGCAGGAACAGTGTGGTGCCGGCCAGGCACACCACTCCGAGCGACACCACGGCGGCTGACGGCGATGTCAGCGAGACGACGATGGCCACCGCCAGCGGTCCGGTGATCCAGATCGCTTCCTGAATGACCGCATCGAGCGAGTAGGCGGTGTCACGCACCGCCCGGTCCTCGAAGACATCGCGCAGCAGCGCGCGCACCGCCGGCGCGATCGGCGGCAGCAGCGCGCCGGCAGCGGCGGAGACGAGGATCAGGACCCCGGCGTGCGCGCCGGCGCCGGCGGCGAGCGCCAGCGTCACGTACATCAGGGCCTGGCCGAGGGCGCACACGGGAAGCGTTCGATCTCGTCCAAACCGATCGATCAGCCGCCCGAGCAGCGGCGCGCAGGCCGCTGTGGCAAGAGCGTTGGCGCCGACGGCGACGCCGGCGGCGGTGTAGGAGTGCGTGGTGTCGCGGACGAGCAGGAGGATGGACAGGGAGGCCATCCCCTGCGGCAGGCGGCCGACCAGCGCACTCGACATGAGCCGGAACGCGCCCTGCACGTCGAGTACGGAGCGATAGCTGGCGACCACGGTTCGAGCCTACAAGAGCGACCAAAGCGCCATGATGTCGCCCCGGAGCGATGCGGGTAGCTTTGCGGCCATGAGCGATCGACTCCAGCGCTATCGCGAGAAACGCAAGCCCGAGAGCACGCCCGAACCTGGGCTCCAGGCCGGCGCGAAGAAAGCTCCCCGCCGACGGCGCGGGCCCAAGCCGCCGCGCTTTGTCATCCAGAAGCACGCGGCCACCAGCCTGCACTACGACTTCCGGCTCGAGGTCGACGGCACCCTGAGGTCGTGGGCCGTACCCAAGGGGCCCTCCACCGATCCGCGGGTCAAACGCCTTGCCGTCGAGGTGGAGGATCACCCGCTCGAGTACGCGGACTTCGAGGGGCGCATCGGGACGGGTAACTACGGCGCCGGCGCGGTCATCGTGTGGGACGCGGGGAACTACCGCAACCTTGACCAGGAACAGTCGATGGCCGAGGCGATCGACGCCGGGCATGTCAAGTTCTGGCTCGAGGGCGAGAAGCTGATCGGTGGCTGGACGCTTCAGCGCACACGCCGTGGCGCGAAGCCGCAGTGGCTGTTGGTCAAGCGACGCGACGAGTTCGCCGATGCCCGCCGAAACCCCGAGAGCACCCAGCCGGAGTCGGTGAAATCGGGGCGGACGCTCGAGGACGTTGCCAACGACGAGGACGATTCCAAATAGGGGACGGGCGATGAACGAACAGATCCGCTGCGGGCGTCACACAATCGAGATCACGCATCCCGACAAGGTGATGTTCTCGAGTCCGCAGATCACCAAGCTTGACCTCGTTCGCCATTACGAGGGCGTGGCCGCGGCGATGCTGCCGCTGATTCGCGACCGGCCGCTGGCGCTCCAGTCCTTCCCGCAGGGAACCGATCAACGCGGCTTCTTCATGAAGGCGGTGCCGTCGTACTTCCCCGATTGGATAACCACCATCGAGGTGCCCAAGAAGGCCGGCTCGCTCACTCAGGTGCTGGGCAACGACGCGGCCACGCTGGTCTATCTCGCCGGACAGAATGTGGTGACGCCGCACATCTGGCTCTCGCGCGCCGACGCGCTCGGCAAGCCCGATCGCCTGATCATCGACCTCGACCCATCGCCGGGGATCGGTTTCGCTGCGGTCCGCGCGGCCGCCCGCGAAGCCGGCGCCCGGCTACGCGATGCGGGCCTGCTTCCCTACGCGATGGTCACCGGCTCGCGCGGAGTGCACGTGGTGTGTCCGCTGCGACGGGGCCCCGGGTTCGGCGCCGTGCATGCGTTCGCTCGCGCGCTCGCGGAAGCCATGGTGGCGGACGACCCCAAGCGCCTCACGCTCGAGTGGCATCGCGACGAGCGCGGCGCGCGGATCTACCTCGACGTCAACCGGATCAACTACGCGCAGCACGCGGTCTCTCCATATGGTGTCCGGCCCCGTCAGCGAGCTCCGGTGGCCATGCCAATCCATTGGGGTGAGCTCGAGGACACCCGCCTCAAGCCTGACCGCTGGACGATCGCGACGGCCACCAAGCGGCTGCGTGACGAGGGCGATGCATGGAAGGGGATCGCCAGGCACGCCAGAGCGCTTCCGGCGTAGAGGCGACGGACAAAGGCCCCGGCGTCGAAGCCCCAAACCGAGCCTCGGCTCTCATGAAAAACCCAGCTTTTGGGCGCAACATCCTGCCCACAAGGCGGACGTTCGCCACCCCCTGGCGAATCAGAAGATCGGCCTCAACTAACCTCTTCTGTTCGGATGAGTCGACGAGATCGATACCGGCGCCGCGTGCGCAACCGCGGTCACCCCGTCAGGCGGATGGCCCTGATGTCCGTGATGATCGTGTTTCTGTGCGCGACGATCGGCGTGCTGACCGCCGTCGGCTGGGTCGTGGCGACCGCCGATTCGGCCCCCAACCTGAAGGAGCTCAAGCCGCGCGCCCCGCACCAGCTGTCGAGCATCTACAACGCTGACGGCACCCTTCTCGGCTACGTCCATTCGGACACGGTGTTCAACCGGGTCGCGCCCGACCGTATCCCGCTCACGCTCAAGCGGGCGACCGTGGCGATCGAGGATCGCCGCTTTTGGCAGCACGGCCCGCTCGATTATCAGGGCATCCTGCGCGCCGGAATCAGGGACGTGTTCAACGGCGGCTCGGACCTGCAGGGCGCGTCGACGCTGACCATGCAGCTGGTCGACAACATGTACATGCCGCGCAAGTACGCCATCCATCACGACCTCAAGTACAAGATCGTTCAGGCCAAGCTGGCCGAGCAGCTCGAGGGGCACCACACCAAGCAGTGGGTGCTGGACACCTACCTCAACGACGTCCCGTACGGGACCCTCAACGGTGAGACGGCCCAGGGCGTGGGTGCGGCGTCGCAGATGTTCTTCGACAAACCGGTGTGGAAGCTGACCCTCGCCGAGCAGGCGCTGCTGGCCGGCCTGCCCCAGTCACCGACGAACTACAACCCGTTCCTGAGGCCCGACCTCGCGCTGGCGCGCCGGGCCGAGGTGCTTCAGGCGATGGTGAACAGCCACTACATCAACCAGAAGCAGGCCAACCGGGCTTCCCACACCAAGCTCGGCGTCAAGAACAGCAAGCTGTACACCGAGCGCAATCAGCCGTACCTGTACGACTTCGCTCTATCGCAACTGATCGACCATTACGGGCTCAAGACGGTCGAGGACGGCGGCCTGAAGGTGTACACGACGATCGAGCCGCGGATGCAGGTGCTCGCGCACAACGCCATCGTTGCTCACCAGCCCGGCGGGTCCGTACTCAACGATCAGCCGGCCGCTGGGCTGGCCAGCGTGGACCCGTCGAACGGCCACATCGTCGCGCTCGGCTCGTCGGCCACCTACGACCAGACGAGCTACGACTATCCCGTCCAGGCCCATCGCCAGCCGGGATCCGCGTTCAAGATCTTCGCGCTGATGACACTGATCCACGATTACCACGGCGATCCCAATCAGACCTACTACACCTCGAAGTTCTTGCCCGCTGGCTGGCTGCCCTCGCAGCCGACGTGGTCGGTCCACACGGCCGAGCTGAGCTATCAGGGGACGATCAACATCAACAAGGCAACGGTCGACTCCGACAACACGGTGTTTGCCCAGCTGGTGGTCGACCTCGGCCCCGCCAAGATGGACGCCATGGCCCACGCGATGGGGATCACCTCGCCGCTCGACGGTCTCCCGGCCGAGGTGATCGGCGGCCTGCGGGTGGGCGTGACGCCGCTCGAGATGGCCGATGCCTACGCGACCATCGCCAACGGCGGCTACCACATCGCGCCGACTGTCATCGACCACGTCGTCTTCCCTGGCGGCAAGGTCGACCGCAGCATCGGCAACCCGCCGAAGCATCGCGTGTTCAGCGACGGCGAGGCCTACGCGGCGATCCAGGTCATGAAGGGCGTCATCACCAAGGGCACCGGCACGGCCGCCGACTACGGCTGCCCAGCCGCCGGCAAGACCGGAACGGCGGAGAACATGGACAACGCGTGGTTCGTCGGCTTCACGCCCAGACTGTCGACGGCCGTGTGGGTCGGCTATCCCCAGGGCAACATCCCCATGGCCGACGGCTTCGGCGGTGCGCTCGCCGCGCCGATCTGGCACGACTTCATGCAGAGCGCCAGCGGCGGCTATTGTGGCGACTGGTCGCCGCCCGCCGTTCCATTCCAGGGCACGGCGTTCTCTGGCCCGCACTCCGCCAGCGGCGGCGCGTCCACCCCGGTCAGCAGCGGCAGCGGTGGAACCTCCGGCACTGGCTCGTTCAACAATCCGACCCTTTACGCCCAGCCGCCGCAGGCGCCGCCATCCGGTGGGACGACTCCCGCGTCTCCTAACGGCGGTGGCGCCTCGCCGATCGGCAATGGGGGCAACGGCAACGGCGGCCACGGCGGTGGCCATGGCGGCGGCGGCGGGGGCGGCAACGGCGGCGGCCATCCATAACAGCGTCTGAGCCGCCCGAGCAGGTGTTCCTGCTCTGAACGCACTGATCACGGGGCGGTCAGGCGAGACTTCACGACCTTCCCCATCGCGTTGCGCGGCAGCTCATCGACGAAGCGGATCTCGCGGGGGCGCTTGTGGGACGAGAGCTGGGCGCCGACGTACTCGATCAGCGCATCCGCGTCGGCCTCCGCGCCCTCGCGCGGCACCACCCAGGCCACGATCCGTTGGCCGAGATCGGGATCGTCGATCCCCGCAACGGCCGCCTCGGCGACGGCCGGGTGATCGAGCAGCGTCGTCTCGATCTCGCCGGCCCCGATTCGGTAGCCCCCGCTCTTGATCAGATCCGTCGAACGCCGCCCGACGATCCGGTAGTCGCCGTTGGCCGCGCGTGTCGCGATGTCGCCGGTCCGGAACCAACCGCCGGCCATCGCTTCGGCGGTGGCGTCCGGCCGATTGAGATAGCCGCTGAAGAGGTTCGGCCCCCGGACCTGGAGCTCGCCCAGGGTCTCATCGTCATCGACGACGATCTCAGCGCCGTCGTCGTCGACCAAGCGGACGTCGACTCCGGTGACGGCGGGCCCGACATAACCGGGGGTCCGGCTCCCACGGGCACGCATCGCGCAATTCATCAGCGTCTCGGTCATGCCATAGCGCTCGACGATCCGCTGGCCGGTGAGGCGCGCGATCCGCTCGTGCACGATCGTCGGCAGCGGCGCCGAGCCGGACACCAGCAAGCGCGCGCGTCCCAGTGAGGCGGCCAGAGCGGGATCTGACGCCGCCGCCTCGGCCAGACGGTGGTACATGGTCGGCACGCCGAACATGAGGGTCGCGCCACGGTCAAGAGCGTCTGCGATCGCGCCCGGCGAGAACCGGCCCACATGCTCCAGCGTCCCGCCCCGCCGCAGGACGCCGAGCACGCCGATGACCAGGCCGTGGACGTGGAACAGCGGGAGACCGTGGACGACGCGGTCGTTCCCGGTCCACTCCCATGCGCCGGCCACCGCGTCGAGATTGGAGGTGACCGCCCGGCGGGGTATGAGCACGGCCTTGGGAAGTCCCGTTGTCCCCGAGGTGTAGAGGATCAGCGCGGTCGCATCCGCCGCGATGCAGTCCGGCAGCTCGCCCACTTCGCCATCGCGCACATCGACGCGAGGCATCGAGGCGAGCGGTGGGGGTATCTCCGATCCGTCTGCGGCCAGCAACAGATCGGGGCTGCTGTCGCGGACGATGTGGTCGAGTTCGCGCTCGCCCGACCCGGGGTTGATTGGCACCGCGGCAACGCCGGCGCCGACCGCGGCCACGCAGGCGATGCAGGTATCGACCGAAGCGCTCGCCAGCACGGCGACGGACCGAGTTCCGGCGAGCCTCGCTGCCAGGCTCCCCGCCACCTCGGCCAGCTCGCGATAGGTGATCGATTCGGCGCCGAAGACGAGGGCGACGCGATCTCCGTCCGCCGCCAGGCCCGGGAGGATCGGCACCGCGCCTGCCTTCACGGCGCGGATTCTATGGTCGCTGCGCGCTGTCGCCCTCGTCGCTGCGCCTTGCCGCCCGCGGATCAACCGGCGGCCATCAGCACGACCCCAGCCAGGATCGCGACGACGCCGGCGCGCTGTACCCGGTGCAGGCGCTCACCCGTCCTGGCCGCCCTGCTCGGATTCTTCAGCATGTCCATGTATGCGTTCGCCACTCGACATGACCAACCGGCGGCTTCCGGGGGTCCGCCGAGCGCGTCTTCGGGCGGCCGGGTGGTGTACACATCCATGGCTGGAAGCGCCTCGGGGAGAGGGGGCACCGCCCGACCGTGAGAGCAGATGACTGCCACCGCGATCTTCGCCATTGTGGCCGGAACCGCGATTCTCGTTTCGACCGTCGTCGACGGGATCAGCCTACGTCGCGGTAGGCCGCCTGTCGGGCCCCTGCGGTTCTTCGTCGCCCGTCGAGCACGCTCACGCGTCGCCCGTGTGACCTCGATCCTCCTGCCATGATCCTGGGCGTCGGGCTGCTGGGCTACGGCGTTCTTGTCCTCGTCAGCATCGATCGCGAAGAGGTCCTCACCTTCTCCTCGCTGTACACGGACAACCCCGGGTCAGGCCGTCAGGATTACAACGCGATCGACAGCCATGGCCAGTCCTACGACGTCAGCGGCTCGATCTACAACTCGCTTCAGGAGGGCGTGGTCTACCGCTGCGACGTCCAGACCTACGAGCTCCCGATCACGCCGACGCTGCTGTCTTGCCAGCCGGCCGCCGGAGGCTAGCCGCCCGGCTGGCCGGGGACGGGCCCGCTGCTGGGAACCCGGCGCTTTAACTCGCGCTGCCTTCTCAGGATCCGGCGCAGGCGAGCAAGGGTGGCGCGGGTTGCCGGATCGGTGCTGCCGACCAGATTGTGAAGCTCGAGCGGGTCGCGGGTGACGTTGTAGGCCTCGATCTGGTCGGGCACAGGACGAGTCTTGACCGTCGTGGTGGCCGTCTTCGTGCCCGCCGCATCAACATCACCGTCGATCAGCGTCACGATGTCCTCGCTCTGCGGCGGCACCTCCGGAGGCAGATGACCCGGTGGCGGCTCGTTCGGCGGGTTGCTCCAGAACTGAGCGGTGTCGAAGTAGCGGGTGTACTTCCATTTCTCCAGCCGACCGCCACGGCCGGTGGGGAGCTTGGCCACGACGGTCTCGAGATGATTGGGTTGAATTACCGAGGGATACATGTGGCGGGTGAAGTCGATCTGCTCACTGCCACGACTCACCTCATCGTCGGTCATGAAATACACGGGGTCGTTGACCCTTGCCGGCTTGCGATCGCCCACCAGCAGCCCCGAGAGGTCCCGTCCCACAAACGGGTGTGCCTCGTCGTGGGTCTGGGCCACCCGCCGCCGCAGGCGCTCAGGATCCAGGCCGGCCAGGCCGATCATGGTTGGAATCACGTCAGCGTGGCTCGTCAGGGTGTCGATGGCCTGTCGGCCAGAGAAGATCGTGGGGTTGTGGAAGATGAACGGAACGTGCGTTGACTCTTCGTAGGCCTGGTGCCACTTTTGGTGCATGCCGCCGTGCGCGCCCAACATGTCTCCGTGGTCGGAGGTGAAGATGACGATCGTGTCACGGGCCATGACGGGGTGCTCTCGGAGGGCGTCCAGAACCTTCTGGACCTCGCGGTTGACGTTCTCCTGCAGCTGGTAGTAGAAGCGTCTGTAGTCCCCGGTGTTGGGGGTTGGCTGCAGCATGCTGGAATACGTCTCCAGGTAGCTGTTCTGACAGCCGGGCTTACCGCTCAGGTCCTCGCGGCTGGTTGCGGCGTAGCGCGAGTCGAACAGGTCCGCGGGGACCTTCGAACCGTCGAGCTGGGCGCGGAGCTTCCACTTTCCCATGCGCAGGGTGATCGCTCCCCACAACGCGATGTCATGTGGATTGACGAACGAGCTCACGGCCAGCCACGGACGACCGCCCTGCCGACCGAGGCGGTGCAGGAGGTCGACGGTCTGGGAGGCGAACTGAGCGTCGCGTCCCTCACCCGCCGTCGCCGATGACCCCGAGTTCAGCGGATTGCCGCCGTGCGGCTCGGGTCCGATCCATTCGTCGAAGCCGAAGCCGTCGAGACGGTTGGCGCGGAGGTAGACGCGCTCCTTGGCCGGATCGCGCTCGCCATGCTCGTTGAAGCTGAGCAGCTGGTCATAGGTTCCCGGGATCGTGATGTCGGCGTGAGAGACGTGCCACTTGCCCTTGTAGTAAGTGTCATAGCCGCCCACGCGAAAATAGTCGCCCATCGTCGGCAATGTGTTCGGATCCAGCCAGAACACGTCTGGCTCGATGGCGTTCTTGGCCACTCCGTCGGTCTGGCTCACCCCGTGCAGTGATGGGTACTGACCGGTGAAGAAAGACGTTCGGCTCGGTGCGCAGGCTGCGCTCATGATGTAGTGGTTGGCGAACTCGAGGCCGTTCTCGCGTAGCGATTCCTCCGCCACGTAGTGCGTTCTGCGGTACTCGCGCGTTGCCTGTGACTCATACACGGGCGGGTAGCGCATCTCATCCACGAGGATGACGAGGAAGTTCGGCCTGCGCACGAGCTTCCCGCGCGGGCGGAACGCCGGCGCCGCGTCCGCCTGCGTGACAGCGGCCTGGGTGACGCCCAGCGCGGCGGAAGCCGCGCCGGCGCTCTGCAGAAAACGCCGCCGGGATAGGTGGCGGTCCTTGCCTTCGCTCATCAGTTGCCCCGTTCCTTCGTAGAACCGGCTTTCAATCCTATCCGAGAAGCGGCGCTTGACGCGGTAAGACTTGGTGAAGAGACCGACGCCGTTGGCCGACCGCAGGGGTGCCTCGCGGCGTTAGCATGAGGCTGTGCCGGATGCTCAAGCGACCGATACGCCCACACGGAACATGGACTGGATTCCGGGCGGTGAGTTCCTGATGGGATCGGACCGCTTCTATCCGGAGGAGGCGCCCGTTCACCCCGTTGCCGTGAACGGCTTCTGGATGGATTCCCACCCGGTCACCGTTGCTGAGTTCCGCCGGTTCGTGAAGGCCACCGGGCATATCACCGTGGCCGAGCGCGCCCCGGACCCGGCGGATTATCCCGACGCGGATCCCGAGCTGCTCGTCCCCGGCTCGCTGGTCTTCCGCCGCAGCGGCGGCCCGGTCGACCTGCGCGACTTTCGCAACTGGTGGGATTGGGTCCCGGGCGCTTTCTGGCGGCGACCCGAGGGGCCGGACTCGAATGTCGGCGGGCGCGAACTGCATCCGGTCGTCCACATCGCGCACGAGGATGCCCTGGCCTACGCACGCTGGGCGGGCAAGGATCTGCCGACTGAGGCCGAGTGGGAGTTTGCCGCCCGCGGCGGCCTCGAGCAGAAGGTGTTCGCGTGGGGCGACGAGTTCGCCCCCAAGGGGCGGATGATGGCCAACACGTGGCAGGGCGAGTTCCCCTGGCAGAACCTGCTCAGCGACGGCCACGAGCGGACGTCTCCCGTTCGCACCTTTCCGCCCAACGGCTATGGCCTCCACGACGTGACCGGCAACGTGTGGGAGTGGACGACGGATTGGTTCACCCCGCGCCACCGCGGCGAGCTCGACAAGCCGTGCTGCGTGCCGGTCAACCCCCGGGTGGAGACGGGCGAGCAGAGCTACGGCGAAGGCGAGGGCATCCCCCGCAAGGTCATCAAGGGCGGGTCTCACCTGTGCGCGCCCAACTACTGCCTGCGCTATCGCCCGGCCGCGCGGCAGGCCGAGGCGATCGACACCTCGACCTCGCACATCGGCTTTCGCTGCATCGTACGCGCACCGTAGCCCGATGCCCCGCGAGCAACGGCTTGTCTTCGGCGAGGTGGCCGAGACCTACGACCGGCACCGGCCGAGCTATCCCGACCGCCTGATCGATGATCTGATCGGGCTGGCGCGTCTGCACGACCGCCGAGCGGCGCTCGAGGTGGGCGCCGGCACCGGCAAGGCGACGACCATGTTCGCCGCGCGCGGCATTCCGGTCGTGGGTGTCGAGCCAAGCGCGGAGATGGCCGCCGTGGCGCGCCGCAACCTGGCCGCGTATCCGCGTGTCGCGATCGAGCGCGGCGACTTCGAGACGTGGGATCCCGCCGGGCGGACCTTCCCGCTCGTGTTCTCAGCTCAGGCCTGGCACTGGATCTCGCCGGCGATCGGCTACGAGAGAGCTGCATCCGTGCTCGAGCCGGGTGGACTCCTGGCCGCGTTCTGGAATCGGCCGATGTGGCAAAGGGCGGACGCTCGGGATGCCCTGGTCAGGGCTTACGAGGAGGCCGGCGTCAAGCCGGCCAGCGACGACCCCAACCATCCGGCCAACCCGTTCCCCGCGCACGACGCGCACTGGAGCGAAGCGATCGCGGCGTCCAGCGAGCTCACGGACACGGACATCTGCCACTACGACTGGACTCACGAGTACTCCGCCGAGGGCTACACGGCGCTGCTCAGCACGCATTCGCCCGTGCGGATCATGGACGAGGACCGGCGCGACGCGTTGCTCGACGCCGTCGGTCGCGCGATCGAAGGCCAGGGCGGCACTCTCACGGTGCCGCTCACCGCACGGCTGTGTCTCGCGCGACGGGCTGACTGACCGAGCGGCGCCGGTCCTGATCCGCATCGGCCGAGCGGGCATCGCGGCGACGTGCCGCGCCCACGATCAGGGGCCATCTTTCGTCGGCGAGCTCCGGCGTGCCGACTACATCCAGGCGCCGAAGCGCTCCACTGTGATGACCTCGAGCGCCTGGCGTAGGGCGGCGACGTTCTCCTCGCCGTAGCGCTCGCCCCAGTCGCGCTCGAGACCGTCGACCAGGTCGCGGCCGATCAGCTGGGCTTCGCGTCCGCGCTCGGTGAGACGGATGATCTTTGCCCGTCCGTCCGCCGGGTCGGGGACGCGCTCGACGTAACCGAGGCCCTCGAGGTCGCTCGCGACCTCGCCGACGGTCTGCTTGGTCATACACGCCCGTTCGGCGAGTTCGGTGAGCCGCGACCCCTCGGGCTGGATGTTGCTGAACACGCACCCGTGTCCCGGGCGGATGTCCTTGAGACCAGCGGCCTCCACGCGGTCGTAGAGCTCCTCGCTGAACTTGTCCATGGCCGTGCTGAGCAGGCCGATCATCGGGACTCGTGTAGTCGTGGGAATTTCGCTGGACATATCGTCAGGGAACCTGATAAGGTGGCCGAACGATCAGGAAGCCTTACAAGGTTGCCTGATAAGTATAGCCCAGCGAATGGAGGACTTCATGGCTAGAAAATGGTGGACTCTCATAGCGGTGAGCGTGGCGACGTTCATGCTCCTGCTCGATATCACCGTCGTCAACACTGCGCTCCCGTCGATCGCCAAGGATCTCGGCGCGAGCTTCAACGACCTGCAATGGGTGGTAGACGCCTACACGCTGGCGCTGGCGGCGGTGGTTCTTACGGCGGGCTCTCTGGCCGACCGGTTCGGCCGGCGCCGGCTGTTCGCCGGTGGGCTGGTGATATTCGCCGCAGCCTCGCTGGTCGCGGGACTCGCCCCGGACGCGACCATCCTCAACATCTCGAGGGCGATTCAGGGCATCGGCGGCGCGGCGATGTTCGCGGTCTCGCTGGCCCTCCTCGCCCAGGAGTTCCCCGCCGGCCGGGAACGGGGTACGGCGATGGGCATCTACGGGGCGACGATCGGGATCTCGGTGGCGGTCGGTCCGCTCGTCGGCGGCGCGATCACAACGGGCCTCGGCTGGAGGTGGGTGTTCTTCCTCAACGTGCCGATCGGCATCGCGGCCCTGGCTATCACCCGTGCTCAGGTGCGCGAGTCGCGCGACCCCAATGCCTCACGGGTCGATTGGCTCGGGCTGACCACGCTCAGTGGAGGTCTGTTCGCGCTGGTCTTCGCCCTCCTGCGCGGCAACGACGAGGGTTGGGGTAGCCCCTTGATCCTCGGCCTGTTCGCAACCGCCGCGCTGCTGCTGATCGCGTTTGTGCTCATCGAGCGCAGCGTCGCCGAGCCGATGCTGCCGCTCGAGTTGTTCCGCAGCCGCGCGTTCACCGGCGTGCAGTTCGCGGCCTTCGCGGTGTCGGCGTCGCTGTTCGCGCTGTTCCTGTACCTGACGTTGTACCTGCAGGACTACCTCGGCTACTCGCCGCTGCAGGCCGGGCTCAGGTACCTGCCTGTCACGCTGGCGAGCTTCCTGGTGGCGCCGCTGGCCGGAGTACTCCTCGGGCGCGTGCACGCGCGGGTGCTGATGGCGCTCGGGCTTCTGGGCACCGGCGTCGGGCTGCTGCTGATGTCGGGTGTGCAGGCGGGGTCGGGCTGGACCGAGCTCCTGCCCGGGTTCCTTCTCGCGGGGGTCGGAGTCGGTCTGCTCAACCCGGTCATCGCCGATGTGGCGCTGAGCGTCGTGTCCAAGGAGCGCAGCGGCATGGCCGCCGGGATCAACGACACGTTCCGCCAGGTCGGCGTCGCTGTGGGCGTGGCAGCCTGGGGAGCCATCTTCCTGGCTCAGGCTTCGGACAAGGTGGCCTCCGTGGCCTCAGGCACTCCGGCCGCCACCGGCGGTCACCCGCGCCAGCTGGTTGAGGCTCTCACGAGCGGCCATCTCGCCCAGGCGGTCAGCGGCGTGCCGCACGGTGCCCGGGCGGCGGTCGTGGAAGCCACGCGCCAGGGCTTCCTCACCGGGTTCAACGCGATCCTGGTGATCGGTGGACTGGTGGCCATCACGGGTGCGGCGCTCGCTCTCTGGCTCGTCCGCGAGCGCGAGATCGAGCGTGATCAGCCCGAGCTGGCTGTCGGTCGCCGCGACACCCTGGAGCTGAGCGCCGCCTGAGCTCACCCTCCGCTGGGCGCACCCACGCACCGCGCGCGAGCTTCGTGCGCGGTGCGTTGGTCGTTCTCGCCGCCGACGATCGCAAACGGGAGCTCGAGCACGCGACAGACGCCACCCGCGCGGGCCCCAATTAGAATCGGCGCCCTTTGCCCGCCCATGTGAGGAGTCCACGATGAGCCCTGCCTCTGCCGACACGCTGCCGCCGTCACGCTACGCGGACACCCACCGCGCGGCATTCGAGCGACTCGACGTGCCGGCCGCCTTGTTGCCGAGCGACTGATGAGGCGACCTCGGGTCCTGGTGCTCAGCCGATGCAGGTTCTGACTGTCGGTGACTTCGACGCTGACGAGTGCCACTGGCTGGCGGACCAGATGTCGCGCCTGCGCATCGAGTCCGCCGCCAGCGGCGACTGCCTGTTCGTCTCCCACGGGGCTTTTGACGAGGCGGTCTCGGCGATTGGTGAGCAGCCGGAGCTCGCATGGGTCCACACCCGCGCCGCCGGCGTTACGCCGCCGCTGCTCGACGCATGCCGGGCCCGGAGACTGACCCTCACCAACGGGTCGGGGCCGCACGGGAGCGCGATTGCCGAGTACGTGGTCTGCGTGCTGCTGTGTCTGTTCAAGCGCATTCCCGAGCTCCTGGAGAGCCAGCACCGACGAGCTTGGCGTTCGGACATGTGGCTCGACGAGCTGCGTGGTAAGACGATCGGGATTCTCGGGCTCGGCGCGCTGGGGCGGTCCTGCGCTCGGCTGCTGATCCCGTTCGGTGTCCACTTGATCGGACTGCGACGCACCGCCGGCTCCGTGCCCGGGATCGAGGAGGTGCTCCCGATCAGCGAGCTCGCGTCGGTTCTGCCGCGACTCGACGCGCTGGTGATCGCCGCCCCGCTGACCAACGCCACACGTGGTCTGATCGGACGGGGCGAGCTCTCCCTGCTCGCGCCCGAGGCGGTCCTCGTCAACGTCGGTCGCGGACCTATCCTCGATGAGGACGCGTTGGCCGAAGCCCTGCGGGCCGGCCGGCTGCACGGCGCCGCGCTCGACGTTTTCCAGCAGGAGCCTCTGCCGTCCGACTCCGCGCTGTGGTCTGCGCCCAACCTGATCATCTCGGCCCATCGTGCTGACGCCACGCGGCAGACGGCGATGCGCGAGCTCGAGCTGTTCATCGCGAACCTCGCGCGTTGGATTGCCGGCACCGAGCTCGAGAATGTCGTCGATCTGGACCAGGGCTACTGACCGGCGCGGAGGAGCGGCCTGGCCACACGCCCGACCTCGGCCTGGGATGCGTCGCCAAGGCGCCCGCCGCGCTTGAAAGAACCGCTCGCAGCGTCTATGTTTCTCCACAGCGAACAGGATCGTTGCTCCGTTCGGGCAGATTGGACGAGGATTGGGTGTCAGGCTTCTGGTGTGAACGTTGACCGCTGACCCGTCCCCGGGCCGCGATGGCTGGCTTCTCGGCATTGACATCGGCACGAGCAGCGTCAAGGCCCTCGCGATGGGGCTCGATGGTCGGCAATTGGCGTACGCGAACGTCGAACATCCGATGCACCGTGCCCGTCCGGGGTGGGCGGAGAACGACCCCGAGGACTGGGTTCGCGGGGTCTGCCGCGCAGTGGCCGGACTGATCGGAACCGACGGCGTCGACCCGAGCGCGGCCCTCGGCATGGGGATCGTTTCCCAACGCGATCCGTGGGTGCTGCTCGACGACGCTCGACGGCCGCTGGCACCGGCCATCAGCTGGACCGACAGGCGTACGGAGACGGAGGTCGCGGAACTGGGCGAGCGGTTCGGGCGGCCGTGGCTGATCGACCGCACCGGGGTCCTGCCCATTCCCGGACTGGGCTTACCCACGCTGCTTTGGTACCAGGGTCACCGGCCCGAGGTGTGGCGCGAGGTGCGCCGGCTAAGGGCGCCCAAGGACTTTGTTCTCGAGCGACTGACCGGTGTCGACGGGTCCGACATCACGATGCCCGCGCGCAGCGTGATGAACGACGTCCGTCTCGACGATTGGTGCCAGGAGATCTGCGGCGGCAGCTCGATCCCCCTGGAGCTGCTGCCGCCGATCTGTTGGCGCTCCGGGGAGCGTGTGGCCGAGCTGCCGCAGCGGGCTGCGGACCTGCTCGGAGTCCGCGCCGGCATTCCGGTGGCGGCCGGCGGTGGCGATGACCCGAGCGCGACGCTGGGCTCTGGAGCGATCGCCGAGGGCGATCTGTGCGCCGGCACCGGCACGAGCAGCGACTGGCGCATCGTCACCCGCGAATGCCAGCCGGACAGCGAGCTGGCCCGGGGCGACCTGGCCCGGCACGTGATCCCGGACGAATTCATCTTCGAGGTTTGCATCGAGAGCACCGGCTCATCGCTGCGATGGTTCCGCGACGAGTTCGCGCAGCGCGGCGGCGATTACCTGTCGCTGATCGAGCAGGCGCGGCCGATCAACGCGGGCGCCGACGGTCTCGTATTTCTGCCCTTCGTCGACGGCGGCAATCGCGCCCCGTGGTTTGTCGAGGGCGCCACCGGGGGCTTTCTCGGCATCGTCTCGGGCCACACCCGCGCCCACTTCGTGCGGGCGATCCTCGAGGGCATCGCCTTTCAATACCCCCCGACGCTCGAGCTCGTCGCCCCCGGACGCAACCCGCAACAGCCGATCACCCTGGTCGACGGCGAGGCGCGCAGCGCGCTATGGAACCAGATGAAGGCCGACGTGCTGGGAGTCCCGATCCGCACGACCGAGTGCAGCGCGTGCGCCGCGCTCGGTGCCGCGATTCTCGGAGGCCAGGCCGCAGGCGTGTTCCCGGACGTTCACCGAGCCGTCGAACAGCTCGTCCGCTTTGACCGTACCTACGAGCCCGATCCGACCAGCCACGCACGCTACACCGAGCTTCGCGCCGCCTACGAACAGGTGCTGGGCGCGGTCCGCCCGACATACGGGCGCCCCAACGAGAACGGGAAGGGGGCGCAGGTCGTTTCCGAATCCGGCTCGCCAACCCCGCGCAGGAGGGAGGCCGTGTGACGACTGCGCCGAAGGCGATCGATCGAGCCGGCGAGTTCCCGGACCTCGCCTCGGGTGAGTTGGCTACGCCGGCTCTGCTCGTCGACCGTCCGGCGCTCGACGCCAACATCCGCGCCATGTCGGAACGCGTGTCGGCGGTCGGAGCCTGGCTCTGGCCGCACGCCAAGACGCACAAGTCGCCCGAGATCGCGCGAGCCCAGCTGGCGGGCGGTGCAGGCGGCATCACGGTGGCGACTGTGGCCGAAGCGGAGACCATGGTCGCGGCCGGGGTCGGCGACATCCTCATCGCGTACCCGCCGGTTGACGAGTGGCGGCTCGAGCGGATCACCGCGCTGGCCGCGCGGGCGCGGATCGTGGTCAGCCTCGACGACCTGGAAACCCTCCGAAGCCTCGACGAGGCGTGCGCGCAGGCCGACGTTCCGCTGCGCTACCTATGGGAGGTCGACTGCGGCAATCACCGCTGCGGCTCCCCCGCGGGGCCTGAGAGTGCCGAGCTCGTGGCCGGCGCGCTGGCCATCGCCCATCATGTCGAGTACGCCGGCCTGATGACCTTTGCCGGCCACGCGTACGGGGCGCGCGACGACGCCGAGCTGCGGATGATCGCCGGGGAGGAGATCGCGGCGATCCGCTCGACGGCCACAGCAGTGGAGCGTCGAGGCATCGACTCGCCGATCCTCAGCATCGGGTCGACGCCCACGGCGAGCTGCCTCGATAGCCGCGCGGCGGGCATGCAGCTTCGCCCGGGGAACTACGTCTTCAACGACGCCACCCAGGTCGCGCTGGGAACCGCCTCCGTGGATTCGTGCGCCCTCACCGTGTTGACCACCGTGATCTCGCGGCCGCATCCGGAGCGGGTGATCTTCGACGCAGGTTCTAAGGCGCTGTCCAGTGACCGGATGACGACGCGAGCCGGGGGTTACGGGATCGTGTGCGGGATGCCGAGGGTGGTCATCGAGAGGCTCTACGAGGAGCACGCGATCGCGCGGGTCGACGCCGACGCGCGTCTCGACGTCGGCACCCGGGTGCGGGTGATCCCCAACCATGCCTGCACGACCGTGAACCTCCACACCGCGGCCTACATCGTCGACCACGGATCAGTCACCGACATATGGTCTGTCGCGGCCCGCGGATGGACGTGAGGCCGGATGCCGTCGGGGACGGCTGAGCCGGCGAGCCCGACCGCTCACCAGGGCGGGGTCGCAGCGCCGATCAGGATCGCCACCCCGAGCTCCGACGCGTTGCGAAACGCGTGCGGAGTCTCCGTCCTGAACCGGATCGCGTCGCCCTGCCCGAGCACGTACGCTTCCTTACCGAGCAGCAACTCAACCTCTCCAAACACGACGAAGGCGAACTCCTCGCCGGCGTGCGCGATGGGGTCGTTGCGGTAGCTGGCGCCGGGCTGGAACGAGATCAGGTAGGGCTGGATCTGGTGGTTGTGTCCGTGTCCGAGCAGCTGGTAGAGGACTCCGTCGCCGCGCTGCACGCCGGCCACGCTGGTCGCCCAGCCCCGGATGACCTCGGGCTTGCTCGGGCGACCGTTGTCCTCGGCCTCGTCGGGGCCAGCGAGCAGGTCGGTGATGTGCAGGCCGAAGTGATCGGCGACGCGCTGGAGGCGCTGCAGCGAGACACCCCCGGCGTTGTTCTCCAACGCCGAGAGGGAGGAGGCCGAGATGCCGATCTCGCGGGCTTGCTCGCGCAGCCCTCGGCCCGTCTCCTCCCTGAGGTGCCGCAACCGCTGGCCCAGATTTTCTCTAAGCGAATCGTCCATCAGACCTCGGGCACCTACGCTGAGCACGTGAGCCCGAACGCCAAGATCGTAATCGACGCCGCATCCACGCGGCCGCGCCGCCGCTCGCGCGCAACCTCGACATGATCGCCGTACTCGGCGGCCTCGGCGCGGCGCTGTGCTTCGCGGTCTCCGCGTTGTGCGCGTCGTCGGCCAGCCGCTCGATCGGGCCCGCGGCCACGCTGGGCGGAGTGATGGGCTTCGGCCTGCTGCTGGTCGCGCCGCCGACGATCCTGTTCGCCGACGCCGGCCAGCTCACGGCCCACACGATCGTCCTGCTGGTCATCTCCGGGCTGGCCAACGTCATCGGGCTCGTCATGGAATACGCGGCTCTCCGCCGCGGCAAGGTCGGCGTGGTGGTGCCGATCTGCTCGACCGAGGGAGCGATCGCTGCGATGATCGCGGTGGTCGCCGGGCTTCCGCTCGCCCTCCATACCGCCGTGCTCCTGCTCGTGATCAGCGTCGGCGTGGTGCTGGCGGCCGCCCATGGCGATCCGGCCGACCGCCATGCCAGCGGCGTGCGTTCGGCCTTCATCGCGATCCCCGCCGCCGCCGTGTTCGGCGTCGGCCTCTACACGACCGGTCGGGTTGCCGTCGAGGTCTCGGCGCTGTGGGTGGTGCTGTCGGCCCGGCTGTTCGGCAGCGTGTTGATGTTGCCCGTCGGCGCTCCAAAGCTCGCTCGCGCCCCGCGCCGGGTGCTGCTGCTCGTCGCCATGGCGGGCACGGCCGAGGTCGTCGGCATCATCAGCTACACGCTGGGGGCCCGTCACGGGCTCGCCGTGGCCGCCGTGCTCTCGGCCCAGTTTGCGGCCCTTTCCAGCGTCGGGGCGTATTTCATCTTCCACGAGCGGCTGACTCGACTCCAGTTCGCGGGTCTGGTCATCGTGACCGTCGGTGTGACCCTGCTGGCCGCTACCTAAGCGACTCAGAGCGCCACCACAACCAGAGGGAAGATAGTTGGCGAAGGCGTCTTGTCATCGCTGTGCGGTGCTGGTATGTTCCCGACCCGAGAACAGAACATCGGTTCTGTTCGGGAAACGCGAACTGGTTTTGGGCCGCTTATCACCCCGCTCCCGATCGTTCCGGCTTGAGGCTTCGGCCCCTAAACGGGCGGAGCGGGCGGGTGCAGGGGAATGCCGAGGCGATCGGAGCCACAGCCGCATCCAGCGGCGACCGCTCCTCACCACGCGCGGCTGGACCGGCGCTTGGCCGCGCTGGTCAACACACGGCTGGGTCAACCGTCAGCCGTGCCGGTCAACAGTCCAGGCGGCGGGCAGCGAGTCGACGCGATCTTGCTGCAACGCCGTAATGCGGTCGACGGGCGGTGCTCGCCGGCCATCGAAGGGGAGAGGAACATGACGGACGGCACGAGCACTGTCGAACCCGAACCAGCCACTGGGCCGGCGACGGGTGACGCCTCGCTTGACGCGACAAAGACCGACGACCGTACCTATCTGCATCAGCTCGGCTACCGGCAGGAGTTGCGGCGGGCGCTTGGTCTGTTCTCGAGCTGGGCCATTCAGTGGACGCTGATCGCGGTTGCCGGTGGCCTCGCCCTCAGCCTCGGAGCGGGCCTGGGTCAAGTCGGCCCTGCGGTGTTCTTCGCCTGGCTGATCGCTGCCGGCCTGCAGATGGTGGTTGGGATGTCGGTCGCCGAGGGCGTGTCGGCATATCCGGTCGCGGGCGGCGCCTACCAGATCATCAACCGGGTCCTCGGACCGCGCTCGTCGCTCGGCTGGCAGGTCGGCTGGTGGCTGATCGCAGCTCATATCGCTGCCTTCGCGACCGAGGCGTACGGAATAACCCCATTCATCTTCAGCTGGTTCGGCGTCAACGTGAGCAGCCACGGGGCGCTCCTCCTATGGGCCACGGTGCTGATGGCGGCCTCGACCGTGATCAACCTGGTCGCGGTCAAGGTTGCGGCCGCTTTCAACAACTCGATCGGCGTTCTGGCCGAGTTCGTGGCGATCACGATCATCATCGTCGGTGTGCTCATCGCGGTGATCTTCGGGAGTCACCACTTTCACTCGCTGAGCTATCTCACCTCATCTCACGGCGTCGTTCCGCATGGGCAGTCCGCCCTGTGGCCGTTCCTCTTTGCGATGCTCGTCCCGGTGTTCGTGATCTCCGGTTTCGACTGCAACGGGACGGCAGGTGAGGAGACCGAGAACGCGGCGCGGAACGTGCCCAAGGCGTTGCTGAGGGCCAACTTCGCCGCGTACGCGATCGGCACGATCATCATCCTGTTCACGGTTCTCTCGATCACAAACCTGAACGACGCCCTCAACTCAGGAGACCCGATTCGGACGATCATGGGTCCGGTGCTGGGGACCGGACTGGCGAAGACGTTCGAGATCTGCGCCGTCCTATCGCTGTTCGTCAATATGATGATTCTTCAGTTGACGGCCGCGCGCGTGATGTGGTCGCAGGCTCGTGACGGGCAGATGCCGTTCCCCAGGGTCATGTGCAAACTGACCCGGGACCACGTGCCAATCACGACCGTCATCGTCGCTGCGGTTATCGGTTTTCTGTTCATCGTCTGGACCGGCCTGCTCACCGTGCTGTTGTCGATGACGGCGATCCTTTGGGCCGCCGGTTATGCCGTCCTCGTAGCCGTGCTGATTTACGCGAAGCGGCGCAAGATGCTGCCCGAACGTCCCTACAGCAACGGACGCTTCGGCTGGATCATCGATTGGGTGGCGGTGATCTGGTCAGTGGTGATCTGCTACATCCTGATCAAGTCCAACCCCAAGGACGTAGGGTGGGGCTTCCTGGGCACGATCGTTGTCGGGCTGATCCTGTACTTCGTCCTCATCCCCAAGAGTCGGCGCGGCATCCTGCGGGACGTGCGGCCGGAAGCCGAGGTGGTTCAGCACGAGAGTACGGCGTGAGCGATTCGCGCCCCGGCGCGAACGAGGATCGACTGCTGCTCGGATGTGACGTAGGCACCAGCGCGGTAAAGACCGTTCTGATGACGCCGGGCGGCGGACTGCTCGCGCGGCGCAGCGCCGAGTACGCGATGCACCACCCGCGGCCCGGCTGGGCGGAAAACAATCCCGACGATTGGTACCAGGGCTTGGCGCACACAGTTCGGGGGGTCCTCCGCGATGCGGAGGTTCCCCCTGAACGCGTGGCGGCGATCAGCGTGGTCGCCCAGCGCGAACCGGTAGTGCTGGTCGACGTCCAGGGGGCGGCGCTGTGCCCGGCGATCAGCTGGACCGACCGTCGTACCGGGGCCGAGGCGAAAGAGGTCGCGGATCGGTTCGGCCGCAGCTGGCTGATCGCCAAGACCGGAATGGCACCCGTGGCGGGTGCCAGCCTGCCACAGATGCTGTGGCTCAGGCGCCACCGCCGAGACGACTGGCGGCGCGCGCACAAGGTCCTGCTGGCCAAGGATTACGTGGTCAGTCGCCTGACCGGAGAACTGACCACCGACGTCTCCACGCCGGGCCGCAGCCTGATGCTGGACGTCGCCCAGGGGGAGTGGTGCTCGGAGATCTGCGACGCGTTCGAGATCGACCGTGAGCGCCTGGCAGCCATCGGCACGGAGCCGTGGGAGCAGATCGGAGCACTGACCGCGACCGCCGCCGAGCAGCTTGGGCTGACGCCCGGCACGCCGGTGGCGACGGGCGGTGCGGACGATGCCGCGGCCACCCTGGGCGCCGGAGCGATCGAGCCGGGCGAGGCATGCATCGGAACCGGCACGGCCACCAACTGGCGCCGCGTTCTGGACGAGCCGCGCCCCGACCCGAGCGGCCGCGGCGACGTCGCGCCGCACGTGGTCGCCGAGCGCTACATCTACGAGGTGGCGATCGAGAGCACCGGCTCTTCATTGCGCTGGCTTCACGACACATTCGCCCCGGACCGATCGTTCGACGAGCTGATCGAGGAGGCCAGCCGGCTGCCGCCCGGCGCCGAGGGCCTCGTGTTCTATCCCTTCCTTGACGGTGGGGCGCGTGCGCCGCACTATCTCGACGACGCCACCGGCGCGGCGTTGGGAATCGTTTCCGGCCACGGCGTCGGACACATGGTCCGTGCCCTGCTCGAGGGAGTCGCCTACCAATATCCCGCGACGATGGAGATCGCCGCCCGAGGCAGCGAGATCCGCGCACCGATCGCCACCGGCGATGGCGAGGCGCGCAATCCGTTCTGGAACCAGTTGAAGGCCGACGTGCTCGGCGTATCGCTGCGAATTCCTCGCGTCGTCGAGTTGGCGGCGGCCGGTTCGGCGCTGCTCGGCGGCCTGTGCGCCGGACTCTTCACCACCGCCGCCGAGGGCGTTCGCGCCCTGGTCCGCTGGGATCGCCAGTTCGATCCCGATCCGCAGCGACATGACATCTATCTGGAGCTGCGCGCCGCGCAGGAGCGCGTGCTCGACCAAATCACCTCTGACCGACAAGAGAAGGAGACCCAACATGACCACGAGCATGGGAAAGACGCTTCGCCTCGGGCGACTGCTTGACCCCGACACCAACACATCAATCGTCCTGCCCATGGACCATGGGGTGGAGGAGGCCGGATACTCCGAGCTCGAGAGTCCCATCGAGCTGATCAGCGGGCTCGCCCAGGCCGGCGTCAACGCGTTCCTCACGCGGCGCGGACTGGCCGCATACGCGATGGAGGCGTTCGCCGGCCGGGCTGGATGGGTGCAGCGGCTGACCGCCCGCACCGGCCTGTCTCCCGGACTCGAGAACGAGCAGATCATGCTCGCCTCGGTCGAGCAGGCCCTCCACAGCGGCGCCGACGCCGTGGTGCCGACATTCTTCATCGGGGGCGCCACCGAGGCAGTTCAGCTGCCACTGTTCGGTGCCATCGCCGACGAGTGCAACCGACTGGCCATCCCGTTGCTGGCCGAGATCTTCCCTCTGGGCGGACCCGACGCGACCCCGTACGACGGGCCGTACACGATCGACGATATGCGGGTCGCCGTTCGTGTGGCGTCCGAGGAGGGCGCCGACCTGATCAAGACCTGGTATACGGGCGATCCGTCCTCGTTCAGCCGAGTGATCGACTACAGCCTCGTGCCGGTGCTGATTGCCGGCGGACCTAAGGCCGAGACCCACCGGCACGTTCTGGAGATGGTGCGTGGTGCGATGGACGCCGGCGCTGCGGGAATCGCCATGGGACGCAAGATCTGGCAGTCATCGGACCCGCCTGGCATGGTGCGAGCGCTGGCTGCGATCATCCGCGACGGCGCCTCGGTCGACGACGCGCTCGAGCACCTTACGCCCGTGCCCGCTGCGTGAGCCCAGCCGCCCGCTACGACGTCGTCGTGATCGGCGGCGGTGTGCTGGGCACCGCCGCCGCTGCTCGTCTGGCCATGACGACGGCGTCGGTCTGCCTGCTCGAGGAGGCCGACGACGTCGGCGAGGGAGCAAGCAAGGGCAACGCTGGGATCGCCACCACGTACTACGCGCCGCCGGGGACGATCGAGGCAGAGCTGATCGCGGCCTCGTGGCCCCGGTGGGAGGACATCTGCCAGCGCCTCGACGTGCCCTTCAGTCGGCCGGGAGCGCTGACCATCGCCGTCGACGACAATCAGGCCCAGGAGTTGCCGCGGTTGCTCGAGGAGGCGGTGGCCGCCGGCACGCGCGCCGAGTTGGTCAGCGGCGAGCGGGCCCGCGAGCTGGAGCCGATGATCACGCCCGAGTGCCGGGGCGCGCTGCACCTCCCCGACGAGGGGCTGATCGATCCGATGCGCCTCACCTGCGCGTACGCCGAGCTGGCAGCGGCCAACGGCGCCGAGGTCCGCCTCGACTGTCCAGCGCTGGGCTTCACGCGCGTCGGCGAGAGGCTCACGGCGGTCGACACACCGGCCGGGCGCCTTGAGGCGGGTTATGTCATCAACGCCGCCGGAGTGGCCGGCGGCCGCGTCAATGCCCTGGCCGGCGGAGAGGAGATCCGGATCTGGCCCCGCAAGGGTCAGTACTGGATCCTCGACCGAGCGTTCGGCGACCGCCTCCAGATGATGGTTCTACCCGTGCCCATGCCGCACACCCGTGGCGTGCAGGTGGTGCCGACGACCAACGGCTCGGTGCTCCTCGGTCCCGACGCACAGGAGATCACCGATCCCGACGACAAGAGCACCGATCTCGACAGCCTGGGCGTGATCCTCGGGCAGACCGAGCGCCTCGTGCCGGCGGTCACGCTGGACTCCGCGATCAAGACCTACGCCGCCAATCGCGCCGCGTGCGAGGAGACGGTACGGGTCCGTCCCGACGCTCGGGTCCCGAACCTCCTCCACGTCGGCAATCGTTCGACAGGCGTGTCGGCCTCGCCGGGTACCGCGGACCACGTGCTCGAGCTGCTGCGCGCGGCCGGCCTCGACGCCGCGGACCGGCCCGATGCCGTGCGTGCGCTGCCACGGATCCGCCGCCTGCTCCTCGATGAGGATCCGGAGAGTCTGCCCGATGTGGATCCTCGTTACCGGCAGGTCGTGTGCGTGTGCGAGCAGGTGACCGCGGCCGAGATCGCCGCGGCACTATCGATGCGCGTGCCCGCGCAGTCGATCGAAGGTGTGCGCAAGCGGACCCGGGCCACCGCCGGGCGATGCCAGGGATCGGTGTGCATGGCCGGCGTGGCGTTCCTGTGTTCGCTTCACACCGGTCAGCCCCCGGCCGACCTTCGGCAGGGGCCCGACCGCGCAACGATCGGCGTTGGCAGTGTCCGCTAGCCGCGTCGCCGTTGTCGGGGCGGGAATTGCGGGCCTGGCCACGGCGGCGGAGCTGAGCGCGCGAAGCCACGTCACACTGCTCGATCGCCTCCCGGTGACCGGCGGAGTTCTTGGCTACGAAGCCGACATGGTCCGCGAGCTCGAGGACCGGTGCTCGCTCGCCGGCGTCGAGTTCATGCTGGGCAATACGGCGATCCGTTGGACCGACCGGCGGCTCTTGACCGTGGGGCCCGACGGCATTGCCTGGCACGACTTCGACCGCCTCGTGTACGCCGGCGGCGGCCGGCCCGCCACGCAGGCCGAGCTGCGCATCGCCGGCCCGCGGCTGGCCGGCGTGCTCCCGGCGACGGTGGCGATCCATTTCGCCGAGGCGAAGGTGGTCCTCGGGCACCGGGTCGCGGTCGTGGGAGCAGGCGACTGGGCCTCCGCGTTCGCCCACGCGATCGACGCGCAGCCCGTCAGCACCACCGTGGTCGCGGACGCCGGCGCCCCGACGCCGAGCTTTCACCACGATCGCCTGATCTCGGGTTGGACGCCGATCCGGGTGCTTGGCACCGGCCGCGTCAGCGGGCTGCTGCTGGAGAGCGAGGGCGTCGAGTACCGCCTCAGTTGTGACGCCGTGGTCCTGGCCGCCGCGGCGCGGCCGCTGCGCAACGTCGACGGCGCGGTGCTCGATTCCGCCGAGGATGTGACCTTCGTGCAACCGCTCGCCGAATCGATGTCGGCGGCAGATACGGTGGACGAGGCACGGCGCATTGCCGCAACCATCCCTCTGGCAACCAGGATCGAGGTAAGTGCATGAAAGTGTCGTCCCCGGTCGGAGACTTCCCGTTTGAGCCCGAGCGCGTGCAGATCGGCCGAGCGGGCCTGACCCTCGAGGGTCGCATGGGCGCATGGCCTGCTCGCGTCGAGATCGGACCGGCGGACGGGCTGCGATTCGCCCAGCTGCTCGCGCCGCTCCTCGCCGGTCCCGCGCTGGGAGCGCTGGTGGTCGTTTCGGTGGCGCGGCGCAGGAGGCGGTCGGATGGCTGACCAGGGCCGGGTGGCCGGACGCGTTGCTCTCGTCACCGGCGCCAGCTCGGGCATCGGCGAGGCCACGGCCTCGCTCCTCAGCGCCGAGGGCGCGGCGGTGGCGCTGCTGGCGCGTCGGCGCGGGGAACTCGAGCGAGTGGCCGCCGGGATCGAGCGGTCGGCAGTCCTGCCCACGGATGTGTCTGACCACGCATCGGTCGTGGCCGCGCTCGACGCGGCGGAGCGGGAGCTCGGGCCGGTCGACATCGTGGTCAGCGCCGCCGGCGTGATCGGACCGACGCCGCTGGCCGAGATGACGGCCTCCGTGTGGGGCCGGACGATCGCCGTCAACCTGTCGGGGGCGTTCTACATCGGGCGCGAGGCCGGATTGCGGATGCGCGACCGGCAAGGCGGGCATATCGTCAACATCGCCTCGGATCTGGCCTTCACGGCGATGCCGGGCTACACCGACTACTCCGCGTCCAAAGCGGGAGTGGTGGGCCTGACACGCGGGCTCGCGGTCGAGCTGGCGCCCACGGTTCTGGTCAATGCCGTCGCCCCAGGGCCGGTCGATACGCCGATGATGGACCACGAGCTGGCCTCGAGTGCCAACCCTGAGGGGGCGCGCGAGGAGACCATCCGGCGCGTTCCGCTGCTGCGCATAGCCACCCCGCAGGAGATCGCGGCGGCGATCCTATTTCTGGTCACCGATGCCGCCTACGCCTCGGGCGCCGTCCTGTCGCTCGACGGTGGCACGACGGTGATGAGTCGGCTGGGCGGAGATGTCGTCTAGTGCGGCACACGAGGAGGAGATATGGCTGAGTCAGACCGACCGGTGACGATGGTCGGCACGGGCGTGATGGGCTCGGCCCTGGCCGGGGCGCTGCTGCGCGCCGGCCATCAGGTCACGGTGTGGAATCGGACCGCAGCCCGAGCGCAGCCGCTGCACGAAGCGGGCGCCACGGTCGCCGGCAGCCTGCCCGAGGCGATCGCGACCAGCGACGTGACGTTCATGTGCGTGTCCAACCAGGCTGCCGCCGACGAACTCCTGAGCGACCCCGAGGTGCTCGAGGGGCTGCGCGGCAAGACGCTCGTCCAGATGACCACAGGGACGCCCGAGGACGGGCGCCGAAACGCCGTCTCCGCCGCCGAGCACGGGATCACCTACCTCGACGGCGCGATGATGGCCTATCCGCGCTCGATCGGCACCGATGACGCCGTGCTCCTGTTCTCGGGGCCCGAGGCGGCGTTCGCGTCCCACCGAACCCTGCTCGATGCCCTGGGCAAGGTGGAGTATGTCGGCGAGGACGCCGGTCAGCCCGCGGTGATCGACGCGGCGCTGATCGCCTTCTTCTACGGGACCCTCTCGGGCTTCCTGCACGGTGCGATCCTCAGCCGCGCGCAGGGCTCCGAGATCGAGCGCTACCTCGAGCTGGCCCGGCCGTTCTTCGCTGGCTTCATCACCAACGCGGTGAACGAGACCGGGGATCGGATCGCGGGCGGCAACTACGGCGATGCCCAGTCCTCGATGCAGACCCATCTGGGCGGCATCGATCTGCTCGTCGTCGGCTCCAGTCGCGAGGCCGGGATCGACTACGCGGTCATGGACGCGATCAAGGACTTCTTCCAGTCCGCTGTCGACGCCGGTCGTGGCGACGATGACATCGCCGTGCTGCTGGAGGTGGCGACGCGCAAGTGAACGGTCGGGGGCCACGGGTCCCCGACCGCCCTCGGTTGCAAGTCGCTCGCCTATGCCGACAGGCGCTCGGCGCGACGGAACCGCTCCCGGCTCTCCGTGCGACGATGCTGGTGGTGGCGCCTCAGCGCCGCCACCATCGGCTTTTCGGTGATGATGCCCCAGCCCAGCAGGGTCAGGATTCCGGCCACGATCAATGTCATAAGGACGATGTTGAGAATCACCATGATCATCAAACCTTTCTCTGGTATTCGATGGTCTAGTGATAGGTGTTCCCCGTAGGACGAACGGCAATCCAACGTGAGAATTGTCTAAGCGCGGCTCGTCGTCGTCCGGAGAAGGGCCCTGCCAAGGATGAGGGTGGTCAGCTGACGGAAATCGGGCCCGCCAGCTGACCAGCCTTCTTTGTGCGAGAGCGTCGGGAGCACGGCAGCGTCGAACCACGCCACCGCAGCCCCGTCAGGCAGAGGCCGCCGGCGCGTGCTCGCGCGCCCAACGGACGATCGTTCCCGACCCGACGATGACCTCGCCGTCGTCGAGCACGAGGATCGGGACCGACTTCTGACCGCTGATCTCCTCGATCTCGGCGCGGTCGCGGGAGCGGTTGGGGAGGGTCCAGAGCTTCAGGGTCCCACCCCTGACCATCTTGTGCTCGTAGTTGTGCCCGGCCTTGTCGAGGGCCAGGGCGGCCTTGGCGCACGGGTGGCCGAGGCCGGCCAATTTCTTGGCGTCTTCACAGGTATAGAGCACCATGGCAATGCGGGCTAGGAGTCAGCCTTCGCTGGGTCCACCGTGCTTTCGGGCTCCTCGACCGGGACTGCGTCGATGGCCTGGGTCGCGCCGCCGCCCTCGGGATAACGACCGCTGGCATCATCGGCCAGGGTGCTCAGGGCACTGGCAATTCCACGGATATCGCGGATGAGGAACTCGCGCTGGCGCGAGAGCCCGTCCTTCTCGCCCTCGATCTCACGCAGCTGCCGGTTTGCGTTCTCGGTGATGGAGAGCGCGTTGGCGGCGGCGTCGGATACACAGCGGTCGGCCTCGACCTGGGCGTTGCGCGTGGTCTCCGCCGCCTGCTCGTGGGCGGTCATCAGGATCGACGAGGCCTGCTCGCCGATGCGGCTGATCTCGGCCTCCACGTCACCGTGCGACGGGCGGGCACGCAGATCGGCCAGCTCGTGATCGAGCTCGGCCATCTCGCGCTCGAGCTCAGCGATGTGGTCGTCGACGGACGCGCAGTCGTAGCCCTGCTTGACGATCGTGAAGCGAGGCGGGTACTCGTCCTCGTTGAAGGGAGGTTCGTATTCCTGAGGGTTGCGGCCATGGGCGATGCGGTCGCCGAGATCGGCGAGGTGCGAGCGCGGTGAGCGGCGTTTGGCCGGACGCTCACTCCCGAGCTGTCGTCTGAGTGTGCTCATGGGACCGGCTGTTCGTTCCCGTCAGAGAGATCCCTGTTCGCGCGTCACCCGCAGACCGGCATGCACGAGAGATTGCGGGCGATACCGTCGGACCGAGCGATGCTCGTTGCCGTCACCGACCACGCCGCCGAACGCTTTCGTCAGCGCGTCCGGGGCACGCTGGACGCAAAGACCGAGGTCGCCGGGCGGGTCGCCCGCGCCCACGCCGCCGGCCAGGTCGAGTCCGGGCGCCGCGGAGCGATCCTGGTCCGCGACCTTGAGCGGCGCGATCTGGTCTACGTGTGCCGGCCGCAGGACGGGGAACTGCTCGTCATCACGCTCTGGGAGGAGGGAGAGGAGGCCGCCGTACCGCGTCTCTTCACCGATGCGCTGCGCCGCGACGACAGGCGCACGTAGATGTGCGTTCTGCGCCTGACGAAGAACCTGTGGCCCAATCCGGTGGGCCTCCCGCCCGCCTCGTGCCCCGAGCCGTCGGGAACCCTGGCCGGTGCCCGCCTCGGACCGATCACGCTGGGCCAACGCCGTCAACGCTTGCGTGTGGGGCTCGCGCGTGTCTCGCGCCGGACACAGGGCAGCACGGACACGTTCTGCTTCGCCGATCGCGGGCTGACGAGCACCCGCGCCGGCGCCCGTCGACTCCTATCGGCCTTCGCCTAGGCCTGGCGTGCCCACGGTCCCACGCCCCCGATCCGCTCCACGGTGATCCGCGTGACGTAGCCCGGTGGCGGATTGTCCATGGGCGGAAACTTGACGTCGGGGCCGATGTAGGTACGGGCCAGCTCCTGGAGCAGCTCCGGAGCGCCGCCCTCGGTCACTCGCGCCCGCCCGTGGATGACCAGGTACTCGTCGAGTCCGATCTCGTTGCGCGTCCCAGCCTCGAGCGACAGGGCGACGCGCCCGTCACGGCGAATGTTGCGGATCTTGCGGTGTTCGGGGAGATGGCCGGCAACGATCTCGTCGCCGTCGAGGCCCACCCACACGATCGACACCTGCGGACGCCCGTCCGGCTCGAGGGTGACCAGATGGGCGAGAGCGTTGGACTGAAGGACTGCGCGAGCGCAGTCAGGCAGCGCGGTCATCGCTGGAGAGCATATCCGGGGGCGGCGCGGCTGCCAGGCGGGCGCGGTTCTTGGCCGCCCGAACCTCCTCGGTGAGCGTCCCGATGTCGTACACGCCGTAATGGCGCCGGCCGTTGATGAAGAAGGTGGGCGTACCCGACACCCCGCTCTCGTCGGCGGTGGAGACGTCTTCGCTCACGCGCGCAGCGTAGTCGCGTCCTCGCACTTCTTCCTGGAAGCGCTCGACATCCAGCCCCAGCTCGCGCGCGTAGCTCACGAGATTGCGCGGGGAGAGGTCATCCTGATGGGCGAGCAGCGAGTCGTACATATCCCAGAACCGTCCCTGCGCAGCTGCCGCCTCGGATGCCTCGGCCGCCAGCTGCGCATTGGGGTGGACGTCGTTGAGCGGAAGATGACGCCACACGTAACGGACGTCGTCACCATGGGCGGCGAGCAGCTCGCGGATCGTCTGCTCGGCCTGGCCGCAGTACGGGCACTGGAAATCCCCGTACTCGAGCAATGTGACCGGCGCATCATCGGGACCCCGTACGTGGTCGCGTTCGGGGTCGACCTCGTCCACGAGGTCGAGGATGTCCTCGGCCGTGCGTCTCAGCTGGCGGGCGCGTACGCCGGACGGCAGGCGTCTGACGATGAGCAGGATCAGCCAGGCCAGGATCGGCGCCCCGATCACGGACGCCAGCGTGCCCAGCCGGGCCTCGTCGAGCCGCCGCCCGCTGAAGGCGATGGTGGCGATCAGCAGGGACACCGTGAAGCCGGCGCTGGCACAGGCTCCGGCCACCATCTGCAGTGGCCCGCTCAGCGGCGAGCGGGGGCCGTGCAGCGCCGGCCGCGAGGCCAGCCAGGTCCCCGTGACGATGCCGATCGGCTTGCCGACCAGATAGCCGAAGAAGATTCCCAGCGTGATCGGCGAGGAGATCGCGTCGCTGAGCAGGGTGCTGGTCAGATGGATCCCGCTGTTGGCCAGCGCGAACAGCGGGACGATCACGTAGCTCGTCCAGGGATGCAGGCCGTACTGCAGACGCTCGTTGGGAGAGATCGCCGAGAGGAGGCTCTGCTGTGCCGAGCGGGCCAGCTCGGGCGTGGGCTGCTCGCGAAACGAGCGGGTGATCGCCGTTGCGCGTTCGAGGTCGTCGCGCGACGGCGGGTAGGCGCTCGTGGCCAGCCCGATGATCAGTCCCGAGATGACGGGGTCGATCCCCGACTTGAACAGCGCCACCCACAGGGCGACGCCGAGCACGACCGAGGCCTGGCGTCGCGCCACGGGGACAAAGCGAAGCAACAGCAGCGCGAGGCAGAGAGCGAGTGCGACGGCCAGCGCCACGGCCGAAATGTGCGAGGTGTAGACGGTGGTTATCACCAGCAGCGCGGCGAGGTCGTCGACGACGGCGAGCGTGAGGAGGAACACGCGTAGCCGGGTGGCCGCCCGGGGTGTGAGCAGCGCAGCGATGGCGAGGGCGAACGCGGTATCGCTCGACATCGCCGCGCCCCAGCCATGCGCTCCCGATCGCCCCGCATTGAAGGCCAGGTAGATCAGCACCGGGACCAGCACGCCGCCGATTGCGGCCACAACCGGGATGGCCAGGCGCCTGCGCTCGCGCAGCTCACCGAGATCGAGCTCGCGCTTGGCCTCGAGTCCGACGACGAGGAAGAAGAACGTCATCAGACCCTGATTGACCCAGCCACGCAGATCGGTGCTGATCCCGGCCGTGCCGATGTGGATCGACAGGTTGGTCGTCCACACCGACTCGTAGGAGCTCGACCAGGGCGAGTTGGCCCACAGCAGCGCAGCGACGGCGGCGCCGAGCATGACCGCGGCGCCACCGGTCTCCGTCGTCAGGAATGTGCGGACCGGCGCGGCCAGGTTGCGTGCCCAAGCCGTGCGCCCGCCCTCGGTGGCTGTCTCGACGGTGGCCGACATTGGGTCGATTATTACCCCCATTGCCCGTCGGCAGCAGGCAATTCGCTCGCGGGCCCCTACACCACACCAGCACGGCCCGGGCAGGCGCGCATTCGCCTGCCCGGGAACCCCACTGCTAGCCGTGCCCCTCGGCGGGGCGAGCGGCCAGCGCGCGAGCGATCAGGTCGCCCACAGACCAGCGCCGCAGTGGCCGTGGGCCTCGGGCTGAGGTGGCGTGGGTTGGTGCCTCGGGGGCCGGCCGGTCGACGTCCGATCTTGGACGCTCGGCGCTGCGATCGGCTGGGGTCGAGTCTCTGGTCATGGTGCGACTCCTTAGGCTGGTTCAACGCTGAGCTGGAGCTCGCTGCGGGATTCGGTCTCGGCCGCGCGGACCACGGGCCGTGAGGGAAGGATCAGCAGGGCCACCAGCAGCCCGACTCCAAACACACCCGCAGCCCAGTAGAACGCGGTCGTGTAGCCGTGGATGGCCGCGGCCGCGGCCAGGTCCGCCGTCTTGACGTGCGCTGAGGCGAAGCTGGCGGCGGCGCTGGCGAAGATCGTGCTCAGCAGAGCGGTGCCCACCGAGCCTCCGACCTGCTGAGAGGTGTTGACCATCGCAGAGGCGATGCCAGCGTCCCTGCTCTTCACGCCAAGCGTGGCGGTGGAAAACGCTGGTGCGAAGACACAACCCATGCCCACTCCAGTGAGCAGCAGCCCGGGCAGGACGTGACTGGCGTAGGCGGCGTGCGGCGTCAGCTGCGCGAAGAGGATCATGGCGACGCTTCCCAACGCCATGCCGGCCGCCACCAGCGGCTTGGCGCCGGTGCGGGCCAGCACCCTGGTCTGCACGGTCGTGGCGGTGAGGACGATCATGATCGTCATGGGCAGGAAGCCGACGCCGGTCTTCACAGGCGAGTAGCCAAGGTTCTGCTGCATGAAGTAGGTCAGGAATAGGAAGACCGCAAACACGGCAGAACCGGCCAGCGCGATCGTGGCGTACGCGCCACCGCGCCCGCGATCCCACACGATGTGCAGCGGGAGCAGCGGGTGCTCGACCCGCTGCTCCAGCACGATGAACCCGGCCAGCAGCACGGCGCTGCTCACAAGAGCCGCGATCGTGACCGGATCGGACCAGGAGTTCGTCTCGGCGCTTGAGAACCCGTAGACAAGGGCGAACAGGCCGGCCGAGGCAAGGGCGACGCCCGGCAGGTCGATGCGCGAGCGCGCCGGCGCGCGTTCATTGCGCAACATGCGCACGGCAACGATGGCCGCGGGCACCGCGATGACAAGGTTGACGTAGAGACTCCAGCGCCACGAGATGGCCTGGGTCAGGATGCCACCCAGCAACAGCCCCACCGATGCGCCGCCGGCGGCGATGGCACTGAAGATCCCAAACGCCTTGGGTCGATCCGGAGACCCCTGGAAGGTCACGGTAAGTAGTCCGAGCGCCGATGGCGCGAGCAGCGCGCCGAACGCGCCCTGCAGAGCTCGCGCGCCGACGAGCATTCCGAACGATTGCGCCAGGCCGCCGATCGCCGACGCGCCGGCGAACCCGATGAGTCCGGCGATGAGCGTCCACTTGCGACCGAAAAGGTCACCGAGCTTTCCGCCCAGCAGCAATAGGCTGCCGAACGCCAGGGCGTAGGCCGTCACCACCCACTGGCGGCTGTCGGCTGAGAAGTGCAGCGCCTGCTGGGCCGACGGGAGGGCGATGTTCACGATCGTTGCGTCGAGGACGACCATCAGCTGAGCCACGCCGAGCAGGGCGAGCACGGCCCACCGGTTGGCGGTCGCGGAGGCGTTTTCAGTGGAGCTCATGAGTGTCCTTCCGATTGGGTACGAACCACGGTAGCAGATTGATCACTGCGGCAATGATAAGTTAGACGACAGTGATGATCGTCGCCGCATACATGATCCTTTGGACCACTGCTATAGTCCACGCCCTGATGACCACACACAGCACGACGCCTCCGCCGAGCTCGATGTTGCTGCTGCCGCGGCTGACCAAGCAGGTCATCCGGCGCAGCAGCCCGGATCTGCTCGGCATGGACCTGCGCCTTCTCATGGCATTGAGTTACCTTGGTGACCACGATGGCGCCCCGCAGCACGTGCTTGTCGAGGCGCTGTGCATGGACGCCAACAACGTCGTGCTGCTGCTCAACGACCTCGAGGACTCGGGGTTCCTGGTCCGTCGCCGTGACCCCGATGATCGCCGACGCCACCGTGTTTACATCACGGCGGCCGGCCGCAAGGCGCTCGAGCGAGCGGCACGCGCGCAGGAGCAAATTGAGGACGAGGTGCTCCAGGCGCTCAGCAGCGATGAGCGCGCCATCCTGTGGCAGCTGCTGACGCGGGCTGTGCAGAGTGCCGAGCGGGCCTCGGCTGACGCTGAGGACCAGGCTTTGACCGCGTCTGCTCGCTAGCGATCGCTTCCCTGGCGGGTCTAAAGACCCAAGCCCATCAATGAGGAGACCAAATGCGGGAACCGATTTACACCGCCCGGGCCACGGTCACCGGGGGCCGCCAACAGGGCCACGGTCGGTCGAGCGACGGCGCGCTCGACGTGCAGTTGCGCCTGCCTGGAGAGCTGGGTGGAGAAGGGGGCGGCACAAATCCGGAGCAGCTGTTCGCCGTTGGGTTCGCGTCGTGTTTCGAGAGCGCGCTGGGACTGATCGCGCGCCGCGAGCGGCTCGAGGCCGGCGACGTGTCGATCGACAGCCAGGTCAGCCTTGTGCCGGCCGAGGATCGGTCGTTCCAGCTTGCGGTAAGGCTCGATGTGATGCTGCCGCAGGTGCCCGATCACGAGCAGGCCGCTCACCTCGTCGCGGCGGCGCACCGCGTGTGCCCGTACTCCAACGCGACGCGGGGGAACATCGAGTTCACGCTGACCGTGAACGGCCAGCCCGTCGAGCAGTAGTTCTTATACTTGTTCGCATCATGAGCGCGTGTACGTATAGCGTACGTGGCTGAGATACTCTCGCTGTCGGACGCGATCGACCGGCTCGTCGCGGACGGCGACAGCGTCGCGCTCGAGGGGTTCACGCACCTGATTCCGTTCGCTGCTGGGCACGAGTTGCTTCGTCAGCGCAAGCAGGACCTCGAACTGATCCGGATGACGCCCGATCTGCTCTTCGACCAGATGATCGGGATGGGCGCGGCGCGACGACTGGTCTTCTCCTACGGCGGAAATCCGGGCGTCGGTTCGCTTCACCGCTTTCGTGACGCGATCGAGAACGGGTGGCCGCGGCCGATCGAGGTCGAGGAACACAGCCACGCGGGCATGGCCAACCGCTATGCCGCCGGCGCCGCCGCCATGCCGTGCGCGCTGATGCGCGGGTACGTCGGTACCGACCTGATGAGCCGCACGCGTGTGGCACCGATCACATGTCCGTTCACCGGTGAGCAACTGGTCGCGGTTCCAGCGCTGACCCCCGACGTCGCGATCGTCCACGCGCAGGAGGCCGACGTCGAGGGCAACGTGCAGCTGTGGGGAATCCCCGGGGTCCAGAAGGAGGCGGTGCTGGCGGCCAGGCGCGCGCTGGTTACGGTCGAGCAGGTCGTGGAGCACATCGAGCCGCGAGCGGGAGGTGTGGTGATTCCCAATTGGGTGGTGAGTGCCGTCGCCCTCGCCCCCGGCGGATCGAGTCCCTCCTACAGCCTTGGCATCACCGAGCGGGACAACGACTTCTACCGTTTCTGGGACAAACTGAGTCGCGATCGCGAGGACTTCACACGCTGGATGGAGGACAACATCTTGAACAGCGCGGAACCGGTGACATGACCGCAGCGGCCTACACCCAGGCCACCGCCGGCGAGATCCAGACCGTCGTCGCCGCCCGTCGCCTGACCGACACACGGACTGTGTTCATCGGTGTCGGGCGCCCGAGCACGGCCGCGATCCTTGCCCGCATGGTTCACAACCCCGACCTGGTACTCGTCTACGAGTCGGGGACGATCGGGTCCAAGCCGTTTCATATCCCGCTCTCGATCGGCGACGGGGAGCTGGCCGAGACGGCCGACGCGGTGGTGTCGGTGCCGGAGATGTTCAACTACTGGATCGGCCCCGGGCGGATCGACGTCGCGTTCCTCGGCGCCGCGCAGGTCGACCGCTACGCGAACCTCAACTCAACAGTGATCGGGGACTACCAGCACCCCAAGACCCGCCTGCCCGGCGCCGGGGGGGCGCCCGAGATCGCGTCGAGCTGCGGCGAGGTGATCGTCATCGCTCCCCACAGCAGGCGCACATTCGTCCCCAAGCTCGACTTCATCACCACCGTTGGCCACGGCGACGGGCCCGGTGCCCGCGAGCGGCTGGGGTTCCGTGGCGCCGGCCCGACCGCGGTGATCACCGACCTCGGGGTGCTCGAGCCCGACCCCGAAACCAAGGAGCTCGTGCTCGTGCAGCGCCACCAGGGCGTGGAAGCAGGGCAGGTCCAGGAGCAGACCGGGTGGGACCTGAAGGTGGCCGACCACGTTCGCCGCACGGAGCCGCCGACCGGGGAGGAGCTCGCCGCGCTGCGCGAGCTGGTCAACCGGTGAGCAGCGCCTACGTAATCGACGCGGTGCGCACACCGTTCGGTCGCTACGCGGGCGCGCTGTCCGGCGCGCGCCCGGACGATCTCGCCGCTCATGTCGTCAGGGCGCTCATCGAGCGCCAGCCAAAGCTCGATCCGGGGCGGATCGATGACGTCATCTTCGGCGACGCCAACCAGGCCGGGGAGGACAATCGCAATGTCGCCCGGATGGCCGCGCTCCTGGCCGGACTGCCCACCGCCGTACCCGGGGCCACCGTGAACCGCCTCTGCGGTTCGAGCCTGGACGCGGCGATGCAGGCCAGCCGCTCGATTGAGACCGGCGACGCGTCCACCGTCCTCGTCGGCGGGGTCGAGTCGATGAGCCGCGCCCCGTGGGTCCTGCTGAAGCCCGAGCGCGGCTTTCCGCGCCAGGCCGAGGAGCTTCACTCGACCACGCTCGGATGGCGCATGGTCAACCCCGAGATGCCCGAGCAGTGGACGATCGCGCTCGGAGTCAGCGCCGAGAAGCTGGCCGGCATGTACGCCATCTCCCGCGAGGCACAGGACCGCTTCGCTCTGCGCAGCCACCAGCTGGCCACCGCGGCCTGGGACGCCGGCTTCTACGACAAATGGGTGGTCCCGGTGCCGGGGATCGAGCTCGAGCGCGATGAGAACATCCGCGCCGATACCTCGCTCGAGAAGCTGGCCAAGCTCAAGCCGGCCTTCGTCCAGAACGGCACCGTCACCGCGGGCAACTCCTCATCGCTCAACGACGGCGCCGGCGCTCTGCTGATCACCGACGAGCACGGAGCGGCCGCGCTCGGCGCCAGGCCGCTGGCACGGGTCGTCTCGCGTGGGGCGGCCGGTGTCGACCCCGACGTGTTTGGCATCGCGCCGGTGCAGGCGGCCAATCAGGCGCTCGAGCGCGCCGGTCTCGCCTGGGAGGACGTGTCTGTCGTCGAGCTCAACGAGGCGTTTGCGTCTCAGTGTCTGGCCGACATCGCCGAGTGGACCGGCCTCGACCCGGACAGGGTGAATCCCAACGGGGGTGCGATCGCCATCGGCCATCCGCTCGGTGCATCGGGTGTGCGGGTGCTCGGCGGCCTCGCCCATGAGCTCGCACGCCGTGGCGGCGGGTTCGGCGTGGCGGCTATCTGCATCGGCGTCGGCCAGGGGCTGGCCGTGGTGCTCGAGGGGCTCGCATGAGCATTGAGGAGGGCAGGCGTATCTACGACCCCGTCGCACAGACGCCGACCGACTACGAACGCGAGCCCCCGGGCGTGCATCCGCCACTGGACTGCCCGGACTACAAGTCGACCGCCCTGCGGCACCCCAGGCGACCCCTGGTCTACCTCCCGCATACGATCACCGAGATCACCGGACCCCGGCTCGGCGCGGAGCTCGTCGCCGAGGGCGACAACGACCTCACGCGCCAGCATGACGAGATGCCCATCGGCGAGCGGATCGTGCTCTCCGGTCGCGTGTTCGACACCGAGGGCAAGCCGCTGCGCGGGACGCTGGTCGAGATCTGGCAGGCCAACTCGGCCGGGCGCTACCGGCACCGGTGGGATCGCTGGCCGGCGCCGCTTGACCCCAACTTCTCAGGCGCCGGTCGGTGCCTGACCGATGACGACGGTCGCTACAGCTTCACGACGATCAAGCCGGGGCCGTATCCGTGGGGTAACCACTACAACGCCTGGCGGCCGGCTCACATCCATTTCTCGCTCCTCGGCCGGGCGTTCACCCAGCGGCTGGTCACGCAGATGTACTTCCCAGGAGATCCGTTCTTCGAGTTCGACCCGATCTTCAACTCGGTCCCGGATCCGGCTGTCCGCGAGCGGATGATCGCCGGCTTCTCGATACATGACACGGTGCCGCTCTGGGCCGCCGCCTACCACTTCGACATCTACCTGCGCGGGCCGGCCCGCACCCCGTTCGAGGACGCGTCTTGATCTTCGGCTGCACCCCGTCGCAGACGGTCGGCCCGTACTTCGCGGTCGCCTTGCCGTGGGCCGCCGGTCCCCGGGCCGTACCCGAGGATGTGCCCGGGGTGATCCGCGTCAGCGGTGTTGTCTACGACGGTGCCCGGGGGCCGGTGCCCGACAACGTGATCGAGACCTGGCAGGCCGATCCCGACGGCCGCTTCGCCGATCTCCACGGGTATGGCGGCGAGTCCCAGGTTCCAGGCTTTCGCGGCTTTGCCCGGTGCGCGCACGAGGACGGCGACGGGCGGTTTGAAATCGTCACCCTGAAGCCGGGGCCGCTGCCCGGGCCGGACAACACCTTGCAGGCACCCCACATCGATGTCTCGGTGTTCGCCCGCGGGATGCTGCATCGCTGCGTGACCCGGATCTACTTCGCCGACGAGACAGAGGCGAACGCCACCGATCCGGTGCTCGCGCGAGTGCCACCGGCTCGTCGGGCGACCCTGCTGGCCGAGCCGGTGGCCGGAGGCTACGCGCTCGACATCCATCTACAGGGACCCGACGAGACTGTCTTCTTCGACGTCTGAGCGCCGCCAGCCGCACTTCGTCCAGTCGCTCGAGCGCGGACTGTCCGTGATTCGTGCGCTGAGCGCTCCCGGCCCAGGGCTGACCTTGGCGGACGTGGCCCGAGCCACAGGACTGACCCGCGCGGCGGCGCGGCGCTTCCTGCTCACCCTCGAGGACCTGGGCTATGTTCGCTCCGAGGACCGACGCTTCCGGCTCACTCCGCGGGTGCTCGAGCTGGGCTATTCGTTTCTGTCCAACCTCACCCTGCCGGATGTCGCCCAGCCCCACCTGCGGGAGCTCGTGCAGCGGGTGGGCGAATCCTCCTCCGTCTCGATCCTCGATGGGACCGAGATCGTCTACGTGGCGCGCGAGCCGACGCGGCGGATCATGACCGTGGCCATCGCGGTCGGGACCCGGTTTCCCGCCTACGCGACGTCGATGGGTCGGGTGCTGGTGGCCGGCCTATCCGACGCCGAGCTCGCCTCCTATCTGGACCGCCTGCGGCTGCGCCCGCTCACTGCCGGCACGCTCACCGACGCCGGCGCCCTGCGAGCCGAGGTGCTCCGCACCAGGCGGCAGGGTTGGGCCCTGGTCGACCAGGAGCTCGAGGACGGACTGCGTTCTATCGCTGTGCCGATCCGCGATCGGTCGGGTGCGGTGGTGGCGGCGGTCAATCTGTCCACCCACGCCAGCCGGCGGACGCTCGAGGGGATCCGCCGGGATCTGCTCGGAGAGCTGCTGGACACAGCCGGCCGGATCGAGGCCGATCTGGCGGCGCCTGGAACCTGACCGACACTGCGCCGGCGCCGGCGCAGCGGACCCCGGCGCACTACGGAACCCAGCGATCGCCGGCCGGCGTGACCACTAGCTCGTGGGTCATTCCCCGCACACCCTGCCCGACCAGGAAGGCGACGGCGCGCGCCACCTCGGCCATGTCGGCCAGCGCCTCGCGCGGTGAATCGCGCGTGAACGCCGCGGTCTTGGGGGACTCGATCGTCGCGTCGACCGCCAGGAGCGCGGCGTGTATGCCCGCCTCGCGAAGCTCGAGCGCGGCGGCCTGGACGAGGGCGCGAGTGGCGAAGGCTCCTGCAGCCCACAGCCCGCGACCCGGCATCGCGCGCCGGGACGACCCGCCGGTGATCTGGATCAGCGCACCGCCGCCGCCGGCGCGCAGAGCGCTCGCCCCGGCGGACAGGAACACGAAGGCCTGCTCAGCCACCGCGACCGTCCAGCCCTGGAACGCGGCCAGGTCGGCGTCGGCGAGCATGCCGCCTCCGAACGGTCCCTCCCGGGGCGGCCGGCTGGCGGTCACCGCATTGACCACCGCGCCGAGCGGCCCGAGCTCCGCGGCCGCGCGGGCCAAGGCGGCCTCTAGCTCGCCGGGGTCGGATGCGTCGGCCTTGAGCGCCAGCGCCCCGCGCGCGCTCACTCGCTCGAGCGTGTCGTCGCTGCGCGCGACGCCGGCGGCTTTCCAGCCGTCGGCGAGGAAATGATCGATAATCGCTCCACCCAGGTTGCGGGCCCCCAGCACGACCACGGTCTTCTCCATCGCTTGCTCCTTCCTGGTTGGCCCAGGCGGCTGGCTACCGCCCAGAGATTGTCTGCCCGCCCCAATCCTCGGGGGCAACGTCGGCGATCGACTGCGAGAACGTCCACCGGTGACCGGCCAGGTCCTCGGCCGTGTACTGACGCTCCCCGTAGGGGTGGTCGCTAGGCGGATTGAGGATCCGGGCGCCGTTCTCGCGCGCGTGCACGTAGTGGCCATCGAGGTCCTCGACGCGCACCATGATCGAATGGCTGACCTCGCCCCGCCGCGGGGGCCGGAGAATCACCGCATCGGTCGAGTCGTGGACCGGGGCGACGCGTCGCTCGGTGACCACCACGGCGCCGTCGCCGACTCCGAGCTGGACGCGGTGCGTGCCGATCCGAACCTGCTCGAGAAAGCCAAACGCGTCGCTCAACCACTCCACCGCCTCCTCGACGTCCTCGTATACGAGCACCGGGATCACCGTCGCGGTTGGCATCGAACGGTTGCTGAGCATTGCCTCGATTGTGACAATTACACAGGCTCTGGGAGCGCCGGCTCCGCCACGTCGCGCGGCGACGAGGTCGTCGCTCGGACGACCAGCGTCGGCTCGAGCGTGCGCACGATCCCCGGGCGGCGATTCTCAATCCTGTCGAGCAGCAGCTCGAGGCCCAGTCGGCCCACGTCGGTATAGTCGCTCGATCTGTCTTAGAGCGCTCTAGCGTAGGCTTGGATTTAGAGCGGTCTAATCCCAGAGGAGAGACACAGAGGGATGGAGCAGAAGTGCCGCCGTCGGGCGCGGCGCCAGCCGTTCCCGCCAGATCTGCACGGGTGCGGCCGCCGGCTCGTGCTCGAGCAACACGCCGCATTCACCGCACACGGGCCGACGGTGAGATGCGGACCGATGCTCTCTTCCACCCGGAGCATCGCGTTTTCTCGCACCTCGGCTCAGACGACCCAGGAGGTCCATTAATGAAAGGACTGCGACGCAGTCTTATCGTCGCGGCGGTTGGCTTGGCCGTAGCGCTGGTGCTAGCTGCCTGTGGGGGTAGTTCGAGCAGCTCGTCGTCGTCGACCACCAGTGCGGTCAACATCTCCGCCAGCACGGGTGGCAATGTGTGCGGCGGCTTGAAGTTCGCGGTGATCACCCACGGCGACAACGGCAACTTCTGGAGCGTCGTCTACAAGGGCGCCAAGAACGCTGCTGCGGACCTCGGGTGCAAGCTGACCGAGGTCTATGGGTCTCAGCAGCAGGGCCAGGCCGAGCCTGACGACAACGCGGAGAACGCCCAGATCGAGGACGCGATCAACGCCCACGTCGACGGGCTGGCCGTCTCCGATCACGATCCGAGCCTGATGAATCCGACGCTGAAGAAGGCGGCAGCGGCAGGGATCCCAGTCGTGCTGCTGAACGCGGGCTGCGATAACCAGGACATTGCGGCCAGCGGTGCGCTGACCTGCGTCGGCCAGCCCGAGCAGCTCGCAGGAATCGCTGCCGGCCAGCGCTTCAAGCAGCTCGGCACGACCAATGTGCTGTGTGTGATTCACCAGTCGGGCCAGAACCTGCTCGACCGCTGCAATGGGATCGCGCAGGGGCTGGGGGTGGGCTCGACATGCAAGGGCGGGTCGGCTCCGTCCAGCGGTCCGGCCTGCACGGAGCTGACGCTGTCGACGCCGAACGCGGCCTCCAACCCGCAGCAGGCAATCGGGCAGGTCACCTCCTATCTGCAGTCACACCCCGGGATCAACGCCGTGATGACCCTGAACACGGCTATCGGGACGGCCCTGGTGACCAGTAACCCGCCCAACAAACCCAAGGTCGCCACATTCGATCTGAGCTCACAGGTCCAGTCCGAGCTTCAGAACGGAACGATGGTGTTCGCGGTCGATCAGCAGCAGTACCTCCAGGGTTACCTGCCGATCGTGTTCCTGTACCTCTACAAGAAGCACGAGGGTCAGAGCGTCGGCGGCGGGACGACGGTGGCCAGCGGTCCGCTGCTCGTGGACAAGAGCAACGTCAGCAAGGTCGCGGCAGCGATCTCCGCCGGAGACGACTGACGTGAAACTGAGGTCGCCGGGCGGGTCTCTCGATCCGCCCGGCGGCGAACCTCTCAGACCAGGACGATGAGCGCTACCACACACCCCACACCATCGCCGGTGCCGCCCTCGGGCGGCGCGGCGGATGAACGACTCGTCCCGACCAGCCGCGTGACCCGGCTGCTCCGGCGCCCGGAGCTGGGGTCGCTGATGGGGGCGATCGCCGTGTTCATCCTGTTCGCGATCACGGACGCCAGCGCCAACCACCTGTGGCTGAAGCAGGCCGGGCTGGCGGCGTGGACGCAGCAGGCGGCGTTCTTCGGCATCCTCGCCGTGCCGGTGGGCCTCCTGATGATCGGGGGTGAATTTGACCTGTCGACCGGGGTCATGGGGGGCGTAACCGCGATCGTGATGGCCCTGCTGGTGGGCAAGTACCACTGGGACGCGTGGCTGGCGGTCATCGCGACGATCGCGTTCGCGGCCGTCGTCGGCTTCGTCAACGGCTATGTGGTGGTCAAGACCGGGTTGCCGAGCTTCATCGTCACGCTGGCGACGTTCTTCGTCCTCCGTGGGGCCAGCGTGGGGGGTGTCCTGCTGCTCAACAACAACAGCACGCAGGTGTCGGTCACCAGCCTGCACCCGGCCGGGCTCAGCAGCGCGAAGAAGATCTTCGGTAGCTCGTTCTTCTCCAGCGGCACGCTGCCCAGTGGCTACAGTACCGGGATCATCTGGTTCATCCTGGTGACGATCTCCGCCACCTGGGTGCTTAGCCGCACCACGTTCGGCAACTGGATCTTCGCCTCCGGCGGGGATCAGAACGCGGCCCGCAACGTGGGCGTGCCGGTCAGGCGGACAAAGATCATCCTCTTCCTGGGCACGGCCCTGGCGGCCGCTCTGGTGGGGATCATCTCGTTCACCCAGGCCTCCTCGGCAGTCTCCGAGCAGGGCGTCGGATACGAGTTCTTCTACATCATCGCTGCCGTTGTCGGTGGCTGTCTGCTCACCGGTGGCTACGGCTCGGCGATCGGCGCCGCACTCGGCGCCTGCATCATCGGGATGGCGTTCGAGGGCGTTATCTACGCTGGCTGGGACAGCTCGTGGAACTTCGTGTTCCTCGGTGTGATCCTGTTCATGGCCGTCGGCGTCAACACAATCATCTACCAGCGCGCGCAGAAGGCGCGACGGTGAGGGAGGGAGAGCCAGAGATGACTGAATCCAACCTGACTCCCGACAGCCAGAGCGATTCCGGCCAGCCTCCCGAGGCCGAGTCCAACCCGCCCACGACCGAGGTCAAGCCACCCGAGGCGCCGGCCAACGCCGAGACCGAGACCGAGACGGCCCCGGCGCCGGCCGACGCTCCGCGCGACGGCGCGACGATGCTCGAGGCCCGCGGTGTGAGCAAGTACTTCGGCAGCGTCAACGCGCTGAAGGACATCACGCTCAAGGTCCACGCCGGCGAGGTCACCTGCGTGCTGGGCGACAACGGTGCCGGGAAATCGACGCTGATCAAGATCCTGTCGGGCGTGTATGTCCCGGACGAGGGGGAGCTGCTGCTCGATGGCGAGCCGGTTCACTTCGCCAATCCGCGCGACGCTCGGGCCCGGGGGATCGCCACCGTGTTCCAGGACCTCGCCACCGTTCCCCTGATGTCGGTGTGGCGCAACTTCTTTCTCGGCAACGAGCCGACCCGCGGCCGCGGGCTGCTCCAGCGACTCGACGTCAAGGCCGCGCAGCGGGTCATGCGCGAGGAGATGGCCAAGATGGGAATTGACGTCCGCGACCCCAACCAGAACGTCGGCACGCTGTCCGGCGGCGAGCGCCAGGCCGTGGCCATCGCCCGCGCGGTGTACTTCGGCGCCAACGTGCTGATCCTCGACGAGCCGACATCGGCGCTCGGGGTCAAGCAATCGGGGATCGTCCTCAAGTACGTCATCCAGGCAAGGTCACTCGGTCGCGGCGTCATCTTCATCACCCACAATCCCCATCACGCCTATCCGGTGGGTGACCGCTTCGTGCTGCTCAGGCGCGGCCGCATGCTGGGCTCCTATCTGAAGTCTGAGACGACACTCGACCAGCTCACCGCGATGATGGCCGGCGGCGCCGAGCTCGAACAGCTCAGCCATGAGCTCGCGGGCCTGACCACCGACCCAGCGATCGCCGAGGTCGCCAAACAGGTCGCCAAGGAGGTCGCCACCGAGGCTGCCGATGTGAAGACGACAGCCTGATGACGGACCTCGAGGTGCTCACGGTCGGAAGGATCAGCATCGATCTGTACTGCGGCCAGCTCGGCGCCGACTGGCACGCCGCCAGGAGCTTCTCGAAGGCCGTCGGAGGGAGTCCGACCAACGTTGCCATCGCCGCCGCCCGGCTGGGCCGGCGGGCGGCCGTGTTCACGAAGGTTGGAGCCGATCCGTTCGGCGAGGTGGCCATCCAGGAGCTACGCGATTTCGGCGTCGATGTCCGTTTCGTGTCGACGATGGAAGGGACGCTGACTCCGTTGGCCTTCGCCGTCCTGGATCCTCCCGAGGATCCCAAGCTGCTGTTCCGGCGCGAGCCTCCGGCGCCGGATCTCGAGCTGACCGCGGACGACGTCGACTCGCGTACTGCGGCCGAGGTGCCGGTGCTGTGGATCTCGGGCGGAGCGCTTTCCAAGGACCCCAGCCGCACCACGGTCGAGCAGCTCCTGGCGGCCCGCAACCGCCGCGAGTGCACGATCCTCGATCTCGACTACCGGCCCACCTTCTGGTCCTCGCGTGAGGAGGCCATGGCGCACATCGGCGCGGCCGTGGACCAGTGCACGATCGCGGTCGGTAATCGCGAGGAGTGCCACGTCGCGGTGGGAAGCTCAGACCCCCGCGAAGCCGCGCGCCGGCTGCTGCACCGAGGGGTCCGTCTGGCGGTGGTCAAGTTGGGCGCAGAAGGTGTTGTGCTGGCGACGGCAGCCGGTGAGCAGATCGTCCCGCCGGCGCCGATCGACGTCCTGTGCGGGCTCGGAGCCGGCGATGCCTTCGGCGGCGCGCTGTGCCATAGCCTGCTCTCGGGCTGGGACGATGAGCGGGCGGTCGCCTTCGCCAATGCGGCCGGCGGAATCGTCGCCTCGCGGCTGCTCTGCTCGCAGGCCATGCCCTATGAGAACGAGGTGCTGGCGCTCATGGCCGCCGCACAGGAGCCGGTCCGGTGAGCGCGGTGGTCTCGCAGGCGTCGATTCTCGGACCGCGGTCGCCGGCGTCACGCACGAAGCTCGGCGTGGGTGTGATCGGTTTTGGCTGGCTTGGCCAGGCACACAGCCGCTCGCTTTCGCGGATCCCGACCCTGTTCCCGCGGCGCAGCTTCGACCCCCAGCTGATCGGGTGCAGCGACGCCCTGCCCGAGCGCGTCGAGGAGGCCGTGCAGTCGTTCGGCTTCAGGCGCGGCGCGGTCGATTGGCGAGGGGTGATCGACGATCCCGAGGTCCAGGCCGTGTTCATTGCCGCGCCCAACCGCATGCACCTCGAGCTGATCGAGGCCGCCGCGAAGGCGGGCAAGGCGGTGTTCTGCGAGAAGCCCGTCGGCGGCACGCCCGAGCAGGTTGCCGCCGCCGTGCTGGCCGCCCGCCAGGCCGGCGTGGTCACCGGTGTCGGCTACAACTACCGCTGGGCGCCGCTTGTGCAGCATGCTCACAAGCTGATCGCCTCGGGTGAGTTGGGGCAGATCACCAATTACCGGGGCCGCTTCTTCTCGATGTATGGCTCGGACCCGATGGGCGTGAATTCGTGGCGCTTTCAGCTCGCCGAGGGCGGCTATGGCGCCACCAGCGATCTGCTCAGCCATGCCGTCGACCTGGCCATGATGCTGATCGGGCCGATCACCCGCCTCGTCGGCACCACCGAGACGTTCATTCGCGAGCGGCCGCAACCCGCGGCCGGCGCGTCGCACTACGGGCGCGGCAGCGTCGAGGACCCCCTCGTGCCGGTCACCAACGAGGACTACGCCGGCATGCTGTGCGAGTTCGCCTCGGGCGCGCGCGGGACGTTTGAGGTCAGCCGCGCGATTGTCGGCCCGGAGAGCCAGATGGCGTTCGATGTATATGGCAGTCAAGGCGCCCTCGGCTGGGACCTTGAGCGGCTGAACGAGCTGCGCGTGTACCGCGCCACTGAGCGGCCCGAGTCGGGCTACACGACCGTGCTGGGTGGCGACAGGTTCGGCCATCACGGGGCGTTCGTCCCCGGCAGCGGCAACGCGATCGGGTTCGAGGACCTGGTGGCCATCGAGGACTATGAGTTCTGCCGCTCGCTCGCGGAGGGAGAGCCGTTCGAGCCCGGCTTCGAGCAGGCCGGGGCGTGGGCCGCTGTTCAGGCGGCTCTTCTGCGTTCGACGCGGAGCGGACAGTGGGAAGACGTGCTGCCGCTGGTCGAGAGGTCGCGATGACCGTGACGGCCGTCGCCCCGGTGAGGATCGGCGTGATCGGCGTCGGGCGGATCGGCCGAATGCATGCCGAGCTGCTCTCGCAACGGGTGGCTGGCGCGGCGGTCGACGCGGTGTATGACCCGCACGAATCCGTGGCCCGTGACGTCGGCAGCGAGCTCGGCCTGCACATCGCCCTCAGCCTGGAGGAGATCCTCGCCGGTGACGCCGATGCCGTGGCCATCTGCTCCAGCGCCGACACCCACGCGGACCTGCTCGTGGCCGCAGCCCGCGCCGGCAAGGCCGTGTTTTGCGAGAAGCCGATCTCGCTCGACCTCGCCGAGGTCGACCGGGCCCTGACCGCGGTCCAGGAAGCCGGCGTGCCCTTCCAGATCGGCTTCAATCGACGCTTCGATCCCGCACACGCGTCGGTCCGCGAGGCGGTCGTGACCGGCGCCATCGGCGAGCCCCATCTGGTCCGGATCTCGAGCCGCGATCCGGCGCCACCCGCGCCCTCCTATGTGAAGACCTCGGGCGGACTGTTCCTCGACATGATGATCCATGACTTCGACATGGCCCGTTACATCACCGGATCCGAGGTCGTCGAGGTGTTCGCCCGTGGCGCGGTCAGGGTCGAGTCGTACTTCGCCGAGTACGGCGACATCGACACGGCCGTGGTCACGCTCGTCCACGAGGACGGGTGCCTGACGACAATCGACAATTCGCGCCGCGCCGCGTACGGATTCGACCAGCGCGTCGAGGCGTTCGGGTCCAGGGGAATGGCGGCCTCGGGCAATCCCCTCGCCCACAGCGGGGTGCTCAGCACCGCCGCCGGCACCCTGGGCCAGCCGCTCCCGTACTTCTTTCTCGAGCGCTACCTCCCGAGCTACGAGCGCGAGTGGGAGGCCTTCGTAGGTGCCGTGCAGAGGGGGACGCCCCCGCCCGTGAGCAGCCGGGACGCCCGGGCACCGCTGGTCATCGGCCTGGCCGCTCTCCGGTCGCTGCGCTCGGGTCGGGCGGTGCGGGTGGACGAGGTCAGCGGATGAGGGTCTATGTGACCGGAGCAAGTGGATTCGTCGGGTCGAACCTCGTGCACGTGTTCGCCGAGCGCCACGGCGCCGAGGTGATCTCGCCAACCCACGCCGAGGTCGACCTGACCGACCCCAGGGCCGTCGAGCGCAGCGTCACCGAGGCGAAACCCGATGCCATCGTCCACGCGGCGATCTGGAACGCCTTCTCCGGTCTGCTCAGCCATCGACGCCGGGCATGGGATACGTTTGTCGGTGCCACGCACAATGTCGTCGATGCCGCCAACCGCACGGGCGCCCACGTGGTGTTGATCTCCACCGATTGGGTATTCGACGGGACCCAGGGCCCGGCGCGCGAGAACGAGCCGCCCAATCCGATCCACTCCTACGGCTTCCTCAAGGCGGCCTCGGAGCTGGTCGTGACCGAGCGCGCCCAGTGCGGCGCCATCGCCCGGATCGCCGGCGTACAGGGAGTTCACCGAGCCGCGGCGGACACGCTCCGTGTCCAGGACGCAGGCTTCGGCTACCTGGTCGTCTCGCTCGTCCGCCGGGTGAAGACGGGCGAGCGCTTCGCGGTGTGGGACGGACCGGGGTTGAACACGCTCGCCACGCCGGTACTGGCCACCGATGCCGCGGAGCTGGTGTGGCGTGTGCTCGAGTGTGGAGCGACCGGGATCCTCCATTGCTGCGGCGGCGAGCACATCGACCGGGTGAGCCTGGCGCGGCTCGCCGTGGAGGTCTTCGGACTCGACCCCGGGATGCTCGAGGGTCACCCCGCCGCCGGAAGCCGCGCTCAGCGGTGGTCCGGTCCCCTACGACACCCGGCTCGACGCGCGCGCCACCACGTCGGCCCTAGGTATAGAACTCCCAGACGTTGATGGCATGCTGAACAGGTTGTTGCCCCAGCTCGAAGGTCTGTGTCCCGTATGAGCCGCCTGACCGTTGCCCAGGCGCTGGTCCGTTTCCTCGCCGTTCAGGAGGTCGAGCGCGACGGAACTCGGTCGCGTTTCTTCGCCGGCTGCTTCGGCATCTTCGGCCACGGCAACGTGGCCGGACTCGGACAGGCGCTGCATCAGTACCGCGACCTGGTCCCCTACCACCCGGCGCGCAACGAGCAGGCGATGGTCCACATCGCGGTCGGCTATGCCCGGCAGCGCAACCGTCTGGGGACGTTCGCGTGCACGACGTCGGTCGGGCCGGGCGCGACCAACATGGTCACCGGCGCGGCCCTGGCCACGATCAACCGGCTGCCGGTGCTGCTGTTGCCCGGCGACACATTCGCCACCCGCACGCCACACCCGGTGCTGCAGCAACTCGAGGTCGCCCACGATGCCACCGTCTCGGTCAACGATTGCTTTCGCCCTGTTTCGCGTTACTTCGAGCGGATCGAGCGTCCCGAGCAGCTGATTGCCGCCGCGCTCGAGGCGATGCGGGTGCTGACCGACCCGGGCGAGACCGGCGCGGTCACGCTGGCCCTCCCGGAGGATGTGCAGGCGGAGGCCTTCGACGTGCCCGATGCCTTCCTGCGCCCGCGCGTGTGGACCGTCTACCGCCAGCCGCCGGCGCCCGAGGCCGTGGCCCGTGCGCTCACGCTGATCCGCGCGGCGAAGCGCCCGTTGATCGTGGCTGGCGGCGGTGTGATCTACAGCGAGGCCACGGCCGCACTGCGCGAGGTGGTGAGCGCCACCGGGATCCCCGTGTGCGAGACCCAGGCCGGGCGGGGGGCACTGCTGTCCGAGGACCCGCACAGCCTCGGCGCGGTCGGCGCCACCGGGACGCTGGCGGCCAACCGTCTGGCCCGTGAGGCCGATCTCGTGATCGGTATCGGGACGCGGTGGAGCGACTTCACCACCGCGTCGAAGTCGGCCTTCCAGGATCCCCGGGTCCAATTCATCAACGTCAACGTGACTGCCTTCGACGGCGCCAAGCACAGCGGCCTGCCCCTGATCGGCGACGCGCGCGTGGCGCTCGAGCGCCTCGGCGAGGGGCTCGCCGGCTGGCGCGCGCCGGCCGAGTGGGAGCAGCGCGCGATCCGGGAGGCCGAAGGCTGGGAGGCCGAGGTGAAGCGGCTCGTCCTGCGCAACGGCGATCCGGCATCGCAGGCGGCGATCATCGGCGCCATCAACGACGCGGCGGGCGAGACCGGCGTTCTCGTGTGCGCCGCTGGATCGGCGCCAGGTGACCTGCACAAGCTGTGGCGGGCGCGCGACCCGGACGCCAAGGGCTATCACGTGGAGTACGGCTACTCGTGCATGGGCTACGAGATTCCCGGGGGGATCGGCGTCAAGCTCGCGGCACCCGAGCGCGAGGTGTTCGTGTTCGTCGGCGACGGTTCGTATCTGATGCTCCCCGGCGAGCTGGTCACCGCGGTGGCCGAGCGCGTGCCGATCGTGATCGTGCTGGTCGACAATCACGGTTATGCATCGATCGGGGCGTTATCGCGCTCGCTCGGCTCGGCGGGCTTTGGCACCCATTACCGCTTTGCCGCCAACGGCTCGCCTCCGCTGGATCCGCCGTCGTCGGACGTGCTGCCGCTCGACCTCGCCGCCAACGCCGAGAGCCTCGGTGCGCGCGTGATCCGGGCCGATGGCATCGCGTCGTTGCGAGATGCGCTGGCCGCCGCCCGCGGGGCGGACGAACCCGTGGTGATCCACATCGAGGCCGACCGCTATGACGGCGTGCCCGGATACGAGAGCTGGTGGGACGTGCCCGTGGCCGAGGTCTCGGAGGAGACGGACGTGAGGGCGGCCCGCGAGGAGTACGAACGCGCGCACGCCGCCCAGCGCACCTACCTGGAGCCCGGCGGTGAGTGAGCTGTTGCGCCGCCCTGCCGCGCCTGGCCCCGACGGAACGATCCTCGACGTGACACCAGAGTCGGCGGGGTGGGAGTACGTCGGCTTCGAGCTCCTGGCACTGGCCGCTGGCATGACCGCGGCACGCGACACCGGGGAGCGGGAACTGTGCGCGGTCGTGATCAGCGGGACGGTGAATGTCCTCTCCCCGCACGGAGAGTGGGGTGATCTCGGCGGGCGACCAGATCCCTGGGCTGGCCCTCCGGACGCCGCGTACCTGCCGCCGCACACGGCCGTTGAGATCGAGGCCGCCGGCGGACCCGCCGAGGTCGCGCTGTGTTGGGCTCCGGCACCGCGCGGTGGCGTCGCCGCGCGCCTGCTGGCAGGAGGAGAGTCGGAGATCGAAACACGCGGCCACGGCGCTCTCGAGCGCTACGTCTGCCCGATCCTGATGGGTGACCGCGAAGCGGAATCGCTGCTGGTGTGCGAGGTGATCACGCCGGCCGGCCACTGGTCGAGCTATCCGCCTCACAAGCACGATCGCGACGACCCGCCCGAGGAAACCTTGCTCGAGGAGACGTACTATCACCGTATCTGCCCATCCCGCGGTTTTGGACTCCAGCGCGTTTACACCGACGACCGCTCGCTCGACGAGAGCGTCGCGTTCGGGGATCGCGACTGCGTGCTGGTGCCGCGCGGGTACCACACCGTTTCTGCACCCCCGGGGTACGAGTTGTACTACCTCAACGTGATGGCTGGGCCAACACGGCAGTGGGCGGTGAGCAACGATCCGGACCACGAGTGGACCCTGACCCCGCAGGGCACGCCGAACTAACCCCAGGAGCATCCGATGTCAACGACCGCCACCCGAGTAATTGACAACTACGTCCGCGGTGAGTGGACCCCGGCCCGCGAGGCGACGGGCGAGCTCGATGTGACCAATCCGGCCACGGGTGAGGTTCTGGCCCGGGTTCCGTTGTCGGGTCCAGGCGATCTGGACCGGGCGGTGCGCGCGGCTCGTGAGGCACTGCCGGAGTGGCGGGCCGTGTCGACGATCGCCCGAGCGCGCAAGCTGTTCGAGTTGCGCGAGCGGTTGTTGGCGCGCAGCGAGGATATGGCCCGTTCGGTGACGACCGAGATGGGAAAGACGATCGCCGACGCCCGGGCCGAGGTGGCTCGCATGGTCGAGATGGTCGAGGCGGCGTGCGCGGTGCCGACGACGATGCAGGGACGGATCCTCGAGGACGTCTCGCGCAATATCGACACCGAGACGATCCGCCAGCCGGTGGGGGTGTGCGCCGCGATCGTTCCCTTCAACTTCCCGGCGATGGTGCCGTTCTGGTTCCTGCCCTTCGCCATCGCGTGCGGGAACGCGTTCGTTCTGAAGCCGTCCGAGCAGGTGCCGCTGACTCAGCAGATCGCCTTTGAGGAGCTCGACGCACTCGGTCTCCCCGCGGGCGTGGTGAACCTGGTCAACGGTGGGCGTGACGTGGTCGAGGGGATCCTCGATCATCCGGGCATCGACGCGGTGTCGTTCGTCGGTTCGGCCCCGGTAGCGCGGATCGTGTATGAGCGCGCGGCCAAGGCGGGCAAGCGCGTGCAGGCGCTGGGCGGAGCCAAGAACCACCTGGTGGTCATGCCCGACGCGGTGATCGATCAGACCGTCGACGGAATCATCGCGGCGTCGTTCGGCGCCGCAGGCCAGCGGTGCATGGCCGGGTCGGTTGTCGTCACGGTCGGTGACGCGCATGAGCAGCTGATGCCGGCGTTGACGGAGGCGACGCGCGGTTTGCGGGTCGGCGACGGGCTGGCGGAGTCGACCGACGTCGGTCCCGTGGTGTCGTGTGCCGCGCGAGATCGCATCAAGGATTGGATCGATCGAGGCGTGAACGACGGCGCCGAGCTGACCGTGGACGGTCGCGATCCCGGCGGTGAGCCGGGTGGGTCGTATGTCGGTCCGACGATCCTCGACAACGTGGATCCGCATATGGACATCGCGCGCGAGGAGGTGTTCGGTCCTGTGCTCAGCGTGATCCGGGCGGGATCGCTGGACGAGGCGATCGACATCGTCAATGCCAGCCGGTTCGGCAACGGCACCTCGATCTTCACCGAGTCCGGGGCGTCGGTACGGCGGTTCCGTCACGAGGTTCAGGCCGGGATGGTCGGGGTCAACGTCGGCGTCGCTGCGCCGGTGGCGTTCTTCCCCTTCTCGGGCTGGAAGGACAGCTTTCTCGGCGATCTGCACGCACACGGCACCGACGCGGTCGAGTTCTTCACTCAGAAGAAGACCGTGACCAGCCGCTGGTTCTCCAGCGGCCAGGGCAGCGGCGCCTACTTCGTCGAGCGCTGAGCCTCACTTCGTCGGGGGCTGCCGCAGCGCCCCGACGATCCCGGTCGTGAACAGAACGATGACGAGGAGCGCCAGCACGTCGACCGCGCTGAGTCCGTAGTGGACCACGTCGAGCACAGTCAGGACGGCGAGCGCGGCGATGAACGCCAGCGCGATGATGAGCACCGCGGTACGCACTAATCAGTACACCGGCACCCGTGGTGGGACCTCTTTGCGTTTGGTGGCCAGCAGGCGGATCGTCAGCAGCCCGAAGGCGAATCCGCCGATGTGGGCAAAGTAGGCCACACCGCCGGTGCCGCCGGTGGGATTGGTCAGGCCGATCGCTCCGAAGATCGCCTGGATGGCGAACCAGATGCCGAGCATGACGGTGGCCGGCAGCTCGATCACGGTGAAGAAGAAGATGATGATGACCAGCGTCAGCACACGGGCCCGCGGATAGAGCAGGATGTAGCCGCCCAGCACGCCGGCGATCGCCCCCGATGCGCCCACCGTCGGCGCCGTCGAACCGGGACTCACCGCTACCTGTAGCGCCAGCGCCGCGATGCCGCTGAGCAGGTAGAAGAAGATGAACTTGATCGGCCCCATGGAGTCCTCGACGTTGTTGCCGAAGATCCACAGGAACAGCATGTTGCCCGCGATATGAAACAGCGAGGCATGCATGAACATCGACGTGAAGACCGTCTCCCAGGCCGGGAGCGGGTTCTGGGGGGCGATGCCGTTCACGGCCAGAAGGGCGTTGTTGCAGACCATCTCCGAGCTCTGCGGGTTCGATGCCGGCGCCACCTCGGCGCAGTGGACACCCGGGTGCGTCAGCGCGTGCGGAATCGCCCCGTATTTGATGATCTCCGGCGTCGCCGGTCCGCTGAACAGCGATCCACCGTGCCTGATGGCCAATATGTAGGCCACGACGTTGATCAGGATCAACACGAATGTGACCACCGGAAAGCGGTCAGTCGGGATGTTGTCCTTGATCGGGATCACGGGCGCGGGAGCCTAGACCGCACCCCCGGCGGGCGCTATTGCCGGCTGAGCGCTGCGTCGACCCGGACGATCCGCCACGGCTCTCGCGGGTCGCCGTTCAACCCGAGCGTCCAATGCTCGGTGAACCTCGTGGCTCTCGACTGACTGCCCGACAGGACGGCGGCGGTCGCCCGCTCCTCGATGTAGCGGCGGCCCTCCAGGTCCACGTCGATCGACATCGTGGGCGGATCGGCCGCGGCGTCAAGCGCGGCGATGCGGATCTGCCTGACCTTCGGCCCCCGCACGACCAGGCGCGTACGCCGGCTCGGGTCTCCGGGGTGCAGCAGGCGCTGCGCCGCCTCGGGTTCGGCCAGCTTGAGCAGCGCGCCGTCGTCGCCGTCGACGGCGTCAGCCCAGGCGGCGACCGCGCGCCGCGCCGCGACCTCGAGCACGTCGGGCGCGAAGCGGCCGTCGGCCAGACTCAGGTCGAGCGCCGCCGCGCGGGCCTCGCCCTCGAACTGGAGGTCAGCCACCTCGGCCGGCTTCACGTCAGCGGGCAACGCGTCAGCCACGGCACCCTCAACGAGGGCCTCGTCGCGCATCGACTGCTCATCGCTCCAGGGCGTGGCGATGATCTGCTGGTCGAGCACGTGCGCGCCCTCGGCTCCCTGCTCGATCGACAGGAGGATCCAGCGCCCCCGGCGCTTGCCCAGCGTCCAGAACTCCCGCACGGGAACCGTCTCGCTCAGGCGCCCCCGGCGCTTGATGTGGTGGCCCGCGCCGTCGACCACATAGTCACGCAGCCTGCCCTCGATTCGGACGACGACGCGATCCTCGGCCTCGTCGCCGCGGTTGGTCAGCCCGACGTACTCGACCTTGGGCTCACCGACCGGCTCGACGTGGTTGTGCCAGCCCCGGCGCCGATAGTCGTCGAGTCGTTGCTCCCATTCCGCCATCAGGTCGGGCGCGACAAGCTGGCGCAGGCGCACCCGGTCGTCGGCGGCCCAGGCGGCTTGGATCTGCGTGAACAGCCGGGCAGCCGCGGGCTTGACCACAGCGGGCGCAAAGCTCGAATCGTCCTCGGCCGCCTCAGCCGCCGCGAGGGTCGTACGGCGCTCGCGCTCCGCCGTCCGCCGGCGCGCCGCGGGGCCCTGGCTCGTGTGGGCGGACCAGAAGTTGCGGGCGCCTGGGTGGACGCGAGTGAGGACGAACCACAGCAGCACCACGCCGAGGATGATCAGGAGGCCGAGGCCGTGGCCGATGATCGCCACCCGAATCAGGATCTGGAAGAGGATGTACAGGCCCGCCCCGCGGCCCCCGCCGCCCTCGCCACCGCCGCTGAAGCCCGACGAGCCGCCGCCGGCCCCGGCGAAGGCGGCCGGCGCGAGGACCAGGACGAGGGCCAGCACGACGAGGGCAATCAACAACACGCGCTTGCGGGTCATCGCGCCACCGCCTCGGCGAGCGGCCCGGTGCCCGGCTCCTGCTGGGGGACGTGCTGATCGGCGTGGTAGCTGCTCCGGACCAGCGGCCCCGCCGCGACATGCTCGAAGCCGAGGTCGTAGGCGGCGTTCTCGAGCGCCTTGAACTCGTCGGGGTGCCAGTAGCGGACGATCGGCAGGTGCTCCTCGGTCGGTCGCAGGTACTGGCCGATGGTCAGCACCTGGACGGCGTGGTCGCGGAGCGTGCCGAGAGCGTCGACCATCTCCTCGAACGTCTCGCCGAGCCCGACCATCAGCCCCGACTTCGTGACCACCTCAGCGCCAGCGAGCTCCTTGGCGTTACGCAGGACGCGACACGAGCGTTCGAACTTCGAGCCCCGGCGCGCCACCGGGTAGAGGCGCGGAACAACCTCGACATTGTGGTTGAACACGTCGGGGCGCTCGGCGACCACCTTGGCCAGCGGCATCTCCTCGCCGCGGAAGTCCGGGGTCAGCACCTCGACCTTGCAGCGTGGTGCCTGGCGGCGGATCTGCCGGATCACGCCGACGAACGCCGAGGCGCCGTAGTCGGGCAGGTCGTCGCGGTCGACGCTCGTGATGACCGCATGGCGCAGACCCATCCGCGCCACCGAGCGGGCCACCCGCGCCGGCTCGAGCGGATCGTGCCAGGTGGGCTTGCCGGTCTTCACGTTGCAGAAGCCGCAGCGGCGCGTGCACGTATCGCCCAGGATCATGAACGTGGCCGTGCCGCGCTGCCAGCACTCGCCGATGTTGGGGCACGCCGCCTCCTGGCAGACCGTGTGGAGGTTCTCGGCCTCGATCAGGTTCTGCAGCTCGCGATAGCGAGGTCCACCGGGCGCCGGCACCTTGAACCACGGCGGCTTGCGCCCACGATGCGGCTGCACGTCGGGCCCCAGGATGTCGAGCACGTCCGCGATACCACCGGGATTAGCCCGAGACCTGGTCGCGTGCTCGCGCATGATCATGTGCTAAGGCTAGCGCTGGTGAGGCTTCGGCTGGTGCTCATGGACGGGCGGTCGGGGTTGGCCGGCCAATTGACACGGAGTTGGCACGCCCTGGCAACTCGCTTCCGGAGCGGCTTGCTGGAGAAGGGCTGCGGATTTCTGCGGCCCAGCGGCGCTCTCCCTGGTCGACAATCGTGCCGCCGCCGTCCGCGCCGACCGCCGATGCATTTCGTTGACGTGAGCCCGACTCTCGGTCGATCGTGGTTGCCGCCGTTCGGAGGTTTGGCCACGTCCGTGGACGCCCGTCGCGCCACCGGGGAAAACGTGACAAACGACCCCACCACGGCGCGCTGCGTGCAGATAAGCACCCGGGAGGTGCTTATCTGCACGATGTTGGAGGGTGGCTTGGCGTCTAGGTCAGCTGTAAGGCGCCGGCGGCCTGCTCGAGCCGGGCCAGGCTGACCAGGCGCTGCCGATGCCCGAGGGCCTGGGCCATGTGCCAGGCGGCCCGCCGGCGGAAGCACTTCATCTGGCCGGCGAGTCGTCCCGTCTCCTTGATCAGCGAGGTCATCTGGACGTTGTCGAGGCCGCACGGGATGATCCAGCCGAACGGCTGCAGGTCGTTCTCGACGTTGACGGCGAAACCGTGGGTGGCCACACCCCGCTGCACGTGCACGCCGATCGACGCGATCTTGCGCTCGCCGACCCACACGCCCGTGTAGTCGGGGCCGTCCTCGGGGCGGGCCCGGGCGGCGATTCCCGCCTCGGCCAGGGCGGCGACCAGGGCTCGCTCGATCAGGCGGACGTAGGCCAGCACGTCATCGACGCCGACGATCGGATAGCCGACCAGCTGACCCGGCCCGTGGTAGGTCACCTTGCCGCCGCGATCGGTCTCGACGGTCTCGATGCCCTGCATCGCGTACCACTCCTCGCCCATCGGCAGCTCGCCGGGAGTCGAGCGCCGGCCGCGCGTGTACACGGGTGGGTGCTCGAGAAGGAGCAAGACGTCCGGCAGCTCCTCCTGCTGGCGGGCCGTGCGGATCCGCTCCTGCAGCGCGTAGGCGGCTCGATACTCGACCGTGCCGAGCTGGCAGACCCAGAGCTCGCTCATCCGCCGGCCCAGCCCTCCAGGTGCTGCTTGAGGCCGGCCAGGAACTGGGCCGACAGCGCGCCGTCGAGCGCGCGGTGGTCCCAGCTCAGCCCGAGGATCGTCATCGGGCGGATCGCGATCGAGTCGTTGCCGTCGCCATCGGTCAGGACGACGGGCCGCTTGACCACGGCCTCGAAATCGAGGATCCCGACCTGCGGTTGGTTAATGATCGGCGTGGCCATGATCGAACCGTACTGACCGGGGTTGGTGATCGTGAACGTGCCGCCCTGGACCTCGTCGGGGTTCAGCTCCCGCGCCCGGGCGCGACGGGCCAGGTCGCGGATGCGCGCGGCCAGACCCTCAGCCGACAGCTCGTGGGCGTCGCGGATCACCGGGACGATCAGGCCGTCATCGCCCAGCGAGACCGCGATCCCGAGGTTGACAGTCTCGTGGCGCGTGTACTGCTCGCCCACGAGCGTCGCGTTGAGCGCCGGGTGCTCGCGCAGTGCGTCGATGGTCGCGCGCGCGACGAAAGCCAGCGCCGTCACGCCAAGTCGCGCCCGCGCGGCTTCAATCCGCGCCATGTCGACCTCGATCCACGTGGTGCAGTGGGCCGCGGTCTGGAGCGAGCGCTTCATGTGCTCGCCGATCGTGCGGCGCATGCGCGAGAGGCCACCCTCGGTGGCGGAGGCGGCCGGCTCCGGCCGGTACGGACTCTCGATGTGCAGCGGCGGCTCGAGTTCAGCCGCCGACCGCTCTGGCGCGGGTGCCGACTCGATGACCGCCAGCACGTCCTGCTTGCGCACGCGCCCACCGCGACCGGTGCCGGACACCCGGCTGAGGTCGATCCCGTGCTCGGCCGCGATCCGCTGGACCACCGGCGAATAACGCCGGGGACCGGTGGCGGGCGTATCGGGGGCGGCCGGAGGGCTTCCGTTGTCCGCCGGTGCCGCTGATGCCGGTGCGCCGTTGGCCGCCGGAGCGGTCTCGCCGGTCTGGCCGATCCTCGCGATCACCGTTCCCACGGGGACGGTCTCGTCGATCGCCACCAGCAGCTCGGCCACGACGCCGCTCACCGGCGCCGGCACCTCGGTGTCGATCTTGTCGGTCGAGATGTCGCAGATGGTCTCGTCGGCGGCGATCCGGTCGCCGACCTCGACGCGCCAGGCGACGATCGTGCCCTCGGCGACGGAGACACCCATCTGGGGCATGGTCACATCGGTCAGGACGTCAGTACGCGAGGAGCTCACGGCACGCCTCCCTGACTCGATCGACGCCGGGTAGGACCGCCTGCTCGAGTGGCGGAGAGAACGGGATGGGCACGTCCGGCGTGGCGACTCGCACCACCGGTCCGTCGAGATCCTCGAAGCCGTGCTCGGCGATCACCGCCGCGACCTGGGCGCCGGCGGCGCACGTGCTGTTTGCCTCGTCGACGATCACCACCTTCGAGCAGCGGTGGACCGACTCGAGGATCGCGTCGGTGTCGAGCGGAACCAGCGAGCGCAGGTCGAGCACCTCGATCGAGGCGCCGTCGAGATCCTCGGTCGCCTCCAGCGCGACATGGACCATCGCGCCGTAGGTGATCACCGCCAGGTCCGTCCCCGCGCGTGCGACGCGGGCGGTGAATGGTGTCTCGAACACACCCTCGGGGACCTCGCCCTTGATCCGGCGGTACAGGTGCTTGTGCTCCATGTAGCAGACCGGATTGGGATCGTGGATGGCGGAGTGGAGCAGGCCCTTGGCGTCCTCGGCCGTCGACGGCGCCACCACCTTGATCCCGGGCGAGTGCATGAACAGCGCCTCGGGATTCTGCGAATGAAATGGCCCGCCCGAGAAGCCCCCGCCCGAGGGCAGCCGGACGACCAGAGGCACGGCCAGGCCCTGTCGGTAGTACATCTTGGCCGCCACGTTAATCAGCTGGTCCCAGCCGCAGGCGATGAAGTCGGCGAACTGCATCTCGCACACCGGGCGCATGCCGACGACCGCGGCGCCGACGGCGGTACCGATGATCGCCGATTCGGCCAGCGGTGTATCCATCACGCGGTCCGAGCCGAACTCGTCGATGAAGCCGTCGGTGACCTTGAAGGCGCCACCGAACACCCCGACGTCCTCGCCCATCACGAGCACGCGCTCGTCGGCGCGCAGCTCGTCGCGCAGGCCGGCGGAGATCGCTTGCAAATAGGAGAGCGTGGCCATCAGTCGGCTCCCCCCTCGGTCAGGAACCCGCTCCAACGCGGCACTCCATCGCCCAGCAGCTCGGGCTCGCCGGCGCAGAAGACGCCCTGGGTGGCTGTGGCGGGATCCGGCATCGGCGATGCGAGGGCCTCCTCGGTGGCGGCATCGATCTCGGCCTGGACGGCCGCGCGCAAATCATCGACCGCGACTCCGAGCTGGCGCAGCCGCGCCTCCTGGCGATCGATCGGGTCGCGCTTTCGCCACTCCTCGACCTGCTCCTTGGGCACGTACTTCATGTCGTCGTGCGCGGCGTGGCCATGCATCCGCATCGTCACCGCCTCGATCAGCGTTGGCCCGTCGCCGGCCAGTGCTCGCGCGCGGGCCTCGAAGGCGGCCTCGAACACCGCCTCGACGTCGTTGCCGTCCACGGTCCGGCCAACGAACCCATAGGCCGCCGCCCGCTCGACCGGGTCGACCGCGAACTGCTTGTCGAGCGGCGTCGAGTACGCGTACTGATTGTTCTCCAGGACAAAGACGACCGGGAGCTTCTGGACCCCGGCCCAGTTCATCGCCTCGTGGAAGTCGCCGCGCGAGGTCGACCCATCGCCGAACCACGACATCGCGCAGCGGCGCTCGCCGCGGAGCTTGAACGCCATGGCCATGCCGGTGGCCACGAGCATCATGTCGGGCAGCATCGAGACCATGCCCACACAGCCCAGCGTGCGGTCGCCAAAGTGCACGTTTCCGTCGCGCCCCCGCGTCACGCCGCCCTCGCGCCCCAGGTACTGGGCCAGGATCCGGGTGGGGGTGACGCCGCGGATGATGTGGGCGGCCAGGTCGCGGTGCAGGATGCAGAGCCGGTCCTGCGGTGCCATTGCGAAGGCAGCGCCGGCGGACACCGCCTCCTGTCCGAATCCGTCGTAGAAGGAGCCCGGGACCTTACCCTGACGGTAGAGGGTCATGGCTCGCTCCTCGATGCCGCGCATGAGCAGCATCGCGCGAAGCAGCCATGCCCGATCCTCGAGCGTGAGATGCTCGACCGAAGCGTCGGTTCCGCTCGCGGCCGGCTCAGCCATATGGGTCGCCATTCTGCGCTTCCCTTTCGTCCGAGGGCCGGGCGGGATCTCCTCCGGCCCACTTAGTAGAAGCCGCCCCGGGATCTCCAGTGCGGCCCCCTGAGAGGGCAGGTGCGACTTTACTCCACGTGTCGGGTGGGCTGGCGCCGGGCTACAGCTCGGCGGCCGAGGCTGGACGGAGTACCGATCGGGGCGTCACGCACCCTCTGCGCGGCGTGCTACGTGTGCGATGCGGTCCAGCGCACCCTGCCGGTCGCGCAATGAAAGCCTGGAAGCCCGCTCGGCGCCGACTTGTTGAACGTGAAGCTCAGCGAGTAGCTCCCCGCGGCGCTGGTCTTGGAGAAGAAGGTTCCGGCGATCGTCTCATGACCGATGGCGTAGAGGGCGGGCCCGTTGTGGATGCGGGCGTGATCTGACTGCAGCTTGAACGCCCCGCCCCGGATCGCGATGTTCGTTCCGGTGTCGGTGGTGATCTTGATCTTCTCGGGCGTCTCGTTGCGCTTGGTGCAGTTGACCGTGAACGTGGGCTGGAAGTCGAGTACGCCCTTGCGGTTCTTGGTCACCTGAAAGGTCAGGGGATAGGACGGGGTTTGCGAGTTGGTTCCCCTCCACTTGCCCGCCTTCGGGGCGGCCCACGCCGTGGCCACCGCGACCGACAGCGACAGTACAACGCCTATCCCGGCTGCCACACGAAATTTCATCTTCAGATGCTCCTTGCCCCCACGGGCGATCGTTATGGCCTGCCCGAGGCTACGCCCGGGCGTGAATGTGGTCAAGCGAGTACCGGGGGCTGCATACAACGCTTATCGGCACGCGCCCAATACCCTCTGAGGGGTGTCCGGTGCCTGGCTCGCGCGATTGCGCTGGCGACGGCGTGGCGCCTGGCTGTGGCCCGCGTTTGCCGCGCTCACCATCGTCGATGGGGTGGTCGGCCACGCGCTTCCGCCGGCCGGTGATACCCAGGCGTTTCTGGGTGCGCTGCTGGTCGCCTGCGTCCTGAATCTGATCGCTGTGCTGATTCTGTCCCGGCCGCTCGGCGCGCTGCTGCGCCGGTATCGGGCTGACCTGCCCAAGGTGGTGGCACGTGACTATGCCGGCCGGGCGGCGATCCTCCTCGTCGCCGTGGCGATCCTCGCGGCCGGGCTGGCTCACCGGCCGACGATCCTCCAGCACCGCCGGGCGATGCAGGACGCGATCTCGCGGGCGCAGGCCTGGATCGGCGATCGTGCGCCAGCCGAATTCCGGCGCAACCTGGAGTACGTCAGCACGTTCACGATCGAGCCTGGGCGGATCTACCGCACGTGCGTGCCCAGCGATCGCCGGGCTCGCACGTACTGCGTGATCGTCAACACGCAGCTCCCCCTCGCCACCAGCGTCAAGTTCGCCGGCTACGAGCCCAACTCGGTCTTCTCTGAAGGCGTGGGATGAATTAGACGGCGCGGCTGAGGAGAACGACCGGGATCTCGCGGATTCCGGCCGTGCGACCCTCGTAGACGTCAAAGCCCGAGTACAGCTCGCGGGCCGCGGCCCACCCTCGCGCCCGATCCTCACCCTCGGCCGTCCGCGCCAGGTACTCACCGCTGCGGCCTCCCGGGGCATAGATCCGGACTCGAGGGTTCGCCGACACGTTGCGATACCAGGCGGGGTGCTTGGGAATTCCCGTCGCCGAGGCGATCACCACGAGATCGCCGTCGACCTCGGCGAACAGCAGCGGCGTGCGGCGAAGCTTGCCCGTCTTCGCGCCACGAACCTCGAGGCACAGGACGGGCTGGCCCACCGACAGGCTGATGCGACCGTTCGTGGCCGGCAGCAGCCGCCGGTCGATGGGATTGGCCACGTTCAGGTAGAACCAGCTTCCGGGGCGCGAGGCGGCGAAGGTGCTGAGCGCCTGCGCCCAGCGGCTCATCTTTGGCTGTCCAGAGCTCATGGGGGAAGCCTATGCGTTTCAGTGGCCACGGCGCGATCACGCCGAAGTCGCTTAGGATCAGGGCCTGAGCTCTGGTCCGGGACCGTCCTTCGTCGCCCTCATCACCGGTGCCTCGGCCGGCATCGGCGAGGCGACGGCGCGGCGTCTGGCCCGCGAGCCCGACACCAGGCTGATCCTCGTCGCGCGGCGCGAGGAACGGCTGCAGCAGCTCGCCGGTGAGCTCGGCGGGGCGACGGTGATCGCCGAAGACCTGACCGATCCCGAGGCGCCGGCCCGGATCCGCAACCTCGTACAGCGCGAGCACGGCGAGCTGCACATGCTGGTCAACAACGCGGGGGCCTCGTGGCGGGGGCAGTTCCGCGAGAGCGGCTGGGCCAACGTCGAGCGGCACATGAAGATCAACTTCGAGGCACCGGTGAGGCTGACCGAGGCGCTCCTGCCCATCCTGCGCCGCACTGCGGCGGCCGGCGCCGGCGGCAAGCGCGTTTCGATCGTCAACATCGCCAGCACCGCCGGCCGCGTTTCGCGCCCGGGGGCGGGCGCCTACTCGGCCAGCAAGTTCGCGCTCATCGGATGGAGCGATGCCCTGCACGCTGAGGAGAGCTCGCACGGCGTGCATGTCGGCCTGGTGCTGCCGGGCTTCATCAAGACCGAAGGCTTTCCGGCTACCGAGCTGCTGGCCAGTCCGCTCACGCGGCGCATCGTCTCCACCCCCGAGCGGGTCGCCGAGGCGATCATGGACGCCGGGCCTGGCGGCAGAGCCGAGCGCTATGTCCCGAGGGCCTACGGGCTCGCGGCCGTGCTGCGCGTTCTCGCTCCGGGACTGGTCAGGCGCGCGACCGCCGGCGGGGCGTTCACTACCGCGACCGCCGCCGAAGACGACCACTAACCTACACCTCTGTAACAAACCAGAGGAGCAGTCCCGAAATGAATACGAACGGCCGCCGCCGTGTGGCCGTGCTCGGCGGCACGCGAATCCCATTTGCGCGCCAGGGCGGACCGTACGCCCGGGCCTCAAACCAAGACATGCTGACCGCCACCCTCGAACCCGATCCACCTCCACGCCCTCAGCGCGCGGCCATTCGGCTTCCCGTCGGCGATCGCCCACGGCATGTGGACGAAGGCCCGGTGCCTCGCCGCCCTCGAGAACCGCCTCCCCGAAGCGTTCACCGTCGAGGTCGCGTTCAAGCGCCCGATTCGGCTGCCGGCCCGGGTGGAGTTCCTCGAGGACTCAGGGCCGACACGCTTCGGCGTTCGCGACGCGCGTGATCACAAATCGCACCTCGACGGCGTGCTCGCTCCGGCGGAGCGGTGAGGCTAGCTGTCCGCGAGCTCGTCGAACAGCGTGCGCAGGCGCTCGAGCACGGCCGCCGCCGTGCGTAGCTCGTCGTCACTGAACTCTGCGAGGGCGCCGCGCCACAACGGCTCGTAGCGCGCGCGCCGCTCCTCGATCACCTGGCGCCCGCATTCGGTCAACGAGGTGAGCACGATGCGCTTGTCCCGCGGCGAGCGGACGCGTTCCACGAGCCCGGCGGCCTCGAGTGTGTCGAGCATCTGGGTCACCGTGGCCGGGGTGACATCGGCCGCGAAGGCCAGCTCGCGCGAGGACAGCTCGCACCCGCTCGCGAGCCCGAACAGGAGGCTGTACTGCGCGTAGCTGAGTTCGTCGGGGTGGTGGGTCTCCCGCCCGCGCAGTCGCCGCCCGGCCGCCATCGCGCGCTTGAACGACTGGCCGAGCTGCTCGGCTGCGGCGAGCTCCGACGGCGCCGGATCGAGCGCTGGTTCCGGCGCCGCGCTCATGCGGCCACCGCCTCCGCCACCGCGCCGGGCGGAACCTCATCCTCGGCACCCGCCCGGCGCGCCGCGCGCTCGGCCCGGACGAGGATGATGCACGGGATGATGGCCAGCGCGGTGAGCCCGGCCGAGGCCCAGAACGCCGTGCCGTAGGCCGCCGCCGCGCCCGCCACCGTGTGGGTGTCGGACAGCGCGCGCTGGAGCACCACCGCGAGGACAGCCGTCCCGATCGAGCCGCCCACGCGCTGGAGCACGTTGAGCTGGGGGGTGGCGTCGGGTAGCTCCTCACGTTCCAGCGAGGCGAAGGCGGCGGTCATCGCCGGCATGAAGGCAAACCCGATCCCCATCCCCCGCAGGAACATCGCCACCGAGAGAACCGCTACCGATGTGTGGGCGCCGATCAGCCCGAACGGGATCGTGGTGATCGTCGTCACGATGACGCCGAACAGCGCCAGCGGACCACCACCCCAGCGGTCGGTGAGCTTGCCAGCCAGCGGCATGACCAGCGCCATGCCGAGCCCCTGCGGCGCGGTCAGCAGGCCCGTGTCGACGACCGACTCATGCCGGATCTCCTGCCAGTAGAGGGGCAGCAGAATCATTCCGCCGAACAGCGCCGCACCGAGACAGAACATCGCGAACGACGCCGATGAGAACGTCGGCCGCTTGTATAGGCGCAGATTGAGCAGTGGCTTGGGGACACGAAGCGCATGCCTGGCGAACAGGGCGATCAGAACCAGTCCGATCAGGATCGGCGCGATGACCTTGACCGAGGAGACGCTGCCGGTGACGCCGATCTCGGCCAGGCCATAGGTGATCAGCGGCAACCCTGTCGACATCAGCAGCAGGCCGCGGACGTCGAGTGGGCCGGCCTCGCGGTGATGCCCGCGCGGCAGGATCCGCAGCGCGGCGATCACGGCGATCACGCCGATCGGGAGGTTGACGAAGAAGATCCAACGCCAGCTGGCGTTGTCGAGGATCAGGCCGCCGATCGTCGGGCCGAGAATCGGCGCCAGCATCGCCGGCACGGCGACGATGCTCATTACCCGGCCCATGCGCTTGGGCCCGGCCGCCTCGGCCATCATCAGCTGGCCGATGGGCAGGATCATTCCCCCACCGACGCCCTGGATGACACGGAAGAAGATCAGCTCGGTCGTGCTCGTGGCCAGGCCGCACAGCGCCGATCCGGCGGTGAACAGGATGACCGACGTGATGTAGACCCGCTTGGCTCCGAACCGCCGTGCTGCCCAGCCGGTGATCGGGATCACCGCGGCCAGCGACAGCATGTAGCCGGTGACCACCCACTGGATTTCGGCGATCGTCGAGTGGAGCTCGCGGCCGAGCGTGGCCAGCGCGACGTTGACGATCGTGGTGTCGAGGATCGACATGATCGATCCGACGATGACCACGGCACTGATCCGCCAGACGTAGGCGTCGATACGATCGGAGGTGGCGCTCATGCTCGGGGCGCCGCCGGGGTGTAGCATCCGACCACGATCATAAGGTACCTAAAGATTAGGTTCCGTAACGTAATCTGTCAAGTGTTCGCCGACGATCCAGCCAGGACGTGCCCCTCCGCCGCGTTCGCCAATGCCCCGCGGCGAGGGCACGGCGGGCGCGTCCCGTCTATCGTCAGGTGCATATGACGACATTCGCCGACCTGGGCCTCGCTCCCGACCTGCTCGAGGCGGTTCGCGATGTCGGCTATGAGGCGCCGAGCCCGATCCAGGAAGAGGCCATCCCGCCGTTGCTGCGCGGGGCCGACGTGATCGGCCAGGCGCAAACCGGTTCGGGCAAGACCGCGGCGTTCGGTCTGCCGATGCTCCAGTACGTCGATCCCTCCGAGCCCGAGGTCCAGGGTCTCGTGCTGACGCCGACGCGCGAGCTGTGCATCCAGGTCACGCAGGCCCTCCGCACGTACGGCAAGCGCAAGGGTGTCGACCTCGTGGCCGTGTTCGGCGGCGCGCCGATCCGCAGCCAGCAAGCACAGCTGCGGGCCGGCGGCCACATCGTGGTCGGCACGGTAGGGCGGGTCAAGGACCTGATCTCCCGCCATACGTTGCTCCTGAACGCGTGCCGGTTCGTGGTCCTCGACGAGGCCGACGAAATGCTCGACCTCGGCTTCCTCGAGGATGTCGAGCGGATCCTCTCGCTCACTCCATCGAGCCGGCAGACCGCATTGTTCTCGGCCACGATGCCGCCCGAGATTCGGCGGCTGGCCGACCAGTACCTCTACGACCCGGTGACGGTGAAGGTCCAGACGGCCACGCTGACCGTCGATACCGTCGAGCAGTTCGCGCTCGAGGTGCGGCCCCGCGAAAAGCCCGACCGGCTGATCGAGGTCCTGGCCGCCGAGCGACCCGAGCAGGCGATTGTCTTCGTCCGTACCAAGATCCGCTGCGATCAGCTGTTCCGCACGCTGCGCGACCGCGGGATGAACGTCAAGGCGCTCCACGGCGACATGACCCAGGGCGCGCGCGACGGTGTGATGATCTCGTTCAAGGAGGGTCGACTGCCGCTGCTCGTGGCCACGGACGTCGCGGCGCGAGGGCTCGACATCGCCGGGGTTTCGCACATCATTAACTTCGACGTCCCCACCTCGCCCGATGTCTACGTCCACCGGATCGGCAGAACCGGACGAGTGGGGCGCAGCGGTCGCGCGATCACCTTCTACGAGCCGCGCCAGCGACGCGACATCCAGGCCATCGAGCGCCACGCGGGGGTCAAGCTCGCGCCGTGGGTCGAGCATGCCCATGTCGCCCCAACGCCGGTGTTGGCCAAGCCCAGACGCCACTCGAAGCCCCACGTGTCGGTCAACGGCGGCGGCCCGGCGCGTAAGCTGATCATCTCCGGCGGTCGCGCGGCCGGGATCGAGCCCTCGGACATCATCCACGCGATCACCACCGCCACCGGACTCGACGGCGAGGCCGTGCGGAACGTACGCGTGCTCGAGCAGTTCAGCTTCGCCGAGGTGCCAGAGACCGAGGCGCAGCGGATCGTGGACCGCGTCAGCGGCACCGAGATTCGTGGCCATCCACTGCGGCTGGAGACCGCAAATGGCTAATCGCGTAGGCTCGCACCTATGAGCACAGCCAACATGAACACAACGCACGGCACGATCGCCATCGAGTTCTTCGACGACGACGCGCCCAAGACGGTCGAGAACTTCCGCAAGCTGGCCGCGGACAACTTCTATGACGGCCTGATCTTCCACCGTGTGATACCCGACTTCATGATCCAGGGCGGCTGCCCGGAGGGCACGGGCACGGGCGGCCCGGGTTACAAGTTCGAGGACGAGATCAACCAGCACAAGGTCGTTCGCGGCGCGCTGGCCATGGCCAACGCCGGCCCCAACACCAACGGGTCGCAGTTCTTCATCGTGAGCACGGCCAGCGCGCCGTGGTTGGATGGCAAGCACACCGTGTTCGGGCAGGTGACGGCCGGGATGGACGCCGTCGACGCGATCGAGTCGGTGCCCACCGGCGGCCAGGACCGGCCACTCGATCCGCCGAAGATCGAATCGATCGAGCTCGACCCTCAGTAGCGCGCACACAAACACTCCGCCGCGTCCAGTTGGCGGGTGTCAGTTGTGCCAGGAACGCAAGGGATCTGGCGGTACCTTGCTGTCATGACAACGCAATGGCATCCATTCGCCGACATGGGCGCAGTGCAGTATGCGGAGCTCGTGATCGAGCGCGGCGAGGACGTGTGGGTTTGGGACGCGAAGGGCAATCGCTATCTCGACGCCACGGCGAGCCTCTGGTACTCACAGGTTGGACATGGTCGGCGCGAGATCGCCGACGCGATCGCTGCTCAGCTCTCCAAGCTGGAGGCGTATTCGAATTTCGGTGACTTCGCCAGCCCGGCGGCTCTTGAGCTGGCCGATGCGCTGGCGCAGCGCGCCCCGATGCCGGCCAAGGTGTTCTTCGGGTCGGGTGGGGGCGAAGCGATCGACACCGCCGCCAAGCTTGCCCAGCGCTACTTCTACGAGCTCGGCCAGCCCGAGCGCACGATCCTGGTCAGCCGCGAGGGCGCCTACCACGGCACGAATGGGCTGGGCACGGCGCTGGCCGGCATCGCGGCCAACCGCACCGGCTTCCCGCCTTCGCATGGGACGATCCAGGTATCGCGTGACTCGGTGGAGGAGCTCGAGGCGACGATTGAGTCGGTCGGGGCGGATCGGGTCGCGGCGTTCTTCATCGAGCCGGTGATCGGCGCCGGCGGTGTCCATCCACCCGCCCCGGGTTACATCGAGGGTGTCTCGGCGCTGTGCGAGCGGACGGGAATCCTGCTGGTGATCGATGCGGTCATCTGCGGCTTCGGTCGTCTGGGCAACTGGTTCGCCGTCGAGCGCTGGGACGCGAAGCCCTCGATGATCGTGTTCGCCAAGGGGGTGACCAGTGGCTATCTGCCGTTGGGCGGGGTGATGATCTCCGAGGAGATCGCCGAGCCGTTCTGGGGAGCCGGAGGCAGCCCCGTGTTCCGTCACGGCCCCACCTACTCGGGTCATGCGACGTGCTGCGCCGCGGGCCTGGCCAACATCGCGCTGCTCGAGCGGGACGGTCTGCTACAGCGGAGTGCCGAGAACGAGGACGCGTTGCTCGACGCCCTGGCGCCGATGGCGGCTCACCCGGCGGTGGCCGAGGTGCGCGGTGGCGTCGGCATGTTGGCCGCGGTCGAGCTGACCGAGGATGTGCGCAGCGCCGATCCGGGCGCCGTCGCGCGGGTGGCCGCCGGGGCCCGTAAGGCCGGTGTTCTCCTGCGTCCGCTGGGCGCCGCCGTGGCGACCTCGCCGCCGCTCACCGCGGGGCCCGAGCACTTCGCCATGATCGCCGACGCCGTCGAGCAGGGGCTGGCCGAACTCGCTGCGAGCGCTGCCGCCGTACGATAACGGGCAACCGCCGCGTGGCGGTGGCGGTGGAAAGCCAATGCGGATTCTGATCATCGAGCACCAGCCGGATGCCCGTTCACCCGAGACGCTGCTGGCGGACTGGGCGCGCGAGCGCGGGCACGAGATCGTGGTCGCCAGGGTCCCCGAGCTCCGCGGCTGGCCCGACCCGCGCGACTACGACGCCGTGGCCAGCCTCGGCTCCGACGCGTCCGTGCACGCGGAACCGCCGGAGTGGGTTGCCGACGAGCTCGAGTTCCTGCGCCGCGCCCACGAACACGATGTTCCCGCGCTCGGCATCTGCTTCGGCGGTCAGTCGCTCGCCGCCGCCCTCGGCGGTGTGGTCGAGCGCGCACCGGAGGTCGAGGTGGGCTGGTTCGAGCTGGCCACCGACGCGCCCGAGCTGATCACGCCCGGACCGTGGTTCTGGTGGCACGTCGACCAGTTCACCTTGCCCCCCGGAGCCGAGCTGCTGGCCGGCACCGAGACCCAGACCGCCGCCTTCGTCGTCGGGCGCAGCGTCGGCCTCCAATACCACCCCGAGGTCGACTTCGACCTGGTCAACTTCTGGATCGACGGCGGTCGTGCGAAGCTGGTCAGCCACGGCGTCGACACCGAGCAGCTGGACCGCGAGATCGCCGAGTTCTCCCCCGAGGCCCGCGACCGGGCGTTCGAGCAGTTCGACCGGATCGCCGCCCACTGGTGGGGCAACGGGGGCTAGCGCCGGCGCAGCGTGGTCACCGTGCCCGCTCCGCCCTCGGACGGGAACACGCCGGAATCGAAGTCAATGCGCACCAGCGCATAGCCCAGGATCGGGAGGTTGAAGACCGGCCGCCGGCCGGTGTGAAGGTCGTGTTGGCCGAGTCTCATCGATTAAGGCAAGCCGGCACCTGAAGCGCTCGCCAGGCCCCATCCTCAGATGATTCGATCGGCGCCAACCGCTGGGCCAGGGCGGTCATGGCCGTGGCCGGGTTGGCCCCGGTCCTCATCTCATGCTGAGCGGATCTGAGCGCGTGCAACTTCTGCTCGAACGCCTTCAGCGACGTCTGGTAGACGTCGGCCACGTCGTCCTTGGGAGGTTTGAGCAGCCGCAGCTTGGCCAGCTCCGGCGAGAACACCGCGATCCCGCGGTTCAGGAACCGCATCCCGCCAGCCGGCGAGGTGGGGGTCGGGATCCGGTCGGTCTCGCGGGTCGCCTGGACGCAGATGGCCGACGCCTGCGCGCGCAGCTGGCTGTCGGAGAGCCGGTCTGAGCCGCCACATCCGGTCAGCATCACCGCGGCCAGGATCGCACCCAACACTGCGCGTCTCATCGCAAAGCTACGCCGAACAAGGCTTCCAGTTCGGTCACGGTCTCCTCGGTGCTGATGTGGTGAATCGTTGCCATCCCTAGCTGGGCTGCCGGCTCCAGATTGAACGGAAGATCGTCGACGAACACACACGCCGCCGGTTCCACGCCGATCGCCTCCGCGCCAAGGGTATAGATCTCCGGCGACGGCTTGCGGATGCCGACCTGGCCCGAGATGACGACGCCGTCGAACAGCTCCGCCAGCCGGGCGCGATCGTAGCGGCGCGTGCCCCAGGAGTTCGAGATCAGGCCGGTCCGGATTCCCGCCTCACGGGCCCGCACCACGGCGGTCTGCATCGCCTCATCGGGTCGCGAGCCGGCGAACAGCCGGTCGATCAAGCCCTCCGCGGGGACGCCGAGAATCGCGGCAAAGCGCGGCTCGAACTCTTCCTCGGCGATGCGCCCGGTTTCCAGTCCAATGAGCAGATCCCGGGCCTCGCGATCCTGGCGAAACACCCGGCGCACCGCGCTCGGATCGATACCCGCCTGCTCGCAGAAGGCCTGGAACGATTCGAACAGGTTCGTGGTCAGCACGCCGCCGTAATCGACCAGCAGGCCCCGATAGCGGCCGTTGGATGCGGCGTCGGTCATCGGGCCTGCCGCGGGGCTCAGAAGCCCTCGCGCGTCACCAGCTGAGCCCGGCGGGCCAGCTCGAGCACGCCCTCACCGAACGTCTTCAGATAGGGATCGTCTGTCGAGCCGGAGACCGCGCGCTTGTAGTTGCCCTCCATGAACACCACCGCTTTCCAGAGCGCCAGCGTCACGTACCAGCTGAGAGCCTGCATCGAGCGTCCTGAGCGTTGCTCGTAGCGGTCGATCAGGCCCTGCCGATTCGGGAAGCCCTCCCGCGCGGTGACCGACTGGAGGTTGAAGCGGCCGATCCGATCACCGGGCTGGGTCCAGTGGACCATCGTGTAGCCGAGGTCAGCCAGCGGGTCGCCGATCGTCGCCATCTCCCAGTCGAAGATCGCGATCAGGCGAGCCGGGGCGCGGCTGGCGAACATCGTGTTGCCGAGCCGGTAATCGCCGTGAACGACCGTGGCCGGGGGTGACTCAGGCATGTTGTCAGCGAGCCAGGCGCCGACCTCCTCGACCTCGGGGACCTCGCGCGTGCGATTGATCTCCCACAGGCCGGTGAAGCGGCGAAGTTGGCGCTCCAGGTAGCCGGTCGGCTTGCCGAACCCCTCGAGGCCGAGCGTGGTCCAGTCCACGGCATGCAGCTCGACGAGCGAGTCGATCAACTCATCGGCGATCCGCCGCCGCTCCTGGGGGGTATCGAGCGCCTCGGGAATCGAGTCCGTGACCACGTCGCCATGCACCTGCTCCATCACGTAGAACGGCGCACCGATCACCGCGGTATCCGCGCAGACGGCGAGCACGCGCGGCGTCCGGACCGGCGTCGGCTCGAGTGCCGTCAGCAGCCGAGCCTCGCGCAGCACGTCGTGCGCGCTCGGTGGCAGTGGGCCGCGCGGTGGTCGGCGCAGCACGACACCGGTCGAGAGTGTGAAGGTGACGCACGAATGACCTTCGCCCACCGGCGCCGCGTCGAGCTCCGCGGGCGCGGGCAGCCCGTTGGCGGCCAGGAACTCGCGCAGGGGCTCGAGCACGAGCAGCGGCTCGCGGGAGTTGGCTTGTCCCTCCTCATGGGTGCGGACGACGTCGTCAGGCGCCAGGGCAACGCTCATCAGGCCGGGAGGGTACCGGCCCAAGCGGGTCCGGGGCCCTGGGCCCGCCGCCCGCCCCGAGGCAAGGTCCCGCCACGGCGCCGACGTCATCGTCTCGTAAGAAATTACGGTTCTATTCCGAGTGTCTTACCGTTCACTTTCCAGTCGCTCGTTTGCATTGATGTATCCCAGGCCGAGTGCTCGAATGACCTGAAGCTCTCCGCGAGGGAGAACACGAGCCAAAAGGAGTCGCATGCGCCGGCTGATGTTGGTCATCGCTGCCGCCTGCCTCGTCAGTGGATTACTGGCTAGCGGGGCAGGTGCAGATCAGTCACATTTCGTAGTGGGGCACGTATACGTCAACGACAATACGGCAGGGCAGAACACCATCGCCGGGTTTGCCCGGCACGCCGACGGGACCCTGACGCCGTTGCCCGGGTCGCCGTTCGACGCCGGAGGAGCAGGAACGGGGGCCAGCATCGGTTCCCAGGGAGCGCTGCAGACCGCTCGGCACGGCCGCTATCTGGTCGCCGTCGACGCTGGCAGCAACCAGATCTCCGTGCTGCGCATCGAGCCCGACGGGTCGTTGCGGCCGGTCGGCCTCGTGGGGTCGGGGGGCAACGAACCGGTGAGTGTGACCGTTCACCATCGTCTCCTCTACGTCGCCAATGCGGGTGACGGTGGCGCCAACTACACCGGCTTCGTCTTCGGTCGTCATGGACAGCTCTACCCACTGCCGGGTTCGACCGTCTCGCTGCCCGATGGCTCGTCGCCGGGTGACGTCCTGTTCAACGGCGACGGCACCAAGCTCGCGGGCACTCGCGTGGGAACCTCGCTGATCGACAGCTTCAGGGTTCTGCGCGACGGCCGTCTGCTGGCGGCGCCGCGGTCGCCGTTCGCTGCCCAGGGGCCCGGACCGTTCGGGAGCGAATTCCGTCCCACCGACCCGGACCAGCTGTTCGTGTCCAATGCCCACGGTGGCGCTGGAAACGGAACCGTGTCGGCCTATGACGTCGCGCGCGATGGGAGGCTGAACTCGATCGGCTCCTCCCCGTTCGCCGATTTCCAGACCGCGCCGTGCTGGGTCGAGATTTCCAGCGACGGACGGTTCCTGTTCACCGTCAACACGGCCCAGCCGAGCATCTCGAGCTATGCGATCGGTCGCGACGGCTCGCTGCATCTGCTCGGGAGCACATCGTTCAACACCCCCAACCCCAGCGGACTGTCGCCGTTCGATGCGCGGCTCAGCCCGGATGGGCGGACGCTGTACGTCGTCGACAGCGGCACCGGACAACTCAGCGCCTTCCGCGTCAGCGGCGGGAACCTGAAGGAACTCTGGTCCTCGCCGACGTCGCTGCCGTCCGGCGCTAAGGCGTTCGGGATCGTCGCCAACTGACGGCGGAGTCCCTGAACAACCCATGAACTAGCCGGTACCGAGCCCGCCCCGAACGTGATCACTGCGACAATCGCCCGCATGGACGATCACGTTCGGGGCTCGGTGCTCGTCGTTGATGACGAGCCGACAATCGCCGAGGTTGTCTCGCGCTATCTTCAGCGCGCCGGCTACCGCACGCGCATCGCCGGAGACGGCCGCGCCGCGCTGGAGGCCGCCGCGAGCCAGCGCCCCGATCTCGTGGTCCTCGATCTGATGCTCCCCGGGGTCGACGGGCTCGAGGTGATGCGCCGGCTGCGCGACGGTCGCGAGGCCGAGCGAGATCGGATCGCGGTGATTCTGCTGACTGCCAAGGGCGAGGAGTCCGACCGAGTGATCGGGCTGCGCCTGGGCGCCGACGACTACGTGGTCAAACCCTTCTCGCCCGCTGAGCTCGTCGCGCGCGTCGATGCGGTCCTGCGGCGGGTAGACACGTCGGCGGCGCGGGAGGCCCCGATCGAGCTCTCTGACATGTCCATCGATCCCGGTGCTCGGCGCGTGGTCGTCCGGGGTCACGAGGCGCAGCTGACCCAGCGCGAGTTCGATGTGCTCCTGTTCCTCGCGCGCCACCCGGGGCAGGTGTTCTCGCGCAACCAGCTGATGGACGCCGTCTGGCAGTACTCCTTCTACAGCGACACCTCGACCGTTACCGTCCACGTCCGCCGCCTGCGGGCCAAGATCGAGCTCGATCCGGCGCGCCCGCGACACATCGAGACGGTCTGGGGGGTCGGGTACCGCTTCCAGCCATGAGCGCCAAGGCGATTCCCGGGGCCGCGGTCGCCGGCATCCGCCGCCGGATCGGCAGCCTGTCGCGGCAGCTTGCCCTGACCGTGGCCATCGGCGTGGCTCCGGTGCTGCTGGCACTGGTGGTGATCGGGCTGCTGATGTTGCTGTCGGGGCACGACATCGCGCTGGTGGCGGCGATCGTGATCGCCGCGGGTGCTCTGGCGGTGCTCGCGGCCAAGCTCCTGGCCGGTGGCATCCTCCGCGACGTCCAGGCCATTCGCGACGGCCTGGGTGCCGTCGGCGCCGGCCAGCGCGACGTGCAGATACAGACCGCCGGGCGGGATGAACTGGCCGAGCTGGCCCACGCGGCCAACGCGATGATCGCCCGGCTGCGCGATGAGGAGGCCGCCCGCGAACGCTCGGACGAGGCTCGGCGCCACCTCGTGGCGGCCGTCTCCCACGATCTGCGCACACCGATCACCTCGCTGCGCCTGCTCGCCGAGGCCGTCGACGACGAGGTCGTCGACGGTGAGCTTCGGCGCGCCTATCTGGAACGGATGCGCACGCACATCGACATCCTCAGTTCGCTGATCGATGACCTGTTCGAGCTGTCACGGCTCGAGGCCGGTGACATCCGATGGTCCCTGGAGCGCGTGCCGTTGCGAGAGCTGGTCGGCGAGACCGTGGAGGCCATGCGCGTCCAGGCGGAGCGCAAGGGCGTGGCCGTGCTCAGCGAGGTATCGGACGGGCTCAGCACAGCGCGTGCCAACCCGGAGAAGCTGCAGCGGGTTCTGTTCAACTTGATCCAGAACGCCATTCGCCACACACCCGCCGACGGCAGCGTGGTCGTGCGCGCCGAACCGGTCGACGGGCGGATCGAGATCGAGGTGGCCGACGATGGCGACGGCATCGCCGACGCCGAGCGCGATCGGGTGTTCACGGCCTTCTTCCGCGGCGGCGCCGACGCCGCTCGCTCGGGCGCTGGGGCCGGGCTCGGTCTCGCCGTATCGCGGGCGATAGTCGAGGCCCACGGCGGCCAGATCTGGCTGCCGGACAGCGCGATCGGGACCCGGGTTCGCTTCAGCCTGCCCACGGCGGCATAGCCAGCGCTCTCACTACCCTCATCTTCAAGGCATGCCTGAGCTACCTGAAGTTGAGATCACTGCGCGTTTGATCGCTGGCGCGGTCGCCGGTGCGCGCGTCGAGTCGGCTCTGGCGCCCGGAATCAATGCCTTGAAGTCGTTCGACCCGCCCCTCGAGGCGATCGTCGGGAGCACGCTCACCGGTGTTGAGCGTTGCGGGAAGCTGTTCGCCATCGGGGCCGACAACGGACTGACGCTGCTCGTGCACCTGATGTCGGCCGGCCGTCTGCAGCTGTTCGATACGCGCGCCTCGCTGCGCGACCGCACGTCGCGTCTTCTCGTCCGTCTCGAGGACGGGCGTGAGCTGCGGCTGCGCGAGTTCGGCACCAAACAGCGGGCCTGGGTCAAGGTCCTGCGCACCGAGGACCTCGAGCAGGAGGAGGTGCTGGCCGAGCTGGGAGCAGAGGCGTGGCCCGATCCGCCGCCGCTCGAGGAGCTGCTCGACGAGCCCCGGCCGCTCTATGCGCTCCTGCGCGACCAGCACGTGATCGCCGGGATCGGGCGGTCCTGGGTCGACGAGATCCTGCACCGGGCGATGCTGTCGCCGTTCAAGCGCGGCTCGGATCTCGACGCCGATGAGGCCGTCCGCCTGGGCGAGGCGATCGTCGAGTGCCTCGGCGGGGCAATCGCGCACTACGAGCAGACGCTCGGGCTGCCGATCCCCGACAAGCTGCCGATGCCCCTCACTGTCCACCGGCGCAACGGCGAGCCGTGCCCACGCTGCGGCGATCGGCTCGAGGCCGTGTTCTATGAGGACTACGTGATGTGTTACTGCCCGACATGTCAGACCGAGGGCAAGCTGCTCAAGGACCGGCGCCTGTCGCGCCTGCTCAAGTAATCTCAGGATCAATGCTCGAGCCCGGCGATCCCGCCCCCGATTTCACGCTCGCTGACCAGGATGGCGCCGAGGTCTCGCTGTCGGGATTGCGCGGCAAGACCGTCGTCCTGTACTTCTACCCCAAGGCCGACACGTCCGGATGCACGGTCCAGGCGTGCGGGGTGCGCGACCATCGCGGCGACTACGAACAGGCGGACGCGGTCGTGTTGGGTGTCTCGCCCGACCCGGTTCGCCGCCTGGCCCGATTCGATGGCAAGTACGACCTAGGCTTCCCGCTGCTGGCCGACGAAGACCACTCGGTCGCCGAGGCCTACGGGGTGTGGGTGCAGAAGTCGATGTACGGCCGCAAATACATGGGCATCGAGCGCTCGACGTTCGTGATCGGCCCCGACGGCGTCATCAAGCACATCTTCCGCAAGGTCAAGCCCGCCGAGCACGATGAGCTGGTGTTGGGCGCGCTGGCCAGCGCCTAGACCGACTTCCAAGCGGAGAGGGCCGTTCGGGGAATGCGGCCACAGCGACGGGATCTATCTGGGTAGGCGTGCCCGCGGCTTTCGTTCAAACCAGCCGAACACAAGCACGACAGGCAGTGCGATCGCGGCCACGAACAGCATGACGAGAACCGCAGGCCCCAACCCGATACCGATCACGAACAACGTCGGAATCAGCAGAATGAAGAGAAGCGCGAAGATGATGATCTTGACCGCTAGCTGCATGGCCGATCACCTCCCTGACTGCTTGGCTGACAAAGACCCACAGTACGCTCGCCTGGGGCAGACGCCATCCGCTTAACTGCGTAGCTTCCTTGCCAGCCACTACTGGTCCCGAGTCCGGGTGTTGAGCGCCTTGCAGGCCTGAGCGCTACTGAAGGCCCTCGCGCGCTTCGCGCACGAGCGTCACGGCCTCGGGGAACACCCGTGCCATGACCGAACGGAGCTGCTCGGCCTGCTGATCGATCGTGCCCTGGATGTTGGCGCGGTTCATCGCCGCCACGGTGAGATCGACCGCCAGCTTGATCGCGTTGTCGGCCCAGGCCAACTTCTGAGCGCCCTGCATCTGCTCGGCGAACTCGCCCAGACGGCGCTGGAGCTCGTCTGGGTCGCCGAATAGTCCGCCGAAGCCACTTCCTTCCATAACGCCTATGGTAGCCACCAGCGGACCTCGGTCACGTTTGCCTGCGCGCGAGCACCGCGATCGTCCCGCCCCGCCGCGCGATCCCCGCGATCGCCTCGGCCGCCACCGCCACCGGCGCCAGCGGTATCCCGGCCAGCGTGATCGCCAGGTCGCGTGAGCGCAGGGGTGCGTTGCGCTTGAGAACGTTGTAGAGGTAGGAGGGGCGTTCGGTCAGGCGATTGACCGCCGACTGCCACATCCCGAACGAGTTGTGCTCGAGCAGCAGGTGATGGGTCGCGCTGACAGCGAAGCCGTGCGCCTCGAGGAGAGCGGCCAGGCCAGCCGGCGTGAAGTGCACGCGGTGCCGCGGTACGTCGAGGTGGTACCAGCGCTGTGCCCCCACCCGTGCCTGCACGCTGGCCAGGTTGGGTACCCCGACCAGCAGCCAGCCTCCCGGCCTGAGCCAGCCGGCGATTCGCTGCACCGCATCGCCGGGCTCGTCGAGATGCTCGAGCACGTGCCACAGAGAGACGAGATCAGTCGAGCCCGCCTCGATCTCCGCCGCCTCGATCGTGGCTCGCATCACCGGCGCACCGATCGCCGCCGCCGCTTCGACGCCCCGCAGCGATGGCTCGACGCCCAGCGCGTCGTAGCCTGCGCGTTGAGCGGCAAGGGCGAAGCGCCCGCGCCCGGCGCCGACATCGAGCAGGCGGGCGGGCGGGGGCACCGCTCGCGCCAGCAGCCCCAGGCGCTGGCGGTCGAACGCTCGCAGCAGCGGCAGGGCAAGTCGGTAGAGCCGCGGCTGGCGGGCAGAGTAGGCGCCGCTGTCGTGTAGGTCGACGTGACTGCGGCCCACCGTCACGGCCGAGCCACACGTCTCGCAGCGGCGCAGCAGGAACTCCGGCGGCCCGTGGCCGGGTTCGGCGGAGGGGACGGTGCGCCAGTCGCACAGGATCCCTCCGCACGCCGGGCAGGTGGCTGCGGTTTGCACGCGGCGGACCGTACACTCGCCGAGGTGTTTGGGTCGACGCCGAATGCGAATGTCCGCCGGGGGGTCGAGCTGGCCATCCGTGTCGCTGCCCCCGCGCTCGACCTGATGCTGCTCGTCGGGGACGGCGTGTCGCACGTTCTGCACCCGGGAGACCGCGGTTACAGCCTTGCCCGGGTTCCCCGCGAGAACGACTCGGCCCCCCGTGGCCTGCACCTCGAGCCCGCGGACAAGCAGCGCTCATCTAGCATGTCAGCGCGATGACCGAGGCCAAGGACACACTCGCCTACGAGGCACGCGTCCTCCCGCGCCAGGCGATCATCGCCGGCGCGGCCGGAGTCTTGCTGCTTCTGTCGGCGATTCTCCAGTTCACCGGGCCGCATACGTCGATCAACGAGCTGACGCTCGGCCTGATCTACGCCAACAAGCGGCACGTGACCGACATCATCGCCGCCGTGCTCAACGGATTGGCGCTTCTCTGCGTGGCCGCCACATTGGTGTTCCTGTTCAACGCCACCAATGCCCGCAACCCCGGCGTCCAGACGTACATGCGGGTGCTGGCGGTGGTCGGCGCGGTACTGGCGGCCATCAGCTCGGTGGCCAACACCGTCGTGATCGCGATCAAGGCCCATCAGTTCGTCACCCAGGGAGACCAGACCTACATCCAGGCGAACCATCTGACCACTTCGACGATCCTCACCGTCCTCCAGTACGGCAACCTGCTCGGCGCGCTGCTGGTCGCAATGTCGCTGGTCCTGATCGGGCTGGGCGCGATGCGGGTCGGCCTGCTGACCAGGTTCATGGGTTATCTGGGCATCTTCTCGGGGATCCTGCTGATCTTCCCGCTCGTCCAGGTGCCGGTTGTCGAGGCGTACTGGCTGCTGGCGCTGGCCTATCTGTTCTCGGGTCGCTGGCCCACCGGAATTCCGCCCGCCTGGCGCAGCGGGCAGGCGGAGAAATGGCCCTCAGCGGCCGAAATGCGCGAGGAACGGATCCGCGCGCGCGGCGGTACTCCGCCCCGGGGCAAACCCAAACCGGCTCCCACGCCCGCCCCCGAGGCGGTCGCGGCGGGATCGGGTGCCCGCACCCGGGCCACAACGTCGAAGCGCAAGCGCAAGCGCCGGAAGTAATTCCAGGCCCTGCCGCTCGGCAGGGCAATCGGGGCGCAAGCCGCAAACGGCACGATTCGGACATTCGTCCGGCCCACTATCGGCGATCACCGGGCATGCCGATGGGATGGCGCAGGCCCAGTTGCGACCACCGTTAGCTCGCCACCAAGTCGCCCGGTTCCGGCGTCACCTCTGTCGGATTGTCCGAGGTGCTGTGGTGAGGAACGCCCCGGCCGAGACTGTCCTGGCCCCCGTTCCACGCCGGGGGCCAGGACTGCGGGGCCTCCCGCGGTAGCCGGTAATCGCTCTGGGCCGACCGCTCAGCGTCCTCCCGGCGCCGTTCATCGATCCGCCGTTGTGCTTCCGCCCCGAGCGGGGCAGTTTTGACGCCATCGTCAACCCCAGAGGAGGGAAGATGGCAACAACTACTCCTGGTGCTCGGGAAGCTGACGTCGCCCCGGCACCCGATCCGACCGGAGGTCGGTCGGCCGGCTGGGCGCCCGCCGACCCGGGCCCGCTCGGGCTGGCCGGGTTTGCCGGCACCACGTTCGTGCTCAGCATGATCAACACGAACCTGGTCGGCGTCGGGTCTCTGCCGGTGGTGTTCGGACTCGCGCTGGCCTATGGCGGCATTGCCCAGTTCGCCGCGGGGCTGTGGGAGTTCCGGACGGGGAACACCTTCGGTGCAGTGGCCTTCTGCTCGTTCGGCGCGTTCTGGATCTCCTACTACTTCCTTGTCCACACGGCGCTCCCCGTGAAGTCGGCGCACAGCGCCATCGGTCTGTACCTGTGGATGTGGGCGATCTTCACCGGATACATGTTCATCGGATCGCTCCGCACGACGGCCGCCGTCGCAGGGGTGTTCCTGCTGCTGACGATCACATTCGTCCTGCTGGGGATTGGCAACTCGGCTCTGTCGGGAACGCTGAGCGTCACCAACGGGACGATCAAGCTCGGTGGTTGGTTCGGTCTGGCCACGGCGATCGTGGCCTGGTACGCGTCGTTCGCCGCGGTCGTGAACTCGACCTTCGGCCGCACGATCGCACCGGTGTTCCCACTGCGGCACTAACGCGCTCGCGAAGACCGCTAACCGACGGCTACTCGGGTAGAACTAAGGAACATGAAATCGCCGTAACACCGTGGTGGCTCGGGCGCCGGCTATCCGCCGGCGCCGCGAGCTTCCCGGGTGTGAGACGCGAGTCCGTTCGAAGGAGAGGCTTCAATGGCAGACACGGCAACGACACCGGCCGGCGAGGGGTCGCTCGAGGCAAAACTCGAGGCGATGCTCGACATCGAGAAGTTCGATCCGCCCGAGGAGTTCCGCGCACACGCCCTGCTGAACGATCCCGCGATCTACGAAGAGGCCGAGAAGGACTGGAAGGGGTGGTGGCTGCGCCAGGCCAACGAGCTCCACTGGTTCAAGGAACCGACGGAGACCGTGGATGAGTCAAATCCCCCGTTCTACAAGTGGTTCCAGGACGGAAAGCTCAACGCCTCGTATAACTGCCTCGATCGTCACGTCGAGGCCGGGATCGGGGATCGGGTCGCCTTCCACTGGCGCGGCGAGGAAGGCGAGCAACGCGACCTCACCTACGCCGACCTGCACCGGGACGTCCAGCGGTTCGCCAATGCGCTGAAGGACCTCGGAATCACCAAGGGCGACGTCGTGGGGATCTATCTTCCGATGATTCCCGAGGTCGTCGTGGCCATGCTGGCCTGTGCCCGCATCGGAGCGCCCCACAACGTGGTGTTCGGCGGCTTCTCGGCGGAATCGGTCAAGGAGCGGATGGAGTTCTCCGAGGCCAAGGCGCTGGTCACCGTGGACGGCGCCCGCCGCAAGGGTAAGACGGCGCCGATCAAGGAGCAGGTCGATGCCGTGATGGAAGGTCTCGACACCCTCGAACACATAATCGTCGTCAGGCACACCGACGCCGAGTGCGACATGAAGGACGGGCGTGACGTCTGGTTCCACGAGGTGATGGAGAAGGCCGATCCGGAATGTCCCGCTGAGGAGCTCGATGCGGAGCACCCGCTCTACGTCCTCTACACCAGTGGCTCGACGGCGAAGCCGAAGGGCGTTCTCCACACGACGGGTGGCTACCTCACCGGAGTCAAGGCCACCCACCGCTACATCTTCGACATCAAGCCCGAGGAGGACGTGTACTGGTGCGGGGCCGACGTCGGCTGGGTCACCGGCCACTCCTACATCGTCTACGGCCCGATGTGCAACGGGACGACCAGCGTGATGTGGGAGGGAGCGCCCGACTATCCGCACAGGGGCATCTGGTGGGAGATCGCCGAGCACTACGGAGTGACGATCTTCTACACGGCGCCCACGGCGATCCGCGCCTGCATCAAGTGGGGGGCCGAGCACGTCACCAAGTTCAACCTCGACAAGCTGCGCCTGCTGGGCACGGTCGGCGAGCCGATCAACCCCAAGGCCTGGCTGTGGTACTACACCGTCGTCGGGGGCGAGCGCTGCCCGATCGTCGACACCTGGTGGCAGACCGAGACCGGGGCGATCATGATCTCGCCGCTACCGGGGATCACCGCCACGAAGCCGGGCTCGGCCACGAAGCCGTTCCCGGGGGTGGCCGCGGAGGTGGTCGACGAGCGCGATGGCAAGCCCGTCGACGGACAGGGCCTGCTCGTCCTCACCCGGCCGTGGCCGGCCATGCTCCGCACGCTGTACAAGGAGGAGGACCGCTTCGTCGAGACGTACTTCGCCAGGTTTGGTCGCGAGACCTACCTGGTCGGCGATGCCGCGCGCAAGGACAGCGACGGTTACTTCTGGATCATCGGGCGGATCGACGACGTGGTCAACGTGTCGGGTCACCGGCTCTCGACCGCCGAGGTCGAGTCCTCGATCGTCTCCTACCAGATGGTGGCCGAGGCGGCGGTGATTGGGCAGAGCGATGAGGACACCGGCCAGGCGATCTGCGCCTTCGTCACCCTCCAGGGTGAGATTGAGGGCAGCGAGCAGCTGGTCGAGGACATCCGCGGCCACGTGGCCGAGCGGATCGGCAAGTTCGCCCGACCCAAGCGGATCATCTGGGCCGACGATCTGCCCAAGACCCGCAGTGGCAAGATCATGCGCCGGCTGTTGCGCGACATCGCCGAGGGCCGCGCGCTCGGCGACGTGACCACACTGCGCGACCCCGACGTGATGGCGCAGCTCGAGACCAAGATCAAGGAGGAACAGGCTGCGGAGGAGTAGGGCGGATAACGGGCCGCCTGGGGCGGCCCCGTGTTTCAAAGTGCCAGTCGCCGACCCAGCTCGGCCACGTGGCGGCGGGCGATCGGGATCGTCTGGCCGTCGGCGAACGCGAGGTCGGCCGTCCCGCCCAGCTGGGGGCGAAGCTCGACCGCCCTGTGCAGGTTGGCCACGTACTGGCGGTGGACCCGCACGAACCCGAAGGGCTCCCAGCGACGCTCAATGTCGGCCAGCGTGGCGCGCAGGAGATAGCGACCGTCACCCGAAACGATGCGAACGTAGTCGCCGTGCGACTGGATGTAGAGAATCGAGCTGCGGGCCAGCAACCGCGTCGCACCACCACGGACGTTGGCCACCGCCACGACCTCACCGTCGGCTGTCGAGGGCTGATGGCCACGCGCCTGCCCGTTGCCGGCCTTGGTCTCGACGGCCACCGAGATCCGCTCCAGCGTCTCCTCGATGCGCGCGCGGCTGACCGGCTTGCGCAGGTAGTCGAGCGCGTGTAGCTCGAAGGCGTCGACGGCGGCGTTCTCGTAGGCGCTGACGAACACCAGCTGCGGTGGCTGGGCGAAGCGCCGCAGGACGCGCGCCAGTTCGAGGCCGTCGAGGTCGGGCATCCGCACATCGAGGAAGATCGCGTCGTACGCCTGCCCGGAGGCCATGACCAGGGCGTCGTGACCGTCGGCGGCGCACTCGACCTCCTCGACGATCGGCGAGCTGCGCAGTAGCCTCGCGAGGTCGTCGAGCTGCGTACGCTCGTCGTCGACGGCCAAGATCGTCAGCCGGTCCGCGCTCAAGCCGACCTCGCCAACTCGGGCTGGGCGGGCTCGCCGCGCAGGTTGGGGACGGTCATCACCGCCGTCGTACCCGTCCCCACCTGGGACTCAACTCGTAGCGCGTAACGATCGCCGAACGTGGCCCGCAGGCGGGCATCGACGTTGGACAGCCCGATCCCGCTGCCGGCTCCAGCCAGCAGCGCCGGCACCCGTTCGGGATCGATCCCGCTGCCGTCGTCGGTCACCCGCAGCTCGACGTCGCTGCCGACGGCCCGCGCGCTGATCTCGACCTGGCCCGTCCCAGCGCGCCGCTCGACGCCGTGGCGCACGGCGTTCTCAACCAGCGGCTGGACCGACATCGACGGCACGACGACGTCCCGGGTCTCGGGCGGCACATCGACCTGGACATGGAGGTTGTCGCGGAAGCGCGCATGCTCGAGCCGGAGGTAACGCTCGACGTGATCGAGCTCCTCGCCCAGCGTCACGTACGAGCGACCGTCGCGGAACAGGTAGCGGGTGAATTCGGCGAAGTCGATCAGCAGCTCGCGCGCTTCCTCGGGCCGTGAGTGGATGTTGCCGGCCACCGCGGCCAGCGCGTTGTAGATGAAGTGCGGAGAGATCTGAGCTCGCAGGGCGCGCAGCTCGGCGTGGGCCAGACGCTCCTCCTGCTCGGCCAAGACCGACAGCGCGACCTGGGCCGAGACCAGGCTGGCCGCTTCGGCGACCACACGCAGCTCGGCCTGCCCGGGCCGTCCGGTCGCTTTGTAGAAGGCGATCAGCGTTCCGGCTCGACGGCCCTGCACGGTCAGCGGCGCGAGCACGGCCGAGCGCAGCGGGCAGGCCGGATCGGAGGAGATCAGGCGCGGGACGACGTGGAGATGATCGTCGGGGGTGCGAGCCAGCAGCCGCGAGAGCAGATCGCCGGGCCGCACCTGTTCCCGGCCCTCGCCCTCGATGGCCAGCACCGCCCGGGTGTCTGCCAGCGCGATCGCCGCGGCGCCGGTCAGGGCCAGGAGATGGGGGACCGCCAGGGCCGCCGAACGCGGCGTCAGGCCGCGACGGAGATGGGGAAGCGTCGAGGTCGCGGCGTGCAGAGCCGACTGCATACCGGCCGCCTTCGGCGTTCGCGACGCCTTCGGCGCGTGGAAGACCCTCCAGGCCACGAGGGCTGTGGCGGCGATCCCGGTCCCAACCAGGACACCAACCAAGATGGTCATGATCTGTCGCCTAGAGCTTACCGACGGGGCCGGGTGGGGTTGTGTAGTTCCCGCTGGGCGAAGATGATGTGCAAATGAGCTCTACATCCGTCTCTTCCTACGAACAGGCCCGCGACGAGCATCGCTGGGAGGTGCCCGAGCGCTACAACATCGCCGCCGATATCTGCGACCGTCATCCGCGCGAGAAGCCCGCGATGGTCCACGAGGACTTCCGGGGCCAGGTCCGCCGGGTGAGCTGGGGCGAGCTCCAGGACGCCTCCAACCGGTTCGCCAACGTCCTTGTCGCGCATGGTGTCGAGCGCGGTGACCGCGTCGCCATGCTGCTTCCGCCGACTCCCGAGACCGCCGCGGCCTTCTTCGGCACCTGGAAGGTCGGCGCGATCCTGCTTTCGATGTCGGTGCTGTATGGGGATGAGGGGATCCGCCACCGGCTCACCGACTCGCAGGCCAAGGTGCTGGTGACCAACGCCGAGAATGCCGACCGGATCGAGCGCTCGCTGGTCGAACACGTGCTGATTCTCGACGACGCCCTGCTCTCGCAGGGCTCGAGGACGTTTCAGTGTGTTGCTACGGCGGCCGACGACCCGGCGCAGCTGTACTACTCGTCGGGTACCACCGGTCTGGCCAAGGGCATCCTGCACGCCCACCGCTACATCCTCGCCCACGAGGAGTTCATCTACTGTCACGACGTCCAGGACGGCGAGGTGTTCCACGGAATGGGCGAGTGGGCCTGGGCGGCCGGAATCTGCCCACTGCTGGGGCCCTGGCGCCACGGGGCTGTGCAGGCGGTCTACCAGCGCGAGGGCGGGTTTGACCCGCATAAGCAGCTCGACTTTCTCTCGCGCCACACGGTGAGCAATGTGTTCGGCACGCCGACGGCGATCCGCTCGATGATGTCGATCGGCGATGCTGGGACGCGCTACCCGCAGAAGTTCCGCATCGTCTGCTCGGCCGGCGAGCCGCTGAACCCCGAGGCGATCCGCTGGTTCCGTCAGCAGTACAACATCACCGTGCTCGACTACTACGGCCTCACCGAGTCCTATCCGCTCTGCGCCAATTACCCGTTCATGGAGGTCCGCGAGGGCTCGATGGGCAAGCCGATGCCGGGCTGGGACGTAGCGATCCTCGACGAGGATGAGCGTCCCGTGACCGTGGGCGAGCGGGGCGAGATCTGTCTGCGGGCACGCTCCAACCCCCACTATCCGCTCGGTTACTGGAACCGTCCGCCCGAGGATTCCGAGCAGGTCTTCGGCGGCGACTGGTTCCACACCAAGGACGCGGCACGCACCGACGATGACGGCTACTTCTGGTACGAGGGCCGGGCCGACGACGTGATCATCTCGGCCGGCTACCGGATCGGTCCGTTCGAGGTCGAGTCGGCCTGCCTCGAGCACCCGGCCGTGGCCGAGGCGGCTGCCGTGGCCTCGCCCGACGAGCGGCGCGGCAACGTCGTCAAGGCGTTCGTCGTGGTGGCGGCCGGACATGAGCCGAGCGACGCCCTGGCCGAGGAGATCAAGAGCTACGTGCGCGAGCATCACTCCGCCTACGCGTATCCGCGGCAGATCGAGTTCGTCACCGACCTGCCCAAAACCCTGACGGGCAAGATCCGGCGGATCGAGCTCCGCCAGCGCGAACTGGAGGGCTAGGACCGATGGAGATTCGTCGCCACTTTGGCGGCCGATCTCCATCGCCCCCGCTCACGTCACGAGTCTGACGTTCGCGCGCTAGGGCTGCGTTAAGGCCGCATCAAGCGGCGCCGCGTTGGAGTTAGGATGCCCCGCGTTCGTAGGGGGAAACACATAACTCAAAGGGAGGTCAGGGTTTCCATGACTGGTCGGCAGCGTGTCCTGCTGTCCGCGATGGTCTGTGTCGTCCTCGGTGCGCTGGCACCGGCCGCCTTGGGCAAGACGCACTTCCGTCCGCGGGTAGGCGGGGCACTCGGTCTAATCCCACCCGTCAACAAGCAGGGCGTATTCGGCGCTGACGACGTCGCGTCTGGCGCGCTCACCCCGGTCACTTATCACGGTGGCCAGGTGATGGCGGGCGGCATTGCCGTCCATACGATTTTTTGGGCCCCATCGGGGTTCTCGTTCCAGGGTTCGCCCGGAGCCGGCATCCCCACCTATAGGGGAATGGTTCAGGAGCTGTTCACCGACGTTGCCCATGACAGCACTGGAACCAGCGGCGCCGCATGTACAGCGGGCGCGTGCAACGCGTTCACGGTGCTGCCCCAGTACGCGCAGGGCTCGACCGACGGAACCTCGTCGCAGTCGGGCGCTTACAGCATCAGTTACAACGCCGGGACCGACTCGATCAACGACACCCACTCCTACCCCTCGACGGGTCAGTGCGCGTCGCCCAACAACGCGACCGGGGCCTGCCTCACCGACGCGCAGGTGCAGGCCGAGGTCGATCGCTTGATTCAGTCCACGGGCGGTGCGCGCGGGCTCCACAACCTCTGGTACGTGTTCCTGCCCCCCAACGTCGACGAGTGCATCCTGCCCGGCGTGTGCGGCACCAACGCCTTCGGCGGCTACCACTCGGTGTCCGACGTCGGCCATGGCACCACGGTCTACGCCGTGACGATCGACCCGATCATCGAGGCCGGGGCGATCGCCCAGGGCGCCGACCCGCAGGGCAACCCAGACGCCGAGGTCACGACGGACATCGCCAGCCACGAAACGGTCGAGGCGATGACCGACCCGACCGGCGTCGGTTACCTGGACCCGAACGGGTTCGAGGTGGCCGACAAGTGCGAGTTCGGGCCCCAGCGCGGCACCCCACTCGGGTTCGCCGGGCCGGACAAGTCGCCCTACAACCAGGTCATCAATGGCGACAAGTTCCTCATTCAGGAGATGTGGTCAAACGATGACAATGGTTGCGTCCAGGCGACGCCCAAGACATCGAACCCGCTGCCGTTGCCGCAGGTCTTCCTGAAGCAGTTCAGCACCTCGGTGAGCGGCAATATTGGTCACGCCACCTCGGGCGTCGGCGTCCGCGTGTCGGTTCTGCGCATGGGCGCCAACGGCAACCCGGTCCAGGTGGCATCGGGTACCGGCACCACCAACGCCGGCGGCCAGTGGTCGCTGAGCCTGCAGCACCCCGTCGGAGACGACCGCGATGAAATCGACGTCGACTACCGCGGCGCCGGGGCCCCGTCGCCCAACCAGCAGGTGATCCTCACCGGCAACGGCGGCAATCCGTTCACCGAGTCGGGCTGGACGGGATGGACGGACATGGACAACGGCACCGCCGTGACCAACAGCGGCGGCCCGCAGTTGCAGATCGCGCCGTGCTTCCAGACCGGCGTGCTGCAAGCAACGATCAACGGCTCGATGATCACCCCGCCCCACGGCGATGAGGGCCTCGTCGACTTCTGCAGCACGCAGACCGACGTGGCCAGCATTCCGTTGAGCAGTCCGGTCACAGCGGGTAAGGCCCTCACGGTGAGCTCGAACGACAATCGCGCGTTCCAGGACCCGAACCTGACGGCCGTCGCGAACGTGGTCGGCGGTCTGGTCAAGCTGACCGTCCCGGTCGGCGAGCCGGACTCCGTCTCGGCATTCCAGAGCCCGCTGATCTTCACGCCCGGCGGCTTCCCGACCTGCTCCGCAGATCTGGAAGGCCGCAGCGTGTCGTGCAGCGGCCTGGTGCCGTCGCACTCGTACACCGTCACCGATGGCGGCACTCATCGTTCGGCCACGGCCGACGACACGGGAGCCATCTCGGTGTCGCTGACGGGCCATCGCGGTGACACCGTGTCGCTGTCGAATGGCAGCCGGACGCTCACCACCCTGCATGTCGCCCACCTGCGAGTCAACATCATGGGCGAGCAGACGGTGTTGTCGGGCGGCAGCTGCCAGCCGGACAACTACTATGCCGCGCCATTGAGCACGGCACAGAGCAGCGGTTCGGCAGGAGCGCCGTCGGATCTCGTCGGCGGGCCTGCGCTCACCGATGTGATCTGCCCGTCATCCGGCCACGCGGCCGGCCTGCCGTCGTCGCCGATCGTCCAAACGGATGAGCGGAGTGGCGGCAGCACGCAGACCGAGGTGCCCGACATCGAGAACACCTCGCCGCTGGATGCCGAGACGCTGTACGGCACGTTCACCGCGCTGGCACAGTCCGGCCTGCCCGGACCGAGCAACTCGGTGACCCCGACCGACAGCACTTCCAAGATCGCGTTGACGATCAGGAAGGCGTCGGGCGGAGGCGTCGTGTTCCACGCCAAGAACGTGGATACCGCCAACGGCGTGAACGTCAAGGGCCTCAAGCCAGGCACCTACAAGGCGACCTGGGTGATGTCCGACGCCAATGGCGACACGCGCACGGTGACCACGCGATTCATCGAGCAGCCTGGGCTGAACAACGGCAAGTCGCTGAAGGCCAAGGTGACGTGCAAGCTCGTTGCGCACCACAAGATCAAGTGCTCGATCACCTTCAAGTCGAACACGACGAAGGGCAAGCTGCGGGTTGCCCTGGCTCGCGGCGGCAAGGTGGCAGCGCTTGGCCACGGCTCGGTCAGCCACGGCAAGGCGCAGCTCACACTGCGTGAGACCCGGCGCGTGACCCGCGGTAGGTGGGCCATGACGCTCGTGTTGACGCGGGCCCACGGGGCCGCGGTAACCACGAAGCTCGCGCTCCGCGTCAAGTAGGAACCGTCACGTAGGCAACACAACACGCCCCCGGTCCGCCACGCGGGTCGGGGGCGTTGTCGTGGGGGGCGCTACTTAACCGGCTTGCCCGCGGCGGTCTCACCAAACCACTTGCCGCCGAACATCGGGAAGCCCACGTAATCGGTCTGGCCGGGCCCGGTATCGCCCGAGTACGTGTAGAGCGGGTGGCCGAAGTAGGTGACCTGGAGCTTGCCCTTGGGGAGCTTGATCGTCCCGAGCTCCGACTTCTGGATCCCGGGGCCGGCGACCGGCTTGCCCTTGGTCGTCACCGGCGGCCAGGTCGAGGTGCAGAACTTGATCTTCATGCACACGTCCTTGTTCCGCGTGTCCTTGGTAAACGTGTACAGCGTGCGGCCCTTGGAGTTGACCAGGAGCTTGCCCAGCTGCGTCTTTCTGAGATCGATCTTCGATCCGGTGCTGGCTGCCGACGCGACGGCCGCCGCGGCCAGCACCAGAGCCCCCGCCATCAGGATGATGCGCTTCATGAAATTACCTCCGGTAGCTGCGGTGTCTACCTGGAGACGCCCGGTGGAGGCGAGAGCTTCCCGAGGCGGATCTAAAGCCGGTTAGCTCCCGGCCGAAAGCTTGACGCTGACCCTGCTGCCCGCCGGCCGCACCGACCCGGCTGACGGGTTCTGGCTCGACACCTTGAGATGGCTCCCATGAGAAACGTGACGGGGCCTGTGGACACGCCCCAACCGGCAGTGCGCCCGCTTCAGCGTGCGCCTGGCCTGGCCCAGCGTGTCCCCCTTGAGCCTCGGCACGTGGCATTTCAGCAGTGGGGTGTGGAACCTGCGATCCAGCCCCGTGGACGATCCGTTGCGGTTGCCGGCCACGACGCGGTAGTGGTATGTCGTGTCGGGCTTGAGGTTCCGGATGCCATCGACGACGGAGATCGCGGTGGTCGCGGCCGACAGTGTCACCGCCGGCGTGGTTCGGCCGTAGGCGGTCGTCAACCCGTACTGGAAGTGATAGGCCGTCGGTGCCCCGCGAGGATTGACTCTGCCGGTCAGGGTGGCGCTGTTCGACCTCACGCTTATCGCCGCGCCGGTGGTCGCGGTGGGACCCGGGAGGTAGGCGATCGCCGTGGTGCTCATATCGGGATTCGTCCACCGCGTCAGCCGGCCAAGGGCGTCGTAGGAGAACGTGGTGCTCATCGAGCTCTGGGCGGTCGCGGTAGCCAGTAGCCCGGCGCCGTTGTAGGAGAACGTCTCCAGAAACAGAGGACCCTGAGCCTGTGACAGACGTCCCGCGGTGTCATAGGCAAACGATGCGACCGGCGCGTTACCGGGGCCGGTGACGGCGCTGAGTGTGTGCGGACCGCCGTAGGCCAGCGTGGCGTCGACATTGGCTCCGATCTTGACCAGCGTGACATCGCCGCTGGCATCGTGCTTGTAGGTCAGGGTTCGCGCCAACGGATCCGCGTTGGTCCAGGTCAGGACGTTACCGCCGGCGTCATAGCTGAATGTCTGGGTGGGGTCTTGTGCGGTGAAGACCAGGACAGCCTTGGTCAGCCGCCCAGAGGTGCCGTAGGTGATGTTGGCCGTGTCGCCGCCACTGTCGCTGAACGACGTGAGCCGGCCGGCCGTGCTGTAGCCGAAGTTCTGCTTGCCCGAGGCGTCCGCGATAGCGGAGATTCGGCCGGCGACGTTGTAGGACACCGACGTGTTGCCGCCCGAGGCGACGATCTGCGTCAGTTGGCCTGCCGAGTTGTACCTCAGCGTCGATGCCGTGCCGCCAACCGTGATCGCCCCGATGACGCCGGTTGGATGGCCGAGGTCGAAGATCCCGGCGTTCCGAGTGGCGAAGTGTGTCAACCGCCCCTGCGAGTCGACCGCGACACCGTCGCCAAGACTGTTGTTCTCGACTACATCGACCTCCACGGCGCCCGTCCGTGCATCGACGATCGCCGTTCCGACCGTGAGCGTGCAGTCGTCGGCGAAGCCCTCTGCCGCGACCGGGAAGCTGAACTCTCGCAGGTATGGAAAGGCGGACCCCGGGCAGCCCTGAGATCCCTCCTGGACAGCCGATGCGCTGCCGCTCCAGACACAACCAACGGACAGCGCCACCGCCGCCGCAGCGGCGTATCTGCACACCGATCCCATCCCCCTGAACGGAGGTTAACCGGTGGGACTCAGGTTTGCGCGCCGGCCCGCCCGTGCGTGCGCATCTCCGAGAGGATCCGCTCGAGTCGAGGCTCGGTCACCGCATCGACGTGCTTCATCGCCTCGGCCACCGCCGGATGGACGGTGGCGATCTGAGCGTGCATCTCGTGGGCGACCGCACGATAGCTGGGATGCCCCTCGCGTCCAGACCGCAGCTCGATCAGCTGCATGGCCTCCCGCGCGTTGAGGTCGAGGATGTAGCGGATCCGATAGCCCAGGCACAGCGCGTATGGCGCCGCGGTTGGCATCCCGGCATCGACGAGACGGTCGTATTCGCGGTGCGAGACATCGAGCGCGCGGCGATAGTCCTCGCCACAGCCGGCGAGGTCGACCTGCTCGGGGATGCCTGCACCGAGGTCGGGCGTCAGCGACTGCCACTGCACGGTCAGCATCCGGTGTCGCTGCAGGTCGCGGAAGGCACCGTAGTCGGAGACGATCTCAAACCGGTAGCGCACCGACTCAAAGCCGCGGCCGGGGCGGTAGCGCCGGTTGGCGCGCTCGCCCACCAGGTCGGCGAGCAGCTTGGCCCGCTGTTCCTCGGACAGCGTGGCGAGCCCGTCGCGAATCCCGTCCTCTGAGGCGGCGCTGGATTCGAACATCAGCGCTGTGAGCAGGTCATCCTCCTCGCCATGGACGGCTAGCAGCCTGACCGACGGTCCGCTGACCGCCGCCTCCTCGCAATCCAGCCCCAGGCGCCGGGCCCAGCGCTCGCCGGCGGCCGCGCGTGACTCGAGGTACGAGATCCAGGCGCCGCCCCGGTCCGGGCGCTCCACACGAGCCACGAAGCTCGGGATCACCGCCCTGACCTCCTCAAGGATCATCTGGCCGTATTTGCGCGCCTCGGGCAGGGGGTGGGCCAGCAAATGCAGCACCAGCTGCTCATAGGTCTGGCCGCTGGCGAAGATCCCCATGTGCGACAGCGAGCTGGCCGGGAGCAGGCCCCGCAGCAGATCCAGCGCCTTGGCCTTGATCGCACGGGTGTGAGCGGCCGCGGCCTCGTCGGACTCGCGCGGGAACTCGTCGGCCGCCCACGCAATCACCCGGGGAAGCGCGCCCGAGTAGATCGAGAACAGCTCGTCCATCGCCTTGGCGTAGGGCGCCCCGAGCTCGGCGTCGCGGTAATAGCGGTACCCACCCGGGGGGTCGGGCATCGGCGCGTCGTAGGCGATGTAGCGAGTCGACTGCTCGAGATAGGCACCGAGGCGCGGGCGCTGGAGGATCTTGGTCAGGACGTTCGACACCCACTCGCAGGCGAGGTGAGCGCCACCGAGCTGCGCCACCGAGTCGTCGCCGTAGCCGAGGAAGATCCGCTCATACAGGGCGGCGGCACGCTCCCCCTCGCTTCCGTCCCAGCCGGCGCCGGTGGCCGGGACATCGTCCGCGAACTCCTCGAGAAACAGCCGCCGCAGGGTTGCGGGGTAGCGCGAGTAGCGGGCAAAGAGCGCGCCCTTGACTGTCTCCGGCAGGTTCACCAGCGCGAACACCGGGCGGTCGAGATTGGTGAAGTGCGCGCTCAGACGCTCCCGTTCGCTGTCGGTGAAGCTCTCGACCGGATAGTGCACGAGCGGCTGATCGTAGCGGGGAGCGCGGAGGGCTCGGGGGCGCTTCGCCAGCCTCCTTCGCGCGCCGCCGGGCGGTGCGGGGAAGTGCCGATCTAGCCCTCCGCTCCGTCCGCGGCGGCAGTACGCGGGGAAAAGGTGACCAAGTTCCCGTCTCGGCCGAACCTTGGCTACATAAGCCCCTGGGGGGTGCTTATGTGGGCGCCGTGGCGACGGACGGCGCAACTTGTCACGTTTTTTGCCGGGCGAGCCCCGACCGATCCGGGCCGCAGCCTTCCCCAGCCCGCCGGTCGAACTGCATCAGCGATCCTTCCCATGAGCGCGCCGCCATTGGCCGCTCGGCGACCCTCTAGCCCGCGTTGGCCGGGTTGCCGGTCGACTGAGAACCCTCACCGGCGGCGCCGGGATTCCTGTCGTCGGGCTTCTTCTCGCCGCGGCCCCCGCGCGCGGCCCCTCCCTGGGGGCCCGAGGGCTCTTCGGCGTTCTGGTCGGAGACCTCGCCGGGTGGCTCCTGGCTCCCGAAGGTCTTCTCGGTGTCGGAGCGTCGTTCTTCCATGAGGCCCGAGCTACCCGCTCGGCGGACCTGGAAACCGACGCGTCACGACCCTCAGAACAGCCCGGGCAACGCGTTGCCCGCGTGCGCCGCGAGGTTGAACAGGGGCGAGGGGAAGATGCCGAAGAAGATGCTGGCAGCGGCGAACAGACCGGCGACGAACGCGACCTCGGGTTGGCCGAGTGCGTCCCTCACCCGCGAGGAGGACGGCGCTGAGGCCTCGGGAGGCTCGATCTCATCGGCCTCGGGCGAGCCGCCGGCGATCGGGGCCAGCGAGGCGCCACCGGGCGCCGGAGCCCCGCGCGGCGTCATCCACATCGCCGCCACCACCCGCAGGTAGTAGCCGAGCGAGATCATCGAGCCAATCACCAGCACGATGCCCAGCCATGTGTAGTCGCCGTCGACGAGAGCGTGGATGAGCTGGAACTTGCCGATGAAGCCGACGGTGCCGGGGATCCCGGCCAGGGCCAGCATGGCGATGGTCAGCGGCACGGCGAGCCACGGTCTTGCCGCTCCGAGTCCCGCCAGGCCGGCGATGTCATCGCCCTTGCCGGCGCGCTCCTGCGCGACGATCACCGCGAACGCGGCCATGTTCATAGCGAGGTAGACGCACAGGTAGAGCACGGTGGCCTGGACGCCCAGCTGCGTGCCGACGATCACGCCGCCGAGCATGTAGCCGGCCTGGGCCACGCCCGAGTACCCGAGCATCCGCTTCATCGAGGACTGGCCGAGGGCCCCGACATTGCCGACGATGATCGTGATCGCGGCCAGCGCGGCCAGCATCGGCGCCCAGCTGTCCTGCGCGCCGATCACCGCGACGTCGAAGAAGCGGATGAATGCGCCCAGCGCGGCGGCCTTGGTGGCGGTGGCCATGAATCCTGTAATCGGGGTGGGGGCGCCCTCATAGACGTCCGGCGTCCACTGGTGGAACGGAGCGATCGAGGCCTTGAAGGCGAACCCGACGATGACCAGTCCGATCCCGGTCAGGAGCAGCACGTCGGAGCTGAGGCTGCCCGACGAGACCTGGGCGATGCGCGCGTAGTCGGTCGAGCCGCTGGCGCCATAGACCAGGGCGAGCCCGTAGACGAGCGTGGCCGAGCCGACCGAGCCGATGATCAGGTACTTGAGCCCCGATTCCAGCGAGCCCTCACGTCGCATGTTGCTCGCGCACAGCACGTACAGCGGGATCGACAGCAGCTCGATGCCCACGAACAGGGTGACGAGGTTCTGGGCGGACACGAATACCCCCATGCCCATCACGCTGAACAGCAACAGCGAGTGATACTCGCCATGCCCCGCCTCGTGGGCCGCTGTCTCGCGCCACGACAGCAGCACAGCGGCGAAGGCCGAGATCGCGAACAGCAGGTCGAGGATCAGGGCGAGGTCGTCGATCCGCAGCGCCTGCGAGATGATCGACCGATGATGGTGGAACTGGGAAATCTCGAGCCCGATGGCCACGGCCAGCGTCACGAGCGTAAGGACCGGGACGACCTGGTGGCGGATGACCGCCGGGCGGAGCAGCCCGACGAGCAGGACCACGAGCGCTCCGACGGCCAGCGCCGTCAGCGGCGACAGCGACGCCCAGTCGATGTGCGGTCCCTTTATGTGGGCCAGCGCGATCATCGCGAGGCCACCTGGACGACCGGTGTCAGATTGATCGCGGGGTCGGTGTTGACCGTCGGCTGCGAGCGCTTGAGGAAGAACTGCGGATAGAAGGCCAGGACGAGGATCACCACGACCAGCGGGACGACGGCCAGGGCGTCGTGCCATCCGATCTCGCGTGAGGTGACGCGCGGCCCGACCCGGTTATGCATGGCGCCGATGAACATTCGCAACGCGTAGACGGCGGCGCCGACCACGCCCAGGAAGGCGATGACGGCGATGACGAGCTTGGCCCGGAAGGTGCCGAGCAGGATCAGGAACTCGCCGACGAAGTTGGACGAGCCGGGCATGGCCAGTGTGGCCAGCGCGACGATCAGGAACAGCGAGGCCAGGACCGGCGCGCGGAAGGCGATTCCGCCCATATCGCGCAGGTTCTCCGAGCCGGCGGCGCGCGCAGCCAGGAAGGCCACGATGAAGAACATCGGCGCGGTCACAATCGCGTGGTTGACCATCTGCAGCAGCGCTCCCTGGGCTCCCTGGGGGCGCAGCGAGAAGATTCCCAGCGTGATGAAGCTGAGCTGGGCGATGCTCGAGTAGGCCACGACCAGCCGCGCGTCGGTGGTCGTGAAGGCCAGCGAGGTTCCCCACAGGATCGAGACCAGCGCGATCAGCAGCATCAGCGTCTGGAAGTGCGTGGAGGCATAGGGGAACACGGGCAGGACGATCCGCAGGAACCCGTACGCGGCGACCTTGGACAGGATCCCCGAGAACACGGCGACGACCGGGATCGGCATCGCCTTGTACCCGTCGGCCAGCCAGCCGTGGAACGGCGCCACCGGCATCTTGACCAGAAAGGCGATCGCGAAGCACAGGAAGATCCAGTTCTGCGAGGTGTGCGAGAGCGGCAGGTGCTGGAGCGAGGAGATCACGAACGTGAGGTTCGTGCCGTGCTGGCTCGATGCCAGCACGCCGGTGGCGATCGCGCCGGCCAGCATGAAGAACGAGCCGACCAGCGTGTAGACGACCAGCTTGGTGGTGGCGCGCACGCGCTCGCCCGTGCCCCACATCCCAACCAGGAAGTAAAACGGGATCAGCATCAGGTCGAAGAAGGCGACGAACAGCGCCAGGTCCTGGGCGCAGAAGGCACCGAGTACTGCGCTCTCGGCAAGACCGAAGAGGAAGTAGAAGGCCTGTGGGCGATCCCAATCGCGGAACGAGGCCCAGATCAGCGACAGGCTGAACAGGATCGTGGTGATCAGGACCAGAGCCACGTTCAGGCCGTCGAGGCCGAGCTTGTAGTGAATCCCGAGCGCCGAGATCCACACCCTGTCGGTGACGAACTGCAGCTCCGCCTGGCCGGTCTTGAAGCGCGCGATGAATGAGATCGCGATCCCCAGCGTGATCAGGCTTCCGATCGCGGTCACGCGTCCCACCAGCGGGCGCGGGAAGAAGGCCGCGAGAAGCGAGATCACCAGCGGGAGCCAGATGAGGATCGAGAGGGTCATGACGAGGAGATCAGGAAGTAGAGGGCGACGCCGGCGATGCACACGACCATCCCGGCGGCGTAGTAGCGCAGGAAGCCGGTCTGCCAGCGCCGGACCGCGGCCGATCCGGCGCGCACCAGTCCGACCGTTCCGCCGGTCACGCCGCCACTGATAACGATCCGCTCGAGCACCGAGTCACACAGCCGCCCCACGAGCAAGGCCGGCCGCACGACCAGCACGTCGATCAGCTCGTCGAAATACCACTTGTTCCACAGCAGCGTGTACACGGCGCTGAAGCGCTCGCGCAGCTTGCGCGGGGTGCCGGGGCTGACGACCCACAGCCGATAGGCGATCGTGATGCCGGTGATGGCGATCGCCGCACCGATCAACAGCCCGAACCACTCCGCGCCCGTGTGGATGTCGATGTGGGCGTAGCTCGAGTCGGCAAACGTCGGAGCGAGGAACTTCTGGATGCTGTCATCGACACCGGGGATTTGGAGCACGCCAGCGACGAGCGCCAGCACGGCCAGGATCGACATGGCGATCTTCATGGGCATCTCGCGCTCGGCGATGTAGTGGCCTGGGCCGGGGAAGCCCACGTCGGTGTCCTCTTCCTCATGGGTCTGGGGGTTGAAGGGAACGGCAGCGTGGTGCAGGTGGCCCTGCTCGAGTTCGCGAGCCTCGGCGACCGGCTCGCCGAAGAACGTGCGGAAGATCATGCGGAAGGTGTAGATCCCGGTGAGCAGGGCGCCGATGTAGCCGGCGATGCCGAGGATGAGAAAGCCGCCGCCGCGATGGTCGACGAAACCGAGGATGTCGTCCTTCGAGAGCCAACCCGAAAAGGGCGGCAGGCCCGACAGGGCCAGGCCGCCCACTAGGAAACAGACAAACGTGAACGGCAGCGCCTTGCGGAACCCGCCCATTCTGTTCAGCGATTGCTCGCCGGCCATCGCGCCGATCACCGAGCCGGCGGACATGAACAGCAGCGCCTTGAAGAACGCGTGCGTCATCAGATGGAACAGGGCGGCCGAGAAGGCGCCGGCGGAGACGCCCATGATCATGTACCCGATCTGGGACATCGTCGAGTAGGCGATCACCCGCTTGAGGTCGGTCTGGACGAGGGCGATGGTGGCGGCGATCAGCAGCGTCAGGCAGCCTCCAATCGCGCCCACGTCGCCGACTGTCGGCGCCTGGTCGATGATCGGGTGCATGCGCGCGATCAGGTACACGCCCGCCGTCACCATCGTGGCGGCGTGGATCAGCGCCGACACCGGGGTGGGACCTTCCATGGCGTCGGGAAGCCACGTGTGGAGCGGGATCTGGGCCGACTTGGCGAACGCCCCCACGAGTATCAGCAGGCCGGCCGCCACCAGGTCGGGCTGATTGTGGCTGAACACCTGCGGGATCTCGTGGAAGGTCTTGTAGAAGTCGACCGTCCCCGTGTGCTTGAAGAGGAAGAACGTGCCCAGGACGAGCCCGACGTCTCCGACCACGTTGATCACGAACGCCTTGATGCCGGCGCGCGTGGCCGTCGTACGCCGGTACCAGAACGAGATCAGCAGATACGACGCCGCCCCGACAAACGCCCACCCGATGATCAGCAAGACGAAGTTGCCGGCCAGGACGAGCAGCAGCATCGAGAAGACGAAGTAGTTCAGGTAGGCGAAGTAGCGATTGAACCCCTTGTCGGCGGTCATGTAGGTGACCGAGTAGAGGTGGATCAATGTCGAGACGCCCGAGACGATCAGGGCCATGAACACCGACAGGGGGTCGACGTAGATGCTCAGCTTGGCGTCGAGCCCTTCGGTGACGGCGTAGTTCCACAGCGACGAGGTGAAGTGCTGATCGACCGCAGGATGGCTGCGCAGGGCAAAGAACATCCCCACCGCGCAGACGAAGGCGAGGCCGATGGCCAGCGTGCCGATCCAACCCGCCACGCGGCCGGGGAGCCGCGGCCAGCTCAGGCTCAGCACCGCGGTGCCAACCAGCGGGCAGAGCACGACCAGCCAGCCCCAGGTCGTCGGACTCATCGCGCCCTCATCCCTGCAGCTCGTTCAGCTCATCGACGTCGATTGGCAGGCGGCGGCGGTAGAGAGCCACGATCAGGCCCAGGCCGATCGTCACCTCGGCCGCCGCCACGACCATCACGATCAACGCGAACACCTGTCCGTCCTCGCCGCCCCACATGCGCGAGAAGGCGATCAGGGCCAGGTTGGCCGCGTTCAGCATCAGCTCGAGGCACAACAGGATGACGAGCGGGTTGCGCCGCGTGAGCACGCCGGCGGCGCCGATGCAGAAGATCAGCGCGGAGACCGTGAGGTACCAGCCGATGGCCATAGGCGATTACCAGCCCCCCGTGCGGGTCGGCTCGGCGTCGGCGTCGGGCTCGACTACGCGCGTCCCGGCGGCCTCGGCCATGGTTCCCGTGTAGGCGGGGCGCGGGATACCCGGTGCGAACTCGTCGCGCTGCTCGGGCGGCTCGAGTCCGCGCCGCCGGCGCGCGAGCACCACCGCGCCGATCGCGGCCACGAGCAGCAGCAGCGAGGCCACCTCGAACGGGAACAGGTACTTGGTGAGAAACTGTGTCCCGATCTCCCTGGGGGTGCCGAACCCGAGCACGTAGGGCGCGCCCTTCTCCGAGATGCCCTTCAGCGCCGAGCCGAGCAGCGCGATGCACAGCTCGATGGCCACGGCCAACGCGAACAGCGGTCCGAGGATGCGCAGCGCGGTGCCACCGGCCAGCTCCTCGCCGCTGCCCACGTAGGCGACGACGAACACGTAGAGCACCATCACCGCGCCGGCGTAGACGACGACCTGGGCGGCGGCCACGAACTCGGCGCGCAGGAGCAGAAACAGGACGGCCAGCGAGACCAGATGGAAGACCAGCGCCAGCACGCTGTAGAAGGGATTGCGCAGCGTGACCACGCCGATAGCCCCGGCCAGGGCGCCGATGGCGGCGATGAAGAAGATGACCTGGGTCACTCGCCCTCGGCCCGGAGCGGCGTGCGCTCGATCGGCTCGGCCAGCAGCATCTCCTTGGTGAAAATCAGATCCGAGCGCGTGTAGTCGGACATCTCGTAGTCGTGGCCCATGGTGATCGCGTCGAACGGGCAGGCCACCTCGCAGTAGCCGCAGAAGATGCACCGGCTGAGGTTGATCTCGTACACCGCCGCGTAGCGCTCGCCGGCCGACACGCGGTTCTCGGGTGTGTTCTCGGCCGCCACCACGCGGATGCAGTCGGCCGGACAGGCGGCGGCGCACAGCGAGCAGCCGACGCACTTCTCCAGGCCGGTGTCCTCGAAGCGGTGGAGCTTGTGGCGGCCGCGGAAGCGCGGGTACACCGGCGTCTTCTCCTCGGGGTACTGGATCGTCACCGGTCCCTCGACGATCCGCGCGAACGTCGTCTTCAGTCCGCGCAGCGTCTCGCCGAAGGCCCGGTAGGCCCCGGCCACCGGTCCGCGGGCCGGGCCGCGGACGACCTCGATTACGTCGGCGCCGGGGTCGTAGGAGGGGCTCACGAGACCACCACGATCGCTGTGACGAGGAGATTGAGAGTGGCGAGCGGCAGGAGGACCTTCCAGCCCAGCGACATCAGCTGGTCATAGCGCAGGCGCGGCAGCGTGGCGCGGATCCAGATGAAGAAGGTGATGAAGAAGAACATCTTGATGAGGACGACGAAGGGGTCCACCCAGCCCGGGGGATGGATCCCGAACGGGAGCAGCCAGCCGCCGAAGAACACGGTGACGGCGATCCCCGAGACGACGAACATGTTCATGTACTCCGAGAACAGGTAGGCGACAAAGGGCGTGCCGCCGTACTCGGTGAAGTAGCCACCGACCAGCTCGGCGTCGGCCTCGACGAGATCGAACGGGGCCCGGTTGGTCTCGGCGAACGAGGCGACCATGAAGATGAGGAAGCCGACGAACTGGGGAATGAAGTACCACATGCCCGCCTGGGCGTGGACGATCCCGGTCAGCGACAGCGTCTGGGCGGTGATGACCACGCCGACCAGCGACAGCCCCTGCGAGACCTCGTAGGAGATCAGCTGGGCGGCCCCGCGCATCGCGCCCAGGAAGGAGTACTTGGAGCCCGACGCCCAGCCGCCGAGCATGATCCCGTAGAAGGAGATCCCGGCCAGCGCGAACACGTACAGCGGCCCGATCGAGACGTCGATCCCGTACAGCCCGACGGGCGTGCCGAAGATGTGCTGGACATCGCCGAACGGCACCAGCGCCAATGCCCCGATCGCCGTGGTGATCGCGATCGCCGGCGCGATCCGGTACAGGTAGCCGACCGACGTGGTGGGTCGGAAGGGTTCCTTGACGGCAAACTTGACGATCTCGGCCATCGGCTGGGCGAGCCCGAAGGGGCCGACCCGGTTGGGTCCGTAGCGGGCCTGGAAGCGTCCCAGCAGCTTGCGCTCGTACACGGTCAGCATCGGCAGGATGGCGAACGCGACGGCGAAGATGACCAGCGCCTTGACGATCTGGATCCACCAGGGCTCGACGTAGAACGGATCGGCGAAGATCGTCATGACTTGGAGATCTCGATCGTCGATGCGGTGAGGGCATTGGCGGAGTCGGTCTCGATGCCGTCGGCCAGGAACGCCGTTCCCTCGGGGACTCCGGTCCTCACCGCGGCCCGCGCGTGCAGCCGAGTTGCCGCGGGCTTGCCGCCCGCTCGGCCTCCGGCCTCGCCTCCCTGGGCGGCGCTCGCGTCATCCAGCTGCGCCACCGTGACCCGGTCGCCGTCGGAGATGTGGAGACGCTCGGCGTCGTCGGGGGATAGCTCGAGCTGCTGGTGGGCGATCACGAAGTGCAGGGCCGGCGATATCTCGACCTCCGGCGAGGCCCAGATCGGGCGGTAGGTACCGAGCCGGAAGGCGCCGTTTTGCGGGGCCGAGTCGTTGGTCGCCGGGGTGGCGCCTGGGCTGGGAGTCGCCTCCGGGAGCTTCGCGGCCGCGTCGCGCGCGGGCCAGCGGACGCCCCGGCCGGCGATGTCATCCAGGGTGAGACCCTCGTAGAACGGAACCACGGCGGACAGTTGCTTGAACGCCATGCCACTGGTCAGGACGCCCGTGTCGAGACCACAGCGCTTGGCGATCTCGGCCAGCACGGACCACCCGGCGCGGATCTGGCCTGCATGGGCGATGGCCATGCGCAGTCGCTGAAGCCGGCCGTCGGGGTGGACGACGGTGCCCTCCTTCTCGGAGTAGGACTCGGCCGGGAAGACGACGTTGGCGTGCTCGCGGATCCCGTCGGTGAGGACGCTGGCGTGGGCGACGACCAGGGCCGTGGAGTGCATCGCGCGCTCCCACAGCGCCCGGTCGGGATGATCGCGAACCGGATCGGTGCCGAACAGGTGAAGCGCGGTGACGGCCCCCTCGGCGGCGGCCTGCGCGATCTCGGCCGCGCTGCGTCCGCTGGCGCCGCCGAGGTCGGTGTAGCCGGGCCCGCAGTCGGGGGCGGCGCCGGCCTCGCGCAGGCCCCGGGCGTTGGCCCCCGCGGGAACCTCGAGGAGACCTGCGCCGTCGCGGTCGGCCAGTCCGAGGGCGTCGGCGAGCGCGAGCAGGTGCGGGAGCGCGTCAGCTCCGATCCGCTCACCCCACACGATCACGATGTCCTCACCGCCGTCACGGAGCAGCTTGGCGAGCTCACCGGCGTCGTCTTCCGCGCCTCGGAGCTCGCCGATCAGGCCGGCCAGGAAGGCCGCGTCCTCACCGGGCGCGTAGCGGATCACGGTCTTCGCGCCGGCGTCGAGCGCGCTGGGGCGGGCGGTGGCGATGGCCAGCTGCACGCCACGGCGGCGAACACCCTTGCGGATCCGCAGGTCGAAGATCGGTGCATCGTCGAGCGGCTCGCAGCCGAGCACGAGGACGGTGTGGGCGAACTCGATGTCGGGCACCGTAGCCTGCAGGGCGGGGCGGGCCAGCGCGCGGGCGAGGCCGACCGGGAGATGTCCGCTGGCGCGCGAATCGATGTCGTGCGACTCGAGCGCCTCGCGCGAGAGCCGCTGCAGCAGGAAGCCCTCCTCGTTGGTGGCCTGTCCGCCGACCAACGTGCCCACCCGCCCGCGGTGCCTGGCCAGTCCGCCCGCGACCTCGAGCGCACGCTCCCACGAGACCGTGCGCAGCTCGTCGCCCTCGCGGACGAGCGGAGCGGTGATGCGGTCATCGACGTGCATGGCCTGGTAGGCGAAGCGACCCTTGTCGCAGAGCCAGCCGTCGTCAACCTCGTCGTTCTCCCGGGCCAGGACCCGCACGACCTTCTCGTCGCGCACGGTGAAGGTGACGTTGCACTGCGACGGGCACAGGGTGCAGATGCCGCCGGCGTTCTCGATGTCCCACGGCCGGGCCCGGAAGCGGTAGGGCTGCGAGGTCAACGCGCCCACCGGGCACAGCTCGATGATGTTGCCGCTGAACGGGGCAACATACGGGTGTCCGTCGAAGGTGGTGACGAACGTGTGGGCGCCGCGCTCGGAGAAGATCAGCTGATAGTCCTCGGCGACCTCTTGCGAGAAGCGGACGCACCGGTAGCAGAGGATGCAGCGCTCGCGGTCAATGGCGATCAGCGGCGAGAGCGCCAGCGGCTTCTCGAAGTGGCGCTTGGGGTCGATGAAGCGCGAGCGGCCGAGTCCCCAGCCGAAGGTGATGTCCTGCAGCGGGCACTCGCCGCCCTTGTCGCACACCGGGCAGTCGAGCGGGTGGTTGACGAGCAGGAACTCGACGACCGCGTTCTGGGCGTGGCGGACGCGATCGGTCTGCGTGTGCACGACCATGCCGTCCTTGACCGGCGTCGAGCACGAGGTCTGGAGCTTGGGGATGCCCTCGATCTCGACCAGGCACATGCGGCACGCGCCGACCGGATGTCCGAGCTTGGGCTCGTAGCAGAAGTAGGGGATCTCGACGTCGCCGAATTTGGCCGCGTCGACGAGCATCGAGCCCTCGACGGCCTTGATCTCGCGGCCGTCGACGGTCAGCTGGATGATCTTCTCTGCAGGTCGGGGCATGCTGTTGTGTCAGTGCACGGGCATCGGGCCGGCGTACTCATCGGCGACCCCGAGCGGGATCACGTCCTCCACGGCTCCGGTGTCAGCCCGCTCGCGCGCGGCCTCGATCTCAGCCTCGAGCTCATCGCGGAACTTCGCCACCATCGAGCCGATCGGCATCGCCATTGCGTCGCCCAGCACGCACAGGCAGTGGCCGATGATCTGTTCCTGAACCGAGGCCATGATGTCGAGGTCCATCGGGGTCGCCTCGCCCGACTGGATCCGCTCGAGCATCTTCACGGTCCAGTTCGTGCCCTCGCGGCAAGGAACGCACTTTCCGCACGACTCGTGGGCGTAGAACTTGGCCAGCTTCAACGCCACCTCGAGCACGGTGTGGGAGTCGTCGACGACGATGACCGCGCCCGAGCCGAGCATCGAGCCCGCCTTGGCCATCGAGTCGAAGTCGTAGGGGAGGTCGAGATCGTCCTTGGTCAGGACGGGCGAACTCGAGCCGCCCGGGAACCAGAACTTGACCTCGCGGCCCTCGAACGGACCGCCGGCCAGTCCGAAAATGAGCTCGCGCGAGGACATGCCGAGCTCGATCTCGTAGTTGCCCGGGCGCTGCACGTCGCCGGACACCGAGACGAGCTTGGTGCCGGTGGAGTTCGTGGTGCCGAGCTTGGCGTAGTCCTGACCCCCGAGACGGATGATCGACGGCACGGTGGCCAGCGTCTCGACGTTGTTGATCAACGTCGGTCCGTTGTAGAGGCCCTCGATGGCCGGGAAGGGCGGCTTCAGCCGCGGGTTGCCGCGCTTGCCCTCGAGCGAGTCGAGCAGTCCGGTCTCCTCCCCGCAGATGTACGCGCCCGCCCCACGGTGGAGCACGAGCTTGAGCGAGTGTTCGGAGCCGAGGATGTCCCGGCCGAGCAGACCGGCGTCCTGCGCCTCGGCGATCGCGGCCTCGAGGATGTCGGCCTGCAGCGCGTACTCGCCGCGGATGTAGATGAAGGCACGGCTGATCTCGGCCGCCCACGTGGCGATGATGATCCCCTCGATCAGCATGTGCGGGCTCTTCTGCATGATCTCGCGGTCCTTGAACGTGCCCGGCTCGGACTCGTCGGCGTTGCAGACGAGGTATTTGTCCATGTCGCCGTGGGGCAGGAACGACGCCTTGCGCCCCATCGGGAAACCGGCGCCGCCGCGGCCGCGGATTTCCGAGTCCATGAGGTTCTGCAACACGTCCTCGCGGCTCATGCCGAGCGCCCTGCGCAGCGCCTCGTAGCCGCCCCGGCGCCGATAGACCTCGAGCGTGTTCAACCCGGGTTCGTCGATGCGGTCAAACAGCAGCACCGTCATCGCTCATCCTCCTGGTCGGCGGTGCCACTGACCTGAGGGTCGGCACAGCGGCGATAGCGCAGCTGCTTGTGCTCGAGCACGGGGCGGCCCGCCTCGAGATCCTCGACGATCTGTCGCGCATCGTCGGTGTTCAGCGGGCCCACGTACTCGCCGTTGACCGACGCCATGGGGGCGATGTCGCACGCGCCCAGACACTCGAACGAGCGGACGTTGACGCTTTCGGTGGCCGCCTCCTGCATCGCCGCAAGGAAGTCGTCGGCGCCGCGCAGGGAGCACGAGATGTTGGTGCACACGTACACGTCATTGGGCGGCTTGGGCACGGTGGAGAACATGTCGTAGAAGGTCGCCACCGAGCTCAGATAGGCCGGCGTCACGCGCATCACCGCCGCGACCTGGTCGATCGCCTCGGGCGAGCACCAGCCGTAGAGGCGTTGTGCCGCGTGCAGCGCGGGGATCGCTGCCGAGTGGCGGTCCGGGTACTTGGCCATGGCCCTGACGATCGTCTCGCGCAGCTCGTCGGGGACCGGCGTGGTGGCGGGGTCGGGGACTTCGGCCGGCGGCTTGCTCAGGTCGGCCGCCTCGTCCCAGCCTGGGACGCGTGAGCCATGCCCGAACCGCGGGGGGCGGGAGGTGGCGCTCATCGGTCGATGCCTCCGAGGATCGGATCCAGGCAGGCCAGGGTCGCGATCAGGTCGGCGATGTAGCCGTCCCTGACCATGTGCGAGAGGGCCTGGAGGTTGACGAAGCTCGGGTCGCGCATGTGCACGCGGGCGGGCTTGGCCGAGCCATCGGCGCGGACGAAGCAGCCGTACTCGCCACGCGGTCCCTCGATCGGGTAGTAACACTCGCCCGGCGGCACGCGGAAGCCCTCGGTGACCAGCTTGAAGTGGTGGATCAGCGCCTCCATGCTCGTGGCCAGCTCGTGGCGCGGGGGCAGCGCGATCTTGCGGTCGGTGGTGATGTAGGGCCCCTCGGGCAGGCCGTCGAGCGCCTGCTCGATTATCTTGACCGACTCGTAGAACTCGGCCTGGCGCACGCGATAGCGGTCGTAGTTATCGCCCACCGTGCCGACGGGGATCTTGAAGTCGAAGTGGTCGTAGCTCGAGTAGGGCTGGGCCTTGCGGAGGTCCCACGGGTGACCGGTGGCGCGCAGCAGCGGTCCGGTGACCCCGAGCTTGAGCATCGTGTCCTGGTCGACGATGCCGGTCCCGCGGAGACGCTCGAGGACGATCTCGTTCTTCTCCAGCAGGTCGGCGTACTGATCGGCCCGGCCTGGCATCTCCTTGACGAAGGCTCTCAGCTTCTCGGCGAACCCGACCGGGATGTCCTCGAATACCCCGCCGACCTGGAAGTAGCGCGTGTGCATCCGCTGCCCGGAGGACATCTCGAACAGGTCGAGCACCGTCTCACGCTCGCGGAAGCAGTACCAGAACATCGAGATTGCGCCGAGGTCCAGCGCGCTCGTGCCCAGCCACACGAGGTGGGACATGATCCGGTTGAGCTCGAGGTGGATGACCCGCAGGTACTGCGCCCGGGGCGGCACCTCGACGTCGAGCAGGGTCTCGACCGCCCCGCAGAAGGCCATCGCGTTGAAGTAGTAGGAGAGGTAGTCCATCCGCTCGATCACCGGGATGACCTTCCAGTAGGACTTTGTCTCCGCCGTCTTCTCGATCCCGGTGTGGACGTAACCGATGATCGGCCGGATGTCGCGCACGACCTCGCCCTCGAGCGTGGCCAGCAGGCGCAGGACACCGTGTGTCGCCGGGTGGTGCGGGCCGATGTTCAGCGTCAGCAGCTCGTGGGTCTCGCCGTCGCCCGTCGGCTCGCTGGCCAGCGTGATCGACTCTTCGCGGCGGCGATAGTCCTCGGTGGTGCTCACATCCACTTCCCGTAGTTCTGTTGCTCGTTGTAGGTGAACAGCACCGGTTCGCCGCCCGTGGGGAAGTCACGCCGCTGCGGATGGCCCTCGTAATCCTCGGGCATGAGGATCCGGCGCAGGTCGGAGTGGCCCTCGAACACGACGCCGAACATGTCGTAGACCTCCCGCTCGGGGAAGTCGGCGCCCGGGTAGAGCTGAATCACCGAGGGAACGTTGGGCGCCGTGATGGGCACGCGGGCCTTGACCGTGATCCGGTCGACCCGCTTCATGTCGAGCAGCTCGTAGAGCACGCCGAGCCGAGGTTCATCGGGGTAGTAGTCGACGCCGTGAAGGCTGGCGAGGAAGTTGTAGCCCTTGCTGTGCAGGTGCTCGAGGACGACACGCACGCGGCTGGGGTTGATGATCAGTGTGGCCCGACCCCGCTGGAAGTGGGTGTCGAGGATCGACTCGCTGTCGGTGTCGCGCAGCTCCTGGGCGGTGAGCTCCAGGCCGGTCGCGTCAGGCACCTGCGGTGTCCCCGGGCTTGAAGATTTGGATGCCGGCCCCCTCCATCGACGTCTCACCCTCGACCAGCTCCTCGGTGCCGACCGCGTCATAGCGCAGGCGCCAGCCCTCGCGGTCGGTGCCCTGGATCTTCTCCCGCAGGCGGAGGATGCCGTGCATCAGCGCCTCGGGCCGGGGCGGGCAGCCGGGGACGTGGACGTCGATGGGCATGAACTTGTCCGAGGCGACGAGCGCGTAGTTGTTGAACACGCCGGTCGAGGAGCAGCACGCGCCCATCGAGATCGCCCACTTGGGCTCGAGCATCTGGTCGTAGAGGCGGCGGATGATCGGCGCCATCTTGATCGACACCCGACCGGAGAGGATGATCAGGTCAGCCTGCCGGGGCGACGCGCGCAGCGCCTCGAATCCGAATCGGGCCAGGTCGACGCGGGCGCCGACGATCGACATCATCTCGATGGCGCAGCAGGCGAGCCCGAAGGTCAGCGGATAGATGGAGTTGCCCTGAGCCCAGGCGACCGCCCTGTCCATCGTCGTGGTCAGCACACGCTCCTCCACGTAGGCCTTGAGCTGCTCATCGTCGAGGTCCCCGCGCAGCATGTCCTGGGCGCGGAGCTGGCGGACACGGAAGTCGGACGGAGAGGTGTGAGCGCTGACCGGCTCGCGCTTTATTTCCATGCCAGCGCTCCTCTGCGCCACACGTACACGAAGGCGATCATGAGAAGCGCGACGAAGACGATCGTCTCGCTCAGCGCGAAGGTGCCGAAGGACCGCAGCTGCACGGCGATCGGGTAGAGGAAGATCACCTCGATGTCGAACAGGATGAACAGCATCGCGATCAGGTAGAAGCTGATCCCGAAGCGGAAATTGCGCTGGATCTCCGATGGCAAGCCGCACTCATAGGGGGCCTGCTTGGAGCGGTTGGGGCGCCGCTGACCGAGGAAGAGGTTGAGTACCGAGAACGTTGCTCCGACCAGACCGCCGAGGATGAGGAAGACGAGAGCTGGGAGATACGTATGGAGCATTTATCCAGTCTTATAGCACCGCAACCGGGTAGTTTGTAACAACGTGTTACTTAGTGCGAAATGCGGCTATGTTCGGCCGAAAACTCGGGCGCAGGCAACTTACCCGTCAGCGCGGCGAGCTACCAATGCTTTTCAGCGGTTTTTAGGGTGAAAGACGTCCACCTCGTTGTCGGCATCGCCTCGATTGTCCTGAATGCGGCAGCCGGACTGTGGGGAGCATGGCGCTGGTGGCGAGTGGAGTCGAGCGCCGGCTTCTGGCCGCTGCTGCGCGCGGGTCAGGTTGCGGTCGTGGTCGAGGTCGCGCTCGGGGGCGTACTCGTGCTGATCGGGCACAAGCCGCCCAGCCTGCATCTGATCTACGGCCTGCTGCCCCTGCTCGTCTCGTTCATCGCCGAGCAGCTCCGCCTGGCCTCGGCCCAGATGATCCTCGATTCGCGGGGCTACGAGTCGACGGCGGAGGTGGCGAAGCTGCCCGACGAGGAGCAGAAGGGGCTCGTGACGGCGATCGTCCAGCGCGAGATGGGCGTGATGGCGATCGCCGCGCTGGTCGTCGTCGTTCTGCTCGTGCGGGCGGCGGGGACGGCCGGCTAGGTGGGGCGCCGGCTAGGTGGGGCGCCGGCTAGGTGGGGCGGATGGGGATTGAGGGTCTATATGACCACAAACCCCCATGTGCAGCGCTCGGAGGCACCTGCTGGGCCCTCCGGCCGCCGGTTACTCCGCGGCCAGAGGCACGGCGTGATAGCGCCCCGCGTACCAGAGCAGCGGATCACCGCCGCCGAGGCCGAGGTCGATGACCTCGCCGATGGCGATCGTGTGGTCGCCGCCGGCGATCAGCTCCCGCAGCTCGCACGCCGCCCAGGCAACGGCGCCTGAGATGATCGGCAGCCCGTGCTCGAAACGATGCTCGACCACGTCGAGCTTCTCCGCCTCCGGCAGCTTGGAGGCGAAGACGCCGGCCAGGTGCTCCTGGCCCGCGCTGAGGATGCTGACGGCAAAGCGCCCCGCGTCGCGGACGATCGGCAGCGTGCGCGCCTGGTTGGCAAAGCACACCAGCGCCAGCAGGGGGTCGAGCGACAGCGAGCAGATCGCGTTGGCGGTCATGCCGCCCGCGCCCGACGGACCGGCGCTGGTGATTACCGCCACGCCGGTGGCGAACCGGCCGAACACCTCGCGGAACAGCTCGGGATCTTGATCGGCCCCCATGCCCGCGTGGTTATACCGCCTGGGTGGCGGTGGGGAACGGACGATCCGGCCGGCCCGTGCTGCTCGGGGAGGATCCGGCCGGCCCGCGCCGAACCTTGTCGTGTCCCCGGCGCCGGCTACGAGACGTCGCTCATAAACGTTAATCGCGATCGTCCTCCCACGGCGGCAACCAGAGGGGGCCGGCGCCGGGGCCGGTCTGCCGTGCGCGGCGGGCCGCGTCAGCTTCCGACGCTCAGGGTGCCGTACGCCCCCAACGCTTCATCGGAGAGCTGCGTCGAGGCCATCGAGTAATCCCCAGGCGCCAGATCGACCGCCAGTTCGGCCGCGTGGCCGGGCGGGATCGGTTGGGTCGAGGCGATCGCCTGGCCGTTTTGTGAGATGGCGAGGTTGTGGGTCAGGGAGCCGTTGTTGCGGACGACGATCAGCAGGTAGCCGGTCGTAGCGTGGATGTCCTGGGGGTTCAGGCGGTATTCGGTAAGCGAGAGATCGAGCTTCCGGCTGGCGCCGGCCGTCTGCGTGTGCGAACAGCCGGCGAGCAGCCCGGCGAACACGACCACGAGTGCGACCATCGAAGTGCGAAGCGATGTGCGAAGCCCTGACATCCGATCCCGATTATGATCTCGACCTCGCATGAACCGGCCGCTCAGGGTCCTCCTCATCTCGAGTGCAACGACCGCGGTCGCAGTATTAGCTGCTGCGTGCGGGACGATGAAGATCAGCGTCCCCGAGTCGCAGCAACAGCTGCACCGCGGAGCCGTCCTGTTCTCACAGCGCTGCTCCGGCTGCCACACCCTGTCCTACGCGGCGACGCAAGGCTCGGCGTCCAACCCTCGCAGTGCGGAGATCACCAACGGGCCGAACTTCAACGTGCGCTGCGAGCGCCCCGTCGATCGCGTGCTCTACGCAATCGAGAACGGTGGGTTCTCGGGGGCGATCATGCCCCAGAACGTGGTGATCGGCAAGGATGCGCGCGACGTGGCGATGTTCGTCGCCACCTACGCCGGACGGCAGGCGTCCAATGCTCCGGGCGTCACGCCGTGCATCAACCAACCCTTGGGGACGCTGACTCCGCCGGCGCCGACAGCCTCGAATCCCACCGCAAGCAGCACCTCGGGGAAGAAAACGAAGTCAACCTCGTAGCCAGGGCGCGCTCGTGCTCGACCTCAGGCTGATCCGTCGCGACCCGGACGCCGTGCGTGTGGCATTGGCCCGTCGCGGCACGGATGCTGCGGAGGCCGTCGACCGCGTGCTCGAGCTCGACCGGAGCTGGCGTGCGCTGACCGCGGAGGCGGAGGAGCTGCGGGCCGAGCAGAACCGCGCCAGTCGCGGGCGCCAGGGGCCGCCGACCCCCGAGGAGCGCAGACAGCTGGCCGCACTCGCCGCCCGGGGTCGCGAGCTGAGTGATCGGGAGGCCGCGGTTCGCTCCGAGCTCGACACCGCGCTGGCGGGACTGCCGAATCTGCCTGCCCCCGACGCGCCCGACGAGGACACCGTCCTGCGCGAGGTGGGCCAGGCCGGCGCCACCGGGCTCGACCATCTGGAGCTGGCCGGGCCACGGATCGACATGGAGCGGGCCGCGCGCATGTCGGGTTCGCGGTTCGACTATCTGCTGGGCGATCTCGTGATGCTCGAGCTGGCGCTGGTGCGCTTCGCGCTCGAGCGGGTGCGAGCCGAGGGCTTCGAACCGGTGATCCCGCCGGTTCTCGTCCGCGAGCAGGCGTTGTACGGCACCGGCTTCCTTCCCGACACCGAGCAACAGATCTACCGCCTGGGCGACGATGACCTGTACCTGGTCGGGACCTCCGAGGTCGCGCTGGCTTCGCTGCACCGCGACGAGATCCTCGGCGCGGACGAGCTGCCGCGTCGCTACGCCGGATTCTCGACCTGCTTCCGGCGTGAGGCGGGAGCCGCCGGCAAGGACACCCGCGGCATCTTCCGCGTCCATCAGTTCGACAAGGTCGAGATGTTCAGCTTCGTGGATCCGGATCAGAGCGTGGCCGAGCACGAACGACTGTTGGCGATCGAGGAGTCAATCCTCCAGGAGCTCGAGATCCCCTACCGGGTGGTGGCGATCGCAGTCGACGATCTCGGCGCCTCGGCGGCCAAGAAATACGACTGTGAGGCGTGGCTGCCGGGTCAGGAGCGTTATCGCGAGTTGACGTCGTGCTCCAACACGACCGACTTCCAGGCGCGGCGCCTCGACATCCGATACCGCGCCGGCGAGGGCCGGCCGGCGCATGTGCACACGCTCAACGGAACCGCGGTGGCGGTCGGGCGGACGATCATCGCGCTGCTGGAGAACGGGCAGCGCGACGACCGGACGGTGGCGCTGCCGCGCGCACTCGTGCCCTACGGCGTCCCCGAGGTTCTGCCGGCGGCCGAGTAGCTGGCTCTGGACGAGGCGGGGCCCGGGGGCTAGTTCTGGACCAGGCGGAGCCCGGGGGGTGGTGCCGCGTCGAGGACGATCAGGGCGGCGGCGGGTGGGCCGCACGCGCCGATGCGAATGCGCATCCGGACACCGAAGGTGTTCCAGGGCCGGACGAAGGTCTGGCTTGGCTCCTCGCTGGACATCGCGTCGGCGACAGCGGCGGCGAAGGAACTCACTCCGGCCGCCTCGGCGTCGGCGGGGACAAGGAGCTGGGACACCGGCTGGTCGATCGCCTCCTCCTCGTTGACCCCAAGGATCCGCTCGGCGTTGACCGACACGGCTTGGACGAGGAGCTGCGAGTCGACGACCAGGAATGAGTCATCCGGGTTGGGCGCAACGTCGGCACGGGTCTCGAGCAGGAGACCCAGGCCACATGAATCGCAGACCCGAGAGTGGGGCGGCGGCGGACCGTGGGAGATCGACGGGGCCGCACAGTGGCCGCAGAACCATGCGTACTCGACCGCCGGCTCTGTCGTCGACTGCACCAGCCTCAGCGCTGGCCTTTGGCTTGGCTCCATCATCTTCTACCTAGCTACCGCCTCGGTTCGTTGGAGACACGCAAATGGAATCACGTTCGGCCGGGGTAGATCTGTCGCATATTTCGCAGGCCGTTTGTGCATATTGGATAACGCGGATAGGCAAGCCTGTCCAGAGCGCCGGACGCATGCCCTGGACGTCTGGGCAATAGCCCGTCCAATCGGGGCGAAAAGCCCGCCGTCAGGGCTTGTACAAAGCGGAGAGGGGGGGATTCGAACCCCCGAACGAGGTTGACCCCCGTTACGCGATTTCCAGTCGCGCCCGTTCAACCACTCCGGCACCTCTCCGGTGGGTCGGGGAAGCGTAGCGTGGGGGCCGATTTCGGGCGGTTCGCAGGGTTCGCTGCGCGCCACGCCGTCTTCGTCACTCTCGCGGGGGTTGGCGGGGCGAATGTGACCTTTTCAGCCGGAGCTGGCGGGGGCGAACGTGGGCGTCTCCCCGCGGACACGGGTCGACCTGCGGCGACGATCGCCACCCATGGGCGGCAACGTGAACCTCGTGGCAGTCGCCGGCGGCCAGTTTCACATCCACGGCGCCCCACGCCGTCGATGTGAAACTCGACCCTGGAGGAAGGTCGAGATTCACGTTGACCGGCCACGTGGCGGGCGGCGGGCGGCGGGCGGCCGCCGGGCGACCGCTCCCGCCACCGTGCCGCAAGACGCGCCGCCGCCGCCGAACCGCGACCGCGCCACGAACCTCCCCAGCCTGAGCGATTTACCGCAAAACGGACCTAGTGACCGACCTTGACCTTCACCCGCGCCGTGGCGCTCCCACCGGGATCTCGCACGGTCAGCGTGACCGTGAATGTGCCGGCCTTGGCGAACTTGTGGCTGACGCGGCGCCCCGTCCCTGTCTTGCCGTCGCCGAACTTCCAGGCATAGGTGGTCTTGCCACTGACCTTGCTGGCGCTGGCGTCGAACAGGACCGACTTGTGGGCCTGGGGATGCTTGGTCTTGACCGAGAACTTCGCCTTCGGGCGGGGCGTGGTGACGCCGCCGGGCTGCTTGGGGTTGGCCGCCGGCGCCTGCTCGTTGCCCGCGGCGTAGAAGGGCTGGCTGGCACCGGGGATGAGCAGCGCCGGCGCGACGTGCGTGCAGGCGCCGCCCGCGGACGACAGGTTGGAGACGTTGGCGATCTCGACGCCGCGGTCATCGCCCCAGACGAGCTTGGTGCCGTCGGGCGAGAAGCTGGGGCTGAAGGTGGACGGATCGCTGCTCTGGCCAGCGTTCAGCGTGAGCTTGCACTGCAGATTGAAGCCGTGGTTCTCGGCGTCGGCGAGGTTCGAGGCCGCGTACAGCCAGATGGCGGCGTGATGGGTCCGCGGGGGGACCCAGTTCGCCTGGTCGTCCTCGAATAGCGCGGAGATCCTCCCGTTGCGCGAGATCACGCCCTGAAACCCGGTTCCGGTGGCGCCTGATTCGTACCATCCCGGGCCGCCGGGCGCCGACTGCGTGCTGCTCACGCCCCACATGGACTGGGTGCCAAACGTGCTGCCGTGGTGGGACACCGTGAAATGCGTGTTGTCGATCCAGTTGGGATCGCTGTAGTCCTCCACGCCGAGGCCGTGGTTCTGGTTCGGCCACGAGAGGCCGGTGGCGCTGGACGGCGTCCACAGCGCGGTCATGTCTCCGGTGCAAAGCAGGGTGCTGTAGGCGATCTTCGCGGCGTCGGGTGAGACGCGCACCGAGGTCGGCGCCACCGTGGGGCAGCTCGGCGTCGGGTAGGTGCCCGGGGTCGGGATCGATCCGCCGATCACGTTGCCGTTGGCGGAAAAGCGGTACAGCCGCGACGCAGGGATGCCGGCGGACGACGACGCCGGCCCGCCGGCGGCGACGACCGTGCCGTTGTCGGCTTCGGACGGCCACGCCCAGTCGTACGAATGCAGCGTGAACTGTCGTGCCCCGCTGCCGTCCGCATGGGCGATCCAGACCTCGCCGGACTTCATGTAGACGATCGAATCCGCGCTCGCCACCACGGTAACCGCGAGTGATAGGGCAACCGTGCCCAGGACAGCCAACAGCTTGGTCATACCCCAGCCTCCTTGAATGTCAGATGTGTCGACCGCGCGCGTCCGTGCCGCACGCGTGACGAAGCCCGGGGGGATCTGGCTTCGGCACCGACTCGCGGCAGTGTGCGCGAGGGCCCCTGACCTGACAACCCTTGTCTTTGCCCGGCTTAACCCTCGGGCTTCTGCTTCACTGCTGCGTCGATGTTGTTTGAGCGCGACACGGAGGTTGCGTGGCTGGAAGGCCATGTCGACGGGCTGGCCAGGGGTTCCGGCGGAGCTGCCCTTGTCCTCGCGGGTCCTGCCGGCGTCGGCAAGACCAAGCTGCTCAGGGCGGCCCAGGAGCGGGCGCGCGCGCACGTCGTGCGCGTGGTCGCCGCGGCCGGCGCAGCGTGTGACTCGGCGCCCGGCGCGCTCGGCGCGCGGCTGGTTCGCGAGGCAGCGGTAATCGGTCCGACGCTCGCGACCGTGGACGACGTCCACCGTGCCGATGCCCCGTCGCTGAGGGCACTCGCGGCGCTGGCCACCGAGGTGGCGGGACGGGACATCGGGCTCCTCACCGCCACCTTCTCGCGCATCAACGGTGCGGTGGCCGCTCTGAAGGCGCAGTGCGAACTCGTCGAGCTCGAGCCGCTGAGCCCGGCCACGACCGCGATGCTGACGCGCCGGCGGACGCCGGCCGCCACCGATGTGTACTGCGCCGCGGTCCACCGCTGACGCACGGCGTGCCCCGTTTCGTCGTCGATCTCACCGGCGCCGCCGCCGACGCCGGTCTGCGCGGACGCGATCGGGAGATCCGCGAGCTGGCGCGTCTGGCGGCGGGGGCCATCGCGCGGGCCCTGCGGCTCGAGGTTGGTCGCCTTGGCGGGGCTTCGGTGCGGTTGGCGCAGGCCATCGCCATCCTCGGGGATCGAGCCGGTCTGGGTCTTGCCGCCCGTGTGGCGGAGCTGACTGAGCGCGAGGCGGCCGAGGCAGCCGATCTCCTGCACGCCGCCGGGCTCGTGGACCCAGATGGTCGGCTGCGCCTGCGCCCCGACCCGGCTGCGGCAGCGATCGTCCGGGATCTACCCCGTGGGACCGATGACCGCCTGCGCCGCCGCGCTGCACATGAGCTGGCCCGCGCCGACGACATCGAGGGTGCCGTCGAGCACCTCGTGCAGATCGATGCCGCGGGCGATCCCGACGCCGCGCGAACTCTGCGCGCCGCGGCCGCAGCCGCCGACGATCCGGTTCGTGCCTCTGAGCTCCTGGAGCGGGCTCTGTCCGAGCCGCCGGCCGCATCGCTGCGCCCTGCGGTTATTCGCGACCTCGGCCTGGCGGAGCTCGCCCTGGGCCGGACGGCGGCCCGCGAGCATCTGGCCGAGGCTCTCAGGCTGGCGCCGCAAGACGTGCGAACGGCGCTTGCGCTGGCCCGGTCGCACCTCAACGCCGGCGATACCGGCGCGGCGATGGACATGCTCAGCAGGGCGCTCGACGGCACAATCGAAGATTCCGACCTGCGCTGGCGGCTCGAGGCCGAGCTCGGGGCGATCGGGCTTGTTAACCCTGCGCGCTGGCTGGCGGCTGACCGGCGCCTCGAGGGGTTTCCCGACTCGAGCGCCCGCGGTGGTGGGCCCGGAGCACGTCAGCTCGCCGCCGTGCGGGCCTTTGCCGCCTTTCGGCGCAGCGCCCCGGTCGCCGTCGTGCGCCGCCGCGCCATGGCCGCTCTGGTCGACCGGGAGCCCGACGGCGAGCTGCTGGCGTCGCTCGCGCCGTTGACGATGCTGATCACCGTGCTCGCCGGCTGCGACGAGCTGGTCGTGGCGCAGCGTCTCTGCGATGCCGGGCAGCGCTCGGCGGACCGCCGCGGGGACCGAGTGGCGGCGACCGTGATGGCGTGGTACGCGGCGCGGTGCGCGTACTCCGCGGGGGACCTTCATCGGGCCCTGGCGGGCGCGGTGACGTTCCGTGACCCCGTCCACCCCCCATGGGTGCTGCCCATCGCTCGGGCCCAGGAGGCCATCACCTACCTGGCCCTCGGCCGGCCGGAAGCGGCGACCAACGCCCTGTCGGACATCGACAGCGAGACTCTGTCGGGGCAGCTGGCCTACGAGTGCATCCTGCGCGCGCGGGGGGCGCTGCGCCTCGTTGCCGGCGACCACGCGTCGGCTGCGAGCGCATTTGGCGCCGGTGGAGACCTCATGGCGAGCTACGGCATCCGCAACCCGGCCGGCTGTCGCCATGGCGGCGGCGCCGCGCTGGCACTGGCCAGGCTGGGAGCGCTGGATCGGGCTCGAGAGATTGCCGGCGCCGAGCACGAACAGGCGCAGGCGTTCGGTGCCGCCGGAACCGAGGGGCGCGCGCTATGGGTGCTGGCGCAACTCGATCGCGATCCCGGCCGGCTCCAGGCTGCTGCGGACCTGCTCGGCCGTGGCGGAGCGCACGGCGCCCGGGCGAGGGCCCTGGCCGACCTGGGCGACGCGCTGCTCGAGCGGGGGCGTGTTCAGCCCGCTCGCCAGGCGTACCACGAGGCGCTCGACCTCGCCGATCGTGGCGGCGCCGTGCCGCTGGCCACGCGGTCGCGCGAGGGCCTGCGCCGCGTCGGCGCTCGTCCACGGCGGGCGCGGGTCCGAGGGATCCACGCCCTGACGCCGGCCGAGCGCAGGACAGCGGATCTGGCGGCGCGCGGACTGACCAACGCCGTCGCGGCCGATGCACTGTTCGTGTCGGTCAAGACCGTTGAAGGTCATCTCCGATCGGCCTACCGGAAGCTTGGGATTGCCGCCCGGGGCGAGCTGGCGGCAGCGCTGGCCGACCCCGACGCCCACGCCATCTAGATCTGCCACTCACCCCCGCGCAGCAGTGCGACCTCGTCGCCCGTCTTCGTCGTCCCCGTCACCGTCACATCGTTGCTGCCGATCATGAAGTCGATATGGATGACGCTGTCATTCATGCGGGCCACGTCCTCCTCGTCTTCGATCGAGAACTCGAGGCCCTGGCCGAGGGCGATGTGGCTGGCGGCGTTCTCGTCGAGCAGCGTGTCGTAGAAGACAGTCCCGAGCTGGCCGATGCGGCTGGCCCGGTCGACGAGCGCAACCTCGCCGAGGCGCGAGGCGTCGGGGTCGCTCTGGCAGAGCGTGCGCAGGGTGTCGGCGCTCTGCTCGGCGTCGATCTGGACCGCCCGGCCGCCTTCGAAGCGGACCTCGAGGCCGGTGATAAGGACGCCGCCGACGAACAGCGGCTTGGTCGATCGGACGGTGCCCTCGACGCGCTCGGGGTCGGGTGTTGTGAACACCTCCTCGGTCGGGATGTTGGGCACGTGCTCGATGCCGTCGATGGTGGCCACGCGCGCGCACAGCCAGTGGCTGCTCGGCAGCAGGCCGACGCTGAGCGATGTGCCGGGACCCTCGAAACGGACGCTGTCCAGATCGAGCTCGTCGAGCTTCGCGGCCACGGCCAGGAGCTGGTCGAGCCGGATTTTCCACGCGGCGATCGGATCGGGCTCATCAAGCCGGCAGACGTGGGCGATTTGCTGCCACAGCCGGGCGAGGGCGGCCTCGGGTTCGAGGTCGGGAAACACGAGCTGAGCCCAGCCGGGGGTCGGACACGGCGCGGCCGTCCAATTCGTCGTGCGCTCGTTGAGCACCTTTCCACCCTCGCGCACATAGGGAAGCCGATCGCGGCCGAGCAGCGCGGGGTCGACGCCCTCGAGCGCGTGGGGCGCCACCGGACCGGAGAGGCCAATCCGGGCGCAGCGCTGCTCGCCGAGCGCCAGCATCCGCTCACCGAGCCAAGAGGGCACGAAGTCGAGCGTCTCGGGCTCGGCGTGGAGCGCGCGGGCGCGCTTGAGATAGAGGTCGAAGACGGCCAGGTCGACGTACCTGGCCCCCTGCTCGTAGGCGACCTCGGCCACCGCGCGGGCAAGCGCCTCCTTGCCCGGCTCGGAGCCGAGCGCGACGGTCTGGCCCGGCTGGACGTTGGCGCCAAAGCGGACGATCAGTTCGGCCAGGGAGCGGATGTGGTTGTTGTTCATAGCGGTATCAAGATTCCCGGATTGAGGATCCCGGCGGGATCGAGCTGCCCCTTGACGGCCCGCAGGGCTTCGACGCCGAGCGGACCGATCTCCTTCCCGTACCACGCCAGGTGGTCGCGGCCCACGCCGTGATGGTGGCTGATCGCGGCCCCGCTGGCGATGATCGCGTCGCCGGCCGAGGCCTTGGCGCGCCGCCATTGCTGCACCGGATCGTCCAGCTGCGCGCAGCCCACGGTGAAGTACAGAGAGGCACCCGAGGCGTATACGTGCGAGATGTGGCACAGGATCACCGGGGCCGTGCCCTGCTCGGTCAGCGACTTGCGCAGCGCTCCCGACACGGCGGCGTAGACATCCATCAGCTGCGACCAGAAGGTGGCCGTCTCGAGCGTCTCAACCAAAGCCCCGGCGTCGAGCAGCGCGTCGCGTAGGTAGGGACCTCGATAGCGATCCCGCGCCCAACCCTCGCCGGCGTCGGGGTCGGGCTGCCCGCCGCAATCGCGCAACACCGAGGCCATGGCGCTGCGGGTCCCAGACACGCCCTCGGCCGTCCCCTCGTAGCCGACAACGGCCAGACAATCGCCGCCACCGCCGCTGCCGAGCTCGCCCGGCCGGGCCAGGTTCAGGGCCGTCTCGGCCTCATCGGACAATCGCAGCACGGTCGGGCGGGGCCCGTCCTGGGCCAGCCTGCGCAGAGCCTGCGCGCCGGCGGCGAAGGACGCAAAGCGCCATCCCTCGTACACCCGGACTGCGGGTGACGGCCGCACCGTCACGCCGAGGCTCGTGATCACGCCGAGGGCCCCCTCCGAACCGAGGATCAGCTGCCGCAGGTCGGGGCCATCGGCCGACTTGGGGGCGCGGCCCAGCGAGAGCGTCCCGGCCGGTGTGGCCACGCGCAGCCGGACCACCAGCTCATCGAAGCGGCCATATCCGGCTGAGGCCTGACCGCTCGAGCGGGCGGCGGCGAACCCGCCCAGCGTGGCGTATTCGAATGACTGGGGGAAGTGGCCGATGGTGAACCCGCGCTCGCCCAGCAGCGTCTCGGCCTGCGGACCGCGCAGCCCGGGCTCGAGCTCGGCGATCCGGGACTCCTCGTCGAGGGCCACAAGAGCGTTGAGCCTGCGCACGTCCAGCGCCACGACGCCGGCAAACCCCTGGGCGTCGGGCTCCAAGCCGCCCACCACCGATGTGCCGCCACCGAAGGGCACGACCGCGATCCGCCGCTCCGAGCAGATGCGCAGCACCTCGAGCACCTCGTCGTGGGAGCCCGGGTAGACCACGAGGTCGGGGGCGTCGCCGGCGTCGCCGGCGCGGATTCGCAAGATATCGAGCGTCGACTTGCCGCGCGTATGGCCGACCCGCGCCGCCGGCTCGGTGCTGGCGCGACCGCGGACGACCGCCGCCACCGCCTCGAGGTCAGCAGAGGAGAGCCGGGGCGGTCCCGGCGAAGGCGCAGCCGCGGCCGGACGCGGATCCGAGACGCCGAGGCCGTCCCGGAGCAGGGCCAGGATCGCCTCGGGCAGCACGGGAACCTGGCCGGCGTCGCCCCAGCCCGACCACGACTGGTCCGGATATGGATCTGGCGGTCGGGCGAGCGGCACCCCGCAGACGCTAACCGCTTCGCCAGTGCGGCACGCCGAGCGTGATCATGCGGAGCTGCTTTTCTGCCGTGCGGGCGATCTCGGCTTCGGCCTCGGGCGCGGCCACCGGTGCGTCGACCATGGCGCCGACGGTGGCGATCATCGTGTTGACGAACAGGCCCGAGAGCACGTGGAGGTCGTCGACGGTCCAGTCGCGCAGCGGGGGCAGCCGGGCCAGGTCAGTGGCCAGCTCGCTGGTGAACAGCCGGATCTCGTTGCGAATCGCGTGGCGCAGAACGACGTTGCCCGTCGAGCCGACGCGGGTGACGAAGAGAAAGTGCTGGCGATGCTCGCGTACGTGCTCGACGAGGATCTCAACCGAGCGCTCGATGATGTGCTGCGGGGAGGGGTTCTCGCGCGCGTCGCGGAGCATCGCGCGCAGGGTCTGAAACGACTCCTCGATCAGGGCCAGGCCGAGCTCGTCCATGTTGTCGAAGTGGCGGTAGAAGGCGGTGGGCACAACGCCCGCGGCCTTCGCTACACCGCGCAGGCTGAGTGCGTCGAAGCTCTCGCCGGCCTCGATCCGGAGCAGGGCGGCGTCGAGCAGTGCCTGGCGCGTATGGAGCCGGCGCTCGGCCTGGGTGCGCCGGCGGGGGCGTGGTGCCCGCGTCGACGAAGGTCTATGTGCACGCCTGTTCACAGCCATCGTGTGCACCTGCTCACACTCCCAGAGTTTAGGGGTTGACAGGACGGGAATACGAATAGCATCATTTGTGAACAATTGTCCACTAACTCTGCACAGATTGAGCGACCATGCCGATCCTGACCACCCCGCGGCGTTTGCTGCGTTCGAACTTCGTTGACCTGCTGGTCGGCCCCCACGGCATCGACCGTTACCTGGAGTTGGTCCGGCCGGAGATCACCGTTCGCGACGCCCGGGCCAGGGTGCTCGACGTCCGCCGGCAGACCCCCCGCAGCGCGACCCTCGTGCTTCGCCCCAACGCAGTGTGGACGGGCTTTGAGGCCGGTCAGTTCATAAGGGTTGGCGTGGAGATCGATGGCGTCCGGCGGACCCGAACCTACTCCCCCGCCGGCTCGGAGCATAATCGCGACGGCACGCTCGAGCTGACCATCACCGAGCACCCCAGCGGGCTCGTCTCGCCGTTCCTGCGCGCCACGATGACCCCTGGGGCGATCCTCCACCTCGGCGCCGCCCAGGGCGAGTTCACGCTGCCCGCCGACCGTCCGCAGCGGCTCGTGCTGATCAGCGGAGGCAGCGGCATCACCCCCTGCATCGCGATGCTGCGCACGCTGTGCGACGAGGGCCACGCCGGGGAGGTGAGGTTCATCCACTACGCGCGCACCGCCGCCGACTGGCTGTATCGGACCGAGGTCGAGGACCTTGCCCGGCGGCACCCCAATGTGAACGCCGAGTACATCGCGACGCGCGAGGGCGGGGGCCGCCTCAGCGCCGACACGCTGGCGCCGCACAGAGATGCCCACACCGCCGTGTGCGGACCGGCGAGCCTGATCGAGGCCGTCAAGCAGCACCACGCCGGCCCGGTCATCACCGAGAGCTTCGCCCCGCCGAGCCTCAAGACAGGCGGAGCGGCCGCCTGCGGCCAGCTCCGCTTTGTGAACACCGGACGCACGGTGGCCATCGGTCCGGGGTCACTGCTCGAGCAGGCCGAGGCGGCCGGGCTCAGCCCCGAGTTCGGTTGCCGCATGGGGATCTGCCGCACGTGCACTTGCCGCAAGGCGCGCGGTGCGGTGCGCAACGCCTTGACCGGAGAGATCTCCGATGAGGAGGACGAGGACATCCAGTTGTGCATCTCAGTCCCCGACGGGGACGTAGCCCTCGAGATCTAGGAGACGGAAACGACATGACAACCACGCGCCCACGACTGACTCCCGAGCAGATCGAGCAACTCGGAACTGAGCTCGACGAGCTGCGCAAACGCACGATGGCGGACCTCGGCCAGCGCGATGCCGACTACATCCGGCGAATCATCAGAACCCAGCGAGGGATGGAGATCGCCGGTCGCGCGCTGCTGGAGGTCGGCTTCCTGCCCCCGGCGTGGCTGGCCGGAACCACGGCTCTGTCGCTGTCGAAGATCCTCGACAACATGGAGATCGGGCACAACGTCATGCACGGCCAGTACGACTGGATGAAGGACCCGGCGCTGGACTCCAAGCGGTTCGAGTGGGACACCGCCTGTCCGGGCGATCAGTGGCGCCACTCGCACAACTACATGCACCACACCCACACCAACGTGCTGGGAAGGGACCGCGACATCGGCTACGGCATCCTGCGCATGTCCGAGGATCAGCCCTGGCGGACGCGCGATCTCGGCAACCCGATCTATGCCACCCTGCTGGCCCTGCTCTTCCAGTGGGGCGTGGCAGTCCACGACCTCGAGGTGGACCGTATCGAGGCCGGCGAGATCGAGCTCAGCGACAAGCGGGATATTCTGCGGGCCATCTGGCGCAAGGGTCGCCGGCAGGTGCTCAAGGACTACGTCGCCTTCCCGTTGCTGGCGGGCCCCGGTGCGCCGTTCGTGATCACCGGCAACCTGACCGCCAACCTGGTCCGCAACCTGTGGTCGTTCATGATCATCTTCTGCGGGCACTTCCCCGACGGCGTGGAGGAGTTCTCCGAGGAGGAGGTCGAGAATGAGGCCCGCGGGGGCTGGTATGTGCGCCAGATGCTCGGGTCGGCCAACCTGACCGGGTCCAAGCTGTTCCACATCCTGTCGGGGAACCTGTCCCACCAGATCGAGCATCACCTGTTTCCGGACATCCCGGCTCATCGCTACGCCGAGATCGCCGTCGAGGTCCGCGAGATCTGCCAGCGCCACGGCCTGCCCTACAACACCGGACCGCTGCACAGGCAGTTTGGCTCGGTGGTCAGGAAGATCTTCCGGCTGGCCCTTCCGGACACCGATCCGGCCGCTGAGGCGACGAGGACCGCCGTCACGCCGCTACCGGCCCAGGGCCCCGGGCCGCGGCTGTCCGCAGCGGCCTGATTGGGCCGTCCGGTTGCACCGCGCGCGCCGGGCGATCATGCTTCGCTGACAAGGACGCACGCGTGAACCGGAGGACACCATGACCGAGACGATCCGCACGAGCCTGATGATGGATGACTTCCCGCTGTCGCTGACCGCGGTGGTCGAGCGCGCTGAGCGCTTCAGCAACGGGCGCGAGGTCGTCGCGCGACGGCCGGACGGCTCAATCCTTCGCAGCACCCTGGGCGCCTGCGTCGAGCGGTCGCGGCGGCTGGCGTCCTCGCTGGCCAGGCTCGGCATCGGCGACGGCGATCGGGTGGCGACGCTGCTGTGGAACCAGCCCGAGCACCTCGAGCTCTACTTCGCGGTGCCGCTCATGGGCGCGGTCATACACACGCTCAATCCCCGGCTGCACTCCGATGAGCTTGGCTTCATCGTCTCAGACGCCGACGATCGGGCGATCGTCGTCGACGAATCGCTGTTGGCGGTGTTCGAGTCGTTTCGCGGGGCGCACGAGTTCGAGCATGTGATCGTCGTCTCGCACTCGGGTGAGGTACCCGACGGCATGCTCGGCTACGAGTCGCTGATCGAGGCCGGGGAGTACATCGACTGGCCGCAGCTCGAGGAGCAACGAGCGGCGGCCATGTGTTACACGTCGGGCACCACGGGGCGGCCGAAGGGCGTGCTGTACTCGCACCGCTCGCTGGTCCTGCATTCGCTGATGGCGGCGTTGCCTGACCAGATCGGCGTGGCAAGCCGGGACACCGTGCTTCCGGTGGTGCCGATGTTTCATGCCAACGCCTGGGGGCTGCCCTACACGGCGGCCTTCGCGGGCGCCGCCATGGTCCTGCCTGGTCCGAAGCTCGACCCGGTGAGCGTGCTCGATCTGCTGGCCGACGAGCACGTCACGATGACCGCCGGCGTACCCACGGTCTGGATGGCGGTGCTCCAGGCACTCGACGCCGAGCCCGACCGGTGGGACCTGAGCGCGCTGGAGCGCCTGATCGTCGGTGGCTCGGCCGTCCCCCGCAGCATGCTCGAGGGCTTCGATCGCCACGGGCTGACGATCATCCAGGCCTGGGGGATGACCGAGACCTCGCCGCTGGGAAGCGTCTGCCGGTTGCCGGTCGACCTCGACGAGGCGCCCGAGCAGGAGCGGTACGACTTCCGCTGCCGCCAGGGGATCGCCGCGCCGTTCGTCGAGATTCGCGCTCGCGGCGACGACGGTGAGCTGATCCCGTGGGACGACACCGCGATGGGCGAGCTCGAGGTGCGCGGTCCGTGGGTGGCCGCCGCGTACCATCGCGGTCAGGGCGCCGAGAAGTTCACCGAGGATGGCTGGTTCCAGACCGGCGATGTGGTCAAGATCAACTCGCGCGGGTGCATTCGCATCTGCGACCGCTCCAAGGACCTGGTCAAGTCGGGCGGGGAGTGGATCTCCTCGGTCGACCTGGAGAACCTGCTCATGGCCCACCCAGCGGTGGCCGAGGCGGCGGTGATCGCCGTCCCCGATGATCGCTGGGGCGAGCGCCCGCTGGCCGCGGTGGTCGTACGCGAGGGCCAGCAGACGACGCCCGATGAGCTGCGCGAGCACCTGTTGTCCGAGTTCGCCAAGTGGCAGCTCCCCGAGCGCTTCGAGTTCATCGATGAGATCCCCCGCACGGCGACGGGCAAGTTCAAGAAGACCGACCTGCGCGAGCAGTTCGTGAAGGCGCCGGTTTAAGACTGGTCCGGCACGTTCTCGCGCAGCTCGGCCAGCCACACGGCCGACGAGCTGTCGCTGGGCGCCCGCCAGTCCCCGCGAGGTGACAGCGAGCCACCCGAGCCGACCTTCGGCGCGTTGGGGATGGCGGAGCGCTTGAACTGGCTGGTCTGGAAGAAGCGGTGAAGAAACACGCCGAGCCAGTGCTTGATCTCGGCCAGCGAATACTCGTTGCGCCGATCCGGGGGGATCAGATCGGGCCAGCTGCCGGCGCTCGCGTCGCCCCAGGCGTGATGGGCGAGGAAGGCCACCTTGCTCGGGCGGTAGCCGAAGCGCAGCGTGTAGTAGAGGAAGAAATCCTGGAGCTCGTAGGGACCGACGGTGCTCTCGCTGTCCTGGCCGGGGACGTCGGTGTCCTCGTGGGGCACCAGCTCGGGGGAGATCTTCGTGTCGAGCACCGATTCGAGCACGTCACCGGCCTCGGCGAACTGACGGGTGTCGATCGCCCAGCGGATGAGGAACTGGATCAGGCTCTTGGGCACCGAGGCATTGACGTTGTAGTGGGACATCTGATCGCCGACGCCGTAGGTGCTCCAGCCGAGGGCGAGCTCGGACAGGTCGCCGGTGCCGATGACGAGCCCCCGGTGGTAGTTGGCCAGGCGGAACAGATGTGAGGTGCGCTCCCCCGCCTGCACGTTCTCGTAGGTCACGTCGTACTGGGGCTCGCCCTCGGCGGCGGGGTGTTCGAGGTCACGCAGCATCTGGTCGGCCGACGGACGGATGTCGATCTCGGTCGCGCTCACGCCGAGTGCCTCCATCAGGCGCCGGGCGTTGCCGAGCGTGCGACTGCTGGTGGCGAACCCCGGCATCGTGTAGCCGAGCACGTTGATGCGCGGCAGCCCGAGCCGGTCCATCGCGCGCGCGGCGACGATCAGCGCGTGCGTGGAGTCCAGCCCGCCGGAAACGCCGATCACCGCCTTCTCGATCCCGGTGGCCCGCATTCGCGTCTCCAGGCCGCGGACCTGGATGTTGTAGACCTCCTCGCAGCGCTCGTTGCGGCTGGCCGGATCGGACGGCACGTAGGGAAAGCGGCCGACGTGCCGGCGCAGCCGCGTCTCGCCCGCGGGCAGGCCGAGCTCGAACTGGACTCGGCGCATCCTCCTCAGCCGGCGGCGATGGTCGTGGATGGAGTCGCCATAGCTGCTCGTGGTGGAGCGGTCGGCGACGATCCGGTCGAGGTCCACGTCGGCGAAGATCAACTCCTCGGCGGCCGCGAAGCGCTCTGCCTCGATCAGCCGATCGCCGTTCTCGTGGATCATCGCCTGCCCGTCCCAGGCCAGATCGGTCGTCGACTCGCCAAGCCCGGCGGCGGTGTAGATGTACACCGAGATCGTCCGCGCCGAGTGCGCGCCGCACAGCTGGTGACGGTAGTCGGACTTGCCGACGGTGATGTTGCTGGCCGAGAGGTTGGCCAGAACCGTTGCCCCGGCGAGCGCGCCATAGGTGCTCGGCGGAATCGGCACCCACAGGTCCTCGCACACCTCCACGTGGAGCTGGAAGCTCGGCATGTCGCGCGCCGCGAAGACGAGATCGGCTCCGCAGGGGACGGTGTGCCCCGCCAGCTCGATGTGATCGACGGCCAGATCCCGGGCGGCGCGGAACTGGCGCTTCTCGTAGTACTCGCGGTACTCGGGGAGATAGCTCTTCGGAACGGCCCCCAGCACCGTGCCGCGATGAACGACGGCGGCCATGTTGAACAGGCCGTGGTCGACCTCGACGGGCAATCCGACGACGATCACGGGCGCGAGCTCGCGGCTCGCCCTCACCACCTTGGCCAGCCCCTGCCGGGCGGCATCCAGCAACGCCGTCTGGTGAAAGAGGTCCTCGATCGAGTACGCCGACAGACCGAGCTCTGGGAATACAACGAGGGCCGCACCGCCGGCCGCGGCCGCGCCGGCCAGGGCAACGGTGTGCTCGGCATTGAACGCCGGGTCGGCCACGCGCACGTGGGGGACCGCCGCGGCCACGCGCACGAAACCGTGCCGGTACAACGATGCGAACGCAGCGCTGCTGTCCGGGTCGACGCTCATATCCCCCAGTATGCAGCGACGATCCGCAAGCCGGCCGGGGCGCAAGGGCGATTTCAGGCCTGAGACCCCGCGGCGGCGGCGAGCCCATCCGATCCGTATCGTCTCGTTGCACCCGATGGCAGAGGCGAACCACCCGCACCCAAAGCGCACGCTGCACCCCGTGCTCGAGCTTCTGCGCCGGCGGGCGGCCGACCCTGACGAGCGCGCCGAGGGCGAGACGCTTGCCCTGGCGATCGAGGGCGGCGGGATGCGCGGCGTTGTCTCCGCCGGTATGACCGCGGCGATCGAGCGCCTCGGCCTGACGAGGTGCTTCGACCTCGTCGTGGGTACCTCGGCCGGGGCGCTGAACGGATCGGCGATGCTGGGCGGTGTCGCCGAGGCATGCTGCAACGCGTACTACGGTGCGTTCACCAGTCGGCGGTTCATCAATCCCTACCGGCTGCTCATCCGGCGCGCGGCGGTCGATGTCGCCTACACGCTCGACCACGCCGACGAGCATCTCGACGCCGCGCGCCACGAACGAACGGCCACAAACCGGATCGCCCTGCACTGCGTGGCCGTGGATGTCGAGACGGCCACCCCGGTGGTGCTGTCCAACCTGCGCTCGGTCGAGGAGCTGCGCGGGGCCCTGCTGGCCTCGAGCCGGATGCCGTGGGTGGGTGGCGAGCCAGTGCGGTTCCGCGGCCGCCGGTTCCTTGACGGCGGCCTGGCCGAGTCGATCCCGTACCGCACGGCGATCGATCTCGGCGCGACGCATGTTCTGGTCCTGCAGACGCGGCCCGCCGGCGTCGGCGTCGAGCCCACCGCGCCGCTGGCCGACCGGGTCATCACGCGACGCCTGCGCGAACTCAATCCGCAGCTGCTTCGCCTCTACCAGCGCCGGCCGGCCGACTACGAGCGCGCCGTGGGCGAGATCATCGCCGCCACCGATGCTCCCGCCCCGTCGTCTCCGTTCGTGTATGGCATCCGGCTGCCGACGGGGACCGAGGTCGTCTCGCGGCTCGAGCGCCACGCCGAGCCGCTCAGGCGCGCCGGTGCGGCCGCCCGCCAGGCGGCCGAGCGTGTGTTGGGCAGCGCCGTCGGCAAGAGTGGCTAGCACCCTGCGCCGAGCCTGGCTCGTGGGCGCAGCGGCCGTTGCGATCGCCGCCGCGAGCGCCGCGACGGGCGAGACGCGCGCGAGCGCCCGCGTTCTGCCCACCATCCTCGAGGACGACGCTCTATCGCTGTTCAACCCGCAGCAGCTGCCGAGCTTCACCGCGACACTGCGCTGGCTCGGGGTCGACGTGCTGCGCGTCTCGGCCGAGTGGAAGCTCGAGGCGCCGGATCCCGACTCGACCGTCGCCCCGGCGGGGTTTCGCTTCGGTGATCCGGCTGCCTACACGTCGCCAGGGATGCGTCTGCTCGACCGAGCCGTCAGGGCGGCGACCGCGGCCGGGTTGCAGGTGATGATCGACCCGGCCTTCTCCGGGCCCCGCTGGGCGACCTCGGCGGCCGGCCTCCCGCTGCCGTTCACGACCGGGTGGTACCGCACGAACATCAACGTGCGCCAGCTGGCGATCTGGGAGGCGATGCTGGCTCGCCGCTACAGCGGTCAGTTCATTCCGGCCGGCGGCGTGAAGCCGCTGCCCCGTGTGCACCTGTTCACCCTCTGGAACGAGCCCAACGGACCGTCGTTTCTCCAACCCCAGTGGCGCGGCACCGTCGCCGCCAGCGCTGATTGGTACCGGCGGGTGGTGCAGGAGGCGTACCCGGCGATCAAGCGCGCCCAGCCGGGGGCGACTGTGCTGATCGGCAACACCAGCGATGTCGGCGCCAGTCCGGAGGCGGACGCGGGCGTACCGCCGCTCGACTTCATCCGGCGTCTGGCCTGTGTCAATGCCCAACTCGTCCCGGTGAGCGACGGGGCGTGCGCCCGCTTTCACACCGTCCCGGCCGATGGCTACGCCCATCATCCCTATGAGCGCGACGCGCCGCCGTGGGCGCGCTCGACGCCCGCCGAGGCGGGCTGGGCGCAGATGGGGGATCTGCCCGCGCTCCAGGCGCTGCTCGACCGCCTGGTCGCCATGCATCGCCTCGCCCCTGGGGCCAGGAAGCTGTGGCTGACCGAGCAGGGCTACGAGTCGAACGCTCAGCTGACCGATCGCCCGTGGACCGAGCGGCGGCAGGCCACGTTCAACGCGATCTCGGAGTACCTCGCGTGGCGCGATGTCCACGCGATGTCGTTCTCGCAGTTCCTGCTTCGCGACACCCGGACGAAGGCGACGCTTGCCCTGCGGGCGCGAACCGGCAACCGGAGCGCACAGCTGGGCGGGACGTGGACGACTGGACTCGAACGCCAGGACGGGGTGGCCAAGCCGGCTCTGTGGATGTTTCGCTCTCCGGTCGTGGCCCGGATCATCACGCGCGACTTCACCCGCTCGCTCGCGCCGCCCCTGACGCTGTCGCCGTTCCCGGCCCCCGCGGATCTGATAGAGGTGTGGGGGCGAGCGCGCCCGGTCACCGCGCCAACGCTCGTGCAAGTGCAGGCCAGCGGCCCCGGCCCGCCGGCCTTCGGGCTCGTTCGTGATGCGACTACTGACAGGAATGGAATCTTCGACGTGCGGCTCGCGCTGCCCGCGCCGGCGGCCGGCGCCGTGCGCTTCGCGTGGCTGGCTCCGGGAGGCGGCTGGCAGGTGTCGCCGAGCACGACCCCGCTGGTCTTCCCCGTCTCCTGATCCTCGGCTGTTCCGGCGGCGTGAGCGCAAAGCCAGCTATAAGAGGCTGTGTGACTGACCTAGCCCGGCATAACGGCGAGGTGTCGTTCTGGTACGCCAACACGTCGATGCCAAGGCCGCGCGCGCCGCTCCCGGGGGCGCGGAGTGTCGAGGTGTGCGTGGTCGGCGCCGGCTTCACCGGTCTGTGGACCGCCTACTACCTGAAGCGCGCGATGCCGGAGATGGACATCGTGGTGCTCGAGCGCGAGTTCGCGGGTTTCGGCGCCTCGGGTCGCAATGGCGGCTGGCTGTCGTCGGACTTCGCCACCCCAAGAGCAGCGATGGCTCGCTCCCACGGGCGCGACGGCGTGCTCGCGTTGCAGCGGGCGATGCGGGCGACTGTTGACGAGGTCATCTCGGTGTGTGAGCGCGAGCAGATCAACGCCGACATCGTCAAGCACGGGATGATCCGCGCGGCGCGCAACCCGGCGCAGGTGCTGCGGCAACGGCAGGAGCTCGATGAGGCGCGGAGCTGGGGGATGGGGCCGGAAGATCTAGTCGAGCTCGACGCGTCGAGCCTAGCCCGTCGAATCCGCATCGCGGAAGGGCTGGCGGGCACGTGGACTCCCCACGCCGCCCGCGTGCAACCGGCCAAGCTCGTCCAGGGGCTGGCCGCCGCCGTGGAGCGCCTCGGCGTGCCGATCTACGAGGGGACCAGCGTGCGGGAGATCACGCCGGGAGTCGCCCACACCGACCGGGGCGCGGTACGCGCCCGATTCGTCCTCAGCTGCCTGGAGGGCTTTACCGCCGGCGTGCGCGGGCAGCACCGGACGTTGCTCCCGCTCAACTCGGCCATGATCGTCACCGAGCCGCTGGCCGGCTCGACGTGGGAGGCGATCGGATGGGAGGGAGGCGAGCTGCTCGGCGACATGGCCCACGCGTACATGTACTCCCAGCGAACCGCCGACGGGCGCATCGCGCTCGGCGGGCGCGGAGTGCCGTACCGCTTCGGCTCGCGGACCGACTACTGCGGCCAGACGCAGGAGCGCACGGTCCGTCAGCTGATCGCCGTGCTCCACTCGATGTTCCCCGCCGTGGCGGGCACGTCGATCGACCACGCGTGGTGCGGGGTGTTGGGCGTTCCGCGCGACTGGTCGCCGATGGTGCGGCTCGACCGTGTGACCGGGCTGGGCATCGCCGGCGGCTACGTGGGCAGCGGGGTCTCGACGACCAATCTGGCCGCGCGCACGCTGCGTGATCTCGTGCTCGGCCACGACACCGAGCTGACGCGACTGCCCTGGGTTGGTCACACGGCCCGCCGCTGGGAGCCCGAGCCCCTGCGCTGGCTCGGGGCCCAGCTCGTGTATTCCCTGTACCGCGTCGCCGACCGTCGCGAGGCGGCCGCCGGCAGCGCGCGCACCGATTCCCTGGCCCGCCTGGCCAGTGCCGTCGCGGGCCGGTAGAACTCCGCTTCGAGCAAGATGCCATCAGACGCGACAGTCCAGGCCGGCGTGCAGCGACTGCTGGTCAAGGAGAGGGAGCGCTACGCCGAGCTGCACCCTGCCAGCGCGCGGGCGTACGCGCAGGCGGGTGAGCATCTGCTCGGCGGCGTGCCGATGACGTGGATGAACAAACTGGCCGGAGCCTTTCCGCTGTACATGCGCGACGCGCGCGGCGCGCGGGTCACGGACATCGACGGACATGAGTACATCGATTTCGCTCTGGGCGACACGGGCGCGATGACCGGGCATTCGCCGCCGCCGGTGGTCGAGGCGATTACCCAGCGGATCGCGTGGTGCTATCACGGCAGCGTCGACGAGACGTTCGCGCTCCCGGGTGTCGAGGGCGCGGTTTCTCGCGAAGGCAACGTCGGGGCCCCGGTGCCGCTGTCGATGACCACCCGTGTGGCCGAGTTCAATGATCCGGACAGCCTCGAGCGCGAACTTGCCTACGGGGACGTGGCCGTCGTGCTCATGGAGCCGGCGCTGAAGGGCCTGGTCGCTCGATCCGGACATGGTCACGATCCGCAAGGCGATCGCCGCCGGCATCCCCGCGGGTGCTTACGGACTGAGCGCGGCGCTGGCCGAACAGGTGGCCAAGCTCGAGGACGCGGACCTGATCGACACCGGTGGCGTCGGTGGCACGCTGGCCGGCAGCGCGCTGTCGGTCGATGCGATGCCCGGGCGACCGCTAGACCGCCGGCGCGCAGGCGGTGATCGATCGAACCGGCGCGCCATGGTCGGTCAGCCAGCTCGGCGCGCGCAGCGAGTATCGCTTCGCGCGGCCGGCTCCTATCAACGGCAGCGAGTCGGCGGCCGCGTCCGATGCCGACCTGGACGACTACCTGCACATCTACATGGCCAACCGCGGCGTGCTGATGACCCCGTTTCACAACATGGCGCTGATGTCACCGGCCACCACCGACGCCGCGTCGATCGCCACACGGAGCTGTTCGGCGAGGCAGTTGCGGCTCTGGTGCGCGAAGGCTGAGCACTCGAGCGGCCGGCGATCCCTATGCAGACTCGCGCGAGGCGGCCTGCTCGAGCGCCTCGCGGGCGGCGATGCGGCCCGCCTCGCGTGCGGCGTCGAGCTGGTGAAACTCGAGCAGCCCGACCCCCTCGGCACGCGGCCTGATGACCAGATCGGCGTGGCGGCGTGCGGCTTCCGAGGTGTTGCTCGAGCCGAGCAGGAGCACGCGCATCAGCGTCTCCCCGAGCGTGGGCACCCGGGGCGGGCCGGCGGCATCGTCGTGTGGCCGGCCAGAGTTCTGAGGGCGCTCGAATGTGGCCTTGACGTCCACGGCGATGATCGGCCCCTCGGCGAGATCGGCCATGGCCTTGACGGGCAGGTTGTCGACCAGCGAGCCGTCGACGAGGAGATCGCGACCACGGACCTGCGGGGGTCCGATGATGGGCAGGGCCATGCTCAGGCCGACCGCCTCCCACAGCTCGCCGTACCGGGCCAGCTCGAATCTTCCGCTGCGTAGCTCGGTGTAGCCGGAGATGAAGCTACGCGGCAGCTCCTCGACGCGCAGGGTGCCGAAGCTTCGCTGGAGCATCGCCCGGATTCGCTCGCCCCGGATCAGCGCGTGACGGGGCAGCGTGTAGTCGCCCAGCGGCCGGCGCTGGACCCATTCCTCGAAACAGCGCGCGTCGATCTCGTCGGCGTCGAGCCCCATCGCGAACAGCCCTCCGATCAGGGCGCCCATGCTCACGCCGGCCACGCGGTCGATCGTGACGCCCGCGGCCGCCAGCTCCTCGAGGACGCCGATGTGCGAAAACGCTCGCGCCCCACCCCCCGAGAGAACGATGCCCAGCGAGTGACCGCTCAGCCGCCGGGCCGCCCGGGCCAGGTCCTCATCGAGGTGCGATGAGCGGACGACGTGGCACTCGATCGGGTCAAGCGCCGGCGCCCACCCCTCGAGCCCGCCCGATCCCGGGGAAACGTCGCGGACGACGAGGTCACAGCCGCGGAGCTCCGCCCGGTCGCTCAGCCCTTCGGGGACGGGACCACCCGCGGTCACGGCGAGGATGCGGTCTGCCTGCTGGAGGCAGAACTCCGTCCACGGCTCACCGTCGAGCACCGAGCCGCCCTGGAGCAGGACGAGATCGTGCGTGGCCTCGGTGCGGTCGAGCAGCGGCCCGTATACGGTTGCCGGCTCGGCCGCCCCCTCCGGCGCCTGCACCTCGCGTCCATTCAGCAGGGCCGCAGAGAGGTACCGCGCGAGAGCGCTGGCAAGCCCGGCCGCGAGCTCGTCGGGCGCCGACCCTCGATCGAGGGAGACGAGGGCAACCGTCGTGGGGCGCGGGCGGCGCGTGTCGACGGGCGCCCGGGTCTCGCGAAGCTGCTCGCCGAGCGCCCTGGTCAGCGCCAGCGAGAGCGCCGGCGAGGCGTGCAGCAAATTCTCGAAGTCAGACCTTTCAACGGCGAGCACGTCGCTTGCCCGCACCGCCCGCACCGCCGCCGATCGCTCCGAGGCGGTGAGCACGGCGAGCTCGCCGAAGCCATCGCCGCGACCGAGCTGGCGGATCACGGCTCCGCTGCGCTCGTCGAGCACCTCGAGGCGGCCTGCACGCACCACGTACATGGCGTCGCCGGGATCGCCCTCGTGGAAGAGGAAGCTGCCCGCCGGGACGCGGACGGTCCGCGCGTGCGCCGCCACCGCCTCGCGCAGCGGCGCCTCGAGCCCGGCGAAGATCGGAGCGCGGGCCAGGAACTCAGCGGCAGACTCGGCTCGCGGCGCGCTCGGATGGGTCAGATCGACGGCGACGGCCCGCCGCGCTCTCGGCGCCGGGACCGCCACGGCCTCCCCGAGCCCATCCTCGCCCAACACCACGCGCGCGGCGAGCCCGACGGGCGGCGCCAGCTCGCTGCGCAAGCGGCTGATCAGCAGGCAGCCGAGCCCGCCGACCATGAGGCTGATCGAGCCGAAGGTCCAGGCGTGCTTCAGCACGGATTCGGCCTGCAGCGGCGAGGGCATGCCGATGATGGCGACAACGATGGCCACGCCGAGCGCCGCGCCCAACTGCCGGGCCACCGAATTGAGGCCGGTCGCGGTGCCGAAGCTGTCTCCCGGCGCCGAGGCGACGGCGACGGCGCTGAGATTGGGGAACACGGTCCCGGCCCCGATCCCCAGCATCACCGAGCCCGGCAGCCAGACGCTGAGGAACTCCGGGTGCAGGCCGGCCCGCTTGACGTACCACAGCACCGCGGCACCCCAGAACAGGCCTCCGACGACCAGCACCGGCCGGGGACCGATCCGGGCGACCAGCCGACTGGTTGGGCCCGCAACGGCGGCGGCGACGAACGGGCCTGGGGTCAGGGCGAGCCCGGCCTGGAGCACCGAGTAGCGCCACACGCCGGTCAGGAACAGGACGTTGGTCAGCGTGTAGCCGTAGAACCCGGCGGCCACGATGATCGTCGCCGTGTTGGCCGCCGTGAACGTACGGATTCGCAGCAGCGAGAGGTCGATGATCGGTGAGCGGTGGTGGGCGCAGCGGCGGATGAAGATCGCGCCGAGCACGACCGCCACGGCGAACGCGGCCACGATCCGCGGGCTTCCCCATCCCCACTCCTGGCCCTTCACGACACCGAGGACGAGCGAGGCGATGGCGAGCGCGAACAGCAGCGCGCCGAGGACGTCCGGCATGCGCCGACGGCCGGGCGTGCGGCTCTCGACCAGGCGCCGCCGCGCCAGCAGGACGGCGGCCACGCCGATCGGTAGGTTGACCAGGAACACAAGCCGCCAATTCGACGCCGCCACCAGCAGGCCGCCGAGAGAAGGTCCGAGGCCCGCCGCGGCGGCAGCCACCGCCGACAGCAGCGCAACGCCGTGGGAGCGGCGATCGGGGGGAAAGGCGTTCAGTACCAGCGCCAGTGAGGCGGGGACCAGGAAGGCGGCGCCCAGCGCCTGCACCACGCGAAAGGCGACCAGCAGGCCGACCGAGGGCGCGATCGCGCAGAGCACCGAGGCGGCGGTGAACAGCTCGAGTCCGAAGATGAACATCCGCCGCCGGCCGAGCAGATCGGCGATGCGTCCCGCCGCGACCAGGAAGGCGGCGAACACGATGTTGTACGCGTTGAGGATCCATGACAGCGACGCGATCGAGGTACCCGGAAACGACTTGGCGATATTGGGGAAGGCGATGTTGACGATCGTCGCGTCGACGAAGGCGACGGCCGCGCCGAGGGAGGCGATCGCCAGGACGGTGACCGGCGCTGGGCCCCGCCGGCGCGGTGCCGCGACCTGAGTGCCGCTCGGCGGACCGGCGGCCGAGGCTTCCGGCTCCGCCACGAGCCCCGGCGTCTGTGTGCTGGTCATCCCGCGGCCCCCCACTGAGCGGTGATTTCGGGATGGGCACGGAGCGCCTCGCGAGCGGCCTGACGGCCAAGCTCGATCATGCGGTCAAACGCCTTCCATTCCAACAGCCCGACGCCGTCCACACGCGGTGTGATCACCGCGTCGGCGTGCATGCGGGCGGCGGCCACCGTATCGATGCTGCCCACGGTCACGGTGCGCACGATCGTTTCCGACAGGCGCGGGATATCGGAGTCGCTGCCGGTCAACAGACGCCGAACCGGGTTGCGCAGCCTCGCCGTCGCTCGGCGCTGGTTGCGCGTGCTGGTGCTCATCTGGCCGGTCACGTCGACCGCGACCACGGGCCCCTCACCTGTGCGTGCCATCGTGGCCACGGGGAGGTTGTCGAGGACCCCGCCATCGACCAGCACGCGGCCGTCGATGGCGCGGGGAGGAAACACCCCCGGAACGGCCACGCTGGGGTAGATGGCGTCGACCAGCCTGCCCAGCCGATGCTCGACCGCCTCGCGCCCGATCAGGTCGCAGCTGAGGCAGAAGAACCGGTGCGGCAGCTCCTCGATCCGCAACTCCCCGAACTCCTCAGCGAGCAGCTTGCGGGTCTTGGCGCCGCGGATCAGAGAGTAGGCCGGGATCACGAAGTCGCGGCTCGGGTTCTGGGCCACGAAGGTCCGGTGCAGACGTTCGCGGAGGTGCTCGGTGGGGAACTCCGCTGCCGCCGCCGCGGCGATGATCGACCCGAGGCTGACGCCGGCAAAGCGATCGATCAGCAGACCGGCCTCGCGTAGCTCCTGGAGCACGCCGAAGTGCGCGAGTGCCCGGGCTCCCCCGCCGGAGAACACGACTCCGAGCGCACGGCCGGAGAGCCGTCGCGCGGTGGCCTGGAGCGCCGCTTCGCGTCGCGTCGGGTCGGCGACGACCTGTACCTCCCGTGGCACCGTTGCCTGCAGCATGACCTCGCCCGCCGCGGTCCCGAACAGGAGCAGCTCGCAGCCACGAAGGGCGGTTGCGTGTCGATGCCATTCGGGACGCAGGCCTCCGGTGCTCACCGCGACGACCAGATCGGCCTCGCGCAGGCACAGCGCGGTCCAGTCATCTGCGGGCGAGCTCGAGCCGGTGAGCACGACGTAGTCGCGATCCTGCTCGGCCTGGTCGATCGTCGCCAGCTCACCGGCGCTCAGTCGCGCCACCGAGCCGGCCCGGGCGAGCCCATCAGCCAGCTGGCTGGCCACCTCCGCCACCGGCGCCGCGGCCTCGAGGCCGACTACGGCGATCGTTCGGGGCGGAGTGGCGGACACCAGGGGCGTGCGGCTGGCCGCGAGTTGCGCGCCCATCTCACGCGTCAGCTCGAGGGCAAAGCTGGGGGCCTGGCGAATCAGCTCGGCGAACGTGCCGCGACTCAATTCGAGCAGGCCGGCATCGCGCGTGGCGCGTACCGACGCCGAACGTGTCTCCTCGCGCAAGAGCGCGAGCTCTCCGATCACGTCGCCGCGGCGCAGCACCCGGATCACGGTCTCGGGCGGACCCTCGTCCAGCACCTCGAGGCGGCCCGTACGGACCAGGAACAGGCTGTCGGCCTCGTCGCCCTCTCGCATCAGCCACTCGCCGGCGCCGACCTGAACCTCATCGGCCTGCGCGGCGAGGCGCTCGAGCATCTCGTCCGACAATCCAGCCAGGATCGGAACGCTGCGCAGTAACTCAGCGGTAGGCACTGTGAATCAGACTGACGCGCCCACCGGCGCGGGTGCGATCGGCAACGCGACAACGAACTCGGTGAACTTCCCTGGATCGGAATGCACCGAGATCCGACCCTCGTGCTTCAGGACGATGTCGCGGGATATGGCCAGGCCGAGGCCGGTTCCCTCGCCGGCCGCCTTGGTGGTGACGAACGGCTCGAAGATCCGCTCGTAGTCGTCGCGAGGGATGCCGGTGCCGGTGTCCCGTATCCGGATCTCGACACGGCTATCCGACGTTTGCCCGGTGGAGATCGTGATCGCGAGCTGTGAGCCGGGGCTCTCATGCTGGGCGCCCGAGATCGCCTCACAGGCGTTGGAGACCAGATTGAGGATCACCCGACCCAGGTCGGCTTCGACCGCAGCGACCTTTGGAAGTCCGTCCGCCAGCTCGAGTGTGATCGGTGCCGGAACCTCGATTCCACGACCCCGCAGCCCGTGATAGGCGAGGGACGAGTACTGGTCGACGAGCGTGTTCCGGTCGATCGGCTGGGGAGCCGTATCCTGGCCGCGGCTCAGGGCGAGCATGGCCATCATGATGTCGAGCGCTCGGCGACCGTGCCGGTCGATGGCCTCCGCGTTGAAGCGCAGGTCGTCGAGCACGCGCTCGAGCTCCTCGGGGCTGCCGGCCCGCTGAGCATATTCGGCCAGGTCATCGATCATCTCCTGGTTAGCCTCAGCGAAATTGATCACGAAGGTGCCCGTCAACGAAGCTGCCACTGCCCACGGCCCAGTGGCTGAACAGCACCACGACCGCGGTGCCGACGGCCACGAGGCTGGCCAGGAGCAGCAGCGCTTCGCGCTTGGAGTCGTGCAGCTGAGTGACGCTGATCGGATGGCTCAGCCACGTTACGAGCAACGGCGTGACGAGCATGATGCCCAGCGTCGACCCGGCCGACCACGTGACGTAGAAGTTCAGGTAATCCCCATAACCGTTGGCCAGCGCCACGACCAGTGCAACGGCGCCGTTGGCAAACCCCATGGCGACGGCCGGCAGCAGGAAGACCAGCGTGTCGGGGACGCGGTTGACGAGCCCGCGCTCGTACGGGCCGAGTCGCGTGATCAGCAGGGCGGCTGGGATGTAGACCAGGGTCGAGAGGCCGAAGCCAAGCGAGTCCAGCAACGCCTGGCTGTGCATTAGGTCGCTGATCACCTCGCCCGTGAAGATGCCTGCGGCCACCCATGCGAGGCTGGAGCGTTTCGAGACTGCGATCAACAGGAGGGCGGCGATCCCGGCGGGCGGCCACAGAGGTGAAGCCAGGTTGGGCAGGTAGGGCAGCGAGTAGCCCAGATAAGTCAGGCCCCAATAGCTGACTGCGGCGATCGCGAACAGCGCCGGACCCGGGAGCATGTCGAGTTGGGCGAGCGGGCTGAGCTGTCTGGGCGTGCGGATCAGGAGGCTTTGCGCCGGCGCCGGGGAGGTGGCCACGGTGGCGCTCATCGCGGCGGCTCGCCGATCACGTCCTTGCTGATCGTTGAGCGAAGCTCGTCGACATCGAGTGGCTTGACCTGGAAGTCGAACGCTCTCCGCATCATCGCCATGCGGACCGTCTGCGTATCCCCGTACGCGCTGAGCACGATCGTCTTGAGCGGCAGTTTCATCTCGTCGATCACCGCCAGCAGCGCCAGCCCGTCCATGACCGGCATGTTCAGATCGGTGACGACCACGTCCAGATTCGGGTCGGCCTCGATCGCCTCGATAGCCTGCTGGCCGTCGGCGGCGAACTGCAGCTCGAACTCGCCGGCGCGTATGTCCTTGCGGAACCGCATCTGAAACAGGCGCTCGACGTCCGGCTCGTCGTCAACGACCAGCACGCGGATCGGAGCGGAGTCCGCGGCGCCTGGAGGGTCGAGCCCGGTGGCCAGATCGGGTTGCTCAGCGGACCGCTCGCCCGAGCGTGCCGACCAGCTCCGGCGCAGCTCGGTCTCCTCGTGAGGCGATGTCGACCGCGGCCAAGCCGGTGTGTCCGAACCCGCGATCACATCCGTCTGCGTCGGCGACATTTCACGGCCTCAGCGCCAGACCACAGGGCTGGTCCTGACGGTTTGAGCATAAATGGATCCCACTTGACCGACCACTTACCTACCGCCGATGCCATCCGGCACGGCGCCGAGCCCACACGAAAAGCCTCCGTGGCACGCAGAAAGCGCCAACTCGATGTGTTGCCGAGAGCCACTGTCGGAGTGACCAGACCCCCCTCTTGTGCGCCGGGACGACTCTGGACTTGGCTCCCTTGGCCGGGACCGTACACCTGCCCCCCGAACCCGTCAAGCGCTCTTGGAGCGTGCAACCATTCGTCCGTGGTGACCGAGGCGGTGCTGGATGTGCCCGTCTTCTCGGGGGCCTGTGCAGCCAGCAGCTTGAGATGTAAGAGGCGCACGGAGTCCTCTCCTGGGCTTGACGCATTCGTCACCCTGAAAGGTGAGGTCATGCGTTTCCCAGCTTTCAGACAAAGGAGAAGGCGATGCCGACCTGTTCGCATCTCGATCAGATCGTCGTAGCGCGGCCCGACACGGTCGCGGGCTGCGAGGACTGCCTGAAGATCGGTGGTCAGTGGGTGCATCTGCGGGTATGCCGCATGTGTGGCCACGTCGGCTGCTGCGATTCGTCGCCCAACCGCCACGCCACGGCCCATGTCCGCGCCAGCGGTCACCCGATCGTGACGTCGCTGGAGCCGGGCGAGAACTGGTCCTACTGCTACGTCGATGACGTTGCCTTTCGGGTGGCCGAGGAATCATGAGCGCGCCTCTGGGCCTGGGCATCGAGGAGCCGCCGGATCACCATGGCGCGTTTCCCCGCCTGGACGATGAGCAGCGCGCGCGCCTGCGTGAACTAGGCACGGTCGAGAAGATCGCGCCGGGGGACGTGCTCTTTCGCGAGGGCGATCTGACCTACGACTTCTTCGTCATCGAGTCGGGAGCGATCACGATCGTGCGGGGCTACGGCGATGAGAACAGGGTGATCGCGGTTCACGGGCAGCACCGCTTCCTCGGCGAACTCAACCTGCTCACCGGGGCGAGCGTGTACCTGAGCGCGGTCGTCCGCGACCCGGGCGAGGTTATCCGCGTGCCGCTGAGCAATCTGTTCCAGCTGCTGCGCGAGGATGAGGACTTCGCCAATATCGTGTTGCGGGCCTTCCTGTCTCGGCGCTCGATCCTGATCGAGATTGGCGGCGGTGTGCGGGTGGTCGGATCGCGCTACTCGCGCGACACGCTGCGCCTGCGGGAGTTCCTGACCCGCAACCGCGTCCCCTACCAGTTCGAGGACCTCGAGGTCGACGAGGAAGCCGAGACGATGCTGCGCAACCTCGGGATCGAGGCCGCGGAGACGCCGGTGCTGATCGGGGGGCAGCATGTGCTGCGTAACCCGTCGAACTCGGCCGCCGGCGGGATGCTGGGGATCGGGGCGCGGGGTGCTCCGCCGGCGATGTGCGACCTGGTCATCGTCGGCGGCGGACCAGCCGGTCTGGCCGCCGCCGTCTACGGGGCGTCGGAGGGCCTCGACACCCAGGCCATCGATGCCGTCGCCTTCGGCGGGCAGGCGAGCACGTCCTCGCGAATCGAGAACTACCTTGGGTTCCCGGCCGGGGTGTCCGGGCTGGAGCTGGCCGAGCGCGCGACTTTGCAGGCCAAGAAGTTCGGTGCTCGTCTGGTTGTACCGGCGCAAGCCGCTGGCCTCGAACGCGAGAACGGCCATTTCACCATCACCCTGGCCGATGGCGGTGAGGTCCATGGCCGGACGGTGATCGTGGCCACCGGCGCTCAGTACCGGCGACTCGACATCCCCGATCTCGAGCGCTACGAGGGCAACGGGGTGTACTACGCCGCCACGCGCGCCGAGGCCCAGCTCTGTGAGCGCGATCCCGTACTGATCGTCGGGGGAGGGAACTCAGCCGGGCAGGCCGCGCTCTACCTGTCGGAGTACGGCTCGAGCTGCAAGCTTCTGATCCGTGGCGAGGAGCTGGCCAGGTCGATGTCGCGTTACCTGATCGACGAGCTCGAGCGGCACCCCAAGGTCGAGCTCATGACCTGCTGCGAGGTGGTCGAGTTCCACGGCGAGCATGCCCTGGAATCGGTGACGATCGCCAACCGCAATACCGCGGAGCGCTCCGAGCTTCCCGTCAAGGCGCTGTTCGGCTTCATCGGGGCCTCGCCGCACACGCACTGGCTGCAGGGGAAGGTGGCGATGGACGAACATGGCTTCCTGCTCACCGGACGCGATGTGCAGAGCGATGATCTGGGGGCCTACGGGACCGACCGGCCGCTGTTCCTGGAGACCAGTCAGCCCGGGGTGTTCGGCGTCGGCGACGTGCACTCAGGGTCGATCAAGCGCGTGGCCTCGGCGGTGGGCGAGGGCTCGATGGCCGTCAAGCTGATCCATCAGCGGCTTGCCACTCCGGCGTGAGCGAGGCGTCCGCGAGGGGCGCACACGCGGCGCCTGGCTCGTCCGCTTGGTGCAGCGTGCTCCGCAGACGCGCGAACGCGATGGTGCCGAGGATGGACGGGACTCCGACCTGGAAGGCGCGGTAAGCGAGGACCGCGGCCGTGGCCTGTGAGAGCGAGCTGCCGTACAGCACCAGCGCCCCGATCATCCCGCCGTCGGTGCCGCCGATGCCGGCCGGCAGTGGGATCAGCCCGCCCAGCTGGCCGATCACGTAGGCGAAGATGAGCGGCCCCAGCGGCGGTGCGCCGCCGAACGCGGCGTAGGCGACGATCAGCGCTGTGATGTCAAAAGCGAGGTAGCCGATTGCGCCCAGGATCGCCGGCCACCGCCGCGATATCAGCAGCCGGCCCGTGTCGTGGATGCCCTCGCCCAGCAGCCACGCGCCGGTGCGGAGCTTGGACACGATCCGCCCGCTCGGCTTGTCGCGGTCGATTCGGCCCAGCAGGAAGGGAAGCACGACGATGACCGCCATGATGATCCAGGCCAGGGAGGTGAAGATCGCCGTGACCACCGTGGGGTCCTCGCCGGCAAACACTCCCGCCAGGAGGAGCGGACCGAGGACGGCCGCACAGACGAAGTTCGGCAGGCTGGTGAGGACGAAGAAGTTGACGCTGCGGCGCCCGATGTGCTCGGTCGACATTCCGCTCTCGTGCAGTGCCCAGGCTCCGAGGGCCAGGCCTCCCGCCCCGCCGGTCGGCAACAGCACGTTGGTGGCCTGCTCGGCCATCGATAGGCGGTAGCTGAACCGCCAGCCCATGCGCGGACAGAACACGTTGCGGAAGGCGACCACGTTCGACAGGCACGAGCACAGCTTGCACACGCCGATCAGGGCCAGCAGCAGCGGATCGGCGCGGGCGAACCGGGCCCGCAACGAACCGAGGCCGGGGAGGGTGGCCACGAGCGCCGCGACCAGCGCGAGCAGGATCGCCAGTGCCACCAGGCGCCGCACGAGATGGCGCGAGTCGAGCTCATCGGGCATGCTGGGCGCCGTGGCGTCGGCGGTGGACGTTTCGGTCCGCTGATTCACCACCCTGTCACCTTAGGTGCAATTTCTGTCGACCCCCTGATTCTTGGGTTGACAGGGCTCCCCGATCGCACATACCCTGCCGCGCGGGAAACGGGGCCCCATCGCATTGAAACAGGAGGGAACCTTGACAGAGCAGGGATTCACGCGACGGCGGATGCTCCAGTACGGCCTGGGTGCAGCCGGCGTCGTCGCCCTGCCCGAGGTCGCGCAGGGGCTGTGGCCCGGCGGGGGATCCTCGGCCGCGCTGGCCGCCACCGATCAGCAGCACGAGCTGCGCCAGCCGCAGGTGTTGAAGAGCCACAACGGGCGCCTGAAGTCGAAGCTTGTCTGTGTTACCGGCGTGGTGCAGATGGGAGCGCCCAAGCCGGTCCGGACCTACACCTACAACGGCGTCGTTCCCGGATACACCTGGGAGCTCAGGGGCGGCGATGAGCTGCTGGTCGATCTGCGTAACCACCTGCCCAGGATTCCCCACCAGCCGCCCATGGAGATGGATCGGCCCCACGAGTGGACGACGACCAACCTCCACACCCACGGCCTTCACGTGTCGCCGAGCGGCAACGCCGACAACATCTTCCTGAAGATCCCGCCCGGTGACCGGCAGCGCTACCGGATCCCGATTCCCGAGGATCATCCCGCCGGCATCTACTGGTATCACCCGCACCATCACGGCGCCGTCACCCAGCAGGTCCGCGCCGGGATGGCTGGCTTGATCATCGTGCGCGGCGACCTCGACCGAGTCCATGAGGTGCGCCGGGCGAAGGAGAGGGTGATGGTGCTCCAGTCGATCGAGCTGGGCGAGGACTACGGGCTCCTCGATCCGATCCCCGACCCGACCAAAGAGCAGGCGTTCTTCCCGCGCAAGAACGTGCTCTACACGGTGAACGGCAAGCTCAAGCCGAAGATCACGATGTATCCGGGCGAGGTCCAGCGCTGGCGGTTGCTCAATGCCGCCGAGGGCAAGTACATGTCGCTCAAGCTGGACGAGCACGAGCTGCACGTCCTGGCCTGGGACGGGCTGACGCTGGCCGAACCGGAGCGGGAGGACCTGGTGATGATGTCGTCCGGCAACCGGGTGGAGATCCTGGTCAAGGCGGGCAAGCCCGGCACCTACGAGCTGATGCTCACGCCCGGCTCGAGTCAGAAGCCCAACATCCCCGGGATGCCGGAGTCGATCTCGGAGCACGAGTCGGATCTGTTCTGCAATCTGGCCGCAAACATGCCCGTCCGGGGGCTTCAGGACCAGCCGCCGGAACTCCAGCCGCGCTCGATCGCCACCCTCCACGTCAGGGGCAGCGGCCCCGAGATGCACCTGCCGACCTCGCTACCCGCATTTGACCCGCCGATGCGATCAATCGTCCGCGAGCGGCACTTCCGCTTCACGGTGGCGCGCGACGCAATGAACGAGTTCCTGTCCTTCGGCATCGACGGCAAGCAGTTCAAGGCCGACGAGGAGCCGTATCGCGTGAAGCTGAACACGGCCGAGGAGTGGACGTTGACCAACGACTGCGATAACAAGCTGATGGACCACGCGCACGTGTACCACATCCACGTGAACCCGTTCAAGATCACCAAGATCAACGGCCGGAAGCTCGACAAGCCCATGTGGCGGGACACGTTCGTGCTCACCAAGCGCTCGGGTGACTCACTCACGTTCGTGTCCAATTTCGACGATTTCACCGGTAGGTTTGTTGAGCACTGTCACGTCATCGCGCACGAGGATCTGGGCATGATGGGCTCGATCGAGGTGGTCCGATGACCGAGCTGACTCGACGGGACCTGCTGCGGTCGGGGGCGATCGGAGCGGTTGGGCTGTGGCTGCCCTTCGCTGCCGATGCTCGCTCCGCCACCTGGCACGCGCGGCTGGCCAATGGCCGCGTCAGCAGGCGGGCGCTTCGGGAGCTCCGGCACGCGTTGCGCGGGATCCTGCTGCTGCCGGGCGATCCCGGCTACGTGGTATCAAGCCAGGCCGCCAACGCGCGCTTCGACGACATCAAGCCGCTGGCCATCGCCAAGTGCGTGGACGAGGCCGACGTCGTCACCTGTGTCAACTGGTCACGTGCGCATGGGATACACCCGGTCGCGCGTGGCGGCGGTCACAGCTATGCCGGCTTCTCGTCGACCGAGGGCCTGATCATCGATGTCAACAACCTCAACCAGGTGATCCTCAACCAGCACACCGGGACGGCTGTCATGGGCGGGGCGGCGAAGAACCAGAACGTCCTCAATGCCACCGTGTTCGGTGACTGGGTCCTCCCCGGCGGGACGTGCCTGGGGGTGGGCATAGGGGGCCTCGTGCTGGGCGGGGGGATTGGCTACAACACCCACTGGGCCGGACTGACCAGCGACCATCTTGTCGGCTCGCGAATCGTCACCGCCGATGGCCGGGTGCGCGAGATCGATGAGCACCAGCACCCCGATCTGTTCTGGGCCTGCCGCGGCGGGGCGGGGGGCAGCTTCGGGATCAACACGCAGTGGAAGTTCCAGCTGCAGCAGATACCGCCGCACGACGTCGCCTTTTACCGCTTCGACTGGCGCGGGGCCGATGCTGCGGCTGCCGTGCTTGGCACCTTCGACAAGATCCTGGAGCACGCGCCCTCCGCGCTGAACGCCGTGGCCATGGCGCAGGCCTCCGAGGTGGGCACCGGCGGACCCCGAGAGGCGATCGATGTGTTCTCGCGCGGTCAATACATCGGGCCGCTGTCGGAGCTGCGCGATCTGGTGCAGCCCCTCATCCAGGCCGCTGGCAAACCGGCGAAGAGCACGCTCACGACCTTCTCCTATTGGGATATGCAGGCAATGTTCGCCAGCACGGAGGCGGAGCGCCACTCCTGGGGCGACATCTCCCGGTACTCGCGCAAGCCGCTGCCGGACCACGTGATGGCCAAGGTGGGCGACCTGCTGGCCGAGTGTCCCGTCCGGACCAAGGACGAGAACGGCTCGATGTGGTCGCTCGGCTGGGTCGGCGGGCCGGTGGTCGGCTCGATTGGCCGGCGCCGCACCGCCTACGTCCACCGCGACATGCTGACCCTGCTCCGCGCCACCCCGGTGTGGAAGATCGACTCGCCCAAGCATGTCGTGGACGGCCTGCTCGCCTGGACCGACGACATGATCAACCTGATCAAGCCCGACACGCCGAACGAGAGCTACCAGAACTTCCCCAACCGCAGCATCAAGGACTGGCAGCAGCAGTACTACGCCGAGAACTTCGCCCGGCTGGTGCAGGTCAAGGCGCGGTATGACCGCCATGACCTGTTCCGGGATGAGCAGAGCATCCCGGGAAGGCGGTAGCCGGTGCCCCACGCACGGCCAACGCAGCAGGCGCCTACTTGAACGTCGCCGAGGTCCCCAGCGCCTGGTCGTGGGCGTTCAGAGCCGCGACCTGGTAGTTCGCGTACCCCGCCGGCACGACGATTGAGGTCTCGAAGCCGTTGCGCTCGGCGGCGGCAACCGGCTGCATCGGCCCGCTCCCGTGATTGGCGAACACCTTCCACGCGGCGACCTGGGTGGCGCCGTTCCAGCTGGCGTACACGATGGTCTTGCCGCCCACCTTGCGGACCGCGCCCACCGGCGGGTACAGCGGCTTGCCGACCCACGGCTGGAGCGTCGCGCGGTAGCTCTGGTCGGGGTGGGGGAGCACCGCGTCGAGCAGCAGCTGTCCGGAGTGGCTGTACTCGGAGAAGTAGGGCTGCGAGCCCCAGCCGACCATCATGTTGCCGTTGGGCAACGGCTGGGCATTGCCCATGTACTCGGCGTCGAAATTGCCGCGGCCGTACTGGGCGACCATGCTGGCCTGATGGGTCTGCGGATTCAGCTTGAGCACGAGGGCGCGCGATGGCCCGGTCGGCGAGACGTACGTGCCGCCGCCGGTGATCTGGCAGCAGTGGTCGTCGAACATCGTGACGACGTTGCCCGGATGCATGCCGACGTCGTGCTGCCACTGGAAGCCGGCGCCCTGGTTGAACGTATAGCTCGAGTGGCGGCCTCCGAGCGTCCACTCGATTGCGCCGGTCCTGGCGTTGACGAGGTACGACGCCCAGGTGTTGCGCATCGAGGCGAGGAATGTGCCGTTGCCGAGCACCTGGATCGAGTTGACGTGGTAGGCGTCCCACGGGAAGCCGTTGGTGGGCAGGGAGGCCTCGGAGTCGCTGGGGTTGACGTGCTTGAGCGCGTCCCAGGTGAACAGCAGCTTGCCGGTCTTGAGGTCGTACTCCTGGACGGCCGAATCGATCACGACCCCGTTGTAGGCGCCGCCGTACTTCGACAGGTCCATGGGGACGTTCTTGTTCGCCGTGACCCAGGCGTGGTTGCCATCGACGACCAGCTCGTGCAGGGTGAGGATCCACCCGTCCTTGCCCCTCAGCGTGGCGACCGCGCGGTAGTGCTTGTCGACGATCACGTCCTCGCCGCTCAGCGTCTGGCCGGCGCTGGTGATGTTGCCCTGCCACCAGGCGATGGCCGGCTGGCCGTGGTAGGTCTGGCGGCTCAGATTGGCGGCGACCATATCCTCCGGCACCGGGTGGAACCACACGGGCTGCGCACGGTTGTCGAGGATCAGCGGCCCGCTCTGACCGGTCATCGGGGGCTGGGTGAGGTCGTAGAAGCTGGTCATAAAGATGTATCCGGGCGCGAGGCGGCTGGTGGCGACGTTGCCCGTCCGCACGATCGGCGGGTGGAGGTTCGGCTGGGTGACGAACACGTCCGTGTTGTCCTTCACGTAGGCGCCGATCGGGGCGCCGTGGTTGCCGGCGGTCGCGATCTCGATGCCCAGGAAGGCCGCGATCACCAAGCTGAGGGCGATGATCGCCGGCACTCGCCGGACCGGCGTGCCCTTCACGGCCAGCTTCGGGACCGCGATCAACGTAACCACCAGTGCGACAGCGGTGAACCCAGCGGCGATGATGTAGCCGATCCGGAAGCCGTCGGTCAGCGCCTGGGGCACGCCGTGGCCGTTGCCGATCTGCTGTGTCGTGTACTGCGTGGCCAGTGTGATCAGCAGCGCCAGACCCAGACCACCGCCGACCTGGCGCGAGGTGTTGACCAGACCCGAGGCGAGTCCGGCCTGCCCCTGCTTGGCGCCCTGGGTGGCGGCGATCGTGGAGGGCACGATCGAGAAGCCGATGCCGGCTGCGGTGAGGATGCCCGGCACGACCACGTACACGATCGGGCTGCCGCTGGCGGCGATCCGCGTGAACAGCAGCAGGCCGATCGTCATCATCGTCAGGCCGCTGCCGAGCACCGCGCGGACGCCGAAGCGGCTCACCAGCCCGCCGGCACTTCGGGCCACGAACATGATCGTCAGGGCCATGGGCAGGAAACAGAGCCCGGCGTCCAGCGGCGAGAGACCGAGGACCTGCTGGAGGTACAGGGAGCTCAAGAACCACATCGGGAACAGCGCGGCGCTGAACAGCACGACGATCCCGTTGGCCGTCTTCAGTGGTTTGGTCAGTTCCTTGAAGGGGATGAGTGGCGCGCGTGCGAAGCGGTCCTCGATGAGTCCGAACCCCGCCAGCATGACCAGACCAACGAGGATCGGGATGATCGCCTCGGGCGAGCTCCAGCCGTTCGTGCCCGCCTTGACCACGCCGTAGACGAGGATCATCTGGCCAATCGTCAGCGTCAGCGCGCCGGCGATGTCGAACGGTGGGGCGTCGCGGCCGCGGCGGCGGTCGACGACCACGGCATAGCCCACGACGGCGGTGACGACTGCGATCGGCGGGTTGATCAACAGTACCCAGCGCCAGCTGATGGCCTGGGTGATGATCCCGCCAAACAGCGTGCCGGCGGCGCCACCGAGGCCGTTCATGGCTGCCCAGATTCCGATCGCGCGATGCAGCTTGGGGCCGGGCGGGAATGAAGATGTGACGATGGCCAGGGATGAAGCCGCCATCAGCGCGCCGGCCAGGCCCTGGAACGCGCGGGCACCGACCAGCATCCCCTGGCTGGGCGCCACGCCGCCGAGCAGCGAGGCGAGGCCGAACAACAGGAGCGAGAGGACAAACGTACGGCGCTGGCCCCAGTGGTCGGCGGCGCGGCCGCCGAGCATGAGGAAGCCCGCGAAGGTGATGGCGTAGGCGTCCACCACCCACTGCAGGTTGGGGGCGTTGAAGCCGAGGCTCGATTGGATCGACGGCAGCGCGACGTTGACGATGCTGAGGTCGAGGATGACCATGAACTGCGCCACGCAGCAGACGACCAGCAGCCACCGGGAGTTCGGGCCGCCGTCGGCCGCCGGAGAGTCGGGGGCGGGATCCGCCGGGCGCTCGGCGCCCTGAGCGTCTTCGCCGCCGTTGCCAGGCGCGACCACCCCTGTCGTGCCCGTTGCCGGATCGCCGACGGCCGCTGCTTTCTCGACGATTTCGCCGTTTTCGCGAGCGGTGGTGGTTTCGCGGTTAGCTTCCATTCCCTGAAGGTCCCCTGTACGCTCCATGTGCAGTCTGGTAGGCGCCGGTTGCAGCTGGTAACGCCGGTCTGGTGCAAGAAGTGCTACCAGGTGGCTCCGTCGGCGGCGCTAACCTTAGCTGCTCGCGGTCGTCGCGGTGGGTGAGGGTGGAGAGGATTTTGAGGCGTTCACTCATTGCTCCGGCGTTCGCGGACTTTTGTAATCTCGCGACCAAGCCCCGTCCAGCTACAAAGGAGTAGGGCCCGATGAGAAAAGCGATGCTGGCGAGTCTGGCGGCCGCACTGGCCGTAGCAGGCTGCGGTGGCGGTGGAAGTAGCAGCACCACGTCCAACGCGGCCAACACGACCACGGTGAAGGACCCGACCGCCAAGACGGTCAAGAAGAAGGTGCATCACAAGAAGAAGCAGATCCACCACAAGAAGAAGCACCACAAGAAGACTTCGACCACCAGCACGGCGGTGGCGTCGGTGACCACCCAGACCGCGGCGCCCGTGACGACGCAGGCGGCACCCGCTGCCACCCAGCCCTCATCCTCGGTGGCCCCGTCCTCGGGCGGCGGCTCGCCGGCTCCCTCGTCCTCCGGCGGCGGCACGCCCGCGCCGAGCGGCGGCGGTGGCGGCTCCGGCGGCGGTGGAGGCGGCTCCGGCGGCGGTGGTGGCGGCTCCGGCGGTGGCGGAGGCGGTTCCGGCGGCGGTGGCGGTGGTGGCGGCACCATCGGCAACCAGGGCTACTAGGAACTGCTGAGACCCGCGCGCGGGCCGCATGCCCGTGCGCGGGGCCTCGACCCCGGGCCGCACGCCTCTGCGACAGGGCCCCCGGCTCCTCCAGGTATTACCCGATGCTCTGCAGCAAGCCGAGCGTCGATCGTCTCCGCAAGCCCCCGCGCCACGTCGAGCCCGACCACTGGTCGGCCTCCATCGTCCAGCGGCTCGAAGCTCGTCGGCGAAGCCCAGGCACCCCGGCGTGAGGCCCTGCGCGTGATGAAACAGCAGCATCTCGGCCTTGTGTTGAATCTACCCCGCGCTCAGGCCGACGAACCCGGCCCGCGCCGACCTGCAGCGGACGGCGCGGGGGATGCGTTCTCTACGACGCCGACTGAACGGGGTCCTCGCTCGTCTCGGCCAGGTAGTTCTGCACGGCGAGCATCGAGCCTTCGATGATCCGCTTGCCGAACTCCTTGCTGTCGTTCAGATGTGGGAACGGTGTGTCCGGGACCGGGACCTCGAGGAATTCACACAGGGGCTCCCAGCCCTCCGCCACCGACCAGACGAGCAGACGATCCGCGGGGACGGTCTGCTTGATCTCCTCGTGATAGCGGTCCATGGCGCTGACCATGTACTCGGCCGTGGTCTCCTCGCCCTGGATGAGTCCGCTCTGACGCCAGAACTCGCGCATCATCTCGAGGTAGCCGTCCCATTTGGGGTCGATCGTGGCCCGCGCATCGGATAGGTGACGGATGAGGACGTTGTCGTAGAACAAACCCCAGATCGTGTCGCGCATGCTCTTGGCCCACGCCTGGCCGTCGCGGACGCTGAGCAGGACCTTGGCGTCCGGGTAGACCTCGATGAGCTCCTTGGTGAAGAACGAACCGGGCCAGTCGACGGTGGCCTCGAAGCCGTCGAAGATCTGCTCCCAGTCCGCGTTGCCGTCGAGGGCGTCGCGCCAGCGGGGCGCGAGGTCGAGGTCCATGAGGACGTTGACCATGTGGTAGCACGGCTGCAGGCCGAGCATCTCCAGCGCCACCTTCTGCGAAAGCGTGCCTGTGCGCGGCAATCCGGCTCCAATCAGCTTCATGTATTCGCTCCTTGTTGGTTCTCTAGGTCAGGGTCGAGCCGGCGGCCTGGGCATGCGGCATCAGGCCTGCTCCGTTGCCAGCGGCAGGCTCATCGGCTTCCGCCAGCAGATCGAGCAATGCATCGACCGCGGCCGGAACTGCCACGGCATCGCTCATCCGTAGGTCGGGTCGGAGCGGTGCCTCGTACGGACCGTCGACCCCGGTCAAGCCCTTCAGCTCCCCCGCATGCGCTCGCGCGTACAGCCCCTTTGGATCGCGGGCCACGCATACCTCGATCGGCGTGTCGACGTGGACCTCGAAGAAGCGAAGTCCACACTGCGCGTGGCGCTGTCGCACGGTCTGTCGCGCCGCGGCAAAGGGCGATACGACCGCCACGATGGCGATGGCCCCGGCGTCGGCGAACAGGCGCGCCAGTTCGCCCACACGGCTCACGTTGCGTTCGCGATCGATGGCCTCAAATCCGAGGTCGCCGCAGATGCCGTGGCGAAGATTGTCGCCGTCGAGCAGGTAGGCGAGGCGGCCGCAGGCGACCAGGCGCTCCTCGAGTGCTGCCCCGATGGTCGACCTGCCTGAGGCGGGTAGCCCGGTCAGCCAGATCGTCGCGCCGGACGTGTCGAGCGCTCGCCAGCGTCGTTCGCGGGAGAGTCGACCGTCCTGCCATGTCACGTTGGGGCTTGAGTCCATCAATTCGCCGTGCCTGCAGGAGCTTTCAACAGACGTGTTGCGCCCGTCAGCAGGCTGAACACGGTGGACCAGGATGAGTTGCGCTCGCCCGACTGGCGCCAACGAGAGCCCCACCAACGGTCCAAGTTTCCGGCATTGTGCCCTATCTCGGGGACACGCGACGGCATCTCGCGCCCATGCAAGCCCCATTCCACGCCGCTGCAGTGAAAGTTTCCTTAGAGACTGTTTAGCTATTCCTGCGCCACCGGCACCGTTCGCGCCTGCGCTCGCCGCGGCCACGAACGGAAGGTGGCGACGGCAACCACAGCCGCCATGACGAGCACGTAGCTCGAGTGGGGGATCGTGACGGAGTGGTTCGAAAAGGGCCAGAACAGCGCGACGCCACTCTCCGGCTCGGCCAGGTCACGCCAAAAATGGAGCGCGAGGCCGATGGCGATCCCCAGCATGATGTCCCGGCGCCGGCGCCGGCGCCACAGCAGGGCTGCCAGCAGGACGATGGCGATCGTCAGCAGCGAATGGGTGTAGGGCCGCGGTGTGCCGGCGGTCAGCCAGTCGCTGCCCAGACGCTGCGGAATGTGATCAACGTCGATCGCCACCGAGGCGATCAGAGCCGGAATCAGGAAGCGCTCGCATGCCCGCCCGCCGATCGCCCACAGAAGCAGGAGCGTGGTGAGCAGGTGCGCGGTCTCATCGAGAGGCCCGCCGGGAAACGTCGAGCCTCCGGCCAGCTCGGCGCCCCAGTCGGCGGCCACCAGAACGACTGCCGCGATCGCCACCGCGCCCGGTCCGGGCCGTCTCAGCACGGCCAGCCAGGCCGTGGTGCGCGTTCGCCATTTCCGGCTCATCAGCCAAGTATGGCTCCCAAGTGATTAGTTTCCCCGGTCTTGAAGCGCCACCTGTTGAGTGTTGCCAACCCGGCCGGCTTGATCTACGGCACGATCGCCGTGGGCGCGCTGCTGGCGGCCGAAAGCACCGAGGGCCAGACGTATGGCGCCACCGTGGAGGGGGTCTGCGTTGCGCTGGCGCTCTATTGGCTGGCCTACACCTACGCCGGGTTCGTGGGAGACCGGCTGAAAACACCTCAATCGTTCAGCCTGGTGGGCTTCCTCAACGCGCTGGCCGGCGAGATAACGGTTGTCCTCGGCGCCGCCCTGCCACTCGTGGTCGTGCTGATCTGCTGGGCCGTCGGCGTGCCGCTGGCCAACGGCATCAAGGCCGCCGTATGGGCCTCGGCGGCAATGATCTTCATCTACGAGCTCGTCGCCGGCATACGCAGCGGGCTCACGGGAACCGAGCTGATCGCCCAGGCATCGCTGGGCGCCGTGCTCGGGGTGCTGCTGATCGTGCTGAGGATCCTCCTGCACTAGCTGGTCCCCAGCCGCACCCCGGCCGACCCGCACCCGGCCCGAGCCGTACTAGCCCCGGAGCCGTACCCCGGCGCCCGCGATCACCGCCACCACGGCCGGCGCCTGATCTCGGCCAGATGCGTGGCCGGGGTGACAAGCTCGGCGAGGTGCTCGGCCAGGTGGTGGAGGTGCTCGCACAGCCAGATCGCGTGCCACGTCCGGGGCTGCGCGGCGACCTCGTCAAACGTCGGTGCTCGCAGGACCGGGACCGGGCTACCGTGTGGTCTTCCCACCTCTTTGGCGAGTTGCTCGTAGAAGGCGCTGAGGATCTCGGCGCGAGGCCCGATCGCCTGTTGCGCCGCGGCGATCTCCTCGCTGTCGTGATTGGGTAGACCCGCGAGCGCGTGGGCCGTCAGCCTCAGTCGCAGCGCGCCACCGACCAGCCGCCACAACTCGACCTTGGGCAGCCGCTTTGACCCCTGTTCGGCGAGGAATCCGCGCAGGGCGGCGTCGAGGCGCAGGCCGGCCGTGATTGCTGGGACGGCGCCGTCGGGTGGCCCATCGACCACCACGCACAGGCACTCGATGGCGCGGGACAGGTAGAGCGCGCCCGAGCGGTACGCGTCAGCGAGATCGTCACCGACGACCGAAGACGCGCCGCGGGGCCAGAAGAAGGTGCCGACGAGGAGGCTCACCGCGCACCCGAGGGCGACATCGACGATCCGTAGTTCTCCGACCTTCCACCCGGTGGGGATCAGCAGGTTGAACAGCACCACCACCGTGACCGTGAACGCGGCTTGGCCGACGGCGAACGGAGCCGTGCCCGGCGCGTAGGCGGAGATCAGCACGGCGATCGGGAGCACGACCCAGAGCACGGCCGATGTATCGCCGATGGCCAGCACGAGGCCGGCACCGATGACGAATCCGGCCACCGTTCCGGCCAGGGCGCGGAGCGCGGTGGCTCCGGTCGCGCCAGCATTGCTGCGCAGCACGGACAGCGTGCCGAGCACGACCCAGAAGCCGTGCTGAACGTTGAGCAGGTCGGCGACCGCGACCGCGGCGGCGATCGATAGCGCGCCGCGGAGGCTGTTGACGAACCACACCGAGCGCAGACTGGCGTGGCGCCAGGCAACGCCGGCGTATTTGGCGGCGCCGGCCAGCCGTCGCTCGTCGCCCGGGCCACCGGTGGCCATGCCGAACCATCGAGTGCGGGCCTGGGCGACCCAGTCCGCCGTGGCCAGCCGCGAGGCGACCATGACCTCGGCTCCCAGGGCCAGCACGCTCACGGCGATCTGATGTACGTGGAAGGAGATCTGGGCCTGTTCCTGCATGTCCCGGGTCCCGGGCGTGAGATCGTGCAGCCGCGCTGCGCTCTGCCGGCGAACTTCCTCCAGGGCCTCCAGGTCGGGGCGGGCGCGATGACCGACGAGCAACTGGCCACACTCGCGCAGACAGCGGGCGGCGACCTCGAGTAGCTCGCGATCGGCAGGCACCGCGGCGTTCAGGTCGCGCCGCTCGTGGACGGTGTCGACGATCAACGCGGTACACCACTCGAGCAGTTCGACCGCGTTGGCCAGCGCCTGATCGGGACCGGTCAGACCGGTCGGGCGGTACGGCGTCGAGTTGAAGGCGGTCAACAACTCGCGCTTGGTGTCGATGGCGGCCTCGAGCTGTTCCTCGGTGGCCCCGTCGGCGAGCACGGAGTCGATCACGTCCGCCAGTGCCCCGGCGAGCTTCGACGCCGCGCCGCGGAGCGAGTTGCCGCCGGGCGGCGTGTAGATGATCAGCACCGCTGCGGTCCCGACCACCGAGGCGATCCACCAGCCCGCGAGCCGGTCGGGAACCATCGACATGGTGCCCGGCGACGCCGCCGGCAACACGTAGGCGAGCAGCGCGCCGGTGACCCCGGCGGCGGCGGTCGCCCCGAACACGCCGGCGAAGAACAGCGCGAAGGCCACTGGGACCGACACGAGCGCCGCGAGCACGACGGACCCGTTGACGGCCGTTCCGATGACGATCAGCGGCGTGGCGATCAGCGCCAGCATCGTGTGGGCGATCAGCTTCTCTCGCCGTGTGCCGGCGAAGCTGACGAAGACGAGCGTGGCCAGCGAGCCGAACGCGCCGAACAGAGCCGTCTGAATATTGCCGATGACCAGGTCGCAGAAGGCGAACACGCTCGGCGCGACGAGCGTCGCCCGCAGCGCGCGCTGGGCCGCCACCGGCGACCAGGTCGGCAGCCAACCGTGCGAATCGAGCCAATTGACCCAGCGTTGCTTCCGCACCGCCCCGGAAAGTGCGCCGACGCCGCTGGACACGAGCGCGAGTTTAGCCGCGCGTCACTGAGGAACGGCGGGCACCAGCGCGTCGAGGAAGGGCTCGCGGGCGAGCGCGTAGAGCAGGCAATCGCGCTCGGCGATCACGCTCGCCGTGCGAGGAACATCCTGGAGCAGCGCGATCTCGCCAAAACCGCTCCCCGGCCCCAGGGTGCGGACGAGTACGCCATCGACGAGAACACGGAGCTGGCCGCTCGCGACTATGTAGAAGTTGTCGCCGACGTCCCCCTGGTGGATCACCGTCGTGCCGGCCGCGGCCTGCACCGATGTTAGCTCCCCGGCCAGTGCCTCGAGCATGGCGCCGGGCAGTCCCGCAAACAGCTCGTTGTTGCGCAGCAACATTACCTGCGCTCTGGCCACCCCACGCCGGTCCACGGCCAACAGCCGGGGCAGCGCAACCAGTGCCGCCAGCACGATCACGACGGCGATGCCACCGAGGGCGGCCCCGCCGCCGCCGACTTGCACGAGCACCGGGACGAGCAGCGAGCCGACCGCCAGGCCCGCCATCGCGAGCCCTTCGAGCACTCCAAACACACGGGCGAGCACGTGGGCCGCCGTGACTCGAGTAAGAAGGGTCCGGCCGGCCACGTCGAGCACCCCACGCGCCGCTCCGCCGCAGATCAGGAGCGCGAACGCGGAGAACTTGGTCGTCCATACGGCTAGACACCCGAAGGCTGCTGCCCACAGCAACGCGGCGGCGATCAGGGGCCGCGCCAGCGAGCGGGCGCCGATCAGCCCGAGGGCGGCCAGTCCGCCCAATACGCCGCCGGCGCCGAATGCCGCGGTCAGATAGCCGGCCCCCGACGCACCGAGCCCGAGTTCGGACACCGCGAGGTAGACGGCGAGCACGTCGAGGGCACCCGTGGCCACGAAATCGGACACCAGGACGAGCAGCAGCGAGCGGGTGTCGGGCTCGGATCGCAGCACGGCCAATCCGGCCAGCAGGCTCGATTCGTCGGATTCCTCGTGGTGGTCGGCGGCTGGCTCACGCCCAGGCTGCACTCCGCTGACGAGCACGGCTCCGGTGGCGACGATCACGGCGAACGCTGCGAACACGGTCCCGGGCCCGTTCACGCTGATCAGAATGCCCGCGACCGCCGGGCCGAGCAGCACGCTGGTGCTCTCGATCCAGCTCGACAGCGCGGTCGCCGCGGTCAGCTCGTCGGGGTGCGCGGCCACCGCGGCCACGAAGGCAGCCTGAGCCGGCCGTGTGATCGTCACCGCCGATGCCGCCACCGCGGCCAGCGCGTAAGCCACCGGCGCCGGTCCATCGCCCAGCAGCACGACCGCGGTGCCGGCCATCGCCGCTGCCTGCAGGACATAGCCGAGGCGCAGGGCAAAGCCCGAGCCCCGGCGATCGGCGATGGCCGCGGCGGGCGGCGCCACGATCGCCGCCGGCACGAGCTGGATCACGGCGATCAGGGCAGCCGTCGTCGTCCCGCCGCGGGCGAAGGCGTAGACCAGCATGGCCACCCACACGCCGTATTCGGCGGTGGTGAAGCCGGCGAATGCCAGCTCGGCGCGCCTCAACCCACGGTTCACGAGGACGCGCGAAAGCACGGCCGCCCGCTGCCCCATATGTCGCCATCCTATATGTCACCGACGTGCGCCCGCCGCGGAGCGACGGGCAGGCAGCGTCAGCTCGCTTTCTCGTCGTGCCCGCCGAACTCCTTGCGCATCGCCGACAGCGTGCGGTTGGCGAACTCGTCGAGCTTGCGGGAGCTGAAGCGGGAGTACAGGGCGGCGGTCAGGACCGGCGTGGGAATCCCCTCCTCGATCGCCGCGGTCGATGTCCAGCGACCCTCGCCCGAGTCCGACACCCGACCCGAGAACGCATCGAGATCGGGCGACTGAAGTAGGGCCTCGGCGGTCAGGTCGAGCAGCCATGACCCAATCACGCTGCCCCGCCGCCAGACCTCGGCCACGGCAGTGGTGTCGATGTCGTACTGGTAGTACTCGGGGTGCTCGAGCGGGGCCGTCTCGGCGTCCATCTCCTGCTGGCGCTTGCCAATGTCGGCGTTGCGAATGACGTTCAGGCCCTCGGCATAGGCGGCCATGATCCCGTACTCGATGCCGTTGTGAACCATCTTGACGAAGTGGCCGGCGCCGTTGGGGCCGCAGTGCAGGAAGCCCTGTTCGGCGTGCGCCGGCTCGCCGGTGCGACCCGGCGTCCGCGGGGCGCTGCCGACGCCCGGCGCGATCGACTGGAACAGCGGCGAGAGCCGCTCCACCACGTCCGTCTCGCCGCCGATCATCAGGCAGAAGCCGCGCTCGAATCCCCACACGCCCCCGCTGGTGCCGCAGTCGACGTGATGGATCCCCCGCGGCCGGAGCGCCTCGGCGTGAGCGATGTCGTCGCGATAGTGGGTGTTGCCGCCGTCGATGATTACGTCGCCTTCCTCGAGCACATCGGCCACGGCCTGGATCGTCTTGTCGGTGATCTCGCCGGCCGGCACCATCACCCACACGGCGCGTGGCTTGGACAGCTTGGCGGCGAAGTCCTGCAGCGAATCGGCTCCGACCGCGCCGTCGGCGGCCAGCGCCTGGACGGCCTCGGGGTTGACGTCGTAGCCGACGCAGCTGTGACCGTCGCGCATCAAGCGGCGAACGATCCCTGCGCCCATCCGCCCCAGTCCGACCATTCCCAGTTGCATCGGCTTATCAGTCGCCATCACCGCTCCTGTCGCGAGTCGTAAGTGTCTTGAGCGCCCCTCGGCGCGCGCCCGCGCGTCTGGACGTGGCGCCTATTCTGGCCGCAATCGCGCCTGTGCGCCACGCGGGGGAGAAAATGCGTCGGCGAGGCGCTCGACCAGGGAGGACAGCCGCGGCCGCCGTCCGGCCAGTCTGCGCTGCCGGGGTGCGCCGTTTTCGCTGGCCACCTCGGAGAGCAGGTCGAGCGACTCCTCGCAGCCGAGGTCGGCGGCGTGGGGCCGCGCGGCGTCGGTGAGCCGATGGAGCAGCTCGCGCGCCGACACGCGGGTCTCGAGCACGGGATCGATCAGGCGAGCGTCCATTCCATCGCGAGCGGCGAGGAAGCGGTTCTCCTCGAGGATCTCCGGTGCGTCGATCAGCGCCTGTGGCTGATATCCCTCCTCCAGCTCGAGGTGGGCGATGGCCTGGACCAGCCCGGCGAGCGCGCCCGTCTCGGCCACCGTGCTCTGGGCGTCCATCACGCGCACCTCGACGGTACCGAGGCGAGGCTGGGGCCGGACGTCCCACCAGAGGAACGTCGGCTCGGGAAACGCGCCGCAGCGAAGTAGCTGATCGACCACCTCGACGTAGTGCTCGTAGGACGCGAACACCCGCGGGATGCCCACGCGTGGGAAGGCGCCGAACACGGGGGTCCGGGCCGATGCAAGCCCCGTGTCGCGACCCTGCCAGAACGGCGAGTTGACCGAAATCGCCAGCAGGAGGGGCAGATGTGCGCGGAGGCGATCGTGCAGCTCGATGGCGGCATCGGGAGCCGAGACGCCAACATGGACGTGAAGCGCGAAGGTGGGCTCGCGCCGGGCCAGCTCGCGCATCGACCCGTACACCAGCTGGTACCGCGCGCCGCTGGAGATCTGCGTCTCTGTCCACACCGCGAACGGATGGGTGCCGGCGCTGGCTGCCCGCAGCCCGAAGTCGGCCAGCTCGCCGGCCAGTGCGGTCCGCAGGTCGGCAGCCTCGTCCGCGGCGGCCTCGGCGCTCAGGTGCGGCGTGGTGGTCAGCTCGATCGCCGAACCGTGCGTCTCGGCCGTCACGCGCGGAGCCAGCTGGTCTGACAGCGCCGGCAAGACATCGTCGATCCGCTGGGCCAGTGACCAGTCGCTGGGATCGACCAGCATTACCTCCTCCTCGATCCCCACCGTGTAGGGCTCGGAGGCGTTCCACTCAGCCCAAGCAGGAGGGAGTGATCTTGCGATCGCTTGGTGATCGTGCACCGTTTGTAAACCCTACGCCGCGCGAGCCACCGGCGGGGCCAAGCGGTTTCCCCAAAGAGCGGAATTTACGAACGCCTCGAACAGGCCGAGATGGCTGTCGCGGTCGATCAGGCACTCGGCGTGCCACTGCACGGCCACGACGAACTCCCGATCGATGGCCTCAAGACTTTCGACGGTGCCGTCCGCGGCCCGACCGGTGATCGCCAGGCCGGATCCGAGGTCGGCCACGGCCTGGTGGTGAAACGAGTTCACCTTGGTGCGCCCGCGGCCCAGGACCTGGCCCAGCCGACTCGAGCGTTCGAGCGTGACCCAGTGGGTGACCACCTTGCCGGGCGCGGTCTGGCGGTGGCAGACGTCATCGCCGACCAGGTCGGGGAGATGCTGGTGAAGTGTCCCTCCGCGCGCCACATTGAGGACCTGCATCCCGCGGCAGATGGCCAGGATCGGCAGGCCGCGCGCGTCGGCGGCCAGCGCGAGAGCCAGCTCGAAGGTGTCGAGGCTTCGCTCGGTAGGGCCGGTCAGCGAATGGCGACGCTCGCCGTAGCTGTCCGGGTCGAGGTCGGGTCCGCCCGACAGGCAGACTCCGGCAACCTGATCGAGCAGGGGCGCGATGGCGATCTTCTCCAGGGGCGGCACCACCACCGGGAGCCCGCCCGCCGCCTCGATCGCTCGGAGGTACTTCAGGCCCAATGCCATCTCGTGCTGGGGTGGCTCGCCCTGCGGCGTTGGGCGGATGACCTGGGCACGGCGAATCTCTGACGTCGTGACCGCGATCAGCGGACGGTGAAAATCGCGGCCGATCTCCTGACCAGGCATGCGGATTGTTTACCAACCGGGACGGCGTACTCACCCGGGCCACGTGGGAGGATCGGTCGATCGACACCGACCCGAAAGTGCCAATGGTCAAGCGTGACATCCAATCGTGGTTGATGGACATGGATGGCGTCCTCGTGCACGAGGAGCATCTGATCCCGGGAGCGGATCGGTTCATCGCGCGCCTCAAGGAGCGCGGCGTCCGCTTCCTGATCCTGACGAACAACTCGATCTACACCAACCGGGACCTCGCCGCCCGGCTGCACGCCAGCGGTCTCGAGGTGCCCGAGGAGGCGATCTGGACCTCGGCGCTGGCCACGGCGCGGTTTCTCGAGGGCCAACGCCCCGGAGGCTCGGCGTTCGTCATCGGCGAGGCGGGGCTGACGACCGCACTGCATGGGTGCGGGTACACGCTCACCGAGCGCGCGCCCGAGTACGTGGTGCTCGGCGAGACGCACACCTACAGCTTCGAGCGGATCACGCGCGCCATTCGTCTGATTGGCGCGGGCTCGCGGTTCATCGCCACCAACCCCGATCCCACCGGCCCGACCGTCGATGGAGCCGTGCCCGCGACCGGCTCGGTGGCTGCCCTGATCAGCCGGGCCACGGGGGTCGAGCCGTACTTCGTCGGCAAACCGAACCCGTTGATGATGCGCTCGGCGCTGAACGCGATCGACGCCCACTCCGAGACCACGGCCATGGTTGGTGACCGGATGGACACCGACATTGTGGCCGGCCTCGAGGCGGGCATGGAGACGATCCTCGTGCTCAGCGGTGTGACCACGGTGGCTGAGGCCGAGCGCCACCCGTACCGCGCGTCACGGATCGTCGAATCGATCGCCGATCTGGTCGACGAGCTGGGGTGACGGCGGGCCCGGCGCTGGCCCCCCGCGACCGCGGGGAGCCAGTGGCCAGGACGTTTGTCAGGAAGCGATCAGCGATCCGTAGACCGTGCAGACCTTTTGCTTCGACAGCGTCGTGCTGTTGTCGAACGCGTAGTTGACGGTCACGGTCTTGCCCTTCGAGGTCTCGAACAGCAGGGTGCCGGTGGCGTCGAAGTCGCCGCTGCTGGTGGCCACGGCCATGCCCTTGGTTCCCTTGTTGAACGAGCTGTTCTTGATGATGTGGAGCCGCCCGAGCCCGTCGAAGATGCGGCCGAACAGATCCGCCGCGGGAGCGGTCGAGAACGCGTAGATGATCGGGCTGCCCTGCTTGCTGCAGCGCGCGTTCATCTGGAAGTCGTCGACGTTGACGATCCCCTGGGTCTTACCCCCGGGCTTGCCGATGAACGAGAAGGTCTTGGTCACGGGTCCCGCGCCGGCGGTCGACGCGCGCGTGATCTTCGCCGTCCCTGCGCCCGGGGGAAGCTTCACGCTTCCTTGGTTAGCGCTTGATGTGCCGGCCGCGACCGCGGCGCCCGCGAGGATGGAAACGGACAGCACGCCAAGGCCGCGCTTCCCCAAAATACTCTTCATTACAGTCCTTTCTGTGGTTGCCCCGAGCGGCCGATAGTAGACAAGGCGGGCGAAAGCGGCGTTTCGCAGCACTCGGTTACTCGTGCCCCGGTGGCTACTCGTACTGGAGCGCCTGGAGCACGTTCAGTCGCGCCGCGCGCCGGGCTGGGAATACGGCCGCGATGAGGCCCGCGACGATCGCCGCGACCACGAACACGATGAGCGTCCCCCACGGCACGGTGAAGGCGGCAAAGTTGATCGCCGCGCCGATCATCAGGGCCAGGATCACGCCCAGTGGGATCCCAAACGTGGCCCCGAGCAGCGCGGTGATCACGCTCTCGTGACGGATCATCCGCCGGACCTGGCGCCGGCTCATCCCCACGGCGCGGAGCATGCCGAGCTCTCGCGTGCGCTCGAACACGGTTAGCACCAGGGTGTTCACGATCCCGAACAGGCTGATGACGATTGACAGCGACAGCAGGACGTAGAGCAGGTTCAGCAGGGTGTTCAGGCCCTGTTCCTGATTGGTCCTGAACTGCGACTTGGTCTGCAGCTTGGCGTCGGGGAACCCGTTCAGCGCCGCGCTCAGCCGCTGGGTGTTGGCCGGGGTGGCGCCGCCGACCACGTCGAGGAATGAGAACAGGTTCTGCGGATTGGAGTACACGCGGTCGAACAGCGCCGTGGAGATGGTCACGTCGCCATACGGGTTGCCGCCCTTGGGGGGCGAGGTGATGCCCTTCAGGACCAGGTGAAGCGTCGTCCCGGTGGGGGTCTCGACCGTTAGCGGCGAGCCGATATGAAGGTGCTGCGCCTTGGCGTAGGCGTCCGCCACGAAGGCGCCGTTGGTGCCCAGCTGCGCCGGTGTGGCGGGACTTCCTTCCTTCCAGTCGATCGCGATCACCCTGCTCACATTGGGCTGGACTCCGGTCACGTTGATATGCGAGCCGAACGCCTTACCGTCGCCGGCCCGGACCGAGGAGACCACGGTCACGCCGGGCACCCTGGCCAGCGCCGCCGCCGAGGACGTGCCGATCGGGGAGAAGTTGTTCGTCGCCGTGAGCGCGTAGTCGGCCACGAACAGCTGGTTGACGGCGCCTTCGAAGCGCGAGCGCAGTCCGGCCGCGAGCACGGCGACCAGCGTGACCAGCGCGAGCCCGATCATCAGCGCCGAGGCGGTGCTGGCCGTCCGCGCCGGGTTGCGCGAGGAGTTGCCCCGCGCCAGCTTGCCGGCCCCGCCGCCGATCCTCGTCGCCGGCCAGCCCAGCACCCGAACCAGCGGCGGCACCAGCCGCGGCGCGAGCATCGCCACACCCAGGAACAGCGCCACTGCGCCGAGTCCGATGGCCAGCAACCGCACGCCGGTCGACAGGCTGCTGACCAGCAGTCCGATCAACATCAGCACCACCGCACCGACGATCGTGCCGATCGCCGGATAGGCTCCGAAGCGCTCCAGCCGCGAGGGCGGAAGCACGCTCCCCTCGCGCACGGCGGCGATCGGCGGCACCCGGGTGGAGCGCAGCGCCGGCCGCAGCGCGGCCAGCACCGTGATCACGATGCCGACGAGCAGCGAGACGACGATCGTCCGCGTCTTGAAGACCGGGCTCGTCGACGGCAGATCGATGCCGAACGACACGAACAGGGCGTTGAGCCCGCGGGCCAGCCCGAAGCCGACGAACAGCCCGACGATCGAGGCCAGGACACCGATAACGAATGCCTCCAGCAGGACCGAGGCGCGCACCTGCCGGCGCGTGGCGCCGAGCGTGCGCAGCGTGGCCAGCTCGCGAGTGCGCTGGGCGACGGTGATCGACAGCGTGTTGGCGATCACGAAGCTGCCGACGAAGAGAGCCACGCCGCCGAACGCGAGCAGGAAGTCCTGGAAGATGTTGAGAAAGTCGCTGGTGTCCTTGGTCGCCTGTTGCGCCTGGGCCTGTCCGGTGCGCACCTGTGCGCTGGACGGCAGCAGCGGCTTGATGGCCTGGACGAGCTGGCTCGAGGACACCCCGTGTTTGGCCGCGATGCTGATCTGATCGATCTGCCGGGGCTTGTTGAAGATCCGCTGGGCGGTGGGCAGGGTGAAGATGGCCATCGTCGCTCCGCCGAGCGAGGACAGGCCGGCGAACTTCACGGTTCCGACGATCCTGAACCGCTGCACTGGGCCGCGCGCTATCACCCCGATCGGTTGGCCGACGGCGAAGTTCTGCTTGCTCGCCGTGGCCTGGTCGATGTCGACCTGATCGGGTCCGCTCGGCCACTGACCGGAGGTCAGGGACAGCGGGCTGAAGCGCTGGCCCGACGGCGTGTAGCTGAAGGCCAGGCTCGGGGCGCCGCCGCGGGATATCACCTTGCCGTTGTGGCCGACCAGCTGGGCCTGGTCGGAGATGGAGCCGGAGGCCTGCGCGACCTGGGGCAGCGCCTGGACGCGGGTCAGCAGCGAATCCGACAGCGAGGGCACGGTGGCTCCGTTGCCGTTCGTGTTGTTGGAGATCGCGCTCTTGCCGGTGATCACCGCGTCGGAGTTCTTGTACGCCTGCGTGAATACGGTCGAGAAGGCGCCCTTGATCGTGTCGGTGAGGATGTATGTACCGCTGACCATCGCCACGCCGAGGACGATGGCGATTGCCGTAAGTGCCGCTCTGAGCTTGCGGCCGAGCAGGCCCTTGATCGCAACTCGGGTCACGCCGACAGCTCGCTCATCACCTCGAGAACGTCGCCGGCGCTGGCCCCGGTCAGTTCCTTGACGATCAGACCGTCGGCGAGGAACAGGATTCGGTGGGCGATCGATGCCGCGCGCGGCTCGTGGGTCACCATGACGATCGTCTGACCGTAGTTGTCCACCGAGTTGCGGAGCAGATCGAGTATCTGGCCCCCGGTTTTCGAGTCGAGGTTGCCGGTCGGCTCGTCGGCGAACAGGATCGTCGGGCGGGTCACCAGCGCACGGGAGATGGCCACGCGCTGCTGCTCGCCACCCGACATCTCGGCCGGACGGTGCTTGCGCCGGGCGGCCAGTCCGGTGATGCTGAACAGCTCGTCGACCCACTGCCGGTCCGGGTCCTTGCCGGCGATCGTCAGTGGCAGCAGGACGTTCTCCTCGGCGTTCAGCATCGGCAGCAGGTTGAAGAACTGGAAGACGAAGCCAACGTGATCGCGGCGGAGCAGCGTCAGCTTGGCATCGTCGAGATCGGTGATCTCGGTGCCGGCGATGAGGACCGAGCCGCTGGTCGGACGATCGAGCCCGGCCATCGTGTGCATCAGCGTCGACTTGCCGGAGCCCGAGGGTCCCATCACCGCCACGAGGTGTCCCTTCTCGACCTCGAGTGACACTCCACGCAGAGCGTCAACCGCGGTGGCGCCTTGGCCGTAGCGCCTGGTCACGTCCCTGGCGCGAGCGATGCTGGTTGTCGTGAGGGACATCGGCTCCTCCTTTGCTGGCGGCTCCCCGGCCGATGGTAGCCCCGGACCCTGAAGCCCGCCTATGACGAATGTCATCACCCGTGCACGAGGGCCTACGTCAGCTCCGGGTCGGCACCTCCGCGCTCGCGCGGTCCAGCAGCTCGCCGAGTCCGGTTTCGATTCCTCCGGTGAGCACGTCTACGTCGGGTGCGTGATCGCGATCGCCGGTCGCCCCGAAGTACAGCCGGCCGTCGTAGGAGAAGATCGCCACCACGATGCGGATCGTGCCGACGATCGGCACGTACGGGTAGGACGCGAGCAGCCTGTGCCCGAGGGCGTGGACCGCGCGCTGGGGGCCGGGCACGTTGGTGGTCGCCGTGTCCATGTTGAAGCGCAGCGAGCGGGTCATGACCCGGCTGCCCAGGGCCAGCAGCATCGGTGGGGCAAAGCCAGACAGCTGGGCCAGTGTGTCGCCGGCCACGGCCTGCTTGGAAGACTTGATGCCGTCCATCTGCGCGCGGATGTCGGCGAGGCGGCGCGCCGGATCGTCAAGCGAGACCGGCAGCCGGGCGAACACGGCGGACACCCGGTTGTTGTAGACGCCCTGCTCGCCCGGTCGCCGAACCGATACCGGCACCATCGTCCGCACCGTGCGATCGGGACCGATCCTCTCGCCGCGCGACTCGAGCAGCTCGCGGATCCCACCGGTGATCATCGCCAGCACGACGTCGTTGACCGTTCCTCCGAGCGCCGCCCGGACGGTCTTGACGTCGTCCAGCCCGGCGTCGGCCCACGCCCATACGCGGTGCGGGCCGATGGGTCCCGTGAGCGACGACGTGGCGGGGCGGAGCGCCGGCGCGGCGGCGGCAATGGCGCGGGCGGTTGAGGTGGCAATCTGGATGAGCTCGGAGCGCTGGACCAGCGCCGAGCGCAGCTGAGCGGCCGGGTCGAGCGTCCGGCTCGTAACGCTCCGCGCCAGGATCTCCAGGCCCGATGGCTCGGGTTCGGGCTCCCACATGTCGGCATCCTCGCGCCCGCCGCTGTCGTCGAACATCACGGACATCAGGTCGGTAGCGGCGACGCCGTCGACCATGCAGTGGTGGACCTTGGATAGCAGCGCCCAGCGCCCCTCGTCGAGGCCCTCGACCATCCAGATCTCCCACAATGGCCGGGCCCGGTCCAGGTGCTGGGAGAACACCCGCGCTGCGGTGGCGCGAAGCTGGGCCTCGCTGCCCGGCGCCGGGACCGCGCTGTGGCGCAGGTGGTAGTCGATGTCGAAGTACGGATCGTCGACCCACACGGGCTCGCCGAGGCCCAGCGGCACGAAACGCACCTTCTGCCGATACCGCGGGGTGTGGTGGAGCTTGCGCGCTACCATCGCGCGCAACTCGGGGAACGGCGGAGGGGGCCCGTCGAAGATGCTCACGCCTCCGATGTGCATGGGCGTCACGTCGTTCTCGACGTGGAGGAACATCGCGTCCTGGGCACTCATGGACTGCATGGCGCCGCCTCCGATCGCGCCAGCAGACGCTCGAGCTCCCGGTAGACATGGGCGTTCACCCCCATCCCGCAGTGGCTGCCCTCGATCTCAATGCACCGCGCGGCTGGATCGAGGCAGGCGCGCCAGTTCACGATCCCGTCACTGCGCGAGTACAGAGCCAGACCGCGCACACGTGGGTCCAGCGGCGCCTCGAGCAGGGCTCGAAACTCCGCGCAGCACGCGCCGTCGAGACACTCGCTCGAGAACAGGCCCGGGACGCCAAGATCGCCGAGCCGTGCGACGGCGCGGACCGTATTCAGCACCGCCCGCGAGACCGCGAGCGGATCGCGAATGGGGGACCCGAGCATCACCACGGCCTCGACGGCGTCGGGATGGCGCGCGGCCAGCGCGCGGGCGAACGTGCCTCCACGACTCTGGCCGATCAGGATGACCGGCGCATCGAACCTCGCCAGCAGCGCCTCGAGCCGGGCGAGCTCGCTCCCGCCACAGCCGGTGTTGATACGGATTCCGCTTCCGCTCACCGCGTGGCCGCGTCGGCGCAACCAACCGGCCAGCACGGTCAGGGACGTATCCCCGGCCAGGAAGCCGGGAATCAGCATCACCGGGCGGCCCTGTGTCGGCCCCGGATCCGGGCGGGTGCGGAACACCGGGTCGGCCATCAGCTGTGCCAGCTCGAGCCAGTAGCGCAGCTCGCCCGGGAAGGGATTCGGGGCGATCCGTGTCATGGGCGATCGGAAGCTCATCAGCGGGCGGTGACCGGAATCGTGGTCCCGGCGAGCGGGAAGCGTACGCCGCCGTCGAGGCGGAAGCGAACCGCATCCCCAACCGCCGGCGCCGGCAGCGGGGCCAACGTATACACCCGACCACGCTCGAGTTCGAGCTCCAGACGGACGCCGTCCTCGACGGGGGTCGCTCGCGCCACCCGCGCCGGCCACGGGCCGGCCGGGTCGAGCACGACGTGCGGCGGCCGGGTCAGCACGAGCGCGTCGGCCTCGCGCAGCGCTCCGTCAAAGCCAAGGAAGCGCGCCACCATCTCGCTCGGCGGATGCTCGAGCAGCTCGCGCGGCGGCCCCTCGGCCTCCACGCGGCCGTCGATCAGGATGAGCAGGCGGTCCGCCAAGGCCCACGCCTCGGCGCGGTCGTGGACCACGACGAGCGTGGTTCGGGTCGGCGAGCGCAGCGCGGACCTCGCGTCCTCGAGCAGGGTCGCGCGCGCCTCGGCGTCGAGCCCGGCAAAGGGCTCGTCGAGCATCAGGATCTGGGGCGACACGGCCAATGCTCGAGCGATGTGGACCCGGCACAAGACCGGATCTGCCCTGAACTATCCTCGGGCCGTGCGCTTTGCGGGAGGGACCGCCGCCGTTCTCACGGTCGCCGTCGTTCTCGGCGGGTGCGGCTCGAAGTACACGCGCGCGGACTTCGGTGCCCGGGCCAATGCAATCTGCGCCACCGCGGTGCGCGAGGCCCGTTCGCTCACGCCACCGGCCGTGGCCAACTCGCGCGCCGAGCAAATGAAGGCGCTGTCCGCCTACATCTCGCAACTCGTGCCGGTCATCGAAACGGAGTCGACGCAGCTGCTGAAGCTGAAGACCCCTCCGGGGACAGCGCGAGAGCAGACGGAGCTGAAGCGTCACCTGTCGGCTGTAAGTCAGGTGGCGGCTCAGTACCGCGAGCTCGAGATGGCGGCCAGGCACGGCGACCGTGAGGGTGTGGCCAGCGCGCTCGCGGCGCTGCGGGCGAGCCCGGTGACCACGCTGGCGGTCGCAAATGGCCTGCGTTCGTGGGGAAACCCCAGCGGCACGGTCGCCTGACGGGCGGCGGGTCCGAGCGATATAACTGCCGCTCGCCCGAATGTCACCCAACGAGCACGCGATCGAGGACCTGGTCAAGATCGGCGCGGCGGCTGCCGCGCTCGGCGTGAGTGTCGACACCCTTCGCCGTTGGGAGAAGTCGGGCAAGGTCACCTTCGAGCGGCGCGACAACCGGCGCTACATATCCTCCTCAGATCTGGCCAACCTGCTCAGGGAACGCGGCGCGGCGGGCCTGACCAGTGCGCGTAACCGTCTTTCGGGCATCGTCATCGCGGTCAAGCGGGACGATGTGATGGCTCAGATCGACCTCGCCTGCGGGCCGTACCGGATCGTGTCGTTGATGTCGCGCGAGGCTGCGGACGAACTCGGGCTCAAGCCGGGGGCGCAGGCCACCGCGGTGGTCAAGGCGACGACGGTGATCGTCGAGACTCGCTGACAGCCTCCCGGCGATTGCCATCCGCCCGTACGCCGGGTATCTTGCCGGTGCGATGCCCGCTACGGCGAGCAATGGGGTACTGGGCGATTCACGCGTGCTGCGGCCGCTCTCCGACGAGGATCTGGCCATCCTCGCGCTGGAGAACGAGACCACCGCCGGGCACACGTGCAAGGTCATCCTGCTGGACGGTCCGATCGAGCTGGCGAGCCTGCGTAGGCACATCGCGTCGCGTGTCGACCGCACGCCCGAGTTCTCGATGCGTCTGCGCGACATCGACGGCACGGTGTCGTGGGTGTGGGGGCCGGAGGTGAACGTCAGCGAGCACGTCTCGGTACTCGACTTGCCCGAACCACCGGATGATGCCTCACTTCGGGCCGCGGTGGCCCGCGTCTTCGCGCAGCGGCTGGATCGCTCGCGACCCCTCTGGCAGATCGACCTGGTCCCGGCACTGGCCGACGGAGGCAGCGCGCTGATCTGGCGCATCCACCATGCCCTGGCCGACGGATCGACGGCGATGCGGATGGCCAGCGTCGCGCTGTGGATTGAGGCGGGCGACGGTTCGCCGGACCTGCCCCGCACGCGCGAGCTGCCGGGACAGGCTGTGCCGTCGCACCATGCGGATCCGACCTCACGTCAGCGGCTCGAGACCCTGCGTGCGGCGGTGCGCGAGACGCCGCAACCCTGGCTGCGCTCGCCGTTTGGAGGCCAGATCGGCGCGGAGCGCTCGGTCGGATTCGCGACCGTCGAGTTCGGGGCCCTGCGCCATGCGGCGAAGGTCATCGACGGCGCCACTGTCAACGACGCCGTGCTGACCGTCGTCGCGGGCGCGCTGCGGCGCTGGCTCGAGGCGCGCCATGGCCAACTGGGGCAGGTGCGGATCAAGGTCCCGGTCAGCCTCCATCGCCTTCAGCTGTCAGACGAGGACGAACAGGCCGACGTCGGCAATCGTGACTCGTTCTTCTGCGTCGACGTGCCGCTGGCGCCTGGCGATCCCGCGGCGCGGCTGAGCGCGGTCGCGCGGGCGACGAGGGCTCGCAAGAACGGGCACGACGCCGAGCACCTGGACGCGATGATGCACCGGCTCGGCCGCACCCCGCGCCTGCAGCAGTTCGCACAGCGAGTGCTGACGCATCCGCGCTCGTTCGCCCTGAATGTGTCCAATGTCCCCGGCCCCCGGCGACCCGTACGCGTCCTGGGCGTGCCGGTCGGCGCGCTGTATTCGCTGGCTGAGATTCGCGAGGACCATGCGCTGCGCGTCGCCGTCGTATCGATGGCCGACACGCTGAACTTCGGCCTCACCGCGGATCCCAGCCTGCTCGGCGACATCGCCGAACTGGCCGACGAGATACCACCCGTGGCCGACGCGCTGATCGACTGCGCGGCCGCCCGCTGAGTGCCAATCGCTTGAAATTGTCCCGGTTGGGGCAGATCCTGTGGAGTCGTGATCGGGTCTGAGGACAGCGCTCAGTCGCGCCGGCACCGGGTCGTGGTCGTCGGTGGTGGCTTCGGTGGTGTGCGTGCGATCCAGCACCTGCGCCGGGCTCCGGTGGATATCACCCTGATCGACCGCCGAAACTTCCACCTGTTTCAGCCGCTGACCTATCAGATCGCCACCGGGGCGCTGTCGGCCGGGCAGGTTGCCTATCCATTGCGGACGATCTTCAAGTCGGCGCCCAACGTTCGCGTGATGCTGGCCGAGGTATCCGGCTTCGATCTCGCCGCCCGCAGGGTTCTCCTCAGCGACGTGCCCGACGTCAGCCCGCCGGCGTCGGTGGCCTACGACACGCTGATCGTGGCCGCCGGCTCGAGCTACTCGTACTTTGGCCACGACGACTGGCGCCAGTATGCGGCCGAGGTGAAGTCACTCGAGAGCGCGGTCATCGCCCGCTCGCGGATTCTGCGCGCGTTCGAGCGCGCGGAGATGAGCACCGATCCCGCGGCCCGCGACGCCGAGCTCACCTTCGTCGTTGTCGGGGCCGGGCCGACGGGAGTCGAGGTGGCCGGCCAGATCGCAGAGCTCGCTCGCGACACGCTCCACGGCGACTTTCGCTCGATCGACTCGCGGAAGGCCCGGGTTCTCCTGATCGACACCGGCGATCGCGTACTGGCGACGTTTCCGCCGTCGCTCTCGCGTAAGGCGAGGAAGTCGCTCGAGCGACTGGGGGTTACGGTGATGCTCGACCAAACCGTCGTCGACATCGACCCGAGCTCCGTCACGATCGATCACGTTGCGGGCGGGCGGGAGCAAATCGCAACGCGGACCGTGATCTGGGCTGCCGGCGTCACGGCCTCCGAGCTCGCCGGCCGGCTCGGCGAGCTGTCCGGCGGCGAGCGCGATCGTTCGGGGCGGTTGACCGTGATGCCCGATCTGACCCTCGAGGATCACCCCGAGGTCGTCGTGATTGGAGACATGGTCCGCGTCCGCAACGACGCCGGGACGTCGGTCGAGTTACCGGGCGTGGCGCCCGTCGCGATCCAGCAGGGCATCTACGCAGCCAAGCTGATCCGCAATCGCTTGAGCGGGCACCCGATCCGCCCGTTCCGCTATCGCGACAAGGGCAACCTGGCGACCATCGGGCGCGGCCGGGCTGTCGCCGATCTCCACCTGTTGAGGATCAGCGGCCTGCCCGCGTGGCTCGTGTGGTTGCTGGTGCACCTCTGGTACCTGATGGGCTTCCAGAACCGCCTCCTGGTGATGATCCAGTGGTCCTCGAGTTTCTTCACTCACGGCCGAAGCTCACGCCTGATCGACAACCCGTGGTGGCAGACCTCCGACGCCGCCGAGAAGCCCGGGCGAAGCGTCGGGGACCAGGTCACGGCCGGGGGCGAAACGAGCTGACGCCGGTCGTCTAGGTGCCGCCCAGTCCCATCCGATCTGGTTGGGCGATGATCGCACGCTCCTCGGGGTCGGGAAACTCATGCTCGACGGCCTCGTCGAGGAGCCGCCGCTCGAGTTCGACGCGCGGTCGGTCGTTCTCGTCCACGACCGCCAGCAGACGGTCGTAGAGCGCATGCAGCCTCCGCACGACCTGTGGCGCGCCGGCGCCATAGCGGCGGATCTCGGTCAGGCCAAGCTCGACATAGGCCGCCCATCGAGGGGCCGGTACGCGAGCGCGCGGCCTGCCGTCGGCGTCGACGACGAGCGCTGGCCCAGGTCGGCGCTCGGCGAGCTCAACCAGGAGCGCCTCGATCCAGTCGAGGGCCTGCGCGGCGGTGGTGGGGTCGTTGATGGCCGGCGACAGCGCGCGGATGGCGATGTCGACGAGCATTCTCAGGGCGAACGCGGGGTCCTGATCGACCGTTCGCTGCCTGGCCATGACGAACACACGCCGCGTAAGCTCGGGCTCCGGATCGGACCGGGCGCCGCTGATGCCTAGCACATGGCTGCCGGGTACGATGTATTCGCCGACCAGCGGCACGACCTCGACGAAACCGCCCGATCGATCGGCCGCGCGCAGCAATGCGGCCCGGTCGATGGCGGCGATCACGGCCGGGGGTCCCTCGTAGGCGAGCATCGTGCGCCGGCCCCCGTCCGGTTCTGGGGCGTGCGCGGGCGTCTGAGCGTGATGCGGGTGGACCTCCTCGATAACCGCGTACACGCGCCGCATGAGGCTGCGGAGAATGCCCCCGATCTGGGTGCTCTCGAAAGCGCGCTGCACCAGCGCGACGAACGCCACAAGCGTGACGAAGGCCAGCACCAGGCCGAAGAGCACAGGTGGCGGCGGGGACGAAGTCGTGGCCGAATTTGTCGGTCTGGCGGCCGATCGCAGCGAGCCCGAACAGCGCATAGGTGGCTGTCGCCGTGGGCAGCGCGAGCGGGACCGCGGTGTCGGCCGTCCCGAGGGCCCTGATGTCAGGGCCCAAGCCGAAACGGCGGGTACACGTCGGTGACCAGGATCAGCGCGTATCCCACCACTCGGTTGTGCCAGCGGATCACGCCCTCGATGTAGTCGAAGATGCCGCGCGGATACCGGCCGGTAAACAGGATCGCGAACCACGCGGCGATCGCCGCGAGGAAGGCTCCTACATAGAGAAAGAACAGGACGATGTAATGTGGGATGGCCAGGAACCACTTGATCAGCGGGAGCCATCGGTTGAGTCCGTCGCGAGCATCGGGGTATGCGAACTCGAGGTGCACGGACTGTTGCTCGTCGGTCGACGGATAGCGGTCGTCCATCAAGGCCAGGTACACGCCGATCCGGTTCGCGAACCCCAGCAGGTGCAGGTTCCAGTCAAACCACCACCGCGGGTATTTCTGGCGGAACACGATCATGAGCAGGGGCGGGATGAACAGGAGGCCGGTGCCGCCAACCGCGACCTCGGCCGTACCGGTTGTGCTCGTGCCCCAACGCGCGCTGTAGCCGCCGATCGTCGCGAGCACGATGGCGATCGGAATCACGGTGAAGATGCGAAACGCCGTCGTCACACGGTCAAGCTCGCGGTCCGGACGGTCCACCGCGAACCGGACGGGATACTCATCGTTCATGGCCCTTCCTCCTAAGTGTCGCTCACGAGAGAGCGTCGGTATCCACCTCCAGCCCGGCGCGGGCGTAGAGGCGTCGCGACCGCGAACGGGGCGGCGCTTGTCGTAGTGCAGCGAACGTGCGGCGCCGAACCATCAGGACTTTCTCGCAGTTATGTACAGGTTTCAGCCGATGTTGCATTCCAACCCGACTTGCGAGCCTGGCCTGGCGCGAACCTCGCCAATCGTCAGCCTTCCTTCTTTGACCCTTCTCGACGACGGCTGTGGGGGCTGTCTAACCCGCGCTGCTGGCGTAGGCCGCTTCGGTGGGGGCTCCGATCAGGTGGAGTTCGAGCGCATGGCGAACCAGCTCCGAACGTTTCGACAGCCCCAGCTTGCGGTGGATCTGCGTGCGATGTGACTCCACCGTCCGACGTGAGAGACAAAGCGCATCGGCGATTTCGGCGCTCGTGAAACCCAGCGCGATCAAGCGCAGCACCTCGGCCTCGCGCGGACTGAGGCCGTCGTCATCGACCGCTCGGCTAAGCGCATCAAGGCGCGCTGCCACACGAGGACTGACAAACCGTTCACCGCGTGCCGCGCAACGGACGGCCAGTGGAAGCTCGCCATCGGCGTTGTCCTTAAGCACATATCCGATCGCGCCGAGATCGATCGCCGCACGAGCGAATGCCGGACTGTCCTCCATCGTCACAACAACGATCTCGGTATCGGGCACCTGGGCGCGCAGCCGTCGAATCAACTCGATGCTCGAACCGCTCGGAGAGCGTAGATCGAGCAGCAGGACGTGCGGGATGTGGCCGGTCACTTGACGCACCGTCGTGAACACATCTCCGGCCTCGGCGACCACCTCCACGTCGCGCTCGCGCTCCAGCAACAGCCGCAGGTTTCGCCGCACCACATGATGGTCATCGGCCAGCACGACCCTGATCGGCTGGCTTGCGGCGAGAGGGCTGGGTTGCGCGTCCGTGGTCATAGCCACACCCTAGCCCCGCGCGCGTCGCAGATCCTCCTGAGAAAGTGGACGATCGCCTGCGGGACCTGCGCCGAGTGGTGTTCGGAAAACTACGCAGCCGTACTTCAACTCGCCGCTGCGATCTCCACGGACCCACCCGTGAGAAGGGTGCTACTCGACCAGCGGTGGCTCGAGCAGCGATGCGTTGATGTGTTCGGACAGGGCGGTGGCTGCGGCCCGCTGTGCAGCCAGTCGCTGTTGGTCGTCATCGGCACTCAATAACGCGGCCGCATAGGCGGAAGACGCGGCTTGCCAGAGATCATGTAGGCGGTCGGACTCGAGCCGCGCCTGGCGTCGCATGGTCTCGACCGTGGAGGCGATGACCTCCGCCGAGACATCGGCGTCATAGGTCTTCTCGGCGTCCGTCTCGCGGACGAACGTGAACGTGTGCTGCGCAGTGAGGACGGGCTTGTGTAGGACATGAACCACACGAGTCGAGGCATCGTCGAGCACACTGGTTGAGACGCTGAATCGGGGGTACGGCTCTATCCTCGCGAGCCAGTCCAGACCGCGATCGTCGGCTGCGCGTTGGTGACGATCATCGATCGTCAGACCGACGTATTCGGCCACGTGCACCCACCCCCAGTGTGTGCCCGCCAGCAAGATTCCGAGCACGGCGACGACGGCGGCGATCGCGCCACCGCCGTTCAGTAGAAGCTCCCAGCCGCCGTAGAGCGCCAGCGCCACACCGGCAATTAGGGTGACTCCGGTTAGGAGTGATCCTGCCGCGACGAGGCGGTCATGCTTCTGCGTAGAGACCATCGGCGCCTGATACTGCTCGGCGACTGGAAGATTGAAGCGATCGTCGTCCAACAGACGTCGGTCAGCGGGCACCCCGAGGAAGGCAACCATGTCCGGGGTGGGGTTACCCATCGCTAGGTCCTGTTGCCGCGTCTTAGGGCCGCTTACCCTGGGACGTCGGTGGGAGCGACTGCTGGGGCGACGCGGCACGCGTGCGGCCGACGCCATTGCCGCCACTCTTCGCGGCGTCCGCGGCCAGGGAGCCAGTGAGCATGCCCTGTTGGACTTGGTCCATCAACGAGCCGACTGACGCCGGCGAGTGGGGTAGCAGTAGCGTGGTCATGTTGCCGTGCTCGCCGACCGATCGGATCGTGTCCATGTACTGCGTCAGCGCCACGAGCCCCATCGCCTCCTTCGGGTCAATCCCCTGTTCGTCGGCGAGAATGGCCAGCGAGTCCTTGAGTCCGCGGGCGATCGCTTCTCGCTCCGCCGCCACCCCCTCGCCGTGGAGGCGCATTGACTCCGACTCCGCCTCCGCCTTCTTGATCCGCAGCGTCTTGTCGCCCTCGCCCTGGGCGGTCGCAGCCTCCTGGTTTCGGCGGGCGGCATTGATGTTGTTCATCGCGTCCTTGACCCGCTGGTCCGGTTCGATGTTCGTAATCAGCGCCTTGATGATCTCGTAGCCGTAATCCGCCATCTGCGTCTGAAGCGTGTCCTGGATGTGCTTGGCGATCGTGTCGGCGTCGGCATATGCCTCATCGAGGTCCATCGTCGGGATGTGCGAGCGGACAACGTCGAAGGCGTAGGACTTCATCTGCACCTCCGGGTCATCGAGCTTGTAGAAGGCATCCTTGACCTTGTCCTGGTCGCCGCCGACCATGTACTGGATCGCGAGCTTGACAACGACAAACACGTTGTCCTGGGTCTTGGTCTCGATATCCGCGTTGAGCTGCTCGACCTGCAAGCTCATCCGGCCGGCTACCTTCTCGACGAACGGTGACTTTCGCTGAAGTCCGGGGCCGGCGACACGAACGAACTTGCCGAACCGCTCGACGATCGCACGCTCCTGCTGCTCCACGGTGAAGAAGAAAAGAGGCACAGCGAGGTCCTTTCAAATGGGCGCGACCGGCCCGCAGTCGCCCATGAGAACGAGGGAGACAGAATCAACGCGAAGAGGCGGTGCCGGCAAGCCGAACCAACCTGTCGTCGGCGCCGCTGATTGGTAGCACTGAGCTTAGAGCACTCGTCATCTCGGCCCGAAAACGATTAGTCAGCGTTGCTCGGCGCTGGGTCGACCAGTTCGAGTGCGCCGAATCCGGCCAGTGGCCCGTCCATCAAAAAGATCTCTAGTGTGAGGTCGGGTTCCACGTGCGCTTGGCTGAGGAATGCGAGCACCTTGCGGCCGGTGAGCGCTTCGATCATTTCGGTGTAGCGCTGTTTCATCATCCGCTGGAAGTCGCGGCGCATCTGGAGCACTCGCTCGGGCTCGCCACCTTCCACCATCGTGCGCTCGATCGCGGTGAACCCGTCTGAGAGCACGCAGACGATCAGGTTGTCGAGCACGTAGGTTTTGGCTTTGATCGGCCCGCGCCCGTAGTGCTCGCGCATGAACGCGACGATCCGGTTGGTGATCTCGGCGAGCAGTCGCCCGCCGGCGAGGGGCTGCAGCGATCGATCGTCAGGCTCGCTCATCGCCGACCCGTATCGCTCTGCTGACTGTGCTACTCATCGTCGCGAATGTTCCGCCGCCCAAGCCTCCGCGTCTGAAGCGGACGGTGGCTCAGCGTTGGTGCATTATGCGCGTACCTCAAGAAGGAGGAATGGATGTCCATCATCTCTCGCAGGCTCGTCCCGATTGTGGTCGCCCTGACTGGGCTGCTCAGCTTCATCGCCGTCGCGTTCGCGGCGCAACCCACTCAGTATGGGGGTACGACCAGCCAGAAGCTGAGGGGTAGCCCGTTCCGCATCAGTCTCGTGGTGAGGCGGGGTGCGGTCAGCAACGTTCAATTGACGGCCAACGTCACTAAGGGCATTGGGATCTGCGCGCTGGAGGCCGACACGAGCTTGGTGTTCAGCAAGGGCAAGGCCGAGATCGACCGGCACGAGACATTCGAGGGGAAGCTCACTGACGCACGCGGAGACTCGATGACGATCAAGGGTCGCGTCAAAGCTAGGCGCATCACCGGCTCGTTCATCGTCGACTCCACCGGCGGCCCCCAGGGAACACACACGTGCAGCTCCGGCAAGGTCACGTTCAGCGCCCGGGCTGGCGGCGGGGAGGTGCACCACGCCAGATACTCGGGGGCCATCGGACCCGGCTATCCGATCAACTTCCGCGTGTCCGCAAACGGCAAGGCGGTTATCGGCCTTGTGCTCCACTACGAGCTCACCACCTGCCCAGGTGGGGGGGCCGGCAACAGAGCTCCGGCCTTCCACTTCAAGACGCTCGAGATCAAGTCCGGGAGCTTCACCGGGGCCTTGACAGATCATTCTGGTTCCGGGGATTCGTTCATGCTCCGTATCGGCGGCACCTTCTTCGGCCGGGTCGCCACGGGGCATGTGACCGGCACGCAGCGCATTACGGGCGTGCCGACCTGCACCGAGTCCGAGGACTTCACGGCCAGGGCGAAGTAACCGTCGGCGCGGTCGACCGGTGCCGATTCCCGGTGAGTCCGATGCTTTCAGCGGAGAGGGAGGGATTCGAACCCTCGATGGACGAAACCGCCCATACCGGTTTTCGAGACCGGCGCATTCAACCGCTCTGCCACCTCTCCAGGTGTAGGCGATCTGAACGTTAGAGGACGCAGGCGCTCACCGACGCGGGGCGAAGAACCCCCGGAGCAGTGCCGCGCACTCCTCGGCCAGCAGGCCCGACTGGACCTGGGGACGGTGGTTGAGCTGGGGGACGTCGAGGACGTTGAGGACGCTGCCGGCGGCGCCGCCCTTGGGGTCGCGGGTGCCAAACACGACTCGGGGCACCCGGGCCAGGACGATGGCGCCGGCGCACATGGCACACGGTTCGAGCGTGATGTAGAGGACGCAATCGAGCAGCCGCCAGCTTCGCAGCGCCCGCGAGGCCTCGCGCAGGGCGATCATCTCGGCGTGGGCGGTGGGGTCGGCGCGGATCTCACGCTCGTTGTGGCCCTGCCCGATGACCTCGCCCTCGTGGACGACGATCGCCCCTATGGGCACGTCGTCGTGTTCGAGGGCGCGCTCGGCCTCGCGCACGGCCAGGCGCATGAAGTACTCATCGCGGGGAAAGAAATGTGAACTCAACAGTCGAGGGGAATCGTGCCCGCTAATTTTGTTTGAGGGCAACTTTCGGGCATCTCATGATGTCTTATCAGTTAGCCACTGGTTCCCAAGGAATGGGACCGGTTCCAGAACCTTGACCACGTCTCTCTTCATTCGCTTGCTGGCCGTCCTCGGGGTGTGCGCCGTTGGGGTGTTCGGCGTGTCGATGACCGTCTCGGCGGGCGTGGCCGCCGCGGCCGACTACGTGCCCGGAGAGGTGCTGGTCGGCTACACGTCGGCGCCGGCGGCCTCCGCCGATGTCGGCGCTCAGAGGCGCATGGGCATCAGGGAGCTGGCCACCCCGGCACCCGTGCCCCAAGATCGACTGCTCAAGCTGCCGCGCGACGAGACGATCAGCCGCGCGCTCGCGCGGCTGCGCCACCAGCCCGGCGTCGCGTTCGCCGTCCCCAACTTCGTCGCCCATGCCGACAGCGCCGGCTTCATCCCGAACGACCCGGGACGAGCGCACGTTCGCGGAGGCTGGGAACGCCTCCAGTGGAACTTTCTCTCCAAGGCCGGCATCAATGCCCCGCAGGCGTGGTCCAATCTGAGGGCCGACGATCGCCCCGGCGGCCGTGGCGTGACGGTGGCGGTTCTCGACACCGGCGTGGCCTACCGCAACTGGCACCAATTTCGTCGCTCGCCCGACTTCAACCGCACGCGGTTCGTCCATCCGTATGACTTCGTGGCCCACAACGGCTATCCGCTCGACCGGGAGGGCCACGGCACGTTCGTGGCCGGCACCATCGCCGAGTCGACCAACAACGGCATTGGGCTGACCGGACTCGCCTACGGCGCTTCGATCATGCCCGTGCGCGTGCTCGATGCCCAGGGCACCGGGGATGCGGCGACGATCTCGCGCGGGATCCGCTACGCGGTCAAGCACGGCGCGAGGGTGCTCAACATGAGCCTCGAGTTCACGCCCGACGTGACCGCGAGCGACATCCCGGACATCATCGAGGCGATCAACTATGCCACCCGTCACCACGTCGTTGTCGTCGCGGCGTCCGGAAACGAAGGCGTCTCGAAGATCGCCTACCCCGCGCGGGCGCCGTCGGTGATATCGGTCGGGGCGACCACGCGCGACCGCTGCGTGGCCGACTACTCCAACGGCGGAGCGGCGCTGTCGCTGGTTGCCCCGGGCGGCGGCGATGACGCCGACGTGCCCTCGGACCCCGACTGTCATCCCAGCCGGCGTCTGCCGCCGATCTACCAGATGACCTTCTTCAACCCGTCCAACCCGAACAACTTCGGCTTCCCGGGCGGAATCTTCGGCACCTCGATGGCGGCGCCCGACGTGGCGGCCACCGCGGCCATGATCATCGCCGGCGGCGTGATCGGTTCTCACCCCACCCCCGAGCAGGTACGCACGCAACTCGAGCAGACCGCGCGGCCGCTCGGCCCACAGCCTCGTCCGAACTCAAGCTACGGCTGGGGTCTGCTCGATGCCGCCGCGGCCACGGCGCCTAGGTAGTCCGCACGATCAGCACCGAGCACGGGGCGTGGTGCGAGACCTTGTTGGGCACCGACCCGAGCAGAAAGCGCTTGGCTCCGGTCATCCCCTTGTTGCCGACCACGATCAGGTCCGACCGCTGTTCCTCGGCGACGTCGAGGATTGCGTCGGCCGCGTCCCCCTGGCGCGCGAACGTCTCGACCTCGGTGACGCCGGCAAGGTCAGCCTGCTGCTTGGCGGCATCGAGCAGCGCGAGGACATCCTCACGGGGGTTCACCATCCATTGGAGATCCTTGGGCACCTCCATCCGGTCGCCCCGCAGTCGCTGACCGGACACCGGCTCATATGCGCTGACGATCATCAGCCTGGCGCTGAGCGCGCGCGCCAGGTCGATCGCGTAGCGGACCGCAGTGGTGGCGGTGTCCGAGCCATCGGTGCCAACGAGAACCGAGCCGAACATCAGGCCAGCTTGGTGATCGCGATCACCATCCCGGCGAGTACGAACACGACGATCAGTATCTGCATCCAGATCCAGAAGCGCGGCATCACGGCCAAAGCTATCGTGACCACGATGTCTGAGCCGCTGAGCCCCGCGCTGAAGGCGGTCAGCGACGCGGTGCTGGCCGTGGCGTCGCAGCTGTCCGTCGATGAGGTGTTGCAGCAACTCGTCGATTCCTCACGCGAGCTGGCCGGGGCGCGCTACGCCGCGCTGGGAATTCCCGACGGCGCGGGCGGCTTCCGGCGGTTTCTCGTCTCCGGGATGAGCGATGAGCTGATCGCTGCCATGGGCCCGCTGCCGCGTACGCACGGCATGCTCGGCGCGATGCTCCAGTCTCCGGCGCCTTACCGCACCGAGGACATCCACGACGACCCCCGGTTTCGCGGGTGGTGGCCCCAGCAGCACCCCGATATGCGCTCGTTCCTCGGCGTGCCAATCGTGGCCGGAGGTGAGGTGATCGGCTCGTTCTACCTCACCGAGAAAGAGCACGAGCCCAGTTTCAGCTCGGAGGATCAGGCCCTGATCGAGCTGCTGGCCGCCCACGCGGCGATTGCCATCACCAACGCCCGGCTGTTCGAGCGCAGCCGCGAGCTGTCGATCCTCTCGGAGCGCAACCGCCTGGCGCTCGAGCTGCACGACGTCGTCAGCCAGAAGCTGTTCAGCCTGGTCCTCAGCGCCGAGGCGGCGGCGACTCAGCTCGAGCGGAACCCGGGCGGCGCCAGCCGCCAGGTCCAGCGACTGGGCGTGCTGGCCCGCGAAGCGCTCGATGAGCTGCGCTCGCTGATTTTGGGTTTGCGTCCGGCGGAGCTCGAGCGGGACGGGCTCGAATCCACGGTGCATAAGGAGGTCGAGATGCTGCGCCGGATACACAGCGTCGAGATCGAGTTGATCAGCGACGGCACTCCCGACGGCTCCGAGGAGGGCACAGATCTCGCTGTCCTGCGGATCGTCGAGGAGGCCCTCCACAACGCGTTGCGCCACGCTCGGGCCAAGCACATCGTCGTCACCCTGCGTCCCGCGGGGATCGAGGTCAGCGATGACGGGATCGGCTTCGAGCCCCAGCGGGCCGAGCTGCGCTCACGGCACCTGGGGCTGACCTCGATGGAGGAGCGAGCGGGCGAGCTCGGCGGCCGCATCGAGGTTCGCTCCTCGCCGGGAGCGGGAACGACGGTCGAGCTCCAGCTCAGGCGATGATCTCGATCCTGATCGTCGACGACCACGCTGTGGTGCGCGAGGGATTGCGGGCCTTCCTCGAGCTCCAGGACGGACTCGAGGTCGTCGGCGAGGCGACCGACGGCCGTGAGGCGATCAACCAGGCCGAGCGGCTGTGCCCCGACGTGATCCTGATGGATCTGGTCATGCCGACGCTCGATGGCGTGGGCGCGATGCGCGTGCTGCGCGAGCGGGTGCCCGGCTCGCGCGTGGTCGTGCTGACCAGCTTTCTGGAGGATGATCGGCTGCTGCCGGCGATCCAGGCTGGGGCGTCCGGCTACCTGCTGAAGAACGCCGAGCCAGCCGATCTGGCCCGAGCGATTCGCGCCGCCCACGCCGGGGAGGCGATCATCGATCCCACCGTCGCCGCGCGTCTGGTGAGCGCGATCTCCGAGGGGCCGACGGGCGAGGCAAGCGGCCACGAGTCGCTCACCAGGCGAGAGCGTGAGGTGCTCGCGCTGATCGCACGCGGGCGTTCCAACAAACGTATTGCGCTCGAGCTCGGTATCGCCGAAAAGACCGTCAAGACACACGTCGGCCACGTACTGGCCAAGCTCGGCGTGGCCGACCGCACCCAGGCCGCGGTGCTCGCCGTGCGTCATGGCCTCCTGGACTCAGGGTCCTAGGACCAATTACCCCTGGTAACTGGTACCCGGCGGGCCGTAGCTTGGCCGCATGCCACTAGCCATCATCACTGGAGCATCGCGCGGGCTCGGCCTGGCCCTGGCCCGCGAGCTGGCCGCCCGGGGCTGGGCACTCGTCCTCGACGCCCGCGGCGCATCGGAGCTCGAGCAGGTTGCCCGCGAGCTGGGCCGCCAGACCGAGGTCGTGGCCGTCGCCGGCGATGTCGCCGATGCCTGGCACCGCCGGGCGCTCCTCGCCGCCGCCGGTCCCGACATCGACCTCCTGGTCAACAACGCCAGCCTGCTTGGTCCGAGCCCGCAGCCCGAGCTGGCCGACTATCCCCTTGACGACCTCGAGCGCGTGTATCGCGTCAACGTGCTGGCGCCGCTGGCGCTGGCCCAGCTGTCCCTCCCACGGCTGCGCGACGGGGCGCGGATCATCAACGTCACCTCCGACGCGGCGGTCGAACCCTACGAGGGCTGGGGCGGCTACGGCTCTTCCAAGGCCGCGCTCGACCAGCTGACGGCCATACTGGCCGCCGAGCAGCCCGCGCTATTCGTGTATGCCGTCGACCCGGGGGACATGCGCACGCGCATGCACCAGGAGGCCTTCCCGGACGAGGACATCTCCGATCGACCGCCTCCCGAGGAGAGCGTGCCCGGGCTGCTGGCGCTGATCGAGGGCGAGCTGCCGAGCGGGCGCTACCGGGCGCGCGAGATTCACAGCCACCTCAGCGCATGAACGCGCTGGCCTTCGAACTTCCCGGAGCACTGGAGGCGTCCGAGCCGCCCGAGGCCCGGGGCATCGCCCGCCATGAGGGCAGGCTGCTCGTCGCCCGCCGCGAGGACGGGTCGATCGAGCACCGCCGCTTCGATCATCTGCCCGAGCTACTCGCCCCGGGCGATGTCGTCGTGGTCAACGTCTCCCGGACGCTGCCGGCGGCGATCGCCGGCCGTCGCAGCGATCGCTCGGCGGTTCGTGTCCACGTGGCCACGCGCGCACCGCGATTGGAGCAGTCCTGGCGCGTGGTAGAGCTTCGGAGCGCCAACGGCGGGCGGCCCGCCGCCGGACGCGCGCGCGAACGCATATCACTCGCCGGCGGTGGCTCACTCGAGCTCGTCGCCCCATATGCATCTGGGCAGCGTCTGATGCTCGGCCGCTTCGATCTCGACGAGCCGGTGGAGGACTTCCTGGCTCGGTATGGCGAACCGATCCGGTACGGCTATGTCAAGCGGAGCTGGCCGCTCGAGGCCTACCAGAACGTCTACGCCACGGTGCCGGGAAGCGCCGAGATGCCCAGCGCCGGCCGTCCCTTCACGCCCGAGCTGCTCACCCGGATGCTCGCCGCCGGAATCCTGCTCGCCCCGGTCACGCTGCACACGGGCGTGTCCTCGCCCGAGGTCCACGAGCCACCGTTCCCCGAGTATTTCGAGGTGCCCGAGGCGACCGCGCGGTTGGTGCGGGCGACTCGGGATCGGGGCGGCCGCGTGATTGCGGTCGGCACGACCGCCGTGCGAGCGCTGGAAACCGCGACGGACCCCGACGGGCGGCCGGCCGCGGCCGACGGATGGACGGGACTCGTGATCACGCCCGAGCGGGGCGTCCGAGTCGTCGACGGCCTGATCACTGGCTGGCACCAGCCCGAGGCGTCGCATCTGCAGATGCTCGAGGCGATCGCCGGGCCGTCGCTGCTGCGGGCGTCCTACGACGCCGCGCTGGCCAGCGGCTACCTGTGGCACGAGTTCGGCGACAGCCATCTGATCCTCGCCTGAGATCGCTGATAGCGTCCGCCCCGTGCTCGACCGGGAGGTGAGGACGCGCTTTCGCGACGGCGACGCGGCGGCCGTGCGCGCCGTCTATCGCGACTACGGGCGGCTCATGCATGCCGTCGCGTACCGGATCCTCGGCGATCGGGGCCTGGCGGAGGAGGCGACCCAGCAGGCGTTCCTCAAGGCGTGGCGCGCATCGGCCACTCTCGACGAGACGCGCGAGCTCGGTCCCTGGCTCGCGATGATCGCCAAACGGACCGCGATCGACGTCCACCGACGCGAGGCGGTGCGCGCGGCCGACCCGCATTTCGCGATGGTCGTGAAGGGGACGCCGCTGGCTCCCGGTCTGCACGGAAAGGCCAACCTCACCAAGACCGCGTCGGGCTGGAAGATCGAGCTCGCCGCCCCTGGCCTGCCCCACCTTGAGAACGGACGCTACTACCAGGCATGGCTGAAGAACGCGGCCGGGATTCTGGTCACGGTGGGGACGTTCAACGACGCCCGCCAGGTCACGCTCTGGTCGGGCGTGCCGGTGACCAAGTTCCGCACCCTCACGGTGACCGAGCAGCGGGCCAATGGGAACCCCGCCTCGTCCGGGCGAGTCGTCCTGATGGGAACCATCACGCCCGCGGGCTAAAAAATTCCCGCGAACCGTTCGCGCGTCTTTACCGTAGTTCCCATCGAGGCCGAACATCGGCTCGACAACTGGGACCGAAAGGGGATGGAGATGCGCAAGTTTTGGCGCAAGCGTGTGGGGCTGGGCGCGATCGTCGTCGCGTTGGCGGCGGCGGGATCGGCGACGGCGGCGTTTCAGGGGCTCCCACCGGGCCAACAGGTCAACAACGATCCGGCAGCCGGGATCAACCCAAATCAGCCGGTCAACACAGCAGACGACCCGGCGAACTCGGACGTCGTCGGTGGCTCGCTGGTCGCCACCAAGCCGTTGGTGCCGTGGGCGATATTCCGTCAGACGGAGCCTTCGGGCCAGAAGGACCAGATCTTCAGCCGATCGTTTGCGGCGGGGGCCTGGACCACGCGCGGCAACGGCACGGTCGGTGGCCGTTCGAGCGCCAGCCCGACGTTCAGCGGCTCGTTGAACTTCGACCAGACTGAGGACGGCGAGGCGCCGTCGATCGACTTCGCCGGTACTGGCCGGACCGTCCCGTGGGCGAGCTGGTACGAGCACACGACCGGGACGGGCTTCGGCGCGGACAACATCTTCGCCAGCAGGTTCGACAACAGCGGTGACGCCAACCAGGGCAAGTGGATCTTTGCCGGACAGGGTCGTGGCCTCGGCGGCGGCAGCACGCAGATCCCGTCGCTCAACATCCACACCAACCGGGACGCGGTCAATCCGGTCGTCGCGGGTGGCTCGGCCAAGGCCGGCAACGATCCGGTGCCGTGGGTGACCTGGCAGGAGCTCGACGGCCGCAGCCCCGGGCCGAACCAGATCTTCACGAGCAGGGCCGTGAAGCCCACGAGCCCCCCGACGTGCCCGCTCGATGGCGTGAACCCGGCCAAGCCGGCCAGCGCCACCGGGACAGACAACGGATTCTGCTTCCAGCAGGTCGGCATCGATCGGCTCGGTCCGGGCACGGGGGAAAACCCCATCACCACGAGTGATCCGTCGATGAACGTCGACCCGTCGCGTGACGGCGTCGAGCCCGATATGGCGTTCACGGGGCCGAGCGACACGGTTCCGTGGGTCGTGTGGTACGAGCAGAACTCCAGCCAGGTCGGCCTCAGGGGCAACGAGATGGTGTTCGCCGCCAAGGCGACCAGCAACACCACCACGGCGGACGGCGGGTTCCAGTGGACGGCGGTCGGCAGGAACGACGCCGGAGTGCTCGACACGACGGGGACGACGCCGACCGGAAGCAAGCACTGGGGACACTGCGCTACCTCCACGGTGGCTGAGGCCAACTGCTCGCTCAATAGCGACACCAACGCCGACGCCGAGGATCCGCGTATCGCCTCGGGGACGATGGACCAAACCAAGCCGACGTCGCCGTGGGTCGTCTGGGACGAGGGCAGCGCTGCCTCTCCGGGCGACAACAAGGTTTTCGTCGCTCGTCTCGTCGTGAACGGCTCGACCGCCAACTTCGTGATCGCCAACAACGGCCAGCCGATTGGCGAAGGCGATCGGGCGGACATCACGTTCTCGGGCAACACGCCGTACGTCACCTGGCACCACGACGGCCAAATTGTCACGGGGCACTTCAAGGACCCTGACCACTTCGCCAAGGACGGTGCTCCGGTCAGGTCAAGCTCTCCCGACACCGTTCGGGCGCCGATCTCCTCCGGGTGCATCGCCGACCCATTCACCTCGGATGGGGCGGCTTGCCAGGCAGGAGCGCTCGGTACGCCGTTCTTCCTCTTCACCCAACCCGTCTCGGGCATCGCGAGGCTGTTCGCAGACGCCTACCAGCCAGCCAGGCCGGTGACGGGTGGGTCGGCTGGAGTGACGAGCAGCACGGCGACGATTGCCGGCTCGGTCAACCCGCTCGGGGCGTCGGTGCGGGTTTCGTTCCAGTTCGGAACGACGACCGCGTACGGTCACTTCACATCGACAGCGACGACGGGCCCCAACGACGTCCCAGTCGGGTTCGTCGGCCATCTGAGCGGCCTGCCGGCCGGGACCACGATCCACTACCGGGCCGTGGCAACGAGTGACTTCGGGACCCTTACCGGTAACGATAGAACGCTGCGCACGAAGGCTGCGGCGGGTCACACCTCGGTTGGCAGCGCTTCGGTGTCGGGCAAGACGGCGAACGTTCGCGTGTCCTGCACCGGCCAGACCGGCGCGACCTGCCAACTGGCGGGGGTGCTGACTCACAAGGGTGCCGTCATCGGCCGGGCCGCGGTGACGCTGACCGCCGGCCAGTCGCGCACGCTGAGTGTTTCGCTCAATGCGGCGGGCCGCAGGCTGTTGAAGAAGCATCGTCGCGTGGTCGCGACGCTGACGATCCGCCAGACGCTGGTCAATGGGCGGACGATCACGGTGTCCACGCAGAGCGTCACGTTCAAACGCAACCACTAAGGGGGCGGCTGGACCGGGCCCGCGCCTCATTCCCGTAGTACGGGGATGGGGTGCCGACCCTTCCGCGCCTTCGGGTGCAGGTCGCTCGCGGACACGTCGTCGAGCAGCCCGATCGCGCGAGGCTCGGAGCCATCTTCGAGGAGCACCGCGCCACCCGGCCAGTACGGATGGGGCGCGGTGGCATGGTGCAACAGCGCCGGCTCGTAGACCCACGAGCCGCAATTGAGAATGCGGGACTGGCCCGTGGAACCCCACCAATCAGCTGGATCGTCGTCTGCTAGGGGACCCAGGCGGTGGACGTGCCCGAAGATCGTGTATTCGGCGTCGATACCCAGACGGTGGACGACGCGGCGGAAGGCCGGGAGCGCGGCGTGACGCATCTGCAGTCCGAGCAGCCTCGAGTTGAGCGGAGCGATCCAGCGCCGGGCCAGATGTCGGCGTGCTCGAGGCATGGTCGACGCGCGAACCAGCTCGGCCAGCTCATCGAGCAGCTCGGCCGCCGGTCGCGGCAGCCATCGCGTGGCCGGGGCGGTCGATGGGCGCCGGGCCCGTTCGTAGGCGGCCGGGGTCACGCCATCGCGTGGGGGCCGGCCGATAAGTCCGCGGGCGATCCCCCACGCCGCCACCGGGAGCAGATGCAGGTCGAGGTAATGGCCATGGGTCGCCCACACGCGATCCGACAGCCACACGCCGGGGTAGCGAACCTGCACGGTCGCAGGCCACAGCCAGGACGTCAGCCGGGCCAGCGTAGGGCTGGCGCTCAGAGGAACCACGGTGTCGACCGTGAGGGATGATCGCCTTGCCCGCACCCACTCGCGAATGAGTGCCTTGTCGTGGTTGCCGGGTACGTAGATGACCTCAGTGGCGTCGGTGAGACGCTCACCGATCGCCTGCAGGACGGGCTCGGCCACCCGCATCGCCTGGTCGGGGCGCGCCTCGATCAGCTCGACGACGTCGCCCAGCAACACCAACCTGTCGATCCCGTACACCGCGTCGAGTAGTGCTCGCAGCGGCTCAGGCCGGCGCAGAACGTCGTGCTCGAGCCGGCCGCCAAGGTGCAGATCGGAGACGACGAGCGTACGCACGCGGCGCCACGATAGCCGCGGACGTTGCTCTAGACGCCGATCGTGGCCGCGAAGCGGACCGGAACGCCGCGCGCCAGGACAAGGACCGGCGCGGTCGAGTTCTCGATCGCATTCTGAGCCCGCGAGGTGATCATCACGCGGCCGTCGGGAGCTTCGGGACGCGACCCGACGATCAGCAGGTCGACGCCGTACTCGTCGAAGATCAATCCCGCCTCGAGCTCCTCGGAGAGCTCATAGGCGGTCTGCAGGGCGGCCTTGTCGTCGGTCTCGGCGAGCACGCCGACCGTGTGGATCTCGGGGTCGCGGTGTGCGCCGTAGTTGGCCGGCGCCATCGCCACGGCGGTCGTCCCGCCCTCGAGCAGGGTCTGGGTCGAGTGCTGCGGCGCCACGTGACCGGCCGCCGTGCGGTAGTCGGAACCGAAGACCAGGATGTCGGCCTGCTCTTCTTCGGCCAGCCACTTCAGACCCTCGCCCGTCGATGCGCTGACCACCACGCGCACAGGCACGTCGAGATCACCGAGCCAGCGGGCTCCGCGCGCCAGCAACGCCTCGGCCTCGTGCTCCTCGAGGTGCTCGCGCTCGGGCTCGAGCTGGGTGGTGTGACGGACGTATGCCAGCGTCAACTCGACGCCCGCGCCGGCCAGCAGACGGGCGAGGACCAGTGCATCGTGGTCGTTGAGAGTGTCGTCGTAGGACACGATCGCCGTGGGCGTCATTCCGGATATCTCCTGTGCCGTGCGTGCGTTGTCCGTGCGCTGTTCGGCGCGAGGATCCCATCGGCCTCCTATCAGGGCCAATGAAGTTATTCATCGGTACGATTAGCGTTACTAATGCTTGACCTGCGGCGCCTGCGCGTGCTCACCGAGGTCGTCTCCCAGGGCTCGTTCTCCCGCGCCGCCGCGTCGCTGTCCTACACCCAGTCGGCCGTGTCGCAGGCGATCGCCCGGCTCGAGGCCGAAACCGGCGCGACGCTGGTGGTCCGGGACCGGCATGGCGCCCGCCCCACCGCCGCCGGCGCGACGCTGGTCGAGCACGCCGAGGCGATCTTCGCCCAGGTCGAGGCGGCTGAGGCCGAGCTGGCGGCGGTCCTCGGGATTCGCGGCGGGCGGTTGCGGGTGGCCTCGTTCCCGTCGGCCGGGGCCACGCTGATGCCGCTCGCCGTGGCCACGTTCCGCGAGCGCCATCCCGACGTGGCGCTGACACTCGCCGAGGGCGAGCCCGAGGACATCGCCCCTCGCTTGCACGCGGGGGAATTCGACCTCGCCCTGCTGTTCGAGTTCGCGGGCGCGCGCGAGCAACCCGGGCAGGGCCTGCGCAACGTGGCCCTCCTCGAGGATGAAATGCACGTTGCCCTGCCCGCCGACCACCCGCTGGCCGGCAAGGCGCGGCTCACCCTGGCCGACCTGCGCGACCAGGACTGGGTTCAGACCTCGGCCTCGAGCCCGTGCGCACGCCATGTCGTCCGCTCGTGTCTGGTCGCCGGCTTCGAGCCCCACGTGACGTTCGAGAGCGACGACTACGAGACCGTGCAGGGACTCGTCGCGGCCGGCGTCGGCGTCGCCCTGATCCCGCGACTGGCGTTAACCCGCGTTCACCCCGGGATCGTCGTCCGCGAGCTGTCGCCGTCGAGCCCGACCCGCAAGGTGGTGGCCGCGACGATGCTCGGACCGGGCGTCGTGCCGGCGGCCAAGACGATGATCCGGATACTGCGGGATGTGGCGGGTTCGTATCGCGAACGAAGTCACGAGGGCCTGGCGAGCACAGCCACGAACCACCGGGACTCGAACAGCGCCTCGCCGCCCCCCAGCTCCGCAGCCAGTCGGTCAGCGGTGAAGTAGCGCTTGTACACGGCGAAGCGCGACCCGTCATTCAGCACCCGCTCCTGCCACTCCTCGGTCTCGTGATCGGGACGGACACCCGAGTCAACCACCACCAGCTCGGGCGCCAGGCGATGCGTCATGGCCAGGAAGCTCTCGCGCTCCGGTGCCTGGAGATGGCCGTAGAAATGGCCGGTGAACACGCGCTCGAAGGCGCCGTCGGCGAACGGTGGCGCCAGCGCATCGCCGCAGACGAAGTCCGCCCCCGGCACGCGCCGGCGAGCGATTTCGAGCATGCGCTCGCTCTGGTCCAAACCGGTGATGTCGCCCGGCAGGTGGCGAGTCAAAAAGGCGGTCCCGCAGGCCAGATCGAGGGTTCGGGCCGGCGGTAGCGACGCCACCGCCGACGTCAGCGCCTCGAGGTCCTCGTGCCAGCCTGGACGGTCGAGCTGGCTGAACCGGCCCAGGCCCAGGTACCACTCGTCGTACTCGCTGGCGCGCGCGTCGTAGTACTCCCGCACACCCCGATGATTGCGCAGTAGCCCTGGTTTCGTCGGACAGGTGGCCTGCGCGCCCGCTCGCGTGGAGCCCCATAATCGCCCTATGTCTGACTCGGCGCTCGGGCCGCGGCTGGAGGTCCGCGACCATCTGGTCCTGACGGGCAGCTGCTCGTGGACCGACCGCACCCTGCTCGAGGCCGATTGGTACCCCAAGCGGACGATGACCGCGGAGGAGCGGCTGCGGTTCTACGCCGGGCAGTTTCCGCTCACCGAGGTCGACTCGACGTACTACGCGCCTCCGGCCGAGCCGCAGACCCGGCTGTGGGCCGAGCGCACGCCTGATGGGTTCCGCTTCGACGTCAAGGCCTACTCGTTGCTAACCGGCCACCCGACTCGACCGAAGAGCCTGTGGAAGGACCTCCGCGAGCAGCTGCCCGAGGATGTCGCCGGCAAGCGCAACGTGTACGCCCACCACCTCGACCCTGAGGCGCTCAACGAGGCGTGGCGGCGGTTCGAGAGCGTGCTGCGTCCGCTGCACGACGCGGGCAGGCTGGGCGGCGTGCTGTTCCAGTACCCGCCGTGGTTCGTGCCGCGGCGCGAGAACCGGCACGAGCTCGAGGCGCTGCGGGGGCGACTCCCCGACTACCGCGTCTGCGTCGAGTTCCGCTCTCCCATGTGGCTGGCCGAGGAGCGCGACCGAGAGCGAACGCTGGCGATGCTCGAGGACCAGGGCCTGGTGTTCGTGTCAGTCGACGCTCCCGAGGTGTCGAAGCTGCCGCGGTTGTTGGCCGTGACCAACTCCGAGCTGTTCGTTGTCCGCTTTCACGGGCGCTCCGACGGCACATGGTCGGACACCTCTCGCTCGGCCGCCGAGCGCTTTCGCTATCTGTACCGGCGCGACGAGCTGGAGGAGCTCGCGCGCCCGATCGCCGAGCACGCGGAGTCGGCGAAGGAGACGCATCTGCTGATGAACAACTGCTACCGCGACTACGCCGTGCGCAACGCTGCCGAGTTGCGCGACGTGTTGGCCGGCATGTCCGGTGCCGAGGTGCTCAGCTCCCCGTGAACATGGGCGGACGCTTCTCGACGAAGGCGGCAACCCCCTCGAGGAAGTCCTTGGTCCGCCCCAGCCTGTGCTGGAGCTCGCCCTCCAGGTGCAGCTGCGCCTCGAGGTTGCCGTAGATGAAGTTGTTCAGCGCCTGCTTGGAGCTGGCGTAGGAGCTCGTGGGTCCGGCCGCCAGATTCGCCACCAGCGACCCGGCCTCGTCCATCAGGCGGTCGTCTGGGTACACCCAGTTGACCAGCCCCCATTCGAGTGCCTGCGGCGCCGGTACACGCTCGCCGAGCAGCGCCATCTGAAACGCTCTTGCCCGGCCCACGGCTGGAGGAACGAAGGCTGTCGAGCCGCCGTCGGGCATTAATCCGATGTTGACGAAGGCGAGGCCGAAGAAGGCGGACTCGGCGCTGAGGATCAGATCGCAGGCCAGGGCCAGCGAGCACCCGATGCCGACCGCGGGCCCGTTGACGGCGGCGACGACCGGCTTCGGTAGCCGGCGAACGCCGGCGATCACCGGGTGGTAGATCTCGTGCAGCTCGGTTCGGATGTCGGGCATGCCGTCGTCGGCAGGCTCGAACCCGGCGCGCAGGTCGGCCCCCGAGGAGAAGCCGCGGCCCGCGCCGGTGATCAGCACGGCCCGAACCGACTCGTCCGCCGCCTCGTGCTCGATGACTCCTTTCAGCTCCCGTCCGAATGCGGCGGTCCACGCGTTGAGCGTCTCGGGGCGGTTCAGCGTCAACCGTCCCACCGCATCGTCCTGCTCCCAGATGATCGTTTCGTAGCTCATGGCGCCCGCACTCTATTGCGTCTCGGGCGTCCAGCTCCCGGTCCAGGAAAGCCAGGCACCCAACACGGACGCGCCGGGCAGCTCGGCGGGGCCACACGTCCAAGACGGCATCCAGACGCCGGGCATCAGATAACCCTCGTCGAACCAGTACGGGAGGTGCTTGGACTGCGCCCAGGAGATGAAGTCCGGGATCGCGAACGCACCTTTGAGCTGGTAAGGGTGCGCGCTCACGGCCTGCACGCCGGGGAGTCCCCAGTTGTAGGCCGCCTGAAGGTGATGCAGTCCCCAGGGTGAGATCTCGCCGGCGACCCGGATGGCGTTGGGCGCGGCGGCGACGACGAGCGGCTCCACGGCCTTCCAGACGACCGAGTACGCCTGACCGGTGATGCCGGGCCCGCCGGCGCTCAACTCCTGCTCGTTGCCGATGCTGATCGCCCACGCGTACGGTCCGAGCTGGGCCAGAATCGTCCGGAAGAAGCTCTGCACCTGCGCGATCGTCCACGGATTCCACCACTGGATGACCAGGTGGAGGCGGTACCCGGCAGCGACCGCGTCTCGCGCGCAGGCGATGCCGCCGAGCTGGTAGTTGCCCGGGTTGAGGATCACGCGCAGAACAGCTTGGTAGTGCTGCAGGAACGGGGTCGGGCTGGCCCCGGTGCGGCAGCCCGGGACGTTGCCGATCTCCAGCACGGGGGTGGTCGTCGGCGGGGGAGGTGAGCTCGACTCGGCCAGCGGTGGCTTCGAGTGCTCGGGTTGTTTTTGGGCCTTGTGCTGCTGGTGCGCGCACCGCCTGTGCACTTGACACCAACGGGAGAGGTGAACGGTCAGCGTGACCGTCGGGCCGTGTACTCGGCGGGGCCGCGCGACCGCCGGCGTCGCGGCGAGTGCGGCCAGAACAGCGATCGTGATCGGGACTACCCGCTTCATGCCGTCATCTCTATCCATTAACGGCGCCGGTCAGTGCGCCCGCACGGCGTGAAGTGCGTCGACAATCGACCGGGCCGAGGCATCGATGTCCTCGGCGGTCGTCTGCCAATTGACCACCGACACCCGCATGACCTTCCGGCCTTGGAAGGAGCTGCCACTCATCCAGCAGGTACCTCGCTGTTGGACGCGGTCGATGACCGCGTCGGTGACGTCGTCGTCACCGTCGAACCGAAGCAGGACCTGATTGAGGTCGACCTCGTTGAGCACTTCCACCCCTATTTCTCTCGCCAGCGTCTCGCTGATACGTACAGCGTGGTTACAACAACCGTCTATGAGGCGTGTCAGTCCGTCCCGGCCGAGCGAGCGCAAAGCTGCGTAGAGCGGAACTCCTCGCGCACGACGGGAGAATTCCGGCGCCCAGTCCAAGCCCCACGGAACATCGTCCTCATGACTGGGAATGTAATCGGAAATCGATGTCATTGCCGCCCGATGTGCCGATGGGTCGGCCACGGCGGCGATTCCGCAGTCGTAGGGCACATTCAGCCACTTGTGCGCGTCCGTCGCCCACGAGCTCGCTCGCTCGAACCCAGACAGGAGCCGGCGCCGCGATGGACTGGCGGCGGCCCACAGCCCAAATGCGCCGTCGATATGGCACCAGGCGCCCCGGGCCTGGCAGCGGTCGACGATTTCGGCGATCGGATCGAACGCCCCGGTGTTGACATCGCCGGCCTGGGCGCAGACGATCGTCGGCCCCGAGTGCTCCCCCAGAGCGTCGTCGAGGGCAGCGGGCGACATTCGGCCCTGCCCGTCGGTGGCGATCCAGCCGATGCGGTCGGCGCCTAGCCCGAGCATCCGGCAGGCCACCTTCACTGTCACGTGGGCGGCGTCCGACGCCAGCACCCGGACCTCGGGTGCGCCCTGGAGTCCCTTGGCCTCGACGTCCCAGCCCTCGTCGCGCAGGACGCCGTGACGCGCGGCAGCCAGACACGTGAAGTGAGCCATCTGACATCCGGTGACGAACCCGAGGCCGCACGACGACGGCAGGCCGAGCAGCTCGCGGACCCAACCAGCGGCGACCTCCTCGGCCACCGACACGGCGGGCGCGACGTCATACCCCGCTGTGTTCTGATCCCAGATCGATGTGAGCCAGTCGGCGGCGACCGCCACCGGCAGTGTCCCGCCAACGACGAAGCCGAAGTAACGCGGACCGGCGGATGCGATCAGTCCCGGGTCGACGTCGCGAGCCAGGTCGGAGATCACCGTCCGCGGATCCTCGCCCTCTGTCGTGAGCGCGCGGGTCAGGCGGGCGCGCAGTTCGTCGAGGCCAGCCCGGGCCCCCACGGGCCGCGTCGGCAACCCGTCGACAAACGCCCGCGCGATTTCCACCGCGTCCCCAAGCACCTCATAGGACCTCTCCATGCGCGGACTCTAAAGCCTCCACCAACCGGGGTCAGCAGCTCTTTATGACGTCGGCGTCAACCGTCGATCCCGTGAACTATCCACACGTTCGGCTCCCAGTAGGAGCCGACGTCGCGGCCGCGTTCGATCGCCGGAGGAGCCAGTCCGCGCGGGAAGGTGTAGAGGCCGCCGTCTCGAACGGTTGGGCGGTCGTCCGCTCTGTTCATCATCGAGCGCGGCCACGAGCATCGTGTCGATCCCATCGCCTAGGCGTCGACCGTGCAATCCCAATTGCAGGGCGCGGTGTGCCCTTCGGCCACCACCGTCACGGTCTCCGTGTCGTCCCACAGCTCGGGACGATCGGCGTAGCGGATCGTCTCCATCAGGCTGCGGGCATTGGCCTCAGCGGCGCGGCCGAACGGGCTCCCCGAGCGCGGGAAGTTCGTCGATGCTGACCGAGTTGTGATCGCGTCGGTACTCCTCGAGTGCCGCCTCGCCGCCGACGCGAAGCTTCTTCGCCACCCAGGCATCCATATGCGGCCGCGCGCCCGCGTAGCTCATCAGCGGAACTCCGTACCCGCAGGAGTCTCCGACCCGGGTCACCTGAACCAGCACGATCGCCCGGCGCGACTCCGGGTGGGCGGGCTGCTCAAAGCGATCGACCAGCTCGCCGAAACGGTTGTCGTCCGGAGTCAGTACCGTGCCAAAGCCGTGGAGCCGGACGATCCGCGGTGGCCCCTCGAACGCGCACAGCATCACCACGATGCGCCCGTTCTCGCGCAGGTGCGCGATCGTCTCGGCGCCCGACCCGACCACGTCAAGATAGGCGACCGAGCGCGGCCCGAGCACCTGGAGCGCACCGATCGGCCCTTTGGGTGAGAGGTTGACGTGACCGTCGGCGTCCAGCGGTGCCGTGGCCACGAAGAACATCTGCTGGCGAGCGATCCACTCCGTGAGTCGCTGGTCGATCTCCTCGTACGCCCGAGCCATGGCCACAGCATGCCAGGCTGATCCGTCGCGGCGCACAAGGCTCGCTCACGCCCCCCAGTCGATCGCCGTCCCGTGGCTGTCGGCCCATGCGGTCGGGAGGTTCGGTCATGGCGGCCTGACCGTATCGAGCCGATGAGTTTTGCTCGTTCCGGCGGTCTAGGGGTCAGCATGTCTGTGTCTCGAGATCACCGGCGCGTCCGTAGGCTCTGACGATGGCCACGGTGTGCGTTCACGGCCCCCTCCGGAAGCTGGCTGACGGCCAGTCCGACCATCCGCTCGACGGCCAGACGGTCGTCGCGCTACTGCGCGCGCTTGAGAGCGCTTACCCGGCGCTCTGCGGCTGGGTGCTCGACGAGCGGGGTGTGATCAGAAGGCACCTGAATGTCTATGTGAACGGCGAGCTCGGCGGGGCCGACACGCCGGTCGCGACTGGCGATCGGGTCGAGGTGCTGCCGGCGATTTCAGGAGGGTAGAACCGACGTGACGGAACTCGTTCTGGGAACCAAGAAGGGACTGTTCGTGCTCGACGGCGCCGCGGATCGCGGCTTCGAGGTAGCCGTCCGGGCGTTCGCGGGCGAACCGGTCGACTACGCGCGGCGAGATCCGCGCAGCGGCCGGCTCTTCGCGGCCGTGACAAGCCCGTTCTATGGACCAAAGATCTGGTTCGCCGATGATCCGAGCGGCGAATGGACGCAGGCCGAGGGCGTGGCGCTTCCCGAGGGCGGCGACGCTGCCCTTGAACGGATGTGGGTGATCGTCCCCGGCGAGGACGACGGGCTGCTCTACGCCGGGGGCGATCCGGGTGTGCTGTTCGAGAGCCACGACGGCGGGGCCAGCTGGGAGTTGAACCAGGCTCTGTGGAACCACCCGACCCGAGGCTCCTGGCAACCCGGCGGCGGCGGGCTTTGCCTGCACTCGATCCTCCCCTGGCCCGGCGATCCCAACCGCCTGCTCGTCGCCGTGTCGGCCGCGGGAGTGTGGATCACCGAGGATGCCGGGGGCACATGGCGGCAGGCCAACGGCGGTCTGTCGGCTCGCTACCTGCCCGAGGCGGGCGAGGAGCCGGACACGACCGCACTGTGCGTTCACCACATCGAGCGCTCGCCCGCGCGGCCCGAACGGCTGTTCATGCAATTCCACGGAGGCGTGTACCGATCTGACGATGCTGGGGAGAGCTGGGTCGAGATCGGGCGCGGTCTGGTCTCCGATTTCGGCTTCCCGCTGGCCGTCGATCCCGAGGACCCGGACAGCGCCTACGTGATCCCCCTCCGGGCCGACATCGATCGAGTTACGCCGGATGGGCACGTTCGCGTGTTCGAGACGCGCGACGGCGGTGCGACCTGGACCGCCCGCGGCGACGGGTTGCCGCAGACCCATGCGTACCTGACGATTCTCCGCCTGGCCTTCGATCGGGTGGGTGTCGAGCGGGGACTCGAGCTGTACTTCGGTGCCACCTCGGGCGACGTCTACGGCTCCGGCGACGCGGGCGCGAGTTGGTTCAGTGCGTTCAGCCAGCTGCCGCCGATCTTCTCGCTGACCGCGTCGGCCTGACTTCACGCCAGCCCGTACGCCCTCCGCGCGTTGCCCGTGCCCATCATCTCGCTGAGCCGAGTCCTGTCGGCTGTGCCGAGATCCATCGCCCCGAACAACTGGGCCACCGCATCGCGGAACTCGGCCGCGGCGAGGTAATAGAGCTCGCCCAAGCCGTAGGCATCGGATGAGTACAGGAGCTTGTGGAAGGGCGCCAGTTCGACGGTCTCGGCCAGGATCGCCGGTGCTCTGTGGCCGACGTGCGGGATGGCCAGCCCGACGTCGAGATACACGTGCGGCAGCACGCTGGCCAGGTAGGCGGCATGCCGGTGGTAGGGGTAGCAGTGCAGGAGCATGATCGGCTGGCCGAGATCGGCCGTTGCCCGAAGGAAGTCGGTCAGCAGCGCCGGATCCGTGCGTCGTAGGTCCTCATCCGGGTCGCCGAACCCGGTGTGGAGCTGAAGCGGAAGGCCGGTGTCGAGGCCCGCCCACAGGACGTGGCGCAGCAGCACGGCGTCGTCCAGCCGGCGAGCGCCCGCGGTCAGCCAATCGCCGGCGGCTCGCTTGACCTCGGCCTCCGTGGGTCGCCGCGGATCGAAGTCCAGACCGTGCCGGTAGGCGACAACCGACTTGACGGCCACCGCGTCCGCCACGCGCGCCTGCAGCGCCGACGCCAATGCGGCCGCAAACTCGCCTGCCCCGACCTCGGTGGCCGCAACCTGTTCGGCCACCGATTCCAGGCGAACGACCTCCCGAGCATCGGCTCCGCTGAGGCGCGCGAGGTCCTCGGGCGCCAGGAGGGTGCCGCCGCTCAGGCCGGTGTCGACGAGCAGCGCCGCGAGCCCGGCGCCGGCGAGCAGCCGTCGGTTGACCTCTTCGGCGCCCAGCTCAGCGCGGCGGTTGAGGTAGTCCTCGGGATCGGCATCCACTGGCAGGTCGAGCAGCGGGGAGCAGCGTCGTCGCACGGAGAGCCCGAGCGAGGAGTCAAACGCCGAGCACCCGGCGGGCGGCGGGCGATCGCTCTCGGTGAGAAACGATTCGAAGCTAGCTCGATCGAGCTCGCCGCCGGCGATGCCGTGGCAGTGGTGGTCGATCAGCGCGGCCTCCACGTCAGTACCGGAAGCGGCTCGCGGCGACGATGTCGGCATCGGCCGCGTCGGCCAGATGGTCCAGCTCGCCCTTCCTGACGGCAAGGAACGTGCCGAACAGCGCCGGCCCCATGGCCTCGGCCAGCGTGCGGCTGTCGCGCAGGTGGTCGAGCGCCTCGCCGAGACTTTGCGGGAGGCGGTCGACCCCCGCCGCGGCCAGCTCCTGCACGGACATCGTCGCCGGGTCGACCGCGACCTCTCCGGGCAGCTCGAGTCCCTGGTCGATGCCGGCCAGACCGAGGGCGAGGACGGCGCCGACCAGCAGGTACGGGTTGGCGCTCGCGTCGATGCACTTGACCTCGAAGTTGGCGCCGGCCCCACCGGCCGCCAGACGCACCGCCGCCTCGCGGTTCTCGCGGCCCCAGCAGCGGAAGGGCGCAGACCATCGCTGCGGGATCAGGCGGAGATAGCTGGGCACGCTGGGGGCGCCGATGGCCAGCAGCGCCGGCAGGCCCTCGAGGACTCCGGCCATGAATGCCTGGCCCTCGTCGGAGAGCGCATATGGTCCGTCGCCGCCCGTCATGAGGTTCTGGCCCTCGCGCCACAGGCTGGTATGCAGGTGGCATCCGCTGCCGACACCTCCGACGACGACGACCGGCGCGAACGAGCAGCGCATGCCCGCCCTGTGCGAGACCGCGTGGATGGTATGACGCACGAGGAGCACATCGTCGGCGGCGGACACCGGGTCGCGGGGGGCCACCGCCACCTCGAACTGCCCCGGCGAGTACTCGGGATGCAGCTGCAGGACGCCGATCGCCTGGTCCTCGAGGGCCACCAGGAGGTCGCGACAGTAGTCGGAAACCTCGATTAGCCGGTCCATCCCGTAGCCGGGTCCAGCCGTCGCGGGGACGTGTTCGTCGCCGCTGCCGGCGTCGAGTACCCACTCGGACTCGAACCCCATGAGGGCCTCGAGGCCACGATCGGCCGCACGCCGGGCCATCCGCCGGGCAAAGGCGCGCTGGCAGATCGGGTGCTCCCCGCCCTCCTGCGTGCGTCGATCCACCGGGGCCCAGGCCCAGCCGGGCTGCGCGGCGAGCACGGTCAACCGCTCGAGGTCGGCAAACAGGCGCAGATCACCGACGGGCGAGGTGGGGCTGGCGGTTATCGCGTCGTCGAACATGAACAGGTCGAACACCGGCGACATCCCGACGCCCTCCGCGACTGCGTGCTCCAGTTGCGAGATCGGGATCGCCTTGACCCGGGCGATGCCGCTGTTGTCGACGTAGGAGAGGGCGATGCCGACGACGCCATCGCCGGCTAGTGCCTCGGCCAGACTCGCGACCTCGTTCACAGGGCCGCCGGCTCGAAGCGGTAGTCGGCCAATGGGAAGCGACGGCTTCGCCACATCGTCTCAATCGTCGGACTCGGGCGCAACGGGACGTCACCGTGGGGATCGAAGTAGTAGCTGTTGGCCAGCGAGCAGCTCGGCTGCCAGAAGACCTGGCGCCCACGCCGGCGCAGCATCTCGGCGAAGTAACGCTGGTTGGCCTCGGGCCGGACCTCGATCGTTGTCGCACCCTGCCGGCGGGCGTGCCCCAAGCAGCGCACGATGTGCCGGGACTGGGTCTCGATCAGGTTGAAGTACGAAGACCCGTTGTATCCGTAGGGCCCGAACATCGTGAAGTAGTTGGGGAATCCGGGAACGCTCACGCCCTCGTAGGCTTGGTAGCGGTTCTCGTCCCACCACTGCTCGAGGTCGACACCCGCGCGTCCCGTCACCGGGTACTTGGGAAAGTTGCCCGAATCGAAGACCTTGAACCCGGTGGCCAGGACGAGGACGTCGACCCCGTGCTCGACCCCGGTCTCGGTGACGACCGCGCCGGCGGTGATCCGTTCGATCGGGTCGGTCTCGAGGTTGACATTCGGCCGGTTGAAGGTGGATAGGTACTCGTTGTGGAAGCTCGGCCGCTTGCAGCCCAGCGCGTAGCGCGGCGTGAGCTTGGCCCGCAACTCCGGGTCGTCGACCTCCTGGCGCATGTACGCCCGTGCCCGCGACTCGAACACCGTCGCCAGCGGCACGGTGCGGTGGTAGTGGGCGGGGGCGGGGAAGGTCAGCTCGACCAGCGTCTGGCTTATCGCCCGCGCCGCCAGCGCGGCTCCGGGGACCCGACCGAGCCAGGCCCTGAACGTGCTCGACAGAGGGCCGTCGAACTTGGGCAGGCACCAGATAGGCGTCCGCTGGAAGACGGTCAGATGGCGCACCTCGGGGGCCACGGCCGGGATCACCTGGACGGCCGAGGCGCCCGTGCCGATCACGGCCACGCGCTGATCGCGCAGGTTGTGGCGCGGGTCCCATCGCGCCGTGTGCATCGTGATGCCGGCGAACGTCTCGACGCCCTCGATGTCGGGGTGCCTTGGCTGCGTCAGAACGCCCGTGGCGTCGATCACATGCCGCGCGGTGAGTGTGTCTCCGCCATCCGTCCGGAGCTCCCACCATTCGCGCGCTTCGTCGAATCTCGCCGCGGCGACCCGGGTTCCGAATCGGACCTTGTCGCGGAGCCCAAATCGCTCGGCGCAGTCATCCGCGTAGCTGCGCAGTTCCTCGCCGGGCGCGTAGACGCGCGACCAGGTGGTCCGCTTGGCGAACGAGAACTGGTAGCTGAACGACGGGATGTCGACGGCCACGCCTGGGTAGCGATTCCAGTACCACGTGCCGCCGAATCCGTCGCCCTCCTCGACGATCAGATAGTCGGTCAGGCCCGCGCGACTCAGCCTGTTCGCCACGCCGATTCCGGCGAACCCAGCGCCAACGATCACGATGTGGTGATCAAGCTCACCCGCGCTTGCAGAGCCCATTGCCGTGAATGCTATTTGGCGGGTGGACCCACGGACGCGCGAGCGCTGGCAAACTCCCGCATGATGCGCGAGGGGCAACCGCGGCCATGAACAGACGCAAGCGACCTTCCCTCGTGGAGCAGGTTCGCGAGGGACTGCTCGAGGATCTGACCAGCGGCAACTTCGCTGCAGGAGCCAAGCTGCCGAACGAGAACGAGCTGGCCGACCGCTTCGCGGTCAGCCGCGCCACCGTTCGCGAGGCTGTGCTCGGACTGATGGATGCCGGCTACCTGGCCCGGCGTCACGGCTCGGGCACCTACGTCACGGCGCTGCCGCGGGCTCGCCATCCGCTCGAGACGACCGTGAGCTACACGGCCATGATCCGCGAGGCCGGACAGAAGCCGGGCGAGACGGTGCTCAGCAAGGGCCTGCGGGACCCGACCAAGAACGAGCGCGCACTGCTCGATCTCCCCGAGGGTGAGCAGGTCATGGAGGTGGAGCGGGTGCGTCTGGCCGGTCGCCGTCCGGTGATCTACTCGCGCGACAGAATCCCTCAGTCGTTGCTGGTCGATATCGCCGACGACGCCCTGGACAGCTCGCTCCATGTGATCCTCGAGCGGGCCGGCCACCCCGTGGAGCGCGCCAGCGCGCAGCTGATCCCCACGCTCGCCAATGCCCGTCTAGCGCGATTGTTGTCAGTCAAGCGAGGAACCCCGCTGCTCCACATAGATCAGATCGACCACGACGGGCGGGGGCGGGCCGTGATGCTCTCGCACGAGTGGCATGTGGCCGACGCATTCGAGCTCATCGTCAACCGCCGGGCATCCGCCGACGACGAGCACTGACGCCAACGGCGTCAAGCTGCAGGGTCGACCCGGACAAAGTTAGGGGTCGCTCACCGATTGTCAGCGTGTGCCGGCCACTCGATAGTGGCGCGGTCATGTCGCCACGTCGCCCCCTGATCGCGCTCCTCGCCGCCCTGGCGGTGTTGGCGCTCGACGCTGCCTCGGCCTCGGCGGTTGGCTGGGTGACCGGGCCGCCCGTGTCGCCTCCCGGTGTGGTGGCCACGACGCCGATGATCGCGGTGATGCCCTCAGGGGGGCGGATCGTGGCCTGGGTCTCGCTGTAACCGGGCACCACCAGCATCCAAGGAATCGCCGTGCGCCAGGCACCGCCCGGCGGTGATTTCGGAGCCATGCAGCTGATCGCCGGCGGGGTCGATCACGCCCACGCTCAAGGTGGGCAGCGACGGCACGGCGGTGCTGGCGTGGCTGGCGCCGATCTCGGCCCACGAGGAAGCTCTACACATCGCGCGACGCACGCCCGGGCAGTCGAGCTTCACCCAGGCGGCACCGTTCCCGCTCGGCAAGGTGGCGGACCAGACTCCGGCCATCGCCATCCAGAACGGCGCCGTGTACGTCGCTGTGGGGACCTCGGACGAAGTGGGGACGATCGACAGCAGCGCGATTCGCGTTGTTCAGCTCGCCGCCGGGTCCACCACGCCCGTCGCCCTCGATGGCGGCGGCGATGGTATGGACCACGACAGCTTCGACTTCACCAAGGGGCCCGGCCGCGTGGTCGAGGGAGCGAGGATCGCGGTCCAGGGCGACAGGCTCTGGGTCATGTGGGAGCACCTGGTGGACGGCACCGGGAACGCCCACGGTGTGACCAGCGTGTTCGATGCCACCCGTACGCTGAGCGGCGGTACGTTCACACGCGGGTTGATCGATGCGGTCGACTCGGGGCGCCAGGGCGCGTCCCTTGTCGGCCCCCAGCTCGTCACCGGCGGTGGCCGCCTCGACGCGATCTGGATGCGCCAGATCCCCAATGAGTTCGTCGACCTGAGCCTGTCCGGTGGCGGTCCGCCCCGGACCGTGCCGATCGCCGACTTCGAGAGCTCGCTGCTCGCCGGCCTCGGTCCTGATGGCACGTTGTTGTTGGCCGGCCAGGATTCCGAGCCGCCGAGCGGCGACATCGCCGTGTTCGGAGCGGTGGTCGGCCCCGGAGAGACGACGGGGGCCACGACCGAGCTGACCGGGTCAAACGCTGAACGCCAGCTCACCGACATGGCCGTGGCCTCGGACGGCAGCGCGCTCGTACTGGTCGACCGCGGTGACGAGGATGCCTTTGACAACGCCGACGAACACGTCCAGGCCGCGTACCGCGTGCCCGGTGGCGGCTTCGGCCAGCTCGAGGACGTGTCCGGACTGCGCGACCGGACCGGCAGCGCCGTCTTCGATCTCGCCGCTGCGGCCGTCGGCCCCGGCGGCCGCGCATTCGCCGCCTGGTCGGCCGACGACGGCTCGGGAACGACGAACGAGCGCATCTACGTGAGCCAGCGCGACGCCACGCCGCCGGTCATCCGTTCGGTGACACTGCCGGCGCGGGCACAGGTGGGAACGCCGGTACGCATGTCGGTCGACGCGACCGACACTCTCTCGCCCGTGCAGGCAACCTGGGACTTCGGCGATCACTCCGGAGCCTCGGGCCGCTCGGTCGCACGGGTCTACGGCGCGCCCGGACGCTACACGGTGAGGGTGACCGTACGCGACGGCGCGGGCAATGCCACGACGCAGCGCAGGACGCTCGTCATCACCCCCGCGCCGGTCCGCATCACCCGCGTCAGACTGACCAGAACGCGTTTTCGCGTCGGTAAGCGGAGCACCGCCCTGCTGGCAGGGACCGGGCGGATCGGCGTCGGAACCGTCTTGAAACTACGCGTCAATCAGCGGGTCACGCTGGTCGTCTCGATCTCCCACAGGCGTTCGGGACATCGTCCGGCCGTCACGATCGGCACGCTGATCCGCGCCGGCCGCGGCCCCGGCGACGTGTCGATCCCGTTGAGCGGAAGAGTCGGTAGCCCGCGTCTGGCGCCGGGTTCGTACATCGCCTCGTTCACGGGGATCGTTGCTGGGCAACCGCGCTCCCAGCTCCACGCGGCGGCCTTCACGGTGGTGGGCCGATGAGACGGCTACGAGTGGCGGTGCTGGTGGCCGCGGTCGGTGCGGCGCTTGCAGGCACCCCGGCGGCGTCGGCCACGGGCTGGGTGGCCACCGGACCACTGTCGCCGGCCGACCGGATCTCGGTCGGGCCGGAGGTGGCCATCGCCCCGATGGCGAGCGGTTCGTCGCCTGGATCGATGTCGGCGACGGCCCCAGCGCCCCGGAAAGATCAACTTCACAATCGTGGCGGGGTGAGTTGCTGCCCAGGCTCGCCCTCCCACGGTCCCCCGGGGTGATGGAGGACATCGGGCACCCCGCACGGTCGCGCTCGCGGCGGCGCTCTGCCCCCGCCCGCCGCGGGCGCGGCCGGTAGGACCGTACGGTCGGCAGGCACCGGACGGCGGGCCGGTCCCGCAACCTCACAGCCTGGAATAAACGCTGCGCCCCCCGCGTCTAACCCAGTGTGAGAGTCATCAGACGTCTAACGGCGCATGTCTAGTCTCGCGATCGAGCTGCACGACCGGCGCCCCAGCCGGCGGCCGGGCGTGCTCGGCCTGGTCCCGGCGTCGAACGGCGAGGCCGGGCTCGTCGAGCGCGACGTGGAGCTCGAGGTGCTCCGCCGGGCCGTGGACGGATTGACCGACGGCCGCGGTGGCGTCGTGCTGGTCGACGCGCCCGCCGGCCTCGGCAAGACCTCGCTGCTGGAGTTCGCCGTCCGCCGCGCTACCAATGCCGGCTGCCTGGTGCGCCGCGCGAGTCCGGGACCACTCGAGCGGAGGTTCCCGTTTGGCGTGATCCGCGCGTTGCTTGAGGCGGCGGTCCGGGACGCCACGCGTACCGTCCGCGCCGGGCTGGAGCGCGGCGCGGCGGCCGCGGCGGCCGAGCTGCTCGAGGACGGAGTCGTGCCGCGCGATCTCGAGACGACGCGGTTTGCGCACGGCGTCCTGTGGCTGTGCGACGCACTAGCCGCCGAGCAGCCGCTGGCGCTGATCGTCGACGACGCGCATTGGCCTGACCGCGCCTCGCTCGAGGTGCTGTCCTACCTGGCCGGGCGCATCGAGGATCTGCCCGTGCTGCTGGTCCTCGCCGCCCGCGGCGAGCACCCCGACGCCTGCACCAATGTGCTGAGCCTGCTGGCCAACGTGCGCTCGGCCACTCTGCTGCGCCCAAGGCCGTTGACGCCGACGGGAGCTGTGCGGCTGATCCATCAACTGGCTCCCGAGTCGTCGGTTGGGATTTGCCGCCGGCTCCATGGCGCGGTCGGCGGGGCACCGTGGCTCCTGGCCGAGCTCCGCCGTCAGGTGGTCGCGCATGGCCCCACCGATGAGGTGGCGACGGGCGTGGCGCCGATCACAGCGGTGGGGCAGCATGCGATCCGCCGCCGACTGGCCGAGATTGGCTCCGAGCCCCGTGCCCTCGCGGCGGCGCTGGCCGTAGCTGGAGAGGGCGCTTCAGAGTGGGTGTTGGCCCGCGTTGCCGATGTCCCGTTCGAGATGCTGGTATCGACCCATCAGGCCCTGGTCGCGGCCGGGCTCGTGGCGCATGACGCATGGAGCCTCTCGCACCATCTGATCGCTCAGGCGATCGTCTCCGACCTCGCTCCGGTCAAGCTGGAGCGGCTTCATTGCCGTGCGGCCTCGGCGCTCCAGGCCGACGGCGCCGGCGAAGAGGTGGTGGCACAGCATCTCCTGCGGTGCCGTCCTCGCGGCGGGCGTTCGGCCAGCGAGTTGCTCCTGCGTGCCGCCGCCATTGCCCGGGATCGCGGTGAGCCCCGCACGGCCGCGGCCTACCTGGAACGGGCGCTCGACGAGCGCGCTCCCGGGACGGACCGGGGCCGCGCGCTGATCCTGCTCGCCGGCGCCGCCCATGACGCCGGGATGTCCGACGTCCGGCGCCGCCTGCGTGAGGTCGTCGCCGTGGCCACCGACGGCACCACTCGCATCGATGCGCTGGCCATGCTCGCGGGCCTGGCGTTGCTCGATGGCGATCACGAGAGGCTGTCGGCATGGCTCGAGGAGGAGGTCGAGGCGACCCCGGGTGGTCATCTCCCCCCGGCACTCGATGCGGTCAGGCTCGATGTACTCCTCCCTGCCGCAGATCGCCGTCTCGACCGCAGCAGGAGCGCCGCTGCGATCTCCGTGACCGCCGGCGCGGATCCGCTGTTGCGCGCGGTCTCACTTGCCCACCAGGCGTGGCTGGCCGCCGAGGTGGGCAGTCCCGACGCCGGCCTCAGCGCCGCTATGGCGCTCCAGTCACTCAGCGACGACATCCTGCTCGACGAGGCGGCGCGACGGTCGGCCTATCACCTCGCGGTTCGCGTCCTGGTGATGACGGACGCCCGGCGCGCGCCGCGCGCGCCATCGCCGCGCTCGAGGAGCGCGCGGCCGGGCACGGGTCGCGGCCCCTGAGGGCGGCTGCCGACCTGTACGCGTCCGAGCTGGCGCTGCGCACGGGGCGCGTGAGCACGGCCGAACATCGCTCGCGGCAGGCGCTCGAACTGCTCGCCGGCGATCACCCGAGGTTCGTGGCGGGTGCGGTTGGCGTGCTGGTGGTCGCGCTGGCGGAACGCGGGGCGCACGCTCAGGCACGCGAGGTGTTGGGCGAGCACGAAGCGCTGCGCGACGCGACCGGTGTCCTGTACGCCCGCGCGCGTCTCGCACTTGCCGAGGGCGACTTCGAGGGCGCCTACACGCACGCGCGGGCGGCGGGCATCCGCCGGGAACGGCAGGGACGAACTAACCCAAGCCTTACCCCGTGGCGCTCGACGGCGGCGCTCGCGCTCGCCCACCTCGGCCGTGGCCGGCACGCCGCCGAGCTTGCCGACACTGAGCTGACCCTGGCCAGGCGCTTCGGCGCCCCGATCCCGATCGCTCGTGCGCTGCACGCCCGCGCTGTGCTGCCGACGACGATGCGCTGCGGGTCAAACTGTGCGAGCACGGGTTGACGATCCTCGGCGGGCTCCCCGCGGCGCTCGAGTCTGTGCGCCTGCAGCTCCTGCTGGGCGCCTCACTGTCGCGCATGGGCCGCCGGATCCAGGCTCGCCATGCCGTGCGGCCCGCGTTTGCCGACGCCGAGGCCGCCGGGGCATCGCAGCTGGCCCAGGACGCCCGCCGCGAACTGGTGGCGACCGGGCTGCGGCCCCGGCGCGCTGCGCTGGAAGGGGCCGCCGCGCTGACGCCGCGCGAGCGCCAGATCTGCGAGCTGGCCACCGCCGGAAAGGCCAACCGCGCCATAGCCAACGAGCTGTTCCTCAGCGTGAAGACCGTGGAGACGCACCTCGCGGCGAGTTTCCGCAAGCTGGGCGTGCGCAGCCGCTCCCAGCTTGCCCGGGCCCTGGACACGCCCGCTCACCCACGGCCATAGGCTTAGCGGACGCGCGGGCGCCCATTGGGCGCCTTTCAATCTAGAGCTAGGAGGCGTTTGCGGATGCTCACCCTCACGGGTTTGGAGGAGATCAAGGCCTACGAAGGCAAGGAGCTCGGCGTCAGCGACTGGCAAGTGGTCACGCAGGAGAAGATCGACCAGTTCGCCGAGGTGACCGGCGATGACCAGTGGATTCACATCGACGTCGAGCGCGCCAAGCAGACACCCTTCGGGGGCACGATCGCTCACGGCTATTACACGCTGTCGCTGGCCCCCCGCTTCACGTACGACATGTTCAAGCTCGAGGGCTTTGCCTTCGGGATCAACTATGGGCTGAACCGCGTGCGGTTCCCCGCGCCGATGCCGGTTGGGGGGAAGGTGCGCATGCGGGCCAAGCTCGCCGCGGTTGAGGAGATCCCCGGGGGCGCACAGCTCGTCACCGAGCTGACCTTCGAGCGCGAGGGCGGCGAGAAGCCCGTGTGCGTGGCCGAGTCACTCTCACGGGTCTACACGGGTTGACATGCACGAAGCGGCACGTGACCAGGCCAGGTCACGTGCCGCTTCGGTCAGGGTGGGCTACCCGACCTTGGTGATCGGGGGGTAGTGGTAGGTGTCGTCGAGCGTGGTTCGCTTCGGTCCGTACATGCGCAGGATGACCTCGAATTGCCCGGACGACGGGGTTGGGAGCCAGTTCGGCTGATGCCCGGCGGGAGGGGTGGACTGCAGGTAGATGTCCAGCGATCCATCCGCGTTGTACTTCACGCCTGGCGTGAACTGGTTGATGGCGTACCGGTTGATCGGGTTCTTGACCAGGAACAGATTCTTGTTGTAGGCCGTGAATGACCAGTAGTACTTGACGGGCGGGAAGTCCCCGCGGGGAATGTGGATGACGTACCTGTTGGCGCCATCCAGCAACGCGCCGTGGTTGTCGAAGCTGCCGACGGGGTACATCGCCTCCGCGGGAATGTTTGCGGCGAGTCCGTACACCGCGACCACCGCCCGGAGGCTGTAGTCGGTGCCGAAGCGGCCGATGTCGCTCGGCGCGACGTACCAGCCGTCGTGCTTCATCTCGGAGGGCAGAACGATCCCCGTGCGGAGCGCGAAGATCTTGGCCGAGCCGTCCGCAGCGGCCGCCTTCAGGCCGGCGATCGTCGCGGCCGAGAGGTGCTCGGTCGAAGGATGAAGGCCGGGACCGACTCCCACCTTGGCAAGCTCGCCGAGGATCGCGTGGTCGCGAGCCGGCGGCGGATTCTGGGCCAGCGCCGTGCCGAGCGCGTCGAAGAACGCCAGCCCGGTGGGGAGCTTGGCGGTCCTGTGATGCTTGACGATCTTGCTCGGACGCGGGGGCTTGTAGCCCAGGCCGACGTGCTCGAAGGCCCGCAGCGGGAGCAACTTGTAGCCGTCCTGGACCTTGTGCGCCGCCGGCAGCCCTGAGGGTCCGTAGACGAGGGTACGGCCGACCACCCACACGTGGTCGTACTTCGAGGTGATGCGGTGAACGCCGGCGGGGAGCTTGCCGTGGAACTTGGGGCCGACGATCGCGTAGTTGCCGGCGCCGTCGCCGGTCGTCCGCGTCCCGATGTAATGGAACACGTTGGTGTACGGATCGAGGAACTCGAACACGTAGTAGTGGTGATGGGGCACGGCGGCCACATGGAGAAGCAGGGCCCCCTTGCTCAGGTCCAGGTGAGCCATGCTGTACAGCGTGTCGTTGTTGGGGGCCACGATCACCTGGTGCGCGACGCTGGCGAAGTGCCGCTGGTTGCCGAGCTGGTTGATCGGGGCATCCGACAGATCGTTGGGCACGGTCACGCTGGTCTGGGTCTTCTGCTGGCGCACGAAGTCCAACAGCGGGATGCCGTAGACATAGGCGTCGGTACCGATCTGCTGGGCCTGGGCCTCGGTGATCGGAGCTGCGCCGGCGGCGGAAGCCGAGGCGGCTGGGAGGACGATGGCCGCGCTCACGCTGAGCAGACAGATGAGCACGCGGCGGACAGGGGATGGCATGCGAATCCTTTTCGAGTAGGGCAGTGCATCATACGATCTATTTACAAAATGTCAAGTTGACTGGTTGTCGAGACTTGAATTAGAATCCTTGGTGTGACCAGCGTGCGTCCGCCCCGGCGCCTCGCCAAGGAGGCGCGCCGAGAGCAGCTCGTGGCGGCCGCCATGCCGGTCGTCGCGGACCAGGGGTTCGCTGAGTTCTCGCTCGAGGAGGTCGCGCTCCGGGCCGACGTGACCCGCAACCTGCTCTATCACTACTTCCCGCGCGGTCGGCCCGATGTGGCGCTGGCGGTGGTCGAGCGGGCCGGACGCGAGCTGACCGACGACTGGGTCCTTGGCGAAGAGCTCCCGCTGCCAGACCGCCTGGCGGCCAACTTCGCTCGCATGTCGGCCCACGCCTTCGCACCAAGCGCCGCCTGGCGGATTCATCGGCGCGCGCGAGCCGCCAACCGTGCCGAGCTCGATGAGGTCGTGGACCGTTACCTCGAGACGGTGATCTCGAGCGTGTCTCTCAACCACCTCGGCACGCGCACGCCTCCGCCGCTCGTCCATTTGGCCATCACCGCATTTATCGCCTTCGCTGAGACCGCGCTCGAGCGGGCCCGCATCCAGGGCGTGGCTCCCCGGGAGGTCATGCAGCTGCTGTCAGACACGCTGGTGGCGACGATCCAAGCGGCCCAGGCCGCCTCAGGTCATTGACGCCTCGGCTCGGCGCAGGAACTCGTTCACCAGCCAGTTGTAGGGCTCGCCGACCCCGGGGATCGAGTGCCCGCGACCGGGCAGATGCGCCCGGTCGGCGGCGATCGCACCGGCCAGCCTGTCGCACAGGGCCTCGAACACCGGCGAGTGGTCGCCGGAGATCACCAGCTTCGGAAAGTTCGTTGACGCGAGCTCACCCAGTGGGATCTCCGCCTGCCAGGACGGGCGCTCGCGCGCGGCGTGCCGCGCGCCGCGCTCGAGCCAGTCGGGAAGCTCATCCGGGGTGACGTGGGAGGAATGCACCCCGGTGCGAAACAAGCGCAGAAAGTCGCCGGGCGCGAGCTCCTGGCCTGCGCGATACAGCCGTTCACCTCGCTGCACCATCGCGTCGGCCTCCGGTCCCCCGGCCAATCTCAGCAGCCCCGGTTCGGAGACGATGAGCGAGCGGGTGGCCTCCGGGCGCCGTGCCGCTGCCAGCAGCGCGATCACGGCACCGTAGGAGTGGCCCACGAGATGGGCGCCATCGCCGAGCAGCTCGGCGAACAGCGGCGCCTCGAGCTCGAAGTCACCGCGCGGCAGCGCTCGGCTGGCCCCGAAGCCCGGGCGGTTGGCAAAGCACAGCTCCCAGTCGGCGGCCAGGTCGCGCTGCCTGCGCCAGGTGCGGTCGGCGCCGACGATGCTCCCCTGGACGAAGACGACCGCCGGCCCCCGGCCCACGCGCTCGATCTCGAGGTCGGCCACGGTGACCGGATCGGAGCTCGCCGCCATTACTCGGCGACGCGCAGCACCAGCTTTCCCGTGTTGGCTCCGTCGAACAGCATGTTGACCGCGTTCGGCAGCTGCTCGAACCCCTCCACGATCGTCTCCAACGGTTGCAGCTTGCCCTCGCGGATCCAGCCCCCGAGCTCGGTGGCCGCCTCGGTTATGCGATCGAGGTGATCGAGCACGATGAAGCCCTGGAGCGTGGCGCGCTGAACCAGGAGGTTGGAGAACGTGCGCGGCCCGGCCGGGGGATTGGGGTCGTTATAGCCGGAGATGAGTCCGCACAGAGCAACTCGCGCCCGCAGATTCAGGCGCGCGAACACCGCGTCCATGATCTGCCCGCCGACGTTCTCGAAGTCGACATCGATGCCGTTGGGCGTGGCGGCCACCAGCTGCTCATGCCAGTCCGCGGCGCGGTGGTCGACGGCGGCGTCGATTCCGAGCCGGTCTCTCAGCAGTGCGCACTTCTCGCTTCCTCCGGCCACCCCCACGACGCGCGCGCCCTTGATCTTGGCCATCTGAGCCGCGACCGAGCCGACCGCGCCGGCCGCTGCCGACACCACGACGGTCTCCCCGGGTTGGGGGCGGCCGATGTCCGTGAGCCCGACCCAGGCCGTCAGTCCGGTGGCTCCCAGCACTCCCAGGTACCAGCTGGTGGAGACTCCCGGCAGCTCGGGGACGGGGAGCAAGGGCGCCGAGTCCGACGCCACCGCCCATTCCTGCCAGCCGATCAGCCCCTGGACCAGCTGGCCCTCCCGGTAGGCGTCGTGCTTGGAGGCGACCACCTGGCCCAGGCCCACCGAACGCATGACCTCGCCGATTGCCACCGGCGGTAGATACGTTGGCGTCGCACCGATCCACGCACGGTTGGTCGGGTCGAGCGACATCCACTGCGTGCGTACCAGCGCCTCGCCGTCGGCGATCTCGGGGATCGCCTCCTCGACAAGCTCGAAGGTGTCGTCGGTGATCCGGCCCTCGGGCCGCTGGCGCAAGAGAAAACGGCGATTTGATTCGGACATGGACGTGACCCTATACCGCTGGGGTCAGCGCAGGATCTCGAACGGCGCCGCTGGTGCGGCTCCGGCCCTCGGAGGTCAGCTCGTTGTCAGCCGAACTGGCGCGGCAGACGCACCGGCGTTCCGCAGAAGCAGCCCAGCGTGTACGGGAACTGCGCGGTGAGCACGTAGTGGTACATGCGGACGTAGTGGCCATCCCACCACACCCTGCTGATCAGGCCGTGGCACTGGTCGAGATCGCGATTGGTCAGAAGCCGGCCGCCCGCCCCGCGAGGCCCGTAGATGCCGAAGCCGTCGATCGCGTATCCGAGCAGCGGGGACTGCTTGTGCGGGTTGCCGAGGCCCTTGAGGCCGCGAACACCGGAAAAGCACGCCCACGATGGGCCGTGATAGTGGTACTGACCCTGGTAGGGGTGTCCGAAGCAGCGATCCAGCGGGAACGCGGCGTTGGGGTCGGCCAGGTCCGCCTTCGGATCGATGACCTTGGTGGTGTTGATCGGCGCGAGCTCGACGTGATAGGTCGCCCCGGTCAGCGCGATCCCGGTGGTCAGGTGCGGTCCGAGGCAGGTCGGTCGGCGGGCGATCCTGGGGTGGCGCGGCAGCTTGACCGACAGGTTCCACGGCTTGATCGGGATCGCCGCGGCGTTCGGGTATCCGATCGCCGGCGCGTCCTTGTAGTAGGCGTAGGCCCTCGAGGTCTTCCTGATCGGGAACACGCCGGTCGGAGTGCTGGGCAACCCGTTGCCCACGAACACACGCTGGGTCCTGGTCAGCGTGATCTTCAGCTGGCTGTGCCAGCGCACCATCCCGTTGACGAACACCTTCCTACCCATGACGATGATCGCGCGGGCCCGGCTCGGGCCCTGAATGATCCACTTGCGGTCGGGCCTGGTGACCACCTGCTTCTGGATGTTGAGGCCCGTGACGCACGTGTACTCGCGATTGCGGCCGGGCGAGTTGAGCGGCGTTCCCGTGCCCGCCGTGATCAGACGTCTGGCCGCGCGCTCGCCCGTGCCCCTGGTGGCGGCAAACGCCGCGCCGGTCAGCATGAGCACGCCCACAGCAACTATCGCGAGACGCCTGGCCCCCATCGATCCTCCTCGATCGTTCGCCGTGCCTCGCCCTTATCGGCACCTCGCCGCGGCGTTTGAATGTTCAGCGATCGTGCATGGACTCGAGTACGTCGACGAGTGCGGCAAGCAGGCGATCGGCGTCGGGGCGGCTGAACGGAAGGGGTGGACGGACCTTGAGTGAGGCGGCGGCGGCGCCGGTCGTGCTGATGAGGACACGACGTTCACGCAGACCGTTGACGATGCGGCCGGTGAGCGCCGGATCGGGGCTTCCCGTTGCCGGCTCGACGAAATCCGCCGCGACGAACAGCCCGGCCCCGCGAACCGAGCGCATGACTGCAAACCGATCGGCGATGGCGCGGAGCCCGGCGCGAAGGTGGGCGCCGACGTCGCGTGCATTGGCCAGCAGATCGTCGCGCTCGATCACCTCGAGGACGGCGGCGCCGGCAGCGATCGCCACCGAGTTGGCGCCGAACGTGTTGAAGTAGCGGACCTCCTGCCCGAACCGGTCGAGAAGTTCGGGACGAGCTGCGACGCCCGAGAGCGGCGTGCCGTTCCCCATCGGCTTGCCCATCGTCACGAGGTCGGGCGCCACCCCGTGGCGCTGGTAGCCCCACATCGCCTCGCCGGTGCGCCCGAAGCCCGGCTGTACCTCGTCGGCGATGAACAGGGCGCCCGCTGCTCGCGTCACCTCGACGACGGGGGCGAGAAGGCCCGCGGGGTCGGGGACGACCCCATCGCTGGAGAAGATGGTGTCCATCAGGACAGCGGCGGTACGCATGCCGTGGCGGTCGAGATCATCGATGGCCTCCGACACGCGGGCGGCGAAGGCCGGTCCGGCATCCGTGGCGTCGTCGCCCGGTCGCGGTGGCGCGACGGTGCGGACGTGTGCGCCGAGCGGCACGCCCCGCCCCAGGCTCGGCGAGAGCTCGGCCGCTGCGGCGGTGACGCCGTGGTAGGCATTTGCGGTGACGACCACGCCAGTTCCCGAGGTCACGAACCGGGCGATTCGCAGCGCCAGGTCCGTGGCCTCGCTCCCGGTACAGCCGAACATGACGTTCTGCAGCCCGTCGTGATGGGTGGCCAGAAGCCGCTCGGCATAGTCGAGGATGGGCTCGGCCAGATAACGAGTGTTGGTGTTGAGCGTACGCGTCTGGTTGACGATGGCCTCAACCACCGTCGGGTTGCAGTGGCCGACGCAGGGAACGTTGTTGTAGGCGTCGAGGTATTCGACGCCGTCGCTGTCGTAGAGGTGGACACCCTCACCCCGGACGATCTCCAGTGGCCGCTGGTAGAACAGCTTGTATCCGGGGCCCAGCAGCGCCCGCCGGCGCTCGATCAGGCTGCGCTCTCGCGGCGGCAGCTCGCCGGCGCTGGCGGGGTCGAAGCTGTTCGGCATCGCGCCTGCTGGGCTATTCAGCATGCGGAGGCCGGCGGGTTGCCCAGGGGCGGGCGGTCTCGAGTTGGGCGGCCACTCTGAACAGTGTCGCCTCATCGCCGTATGCGGCGACGAAATGCACGCCGATCGGCAGGTTCGACTCGCTCCAGTACAGGGGAACTGACATCGCCGGCTGACCGGTGGCATTCGCGATCCAGGTGAAGGCCGCGAACGCGGCGTCGATGTGGAGCAGCCGAAGCGGATCGTCGGCCGGAGGGGTGAAATGTCCGATCGGCACGGGCGGGGCGCCCAGCGTGGGGGACAGCGTCAGATCGTGAGTCGCGTGAAAGGTCGCGATGCGGCGCGCGTCGAGCTGGATCTTCTCCACGGCCAGGAGGAAGTCGGACGCCGTGTAGGAGCGACCGAGTTCGACCATCGCCGCGGTGAAGGGCTCGAGCTCGCCGGGCTCGGGGGAGCGGCCGAGCTCCCTTTCCCATCGCTGCAGGGTCCACGCCGCGCCGGCCGCATAGACCACGAAGAAGGCCTCCTCGAGACGCGCTCCATCGATTGGGAGCGGGACTTCGTCCACCTCGTGACCAAGCTCCTCGCAGAGAGTCGCGGCGGACCGCACCGCCGCGACGCAGTCCTCGTGGACCGGGACGCCGGTGGGGGCGCTCGGGGAGAAGGCGATGCGCAGCCGCCCCGGATCCGTTCGGATCTCCTCCAGGTAGGAACCGCGCAGGGCCGGGGCCGAATACGGATCTCCGGCCATCGGACCGCAGGTTGCATCGAGCGTCGCCGCGCTGTCCCGCACCGAGCGCGTGAGCACGTGCTCGGCCCAGATGCCGCCGCCGACATCGCCGAAGGCCGGGCCGAGCGGATTCCGGCCTCGACTCGGTTTTAGTCCGAACGTTCCACAGCACGACGAGGGGATGCGGATCGAGCCGCCCGCGTCGTTCCCGTGCGCGAGCGGGACGACGCCGGCTGCCACCGCGGCCGCCGCGCCGCCACTCGATCCGCCGGCCGTACGCCCGACGTCCCACGGATTGCGGCATGGACCGTACCGGGCCGATTCCGCCGTGGAGATCAGGGCGAACTCGCACGTCGCCGACGTGCCAATCGGAATCAGGCCGGCCGCCCTGTAGCGGCGGACCAGTTCGCTGTCTTCGCTGGCCACATGGTTTCGCAGATAGCGCGATCCCGATGTGTGGCGCACCCCCTCGCACGTGGCGAGATGGTCCTTGACCAGCATCGGGACCCCGGCCAGCGGCCCGTCGGTCGGCGCGTCCGCCGCGCGCTGCCCCGCCTGTTCGTACGTTCGCTCGATGAGGAACCCGAGCGAGCGATCGGCCGCTTCGGCCCGGGCTATCGCGGACTCGACGAGTTCCGTGCCGGTGGCCTGGCGCGTTCTGAGGAGCTCGGCTTGCGCCACCCCGTCGAGCCAGGCGTCAATCACGGGATGCGCCCCGAGACGTGATCGTCGCCGTGTCGGCGACCGCCTTGACGACTGCCGCGGCGACGGCCTGCGTATCGGCCGTACCGCCGAGGTCCGGCGTCCGGAATGCCGGTCCAAGACCGAGCATGTGTTCCATCGCCGCGCGGACCTCAGCCGCGGCCTTGGGCGCTCCCAGATGCTCGAGCATCATCGCTCCGGACCATATTGCCCCGAGAGGGTTGGCGATTCCCCGGCCGGCAATGTCCGGGGCGGAGCCATGAATTGGCTCGAACATCGATGGACCCCCGCCATCCGGGTTGATGTTGCCGGAGGGGGCGATGCCGATCGAACCGGCCAGCGCCGCCGCGAGGTCGCTGAGGATGTCCCCGAACAGGTTCGACCCGACCACCACGTCGAACTCGCCGGGACGCAACACGAGCTTGGCGCACAGCGCGTCGATGTGCTCGCGCGTCACGGTGACTCCGGGCCAGTCCGCGGCGCTCCGACTCACGATCTCGTCCCAGAAGGTCATCGTGTGCACGATCCCGTTCGACTTCGTCGCCGAGGTCAGCCGGCCCGTTCGCTCACCCGCCAGACGCAGCGCGTACTGGACGATTCGCTCGACGCCGCGCCGGGTGAAGAGAGATTCCTGAGTCGCCTGCTCCCACGGTGTGCCGGCATAGGCTCGGCCCCCGAGCTCGCTGTACTCGCCCTCGACGTTCTCCCGGACGATCACCAGATCGATCGGCTCGGAGGAGCTGAGGGGACCCGGGACGCCCGGGAACGACCGGACCGGGCGCAGGTTCACGTACTGGTCAAAGGCTCGACGGATGGGGATCACCAGGCCCCAGAGGGACACGTGGTCCGGGACGCCCGGGGCTCCGACCGCGCCGAGCAGGATCGCGTCATACGGGCGCAGCTGCTCGATTCCATCGGGCGGCATCATCGCCCCCTCGCGCTGGAACCGGGCGCAGGACCAGTCGAACTCGTCGTAGGTGAAGTGAATGCCGGCCCGCGCGGCTGCGGCATCGAGCACCGCCATCGCCGCCGGCGTCACCTCGGGCCCGATTCCGTCGCCAGGGATCACTGCGATCCGGTAGCGAAGAGGGTCCTGGGCGGCCATGCTCAGCGCGCCAGCCTACACAAGCCCCAACCCTCTCACCCGCCGATCGGCGCCCGCGGATTGGCATCCCAGAACAGCTGCGTGCCGAGCATTCCGATGATGTGGACGGAGACGATGTTGACCACCATCGACTTGGCGGTTGCGGTTCCGACGCCGACCGGGCCACCGCGCGCCGTGTATCCGTAGTAGCAGCCGACGAGCACGATCACGGTTTCCATCACCATCGCTTTGATCATGCTGAAGAGCAGGTCAGGGGGGTTCTGGAACTCCCAGAAGATGAGCGAGTACCCACCCGGTGAGACCCCGCCGACCTGCTGAACGACGGCCAGGTAGCTGGCCACGAACCCCCAGCCGACGGACGAGACGTAGATGAACGGCAGGACGAGCCAGGAGCCCAACAGCCGGGTGGCGCACAGAAACGTGACGCCGCGGATTCCCATCACCTCGAGAGCATCGATCTCCTCGGAGATGCGCATCGATCCGAGCTCGGCCACGATCCCGGTCCCGACCTTGGCGGACATCATGTAGCCGAACACGAGCGGGACGAGCTCGCGTAGATCGCACCAGGCCGAGAACACGCCCGAGTACTGAGGGGCGCCCTGGGCGCGCAGCAGGTAGGCCCCCTCGATCCCACACTGCAGCCCGATGATGAACACCAGTCCCCAGATCACGAGCATGGAGGAGACGATCAGGATTCCCGCCTGCCGGAGGGCCTCGCCGAGGAACTGGAACACCCGCACCGTGACGATCTCTCGCACCACGCCGGTGCAGGAACTTGATCATCAGGCCCGAGCGGAACAGCCGGCCCTCGCCCGCGTCGAGCGAGTCGGTCAGCGGTCCTTGTCGGGTCGCGGCCATGACCTCACCGCGCGATCGTCGTGATCGCCGGGTGCGTGGCGAGCAGCACCTGGGTGAACGTGTAGTTGAACGCGAAGATGCCCAGGAACGCGATCACCACCGCCTGGTTCACCGCTCGCCCGACCCCGACCGGACCGCCCGAAGCGTTCATCCCCTTGAAGCAGCAGACGATTGCGATGATCGCTCCGAACAGCGTCGTCTCGACCACGGAGGCCCACAGGTCGGTGGGCTCGGCGTTGTTCGCGAGCGTCGCGAAGAACGGGCCGAGCGGCGCGTGGTTGACCAGCGTCGCCAGGACGCCCCCGAAGATGCCGAACAGCAGCGCGTAGATATCGAACAGGCCGGTGACGAGCATCAGCGCGAGGAACCGCGGCACGACGAGATTCTTCGCCGCCGTCGCCTGCAGCAGACCGGCCTTGGGCGCCGTCGCGCTCGACTTCAACACCGGCAGCCAACACGACACGATCGCGGACGATCGCTTCAACGACATCTCGGCGGCAGCGATCCAGCTCGGAGGCGTCAGGGTCGTCGACCACCATCCGAGCCACCGGGACAGGTCACGTCCGACAACCGCATCGCCGGCAACACGATCACCGAGGCCGCCCAGGAGTTCTTCGACGCCGCCGGGATCTTCGTCGGCTACACGCGGCGCACCATGATCACCCACAACACGTTGTCCGACCTGCCCTACACGGGGATCGCAATCGGCTGGGGCTGGGGTATGACGGATCCCGGCCGCTTCCCCGGCTGTACCGGCTGCCTGTTCGAGCACTGGAAGATCTACAAGACACCACCACAAGCCAGGACAACAAGATCCTCTACAACAAGGTCTCGGACTACCTCAAGGTCCTTTACGGCGGCGGCGGCATCTACTCCCTGGGCCAGCAGGGGACCTCGCCGCGCAACGGCGAGCTGATCGCCGGGAACGTGGTCTTCGGCAAAGCGCCAAGCCATGGCGGCAACGCGCTCTACACCGATGGTGGTAGCCGCTACATCACGCTGCGCGGCAACGCCGCCTTCGACAACCCGACCGGCCTCGACGGTCCGGGCGGGAAGCCCTACGGACACGACTGGGGAGGTTGCCGTACCTACGGCGACCTCGTCTGGGCCGGCAACTGGTGGCAGAACCCGGCCAAGAGCTACGACTGCTGCCCGCCCTATCCGCCGGTCAACGTCTCGATACGTGACAACACGGTGATCCGCGGCCGCGCCGCCGTCCCCGCCGCCGTCCTGGCTCGCGCCGGCGCGCACTGACGTACAGCGTGTCGTTGTTGGGCGAGACGAACTCGGTCTCGGGCCCGAGCAACGCGAGCTCCACCCGTTCAACCCCATCGACAGACTCTGTTGTGCTCACAATCCCTCTTCGGGACAGAAATTTGAGCCTCTTTCTCGCGCTGAGGCATTCGCTGGTCTCAGGAACAACGCGTATGAATTACGGACCCTTCGTCACCCACGGCGCCACCGTCGCGTGAAAGGATCTTGCCCACGACGGGCTGGGGAAGTCGGGGGGGCCAGGACCCGGGGCGGGCGGTCTTCCCACGACCCGCCCGCCCCAACCCAGGCGCCATCAGCACGGTTCTCGACCGTCCTGCGTAATAACTACGGAGCGCATCGCGCGTCTTTCCCCGATGACTTCGCCTCACGGGCGCCGTAACGTGATCCCTATGTCTCAAACGACCGACACAAGCGAGCGGCGACGGCGATACCGAGACTTGCGCGAGCGGAACGTGCGGGTGCAGCGACGGCACGAAGAGTTCATCCAGCGAATCGCCCAGCAGCAACGGATACACCGCCTCCACCCATCGCCTAAACCAGACCCAGCTGCTGAGTTGCCGGTCGGCGAATCGAGCGTGCCGCCTGATTTGCCGCCCCGCGCATAATCGATTTCCCGCCGCGCCCCGCACGATCCGGAGCCCTGGGCATTTCGGTAGCGTGCGGTCCGTGGTCGATCGAGACCCGCGCACCACGACCGAGCGGCCACGCCGCTCGCCTGGTCTCGTCGTGGTCTCGGCGCTCGGGGCTTGGACCTGCTCCCACTGCGGAAACGACGACGGCGGTCTGCTGATCATGGATGACGGCGGACCGGTGTGCATGGCCTGTGCGGACATGGACCATCTCGTCTTCGTTCCATCCGGCGACGCCGCATTGACTCGCCGCGCCCGGGCGGCGAGCCGCCTGTCCGCCGTGGTCGTTCGTTTCAGTCGCGCCCGCAAGCGCTATGAGCGGCAGGGAGTTCTGGTTGAGGACGCCGCGTTGGACGAAGCCGAAGCGCAGTGCCTGGCGGACCAAGAGGCTCGAGCGCGGCGGCGCGAGCGTGACGCCGAGCGACGCGCGGCGGGCGACGCGGAGCTACAGGTCCGGATGGCGGCCGAGATCATCAGGCTGTTCCCAGGCTGCCCACCGGAGCGCGCCGAGTCGATCTCGAGGCATGCGGCTGAGCGCGGGAGCGGGCGAGTCGGTCGGAGCGCCGCCGGGCGAGCACTCGACGCGAGGGCGGTCGAGCTCGCGGTCGCGGCTTCGATCCGGCATGAGGACACGCGGTACGACGATCTTCTGATGTCCGGCCTGGACCGCGCCGAAGCGCGCGATCAAGTCCGCGGCCACGTACAGGGCATCCTGGACGAGTGGCGCCGCGGACTCGAGGGTCGCTCGTAAGCCCGAAGCGGAGGCGGCGGCTGGCGGACATCGGGATCTGCGTCCGCTACGCGCCGCGCCGGATCAACTATGGAGAGCGGCGGTAGTCGGTCACGACTGGGCCACACCCGGAACAGGAGGACGTCGGACGTGCCGAGTGAAATTGCCTCGGATCGCGATGAGGTACGACGGCTCGTCGCTGTGGACCCACGATCCGGTTGTCTTCGTGACCTCCTCCCGAGTGCCCCTGATGTGCTGCACGAGTTCCGGGTCGGCATCGCCAGAGCGAGCTGCGGCCTCCAGGGCCACCGGCAAGATGTCCACCTCGCCGCTTACTAGGGGGAGCGGACCGCGCGCGCCGGGTGAGCCGTCGGGCATCGCGGTGACCTTACCGGGACACTGAGCGGCGTTGACGCTCGCTTCCCCTGTGATCAAAGCGACAACGTTGGGATTTGTGTCAGCGAACTCTGATCGCGTAGAAGAGGCCGTAGGTCCAAGCAGGTCCGGTCGTCGGCCAGTCGTCCCACACCGCCAGTGCGTCGCCGTGTCCGTCGCTCTTCGACTTCACGGTCTCGGGCGGAAGCTGGAATCCAGGTGGCTGTCCGGAATGTGCGGGTTTGCTGCCGTTCATGCCGGTGGTGGCTGGTAGATGACACGGGTTTGCCTTATAGGGCTGTCGGGCGACGATCGTTCGCGCCGATGTTCCGTCGCTGCGAAGCCGTGTGCAGTAAAAGGTGAAGCCGTGCCCGTTCGCGCGGTAGGAGAAAGCATCCACCGGTCCGGCTAGACCGTGGGCGAGGCGCTGGAGACGGGAGCCGCGGGGAAGCTCAAGGCGTCTCGGCTTGGCCATCTTCCCGGCATGAGATGTGGCGATCATCGAACCGGTGTGATCGGCGCGCAGCCACGCTACATAAGCGATCCCCGAGCCAGACATCGCGACCTTGATCTGCCCTTGCACATCCGTCCCGTTCCGCGCTACGAGCAGCGGCTTGCCGAGACCGTGCGCTATCGAGCCCAGAGACACAACAATCTTGTTTCCTGTCCAGCGTGCCGGCGCCGCGACTGTCTCGCCGCCGGCGGCTACCGGCGGGCCTGGGCCGGCGAACCACGCGGTAACCGCGAGTCCGTGGCCGTTCACAGCCAGCTCGGGTGAAAAGGTCCGGACCCTCGGACTGACCAGCTGGTGGGTCACCGACCAACTCGCCGCGGTCGCCGCGGCGACGGCAACGCACCCAGCGGCGACGGCACCGAGAACAACGGCAGCGATCCGAGCCAACCAGCTGTCCGCCCCAGCTACGACACCGCCCATGGTTCCAAGCGTACGTGACGCCCGCCACTGGCCGGCGGCCGCAGGCGCGTGCGTCGCGCGTGCTCCTGCCGCGCGCGGACGCGGCCGGCGTCAGCGCGCGAAGGGAGCAGTTCGGCCGCCCCGACCGTTCGAACGACCGAGTCACACGCGCGCTCCGCGCGCGGTCAAGCTCCATCGCGCACGGATGCGCGACTGGCAACCAAGGGTTCGCCGGACATGCCCACCGCAGACGTGCTCCGCCGTGCTGCTTCGGGCGCAAGCGGCGGCGGAGGCAACAGCCGAGCCACGCACCACGCCAGCACTTCATTACCCGACCGGTTCAGCGCCGTCGCTGCTCCGGCCCGTCAGCCTCCTCGTCCAAACCCGTCTCGCACCAACCGTCCATCTCCAACCCGCTACAGCAGCGGCAACAGACTCTACGCACGGAATGTGCTTGCAACGACATCCAGACCCGCGATGGGGCCCATAACCCCTGTAGCTACGGGCGATTCCGGGGTGGGCGCCATCCGCTTGCGGAGAGCCGCCGGATACTTTCGGACCGTTCCGGCCATCTTCGGACAAGTACCTGCAAATCGAGAGTTTCTGATCGTGAAGGGGTCGCCGCCCGCTGGGGATCGATCACGCGGCCGTGGGGTAGCGTCGTCGCGCTGGGCGCTCGCCCGGTCGCGACGGCACTGGAAACCATGCGGGCAGCACTTCAAGAAAGCGGCGAGGCGACGGCCAGCGCGTTAGCGCGGGCGGCAGCGTAGAGCGGTTCGGGGGCCCAATCCAGACCATCGTCTGGCCAGCAGAGCGTTCCGTGCTCGACCGTGACTTTGGCGAAGCGCGCAGGGTCGCGGAGCGGTGCAAAGACACCATTCCACGGATCGCCCTCGAACGAGATGTCACCGACGGTGCCGTCCTCGAAGAGCAGGCGGAGCTTGTGGTCGCCGATCACGGCGACGCCCACGATGTGGACCAACGGAAGAACTTCGGACTCCATGCCTGTGATGTTACGGAAGCGGATCGATGGCTTCGAGCGGCTCGCGGCGGCGGGCGCGTTCCCAGTTTGAGGTGAGTTCGGCTCGATGGTCGGACGTCCACTGACGCACGAATCGAAGCGATCGTGGCGGCAGGGAGCCACCCAGGACGGTCCCGTCGAAGGCGATCGAGGCCTTGTAATCGCCGTACTCGATGTGGAAGTGAGGAGTCATGTGGTGACCCTCGTTCCAGTACATGTGGATCAGGATCCCGTGGAAGAAGCTGATTTTGGGCATCAGCTACGCGGCTCCGAGGAAACGTCTGCGATCGGGTCGATCTTGAACGCCTCGACGACGAGCGCCGCGTCCTCTGCCCGCGGGGCGTGGTGCAGGTGCGCACGGAACCCGGAAGCGTGCCTCGACGAGCCTGCTCGAGCGTCGACCGCAGCAATCCTCGGCCAGTCGGTTCGTGAAGTAGCCGGCGGCCGGACGCCCGCGCTCCGTCCAGGCCGCCCCGAGCTTCTTCTGCACCTGCCGCCCGTATTTCGAATACCAGACCGGGCCACGAGCTCGATCGACCCGGAACACATGGCCTGTTGGGGGCCGGAGCTGTTCGGTCACATCCCCGGAATCGTGCCCCCATCTGGGGACATATTCGGGACATTTCACAGAGTTGGACCACAACTGGCCAACAAAAATGCCCCGCATAAGCGAGGTTCTCCTAGCGCGCCCGGAGAGATTCGAACTCCCGACCTTCGGTTCCGTAGACCGACGCTCTATCCAGCTGAGCTACGGGCGCGTGGCGCCGATTCTAGACGCGCTCCGGCATCGACGCAGACCAACGGCTATGCCGTGCCGACGGCCTCGTCCGGCTCGTAGAACCGCGCGACGGTGAAGCCGATCAGCATCGGCACGTGGACGGCGAACACCACCAGCGACAGGGTCAGCACGACCAGAGGGCCGCCGCTCAGACTGTCCTTCAGGAACGCGTACAGAATCAGTGCCGCGATGACCACGTAGGCGAGCAGCGCCCACTTCGCCACCGCGAAGAAACGGCCCCAGGGGAAGTCCTCCACCCGGGCCAGGAGGAGCATGTTGATCGCCAGCAGGACAATCGAGGCGACGAGCAGGGCCACCGCGGGGCCGAGCGGCACGTGCTGGGGCAGATGGGCCGACAGGTAGATGCCACCGATCACGATCAGCGCCAGCGAGGCCATGCCGAGCTGGGTGACGGGCGGGAGGCGGCGCTCGGTCATCCCGACGCGAGCTTGGTCATGATCACCAGCGTCGCCACCTGCATGAGCCCGAGAACGCCGGCGCAGTAGATGAAGCGCTTCATCAGCTTCTCGATGACCTCGGGGCGGGGGCGCGGCTTCTTCAGCTCGATCAGGACCGCGATGTTGGCCGGCTCGAGCAACCCGAGGGCGAGGACGGCCATCACCCCGACGACGATCATGCTGGCCACGACCCAGCCATGGAGTGCGTAGCTCGTCAGGTTCGTGCCCAGCTTTGTCGACAGCTGCCATCCCGCGGCCAGCGTCAGCGTCACCACCGTCGGCATGATCAGGACCATCTTCGGCATCAGCCGGGTCGTGAACTCGACGCGCGCGGGGATCGACATCTTGCCCATGATCGGACCGAGCACGAGACCGAGGAACAGGTCGATGATCGTCCAGGCGGCACCGCCCGCCACGTGCAGGAAGGTCAGCGGCCAGAGCTTGTTGACGGCGATGGCCACCACGAGGAGCACGAGCGCAACGGCGACCAGGACCAGCCCCTTGCGCGGCACGATCTCAAAGTCGGGTCGCTCGATTGCCCCCGGTGGCGGGCCTGCCTCGGCCCGTGGTGCCGCCACTGTCGCCATCGCTCGAACCAATCCTATGTACCGCCGCGGCGGATGGCAAGGCAGCGGTCGGCTACAGGTCCCCGATCCCCGGGAACGCGGCCGCGCCCTCCAGGCAGGCCGCAGCGAGCAGGGCCGGGCCCATGTCTCCGGTGAAGAGTGTGTAGCGGCCGCGGCCGGTCCGGGCGCGCATCAGCTCGACCTGCTCGAGCGCATGCATGGCGAACGCGCGAGCGCGGACGAGCCATTGCTCATCGCCGGTGCGCTCCAGCAGGGCCAGGAAGGCGAAGCCGTTCCCGGCCGTACCGTGGCACAGGCCGGCGCCGTGCGTGAGCGGACCAGCCAGCCACACCAGCTCGCCGCCCGCAGTCAGCAGCAGGCTGTGCAACTCATTGTTAGGCGCCAGCGACGCGAGGCAGGTGACGACACCCGCAGCGCCGTGGCACCACTGGACACGCGGCGGGGCGCCCCTTCGCGAGCCCGTCGGCAACACGGGCCAATTTGCCACGTCGCCGTCGAGGAGGGCCAGCGCACGCGTTGTGGCCAGCGCTCGGGCCTCGATCGCCTCGGTGTCGTCCAACCACTCGGGCGCCTCGCGCAGCGCGAGGACATTTCCGGCAAAGCCGTGCCCCGCCCCCACATAGCGCAGCTCCTCGTCATACAGGTCCTGGGTCCAGAGCCCATCGGACTCCTGGCGCGCGAGCAGCGTGCGCGCGCTGCCACGCCAGAGCTCGAGGAAGCGTTGCTCGCCCGTGCGGACGTGCATGGCGCGCGCCGCGAGCATCGTGCCGGGCGCGCCCAGGAGCAGCTCGTTGGAGGGGTGGGACGCGTTTGCGGCGATGACGTCGGCCAGCGCATCGGCCGTCGCGGCCGACGGCGCGAGTCGATGTGCGACGAGCAGGATGCCACTCGAGCCGACGAGCAGCGACGCGCCCGCACCTTCCTCATCCGGCGACGCCAGAGCGGCTTCATGAAGACCTTCGACAATCGCCGGCCCGTCCAACGTGGGGCTGTAGAGGCCGGCATCGGCGAGACGGCGCAGCGCGTGCAGCATGCCGGCGGCACCGAGATACAGGCCCCGGAGGATGCCGTCCGCCGGGGTCCCCGGCTCGTCATCGGCCGGGTGCAACGGCCACAGCCGCTCCGGGTCGAAGGCACGCTCGGCATCGCGGCACAGGGCCGCGATCGCGTCGCGGGCGCGCGGCTCGCTCCACTCACGGTCGGTGAGCCGCTCGTGGCGCTCGGGGTCAAACAGGGCCTGCATCAACGATTGCCGGGAGCGGAGGGGGCGGGATTCGAACCCGCGGTCCGCTTGCACGGACTCTGGTTTTCAAGACCAGCGCATTCGACCACTCTGCCACCCCTCCCGGGGCCGGTCCGATGCTAGCTGCGCGCGTGGGCGAACGGCTGTGGGCGGGGCGCGTCCGGGGTCCCGGACGGCTCGACTAAACTGCGAAAGCTCCTTGGAGAGGTGGCCGAGTGGCTGAAGGCACTCGCCTGCTAAGCGAGTAAGGGGTTAACACTCCTTCGCGGGTTCGAATCCCGCCCTCTCCGTCTGTATGGCAGCCGCCCTGAGGACGCGTTGCCTGTGGAATTGCTCGCCGCGGGCTGGGGACGCGGCGGTGTAGCAGAGGACCGGAGCACGCGATCCAAGCGTGGTCGAGGCGAACAGGACGCGTGTTCGGCCCCGACCGGTCGAGCCTCGCCCTGGCCCCGGCGAGCGCCGCACGCGGGTCGGCTTTCGCGATCCCGGCGCGGCGGGCAATAATGCCGACAGTCGGATTCCGGAAAAAAGGAGGCAGATCGATGGCCACCGACGAGCTGCATGCAACCGCGAAGGCCCTGGTTTCCGCTGGTAAGGGGATCCTCGCTGCCGACGAGAGTGGCGGGACGATCAAGAAACGCTTTGACACGATCGGGGTGGAGTCCACCGAGGAGCATCGCCGCTCGTATCGCGAGATGCTGTTCACGACCCCGGGCGTCGAGGATTACATCAGCGGCGTGATCTTGTTCGACGAGACGATCCGCCAGTCAACCGCCGACGGCACGCCGTTTCCGCAGCTCCTCGCGTCGAAGGGAATCATCCCCGGGATCAAGGTCGACAAAGGGGCAAAGCCGCTGGCGCTAACCGACCGCGAAACGATCACCGAGGGCCTCGACGGCCTGCGCGCGCGCCTGGAGGAGTACCGCAGCCTGGGCGCGCGGTTTGCCAAGTGGCGCGCGACATACTCAATCAGCGATCGGCTGCCAAGCGAGTACGGCATCTGGACCAATGCGCACGCGCTGGCCCGCTACGCCGCGCTCTGCCAGGAGGCGCGGCTGGTCCCGATTGTCGAGCCGGAGGTGCTCCAAGACGGCACCCACACGATCGAGCGCAGCCACCATGTGACCTCGCTCGTGCTCGACGCGGTCTACAGGGAGCTGTTTGACCAGCGCGTCGACGTCTTCGGCACCCTGCTGAAGCCCAACATGGTCTTGTCGGGGTATGACGCGTCCAACCGCGCCGGCCAGGACCAGGTGGCAGAGACGACGCTGAAGTGCCTTTACAAGCACGTACCAGCCGCCGTGCCGGGGATCGTCTTTTTGTCCGGCGGCCAGTCCGACGAAGACGCGACCTCGCACCTGAACGCTATGAACGCGCGCGGCCCTCATCCGTGGGAGCTGTCGTTCTCCTATGGCCGCGCGCTCCAAGCGCCTGCGCTGAAAGCGTGGGTCGGTAAGCCCGAGAACGTGGGTGCCGGCCAGCGCGCGTACTACCACCGGGCGAAGATGAACTCGGCGGCGCGCACCGGCGAGTACTCCTCGAAGATGGAGCAGGCGGCCGTCGCGGCCTGACAGCCCCGCGCCGGTAGGCACGCGTGAACCTCCGGGCTGCTCCAGCACTCCCGGCCCCAGCCCGTCAGTTGCGCGGAAAACGAGCGCTGACACCGGCTCCCGAGGGAGCGTGCCCCTTTGTCGCCGAGGCGGCACCCTCGGCGGGGCTGCTGCTCTCCGACGATCCGGCAGCGACCACCTGGTCTGAACGATGCCTGTGCGGTCGGGATAGAAGCCTCAGGATCGATGTTTCGGTGACAGATGGCGGTAGACCGCGGCATCCGGAAGCGAATAAGCGAGTAATGGGTTAACACTCCTTCGCGGGTTCGAATCCCGCCCTCTCCGCTTGAACCACCGCGGGAGCGCGGTTTAGGCGCTGTTGGTCGGCGTCAAGACGATCACCGGGATGAGGCGTTCGGTCTGGTTCTGGTATTCGGCGAACTGCGGGACGCGCTCGGCCTGGGTGCTGTAAAGGCGCTCGCGTTCTTCTCCGGTCGCCTCGCCGGCAACAACATCGAGCGTGTCAGTCCCGACTTCGATCGTCGCGTTCGGATTGGCCTTCAGGTTGTAGTACCAGTCGGGGTTCGTCGGCGCTCCGCCCTTCGAGGCGAACACGACGTAGCGCCCGCCGTCCCTCAGGTAGCCGAGCGGATTGATGCGGCCCAGGCCGGACTTCGCACCGGTGTGGTGCAGCAGCAGCAGTGTGCTGTCTTGGAACATGCCCCCGACGCGTCCAGCGTTGGCGCGGAACTCGTCGATGATCTGGGCGTTGAAATCTGCGGGTGACGAGGACATCGGGCTCCTCACGACGTATGGACATTGGGGTCGCTGAACCGCTACTCAGTCTATGAGCAGCGCGACCCGGTCGAGCTGAAGGGATGGAGTCGGGGATCGGACCACGTCCTTGCTGTGTTGCGCGAGGTCTGATGTGGGGGATGCCATGTTGCAGCGGAAGCTGCTCGTCGGTCTTACCACCGCAGGATTGGTAGTCGGAGGAGGTGCCGCGGCGATGGCCGCGGGAAGCGCACCGAAGCACACCACGATCAACGCCGTGACTTCGACGAAGATCAAGATCAATCGCTATATCCAGGACGGGACTCGCTGGCAGAAAGACGTCTATGACGTCAAGTCAGGGGGGACGATCACCATCGTCAACCTTGCCGCTTCCGATGGTCCGCACACGTTCAGTGTGGTCAAGAAGAGCGATCTGCCGCGCACTGCCAAGCAGATCGAAGCGTGCAAGATCTGCGTGACGCTGGCCAAGGACCACGGGGCCACGCCAGGATCAAACAAGCCGCCGAGGTTCCTGTTCGTCGATAACGGAAAGGGCACGAACAAGCCGCCAAATGTGGATCGGCCCATCGACTCGGCCTTCATTGCGCCGAAGCAAGGGGCGAAGGTGACGCTGAAGGTCACGGCGAAGCCGGGGACAACGCTGTATTTCATCTGCGCGGTTCATCCGTGGATGCAGGCGAAGCTCGTCGTGGGGAAATAGAACGCTGCGTTGCTGACAGACACCGACGGGGGCCCTGGCCAAGCCGGGGCCCTCGAATCGGCAATGAAGAAACAGCCCGGCGGTTAGCGGTTCTTGGGGGCGGTCCCGAAGACGTGATCCCAGAACGGCGCGCTGACGCCGTAGCCGCGCTCGTGGTTCTGGAAGTGGTGGCGCATGTGGAGTTCGCGCAGGCGCTTGCCGAGGGCGGTCTTGGGACTGTGATGGTGCACGTGGTAGTGCAGCATGTCGTAGAACAGATAACCGGCCAGGAATCCGGCCGCAAACGGCATGAAGGCCGGACTGCCGAGAACCGCGTAGAAGCCCCAGACGAACAGCGCCGACAGCGGCACGCTGACCGACGGCGGCATCACCAGCCGCATGGGATCGTTGGGGTGGTCGTGGTGGACCCCGTGGATGATCCAGTGCAGCCGCGCGCCGATTCCCTTCTCGGGCTCGAAGTGGAACACGATCCGGTGCAGCCAGTACTCGGTCAGCGTCCAGAACAGGTAGCCGCCAAGGATCCAGACGGGCGTCATCCAGCCCGTCCCCTTGACGACCCCGTAGACGACCAGGAAGAGGATCACGGGTCCGAACAGGATCGGTGGCACCGCCGGGTGCACGCGTGAAAGCTTGTCGAGCAAGTCTGACTCGAACATGCGCGGCGAGGCGCGCAGAACCTCGCTGCGGTTGAGTCCTTGGAGCTCGTCTGCCTGGCGGGTTGCCATACCTAAAGGATACCCGCGGCGGCCACGCCGGTTTCGCGCCGGTACGCAGCCTGACGCTACTCGCCGGAGACGTTGGCGTCAGCCGGCATCGCGATCACGATCTGGTTCAGCGACAGGGCCACGAACGCACGGCGCTCGACGCCGTTGCTGCTGTCGAGCGGCTCGATCTCCACATCGGTGAGCGGCAGGAAGGTGCGCTCGGCCGCGTTGAGGTAATCCGTGAGGCGGCTCCGGTAGCCATCCTTGGGCAGGCGCAGCAGGCCCGTGATCCGGTAGCGCGCCGTTTCGACGATGATCCTCTCCTCCCGCTGCTCCATACGGCGACGATAGCGAGCTTCGGCGCCACAGGACGCGGGTGCGATCCTTGGCGCCATGGCCGACATCGACACCGCCCGCTGGTGGGTTGTCCGCCGGGCCCAGAATCGCAAGCCGGCGACCTACCGCTGTCCGCTGTGCGGCCAGCACCTACCCGCGTTCAGCGAGCACATGCTGATCGTGCCCGAGGGCGACTCGAGCCGGCGCCGCCATGCCCATGCGGAGTGCGTGATGCGGGCTCGACAGGCCGGCAGGCTGCCGACCCGAGGCGAGTGGCAGCGGGCCCAGCCGCGTGAGCCGAGTCGCCTCGGGCGGGCACTGAAGCGGCTGGGCGGACGGCGGGGCGAGTAGGGTTCCGGCGCAATGACCCGTGATCTCAAACTTGGTCTATCGATGGGCTACTGGGCGGGAGGGCCGCCTCCGGGCATGGCCGAGACCGTGCTCGAGGCCGAGCGGCTCGGATACGACTCGGTGTGGACCGCGGAGGCCTACGGCTCCGATGCGCTCATTCCGCTGGCGTGGTACGGGGCGGCGACGGAGCGGATCAAGCTCGGCTCGGCGATCGTTCAGATCTCGGCCCGCACCCCCGCCGCCACGGCGATGGCGGCCATGACCCTCGACCACCTGTCCGGCGGGCGACTGATCCTCGGGCTGGGCGTGTCTGGCCCGCAGGTCGTGGAGGGCTGGTACGGCCAGCCGTTCGCCAAGCCGCTCGCGCGCATGCGCGAGTACATCGGCATCCTGCGCGACATCTGGGCCCGTCAGGGCCCGGTGACCAACGACGGGCCGCACTACCCGCTCCCGCTGCCGGACGGCACCGGCCTCGGCAAGCCGCTGAAGTCGAGCATCCATCCCCTGCGCGAGGACATCCCGATCTACCTGGCCGCCGAGGGGCCCAAGAACATCGCGCTGGCCGGCGAGCTGTGCGACGGGTGGCTGGCCCTGTTCTACTCTCCGCACTTCGACGACTTCTACCGCCAGGCGCTCGACGAGGGCCTGGCCCGCGAGGGGGCAAGGCGGAGCAAGGACGAGTTCGAGGTCGCGGCCAGCGTGCCGTTGATCGTCACCGACGACGTAGAGTCGGCGGCCGAGGCGGTGAAGCCGATGTACGCGCTCTACTTCGGTGGCATGGGGGCGAAGGGCGCGAACTTCCACGCCAACGTCCCGATCCGCATGGGCTACGAGCACGAGGTGGCCAAGATTCAGGACCTGTACCTGTCCGGCCACAAGCAGGAGGCGGCAGCCGCGGTCCCGACCAAGCTGATCGAGGAGCTCACGCTGATCGGGTCCAAGGAGAAGATTCGCGACCAGCTGCAGGCGTGGCGGGAGTCGATCGTCACGACTCTGCTCGTCGGCGGTGACGCCCAGATGATCCGTACGGCGGCCGAGCTGGTATTGGGCTAGCTCACCTGGCGCGAGGCAAAAAAAGGGGTGGCCCCCGCAGGGCCACCCCCTTTCAAAACGGCTACGCCGCTGTTGGTGCCGGTTGGCCTGTGCTGGCCCCTGGTGCCAGCCCGGGTATCCCTCCTGGGTAGCCCAGCGAGGGCACGTCGGACGGATACACCTCGTGACCATGCTCGGCTGTATCGCCGATCTCCATGTTCTTCTCCGACATCCGGAGTGGCACGAACAGCCCGACCAGCTTCAGCAGGATGAATGTGCCCACGGCGGAGAACACGATCACCCAGGCCGCGGCGAGGAACTGCCATTTGAGCAACGTCCAGTTGCCGTGCAGGACGCCCTTGGCCGATACCGCCGATAGCGTCTTGCCGCTCCTCGTGTAGTACACGGCCATCTGCGGGTCGGCGAAGATGCCGGTGAGCAGACCGCCGGCCAGGCCGGCGAAGCCGTGCGTGTAGACCACGCCCAGGGTGTCATCGACGTTGCGGAAGGGCCGCAGCCGGCTGAGGTAGTTCAGCGCGAAGTACACGACCGTCGCGGCGATCACGCCCAGCGCGATGGCGCCCCAGCCGTTCACGTAGCCGGCGGCCGGCGTGATGGCCACCAACCCGGTGATCATGCCGTTGACGCCGCCGAGCAGGCTCGGCTTGCGTCCCGTGAGGTAGTCCAACCCCACCCACATCAGGAATGCCACCGCCGTGCACAGGTTGGTGTTGAGGATCGCCGCGGCCGCCGACATGTTGGCCGTGTACGGATCTCCGCCGTTGAAGCCGTTCCAGCCCAGCCAGAGCAGGCCGGCGCCGACGGCGACCATGGCCACGTTGTTCGGGGCGTCGACCTCGCGGTCGCGCTGGAGGCGCGGCCCGATCACCGCCGCGGCTACGAAGCCCGAGACACCGGCCGACAGGTGGATCACGTAACCACCCGAGTAGTCGACGGCACCGTGATGGCCGAAGAAGCCGCCGCCCCAGATCAGGAACGCGTTGACCGTGTAGATGAACGTGCACCAAAGGGCCACGAACGGGATCCACGCCTTGAAGTTGACCCGGCCGAGCACCGATCCCAGCATCAGGATGGGTGTGATCGCCGCGAACACGAACTGGAAGTAGACGAGCGCCGACTGTGGGAAGGCGGTCGTCCCGACCAGCGGGATATTCCCCTGGTGCTCCTCGGCCGCGTGACCAAGGACAGGTCCTGGCTTACCGATGAAGTTCCCCAGGAAGCCCGAATGGGACAGGCCGTGGAACGGCGAGCCGAAGCCCATCTTGAAGGCCCACAGGACCCAGACGACAAGCACGACGGCAAAGGCGGCGAAGGTCAACATCATGCTGTTGATCGACCAGCGCTTCTGCATAACGCCGCCGTACAGGACGACGAGTCCGGGAACGCTCATCAACCCAACGAGCGTCGCCGCGGTCAGCTGCCAAGCGGTGTCTCCGCTGCTCAGCCAGGAGGGTGCATTTACCAGCATGGGTCTCCTTGTCCTTGGGACGTACGTACAAACGCCGCCGCTCACGCGCCGGCTGGGCCTGGATCAGCCCAATCTGGCGTTATGTTCCGCGCAGTCGCCGGCTGCAGCCATGTCCGCCCGTCTAGCGTTTGGCCGGGGCCACCTAGACATTGGGATAAACGCATCCCGCAAGCACCGAGAAAACGGGTCCGCGGCGGCGCGAGCGAGCGCTGGCTAGAGCGTTACAGCCCTGCCGCGGGGGAGGACGAGCACGGCGCTGCGCACGGAGTCAAGCTGAGTTCGGGTGGCGCCGCTGAGCGCGATTCGTCCATCGGGAGCGCCGGACTGCGAGCCCACCACGAGCAGATCTGCCCCGTCGATAGACCCGGTGGCGAGCGTCGCACCGAGCTTCTCGGCCAGTCCGCCGGCCGTCTCCTGGACCGCTGGGTCCTCGTCCGGACCGGAGACGGCGATCGTCGAGATTCTCACCCCGTTCTGCGTCCGCAGGCCGGCGGGGGCCACGGCGATCGCGATCTCACCGCCCTCGAGGAGGCTCTGGGCCGAGGTGCCCGGTTCCACATGACCGGGCGTGGTGCGGTAGTCGGAGCCGAATACGATCACCGACGCACCCTGGTCGCGAGCGAGCTGGGCCAGGCCCTCGCCCGTCGCGGCACTGAACACCACGTGGCGGGGCAGCTGCGGCCTGTCGAGCACGGCCGCCCCCTGGTCGAGCCGCCGCTGGGCATCGTGCTGGGCGATCTCCTCGCGCCGCGGATCGAACTCGTGCGAGTGGCGAACGTAGGCGAGCGCCAGCCCGCTCCCCGAGGCAGCGAGCATCCGCCCTAGGGTTAGGGCGTCGTCGTCGTTCGGGGTCCCGTCATAGGAGACGATGATTTCGGTGCTCACGGCGGTCCCGAATGGTGCGGAAGGGGTAGCCCGTTGACATTGGCCAACCGGACAATAATCGCGCCGCCGGGCTATACACCTGGAACTGACTCACGCGTGTGCCACGATCGAGTGGTGGAGTGCGCCAGGTGCGGCTAGCGATGCCATTACGAGCTCTGCTGGTGCTGGGCTTCGCCTACCACCACCACCGCTTCCACGGCCCCCCGATCGACTACTTCGGCCTGGCGGCCGCCGCGGCGGCCAGCTGGGTCGGCGTTCCTGGTCCCGGCGAGCCGATACTGATCGCCGCCGCGGTGCTGGCGGCCCGGAACAAGCTCGACATCGGTGAGGTCCTGCTCGTCGCGTGGGCGGCGGCGACGGCCGGTGGGATCGCCGGCTGGCTGGTCGGGATGAAGGCCGGCCGCACGGTGCTGACCACACGAGGGCCGCTCCACCGCACGCGCCTCAAGGCGCTCGAGCGCGGCGATGAGGTGTTCGGCCGCTGGCCGGTGATCGCGATCGTGCTGACGCCGTCGTGGATCGCCGGCATCCATGGGGTTCGCGCGCGCATCTACCTGCCCACCAATGCCGCTGCGGCGGTCCTGTGGGCCGCCGGCATCGGCCTGGCCGCGTACTTCATCGGCCCGAGCGTGGTCGACTTCGTCAATGATCTTGGCTGGCTCACCATCATCGGCGTGGTGCTATTGGTCGTCACCGGGATCGCGTTGGAGATCAATCGGCGCCGGCGCAGAGCCCGCCGGAGGCTGGCGTCCGAGGAGGCTAGAGCTGCGTCCCGGCCCAGGACATCGACTGAAACGGGGCCACCGGCGAGCCAACACTGAGCTGGATCACCGCGTGCGGGTCGAGGGGGATCGAGCGCGGGTCCTTTGGCCATGGCTTGCCGTTGACCATCGCCGTGACGTTGCCCTTGGCCCCCGCGACCTGAGTCGAGCTGAGGGGCTGGTGCCACTCGTCGAAGAAGTTGCCCAGGGTGTAGATGCGCTTGGTCGGCGACTCGATGTGGATGACGCCGTCGGGGGCATGGGTGTGCAGCCAGTAGATGCACTGGCCGCCGGCGGCGACCGGCCCCTGCGGGCTGGGCACGACCTGCGAGCCGGGGATGCCGATTCCTCCCGGAAGCGCCCAGGCCTGGCCGTTGACGTACACGAGCAGGTGCGCGTGGATGTGGTACGCCAGCTGCTCGGTCGGTCCGCACGTGATCCCGTCCACCTTGCCGGTCCCGGTCGTGCCCGCCGACGCCAGCAGGGCGCCCTGCTCGATCGGCACGCCCTCGAACCCGATCTTGGTCTTGCCCGAAGCCTGGCTGGTCGTGCTCGCGGGAGTCGCGGTCGAGGTGGTGGCGCTCGAGGTAGCCGAACTCGACGAGCTGCTGCTGCCACATCCGGCAAGCAACAACGCGCCGACCACGGCCATCATGGCGGGTAGGCGGATGTGCATCACCAAGAACGGTACCGGGTGGTACGTTGAACCTAATGTCAACCGCCGAGCTGCCGATGACGACCGCGCTCGAGCTGCCTGACCGCCGAGTCAGCGAGAATCTCGGTGTCTGCTACGGGCTGGTCGTCAGGAGCATGGGCTTCACCGGCGGCGTCGCGGCCTCATTCAAGGGCCTGCGGCGCGGTGAGATCTCGCAGTACACCCAGCTGCTCGAGGACTCGCGGCGCCATGCCATCGATCGCATGGTCGAGAACGCTCGGCTGATGGGAGCCGACGCCGTGATCGCCGTCCGCTTCGATTCCTCGGAGATCGGCCAGCAGTTCACCGAGATCGTCGCCTACGGGACGGCGGTGAAGGTCGAGCCCGCCGGCTGAACCGGTGCGGTTGAGCGACGCCGAGCGAGAGCAGCTGTTCGAGGCGCTCTCCCAGCACGCCGCCGCCGGACGTCTTGACGTCAACCAGCTCGAGGAGCGCGTCGCCGCCCTCGACGCTGCGCAGACCCGCGAGGAGGCGGACGCGGTGATGGCCGACCTGCCGCGGCTCGAGCCGGCCGCTGACTTGGGCGCCGGCACGACCATGCAGCGGTGGCCGCGTTGGGGACGGGGGCACGGCGAGTCCGACGCCCCCGCGCCCGGATGGACAGCCACCGGCGAGCGCTTCCGCGATCCGAAGACGGGCAGGGTGATGCGGGTGTGGCTGGACGGCGACGGCGGCCGGCACTACGTCGTCGAGAACGCATCGTAGGCCTCAGCTTGATGCTGCGACTCCGTGTGCCGGGTGGCTGCTGGGAGTCGTCGGTTCGAGGCCTTCGCGGTGCAGAGGCGCGTTCGGTCGGCTGGCTGGGGGTGGCGAATTGCTTGGGAACGGCTCGGTGGGCAAGCCGGCTACCGGGAAAACGTGACAAACGACGTCGCCCCGGCGCACCGTGGTCACATAAGCCCGTGGGAGGGGCTTATATGAACGAGGTTGGCGTGCGGCTTGAGGTTTGTCACGCTTTCCACCGAAGTCGGGGGCCGGGTCGCGAGCGGTTGCGGCGGGGCCGGGTTGCCGGCGGTTGCTCTGGCCCGATTATCAGGGGCGGGCGGCCATGACCTTCGACCTCGACGCCTGTGAAAGCACCTCGTCGGCCACGCGTCCTGGTGCCCGCACAGCCCGCGCACGCACCGCGCGCACCGCGCGCACCTACCGCCCGCGCACCACGGGGTCGCGCAGGTGCAGCGCCAGCGCGCCGAGGAACGCCTTGTCCTCGGACTCGGGCAGGTGGCCCAGGGCAGCTTCGAACTCGGCCAGCGCGGCGCCGGCGAGCCCGTCGGCGAACGCGCAGGCGTAATCGATCGAACCGCGCGCCTCCATCAGCTCGACCACCCGGTCGATCCGCTGGCGCGGCGACGCTCCGCTGCGCTCGCCCGGCGGCCCGGCCAGTGCCCTGACCTCCGCCTTCTCGGCTGGCGAGGCTTCGCCGATCAGGTGCATTAGCATCAGCGTCGGCTTGCCCTCGACGATGTCGCCGCCGAAGTCCTTGCCGAATGTCTCGTCGCGATCGGTGACGTTCTCGACGTCGTCGCGGATCTGCAGGACGGCCCCGATGAAGAATCCGAAGCGGGCGATCGGGTCGAGGTCGGCGCTTCCGCGCGTCCCGATCAGCGCCCCAACGCGGCAGGGGTGAATCGCCGTGTACCAGCAGGTCTTGTCGAGCACCAGGCGCAGGTAACCATCCGCGGTCAGGTCGGGCCGGGGCTGCTCGCGCCACACGAGCTCGGATGCCTGGCCCTCGATCGTGCGTCGAGTCAGGTGATGGAACTCGTTCAGCACGGCCAGCGCGAGGTCCGCCCCGAGCGTCTGCACCTGATCGAGCAGCGGCTCGAAGGCCACCCAGGCCAGCGCGTTGCCGGCCGTCAGGGCCAGCGGGACTCCGTGCTCGACGTGGAGAGCCGGCTCTCCACGGCGCTGCAAGGCGCCGTCACAGATGTCGTCGTGGATCAGGAAGGCGTTGTGGAGCAGCTCGATGGCCGCCGCGGCGCCCAGCGCGTCCTCGGTGCGGCCGCCGTGAGCTCGGCAGGCGGCCAGGCACAGGGCCGGGCGGATTCCCTTGCTCGGCCTCCGCGGATACTCAGCCGCGACGTCGTAGAGGTGCCCGCTGGGGAGGTAGCCGACCAGCGCGTCGTGGGTGAGCTCGCGGGCGCGAGCCAGCGTGTCCTCGACGAGCGCGCCGGCGGTCGCGCTCACCGGGTCCTGCGTCTGCGCGCGGTGGGTCGGGACTGCGGCTCGGTCACGGCGAGCGCGATCACCGCACATGTGTCGCCCGGCTCCGCCTGGATCAGGCCGCGGTAGGTCCCGGGCGGGAGCTTCGCCGGGATCTTGATCGACACCTCGACCGCCTCCGACTTGCTCGGCCCGAGCTGGGAGATCATCGTCGGCTTGAACGTGATCGCGTCGACGGGCGTGCGATCGCCGGCGCCGACCAGATCGGTCGCGTTCATCCTGACGTGGCGGAGGACGGTCACACCGGTATTCCAGACCGCGAACTCGAGCTTGGTGGTCTTTCCGGCCACACCCGTGATCTCGAGCTCGGGCACGGCGGGACCGCCCCCACGGGCCTGTCCGCTCTGGTCGCTCAAGGTCTGTGCCACCTCGCCGGCCACGCTCCCCGCTCGGTTGAGGAGCTCGGCGACGATCGCCGCGACGTCGCCCACCAGGTTGGTCGGTACTGGCTGTGAGGTGTCGCGCACCGGGACGGTCGGCGCTGTGGGAGCGTCGGCCGCCGGCTTGCCGGAAGCCTTGGCTGACTGCAGGCGAACGCTCTCGCGCATTCCCACCAACACGAGCTCAGCGGCCTGGTAGCCGAGTCTCGCCGCGTCGGTGGCCACCCCGGCCATAGGCCCGCGTGGCCCTCCACCTTGCTCAGTCGCCATCACATCCTCCTGTCCTAAGGGCCGCTGCGCCCAATGATTGGTTGTTGCTTGGTCTCTGCCCCGACCGACCGGAAGATGCCATTGGCCGCCACCATCCCGGAGATCACCGCTGCCTCCACACAGCCAGCGTTGATTGTGCACGCGGTCCAGTCGCCCACGGCGTATAGATTCGCGAAATCCGTGTCGTCGGGGTCGATGCGGTGGGTACTCGAGCCTGGCACCGAGAGCACGTAGCGCTCCGATGGCTCGACGTTCACGCGCAGGAACTGGGCGTCGAGGCGGGCCTCGTCCCTGCCATCGGACGGGTCGACGAGCAGCTTCCAGTACAGCTCGCGGGTGAGCGGATTGGTCCCCTTCGGCCACAGCGAGGCGATGTCTCGCGACAGGAAGCGGAGCGCCTGCTGGCGGACGTGCTCCTCCTGAGCCTCGAGCCATTCATCCGCCTCGCCGCGCGGTGGCGCCTCGGAGTCGGCCAGGACGTTGCAGAAGTACGCCACCGTGGCCGCGCCGTCCACGCGCTCCTGGCTGACCAGGTGGTGCATGTCGGCCCAGGTGTCGAACGGTTCGACGAAGCCCCCGGCCACGATCCCGGGGTCGGTGTCGCACAGCGCGGTGGCGGGTTCGGTCAGCCATAGCTGGACCGCTTGCGTGGGGACCGTCTCGAGCGACTCGGTGGCCGCCTTCCAGCGCTCGGACTTGGCCGGCAGGTCGGGAGCGATATTCTCGACACAGCTGATCGGGAGGCCGAACACGACGAGTTCGAAGCCGTCGGTGCGGGCGCCCAGCTTGAGGACCCGCGTCTCGACGCACGTCTCATCCGGGTCGGCGTACCACGACTCGTACACCCCCGGCACGATCGGCTTGATCGGTTTGGTGCCGCAAGCGCTCAACAGGTAGCACGGGTCACTCGGCCACAGCGCGGGCTCATCGCGCGCGCCGGGCTGGCCGGGACGCAGGTAGTCCCGTGGCTTCGTGGCGGCCGGCACGTCGGCCTGCACGTCGATCTCGATCTCCCGGACCTTGCCGCCTGCGGCACGCACCGCCTCGACCCGGTTGAAGAACTCGATCTTCACCCCCCGTTTGACCAGCAGCTCGTAGAGCGGGGCGAAGATCGTGTCGCCCATGCCCGAGTTCATCTTCCACATCAGCGCTCCGCGATACGTGAAGAAGGTGCGAAGCAGGCCGCGCAGCGCGGTTCCAGCCTCGCAGACGGGCTGCTGCGGATCGCCGCCTCGGTAGGCGAACGCGAGGTCGTAGATGACCGTGCGCACGAGTGCGCAGTCGGCGGACTCGTCGCGCGCGCCGTGACTGAGCAGCCACTCGCGGAAGTCGATTCCGTTCACGACGTCGAACGAGCCCGCGGTGATCACGCCGTCCTCGATCAGTCCGCGCACGAGCGCCACCATCACGTCGACCACGTACCAGGCTCGGCGCACATCGTCCTCGGCGCGCACCAGCTGGTCGAACCGGCCGCGAAGGAAGTCGAGGACGATCTGCAGTCCCTGGAAGGTGAGGTCGAGCATCTGCAGCACGACGGGCTCCTCGACGGCTTCGACCGAGAGCCGGTCGAACACGCCACCGGCGGCGCGGAGGATGCCCTGAACGGGGCCGCCCAGTGCCGCCCACAATGCGCCGGCCGCCGCGTCGAGGCTCTCCCACTCGCGGGTGATACCTGCGGGCGGAGCGGCGCCCAACCGCAGCCCCTGGTCGGAGTCCAACAATGACCAGGCAAGATCGGCGGCGAGATGCAGGCACCGGCCGGCGTAGTACTCCACCGACCAGTCGTCGGGTCGCGCCCCCGGCGGCCGAGGATCGGGCTCGATCCAGGGCCGGTCGTCATTGAACTCGAAGAAATCGGCCGTCCACAGCTTCCAGTTACAGCCGTCGTGATCAGTGAGCGAGATCTCCCCGAAGGGTTGAAAGCTGTCCTCCACGTTCTTGAACGCCAGCGGCCAGCGCCGCTTGCCGTCCCGCGCCAGCTGGTCGAGCTCCTGATGGCACAGGTCCATCATCCGAAATGCGTTCTCGTAGAACCCGAACCAGATATGCAGGCCGTGCTCCTCGATCCGCAACCCGGGACCGCGGCCGCTGGCTCCCTTGCCCCCCAGCCGCCAGCCCTGCTGGTACAGCGTGATCGAGCGAAAGCGCGACCGCCAACCCTTGCTGGACAGTTGGAAGGCCGCGGTGACCGAGCCCACGCCACCACCGATGATCGCGATTCGGGGCCGCGGCGCCACGTCAGCGTCCCCGGCTCACGTCGGCGCCCGCCACACCTCGACGCCGAGCTGGATCTGGAAGCTGAAGTTGGTGTGGAAGGCGCGCTGCGGAGCGATCGGCGTGTCCGCGGCGATCCCCAGCTCGGCGGCGATCGGGTCGCTGGCCCAGTTGTGGACGGTGAGCTCGAACGATGCAGGGTCGAGCGCCTCGTAGCTCGCGTTGTCGTCGTCAAAGCTGAGTGGCGCCTCGATCACCGCCTGATAGCACGCCTTGGTGGCGCACGAGATGTCGCGGAACTGCTTGAGAAAGACCAGCGTCGGATTGGCGATCATGTCGGTGATCAGATCGCCCGGATCGCCGGTCAAGCGCCGGCCGTCCATCGCATTGAACACGCCTCTGATCCACCGCGCGGTTGGCGCGGCGAACTGTGGCGGCGGCGCATCGGCGTGGCGGATCGCCGCCGCCGCGCGTGGCGGGTTGGCGCCGAGCCGGGTCGAGTTGACGGACAGACGGTCCGGGAAGAACAGGCCGAGCTCATCGGCGATGCTCGCCTCCGCGGGGACCGCACCGCCGCCCGATCCGCGCTGCACGGAGATCATCTTGCGTATGGTCGCCTTCGAGCTGGGGTCGAAGGGATCGATCGATAGCGCGCGCACCGTGGCGCTGCCGTTGGGCAGGGCCAGAGCATCCGGGTAGTCCTGGTCGAAGTAGCCGAGCTGCTTGGGATAGCCGAAGATCTCGCGCCCGGTGGCGATCGTCTGCTCGGAGTTGGTGAAGATGTAGGGCAGGTACCACAGCAACCGGCCGGGCGAATTCATGTCGGCGACCAGGCACCAGATCGACACCTCGTCCTCGGACAGGAAGCCCCGGAGCTTGTCCACCGGATCGAGCGACGCCTCCACCTCGATGTGGCCGAACGTCACCATCACGTTGGCGTGCGCGCAGCGGTAGTCGACGGCGCCACCGGATGGGTGGATCAGGTCCCGCAGCAGCAGCGCGTCGATCGCCGACTGATCGGCTCCGATCACGAAGCCGTAAAGCTCGGCTTCTCGCGCGCTGTACGGCGGGCGCCATACCTGCTGACCTCCGCGCTCGACGTATTCGGGGAGGTGGCTCAGTGGGACCATGTCGCCTCCTGCTGATCACGATCGAGGCGGGCGAGCAATCCGTGGGCCTGCTGCTCACCACCCAGGTGGCGGGCGGCAGCCAGATCGATCTCCGCCTCGCGTGAGCCGGGTTGGCGCAACCGGGCGGCAGTGGCCCGCAGGCGCAGCAGCTCAACGTCCCAGAAGCGCTCGCCGTTGGCCGCTGTGTCGGCGAGGATGCGGTCGAGCGCCCGGGTGGCCTGCTCGACCTCGCCGATGGCCAGCTGGGCCTCGGCCAGGCGGCCGGCGAAGTACGGCGTCATCAGCACCGGATGGAGCTGGCGTCCGGTGGCGTCCTGTCCGGCCGCTCGCCACGCGGCCATCAGCTGGGCCAGCGTCGGCACGGCTTCGTCGTAGCGCCCCAGGCTGCACAGACCGATGCAGCGATGCATCGTCGCGGCGGCCAGCCACACGGGGTAGCCGCGCTCGGTGGCGATCGCCGCCGCTCGCTCGGCCAGGGCAATCGCCCGGTCGGGCTCGCCGTCCAGCTCGGCGTGCCAGGCCAGCACGCAGCCGACGAACGACTGCGTGAGCGGCGTGCGACGGTGGGACGGCACCAGCGCTTCCATCCGGGCCTGCGTCTGCCTGGCCAGCTCACGGCTGAGCTCGGTCTCGCCGAGGAACCAGCGAGCCACCGCGCCGGTGGCCACGCCGACCAGTGCCGGGTCGTGTGGAAACGCGTCGGGGGGTTCGACATCGCCGAGCAGGCCGGTCTGCTCGAGTTCGGCCACGGCCCGCCGGAACTGGCCGATGTACAGCAACTGGTAGCCATTGATGGCGGCTGCCGCAAGTTTGGCCGCTTCGTTTGATTGCTCGGCCGCGATCCGCGCGCACCGATCGGCCAGCGCGGCGGCCACCGAGTGCTCGCCGAGGACCAACCAGTAGGCCCAGGCGCCCCACAGGGCGGGCATGATCGCGACTGTGTCCTCGAGTCCCTCGGCCAGCGTCACCGCGCGCTCGAACGCCGCCCGGGCGTCGCTCGAGGTGTAGCCCTCGAGGCCCGAGAGGACGCTGCCCAGTCCGAGTTGTGCCTCGAGCTCGAGGCGGGAGCGCTCGGGGCCAGATGCGAGTTGATCGAGTGCGGCCAGGCTGCGGCGGTACAGCTCGGCCGCCTCCGCCCCCGCCCCGGACGCGGCCGCGCGCCGGGCCGCCTCGAGCCACCGCGGCGCAGCGCTGGCCTGATCGCCGGCCAGGGAATGATGGTTGGCGATGTCCTCGGGCTCGGCGAGACCCGTCGGGAGCTGCGCGAGCATCTGTGCGATCTGGCCGTGGAGCTCGGCGCGGCGTCGCACGAGGAGACTGCCGTAGGCCACGTTTCGGACCAGCCCGTGGCGGAACCTGAGCGTCTCGCCGGTGGGGCCGACGAACCGCACCAGCACTCGCCGGTCGAGCAGCTGGGAGACAAGCGGATCCAGCCTTTCTCGCGGGATCCCCACGAAAGACGCGAGCACATCGACGCGGATCTCCTGCCCGGCGATCGCGATGTGGCCGGTCAGCTGCTTGAGCTGCGGACCGAGCTCATCCAGCCTGGCCGACAGGAACGCCGTCAGCTCGAACGTCTCGGCCAACGCGCCATGCTCGGCCTCGCCGGCTGAGCGGCCCAGCTCCTCGGCGAAGAAGGGCACGCCGTCGGAGCGCTCGGCGAGTCGCTTGACGACGGCGTCGTCGAGATCGGGAGCGAGCGAACGAACGAGGTCCGCGGTGTCCCGCGGCGCTAGCGTGCCGAGCTCGAGCAGCTGGTCGGGATGCTCGAGCCAGGACACCGGGGTGCGGCTGGTCAGCATGGCCAGCATCGGTGTGGACGGACGGCTGAGCAACAGGCTGAGCAGTTCGGCCGTCGACGGATCGGCCCAATCGGCATCCTCCACCGACAGAACGAGGATCGAGCTCGTGGCCATCGCCTCCAGGAGGTCGATGATGGCCTCGAACGATCGCCGCCGGAGTTGCTCGGGTTCCATGTCGACGGCGGAGCGGATGCCCAGCAGCCAGCCGTAGATGGGCACGGCCTGCTCGACGGAGGCCGACAGGTTGGGCAGCTGGTGCAGGCGGGTGCGGATCGCATCCAGCCACAGCTCGTCGCTGCCACCCTCGTGGGGGAACACGCGGAAGAAGCGCGTGAGCGCGCGGATCACGGGCCGCAACGGGCTCTCGCGATGCAGTTGCGAGCAGGCGAACGTCATGTGCGCGGCGCCGGTGGCCACCGCCGTGCCCAGCATGTGTTCCACCAGACGCGACTTCCCGATCCCAGCTTCTCCGGTGATGCTCACGACCTGACGCGCGCCGGTCGAGGCGACCGTGTTCCATGCGGCGCGCAGGGTCGCGAGCTCCTCTACGCGATTGACCAGTGAGGGCCGCGCGCGAACATGGGCCTCGAGCCGCGTCTCAGCTTCGGTTGGCCCGAGCACGTCGTGCAGCCTCAGCGGACGGGGGTAGTTGCGCAGCTCGACGACGCCCACCGCCCGGGTCTCGAACCAGCCCTCGATCAGCTTGTACGTGTCGTCGGTGACCCGAACGGTCATCGGGTCGGCCGTGTGCTGGACTCGGCTGGCGACGTTGGGTGGATCGCCGGCGATCTCCTCGGGGGAGAACGGGCTCGTGTCCATCGGTCCGACCGCGGCCAGTCCCGAGTCGATCCCACCTCGAACCTCGAGCTGCTCACCGATCTCTGACTGCCATTCGGGGGTCAGGCGTCTGACCTCCTCGATCACGGCGATCGCGGCGAGCACCGCGCGCCGGGCGTCATCGTCGTGCGCCACCGGGTGCCCGAACTGGGCCAGCACGCCGTCGCCGCTGTACTTCGTCACCCGCCCCTCGTAACGGGCCACCGCCTCGGCGCACACCTCGTACAGATCGAGCATCAGTCGGCGCATGGCCTCCGGCCCCACCCTCGCGGCCACGCGGGTTGAGCCGACCATGTCGATGGCCAGCACGGTCACCTGTCGCAGCTCGGCGCCGGCCGCGCTGACGCTTCCTAGGTGCTGGCGGGCCGTACCCACCAGCGCGGCTGCCTCGGTCAGACCGGGATCCGCGGCGAGTGCCTGCGAGGCAAGGTCGAGTGCTTCAAGCCAGCGCGCGCCCTCGACTGCAGCCCTCGCCTTCAAGACGAGATCTGCGGCTTGCGGCTCTATTTGCTTCACACGCCCCACCGGCGTGGATGGTATTGACATTGGGGGTGCCGGTGTGGGCGCGAAGACGGCTCTGGGCGGGGGATCATCCGCCCAGAGCCGCACCCCCTTCATGCCTCCCAGCCGCTAGCTCGTGCGGCCGGTCGGTTGTCGTGGATCGAGTCGGTCGGAACCGCCGCGATTCACTGCCCCCGGCCTCGGTACCCCCAGGCCCAAGTCTGGTGTCTGCACGGACGACAGCGTGGCGGGGCTCGGCGCGGGCCCAGGGCCCGAATCCCGTCGGTGCTCTTCGCGCCTCGTCACGGGTCCCACCGTAAGGCGGCCGGTGGGCCGCGAGTTGCGACATTTCTCACATCGCCTCGCCGATTGGGAGAATCGGTGCCGTGAGCTCCGGGCATATTCCGTTTCTGCGCCAGCTCGGGCAGGAGGATGCTGACGCCCTGATCCGGAGCATGCGGCGCCGCGCCGTCCCGCGGTCGGGGACGCTGCTGCATGCCGGGGCGGCCGGCGACGACGTCGCCGTGGTGCTCTCGGGGCGCGTCAGGCTGGTCGCCTACGGCGCCGACCAGCGAGAGGTGATGCTGGCCATCCGCGGGCCCGGGGAGCTGATCGGCGATATGGCGGCGTTTGGCGCGCAACGTCGCACGGCCTCGGCAATCGCGGTCGACGACGTCGAGGCCGGGTTCATGCGCGCCGAGGAATTCCGCCAGTTCCTCCTCGACCATCCGAACGCCGGGCTGGTCCTGATCAGGATGCTCGTCCGGCGGCTCGCCGAGGCCGACCGCGACCGGGTTGCACTGGCCACTCAGGACAGCGTGGGCCGTGTGGCCAAGCGCCTGCTCGAGCTGTCAGCGGAGCACGGTGCCCCCTCGTCGAGCGGGACGCGAATCGAGCTATCGCTGACTCAGGACGAGCTGGCGCGCTGGACCGGCGCCACGCGTGAGACCGTCTCGCGGGCGCTGCGGCTCATGCGCCAGCTGGGCTGGGTTTCCACCAGCAACCGCACTATCACCGTTCTCGACGCGAATGCCCTGCGCGATCGGTCGGGCGGCGGAGCCTCTGCCTGAGAGATCGCCCGAGGTTCCGTTGGCGCCTGCGAGACCGGCGAGGATTCGCTCCCTGGTGCCGGGGATCGCGGCGCACAGCCTGCCGATTCCCAGTGAGCTGAACGCCAGCAGGCGCATGTCCGAGCCGGCCACGATCGTGTGTGCCTGGACGGCGTCCGAGCTCGGGTCGGACTCGCCGAAGCAGTCGCCAGGACCGAGGACCCTGATGCGCTCGCGACGCCGCGTCACCTCGGCGTGCCCCGAGCGGACGACGAAGAACGTGCCGATCATCTCGCCCTCGCGTACGAGTTCGGTCCCGGCCGGCGCATCGATCTCGAACACCGGCCCGGCAAGCGACCGGACGTCGAGCGGCCGGAGGTCGCCGAAGATTCTCATGGGATCAGGCTTCTCGGTCATCGCCGGTCACAGGTGGGCGGCTTCAGGCGGCTTGCCCGCCGCCTGAAACCACACCGTAGCTGCCCGATGGTCGGGCATCGCCGTTCGTCGGATCCGCTGCGTTTCCGCGTGCCGTGCGGTGCCGCCGGCCGCCGGGCGCCCCGGCGCCCCCGGCGGCCGAACACGCCCCCTTCGACCGCAACGCCCCCGGTTGCGCACCGCACCCCCAGGCCCCCTTCAATCGCAACGCCCTCGGTTGCGCACCCCGCCCCTGTGGCCCCCTTGGGCCGCAACACCATCATGTGTTGCGTACTGCGCCCCTCCGTCCCGGTGAAGCTCGTGCCGCTCATGCGGCAGGCAGGCTATTCGGCGCGGGGCGCCCGACAATGCGACATTCGTCACAGTCGCGTCGTCGCCGCTCGGGGCGGCGACGCGGCGGCGCTCAGTCCCGACCGCCGCCGAAGAGCTGCAGCATGAACAGGAAGATGTTGAAGATGTCGAGGAAGATCCCGGCCGCGATGGGAATGGCGCTGTCCATGTTGGCGCGGCGCAGGCGGTTGAAGTCGAAGATCGTGAAGCCGCCGAAGATCACCAGGCCGGCCACCGCATAGATGATGTTCGCGTGCGGGATGGCGACGAAGATGCTGATGATCCCGAACACGATCAGGGCGAGCAGCGCCCAGAACAGCGTCCGCGCCCACGAGGAAAGGTCCCGGCGGGTGGCGTAGCCGTACGCGCCCAGAGCGGCGACGAAGGCCGCCGTGGCACCGGCAGCCTGCCACAGGGCCTCAGGGTCGGACTTGGCGTAGGCGTCCAGCACCGGCCCGACTGCCAGCCCGAGGAACAGTCCGAGCCCGAACAGGAACAGGACGGCCAGCTGCTCGCGGCCCCTGCGGTTGGCGATGTTGAGTCCAAAGATGCATGCGAAGGCGCCGATGAACAGCAACAGGCCGGTGGTGCCGCTGAGATTCCGGCCGATGTAGGCGCCGAGCGCCGTGCAGCCCACCGTCAGGGCGACCAGTCCCATCACCTGGCCGAACACCGCGTGCGAGCGATCGCGTGCTACAGACGCGGTGCCCGGCGCGAGCTCTTCGTATGTCGGCATCAGTTGTCCTCGATTCAGTCTCGAATTGCCCCCACAAAAGGTAGCCGACGGCCCCGCGGCGAACCAGGGGGTCCACCACCCATGTTCGGCGACGAAGACGAAAAACATCCGGGCGTTGTGGATCTGACGGTCGAGCGGTATGTTGCCCGGTGTCGCTGCCCTGAGAGGCGGCTGGCGAAGTGCGGAAGACCCGCGCCGTGCGACGTGAGCATCTGGGGCCTACGGTGTCACGGTGGCTGGGAGATACCCACGGATATGGGGCAACAGGCGTCAGTCGGCGGGTCGGCGCGCGGTATTGACGCCGGCACGCGGTATTTACGCCGACACAAATGAGATCATCTAGGAGCTGCTTGGTCGGACGATTTCGCTTCAGTCGGGTCGGTGGCGCGCCGATATCTCAGGCGCGGCGTGTATGAGAGCTTGACGCCCGCGACGCGGGCCGCAGAAGGAGAGGGACTCATCGAATCTCGAAGTTGGGGGGTGGAGGCGCAATGACGGGCGTTCTGTACGGATTGGCCAACTTCTGCATTCGCCGGCGCTTCATCGTCCTCGGCGTCTGGCTCATCCTGGCGATCGCGCTGATCGGGGTGTCGCACTCGATGGGCGATAACACCAGCGACGACCTGTCGCTGCCGGGGACGAACAGCCAGCAGGCCACCGACGTCCTCGACAAGTCCTTCCCCAACCAGGCCAACGGCTCCAATCCGATCGTCTTCAAGGCGCCGAGCGGGAAGAAGCTGACCGACTCCAACTACTCGAACGCGATCAGCCAGGCGACGTCGGACGTGTCCAAGGATCAGTACGTGGCTTCCGCGACCAACCCGCTTACTTCGCAGGGTGCCGGCCAGATCAACAAGGACCAAACGATCGCCTACATCTCCGTGGTCCTCAACACGAGTCCGGGTTCGCTGTCCCAGGAACAGATGCAGAGCATCGTCAACAAGGCGTACAAGCCACTTCAAGCCGCCGGTTTGAACCCATCGACCGGTGGCCAGGTGGGCCAGGCGATCTCCTCGTCCTCGACCGAATCGAGCGAGTTGGTGGGGATCATCATCGCGATGTTCATCCTCACCTTCACCTTTGGAACGATCACCGCGATGTTGCTCCCCATCGTCACGGCGATCTTCGGTCTCGCCTCGACGCTGGCCATCGTTCGCATCCTCGGACACGTGATCACGGTGCCGACCGTGGCTCCGACGTTGGCGACGATGATCGGGCTCGGAGTGGGCATCGACTACGCGCTGTTCATCGTCACGCGCCACTTCCGCGGCTTACGCGATGAGCTGCCCGTGCACGAGTCGATCGCGCGGTCCGCGGCGACCTCGGGCGGGGCGGTGTTCTTTGCCGGTTCGACCGTGACCATCGCGCTTATCTCGCTGGCGGTGGCCGGCATTCCGCTGGTCACGACGATGGGCCTGATGGCGGCGATCGCGGTCATCGTGGCGGTCTGCGCTGCGTTGACGCTGCTGCCGGCCGTGCTGGCGATCCTCGGGCCGCACATCAACTTCCTCCGGGTCCGCCACCAGCCGACCGAGGAGCAGATCCGCAAGGGCCTGTGGGCGAAGTGGGCCCACGAGATCTCCAAGTACCCGATCGTCGCCGGGCTCGCCGCGCTGCTGATCCTGATCCCGCTGGCGATCCCGCTGTTCTCCCTCAATCTGGGGCAGCAGGACAACGGAGCGATGTCGAAGTCGACGAGTATCCGCCAGTCCTACGATCTGATCTCGCAGGGATTCGGCGCTGGGGTGAACGGGCCGCTGATCGTCGCGGTCAACCTCAACAACAAGCCGGCGAGCTCCACCAGCGACTCGCGTCTGACCTCGCTCCAAAACGACGTCAAGAACACCGCCAACGTGGTGGCGGTGACCCCGATCCAGCTGGCCAAGAACGGGGAGACCGCGTTCTTCAACGCTGTGTCCAAGTACGGGCCGTCGGCCAACCAGACGACCACTCTGGTCAACCAGCTGCGGAACACGGTGATTCCCAAGGCCGAGAGCGCCGACGACCTCAAGGCCTACGTGGGCGGCACCACGGCCGCCTACATCGACCTTGCCTCGCGCATCTCGGGCAAACTGCCCCTGCAGATCCTCGTCGTCATCGCGCTGAGCTTCTGTCTGCTGATCCTCGCCTTCCGCACGCTCGTCGTACCGCCGCAGGCCGCGGTGATGAACCTGCTGTCGATCTGTGCCTCCTACGGTGTGCTGACCGCGATCTTCCAGTACGGCTGGCTCCACAGCGTGATCGGTCTCGAGGGCAAGGTCCCGATCGTTTCCTACGTGCCGTTATTCATGTTCGCGATCCTGTTCGGCCTCTCGATGGACTACGAGGTGTTCCTGGTCAGCCAGATCGAGGAACATGTCCACGAGGGGCAGGACAACCGCACGTCGGTCACCTCCGGTTTGGTGACCAGCGCGCGGGTGATCACGGCGGCGGCGGCCATCATGGTGTTCGTGTTCGGCAGCTTCCTGCTCAACGGGAACCCGACGGTCAAGCAGTTCGGCGTCGGCCTCGCCGTGGCCGTGATCCTCGATGCCACCGTCGTGCGCTGCCTGCTCGTGCCGGCGATCATGATCCTGGTCGGCAAGTGGAACTGGTGGATGCCGAAGTGGATGGACAAGGTCGTGCCCCATATCAGCATCGAGGGCGCCGAGTTCTTCGAGCGCCGCGATCAGGCGGCAGCGCGCCAGCCCGAGCCGGTCACCGTCGGCAGCGCCGAGGGGTAGGGCCGCCGCCGGCCGTTCCGAGGTTGTTTGTGGGGCCGCCGGCCTACCGCTGAAGCCACCTGCTGGCGCGCCCGACGAGGTTCGGGCGCAACCGGGATGCCTCCGAGAGGGCCGCCGCCGCGGCGTTGGCACCCGGCCCGCCGTGCACGCCACCGCCGGGATGGATCGAGGCCGAGCCGAGGTACAGGCGAGCGATCGGCGTCTCCGGGCGGCCAAGGTTGGGAACGGGTCGGAACAGCAGCTGTTGGTAGAGCTGTGCCGTACCCCCGTTCACGGCGCCCCCGACGAGATTGCGGTTGGCTTGCTCGAGCGTCTTCGGGGTGAACACGTGGCGGCCCCGGATCAGTGAGCGAAACCCCGGTGCGTGCGCCTCGACCCGCTCCTCGATCCGATCGGCGAACAGCTCGGTCTCGCGCTCGTCCCAGCTCCCGGTCAGCGCTCCCGCGCCGTCGCCCGTTGCGCGCTGGGGGACGTGTGTGTAGGCCCAGGCCGTCTCCTTGCCCGCCGGCGCGCGCGAGGGGTCGATGGCCGCGTACTGGCCCATGACAAGAGAGGGACTGGCGGGAATCTGATCGCACGCGAGCTCGACGGAGTGGTGGCTGAGCGCGGCCAGGCCGTCGGTGACATGGACGGTGCCGGCGGCGCGCGCCCCCGCGGCGGTCCAGGGGATCTGCCCCTCGAGCGTCCAGTCGACCTTGACGGTGGCGCTGTCGTAGACGAACCGATCAAGGTCGCCGCCCAGGCCGGCAGGCAGCCGTCGATCGCCGAGCAACTCGCGGTAGAGCTGGAGTGGCCCGACGTCGGCGATCACGGCTCGGTCGGCAGCGAACCGGTCGTGCTCGGTGATGACGGCGGCGGCGGTGTCGCCACGACACTCGACGGCCGTGGCCCGCTGGCCGCAGAGAACGATGCCGCCCCGAGACTCGAGGCGCCGGACCATCGCGCGGGCCATGTTGCCCGCCCCGCCTTCGACGATTGGAAAGCCGTGCTCCTGGGCCAGACAGCACAGCACCCAGCCGAACATGCCGCTGAGCGTTTCCTCGGGGCTGACGTCGGCGTGCAGCGCATTGCCGGCCAGCAGGCGGGCGCCCCCCTCGCCGGCGAACGTTTCCTGGGCCATACGACGCACGGGTAGGAGCGAAAAGCGCGCGAATCGCGCCAGTTCGGCGGGGCTTAGCTCGCGCAGAAGCTTCAGCACCCCTCGTACGGGTGGGAACGGAGTGAAGAACGCACCCAGAGCCGCCTCGCTGACGCGCTGCCACAGCGCGTAGAGCGACTTCCAAGCATCCCCGTCGCCGGGCGCGAAGGCGTCGAGCGAGGCCGCCGTGTCCTCAATATCGAGCGACACCAGGGCGCAGCGCCCGTCGCGGGCGGGGTCGGCGACCGGGACCCGAGCCGTCAGCCAGCGCAGCCCCCAGTGCTCGAGCTCGAGCCGCGCGATGTGCGGCGAGGCAGCGGCGAACGGATAGAACGCGCTGAATGCGTCGTGGACGAAACCGGGCTCGATCAGCTCGGCCGAACGGACGGCCCCGCCGGAGTCGCTGGCCTCCTCGAGGACGACGACCTCCCACCCACGGTCGGCCAGCAGGTTGGCGGCCACCAACCCGTTCGGACCGGCGCCGATCACGACGGCGTCGGCCATCAGTCGCCGGAGTGCGCCGGATGTGAGAGCCCGAGCATGGTGGCGGGAGTCTTTCAACACCACGTGCGTCCCGTGTACGCTGCTGGCCGGGGTGAACGATCCGCGGGGTGCGCAGACGTTGAGCATGCGAGAAATGTCGGCTCGCAGCGGCGTCGGCGAGGGGACGCTCCGCGTCTGGGAAGCGCGACACGCCTTTCCAGTTCCGGCTCGGCTCCCCAGCGGTCATCGTCGCTACTCCGAGCTGGATCTCGTGCGCGTCCGCGCCGTCGTCGACGCGCGCAAGCACGGCCACCCACTGCGCATGGCCATCGATCGAGCCCAGGCCGCCAGAGTGTGCAGCGAGCTCGTGGGCCGAATCGCGCTGGAGCTCGTCGAGGGGGTCCACGAATCGCTCCGGGAACCTCCGCCGTCTCCCCGCGACGAACTGCGCATCGCGCTGGCGCTCAGCTCGCGGATGGTTCTCTACGCCACCGGCTAGATGGCCCGGCGGCGTTCGGGCGCCGACACGGTCCGGCGCTGGCTTGGGAGCCGTCCAAATCCTCGTAGCTGTGAATCGTGACCCGGGCCAGCAGTCCGCCAAACTCGGACTCCGACAGCGTGAGCTGCCCGCCGTGGCGCCGCGCTCGCCGTCGCTCGTGGCGCCGACCTGGAGGCGAACGTGACTCGGCGCACGTCCGTGACGGGCGGCGTTCTCGAGCAGATTCTCGACCGCGCGCCACTACCAGTGTCGTGACTCGGACACCAGGAACAGTTGATCCGCGGGCCAAGCGGTGCTACAAGCCTTGGCGGGCCGTGCATCGGTCCTCCATATACGACGGCCGGTCGGCGCCGAAGGGGGAGCGACGACGACACCGGGCGGACGTCAACTGCGATGGCCGCCCTTGCTTCCGGCAATTTCACAACTCCGCGTGGTGCCCGCCCCGAGCGTCGGATGGCGAATCGAGGGTCCGGCCGGGGTCCGCGGGGTCTGTGCCACGGCCAGCGACGCCGAAGCGCTGGCCGAGCGCCTGGTCCGGCATAACGGCGGTGGCGAGATCCTGATCTACGACGAGCACCTACGGCTCCGGGCGGTCAAGCGTCTGCCGGGAAGCCCGTCTTCCGACCAGTAGCGGGCAGGGTGACGCTTCAGGCCGTCTGGATCCCGGCCGCCGCCTTGAGATCAAGTTCATCGATCGCCCGCTCGCGCAGCTTGTACTTCTGGATCTTGCCGGTCACCGTCATCGGGAACGCGTCGCAGACAGCGATGTGGCTCGGGACCTTGAAGTGGGCGATCTTGCCCCGGCAGAAGTCGCGCAGCTCGTCCTCCTGCACCTCGGCATCGCCGCGAGGAATGACATAGGCCATGACCTCTTCGCCGTACCGCTGGCTGGGGACGCCGATCACCTGGACGTCGGCCACGGAGGGGTGGGTGTAGAGGAACTCCTCGATCTCGCGCGGATAGATGTTCTCGCCGCCGCGAATGATCATGTCCTTGATTCGACCCACGATCCGGACGTGGCCGTCGTCATCCATCGTGGCCAGATCGCCGGTGTGCATCCAGCGTGCCGCATCGATCGTCTCGGTCGTCCGCTCGGGTTCGTTCCAGTAGCCGAGCATCACGCTGTACCCCCGGGTCTGGAACTCGCCCGGCGTACCACGGGGGAGCGTCTTGCCGCTGTCCGGATCCGCGACCCGGATCTCGACGTGGGGCATCGCGCTGCCGACGGTCGCGGTGCGCTGCTCCAGGTCGTCGTGGCCGCCGGTCATCGTGGACACCGGCGAGGTCTCTGTCATCCCGTAGCAGATCGTCACCTCGCCCATGTGCATGCGATCGATCACCTGGCGCATGATCTCGACCGGGCACGGAGCGCCGGCCATGATCCCGGTCCGCAGTGAGGTGAGGTCGAAGGTGGAGAACTCGGGATGCTCGAGCTCGGCGATGAACATCGTCGGGACGCCGTACAGGGCGGTGCACCGCTCGGCCTGGATGGCCTCAAGCACGGCGCCGGCGTCGAACGACTCGCTGGGCAGGACGACGCACGCCCCGTGCGAGGTAGCGGCCAGGTTGCCCATCACCATGCCGAAGCAGTGGTAGTAGGGGACCGGTACGCAGATCCGGTCCTCCTCCGTGATCGCGCATCCCTCGCCGACGAAGAACCCGTTGTTGAGGATGTTGTGGTGGCTGAGCGTCGCGCCCTTCGGAAATCCAGTCGTGCCGCTCGTGTACTGGATGTTGATCGGGTCGTTGAAGTCCAGGCCGGCCGAGCGTTCCCTGAGTGCGTCGGGGCTCGTGTCGTCGGCACCGGCCAGCAGCTCATCCCAGGAGGCGGTGTCGAAGAAGATCGCGCGCTCGAGCTCGGGCAGGTCGGGCCGCGCCTCCTCGGTCATCGACACGTAGTCCATCATGCGGGTCTGGGCGGCGGCGATCAGCATGCGGCAGCTCGAGTGGGCCAGCGCGTACTGCAGCTCGTGAACGCGGTAGGCCGGGTTGACGTTGACCAGGATGATTCCGGCCTTGGCCGTCGCGTACTGCACCAGGGCCCATTCCACGCGGTTGGGGCTCCAGATCCCGACGCGATCGCCGACATTCAAGCCCTCCGACATCAGCGCCCGCGCGAGCCGGTTCACCTCGGCATCGAACTCGGCGTAGGTCATGCGCACCGACTGGTGGAAGCTGACGACCACCTCTCGGTCGGGATGGCGCGCCACCGTCCGCTCGAGGTTGTCGCCGATCGTCTCACCGATCAGCGGCTCGCTGTCCACACCGTGTGCGTATGAAATGAGGGTTGTCTCGTCCGTCATTCGACCTCCTCAGGGGTCTTCGTAGCACCGCTCGCCGTTGCTCGCTGGGGTTCGGCACTGGGCCCCTGTGGGGCTGGAGCTCGAGCCATCCGAGGAATTGCTGGCTACCCGGTCATCCGGCGGTGAACAGGAACTCAAGATAGCCCCAGTCCTTCGGTATGTCCACCACCATGCCCCGCCAGTCTTGACATCCAGTCAGGCACCGGATTAGTGTCGCCGCCGATCTTAGGAACGTTCCAGGAGGCGTCGTGGGCGACCGGGTCCGACTAGGGGATGATGGACGCCGCGCAGCGGGCGGGCGTGGTGCTGATGGTCGGAACGATGAAGCGTTACGACCCGGCCTACGAACGATTGGCGGCGCTCCTGGCCGAGGTAGAGGACCTGCGGCTGGTTCGCGTGACCACGCTCGAGTCGCCGCTGGCACCGTATGTCGCTCATTACCCGATGTTGCGCGGCGGCGCGCCCGCCCGCGAGTCGCTGAGCGAGATCGAGGAGGCCGAGCGTCGCGAGCTCGACCTGGCCGTGGCCGACGTGGACGAGCTCACGCGCTGGTGCTACCGCTGGATCCTGCTCGACAACCTCGTCCACGAGGTGAACGCGCTGCGCGGGGCGCTCGGGGAGCCCACCGAGATCCGCTCGGCCGATCTCTCGCGCCGGAGCGCGAACGTCCATCTTCGCTTCGGCCCGGCGGACTGTCACCTGTCCTGGGTCGACCTGCCCGGCATCGCACGCTACAAGCAGGAGTTCGCCTTCTACGCACCCAACCGCCGGTTGACCCTGGAGCTTCCTTCTCCGTTCCTGCGCAGCGCGCCCAGTCGGCTGGTTGCCGAGGGCGGCGAGGCGGGCACGAGCCACAGCTGGTCCCGCGACGAGATCGTGTCCTATGAGGAGGCCTTCAAGCGCGAGCTGAGCGTGTTCGCCGACTGCATCGCCAGCGGACGGGAGCCGCGGACTTCCGGGCGGGACGGGCTCGGCGATATGCGAACGCTGGAAGCCATCGCGCGCACCAATGCCGCTGCCGCTGCGAGGGCACGGTCACGGCCCGGCGAGGCGGCTGCGTCGTGAGTGCCGCCGCCCGCGAGGTCGGGATCGGGATCATCGGCTACGGGATGACGGGCAAGGCCCACAGCTACGGCTGCACGCTCGCCCCACGGATCCGCGAGCTGTCATGCTGGCCGCAATTGGGGGTGATCAGCGGCCGCAACGAGGCCGCAGTGCGGCGGGCCGCCGCCGGCTACGGGGTGGAGCGCGCGGTCACCGATTGGCGCGAGGTGGTGACCGCGCCGGAGGTCGAGATCGTCGACATCTGCACGCCACCGGGAACGCACGCCGAGATCGTCGAGGCCGCCGCGCACAACGGCAAGGCGATCCTGTGCGAGAAGCCCCTGGCCGCGGACTATGCCGGGGCAGCGCGCGTGTGCGAGGCCATCGAGCGCGCCGCCGCGCAGCGACGCTGGGTCGAGGTCACCGAGGTGACCGGCGCCACCGCCGAGTGAATCCGGCTTGATCATCCCGGCCGGCGGGACTAAGGTCGGGGGTGGAGGCGTCATGGCGACCGGGAGGTTTGGCATGGCTGGTGTATACGCGCTGGATTTCGAATCACCGGACGAGACGCGTGCTCCGGACAAGACGCGGGTGGATGTCGTGCGAATGGGCGGCATGTCGGCTGCCCGCCTCACGTTCCAACCGGGGTGGAGGTGGTCTGAATGCGTAAAACCTGTGGTCGGGACGGACACCTGCCAGGTCCGCCATGTGGGTGTGGTGCAGTCCGGGGCGATGGTCGTGGCCCACGACGATGGCACCCAGCTCGAGCTGGGCGCGGGTCAGGCGTATGTGATCGAGCCCGGTCACGACGCCTGGGTGGTCGGGGACCAGGCGTGCGTGGCCTTCGAATTCGAGCCGCGGGCGGCGGAGGAGTACGCGCGCGACTAGCGCCGTCGGTGGCTAGATCACGAGCTGGGGGCCCGGCGATCTGACCCGGGCTTCAGAGCCCCAGGTCGCGTGCCAGGGCGTCCCAGATGGCCGTGCGCACTCGGTCCACCGGAACCCGCGAGTCGCCGATCAGCGATCTGATGCCATACCCGTCGATCAGCGCCAACACGCGGTCGGCGACCTCGGCCGGGTCGCAGGCGGCGAACTCCCCGCGCTGGACGCCGGCGGCGATCTCGGTGGCAAACCAGTCGTGCAGCCGCGCGTAGAGGTCTTCTGCCACGGGCCGGAGATCGGGATGGCGAGCCGCACGCAGCCACAGCTCGACCCACAGGACCCAGTCCTCCTCGAGTTCGGGCGAGGTGGGCAGGCACTGGTCGATCATCGCGCGCAGGCGCTCGGCCGCCGACGTCCCGGGCACCTCGTCGGAGATCCGGGCCTCGCCGGCATGGTTGAACGAGTAGTCGAGCGCCTCGGCCAGCAGGGCCTCGCGCGTGGCGTAGTGATAGTGGACGAGCGCCGGCGAGACGCCGGCATCCATCGCGATCCGCGCGATGCGAACGTCGTCGATCCCCTCGCGGGCAATCCGGCGAGCCGCCGCGGCCAGGATCCGCTCCCGGGCCTTCGGTCTGGCTCGGGCCCGCGGCTGGGCCGCCGCGCTCACGACGCCGCGATGACGCTGGCCAGGTCGGCCCGGATGCGCTCAGCGAACCAGGCGACCGGCGTCTCGCGGCGCGACAGCGGTCCGCACTCGTAGCCGCGCGTGTGCATGCCGCGCTGGACGTTGTCGACCAGATCGACGTCCTCATCCAGGGTCAGCCTGTTCACGCGGTGATTGAGCCACTGCGCGGCGCGCGTCCGCGGGCTCGTCTGGGCGGCCCGGTACGCCGCCCAGACGTCCGAGGTCCGCTCGATGCCGTTGGGCAGGATCTGCCACGTGGCGATCTGGTCGGGGTACAGGTCGATCGTCGTGTTGGGGTAGATGAATACGTAGCGCCAGACGCCCTGGTCCTCCTCGGTCAGGCCGGGCATCGGCGTGGCCAGCTGGCTATACAGCCGCTCCATCCGGTTGCTGCTCGGCTTGCTGCGGAAGGGTGCCTCGAACCACACGTAGTTCTCGTTGACCTCGGCGTCGTAGCGCTTGTAGTCGAGCATCCGCATCAACCCGGGGTGGGCGATCGGGATGTGGTAGCCCTCGATGTAGTTCTCGACGACGATCTTCCAGTTCGCCGGCTGGCCGTCGCCGCTGGGCTCATCGCCCCAGGGTCCGAAGCGCTCGAGCGTCGGGATCTGAAAGCGCGCGAGCCGCTGGGGCAGGTCACCGAGGAGGTCGGCGAGGGGAGTGGCGTCGGGGTCGAGGTTGACGAAGATCAGCCCGCACATCTCCTCGAGGCGCACCGGGTGCAGCGACAGCGCCGACTTGTCCAGTCGCTCCCCGAAGGTCAGCGCCTCGGGTACGCCGATCAACGACCCGTCGAAGCGGTAGGTCCAGCCGTGATAGCGGCAGCGGATCGCGCCCTTGCACTGTCCCGTGCCGCTGAGCAGGCGCGAGGCACGGTGGCGACACACGTTGCGGTAGGCGCGTAGGTTGAGGTCCTTGTCGCGCACGACCAGCACCGGTTGGCTCCCGGCCTGGGCGGTGATGTAGCTGCCGGCGTTGGGCAGCCGGCTCACGTGCCCGGCCAGCTGCCAGGTCCGTTCGAAGATCAGCTCCTGCTCGGCCTCGAGCACGTCGGGGGAGACGTAGTAGTTCGGCGTGAGTGCGGCGGGGATGTCGGTCGATGCAGTCGCTAGCTCCATGAATCCATTTCCTGACTTTGTGATCAGTTTCCGTATAAGCTACACGCGTGGTCAAGCGGGCAACCTGGCTGTCCATCACCCCCGAGCCCGAACGCGAGCTCCCCGCGGCCGTGGCGACCCTGACCGCGGGGCACCTCGCGCCGGCCGAGACGATCGAGGCCGAGCGGCGGCGGATCGAGCGCCTGATCCTGCACGGCAGCCAGCGTGAGTGGCTCGGCTACCTGAGCCGTGTCGTGTCGCTGATCGAGAGCCGTCTCGACGACTCAGACCCCGATGTGGTCGACGCGCGCGAGCGCGCGGTGGCGGTGGTCTCCAACCACCACAATCTGTTGCTGGCGGTGCCCGGGTCGGGGGGGCGGCGGGCGGCGGCGGATCGCGAGCGTCTGGCCAGCCTGCCCTAGTCGGGCGGGCGGGTGTGCCGCGCATCCACGCGGCCACTCCAGCGTTGTTCCCGATAATCGGGCACAACGTTGGAATCATTTGTGCCGGGCCGCCACCCCTTGCCAAGCCGCCATTCCCGGCGTCACACCCCAGCGGCCGACCGCCGAGCTAGCTCACGCCGCAGAACCGCACGGCCGCCACCGCCAGCGCCTGCGAGCACTTGACGAGCCCATCCACGGGGACGAACTCATCGATGGTGTGCGCGACGGTGGCGCCCTCGACGTCGAACCCCGGGGGTCCGAAGCCGATCGAGGGGATGCCGGCGAGCTGGGTCAGGGTGGCGCCGTCGTACCACGAGTCAAGCCCGGAGAGCCGGCCGGGCGCGCCGACGTCCTCGGTGGCGGCCTGCATCGTGGGCACGATCGGCTCCGAGGTGGGGATCTCGAACGGCATCACCCCGTTGGGCCACCACTTGATCTTGGGCGGGTGCTCGGCCAGCCAGTCGTCGCGCGCCGTCTCGCGCGCGATCCACTCCTCGACCTCGGCGCGCACCCTGCCGCCCCAGCCGCTCTCGTCGGCCTGGGCGGGCACGTACATGACGGCGACGGTGAGCTTGTAGCTGGACGGATAGGTGACCGCCCATTCGCCGCTTGTCACCATCGTCGGGACGAGCGACGGTGGCGAGACGTAGGGGTGCTCGATACCGTCGCGCCGGCCCCACTCGTCGCGCAGCGAGGCGATCGCCTCGAGTAGGACGGTGGCCTTCTCGATCGCGTTCACCGCGCCTCCGCCCCGCCAATCCGGCTGGCGCACCTCGGCGTGGCCGGGGCGCCCGGCCACGGTGATGTGGCAGTACTCCGAGCCGCGGCAGGCCACCCACGTGTCGTAGCCGGTGGGCTCGGTGACGATCCCCGCGTCGGCGCGAAGGCCGTGTTCGACCAGCGCGCTGCCGCCGGCGCCCGAGGATTCCTCGTCGGTGTTGGTGGCGACGATCAGCTCACCGTCGAGCTGGACGCCCAGCGTGGCGAGCGTTTCGGCGGCCAGCGACATCGCCGCGACCCCGCCCTTCATGTCGCACGACCCGCGGCCGTAGAGCCTGCCGTCGCGGACCTCGGCGGTGAACGGATCGCTGGTCCACGCCGCCCGCGGCTCGCCCGACACCACATCGATGTGGCCGTTGAATACCAGCGAACGGCCGCCCCCGCGGCCGCTCCACGAGGCGATCATCTGCGGGCGCCCGACGAAGTCGAGGCCCGGTGGCACCAGCGGTTTGCCCTGCATCGCGACCGCGTCCGGCTCCCACACGTCGACCTCGGCGCGGGCCGAACGCAGCCGCGAGGCCAGGTATTCCTGCAGCGCCGCCTCGTCGCGGGGCGGATCGCCCACCTCGCGGGCCGTCGTGTCGAAGCCGATCAGCCGGGAGGTCAGCTCGACCAGATCGTCGCGCCGCTCGGCGATGGCGTCACAGATCCTTTTTTCGGTGTCACTTAGCGACATTGGCGCAACGTTAACAACGAGCGGCATCGCCGTGCCAGCTGCCATTCGCGCTTGCGAGGCCGTCTTGCATTGCTATAGACTGAACAATCATTCAATCTTGAGGAGAGAGTGAGTGGTGTATTCGTCGGCAGCAGTTGACCAGCTCGATGCCCTGATCGAGGAACAGGAGCAGATCTTCGTCGCCCGCCAGCCGAAGTCGCGCGAGCTAACCGAGCGCGCGATGCGATCGCTGGCTGGGGGGGTGACATCGAGCTGGCAGATCACCCAGCCGCAGGCCGTGTGGATCAGCCACGGCGCGGGATCCAAGATGTATGACGTCGACGGCAACGAATACGTCGACCTCCACGGTGGCTACGGCGCCTCATTCGCCGGTCACGCGCATCCGGCGATCGTGGCCGCGGTTCAGCGTCAGGTCACTCGCGGCACGCACTTCGCGCAGCCGACCGAGGACGCGATCGCCGTGGGCGAGGAGCTCGCACGCCGGTTCGGGCTCCCGCTGTGGCGCTTCTGCAACTCGGGCACCGAGGCGACGATGGACGCCGTGCACCTGACGCGGGCGATCAAGGGTCGCGACCTGATCATCAAGATCGAGGGCTGTTACCACGGCCACCACGACTCGGTGCAGGTCTCCGTGACCCCGGAGTCAGACGAGATCGGGCCGGCCAACCGGCCGGTCGGTGCGGCAGCCAGCTCCGGCATCCCGCAGGCGATCCTGGATCTGACGCTGATCGCGCCGTTCAACGACATCTCCTACGTGCACCGCTTGCTTGAGGAGCACGAGGGTCAGATCGCCGGGATGATCCTCGAGCCGATTCTGATGAACGCCGGCATCATCGAGCCCGACGACGGCTACCTGGCCGAGCTCAAGGAGCTGCTGCACGCGCATGATGTGCTGCTCACCTTCGACGAGGTGAAGACCGGGCTCACCGTCGGACCTGGTGGCGCGACGCGCGCGCTCGGGGTCACACCGGACATCATCACCACGGCAAAGTCTGTCGGTGGCGGGCTGTGCAACGGCGCGGTGGGTGGAACCGAAGAGGTGATGGACCATGTGGCCAACGGCACCTACGACATGGTCGGCACCTTCAACGGCAATCCGCTGACGATGGTCGCGGTCCGCGCGATGCTCGAGGACGTCGCCACCGACGAGGCCTACGCGCGCATCGAGGAGCTGCGCGCCATGGCCGTGGCCGAACTGGAGGCAACGATCGCCGAGTTCGGCCTACCGGCTCACGTGGTGTCCACCGGGGCCAAGGGCTGCGTCACGTTCTCGCGCGACCCTATTCGAAATTACCGAGATTTCCTTGAGGTAGACGATAGGTTCAACCACCTACACTGGCTCGTCCAGCACAACGGTGGCGTGTTCCTGCCGCCGTGGGGCAAGACCGAGCAGTGGCTCATGTCCGTGCAACACGACAGGTCGGATGTCGAGCGCTTCGTCTCGAATTTCCGTGTGTTTGCGGCAGCTGTGGGGGGTTGAGCGGAACTCAAACCCGCCATGGACCAACCCGGTGAAGTCAACATCTGAAGGGGTGAGTTGAATGCATCCACGTGAAGGCTGGCAAGGAGGAGGCGTCCGGCGTCGACCGGAGCTGGATCGAGAGGGGTGGATGTCCCGTCGCGAACTTCTCGGTGCCGGCGCGGGGCTCGCGCTGGGCGGTCTGCTGGCGGGCTGCGGAAGCAGCTCGAGTGGCACCGGCGGCAGCGGTGGGGTTCCGCTGGCGCGTCAGGACAACCCGGTCAAGTGGCCGGTGGTCAACAAGCCGATCGCATCCGGACTGCAGCCGGAGAAGAACGCCACGCTCCAGATCTACAACTGGGTCGCGTACATCAACGAGGGCGTGGTCAAGAACTTCTGCAAGAAGTACAACTGCAAGTACTCGATCACGACCTTCAACACGATGGAGGAGGCGATCGCCAAGCTCGGCAGCGGCCAGTTCAACTTCGACATCTTCGTCCCCACGATCGACCGGATCGGGCAGCTGGTCGAGGCCAAGCTGCTGCGTCCGCTGAATCACAGCTACATCCCCAACATCGGCAACGCGTGGTCTGACTACCGCAACCCCTTCTACGACCAGGGCTGGCAGTACACCGTCCCGTACACGATCTACACGACAGGGATGGCGTGGCGCAAGGACCATGTCAACCTGGCCCCCTCGTGGAACATGCCGTGGGAGGCGACGAAGTACAAGGGGAAGGTGGCGATCCTCGACGACTATCGCGAGGGCATCAGCCTCGCCCTGATGCGCGCCGGCAACTTCGACCTCAACACGACGAACCCCGCGGCGATCAAGGCCGCCGGAAACGCGCTGAACCAACTCTCGAGCCTCACCCACGTGAGGATCGACAACAACGACTACACCGACGTTCCCAGCGGGAAGACGTGGGTCCACCATGCGTGGTCGGGTGACATGGCCGCTGCGCCCGCGTATCTGCCCAAGGGCACGTCGGTCGACGTGCTCGGCTACTGGTTCCCGCCGAACAAGAAGGGGCCGGTCAACAACGATACGCTCGTCAATCTGAACAGCGGGGCCAACCCGGTCCTGTCTCATCTGTTCATGAACTACATGCTCGACGTGCAAAATGCCTTCGAGAACTACAGCTACGTCGGCTATATGCAGCCCTTGACGCAATTCACCCCGCAGCGGCTGATCTCCGAGAAGCTGCTTGCGCCGCAGCTGACCTCAACCGTAGTGTTGCCGTCCTACTTCCGCCAGGGTGTGCTCGAGCTCGAGCTTCCCCAGAACGCAAACTCGCTATGGCAGAGCACCTGGAACTCGTTCTCAAAGGGTCTGTAGGAAGGGACGGTGCCTAGCAGCACTGAGTCCTATAGCCGGCGATCTCGCTGGCTGTGGATGGGCCTGGCGGCGCCCGGGGCGATCTGGCTCATCCTCCTGTTCGTCCTGCCGTTCTACGTCATGCTCGCCGTGGCCGGGGGGCAGGTCAACTCGTTCTTTCAGACGGCGGTCCCGGTCTGGAACCCGCTCCAGTGGTCCAGCAGCAACCTGTCCGTCGTCTGGAACGACATCTTCGGCAGCGGCTCGTTCATCGGCACGCCGGCGCTGCGGACGCTCCTCTACACGGTGATCGCGGCCGCCATCTCGTTGGCCATCGCCTACCCGGTGGCCTACTTCGTCTCGCGCTATGCGGGCAAGCGCAAGACGCTGTTCCTGGTCCTGCTGATCGCCCCCTTCTGGGTCAGCTACATGATGCGGATGCTGGCCTGGATCGACCTGCTCCAGCAGAACGGCTTCTTCAACAGCGCGCTGTCGTTCTTCGGGCTCCCGGGTTCGACCGACTGGCTGGGTGGCAAGTCGGTAACGGTGATCATGGGTCTCGTATACGGCTACATTCCGTATCTGATCCTGGTCCTGTACGCCGGCCTGGATCGGATCGACACCAGCCTGCTCGAGGCCGCGCGCGACCTCGGGCTGGGAAAGTGGCGCACGTTCTGGCGCGTGACCGTGCCGCTCAGCAAGCCGACGATCATCGCCGGGGCGTTCATCACGGCGTTGCCCATGCTGGGCGACTACTTCACGAACCAGCTCATGTCCGGGGCACCCGGGACAACCATGATCGGGAACGTCATCGAGGGCCAGCTCAACGCGCCGGGCGAGACCGGGCAGGGCGCGGTCCTGTCGCTGATGCTCCTCATCGTGCTGCTGATCCCCATGGCCTGGTACGTGTTCAGCACGGCTCGAGAGTCGAGGCGGTACGCCTGATGGCCAGCGTCGCCGGCGAATCGACCGTGGCTCGCCCGGCCGGAGGCGCCGTGGCCCAGCGCCGGCGTGGCCCCGGGGGTAACCCCTGGCGGCGGCCGCTGGTCCTCGAGGGCTTCACCTGGATCTACGTCGCGTGGTCCATCCTGCCGATCGGGATCGCCGTCCTGTTCTCGTTCAACAAGGGCGCCTCGCAGGCGACCTGGCAGGGCTTCTCGATGCGTTGGTACACGGGCAACACCACGCAGTCGGTGCTGCACAACCCGAGCCTCCACCACGCGGTCGTGCAGACACTCAAGCTCGGAGCGATCACGACGGTGCTCACCGTCCCGCTCGGCGTGGCCTTCGCCATTGGGATCGATCGCTGGCGGGCCAGGACTTCCTCAGGGCTCAACTTCGTGATGATCTTCTCGTTCGTGGTCCCAGAACTGCTGCTGGCCGTGGCGCTGTTCTTCGTCGTCACGCAGCTGCTGACCTTCCTGCGTCTCGGGACGACGGCCGAGGTGGCCGGCCTGGTCGTCTGGAACATCTCCTGGCCGGCGATCATCGTGCGCGCGCGATTAATCACGATCGGGAAGGACTACGAGGAGGCCGCGGCCGACCTCGGAGCGTCACGTATGGGCGCCATCCGCCGGGTGCTGCTGCCGATGCTCATGCCGGCGATCTTCGCCAGCGCGGTGCTCGTGTTCGCCAGCACCGTCGACGACTTCGTCATCGTCGAGCAGCTGTCCTCGACGGCCAACACTCAGCCGATGTCGGTGCTGATCTATTCGAACGTCCACGGAGGACTGGCCGGGCCGGCGCTGAATGCTCTGGCCACGATCATGCTTGTCTTCTCCGTGGGGGTCGCCATCATCGGCTATGTCGCCTACCGATTGTGGACAAGAGGCGAACGGACCACAGGCAGCACGGAAGCTCTGACCAGCATCGCCGGAATGTAGAGAGGACTGAGGGATGGCCGGAGGACATGTCAAGCTCGAGACGCTGACCAAGCGGTTCGATGAGGTCACCGCAGTGGACGGCATCTCGCTGGAGATTGAGGCGGGCGAGTTCTTCTCCCTGCTCGGTCCGAGCGGCTGCGGCAAGACGACAACGCTGCGGATGGTGGCCGGCTTCGAGGCGCCCACCGACGGCAAGATCCTGCTCGACGGCGTGGATGTCGGCAAGTGGCCGCCCAACAAGCGACAGGTCAACACCGTGTTCCAGAGCTACGCCCTGTTCCCGTTTCTGAGCGTGGTCGAAAACGTCGCCTTCGGCTTGAAGTACCAATCGGTGCCGAGGAAAGAGCTCAGCCAGCGAGCCAGCGAGGCCCTCGAGTTGGTTCAGCTCGGCGGCTACGAGAAGCGCAGGCCGAATCAGCTCTCGGGCGGCCAGCAGCAGAGGGTCGCTCTGGCCCGAGCGCTCGTGCTGCGGCCGTCGGTGCTGCTGCTCGACGAGCCCCTGGGCGCGCTCGACGCCAAGCTGCGTCGCACCCTCCAGGTCGAACTCGGTGCGCTCCAGAAGCAGGTCGGGATCACCTTCCTCTACGTGACCCACGACCAGGAAGAGGCCCTGACGATGTCGGACCGCCTGGCGGTCATGACCAACGGCCGCATCGCCCAGCTGGGCACGCCCGAGCAGGTCTACAACGAGCCCAACGACGCCTACGTGGCCGACTTCCTCGGTGTGTCGAACCTGATGGACGCCCACGCGGAGCGTTCGGCCAACGGCGGCCCATGCCGGCTGAAGCTCGGAGAGTTCCAGCTCAACGCCACGGCCGGCGAGACGGGCGCGAGTGGCCCGGTCAAGGTGGCGATCCGGCCCGAGCGCGTGCAGCTGCACGGGTATGACTCGAGCGGAGCCAACCGCGTGCCGGGAATGGTCGAGCGGGTGGTGTTCCTCGGCTCGACGACGCAGATCTTCGTCAGGCTGGCCAGCGGGGCGAGCCTGCAGACGCTCGTCCGCAACGACGGCGATGCGATGCCCTTCAGCCAGGGCACCGCCGTCAACGTGGGCCTACCCGCTGACGCGCTGCGAGTCCTGCCCGACCCGGGTGTCAGCGTGGCCGAGATCCACGACGAGACGCTGGGCGATCAGCTGCTCGATCTGACCAGCGCGCCGGCGGACGAGCCGGCGACGTCAGCGAGCGCTACGGCGCCGGGCGCGGGCTCGCCGCCGAGTGAAACCTAGCTGCGCGGCGGCGAAGTTCAACGAGAGCTCGACCGCGCGCTGCGGCGGCACCGCCGCATCGTCCAGGGCGACCTGAATCGCCAGTCCGTCGAGCAGAGCGGAGAACCCGACGGCGAAGTCGTCGGCGTCGATGTCGTTGAACTCCCCCGAGGCCTGGCCCTCGCGGACGATCGTCCGGATCGTCTCGCGCCAGTGCTCATCGAACTCCTCGCGGACCCGCCGCACCTCGGGCTGACGGACGGCGGCGGACCACAGGTCGAGCCACATCGACCATGACTCGCCCGAGTCGCTGTCCTCGTCGGGGATGAAAGTCATCGCGATGACCTCCTCCAGGCGCTTCACCGCGGAGGAGAGCTTGCCGGTCCGGCGCGCACCCTCGGCGTACCAGCGGTTCTCGGCTGAGCGCATCGCCTCGGCCAACAGGTGATCCTTGGTCTTGAAGTAGTAGATGATCAGGCCCGCGCTGACATCCGCGCGTTCGGCGACGTCGGCCACGCGCGTATCGGGGAACCCCCGCTCGTTGATCACATCGAGCGCTGCGGCGAGGATCTGGTCGCGGCGGGGCGCGTCGGCCTCGGTCACCTGCTGTTGGATCTCCGTGCTGGCCACGTCGTGCCCGCACCTCCTGCTCGGCGGCGCTCAGCCGGCCGCAGAGCCTTGCCGTGTCTTGTCGCTAGCCTAGCAGGCGCATAGACTGAACGCTCAGTCAAACAGCCCCTTTTGGATGCGCTTAAACGGAGCCGATCGATGAGTTCGAACCTTGACCCGCTGGTGATCGAAGACGAAACGATCGACCGGCCAGCACTCCGGGCGATGCTCGAGGCCCGGAGCGTGGCCGTCGTCGGCGCCAGCCCGAGGGCCGGGAGCTTCGGCGAGCGGGTGCGCCTCGAGCTCGAGCGCAGCCCGTCGCGTCCCCGCATCCACCTCATCAATCCTCGTTACTCCGACATCGCCGGCCACGACTGCGTGCCCTCGCTCGAGGACCTGCCCGAGCCTGTGGACCTGGTGCTGTTCGCCGTTGGCGACCATGCACTCGAAGAACAGTTCGAGTTGGCGGCGCGCCGCGGCGATCGCAGCGCGGTGATCTTCGGCAGCGTCGTCGATCAGGACGATCCATTCGCCACCGGCCCGTCGTCGCTGCGGGGGCGGATCGCGGCGACGGCTCGGGAGCACGGGATGGCCGTGTGTGGCGGCGGCTGCATGGGCTTTGTCAATGTCACCCGTGGCCTGCGGGCCATCGGCTACCTCGAGCCCGATCCGCTGCCCGCGGGTCCCGTTGCCTGCATCACGCACTCGGGGTCGGTTTTCTCGGCCATTCTGCGCGCCGATCGCCGGCTGGGCTGGACCACGGTGGTCTCCTCGGGGCAGGAGCTCGCGACGACGACGGCCGAATACCTCGAGTACGTGCTCGATCTCGAGGACACCCGCGTCGTTGCCCTGTTGCTCGAGACGGCGCGCGATCCATCTCGTCTGGTCCCCACTCTGCGGCGCGCGGCGGCGCAGGGTGTCCCGGTCGTGATGCTGGCCGTGGGTGGCTCCCCCGCTGGTCGCGCGATGGTCGCGGCGCACTCGGGTGCGCTGGCCGGCGACGATGCCGCGTGGGAGGCTCTGTGCGAGGCCACGGGAGTCGTCCGCGTCCATGACCTGCCCGGTCTGCTCGACACCGTCGAGCTGTTCGCCGCCGGCCGCCGCGTTCCGACGCCGGCGTCGCGCGGAGTCAGTGGGCCGCTCGGTCTGGCCACGGTCCATGACTCCGGAGCCGAGCGCACGCTGGTCGCCGACGTGGCCCACCAGCTCGGCGTGAGCTTCGCCCCGCTGCAGCCGGCGACCCAGAGCAAGCTCGCCGGGCTGCTCGACCCTGGCCTTGAGGTCACCAACCCGCTCGATGTGTGGGGTCGGGGCGCCGATACGGCGGGGCTGTTCAGCTCGTCACTGCTGGCCATGGCCGAGGATCCCGCCGTTGGCGCGGTCGCGCTGTGCGTCGACCTCGTGCCCGAATATGACGGTGACGAGGGCTACCGGGTGGCCCTGCGGCGCGCGTGGAGCGCTACCGAGCTCCCGGTTTGCCTGATCAGCAACATGCCGAGCGCACTCGATCGCGCCTCCGCCGCCGACCTGCGCGCCGACGGGATCCCGATCCTCGAGGGCACTTACTCGGGCCTGGCCGCCGTCGGCCATCTGCTCGGCTGGCAGGCCCGGCGCGACGACGTGATCGCGGCTGAGTGGGTCGCGCCCCGGATCGACGAGCCGCGCCGCGACCGCTGGCGGCGGCGGTTGGGCTCCGGCCGGCCGCTTGACGGGCTCGAATCGATCGAGCTGCTGTCGGACTACGGGCTCCGCTACCCGCTCACTGCCGCGGCGGCCACGCGCGAGGAGGCGCTCGCCGCAGCCGAGCGGATCGGCTACCCACTCGTGCTGAAGACCGACAACCCGGAAATCGCCCACAAGTCCGACGTCGGCGGCGTCGTGGTGGGTCTGGACTCGCCTGACTCGGTGGCGGCCGCCTACGACCAGATTGCCGCCGCGCTCGGGCCCCGCACGCTGGTGGCCGAGATGGCCGGCGAGGGAGTCGAACTGGCTCTGGGCATCGTTGACGATCCGATGCTCGGCCCGGTGGTCGTGGTCGGCGCCGGCGGACTGCTCGTGGAAGTGATCGCCGATCGCTTCGTCGCCCTGCCCCCGATCGACGAGGCCCGCGCCGCCCGGCTGCTCGGGGGGCTGAAGCTGGCGCCGATCCTGGCCGGGGCGCGAGGGCGGCCGGGAGCGGACACGGCCGCGCTGGTCGCCGCCGTCGTGGCCATGTCCCAGCTCGCGGTCGAACTCGGCTCCGAGCTCGGTGCCGTCGACGTCAACCCGCTGCGCTGCACCGATCGCGGCGCAATCGCCCTCGACGCGCTGGTCGAAGTCGCCGACGTCAGGCGTCGCTAGCCGTCGTCACCGCCACCGGATCCGCGGCCAGGCGGCTTGCCCCCTCGGCGTCGAACCGCGCCATGCTCAGCTCCTCGAGCATCCCGGGGCCGAGCACGCCGCTGTCGGACCCCAGCGCCAGGTCGACCGCCACGCGTGCCGCGGCCGGGCCCCACATCATCCCGTGCCCGCCGGCCGCGGCGACGGTCACGCCCTCGATCACCCCACCGGGCCCCAGCGCCGGCGAGACGATTGGGCGGTGGTCGACCGTGAAGTCGATCGTGGCCGCCCACACCTTGCGGAGGGGGAGCCCGTCGCTGAGAGGGACGAGCCGGGCCAGGCGGTCCCGGATCCGCTCGAGATAGAGCCAGTCGACCTGGTGAGCCTCCCCGGGCAGATCGTCGGCGTTGGACATGCCGAAGAGCAGTCCGCCGTCCTCCGGACGCCAGTACATCCCCTCGTCGACATCGAACACCATCGGCCCGAACGCGCCGGGGGCGAAGGCGGGATGCTGCTCGGTGACGGCAACCTGGTGAGGAGCGCGCTGTGAATGGATTTCGATGCCACAGAGCCGACCGAGCTCGCGGAGGTATGGGCCGCCGGTGAGCACGACGCGCTCGGTGGCGATCGTGCCGCGATCGGTGCGCACTCCGGCAACCGCCCCGCCGGAGGCGGCCAGCCCCTCACACGCCACGCCCTCGAGCACCTCGACCCCGGTCAGAGCCAGCGCGGCCACGTATGCGGTGACGTTGCGCGGGGGATCGAGAAACCCATCGCGGGGCGCGTAGGTCCCGCCGAGGCACGCCCCGCGGGCCAGGGTGGGGTTGAGGTCCTCACCCTCCGCGGCGTCGAGCCACCGAGCCTCGTCCAGGCCCGCAGCATGCTGGAGGGCGAGTCGCTCGTGGGCGGCTAGCACCCCGGCCTCATCGAACGCGGGCATGAAGTACCCCTGCTCGACAAAGCCGGAGTCGACGCCGATCTCATCTCGTTGGCGGCGGTAGAAGTCGCGCGACCACATGCCCAGGCGCACGGAGACGCTGGTGCCACCCTGAGCGCGGACCATGCCGGCGGCGCGACTCGAGGCGCCGGACCCCAACTGCGACTGGTCGATGAGGACCACGCGATCGAGGCCCGCGCGCTTCAGGAAGTACGCGCTCCAGCCGCCAACCGTGCCTCCGCCGACGACCACCGCATCGGCCCCCGCACTTGTCGGGTTGACAGCGGCACGGTCCACACGCGAACATTCCCATAGACTGAACGTTCAGTCAAGCATCGAGTCGGGGTCGTTGCGGATGTGCGCCCCGCGGCGGCCCCGATCCGAGCTTCACGTACACCGAGCCGACCGACCCCGTGACGACAGGAGCCAATGCCCGTGTACCAGCTGAGTGAGCGCGACCTGGAGGTATCCGAGCGGGCCAGAGCGTTCGTCGACCAGCTCATCCCCTACGAGGTCGAGGCGGAGCGCAACCACGGCGAGCTGCCGCCCGAGGCGGCCGAGAAGTTCGGCGCCCAGGCCCGCGAGCTGGGTCTGCTGGCCACGAACATGCCGCGCGAGCTAGGCGGGGGCGGCTACACGATGCTCCAGCAGGTTCTCGTCCAGGAGCAGGTGGGCCGAATCACCAACGGCCTGGCCTGGATGATCTCGACGCCGCCCCAATGGTGGCCGTCGGTGGCCACGGAAGACCAGCTCGAGCGCTACCTGCGACCGACGATCGCCGGAGACGCGAGCGAGTGCTATGCGATCACCGAGGAGGGAGCCGGTTCCGACGTCGACGCGATCGAGGCGACGGTCCGCCGCGACGGCGAGGAGTATGTGCTCGACGGCGTCAAGTGGCACGTGACCTCCTTCAACGACGCCACCTACGCGTTCTTCCAGGGCAAGCTGACCGATGGGCCCCACGCCAGCGAGCACGCGATGCTGGTCGTCGATCTGCCCTCGGACGGCGTCAGCGTGGTTCGCACTCCCGAGTACTCGCACACGCTGTCGCATCATCATCCGATCGTGGCCTTTGACGGCGTGCGAGTGCCGGCCGCCAACCTGGTCGGCGAGGAGGGCCACGGGATGAGCTTCGCCTACGAGTGGTTTCGCTTCGAGCGGATCATGATCGGAGCGCGGTGCGTCGGCGCGGCGGAGCGCTTGATCGACGAGGCCACGCGCTTTGCCAAGGAGCGGATCGTCTACAGCCAGCCCGTGATCGACTTCCAGCTCATCCAGGCCATGCTCGCCGACAGCCTGACCGAGCTGTTCGTCGCCCGTGCGGGCCTCTACGAGCTGGCGCGCGGGATCGACGAGGGACGCGATCCCAAGGTCCAGCACGGCCAGGCTTCGATGGTCAAGCTGTATGCCTCGGAGATGGCCGGCCGTGTCGCCGACCGTGCCGTGCAGATCTTCGGCGGTCGCGGCTACATGCGCGAGAACGTGGCCGAGCGCTTCTTCCGCGAACTGCGGGTCGAGCGGATCTGGGAGGGCACGAGCGAGGTCCAGCGCGTTATCGTCGCCGGGCAGCTGGCCAAGCGCGGGGTCCGCGCCCTGGCCTGAGCCCGGGCGCCGGCGTATTCATCGAGCGCCGGTCAGCTCTCGGCCAGCCTCCGCAGGAGCTCGACGGCCTCGCGGAGCGTTTTCTGCTCCTCCTCGGTGAGGTCGTTCTCGATCACTTGAGCCAGCCACCCCTCCCGGCGTTCCCGGTCGAGTTCAAGTGCCCGCAGCCCGGCCTCGGTCAGCTCGACGGGAGCGCGCCGACGGTCTTCGGGGTCGGGCCGCCGCTGCACCAGTCCGTCGCCTTCGAGATCGGAGACCGTCTGGGCCATCGACTGGGGCCGGACCCGTTCGGCGGTCGCCAGCTCGCTGACGCTGCGTGGCCCCTCGCGGTCGAGACGCGCCAGGACCACGGCCTGGGAGAGGGGGAACGTGTTCTCCGCGCGCAGACGCCGGACGAGCCGGCCGATGACGACGCGGAGCTCGGTCGCCATGTGCGGGGTTGCGGTTTTTCTCGGCACGAGAGATCCGAAAGAAGAACAGGCAGACTGCGCAGGTTACCTGTCTATTATGGTTAGGGCAATCGATATGCCGACTGCCCGCAGCGAAACGTACGACGATCGCTACAAGTGGATCGCGCTGTCCAACACGACGCTGGCGATCCTACTCGCGACGCTCGATGTGTCGATCACGCTGATCGCGATGCCGGACATCTTCCGCGGCATCCATCTCGACCCGCTGGTGCCCGCGAACAGCTTCTACCTGCTGTGGATGATTCTCGGCTACATGATCGTCGGGAGCGTCCTCATCGTCAGTCTCGGTCGGCTGGGGGACATGTTCGGGCGCGTGCGGATCTACAACCTCGGCTTCATCATCTACACCACGGCGTCGCTGCTGCTGACCATCGATTGGCTGCAGGGCCGGGCCGGGGCCGACTACCTGATCGGCTTCCGAATCGTGCAGGGCATCGGCGGCGCGTGCCTGATGGCCAATGCCGCCGCGATCATCACCGACGCATTCCCAGAGAACCAGCGTGGCATGGCGTTGGGCATCAACAACATCGTTGGCGTGAGCGGGATGTTCGTCGGCCTGGTCCTCGGCGGGCTGCTGGCCCCGATCAGCTGGCGGATGGTGTTCCTGATCTCTGTCCCCGTCGGTCTGTTCGGCACCGTCTGGGCCTACCTCAAGCTGAGAGAGATCGGTGAGCACAAGCGCGCTGGGGTCGACTGGTGGGGCAACGTCACCTTCGCCCTCGGCCTCATCCTGGTCATGGTGGCCGTGACCTACGGCATCCGGCCGTACGGGAGCAGCCCGACCGGCTGGACGAGCCCGAGGGTCGTGCTCTTACTATCGGCCGGCGTGCTTCTGCTCGTCGCCTTCGGCGTCATCGAGCGTCGGGTGCGGGATCCGATGTTCCGCCTGCCGCTGTTCCGCATCCGGGCCTTCAGCTTCGGAACGCTCTCGACCTTCCTCGCCGCGGTGGCTCGCGGGGGCCTGATGTTCATGCTGATCATCTGGCTCCAGGGCATCTGGCTCCCGCTGCACGGCTACGCGTTCACCGACACGCCGCTGTGGGCGGGCATCTACATGCTCCCCCTGACTGTCGGGATGCTGGCCAGTGGCCCGGTCTCGGGCTACCTCTCCGATCATTTCGGCGCGCGCCTTTTCGCCAGCGGCGGCATGATCGGCGCCGCCATCAGCTTCCTCCTGCTGATGCTGCTGCCCACGGACTTCTCCTACCCGGTGTTTGCCGTGGTCCTGGCGCTCAACGGCATCTCGATGGGGATGTTCGCCTCGCCCAACCGTGCCGCGGTCATGAACAGCCTGCCCCGGGGGGACCGAGGCGCCGGCGGAGGCATGAACCAGACGTTCCAGAACTCCGCCCAGGTGATCTCGATCGGCGTGTTCTTCACGCTCATGATCGCCGGGCTGTCGGCGGCGTTGCCGCACGCGGTCGGTAGCGGGCTGAGGGCCCATGGCGTCTCGGCCAGCGCCGCCTACCACGCTGCCCACCTGCCACCGATCTCGGTGCTGTTCTCGGCCTTCCTCGGCTACAACCCGATCCAGCACATGCTGGGCCCCGGCGGCCTCGCCGGGCTGCACGCGGCGACCCAGAGCCTGCTCACCGGACGGACGTTCTTCCCCCATCTGATCGAGGCCCCATTCCGCGATGGTCTGCACGAGGCGTTCGTGTTCGCGATCATCGCGTGCCTGGTCGCCGCGGCCGCGTCGCTGCTGCGGGGCTCGCACAAGCGCGCCGTCGCGTCCTCGGCTCCCGTGATTGCGTCGGCGGCTTCGCAACCGCACAGTGCGGGTACACGCGAGAGGGAGCATGTCGCAACCTGAGTCCACACGCGAGAGGGCGGCGCTGCTGGGGGTGCACCGGGTGCTGGTCGCCAGGGTGCGCCTGCGCCAGGCGGAGGTGATCGATGCCGGTAGCTGGCAGAGGCGCCTCGAAGCCGCCTGAACCGGACCTGGACGAGCTCGAGACCTCCGAGAACGCTTCGCAGGAGGCTGCCGACGTCGGCCGCCGTCTGCGCCACGGGCTGATCACGGTCGGGGTGCTGCTGGTGATGGTCATCGGACTCCTGCTGGCTGTTCCCGGCCTGCATGGCATAGGGCATGCCGTCGTCCACATGGACGGCGGTTGGATCGCCGGCGGCGTGGCGCTCGAGGTGCTCTCGTGCCTCGGTTACGTGCTCGCCTTCCTGCAGGTCTTCCGCCGGGCACCGATTCGCTTCGGCGCCCGCGTGGCGCTGTCTGAGCTCGCCTTCGGCGCCGCCGTGCCGATCGGCGGGGTGGGCAGCGTGGCGCTCGGAGGCTGGCTGCTGGTCGAACGGGGGGCTCCGCTGAATCGCGTGGCCCAGCGATCGGCGGTGCTGTTCCTCCTCACCAGTGCGGTCAACGTGATCACGTTCATCGTGGCTGGATTGGGGTTGTGGTTGGGGATCTTTCCCGGCCCGCGCGACCCCCTCCTCAGCCTCCTGCCGGCGGCGGTGGGGACGCTGGTGCTCGTCTTCTTCCTGCTGCTCCCGCGGGCGATCGAGCGCGGGCTGACCGGGCGCCTGCCGCCGAAGGTCGACGGGGTCCTGCGGGGCACGGCCTCGAGCATCCGCGACACGGCTGAGTTTCTCCGCCGGCCCGACTGGCGGCTGATCGGCGCCATCGGCTACCTGTGGTTCGACATCGCGGTGCTGATCGCGTGCTTCGCCGCCCTCGATGCCTCGCCCCCGGTCGCCTGCGTGGTCCTGGCCTACCAGATCGCCTATCTCTCCAATCTGGTGCCGATCCCGGGCGGCATCGGGGTGCTCGACGGCAGCCTGGTGGGAATGCTCACGCTCTACGGCATCAGCGCCACCACCTCGGCGGCGGCGACCGTGGTCTACCACGCGATCGCCCTCCTGATCCCGGTGGTTTGGGGCACGGTGGCGTTCGTGATTCTGCGCCGCACGCGGCACCAGCCGCTCGGGCGGCGCCCGGCCTGACGGACTCCGCCGACGCGCACGCGACACTGCGTCGATGAGCCACACCACTCCGCACGGGGTGCCGGCTGCGCTCGGCCTCGACGACCTCAAGCGCGACGCGGCCGCCAACCTTCTCCATCCGCTGACCGTCGCGCTGCTGGCCCTGACGTTCACCACCGGGGTTGTCGATGCCGTCAGCTACCTGGGCCTCGGTCGCGTGTTCACCGGCAACATGACCGGCAACGTCGTGCTCCTCGGTTTTGGCGTGGCCGGCGGCACGGGCCTGCCGGTCATCGCGCCCGTGATCTCGCTGGCGGCGTTCCTCCTCGGTGCGGGCACTGGCGGTGCCCTCAGCCGCCGGTTCGGTGACCGTTTCCCACGCCATCTCTCCGTGGCGCTGGTCATCGAGGTCGGGCTGATCGCGCTGGCTGCGGTCCTGGCCGCGATCATCGACATTCAGCCCAACAAGCCCTCCGGCGACGTGATCATTGCGCTCCTTGCCTTCGCCTTGGGCGTCCGCAATTCGGCGGTCCGCCACATCGGAGTACCCGACCTGACCACGACCGTCCTGACGATGACGCTGACCGCGTTCGCCTCTGACTCGCGCCCCGCCGGCGGGTCCGGCGCCGGATCATCGCGCCGGGTGTCGGCGGTGATCGCGATGTTTCTCGGCGCGCTGGCCGGCGCGATGCTGGAAAAGTCCGGTCTCGTCGCCCCGTTGTGCCTGGCTCTGGCGCTGGCCTTGTTGACGTGGCTGGTATTCATCCCGGCCGCGCGACGCCACTACTATGCGCAGGTTTCGGCGGCCAACCCTCCGAGCTGCTGAGCGCCGCGCGCGCAGGGAACTTCGTCACCTTTTCCTACGCCACCACGGGCGTCGGACCCGGGTGGGACTCGGCGCTCGGCGGCTGCGGCGCGGCCGCCGAGCTCGGCGCATCCTGTGCCGCGGCGGACGCTTCGGCCAGGGCGTGGGCACCGATTGCTCCACCCGCTCCGGTGAGCAGCGCGGCGAGCGCCCAGCCCGGACCGCTGCGCTCGATCCCGAGGGCGTGATCGACCGACAGGCGACCCGGTCCAACCTCGGTCAGCGCGATCACCGCGGCGATCAACACCACGTTGTACTCGTAGCCGCCGCTGGTGACCCAGGGGCCGTTCTTGAAGTGCACGCGATTGATCGCCGTCAGCATCGTCGCCGTGAGCACCGACGCACTCAGGGGCGTGGCCAGCCCCAGGGCCAGCGCGGCGCCACCACCGGCCTCAGCCGAGCCGGCGGCCAGCGCGTTGCGCCGCGCCGGCCGCAACCCCAGCTTCTCGAAGCTTCCGGCCGTGGCCTCGAGCCCCCGGCCTCCGAACCAGCCGAACAGCTTCTGGGTCCCGTGACCGAAGAAGAAGCCGCCCACGGTCAGCCTCAGCAGCAATCGTCCGATCTTCATCCTGAACCCTCCTATTCGCCGATCTGGTCAGCTGTAGGGTTACCCGGCTCATAATCCAATGATGCGCGAGCGCGAGCCCGACGAGCGAACGGGGGAGGGCGAAGTTGACGCACAGCTGCGCCAGGCCGGTCTGGACCCGGCCGATGTGTTCACCGCGCTGTCCCGGCGCAAGCTGCTGTGGCGCGCGCTGCTGTTGTTTGTAGCTGTCATCGCCATCGTGTTGGTGATTGTCGAGATGCCCGGTCTCGGCTCGCTGCGCGCCCGCTTTACCCATGCCAATCCGTGGTGGATCCTGGCCTCGGCCGTGCTGGAGGCAAGCTCGGTGGCCTGCTTCGTGATCGCACTGCACAGCGCGTTTGCCGGCCGGATCGGGTGGCGTAGCTCGGCCTCGATCGGTACCACCGCGCAGGGTGTCAACGCGATCGTGCCCGCGGGTGGAACGGCCGGGCTGGTCGTGGCTGCGGTGATCCTGAGCAACGCCGGAATCCCGAGCGCGTTTGCCGTCAGCCGGATCATCGCTCTGTTTCTCATCACCAGTGTCGTCACCAACATCCTGGCCATCATCATCGGCGGTTTCGGCGTGGCCAGCGGCTTGCTGCCCGCCCACGTGACGCTGGCCGCCGCGCTGGTGCCGGCGGGCCTGGCGCTGGCGCTGCTGGCGGGTCTGATCTACACGGGCCGGCGACTGGCGCGGAGCCAGCGACCCGAGGACATTCCCGTGAGTCCGGGACGGCGCGCCATGCGGTGGGTGGCCGATGGCGTGATCTGGAGCGGCGAACTGCTTCGCGCCGGCGATCCGCTCCTCCTCATCGGCGCCCTTGGTTACGTGCTCGGCGACCTCGCCGCCCTGGCCGCGGCATTCTCGGCCGTCGGCGCCGCCGGGTTGTCAATCGGAGCGATGCTGCTGGCGTACTCACTCGGCCAGGTGGGCTCGGTCATCTCCCTGCCGGGCGCGACCGAGGGTGGACTGGTCGGCGCGCTTGTCCTCTACGGCGCGTCGCTGTCGGCGGCGGTCCCTGCCGTGCTCGTCTATCGGGCCATCGCCATCCTGGTGCCATTGCTGCTGTCGCTGGTCGGTGCCGCCCAGCTGCGCGCCACAGTCGGCGAGCTCAGATGGGGCGGTGATGGGCGCTGGCCGATCCAGGCGCCGGAGACCTTCCCGCGCTGAGGCCCCCCGTCGCCGCCGGCGGTCGAGCCTGCGCCACGTCGCGCAGCCGCTCGCGGAGACCGCGAACCGTGATCACCGACAGCAGCGCCGCCAGCGCGGGCAGCCAGAAGCTGAACAGGCGAAAGGCGATTGCCCCGAGCAGCGCCGTGCCAAGCGGTGCCCCGGCGAGGACGAAGCCGCCGGTCATGGCCGCATCGACGCTGCCCGCGCCCCCGAGCGGGAGTGGCAGCCCGACTGCGATGTAACCCGTGATGTAGCCGAGGAGCAGCGGAGCGGGGGCCACCGAGGTGCCGAAGGCGCGCAGCGCGGCCCAGGCGCAGAGCAGCTCGCCGGCCCAGAACAGCGCTCCGCCGCCGATCGCCCGCACCTGGACCCCGAGTGACTCGTTGAGAAGAACGCGGATGTAGACCAGGGCCCGAACGGCGATCCCGAGTGCCGTCCGGATGTTGCTGCGCCTGTCGGCGATGAAGCGCTCGCGCCGTCCCTCCGCGCTGATCCAGATCCCTCCCGCGAAGCACAGGGGTACCACGACGAGCCAACCCACAGGGACGATCCAACCGACGTCATCGCCCACCCCCAGCAGCACGGCGATCGCGGCGATGCAGGTCGCCACTCCGACGACGGCCCAACGCATTGTCTCCAGCGCGATCACGCGCGCGCTGGCCAGCTGCGGCGGCTCGCCCGCCTCGCGCAGGGCCCAGAAGTCGACCGACAGTCCACCGATTGCGGTCGCCACGCTGAATGCCCCGAACGCCAGGCCGACGACCCGCACGACGGTGGGCAGACTGAGCCGGGGCCCGCCGTCGAGTCCGGCCATCGCCTGATAGGAGGCGATATATCCGGTGTAGGCGAGCACCTCACCGAGCGCACACAGCGCCAGCCACGCCGGTTCGCTGGCCTCCAGTCGCTTGAGCAGGGTGGCGAAGTGCGCCGCCTGGCCGATCAGCAGCACGACGGCCACCGTGCCCACGACCGCCAGCACGACCGTCAACAGAAGTCGCTTGCGCTCGCGCCTCACGGCGAGTGGATGTTCTCGAGCTCGGTGGCCAGCCGTACGATCACTGTATCTGCGGCTCCCCGTCCGAGGGCCCTGACATGCGCGATTCTCAGCGCCGAGCTGCGTTCGGGCCCGCGTAGGCCCGGATCGATCGGCCGACCGTCAGCGAGCGCGCGCGATATCCAGGACTCGGCCGCCGCGGCGAGGGCCCGCGGTGAGCCGTCCCGTTCCACCAGGTTCCACGCCGCAATCTGACCGGCGCTCAGCACGGTCGCCCGGCGCAGTGTGTGGGTGACCACCTCGGTCAGCCGTCGTGGCAGCGGTTCGAGCGCCGGCGCAACCGACACGTAGGCCCGTGTTCGGCCATAGGTGAGTGGGTCGTAGGAGATCGCCACCGGCTGCACGAGGCAAGCGCGACCGCGCCGGGCCAGCGATGCCAGTCCCGACTTGAGCGGGCCGATTCTTCCATCCTCGGACAGCTCGCCCTCGGGGAACAGGACCACCGAGCCACCCGAACGCAGCGCGATGACCAGGCGATGGAAATCCCCCACGGCCGCGCGCAGGTGCTCACGCCAGATCTCGGCATCCGCTGACGAGGTGTCTCGATCGATCTCCGTCCAGAGGAGATCCGCGTAGCCGCCCTGGAGCACGTCGGCGGCCAGCCTCGGGGGTGGACGCCGCAGCGCCACCGCCCGATCGTTCAGCGCAGCTCGCAGCTCAACCGGGATCTGCCCGTCGAGCGGCTGCTCGGGGACCGAACGCAACAGCTCGACGGCCAGCATGTGCGACGGCTGGCGCACGGGCACGCACTGCAGGTGGCGTTCGAGCACACCGCCGACCCGGATCGGCCACAGCAGCTGTCGCAGCCACAACGGCAGACCGGGCGTGTAGCCGGCCAGGAACCCCTTCATGAACGCCTGGTCATCGGTGGCGAAGGTCGGCCACGGATTCCCCTCGGCGAACGCTCGTGCCCAGTGGGGAAAGAACAGCGAGGCGAGCACCGGCACGTCGTGGTCCGAGCGGTGGCTGGGAGCGAGGATCGAGTGCGGGTCGAGCCGGATGTTCTCAGCGCCGAACATGTGACGGCGAAAGAAGACGGATGCGTGCCCGCTCATGCCGATCGCGACCATGCGCTGCGCGGTGATCATTCTCGAAGCATGACGAACCCGCATCGACCGTCCGGCCGCGGGCGGGCGCCAGATTAACGCGCGCTTAGAGTTCCAGCGCCGGGTAGTAGCTCTCCGGGCCGCGCCTGCGCACCTCGGTGAGCCAGTCGGAGCCATACGCGTCCGTCGGGCCCTGAAGCGGATCGGCGAGTGACCATGCCTGTCGCATGTACGTCCAGTTGCCCGGTTGCTGGCGATGCGCCTCGCGGAACCATCGAACGGCATCGGCCGGGTGCCCGGTTCGCTGCAGGTGCTGTCCGAGCTCGAAGGCCGCCGCGGCGCGCGAGGAGCCCTCGCCGCGTTCTCCCGAGCGGGCGATGAGCTGCTCCTCAGACAGGGCGAACCGCGAGCCCTCGCCGTGCGCCACCCAGTCGCGCAGCGCGGCCACGTAGGCCTCGGGCTCGATCCTGATTCGCTGCGACTCGCGCAGCTGCTCCACGATCAGCGGGGGTAGCTGGGCCACAAGCTCGTCGCTGGGTTGCCGGGGATGCCACGGGAATGCGGGCTCGGGTGGGCGCACGATCATGCCCCGCTCATCGATCCAGACGCCACTCGGCACGTTCACGATGCCGAGCAGCTCGTCGAGCACGTGTGCCTGGTCGATCAGTGCGGGATGCGTCGTCTTGGCGCGCTCAATCCAGACGCCGGCGGCCTCGAGCCCGCCTGTGTCGAGCGCCACGCTGACCACCTCGAGCCCCTGCGGATGGAGCTCCTCTCTCAGTTTCCGCCACCCGGGCAGATCGAACCGACAGCCTCACCACGAGGCCCAGGCGATCATGAACACCTTGGTGCCGCGGAGCGAGCGCAGCGCAAAGTCCTCGCCGTGCTGATCGGGCAGGACGATGTCCGGGAGCTCAGCGCGCGTGAGCACGTGGCCGTCGGACTCCGGCCCGAGCGCCCACAGGTCGTGTTCCTCATCGTGCACGAGTGCCATACCGAGCCGCTGAGCCAGATCGCTGACGTCGAACGGCGTGGGCAGTGGCACGCACACCTCCCCGCGGCACGCCCCCTCGGGCTTGATCACCCAGCCTGTGCGTCGCTCGAGATCGGCCGGCGGCTGGTCGAGGCGCTCGAGGATCATCGCGGGGCCGACCGTAACACCCTGGCGCCCGACGGTGCAGCCGGCGGGAAGGTTTTTGGGGTTGTGGGGGTCTTGGGTGGTGTTCGGTTTGGTCGAGTGTTTGGAGTCTTGGTGATGAGGGTTTTGCGTGTTGTTGGTGGTGTGGTGGGGTTGTTGGTGGTGTGTGTGGTGGTGGCGGCGTGTGGGTCGTCGTCGGGGTCTTCGTCGGCGTCTTCGTCGGGTTCGTTTTCGGGTTCGTCGGGGGGTGGGGTGGCGATTTCGACGGCGAAGGGGTCGGATGGGACGTATTTGATTGGTCCCTCGGGTCGGGCGGTGTATTTGTGGATGGCGGATTCGGGGGGTAGGTCGGTGTGTTCGGGGGAGTGTGCGAAGGCGTGGCCGCCGGTGTTGGCGGGTTCGATGCCGTCGGCGGGGTCGGGGGTGGTGGCGTCTGATTTGGGGTTGGTGGCGCGGTCGGGTGGGGCGAAGCAGGTGACGTATAAGGGGCATCCGTTGTATTACTTTGTGGCTGATACGGCGAAGGGGGAGACGAAGGGTCAGGGGAATGATGGGTTTGGGGCGAGGTGGTGGTTGGTGGCGCCGTCGGGGAGTGCGATTACGGCGTCTGGTTCTTCGTCGGGTTCTGGTTCTTCGGGGTCGAGCAGTTCCTCCGGCGGCGGCTGGGGCTAGCGGCTCGTAGCGCTAGCCCGTCCGGCGCGCCCGTCCGGGCCGAGCCTGCTGTCTCAGCGCTCGGCCCGGCGGATCTGCCACGTCCGCCAGACACCGACAGCGGCCAGACCGATCACGATCACGGCGATCTTCAGCGGTCGCTGCGCGGTGTGTGACAGCGACGTCTGGTGAATGCCCCACACGATCGCGCCGAGAACGGCGCACGCTGCCAGGCAGATCGCGTCGCGGGCTCGTGCGCTCGTAGCCTGAGATTTCGGCCGCTGCGAGGGCGCCTGCCAGCCTCCGCGGACAGATGTGCGAGGCGCTCGGGCCTGGGTTGACCCGCCCGATCCCGCGGCGGTATGCTCGCCTCGAGGAGCTGGGAACTCCTCAGAGCTTCGGAGGAATTGCGCATATGAGGACCGGATTTCGCACGGCGCTGGCCGCCGCATTCGTTTGCTTCATGCTGCCTGTAGCGCAGGCCGGCGCGGTCACACCGGTTGTCTCGATCGAGGACAACAACGCCGATCTGAACACCTTTCAGGCGCTGAATCAGACGGTCACCGCCAGCAAGGACAAGGACGGCAGCAACTTCATTCGCTTCGGCGAGAACCTGTTGCCGCCCACGCTGAAGGGCGGCGAGGGCAAGGCGGACACGTTTGCCCAGCAGGCGTCGACCGTGGTCACCCCGTCCGAGCACGCGTTTCCCACCACCCCGATCTTCGGCATCGGCCTAGCCGGGCGGGTTAGCGCGAGCGCGACCGAGGCGAACAACGCCCTGCCGGGAGTACCCGTGGCTGACTCGGTGGGCTCGATGAGCGCCGACTTCAGCACCAACGCGCCCACGCCGTTTCAGTTCTCGGGCGCGATGGTGGCCGCCAACAACGACGCCAACGACTGCACGCAGATCAGCGTGGAGCTAACCGGTCCGATCCGCAAATCGTTCTCCCTGCAACGCGGCGGTGGCTGCACACCCACGGCCCCCAACTCGCAGGGCTTCGTCGTCACCGGCGTGCTGCCCGCCGGCGGCTATTCGATCGAGGTCGACTATGAGGCCGAGGTCGCGTCCGAGGACCCGGGCAGTGTCGCCGCCCTCGGTGAAGTGGATACCAATCTTCAGTTCATGCCACCGGACACCGACCTGACCAAGGTCAAGATCAGCTCGAAGCGACACCGGGCGACGTTCCGCTTCAAGACGGTCGGCACCGCCAAGGGCACGCAGTGCGCGCTCGTGCGCAGCACAGCGAAGCCGAAGTTCACCTCTTGCCAGTCGCCCAAGAGCTACAAGCACCTGAAGCGCGGCAGTTACACCTTTGAGGTCCGGGCGCTCGGCCGGGCCGGCCCCGACGCCACACCGGTGATCCGCAAGTTCAAGATCAAGTAGGGCGGTCGCTCCATAGCATTTGCTCGCGCAGGTGGGCGAGACCAAACAACAACCGAGCAGGCCAGGTGCGGTCAGCACGGAACTCGAGCACTGGCTCGAGCGCGGCGAGGACACGACCCTCGGTGGGCTGATCGCCGTCTTCGGCCCGCGCAGCTTCGCCATCGTCTTCGTGCTCCTGCTCGGCGTCCCGGCGCTGCCGCTCCCGACGGGCGGAGCCACGCATGTGTTCGAGGTGATTGCCGTGCTGCTGGCGCTCCAGCTGATCGTCGGCCGGCAGGAGATATGGCTCCCCGAGCGGTGGCGCCGGATCGAGCTCGCGGGGGCTGGTCAGCAGCGCTTCCTGAACGGGCTGATGCGCGTCATTCGCTGGCTCGAGCGCTTCTCGCGACCGCGGCTGCGGTTCGTGTTCCATCGCCGGGTGACCAACATCGTGTTCGGGCTGCTGGTCGTCGGCGGGTCGGTGGCGGCGTTCGTCGCGCCACCGTTCACGGGCCTCGACACCCTGCCGGCCCTTGGCGTCGTATTGCTTTCGCTCGGAGTCCTGCTCGAGGACATGGCGATCGTGATCGGTGGCGTGATCATCGCGCTGGTCGGGGTCGTGCTCGAGGTCATCCTCGGTGCCGCGGCGATCAAGGGCATCTCGAGCCTGCTCTAACCGATCGCTGGGCGAGTGCGATCGCGCCCAGCACGCCGGCGCGGTCGCCGAGCGCCGGCGCAACGAGGAAGGCATCGATGCGCTCGCCCAGCAGGGGCGTCTCGAGGTAGCCGCCGACGTATTCGCGCAGCCGGCTGGACACCAGGTTCAGCAGGCGCGGATGCTCCATCACGCCGCCGCCCATGATCACCCGCTGGGGCGAGAACACGCAGACGATGCTCAGCAGCCCGAGCGCCACATACTCCGCCTCTAGTGCCCAAGCGGGGTGATCATCGGAAAGGTTCTCCGGCGGCGCGCCCCAGCGCTCCGCGACCGCGGGTCCGGACGCCAACCCCTCCCAGCAGTCGCCGTGAACCGGGCAGGCACCGGGGAATGGATCCCGCTCGCGATCGTGGGGGATCCGCACGTGCCCGACCTCCGGATGAATCAGTCCGTGCCACGGACGGCCATCGGTCAGCAATCCGGCCCCGATTCCCGTGCCCACGGTGACATAGGCCAGCGCGGCAATCCCCTGCCCCGCGCCCCAGCGATGCTCGCCCAGCGCGGCGGCCGTCACGTCGTTGTCGAACAACACGGGTACGCCGAGCCGGTCGTGGATCGGGGGACCGAGCGGCGTGTGCCGCCAGCCCGGCTTTGGGGTGGTGGTGACGAAGCCCCACGTGGGTGAACCTGGATCGAGGTCGACGGGCCCGAACGAGCCGATGCCGATCGCCTCCGGCCTGGGACGCGCGGCGAAGAACTCGACGATCCGATCCACCGTCTCCTCGGGCGTGCCGGTGCGGAACTGAGCTTCGTCCTCGATCTCGCCGGGACCGCGACCCAGCGCGCACACGCACCACGTGCCGCCGGTCTCGACGCCACCGTAGAGCTCGGTCACCGCGCGGGCTCCGGACCGCAGTCAGGTTCATCCGCTCGCACTCGGGGAACCTTCGCACGCCGGTCGGTAAACGTCTCACTCGCCGCGCACGATCGCGCCAGACTGACGAACACGGCCCCCCACGCCGTCCCTGCCAGTCTCACCGCTGCCTGCCGGTTGAGAGTTACGTTGACCGCCCCGACCGTGCGGCCCGACCGTGCGGCAACGTGAAACTCGACCTGCAGCACTCCGCGACTTTCACATCGACGGCGTGGGGTGCCGTCGATGTGAAGCTGGACCGGGCCGGAGAGACGAGTTGCACGTTGACGCAGCCCGTCACCGCGGGTGCAGCTTGTCCATCGCTGCATTCAGCGCTGCGCGCGACAGTACTCCCGGCAGCACCGGCGGGGCGCGATAGGAGGTGAAGTGGGGGAAGTCGAGGGTGAGCACCGGCTCGTCCTCGGGCGTGAGCTCGCTGACCACATGCGTTCCGCCCCAGGACACCACCCAATCGCCGCCCGGCAGCCAGCGTGCGCTTCCGCAGCACGGGGAGTAGCCCGTCTGATGATCGACCAGCTTCTGGACGAGGGTTGCGGTGCGGGCGCGGGCGTCGATCCGGAAGCGCAGCACGCGGGCCGGCCGGTTGCGCCCGGTGCCGTTGTCGAACAGCGATACCGTGCCGTCGGGGAGCACGCGCACGTCGTGCTGGCCGCCGAAGTTGGGGACGTCGTCGCCGATGATCCTCAGGCTCCTGGGCGTGTGCGTGCCGCCCAGCTTCCACATGATGTCCCCAGTCCGCTTGTCGATCGCGTAGATCGCGTCGGTGTGGCGCATCGAGACGAGGAAGCCGCGCGGATAGCGAGCGATGGCGTTGATGTGGACGATGTCGTACGCCTTGCGGCCGTCGGCGAGGCGGGCGGGATGGGAGAGGACCAACCCCTTGAACCAGCGTCCGGTTTCGGCCAGGCGGATGTGGCCCTTGGAGCTCCACGACCACACGAGCTTGCCCTGGGGTGAGACCTCGGCGATGAGCGCGTCGAGCACGGTGGCGTGCGCCGGCCCGCCGTAGCGGCGGAGGTTCACGCCCGAGCGCGCCACGTGCGCCGCCACCACGTAATCGCCGTTCGGCATGATCTGCAGCTCGTGGCGATCGGTGGGGATGCCGCCGGGGATCGAGAACGTCCGCACGTAGTGCCCATCGAGGCGGTATTCGTTGAACTTGGCGATGCTCAGCCCTTCGCCGAACTGACCGCCGCTCTCGGTGCCGACCGCCACGTCGCCGTCGGGCAGCAGCGAGGCGTCGAGGATGTAGTGCCGCGTGTGCAGCCACCAGATCGGGACGGTGTGGTTGTCGAAGATCGTTGCGTAGCGGCCGTGGCAACACGGAGCGAGCACGTAGTAGGCGGCCTGCGGGCGGCCGGTGCGCGTGGCCGTCCAGCCGGGAAAGTCGCCCGGCAGACAGCGCACGCTGTCGGTCAGCCGGCGGCCGCCGGTGTTGACGATGAGCGGGAAGGCCTGGCCGTTGGACAGCGACACGTCGGTCCGGAACGAGCCGGTGCGGGGTTGATGGCCATCGACGGCCACGGTGTCGCCGGCCGGCGCGTTGACCGAGACCTCGACACCTCGCGCCGCCCGGCAGCGGACGACATAGTCGGGCACCTGCGTGCTGAAGCTCGGGATCAGGGGCGGCGAGCCCGCAATATCGAGCGACGCATGCTGCCCCGACGCTTCGCTCGTACCGATCGCTGCGAGGGGCGCGAGCAGCATCCCACAGCAGGTGAGGACCAATCCCTTTCGCATCACAACAGGCGGGTGATGCTAGCCGCCGGCACGCCCCAGACTGCGAGCCCGGTGTCAGTCCCGCGTAAAGCCTCTTATCAACATCTTCGCCGGGAAAGATGCTCAACCGACCCAGGTAGGCCATGATGCAGGGTCAATGGCCCGCGAGGAGCCTGACGGCATGGCCACCGTCCACACCCGGCAGCGGTTGCGGCCAACTCACCGTGCCCTCTTCACCGGGCTGCTCGGCGCCGCGTGTCTCGGATTGCTGTTCTGGGTCGCCCCGCCGGCAGACCTGGTCGCCGAGATCGGCGATATGAGCCCGAGCTGGGTGGTCACGGCCGTCCTCCTCGAGGTCGCCTCGTGCCTGAGTTATGTGATCGTCTTCAGACGCTTCTTCCCCGAACCCTCGCGCGCGGTGAGTCGTCAGGTGGCCTGGATGGCGATGGGCGCAGGGGCCGTGCTCCCCGGCGGCAACATCTCGTCGGCGGCGGCGACAGGCTGGCTGCTCCGTAGCGAAGGTGTGGCCAAGCGTCGACTGATCGAGCGGTGCGCTGCCTTGCTGTGTCTGCTGACGGCGTTCGGCTTCTTCGTCAACGGGGTTGCCGCGGCGCTCCTCCTCGTTGGGGTGCCGGGCGGTCCGCACGATCTGCGACACACCGTCCTGCCGATTCTTGTCTCGGTTCTGGTGCTGTCGCTGGCGTGGTTCGTCGTCGTGGCCGCGCGCCGCCTCGGCGGACGTGCCCCCCGGCCGGTTCGCGGGATCGCTGCCGGCCTGGAGGGAGCCTGGAGGGAGCTGGGCACGCCGCATTGGCGACTGCTCGGCATGCTCGGCTTCCTGGGTTTCGATATGGCTGCGCTGTGGGCCGCCTGCGCCGCCACCGGCCACATGCTCGGCTTCCCCGCCGTGGTTATCGCCTACTGCATTGGGTACCTGGCCACGGCGATTCCGATGCCCGCCGGGCTCGGCGTGCTCGATTCGGGGCTGGCCGGGGCACTCGTGCTCTACGGCCTCTCACCGACAGCGTCGGTCAGCGCCGTGCTCGTTTACCACGCGATCGCCATCTGGGTTCCCGGGCTCGGCGGTCTGCTCGCCTGGTTGCCGACGCGGCACCAGCGAGCGCGCGAGCTCCGGCCGGTGCGCCTGACCGACCCCCCGGCTTCGGTGCCAGTCCCCGAGAGCCTCAGATGATCAAGCAGGCCGGTACCGCCGGACTGTGGGCCGGGAACGCATCGGCGAGCGCACGGGCGAACACGTGCGAGCGGGCCACGTATCCGGGGGAGTAGTAGTGGATGCCGTCGGGGATGAAATATCTCCGCTTGACGTGATGCGGCCAGTCGAACACCCGCATGTTGGGGTAGCGCTTGCACGCCGCGATCAGGTCTCGGTTCCAGCTCTGCATTGCGGACTCGGCGTATGCGCCCGAGCCGAGGATGGTCACGGCCTGTATCCACAGCACCGGCTGATTGCCGATGATCTTCATCATCCGGTCGATGCGCTGCTCGAGCCCGACCGACGAACCGGTGTGGACATCGGCGACCTCGTTGGTGCCGAGCGCGAGGATCCAGCAGCCCTTGAAGCCGGCCGCTATGTGGTTCTGGGCCACCGTCGCGGCGTTGGGGAAGTTCTTGTAGGTCTCGACGATCGAGCGTGCGCCTGAGATCTCCGGATAGAAGGTCTTGACTCCGACCTTCGCCAGCTGAGCGTCGAGGCGGAGCTTGGGGTTCGGGATGTAGTCGGTGGACGTCTCGCCCTCGGAGGTCGAGTCGCCGATGTACACCACCGACCGGCAGGAGGAGCTCTTTGGGTAGGAGAAGCGCGTCAGGCGCTGCGTCGTCCGCGTCACGGCGGCGAGGTGAAGCGCCGGCGGGAAGGGGCCGAGCGGCGCCGGCGCCAGCGGTATGAGGTTGGGGCTGCCCGTGGTCTGATCGGTAGAGGCCGAGGGCAGCAGCCCGGCGAGCCCGGAGATCGGGAGCAGCAACGCGAACACGGCCACACTCGACGCGGTGAGGGCCACTCGCCGAGTGTTGAACCGTTTGGCCTCGGAACGCAGCCGACGTGACAGTTGCAGCAGCGCCCCGTGGCGGATTGGATCCTCGATGAACCGCCACGACACCGCCGCCACCACCAGTGTCGCCACTACGTCGAGGAGCGCCGTCCTCAGCGGGATACCGCCGTGGGACGGCCCGGTGAGAACGATGATCGGCCACTGCCACAGGTAGATCCCGTACGAACGCACCCCGACCCACCGCAACGGACGGCAGCCCATGAGGAGCCCGAACAGGGTCGAGGGTATGGCCACCGCGGCGATCATCGCCACCGTGCACAGCGACAGCAGGAAGAAGCCCCACGGGTACAGGAAGTGGGAGAACGTTCCCGTCTTGTAGACCAACAGCAGGGCGCCGATCAGGCCGATCGCGCCGAGCACGTCGAGTGCGTTGCGGAGCGGCAGCCGCACGCCCTTGGCCGCCGTCGTGCTCGGCCATTGAATGGCCATGGCCGCCCCGATCAGCAGCGCGAAGGCGCGCGTGTCGGTTCCCTCGTAGACCCGCGTTGGGTCGTATCCCGCGTGGTACAGATGGGCCATCAGCCACATCGAGATCGCCGCGCCGCCCAGGGTCATCAGCGCCAGTCGCGCCCGGCTGCGGGCGACCCAGATGCCGATCCCCAGCAGCCACGGCCAGACCAGATAGAACTGCTCCTCGATGGCCAGCGACCACAGGTGGTCCAGCGGCAGCGGGTTGGCGAAGCGGGCGAAATATGAGCCGTGCTGGGCGATCGTGTACCAGTTGCTGACGTAGAACACGGCCGCGATCACCTGGCCGCGGACCTTGGACAGCTCCGCGGCGTCTAATAGGGCCACCCAGACGCTGACCACGGCAAGCATCACGAACAGTGCCGGGAGCAGCCGGCGAGCGCGGCGGCGCCAGAACGTCTTGAGACCGAGGTTCCCGTGACGGCGCCACTGCGCCATCAGGATGTCGGTGATCAGATAGCCGCTGAGCGTGAAGAAGATGCCGACCCCGAGCATCCCGCCGGGCGCCCAGCCGGCACCCAGGTGATAGGCGATCACGCACGCCACCGCCACGGCCCTGAGGCCGTCCAGGCCCGCTACGTATCGCCGCCCACGCTCACTCGGGCGGGGCATATCTCACCTGTGCCCAGTCGCCGCGTCCGCTGGCGGCGATTCTGGTCCCATCAACCAACGTGCCACGCACGAAAGCAGTGAATCGCACATCCCGGCGGCTGTGCGGAGTGGCCGCCGTCTGGCGGCTCCCGTTCCTCAGCGCACCGTCAGCGGCTCGTCTGACTCGCCGGCGTTGCGAGGACCGAAGATGCGTCTCTCGCTCTCCTCGATGCGAACGTCATTGATGCTCGCCTCGCGCCGCGTCATCAGACCATGCTCGTCGAACTGCCACAGCTCGTTGCCATAGCTTCGCCACCACTGGCCGTCGTGGTCGTGTGACTCGTATTGATAGCGGACCGCGATGCGATTCCCCTCGAAGCACCAGAGGCTCTTGCGCAGGGCATAGTCCAGCTCACGCTCCCATTTGGCGGTCAGGAAGGCGACGATCTCGGCGCGACCGCGTAGGAACGCGTCACGGTTGCGCCACACCGAGTCCTCGCTGTAGGCCAGCGACACCCGTTCCGGATCGCGCGTATTCCAGGCGTCCTCGGCGGCCTGCACTTTCTGCGCTGCCGTCTCGCGGGTGAAGGGGGGCAGGGGCGGGCGATCACTCATCGAGACTCCTCCGTCGGACGGATAAGAACCTATCGCCGGCGGCAGCTAAATGCCTATGAGGTTCTTGGTTGGAGAGCTGCCCCGCTGGATTCAGTGGCGCGCATCGATGTGCACGAGCTGCTTGAGCTCGTCGATCGCGGCTGTCCGCCCGACCTGGCTGCTCGGATCCTGGCGCCGCTGCACGACCGTGGCGAGCAGCGATGGACTACGCCGCTGGTACCGTCAGGGCGGTGCATCACGGCTTGGCTACAGCACCGCCGGATCGGGATACGGAGGCCGAAGCCTGGCTGACAGCACTCCGCAGCAGGGGGCCAGAACGTGAAGCCGCCGCGCGCCAACTTCACGCGCTGCTCCTTCGCGCGGCGCGTTTCGAGCTGGCGGGACGTCGCGGCATTCTGAACGGCGTCTCACACGAGGCTCTCGACGATCTCGCCATGCAGAGCGCGGACGATGCGCTGGGCGCGATCCTCCTCAAGCTCGACGATTACCGCTTCGAGGGCCGGCTCACGACCTGGGCCTACGAGTTCGCCATCCTTGTTGGCGGAGCGGCTGGGCACGACGCGCGGCGCTCTGTACAAGACTCTCCACCACGCGCGCCACAAGTTGCGCACCGCGATCGGAGCCGACTCGTGACCAACCAATCCGAACGCCTACTGGCCGGCCTGCTGGGGCCGTCCGGGCACGAGCTCACGTGCGAGCGATGCTTCGAGTTGCTCGACCTATACGTCGAGCACGAGCTTTCCGGCCATGATGCCGACCAGCGAATCCCAGGAATGCGCGAGCATCTGCAGGGGTGTCCGGCGTGCGCCGAGGAGCACGCCACTCTGCGAGATCTGCTCCGGACCGGAGGTGCAACCAGATGAGCAAGCAAACGTTCGTGATCGTCGGTGCCAGCCTGGCCGGAGCCAAGGCGGCCGAGGAGCTGCGCGAGCAGGGATTCGACGGCCAGGTCACGCTCGTCGGCTCCGAGAGCGAGCGGCCGTACGAGCGCCCACCGCTGACCAAGGATTACCTCCGCGGCGAGTCCGAGCGCGAGAAGGCCTACGTGCACCCGAGCGATTTCTACGCCGAGCATGACATCGAGCTCCTCACCGACACCACGGCCGACGCGTTCGATCCGAATGGATCGACCGTCGCTCTCAACGACGGTCGCGTGCTCGCCTATGACAAGTTGCTCCTGACCACGGGCGCTGAGCCGCGGCAAATTTCCGTGCCCGGCGCCGACCTCGAGGGCGTTCACTATCTGCGAACGCTGGCCAACTGCGACGCGCTGCGCGATCGCCTCGATGCCGGCGGCCATGTTGCGGTGATCGGCGCGGGTTGGATCGGCAGTGAGTTCGCGGCCTCGGCCCGCCAGCGCGGGCTCGACGTGACGCTGATCGATCCGCTCACGCTGCCCAACGAGCGAGTCTTCGGAGCCGAGATCGGTTCCTTCTATCGGGACGTTCACGCCCGGCACGGCGTCGAGCTGATGCTCGGCGAGGGAGTCGCGGCGTTCGAGGGTGACGGCGCGGTGGCGCGGGTGCGGACGAGCAGCGGGAATCGCGTCGATTGTGACTTCGCCGTGGTCGGCATCGGGGTCGCACCGCGCGTGGCGCTCGCTCGCGACGCCGGCCTAGAACTCGACAATGGCATCGTCGTCGACGAACACCTGGAGAGCTCGGCGCCCGGGGTCTTTGCCGCCGGCGATGTAGCCGACGCCTGGAATCCGTTCTTCGAACAGCGGATCCGCGTCGAGCACTGGGCCAATGCGCTCAACCAAGGACCGGCGGCCGCGAGGTCGATGCTCGGCGAGGACATGAGCTACGACCGCATCCCTTATTTCTTTTCCGACCAGTACGACGTCGGCATGGAATATTCGGGCTATGCCACGAGCTGGGACCGGGTCGTGTTCCGCGGAGACCGCGCGGGCGGCGAGTTCATCGCCTTCTGGCTCACCGACGGCCGCGTTGTCGCGGGCATGAATGTAAACGTGTGGGATGTGAACCAGCACGTCCAGGCGCTGATCCGCTCGCGGGCCGTGGTCGACGTCGACGCGCTGAGCGATCCCGACACGGCGCTCGAGTCGCTCGCCGGCGAGCCGGCCACATAGCCTCGAGCCGCCCGCGCCAGGGCGACCGTGCCGGCCGGTCCGCGTCGTAGCACTTTCGACTTGAGTGGCTCATCGAGTAGCGATATCGTGACACGATATCTACACCGGAGAAGGGGTTCAGATGACCCAGATCTCACACACCGCGGGGTTCAGGCCCGACGATCCGCCGGCCGAGATCCTGGGTGAACTCAGCTGCCATGCCTGCGCGCATCGGCAGTCAGGTCCGTTGCCGCAGCCGATCACCGACAATCGGCTGAGGATCTTCTGCGACCGCTGCGGCACGTTCACCACGATCGTGCTCAGCGACGAGCAGGTTCGCGCCGTCCAACTCGCAGGGCAGCGTGGTTAGGTTGTGCCGCGAGGGCATCGGCCTGGAGCAGGCAGACTTCGAGCATCTCCTCCAGCTGCGGACCGGCCTGCGCCGTTTTCTGCGCTGGAGCGAGCTTCAGGCCGAAGCGGTCGGCATCACGCCAGGGCATCACCAGCTTCTGCTCGCGGTCAGGGGTCACCCCAATCCCGACGGACCCACCGTCGGCGAGGTGGCCGAATACCTCGTCCTTCGCCACCACAGTGCCAGCGAGTTGATCGCGCGTGCGGAGGCGGCCGGCCTCGTCGACCGGACCTCCGACTCCGGCAACGGAAGCATCGTCCGGGTCGTTCTGACGACGGCCGGCACGGACAAGCTCGAGGACCTGGCGGCGGTGCACCTCGAGGAGCTCTCCCATCTCGCCCCGACCATGCGGGCGCTGTGGCAGACACTCGAACGCGCGAGCCCGGACGAGCCCCACTCGGCGGCACTGTCGCGGGCGCGAGCCAGCTAGCGATCGCGGTGTTCGAGCGCATCTTCGATTCGATCCGGCCCGCCGTCGGTGCGGAGGTGATGGAGACGGGCAGCGTCTCGATCGCGGTATCCGCTGCGGGCTTCGAGACGCTGTCGCGGATCCTGCTGGTGATTGCGGTGCTGCTGTGGGCGTGGCTGGCTGCCCTGCTCCCCGTCCGCGCGTCGCGGGACCATGCCCGCTTTCTGGCCGACGTCCGCACTCCAGCGTCGCTCACCTGCGCGGCCAGCAACGCCGTCACGGTTCTCACGAACTGGACCACACCCACGGCCGGCGGCGCGCTGGTGCTGACGGTCGCCACCGAGTCGCTGGCCGTGCTCGCGGCCAGCCTGGCCGTGGCCGGCGATGTTGGCTGGCTGCTCGCCGCCGCACTCTTGCCCTTCGCCCTGGGCCTGTGCTTCTACATGTTCGTGATCGTCCGCTTAGACGTACGTCAGCTGGCGGCGGCCCACTCCAGGCCCTCACGATCGCTCTGTGGCTGTTGACGATGGCGTGGTTGCCGGTGCTGCTGTTCGCGGAAGTCATGTATCCGCGCCTTCACTACGACCTGCTGCGTTGGTCGACCGTGTTTCCGGTGGGGATGTACGCCGCCTGCAGCTTCGTGGCCGGGTCCGTCTGGCCAAGCTCCGCGGCTGCGGACTTTGCCAGCTGCTGGGTGTGGGTCGCCGTGGCCGTATGGACGATCGTGTTCGTGGCCATGACCAGGCGAGCGATCGGCGCTCTACGTGACGTGCGCGGACGCGCCCTCGCGCTCTAAGTCAGGATCACGACCACGAGGTGCCGCGGTCCATGGACGCCCTCGACACGTGAGAGCTCGATGTCGGAGCTCGCCGACGGACCCGAGATAAGGGTGATCGGGGCGCGGCGCTCGCGGGCCGCGTCGCTCAGCGAGGCGAACGCCTCCGGAACCAGGCCCAGGATCTGCTCCGCCTCGACGACGCAGATGTGATGATCGGGAACCAGCGTGATGGCCCGGCGCCCCGAGCGCTCCTGGCCGTCGAGAGCCAGCGTTCCGGTCTCAGCGATGGCCACCGCACAGCCGGTGAGGGCGGCGTTGATCGCGTCGAGTTCGCTCACCTCGAGCCCGCGATCCTCGATGACCTCCACCCCCGGCGGGCGCCAGGCCGGTGGCAGGCCGGGCGGCACGGCCACGCGGACCAGGTCGAGCGACGAGCACGCCTCCGCGACCGCCTTCGCGGCGTCGGACGCGACGACGCGGCGGACGGTGGCGTGGTAGTCGAGCAGGCGCTCCTCGAGGCGCGCGACGAGATCGGCGGACGTCATCGCCGACGCGTGGCGGTACTCGCGCTCGACCGCCACATCGGCGGCCCGCTCCCGGCTGGGAACGTCGGCCAGAGCGCCTCGGATGCGCCCGAGTATCTCCTCGCGCGCGGTGTTCATGTGCGCTGCCGCCACCAATCGCGAAAGCTCTGACGGGGTATGGGCCGGAGGTCGCGGGCCGAGCTCCAGCCCGACAACGGGCCGGGAAGGTGCTTGATCTTGCCACCGCGCGCGAGCGGCCACTGCCCGAGGCGCCCGGCGCGTTGCGCGGCCTCGTACAGGCGCCGATCGGCGAACACTCGCGCCATCGCCCGCATCGCCAGGCGTTCTCCCGACAGCCTCTGCCCGCTCGTTCGGTCCACCTCGCGCCGGCGCAGATGCACGAGCACCTCGGGGATGTTGATCTTGACCGGGCACACCTCGTAGCAGGCGCCGCACAGGCTCGAGGCGTAGGGCAGCGACCCGGCCTCATGCATCCCGCTGAGCATTGGCGTCAGGATCGCCCCGATCGGCCCCGGGTAGGTCGAGCCGTAGGCGTGCCCACCGGTGCGCTCATAGACCGGACAGACATTCAGGCAGGCCGAGCAGCGGATGCAGGCCAGAGCCTGCCGACCGAGCTCGTCGGAGAGGACGTTGGTGCGGCCGTTGTCGATCAGCACCAGGTGGAACTCCCGCGGCCCGTCGCCGTCGGTCACGCCGGTCCACAGTGACGTGTAGGGGTTCATGCGCTCCGCGGTCGAGGAGCGTGGGAGGAGCTGCATGTAGATCTCGAGGTCCTGCCAGGTCGGAATCACCTTCTCGATGCCCATCACGCTGATCAACATCTCGGGCAGGGTCGTGCACATCCGCCCATTCCCCTCGGACTCGACCACCGACACGGTCCCGGTCTCAGCGATGGCGAAGTTAACCCCGCTGATCCCGACCCTCGCGCCGAGGAACTTGTTGCGCAGATGCCTGCGCGCCACCTCGGCCAGCTCGCGCGGGTCGTCCGACAGGTCGGCCGGGGCATCGGGGAGCGTTTCCATGAACAGCTCGCGGATCTCTTCGCGGTTCTTGTGGATCGCCGGCACGAGAATGTGCGAGGGAGCGTCGTTGCCGAGCTGGATGATCAGCTGAGCCAGGTCCGTCTCCACGGCCCGGATGCCACGGGCGGCCAGCGCCTCGTTCAGCTGTGTCTCCTCGGTGGTCAGGGACTTCGACTTCATCACCTCGTCGACACCATGCTCAGCCGCGAGATCCCCGACGATGCGGTTGCACTCCTCAGCGTCGCGCGCCCAGTGCACGGTGCCGCCGGCCCGCTGGACAGCCGCCTCCAGCTCAAGCAGATACACGTCGAGATGGCGAAGCACGCGCTCCTTCAGCGCGCGCCCGGCCTCCCGGAGCTCCTGCCAGTCGGGCATCTCGGCCACCGCGGCGGCGCGTTTGGTCCGGATCGTCCGCGTGGCGTGGCCGAGGTTGTGGCGCAGCTGGGTGTCGGCCAGCGCAGCCCGCGCCGCGTCCGGGAAGGACGGCGCCTTGCCTACGTGGCTCATGGCGCGCCGCCCGCCGGGTCGGTCCGCGCCAGGATCTCGGCCAGATGCATCGCGCGGACGCCCGCTCGTTGCCGCGACATCGCGCCGCCGATGTGCATCAGACACGAGTTGTCGGCGGCGACACAGACCTCGGCGCCGGTGTCGAGGATCGTTCGCACCTTGTCGGTCAGCATCGCGATCGAGGTGTCGGCGTTCTTCACCGCGAACGTCCCGCCGAAGCCGCAGCACTCGCCGGCCGCACCGAGCTCCACCAGCTCGATCCCCCTAACGGCCCTAAGCAGGCGCAGCGGGCGGTCGCCCACCTGCAGCAATCGCAGGCTGTGGCACGTCGGGTGATAGGTGACCCGGTGGGGGAAGAACGCACCGACATCCTCGACGCCGAGCCGGTCGATCAGCAGCTCGCTGAGCTCGAGCACGCGCGGGATGAGCGAGTCGAGCTCGCGCTGGAGCGATGCGTCCCCGGCCAGCGCGGCCACGCGCGGATAGGAGTCGCGCACCATCCCCACGCACGACGCCGACGGCGATACGACCACCTCGCTGTCGGCGAACACGCGCACGAAGCGGCGCACCAGCGGGATCGTCTCGCGGGCGTAACCGGTATTGAAGTGCATCTGACCGCAGCACGTCTGCTCGAGGGGGAAGTCGACCTCGACTCCGAGGCGTTCCAACAGCCCAACGACGGCCCTCCCGGTCTCGGGAAACATCGTGTCGTTGAAGCAGGTGATGAATAGCGAGGCTCGGGTGTTCATGCAGGGCCGGATCCTACGGCTGGTCCCGATCACGGCTCCCGGTGACCCGATTTCGCCTGGAGAACGAACTAGCCCTAACCGCCCCGATTGACAGGAGCCCAATGCTCGCTTTGGAGAACCCGGGTCCACATCGCGATCCTGCTGGTCGTCGTCCTGTTGCTGTTCGGTGCCAAGCGCCTGCCCGAGGTGGGACGCTCGCTCGGCTCTGGGCTGCGCGGCTTCAAGGACTCGATCAGCAGCGATCAGGCGTCCGAGCAACTCGGGCGCGAGAAGCCGTGAGCATCCGACGAATCAGGCCGGCGAGACGTCGAGGCCGAGAACGTCGTCGAGCTCGAGGGCCAGGCGTGTCCAGCTCTCGCCGGCATCGTTGCTGAGCAGAAGCGTCCCGCCGCGCAGACCGACGAGCAACCCGCTCGGCTGCTCGGGCAGGGTGGTGAGCGCGTACGGCATGCGCCGCAGTTGTGGCGCGTCACCCCAGTCGTCGACCGCCACCCATCCGTTGCCGCGCGAGCGCCACAGGTGCGATTGCCCGTCGCCACCGCCGTGCGCGGCCGACGGTGAGCGGCTGACCGCGACGTACCAGAGGTTCGGGTCGGCCGGGTCGATGGCCTCGGCCCACGCGTAGTGGCGGTCGAGCTCACCCTCGAAGCTGGCCCACGTCTCACCACGGTCCTCTGACCGGGCGATGCCCTGACCGGCGGCCTCGTAGACCCGGTCCGGGGCAAGGGGGTGGATGCGCAGCTGATGCGCGTCGCTGTGGGCCTGCGGATTGTGGTCGATCCAGGTGGCGCCGGCGTCGAGCGATCGCATCACGCCGCCCAGCTCGATGCCCACGCCGATCCAGTCGGGGTCGGTGGGGTGCAGCGCAATCGTGCGGACGTGATGGGTCCACGGCCGGGGCGGAAACGACCAGCGCGGCTCGCTCGGCAACTCGCGCAGCGCGGGGAGCTGTTGCCACGTGTGCGCGGCGTCCTCGGAGCGGTACAGGTTGCTGGGCTCGGTCCCCGCGTAGACGACGGAGACGCCCCGAGCCTTGTGAGACGGAGACACCGAGACCGACAGAACGCGGTCGTCGGCCAGGCCGTGGCCGTCGTTTCGCCACGTGCGGCCGGCGTCGTCGCTGGCGAGCAGGCCACGGTCGAACGTGCCGGCGTACAGGCGATTCGGATCGTCGGGGTCGACGGCCAGGCACCGAGCGCCGGCGCCGCTCAGCACGGGCTCCGGATCTCTGGCGTTCGCGCTGTCCAGCGTGAAGCGCACAATGTCGTCGCCGGTGAGGGCATAGATGCGGAGCCGTTCAGACATCGGACTGGCTCCCGGTTGCCGCTTTCGCCCGCGCACGAATGGCCCGGTCGTAGGAGAGGCGGAACAGCTCAATCACACTGTCCACTCCTTCCTCATCCCCGATCGATGCGGTCACCCACCCCGAGTCGGGCAGGACGTGGTGCGGTCTGGCCCGGCCGGCGGCGATCAGATCATCGCGCACGCGCCGCGGCAACGGCAGGTCGGCGATCCGGTCTCCGTGCAGGTGTCCGAGCTCGCGCCGGCCGACGTGGAACTCGACGCCGCCGAAGCGGTGCGGACCCACCTCGACTCCTGGCCACGATGACACGGTGGCGGTGATGCGCTCGGCCCGGTTGGAATGTTCGTTGATCATGAGCCTTCTCCCAAGTCGAATCTTCACTCCAGGGTAGGCCCGAGCGATCCCGGTCTCCAGAGGTAATTGGACCTAGGACCTCCAGCGTCCACGCGGATCCGGTGCTGATCACAGGATCCGCGGCTCGGCGGTCATCTCGCCACCGGCGTCGCCGGTGTTGACGGTGTCGTCAGGCTCGATCAGCAGGACCTCGGTCTCCTCGGTCGCGTCGGGACAGTGCTCCACGCCGCGGGGCACGACGAAGATCTCACCCGGCTCGAGCACGACGTCCCGGTCGCGCAGGTGGATGGTCAGCCGGCCACTGATGACGAGGAAGAAGTCGTCGGTCTCGTCGTGCTTGTGCCACACGAACGGGCCCTTGACCTTGACGACCTGCAGCTTGTAATCGTTCAGGTGGCCGACGATCCCCGGCTCGTAGGGCCGGTGCAGGAGGGCGAGCTTGGCGGCCAGGTTGATCTTGTCTGTCATGGGTCGGGTCACCGCGGGGGTCAGATCGGGTACTCGCGGGGTTCCTGCTGGACCGTGATCCAGCGGAGTTCGGTGAACTCCTCGAGAGCGGTGCGGCCACCGAAGCGCCCGAAGCCACTCGCCTTGACACCTCCGAACGGCATCTGGGGCTCGTCGTGAACCGTGGTGTCGTTGATGTGGCAGATCCCGCTCTCGATCCGCTGCGCGAGCTCGAGCGCGGCGGGCACGTTCTCGCTGAACACCGCGGCCGCCAGGCCGTACTGGGTGTCGTTGGCGACCCGCACCGCCTCGTCGGCTCCGTCCACGCTCATTACGGCGATCAGTGGGCCGAAAGACTCCTCGGCGTAGAGCCGCATCTCCGGTGTCACGCCCCGTAGCACGGTCGGCGGGAAGCACGGACCGTCCGCGTGTCCGCCGCTCAGGGCCTCGGCGCCCTGCGACACGGCGTCATCGACCAGGCCGGTGACGCGCTCGAGCGCGGCCGAGTTGATCAGTGGCCCGATAGCCGTCGTCGATTCGCGGGGATCGCCCACCGGCAGCGCCGTCGCGCGCTCGGCGAGCTTCTCGGACAGCGCGTCGACAATCCGGCGATCAGCGACGATCCGCTCGGTCGACATGCATATCTGACCCTGGTGAAAGAACGCCCCGAAGCTGGCCGCTGCTGCCGCGCGGTCCAGATCGGCATCGTGCAGGACGACCATCGCCGCCTTGCCGCCGAGTTCCAGCAACACGCGCTTCAGGTGCCGGCCGGCGTTCTCGGCGATCAGCCGCCCCACGCGCGTCGAGCCCGTGAAGTTGATCCGCCGCGTGGCCGGGTGCGCGATCAGCTCATCGACCACCTCGGGCGCATCCTCCGGGTCGTTGGTGATCAGGTTTATCGCTCCCGGCGGCAGGCCGGCATCCACCAGCGCATGGACGACAGCGGCGTGTGTGCGTGGGCAGATCTCAGATGCCTTGAGGACGACGGTGTTCGCGTATGCCAGCGGTGTTGCGACCGCCCGCGTGGACAGGATCACGGGCGCGTTCCACGGGGCGATCGCCGCCACCACGCCCGCCGGTGCCCGGACGCCCATCGCCAGCTTTCCCGGCACGTCCGACGGGATCACCTCGCCGACCAGGCCGTAAGCCTGGGCGGCGGCTTCGCGCAGCATTCCCGCGGCAAGCATCACGTTGAACATGCCCCAGCCGAACACCCCACCCGTCTCCTCGGTGACCGTGCCGGCGATTTCCTCCTGGCGCTCCATCAGCAGGTCGGCCGCCTTGGACAGGATTTCGCGGCGCACCGCCGGGGCGCTGGTCGACCACGCGCCAAACGCTGCCTGCGCCGCCTCGACGGCCGCCCGTGCATCCTCACGTCCCGCCGCAGCAGCGACACCCACGGTCTCACCTGTGAAGGGGAAGGTCTGCTTGTACTCGCGCCCCGAACTGGCTCCTCGCCACTCCCCGCCGATGAGCAGTTGCTGGTTGACCGTCGTAGTTGTCGCCATCTCCGTCTCCTATCAGGTTGCTGGCCGGCGACGATACGACGCGCCGTGTTCTGGAGTCAAAGCGGTGCGCAAGGTGCGGCGGTCGACCACGCGCACCGCCTTGCCTTCGCTCCGCGGGAGCGATCCCGGCTCGAGTACGGTCACGCCGATTCTCAACCCGGTGTGCTGGTGCAGCGACTTCGCGATGCGCTCTGTCAGCGCCGCGTGGTCGCCGCTGTCGGATGCCTCGCACTCCAGCGTCACCTCATCGAGTGGGCCAGGCCGCTCGACCACGAGTCGGTAATGCGGAGCCGTTCCGGGCACGCCAAGCAGCACGTGCTCGACCTGCGACGGATACAGGTTGACGCCACGCACGATCAACATGTCGTCGAGTCGGCCGCGTAGGCCCTCGAGCCGGACCGTGGTCCGGCCACACTCGCAGGGTTGCTCGACGACAGAGCCGACGTCGCGGGTCCGGTAGCGGAGCAGCGGCAGCGCCTCGCTGGTCAGCGTCGTGAATACGAGCTCGCCCTCCTGACCGGGAGACACGGGCCGCTCGCTCTCCGGGTCGATCACCTCGACGATGAAGTGGTCCTCCTGGACATGCAGCCCGGACCGTGTGACCAGACACTCCGCGGCCACGCCGGGTCCACACAGCTCGGATAGGCCATAGAAGTTGATCGCTTTCAGCCGCAGGGTGCGCTCGATCTCGACCCGCATCTGATGTGACCACGGCTCGGCGCCGAACAGCCCAAGTTGCAGCCTCAGGGAGTCCATGTCGACCCCCTGTTCCGCGAGCTGCTGAGCGATGGCCAGCGCGTAGGAAGGCGTGGCGACCAGCACATCGGCTCCGAGGTCTGCCAACAACAGGGCCTGGCGTGCCGTAAACCCTCCCGACACCGGGACGACCGTGGCCCCGATCCGCTCACCGCCCTGATGAAAGCCGAGGCCGCCCGTGAACAGGCCATACCCGTTTGCGTTGTGGATGACCATCCCCGGGCGCACGCCGGACATCCACATGCACCGCGCCATCAGTTCGGTCCACGTCTCCAGATCGCCCCGGGTGTAGCCCACGACTGTCGGCTTCCCATGCGTGCCGCTCGAGGCCTGCACCCGCACGATCTCCTCGCGCGGGACCGCGACCAACCCGAACGGGTAGTGCTCGTGAAGGTCCGCCTTGGTCGAGAACGGCAGGCGCGTGAGGCCGTCGAGCGAGGCGATGTCGTGCGGGCTCGTGACGCCGGACGCCTTCAGCCGGGCCGCCACCGGCGGCTGGCGGTTCAGAACACGGTGCAAGGTCCGACGGAGCCGCTCGAGCTGGAGGGTGGCCAGCTGCTCGCGCGGCAGGATCTCGGTCTCGTCCCAGATCTCAGGCCTGGCGCTCACGGGCCTTCCAGTGCCGCTCCAGATTGCGCACCAGCGCCGGACTGAGGTGACAGCGGGCCTGCTCTCGGGCGTAGGTCGACATGTACACGCGGAACAGATCGAGCGGCTCCTGTCCAACGCGCAGGGCAAGGCGGTTGGCGGCAGCGTTGATCAGCCCCGAGCTGGTCAGGGAGTCGACCCGAGCCTCGAGCGCCGCATCGACTGTGCCGGGCTCCACGACCTCGTCGCACAGGAGATCGGCGTCAGGCTCGCCGGCCACCCACTCGCGGCCCGAGAGGATCGCCTGGCGGGCAGCACGATCGCCGACGAACCGCGGCAGGCGCAGGTTCGAGGCCCCCGGGATGATGCCCTCACGGCGCGCCGGTAGGTACAGGCGCGAGCCGCGAGCAGCGATCACATGATCGACGACGTGCAGGAGCTGGCATGCGCCCCCGATGGCGTAGTTCTCGACCGCGGCGATCCACAGCTTCTCAACCCCGGTGACCAGGCCTCGGAAGATCTTGTTGACGTAGCCGAGGTCGCGGACGAGATACCACAGGAAGTCGATCCGTCCCTGATACAGATGGGTCAGGTTGATTCCGGAGCCGAACACGCGCTGACCCGCATAGCGAGGGTGTTGGACGACGCCCCCGCGCAGCACACCGACCTCGATCGCGGGATCGAGCAGGATCAGGTCGACCCCGCACTCGGTCGCTGCCAGCGTGGTGCCGTCCTCGGCGTTCAGGTGCGCCGGGTTGGTCAGCTCGAGCACCCCCGAGGGCCCATCGCGGGTCACCTGCACCGTCCCGAGATCAGCCGATCCGGTGGCACGGAAGCCCTCGAGCCGCTCAACTGCCTGCGGTGTCGGCTCCAGCATCGCTCGGACAAGGTGCCGTCCGGCCCGCGGATCGTCCAGGACATCGGCCACGAACTCTCCCTGCGCCAACTCGAGGCCCTCTTTCGCGCAAAGTGGCCGCGCTCGCTCGGCCTCCATCACGGCCCGGGTGGGCAGCCGCTCCGGGTAGCGTTCCGCCGCCTCGTAGACGAGCTGCACGAGGCGGACCGGCCGGCTGCACCCGTCGGTCAGCTCGTCATAGATTTCGATCGGGCGCATTCAACACGCAGGATAAGGTTGCCCTACGGCACCCTTCCAGCGAAGCGAGGTAGAGATGGCTCAGGCCCAGCCCGCGAACTCGATCCCCAGTGGCCGCCGGAGCACGCCGCCCTTTCGGGCCGACCACGTGGGTAGCCTACTCCGACCGCAGAGGCTGCTGCGCGCCCGCGAGGAGTTCGCCGCGGGGATCGTTCCCGCCGAAGAGCTGCGCGCGACGGAGGACGAAGCGATTCGCGACGTGGTGAAAATGCAGCGTGACGTGGGATTGCAGTCCGCCACCGACGGCGAGTTCCGCCGGGGCTCGTGGCACATGGACTTCATCTACCAACTCGGCGGAGTCGAGCAGCGCCCCCCCGGCGACATCAAGGTCCAGTTCCGCAATGAGCTGGGGCAGATCGAGTTCGCACCGGCATCGATTCACGTCGGCGAGCGCGTCCACCTCGACCACCCGATTTTCGCCGAGGATTTTGAATTCCTCCAGAGCCTGACCGCCGAGGACGTTACGCCCAAGCTGACCATCCCTTCGCCCAGCATGGTCCACTATCGGGGCGGTCGCGCGGCCATCGACCCGGCCGTGTACCCGGACATGGATGAGTTCTGGCGCGACCTGACCACGGCCTATTCAGATCAGGTCCGGGCCGTCGCCGCGCTCGGCTGCCGCTATCTCCAATTCGACGACACCAGCCTCGCTTATCTGAACGACCCGCAGCAGCGCGAGCAGATGGCCAGCAAGGGGGAGGACGCCGAGCATCTCCACGAGACGTACATCCGCCACATCAACCAGGCGCTGGCCAACAAGCCCGACGGGCTGACGGTGACCACGCACATGTGTCGCGGAAACTTCCGCTCTTCATGGGCCGCCGAGGGTGGATATGACTTCGTGGCCGAGGCGCTGTTCGGTGGTCTCGCCGTCGATGGCTTCTTTCTCGAGTACGACGACACCCGCTCGGGTGGATTCGAACCCCTGCGCTTCGTGCCCGACGACAAGCTTGTCGTGCTCGGCCTGGTCACCACCAAGCGTGGGAAGCTCGAGAGCAAGGACGAGCTCAAGCGACGCATCGAGCAGGCCGGCGAGCACATCGCCGTCGAGCAGCTGTGCCTGTCGCCCCAGTGCGGCTTCTCGTCCACCGTCGAGGGCAACGAGTTGACCTACGACGAGGAGGTCGCCAAGCTCGAGTTGATCGTCGAGACCGCGGCCGAGGTCTGGGGTTGACCTGAGGGCATGCGTCCGCGCCCCTCTTGACGGGTCGCGGCTCGGGTGCTCGATGTCGGCTATTGCCGCGGCGGGCGACGGGCGGCGAGTTCGAGCTCATCGACGCCGACGGCATGTCCCGCCGCGCAGCGCAGCTCGGTGGCGACCGGTGCCCCGCAGCCACGGTGGCGAAGCTCCACCGGCCCACCCCGGTCGTCGAGCCAGCGGTCGCCCCATTCCATCAACGCCACCAGAGCCGGGAACAGATCGGCGCCTTTGTCCGTAAGGCGGTAGCGCTGGCGTGTGCGCTGGCCGGGTTCGCGGTAGGCCTCGCGCACGAGCAGCCCGTCGTCGACCAGCTCGCGCAGGCGTGCGGCGGTGACCGGCTCGCTGATGCCGACGCGCTGGGCGAAGTCATCAAATCGCGTGGTCCCGTAGAAGGCCTCGCGCAGGATCAGGAAGGCCGACCGCGTTGGGATCACCTCGAGTGCCTTGGCGATCGTGCACCCGTCTGCGGTCCAGCCGCTTCGGGGCTCGAGGGATCCGGTCAGTCGAAGTGAGTGGTCCATGGTGCCCAATGATAGCTGACTTGTAGATAGCTAAGTCAGTGTGCTAGATTGCTGCTGGCTATGCCATCCCTAAGTCAGCTACGTCGAGCCGGTGCCGCGTCGGTCGCCGGCGTCTCTGGCCCCGGCGGCTCGGGCACCGGTGCCTCGGGCACGGATCGCGCCGCCTCGCCCGAGCTCGTCCTGGCGATCGTGTGCGCCGGCGTCGTGTTGGCGAGCCTCGATCTGTTCATCGTCAATGTGGCCCTGCCCCAGATTGGCAGGGACTTTCATCTTCGCGGCAGCGGCCTGGCCGACCTCTCGTGGGTGCTGAACGCCTACGCGATCGTGTACGCGGCGTTTCTGGTGCTGTTCGGTCGGCTGGCCGAGCGATACCGTCGCGACCGCGCGTTTCTGGTCGGAGTTGCCGTGTTCGTCGCCGCATCGGCAGCGTGTGGCGGGGCGACCAGCCTCGAGATGCTGGTCGCGTTTCGCATTGTCCAGGCCGCCGGCGCCGCACTGCTCACACCGACTTCGCTGGGCCTGATCCTCGCCAGCTTCCCGCCCGAGCGCCGGCAGGGCGCGGTTCGCACATGGACCGCCATCGGGGGGCTGTCGGCCACGCTCGGCCCCGTGGTTGGGGGGTTGCTCGTTGCCGGGAGTTGGCGCTGGGTGTTCCTGGTCAACGTGCCGATTGGGTTGCTGGCCCTGCTCGTGGGATGGCGGCGACTACCGCGTGTGCCCGGCCACCCGGTTCCCGCGCCCGACATCACCGGCGCCGTGCTCGTCACCGGCGGCGTGGGGTCGCTCGTCCTGGGCCTGGTCAACGGCAGCGACTGGGGCTGGGGAGACGGTCGCACGCTGACCGCGGTGCTTGGCGGCGTGGTCCTACTGACTCTGTTCGCGGTTCATTGCCTGCGCCATCACAACCCCCTCGTCGACCGGGCGCTCTTCCGGCTGCGCCCGTTCACCGGCAGCTCGCTGGTGGCACTGTTCTTCTCCGCCTCCTTCGGGGCGATGCTGCTCTCGCGGGTGCTGTGGGCGCAGGACGTGTGGCATTGGTCTCCGCTGGTGACCGGGCTGACGATCGCCCCGGGGCCGATCATGGTGCCGGTGTTCTCATTCCTGGTCGCCGGGCGCCTCACCGCGCGTTTCGGCCCCGGGCCGGTGATCGCGCTCGGTTCGACGATATTCGCGGTGGGTGCCGCGTGGTGGGCGCTGACCGTCGGGCTCGAGCCCGACTACGTCGGTCAGATGCTCGGCGGCATCCTGCTTACCGGCATTGGCGTCGGTCTGACCCTGCCGACGATGATGGCGACGGGCACCTCCTCGCTCCCGCCGCACTCATTCGCGACCGGCTCCGCGGTGGTCAACATGTTCCGCCAGATCGGCCTGGCCGTCGGCGTCGCTGTGCTGATCGCCATCCTCGGCTCTCCGCACTCGCCGACCGCGACACTCGACGTCTATCGGCGTGCCTGGGTCGTGGTCGCCGCGATCGCGCTCGTCGGCGGCCTCGTCGGCGCATGGCTGCTTGTCTGGCGGCGGCAGTCCGTCGCGGGCCGTCGAAGCCTGGCGACCGAATCCTCTTGAGGCTGCAGCGTGGTACACATGGCCATGGCCAGCGTCGATGACGGCGTCCGGCAAACGCTGGCGGCCGCGTACCGCGATTTCAACGCGCGTGACATCGACGCCGTCCTGGCCCGGATGAGCGACGACGTCGAGTGGCCCAACGGTTGGGAGGGAGGCTACGTCCGCGGTCATCACGAGGTCCGCGACTATTGGGTGAGACAGTGGGCCGAGATCGATCCGACCGTGACGCCGCTCGACTTCTACCGCGCGCCGGACGGACGCACCGACGTCACCGTCCGCCAGGTCGTGCGAGACCGTAACGGCGAGGTCCTCAGCGAAGCGACAGTCCATCACGTCTACCGGTTCGATCAGGGGCAGATCACGCACATGGAGATCCGCGAGTAGCCGCGCAGCTACGGTAGTAGAGCATTCCTTCGAAGTCCGGCTCCGGCGCGCGGAGGCGACAGCGCGCCGCCTCAAGACACCGCCGAGAAACTGCGGATGCGCGCCACCCACCCCGGATTGCCGAGATAGCGCCGGGTCTGGGGATCTCGAAACCAGGGATCGACGGCCGCGAGGTCGGCACGCTTAAGGTTGCGGAGCGCCACGGCCGGCGTGTTCACCGGTCGCGGTCCTTGAGCGTCACCAACCCCGCGCCGTTGATCACGCCGCCTCGGAGTAGGCCGGCTCAGGCTCGAACTCTCCCTGGCGCACCTCGGCGGCCCCGGCGGCCGGCGCCGGCCGCAGCACGATCAGAGCGGCGGCGAGCGCGGCGATGAGTAGCGCCGTACCGATCGCCCAGGCGAAGTGGTAGCCGCCGGTCAGCGCGGAGGCCGCCGCCTGGCCGCTGTGGAGCAGATTGTCGGTATGTGTGCTCGACAGCGTGGCCAGGACGGCCAGCCCGAGTGCCCCTCCGACCTGCTGGGTGGTGTTGACCAGCCCGGAGGCCAGACCGGCATCACTGGGATCCGCGCTTGACATGGCGAGTGTCATCAGCGCGGGGAACGAAAGGCCGGCGCCGATGCCCACCAGGACCATCGAGGGCAGCAGGTCGCCTACGTAGCTCCCGCCGACCGGCGCCTGGGTGAACAGTGCCAGCCCGCTCGCGCCGAAGATCAGCCCCGGGATCAGGGTGGCGCGCGGACCGAAGCGGATATTCAGCCGCGCTGAGACTCCAAGCGAGAAGGCGGCGATCAGCAGCGCGACGGGCAGGAAGGCCAGTCCGATCTCGAGCGCCGAGTAACCGAGCACACGCTGCATGTACAGACTGCCCAGAAAGAACATGCTGAACATGCCGGCGACGAAGAGCATCTGCACGAGGTTCGCTCCCGATACGTTGCGCGAGCGGAAGATGTGGAGAGGCATCAACGGACTGCGCGCGCGGCGCTCCCAGCCGACAAAGCCCGCCAACAGCACCATCGCGACCGCACCAAGGCCGAGCGTATGGACCGAGCTCCACCCGTAGTCCTGGGCCTTCACGATCGTGTACACGCCCAACATGAGCGCGCCGGTGATCAGCGCGGCACCGAGCACGTCGGCGCCATTCCGCAGGCCCATCCCATCGTCACTCTGGACGAGCCGGACCGCCAAGAGGCCAGTGGCAAGTCCAATCGGGACGTTGACGAAGAAGATCCAGTGCCAATTGATCGTCTGCGTGATCACGCCGCCGGCCAGAAGCCCGATCGAGGCTCCGGCGGCCGCGACGAAGCTGAATATCCCGATTGCCTTGGCCTGCTCGTCCGGCTTGGGGAACATCGTCACGATCATGCCGAGGATCACGGCCGAAGCCATCGCCCCGCCGACGCCCTGGACGAACCGGGCAGCGATCAGGACCGTCTGGCTCTGGGCCGCGCCGCACAGTGCCGAGGCGGCGACGAATACGACGAGGCCGGACAGAAACACCCTCCGGCGGCCGACCAGGTCGCCCACTCGCCCGGCGAGCAGCAACAGGCCGCCGAACGTGATCAGGTAGCCGTTCACCACCCAGGCCAGGTTGGACTGGGTGAAGCCGAGGTCACGCTGAATCGACGGCAGCGCCACGTTCACGATCGTCATGTCGAGGATGATCATCAGCATCCCGACGCACAGGACGACCAGCGCGATCCAGCGTGCTTGCTCCGACTGGGCGCGTCGTGCCGGCAGTGAATGTGTGGTCTGGGTCATCGCTCTCCCTTGGTGCGAGGATCCATCTTGCTAGAGAACACACCGTAGCAAATCATCTTGTTGTAGACGATCTGCGAGTAGAGCTTATGTCCGCGTGCGGACGTCCGCCAGCGCGCGGTGCCCCGGCCCGTGCGGTGGTGCGCGGCGGTCGACGGCCTCAGGACCGCGGCGTTCGCCGGCGGAGCGGCGGCGCGCAGTCGACGTTCTCGGCGAGCCGGCCCTCGACCAGCTTGGCCAGGGCATCGATCAGCGCGACCTGGTCGCGCGTGGGCAGCTCGGAGAGCACATCGGCCTGGACGCGCAACCTGATCTTGTCGGCCTCGGCGACCTTGCGCTTGCCGGCGGAGGTCACCACGATGATGCGCGCCCGTCGATCCTGGGGCGAAGGGTGCCGTTCGGCCAAGCCCTCGCGCTCGAGCTCGTCCAGGGTTACCACCATCGTCGTCTTGTCGAGTCCGACCATCTCCGCCAGCTCGGTCTGCGTGTGCTCGCCGCTCATGGCGCCGCGCAGCACGTGGTAGCCGCGTGCCGAAACGCCGAGTGGGGCGAGCGCCGCCGCCAGCTCCGAAGCCAGCGCCCAGTGGGCCTTGTAGAGGAGCCAGGCGAGGTTGTCGGCGAAGCAGCCGTGCTGCTCAGTGTCGATGCTCAGCTCCTGCGCCTTCAATCCCATGTTGTTGATTGTAGTCCGGACTAGTTTTTTAGCGAACTATTTTGTCGCGAACCTATTTGGGCGGTTCGGCTATTTGCCCCCGAGCTGATCGGTGATCCTCGTGCTGGCCGCTTTGGCGGCCACGATGTCGGTGACCAGTTTGGTCGCCGCCTGTTGGGCGTCGGTCTTGCTGTGGGCTCCGGCGGCGGCAACGATTGCCTTCAGGTCCGACTCGACCCTGGTCGCCGCGCCCTTGAGCTGGTTGAAGTCGGACGAATACTTCGCCGGCGGCGTCATCGAGTTCAGCTTGCTGACTGCTGCCGACCACCGGTCGGCCAGCTGCTGGAACTCCGTGTCGATCTGCGCGTCTGTCTTCGCAGCCGCCCCCTGGATGGTGGTTCCGATCCCCTGTGAGACGTTCTTAAAGTCATTGACGACCGGCGTGAAACTCGACTTGAAGCTCGCCGAGTTGTTCGTTGTTGTTGACGAGCTCGAGCTTCCGCCGCAGCCCGCCACCAGCAGGACCGCGGTCGCGGCCACCATCGCACCTCGGATTGCACCCCGTTGCACCGACTCCTCCTCTCCGATCGGCTCCGCCGTGCGGCGAGCGCCGAGAACAATAATCGCCGAGTCAGCGGCGCTGGTGGGCGCAGGTGAGAAGAATTGCGAACAGCCAGGCGGAGGGGAGGGGGTTATCGAGTACCTGGATCTCGGTCGCCGACGTCGTTCCGTCTCCTGGGATGAGTTCCCGGGCCAGCACGCTGTTCGCCCGATCGCTCAGCTCGTAGCCACCGGCGTCCGTCGCCAGGTAGCGCAGCGGGCCGCGCTCTCGGATCCGGGCGACATCCTCCTCCTCGAGACTCCGCGAGATCAGACGCTGGTTGATCGCGCCGCCCGGCAGCAGCCCGACCTGCGAGCCCTCCGTAGCCAGGGCCACGACGGCGAAGGTGACCTGCGACCGCGTGTCTTTGACCGCGAGGGCAGGCTCGGGCGACGGCTGCGTCCGCGTCCCTGATGGTGGCGGGGCCCCGCCGAGCAGCGCCCCGTCGAGGGCGGCGCTGGCGATGTCAACTCCGGAGAGCTTGGTCACCGGCCTGATCTGTATCAGCAGCCCGCCATCGGGATCTCTTACGGTCGCCGGCGACTTTGCCTTCGTCCAGGCGATCAGCTCGCCCAGCCGCCCGCGCAGTTCGATCCGCTCGCCGGGCTCAAGGCGCCAGCTCACGTGTCGTGGAGGGGGCGGGAGCGGCTTTACCCGCCTGGACTCGCCCGTCTCATCCCCGCGACGCCCGAACGGAAGCTTGAAGGGCACGGCGAGAGCCTATTCCGCAGAGCCGGCCCGATGACGGGCGCCGTGTGCTTGACGCACTGTCAATAGCTCTCTAGGCTGGCCGACTCCGAGATGGATACCTCGGAAGGGACTCCTTGTGTACCGAAAATGTGTTCACTCTGCGTGGCTACTGGTCGCCACCGTGGCCGTGTCGGCGCTCCTGGCCGGCGCCGCGTTCAGTGCGACAGGCGGAGTCAGTTCGCCTCGGGATCCCTGTTCGCGCTCGCGCGATCTGCGGGTCGGTCCGACCACATCAGCGTATTTCTCGACCGCGGCGCCGTTCGAGCACTTTGCCTCGGGTCGCACACTGGTATTCCCGTCCACCTGCACGCTGGCCGAGATCACCGGACCCGGTCCGGTGAAGATCCTGGGGCGCGAAAGCCCGAATAGCTATGACAAGCCGTATATCCCCGTCACCAGACGGCGCAACCAGCTCTTCATCTACGGCTTTGGCCAGAATCCGCAGACCGATGGCGGGTTCGTCGCCAGCGTCAATCCGGTGACGCTCGCGCAGCATTGGCGCACGAAGTTCACGGTGCCGCCACCCGGACAGTGGAGCTATCCGGGCGTGCTCCTGGCTCACGGCAACGGGTTCCTGTACGCCATTTACGGCAATGTGCTCGTCAAGCTTGATCCGGATACGGGGCGGATCCTCGCGCGGCGTGTGCTGCCCGAGAACCCCAAGGGCTTCGGAGCCGCCTACAACGGCATGGTCGTCTTGCCCGACGGGCGGATCGTCGCCAAGGGCATCGAGCGCGGACCGTGCGACAGCAACACCACCTTCGCTGGCCTGGAGTGTGCGTCACAGAACCGGCTTCCGTCGCCGGTCGTGGTGGTCGACCCCAAGAGGCTGAGGATTCTCTCTCACTTCACATCCGTGCAGCCGATCACCGGTCGGGTGACCTCGGGGTCGATCGGACACAGGGTGTACGTGTACGTGGCACAGCGCAACGACCTGGTGCGGTACCGCTATCGCCACAGCAGCGCGACGCTGCATCTCGACCATACGTGGGGGCCCGTCAGATACCGAACCGGCAAGCAGACGCCCGGTACCGCTCCCGGCCTACTGCGCAAATGGCTGGTCGTCCAGACGAACTTCCTGCCCAGCACCTCGCCGATGACGGTCACCGCCGTCGACACCCTCAACTCGAAGCGCAAGTTCCAGATCCGTCCCTTCGCCCGTGCGACCCACAAGCTCGGGGACAGCTTCGAGGTCTCCAAGGCCGCCCTCGACTACGCGACCGACAACGTCTACACCGAAGACTCGGGTGTCGCCCAGCTGGTCGGAATGCACTTTGACCCCAGTCGCGGCTTCCGGGTCCTGTGGCGCGACAAGGTCGAGTCGCTGGATTTCGTCGCCCTGATCGGTTCGGCAAAGCACCGCCAGCTCGTCTTCACCGACTACTACAAGGGTGGCGACCACGTGGTCTGGATCAATGCCGCCACCGGGCGCATCGTGGCACGCTCGGGCGTTCTGGCCCATGCGCCGGCGCCGGGGAACCTCGTGCTTCCCGGCTTCGGCGGCCGCTTCTACTACACGGGGTCCGGAGGGCAGCTCTGGGAGCTGCGCCCCGCTCGCGCGGGCCACTGAGACTCAGTCGCCCGAGCTCCGGCGGCGGCACTCCTGACGGTCACGACCCGCGGCAGTAAGGGCGCGTCACGTCGGTCGATTCGGGGGTGGTCAGGTACTGGCCGTTCCCCAGGTAGGTGATCTGCTCGGGAGTGAACTTGACGGCCACGAGCTTCGAGAGCACATCGATGAAGCGCTGCATCGCCGGGCGATGGCCCAGTGGTATGAGCACCTGATCCGGACACAGCACCTCGGTCGCGGCGAGTACGGGCAGGCGCGCCACCCCGGATCGACACGGGCCCGCTGGGAGTTGGCTGTGCGTAACCGCGCTCATCGCCCTGCGTCGCCATGCTCGCTCGGTGGCGGCGACGGCGGTCGCGGACACTGACGTCTGAACGTGGTTGCGCAGCAACGCCAGGTCGATCGCGTGTTGTTCTGCCGAGCTCCCGCTGGCAAGGATGGCGGCAAGCCCCGGCTCCGCGTACACACTCAACGAAACCGGTCCCACCGCTCCGACCGGAGTGGACGTGTCGCCCCTGGCCGACACCGGTCCGGCGCACAGCCTCAGCCCGGCGGCGCGCAGGCCATCACCGATCCCCTGGCCCGACGGCGCGGTGGAATGCGTCGACGTCGAGCTTCCCGAGCCGCACCCGGCGCCGGCCAGCACCAGCAGCGCGACCGCTCCGACGACGGCAAGCCCCTTCACACGCGCGACCCTACCAGCCGGCTCTGTCCTCGCCACGCCGGGCGGCACGACCGAGTCGCAAGTCTCGTGTCCCCGCCGCCACCCGTGCGGAAATCGCCGTACGCTGACGCTGTGTCTGCTGACCCAGATGAGGCCAGGCCGCCTGCCGCCCGCATGCTGACAGTCGGTGCGAAGGGCGCCGAGCGGGTGGCGCGTGCCACGGGCGTCGATCGCGTCATGAACGAGGCAGTCGAGGAGGCGATCGTCAGGGCGTTGCGAAGTCCGGCCGTGGTTCGCGCGATCGAGCGAGCGCTGGAGAGCCACGCCCAGGACGCGGAGCGGGACAGTGAGGAGGTTGCCCAGATCGTCAAACGGGTGCTCGAATCGGACGCCGCCGAGGGCGTATGGACTGAATTTCTTGAGAGCGACCAGGCCCAGATGCTGGTGGAGCGGATTGCCGGCGCCCCTGAGATCCGCGCAGCGATTGCCTCGCAGGGCGCGGGCCTGATCACCGACATCGGGGTTCGGCTCACCGTCATCACGGAGGAGCTCGACGACGCCTTGGAGCGGATGGTCCGTAAGCACGATCCTGATTCAGAGACCAACCAGGCCGGGCTGGCAACGCGAACCGTTGCGGCGACCATCGATTTGGCGCTTGTGTTTGGCGGCTACTCGCTCATCTCCGGCGTCCTCGCTTCGGTGTTCACGAGCGTGTTCGGAAGCTCACCCCCGCCCATCGTCGTAGGCATCTGGATCGCACTCGGCGTCATCGTCGTCGGTGCGATCTTCGCGGGCTTCTGGGCGCTGGCCGGACAGACACCGGGCATGCGGTTCCTGGCCATCCGCCTCACCCATCACGGCTCACGCCGTGTCACGTTTGGTTGCGCGAACCGGCGTGTGTTTGCCGTGATCCTCAGTCTGCTCCCGCTCGGGCTCGGATACCTGGCAATTCTGCGCGATCCCCGACGGCGCGCCTGGGCAGATCGGATGACCGGGACCGAGGTGATCTACGACGACGTGCTGCGGTCGGCGCCGCATGCGGGCAGCAAGTTCACCCCCGCGGCGGCCGCACGCCATCGTGCACGCGAAACCCCGGGGGCCGGAACCAAGCCGGAGAAGGGAGGCGAGCAGAACGCGTGAATGCTTCCAGGCGCAGGGTGTGGCTGGTGACTGGGGCGAACAGCGGAGGAGCAGGTCGCCCGCGACCGGCTTCGACTAACGCGCTAGGCCGGCGGCGAATTCTCGTCAGGCGGTTCGGCGCGCGGATCCGCGTCCCCTGCCTGTGACTCCCGGGCCTCCCGGTTGCTCGTGGCGATCTCGCGCTGGATCTCGGCGTCCTCCCGGCTACCGCTGGCATCCTCGCGCTCGCGCTGCTCCTCCTCGCGTCTCAGCCGTTCTTCCACCCGCCTCAGCCGCGCTCGTTCGCGCTCTTCGGTGGCGCCCTCACGGTCATCGGCGACGCGCTCTCGCCGATCTGCCGCGTTCTCACGCTGGTCCGCGAGGAGGTCACGCTCGTTGGCGGTGTGCTCACGCTCGTCGGCGACCCGGTCACGATGATCGGCCACCCATTCGTTGGTGCTCACAGCACGCTCCCGCGCTGCAACCGCCCGCTCGCGCTCATCTAGCAGCCTGCGGCGCTCTTGGTGCAGCTCCGCCTTCTCCAGCCCGAGCTGCGCGGTCCGGCGCCTGATCTCGGCACTGCGACGGTCGAGCTCAGCCCGTCCAGCGTCATCAGGGCGCTCTCGCCAGCCCGCGCGCAGCCGCTGCACCTCTGCCTGCTCGGCCTCAAGCTCGGCCGCCGCCTGCTCGAGCTTCGTCCAGCGACGCTCGAGCTTAGCCCACGCGGGGTTTCCACGCGCGGGCCGCCGGCTCACGGGATTTGGCGCATCTTGTGAGCGCTTTGACCGCTATCGACGTGCACGGCTACACCAACCTCGTCGGATGCGACGAAGCCTACCCCTCGTGGAGATCCGCCGGGTCGGGTGCTCAGCGGATTTCTCCCGATGCGGTGGGCCCCCGTTGGTTGTTAACTGTGAGTCGATGCGGCTGCGATCAATGTTGCCATGACGGTCGCCGGTGCCCCGTCGGCGCCGCGGTTGGCACGCACGTCGCCGCGAGCGGCCCAATAGCCGAACGCAATGCAGGGAGCCGATTCATCATGACCACACTGCAAATTCTCGGGACCAATCCGGCGACGCGACGCGCGTGGCTTGAGCACAACACCGGACACGCTCTCGAGGCGGCCGCTGAGGCCGCATTCACGCCGGAGGACGTACGCACCAATATCGAGAACCTGGTCGGAGCGGTGCACGTGCCGCTCGGTGTCGCAGGACCGATTCGCGTCAACGGCACGCACGCCCAGGGGTCCTACTACGTCCCGTTCGCGACCACGGAGGGAACGCTCGTCTCGACCTACCAGGCCGGCATGCGCGCCATCACCGAGGCGGGCGGCGCGAACGCGTACGTGCTTGGCGACTCGCTCGACATCACGCCGTGCTTCATGCTCGCCACCGCGCGGGAGGCGATTGCATTCTCGCGGTGGCTGAACGATCATCTGGACGAGCTCAGGGAGGTAGCTGCCCAGACCACGGCCCACGGTCGTCTCGTGGAGCTGCACACCCACGTCCTGGGGCGCAGGGCGTTCGCCCGCTTCGTGTTCACGACGGGCGACGCGATGGGGATGAACATGGTCAACATCGCCGTCGATCAGATCTGCCGTCACGCGATCCGGAAGACCGGCTGCGAGCGCTTCTACCTGAGGTGCAATTACTCGAGCGATAAGAAGCCGGCCGCGATCAACCTCTTCCGGCCCTATGGCAAGGAAGTGGCGATCGACTTCACGCTGCCGGCCGGCGTTGTCGAAACGTACCTCGGCGTCTCACCGCGCGAGATGCTTGCGTTCATTGCTACGGGTCGGCTCGGCGCCATGCAAGCAGGTGCGCTGGGGATGAATGCGCACTTCGCCAACGGGCTGGCGGCGATCTTCATCGCCTGCGGCCAGGACGTTGCGCAGGTCGTGAACGCCAGCATCGGGTTCATCGAAGCCGAGCTCCTCGGCGAGGATCTATACGTGTCCGCGAGGCTCCCGAACCTCGTCGTCGGGACCGTCGGCGGCGGGACCAATCTGCCAACGCAAAGCGAATGCCTCGACCTCCTTGACTGCCGCGGCGGAGGTACCGCGCCGAGGTTCGCCGAAATCGTCGCGGCCACCCTCGTTGGAGGCGAGCTCGCCATCGCCGCCGCTCTCGCCACCGGACGCTTCATCGAGGCCCACCGCAAAAACCGCCAACGCAACCCACATCCGACAGCCTAGCTAGACCACGACCAACCAGGCGCTGAGCGCCGGGATAGGAGCATCACGTGACCGATCCAATCCGCTTGCCGGGACTGCACGTGGCGATCACCGGTGGCGCGCGCGGGCTCGGCGCCGCCACCGCGGAGCGCCTGCGCCGGGAAGGCGCACGCGTGACCTTGGGCGACGTCGACCTCACGGCGGTGCAGGCAGCGGCGGCCGGGCTGGGGATGGTCGGGCTGGACCTCGACGTCACCGACCGCACGTCATTCACAGCCTTCCTCGACGCCGCCGAGGCGGCCCAGGGCCCGCTCGACATCCTGATCAACAACGCCGGGATCATGCCGATCGGGCCGTTTCTCGAGGAGCCCGACGATGTCGCCCGGCGTCAGTTCGAGATCAATGTCCATGGCGTGATCCTCGGGATGAAGATCGCCCTGCCGCGGATGCTCGCCCGCGGGAGCGGTCAGGTCGTGAACGTGGCCTCGGCGGCCGGACGGATGGGCTCGCTGCCCGGCGAGGCGACCTATGTCGCCACCAAACACGCCGTCGTCGGCCTGAGCGAGGCCGTCCGCTGCGAGCTCGAGGGCACCGGCGTCGGCGTGACCACTGTCCTGCCAAACCTCGCCAACACCCGCCTCGGGTCCGGCATGCACGCGGCGCGCGGCATGCACAAACTCGAAGCAGCGGATGTCGCCGAGGCGATCGTCGACGGGCTGCGCCGGCGACGCCCCGAGGTCTACGTCCCGGCGTCGCTGCGCCCCCTTAGCGTCCTTGATCTCGCGCTGCCGCGCCGCCTCAAGCGCATCGTGCACCGGGCGTTCGGCAGCGACCAGATCGCACAGGAGTTCGACCACGCGGAGCGCGCCGCCTACCAGGAGGCGGCGGGACGACCCCTGCACCCACCCGTCGGCCGGAGCTAGGCTCGCAGTCGTCTTCCCGCCGAGTGTCTCCTCAGTAGTTCTGATCGAAGACATGCGGGATCGTCGGGATGCGCAGTCGGCGGCCAGCGCTGTATATGAAACACATGCGTCGAATACGAAGGCTGTTGCCATGACTGTGGCCACCGCGCCCACCCCGTCGCCATCGGTGGCGATGCCCGCGACGGAAGAGATCCCGGTCGCGCTGCGCGAGCGCGATCCTAGCTACGTCCGGCGCTCACTTCCGTTCACTTGGCCACTGATTGCGGCCTGGTTTCGTCCGGAGATCCGCGGCCTGGGACGGATCCCCGCCACCGGTCCTGTGTTGCTCGTCGGCAACCATTCCGGCGGCAACGTCGCGCCGGACACCCTCGCATTCACGCTCGCCTTCTATCGACGTTTCGGCGTCGAACGGCCTTTCTACCAGCTCGCCCACCACCTGGTGATGCAGGCGCCGTGGCTTTCGCTCCTGCGCAAGTACGGGACGATCGAAGCAACCCAGGCGGACGCGCGGGCCGCGTTGGCGATTGGGTCTGCCGTGCTGGTGTATCCGGGCGGTGACTGGGAGGCCCACCGGCCGTCTTGGCACGGCCGCCGGATCGAGTTCGCCGGTCGCGAAGGGTTCGTGCGCCTGGCGCTCGCGACCAACGTGCCGATCGTGCCGGTGGTCTCGATCGGCGGGCAGGAGACTGCCCTGTTTCTGACCCGCGGCCAACGCCTCGCCCGGGCCCTGGGAATTGACCGGCGATTCCGCCTGAAGGTCCTCCCGATCTCGCTCGCGCTGCCGTGGGGGCTCGATGTCGGAGACCTGTTCGGCCACCTCCCGCTGCCGGCCAAGATCACGATTCAAGTGCTCGAGCCCATCAACCTGCGCGAGCGCTTCGGACCGGACCCACAGGTCGACGCGATCTACGAGTCCGTCACTACGCTCATGCAGCGAACCCTCGACGAGCTCTCGGCGGGGCGGCGCTGGCCCATCATCGGATAGGAGCCTGAGATGTGCACAACCGAGGATCCAGGCGTCACCGCGCTCGGCGCGAGGCGGACCATCGACGGGGTGTCGCTATGACGGCGATCCAGCGAAAGGCCGCGACTTTGCACGGACGCCGTGTGACCTACACCGAGGTGGGTGCCGGTCCGGTGCTGCTGCTGATCCACGGAATGGCCGGCAGCAGCGAGAACTGGCACGCCGTAATCGAGCCGCTGGCTCGCCGTCACACTGTCATCGCGCCGGATCTGCCCGGGCACGGCACCTCGGCGCCCGGCGCGGGCGACTATTCGCTCGGGGCGCTCGCCGTCGGCCTGCGTGATCTGATGATGATGCTCGGCCACACGCGCGCGACCCTTGTCGGCCACTCGCTCGGCGGTGGAATCGCAATGGAGCTGTCGTATCACTTCCCGGAACTGGCTGAGCGCTTGGTGCTGGTCTCCAGCGGTGGTCTCGGCCAGGAGGTGAGCCCGGTCTTGCGGGCCGCTGCGCTCCCCGGCGCGGATCTGTTCATCGCCGCGACCGCCCGCGCAGCGACCAAGGCCGGAAGCGCGGTCGGGCACGGTCTGGCCGCGGTCGGGTTGCGACCGAACGCTGACGTCGCCGAGGTCGCGCGCGGCTACGCATCGCTTGTCGACCATGATCGCCGGACAGCGTTCCTCGCCACCCTGCGCGCAGTTGTCAGCACGCGCGGCCAGAGCGTCGACGCCAGCGACCGGCTCTACCTGGCCGCGCGGTTACCGGTGCTGATCGTGTGGGGTGCGCGAGATCCGATCATCCCCGCCCACCACGGCCAGCGTGCCCACGAGGCCATCGTCGGCAGCCGTCTGGAGGTCTTTGACGGGGTCGGACATCTGCCGCAGATCGAGACGCCGGGTCGGTTCGTCGCGGTGCTCGAACGGTTCATCGAGGAGACCGAGCCGGCGCGGTTCGATCCAGAGGAGTGGCGCGCCCAGTTACACGCCACCCCGGACGAGCAGGTATGAAGCGGCTTCGGATGGGAGCTCGCCAGCCTCGGCACAACGTGTTCGCGCTACACTCCCTGCCACTCGTTGAGCGATGGCTCAACAATATCTAAGTGCCCGCGTTTCCGCAGTCGTTGCCTCAGCAGCGTCCTTCGAGTTTCGCCGCACGTATCCCGGAGGAAAAGCAACATGGCAACAGGAACCGTGAAATGGTTCAGCGACGACAAGGGCTTTGGATTCATCACGCCCGATGACGCGAGCAAGGACGTCTTCGTTCACCACAGCGCGATCCAGGGCAGTGGCTTCAAGTCACTGGCCGAGGGCGCGAAGGTGAGCTATGACGCCGAGCGGGGACCAAAGGGTCCCTCGGCCGCGAACGTCCAGGCGCTCTAGCAACTACGGCCGACGGCGACGGATGCGCTCGCGCCTCCGTCGCTTGAGGCCGTGTCCCAATCAGCCCTCACAGAGCTGAGTTACGGGTCCGCGCGCACACGATCGCCGGCGAAACTCGACACGTAAGGACGGCAAGCATGGCGCCGCGCAACAAGAAGACGACGATGGCAAAACTCGCACGCGAAGCCAAACTTCGTGAGCGCCGGGCCGTCAAGGTGGCCAGGAAGGACGCCCGCAAGCAGGCGGCATCAGACGACTCGGCGCGCCTGGACGAGACGCAGGCGCCGAAAGAGGCGTAGCAGCCAGGGCGCGTGATCGCCCTGCCCGATCTCGTTGAGCGCCTCGGTCCCGTTGCCGTCGGCACGTTGGCGCTCGGCGGCATCCTCCACGGCGCTGGCGCCGTCATCTACGCGCGCCTCGTGGTCGCCGCCGCTGCACTGCAGTACGCCGTCGTTGCCTTCTGGGTCCTTTAGAAGCAATTACAGCCGGGTAAGACGGCCGAACACGCGTGCTACGGTGGGTGGTGGCAGGTGACGCTGGTCGCCCGCGAGGTTCACCAAGCCGACGCAGCGAATCTCCCCCGAACGTATGGACCGCGCCGGCGAAGGGAGACGTGCAATGCCCAGCCCATGGTGTGGGGCCGTCGAATGAAGACGGCACGAGAACGCGCCGAGGAGAAGCGTCAGGAGAAACTGGAGCTCGTCGCTGAGCAGGTCGAGAACGGCCAGCTCGTCATCCGGCCGATGACCGAGGAGGAGCGCCGACGCTATCCGCCCCTCCCGCCCGCATCCAAACGCCCGGCGAAGGGATGAGACTGTGGCTGAGCGAGAGGGGCTGATCGCGCGGATCGGACAGATTCGCCGCACGGCCGACGCGTCAGCTACAGCGCTGAACAGGGGCGCTTCCAAGAATGACACCATCGCGCTGCAGGCTCTGCGAGCGCGAATCGAGCATCTGGAGCAGCTCGTGCAGGCGCTTCAGGACTCCGTCTACCGGGAGTCGGAGCGGCAGAGCAAGCGGCTCGCCGAGATTGAGGCTCAGATACAGCCCGCCGCGCTCAGCGTCGCGCTGAGCAAGGATGCCCGCGACCGCGGGCTGTAACGCGGATGGCCGCAAGCGCTCACTCAGTTGTGGAGCTCGGCCCGTGAGCTCCGCGAGGGACATCGAGCTACTCGAGGCCGACGCGCACTACTACCGGGACCGGGTCGCCCTTCTGCGGGCCAAGCTCTACAGATGGGGTGAGGGGTCAACCCCGCACCTGCGGGAGCTCGAGCGGCGCTTGGCCGGCGCCGAGCAACGACTGGCCGCGCAGCGTTCACACGACTCGCGCTGAGCTGATGCTGCTACGTTGTCTGAAGCGGTCGACGCCGTCGGCCGCGAGGCAGCTCGCTTGGGTCCCGCAATCAGCGGTTCGGGTCAGCAATAGCCTCCCGAATCGTTCGCGGCCCCAGCGTCGCCAAGGAGTCCTACATGTCTACGCAGTCCTTTGCCGATCTCGGCGTTTCATCCGCCGTGCTCGGTTCGCTCTCTCAGCAGGGCATTACACGGCCGTTCGCGATCCAGCGCGACGTGATCGGCGACGTTCTCGATGGTCGCGACGTGCTCGCGAAATCCCCCACCGGCTCGGGCAAGACGCTCGCCTTCGGAATCCCGCTCGTCGAGCGGATCGAGGCTGATGCCCCGCGACCGGCCGCCTTGGTCCTCGCACCTACGCGCGAGCTCGCCACCCAGATCGTCGATGACATTCGCGCGATCGCGCATGCCCGTGCGCTCAGGGTGACAGCGGTCTATGGCGGTGTTGGCCTCGTCAAGCAGGCGCGGGACGCGGCCCGCTCGCACGTGCTGGTCGCGACCCCGGGACGCCTCGAGGACCTTCTGGCGCGCGGCGCCTTCACGCTCGGGAGCGTCAGCATGCTCGTGCTCGACGAGGCTGACCGGATGCTCGACATGGGCTTCCGGCCCGCGGTCGACCGGATCGTCGCGCTGTGCCCGGCGACGCGGCAGACGCTGTTCTTCTCGGCAACGCTCGACGGCGAGGCCGGCCGGCTGGCAAGGCGATACACGCGCGAGCCGGTCATCCACGAACGCGGTCCCACGGCCAGACGCGCGGCCACCGATATCGAGCACCGCTTCCTCCAGGTCGCACACGAGCACCGCCTCGATGCGCTCGTCGGCGAGCTGAAACGCGACCGAGAGCTGACGCTGGTGTTCGTGCGAACCAAGCGCGGTGCCGACCGTCTCGTCAAACGTCTGCGCGCTCAGGGAGTGGACGCTGCGGCAATGCATGGCAATAAGTCGCAGCGCCAGCGGGAGCAAGCGCTCGCGCGGTTCGAATCCGGCGCCGTGGACACCCTCGTCGCCACCGACGTCGCGGCCCGGGGGATCGACGTCAGCGGAATCTCGCACGTCATCAACTTCGATCCTCCTGCCGACGGCGAGACGTATGTTCACCGGATCGGCCGAACCGGCCGCGCCGGCGCGAAGGGCATCGGCATCACGCTTGTCGCGCCGGCCGAGCACGACGATGTCAGCCGGCTCGCCACCAGGCTCGGTCTCGAGCACGGCCTGCCCACGATAGCGACCGAACGCCGGACGACCCCCTCGCACGCCGGCCCCTCGGGCCGACGGTCACGCCGCGGGGCCCCTCACCGTCGAGCTGGCGCGCAGCGCTGATCTCGCTCCCGGATCGCTTCACGGGCAACCACGCGGTCGTCGAACTCCTCCCCATTCCCGGCGAGGTCAGTGATGAGGCGCGGCATCGCGCCCCGGCCGAGAATTGCCACGACATCCCCGGGGCGCGCGGTGGCGATTGCCGTTTCAATCGCCGCTCGGCGCCTCGGAACCAGTTCCACGGCGCCGTTCCCGGTTGAGCGGGCGCCTGCCACGACGGGTCCCGCGGTCGCGATCACGGGGTCACCACGCGGGTTGCCCTCGGTGACGATCACGCGATCGGCCAGCCGACCGGCGGCAACTCCCATCGGCCAGCGGATCCGGCCGGTGTGCACCCCGCTCGCCGAGATCACGGCGTGCAAGCGGGCAGACGGACGCCGTGAGACGATCGCCCGCAACGCCTGCAACACGGCAAGGATCGCATCGGGCGAATGGGCGAGATCGACGATCACATCGAATGACTGACCCTCGTCGAGCACTTCCCACCGCCCTGGCACGCCTGGCATCTGCTCGATCGCAGCGGCAATCGCTTCGGAGTCCATGCCCAGACCGTGGCAGAGCGCAAACGCCGCCAGGGCATTGCTGGCGTTGTGGGCGCCGGGTAGCCGCGTGTTCAACCGCAGGGGCCCGGCGGGAGTCTGCGCCTCCAACCACGCCGAGGACACCGTCCATCCGCAGTGCAGTAGGCGGAATTCGGCGTTCCGATGACGACCGAAGCGAATCACCGTGCTGTCGCCAGGGGCGATCTCGGCGGCCAGGCTTCGACACCACTCATCATCGGCGTTGAGCACGGCAAGCGGCACCACTCGCGATCCCCGCACGAACAGTCTGCGCTTGGCCTCAGCGTAGGCGGCGAGCGTGCGGTGCCGAACCAGGTGGTCAAGTCCGATGTTCGTCAGCACGGCTGCGTCAGGGAGCAGCTCGGGGCAACCCTCGAGCTGATAGCTCGATACCTCACAAACGACCAACCCGGAGCGGTCGGAGGGGACGGCGGACAATGGTGGGCCAAACGCCGTGTTGCCGGCCACCACCGGATCCAGCCCGGCGAGCTCGGCCGCTGCCGCGACCAAGGCGCACACCGTCGACTTGCCGTTCGTGCCGGTCACCGCAGCGATCGGGGCGGGGAAGAGCCGCCAGCCGAGCTCGAGCTCGTCGATGATCGGGATCCCCAGTTTCGCGGCCTGCTCTAGGACGGGGGCACCGAACGGGACGCCGGGGCTCTTCACAAGGCAACGGCAGCTGGGAGGCTTCGCAAGCGCCTCCAAGCCGTCGCTCTCGGTCCAGATCCCCACGCCGCGATCTCGCAGCCGGCCCAACTCGGCCGCCCTCCAGCGTGGGTTGCCGCTGTCGCATGCGCGCACCGACGATGACCCGAACCGGTCGACCAGGGCCTGGGCGGCGGCGATGCCGGCGACGCCGAGCCCGACAACCAGATACGGCCCCGGCGGGGCAGGAGGGCGATCCCCCAGCGATCGGCGCGTGAATCGATCAGCTTCGTTCAGCATGACGGCGCGCCCGCAGCCGGTCCAACGGTCGGGCGAGCAGACACCCGAGCCGATACCTTCGCGTGCCGCGGAGCTCGCGAAGGGATCCCTCGAGCATGGCGATGTGGGCGTGGGCCGCGGCGACCTGCGAACCGAGCCGCTCGTTCTCCGATCTCAGCCGACCTGCCTCCAGAAGGGCTCCCGTGCAGCGTAGGTACGCCTGGCGCTCGCGCCGCACCAAGTGGGAGAGCTCGTCGGCCGGCGTACGCTCGAACGATTGGGGGAACCGAAGCGTTGAGCAATGCTCAGGAGCTCGATCGCGTGCTCCCGCGCCTCATGATGGGAGAACACGAGGTCGCGGTTCACCTCGCCCATGCTCGGCTCCCAACCCGCAAGGTCACTGGTCAGACGAGGTCCGTCGATGCTCAGCTCCCGGTCGGACAATCCCGCGAACCCATCGGCCTCCATTGCTGGATAACGAGCGGGGGTCACCCACCCATCGGCGCCGACCACGCCATACACGTAGACCGCCCGACCAGCCGCCATGCCCTCGAGCACGCTTCGGCCAAGTGCGATCACCAGGTCCGCATTCGCGATCGCATGCTCTGGCGTTGCCGTCGTGGACGTTGTGCTACCGGCCCACGATAGATCGATCGCGTTCGCGCGACAGGCACACTCGATCAGTTCCGCACGCTGGCCCCGGACGTAGTTACTCAACACCAACGCTCGCCGCGCCACCGGCCACGGCGGCCCCAGGTTACGAAAGCGCGCGGTGTCGATTGGCTGACGGAGCCGGACGATCGGCGCATGCCATCCGCGTGCCTCGATCGCCTCGCGAACGCGGTCGTTGAGCACGATCACCGCGTCGCACCGGCCGGCAAGCTGCGGTGGGGATTGCAACGCATGGTCGCAGGAATGAGCAACGAACAGGCGCACCGCATCGCCACACAGGGAGGCGAGCTCGTGGCACGTGGCAGCGTCTGACGACACGAGAAGATCACAGGCAGGCGGCAAGGCGTCGATGCCGAGCACCCGCACGCCCTCCGCGCGGGCGAACTGAGCGATTGCCCCCCGGTTGGGCGCGTAGATGGCAACGTCGTGCCCGAGGGCATCCAGTTGCTGCGCCACCGTCAGCGTGTAGGTCTCCGTACCCCCAAACCCGTCGAAGTTCTCAGAACTGAGCACTATGCGCATCGGACGCCCCAGTCGAGTCTATCTGCCCCTCACCTGCCCGGACCAATACCAACACCTGTTTCCCCCAAACGCCGACGGCGCCTTGCGATCCGTGTTGAGAGTGGCTCCTCAGAAGATGGCTAGGGAACTCGACGCCACGACTGCAGGTCGAGCGATCCGTTTAGGTTCCTGCCGACGGACACCTTTCCGATCGAGTCGAACCTGGCCGTGATCGTCCCCCTCGTGACCGTGGCTGGGCGATTGGTCACCTGGAAGTGCCCGCCCTTGCATGGCTCGAGGAACGTCGTGGCTGGGCCCGACGATCGGACGCCCAGGCCGCCCGAGAACACGCCGCCGGGGGTGCCCACCGTGGCACCGGTGAGCTTCGGCTTGAAGGTCAAGAACGACCTGGTTCCACCCAATGTCAAGGAGTGGTTGATGACGGTGAAGGGAGTGCCGGCCGTCGGCTCGGAGACATCAACCGCCAACGGGGCGAGCAGGTGGGGAGGCTTCCCTGCGCTGAGAGTCACTGCCGGACTGGTTGGGGCATGCGACGTCGCCCCGGAAAGCGAGGATTGACGAGGAGGGCACGGCTCCTGCCGGCAGCCCTGGCCAAATTGCAAGTCGCTGGCTCTGGCCCTCACGCGTGTAAGGGTGATCGTCTTGAAGAACCGGTCGTGGACCCTGATCTGGACTTTCCCCTTGATCGTTCCATTGACGACCTCGTACTTCGGAACGCAGCGAGTGCTCTTCACGAAGTGCGGACGGCCGCTAAAGCTGAAGTCGATCTCGCCGTCGGTGCCCCTGGGACCGATGGGGTGCTTGACCTCGATCGAGACCTTGGAGCGGTTGATCCTGACATCGCGAGGAAGCAGCGCAACGCCCCACTCGTGGGCTTGCACGACCTTCCCGGCCCTCCGAATGACGTCAACGACTGCGCTGTCATGGTCCGGATGCTCTGACCCGACCACGGCGTTCAGCTGGGCGGCATAGCCGTGGGCTCTGCGACCGATCTGACCGACACAAGTCCTGCCCGACGCGGGGAGCGGCGTCACACACTCCCCGGCCAGGGAGATCGTGCCGCTGAACGTCGGCCGACCCGATTTGCGGGTCAGCTTGTACACCGTGACGCTCGCGGTCAGTCGCCCCGAGGCCGCGCGGTCGCACCCGGCAAACGCTTTGCTGTGCAACGCCGGATCCGGAACCGAGCAGTCCCAGCCTCCTGCGTAGATGAAGATGCAAGCGGTCCCGTGGTCCCGACACGTGTGACTGGCCACGTCGTGGAAGTAGGTTCGGATCAGGCGGTGGGCCTGACGGCACGAAACGTTGTGCACGACAAACCGCAGGGTGATCGGCTTGCCCGAGAACACAACCGTTTCTGTGGCGCACCCAGACGCGACCCTTCCGCCACTCGCTCCCTGGGCGCCCGTGCTCAGGACCGCGAACACCAAGACGATACCCGTGGCTGCCAGGGCAAGTCTCTTGCGCATCAGTTGCCGAGTCCCTCGCGGGGCACGCGCCCGGCTCAGGTGTGAAAAAGGTCCTGGCACGTCTTACCCCCAAGGCAGATCCATTCGCCACGGTGACCGACAGGACCTTAGACCCGCAAACGCTCATAGTCAATGAGAGAGATCCCGAGCATGGCGAGCCGCCTCTAGCCAGCCGGCGAGATTCGCGCCGCCGTGCTCTGAACCGTCATTCGCAGGGGCAAGAAGCCGCAGCCGTGCGGGGAACATCGGTCTCGTGGGTCCTGGTCGTCTCCATGCGCTGATCGACGGCGTCTTTGCGATCGCGATGACGCTGCTTGTTCTGGACTTGCCGGCGCTCCCAGGCTCTGCTCACTTTGTCCACCGGTTTGTCGAGAGCAGCGGCCCGCGCGGCCGCCCTGCTGTACGCGGCCACGATCCGGCGCCCGCCGAGCGCTTAATGGGCTCGCTGGCCCACGTGCCAGCGATCATCTTCGCGCTCTCCAAGAGCGAGGTGCCGGGCCTCATGTACGAGGCCGCGCTCAAGGACAGTTCCGCCTGAGCGCCGCGCGTCAGGCCCCAGGCAGCCTGGGCGAGTCCGTCAGCCCAGGAGTTGCGGCCTTTCGTCGCGACTTACCCTCGGCGGCAGTGACGCGACGGCGGAGCCGTTAGTAGTGGTAGAGGACAGTGTCGTGCGATCACTCAGGCACGCGCAGCGGCATGAGCCAGTATCTCCGCAACACGGGGCAATTGCGCTTAGTGTTGGTGTGCGATCAATGTGGAGCGGAGTGCCGAGAGCTCGGCAGACTCGAGTACGAGACGCAGGCGCGCCGCTTGGTGGGACGGCCGAGCGCTCGCGACCGTCATCCCAAAGAGGCGGCGGCAAACGCTCCATCGGCGGCGATTATCCGCAACGCATAGCTCGATGGATTCGGTGTGGATCATCGACAAGGAGCCGCCCATGCCCGTTGCCCCTCGGCTCCCAGACACTCGCTAGGAGCTGCCCGTTACGCTGAAGTGGGCGTTACCGCGAGGGGTGTGACGACAGCTTCTGGCTGGGCATTGGCGCGGCCCGCGACGATCTGGTCGGTGATCGCCCACGCCGCGTAGCACAGAGATCCAGCGACGCCTGTGACTGTCAGCAGCACCCCGGCCGCGGCAGTCGCGGCGATGCCGTGCGCTCCCAAGATGAGCACCGCCGCGGCGGGCCCGATGCTCGGTCCGACCGGAAGCTGACCGAGCGTGAACATCGCGATCAACAGCGACATTGCGTCAAATACGGAAACGTTCACGCCGATCGCGTGCAGCAGGAGCCAGTTGCGCGCGATCTGCGCGCCCACGGCCACCAGTGTGAACGCGATCATGCGTCCGCGACCGTGTTTCCGCAGCACCGCCAGACCCGCCCACAGTCCCGTTTGATTACGCTCCGAAACACGCCGCAGACCGGCTACGGCCGCGACCGTGACTGCGACGGCGATCACGGGCGCCCACCAGGGGACGCCGAGCGGTGCGATCAGCGTGAACGAAAAGATCGCCGCCAGCGCGACCTCGACGGTGATGATCGGAACCTCAGCAGCCACCAGTGCGGGCACACGGGGAACGCGCTGCGGAGCGATGCGGCGCAGCGACGCGATACGTACGGCCATCCCGGCCGATCCGTTCACCAGACTCGCAAGATAGCCAACGCCGGCCGCGCGGAACAGCACCCGACGGGCGACGGTGCCACCCGCGGACCGGACGCACACGTTCCAGGCCTCGGTGCGCGCCAGCAGCGCGAGGATCTGAAGCAGCGCCGCCAGCACCAGCAACGAGATCGGAGCGGCGTGGAGCGCGGCGCTGAACTGACCGCGCCGTCGAGCGAGCACGAAGCCGAGCACGGCAGCAACTGCGAGAGCTCCGAGCATGCTGAGTACGATTCGACGACGAAACGACGTCGCGACGACCTCACGTTCACCAGCTTCGGCGCAGCTGACGGTCAGCGTGTGAAGTTCGAGCGACAAACGGAACCCCGCGTCTTCAGCGGTTTAGAGGATCAGATTGGCGCTGTCACTCGTAGGCGCCCGCGTCAGGCTGGTGCTCCTGTCGAACCAGCCTACCAGCGCCTGGAAATCCAGCCGACACCACGCGGAAATCCATCCGGCAGTGCGTGAAGATCCATCCGGCGGGATCCCGATGCAATGTCGATCATCGCTGGCGCAGCCGCCGTTTCACGGTCCGCGTCTACGGCGGTTGCGCGAAATCGACGGGAACGACTCTCGCGTGTGAGCGATACCGCACACGCGGGCGTCCAGCCTGGAACCGCAGCAGGCCTACGGAAGGCCCAACTGAGCAGAACTGACGCTCACGGACCGAGCATTTCCACGGGGTCGTTTGGGTGTGGTATACAGCGCCCGTGGTGCGTTGCAGGGGCCTGAGACTCAGGCGGTTAGTTGTCATGGCGGCTCCGTTAGCGGCGCTGGTGTGCGTGGTCGGTCCGACAACGGCCTGGGCCGGCGGCCGGGATGCTTTCGCGCCGAGCGGCCACCCGGGGCCGTACGTCGCGCCTGCTATCGGCCAGACGAGCACGACGACCGCAATTCCGGTCGACGGCACGGCGCCGGGGCGTACGTTTGACGGGGTGGGCGCAATTAGCGGCGGCGGCGGCAACTCGCGCTTGCTGATCGACTATCCCGAGCCGCAGCGAAGTGCGATTCTCGACTACCTGTTCAAGCCCGGCTATGGCGCCTCCCTGCAGATCCTCAAGGTCGAGATAGGCGGTGATGCCAACTCCACCGACGGGTCGGAGGCGAGCATCGAGCACTCCCAGGGCACCGTCAACTGCAATGCCGGGTACGAATGGTGGCTGATGGAGCAGGCGAAGGCCCGCAATCCGAACATCAAGCTCTATGCGCTGGCCTGGGCGGCCCCAGGGTGGCTGGGCTCGTTCTTCTCGGCAGCCACGATCCAGTACATCGTCCAGTGGCTCACCTGCGCTCAGCAGCATGGGCTGACGATCGACTACCTGGCCGGCAATCAGAACGAGCACTCGTACCAGAAGACGTGGACCGAAAACCTTCGAGCGGCGCTCGACCAGGCGGGATTCTCGAGCACGCAGATCGCGATGTCGGACGCCGACGACACGGCGAACGCTTGGCCGATTGCCACGGACTTGGCCGCCGATCCGGCGTTCAATGCCGCCACGGCGGTCGTCGGCGAGCACGATCAGTGCGGCGGCCCAACGAACGGCAATGAATGCTTCACCACGCCCACCGCCGAAGGTCTGGGTAAGCCGCTGTGGACCAACGAGCTGGGAAACATCGACGGCGCCACCGGCGCGGCGAACATGACCCGGTCCGAGATCCGTGGCTATCCCAACGCGGAGCTGACCGGCTTCATCACGTGGCCGATGATGGACGCGATCCCGCCCGGGGTGCCGTACGAGAACCGGGGGTTGATCTACGCCGACCAGCCGTGGTCGGGCTACTACCAGGTCAACGCGATGACCTATGCGATCGCCATGATGAGCTGGTTCACCGCCCCCGGATGGCAGTTCATCGACGGTGCCGACGGCGGCTTCGGCGGGCTGACCGGTGCCAGCGTCTACTCCAATGGCAGCTACACGACGCTGAAGGCCCCGAACGGCACCGATTGGAGCACCCTGGCCGAGACGACCACGACCACGGCTGAGCAGTACGCCAACTTCACCATCAGTGGTGGGCTTTCCGCGGGGACCATTCACGTTTGGCGCACGAAGCCGACCTCGACCAATCCGGTGGACTGGATGGTTAAGCGCGCGGACATCCACCCGGTAGCCGGCAAGTTCTCCTTCGGCCTGTTGCCCGGCTATCAGTACACCTTCACCACGATCGCACGGAGCGGCAAGGGCTCCGCCAAGCCGCCGGCTCAGGGCACGCTCGGCTCCTACAGCGACAATCCCGCCGCGAACCCTCTGGACACCACACCAGTCTACTTGGCTCCAATGGACGGCGCCTTTGAATACACGCCGTGTGCGACCGATGCCACTCAAACGTGCACCCAGCAGATGGCGTCGCAGCCGCCGATCTACTGGCTTGGCCACAAGGGCTTTCCTTTTGCCGTGGTCGGCGATAAGAGCTGGAAGGACTACACGGTCGGCACCGACGTGCTGTTCACTCAGCCGGGGTCCTCAGCCGGTGTCATCGACCGCTTCAGCGATCAAAACGGCGCCGTCAGCAAGTTCCGCGGCTACATCTTCAACCTCGCCGACGACGGCTCCTGGCAGCTATTCAAGAACAGCCAGAGTAACGGTGTGAAAATCCTCGCCTCGGGCAGTTTGGCCAGCCCGGCAGGGCTGGGGCAGTGGCACAATCTATCCCTCGCCGTTAGCGGCGCAACGCTGACCGCGTCGATCGACGGCCAGCAGGTTGCCACCGTGACCAACAACGACTCCAACTACACCACAGGCATCGCCGGCATCGAAGCTGGCGCGGTCGAGAACAACGGCGCCTGGACCGGCACCTCCTGGCCGGTGGTCCAATACCGGCACCTCACGGTCTCCTGATACCGCGGCAACTCGCGGTCCTCCGGGCGAAGGCGATCCGGCCGCCGGCCCGGCCGGAAGCTCTATTTCACCCAACCATGCCTGATCGGAGATGGTCCGGCTTGGCCCGCTGTCCGTCCAAACGGACATCCTCGGGCTTGCCTCGGGTCATGGGCGCGGCGGGGTTCGAACCTGCGACCTCTCGTGTCCGAAGCGAGACCGCACTCCCCCTCCGAGCCCCAAGAGGCCTGGAAACACTGCGTTTCGGGAGGCCGATCGCAGGGGGGAAATTTGCCAAGTAGCTCGAGGAACACGGTCGACGCGTCGTCGAATACGTCCTCACGCATCACAGCCGCGCCGGTGATCTGCGCCTCGCCGACGTCGCCGAGCCAGCCGAGCGCCACCTCTTCCAGTTCCAGCTTCTGCGCCAGTTCCCCGGCTCGGACGCCAAGCTCGCCGTCGTCCACGATCGCAATGACGCACAGCGCGGTCTGCGCCCCGTCGCCCCCGAGCCGAGCGACCGCCTCGATCAACGGCTCGCCGAGAATCAGGCTGTAGTCAGGCGACGCCGCCTCCTACAGCGGCAGCGTGTATCGCTGATGCCAGCGGCGTCACGGCGACAACTAAGGGTCTGAGAAGTCTGTCATCGAGATGTAGGTGATTAGCTGACCGACGTTGTGCAGCGCGGCTAGCCGGTCTGCGTGGAGGCGTTCGTAGGCGGGCAGGTCGGGGACCTCTACGCGTAGTAGGTAGTCGAAGGTGCCGGTGACGTGGTGGCATTCGACGATCTCGGGCACCTTGCGAGCGCCTTCCTGGAATTGGTGGATGTGCTCGCGTTGGTGGCGGACCAGTCGCACCGCGACGAAGGCGGTGAGGCCACGGCCCTCGGCCTTTGGGTCGATGATCGCTTTGTAGCCGCGGATGACGCGAGTGTGTTCTAGGCGCCGTAGGCGCCGTGAGCAGGCGGACGCGGACAATCCGGTGGCCGACGCCAGCTGGGCCGTTGTGGCCCGGCCGTTTTGACGCAGGTAATCGAGGATCGCATGATCAGCGTCATCGAGATTGGCCATGTTAGTGCATTCTTGCATTGAGAGGGGCAAGCGCGCAATATTTCTGCATCAGGTGAGGGGTTTTTGTGCAGAATTGCGTTGAAGGAGCGGCGTGTGCATGATCAGCGGCGTGTCCGACCGTCGTTACAGGCCTGCCACGGCGACCATCCACACCCGGCGGGCTGCATCTACGGCGCGTCCGGTCTCTTCGCCGATTTTCCAGTCCTCGACGTTTGCTTTGCCGTGTGCGGCCGACCTCGCCCGTGCCGCGGCCGAGGTGGCTACGCCCGACTTCTACACGCGTCACGGGAATCCAAATCACGTCGAGCTGGCCGATGCCGTGGCGAGCCTGGAGGGAGCGCAGACCGGCCTCGTCCTTGCCTCCGGGATGGGGGCCCTGGCAACGACGGTGCTCGCGCTGGTGCGTAGCGGCGAGCACGTGGTGGCGCAGCGCAGCATGTATGGGGGCTCGTTGAGCCTTGTCCAGAAGCTGCTCCCGCGCTTCGGGGTGCAATACACGCTCGTCGATCAAACCGACCTCGAAGCATGGGTGGACGCGATCACTCCGGCCACGCGACTGATGCTCATCGAGTCGCCAAGCAACCCGCTGCTGGAGATCACCGATCTGCGGGCTGTGGCTGAGCTGGCCCGTGCGCGGCGGATCGTGACCGTGGCCGACAACACCTTCGCCACTCCCATCAACCAGCGTCCGGTCGAGTTCGGGATCGACCTAGTCTGGCATAGCGCGACCAAGTACCTGGCCGGGCACTCCGACGCCTCAGCCGGCGCCGTCGTTGGGCCACACAACCTGATCGCTGCGATCTGGAAGACATCACTCAGCCTCGGTGCCGTGCTCGGGCCTTTCGACGCCTGGCTGGTCACCCGAGGGATCCGTACCCTGGACCTGCGGGTCGGCCGACACAACGCCACCGCCGCCGCGATTGCCGAGCATCTCAGCGCCCATCCCAAGGTCGGCGCGGTCCACTACCCGGGGTTGCCGGGCCACGCATCTCACCGTCTCGCAGCCAGCCAGATGTCAGGGTTTGGCGGGGTGTTGAGCATCGAGCTTGGGGGCGGCCTCGAGGCGGCCGCGCGAACCATTGACCGACTAGAGCTGTTTCAGCTGTCGGCGAGTCTGGGCAGCGTCGAGAGCCTGGCGGTGTCCCCTGGCGGCATGTGGAAGGCCGTGCTGACCGAGGAGGAGATGACCGACGCCGGGCTGCAACCCGGACTCGTGCGCCTCGCCTGCGGACAGGAGGACGCCAACGATCTGATCGACGACCTGGACCGAGCGCTCGACGGGGATTGCTGACTCCGGTTGCTTTCGGTCGCCGAGGTACTCGCACATGAACGTGACTGACCAACGACGGGAGCTGGGCGAATGAGCTATCAGGCAGTGAGTCGCGACTACAAGGCCACGATCCTCGCGTACTACGCCGCGTGCGACGCGCGCGACCCGGAGCGGATCGCCGCCTTCTTCACACCGGACGCCGTCCATTACTTCCCGGGCGGCGACACCTTCCCGGACGGGACCGAGCAGACGGCGTTCGTCGGCGCGGAGGCGATCGGCAGAGGCTTCTCGGAGGGCTTTGCGGGCAGCGCTCGCGCCTACTGGAAGCTTGACCGGCTGCTCGTCGACAAGGCGCGGCGTGAGGCCGTCATCGAGTGGTCGAACTTCAAGCCCGAGCTCGGGGACGAGGTACGGCTGCGGGGGTCGGAGTGGTATGAGTTCGACGAGGCCGGGCTGATCAAGGAGATCCGCGCGTATTACGCCTGTCCGCCGGTGGCGGCGCGGGCGACGCATGAGCTTGGTGGATTTGACTACGCCGGCCGGGGCTACTCCACCAGCGCGACGTGGACGGAGGCCGCTCATGGATAACGCCGCCGCGATCCCGGGGGCCCGCCCCGGAGCGGCAGGCGTTCCCCCCGGCGTGTCGAACGCCGCGCGCCCCGTCGACGGGCTCGGCTTCGAGGAAGCGCGCCGCTCGGGTGCGCTGCGCGAGGTCGAGATCGCCTGGACCGATCATCAAGGCCAACTGCTCGGCAAGCGGCTTCCGAGCTCCTACTTCTCCGACGGCAGTCGACGCTCCGGCTTTTGCAGCGCAGCCCTGGCCTGGGACCACCGGGGGGAGATCCTTGCCGACACGAGTCTGACCGGACCCGACAGCGGTTACCCGGACGCGTTCATGGCGCCGGAGCTTGAGACCTTCCGCTGGCTTTCATGGCGCGAGGGCGTCGGGCAGATCCTCTGCGACGTCGTCGATCGCGATGGTCAACTGATGTCGGTCGCGCCGCGTTCGGTGCTGCGCAGCATGACTGCGCGGCTCGAGGCGGTCGGATACACGGCGCGCATCGGGATCGAGACGGAGTTCTACGTCCTGGGAGCAGACGGCGCGCTGGCGGACGTTGGCGTGCACTGCTACTCGCTCGTCAACGCGAATCGCTTCGAGCCGTTCACGAGCGAGCTTGCGGCCGCCCTGCCGAGCATGGTCGAGTACGAGTGTCTCAACGCGGAGCAGGGACCGGGTCAGTTCGAGATCAACCTCGCTAACCAGGACCCGCTCCAGGCCGCGGACGACGCCGCCCGGCTGCGCTACGCCGTCCGCGAGATCGCCCGGCGCAACGACCTGCGCGCGACCTTCATGGCCAAGCCGTACCCGGGGATCTCGGGAAGTTCGAGCCACATCCACGTCTCGCTGTGGCGAGATGGCGCGCCGGCATTCTGCCCCGAGGCGGACGAGCCGAATGCGCTCATGCGCAACGCGCTTGGCGGACTCATCACGCATCTGCCGGCGATCGCACTGCTCGGCGCTCCGACCGTCAACTCCTACAAGCGCTACGAGCCCGACGCGTTCGCGCCGATGAGCGTCAGCTGGAGCGACGACAACCGCACCGTCGCCATCCGCTCCCTGCTGCATACCGGTGCCACGCGCATCGAGCTTCGCACTCCAGCGGCGGACGCCAACCCTTACTGGGCGGTGTCGAGCGTGCTGGCGGCGGTCGTTGCGGGCCTCGAGGACCATGCGGACCCCGGCGCGAGAAGCGTCGGCTACACGTTCGCAGCCGGGCCGCCGCTGCCGCGGACGCTGGGCGACGCGATCGCGACACTCCGTGCCGATCGGCGCATCGGAGAGCTGCTCGGGCAAGCCGCCGTCGACGACGTCATCCTGACCGCTGAGGCCGAGTGGCGCGCGTTCACGACGCAGGTGACCGACTGGGACCGCGATCGGTACCTGAACACCGTGTGACGCCCGGCCAGCCCTGCTCGGGCCTCCGCCGATCTTTTCCGGCCAGGGCGTCAGCACGCCGGGCGCGTGCCCGCTCGGCTGGCGCGTCCGCTCGCCGACGAGGAAGAAGCCCTCCGCCTCGCCCCCTCGACCCACGCATACCTAATTAGCGCGTGAGGGCCCTGGAGACAAAGTGTCCAGCGAAGCGCCTGACGAGGTGACGCATCCCGCGCTGCAGCGGCCTGGGCTGATCGAATCGCCGACCGAGCCGTGGCGTTGATGCAATGGCGCCCGCTTGGCCATGAACAGTTGGGTCGCGGGTGGGATCGCTTCTTCCTGCGTCCCGACCATGGACCAGGAAGGGATCTTCTTGCAGGCCGGGTGGGCCGGACGTCTCGCGTGAGTTGACTGCTTCGAGCCAAACGCGGCCACGAGCTCTGACCACAGCGACAGTCTGATCACGGGCCAAGCGTGCTCATTCGCAGGGCTTTCTTGATGGGCGCGGCGGGGTTCGAACCTGCGACCTCTCGCGTGTGAAGCGACTCGGCGCGCATCCCGAAGGAGGTTGAAGTTCCTGCAAGTGGGGCGGTTATGGCGCCAGTGCGAGGGACTTGGATTTCTGCCTATTTGCGTTGTTTTCGGCTGGGTTTGGCACCTTGAGCGGCCTCGGGGTGCAATTGAGCGGAAGCGCTCGGGCGCCCGCTCTGACCGGTGGCGTGATCTGCGCCATCGGCTACAATTCGTGGGGTGATCGTCGAGCTTCCTCTCGTCACGGCAGCGGAGATCGCTGCCGAGTATCGCCCCGGCGGCGAGGCGACGGTGAAGGCGACTCTGAGGCGGCTGCGTGAGCGTGAGCTCATCAGCGCAGGCGTGTCTGAGTACCCGCGTGGGGAGGCGGGCAGGGTCGCGGGCGCCTGGCATGTCTACTCGGCCCTGAACCTCGATGCGGCAAGAGCCGCGCGCGGGCACGACGAGGCCGCCGCGAAGGCCATCGCCAAGACGGCTGCGCGCATCGAGAGCCACCGCGCCACCATCGAGTTCGTTCGTCGACTTTCTGAATTGGGGGGTTCGGCGAGCTTGCGCCGGCGGTTTGAGTGGGCGTCGTCGCTCGACGAGGAGCTTCGGAAGGCACTGGTTGCTGTCGTCGCCGAAACCGTGGCTGAGCGCAACCGGCTGATGCACGATCCGACCAGCGAGCCCCGGCTCGCGCTGGTGGCTGCGATCCACGGTGAGCTGGCGGAGCTGATGCTCGAGGGCGCAGAAGCGCCGGTGTCGATTCCGATTCCGGACCTCGAGCTGCTGGACTCGGCGTTTGTGGGTGCGGCCTTGGCGCTGCGGTTCGAGCAGATCGGCGTCGGCCAGACCTTGCTCAAGGCGCTTCCGGCAATCAAGCTCGGTGATGGCGACGACTCCCGGATCTATCCGTACGAGCGTCCCCTGCCCGAGGCCGGTGGACCGCTCGCGCTGGCGGCCGCGATCGGCGGGGCGCCGACGATCCGACGCCCGCGCCGGATCCCGATCGGTGGGCAACGCTGACGCGGTGGAGCTGCCGACGCCCACGGCCCGGTTCCTGGGTCTGGCCGAACGCGACCTGCTCTCCGGGATGCCGTGCAGTACCGGCATTTGGTTCGAAGACGACGTCGAGACGTTCATCCAGACCAGGCTGGCGGACTACCACGACTGGCGCCGACCGCACACCGATCACACGATCATCGGCCTCGAACTCGTCGACCTCGGGCTGGTCGCCGTCGGGTCACACGAATCGGATCTGATCCGGGACGGTGGACAGGTCGTGACCTCGACGTACCTCGAGTGCGCAGCGGTCAGAACCGACCTCCAGGGCGCTGTGCTCACAGAGGTCGAGCCGCTCGACGAGGACGGCCGACCAGTGACGCTCGGGCGCTACCTGCTCGAAGTGCTGTTGTCGGATATCTCCGAGCGCCAGCGCGTGCCGATCGTGCGCGCGGTCATCGCCCGCGAGAACACCCGCAGCCTGCGACTGTGCACGCGGATCGGGCTCACCGACGAGCGCGACGACCCCGACGAGCGGTTCGTACAGCGCCTCGGGCGGATCGCGGCATAGCCTGCTATTACGCCGGCCCGCGGCTCCTGGATCTGGCGACAAGGAGGGCGCTGTCGCCTTCCGCGGGTCCAGCCCTGCCTTTGTGTCCGCGTGGGCATCGTCGGTGACGGCGTTGGCGTGGCTGCCTCTGGTCCGATATCAGTCATGCGGTGCGCCGGTTTTCGGCGCCTCCGGTCACTGTCCTCTCGCGAACAGAACAGGCGCGAACCGGATCGGAAGGCCGCTCGGGCCTTTGGGTGCAGGCGGCAGGAGTTCCGGCGAGAGGTCAGCACCCTCGACGTAGTATTGGACCTTCAGGTATTGGTCGTGAAGGCCGGCCCCGCACGCCATGTCGAGCAGCTCGCGGACCGGGCGTTGCGCGTAGTGCTCAAGCAGATGCCGAAGCCTCTCGGCCTCTGCGGCTCGGCCAGGTCGATGAGTCGTTCGGTTGCGATGCATGAGACGAGACAGCGTTCTTTCGCGTTGCCCATGAGCCACGCCGTCCAGGTGGTGAACCCGCCATCGCCGATTTCGACCGCGCCCGCATCGGCTGACAGCCGCATCGCCAGGCCGGTGTAATAGCCACGGCCACGTTCACGCGTCCTTGGCATACCCACGCGGCTCTCGTCCTGCGCGGCGTCGGGCAGGTCGTGAGCTCCTTCGTTGGCACGGCCGCCCTCGGCAGCCTGCCGCTGTGGGTTGTCGCGGCGGGCGAGGCTCGCGTGGTAGGTGAGGTAGTTGCTGATCATCGTTGCTCCCTGCTTCGTCGCTGCACTGGAGGGCTGCTCGACCACAAACGCTCAGTGGCGTGGGCGTATGGGTGGCGGAAGGCTTCGAGTGCGTCGGCACCCGCTACCTGGAACTCGAACAACTCCCCGTGCCGGTGATCCGCGACTGCGACGGACACGCGATTCGTCTGCGAGTTCCAGAGCAGCCTCACGTCGATGCCGTCGTTGCTGCGGTGATCCAGCTCGCGGGCGCCGATGTCAGTTGCCGTAGCCATGCGCTTCTCCTTGTTCCTTGGGGGTCGTCGTTCCAGCCCGGGCCCACTTACGGCGACCCGCGAGAGTGCGCATCAGCCGCTGGAAGACGGGGCGAGAGCTCAAAAAATTCACGTGCCGCTCATCGTCGTCGTCACCCGGATGAGCCCGCATCGGATCGTTCAGACGATTCGGGCGCATAAGTCGGTGACCGTGCAGGCGTACTCGCTTGCTGCGGCCTGCTCCCGGTCGAGCGCGGGAGGTACGCCGCGAAGCGCGCGCGCTCTCATCCTTCGCGGCCTACATTGCGGCGCTCGACCTGGAGCAGACGGCGGCCGCGATGTGCGCCGAATCGATCAGCGAGCTCGAGCGATGGCTGCCGGGCTCGGACCCGCATCGAGGGTCTGAGCCACGCGCGGCGTCGGGCTGACGGCGATTCGGGTCAGCGGCCCAGCGAGGAGGGCGAGAGCAGGCCGAGCTCGCGCGCTCGCGTCACCGCGTCTGCGCGGCTGTGCACTTCGAGCTTGGCGTACACGTTGCGCAAGTGGGTCCTGATCGTGCTCAGCGAAACGAACAACTCGGCCGCGATTTCCGGCGCCGGGAGGTTGGTCGGCAGGTAGCGCAGCACGCGCAGCTCGCTCTCGGAGAGGGGTTCCTGGAGCGGCGCGGCGTCCTTGGGCCGGGCCGCCGGAGCGTGTCCGGAGAGCAGGTTCAGGATCTCGGCGATCAGCGAGGCGTGAGTGGTCCGAAGTCGCGCCTGGCGCTCGAGCAGCTCCGCGGTCGGGTAGAGAACGAACGGAAGCAGCAGCCCGTCGGGCTCGGCGACGTCGAGCGCGCGCTCCAGCGCGCGTGACGCCGCCCCGGGATCGCGAAGCGCGTCGCGCGCGATCGCCTCCAGCAGCAACGCCTCGATTTCCCACACCGACGCCATGCCCGGGCTCGAGTCGTCGAGGAGGGGTGCGAGGACCTCCACGGCGGCCTCGGGATCGTCGCGGGCTAGTCTCAGAGCCGCGAGTACGACCCGCATCTGGCTCGTTTCGCGAACCTCTTGGTCCATCTGAGCGAGGGCTCGCTCCACCCGTTCGGTCTCGCCCACGCGGATGAGCATCCGGAGCTTGAGCGCTTGCACGCGCGCCGTGAGCATGTGCGGCAGGACGAGCGCCCCCTCCATCCGCTCGGCATCCCGATAGGCTGCAGCCGCCTCCTCGTACCGGCCACGCGCGCTCTCCAACAACGCCCGTATCGCGTACAGCATCAGCGCCGGGGTCGGTTGGGCGTCGCGCTCGAGGACGCGTTCGCCCAGGTCTAGCCACGACTCTGCCTCTCGGAGCCGCCCGCGCCAGACCGTCGCATGGACGAGCACGACGTAGGCGGTCGCGGCCGCTGGTGCGGTCTCCTCCCAACCGTGCTTGCGGGCCAGCTCGATCGCCTGCGTGGCACGCTGCTCCGCCGTCGCCAGAGAGTGCTGAAAGGAGCTCAGGAGCGCCCAGTTTGCCAGCGCTTGGAGCTCGAGCATCGGTTTGGAGATCCGCCGGGCCTCTTCCAGCCCTTGCGCGAGGTGGCGCTCGGCGTCCTCCAGTCGACCGGCCCACGTCTCGGCGATCCCGAGGTCGGTCAACACGCTTGTGCGCACCTCCTCGCCGAGGCCAAATTCCGTGGCCTCGGTTGAGGCGAGCAATCGCTGCGCCTCCTCGGCAACGGCCCGAAGGTCGTTGCGGGCCCGAGCGAGCGACAGTCGCTGGATCCCAAGCGCGATCGTAAAGCGCCCGCGACGGTCCTCGAGCACCGACTCCGCCATCCCCGTCGCGCGCTTCAGGTACCACTCAGACTCACGCAAGGACCCCGCCGCCCGCTTGTCGCCCGTGGCGAGCACTGCCAGCTCGGGATCCGCTGCGACCACGTCGGCCGGAAACGCAGACAGAAGCTCGCGGCGGGTGGCGAGCCGCCCATCGAAGTACAACCCGAACCAATTGTCCGCAAGCAGCCGCGCCGCCAAGCCCCAGTTCTCGGCCGCCTGCGCGTGGCGAATCGCCTCGACCGGATACCCGTGCTCAGCCCACCACTCGGCCGCGATGGTGTGCAGGCCGGGCACCTCGTGCGGGGCGGTCCGCCGCAGCTCGAGCGCGAGCAGGTCCCCAAACAGGTGGTGGTAGCGAAACCAGGTTCGCTCCGGATCCACAGCGACCACGAACGCGCCCGCGTCCTCGAGCCCGGCAAGAATCCCGTAGGAGCCCGAGCTCCCCGTCAGCCGATCAGCGAGGGGTCCGCTGACCCGCTCCAGCAGCGAGGTTCGCAACAGCAGCTGCCTCACTTCCGCCGACTGGCGCTCGAGCACCTCCGCCAGCAGGAACTCGGCCACCGCGCGCTCACGCCCCGAGAAGCTGACCGCGTAGCGCTCGGGATCCGGGTGGCGGCCAAGCGACAGCGCCACCAGTCGCAGCCCGGCCGCCCACCCTTCGGTTCTCGCGACCACCGACTCGAGCGCGCCGTCGGACAGCCGCACACCCGCCGCCTGCAGCAGCGCGCGGGACTCCTCGAGCGTGAAGCGAAGGTCCTCGCCCCGGATCTCGGTCAGCTCCCCCTCCACCCGCAAGCGGTGCAGCCCGAGGCGCAGATCGCGGCGTGTCAACAGCACGAATCGCAGCTCAGGCGGTGCGCGCCCGAGCAGCACCTCCACGTGGCGGATGGCCTGGTCCGCCTGGAGCTCGTGCAGATCATCGATCACCAGCCATAGCGGCTCCCGGAGCGAGCTCAGATCTTCGAGCAACCGTCCGACGACGTTCGCGCCGTCCAGATCAGGAGAGGCCGTCAGCTCCCGCACCCGCTCCGATCCGGCGCCGGTCTGGCGCAGCGAGTCGAGAACCGAGAGCCAGAACACTTGCGGATCGTGCTCCCCACGCCCCACCGACACCCACGCCGTGCGCTCGCTCAGACCCGCTGCGGCGACCCACGAACGCAATAGGAACGTCTTCCCGCTTCCCGCCGGCGCCGTCACGTGCACCACCCGCTCCGCCGCGCCCAGCAGCTCGAACAGGCCGGGCCGGGGGATCAACCACGCCCTCACGCCGGAGTCGGCGTGTTCGACGGCTGCTCCCAAGTCGGCCACGACACACACATGGTTGCACCCCGCCGGCGTTTAGCCGGAGGGTCGAATTCATCGCAACGAGACGATGCGCGCTCATCCTCCGGACGGCGAACCTAATCGCATGCCAGCCAGGAACACAGCGACCGGCGGTCGCGAGCCCCAGCGCTACGAGATCCGCGTCCGCGGGCCGATCGGCCCGACGATGATGCAAGCGTTCCCGACGCTGGCCGCGGCGAGCCGCGGCCAGGACACGCTGCTCACCGGCTCGCTCGCCGACCAGTGCGCCCTGTACGGCGTCATTCACGAGCTCGAGGCACTCGGCCTAGAGCTGCTGGAGATCCGCTGCCTGCCGACCGGCCCGCGATCGACCGCTTCCGACGGGCGCTCTAGCCCGCAAACGACGAGGAACAGAAGGAACGAGCGCTCATGAAGATCACGACAATCGGCAACGGCACGACGCTACCGAATGGGGATATCCCAATCGCCCAGCCTCAAGAGGCTGGCCATCCTGTCCACCTGGCCGCGTCGATCACCCCACAGACCGCGCTCGAGCGCACGCTGCTCGCCGACCCCCGGCTGCAAGCCGGACTCGACTGGGGCGCGCCGCGCTTCGGCCACCCGGAAGGACGCGTCCGCGAGCACGTCGCCGCCATGCTCGCCGCGATCCCGAGCGACGACCCGCTCCGCAATGACCTGCGGCTCCTCGCGCTAGTGCACGACTCCTTCAAATCAGAAGTCCAGCCCGACCAGCCGTGGTCCGCTGAGAACGACCACGCAATGCTCGCTCGCCGCTTCGCCGCGCGCTACACGACCGACGAGCGGCTACTGACAACGTTGCAGCTGCACGACGAGCCGTACTGGATCTGGCAGAACTCGCAGGCGCCAGAGAAGGCACTGCGGCCGCTCCTGAAACAGCTACCAGACCTAGAGCTGTTCGCGCGCTTCGTCGAGCTCGACGCCGCCAACGAAGGCAAAGACCTCACCTTCCTGTGGTGGTTCCGCCGCGAGCTCGCAATCCGAGGACAGCTCCCGAAACAGCCTGCGAGCGGACCGGACGGCGAGACCGCCGACGTCGTCTACGTGAAGACCCTCGCCACCACACCCCCACAACAGCAGGCAGTCGCAAGCGCCGCCCAGGAACTCATCGCCGAGCAAAGCCCCAGGATGCAGGCCAGAGGGGAGGTGCTCACCAGCGACGACGGACTACGCGTCGTGCTCTTGTGGCGCTGGCACGGATCGCGCCGCGAGCTACTCGACCGCGACGCAGACGTCGTCCGAGACGCGCCGCCCACCCGATCTTCGCCGACACCCACACAGCCGAAGCGCGGATCTTCCACACCGCCGCCGCCACGGAATGAGCGCGATGCAGACACGAATCCTGATCGTCAACGACGACCC
>CAWCNP010000023.1:0-180876 GCA_963796885.1 uncultured Solirubrobacterales bacterium
CTCAATTCTCGACCGGCCTTGACAAGGATCCAACCTTCGGGATCCTGGCCCGCAGGTTATTAGCCCGAAGGCACGTAGCGGCCTGCACCCCGCGCCTAGGATCCGTGACGGTCGAATCCAGCCGTGAAGAGCCACCTCTAGCTTGTGTCGTTGTCCTCGCCCGCCGCAGGCACCAGTCCACGGCTCTCGAGCCAGAGCTCGAACATTGGATCGGTGAGGCGCGGTCGGCCGGCCTCGTCGATGACGTCGGCGTTCGCGATCAGGCTCTCAAGGGCTTTGCGGATGCTCGCGCGCTTGATCCCAACCGCGTTTGCCGTGTCCTGGCTGTAGAGCGGCGTTGAGACGATCGCGAGTGCCCGGGCGACGCGGCGTTCATTCGTTGTCATGACGCGCCAGATCGCCCGCATGAGCGGGGCACTGTCTGCCGCGGCCTGATCGAGGGCCGAGACCCACGTGCCCTCTTCGGCGGTGGCTCCGCGCGGTGTTCGTTCCCAGAGGTAATGGGCGAGCAGCATGCTGCGTTGGGGATGCCCACGCGTGAACTCGAGGTATGGCGCGAGAGCCGGTCCGGCCTCGCGTCCAGACTTCTCGAACCGCGCTGAAACGTAATCCGCTACGTCATCCAGAGGCAGCGGGGAAAGGTGTCGGGGAACCGCCTGATCGAGCAGTGGCCGTTTGGGATCGGCGAAAAGCTGCTGCATCACTCCGGGAGCGGATCCGGCAAACGCGTAGGTGGCAGCCTCGGCCTGATGTTGAATCACACTGCGGATCTTTCCGTCGGCGCCGGCGACGCTGAGGACATCCTGGATCTCGTCGAATGCGACGAGGCTGGTCGTGCCGTCTCGTTCAAATAGCGCCGAGGGCAACTCGAGCAGGCGCAGCAGAACTGCCTCCGCGTTGACATGTGGATTGCGTTGTAGGGTGGCGGTGAAGCCTCCGCCACTCAGCGAGAGCCCGATGTTCCAGCTCCGGAACAGATCATCCACACGGCGGCGGATCGGACCCTTCAGGCGCCGGTATCCGCGCTCAAGCCGCACCACGATCTCGGCTATCGAGAGAACGTCCTGCAGGTCGACAAGGACCGTCGCCATCTTCTGCCGTTCGGCGGCTTCGAGGACCCGGCGCAGCAAGGTTGTCTTTCCGTAGCGACGGGGTCCGACCAGTCGGAACGAGTGGCCACCCTGCGCGAGTGCAAGAAGGTCATCAGCCTCGGGATCCCGATCGATCATGTCCTCCGGCGCCAGCGGACCGGAGAAACGGAAAGGGTTGAGATCTGCAGCGGACGGCACCGCTGTTCAGAATAGCAGCTCGTATACCACAATACTACGATTTCGTAGAGAACTATCCTACCAACTGGTATTCCTGCGATATACAGCAGTTCCCGCGCCCAGCGGCTGCGATTGTTCAACGTCGCCCAGCCGGAGGCGTGTCTAGCTCACGGAGCCGGGTCCTGGCGAACGAGTATTTCCTCGTCGTCAAACACGGCCCGGACCTCGACACGTCCACCGAGCGCGGCGACGTATCGGGCCAGCGCGGCAAGGTAGAGGTCCTCTCGGCGCTGTGCGTCGGATAAGCCCTCATCGACCGCGTCGAGAGCCTCCTGCACGTTCTCGTTGCTGACTCCTCGCCGGTAGAGCCGCGCGGCGATCTGTTCCTGGGCGTCCATCAGACGCGCGTAAATCTGTGCACGAGCCGCGTTCATAGGGTCCTCGGGCTCGCGGGGCGGGCTGCTCCCGTGCGGTTCAGCCACCGTGCCTCCTTTCCGATATTTCGCTCGTGGTCGGCGTAGAGGCGTTCGGCCTGCTGGACCTTGCTCGGATACCAGCGATTCCACTTTCCCGTCTTGTCACCGCCGAGCAGCATGACAGCGTTTTGGTTGGAGTCGAACGCGAACAACACTCTCGTTCCCCGATCGATCCGGGCCTCCTTGAGCTTGTGGAGACGGGAGCCGTGGATCACATCGACGTGCGGCCGCCCGAGCGTAGGACCGCGCTCAACAATCCTGTTGATCGCGGCAGAGACCTTGCTCTGTCGCTCCGGATCCAAACTCCGAGACCAGCGCGCAAATTCGTCGGTCATCGCCGCTCGCCGGGGAGTCCGGCGCGGAGGCTGCTGTGTCATCGCCGGCTCTGGCTCTCAAGCGGACTGAGCCTGGCCAGCGCAAGCGCCCGATAGTGGCCGAAGCTCTCACCGACCGGTGGATTCGCCGCCTCATCTGTCCGCTTGATCGCCCGAGCGGCTTTGCGACGCATCGCTTCCAGGTCGGCGGCGCGGAATTTAAGCTCGAGGCGTTCATCCTCGACTAGCGCGTCCGACCGAAGCGGATCGAGTTCATGCAGCAGTGCCACATGTTTCGCGATCCAGCGATGGCGTGCGTCGATGTAGACGGCCAGCACATGAGCCTGAAGACTCACTCCTTCGCACCGGAACAGGACCGCCTCCCCGTCTCCCGGTAAGCAGGCCAGGAACGCTCGGGTGAGTCGGGCGGTGCCGACGTTATCGACCCAGGACGGCATCGACCAGCTCAACGCATCTGCGAGTTCGAGTGCCCGGTCCCCCAACGCTCCGTGATCGAGCCGCCCAACCGCAAGCAGCGCCAACTTGGCGTCGGCGCTCCCAAGCCGAGCGATCGACTCGAGGACGGGTTCGCCGCTCGCTATCAGCGAAATACTCGAGCGACCTCTGATCGCCTGTCGCCGGCGTGACCAGAACGCGCCCAAGAGCATTGACGCCCACTGCTCCAGCAGCAGCGAGCTTGGCTGCGCCGCGGCGTCTTCACACAGCGCTCGGGCGATCCTTGCCTGCTGCGAGGAGTCCCCTCCCCTTCCGGTGGGCGCCGCAGCGCCATGGTTGCGAATCGGTTCTCTACCCATGTTGAGTAGAGCGACTAGCGCGCTCGATTTCACCCCCCTCACAGACCACACATCAAACCCGGTCAAACGCTGACCGGGCGCTTAACGACGAAACCCCCGATCTCTCGGAGGCCTCGATTTCCAGCGGATTTGAAATAGCGGGGGCGGGATTCGAACCCGCGACCTTCGGGTTATGAGTCGCCTCTGGTGAATCAGGAAGCCGCGCTTTTGCAGGGACTTCGTGGAGCTCGATCCAGTTGCGAGAGGTTCAATTTGCTTCTTTTGGTACCCGGTTCGGGACCCGTTTCGGACCCTGACCAGCTCTGTCAACGATCATCGGAATTCCCCAGGTGTGATCGCGAGAATTCCCCAGGTCGGGTCGCGCACGTCGGTCGTCGACAATGGCGTGATGCTGGAGGAGTTCATCGAGCCGCTTGCGGAGTGGGAGCTCGGATTGCTGCCGCCAGAGGACGTGCCGGCGCTCGCGGTCGCTGCGCTTGAGCGGGGTTGCGAGCTTCGGGAAGTTGCGGTGCTCGCCGGGCTCGAGCGACCGCTGCACGGTGATGTCGATGAAGAGGTTCGCGACCTTCTGCGCCGGATCGGCTGGTCACGCCCGACGCGCGAGGAGGCGTTGAAGACCGTCGTTGACGCGCTTGCCCGTCGGATTGTGGACGGCTCAGTGGATCCAGCTCTGGGCGCGCACAGACTGTGGCGGTTGTCTCACCAGGTGTTCAACGGGCCGCTGTTTAGTCAGCTCGCCATCTTCGTTGGGCTAGCGAGCGAGTGGGACGACCACCCGCCGTCGAGGTCGGCGATCGCGGCGCAGATCGTTGAGGAGGCTGACGCGTTGGTTGCGGCTGGTGGGCTTCGCCTCGCTCAGGATTGAGGCGGGTTCAAAGCATCCCGGAGCTGCGCGAGCTTGGCGCGGTGGCCGCGCATGCGGTAGCTGTCGCCGTCGATCTGCAGCACCGTGGAGTAGTGCAGGAGCCGGTCGAGGATCGCGACAGCGACGGTGGTGTCCTCGAAGATGTGACCCCACTCGGCGATCCCACGGTTCGTCGTGAGGATCACGGTGCCGTGGAGGTAGCGGCGGGTGATGACCTGGAAGAGGTGGCTGCCGGCTTCGCCGACCATCGGCAGATAGCCCAGCTCGTCGACGATCAGGACCTGCGGGCCTGCCCAGAATCGCATCGTGTTCTCCCAGCGGCCTTGGTCGGCGGCGCGGCTGGTGCGGGCGACCAGGTCAGCCGCGGTCGTGTAGTGCACGCGGTAGCCGGCCTCGACCGCTTTGAGGCCGAGCGCGATCGCGAGCATCGTTTTGCCAACGCCCGGCGGCCCGATCAGCAACAAGTTCGCCTTCTCTTCGACGAACCGGAGCGTCGCGAGCTCGTTGACGAGTGCTCGGTCGATGCCGGGTTGCGCGGTGAAGTCGAACTCCTCCAGCGTCTTGGTCGACGGGAACCCGGCGAACCGCATCCGGCCGGCGAGCCGACGTTGTTCGGTGGCGTCGACTTCGATCTGGAGCAGGTCGTGCAGGAACTGCGTGTAGCCCGGCTTGTCCTTCTCAGCTTGTTCGAGTGCGGCGGGGAGGTGCTCGGCGACGGCGGCAAGTTTGAGGTAGCCGAGATGTGCGCGGAGGTCTTGGTAGGTGGCCTTCTTGTTCATCGCTGACCTGCGACTTTCGCGATCCGCGCGTACTGATCGAGATCCACAACCACCCCGCTGGGATCTTGGCCGCGCAGACGCGCCGCCTCCGCGAGCGCCCGTTCGCCGGGCGGCCGGTTTGGCTTGCGCGGACACTTCTTGTTCGTGGTGAACCCGGCGAGGACGGCCTGCTCGAGCAGCCGCGCGTGCTCTGGGCTGCGGAGGACCTGCCCGGCGCCGTTTGGCGCCCGGCGATGCCTGGCGATCCGCCGGCCGGCCTGCGAGTAGATCTCCAGGTGAACGTCCCCGAGCCGGGCTCGGACGGTGACAGTCTGCGCGGCGTAGCCGGGCGGGACGCTGTAGCGGTTGCTCTCGAAAGCGACCAGCGCGTCGTCGGCGACGACCCGCTCGGCCTGATGCACCGCGGGGAACGCTAACTGCGGCAGCGCCAACAGCGGCTCCGCGGCGGCGAGCTCGCCGAGAGTGCTGTGACCGCGCCGGCGGCGGTCTGCGACCGCGCCGGACCAGCGGTCCAGATCGGCCTGCGCCTCCGCCGGCGTGGACACCGGCGCCGCCCGCCACCACGACTGCGTCACGTAATCGATCGCCTTCTCCACGACACCCTTGCGCTGCGGCCGGTTCGCCGGGCACACCGCCACCGTCACGCCGTAGTGCTTCGCCGCCGCTGCGGCCTCCGGGCGCAGCCGATCGGTGCCCGGATAGACGAAGGTCGCCATCCGGTCGGTCCGCCACGACCTCGTGGTCCCGCCCAAGCGACGTAGGACGCCGTCCAAGGCTTCGATCAGGTGTACGAATGTCATCCCGTCGGCGAACACGCCACGCACCCGGCCGGAGTGCGACAGCGCGCCGACCAGCACGTACGCCTTCTCGCCCCACGGCGTCTCCGTGAGCTCGAGCCAGTCGAGCTGCAACTCCTCGCCGGGCGGATGCTCGAGCCCGACGGTCACGTTCACGCCGCCGGCCCTGCAGCAATCGCACACCGGTCGCAGTCCGAGCTCGCGGATCTCCCGTACCAACGTCGGGTAGGAACGATCGAACCCAAGCGGCACAAGCTCGCCGAATAGCACGCTGGCGCGCACGTGCGGGTCATCGACGAACCGGGCATCAAGATAGGCGCCGAACGGCTCAAGGCAACTCGGCGCCGGCTCCCTTGCGGGCCCGTTGCCGGCGAGGTACTTCGCGACGGTCTTGCGGTCCCGGCCGGTGTGCCGGGCGATCGCGGACTTCGACCAGCCCTTGCGCGCGAGCGCGTGAATTTCCACGTCGTCCTCCTGGGTCAACATCCCCCACGGTCCTCCTCATTCGACAGCTGGCTTGAGAACCGCTGACGGTGAGGGGGACCCCCGACAGAACCGCGCACGCGCGCGGATCGACTCCGGCTCGGCCCTCGGGCCTCGCCTCCGTCGAACCGCGCGCGTAACTCCTACGCGCTACCGCCCTGGGGAATTCTGGTGATCAACCCTGGGGAGAAAACCGTGATCGCAGGCAGCTCACTAGTCAACTAATCAAACCGGCGCCCGGCGCCTCCAAGCTTGCTGGCTCGACTAGAGCTGCTGCATCCCAAACAGTCACGGCAACCTGCACTTGTATGAAAGACTCTTGTTGTGTACTGCCGGTGCGCCTTTTAGCGGTATTTCCTACCTCGATTGGCCGGGATACAAGCATTCGCCAGCGTGGTCGAACACGAGGACGAACCGGCACGCCCATGCCGGCCGCGCGCGCTGGATTGGAATGTACGGCGCGCGCATTCCGGCCCGGGCCGCCAACCCCTGCGCCGAGGCCCGTACTCCACCGCGCCGTCGAGGCGGCCAATCACATCGCAGGTGCGGATCCTCCTCGGAGTGCGCGGCCGTCGACACGAGCGGTCACGCCTTCGTCTGCAGCCGCTAGCATCACGACGATCGGATTTTTGGGGTTGACTCCCCCAACCCTGGTCGGCTACAAGCAGCAGACAGGCAATCCCCCACGTCACCTCGGCCGGCAGCCCTGGCGAGCTGCGCGCCGACGACCGCTGACTCTGCCCACCGCCGGGGCGCTCTCCACCCTCCTCGCTTGGTCTCCTTCCATCACCTCGGCGGCGACCTTGGAGTTTGGTGGCTAATACGGGATTCCTTTCACAGCGACCGGAACTGTGCTGAAGTTTGTAATGGTGCCGTCCCCGAGGGTACCTCCGCCGTCGTCGCCCCAGCAGTCAACGCCGCCAGTGGAGAGCAGTGCACACGACCAGCTACCGCCGGTACTGATCGCGGTCGCATTCGTGATTCCGCTGACCGTCACTGGAGTCGCCGAGGACGCCATGGCGCCATTCCCGAGCAAGCCGTCGCCCCAGCATTGCACGTGCCCGCTGCTCAGCAACGCGCACGGCGTATTGCCACCTGCGGAGATCCCAGTAGCGTTGGTTATCTCTCGCACGGCTACCGGAGTCTTGCTGCAAGGAAAAGAATCACCCGCCGGTCCACAAACCTGCGGTCCGGTACTGCTGCCATCCCCGAGCCTTCCCTCACCGTTATAGCCCCAGCACGCAATATGGTGGGTGATCAGGATCGCACACTGCCCGGAAAGCGCGATCGCGTCGGTGATTCCGCTGACCGCGACAGGTGTCGTGCTACAAGGTTCGCCCGCACAATCTTGCGGTCCCGAGCTTGTACCATCCCCGAGCTCTGCCAGGCCGTTGTCGCCCCAGCACACAACGTGATGGGTGCTCAGTAGCGCACACGGTGTGTTGCTGCTGTCATTGGAAATCGCGATGGCGTTGGCGATCCCAGCGACGGCAACAGGATTCGTACTGCAGGGCTCGCTGAAGGACTGATAGGCGCATTTTTGCGGACCTACGCTTGTGCCGTCCCCAAGCTGCCCCACACCGTTATCACCCCAGCAGTCGATGTGATGTGTGCTCAACAGCGCACACGTACCAGAAACTGCGATGGCGTTACTGATCCCACTGACCGAGACAGGCGTCCTACTGCAAGGGCCACCACTCTCGCCAACGCCCTTACATCTCTGCGGTCCCGTACTGCTGCCATTTCCAAGCCACCCGAGGTCGTTAGCCCCCCAACAGTCAACATGCGCGCTGCTTAGCAGGGCGCAGTGGCCAGCGACCGCTATTGCGTTACTGATTGTGCTCACCGGGACCGGAACCGTACTGCAGTCGCCGCTTTGGTCACCCTCGACGGCATCTACCGGACAATTTCCCGCCCCACCGTCCCCAAGCTCGCCTGAGGTGTTATCGCCCCAGCAGTCGATGTGGCGGTTGCTGAGTAGCGCGCAGTTGCCAGAGCCATTCCCGCTGATGTCCGTTGCCGTCGTTCGAGTGCCCGGACCGGTGGCGAGGACGAACGTCTGTTGGTAGATGTGGAGGCTTGGGCTTGAGAGGTTCAGAGCGGGGATGTCGAGGCTGGCGGTGACATCGACCGGGGCGGTGAGTGTCCACCACGGGTTCGCGTTCTTATCGGCGTTGAACGACAGCCCGGTCTTCAACGCGAGCTGGGGTCCCGCGGCCCCGTAGAGCAGCACGTCGATCTTCGGGGTCACGTTCGCCTGCACGCTCGCGTTAGAGCTCACCGTCGGAGGCGTGTAGCCAAAGCTCGGGGTGAAGTCCTCGATCGGGTAGAACCCACCGCTCTTGTGCCAGCCAATCCCGGCCTGGGCGGAGAACCCGCCCGTGATCCCCGTCGCGACGTTCGCCTGAGCCGAGGCCGAGGCGTCAACATCCACGGTGATCAGCGAGGTGATGACCACGGGAACCGGGCCGACAAGGAAGGCCGCCGCCGGCCCCTCGAAGCGAGCGATCGTGTGAGGGCTAAGCGAGCACGAGCCCGCTCCGCCGAGGGTCGCCGACAGCGAAGCTGACGCATGCGCACCGGTGGTCAGGCTTGCGCTCTGAAGGCCGGAGAACACCGACCAGCTCCCCGAGAGCTCAAGCGAAGCGCCGAACGACAGGCTCGCGTCCACACTGCCGCCCACCGACCCGTGACAGCTCACCACGCTCGACGCGGCATGCGCGAACGCCCTCTGCGCCGCGCGCTGCACGCGTGCGGCCTGAGCATGACCGACCGTCTCGTTGAACGATCCGGTCGGGATCGCCTGCTGCAACGTCGCCGGGACCGTGGAGACCACGGTCTGGCCGTTCCGCTGCTCGACCGCGATGACACGGCCGAGGAACCCATCAGGGGTGCTCTTCCCCTGCCCGATGGCCACGATCTGCCCCACACGCACGCTGTTGCCGCCGGAGAACCGCAGCACGCCGCGCTTGCCCGCCTTCGGCACCGAGCTCACCGTCGGCGCCGCCAACACCTGCGTCTTGGGCGACACCACCACCTTCGGACCCCGGCGAGCCCGAACCTTGATCCGCCTCACCACCGAGACCCCCTTCACACGGCCGGAACGGAGCACCGCCACACGCACCCGCACAACCCCCGCTCGCACCGGCGCCACCCACGTCAGATCAAACACGCCACGCCCACCAGTCATGCCGGTGGCAACCACCCGCCATCGCGACCCGACACGGCGCTGCACCTCAACCCTCGCGTTACGAACACCGCGCACCCGCCCGCTCAGCACAACAAGCCCCGACGCGGCAACCCGGCGCGGCGCCTTCATCCCCACCCGCACCGATCCAAACGCCCCCGACACCACGATCAACGACACCAGCGCACTGGCGACTAACACCGCTGACGGCAGTCGGAAACCGACACAGGCACTGTTTCGTCGATGCCTGCACGGCGGCTCGATCTGCTTCCACCCCATAGCCCTCATCCTCCGATATCCGCCAACAACCCGTGCGCCCGCCGCCACGTTAGCAAAAAGCGACCGTCAAGAACCGGCCGTGCCGTACCGTCAAGCGGAACGTCGGTCCGACGGCGCAGGCAACCCAACGCCCTCCACCGACGGGGCACAATCATGCATCGGCACGCCAGTCAGTAGGGGCGGCTGGGCCATCCCGGTCCCAGCTTGCCGTTGGCGCGTGCTGCCAGCTTGATCGCCCGAGCGGGCCAAAACGTTCCCGCTGACGGGCCACCATTACAGCTTCCGCTGCTGATCGCCGGCACATGCGTCCACATGAACGCGTCCACGTTGCGGAAGCGGGTGTGAGTGTCCAAGGCCGGTCCAAGTGCCCGCCCCGGCGGGTTGCAAAGATCTTCGTTGCCCTGCGTGCCCGGGTGGGAGTTCGGCTTGGGACCGCGGCCGTTCTCGGCCGTGTCGATGATGAAGTGCGCACCATGGGTCATGCGTGAGACCTTCTCGGCCCAGCGGACCTCGTTGATCGTCCAGTTGTCGTGGGTGTCGTTGGTGAAAAAGCCGCGAATCCGCCGCACCCCCGCCACATTCAACGCCTCGGCGGTGTAGACGGCAGGGTTCCCGTCCGAATACCCGGCCTCGGCATACACGACCGCGTGGGGCAGCGACCCCAGCTTGTCGATCTCATACCGAAACAAACCCAAATAGTCGTGAAGGTCGCCTCTGTGCGCCATGCAGCGCGAGGACCCGATCGCATCGAGCTCAAGCAGGTATACGACCGGCCGGCGGCCGGTCGCGGCCGCGGTCTGGTTGACGCTGCGTTCAAACGTCGGACGGGCCGCCCTTATCTGGGAAGGCGATGGGCAGTTGCCGCCGACGTCGGGATGCAGGAAGTAGGTCGTGACGATCGGGATCGACCCCGGATCCGCGGTCAGGTTGTAACAGAAGATCTTCGTGGCCTGCTCCCGGCTCCCATTCCGGTCAGGCGCGAACGCGCCGGCGCTGAACCGTTGAGGCTCGGGCTGATCGGCGATCTTCTCAAGCATCCTCACCTTGAAGGCCAGCCCGCCGTGGCGAAGCAGCATGCGGTGCGCCTGGCCGTGCCTGATCCGGTCTCTGAACCTTGCCCAGGAGTACTCGTCGGCGAACGAGTCAGCGCGGAAGCCCAACAGCCGCGCGATCGCTCCGGCCGCCGACCCGTGCGCAGGGCCATCGACGAAAAACTGAGCGCCGTTCAGCGGATCGCCGCCTGGGGGCGTGGCCAGCATTAGCGGGTTGGATCGATCCCGTTTGGCCGGGTACGGGTCCCGGCACCCGTAGCCCGCCGGGTGGGCGCGGCGCGCCGTCGCCGGAGCGCCTAAAGCCCCTATGGCGACCATGATCGCCGCCAGCCCCACGCAGGACACAACACAGCTGGGCCTGCGGACAGTCGAAATCACCGACACAATTCCAGCTGCGACAGCAAATCATCCGCGAGTAGCCGTACGGGCATATGGGTCAAGGCCTCGACGTTTGTTGCCGCGAGCTCCTTACGCCATTCGCCCAGTGGGCGCAAATTATTGACCATGACTAGCGCCCCCCGACGTGCCCGTGACCGCTGACATCCCACGGCAACGCACTCTGACGTCGACGAGTGCTGCGGTCTCCTCGGTTGCTTTCCGGCCGGCGTCGAGTACCCAGAGGCGGCGGCCAGCGGACAGGACGCGATGATGGCCATGATCTCGCTGACGCCTTGCCGCCGCGGTGGAGGCGACACAGGCAACGCCTGTCGTCGCCGATCGCGACAAACTCGTTTGGGGTTGCCCGGTGGTCGCGGCTTGAAGGGTTCGACGCGAGCTCTTGAGTTGCTGTGCACTATGTGGTCGTGAGGCACGTGATATCACCAACCGCCAAGACGACGAGCGGTTTGAATTCGGCGCGGGCGCCTGTGGATTGAAAGTCACCTCACGTATCAGATTGATCATCGCCGACAGTGATTTGAGAAACCGCGGGGTAGGCGATGACGGGATCGTGCTCCCGAGATAGCCGCTGGTCGCCGCGCCAATGACGTGAACGTTTGGCGAGCCCAGGCTCCGGGGGGCTGAATGTGACTGAGCGGACATCACGGGTGCCGCTCCGCCAACGTCGCTTCCTTCCCTCCGGTGACCTCGTCTCCGTAGTAGCCGACCCCGATGCAAGCGCTTGTGGACGTGCATGACGCGGCATCGAGCTCGCTGTGCACAGCGTTGGTTGGATTGGGGCTGCCTTGAATCATCCAGCTGCTCCCATTCCAGCGCTCCACCAACGTAATATCGGCGCCGGAGCTAGAAGCGAACCCGACGGCGGTGCAGGCGCTCGCGGACGTGCACGACACGCCATTCAGCTGGACGTCACTTCTGTTACCCGGACTAGGGCTCGTCTGGACCGTCCAACTGCTCCCATTCCAACGCTCCACCAACGTCGCTAATGCTCCGGTCGCCGAGTAGACGGAGAAGCCGACGGCGGTGCACGCGCTCGCCGACGTGCACGACACGTCAGACAAGCTGCTGGTATCTGTCCCGACCGGACCGGGGGTGGTTTGGATCGTCCAACGGCTGCCATTCCAGCGCTCCACCAAACTGCGGTAATTGCCGGCGGAAGAGTCGTAGTAGGACCCGACGGCGACGCAGGCGCTCGCGGACGTACACGAGACATGTCCCAGTTCGACGTCGTTTGACCCGGCCTGATTGGGGGTGGTTTGGATTGTCCAGCTGCTCCCATTCCAACGTTCCACCAACGTCGTAAGTCCCGGAGCCGAGTTGTGACTGCCGACGGCGGTGCAGGCGGTCGCGGACGTACACGACACGCCATTGAGGAAGGTTTCGTCAGCCCCGGGTGGATTGGGGATCGTCTGAATCGACCAGCTGCTCCCGTTCCAGCGCTCCACCAACGGCGCATCAACTAGAGTAGCCGAGTCGTAATGGTCGCCGACGGCGGTGCAGGCGCTCGCGGACGTGCACGACACGCCATTCAGGTAGCTGCGACCTGCCCCCGCTGGATTGGGTGTGCTCTGGATTGTCCAGCTGCTCCCATTCCAACGCTCCGCCAACGTCGCGTACGCTGCGGACTTGGAGGTGTAGCGCCCGACGGCCGTACAGGCGCTCGCGGACGTGCAAGACACGTCCTCCAAGTGACTGGTGTTTGTGCCGGTTGGGTTAGGTGTGCTCTGGATGGTCCAGCTGGACGATCCGCCGCCGCCGTAGGGTCCGCTGGCTGTCGTGAGCATGAATGTGTGTCGGTAGATGTGGAGGCTTGGGCTTGAGAGGTTCAGAGCGGGGATGTCGAGGCTGGCGGTGACATCGACCGGGGCGGTGAGTGTCCACCACGGGTTCGCGTTCTTATCGGCGTTGAACGACAGCCCGGTCTTCAACGCGAGCTGGGGTCCCGCGGCCCCGTAGAGCAGCACGTCGATCTTCGGGGTCACGTTCGCCTGCACGCTCGCGTTAGAGCTCACCGTCGGAGGCGTGTAGCCAAAGCTCGGGGTGAAGTCCTCGATCGGGTAGAACCCACCGCTCTTGTGCCAGCCAATCCCGGCCTGGGCGGAGAACCCGCCCGTGATCCCCGTCGCGACGTTCGCCTGAGCCGAGGCCGAGGCGTCAACATCCACGGTGATCAGCGAGGTGATGACCACGGGAACCGGGCCGACAAGGAAGGCCGCCGCCGGCCCCTCGAAGCGAGCGATCGTGTGAGGGCTAAGCGAGCACGAGCCCGCTCCGCCGAGGGTCGCCGACAGCGAAGCTGACGCATGCGCACCGGTGGTCAGGCTTGCGCTCTGAAGGCCGGAGAACACCGACCAGCTCCCCGAGAGCTCAAGCGAAGCGCCGAACGACAGGCTCGCGTCCACACTGCCGCCCACCGACCCGTGACAGCTCACCACGCTCGACGCGGCATGCGCGAACGCCCTCTGCGCCGCGCGCTGCACGCGTGCGGCCTGAGCATGACCGACCGTCTCGTTGAACGATCCGGTCGGGATCGCCTGCTGCAACGTCGCCGGGACCGTGGAGACCACGGTCTGGCCGTTCCGCTGCTCGACCGCGATGACACGGCCGAGGAACCCATCAGGGGTGCTCTTCCCCTGCCCGATGGCCACGATCTGCCCCACACGCACGCTGTTGCCGCCGGAGAACCGCAGCACGCCGCGCTTGCCCGCCTTCGGCACCGAGCTCACCGTCGGCGCCGCCAACACCTGCGTCTTGGGCGACACCACCACCTTCGGACCCCGGCGAGCCCGAACCTTGATCCGCCTCACCACCGAGACCCCCTTCACACGGCCGGAACGGAGCACCGCCACACGCACCCGCACAACCCCCGCTCGCACCGGCGCCACCCACGTCAGATCAAACACGCCACGCCCACCAGTCATGCCGGTGGCAACCACCCGCCATCGCGACCCGACACGGCGCTGCACCTCAACCCTCGCGTTACGAACACCGCGCACCCGCCCGCTCAGCACAACAAGCCCCGACGCGGCAACCCGGCGCGGCGCCTTCATCCCCACCCGCACCGATCCAAACGCCCCCGACACCACGATCAACGACACCAGCGCACTGGCGACTAACACGGCCAGGAACCTGAGAGCAAACCCTCTAGAACCACTACGCCACCTGAGACCGATCCAATAGCGCCCCATAGCCCTCATCCTCCCGAATCCATCAGCTGCCCTCTTGGCCCAGCGGGACTCTACCATTCCCACCCAGAACCTGGTGCGAACCATAAGCGGTGAGATGCCCGGAGCTCCATGTAACGCAGGCTGTGGACGCGCCTTGACAAGGGTGCCCGTGAGCACCGGGCGTACGAGACGCGCCCACACGGCCTAACGGGTCGGGGTCCGTCGAGTCGGGCCGCTCGTCTAGCGTCGGGTTCCGGCAAGGTATAAGGCGGAATTGCGCGACGTGAGACAGTTGCCCATCGGCGCGCTGCTCGGCGACCCTAGCAGGGAACCGACAGCGCCGACGCGCCGAAGTCCCCAATCAGGTGCCAGAGGTCGCGCGCCCGACTGCTACTGGTAGGGCCAATAGCGGCACTCGCCGCAACGACGCGTCGGCGGACAGGCGACAGCGAGCAAACAGGCCTGACGCGATCGCCCGATGATCCAGCGCGAATCCGTGCCAAGTCGACTACCATTCAGCGCGAACGATGCCGCGCCAATTCCCGTTGATCGGAAGCACATCGGACGGTCGAACTGGGCGATTGTCTTTCGTTGCTAGCACCAGCTGAATGCTAGCTACTTCGCTGGGATAGCCGAGATGATCGCCAGCGCGTGCCTCCTTGCCGTACTCGTCGCAGTACTGGATTTGTATGTCTGGCCCGGCGAACGTGAGTACTGCACGACCGCCGAGGCCACTTGTCGCCGCCCAGCTGGTAGAAGTCGCGAAACGCCCACTTGATCGCGGTCTGACAACACTGGCCTACCTTGGGTGACTACAAGATCGAAACATGGCTCTGGGGCCACAAGCACTGCTGCACGCTATACGAACCCAACATGATCTCTGGTCTTCCCCTGGTTTGAAGGACACCTGAGCGCTTTCGGCGAAAGCGTCGAAAGCCGACGAAGGAGGTCCAAGTGCCGAAGACGAGGCCGGCGTTTCCGCCCGAGTTCCGTCGCGAGGCGGTGAAGTTGATGCGTGACAGTGACAAGCCGGTGTCGCAGCTGGCGAAGGACCTGGGCGTCTCTGAGCAGACGCTGCGTAAGTGGCGGGCCCAAGCGCAGGTCGACTCAGGGGAGCGGGAGGGGCTGACCACCGAGCAGCTCCAGGAGCTGCGGCGGCTGCGGCGGGAGAACCGCACGCTGCAGATGGAGCGCGAGGTTCTAAAAAAAGCCGCGGCCTTCTTCGCCCGGGAGAGCGAGGGGCGCTAGATGCGGTGTTCGCGTTCATCGCCGCGGAGAAGGCCGACTACCCGATCTCGCTCATGTGCCGGGTGCTTGGCGTGAACCGCACCAGCCTTCACGACTGGGAACGCCGCCCGCCGTCGGACCGCGAGCTGTACGACGCGTTCCTGCTGGAGAAGATCAAGGAGATCCACGCCGCATCTGGCGGCACCTACGGCTCTCCACGGGTCCAGGCCGAGCTGCGGCTCGAGCACGGCATCCGGGTGGGCAAGAAGCGCGTGGAGCGGCTGATGGCCACGGCGGGCCTTGAAGGCATCCCGGTGCCGCGAAAGGCCCGTACCACCGTGCGGGTCGCGGGCGTGCGCTGCGCCCCTGACCTGGTCGAGCGCGACTTCAACCCACAGGCGCCCAACCGGCTGTGGTGCGCGGACATCACCTACCTGCCCACGTGGGAGGGCTGGCTGTACCTGGCGTCGGTGCTCGACTGCTTCAGCCGGATGATCGTGGGGTGGTGCATGCTCTCTCACATGCGCCTTGAGCTCGTCGAGCGGGCGCTCGAGAGGCCGTCGCCCGCCGGCGCCCCGAGCCCGGGCTGATCCACCACTCCGACCACGGCTCCAACTCGGGCTCAACCGGTCCTCGCAACAGTGCCTGTCGAGGTGACTGTACCTCTCGCGAGTGACGGACTCGACTCGGGGTGTCATGGTGGCGACTTGACTGGGTGACGCGGCTGTCGTCGCGGAGGCTCGCCCCGAGGGGCGGGCCGGAGCGGCGATAGCCTCGTGCGCGCCGATGAGCGGGGGGTCCCTGAGCGCCGTGAGCTCCACCGGGCGTTCGCGATCCCTGGTCACCGCCGGCTTTTGACATCTCGGGGGTCGGCGACGGTCGAATCGTCACCCACCGAGCGGGCGAGGTGCTGTCAGTTCAGACGGTTGTTGTCAGGTACTCGTTGAGCGCCTCGCCCGGCGTTCTCCAGCTGAGGGTCTTGCGCGGTCGACCGTTCAGGGTGGCGGCGACCGCCGCGAGGTCATGTGCGCTGTGGCGGGAGAGGTCGGTGCCTTTCGGGAAGTACTGGCGCAGCAGCCCGTTGGTGTTCTCGTTGGTGCCGCGCTGCCATGGGCTATGCGGGTCGCAAAAGTACACCGGCAGGCCGGTCTGGATCCGCAGCTGCGCGTGTTGGGCCATCTCGGTGCCCTGGTCCCAGGTCAGTGACCGGCGCAGCTGCTCAGGAAGCGTTGTGATCGTGTTGGCGATCGCGTCGCGGACCGCCTCAGCGCCGTGGCCGGCGAGCGCGGGGCCGTTCTTGACGCGCGGGCCGTCGTGGCCGGGCATCGGCGGGAGGTGAAGGAGCATCGTGAACCGGGTCGTGCGTTCGACCAGCGTGCCGATCGCGGAGCTCCCGAGGCCGAGGATGAGATCGCCTTCCCAGTGGCCGGGGACGGCACGGTCCTCGGCCTCGGCCGGACGCTCACTGATCAGGACTTGGTCGGTCACGAAGTGCTTGCCGCGGCGGGCGCGGGCCCTGGGTACCCGCAGCGCCCTGCCCGTGCGCAGGCAGGCCGTGAGCTCCCGCCTGAGCGCGCCTCGGCCCTGCACATACAGCGACTGGTAGATCGCCTCGTGCGAGATACGCATCGACTCATCATCCGGGAAGTCCAGACCCAACCGGTTGGAGATCTGCTCCGGGCTCCAGGACTTCGCCCAGCGCCGGTCCTTGCGACGACCATGACACCGGCCGATCCACCGAACGTCCGGGCCGTCCACCGCGTCCCCGTCAGGACGCTCCACAGCACCGGACAGGCGGTCCTGCACATACCGCCGCAGTTCAGCGTTCACAGCCAGGCTGGCGGGCTTCGGACGGCACGCCCGCCGGTCCGCATGCCACTGCGCCGTGCTCGCTCGATACTCAAGACCGCCGCCGCGAGTCGCAGCGTTGCGGCGCAGCTCGCGAGAGATCGTCGACGGCGAGCGGCCGACCTGCCGCGCGATCTCTCGGACCCCGCACCCGCGGGCGCGCAGCAGCGCGATCTCCTCGCGCTCGGCGAACGACAGGTAGCGTCCCGACAGCGGCGCCTGGATGACCGACGGCATCCCGCCACCCTCTCGAAACCATCGGACGCCAACCGCCGGCGAGACACCGGCCTCCACGCCAGCCGCCTCGCTCATCGCGCCACGGGCGATCGCTGCCCAGAACCGCTGCCGATGCTCCCTGCGCCAACCCGGCGGTCGGCCCGGCGACCTCATCGCCGGCCGACCAGCCCGATCCGACTTCCGCCGCTTCGGCTTGCCCATCGCAACTCCTCTCGATCGAGTGTTGCGACGACCGATTGAATTCGCCCAATTCACCGCGGTGATCTTCGGGCAGCGCTGCGAGCAGCTCGGGATCGACGTCTCGATGGGGTCGATCGGCGACTGCTACGACAACGCGGTCTGCGAGGCGTTCCACTCAACGCTCAAGCGCGAATTCGTGAACCGCCGTCCGTGGCCCACCCGCGCCGAGCTGAAGACCGGCGTGTTCGCCTACATCGAAGGCTTCTACAACACCAGACGCAGGCACTCCACTCTCAACCACCACTCACCCTTACAGTACGAGGCCCTCTACGCTTCTGAGTGACACACTTACACATCTATACGCTCTACGGGTCAGAGACAATCGCTGACACTGATATACTTACTGTTAACCACAAACCCTAACGTGTCTGCCAAAGCGGGGGAGGTCCACTCCGATAAATGGAGCGGCGACAAAGTGAACGCCAAGTACACGGCCGTCGTTGGCCACGACGGCGTTTCCGGACCTGCCTCCGACGACTTGCGCCGAGGTTGAAAGGATTTACCCGCGTGCCCGGTTACGGGCGCCAGGGCGGGGACGTGGTAGCGATATGCGACGGACTCGGTCATGTCGGGTCGGGCAAGGCAGCCAGTCGGTCACGGCGAGGAGGTGAGCGTCGGCGACCTTGCCGATCCGGATCTGGTTGTCGCTCTTGTCCCACCCGAAGCTCTCCCACCGCACCTCGTATCCGCTGCTTGCCGGGTGGGGTCCGAATGGCGGCGTGTCGAGAACGAGTTTCGGCTATCAGCCGCCGACGGCGGCGGCGGGCTGCGACCCGAGCTTGCCCGCTCCGGGCAGGGTGGCGGCTTTCTGCCAGCTGCCGGTGTATTGCATCTCCCACAACCGTCCGTCGGTGCCTTTCCAGAACACGTCGAGTTGCCCGTCGGGGTGGCTTACCGCGGCCGGCGCGGAACCGAGCGGCCCGGAGTTCAGCGGCACCGAAGCACCCCAGTGTCCGCCGGGATCCGAGAGCTCCCACATCGGCCCGTTGGTGCCTTTCCAGAACACGTGCTCGACACCGTTGGGGTCGACGACGGCGGCGGGGGCAGAGCCGAGCTTGCCAGCTCCGGGCAGGTTGACCGAATGGTGCCAGCTGCCGGTCCACCGCATCTCCCACAACCGTCTGTCGGTGCCTTTCCAGAACACGTCCTGCTCGCCATCGGGCAGGACCACGACGGCGGGCGCTGATCCGAGCGGTCCGGATGAGGTGTGCGGCACTGATTTGCCCCATCGGCCGCCGGGGTCGGAGATCTCCCACAGCGGCCCGTCGGTGCCCTTCCAGAACACGTCGTCAGCCCCGTGGGTGTCGAGGACGGCGGTGGGAGAGGAGCCGAGTTTGCCCGCTCCTGGCAGGTTGACGGGCCGCTGCCAGTGGCCGGTGTCGCTCAGCTCCCACAGCCCTCCACGGGTGCCTCTCCAGAACACGTCCTGTTCACCGCTCGGGCGTATGAGTATGGTTGGGGCGGAGGCGAGCCTGCCGGAACCGGGCGGGGTCGAACGCCCCCAGTGCCGGCGCGTGTTTTTCAGTTCCCACAGCTGTCCGTCGGTGCCCTTCCACACCACAAACTCCGCTGTGGAGGCGCCTTCGGGGGTGACCGTGTTCGACAGGGGGCTGGTCGCGCTACCGGCCGGGTTGGTCGCGATCACCCTGATGCGCACCGCCACCCCGTTGGTGAACCCGGGAACCCGCACCGCTTGGCGGCCCGCGCCCTTGGGGATGATGAACGCCACCGGATGACCGGCGGCGTCGACGAGCTCGTACACACTGGTAGGTCCGCCACCGCCGGGCCTCCAGGTGGCGGTCACGGTCCCGTTGCCGGCGATCAGGGTCGGGGTGGTAGGTGGCTTGGGGGCGGCCGGATGGTTGCCTGCGGCTGTCACGTGCGCTTGCGCGACCGCGCTCTGCCCGTGATCGTCGATGACCTTGAGGGTCACGACCCCGACGTAGTGACCGAAGAGGTGGCTGACGGTGGGCGTGGTGGTGGTCTGGTCGGACTTGCCGTCGTGGTTGAAGTCCCATTGGAAGCGCAGGGCGCGTCCGAGTGGCGAGTAGGAAGCGCCGGCGCTCAGCGTGATCAGCGCGTTCGCGTAGCCGGCGTAGGGTCCTCCGAGGACGGCGATCGGAGCGACCTGGGTGGCTTGGATCGTGTGTTCAATCGCCGCGGCAGCGTCTCCCGCGGAGGAGATGTCGGCGCCGCCGGTGGCGGCCGCTACCGGCCCGAACGTCGCGTCTGCATCCGGGGTGGCGGGGAGGGCGTTCATCGCCACCGGGTCAAGCGATAGGGCCTTGTTGACGACGGTCTGCTCCGTGTAGCCGGTGACGGGGTCGGTCGGGTGTCCGCCGGCGTCACCGATCGTAATCACCTCTTTGTGGGCTCCGTGACGCCAGCTGAGCCCGAGCGCGGTCATCATGCCCGTGTACACGCTCTCAGGGGTATCGCCGCCGCCGTCGGCGCTCAGCGCGCCCACGGCCGTGTCGAACTGGCTGTAGTTGGTGGTCAGCGGAGTGTCGACCCGCGCCTGATAGGGATCATTCGAATACGGCGGCGCGTCCTTGTAATCGACCAGCCCGACGTGCAGGTCGCTATCCGCGTTGCGCATCTGCTCAACGATCGTGGTGACGTTGGTCTTGACCTGGTCGATGATGCCGCTCATCGACCCGGTGGAATCGACCGCGAACGCCACATCTAGTGGGCCGGAGATCGGCCCCGGCGACGGTTCGGAAATGTGCTTGCCCCGATTTGCCTGGTCGACCCGGATCAGCGCGGCGAGCTGACCGGCGGCTCGTTGTGTATCCCCCGGGGCGTAGTCGAAGTGCTGTGGCGGTAGGAAGAACGACGGACGGCAATTGAAGGGGTTGATGAGAAACGGGGACGACACCACGCAGCTGAGGATCCCTTGGCAGATCGGGTCAAAGTGATGGCAGTAGGAGAACACCTTGCCGGACCACTCCGAGGAGTACGCGGGGCGCTTTCCGAGCAACCCGTAGCGAAGGGTGTCGAAGGTGCTCCAATCACCGGGCGAGGTCGGATTGAAATACGGGTCGCCGAAGAACGCGGCGCCGAGAACCTTTCCCGGGTTCGCGGCCGGCTCGCGCTGTAGCGCGTCAGCCATCCCCTGCGCGCCCTGCGAATATCCCGACAGGATGTACTTGGTCGTAGAGCAGACCTTCGATTCCTTGATGATTGTCGTCTTCACCCACGGCTCGATTGTCTTCACCGAGTCGTTGTAGCCGCCCGGGAGGTGGAAGAACGCGCCCACGCCGTTCACGGTGCTCAATCCGTCGAAGACGCTGATCGCCTTATATTCACTGCCAATCGGCACGAGCGGGATGTTGAGTCCGCTGCCGTGAAGGTCATTTTCGAGGTCCTGGTACACGGCGTAGATCGTCGGGCCGGCGCCCTTATCCTTATCCTTGTTCGGCTGCCAGGTCTCACCGCTTCCGCGCGCCGCGAGGAACTCGTAGTCCGGGCACCCGCCAGCGGCCGCAGCGGGAGCCGCGAACGCGCAGGCACAAACGACGACCCCGACCAGAACGAAGGCGGTCGGCGCGAGTGTGCTGATATGAGCGCGCGGCCCCCGCGCTCCTGACAGTGAGGCGATATGCAACTCCGAACCCCTTGCTCTTTGCCCCCGGGGGGCGTTTCGCGGCGCCAGCTTAGCGCACGGGCAGGCCGGCGTCTACGGAAGTTGACGGTCGGCTGGAGCCACGGGCCCCAGGCAGCGGTCCCGCAACTCGCCACGCCGTCCCGGTCTTCTTGCAAGTTCCGGTCCCTGAGGTCTGTGTTGCCGGCGGGCTTGCGCACGACTGGGCCCGGACCAAGGCTTCGGCGGCGTCGGCGGATGCGTACCGTGCTCGCCACCGCGGCAGACCTCCGGAGAAGACGACACAACTCGATCGAAGCGAACGTGTTCCGCGACCCGGTAGGAAATCAGTTTCAGCGTGCTGGGAGCTCGAATGATCCTCACGCGGATCTGATGGTGCTCGTGCATCGCGGTGGTAGGGCTCGCGCTGCCCTCAGAGCAGATCAAGAGCAGCAAGACCTGGACGACGGCGAGGATTGCTCACGACGTTCAAGGCGGTCAGCAAGACAAAGATTCGCATCGAATACAGCGGAGCCAGCATCGCCTCACACAGCTTGACGCACGAGGAAGCCTTCGTTATCCACAAGCCCACCGTGTGGCGTACGTCGGTACCCAGCGGAGGAAATCTTGGGTACCAGCGCCGCTATCCGCTTGCTCGCACCGGAATGCGAAACGCGTGTCGTATTCGGCCTTTGAGGCGTTCGCGCACTGTCGCAATGCTCGCGAGATCGCCGCTGCGAAAACAGCCCGACGCAGCGATCCGTGCGCACGACCACCTCAGGCTCTCGTTCGGGCCCCAGTGAACGGCTCGCGGTCTATCACGCTGACCCCTTGACGATCCGACGGCCCGCGGTGATGTCCGACACGCGATATGTCGGCCCCGAGTGCGAAGCCGAAGCAGCACCGCCAGCATTGGCAGCACCAGATCACGGAGTCGTTGCCGCCTCAAGCCAGACTCGTTGCGTGCGTCCCTTTCCATGGCGATCCGGCTGACGCCCGTCCGAGCAGTCCGAACATCGGATGACCGGGCAACCGCCGTTGCTGGCCGCGGACGCCTGACTTGGCCCCAGTGCGGACGCTTGATTTGGCCCCACTTCCGTCCGATCGTGGCTCGACCTTCGTCGCTCTATCGAGCGTCGCGGGAGGGCTGCAGAAGGGATGGGATCGAGAGTGGAGCTGTTCGAGCAGATCCGCAGGGACAGGGAGTTCGAGGGGCTGTCGACGCACGCGTTGGCGCGCAGGTACGGGGTGCATCGACGGACGGTCAGGCAGGCGTTGGAGTCGCCGGTCCCGCCGCCGCGCAAGCGTCCGGAGGGGCGGCCGGCGCCGAAGCTGGGTGAGTGGCGGGCGCTGATCGACGGCTGGCTGATCGCTGATCGGTCGGCGCCGCGCAAGCAGCGGCACACATCGAAGCGGATCCACGAGCGGCTGCGTGACGAGCATGGTGTCGAGGTCTCGGAGCGGCAGGTCCGCCGGTATGTCCGCGAGCGTCGTCAGGAACTTGGCGAGTTGGTCGATGAGGTGTTCCTGCCGTTGTGCTCGGAGCCGGGCGCGGAGGCCGAGGTCGATTGGGGCGAGGCCATGGTGGCGATCGCGGGGGTGACGACGAGGGTGCATCTGTTTCAGATGCGCGCGTGCTTTTCCGGGGCGTGCTTCGTGCAGGCGCACACGCGTGAGACGCAGCAGGCGTTCCTGGAGGGGCACGTCGCCGCGTTCGAGTTCTTCGGCGGCGTGTTCGGTCTGATCAGATACGACAATCTCGGCTCCGCGGTCAAGCGGGTGCTGCGCGGCCGCCGGCGGGTGGAGACCGACCGGTTCGTCGCGCTGCGTTCGCACTACCTCTACGAATCGAGCTTCACCCGGCCGGGCAAGGAAGGCGCCCATGAGAAGGGCGGGATCGAGGGCGACGTCGGTCGATTCCGGCGCGCCTATCTCGTGCCAGTCCCGGAGGTCGCCACGCTCGCAGAGCTCAACGATCGGATCGCCGTGGCGTGCGTCAGCGACCTGCGGCGCACGATCCGCGGTCGGCGCCAGACCGTCGGCGAGGCACTCGGCCAGGAGCTCGATCTGCTCCGGCCGCTGCCGGCCGAGCCGTTCGACGCTTGCGAGCACGCGACGCCGCGGGTTGACAGCAAGTCGCTGGCGACCGTCCGCCAGAACCAGTACTCGCTGCCGGTCCGGCTCGCCGGGCTCAGGGTCGCGGCCAGGATTGGCGCCCGCGAGATCGTGTTCGTGCACGACGGACGCGAGGTCGCCCGCCATGAGCGGCTGCACGGCCGGTTCGGCACCTCCGCGCAGCTGGATCACTACCTCGAGCTGCTCCAGCTCAAGCCGGGGGCGCTCGCCCGCTCGCTCGCGCTGCGCCAAGAGCGCGAGCGTGGCGCGTGGCCGGACTGCTTCGACGAGCTGTGGCGCGGGATCGCCGAGCGCGTTGGCGCCTCCGAGGCAGCGCGGCAGATGGTCGACGTGCTGCTGCTCTGCCGCGAGCTGCCCGCCGCGCAGGTCGAGCTTGCCGTGCGCGGCGCTTTGGCGGCCGGCGCGCTCGACGGCCGCGCGGTGCAGGTCCTCGCCCGCCGAGCCGAACGCCACCAGCCCGGCCCGTTGACCGGACTCGACGATCGGCTCCAGGCGGACGAGCGGCCGGCGCCGGATCTCGCCGGCTATGACCAGCTGCTCGACCGGGAGGCCGGGCGATGACTCCGTCACCGAAGACCCAAGCGCTCGAGGCGCTGATCGAGGCGCACGCGACCGAGCTGAAGCTCCCGACCGTCAAGCGCCGCTTCCGGGCGCTCGCTGCCGAGGCCGTCCGCGAGCAGCAGACACCTGTCGCCTACCTCGCGGCGCTGCTGGAAGCCGAGATGGCCGAACGCGCGGAGCGCCGCGAGAAACGACGGCTGATCGACGCCCGCTTCCCGCTCATCAAGCGGTTGGAGGAGTTCCGCTTCGACGACAACCCCAAGGTGCCCCAAGCAACGATCGCGGCGCTCGCCGACGGCTCGTGGATCGACGACCGCGAGAGCATCATCTTCGTCGGCGAGTCCGGCACCGGCAAGACGATGCTCGCCACCGGCCTGGCGGTCTGCGCCTGCCAGCAAGGACGACGCGTGCGGTTCACCACCCTCGCCGCCTTGGCGAACGAGCTCCAAGAAGCCGAGAGCCGTCGGGAACTCGGCCGCGTCGTTGGCCGCTACGCCCGCACCGAGCTGGTGGTCCTTGACGAGCTTGGATATCTCAATTTGCCCGAGGGCGCGGCCGAGCTCGTCTTTCAGGTCATCAGCGAGCGCAACGAGCGCGGGTCGCTCATCGTGACCACCAACTTGCCGTTCGGTGACTGGACCAAGGTGTTCCCCGACGCCCGGCTCGCGAAGGCCGTCGTGGACCGGATCACCCACAAGGCGCACATCATCGACACCGGCACCGAGTCATGGCGCTTCCGCCACGGACTCGAACGCCAAGGACGCAAACGAGCATGACCCCCTGCCCGGCGGCGCGCCCGCGGCTATCGCCACGAAGCCCTTCGCGCTACGCGCTCAGGCCTTCGCGTCGACAGCCGCGGTGTCCTCTCCCCGGGCGATCAGTCAACATCAACACCTACAACAACCGACGCGAAGTGGGGCCACTTCAAGCGTCCGCGGTGGGGCCACTGCAAACGGCCGCTCCGAGTTTGCGCGCTGGCCTCCGTTGGAGCTATCGTGCTGGGGTGAGCAAGCTCGGCACAACCTCGATGCTGCTGTTGTTTCTTGGCGGATCGCTCCTAATGGCGGGAGCGAGCGTCGCAGCCAGCTCGAAGGTCTACATTCAGACGTTCGAGCAGGTCAAGCCCTTGTTCAAGCCGCGGCGTCTTTGGTTCGACAAGCTCGATCACGCGACGGGGCTTCGCTGGCGGCATTGGGGCGGCCCGCGAGCGACGGCCGCTGGCACGGGCCACCTATATGACTGCATTCCCGACTGTGCTTCCGGGTTCTTCCTCATCCGTCACGTCACGATCACCGTGTCCCGTATCAGAGTGTGCAGCCATGGACGACCTCAGTACACACACGTGGTCTGGCGCTATCAAGGCAAGGCGCTTCCTGGCAGGTACTCCGACCGTCCAAACGCCTCGTACCAGGGCAACGCGTCTTGCTGAGGAGCCACGCGTCCTCAGTTCGACTGATTGTTGACGCGAGCTGTTGCTAAATCCGGATGCGAGTCCGCTGTTCAGCCGTTTACATCGCCGGGGTGAAGACCCGCCAATCGTCGTTCGACGGAGCGCCGGGGTTTGCCTTGCGAGCGGTCTTCATATCTACGATCCTGGTCGGGCTGACTGCTGCCACGCTGATGACACCCGGCGCGGCGAGCCGCCCTGCTGGCACTCGCGAGGCGGCGTCTGGCGGGAGTCTCGCCACGGGGTCCTCGGCAAGATCTGTCCGGGTGGCTCGCTGCCCCACACGGCTTGGCTGGCAACCACAGAAGCCACTCACGGCGCCGAAGCGGATCCGCGTTCGCACGAGCCAGCCCGTCGCTGGTCTTGTCGCGTACACGAACTTCGAGACCTTCTTGCTTGGACCAGCTCATATGCGCTGCTCTGGATCGGTTGGTGTCGATGGCAGCGCTCAGTTGGTGGTGTGGCTGCGCGGGCAGCACCGCCCGTCCAAACACTCCGGCCCAGTTGGCCTGACACTGATCGTCATCCCAGCGTGTTCGAGCTGCATGGCCTACGAATCCTGCCCGTTTCTTCACGACGTTCGCTGCAAAGCGCTCGACGCCCTGTCACAGCGAGATTCCGCCCGGCGAGATTGTCCATCGCGTCGGACGGCGCCTAGTGCGGTTCGTGAATCCCCCGGACGTTGGCGGGTGACGGATGGCCGAGCGGTGGGCCAGATCCGGCGTATGGAGGAACACCATCGACGGCTGCAGCCCGACCTGCCTCAGCGCGCCGCGCCATTACTTCAAAGTCAAGCTCACCGCCTCGAAGATCATCCAGGTGGACCATCGTCGCGGCGACAGTCTTCTGACCATGCGCGAACCCAAGAGCATCCGACGGCTGCGCGTCTACCGACACGCTCGCCTGATCGCCCGCGAGGGGCTGGTCGACGGCCTGCTGGTGCTCCTGTCGCCCAGATAGTCAGCCCACGAAGACTGAATTATGGCCAAACGTCGGCCCAAGGGCCGTAGCTTTGAAAACGATGGCTTGCACTGGCCCCGGCGCGATGTGGGCGATGGATCTTTTCTCACAGGCGGCATCGATCATCCGGAACAGCGCCTCGGCCGCGTCCGCGGAAACGGGCAGGAGTCCGACATCGTCAATCACCACGAAATCGGAGCGGATCAGTTTGCCGATCGCCTTGTTGATGCTGTCATCTGCGCGGTGGCGCCTGAGGAGTTGCGCGAGCGTTTCGCTATGCGCCAGGCGACGGTCTTGCCTTTGTCGATCGCGAGGTGCCCGAGCGCCTCAATGGGGTGGCTCTTGCCGGTACCCCGGTGACCTCGCCATTCGAGATCCTCGCTCGCATCGCGCCTTGAACGCCCGCAGTGGGGCGTCGAGATCGGACACGGTCACGAAACCTTCGGGTTTGCAAACCCAACGCTTCAGGTCGAATCCAGCCGGGACCGACGAACGCAACCCTCATCCCGGGTTTCAACCTGGGGCGGAACAAATCCGCATGCGCGCAGTACCTACTCGTTAGTTGGTCCCCCAAGCTTCTTCGTGACTTTGATCCCCAATCCTCAGCCAACGCGCAGCCAGATCAGAGGAGCATCGCTGTGACTGCGGACAGGTCGTCCATCGACGTAATGGCGGAATTCGGGATCCTCCAGGCCGATGAGGTGGCAGAGCTGCTCAAGCTGCGCCAGTCGACGGTGCTCGACCTTAGCCGGCGCGGGATCCTGCCGGCGTTCAAGATCGGCAAGCACTGGCGCTACCGGCGCGACGATCTTATGGAATGGCTGGTGAGCCGGCGTGATGCGGCCTAGCTCGCCCCCGGGTAAGCACCCCAGCCTTGCCCAGAGGGGGCCATCGCAAAGCGTCTGGAACGACCGCCCACGCTGACGTCAAAAACAGCGCGCGCGCCCCTAGTACGCCCCCACGAAGCCCGGCCGTACGGTGGCGCGGATCTCCTTCTGAAGGAAGAGGTTCGCGGAGTCACCAAGCACGCCACCGAGCCAGCCGAGGACGATTTACGGCAGGTTGGGCGGTGGCGGCGGTTCTGCAGGTTCGCTCTCGGCGTGGGCCGGTGAGCGAGCGTCGACCAGGTCGCAGAGGATCTGGAAGTCACCGAGGTTCTCGGTCAGCAGCGGAACCTGGTGGACGTTCGCCGTCGCGGCGATCGCCAGGTCCATCGTCCGCTTCCGGGGCTGGCCGCCGCGCGTGCTCACCGCGGCGGCCAGTCGCCCCCACTCGCGCGCGATCTCCACCGTAATCGGCAGCGGATCAACGGCCGACTCGATCGCGCCGAGCCGCTGCGTTCGCAGCGCCCGCTCATCGTCATCGCTCGCGACCAGCACCCCGAAGTGCAGCTCCGCGATCGAGGCCACGCTCACGGCAGCCTCGACCCCATCGGGCGCGGTCTCGCCGATCAGTACCGACGTGTCGAGCAGCGCCCGCACCGATCAGCTGAACGGATCGGTTAGCGCAGCCGGGAAACGCTCAAGATCACCGGCGAGCGTCCGCGGTGCCGGCGTCTGCCAGATCGCCCGAAGCGTGGAGCCACCGATCCAGTGACGTCGGCCAGTCGGCCCGAGGCGAGCGACTTCGCGCCCGGCGACAGTGATCGTGATCTCCTCACCGGCCTCAGCACGACGCAGCACCTCGCCAACGTTGTTCCGAAGCTCCTTCTGGGGAATCGTCGCCATCCGGCACACGGTAGCAGAACTGCTACCCATCGATCGCACGGTCGGGCCTCGCTCCAGTCCCCCTCAGTCATCGCTCCCATGTGGCTGACGGCGTCGTCTCGGGCGGCGCCAAGCTGGGAGGAAGAGCTCGACCCACCAATCGGACAGGACCGTGCGTCCCTGCGCCAGGCCCATCTCGTCGTGTCGGGACCGGATGATCGGCCGCCACGCGTCCTCGCCAGCCGGCCCGACGATCCGGCTGACGGACTTGTAGCGCTCGCCGCACACGTACAGCGAAACCAGCCAGACAGGCGCGGGCGGTTGCCGCCTGCAGCGCGCGAAGTGCAGCATCGCCAGCCGGTTGGCTGGCTGATAGCAGGGCCCCATCCAGTTGACGCCGACGGGCGTCTCGACGGCGGCCTGAACGGCAAACGCCGAGCGGATCGCACTGATGCTCTCCGGAGCAGTGGCCCTTGAGCCACCGGAGCGCAGCTCGGCTGCGCGACCCTTGGCCTCGACGAAGATCGCGCCTGCCCGGTCGTCAGGTCAAGTCGCTTTCGCAACCGCATCCCAGACCGGACCCGCTGTGGCCACCACCCCGGCGTCCTGCGGAGATGGCGCAGGCAGCCCAGCGGCAGACCAGGCCTCGTCGCGAAGCTCGTGATGGTCTTCCGCGGCCGGCGCGACCCACGCGATGTCGTCTACCCATTCGTCAAGAGTCGGGCTCGCTCAGCCGCAGGCGCGCGTTGAAGTCGTCGGTGCGTTCGAGAACCACTGACGCAACTGGCATTGGCTTCCATACTCGTAGGGCATGCCGATGGAACATCACGCAGACACCGCTTGGGTCGCGTCCCGAGACCTGACGGCGAGAGGACTCGGCCCGAAGCCGAGCGGAGGCTCTGTCTGGGTCGCGTCTACGATCTCGTCGACTCGCGACGTCGCTTCCAGACGCGCCGTGCGCCAGCTGCCGAAACGGGCAGTGACCACGCTCGCCGGCGGCCATTCTCCGGTCGCCAAGCTCTCGAGCGCCTCGCCCCCACGGCGCCGCGCGTGCGTCCGCGACCACTCATACGACGTAGGCAGCCGCCCGTAGAGCTCGCACCACGCGCCCATCGCGTCGAGGACCCGTTCGCGGGTCCAGCGGCGCTCGACCGCCCCGGGATGGCAGGCCTTGCAGTAGGAGTAGGCGTCGCCCTTTCCGTTGCGCGGTTGGGTGTAGGCGCCGCAGCCGCGGCATACGCCCACGTAGCGGGCCTTGACCGCCCTCGCCTTCTCGCCGGTGGGGTCGTAGAAGTAGGCTTTGATCGTTGCCGGCGAGCGGCCGAGCCGGTTGGCGATCTGGGCAATGGAAAGTCCTTCGGCCTCGCGGAGGTGCCGTGCGAGTGCGAGCGCCCGGCGACGCTCAACCACCCGGTCATACCCCACCGACGAGACGTGGACACCCATACGTGCCAGGTATGGCTCAACCCGGTGCCCGTCTCGGAGCGCTGGCTTCTGTCTGCCGACGAGAGGAAGCCGAATCTCAGTCGCGCGCTGTCCTTTCTCACGACCTGACTCCGCCACGACAGGCGACGGCGACCCCACTGCGGTGAGTCGACATTGGCCTGGACATGCACAGCCCTAGCTGTACGGTCGCCTGTGCTCACCCGTTGCCGGCTCAAAGCGGCCGGTCGCGGACCTGTGCTCGGTCGCCAAACGAATCATTGGGTCTGAGATTGGGAAGATCGTCGAAGCTTTCGGCCGCGCCTGTCCGCCGGCATCGGGCGCGTCGACGGTGGCGGCCTGCCAGTCAAGAAGGAGTTCCGTCAGTCTTAGGATCCCGGCGCTAGCTCGAGAGCACATCACGAAGGTCGCTGAACGCTCGCTGGACCCACCTGCCAAGTGCGTCACCCTGCTCCCTGAGCGTCTTCGCGGCAAGAAGATCTAGCACGCTGTCGTCGATGTACGCCGTGCGGTAGACCCTCGTTCCGCCGCCACCCCAGTAGTTACCGTATTCCTTCGAGAACAACCCAAAGCCATGGCTTTGGAAGGTACGCGCGGATGCCGCAGTCATCTGCTCTCCCAGTTGGATCCCAGCCGCGAACAGGGGAACGTCTCTTCGAGCGGTGTCACGGAACCAGTGACCACCGTCGTACCAGATGCCCCAGCTAAACCTCGAGCCCTCCATACCTGGACGATGCGGCGACGGTTCCAGTCCTGAGGGGTACATCCGTTGCCAAACCCCGCTCTCGGAGTAGTCGCCAGACGCTGTGCCCCAGTGCCTGTCTAGGTAGGCGTCAGCGAGCTCCAGCATGCGACCGACGGCGCTGACCGCTTCGCGGTGATTTGTCAATGCAGCGAGATGAGCCGCCGTCAGCTGATTTGGATCCACCAACCCCTCCTCCTTCAGATACATGCGGAAATCATCTTTCAGAAACGCACCTACCTCACCCGTGGGCTCGAAGCTCTTCACCAACTCAGACGTTTCCTCCCACGTGAGCACCGGAACATCGGAAGGTATCTGCCCGTCGTCGAACCCCATGACATCGGCCCGAGGCGCAACGAGCACAACTGCGGCGCTCGGCACACCCAGCGCCCGCTGCTCGTCAAGGTAAGCCTGAAGCTGGCCACTGTGCGGCGGGGTCCCATGCTTCACCTCGACCCACAGCAACACCTGTTCGGCAATACCGTCGTTAGCTCGGCCAATAAACCGCACCGCGAGGTCGGGTCTTCGGGCACCGTCCTCGTTGACGAACCACACCTGCGAGGCCGGCTCACATGACCACATGCGCTCGTCAGAAGCCAACGTCTTGTGGAGATCAGAGAACTTGTCTGCATTTGTCAAATGCGTCTGCTCGGCGGCGTGCTCGAGCCACCCTAGCGCGATATGCCTAGCCAACCCCTCGCAATACCGACTCTCGAACAGGGCGGCGCAAATCTCGGTCAGGCGATCCTCCCGTGAGTCGCGTAGCGGCGAAATCCCATATCGCGCGATCCGACCGAGCATCGACGCAGGCATCACATGAAGCCTCGCACACCGACGTCGACGTTCCTATCGATTTGTTTCAACCCTCAGTCAGAGCTGGCTCGGCTATCACATCGGCGGCGACCAAGCACAAGTCGTAGCCCATGACGAGCATGCAAGACCCTCCGTCGCTGCTGACGTCGGCGGTGTCGCGCTGTATCGGACGTGCTGGATCGAATACGAAGCAAAGAAGAATTGACCCTGACACTGCCAGGGCATCCCCGCCCAAGTGATCAGGAGATGAGCGACGGCGCCGCGTGGGCTTACGCGGCCCGGCGGTTCGAGCCCGGAACTGACTCCGGAGATGGCAGCGCGATGACGGCGGCGCCTTCCTGCGCCCAACATCCGCAGGGCGGCGTGCGATCGAACGGCAGTCGTCCGTGGCTACACTCGTGATCGGCGAGCCGGCAGAGGAGGCCGGCCTCGATCGGGCAGCGCCCGCCACACTGCGCAACTGCGGCGGTGTAGCGGACGCTGAAGCTGTGCTGGCTCATCGCGCTCTACCGGTTGAAGTACAGCGCCGGACCTCACGGACCCCCCACCCGACCTTTCCGCCGAGTGCACCTACACCTCGGCGATGCTTTCCACCAGCAGCACGTTGTACCCCTCGCGCCCTCCTGTGAGGTTCCGCGCAACGTCGGCTGCTACGGACGCCCGAGAACAACTGGTCGGGTAGGCGGCGCTCGCCAACGCCGCAGTAGACCGGCAGCATACGGGTGTGTAGACCGCTGGCCTACAACACCCTTCATTCCGTGGTGCACCGACTATGAACGCTTGGGATTCATTGCTCGCCTATCGCGCGTACTGGATCGACTCTGGTGGCCAAGAAGCCTCGCGCCCTTCCCGAGCACTGCGCTGGCTCACGGTACGTGCGGGTGATGAGTACGGCCGTTCACCGACGCTGGGGCATCCGAGCTCAGCTCGAATGCCCCCCATCCTCAGTCCCTCGGCCGCCTACGTCACGCCGTCCAGGCCAGGTCGAGCGCCCGCTGTTTGAGCGAGGTGTCCTCGAACGAACGCTGTACCTGGCTGGTCCGGGTGGTGTAGCGGCGCCCGTAGTCGAGGTGCTCGGCGATCGCGTTGAACGCCACCCACTTGCTGTGCGGGCTGTTGCCGGTGGTGTCGGCCTGAGCGCCCTCGCCGCGGTAAATGGCCAGCACGTGCTCGATCGCTTGCTCGCGGTTGGCCCGCGCGAGCTTGCCTATGTCATCGTCGATGACCCAGAGGTGGCGCAGCACCCGGTGCTCGAGCGCGTTCTCGGTGATGGGATCCGGCGGGCGGTCGGCCAGGATCTTGAACTGCTCCTCGTAGTCGATCGTCACCCCCAGCACCCGGCGCGCCTGGTAGAAGTTGGCCTGCAGATTGCCGGTGTGGCGAAAGCGAACGTGCGCTGCGCCGCGAAGCCGTGCTCGGCCTGGCGTAGCGCCGCACCCAGGGTGTTGGCCTACACGATCCGGATCGGGGTGACCGCAGCGGTGACCGCCATCGATCCGTCGTGGCTGTTGGCCACTTAGATGTAGGTGGCCGACCGGTCGCCGCCGAGCTCGATGTATTCGGGCCGGCGGGCCAGCACCCGCACGCGGCGCCCGCCCCACAGGCTACTGGCCGTCTCGAAGTGCAGCTTGAAGCCGATCAGCGTGCCGAGGACCCGGAGGCGCCGAGGTTGTCCACCACCTCGAACTCCTCAGAGATTCCGAGCACGTGGGCTGCGTCCTGGCGTACGTCGCCCCTGAATCCCTCGGCCGGGATCAGCTCCGCCGAATGCTTGGCGCCGACGGGCGTCCCTCGGCCGGGATCAGCTCCGCCGAATGCTTGGCGCCGACGGGCGCGAGCTCGGTGTACAGGTAGGGCCGATCCCGGCGGGCCACTGGCGCTGTTCGCGCAGGCCGACAGAGAGCTCCTCGCAGCGCGTTGGTCGGGCCGGGGGCGCGCCGCTTCTTCCGGCATCGCGCTGCCCTGAGAATGCCGCTCGAGCGCGAGGCCGAACAGCTCGCTCGCGAGTGGTACTTCGAATACCCAATCGTCGAGCCGAAGCCAGCTCCATCACGGCGTGGCGGCAGTGGCCGCATGCGGCAGACGAGCCGTCGGGGTTCGTGAAGCAGACGGGAGCGGTATGGCCGGTAAACGATCCGCAGCTCCTTCGGACCCGGGCGCTCGCTGCAGGGCTGGGATCTGTCGTGCGCGTATTGGTCGCCGGCGTCGCTGAACTCGGACGTCTCCGCTCACAGCTCGCGGATGCGGTTGTGCTCGATGTCAGCAGCGTCCCGACGATGGTGTTCCAGGCGCTCCTACTGGACCGGGGGCGCGTTTCACATCCGCCATCAGGAGTGGCCTACAACCGCACGGCCGGCTGACGTCGTCTGGCCGGCAGTCTGCTCGTCGACAAAGCGCTCACTCTCGGGAGAGTGCGCCTGGGTCTTCGATCTCGGTGGCGCGGTTGCACGCCTCTTCCTGAGCGAAGATGGCGTCGCGAAGGCATCCTTCGCAGCGGCTGACGCCGACTTCTTGGACGCAGCCGAGCAGACGCTGCGCTCGCTGCTGCCACCGGATGCGGAGGCTCTCGTGTCCGAGGACGAGGGCCTCGTGCCAGTTACCTTCTGGTCGTACGGAGTCCACAGCTCGACGCGCCGCCGTCTGCCGACGGCTTTGTGGTCGGAGATCGCGCCAAACTACGCGCCAGCCACTCGCTCACGACTTAGCGCGCTGCTCGAGCACCCTGAGGGCCGGGACGCCGGGAAGCTCATTCTTTGGCACGGGGAGCCCGGAACCGGCAAAACGCACGCGCTTCGCGCGCTCGCCCGTTCATGGCGCGCCTGGTGCGAGATCCATTACGTCATGGATCCCGAGTCGTTCTTCGGCACACCAACGTCGTACATGCGCGACGTGCTGATGAACAGCGACGACTACTACGAGCCCTACGAGGAACGAGGCCATGAGGATGGTCAAGTTGGCGACGACAAGTGGCGCCTGATCGTCCTTGAGGACACTGGCGAGCTACTCGGCGTAGATGCGAAGCTCGACACCGGGCAAGGCCTGTCCCGACTACTGAACGTCGTCGACGGTCTCCTGGGGCAAGGCCTCAAGCTCCTGGTTCTGATCACGACCAACGAACCGCTCGCCAAGATGCATCCCGCGGTGATCCGTCTGGCCGTTGTGCCGCCGTCATCGAATTTGAGCGCTTGGCCGCCACAGATGCGAATGGTTGGCTCGAATCGTCGGGATCGTCTGCTCGGGTCAGCTCGGCGACCCCGCTTGCCGAGCTGTACAACCTCCGCGCTGGCGGCCGCCCCTTGGCCGCCGTTCGGAAGATCGGGTTCGGATGAGCGCGACAGCTTCAGTGGACCGGCGGATGTCAGTCCGGACGGTGTCCGGCGGCGCCTTCGAGATCAACAGGAGGAGACACTGATAGGCGTGGTGTAGCGCTGGTCCTCGTCCATGAGACTCGATAGCGGCGACCGCGCTGCGGCACAACGCCCGTGTCGTCGCCCAGGGGGCCTTCCCAGCCGCACCGCCCTCGTCGTCGGATCAGACACCCGCAGAACCACCCGGCTCAAGTCCGGCCGGGGCCACGACCGACACGGCGATCTCGGTCGGCAGCTGTCCGGGCGGGTGGTCCCAGGGGGTAGGCGGATAATCGTCGGATGAACGGTGCTGGCGATTCGAGTTCGTCCGAAGGCGCGGGCGAGGATGCGATGCAGCAGAGGAGCATCGAAGCCGCAGCGGAGTTCGAGCGCGCGATCGCCGCAGCCAAGAGCGCCAGACCGTCACCGAACGTTCATCCTCGCGTCCACCAGGCGATGATCGAGGCAATGCGGAGCGAGCTCGCCGTGCTGCGCGAGCAGCTCGACGATTCCTAGCGTCCGGGCGCCGTGCCCTGCGGGTTCACGAGTCCCGATCAGGCTCGCGGGACCCCTGATCCCGCTTCTCGATCCACTTTGCGAATTCCTGCAAAGCGTCTGCTGGGCTGATCGGGCCGTCAAGAGCTCGACGCTCCGAACCGCGGCCTGGCGGATGCCGATGGTAGGGCGCTTCGGGATGCCGCGCCGGGTCGAAATCCCAGCGTTGGTCGATGCCGTGGTAATGGGCGTGATAGCTGTGCTCGACCAGGTAATAGCCACGCTCCAATTGGGCACCGTCGACGTAGTCCGCAGACCACAACTCCTCGATGCTGAACGTGATCTCGGGATCGAAATCGGAGTCGTCGTCCTCGAGCTCGCGCAGCCGGACGCCTTTCAGCCGAACGACGCCGGTTGGCGGTTCCTCGTAGTGGCGCTCGTTCCATTCGTTCGGATCGCGGGGACCCGGATCGAGGGCGTAGCCGGACTCGAAAAGGAGGTCACGGAGCTGCTCGAAACGCTCGGCGACGAACCACACGCGATCGTCGGACAAGGCCGGCATTCTGCGCGATCGCTCGGACTCAAGCCCGCGGTGTTGGCTGTCGATATTCTGGATATCCTCTATTTCGTGGAATCCTTGTATCTTCTGTACTACGCTATGAGCCATGGCCCGAGTTGACGACCACTATCTGCGCGTCCGCGACTACGCCGAGCGCTTCAACCTCAGCGAGTCGGCCGTCTACAAGAAGATCGAGCGCGGCGAGATCAAGGCCATCCGGATCGGCAAGACCGTTCGGATTCCGTCAGCGGAGATGGATCGCTACCTGAACCCGACCAGCGTGCTCGAAGAGCAGGGCGCCCCCAGGGACGGAGAGCCGCACAATCTCCAGGATCGGGTCGCCCGCTTCGAAGAGCGCTCGGGCCGCGCGCCGGCCGACTACGTGCAGGCTTGGCGGTCCGGCGAGATCGACGACAACCCGGAGAACGCCCGTCTTGCAATCGAGGCGCTCGCCCTCCGGGCCGCTCTCGAGCAGCCGAGCCTATCTGGCTGATTGACGATCAGCGGACCTCACTCCGCTCCCTCTCGCTCATCGCTCCCATGTTGCTGGCGGCGTCGTCGGTGCCGGCCGTGCCAACGCTGGGAGGAACAGCTCGATCCACCATTCGGACAGGACGGTGCGTCCATGTCGCAGCCCCATCTCGTCGTGCAGGGACCGGATGATCGGCCGCCACCGTTCCTCCCGCTGACGGACTTGTAGCGCTCGCCGCACACGTACAAGGAGACCAGCCAGACGGGCACGGCTGGCTGCCGTCTGCAGCGAGCGAAGTACAGCATCGCCAACCGGTTCGCCGGCTGATAAGTCGGTCCCATCCAGTTGGTGCCGATGGGCGTCTCGACTGCGGCCTGAACGTCGGCAAGCGCCGAGCGGATCGCGCTGATGCTCTCGGGATCAGTGGCCCTTGATCCCACAGAGCGGAGCTCAGATTCGCGGCCCTTCGCCTCGACGAAGATCGCGCCCGCCTGCCCATCAGTTCCAGTCGCTTTCGCGACCGCATCCCACACCTGACCGCCCGGTGGCCACCAGCCCGCATCCTGCGGGGACGGTGTCGGCAGCCCGGCGGCAGACCAGGCCTCGTCGCGAAGCTCGTGATGGTCTTCCGCGGCCGGCGCGATCCACGCGATGTCGTCTACCCATTCGTCAAGAGTCGGGCTCGCCCGGCGGAGGTGCGCGTTGAACACGTCGGTGCGCTCGAGACCCACCGGCGCACCTGGTACTGGCTTCCGTAGTCGTAGGGCATGTCGATGGAATACCACGTAGACATCTCTGGGGTCGAACCCCGAGACCTGCCGTCGAAACGATCGGCCCGACACCGGGCTGGGCGCGGAGCCGAGCTCACGTGCAGTTGGGCCAACAGCTATTTACAGAATCCTGTGAACTTCTGGCTGGGTCGCGTCCACGTTCTCCCCGACCCGCAGCGAGGCTTTCAGACGCGCGGTCCGCCAGCTGCCGAAGCGGCAGTGACGACGCTCGCCGCCGGCCATTCTCGGTCCATCAAGCGCTCGAGAGCCTCGTTCCCACGGCGCCGCGCGTGCGTGATCGCGGTGGGGACCGCCGTTGCTGGCGGCCCCCCGCGCGGATCCCAGCGTGAGTGTCTAGCTCACTGGGCTCTTGCCTTGGGTTTTGGCGGCGAACCGCGCCTCGGGCCACGGGTGCAGGACGCGGGGTTCGGGTAGCCATCGGCGGGCGTAGCGGTGGATCTGCTCCCAGGTCGTGTCATCTTTCTGGCTGCGGCGCCGAAGCGCGCGTAGCCAGTGGCGCATGACCCGGTGGCGGAAGCCACGCAACGCCTCGCTGTTGTCGGGCACCGCGTAGTAGTTGTAGTGCCCGCGCAGGACGCTGGCGAGCCAGCGCCCTTGTTCGGGGATCGGGAGGTGTCGACGTCGCATCAGCTCGGTCTTGACCGCCTTCAGCTTCGCCACCCTCCGTTTCTTGCTCGTGACCCGCTTGAGCTTGAACCGCCCGGCCCTCGTCTTCGCGCAAATATGCGTGAACCCGAGGAACTCGAACGTCTCCGGCTTTGGAAGCCCACGCCTGGCTCGATCCCGGGCGGCGAACCGCCCGAACTCGATCAGCCGCGTCTTCTCCGGCGCCAGCTCCAGCGCGAACTTCGCAAACCGCTCGCGTAGCTCGGCCAGGAACCGCTCAGCGTCATCACGATGCTCAAAACCCGCCACGTAGTCGTCGGCGAACCGCACGAAGCTCACCTGCCCGCGCGCGTGCCGCCGGCGCCACTGGTCGGCCCATAGGTCGAAGACGTAATGCAAGTAGATGTTCGCAAGCAGCGGTGAAGCTGAAGCTCCATATGAGCAGCGCTGGGTTATGCGCAGTGCTGGCTTGTAGTTCCCGCAGCGTGCGGGGTTGACGGTCGAGCGCTGCGCATAACGCGGGAGAGGCTCTGGTCTCGCGGCTCGGGCGTGGTGCCCGGTCGTTCGTGATCGGAGGGACCGTGATGGCTGTTGTTTCTGAGCTGGTGTCCGGACTGGACGCCGAGTTGGTGCGCCTCGGCTACCAGCCGTCGACGCTGAAGTGGTATCGCGGGTACTGGCGGCGTCTGGAGAGGTGGTTCGCGGCCCGGGGCGTGCAGGAGTTCTCGGCGGATGTCGCGATGGCGTGGGTCGATGAGGCGTGCGGCGGCTTCTTTGCGAAGGAGCAAGCCGGGACGCTGAAGCAGACCGACGTCTACGTGTTCCGCGTCGCGGCGATGCTCGACGACTTCGCGGTTCACGGGTCGGTGCTGCGCCGCTATTCCCGGAGCGTGAGCAAGATCAGCGCCGCGCATGCCGAGGTCCTCGCCGGGTTTGGGGCGTGGCTGCGGGCGGATGGTTGCGCGGTCTCGACGGTCCGGGCGTATGGCACGGTCGCTGGGGAGTTTCTCGCGTTCACAGCGAGCCGGGGCGGGCTGGCTGCGCTGGACGGCGCGGTGATCGGCGCGTTCGTCACGACGCTGGCGGGCTATGCGCCGAAGACGGTGGAGCACAAGCTGTGCGCGGTCAGGTCGCTTCTGCGGTTCGCTGCCGCCGGCGGGCTGACCGATCCGCGGGTGCTGGAGACGGTCCCGGCGGTCCGGTCGACCAAGCAGGCGAGGATCCCGTCGGTCTGGGAGGTGGCGGACGTCGCGAAGGTCTTGGAGGCGATCGATCGCGGTAACCCGTCCGGGAAACGCGATTACGCGATCGTGCTGTTGATCTGCCGGCTCGGTTTGCGTGCCGTGGACGTCAAACGGCTCGAGTTCGCTGACTTGGACTGGCCCGGCAATCGGCTCTCGGTGGTGCAGGCGAAGACCGGTCGGCGGGTGCAGTTGCCGTTGTTGAAGGATGTTGGCTGGGCGATCATCGATTACGTCCGCGACGGCCGGCCGGTGAGCGATTGCCCGCAGGTGTTTCTGCGGCATACCGCTCCGATCGGCGCGTTCTCCGATCAGGACCATCTGCATCAGATCCTGGTCAAGCACGCTCGCGTCGCGCGCGTGTCGGTGAGTGAGAACCGTCGCCGCGGGATGCACTCGCTCAGGCACACGCTCGCGACCCGGTTGATGGAGGACGGCACTCCGGTCGAGCAGATCGCCGACATCCTCGGCCACCAGTCCGTCGAGTCGACCGGCGTTTATCTGAAGTCCTCGCTCGGCCTATTGGCCAAGTGCGCGCTGGATCCGGACAGGCCCGCGCGAGAGGGGCTGACGCGATGACCGGCGAGATCGAGCTGGCCGGCGCGATCGCGGAGCTGGTCGCGGAGAAACGTGCGCTCGGCTACAAGTACGTGAGCGAGGAGCGAGCGCTGGCCCGCTTCCACGCGTTCAGCGCCAGCGAGTTCCCCGGGCTTGGCGCGGTCACGCAAGCGTCGGTGCAGGCGTGGATCGCCGCGGCAAGAGGGCGGGCGGTGAAGCCCGCGACGTTGCAGAGCCTGGTCGCGCCGGTCAGGGAGCTCGCTCGCTGGTTTCACCGTCGCGGCGTTGACGCGTACGTGCTGCCGGCCGGGGTGCTCGAGAAGCCCGCGCGTTACGTCCCGCACATCTACACCGATCAGGAATTGGCGGCCTTGTTCGCGCAGACTGACCGGTGCCGCTACTGCTCGGAGGTGCCGTTCCGGCACTTGGTGATGCCGGTCCTGTTCCGCACGATCTACGCGTGCGGGCTGCGCTGCTCCGAGGCCAGGTTGCTGCGCGTCGCGGATCTCGACATCGACGCGGGCATGCTGCAGATCCGTGACGCGAAAGGCGGCAAAGACCGGCAACTGCCCGTCTCAGGGCCGCTGCGCGAACGGCTCGTCGACTACCACGCCACGCTCGCCGGACAGCCAGGCTGGGAATGGTTCTTCCCCGGCGCAACGCTGGGTGTGCCGTTGACGCTCATGAACGTCAACCACAACTTCCGGCGGTTTCTGTGGCAGGCACGGATCCCGCACGGCGGCCGCGGACACGGCCCGCGCGTTCATGACCTGCGTCACACGGCGGCGGTGAACAACCTGCGCGCCTGGTTCGCGCGAGGCGAGAACGTCGATGCGCTGCTGCCGGTCCTGCAAGCGTATCTGGGGCATTCGTCGATCGGTGACACCGCCTACTACCTGCACCTGACCGCGGAGTCCTATCCGGACATCACCGCCCGCGTTCAGCAGACGCTCGGCGACATCGTCCCGCCTCCAGTGACGGCAGAGCAAGCGCATGGCGACTGACTTCGCGGTCAGCCTGCGCCGCTATCTGACCGATCACATGGCCGGGCTGCGCGGCTGCTCACCGAACACGATCAGCTCCTACCGCGACACGTTCAAGCTGCTGATCTGCTGGTTCCGCGACGAGCGGAACATCCCGCCCGAACGGCTCACCCTCGAACACCTCGACGTCACCGCGGTCACCGGATTCCTCGCCTGGCTGCGCACCGAGCGTCACAACAGCCCCTCGACGTGCAACCAGCGGCTCGCCGCGATCAGCTCGTTCTTCCGCTGGATGCAAACCCAGGATCCGGCGCGGATGGCGTGCTGCCAGGACATCCTCCAGATCCCCTCGAGCAAACACGACCAGCCAGCGATCGCGCACCTCACCGTCGAGCAGACCCGGCAGCTGCTCGCCCTACCCGACCGCACCACCCGCCAAGGCCGGCGTGACGCGACCCTCCTGGCCACCCTCTACGACACCGCCGCACGCGTCCAAGAGACCGCCGATCTCACAGTCCGGGACATCAGACTGGAGAACCCCGCGATGGTCGCGCTGACCGGCAAAGGCCGGAAGACCAGGCACGTCCCGATCGACGCCAACACGGCGGCGCTGCTCGCCGCCTACCTCGCCGAACGCCAACTCGACAATCCCGGCCGGGATGACCGTCCGGTGTTCTTCAACCAACACCGAGCGAAACTCAGCCGCGGCGGGATCGCCTGGATCCTGCGCAAATACCAAGCCCAAACGGCCGACCCGACGCTCACCGGCGCCCAGCTGAGCCCGCACGTGCTGCGCCACAGTCGGGCCATGCATCTCTACGACGCTGGCGTGCCCCTGCCCTACATCCGCGACATCCTCGGCCACGTCGACCTCTCCACCACCGACATCTACGCACGCGCGTCGACCGAAGCGAAACGCAAAGCCCTCGAAGCCGTCTACGACGACGTAGTCAGCGCCGAGCAGGCCGAATGGAACCAAGACCCCGAACTGCTCAACTGGCTCACCAACCTCCGCTAACCACCTCCGCGTTATGCGCAGCGCTCGACCGTCAACCCCCGTCGCTACAAGCGATCCAGGCTGACGCTGCGCATAACCCACCGCTGCTCATATGGGGCGTTATGCGCAGCTGCGCATAAAGCTCCTTGCGCCGTCCCCTCCTCGGTCCTCGACCACACCCCGTCCTCGATGACCCCTGCCCTGAGCCACTTCTGGATCAGGCGCAGGACCCTCCTGTCCGCTATCCGGCGCTCGACAAACATCTCCAACCACGCCTGGTCAAGCGTGGTGAAGGAAGACACGACACACTGCCCACCTCGATGGCTTCCCGGCAACGGTCCGGGTCGTCCGGCGCGCGCACGCGTGGGAGGGACGGCCGCTTGAGCTGATGGGCTGGATGCGCCGCCGTGGGCGCTTGGAGCTGATCCTGGTGCTCCCGGACGGCAGCCATCTGATGGTCTCGGCCGCGTGGACCGATCTGCAGGCAACGCCCGATCAGGTCGAGGCGGGGACGGGCACGTTGGCGTCGCTGGAGGATTTGCTCGCGACGCGGCGGGTGCTGGCGCCGCTGTTGGAGCGTGTCGTCCTGGCCGAGCGCGATGATCAGCGCAGCGAGGAGATCGATCGTGCAGTTGCGTCTCGAACTGGCCGACAGTCCGGCGCCCGCGGCGGCGTTGTGGGAGCTCGTCGGCGAGCAGCAGCGGCAGACCGCGATGAGCTTGCTGGCGGCGATGATCGCGCAGACGATCGTGCCGGAGGCCGGCGATGAGCGAGTACCGGGAGCGGGTGCTGGCGCGGCTGGATGGCAGGACGTTGAGCCGGGTCGGCGGTAGCGGGCTGGAGCTGGTGACGGTGTGTCTGACCGATGAGGGCGCGGGTGAACTCAGTGACGAGCACGGCCGGCCGCTCGCGCCCGCGGCGCCGGTGCTCGCGCATCTGCGTCCGGACGACGCGCGCGAACTCGCGTTCTGCCTGCTGGAGCTCGCCGAACTCGTCGAGCAGCGATCGGAGCTGACGCGGTGAGCGAGCGATCGAAGTTGACCAGCTCGCATCTGCGCCGCCAAGCGTTCGTCTACCTGCGGCAGTCCTCCCAGGCGCAGCTGGAGCGCAACGTCGAGTCCACGCAACGCCAGTACGCGCTGGTCGAGCGTGCGATCGAGCTCGGATTCTCGCGTGATCAGATCGTCGTGATCGACGAAGACCTCGGGATCTCGGGCTCCGGACTGTCGGACCGTTCGGGGTTCGCCCGGCTGGCAGCCGAGGTCGCGCTCGGGCACGCCGGGCTGGTGCTCGGCCTCGAGGTCTCCCGACTCGCCCGCAATAACGTCGACTGGTACCGGCTGCTGGATCTGTGCGGCGTGACCGACACCGTGATCGGCGACAGCGACGGGCTCTATCACCCCGGCTCGTTCAACGACCGCCTCCTGCTCGGCCTCAAAGGAACCATGTCCGAGGGCGTACTCATCCCCGGCCGCCCCGCCGATTCCGATCTGCATGGGTCCGGACGCGCCGGCGAAGTTGGCCACCCCGGGTCCCTTGGCTCCCGGCTGCGGCGTGCACGACGGGTCAGGGTCGCGGCCCTGGTCGCATTCCTCCTTGCCGATCCCGGCCAGGATCTCCCACGGGATCCGGTAGCGGCTGCCCACCTGCTCGTAGATCGATAGGAAGTTGGCCGGGATGTCGCGCTGCGCCACCTTCGACGGAGCATCCCCGCTTCCGCCGCCCGAGCAACTCTGCCCGATCAACACCGAGATCACCGCCGCACCCATAGCCAGCAGTAGCGGCAGCGCAGCCGCAACGACGATCAGGATCCGGAACGTGCGCTTGCGCGAGAGAACCGGCATCGGCGGCAATCACCCGCTGGCCGCGCCCACGACCCAGCCCGAGCGCCGTCGTCGGGACGTGACGCGTACCCCGTAGCTCGTGACGCCGCCGTCTTCGACCAATGCGGTCGCACTGGTCGAGCCCGCCCCTTCTGCGACCACTTGCAGCGAGACCACGTGCGGGTGCCGGTGGCGCTCGGCCGGCGTGACCGCTGCGCCGCCGCGCAGAAGCTGGTCGCGGACGGCCGGTGCCACCGGCGCAACCGACCGCGCCAGTGATCGTCCATAGGCGAAGCGGAGGTAGCTGGAGAGAAACCGTTCGGCAGCCCGGCGAGCGTCAGCCAGGTCCGGTTGAGCGAGAACCGGCGGATGCGGCGGAAGCTGGGCGGGCCGGCTGGTTCTCTCTGCAGCAGTCGGCCAGCGGCTCGCCTTTCGGTGCTGCGAGCTCCGTATCGAGAGCTCGGCGGCGACGCTCAACGCCGCCAGCAGCGCCGCGGCCAGGATCACGCTTCGCATCCACGGCGACATGCGGCGCAGCCCCGCGAGCACGCGGCGGGTCACCTTCCGGCGACCGCCACGGTCGGGGAGATCACAGAGAACTCGGGCAATACCGCCTAGGTATGTCTCTCGGGGCTCTCATCCCCCGAGGAGCGAAACACCGACAATCACGCCGGCGAGAACCCGGGCCGCCGCCGCTCGCGTCATGCTGACGACGGCCCAGTGATCAACCTGAACAACACCTACCGCCGGCTTGCCACCCGGACGCAACACGAGCTCGAAACGCGCTACCAAGACGCGCAGCGTCGCGGTGCTGAATCCGACGACACGATGGGCGGTGCGATAACCGGGGCCCTATCTCTCGTTGCCGCCGCCATTCCACCCACGGCGACAGCGAGCGTGGCCATTCACATCCTCCACGCCATGCCCGAGGGCGCGCCAGGCGAACCTCCTGAGCAGCTCCTCGCCACGGCCAGCCGGAACACCGCGTCGGCGCTTCGCCGCTGCCATTCAGCGCTGGAGCGCGACGGCGCCGCGCACGGTTTCCAGGCAGAGGAATGGCTGCCCGTCATCTGCGACATCGCCGACCGCGTCCTTCAATCGGCGCTTCTGGATGCGGATCCTCCGACGATCGTCGAGCAAGCACAGCAAGCCATCGCCTGGCTATCCCGCGCCGTCGTCGAGCTACACGAGGACTCGCCCGACGCGCCCACCACCTTGAGTGAAGCGCTGGCCCGCCTCCTCGCGGTCTGGGTATTCGTCGAGATGGTGCGGAAGCCGACCGCCTCCGCCTAAACGATCAGCCTCGCAGCCACCGAGCATCGGCCGTAAAAGCACTCAACGTCGAAACCAGGCAATCCAGCGACGTCACCAGTAATGCGGCAGCCTGCACGCTGGCAGAAACGCCTCGCGAGACAGCCGGCGGTACTGCTGGCGGCGTGCGCAATTCAACCCGCCGTCCCACGACAGCTTGCGAACGTCGTTGGCACGCCTCGCACGAAGACCTACACCATGATTTCCTCTTCGGGTCCGGACCCCGAAGGTAGGACGGCGGGCTTCCGGGACTCCTTGCTTCTCAATTCACGCGATAGGCGGCGCTCCGACTTGGACCTGCCCTGATGGAAGCCGGCCCACTGCGTTGATTGGAAAGCGCCAGCATGGCGCTGTTGCGGCACGTGGCTCCAGCTGTGCACAAGTGGCAGCGTCACCCCGGCCAGAACGTTGTCGCGCCGTAGTCCCTTTGCAGCCCTAGTAGACGGGCAGCGGCTCGCCATCGCATTGGTGCTGGTGGGCGACGGGAGAAATCCGTCTCGATCAACCGTGGCTGGCGACGCCCGCCGACGCAGGCGTCCCGCCGTCTGAGTTCGACAGCGGGAAAGCACAAGTCGATCCGCGCCCAGGGTTTCGATTAGACAGCGCTATTCGTTCGTGTTTGCCGGCGCTGGGGCGAGCTCGAGGTCGCCTTCTCTAATTGCGAACTCCAGCATTTGCGGCAGCGCGTCCATCGGAATTTCGCCGCCGCGTGCGGCGTGGTGGCGCTTGTCCCACCACGTGAACTTCACCGAGTAGGTATCGTCATCCCACGACGATGTGCCGAGCCGAAGCTCGAGGTCGGTGTTCTCGCCGGTCTTAGGGTCCCGAAAAGGGACGGTCTCTGTCGGGTGCATTTTGGCCCTCCTGTTGGATGTGACAATTCAAGCGCCCATCGACACGCGCCTCGGCACTCGCAGGTGTCTAACAAAAAGCTAGGCCTCGCTGGACTGAACCGCATCCGCTCTGAGTCGACGATCAGATGTGGACAACTACTGCCCATCGCCTGGCCGACAAGGTGCTTGGCCCTGAGCTAGCACTGATCGACCGCGATCGCTTCCGGGCCGAATCTCCGAACGCGGGTGAGGTCGTTCTCTGGGTGTCGCTGAGTCAGGCGTCGCCCGCCGCCAGAATGGAATCAACGGAAAGCGTCCCGTGGCGACCGCGACCCCGGACTCGTACTGCGGATCGCACGTCGGACGCGGCGAGCGAGGCCGACCGGCTTGCGCTTTCCCTTTCGGAATGCGGCAGCGCAAGCCTGGATCTGGATGATCCAGAGCTCGGCTGACGATGAGCCTTCGGACTGCTTCACCGGGCATCACCGTGCAGTTGTCTCTCGATGGGACCCGGAAGCCCGGCCCGGGAGGACGAAATGCAAGGAGAGCCCGACGCTGCCTTTGCCCCTGGGGGCGACGCGAACGATTAGTCCGAGAGGACCTCATCAAGTAGGGCTGACCACCGATTGGCGTCCTCGGTAGCGCTCGGGCAAACGAGTCTCAGCAGCGGTTCGGCATCGGTCCACGTGACGGCGCCAATGAAGCCTCGGCGACGTTGAACCTTACCCAGCACCTCCCGAGGCAGGAATGCGCTGACGAGCGCCAAAGCGCCGTAGTGGACCTTTCCCGCATGCTTGGCAGCCGCCACGTATCGGTCAAGTTGATCTGGCTGGAAGATCGTGCCGTCATGGATCTTCACCTCCACGGCAAGAGTGAAGGAAGCCCCCTCCCAGACCCAGTCCACGAAACTCCAAAGGTTCTTCGGGCGCCCGAAAAGCTCTTTCGCAGCCTGAAAGAAGCCAAGCTCGTTGGAGTTCGTCCGCTGGTTGCTAAAGGAAACCGACTTGCGCGGTGCGTGACGGCGCAAGTCCCGCGCGCGTTCCGCCGAAGCGGAACTCCCGCCAGCGGCAGCCGCAAGCAGGCTCCGCATCAGGCTGAGTCGAAACGCGGCATCGCGAACCGCGATCTCCGCGACGGCGTCAGTTAGATCCTTCTCGCGGACGTGCTACTCCTAAGAACTCGTGCGGCCATACGACACTGTACCCGCACCTGGCGAGTCGGAGGGATAGCGGCTGCGCCCCGCCACGCATCCGCTTCCGAGGTGGGCGACTGACCGACACTTTGGCGCGCCCGACGCAGGTGCCGACGGTCGCCCTTCTGCCGGTCGTCCGATGCGATCACGTGCTGCAACACGTAACTCCCTGTAGCGGTGGGGTCAGCCGGAATGATTGGCGACGCGGAGGACGGCTTTGACCGGCTGAGACTACCTCCACGCGCCGAGGCGTGAGCTCGAGTCGACTCTCGAGTTCACTGGTCGACAGACTTGAGCCTCTGCCAGTGGTAGGCACCTGAGGTCGCAGCCCGACCCCTTATGGTCTGCGCCGCCACGCTCCAGTTGTCAAATACGTGGTCCTTGGCGAACGTCATTGTCTTGCTTTCGAGAACGCTAGCCTTCACTAAACCATCTTGGCGTTGCTTCACCTTCGACTGAGCTTCGGCCGTTACCGTCGCCCAGTTGACTCTCGCCCAGCGCCACTCCGACTCGGCCCACACGCGAAACCGCTTCTCTGGTTCAGAGCCGAGGAAGCATCCATACGCGCGGAGGTCACCTCCGGCCCAGCCGTGAGTCGCGTCCTTTGGGGCATTCTCCTCTCGGAAGCGTGGCTCTGAGGCTGCTCCGCGATTCTCTCGGCTGAGTGGTTTCAGGCGCTCATGCGGCTCGGGCACGTGGATGTCTTCTTGGTCGGCAGCAGTGAAGATGTCGCTGCCGAGCACGAGCTGTAGTCCCTCGACGATCCGCTCAACGGCTGGTTCCACGTGAGCGTCGTCTGCGCCAAGATGCAGGTGCCCGTGGGCCTTGTTATCGATCACGTCGACGACGCCAGCTTCGTCCATACGCTCGATTAGCTCCGCTTCAATCGCCGGGCACAGGAGCGGCGTAGGCACCGGGACCGCGAACAATGCGCCAAACCAGTTCTTCTCCGCGTTTATGTGATGGCTGTGGATCCGGGCACGCATGTTCGTGGTGCTCATCCCGACGTACGCCGTTAGCTTCGCGTCGGCGACCACGCCGTAGAGCAAATAGATGCCGGGCTTCTCCGGCGTCTCCTTCCAGTTCGCCCGCTGAATGCGGAAGATCTTGATGCTGCCAAACGGATCCGTGCTCCTGATGAGCGAGACGCCGGGGCCGACGCGGGAAATCAAGAAGTCAACCAACGCTTCCCCAACATACCGAGCATGCGGGTAGCGAAATGGCCATGTCGAGGCGCGAGAATCGTTACGACCAGCAGGCGCGTCGCCATGCCGCAGGAAGAAAGGCGATGAGGGGCCCGCGGCCTGGTACCTTTTTCCATGCGGAGCAGCTGTCACGGCGGGCGACGACCGTGCGGCGCGCGTGGCCGCTCTCGGACAGCTGGAGCCACGTGCCGCAACAGCGCCGCGCTGGCGCTTTCCATGCAACGAAGCAGGCCGGCCTCCACCGGTCGGATCGGCTCCTATCACGTGGTCTCGGCAGTCAGGTCAGCGACTTGGATGCTCGAGCCGCGTAGCCTCAAGGAGGGCGCCTCGCGGATCATCGAAGCACGGCAAGGTATATGCGAGGTCATTTCACGACTCCCATCGGGTCTGGAGCCCGAAGGCGCTCGACCGGCTTTGTGGGCCGCACTGCCCCGAAGGGGCCACCGGTTCCGGGCGAAGTCCCGGACACCGGAGTAGCTAGCTAGGGAACAGCAGATACGGCCTCTCCAGCGCGGCGCGACGCGACATTGGTGCTCGTGTGGACTCGGCACGCGGGGACGGCCTCGTGGCGGCCCTCTCCGACACGGCGCGCGCTGACGGCCTCTATGTGGATAGCCGAACTGCCCCCTTTCATGGCCAAGCGCTCGTGCGGTAACCGCTGACTCGCGTGACGCCCTTGTCGTCTAAACCGATTGCGCTATGGGCCGTCCGCCGATCGCGCAAGCAGTCGTCCGCCACAGTTACGCCCAACGGCCGTCAAGCGGTAGGCTTCCAGCGGGGCTTATTGGTGATCGGTTCAGGCTTGTTCCTCGGGCGCAGCGAACGGCGCGGTGTGCGTCACCTGTCGGTGGCGCTGACGGCGCTCGCCGTCACGCTGGCGGCGGTCTGGTTGCCCGCCGCCGCGCGCGCCGCGACCCTAACCCAGGTGCGCCAGCAGCTACAAAGCTGGCATCTTTCACCGGCGCCCCTGTTCCCCACCAGCCTGCCCGCCGGCTACCCCAGCCAGGGGTCAGCCTGACCCGCTACTCGGGCGTCGACTATGTGGTCACGTTCGCGCCCTCCAACTGCGCCGGGACAAGCTTCTGCGTCTACTACCAGCGGCTGAGCTACGCGGCGCTCAACAGCATCATTCACGACCCGATTGCGGCCGACGTTCATCAGATAAAAGTCGGTGCGCGGACCGTGTGGGCGGCCGAGACCGGGCATTCCGCCGACCCGTCCCTGCTGGCCTGGCATGAGCAGGGCCGTACATACATGGTCGCGCAGCGCTACGTCTTGCTGAGCCAGGCCATCGGGAACCTCACGGCGCTCGTGAAAACGCTGCAACCCCTGTCCTCGCCGCCGCCGTGCCCGCCGGTGGAGATTCTCGGGGTACGGGGGTCCGGCGAGACCGCGACCGACCACGGCGGGTACGGTCAGACCGTCCAGTCGGTGGTCGACTGGGCCCAGGTGATTGACCGGTCCGTCGACGCCGACCCCATCCAATATCAGGCTGTCGGCATCGACTTCAGCCACCCGAAGAAATACGTGGAGTCCGAGTACAACGACAGCGTCGGGACCGGCATCACCGCGCTGCGCGCACAAATCAGCGCGTTCCTTCAGGCCTGCCACACCAGCAAGCTCGACCTGGTCGGTCTCAGCCAGGGCGCGCAGGTCGTCGGCGACACCTACCTCGGATGGCTCAGCGCCGCCGAACGCGCCCGCGTCGACCACATCGCCCTGCTCGGCGACCCGAAATTCTGGCGTGGCCAGCCCGGACCGGTCAACATCGGCAGCGACGACCACAACGGCATCGCCGCGCAAACCACCAAACCGCACCAGTTCCCCTCGGCCGACTACGGCAAGGTGCGCAGCTACTGTCAGCACGGCGACCCGATCTGCAACTTCTCGCCGGGGAACGCCGCCAGCTGCATCGCCGCCGGCGCCCTCTGCGTCCACACCCGCTACGCCGAGAACAACCTCGCCCCGGGAACGTCATACACGCTCAACGCCGCCCGGTTCCTGCTCTCCGACGTCACCGTCGCCTGCCAGCCCAACCAGCAGCACGCCACCTACAACGGGCACACATACACCGTGGACAGCCTCACCGTGCAGGCGATTGACTGCGCGCACGCGCTCACAGTCGCCGCCGAGGCCGAAGCGCAGCTGAAGTTCGCCGGCTGGTCATGCACAAAGACGGCCGCCGGACAGGTGGGCTGCCGCGACGGCTACCAGCACCTGACCTACACCATCCCGCACTGAACGGTCCTCGACGCAGCGCGAGCTGAACGGCAGGTGGCTCCACGGTCCGCTCGCTGCCGTCAGGCCGGTGCGGGGTTGCTTCAGCAGGGTTGCCGCCCTGCGGCAGTAGGAGCCCGGGCCCGGACCGTCCTCCACGGTGGCGCCGAGAGCAGCTCCAAGAACCGGGCCATGTCCCTGCCCGAGTTGGTCTGCTCACCCTCGTGGCAGCACGGGCCGGCGCGCGGCTCACTGCACTGGTCCACATGCCCGTCTCAAACCACGGGGAGCCGGGCGATGCGATCGCGGCCTGTCGTCGATCGTCGTGATCGAGACGGCGCCAACTCGATCGCGCGGGTCATGCTGACGCCGGTGATCGCCTTCGTGGCGAAGCGCTCGCGCGACCAGCCACCGCGCGAACGACTCTTCCGTCGCCCATATGGCGGGCCGGTTGTCAAGCGGCACGGGCTAATCGCCTTTGCCCAACAGCAACCGTCGCGCCGACAATTCTGCTCGCTGGTGTTCTGATCAAGGCCGGCGCCGGTTCGCGGGAGCGTCGGCGGTGGAGTCGTGACTGTCTGGTCCAGAGCGCCGTCGGTAAAGATTGCCGCGGCCTACTGAAGGGGCGCGACGATCCTCATACACGGCGCAGAGCCGCTCGAAGTACCGTTGAAAGACCACCGCCGAAGCGTCGGATCCAACTAGACGCGGCGCCCTTGGTTTCGGCTCCCCCCGCGTCGATGAGCCGAGAAGGACGCCAGCGCGCCGTTGCGTGAGACGTTCACTTTCACAAGCCCGGCGTCGGCGAGGGAGGTCTCAAGCTCAGCGAGGGTCTGACCGGGGCCGAACACCCCGCCGACTTGCATTAGGCGGACGAAGGCGTCCTGACGCAGCCCCGTCCGCTTGACCACCGATGTGCCGCGCAGCTCGCCTCCCGGGCGCAGGACCCGCGTCATCTCGGCGATCGCCGCGGGCGAGTCCGGGAAGCAGTGCAGACCCGTATAGCTCACGACAAGTTCGAAGCTGCGGTCCTCGAAGGGCAACGCCTCGACATCGGCCTCGACGAACGCGGTCCAGCGAATGGCACGACGGTCGGCCTCTGCACGGGCCCGCCGGAGCATCACCGGCGAGAGATCGCACGCGACGTAGTCGAGTTCCTGCTCGGGTCGCAGCGCGCGAAAGGCGACGCCGCCACCGCACGGGATGTCGAGCACGCGGGTGCCCGCAGGCAGGTCGGAGAGGCGGGCGATGTCGCGGTAGAAGCCGGAGGTGTCAGTGCCCCAGATCAACCGCCCCAGCACTCCCGCCACGTGCTCATGCTCCACCGCCCAGTCGTAGATGGTCGCCTCGATGAAGCTCGAGCGCCAGCGCTCACGAAGATCAGGCACGGCCGGGAGCGTATGCCAAGACGCGCAGAGCCATCCAGCCGGGATCACGTGCTGGACCCGCCCTGCCCGGACCACCGGCCGTCGATCCCTCGGCCGGCCCGGCTAGGCGATGGTCGGGCGCGAGAGTAGGAGATCGACCGCCGCAGCTGGGTCGGTCCCGAGATTACGCTTTCCTGTGCATGCCGGGAAGCGCGAGCATCGCAGCCACCACCCCCGCCACGACCGGTCGAGCATCATCGCCTCTCCGCAGGCAGGGCATGGTTCCGGACGCCGCACACGATCGATACGGCCTAGAAGCACACGGCCGTCCACTAGTGGTTCATCCTGTTAGTTAGTTTGGTTAGTGGCTTTGTCACGCTTCGAGGGTCTTGCCGGTGTATGTCCACTTGAACGGTTTGGCGGTCTGGTTGTACGTCTCGATGTACGCGAGCATCTGCTCGGCGAGATCGGTCTCCGACGTGAAGATGCCGTGCTTGAGCAGCCGACGCCAGAGGATCGAGAAGAAGATCTCGATCTGGTTCAGCCACGAGGCGTGCTTCGGGGTGAACTGGAAGCTCCACCGCGGATGGTCGATCAGCCACTGTTCCACTTCGTCGGTGCCGCGGGTGGAGAGGTTGTCGGTGACAGCGACGATGTTCTGGCCCTCCACGACCGGGATCTCCGAGTCGAGGTGATCCAGGAACCGGATCAGGTCCCACCGGTTGCGGGTCTTTGACGCCATCCCGGTGACCTCACCGTGGTGGACCTTCAGCGCGGCGAATAGGCACTGCGTGCCGTTTCTGGTGTACTCGTGCTCGCGCCGCGCCGGCTTGCCCGGCGCCGGCGGCTCGTCGGGCTTGGTCGGCGCCTTGGCCTGGATCCCCGTCTTCTCGTCCAGTGAAACGACCAGCACGTTCTCCGGTGGGTCGACGTAGAGCCCGCAGATCTCCGAGAGGCGCTCCTCGAACTCCGGGCGCGAGTAGTCGGTCATCATCCAGTACTCGGTCCGGTGCGGCTTGATCTCCGCGCGAGCGAGAACCACGTGCGCCTGGGAGCCGGACATCCCGACCTCGCGGCCCAGCTCCTCATACGTCCACCGCTCCCGCCGAGCGCCCTCCGCAGTCGACCCCGGACGCGTACACGCCTTCGCGATCAACAACGCCCGCGTTACCGGACCGTGCGTCAACGGAGCTCCGGACCGCGGCGCGTCCCGCAACCCCACGATCCGATCGCGCGCATAGCGACCCCGCCACTTCGTCACCGTCGGCTCAGAGCACCCCACCCGCTCGCAGATCTCCAACGCGCTCAACCCCTCCGCGGCCGCCAGCACAATCCGCGCGCGCTGCACCAATCGCACCTCCGAGCTCACGGCTCGCACGATCCGCTCAAGCTCCGCGCGGTCCTCCGCTGACACCTCGATCTGCTTGATGACACCCATCGCCAGCCTCCATCCTCGCCGAACAAGTCGACAAGAACTTCTGGGCGACAAGCAGGTCACCTACCCAACCCAACGAACTTGAAGGATGAACCACTAGCTCGATACCCGTGCGCCGCGCCTCCACCACGGCGCCTTCAGAGAACTGCGACAAGGTGACGAGAATTCCCGAGCCGTTCCCGAGGCCCTCGCCTGCCACGGTTCCGGCGAGTTTTCGCACCTCGTCGACACCGACGACCGTCGACTGCCAGCGCTTGCACTGCACGATCAGACGGCGACCGCCGCGAGACAACCGGAGGTCGACGTTCCCATCGGCAGCGTCTGGCCGCCCCGTTTCCTCGACGTCCCAGCCCTCGCGGCGCATCACCTCACCGACCACCCACTCGAACTCGGTCGCCGACAGACGCCGCAGATCGGATGACCACTCGAGCAGGAACCGACGGTGCATCCGCTGCTGATTCGCAAACAGCCACGTGAGGATGATCACGCAACCCCAGGCAACTCCGAACACGTTCCAGACGACGTGGCCGAACACCGTGGAGCCCGTCGCATATGGGAGGACGAGCCCCAAGCCAACGTATACAAGACCAGCGCACGCAAAGGCTGCCCGGGCAGAGAGCCTACCCACGGTCCGGGTGAGCGCGTCATCGAGGAGTGTCGTTGTTCGCCCCATACTCCAGATCGCCCCCCGGCGTCTCCCGCAACGAGCTTTGAGGGCGCTCCGGGACACCGGATGTGCCACCAAACGCCTCCGCCACCAGGGCGGCGTCCTCCTGTCGCGGAGCGTAATGCAGGTACTTCATCGTGGTCTGGATATCGGCATGACCCATCCACTCCTGCACTCGCCGGATATCGGCCTTGCCGATCATCCGCGTACCGAACGCATGCCGGAGATCGTGAAAGCGCAGCGGCCGCAGCGCAGCGCGAGCAAGCGCGTCTCGATACCGGCTACTCAGCGCGTCGCCATCCAGCGGGAGCCCAGCCTCGCCGGCGAAAACGAAGTCGTCATCGCCGGTGAACTCCTTCCGCTCGCCGAGCCGCGCCAGCGCGCTCGCCACGTCCGGGGCCATCGGCACCGCACGCACCTTGCCGGACTTCGGCGTGGTCAAACGCCCGGCCGCGTAGCTGGCGCGGACCCTAACGGTTGAGCCCGAGAAGTCGACGTCGCGCCAGCGCAGCGCAAGCAGCTCCCCGCGTCGTAGACCAGTGAACGCGGCGGTCAGGAAGATTGCCGCATCGGTGTCGGACGACGCCGCCCGGACAAGCGCCCAAACCTCTTCCGTAGAGAAGACCTGGATGTCGCCGCTGCTGCGGACCCGGAAGCGGTCGACGCTCGCCAGCGGGTTGGCCGGCAGGTCGTAGAGCCTGACCGCGTGCCTGAAGATCGCGTGCATGAGAACCAGGAGGTTGTTCTTGGTCTTGTTGGAAAGCTCCCGCTGCTCGCGAGAACTGGACATTCCGGCCCGCCAGCGCTCGACCTGGCGGCTGGTGATGTCCTCGAGGGCCATCTCGCCGAACACCGGGAGCAGGTGCACGTTGATCGCGTTGCGATAGTTCCGCAGCGTCGAAGGCTTGCAGCCGCGATCCTGCTCTGCGAAGCGCAAATACTCGGCCGCAGCGTCGGCGAAGGAGATGCTGGTCCGGACCTCCGCCGGCCGGTTGGCCACGTGGGCCTCATGCACAGACACCGCGGTCTCGAGGGGTCGGTTCGTGGCATAGCCGGCGGTGAATCGAAGCTCGTCAAGCGCGTCCCGGAGCCAGTCTTCGGCCAAACGCTTGGTGAAGTACCCGTCCGGCGGCCGGCCGCGGCCGGTCCACGCCGGCCCGAGCATCTTCTTGACCTGACTGCCGTCAGGCGGCCTGTACTTTGCATACCAGACCGCCCCGCGCTTTCGCTCCGCAAGATAAACGTGGCCGGTAGGACGGCGGACTGAGCGTGGTCGCCCGCGCCTCATCGACAGTCTGGCGCGGCTCGCGAGACGAGCCTCCGGCATCGCTGAGGTGCTGACCGCCGGCACGGGGTGTTGAGGAGAGTGGGTCCCCAACGGAGTCCCGAACGACCTCCTCACCGCGTCGGGAGAGATCCCCAGATCGGTCAAAGCGGGGTCCCAAGAAATGCAATTCTACGACATTTTTGGGGACCTATTGGGGACCCGCAACGTCCAGGTTGCATATGGGACCATTAGAAAAAGCCCGGAAATCCGGGCTTTTCTTAGTAGCGGGGGCGGGATTCGAACCCGCGACCTTCGGGTTATGAGCCCGACGAGCTACCAGACTGCTCCACCCCGCGGCGGATGCTCAATGATAGCCAAATCGCGCCAATTTGGCCCAATTCGCCCCACGCCCGTCTGTGCCGGCGCGGATAGCCCGAGGCAAACGCGGCCCGGCACAGAGACGGCACACAGTTGGCGCACAAGCTTCACGACTATGTCTTGATCCGTTACAGCGATCTGGCCGACGATCTCGGGCATGGCAACGCTCAAGAGAAAGATCGAGGCAGAGACGAAGATGCGGGAGCTGCTGGAGAACGAGGGGCTCCCGCCGCCGGATGAGGTCGAGTATGGATTTGGCTGCATCCGGCTGTTCTGGAATCAGAGCAAGACCGTGGTCGTGATCGATATCGACGACTACAGCGATGTGGATGCTGAGCTCGACCTCCCGCCGGCCGCGTGAGTGCCCGACGCGGCCAGGTGGGAGGTCGAGGGCCGGGGTTGGTAGGGCCGGCGGTGCGGCGGAGTCGACGAGGTCGCGCTTACGCGGCGGCCCGGCCTCGTCTCAGGTGCTCGCCGCCCGCCGGTACCGGCCCACCGCGAGCGGGGCGAAGATCGCGAGGATCACGGCTGACCAGAGGAACGCTTCCCAGACGTAGTTGTGCGCCGGGGCTCCGATCCACAACGCCCGCATGGCGTCGACGACGATCGTGAAGGGGTTGATCTTGGCGAACCACTGGAGCGCGCCGGGCATGGAGGCGACGGGGACGAAGGCCGAGGAGATGAAGGTGAGCGGGAAGACGACGATGAAGCCGATCGAGTTGGCGGCCTCGGGTGTGCTGACGAGTAGGCCGAGGAAGGCGAACACCCATGAGAAGGCGTAGCCGAAGAAGAGCAGCAGCACGATCCCCGCCGCCACATCCAGCACGCTGGCGTGGAAGGAGAAGCCGATGATCACACCCGTGACCAGCAGGATCGTCATCGAGAGGAAGTTCGTGACGATGTCGGCCACCGTGCGGCCGGCGAGCACCGCGGCGCGGGCCATAGGCAGCGATCGGAAGCGGTCGATGAGGCCCTTGTGGAGGTCCTCGTTGAGGCCGAGGGCGGTGACGAAGCCGCCGAAGGCGATGTTCTGGGTGATGATCCCCGGAATCAGGAAGTCGACGTACGTGTAGCCCGGGGTCACGATCGCTCCGCCGAACACGTAGCGAAACAGCAAAACGAACATAATCGGCTGGACGGTGAAGGCGAGGAGCAGCTCGGGCGCTCGCGGCAGCCGGATCAGGTTGCGCTCGGCGATGATGAGCGTGTCGGTGGCGAGGCGCTTCACGACGCGGGCTCCTTGTCGGCGCGCCGTGATTCGTCATCGCGCCTTGATTCGTCATCGCGCCGTGAGTCGTCATGAGTCGAGTCGCTGCGCCTCGAGTCCGTCCGCCGTGAATCCGGCTTCGAGTCCCCGTGTCGCCCATCGAGCTCGCCGCCCGAATCGGCCTCCGGCTCGGCGGCGTGGCCGGTAAACGTGAGGAACACGTCGTCGAGGGTCGGCCGGCGGACCGTGAGATCGTCGACACCGATGTCGACATCGCTCAGACGCTTGACCGCCTCGACGATCGCGCCACTGCGCTGGCGGATGTGAACAGACACGGTTCGGCCCTCGCAGCTCGGCGGTTCGTCTGACATTGGCGTGAGAGCCTCGACCGCGGTGGGCACATCCTCTTCATCATCGAGAAGGACGTCGAGCCGCTCGCCACCGAGGCGATCCTTGAGCTCGTCCGAGGTCCCCTCGGCGATCACCTTGCCGTGGTCGATGACGGCAATCTCGTCTGCCAGGCGGTCGGCCTCGTCGAGGTACTGCGTGGTCAGGAGCACGGTCGTGCCTTCCCCGACCAGGCCCTCGATCACCTGCCACAGGGCCAGCCGGCTGCGGGGATCGAGACCGGTGGTGGGTTCGTCGAGGAACAGCACCGGCGGCTTGGCGACCAGCGCCGCGGCGAGGTCGAGGCGTCGGCGCATGCCGCCCGAGTACGTCTTGACCACGCGCTTGGCGGCCTCGTCGAGTTCGAAGCGATCCAGCAGTTCCTGCCCACGCGCGCGGGCGGTCGCACGCCGGGACCCGTACAGCCGACCGACCATGGTCAGGTTCTCGAGGCCGGTCAAATTCTCATCAACGGCGGCGTACTGGCCGGCCAGGCCGATCTCGTGGCGCAGCGCAGCGGCGTCGTGCACGACGTCATAGCCGACGACCGAGGCGCTCCCGGCGTCGGGTTTCAAAAGCGTGGTCAGAATCCGGACGATCGTGGTCTTGCCGGCGCCGTTCGGGCCGAGCAGGCCGAGCACCGTCCCTCGCCTCACCCGGAGATCGACGCCCTCCAGGGCTCGGACCTCGCCGTAGGCCTTGTAGAGACCGCTGGCCACGATGGCGGCATCGCCGTCCGCCCGTGTCGCAGGGCGGGCAGCCGGATTTGTCTGGACCCCAGATTCCATATCTCCTCACAGTAACGAGAGCGACTCGTCGGCTCGGACCGGCCCGCTGGAACGCTCGCATCGGCCCGCCGACGCGGCTCGGATCGGCCCGCCGGAGCGCCCGCAGAGGCCCACGGGAGCGGCTCGGATCGGGCCGCCGGAGACGGGGTTCCCACGTGGCAAGAGCCGTAAACGTCCACGCAATAGCATGCGCGCCAGTGGCTCAAAGCCCGCCAGCCGCCTCCGTAGCCGACACCGTCGGCGCCACGCTCGCCAACCTGGGTGTCACTGACGCCTTCGGCATTCTCGGCAGCGGCAACCTCGTCGTGACGAACGCCCTGACCAACGGTGGCGCGCGCTTCCACCACGCCCGCCACGAGGGTGGGGCAATAACCATGGCGGACGGGTTCGCGCGGGTCACCGGGCGACTCGCGGTGTGCAGCGTGCACCAGGGCCCTGGTCTGACCAACACGATGACCGGGCTGGCCGAGGCGGCGAAGAGCCGAACGCCGGTGCTGGTCCTCGCGGGCGAGACGCCGGCGGCGGCACTGACGAGCAACTTCCGGATCGATCAGCACGACTTGGTCGAGTCCGTGGGCGCGATCGCGGAGCGGCTCCACAGTCCGAACACAGCAGCCAACGACGCCCAGCGCGCATATGAGCGCGCCGTGACCGAGCGGCGGCCCGTGGTGCTCATGCTCCCGATCGACATCCAGGCCCAGCCGGCCGCAGAACGCCAACCGGACGAGACACTCCAACCACGAAAGCCACCCGTCCGCCCGCCAGCGCCGGCACAGGAATCAATCGCCGAGGCCGCAACTCTCATCGCCAACGCCAGCAGACCGGCCATCATCGCCGGCCGCGGCGCGGTAATAACGGACGCCGGCGCTGAACTCGCCGCTCTCGCAGACAAGATCGGCGCGGTCCTCGCGACCTCGGCCCCGGCCAACGGCCTGTTCGCCGGCCTCCCCTACGCCCTGGGCATCTCAGGCGGATTCTCCTCGCCGAAAGCAACCGAGATCCTCAGCAGCGCCGATCTCATAATCGCGTTCGGCGCATCGCTGAACCATTGGACCACGAAGCACGGCGCGCTCATCAACCCGGACGCCCGGCTCATCCAGGTCGACATCGAGCCCAGCGCCCTGGGGCGAAACCAGCCGGCGGACCTCAACATCCTCGCCGACGCAAAGGCGGCGGCCGGGAAGCTGAGGGAAGCCGCCGAGAGCAAGCAGGTCTGGCGGACCCGGGAGCTAGAAGCGGACATCGCCAAACACCGCTGGCAAACCGAACCCTACGAGGACGCCACCACCGACGAGTACATCGACCCCCGCACGCTCACCAAAGCCCTCAACGACCGCATCCCAGCAGAACGCATCGTGGCCGTCGACTCGGGCCACTTCACCGGCTACCCAGCCATGTATCTCGACGTCCCCGACGCCCGCAACTGGATCTTCGCCAACGGCTTCCAGGCCGTCGGCCTCGGGCTGGGAAACGCGATCGGCGCGGCGATCGCCAAGCCCGACACGACAACGGTGGCGGCGCTCGGGGACGGTGGCGCGTTCCTGTCACTCGCAGAACTGGAAACCGCGGCCCGGCTCAAGCTGGGCAACCTGCTCGTCGTCATCTACGACGACTCGGCCTACGGCGCCGAGGTCCATCACTTCGCGCCCATGGGCCACGACGTGTCGAAGGTCCGCTTCCCGGACGCGGACCTGGCCAAGATCGCGCAGGCCGCCGGCGCCAAGGGCCAAACGGTCAGAAACCTCGACGACCTCGGCAGTCATCGACGACTGGCTCGAGGACCGAACCGGCCATCCGTTGGTCCTCGATGCAAAAGTGAACCCGACGATCTGTGCGGAGTGGCTCGAGGAGGCCTTCCGCACCGGATAGCACAAGGAGAGACATGACCCCCGACCTCACCGCGCTACTGGGCACGACCGAGATCGTCGACCTCACGCAACCCCTGACCGAGTCGACGCCGGTCATCAAGCTGCCGCCGCCGTTCGCCAACACGCCCGGACTGACGCGCGAGGAGATCAGCCACTACGACGACCGCGGCCCGGCCTGGGCCTGGTACACGCTGACGATCGGCGAGCACGTCGGCACCCACCTCGACGCGCCGATCCACTGGGTCACTGGCAAGGACGGCAACGACGTCGCGTCCATCGACCCCGGCCAGCTCATCGGCCCCGCGTGCGTGATCGACAAGACGAAGGAAGCAGTGCAGGACCCCGGCTATCTCCTCACCAAGAACGACATCGAGAGCTGGGAGGAGGAGCACGGCCAGATCCCGCCCAACGCCTGGGTTCTCCTCAGGACCGGATGGAGCTCACGAGCGCACGACGAGCAAGCCTTCCTCAATGCCGGACCAGAGGGTCCGGTCACCCCCGGCCCCGACGTCGAGGCCTCCAACTGGCTCGCCACGCACCCCAACATCTCGGGCTTCGGCGTGGAAACCGTCGGCATCGACGCCGGCGCCGCCGGCGGCTTTGATCCTCCCTTCCCCGTCCACAACCTGCTGCTCGGCGCCGGCCGCCTCGGCCTCACGCAGCTGGCCAACCTCGACAGGCTCCCCGCGACGGGGGCTGTGATCGTGGTCTCCCCGCTGAAGCTGGTGGGCGGAACCGGGAGCCCGAGCCGCGTATTCGCGTTCGTCCCCCGCGCCTAGACCACCACCGCTTCGCCCCGCGCGCGTAGAAACCTAGACCGCCACCGCTCCGGCCACAGCCGAGCCGACGGAGCCTCGCCACCCCGGCTTGGCCATCTCCATCTGCACGACGCCGATCCGACGCTCGGCGAATCCCCCCTCGCAGTACGACAGATACAGCTTCCACAGGCGCTGGAAGCGCTCGTCGTAGCCAAGCTCGACCAGACGCGCCGACGCCGCCTCGAAGTTGCCGCGCCAGCGGCGGATGGTCGAAACGTAGTGTGGAGTCAGGTCCTCCATCCCGATCACGCTCAGGTCAGTACGGCGAGCCAGGCAGCGGCCGATCACCTCGAGCGAGGGAAGACAACCGCCCGGGAAGATGTAGTTGCGGATGAAGCTCGGCGAGGTCTTCTCGACCTCGTAGGCGCGATCGTCGATGACGATTGCTTGGAGCAGCATGTTGCCGTCGCTCGGCAGCAGACGGGAGCAGCGGTCAAAGAACGTTCCAAAGTCGCGCCACCCGACGGCCTCGATCATCTCGACCGAGACCAGCTTGGAGAACTCGCCCCGCAGGTCGCGATAGTCCTCGCACACCACGTTCACGCGATCATCCAAACCCGCAGCACCAACTCGAGAACGCGCGAAGCCGTACTGCTCGCGCGAGATCGTCGTGGTCGTCACCCGGCAGCCGCGGGTGGAGGCCGCGTGGACGGCGAGCCCGCCCCACCCGGTGCCGATCTCGACCAGATGATCCTGCGACGACAGCCCCAGCTTGTCGCAGATCAGCTCGAGCTTGGCCAGCGACGCCTCACCCAGCGTCATGTCGCGCTGAGGGAAGTAGGCGCAGGAGTACATCATCGTCTCGTCGAGCATTAGCGAGAACAGGTCGTTCCCGAGGTCGTAGTGCGCGGCGATGTCCTCGCGACTGCTCACCCGGGTGTTGCGGCCGCGCAGGCCGCGCACGAAATGCCACGGCACGCGTGCGGGAGCGACCCGTCTTCGCCAGGCGTCGAGCACGGACACATTCCGAGCTGCGACGCGAATCAGAGCCGTAAGGTCAGGCGAATCCCACAGCTTGTTGATGTAGGCCTCGGCGAGACCACGGCTGCCGTGGAGCAGAAGCGGCCACGCTCGCGGGGAGCGCACACAAACGATGGCCTGCGGCGAGCCCTCGCCAAATACCAACCGCCGCGCGCCGTCGACAATCGTCAGCTGCCCCGCGCGCAGGCGGCGCACCAGCCCCAGAACCACTGAGCGAGCCGCGCTCTCGGCTGCTGTCAAGCCGCCACCCCGGGCCGCCGATGGACCGGTACGCCCTTCAGCTTCAGCGCGGCGGCGTGGCCGTAGATCATCGCCAGCACCTGCGCCGGCGGAGTCGGGCGAACCCTGCCGGCATCCTGCAACTCAACTCGACGCAACGACAGCGTCGCGTCAAACGCGCTCTGCCCAGCCTCAGAACTCTCGATGTGGACGGACAGCGTCCTCCCCGGCGTCGCGGCACGGAACACGTACTGCTGGTCCATGCCCATGAACGGCGACACGTGCATCCGTTTGGCGAACGGCGCGCTGAGGACCGGTCCTGGGCCGGTCCTCGTCAGCACGTACGAATGCTGCTCTCCCCAGGGCGTTGACGTCACTTCGGCGATTATCGCCTCAAGACGCTCCTCAGGTCCAGTGCTGAAGCAGTAATAGAAGCTGACCGGGTTGAAGCCGACACCAAACCGGTGCGGGAAGGTCAGCAGCCGCACGGGCCCAGCCAGCGAGACACCGGAGCGCGCAGCCACCACGGCCCGGGCAGCGTCGGCCAACGGAGCCGAAGGATCGCCGCCTAAGTAGTCACTCCGCCGCAGGCGCCAGGGCACGACATCCAACTCACTCAGATCCACATACGCCATCGCCACGTGATGCCGAAACGAGTGCCGGCGCACGGCCAACCGCCGGTGGCGAATCGTTCCCTCGTAGATCGCGCTGGCGGTCATGCGGCAATCGGCATCGGGACCGCCGCGCCGAGCTCGTCGATCACCCGCAGGGCGCTGACCACGCCGTCCTCATGAAACCCCCAACCCCAGTAGGCCCCACAGTAGTGCGTGCGATTGACACCACTGATCTCGTGGTGCCGGGCCTGGGCTGCCACCCCCGCTCGCGTGAACATGGGATGGGCGTAGTCGATCTTGCGGACGATCTTCGCCGGGTCGATCGCCTCGGTGCGGTTCAGGGTGAGGCACAGTTCGACGTCAGCGGCGATCGATTGCAGGCGGTTCATGTGGTAGGTCACCGTGGGCAGTCCCGGGTCGCCCCCGAGGTGATAGTTCCAGCTCGCCCACGCACGCCGGCGGCGGGGCAGGAGCGCGCGGTCGGTGTGGAGCACGGCCTCGTTGCGCTGGTACGGGATCGCGCCGAGAAGCTCGCGCTCGCGGTCGCTCGGGTCAAGAAGCATGGCCAAGGCCTGGTCGGAGTGGGTGGCCATGACCACGGCATCGAAATACTCGGGCCCGCCGGCGCCGCGGACATGAACCGCCGCCCCGCCGTCAAAGCGCTCGACCCCCACCACGGGCGTTGACAGACGAACCCGATCGCGGAACGGCTCGATCAGGGCCGACACATATGCACGCGACCCCCCGGTTACCGTCCGCCAGCCAGGCCGGTCGCGGAAGGCGAACATCCCGTGGTTATCGAAGAACTCGAACAGAAACCGTGCGGGGAACGACCACATCTGGCGCGGATCGGCCGACCACACGGCCGAGGCCTGGGGCACGATCAGGCGCTCGACGAAGGCGTCCGAGTAGTCCTGCGCGGCGAGCCACTCGCGCAGGCTGGGATCGGCGTCCGACTCGAGCAGCGTCTTGGCATCGCGGTTGAAGCGCAGCAGGTCGGCGATCATCCGATGAAACGTCGTGCTGACGAAGTGCCGGCGGCGGGCGAAGAGGCCGTTGGCGGAGCTGCCGTTGTACTCAAATGACGACCCGTCGCTGACCCCGAAGCTCATGTTCGACGGCTGCGTGGGCACCTCGAGATCCTCGAGCAGGCGCTCGAAGTTGGGGTAGTTGCGGTCGTTGTAGACGATGAACCCGGTGTCCACCGCGTAGCTACCGGCGTCCGTCTCGACGTCAATGGTGTTGGAGTGCCCGCCGGGATAGTCGGCCGCCTCGTAGACCACGATGTCGTGATCCTCGTGCAGCCGGTACGCACAGACCAGTCCGGAAACACCGGCCCCGATAATCGCGATCTTCATATTGATCCTATTCGCCTCGCCGCGCGTATTGGATCAATATGAGCGCCCGGACGCTGCGATATGCCCTGCTCGATCATGCCCTCGGCTCGGGCCTGCTCCCCGACCCCGCGCTCAGACTCGGCTCCCGCCTAGGAATCCACAAGCTCCGGAGCGCGGGGGATCGGAGCTCAGCAGAAGCGCACGCAAGACCTGGGAGAGCGCATGTCGAGCGGGCCAATCGCCGAGCGAGATCTGGGGCTGGCGCGGAGGCAATGAATGGATGGTCTCTCACTACTTGCTCGAGCCGCGCCGCGGCGGCAGCGGCAAGAATCCGCTGGTGCGCTCGATGTACTCGGCGTAGCCGGGGCGCTCCTTCATCCGCTCCTCGAGGTGGCCCTTGCCGGACACCCGGATCAGGAGCGTCGACATGACCAGCGGCCCGATGATCGTCCACCAGGCGCCGCCGGTCGACAGCGCGATCAGGTAGATCCCCCACCACACGGTGAAATCACCGAAGTAGTTGGGATGGCGGGTGTAGCGCCACAGGCCGCGGTCCATGACCTTGCCGCGGTTGGCCGGGTCGGACTTGAAGCGCGCGAGCTGATAATCGCCGACCGCCTCGAAGGCGATCCCCACCGCCCACACTGCCACCCCAATCCAATCGAGCACGCCGAGGCGATCGCCCTGCGGAGCGGACCCCTGCACAGGCAGCGACACGATCCAGATCAGCAGGCCCTGAAACAGGAACACCGCAACGAGGCTGACGAGCACAAACCGCGAGCCCCATCGCTCGCGCCACTCGCCATAGCGGGGGTCCTCGCGTCGCTCGCGCAGCTTGCGGGCCACGAGGTAGCCGGCCAGACGCAGTCCCCACAGCGACACGAGGACGGCGAGCAGGATTCGGCGGCCGCCGCACCCGGTCCCGACCGCGAGGGCCACCCAGGCGACGACCACGAAGCCAAACCCCCACCCCGGATCGACGATCGAAACGTCGTGGAGCGGAAGACTGAGGATCCACAGCAGGAGCACGTAGACGAGCAACGCACCGGCGCTCCACAGCATCACAGCCCCGAGCATGGGTCCATTCAACCGCAGACACGCGATGATCTAGCTTTCTCGCCGTGTCCGTCCGCCTGAGCCTGATGTCGTTGCTCGCCGCCGGCCTGATCGCAGGCTGCGGTAGCGACGACCCCCCGAAGCTGAACGTGACGATTCACAACGCGACGATCAGCGCTCCAGTGCGGTCCGGGTTCATCGGACTCTCGCTCGAATACCAGGCGCTGCCCGCGTACGCCGGCACGAATCCGAAGGCGATCAATCCGGTGTTCGAGCAGCTCGTGCGCAACCTCAATCCCCGGCAGGCGCCACAACTGCGGATCGGGGGCGACAGCACGGACCGTACGTGGTGGCCAGTCCCGGGGATGCGGCGCCCGGGCGGCGTGACCTACGCGCTGAACAACGGATGGGCGAGCGTCGCCAGGGCGCTGGCCATGGCAATGCGGGCCAAGCTCCTGCTCGGCATCAACCTGGAGATCAAGGACCACTCCGTGGCCACCTATGAGGCCCGGGAGCTGGTCTCGCGCATCGGCACCGGCTCGATCAGCGCGCTCGAGCTTGGCAACGAGCCCGAGCTGTATGGCGTGTTCGGGCTCTATAAGTCGCACGGACACGCGGTCAGGCTGCGCCCCCACAGCTACGACATGGCCGACTACGCCCGCGAGTTCAACCACGTGTCGGCGTCGCTGCCCCACGCTCCACTGGCCGGGCCGGCGACTGGGGGGCCGATGTGGGAGGCACGGCTGCACCAGTTTCTGGCCGCCGTGCCCAACCTGAGCCTCCTGACCCTGCACCGCTACGCGACACGGGGGTGCTTCACCTCGCCTCGCTCGCCCAACTACCACACGATCTCCAACCTGCTCTCGCCGCGAGCCACCGCAGGCCTGGCGGCGATCGTGGCGCCGTTCGTGCACAGGAATCCACCCGTCCGCTTGGACGAGATCAACAGTGTCAACTGCGGCGGTGTGCGCGGCGTCAGCGACACGTTCGCCACCGCCCTGTGGTCGCTCGACACGCTGTTCCAACTCGCGCGGGTGGGCGTGGCGGGAGTGAATTTCCACACCTTCGACCATGCTGCCTACGCGCCGTTTTCGTTCCGGCGGGTGAACGGCACCTGGATCGGTCGTGTGAATCCCGTCTACTACGGGATGCTGGCCTTCGCCCGAGCGGTGCCGCCGGGGTCGCAGCTGCTGGCGGGCTCGGGGCGCGCGGGGAGCGACTTCGACGTGTTCGCCATCCGCACGCCCCAGCACCGGGTGCGCGCAGTGCTGGTCAACTACAGCCAGACCCAGGAACAGACCGCCGAGCTCCACCTGCCTGCGTCGGGCACGGCCACGGTCGAGCGCCTGGCGGCGCCTAGCGTGCACGCGAAGCTCGGGGTGCAGCTCGGCGGGCACACGTTCGGATCACAGACCACGACCGGAAGGCTGGCCGGCCGACCGACCTTGAGCCAGGTGAGGCTCGGCAAGGACGGCTACGTGGTGCAGGTGCCGGCCGCCAGCGCCGCGGTCGTCAGCCCGTCGGGCGCCGCGTAGCCACCGTGTACTACCTCTCGCAGGCGCCAGCCAGCACCGCGTCAAGCAGCCCGGGGAAGCGGGCTTCGAGGTCATCACGGCGCAGGCAGCTCAGTCGTGTGGTGCCCTCGAGGCGTTGCTTGATCACGCCCGCCTCGCGCAGCACCTTGAAGTGATGCGTGCTGGTTGACTTGACCACAGGGAGGTCAAAGCTCTTGCAGTTGCGCTCGTCTCCGGAGGCCAGGCCGGCGACGATCCGCAGGCGCATCGGATCGCTCAGCGCGTGGAGTACGGCGGCCAGTTCGATCTCGTCGCGGCTCGGGTGGCGCAGAGGCTCGCCCGGTTGGGGCAGGGGCTCCGCGAACTGGTGCGGATCTTCCGAGGCAGCTGTCAGGCCCATGTGCTCATAGTACGACGATCATCGAACTGTTGCTACTGTGTTCGATAGTCATCGTACCAACGGCCCCAGGAGGGAAATGCCACGCGCGACCGCGACCGAGCAGCACGGACACCTTCGCGCGACGCTTTTCCTCGCGTGTCTGGCCCAGTTCATGGTGATCCTCGACGTATCGGTCGTCAACGTCGCGTTGCCGGCCATCCGTGGCGGTCTTCACTTCTCCGAACAGAACCTGCAGTGGGTGGTGAACGCGTACACGGTGACGTTCGCCGGGTTCCTGCTCCTCGGGGGTCGCGCCGCTGACCTGCTCGGGCGCCGTCGCGTGTTCGTGGCCGGGCTCGTGCTGTTCGCTCTCGCGTCCCTGGCCGGCGGGCTCGCCCAGACGCAGGCTCAGCTGATCGCCGCTCGTGCGGTCCAGGGCCTGGGCGGCGCCGTGATCGCGCCGGCATCGCTGTCGATCATCACAACGACCTTCGCCGAGGGGGCCGCGCGCAATCGCGCGGTGGGAATCTGGGGGGCAATGGGCGGCGCCGGAGGCGCCGCCGGTGTGTTGCTGGGCGGCATCATCACCGATCTGGTCGGGTGGCGCTGGATCCTGTTCATCAACGTGCCGATCGGCCTCGGCGCGGCCCTCCTGGCCCAGTACCTCATCGCCGAAGGACGCGACCGCAGCCGCGTTCGTCGCTTCGACATCGCCGGCGCGCTCGCCGCGACGGTTGGCCTATCGGTCCTCGTTCTGGGCATCGTCCGCACGGACGCCACCGGCTGGGGCGCGGCGCAGACCCTCGTGCTGATCGCCGCCGGGTTGGTGCTGCTGCTGGGGTTCGTCGGGATCGAGGGCCGGTTTGCCCGCGCGCCGCTGATGCCGCTGCGGATCTACCGATCGCGCACGCTGACCGCCTCGAACCTGATCGTCCTCCTGATCGGTGGCGCCACGTTCGCGATGTGGTTCTTCCTCTCGCTGTACCTCCAGCAGGTGCTGGGCTACTCGCCGATCCGCGCCGGTCTGGCCTTCCTCCCGATGACGCTGTGCATCGTGACGGGCTCGGCCCTGGCCTCGCGGATCGTCAACCGAGTCGACCCCAAGCGGCTGCTCGTCACGGGCATGCTGGCCCAGACCGTCGGACTGTTGCTGTTCACCCGCCTGGCGCCGGGCGGAACGTATATGGCCGACGTGCTCGTGCCCTCGCTGCTCGTGGCCGTGGGGATCGGGTTGGCGTTCGTGCCGGCCACGATCTCGGCCGTGTCGGGTGTGGCCTCGGACGAGGCAGGGCTGGCCTCGGGTCTGGTCAACACATCGCGGCTGTTCGGCGGGGCGCTCGGGCTCGCCGTGCTGGCCACGTTGGCCACGGCACGGACCAACAGCGATCTTCACGGCGCCCACACCGTGCACGCGGTGGACGTGGCGCTGACCAGCGGGTTCCGGCTGGCCTTCATGGTGGCGGCGGCATTCGCGCTGGTGGGCGCGGCAGCGGCAGCGTTCGGATTGCCGCGCACGGGCTCGAGCAGCGAGCAGGCGCGACGGCGAGTCGTCGCGCTCGAGGGCTGATCGCCAGAATGCCGACGCGTGGCCCATTGTTTCGTCACGCGGCAACTCCCGGGAACCGCGCTTGACCGCCTGAGTGCCGAGCACTCGGTCGACGTGTGGGAGGAGCGGCTGCCCCCTTCTCGCGCCGTGCTGATGCAGCGTGCCCGCGACGCGGACGGCCTGCTCAGCCTCCTCACCGACCGGGTCGACGCCGAGCTCCTCGAGGCCTGCCCGCGCCTGCGCGCGATCGCCAACCTCGCCGTCGGCTACGACAACATCGACCTCGAGGCCGTGCGCGCGCGGAACATCCCGGTTGGCAACACGCCCGACGTGCTGACGGAGGCGACGGCCGATCTGACCTTCGCGCTGCTGCTGGCCGCCGCGCGCAAACTGCCCGAGGCAGCCGCTTCCGTGACCGACGGTGACTGGCTGACGTGGGAGCCGGCGCGGTACCTCGGGGCCGAGGTCCACGGCGCGACGCTCGGGATCATCGGGATGGGGCGAATCGGCCGGGCAGTGGCAAAGCGGGCGTCCGGCTTTGAGATGAACGTGATCTCGGCAAACACCGGCCAGTCACTTGAGCCGTTACTCGAGCGGTCAGACTTCGTGACGATCCACTGTCCATTGACTCCCGCCACCCACCACCTGATCGATGCTGCCGCGCTGTCGCGGATGCGCCCGACGGCAATCCTCATCAACACCGCCCGCGGGCCGATCGTTGATCAAACCGCGCTGGCGAGGGCGCTCACAGACGGCGTGATCGCCGGCGCCGCGCTCGACGTCACCGACCCCGAGCCGCTGCCGGCCGATGACCCCCTGCTCGAGGCGCCGGGGCTGATCGTCGTGCCGCACATCGGATCGGCCACGCACGCTGCGCGTGAGCGCATGGCCGACCTGGCCGTCGACAATCTCCTGGCCGGACTGGCGGGCCGGCCGATGCCACATCAGGTGGTTTGATGCACATCGCCGTCGTCGACATCGGGACCAACTCCACGCGGTTGCTGATCGCCGACGTGCAGGACGGGCGCGTCAACTCCGAGCTGGAGCGGCGGACGAAGGTCACGCGGCTGGGAGCCGGGGTCGACGCCGACGGCCGGCTGCGCGACGACGCCATGCAGCGCGTGTTCGACACGCTCGACACCTACCGCGCGTTGATGGACGCGGCCGGCGTCGACAAGGCGGTCGCCGTGCTGACCAGCGCCGTACGCGACGCTGCCAACGGCGAGGAGTTCGCTGGGGTGGTGCGCGATCGATACGGCGTCGAGCCGCACGTGCTCATCGGGGGAGCAGGAGGCGCAGCTGACCTTCCTCGGGGCGACCAGCGAACGCGACCCGAGCGACGAGACGCCGACGCTGGTGGTCGACATCGGGGGCGGATCGACCGAGCTGGTCATCGGTGCGGCGCAGACGGCGGGATTTCATGTCTCCACGCAGGCTGGCGTCGTACGCATGACCGAGCGCCACCTGCAGTCCGACCCGTCGACCGAGGCGGAGATGGACGCGGTGGCGCGCGATGTGCGGGCGATCCTCTCAAACGCGGTGCCCGAGTCGCGCCGGCGGGTGGTGGAGCACGGTATCGGCGTGGCCGGAACGGCGACCTCGCTGGGTGCGATCGCGCAGGAGCTCGACCCTTACGACCCCGAGAAGGTTCATGGGTACGTGGTGTCGGCCGCCGAGCGAGACCAGATGTTGGCCCGGCTCGCCGGGATGACGCTCGAGGAGCGCCGGCACGTCGCCGGGCTCGATCCCGACCGCGCGCCGACGATCGTCGCCGGCGTGATCATCCTCGGCGAGGTGATGAGGTTGTTCGGGCTCGACGAGATCGAGATCTCCGAGCACGACATCCTGCGGGGCGCGGCGCTCGGCCTGGCTTAGCCGGAAGTTTTCGTAGGTGAGCGGCGATTCGGCCGGGAGCGGCTGGGGTTTTGCCGCTTGGGGGTGGTGGTTGCTTGGCTACGAGGGCTGGATGTCGATCAGTTGGTAGGTGGCGGTTTGGAGTTTGGTTGGGGTGGTGAGGCGGGTGAAGGTGTGGTGGCTGTGGCCGAGGCGGATGGTGTTGCGGCAGAGGGTGCCGAGGTCGGTGAGCAGGTCTTGGAGGCTGTGGGCCGGGTGCCGGTCGTGGGTGCGGGCGCTGCCGGCCTTGGCGGCTGCTTGGGGTGAGCGCTGGGCTGGCGCGGTCGGGTCGGCTGGCGCGATCGGGGTGTCGTCTGCGAACAGCATCGGCGCGAGTCGGCGAGCGAGCTCGAACTGGACGTAGAGGGCGAGCATGCAGAGGAACACGTGCGCGCGGACGCGATCGGCGAGGCGGTGGTGCACGGGTCGGATCTCGAGCGTGGTCTTCATCTCTTTGAACGCGCGCTCGTTGACCTTGAGCTGCTTGTAGGCGCGCACGACCGCGGCCGAGCCGATCCTCGAGGCGGGTTCGCCGGTGCGCAGGATGTAGATCCCGTCCAGCAGCGCCTCCTCGTCGATCTGCGCTTGGTTGCGCTCATAGCTGAAGCTGCCGTCGGCGATCTGAAGGGTGAAGTGCTTGGCCATCTTGCGCTTGTTGACCACGCGGCCGGCGCGCTCGCCGATCTTCCCCGCGCTGGCGTTCTTGAGCTTCCCGCGCTGGCCTTCGACCATCAGCTTGACCTTCTCCAGGTCGCGCTCGGTCAGCACCAAAAGCTCCGCTCGTTTGCGGGTGCGCTCGGCCGCGACCGCGGGGTTGCGGCACACGATCAGCCGCTCATCGGGGAACTCCGGGGATGAGACCTCGCACAGCCCCTGCTCGTCAAACAGCGACAGCTGGAAGCCCGGCGCGACCGTCAGCGCCTGGATCTGCGGGGCCCTGAGCGCCGTGATGAACCCGACCCCCTGCTGCTTGAGCACCTTCGTGCGCGCCTCGGTGATCATCCCGCGATCACCGACGAACACGACGTGCTCGATCCCGAACGTGTCCTTGATCCGTTCGACCGCCGGTGAGAGCGTCGTCGGGTCGCCGGTGTTGCCCTTGTGCACCTCGATCGAGAACGGCTGCCCGTCCGGGGCGCAGCACAGCCCATAGCTGATCTGCGGCTTGCCCGGCTTGCCGTCACGCGAGTAGCCGACCGCGCCGAGCTCGCAGCAGCGGCCCTCCAGGTAGCTCGAGGACAGGTCATAGAGCACGAACCCCTCCCCGTGCAAATGGCGGCGTGCGAGCGCCTTCTCGATCCGCTGCTGACGCTCGAGCAGCCAATCCATCGCACCCAAAAGCTCGGCCTCGGTGACCTCGCCGAGCGAGAGCTCCTCGCCCAACGTGGTCTGCGCCAGCAGCCGCGTCATCGACAGCTTCGAGCACGGCGCCAGCAGCCGCTGACAGATCATCGCCACCACGAGGTCCCGCTCCCGGCAACGCTCACGCGAGATCAACCGCTGCAGATCCAACGCTCGCAGCACCCCGAGCACCGCCGCGACGTGCCCGTGCGGCAGCGAGCGCACGATCTCGAACTCGTCCGTGGCCGACATCAGCGTCTCGCCGGCGAGCGAGCGGCGCAACGCCTCCAGCGCCTCGGGCGGCAGATGCGAGACGTTCCCGAGGTTCTCGTGCTTGACCTTGCCGCCCTCGCGATACGAGCGCCGCAGCACGTGCGACACGTACTCCCGATCCCTATACCGCGTCTTGATTGTGGCTACATGAACAGCGCCACCAGACCGCTTAGGCACCCACAAAGCATAGCCGATATCAGCCAACCACGCAACTATTCTTTGGCTACATCACCCAAACCATAGAAGCCCGATCGCCCGCAAACACAGACGATCGACCCTCAAACCCCGTCAGACCCCCAAAAACTTCCGCTTAGCCGGTGGGCGCGGCTCCTCGGAGGCGGTCGCTGATGTCGGCGCACTCGAGGCACACCGTTTCGGGCACGACCCCGACGCGCATCAGCAGCCCGAAGATCTTGCAGCCGAGGCAGTAGCCGAAGATCGACTCGAGTCCGGCCGCGGGGAGGAACAGGATCAGGACGATGGCGGCAGCGGTGTGGTCGTTTGCCGCCAGCGCCAGGACGAGGGCCGCGGTAGACATCACCGCGCCGATGGCCTGGGCAAAGCGCTTGGGCGGTCCGGGGACCGGGCGCTTCTCGCCCAGCCGCGGCGCCACCACGTTCTGCGCCAGCCACCCGAGCGGGCTGAGTGTCGGCCCGGTGAGGACGCGGGCCCAGAAGCCGTAGGCCAGCGGGACGAGCAGCCAGTAGGCGCCGGTGGCGAGGATCACGATCACGGTGGCGAAGACCACGCCGGCCACGACCCGGGCCGCCTTTTCGTTGACCGGGTTGGGGAATGAGAACAGTCCCTGCACGGATACTCAGGATATCTGGTCGGGATTGTGGATTTGCGCGCGCGGTGGCGGGGGCGGTGGCGCACCCGGGCTCCGCCGCTTTCGTCACGCCCCGGAGCGTCGGTCAACGCGAAACTCGCCCTCCGCCAACCGGCGACTTTCACCTCGACGGCCGTGGACGCCGTCGAGGTGAAACTGGCCCATACCGGAGGGGCGAGTTTCACGTACACCGCCGCAGATCGGAAGGGCCGGCGCCCGGACGAGGTCAGCCCGGCCCGCGCCGCGTGTTAGGCAATTATTGGCCGAAATAGGACAAAATTGTGGTGCAACATGGCGGGCGTGGAGATCCGTCGGGCGTCCAGAGTGTCCAGTTGACTGGCCAGCCAGACCTGGACGAATGTTCGATTGTTACCCTCATACCCCACCCGCCATGATGCTCGCGGGGTGAGGGCTAGGTAACGAACCCATCATCCCAACATAGGTTCGGGCGAAGCCGCAGACATCGGCGCCTCCCGCCGCCCGAGCCACTCTAAACGGCCCTTTCTGGCACGTACCCCTGCCCGTCCCGATTGGGCCAAACCTGGATCGGAAGCCGCCCGCTGAAACGCGGGCGGTTTTCGCTTCAGGACCGCGCGAGCTCACATGGCGACCCGAGCGCGCGCCCTCACCAACGCGACCGCGCCGTCTCAGGCCAGATTCGACCGCCGCGGATACGCCACGCTCGGGTCCGTGAGCACGTTGACCAGCGCCGGCTTCCCGCTGGCGAACGCGCGCTCGAGCGCCGGCCGCAGCTCCGCCGGCGAACGCACCAGCTCACCGTGACAGCCGAGCGCCGCGACCATCTCGTCGTAGCGCGTCTCCGGGCGCAGGTCCGCGGCCACCGAGTAACCGTAGAGCGCCTCCATCGGGTGCTTCTCGAGCGCCCAGATGCCGTTGTTGCCCATCACCGCCACGACCGGCACCCGGTGGCGGGCCAACGTGTCGAACTCCATGCCGGCGAAGCCGAACGCGCCGTCGCCGAGCAGCAGCACCACCTGTCGTTCGGGCCGAGCCAGCTTGGCCGCCAGGGCATAGCCGGGACCCGACCCGAGGCAGCCGAACGGCCCCGGGTCCAGCCAGCATCCGGGCTCGAACGAGTCGACCACGCGCCCGGCAAAGGAAACGAAGTCACCGCCGTCGCCGATCACGATCGCGTCGCGATCGAGCACCGTTGCCAGCTCGCCGTAGATCCGCATCGGGTGCAGCGGCGCTCGTGGATCGGCAAACGAAGCCGCCTCCGGTGCACGCCTCTCGCGCTCGACCGAGCGCAGCGTGTCGACCCAGGTCGACGGCACGGGCTCGCCGCCATCCCGGGCCACCGTCCGATCGCGCAGCGCCTCGAGCGTCGCGGGCAGCGCCCCGTAGAGCTCGACCGACACCGGGCGGGGATGGTCGCGGTCCGGTTCGGCGGTGTCGATCACGATCACGTCGGCGTCCGCGGCGAAGGCGCCGCCGAAGCCGAGACGGAAGTCGAGCGGGACGCCGATCACCAGCGCGACGTCGGCCTGCCCGAGCCCCGCGCTCCGCGCGCGGGAGAAGAACAGCTCGTGGTCGGCCGGCACGCAGCCGCGGGCCAGGCCGTTGAGGAACACGGGGATCCGGCGCGCCTCGGCCAGGGATCGCAGTGCCTCCTCCCCACGCCCCCAGTACAGCCCGGTCCCGGCCATGATCACGGGGCGCTCGGCCTCGGCGAGGAGCGTGACGGCGCGATCGATCTCGGCGCTGTCCGCGGCCGGGCCGCGCCACGGCTCCGGCAGCGGGACCGGCGCGGTCTCGTTGGCCTCCATGAACACCTGGTCAAGCGGGAAGTCGACGAACGTCGGACCGGTGTGCGGTGTCAGCGCAGCCGCGGCCGCGAGATCGACCAGGCCGGCGATCTCGGTCGTATCCGCCGACGTCGAGGCGAGCTTGACCAGCGGGCGCACGAAGGGCACGTGGTCGATCTCCTGCAGCGAGCCCTGACCCCAGCGGAATTGGGGCGCCCGGCCGCCGAGCACGAGGATCGGCGAGTTGTTCTGGCTCGACGAGGCAATCGCGCTCATGCCGTTGGTCACGCCCGGGCCGGCGGTCAGCGCGCACACGCCGAGCTCGCGGGTCACCTTGGCCCAACCCTCGGCGGCGAACGCGGCCGTCTGCTCGTGGCGGACGTCGACGATGTCGATCCCCTCCGCCCGGCAGCCGTCGTAGATCGAGAACAGATGGCCGCCCGACAGGGTGAACAGCTTGGTGACGCCGTAGGCCCGCAGTCGCCGGGCAATCAGCCGGCCACCATGCAGCTGGGTTTCGGTGTCGGTGGCCACGTTGACGGCACGCTAACACGCGACTTAACAACACTGCTACGTTCGTAGTGGTAAACGAATCGGAGGGAGCGATCCGGTGTTCAACGCGGACACGCGAACCGAGATACACGAGCAGTTCGAGACCATCTGTGCCCACGTCGGCGATTGGGAGCCCCTGCCGACGGTGATGCCCTTTTCCCACGAGCAGGACGAGATCGACGTCGAGGAGCAGGAGGCGCCGATCAACGACCTGATCCTCGCGGGACTCGTCGCCCCCTAGCAGAGTCCTCAAGGAGCCCTCAGGGCCTGCGCGCTACCTGGTCGCGACGCAGCCGCAGTGCGTTGATCACGGCGCCACCGAGGATGATCAGCGCGACGACGTAGAACCACGCCAGCACGATCAGCACGAACACGATCGTCGTCCCGAAGCGCGCGATCGTCGAGATGTTGGAGAAGTAGACCGGGAACACGTAGTCGACGACGCCGATGGCCAGCGTCGCGCTGATCGCCCCGGGCCACACGCCGCGCCACGGCGTGTGCAGGTTGGGCACGACCGTGTAGATCAGCCCAAGGCAAGTGAACAGCAGGATGAGGCTGACGATCAGCGAGACCACGTACACCGCATCGGTGATCTTGGCCAGATCGAAGGGCAGGTGCTCGGCGCCCGAGAGCAGGAACGCCTGCACGATCGGCACGGCGACCGTGGCCACCATGAACAGCAGCACGACAACCAGCATCACCAACGCGAAGCGCTTCTGGTCGAGCCAGCTTCGTGAGCGGCAGCGGTAGACGTGGCCGAACGCCGTGTCGAGGGCTCCCCAGAAGGAGGAGCCGAGCCACAGGGCGCCGATGAGGGCCAGCACCCCTGTGCTCGTGGTCGAGTCTCTGACCTCGTTGAGCAGCGAGTTCAGCGTCCCTTCGGCGGCGCCAGGGAAGATCCCCTGGAGATCGGAGAGCACGCTGCGCTGGATCGCTTCGCTCGACAGCACCTGCCCGGCGACGAACAGGCCCAGCAACGCGATCGGGATCACCGCCAGCAGCATCGAGTAGGCGAGCATCGACGACAGCCCGGTGATGTTCGCCTCCCAGGCCAGGCGCCAGAAGCGTTTCAGCGCGTCGGCGACCCGGTGCCTCAGACGGCTCACGGACCGTGGGGGCACCGCGCGAGTTCGAACTGCGCCCGATTCGATTTGCGGCGAGCGGTCGCCCGTACCCGCACTCTCGGCGGGGTCCGTCATGAACGGAACCTTACGCCGCCGTCCGACATCCGCGACGAACGAGCCGCAGGTGGCACGGGGGCCGCGCCCCCCGCAGACGCAGAGCGCGGCCCCACACCCTGCCCTTCAGCTGACCAGTGGACCCTCCACGCTCGCGTCCGAACGTAGGTAGGCGGCCGATCCGGCCAGCACGCCATCGCCCGCGAACCACCGGCTCCCAATCCGGACTGCGGGCAGGCGTTGGATGCCGCGCGAGAGCAGCCCGCGCGCGGTGGCATCGAGCTCGATGTCGCGCCTGTCATCGCCGGCGGCGGCGAGGCAATCGCGCAGGCCGATCCCTGCGGCGGCGGCTGCCTCGGCAAGGATCTCGGGATCCTCGAGGTCGAAGCCGCCACAGAAGGCGAGCCGGCTGGCAGCCAGGACGAACCTGGCGCCGGCTCCGATCTCGGCGGCGTGAATGGCGGCGCGCAGTGCCGCCGGTGTGTCGGAGGGAAACGGATCGGGCCACACCAGCGGCAGGCGCAGCGCCACCGCGCACGTTTCGGCGTGGGCACGGATCGCAGCCGGCCTCGACCACTCGCCGCTCTGGCGAAGCAGCCGGCCGGCGGTGGGCACCCACTCCACGTCGCCAAGCACGCGCTCCACACGCTCGGCGGCGAGATAGGAGAACGGGCAGGCGAGGTCGAAGAAGAACGCTGGCCGCGCGGTTCGACGGGCCCGCGAATGGTCGCCGCGGCGTTCGGCCAGAACGATTAATTCACCCATTACTGGCCTGTAACGACGGCGCCGACAAAAACTGGCGCAAAATTTGTCCAGTTGGCCGACGGTTCTTGGTTGCGCCCCCAAACCGTCACGTTAGACTCGAAGTTGGTAGGTAGGTTTCCGTTCTTCGGGAGGATCCATTCCGCACGTACCCCCGCCCAAACGCCATCCCTACGACCAGTGGTCGCCGGATGCCCGCGCCCTCGATCTGGTCGGCGACAAGTGGACGCTGCTGATCGTCCGCGACCTGGCGGCAGGGCCTCGCCGCTTCGTCGAACTGCAGCGCGTCCTCCCGGGGATCTCCACCGAACAGCTGCGTTCGCGACTGAACCGCATGGTCGCCGACGGGATGCTCACCCGTAAGCGCTACCGCGAGGTTCCGCCGCGGGTCGACTACGAACTCACCGAACGAGCCCAGGAACTGATGCCGATCCTCGGCGAGCTTGCTCGCTGGGGCTATGAGTGGGCGTGGAGCATGCCGCGCTCAGCCGAGCGGGTCGACATCGGCGCCATCTTCCGACTCGCCGCCGGCCTGCTCAGCCCGGGCGGCGCCAGCGGCACGGTCGAATGCACCGTGACCGATGGTAAGGATGGCGATGCGACCGCGTACTCGTTCGCCCTCTCGGGCGACGGCGTCTCCCTGGCGGAGCGTGCGGCCGACAGTCCCAACGCGCGCGTGAGCGGCAGCACCTCCGCCTGGGTCAGCGCATTCTCGCCCGAGCACAACTGGGGTGCACTGCAGTTCAGCGGCGACCGCTCGCTGGCCGAGATCGTGCTCGGCGGACTCGCGCCCGGCGTGAACAACGAAGGCCAGACCGCCGGCGTGGCCTAGGCACACCGCGCACCCGCACCGAAGCATCGAAGCCCCGCGGCACGACCTACCGACTCGAGTAGGTCGCCTTCTCGATGTGCGGGATCTTCGATTGACCCGAGGCCCCGGGCAGCTTCGGCGCCACCCAGCACCCCGCATGCGCCGCCGTCGGCGCCACCGCCCCGCTGCCGTCGGCGCCGGTGTTCTTGCAGTCCCAGGCCGGGAAGATGCCGTGTGTGAGGTCGCGCGGGTCGGCGAGCCACAACGAGGGCGGATACGTGTTGCCGCGGTTGTTCGGGTCGCGGTTGGTCCAGAAGGAGAGCGTCTCGGGGCCGACGGGCGAGAACTGGCGCAGGTAGTGGCCGATGCCCCCGCCTCCGATGCTGGTCGTGGTCGCGGAGATTCCGCCGGCTCCGTTGGAGATGAAGTCGGCGATCAGCTGCTGGTGGAGCGACAGCCAGTCCAGGATCGGGTTGAACTCCTCCAGGAACGGACCGAGCTGGCCGAGCAGCGGCTGGGCGCCGCGAATCACGTCGCGGATCGCCGGCAACCCAGTCTTCGACACCGCGATCAACGGGCCGAGCTTGATGAACAGGCGGCGTAGATCGGGCGACAGGAGCCGCACGGAGTTCATCGTCGGGGGGATCGCCTGGGCGACCGGATCGAGCTCCCTGATCACCGGATCGGCGTCGAGCGCGAAGCTCTTCAGCCGCGCCATCGTCGCCTTGGTTTCGTCGAGGAAGGTCGGGAAGACGTGGAACGTGGCGGCCAGCGCGTTGTTGTTGGCCGCCGTCGTATGGAACACCTGCTCGCCCGTGGTGATCAGATTGCGCAGCGCCGACTGATTCTGGGACAGGGCGGAGAACACCGTGCCGCCGTTGAGAGACAGTCGCACGACGGCGCCGTGCTCGACGTCGAGCACCTTGAGAATGTCCGAGGCGTCGGCGGCGAACTGGGGCAGGTTGCCGATCACGTCGTTGAGGTTCTGGTCGTTGCCCTGGATTGCCTTGGCGGGCTGCTGCTGCCAGCTCCGGAAGGCGGCGCGCGTCTTGGGGTCGAGTGCGTCCAAGATGTCGCTGAGCTGGACCGCGTTCGTGACCTGGCCGCGCGGCAGCAGGCCGCCGTCGGGAACCGCGGGGCTGTTCGGAGTCCCGGGGGTCAGCTGGACGTAGGTCTCGCCGAGGATCGTCTTCAGGCGCAGGATCGCCCGCGCGTTCTCGTGAATCGGCGCGTACTTGTTGTCCATCTCGATCGTGGCGATCGTCCGGTTGCCCTGGGGATCGAGCGACTTGCTGATCACCTTGCCGACCGACACTCCCGCGATCCGCACGTCGGCCTCCGTGGCCAACTGGTCGGCATTGGTGAACGAGATCCGGACCTCGTAGCCCTGGGGGTTGAACGGGATCTTGCCCCCGAACGAGATCCACAGGAACAACAGCAGGCCGACGCACGACAGCGCGAACAGGACCATCGTGAAGACCTTGGCCATTGAGGGCGTGCCGGTGTCCATCAGCCGATCGGGAGTTGGGGCAGGAACGGGACATTGAGCGCGCTGGACCCCGCCGCGCCGCGGGCGCTTCGCGAGGAGAGCTTGCCCTGCTTGAAGAGCCGGTAGTCGCGCGAGTCGGCGGCGGCCTGCTTGGGGCAGAGCTTCAGGTCGGTCAGGATCGGCGTGAGGTTGAGCACCACCTCGGTCAGGCCGCCTTGGAAGCTGGCCAGCTGGGCCAGCGTTGCGCAGCTGGCCTGCAGGAACAGCGGGCGGTAGTCGCCGTTGGCGTCCTGGATCGAGAACAAGGTCCGGGCGTTGTGGTCGAGCCAGGCGAGCCACCACAGGTAGCCGCGCTGCTTGCCGCCGGGCGAGTAGCCGAGCATGTTGACCAGGTGCCCGAGGACGGTGAAAACCTTGTCGAGGTTGGGAGTCGCCTTGGAGAGATTGACCGCGGCGGGGCGAAGATTGCGCACCACCGGACGCGCGGCGATCACGAACGGGCGGATCTGGTTCTTGATGATCGGTGTGCTCGGCTCGGCCAGCGCGGTCAGTGCCTGGTTGGCCGCGGGCAGCGCGCGGGCGGCGGGCAGCAGCTTGGTCGCCGTCGGTCCGAGCTGGTTCGCGAACGACTGCACCTTGGCCAGCGTCGAGGTCGTCTGGCTGAGCGTTCCCGGCAGCAGCGAGATCGACTTCTCGATGTTGCCGTCCTCCGACGCGAAGGCCCGGAATACCTTCGAGCTCGAGTCGACGAGCGAGACGATCTGACTCTGCTTGGCCGCCAGCGCGCTGTTGAGGCGCTGGAGCGAGTTGACCAGCTGGCGGAGATCCTCGCCCCGAACCGCAAGCGCCTTGTTGAGGCGGGCCAGATCCTGGTGGGTGGGCTCGAAGCGCTCGAGCACCTGGGCCAGCTCGTTGCCGCCGTTGCCCTTCAGGCCCTGCCCGGCGCCGTTTACCAGCAGATCGAGGTACTCGCGGGTGTCGGCGTCGAGCGAGGCGAGGATCTCGTCGGTGTTGACGTCCGGATTGGTGTTCGAGACCGGGATCGTGTACCCGGGCTTGGCGATCGGCGCGTTCTTGGAGCCCGGGTCGACCTCGATGAACATGTCCTTCAGACCGGTGCGCGGGCGCAGCAGCGCCGTGGCGTCGGTGTGGATCAGATGCTTGTACCTCTCATCGATCTGCATCGACACCACGGCCATCCCGTTCTGCAGCTTGACGCCACCGATCTCGCCGATCTGCACGCCCGACACGCGCACGGTCTGGCCCTGGCCCGGCGTGACCGCCTGAGCGGTGGAGAACTCGGCGTTGAGCGTGAACGGCGTCGACTCGATGAATGGGAAGCGGAACCGCTCCTTGCCCAGGATGTAGCCGGCCACGGCAACCGACAGCAGGAGCAGGGCGAGGATCGCCGCGAAATCTCCGAGGTGGGTCTCGATCGCGCGCTTCACCCGATCACTTCCCCATGCTCTTGGGCGAGGCAACGACCCGCATGGCGACGTGGTTCTCGCGAATCGTGCTCTTGACCGAATCGATCGCAGCGTTGAGCGCCGAGGTCCAGCGCAGCTTGGCTCCCGGCGCCGACAGGTTGTCGCTGGAGACCTGCTGCGGCGGTGCGCTCACGGGCGCGGACAGATTGGTGATCGCCGGCTGGCTCTCGCATGGCACGTTGGGTTCCAGCGGCGGCCGCTTGCCACCCGGAGGCAGGCCCGGCTGGACACCGACGATCTTGGTCAGTGCCTGGCCGAACAGCCCCGGCTGCAGCGAGTAGGTGAAGGTGCCGCCGTTGCCGAGCACACGGATGTAGGGACCGTTGGCATCGAACGTGCGCGATTCGCCGGCCAGGCCCGGTAGATAGTCAACGGCCTCGACGTAAACCTTGTGCGGCGGGAAGCCGTTCTTGGCGTTGAAGCTGGGGTCGTTCAGGGTCAGCTGCGACCACGGATAGATCTCGTTGACGACGCAGCTCGAGACCGGGCGCACCCCGTTCTTCATCAGCGGGATCGTGGCGTTGCTCAGCCGGGCCAGCGCGGGAACCGTCACCGAAAGGTCGGAGGTCAGGCCACGCAGCTCGGAGGGCTGCACGAGCCGGCGCAGCTGGTCGATGAACGGCAGCGTCGCGTCGACCATCGGGCCGGTCGACCTGACACCCGGGATCAGCGTGCGCGCCAGGAGCCGCACCGGCGGGAAGGCGCGATCCAGCGCGTCGAAGGCCGGGATCGCCGCAGCCAAGGTTCGCGGCAACTCGGCCACCGTGTTCTGAAGCGCGACGTTCTGGTGGGCAAACGCGCCTGCGGTGGTGTTGAAGTCCGTGATCAGGCTCTTGAGGTTCTGCGGATGGGAGTCGATCGCGCCGGCCACCGTGCCCTGCTGGTTGATCCAATTCGACAGGTCGTGGGGCTGGATCCCGAGGGCGTCGTGGGCAACGATCGACGAGTACTCGTAGGCCGGTAGCCAGTACTGGATCGAGGCCTTGTACGACGGGCCGGCCTGATCGACGGCGGTCCCGTACTGCTTGAGCAGCGTCTGCAGGTTGGCGCGGGTGTTCGCCTGCAGTGAGGTCAGGACCTGATCGAGCTGCACCGGCTCGGTGCCCTGACTTATCGGGAAGGTGTGATCGTTGGAGACGATCGGAGCCGAGGCGCTGCCGGGGTCGACGTCGACGAAGAAGTTGCCCTCGAGGAAGATGCGAGGGCGGATCCAGAACGTCGCATCCGAGTGCAGCGGCAGCCCCGACTTGGAGATCGTCATCGTCATGTCGGAGGCCTCGCACGTCTTCTGCTGGTCGCTGCCAGCCTTGCACCAGGGCACGGAGGAGACGCTGTTCACCGTCCCGACGTTGATGCCCGCGATGCGGACCAGCGACCCGGGACGCAGGCCGTTGGCGCTCGAGAACACCGCATGGACGGTGAACTTGCTCGCGAACGGATTGGCGAACTTCGTGTACGTGAGATACGAGAACACGACGACCGCGACGACGCCGATCAGGCCCGCCTTGAACGTGCTCAGAGTCCACTTGCGTCGGGTCTTTCGTCGCCTGAGTCTCAATTGTTTCCGGGCACGGGGGCCAGTTGGGGGCCGGTGGTGGGCGCGCGGCTGAAGGTCTCGCCGGCCGGGACGCGCGCGCGGCCCTTCCACGTCGGGCCCTGGTTGCCGGGCGTGTGCGGGTCGGTGTCGAACAGGCGCTGCTGCGGGTCGTAGTAGTTGAGCTTGCGCGGGTAGCCGCGCTGGCCGGCCTCGCAATCGGCCGCGCCCGTGTTGGACACGGCTGCGCCGTACGTCGGCCCGTGGATGTACGCATCACCGCCCAGCGGGCTGTCGGGGATCCCGCCGTTGACGGGCGCCGTGGCCGGCTCGGAGCCGACGTTGTTCTGCTGCAACGGGTTGGCGAGATTGAACATCGCGCGCTGGGCGAAGCCGAAGGCGGTCTCCTCGGATATGTGCTCCGAGAGATAGGTCCACCAGTAGTTCCAGTAGTCGCACACCGTCTGGTAGGGGCCGAGGTAGCGCACCATCGGGTTCAGCGTCCCCACCGTCGAGGTCAGTGCGTTCAACGCGATGTTGGTCCCGGGCGCTTGCGAGAGGCTCTTCAGGGCGTCCATCACCTGCTGCAGGTTGTGGTTGAGCGACGGCATGCGCTTCAACGTGACCGTTCCCGCCTCGATGGCCGGGTTGAGCACCGGCAGCGTCTGGTTGACCGACGCCGTGGCCGGGGTGAGGTTGTGCCCCAGCGTGGTCAGGTCCCGCAGGAAGGGCTGCTGCACCTTCAGGCTGTTCGTCGAGACATCGAGCGTGGAGGGAGATTTGGCGATCGTCTCCTCGTATGCGCTCGGGTCGCGCGTGATGGCGGCGAACGTCGTGGCCGCGTCGGCGAACAGCCGCACGTTGGTCTGGACGACCGGCGCGACTGCGGCCATGAACGTGTTCAGCGATGTGAACAGGCGCGTCAGCTGCGTGCTCGGATCGACCAGGTAGGCCGTGACAGGCCGCAGGTAGAAGAGCAGCTGGGGCAGCGACGCGATCGTGTCGTTGAGATCCGAGCCCCGCGCGGCCAGGGTGTTGCCAAAGCCGGCCAGGTTCTGCTGGATCGCGCGCCGCGTGGGCGGGTTGAAGGTCTTGAAGATGTCATCGAACTGGACTGGCACCGAGGTCTGCGCGATCGGCACCGTGCCTCCGTCGGCGAACGTCTTCTTCGATGTTCCCCTGGTCAGCTCGACGTACTTCAGGCCCAGCACCGACTGAGGCAGGATCGTCACATGGGAATCGACCGGCACCGACCCGTTGGGCTGGCCCAGCTGGAGCGTGAGCTGGGCGCCGACCTGGCCGTTGGCCAGCTCGACCGGCTTCATGGCGGACACCAGGCCGATCCGGAACCCGCCCTCGCGCACGTCGTTGCCAACGACGAGGTTCGAGCCGTCGCCGATGTCGACCTTGAGCTCCTTGGTCGGCACAAACGGGAGCCCGGCGTTGGCGTTGTAGGCCAAGAAGACGGCGACCATGATGGCCAGCACCGTCACGGCGCCGACCAGGACCGGGTTGGCGAACGCCGACTGCTGTCTGCGCCTCGCTCTCATGGTGCCAGCAGGTAGCTGAGGAGCGCTTGCGTCTGGCCGGCGACGCCGCCGCGCGAGTTCGCCGGGCTCGAGGTGGGTGGCCGCCGGTGTGTCGCGCCCGAGACGGTGCCGACGATCCGCCCGATCGTGCCCGGCAGAGTGACTGCTCCGCCCGAGCTACCGCCACCGGAGCTCGCCCCGGAGCCAGACGGGGTGGACCCACCCGTACTCGGTGGCGAGGTCGAACTCGACGCAGCCGATGATCCTCCGCCACCCGCAGGCGCCGGCGATGATCTGCGCCGAGAAGCAGTCGTGCGCTTACGAGACGACTTCGACGCCACCGCGTCGGCGGCGGCCAGACGGCACGCCGTGGTGGCGGGACCCTGGTGTCCCGGAGGCGCGCCAGCCGGATCGGGCACGCACGCACTCGGGTTCGACGGATCGGTCTCGTTGACGCCGGGTTGGCTCGGGCCGGTCCACGAGTAGCACTTGCGGTAGCTCGGGCCCCAGGTCTTCAGGTTCATGGCGATCGTCGCCGGCGTCGCATACGGACTGCACATCGGGCTGACGAACGCGTCGACCGCCAGCTGGTGACCGAACGGTCCGAACGTGTTGATGGCCAGCGTCTGGTTGAACACGTACTGGAGGAGCGCCTCGAGCCCGGTGAACCCCTTCCCACTGGGGCTGCGTGGGTCGGGTTCGACGGCGCGGCTGCGATCGTCGAGGTCGTGGCCGACGATGGCCAGGTTCTGGGCCAGCTCGGGCGTCGGTTTGGCAAACCGGTTCAGGTCCGCGATCGTCGGTCCCGCGGCCAGTGCCGCCTGGCGTCCGGTCACCGAGGCCCGGCCCAGCGACTTGACGGCCGGGATGGCGGAGCGTGAGAAGCCGGGCAGATCGGTGAGCAGCCGATCCAGCTGATCGGCGCCCGTGTTCAGATTCCTCAATACGGGCGTGTCGGCGTCGGTGGTGGCGCTCAGCTTCTGCAGCGCCGGACGCAGCTGCTCGAGGAACCCGGGGAGCTTCTGGAACGTGCCCCGCAGGTTGCGGTCCTGCGTCGCGGTGTCGGTGGCGATGCTGTTGGCCTGGTCGATGAACCGCTGAACTGTGGTGCTGTTGTTGGCCAGCGCCGTGATCACTGAGTCGGAATTGCGCGTCAGCTGCTGGAGCGTGCTCGAGTCATTGGCGAGCAGATTGAGCAGGTTGTCGGTCTCGGTCAGGGCCGGCACCGCCCGGTGCAGCGCCGCCTGAAGGTCACCCGAGCGTCCGGCCACGGCCGCGCCTAGCTCGTTGATGATCAGCGTGAAGCGTTCGCGGTACGGCATCCGCATGACGTCCTGGAGCAGATCCGCGGGGATCGTCGACTCCGTGTGGCTGACGGGAATCGTGCTCCCCGGCTTCAGGACCCGGCCGTGCGCACCGGGCTGGCACTCGACGAAGTACTCGCCGATCAGCGACTGCGGACGGGACTGGCAGAAGGCGTCGGAACGAAACGGTCCGAACCCCTTCTCGGTGAGCTGCACAGTGACCACGGCGTGCAGCGACCTCTGGTCGAGGTCGATCGACTTGATCGTGCCGGCCCGAACCCCGGCCACCTTGAAGTCGGCTCCGCTGACCAGGCCAAACGCGTTGTCGAGCTCGATCTTGTACGTGGGCGAGCCGCCGCCGCTCGAGGCGCCGAGAGACAGGAAGAGGAACGCGCCGACCGCCGCCAGGATCGCGCCGCTGAGCAGGATCCGCTTCATTTGCCCGTCGGAACCTCTTTGGGGTTACACGGGTAACCGCTCTCCGGGAACCACAGCGCTCCACGCTCCATCGAACCCGGACAGCGATCGCCCTGGCCGGTGGTGAGCAGCCCGCCCGTGCTGGTCTTGTTCCCGGGTCCGCCGAAGGCGAGGATCGGTCGCAGCAGAGGGATGCCCAGCGACGGCAGGAAGTTGAGCACGCCGTTCTGTACCGAGGCCACGCCGACGATCGGCGCCACCCGGCTATAGCCGCCGTTGGCGTCGTAGCCGCCCGGATGCGAGTAGCCCTCGAACCAGCCGGTCAGGTCGACCGCGTATGGCCGTGCGGTGGCCAGCTCCGGCGTCGAGTTGTGCAGCGCCAGGGTCGACTCGGGGAACGCCCCGCGCCGCTGCTCGCCGTCGGCCCTGATGTTGCGCACGGTGGCACCGGCGAGCGGCACCCCGAGCTTGATCAGCTCGATGAGGTCGTTGTTGGCCCCGGGCCGGCTGACGATGTTGGCCAGGTCGCGCACCGTCGGCACCGACTGCTCGGCCAGCGGCCGCAGCTGAACGAGCAGCCTCTGGAGCTTTGGCGCCACCGGCTTGGTTGCGCCGACCAGCGGCTGGATGTCGTCGAGGGCACGGCGCAGGTTGACGAACGTCGTGTTGGCCAGGCGCATGAACGGAGGCAGGCGCTGAATCGACTGGCCGAGCGCGGTGCGTTGATTGGCCAGGGCGCCCGTGGTGGTCGACAGGTGCTGGATCAGCCCGCTCAGATCGGTGCTGCGCTGCGAGACGTCGCTGACCAGGTTGCTCGACTTGACGAGGAAGTTGGTGAACCTGTTCGTGTCGCGATTGACCTCGCGGAACAGGACGCTGGTCGAGACGACGGCGGGGTTGAGGTACTGCCACGCCGCCCGCATGGCCTTGCCCTGGCCGGCGTACTGCGACGCGGAGCCCTGGATCACCTCCTGCAGACCCTTGCGGGTGGGCGCGTCAAGCGTGCCCAACAGCTCGTCGAGGTCCACCGCGCTGGTCGTGTCCCGCTGGGGATCACGCCGCCGTCGTTGATCTTGGCCGCGGTCCCGGGGCCGAGGCGTAGGTCGACGTAGCGGTTGGCGATTCCCGACAGCGACGCTTCGCGGACCGTGGCCTGCGTGCCCTGGCGCAGCGGCTCGTAGTTCTTGTTGTTGATGGTCAGCGTGAGCTCGGCCTGGCCCGTCGGCGTCAGCGTGATGTTCGACACCGTGCCGATGCTGTTTCCCGACACCTCGACCAGGTCGCCGCTGACGATCTGGCTGGCGTTGGTGAAGACCGCCTTCACCTGGTAGCTCGGGCCGCCGCTGAGCAGGATCACCGCCACGGCGGCAACCGCGACGACGACCGCCGCGATCGCGGCGGCTCGGCCGATCACCGATGAGTTGCGCATCGCCGAAGCGACATGGACATCGACACTCCTCCCGCCTGGGGTACCTGGAAACCCCTAAAACGCGGCTATCAATCGACGCTACCAAGGCCCTTATTCGGGTGTCAAAAGGGAACCGACGGGCCTTGGGACCGTCTAAGTGACTGATGATCTACCCATTTTTGGAGTCTGTCAGACAGGGTCGATACGGAGCGCGCAACCGCTCCGCGGCGAGGCGTGTTTGACCCTGGCCGAGCGGGGAAATCGAGCAGCCCAGAGAGATGAGATCCGGCCCAGTACCCGGGGCGGGACTCGAACCCGCAACGCTCCGAAGAGCAGCGCATTTTAAGTGCGCGGACTTTGCCACTTTGTCTACCCGGGCTCGTGGCGGATCTTAGTGGCCACCAACGTCGATCCGACAGATCCTGCAGCCGACAAATGCCCCTCGAGACCGGATAAACCGCAACTAATGCGCTGCTACGGTGTCCTTGTCAGGGAGAGGTTTTTCGCTGACCGGTTGAATGGAAGTCTCCGCACTTAAATACTCAGGGGGCATCGGCCTCCATGGCCGAACACCGTTGCTGCGTCTGCAGTCAGACGAGCGCTTGGTCGCGCTCGCCCGGCGCGGCAATTCAGCTGCCTTCGAGGTGCTCGTCAACCGCTACAGCAGCCGGCTGCTCGCCTTCTGCCGCCACCTGCTCGTCTCGCGCGAGGATGCCGAGGACGTGCTCCAGGAGGTGCTGGCCGCCGCGTTCAACGCGATGCTGGCCGACGACCGCCCGATCAACGTGCGTCCGTGGCTGTACCGGATCGCGCGTAACCGCTGCCTCAACCATCTCCGGCGCGCGCAGGCCGTCGGCGTCGACTCGATGGATATTCACTATTCCGAGCACGGCGCCAGCACGGCCGACAAGGTCCACGAGCGCGAGGAGTTTCGGTTGCTGGTCGGCGACATCCACGAGCTTCCCGAGACGCAGAGGACGGCGCTGGTGCTCAGGGAGATGGACGCGCTGTCCTACGAGCAGATCGCCGAGGCGATGGAGACCACCGTCCCGAGCGTGAAGTCGCTGCTGGTCCGCGCTCGCGTCTCGCTGGCCGAGGCGGCCGAGGCTCGGCTGTTGTCCTGCGACGAGGTGCGGATCGAGCTCGGCGAGGTGGCCGAGGGCCTGCGGCGCAAGCCCAGTCCGCTCGTGCGCCGTCACCTGCGCGCGTGCAAGCGGTGCGCCTCGTTCCGCGTGCAGCTCAAGGAGACCAACAAGGCCCTGGCCGCGTTGATGCCGATCGGCCCCCTCGTCGTGCTCAAGAAGCTCGTGTTCGGCCACCTCGGTCACGGGGCGGGCCACGGCGCCGCCGGCTCGAGCGCCGCGGGTTCGACGGCCACCGGCGCGGGCACGACCGCCGCCGGCACGACCGCGGCCGGCTCGACCGCGGCTTCGGTGGCGGCCGGAACCGGCTCGACGATCCTGGCCGGCTCGGGCGCCAGCGGATTCGTGTCGGCCGGCGTCGGAGCGATCGCTACCAAGGCGGCCGCAGGACTGGCTGCCGCGGCGATCGTCACCGCGGGCGCGGTCGAGGTCGACCACAGCAGCTCGACCCGGACCCGGGTGGCCAGCTCGGGCACGAGCAGCCTGGCCGTCAACCGTTCGAGCGGCTCATCGCACCACACGCCGCCCAGCCCGGCCAAGCATCACGGCGCCGCCACCAAGACCAGGACGCCGGCCGCCAAGACGGTGGTCAAGACGTCGAAGAAGCCGGCGGCCACGCTGGTCGCCGCCGTCACGCCGTCGACCACGACGACCACCACTGCACCGACGACGACCACGACCACCTCCCCGCCGGCGCCCGCCTCGCCGCCGCGGACCACCACCACGCCGGCCGCCCCGGGACGTACGCAGACGCAGACCGACCCGACGGTACTCCCATCCCCGCCCACCACGACGCTGTCGGACCAGCCGTCACCGCCCACCACAACGGCGGTGTCACCTCCGCCGACCACAACGGTGGCGGTCACGCCGACGACGCCGAGCACCCCCACCACGCCGACGACGCCAACCGACGGCGGCGACGGCAGCGGCCAGACCACCACCGGGCCGTAATCCTCACAGGTGATCGACATCGACCACTTTCAGGCGGTCGACATGCGCGTTGGGCGCGTGCTGGCCGTCGACGAGTTCCCCGAGGCGCGGGCCCCGGCCTGGAAATTGACGATCGACTTCGGCCCCGAGATCGGCACCAAGCGCAGCTCGGCGCAGATCACCCACTACCCCCCCGGGGAGCTCGAGGGGACGCTGGTCGTCGCCGTGGTCAACTTCCCGCCGCGGCGCATCGGTCCGTTCTCATCCGAGGTACTCGTGCTCGGTGCGCTCGACCCCGACAAGGGCGTCGTGCTGCTCAGGCCTGATCAGGACGCCGTGCCCGGGTCCCGCATCGCCTAGTACTGGGTCCACTAACCCTACGGCCCGGGCGACACGCCGATCACGAGCTCGCCGGCCGCCTTGCCGTCGACCGTGATCTTGTACTGGCCCTTGTTCAGTCCGGTGATCCGTGTCGACGCCCGGCCGCCGGCCGGCACACTCAGCGTCGTCGGGCTGGGCGACTGGAGGACGACGTGATGGGCGGCGCCATCGGCCGATCTGACCGTCAGCTGGACGGGGAGTCCACCCGGGACGCCGATCTGGGGCGGGACGAGCTTGCCCCCGGGGCGGATGACAAACGTCACCGGCAGGCGGACGTCGGCCGACGATTGCCGGCGCGTGGTGTTGGTCGTGCTGCTCGTCGTCGCGGTCTGCGTCTTCGAGGTCGTGGTCGGAGCCGACGTGGCCGTCGTCGCGCTCGCGGTGCTCGCGCTGGTCGGCGTGGTGGTAGCGCTGGTCGAGCTACTGCTCGAGCTGCCGCAGCCGGCTACCCACAAGACAACCGGAATCAGCACGACCAGGCTCCGGATCACCGCCGGCAGCTTAGACAGCTTCATACAGCCCCATCAGCCGCGCGTAGTAGGCCGACTCGCCAAACTGCTCGCGCGCGCGAGCCAGCGCCGCCGTGCCCCGGCGGTCGCGGAGTGCGGGGTCGTGCCACAGCTCGGAGATCGCCATCGCCCAGTCCTGCACTCGAGGGGTGGCGATGACCGCCTCGGGGGTGACCAGCTCGGGGAGGCCACCCCGGTCGCTGACCAGCACCGGCACCCCGCTGGCCTGGGCGTCGAGCACCGCGTACGGGCACGGCTCCTCCCACCGCGAGGGCGCGAGCCCCAGCGCCGCCCCCGCGCGCAGCTGCGCGAGCTCGGCCGCCGGCACCCGCCCGGTGAAACGCACGTCGGCACCGGCGGCCAGCCTCCCCAGCCGCGCCCCGTCGGGCCCCTCGCCGGCCACCACCAGCGGCACCCCGGCCAGCCGGCAGGCCGTGATCGCCGTGTCATAGCCTTTCTCCTCGACCAGGCGGCCGGCGATCAGGGCATAGCCTCCGTGCGCGGAGCCGCTCGCCGCGGCGAAGTCCGCGTCGCGGACGAAGTTCGGCGTCACCGTCACGCGGTCGCCCGGGAGACCGAGCTCCCTCAGCTGCTTGGCGGTGGCGTGGCTGACCACCGCGAAGCGGTCCACGTTGTCGTAGATCTGCGGCTGCTGGCGGTGCAGGCCGGCGGCGTACACGGCCGCCTCGGCCAGCGAGCCGCGGCAGCGCAGGCGCAGCCCCGGCGCGGTGGCGCGACCCCGGCAGCGGAAGCAGGGGGCGCCGTCGCGGTAGGCGATGCCGATGGCGCAGAACAGCCGGAAGTTGTGGAGATGAAGGACGGTGCGGGCGCCGGCGCCCCGCGCCGCCGCCAGCGCGCGCCAACCGAGCAGGGGGTTGATGTTGTGGGCGTGGACGACGTCGGCCTGGTGCGAGCGGACGGCATCGCCGACCTCGTCCGGGTCGAGCCCTCCGGCCACCATGCCCCAGGCCGCCCGCCCACGGCCGGTCCCAGCACTGAATCGATCGATTAAGTGCACGGAATGACCGCGGCGCTCGAGCAGATCGGCCAGATCGCCCACCGCCCGTTCCTCCCCGCCGGCGGCGCGATAGCGGTTGTGGAGCAGAAGCACGCGCATGACGAGTCGGCGATTCTGCCAACGTCCCGCGCGCGCCATGGCCATCGCCCTGCTCACCAACTACCTGGCTCCGTACCGCAACCCCCTGTACGAGCGGCTGGCCCAACGCTACGAGCTCGAGGTCCTGTGCTACGGCGGGGGCGAGCGCTACGTGCCCGCCTGGTTCGCCGATCTCGATGCCCAGCTGGCCAGGGCGCCGTTCCCAGCCCGGCGGATTCACGGCCCGCGCGAGGCGCTGAGCGACGCGCGCCACTACGACGCGGTGATCGCCCCCTTCGCCGGCGGCTCGATCCTCCCCGCCGCCTACGCGGGCGCGCGGGCCGGCCGCAGCCGCTTCGTCCTGTGGGCGTCGGTGTGGCGCCAGCCCCGCTCGCTCGGGCACCTGATCGCCCTCCCAGCCACCCGGCGCATCTATCGCCACGCCGACGCGGTGATCGCCTACGGCGAGCACGTGCGGAGGTTCGTGGCCGCGATCCGCGGTCGCGACAGTGACGTGTTCATCGCGCCGCAGTCCGTCGAGGCCGACCTGTTCGGGCGCGCCGTCGGCGCCGACGAGATCGCCCGCTGGCGCGCCCGGCATGGGCTCGCCGATGCTCCGCTCGTCCTGTACGTCGGACGCCTGGTGCCGGAGAAGGGCGTGGCCGTGCTGCTCGAGGCGTGGCGCATCCGCCGGCCGCCAGCCACGCTCGTGCTGATCGGGGACGGCGCGCTCAGCGGTCAGGCGAGCCAGACGCCGGGCGCTCGCTGGCTCGGCCCGGTGGCGCGGGACGAGCTCCCGGTGGCCTACGCCGCCGCCACCACCGCGGTCCTTGCCTCGATCCCCACGCCCCGGTTCGTCGAGCCCTGGGGACTGGTCTGCAACGAGGCTATGCACCAGGCTCGGCCGATGATCGCCAGCCTGGCCGTCGGCGCGGTGGCGGGAGGGCTGGTCCGCCACGAGAGCAACGGGCTGGTCGTCCCGCCGGGCGACGTTCGGGCGCTGGGCGAGGCGATCGACCGCCTGCTCACCGACCAGTCGCTGCGGGCCCGCCTGGGCGCCGCCGCGCGCGCTGACGTCGCCGGCTACACCTACGAGGCGATGCTCGAGGCCTTCGGCCGCGCGCTGACCTATTGACCGATCGAGAACAGCGCCTCGAGGTCGTGCTCGGAGTAGACCTCGAAGGCCACCATCGTCTGGGTGCGACTAACCCCGGCGAGCTGGGAGAGCTGACCCGTGACGACCTGCGCGAGCTGATCATGCTCGCGCAGGCGCAGGATGGCGACGAAGTCCCACTCACCGGTGACCGAGTAGGCCTCGGCCACCCCGTCGATGTCGGCCAGTTGGCCGCCCAGTGTGCCCAGCGCCGAGCGCTCGGCCTGGATGAGGACGATCGCGTGGATCACGCCGAATGGGTGTCGCCGGGCTCGAGCACGACCACGTTCGAGCTGGTCGAGGACTCGACGTCGGACTTGAACGCCTGGGCGTCGGTCTCGATCAGCGGGAAGGTGTTGTAGTGACAGGGGATCACGGTCTTCGCCCCCACCAGGCCCGCGGCATCGACGGCGTCGGTGCGATCCATCGTGTAGTGGCCGCCGATGCACATCAGCGCGATGTCGATCGGCGTGCGCTTGCCCACCAGCTGGAGGTCGGAGAACACGCACGTGTCCCCCAGGTGGTAGACGATCGTGTCCTGGAAATTGATCAGCAGGCCCGCCGGGGTGTTGACTGTCCCCTTCGGCGTCGTCGAGGTGTGCCAGGCAGGGACGATCTTCACCGAGCCCCAGTCGAACTTGACGGTGCCGCCGAGATTGGGGTCGAACACGTCGACTCCCTCCTCGCCCACCTCGCCGGCCAGCTCGGTGATCGCCGCCACCGGCGCGCCCGTGCGCTTGGCGATCGCGATCGTGTCGCCGAAGTGGTCGGCGTGCCCGTGCGAGAGCAGGATCGTGGTCGCCCGGACATCGTCGGCGGCGATGGCCGCCCTGGGATTGCCGGTCAGGAACGGGTCGATCAGGACCGTCGTGTCCCCATCCGACAGGGTGAAGCAGGCGTGTCCGAGAAAGCGCACATCCATCGTCGTTCAATCCTCCTGTTCGTTTGCATGACCGAGCTCGCGCGCGAGCTCGAACCCGACGGCGACGCCAACCAGCATCGCCAGCCGGGTCTCCTCCGCCAGCAGCGTGCTGATCGCGCGCAGCCGCTGGGCCGGGTCCTCGGCGGCCGTGGCCTCGCGCAGCGCCTGATCCTGACCGGGGTCGAACCATCCGCCGTCCTCGAGCGCGGCGCTGAGCACGCGTTGCAGTGCCGGTGCGACCCGCAGGACCACCTCCTGCGCCTCGCGCAACCGCTCACGATCGGTGATAGCGGCAATCGCGGCGTCGAGGTCGCTGTCGGTGTAGGCGCGGTCCACCACTCTTTCGGTGATCATACGTACGTGGTCGTGCCGCTGACATCGCTGTCCCACGGGGCCGGGTGCGGGTGCAAGCTGCCGGCGGCGTCGATTGGCCCGCTGCTCGCCGGCCTCCCCGCGCGAGACGATCCCAATGTGCTGGTCGGCTATGCCACTGCCGACGATGCCGGCGTGTACCGCATCCGCGACGACCTCGCCCTGGTGCAGACGGTGGACTTCTTCACGCCGATCGTCGATGACCCGTTCGACTTCGGACGAATCGCCGCCACCAACGCGCTGTCCGACATCTACGCCATGGGGGCGACGCCGGTCAGCGCGCTCAACCTGGTCGCCTTCTCGATCGAGGAGCTGGGGGGCGACGTCCTGCTCGAGATCCTCCGCGGCGCCGCCGAGGTGACCGAGCGGGCGGGCGTCGCCGTGCTCGGTGGGCACTCGATCGAGGACGCCGAGCCCAAGTTCGGCCTCGCCGTCACCGGTGTGGCCCACCCCGACGAGATCCTGACCAACGCCGGCGGCCGGGCCGGCGATGACCTCGTGCTGTCCAAGCCGCTGGGCGCGGGCGCCGTGTCAACCGCCGTGAAGCGCCGGCTCCCGGGCGCTCCGCTCGAGCAGGCGGTCGAGGTGATGACCACGCTCAACCGCGACGCGGCGAGCGCCGCGCGCGATGCCGGCGCACACGCCCTCACCGATGTGACTGGCTTTGGCCTGCTGGGCCACCTCCACGAGCTCGCCGCGGCCAGCGGTGTGGCTGCCGAGGTGCGCGCCGAGGATGTGCCGACGATCGAGGGCGTGCTCGAACTCCTGGCCGACCCCGACGGGCGGTCGGTGGCGGGCGGCACGCGCCGCAACCGCGCGCATGCCGAGGAGTTCACCACGTTTGACGAGGGTGTCCGGGAGGCACGGCGGTGGTTGTGCTGTGACGCGATGACCTCGGGCGGACTGCTCGCGGCCGTGCCCGCGGACCGGGCCGATGCCATGCCAGGCTGGCGGATCGGTCGGCTGACCGAAGGGCCGGCGGGCACCGTGAGCGTGATCTAGCTAGACCGGGCGGAGCTTGGCCAGCGGCAGCCCGATGGCGAAGCCGGCCACGACGCCCACGGCGGTGGCCATCCAGCTGGCATCGACGACGGCCAGTGGCATCAGGGCGACGACGACCCCGATCACGGCGGTGCCGAGCATGTCGCCCTCGATCTCACGGCCCCCCCGGAGCGAGAGGAGGTCGGGCACCGCCCACGCGCACAGCAGGGCCAGTGCGCCGCCGTTGCCGCCGACCGCCACCGGGATGGGGTAGGCCGCCGCCGCCGCGGCGATTCCGCCGACACCACCGAGGAAGAACAGGGCGAGGACCGCCAACGGCCCGTGCCGGCGCTCGATCAGCCACCCGTACAGGGCGATGGTGCCGAGCGCGATGAAGGCATAGCCCGTGTTGTTGTAGATGAACGGCGCGGTCAGGATCCGCCACCAGTGCGAGCCCGGCTTGCCGAACACGCCGACCTGAGTCAGCGTGAGCGCGGAGGTCCGCCAGACAAGCGTGCCGGCCAGGCCGAGCACGAGGAGCAGGATGGTCGCGTACGGACGCGCCTCGGCCCGGATGCCCGGGATCTCGCCGCTGCGCAGGCGGGGCAGCGAGGGGGCGGGCGGGCGCCGGCGTTTCTTCTCCGCCACCCGGCCCTGGCGGTCGAGCTTCGGTGCCCGTTTGCGCAGCCGATTGCCGCAGTAAGGACATTCGGTTATGTACGGACTCACCTCGGATCCGCAGCTCTTGCAGATCACGAAGAGGTCCGGGCCGCCGGTGCTCACATACCGATTGTAGAGCGGGGGCAAGGGCCAATTGTTTACACAGCGGTCGCGGCCACGATCTCCGCCATCACCTCGTGCAGATCGTGGTTCGCCTCATACACGACGACCTGTCGCGCGGCGCCGTTGCCACGCTCCAGCAGATCCTCGACTGCAGCCAGTTCGCCGGCCGATCCCAGATCCTGGCTGTGCTCGTACATGCGATCGATCAGGCGCTGGGCCAGCGCGCGGGTGGACACCCGCTCGGAGTTGGGCAGATCGACCAGCTCGCCGTCGAGACCGTGCCGGGCGGCGATCCACTTGTTCTCGTCCAGCATCTCGAACGGGTAGCGGGATAGCCGCTGCCCGGCGTCGAAGTGTTCGCACAGCTCCTTGACCAGGGCCTGCACGAGCGCGGCCAGCCCGACCGTGTGCTCGATGTGGGTCTGCGAGTCCATCACGCGGATCTCGACGGTGCCGAAGTTGGGGTGGGGGCGGACGTCGTGCCACAGGTAGGTGTAGTCCTCGATGACCTTGGCCGCGACCATGAACCCGATCCGGCGCTCGTAGTCCTCCCAGTCCTCGTAGGTGGGCGGGATGCCGACCCGCGGGAAGGCGCGGAAGATCGGAGTTCGCGTCGAGGCCAGGCCGGTGGCATCGCCGCGCCAGAACGGGGAGTTGGCCGACAGCCCGAGCAGGACGGGCATGTGAACCCGCATCCCGTTGGCCACGTGGATCGCCTTGTCCGGGTCATCCACGCCAACGTGGACGTGCACGCCGAAGATGAGCTCCTGGCGAGCGACGAAGCGCAGCGCCGAGATCAGGTCGCGGTAGCGGGGCCGCGCCACGATTCGCTGGTCCTCCCACTTCGCGAACGGGTGCGTGCCGGCGGAGCCGATGGCGAGATGCTTGCCGGCGGCCTTCTCGGACACCTGACGCCGCAGCGCCCGGAGCTGCTCCCCGGCCTGCGCGATGTTGGGGCACGCGTCGGTGGAGACCTCGAGCACGGACTCCATCAGCTCGGGTTTGATCTCCCCCGACGGCGAGGATTCCAGCATCGTCTCGATCGCGTTGACCAGGTCCAGCGTGCCCGCATCGACGATCATGAGCTCCTCTTCGATCCCGATCGTGTATGCCGGCCCTTTGAAGGCGTGCTCCACGCGGCGCAGCCTACCCGGCCTAACGGGTCGTAGACTGGACCCGGCGACGATCACTTGAGCAAAGGACGGAGCAAATGGCCCTCGGATATGACGGCAAGCTGTACATCCTGGCGTTCGACCATCGCGGCTCGTTCCAGAAGAAGATGTTCGGGATCGAGGGCGATCCGACGCCAGAGCAGACCGAGACGATCAGCGACGCCAAGCGGCTGATCTTCGAGGGCATGCTGGAGGCGGTCCGCCGGGGTGCGGAGGCCGGCGCCACCGGCGTCCTGGTCGACGAGCAGTTCGGTTCGAACATCCCCACGCGGGCCCGCGAGCACGGCCTGAAGCTCGCGATGCCGGTCGAGAAGTCCGGGCAGAACGAGTTCGATTTCGACTACGGCGAGGACTTCCCCGAGCACATCTCGAAGTTCGACCCCGATTTCTCCAAGGTCCTCGTCCGTTACAACCCCGACGACGATGCCGAGATGAACGAGCGTCAGCTCGGGCGGCTGAAGCGCCTGGCCGACTGGCTCCACGACAACGGCCGCAAGTTCCTCTTCGAGCTGCTCGTGCCCGCCACCGAGGGACAGCTGGCCTCGGTCGAGGGGGACACCGACCGCTATGACGCCGAGATGCGACCGTCCCTGATGCGCGAGGCGATCGTCGACATCCAGAAGTTCGGGATCGAGGTCGACGTGTGGAAGATCGAGGGCGTCGACGAGCGCGAGGATGCCGCGATGCTGGCCGATCAGGCCCGTTCCGGCGAGGGTCGCTCGGGCGTCGTCTGCGTCCTGCTTGGCCGCGGCGCCTCCAACGAGAAGGTCGAGCACTGGCTCCAGGTCGCCGCCCCGGTCGACGGCTTCATCGGCTTCGCCATCGGCCGCTCGATCTGGTGGGACGCGCTAAAGGGATTCCTTGACGGCGGGCTCGATCGCGAGGCCGCGGCGTCCCTGATCGCCGACAACTACCTGCGCTTTGTGCAGGTTTATGAGGGTCAGACCGTCCACTAGGCGCATCTACATAAGGCCACCGGTGTCTACATAACCGGGGCCGCAAATGGTAGGCTCGGCGCGCTATGGCCATGAAGATGCGCCAGAGTCTTGCGCAACTCGAGCAGGAGTTTCGACACGAGGCCGCGCTCGACCGCAACCGTAGAGATCACCTGCGCCGGCAGGCTGTTTCACGTTCCCGCAAGCGTGGGATCGAGCGTGAGAAGAAGCGCAGCTCCGTGCGCTTCTGGCTGCTGGTGGTGTCGCTCGTCGCCACCGCGCTGATCGTCACCGCGGGGATGTTCGAGACGCTCTACCGCCTGCTCGGTTAGTCGCCCTTCCCCCGCCCTGCCTGAACATGCCCGACCCCGCGCGGGTGTCCGGCCCGGCGCGGTCAGCTAGCCGGCGTCACCCAGCCCGCGGAGCGCTGCGTCAACCTCTTCGCGTGCGCCTGCGCCTTTGCTCTCGTTCAGGCGCTCGGCCTGGATCTCGAGGTAAACCTCCTTGCGGAACACCGGGATGTCTCGCGGAGCCTGGATACCGATCCGCACCTTCTCCCCGATGATCGCCAGCACCGACACCTCGATGTCGTCGCCGATCATGATGCTCTGATTCGACTTACGGGTCAGTACCAACATAGAAAGGATGCCTCCCTGCTCGTAGACGGGTTGGTGACACGACCGGAGTCCGCTCCGTCTCGAAGAGGGGCCCAGCCTGCCCATGTCCAGCATACCGACCAGTCCCTTGGTTGCACAAGCGTTTGGGCATCAGCCACCCGGTTGGGGGGACCGCCCAACCGTCGGCTGTAATAGTCTCCGCGCCTCATGGCACGACGATCACTTCGACCCGAGCTGAACCGCATCCGGGCCTGGGTCCGCCAGGGCCGCACGGACGCCTGGATCGCCCACCAGCTCGAGGTAACTGTCCAGCAGATTCAAGCCTTCAAACGCGAGCAGGGCCTCGACAACGGCGGTGACGCCGAGGGCGTGGCCGCGGTCGACTTCGACGAGGACATCGATCTCCGAGCCGAGGACGATGCGCTCATCGCCGCTGAGCTCGATGCCGCCGAGGCCGAGCGCGGCGACGATGAGGACGACGAGGACGCCGAGGATGAACCCAAGGGCCGGCGCCGTCGCGGACGGCGTGGCGGTCGCGGCGGGCGAACCCGTCGCAAGGCATCAGGCCCGCTCGAGGCGACCTTCGACCACGGCGAGGAGGGCTACGGCCTGTGGCTCGATCCGGCCGTCCAGGACGATCCGGTCTACGCGGAGTACTGGGCCGGCCACCGCCCCGTAGAGGTCGCGATCGAGGAGGATCAGATCGTCATCCGCCGGGCCGGGGGCGAGGACTCGGACGAGGGCGACTGAGGACTCCAGCTCAGGAGTCGGGCTCGATGCGCCGTCCGCCGGCGTAGTCGCCCGCCGCGCGGACGTACCGGGCGAACGCGGCCCCCGCCACGGTGGTCATGTCCCAGGCTTCCGGGGTCTCGGACGCTACCTGCACCGCGATGGCAAAGCACCAATCCGTGCCCTGGCCGAGGTAGAGCGCCACCAGCTCGCCGGTCATGAATGGACCCCCCAGGCGCCGGCGGAGCTCGACGACGAGCGCATCCCGCACCCGCTCCATGGTGGCGCGCAGGCCCGGATCGGCGGCCGCCAGGCGGCGCTCGCCCTCCCGCCACAGGGCGATGACCTGCTCGTTCTGCCGGGGGTCAGGCCCCGGCATCTCGGCTCAGTGTCGTAAGCCCGTGACCACGTAGGGGCGTTCGCCCGGGCGGACCATGCCCAGCGCGCGGGCGTCCTGGGCGATCGTGGCCGGGCTGTTCAGGTCGCGCTGCTGGCGTAGCAGTCGGGCGTTGTCTCGCGTCAACTGATGCACGATCGACACCTGCGTGTCGGTCTGGGAGCGAGTGGAGAGGTAGGACAGCGTGTGTTGCACGTACAGCCCGGCGACGATCACGAGCACGACCAGCAGCGTGGTCCGACCCAGCCGGTCCCAGCGAATCCGCGCTCGCGGCCGCGCCACTCGGCGGGGTCGTGCCGGCGTCCGACGCGTCTCGCGATGTCTCGCTGCCTGTGCCCGCGCGTACGGCATGCCGTGACCGCTTCGTTCGACGCCACCATCCTCCTTCCTGCTGCAAGCGAGGCTGCACCGCCAGCGTCAGGTGCGAAAGGCGCGCCGGCCGGGATACTCGGCGTCCTGCCCCAGCGCCTCCTCGATCCGCAGCAGCTGGTTGTACTTGGCCACGCGGTCGGTTCGGGACGGGGCCCCCGTCTTGATCTGGCCGCACCCGGTGGCCACGGCGAGGTCGGCGATCGTCACATCTTCGGTCTCGCCCGAGCGGTGCGAAATCACCGCCGTATAGCCGCTCTCGCGCGCCATGCGGACCGCGGCCAGCGTCTCGGTCAGGGTGCCGATCTGATTGACCTTGATCAGGATCGAGTTGGCCACGCCGGTGTCGATCCCGCGCCGCAGGCGGTCGGTGTTGGTCACAAATACGTCATCCCCGACGAGCTGAATCCGGTTGCCGAGCTGATCGGTCAGCGTCGCCCACCCCGCCCAATCCTCCTCGGCCATCCCGTCTTCCAGCGAGATGACCGGGTAGCGCCCGGTCAGCTCGTTCCAGTAGCTGACCAGCTCGTCGGCGGTCAGCCGCCGACCCTCGTGCTGGAGCACGTACATGCCATCGCGATAGAACTCGGAGACGGCGGGGTCGAGCGCAATCGCCACCTGCTCGCCCGGGACATAGCCGGCGGCGCGAATCCCCGCCATCAGCGCCTCGAGCGCCTCCTCGTTGGAGCGCAGGTCGGGCGCGAAACCACCCTCGTCGCCAACTGCCGTGCCCAGGCCCCGGTCGTGCAGGGTGCGCTTGAGGTGGTGGAACACCTCGGAGCCGATCTGCAGCGCCTGCTCGAACGTCCGCGCACCGACGGGGACGATCATGAACTCCTGGAAATCGACGGCGTTGTCCGCATGCACGCCACCGTTGAGGACGTTCATCATCGGCACGGGCATGATGTGGGCCGAGTCGCCGCCGAGATAGCGCCACAGGGGCAGGCGTGCCTCGGCCGCCGCGGCGTGGGCCGCGGCCAGGGAGACGGCGAGAATCGCGTTGGCGCCCAGCCGCGACTTGTTCGGCGTGCCGTCGAGCGTGATCAGCATGCGGTCGAGCGCGGCCTGGCTTCCGGCGTCCTGCCCGTGGACGGCAGTGGCGATCTCGCCGTTCACGTTCTCGACGGCGTGGGTCACTCCCTTGCCCAGCCAGTCCGAGCCACCGTCGCGCAGCTCGGTGGCCTCGAACTCACCCGTGGAGGCGCCGGACGGAACCGCCGCTCGGCCCCAGGCCCCCGACCGAAGGCTCAACTCCACCTCGACCGTCGGGTTGCCGCGACTGTCGAGGATCTGGCGGGCGTGGACGTGTTCGATCTGGCTCATCTCGTTCGGGGTCCTCCTTCGGTGAGGCGAGCCGCGGCGTAGTAGGCCAACTGCTCGTCGGGGCGAAGATCGTTCCACGTCCGCCCGTCCGATGCGGCCTGCTCGGCGGCGCGCTGCACACGAGAGCGGAATCGGTCGGCCGAGGCGCGGAGGGCCAGCTCGGGGTCGAGGTGCAGCTTGCGGGCGATGTTGACGGCGGCGAAGAGCACGTCACCGAGCTCGTGGAACTGCTCGTTCTTGTCCGCTGCGGCCTCGAGCTCGTCGGCCTCGTCACGTAGCGATTCGAGCGGCTGCTCGATCCCCTGCGAGTAGTCGAACCCGGATGAGGCGGCGCGCCGCTGGACCTTGCGGGCGTAGAGCGGGCTGGGCAGGTTCTCGGGCACCTCCCCAAAGATGCCGCGCTCGCGGCCCGGCTCGGTCTGCTTGATCCGGTCCCAGTTGCGCAGGACCTCGCCGGCGCTCTCGGCCTCGACATCGCCGAACACGTGGGGGTGGCGGCGGATCAGCTTGTCGATCGTGTGCTGGGCGACCTGGGCGAGGTTGCCGGCGCCCCGCTCCTCGAGCAGCAGGGCGAGGAAGTGGACCTGGAACAGGACGTCGCCGAGCTCATCGAGCAGCTTGGCGTCATCGCCGCGATTGGCCGCGTCGGCCAGCTCGTAGGCCTCCTCGACCGTGTGGGGGACGATGGTTCGCTCGTCCTGCTCGCGATCCCAGGGGCATTCCTTGCGCAGGCGTCGCGTGATCGCGTCAAGCCGCTCCAGGGCATCCACACTCTCCGGCCGGCCGGAGGAGCTCAAGGGCTACGGCGAGGAGGTGGTTGTCGGCGCCGCCGTGCTCGTGCTCGGCGCGACCGTCGAGGTCGCCTTGGGCGCCTTGTAGCCCGAGCAGTCGGCCATCGAGTAGGCCGAGCGGCACTTGGTCTTGCTCTGCCAGCTCTTCTTGGCCTGGGCGTCGACCGCGGTCTGGGCGGCCGTCTGGCGGTTGCCGTTGAGAATCTGCTTGATCAGCGGTGTGGCCGCGGCCAGCGACTGCTGGCTGCCCGGGATGATCTTCGTCACCTGGACGATGTAGTAGCCGAACTGGCCGTGGACCGGGCCGACGATCGTGTTGAGCTTGGCGCCGAACGCGGCGGTGTCGAGAGCCTGTTCCTCCTGGCCCTGCTTGACCCCGGTGATCACGCCGCCCTTGTTCTTGGTCGAGCTGTCTATCGAGTACTTCTTGGTCACCACGTCCCAGCTCTGGCCGTGCATCAGCGCCGCCTTGGCGGCGTTGGCCGCCTTCAACGTGTTGGTCCGGACGATGCGGATGTTGCGCGTCTCCGGCTTGCCGAACTGGCTCTTGTGGTTGTTGTAGTAGGTCTGGATCGCCGCGGCATTCACGGTCGCCTGGTGCTTGGCCAGGAGCTTCTTGTAGATCTCGTTGACCCGGACGCGGAACATGATGTCGCTGAGCGTCTGGCCCGACTGGCTGAGGAATGTGTTGAACGCGGCCGCGGTGGGGAACTGCTGCTTCTTGGCCGCCGCGAACGCCTTGTTTACGTCGGCGTCACTCACCGTGATCCCGAGCTTCTTGGCCTCGGCCTGGTACCAGTAGGCGCGGATCAGGAAGTCCATCACCTGGCCGGAGAGGGAGGTGAACAGCTGCTTACACGCGGTGCGGATCTGCGCGTCGGTCTTGCCCTTGGCGAAGGTGGGGATCTGGGCCTTGACCTGCGAGATGCAGGTGTCGAAGTTCGGCGGGTCGCTGGGGACGATCACGGGCGCGCCAGGCGTCTGCGCCGAGCTGCCCTTGGCGGCGATGTACATCCAATGCTTGAAGGCGGTGGTGGAGATGGGGTTGCCGGCCATGTCGGCGACGGCGTTACCGGGGATGCCGGAGCCGCAGCCCGACAGGGCCACCGCGACCACAAAAAAAGCGCCAAGCGCCAGGAAGGTCTTCATCCGCTTCATCGACGTCGGTGATGGTAGCGAGGGTTGGCAGAACTGGTCACCAACTGTTACGAAGTTCTTCGGCACCGTCACCCACGCGTCACATTATTGGTGGAACGCTGGGGGCATGCCCATTGACTCCAACGTTGTCCTAAATAATCTCGGACATCGTTGGAATCAACGCGAGGTGGTGGCGCTGGCCGAGGCTCAGGACGGGGTCGTCGCGCATCGACAGCTGCTCGAGTTGGGCGTGCCGGCCGAAGTCATCCAGTACCGGCTGGCGGAGAGCTTCCTGACCCGACTTCATCGAGGGGTGTACGCCGTGGGCCGGCGAACGCTGACGCCCAACGGCCACCGGATGGCCGCCGTCCTGTCCTACAGGCCCCCGTGCGTTCTCAGCCACCGGAGCGCCGCCGCCGTCTGGGGGATCTGGTCCTCGGGGCCCCGGATCGAGGTGACGCTCGAGCGCAAGAGCCGCTCCCACGCGAAGATCCGCGCCCACTACACGGACACGCTCGACCCCGAGGAGGTCACGACCAAGGACAACATCCCCATCACCTCCCCATCTCGCACCCTTCTCGACCTGGCGAGGACCCTCAAACCACACCTCCTGGTGAAGGCGATTGAGGAGGCCGAGCGCCGGCACATCTTCGACCTCATGGCGCTCGACCGCGCCATCGCCCGCGCGCCGCGTCGCCGGGGCGTAAGGAGACTCCGAGCCGCCCTGGCCGGCTACCGCCCGCCACCGGACACCCGCTCACCCCTGGAGCAGCGGTTCTACGAGCTCATCCGGAGCGACCCGACCATCCCCGACCCCCAGACCAACGTCCTGGTCGCCGGCCTCGAGGTCGATTTCTTCTGGCCAGGAACCCGCCTGGTCGTCGAGGTCGACGGCCGTGGCTACCACTCGAGCCCTCGCGCCTTCGAGACCGATCGCGTCCGCGATGCCAAGCTCGCCCGCGCCCGCTGCCCCGTGTTGCGGATCACCGACGAACGCATGAAGACCGACCGCGCCGGCATCCTCACCGACGTCCGCGCGCTGTCTACGCCGCCTCGCGAGTGACCGCCAGCAGCACGTCGGCCGCGCGCACGACGGCGGGGAAGCGCTTCGTCGGATCGTCGGGCACGCGCACCGATAGCTGCGACTTGCCGGACTCGTAGAGCGCCTCGGGGATCTCGGCCCGGATCTTCTTGGCCCGCACCGAATCGAGCTCGATCGGGGTCACCGCCAGACGTCCGCCGCGGAACGTGACGGCGGTGGCGCCCGCCTGGCCGAGCTTGATCCGCGCCTGCTGGAGCGAGATCAGGTTGCGCAACGGCTCGGGGAGGTCGCCGAAGCGGTCCTCGAGCTCGTCGCGCAGCAGCACCAGATCGGCCACCTCGCGGGCCGCGGCGATCCGCCGGTGCACGTCGACCTTGGCCTGCTCGTAAGGGATGTAGTCGGCGGGCACGTAAGCATCCACGTTGACATCGAGCCGCACGGGCTCCCAATCCTCGTCCTCCGGCTCCCCGTCGGCCGAGGCCGAGGCCACCGCCTCGTCGAGCATCTGCATGTAGAGCTCGAAGCCGAGCGCCGCCACGTGGCCCGACTGCTCGTCGCCGAGCAGGTTGCCGGCGCCGCGGATCTCGAGGTCACGCATGGCGATCTTGAAGCCCGCCCCCAACTCGGTGTAGTCGCTCAGAGCCGACAACCTCTGCGCCGCCTCGCCGGTCAGGGCCGCGGCGCTCGGGTACAACAGATACGCGTAGGCGCGCTCACGCGAGCGGCCCACCCGGCCCCGGATCTGGTAGAGCTGGGCCAGCCCGAAGGCATCCGCGCGCTCGACGACCAGCGTGTTCGCGGCCGGGATGTCGATGCCCGACTCGATGATCGAGGTGCACACGAGCACGTCGGCGTCACCGCGCAGGAAGGACAGCATCCGTTTCTCGAGCTCCTTCTCCTCCATCTGGCCGTGGGCGACCTCGAAGCCGATGCCCGGGCACAGTCCGCGCAGCCGCTCGGCCGTCTCGTCGATCGACTCGACCCGGTTGTGGAGGAAGAAGGCCTGGCCGCCGCGCTCGTGCTCGCGCACCAGGGCGCGACGCACGAGCTCCTCGTCGTACTCGCCCACGTAGGTCTTGACCGGGCGCCGACCCTCGGGCGGGGTCTCGATCACGCTGATGTCGCGCACGCCGGCCAGCGACATCTGCAGCGTGCGGGGGATCGGCGTGGCGCTCATCGAGATCACGTCGACCCGGAGCTTCAGCTGGCGCAGGAGCTCCTTCTGCTTGACCCCGAAGCGCTGCTCCTCGTCGACGATGAGCAGCCCCAGATCCTTCGCGCGCACGTCACGTGACAGTAGGCGATGGGTCCCGATGAGGATGTCGACCTCGCCGCGGCTGAATCGGGCCACCGCCTCGCGCTGCTCGGCCGCCGGGCGGAAGCGCGACACGTGCTCGATCGTCACCGGGTACTCACGCAGCCGCTCGGTGAACGTCCCGTAGTGCTGCTGGGCGAGGATCGTCGTGGGCACCAGCAGCATGACCTGCTTGCCGTCCTGGACCGCCTTGAACGCCGCCCGCAGCGCCACCTCGGTCTTGCCGTATCCGACGTCCCCGCAGATCAGCCGGTCCATCGGCCGCGGCGCCTCCATGTCGGCCTTGACGAACTCGATCGCGTCGCGCTGGTCGGGAGTCTCGGTGTAGGGGAAGGCGTCCTCGAACTCGCGCTGCCAGTCGGTGTCGAGGGGAAACTCGTGGCCGGAGCGGCGCTTGCGCTCGGCGTACAGGTTGAGCAGCTCTCCGGCCAGTTCCTGGGCTGCCCGCCGGGCGCGGGCCTTGATCGTGTCCCAGCGCGTCCCGCCGAGCTTGGACAGCGGCGGGTGGGCGCCGCCGGCTCCGACGTAGCGGGAGATCTTGGCCAGCTGGTCGACGGGGACGAACACCCGGTCCGAGCCGGCGTATTCGAGGTACAGGTAGTCGCGGGTGACGTTGGCCACGGTCTTGGTGTCAAAGCCGGCAAAGCGGGCGATCCCGTGGTCCTCGTGGACGACGATGTCGCCCGTGCGCAGGTCGGCGAAGCTGCGCAGCACGCCGCGACGGCGCTCCGGGCGCGCCGGCGCCGGCCGCCGGCGGCGGAACAGCCGGTGGTCGGGGATGACCGCGAGGTGGAACTGGGGCGCGATGAAGCCGACCGCGAGTCGGGCCTGCGCAAACGTGATGGCGCCATCGGCACCGCCGCCATCTTCGGAAAGCCAGTGGACCTTCAGGCGCCCCAGGTTGTAGGCGGCACGCTCGCCCTCGCCGCGGCTGGCGAAGGCGACCACGGTCCGATAGCCCGATCGATGCAGCTTCTCGAGCTCGGGCTCGGCCTCGCGAATGCCCCGCGCGGCAACGTCGGCGCTCTGCCCACGGAACTGGAACGGCTGGTCCTGATCGATGCTCGACAGGCGGATCCGGGCACGGTCGCGCAGCGAGTCCTCGATGACCGCGGGGCCCAGATACAGCTGATGGGCGTCCTCGTCGTGGAAGGCTGCGGTGACGTCCTGCCAGTGATCGGACAGCGCCGGCGCGACGTCCTCCTCGCCGGCGATGACCACGCTGGCCGCCTCCGGAGCGAGGGACAGGAACGAATGGAAGTCCTCGACCGGGAGCAGCTCGGCGATGTCGGGGCGGTCGGCCTCGTCCTCGAGCGCGGCGATCTCGGCCAGCTCACGGTGCTCGGGCGCGAGCTCGGCCGCCGGCGCGACCTCGACCTCCTCGGCGTCTCCGAGCGATCGCTGGGTGAAGGTCGAGAACCACCGCAGCGACTCGATCTCGTCCCCGAACAGATCGACGCGAACCGCGCGGTCCTCTGTGGCGGGAAACACATCCAGCAGCCCGCCTCGGATCGCGAACTGGCCCCGATCTTCGACCTGCTCGACGCGCTCGTAGCCCGCCGCAACCAGGTCGGTGGCGGTCTCGTCGAGGTCGAGGAGATCGCCCATCCTCAGCGTGAATCCGCGCGGGCGCAGAGCCGGATCGGGCACCTTCTCCGACAGCGCCACCGCGCTGACGACGACGATTGGCGCAGCGCCGGCCGCGTCGTCGAGCAACGAATCGAGTGCGGCGATGCGAAGGCCGACGAGGTGCGGCGGCGGAGCGAGGTGCGACTCATAGGTGACACCGCGGCTCGGGTAGTAGCGAATGGTCCGCGGGAACAGCCAGCTGCGCAGCCCCGCGGCAAGGTCGCGTGCGGCTCGGTCATCACCGGCGACGACGATCGCCGGTCGCTCGGGCTCACGGTCGAGCAGGGCGGCGATCAGGTACGGCCGCAGCGACCCCGAGACGAACGCGCGGCCGCCATCCCGCTGCAGCGCAGCGGTCTGCGGATCATCATCCGCGTGCGTGAGCAGAGCGCGAAGCATCTGCTTCTGAGTCTATGAAGCCGACGGCTCGCCCAGAACGAACTGCTCCGCCGCGTCGGCGGCCTCCTCGACCAACGCTCGGACGTCGGCCCCGGGTTGGCGGAAGCGCCCGAGAACGTACGAGGCCACCTCGTCCGGATCGGTTGTCGGCGGACGGCCGACACCGACGCGAACGCGGCTGAAGTCGGCCGATCCGAGCCCTTGCTTGATCGACTTGAGTCCTCGGTGGCCGGCCAGGCCCCCTCCGGTGCGCACGTGGATGCGACCGAAGCCAAGGTCGATCTCGTCGTGAATTACGAGTACGTGTTCGATCGGTACCTTGAGCGCGCCCCGGGCCGGACCGACCGACTGGCCCGCCTCGTTCATGTAGGTCTGGGGCAGCAGCACCGCCACGCTCGGACCGCCGAACCCTGTGCGCCCCTCGGTGAGCAGGCCGCGGTACTTCGGCTTGGGGCTGGGGAGGTCCCAGCGCGCGATCAGGGCGGTGGCGGTCTCGAACCCGATGTTGTGTGGAGTGCCGGCGTACTCACTGCCGGGGTTGCCCAACCCGACGATCAACCAGTCGACGCGACCGCCGGGACGGCCCGTGGCTGACATCGCCTACTCGTCGGAGGATTCGCCCTCGCCCGCGCCCTCGTCGCCGGCGGGCTCGGCCTCGGCAGGCGCCTCGCCCTCGACGAGTTCGGTCTCCTCTTCGATCTCGGGCTCTTCCTCGACCTGGAGACGCGGGGGCGACAGGGTGGCAATCACGGTCTCGGGATCATCGATCAGCTTGACGCCCTCGGGCGCGCTCACGGCCTCGAGCGTCAGCGTGTCGCCGATCACCATCTCGGAGACATCGTGCTGAAGCGAGTCGGGAATCTCGGTCGGCAGCGCCTCGACGGTCAGCTCGCGCGTGACGTGCTCGAGGACACCGCCCTCCTTGACGCCGGGCGCATCCTCGGTGCCGGTGAGCTCGAGCACGACGGTCGCCTGGATGGCCTGGTCGAGCCGGACACGGAGAAAGTCGATGTGGATCGTCTGGCCGTGGACCGGATGGCGCGTCAGCTCTTTGACCACCACGGGCGTCGATCCGGCGCCATCGATGCTGAGGTCGAACACTGCGCCCGCGTGGGCGAGAGCGACCCGCAGCTCGCGGCCGTCGACCTGAAACGCCACCGGGGGCTCACTGCCGCCGTATACGACGCCGGGAACCTGGCCGGTTCGACGCAGACGCCGGACCGCCCGCGAGCCCACGGGGTCTCGCTGCGCGACTGACAGGGCGGTTGTGGCTGCACTGGCCATGAGCGGCCATCGATGGTAGCGACAGCGCGTTTTCCCGGGTTGCCGGTCGCGGTACCCTTAAGCCATGTCGGGCGAGGCTCAGCTGCTGCTGATGATCGCTGGAGTGCACTTCTTGGGACTGGGTTGCGTTGCGGTGTTGATCATTCCTGCCCTGCGCGAGCCGCCCGGGCCGTCCTCCTCGTCCTCTGACTCGGGCAGCGACGAGGGCTGGGGTCGCGGTCCGAAGCTGCCGCCCAAGCTGCCCGAGCCGCCGCGCGGCGGGATTCCGCTCCCCGACGCGACTCCGGCGCGCGTCCGCCTCCGTGACCACCGACGGCTGTCCGACTATCGCCCCAAGCGCGATCGTCGACCCGCGCGAGAACCACAGCGAACGCCCGTCCGCCAGTGAGTTGGCGAACATGGCTAGGGTGCGTTGCCGGGGCGTGTTGGCCGTGCCCGCGGCGGCCAGCGCCGACACGTTCTGCGTCAGCCACACGGGTTGCACCGGGGCGGGCCACAACTTCACGACGATCGATGGCGCGCTTGGGGCGGCGGCGAGTAACGGAGCCGGGACACTGGACACGATCGAGGTCGGCCCCGGCACGTATGACGAGGATGTGACCGACGCCGCCGGCAACAAGGTCAACATCGTGGGCAGCGGCGACAGCACCGACATCGCGCCGAGCTCGAGCGCCAGCAACCAGCAGGTGCTCTCCGTCGCCGAAGGCGGCACCTCGGTCTCCGCGCTGAAGATCACGATCCCCGCGGGCTCCGGCAACGCCGGAATCTCGGTGGCTCAGACGATCGGCGCCCACGGGCCGAGCTTCTCGCACGTCGACGTGCTCGAGAACGCGACGGCCACCGACGCGTTCGGCGCCGAGCTCTACGGATCGAGCTTCTCCGACGGCAGCGTGCTTCTCACCGACGCCAACTCGCACGGGGTGTTTCTCACCGATTCATCTCTGAGCGGTTCGACCTGTGGCCGGCGACCAGGGCGTCGGCCTGGCTACGTCGGCCACGCAGCAATCGTCGATCGTGCGCTCGCGCGTCACCGGCGTCCACGTCGGCGTCTTCGCCGACGGAGCCACCAAGAGCCTCATCGCTGACGATCTCATCGTCCTCACCGGAACGACCGGCCAGGCATTTTTCATCGCCTCGGAGTCCCAGCAGACAGTGACGATGGACAGCGACACCTTGGTTGGCGCGGGCGGGAACAGCACCGGGGCCCAGGCCGGGACAAGCCTTCCCGCCGCCGCGGTGACGCTCAACGTCGACGACACGATTATCCGAGGATTCGACACCGATCTGGCCGCGTCTGGCAGCACGACCGATCCCGCAACGCTCAACATCATGGGCGCATTCGAGTTTCAGCCTGTCAATCACAAGCCCGTGGCCGCGTTCACGGCGCGGCGACCGCGGTGAAGGGCAAGCCGGTGAGGTTCAATGGCAGCGGCTCGCATGACCCCGACGGCGACCCGATCACGTTTGCCTGGCGCTTCGGTGACGGCGCCACATCGACCGTGGGCCAAACCCACCCACACGTACGCCAGAGCCGGCAAATACCACGTCGAGCTGATCGTCGCGGATGACTTCGGCGCCACCTCGGACGCCTTCAAGACGATCACCGTCTCGGCCCACCGTGCAAGGTCCCCAAGCTCGCGGGTGAGACGCTGGCCACCGCCGAGCGAGCGCTGAAGAACGCCCATTGCCGGGTGGGCAAGATCACCCACAAGCACTCCGGACACATCAAACTAGGGCGCGTGATCGGGTCGAACCCCAAGGCCGGGTCGCAGCGCAAGAACGGCGCGCGCGTCGCCCTCACGGTGAGCCGCGGCAAGGGCTGATCGTCAGCTCAGACTCGGACAGGTCGCGTCGCCGGCCAGCTTTCGGGTGATCGAGAGCAGCTGGATGCTCAGGCCGCTGACCACGTTGCCGGCCCGCCTGACCTTGACGCACTGGACCCTGGGCAGCGAGCCGTCGACATTCCAGGCCACGCGGGCGTAGCCCAGCGTGCTGGTCAACGAGAACCCGGTCGAGGGCTGGAGCTGAAGGATCGACACCGCCCCCGCGTGTCTGAGCGTGGCCGCGTTGACCGCGGCCTCGGCGCGGCAGCTCGCGCTCTGGCTGCATTCGTGCATGAGGCTGACGATCTCGTTCTGATCTCCCCGCGCCTCGGCCTGGATGAGCGCCGTGATCGCGGAGCGCTCGTTGCCGTCGGCGTTGAACGCCCTGGCCAGCAGGAGGCTGATGCCGAGGAAGACGATCACGCCGATACCGATGCCGATGAGGTAGATGCGCCGCACCGCGGCGACGCTACTAGCTAGCCCGCGGCCGGGAAGTCCTCGCCGCTCAGCTCGAGGAAGCGCTCGACTGACGCCTCCTGATGGTCGAGCCGCAGCGCCAAGGATCGGGCGTGCTCGCGGGACTGGTCAAGGAACTCCTCGACACAGCGCTCCGGATCGTCGGCCAGAGCGTAGACGCGGCTGAAGTCCTGCTGGGCGCAGGCGATCCCCAACGGCGGGCGCCCCTCGGCGAGCGTGCGCGCGCTGCACACGGGGGTGACGACGAGCTTGGCGTCGCTGGCGATCAACGCCGTGGGCAGCAGGCGGGGCGCGGGCAACCGCACGGCCAGCTCCACGGAACGGTCCACGGTCACGCCACTGCCGATCAGCTCGGACAGCGGTTCGCGCCAGACGTCGAGCACGAGATCGGCGCCGACCAGAGCCTCACGGAGCGCGGTGGCCTGCTCCAGGTACAGCCGCTCGGCCTCGGCGCGATCCTCGGCGTCACCGAGGTCCAGATCGCAGGGGACGCGCAGCAACTCGTTGGCCGCGACGGTCGAGCCGGCCCCGCGACTACCCGGGGCGACGTAGGTTTGCAGCGTGCCGAGGTCACGGCGAGCGTGGAAGATCACCGTCACGGCATCGCTCAACGGCAGGCCGTCGACCCGAAGCGATACCGCCACCGACGTGGAGTCGTCGAGCAACGCCCGGCGAAGCAGCTCCTCGGCCTCGGCCCTGCGCTCGTTTTGATCATCCTCGAGCATCGCCCTGAACCTCAGATCGGCCTGTTCGGTTAACCATTTACTCACAAGTCCCGGTCGTGGACCACTTGCAAGTGGAGCGACTGTGCCGGCGCGAGTCCTCCATCTGGAGGATGGGTAGGCTGCACGGCGTGTTCGTTCTGAAGATCTTCTACTTCCCGTTCGCCATCGTGGCCAGCCTGATCGCGAAGCGGCTCGGCCGCAAGACCTTCAAGGCGATCTGGGCCAAGTTCGACGACGAGGATCCGCCCAAGCCGACGCGGGAAGACCAAACCGCGCCCAAGGTGGTCGGAGCAGCAGCGCTCGAGGCGGCCACGATGGCGGGCGTTGCCGCCCTGATGGAGCGAGGCTCGGCCAAGAGCTTTCATTACCTGACCGGCTTCTGGCCGGGCGACCGTTCCAAAGGCGAGGACGAGGAGGACTAAAGCTAGGCGGGCACCGTCCACGGGGCCAGCCCCGCGCGTGCCCATTCGGGGATCGGCGTCTTGGCCATCGACTCGCGGTCGACCATGACGTGGCGGATCTCCGCCTCGACCAGCGTCTCGCCGTCGCAGAGCAGCTGGTGCCGGCTGATGATGCTGGTCGTCCCCAGGTGGGTGATCGTGGCCGCGACGGTCACGGTGTCGTCGAATCGGGCCGGGCGATGGAAGTGCAGGTGGGCTTCGGCCACCACGACGTCGACGCCCCGGTCGAGCATGACGGCATAGCCGCCGAAGGCCTCTCGCCACAGCTCAGTGATGACGATGTCGACGAAGGCCAGATAGTGGGAGTTGAACACCACACCCTGGACATCGCACTCGGCGTAGCGAACCCGAAATGAGTGCGTGAACGGCTCAGCCACGGCCGCCCCGAAGGACGAACCCTCGCTGGGCCAGATCCTCGAGCGCGTCCTCGAAAGCCCCGAAGTCGCGGCTCGTCAGGGCATCGATCGGCCGGCCCCGCGGGCCGGGCGCCCGAACCCAACGCCTGAGCACGGCGGCGCCGGCGCGCTCGTCGGCCTCGTCGAGCAGCCCGAGCAGGACGGGAAGCTCGGCCCGGTGTTCGAGCTGGCCCGAGAGCAGCGTCAGCGCATCGACGCCGAGCAACGCGCAGAGCTCATCCTCGCTGAGGCCGAGCAGATCCATCAGCCTGGCGGCGCGGACGGACTGAGCACGCGCTCCGAGCTGCGGATCCTCGCGCTCGCTCATATCCGCGGCCGCGCTCAGAACAGCTGGTTCTCTTCCCGGCGTGACGGCTCGTGATGACCCGTGATGGGAAGTTGCCGATTTGCGGGTGAAATGCCGATGGCGCCAGCGGCGCCGTGCCGTCCTGTTCTGGCTCGTACTATTGCGTTACTGAGCATTTCGTGAGCATCCTAGATCCATAGCCGCCGTGCAGCGGCGTTATCTTCCTGGCCCGAATGCCATGCCTCTGCCGCAGAATCGATCCCCCGCAGATCTCGTAGGCGGATCCGAGCACCTTCTGTACGAAATTGAGATGTTGGGGCACACAGCCCGGCTCCTGTACGGAAAGCCGAAGGGCCAATCGGACTATTGGGTCGACAAGACCGAATATTTCGCGCTCCTCGAGTCCCTCTTGACACACGCGCGTTCGCTCATGAACTTCTTCCACCCCGCCACGCGGCGCGGGCAGGACAACCTCCGGGCGAGGGACTACATCTCTGATTGGCGCCGGCCGCCGAAATGGGAAGGATTCGACCAGGACCGCAAGCGGATCGACACGGAGATCTCGCACCTGAGTTTCAACCGGCCGGCCACGACCACCGGCTGGAACTACGGACGAGTGGTCGAGGGCCTCAACGAAATGCTTCTCAGATTCATCGACCGCGTTCCCGCAGATCGCGTCACCGCGGATTTCGAGGCTCAGGCCCGTGCGGCGCTGGCAAACCCGTTTGCGGGATGGACCTCGGTTCCAACGCAGACGTCTCAAGCGATGACACGTCTCGTGGAACGCGGTCGACCCGCGGGCGCGGGTGAGTAGTCACATCAACGCGCGACCCCCGCATCCTCGGCAACCATCCGCTGGCGCTAACGGTCGCGCAGCAACTCCTCGAGCGGCACCCAACCTTACCCACGCGCCGCGGATCCGGACGAGGATCTGCGGCCGGTCGCGCTCGGGCAACATGTCACCGACGTTGCGCTCCTTGTCCCGGTGGCAGCGGTGCACGAGCGCGTGCTCGCCGAACACGTCCTTGATCCCGCGCCGCAGTGCCTTGCCGCCGTCGATCACGAACAGGATCGCCTGGTCCGGGTCGAGGCCGCAGTCGACGAGGTCGGCGAGCAGCATCCCGACCAGCGTCGCGTTCTCAGTCGAGCCTTCCCAGAGCCCGAGCGGGATCTTCACACCCTCGGTCGAGATCCCGAGGGCAACGACGTGCGTGCGATCGGCGATCTCCAGCCCGTCGAGCATCATCACCGCCAGGCGCACATCATCCAGCTGGCGGCTCATCAGCTCGCCCAGCGCGGTCCGGGTCCGCTCGATGAACAGCTCCGACACCGTGCTCTTCGAAGTCAAGCTGGCTTCCTGCTCGACGTCCTCGCCGACCGGCTCGCCCACCTGCGCGTACTTGCGGCTCGAGACGCCGGCGAGCATCCGATCCATCACCGCCCGCGTGAGCGGATCACGATCGGCGAAGTGCCCGTAGCTCTGAACTAATGGCTCGTGCTCATCGTCGACCGTGCGGATCCGCGGACGACTGACGGCACGCGCCGGCCGCCGAGCGTCATCGACCCGTTCTCGTGCCCGTGACGCTTCGCGGTCCGGTCCCGATCGTGCTTGCCCTTCGGGCCCACGACCTCATCGACCTCTCGTTCCATCAGCTGATGCACGACGCTGAGACCGAGACCCACGCTCAGTGCGAGCAGTCCCTCCCTCGCTGCCCCGACGAGCTCACCGAGCGCCTCCTGAATCTCCGCAGGCAGCGGACTCTCCAGCGCCTCCGCGGTCGTGACGACCTTCGAGCCGGATACCTTCTTCATGGCGGTCCTCCTGTCCCTGACGGACTTGGTTTGGCGACCACGGACGCTCCCAACAGGAGCGGACGGGCCGGGAGGACCGCCTCAAACTTCTACGAACTTCCGGACAACCTCCACTTCGAGGTCATCGCCATCAGCCGCGATGGCCTCAAGACCACCAAGACCATCACCTGCACCGTCAGGCGCGGATAAGGCACCCGCTTGCGCGACCGACGCCCAGGGTGCTGCCCTAAGTGAGCAGCACCCGGCGCCAGTCCTCACGAACAGCTAATCCTCTCCCAGATCGCGACCCTCGCTTGGTTAATGCTCCCGCTGGCGGCGACAGACAGCGGCCTTCCGATCGGCTGCACACTGTCGAAAAGGGCCAAATGCAGCGGCGGGGCAGCGGGACCGACGGCGGCCAGGTTGACTGTCTGGTCTGGTATCAGCGAGGATCGGCCGGACAGCAAACCGTTTGGAGGAGTCACGCAATGGCTGACGCTCTGATTCTCGAGTTCGAAGGTGTAGGCCGCACTGAGTACGAGGCCGTCAACGATCTTCTAGGGATCGATATGGGCAGCGGCGAGGGTAACTGGCCGCCTGGGCTAGTGGCACACACCGCGGGGGCGACGGAGAACGGCTGGGCGGTTCTTGAGGTCTGGGAGTCTCGAGAGGCCCAGGAACGATTCATGAATGAGCGGCTTGGTCAGGCGCTGCAAGAAGGTGGGATCAGCGGTCCGCCCAGTCGGGCCGAGTGGCTCGATCTTGCGGCTCATCACGCCCCTGGCGGCTGATTGGCACACCGGGGCTTCCGGCAATTTCCGCCGGATCGCGCCGACGCCTGTTGCAGAGTGGAGCGCGGCCAGCTGTCCCTTGGCTAAGAGCGGAAGCGGGCCGCCCTCAGCTGCCGTAGAGCGTTCGCCACATCGCTCACGCACCTCGGGATGCTCATACAAGTACGCGTGGTCGAGCAACTCGAACTGCGGCGGGGCCGGATGCCAATCGGGCGGGCACGGCGGCGCCACCCGCCGGCCGCGACCCAGCCGTTCCAGCGTGCGGATCGCGCTCGCCTTCGCCATGGCCGCCCGCCGCGAGCGTCTCGGGGGCGACAGTCCCATCGTCGCCGTTCTGGCGTCCGTTCGTATCGGGGGTCATTTCTCATGCCGTTTCCTTTGCGCCGAGGCATCCGGCGGTCACACGGCTCGCGTGCTCCGGTTGCGGACCCTCCCTTGCCCAGCGTTGCTGGACGACCCGAACAGAGGCCGCTGTGAGGCTCTGCGCGCCACGTCGCGCGCAACTTCCGTGCCGCCGGACCGTTGTTAGAGCATTGGGGCGACACCAGGGCCCGGGGGCGTTTGTGGTTTTGGTGTCGCCCCGACCTTTGCGAGAAACGAAGCCCTCACGATGCCGCGATCCGGAGCGACGGCGTGCGTCCGTCGCAAATAATGAGAAGGGAGGGCGGGCAGCTCGGGTATAGGGGGCAGGAGCCACCCGCCCGGAGCTCGTCCGTGAGCCCTACCACAGCAACGGCTCGGCCAAGAGGAAAGTCGCGCGCCCGAACAGGCGCGCGTCGGACCTGTCGGTGGTCGACGTGACTGACGTCCATCAGTTCCGCCGGCTCTCGGCGTCGTTCAACACGCCAAGGTCTTGATCTCGACGGACTCGCTGGCGACTTCGATATTGCCGGTCGGCCTTCGCGTACGTTTACGGCGTGGTGCTCAGAACAGCTGGTTCTCGCCGCCGAACACGTCGCTCACGGAGCCGTCGGTGAAGATCTGGCGGATCGAGTTGGTGAGCAGGTCCGCGCAGGACAGGACCCGGACGTTGTTAGGCGCCCCGGGGGGCAGCGGGATCGTGTCGGTCACCACGACCTGATCGAATCCGGCGGCGGCGAGGTTCTCCCACGCGTTGCCGCAGAAGTTGCCGTGGGTCGCGGCTGCGTACACGCGCCGCGCCCCGGCGTCGATAACCGCCTGGGCCGCCGCCTTGAGCGTGCCTGCGGTCCCGATGATGTCGTCGACGATGACGGCGGTCTTGCCGGCCACGTCGCCGATGACGTAGTTGATCTCGGCCACCTGCTGGGCCGGGCGCTCCTTGTTGAGGATCGCCAGGTCAGCCCCGACCTCAGAGGCGAAGCGCTTGTTCAGCTTCACCCGGCCGGCGTCGGGCGCGACGACGACCAGATCCTCGAGCCCGAGGTCGGCGAAGTACTGGGTGAGCATGAACAGGGCGGTCATGTGATCGCATGGCTTCTGGAAGAAGCCCTGGATCTGACCCTGGTGGAGGTCCATCGTGAGGATGCGGTCGATCCCCGCGGTCTCGAGCATCCTGGCCACCAGGCGCGCCGTGATCGGCTCGCGGGGCGCGGACTTCTTGTCCTGCCGCGAGTACCCGTACCAGGGGGTGACGGCGATCACCCGGTGCGCTGAGCCGCCGACGGCGGCGTCGATCATGGCCAGCAGCTCCATCACCGCGTCGTTGGTTCCCAGGCTGGTGGCCACGTTGAGGCAAGTGGGCTGGACGATGAACACATCGGCCCCGCGCACGGACTCCTCGTAGCGGCAGTAGATCTCGCCGTTGGCGAATGTCCTGAGCGTGACTCCGCCGAGCTGAACCCCCAGTTTGTCGGCGATTCTGGCCGCCAGCTCGGGGTTGGCGCGGCCGCTGACCAGCATCAGGCGCTTGTCGTAATCGAGACGCAGCTCGTTGGGCGCCGGACTCGTCTGCAGCACGCTCATTGTCGCTGCGAGTGTACGCCCGACTCCCGACGGGACCGGGTCCGATTGCTAGCGCTCGCGACCATCGTCACGGCGCTCGGTTGCCCGCTGCCTCCGCCTCTCCATGTACCCCTCGATGTTGCGCTGTCGGGCGCGCGCGATCCCCAGCGCTCCGGACGGAAGGTCGTCGGTGATGACCGATCCAGCCCCGGTGTAGGCCTCATCGCCGACGCTGACCGGGGCCACGAGCATCGTGTCCACGCCCACGAAGGCTCCCGAGCCGATCGTCGTGCGGTGCTTGGCCGTGCCGTCGTAGTTCGCCGTGATCGTCCCGGCGCCGATATTGGCCCGCTCGCCGACGTCGGCATCGCCGATATACGACAGGTGGGGCACCTTCGTTCCAGCCCCTATGTCCGAGTTCTTGATCTCCACGAACGTCCCTGCCTTGGCGCCTTCGCGCAGCACGGTCCCGGGGCGTAGGTAGGCGAATGGCCCGACGCTGACCCGGTCCCCGATATCGGCGCTCGTGACATAGGAGTGGAGCACCTTCGCCTCGTCACCGATCCTCGTGTCGAACACGGTGCTGAGTGGCCCGACGGTGGAACCCTCGCCGACCGCGGTCCCCCCGTGCAGGCTGGTGAAGGGGGCGATGACGCTGTCGGCGCCGATCCGCACATCGACGTCGATCACCGTCGCGCCTGGATTGACGATCGTCACCCCCGCAAGCATGTGGCGCTCGTGGATCTGTTGTTGGGCGACGGCCTGCACCTGGGCCAGGGCCAGGCGGTCGTTGATCCCCAGCGTCTGCAGGGGATCGTCGAGCTCGAAGGCCAGGATGGTGCGCTCGTGTGCGCGCAGGATCGGGAGCACGTCGGGCAGGTAACGCTCGGCCTGGGCGTTGTCGACACCCACCTGCTCGAGCGCCTGCAGAAGCGCCGCGCCATCGAAGGCGAAGATGCCGGTGTTGACCTCGCGAATGTGAAGCTCGGCGGCGGTGGCGTCCCCAGTGGCCTTGGTCTCGACCACCCTCTCGACCGTGCCATCGGGAGCCCGCACCACGCGGCCGTAGTCGGTCGGGTCGTCCAGCACCGCGGTGACCATCGTCGCCGCCGCCCCCGACTGCGTGTGCGCCTCGGCCAGCGCGCGCAGCGTGGCCGGCTTGATCAATGGCACGTCGCCGTTGAGCACGATCACGGTGGCGGCGGGGTCGATGAGGGGCGCTGCCGCCCATACGGCGTCGGCCGTCCCGCGTGGCTCGGGCTGGACGGCCAGAACGGCGTTGCCGGCCAGGAGCGGCTCGAGCCGGCGGTCCGGGTTGTCGACCACGACCACCTGCTCCGCGCCCGCATCGCGGGCCGCAGCCAGCGGCCAGTCGAGCATCGGCCGGCCACACAGGGGGTGCAGCAGCTTCGGAACCGCGGAGCGCATGCGCGTGCCCTGGCCGGCGGCCAGGATGACGACGACGGACCCAGTCACGACGCCCGCGACTCTAGATGATCATCTCGATGACGACCCACCACCCGCTGCTAAATTCGCCTCGCCCGGCCGGCGGTCTCTAGCTCTGGGGGGTCGTCCAACTGGCCAGGACACCGGGTTTTGGTCCCGGGAATCGGGGTTCGAGTCCTCGCCCCCCAGCTCGGCACCCCGGCGCCAAGGCCGGCGGGCGCCCTCAGCACGCGGTCGGATCGCTCACGCCCGACACCGGCGTCGTGCACAGCGTCTCCCGATCGACCTCCCAGCCGCCCGTCGAGATGTCGAACAGGTAGGGGGGCAGGAGGTAGGCCAGGCGGTCGTCATAGGTGTAGCGCTTCACGTACCCGGTGTAGATGTTCCCGCTCCCGTCGGAGGTCCCCACCGCGCCGCGGAAGTTCTGTACCAGCGCGCCGTTGATGGTCAGGTTGCCCAGCGGCGCGCCGCAGTTGAAGTGATCGACGATGAACGAGTGCTTGAGCGAGAGGATGGCCGCGTCGATGTGCAGGTTCGAGAACGACTGGGTCGTCGAGTTGTCCTGGCCGCACGGCCCGGGCGCGTTGCTGTCCGTCGTCCCGAGCCCATGCATCACACGAACGTCCTGATTGGCCACCAAACCGAGCACGGCACTGCCCGTGGGTATCCCCGACGACTCGGTGGTGGTGAGGTTGCCGTTGATGATGATGTTGTTGGCCGCGGCGATCGTCAACGACGTCGTGTAGTTGCCCGAGACGTAGACATCCCCGGCGCAGCCCGAGCTCGAGTACGTGGCGGTGAACGGGTCGTAGGCCCCGGGCGAGCAGCTGGCGGCGTTGCTCACGTAGATGATCGGGTACTGGCTGATGTTGACGTTGGTGGGCGCCCCGCACGAGCTGGGACAGTTGGTCACGGTCGCGTTCGTCCCGTTGAGAACGATCGTCGTCGTCCCGCTGAACACCTGGCCGTTGTTCTGCGCATCGGTGAGCAACTGCGAGTTGTCCGAGGGCAGGGGTACCAGGCGCGCACTCCACACCCGGGTGCCCTTGAACACGGCGCTCCCGCAGTTGTTTCCCGAGCACACCGCGTTGGCGTTGGTCCCCGGAGCCAGGCTCTCGATCTTGTCGTCCGGGCCTCGTCCGAAGGTTGGAGACCCGAGGATCAGGTATTGGTCCTGGGTGTAGGTGGGTCCGTTCATCGTGTCGCCACTGACCCAGTTGATGTTGCAGCTGCTGTTGCGGCCCTGCCGATAGAAGACGCCGCAGCCGGTGTACCCGTTGATCGAGCTGTCGAGCGCCTCGTAGACCGTGTACCAGAGGAAATCCAGCGGGGTCAGCTTCCGGAAGCTCGCCACCACAGTCCGCTGCACCTGCGGGTTGCCCGAGTACCCGGTGAACTCCATCCGCAGGCTGCCGGAGGAAGTGTCGATCAACGACGCGATGGTGTTACTCGCGCAGCTGGTGAAGCCATTGGCGGGGATCGCCACGTAGGAGTAGTACTCGGCCGGCGAGGTGCCGGGGACCTGCGTCTGCGAGACGGTGTCGTTGGAACAACTCGTCCAGTAGTTGGGGTTCTGGTTGAGCTGGTAGAGAAACGCGTTGACGCCGGCCTCGGCTGCGCTGTAGGCGCGCTTGCTGTCGAGATCGTGCTGGCTGGTATGAACATCGCCGCCCACGGCGATGAACAGAGCCCCGAGCAGCAAGGTCGTGACGGCCAGGACGCCGAGCGCGATGATCATCGTGAAGCCGCCCTCGGCGGCGAGACGTCTGCGGAGCGAGGTCATTGACATGGCAGGAAAACGTTGCCGTCGCCGGCGTGGTTGGCGGCCGGGGTGAGACGCAGGACGACGCCGTCGGACACCGTGTCTCGGGTGTCGGCCTGGTTGGTGTTTTCACCCGTGCCACCGGACGGCCCAACCGACACGGTGACCATCACCTCGGATGTGTTCTGCGAGTCGCTGACCGACAGCGACGGCGACGCGTTGAGCGGCTGGGCGGGCGGGATGACGCCGGTCCCCGGGATGTCGCCGGTTCCGTCGAGCAGCATCATGTACGGGTCTCCGGCCGAATCGGTGTACGGCTGGCCCGAGGAGTTCAGCGGTTCCTGATAGGCGAAGTACTGGAACATCGGTGTGGTGCCGCTCTGCTCGACGTTGGTCAGCAGCGTGCGGGTGCTGCTCGGCGTGCTCGAGAACGTGTACACCGGCAGCCCCGAGGACGAGGTGGTCACTCCCGTCTCGGCAAATGTGCTCTCGGTCAGGGTCTGGGCGGTCGAGCTGAACGCGATCTGGTGCTCGACGGGGGTGAGCGTCGCGGCGGTGCCGAATTGGCTCACGAACAGCAGGCTCGACGGCGTGCTCCCGCCCTGAATCGGTGTCACGTTGTCGGTCAGGCAGGCCGAGTGCAGCTCGTTCTCGAGGTTCTCCAGCGCCTCGCGCACGTGCTGAGTGGCGTCGACCTGAGAGAACTCGCGGCTGGTCTGCCGCAGGACCACGTCCTGGATGGTGAACACGGCGAAGACGACGACCACGGCGGCGGCCATCGCCACCAACAGCTCGATGAGCGAGAACCCTCCCTCGGCGGCGAGCAGCTCCGATGCCGGTGGTGACACGCTGCTCAGGGACACGTGCCGTTGCCTCCCGAGGTCGGGATCGTGACGGTGACCGAGGTGGGCGAGCTGAAGTTGGTGTTCGTGAACGCAGTCGACGTGGCTTTGTGGTTGCTGAGGTCCGCGCAGACCGTCAGCGTCCCGGTGTAGCCCGAGGCGCTCTCGCTTGACCCCGACATAGCGGTGCTGGCAAACGGCGCACCGGGGAAGGCCAGCGCCCCCGTGCCGCTGGTCGCCGCGTTGGCGGCGATCGCCGCCGACCATGTATCGGTACACGATGTGCCGCTGGCGCTGGTGAAGGTAATCCTGATATGAGAGGGCTTGACCTGACTGGTGCCCTGCTTGACAAATACGCTGAGCGCCGGCTCGGCCACGGTGATGGTCTGGTTCGATCCTGGCGACACCGTGAAGTCGTCGGTCCCCGCCGGCGGTTCCATCTGCCGGCAGGGCCCGGCCCACACGGCGTAGTTGCCGGCGTAGCTCGGTCCGGTGAACGCGAACGGGAACAGCGGGATCGAGCCACTGGCGGGGATCGGCGAGCCCTGGACGCCGGCCGACCCGAAGGCGCGGGACTTGTAGATCGACATCGAGTTCGACGTGCCCGCGCCGTACCACGAGATCGCGTCGGCCTGCTGCCCGGTCAAGGTGTTCGAGTTCGAGCTGAAGTTGGCGCTGATCGCGCCGGCGAGGCCCATGACCAGCGGGTTGCCGCTGCTCGGTGTTGCGGTGCCGGTGCCGGTGACCGTGGCCGTGAGGCTGATCGGCGAGGGGTCATCGTCGGGATCGACGTATCCGGCGTCTGTGAGCGTGAGGGTGTAGTCGCCCGGATCGAGCCCGGAGAAGATCGCACAGCCATTCGCGTCGGTGGTGCCCGAGGCGGCGTCCGTGCCGGTGGCCGACACGGCGACGCCGGACAGCGGCGCGCCCGTCTGGTCCTCGATCTGGGTGAGCAGGGTGCCGCCGGCGGGCGGCGTGATCAGGCTCTGCACCTGTACCGGGGGACGGGCATTGGATGCCCAGTTCACCTTCGAGTAGACCTCGTAGTAGGCGGCGGCGCCGGCACCCGTGCTGCCGCACGCCGCGCCCCCGGTGCTGTTCAGGAACTGGGCCTGCGAGGTGATCGTGTAGGGAACGCCGTCGAGGGTCACGGTGCGCGACTGGGCGGTGTCGAGCTGGGTCAGCTGCAGCGCCGAGAGCCCCTTGAGACGTTCCTGATCGAGCTGGGCCAGCTCCGATGCCTGCGAACGGTGGCGCTGGTCGGCCGAGGTCTCGGCCCCGGCGATCAATGCGCCGGCAACGCCGGCGGCGATCAGGGCGACGAGCAGCGCGCTGACGAGGACCTCGATCAGCGTCATCCCGCGCTGATCGGCCAGGCGGGGACCATTGCACCCGCAGACCCGCCCTCGGGTGACGCGCACGCACATACTTCGGTTATCGGCAGACCGTCGACGATGCGCCAACGCGGCCGACAAGTGTCCACGTAGATGTGGACACTCAATGAGGATTGATGAGCTTTTCTCGGTCCGCTGCTCAGGCGATTCTGTGGCCCTGGCGACCAAGCATCTGCGCCAGCGGATCGCGCAGCAGCGGGTCGGCCAGCGCGGCGCGGAGATCGGCGGGGCGGTGCAGCGCGCGCTCGGTGCGGAGGATCCCGAGCTCCAGCCCGACGTCACCCGCCGCTGCGGCGGCGATCGTCATCGCATCGCCGCCCCGCCAGGCGCTCTCGGGCAGCGCGAAGAGGTCGGGCCGCGGGCGCGAGACGGCGATCAGGTAGAAGCCGCCGTCGATCACCGGCCCGAGCACGAGGTCGCAGCCGGCCTCAAGGTCAGACAGCGCGGCGCCGGCGTGGTCGCGACGCAGCCGAGGCAGGTCGGGCCAGGCGACGATGAGGGGACCGTCGCTGTGGGTGAACACGCGACTGATGGCATCGGCCAGGCGACCCGCGATCCCGTCCCCATTCTGGGGGAAGACGGTTATGTCGTCGCGGACGAGGGCCCGGAGCTCGGGTCCAGCGTCAGGCGGCTCGTGGGCGACGTGGACGCGGCCGGGGGCGACCTCATGGGCCCAGCTCAGGGCCTGGACGATCAGGCCGGCCTGCAGGGCCACGCAGCCGTCCGCGCCCAGCACCGGTTCGAGCGCCCGGCGCACCTCCCCACGACGAGGAGCCCGGGCCATGATCAGCACGTCGGCCGCCACGGCTCATTCCTGATCGAATCGATAGACCGTTCCGGCCGGGCTCGGTGGGGTGGCGCGGATCCGGCCGATGGCGCCGGCCACCACGTCGGCGAAGATCGCGGTGCTGGCGCCCATCAGCTCGATCAGCTGCGCCACCGGGGTGGGATCTCCGGGGCGCACCTCGTTGGCGTAGTCGGTCACGGACCCGATCAGCGCATAGGGCAGCTCGAGCTCGCCGCACAGAACGGTCTCCGGACCCCCGGTCTGGCTGACGGCGACGACGCCGCAGGCCGCGAGCTGGGCGATCTCCGAGGGCGTGTTGAACCGCGGGCCATCCACGTGCCCGTAGGTGCCACCGTCGCGCGCCGGGTGCCCGGCGGCCGCGGCCGCCGCGACGAGCGTCTCGCGGAGCTCGGGCGAGAACGGACCGCCATGAAGGATCCAGTGGCCACGTGACCGCTGGCCGGCACTGAAGAAGGAGCACAGGCTCCCGTCGGGCAGGCGGTTCACCGGGAAGTGCAGGTCGTCGAAGATGACCAGCGACCCGAGGGTCAATGTCGGGTCGACCGCGCCACACGCGGTGCAGCCGATCACGCATGTCGCTCCCAGCTCCTTCAGCGCCCAGAGGTTGGCGCGGTGAGCCACGTGGCTGGACAGCCGGACGTGGCCGGAGCCGTGGCGGGAGAGGTGAAGTGCCTCGCCGCCGCCGAAGCGTCCGGTGCTGATCGTCGCCGAGCCGAACGGCGTCTGGACCTCCCGGGACGCATCACGCTCGAAACCAGGCAGGGCGTGGGTGCCCGATCCGGTGATGATCCCGACCGCCATCGGGCGCGATCCTACTGTGAGCGCGCCGCCGGGTGCCGGAGTCGATCAGACGGCGAGCGTGGTCGGTTGGGCCAGCGCAGACTCGTGCTCGGCCAGCCACGCGTCGAGAGCCTTGGCCTTCTGCGTGTCCTCGTAGACCTCGTAGTCCTTGAGCCGGCCCCACCGCAACCTGGCCCAGATCACGAAGCGGTTGTCGTACACGCGCTGGCCGCCGGCGGCATCGCGATAGGAACGGCCGCGAATACAGACGGTCATGTTCCAGGGAAAGCCCGAAGCCGACACCTGATCGGGTTCGGTCTTGACCCCCACGCGAACCAGCCGCTCGAGCCACCGCCGGTGTTCGGCCTTGCCCCGGAACACCCCGGACCACGAGTTGTCCCCGGGGAACGTGAACACCACATCGTCGGCGTCGAGCAGCAGGGTGGGACGGATGTCGCCGGCCCGGGTCCGAGCCATGACGCGGGAGATCAACTGCTTGACGAGCCACGAGATCATCGGCGCCTCCTGTCTAAATAGAGCGATCTATCTAGTACGATACCGGATATGTCGAGCACCCGCGAGCGCATCATCGAGACCAGCGCCGAGTTGCTGCGCCGGCAGGGCTACATGGCCACCGGCGTCAAGCAGATCGTCGAGGAAGCGCAGGCACCATTTGGATCGATCTACCACTTCTTCCCCGGTGGCAAGGAGCAGCTCGGCGCCGAGGCCGTGCGCACATCAGGACTCCTGTACGAGGAGCTGATCCCCGCCGTGTTCGGGCCGGCGCCTGACATCGTCACCGGGGTGCGCGCCTTCTTCGCCGGCGCGGGCGAGCACCTGGAGCAGACCGACTACGCCGACGCATGCCCGATCGCCACGGTGGCGCTCGAGACCTCGAGCACGAGCGAGGTGCTGCGCAGCGCCTGCGCCGACGTGTTCGAACACTGGATCGCAGCCGGCGGCGCGGTGCTCGAGGAGGCGGGGTTCGATCACGACACCGCGCGCGAGCTGGCCATCGCCATGCTCTGCGCGCTGGAGGGCGCATTCGTGCTGGCACGGACGATGCGGACCACGGAGCCCCTCGACGTCGCCGGCGAGATGACCGCGAACGCCGTCCAGGCGGCGATCGACCAGCTCTAACGCGGAACGCGGCCGCCCTCGGCCCCGGGCTCGGTGGCCGGCCCGCGCGGCGGGGCGATGCCGAGGACGCGCATCGCCTTGAGCCCCAGCGAGAGCTTCTCGCGCCCATCGGTGGACGAGACATCGAGTCCGGTCAGCTCGCGCACGCGTTCGAACCGGTAGCGGATCGTGTGCCGGTGCGTGATCAGCCGCGCGGCGGTTGCGTTGACGTTGGCGTCGCACTCGAGGAACGTCGACAGCGTCCCGAGCAGATCGGTTTCGTACTGCTCGTCGTAGGCCACCAGCGGGCGGACGGTCTCGCTGTAGAACCGCTTGAGCTCGGCTGGGTCGCGCATGTGCGGGAGCAGGAGCTGATAGGTGCCCGTCTCTTCAAAGGCCAGCGCGGTCCGCTCCGGGTCGCCCTCGACCACGTTGGCCGCCAGCAGCGCCTCGGTTCCCGCCCGATACAGATCGAGCGGCGCCTCGGCGCGGCGGCTTCGGCCGATGGCGAATGCGAATCCGGGCAGCCCGGACTCGAGTTCACGCATGATCGACCCGCTCACGCGACGCCCGATCTCGCCGTCGCCGTCGGGCACGAGGACCACCACCTCGCCGGCATCATCCTCGGCCGGCGCGGCGATCGCTCCCGGCGCCACCGATCGCGCGCCGCGGGCGGCCACGGCGAGCAGCCGCCGACGCCAGTCGTCCTCGGTCGGGTTGCGCGCATGGGCTCTCACCACGAGCACCGAACCGCCGGCCGAGAGGTCGATGCCGAGCTCCTTGCCGCGCGCCACGAGATCCTCGCGGTCACCGATCCGCCGCTCGAGGACCGCCCGCTGAAAGCTCGTCGCGGCCTCCTCGGACGCCCGCTCGGGAGCGCGCACGCGCTCGACCTCGGAGGCGATCAACGTCGTCACGAGGCCGAGGAAGGCGGCATCGGGCTTGTGGTCGCGCGCCCGCATGCGCAGCTGGCCGACCGGCGCCTCGGCCACCCGGAGCTCGATCGTCGTCACATCCTCGGTGTCGCGCATCAGCGACCGCTCATCGGCGGGCGAGCGCGCCGCCACCGCGAGCACCGACGCAGAGCGATCGATCAGGATCAGGCTGGAGTCCAGGGCACGTGCCGCGGCGCGCAGAACCTCGGGTAGCCCGGCGCCGGCCTGGACGGCCTCAGTGACCGCGGCGAGCGCACCAAGATCCGGGGGGTTCGCGGATACGTTGGCGCGAGGAAGGTTCTCGGCCACCTCAGAAGACACGAGGCCACTCGAGGACGATGAAGGCCCCGGCGAGGATTCCCACCCCGACGAACGCGGCGAGCACGTACAGCGACAGGATGACGACGGCCACGCGCTCCAGCGGGCGGCGGTAGGACGTGATCGCCGGCGCCACCACCAGCGTGCAGAACGCGGCCAAGCCGAACACGCCGAGGGACGCCCCGACGAGGTAGGTGATCGTCTCGTTGCTCATCGCGGGGGTTAATTGTGCCCCACGCCGTAGATGATGCCGCCGCTCGTGTGTTGCGGATCATGCAATACGCGGCATTCCGTAGTCGGCGCCCACCGGGACGACGTCGACCGCGCGCGGATATCGCGGTCTCAGCTCGGCCGCCGCCGCGGCGGCCCGCGCCTGGCCGGTCTCCCCCCAGAACACGCCGATGACGGTTGGCCCCGACCCGCACACCAGCGTCCGGTCGGCCCCGGCCCCACGGGCATCCTGAAGTGCCGCGGTGACCGGCGGGCACAGCGTCTCGGCCGCCGGCCCGAGGTCATTGACCATGAGCTCGTCCGACAGCCGCGCCCCGGGGGTCAGCGCGGCGATCAGGTGCGCGCGGCGCGCCTCGAGCTCCTCGCTCGAGCGGGGCAGCCCGAGCACGTCGGCCTGTCGGTAGACATCGGCCGTCGACAGCGCGGCAATCTGCGGCAGCACGAGCAGAGCGTGTGGCGCGAGCGGCGCAAACGGCTCGGTCTCCTCGCCGGCCCCGATTCCCACCGCCAGTCCGGGCACGAGCTGGCTCGGAACGTCGGCGCCGAGCGAAGCGGCCAGTGCGGCGACCTCCTCGGGCCGCCCCGGAGCCATCTCTCCAGCCAACCGCAGTGCGGCCGCCGCGTCGGCCGAGCCGCCTCCCATGCCCGCGGCAACCGGGATCCGCTTCTCGATCTCGACCGTGACCGGGGGGCCATCCCAGCCCCGGCGCCGCAGCCCGTCGAGCGCCCGCCCGACCAGGTTGGGTCCGGTCACACCCGGGCAGTGGACCTCATCGACGCCCTGCTCGCGCGCGCGCAGCCACAACTCGTCGGCCAGCGACACCGACTGAAACAGGGTGACCAGCTCGTGCCGCCCGTCAGGACGAATGGGCCCCACGAACAGGCACAGATTGACCTTGGCCGGCGCGCGCGCCCACAGCCTCACGGTCCAAGCCTAACCGCCAGTTGACGGAACTCCTCGGCCGAGAGTCGCTCGGCGCGCTCGTCGGGTGGGTGGCCGAGCGCTTGCAGCGCATCGCGTGCGCGTTCGCGGATCCCCGGAGGCGCACCGGCGGCCAGCGCCAGCGATCCGGCCAGCGCCTTGCGCCGATGAGCAAACGCGCGGTGCACGAGTGCTCGCGTGCGCTCGTCGCCGCCCGGCCCGGTCCGGCGCAGGCCGACGAGGACCGAGTCCACCCCCGGCACGGGCCGGAACACACCTCGGCCCACCGCGCGCAGAAGGCGGACCTCGCAGGCCAGCTGAGCCAGCACCGAGGGGGCGCCGTAGGCCGGGGTGCCGGGCGCCGCGGCGAGCCGCTCGCCGACCTCGCGCTGGACCATCGCCACCCAGCGGTGGACGCTGGGGAGCTCGTCGACCGTGCGCAGGATGACGGTGGCGGCGATGCCGTAGGGGAGGTTGGCCACGACCTTGGTCGGCGCGGGGTCCAGCGCGGCGAGATCGAGCTCGAGCGCGTCGGCGCGATGCAGCGTAACGTTGTCAAACGGGGCGAGCACGTCACGGAGTTGGGGCTCGAGGCGCTCGTCGACCTCGACCACGTGCACGTGCCCGGCGTGCTGGGCCAGCCGCTCGGACAGCACGCCCTGGCCGCCACCGATCTCGAGGACGACGTCGTCACCCGAGAGCTCGGCCAGCCGCTCGATGACGTCGAGGATGTTGCGGTCGACAAGGAAGTTCTGGCCCAGCGCCCGCGTGCGTCTCGACGGGCTCACCATCCAAATACTGCCGCCGCGCTGAGCTCGATCGACTGCTCGAGCTCGCGATACGACACGCGGCGCTCGAGCGCCAGCGCCTGCGCCGTGTGGACGACGTTGGCCGGCTGGTTGGGCTTGCCGCGGACGACCTGGGGCGATAGGTACGGGGCATCGGTCTCGACGAGCAGCCGCTGGGCGGGCACCTTCAGCGCGGCTGCGCGGAGGTCGGCCGCCTTGGGGTAGGTGAGGTTGCCGGCGAACGAGAACCACCAGTCGGGCTCGGCCAGGCACTCGTCGATCCGCGTGGACATCGAGAAGCAATGGAGGATTACCTTGAGTCCCGCGGCGCGCTCCTTCAGCGTCGCGATCGTGTCCTCGTCGGCGGCCCGGGTGTGGATGACCAGCGCCTTGCCAGTCTCGCCGGCGAGCTCGATCTGGGCATGGAACGCGCGCTCCTGGTCAGCGCGGGGCGCGTAGTCGCGATAGAAGTCAAGGCCGGTCTCGCCGATGGCCACGCATTTCTCGTGTGCGGCCAGCGCCTGAAGCTCGGCGAGGTCAGCGCCATCGAAACCAGTCGCCTCGTTGGGGTGGCGGCCGATGGCCGCGTAGACCTGCGGGAAGTCCTCGGCCGCCGCCAGCGCGGCCCGGCACGAGGCGCCGGTGGTCCCCACGGTGACGATCCGGCTCACGCCCGCCTCGGTCGCCGCGGCCACGAGCTCGGCGTCGGGTGGGTCGCAGAACTCCAGATGCGTGTGGCTGTCGATCACGCCCGCTTGGGGAACAAGGGCTCGAGCGGCTCGAGCGCGCCACCCGGCGACCCCAGCGCGGTGCGCAGCTTCGCTGTCGAGTCGGGGATGAACGGTTCGAGCATCACGTTCACGGTCCGCAGGCCCTCGACCAGCGTGGCCAGTGCCCGGTCGAGCTTGTCGGCGTCGGCGGGATCGCGGGCGAGCTGCCACGGAGCTGTTTCCTCGACGTAGCGGTTGAGCCGCCTGACGCGCTGCCAGATTCGATCGAGCGCCACCGTCGGCTCGGCGCGATCCATGAGCGCGGCGATCTCGGTCGGCAGCCCCTCGAGCTCGGCGTCCAGGTCGGGGTCGGTTGCCACCGCCGGCACGACGCCGTCGCGATACCGCCGGACCATCGCGATCGTGCGGCTGGCCAGGTTGCCGTACTCGTTGGCGAGCTCGGAGTCGTAGCGAATCCTGACCCCCTCCATGCCGACGGCGCCGTCGGATCCGAAGGGTACGTCGCGCATCAGGTAGAAGCGCAGTGCGTCGGTGCCGTACTGCTCCATCACCTCGAAGGGATCGAGCACGTTGCCCAGCGACTTGCTCATCTTGCGCCCGTCGGCGCCGAGGAGGAAGCCGTGGACGAACACATGATGGGGCAGGGCAAGCTCGGCCGCCATCAGCAGCGCCGGCCAGAATACGGTGTGAAACTTGAGGATGTCCTTGCCGATGATGTGGTACGTCGCCGGCCAGAAGCGATCGGTCAGGTCCTCGCCCGGGCGTGCGTAGGACAGCGCCGTGTAGTAGTTGAGCAGCGCGTCGAACCACACGTAGAAGACGTGACCGGTGTCCCAGGGGACGGTCACGCCCCAGTGCAGTCGGGCCCGGCTCAGCGACACATCCTGGAGCCCCTGCGAGATGAACGACCGTGCCTCGTTGAAGTGGCGGGGCGGCATCACGAAGTCGGGGTGTTCGGCATAGAGACGCTCGAGCGGCTCCTGGAACGAGGACAGGCGGAAGAACCAGTTCTCCTCGCGCTCGCGGATCAGCGGAATCTCGTGGATCGGGCAACGGTTGCCCTCGAGGATCTCGTTCTCGACCTTGAAGTCGGCACAGCGCGGGCAGTACCAGCCCTCATACAGGCCCTTGTATGTGTAGCCGTTGTCGTGGACGCGCTGGAGCACCTCCTGGACCTTGGCCTTGTGCTGCTCGTCGGAGGTGCGGATGAAGAAGTCGTTCGACACGTCGAGCCGTGGCATCAGCGACTTGAAGCGCTCGGCGTTGCGATCGGCGAGCTCCTTGGGCTCGAGTCCCTGCGCCCGCGCTGCGTCGGCCACCGGCTCGCCGTGCTCGTCGGTGCCGGTGAGGAAGAACACGTCCTCGCCCCGCTGCCGCATGTGCCGGGCCAGCACGTCGGCGGCGATCGTCGTATAGGCGTGGCCGAGGTGCGGCTGCGCGTTGACGTAGTAGATCGGGGTGGTGATATAGAACGACATGGGGCTCTCTATAGAGCCTATCCGCGGCCCGTCAGCCCGCGGTACAGCGCGTTGGCGCTCACGCCGGTCAGCTCGGCGACGACCGCGGCCGCGGGGCGCGGCTTGGCGCCGGCGTCGATCAGGCGCTGCAGCGCAGCCAGCGCCGGCTCGAGGTCGGGCTCGCCCGCCGGCGCCGGCCCGACGACCAGCACGATCTCCCCGCGGGGGGGCTCGGTGGCGTAACGCTTCGCCAGCTCGGCGGCCGTCCCCCGCACCACCTCCTCGTGCAGCTTGGTCAGCTCGCGGCACACCGCCGCCGGGCGGTCGGGGTCGAGCATCGCGAGCGTCTTCAGTGACGCGCCGAGACGGCGTGGCGACTCGAACGCCACCACCGTCTCCGGGGACGAGAACACCGCCTGGCGCTCTGCCCGCTTGCGGGGCAGAAAGCCGGTGAAGCGCCAGTGGTCGGCCGGCAGTGCCGAGGCCACCAGTGCCGAGAGCGCAGCCGACGGGCCGGGGAGCACCTCGACGGCGAGGCCGGCGGCCACGCACGAGCGCACGAGCACGAAGCCGGGATCGGAGACGAGCGGCATGCCGGCGTCAGAGACGAGGGCGACGACAGTGCCGGCCTGCATCTGTGCCACCAGCTCCACCGCGCGCTCGCGCTCGTTGTGCTCGTGGTAGCTGACCAGCTTGGCCACGACCCCGTAGCGGTCGAGCAGCACCCGTGTGCGCCGCGTGTCCTCGCACGCCACGACGTCCGCCTCGCGCAGCGCGGCCAGCACGCGGAGCGTCACGTCCTCGAGGTTGCCGATCGGCGTCGGGCAGACGATCAGTCGGCCGGCCATCGCCCCTCCAGTCCGTCGAAGGCCATCGCCGCGGCGCCGATCATGCCCGCCTCGACGCCGAACCGGGCGGCCACGATCCGCACCTCGTCGCGTGACGGCGGCAGCGCACGCTCGGCGACAACGGCGCGCGCGGGCGCCAGCAGCAGCTCGCCGGCGGCGATCACCCCACCGCCGATGACGACCACCTCGGGATTGAAGATGTTGACGAAGCTGGCGATGGCCACGCCGAGACGGCTCCCGATCAGCTCGATCACCCCGAGCGCCGCCTCATCGCCATCGTGGGCCAGCTCGGTGACCAGGGGCCCGACGAGCTCACGACCTTCGGCCAGGGCCTTGCCGAGGCCGGAGTCGGGCTGCTCGCCGGCCACCCGCAGCGCCTCGCGGGCCAGCGCGGTGCCCGAGGCCAGCGACTCGACGCAGCCGCGGTTAGGGCAGTTGCCCTGGCAACGCGGCCCATCCATGTCGATCACGACGTGACCGAGCTCGGCCGCCGCTCCCACCGAGCCGCGGTACACGCGACCGCCGAGGATCAGTCCGCCGCCGATCCCGGTGCCGATGGTCAGCAAGACGGCCTCGCTGGCACCCCGCGCGGCGCCGGCGCGATGCTCGGCCAGCGCAGCCAGATTGGCGTCGTTGTCGACGAACACCGGCATCTCCAGCCGCTCGGCCATCACATCGCCGAAGGCGACGTCGTGCAGGGGCAGATTCACGGCAATCACGCCGGTGCCGGTACGCTGATCGATCAGACACGGAATCCCGAAACCGACAGCGGCGATCTCGCCCCCCACCGCTTCACGCGTTTCCATGACTGCATCAACGGCGGTGTCGAGAAGCGCGGACTGGTCGAGACCTGCCACTGAGCGCTGAGCGCGGTGACGGACGCCCAACCCCACGTCCACCGCGCCGGCGAGCAGCTTGGTCCCGCCCATGTCGACGCCGATGGTGCGGCGGGCCGGCATGTCGTCACTATATGAGCTAGCGAATGCCAAGCAACACCGAGCAACCCCCCTACAAGCTCTATCGCTCCGGCCCGCGTGGCCTACGCGCGCGGCTCCGCGGCGAGGAGGACATCTTCGAGCCGGGCGGCTCAGGGCGCGACCGCGACCCGAGCCAGCCTGGCGACGGGCACCGCGACGGCTGGGCCATCGCCCGCCGCGTGCTCAAGTGGGTGGCCATCGCGATCGTGGCCTGGCTGCTCCTCTCCCTGGTGCTGTTCATCATCAGCGCCCAGATCGAGCAGGGCAACCTGCCGAACTCGGCCAAGGCGGCGCTCACCTCGGGCGGCAACATGCTGACCTCGACCGACACGATCCTGATCATCGGCACCGACCAGCGGCCAAAGGGGTCCAAGGAACCCGGCGCCAACACCAATGACGCCGGCAGCCGCTCGGACACCCTGATGCTGTGGCGAATCGGTGGCGGCACCTCGCGCCGGCTCTCGATCCCGCGCGACACGGTGGCCGAGATTCCCGGTCACGGCATGAGCAAGATCAACGCCGCATACGCGTATGGCGGTCCCGCCCTGACGATCCGCACGGTCGAGAACTTCACCGGGATCAAGATCAACCACGTGATCGTGGTCAATCTCGCGGCCTTCCCCCAGTTCATCAACGCGATCGGCGGGATCGACATCCACACCGGGCGCATCTGCTCGGTGATCAGCGGCGGCATCAAGAACGGCGGCTTCCAGCTGTTCCTCAAGCCCGGCGAGCATCACCTCAACGGCCAGCAGGCCCTGGTGCTGGCGCGGACGCGCGAGAACCGGTGCAACCCGGCCGAGAACGACCTCACGCGCGCCCTGCGCCAGCAGCAAATCCTCAACGCGGTCAAGTCGCAGCTGCTCGCGCCTTCGACATTCTTCCGCCTTCCGCTCGCCTCGTGGGACGCCCCCAAGGTGCTGCGTACCGACATGGGTGGTTTCACGCTGCTGACGCTGTTCGCCGCCTCCGAGCTCGGCGGCTCAGCCCCGACTGATGTGCTCAAGCCCACCGGGGCGACGACGCTGCCCGACGGCGAGTCGGCGCTCACGGTCAGCCCGCAGGACGTGCACAGCGCGCTGGCGAAGCTGATGCACGGCTAGCGTGCCGCTGGATCCAGGCCTTCCCGGCCGCCGGGCTAATCCGACGACTTCGACGACGACGAGGCCTTGGCCTCGGTCTTGGAGCTGCTCTTAGAATCCGAAGAGGAGGAGGAGTCAGACTTCGAGGAGTCCGACTTGGAGGCGCCACCGTCGTCCTTCTTGCCCGACCCCTCGGCGGCCTCCTTGAGCTCGCGCGAGCGCTTCCGGGTCCCGTAGTCGGTGTTGTAGAAGCCCTTGCCCTTGAAGTGGACGGCGACCGGGTGGAACACGCGCTCGACCGGCGCATCGCAGGTCTGGCAGCTGACCACCGGATCGTCGGTCATGCGCTGCATCACCTCGAACGTGTGACCCTGTTCGCAGCGATACTCGTAGATCGGCATTGCTTTACCAAGTATAGCCTCGGGGTTCTGGCACTCTCAACCTACGAGTGCCAAGCGGGCGCGACCATGCACGGGCCACAGCACCACCGATAGCCCCCGGCTACCATCGGCCGCTCGAATGGCTACCGACGTCGTCACGATGGACAAGATCGTCTCGCTGTGCAAGCGGCGCGGCTTCGTGTTCCCGAGCAGCGAGATCTACGGCGGCCTGGGCTCGAGCTACGACTACGGCCACTACGGCGTACTGCTCAAGAACAACGTCAAGAACCGGTGGTGGCGGGCGATGCTCCAGGAGCGTGACGACATCGTGGCGCTCGACTCGGCGATCATCCAGCACCCGCGGACGTGGCTGGCCAGCGGCCATCTGGCCGGCTTCACCGACCCGCTGGTCGACTGCCGAACCTGCAAGCTGCGCTTCCGCGCCGACCACATCGATCAGGCCCAGTGTGGCCGCAAGCCGTCGAAGCACCCCGGCGAGACGCCCGACTGTGACCTGACCGAAGCGCGCGAGTTCAATCTGATGTTCGAGACCAGCGTCGGGCCGGTCAAGGACGAGGGCTCGACGGTCTACCTCCGACCCGAGACGGCGCAGGGGATATTCCTCAACTTCAAGAACTACCTCCAGTTCTCGCGCAAGAAGCCGCCGTTCGGGATCGCCCAGATCGGCAAGAGCTTCCGCAACGAGATCACCCCGGGGAACTTCATCTTTCGCACCCGCGAGTTCGAGCAGATGGAGATGGAGTTCTTCGTGCCGCCCGATCAGGCGCCGAACTGGTTCGAGCACTGGTGCGAGCAGCGCACGAAGTGGTACATCGAGCACGGGATCCGGCCGGAGCAACTCCGCCTGCGGCCACACGACGCCGACGAGCTGTCGCACTACTCGAGCGCGACGAGCGACATCGAGTACCTGTTTCCGTCCACCGGCGGCCACGCGGGCGGAGCCCGGTGGAGCGAGCTCGAGGGAATCGCCAACCGCGGCGACTTCGACCTCAAGCAACACGCCGAGCATTCCGGGCAGAAGCTCGAGTACGTCGACACCGCCACCGGCGAGCGCTACGTCCCCCACGTGATCGAGCCGGCGGCGGGCGCCGACCGCGCGATGCTGGCCTTCCTCGTGGATGCCTACGACGAGGACGAGATCGAGGGCGAGACGCGGACCGTGCTCCGGCTGCACCCGCTGCTGGCCCCGGTCAAGGTCGCCGTGCTACCGCTGGTCAAGCGCGACGGCCAGCCCGACCTGGCGACCGACGTCTACCGCATGCTGCGCGATCGCGTGCAGGCGGAGTACGACGAGGGCGGCGCCATCGGCCGGCGCTACCGCCGCCAGGACGAGATCGGCACCCCGTGGGCAGTGACGATCGACGGCCAGTCGATGATTGACAGGACGGTGACCCTGCGCGACCGCGACAGCCTAGCTCAGGATCGGATCGCCATCGATGCCCTCGCCGACGAGATCGAGCACCGGCTGCGCGCCCCCTGGCGGACGCCGAAACAGTCCGCCTGACGCCTGGCTAGCGAGGACGCATGCGCGGCTTGGCCTCTCGTCCGCGCGGCTTGGGCCGTCGCGCGCGAGGCCGGCGCCGTCCCACCAGCCAGCTGATCGCGCAGACGACGAGCGCCACGAGGGCCACGATCGCCACGATCGCCCACCCCGGCGAGACGAGCACGACGACGACCGCCACGAGCACCGCCGCGGCCACATCGACGAGCAGAGGAGCCCGGCTCACAGCGGGAGCCTCCGGTAGAGCGGGCGCGGCAGGTGACGCAGCACGGAGAACAGCGGACGCAGGCTGCCGGGAACCCAGATCGTGTGGGCACCCGTGTCGAGCCCGCGCACGGTGGCCCGGGCCACCACCTCGGGGGTCGTGCTCAGCGGCGCGGGCCGGAGGCCGGCGGTCATCCGCGTCTTGACAAACCCGGGGCGGACGACGAGCACGCGCACCCGGCTCGACGTGTTCGCGTCGGCCAGCCCCTGAGCCAGCGCGTCGAGGCCGGCCTTGGCGGCACCGTAGATCGGATTGGCGGCTCGCGGCCGCTCCGCCGCCACACTCGAGAGCACGACGAGCGTCCCGTACCCCTGGTCCCGGAGCGCGCGCAGGCAGTGCAACAGCAGCGAGCCGGCGCCGAGAAACGTGACCCGCATCACCTCGACCGCCTGGTCCGGGTCGGCGTCCAGGCCTTCCTGACCGCCGAGCATGCCGACCGCGACGACGATTACCTCGAACCCACCGGCCTGCGCGAAGGCGTTGGCCACCGCAACCTGGTGCCCGTCGGGGTCATCGGCGTCGACCACGCCGATCGTCCCCGGAGCGCATCCACTCCGCTCGAGCTGGCCCATCGCCGACTCCATACGGCCGCGATCTCGGCCGATCAGGAACGCCCGCGTCGGCTCCTGCGCCGCCATCCGGCAGCCGATGGCGACTCCGATCTCAGAGCTCCCGCCGACGATCAGGAGCCTCCGGGGCGTGGTCGTGCTCATGGCGCCACCAGCCCGGTGCGCAGACCAAGATCAGAACGCCACACGCAGGCGGGATCGGCCGCGTCGCGGACCTCCCGCCACTCCACCAGGCGCGGGTACATGGCCTCGACCATCTCGGCGCGTAGCCGCGCGTCTTTGGTCAGGTACACGCGCCCACCCGCGCCGGCGACCAATTCGTCGCAGCGGTCGAGCGCCTCGAACAGCCCCGGAGTGGCTCGCGGCACGTCGAGGGTCAGCGTCCATCCGGCTATCGGGAACGACAGCGGCGCCTGGTTGGCTTCTCCGAAGTCCTTGAGCACGGCCAGGAAACACGGAATCCCGGCCGACCGGACCTCGCGGATCACCGCTTCGAGCACCTGATGACGGCCGGTGGGAACGACGAACTGGTACTGGAGGAACCCGTGCCGGCCGTAGAGCCGCGGCCACGAGTCGAGGACGTCGAGCGGGAACAGGTGGTGGCCAAGCGCCTCGAGGCGCCCACGCTGACGCCTGGGCGTGCGGCGGAAGCGCAGCTCGTTGAAGGCCCTGACCGTGCTCGGTCGCAGCGTTCCCCCGGGCCAGCGATCGGGCACCGCGGCCCGCGCCCGGACCGTGGGCCGTGCGCTCAAGTGCGACGGCACCGCGTCGGCCGGGGCGTGCTCGGCGCGCGTCACGGTGCCGCGGATCAAACGCGGGGCGAGGAGGTCGAGCCAGGCCACGCGATACGTGCCTCCGGGTTCGGTCAGGGCACTGAGAACGGCGTCGAGGTCCTCGCCGCGATCGCTGTCGACGACCATTACGGCGCTGCTGACGGGGTTCAGCGCGATCCTGGCCCACATGATCACCCCGGTCAGCCCCATCCCACCGACAGTGGCGTCAAACAGAGGCGAGCCGGGCCCACACTGCACGGTCTCACCGTTCGCGGTGAACAGTCCGATGGCCTGCACATGGTGGCCGAAGGTCCCGGCGGTGCCGTGGTTCTTGCCGTGTATGTCGCTGGCGATCGCGCCGCCGACGGTCACGTGTTGCGTCCCAGGGACCACCGGCACCATCCAGCCAAGTGGTACGGCCGCGTCGAGCAACGAGCCGAGGCTCGCCCCCGCCTGCGCCGTCACCGTGCCCGCCTCGAGGTCGAACTCGAAGCCGCCAAAGCCATTCATGTCGAGTACGAACCCACCGGTCAGCTGGGCGGCGTCACCGTAGCTGCGACCAAGACCGCGGGCAATCGCCGCCCCAGCGCCCGGCGCACGCAGTTCGCCGAGGGCACCGTCCAGCTCATCGGGATCGTTCGGGCGTAGCACAGTCACCGGCGCGGGCTCCCCGCCTCCCCAGCCGGTCAGGAGCGCCGCCTCGCCGGTCGGCGCCCGCGTCCGGGTGATCGTCTCAGGCGGCATTGACGCTGAGGGCGAACAGGATGAGCCACACGAGCCCGGCCAGTTGGAGGCGCCGATCCTTGAGCACGATGTCTTCCGGTGCCTCGCCGCCGCCGGCCTGTATCACGGCTCCGTAGCGAGCCAGGCAGATCGCGAACGGAACGATGGTCAACGGTCGCCAGGGAATGCCGTCGATGCTCGGCAACTGGAACGCCCACACGCTGTAGGCGAACAGCGCCGCCGTGGCGCTGAGGATCAACAGCAGCCGCAGGCTCCTGTCGGTGTAGAGCGCCAGCACGCGCCGTCCCGACCCGCCGTCGCGGCTCGAGCGCGCCAGCTCGGAGCGGCGCTTGCCAGCGGCGACGAACAGCGCTGCGAAGCTGATGACCAATACGAACCAGCGAGACAGGGTGACCGGAGCGGCAACACCGCCGGCCAGGGCCCTGAGGACAAAGCCGCCGGCGATGGCGGTGATGTCGAGCAAGGCCACCCGGCGCCAGAACATCGTGTAGGAGAGCGTGAGGGCCAGGTAGGCGACCCCGACCACAGCGAGCAACGGTCGCACGGCGTAGCAGGCGACGATGCCGACCGAGATCAGGGTGATGCCGAGCGCCACCGCGGTGCCGGGCTTGATCTCGCCGGCAGCCACAGGCCGCAAGCGCTTCACCGGATGGCGCCTGTCCTCGGCCGCATCGTGGACATCGTTGAGGGCGTACAGACCGGAGGCGAGCAGGCAGAAGGCCAGACCGGCGACCGTCACGCGGCCCGGCACATCATCGTGCGTGAGCGCTCCGGCAGCGCCGGCCGCCGCGATCACCAGCACGTTCTTCATCCACTGGCGCGGACGCATCGTCGCCACGACGGCGTGCACACGCCGGTAGCGCGCAGGCGTGCGCACCGCAGCAGCGCTACCTCCGCCAGACATACGCCCACGCTAGGAATCGTTTCTGAACCGAAGCTGTACGCTGGATGAGAACCCCCTCAGCGTTCCTTTAGCCCTGCCTGCAGGCTTCGCATCAAGGTTACGCCGTAATGCTCACTCCGACTAGAGCAACCGAGCGCCCGGGCCAGTCCGCCTCCGAGGCCTGGCGCCCACCGCCGGCGCCCCCGAGTCGTGCTCGGCGCCTGCGCCGAATTGCCGCGATCGCCGCCGCGCTGTGCCTGATACCCGTCGTCGTGTCCTACGTGCAGGCGATCACAGAGCGGTCGGACTCGAGCCTCGGCATCCGCACCGTCGAGTGGCTGCGTGACAACGGCGCACGGGGGCTGGTCAACAAGGTCGAAAACATCTACTACTCGCTCAATGCCCCCGCCACTGGCGGTCCGGCACTGCATTCGCTGCCCAACCAGCCCGGCGTGGTGGCGGCACCGGTCCATCGCCAGGTGGTCGCCTACTACCACCCGCCCCGCATACGCCCGCTGCTCCATCCGGCGCTGCGTGGAGAGGGGGTCTGGCGCCCAACCTTCGCGGATGGCGGTTCGCACCCGCCGGTGCTCGTGACGAGCTTCCGCAGCGATCCGAACTACCCGCAGATGGTTGCCGGCGTCGCCTGGATCGACCACAAGCAGACGACAACATGGCTGTATCCGGGCATCCAGGAGCCGGCCGTGTCGCTGCCCTCACGCGGGCCCGAGGAGGTCCCGACGTCGATGCGTCACCGGCTGGTGGCCACGTTCAACAGTGGGTTCAAGCTCGCCGATTCGCGCGGCGGCTATGCCCAGGGCGGACACACGTACTCGCCGATGCAGCCGCAGATGGCGACGTTCATCCGCTACCGGAGCGGCCGGATCGACATCCGGTCGTGGTCGGGTGGGACCGATGCCGGCCCGGAGATCACCTACGCCCGCCAGAACCTCCCGCTGATCGTCAACCACGGCCGGCCGAATCCGAATCTGTCCGATGGGCCTGAATGGGGGGCGACGCTGGGCAACGCGATTCGCGTGTGGCGCTCTGGCGTCGGGATCGACCGGCACGGCAACCTGATCTACGCCGCCGCCAACGACCAGACCGTCGGCTCGCTGGCGGCGGTCCTGATCCGCGCTGGGGCCGTGCGGGCGATGGAGCTCGACATCAACACGTACTGGACGAGCTTCATCACCTACCGGTATAGCGGTGCCCGCCGCGCGGCGAACCTGCTGGCCGACATGGACCGTCCCCCGGAGCGCTACCTGACGCCCGACGATCGCGACTTCTTCGCCGTCTATGTGAAGTAGCTCGCCTCAGTGAACCCGGGCCGTGGCGCTGACCACGAACCCGTCCGTGGTCGGCCGGGCGCTGACCGCCTCGATCTCCACGTGGGGATTGCTGAACAGCGTCAGCGTCGCGAACCCGCCGAGCGGGACGTCGGGGGCGACCAGCAGCTTTCCGTCGCGGGCCGCCACCGTGGCGTCGACCGTCGCCGTCACTCCGAACAGGGTCGCCGTCCCCCGTAATGTCAGCTGACCGTCGTTCGACGACACCGGGACCACGCTCTCGAGAAAGGGCGCCGCCGCGCGCAGGTCGGCCTCGGTCACTCGCGCCGATCCGGTGAGCTGATCGCCCCGCTTGCGCAGGGTGGCGTCGCGCAGGGTGAGCAGGCCCGCGCGCACCTCGGTGGCCGAGGCATCGAGCGAGCCGGCGTCGCCGGTCTGGCTGAGCGAGCTCCCGAGCGCCGGCGAGCTGGAGTGGTAATCACCCATCCGGATCACCACCCGATCGGCCTGGTGCCACAGGAGCTCGATGGCCGGGAAGGCGTGAACCTCGACGTGGAGCACGGTGCCGTTGTGCGACAGACGGTCGCGCAACTGCTGGGCGGCTATGCCCGGGAGGATGAGCTGCGCGAGCACGAGCAGTACGACAACGACGCCGACGATGCCGAGGACGATGATCCGACGCATGGCCGACAACGTTACGGCTCACGAAGTTCTTAGCTTCGTATCTCGCGCTGCTTACACGGGCATCTACCACTACGTGGCCAAGCTCGAGTACCCGCACACAGTCGGCTGTTACCGCGGCACCCTGGCCAGTAGCGGGCTGCCGCCCGGACCCTAGTGTCGCCGAACGGCGCCGCTCCGAGGTGGAACGCCGTCGTGCTGCTCGTGACTGAAGTTGGCGATCAGCTCGAACTCGCCCCGTCGGAAGCTGAGCACCCGGCGCTCCTCGTCGACGGACACGTCGGCCGGACCGTCGGGTAGCTCCCGCCTCAGCGCCAGCAGCCTGCGGTAGTAGTCCAGGTGCTCGGGGTCACCGCTCGCCGGATCGAGTTTTGAGCGCTCGAAGGTGGCCGGATCCTGCGGATCGGGGATCTCCTCGGCGGAGAAGTCCGCGAACTCCGCGAACTCCTGCCGCCGCCCCTCGCGGGTCAGCTGGGCGATCTTCGGGTCGACGTGGTCGGTGAAGTACTGAAACGGGCGTGACTCGTCGTACTCCTCGCCCTGGAACAGCATCGGCGTGCCCGGCGAGAGGATCGAGCAGAACGCGGCCAGCCGCAGGTCGCGTCGGCGGAGTCGATCGCCAAGGGCGCGGTTTCCCACCTGGTCGTGGTTCTGCGCGCACACCACGAACCGCCGGCCCTCGGCCCGGTGGAGCTGGCTGGCCACGTCGGCGAGCCTGCCGTACCGGGCGTAATAGGCCTCGTGCTCGCCGGTCAGCAGAACGTGGACGGCATGGTGAAGCGAGTCCTCCCATTGAGCGTCGTGGCCCCACTCGTGGATGGGCCTCAGGTCGCCGATCTCCATCTCTGAGATCAGCAGAGCACGGGCATTGATCGCTTTCACACGCCGGGCCAGCTCGGCCATCACGTGCGGGTCGGAGTCGTCGATGATCGCGTGCATCGCATCGAGGCGCAGGCCGTCGACGCCGAAGTCGCGCACCCACATCTCGGCGTTCTGGATGGCCCATTCGCGCACCGCCCGCTGCGAGTAATCGATCGCCTTGCCCCAGATCGTCTTGTGACGGTCCGTGAGGTACGGGCCGAAGGCGACGATCCCATCCGAGCCGGCACCCATGTGGTTGTAGACGACATCGAGGATCACCCCCAGCCCCGCCTCATGGGCGCCGGCGATCAGCCGGGCAAATCCCTCCGGTCCGCCGTAGGCGGGATGAGGCGCGTACGTGTAGACGCCGTCGTAGCCCCAGCCGCGGTTGCCGGCGAACGTGGCGATCGGCATGACCTCGATCGCCGTGACACCCAGGTCGCGCAGTTCGCGTAGCCGCGGGATCGCACCCTCGAAGGTCCCCGCCGCCGAGAACGTGCCCACGTGGAGCTCGTAGATCACGAGGTCGGGCAGGGCGACCCCAGGAAACTCGCTTCCGCGATCGGCCAGCGCCGCGAGGTCGACAACACGCGAGCGCCCGCGCAGGCCCTCGGGCTGTGACCGCGACCACGGGTCGGGCCAGCGCTCGCCACCGTCGATCATGAACTCGTAGTCCGTTCCGGCCGGCGCGCGGACGCGCGCCTCGAACAGCGCCTCCGCCACGGGGGCCATGTCGAGGCGGCCGGCCTCCGTGACCACGGCGACCGTCTCGGCCGCCGGCGCCCACAGGCGAAACACGGTGGTGCCGTCCGCCTGAGGCAACGCCCCGAGGGCGGGAAAGTGGGTTCGCGCGCGATCGCTCATCCGCCCCTGCCGTACCCCGCCCGGCGCCCGCGGAACCCTGTGGCCTCAGCTCAGCAGCGCCCGCGTGGCGGCGATCGCCTGCTCGAGGACCGGCCCGATGTCCAGCCCGGGCTCGCTGAGGCGACGGATCGTCATACCGTCGGCCAGCGTGAACAGGAACGTGGCCACGGTATCGGCGTCGGCCCGCAGCGACACGACACCCGCCTCGCTCTTGGTCCGCAGCATGTCGGCGGTGTGCACGCGCACGCGTCGCCCGAGCTCGGCCAGCTCGGCGGCGATCTCCCCGTTGCGCTGGCCCACCGTGATCAGCTCGTAGATCATCACCGCAGCGGGCGGACCCTCGCCGAGAAAGGCCTCGAAGCTCTCGACCAGCGCGGCCAGCACATCATCAGCGCTCTGGGCCTTGAGGATCCCCTCCTCCAGACGCTCGATGCGGACATCGGACTCCCGCCGGACGACTTCGACCAGCAGCCGTTCCTTGGTGCCGAAGTAGTAGTGCAGGAGGCCGCGCGATACGCCCGCCTCACGCGCGACGTGATCGAACGTCGAGCCCGCGATGCCACGAGTGGCCACGCTGACCCGCATCGCCTCGACGATGCGCGTGGCCCGGGCCGTGCTGAGCTCGCGCACGGACCCCAGCTCGGATGTCCTTGCAGCCTCCACGGTCGCGATTCTAAGTCGTTAAGCGACGGAGGCGCCGCGCGGGCGCCTCCGTCGGGAAGGGTGTGTGGGCGCGGCGGCTACGGCGTGCCGACCGGCGTCGCCGGGGGCGTCGAGGCGCTGGCCGGCGGCGTGTACTGGAACTCCTCCTCCTTGCCGAACAGCGTGTCGAGCACCTTGGAGCGGAGCTTCTCGCTGCCCACCAGCGCCAGGCTGCCTGCCAGCCCGAGGATCAGCAGCTTGCGACCCAGGCGGCGGCCCTTGCGAGCCTGCAGCTTGGGGGCATCGCTCAGCGCGATCGTTGCGTCGCGGAGCGCGCCCAGGGCCTCGCCGAGGTCACGCTGCAGCTTCTTGTCCTCGAGCAGCGCCTTCGGGGCCTTGCCATTGCTGGACACCCGCTCGTAGGCGCTTCTGGTCGATTCGAGAGCTGTCTGCAGGTTGCCCCGCAGCTTGGCGTCCTCGATCAATCTCGCGATATACGGATTGGACCTGGCCGCGGCGGCCACGTCGGCGGGATTGAACCCGCTCGACTTGCCTTTTTTGCTTCGTGATGCCATTGGACTCCCTCGGTGCTTGGGGCTCGTGGGTCCCCAGGATACGGAATGCTAACCGCCAAATAGCGTTTATTCGCACGCGGAACGATCACGCGGCCTCAACCGCGACATCGGCCAGACCTTATACCGCCTTGAGCGCTGCCGTTCGGCGGTTGGCCGACCGCCGCTGCAGGGCGACCTCGAGGACCTCGCCGATCTCGGACACAAACTTGAACTCGAGGTCCTTGCGCAGATGCTCGGGGATCTCGTCGACATCCTGCTCGTTGAGGGTCGGCGCGATCACGGTGCGGATGCCGTAGCGCTGGGCGGCCAGCGCCTTCTCCTTGAGTCCGCCGATCGGCAGCACCTGGCCGGTGAGGGTGATCTCACCCGTCATGGCCACGTCGGCGCGCACCGGGCGACCGGTCACGAGCGAGGCCAGCGCGGTGGCCATGGCCACGCCCGCGCTCGGACCGTCCTTGGGCGTCGCTCCCGCGGGAACGTGGATATGAACCTCGTGGGTGGAGAACCAGTCCTCGTCGAGGCCGGGGGCCAGCTCGGCCGTGTTGCTGCGCAGGTAGGAGAGCGCCGCCTGAGCAGACTCGCGCATGACGTCCCCCAGCTGACCGGTGATCGTCAACCGGCCCCGGCCAGGCATCGCCGTGGCCTCGATGAACAGCACCTCTCCGCCCACCGGCGTCCAGGCGAGCCCGGTGGCCACACCGGGACGCGACGTGCGCCTGCGCGTCTCGGAATGAAACCGTCGCTTACCCAGCAGTTGGCGCACACGGGGCTCGGAGATGGTCACGCGGCGCTTCACCTTGCCCTCTGCCACCTGCCGGGCCACCTTGCGGCAGACGTTGCCGATCTCGCGCTCGAGCTGGCGCACGCCGGCCTCGCGCGTGTAGTCGGTGATGATCACGCCCAACCCCGTGTCGGTGAAGGCGATGCGCGAGCGGGTCAGACCGGTGCGCTCAATCTGGCGCGGCACCAGGTAGCGCTTGGCGATCTGGAGCTTCTCCTCTTCGGTGTAGCCGGCCAGCTGGATGACCTCCATGCGATCGCGGAGCGGACCCGGGATCGTGTCCAGCGTGTTGGCCGTGGTCACGAACATGACGTGGGAGAGGTCGAACGGAAGATCCAGATAGTGGTCGCGGAATGAGTGGTTCTGCTCGGGGTCGAGCACCTCGAGCATCGCGCTCGAGGGGTCACCGCGGAAATCCGCCCCCATCTTGTCGATCTCGTCGATCATGAACAGCGGATTGTTCGCGCCGGCATCGCGCAGCGCGCGGATGATCGTCCCGGGCAGAGCCCCGATATAGGTGCGGCGATGGCCCCGGATCTCGGCCTCGTCGCGCACGCCTCCGACGCTGATCCGTTCGAACCTGCGCCCCAGCGAACGCGCGATCGATCGGCCGAGTGACGTCTTGCCGACGCCGGGAGGACCGACGAAGCAGAGAATCGAGCCACGCGCGTCGGGCTTGAGCTGGCGCACGGCCAGGAACTCGAGAATCCGCTCCTTGACCTGTTCGATGTCGTAGTGGTCCTCGTCGAGCACCTTGCGGGCATGGGCGAGGTCGAGGTTGTCCTCGGTCGACTTGTCCCACGGCAGCGCGGCTATCCACTCGAGGTAGCTCCGCACCACGCCGTACTCGGCCATCGCGGGCTGGAGGCGCTCGAGGCGCGCCAGCTCGCGGTCGGCCTGCTTGCGGACCTCCTCGGGGAGCTCGGTCGCAGCCAGCTGCTCGCGCAGCTCGTTGACCTCGGCCTGGACCTCGTCGGCCTCGCCAAGCTCCTCCTGGATCGCCTTCATCTGCTGGCGCAGGAAGTACTCGCGCTGGCCCTTCTGAAGCTCGGACTGAACCTGCGATTGGATCTTGGAGCCGATCGCCACCACCTCGAGCTCGCGAGCCAGGACCTCGGAGAGCCGGCGGAGCCGTTTGCCCACGTCGAGCTCCTCCAGCAGCCCCTGCTTCTCCTCGGTCGGCAGCCGCAACGCGCCGGCGATCAGGTGCGCGAGCACGCTCGGGTCGTCGACGTTGGCCACCATGATCTGCAGCTCCTCGGGCAGGTAGGGCACCTCGGCCACGATGTTGGTGAACGTCTGCTGGACGTTGCGCATCAGAGCGATCAGCTCGGGCGACTGCTTGACGAAATCCGGCGCCTCGGCGATCTCGGCCACCAGGTAGGGGTCCAAGGCCAGCCAACGCTCGATCCGTACCCGCTGGCCTCCCTGGATCAGCACCCGCAGCGTGCCGTCAGGGACGCGGATCATCCGCGCCACCACGCCGAGCACGCCGACGCTGTACAGGTCCTCGGGGCCGGGTGTCTCGTTCTCAGGGTTGCGCGAGGCCACCATCACCAGCGAGCGGTCTCCGCGCAGGACCTCGTTGATGAGCTCGATGCTGCGCTCCTGCCCTACGTTGAGCGGGATCAGCATGTCGGGGAAGGTGACAGTGTCGCGCAGCGGCAGGACGGCCACGCGGTCGGGCAGGCTGCGCGTTCCGGCGACCTCGACGTCGACCGGGCCGCTGTTCGGAACCCCGATGTCGATCACGCCCGCGATCCGATGGGCAGCACTAGGGCTGGCCCTTCTCGATCGGTACCGGACGTCTGCGGGCGACGCCCTGTGCGAGGGGCAGCTCGACCCGGAGCATGCCGTCCTCGTAGCTGGCCCTGGCCCGGTCGGCCAGCACCTCGGCACCCAGTTCGATCACACGGCGGAAGTAGCCGCGCTCGATCTCGACCTGCTGGTAGACGTCCCCCTCGACGGCGGGCGGTCCGCGGCGACCGGTGAGGACCAGGTTGCGTCCCTGGATCTCGAGGTCGAGCGAGTCCGGGTCGACGCCGGCGAGCTCGGCGGTCACGATGGCCCGAGGCGGATCGGCGGTGTAGGCGACGTCGACGGCGGGAGAGAACCCACCGCGACGCCGTGTCAGGCCGCTGCGCTCGAGCACGTCGCCGAACAGCTCGTCCATCTCGCGGCGCATGCGGTCGAAGTTGGCGAACAGGTCTCGCTCGGACATGAGGCCCAAGCCTATCTCGCTCGCTGTTACAGGCTGTAGACGGCCCCTTCGGCCGCGAGCTCGACCGGCGCTCCGAAACCGCGACTGGCTTCGTCACGCGCCCACTCGGCGTCGAGCTCATCGGAGAAGTGCGTGATGACGACGCGGCGCGCCCCGGCGCGCCGGCCGTGCTCGCCGGCTTCGTGGGGGGTTAGGTGGCCGCGGATGCCCGTGCGCTCCGGCCGCGGCAGGGTGGCTTCGATCAGCAGCATGTCGGTGTGCCGGGCGAACCTGACCAGCTCGTCGTTGGGCCGGCAATCGGCGCTGTAGGTGAATCGGCTCGCGCCGTCGACCAGATCCACCGCATAGGTGAGGGTGTAGTGGGGCATCTCGCAGAAGCGCACGCCGAACGGACCAACCTCGAGCTCGGAGAGAACGTCGTACTCGCGCAGCTCGAAGGCGTGCTCGATCAACTCCTCGTTGCCCCACGCGCCGAGGATGCTCCGGAACACATCCGAGGAGCCGACCGGGGCATACAGCTGTGGCCGAGCAGGATGATCGGTTCCGGGCCAGCCGGCGACCGCCACCGGCTGCTGGCGCGGCGCGTAGGTGAGCGCGTAGGCGAATGGGATCAGATCGAGAAAGTGGTCGGCGTGCAGATGGCTGATGAGGACGGCATCGACCTCGAGGTAGTCGGCGAATCGCCGCAGCTTGGAGAACACGCCGTTGCCGCAATCGAGCAACAGGACGAAGCCGTCGTTCTCGATCAGATACCCACTGCATGCCCCTCCGGCGTCCTGCCAAGATGGAGATTTGCCCAGCACGGTGATCTCCACACCGCTCCTCTCTCAGTGAAGACTCTGACACTCTAACCGCGTGAGCCCAGTGCACCTGCATATGCCCGTGCTGGTGCCCGCTTCCGTCAGCCACTTCGACGTGGTCGTGCTGGTGTTCGGCGCGGTGCTGATCGGCAGCGCGCTGCTGTCGGGGATCGCTCGGAAGAGCGCTCTGTCGCTGACCGCCCTGTTCGTCCTCGTCGGGTTCGCGCTCGGCGCCGGCGGTCTGGGCGTCCTGCATTTCGATGCCCGCTCACCGTTCGTGGCCGACCTGGCAGTGGTGGCTCTGATCGTGATCCTGTTCCGCGACGGCCTCGAGGTCGAGGCGGAGATGCTGCAGAGTCACTGGCGCCTGCCGCTGCGCAAGCTCGTCCTGGCCATGCCCCTGACGGCGGTGATCGTCGCGGTCGGCGCGCACACGCTGACGTCACTGAACTGGACAGAGTCGTTCCTGCTCGGAGCGCTGCTCTCGCCCACCGACCCGGTGCTGTCCTCCAGCGTGGTCACCAACCCCCGGGTCCCGCGCCTGGTGCGCCACTCGCTAAACCTGGAGTCGGGGCTCAACGATGGCCTGGCGCTGCCGGCCGTGCTCGCGTTCAGCGCCGCCCTGGCCTCCTCGGACACGCACTTCGTGTGGTGGCGCTTCGTGCTCGAGGATGTGACGATCGGCCTGGCCATCGGCCTCGCCGTCGGGTTCGCCGCCGCCCTGATCATGCCGCGCGGCACCAGCCTCGAGGAGGGCATTCCGACCCATCAACGCTCCCTGTATGCGCTGGGCAGTGCGTTCGCCGCCTACGGCATCGCGGTCCTGATTCCACACGGGAACGGGCTCATAGCGGTATACGTGGCAGCCATCACGCTGGGCATTCGCCGCGCCGACCTACGCCACTACTTCGAGCGTCAGGCGGAGGATCTGGTCGAGATCGTCAAGCTGGGGATCTTCGTCGTCTTCGGCTCGCTGCTGACCCTGCACGGGCTGTTCGGGGACGGTTGGGCCGCCGTGGCAATGGTCGTGATCGCACTGCTCGTGGCCCGCCCGGTCGCCGTGTTCACCGCCCTGGCCGGCACCGGAGTGGACAGGGCCACCAAGGCCTTCATGTCGTGGTTCGGCCCCAAGGGCGTGGCGACGATGACCTTCTCGCTGCTGGTGCTGAGCGATCAGATCGACTCGGGTGCGCGGATCTTCAACCTGGCCGCGCTCGTGGTCGTCTGCTCGATCATCGTGCATGGCGTGTCGGACAGCGCGGGGGCGGAGTGGATCGCCGCGCGGTCGGAGGCGCGCGAAGCGGCCGATGGCGATGCGGCCGGTGGTGATGGGGGTGATGCCGGCGGGGCCGAGGCGGCCGCGCAAGCCGCGGCTCAGTGACCGTTGTCGCGCCGCGTCGGGTCGAGAATCCACCCGAGCAGCACGGCAAGCAGGACGAAGACGATAAATCCGCCGATCAACGGCCAGAACACGGCGGGAACCTTATAGGACATCTGGCACGTTGGGGTCTTGCTTGCGGAACGGCGGCTGGAGTCGAGGACGGGGCGCTTACGCCCCGTCCGGCGGCCACGAAAACGTCGCGCAGCGCCCCGACGCGCCGGCGCCGTGCAACGTTTTGCAAGGCTCACCCCGGCCCCTCCCCAGCCGCCCTTCCCGACGCCGCCGGCGGGCGAGCGGGCGGGCGGGCGATTTCTAGGCGTGCAGCGCGACCTGCTCGCTGGCCGAGGGGAACGCCCAGGCCACCTGCATACGGCGCTCCTGGCGGAACACGAAGCGCAGCTGGCTGGGGGGACGCAGGCCGTCGGGATGGTTGGGCCGGTAGGTTGCGCACGGCCCGCACTCGCTGATTGCGCAGAGAAGGTTCTGACGGAAGAAGCAACTCTCGCAGCTTGGTTTTGCCACCCCGGCACGCCCGCTCGCCATCCGCTTAGTACCCCTCCTGCTCTCGAAAACTCAATCCAGCGACAGGAGTCATCAAAGCGAATTTCGCCCCCCTCCCGCAACCACGTTTGTCGGAAAACGCTGGAACTTTCACCCCTACCCAATTCCCTGGAAAAAGCGCAGATTTTGTGACCCCGGGCATGAAGGATCCGCAATTTCCGTAGCTTTCTGCCTCGCATGGAACCGACCGGGCCACTGATCAGCCTCGCCGACTATGAGCGCGCCGCCGAAGCCGTGCTCGAAGCCGGGCCGTTCGGCTACGGCGCCGGTGGCGCCGGCGAGGAAATCACCCTCCGGGACAACGTCGCCGCGTGGCGTCGACTCGCCATCCTGCCGCGCGTGCTGGTCGGCGTCGGTGAGCGCGACCCGGGAGTCACACTGCTGGGCAAGGCTCGCCCCCACCCGCTGATCGTCGCCCCCATGGCCTACCAACAGCTGGCCCATCGCGAGGCCGAGCTCGGGATGGCGCGGGCGGCGGCGGCGACCGGTTCGATCTTCTGCCTCTCGACCTTCGGCACGACCACGCCTGTCGCGCTGGCGCAGGCCGAGCCTGAGGTCTCGCGCTGGTTTCAGCTCTACGTGCTCAAGGATCGCGGCGTCAGCCGCGGGCTGGTCGCGCAAGCCGCCGCGAGCGGCTACGAGGCCCTGGTCGTGACTGTGGACCGCCCGATCTCGGGCCGCCGCGAGCGTGACATTCGATCGGAGGCCCGCTCGACGCGCGCTGACCTCGTGCCAGGCGCGAAGGTTGCCGGCGCCGGCGGCGACATGGCGCCAATGGATTTCGTGTCGCTCATCGACCCCAACCTGGCCTGGGACGACATCGAGCAACTGGCCACCGACGGCGAGCTGCCGGTGCTCGTCAAGGGCATCCTCACGCCGAGCGACGCCGCGCGGGCCGTCGACCACGGCGCGCGGGCGATCGTGATGTCAAACCACGGCGGACGCCAGCTCGACACCGTCCTATCGGGCGCCGACGCCCTGCCGCCGGTCATCGACGCCGTGGGGGGCCAGGTCGAGGTGATCGTCGACGGCGGCATTCGCCGGGCACCGACATACTCAAGGCGCTGTCGCTGGGGGCAAGTGCGGTGCAGGTCGGCCGCCCGGTGCTGTGGGGGCTGGCCGTCGATGGCGCCAACGGTGCCGAGGCGGTTCTGCGAATCCTGCTCGACGACTTCGACGCGACGCTGGCCCTGGCCGGAGCCCCGAGCGCGGCCGGGCTCGACCGCAGCTTCGTCACCCCCGCGCCGTGGGTAGGTCAACCCCGATGAACGTTCTCCTCACCGGCGTCAGCGGTTACATCGGCTCGCGCCTGGCGCCGCGCCTGGAGCAGGACGGGCACACCGTGAGGGGCTTCGCCCGCGACCCCGGTGCGGTCGCCGTCAACGTCCCGGTCCAGGCTGGCGATGCCGTGTCCGGCGCCGGTCTCGATGAGGCACTGGACGGCGTCGAGGTTGCCTACTACCTGATCCACTCGATGGAGCACGCCAGCAACGGCAGCTTCGACGTCCGCGAGCGGACCGCGGCGAAGAACTTCGCCCGCGCCGCTCGGGCCGCGAGCGTGAAGCGCATCATCTACCTCGGCGGTCTGCTGCCGGCGCTCGGCCCGGCGTCGACACACCTGAGGAGCCGACTGGCCGTCGAAGAGACTCTCGCTGGCGCCGCCCGGTGCACGGTGGCCTTCCGGGCCTCGATCGTGATCGGGGCCGGCTCACGTTCATTTCGCTTCCTCGTGCGACTGGTCGAGCGCATGCCGGTGATCACCGTTCCAGCGTGGGGCGCCAACAGCACCGCTCCGATCGACGAGCGCGACATGATCGAGCTCCTGGCCCGGGCGGCCACCAGTGACGCCGTTTGTGGTCATGCCCTCGATGCCGGGGGACCCGACGTCGTCACCTATCGCGAACTGATCGAGCGAATTGGCGAGGCCATGATCGTCTCGCGCCCCACGTTCGGCTTCAAACGTCTCACTGCCACTCCGATCACCAGCCGTATTGCCTCCATCATCACCGGTGAGGATCCCGCCCTGATCGAGCCGCTGATGGAGAGCCTCGATCAGGACCTGCTGGCCCGGGACAGCCGTGCGGCCGAGTTGCTCGGCGTGCGGCTCCACTCGCTCGATGCGGCGATTGAGCACGCGCTGGGCGATTGGGAAGCTGTCGAGCCGCTGGCCGCCCGTTAGCGAGTGAGTTAGTGTCTGGCCGCCCGCGATGAGCACTGTCCGCGTGAAGATCATGATCAATGCTCCGGTCCAGCGGGTGTGGGAAACGATCATGGACCCGAGCCGCTTCAACGAGTGGGTGACGATTCATCGCCAGGTGAGGAATTTCTCGACGCCGATGTCCCCAGGGTCGACCATGGACCAGGTTCTGCACATGCGGGGTGTCTCGTTCCACGTCCACTGGACGCTGTCCGAGTGCCATGCCCCGCGCCTGGCGGTGTGGGAGGGCCAGGGACCCGCGCGGTCCACCGCGCTGATCCGCTATGAGCTATCCGGCGATGAAGACGGCCCGACTGAATTTGTCTACACGAACGAGTTCAGGACCCCGGGCGGACGGCTGGGATCGCTGGCCAGCCGGGTGGTGGTCGGAGCCGCATCCGAGCGTGAAGCGCGCAATTCACTTCGGCAACTCAAAGCCCTAATCGAAGCCGATTGACCAATAAGTACTGACTGTCGCTATCGTTCACAATCCGTCAACGACCGGGCGCACCCCAGGAGACTGCTTATGGCCGAATTCTTAGATAGCACAGTTAAGGAGATCGACAACCGCCTGCGCGAACTGCAGGACGAGGTAAAGAGACTTGAGGCGGCCAAGGCTGCGCTCACTGGTGGGACCCCGCGCCGCGGGCCGGGACGCCCACGCGGCTCGACCACAACGACAACGCGCCGACGCACGGGCCGACGGCCGGGCCGGCCGCGCGGGCGTCGCGGTGGCGCCACCCGTGCCAACCAGGCGCTGGAACTGGTCAAGAACCAACCCGGTATCACCATCCCCCAGATCGCCGAGGCGCTGAAGATCGAACCGAATTATCTCTATCGGGTAATGCCGAAGCTTGTCGCGGAGGGCCAGATCAAGCGCGACGGCCAGGGTTGGCACCCGGCCTGACATAGCCGGCGTTGCCGGTTGTCATAACTTTCCGCCGGCCCCATTAGTTAACGGCCAAGTAAACAGGGCCGCCCCCCGCAGGGGCGGCCCCATTTATCTATATCAAGCCAAGCTGCTCCACGGCCTCGCGCTCCTCGCGGAGCTCAATCACGCTGGTGTCGATGCGCGGCAGCGAGAAATCGCTCACCTGCAAACCCTGGACGACCTCGTACGCGCCATTCGAGCAGGTCACCGGGAAGCTGCAGATGATTCCCTCGTCCACCCCATAGGAGCCGTCGGAGGGAATCGCCATCGAGACCCAGTCGCCCTCCGGTGTACCCATCACCCAATCGCGCACATGACCGATGGCGGCGTTGGCCGCCGAGGCGGCACTGGACGCGCCACGAGCCTCGATGATCGCCGCACCGCGCTTCTGGACCGTGGGTATGAAGTCCGTCTCGAGCCATTCCTGATCGGACACCAGGTCCGCGGCGTTCTGACCCTTCACCTTGGCGTTGAAGATGTCGGGGTACTGTGTGGCCGAGTGATTGCCCCAGATCGTCATGTTCGTGATGTCGCTCACAGCCGACCCGGTCTTCCTGGCCAGCTGTGCAATCGCGCGGTTGTGGTCGAGCCGCATCATCGCGGTGAACCGCTCGGGTGGAATATCGGGCGCGTTGCTCTTGGCGATCAGGCAGTTGGTGTTGGCCGGGTTGCCGACGACCAGGACCTTGATGTCAGAGGCCGCGTGCTCGTTCAGGGCCTGACCCTGTGGCTTGAAGATGCCGCCGTTGGCTTCGAGCAGGTCACTGCGCTCCATCCCCTTGCTGCGGGGTCGCGCGCCGACCAGCAGCGCGATGTTCACTCCGTCAAAGGCCTTGACCGGGTCGTCGGCGATGTCGATCCCGCGCAGCAGCGGGAAGGCGCAGTCGTCGAGCTCCATCGCGGTACCTTCGGCAGCCTTGACGGCGGCCGGGATCTCGAGCAGTGAGAGGTGTACGGGGGTATCGGGGCCGAGCAGCTGCCCGCTGGCGATGCGAAACAGAATTGCGTAGCCGATCTGACCGGCCGCGCCGGTCACCGCTACTCGTACGGGGGTATCACTCATGCAGCTGACTGTATACCCGCGACTGATCGAGACGTCGCCCGCGCTCGCACCGGTAGGGTCCGCCGGCCATGAAGATCGTCTACACCAACACCGATGAAGCCCCCGCCCTGGCCACCCAGTCGCTGCTGCCCATCCTCCGCGCCTACACCCGAGCGGCCGACATCGAGATCGAGCTGCGGGACATCTCGCTGGCCGGGCGGATCCTGGCTCAGTTTCCCGAGCGCCTGACAGACGAGCAGCGGACCGCCGACGCCCTGGCCGAGCTGGGCGAGCTGGCGCAAACGCCCGAGGCGAACATCATCAAGCTGCCCAATATCAGCGCGTCGGCGCCCCAGCTGAGAGCCGCCATCGCCGAGCTGCAGCAACAGGGTTACGACATTCCCGACTACCCCGAATCACCTGTCGACGAGGAGCAGCGTGAGGTCCGCCGGCGCTACGACAGGGTCAAGGGGAGCGCGGTGAACCCGGTGCTGCGCCAGGGCAACTCGGACCGCCGGGCGCCGGAGTCGGTCAAGGAGTACGCGCGCCGCCACCCCCACTCGATGGGCGCGTGGTCACGTGACTCACGTTCTCACGTGGCGAGCATGAGTAGCGGCGACTTCCGCAGCACCGAGCGATCCGTGGTCGTGCCGCGAAAGGGTGCGGTGCGGATCGAGCACGTGTCGCCAGACGGGGAGGTGACCGTGCTCAAGCAGAGCACGCCGGTGCTGGTTGGAGAGGTGCTCGACGCGGCCGTGATGCGCCAGGCAGCGCTCGACGAGTTCCTGGCCGAGCAGGTCAGCGATGCCAAGAACCGGGGCGTGCTGTTCTCGGTCCACCTGAAGGCGACGATGATGAAGGTGTCGGACCCGATTCTGTTCGGCCACGCCGTCCGCGCCTACTTCGCGACGGTGTTCGCCGAGCACGGCGAGGTACTCAATGCCGCCGGTGTCAACGCCAACGATGGACTGGCCGCGATGCTGAAGGCAATCGAGGGCCTTCCGGGCGAGCAGCGCAGCGCGCTCGAGGAGGCGATCGAGGCCGCCTACCGGGAGGGCCCGGCGCTGGCGATGGTCGACTCCGACCGGGGAATCACCAACCTGCACGTGCCCAGCGATGTGATCATCGATGCCTCGATGCCCGCCGCGATCCGCTCCTCGGGCCAGATGTGGAATCGCCAGGGCGACCTTCAGGACACGAAGTTCGTGATTCCGGACCACTCCTACGCGCCGCTCTACGCGGCGGCCGTCGATCATTGCCGCGAGCACGGCGCCTTCGATCCGGCCACGATGGGCACGACGCCCAACGTCGGCCTGATGGCACAGGCGGCCGAGGAGTACGGCTCGCACGACAAGACGTTCGAAATCTCGGCGGCCGGCGTCGTGCGCGTGGTCGACGGCGACGGCGAGACGCTGCTCGAGCACGATGTGGAGCGCGGCGACATCTGGCGGATGTGCCAGACCAAGGACGCGGCGATCCGCGACTGGGTGGCGCTGGCCGTCGCCCGAGCTCGTGCCACCGGCTGGCCGGCCGTGTTCTGGCTCGACGAGCAACGTGCCCACGATGCCGAGGTGCTGAGGAAGGTCCGCGCCGAGCTCGAGCAGTTCGACACCGGCGACGCGGAGATCGCGATGATGGACATCGCCTCGGCGGCTCGATACACGCTCGAGCGCGCGCGCCGGGGCGAGAACACGATCTCGGTCACCGGCAACGTGCTGCGCGACTACCTGACCGATCTATTCCCGATCCTCGAGCTGGGCACGAGCGCCAAGATGCAGTCGATCGTTCCGCTGATGAACGGCGGTGGGCTATTCGAGACGGGAGCCGGCGGCTCGGCTCCCCGCCACGTCCAGCAGTTCCTGTCCGAGAATCACCTGCGCTGGGACTCGCTGGGCGAGTTCCTGGCCCTGGGGCCGTCACTTGAGCTGCTGGCCGACAGAGAGGACAACCCACGGGCCCGGATCCTGGCCGACACGATCGACCGCGCGATTGGCCGGCTACTGGAGGAGAACCGCTCGCCGTCGCGCAGGTCAGGCGAGCTCGACAACCGTGGCAGCCATTTCTACCTCGCGCTGTACTGGGCGCAGGAGCTGGCGACCCAGAACGACGACCCTGGGCTGGCCGAGCGGTTCAGAGCGTTGGCGCAGCGCCTGTCCGAGAATGAGAAGCGGATCGTCGCGGAGCTCGCCGAGGTGCAGGGCGAGCCGGTCGACATCGGCGGGTACTACCGGGCGGACCCCGAGCGCGTGGCGGCGGCGATGCGACCGAGTTGCACGCTCAACGAGGCACTTGAGTCGCTGTAGCCGCTACAGCGCCACCCCGTAGACCTCGCTGAGCTTGGCCTTGAGGTAGGTGACGAACGGCCCCACCGAGATGTCCTCGCCGACCAGGCGCTCGAGGAGCTCGCGGCTGGAGAACTTCGAACCGTGCTGGTGGACGTGCTCGCGCAGCCACTCGCGCAGTGGCAAGAGCTCACCCTCGGCGATCTTCGCCTCGAGGTCAGGGAGGTCGGTGTGGGCCCGCTCCCACATCGATCCGGCGATCAGGTTGCCCAGCGCATAGGTCGGGAAGTAGCCGATCAGACCGGCCGACCAGTGCACATCCTGAAGGACGCCCTGCGCGTCATTGGGGACCGCGATGCCGAAGTACTCCTTGAAGCGGGCGTTCCAGGCCTCGGGCAGCTCGGCGGTGCCGATGCGGCCCTCGATGAGCTCCTGCTCGAGCTCGAAGCGCAGCACGATGTGCAGCCCGTAGGTCGCCTCGTCGGCTTCGACGCGGATGTACGAGGGCTCGACCTGGTTCACCGCGCGGTAGAGCACATCGGGGTCGACCTCGAGGTCGAGGTGCTCGCCCAGCAACGGGGTGAGAACGCCCGAGAACGCCCGCCCGCGCCCGACCATGTTCTCCCACATCCGGCTCTGAGACTCGTGGAGGGCCAGCGACTCGGCATGACCGAGCGGCGTACGCTGGAGCGCCGGCTTGATCCCGGCCTCGTACAGACCGTGTCCGCACTCGTGCATCGCGCCGTACAGACCGGAGGCGAAGTAGGTCTCATCCCAGCGCGTGGTGATGCGGATGTCGCCCGAGCCGAACCCGGTGGCGAACGGATGGACGGCGTCGTCCATCCGCCAGCTCTTGCGGTCAAAGCCCATCCGCCTCAGCACGGCGGCAACCAGGTCGCGCTGGCGTGACTCGGGAAACTCGCCGTGCAGTGAGGAGTCGTCGAGCTCGCGCTCGGCCAACGTGGCGATGAGCGGAACGAGCTCGGCCTTCAGCTCGGCGAACAGGGCGGCCACCTCCGCCGTCCTGCGCCCCGGGTCGAAGTCGTCCAGCAGCACGTCGTAGGGGCAATCGAACTCGTCGAAGCAGTCCGCGTAGCGGCGGGCCAGCTCGTAGTTCCGGGTCAGGTGCGGGGCGAACGAGGCGAAGTCGCAGTCCGCGCGCGCCTGCACCCAGGCCTCCTGGCCGATCGACGCGGCATGGACGAGCTCGCCGGCGAGATCGGTCGGAACCCTGCGCGCCTTCTCGTAGTGACGCCGGACGACCGAGACCAGCCGGACGTCGTCGGAGTCGGGCCCCGTGCCGTTGACGGCGCCGGCGGCGGCGTCGAGCAGCCTTCCGGTCTCGGGACCGATGAGCTTGTCGTGGCTGATCCGCTCGAGCGTGGCGAGGGCCTCGGCACGGCCCTCAGCCCCGCGCGGGGGCATCATCGTCTGCTGATCCCACCCGAGCAACTGGGCGGCATTTCGCAGATCCACGAGCTCCGCCAGGTGGATCTTAAGTTCCTCAAGCTGGTCAGTCATTCGCGTTCCCTTCGACGCCTGCACAAATAGCACCGGCGGACAGCCGATCTCCTGTGCCACCATTGCAGCATGTTCCGTCGTTCGGGCTCGATCAAGCTGATGGACCTGTTCGGGATCAGGATCGGAGTTGACGCCACGTGGTTCCTGATTCTGTTCCTGATGATCTTCTGGCTGTCCGGCCCGTTTCGCCAGACGCTGCACTCTTCCGACGGGGTGGCATATCTCACCACCGTGGTGACCGCGCTGCTGTTCTTCGGCTCGCTGATCATGCACGAACTCGGGCACGCGCTGGTGGCTCGCCGTCAGGGCATCGAGGTCAAGCAGATCCAGCTGTTCCTGTTCGGTGGCATCACGCAGATGAATCGCGATGCCTCCTCGCCGGGGGAGGAGTTCAAGATCGCCGCCGCGGGACCGGCGGCGACGTTCGCCTTCTGCGTGCTCTGCCTGATCGTCGACCTGGCCATCGTCGGGCCCCACCGGCTGGTCAACGCCGCGCAACTCGACGACAGCGTGCGCGTGACGCCTGTGCTCCTCAGCCTGAGCTGGCTGCTGCTGATGAACGTCCTGATCCTGATCTTCAACCTCGTCCCCGCCTTCCCCCTCGATGGCGGGCGGATCGCCCGGGCGGCCGTCTGGAAGATCAGCGGCGACAAGCAGCGCGGAACGCGGGTCGCGGCCCTGCTGGGCCAGGCGTTCGCGATCGTGCTGGCCGGCCTGGGCCTGGCCTGGATCTTCTCGACCGGGTCGCTGGGGGGCCTGTGGTTGGTGGCGCTGGCCTTCCTGCTCGGGTCCTCGGCGCGCGGCGCGGTCGTGCAGAGCGCGCTCAGCGAGCGGATCGAGGGCGTCCGCGTGGCCGACATCATGGACCGTCAGCCGGTGGCCATCGAGGCCTCGACGCCGGTCGCTCAGGCCCTGGACGAGTACTTCCTCCGCTACGGATGGTCGTGGTTCCCGGTCATCGACGCCAGTGGCCGGTTCATGGGCATCGCCCGCCAGGAGCGGGCCCAGGCCGCCCAGGACGGAGGCGAGGGCTGGGTGACGATCGGTGGCGTGCTCGAGGCCGGCGAGGCGTCGAGCTGGCGGGTCAACGAGGACCGGCCGCTGACCGAGCTCCTGTCGTCCGAGTCGCTCGGCCGTCTCGGTGCCCTGATGGCGGTCGATGCCGAGGGCGTGCTGCGAGGCGTGGTCACCATCGACCAGGTCCGGCGAGCGCTGCAGTCGGCGATCGGGTCGCCGGTGGCGTAGGGCCGCCACGACGCCCCAGTCTCCGCGTAAATAGAATCGATGTCGTGCCTTCACATGACGTCTTGATCATCGGCGCCGGGCTGGCAGGTCAGCGAGCGGCGCTCGCGGCGGCCGAGGCCGGCGCCTCGGTCGGGATCATCTCGAAGGTCCACCCGGTCCGCTCTCACTCGGTTGCCGCCGCCGGAGGAATCAATGCCGCACTGAATCCGGAGGACACCTGGGAGTCGCACGCGTTCGACACCGTCAAAGGATCGGACTACCTGGGCGACCAGGATGCGATCGAGATCATGTGCCGCGAGGCGCCGGACGAGATCCTGTGGCTCGAGCACGCCGGGGTCACCTTCCACCGCAACGAGAACGGCAACCTGGGCACGCGAGCGTTCGGTGGCGCCTCGGCGGCGCGGACTTATTACGTGGCCGACATCACCGGCCACGCCCTCCTGCACGTGCTCTACGAGCAGTTGATGAAGCACAACGCGGTCGTGGACCGCTTCGAGGAGTGGTTCACCACCGATCTGATCCAGGACCACGAGGACCGGTGCGTGGGGGCGATCGCCCGCAACCTGCGCAACGGCAATCTCCAGGTCTTCAACGCCAAGACCGTGATCCTGGCCACGGGCGGTTGTGGCCAGGCCTACAAGCCGACCACCAACGGGCTGATCGTCACCGGCGACGGGATCGCGCAGGCGTACCGGATCGGGGCCAAGCTGATGGACATGGAGATGGTCCAGTACCACCCGACCACGCTGGCCGGCAACGGACTGCTGATCACCGAGGGCGCTCGCGGCGAGGGCGCGTGGCTGCTCAATGCCGAGGGCGAGCGGTTCATGGAGCGCTACGCACCCAACAAACTCGAGCTGGCGTCCCGGGATGTCGTGTCCCGGGCCGAGCAGACCGAGATAAACGAGGGTCGTGGCTTCCCGGACGGCACGGTGGCGCTCGATGTGACCAAGGTGCCGCGCCGGCGGACCCTCGAAGCGCTGCGCGAGATCGTCAACATCGGACGCGACTTCGCCGGCACCGACATCACCCGCGAGCCGATCCACATCAAACCCGGACAGCACTACGTGATGGGCGGCGTGAAGACCGACGTCGATGGCCAGACCACGATCCCTGGCCTGTATGCCGCCGGTGAGGTGGCGTGTGTCTCGGTCCACGGCGGAAACCGTCTGGGCGCCAACTCGCTCCTCGACACGCTGATCTTCGGCCGCAGGTCTGGCGAGCACGCGGCCAGGCAGGCCATCCACATGCCGATGCCGGTCACTCCGACAGCGCGGGTCGAGGACACCCAGCGCGCCATCGCCGCAATCATCAACCGCGAGAGCGGTGGACGTCGCGTGGCGGCGATCAAGGACGAGCTCGGTGAGACGATGAACCAGTACGTGGCCGTATTCCGCGACGCCGACGGCCTGAACAAGGCCCACGAAATCATTCGACGGTTGAAGGAGGAGGCACCGAAGGCAGCGATCGACGATCGCGGCTCGGTGTTCAACCAGGACGTGATTGCCGCGATCGAGCTGGGGTACATGCTCGACTGCGCCGAGGCGATTGTCGTCGGCGCAATCGAGCGCAAGGAATCTCGCGGCGCCCAGTTCCGCACCGACTTCCCGCAACGCAATGACGACGAATGGCTCAAGCACATCGACATCTCGGTCAACGGAGCCGATGTGCCCGAGGTGAGCTACTCGCAGGTCACGATCACCCGCTGGGAGCCCCAGGAAAGGACCTATTAGTGAGCGCGCAGCGCGAACGGTTAAGTGAGGCCGGAGGCCGAGCAGCAAGGAAAGGACGCGGGGCTGGAGGCCCCGCGGAGGACTAATGCCTGAATACACGCTCCGGATCCGGCGCTACGACCCCCAGTCAGGGGAGACCGCGCACTGGGACGAGCACACGGTCGACATGCCCGGAACCCAGTCGGTGCTCGACGCCATCCTCGAGATCCGCAACGACAAGGATGGATCGATCGGCATTCGCTGTTCATGCCAGCAGGCGATCTGCGGGTCCTGCGGCGTAAGGATGAACGGCAAGCCGGGACTCGCTTGCAACACCCATCTCGATGAGGCGGCCGAGCGCGGTCACGGCGCCGGTGGCGACCCGTCCGAGGACGGCGAGGGGACCAACGAGGAGGGCCAGGGGAGCAACGAGGAGGGCCAGGGGACCAACGTGATCTCGGTTGAGCCGATGGGGAACATGCCCGTTATCCGGGACCTGATCGTCGATATGGATGCGGTGCACTGGAAGAAGATCCAGCGGGTCACGCCGTGGCTGATCAACAAGGAGCCGGTGCCCGAACGGGAGTACATCGTCCCCCACGAGAACATGGTCGACGTGACGCAGACGATGGCCTGCATCCAGTGCGGCGCGTGCGTGTCGGACTGTCTGGCCATGGAGGTCGATCCGCTGTTCGTCGGACCCGCCGCGCTAGCCAAGTCCTATCGCTTCGTGGGCGACCCGCGCGACGCCGAGCACGAGGAGCGACTCAAGGATCTGTCCGAGGACGAGCACGGCATCTACGACTGCACACACTGCTTCAACTGCATCGACGCCTGCCCCAAGGGCGTCGAGCCGATGAGCCAGATCATGCGACTGCGGCGCCGGGCCGGCTCGGATTTCGAGATCAACGACCGCAACAACGGTTACCGCCACGAGCATGCCTTCGTTAAGAACATCCGCAAGAACGGGCTGCTGAACGAGGCCGATCTGCTGCCGGACTCGTATGGCGGAAAGTTCCACCCGCGGGCGGTACCGGAGCTGTTGAGCGCCCTGCCGATCGCGTTCACCGCGCTTTCGCGCGGCAAGATGACACCCCGCACGGCGCTGGGACATCCGCACAAGGCGCCCGAGGAAGTCAAGCGCCTGTTCGACACAATTGAGGGGCGCGAGGAGAGGGTCGAGCTGAACCTGTACGTCGTTGGCGAGGAGGAGCCCGAGGATTCGGGCCAGGAGACCCCGCCGGCCACCTCTCCAAGCGAAAGCGAGACTTCATGAAGGTTGCCTACTGGCCGGGATGCGTGAGCCGCGGGTTCACACCGGAGCTGCATGGGGCGATGGCCAAGGTGGCACCGCTGCTCGACATCGAGCTGATAGAGCTCGATCGGGCCGCGTGCTGCGGCGCAGGGGTGATCGCCGAACACAACCAGGAGCTGGCCGACACGCTGAACGCGCGGACGTTCGCGCTGGCCCAGAGGACGGACGGCGAGCTGATGATGAACATCTGCTCGACCTGCCAGGGGGCCCAGTCGGAGTGTCAAGAGCGCCTCGACGCCAATACCGACTACCGCAACGCCGTGAACGGCAACCTCTCCGAGGAGGGTCTCGCCTACGAGAAGGGCCTCACCAACAAGAACTTCCTCTGGCTCCTGGTCGAGAACATCGGCCTTGATGCGCTCCGCGAGCGCGTCAAGCGACCGCTGACCGAGCTCCGCGTCGGGCCGTTCTACGGGTGCTACATCGTCCGGCCGGTGACCCGGCTCGGGATCGATCACGAGCATCCCCGCGATCAGTACCTGCACCAGGTGATCGAGGCCCTCGGCGGCACCGTGGTCGACTACGCCGGCGTCTACAAGTGCTGTGGCTTTCCGGTCATCACGATGAACAAGGAGGCCTCGCTCACGCAGGCCGGTCGCCATCTCGGCGACGCGATCGACGCGGAGGCCGACTGCCTGGTTGTCCCCTGCCCGCTGTGTCATCTGAACCTGGACATGCAGCAGCCGGGTGCGGCGAAGGTGGTCGGGCGCGAGCTCGGGCTGCCGGTGCTGCATCTCCCCCAGCTCGTCGGCCTCGCCCTCGGGCTGTCACCCAAGGAGCTGGGGATGAACAAGCACATCGTCCGCCCGACATCGGTGATCGATTGGTCGACATCGGTGGTGGCGGGCGCGCCGGCGTGATCGCGCGCTTGCGGCGGGTACTGTCCTCGGCGCTGAACCGCGGTTCGGGAGCGATCGGGCCAGTGGCCCTGCGCGATCAGCCTGGCTCCGAGGCGGACCGGCGGATCGAGGCCGCGCGCCGGCGCCTCAAGGCCGAGATTCCACCGCGCGAGGACTGAAGAAATGCGAAGAGCGGGGTCCCACTCCCCGCTCTTCGCGGTACTCCTGCCTCGCCCTGATGGAAACCGGTGGCGGGAAGCTGGTGGAAATCGGTGGCGGTGGCGGGAACCTGGTGGAAATCGGTGGCGGGAATATTGGCGCGCGGCGCCGAGCTGAGCGTCCCCTGAGTCGGGTGATTTTGGGGGGAAGAGAGTTCGCGGATCGGGTGAACCAGATGTCACCCGGTGAATCAGATGTCACCCGATTCGTCACTCTGGCCAGATGGCATTTTGAGTGGAGTTAGTTTGCCCGCCCCGCGGCTTGCCAGGGCACGTGCGGCGGCCTCCGGGGCGGTTGCGCGTTTAGTCGCCTGCTCTCGGGACGACTTGGCTCGGGAGCGGCCTGGCTGGGGAAGGGGTGGGCGGGGGTTGCGGGGTTTCGGTGATCCGACCGCGGTTGTGCGGGTCGAGAAGGGCACTGGCGCCGGCCGACCGACCCGGAGCGCTTGACGTAAGCGGTCGTCGGTGGCGGTATTTGGGCACATTCGCCCGCCTCGCCACCCGCCAGGGAGTGAGGGCGAGATCCGCCTCGCCACCGGGAAACGTGACAAACCATCCCCCGCCGGCGCACCGTGGTCGTATAAGCACCTGGGAGGGGCTTATGTGCGCGTTGCTGGCGGGCGGCTTGAGGCTTGTCACGTTTTCCATCGGGACCCGGTCCGGGACCGGAGGCCGGGTTCCCTCGTCGTCGCCGGGGTGGTCATGGCCGACTTTCGCCGGGTCGGAACGCCGCGCGGCACGGCGTGCGGCTGTTGTTGCCAATCGGCGCCGCACCCCTCTGCGACAGCCTCGATGAGCCAATGATCGCGATATCTAATGGCTCAGCCGGGTAGGCACTCCTTTACGGAGCAATGGTTCAGCGCGCCCAGATATCGGTCGCGGTCACGCGGTTCGAGGACATCGTCTCGCGCGGACTGCGCGCGCTGATCGCCGAGGATGAGAGCCTCGAGCTCGTCGCGTCCGAGGTGCCTCACGACCGCCTGCCGAAGCTGCTCGGCAGGCTGCGCCCGCAGGTGGCGATCATCAACTTCGGTGCGCTGCTCAGTCCGGCGGAGCTGCGCGATCTTCATCGCGGCTTTCCGGCCACGCGGCTGCTGGTGATCGCAAATAGGCCGACCACGGCCGAATGCCGGCAGATGCTGGCGTTCGGCGCCACGGCCTGCCTGAGCAAGAGCACCGAGGCGCGCGATGTCCTGCACGCGATCCATCTGGCGTCGCGCGGGCTGCACGTGCTGCCGCCGGCGGCCGTCGAAGCACGCGAGGCCGCCGGCCCCGAGTTGCTCACCCCCCGCGAGGCCGAGGTACTCGAGCTCTTGCAGAGTGGCCGCTCGAACGCCGAGATCGCCGATGCGCTCCACGTCGGGATCGAGACCATCCGCACGCATGCACGCCGCGTCTACCGCAAGCTCGGCGTCAGGACCCGGCGCGAGCTCCGCGCCCGGATCTGAGCGCTACCAGCGCTCGCCCCAACGCTCGCCGAACGCGAACTCGCTGACCTCGTTGCGGCTCAGGCGCTCCGGCCACGGTCGCTCGCGAACGCCGACCGAGATGTGGCCGGCCAGCGCGATGCCATCGGGAATCCCCAGCAGCTCGAGGACCTGCGGCTCGGCGGGCGTGAGCAGGGTCGTGAACGACGCTCCGTAGCCTTCGGCGCGGAGGCCGAGGAGGATGTTCTGCACGAACGGATACACCGACGCGCCGCCGACGATGCTCGGTCGCTCCAGGGTTCGGTCGACGATGGAGAGCGAATCGATGACCGCGCAGATGACGAGATGCACGGACGCAGAATCGAAGGTGTGGGCGTAGGCGTCGGCACGGCGGAGCATCTCCAAGCGCCCGGGCGGCACGCCGCTGGTCCTGCCCTCGAGCAGGGCCCGCGCCCCGGTCTCTTCGGTGTAGGCGCGCCAGGGCTCGGCATACAGCTCGCGGAGCCGACGGCGAGTGTCGCGGTCCCTCACCGCGATCACGCGCCAGGGTTGGCGGTTCCCGCCGCTGGGAGCGAACCGGGCGTTGTCGAGGACGCGCTCGATCGCCTCGCGCGGCACCGGATCGTCGGTGAACTCGCGCGTCGAGGGCGCGCAGCACATCACCTCGTAGAGCTGGTCAGGCTCGGGCAACCGCGGCGACCTTGGGCGCTCCGATCAGCAACTCGGCGATCTGGACCGCGTTGGTGGCGGCGCCCTTGCGAAGGTTGTCGCTGACGATCCACATGCTGAGCGCGCGCGGGTGGGAGTCATCGCGCCGCAGCCGACCGACAAACACCTCGTCGCGGCCTTCGGCGCGGAGAGGCGTCGGCACATCCTCAAGCACGAGCCCGGGGAACGTGCTCAGCAGCTCGCGCGCGTCATCGACCGACAGCGGCTCGCGGGTCTGGACATTGACCGCCAGTGAGTGGGAGGTTCGCACGGGCACGCGCACGCAGGTGACGGCCACGCCGATGCTCTCGTCCTCGAGGATCTTGCGCGTCTCGAACATCATCTTGCGCTCCTCGTCGGTGTGGTCGTCGCCCTCGGCGAACGTGCCCGCGGCGCCGATCACGTTGAAGGCGATCGGCTCCGGGTACACCTCGGGCTCGGGCATCTCCATTCCGTGGAGCGACGCATGGGCCTGGTTGTCGAGCTCGACCACGGCGTCCCGGCCGGTGCCCGAGACCGACTGGTATGTCGCCACGACGAGGCGCTCGATCCCGACTGCGCGCTGGATCGGCGCCAGCGGCACGACCATCTGCATGGTCGAGCAGTTGGGGTTGGCGATCAGGCCGTGGTGGTCCTTCAGCGCGTGCGGGTTGACCTCGGCGACGACCAGCGGCACGTCGGGCTCGCGCCGGAAGGCGGAGGAGTTGTCGATCACGGTGGCGCCGTGGGCGACGAACCGCGGCGCCCATTCGCGCGCGGTCCCGCCACCGGCCGAGAACAGCACGACGTCAAAGCCGGCGAGGTCAGCGTCGTCGTTCAAGGCCCGCACGGTCAGACCCTGTACTTGCTTGCCGGCCGAGCGCTCGGTGGCGAAGGGAACGATCTCGTCGGCGGGAAACGCGCGTTCGCGCAGGAGCTCGAGCATCGTCGTGCCCACCATGCCGGTGGCGCCGACCACGGCGACGCGGGTCATCGTGCCTGCTGCCCGATCGGGCGCTCGCGCTGGACCTCGGCGGCGCTCAGGCCGAATGCCGTGTGCAGGGCCCGGACTGCCTGAGGGACGGATTCGGACCGGATCACGCAGGAGATCTTGATCGGCGAGGTGGAGATCATCTCGATGTTGATCTCCTCCTCGGCCAGCGTCTCGAACACCTTGGCGGCGACGCCCGGGTGCGAGCGCATACCCGCACCAACGATCGACACCTTGCCGATCTCGGGATCAGTGTCGACGTGCGCCACGCTGAGATCCTGGACCACCGGCTCGAGCGCCGCCTTGGCGGCCTGGAGATCCTCGGCCGAGATCGTGAACGACACCTCGGCGTCGCGTCCCTGGCCGAGTGGCTCATTCTGGATGATCGTGTCGACGTTGCAGTTGGCGCGGGCCAGGGCGCCAAAGATCGCCGCTGCCGCGCCCGGCCGGTCGGGGACGCCCAGGAGCGTGATCCGAGCTTCCTCGGTGGAATGGGTCACGGCGGTGATCAGCGGGTGCTCCATCGTCTCGTCTTCTCCTAACACAACGGTACCGGGGGCGTCCTGGAAGCTCGACCGGCAGTGCAGCCGGACCTTGTGCGTGCGCGCGTACTCGACCGAGCGCAGCTGCAAGACCTTGGCCCCCGAGGCGGCCATCTCGAGCATCTCCTCGAAGCTCACGTGGGGCAGCTTGCGCGCGTCGGGAACGATCCGGGGGTCGGCTGTGAAGACACCGGCGACATCGGTGTAGATCTCGCACACCTCGGCATCGATCGCCGCAGCCAACGCCACCGCGGTGGTGTCGGAGCCGCCACGCCCCAGTGTGGTCACGTCGTACCTGGTCGAGACGCCCTGGAAGCCGGCCACCAGCACGATCAGATCCTCCTCCAGGGCCTCGCGGATGCGATTGGCACGGACGTCAAGGATCCGCGCCTTGGTGTGTGATGTGTCGGTGACGATCCCGGCCTGAGATCCGGTGAGCGAGATCGCGCGGTGGCCGAGATCGTTGATGGCCATCGCGCAGAGCGCGCAGGAGATCCGTTCGCCGGTGGAGAGGAGCATGTCCATCTCGCGCGGGTCGGGACGCTCGGAGACCTCCTCCGCCATCGCGATCAGCTCGTCGGTGGTCTGCCCCCGCGCCGACAGCACGGCAACCACGCGGCGCCCGGCCTCGCGCTGGCCGACGATCCGACGGGCGGCTCGCTTGATCCGGTCGGCGTCGGCGACCGAGGTGCCGCCGAACTTCATGACGATCGTTTCCACTGGTTGGCGCAGGTTACGGGTTACGAAGGGTTTCTGAAGATCGGTGACGCTACGCTTGACACGTCTCGTCGTCCGGCCTACGGTCGGGTAAACCTCCCACGGAAGCGAAAGAGGATCAGAACGATGGACCGTTCACCAGGTCTTACGACGACGTCGGGTCGCTCGCAGCGCGACGTCACCTGCACCGTCTGCTCGACGCACTCGCAGCCGCAGCTGGTGCCATGGACGCAGCACGCGATGGGCTGCGACGTTCGCGCGCGACTGCTGCTCGAGCTGCCGCGCGCGGCGCCGGAGACCGCCGGCCGCCCGACGACCGGCTGAGCGCGGTCACACCGCGCGCCGGCCGGCTGAGCGCGGTCAAACTGCGCGGCGACCGGCGAGGGCGCGGCCCAGGGTCAGCTCATCCGCGTACTCGAGGTCGGCTCCCACAGGCAGCCCGCTGGCCAGCCGGGTGACGGCGACCTCGGCGCCGTCGGCGCGCAGGCCCTCGGCGATGTGCAGGGCGGTGGCCTCGCCGGTGGTGGTCGGATTGGTGGCGATCACGACCTCGCCGACACCCCCATCGCGCACGCGCTCGTACAGCTCGGCGATCTTCAGATCCTCCGGGTCGACACCGTCGATCGGCGACAGCGCGCCACCGAGCACGTGATAGCGCCCGCGAAACTCGTGCGTGCGCTCGATCGAGATCACATCCGAGGGCTCCTCGACCACGCAGATGATGTCCGGATCGCGGCGTTCGTCGGAGCAGATCCGGCACCGCGAACCGTCGGCCAGGTTGAAGCACACCTCACACAGCCCGATCCGCTCCTTGACCTCGCGGATCGCGTCGGCCAGCGCCAGGGCGTCACTCTCATCGGCCCGCAGGATGTGAAAGGCGAGCCGCTGCGCGGTGCGTCCACCGATTCCCGGCAGGCGGGACAGCTCGGTGATCAGACGCTGTACCGGGGGTGCGTACACGCCGGGCTACATTCCCGGTAGCCCGAGACCGCCCAGCCCGCCTCCGAGCCCCCCGGCGATCCCGCCGAGCTTGTCGGAGGCCAATTCCTGGGCCGAGCGCAGCGCCTCGTTGACGGCGGCCAGCACCATGTCCGCAAGCAGCTCGACGTCGTCGGGATCGACGGCCTGGGGATCGATCGTGATCGACTTGACCTCCAGATCGCCGGTCACCTTGACCGTGACCATCCCGCCACCGGCCGACGCCTCAACGATCTCGTCCTTGAGCGCCTCCTGGGCGGCGATCATGTCCTGCTGCATCTTCTGGGCCTGCTTGAGCAGCTGCTGCATGTTGGGTTGTTGGGGCATCGCTTGCCTCGCCTTGATCGGGGTCATCTTGTTCGAGGAGCTCCTCCGCGTCGAACTCCTCCATGAAGCGTCGCACGAGCTCCTCGCCGGAGAGCGCCGGCGTCCCGCCCTGCTGTTCGAGCTCGGCGTCCTCGCGCAACTCGTATCGAAGGACCAGCGCCTGCCCGGTCACCGTCCGCAGCGCCTCGGCGGTGACCCGCCGGTGGTCGTCCTGCTCGGCCTTGCGTTTCAGAAACGCGGCTCCGGCCGGAAACGCGACGATCAGGTCACGCTCGCTGATCGCCACGGGCCGGGCATCGGCGAGCAGCGCGGCGAGCATCGCGTTGCGCGCGCGCACGGTGTCGACCACGGCCGGCCACGAGGTAACGGCGGTGTCGAGATCCAGTGTCTCCGGTTCCTCGTGGATCTCGGGCGCGGCTTGGGCCACCGCCCCCTGGGGGGATGGGGCGCTCTGACGTTGCGCTGACGGCGGCCGCTCGGCCGGCGGATCGGGACGCTTCTCAGGGCCGTCGGTTGGCGGCACGGCGCGGAGGGCGCCACCCGATGGCAGGCCAGCTTCGAGCCGCTCGATCCTGGACAGCAGGGCGGCGGTCGACGGGTCGACCGCGGGCGCTGCCGCCTTGATCAGAACCAGCTCGAGCTGGATCCGCGCCTGGGCACCGTTCGCCGTGGCGTCGAGGGCCTGGGCCACGAGGTCGAGCAGGCGCACGGCATCGGTTTCGGACAAGGCCTCGGCCTGCTCGGCCAGGCGGGCGTCACGCTCCGGGGTGATGCGGAGCTCGGGCGGGACCTCGCCCAGCACCTGGACGGTGAGGAGCTCGCGCCCGTGCACCTCGAGGTCGCGCAACAGCTGACCTGGGTCGCGCCCGGACTCGGCCAACGTGGCCGCCGCGCGCAGTGCTTGTGCCGGGTCGCGGGCGACGATCGCCTCGACTGCCCCGAACAGCTGCTCGGCGTCAGCCACGCCGAGCACGGCCAGCACATCGGCGGACTCGATCGGCTGCTCGCCGGCGTAGGTGACGAGTTGCTCGAGCGTGCCGAGCGCATCGCGGAAGCTTCCGGTGGCGTGGCGCGCGATCAGCGCCACCGCACCATCGTCGATCTCGATCTGCTCCTGGCCGGCCACGCGTCCCAGAACGGTGGCCACCTGCTCGACGCTGGGTCGCCCGAAGTCAAAGCGGTGGCAGCGGTCGACGACGGTGGGCAGCACCTTCTGTGCCTCCGTCGTGGCGAGAACGAAGATCGTGCGCGGTGGCGGCTCCTCGAGTGTCTTCAGGAAGGCGTTCCAGGCCTGCGGCGAGAGCATGTGAGCCTCGTCGAGGATGTAGACCTTGTGGCGGCCCGAGACCGGGGCGTAGGCGACCTTCTCGCGCAGGTCGCGGATGTCATCGACCGAGTTGTTCGAGGCGGCGTCCATCTCGATCACATCGAGCGAAGTGGCACTGGCGATGGCCACGCACGATTCGCACTTGCCGCAAGGCGCCACCGTCGGCCCGTCGGCGCAGTTGAGGCAGGCGGCGAGGATCTTCGCCATGCTCGTCTTGCCCGTTCCGCGCGAGCCCACGAACAGGTAGGCGTGGTGGACCTTGCCCTGGGTTACGGCATTGGAGAGCGTGCGCACAACGTGTTCCTGACCGACGACGTCGGCGAACGTGCGCGGGCGGTGACGGCGGTACAGAGAGGGGCCGGTGGACACGAGCTTCCGAGTCTAGTCGCGGTGGCGGAGGCGCTCACGGTGGCGGTCGGCGGGGCGCCGAGGCGCTCGCGCTCGGGTGAGTCAGACGTTGTGCTCGATTATCGGGAACATCGTTGGAATCGACGAGCGCTAGCATCACTGGCGACCGTGCTAGGCGGGGACGTAGCGGCGCCCTGAACCCGCAATCCGCTTTAGCGGGGCTGAATTCCCCCTCGAGGGATGCAGGCCCCGGGTCGGCGCCCTGCTTACGGTGCTGATGGTCCGGTCCCATAGCGATGGAGGCCCGTGAACCAGGTCAGGTCCGGAAGGAAGCAGCCTTAAGCGGTCACCTTTAGGCGCAGTGGGAGCGCCGGGTCGGAGCTGTAAGGAGGAGACGCGATCCGGGAACCGATCTCGACGGGGGGTGCACGGTCAATTTCTTCCGCGCGGATGAGCGTCGCTATCGTGATGTGACTATGGCTGTGGGCGTAATCGGGTTGGGCTATGTGGGGCTGCCGCTGGTTGTCTCGTTCGCCGAGGCGGGGGTGGACGTCGTCGCCGTCGATCTGGACCCGCGCAAGGTCGCGGCGATCAAGGCCGGCGAGTCCTATGTGGAAGACATCCCGTCCGAGCGGCTGCGGGCCGCGCTGCCGCGGATCACCGCCACGTCGCACTACCAACCGCTGGCGCGCACCGACGCTGTGCTCATCTGTGTGCCAACGCCGCTGACCCCCAACCGCGAGCCCGACCTGAGCGCGCTCATCGGAGCGGGCCGGGCCCTCGGGCAGGTGCTCCAGCATGGCCAGCTGGTCGTGCTGGAGTCGACGACCTACCCCGGGACGACGCGGGAGCGGCTGGTTCCCCTACTGGAGGAGGAATCGGACCTTCGCGTCGGCCGGGACTTCAACGTGGCGTTCTCGCCCGAGCGGGTCGATCCGGGGCGGACCGATTTTGCCCTGCAGAACACACCCAAGGTCGTCGGCGGCATGACGCCGACGTGCGCCGATCGCGCGGCCGAAATGTACGGAGCGATCTGCGACAACATCGTCCGGGTGTCGACACCCGAGGTGGCGGAGATGACCAAGCTGCTCGAGAACATCTTCCGCTCGGTCAACATCGCGCTCGTCAACGAGCTGGCGATCCTCTCCGAGCGGATGGGCATCGATATCTGGGAGGTCATCGATGCCGCCGCCACCAAGCCATATGGGTTCATGCGCTTCGAGCCGGGGCCCGGGATGGGTGGCCACTGCCTGCCCGTCGACCCCTTCTACCTGACCTGGCGAGCGCGCGAGTTCCAGATGTCGACCGAGTTCATCGAGCTGGCGGGCAAGATCAACCAGCAGATGCCCTACCACTGCGTGCAGCGGATCGAACGCGCGCTCAACGATGTGGCAAAGCCGGTCAAGGGCTCTCAGATCCTGATCCTTGGCGTCAGCTACAAGGGTGGGGTCGGCGACATGCGCGAGTCCCCGGCCCTGCGCATCATGGATGTCCTCGCCCAGCATGGGGCACGGCTCTCCTACCACGACCCCCACATCCCCTCGCTCCCCGATTTCGGGCTCGAGAGCGTGCCCTTGGAACCCGAGGTGGGGACCGCCGATGCAGTCGTGCTCGTGACCGCCCACCCCGGTATCGATCACATGGAGATCGCCCACAACGCCCGTCTGTTCATCGATCTGCGCGGGATCACACGGGGCCAGCACGCCGAGAACTGGGTGCGGTTGTAGCGCCCAGATCGTCCGGGATCTGGGCTCGTGAGCTGATATCGAACTTCTGATAGACGTGGCTCATCGCAGGAGCCTCCCCCACCCGAGATGCTTGATACCGGCGACGATTAGGTGGGAATCCCAGGAGGACCGAGGATCTCGATCCCGTATTCAGCGGCGAGCGCGACCATCGGCGCCATGTCCGGCGGCGTGGTCGGGGCCGGCGGGATCTCCAATCGCGCGGCGGGCTCGGACAACGTCCGCACAAACCCCTCAAACCCGGCCGGCTCGGTCACGAGCAGAAACCTGGCGTGCTCGGAGCTGATCGTGAACGTGTGCGGGATATCGCGAGGGCCGAACACGAACGACCCGGCAGGCGCCGTGATCACCTGGCCGCCGACCCAGAAGGTCAGCTCGCCGTCCATCACGTAGAACCACTCGTCCTCATTGCGGTGCACGTGCAACGGCGACCCGCTACCGCGGGCGCCATAGTTCTCCATCACCGCAACGCGTCCTGCGGTGGATTCGGTCGACGACTTCAAGGTCACGAGTGTTCCGAGGAACCACCGTGCCTCGCCCTCGCCCGGCCCGAGCGCGATGGGTTTGCTTACCTGGGCGCCGGGCGTCGACGTCGTGTCGGTATTCGGGGTGCTGGTCGTGCTCATTGCGTTGCCTCCTGCGGCCTGGTCGATGTGTGCCGGGAAGCATGCGCCAGTGCAGCGTCGCAGTCGATCCCTCGATTGCGGGGATATTTTCTGCGCCGGATGGACAGCGCCAGCGCCGCGGGGCATACTCGCCCAGTGCCCGCAGGACGCTGGCAGATTGAGCGGCTCATCAACGACGTGGCGGCGCTGGGGCGTCGTGGACTGCCGCGCGAGCGCTACTACGCCGAGGTGGGGGCCCGGCTGCGACGCGTGTTCGACTGCGACGCGGGCTGCTGGCACACGCTCGATCCGCAGACCCGTCTGATCACCAGCGACGCACCGGGGGAGCTGATCAGCTCGGGCGTCTACACGCAGCCGACAGCTGTCGATGCCGGCGCGAAACTGATCGCGAGCGAGTACTTCATCCCCGACGTCAACACGTTCGCGGGGCTCGCCGCACGCCGGATCCCCGTCGGCATCCTCAGTCAGGTCACGAACGGTCGTCCCGAGCGGAGCACCCGCTACAACGATCTACTCGCCCCATCCGGCATTCCGTTCGAGATGCGGGCCGCCTTTGTGAGTCGCGGCCGCGCATGGGGCGCGGTGCACTTCGCGCGCCGCGAGGATAAGGAAGATTTCACTGCGCAGGACGCCGCCGCGCTGGCAAGCGTCGTCGGACTGATCGCCGACGGGATTCGCACCTCGCTTCGGTTCGACGCCGCCCGCGCAGCCACGGACGCGTCAGCACCCGGCTTCGTGCTCCTCGGTCCGCGCGATGAGATCGAGATGATCACGCTGCCGGCACGTGAGCTCTTCGCCACGATGGAGCGTCAGCATGCGGACGGGAGCGAGACGCCTCCCTCTCCGGTGCTCGCCCTGGCTGCGTTCACCCGCAGCAAGACGAGCCCGTCGGCGGTTGACGGCCAGGCCGTCGCCGTGCCCACTTCGTCGGGTTGGGTCACCCTCCATGCTTCGCTCCCCGAGGGACGCGCCGACGGTCGGGTGGCCATCGTGCTCGAGCGCGCGTCGAGCCGACAATCGACGGCCATCCGACTCGAGGCGGACGGCGTGACACCACGCGAGCGCGAGATCGCGACCCTGCTCGCCCAGGGCCTGACAAACCCTGAGATCGCTGATGCGCTGGTTCTCTCCCCGTACACGGTCCAGGATCACATCAAGAACCTGTTTGAGAAGACCGGCGTTTCGTCACGTCAGGAATTGGTGGCGCGCATCTTCCTCGACGAGTACATGCCGAACGTCGCTCGGCGGACGCCACTCACATCCAGCGGAGGCTTTGGTTAGCCGCAGTCGCCTGACGATGTGCCGACGCCGCGACGCCACCGCGTGGGCGCTGATCCCGAGGATCCGGGCGATGTCGTCGAGCGGTCTGTCCAGGAGCAGCAGCGCCACGATCGGCCGGTCGCGATCCTCGACTCGATCGATCAGGCCATCGATGGTCTCGGGAGCCAGGGCCGGGAACGCCTTCCCGCCCTCAGCAACTAGTCGAATCGTGTGTGCGAGCTCGTCGGGGTCGCCGTAGCGCCAGACGCTCCCAGCGGCGCCGGCGAGTACCGCCTCGCCATCGAGCTCGGACCCCTGGTCATGCGTGTAGGCGAGCACCCGTGGCCCGTCGGGCAGCTCGGCGAGCCGGTGCATGAGGCGCGGGCCGAGCTCAGCCGAGACGAGACACACGGTCGGTCGCTCCTGCAGCACAACAGCGGGGGCGTCGGCGCCGGTGGCCGTTGCCACGCGAAGGCCCGGCCGCCACCAGAGAAGTGCGCAAAGGCTGTAGCTCGCATCGCGGTCATCATCGATGACCATGACGTCCACCGGCGGTGGTTTCCCCGCCCTTGGTCCCGCCTCGACGGGGCCCGCCGGGCGAGGGGCTGTCCTGCCAGTGTCGATGATTGCGATGCTCATGTGACTCTTCCTCGGTCAGCGATGACCTCACCACCGTGGCACCGGCCGGGTCGCGGCTCAATGGGTGCCACCATGTGTTTTTCAGCGCGCGGGCCAAGCGCCTGGTCGCTCGCCGCGGCGGCCGGCGGCGTAGAATCGAGCCTCCGAAGGGCGCGTAGCTCAGTGGGAGAGCGCTCGCTTCACACGCGAGAGGGCGGTGGTTCGAAACCACCCGCGCCCATAAAAAGTCCTGTAAATGGACAGGTTTTGGCTTGCCCTCAAGTGTCGGGACCGGACTCGAGCAGGTAAGTCGCCCGAGGTGCAATTCGGGGCACGCGACAGCGGATCATGGCGTCTCGCGTTGCATGGGTCTGGAGCCGAGGTATTGCGTCGACGGGGTGGCGTCCCGCCGTATTCGTCTGAATGCCCAGCGCGCCTCCCTGTCTGGCCGCGGCAAAGGCCTGCGTGCCCATCAGCCGGGCGCTCCTCGAAACAATCCGACGTAGGCGATGCCCTGCTGTCCGGGCTGAGCAGGGAAGCCGGCGCCGGACGCACCCTGCTCGCAGCCGGAGCAGAGCAGGTCTCGAGCAGGCCGAACGCGCTGGCGGATTAGGCCTATTCCGGCCGCGACGCCCGCTCCTCGAAGGCGCCACTGCCGGGACGCCGGCGATCCTATTCTCACGCGACAAGCAGCGCCCGATCGGTGCGGCCTCGGTTGCCCCGCCAATACGCACCGCGAAGGGTCTGGGAACCTAGGAGAAGAAGGCTTCCCTGGATCGTCTCGATTACGTCTCCGACCTCCTTGACGATCGAGTTCAGCAAGCCCACGGCCTCGTGTCCCACACACAGCTCATGGTCGATCCCAGCCGCGAGCATCACGCGAGGGTCCACCGAGACATCCGGCCCGACGCCCTCGAGGTTGAACCGGAGAAGACCTCGCCCGGCTCGAGCTTGGCCTTGGGAAATGTCTCGATCTTGTCGGCTTCGATTTCCTTCCCGCCGACGACAACACGGTGCCGGTCAGCGACGGGCCAGACGATCGCCGGATGCACGAGGTGGTGTCGATATTGCGCGGCCAGCTCGTGGAGGATCCAAAGCGCTTCGCTGCCGCCGTGAAACGGCTGGACGGCTTCGATGGGGTGGGTGTACCTCGGCGGGAGCTTCTTGAGCCGATTGTCCTTCCGGTACAGCCTCTCCCACTTGTAGATCGGGAACTCGACCGACTCCGGCCGGAACTGCATGCCACCATCCGTGGGCGGCTCGAGCAGCGACGGGTCGTCGCGCACGGCCAGTCGCGCCACCTGATAGGCCGTGTAGTTCAGGGCAGCGCGAGCGTGATCGAGAAACGTCCCCAGGAGACGGGCAAGCTCGGTTAGCGCGAGCAGTTCGACCTCGGGGTCGTTGCGGCTGTGGAACCGGACCTCCCACCGAGCGCCATTCCACTCGGCCCACAACCGGTAGGGCTCCGTCCGGAAGAACTCGACGCTACGGTCCGCGAAGCGGTGGCCGTGCATGTCGGCCCAATCAACGCGAAGCCAGGCGTCCGTCAGCGGATGGGAGGCCGGGGCCGCCAAGCCGCCCATCGTAATACCGGGCGGCGCTACTCCGAGGTCCGCCAAACAGCCATCCGCCGACGGAGGCACACTGACCCTATGGCGGATGCTCCCGGTCACGTCGATGTCGTCTACCTCCCGTATCTCCCGCTCAGAGAGCGGACCGTCGTCGGCGACTGGGAGCTGATCCCGAGGTCGGAGTTGCAAACGGCCGACTGCTTGGACGAGGGGGCCGAGGAGCTCGCTCGCGGGCTCGGTCAGGTGTATGTCTTGCCGAGGGAGGCCAAGACCTCGGCGGGTGCGTTCGCGCGGCCAACCGACAGGCGCATCGGGGACGAGGCCCGCGACATGCAGCGATTCGCAGACCTTCGGCGCGCCTGCGTGACGGCGGTGCTGGACCCCAATCCCGACCCCACGCTCTCGGACGAACAGAAGGACTGGAACGCCGGGCATTGGATGCTCAGCACCGAGAACGCGACCGTCGTCGGCCACGGCATCAACCGCGACGGCTACACCGGAACTAACATCGGCAGCCGATTCCCCTCGCTCCACATCGGCGTGTCCGTGCTAGATCAACCGGACAAGCTGAACGGCCAGCGCGGCGAGGTTCTGCCCCCGGCCGACCTGCGGATTCCGACGTGGGCGGCGAAGCAATTCGATGCCGAGTTCGCCAGCGCTGTGTGGGAGTCGATCCGACGCGGGAACGACGCGGCTCGGCGGTTGGGTCGAGCGATCGACTGGCTCGCGCTGGCGACGCTGAACACCACGTCCATGACTAACGACGTGCGCGTCCCGGCGCTGCGTGCCGGGCTCGAGGTCCTGTTAGATGAAGATGACTTCCTCGAACTGGCGGACCGCCTAGCTCAGCTCGTCAAGGACGACTCTCAACCGGTTGAGCGCAGCTGGCACAACCGCAAGGGCAACGTAGTCAAGAAGGAGCTGGGCGGCGTGGCCTGGTGGTGCGTGCGCTTCTCGTTCCTACGGAACGCGCTGATGCACGGCAGCCCGGTAGCGGCCGATGATTGGTTCCAGGGCGAGGACGGACTGTCACACATCGACCTCGGGGACTGGTATCTACGGCAAGCCATCAAGCACACCGTGGCAGCCGATGGTCACGCGAGCATTCTCGAAACGCCGCTCTACCGCGCGATCCTCGCGGCCGTCATAGCGCGGAACGAGGCTCAGGCCGAGTCAGACGGCCCGTCGCCTGCTTGAAGGCGCGGCGACGCTTCGGTCAGCCTGGCGCGGGGCTGATTGTCGCGGCCTTTCTTGCAGGCATGCTCGTTCAGGAACGTCGGAAACGCCCCGGTGGCGGCGAGGGAACGAGTGAGGAAAGCGGCCGCCATGCACGTTCCGTCCGGAGGCGGAGCGAACATATATCTGGTTCCGCCAAATCTGGCACTCAAAAGGAGGCCCAATGCTCACGACCGACTGCCCGTTTCGCGCCGTTGACGACGGCGAGGACGGGATCCCCTTCGAGGAGTACCTATATGCCCGCGCCGGCATGGTGGCGACTGGTCCGCATGGCCCACGCGAGCTCTATCAGCGGGTCTTGATCTTCATCCAGCAGTACGACCACCTGCGCGACGACCGGTCCTTTCGTGGCGAGCGCGGCGAGCCCTCAATGGTCGAGTACGCCAAGCGCTGGCGGATGACCGAGCGCAGCGCGTACCGCGCCCTGCAGGAGTTCGCGACCGTGTTTCCTGAGCTTGGCGAGCACCCCGAGGCGATCTGCGAGGAGCTTTGGGACGGCGTTTCGAAGCAGGGCGGGCCCTCGACCCTCATGAGGGTCTTGTCCGTCAAGGTCGAGCCCCGGTAGGCAGAGGATTCCACTTGCCCGTGACCGGTACATCCGACGCTCCGTTGACGTCAACTGCCGTTCACGAAGCCGGACACATTGTTGTGGCTTATGCGTTGGGTCGGCGCGTCACGCTCGTTCGAATCGGGGGGCAGATGGTTCCCGCCGATCACCCACACGCGGAGCTGCTCCAGGGCTCCGTCACTGGCGGCGAGAGTCGATTTGGGCCGGCGCTTGGGACCGAGATCAGCCACCGGATCGAGACGGGAGCCCCGCTGGCCACCAACCACATCGAGTGGCTGCGTGCTGAGTTGGTGACTTGTTTTGCGGGATTCCACGCAGAGCTGAGATTGCTCGGGGAGATGGATCAAGACGGTGCGGTCGCGGATGTCACACAGGCATCGATTGTCGTCCGATTCTTGGGAATCACGGGTGATGCTGACGGCGGCGCGGCCCGTGTCGAGCGCGCTGAACAAATCGCGCAGACCGTACTCGCCGAGCTGTCAGCATGCGTCGAGCGAGTGGCCGCCGCACTCTTCCAAGGGTCATGTGAGTTCGACGAATCGTCGGCCCATGGTCTCCTCGAGAAATCAGGAGCCAAGCCAGGCGCTCATCGTAGGTTGCTTGACGAGCTCGGCGCCTAGCGCTCCGGCGACGTTCCAGCGTCCCACCGCCTGTCCGTCTCGAGGAAAGCCCGGCGGCTATGGGTACACGCTTGCCTCGCGTATGTAGGTGCGGCCCGAACCCAACTCGACGGGCTGGACGGGACCATCACAAGGCCACCGCTTGCGACCGCACACTCGCCGAACCCTGAGAACGACGGGAGCAGGTCCGACGCGTTGAAGCCATCTCTGCCCTGCCAATCGCCAGTTGCGCAACCCGCGCGAAGCGCGTCTCTTGGCGATCCTCGGTGGAGTTGCGTCGCAACGCGAATGCAGGCCTCGGTCCGCGTGCAGGCCGACCGCGTTTGTGCCGCGAGCCGGCTGAGGCAGAATTGTCCAGCCGATCGGTGCGGCCCCTGAAAGTTCCGCTTGTTCGTGAAGGCGGACTTTCGACGATCCGCGTAGGCCCGATGTTCAGGCTCTAGGCGAGCAGCGCGGCGTGCAGATGTTGCTGCAGATCAACCATCCTCGGGTCCCCGTTGGCTGCGTGCGTCGAGTGGCTGGTGAACCCCGTCAGTTGTGCGCCTCGGCGAGCAGGTCGGGGAGGTTGATCCGTGGTGAGCCGATCGAGCTCCGCGGGGAGCTCGATCGGCCGTGGGGGTTCGCGTCGCACGTCCGCGCGTGAGAGGTCAAGACGACCGTCTACCGGGCGCACGCTGTCGCCGGCAGTATCTTCACCAGCTGGCGGGCGTAAGGAGCTCGGCGCGGTGGGCGTGGGCCCAGTCGGTGAAGCTGCGTGCCGGGCGGCTGGTGACTGCGGTGATGTCGCCTGTCGGCTCGGAGTTGAACGGCTCCAGGGTGGAGCGGAATTGCTCGATGACGGCGTGCGCCAGCTCCTCGGGCATGCCGTAGGAGACCATCTGCGCGAGCATGTCGGCCAGATCGGATTCGGCGTAGCGCAGGTCGCGGCCCAGGACCTGGCTGAGGAGCGCGACCTGGTCAGCGGGGCTGAGCGGTTCGGGGCCGGTGAGCTCGTAGACCCGGTCGTCGTGGCCGTCATGGGTGAGGCAGGCCGCGGCGACCGTGGCGATGTCCGCCGGGTCGACGACAGCGGCCCGGCCAGCGGCAAACGGGGCGTGCACGACCTGATCGGCCGCGATCATCGGCGCCCAGTTGAGCGCGTTGGACATAAACCCGGTCGGCCGCAGGAACGTCCACCCGATGCCGCTATCGCGGATCGCCTCCTCACCGGCCCGGTGCAAGGTCGTGATTGGGTCGGTGCCGCCGTGTCCGACGGCGAGCACCGACAGTTTGACGATCCGCTCCACGCTTCCTAGCTGCGCCGCGGCTACGAGCCGGTGATCGTGGGCGGCGATGTTGAGCCCGTCGGTGAGCAGGAACACCGCGTGCACACCGTCCAGCACGGGTGCCAGGTCGCTGTCTGCGAGGTCGGCCACGACCTTCTGGGTGCCGTCGGGGAAAACCGCGTCAGGATTGCGGGTGAGCACCCGGATCTGGCCTGCCTCGGTGGGGAGGAGCGCTGTGATGAGTTCCGATCCGACGTTGCCGGTGGCTCCGGTGATCAAAATCATGAGTTCTGGTCCTTGGTTTGAGATTGGTTTTTGGGGTGGGTTTGTTTTCGGGGTGGGTTTGGAGCGGGCGCAGCTCCGGCGGGCCGGAGCTGCGCCCCGCGAGGAGACGGTGGGCCGGGTGCCCTCGTTTGGCGTCTATGAGCGCCAGATCGACTGGAGCGCTCAGCCCGCGATGACGGGAACGGCTGCGGCATCGGCGCCGGCTGCGGCCGCCTCGGCCTCGCCGCTGCGGGCCGCCTTCGAGTGTTCCTGGCTGTCGCGTGAGGAGATCAGCACGGCGGCGAGGATCGCTCCGGCGACGGCGAGGCCGGCGCCGACGAGAAACGCCCGGTCAAAGCCTTTGGTCAGCGCCACGGCCGTGCTGTGGACGCCGGCGTGGAACAGGCTTTGGGTGCGGCTGTTGGCGATGGTCGCGAGGATCGCGAGCCCGAGCGCGCCGCCGACTTGCTGGGAGGTGTTGATCAGTCCGGAGGCCAGGCCCGCCTCGTGTGGCTTGGTCCCGGTGACGGCGGCGATCGTGACGGGCACGAACGCCAGTCCGAATCCGACGGCTGCCAACAGGGAGGGGCCGAGCACGTCCGCGGCGAACGAGCCGCCTGTCGCTGGTACCTGTGAGAACCACAGCAGCCCGCCGGCGACCAGCAGCATGCCGGCGATCAAGGGTGTCTTGAAGCCGACGCGCGTGACCAGCTGGCCGGCGGCCCCCGCCGCGATGAAGATCCCCACCGCCAGCGGGAGGTAGGCGATCCCGGTCTTGATCGGGGAGTAGCCGAGCACGTCTTGGAGATAGAGGGAGATGAAGAAGAACATCGAGAACAGCGACATGCCGATCAGCAGCCCGACGATGTTGGCGCCGCGCACGGTCCGCAGTCGGAAGATCGAGAACGGCATCAGCGGGTCACGCTGGCGTCGCTCGATCGCCACGAACGCGATCAGCAGCACCACCGCCGCGGCCAGGCAGACGATCGTTCGGGTCGCGCCCCAGCCGACGTTGACCGCGTCCACGACGGCGTATACGAGCAGCGCCAGCCCGCCGGTGACGGCCACCGCTCCGGGGATGTCGAACGAGTTGCCGGCCTCTTCGCGGCGGCTCTCGCGCAAGATGCGCGGGGCCAGCGCGGCGGCGATCAGCCCGATCGGGACGTTGACGAACAGCACCCAGCGCCAGCTCAGCCCGCTGGTCAGGATCCCGCCCAGCAGGACCCCGGCGGCGCCGCCGGCCCCGGCGACCGCGCCCCAGATGCCGAGCGCGCGGTTGCGCTCGGCCCCCTCGGCGAACGTGGTGGTGATGATCGACAGTGCGGCGGGGGAGACGATCGCGGCACCCAGGCCCTGGACCGCGCGAGCGACGATCAGCCATGTCTCGGACTGCGCCAAGCCGCCGGCCAGCGAGGCCAACGAGAAGACGACCAGTCCGAGCATGAACATGCGGCGTCGCCCCAGCAGGTCGGCCATCCGCCCGCCCAGCAGCAAAAAGCCGCCGAACGTCAGCGTGTAGGCATTCACGACCCAGGTCAGGTTGTCGCGGGAGAAGTGCAGGTGAGCGCCGATCGACGGCAGCGCGACGTTCACGATCGACGCGTCGATCACGATCACGAACTGCACCATCGCCAGCAGCGCGAGCGCGAGATTCTTGGTGCGGGGCGTAAGCGCGGTCACAGGCTCATCCCCAGCATCCGGCCCAAGCCCGACAGTGCCGCGAATGCAAATCGCTGCGGGCGCGAGGTGCGGATCGCGGTCGGGTGGGCTTGGAACAGCATCGCTATGTAGATCGCCTGACGCGGACTGTGAGGTATTCCAGCGCCCATCCTCCCGGTCGATGCCAGCGACGCCATGTCGCGAAAGAACCCCTCGTTATCGGCGGCGGGGCGATGGCGATTGATGAACCGAACCGGCTCATCGTGACTGTTTCGCAGGGTGTGCCGGTGACCGGGAGCCGCTGCGGCGCGCTCCCCCGGACCATAGGTACGCCAGGTCCCGTCGAGCTTCACGTCAAGTCGGCCCTCGACGATCTCAAAACTGTCTTCAACATTGTCGTGCACGTGCACAGGGGGGCTGGGGCTGTGGGGACCGAGCCAGCTATTTGCCTCGAGAACTGCACCATCGGTGTCCTCGCCGTTGCGCACGATCTCCCAATACATGTCCTGGCCCGGGCGAAAGTCGATGCGCCGAGTCGTGGTAGGGCGGGTTGCGGGGTCATGAGAAGCAATAGTCACAGGGGTCTCCATTCGGTCATTGGTTGTTTATT